>NZ_JAMXQV010000002.1 GCF_024703995.1 Amycolatopsis iheyensis | reverse complement strand
CACCGCCTTGCTGCGGTGGCAGCAGCGGCTCGATCACCGCCCACGCTTTATCCGTCAACTCACCGCGACCAACCACCGGACACGACTACCAGAGGTCCAGCTCAACCACTTACAGGACACGCCCTAGCCGGACCACGTTGTGCTTGCGCGCATTGCAGGTGGCGTGGGCCGTCGCGACGTTCTCGACCACGTGACCGGGGCTCAGCGGACTGCTCAGCGGGATGACGTGGTCCAGGACCGGGGACAGCGGCTCGCCGCGCCGCCACCGCTTCGTCGTCGGCCGGTGACAGATGTGGCACGTGTACGCGTCGCGCTCGAAGACGTCTCGCCGGAAGATGCGGTGTTCGACGGTGCGGGTGTCGGGTTCCCGGGCCCGGCGCCTGCTGTACCTGAGGGTGGCGTGGATCTGGCGGCGTCTGAGCGCGCAGGCGGCGCAGTGCCTGATGCGGCGCGAGGGGCGGTCGAACGGCTCGCCGCAGCCGTGGCAGGGGAACCCCGCGAGCGGCCCGGACTTGGCTTCGTTGAGGGCGTCCGATCGCCGCCGGCTCTGCAGCAACTGCCTCGTGTGCGCGCACCCGTCGCACGTCCGCCTGCCCTGCTTGGGGGTGAACGGCTCGTCGCAGTCCCGGCACAGGCGCAGGTTCTTCGCACGATCGAGGGCGACTGCCTGCTCGTTGCGCCGCTTGCGCTGACACTCCGGACAGCGGACGGCGTCGACGCGAAGGTGCGAGATGTCCGTCTCGCAGCCGGCGCAGCGGTGGGCGGACTTGGCTGCCGCCCGGACGGCTTTCCGCTCCGCGTCGACCCGGATCTCGTGCGGCTTGCGCATGGCCCGCCCCTGCGCGCGGCGGCACTCCCCGGGATGGGTTTTGGCGCCTCCCGGGGTGCCGGCCATCGACTTCCCGCACCACGCGCAATCCTGCTGAGCGCGCTTCGCCGCACTTCGCCGGCGCTTCACCGCCGTCGTGAGGGCGGCGTTCCTCGTCTTCCGGCAGGCGCCGGGGTGCGTCGTCGCGTTGCCGTGCACGTTGCCCAACGGCCGCTCACACGTCGAGCACGGCTCGTCCTTCCACACGTGGGCGCTACCGAACCGACGCGACCCCGGCCAGCAGCCGGTCCACATCGGCCTCCGTGGTGTACGGCGCGATGCCCGCGCGCACCGCGCCCGTGTCGCCCAGGCCGAGGTGCCGGGAGCACTCGATCGCGTAGAAGCTGCCCGCCGGCGCGTTCACCCCCAGCGTCTCGAGGTGCTCGTACACCGCCTGCGACGCGATCCCCGCCACCGAGAACAGCACCGTCGGCGTCCGGCGCCGGTCGGGTGCGCCGTAGCGCACCACACCCGGCAACGCCGCCAGACCCGCGTCCAAGCGGGCCAGGAGCGCGTCTTCGTGCGCCGAAAGCGCGGTCAACGACGAAACCAGGCGTGCGCGGCGCGGACCCGTCCCCGGCACGAGACCGGCGAGGAAGTCGATCGCCGCCGTGGTCCCGGCCAGCAGTTCGTAGGGCAGCGTGCCCAGCTCGAAGCGCTCCGGGACCGCGTTCGTCGACGGCAGCAGCTTGTCCGGGTGCACGGTCTCCAGCAAGTCGGGCGCCGCCGCGAGCAGGCCGAGGTGCGGTCCCAGGAACTTGTACGGCGAACACGCGTAGAAGTCGGCGCCCAGGGCCGCGACGTCCACCGGCGCGTGCGGCGTCAGGTGCACGCCGTCCACGTACAGCAGCGCGCCCGCGTCGTGGACCGCCGCCGCGATCGACGGGACGTCCGGGCGGGTGCCCAGCAGGTTGGACGCCGCCGTCACAGCGACCAGCCGCGTCCGCGAGGACAGGAGCGAGCTGACGTCGGACGGGGACAGCAAACCGGTCCCGGGGTCGAACGACGCCCAGCGGACCGTCGCGCCCGCCGCCTCCGCGGCCTGGACCCACGGGCGGATGTTCGCGTCGTGGTCGAGGCGGGTCACGACGACCTCGTCACCCGGCCCCCAGCCCTTGGCCAGCGCGCGGGCGAAGTCGTAGGTCAGCTGCGTCATGCTGCGCCCGAAGACGATCCCCGCGGGGTCGGCCGCGAGCAGGTCCGCGGCCGCCTGCCGGGCCTCGGTGACCACCGCGCTCGCCTTGCGTTCGGCCGCGGTGACCACGCCGCGGTTGGAGATGCCGCCGCAGAGCGTCCCGGCCACCGCCTCCCCGACGACGTCGGGAACCTGCGCCCCACCCGGGCCGTCGAAGTGGGCGGCGCCCTCGGCGAGGGCGGGGAAGTGCTTGCGGATCGTCAGGACGTCGTAGCTCATGGCGTCAGCGTGCCAGGAAATCACCGGCGGCGGGCACGCCGCTCGTTGCCGTGCTTGTAGTTGCCGGTCGCCCGGGCCAGCAGTAGCTGGACGTCGTCACCGCGGTCGACCGCGGTGCGGAACTTCTCGGCGGCGGCCCCGCGCAGCGTCCCGGCGGGCCGGCCGTGGTGGGTGATTGTGACGGTGCCGCGTCCGTCGAGGCGGTAGGTGAAGCCGGTCGGTGTCCCCATCCGCCCAGGCTGGCACGGTGGGCAACCGGTTTTCCGGGGAGGATCCCGGGGGTTTCCCGGATGGCGCCCGCGCGGGGACCGGACAGAATGCGAGAGATGATCAGAGGGGGACGAGCGGTGCGGGCGTGGCTCGGTAACAAGCAGGTGCCGGCCGGCGCGCAGGTGCTGGCGCTGGTGGCGCTGCTGGTGTCCTACAACGACGGCCGCCTGCGGTTCCCGGCCTACCGCGTCGACCTCGACGTCTACCGCCTCGGCTCGGCCGCGCTGCTGCACGGCCACGCGCTCTACGGCACCCTCCCGCCGACCGGCGACGGGCAGCTCCTGCTGTTCACCTACCCGCCGTTCGCCGCGATGGTGCTGGCCCCGCTCGCGGTCCTGCCGTACTGGGCGGCCTGCCTCGCGCTCACCCTGCTCACACTCGGCCTGCTCGCGCTCGTGCTGGTCACGGTGCTGCGTGCGCTCGGCGCGCGCTGCGACTGGCGCCGCGTCGGCGTGCTGCTGCTCGCGGCCGAGGTGCTGGAGCCGGTGTTGCGCACGGTCTACGCGGGCCAGCTCGACCTCCTGCTGCTGGCGTTGGTCGTGCTCGACGTCCTGGTGGACACTCCGCGGTGGCCGCGCGGCCTGCTGATCGGCCTCGCCGCCGCGATCAAGCTGACCCCGGCGGTGTTCCTGCTGTACTTCCTGCTCCGCCGGGACACGCGCGCCGCCGTCACGAGCGCCGTGACGTTCCTGGCCGCGACGGCGCTGGGCTTCCTGCTCGCCGGCACGGACTCGGTGCGCTACTGGACGAGCGCGCTCTGGGACACCGGCCGCGTCGGCGAGCCGACCTACGCGGGCAACCAGTCACTGCTCGGGCTCCTGGCGAAGCTCGGGGTCGACGCGCGGACCGCGTGGTGGCTGCCGCTGGTGGCGGTGGTGCTGGTGCTGACGGCGCTGGGCATGCGGCGGGCGCTGGCGGCGGGGGAGACCACCATCGCCCTCGGCTTGAACGCCGTCGCCGGGCTGCTGGTCTCGCCGATCTCCTGGACGCACCACTGGGTCTGGGCGGTCGTGGTGCTGCTCGGCTGGGCAGCGTTGGCCCGCCGCACGCGCCATCGAGGCTTCGCGATCCTCGCCGGTGCGGGCGCGGTCCTGTTCGTCGCCGGCCCGCAGTGGTGGTGGCCGCGCGGCGGCGAGGTGGAACGGAACTGGACCGTCCTCCAGCAGCTCACCGGCAACGGCTATGTCCTCTTCGGACTGGCGGTGCTGCTCACCGCGGCACTGGTCCGGTTCCCCCGGCCGGACGACGGCTTCATCGGCGACCGGGCCCCGGTCGCAGCCAGCCCGCGCCGAGGATGAGCATCGCCGTGCCCAAGCCGAGGGCGAGGCAGGTCCCGGCGGGGTTCATCGGCAGCGCGTCGTCGAAGGCCTGGGGCAGCGGGAGCAACCCGGCGATCCCCAGCACGGCGTAACCGGCGCCGGCCACGAGCAGGAACCGGCTGGCCAGCCCGGGCGAGCGGGTGCAGAACACCGCGGCGGCACCGGTGAGCAGGTGCACGAGCGTCCACGCCCCGGACACCGAGAACACGCCGAAGAGGGCGCGCGCGGGCCCGTCGCCCACCGTGACCCCCGGGATCAGCTCGAACGCGCCCAGCACCAGCAACAGCAGGCCGATCAGCATGCCCATGCCCTGCACGGGGGCGGGGCCCCGCCTGGGCGCCCCGGTCTCGGGCTCGGTGGTCGTCATGCTTTCCGGATTCCCCGGACGGGGCCTTCTAATGCACCCGCTCAGGGGTAACCGGTGCGCGACCGGACCGCCGACGAGGAGTGACCCGATGACCGAGTACCACCACACCGCGACCGCCGACATCCCCGCCGACGAGCTGTTCGCCTTCCTGAGCCACCCGGAGAACCTGCCGCGGTACTTCCCGCAGATGAAGGTCGCCGAGCCGACGGGCGGCGACAGCGTGCACGTCGAGGCCGAGGTGCACGGCGAACGCGTCGGCAGCGAGGCGTGGCTGCACACCGACGAGGCCAACCGCGCGCTGCGCTGGGGTGCCGAGGGCCCGGACGACTACCACGGCGAGCTGCGGATCTCCGAAGCCGGCCCGGCCGCCTCGGAAATCACCGTGACGCTGCACAGCGTCCGCGAAGCCGACGGCGGCGAGGTCCAGCAGGGCCTCGAGCAGACGGTGGCGGCGATGACCCACGCGGCGACCGCCGACGCCGACGTCGAAGCCGCCGAAGGCCAGGGTGGCTGGGCCTCTTACGACACCAAGAGGGACTCGTCCAGCTGAGGCGGGAAGGGGCCGTAGGCGTTGCTGCGCGCGCCGCGGGTGCGCAGCGCCGGGATCGCGAACAGGAACCTGAGCAGCGCGGGCGGCGCGGTGCCGCGCCCGCGCGCTCGCGCCGCGGCCGCCCGCCGCTCGACGCGCACCTGGTCGGCTTGGACGCGCTCGATCGCGCGGACGCGGTCGGCCTGCACCGCGGCCAGGTCGGCGGCGGTGACTTCGCCGCGGCGCAACGGCGGGATCAGCCGGTTCGCCGCGGCGACGGCGTCCTGGATCGCCATCAGGATGCCGTTGCCGCCGACCGGGGAGATGACGTGGGCCGCGTCGCCGAGCAGCAGGAGCCCCGGCCGGTGCCAGCGCTCGGTGCGGGAGATGTCGACCGACAGCAGCGTGGTCCGGTCGAAGCCGGTGAGCAGGTGGGCGCGGTCGGCCAGCCACGGGACGCGCTCGCGCAGGAACGCGCGGATCGGCTCGACCCCGGCCTCGCGCAGCGCGGGGTACGAGCCCTTCTCGATGCTGTAGCCGACCTGCCAGTCGTGCACGCCGCCGAGGACGCCGACGTAGGCGTCGCGCCCGAAGTACAGGTCGAGGTCGGCGTCGGGCGGGTCGCCGGGGGAGCGGGGAAGCCGGAACCACAGCAGGTCGGTCGTCGCGCCGAGCGGTTCGGCCGGCAGCCCGGCGAGGCGCCGGACGGTGGAGAACCGCCCGTCGGCGCCGATGACGACCGACGTCTCGAGCTCACCACCGCGGAACCGGACGCCGGTGACGACGCCGTCGTCTTCGAGGAGCCCGGTGACCTTGGCGTTGGTGCGCAGGGTGAACGTCGGAAGGGCGCTCGCGCGCTCGGCGAGGAAGTCGAGGAACCGCACCTGGGGCATCAGCGCGACGTAGCCGAACGGCGTGTCGAGCCGGTCGTAGTCGGCGCACCGGTAGGTCCCCGCCGGGGTGTGGAAGCGGAACGAGCGGGCCTTGAAGTGGTCCAGGCGCAGCAGGTCCTCGGCCAGGCCGAGCCGGTCGAGCAGCTCGAGGGTGTACGGGTGCAGTGAGTCGCCGCGGAAGTCGCGGTCGAAGTCGCCGCGGGCTTCGAGGACGGTGACGTCGATCCCGGCCCGGGCCAGCAGGTAGCCGAGCAGCATCCCGCCCGGGCCGCCACCGGTGACGGCGACGCTCACCGGTCGTCCACAGTGGACAGGCGGAACACCGCCATCCCCGGCAGGTGCGCGCCGATCTGGGCGGGCGTGGCGTCCTGGGGGACGGGGAAGGCCTTGACCGCCCACGGCACGGACATCGCCGCCAGGTAGGTGGCGACGACTTCGGCCGCCTCGTCGCCGTGAACCTCGTCGGCGCGGCAGTTCTCCCGCAGGTCGTTGCCGAGCAGCGTGCAGGCCGGCGTGGCGAGCAGGTTCGCGACCCAGTCGCGGTCGCGGACCGGCGAGACGAGGTAGCGCCCGCCCTCCCGCACGACGACGGCCAAGGGGACCTTCCGCGCTTCGCCGCTGGCCCGCCCGCGGGTCTCGACCACGCGCAGCGCGTAGCCGCCTTCCGGTGCCGGCGCGGCCGGGACGTCGAGGAGCTTGGCGGTCATTTCGGCGTTGACGGCTCGGATGTCCACCCGGCCCACCGTAGCAAAACTAGCTAGATTGTCTAGCTAAACTAGAATGGCCCGGTGGAAGACGGTCCTGTCGCGCTCCGGGTGAACTTCGCGCTGCGCGAGCTGCTCGCGCTCGCCCGCGACGTCGAGCTGGCGTTGGCCCGCCGGCTGGGCCTCGGCCCGACCGACGTGCAGGCGCTGCAGCATCTGGCGTTCGGCGAGGCGATGGGCACGGTCGGCCTGGCGGACGCGCTGAAGATCCGCTCGGCGTCGGCGACGGTCCTCGTCGACCGCCTGGAAGCGGCCGGCCACGTCCGCCGTGGCCCGCACCCGAGTGACGGCCGCCGCGTCACGCTCGTCGTCAGCGAAGCAGCCCGCGCCGAGGTCCGGGCCGCGCTCGCGCCGCTGGTCGACGCGGTGACCCGGCTGACCGAGAGCCTGCCGCCGGAGCACGCGGAGGTGGTGGCCCGGTTCCTGGGCGGCACCACGGAAATCCTCCGTGCGTACGCTGCGGGGGCACCGGATCCGGGTTAGCGTTCGGCCCATGGCACACGAGCCCGCGCTCTGGCTGTTCGCCGACCAGCTCGGGCCCCACTTCCACAGCACGCCCGAGCACAGGGACCGCGACGTCCTGCTGATCCGCTCGGCCGCGGCGTTCGGCGCGAAGCCCTTCCACCGGCAGAAGCTGCACCTCGTCCAGGCCGCGTTGTACCGGCTCGCCGCCGACCTCGGCGACCGCGTCACGCTGATCGACGCCCCGGACTACCGCACCGGGCTGCGCCGGTTCGGGCGCCCGGTCGTCGTGCACGAGCCGACCTCGCACGCCGCCGACGCGTTCGTCCGGCGGCTGCGCGTGGAAGGCGTCGTCGAGGAAATCCTGCCGACGCCGGGGTTCGTGCTGTCCAAACAGGACTTCGCGGAGTGGGCCGACGGGCGCACGCGGTTCGTCATGGAGGACTTCTACCGCGACCAGCGCCGGAAGTTCGGCGTCCTGCTCGAACCGGACGGCGAGCCCGCCGGACGGAAGTGGAACTTCGACCACGACAACCGCGAGCCGCCGCCGAAGACCACCCGGCTCGACGTGCCCGCGCCGTGGCACCCCCGCGAAAACGACATCGACGACCGCGTCCGCGCGGAGCTCGACGAAGCCGAACGCGCGGGGAAGATCCACCCGGTCGGCGTCGACGGGCCGCGGCGGTTCGCCGTCGGCCACGACGAGGCGGGCCGCGCGCTGCGGCGGTTCCTCGAGCAGCGGCTGCCCGTCTTCGGCCCGAACCAGGACGCGATGCTCACCCACGACTGGGCGATGGCGCACGCGTTGCTCTCGGTGCCGCTCAACCTCGGCCTGCTCGATCCGCGTGACGTCGTGGCGCGGGCCGAGGAGCGGTACCGGGCCGGCGAGGCGCCGCTCGGCAGCGTCGAAGGGTTCGTCCGCCAGGTGCTCGGGTGGCGGGAATGGGTGTGGCACCTGTACTGGCACCAGGGGCCGGACTACCTGCGCAGCAACGCCTTGCACGCGCGCGGGAAGCTGCCGAAGTGGTGGCGGGAGCTGGACGCCGACGCCGTCGAAGCCGCCTGCCTGCGCACCGCGCTCGCCGGCGTCCGTGACCGCGGCTACGCCCACCACATCGAGCGGCTCATGGTGCTGGGCAACCACGGGCTGCAGCGCGGCTACGACCCCGCGGCGCTGACCCACTGGTTCGCGACGGCGTTCGTCGACGGGTTCCCGTGGGTGATGCCGGCGAACGTGATCGGCATGAGCCAGTACGCCGACGGCGGTGTCGTCGCGACGAAGCCGTACGCGGCCGGTGGCGCCTACATCAACCGGATGAGTGACCACTGTCCCGGCTGCGTCTTCGACCCGAAGAAGCGGACCGGGCCGGAAGCGTGTCCGTTCACCGCGGGCTATTGGGCTTTCCTCGATCGCAACGCCGCGCGGCTGCGGGACAACCACCGGATGCGGCAACCCTTGAGCGGCCTGGAAAGGCTCGCGGATCGTGACGAGGTCATCGCCCAAGAGGCTGACCGTCGCCACTTCTGAGTCCACCCCATTGTGTGGCTAGCCGGGGAGTCGGCGCGCTCGTACGGTTGTTGTCTCCCTTTCCCCGGCGAAGGCGATCCTCCATGCCCACCGCAGACCAGCGCGCTGGCGTGCTGTCCAAACGCGCCCTGGTGACCGCCTCCCACGCGGTCGAGCGCGCGGCCCTCGCCGAGGGGGCGGGCGCCGACACCGTCGTCTTCGCGCTCTTCCAGCGGTTGCCGTACTTCGAACGCGAGCGCGAGGTGTACGCGCGGATCGCGCGCACGGCCGCGGCGACGGTGGTCGGCATGGTCGACTCCGGCCGCCCGGACCTGCCGCACGGCGTCACGCCGGTGTTGCTGCGCCCCGACGAGCCGATGGCGCGGGAGTGGTCGGTGGCCGTCCTCTCGCCCACGTTCGGGGCCTCGGTCGTCGCGCAGGACCTCGACGAGGTCGATCCGGAGGCGACCACGGTCGAGCGGGCCCGGCTGTTCCGCGGCCGGTGGGGCCTGCGCCGCGACGAGGCGTACGCCGAGGTCGTCCGGCTTCGCGACGCCATGGGCGACCGGCTGCCGCCGGCGGTCCGGCGCACGGTCGGCGACGTGCTGGCGTCGGTCGAGACGCCGGCGGCGCTCGACATCGAGAGCCGCTCCGAAGCGGCGCTGCGGCACGTGGCGGGCAAGCTGGACCGGGCGCAGGCGCGGGCGACCCCGCCGGCCCCGACGGGCCCGGCCGTCGACCCGGACACCGGCCTCGAGACCCTGGCCGGCCTGACGCCCTGGCTCGGCGACGCGACCGACACCGTGCCGCTGGGGCTGGTCCTGGTCGCCGTCGACGACCTCGGCGCCGTCGAGCGGCGGCACGGCACCCGCGTCCGCATGCACACCGAGCAGAACATCGCCGACCTGCTGCTCGACGGCCTGCGCCCGCTCGACCGCGCGGTCCGGCTCGGGCCGGGGGAGTTCCTGGTGGTCCAGCCGGCGGTCGCGGCCGCCGAGCTGACCGCCCGCAGCCACCACCTCGAGCGGCGGCTGGCCGCCCTGCACGCCACCTACCCGTTCGTGGACCTCCACCCGCGCACGACGACGATGCTGACCCGCCGCCGTCCGCTGCCCCTGCACCAGCTGCGCGCCCAGCTGCGCCAGGTCCCGGCCGTGACGCTGTGGCCGCCGAACCAGGGTTCCCTGCCGCTCGAACGCTCGGGCGCGGGAGCCTGGTTCCGCTGAGCGTATAACGACCTATACCGCGGGCCTCGAGATCAGGCGCTGACGGCGAGCGCGATGCCCGCGCCGACGATGAGCGCGGAAGCCGCGATCGTCGTGCGGCGGTAGTGGAGGATCAGCGCCGCGAACTCCCGCAGCAACGCGCTCGGCAGGAAGTACCGGGCCGTGGGGGAGCCGGTCGCGTGGTAGGGCAGGTGCAGGCGGCGGCATTCCACCGCCGCGCGGAACACGTGGTAGTTGCTGGTCACCGCGACCACCCGCCGCGCGCCGGCGGGCAGGAGCTCGGCGGAGAAGCGGAGGTTCTCCTCGGTGGTCCGGGCCTGTTCCTCCCGGCGGATGCGGTCCGCCGGGACGCCTCGCTCGCGCAGGTAGGCGGCCATCGCTTCGGCTTCGGTGACCTGCTCGTCGGGACCCCGTCCGCCGGAGACCACCAGCAGTGGCGGTGTGCTTTCCCGGGTGTAGAGCCGGATCGCGCGCTCGAGCCGGCCCGCGAGCAGCGGCGGCACCCGGTCCCCGGCCAGGCCGCAGCCGAGCACGATGATCGCGTCGACCCCGCCGCGGCGGCCGATCCGGCTGTACACCACCGAGTAGACCAGCAGCGAGAAGAACAGGAACCCGAAGTAGCAGGCGAGCGCGGCGGCGATGGCGACCACCGCCGAGCCCCACCGGCCGAGCGGGGCGAAGAACAGCGCTTCCAGCGCGATCAGGCCGGCGCCGAGCGCGAGGGAGAGCAGGTTCCCGGTGCTGCGGCCTTCGCGCCGCCACATCCGGATGCCGTTGACCAGCAACGCCACGGGAAGCACCAGTGCGACGCCCCCGAGAACGACCAGCAGGACGGGGGTCAGCCAGTCCAGGCGCAGCAGCCACAGCCCGAGCAGCAGCAGCGCGATCCCGAGCCAGACCGCGTTGCCGAGCCGCCGCGGCTCGTGCGTCAGCCGGACGGCGAACACGAGCAGGGCCACCGCGGCCGCGACGGGCAGCAGACCTCCGGCGACGCTCACCTGGGCCTCCCCGCGTTTACCGTGCCGTGGTCAACGTAGGGCATGCCGCGGCGGACGCGCCCGCCGGGGCGGGGCGGGCGCGTCCACTGTGGAGGGTCAGGCCTTGTGCTGCATGCTCGAGCGCGCCGGGTTGCCCTGGTCGGCGGCCTTCGGGTCCTTCTCGTCCTGCTTGGCCCGCACGCCGGACTCGACCCGGTCGCCGAGGTCCTTGTCGACGTTGCGCCAGTAGTCGAAGGCCCGGGTCAGCACGGGCTCGGAGACGCCGTTGAGCAGGTGCCCGACGACGTTGTCGACCAGCCGGGCGCGCTGGTCGTCGTCGAGGACTTCGCGGACCATCGTGCCGGCCTGGCCCCAGTCGTCGTCGGCCTCGCGCAGCGTGTACGCCGTGCGGACCATGTCGCCGTCGGCCTGCCAGCCCGCCGGGGTGCCGTAGCGCTCGACGTCGGCGCGCGGGCCGCCCTTCGAGTTCGGCGCGTACACCGGGTCGGAGACCTTGGTGTAGCGCATGGCGCCGTCCTTGCTGTAGCTGTGCACGGGCGCGACCGGCGCGTTGACCGGCAGCTGGCGGTAGTTCGCGCCGATCCGGTAGCGGTGCGCGTCCGGGTAGGAGAACAGCCGGCCGAGCAGCATCTTGTCGGGGCTGACGCCGATGCCCGGCACCAGGTTGCTCGGCTCGAACGCGGCCTGCTCGATCTCGGCGTGGTGGTCGGTCGGGTTGCGGTCCAGCGTCATCCGGCCGACGTCGATGAGCGGGTAGTCCCCGTGCGGCCACACCTTCGTCAGGTCGAAGGGGTTGAACCGGTAGGTCTTGGCCTCCTCGAAGGGCATGATCTGCACCTTCAGGGTCCAGCTCGGGTGGTCGCCCCGCTCGATGGCTTCGTACAGGTCCCGCGTGTGGTAGTCGGTGTCGGCCGACGCCATCTGGTCGCCTTCGTCCTGGGTGAAGCACTCGACACCTTGGTCGGTCTTGAAGTGGTATTTCACCCAGAAGCGTTCGCCGGCCGCGTTGACCCACATGTAGGTGTGGGAGCTGTAGCCGTTCATGTGGCGCCACGTCCGCGGCAGCCCGCGGTCACCCATCAGCCAGGTCACCTGGTGCGCCGACTCCGGCGACAGCGTCCAGAAGTCCCACTGCATGTCGTGGTCGCGCAGGTTGTTGTCCGCGCGGCGCTTCTGCGACCGGATGAAGTGCTGGAACTTCAGCGGGTCCCGGATGAAGAAGACCGGCGTGTTGTTGCCGACCATGTCGTAGTTGCCTTCGCTGGTGTAGAACTTCACCGCGAATCCGCGCGGGTCGCGCCAGGTGTCGGGGCTGCCGCGCTCCCCGGCGACGGTGGAGAACCGGACCAGCAGGTCGGTCTCGGTGCCCGGCTGGAACACCGCGGCCTTGGTGTACGCGCTGACGTCACCGGTCACCTCGAACCGGCCGAACGCGCCACTGCCCTTCGCGTGCGGCTGGCGCTCGGGGACGCGTTCGCGGTTGAACTGCGCCATCTGTTCGATGAGGTAGTTGTCCTGCAGGAGGATCGGGCCGTCCGGGCCGATCGTGAGGGAATGTTCGTCGCTTTCGACGGGAATGCCGGCGTCGGTGGTGGTCGGTTCGGTCATGGCACCCCACCGTGCGCGCCTTTTTGGAACGAGTCAAGTGCTCGGAAGAAGTGTTTGACCAGGCGAAAAACGGGTAGGGGTCAGGGTTTCTGGCAGGGTGGAGGGGTGAAACCGGCTTTCGTGCTGCACGAACACTGGCGGCCGCGGCACCACTTCGACCTCCGGCTCGAGGAGAACGGCGTGCTGCGGTCGTGGGCCGTGCCGCGCGGGCTCCCGCCGGACGCGAAGGGCAACCGGCTCGCCGTCGCCGTGCCCGATCACGCGCTCGACCACCTCGCCTACGAGGACGACACGAAGAAGGTCGCCGACACCGGCTGGTGGGAGGAGCACGACCGGACGGACAAGCGGATCCTGTTCACGTTGCACGGCCGCACGGAGTCGGTCCGGTACGCGCTGATCCGCACGGACCGCGACTGGCTGCTGCACCGCACGCGCGAGCAGCCGGATCAAGCCGCGCGGAACTGAACCCCCGCGCGCATCGCCCGGTGCGCCCACCGGCCGAGGACCACGAGCAGCGCGATCTCCAGCACCATCATCAGGCGCTCCACCAAGCCGGTCGCCACGGTCGGCAGGTGGCCGCCGAGGACGACGTTCACCGCGAACGGGACGATGAACGGCAGGTAGAACGGGATCGCCGCGAGCGCGAGCCGGCGCGACCAGGTGGCGAAGCGGCGCCAGCGCGGGTCGTCGCGGTGGCGGCGGCCCAGCGCCCAGCCGACGATCGGCAGGCTCAGGCAGGTCACCGCCGAGGCGTAGAGATGGATCTTGCCAGTGGCGGTGATCGCGCCACCCTGGGGATCCTTCGCGAAGACGGCGACCGCCAGCAGGCTCACGCACCACAGCGCCTTCGCCGCCACCAGCGCCGGGTTGGCCAGCAGGCCGCGGCGGTAGAGCGCCACCAGCAGCAGCGCCGAGCCGGTGCTGGTGAGCAGCAGCGCGCCGTCCCACATCCAGCGGCCCGGGCTCAGCGCGTAGTCGCTGAGCATCGAGCTGACCGGGTCGAGCGGCGCGAGGCGCCGGTCGAGGTGCAGCACGGCCAGCAGGACGAGAGCGCCGGCGAAGGCGCCCAGCGCTCCGGGCACGAGCAGCCGGGCGCGGAGGCGGGGACGGACGGGTGCGGGGCACAGCATGTAGGGGGACACTCCCGGGCGGCTCGGCTGGTTCAAGCAGAGCCGCGGACGCTACCCGTGACCATTCCGTGATCATCACGCGACACGCCCGAGATGTGACCCACACCACTGCCCGCCGCTTTCACGTGAAAGCGACGACCTGGACCCGCACTTTCACGTGAAAGTGCGGGTCAGTGGTCGCCGTCCTGGGGGATCTCGGCCGAGTCGGTGAGCCGGAGCTTGCGCCGGGCCCGCTGGTAGAACGTCGTCATGCCGAGCCGGACGACGCGCGCCGCGCTCGGGCGGGCGCGCAGGTCGAGGCGGTCGCCGGGGGAGACGTACCCCTCGACCTGGCCGTCGACCTCCACCGCCAGCCGGCCGCTGGTCGGCAGCAGCTCCAGCGTCACCTCGTCGTGCACCGACAGCACCACGCCCCGGCTGTAGGCGGAGTGCGGCGCCGCCGGCGTGACCAGCAGCGCCTCCACCGACGGGCTGGTGATCGGGCCGCCGGCGGAGAAGCTGTACGCCGTCGAGCCGGTCGGCGTCGCGACGACCACCGCGTCGGCCGAGTAGCTGACGAACTGCTGGCCGCCGACGTGCACCGCGACCACCGCGCTGCCGTCACCGGGCACGCGGACCACGGCGATGTCGTTGAACGCCGTGATCTTGCGCCCCTCCAGCACGGCGTCCACGGCCAGCCGCGGCTCCACCGTGAACTGGTGGTCGTCGATGGCCGAGAGCGCGCCGGGCAGGTCCGGGACGTCGACCTCGGCGAGGAAGCCCAGCTTGCCGAGGTTGACCCCGAGCACCGGCGCGCGCTGGCCGTCGGCCAGCCGCATCGCGCGCAGCATCGTGCCGTCGCCGCCGAGGCTGACGACCAGGTCGGCGCGACGGCCGAGCTCCTCGGCCGTGACGCCGACCGCCGCACAGTTCAGGCGGACGATCTCGTCGGCGATGCCGAGGATCTCGATGTTCCGGTTGCCCGCCCAGCCGAGCACGGCTTCGACGGCGGCCGCGGAGTCGCGGCGGGGGTGCAGCACGAGTCCCGCGGAGTGCATGTCAGCGGGCCGTGCCGGAAGCGATGGTCATGCGCCCAGTCTGCCCGCTCCCGCCCGTCGTCGCGAGAACCGGAGCGCGCCGTCGTCGATCCGGCCGTGCCGCAGCTTGACGACGTCGTGCGCGTAGCTCATGCCCAGCTGCCACGGCGCCCGCGAACCGGCCTTCGGGAACTCGTCGATCGACCGCAGCACGTACCCGGCGTCGAAGTCGAGCAGCGGCCGCTCGGTGACCGCCGGGTCGTCGTTGACCGGCACGGCCTGGTCGAGCCCGTGCCGGTCGAGGTGGCGCAGCAGCCGGACGAAGTACTCGCCGACGAGGTCGGCCTTGAGCGTCCAGGACGCGTTCGTGTACCCGATCGTGAAGACGAAGTTGGGCACGCCGCTGAGCATCATGCCCTTGTACGCCATGGTTTCCGGCAGCTTCACGGGCTCGCCGTCGACGCTCAGGTCGATGCCGCCGAAGGCCAGCAGCTTGAGCCCGGTGGCGCTGACTACGACGTCGGCGGCCAGCTGCTCGCCCGATTCGAGCCGGATGCCGGTCTCGGTGAAGGACGCGATCCGGTCGGTGACGATCGAGGCGTCGCCGCGCTTGATCGAGCGGAACAGGTCGCCGTCGGGCACCAGGCACAGCCGCTGGTCCCAGGGCTGGTAGCGCGGCTTGAAGTGGGTGTCGACGGCGTACCCGGGTGGCAGCTGCTTCATCGCGGCCTTGCGGATCATCGCCTTGACCACGCCGGGGCGGCGCCGGCTGAGCTGGTAGATCAGCGTGCTCACGGCGACGTTCTTCCAGCGCGCGATCGGGTACGCCAGCCGCGCGCCGAGCAGCCCGCGCAGCCGGTTGGCCAGCGCGTCCTCCGAGGGCAGCGACAGGATGTAGGTGGGGGAGCGCTGCAGCATCGTCACGTGCTCGGCGCGGTCGGTCATCGCCGGCACGAGCGTCACGGCGGTGGCGCCGCTGCCGATCACGACGACCTTCTTGCCGGTGTAGTCGAGGTCTTCGGGCCACTGCTGCGGGTGCACGACCGTGCCGCCGAAGTGCTCGACACCCGGGAACTCCGGGGTGTGGCCGCCCGCGTAGTCGTAGTAGCCGCTGCAGAGGTAGAGGAACTTCGCGGTGAACTCGACCAGCCGGCCCTCGTGCACCGCCTCGACGGTCCACAGAGCGTCCTCTGTGGACCACTCGGCGCGGACCACCTTGTGCCCGAAGCGGATGTGCCGGTCGATCCCGGCGTCGGCCGCGGTGTCCCGGACGTACTTCAGGATCGACGGGCCGTCGGCGATGGCCTTCGCGTCGGTCCACGGCCGGAACCGGTAGCCGAGGGTCTGCATGTCCGAGTCGGACCGGACACCCGGGTAGCGGAAGAGGTCCCACGTGCCGCCGATCGCGTCGCGGGCCTCCAGGATCGTGTACGTCTTGCGCGGGAACGCCGTCCGCAGGTGGTGGGCCGCGCCGACGCCGGACAAGCCGGCGCCGACGATCAGCACCTCGACGTGGTCGGTCATCGGACGGTCTCCTTCCGGCGCGAGCGCCACAGCACGCGCGAGAGCACGGCGTTGTAATGCGTCGGGGTGATGCGGGCGAGCGCGTCGAACAGGTAGGCGTCCGGGCCGACGAGGATGCGGGCCTTGCCGCGGTCGACGCCGGCGTGGATGATCGCCGCCGCCTTGTCCGGCGACGTCATCGTCATGGCCTCGAACTGCGCGGCCATCTCTTCGCGGGAGCGGCCCAGCCCGGTCGGGTCCCGGCGCACCCGCGCGTTGCGCGCGATGTTCGTCGTGATGCCGCCCGGGTGGACGGTGATCGCGCGGACGGCGCTGCCGCCCAGCGCCAGCTCCTGGCGCAGCGACTCGGTGAACCCGCGCACGGCGAACTTCGCCGCGCAGTAGGCACTCTGGTTCGGCATCCCGAGCAGGCCGAACACGCTGGAGGTGTTGACGATCGCGCCTTCGCCCTGCGCGACGAGGATCGGCAGGAACGCGCGGGTCCCGTGCACGACGCCGTGGAAGTTGATGTCGTGCAGCCAGTCGTCGTCCTCGATCACCGCGTCGAGCACGCTGGAGGTGACCGCGACACCGGCGTTGTTGAAGACCGCGGCCAGCGGGGCCGGCAGCCAGTCTTGGACTTCGGCGGCGAACTTCAGCTGGTCTTCGGCGTCGCGGACGTCGAGCACGCGGGTCAGCACCCGGCCGTGCAGCGCGGCGGCGGTGGCGTTGAGGCCGTCGGCGTCGACGTCGGCCAGGGCGACCGGCGAGCCGAGCCGGGACAGCCGGGTGGCCAGCGCCCGGCCGATGCCGGACGCCGCACCGGTGATCACCACCGGCCGCCCGGCAAGACTACGGGGCCGTGACATCGCTGCTCCTCACGTGCTGGTCGATGCGTTCGAGGATCGTCGGCCACGCGCCCTCGGGCAGGTCGTGGCCCATGCCGGGGACGGTCTCGAGGCGGGCGCCGGGGATCGCGCGGGCGGTCGCGGCGCCGCCGGTGGGGTGGACCATCCGGTCGCGGTCGCCGTGGATCACCAGCGTGGGCGCGGTGATCTTCCGCAGCCACGCCGTCCGGTTGCCCGACTTGAGGATGGCGCCGAGCTGACGGCCCACACCACCCGCGGTCGGGTCGCGGTCCCAGCCGGTGCCGGCCCGCTCGCGCACGCCGGCTTCGTCGAACGGAAATCCGTGCGAACCGATGTGCCGGAACATCTTCACGGCGCTTTCGACGGCCTCTTCGCGGGACTTCGGCGGCTTCGCGCCCATCAACCGCAACGTCGAGAACGCCGGGCGGCCGAGCAGGCGGGACCCGGTCGTCGACATGATCGACGTCAGCGTGCGGACGCGGTCCGGGTGGAGCGCCGCGACGGTCTGGGAGATCATGCCGCCCATGGACACGCCCGCGATGTGCGCGGTTTCGATGTCGAGCGCGTCGAGCAGGCCGACGGTGTCGGCGGCCATGTCCTTCAGGTCGTACTGCTCCGGCGGGAAGCGCCCGGCGAGCATCGCGGGCAGGCTCGCCGGCCGGAACCGGGGGTGCGTCGAGCGGCCCACGTCGCGGTTGTCGAACCGGACGACCTCGAAGCCGCGCTCGGCGAGCTGCGCGCAGAAGGCGTCGGGCCAGCTGTGCAGCTGCTGGCCGAGCCCGGCGACGAGGACCAGCGGCTCGGCGCCGGCGTCCCCGATCCGTTCGCAGGCCAGCGAAATCCCCCGGCCGACATCGGCGATGGCTTCGGTCACGCGTCTCCTCCGGTGCTCCGGCGGCGCACGACCGCGCGCCCGCCCTTGGCCGGGGCGTAGGCCACGCCCCGGGAATGCCGGCGTTCGCCCGGCTCGGTCGTCGGGACCAGGGTGAACTGCCGCAGCAGGGTCCGCAGCACGACCGCCATCTCCATGGTCGCGAAGGCGGCGCCGAGGCAGCGGCGGGTGCCGCCGCCGAAGGGGATCCACTGGTAGAGGTCCGGGCGCGCGCCGGCGAAGCGGTGCGGGTCGAAGGTGGCCGCGTGCGGGAAGACGGCGTCGTCGTCGTGGATGAGCGCGATGCTGACGAGCACGTTGTACCCGCGGGGCAGCGTCCAGCGGCCGAGCCGGAAGCCGTCCTGCTTGACCTGCCGGGCGGTGAGGTCGATGACCGGGCGGGTGCGCTGGACCTCGAGGATGGTGGCGTCCAGGAGCTTGTCGTCGTCGGTGCGCAGCTCGGCCAGGAGCGCGGGGTGGCGGCGGAGACGCTCGACGGCCCACGCCAGGGTGGTCGCGGTGGTTTCGTGCCCGGCGGTGAGCAGGGTGAGGAGCTGGTCGCAGATTTCGTCGCGGCCGAGCCCGGAGCCGTCGTCGTAGCGGGTCTGCAGCAGCATCGCGAGGACGTCGTCGCCGTCCGGGTCCGCCTTGGCGATCAGCCGGTCGACGATCGCGTCGTACTCCCGGCGCATCCGCTCGAAGCGGCGCCAGGGGTTGAAGCGGCCTTTCTTCGGGATCGGCGCGACGGCCAGCCGGGAGCCGAGGGTGACGAACGGCGGGAGCAGCTCGCGCAGCTCGGCGAACTCGGCCCCTTCGGCGCCGAACACCGCGCGCAGGATGGCGTTGAGCGTGATCCGCATCATCGAGGGCAGGGTGGCGAACGCCGTGCCCTCGGGCCAGGTGGCGAATTCGCGGAGGGTCTCCTCCTCGACGATCTTCTCGTAGGCCGCCAGCCGTTTCCCGTGGAAGGGCGGGACCAGGAGCTTGCGCTGCCGTTTGTGCTCGTCGCCGGAGAGGGCGAACATCGAGTGCGGGCCGAGCACCCGGCCGAGGTTGACCTCGAGGTTGTCGACGAGGTCGGGGCCGGAGGTGAACAGCTGCTTGATCTCCGCCGGGTCGCTGAGCACGACGGCGTTCCCGAAGATCGGCACGTTCACCGTGAAGGCGGACCCGTACCGCGCCTTGAGCCGCCGCATGCCCCGAAGGGGTTGCGTCAGCGCGTACGCGCCCTGGACGGCGCGGGGCGCGGTCGGCCCCGGCGGCAGCGTCACCGCGCTTGTCATGGTCGTCATCGACCCTCCCGAAAGGTGGTACGCGAGCGTACCGTCGGTACGGTACGCCGGTGTACCATCCCTTCACAAGAGTGAGGGGTATAGCGTGACTTCAGTGGACGTCGACACCCGCCGGCACCGGCAACGGCTGCTCGACGGGCTGGCCGCGTCGATCACCGAGGACGGCTTCCGCGAAACGACGGTGGCCGGCATCGTCCGCCGCGCCCGCACGTCCCGCCGGACGTTCTACGAGCACTTTTCCAGCCGGGAAGAATGCCTGATCGCGTTGCTGGCGGAGGCGAACCGGTCGATGATCCAGCAGATCTCGGCGGCGGTCGACCCGCGTGCGCCGTGGGCGGAGCAGGTGCGCCAGGCCATCGAAACGTGGATCGGCTGCTCGGAGTCCGAGCCGGCGATCACCTTGAGCTGGATCCGTGACGTGCCGGCCCTGGGCGCCCAAGCCCGCGAGCTGCAACGCGAGGCGATGGAAGGGTTCATCGCCCTGACCCGGCGCCTGACGGACACCGCGGAGATGCGCGCGGTCGGCATCAGCCCGCCGTCCCGCCAGCTGTCGATCATGCTGCTGGGCGGGTTGCGCGAGCTGATCGCGACCACGGTGGAGGACGGCGGCCGGGCCGGCGACGTCACCGAGGTGGCCGTGCGGGCGTCGATCGCGTTGCTCGGCCCGGCCTGACTACGACACTGACTAGCTCACGTCGACGGTCAGCTTCGGCGGATCGCGCAGTTCGTTGTCGACCTGGTCCAAGCGCCCGGTCAGCTTTTCGATCGCCGCGCGGGCGTCGTCGCAGATCCGGTTGGCGGCCACCAGGTACGCATCGCAGATCTCCCAGTAGTTGGCGCCGCCGATCGCCGCGGGGTCCTTGGTCCGCTGCGCGCCGGCGACCGCGTCGGCCAGCACCGTGTCCAGCTGGAGGACCTTGTCGAGCGCGAACGGGAACTTGCCCAGCACCCAGTCGCCGATGACCTTGAAGACGGTCAGGCCGACCCGTTCGAACCCGGGGTCGGTGAACGTCTGGGCCTGGAGCGCGCCGACGAACTGCTTCATGACCTTGACCAGGTCGGCCCGCGCCTGTTCGAAGATCTGGGAGTAGGCGATGAGGCACTGGCCGAGCTTGCCGACCGCGAGGATGTAGGGCTCGCTGTAGTTCTCCAGTTCTTCGCGGTAGATCTGCACGCCCTCCGCGACGGTGCCCGCCCAGTGGCCGAGGGCCGCCCCGAGCGCACTGTCGAAGTTCTTGAGGACGTCGATGCTGGGGTCCTCCTCCCCGGCCGACTTGTAGCGCAGCTCGTCGATGGCCTGCCACGCCTGGTGCATGACCTCGACCTGCTGCTGCGCGATGACGTCGGAGGGGTGGAAGAACCGTTCGAACGGGTAGTCGGCCCACCGGTCCGGGTGCGGGCCGGTGGGGCCGTAGTCGTTGCGCAGCCAGTCCACCCAGCCGGCCACCCAGCGGGCCCAGAGCGCGACTTCACCGCACTGGTCCTCGTACCGGTCGAACTGCGGGTAGTGCCCGGGCGGGCGGTCGGGGAAGTACGGCGGCTGGTTCACCGGCCGCCCCCGTCCGGCCAGGATTCGCCGATGCGCCGCAGGTGCTCGCTCGCGGCGGTGTCGGCCCCGGCGTAGAGCTTGGCCGCGCCCTGCAGGCCACCCTGCAGCCGCCGGGCCGTGTCGACGAAGCTGTCGTTGTGCGAGATGAGCGTGTCGAAGACTTCCTTGAACTTGGTGTCGAACCGCTCGCAGGCGTGGAAGAACACCCCGGCGTCGCCGTAGTCGCCCAGCAGGGCGGAGTTCCCCTCGATCGTGGCCTGCGCCTGCTTGACGGCCGAAGCGTGCGCCTCGAAATGCGTCACGGCCTCGGTAGCCCGCTGGGCGGCGTGCTGGACCAGCTCGGGATCGACCTCGAAACCTTGCACCCTCTACCCCCTTCGGGACCGCGGGCACGCCGCGGGCGCAACCCGGCAAATCGGTCTGGATGCTACGCCCGCGGCCACGCCGGAAGGGGACTTTCGGAGAATTCAGGCGTCGAGGTCTCGGGCGATCAGCTCGGCGACGGCGTCGACGGACTCCTGGGCCGAGTCGCCCTCGGCGGTCAGCACGACCTCATCGCCGAACGCCGCGCCCAGGGTCATCAAGCCCAGGACGCTCGCGGCGTCGACCGGCTCTCCGGCCACGTCACCGGTGAGCTTGGCGATCTTCACCTTCGCGGGCTGACCCGCGGCGGTCTTCGCGACCAGGCCCGCCGGTCGGGCGTGCAGCCCGACGCTGCTGGCCACGAGCGTTCGGCGTTGGTACACAGTGGACTCCTTCAGGCGTTGACGGGCTGACCGGAGACGGTCGCGGTGCGTTCGGCCGCGCGGAAGCGCACCTGCTTGAGCAGGATCACCGCGCCGGCGGCGACCGCGGTGCCCACGGCCAGCGCCACCAGGTACAGCAGCGGGCTGCCGATCAGGGGGAGCACGAAGATCCCGCCGTGCGGGGCGCGCAGGGTCGCGCCGAAGGCCATCGACAGCGCACCCGTGACGGCCGAACCCAGCATGATCGACGGGATCACCCGGAACGGGTCCGCCGCCGCGAACGGGATCGCGCCCTCGGTGATGAACGACGCGCCGAGCAGCCAGGCCGCGCGGCCGTTTTCGCGCTCGGCTTCGGTGAACAGCTTCTTGCGGACGGTCGAGGCGAGCGCGAGCGCCAGTGGCGGCACCATCCCGGCCGCCATCACCGCGGCCATGATCTGCAGTGACGCCGTCGCGCCGGTGGTCAGGCCGCCGACCGCGAACGCGTACGCCGCCTTGTTGACCGGTCCGCCCATGTCGAAGGCCATCATCAGGCCCAGCAGGGCGCCCAGCAGCAGCGCGCTCGCTCCGCTGAGGCTGTTGAGCCAGTTCGTCAGCCCGCTCGTCGCGGCCGCCATCGGCTTGCCGACCACGACGTACATCAGCACACCGACCACAATGGACCCGAGCAGCGGGTACACCACCACGGGCATGATGCCCCGCACCGGCTTCGGCACCCGGATCTTCTTCAACGCCAGCACGACGCCGCCGGCCAGCAGGCCCGCGACGAGACCGCCGAGGAACCCGGCGCCGACGGTGACCGCGATCGCGCCGCCGACGAAGCCGGGGGCGATCGCCGGGCGGTCGGCCATCGCGAAGGCGATGAACCCGGCCAGCACCGGCACCAGGAAGTCGAACGCGGCGCTGCCGATCTGGAACATCAGCGCGGCCCAGCCGGCGACCGACCCCGCGTCGAAGTGCTCGGTGACCTTGGGCGCGTCGACGATCTGGTAGCCACCGAGGGCGAAGCTCAACGCGATCAGCAGCCCGCCCGCGGCGACGAACGGGATCAGGTAGCTGACGCCGGTCATCAGCCACTGGCGGACCTTGGTCCCGGCCTTGTCGTTCGCACCGACCTTCGAGGTCAGCTCGGGCGCGGCGGGCGCGGCGGCGGCGGGTTCGCGGGCCGCGGCCTTCGCGCGTTCGAGCAACCCGGCGGCGTCGTTGATCGCGGCCTTGACCGGCGCCTCGACGATCGGCTTCCCGGCGAACCGCTCCCGGCCCTGCACGGCGAGGTCGGCGGCGAAGATGACGGCGTCCGCGCTCGCGATGTCCTCAGTGGACAGTGGCTCGGATCCGGCCGAGCCCTGGGTTTCGACGACGATCGTGTCGCCGTTGGCCTTCGCGGTCTGCTCCAGCGACTCGGCGGCCATGTAGGTGTGCGCGATCCCGGTGGGGCAGGCGGTGATGGCGACGAACTTCATGGTCAGGACACCTCCTGGCGGATGTACTCGGCAAGGGCCGCGGCATCGGTGGCGGCCAGCAGGTGCTGCTTGAACTCCGCCCGGACGAGCCGGCGGGCGAGCGCGGCCAGCACCTTGAGGTGCTCGCTGCCGCCGCCCTCCGGCGCGGCGATCAGGAAGATGAGCTTCGCCGGGCCGTCCGGCGCGCCGAAGTCGACGCCCGCGGCGCTGCGGCCGAAGGCCAGCGTCGGCGTGGTGACCGCGGCCGAGCGGCAGTGCGGGATGCCGATGCCGCCTTCGAGCCCGGTGGCCATCTGCTCCTCGCGCGCGGCGACGTCCTTGAGGAACAGGTCGAGGTCGGTCACCCGCCCGGCCGTGACGAGCCGCTGCGCGAGCGCGCGAGTGGCGCCGTTCTTGTCGGTCGCGTCGAGGCCCAGGTCGACCAGGTCGGCGGTGATCAGGTCTGCGGTGGTCATGCGGCGGCTCCGCTGAGGGTGAGGGTGGGGTCGGCGTCGAGCACGCGAACCTGGTCCGCGCGCACGTCTTCGGGGGTGGGCATGCGGCTGCCCTCCTGCGTGACCGCGGCGGTGCCGTAGGCGACCGCGGTGCGCAGGGCTCGGGGGCCGGCTCCGCCGGCGTGGAGGAACCCGGCCAGCGCGGCGTCTCCGGCGCCGACGGTGCTGCGCACGGCGACGAGCGGGCCGAGCGCGTGGTGGGTTCCGGTCTCCTCGACCAGCACGGCGCCGCGTGCGCCGAGGCTGACCAGCACGCTGCCGACGCCCTCGGCCATCAGCTCGCGGCAGCAGGCGACGACGTCGCCGAGGCGCGGCAGCGGGCGGCCGGCGAGCTCGATCAGCTCGTCGAGGTTCGGTTTGAGCAGGTCCGGCCCGCCATCGCAGGCGGCGGCCAGCGGCGCGCCGGAGGAGTCGACGGCGACCTTCGCGCCGGCGTCGCGGGCGAGCTTCGTCAGGCGTGCGTAGAAGTCGTCGGGCACGCCGGCGGGCAGGCTTCCGCAGCACACCAGCCATTCGCCGCGCGCGGCCAGCTCGACGGCTCGGCGTTCGAGGGTGGCGAGCTCGGCGGGGGAGATCTCGGGGCCCGGCTCGTTGATCTTCGTCGTGGTCCCGTCGGCTTCGACGAGCGTGATGTTGCTGCGGGTCGTTCCGGCGATCGGCACCGCGACGACGGGAACGCCTTCCGGCGCCAGCAAACCGGCCAGCCGCTCGCCGACCGAGCCGCCGGCGGGCAGCAGCGCGACCGTCGGCGTGCCGGCGGCGGCCAGCGCCCGGGCGACGTTGACGCCCTTGCCGCCCGGGTCGAGCCGGACGGCTTCGGCCCGGTTGACCTCACCGCGGCGAAGGTCGGCCAGCCGCGCGGTGCGGTCGAGGCTCGGGTTCGGGGTCACGGTGACGATCACGCCGCCACCACCTCCGGGCCCGCCTCTTCGAGCTCGGCCACGGCACCCGCGTCGAGGCCGCTGTCGGTCACCAGCACGTCGATCTCCGCCAGCCTGGCGAACCGGCTCAGCTGGTCGGTGCCGTACTTGCTGTGGTCGGCCAGCAGCACCCGCTTGCGGGCGGCGGCGACGATCGCGGCCTTCACCGCGGACTCGGCCATGTCCGGCGTCGTGCAGCCGTGTTCGGCGGAAAAGCCGTTGGCGCCGAGGAAAGCGACGTCGACGAGGAGGCCGTCGAGCGCGTGCAGCGTCCAGGCCTCGACCGCGGCGAGGGTCGTCCCGCGGACCCGGCCGCCCAGGATGTGCAGCGTGACGCCGGGGCGGGTGGCGAGGATCGAGGCGACCGGGATCGAGTTGGTGATGACCGTCAGCTCGCGGTCGGTGGGCAGCAGCGTGGCGAGCCGGCTGGTCGTGGTGCCCGCGTCGAGCAGGATCGACCCGCGGTCGGGCACGAGGTCCAGCGCGGCCCGGGCGATGGCGTCCTTCTCGGCGGCGTTGGTCTGGTCCCGTTGCGCGACTTCGGGTTCGAAGTCGAGCCGGTCGACCGCGACCGCGCCGCCGTAGACCCGGCGGACGACGCCCTGCCGTTCGAGCACGCCGAGGTCGCGGCGGATGGTCTCGGGGGCGACACCGAGTTCGCCGGCGACGTCGTTGACGTCGACCCGGCCGACGCGTCGTGCGCGTTGCGCCAGGAGCTGATGCCGTTCGGCGGCGTACATGCCCGTTCCTCTCCGATGTCTGCCCGTTGTCATTTGATTGTGCCCGTTGTTACCGTACTGTCAATCCCCAGTTTCGCGATCCTTTCGCCTCGGAGGTCCCGTCATGCAGTTGTCCGGAGTCGGAGTCAGCCCCGGCCGGGTCGCCGGCCCGCGCGTCGTCGTGGCCGCTGACCTGCCGGAACCCGCTTCTTCGCCGGCTCCCGAGGATCTCGGGGCCGAAGCGGGCAAGATCGCGCCCGCGGCCGCGGCGGTCGCCGCCCGGTTGTCCGATCGAGCCCGATCCGTGTCCGGAGATGCCCGATCGGTGCTCGAGACGACCGCCGCGATGGCCTCGGACCCGGCTCTGGTCGCGTCCGCGGAGAAGCTGGTGCGCGAAGGCTCGCTGCCCGCCTCGCGCGCGGTGTGGGAGGCGGCGGGGGAGTTCATGACGGCGCTGCGCGCCGCCGGTGGGTACCTGGCCGAACGCGCCCGCGATGTCGCCGACGTCCGCGACCGGATCGTCGCGGCGCTGCTGGGACTGGCGCCGCCGGGGGTGCCGGACCTGACGTCGCCGAGCGTCCTGGTCGCGCGCGACCTCGCGCCGGCCGACACCGCCGGGCTCGACCCCGACCTCGTGCTCGCGCTGGTGACGGAGGAAGGCGGGCCGACCAGCCACACGGCGATCCTGGCCCGGGCCTTGGGGATTCCCGCTGTCGTCGCGTGCGCCGGCGTCCTCGACCTGTCCGGCCCCGGGCTGGTGGTCGACGGTTCCGCGGGCACGGTGTCCCCGTCCGACGGTGTCGTCTCGGCACCGGCTCGAGCCGCGCGTGCTACGTGGGACGGCGTCGGGCGGCTCGCCGACGGTCACCGCGTGAAGCTGCTGGCCAATGTGGGTTCACCCGCCGACGCGCGCGCGGCTTTCACCGCGGGCGCCGAGGGAATCGGGCTGTTCCGGACGGAGTTCTGCTACCTGTCGGCGACTGCCGAGCCGGGTGAGTCCGAGCAGCGGGCGGCGTACGCCGAAGTGCTGGCGCCGTTCGCGGGGAAGCCGGTGGTGGTCCGGACCCTCGACGCCGGTTCCGACAAGCCCCTGGCGTTCTTGCCGATGGGCGCGGAACCGAACCCGGCACTGGGCGTCCGCGGTCTGCGGGTGGCGTTCGACCGGCCGGATCTGCTGGACCGCCAGCTGAGCGCGATCGCCGGGGCGGCGGCGGACACGGGCGTCGAGCTGTCGGTGATGGCTCCGATGGTCGCCACCGCGGAGGAAGCGGCCTGGTTCGCTGCCCGCGCCCGCGCGGCGGGGATTCCCCGGGCCGGCGTGATGATCGAGATCCCGGCGGCGGCGTTGTGCGCGGCCGCGATCCTGGCGGAAGTCGATTTCGTGTCGCTGGGCACGAACGACCTGGCCCAGTACGTCTTCGCGGCCGACCGCCAGCTCGGCGCGGTGGCGGCGTTGAACGACCCACACCAGCCGGCGTTGCTGCGGCTGGTGGAGATGGTGGCTGCGGCGGGAGCCGCGGCCGGGAAACCGGTGGGTGTCTGCGGCGAGGCGGCGGCGGATCCCTCGCTGGCGCCGGTGCTGACCGGGCTGGGCGTGACATCGCTGTCGATGAACGCCGTGGCGCTCGCGGGCGTCGGGGCGGCCCTGCGCGAGGTGGATCTCGCCGGGTGCCGGTCTCAAATTGCGACAGCCGGGCGGCTTGCCCCGTCCTAGCGTCGAGAACGGCCGGGCCCGGCCGCGGGGGCCGGGCGGCCGACGGAGGCGACGATGAAGGCGCTGGTCTACCACGGTCCGGGTGCGAAGGCTTGGGAAGACGTCCCGGACGCCACCGTCCAGGAGCCCACCGACGTGGTCGTGCGCGTCGACACCACCACGATCTGCGGCACCGATCTCCACATCCTGCACGGCGACGTCGCCGCGGTCACCGACGGCCGGATCCTCGGCCACGAAGCGGTCGGCACGGTGACGGCGGTCGGCGATGCGGTCCGGGCGTTCGCGGTCGGCGACCGGGTGCTCGTGCCGGCGATCACCCAGTGCGGGCGGTGCGAGTACTGCGGGCGCGGGATGCCGTCGCACTGCCAGACGGTCGGCGGCATCGGCTGGATCTTCGGGCACCTCATCGACGGGACGCAGGCGGAGCTGGTGCGCGTGCCGTACGCGGACACGTCGCTGTACGCGATCCCCGAGGGCGTCACGGACGAGCAGGCGATCTTCCTGGCCGACGCGCTGCCGACGGGGTACGAGGTCGGCGTGCTGGCCGGCCGCGTCCGCCCGGGCGACACGGTGGCGGTGGTGGGTGCGGGAGCGGTCGGCCTGGCGGCGATCCTGACCACCGGCCTGTGGGGCGCGGCGAAGGTGATCGCGGTGGACTCCAACAAGTTCCGGCTGGAGAAGGCGCTGGAGTTCGGCGCGACGGACGCGTTCGAAGCGGGCACGGATGCGCGTTCGGACGTCCTGGGGCTCACCGACGGCCTGGGCGTCGACGTCGCGATCGAAGCGGTGGGCTACCCGGAGACGTTGCTGACGGCGGCATCGCTGGTCCGCCCGGGCGGCCGCATCGCGAACATCGGCGTGCACGGGGTGCCGGTCGAGCTGCCGATGCAGGACATGTGGATCCAGAACCTCACGCTGACGATGGGCCTGGTGGACACGGTGTCGATCCCGACGCTGCTGAAGATGGTGGCGTCGGGCCGCATCCCGGCCGAGCGCATGGGCACGCACCGGTTCACGTTCGACCGGATGGCGGAGGCGTACGAGGTGTTCGGCAACGCGGCGGCGAACTCGGCGCTGAAGGTGGTCATCACGCCCTGAGTGTCGATCCGGGCGGGGGCCGTTCGACGCGGTGGTGAAGCGACCCTCAGCCGGGAGGCACCTCATGATCCGCTTGTACATGACCATGTCCCTCGACGGGTTCGTCGCGGGCCCGGAAGACCGCCCCGGCCAAGAGCTGGGCCGGGGCGGTTTCCGGCTGTTCGACTGGCTCGACGATCGCCACGGTGACGGCCCGAGCGGCCAGGTGGTGACCGAGGCCATGGCCACCGGCGCGCTCATCACGGGCCGCCGCACGTTCGAGCTGGCGTCCCGCTGGGGCGGCGACCACCACAACGGCGTCCCGATCCACGTCCTGACCCACCACATCGACCCGTCGGACACCCCACCGGGAACCGCCCGGTTTTTCACGGACGTCACAGCAGCGGCAGAGCAAGCCCGCACGGCAGCCGGCGAACAGGCGGTGATGGTCCACGGAACGGGCGCGGCGAAGGCGTTGCTGGCGGTGGACCAGCTGGACGAGATCGAGGTCCACGTGGTCCCGCTGCTGCTGGGTGCCGGGCGTCGGCTGTTCGACGGGTCGCGGGCGGAGCTGGAACTGGTCCGGCGTCTCGAGGACCGCGGCGTGCTTCACCTGAGGTACCGGGTGAAGCACGCCGCGGCAAAGACCGGCTGACCGTCCTAACGGGACTCGGGTCAGGCTTCCGGGAAGTGGATGTCCGTGACGTGGACGTCGACCACCTCGACGTCGAGGGCCAGGTACTGTTCGATCGCTTCGATGACCGAAATGCGGATGCGCTCGCCCAGGGCCTTGACCGCGTGGCCGAACTCGATCACCAGGGGGACCGTGATCGCCGCGACCTCGCCGTCCAGCACGATCTCGATGTTCTCTTCGTCCAGGCTGTGGACGCCCTCGGTCTTGGCCGCCACGCGGGTGACGATCTTCGCGACCACCTCGTCCGCGACCGTCGTCGTGCCGCGGGCCGCCGCCGTCGAGCGGGTCTCCGGCTCCTCGGCCGCCGCGACCGGCTCGGCTTCCGCCACCACGACCGGCTCGACGGCCTCGTCCTCGGCCGGCTCCTCGTCCGCTTCGGCGACGACGTCCTCTTCGGAGTCGACGGCCTCGGCCGGCTCCTCGTCTGCCTCGGCCACGACGTCCTCTTCGGAGTCGATGGCCTCGTCGGAGTCCGCGTCCTCGTCGACGGAAGTCTCAACCGCAGCTTCGGCCGGAGCCGAGGCGGTGTCCTCCACCGATCCCTTGTCGACAGCCGACGGCGACTCGGCGGTTTCCGTGGCCGCCTCGGCCTCGGGTGCGGATTCCGTTTCCTCGGTGCCGGTGGCCGCCTCGGCGACCTCGGGTTCCGGCGTGACCGTGCCGTAGCCGTACCCGCCGGAGCCGGCGGTCTCGTTCTTGGGGCGGCCGAAGATGCTGTTGATGACGTCGGACATGTTTTCCCTTTCCGGGAGCGACGACTTCGGGTGGGGACGAGCAGACGGGCGAAATGATAGGGGCATCGCCCGGCTTTCGATCAGCGGCCCCCGCATCGAGACTTGCCTGTGTCCCAACGGATAAAGCGCTCACTGTGCGTCAGGTCGCGATCAGCGATCAGCTACCGCTGCCGGCCGGTGTGGGTCGGAAGTGGACACTGCGGGAGCAGAATTCGTCCACTTGCCGAGGAAGGGACAGAACCGGGCAAGTCGTTGAAGTCTCCGGCGCTCGCTGCCAGGATCGCCGCCATGTCTGGGATCTTCATCAGCTTCAGGGGCCATGACGGGGACAACGACGCCTGGGGCCTCGACACCGCCCTTGTCCGAGAGTTCGGTGAGGAGCGGGTCTTCCGGTCGGGCCGGTCGATCGAGGCGGGAGCCGAGTTCCCGCCCGTGTTGCTGGAAGGCGTTCGGACCGCGTCGGTGATGCTGGTGCTGATCGGCGCCGGCTGGCTGGATGTGGCCGTGGACGGGCGTCGGCGGCTGGATGATCCCGAAGACTGGGTCCGCAGGGAAGTCGCTGAGGCGCTGAAACTCGACAAGCAGGTCATCCCGGTGTTGTTCCGGGACGCCCGGCTTCCGGCCGAAGCCGACCTGCCGCCCGACATCGCCGGACTCGCGCTGCGGCAGCAATTCCGGGTCGACCCCAAAACGGCTGGTGAAGACCTCGATCGGTTGATCAAGAAGCTGATCAAGATCGATCCGACGCTCGGGATCGGCGTGGTCGAGGGGCTCGAAGACCTGCAGAAATGGCTGGAAGCGTGGCGGCAGTTCACGAATCCGCCGTTGCCGGAGAACCTGTCGTTGCTGGGTCGTGAGTCCGAAGCGATGCGGCTTTGCTCCTGGCTGGACGGGCCGCCGTCGGTGCTCGCTGTCCACGCGCCCGGTCGTACCGAAGCTGCGGCTTTTGTCGCGACGGCGGTGCGGACCCACCGGCCCGGGACACGGGCGGCACTCGTCTCCGGTTTGTCAGGCTGGCGGCACAGCCGGCGGCTGACCGGGCCCCACCTCCTCGTCGTCGACTCGGTCGAGGTGGAGGTCGGTGCGGCCGACGCGACGCACGGACACGTTGTCGTCGTGGCGCAGACACCGGACCCGACCGGCAGTGAGCTGCTCGCGCTGCCCCGAATCCCCCGAGACGAAGCGGTGAGGGCCTTCGTCGCGAGCGGGGTTCCCCTGGCCGAGGCGAACCGGTACGCGCCCATCGCCCGTCGGAGCATCAGCAGTCTGCGCCGGAAGCTGTCCCCGTCGGCGGCCGAGCCGGCCTGGGCGAGCCCGCCCGATTCGGCGCTGGTCGCACTCCTGGTCCTCGTCGGCCGCTGGCAGGCCGGTTCGGCCGCCGATCGTGCCGAGATCGCCGCGATCACCGGGCGCGACATCGAGGAGCTGGACGACTTCCTCGGGCGGGCAGGCATCGGTGGTGACCCCTTCCTGCACCGGTCCGGATCTCGCTGGCAGCTGGCCGACCCGCAGGACGCCTGGTCGCTGTTGCGCCGGCTGCTGAGTGCGCAAGATCTGGTGCGGTGGCACGAAAGCGCATTCCGGGTCCTGTCGGAGCCGGATCCGGCCCTGGCGCTGCCGAGCGACCAGCGAACCTTCGCCGGCCTGCACGGACACGTCCGGAAGTGGTCGGCGGACCTGCGCCACGGCTTGGCTCAGGGCGCCGCCCTCCTGGGGGCGGCTGGGGCCGCGCGCATGGCCGATGACCGCTCCGGCGCCGACCACGCCCTAGCCGTCGTACGCGCGGTGCTGGCCAAAGCGAACGACGACAGCGAGGGCACACTCTGGAGGTCTCTCCCCGACGTCCTTCCGCTGTTTGCCGAAGCTGCTCCGCGCGCGTTTCTCGACGCGGTCGATCAGGCACTTTCCGGAGAGGCCTTGGCGATGCGGAGCCTCTTCGCCGCCGAGGATTCCGGCTGGAGCTCGTTCACCCCGCACGTCTGGTTGCTGTGGGCTCTGGAGTCGCTTTGCTGGTCCGCCGAGCACCTGTCGATGGTGGTTTCGGTCCTGGCAGGGCTCGCTCGGATTGATCCGGGCGAAGGGACGAGCACGCGCCCGCTCGAGTCGCTGGTCACGCTGCTGCAGCCGTGGTACCCGTATCTCGACCTTCCTGCCGGGCGGCGCAGTGAACTCGTCCGGGCAGTCTGCCACCGGACCCCGGATGTGGGCTGGAGCCTGGTCGTCTCCCTGCTCCGTGGCCGCAGTGGCCATCTGCTTGCCAGCCCCCGGCACCCGGAGGTCAGGCTGGACTGGACGGTCCCGGAGCCGCCGGTCACCGCGGACGACTTCGCTGCCTTCCACGATGATCTAGTCGACATGGCCGTGGGTGCGCTGGAAGAGGTGCCGCAACGCTGGAAGGAGCTCGTCGAAGAGCTGCCGGAACTGACCTCACCGCAGTGGGACCGGATGGTGACGGCTCTGGCCGCTGTCACCGTCGAGCGGCTGTCCGAAGAAGAGCGTTTTGAGCTGTGGAACGTCCTGACGGCGGCGATCGCCCAGCACCGGTACTACAGCGACGCCGAGTGGTCACTATCCGAAGAGCTCCTTGGCCGGTTGGAAGCCTGTGCCGCGACGATAGAGCCCGACGTCAACCCGCGGCGCCATGCTCGCCTGTTCGGCTGGCACCCCAGCCTGCCCGGTATCGATCCCTTCGACTACGAAAGCCACAAGGCGGAGCTGGAGCGGCTGCGCCTCGACGCGGTGCGCCGTGTCCTTCGTGAGTACGCCGTTCCCGGGCTGACCGAACTCGCGAGGGCGAGTGAGGTACCCAGGCTGGTCGGGCAGGCGGCGGCCGAAGTGGGCGGCGATGACATTCAGCAGGACGCCCTCGCGCTGCTGGGCGAGGAGACGTGGGTGCTGGGGTGGATCGACACGATCGCCCGAGCCCTCGGCGAAGAGTGGACTGGTGCCACGGCCAAGGCACTGGGAAGCGAGCCGGCCCTCGCCGACTTCCTGCTGGCCGTTCCGGTTGAGCAGGCGCTGGCTTTGCTCGCGTCGGCCGGTGAAGAGACCGTCAAGGCCTTCTGGTCCAGGACCGGGTTCTTGCCGCTACCGGCCGGACAGGAAGAATTCTTCCTCCGGCAGCTGCTGTCCCACCGCCGGCCATGGGCGGCGATCACCAGCGCCGCTCTCGCCCTCCACGGGGGAGACGCGATCCCGCTGCCGGTGTCGTTGGTCGAAGAGGCTTTGGCACTCGGCCTCCAGACCGAGGTCGATCACCCGGACCAGCACGCGATCCATCAGGTGGGCCCCTTGCTGGACTTCCTGATCCGGGCCGACGCGGACGACCGCACCGTGGCGCGGTTCGAGCTGTACTACCACTCCGCTCTCAAGCACAACCGCAAACCCCGGGTGCTGTACCGGGTCCTGACCACGGACCCGGCTGCCTACGTCGACCTCTACTGCGAGGCCCACCCGGCTGAAGACGCCAATCCGTCACCTGCGCGGATTCCCGCCTGGTTCGCGATCTTCGAGATGCGCGCGGTGCCCGGTCACACGGAGGCCGGTCTGGACAGCGTCGTGCTGAAGAACTGGGTCTCCCGGGCACGCGCCCTGTTCGCCGAGCGCGGTCGCGGGAAGTCGGGTGACCGGTCGATCGGCACGGTGCTGGCCGGGAGCCCGTCCGGCACGGACGGTGCTTGGCCGGCCGAGGCGGTCCGGGACGTGCTGGACGTCCCGGACGGCCTCCACCTCCGACGGGGCTTCGCCACGGGCATGGTGAACAACCGCGGCTTGACTTCCCGGGACAGTTATGAGGGTGGGCAACAGGAGCGTGACCTCGCGGGGCAGTACCGAGAGTGGGCGAGGCGGATCGATGTCGGCTGGCCGCGTGTCGCAGCGGTGCTGATCGAGTACGCCGAAGACCTCGAACGTGACGGCATTCGCAACGACGGTCAGGCCGACCAAGTGCACGATGCGCCTTGAAAGGTCAGCGATCCTCGAACAGTCCCCGCGGGACACTGGCGCCGAGCGCGCGGTAGCCGGTGGGGTTGAGGTGGAGGTGGTCACCGGTGTCGTACCCCGCCAGCAGGCGCGTCGGCGCGGCCGGGTCCCGGACCACCCGGTCGAAGTCCAGCACCGCGTCGAAGTGGCCCCGGATCCACGTGTTCACCTGCTGACGCGCCGCCTCCCGCAGCGGGTCGTCATACGCCTCGTTGCCGCCGAAGGGAGTCAACGTCGCGCCGGTGACGCGGATGTCGTGGGCGTGCGCTCTCGTGATGATCTGGTCGTACGCGTCGATCAAGCCCACTGCGGCCTGGGCGGCGTCCGCCGGTGCCGCCGTGCCGATGTCGTTGATCCCTTCGAACACGATGGCGTGCGCGATTCCGGTCTGCGCGAGCAGATCCCGGTCCAGGCGGGCCAGGAGGTTCGGGCCGAGGCCGTCCTGCAGCACCCGGTTGCCGCCCGCCGCCTGGTTCACCGCCGCCGCCGAAAGGCGCGAGGCCAGCACGTCCGGCCAGCGGTCGTTGCCGTTCGTCGTCGAGCCGCGGCCGTCGGTCAGGGAGTCGCCCAGCACCGCGACCGCCGGAACCGGTGCGAGGGTTTCGATGCCGCTGAGGAAGTACCAGTGGTCGACCGGGGTCGCGCCCGGCAGGTCGGTCGCGGTCACGTGGTCGCCCGCCAGCAAGTACGACGTCGTGCGGGACCCGGGGTGAGACGTGATCGACGTCGAAGCCTGGCCGTGCGCCAGGTACGCGGTCACCGTGATGTTCTCCGACCGGCGCACCGGGAACGGCAGCGGGTCGGACACCACCTGCGCACCCATCGGGATCACCGTCGACGGCTTGCCGTGGAAGGTGACCGGCACGACGCTGCCGGGCACCACCGCCGACACCCCGGCCCGGCCGGAGCCGGGCCGGGCGACCGACACCGCGGTCAACGGCAGCGGCGCCCCGCCGAAGGCGTTGGAAAACCGCAGCCGGATCCGCGGCCCGCCGACGGTGACGTGCGCGGTCTGGCGCAGGGAAGCGTTGTCGAGCACGCGATCGGCGCCGGTGAACGGCGCGGGCGGCAGGTTGCCCGGCTCGGTCAGCTGCGGCATCGCCGTCCAGGTCGCCACCCAGTCCGACGCGGGCGGGCGGCCGGACGCGCCGACGAACAACGCGGTCAGCACGGTCAGGGCGAAGATCACCAGCGGGCGTCTCATGCGCCGAACTCCGGGGCGAGGACACGGTCGAAACCGACGGACCGGCGCGGCCCGGTCAGCGTGCAGTGCAGGGTCGTCACGATCGCTTCGCTCGACGTCCCGACCCGCAGCTCGACGTCGCCGGGGTCGACCACGCGACCGCCGGCCCGGCCGGTGTAGGACGTCAGGTCGGCGTGCAGCCCGATGTCCAGCACCGACGTTTCCCCGGGGGCCAGCACGACGCGCCGGGCGGCGATCAGCTGCCGCTCGGGCCGGGCGACCTCGGCCACCGGGTCGTGCAGGTACACCTGGACCACCTCGGTCGTGGCGCGGTCGTGGTCGTTGCGCAGGGTCACCCGGACCCGGCACACGCCGTCGGTCGGCCACAGCGAACCCGTCGCGCTGACGTCCACCCAGGTCGCGGGGCGGTAGGAAAGCCCGTGGCCGAACGGGAACAACGCGGTGGGGTCGACCGTGCTGACTTCGCTGCGCCGGCCCAGCGGCGCGGACAGGTACGTCGAGGGCTGGCTCGCCCCGGCCCGGGGGAAGCTCACCGGGAGCCGGCCGGAAGGGTCGACGCGGCCGGTGAGGACGTCGGCCAGCGCGCCGGCGCCTTCCTCGCCCGGGTAGAAGCCGCACACCACCGCCGCCAACCGGGGCAGCTGCCGGGAAAGCTCGTAGGGCCGTCCGGAAAGGAGGATGACGACGACCGGTTTCCCGGTGGCCAGCAAGGCTTCGAGGAGCTCTTCCTGCCGTCCGGGCAGCCGCAGGTCGGACGTGTCGCAGCCTTCACCGGACGTTCCGCCGCCGAACAACCCGGCCCGGTCGCCCAGCACGGCCACGCAGACCGACGCGTCTTCGCACGCCGCCACGGCTTCGGCGATACCCGCGTCGTCGCCGCCGGTCACCGGGCAGCCCAGCGCGTAGGTGACCTCGAACGTCGACCGCAGCGCCTCGGCCACGGTCGGCACCGAGACGCCGAACGGGACGTCCGGGTGGTGGACGCCGACGTGCAGCGGGAACGAATAGCAGCCCAGCATCGCGCCGGGCGTGTCCGCGCGCGGGCCCACCACGGCGATCGACGCGCCGGGGGAGAGCGGCAGCGTCCCGTCGTTGTGCAGCAGCACGACGGACTTCTCGGCGACCTCACGGGCCAGCGCCCGAGACTCCGCGTCGTCGAGGTCGATCGCTTCGGGGACCTCCGGCGCCCAGCCCGCGTCGAGCAGGCCGAGCTCGCACTTCTGCCGCAGCACCCGTTCGAGGGCGCGGTCGACGGCGGCGGCGTCGACCGCACCCCCTTCCACCGCGGCGAGCAGCGGCTCGCCGTAGCAGTCCATGGTCGGCAGCTCCACGTCGATGCCCGCGGTCAGCGCCTGCCCCGCGGCGTCGCCGCGACCGGCCGCGACGCCGTGCAGCCGGTGCAGGAACGCGACCGAGAAGTAGTCGGAGACGACGGTGCCGGTGAAGCCGTAGGTGTCGCGCAGCAGCTCGGTCAGCAGGGCCGGGTCGGCGGCCCCCGGAACGCCGTCGATGTCGGTGTAGGTGTTCATCACCGACCGCGCGCCCGCCCGCAGGGCCAGCTCGAACGGCGGGAGCAGGACGTCCGCGATCTCCCGCGGCCCGGCCGAAACCGGCGCCAGGTTCCGCCCGGCGCGGGAGGCCGAGTACCCGACGAAGTGCTTCAGCGTCGCGATCACCCCGGCCGACTCCAGGCCCGCGACGTACGCGCTGCCGATCGTCCCGACCAGGTACGGGTCCTCGCCGATCGTCTCTTCGACGCGGCCCCAGCGCAGGTCGCGGGCGACGTCGAGGACCGGCGCGAGCCCTTGGTGCACGCCGAGGGTGTGCATGGTGCGCCCGATGCGCGCGGCCATCCGCCGGACGAGGTCCGGGTCGAACGTCGCGCCCCACGACAGCGGTGCCGGGTAGATCGTGGCCTGCCAGGCGGCGAGCCCGGTCAGGCATTCCTCGTGCACGACGGCCGGGATGCCGAAGCGGTTGCTGGACACGATCTGCCGCTGCCGGCGCGCGAGGCTGTGCGCGCCGACGAGCGGGTCGACCGGCCGGGTGCCGAAGACCCGGGTCAGCTGGCCGATGCCGTGGCGGACCAGGTCGTCGAGGTCGACATCGGCGTCGACGAAGTCGTGCTGGTGCGGAGCCATCTCGCCACCGGAGTCGATGCCGACCCAGACACCGTAGAGCTGGGCGAGCTTTTCGCGCAGGGACATCCGGTCCATCAGCGCGCGGACGCGGTCAGCCGGGTCGGCCGCGGCGTCGCGCCACGGCTCGGGGGCCGCGGTGGGCTGCGTGGTCAAGGCATTCCGCCCTTCTGTGGGGGAGGGGAGGCTCAGGGGAGGGCGCGGGTCGAGTGCCGCACCACCAGGCCGGTGTCGAGCGTGATGTGGGTGCGTTCGACCGCGTCGCCGTTGATCAGCGCGATGAGCATGCTGATCGCGCGGTGGCCCATCTCCCGGATCGGCTGGTCCACTGTGGTCAGTGGCGGGCTGCAGAGCGCGGACTCGGGCACGTTGTCGAAGCCCACCACGGAAAGGTCTTCGGGCACCGAAAGCCCCAGTTCGCGGGCTGCGCCCACGGTCGCGATGGCCGAGATGTCGTTCGCGGCGAACACCGCGGTCGGCCGGTCCGGCCCGGTGAGCAGGTCGTGGGCCGAGGCGGCCGAGACCTCCGGGTCGTAGGCGCCGACCCGGATGAGGTGCTCGTCGGCCGGCACCCCGGCGGCCTCCAGCGCCCGCAGATAGCCCGCCTTGCGCAGGGACGCCGACTCGAGGTCGGGGCGGCCGGCGAGGAAGGCGATCCGGCGGTGGCCCAGCTCCAGCAGGTGCTCGGTGGCCAGCTGCGCGCCGCGGAGGTTGTCGGAGTCGATGGTGGGCAGGTGCGAGGGCCCGGTGTGGGGGTCGACGGCCACGACCGGCGTGCCCGGTACCGCTTCCAGCGAGACCGCGGGCGTGACCAGCACGGCGCCGTCGACGAGGGTGCCGGAAAGCCGGGACAGGTACCGCTTTTCCCAGCCCGCCGGGTCGCCGGTGCGGCCACCGGCCGAGTAGACGACGAGCTCGAACCCGCTGCCGCGGATGGCGTCCGCGGCGCCCTTGAGCAGCTCGGTGGAGAACGGTTCGAGGTCGGCGACCAGAATCCCGATCACGTTGGTCCGGTGGTTGCGCAGGCTCTGGGCCACGAGACTCGCCTCGTAGCCGAGCTCTTCGATCACCGCTCGGACCTTCGCGAGCGTCGCGGCGGAGACGCCGTAGCGCTCGTTGATCACTTTGGACACCGTGGCCACCGAGACGCCGGCGCGGGCCGCGACGTCACGGATGGTCACCCTCGAACTGGGCTGCATCGGCTCAGACTAGCGCTGTAAAACGTTATCGACAACGATTGACATCCGATTTGCCCGGGAGCAAACTCTTCGCCAACCCGGGCGCTGTCACGCCCCGTCCAACTCGGCCGAAGTCGTCAGGAGTGGACCCACGATGCCTGTGAAACACCGGATCCCCGTTCTCGCCGCCCTGGCGGCCGTCGTTCCGCTCGCGCTCTCCGCGTGCAGCGGGGGGACCGAAGCGCCCGCGCAACCGAGCGGGCCGGTCACCCTCACCTGGTGGCACAACGGCACCACCGACCCGCTGAAGACGATCTGGGAGAAGGTGGTCGCCGACTACCACCAGGCGCACCCCGACGTCACGATCAAGGCGCAGCCGCTGCAGAACGAGGACTTCACCACGAAGGTCCCGCTCGCCCTGCAGGGCGCCGAGCCGCCGGACGTCTACCAGTCCTGGGGCGCCGGCGAGCTGAAGTCGCAGGTCACCTCCGGCAAGGTCGCCGACATCTCCGACGCGACCAAGGCGTGGATCTCCTCGGCCGGCAAGTTCGCCGAGAACTGGCAGGTCGACGGAAAGCAGTACGGCGTGCCGTTCGAACAGCACTTCGTCGGCTTCTGGTACCGCAAGGACCTGTTCACCCAAGCCGGGATCACGACGCCGCCGAAGACGATGGACGAGCTGAACGCCGCCGTCTCGCAGCTCAAGGCCAAGGGCATCGCGCCGATCGCCGTCGGCGGCAAGGACCGCTGGCCGGACGCCTTCTACTTCAACTACTTCGCCGTCCGCGAGTGCTCCGCGGACGTGCTCAAGAACTCCGTCAACGCGGTGAAGCTCGAGGACCCGTGCTGGACGAAGGCCGGGCAGGACCTCAAGAACTTCCTGGCCACGCAACCGTTCCAGACCGGGTTCGCCGGCACGCCGGCCCAGCAGGGCGCGGGCAGCTCCGCGGGCCTGGTCGCCAACGGCAAGGCGGCGATGGAGCTGCAGGGCGACTGGGAGCCCGGCACGATGTCGTCGCTGACCGAGGACAAGGACCTGGACTCGAAGGTCGGCTGGTTCCCGTTCCCGTCGGTCGCGGGCGGGCAGGGCGACCCGGCGGCGGTGCTCGGTGGCGGTGACGGCTTCGCCTGCACCAGCCGGGCCTCGAAGGCGTGCGCGGACTTCCTGTCCTACCTCAACACCGAGCCGATCCAGACGCAGATCGCCGCGCAGGGCGCCGGCCTGCCGGTCAACGCGGTTGCCGCGAAGTCGCTGAAGACCGACACGCTCAAGCAGGTCTACGACTACGGGATCAAGGCGCCGTACCTGCAGATGTACTTCGACAAGGCGTTCCCGACCGCGGTCGGCGCCGCGCTGAACGACGCGGTGGCCAACATGTTCGCCGGTCAGGGCACCCCCGAAGGCATCGTGGCCGCCGTCAACCAGGCCGCGGCGGGCAACAAGTGACCACGGCGACGACGCCGGTGCGGACGGCGGCGCGGCCGTCCGCACCGTCGTCGCGCCCCCGGGCGAGACGTTCCGGCCTCGGCAAACGGCTCGAGCTGACGCTCCTGCTCGGGCCGGCGCTGCTGCTGTTCGCCGGCTTCGTCCTGGTGCCGATCGGGATCGCCGCGTTCTACAGCCTGTTCGAGTGGAACGGCTTCGGCCCGCTCGACGACTTCGTCGGGTTCGACAACTACGCCGACGCCTTCTCCGGTTCGGTGTTCCAGGGCGCCATCGTGCACAACCTGATCATCGCCGGGCTGTCGATCGTGGTGCAGCTGCCGCTGTCGATCGGGCTGGCGATGCTGCTCAACCGGAAGCTGCGGGGCCGCGCGGTGCTGCGGGCCCTGGTGTTCGCGCCGTACGTGCTGTCCGAGGCGATCACCGCGGTGATCTGGGTGCTGATGCTGCAGCCGTCGGGCTTCGCCGACCAGGTGCTGCACGGCGTCGGCCTCGGCGGCCTGGTCCACCAGTGGCTGGCCGACCCGGGCATCGTGCTCTACACGCTGTTCGCGGTGATCACCTGGAAGTACATCGGCTTCGGCATCATCCTGCTGCTCGCCGGGTTGCAGGGCGTGCCCGCCGAGCTGCGCGAAGCCGCCGCGCTCGACGGCGCGTCGGCCTGGCAGACCACCCGGCACGTCGTGCTGCCGCTGCTCGGGCCGACCATCCGGATCTGGATCTTCCTGTCGGTGATCGGCTCGCTCCAGCTGTTCGACATCGTGTGGATCATGACGCTGGGCGGGCCGGCGAACGCGTCGACGACGATGGCGACCTACCTCGTCGACCACGGGTTCAAGCGCTACGAGTTCGGCTTCGGCTCGGCCGTCGCGGTGATCCTCTTCGTCATCTGCTTCGTGTTCGCGTTGCTGTACCAGCGGTTCGCGCTCCGCCGCGACACCGAGGGCGCGCTGACGAGGATGGTGGGCTGATGCGCGGGCGCCGGTTCGGCATGGCGACGGGGTACCTCGCGGCGATCGTCGTGCTCGGCGTGACCGTCGTGCCGCTGCTGTTCGTCGTGCTCGGCGGGTTCCGCACCAACGCGCAGATCAACTCCGACCCGGCCGGGCTGCCCGGCCCGTGGGTCACGGACAACTACGCGTCGGTGCTGGGCTCGAGCGCGTTCTGGACGTTCCTCGGCAACAGCGCGCTGATCGCGGTGATCGCGACCGCGGTCGCCGTCGGCCTGGGCTCGATGGCCGGGTACGCGCTGTCGCGGTACCGGTTCAAGGGCCGGGAAGCGCTCTACACGCTGTTCACGCTCGGCCTGCTGTTCCCGCTCACGGTGGCGACGTTGCCGCTGTACCTGTGGCTGCGGCAGCTCGGCATGCTCGAAAGCTTCTGGGGCGTGGCGATTCCCGAGGCGGCGTTCTCGCTGCCGGTGACGATCGTGATCCTGCGCCCGTTCATGCACGCCATCCCGGGTGAGCTCGAGGACGCCGCCGTCCTCGACGGCGCGAGCCGGCTCGGGTTCTTCTGGCGCATCCTGCTGCCGCTGTCGACGCCAGCGTTGACCACGGTGGCCGTGCTCGCCTTCGTCACCAGCTGGAACGCCTACCTGCTGCCACTGCTGGTCTTCAACGACGCCGGGCACTTCACGCTGCCGCTCGGGGTCGCGTCGTTCCAGTCCCAGTACTCCCAGGACACCGCCCGCGTGCTCGCGTTCACCGCGTTGTCGATGATCCCCGCGCTCGCGTTCTTCGTGCTCGCCGAACGGCGCATCGTCGGCGGGCTGACCGGATCCGTGAAGGGCTGACTCAGGAGGTCTGCCGTGCCGTCCGAGGTCCACCGTCGTGCCTTCTTGCAGTTGCTGGCCCTGGCCGGGGCGGGCTCCGCCGCCCTGCCGGGGCTGGCCGAAGCCGGCACCGGGTTTCCGTTGGTGTCGCGGGGGAAAGCCGCGACGATCGTCGTCAGCTCGGGTGACCGGCCGGGGGTGCGGCGGGTCGTGGGCGACCTCGCCGCCGACGTCGAGCGCGTGACGGGCGTGCGGCCCACGGTGTCGTTCGACGCGGTCCCCGCGCACGGGCCGGTCGTGCTGGTCGGCACGCTCGGCCACAGCCCGCTGGTCGACTCGCTCGTCGCCGCCGGCCGGCTGGACGTCCGGGACGTCGCCGGGAAGTGGGAGACGTCGCTGAGCCAGGTCGTCGACGGCCGTCTGGTGCTCACCGGCAGTGACCAGCGCGGCGTGATCTACGGCGTCTACGAGATCTCGCGCCGCATCGGCGTTTCGCCGTGGTACTGGTGGGCCGACGTCCCGCCGGCCAAGACCTCGGAGCTGCACATCCCGGGGGAGCGCTTCAGCCTGGGCACGCCGCACGTCAAGTACCGCGGGTTCTTCATCAACGACGAGAACCCGGCCCTGGGCACCTGGGCGCCCGAGTACTTCGGACCGGGCCTCGCCCCGGGCTACCCCGGCGGGTTCACCCGGCTGTTCTACGCCAAGGTGTTCGAGACCATGCTGCGCTTGCGGGCCAACTACCTCTGGCCGGCGGTCTGGGGACGCGCGTTCGCCGAGGACGACCCGCTCAACCACGCGACCGCCCAGGAGTACGGCATCGTCATGGGCACCTCGCACGAGGCGCCGATGATGCGCGGCATCGAGGAGTGGAACCGGCACGCGAGTCCGGGGCACGACCCCTACGGCGGCACGGGGGAGTGGAGCTTCCGCCGCAACGGCGAGGCGATCAAGGCGTACTGGACCGAGGGCATCCGCCGGATGGCCCGGGAGGGCTTCGAGGGCGTCGTCACGCTCGGCATGCGCGGCAACGGCGACGTCAGCCTCCCCGACGGCGACGGCATCGAGCTGATGCAGGAGATCATCGCCGCCGAACGGGAGATCCTCGCTCGTGAGCTGAGCACGGACGTCCCGCAGGTGTGGACGTTGTACAAGGAGGTGCAGCGGTACTGGGCGCAGGGCCTGCGGCCACCGGACGACGTCATCGTGGTGTTCACCGACGACAACTGGGGCAACATCCGCAAGCACCCGGATCTCGCACTGCCGCCGCACCCCGGTGGCTACGGGCTGTACTACCACTTCGACTACGTTGGCGGCGGCCGCAACTACAAGTGGGTCGACACCGCGCTGCTCGCGAACACGTGGGAGCAGCTGAACCAGGCCGTTTCCTACGGCAACGACCGGCTGTGGGTCGCCAACGTCGGCGACCTGAAGGGCAACGAGCTGCCACTGCAGTTCTTCCTCGACTACGCCTGGAACCCCTCGGCCTGGCCCGCTGCCCGGCTGTCCACGTGGGAACGCGAGTTCGCCGCGACGAACTTCGGCACCGCACTGGCCGCCGACATCGCGTCGGTCCTGCACGACTACGGACGGCTGCAGTCGCGCCGGAAGCCGGAGCTGCTGAACCGCCTGATCACGGTCGACACGGCCGGGGTGATCACCTACGACGACCAGGCCTCGCCGTTCAGCCTGGTCGACTACCGCGAGCTAGACCGGGTGACCGACGAGTGGCAGGAGCTGGCCGCGCGGGCGTCACGGATCTCCGCGCGGGTGCCCGCCGGTCAGCGGGACGCCTTCTTCGAACTGGTGTCGTACGAGGTCACGGCGTCGGCGAACCTGTATGCGTTGCGGCGGGCGGAGTTCACGAACCTCCTGTACGCAGCCCAGGGGCGTGCGTCGGCGAACGGGCTCGCCGCGGTCACCGAGGCCCGGTTCGCCGACGACCTGGCGCTGGCAGAGAAGTACAACACCGGCGTCGCGGGCGGCAAGTGGAAGGGGTTCCAGACCCAGCCGCACATCGACTACGGCGACGTCGCGCGGTACGGCCCGAACGCGCCGTGGCAGCAGCCGGAGCTGAACAACGTGGCGCTGCCGGACGTCATCTTCCCGGCGGTGCGGCGGCTTTCGCTGCCCTCGGCCGCCGCGCTGGGCGTCGCCGTCGACGGGTCCGCGGAAGCGTGGCCGGGTGCGGCGGGCCGGCCGGTGCTGCCGGAGTTCAGCCCGTACCAGACCGCGCCGCCGCAGTACATCGACGTCTTCAACCGCGGGCGGACGCCGTTCCGGTGCCAGGTCTCCGCCGCCGCGCCGTGGGTGCTGGTCGAGCCGCGCGGCGGCCGGGTGGAGGAGGAGCTGCGGATGACCGTGCGCATCGACTGGGCGCGGGCGCCGAAGGGCGTCACGACCGTGCCGATCACGGTGTCGGGCGCGGGCGGCTCGGTGACGGTGGACGCCGTGGTGCGCCGTCCTTCGCTGCCGCCGCGCGGGTTCGTCGAAGCCGGCGGGTACGTGTCGATGGAGGCCGCGCACTGCAGCGCGAACGTCGACGCCGCGGGGGTGTCCTGGCGGGCGGTCCCGGACCTGGGGATGACGCCGTTCCCGGTCACCGCGTCGAGCCGCGCGGCGGGTGCGGGACCGCGGCTGGAGTACCGGATGACGTTGTTCACCGCCGGGCCGGTGACGGTGTGGGCCCACCTGCTGCCGCGCAGCAACGTGCTGCAGGGCGACGGGCTGCGCTACGCGGTGTCGCTGGACGACGCGGCGCCGCAGGTCGTGAACATCACGAAGGCCACCGGCGCGGACGACATGACCATGAACCGCCAGTGGGAGCGGACGACTTCGGACAACGTGAACCTCACGTCGACGACCCACGACGTCGCCGCGGCGGGCCAGCACGTGCTGAAGGTGTGGATGATCGACCCGGCGGTGGTGGTGCGGAAGCTGGTGGTGGACACCGGCGGGCTGCGGCCGAGCTACCTGGGGCCGCCGGAAAGCCTGCGGTGGCCGGGATGAGCCCGCCGGGGGCGCCCCCCGTTTTCCACTCTACCGGTGGGCACCGACAATTTTCGGCCGTCCGGTCGGGCCGGGCAGCCGGGTCAGGCCGAGCCGCCTGGTCAGGCCCGGCCGGCCGGGACGACCTGGTGGGCGGGCGCGGCCGTGCTGTGGCGGACCACCAGGCTCGTCGCCAGTTCGAGGCGGTGGCTCTCCGGGTGCGCACCGCGGGCCAGCGCGATCGCGAGCCGCGCGCCGGCGGCCGCCATCTCCTGCAGGGGCTGGCGGACCGTCGTGAGCTCCGGGGTCAGCCAGCGGGCGATCGGCAGGTCGTCGAAGCCGACCACGCTCAGGTCGTCCGGGATGCGGAGGCCGGCGTCGCGCGCGGCCTCGTACACGCCCAGCGCCTGCAGGTCGCTGCCCGCGAACACCGCCGTCGGGCGGTCGGGGAGGGTGAGCAGTGAGGCCAGCTCCCGGTAACCCGAGCGGGTGTGGAAGTCACCGCGGCGGACCAGCGCCGGGTCGAACGCCAGGCCCGCCGTCTCCAGCGCCGTGCGGTAGCCGTCGATCCGGGCGCGGCTGCACAGCACGCCGTCCGGTCCGCCGATCATCGCGATCCGCCGGTGGCCCAGCTCGACCAGGTGCCGGGTGGCGGTCAGCCCGCCCTGCCAGTTCGTGGCCCCGATCGAGGGCGTCTCCGCGCCGGGCGCGCCCGCCGGGTCGACGATCACCAGCGGGATGTCGCGCGCCCGCAGCTTCGCCAGCTGCCCGCCGGTGAAGTCGGAGCACACCGACACGATCCCGACCGGCCGCCGGGCGAGCACGCTCTCCAGCCAGCTCTGGCCGGGGGTGTGCCGGCCCGACGATTCCGCCAGCACGACCGCCATCCCGTTTTCCCGGGCCACGCACTCGACGCCGCGGATGATTTCCAGTGCCCAGGTGCTTTCGAGTTCGTGGAACATCAGCTCGAGCAGCCGGGAACGGCGGGATCGTTCGTCGGCCCGGCGCCGGTAACCGTATTTTCCGATGACCGCCTCCACCCGGGCCCGCGTGCTTTCGGCGACATCCGGCCGGCCGTTCAGCACCTTCGAAACGGTCGGGACGGAAACCCCGGTTTCGGCGGCGATCCGGGCGATCGTGACCCGGGACGGCGTGGGCTCGGGATGCTCGGACGTCGTTGTCATGGAGGAGATTCTAGGTCATCGAAACCCGGTTTGAAATGCTTCGAAACTTTCGGTCAGGTCATTGTCACGAGAGGGATGAGATGCTGCGAAGAATTCCGAAAAAACACGCACTCCTGGTGGTTCTCGCCGCCGTCGGCATTACGGTCGCGCAAGCGCCCTCGGCGTCCGCGTCGGTTCCCCTGCAATACACCACGCACCGTTACGTCGGCAGCGCGGTCGCGGCCGCGTATCTGGCGGACGAACCGGATTACCGGGCCGTGCTCACCCGTGAATTCGACAACGTGACACCCGAGAACGAGATGAAGTGGGGCACCGTCGAAGCGGTCCGCGGCCAGTACGACTGGTCGGGCGCCGACGCGATCGTCCGGTACGCGCAAGCGCACCACAAGACCGTCCGCGGCCACACCCTGGTCTGGCACTCCCAGCTGCCGGACTGGGTGGCCGCGCTGCCCGCCGCCGAGCTGCGCCGCGTCCTGCGCGACCACATCACCACGGAAGTCAAGCGGTACAAGGGAAAGGTCCGCGCCTGGGACGTCGTCAACGAGCTGTTCAACGAGGACGGCACGCGCCGCGACACCGTCTTCCGGCAGAAGCTCGGCGACGGCTTCGTCGCGGACGTGTTCCGCTGGGCCCACGCGGCCGACCCGGCGGCGACGCTGTACATCAACGACTACAACATCGAAGGGGTCAACCCGAAGAGCGACGCGGTGCACGACCTGGTGAAGACGCTGCGGCGGCAAGGCGTCCCGATCGGCGGCGTCGGCGTCCAGGCGCACCTGTCGATCCAGTACGGCTTCCCGGGCCAGTACCGCGAGAACCTGGCCCGTCTGGCGAAGCTCGGCGTCGACGTCGCGGTCACCGAGGCCGACGTCCGCATCCCGACCCCGCCCGACGCGGCGAAGCTCGACACCCAGGCGGACTACTTCGACCGGCTGTGGGACGGCTGCCAGTCGGTCCGCCGCTGCGTCGAGTTCACCACCTGGGGCTTCACCGACCGGCATTCGTGGGTGCCGGACGTCTTCCCGGGCGAGGGCGCGGCCTGCCTGTTCGACGAGAACCTCCGGCCGAAACCGGCGTACACGCGCATCAACCCCTGACCGGGCCGGGACGCAGGCCGCGAGCGGCGAGCCCCGCGAGCACGCGCGGGACCGCCGCCACGGTCGCCGGGCACCCTTCGTGCATGAGCACGGTGCCGCCCGGTTCGGCGCGTGCCGCCGCGGCGACGATCTCGGCCGCGGCGGCGCCCGCCCAGTCCCGGGTGTCGACGGTCCACAGCACCTCGGTGAGCCCGTGCCCGGCGACGATCCCGGCGACTTCGGCGGACGTGTCGCCGTAGGGCGGCCGGAACAACGCCGGGGGCGTGCCGGTCAGCTCGGCCAGGAGGTCCTGCGTGCGCCGGACCTCCTCGTCGCAAGCGGCGGCCGGCAGCCCGGTCAGGTGCGGGTGCGTCCAGCTGTGGTTGCCGAGCACGTGCCCGGCCGCGGCGATCTCCCGGACCAGCGCCGGGTGCGCGGCCGCGTGCTCGCCCCACAGGAAGAACGTCGCCTGCACCCCGCCGAGGGCGGCCAGCAGCGCCGGCGTGGTCGAAGGGTACGGGCCGTCGTCGAAGGTCAGCGCCACGGTGTCCACCCGGCCAAGACCACCCGGCGCCGGCCGCGGTGGCAAGGACTTTCGGCGGGCTTTCGTCAGCGGGCCAGCGACGCCAGCCGCTTCGCCGTCGGCCAGCGGACGTTCCACGCCCAGCCGAGCTTCTCGAACGCCCAGATCACCCGCGCCGAGACGTCGATCTGGCCGCGCAGCACGCCGTGGCGGGCCGAGGTCGGGTCGGCGTGGTGGGTGTTGTGCCACGACTCGCCCATCGACAGGATCGCCAGGGGCCAGAAGTTGGCCGAGCGGTCCCGGCTGGCGAACGGCCGCTCGCCGATCATGTGGCAGATCGAGTTCACCGACCAGGTCACGTGGTGCTGGAAGGAGATCCGGGCCAGACCCGCCCAGAGGAACGCGGTGAGCGCGCCCCACCACGACAGCGTGATCAGGCCGCCGAGCAGCGGCGGGAGCAGCAGGCTCAGCACGACCCACAGCGGGAACAGCCGGTCGACCACGCGCATGTCCCGGTCGCCGGCCAGGTCGGGGGCGAACCGGTCGATGTTGGTCTTGTCGCGGCCGAAGAGCCAGCCCATGTGGGCGTGCCAGAACCCGCGGGCCAGCGCCACCGCGGACGTGCCGAACAGCCACGGCGAGTGCGGGTCGCCGTCGCGGTCGGAGAAGGCGTGGTGGCGCCGGTGGTCGGCGACCCAGCCGATCACGGGTCCCTGCGCGGCGAGGCCGCCGGCGATCGCCAGCGCGATGCGCAGGGCCCGCTTGGCGCGGAACGCGCCGTGGGTGAAGTACCGGTGGTAGCCGATGGTGATGCCCAGCGTCGACACGACGAAGAACGCGCCGCCGATGGCGAGGTCGACCCAGCTGACACCCCAGCCCCAGAACACCGGGACGGCCGCGGCGAGGGCGAGGAAGGGGACCAGCAGGAAGGTGCGGATGGTGATCAGCTCGGCCACCGTCTGGCGGCCGGAGAGAACGGGTTTGGGGACGGGACGGGACGCCTTCACGGAGGCTGTCATGCACTACTCGTTTCGAAGTCGACACGCGCGAGGACGAGCCCGCGCGGGCGGCCGGGGAGCGGGAACACCCGGCGATCAGCGGTCTGCGGTGGCACCGGGCACGTCGCCGCTCCTGTCGACGATCGGCCCGGACGGCCACGGCCGAGAGTGAGACCGGCGGGACGCCGGTGTCCGAGGGGGGCTCTCGACCCGTCCTACGTTACCTGATCGTTGTGAACCTGCAGTGTGGGCGCGCAGTGTGGGCGCGCACGAGAAAGGCCCCCGCCCCGGATGGGGCGAGGGCCTTCAATGCCTCGTGGCTCAGATGACGCTGACGCGCTGGGCCTGCGGGCCCTTCTGGCCCTGGCCGATTTCGAACTCGACGCGCTGGCCCTCATCGAGGGACTTGAAGCCGGTGCCCTGGATCTCGGAGTAGTGGACGAACACGTCCGGGCCCCCGCCATCCTGAGCGATGAAGCCGAAGCCCTTTTCGCCGTTGAACCACTTGACACTGCCCTGAGCCATACCTATACCCACTCTTTGTTAGTGAGCCGGAGCGTCCCGTTCGGACGTCCCGGTCTCGGTACCATTCTCGCACTACTCCCCGTACCCGGGTCAAACCCCCCAGTCGGGGCGCAGCGGCATGCTCATCCCGCCCTCCCGGTCGGTCCGCACGCCGAGGATCTGGTGGAGCTCGATCTCGCGCCGTTCGAAAGCCAGGCGGCAGGCCGCGAGGTAGAGCGCCCACACCCGGCTGCGCCCGGCGCCTGCCTCCGCGACGGCCTCGTCCCAGTGCTCGTCGAGGTTCGCGCACCACCCCGCGAGGGTCAGCGCGTAGTGCTCGCGCAGGTTCTCCGAGTGCCGCACCTCCAGCCCGGCGTCGTGCATGGCCGTGACCAGCTCACCAGGGGCTTCGAGCTCGCCGTCCGGGAAGACGTAGCGGTCGATGAACCCACGTGAGCGGTGCGCGACGCTGCTGTCCGGGTTGGTGATGCAGTGGTTGAGCAGGCGGCCGTGCGGCTTGAGCTTCTCCGCGAGGAACCGGAAGTAACCGGGTACGTTCCGGGCGCCGATGTGCTCGGTCAGCCCGATCGAGGAGATCGCGTCGAACCCGGTTTCGGTGACGTCCCGGTAGTCGAGGTGGCGGATCTCGGCGCGGTCGGCCAGCCCGAGGGCGACGATGTTCTTCTGCGCCCACTGCGCTTGTTCACGCGAAAGAGTGACGCCGAGGGCTTCGACACCGTAGTGCCGGACGGCGTGCGCGACCATCCCGCCCCAGCCGCAGCCGACGTCGAGCAGCTTCATCCCGGGCTGCAGGCCGAGCTTGCGGCAGACCAGGTCGAACTTGTGGTACTGCGCCTCCTCCAGCGAGGAGCCGGCCTCCGGGAACACCGCGCACGTGTAGGCCATCGACGGGCCGAGGACCAGCTCGTAGAAGCGGTTGGACACGTCGTAGTGGCTGGCGATGGCCTCGCTGTCGCGGCCCTTCGAGTGCCGCAGCGCGGTCATCCCGCGCCGGAAGCGGCTGGGGTGCTCCTCGGCCGGCGGCTTGACCACCCGCAGGTGCCGGGGCCCGAGCTTGCGCAGCAGCCACAGCCGGTCGGCCGGGCTGAGCTGGTCGACCTGGGCCGAGAGCGCGTGCAGCGCGGTGTAGAGGTCACCGGTGACGTCGAGCGCGCCGGCGACGTACGCGCGGGCGAGGCCGAGGTCGCCGGCGGAGGACATCAGGTAGTCCAGCGCGAGCGGCGAGCGCACCTGGATGGCGACCGGCGCGTCGGCCGGGCCGCTGCTGCTGCCGTCGTAGGCGGTGATCGACACGGTGGCGCGGGGCCCGAGCAGGCGTTCGAAGACCTCGCCGACCGTGATTGTTGCCTGGGTCACGTTCGTTCCTTTCACCGGCGGCGGACGCATTTTTCGTAGAGGCCGAGCAGCCGGCCGTCCGGGTCGTAAGCCCGCTTCAGGTCCTGGTAGGCGGTGCCGTTGTAGAGCCGCCAGAACTCGTCTTCGGAGTAGAAGCTGTCCGAATAGAGTGACTTGTGCCCACCGAGGCGGGTGACCTCGGCTTCGATCATCCGGTTGTGCACGCCGTCGCGCTCGCCGGGGTCGAGTGGCACGGCCGACCAGAAGCCGAAGTTGACGTAGAGCGCTTCGGGGTCGAGCTCGTAGAGCGGCCAGCGGACGCCGCCGGGCCGTTGCCGCAGCGGGCAGACCCAGACCGGGCTGATCGGGATCTCGCGCTCGAAGAACCCGAGGAACTCCGCGGCGCGCCCGACCGGGACCTCGATGTCCTGCACGATCGTCTCCTCCGGCGGGAGCCGCCGGAGCTTGAGCAGCCGCTCGGCGATCTTGAACCGGCGGTCGAGCGCCACGACCTTCCAGTACACCGAGGACCGCAGCAGCCGCCGCCCGAGCAGCAGCCGCGGCAGCCGGTGCTGCACGCCGAACGCACGCGAGCACCAGAACCAGTCGGTGTCCCAGCGCCAGAGGTAGTCGCGGACGGTGAGGTGGTCGGTTTCGCGCCGCTGGATCGAGCGGTAGTAGATGTCGAGCCAGGTGTAGTCGCTGGTCGAGGGCGCGGTGTCGGTGAAGGACGCCAGCGTCAGGTACAGCTCGTCCGGGCCGAAGATCGTCCCGTCCACGAAGTCGTGCTCGCCGCTGTCGCAGGCCTCTTCGAGGGCGCGGAAGTAGCTGTCGCGGTCGTGGTGGCGGACGTGGCGGAGCTCGACGAACGGCTTCACCGGCTCGAGGACGATCCGCAGCCGCAGCGCGTAGCCGAGACTGCCGTAGGAGTTGGGGAAGCCCCGGAAGAGGTCGCGGTGCTCGTTGTCCGGGGTGGCGACGACGATCCGGCCGTCGCCGGTCAGCACCTCGAGCTCGAGCACGGACTCGTGCGGCATGCCGTTGCGGAAGGACGAGGACTCGATGCCGAGCCCGGTGACCGCGCCGCCGAGGGTGATGGTCTTGAGCTGCGGCACCACGAGCGGCATCAGGCCGTGCGGGAGGGTGGCGTCGACGAGCTGCTCGTAGGTGACCATCCCTTCGACGTCGGCGGTGCGGGTCTCGGGGTCGACGCGCAGCACGTGGGTGAAGCCGGAAACGTCCAGCCCCGGGTGTTTCGAGGCCGCGCGGGAGCGGAAGAGATTGGATGTCCGTTTCGCCAAACGGACGGTCGCTTCGCCACTGACGGTGGCGAGCTGCCGCCGCAGGGCGTCGACGCGGGCTTCGTGCTCGGGGAACGCCGGGCCCGGACGGGCTTCGGGCACCCCGGCCTGATCGATGGTCACCACCCGATCCTGCCCCACGCGAACTTCGGGCGCACCGCGCCTGGACGTTCGAAGGTCGGATCTTCGCGGTTGGCCCCCGCGGCGGCGGGGTATCCGGGCGTCGGATCGCGGAGGATCCCGCGGCGGGACGGCGAAAGCGAGGCGGCGTTGAGCATTCTGATCGACTTCGGGCGCGACACGGAGTTCTCGTTCGAGCGGCGGTTGCGCGACTACTTGGGGACGGTGGCCCGCGCGGTGGGCGTCGGGCTCGAGTCGTGCACCCAGGACGTCGGCACGCCGGCGGCCGCCTACATCGCGCTCGACTGGCGCCTGACCCGGTTCCCGGACCACGACCTGGCCCTGGTCTGGGACGAGGTCCACGGCTGGGCGGCGGCGCTGGAGGACACCCCCGGTCACCAGGCGACGATCCTGACCTACTCGGGTGGCGAGGTCTTCCCCGAACCCCGTGCGGTGGTGCGGTTCCTGGCGGCGGTCCGCGCGGGCGACCCCGACGCCGGCACCCCCGACGCCCCGGTGCTGCGCGAGGCGGGCGATCACGAGCGGCTGCTGGCCGAGCTCGCTGGCGCCTGAGCACCCGGGCCTGGCAAAGTCGGGCCGATGGGAACCTGGGGGGAACTGACCGCGGAAGCCGTCGCCGAGCGGGCCGTGCCGCGCACACCGCGGCTCTCGCCGGACGGCCGCTGGGTCGTCTACACGCTCGACAGCGGCCTGTGGCTGGCGCCCGCCGACGGCAGCGCGCCGCCTCGTCAGCTCGTGGCGGGCACCGCCGAGCAACCCCGGTGGGCGCGCGACTCCGGTTCCGTCTTCTTCCGCTCCGAGCGCGCTCAGCTGCACCGGATCGGCCTGGCGGACGCCGAGTCCGGGCAGCTCACCGACCGGCCCGGCGGAGTCTCCGACCACGTCCCGCTGACCGGCTCGGTCGTGCTGGTCGCCCCGGCGGACGACGAGCCGAGCGGCCCGCGCGTCCGTTCGGTGCGGGCGGACGGCTCACGCGCGGCCTGGGACACCCGTGCCCGCCCGGACCGGCTGTGGCTGCTCGACCTGCGGACCGGCGTGACGAGCCCCCTCGGAGACCTCGGCGCGCGGCACGTCTGTGAAGTCGCCGCCCGGCCCGACGGTGGCGCGCTCGCCGTGCTCACCTGGTCGTGCGCCGACCGCGAACCCGGCGTCTTCGAACCCGGCCTGCACGTCGTCGACCTCGCCACCGGCGAGACGCGTGACCTGCCCACCCCGCCACTCGAGGCGACGGCACCGACGTGGTGGCACGACGGCTCCCGCTGGCACCTCGCCCACCTCGGCCTGACCCCGCCGGGTCTCATCGGCGGCACCGCCGTGTTCGACGACGGCGAGAACCTCACCGCCGCCCTCGACAGCTGCCCGACGGCGCTGGCGCAGGTCGACGACGGCCCGCCGCTGGCGCTGTTCGCCGAAGGCCTCGACACGACGGTCCGCCGGCTCGACCCGGCCACCCGCCGCTTCACCGAGGTCACCCAAGCCCGCGGGCACCTCAGCGCCCTGGACGCGAGCGGCGAGACGATCACCGTGGTGGTGAGCACCGCGACCGAGACCGACGACGTCCACGCGGGGCCGGCCGCCGGACCGTGGACCCGGCTCAGCCACGCCGCCCCGGAACTGGACGGCATCCGGTGGGGAGCCCAGGAACGCCTCCACTACCGGGCCGCGGACGGCCTGGCGCTCGACGGCGTCCTGGTCCTCCCGCCGGGCAAGACCCGCGCCGACGGCCCGTTCCCGCTGGTCACCCTGATCCACGGCGGCCCGGCGGACCGCTACTCGGACCGCCTGAACCTGGCCTGGTACCCCTCCGGCCAGTGGCTCGCCGCCGCCGGCTTCGCCGTGTTCCTCCCGAACCCCCGCGGCAGCGTGGGCCACGGGCACGCCTTCGCGGCGAGTGTCGCCGGGGACGTCGGCGGCGCGGAGTTCACCGACGTCCTCACCGGGATCGACCTCCTGGTCTCCGAAGGCGTCGCCGACGAAACCCGGCTCGGGATCGGCGGCGGGAGCCACGGCGGGTTCTTCGCCGCCTGGGCGGTCACCCAGACCGACCGCTTCGCCGCCGCTGTCGTCCACGCCGGGGTCATCGACTGGCCGATGCTCGCGGCCACCGGCGACCACTCACGCTTCGAAGCCGCGCTCGGCGGGCGCGAGAACAGCCCGAGCACCCACGCCCACCGGATCCGCACGCCCGTGCTCATCATGCACGGCGAGGACGACACCAACGTCCCGCTGGCGCAGGCCGAGCTCCTGCACCGCGCGCTGGCCGGCAAGCACCACGAGTTCGTCGTCTACCCGGGGGAGGGGCACTCGATCCGCGGCCGCGAGCACCGGATCGACGCGCTGAACCGCGCCCGCGCGTGGTTCTCAGACCTGCTCGCCTAGCTTGAACTCCGCCTCCCCGGCGCTGAAGGAGAACCCGTCGGCGCCGATGGTGACGTCGGCTTCGCGCGGCTCGGCCCGTTCGACGACCGGCCGGAGAGCGCCGTCGAGGTCGAGCACGACCGACGCGTCGGTGTACCAGCTCGGCACCACCGGGTTGCCCCACCAGTCGCGGCGCTGGTTGTCGTGGACGTCCCAGGTGATCACCGGGTTGTCCGGGTCGCCGGTGTAGTAGTCGTGGGTGTAGATCTCGATGCGGTGCCCGTCGGGGTCCCGGACGTAGAGGTAGAACGCGTTCGACACGCCGTGCCGGCCCGGCCCGCGCTCGATCATCCCCGGCTTCCGCAACGCGCCGAGGTGGTCGCAGATGTGCAGGATCTGGTGCCGCTCGTGCGAGGCGAACGCGATGTGGTGCAGCCGCGGGCCGTCGCCGCCGGTGAGGGCGACGTCGTGCACGGTCGGCTTGCGGAACATCCACGCCGCGTACACCGTGCCCTCGTCGTCCTGGATGTCCTCGGACACCCGGAACCCCAGGCCTTCGTAGTACTTCCGCGCCGCCGGGACGTCCGGGGTGTCGAGGTTGAAGTGGTCCAGCCGCGACAGTGCCCCCGCGCCGTGGACGTCGTAGCGCTGGGTGAACCGCTCGACGTGCTCGGCCTCGTGGAAGAACTCGACCGGGAACCCGAGCGGGTCGACGACCCGCACCGCTTCGCCGATCCCGCGCGTCGCGCCCGCTGCCCGCCGCTCGACCCGGCAGCCGAGCTCGCGGTAGTACGCCTCGGCCAGGTCGAGATCGGCGGCGCTACGGACGCGGTAGGCGAGCACGGCCAGCGCGGGCGTGGATCCCTTGCGCAGCACCAGGGAATGGTGCAGGTACTCCTCGAACGCCCGCAGGTACAGCGCTTCCTCGTCTTCGTGGGTGACGACGAGCCCGAGCACGTCGACGTAGAACGCCCGCGAGGCGGCGAGGTCGGTGACGACGAGCTCGGCGTAGGCGCAGCGCAGGACGTCCGGCGGGGTGGCGGTCATGAGTTTCCCTTTCCAGCGCCGAAACGGGCCGTGTGCACGGGACCGAGCGAGACGTGGATCGCCTGCTGGTCGGTGTAGAAGTCGAGTGAGCGGTAGCCGCCCTCGTGGCCGAGGCCGGACGCCTTGACCCCGCCGAACGGGGTGCGCAGGTCGCGGACGTTGTGTGAGTTCAGCCAGACCATCCCGGCCTCGACGGACTGCGCGAAGGTGTGCGCCCGCTCGAGCTTCGAAGTCCACAGGTAGGCGGCCAGCCCGTACTTGACGTCGTTGGCGAGCGCCAGCGCTTCCGCCTCGGTGTCGAACGGGGTCAACGCGACGACCGGGCCGAAGATCTCCTCCTGGAAGATCCGCGCGGTCGAGGGCACGTCGGCGAACACCGTCGGCGCCACGTAGTTGCCACTGTCCAAACCGGAGGGACGGCCGCCGCCGGCGAGCAGCCGGCCTTCGGACTTGCCCAGCTCGACGTACCGCATGACCTTTTCGTAGTGTTCGGGGTGGACCAGCGCGCCGACCTCGGTCGCCGGGTCGTGCGGGTCGCCGACGACGATGGCGGCGGCCCGCTCGGCGTACCGCGCGCAGAACTCGTCGTAGATCGGGCGCTCGACGAGGATCCGGCTGCCGGCGGTGCAGCGCTCGCCGTTGAGCGAGAACACCCCGAACAGCGTCGAGTCGAGGGCGGCGTCGAGGTCGGCGTCGGCGAACACGATCGCCGGGGACTTGCCTCCGAGCTCCATCGACATGCCCTTGAGGTGCGTGGCGCAGTTGCGGTAGATCGTCTGCCCGGTCGTGGTTTCCCCGGTGAACGAGATCAGCGGAACGTCCGGGTGCTTGACCAGGGCGTCGCCCGCTTCCTCGCCGAATCCGTTGACCAGGTTGAAGACGCCTTCGGGCAGGCCGGCCTCGGCGAAGATCCCCGCCCACAGGCTCGCCGAGAGCGGCGTGAACTCGGCGGGCTTGAGCACCACCGTGCACCCCGACGCCAGCGCCGGCGCGAGCTTCCAGCTCTCCAGCATGAACGGCGTGTTCCACGGCGTGATCAGCCCGGCGACCCCGACGGGCTTGCGGTGCACGTAGTTCACCTGCCGGCCGGGCACCTGGTAGGTGTCGTCGGCCTGGGCCACGACGAGGTCGGCGAAGAACCGGAAGTTCTCGGCGGCGCGCTGGGCCTGCCCGAGTGCCTGGGTGATCGGCAGCCCGGTGTCGAAGGTCTCCAGCTCGGCCAGCCGCCGGTCCTGGGCCTCGACGGCGTCGGCGATCCTGGTGAGGATCCGCGCGCGGGCCCGGGGCAGCAGCCGCGGCCACGGCCCGTCGGTGAACGCCCGCCGGGCGGCCGCGACGGCCCGGTCGACGTCCTCGGCCTGGCCCGCCGAGGCGGTCACGTAGGGCGTGTTCGACACCGGGTCGAGCACGTCGAACGTCTTGCCCGAGACGCTGTCGACGAGCTCGCCGCCGATGTAGTGCTTCAGCTCGCCCGGCAGTCCTTCCGGGACGTAGTGGGTCATTCTTTCCCCTTCACGGTGAAGCCTTCGGTCGGCGAGAGGTACTTCGCGCCTTCGGCCATCAGGTCCTTGATCCGGGCGACGCCCGGCTCGGTCGGGGTGATCAGCGGCGGGCGCACGTGCCCGGACGCGATCAGCCCGCGGTGCTCCAGCACCCACTTGCCGGGTGCGGGGTTGGTTTCCACGAACAGCAGGTCCACCAGGGGATGCAGGCCGTAGTGGATTTCCCGGGCACGCTCGTGGTCGCCTTCCTGCCAGGCGGTGTACATCTCCGCGCACGCGGCGGGGGCGATGTTCGCCGTCGCGCTGACGAACCCGGCGCCGCCGAGGGCGAGCAGGGGCAGGCAGAGCAGCTCGATCCCGGACCACACCACCAGCTCGCGACCGCACAGGTGCAGCACCCGGGAGAAGTGCTCGAAGTCCTTCGTCGTCTCCTTGATCCCGACGAAGTTGTCGCACGAGCGGAACAGCCGCGCGACCGTCTCGGGCGCGAGGTCGACCGCGGTCCGGCTCGGCACGTTGTAGGCGACGATCGGCAGATCGGGGAACTCGCGGCAGACCGTGCGGTACCAGACGAACAGCGCGTCCTGCGTGGGCCGCGCGTAGTACGGCGTGATGACCAGCGCGGCGTCGATCCCGGCGTCGCGCGCGGCCGCGGTCAGCTCCAAGGTCTCTTCGAGCTTCGCCGAACCGGTGCCGGGGACGAACGGCACCCGGTCGCCGACCTCGGCGGCCACCGTGCGGATCGCTTCGGCGCGTTCGGTGACCGTCTGCGAGCCGGGCTCGCCGGTCGAGCCGCCGATCGAGATGCCGTGCGTGCCCGAGGCGAGCTGCCAGCGCACCAGGTTGACCAGCCCGGCGTGGTCCACCGCGCCCTCGGCGGTGAACGGCGTCATCAGCGGCGCGATCGACCCGCGGATGGCCTGGGGGTCGGAGCGGAATCGCATGGGTTGCCTTTCTGGGTCAGGGGTGGCGGTAGGCGAGGAAGGCGTCGAGCGTGGCCAGCCGGTGCGCGCGCACGGCCAGTTCGACCTCGGCGGCCGGTGCGCCCCGATCGAGGAGCGCGAGGATGGTTTCGTGTTCGGCGACCGACTCCCGGGCGCGGCCGGGGACGAAGCTGAACGTCGAGGTGCGCAGCCCGCTGAGCCGGTCCCAGCCGCGCCGCACCAGGTCGAGGACCTGTGGGTTCGGGCAGGCGGTGAAGAGCACGGTGTGGAAGTCGCGGTTGAGCGCGGTGAACCGGGCCGGCTCGAAGTGCCCGAGGCAGTCGGCGAGGTCGGAGTTCAGCGCGCGGGCCCGCTCCAGCGTCCCGGGTGGCAGCACCGGCGCGGCGAGCGCGGCGGCGTACCCCTCGACCAGGGCGAGGGTCTGCATGGTGTGCTGGTACTCGCTTTCGTCGACCATCGCGACCTGCGCGCCGACGTGGCGTTCGAACGTCACCAGCCCTTCGGCCTCCAGCAGCCGGATGGCCTCGCGGATGGGGACCACGCTGACCCCCTGCTCCTGGGCGAGCTGGCCGAGGACCAGGCGGTAGCCGGGGGAGAAGGTGCCGTCGGCGATCCGGGCCTTGATCCACTCGTAGGCGATCCGCGACTTGCTCATCGCGGCGCCGTTCACCGCTTCGCGAGCCATGCGGCGTACCTCCCGCGCCAGTGCTCGTCCATCGGGTACAGGCCTTCGACCCGCTCGCCGGCGGCGACCTGCTCGGCGATGAACGTCTCCTGCAGCTCCTGCTCGATCGCCGCGTCGACGATCTCCTCGACCAGCTCCGGCGGGATGACCAGGACGCCGTCGCCGTCGCCGACGAGCACGTCCCCGGGGCACACCGTGGCACCACCGCAGGCGATCGCGACGTCGACGTCCCACGGCACGTGCCGGCGGCCGAGCACCGCCGGGTGCGGCCCGGCGTGGTAGGTGGGAATGTCCAAAGCGGACACCGCGGCGAGGTCGCGGACGCCGCCGTCGGTGACGATCCCGGCCGCGCCGCGGACCTGCGCCCGCAGCGCGAGGATGTCGCCGACCGTGCCGGTGCCGCGTTCGCCGCGGGCTTCCATGACCAGGACGTCACCGGGGCCGAGGCTGTCGATGGCCCGCTTCTGCGCGTTGTAGCCGCCGCCGTGGGCCTTGAAGAGGTCTTCGCGGTAGGGCAGGTAGCGCAGCGTGCGGGCCCGGCCGGTCAGCCGGGCGCCCGGCCGGGTCGAGGTCAGGCCGTCGATCGACACCGCGTTGAACCCGCGCTTGCGCAGCTGGGCCGACAATGTCGCGGTGCCGACCGACTCGAGCTTTTCCCGCAGCTCACGGGTCAGCTCGAACTCCGCCGACGGCGTCCCGTACGCGTCCGCGCGCTGCTGGTCGTCGGCCCGGGGGAGTGCGCCGTACGGTCCGAACGGGACGGTCCCTTCGGTGATCGTGGTGACCAGCCGGCCGGTGGTGTGCCCGGCGGTGTCGACCTCGACCTCGACGACGTCGCCGGGGATGGCGACCGACGCGCCCGCGGGCGTGCCGGTCAGGACGACGTCGCCGGGGTCGAGCGTGATCAGCTGCGAGAGGTCCGCGACCAGCCGGCCGAAGCCGAAGAGCAGGTCGCCGGTGGTGTCTTCCTGGACCAGCTCGCCGTTGAGCCACGTCCGCAGCCGCAGCGCGGCCGGGTCGATCGCCGCGGCGGGCAGCACCGCCGGGCCGAGCGGGGTGAAGCCGTCGCCGCCCTTCGAGCGCAGGTTGCTGCCCTTGTCGGCGTAGCGCAGGTCGTAGACGCCGAAGTCGTTGGCGGCGGTGACACCGCCGACGTGCGACCAGCCGTCCTCGGGGGTGACCCGGCGGGCGGTGCGGCCGATGACCAGCGCGATCTCGCCCTCGAAGCCGAGCAGCTCGGTGCCCGCGGGGCGTTCGAGCACGGCGCCGCTCGCCGCCACCGAAGTGGGCGGCTTGAGGAAGTACGACGGCTGCTCGGGGACGCGGCCGCGCTGGGCGGCGCGCGAGCGGTAGTTCAGGTGCAGCGCGATGATCTTGCCGGGCCGCGCAATGCTGGTCATCGGGGGTTCCTGCCTGCTGGTTCGGGAAGATATCTCAAATGATATACGATCTCGGGCGTAGGGGAACCCCCCTTTCAGGTTCCGTAGTGGAGCCACACGGACTTCGTCTCGGTGTAGGCGTCCAGCGCCCACGGGCCCATCTCGCGACCCCAGCCGGACGCCTTGTAACCGCCCCACGGCGCGGCCATGTCCGGGATCGGCGGCATGTTGACGAACACCGCGCCGGCCCGGATCCCGTCGGCGTACCGCTGAGCCGTGCGCAGGTCGCGGGTCCACACGGTCGCGGCGAGGCCGTACTCGGTGTCGTTGGCGCGGTCGAGCAGCTCGTCGCCGTCGTCGTAGGCGGTCACGGCCAGCACCGGGCCGAAGATCTCCTCGCGCATGATGGCCATGTCGTCGCGGACGCCGGCGAACAGCGTCGGGGCGTAGAAGTAGCCGTCGCCGTCGACCCGGGTGCCGCCGGTGACCAGGTCGGCGCCCTGCTCGCGGCCGGTGCCGACGAGGAAGTCGACGTGCTCGCGGTGCTTGGCCGACACGAGCGGGCCGAGCTGGGTGGTCTCCTCGGTGCCGGGCCCCAGGCGCAGGCCGTCGAGGCCGCGCGCCATCTTCTCGACGAACTCCTGCTCGCGCTTGCGGTCGACGTAGAAGCGTGTGTAGGCGGCGCAGACCTGGCCGGTGTTGAGCGTCGCGCCGGCCAGGTTGCCGGCGACGGCGGCGTCGATGTCCGCGTCGGCCGCGATGATGCTCGGGGCCTTCCCGCCGAGTTCGAGGGTGAGCCGCTTGAGGTTGGAGGCCGCGCTCGCCGCGGTGATCAGCTTCCCGACCGCGGTGGACCCGGTGTAGGAGACGTGGTCCACGTCCGGGTGCTCGGTCAGCATCGCCCCGACCGGGCCGTCCCCGGTCACGAGGTTCACCACGCCGGCCGGGAACCCGGCTTCGTGGACCAGTTCGACCAGCCGGACGCTGGTCAGCGGCGTGACCTCACTGGGCTTGATCACCACGGTGTTGCCGGTGGCCAGCGCCGGGGCGAGCTTCCAGGCGAGGATCATCAGCGGGAAGTTCCACGGCGTGATCAGCGCGTTCACCCCGACCGGCTCGCGGCGGGTGTAGTGCAGGGTGTCCGGGAAGGACACCGGGTTGGTGGTGCCCTGCAGCTTCGTCACCCAGCCCGCGAAGTAGCGGAAGTGCTCGGCTGTGCCGGTCACGCTCACCTGGCGGGAGATGCCGATCGGCTGGCCCTGGTCGAGGGTCTCCAGCCGGGACAGCTCCTCGTGGTGCGCTTCGACGAGGTCGGCCAGGCGGAACAGCAGCGCCGCACGCTGGACCGGCAGCAGCCCGGCCCACTCCGGCGCGGACAGGGCGCGGCGGGCGGCCGCGACGGCGGCGTCGACGTCGGCCTTCGACGCGGTGCCGACCTCTTCGAGCACGCGGCCGGTGGCCGGGTCGAGCGTCGGGATCGTCCCGCCACCGGCCTCGGTCCACTGTCCGTCGATGCACAGGCGTGTCGCCATCCCGGGTTCCTCCTCGGCCTTGGGTGAGCCGAGTATCGGGCGGCGGGCGCCCGGCGGTCTTGTCCGCTCCCGCATGCCCGTTGACCGACGGCGAAGGGATGCTTCGCGGGCACCGGCCCGCACACCAGGCTGAGGCGCATGGACGTGATCGTGGTGGGCGCCGGCTCGGCCGGTTCGGTGGTGGCCCGGCGGCTGGTGGACGCGGGCGCGGCGGTGACGCTGCTGGAGGCGGGCGGGCCGGACACGAACCCGGCCATCCACGACCCGGGCCGGGCCGGCGAGCTGTGGCACGGGCCGGAGGACTGGGACCTGTACACGGTCCCGCAGCCGCACGCGGCGGGCCGCCGGCTGCACCTCCCGCGCGGCAAGGTGCTCGGCGGGTCGCACGCGCTCAACGCGATGATCTGGGTCCGCGGCGCCCCCGCCGACTACGACGGCTGGGGACTGCCCGGCTGGAGCTGGGCCGACGTCACGCCGGTGTTCGAGCGGATCGAGAAGGACCTCCTGGAGGTCGTCCCGAACACGCCGCTGCACCCGATCCAGCAGTCCATAGTGGACGCCTGCGTGTCGGTCGGCCTGCCGGTGAACCCCGACTGCAACAGCGGCACGCTGGACGGGGTGTCGGTCGAGCAGATCACTCTGCGGGACGGCAAGCGCCACAACACCTGGCACGCCTACGGAGCGCCGGTGGCGGCCCGGCTGACCGTCCACACGGGAGCGGAGGTGCACCGGCTGCGGTTCTCGGGTTCGCGGGTCACCGGAGTCGTCGCTTCGATCGACGGCTCGGAGCGGGAGCTGCGGGCGGACCTCGTGGTGCTCGCGGCGGGTGCGCTGGGCTCGCCGTCGATCCTGTTGCGCAGCGGCGTCGGCCCGGCGGACGAGCTGGCCGCGCTCGGCCTCGACGTCGTCGCGGACCTGCCCGGCGTCGGCCGCAACCTCCACGATCACCTGCTCTCGCCGGTGGTCTTCGCGACCGACCGCGACGTCACACCGTGGCCGGGCCGGCCGGTGACGCAGGTGCACTGGTTCTGGCGCAGCCGCCCGGGTCTCGCGGTGCCGGACACCCAGCCGATCTGCTTTTCCGTGCCGATGTACGAGCCGTGGATGTCCGGGCCACCGACGGGGTTCTCCCTGATGGCGGGCATGGTGACACCGGAGAGCCGCGGAAGCCTCCGGCTCGCGCCGGACGGCTCGCCGCTGATCGATCTCGCCGCGTTGTCGGCCCCCGCGGACTTCGAAAGCCTGGTGGCGTCGGTGGAGCAATGCCGCGCGGTCGGCGCGGCCCCGGCGCTGGCGGAGTGGGGTGCCCGGCAGCTGTACCCGGCACCGGAGGACGACGTCCGGGAGTACGTGCGGCGCACGGCGATCACCTACCACCACCAGGTCGGCACCTGCCGGATGGGCACGGACGGCGCGTCGGTGGTCGACCCGGAGCTGTCGGTGCACGGGCTCGACGGGCTGGTCGTCGCCGACGCGTCGGTGCTGCCCCGGGTGACGACGGGCAACACCAACGCGCCGGCGGTGCTGGTGGGGGAGCAGGCGGCGAAGTTCATCCTGGGTGGGTGAGCCGCTCCAGCAGCGAGTCCAGGTGCCGGTGCTGGAGCTCGACGGTGGAGAACTCACCCGCCACCAGGCTCATGACGTTGGCCCCGGCGTTGAGCAGGACGATCTCGTCGACGATCTGCTCGTCGGGAGTCGCGGTGACGACGTCGCCGTCTTCGCGGGCCTCAGTGAGGAAGCGGTGCAGCAGGCCGCGCCACTCGCGCACGTGCTCGAGGTACTTGTCGTGCATCCGCCGGTTCCCGAGCGACATCTGCCAGAAGATCAGCAGAACCCGCCCGGCGATGATGCGCGCCTCGTCGAGCGGCATGGAGGAAACGCAGATCTCCCGAAGGGCGGCGAGCCCCCGCCGCCCTTCGAGGTCGACGTACTGGCGCATCAGGTCGAGGGCTCGCTCGTAGGTGGCCGCAATGATGTCTTCCTTGCTGGGGAAGTACAGCTTGAGAGCCCCATTGGCAAACCCGGCAGCGGCGGCGATCTCCCGCATGGTGGCGGCTTCGATCCCACCCCGCACGATCAGCTCCCAGGTGACGTCAACGATGTCACTGCGCCGCTGGTCGTGGTCGATGATCTTGGGCACCGCACACCTCCGTTTCTCTACCAGTGTAGGAGAAAATGCCGGTGAGTGCGTGGGTGTAGGCCCGTAGCCGGTTGGCTGCGGGCCTGTCCCGTGTTCGGTTGTCTCAGGCTGCGGTGGGTATCGGTTGGTGGAGGTTGTTGCGCCGGGGTTGTCGGCGCTTGTCCAACCACACCGGCGGTAAGAACTCCGGGAGCCCGTCAGCCGCGATGCGGACCTCCCAGCCGGAGCGGTGCAGCAACCGGTGGTGGTGGGCGCACATCAACGCCAAGTTCATCAAGTCCGTCGGGCCGCCGTCGGCCCAGTGCCGGATGTGATGACCCTGGCAATGCCGCGGTGGACGATGACAGCCCGGGAAGGCGCAGCCGCGGTCGCGCAGGTAGAGGGCGTTGCGGATGCTGGTGGGGATCAGGCGACGGGCGCGGCCTAGGTCCAGTGGGGCGCTGGCGCTGTCGAGGACTGCGGGGATGAGTTTGCAGTCGCAGGCGTGGATGCGGGCTTCGGCTGCGCTCAGGGTGCCGGTGTCGCCGAGCAGGGCGGTGCCGAGGCCGGAGGTCAGGTTCTGCAGGGGGATGGTGACCATGAGGTGGGCTCGTTCGCCGGCTTGGGTGGGCAGGTCGGGGGTGTTCAACGCGAGGTCGATGGCGTCGGAGAACGCGTCGCCGTAACGCTCGGCCGGGGACCGGTGGTCCTCCGAGCCGCGCCGCTGGGCCAGCGAGTCGAGCAGGGCGCTGGCCCGGGTGCCGGTTTCGTCGTCGAGGTGACCGGTGAGTTCCCAGATGCCGGTCTTCTTGCGGCGGAGGGAGAGTTCGCGGTGGGGGGTGGCGGGTTCGGTCTCCTCGGGTGCGGTGCCGTCGGGGTCGAGGTGGGCCATGATCCGCGCGCCCAGGGCGGCGACCTGTTTGTGCCCGGAGTCTTCGGCGAAGCTGAGCAGGCTCTGCTCGGCTTCCTCGCGATGCTCGGGCGGGATCTGGGTCAGTGTCTCGACGATCGTGTCGATCATCGGGTTGCTCAGCGAGCCAGACGCGGCAACAGCGCCGGTGGCGGGAGCGACCGCGGGGATCGGGGTGCCGTCCAGAGCGCGGGAGGAGTTGATGGTCCGGGCCCGCTTGAGGAACTTTTCGGCAGCTGATTTGGGGATGTCGGCCAGTTGTGCGAGCAGGTGGGGAACGGAGCGGTAGCCGAAGAGTTCCAGGACGCCGCGGGTTTCGATTTCCACGAGCAGCGACCCGAGTTCGGCTTCGGCGGTCCGCACGACGCCCAGCAGGGTGCTGATCCGGTCGGCGAGGGCGACCGCATCGGCTTGCCAGGCGAAGTTTCTGTCCACACCCCAAGATTACCGGGGTTCGAACACCAGTTCATCACACGATCAGGTGGCAGGTTAACGAACCGTCCGGACCACAGAACACCGGCCACAGCAGCAAAGCGAGGGAGAGATTCGTTGCGTGGGGAATCGGCGCTACCAGCCACAGCAGCAAGAGACCACAGGGCGCCGATTTCTCACGCCACGGCGAAGCCGTATCAGTAAAGCCGGGAAACCTAACGAGAATAAACCCGCCGCCCCCCAAACCAAGTCTCAACAACCGAAGTACCAACAACAGAGGAAGAACGAAAAGGATCCCGATCAAGAACAACAAAGTCAGCAGAGAGCCCAGGAGCCAAAGCCCCGGCAACATCATCAAGCCCACAAGCCCGAGCCCCACCAAGAGTGAAGACCTCAATGGCCTCAGCAAGCGAAATAGCCTGCTCCGCCCAAAGCGCCCCCTCGAAAACCCCCTGCGGATCCCGACGAGAGACAAGCCCGGCAATCCCCTCCCAGACATCGGGAGAAGGACTGACGGGCCAGTCAGACCCCCCGGCGACCAAAGCACCGGAGTCCAGCAACGAACGATTGGGCTGCATCCGGGAGGCACGCGAAGCGGGAAGCACGGAAGAGATGGCCGAGGGAATGACCCCAGGAACCCAAAGGAACGGCGAGATATCAGCAGCAACCCCGAGCGAGGCGAACCGAGGAAGATCGTCGGGATGAACGAACTGCCCGTGCGCGACCTGGAACCGCGTGTCGGTGTAACCGTCCGCGCGCAGCTCGGCCACGGCGTCGAGGAACTGCCGCACCGACGCGTCCCCCGTGCAATGGACCTTCGCCGACAGGCCCGCCGAAGCCGCCCGACGCAGCCAGTTCGTGAGCTCGGCGGGAGGCATCGTCGTCGTGCCGTGGAAGCAAGGGCCGTGGACGTCGTCCGGGAGGTACGGCTCCAGGAACGCCGCTGTGCGCGTCGGCGGGACGCCGTCGAGGAAGATCTTCACGAAGTCCGGGCGGTGGTGCTCCGTGCGGTAGCGGCCGGCCAGCTCCAGCAGCGGCGCGCCGACCGGGTCGAAGCCGAAGATCGGGTCGTTGACCAGCAGTGACGTCACCACCCACGCGTCCAGTTCGCCGGCCGTGTCGAGGGAGTGGAGCGCGCCGAGGATGTCGGTCGAGACGCCCGCGTCCTGGAACGCCGTGACGCCGTACCCGTGCAGGATCTCGATCGCTCGCCGGGACGCGCTCCGGTGCTGGTCGGCGGTCAGCTCACCCGTCACGACGAGCACTCCCGCCGCCTCCAGGAGCAGGCCGCTCGGCTCGTCGCCGTCGCGGACGATGACGCCGCCGGGCGGGTCCGGGGTGGCCGCCGTGATGCCCGCCAGCTCGAGGGCGCGGCTGCTCACCCAGCGGTTGTGGCGGCTGTCGTCGGTCAGCGACACCGGGCGGCCGCCCGCCGCGGAGTCCAGCGCGCGCCGGGCCGCCGCCGTCGACAGCGTCGAGACCAGGGTGGAGGCCCAGGCGCCGCCGGTCACCCACTCGTCGGGGCCCAGCGTGGCCGCCCGCGCGCGGACCGCGTCGAGGATGTCATCGAGGCCGGCCTCGGCGCCGAAGGAGAGTTCGAACAGCTCTGCGCGCCCGGCCATGGCGTGGTGGTTGTGCACGTCCACCAGGCCCGGCATGACGAACGCGCCGCCGAGGTCCACGACCTCGGTGTTCGGTCCGCGGCCGACGTCCTCGAGCGCGACGATCTTCCCGTCGGCGACGGAGATGGCGGACGCCCACGGCCGGGTGGCGTCCACTGTGTACACGACGGCGTTGGTGACGATCAGGTCGGCGGCCACGGTTCAGGACTCCACTGGTGCGGAAGCGGCCGGGTCGAACTCGGGCGGGTGGACCGTGGTGCTCAGGAGCCGCCCGAAGGCGCCGAAGGTGAACTGCGTCGGGTGCGACCCGGTGGCGTCGAGTCCGAAGAGGACGCCGTGCGACCGCAGGTCGCGCGCGTTCCGGTGGTCGGCGATGGTCACCGACGCGCACGGGATGACCTTCTCCCGCCAGGTGAACACGTGGATGCCGGGCCGAACCTGGTAGACGGTGTTCTCGTCGGTGTCGGCAAGCCCGCGCTCGGGGCCGGCCAGGCACTGCCAGGTGTACCAGTGCGGGCTGAGGTAGACGTGTTCGTAGGCGTGCTCGCGGCTGTACACCCACAGCACGCGCCGGCCGATCAACGCGGTGCTCGGCGCCATCGGCTCGCCGCGCACCTCGATGCCGTCGATCGTCGCCGGGCGGAACCGCTGGGTGACCCGCGGGGTGCCGGCCTCGCCGATCGTCGTGATGACGACGAGCGCCCGCCCGTCTCGCAGGTCCAGGAAGAGCGACGTCGTCTCCCGGTCCGACGGAGGCAGCTGGACGTAGTACAGGCCGTCGTCGACGAGGAACGTTTCGCCGTCCCCGGCGAAGGTGAAGACGACGACGCCGTCGTCGTCGCGCAGGACGAACTCGCGCTCGCGCAGATCGTCGACCACCGGTGCCTTGTTCGCGTCGAAGCCGGGGGCGAGGCCGTCGAGGGGGAGCCAGGTCGAGGTGTCGGAGAGAGTGCTCACCCCGGTCAGTCTCGGGTGCGGCCGGGCCGCGGGGAATCGCCCGTGCGGGGGTGGACAACAAGGCTGCGCTCGGCGCCAACCACCCGGCCGCGCTCGCGGTGAGGATGGGCGCATGCGAACCGAACTGGCCGGGAAGGCGGTGCTGGTGACCGGCGGGGCGTCCGGGATCGGGCTGGCGTGCGTGCGGGCGTTCCGCGAGGAGGGCGCGCGGGTCGGGGTGATCGACCGGACACCCGGCGACGGGGTGGAGGTCGCGGACGTCACCGACGACGCCGCGCTGGCGTCCGCTGTCGCCACCGTCGCCGGGCGGCTCGGCGGGCTCGACGTCGTCGTCGCCTGCGCCGGGATCTCCGGGCCGGTCGGCAAGCCCGTCGCCGAGACGACCGCCGCCGAGGTGGCCGCCGTGCTGGCGGTCAACGTCACCGGCCAGTTCCTGCTGGTCAAGCACGCACTGCCGCACCTTGGAGACGGTGGCGCGGTCGTCCTGCTCGGCAGTGACTCCGCGTTCACGGCCGCGCCCGGCATGGTGCCCTACTGCGCGTCGAAGGGCGCCGTGGTCGCCATGACCCGGGCGCTCGCCGTCGAGGTGCCGGGCATCCGGGTCAACTGCGTCTGCCCGTCGGTGGTCGACACGCCGATGGCACGCGGCGACCTCGGGGACGTCCTCGACGACCCGGCGTTTCCCGTGCAGCAGGCCGCGGACGTCGCCCGGCAGGTGCTGTACCTCGCGTCCCCGGCTTCGCGACCGGTCAACGGCCAAGCCCTGCTCGCCGACTTCGGCATGTCGGCCCGTTCGGCGTTCCCCGCCTAGGAAAGGATCCACAGTGGAAGCATCGGAGAAGGTCGTCGCCATCACCGGCGGCGGCACCGGCATCGGCGCCGCGGTCGCCCGGCGCTACCTGAGCGAAGGCGCGCAGGTGGTCGTGCTGGGCCGGCGTCGCGAACCCCTGGAGAAGGTGGCCGGCGCGCACGCCATCGTCTGTGACGCGAGTGTGCGCGAAGACGCCGAGAACGCCGTCGCCGAGATCGTCGGCCGGTACGGGCGGCTGGACGTCGTGGTCGCCAACGCCGGCGGCCACGGGTTCCACTCGGTCGCCGACACCGGCGACGACGAGTGGGAGCTGGCGCTGCGGTCGAACCTCTCGAGTGCCTTCGTGCTCTGCCGGGCCGCGTTGCCGTCGCTGGTCGAGACCGGCGGCCAGGTCGTGGTCGTGTCGTCGCTGGCCGGGCTGTTCGCCGGGCCGAACGTCGCCGGGTACACCGTGGCCAAGCACGCGCTGATCGGCCTGACCCGCTCGATCGCCCGCGACTTCGGGCCCCGCGGGGTCCGCGCGAACGCCGTCTGCCCGGGCTGGGTGCGCACGCCGATGGCGGACGCGGAGATGGCCGAGTTCGCGGCCGCGGCCGGCTTCACCGGTGGTCACGACGAGGGCTATCGCCGGGTGACGGAGGAGGTTCCGCTGCGCCGCCCCGCCGAGCCCGAGGAGATCGCGGCGATCGTGCGGTTCCTCGGCTCGGCGGAGTCGTCCTACATCACGGGCGCGGTGCTGGTCGCCGACGGCGGCGCGCACGCGGTGGACCTGCCGACGCTGGCTTTCGAGCGCGCCGGCATGTGAGTCACGACCCCAGGTAAGCGCTGTGCAACGTCGCGGGGGAGTCCAGCAGGGTCTGGGCGTCCCCCGCGTACGTGACCCGGCCGGAGGAAACCACCAGGGCCTCCTGCGCCACCCCGAGTGCCAGGTGCGTGAACTGCTCCACCAGCAGGATCGCCGCGCCCTCGGCCGCGAAGCGGGTCACGACCGGGAGCAGCCGGGTGAACACCACCGGCGCCAGGCCGAGCGACATCTCGTCGATCAGCAGGAACGCCGGGCGGGCCGCGAACGCGCGGGCCAGCACCACCATCTGCTGCTCGCCCCCGGACAGCAGCGCCGCGGGGGAGTCGCGGCGCTTGGCCAGCTCGGGGAACAGCTCCATGACTTCGTCGACCCGTGCCGGGGTGTCCGCCGTCAGGCGAAGGTTCTCCAGCACCGTCAGCCCCGGGAACACCGCGCGGCCCTGCTCGATGTGGGCCAGCCCGAGCCGGGCCCGCGCGACCCGTGACTGCCGGGTGACGTCGACGCCGCCGACGTGCACACTGCCGGACGCCGGCGCCACCACCCCCGACACCGCTTCCAGCAGACTCGTCTTGCCGGCGCCGTTCGGCCCGACCAGTGCCGTGATCCGGCCGGGCTCTAGCGTGAACCCGACGTCCCGGATCACCGGGCCCGCGCCGCGCTTGACCGTCAGCCCGTCGACTCGCAACGCGTTCACAGCAGCTCCGTTTCACCCATGTACGCCTTCAGGACGGCCGGGTCGGCCAGCACGTCGGCCTGCGGGCCGCTGGCCAGGACCTCGCCGAAGTCGAGCACCGTCAGCCGGTCGCACACCGACCGCACCAGGTCGAGGTCGTGCTCGATGAGCAGCACCGACACCCCGAACCGGGCCGGCACCTGCCGCAGCCGCCGTCCGAACGCCACGTGCTCCTCGTGCGGCAGCCCGGCCGCCGGCTCGTCGAGCAGCAGCACCCGGGGCTTCGCCAGCAGGTGGCCGACGACCTCGACGAGCCGCCGCGCGCCGGCGTCCACCCGGGACAGCGGCGTGCGCGCCGACGGGCAGCCGAAGAACTCCAGCGCGTCGGCGACTTCGGCGCCGGGGAGCCGGCGCCGGGCGACGAACCGGACGTACGCCCCGACGGTGAGGCCCGGCGGGACGCGGTCCTGCTGGAACGTCCGCCGCAGCCCGGCGCGGGCCCGCCGCGTCGGGGAGCCGGTGAGGAGCCGGCCGTCGAGGGTCACCGTCCCGGTCGCCCGCGGCAGGAACCCGCTGATCACGTCGACCAAAGTGGACTTCCCGGCGCCGTTCGGCCCGATCACACCCAGCACACCGTGTTCCGGCACCGAGATGTCCACATCGGACAAGGCGCGGACGTGCCCGAACGAGACGCTCAGCCCGCGCACCTGGAGCACCGGGTCGCCGGGTGGCAGCGGCTCGACCTCGGCGACTTCCGTGAGGCCGAGGCCGGCCGGCTTGCGTGAGCGGTGCCAGAGGTTCCGGACCGCGGTGCCGAGGTTGCCGCGCCCGGCCAGCGCCTGGATGCCGAGCACGCCGAAGATCACGAATCCCCAGTCCTGGGGCACGCCCCAGCGTTTCAGCAGCTCCGGCACCGCGACCCAGAGCAGCGCGCCGAACACCGCCATGTCGATCAGGTGCGCGCCGGACATGATCGCCAGCACGTACAGCGCGAGGGACTGGATCGCGGTGAAGCTCGCCGGGAAGGCGAGGCCGACCTGGCCGGTGAGCAGGCCGCCGCTGATGCCGCCGAGCGCCGCGCTGACCGCGAACGCCGTCAGTTTCGACGTCCGGACGCCCGCGCCGACGGCGGCGGTGCCGCGTTCGGAGAAGGCGACCAGGTGCCAGCTGCTGCCCCAGCGGCCGCGGCGCAGGAAGTGCACGACCAGCCCGCAGGCGACGAGCACCAGCACCGCGAGGAAGAAGTACGACCGGTCGTCGGAGAACGCGTCCGGCCGCTCGACCGAGAGGCCTTCGGTGGCGCCGGGGAACTGGATCTGCACCAGCGTGAGGTCGGCGGCCGCGGCGAGCCCGAGGGTGACCACGGCGAGGGTGATGCCGCGCAGCCGCAGTGCGGGCAGCCCGACGAGCACCCCGGCGGCCGCGGCGGCGAGACCGCCGAGCAGCAGCCAGACGACGAACCCGCCGGGCACTCCCGCGACGTTGCACGCGGAGACGACGAACGCCCCGACCGCGCCGAAGGTCAGCTGGCACAACGAGATCATCCCGGCGGTGCCGGTCACGACGCCGAGGCCGAGCAGCGCGATGGCCGCGACGACGGCGCTGACCCCGAGGTACACGAAGTACCCGGCCAGGCCGACGCTCAGCCCGTAGCCGACGCCGACCGCGACAGCCGCGACGGCGAACGGAAGGAACCGCTCAGCGAGCCGCATCCCACACCTCCTTGCGCTGCGTCCACAGCAGCAGCGCCACGATGACCAGGAACGGGAGGAAGTAGCGCAGCACCGACAGCTTGTCCGACTGCGCGACCGCTCCCTGCGCCATGCCGAGCACCAACCCGCCGGCCACGGCCAGGTCCAGCCGGCGGAAGCCGCCGAGCAGGGCCGCCGCGGCCGCCGGGACCACCAGCATCGCCAGCGACGTCGGGTCGTTGGACTGCGACGGCGCGACGATCGAGACAGCGAGCGTCGCGATCACCCCGGTCGCCGTCCAGACGCCGACCGAGAGCGGCCGGGCCGGGATGCCCAGCAGCTCCGCGGTCGTCGGCCGTTCCGACAGCGCGCGCAGCCGGACGCCGAGCGTGGTGCGCGCCAGCACCGCCCGGCAGCCCAGCGCCACCAGCACCGCCAGCGCGACCGTGACCACGGTGACCTGGCTGATCACCACGCCGCCGACGGTGAACGCCGGCCCGGCCAGCAGCGGGTGGAACGGCTGCGGCTTGTTGCCGAACAGGATGAACGCCAGCGAGATCAGCAGCAGGAGCACCGCGACCGTCACCGCCGAGCGCGTCCCGGTGTCGGCCTCGGCGAGCCACGTCGAGACGATCCAGCCGAGGACCGCGCTCAGCGCGCCGCCGAGCACGATCCCGGCGAGGGTCGCCAGCCACTCCGGGAGGCCCAGGTGGACGGCGAGGAACACCGCGACGTAGCAGCCGAACATCCCGGTGGCGGACTGCGCGAAGTTGACCACGCGCACGAGGCGTGACATCAGCGTCAGGCACACCGCGAGCACCGCGTACAGGCCACCGGCGGCGAGACCGGCGAGAGCGCCCTGCAGCATGAACCGTCCTCCTACTGCTTGGGGATGCGGAGCCAGTCCTGCGCGGCCAGCTCCCACTTGTTCGTGCCGGTGGCCAGCTTGATCGGCCAGCCCGCGGTGTTGTCGTGGTGGCTCTGCGCGGGACCGAACACGTACGGCGTGCCGACCATCGGGTCGGTGACCGGCTTCATCTCGCGCAGTGCCTTGGTGACCGACTCGCGCGTGATGTCGCCCTTGATCCCGCGCAGGACGTCCAGGAAGTACTTCGCCGCCAGGTAGCCGCCCTGGCTGAACGAGGTCAGCGGGATCTTGTTCTTCGTCATCAGGTCGCGCCAGTCCTTGGTCTGCGGGCTGCCGGCGTCGGTGAACGGGTAGAACTCCGCGGGCACGTACACCCCGGCGCCCGCGTTCGAGATCGCCTTCGCGTAGTTCTCGCTGTAGACGCTGGTCAGCAGCAGCCACGTGACGTCGTTCCAGCCCTGCGCCTGCGCGGCCTTGAGCTGGCCGATCGAGTCGGGCTCCACCGGGTTCACGGTGATCGCCTTGCAGCCCGCGGCCCGCGCCTTGACGACGTAGGAGGTGTAGTCGGATCCGCCGTAGGGGACGGTCGCGTCGACGTACTTCAGCTTCTTGCCGGTGATCTTCGTCCACTCGTCGATCGCGGCCTGGTACGCCGGCAGCGTGTTGCCCGCGATCTCCAGCAGCGCGCAGATGTTGTCGAGCTTCAGCGTTTCCGAGCCGTAGAGCAGGGTGAGCGTCATGTCGTGGAACGGGCCGACGTTGACCGGCGCGATGTTCGGGCTGGAGAAGCACGCCGGGTCGACGCCGATGCCCTGCACCGAAAGGATCTTCTGCTGCTCGTAGTACTTCGCGTTGATCTCGCACTCGATGAGGCTGGACGACCCGACGAGCGCGACGGCGTCGTCGCCGCCGACCACCTCGCGGGCGGCCGCCGCGGCCGCGGCCGGGTCGCCCTTGTCGTCGATCGCCTTGTACTCGATCTGTCGGCCGTTGACGCCACCGGCGGCGTTGGCGGCGTCGAACACGGCCTTGGCCGCCTGCGAGGCCTCGGGGAAGGTGGCGGCGCCGCTCAGCGCGTTGACCGAGCCGACGACGATCGGCCCGCTGCCGCCGGCTTCGGACCCGGCGCAGCCCGCGGTGAGCAGGACGGCGGCCGCCAGGACGGGGAAGATCTTTCTCATGACTGCTCCCGGGTCGCGGCCACGACGGGCGCGGAGTCGACGATCTGCTCGAACGAAAGGACGTGGCCGTCCTCGAATCGCCACAGGTGGGCGACGCGGGCGGTGAAGGACTTGCCGGTGCCGTGGTGGGTGCCGGTGTAGGTGCCGACGCCGACGACGGTGTCGCCGGCGTCGAGGAGGTCGGCGAGGGTGAAGGTGTAGCCGTCCCAGTCGCGGCCGATCGCTTCGAAGACGTTCGACCGGACCTCGTCGGGGCCGGTGTAGGTGCCGGCGTACGGGAAGCCCGCGGCCTCGGTCCACGTCGTCTTCGGGCCGAGCGGGGCGAGCATGCCGGGCAGGTCGCCGCGGTCGCTGGCGGCGTAGTGCGCGCGGATGACGTCCACATTGGACATGGGTGGCTCCTTCAGACGGGCTGGGCGTCGGGGTACCTGACCGAGCCCAGCGGGTAGACGTGCCCGCCGGCGCGGGAGTGTTCGGAGCGGCCGTCGCCGGTCAGGCCGAGGAACACGCCGGTGGTGCGCAGCGCGTAGCCGAGGTCGTGCAGCCAGACGCTCGCCACGGCGATCCGGAACTCCCGGAAGCAGAACAGGTAGAGCCCGTCGGCGAACTTCCACACCGTCGAGAGGTCCATGTCGCCGTGGCCGCGCTGGACGCCCTCCAGGCACTGCCAGGCGTAGCGCTCCGACGAGATGTAGACGTGCTCGTAGAGGTGGTCGGGGCTGTAGCGGTAGACGTTGCGCTTGCCGATCAGGTCGCGCGACGGCCCGGGTGCGACGCCGGAGGGCGTGCCGCCGTCGGTGACCCCGGACTGGAAGCTCTGGGAGACCCGGGGAACGACGTCCTCGGCGCCGATCACCGAGCGGACGGCGAGCGCGCGGTGGGACGTCGTGGAGTACACGACCGTCAGCGCTTCGCCCTCGACGTTGGTGAGCGGCAGGTTCACGAAGACGACGTCGTCGCGGACGGCGACGGCGTCGTACGGGTCCTCGACGCCGTTGCACACCACGTGTTCGGCGTCCTTGAAGCTCAGCGAGAGGACTTCGCCGTCGTCGAGGGTGATCGTGAGGTCGCGACCGGTGAGGTCGGCGTTCGGCAGACGGTAGGTGGCGATCCCGGCGGCGAACTCGTCGTAGGTGCGCCAGCCGTCGGTGGGGGCTTCGGGCATGGCGTCATCGTCGGGCCCGCCCGGCGGGGAGGCGAGCGGTCACGCGCTGCGGGGCAACTACCGGACGCTGACGGTCAACTCGCGGCGCAGGTCGCTCGGCGACCGGCCGAACGCGCTCTTGAACACGCGGCTGAAGTGCGCGGCGTCGACGAAGCCCCAGCGCGAGGCGATGGCCGCCACCGGGCGGCCGGCGTGCACCGGGTCGAGCAGGTCGCGGCGGCAGTGCTCGAGCCGCCGGGTGCGGATCCAGCCCGCGACGGTGGTGCCCTGCTCCTGGAACAGGCCGTGCAGGTGCCGGGTGGAGATGAAGTGCTCGGCGGCGATCCGCGCCGGGCTCAGGTCGGCCGAGGGCAGGTTCGCGTCGATGTGCGCGCGGATCCGGCGCATCAGCTCGTGGTGCGGGTCGGTGTGGGCGAGGTCGAGCTCGGTGGCGACCAGGGTGGCGAGCAGGTCGATGGCGCTGTGCGCCAGCCGCGCGCCCGCCGGACCGGCGAGCTGGTCGAGGTTGCCGCCGAGCTGCGCGAGGAAGGGCACGACGACGTTGCCGACGCCTTCCTTGCCCGACATGCGCACCGCGGTCAGCCGGCCGACCAGCTCGGCGGGCAGGTCGATCAGCCGCTGCGGGAACATCACCACGAGGGTGCGGAAGTCCTCTTCGAAGACGAGCGAATACGGCCGGTGGGTGTCGTAGAGGGCGACGTCGCCGGGGCGCAGGATGGCCTCGCGGTCGTCCTGCACGAGCAGGCTGGTGCCGGCGAGGACGAGGCTGAGCTTGTAGTACCGCCGTTCCCCGCGGGCGATGAGCGCTGGTGTCCGTTCGACGACGTGCGGGGAGGCGGTGACCTCGGAAACCTGCACTTCGTCGGCGGCGGAGGAGCGGATCCGGCCGCGGAAGCCGTCCCCGCCCGCGCTGACGTCGAGGGGGACGAAGGACTGCGAGACGGCGGCGCGGAACTCGGTGAAGTCACGGGCGATGAGGGTCGTGGGGGCGGACACGGGGTCACCTCGCAGCGTCGAGAGGGGAACAGTGTCGTATACGATAAGCGATACGATCTTCGCCGACAATGCTGCTGGCGTCCGCTGTCGCCGACGTGTGATGCTCCTCCGGGGAGGAGCGTGGGATGGATTCGTTCGGGGCGCGGCTGCGCCGGCTTCGGCGGGCCGCCGGGCTCACCCAGGAGAACCTCGCCGAGAAGTCCGGGCTCAGCGGGCAAGCCGTCGGCGCGCTCGAACGCGGCGACCGCCGCTACCCGCAGCGCGCCACCCTCGAGCGGCTCGCCGACGCCCTCGGCCTCGACGGCGACGAGCGGGCCGAGTTCACCGCCGCGGCCACCCGGCCCGGGAACCGCGGCCGCGAAGTCCCGCGGGAGCTGCCCGGCGGCGTCGCCGCGTTCACCGGGCGGGAAGCCGAGCTCGAGCGGCTGCTCGGGTTCTTCGGCGAGCCTCGGCGGGGCGTCGTCGTCGCCATCGCCGGGATGGCCGGGATCGGGAAGACCGCGCTCGCCCTCGAAGCCGGGCACCGGCTGGCCCGGCGCTTCCCCGACGGGTCCCTGCACCTCGACCTGCGCGGCCACGCCGCCGACCCGCCCGAGGCCCTCGACCTGCTCGACCGGCTCATCCGGGAGCTCGGCGGGGAACCGCCGACCCCGCTGTCGCTCGACTCCGCGTCGGCCCGGTTCCGCTCCCTGCTCGCCGGGAAGCGCGTGCTGCTCCTGCTCGACAACGCCCGCGACGCCGCGCACGTCACGCCGCTGCTGCCCGGCGCCGGCGCGTCGGCCGCGATCGTCACCAGCCGCGCCGCGCTGACCGAGCTGCCCCAGGCGCACCGCGTGCAGCTCGACGTCCTGCCCGAGGCCGACGCCCTGCGCCTGCTGGCCGCCGAGATCGGCGCGGAGCGGGTCGCCGCCGAGCCCGCCGCCGCGCGGGTCGTCGCCGCGCTCTGCGGGTACCTGCCGCTGGCGCTGCACCTCGCGGGCGCGCGGCTGGCGACCCGGCCGGCCTGGCCGCTGGCCCACCTCGCGCACCGGCTCGGCGACGAAAGCCGCCGCCTCGACGAGACCGGCGTCCGGACCAGCTTCGCCCTCGCGCTCGACGCCCTCGACCCGGCGGCGGCCCACGCGTACCCGCTGCTGTCGCTGCTCGACGTCCCCGAGCTGTCGGTGCCGGTCGCGAGCCGCCTGGTCGACGTGCCCGAACGCGAAACCGAAGCGCTCCTGGACCGGCTCACCGACGAGCACCTGCTGACCACGCCCGCGCCCGGCTGGTACCGGCTGCACGACCTGCTCCGCCTCTACGCCCGGGAGCACGCGGCGCGGCTGCCCGCCGGGGACCGGGCCGCGGCGATCACCCGGGTCGTCGAGCTGTGCGCGGCGATGGCGTGGCAGAGCATGGCGCTCGTCGCGGCCGCTTCGCACCGGCACGACTGGGCGGCGGGACGCTGGGCCGGCGGCGGCGGCACGTCCGCGGACGAGGTCTTCGGCTGGCTCGACCGGCACCAGGGGCACCTCGTGACGGTGGTGCGGCAGGCCGCCGCGACGCCGGGCGTGCCGGCCGAGGCGATCGCCGCCGTCGGGCTGGGGTTGTTCGAGTACCACCGGGCGCGGGCGCGGTGGCGGGACGCGATCCAGGTCGACGAGGTGGCGTTGCGGCTGGTCGACGGCGTCGACCCGGTGGCGGCCGCGACCCTGCGCAACGACCTCGGCCTCGCCGAAGCGGAGCTCGCCCACGGCGGCGAAGCGGCCGACTTCCGGCGCTCGCACGCGCACCTGCGGCGGAGCCTGGCCGACTGGGAAGCCATCGGCGACCCGCGGCAGCTGGCCGGGATCCTCAACAACCTGTGCTTCGTCTACGGCCTCGGCGAAGACGTCGAGGCGGCGATCGGTTTCGGCGAGCGGAGCCTGGCGCTGAACCGGTCGCTGGGCCTGCGGCACGTCGAAACGCTGAACCTGGTGAACCTGGGCGTGCTGTACGGCCGCCAGGGTGACCGGTCGCGCGAGCTGGCGTACGCGGCGGAGGCGGTGGCGGTCGGCGAGGAGACGGACGACCTGCGCGGAATGGCCTACGGCCGGATGCGGATCGGCATCGTGCACCGCGAACTCGGCTCGTATGCCGACGCGGTCGGCGAGCTGCGGCGCAGCGCCGAGCTGTGGCAGGCCGCCGGCGTCCGGCTGTACGAGGCGATGACGCTCGCCGAGCTGGGGCGCGCGCACCTGGGCCTGGACGACCGCGACCGGGCACGCGAGGTGCTCACGGAGGCGTTGACGCTGCTGAAGGAGTACGGCGGTGCGGAGCGCGCGGACGCGGTCCGAGCCGAGCTGGAGCGGTTGTGACGAAGACGGTGGTGTAGGCCCGCGGCCGGTGCGTGCCGACGCAGCTCAAAAGGCCGGCGTGGTGGCCGCAGCGCAGCTGGACGGTGTCCCGGACCCGCTGGACGACCGCGAGGTGCGCCCGAGGCTCGGCGGCGGCCTCGGCGGGCACCCCGGGGAGGAGCCCGGCCACGAGCAGCGCGGCGGCAAGCGTCCTCCAGGCGATGGTCACCGGTGCCTTCCTGGCTCGGGAACGGGACCACCCGATCATGGCGAGTCGCGTGGGGCAGGGACAGCGACAACCTTTACGAACGACCTCTACGAAGTGGCGAGGAAGGCGAGGTGGCGGCTAGGCCACCGACCCCGAGTCCTCCGCCAGGCTCCGCAGCAACGCCGCCAGCCCGTCCGGCGCCCGGCCGCGCAGCCGGGCGCTGGTCACCACCGGCGCCCCCGGCTCGAAGCACCGCCGGAAGCCGGCCTGCCCGAGCCGGCGCCACAGGTCGTGGTCCTCGCCGCTCGCGTGGCGGCCGAAGCCGCCGACCACCTCGAACGCGTCCGCCCGCACCCCGAGGTTCGCGCCGTACACCGAGCCGTGGCCCGCCGGCGTCCGCGCCCGGTCCAGCACGTGCTCGTACCGCGACAGCGCCCGCGCCGACGTGCTGAACGGCACCGACAGCTCCGCCGTGCCCGCGATCGCGTGGTAGCCCTGCCGCGCCCGTGCCACGTGCGCCCGCGCCCAGTCCGGGGTCACCCGGGTGTCCGCGTCCGTGCTCAGCAGCAGGGTGCGCGTCGCGGGAGTGCCCAGCGCCTCGCGCACCCGGGCCACGCCCAGATCGCGGACTTCGCCGATCGTCCGCTCGGCGCGGGTTTCGACCAGCAGCGCCGGGCGGTGCGCCGCGCGGGCGACCGCCGCCGTCGAGTCCGTGCAGCGGTCCGCCACCACGCACACCGCCCGCTCGACCCCCGGCGGCAGCCTGGCCAACGCTTCCGCGAGCGCCGCCAGGCACGCGCCGATCAGCTCCGCCTCGTCCCGTGCCGGGACCACCACCCCGACCGCCGTGATCACCGGCGCCTCAGCACGTGCAGCACGAACTGCTCGTCGGTGTGCGACACCAGCGGCTCCAGCTCCGGGTGCGCCAGCAACCGATCATGGACGGCCCAGCCGTCGCGCGGCGCCTCGGGTGGCCACGGCAGCCAGTGCACCGCGAGCAGGTGCCCGCCCGGGCGCAACGCGGCGACCGAAGCGTCCACGGTCTGCTCGAACGCCGCGTCGTCCAGGTAGTACAGCAGCTCGCTGTAGACGAACAGGTCGACCGGCCCGGCCGGCACCGCCGACGGCACCGCTCCGATGTGGACGTCCACATGGGACAGATCGGCGACCGCCGCCCGGGTGCGCGACACCGCGGCCGGCACGGGGTCGAACGCGATGAGGTGCCCGGCCCGCGAGGCGAGTTCGCGGGTCAGCGCGCCGACCCCGCAGGCCGGCTCGACGACCGTGCCGTAGTGCTCGTCGGGCAGGCAGGCCAGCACCATCGCCCGCTTCCGCCGCTCGTACCACTTGGTCTCGACCGACCAGGGATCCGCGGCGGCGGCGTACAGCGAAGCGAACCGGCTCACCGGCGCCGACGTCCGCGGCGGCTCGCGGAAGAACACCTCGCTGTCGCCGGTGAAGTGGGCCAGCACCGCCTCCGGCAGGATCGGGTCCTCGCCGCGCGGGCCGGGCTCGAGCTGCGAGGTGAACGTCGCGATCGCGGCCGCCTTCGCGTCCCGTTCCGCGTCCGTGAGCCGCACCGGCCGCGCCCGGGCCCACGGGATGACCGGATCGTCGAGGCTCAGCCGGTGCCAGAGCCAGATCGGGTACGACCAGCACTGCGCGGGCACCGGCGCCGCGGCCAGCGCGGCCCGGGCGGCCGCCTGGTGATCGGGGTGCGGGTCGTCCGGCCACGGCAGCAGGCACAGGTCGGCGCCTTCCGCGTGCGCGCGCAGGACGTCGGCCAGCTCGTCCTCGTGCGCGGCCAGCCCGGAGTCCGGCAGCCCGGCCCACACCGGCTCGACGCCGGAAAGGCCTTGTGCTCGCAGGGAATCCAGCAGTTCACGCCGCCGCGTCCGGGCCAGCTCACGACGTTCGGTGGGACCGGCGGCGGGAAAGGCCGCCTCGCCGTCGGTCGCGACGACGAGCGTCACCTCGGTGCCCTCGCCGTGCAGACGCTGCAGGAGGCCGCTCGCCCCGAGGGTCTCGTCGTCCGGGTGCGCGGCGACCACGAGGGCGCGCTCGAACGTGGTCATGCGGCGCCCAGGACCGTGCGGCCGAGCGCGGCCAGATCGCGTTCGGCGTGGTGCTGCCGGACGTACACCGGCAGGTCGGCGACGCGCTGGGCGAACCGCCGGTCCCGGCACGCCGGGGTCGGCCCGGTGACCTTCAGCGCCCGCTCCAGTACCTCCACCGCGGTGCGTTCCGCCGCGGCCCGGCACGTGCCCGCGACCAGCGCGTTCACCTCGGCCGCGGCGGCGCGCACGAGCACGGCTTCGGCGCAGCTCAGCGCGGTGTGCATCGCGCCGACGTGCGCCAACTGGTGCTCGTCGGCCTCGCCGCGCTCGCGCAGGTAGGCGAGGGCGCCGTCGAGCACGCCCGCGGCGCCGCCGAGCCAGACGGCCGCGACCCCGGCGCCGCCGAGCGCGAACCCGGGCCGTGCCACGTACCAGCCGGGCGGCCCGACGAGTGTTGCCGGCACGCCGTCGAACACCACGTCACCGCTGTCGGAGGCGTCCATCCCGACGGCCTGCCACGCATCCGGGTGCCGCCGGACGCCGGGATCGGCGAGATCGACCTCGACGAGCTGGTCACCCGCGGCGACCAACGCGCGTTCGAGCGTCGAGAGCCCCGAGCAGAACCGGACCGTCCCGGTGACCGAGCCGTTTTGGAGCGCCGCGCCGGTCCCGCCGGACTTCGCCGCCCACACGCCGTAGAGCGCGCCGGGCACGGGGGAGCGGTCCGCCTCGGCGAGGATCGCGACGGCGTCGGTGTGGCCCTCGGCGAGCCGGGCCAGCACCAGGTCGCGGCGGCCGAACCCGGCCAGGGCCGCCCAGCGGTCCGCGGTCCGCGCGCCACCGGGCAAGGGCAGCTCGAGTGCGCCCGCGGCGTGCAGCGAGCGCAGCTCCGCGCCGACGGATGCGGTCGTACGCGGTGACGGCAGGGGTTTCGGCGGTGTCGCCGCCAGCAAGACGTTCACAAGACCGGCGGTTACCCGCTTTCCACCGGGTTACGCGGCCGGGCGGCCGGGCACCCGGAGGTATGACGAGAACCCGGGTCTACCGCGACGGCGTGCTGCACAAGGAAGACTTCCCGGTGGCGGACGTTTCCGACTTCCTGGCCGAACCCGGCACGGCCGTCTGGGTCGACCTCTGTGAACCGTCCGAAGCGGACCTGACCGAGCTGGCCGACGAGCTGGGGCTGCACCGGCTCGCCGTGGAGGACGCCGTCCAAGAACACCAGCGGCCCAAGCTCGACCGCTACGACGGTCACGCCTTCCTCACCGCGTACGCGGTCCGGTACGACTCCGCCAGCGACCGCACGACGACCGCCGAGCTCGCCGTGTTCATCACGCCCCGCGCGCTGGTGACCGTCCGCAAGGACGACGGCTTCCCCATCGAGGACGTCACGCGCCGCTGGGACCAGGCGCCGGACCTGGCGAAGTCCGGGGTGCCGTTCCTGCTGCACGGCCTGCTCGACCACGTCGTCGACGGCCACTTCGAGGCCGTCCAGCTGCTCGACGACGAGGTCGAGCAGCTGGAGGACCTGGTGTTCGACGACCGCCCCGACACCGCCGAGCTGCAGCGGCGCTCCTTCCGGATGCGCAAGCACCTGACCGCGCTGCGCCGGGTCGTGGGCCCCATGCCGGACGTCGTCGGGTCGCTCATGCGGCCCGACCTGCGGCTGGCCGACGACACCACCCGCCCGTACTTCGAGGACGTCCACGACCACGCGTGGCAGGCCGCCGAGCACGCCGAGGCGCTGCGGGAACGGCTCACGACGGTCCGGGAGACCCAGCTGAACCTGCAGAGCGACCGGCTGAACCTGATCATGAAGAAGGTCACCGGGTGGGCGGCGGTGATCGCGGTGCCCACCGCGGTGACCGGGTTCTACGGCCAGAACGTCCCGTACCCGGGCAACGGCACCACGATCGGCTTCTGGGTTTCGACGGCCGTCATGCTGGTGCTCTCGATCGGGCTGTACACGCTCTTCAAGAAGAAGGACTGGCTATGACTCCGGCGCCGGGTCGCCGCGCCGGATGAGCTCCTGGCCCCGTTCGTAGTCCTCGTCGGCTTCGTGGGTGAGGACACCGACCGCCCGGCCGCCGCGTTCGTACCAGACGGTGAACCCGCCGTCGTCGCGCGGCAGCGGGCGGGCGTGGTCGAAGCCGTCGCCCCAGGCGGCGTACTTCAGCACGCGGTCGCCGATGACCGACCAGAAGCCGGGCACCGCGTCCCACGCGGCGTCCGCGCCGGCCGCGGTCCGCCCGGCCACCTCGCCCATCGCCAGGCCTTCACCCCAGTGCTCGACGGCCAGCGCGCGACCGGCCGCCGGGTTGTGGGCGAAGGCGACGTCGCCCGCGGCGAGCACCCCGGGCGCGCTGGTGCGCAGGTGCTCGTCGGTGCGGATCCGGCCGTTCTCGACGGCGAGCCCGGCCGCTTCGGCCAGCTCTACCCGTGGCCGGACACCGGTCGCGAGCACGACGAGGCCCGCGTCGAGGACCGGCACCAGGTCGGTGCGGACGCGGTAGCCGCCTTCGATCGACGTCAGCTTCGTCCCACGCAGGACGCTCACGCCTTCGGATTTGAGCCAGCCCAACAGGAACGCGCCCGCCTCGGGACCGAGCCGCTTCTCCTGCGGGACGTCGTCCGGGCACACGATGGTGACCTGCAGGCCGAGCCGGGACAGCGAGACGGCGGCCTCGCAGCCGATGAACCCGGCACCCACGACGATCGCGCTGCGCACGCCGGCGGCGACCTCGCGCAGCTGCCGGGAGTCGGCGGCCGAGCGCAGCGTCCGGACGTCCGGGTGGTCGGCGCCGGGGAGGTCCGGGCGGACCGGCTCGGCGCCGGTGGCCAGCACGCAGGTGGTGAACGGGTGGACCGCGCCGGCGGCGGTGCGGACCTCGCGCTCGCCCAGTGCCGTCACCGGGTCGCCGAGCGCCACGGTGATGTCGTGCTCGCGGGCGAAATCCTCGTCCAGCGGCGAAAGGTCGTCCTCGCCGCGCAGGAACTCCTTCGACAGCGGCGGGCGTTCGTAGGGCGGGTCGGGGTCCGCGGTGAGCAGGTGGACCGGGCCGGCGCCACCCGCTTCCCGGTAGGCCCGGGCCGCCGACACGCCGGCCGGCCCGCTTCCGATGACGACCAGGTTCTGCGCATCCATGCCGGGCCGGGTACCCGGCGGGCGGACCGGTACACCTCGTCCACAATGGATGGTCCACTGTGGACGTAGAGGATTCCGGGCGCGACGAACGCCGGCGACCGCGTGCGAGCGCGGGTCACCGGTGGCTGGGAGCGCGTTCAGCCGAACGGGTCAATGCGGCCGGATGGCCTGGCAGAAAAGGAAAGGCTTGCGAGCACCGCCTGGAAGCGCACACGGACACGGGGCGCGGCTGGTTGCTCAACCGTTGCCCCTGATCGTAGTGCAGCTGCACTATGCTGGACCACCCCGGTGGGCACACCGGGACGGCGCCGGGGCGCCGACAAGCGAAGAAACGGGTGTCGGATGGGTGGGGCAATGGTCGAGGGGACGCGCCCGGGTGCCGGAGTCGCCGTCGCGGGCGTGGGCGAGGCGGGGGAGCAGGAGCTGCGCCGGCTGCTGGCCGGCCTGACCGCGGTGCGCGACGGCGACTTCGGCATCCGGCTGCCCGGCGAGACCGACGGTCTCCTCGGCGAGATCGCCACGGTCTTCAACGGCATGGCCGACCAGCTGTCGCTGTTCACTTCGGAGGTCACCCGCGTCGCGCGCGAGGTCGGCAGCGAGGGGCAGCTGGGCGGCCAGGCGAAGGTCCCCGGCGTGTCGGGCACGTGGAAGGACCTCACCGACTCGGTGAACGCCATGGCCGGCAACCTCACCACCCAGGTCCGCGACATCGCGCAGGTGGCCACCGCGGTCGCGAAGGGCGACCTGTCGCAGAAGATCGACGTCGACGCGCGGGGCGAAATCCTCGAACTCAAGGACACCGTCAACACGATGGTGGACCAGCTGTCGTCGTTCGCCGACGAAGTCACGCGCGTGGCGCGAGAGGTCGGCAGTGAAGGCCGGCTCGGCGGGCAGGCCCAGGTGCCCGGGGTCGGCGGCGTCTGGCGCGACCTGACCGACTCGGTGAACTTCATGGCCGGGAACCTGACCGACCAGGTCCGCAACGTCGCCCAGGTGACCACGGCGGTGGCCAAGGGCGATCTCTCGCAGAAGATCACGGTCGACGCCCGGGGTGAGATCCTCGAGCTGAAGAGCACGATCAACACGATGGTCGACCAGCTGTCGTCCTTCGCCGACGAAGTCACGCGCGTGGCGCGTGAGGTCGGCACCGAGGGCCGGCTGGGTGGTCAGGCCGACGTCAAGGGCGTCTCGGGCACCTGGCGCGACCTCACCGACTCGGTGAACTTCATGGCGGGCAACCTCACCGACCAGGTCCGCAACATCGCCCAGGTCGCCACCGCGGTGGCCAAGGGCGACCTCTCGCAGAAGATCAACGTCACCGCCCGCGGCGAGGTCCTGGAGCTCAAGGACACGCTGAACACGATGGTCGACCAGCTGTCCGCGTTCGCGGACGAGGTCACCCGGGTGGCGCGTGAGGTCGGCACCGAGGGCCGGCTGGGTGGCCAGGCCGACGTCAAGGGCGTCTCGGGCACCTGGAAGGACCTCACCGAGTCGGTCAACGTCATGGCCGACAACCTCACCGCGCAGGTCCGCTCGATCGCCGAGGTCACCACCGCGGTCGCACGCGGTGACCTCTCGCAGAAGATCAGAGTGGATGCCCGCGGCGAGATCCTCGAGCTGAAAGACACCATCAACACGATGGTCGACCAGCTGTCCGCGTTCGCCGACGAGGTCACGCGGGTGGCGCGTGAGGTCGGCACCGAGGGCAACCTCGGCGGCCAGGCCACCGTCCGCGGCGTGTCCGGGACCTGGAAGAACCTCACCGACAACGTCAACGTGATGGCGTCCAACCTGACCGGCCAGGTGCGCTCGATCGCCCAGGTCGCGACGGCGGTCGCGCGGGGTGACCTGTCGGGCAAGATCACCGTCGAGGCCAAGGGCGAGGTCGCGGCGCTCGCCGACGTCATCAACACGATGGTCGACACGCTCTCGGCGTTCGCCGACGAGGTCACCCGCGTGGCCCGCGAGGTCGGCACCGAGGGCATGCTCGGCGGCCAGGCCCGCGTGCCGAACGTCGCCGGCACCTGGAAGGACCTCACCGACAACGTCAACTCGATGGCGAACAACCTGACCGGCCAGGTCCGCAACATCGCCCAGGTGACCACCGCCGTCGCCCAGGGCGACCTGACCCGCAAGATCGACGTCGACGCCCGCGGCGAGATCCTCGAGCTCAAGACCACGATCAACACGATGGTCGACCAGCTCTCGGCGTTCGCCGCGGAGGTCACGCGCGTGGCGCGCGAGGTCGGCAGCGAGGGCCGCCTCGGCGGCCAGGCCGAGGTCGAAGGCGTGTCGGGCACCTGGAAGCGGCTGACGGAGAACGTCAACGAGCTGGCCGGGAACCTCACCCGGCAGGTCCGCGCGATCGCCGAGGTGACCAGCGCCGTCGCCGAGGGCGACCTGACCCGCTCGATCACCGTCGACGCCTCCGGCGAGGTCGCCGAGCTGAAGGACAACATCAACTCGATGGTCGAGTCGCTGCGCGAGACCACGCGGGCGAACCAGGAGCAGGACTGGCTCAAGTCCAACCTGGCCACCATCACCGGCCTGATGCAGGGCCGCCGGGACCTCGCGGTCGTCGCGGCCGCGGTGATGGACGAGCTCGTCCCGCTGGTCAACGCCCAGTACGGCGCGTTCTACCTGGCCGACGACACCGCGGAAGTCCCCGAGCTGCGGCTGGTCGGCGCGTACGGCCACCCCGACGGCGAAGGCCCGGTGACGCGGTTCCGGATCGGCCAGTCCCTGGTCGGGCAGGCCGCGCGCAGCCGCCGCCCGATCGCGGTCGACGACGTCCCGCCGGGCTACGCCACGATCTCCTCCGGGCTCGGCAGCACCGCGCCCGCCAGCCTGATCGTGCTGCCGATCGTGGTCGAGGACCAGGTGCTCGGCGTGCTGGAGCTGGCGTCGGTGCACGGCTTCACCGACGTGCAGCGGGCGTTCCTCGAACTGCTGATGGAGCAGATCGGCGTCAACGTCAACAGCATCGTCGCCAACGCCCGCACCGACGAGCTGCTCGGCGAGTCGCAGCGGCTCACCGCGGAGCTGCAGGCCCGCTCCGAGGAGCTGCAGGCACGCCAGGAAGAGCTCCAGTCGTCCAACGCCGAGCTGGAGGAGAAGGCGGCGCTGCTGGTCACGCAGAACCGCGACATCGAGACGAAGAACCTGGAGATCGAGCAGGCCCGCCAGGAGCTGGAAGCGCGCGCCCAGCAGCTGACGATCGCGTCGAAGTACAAGTCGGAGTTCCTGGCCAACATGAGCCACGAGCTGCGCACCCCGCTCAACAGCCTGCTGATCCTCGCCCAGCTGCTCGCGCAGAACCCGACCCGCAACCTCACCGCGAAGCAGGTCGAGTACGCGGGCATCATCCACTCCGCCGGGTCGGACCTGCTGCAGCTGATCAACGACATCCTCGACCTGTCGAAGGTCGAGGCCGGGAAGATGGACGTCACGCCGGAGCAGGTGCCGCTGCGCGGCCTGCTGGACTACGTCGAAGCGACGTTCCGGCCGATGACCTCGCAGCGCAACCTCGACTTCCGGATCACGGTGGCCCCGGGCTCGCCGCCCGAGCTGCTCACCGATGACTCGCGGCTGCGGCAGGTGCTGCGCAACCTGCTGTCCAACGCGGTCAAGTTCACCGAGGTCGGCGGGATCGAGCTGCACATCGAGCCGGTCGAGGCGGGGTCGCTGCCCCGGCCACTGCGCGCGCACGGGCCCGCCGTCGCGTTCCGCGTCACCGACACCGGCATCGGCATCGCCGAGCACCAGCTCGAGTCGATCTTCGGCGCGTTCCAGCAGGCCGACGGCACCACCAGCCGCAAGTACGGCGGCACCGGGCTGGGCCTGTCGATCAGCCGCGAGATCGCCCAGCTGCTGGGCGGGTTCATCACCGCCGAAAGCACGCCCGGCGAAGGCAGCTCGTTCACCTTCTCCCTGCCGGTCGCGCGCCCGGACTTCGCGCCGCTGCCCGCGGGCGAGCACGCCGGCGCGGCGGTGGTCACCGGCGAAAGCGGCGCAGGCGTAACGGCGTCGGCGCCGCGGGCCTACCGCCGGCTGCTGGTCGTCGAAGAGCGTCAGCACGGGCTGCTGACCCTCGTCGCCGAGAGCGCGGCGGCGGACCTCGCCGACAGCCGCGACATCGGGATCTCGCCCGCCGACGTCGAGGTCGTCACGGCCGTCGGCACGCAGGAGGCGGCGGCCGCGCTCGCCACCGAGGCCTACCACTGCGTCGTGCTGGACCTGGACCTGCCGGACCGCACGGCGTTCGGGTTCCTCGACGCGATGCAGGGCGACAGCGCCCTGCGGCTGGTGCCGGTGCTCGCGCACAACAGCCGCCGCCTCGACGGCGAGCTCGACCAGCTGCTGCGGTCCCGCGCGGACGTGCAGTCGCTGGAAGTGCTGTCGGGACTGGACGAGCTGCGCGAGCGGATCGCGCTGCACCTGTCGGCGGAGGAACCCGGCGCGGTGCTGCCGCTGGCGCGCCCGGACGAGCCGGCCGCGCCGGTGCGGGCCGCCGACGTCGACACCACCCTGGCCGGGCGCACGGTGCTGATCGTCGACGACGACCCGCGCAACGTCTACGCGCTCACCGGGATCCTGGAGCTGCACGGGATGCAGGTGCTGCACGCCGAGGACGGCCGCAAGGGCGTCGAGACCGTCGCGGCGCACCCGGGCATCGACCTGATCCTGATGGACGTGATGATGCCGGAGATGGACGGCTACACCGCGACCGCGAAGATCCGGGCGATGCCGGAGCACGCGCGCATCCCGATCGTCGCGGTGACGGCGAAGGCGATGCCGGGCGACCGGGAGAAGAGCCTCGCCTCGGGGGCGACCGACTACGTGACCAAGCCGGTCGACGCGGACGACCTGATCGCCCGCATCAAGCGGCACGTGACGGCGTGATCGGGTGACCGCCGAAGAGGAGACGCTGCCGGTGCTGTCGCCGCCCGCGGAGGTGTCGGCCAACCTGTCCCGGCTCGCCGACACCGTCGCGCGCCTGCGCGGCGAGGTCGACCACGCGCACGCCGTCGCCGACGGCCGCGCGCTGATCGAGCTCGCCAAGGGCGTGCTGATGGAACGGCTGCACTGCACGCCCGCCGACGCCGCCCGGCAGCTGGACAGCCTCGCCGGACGGGCCGGGCTCACCGCACTCGAGTTCGCGGCGGACGTTGTCGGCGAGGCCGCCGAGGACCGGATCACCGAGGTGGCCCAGGAGTTCCTGGCCCGCGCCGAGGGCGAGGACTCGGTCGCGGTGCGGTTGCGCACCGCCGAGAGCGGCGTGCTCGCGGCCGGTGACACCCAGCGCGTCGCGGAGTCCATTTTGGAGCACGCGCTGCGGCCGCTCGGCGCGACCGCGGTCGCGGTGTGGCTCGCCGGGCCCGACGGGTCGCTGACCCTCGCCGGCTCGGCGGGGTTCTCGGCCGAGGAGGCGGGCCGCTGGCGGTACGTCCCACCCGGGGTGGCGACGCCGGCGCGCAGCGCGCTGCTCGAGCGCGACACGGTCTGGCTCCCGACGCTGGCCGGCGCCGGGCTGCCCTCGATCGGACAGCACACCCTGGGCGAGGGCGGGCGCGTCGCGGTGCCGACCGGCACCGGTGGCCGGATCATCGGCGTCGTCGAGATGTGCTGGCCGGAGCCGCTGCCCGGCGAACCCGGGCGGCAGCGCCGTCAGCTGGAGGCGCTGGCCGAGCTGTGCGCGCACACGCTCGACACCTGGGACGGCGTGATCGCGCCGGTGGCCGCGGACGGCTCCGGCGACTTCCTCGGCGAGCTGGTGGACTTCGTCGACGGCCTGCACGACCCGGCGGTGCTGCTTTCGCCGTGCCTCGACGGCGGCCGGCTGAGCGACTTCCGCATCCACCACGCCAACGTCCGGTTCGCCGACCCCGGCGGGCGGCCGCGCAGCCGGATCGTCGGCACGCGGATGCTGGAGGCGTACCCGCTGGCGGCCGACGAGAGCGGCCTGCTCGACAAGGTCCACCGGGTCTACGCCACCGGGGAGCCGTTCCGCGCCGACAGCATGGCGATCACCACGCTCGTCGACCAGGTGCCGCTGACCGTCCTCACCGACATCAGCATCACCCGCTTCGCCGGCAACGTGCTGCTGATCCTGCGCATCCAGGACGACGCGGCGAAGCTCGCGGTCCTGCTGCAGCACGCCCAGCGGCTCGGCCGCATCGGCGGGTTCGAGGAGAACGTCGTCACCGGGGCGATCACCTGGAACACCGAGCTGTTCGCGCTCTACGGCCTGCCCGCCACCGCGACCCCGCTGTCGCTGCACGAGCTGGCCGGGCACGCGCACCCCGACGACGCCCAGGCGATCGGCCGGTTCCTGCGCGCGGTGCTGCACCACCGGCGCCCGTCGTCGACGGCGTTCCGGCTGCAGCGCTCCGACGGCGTCGCCCGGCACATCCGGGTGGTCGCCGAGCCGGTGGTGGACGGGCGCGGCGAGCTGGTCGCGGTCCGGGGCGCCTACCAGGACGTCTCGTCGCAGCACTGGACCGAGGTGGCGCTGGCCGCGACGCGGGACAGGCTGGCCGAGACCGAGCAGCAGGCCATCGAGCGCAACCGGCTGACGTTGCAGCTGCAGCACGCGATCATGCCGCCGGCCACCGGCCCGATCGACATGCCGGGCCTGCGGGCCGCGGTGCGCTACCGCCCGGCGGAGAAGGAGCACCTCGTCGGCGGCGACTGGTACGACGCGGTCGCGCTGCCAGGTGGCGAGGTCCTGCTGTGCGTCGGCGACGTCGCCGGGCACGGCATCGACGCGGCCACCGGGATGGTGAGCCTGCGCAACGCACTGCGCGGGCTGGCGGCGACCGGCGCCGGTCCGGCGCAGCTGCTGACGTGGCTGAACCTGGTGGCGTACCACTTGACCGACCACGTGACGGCGACGGCGGTGGCGGCGGTCTTCGACCCGGCGACCCGCAAGCTGCGCTGGGCCCGCGCGGGGCACCTGCCCCCGATCGTCCGCCACCGCGCCGGCGCGGCGACGACGTTGCCCCTGATCCGCGGTTCCTTGCTGGGCGCGGTCCGCGACGTGGCGTACCAGGAGGAGGAGATCCAGCTCGCGGAGGGCGACATCCTCCTGATCTACACCGACGGCCTGATCGAGCGCCGCGACCGCCCGGTCCAGGAGACGGTGTCCCACCTGGTGACGTTGGTGCAGACCCACGACGGCGGCTTGGAGCACCAGCTGGACACGCTGTTGACGTACAGCACGGCCGATACGGACGACGACACCTGCGTGGTCGGCATCGAGGTCATGGCGTCAAGCTGAGCCGCCGGCGGTCTGAACCGACCCGTCCCACCGTGATCGGAGGGGCAACCCGGCCGGCGGGCTGGCTTCGCGGTCGCCGCTGTGCTGTGCTGGGGGCATGGCCACCGTGAGTGTCCGGTACATCGTCGACGACGTCGATGCCGCCATCGCGTTCTACTGCGGGCAGCTCGGGTTCAGCGAGCTGTTGCACCCCGCGCCCGCCTTCGCGATGCTCGAGCGCGGCGATCTGCGGCTGGTGCTGTCCCAGCCCGGTGGTGGTCCGGGCGGTGGGGCCGCCGTCGGCGGGGTCACGCCCGAGCCCGGCGGGTGGAACCGGTTCGCCATCGAAGTCGACGACCTCGCCGCGGACGTCGACCGGCTCAAGGCCGCCGGCGTGCGGTTCCGCGGTGCGCCCGTCCACGGCGTCGGGGGAGACCAGGCGCTCGTCGAGGACCCGTCGGGCAACCCCGTCGAGCTGTTCCAGCCGACCCGGGACGAGGCCCGGCTCAAGGGTTGACGGCCAGCACCAGGAACCCGGCCAGCAGCACCAGGTGCACGCCGCCCTGCAGGCGGGTCGCGCGGCCGGGGACCACGGTCAGGACGCTGACCACCACTGTCAGGGCCAGCAGCACGATCTGCGTCGAGCCGAGGCCCAGCAGCAGCTCGCTCGGCAGCCACACCGACGCCAGCGCGATCGCCGGGATCGTCAGGCCGATGCTCGCGATCGCCGAACCGTAGGCGAGGTTGAGGCTGATCTGCATCCGGTCGCGCCGGGCCGCGCGCGTGGCCGCCAGCGTCTCCGGCAGCAGCACCAGCAACGCGATCACCACGCCGACGAACGACTGCGGGAACCCGGCCGCGCGCACGCCGGCCTCGATCGCCGGGGACTCGACCTTGGCCAGCCCGACCACCGCGACCAGCGCCACCAGCAGCAGCGCGAGGCTGCCCAGCGCGGCCCGGTTCGACGGCGGCTCGGCGTGGTCGTCCTCCTTGACCTCGCCGTCGGCAGCCACCGGCAGGAAGAAGTCGCGGTGGCGCACCGTCTGCGTCAGCACGAACGTCCCGTACAGCGCCAGGGACGCGATGGCGGCGAAGGTCAGCTGCGCCGGCGAGAACGCCGGACCGGGGGTGCTGGAGGTGAACGTCGGCAGCACCAGGCTCAGCGACGCCAGCGTCGCGACCGTGGCGAGCGCGGCACCGCTGCCCTCGGAGTTGAACAGGGTGACGCCGTAGCGCCGCGCGCCGACGAGCAGCGAGATGCCCACGATGCCGTTCGTCGTGATCATCACCGCGGCGAACACGGTGTCCCGCGCGAGTGAGCCGGCTTCCGGCCCGCCCGAGACCATCATCGTGACGATCAGCGCGACCTCGATGACGGTCACCGCGACGGCGAGCACCAGCGACCCGAACGGCTCGCCGACCCGGTGCGCGACGACCTCCGCGTGGTGCACCGCGGCCAGCACGGTCGCCCCGAGCGCCACCGCCACGATCGCCACGAAGACCGGGCCGAGGTCGCGGCCCCAGGCGAGCGCCAGCACGAGCACGCCGAGCACGGGGGTGACGGAAGTCCAGGTCGTCAGGAAGGATCTCAGGGCGGCCATGCCCTCCAGCCTGGCACACCCGCGGGAAAGATGCCTGGTCGTACGGCGCTTCTCACATCGTCCCTTGTGGACGGTCGAGGTCGGCGGCGAGCACGTGGCGGCGGAAGGTTTCGCTGGGCGGCGGGAGAGTCCGCCCGGCCGCCCAGGCGAGGCCGATGTCGCGCGCAGCGTCCACATCGGTCAGTTCCAGGTGCGGCGCCGGGGATTCCGCGGCGTGCGGCAACGGCAGGACGGACACGCCGAGCCCCGCGGTGACGAGCCCGCGCAGCGTTTCGACTTCGTCGCCTTCGAACCCGATGCGTGGCGCGAACCCGGCTTCGGCGCACAGCCGCTCGGTGGTTTCGCGCAGCGCGTAACCCGTTCGGAGGAGGATGAACGTCTCGTCCGCGAGCTCGGCGAGGCGGACCCGGCGCCGCCCGGCGAGCCGGTGCCGCGGCGGGACCGCCAGCCGCAGCGGCTCGACGAGCAAGCGCGTCCACGCCAGCTGCGAGTGCCCGGGGTCGCCGCTGGTGATGACGAGGTCCGCGGTGCCCTCCAGCAGCTCTGCTTCGAGGCCCTCTTCACCGTGCTGGCGCAGCTCGAACCGGGTGCCGGGGTGCTCGTGCAGGAAGTCCCGCAGGATGTCGGGCACGAGCCAGGTGCCGAAGGTGTGCAGGAAGGCCAGCGGCACGACGCCGGTGCCGGGCGCGACGATCTCGCCGACCTCGCGCAGGCCCTGGTCGAGCTGGTCGAGCGCGGCTTCGACGTGCCGCTTGAACGCGTGCCCGGCCGGGGTCAGCCGCAGTACGCGCCCCGACCGGCGGAACAGCTCGGCGCCCGCCTCGTGCTCGAGCCGCCGCAGCGCCCGGGACAGCGCGGGCTGGGTCAGATGCCCGCGCGCGGCGGTCTCGGTGACCGTGGCGCCACCCGCGACCTCCCGGAAGAGCCGCAGCGTCTGGACGTCCATGCCCCCAGTGTATGGAATTTCAGCCAATCAGGCATTGGACGCATCGGTTCGCGCGGGCCAGGCTGGAGGTATGGCAACCGTGGCAGAACAGCTGGTCAGGACCCTGCGGGACGCGGGCGTCGAGCGCATCTACGGCATCGTGGGCGACAGCCTCAACCCGATCGTCGACGCGGTCCGCCGCACCGACGGCATCGAGTGGGTGCACGTCCGCCACGAGGAGACCGCCGCCTTCGCCGCGGCGGCCGAAGCCCAGGTCACCGGGAAGCTCGCGGTGTGCGCGGGCAGCTGCGGGCCGGGCAACCTGCACCTGGTCAACGGCCTGTTCGACGCGCACCGCTCCGGCGCGCCGGTGCTGGCGATCGCGTCGCACATCCCCTCGAACCAGATCGGCACCGGGTTCTTCCAGGAGACCCACCCGGACCGGCTCTTCGCCGAGTGCAGCCACTTCAGCGAGGTCGTGGCGGACCCGGCCCAGCTGCCGCGGCTGCTGCGCATCGCGACGCAGGCCGCCGTCGGCAAGGGTGGCGTCGCGGTGCTGACCATCCCCGGCGACCTCGCCGACCGCAAGGCCACCGGCCCGCTCACCGAGCGGCTGCCGCTCGTCACGCCGTCGCCCGCGGTGCCCGCTCCGGAGATCGTCCAGGAGCTGGCCGACCTGCTGAACTCGGGTGAGAAGGTGATGCTCTTCGCCGGCGCGGGCACGCGTGGCGCGCACGAGGAGGTCATGGCGGTCGCGGAGAAGCTCGCCGCGCCGGTCGGGCACTCGCTCGGCGGCAAGGAGTGGATCCAGTACGACAACCCCTTCGACGTCGGCATGAGCGGCCTGCTCGGCTACGGCGCCTGCTACGACGCGATGCACGAAGCCGACCGGATCGTGTTGCTGGGCACGGACTTCCCGTACGACAACTTCCTCCCGCAGGCCCGCACGATCCAGGTCGACCACGACGCGTCGCGCCTCGGCCGGCGCACGGCGCTGGAGCTGGCGGTGCACGGCGACGTCAAGGCGACGCTGCGGGCGCTGCTGCCGCTGCTGCGCCCGCGGACGAACCGGGCGTTCCTCGACCGGATGCTGCGCGAGCACGTGCGGAAGCTGGAAAAGGTCGTCGGCGCGTACACGGCGAAGATCGAGCAGCGCAGCCCCATCCACCCCGAGTACGTCGCCTCGGTGCTCGACGAGGTCGCCGCCGACGACGCGGTGTTCACCGTCGACACCGGCATGGGCAACGTCTGGGCCGCGCGCTACCTGACCCCGAACGGCCGCCGCCGCGTGCTCGGCTCGTTCCGGCACGGCAGCATGGCCAACGCGCTGCCGCACGCGATCGGCGCGCAGCTTTCCCAGCCGGGCCGCCAGGTCGTGTCGCTCTCGGGCGACGGCGGGCTCGCGATGCTGATGGGCGACCTGCTGACGCTGCCGGCCTACGACGTTCCGGTGAAGGTCGTGGTGTTCAACAACGCCACGCTGGGCATGGTGAAGCTGGAGATGCTCGTCGACGGCCTCCCGGACTTCGGCACCGACCACGCGCCGGTGAACTTCGCCGCGATCGCCGCGGCGTGCGGGATCTTCGCCGAGCGCGTCGAAGACCCGGCCGACGTCCGCGGCGCGCTGGAGAAGGCGTTCGCCCACCCCGGCCCGGCGGTCGTCGAGGTCGTCACCGACCCGAACGCGCTGTCCATCCCGCCGCGCATCACCGGCGAGATGGTGCGCGGGTTCGCCCTGGGCGCCACGAAGACCGTGCTCAACGGCGGCGTCGGCAAGATGGTCGACCTGGCGCGGGCGAACCTGCGCAACACCCCGCGGCCGTAAGCTTCACGGGCTGGCCACGATCACCCCGGTGGCGGCGAGGTGTTCGAGCGCCGCCACCACCCGGGCCCGGCTCGTCCCGGCCAGGTCCGCGGCGTCCAGGGCGTCGCGGACCGACGCGTGCATCACGAGTGCGCGGACGAGCCGGACCACGTCCGGTGTGCCGAGGGAACACCGCTCCCGATGCTCGCAGCTGTGGGACAGCACATCGAGAGCGGCCCGCGGGTTCAGGCGGTACGCCGCGTCGAGGTCCACTGTGGACACGGTTCAGCCGTGGACGAGGACGCCGCGGATGTTCTTCCCGTCACGCAGGTCCTGGTAGCCCTCGTTGACCTGCTCGAGGGTGTACTTGCGGGTCACCAGCTCGTCGAGCTTGAGCTTCCCGGCGTCGTAGAGGCGCAGCAGGCGGACGATGTCGTACTGCGGGTTCGCCGAGCCGAACAGCGTGCCCTTGATCGTCTTCTCGAACAGCGTCAGCACGCCGCCGGAGACGTGCACGGTGAGCTTCTCGGGGTTGGCGAGGCCGGTGATGACGACCGTGCCGCCCTTGCCGACGATGTTGAACGCCTCGCTGACGACGTCCTCGTCGACCGTGCCGACGGTGATCAGCGCCTGGTCGGCCAGCTGACCCCAGGTCAGCTCGTTGACCTTCTCCGCGGCGTCGGCGGCGCTGGCGAAGGCGTGCGTGGCGCCGAACTTGAGCGCCGCCTCCCGCTTGAACTCGACGGGATCCACGGCGACGACGTACTTCGCGCCGGCGTGCGCCGCGCCCTGCACGGCGTTGATGCCGATGCCGCCGATGCCGTAGACGACGGTCGTGTCACCGGCCCGGACACCACCCGCGTAGTTCGCGGTGGCCCAGCCGGTGGGAACGCCGCAGCCGACCAGCACGGCCGTCTCCAGCGGCAGCCAGTCGTCGACCTTGACGACCGAGTGCTGGGAGATGGTGGCGCGCTCGGAGAACGTGCCGAGCATGCACATGGCGCCGAAGTCCTGGCCGCCGCCGTGGAAGCGGAAGGTGCCGTCGGGCAGGTGGCCTTCGAGGATGGTGGCGCCCATGTCGCAGAGGTTCTGGCGGCCGGTGGAGCAGTAGCGGCAGGTGCCGCAGTTGGGGATGAAGCTGCAGACGACGTGGTCACCGGGCTGCACCTTGGTGACGCCGGGGCCGACGTCCTCGATGATCCCGGCGCCTTCGTGCCCGCCGATGATCGGGAAGCGGGGCACGAGGTCGTTGTCGATGAGGTGCAGGTCCGAGTGGCACAACCCGGCGGCGGTGTACTTGATGAGCACCTCGCCGGGGCCGGGCCCGTCGAGGTCGAGCTCCATGATCTCGAACGGCTTTCCGGCGTCGAACAGCACGGCTGCCTTGGTCTTCACGGCCATCTCCTCCACGTGCGGCGGTGGTGACCTCGATTGTGTGCAGGCGGTGGTTCCGTGAAGTGTCCGAATCCCGGACACCGTGCGGTCAGCGCACCCGCAGCGCGCGCATCCGGTTGTAGAGCGTCGAGCGGCTGATGCCCAGCTGCTTCGCCGCCCGGACCTTGTTGCCGTCGCAGGCGCGCAGCGTCCGGACGATCACGTCGTACTCCGCCTGCTCCCAGCCGCTCAGGGCCGCGCCCGGGGCCGTCTCCGCGCAGCCCGGCGCCACGTCCTCCGCGGTCAGGTCGCCCGCCGAGCGGCGGTCGGCCGCGCCCGCCAGCACTCCCGCCAGCTCTCGCAGGTTGCCCGGCCACCGCTGGGAGCCCAGCAGCTCCAGCGCCCCCGGCGTCAGGCGCAGCGAATCGCCGAAGCCGCGCAGCAGCTCGCGGGCGATCGCCGGGATCTCGTCGCGGCGCTCGCGCAGCGGCGGCAGCTCGATCCGCCGGTGCACGCGCGCGGCCAGCGTCGCCTGCTCGCCGCGCAGCTCCGACGGCGGGCCGCTGACCAGCGCGAACCACGCCGGCGTCGTGTCCAGCAGGCGGGCCAGGCGGACGGCCGCCAGCGGGGGCAGCAGCTGGATGCCGTCGATCACCAGCAGGCCGCGCCCGGCGCAGGCGGCTTCGACCCGCGCCAGCCAGGCCGCCTCGCCGGAGACGACGTCGGACACGTCGAACTCGTGCAGCTGTTCGTGCCCGGCGACGACCCGGGCCGCGGTGCTGCGCCCGGCGCCGGGCTCGCCGCAGATCAGCACCCGCCGCCGGGCCTGCCCGGCCCGGCGGAGCCGCTCGTCGACGGTGGGCGGGAACAGCCCGCGCGCGGACCGCGGCCGCGACACCACCGGGCTCGCCGGGCGCACCGGCGCCAGCTCGAACAGCAGCCCGGCGTTCGCCGACACCGCCTCGACGCGCACCTCGACCGGCGTGCCCGACGTCAGCCGGATCCGCCGCAGCCCCCGCCGGGTGCGGCCCAGCTCCTGCAGCAGCCGGTGGTCGGCGGTGTCGACCAGCTCGGTCGCCGCGGTGTTGGCCAGCACGACGTCCTGGCCGAGCGCCAGCACCGCGCACGCCCGGTGCTGCACCGACTGGAACGCCGCCAGCAGCTGCTGTTCGGCGAGCTTCGCGCCGTCGAGCAGCCGTCGTTCGATGTCGGCGACCGCGCGCCGCAGGAACGGTCCGAGCAGCGAGTTCGCGTCGCCGGCCGGGCCGGTGATGTCGAGGACGCCGACGAGCCGGCGGGTCGCCGGGTGCACCACCGGGTGGCCGTAGCAGGTGAACTGCTTCATCGCCTCGAGGAAGTGCTCGTCGCCGTCGACGGACACGCCGCGGCGGGTCTCGAACGGCGTCGCGATGGAGTTCGTCCCGGTCCGCTCCTCGAGGAACTGGCAGCCGGGCAGCGCGCTGATGTTCTCCAGCGCCGCCTCGACCGACCGTTCGCTGAACCGCCGCGCGACGATCCGGCACTCGTCGTCGGCCAGCACGACGCAGAACCGGGTGCCGGCCAGCTGCCGCGCCAGCTCGTCGAGCACCGGCGACGCGGCGCGCAGGAGCCGGCTGCGGCTGTCGACGTCCGCGAAGTCCAGGCGCTCGACCGACGACGCCGGCGAGAGCCCGGACAGCTCCGCCCGCCGCCACGACTGCGCGATCTCGGTCCTCAGGTCCACTCGCACTCCTCGTCGAGCCGATCGGTGTACCCGGTGGTCCATCATCACACGGACCGGGCGCGGGGTGAACCTCCGTCTCCGGTTCCGTTGCGGGACAACGGGTTCACTCGGCCCACCGCGGCAGCCGGACGCCGTGGAGGCCGCGGTAGGCAGCTCGCTCCGGCTCGCACCAGCCGTCGAGCAGGTCGTCGCGCGGCCGGAACACCTCGACGCCGATCGGGTGACAGACGTCGATGGGGTCGCGGGCGTCCGGGCCCCACAGCGGGATCGAGAGGTCGCCGCCCGGGCACGTCGAGAGCGCGCAGAGCAGGTCGACTTCGGCGAAGAACTCGAAGTGGTCGCCGGGCCGGGCGGGGCAGGCCTTCATGAAGTAGCGGTCGTCGGGGGTGAGGCCGGTGCACTGGAAGACGTTGAGGACGTCGTGCACGTCGAACTCGGTGAGCCCGAACGGCGCGACCGCCCGGACCAGGTTCGAGTGGCAGTGGAAGTCGAAGTCCTCGCCGGTGAGGAGCCGGTTCACGTAGGGGTCGCAGCGGGTGCCGAGCAGGTCGTGGACGCGGCCGCCGTCGCCGTCGGCGCCGTGGTCTTCGAGGGTGTCGGCGGTGATCGTGGCGAGCGGGCGCAGGAACGGCAGCGTCGACCAGAGCCGGTCGAAGGTGCTCACGTGGGCGCGTTGGAGCTGGCGGGTGCGTGCGGCCCAGAAGCGTTCGCGCGGGTCGTGGGCGTGCCAGAGGTTGAGGTCGCCGACCTGCGGGCCGTCGACGGTGCGCAGCCGGCAGAGGTGGCCTTTCGGCACCCGCCAGGCGCGGCCGGAGCGGATCGGAACCTCGAAGGATTCGACCGGCCGGCGGTCGGGGTCTTCGGCGAGCCGCCGGTAGAACGGCCGGTCGACGTCGAGCGCGACGCCCTGGTAGGCGGGTTCGGGTGGGGCCATCGATGCGTCTCCCTCGGGTGCGGCGGTGTGCGTCCAGGATGCCCCCGGCTACACACCGTGGCGTTCGACCACTCGTTCGGCTGCTGGGGCGGCGGGCGGTCCTGCTCTTACCGTCGAGGGGGCGTTTTTCTCGGGAGGAGTGACCGGCGTTGCTCGTGGCCCTCCAGCGCACCGGTGCGGAGCGCGCCCTGCCCCCGGCGGCGGCGCACCTGGTGCGGTTGCTGCGTTCGTGGGGACCGGGACCGGACCATCTGACGGGGCTGGCCTTGGCGGGCATCACGGTCCCGAGCCGCCACGGCCCCAGGTTCGTGGACGCGCTGGTGTTCACGCGCTTCGGCGTGGTGGTGATCGCGGCGCACGAGCTGGGGGCCGGCGTGCGGCCGGGGGAGCGGGCGGGCGCCGGAGTGGCGGCGGCCAAGGGAGCGCTGGCCGGGCACGACGGGGGCCGGTACGTGACCGGGCTGGTGGCGTTGATCGCGCCGGCGCGGGAGCCGGGGGAGCCGGGGGTGGACGGCGGAGGCGCTGGCTCGGGTGATGGTGAGGTGTCCGGGCCAGGGGCGGAGAGCGGCGGGCCAGTCTCGGGTAGTGGTGAGGTGCCCGGGCTGCGCTCGGAGGGCGGCGAACCGCTCGCCATCCCTCAGCCGCGCTCGAGCGGCAGCGAAACCGAGGCGATCCCCGTCGTCCTGGCCGACCCGCGTGGGCTCCGGCGGATCATCGGCCAGCACAACCGCTGGCGGACCGTCTGGTCCGCCGACGACGTCCTCGATGCCTGCTACGCCCTCTCTCTCGCCCACCTCGCGCCGCCCCGGGCCGCTCTGCTCGCCGATGGCTTTCCCGCCCGGCTGCACCGGCCGGCCGCCGTGCCGGAGCTGCCCGCCGTGGTCACCGTGCCGCCCGAACCGGCGCCGGAGCCGGTCGACGAGGAGCCCGGGCCGCCGGTCGTCCGGCCCGGGACCGCCGTCTTTCCGCGGCAGCGGCCGATCCGGCAGGTGCCGTGGGGGCTGCTCGTCGTCCTCACTCTGCTCGTCACCGTCGGGGTGATCGCCGCCGTTTTCGTGGCACAGGTCTTCCACGGCTCGTGAGTTTCGCGTCGACTACGCCATCTGCACCGTTTCCCCGCGCCGTCGCCTGGGCACTTCCCGGGAGATGTGAAAGGGGTTCACGATGCCGCGCACCTTGTCCGTGGTCCTGCTGGCCGTCCTGTCCGGCACCGCCCTCGCCGGGTGCAAGGTGCCGGACGGGATGGCGTCCGGAAGCCGGCCGGCGGGGACCGCCGCCGCCCCGGCCGTCGCGCCCGCCGAGGCGCGCACCCAGCTCGCGGCCCTGAAGGTCGCCGTCCGCGGCACCATGGACGGCTACTCCCGCGAGAAGTTCCCGCACTGGGACAAGGTCGACGGCGCCTGCGACGTCCGCGAAGAGGTCCTCAAGCGCGACGGCAAGGACGTCAAGACCGGCTCGGGCTGCGCCGCGGAGTCCGGCACCTGGGTCAGCCCCTACGACGGCGAAACCTGGCGCAAAGCGTCCGATGTGGACATCGACCACATGGTGCCGCTCGGGCAGGCCTGGGTCAGCGGCGCGAAGTCCTGGACCCAGGAGCGGCGCGAGCAGTTCGCCAACGACCTCGTCCGGCCGCAGCTGCACGCCGTCACCGACAACCTCAACGAGCAGAAGAGCGACAAGGCGCCCGACCAGTGGAAACCGCCGCTCGTCTCGTACTGGTGCACCTACGCCACGGACTGGATCGTGGTCAAGGCCAACTACGGCCTGACGATCACGGTGCCGGAGAAGAACTCGCTGGAGAGCATGCTGCAGCGCTGCTAGCGTCCAGTAGCCGTGACGGGTTATGACGCGCTTGCCGAGGTGTACGAGTGGCTCATTTCGGATGTGAAGCTGGCTCCGGCCGACTTCGCCGCGTCGTTCGCCGACGTCCTCGATCTCCTGCCGGCCGAGGCGCACGTCCTCGATTGTTCGTGCGGGACCGGGCAGCTGGCGGTCGGCCTCGCCGGTCTCGGCCTGCGGGTGGTCGCGACCGACGCCAGCGAAGCGATGGTCCGGCGGACCGCGGAGTTGTCCGGGGAGTTCGGGGCATCCGTCCGGACCGTGCGGGCGGACTGGGAGGAGCTGCCCGGCCACTTCGATGACTTCACCTTCGACGCGGTGTTCTGCGTCGGCAACTCGCTGCACCACGCCGTCGGCGCGAGAGGCAGGGTTGCCGCGCTGGAGTCGATGTCACGGCTTCTGCGTCGCGGCGGGCACTTGGTGCTCACTTCCCGCACGTGGGAACTCGTGCGGGCCAGAGGTTCCCGGCTGGACATCGGTGACCGGATCGTCCGCCGGAACGGTCGTGACGCCGTCGTGGTCTACCGCTGGGAGATCGCCCCGCGGTGGGAGGAAGAGCACCACATCGAGATCGCCATCGCGGAAGTCGAGGCGGCCGGGTCGGTTCTCGTCCGCTCGGAACTGCTGTCGTGCTGGCCCTACCGGTACGACGAACTCGAAGCCGAGCTGCGCCGGGTCGGGCTTCGGGTAGAAACGAGCACGTTCGACCCCGAGGCCGAGAACTACACGGTGGTGGCGAGCAAGGTGCAGACAGCGGGCTAGAACGAGCGCGCCGCCGCGAGCGCCTGCCCGGCGTAGGACTGTCCGAACAGGACGGTGTGCACGAGCAGCGGGAACAGCTGGTGCAGCCCGATCCGCTCGGTCCACCCGGCGGCCAGTGGCGCCGTCTCGTCGTAGGCCGCCACGATCCGGTCCAGGTGGGGGCAGCCGAACAGGCGCAGCATCGCCAGGTCCGTCTCGCGGTGCCCGCCGTGCGCGGCCGGGTCGATCAGCCACACCTGCTCGCCGTCCCACAGCACGTTGCCGGTCCAGAGGTCGCCGTGCAGGCGGGCCGGGGGCTCCTCCAGCGCGGGGAGCCGGTCGCAGGCGCGCTCGAACACCGCCGCCTCCGACGCGTCGAACGTCCCCGCGTCGACCGCCCGCCGGACGTAGGGCAGCACGCGGTCCGACGCGTACCACGACGCCCAGTCCTCGGCCGGGACGTTCTTCATCGGAGCCAGGCCGATCCACGCCTCTTCGGGCCCGTCCGGGGGAGCGGCCCCGAACGCCGGGGCGCCGGCCGCGTGCAGCCGCGCGAGCCCGCGCCCGAAGCGTTCCGCCGCGGCCACCGACGGACGGCCGGCCGGGACGCGGTCGATGACCAGCGACTCCTCGTCCTGGTGGTGCACCGTCGGCACGGCGACCGCGTCCGCCGAGGCGAGCCAGCGCAGGCCGGCGGCTTCCGCGGCGGTCGCGCCGGGGGCGTGTCCGCGCTTGACGAAGACGTCCGGCAGGTCGCTCATGTCCCGCACGGTACCGGCGCGCTACGGTGTGGCGGTGCGGGTGCAGGCGTTCGAGCAGGTGCTGAAGACGCTGGCGGAGGTCCAGCGGGCGGAAGGCCGCGACTATTCGTCGTTCAGCGTGCGTGGCAAGCGCTTCGGCTACTTCTGGCCGCGCACGCGCACGGTCGGGTTGAAGCAGACGATCTCCGAGCAGCTGGCGCTGGTCGCCGAACGCCCGGACGTCTTCGAGATCCAGTTCACGGCCGGCGGCTTCGGCTGGGTCGTGGTGTACCTCGACGAGATCGACGCCGACGAGCTGAGCGAGCTGGTCTACGAGGCCTGGCGGCTGTCGGCGCCCGAAGAGCTCGTCGAGGAGACGCCCTTCACCAGGATCGCCCGCGCGTAGAGCAGGTCGAACCCCTGGCGCTGCACGTTCTGCTGCGACTTCGAACCCGGCTGCGTCGTGACGACGGCGACGTCGCACCCGGCCTGGGCGGCCGCCGCCAGCCGCGCCCGCAGCAGGGCCGTCTGCACCCCCTGGCGGCGGAACCGCGGCACGGTCGCCGCGCCGGTGAACTGCGCGATCCCGTCGGTGACGCGGAAGCTCGCACCTCCGGCGAACTCGCCTTCGCGCACGGCGACGTACCGCCGGACGCCGGCCATGCCCCGCAGCGCGCGGATCAGGGTTTCGCGTGGGAAGTCCTCGTGCGCGGGCAGGCCCTCGGTGTCGGCGACCGCGGTGGCGTCGGCGACCATGGCCAGCCACGGTTCCAGCTCGGCGTCGCCGATGAGCCGGACGTCCGCCGGATGGTCCTGGCCGGCGAGGCGGCGGCCGAGCACGTTCTCGAACGATTCAAGGCGGTACCCGCGCGCGGTGAAGAACGCGCCCGCCGCCGAGCCGGCCAGCTGGGACAGCTCGACCTGCACCGGCGCGCCCCGCTCGGCGAAGGCCTGCTCGACCTCGGCCAGCTCCTCGGGGTCGGGCAAGCCGTCGAAGCCGAGCCCGATGATCTTGTTGAACGGCGAGTCCGCCTCGGCGAAGCTCGCGAGCCCGCCGGCGAGCGGCCGTGCGAATCCGGCCCCGCCGGCGGCGTCACTGCTCTCGGCGGTCAGCCGCGCTTCCGCGCGGTCGATCCGCGCCGCCAGCGCCGTGTCGCAGAAGAGCCGCTCCCCGTCCATGCGCCCACAGTGCCGGACGCGTGGACGGGGAGCCAACCGATTAACCTTCGACGCGGTGTGACGCCCAGAACGACGTCAGGTCCGTCGACCCGGCCGCCGCCTGCGCCGCGGCCTTGAACTCCGCCGTCGTGGACACGCCGTACCAGTGCGACTGCGCGTACGACTTCAGCAGGTTCGCCATCGCCGTGTCGCCGATCGTGCGCCGCAGGTCGTGCAGGGTGCACTTGCCGTAGTTGTAGACGACCGTGGAGTACCGGGACGAGTGCGCGTCCCAGTAGGCCATCGAGTTGGTCAGCTTCTCCGCGCTCGACTGCCACGTGATGCCGCAGCCGCTGCCGGTGATCCCGCGGTAGAGGTCGGTGGCGTAGTCGGTGAAGGACTCGTCGAGCCAGGGGGAGTTGTACTCGTCGTCGCCGACGATCCCGTAGAACCACTGGTGCGCCAGCTCGTGGGGGAGCGCCGTGGTCGACACGAGGTCCATCACGAAGCCCGGGTACTCCATGCCGCCGAACCAGAAGTTGTTGTCCAGCACCACGTCGACCTCGCCGTACGGGTAGTCGCCGAAGCGGCCCGAGTGCACGTCGATGGCGTCGGCCGCGAGCGAGAGCATCTGGTTGGCGCTGCTCGTGGAGATCCCGCTGACCGAATAGACGTTGACCCGCACGCCCTTGCCGGACGTCGTGGTGATCTTCGCGAACGGGCCGGCCGCCCAGGCGAAGTCACGCACCTTCGGAGCCACCGCGTGCGTGGTCGTCGTGCTGCCGCTGGTCGTCTCGGTCGACGTGCCGGTGGCCGGGGTCAGCAGCGACGTCGGGTGGACCAGGGTGACGTCGAAGTCGCCGATCACCGTGTAGAACGACTCGCCGTTGTTGGTGTACGGGTCGAGGTGCCAGCCCGCGCCGTCGCGGACCGCGAGCACCGGCAGCGCGTTGCCGATCATGTTGTACGCGCCGTCGTGGCCGAACCGGTCCGCGCCGCTGGGCACGACGATGCTCAGGTCGAACCCGATGGTGCCCGACTGGCCCTGGGCCAGCGGGGCCGGGAGCGTGATCTTCATGGCCGTGCAGTTCACGGTCAACGCCGACGCCGTGCCGCCGGTGACGTTGGTGACCGTGATCGGCGTCGTCGGGCAGCTGCCGTGGTAGTTGTCCCACAGCCGGAGGTAGACCTCGGGCAGCGCGGTCGCCGAGCCGTTGGTGAAGCTCACGGACTGGTGGCCGGTCCACGTGGCGCCGGAGCTGTTCGACGTGAGGTTCACCGTGTAGGCCGGGTTGATCGGCGTGCGCGTCGAGTCCGCCGGCGCCGCGGTGATGGTCCAGCCGAAGGTCGCGCTGCCGCTGTTGCCGGCCGGATCCTTCGCCGTGACCGTCACCGACGACGTCCCGGCCGTGGTCGGCGAGCCGGTGATCTTGCCCGTGCTCGCACCGATCGTCAGCCCGGCGGGCAGGCCGGTCGCGGTGTAGGTGAGCGCGTCGTTCTGCGGGTCACTGGCCTGGACCTGCAGGGACACGGCCTGGCCGACGGCGGTGGTCTGGGCGCCCGGCGAGGTGACGACCGGCGACTGCGGGTTCGACGAGCCGGTGGTCGTGAGCGAGAAGTCGTCGAGCAGGAAGTTCGTGGCCAGGCTGGCGTCCTCGTTGCCGGTGACCTTGAGCGTCACGGTCTGGCCGAGGTAGCGCGACACGTCGACGGTGCGCTGGACGTAGCCGGTGTTCTTGTCGAGGTTCGAGTAGCTCGCGAGGGTGTCCGAGCCGGCCTGCACCAGCAGCGTGTCGTACTTGCTGGTGGTGGTCGTCTCCTTGGTGTCGACGTGCGACCACCAGGACAGCGTCGCCGAAGCGCAGCCGGCGGGGAGCGTCAGGGACTGGGACAGCGTGTCGGTGTGCGTGCTGCCGTAGCCGTCCAGCCAGGCGTCCATCGTGCCGCCGTGCGCGGGCTCCGCCGCGGTGGCGGCGGAGATGACGCCACTGGTCTGGGTCCACGGCGTGGTGCCGGCTTCGAACCCGCCGTTGCCGACGACCTGGTCGCCGCAGAGCGCCGCGGCCTGGGCCGGCGCGGCGACGGCGACCGTGCCCAGCAGGCCCACGGCCAGCCCGAGCGCAGCAGAAAGCACCCTCGATCTCATGGGGGAGTCCTTTCGCGGCCCCGCCCGTCGGGGCCACGAGAAAGAGTGCGCCGCCGCCGGGGCGGCAACAACCCGCCATGAGTCGGGTTCCGCGTTCAGGCCTGCTGGAGCACGTTCAGCAGGATGAAGAGCAGCACGAGCGCCCCGGCCACCGCGACGACGGCGGAGACCGCGGTCCGGATCATCTCGCCGAAGCCCTTCGCGGTCCGGGTCCGGTAGGCGGAGTAGTTGGCGCGGGCCTCGCGGGCGCTGTGGACGCGGCCGCCGACGAAGAGCCCGGCGCCGAGGGCGAGCAGGACAGCGAGGAAAACGGACACGGGAGATCCTTTCGGGGGTTCGGGAACGAGGAACGGCCTCATTACTAGACCCGACGGACGCCGCGCGCCATGGCTTTCGGGCATCTCGTGCCCGGGCCGGTCGGCCCTGGTGGGACGGACGTCCCGCGTTCCTCGGAAAGCGACGGCGACCGCTCGACGGTATCCGTGGTTTTCCCTGTCCCGCAAGCGGTTTTCGATGGCTCAGGCGTCGGTGGCGAGTCCTTTGTGCCGCTCGCGGAGTTCGCGTTTGACGATCTTTCCACTGGGGTTCTTGGGAAGCCGGTCCGCGAACACCACGTACTTGGGGCATTTGTAACCGGCGAGATGTGCCTTGGCGTGGTCGATCACTTGCGCAGCGTGCAGTTCCACGCCCGCACGCGGGACGACGACGGCGGTCACCGCTTCGATCCAGTGTGGATGGCTGATCCCGAACACCGCGACTTCGGCGACGCCGTCGAGCAGGTACAGCGCCTCTTCGACTTCGCGGCTCGCGACGTTCTCGCCGCCGGTCTTGATCATGTCCTTCTTGCGGTCCACGACGGACAGGTAGCCGTCCTCGTCGACCACGCCGAGGTCGCCGGAGTGGAACCAGCCGGCGCGGTAGGCGTCGGCGGTCTTTTCCTCGTCGCGGTAGTAGCCGAGGGTGGCGTGCGGGCCGCGGTGCACGATCTCGCCGATCTCCCCGGGTGCGACCGGGTTGTCTTCGTCGTCGACGATCCGGGTCTCGACGTTGAGCGACGGCCGCCCGGCCGACCCGGCGCGCGCGAGCTGCTCGTGCGGGCGCAGGATCGTGGCCAGCGGCGCCATTTCCGTCTGGCCGTAGAAGTTCCACAGGTCGACCTCGGGCAGGCGGCGGCGCAGCTCGCGCAGCACCTCGACCGGCATCGCCGAAGCGCCGTAGTACCCCTTTCGCAGGCTGGACAGGTCGGTGCGGTCGAAGTTTTCGTGCCGCAGCAAGGAGATCCACACCGTGGGCGGGGCGAACAGTTTCGTCGCGCGCTCGCGCTCGACGGCGGCGAGCAGCGCGGCCGGGTCCGGGCCGGGCAGGATCACGCTGGTCGCGCCGAGGTAGACGTCGACGGAGAAGAAGCAGTCCAGCTGGGCGCAGTGGTACAGCGGCAGCGAGTGCACCTCGACGTCGTCGGCGCTCATGCCGCCGTCGATCACGCACGAGACGTACTGCGCGATCAGCGACCGGCTCGAGAGCAGCACGCCCTTCGGCCGCGACTCGGTGCCGGAGGTGTACATGATCCGCAGCGGGTCGTCGTCGGCGACGAAGACGTCGGGCGCGGTGTCGTCCCCTTCGGACAGCCAGGGGCCGATGTCCGCCCACTCGCCGCCGTCGCCGATCCGGCTGCGCACGACGTCGCTGAGGTCCGCGAGCTCCAGGGCCTTGGCCGCGGTCGGCTCCAGGGCGTCCTCGGCGATGAACGCCTTGACCTCGGCGTGCCGGAGGATGTAGGCGACTTCGTCGGCGCCGAGCATGAAGTTGACCGGCACGAGGAGCACGCCGAGCTTCGCGGTGGCGAACGCGAGCACGCCGTACTGCCAGCAGTTGTGGCTCAGCAGCGCGAGCCGGTCGCCCTTGCGCAGGCCACGGGCGGCGAGGGCGTGCGCGCACCGGTTGGCGGCGGCTTCGAACTCCGCGAAGGTGAGCCGCCGGTCCCCGGAGACGACGGCGAGCTTGCCGGGCAGCCGCAACGCGGTGCGGCGAAGCAGGTCGCCGAGGGAGTGCTGCCGGGCGCGGTCGACGAGGTGCTGGTCCATCCGGGCAGTGTCGGCCGGGGCGGGGATGCGCGCAACTGTCCCGTTGGTCGTGTATGCCGCGTAAAGCCCGGGTGTACGAATCTTGTACGCCGGGTTGCGAATTTGGGGTCCTCGACAGGGAGGAACCCATGAATCCGAAGTTCAAGGCGCTCGCCGCGGGGGTCGCGGCGCTCAGTGCCGCCGTCCTGCTGTCCGGTGTCCCGGTCGCGCACGCCGCGCCGGCCGCGGCCGTGGCCGCCACCGGGATGGAAGCGATGTTCAACGACCCGCCCGAGAACGGCGACCGCGACCACTCGATCGAAACGCGGCTCCTGCAGCTGATCAACGCCGCCCCGGCCGGCTCGGAGATCCACTTCTCCGTCTACAGCTGGACTCGGCCGGCGGCCGCCGAGGCGCTCAAGGCGGCGCAGGCCCGCGGGGTGAAGGTGCGGATCGCGATCGACGGCGGCGCGGACGACGACCCGGCCAACACCGCGATGCCGATCCTCAAGTCCGCCGGGCTCACCCAGCTGGTGTTCTGCGGCACCGGCGGGCTGAACACCGGCTGCATCGCCCACGGCGGCAGCCCGCACTCGATCAACCACGACAAACTGTGGATGTTCTCCGAGACCGAGGGCAAGAAGGACGTCGTCGTCATCGGGTCGCACAACCTGACCACCACGCAGGGCAACCTGTTCAACAACGCCCTGCTGACCTACGGCGACCCGGACCTCTACGGCTTCTACCTCGGGCACGTCCGGAAGATGCTGGCGCAAAAGAAGGACAACGACTACTTCAACGACGGCGGCTACCACAAGTCGCCCGACAGCCAGGTCACCAGCTACCTCTCGCCGCGGGCCGACTCCAAGGGTGGTGACTCCGAGGAGTTCGCCACCGACACGTGGGCGCAGCTGCTGAAGTGGATCACGAAGTACGAGTCGGGCTGCGCGCTGGACGTCGTCCAGGCCAACATCGCCGACTCACGCACGCCGGTCGTCACCGAGCTGGCGCGGATCGCGAAGCTGGGCTGCAAGGTCCGGATCGTCTACGGCACGATGGAGCCCGCCGCGCTGGCCGCGCTCAAGGGCAAGGCGAACGTGACGCTCAAGCGCTTCAGCACGACCGTGAACGGCCGCGAGATCTCGGTGCACTCGAAGTACATGCTCTACCGCGGGCACTACAACGAGACCGCCCACCGCTCGATCGTCTTCACCGGCTCGCATAACGTCTCCGGCGCGGCCCTGCGGGACAACGACGAGATCCTGATCAAGGTCGAGAACCCGGCGATCAGCGCGGCCTACACGGACAACTTCGCGACGGTGCTGGGCCGCGCGAAGTGCTCGGCGCCGCCCACCGGCAGCTGCTGACGCGTCAGGCCCCCTGGCCGACGCGGGCCAGGCGGGTTTCCAGGGGGCGGTAGCCCGAGGCGGCGGCGAGTTTCGCCGCCGCCTCGGCGTACGTGCGGGCTTGTTCGTCGTCACCCGTCGCGTGCGCGGCTTCGGCCAGGCCGGTCAACGCCGCGGCTTCGCACCAGGTGAAGCTCGTCTCGACGGCGATGCCGAGCGCCGCGGTCAGGTGCTCGGCGGCTTCGGCGGGGTGACCGAGGTGCAGGCAGGTCTCGCCCCACGCCGCCAGCGCCGACGCCTCGGTGCCGCGGTCGCCGATGCGGCGGGTCAGCTCGACCGAGGCGGCGGCGTCGGTCAGCGCCCGGCTGCCGTCACCCGCGCGGGACTCGAGCACCGCGCGGCCGGCCAGCGCCGCCGCTTCGCCGTACTGGTAGCCGAGTTCGCGGTTGGCCGTCAACGCACGGTCGTACAGCTCCGCGGCCTCGGCGCGGCCCAGGTCCCGGTTGATGTGCGCGAGGTCGACCAGTAGCACGGCCACGCTGAAGGCCGCGCCGTCGCGCTCGGCGATCTCCAGCCCGCGGCCGAAGTAGCCCAGCGCGGCTTCGAAGTCACCGACCTGGCCGCAGGCGAAACCCAGGTTCGCCAGTGCCATCGTGATGCCCGGGATGGCGAGCTCTTCGCACAGCCGCAACGACTCCACGCCACAAGCGATCGCCTCGTGCGGGTCGCCGAGGCGCTGGTGGACCGCGCTCAGGTTGTTCAGCGCCGCCGCGCGGCCGGCCGGCCAGTCCGCCGCCAGCCCACCCGCCAGCACTGTCCTCAGGTGGGCGCGGGCGTCGGCGTACCGGCCGTTGTTGACCCCGGCCAGCGCGATGGACAGCCGCATCGCCGCCTCGGCCTGGCGCACGCCGGCGGCCTGGGCGGCGTGCAGGGCCGTCGTCGCCGTGTCGATCCACTCCGTGTGGTGGCCGCGGTGGTGGAAGAACGCCCGCAGCGCGTCGGCCAGGTGCCAGGCGTACTCGCGGGGCCCGTGCGCCGCCGCGTGCTCGACGGCCGCGGCGAGGTTCGGCCACTCCGTGTCCAGCCAGGCCAGCGCGTCCTCGGTGCCCTCGAAGACCGGCGCCGGGTCGGGCCGCGGCAGCCGCAGGAAGTGCGGGATCAGCCGGCGCCCGGCCGCGTCGGACGTCGTGAGGTAGTGCTCGAACAGCCGCCGGCGGGCCGCCTCCGCGTCGCCGGGGGAGTCGTCGGCCGCGACCCGGCCGGCGGCGTAGCTGCGCAGCAGGTCGTGGAAGCGGTAGCGGCCGGGCAGGTGCCGCTCGACGAGGTTGGCCGCGGTCAGCGCCTTGAGCTGCCGGCCGGCCTGGCCTTCGGCCGCTTCGGCGAGCCGCGCGGCCACCGGCGCGGTGAACGTCTGGCCCGGCACCAGCGCCAGCCGCCGGAACAGCAGCCGGTGCTCGACCGGCAAGGCCCGGTACGACACGGAGAACGCCGTCGTGACCGCGCTTTCCTCGGCGCCGTCGACACTCAGCCCGGCCAGCGGGTCGCCGTCGGCGAGCTCACGCGTGAGCTCCGCGATGCCGGACGCCTCCCCGGCGGCGAGGTTCGCCGCGGCCAGCCGCAGGGCCAGCGGGAGGTGCCCGCAGAGCCGGGCGAGCTCGGCGGCCGCCGCCGGCTCGGCCGCGATCACGGCGGAGCCGAGGACCGTCTCCAGCAGGTGCCGGGAGTCGTCGGCCGGCAGCACCGACAGCGGCACGGCCAGCGCGCCGGTGCGGGCGATGAGGTCGCCGAGCCGCTGGCGGCTGGTGACCAGCACGGTGCCCGACGGCGGCAGCAGCGGCGTCACCTGCGCGCTGTCGCGGGCGTTGTCGAGCAGGACCAGCACCGCGCGGTCGGCCAGCAGCGAGCGCCACAACGCCGTCCGCCCGTCGGGGTCCGGCGGGATCGCCCGCGGGTCGGTGCCCAGCGCCCGCAGCAGCTGCGCGGCGGCGACGGCCGGGGTCAGCGGCTCGTGGTCGGGGTCGAAGCCGCGCAGGTCGAGGTAGAGCTGGCCGTCCGGGAAGCGGTCGCGGACGAGGTGCGCCCACCGCACGGCCAGCGCGGTCTTGCCGACTCCCGCGGTGCCGGTGAGCACCCGGATGTCCGGGCCGGACCCGGTGCCGGCCGGCGCGTCGAGCCGGGCCAGCTCGGCGGCGCGGCCGGTGAAGCCCCGGACGTCGTGCGGCAGCTGCGCCGGGCGGACCGGTTCGTGCGGCGGCTCCGGCGCGGGCTCCAACGCCGCGTCGCCCCGCAGGATCGCGGCCTCCAGCTTGACCAGCTCGGGTGCGGGGTCGAGACCCAGCTCGGTGGCGAGCCGGGCGCGCAGGTCGCGGTAGGCGGCCAGGGCGGCGTCGGTGCGGCCTTCGCGGTGCAGGGCCAGCATCAGCTGCCCGACGAACCTCTGCCGCAGCGGGTGCGCCGCGACCAGCGTGGTGAGCTCGCCGAGCACGTCCCGGCCGCGGCCGAGCCGCAGCTGCGCGTCGATCCGGTCCGCCAGGGCGCTCCACCGGCTTTCGCCGAGCCCGGCCAGCAGCTGCGCGGCGATTTCGGCCGACGCGGCGCCGGCGAGCGCGTCACCCCGCCACAGCGCGAGGGCTTCGTCGAGCATCGCGACGGCGGTTTCGTCGTCGGCCGCCCGGGCCCGGCGGACGAGCGCGGTGAAGCGGTGCGCGTCGACCGTCTCGGGCTCGGCGCGCAGCGCATACCCGGGGCCCTCGGTGACGAGCTCGGGGCCGTCCGCGGCGCGGAAGACCGCCCGCAGCCGCGAGATCAGCGCCTGGACGGTGTTGCGTGCGCTGGCCGGGGGATCGTCGGGCCAGAGGATGTCGACCAGCCGGTCCCGGGACACCGGGTGCGCACCCTCGAGCAGCAGCACGGCGAGCACGAGCCGCTGCTTGCGGGAGCCGAGGTCGACCGGGGCGCCGTCCGCCGTCGCCTCGACAGCGCCGAGGACGCGGAACTCCACCCCGTCACCTCCGTTCTCCCGGGCGTGCAAGCGTACTGCAAGCGGCCCGCGGGCTTGATCCGCAATGCTGACCGGGCTGCAGGACACCACCCCGACGATGTCCACGGCCGGCTCGGTCGCCCGGGAAACCGGCGGGTTCGGCTGTCGCTCTCACGGGCGGCACGAGCTGGGGGTAGGGCCACCTCGGCGACCCCTATCCCCGGTCGCCGTGGTGGCCCTTTGTCGTTCTTCAGCGCGCGGCGTCGTCGATCTGGACGGGATAGCCGGCCCGCAGCACGGCGATCGTGGCCGGTGGCGTGAGCACCGGGACGGTCCCTGCCCCGGGCAGCGGCTGCCGCCGGCCGTAGCCCGCGGTCGTCCATTCGGTGAGGTGCCCGTCGACGACGAGCTCCGGGTGCGGTCCGCGCAGCACGAAGACCCCGTCGGGAAGGCCGGCCCACCGGAGTTCGTGGAGCCGCCTCCGGTGCGTGCCGGGGACCAGCCGTTCGCGGTGCAGCTGCCGGTTCATCGCGGTGGCCGAGGGACGGCCCGGCCAGGCGTCGCGGTAGGCGTTGTACGCGGGGCGCCGGCACTCGCCGCAGGGCCGGTGCCCGGCGGCGAACGAGACGGCTTCGTCGTGGAAGTACAGGTGCGTGTACCGGTTCGGCAGCCACTGCTCGCGCCACCGGCCCCGGAATGCGAGCACGCAGGTGATCCACAGGTCGCCGGCGTGGAACCGGACGATCTCGTGGCCCTGGTGCAGCACGCCGCGGTTGCCGGTCCAGGCACCCCGCAGGGGGACGTTGACGATCTCGCCGGTGGGCGTCACGCGGTTGCGCACCAGGTCACCGGCCTTCCGGAGTGGCGAAGCGGGCAGGTGCGCCGCACAATGCGCGCATGCAGCCGACGGACGTCCGGGTGGCGCGCCTGGCCGACCCCGCCGGGCCCGCCGACGGCATCCGCGTGCTCGTCGAACGAGTGTGGCCCCGCGGCACGGCCCGCACCGTGGTCCTGGACGGCTGGTACCGCGCCCTGGCCCCGTCCGACGAGCTGCGCACCTGGTACGGCCACGACCCCGAGCGCTTCGGAGAGTTCGCCGAGCGGTACCGCGCGGAACTGCGCGAGCCGGACCGCGCCGCCGCGCTGGACCGCCTGCGTGAGCTGGCCGCGGGTGGCGTGGTGACGTTGCTGACCGGGAGCGGGTCCCCGCCGATCAGCCAGGCGGCGGTGCTGGCGGGCGTGCTGACCGGCGAACACTGACCTCACGAGCGCGACCCGCCTTCGGACCCACTGGCCGTCGTGGTCACCGTCGCCGTCGCGGTGCCGAGGGTTTCGTGGCGGGCGGTCAGCGTCAGCTTTCCCGGCGGACCCGCGAACGGCCGCAGCCAGACGGCCGCCGCCCCGCCGGTCGCGCCGAAGTCCAGCTCCCGGTCACCGACCAGCTCGCCCTGGCCGGTCAGGCTCAGCGTCACCGTGCCGGTCGCTCCGGCGCGCAGGGTGCCGAAGCGGTCCATCGCCGCCACGACCACCCGGGTCGCGTCGGCGCCGTCGGCGCGCAGCTGCGTGTCGTCGGCCGCGCAGCTCAGCACGTCGCGGGCGCGGTCGCCGCTGAAGCGCCGGGAGACCACCAGCCGGTCACCCAGGTAGCCGTCGACGCGCAGCTGGGGGCGTTGCCCGCGCGGCACCGTCAGGTCCACGGCGAACCCGGGGTGCGGCAGGTGCGGGAAGTCCGCGCGCCGGCTGCGTGCCTCGCCGGCGGGCCGGTCGTCGAGGAACAGCAGCAGGCGGTCGCAGTTCGACCAGATCGGCGCGTCCCGCCCGGGCCCGGTGGGTGACGCGGTGAAGTCCCACGCGAAGCCGGGCTCGACGACCGGCCGGACCAGCGGGTCGCCCTGGGTGGCGTAGAAGGCCGCGGCCGGCTTGGGGATCCGGAAGATGTCGGACACCCCGGCGAACTTCGACCCGCCCATCGACCGCTGCCAGCCCGAGGGGTAGTCGAACGCGCACCAGGCGAGCAGCCCGCAGTAGCGGTCGTCGGCGGCGGCCAGGTCGTGGGCCTTCGCGTGCAGCTCCGCCTGTAGCCGCTGGGTCGCCGGCAGATCGGTCCGGCGGTAGGCGCGTGCCCCGGCGAGCGTGCCGATCGACTCCGTGACCAGGTACGGGACCCCCGCGCGTGGCGGGCGCAGCTGAAAGGGCGCGCCCCGGCGGGCGGTGTAGTCGTTGTAGGCCAGCACTTCGATGTCGGCGCCGGCGTACCGCGCGCCGGTGGTGCTCGCCAGCGCGCCGCTCGTCGGCCGCGACGGGTCGAGCTGCCGCGCGAGCCGCCCGGTGCGCCCGTACATCGCCGTCGTGCCGTTCGCCTCGTTGACGCGGGTACCCCACACGATGATGCTGGGGTGGTTGCGGTCGCGGGTGATCATGGCCGAGACGTCCCGGAGGTTCCGCTGCTGCCAGGCGGCGTCGCCGACCCGGCCCCAGCCGGGGATCTCCTCCCACACGAGCAGGCCCAGCTCGTCGCAGGCGTCGAGGAACGCGCTCGACTGCGGGTAGTGCGAGCACCGGACCATCGTGCAGTTCAGCTCGCGGCGCAGGATCTCGGCGTCGCGCCGCTGGACGCGGTCCGGCGCCGCCCCGCCGGCGAACGGGTACCACTGGTGGCGGTTGAGGCCGAACAGCTTCAGCCGCCGTCCGTTGAGGAAGAAGCCGTCCTGGGCGAAGCGGGCCTCGCGGAACCCGACGCGCACGACCCGCTGGTCGAGCGCCCGCGGCCCGGACCGGATGGTGACGACGACGTCGCACAGCGCGGGGTCCTCGACGTCCCAGAGCCGGACGGCGTCGAGCCCGTGGACGTCGAACTCGACGGTCCGGGTGCCGGCCGGCACCTGAGCGGCGCCGCGCGCGAGCTCGCGCCCCGCCTGGCGGACCGACGCGGTGACCTCGGCCGCGCCGGGCCCGTCGAGCGTGCAGGTCAGGTGCAGGGACCGGCCGGGGGAGAGGACGTCGACGGGCCGGGCGAAGACGTCGGTCAGCCGGGTCCTCGGGACCGTGCCGATCGCCGCCGGGCGGTAGATCCCGGCCGGCTGGTAGAAATCGATCGCCGACGGTCCCGCGCTGTGCGGGAGGTTGGGCGGGACGTCGAGCGCCCACCGGCCGTCGACGACGACGGCGAGGACGTTGTCCCCCGGCAGCACCCCGGGCAGGTCCACCTCGAACGGGAGGTACCCGCCTTCGTGGGTCGCCACCGGGCGGCCGTTGAGGTGCACTTCGGCGTTCGTCAGCACACCGTCGAAGCGGGCGAGGAAGCGCTCGTTCGCCAATCCCGTGAAGTGCTTGCGGTAGATCCACCGGTCCTGCCACGACGCCGGATCCCAGCCCGTCCACGAAAGCGGCGTCACGCAGTGGGGCAGCTGCACCGGTGCGAGGTCGATCTCGTCGAAGCCCGGTTCGGTGCAGCCGTCGTCGTACCGCCCGAACAGCCAGAAGTCGCCCAGCCGGGCGGTTCCCGGACCGGCCGCGGCGTGCCCGGCCGAGCCGGCGACGGCGGCGCCGAGCAGGGCGACCCCGCTCGCGGCGAGGAACCCGCGCCGCGTCACCCGCGGCTTTTCCCCGGCCATCCACGACCTCCGTGCTCGGTGTCCCCTCCGGGAATCGCTTCCGAGTCCTAAGACGTCACAGACGATCGAACGGTTGGCTCAGTGCAGGGTCGAAGCGCGGACCACCAGCTCCGGGGTGAACACGACCTGCCGGTGCTCGTGGCCGGGCTCCGATTCGGCCAGCAGCAGCTCGGCGGCCGTGCGGCCGAGCCGGCGGCGGGGCTGGCGGACCGAGGTCAGCGGGACCGCGGCCGCCGCCGCGAACTCGATGTCGTCGTAGCCCGCGATGGCCAGGTCTTCGGGGACGCGCATGCGCAGGTTGGCGCACGTCTGCAGCAGACCGAGCGCGACCAGGTCGTTGGCGCAGAACGCGGCGGTCGGGCGGATCGACGACGGCAGCCCGGCCAGCCGCTCGCCCGCGCCGCGCCCGTCGGCCACCGTCAGCGCCGACGTGGTCAGGTCGACCAGGCGGTCGGCGTCGAGCCCCGCCGCGCGCAGGGCCCGCAACGCGCCGAGCCGGCGGTCGCGGACCTGCCCCACCGTCGTGTGGTTGCCGATGAACGCGATCCGCTCGTGGCCCTGCTCGATCAGGTGCCGCACGGCGATCTCGCCGCCGTAGACGTCGTCGACCGCGACCGAGCAGTGCGTGGTGCCGCCGGGCGTGCGGTCGACGACCACCACCGGCGTGCCCCGCCGCGCTATCTCGCGCAGCAGGGGCGCGTCCGGGTCGACCGGCGTGATGAGGATGCCCTGGACGCGCTGCTGCTCCAGCCGGCCGAGGTAGGCCGCCTCCCGCGAGGGCTGGTGGGCGCTGTTGCAGAGGAACAGCGAGAGGTCGCTTTCGTCGGTGGCGTCTTCCATGCCGGCCGCGACGTCGGTGAAGAACGGGTTGCTGCCGTCGAGCATCACGTAGGCCAGCACGCGGCTGCGCCCGGCGCGCAGCTGCCGCGCGGACTCGTTGCGCACGAACCGGAGCTCGGCCATCGCCGTCTCGACCTTCGCCCGCGTGGCGGGGCTGACGCGGTCGGGCCGGTTGAGCACGTTGGACACCGTGCCGAGGGAGACCCCGGCGGCCGCCGCGACGTCCTTCATCCCGGCCGACCTCGGTTCGGCGCCGGACTCCTGGACCGTCATGGAACCCCCTCATTGAAACGTAACACCACCACGAACTGCCCGGCCGGGACGACGTTCGGCCACGGTTCAGCGGATTCATTGACTTGCTCTTCGCTCGCATAGTAGCGTCACCGCACCAGATTTGTGAAACCTTTCAATCCGGAGGTCGCGATGACGCGGCAGGACTCGGACCGGCCGCCTCTGCTGGAGGTGCGCGGGGTGACGAAGTCGTTCGGCGCCGTCGCGGCGGTGGCCGGGGTGAGCTTCGGCCTGTACGGCGGGGAGGCGCACGCCCTCGTCGGGGAGAACGGCGCCGGCAAGTCGACGATCGTCAAGATGCTCGCCGGGGTGCACAAGCCCGACGACGGCACGCTGCTGCTGGCGGGCCGGCCGGTCGAGTTCGGCTCACCCGCCGACGCGAAGGCCGCCGGCATCGCGGTGATCTACCAGGAGCCGACGCTCTTCCCCGACCTGTCGGTCGAAGAGAACATCGTCATGGGCCGCCATCCGCGGCGCAGCCTCGGCCGCATCGACCGGGCGGCCATCCGTGCCGAGGCCGAGCGGCTGTTCACCCGCCTCGGCGTCCGGATCGACCCGGGTCGCCCGGCCCGGGGCCTGTCCATCGCCGACCAGCAGATCGTCGAGATCGCCAAGGCGCTCAGCGCGGACGCCCGCGTGCTGGTGATGGACGAGCCGACGGCCGCGCTCAGCCGCGTCGAGGTCGAACGGCTCTTCACCGTCGCCCGGACGCTGCGCGAAGAGGGTGCGGCGATCATGTTCATCTCGCACCGCTTCGAGGAGATCACCGAGCTGTGCCAGCGCGTGACGATCATGCGCGACGGCAAGCACGTCTCCACCGACCTCCTCGAAGACGTCACGGTCGACGACATGGTCAAGCGCATGGTCGGCCGCGACCTGGACGCGCTGTTCCCCAAGCAGGACGTCGAACCCGGCGCGGTGGTCCTCGAAGTCGAGGGCCTGGCCCGCGAAGGCGTCTTCCGCGACATCTCGTTCTCGGTGCGCGCCGGGGAGATCGTCGCGTTCGCCGGGCTGGTCGGATCGGGACGATCCGAAGTGGTCCAGGCCGTGTTCGGGGTGGACGAACGCGACGCCGGTGTCGTGAAGATCGGCGGAAAGAAGCTCAAGCCGCACTCGTCGCGGGCCGCGATGGGCGCCGGGATGGCGCTGGTGCCCGAAGACCGGCGCCAGCAGGGCCTGATCATGGACCTCTCGATCGAGCGGAACGTGACGCTGCCGCGCTCCCGCGCGCTGTCGAAGCTCGGCTTCCTGACCGGCGCGAGCGAACGGCGGGAAGCGAGCCACTGGACCGAGCGGCTGCGCACGAAGTACCGCCGCCTCGGTGACCCCGTCGGGACGCTCTCCGGTGGCAACCAGCAGAAGGTCGTGCTCGCGAAGTGGCTGGCGATGGCGCCGAAGGTGCTGATCGTCGACGAGCCGACGCGCGGGATCGACGTCGGCACCAAGGCGGAGGTGCACCGGCTGATGTCGGCGCTCGCGGCGGAAGGCGTCGCGATCGTCATGGTGTCGTCGGAGCTGCCCGAGGTGCTGGGCATGGCCGACCGCGTGCTCGTCATGCGCGAGGGCCGGATCGTCGCCGAGCTGCCGCGGGCCGACGCGACCGAAGACAGCGTCATGTTCGCCGCGATGGGCCAGGGAGCCGCCGCATGACCGTGACCAAGGAGGCCCCCGTGACCGGGCAACCGGTTGTCCGAACGCGCCGGTCGTGGACCGCGAACGTCTTCAAGGCGCGGGAATCCGGCATCGTCCTCGCGCTGATCGTGCTGGTCGCGTTCACCGCGACGCAGAACTCCCGGTTCCTGTCGGGCCAGAGCATCCGCGACATCCTGCTCGGCACGGCGATCCTCGCGGTGCTCGCCGTCGGCCAGGCGATCGTGATGATCACCCGCAACATCGACCTCTCGGTCGGCTCCGTGCTGGGCCTCGCGGCCTTCGCCGTCGGCTCGCTGATGCGCGACAACCCCGGCCTGCCGGTGGTCATCGCCGTGCTGGTCGGCGCGGCCGTCGGCGCGGTCTGCGGACTGGTGAACGGCGCGTTGGTGCGGTTCGGCCAGGTGCCCGCACTGGTCGTCACCCTCGGCACGCTCTACGCCTACCGCGGGGTCAGCTACTTCTGGGCCGGCGGCCAGCAGATCAACGCCGACAAGCTGCCCGCGTCCTTCCTGGACTTCGGCACGTCGTCGCTGCTCGGGGTGCCGTGGCTGGTGCTGATCGCGGTGCTGGTCCTGGTCGTCGCCGGGATCGTGCTGCGCAGCTACCGGGCCGGCCGCGAGCTGTACGCGATGGGCTCGAGCCCGCAGGCGGCGAAGCTGGCCGGCATCAAGGTCGGCCGCAACACCAGTGCCGCGTTCCTGGTCAGCGGCGCGCTCGCCGGCCTGGCCGGGGTCCTGTTCGCGGCGCGCTTCGGCACGGTGGACGCGGCCGCGGGCACCGGCTACGAGCTGAACGTCGTCGCCGCGGCCGTGGTCGGCGGGGTGGCGGTGTTCGGCGGCAGCGGTTCGGTCTGGGGCGCGGGCCTCGGTGCGTTGCTGCTGACCGTGATCGGCAGCGCGCTGGCCGTGCTCGACATCAACCAGTTCTGGCAGCAGGCGATCGTCGGCGCGCTGATCCTGCTGGCCATCGGCGCCGACCGGCTGGTCGCGGTCCGCGTCGCGAAGGCTCTGAAGAAGAGGGATTCCCATGTCTGACCAAGGGAACCGGCTCGGCCGGCTGCTCAGCTGGGACGCCGCCGTCGTCCTGGTGACGGTGATCGTGCTGATCGTCGCCTCCGGGGCCGTCGAGAACTTCGGCACCAGCCGCAACTTCACCTTCCTGCTGCTCGACCTGCTCCCGATCGCGCTGGTCGCGCTGCCGATGACGTTCATCATCGTCACCGGCGAGATCGACCTGTCGGTGGCGAGCACCCTCGGGCTGACGTCGGCGGTGATGGGCTCGCTGTGGGACGCGGGCCTGTCGATCGAGACGATCATCCCGCTCTGCATCGTGCTCGGCGCGGTCCTCGGCGCGTTGAACGGCTTCTTCGTCACCGTCCTGAAGCTGCCTTCGCTGGCGGTCACGATCGGCACGCTCGCGCTGTACCGCGGCCTCGCGTTCGTGGTGCTCGGGGACGGCGCGGTCGCCGACTTCCCGCGGGACTACACGAGCTGGGTCACCGGGACCATCGGCGATGGCCCGATCCCGAACGTCCTGGTGCCGCTGCTGGTGGTGGCGCTGATCTTCGGCGTCGTGCTGCACGCGACCCCGATCGGCCGCGGCGTGTTCGCGGCCGGCGCGGGGGAGCAGGCGGCCCGGTTCGCCGGCATCCGCACCGGGCGGCTCAAGTTCTGGCTGTACGTCGTGAGCGGCGCGGTCGCCGGGCTCGCCGGGATCCTGTGGACCCTGCGCTACTCCAGCGCCCGCGCCGACAACGGCTTCGGCCTGGAACTGGCCGTCGTGGCCGCCGTGCTGCTGGGCGGCGTGTCCATCTTCGGCGGCAAGGGCACGCTCCCCGGCGTGCTCGCCGGGGTGGTCCTGCTGGCGACCCTGCAGAACGCGCTGCGCCTGCAGGACGTCTCGAACGAAGCCCTCAACATCGTGACCGGCGTGCTCCTCATCGTGTCGGTCCTGCTGCCCAACATCGTGTCCTCGGCCCGGACGGCACTGCGCCGGCGGAGCCGGGCGACTGCTCCGGTATCCCCAGAAAGGTGACGAAGATGTCCCGACGGTTCCTCACCGGCGCAGTGTCGGCCGGGCTGGTGCTCGTGCTGGCCGCCTGCGGCGGCACGACCAAGAACGACAGCAGCGGCTCCGGCGCGCAGCAGTCGACGGCCACGGCGAACCCGAACGCCGCGGCCGCGACCGGCGTCAAGATGGCGTTCCTGCCCAAGCAGCTCAACAACCCCTACAGCGACATCGAGGTCAGCGGCGGCAAGGACGCGCTGGCCGAGCTGAAGGGCGAGTACAAGCTGGTCGGGCCGAACGACGCCAGCGCGTCTTCGCAGGTCAGCTACATCAACACGCTGATCCAGCAGCAGCAGGACGTCATCGGCATCGCGGCGAACGACCCGAACGCCGTCTGCCCGTCGCTCAACCAGGCCCGCAGCGCCGGCATCAAGGTCGTGGCCTTCGACTCCGACGCGGCGAAGGACTGCCGCGACGTGTTCATCAACCAGGCGACCACCCAGGGCATCGGTGAGGCCTTGGCCAAGCAGGCCAAGGACCTCTCCGGCGGCTCCGGCGAGATCGCGGTCCTGTCCGCGACGCCGAACGCCACGAACCAGAACGCCTGGATCGAGGTGCTCAAGAAGGAGCTGGCCAAGCCGGAGTACGCGAACATCAAGCTGGACAAGGTCGCCTACGGCAACGACGACGACCAGAAGTCCTTCCAGGAGGCCCAGGGCCTGCTGCAGTCGTTCCCGAACCTCAAGGTGATCGTCTCGCCGACCACCGTGGGCATCGCGGCCGCCGCGCGCTACGTCAGCTCGTCCAGCTACAAGGGCAAGGTCGCGGTGACCGGCCTGGGCACGCCGAACCAGATGCGGGCCTTCGTCAAGGACGGCACGGTCAAGCAGTTCGCGCTGTGGAACCCGGCCGACATCGGCTACCTCGCCGCGTACGCGGGTGTCGCGCTCAAGTCGGGCCAGATTACCGGCAAGGAGGGCGAGAAGTTCAAGGCCGGCAAGCTCGGTGACTACACCATCGGCGCGAGCGGCGAGATCGTCCTCGGCCCGCCGACGACGTTCGACGCGAACAACATCGACAAGTTCAACTTCTGACGGTCTTCCGCGGCCGGGTGCGGATCGCCGCCCCGCACCCGGCCGCGGAGTCCACTAAGGACGGACAGTGTCCCGTTACTGCTTCTGCCTGCAGGTCAAACCCGACCGGAAAGCCGAGTACGCGCGGCGGCACCGCGCGGTCTGGCCCGAGATGCGCCAGGCCCTGCACGAGACCGGCTGGCGCAACTACTCGCTCTTCCTGCGCGAGGACGGTCTCCTGATCGGCTACGTCGAGGCGGACGACCTCGAAGCCGCGCAGGCCGCCATGGCGCGGACCGAGGTCAACACCCGCTGGCAGGCGGAAATGGCGGAGTTCTTCACCGGACTCGATGGTGGCCCGCCCGACGAAGGCTTCCAGTTGCTCGAAGAGGTCTTCCACCTCGAACCCCCCACCGTCGCGGAAGGACAGTGATCGCTGTGGATGTGAAAGCGGCTCTGCGGGCCCAGCGCATCGAAACGCCGTCGTGGGCGTACGCGAACTCGGGTACGCGCTTCAAGGTGTTCCCGCAGCCCGGGGTGCCCCGCACCCCCGAAGAGAAGATCGCCGACGCGGCGACCGTGCACCGCTTCACCGGCGTCGCGCCGAAGGTGGCGCTGCACATCCCGTGGGACAAGGTCGACGACTACGGCGCACTGACGGCCTTCGCGCGGGACGCCGGGGTCGAGATCGGCGCGATCAACACCAACGTGTTCCAGGACGAGGACTACAAGCTCGGCTCGGTCACCAACCCCGACGCCGGCATCCGGCGCAAGGCCACCGACCACCTGCTCGAAGCGATCTCCATCATGGACGCGACGGGTTCGCGCGACCTCAAGCTCTGGTTCTCCGACGGCATCAACTACCCGGGCCAGGACGACCTGCGCGACCGCCAGGACCGGCTGGCCGCGGCACTTCGCGAGACGTACGACCGGTTGGGCGACGACCAGCGGATCCTGCTGGAGTACAAGCTCTTCGAGCCCGCCTTCTACGCCACCGACCTCCCCGATTGGGGCACGTCGTACGCGCACTGCCTCGAGCTGGGGGAGAAGGCGACGGTGTGCATCGACACCGGCCACCACGCCCCGGGCACCAACATCGAGTTCATCGTGGCGTTCCTGCTGCGCGCCGGGAAGCTCGGCGCGTTCGACTTCAACTCCCGCTTCTACGCCGACGACGACCTGATGGTCGGCGCGGCGGACCCGTTCCAGCTGTTCCGGATCATGTACGAGATCGTCCGCGGCGACGCCCTCGACCCGGCGTACGGGATCGCGTTCATGCTCGACCAGTGCCACAACATCGAGGCCAAGATCCCGGCGATCATCCGGTCGGTGATGAACGTCCAGGAGGCCACGGCGAAGGCGCTGCTCGTCGACCGCGCCGCGCTGCGCACCGCCCAGCAGGCGGGCAACGTCCTGGAAGCGAACGCCGTGCTGATGGACGCCTACAACACCGACGTCCGGCCGCTGCTGGCCGAGCTGCGCGAGGACGCCGGGCTCGACCCGGACCCCGTCGCGGCGTATGCCCGCAGCGGGTACCAGGAAAAGATCGTGGCCGAGCGCGCCGGCGGCACGCAGGCCGGATGGGGAGCATGACGATGACCGTGCCGGAGCAGCTCATCGCGCGCAGCAACGCGCTCGGAGCCGACCCGCGCAACACCAACTACGCCGGTGGCAACACCTCGGCGAAGGGTTCGGTGACCGACCCGGTCACCGGCTCGCCCACCGACGTGCTGTGGGTCAAGGGCTCCGGCGGCGACCTCGGGACGCTGAAGGAGTCCGGGCTGGCCGTGCTGCGGCTCGACCGGCTGCGGTCCCTGGTGGACGTCTACCCGGGTGTCGAGCGCGAGGACGAGATGGTCGCGGCGTTCGACTACTGCCTGCACGGCCGGGGCGGGGCGGCGCCGTCGATCGACACCGCCATGCATGGTCTCGTGGAGGCCCCGCACGTCGACCACCTGCACCCGGACTCCGGCATCGCGCTGGCCACCGCGGCCGACGGCGCCGCGCTGACGAAGGAGTGCTTCGGCGACCGCGTCGCGTGGGTGGACTGGCGGCGACCCGGGTTCCAGCTCGGCCTCGACATCGCCGCGGTCAAGGCCGCGAACCCCCAGGCCATCGGCGTGATCCTCGGCGGGCACGGCATCACGGCGTGGGGTGCCACCTCGGAGGAGTGTCAGCGCAACTCCCTCGACATCATCCGCACGGCCGGGGAGTTTCTGGCTTCGCGTGGCGTGGCCGAGCCGTTCGGTCCGGTCGTTCCCGGCTTCGAAGCACTGCCCGAGACCGAGCGCCGTGCCCGGGCCGCGGCCCTGGCGCCGGTGATCCGCGGGCTCGCCTCGACGGACCAGCGCGTCGTCGGCCACTACACCGACAGCGACGTCGTGCTCGAGTTCCTGGCGCGGGAGAAGCTGGCACCCCTGGCCGCGTTGGGGACCTCGTGCCCGGACCACTTCCTGCGCACCAAGGTCCGGCCGCTGGTGGTGGACCTGCCCGCGACCGCGTCGCTGGAGGACGTCGTCGCGCGGCTCAAGGAACTGCACGGGGAGTATCGCGACGAGTACCGCGCCTACTACGAGCGGCACGCGACATCCGAATCGCCGGCGATGCGGGGCGCGGACCCGGCGATCGTGCTCGTGCCCGGGGTCGGCATGTTCTCCTTCGGCAAGGACAAGCAGACCGCGCGCGTCGCGGGGGAGTTCTACGTCAACGCCATCAACGTCATGCGTGGCGCGGAGGCCGTCTCGACCTACGCGCCGATCCCGGAAAGCGAAAAATTCCGGATCGAGTACTGGGCGCTCGAAGAGGCCAAGCTGCGGCGGATGCCGAAGCCCAAGCCCCTCGCCGGGCGGATCGCGCTGGTCACCGGCGCCGGATCGGGCATCGGCAAGGCCATCGCGCTGCGGCTCGCCGCCGAAGGCGCCTGCGTGGCGATCGCCGACCTCAACGCCGACGCGGCCGCCGAGGTGGCGGCGGAGACCGGCGGGATCGCGGTCACCGCCGACGTCACCGACGCCGGCGCGGTGCAGGCCGCGGTGGACGCCACCGCGCTGGCGTTCGGCGGCATCGACCTGGTCGTCAACAACGCCGGGCTGTCCATCTCGAAGCCGCTGCTGGAGACGACCGAGCGCGACTGGGACCTCCAGCACGACGTCATGGCGAAGGGCTCGTTCCTCGTCGCGCGGGCCGCCGCCAAGGCGATGATCGCCCAGGGCATCGGCGGGGACATCGTCTACATCTCGTCGAAGAACTCGGTGTTCGCGGGCCCGAACAATGTCGCCTACGGTGCCGCGAAGGCCGATCAGGCCCACCAGGTCCGGCTGCTGGCCGCCGAGCTGGGCGGGCACGGCATCCGCGTCAACGGAGTCAACCCCGACGGTGTCGTCCAGGGCTCCGGCATCTTCGCCGGCGGCTGGGGCGCGCAACGCGCCGCGGTCTACGGCGTCGAAGAGGCGAAGCTCGGCGAGTTCTACGCCCAGCGGACCATCCTCAAGCGCGAGGTGCTGCCCGAGCACGTCGCGGCCGCGGTGTTCGCCCTCACCGGCGGCGACCTCACCCACACCACCGGCCTGCACGTGCCGGTGGACGCCGGGGTGGCCGCCGCGTTCCTGCGTTAAGGAGTTGCGATGACCCTCGACCGCATCACGCCGCGCAAGACCCGCGTCGGGCTCGTCGCGGGCGGGCTCGGCGCGTACTGGCCGCAGTTCCCCGCGCTGCTGCCACAGCTGCAGGAATCGGCCCGGCGGGTCTCCTCGCGACTGTCCGGAATGGACTGCGAAGTCGTCGACGTCGGGTTCGTCTCCGACGCGGTCGAAGGCGCCGCGGCCGCGGAGAAGCTGCGCGCGGCCGGCTGCGACCTCATCGTCGGGTTCCTGACGACGTACCTGACGTCGAGCATGCTCGCGCCGATCGCGCAGCGGTCGGACGCGCCGGTGCTGCTGCTCAACCTGCAGCCCACCGAGGCGATGGACCACGAGTCCTTCGACACCGGCGCGTGGCTGGCCTACTGCGGCGCGTGCCCGCTGCCGGAGATGGCCAACGCGTTCCGCCGGCTCGGCGTCGAGTTCCGCTCGGTGTCCGGGTACCTCGAAGACGAGCGTGCGTGGACGCGGATTTCCCGGTGGATCAAGGCGGCGGGCGTCCGCGCGGCGTTGCGGCACGGGCGGCACGGCCTGCTCGGGCACCTCTACCCGGGCATGCTGGACGTCTCGACCGACCCGACCCTGGTCTCGGGCCAGCTCGGCGGGCACGTCGAGATCCTGGAGATCGACGACCTGCGGGTGCGGGTGGAGAAGGTCTCCGACGACGAGACCGCCGCGCGCGTCGCCCTGGCCCGCGAAGTGTTCACTGTGGACGAGTCCGTGGTGGACGAAGACTTCGCTTGGGGCGCACGGGTTTCGGTGGCGCTCGACCGCCTGGTCGACGACTTCGCCCTGGACTCGCTGGCCTACTACCACCGCGGTCTCGACGGCGAGACGCACGAGCGGGTCGGCGCCGGGTTCATCCTCGGCGCTTCCCTGCTCACCGCGCGCGGCATCCCGGCGGTCGGGGAGTACGAACTGCGGACGTCGCTGGCGATGCTGGTCATGGACCGGCTCGGCGCGGGAGGCTCGTTCACCGAGCTGCAGGCGCTGAACTTCCACGACAACGTCGTCGAGATGGGCCACGACGGGCCCGCGCACCTCGGCATCAGCGCCCGCAAGCCGCTGCTGCGCGGCCTCGGTGTTTACCACGGCAAGCGCGGGTGGGGCGTGTCGGTGGAGTTCGACGTCAAGCACGGGCCGGTGACGCTGTGCGGGCTCGGGCAGCGCCGCGACGGGACGTTCACGCTCATCGCGGCCGAAGGCACGGTCGTGCCCGGGCCGCTGCTGCGGATCGGCAACACGACGTCCCGCGTGGACTTCGGCTGCGACCCGGGGGAGTGGACCGACGCCTGGTCGGCCAGCGGCATCGCGCACCACTGGGCGCTGGGCACCGGCCACCGCGTCGGCGAGCTGACGGCGGTCGCGGACCTGCTCGGCCTGGAGCTGACCGTGGTGCGCCCGTGAAGCGAGTCGCGGCCGTCGACCTCGGCGCGTCGAGCGGCCGGGTGATGGCCGGGACGGTCGGCGCCTCTGCTTTGCGCGTCGAGGAGGTGCGGCGGTTCCCCAACGGCGGGGTCCAGGCGGGCCCGGCGTTGTACTGGGACGTCCTGGGGCTCTACCGCGAGACCCTGGCCGGGATCCGGGAAGCCGGCCCGTTGGACGGGGTCGGCATCGACTCGTGGGCGGTGGACTACGGGCTCCTGGACGAGCGCGGCGCGTTGCTCGGGAACCCCGTCCACTACCGGGATCCGCGCACGGACGGGATCACCGTTCCGGTGCCCGACCGGGAGCTCTACGACGTGACGGGGTTGCAGCAGCTGCCGTTCAACACGCTGTACCAGCTGGTGGCCGAAGGCGACCGGCTCGACGCGGCCGCGACGATGCTGCTGATCCCGGACCTGCTGAACTACTGGCTCACGGGTTCGCTGGGGGCCGAGCGGACGAACGCGTCGACCACGCAGCTCTACGACGTGCGCGCGCGGACCTGGGCCACCTCGCTCGCCGTCCGCGCGGGGATCCCGCCCCGGCTGCTCCCGCCGTTGCGCGATCCCGGCACGGTGGTGGGCGAGGCCCGTGAACCGGCCGGCCTGCCGGTGATCGCGGTGGGTTCGCACGACACCGCGTCGGCGGTGGTCGCGGTGCCCGCTTCGGGACCGGACTTCGCGTACATCTCCTCGGGGACGTGGTCGCTGGCCGGGCTGGAGCTGCCGGCCCCGGAGCTGAGCGACGCGGCCTTGGCGGCGAACTTCACCAATGAAGGCGGCGTCGACGGCACGATCCGCTTCCTGCGCAACGTGATGGGCCTGTGGGTGCTGTCGGAGACGCTGCGGACGTGGTCCACTTCGGACCTTCCCGGCCTGCTCCGCGCGGCGGCCGCGTCGCCCGGCCTGGCGGCGGTGGTGGACATCGACGCGCCGGAGTTCCTGCCGCCGGGGGACATGCCGTCCCGTATTTCCGCCGCCTGCGAGGCGACCGGTCAGCGCCCGCCGTCTTCGCGCGGTGCGCTGGTCCGATGCATCCTGGACAGCCTGGCGCTGGCGTACCGCCGCACGCTCCGGGCGGCGGCCGCGATCACCGGCCGCACGTTCGACGTGGTCCACATCGTCGGCGGCGGGGCCCGGAACGAGCTGCTGTGCCGGCTGACGGCGGACGCGTGCGGGGTGCCGGTCCTCGCGGGCCCGGTGGAGGCGGCGGCGCTGGGAAACGTACTGGTCCAGGCCCGCGCCCTCGGCGAGGACCTCCCCGACCTGGCGTCGATGCGGGCCCTGGTGCGCGAGACCCAGGAGGTGCGTCACTACGAGCCCTCGGGCGCCGGCGACTGGGATGCGGCGGAGGCCCGGCTGGCGTTGTGTCGCTGACCGGGCAGAACTGCGCGGAAGTCCCCTTCTCCCGGCGCCTTCCGGGCACACTCCGCCCGGCACGGTTGCCGGCCCGGACCGCCCGCGGCGAGCCTGAGCACGGCCCGGTCGGAAACTTTCCGACCAAGACCGAGGGAGTACCGCGATGGCGCACCGAACCCGCACCCTGACCGCCGCGGCCGCCGCCTGCGCGCTGGCGCTGACCTTCCCGGGCACCGCCGCCGCGGATCCGCCGAGCGCCCTGCCCGGCAACGCACCCGACTTCGAGAAGACCTTCCGGCCCGCCTTCGACTACGACAAGGACGGCTGCTACCCGACCCCGGCCATCGGCCCGGACGGCGCCATCGCGCCCGGGCTGTCCCTCGGCGGTGACACCAACGGTCACTGCCGCGACTCCTGGGACCTCGACAACACCAACTCCTACTCCCGCGAGAAATGCAACAACGGCTGGTGCGCGGTGATGTTCACCCTCTACTTCGAGAAGGACCAGGCCTCGCTCGGCCCGGGCAGCGCCGGGCACCGCCACGACTGGGAGCACGTCGTCGTGTGGGTCAAGGACAACCAGGTCGAGTACGTCGCGACCTCGCAGCACGGCGGCTTCGCCGTCCACGACCGCGCGAGCATGCGCTTCGAAGGCACCCACGCGAAGGTCGTCTACCACAAGGACGGCGGCTCGACGCACTGCTTCCGCGCCGCCAACGGCAACGACGACCCGCCGGAGAACCACCAGGGCGCCTGGCAGTACCCGACGCTCGTCGGCTGGGACGGCTACCCGGCCGGGATCCGGGACAAGCTGACCCAGGCCGACTTCGGCAGCGCCACCTTCGGCATCAAGGACGACCAGTTCGCCGGCAACCTCGGCAAGGCCAAGCCGGGCGGGATCCCGTTCGACGAGAACGCCTAAGCCGTCACCGGGCTGCTGCGCCCGCGCTTCAGCTCGAAGAACCCGGGTGTGCCGGTCACCAGGAGCACGCCGTCCCAGAGGCGCCCGGCTTCCTCGCCGCGCGGGAGCGGGCTGACGACCGGGCCGAAGAAGGCGTTGCCGTCGACGTGGATCGCCGGGACGCCGAGGTCCTCGCCGATCGGGTCGAGCGCCGCGCGGTTTCCGGCCCGCAGGTCCTCGTCGAGGTCCGTCGAGCCGGCGGTGTCGGCCAGCGACGCGGGCAGGCCCACCGAGGTCAGCGCGTCGACGATCGTCGCGCGGTCGACCGGCGCCTTGTCACGGTGGAGGCGCGTGCCGAGCGCGGTGTAGAGGTCGCGCAGGACCTCCTTGCCGTGCGCGCGTTCGGCGGCGAGCAGGACGCGCGCCGGGCCCCAGCGCTCGTCGAGCCACGTCCGGTACCACGCGTCCACGGACCGGCCTTCGTTGTGCAGCGCCAGGCTGAACACGTGGAACCGGGTCCGGACCGCGCGCACCGCCTCCACTTCGAGCAACCACCGCGAGGCGAGCCACGCCCACGGGCACACCGGGTCGAACCACAGGTCAACGGTTTTCACGCGGCTCACGCTAAGCCCGGCAACGGCCCGGCAGAAGATCCAATTCCGGCCCCGCGGATCGGGCCAATCAGAGCCAGCCGCGCTCGTCGGCGATCCGCACCGCTTCGACGCGGTTGCGGGCGCCGGTCTTGGTGATCGCCGCCGACACGTAGTTCCGGACGGTGCCCTCCGACAGGTACAACCGCGACGCGATCTCGGCGACCGTCGCGCCCGTCCGCGCGGTGATGAGCACATCCCGTTCGCGCGCGGTCAGCGGCGATTCGCCCGCGGCGAGCGTGGCCACCGCCAGCGCCGGGTCGACCACCCGCTCGCCGGCCCGGACGCGGCGGATCGCGTCGGCGAGGACGTCCGCGGGCGCGTCCTTCACCACGAACCCCGCGGCGCCCGCCTCCATCGCGCGGCGCAGGTAGCCCGCGCGGCCGAACGTCGTGAGCATGACGACCCGGCAGTCCGGCACCTGCGTGGCCAGCACCGCCGCGGCCGCGAGCCCGTCCAGACCGGGCATCTCGATGTCGAGCAGGGCGACGTCCGGGCGGTGTTCGCGGGCCGCGTCGACGACCTCGTCCCCGCGGCCGACCGAGGCCACCACCTCGAAGTCGTCCTCGAGCGCGAGGAGCGCGCACAGCGCCTGGCGGACCAGCTCCTGGTCGTCGGCGAGCAGCAGACGGATCGTCATGCCGTCACCCGCAGCCGCCAGCCGTGCGGCGCCACCGGTCCGGTTTCGAGCGTCCCACCGGCCGCGGCGACGCGCTCACGCAGTCCCGCGAGCCCGGACCCCTCGCCGACAGACCCGCCGACGCCGTCGTCGACGACCTCCACAATGGACGCCGTGACCGTCACCGCGCACCGCGTCGCGCGGGCGTGCCGGGCCACGTTGGTCAGGCCTTCCCGGACCACCCAGCCGTACAGCTCCTGCCGCGCCGGGCCCACGACATCGGTGGCGGTCGGCAGGTCGGCGGTGACGCCACAGGCGCGGAGCAGCTCGCGGCCGCGGGCCAGCTCGCCGGCGAGGGTGACCTCGCGATAGCCCGACACGGCCGCGCGGACGTCGGTCAATGCCTGGCGCGCCAGCGTTTCCACCGCGGTCATCTCCTCTTCCGCCCGGTCGATGTCGGCCGCTGCCAGCCGACGCGCCAGCGTGCTCTTCACCGTGATCGCGGTCAGCGAGTGGCCGAGCAGGTCGTGCAGATCGCGGGCGATCCGGGTGCGTTCGGCTTCCGACGCCAGCCGCGCGACCTCGGCCCGGGCTTCGACCAGGGCGGCGTTCGCTCGGACGGCCTCGGCGAACGCGTAGACGACCAGCACGGTGAACACGAGCGCGACCGCCTGCGTCCAGCCGACGGTGTCCCACACCAGCCACGGCACCACCAGCGCGGCGAGCGCGGCGATGGCGACGAGCGCGGCGGAGTAGCGGGGGAGCCGCGGGACGGCCAGCGTCACGACGACCAACGCTAGGAAGAACGCTTCGGCGTGTGCGAAGGGGAGCGCGGCGGCGAACAGCGCGGTCAGCACCCCCAGGAGCGCCCAGAACCGCCGCGCGGCCCGCTTCGCGGCGGCGCGCGCGGCGAAGACGTAGCAGCCGGCGAAGGCGGCGACGAGCACGCAGCCGGCCACCGCCGCGTGGCCGCTCGAGTGCTGCAGCACGGCGGGCACGGTCACCGCCGGGTAGACGAGCATGCCCGCGTCGAGCAGCATCACCCGCCAGCCGCGCACCCAGCGCTGCACGTCGGCCGGTTCGGTCCTGTCCACCACCGGCACGCTACCGGGCCCGCAGCCGCCGGCTGTTGACCAGCAGGGTGACGCCGAGCAGGAGCAGCCCGCAGCCGGCCTGCTCGATCCGCAGCCACAGTGGGAACAAGCCGGGCAGGACGACGATGACGGCGATCGCCACCAGCATCACCGCCGAGACGATCCGCAGCCGCAGGAGACCCTTGCGGGAGCCGCGGGCCGCGCTGCGGGCGAAGGCGAACGTCAGCAGCGAGCTGGCGACGACGATGGTCGCGCGGACCCAGACCGCGTCGGTCACCATCGTGTGGTTGTCCCGGAAGAGGACGATCACGAGGAGCGTGAGCACGGAAAGCGTGGCGTAGCCACCGGTGAGCAGCAGCACCGGCCGGAAGCCGGGCGTTTCGGTACGAGTCGTGGTCATGGCGGAAATGCTCGTCGCGGGAGGGGCTCCGGCGGCAGTGCCGTCCCGCAGCGGCCGGCGATGACATTTGTCATCGGCATGGCAGTGGGAGAGCGCTCTCACAGCGTGCTACAAAGGACGGGTGACGACGCATCCGCCCTCGGCGCCGCCGACCCTGGAGGACGTCGCGCGGGTCGCCGGGGTCTCGCGGGCCACGGTGTCCCGCGTGGTCAACAGCGTGCGCAACGTCGACCCGAAACTGCGGGAGACCGTCGAACGCGCCATCGCCACCACCGGGTACGTGCCCAACCGCGCGGCCCGGTCGCTGGTCACCCGCCGCACCGGCGGGATCGCGCTGGTGGTGTCCGAGCCGGAGCGGCACGTCGAGGCGTTCACTGGCGGGGTGTTCGGCGACCCGTTCTTCGGCCGGGTGGTCGAGGGCGTCGTCGCGCACCTGCGCCCGCAGGGCCTGCACCCGCTGCTGATGCTCGTCGACAGCGACGAAGAACGCGAGAAGCTCGTGCCGAAGCTGCGTCAGGAGCAGGTGAGCGGGGTGCTGCTGATCTCGCTGCACCCGGCGGAGGACCCGCTGCCGCGCATGCTGACCGACGCGGGCGTCCCCACGGCGTTGTTCGCGCGGCCGGGCCGGCCGGCGCCGGTGAGCTACGTCGACGTCGCCCACCAGGACGGCGCCCGGCTGGCGGCGGACCGGCTCGTCGCCCGCGGCTGCCACCGCGTCGCGACGATCGCGGGCCCGGCCGGCACACCCGCGGGCCAGGACCGGCTGGCGGGTTTCCGCGACGCGATGGCCCGCCACGGCCACGCGTACCTGACGGTCGCCGAGGGCGACTTCACCGAGCACGGCGGCGAGCGGGCGATGGAGCGGCTCCTGGCCGAGGAACCCGGGCTGGACGGCGTGTTCGTGGCCAACGACCTGATGGCGTACGGCGCGCTGACGGTGTTGCGCGAAGCGGGCCGGCGCGTCCCGGACGACGTGGCGGTGATCGGCTTCGACGACAGCCGGGTGGCGCTGAGCTGCCGCCCCCGCCTGACGACGATCCGCCAGCCGGTCGAGGAGATGGGCGCGGCGATGGCCCGCATGGTGCTGGACCGGATGGCCGACCCGGCCGGCCGCGCGGAGTCGGTGATCTTCGACCCCGAGCTGGTGGTCCGCGACTCCGGTTGAGTGGCCTGCCGGGCAAGGACCGTGGCCTGTCCGGACAGTTCCGCTCGGTGGTCTGGACATCAGGCCGTGGCCTGTGGTCGGATCGAACCGGTTTTCCAACGTTGTAAAACACCGGTCCCCTGACCCGGAACGGAGTTCCGCCGTGCGGACGAGAACAGCGAGAACCCTCCACCTGACGTGCGTGCTGGCCGTCGCGGCGGCCGTCGTCACCGTGGCGACCCCGGCCTCGGCCGGACCCGGCCGCCAAGCCGTCACCGCCGGGAACGCGCGCTTCCAAGTGCTGTCCCCGACGTTGATCCGCACGGAGTACGCCGGCGACGGCCACTTCACCGACGCCGCCACCTTCAACGCCGTCGGCCGCGGGAACTTCACCCCGCCGCTGTTCACCGCCACGACGTCGGGCGGCGTGCTGACCATCCGCACGAGCGCGACCACCCTGACCTACCGGCTGAACTCCGGCCCCTTCGACTCGGGCAACCTCCAGGTGCGCACGAACGCCGGCGCCACGCCGGTCCTCGCGACGCCGTGGCGGCACCTGACCTGCGCGGTCGGCGCCCTGTGCGAGGGTGAAGACCTGACGGCGGACGGCCTCGGCATCGCCACCGACCACGCCGGCTACACCGGCGAAGGCTTCCTGGCCGGCTTCGAAAGCACCGGCACCTCGGCCACCGCCGACGTCGTCGCCACCACCGCCGGGACCTACTCGCTGACCGCTCGCTACGCCAACGGCCAGGGCGGCGACGGCCAGCACGTCACCCGCACCCTGAGCGTCTCCGTCGACGGCGGCGCGGCGCAAAAGCTGACGCTGCCGGTGACCGCGAACTGGGACAGCTGGGCGCTCGCGTCGGTCCCGCTCACCCTCGGCGCCGGGCGCCACAGCGTCCGCCTCGCGCGGACCGCGACCGACTCCGGCAACGTCAACGTCGACGCGCTCGCGGCCCTGCCCGCCGGCGCGGCCTTCCCGCCCGCGTCGGCGCGGGCCTTCACCGGCTGCGCGCCGGACGTCAGCTGCGAGGCGGAATCGGGACTGCGGACCGGCTCGGCCGTGGTCGCGACCGACCACACCGGGTACGCCGGGCGCGGGTTCGTCGCCGAGCTCAACCGCGGCTCGTCGCTGACCCACCGCGTCATCGACGTCGCGAGCGCGGGGACGTACCAGCTGAACGTCCGCTACGCCAACGGCACCGGCGGCGACGGCCGCCACGAGACGCGGACGGCGTCGGTCACTTCGGGCGGCGTGACCCGCACGCTGACCCTGCCGGTCACCGCCGACTGGAACGCCTGGGGCAGCGCTTCGGTCCCGGTCGACCTCAAGGCCGGCACGAACGACGTCGTGCTCGGCTGCCCCGACGACACCAGCTGCCACGTCAACGTCGACACCGTGTCCGTCACCCGGGCGGGTGCCGCGGCGCCGGCGCCGCACCTCGCGCTCGGCGGGTACCGGCGCGGGCTCGACGGCGTCAACGGCGACAACGGCAACCCGTCGCTCACCGAAGGGCTGCTGCATCAGGACGGCTGGTACCTGCTCGACGACAGCCCGTCCGCGCTGTACGACACCGCGACCCGCAAGGCGACGCCGCGGCCGTCGCACGGCGGGAACCCGTACCAGGACGGCTACGTCTTCACCTTCGGCCACGACTACAAGGCGGGCCTGCGCGACCTCGCGACCCTGACCGGGCCGCCGGAGCTGCTGCCGCGCTGGGCCTACGGCGTCTGGTACTCGGAGTACATCGACCGCACCGCGGCCGACTACCGCGACACCATCCTGCCGCGCTTCCGCAGCGAGGGCGTGCCGCTGGACGTCCTGGTGACCGACACGGACTTCAAGGCCCCCGACACGTGGAACGGCTGGCAGTTCGACCGGACCAAGTTCCCGGACCCGACGGCGTTCTTCGCGTGGGCGCACTCGCAGGGCCTGCACAACACGCTGAACATCCACCCCAGCATCATGGGGTCGGACCCGCAGTTCGCCCGGGCGCAGGCGACGGCGAAGGGCAAGCTCGCGAAGTCGAACTGCGGCACGGACTGCTACGTCTTCGACTGGGGCGACCCCGACCAGCTCAAGGCGTACCTCGACCTGCACGCGGACATGATGAAGCAGGGCAACGACTTCTGGTGGCTGGACTGGTGCTGTGACGGCCCGAAGTCGGCCCTGCCCGGCGTCACCCCGGACGCGTGGATCAACCAGCAGTACGCCGACCTGGCCGCCCCGGCGATCGAACGCGGGTTCGTGACGTCGCGGGCGTACGGCTCGCTGCAGGCCGGCGGCTACGGCGGCCCGGTCGGGCTGTCGACCGGACCGTGGGCCGACAAGCGCAGCACGGTGCACTTCACCGGCGACACGTCCTCGACGTGGGGCACGCTGCGGATGGAGGTCGGCGCGACGCCGGGCGAGTCGGCCGCGACCGGCATGTCGGCGATCAGCCACGACATCGGCGGCCACAACGACACGACCGGCCTGCGCGGCAGCGAGACCTACACCTCGGGCGGGCAGCAGCACCAGACGTTCAAGCTGCCCGACGACCTGTACGCGCGGTGGGTGCAGCTGGGCACGTTCCAGCCGATCGACCGGCTGCACAGCAACCACAGCGACCGGCTGCCGTGGCAGTACACCGGTGCGGCGAAGGACTCGGCGACGAAGTTCCTGAACCTGCGCGAGAACCTGGTGCCCTACACCTACACGCTGGCCCAGCAGGCCGCGACGACCGGCGTCCCGGTGGTCCGGCCGACCTACGTGGAGTACCCGGACGAGCCGGCCGCCTACACCGCGGCGGGCAGCGAGTACTTCTACGGGCCGGACATGCTGGTGGCGCCGGTGACGTCGCCGGGCACGTCCGCGACGACGTCGGTCTGGTTCCCGCCGGGCCAGTGGACGGACTACTTCACCGGCAAGACCTACGCGGGCGGCACGACGCAGCAGGTGACCTCGGACCTCGCCGCGATGCCGGTGTTCGTCCGCGGCGGCGGGATCGCCGTCACGCGCACCGCGGACGTCACCAACGACGTCCAGAACCCGCTGAACCGGGTGACGGTGACGGTCGCGCCGGGTGGCTCGGGCTCGTTCTCGCTGTACGAGGACGACGGGACGTCGTCGAAGCACAGCTCGACGACCCGGATCACGTACTCGGAGCGGCGCGGCGCCCACACGGTGACGGTCGAGCCGACGCGGGGCCGGTCCCAGGTCGCCTCGCGGGAGTGGACGGTGAAGTTCCTCGGCGTGCCGGCGGCGCCGTCCCGGGTCCGGGTGGGCGAGGGCTGGGCGCCCTCGTCGGCCTGGAAGTGGGACGCGTCGACGCAGACGCTGTCGGTCACGGCACACGGCGGGCGGGCGCCGGTCACCGTGACGTACTGAGACTGCCGGCGGGCGGAGCCGGCACTGCCGCCGAGGCCATCACGTGGGGTGGTGGCCTCGGCGGCGCCTCACTGTGTGCCGGCCAGCACCTGTACCTGCCGGGCCCCCTCGGCACCGACTTCGGCGGCCAGTTCACGAGTCCCCGCGTCCGCACCCGAGGTCTGCTCACCTTTCGCGAGCACCACGAGCTGCGTCGCGTGGGCCCGCAGCAACGCGACCAGCCGCTGGTCGAAGTCCTGGCCACGTCCGGTGCGCAACGCCACCAGGTCGGCCGCGGTGACCATCCCGGGCATCCGATGTCCACTGTGGACGTCGGCGGCGGGCAGGCCGGCCCGGTCGCGAGCCGCCTTCAACCGCGCCAGCAGCCGTTCCGAAGGCGCCGCGACCGAGCCCGCCGCCGTCCGGACCGCCGGGTTCGCCGCGTGGTCCGGCGCCAGGCGGGCGGCCGACAGCGCGTTCTCGGTCATCGGCACGACCAGCTGCAACCAGGCCACGTCGGTCGGGTTGAACGCGGCGGACGGCGGGGGCGGGGCAGCGGTGGTGGTGGCGCACCCGCCCATGGACAGCGCCACCACCACCGCCACCAGGAGAGCCGGCCGTCTCACGGACGGCCGGGCAGCCGGTAGTTCGGCCCGAGCACGGTGCCCCGGTCCGGCTTGTAGAGGTCGAACCCGCGCGGGTCGCACTGGAGGCCGCCGTTGATGCAGTGCGTCACCAGTGCCGCCAGGGTCTGCGGGTCCCACGCGTTGAAGAAGTCGTAGTGCCACGAGTAGCCGCGTCCGCTGGCCAGGTGCACGCCGGACATGTCGCCACTGACCGGGAACGCCATCTTGAACTCGAGCATCGGCACGGCCACCGGGTGGTCGGCCGGGCACGTCAGCGTCGCCCGGTCCGGGTACGCCATGTGGCTCTTGTGGTCGGCCGAGTCCAGGTGGACGCCGTCCCAGCAGCTCGGCGCCTGGTAGCGGATGTTGAGCTGGCTGCCCTCGACGCAGTGCACCGGGACGTCCCAGTTGTGGAAGCTGTCCCCGCACTCCCAGCCCTCGATGGCGCCGGGGGCGTGCTGGAACTCGTCCTGGGTGGCCGTCACGCTGCCGGCGACGTAGCGCAGGCCGGGCGGGAACGGCACGACCTTCGTGTAGTCGAGGATGCCGGACTTGTAGTAGACGACCTGCGCGAAGTTCGGCTGCACCACCTGGTTCCCGTTGAGGACCGTCGGGAACCAGTACGCGGACAGGTCGTCCGGCGCCAGGCAGGTGGTGTTGCCGACGCCCGCGTTCTGCAGCGACTGCAGGGTGGTCGTCGCGTTGGTGGTCTTGTTGCCGAGGAACGTGTGGTCGTGCGACGCGCCGGGCAGGCCCGGGAAGACGATCGGGTCGTCCGGCTGGTGGTGGCTGGGGGAGCAGTTGACCTGGAACTCGTGGTGGGTCACCTGGTCGTCGGCCCCGGCGGGCGACCAGGTGGCCGTGGTCAGGAAGGCGCCTGCCAGCACGGTGGCGGCGGTGCAGGCGAGGAGCGCGATTTTCGATGCCAAGGGTCCTCCACGGTGAGGTGCCGAAGACTGGGAGAGCGCTCTCCAAGAGCATGCGCACCGAGCTGCCGCCGTGTCAAGCACCACCCGGATCGCCCGCCGGACAGTCATTGTCGAGTTGCGGCGCGAATCTTGACAACGCGGGTCTTGGTGACGAAGCATCGAGCGCGCTGGAGAGCGCTCTCCAATCTCCGTCCCCTGCCCGTACGGGAGTCAACGTGGACCGACCGCCGCTCCTCCGTGCCGTCCCGGCACTGGTGGCCCTGCTGGTGCTGGGCCTGCTCGCCGGCCCGACCCCGGCGCACGCCGCGACCCTGCTGTCCCAAGGCAGACCGGTGACCGCGTCGAGCTCCGAAGGCGCCTCGACCCCGGCGTCGGCGGCCGTCGACGGCGACCCCGGCACCCGCTGGGCGAGTGCCTGGAGCGACCCGCAGTGGCTGCAGGTCGACCTCGGCGCGCCCGCCGACATCAGCCAGGTCACCCTCAACTGGGAAGCCGCTTACGCGACTGCATACGAAATCCAGGTTTCGGACGATGCCGGTACTTGGCGGACTGTATACAGCACGACGACGGCGGTCGGCGGTATCCAGAACCTCGCCGTCACCGGCCATGGTCGCTACGTGCGTTTCTTGGGCACGCACCGCGTCGGCGGCTACGGCTACTCACTCTGGGAGTTCCAGGTCAGCGGCACCCCGGGCACGCCGACGCAGGACGGCCCCGGCGTCACTCGGGTGACCGGCACACAGGGGAACTGGCAGCTGACAGTCGACGGGACACCGTGGACCGTCAAGGGCCTGACCTGGGGCCCGCCGGTCGGCGAAGCGGCCACGCGGATGCCGGAGCTGCACTCGATCGGCGTCAACACCGTCCGCACGTGGGGCACCGACGGGACCACGCAGCCGCTGCTCGACGCGGCCGCGGCGAACGGGATCAAGGTGGTCGCCGGCTTCTGGCTGCAGCCGGGCGGCGGGCCGGGCAGCGGCGGGTGCGTCGACTACACGACGGACACCGCATACAAGAACACGATGCTCGCCGAGATCCAGAAATGGGTCACTGCCTACAAAGCCAACCCCGGCGTGCTGATGTGGAACGTCGGCAACGAGTCGATCCTCGGTATGCAGAACTGCTACTCCGGCACGCAGCTGGAGCAGAACCGGATCGCCTACACGCGCTTCGTCGACCAGGCCGCGCAGGCGATCCACGCCATCGACACGAACCACCCGGTCACCTCGACCGACGCCTGGACCGGCGCGTGGCCGTACTACAAGGCGTACGCGCCGAGCCTCGACCTGTACTCCGTCAACTCCTACGCCCAGGTCTGCCAGGTGAAGCAGGACTGGCTCGCGGGCGGCTACACGAAGCCGTACATCATCACCGAGACCGGCCCGGCGGGTGAGTGGGAGGTGCCGAACGACGTGAACGGCGTGCCCGCCGAGCCGACCGACCAGCAGAAGCGCGACGGCTACGTCAACGCGTGGAACTGCGTGCTGGCGCACCCGGGTGTGGCCCTCGGCGCGACGCTCTTCCACTACGGCACCGAGGGCGACTTCGGCGGCGTCTGGTTCAACATCACCACCGGCAACGAGAAGCGGCTGTCCTGGTACGCCGTCCGCAGGCTCTACAGTGGACAGACGAGTGGCAACACGCCGCCGGTGATCTCGTCGATGAACCTGAGCCGCAGCACCGACGTCCCGGCCGGCTCGACCTTCACCCTGACCGCCGGGGTGTCCGATCCCGACGGTGACCCGATCACCTACACCATGGGCTACAACAGCAAGTACATCAACAACGCGGCCGGCCTGATCCCGGCGCAGTTCACCGGAACCGGCACGTTCACCGTCACCGCGCCGCAGCAACTGGGCGTCTGGAAAATCTACCTGTACGCCCGGGACGGCCACGGCAACGTCGGCATCGAGACGCGTTCGCTGCGCGTGGTCGCCCCGCCGGTGCCGGGCACGAACCTGGCGCGCGGCGCGGCGACCACGGCGTCGACCTACCAGGCCGACGGGCCGGGCGCGCCGTACCCGCCGCAGGCCGCGACGGACGGCGACACCGCGACGCGCTGGGCGAGCGCGTGGGCCGATCCCCAGTGGCTGCAGGTGGATCTGGGCAGCCGGCAGGCGTTCGACCACGTCCAGCTGATCTGGGAAGCGGCCTTCGGGAAGGCCTACGAGATCCAGGTCAGCGACGACGCGGCGAACTGGCGGACGGTCTACGCGACGACGTCCGGGGACGGCGGCGCCGACGACCTCGCGATCGCGGCGACCGCCCGGTACGTGCGGATGTCGGCCACCCAGCGCGGCACGGCGTACGGGTACTCGCTGTACGAGTTCGGTGTCTACCGGCGGTGAGTCAGCCCGGGATCAGACAGACGAGATGACCTTCGGGGTCGGCGAGCACGACCCAGTCGGCGCCACCGGGCTGGAAGTCCGGCTTGGTGGCGCCGAGCGCCTCGAACTCCGTGACAGCGCTTTCGAGGTCGCCGACGCGGAGGTCGAGGTGGGCGTGCTTGGCGTCGTCCGGCCAGCTCGGGCCCCGGTAGCCGGAGACGCGCTGGAACCCGAGCAGGCCGAGGTGGACGGTGTCGTCGTCCTGGTAGGTGATCTCGAGCCCGAGCGCCTTGGCGTAGAAGGCGGCGAGCTCGGCCGGGTCGGCGCAGTCGAGGACGACGGTGGTGAGTTCGGCGGGCATTTCCCGACTCCTTTCGTGTGGTTCGTCGGCAGCCTGCCCGGTGGCGGGCTCGCGGTCTTGAAGATCCTTGCGGGAACTGTCGTACCCCGGGCGTACCGTCCGGGCCGTGCGAGAAGCAGTGGAAGTCGCGGCCGGTGCGGGGTTCGCGCTGAGCGTGGTCCGATGCGCGGACGACCACCGGGGCTGGTCACCACCCGAGGTGGCCGACGGGCACCGGCTGGTGCTGGTACGCCGCGGCCGGTTCCGGCGTCGGTCGCGCGGGGTGGTGGCGGACGCCGATCCGGCGGTGGCGTACCTGGCGTCGCCTGGTGAGGAGGAGCAGTTCGCCCACCCGGCGGGCGGCGACGTCTGCACATCGGTGACGTTCTCCGCGCGCCGGTGGCACCAGCTGGTGGCGGATCGGCCGCTGCAGGCGCCGGTGTACGTCGACGGGCGGCTGGATCTCGCGCACCGGCGTGCGGTGGCGTCGGTGACCGACCCGGACTTCGCGTTGGCCGAGCAGCTGCTGACTTTGGTGGGTGGCGCGGTCAGGTCACCGGTGACGCGAGCGCGCCCGGAGGATCGCGCGTTGGTGAGCGAAGCCCGTTCGGCGGTCGCGGCCGACCACCCGTCGGCGGCCGGGTTGTTCTCGCTGGCGGAGTTGCTGGGTGTCTCGCCGTACCGGCTGAGCCGCGCTTTCCCGCGCGAGCTGGGAGTTTCGCTGACGCGCTACCGCAACCGCGTCCGGGTCGGCCGCGCACTGGATCGGCTGGAGGCGGGGGAGCGAGAGCTGGCGAGGCTGGCGGCGGACTTGGGCTTCGCGGACCAGGCCCATCTGACCCGGACAGTCCGCGAACACGCGGGCAAAACACCGGCAGCCTTACGCCGCCTCCTAACCCGCGATTCCCCTCCAATCACGCATGATGCCCGTCCCATCACGCGTGATGCCCTCTGAAGCACACGTGATGCCCGCCCAAGCACGAGCGGCGGGGCGTACCCGCCGGTGAACCTGGATGCTGGTAGCCGTCGCGCTCTGGCGTTGCCAAGGACGCCGAGGCGGGCCTGCCTGGTAGCGACGACGGGCGTGCGCTGAGCGGGGGTGGCGCGGCGGGAACGGGGCTAGGCGCGTGGCCACCCCCAGCGACCACGTGAGTCGCCCCGGCGGCCGCTGCGCCACCCCGGTCCGGTGTTCCGTTTCCGAAACACCCGACGGGAGTATCGTAGTCTTCCCGGGACAGGCTGTGTCAAGTTTTCGGGACAGCTAAGCTGACGGGTGTCACGTTTCACGGCTGAAGGTGGTGTGTGGTGAGCGAGGAGCGCAGTTTCGCCGAACGGCTGGCGCAGTTGATCGCCACCGTGCACCCGCCGGACCGCAAGCCGTACTCGTACCGGGAGATCGCCCACGGCGTCGCGGAGCAGACCGGCGTGACGATGTCGGCGACCCACGTGCAGCAGCTCGCCGTCGGCGCCCGCAAGGACCCGAAGCGCTCGCACATCCAGGCGCTCGCCCAGTTCTTCGGCGTGCCGGTGACGTACTTCTTCGACGACGACGTCGCCGGCGAGGTCGACAAGCAGGTCGAGGACGTCGTGGCGTGGCGCGACAGCGAGGCCCGCAACCTGGCGCAGCGTGCCATGCAGCTGTCGGCGCGCGACCGCGAAACGGTGACGGCGTTGCTGGACCAGCTGTCGAGCTACGACGACACCCGCCGTCGCGACGGACGGCGCCGGAAGCCGGAGTGACTCGGCTACGATGACCTCGTCCGTGATCGCGCCCCGGTGCACCCGGCTGGCGCCGGCCGAGCGGGGAGGTCCCATCGACGAGCGCGGCCTGACGCGGCTCCGCATCGGGGCCCGGGAGCGAGTGCGGTCAGTGCTCGCCGCCGTCCCGTTGCCCCGGCCGTGGTCGATGAACGCCTGGGTCGACGGCCTCGAAACGTGGCGCGGCCGCGAGATCGACCTGGTGCCGATCGAATACCGCCCCGGCCAGCCCTCCGGTGCGTGGCAGGCCCGCCCGGACTACGACCTGATCGCCTACGTCGAGCACACGTCGGCGCTGCACCAGGACCACATCATCGCCCACGAGCTCGCCCACATGCTCTGCGCGCACACCGGCACCTGCCAGATGTCGGAGTCCGAAGCCGCACAGCTCGCGCCGGACCTGGCGCCGCGGGCGTTGTCGCACCTGCTGACGCGCGTGACGAGCGGCGCCGACGAGTACGAGGCCGAGCTGATCGCGGTGCTGCTGATGAGCGCGGCGACGAGCGAGCCACCCGCCGTTCAGCCGGGCGCGTCCGGCCGAGCGGCGGATCAGGCTAGGCGGCTGGCGGCACTCCTGGGATAGTCGCGTCCCGTGATCGACATTTTGTTCCTCGGGGTCGGGCTGTTCGCGCTGTGCGTCGGCATCTGGCGGGCGGTCCGCGCGCGGCGCACCGGCGCGGGCGCGGGTTTGGCCGTCGCACTCATCGCGCTGGGGGCGGCGTTCTGCTTCCTGTCGAACCGCGCGCAGCTGTTCGAAAGCGAGATCTACCCGAGCCTCGGCCGGCTGCTGTCGAACCTCGCGACGATGGTCGCCGCGTACGGGATCGGCCTGACGGTCGCCGAGATCAGCGGCACCCGCGACCGCGGCCGGCGGACACGGCCGGTCGCGCTGGGGGTGGCGCTGGCGCTGCTGGTGGTGACGTTCTTCAGCACGACGGACCTGCCGCGCGGCATCGGCGTGTTCGACGAGCTGTACCGCACCCATCCGACGCTCGTGGTCTACGTCTTCGCGTACACGGTGTATCTCGGGTTCGCGGTCATCGACATCGGGGTGGTGGCGGCGGTGACCCTCCGGGCGAGCGGGGGAGCGCTGCGTGCCGGGCTGACGCTGTTGCTGCTGGCGTCGGCGTTCGCGGTCGCTTACCTCGCGGGGAAGGTGGTCGCGACGATCCAAGCGTTGCAGGCTGACCACCCGGTGAAGGCGTTGTGCCGGGGGCCGTTCTCGACGGTGCCGTGTGCGCTGGATGTCGGCTTTCCGGCGGTGTCGGTGCTGCTCATCGTGCTCGGGCTGACGATTCCTTCGGTGCCGGGGTTGGTCGCCGCTCGCCGGGATGCTCGGACGCTTCGCTTGCTGCGGCCGCTGCGCGCGCACCTGACTCGGCGGTTTCCGGAGATCGTGCGGATCGATCCCGGTGGTCCGTCCCGGCGCGAGCGCCTGCTGACGGCGATGAGCGAGACCAACGACGGTCTGATCCTGGCGGGGGTGACGCCGGACCTGCCCGCCTCGGCGGCGGCGCGGGTGGTGCGGGATCTGCCCGACGAGCCGGGTGGGGAGGAGCCGCCGGTCGTGGCGGCCGAACCGTTCGCCGCTGATGTGGCTCGGTTGCGGGCGATCGCGCGGGTGTATCGCAAGTCGGGCGGCGCGGCGGCGGACGAGGTGGCCGGCTCGACGCACTGAGCACGCTCGGAGCGCGGCGGCTTTGGTGCCGGTTCGCAAAGGTGTAGCGACTGCACTTGTGTGCTCACAACGAAAGTTCAGCCACTTCGGAAATGCAGTCGGTTCACCCGCCGAACGGAACCTGAAGCCGCGGCTCCCAGCCGTTCTCGGTCAGCGCCACCAACTGCAGCGCCTCCGCCCGATCGGCCAGCGGCAACAGCGGCCGAACCTCGGCGGCCACTTGCTCGAGCTGCTCGTCGGAACCACCCATCGCCACGGTCAGATGAGCGACCGGCCGCGGCCCGAACCGCCCACCGTAGGGGAGAACGTCCGGCCACCGTGCGCAAACGGCATCGGCAATCGCCTGCAGAGAAGGCGTGGGCACCGCCGCGAAACCAGGCGCGACCATCAGCTCGGCAAGCGGCACCGAAACCGGAGCAAGACCAGCGGCAAGAGAGCGGACCGCCGCGAGAACCTCGTCCGAGAGGGAACGGTCCGGCAAGAACGGGTACAGCGCGGTCACATGAGCCGGCAAACCAGGACGAACCAGCTCAGGAGCGGTCCGCCGCGCGGCGGCGAGCACCGGTTCGGCAGCGGGCAGCAAGATGACCAGCGCGGTGGTTCCGAGTTCGGGCACCCCCGCATCATGGCAGCCGGCCGCGAGCGCGCTCAGGCGACGGCACTCCCCAGAAGCCGTCCCGCCCGCGCGAGTGCCAAGCTCCGCCGGCACAGCTCTACCAGCTCCAGGTTGGCCCGGCTCCGCGGCGCCCGCCCGCACAGTCCGCAGTGGATGGTCACGTCACCGCTCAGCTCGTCCACCGCGACGAGTGCCTGGTGGTCGCAACGGCGGCACCACCGGTACCCGATCGCCGGGTTGGTGTGGACCGGGGATGACACGCAGTCGTGCAGCCAGCGGCGGTGTGTCCGGCACGTCACCCGGTCCGTCGGGTCCAAGCGGCCCGTGTCCTCTTCGTCGTCCTCGCGGGCCAGCGTCGTCGCCAGCAACGGGTGCCGCGCCGCCGTCGGGCGGTCCTGTGGGTCCGGGCTCGCCCACGGGTGGTGGTCGCCGCATCGGCACTTCTCGGTCATGTCGTCCCCAGTCGTCGGGTCCATCGATCCATCGAGTGTGGGCGCGGTGACGAACCGTCGACAACCGGGAAAACGCTCAGTTCGCCCGGCGGCACGCCGTCCGCGGCGGGCGGATGAGCGGACTTCGGCCCGCGCGTATGCGAACATATGTTCTATGACGGACGAGGGGCCCATCCTGCACGCCGACCTCGACTCCTTCTACGCCTCCGTCGAGCAGCGGGACGATCCGGCGCTGAAGGGGCGCCCGGTGATCGTCGGCGGCGGGGTCGTGCTGGCCGCCAGTTACGAGGCCAAGGCCTATGGCGTGCGCACCGCGATGGGTGGCGCGCAGGCCCGCCGGCTGTGCCCGCACGCCGTCGTCGTGCCGCCGCGGATGTCCGCCTACTCGGCCGCCAGCAAGGCCGTGTTCGAGGTCTTCCACGACACCACACCGTGGGTGGAAGGCCTCTCCATCGACGAAGCGTTCCTCGACGTCGGAGGGTTGACCAGGATCGGCGGGCGGCCGCGCGACATCGCCGAACGGCTGCGCGCCGCCGTCGCCGAGCGGGCCGGGCTGCCGATCACCGTCGGGGTGGCGCGGACGAAGTTCCTCGCCAAGGTCGCCAGCCGCGTCGCGAAGCCGGACGGGCTCCTGGTCGTGCCGCACGACGGCGAGCTGGCGTTCCTGCACCCGCTGCCCGTCGCAGCGCTGTGGGGCGTCGGCAAGGTCACCGCCGAAAAGCTGCACGCGCGGGGGATCACGACCGTCGGTCAGCTGGCCGCGTCGGAGCAGGTGGACCTCGTGAGCATGCTCGGCCGCGCGGCCGGCGGGCACCTGCACGCCCTGGCGCACAACCGCGACCCTCGCCGCGTCGAGGTCGGGCGGCGCCGCCGGTCCATCGGCGCCCAGCGGGCCCTCGGCCGCGGCAGGCGGACGCCGGCGGAGCTCGACGTCGTGCTGGTCGCGCTGATCGACCGGATCGCCCGCCGGCTGCGCGCCGCCCACCGCGTCTGCCGGACGGTGACCATCCGCCTGCGCTTCGCCGACTTCGCCCGCGTCACGCGCTCGCACACGCTGAACGAGCCGACGGCGGGCACCGGCGTGCTGCTCGCCGCGGCGCGCGAACTGCTCGTCGCGGCGCTGCCGATGATCGCCGATCGCGGGCTGACGCTGCTGGGCGCGGCGCTGTCCAACCTGGCCGACGAAGATCCGTTCCAGCTGGCGCTGCCGTTCGAACGCCAACGCGCGACCCAGCTCGACACCGCGCTCGACGCGGTCCGCGACCGGTTCGGCAAGGCGGCGGTGACCCGGGCGGTGTTGCTCGGCCGCGCGGACGACCTCGAAATGCCGATGCTGCCCGACTGAAACCGGACGCCCTACATTCCGGGCCGCGCGGGAATCCGGGCGTGGACGAGCGCGGAAAGGGCGCTCGGCCGCAACGCGTCGGCGCGGCGCCACAGCTCGGGCGCGACGCTGTCCCGTTGTCCTGCTTGTTCGACGACTTCGAAACCGGCGTCGGTCAGGAGGGTGGCCATGGCCGTGGGGGAGAGGAAGGTGTGCCACGGCTCACCCTGTTCGGCGGCCATCGCGGCGACGGCTTCGGCGTAGCTGTTTCCCGCCGCGTCGCGCAGTTCCGCCGGAAGCAGGTGATCGGTCACGATTTCCGATCCGGGGGCGAAACCGCCGAGATCCGTCAATGTGGCGAGAATCGCCTTGCGGGTCAGGTACACGGTGACGCCGAGCCAGGCGACGAACACGGGCCGGAACGGGTCGAGTCCACTCTGGACGAGCTGTTCGCGGAGCCGGTCGGCTTCGAAGTCGACCGGGACGAAGGTGACGGAAGCCGGTGTCGTGATGCCGGCGGTGTCGAGCAGTTCCCGTTTGACCGCCTGGGTGGCCGGCTGGTCCACCTCGAACACCCGGAATCGCGTCGACGTGCTCCGATAGGCGAACGAATCCAGCCCGGCCCCGAGAATCACATACTGGTCTATACCGGAATTGGCTCGGTGAAGGCGGTCTTCGGTGAACCGGGCGCGGCACACCGCTTGGGCGCGGGCGCCGGCCAGGACCGGATGCGTGCCGTGGAGCCGGTGGTAGGCCAGGAGTTCCTCCGCGCGGTCGCCGAGGAGGGTGGCCGCGAGGGGGTCGGAGAAGATGACCGGCTCGGTGTCGACGAGCAAATGTGCAGCTCGCGCGGCCGCCGCGGTGAACGCGGTGCCGGAGGCGGGCCGGGAAGCGCGGGGAGCGGCATCGGAGAAATCGGTGGTCGGCCCAGTGTCGGGCTCTGTGCTTGGCCTAGTGCTTGAACCAGTGGTTCCCATGCCGCCACGGTACCGATTTGATTTCGAGCATATCACAAAAACAAATATCGGACAAGACAGCGCGCATTTCGGCTCGGTTGCGGTCACTCTGGACCCGGGCGACCCCGTCGCCCGGGTGGCCATTGTGGACGCTTCACGGGTGTCGCGCGTGCCGGACGTGATTCGACAGGTTAGGGTCTGTCCGACCGTGTTCTGGAGAAGATGAGGAACGACGAACCATGGCGCAACGGGTGCACGTCGAGATGGTGGACGATCTCGACGGGAGTGAGGCTTCGCAGACCGTCCCCTTCAGTCTCGACGGGGTGACGTACGAGATCGACCTGTCCGAGGACAACGCTTCGGCGCTCCGAGACGAGCTCGCCCGCTACGTCGCCTCCGCGCGGCGAATCGGTGGCCGCAAGGTCCGGCTCGCGACGGGACAGTCGCTGTCAGGTGGCTCCAGTTCGGGCACCGACCGCGAGCGCAACCGCCAGATCCGCGAGTGGGCGCAGGCGAACGGCTACGAGGTGGCCGAGCGCGGCCGCCTGTCGAGCGAGATCATCGCGGGCTTCGAGGCCGACCAGGCTTCGGCCGCGGAACCGGCCGAAGCCAAGCCGGCCCGCAAGCGCGCGACTCGCAAGAAGTCCTGACGCGGAACCGGTCACCGGTCGAGAAGGCCCGCCGCGCTGACGGCGGGCAGGGAAGCGTGGTTACGCCGCGCGCCGGGCGCAGCGCCCGGCGCGCGAAACCGCGGATGTGCGATGAAGTCCGGTTAATCGTTCACGAATCGGCGCTCTGCCGTGAACGGCCGGCTCCCGCCGCAGTTCGTCCTGCTTCGAAGCGGGCTTCCGCCGTCCCCGTTGCGCGGCGAGAGCGGCCCCAGTCTCCGGCGGCGTGCCCATTGTGGTCACCCGAGGTTGTGCCTCCACGGGGCCCGCTGCTGATCTCCGTCGCGAAAACCTGCGGCGACGCGGCGGCAAAAGCTTGTCGGAGGGTGGCTCCGATGGCCAGACTGTCAGTGCTCCGCGCGGCCGGTACCGCGCCGGAGCACCGGCCCGGTGGCCGCCTCCTCCCTCGATGGCCACCGGGCCGCCTCGATTTCCCCTCCCTCGGCCCGCGCGCGGCCCGAACTTCACGCTGTCCGAGCGCACCCGCCGGCGAAGCGCTTTCCGCCGTATTCGTTCGCGCCGCCCTGTAGACAATCGCCCGGGACAAGCGCACACTCAGACTACTCCATACTGCATACAATCTTCAGTCTGGCTTCTGAGGAGGCGGTCACGATGTCCGATGTCCGCGAACTCCGGGACGTCTACGGGCGCCACTACCGCGTCGGCGAGTCCGATCGGGAGCTGCTCGGGCGGCCGCGGACCTGGATCACCTGGCTCGCCGCGGCGGGGATGCTCGCCGCCGGGGTGCAGCAGTACGGCTTCGGGGCGATCGTGCCCGCGCTGAGCCGGGCGCACGGGTGGACGTTCGGCGGGATCGTCCTGTCGCTCGCCGTGTGGGCGATCTGCCAGGCCGGCGTCGCGTTCCCGGCCGCCTGGCTGCGTGACCGGGGTCTGCTCCCGGCACCCGCCGCGATGGGTGCCGGGGCGGTGCTGTGCGCGGCCGGGCTGATCACGCTCGGCCATGCCGGCAGCCTCACCACCGTCTTCCTCGGCTACTCCGTGCTCGGCGGGCTCGGCACCGGACTGGTCTACGCCACCTGCGTGGGCGCGGTGCTCGCGTGGTTCCCCGACCGCGTCGGTTCGCGCGCCGGCATCGTGAGTGGCGCTTTCGCCTTCGGCAGCGTCCCCTTCGTCGTGCTCGCCGCCGCTCTGCCCGCCGCGCGCCCGGTGCTGCTCGACGTCACCGGCGGTGTCGTGCTCGTCGTGATCGCCGGGTGCGGCGCGCTGCTGCGCTACCCGCCGCGGCACTGGTGGCCGGCGACGCCCGAGCCGCGCACCTGGGCACTGGACAAGGCGCACAACCGGCGTCCCGCGGTCCGGCACTACCGTCCGGCGGAGCTGTTCCGCTGCGGGACGACCTTGGCGCTGTACCTCGTCGTCGTGCTCGCCGCCGCCGTGTTGCTGTTCGACCTCGCCTACCTCGCGACGTTCGTCGCCGAGCGCAGCGGGCCCTGGCTCGCCGCGGCCGCGCTGGCGCTGCTCGCCGCGTCGACGGGCGGCGGCCGGGTGCTCATCGGGCGGCTGGCCGACCGGCTGGGGCGGCACCGCATCCTGCGGTTCGCGCTCGTCGCGGGCGGCGTCGCGCAGTTCGTCCTGTTCTACTCGGGTGAACACCGGCACGCCGTCGGGCTGCTGCTCGGCGTCGCGCTGGCCGGGCTCGGGAACGGCTGCTGCTACACCTTGCTCGTCGGGCTCGTGCGCGAGTACTTCGGTGAGGAGTCGGTGGCGCAGAACTTCGGGATCCTCTACAGCGCCAAGGCCGTCGGCGCGGTGGTGGGGATCGGGCTCGCCGCGCTCGTCGTGACCTCGCACGGGTTCGTCGGCGCGTTCACCGCGGCCGGGGTGCTGAGCCTGGCCGGCGCGGTGCTGTCCGGGCGGCTGACCCAGCCGGGCCGGCCCAAGTCGCTGCTGCCGGTGGCCTGAGATGGGGCGGATGACCAGCCGGCGGCGGGTGCTGCGCGTCCACGACGGCGCGCACACCACGCGTCCGGACACGCTGACCGTCGAGGAACCGCTCGAGATCCGGGTCGCCGGGAAAGCGCTCTCGATCACCATGCGCACCCCGGGCGACGACTTCGACCTCGCCGCCGGCTTCCTGGTCGGCGAGGGCGTGGTGCGTTCGGCCGGGGACATCCATTCGATCCGCTACTGCGCGGGTGCCACGGCCGATGGCGGCAACACCTACAACATCCTCGACGTCGTGCCGGCGCCAGGGGTCGCGCCGCCGGACGCGTCGGTCGAGCGGAACTTCTACACGACGTCGTCGTGCGGGTTGTGCGGCAAGGCGAGCCTGGACGCGGTGCGCACGACGGTGACCTGGCCGGTCGCGGACGACCCGTTCGGCACGGATCCGGCGACCCTGTCGCGGCTGCCGGACGAACTCCGGGCGGCGCAACGGGTGTTCGACCGCACGGGTGGGCTGCACGCGGCGGGGCTGTTCGACGCCGACGGGAAACTGCTGTGCCTGCGCGAGGACGTCGGGCGGCACAACGCGGTGGACAAGGTGGTCGGCTGGGCGACCCGAGACGGAAAGCTGCCCCTGTCCGGGACGGCGTTGATGGTCAGCGGGCGGGCCTCGTTCGAGCTGGTGCAGAAGGCGGTGATGGCCGGGATCCCGTTGTTGGCGGCGGTTTCGGCGCCGTCGTCGCTGGCGGTGGACCTCGCCGCCGAGCTCGGGCTGACGCTGGTGGGGTTCCTGCGCGGCAGCTCGATGAACGTCTACACGCGACCGGACCGCCTCGGGTTTCAGCCGAGCTGACCGAGCAACGCGGCGACGGCGGGGGAGACGGCACACGTGTGCACGGCGGCGAGCTGCCACGGCGGCGGCTGCGCGAACCGGCGGACGGTGAGATCGGGGAACCGCGCGGCCGCCGACGCGGGGAGCACGCAGGCGGCGAGCCCGGCCCGCACCAACCCGGCGGCGACGGCCAGGTCATCGACTTCGAGGGCGACCCGCCGGCCGGGGAAGGCCCGGTCGACGGCGTCGCGGATCGCCCAGCCCGGTGGGAAGTCCACGAGGGACAGTTCGGACAGGTCGGCCGGGGCGGAACGGGAGCCGCCGGGGGCGGTGGCGAGGACGAGTTCTTCGCCGGCCAGCGGGGTCGTGGTGGTTTCGGTGGCGGAGGAGACCGGGGCGTCGGAACCCGCCACCGTCAGCAGCACGTCCACACCGGACTCCGCCGGCCCGCGGCAAGTGTCCGGCACCTGCCGCACTTCCACAGCCAGCCCCGGGTGCGCGTGCCGCACCGATGCCAATACCCGGTGCAGGTCCACCAGCAGTCCCGGGCACACCCCGAGCCGCACCTGCCCGGCCACCGGTGACACCGCGGCCCGGGCCCGCTCCGCCGCCTCCAGTGCCGCCCGCGCGGCGGGGACGAAAGCCTCGCCGGCGGGCGTCAGCACCACTCGGTGCGTTGTCCGGTGGAACAACGGGGTGCCCAGGTCGCGCTCCAGCGCCCGGACCACAGTGGACACTGTCGATTGGACGGTCCGCAGCCGCGTCGCCGCGGCCGTGAAGCCGCCCTCCTCCGCGACCGCCACCACCACCGCGAGCTGACGCAGCTCCATCAGTCCACCTCGGTCAGCTCGCCGGTCGGCTCGTCGAGGACGTAGCCGCGCACCGCCTCGGTGTGCGCCAGGAACGGCGACGCCCGCAGCCGCGCGATGCACTGGCGGACGTCCTGGGCCGGGTCCGTGAACGTCTCCGCCGCCCAGCCCGGCCGGATCCCCGTCGACGACTCCAGCCGCCGCGCGAACTCCGTGTCGGTGAACTTGCGCATGCCGCAGTCCTGGTGGTGGATCAGCACGATCTCGCGCGTGCCGAGCAGGTGCTGGCTCACCGACAGGGACCGGATGGCGTCGTCGGTGGCCGCGCCGCCGGCGTTCCTGATCACGTGGGCGTCGCCGTCGGCGAGGCCCAGCAGAGCGTGGACGCTGAACCGCGCGTCCATGCACGCGAGCACCGCCAGCTTCAGCCGCGGCACCGCCGACGTCATCCCAGCACCTCGCGCACCAGCGCCGCCGTCTCGCTCGGCGTCCGCCCGACGCGGATCCCGGCCGCTTCCAAGGCTTCCTTCTTCGCCGACGCCGTGCCCGCCGAGCCGGAGACGATCGCGCCCGCGTGGCCCATCGTCTTCCCTTCGGGCGCGGTGAACCCGGCGACGTACCCGACGACCGGCTTCGACACGTTCGCCCGGACGAACTCCGCCGCGCGCTCCTCGGCGTCGCCGCCGATCTCGCCGATCAGCACGATCAGGTCGGTCTCCGGGTCCTTTTCGAACGCTTCGACGGCGTCGATGTGCGTCGTGCCGATGATCGGATCGCCGCCGATGCCGACGCACGTCGAGAACCCGATGTCCCGCAGCTCGTGCATGAGCTGGTAGGTCAGCGTGCCGGACTTGGACACCAACCCGATCCGGCCCTGGCCGGTGATGTCGGCCGGGATGATCCCGGCGTTGGACCTGCCGGGGGAGACGATGCCCGGGCAGTTCGGCCCGATGACGCGCGTCCGCCCGCCCGCGGCGACGGCGTGCGACCACAGCCGGGCGGTGTCGTGGACCGGGACGCCCTCGGTGATCACCACCGCGAGGCCGATCCCGGCGTCGACGGCCTCGACGACGGCGTCGGCCACGAACGGCGGTGGCACGAACAGCACGCAGACGTCGGCGCCGGTCGACGCCATCGACTCCGCGACGCTGCTGAACACGGGCAGCGCGCGACCGGAGATCTCCACCTGCTGCCCGGCTTTGCGCGGGTTGACCCCGCCGACGACGTTCGTGCCGGCCGCCAGCATCCGCCGCGTGTGCTTGGCGCCTTCGGAGCCGGTGATGCCGGAGACGACGATCCGGCTGTTCTCGTCCAGGAAGATGGCCACGGTTCAGACCTCCGCGATCGCGAGCTTCGCCGCCTCGCGGGCGGCGTCGTCCATGGTGGCCACCACGGTGACCAGGGGGTGGGCGGCTTCGGCGAGGATCCGCCGTCCTTCGGCGACGTTGTTCCCGTCGAGCCGGACGACCAGGGGCTTGGTGGCGCGGGCGCCGAGGATCTCCAGCGAGCGCACGATCCCGGTCGCGACGGGGTCGCACGCGGTGATGCCGCCGAAGACGTTGACGAACACGCTGCGCACCTGCGCGTCACCGAGGATCACGGTCAGCCCGTCGACCATCACCTGGGCCGACGCGCCGCCGCCGATGTCGAGGAAGTTGGCCGGCCCGCGGGCGCCCGCTTCGGCCGCGGCGGCCGCCACGACGTCCAAAGTGGACATGACCAGGCCGGCGCCGTTGCCGATCACGCCGATGTCGCCGTCGAGCTTGACGTAGTTGAGGCCAAGCGAACGCGCTTCCCGTTCCAGGGGAGAGCCGTCGGAAGCCTCGTCGAACGAAGCGGATCGGCGGAAGGCAGCGTTGTCGTCCAGGGTGATCTTGCCGTCGAGCGCGACGATCCCGGTCGACGTGCTGGCCAGCGGGTTCACCTCGACGAGCGTGCAGTCCTCGGTGACGAACACGTCCCACAGCTTTTCGACCACTCCGGCGACCTCACCCCGGACGTCGGCGGGGAACGCGGCGGCCACCGCGGCCGAATCGACGCCGGCCAGTGGATCCACCGGCACACGCACGAGCGCGTCCGGCCGGGTCGCCGCGACCTCCTCGATCTCCATCCCGCCTTCGGTCGAGGCCATCGCGAGGAACGTGCGACCGGCGCGGTCGAGCAGGAAGGAGAGGTAGTACTCGTCGGCGATCTCGCTGGCCTCGGTCACGAGGACGCGGTGCACGGTGTGCCCCTTGATGTCCATGCCGAGGATGTCGTCGGCGGCTTGTTCGGCGTCGTCGGCCGTGTGCACGACCCGGACACCGCCCGCCTTGCCGCGGCCGCCGGTCTTCACCTGGGCCTTGATCACCACCGGGCCGCCCAGCTCGGCCGCGAGGGAACGGGCCGCGGCCGGATCGGCGGCGACCCGGCCGCGGGGGACGGGTACGCCGTGCTTCTCGAAGAGATCGCGGGCTTCGTGTTCGAAGAGGTCCATGCGGGGGCGTCCTTTCCGCGGCGGGGGCAGGGCAAGGGCGTGGAGTGGTGCTCCGCGGGGGCGGGGTCGAGGCCCGGCAAAAACCCTGCGGATAGCCCTGGACACGGGCTGCTTGAAGAGTGACTATATGCCTACCCCATACGGTATGCAATCTACAGTCTGCCGCGAAGAGGCCGCTGACCTCGATGGACGCCGGCAGCGGCGACGAGCGGACCGGAACACGGAGCGCCGGACGAGAGAGATCCGGCGGCGGACCAGAGGAGTTGAGCAATGGCGCTGACAACGACCGGCACCACCGCGGGGGAGAGTGCCCGAGCGACGAACGGCGCCGAGCCCGCGCCGGCCGAGATATCGGGTGGCCACCTGGTGGCGAAGGCGCTGAAGGCGGAAGGCGTCGACACGATCTTCACCCTCTGCGGCGGGCACATCATCGACATCTACGACGGCTGCGTCGACGAGGGCATCGAGGTCATCGACGTCCGGCACGAGCAGGTCGCGGCGCACGCGGCCGACGGCTACGCGCGGATCACCGGCAAGCCCGGCTGCGCGGTCGTCACCGCGGGCCCCGGCACCACCGACGCCGTCACCGGGGTCGCGAACGCCCTGCGCGCGGAGAGCCCGATGCTGCTCATCGGCGGCCAAGGCGCGCTCACCCAGCACAAGATGGGGTCCCTGCAGGACCTCCCGCACGTGGACATGATGACGCCGATCACGAAGTTCGCCGCCACCGTGCCGCACACCGCGCGCGTCGCCGACCTCGTGTCGATGGCGTTCCGCGAGGCCTACGCGGGCGCGCCCGGGCCGTCGTTCCTGGAGATTCCGCGCGACGTCCTCGACGCGCGCGTACCGCTGGAGAACGCGCGGATCCCCGAAGCCGGCCGCTACCGCGCGTCGACGAAGAACGCGGGCGACCCCGCCGACATCGAGAAGCTCGCCGACCTGCTGGTACACGCCAAGAAGCCGGCCATCCTGCTCGGCAGCCAGGTCTGGACGACCCGGGCCACCGAACCGGCCGTCGACCTGGTGCGCACGCTCAACATCCCGGCGTACATGAACGGCGCCGGCCGCGGCACGCTGCCGCCGGGCGACCCGCACCACTTCCAGCTCTCGCGCCGCTACGCCTTCGACAACGCCGACGTCATCGTCATCGTCGGCACCCCGTTCGACTTCCGGATGGGCTACGGCAAGCGGCTGTCGAAGGACGCCACCGTCGTGCAGATCGACCTCGACTACCGCACGGTCGGCAAGAACCGCGACGTCGACCTCGGCATCGTCGGCGACGCGGGCCAGGTTCTGGCCGCGGTGGCCGAGGCCGCGTCCGGCCGCGCCGACAACGGCGCCGTCGGCCGCAAGGCCTGGCTGGAAGAGCTGCAGGCCGTGGAGGAGAAGGCGAAGCAGAAGCGGCTGCCGCTGCAGCACTCCGACGCGAGCCCGATCCACCCGTACCGGCTGGTCCACGAGATCAACGAGTTCCTCACCGAGGACTCGATCTACATCGGCGACGGCGGCGACATCGTCACCTTCTCCGGCCAGGTCGTGCAGCCCAAGTCGCCCGGGCACTGGATGGACCCCGGTCCACTCGGGACACTCGGCGTCGGCGTCCCGTTCGTGCTGGCCGCGAAGCACGCCCGCCCGGACAAGGAGGTCGTCGCGCTCTTCGGCGACGGCGCGTTCAGCCTCACCGGCTGGGACTTCGAGACGCTCGTGCGGTTCAACCTGCCGTTCGTCGGGATCGTCGGCAACAACTCGTCGATGAACCAGATCCGCTACGGCCAGGCCGCGAAGTACGGGCTCCCGCGCGAACGCGTGGGCAACACCCTCGGCGACGTCCGCTACGACGAGTTCGCGCGGATGCTCGGCGGCCACGGCGAAGAGGTCCGCGACCCGGCCGACATCGGTCCGGCGCTGCTGCGGGCCCGCGAGTCGGGCAAGCCGTCGCTGATCAACGTCTGGGTCGATCCCGACGTGTACGCCCCCGGAACCATGAACCAGACCATGTACAAGTGAGCGGAGGCCAAGGCATGGGTAAGGCACTGGAGGGCGTCCGCGTCCTCGACATGACGCACGTGCAGTCCGGTCCGTCCTCGACGCAGCTGCTGGCCTGGCTCGGCGCGGACGTGATCAAGCTCGAGACCCCCGGCCGGGGCGACATCACCCGCGGGCAGCTGCGGGACGTCCCCGGCGTCGACAGCCTCTACTTCACGATGCTCAACGCCAACAAGCGCAGCATCACCCTCAACATGAAGAGCGACGAGGGCAAGGAGGTGTTCGAACGGCTCGTGTCCGGAGTGGACATCCTGGTGGAGAACTTCGGCCCCGGTGTCGTCGACCGGTTCGGCTACCCGTGGGACAAGCTCTCCGCGCTCAACCCGCGGCTGATCTACGCCTCCATCAAGGGGTTCGGCCCCGGCCGGTACGCCGACTTCAAGGCCTACGAAGTGATCGCGCAGGCCATGGGCGGGGCGATGAGCACCACCGGCTTCGAGGAGGGGCCGCCGACCGCGACTGGCGCGCAGATAGGCGACTCCGGCACCGGCATCCACCTGGTGGCCGCCATCCTCGCCGCGCTGTTCCAGCGGACCTCCACCGGCCGCGGCCAGCGGGTCCAGGTCGCCATGCAGGACGCCGTGCTGAACCTCTGCCGGGTCAAGCTGCGCGACCAGCAACGGCTCACCCACGGGCCGCTCGGGGAGTACCCGAACGACCAGTTCGGCGCCGAGGTCCCGCGCTCGGGCAACGCTTCCGGCGGCGGGCAGCCGGGCTGGGCGGTGAAGTGCGCGCCCGGCGGGCCGAACGACTACATCTACGTGATCGTCCAGCCACCGGGCTGGGCCCCGCTCGCGCGGTTGATCGGCAAGGCCGAGCTGGCCGAGGACCCGGCGTGGGCCACCCCCGAGGTGCGGCTGTCCAAACTGGACAAGATGTTCGCGCTCGTCGAGGAGTGGACCGAGAAGCACACCAAGTGGGAGGTGATGGAGAAGCTCAACGCCCACAACATTCCCTGCGGTCCGATCCTGTCCACCAAGGAGCTCATCGAGGACGAGACGCTGGCCGAGCTCGGCTCGGTCGTCGAGGTGCCGCACCCGGAGCGCGGCAGCTTCAAGACCGTCGGCTGCCCGCTCAAGCTGTCGGACTCGCCGGTCGAGATCGAACGCTCGCCGCTGCTGGGCGAGCACAACGACGAAGTGCTGGCGGAACTCGGGTACAGCGAGACGGAGCTCGAGAAGTTCCGCGCGGCGGGGGTGATCTGAGTGGTGGATCGCACGGCGGTCGAGAAGATCCTCGAGCAGGCGGCGGCCGAAGGACGGTCCTCGCTGACCGCGCCCGAGGGGCGTGCGGTCTGCGAGGCCTACGGCATCCCGACCCCGGCCGAGCGGCTGGCGACCACCGCCGACGAGGCCGTGACGCACGCCGAGGCCATCGGGCTGCCGGTGGTGCTCAAGATCGTCTCGCCGGACATCCTGCACAAGACCGAGGCCGGCGGCGTGCTGGTCGGCCTGCGGGACGCCGAGGCGGTGAAGGCGGGCTTCGCGAAAATCGTCGAAAACGCCAAGGCCTACGACGCCGACGCGAAGATCCTCGGCGTCCAGGTGCAGCAGATGCTGACCGAAGGCCAGGAGGTGATCATCGGCTCGGTCACCGACCCGACGTTCGGCAAGGTCGTCGCCTTCGGGCTCGGCGGGGTGCTCGTGGAGGTGCTCAAGGACGTCACCTTCCGGCTCGCGCCGACGAGCACCGAGGAAGCGCTGTCCATGATCGACGGGATTCAGGCAGCCGAGATCCTGCGCGGGGTCCGCGGCGCGGACCCGGTCGACCGCGCCGCGCTCGCCGCGGTGATCACCGGCCTCGGCCGGCTCGTGGCCGACTTCCCGCAGCTGTCCGAAGTGGACCTCAACCCGGTCCTCGCGACCGCGTCCGGCGCCATCGCGGTGGACGTGCGGATCCTGGTCGACCCCGACGCGGCGAAGGAGCCGGTGCGGTTCACCCAGGAGGAGATCCTCGCCTCGATGAACCGGATCATGAAGCCGGCGTCGATCGCGGTCATCGGCGCGTCCGCCGAGGCCGGCAAGATCGGCAACTCGGTGATGAAGAACCTGGTCAACGGCGGCTACGCGGGGGAGATCCACCCGATCAACCCCAAGGCCGACGAGATCCTCGACCGCAAGGCCTACGCCAGCATCACCGACGTCCCCGGCGACGTCGACGTCGCGGTGTTCGCCATCCCGGCGAAGTTCGTCCCGGCGGCGCTGGAAGAGGTCGGCGAGAAGGGCGCGGCGGGCGCGATCCTCATCCCGTCCGGGTTCGGCGAGACCGGCAACGTCGAGCTGCAGGACGAGGTCGTCGCGATCGCGCGCAAGCACGGCGTGCGCATCCTCGGGCCGAACATCTACGGCTACTACTACACGCCGGAGAACCTGTCGGCGACGTTCTGCACGCCGTACGACGTCAAGGGCGGGGTAGCGCTTTCTTCCCAGAGCGGCGGCATCGGGATGGCGATCCTCGGCTTCAGCCGGTCGGCGAAGATGGGCGTGTCCTCGATCGTCGGCGTCGGGAACAAGGCCGACATCGACGAGGACGACCTGCTCACCTTCTTCGAGCAGGACGACAACACCCAGCTCGTCGCGATGCACCTCGAAGACCTCAAGGATGGCCGGTCCTTCGCGGAGACGGCGAAGCGCGTCTCGCAGCGCAAGCCGGTCGTGGTGCTGAAGGCCGGGCGGACGTCGCAGGGCGCCAAGGCGGCCAGCTCGCACACCGGCGCGCTGGCCGGCGACGACAAGGTGTACGACGACATCCTCCGGCAGAGCGGCGTCATCCGGGCGCCCGGGCTGAACGACATGCTCGAGTACGCCCGCGGCATCCCGCTGCTGCCCACGCCGAAGGGCGAGAACGTCGTCATCATCACCGGCGCCGGCGGGTCCGGCGTGCTGCTCTCGGACGCCTGCGTCGACAACGGGCTGAGCCTGATGGAGATCCCGCCGGACCTCGACACGGCGTTCCGGAAGTTCATCCCGCCTTTCGGCGCGGCCGGCAACCCCGTCGACATCACCGGCGGCGAGCCGCCCTCGACCTACCGCAACACCATCGCGCTGGGCCTCGAGGACGACCGCATCCACGCCCTGATCCTGGGCTACTGGCACACCATCGTCACCCCGCCGATGGTGTTCGCCGAACTGGTCGCGGAGGTGGTAGAGGAATATCGCGCGAAAGGGATCCACAAGCCTGTTGTCGCGTCGCTGTCCGGCGACGTCGAAGTCGAGGAGGCGAGCGACTACTTGTACGACCGCGGCGTCGTCGCGTACCCCTACACCACCGAGAAGCCCGTGGCGGTGCTCGGTGCGAAGTACCGCTGGGCGCGCGCCGCGAACCTGCTGCCGAACCTGAGTCAACGGTGACGAAGGAGAACTTTCATGACCGCAGCCACTTACCAGGAGATCACTGACCAGAACGGGAGAGTCTACCGGATAGGCGAGTCGCCGCAGGACATCATGGGGCGCTCACGCAGCTGGATGGTCTGGCTGCCCTGGATCGCCATGATGGCGGTCAGCGTGTTCGAGTACGGCTGGGGCGCCGTCGAAGGAACGCTCGAAGAGAAGTACGGCTGGTCCCTGTCGGACGCGTTCTGGCTGGCGAGCATCTGGGCGGTGTTCCAGGCCGGCGTCGCGTTCCCGGCGGGCCGGCTCCGGGAGAAGAACCTCGTCTCGGCCAAGACGGCGATGCTGATCGGCGCCGTCTGCAGCGGCATCGGTTACTTCACCATCGCGCACAGCGGGAACCTGACGCTGGCGTTCATCGGGTACTCCGTCCTCGGCGGCACCGGCGCCGGGCTCGTGTACGCGACCTGCATCAACATGGTCGGCAAGTGGTACCCCGAGAAGCGCGGGGCGCGGACCGGGTTCGTGAACGGCGGGTTCGCCTACGGGTCCGTGCCGTTCATCTACCTCTTCAGCGCGTTCCTCGGCCACGAGAACGTCACCGGGGTGCTCGACGGGATCGGCCTGTACATGCTGATCGTCGTCGGCGTCTGCGGGTTCCTGTTCAAGGACCCGCCGAAGAGCTGGTGGCCGAAGGAGATCGACCCGCTGTCGTGGGCGAAGGACAAGGCCGGGGTCAAGAGCCTGGCCAAGAACCCGCCGGCGGTCCGCCAGTTCACGCCGCTGGAGGCGATCCGGACCGGCATGCTCCCGCTGATGTGGGTGTGCCTGGTGATCATCGGCGGCGTGTCGCTGTTCGGGATCAACTTCCAGGTGCCCTTCGCCAAGGAAAGCCACTTCGGCGCGTTCGTCGCGGCCTCTTCGGCGGGGGTGCTGGCCATCGTGAACGGCACCGGCCGCGCGGTCGTCGGCTGGGCGTCGGACAAGATCGGGCGCAAGCAGACGCTGACGATCGTGCTGCTGATCGCCGGTGGCGCGCAGTTCGGTGTGCTGTACGCCGGGAACACGCACAACCTGTTCCTGTTCATGGTGTTCGCGTTCCTGACCGGCTTCGGCGGCGGCGCGTTCTACCCGCTGTTCGCGGCGCTGGTGCCGGACTACTTCGGCGAGAACAACAACGCCTCGAACTACGGCCTGGTCTACAGCGCGAAACTGGTCGGTGGCGTCGGCGGTGGCGGGCTCGCCGCCGGGGTCATCAGCGCGTGGGGTTACACCGGCGCGTACGTGCTCGCCGGCTGCATCGCGGTGTTGTCGGCCGTGCTGACGCTGTTCCTGCGCCAGCCGGGTCGGCCACGCCACCAGCTCGTCGAAACCGAGCTGGTGGCGCGGCCTTCCGCCGCTGCCGGCGGCTGATCCGGTTACCCGCTCCCCGGTCCTGCTGCCATCAGGATCGGGGAGCTTCCGGACGTTCGTGGTAGGCCTGGCGGGTCCGCTCGGTGTGCTTGGCCATGATCTGCTCCGCCGCTTCGGTGTTCCCGTCGGAGATGGCGTGGATCAGCTCGTCGTGCTCGTTCCACGCGTCTCGTCCGCGGGGCCGGGCGATCGGCGTGTAGTACCAGCGGACCCGGCGGTCGACCAGACCGATCAGCTCCGCGAGGACGGCGTTCCCCGACAGCTGCGTGATAAACGCGTGCAGGGCGGCGTTGGCCGCTACCAGGCCTTCGGTGTCTTCGGCCCGGAGCGCCTGGACGCCGACCTGCTGCAGGTCCCACAGCTTCCGGACGTCCTCCGCCGTCGCGTTGCCGGCGGCGAGCTTCGCGGAGTGCGTCTCCAGCACGCTGCGGACGCTCAGCAGCTGGTCGGCCTCCTCGTCGGTGGGCAGGTGCACGAAGGCGCCCTGCGCGGGCCGGAGGTCGACCCAGCCTTCGCTCTGCAACCGCTGCAGGGCTTCGCGGACCGGCTGCCGGCTGACGCCCAGGTACTCGGCGAGATCGGCTTCCACCAGGTGCTGCCCGGGCTCGAGGGTGCGGTTGATGATCAGCTCCGCGAGGGCTTCGTAGACGACCTGGCGCAGCGGGGCGGGCCGTTCGACGCGCTTCGCGGCGGTCGAGCTGAGCGAGCCCTTGGCCGTGCGGCGGCCGGACGGGCCGCGGTCTGGGAGCGGGGAAGCGGGCTGGCTCACGGGACACCTCGGAAGGGAGAGGAACGCGATAATCTGCTACCAGGATACAGGTTTTGGTATGCAAAATCCCAGAATCTCACCCTGCTGTGGCGTTTTGCGCTCCCTCTGGCTTCGAGGTTGAATCCAGGATACTGTATGCAATCACGTGTCGGACCGAAGTCGGAGGCACATCATGAAGGTGGCTGTTCTCGGGGCCGGGGCGATCGGCGCCTACGTCGGGGCCGCGCTGCACCGCGGCGGGACCGAGGTGCACCTGATCGCCCGGCGGGCCCACCTCGCGGCGATGCGCGAGTCCGGCGTCCGCGTGCTGAGCCCGCGCGGCGACTTCACCGCGCACCCGCACGTCACGGACAACCCGGCCGAAGTCGGCCCGGTGGACTTCGTGTTCCTGGGCCTCAAGGCCAACTCCTACGCTTCCTGCGGGCCGCTGATCACGCCGCTGCTCGGCCCGGACACCGCGGTCGTCGCCGCGCAGAACGGCATCCCGTGGTGGTACTTCCACGGCCTGGCCGGTCATCCGCTCGAAGGCCGGCGCGTCGAGACCGTCGACCCCGGCGGCTCGGTGACCGCGGTCCTCCAGCTGCGGCGCGCGATCGGCTGCGTCGTCTACTGCTCCACCGTCATCGAGGAGCCGGGCGTGATCCGGCACCTGGAGGGCACCCGGTTCTCCCTCGGCGAGCCGGACGGCGAGATCTCGGCGCGCTGCAAGGTGCTGAGCGCGGCGATGATCGCCGGCGGGCTCAAGGCGCCGGTCGAACCGCGGCTGCGCGACGACATCTGGATCAAGCTGATGGGCAACGTCGCCTTCAACCCGCTCTCCGCGCTGACCCGGGCGACCATGGCCCAGATGTGCGAGCACGACGACACGCGCGCGCTCGTCGCCACGATGATGACCGAAACCCAGGCCATCGCCCGCGCCGCGGGCAGCGACCCGGCTGTCTCGGTCGAGAAGCGCATCGACGGCGCCTGGCGCGTCGGTCACCACAAGACGTCGATGCTGCAGGACCTCGAAGCGGGCAAGCCCCTCGAGATCGACGCGATCATCGGGGCGGTCGTCGAGCTGGCCGGCCTCACCGGCGTGCCCGCGCCCGCGCTGCGGCACGTCCACGCCGCCATCTCGCTGCTCGACCACACCAGCAACCCGCCCGTCCCCGTCGGGGCGCACTGAACCGGAGGTGCCCGTGAAACGCAGGAAGACCGAGCCGTACGTCCGGCTCACCCAGCCCCTCGTGCGCGACTCCGGCGTGCTGCGTCCGGCGACCTGGGAGGAGGCCCTCGACCGGGCCGCCGCCGGGTTCCGCCGCACCCTCGAGACCAAGGGACCGGAGGCGTTCGGGATGTTCTCGTGCGCGCGGGCGACCAACGAGATGAACTTCGTCGCGCAGAAGTTCACCCGCGCGGTGATCGGCACGAACAACGTCGACTCGTGCAACCGCACCTGCCACGCGCCGAGCGTCGCCGGGCTGGCGCGGGTGTTCGACAGCGGCGGCGGCACCTCGTCGTATGCGGAGATCGAAGACGCCGACGTCATCGTGATCTGGGGCGGCAACCCGCGCGAGGCGCACCCGATCTTCTTCCACCACGTGCTCAAGGCGGTCAACAGGGGCGCCAAGCTGTTCGTCGTCGACCCGCGGCAGACCAGCACCGCGCGCTGGGCGCACCGGCAGCTGCAGCTCGAGGTCGGCACCGACATCCCCCTCGCGCACGCGATCGCCCGCGAGATCATCCACTCCGGACTGGCCAACACGACGTTCATCGAGCGGGCCACCGAAGGCTTCGCCGAGTTCGCCGCGTCGGTCGAGCCGTGGACCCTCGAAGTCGCGGAGCAGACCACCGGCGTGCCGGCCGAGCTGATCCGGGAGCTGGCGCACACCTACGCCCGCGCCGACCGCGGCCAGCTGTCGTGGACCCTCGGCATCACCGAGCACCACAACGGCACCGACAACGTGCTCGCGCTGATCAACCTGTCGCTGCTGGCCGGGCAGGTCGGCCGCTACGGCGCCGGGCTGAACCCGCTGCGCGGCCAGAACAACGTCCAGGGCGGCGGCGACATGGGCGCCATCCCGGACCGCATGCCCGGCTTCCAGGACGTCCTCGACGCCGGCGTGCGGGCCAAGTTCGACACGGCGTGGGGCTCGTCGATCCCGCCGCGCAAGGGGCTCAACCTCACCCAGATGCTCGACGCGATGGAACGCGGCGACCTGACCTGCGTGTACATCATCGGCGAGAACCCGGTGCAGTCCGAAGCGGACTGCGAGCACACGATCAAGCGGCTGTCCAACGTGGACCACCTGGTGGTGCAGGACATCTTCCTCACCAAGACCGCGCAGCTGGCGGACGTCGTGCTGCCGGCGTCGGCGGCCTGGTGCGAGAGCGACGGCACGTTCACCAACTCCGAACGCCGCGTCCAGCGCGTCCGCCGTGCGCTCGAACCGCCCGAAGGCGCCCGCGACGACATCGAGCTGCTGTCGGAGCTGGCCCGCCGGCTCGGTCACGACTGGGACTACACCGGCCGCGACGGCGAAGCGGTCTGGGACGAGCTGCGCTCGCTGTCGCCGATGCACGCCGGGATGTCCTACGCCCGGCTCGAAGAGCACGGCGGCATCCAGTGGCCGTGCTACACCGAGGACACGCTCGAACCGACGTTCCTGCACGGCCGGTTGTGGGCCGAGGACCCGGCCGAGCGCGGCCGCCCGGCGCCGTTCACGGTGATCGAGCACAGCCCGCCGGTCGACCTGGTCACCGAGGAGTTCCCGATCCGGCTCACCACCGGGCGCCGGCTGGACTCCTACAACACCGGCGTGCAGTCCGGCGGGTTCCCGTCGCCGCTGCGCAAGGGCGAGACGCTCGACCTGTGCCCGGAGGACGCGCGGTCGCTCGGGGTCCAGGCCGACGACCTGGTCCAGATCTCCTCGCGCCGCGGGGCGATCGTGGCCCCGGTCCGGCTCGACGCGGGCCTGAAGCCCGGGCTGGCGTTCATGACCTTCCACTTCCCGGACGAGGTCGACGTCAACGTCATCACCATCGAAGCCACCTGCCCGATCGCCGGGACCGCCGAGTACAAGGCGGCGGCGATCCGCGTCGAGAAACTGCCCGCGGACGCGGTGGTGTGACGATGGACCTCAAGCTCCTCGACGCGGTCGCCTCGCGGGAAGAGAAGGCGGCGGTCGCCGCGTTCGCGGGCGGCGGCCGCGACCAGCTCCTGCCCGCGCTGCACGCGGTCAACGACCGGGTCGGCTGGATCAGCCAGGGCGCGTTGAACCTGATCTGCGAGGCACTGCACGTGCCGCCCGCGGACGCGTACGGCGTGGCGAGCTTCTACTCGCTGTTCGCGCTGGCGGAGCGCCCGGAGCGAGTGGTGCACGTGTGCACCGACCTGGCCTGCCGGCTCAAGGGCGCCGACACCGTGTGCGACGTCCTCACCGAGCACGTCGGCGCCGCGGGGAAGGCGCGCGGCGGGGTCACGTGGCAGCACAGCCCGTGCCTCGGCGTCTGCGAACGGGCCCCCGCGGCGCTGACGTTCCAGGCCGGCGACCCGGCCACCACCGAGCTGCTCGCCCCGGCGACCGGCGCGTCGGCCGTGCTGGCGGCCGGACGAGGTCCGTCCGCTTCGGAAGGTGCTCCGCCGGTCATCCACCAGCAGTCGGGGTTGCGGCTGCTGCGGCGGGTGGGCGTCGTCGATCCGTCCAGTTTGGACGACTACCGGGCGACGGGTGGGTACGCGGCATTGCGGAACGCCCTGCGGATGGGACCGGCGGCCGTCATCCGGGAGGTCACCGACTCGGGGCTGATGGGCCGCGGCGGCGCGGCGTTCCCGACCGGCCGCAAGTGGTCCGCGACCGCCGGGCAGCCCGCGACGCCGCACTACCTGGTGTGCAACGCCGACGAGAGCGAGCCGGGCACGTTCAAGGACCGCGTGCTCATCGAGGGCGACCCGTTCGCGCTCGTGGAGTCGATGACGATCGCGGCCTACGCGATCGGCGCGTCCCGCGGGTTCGTCTACCTGCGTGGCGAGTACCCGCGGGCGCTGCGGCTGCTGCGGAACGCCTTGGCGGTCTGCCGCGAACGCGGGTTCCTCGGCGTGGACATCATGGGCCACGAGGGATTTTCGTTCGACATCGAGATCCGGCGGGGCGCGGGCGCCTACATCTGCGGCGAGGAGACCGCGATCTTCAACTCGATCGAAGGCTTCCGCGGCGAACCCCGCACGAAGCCGCCGTTCCCGGTGGAAAAAGGACTGTTCGGCAAGCCGACGGTGGTCAACAACGTCGAGACCCTCGTCAACGTCCCGCTGATCCTCACCGAAGGCGCGGCCGCGTACCGTTCGATCGGGACCGAGGGTTCGGCCGGGCCGAAGCTGTTCTGCCTGTCCGGGAACGTCGAACGGCCCGGCGTCTACGAAGTGCCGTTCGGGACGACGCTGCGTTCGCTGCTCGAGCTGGCCGGGGGAGTGCCCGAGGGGCGCACGCTGCGCGCGATCCTGCTCGGCGGCGCGGCGGGCGGGTTCCTCCGGCCCGACGAACTCGACCTGCCGTTGTCGATGGAGGACGCACGGGCGGCGAAGACCACCCTCGGTTCGGGTGTCGTGCTGGTGCTCGACGACCTGGCCGACCTCGGCGGGTTCCTGCTGCGGATCGCGGAGTTCTTCCGTGACGAGTCGTGTGGGCAGTGCGTCCCGTGTCGCATCGGGACGGTCCGGCAGGAGGAGGCGATCAAGCGCGTCCTCTCGGCCGGTTCCGACGAGCGGCCGCTGCTGCGCGAGGTGGGCGGGGTGATGCGGGACTCGTCGATCTGCGGGCTCGGCCAGACCGCGTGGAACGCCATCGAATCCGCCATCGACCGGCTGGGAGCACTGCAATGACTATCGTGGACATCGGGATCCCGAAGCGGCTGGTCGAGTTCACTGTGGACGGCTCGACCGTCCGGGTGCCGGAGGGTTCGACGATCCTCGACGCCTGCAAGGCGACGGGCAAGGACATCCCGACGCTGTGCTACGGCGACACCCTCGAACCGGCGAACGCCTGTCGCGTGTGCATGGTGGAGGTCGAGGGCTCGCGGACACTGGTGCCGTCGTGCTCCCGCAAGGCCGAGCCGGGCATGGTGGTGCACACCGACTCCGAGCGGACCCGCACGAGCCGCAAGGTGGTCCTGGAACTCCTCGGCTCGGCGACGGACCTGTCGACCACCCCGGACGTCGAGCGCTGGATGGCCGAGACCGGCGCGGACCCGGACCGCTTCGGCCCGGACGCGGCCACCGTGGCCCAGCCGGCCCTGGTGGACAACGAGCTGTACGTCCGCGACTACGAGAAGTGCATCCTCTGCTACAAGTGCGTCGACGCGTGCGGCGACCAGTGGCAGAACTCGTTCGCGATCACGGTGGCCGGCCGCGGCTTCGACGCCCGGATCTCGACGGAGTTCTCGAACCCGTTGCCGGACAGCGCGTGCGTGTACTGCGGCAACTGCGTGGAGGTCTGCCCGACCGGGGCGCTGAGCTTCAAGCGCGAGTACGACAAACGTGAAGACGGCACGTGGGACGAGTCCCGGCAGACGGCCACGACGACCGTGTGCACGTTCTGCGGGGTCGGCTGCAACCTGACGTTGCACGTGCAGGACAACGAGATCGTCAAGGTGACCTCACCGCACGAAAGCTCGGTGACGCACGGGAACCTGTGCATCAAGGGCCGCTTCGGCTGGCAGCACGTGCAGAACCGTTAGCGCGGCCGGACCAGCCCGGTCTCGTACGCGAGCACCACCGCCTGCACCCGGTCCCGCAGGCTCAGCTTGGTGAGGATCCGCCCGACGTGGGTCTTCACCGTCGCCTCCGACAAGACCAGCTCGCCCGCGATCTCGGCGTTCGACAGCCCGCCCGCCACCTTCTCGAGAACCTCCAGCTCGCGTTCGGTCAGCCGGTCCAGGCCGCGGGTGGTCGGTGGTCCGCCGGCCGGGGCCGGGTCGGGGAGGCGGTCGGCCACCGCCTCCAGCAGGCGGCGGGTGACGCTCGGGGCCACCACGGCGTCGCCGCGGGCCACGGCGCGGATCGCCGTCAGCAGGTCGTCGGGCGGGACGTTCTTCAGCAAGAACCCGCTGGCGCCCGCCTTGAGGCCGGGGAAGGCGTACTCGTCGACGTCGAACGTCGTCAGGATCAGCACCCGTGAGCGCGGGGAGGAGCGCACGATCTCGCGGGTCGCCGCGATGCCGTCCACGCCGGGCATCCGGACGTCCATCAGCACGACGTCGGGGTCGAGCTCGGCCGTGCGGGCCACCGCGGCCGCGCCGTCGGCCGCTTCGCCGACCACCTCCAGGTCCGGCTGCGCCTGGAGGACCAGCCGGAACCCCAGTCGCAGCAACGGTTCGTCGTCGACCAGCAGGATGGTGATCACGTGCCGCTCCCGAACCGGCCGAACACGCGCCAGCCGCCGCCGGGTCGCGGGCCGGCCGAGACGTCGCCGCCGGAGACACTCGCCCGTTCGCGCATGCCGCTGAGTCCGTGGCCGCCGGCGGTGACCGGCGCCGGCGCCGGCCGGCCGTCGTCGAGCACTTCGAGGGTGACGAGCGGGTCTTCGTAGGTCAGGTGGATCTTGGCCGACGCCGGGGCCACCGCGTGCTTGAGGACGTTGGTGAGCGCTTCCTGCGCGACCCGGTAGACGGCCAGCTCGACCGTCGGCGGCAGCGGGAACCGGCGGCCGGTCACCGTCCACGTCACCGGCAGCCCGGTGGCGCGGACCTGATCGACCACCTCGTCGATGCCCGCGATGCCAGGCTGCGGCGCGCGGGGGCTGTCCTCACCGCCGCCCCGCAGGACGTTGAGCAGCCGGTGCATTTCGTCCAGTGCCTGCCTTCCGGTGGCCGAGACGTGCTTCGCGGCCGCCTCGGCCTGGGCGCTGTCGGTGCGGGCGGCGAAGGCGGCGCCGTCGGCGAGCGCGATCATCACCGAGAGGTTGTGCGCGATGATGTCGTGCATCTCGCGGGCGATGCGCGCGCGTTCCCGCGCGGCCGCGATCTGGCTCTCCTGATCGCGTTCCCGCTCGGCCCGTACGGCGCGGTCGTGCAGTGAAGCCAGGAACGCGCGGCGGGTCCGGACGTTCACCCCGAGCGCGAACGCCGCCGTGACGATCGCGGTGCTGAACACCAGCCCGGCGGCGAGCATCGCCCAGCCGGTGTGGCCGCCGATCCCACCCGCGGTGAGCGCGACGACCGTCGCGACCGCCGCCGGCACGCGGTGCCGGTCGCGGTGCGCGGCCACGGTGTAGCCGGCGATCAGCACGGCGACCGTGGTGGGCGGGAACTGCGGCCCGAACAGGTCCTGGGCGACGCCGACCGCGGTGGTGGCGGCCAGGACGGCCAGCGGGAACCGCCGCCGGGCGGCCAGCATCCCGAGGAGCAGAACCACCACGACGACGAGCCACGGTCCGCCCGGCTCCGCGCCCGCGGCGCCGACCATCAGCGCCAGGAAGAGGAGGGCGAAGGCCAGTAGCAGGTCGGCGGGCGCCGGGTGCCGCCGCGCCCACGCGCGCAGCGGCCCGGCGCCCGGCCAGGTGGAGCGGAACCCGGGTTCGATGAGTCCGTCGGTCACCCCGTCATCATCTCCTCCGGGCGCTCGCGCGGCACCGGTTTCAGGCATCCCGCCGCTTGAGCACGACGGCGGCCGCGGCCAGCGCGACCACGACGTAACCGCAGAACCAGGCGAAACCGGTCCACGGCGGCAGGGACAGCGCCGACGGCCGGACGGTGATCAGCGCCTGCCCGGCGTTGCTCGGCAGGTACGGCACGACGTGCGGGACCCAGCTCTCCGGCAGCACGCCGGCCAGCGCCGGGACGACCATGATCAGCGCGACCAGTGCGGCGATGGCGCCGGCGGTGTGCCGGATCAGCCAGCCGAGCGCGACACCGAGCAGGCCGACCCCGGTCAGGTAGAGCCCGACGCCGAAGACCGCGCGGAACACCCCCGGCTCGGCCAAGTTCGTCTCGATGTCCTGTGACGCAAGGAAAGCCTGCCCGCCGAGGAAGGCGGCGAACGCGGCGACCTCCCCGATCACGAACGCCACCGCCGCGAGCACGGCCGCCTTCGCGGCGAGCACGGGCGTGCGGGCCGGCACGGCGGAGAACGTCGAGCGGATCTGGCCGGTGGTGTACTCCCCGGACACCACGAGCACGCCCAGGACCCCGAACGCGAGCTGGACCAGGACGTAGCCCTGGATGCTGAGCGCGGTCGGCTCGAGCCGGGCCCGGGTCTGCTCGCTCAGCTGCGACCAGCGCCCGGCGTTGAGGGCGCAGGTGAGCCAGCCGAGCGCGACCATGGCGACCAGCGCCGAGATCACCGTGACCGGACTCGACTGCAGGGAACGGAACTTCACCCATTCCGAGCGCATGACGCGCGGGAGCGTGACACCGGTGGTCATGCGACGTGCCCTTCGGGAGTGCGGTACTCGACGGCGTCCTCGGTCAGCTCCATGAACGCTTCTTCCAGCGACGCCTGGACTGGTGCCAGTTCCTCCAGCGGGATGGCGTGGCGGCAGGCGAGGAGGCCGACCTCGGCGCCGGTGACGCCGTGCACCTCGAGCAGCCCGGGCGCGGTGCTGGTGACGTCGATCCCCGGTCCGGTGAGCAGTTCCCGCAACTGCGTGGCCTGCGGCGTGCGGACCCGGACGACCTTGGCCGACGCGCGGTCGATGAACTCGCGCACCGACGTCTCGGCGATGACGCGGCCGCGCCCGATCACCACGAGGTGGTCGGCGGTCAGGGCCATCTCGCTCATCAGGTGCGAGGAGACGAACACCGTGCGCCCCTCGGCGGCCAGCCGGCGCAGCAGGGTGCGGATCCAGAGGATGCCCTGCGGGTCCAGGCCGTTGACCGGCTCGTCGAGGACGAGGGTCGCGGGGTCGCCGAGCAGCGCGGCGGCCACGCCGAGGCGCTGGCCCATGCCGAGGGAGAACCCGCCGGCCCGCTGCCGCGCGACGTCGGTCAGCCCGACGAGCTCGAGCACCTCGTCGACGCGTCGTGGCGGGATTCCGTTGGTGTGGGCCAAAGCCAGCAGGTGGTGGTAGGCCGACCGGCCCGGGTGGACGGCCTTGGCTTCGAGCAACGCGCCGACCTCCCGCAGGGGTGCCGGATGCTCCGCGTACGCCTTGCCGTTGACCGTCACCGAGCCGGACGTCGGCGCGTCCAGGCCCATGATCATCCGGATCGTGGTGGACTTCCCGGCCCCGTTCGGGCCGAGGAACCCGGTCACCGCCCCGGGTCTGACGGTGAACGTCGCCCCGTCGACGGCGGCCCGCCCGCCGTACCGCTTCGACACCGCTCGTGCCTCGATCATCCGGCTCCCTTCGTCGTGGCGGCCCAAGGTAGGCGGGCCGCGGAGCGGGATCGACCGGCCGGCGGGCGATCTTCCCGCGGCGGCGGTGCGACTCGCGGCGTACGCGCTACGCCTGAGGTCGCACGCGCCTGGCCGTTGACCGCGTGCCCGCTGAACAGCTATTCTCGATATGCGAAAGAAAAATTCCGGATAGTGAAATTTGAGGTCGCGATGCCAGAAGAGGGGCACTCCCTGCCGTACGTCGCCAACCTGTCGATCCTGTTCAAGGAGGTACCGCTGCTCGACCGGGCGGCCGCCGCGCGGGAAGCCGGGTTCACCGACGTCGAGTACTGGTGGCCGTTCGACACCGCGGTCCCCACGCGCGACGAGGTCGACGCGTTCGTGCGGAGCCTGGACGGCGTCCGGCTGCGCGGGCTGAACTTCTACGCCGGCGACATGGCGGCGGGGGAGCGCGGCCTCGTGTCGTGGATCGGCCGCGAGACCGAGTTCGCCGACAGCCTCGTCGTGGCGCTGGACGTCGCCGAACGCACCGGCTGCCGCAGCTTCAACGCGCTCTACGGCAACCGGCTCGACGGCGAAGACCCCGCCAAGCAGGACGACCTGGCGCTGGTCCACCTCGCGAACGCCGCCGAGGCCGCCGCGAAGATCGGCGCACAGCTGGTCCTCGAACCGCTCTCCGGCGCGGACCGCTACCCGCTCAAGACCGCCGCGGACGCCGTGGCCGTGCTCGACGACCTCGGGCGCGACAACGTGCGACTGCTGGCCGACCTGTACCACCTGGCAGTCAACGGCGACGACCTGGACGCACTGGCGACGCGGCACATCGCCCGGATCGGGCACGTGCAGATCGCCGACGCACCCGGCCGGCACCAGCCCGGCACCGGGTCCCTCGACATCGAAGGTCACCTCGCGAAGCTCCAGAACGCGGGTTACGACGGGTTCGTCGGGATCGAGTACGTCCCGGAGCCGAACACGCTCGCGTCACTGGACTGGCTGCCGAAAACCCGAAGGGGACGAGCATGAAACTGGGATTCATCGGACTGGGCGTGATGGGCGCGCCGATGGCCGCGCACCTGGTCGCGGCCGGGCACGACGTCAGCGGCTACGACGTCCACCCCGCCGCGGGGGAGAAGCTCCAGGCCGCCGGCGGGCGCGCCGCGTCCGGGGTCGCCGACGCGGTGGCCGGGGCGGACGTCGTGATCACGATGCTGCCGAACCACCCGCAGGTCGAGGAGGTCGTGCTGGCCGCGGGCGGGGTCCTGGACGCCGCCGAGCCCGGCGCGCTCCTGATCGACATGAGCACCATCCGGCCCGAGACGTCGATCGCCGTCGCGGAAGCCGCGCGGGACAAGAAGATCCGCGTCCTCGACGCACCCGTGTCGGGTGGCCAGGCCGGCGCCGAGCAGGCGTCGCTGTCCATCATGGTCGGTGGCTCCGAAGAGGACTTCGAGGCCGCGAAGCCGGTGTTCGACGCGCTCGGCAAGACGGTTGTGCACGTCGGCCCGCACGGCGCCGGTCAGGTCGTCAAAGCCGCCAACCAGCTCGTCGTGGGCGGCATCTACGGCCTGGTCGCCGAGGCGATCGTGCTGCTGGAAGCGTCCGGAGTGGACGCTGCCACGGGCCTCGACGTGCTCGCCGGGGGACTGGCGGGCAGCCGGATCCTGGAGCTCAAGCGCAAGTCCATGGTGGACCGCCAGTTCGCGCCCGGCTTCCGGATCGACCTGCACCACAAGGACATGGGGATCGCGCTGGCCGCCGCCCGGCAGGCCGACGTCGCGCTCCCGCTCACCGGGCTGGTCGCCCAGCTCGTCGCCGCCGGCCGTGCCATGGGCTACGGCTCCCTGGACCACTCGGCCTTGCTGAAGGTCGCCGAACAGTTGTCGGGCCGCGGCCCGGCGGAGGTGTGACATGCCCCGGATCCCCGCCATGCAAGCCGTCGTCGACGTCCTGGAGAGCGAAGGCGTCGACACCGTCTTCGGCTGCCCCGGCGCCGCGATCCTCCCGCTGTATAACGCCCTGCAAGGCCGGGCGATCCAGCACCTGATCGTCCGCCACGAAGAGGGCGCGACGCACATGGCCGACGGCTGGGCCAGGACGAACGGCAATGTCGGCGTGGCCATCGGCACGTCCGGCCCGGCCGGGACGAACATGATCACCGGGCTCTACACCGCGCACGCGGACTCGATCCCGATGATCTGCATCACCGGCCAGGCCGCGTCGAACAAGCTGCACACCGAGGCGTTCCAGGCCGTCGACATCGTCGAGATCGCCAAGCCGGTCACGAAGTGGGCGGTGCAGGTCAAGGAGGCCGCGCAGCTGCCGTGGATCTTCCGCGAGGCGTTCCGGATCGCCCGGTCCGGCCGCCCGGGCCCGGTGCTCATCGACCTGCCGATCGACGTCCAGAAGCAGGACATCGAGTGGGACTCCTCGATCGACTCGCCGCTGCCGGTGACCGCCGTCAAGCCCGCGTCCGCGCGGGTCGAGCGCGCACTGGACATGCTCCTGGCCGCGGAACGCCCGCTGATCCTGGCCGGCGGTGGTGTCGTTCTCGGCGAGGCGAGCGAACAGCTGCGCGCCGTGGCCGAGCGCCTCGACGTCCCGGTCCAGGTGACGCTGATGGGCAAGGGAAGCTTCCCCGAGAACCACGAGCTGTTCGCCGGGATGGCCGGCATCCAGACGTCGCAGCGCTGGGCCAACGCGGCTTTCCTGGAGTCGGACCTGGTGCTGGCGCTGGGTGCCCGCTTCGGTGACCGGCACACCGGCGAGCTGTCGGTGTACCGCGGTGACCGGAAGTTCATCCACGTCGACATCGAACCCACCCAGCTGGGCAAGGTGTTCGGGCCCGATCTCGGGATCGTGTCGGACACGCGGGAGTTCCTCGACGCGCTTTTGGCTGCGTTGGAGAAGCGGTCGCCGGAGCCGAGGCGCGAATGGGTCGGCCGGATCGCGGAGCTGAAGGAAGCGCTTCCCCGCCGCGAGGACTTCGACACCCTGCCGATCAAGGCGCCGCGGGTGTTCAAGGAGATCAACGAAACCTTCGGCGAGGACACCTACTTCGTCACCGCGATCGGGCTCTACCAAATCTGGTCGGGTCAGTTCCAGAAGGCGCACAAGCCGCGCCACTACCAGGTCTGCGGCCAGGCCGGCCCGCTCGGCTGGGAGATCCCCGCCGCGATCGGCGTCAAGAAGGCGAAGCCGGACGCGGAAGTCGTCGGTGTGGTCGGGGACTACTCGTTCCAGTTCCTCGTCGAGGAACTGGCGGTCGCCGCGCAGTACGACGTCGGGTTCGTGCTGATCATGCTCAACAACGAGTACCTCGGCCTGATCCGCCAGGCCGAAACCGGGTACGACATGAACTTCGAGGTCGACATCCACTACGACTCGAACGGCACGGACAACGTCAAGATCATGGAGGCCTACGGCTGTTCGGGCACCCGTGTGCTCGAGCCCGGCGAGATCCGGTCTTCGCTGGAGTGGGCCCGCAAGGAGGCCGAGCGCACCAGCCGCCCGGTCCTGGTCGAGATCATGATCGAACGTGAAGGCAACGCCGCGATGGGCGCCGCGCTCGACGCGGTCAAGGAGTTCGAACCGGCGTAACGCCCGCGTGACCACGGCCGCCGTGCGAGCCCCTGACCTCGCACGGCGGCCTTTCCACGCCCTGGATCAAGCTGTTGTCGGAAAGTACAAACGCGGGCCGTAAATTCACCCGCCTTTCAGGGGTTTTGCCGTGGTCCCGGCCACACCCGAGCGTGTGTACTTCTTCACGAAGCAGCCCCGAAAGGACGTCCACAGTGGAATTCCTCCGACCCGCCTCGCTGGCCGACGCGCTCGCCGCGCGTGCCGCGAACCCCGGTGCGGTCCCCATCGCCGGCGGCACGGACGTGATGGTCGAGCTCAACTTCGACCACCGCCGTCCGGAGTCCCTGCTCGACCTCGGCCGCGTCGCCGAGCTCCACGAGCACGGCGCCGACGACGGCCGGATCCGGATCGGCGCGGCCGTGCCCTACACCCGGATCATCGCCGAACTTGGCACGCGGCTGCCCGGCCTCGCGATGGCCGCGCGGACCGTGGGGTCCCCGCAGATCCGCAATCGCGGTTCGGTGGGGGGCAATTTGGGCGCGGCTTCGCCTGCGGGCGATTCCCACCCGGCGCTCTTGGCCGCGGACGCGGAGGTCGAAATCGCCTCGGTCCGCGGCACCCGGATCGTCGCGGCGAAGGATTTCTACGTCGGGGTCAAGCGCAACGTCCTGGCCGAGGACGAGCTGATCACCGCGGTGCTGCTGCGACCGGCCACCGGGCCCCAGCAGTTCAGCAAGATCGGCACGCGCAACGCCATGGTCATCGCGGTCGCCGCGTTCGGCCTCGCGTTGCACCCGGAGGAGCGCCGCGTCGGCACCGGTGTCGGCTCGGCCGCGCCCACCCCGCGCCGGGCCCTCGACGCCGAGGAGTTCCTGGCCGGCGAGCTGGACTGGGACGCCCCGAAGGCGCTGAACGACTCGGTCAAGCGCCGCTTCGGTGACCTGGTCGCGGCGGCCGCGTCGCCGATCGACGACGTCCGGGGGAGTGCGGCCTACCGGCGCCACGCCTTGGGTGTGATGGCACGCCGGACGCTGACCTGGGCCTGGACCGACTACTGTGCCCGACTCGGAGGGAGCGCGAAGTGCGCGTGAACGTCACCGTCAACGGCGAGCACCGCCGGGCGGACAACGTCTGGGAAGGCGAGAGCCTGCTCTACGTGCTGCGTGAGCGGCTCGGCCTGCCGGGCTCGAAGAACGCCTGTGAGCAGGGCGAATGCGGGTCGTGCACGGTCTACCTCGACGGCGTCCCGGCCTGTGCGTGCCTGGTCGCGGCCGGGCAGGCCGAAGGCCGTGACGTCGTCACCGTCGAGGGCCTGGCCGAGGGCGACGACCTCGACCCGGTGCAGGAGTCGTTCGTCGAGCGCGGCGCCGTCCAGTGCGGGTTCTGCACACCCGGCTTGCTGGTTGCCGCGCACGACCTGATCGAGCGCGTCCCGGACCCGAGTGACGTCGAGATCCGCGAGGCGCTCGCCGGGAACCTCTGCCGGTGCACCGGCTACGAGAAGATCCTCGACGCGGTCCGTGACGCGGCCGCGAAGAAGGCGGTCCGATGAGCGCGCCGGCCCGGTCTCCCCAGGAGCTGCACGACACGATCGCCGGCGGTATCGGCGAGAGCCCACTGCGCCCGGACGGGACGCTCAAGGTGCGTGGCGAGTTCGCCTACTCCTCGGACCTGTGGCACGAGGACATGCTGTGGGGTGCCACGCTGCGCAGCCCGCACCCGCACGCCCGGATCGTCCGCCTCGACGTCTCCCGCGCGCTGGCCCAGCCGGGTGTGCACGCGGTCCTCACCCACGAGGACGTGCCCGGGGAGAACGTCTACGGCCTCAAGTACCAGGACACCCCGGCCCTGGCCGCGGACCTGGTCCGCTACCAGGGTGAGCCGGTCGCCATCCTGGCGGCCGACCACCCGGAGATCGCGCGGCAGGCGCTCAAGGAGATCGTCGTCGAGTACGACGTCCTCGAGCCGATCACCGACCCCGAGCGGGCCGCGCACGACGACTCGCTGCCCAAGCTGCACCCGGACGGGAACCTGGTCCGGCACCAGCGGATCGTCAAGGGCGACCCGGCGGCGACCGCGGACGTCGTCGTGTCCGGCGTCTACGAACTGGGCATGCAGGACCAGGCGTTCCTCGGGCCCGAATCGGGGCTCGCGGTGCCGGCCGAAGACGGCGGCGTCGACCTCTACCTCGCGACACAGTGGCTGCACGTCGACCAGCGCCAGACGGCGAGGGCCCTCGGCCTGCCGCTGGAGAAGGTGCGGCTGACGCTGTCCGGCGTCGGCGGCGCGTTCGGCGGCCGCGAGGACCTGTCCATGCAGATCCACTCGTGCATGCTGGCCCTGCGCACCGGCCGCCCGGTCAAGATGAGCTACAACCGCCTGGAGTCGTTCTTCGGGCACGTCCACCGGCACCCGGCGAAGATGTACTACGAGCACGGCGCCACCCGCGAGGGCAAGATCGTCTACGTCAAGGCGCGGATGTACTTCGACGGCGGCGCGTACGCGTCGAAAACCCCGGTCGTGGTCGGCAACGGCACCACGCTCAGCGTCGGCCCGTACGACGTCCCGAATGCGCACATCGAAGGCTGGGGCGTCTACACGAACAACCCGACCTGCGGTGCGATGCGCGGGCTCGGCGCGGTCCAGCCGACCTACGCCTACGAGTCCCAAATGGACAAGCTGGCGGCCGCGCTGGGCATGGACCCGGCCGAGCTGCGGATCCGCAACGCGCTGAGCGAAGGGTCCACTGTGGTCACCGGCCAGGTGGTCGACTTCCCGGCGCCCGTGGCCGAGCTGGTGCAGCGGGTCCGCGACCTGCCGCTGCCGCCCGAGCCCACCGGTGAACGCGACATCCGCGAGCTGCCCGGCGGCGCGTCCAACACCACCCACGGCGAAGGCGTCGTTCGCGGGGTCGGCTACGGCGTGACCATCAAGAACATCTCCTACGCCGAAGGTCTCGACGACTACTCGACCGCCCGCGTCCGCCTGGAGGTGCTCGGCGGCGAGGCGGTGGCGATGGTGCACACCGCCGCGGCCGAGGTCGGCCAGGGCCTGGTGACGCTGCAGCAGCAGATCGCCCGCACCGAGCTGGGCCTGACGCGGGTCAGCGTGCACCCGGCCGACACGAGTGTCGGCGACGCCGGCTCCAGCTCGGCGTCACGCCAGACCTATGTCACCGGTGGCGCGGTCCGCAACGCGTGTCGCGCGGTCGCCGAGGCCGTCTACGCCCGGCTCGGGCGGCCTGCCGAAGGCATGTCCCTGGTCGGCGGCAAGGTCGTCGCGGCCGACGGCGAAGTCGTCGCGGACCTGGCGGACCTGCTCGGCGACACCGCGATCGAGGAGACCCGCGAGTTCCACCACCGCCCGACCTACCCGCTGGACCCCGAGACCGGGCAGGGTGACGCCCACGTCCAGTACGGCTTCTCCGCGCACCGGGCCGTGGTCGACGTCGACCTGGACCTCGGCCTGGTCAAGGTCGTCCAGCTCGACTGCGCCCAGGACGTCGGCAAGGCGATGAACCCCGACGCCGTCGTCGCCCAGATCCAGGGCGGCTCGGCCCAGGGCCTCGGCCTCGCCGTCATGGAGGAGATCCTGGTCAAGGACGGCAAGGTGCGGAACCCGTCGTTCACCGACTACCTCATCCCGACCATCCTCGACATGCCCCCGATGCGCGTCGACGTCATCGAGCGGCCGGACCCGCACGCCCCCTACGGCGTCCGCGGCGTCGGCGAGCCACCCACGATCTCGGCGACGCCCGCGATCGCCAACGCCATCCGCGCGGCCACCGGCCTCGAGCTGCCGCGCGTCCCGATCCGCCCCGAGCACATCACTGGAGTCTGAGATGACCACGTCGATTTCCGTCGAGCAGGACTGGCTCGACGAAGCCATCCGCATCGCGGAGACGAACGTCGCCAACGGCGGCGGCCCGTTCGGCGCGCTGGTAGTGAAGGACGGCGAGGTCGTCGCGACCGGTGTCAACCGCGTCACCGCGAACCTCGACCCGACCGCGCACGCCGAAGTCGTCGCGATCCGCGCGGCCTGTCAGGCGCTCGGCACGTTCAAGCTCGACGGCTGCGTGCTCGTCTCCAGCTGCGAGCCGTGCCCGATGTGCCTGTCCTCGGCGCTGTGGGCGCGCGTGGACAAGGTCCTCTTCGCCGCCGACCGCGACGACGCGGCCAAGGCCGGCTTCGACGACCGCGTCTTCTACGAACTCTTCGACCGTCCGCGCGAAACGTGGACGGTACCCGTGACGCGACTGTCCACGAAGGACGGTTTCGCCCCCTTCGCGGCTTGGCTCGACAAGGCCGACCGCACCGACTACTGACCCGCCGACTTCTGACCCACAAGGCCAGCTGACCGGAGCACAACCGAACCGAACGTCCCGCTCGCCCAGGCACGGCGCTGTGCCTCGGCCTGGCCGAGCACACCCACCGGCAAGGGCAGGACGCATGACCCAGGTAGAAATCCACGAGCCCGACCTCGACGAAGTACCCGAACCACCCCAGCGCCGATCCCTGCTCGACAAGCTGTTCGAGCTGCGCGCCCGGCAGTCCACGATCGGCCGCGAAGTCCGCGGCGGTGTCACGACGTTCGTCGCGATGGCCTACATCGTGCTGCTCAACCCGCTCATCCTCGGCGCCTCCGCCGACATCACCGGCGCCCGGCTGTCCGCGGCGCAGGTGACCACGGCGACCGCGCTGGCCGCGGCGGTGATGACCATCCTGATGGGCGTCGTCGGCAACGCGCCCCTCGCGCTGGCCGCCGGGCTCGGCATCAACGGCATCGTCGCCTTTCAGATGGCGCCGTCGATGACCTGGGCGCAGGCGTTCGGGCTGGTCGTGCTCGAAGGTGTCTGCATCGTGCTGATGGCGGTCAGCGGGGTGCGCGAACGGATCATGAACGCCATCCCACGACCGCTCAAGATGGCGATCACCGTCGGGATCGGGCTCTACATCGCCCTGGTCGGGCTGGTCAGCGCCGGGTTCGTGACCCGGATGCCGGACTCGGCGCAGACCACGGTCCCGGTGCGCCTCGGGGCGAGCGGGCACCTGCACGGCTGGCCGATCGTGGTGTTCTGCTTCGGCCTGCTGCTGATGATCGTGCTGATGGCCCGGAAGGTCCCGGGCGCGGTGCTGATCAGCATCGGGGTCGCCACCGTGTTCGCCGTGGTGCTGCACCAGGCGTTCGGCGTCGGCGGCTGGGGCCTCACTACGCCGGCCCTGCCCGACCACGTCGTCGCCGCTCCCGACTTCGGGCTCTTCGGCCACATCGACCTGTTCGGCGGCTTCGCGTCGGCGGGGGCGCTCGCGGCGACGGTGTTCCTGTTCACGCTGGTGCTGTCCGGCTTCTTCGACGCGATGGGCACCATCACCAGCGTGTCCGACGAGGCCGGGCTGTCGAAGAACGGCAAGGTGCCCCGGATGGGCCGGATCCTGCTGGTCGACGGCGCGGGCGCGATCGCGGGCGGTGTCACCGGGTCGTCGCCGAACACGGTGTTCCTGGAGTCCGCGGCCGGCGTCGGCGAGGGCGCCCGGACGGGGCTCGCGAGTGTCGTCACCGGTCTGCTGTTCGCCGGGACGCTGCTGTTCACCCCGCTCGCCGGGGTCGTGCCGGCGCAGGCCGCGGCGCCCGCGCTGGTGGTCATCGGCGGCATGATGGTCGCCCAGTGCCGGCACATCCCGTGGCACGACCCGGACTACACGATCCCGGTGTTCCTGACCGCGGCGCTGATCCCGTTCACCTACTCGATCACCAACGGCGTCGGCGCGGGCCTGATCGCGTTCGTGCTGATCAAGATCGGCCGCGGCAAGTGGCGTGAGGCCGGTTGGCTGCTTTCCCTGCTGGCGCTGGTGTTCGCGGTGTACTTCGCCGTGGACGGCGTCGAAGCCCTCTTCCGCTAAGGAGATCCTGGTGACCCTGATGTTCTTCAACGGCGGCGCCATGCGCGGCGAGCCACTGCACCACCTCCTGGCCGGCTCGCCGTTCGTCACGACCGCGGAGACCGCGCCGAAGTACCGGTTCTACGCCGTCGGCGAGCAGTGCCCGGCGCTGTACCCGGTGTCGCACGGCGGCGCGGCGGTGGTCGGCGAGGTGTACGACGTCTCACTGGACGACCTGCGGGACAAGGTTCTCCCTTCGGAGCCGCACGAGCTCGAGCTGGGTGTGGTGGAGCTGGCGGACGGCAGCTCGGCGTTCGCCATGCTGTTGCGCCGCCCGTACACCTCGCACGTCGCCCTCCGGGACATCACGGAAATCGGCGACTGGCGGGCGTACAAGGCGGCCGTGTGAGGGTCTTGGTCGCGCCGGACAAGTTCAAGGGGTCGCTGACCGCGGCCGAGGTGGCGTCGGCGGTGGCCACCGGCCTCGCCGACGTCCACCCCGAGCTCGACGTCGAGACGCTTCCGGTGGCCGACGGCGGCGACGGCACGGTCGACGCCGCCGTCGCCGCCGGGTTCCAGCGCGTGCGGGTCCCGGCGCGGGGCCCGACCGGCGCCCTGGTGACGGCCTGCTACGCGGTGCGCGGCGACACCGCGGTCGTCGAACTGGCCGAGGCGTCCGGGTTGCACCGGCTGCCGGGCGCACCCGCACCGCTGGACGCGACCAGCGTGGGGACCGGCGACGTGATCGCGGCGGCGATCCGCGCGGGCTGCCGCCGGATCGTCCTCGGCGTGGGTGGCAGCGCCTGCACCGACGGCGGCGCGGGACTGCTGACCGCACTGGGCGCCCGCCTCCTCGACGACGCCGGCCGGGAGCTCCCGTTCGGCGGCGCGGCGCTGGCCCGGCTCACCACGCTCGACCTGTCCGGTTTGGACGTGTCCGGAGTGGACTTCGAGCTGGCGAGCGACGTGGACAACCCGCTGTACGGGCTGCGCGGGGCGGCGGTCGTCTACGGCCCGCAAAAGGGTGCGTCCCCGGACGACGTCGAGACGCTCGACGCCGCGTTGCGGCACTGGGCGGCGCACGTCGGGCCACGTTTCGCCGAGCGTCCGGGCGCCGGCGCGGCCGGGGGAGTGGGTTTCGCCGCGATGGCGGCGCTGGGCGCCCGGATGCGCCCGGGCATCGAGCTGCTGCTCGACCTGCTCGGGTTCGACGCGGCCCTGGCCGGGGCGGCGCTGGTGGTGACCGGCGAGGGTTCCCTGGACCGGCAGACGTTGTCCGGCAAGGCCCCGGCGGGTGTCGCCCGGGCCGCGGCGGCCAAGGGCATCCCCTGCGTCGCGGTGGCCGGGCGCTGTCAGCTGTCCTCAGTGGACCTGGCCGCGGCGGGCATCTCGGCGGCGTACGCGCTGACGGACCTGGAACCCGACCCGGCCCGCTGCATGGCGGACGCGGCCCCGTTGTTACGTCGCCTGGCCCACCGCGTGGCGATCGACCACTTCTCGCTGTCGAGCTGATCCGGCCGGGGCCGTCGGTCAGCTCGACACAGGTCGAACAGACGCTACCGAGGTTTTGTTACCATCGGAACCATGGCGACGAAGACGGCGACGGACACCCGCGAGCGAATCCTCGAAGCGGCGGCGGCACTGCTGGCGGCAGAGGGCCGCGACGGTCTGTCGACCCGAGCGGTGAGCGCGGCGGCGGGCGTCCAGCCCCCGGCGCTGTACCGGCTGTTCGGCGACAAGGACGGCTTGCTGGACGCGGTGGCGGCGTATGGCTTCGACGAGTACCTGACGAGCAAGCGAGCGTTGGGCTCGACGGGTGACGCGGTGGAGGACCTGCGCCGCGGCTGGGACCTGCACATGGAGTTCGGCTTGTCGAAGCCGGAGTTCTACGTGCTGATGTACGGCGACGCCCGCCCGGGCCGCACGTCACCAGCGGCAAGGGAAGCGGAGTCGATGCTGCGAAGCATCGTGGAGCGCGTAGCGGAGGCGGGCCGGCTGCGAGTGAGCGTGGACCGCGCGGCAAAACTGGTCCACGCCACGGGAATGGGCGTAGTGCTGGCCCTGATCGCAGCCCCGGAGGCGGAACGAGACCCGGAGCTTTCGGCAACGGCAAGGGAGACGGTAATGAGCCGAATCCTGACGGGAGAGCCGGAGCAGGCAGGCTCGAACCTCCCAGAGCGAGCGATCGCACTAAGAGCAGGACTGGACGGCGCAACGACACTGACGAAGGCGGAGCGAGTCTTGCTGGCGGAGTGGCTGGACCGCATAGCGAACGCATAAGGCAAGAAAAGGTCTGGCTCAAAGACAACCCGACCCCAGGGAAACCCAGACCTCCCCGCAACCCCGATCCGAAGCCAGAACACGGCCGGCAACGCCGGGTCAAGGCACGCTTTCCCGCCTTGACGCGGTGCTGCCGGCCGTAGTCACAATCAGACTTCGGGGTGCCGGAACCAAAGAGCCGACAGCATGAGGGCTGAATCGATAAAGTCCGATCGGACATTGCCTGACACCAAGCAAGGGCCCAATATGTTGCGACCAACAACAAAGCCGCCGGAGGCCCGAGATGATCAGGTGGAAAGCCGTCCTGGCCTGCACAGGAGCAGGAATCCTCCTAGCCGCCGCACTCCCGGGAACAGCCCAGGCAACGGGCACGGCAACGGACTGCTGCGGCAGCGGAGCATCCTGGGCAACGGGCAACAAGTCGGGCCTGGGAACGTCGACGACGACAACAAGCCCAGTGTGGTTCACCCTGGCGAACGGCATCACATCGGAGGTCTTCTACCCCCGAGCGGACATCCCGAACATGCAGGACATGCAGTACGTGATCACCGACGGAACGACCTTCGTGGACCTGGAACGCGACGCGACGAACCACGCGGTCACGATGCCGGACGAGAAGGCCCTGCAGTACACGGTCACGAACACGGCGAAGAGCGGCAAGTACCGGATCACGACGAACTACGTCACCGACCCGGCCCGAGCGACACTGGTCACGAACACCCGCTTCCAGTCCCTCGACGGCGGCAGCTACAAGCTGTACCTCCTGGCCAACCCGTCCATGGCGGGCGGCGGCGCGAACGACAACGCCTGGTGGGACGGAACCGGCCTCGTCGCCAGCGGCACCGAGACGCTCTTCGGCGGCACGGCCACAACAGTGGTGTCGGCACTGCGAGTCTCAACCGGCTTCACCGCACACGACAACGGCTACAGCGGAGCGGCCAGCGACTGCTTGAGCGACCTCCGCGCGGACAAGACGTTGAACAACCAGTTCGACAACATCGCGGGCACGGGCAACGTGGTCCAATGCGGACAGATCCCGGTCGGCACGGACACGACGTTCACCGCGGCCCTCGGCTACGGCGCGACGACCGCGGCAGCGACGTCGAACGCCACCGGGTCACTGAGCACCGGCTTCACCACACTGTCAACGAACTACCGCAGCGGCTGGAACGCCTACGTGGGCAGCCTGAAACCCGCCCCGGCAAGCGTCTCGGGAGACACGCAACGCCGCCGCGCCTACTACGTGGCAGCGATGGCGCTCAAGACGGCCGAGGACAAGCAACACCCGGGCGCGAGCGTCGCGAGCCTGTCGACACCATGGGGCGACTTCACGAACGGCGACCACCTCAACGACGGCTACCACCGAGTCTGGGGCCGCGACCTCTACCAGCAGGCCACCGGCCTCCTGGCGGCCGGAGACAGCGCCCAGGCGAAGCGCATGGCCCAGTTCCTCTGGAACTCCCAATGGATCGGCAGCCCGACAGCGGGCGACGGCACGACGTACCCGGCGGGCTCGTTCCCCCGCTACAGCCCGGTTTCCGGTGTCACCGGGGCGACCGCCCAGCAGCTGGGCTGCTGCGAACAACTGGACCAGGACGCCGACGCGATCCTCCTGGCCTGGCTGACCGGCCTGACCGACGCCTCGACCTACGCCAAGGTCAAGACGACAGCGAACCACATCGTGACAACCGGCCCGGACACGACGGAACGCTGGGAGGAGCAGTACGGCAAGTCCCCGTCATCGGTGGCGGCGGAGATCGCCGGCCTGATCGCGGCCGGAGCGATCGCCCGCGCCAACGGCGACCCGGCGAGCGCGACGACCTGGGAGTCCACAGCGGACTCCTGGCGCAACTCCCTGGCCGGCTGGACGGTCACGACGTCCGGCTACTGGGGTGGTCACACCTACTACGAACGCCTCGACCGCGCCGGAAACCCGAACGACACTGCGACGATCTGCTTCGACGAAGGCTGCTTCTACGAACACGACGTCACCGACTTCGGCTTCCTCGACCTGGTCCGCCTCGGCATCCGCCCGGCGAACGACCCGACGATCGCGAACTCGGTCGCGCCGACGGCCGCCGCGTCCGACGGCAACTCGGCGATGCAGGTGACCCTGCCCAACGGCGACGTCTACTTCCACCGCTACCCGCACGACAACTACGGCGAAAGCACCGCGAACTGCACCGGCTGGCCGGCGAACGGCAGTCAGCGCTTCGGGCGGCTGTGGCCGGTGCTGTCGGGGGAGCGGGGCCAGTACGAGCTCGCGAACGGCCGGTCGGGCGCGGTGTACCTGAAGTCGATGGCGGACTCGGCCAACGACGGGTACTTCGTCCCCGAGCAGGTCTGGGACCGCGCCGACGTCGGCTGCTTCGGCCTCGGCCGCCCGACGGGCAGCGCGGGACCGCTGATGTGGGCCGAAGGCCAGTACCTGCGGCTCGCACAGAGCATGGACGCGGGCCACAACCTCGACACGCCGTCGATCGTGAAGTCCCGCTACGGCACCTGAGCCAGCTTCCGCGCCCGGGCCAGCAGCTCGTCGGCCCGGGCGCGCAGTTGCGGCGGTTCGCCGTCGAGCTGGGGCAGCAGGCTCGCGTAGTCCGACACCAGGTGCCGGTAGCCGCGCGTGAACTTGGTCTTGCCCTTCTCCCGCGCGAACCGCCGGTCCAGGTCGATGATCTGCTGGGCCAGCACCGCGGCGACCGCCGCCAGCTCCGCCCGCTCGTCCGCCTCCGCGTCGCGGCGCTCGCGGCGGTCGAGCGCCACCCGGGCGGTCCGGCGCGCGGCCAGGTACAGCCCGGCCGAGCCCAGGAGGACCACGAGCACGGCGGCCGCGGCGATGAGGTACCGGGGCAGCGACGGGCTGACTGTGCGGCCGCCGTCGGGGATCGCGCCCGAGCGCACCAGCAGGTCGTAGTTGACGACTGCGACCTTGAGCGCGTCCACCGGGCGGTCGGTGAACCCGTCGAGGCCGTTGCCGATCATCGACTCCGCGACGTAGGCCTTGCCGAAGTTCTCGTCGTCGTACCCGGGTAACCGGGAACAGCCGTACTTCTGGTAGTCGTCGCCGTCGCGGCTGAGCAGCAGGCCCAGCGTGCCGTCGGTCGCGCCGGTCAGGCTGTCGCAGGCGTCGCTCAGGTCCGCGCCCGGCTCGAGGAAGGCGACAACGAGCCGCCGGTTGCCGATCACGCGTTCCGCCGCGGCCTGGTCGATCGCGACGCCGGGCGCGGCGTACACCGACGACGTCCGCAGCTGCTGGGCGACGGGTGCGTCGAAGACCCCCGCCGACCACACCGCCCAGCCCGCCAGCACCAGGCAGCCGAGCACCGCGACGCCGAACGCGCTGCCGAAGAACCGCTTCACACCAGCCTCCCCCGCAAGAACGCGGCCGGCCGGTAGTCGGCGCGGCCCAGCAGCTCCGCCGTCGTGTCCAATTCGGACTCCGCCCGGTCGAGCAGCTCTTGGACGTGCTTGTCCGGCAACCGGTCGTCGAACGCTTCCCGTGCGGCCGTCAGCTGGGTGATCCCGCGGGTGAGCGACGCGGCCGACACGCCGTCGGTGAGCCCGGAGACCTCCACGGCGAGCGCGGTGAGACCCGCCAGCCGCGCGGGTGTCCGGACTGCTCGCGCGGGCCGCCGCACCTGGCGGGCCGACAGGACGAGGAACCCGGCGGCGCAGGCGGCGAACAGCCACGGCAGCGCGGGCAGCGCGACGCGCAGCGGGTCGAACGGCGTGTAGGGCAGCGGGCGGTCGAACAACCCGGCGTACCGGATGGCCGTGACCCGGTTCAGCCAGGCGTTCAGGACGTTGCCCTGCGGGTAGGCGTACTGGCTGAGCCGGTCGCCGAACTGGCCGTAGAAGCTGGCGGTCGCCACGTCGGCGAACTCCGCGGCCGACGGTCCGTCGTATTCGACCCACGAGCCGTACACCGCGACGACCGGGCGGCCGGGGAACTCCCGGGCCAGCGCCGGTCCGAAGTGGACCATCGGCCCACCGGCCGGTTGCTGCGGCAGCACGACGTACAGCGGCTGGGCGCCGGAGAACGCGGCCGTCGTCGCCGGCACGTCCTTCACGGTCGTCCCGGGCGCGAAGTACCGGCCGGTGCTCCGGAGCGCTGTGCGCACGGTCGCCAGTTCGTCCGCCGTCGGGTCGCGACGCGCGAGCGGCGGCCCGTCCTGCGCCTCCGGCTGGTGGTTCAGGTGCGAGACCAGGGTGGCCAGCGGCTCGGTGACGTCGCCGGTGGCGAACTGGCGGATCCACTCGGCCGCGCGGTCGGGGGAGACCGAGTAGATCCCGCCGCTGACTTCGGTGCCGAGGACGCGGACCGTCGTGTCGCCGACGTCGCGCACCCGGTCGCGGAGGTCCTTGGGCAGTCCGGGTGGCGCCGCGATGATCCGGACGCCCCCGCTGCCCGCCGCCGCGTCGACGACCTTCTGGTCCCAGGTCGCGATCGCGCCCGGGAGCCGGACGACGGGGGAGTCCTTGACCATCGCCGAGAGCTGCTCGGCCGAGGGGACGGTCGCGCCGCTGAGCTCGCCGGCCGAGCCTTCCGGGATCGGGTCGGCCGCGGGCGGCGCCTGCCCGTAGCTGACGTCGGTGCTCTGCTTCTGCACCAGCAGGAACGTCACCAGCACCGCGACGGCCACCGCGAGCAGGGTCCACCGGAGCGCCTCCGGCCACCGCCTAGTCACGGGCGGCCTGCCAGAGCGCGTCGGCGCGGCGGGCGTGCTCCTCGGCGGCCTTGGCCGCGCGCACACCGCCGTGGGCGGCCGCGATGGTCTCCGCCCGGGTCAGCGACTGTTCGGCTTCGGGCAGGTGCGCGGCCGCCGCGTCGCGGCTGACCGCGGCGCTGTCGATCGCCGCCCGCGCGGCCGACCAGGCGATCCGCCGGCGCTCGTCGCGCTCCCGCCACCGGGGCACGGCGACCGCCCCGAACCCGGCGACGGCGATCACCACCGCGGCGAGCACCCACACCACCCACGTCATCCCGGCCACCTTCGATCTTCGGCGAGGAGATCATTGTGACCGCGGGTGTTCGTGAATGTGACAACGTTGCCGCATTGTGTCCCGGCCGGTCACCGGACCAAGTGGACAGTCTTCGCGGCCGGGACGAACGTCGCGGTCTGGCCGCGGGTGAGCGCGACGGTGTCGGTCTCGAGGCCGTCGCCGAACGCGACCAGCCGGTCGGATTCGACCTCGACGGTCAGCGGCGTCCTCGTCAGCTCACCCTCGGTGTGTTCGGTGCCGGTCAGCGGCGACGGCCACGCCTCGCGCACGAACCAGACCAGCCGGGCCTCGCCGGGCGCCGGCAGCCGCAGGCCGCTGTGGCGTTCCCGCCACACCGACCCGCACCAGCCGGTGGCGCCGGTGCCGGTGCCGACCAGGATCCCCGACGACGCCTGGCGTTCCGGGCGCCCGCCACCGACCCCCAGCCGGTAGCGGGCCGTCTGGTGTCCGGCGTGGCCCAGGTAGATCTCGTTGAGCGCGAGCAGCCGCTGGCCGTCGTCGGCGGTGAGCTCGGCCATCGTCCGGTGCTCGACGTCCCGAGTGGACCGGACCAGGTCCGCGACGGCGGCCGCCGGGTGCTTGACGAGGACGCCGGGCGCGCCGGGCGTCACGCCGATCACCGGCTGGCCGTCGAGGTACTTGGCCACGTTGGCGATCAGGCCGTCCTGGCCGACCACCACGACGACGTCCTCCGGGGTGAACAGGAACCGGTCGAGATCGCCCCGTTCGACCTCGCCCCGGCGCCAGTCGAGCGGGATCGCCGCCGACGCCGTGGCGAGCGCCGCGCGCACGGCGGCGTCCGCCTCGGCGACCTCGGTGAGGTCGCGCCCGCGCGTGCGCAGGAAGAACTCCGCCTGGCCGCGGGTGCCGTGGCGGGCGAGGAGCTCGTCGAGCTCGGTGCGCCGGTGGACGAGCACGACGCGCGGGGCGAGGCTCACGACCGCACGCCCAGCTTCGTCAGCAGCGGGGCGAGCAGGTCCGGCGTCACTGTGAGGCTGTCGATCTGCGGCAGGTTGCCGGCCAGCTCCTTCAGCGCCAGGCCGGTGAGCACGCCTTCGGGCAGGTCGCGGTAGGCCGCCAGCCGCGCGGCCTCCCCGGCGGCTTCCGCCTCGCCGAGCGCTCGCTTGCCGTCGGCTTCGACGAGCGTCAGGCGTTCCTGGCGCGAGGCCTGCGCCTCGGTCTCGATCCGGTTCGCCGCCGCGGCTTCCTCGGCCTGGCGCCGGGCGTTCGCGCCGCGCTGGGCGAGCAGCTGCTCTTCCCGGCGGGCGAGCTCGATCTGGTTCTGCAGCTCGTTTTCGCTGATGGCGCGCTCGCGCTCGACGGCGAGCGCGCGCCGTTCGTAGGTCGCCCGGTCGGCCTCCTGCTGGACCTTCTCGCGCGCGGTCGTCTGCAGGGCCTTCTCGACCTCCGGCTCGGCCCGGATGGCGACGACGCGGACGTCGAGGACGGCCGAGCCGGTCTGCGCGAGCCGGGTGTCCTCCTCGGCGAGGCCGGCGCGGATCCGGTCTCGGACCGCGCTCACGCCGTCGACCAGCGCGGTGGCGAGGTCGATGCGGGTCAGGACCTCGACGGCGTACTGCTGGACGTTCTCGGTGAGCAGCCCGCTGATCTGGGCCAGGGGGTCGCTTCTCCAGCGTCCGGTGTCCGGGTCGATGGAGAAGTCGATCCGCTGGGCGGCCAGCGCCGGGTCCTGGATCCGGAAGGTGAGCGCGAGCTGGACGGTGACGTCCTGGAAGTCGGCGGTGCGTGCGTGGAACAGCAGCGGCAGCTCGCGGTCGTCGACCGGGACTTCCGAGACGACCGCGGTGAGCGGCCGGTACCAGAACGACAGCCCGACGCCGTCGTGCGCGAGCTTGCCGCGGCGGTAGTGGCGGATGTGCACGGTGGGTGCGCCCCGCAGGTGCCGGAACCCGAAGCGGCGGTCGATGTCGGCCATGAGCCCTCCTCTTATCGTCGTTGTGACGATATGCGGCCCGCTGGCTAATCGTCAAGGTGACGATTAGAGTCGTGGCATGGGGCACCCGCCGTTCGCCGTCACCGTGGATCTCGTCGTGCTCACCCTGACCGGGGAGGAGCTGTGCGCGCTGGTGGTGCGTCGCGGCGTCGAGCCTTACGAGGGGGAGTGGGCGCTGCCGGGCGGGTTCGTCCGGCAGGACGAGGACCTGTCGGACGCGGCGCGGCGGGAGCTGGCCGAGGAGACGGGCCTGGCGCCGGGGACCGTCCACATCGAACAGCTGGCGGGCTACGGCGCCCCGGACCGGGACCCGCGGATGCGGGTGGTGACGGTGGCGTACCTGGCGTTGGCGCCGGACCTGCCGGCACCGCTGGCCGGCACCGACGCCGCGGAGGCCCGCTGGGCGCCGGTGCGGTCGCTGTCGGCGGAGCGGCTGGCGTTCGACCACGACCGGATCCTCGCCGACGGCCTGGAGCGGGCCCGCGCGAAGCTGGAGTACTCGCCGCTGGGAACGGCGTTCTGCGCGCCGGAGTTCACGGTCGCGGAGCTGCGGCGGGTGTACGAGCTGGTGTGGGACACGCGCTTGGATCCGCGCAACTTCCACCGCAAGGTGACCGGAGCGGAGGGGCTGCTGGAGCCGACCGGCCGCACGACGACCCGCGACGGCGGCCGGCCGGCCCAGCTGTACCGGCGCGGGAAGGCGGAGCTGCTGTACCCGCCGATGCTCCGAGCCTGACGGCGCTCGGTCAGGCCGGCACCAGCCGGCGGGCCGCCGACACCAGTGGCAGCAGGCGCGTACCGAAGTTGCGGGCCGCCAAACCGGCGCGGGTGGCCGGGATCAGCAGAGCCGCCGCCGTCGAGACGTTGCGCTGCTTCGGTTCCACCAGCTTCCGGTGCGCCTCCTCGTAGCGGGCGAACGCCGACGGAACGTCCGCCGGGGTGCGGCCCAGCTCTTCGGCCAGCGTGAACGCCCCCGCCATCGCCAGGGTCGACCCGTCGCCGAAGAGGGACACGCACGACGCCGCGTCGCCCGCCAGCACGATCCGGTTCGTCGACCAGCGGTCCAGCCGGACCCGGCTCACCGAGTCCAGGTACAGGTCGTCGGCCTCCCGCACCCGCGCCAGCAGCTCCGGCACCCGCCAGCCCGCCCCGGCGTACGCCGCCGCCAGCATGCGCTTGTGCAGGGCGCCATCGCGGTGGTCGAACCCCGGGACCGCGTCGGCGCGGAACATGAACGCCGCGATCCCGCGGCCGCGTGACGGGTGGACGGCGACCGCACGCCCCGGCGAGTTGTACATGACGATCGACGCCGGATCGGCCGGCGGTGAGGTCAGCGGCAGTGTCGCGATGTACACGCCCATGTGCTCGACGAACCCGTGCTCCGGCCCGAACGCCAGCCGCCGCACCGCCGAATGCAGGCCGTCCGCGCCGATCACGACGTCGAACCGGCGGGGCGCGCCCCGCTCGAAGGTGACGTCGACACCGCCGGCGTCCTCGTGCAGCTCGGTGATCGAGTCGTGGAAGACGAACTCCGCGTCCTCGCGCGCCGCCTCGTGCAGGATCGCCGCGAGGTCGGTGCGGGGCAGTTCGATGTCTTCGCTGCTGCCGAGCGCGCCCATCGGGACGTGGCCGGTGCGCCGCCCGGCGTCGTCGACGAACGTCAGCGACGTGGCGTCAGTGCTCGCTTCGCGCAGCTTCCCGGTGATGCCCATCCGCTCCGCGACGCGTGCGGCCGGCCCGCGCACGTCCACCGGGCTGCCGCTCGAGCGCAGCCCGGCGGCGCGTTCGACCACGGTCGGCCGGAAGCCCGCGCGGGCCAGCCAATAGGCCAGCGTCGGCCCGGCGACCCCGGCGCCGGAAATCAGTACGGTCTGCTCGGTCATCGTGTACCCCCATCAAGGTCCTGACCATCGGTCAGTGTCGACCGTACGCTCCTGTCCATCGGTCAGGCAAGCCGCTAGGCTCGGGGGATGACGGACGACACCCGCGCCAAGATCCTCGACGCGGCGCTGGAGGAGTTCTCGGAACGCGGCTTCCACGCGACGTCGATCCGGGAGCTGGCCGAGCGCGTCGGCGTGACCAAGACCGCGGTGCTGTACCACTTCCCCGGCAAGGCCGACATCGTGACGGCGTTGGCCGAACCCCTGCTCGACGACCTCGAAGCGACGATGGCCAAGGCCGCGGAGGCGCCCGACCCGCGCATGGCGGCGATCGAAGGGCTCGTCGACGTCTGGCTCGGCCACCGGTACCTGCTCCGGATGAACCTGCGCGACCTCGGGCTGACCGCGTCCACGACGGTCTTCACGCGGTTCCGCGACAGCATGCTGAAGGCGAACGTCCTGGTCGCGGGCCCGGACGCGGACCTGGCCGGCCGGGTCCGCGCGGCACAGGCGATCGCGATGCTCAGCGACCCGGTGGTGTTGTTCGCCGACGCCCCGGCCGACGAGCTGCGTGCCGCGGTCCTCGACGGCGTCGACCGGCTGTTCGGGGGCCCGGAACCCGAGGTCAAGTCCCGCGGGCGTCGCGGCAGGCCGACGGTGATGAGCCCCGAGACGATCGAGGCGGCCCAGCGTCTCTACGAGGCCGGGCACGCGCCCTCCGACATCGCGACCGCGCTCGGCGTCTCCCGCGCGACGATCTACCGGCACCTGCCGGGCGTCGAATAATGAGACACATTAATGAGACTTATTGAGACTCGGCGCTGACCTCGATGGTGGGCAGCGCGCCGAGCTGCTTCGGGCTCAGCCGCGCCGCCGCCTCGAACACCTTCTCCTGGTGTGCCTTGATCCGCTCGTCGACCAGCCGGCTCAGCTCGAAGGCCAGCCGCCCGGTCTGGCGGACCGTGACGTCGTCCACGAGCGGCCGCGGCGCCGACGTGATGACCACACCGGAAGCCTCGCCGTCCGGGGTTTGTGAGACGCCCACCGAGTAGCTCTCGCGCGGGTTGACCGGCCCGTCGATCGAGAAGTCGCGGATCCGGCCGAGCAGCTCGTGCCACTCGGCGACCTCACCCGGCACACCGGTGGCCTTGACGTCCTCGACGGTCAGGCCCAGGCCGCGGTCCCCGGCGCGGAAGCACCGCGCGTAGGAGTTCAGCGCGGACACCCACAGCGCCTCGATCAGCACGGCGTCGAGCCGCGGCCGCGAGAGCTCCGCGACCAGCCGTTCACAGCACTTGAGCGTGAACTGCAGGTCGTCGAAGATCGCGACGAGGTCGCCCAGGCCGAGCGCGCCGGGCGTGGTGAGCAGGCGGGCACTCGACGGCGTCGTCGTGGAGGGGGCCATGCCCTCTACGACACCGCATCCGGCGCGCCCCGCCGGTCTCAATTTGCGACACCACCCGCCAGGGGCCGGAACCGGAGCGTGAAGGACGTCTTCCGCGCGAAGAGCCGGTACCGCGGCAGCACCCCGGGCCCGCACGCCGCCGAGCCGAGGCCGTGCTGGGCGACGTCGAGCGTCACGTGCACCAGGTCGCCGGAGACGAGGTCGTCGGTGTGCCGCGCGGCCTCCAGCGCGGCCGCGTCCCAGCGGCGGGCCGTGAAGTCGAACGCCGGGTCGCCGTCGAGCTGGAGACCGGCGCCGTCCGGAGCCGTCAGGCGCGCCCAGCGGACCGCCGTGCGGTTGCCGTTCTCCTGCGGGAACACGTACGGCGTCTGCAGGCCGTCGACACTGCTGGAGAAGCGGCCGACGCGCACCGCCTGGCGGCTGTCCGGGTAAGCCTCGCCGGGGCCGGCGCCGAACCACTCCACCGAGCCGAACGCCGCCGGGACCGCCATCGTCAGGCCGAGGCGGGGGAGCGTGCCCGCGTAGCCGTCCGGCGTCACCTCGACGCGCAGCCGCAGGCCGTCGTCGAACGCCGTCCAGGTGTAGTCCGCGAACAGGCCGAACGGCTGTGCCGCCGGCGCCACCCGGGTGCGCACCAGCAGCTCGTCGCCGTCGGCGTTCACCTCGATCACCCGGTGCTGCATCCGGTGCAGGCCCGCCGCGAGCCACTGCGAGGCATCGGACTCGCCGGGTGACGAACCGCGGTCGTTGTCGGTGGTCGCGCGCCAGACGTCCAGCCGCGGCCCGCGCACGGCGTGCCCGCCGAGCGTGGTCAGTGTGCCCGTCGCCGGGTCGAACTCGCCGGCGCCGAGCAGCAGCCGATCCGCGGTGCGGAACACCGGCCCGCGCGAGGGCGCGGGACTCCGGGTGGCCGCCGGCGAGACCGGCAGCTGGCCCCAGCCGACGACGTGCCCGGCGGGCGCCCACGACGTCGCCGAAGCGAGCGAGGCCGAGATCGTCAGCCACGACTCGCCGCCGGTCGGGGGCAACGCGGGCAGCGGAACAGAGCCGCTCTGTCCGGAATGGAGGGTCGGCACATCGAGAACACCTTCGGCGACGGCGACTCCCTCGTCCTCGAGCACCCACGTGAAGGTCAGGTGTTCGGTCGAGACGAAGTCGTAGTGGTTCGACACCCGCAGGCCCGAGGCGCCGGCCTCGATCCGGACCGGCTCGATGATCTTCGCGAACTCGACCAGCCCCGGCGACGGGGTCCGGTCCGGGAAGACGAGCCCGTCGACGACGAAGTTGCCGTCGTGGAGCGGCTCGCCGAAGTCGCCGCCGTAGGCGAAGTGCCCCGGCGCCGCGAGGCCGTGGTCGATCCACTCCCAGACGAACCCGCCCTGGCAGTTCGGGTACCGCTCGAACAGCTCCCGGTACTCCAGCAGCCCGCCGGGCCCGTTGCCCATCGCGTGCGCGTACTCGCACAGCACGAACGGCAGGTCGCGGCGGCGCTCGTTGTCGTCCTCGAGCTTGCCGATCCGCTCGACCTCTTCGGGCGAGGCGTACATGCGGCTGTGGACGTCCACATAGGAGCAGTCGTAGTCGCCTTCGTAGTGCACCGGCCGGGACGGGTCGCGCTCGCGCGCCCACTCCGCCATCCGGGCCAGGTTCTCCCCGGTGTGGCTTTCGTTGCCCAGTGACCACAGGATGACGCTGGGCCGGTTCTTGTCCCGCTCCACCGTGCGCCGCATGCGGTCGAGGTAGGCCTCGGCCCACATCGGCTCGGAGCTCGGGTTGCGCTCCCAGCCCAGCGGCCCGAAGCCGTGGGTCTCGAGGTCGCACTCGTCGATGACCCAGAGCCCGTACTCGTCGCACAGCTCCAGGAACGCCGGGTCCGGCGGGTAGTGGCTGGTCCGGACGGCGTTGATGTGGTGCCGCTTCATCAGGAGCACGTCGGCCAGCGCGGTCTCGCGCGACACGACGCGGCCGGTGTGCGGGTCGTGCTCGTGGCGGTTCACCCCGCGCAGCAGCAGGCGGCGGCCGTTGACCTTGAGCTGACCGTCCTCGATGGACACCGTCCGGAAGCCGATCCGCACCGGCACGCGTTCGGCCACAGTGGACAGTGTGCCCTCGTACAGCCGAGGCGTCTCCGCGCTCCACGGCTCGACCGGCAGCTCCCGCGTCTCACCGGCCGGAAGCCCCGTGACGCCCAGGGCCGGGATGTCCAGCACGACGTCCGGATCCGCGTCGACGCGCAGGGTGCCGAGCCCGGTGGTGTGGTCGTAGTCCGCGTGCAGCCAGTAGTCGCCGATCCCGCCCGCCGGGCGCGCCAGGAGCGTCACATCGCGGAAGATCCCGGACAGCCACCACATGTCCTGGTCCTCGAGGTAGCTGCCGGCCGACCACTGGTGCACGCGCACGACCAGAAGGTTGTCCCGCGGCTTCAGCAGCGGGCCGACTTCGAACTCCGACGGCAGCCGGCTGCCTTTCGTGACGCCGAGCTCGGTGCCGTTGAGCCAGATCCGCCCGCACGAGTCGATGCCGTCGAAGCGCAGCAGCGCGGACCCGGCCGGCCAGGACGCGGGCAGGTCGAACCGCCGCCGGTGGTCGCCGGTCGGGTTCTCCGACGGCACGTGCGGCGGGTCGACCGGGAACGGGTAGTGGACGTTCGTGTACGCGGGCTTTCCGTGGCCGTGCAGCTGCCAGAGCGAGGGCACCGGCAGCTCGTCCCACCCGGTGTCGTCGACGTCGATGGGGTCGGGCGCCGCGGCGAGGCCGGGGGAGAGCCGGAACCGCCAGGTGCCATTCAGCGACAGCGAAGGGGCGTCGGAGCGGAAGGCCGCGCGCGGGGGCACCGAGCCGTGGCCGGGGCCCGGGTCTTCGACGTACGACAAGGAGTCCTCCCACGGCCGTGAACGCTCCCGTGAACGTTCACGGGACGTCCGGAAGTGTGCTCGGCGGCGGCCAGGGGTGTCAAGGGATCAGGCGGATTCGCGCAGGTGGAGGGCGGCGCGGACGACCAGCTCGGCGGGTTCGAGCGGCGCGGCCCCGGTCACGAGCCGGGCGGCTTGCTCGACGGCGAGCGCGCCGAGCGCGCGGGTGTCGATCGCGACGCTGGAGAGCTCGGGCTCGACCAGCGTGCCCAGTGCCAGCCCGTCGAAGCCGATCACCGCGAGATCGTCCGGCACGCGCAGGCCGAACCGGCGGGCCTCGCGCAGGGCGCCGATGGCGATGACGTCGTTGAAGGCGAACACGGCGGTGACGTCCGGGTGCGCGGCGAGCAGGGTGGCCAGCGCCGCGCCGCCGCCGTCGACGGTCTGTTCCGCGCCGGTGATCCACCCGGGCGCGACGGCCAGGCCGTGCTCGGCGACCGCCCGCAGGAACCACTCGCGGCGGACACCCGGCCCGGGGCGGTGGTCGTGGTCGAGCATCCCGATCCGCCGGTGCCCGCGCGAGACGAGGTGGGCGACGGCCTCGCGGACGCCGTCCTCGCCGTCGATGGAAATGCCGCTGAACCGCGGGGTGCGTGGTTCGCGGCCGATCAGCACCACGGGGATGCCGGCGGTGAACCGGTCGATGTCCGCCTCGGGCCGGTCGAAGTAGCCGACGACCGCGTCGACCTGGGCGCCGATCACCCGGAGCGTGGTGAGCTCCTGCTCGGCGTCGGCGGCGGTGTCGTAGACGACGACGTGCCAGCCCCGGGACCGGGCCGCCGCCAGCGCGCCGGCGGCGACCTCGGTGAAGAACGGGTTGAGCAGGTCCGGCACGACGAGGCCGATGGTGGTGGTGTCCGGCCGGACGAGGCCGCGGGCGAACCGGCTCGGCCGGTAGCCGAGCGCCCGGGCGGCGTCGAGCACGCGCTGCTTGGTCGAGCCGTCGATCTCGGCCTTGTCGTTCAGCGCCCGCGACACGGTCTGCCGCGACACCCCGGCCGAGCGGGCGACGTCGTGGATCGTCACACGCCGGGGTTCGGTGCTCGAGGACATCCGTCGAGTATGCCCGCCCGCGGCCGGCGGGCTCGTGATGGAAGGGTCGACTCGCGTGAGTGGCGGGTCGACACGCGTGATCGGCGGGTCGACACGGCTCGGCGCGCCGTGTCGTCTCCTCGATCACGCGTGTCGGCTCCGGGAGCACGCGTGTCGACCCTTCCGGGCCGGCGGGCTATCCGAGCGGGGTGCGTTCGCGCCGCTTCGAGATCACGCGCCAGCCGACCGCCAGCACGATCACCAGCACCGGGATCGAGTAGAACGCGATCTTCTCGGCGCCGTCGGAGAAGCCCATCAGCACCACCACCAGGGCCAGGAACGCCAGCGTCGCCCAGCCCGAGTAGGGCGCCCACGGCATCCGGTACGACGGCCGCTCCAGCTCGCCGCGCAGGGCGGCCTGGCGCAGGCGCATCTGGCAGATCACCAGCGTCGCCCACGTCGTGATCACGCCGAGCGAGGCGATCGCGATGGCGATGTCGAAGGCGTCCTTGGGCACCAGGTAGTTCAGCACCACGCCGAGCAGGTACGCGACGGAGGTGAACATGATGCCGCCGTAGGGCACGTGGCGGGAGTTCATCCGGCTGACGAACGAGGGCGCCTCGCCCTTCTCGGCCAGCGAACGCAGGATGCGGCCGGTCGAGTAGAGCCCGGAGTTGACGCTGGAGAGCGCCGCGGTCAGCACGACCGCGTTCATCACGTCGCCGATGCCCGGGATCCCCAGGCGGCTGAACACCGTGACGAACGGGCTCTCGTCGCCATTGTAGAACGGCCAGGGCAGCAGCATCGCCAGCATCAGCACGGACCCGACGTAGAACACGCCGATCCGCCACACCACGCCGTTGATCGCCTTGGGCAGCACCTTGCGGGCGTCCTTGGTCTCGCCGGCCGCGATGCCGACGACCTCGATGGCCGAGTAGGCGAAGATGACCGCCTGCAGCGTCATCAGCGCGATGCCGACGCCCGCCGGGAAGAATCCACTGTGGTCGGTCAGGTTGTGCACGCCGGCCGGGGTGCCGCCGATGTCGGCGCTGGTGAGCACCAGGCCGATCGCGGTGACCAGGAAGACCACGATGGCCAGCACCTTGACCACCGAGAACCAGAACTCCAGCTCGCCGAACAGCTTGACGCTCAGCAGGTTCACCGCCAGCAGCACGCCGAGGGCGACCAGCGCGGTGATCCACTGGGGCACGTCCGGCAGCCACTTGTGCACGTAGATCGCGACCGCGGTGATCTCCGCGATCCCGGTCATCGCCCAGTTCACCCAGTACATCCAGCCCGACGCGAAACCGGCCCACGGGCCGATGAACTTCCGCGCGTAGGTGACGAAGCTGCCGGAGCTCGGCTCGTGCAGGACGAGCTCGCCGAGCGCGCGCATCACGAAGTAGGCGGCCACCCCGCAGAGGGCGTAGGAGAGCACCAGCGACGGGCCGACCTGGTGGAGCTTGCCGCCGGCGCCGAGGAACAGCCCGACGCCGATCGCGCCGCCGATGGCGATCATCTGCACTTGGCGGTTGCCCAGTGCTTTTGAGTAGCTTTCACCTTTTTCGGTGACGAGCGAGGAATCCATGGTTCACGGACGCTAGAGGTTGTGCGGCAAGTCACCAAGCACCATAAGGAAGACTTAAGGTGTGCGGGAGATCACTGCCAGTTTTTCCCGCTGTTGCCCGGTTTCGATTTGACAGGGGTGCCGCGCGGCCGGGCCCGCGCTGCTTCTAGGCTACGGCCGTGGACCTCGCGGCGCTGCTGGACAGGATCGCCGGCGACGTCGCGCCCGAGGTCGGCCGCGGCGCCGTCGCGGACTACATCCCCGCCCTGGCCAGGGTCGAGCCGCACCGGTTCGGCATGGCGGTGGCCGAAGTGGACGGTGGCCTGCACGGCGTGGGCGACTGGCGGCGGCCGTTCTCGGTGCAGAGCATGTCCAAAGTGTTCACTCTCGCGCTGGTGCTCTCCCGCGGCGACGGCGTCTGGGCGCGCGTGGGCCGCGAGCCGTCAGGCGACCCGTTCAACTCACTGGTGCAGCTGGAACACGAAGACGGCATCCCGCGCAACCCGTTCATCAACTCCGGTGCCCTGGTGGTGACCGACGAGCTCGCGCGGCACGGCGACGCGGTGACGGCGCTGCTGTCCTTCCTCCGCGAAGAGTCCGGCCGGCCGGACATCGACGTCGACCCGGAGGTGGCCGCGTCGGAAGCCGGGCACGCCGACCGCAACCGCGCGCTGGCCTACTTCATGGCCTCCTACGGCAACATGCGCCACCCGGTGCCGTCGGTGCTGGACCAGTACGTCCGCCAGTGCTCGATCGCGATGAGCTGCGCGGACGTCGCCCGCTCGGCGTTGTTCCTGGCCCGCCACGGCGTCCGCAACGACGGCTCCCGGCTGCTGGAGCTCAGCGCGGCGAAGCGGATCAACGCGGTGATGCTGACGTGCGGCACCTACGACGCGGCGGGCGAGTTCGCCTACCGCGTCGGGCTGCCGGGCAAGAGCGGCGTCGGCGGCGGCATCGTCGCGGTGGTCCCGGGCCGGTGCGCGGTGTGCGTGTGGAGCCCGGGCCTGGACGCGCGGGGCAACTCCGTCGCGGGAGTGTCCGCATTGGACCGGTTCACCACGCTGACCGGCTGGTCGATCTTCTGAGTCAGCGCAGGTAGTTGTAAACGCTGGCCCGCGAAATGCCGAGCAGGTCGGTCAAGGTCGGCACCGCGTGCTTCAGCTCCAGGAACCCGCGCTCCTTCAACGACCGGACGAGGTCCTTCTTCCCCGCCGCCGGCAGGCTGCGTGGGGTGTGGCCGCGCTCGGTCGCGTAGTCCTCGACCAGCGTCCGCAGCTCGTCGCCCGTGCGGGCGCGCAGGGACTCCGTCAATGGCGCCGGCTCGTCGGTGCGGGTGAGGCGGGTCAAGGCGTGGGCCGCGGACCCGAGCAGGGAGACGTCGAGGTTGAGGCACAGGGCCGCGACGTACTCCCCGCCCGAGTTGCGGATCCCGATCGACGTGCTCTTCGCCGGCCGGCCGTCGGGGAAGCGGTTCGGGTAGTTCTGCAGGACGTCGGGGAAGCCGGGGTCGGCGATCCGGGCCAGGCCCAGCTCGGTCGCGGGGTCGCCGACGGCGCGCCCGGACAGGCCGCCTTCGATCGCGCGGACGGCGTGGGCCGGGTCGCGCAGGTCGTGGAGGACCACTTCGCACAGGCCCGGGAACATCCGGCCGATGGCCTGGGCGATCTTCTCGGTCTCGCGCAGGAGCAGCTCGTCCTCGGCCGGGGTCATCCGATCAGCTTCCCGAGGATGGCCGGCGCCTTCAGGCCGGAGCCGGTGAGCACCACGACCGTCGTCTCGCCCGGGCGGATCGCACCGCGCTCGCGGAACACGTCGATCGCCGCCGCGGCGGTCGCGCTCGTCGGCTCCGCGTAGAGGCCCAGCGATGCCAGCCGGCGGGCGGCCGCGGCGATGGCGTCCTCCTCGATCGCGACCGTGTCGCCACCCGAGCGGCGGATCGCCGCGACCACCTCCGGCAGCCGCACCGGCTGCCGGATCGCCGTGCCCTCCGCGACCGTCGGGGCGAACGGCGGCGGCTGCCGGTCGTGGACCGCCGCGTCGATCGGGGAGCAGTTGCGGGGCTGAGCCACCAGCAGCCGCGGTCGGCGGGTGATCGACCCGGCCGCGAGGAGCTCGCCGAACCCCAGGTCACAGCCCAGGACGATGCTGCCGGCGCCGGCGACCGTCACGATCGCGTCCGGGGCGCGGAAGCCGAGGTCCTCCCACAGCTCGTAGGCCAGTGTCTTGGTGCCCTGCAGGAAGAAGGGGTGCCAGTTGTGGCTCGCGTAGGTCGTCTCCGCCGACCGGCGCACCGCCTCGGCGGCGGTGTCGTCGCGGGTCCCGGGGACCAGCTCGACGGTCGCGCCGTACGCGCGGGTCTGCAGCACCTTCGCCGGCGACGTCCCTTCCGGGGCCAGGACCGTCGCCGCGACGCCGGCTGCCGCGCTGTAGGCCGCCACCGACGAGCCGCCGTTGCCGGAGCTGTCCTCGAGCAGCTCCGTCGCGCCGGCGCCGGCCACCGCGGAGACCATGACGCTCGAGCCGCGGTCCTTGAAGCTGCCGGTCGGGCTGAACCATTCGAGCTTGAACCGCACCTCGGCGGCACCCCAAGGCCGGGGGACCAGTGGCGTGCAGCCTTCGCCGAGCGAGACCGGGCGCAGGTCGCCCGGCAGGGCGGCGCGGTACCGCCAGAGCGACCGGACCCCGGTGTCGACGTCGCCCGGACGCAGGCCGGGCATCGGCTCGACGGTCAGCGGGGCGCCGTCGTCACCCCGCCACCGCAGCGGGTCACCCGGGTAGCGCCTTCCTGAGCGCTCGTCGACGTAGGAGTACTGCACGACCACCTCCACGGCTGGACAGATGGTCGAAGTATAGACGATCTGTCTAAGGTTACCGGCAAGTATGCGAAACAGATTCAGCTTCTTCTCAGGAAAATCTGTCACGGGAGAGTGGAAAATTCTTGGCGAACTCGCGTTCGGCCGCACCGATGGTGTCCGGTCGAATACCGGGAGTCGTACTCGCTGATGAGCGGTGTCCCGGCGGCCGGATGGCTCGCATCCGGCCGGGGGCGGGTCGTGTGAGCACGAGGAATCCCGGTGCCCGGCAGAATCCACAGTGGACTTGCGGGGGGCGCCGGCCCGGCCGCGGATTTCCCGGGCACTACTTTCGGCTGCGGGTAAAAGTGCCGGGTGAATGGTCGGCAGAACTTCCGGAATGCCATTGTTCGTTTTGTTGCGAGCCGGTTTTCCGGTGTCGTCGATTTCACCGCGACGACACTTTCCGGTGGTGTGCCGGAAACGGCGGCCCAGTCGAACGGTGTGGTCCGATGTGGTCAGTGACACTGCGTCCACCGGGTGAGAAGGCTTGCCCCATCCGGGGGTGTGTGGCAGCCGGACCGCAGGTGCCGGGTGGTCCGGCCGCCACCTGATCACCTCCCGGGCAGCTCCGCTCGACTGCTCCCAGCCGGTGGTACATGACGTACACGTTAAATTCTTGCGTCCTCGCGCTGGTCGATCCCGAATTTTCTGAACGGTCGCGACGAAATCATGGTGGGTTGTTGACGGAACGGGATGAACCCGCTTAAGTACACCCCGTTGCCCATCACCCTTTCGTGCATAGCGGGAGTTCCCATGCGTGTCTCGAAAGCCGACTGCGAACCGGCGCCGGTCGTCGCGGTGTCGCCCCTGCGGTGGCCTTCGGCCCGCGCTGTCGCGGCCGCCGCGCGCGGGGGCGGGCTGGGCGTGCTGGACCTGACCGGCGGCGCGGCCGCCGACGAGCTCGCGTTGCTCGGCGAGTGGCACGTGCCGGAGTTCGGCGTCCGGCTGTCGCACGCCGGCGCCGACCTGCCGGAGGCGGCGACCACGGTTCTGCTGACCGAAGACTCGTCGTGCACCGCGCGCGACTTCCCGGGCCGGCGCGTGCTGGCCGAGGTGACCTCGCGCGCGTCGGCCGCGCGGGCCGTCGCCGGCGGCGCTTACGGACTCATCGCCCGGGGGCACGAATGCGGCGGCCGGGTCGGCGAGCTGAGCACGTTCGTGCTGCTCCAGGCCCTGCTCGCGGACGACGCGCTCGACGTCGGCGTCTGGGCCGCGGGCGGGATCGGGCCGCACACCGCCGCGGCCGCGGTCGCCGGTGGCGCGGCCGGGGTCGTGCTCGACACCCAGCTCGCGTTGCTGCCGGAAGCCGAGCTCCCGGCGGCGCTCACCTTCGCGGTCAGCGGCCTGGACGGTTCCGAAACGGCGGTCGTGGACGGCGTCCGGCTGCTCACGCGCCACGGCGTCGAGCCGGTCGAAGCCGGCCAGGACGTCTTCCTCGCCACCCGGTTCCGCGACCGCTGGGGCACGGTCACCGCGGCGGTGCGTGGCCTCTCCGACGCCATCGGCGATGCCCTCCGCGCGGAAATCCCGGTGCTGGGACCGGGCAACCACGCGTTCGGGACGGAGCTGCCGATCGCGCAGGGACCGATGACGCGGGTCAGCGACCAGCCCGCGTTCGCCGCCGAGGTCGCCGCGGGCGGGGCTCTGCCGTTCATCGCGCTGGCCCTGTCCGGCCCGGAGCAGACCCGCGATGTGCTGGAGCGGACCCGCGACGCCGTCGGGGACGCGCCGTGGGGTGTCGGGGTCCTCGGGTTCGCCGCGGAAGAGGTGAAAGCCTCGCAGCTGGAGGTGATCCGGGAGCTGCGGCCCACCCACGCCATCATCGCCGGCGGCCGTCCCGCGCAGGCCGCGGCGCTCGAGGCCGCCGGGATTTCGACGTTCCTCCACGTCCCGTCGCCGGGGTTGCTGAAGCAGTTCCTCGAAGCCGGGGCGCGCAAGTTCGTCTTCGAAGGCTCGGAATGCGGCGGGCACGTCGGACCGCGCACGAGCTTCCCGCTGTGGGAGGCGCAGCTCGGCGTGCTCGCCGACTTCCCGGATGCCGACGTTCAAGTTCTGTTCGCGGGTGGGATCCACGACGAGCGGTCGGCCGCGATGGTCGCCGCACTCGCCGCACCGGTCGCCGCGCGCGGTGCCGCGATCGGCGTGCTGATGGGCACCGCCTACCTCTTCACCCGCGAGGCGGTCGAGGCCGGGGCGGTGCTGCCGCTGTTCCAGCGCGAGCTGCTCGGCGCCGAGCACACCGATCTTCTCGAAACCGCGCCGGGGCACGCCACCCGCTGCGTCCGCAGCCCGTTCACCACGGAGTACGCGGCGATCAAGGCCGGGCTTGCCGAAGCGGGCGTGCCGAGCCGCGACGCTTGGGAGCGGCTGGAACAGCTCAATGTCGGCCGGTTGCGGCTGGCCAGCAAGGGCATCGAACGCGACGGCGCCGAACTGCGGGACGTCAGCGAGGATCGGCAGCTGGCCGAGGGCATGTTCATGGCGGGCGAGGTCGCGGTGCTGCGCTCGGCGGTGACGACGATCGCCGACCTGCACCACGCCGTCGGCGAGGGCGCGAACGCGTTCCTGCGCGAGCGGGCCGCCGCGTTCGGGGTTTCGGCGCCCGAACCTCCGGCGCCCGAGCCGCTCGACATCGCGATCGTCGGCATGGCCTGCATGTTCCCGCAGGCCCCCGACCTGGCGACGTTCTGGGCGAACGTGCTGGCCGGCGCCGACGCGGTCACCGAAGTCCCGCCCCAGCGCTGGGACACCTCGCTGTACTACGACGCGCAGGGCCAAGGCGAGAAGACGCCGTCGCGCTGGGGCGGGTTCCTGCCCGAGATCGGCTTCGACCCGTTGAAGTACGGCATCCCGCCGTCGTCGCTGGCCAGCATCGAACCGGTGCAGCTGCTCGCCCTGGAGGCCGCGCACCGCGCGCTCGCCGACGCCGGCTACGAAGACCGCGCGTTCGACCGCGCCCGGACGTCGGTGGTCTTCGGCGCCGAGGCCGGCAGCGACCTGTCGAACGCGATGAGCCTGCGCACCGTGCTGCCGTCCTATGTGGGCGAACTCCCGGCCGAACTGGACGAACGCCTGCCGCGGATCACCGAGGACTCGTTCCCGGGCGTGCTGGCCAACGTCATCGCCGGGCGGATCGCCAACCGGCTCGACCTGGGCGGCGCGAACTACACCGTCGACGCCGCGTGCGCCTCGTCGCTGACCGCGGTCGACGTCGCCTGCAAGGAGCTGACCGCCGGGACCAGCGATCTGGTGTTGTGTGGTGGCGCGGATCTGCACAACGGGATCAACGACTATTTGCTGTTCGCGTCGGCGCATGCGCTGTCGCCGACGGGGCGGTCGGCGACGTTCGACAGCGCGGCCGACGGCATCGCCCTCGGCGAAGGTGTCGCCTGCGTCGCACTGAAACGGCTCGCCGACGCCGAACGCGACGGCGACCGCGTGTACGCCGTGATCAAGGGCGTCGGCGCGGCATCGGACGGCCGCGCGCTGGGCCTCACCGCGCCCCGGCCGGAGGGCCAGCACACCGCGTTGACCCGCGCCTACCGCAACGCGCGGGTGTCGCCCGCGCGCGTCGGGCTGGTCGAGGCGCACGGGACCGGGACGGTGGTCGGGGACCGGACCGAGCTGGGCACGCTGACCAAGGTGTTCACCGAGGCCGGCGCCGCGCCGGGCGGCTGCACGATCGGCTCGGTGAAGTCCCAGATCGGGCACACGAAGTGCGCCGCGGGCCTGGCCGGGCTGATCAAGACCGCGCTCGCGCTGCACACCGGCGTCAAGCCGCCGACGCTGCACCTCACGTCGCCGAACCCGGCGTGGGACGGCTCGACCAGCCCGTTCGTGTTCCAGTCGGCCGCGCAGCCGTGGACCACCCCGGCCGCGGACCGGTTCGCCGGGGTCAGCGCGTTCGGCTTCGGCGGCACGAACTTCCACGTCGTGCTCGCCGCCCACGACGACGTGCCACCCGCCCAGACCGGCGACGCGTGGCCCGCCGAGCTGTTCACCTTCACCACGGACTCCGCCGCGCACGCGCTGCTCGCGCTGGCCTCGGACGTCCCGGCGGGAGGGCAGCCGTGGCGGCTGCGGGACCTCGCGCTGAGCGCGTCCCGGCGCGCCGAGGCGGGCGGCCGGGTCCGGCTCGCGGTCGTGGCGTCCACTGTGGACGAACTGGTGGCACAGCTGCGAGACGCGTTGGCCGGCCGGGAGACGCCCGGGGTGTTCCGCGCGGACGATGCCGAGCCCGGCGAGGTCGCGCTGCTGTTCCCGGGACAGGGCAGCCAGCGGCCGGGCATGTTCGCCGAGCTGTTCGTCACCTTTCCCGAGCTGCAGCGGTACCTGCGCCTGGACGCGCCGACCGCCGATGTCGTGTTCGGGCCGGCGGTGTTCGGGGAGCCGGCGCGCCAGGCGCTCGCGGAGTGCGTCACGGACACCCGGGTCGCCCAGCCGGCGCTCGGCTTGGCCGGGCTGGCCGCGTTCCGGCTGCTGACCCGCGCCGGTGTCCGGCCCGCGATGGTCGGCGGGCACAGCTACGGCGAGCTGACGGCGTTGGCCGCGGCCGGGACCTTCACCCCCGAAGCGCTGCTGCACGCCAGCCACGCCCGGGCCGCGGCGATCCTCGACGCGGTCCCGGCTGGGGACCCGGGCGCGATGGCGGCGGTCACCGCGCCGGCCGCGGACGTGCAGGCGGTGCTCGGTGCGTCCACTGTGGTCCTGGCGAACCACAACTCACCGCGGCAGACGGTGATTTCCGGGCCGACGGCCGACGTCGACGCGGCGGTGCTGCGGTTGCGCGAGGCCGGGCTCGGCGCCAAGCGGATCTCGGTCGCGTGTGCGTTCCACAGCCCGCTGGTGGCCGCGGCGGGCGAGGAGTTCGGCCGGGCCCTGGACGCGATCGGCGTCGTGCGGCCCGCCGTCCCGGTGTACGGCAACCGGACCGCGGGGCCGTACCCGGCGGATCCGGACGAGATCCGCGGCGAGCTGGCGGCGCAGGTGGGCTCGCCGGTCCGGTTCGTCGAGCAGGTCGAGGCGATGTACGCGGCCGGGGCGCGGGTGTTCGTCGAGGCCGGGCCGGGTGCGGTGCTGGCCAGGCAGGTCGGCGCCATCCTCGGTGACCGCCCCCATCGGACGGTCGGCTTCGAGCAGCCGGGACGTCGTGGGGTGCCGGGCTTCCTCGCGGCGTTGGCGCAGCTGGCGGTGTCGGGGGTGCGGATCGAGACGGGCTGGCTGTTCCGCGGTCGCGACGCTGTCGACGCGGCTTCGGCGCCGCGGCCGAAGCGTCCCGGGTGGACGGTCGACGGCCACCTGCTCCGGACGGCGGACGGCACCATCCCGGCGGACGCCCTCCACCCGGCTTCCCGAGTCTCCCTCGGCCTTTCGGCCCCGGCGCCGGCGCCTTCGTCGTCGTCCGAGGAGATGGTGGCGGACTTCCTGAAGACGAGCCGGGAGATGATCGCGGCCCAGCGCGACGTCCTCCTGGGCTTCCTGGGCAGCTCCGCGCCGGCGCCAATGCGCCCCAATGTGGCCTTGGTTGCGTCAGACGCACCGAAGGCCGCCTTGGGTGCGTCTGACGCACCGAAGGCCACATTGGGGCGCTCGGTGCTGGAGACCGTGGTCGAGGTGATCGGGGAGCGGACCGGGTATCCGGTGGAGATGATCGAGCCGGATCTCGATCTTGAGGCTGATTTGAGTGTGGACTCGATCAAGCGGGCGGAGATCGCGGGTGAGCTGGCGTCGCGGTTGGGGCTGGCCGGTGGTGATGTCGAGGAGTTCGCGAAGGCCCGGACGGCCGCGGCGATCGCCGAGCTGATCGGGGTGGAGCCGCCGGCGGCCTCGGTGCTGGAGACCGTGGTGAGCGTGATCGGGGAGCGGACCGGGTATCCGGTGGAGATGATCGAGCCGGATCTCGATCTTGAGGCTGATTTGAGTGTGGACTCGATCAAGCGGGCGGAGATCGCGGGTGAGCTGGCGTCGCGGTTGGGGCTGGCCGGTGGTGACGTCGAGGAGTTCGCCAAGGCCCGGACCGCCGCGGCGATCGCCGACCTGATCGGCGGTGCGCCCGCGGCGCCGGTTGTGGTGGAAACCGCTGAAGCGCCGGTCATCATCGCGCCCAAACGGCTGGTCATGACCCCGTTCGACCTCGCGCCCGCCGAAGTCCCGGACGTCGCCGGGCGCAGGTTCCGCCTGCTCGGCCACGGCCCGCTGGCCGAGGCCGTACAGACCAAGCTCACCGCGCTGGGTGCGACCGTCGTCGACGAGATCGAAGTCGACGGCGTGCTCCACCTACCGGACCCCGACGCCGGCCCGGCGCTGCCCGCCGACTTCACGAAGTACCGTTCGGCCCTGGCCGAGAACCCGAGGTGGCTGCTCACCGCGGGCCCGGGAGAAGGCCTGCGCGGCTTCTACCGCAGCATCTCTCGTGAGTACCCCGAAACCTGGGCCCGCGTGGTCGAACTGGAGCCGGCCGCCGGCGTCGACGCGCAGGCCGCCGCGTTCGTCGCCGAGTTGTCCACTGTGGACCGGGAACCGGTGGTCCGGGTCGGCGGTGGTGCCCGCCGCGGCTTCCGGATGACCGAGGAGAGCCTCGGCCTGCTCGGCAGCAGTGGCGCGGGGCCGGCCGGTGACGGCGCCGCCGAAGCCGCCGCGCTCGGTCTCGACCGCGACTCCGTCGTGCTGCTCGTCGGCGGCGCCCGGGGCATCACCGCCCGGTTCGCCGCCGGCCTGGCCGCCGCCGCGGGCTGCCGGATCGAACTGCTCGGCCGGACGCCCGTGCCCGCCGCCGACGACGAATATCCCCAGGCCGCGTCGGCCAAGGACCTGCGTGCCGCGCTCATCGCGGGCGGGCTGACCGTCCCCGCCGAGATCGAACGGGCCGTCCGGCGGATCGAAGGCGAACGCGAGGTCCGGGCCACTCTGCGCGAGCTCGGCGGGGCGGCGCGCTACCAGTCCGTCGACATCCTCGACGCCGAAGCCGTGCACCGCGCCGTCAAGGAGATCCACGCCGAGCACGGCCGCCTCGACGGCATCGTCTACGCCGCCGGCGTGATCGAGGACAAGCTCGTCGCCGAGAAGACGCCCGAGTCGTTCGCCCGCGTCTACGGCACCAAAGCGGACGGCGCCCGGACCCTCCTGGAGGCGACCGCGGACCTGCCGGACGAGCCGAAGTTCGTCGTGCTCTTCGGCAGCATCGCCGCCACCCTCGGCAACCGTGGCCAAGCGGACTACGCCGCCGCGAACGACGCGCTCGAAACCCTCGGCCGGCAGTGGCCCGCCGGCCGGGCGGTGACCGTCCACTGGGGACCCTGGGCGCCGACCGGCCCGAACGGTGGCATGGTCACCCCCGAGCTCATGCGTGACTACGCCCGCCGCGGCATCGCCCTGATCGACCCCGAGGAAGGCACCCTCGCCCTGCTGCGCGAACTGGCGTGGGGCCGCCCCGACACGACCGCGGTCGTCTACACCGCCTCGGGGTGGTGACGGACATGCGCGTCGCCATCGTCGGGATGTCGGTGCTGCTGCCCGGCGCCCCGGACCTGGCGGCGTACTGGCGCAACCTCGTCGGCGGTGTCGACGCCATCACCGAGGTGCCGCCCGAGAAGTGGGACGGCACGCACTACGCGCCGGACGAGCGGCGCGCGGACCGCGTCTACTGCCGCCGCGGCGGGTTCGTCGACGAACTGGCCGAAGTGGACGTCACCGGGTTCGGGATCATGCCGAACTCCGTGTCCACCACCGAACCCGACCAGCTGATCGCGCTGCGCGTGGCCGCCCAGGCCGTCGCCGACGCGGGTGGGCCGGACCGGCTGCCCGCCGACCGCGCGAAGGTCGGGGTCGTGCTGGGCCGCGGCGGCTACCTGACGCCCGGGCTGGTCCGCCTCGACCAGCGCGTCCGCACCGCCAGCCAGCTCGTGCGCACCCTCGGCGAGCTGCTGCCGGAACTGGGCGAGGAGCGGCTCGACGCGGTCCGGCAGGCGTTCACCGACCAGCTCGGCCCCGAAGCGCCGGAGTCCGCGATCGGGCTGGTGCCCAACCTGGCCGCGTCCCGGCTGGCCAACCGGCTCGACCTGCGCGGCCCGGCGTACACAGTGGACGCCGCGTGCGCGTCCTCGCTGATCGCCGTCGACCACGCCGTGTCGGAACTGGCGAGCGGCCGCTGCGACGTCGTGCTCGCCGGCGGCGTGCACCACTGCCACGACATCACGTTCTGGAGCGTGTTCACCCAGCTCGGCGCGCTCTCGCCGACCGAGCGCATCCGGCCCTTCCACCGCGACGCCGACGGTGTCCTGATCGGCGAGGGCACCGGTGTCGTCGTGCTCAAGCGTCTCGCCGACGCCGAGCGGGACGGCGACCGCGTCTACGCCGTGATCACCGGCACCGGCGTCGCCTCCGACGGGCGCACCGCGAGCCTGGCCAACCCGGACTCCGGTGGTCAGGTCCGCGCGGTCCGCCAGGCGTGGGCCACCGCGGGACTGGATCCGGCCGACCCGGACTCGATCGGGCTCCTGGAAGCCCACGGCACCGCGACCCCGGCCGGTGACGCGGCCGAACTCGCGACCCTGGTAGAGGTTTTCGGCCGTGCCGGCGCGGCGGTGCTCGGCTCGGTGAAGTCGATGATCGGGCACACCATGCCCGCCGCCGGGATCGCCGGGCTCGTCAAGGCGGCGCTCGCCGTGCACCACGGTGTCCTGCTGCCGACCCTGCACTGCGACGACCCGCACCCGGCGCTGGCGAAGACCCGGTTCTCCACTTTGGACAGCGCCAAGCCGTGGGACGCGCCGGTGCGCCGGGCCGGGGTGAACGCGTTCGGCTTCGGCGGCATCAACGCCCACGTCGTGCTGGAGCAAGCGCCGAGCCACGTCCCGCCGGTCGTGGTGCGTGAGCCCGAACGCGTGCTGCGGCTCGCCGCGCGCTCGGTCGACGAGCTCCGCGACCTGCTCGACCGGCCCGGCAAACCGGCGACCGGCGACGGTCCGGTCCGGCTCGGCGTGGTCGACCCGACGGAGAAGCGGCTGGCCCTGGCCCGCAAGGCGGTCGGGCGGGGGAAGCCGTGGCGGGGCCGCAACGACGTCTGGTTCACCGACCGGCCGCTGCTCGGCCCCGGCGGCGGGAAGCTCGCCTTCGTCTTCCCCGGCCTGGAGTCGGAGCTCGCGCTGAACTGCGGCGACGTCGCCCGCCACTTCGGCCTGCCCTGGCGGCACGCCGACGTCGAGATCGGCGACGTCGGCCGCCAGGGGACCGCCGTGTTCGAACTCGGCCGCCTGCTCCACACCGCGCTGGGCCGGCTCGGCGTCGAGCCGGACGCGGTCGCCGGGCACAGCCTGGGCGAGTGGACCGCGATGGCGGTCGCCGGGGTGTACGCCGAGGACGAGGTCGACGCCTTCCTCACCGGGTTCGACCCGGACGCGCTGGTGGTGCCGGGTCTCGCGTTCGCGGCGGTCGGCGCCTCCGCGGCGAGCGTCCTCGACGCCCTGGCCGGGCGCGAGGACGTCGTGCTGTCCCACGACAACTCGCCCCACCAGGCCATGATCTGCGGCCCGGCCGCCGAGGTCGACGCGCTCGTCGCGCGGTTCCGCGACGCCGGGATCGTCGCGCAGGTGCTGCCGTTCCGCTCCGGCTTCCACACCCCGATGCTGCGGCCGTACCTCGGCCCGATCCGCGAAGCGGCCGCGCGCTTCACCTTGCACCCGCCGAAGCCGCCGCTCTGGTCGGCGACCACCGTGTCGGAGTACCCGGCCGGTGAAGCCGACGTCCGCGAGCTGTTCGTCCGGCACCTCCTGGAGCCGGTCCGGTTCCGCCCGCTCGTGCGAGCCCTGCACGACGCCGGCTTCCGCGCGTTCGTCCAGCTCGGTGCGGGTCAGCTCGGCTCCCTGGTCGGGGACACCCTGCACGGCGAAGACCACCTGGTCGTCGCCGCCCATTCGGCACAGCGTCCCGGGCTCGCGCAGCTGCGCCGTGTCGCCACCGCGCTGTGGACAGACGGGCTCGACGCCGACTTCGCCCGCCTGCCCGGCGAACGCCAGAGCGCGTCGAGGGCGGTCAAGCTCGACCTCGGCGGCCGCCTGATCTCGCTGGACGAGCAGGTCCGCGCACGCATCGCGCTGCCGGCCACCCGGCCCTCCACCGTGGGTGACCTGGCCGGTAAGGGGCCCCTCGCCGCGGAGTTCGCCGCGTTGCTGGAGGACACCGCCGCGCTCGCGTCCACAGTGCTCTCCGGACCGGCTCGCCGCCTCCCGGCGCCGAAGGACCTCGACACGACCCTCGACGTCTCGATCGAGACGATGCCGTACCTGCTCGACCACTGCTTCTTCAAGCAGCCACCGCAGGCGGACCCCGGCGACCGCTGGCCGGTGGTGCCGGCCACCACGGTGATCGATCACCTGATGGGCTTCGCCGAGCAGGCCGCGCCCGGGCGGCGCGCGGTCGCCGTGCACGACGTCCGGCTGACCCAGTGGATCACGGCCGTCCCGGCGGTCACCGTGCCGGTGCGCGTCCGGCCGAGGGGCGCCGACCGGGTGCTGGCCGCGTTCGACGGCTACTCCCAAGCCGTCGTCGAGCTCGCTCCGGCCTACCCGGCGGACGCACCCGCGCCGTGGCGGTTCGCCGCGGAAACCGAGCAGGTGCCGGCGACGACCGCGGCCGAGCTGTACGCCGACCGCTGGATGTTCCACGGTCCGCGCTTCCAGGGCGTCACCGAGCTGACCGCGGTCGGCGACCGGCACGCGCGGGCCGTGCTGACCACGCCCGCCGCGCCGGGTGCCCTGCTCGACAACGTCGGCCAGGTCCTCGGCTACTGGATCATGTCCCGGCTGACCGACCGCACCACCGTCTTCCCGGTCGCCATGCGGGAGATCCGGTTCCACGGCCCGCACCCGGCGCCGGGGGAGCGGCTGGAGTGCCTGGTCAAGATCACCTCGCTGACCGAAGAGTTCCTCGACGCCGACATGCAGCTCGTCCACCGAGGCCGGGTCTGGGCCGAGTTCACCGGCTGGCGCGACCGCCGGTTCGACAGCACCCCGGACGTCCGGCAAGCCGACCGGACCCCCGAGCGCTCGACGCTGTCGAAGGAGCAGCCGGGAGGCTGGGCGCTGGTGCGCGAGCAGTGGCCGGACCTGGCCACCCGTGAGCTGATCATGCGCAACTACCTCGCCGGCGCCGAACGCGACGCCTACGAACACCGCCCGCCGCGCGGCCGTCGGCAGTGGCTGCTCGGGCGGATCGCCGCCAAGGACGCCGTCCGCCAGTTCCTCTGGGCCGGGGGCGAGCCCGAGATGTTCCCCGCCGAGCTGCGCATCGGCAACGACGAGGCCGGCCGTCCGTTCGCGACCGGAGCGTACGGCCGGGTGCTGCCGCCGCTGACGGTTTCGGTGGCGCACCGCGGGGAAGTCGGCGTGGCGATCGCCCGCCACGGGCCGTGCGGCATCGACGTCGAAGAGGTCGCCGCCCGCTCGGGGTCCACTGTGGACGCCGCGCTCGGGGCGGGCGAGCAGGCCCTGTTCGCGAGCCTGGCCGGTGACCCGGAGCGCTGGTTCGCCCGGTTCTGGACCGCGAAGGAAGCCGTCGCGAAGCTGCTCGGCACCGGCCTGCGGGGCGAGCCCCGCGACTTCGAGGTCGTCGCGGCCGGGGCGGCCGAGCTCACCGTCCGCGCCGCCGGGCGGGACCACCGCGTCCGGTGCGCGGATGTCGCGCACCCGCCCCGCCGCTACGTCGTCGCCTGGACCGAAGAGACGAAGGAGACCGCGGAATGAGCATCGAGACCACGGCCGCTGACGAGGTGACTGTGCTCGCCCGGGTCGCCGCAATGCTGCGTGAGCTGCTCGAGGAGTACGGGCTGGACGACGCCGAGATCACCATGGACACGACGTTCCACGACGACCTCGAGCTGGAGAGCGTCGACCTGGTGGCGTTGTCCGGGCAGCTGCGCGAGCACTACGGCGACCGCGTCAACTTCGCGACCTTCATCGCCGAGCGCGACCTCGACGAGATCATCGCGCTGACCGTCGGCGAGCTCGTCGGGCACATCGTGACCTCGCTGCGGGCGAGCGCGTGAGCCGGCTCCGCGCGGGTGAGCTGGACGTGCACGTCCAGCGGCTCACCCCGGACGTGCCGCTCGACGGGGACGCGCCGGTCGTCGTCTGCGTCCACGGCCTGCTCACCGACAGCCTCGCCAGCTACTACTTCACCCTCGGCCCGGCGTTCGCCGAACAGGGTCTCGACGTGCTGATGTACGACCTGCGCGGGCACGGCCGCACAACCCGGCCGACCGCCGGCTACCACCTGGAGCAGTTCGTCGGCGACCTCGTCGCGGTCCTCGACGCGGCCGGGATCACGCGCCCGGTGCACGTTGTGGGAAACTCCTTCGGCGCCTCGGTCGCGTTCGGGCTGGCCGCCGCCCGGCCCGACCGGGTCGCGAGCGTCGTCGTCATCGAAGGCGAGCCGCCGACCGAAGAGTGGACGCGGCACATGGCCGACGGCCTCGCCGACGCGAAGACCCGGCTGGCGATCGACGAGGTCATCGGCTGGATCGCCGAGAACCACGGCGCCCACACCGCCCGGCTGTCCAAGGCGGCGAACAAGATCCTGCAGACCACCACGATCGCCGACGACGTCCCCCGCAGCGCGACGATCGCGGCCGACCTCTCGGCGGTGCGCTGCCCGGTGTTCGCGATCTTCGGTGGCGACTCCGGGCTCGCCGCGCAGGTCCCGCACTTCGAGTCGCACCTGGACCGCTGCCGCTGCGTCGTGCTGCCCGATCAGGGCCACTCGGTGCTGGTCGAGCGGACGGCCGAGGTGATCGAGCTGATCTTCGAGTGGGTCCGCGACACCTCGCGCGTCCCGGCCCGGGTGCGGTAGTGGCCCGGTTCCTGTTCGTGGTCCCGCCGCTGGTCGGGCACGTCAACCCGGCCGCGGGCGTGGCGGCCGAGCTCGCCGCGCGCGGGCACGAGGTCGCCTGGGCCGGGCACGAAGAGCTGCTGTGGCAGCTGGCCGGCCCGGACGCGCTCGTGTTCTCCTGCGGCCTGCCGCCCGGCGCCCCCGCCCGGCCACCCGAGCTCAAGGGACCCGCCGCGCTGCGGTTCCTCTGGCAGGACTTCCTCGTCCCGCTGGCCGACGCGATGGCGCCCGGGGTCGGCGCGGCCATCGACGCGTTCGGCCCGCACGTGGTGGTCGCCGACCAGCAGGCGCTGGCCGGCGGGCTGCTGGCCGAAGCCCGCGGCCTGCCGTGGGTGACCTCGGCGTCGACCTCGGCCGAGCTGGTGGACCCGCTCGCCGGGATGCCGAAGGTCGCGGAGTGGGTCGGCTCGCTGGTCGCGGACCTGCGGACGCGGATCGCCGGCGGCCGCGGCTCGGCGGACCCGCGGTTTTCCCCGCACGGCGTGCTGGCCTTCACCACCCGCGAACTGCTCGGCGCGGCCACGCTCCCGCCACGGGTGCGGCTCGTCGGACCGGCGCTGGGCTCGCGTCCGTCCACAACGGACTTTCCGTGGGAGTGGCTCGACCCGCTCCGCCCGACCGTGCTGGTCTCGCTGGGCACGGCCAACACCGAAGCGGGCGCGGGGTTCCTCGCCGCGGCGGCGGCCGCGTTCGCCGGGCTGCCCGCGCGCGCGGTGATCGCCGACCCGGGCGGCGTGCTCGGCGACGTCCCGCCGAACGTCCTGGTGCGCCCGCAGGTCCCGCAACTGCCGCTGCTGACCCGGGTCGACGCGGTGCTGTGCCACGCGGGCCACAACACCGTCTGCGAGACGCTCTGGCACGGGTTGCCGCTGGTGGTGGCACCGATCCGCGACGACCAGCCGATCGTGGCGGCCCAGGTGGTGGCGGCCGGCGCGGGCGTCCGGCTGCGCTTCGGCCGGGCGGACGCCGGCCGCGTCGCCGCGGCGGTCGAGGAGGTGCTGACCGAGCCGTCCTACCGCCGGGCGGCGGAGACGGTGGCGGCGTCGTTCCACGCGGCGGGGGGAAGTGCCGCCGCGGCCGGGCACCTGGAACAGCTCGCGCTGGAGAGCCTCGCCCACGTGAAATTCTGAAAGCCGAAATTTACAATGAAATGGGCCGAGGTTACGGTGCTGGGTATGACTGTTTCCGTGTGTGTCGCCGAAGACGTCCCGGAACTCATCAAGTCGGCCGCGGCGCTGTTCGTCGAAGACGGCGGCAGCCGCGACCCGTTCCTGGACACCGGGTGGCCGGCTCGCGAAGGTCTCGTCTACTACACCGGCCGGGTCCAGGACCCCGACTGCCTGTGCCTGCTCGCCGGCGACGGCGCCGGCCACCTGATCGGCCGGCTGCTGCCGCCGGACGAGCTGCGCCCGGGCGCCGTGCGGGCCCAGCTGGAAAGCATGCGGGTCGCGCCGGAACGGCGTCGCGAAGGTGTCGGTGGCGAATTGGTCGACGCGTTCCTCACCTGGGCCGGGGACCGCGGGGCGAACGAAGTCACGGTGAGCGCGTACGCGCGCAACGAAACCGCGCTCGCATTCTACGAAAACCGTGGCTTCCGTCCGTTCTTGGTGACATTGTCGCGCGCATGAGCCTGCTGGACGGCCGGGTCGTCGTGATCACCGGCGCCGGCCGCGGACTGGGCCGGGCCTTCGCTCGGCACGCGGCGGACCACGGCGCGGCGGTCGTCGTCAACGACGTCGACGCGGAACCGGCGCACGAGACCGCCGCCCTGGTCGAGGCGGCCGGCGGCACCGCGGTGGCGAGCGTCGGCTCGGTGGCCGACGCGGACTACGCCCGCGGGCTGATCACGTTGTGCGGCAACCGTTTCGGCCGCCTCGACGGCCTGGTGAACAACGCCGCCGTCGGCTACCACGCGCGGCCGTGGGAGGACGACGACGCCGAGCGGACCCGCGCCCTGGTCGAGACCAACGTGCTCGGCCCGCTCCACTGCGGCACGGCGGCCGCCGAGGTGATGGTGGCCCAGGGCAACGGTGTCATCGTCAACGTGACCTCGGGGTCCATGATCGGGCAACGCGGCGCCGCCGCCTACTCGGCGTCGAAAGGCGCGGTGGCGTCGATGACCTACTCATGGGCGGCCGACCTGGCCGGGCGCGGGGTGCGGGTCAACGCCGTCAGCCCGATCGCCTGGACCCGGCTGATGGCCGCCGACCCGCGCGGCAACCCGGACGCGCACCCGCCGGAGCGGGTGGCGCCGCTGGTGACCTACCTGCTCAGCGACCTCTCGGCCGGGGTCACCGGGCAGGTGCTCCGGCTCGCGGACGGGCACCTGCACGCCGTCCGGCAGCCCGCCATCATCCGGCCCGTGCTGCACCGGGAGGTCTGGACCCCCGAGGAGATCGCCGCGGCCGTCGACGGCGAGCTCGTCCTCGAATCGCCACCGCGGGCGCGCTGGACCCTCTGACCGGCCGGGACCACCGGAACGGGTGGCTATCCACAGTGGACGGCGCGCACTAGCCTCGGAGGCCGAGCCAGGAGGGTGCGGAGATGACGGCCACCGCGGAGGTCACCCACGAGCCAGGACCGGTGCCGCTGAGCAAGGCGCGGGTCAACGCCGTGTTCGGCGCGGTGCTGCTGGGAATGCTGCTGGCCGCGCTGGACCAGACCATCGTCGGCACCGCGCTGCCCACCATCGTCGGCGACCTCGGCGGGGCCGGGCACCTGTCCTGGGTGGTCACGTCCTACCTGCTGGCCGAGACGATCATGACGGTCGTGGTCGGCAAGCTGGGCGACCTCTTCGGCCGCAAGCTGATGTTCCAGCTGTCGGTGATCGTGTTCGGCGTCGGGTCGTTCTGCGCCGGGTTCGCCGACAGCATGGTGTGGCTGATCGTCTGGCGCGCGGTGCAGGGGCTGGGTGGCGGCGGGCTGATGGTCACCTCGACGGCGTTGATCGCCGACGTCGTCCCGCTGCGCGAGCGCGGCAAGTACCAGGGCGTGCTCGGCTCGGTGTTCGGCGTCGTGACGGTGGCAGGGCCGATGCTCGGCGGGTTCTTCGTCGACCACCTGTCGTGGCGGTGGGCGTTCTACGTCAACATCCCGCTGGTCATCGTGGTGCTGATCGTCGCGTCCTCGGCGATGCCGAACGCGCGCGCGGCGATCAAGCCGGTGATCGACTACGCCGGGATCCTGCTCATCGGCCTGGCCGCGACCGGCCTGACGCTCGTCACCAGCTGGGGTGGCACGCAGTACGCGTGGGGCTCGCCGACGATCATCGGGATGGCGATCGGCTCGGTGGTGCTGCTGGCCGCGTTCGTCTTCGTCGAACTGCGGGCGAAGGAGCCGATGCTGCCGATGCGGCTGTTCCGCAACCCGGTGTTCACGGTCGGCGGGATCATGAGCTTCGTCGTCGGGTTCGCGATGCTCGGCGCGTTGTCCTATTTGCCCACTTACATGCAGTACGTCCAGGGCACGTCGGCGACGACGTCCGGGGTGCGGCTGCTGCCGATGGTGCTGGCGCTGCTCGTCGCGTCCATTGCCGCGGGCAACGCGGTGAGCAGGACCGGCCGGTACAAGATCTTCCCGCTGGTCGGTGCCGCGGGCATGACGATCGGGCTCTACCTGCTCTCCCGCTTGGACAGCGACACCGGCTTCTGGGAGGCGTCGGCCTACATGGCCGTGCTCGGGCTCGGGATCGGGCTGGGCATGCAGGTGCTGACCATCGCCGTGCAGAACACCGTCGACTACGCCGACCTGGGCGTCGCGACCTCGGGCGTGACGTTCCTGCGCTCGATCGGCAGCTCGTTCGGCGCGGCGATCTTCGGCACGGTCTACGCGAACCAGCTGACGCCGAACCTGACCGCGGCGCTGGCGGCCCACCCGCTGCCGCCGGGGGTCGACCCGCGGGCGGTGCAGGTGCCCACCGCCCTGCACGCGCTGCCCGACGCCGTCTCGAAGCCGGTGATTCAGGCCTACAGCGACTCCTTGCACGTCGTGTTCCTCGCCGCGGCGCCGGTCGGGCTGGTCGCCTTCGCGCTGGCGTTCTTCCTCAAGGAGGTCCCGCTGCGCGACACGGCCCGCGCGGCGGCCCCGGACCTCGGCGACGGCTTCGCGATGCCCGAGGCCCGCACCGACGACCGCGAGCTGGAACGCGCGGTCGCGACGTTGTTCTTCCGCGAACGCCGCAAGGTCGCCCCCGCGATCGTCGAACGCGCGGGCAGTGACCTCGACGAGGGCGGGATCTGGTGCCTGCTGCAGGTCCACCTGCGACACCGCCGCGGCGAGCCGGCGACGCTCAAGGCGATCGGCGAGTACTTCGGCGTCCCGGCGCCGGTGCTGGAGCCGGCGTTCAACCGCCTGGAACTGACCGGCCACCTGCACTACACGCGGGACGGCTGGGAGCTGACCGACGCCGGACGCGAGGAGTTCGGCAAGGTCGTCCGCGCCTGGCACGACTGGCTGGCTTCGCGGCTCGGCGACTGGGGCACCGGCAACCGCGCCGAGCTGGACGCGGCGATCGGCCGGGTCGCGGCCCGGCTGCTGGACCAGAGCGCCGAGGTCCGCACGCACGGACGGCACGCGCTGGCCTGACGCTTAACGGGGCGCACCGCGGGTAGCCGGTTGCGAGAGGGGGAACCGGACCAGGAGGAGCGCATGAAGGCAGTGGTGTACCGGGGTCCGCGCGACGTCGAGGTGACCGACGTGCCGGAGCCGACGATCGAGCAGCCGAACATCTGCGGCTCCGACCTGCACATGTACGAAGGCCGCACCAACGTCGAGGAAGGCAAGGTGCTCGGCCACGAGAACATGGGGTTCGTCGTCGAGGTCGGCGCCGGGGTGAACCGGATGAAGGTCGGTGACCGGGTCTCGGTGCCGTTCGACATCGCCTGCGGCTCGTGCCACCACTGCGAGACCGGCTGGACGTCGTTCTGCCTGCGCGCCAACCCGACCGACGGCGTGGACGGCGCCGCGTACGGGTACGCCAACATGGGTCCCTACGCCGGTGGCCAGGCCGAGTACCTGCGGGTGCCGTGGGCGGACTTCAACCTGCTGGACCTGCCCGCGGGCACGGAGCACGAGAATGACTTCACCATGCTCTCGGACATCTTCCCGACCGGCTGGCACGGCACCGAGCTGGCCGGGATGTTGCCGGGTGATCGCGTCGCCGTGTTCGGCGCCGGCCCGGTCGGGCTGATGGCGGCGCACAGCGCGGTGATCCGCGGCGCGTCCGAGGTGTACGTCGTGGACAAGGAACGCGACCGGCTGGCGATGGCCGAGAAGATCGGCGCGCAGCCGATCGACCTGTCGGAGGCCGATCCCGTCGAGCAGATCCTCGCCGCGACCGGCGGCGCGGGGGTCGACCGGGGTGTCGAGGCGGTCGGCTACCAGGCGCACGACCACAGCGGCGAAGAGCACCCGGAGCTGGTGCTGGACAACCTCGTCCAGGTTGTCCGCTCGACCGGCGGCATCGGCGTGGTCGGCGTCTACCTGCCCGACGACCCGGGCGCCGCGAACGAGGGCGCCAAGCAGGGCCGGATCGGCTGGGACTTCGGCAGCTTCTTCATGAAGGGCCAGCAGATGGGCACCGGCCAGGCGCCGGTCAAGCGCTACAACCGGATGCTGCGGGACCTGATCATCGCCGGCAAGGCCAGCCCGTCGTTCCTCGTCTCCCACGAGCTGACGCTGGAGCAGGCCGTCGAGGGCTACGACAAGTTCGACCGCCGGGAAGACGGCTGGACGAAGGTGCTGCTCCGCCCGTGAGGTTCAGCGGCACTTTCACGTGAAAGTGCCGGGGTCAGCGGCGCCAGAAGTCGTGCGGTGTCCGGCCGCAGCGGAAGCCGCACGCCTCGACCAACGCGGCGGCGTCGGCGAACCCGTGCCCGACCAGGCCGGGCTCGTGGGCGTCGCTGCCGAAGGCGACCGCCTCACCACCGACGTCGAACCACCACCGGACGACCTCGCCCGGCAGCGGCACCTTGGTGTTGACCTCCAGTGCCCGCCCGCTCGCCTTGAGCGCGCGCAGCACCGTGCGGAACTCGTCTTCGAAGTCCTCCGCGACGAACGGCGGCCCTTCGCCGGGCCAGGCGCGCAATGCGTAGTCGATGTGGGCGAGCACCGCGAAGTCCGCTGTCGATTCGACGAGCCCGAGCACTTCGCCGAGGTAGGCCCGCAGGACGTCGCCGGGTGGGCGGCCCGAGATGACGGTGAGCTCGTGGTGGTGCCCGCCCTCGGGCAGGGAGTGCACGGAGCCGAGCACGCGGTCGAAGTCGTGGGCTTCGAGTAGGGCGTCGGCGCGGTCGCGGTGCCAGTGCGGTTCGCTCAGCTCGACGCCGGACAGGATCTTGAGGTCCGGGAACCGGTCGCGGCACTCCGCGACGCAGGCCAGGTAACCCGGAACGTCGAGGTCCGGCGGTTCGAGGACGCCGTCGGGGCGCAACCGGACCCGGAAGTGGTCCGGCAGCAGTGGCCGGACCGGCTCCGGGATCAGCCACGGGGTCAGGTCGGCGTGCTCGGTGAACGCGACCGACGGCAGGCCCAGCTCGAGCGCCCGCTCGCACGAGCCGATCATCGACCCGGTGACGGTGTCCCACGACCATTCCGTGTGCACGTGACCGTCCGTCGGCAGGCTCATGATCCCCACGGTATCGGCGGATTTGGGCTAGCGTCAGTGTATGGCGCAGAAGTCGGCGGCGGTCGAGCTGGAAGTTGGGCCGCACACAGTGCGGATTTCGAACCCGGACCGGGTCTACTTCCCGGCCCGCGGCGAGACGAAGCTCGACCTGGTCAACTACTACCTCTCGGTGGGCGACGGCATCGTGAACGCGCTGCGCGAGCGGCCGTGCATGCTGCACCGCTTCCCGTCCGGGGTGGCGGGGGAGAAGGTGCACCAGAAGCGGGTCCCGAACGGCGCGCCGCCGTGGCTGGAGACCGTCCGGGTGACCTTCCCGCGCTACAACCGGCACGCCGACGAGCTGTGCGTCACCGAGCTGGCCCACGTCGCCTGGGCCGTGCAGATGTCCACAGTGGAGTTCCACCCGTGGAACTCCCGGCGCGCCGACACCGAAAAGCCCGACGAGTGGCGGATCGACCTCGACCCGATGCCCGACTGCGGCTTCGACCGCGTCCGGCGGGTCGCCCACGTGGCCCACGAGATCCTCGACGAGCTGGGCGCGGTCGGCTGGCCCAAGACCTCCGGCGGCCGCGGCCTGCACATCTACGTCCGGATCGAACCGGACTGGGGCTTCAAGGACGTCCGGCGCGCGGCTTTGGCCTTCGCGCACGAAGTCGAACGCCGGGCCCCGGACGACGTCACGACGACCTGGTGGCGCAAGGACCGCGACCCGCGGCTGCTGTTCGTCGACTACAACCAGAACGCCCGCGACCACACGATCGCCAGTGCCTATTCGGTCCGCGGCAACCCGGAAGGCACGGTGTCGACGCCGATCCGGTGGGAGGAGATCGACGACGTCGAGCCGGGCGACTTCACCATCGCGACCGTCCCCGCCCGCTTCGCCGAGCTGGGCGACCTCCACGCGGGCATCGACAAGGCCGTGTTCTCGCTCGACCCGCTGCTGGAGTGGGCCGAGCGCGACGGCGTCGAAGAGCCACCCGAAGACTGACGTATTTCCCGGCGGGTTCGCGGATCTGCCCGGGGTGGAGATCGTGCTGTCCGGGTTGGACGCGGCCGCGTGGAGCCTCGTGGCGTTGCAGGTGGTCCTCGAACGCGAGGGGCACACCGTGCACGTGACGACCGAGGCGCTGCGGGCTTGCCGCCGCGCGCGGCCCGGCTGCCTGGTGCTGTCCACGACCCAGGGCGCCCCGGGACTCGACGTGCTGCGCCGCGTGCGTGCCGACCCGGCGCTGGCGGGGCTGCCGGTCGTGCTCGGCGGCCGCCTGGACCGCCCGCGCGCGGACCTGCTCGCGGCCGGCTACGACGAGGTTTTCCCGGTCGCCGCCGCGGATCCCGGGGGAGCCGTGGCGGCGCTGCGGGAGTACCTGGCGAGTCAGTCCAGGCGCTCGATGACGGTCGCGTTGGCGAGGCCGCCCGCCTCACACATCGTCTGCAGGCCGTAGCGGCCGCCGGTCTGCTCCAGCACCGACAGCAGTGTCGTCGCCAGGCGGGCGCCGCTGCCGCCGAGCGGGTGGCCCAGCGCGATCGCGCCGCCGTTGACGTTCACCTTCGCCAGGTCCGCGCCGATCTCGGCCTGCCAGGCGAGGACCACGCTCGCGAACGCCTCGTTGACCTCGAAGGCGTCGATGTCCGACACGCTGAGCCCGGCGCGGTCGAGGACCTTGCGGGTGGCCGGGATGACGCTGGTGAGCATGTACAGCGGGTCGTCGCCGACGACGGCGAAGCTGTGGATCCGGGCCCGCGGCCGCAGGCCGAGCGCCTTCGCCGTCTCGGCGCTGGTGATCATCAGGGCGGCGGCGCCGTCGTTGATCGGCGACGAGTTGCCCGCGGTGACGTGCCAGCCGAGGTCGGGGAACCGCTGCTCCCAGACGTCGGCGCGGAACGCCGGCTTGAGCCCGGCGAGGATCTCCGGCGTGGTGCCCGGCCGGACCGTCTCGTCAGTCGTGACGTCGACGAGTACGCCGCCGGGTCCGGGCGCCTTCAGCGGCGCGACTTCGCCCGCGAACTTCCCGTCGGCCCACGCCTTCGCCGCCCGCTGGTGGCTCTCGGCGGAGAACTCGTCGAGCTGCGCCCGGGAAAAGCCCCACTTCGCGGCGATCAGCTCCGCGCTGATGCCCTGGGGCACGAGGCCGTCGGGGTAGCGCGCGGCGACCTGCGTGCCGAACGGGTCGCGCCCGGCCACCTGGCTGCCCATCGGCACCCGGCTCATCGACTCGACGCCGGAGGCGAGCACGACGTCGTACGCGCCGGCCAGGACGCCCTGCGCGGCGAAGTGCACGGCCTGCTGGCTGCTGCCGCACTGGCGGTCGACGGTCACCGCCGGGACCGACTCCGGCAGGCCCGCGGCCAGCGGGGCCCAGCGGGCGGTGTTCATGCTCTGCTCGCCGATCTGGCCGACGGCGCCGCTGATCACGTCGTCGATCCGGGCGGGATCGACGCCGGTGCGCTCGACGAGCGAGCGGAGCGCGTGGGCGTGCAGGTCGACCGGGTGCACCCCGGCCAGTGTGCCGTTCGGCTTGCCCTTGCCGATCGGGGTCCGTACCGCGTCGACGATCACCGCGTCCGTCATGGCGTCTGCCTCCTCGCAGATCGGGGATGCCTTCGGTATACGCCGGGTGAGTTGGATTCCACAACTCGCTTGTCTGCCAGGTCACAGGGCTTGACGTGCTAGGTTGGATTTTCAATCCCAGGGAGGCGGCATGGTCCGGCGTGGTCGCGAATGCTCGGTCGCCGAGGCCCTCGAGGTCGTCGGCGAACGCTGGAGCCTGCTCGCGCTGCGCGAGATCATGCTGGGGGAGCGGCGGTTCAACCAGATCGCCGAGAACACCGGCGCGAGCCGCGACATCCTGGCCGCGCGGCTGCGCAAGCTCATCGACGCGGGTGTGCTCGAGAAGATCCAGTACGAGGCCCACCCGCCGCGGCACGAGTACTACCCGACCGAAGCCGGCCGCGCGCTCCAGCCGATCCTGCTCGGCCTGATGGCCTGGGGTGACAAGTACGTCCACCAGGGCGAACCCCCCACGCTATGGCGGCACGCCTGCGGTGAGGTGCTGCGGCCGGCGACCGTCTGCGCCCACTGCGGCGAGCCGGTCAACGCGCCCGGGACCGAGGCGATCCGACTGGGCGCCGTCCACTCCTGACCCACCCCGGAAAGGCCTCCTCGCATCCCCCGCGAGGAGGCCTTTTCGACGTTTGGGCGTTGACTTGAGACCCCCGTCACGGTAACTCTTGAACGAATCAGTGCAAGAACCTGACAGCTGAGCGAGAAATCGCGGCAGACGTCAGGAAGATCCCGCCCAGCTCCTCAGCGAAGAGGTGCCCATGACGGCTGTCCCGTGCTGCCCGCGTGCGCCCCCGGACCCGGTCCGCGCGTGTCCCGTTCCCTGGTCTTGCCGTTCGGCTGTCTCCCCTCCTCCCCGGATCCGAGGAACCCATGAGCATGAAGCGACTCCTGTCGCGCGCGGCGACCTACGCCGCCCTGTCCCTCCTCCTGGCCACACCCGCGGTGGCCGCGAGCGCCGCCCCGGCCGCCGCGCCCGTGCCGGCCGTCCAGGCCGCCGCCCAAGCCGCCTCCGCGACCTACACCGCCAGCAGCCAGCTCGGCGAATACCCCGCCGCGAACGTCGGCGACGGCAACCAGGCCACCTACTGGGAAAGCACGAACAACCAGTTCCCGCAGTGGATCCAGGCGGACCTCGGGACGGCCTCCACCGTCGCGCAGCTGGTCCTCAAGCTGCCCTCGAACTGGGAAGCCCGCACCGAGACCTTCAGCGTCCAAGGCAGCACCAACGGCACGAGCTTCAGCGACCTGAAGCCCTCGGCCGGCTACCGCTTCGACCCGGCGACCGGGAACACCGTCACCGTCGACGTCACCGGGAGCACCCGGTACGTCCGGCTGAACATCAGCGCCAACACCGGCTGGCCCGCCGGGCAGCTCTCGGAGTTCGAGGTGCACGGCCCGGCCGGCGGCGACACCCAGCCGCCGTCCGCGCCCGGCAACCTCGCCTACACCTCGCCGGCGAGCGGCCAGATCCGGCTGACCTGGTCCGCCTCGACCGACAACACCGGCGTCACCGGCTACGACGTCTACGCCAACGGCCAGCTCCGCGGCAGCGTCGCCGGGAACGTCCTGACCTACACCGACAACCAGCCGGACAGCGCGACCGTGGCGTACTACGTGCGCGCCAAGGACGCCGCCGGCAACCAGTCGGGGAACAGCAACACCGTGACCCGCAACGGCACCCAGGCCGGCACGAACCTCGCGCTGGGCAAGCCGATCACGGCGTCCTCGACGGAGTTCTCGTTCGTGGCGGCCAACGCCAACGACAACTCCGTGACGACGTACTGGGAAGGCGGCGGCGGGACCTACCCCAACCTGCTGACCGTCGCGCTGGGTGCGAACGCCGACCTGAACCAGGTGGTCGTCAAGCTGAACCCCGACGCGTCCTGGGGGCCGCGGACCCAGACGATCGCCGTCGAAGGCCGTGACCAGGGCGGCACCGCGTTCACCACGCTGTCCGCGGCGCAGACCTACAGCTTCAGCCCGGCCACCGGCAACACCGTGACCATCCCGTTGAGCGGCCGGGCCGCCGACGTCCGCCTGCGCGTCACGGCCAACTCCGGCGCCGGCGGCGCGCAGGCCGCGGAGTTCCAGGTCTTCGGCGTCCCGGCGCCGAACCCCGACCTGACGATCTCGGGTGTGTCCTGGTCGCCGCAGAACCCCGTCGAGACCGACGCGATCACCGCGTCGGCGACCGTCCGCAACGCCGGCACGGCCGCTTCGGGCGCGACGAACGTCAACCTCTACCTGGGCACCACCAAGGTCGGCACCGCGAACGTCGGCGCGCTGGCGGCGGGGGCGTCGACGACGGTGTCGGCGAACATCGGCACCCGGGACGCGGGCAGCTACCAGGTCACCGCGAAGGTCGACGAGGCCAACGCCGTCATCGAGCAGAACGAGGCCAACAACTCCTACACCGCCTCGACGGCGCTGGTCGTCAGCCCGGTGCAGAGCTCCGACCTCGTCGCGGCCACCGCCTGGTCGCCGGGCAACCCGTCCGCGGGCAACACGGTCACGTTCACCACGACCCTGCGCAACCAGGGCACGGTGGCCAGCGCGGGCGGCGCCCACGGCGTCACGGTGACGATCGCCGACCAGAACGGCACCGTCGTCAAGACGCTGAGCGGGACGTACACGGGTGCCATCGCCGCGGGGACGACCGCGGCGCCGGTGACCGTCGGCACCTGGACCGCGGCCAACGGCAAGTACACCGTCAAGACGGTCGTCGCGAACGACGCCAACGAGCTGCCGGTGAAGCAGGCGAACAACACCAGCACGCAGGCGCTGTTCGTCGGCCGTGGGGCGAACATGCCCTACGACATGTACGAGGCCGAAGACGGTGTCGTCGCGGGTGGCGCGTCCGTCGTCGGGCCGAACCGGACCATCGGCGACCTCGCGGGCGAGGCGTCGGGCCGCAAGGCCGTGACGCTGAACTCGACCGGCTCGTCGGTGGAGTTCACCACCCGCGCGTCGACGAACACCCTGGTCACGCGCTTCTCCATCCCGGACTCGGCCGGTGGCGGTGGCATCAACTCCACGCTGAACGTCTACGTCGACGGCACGTTCCTCAAGGCCATCGACCTGACCTCGCACTACGCGTGGCTCTACGGCGCCGAAACCGGTCCGGGCAACTCGCCGGGCGCCGGGCAGCGGCACATCTACGACGAAGCCAGCGCGATGCTCGGCACCACCGTGCCCGCCGGGCACAAGATCAAGCTGCAGAAGGACGCGGCCAACAGCACGAACTACGCGATCGACTTCGTGAACTTCGAGCAGGCCACCGCGGTCGCCAACCCCGACCCGGCGCACTTCGCGACGCCGGCCGGGTTCACCCAGCAGGACGTGCAGGCCGCACTCGACAAGGTCCGCCAGGACACGACGCTCACCGGCGTCTACCTGCCGGCCGGGAACTACGCGCTGTCGAGCAAGCTGAACGTCTACGGCAAGGCCGTCACGGTCACCGGCGCCGGGCCGTGGTTCACGAAGTTCTCCGCACCTTCGGGCCAGGAGAACAGCGACATCGGCATCGACGTCCAGTCGAGCGCGAACGGGTCGACGTTCAGCGGGTTCGCCGTGTTCGGCAACTACACCTCGCGCATCGACGGCCCGGGCAAGGTGTTCAACCTGACGAACGTCGCGAACCTGACGATCGACAACATCTGGGTGGAGCACCAGGTGGTCATGGTCTGGGGCACCAATGTGGACAACACCACGATCAAGAACTCCCGGATCCGCGACACCTTCGCCGACGGCGTCAACCTCACGAACGGGAGCACCGGCAACCACGTCACCAACAACGAAGCCCGGTCCACCGGTGACGACAGCTTCGCGCTGTTCGCCGCCACGGACATCAACCAGGGCAACCAGTACGACAACGTGTTCGAGAACCTGACCTCGCTCACCCCGTGGCGCGCGGCCGGGCTGGCGGTCTACGGCGGGTACAACAACACCTTCCGCAACCTCTACATCGCGGACACGCTGACGTACGCGGCGATCACGATCAGCTCGCTCGACTTCGGCTACCCGTTCCTCGGGTTCGGGCCGCAGCCGACGACGGTCCAGAACGCCTCGCTCGTCCGGGACGGCGGCCACTTCTGGGGCCAGCAGACCTTCCCGGCGATCTGGCTGTTCTCCGCGTCCAAGGAGTTCCGCGGCATCCGGGTGTCCGATGTGGACATCCAGAGCCCGACCTACAGCGGCATCATGTTCCAGACCAACTACGTCGGCGGGCAACCGCAGAACCCGGTCCAGGACACGGTGCTGACGAACGTGTCGATCACCGGGGCGCACCGCAGCGGTGACGCCTTCGACGCCAAGTCGGGGATCGGGATCTGGGTCAACGAGCTGCCGGAGCCGGGCCAGGGCCCGGCGGTCGGCTCGGCGACGTTCACCGGGCTGACGCTGAGCGACAACGACCAGGACATCCGCAACACGACGAGCACGTTCACCATCAACCGAAGCTGATTCCGGAAGAGGCCACCTTGCGGGCGATCAACGCCCGTAAGGTGGCCTGGACGGCTTTCACGGCGGGAGGCGGCTCGTGCGGATCCTGGTCACCGGCGGCACCGGACAGCTCGGCAGGCCCGTCGTCGAGAGCCTGCGGGCGGCGGGGGAGGAGGTCCGTGTGCTCAGCCGCAAGGCCGGGCCGGACACCGTCCCCGGCGACCTGCGGACCGGGCGCGGCATCGACAGCGCGGTGGCCGGGGTCGACGTCGTCGTCCACTGCGCCACCGACTTCTTCGGCCGGGAGACGCAGCTGGCGCGCACCCTCGTCGAAGCGGCGCGCTGGGCGGGCGGGCCGCACATCGTCTACGTCTCGATCGTGGGCGTCGACCGCGTCCCGCTCGGCTACTATCGGGCCAAGCACGCAGCCGAGGAGTTCTTCGCCGCCTCGGGGCTGCCGTACACGATCCAGCGGGCCACGCAGTTCCACGGCCTGGTCCGTGGTCTCCTGGCCGGCGCCACCCGGCTGCCGGTGGTGCCCGTGCCGCGGATCTCGTTCCAGCCGGTGGACGTCCGGGACGTCGCCCGCCGGCTGACGGCGCTGGCGCTGGCCGACCCGGCGGGCCGGGTGGCCGACTTCGGCGGCCCGGAGATCCTGACGGCGACCGAGCTGGCCCAGGCAGTCGGCGAGGCGAGCGGGCGGTTCCGGCGGATCGTGCCGCTGAAGGTGCCGGGGGAGACGTTCCGGGCCTACGCCGACGGCGGTCACCTGGCGCCCGGGCACCGCGAAGGCGTGCTCACGTTCCGCGAGTACCTGACCGGGCGCGATCGTATGTAATCGGATTAATTACGAAGAATCTTGACCTCGGTTCCGGATAGGTCATATGTTTGGCGGGCTGCACGCCGGTCCCGCCTTCAACGCCGAACGGATCCGACATGTCGAACCCTCCCTCTCGCCGCACCTTCCTCAAGCTCGGTGGCGCGGTCGGCGCCGGAGTCGCCCTCAGTGGCGTTCCCGCCTTCACTGCCAGCGCGGACGTCATCCGCCCGGCCGGCGCGGACCTCGTCCCGGAAGGGCGGGCGACCACCCTCTGGTACCCGGCGGCCGCCGCCGAGGACAAGATCATCGAACAAGGCCTGCCGATCGGCAATGGTCGGATCGGTGCCCTCGTCGGCGGTGACCCCGCCGCCGACTTCCTCTACCTCGCCGACGCGTCCCTGTGGACCGGCGGCGCCAACGACGTCCTCGAGGACGACGGCCAGTTCCCGTACGAGCGCGAGAAGTTCGGCACCCTCGGGCTGCTCGCGAAGGTGCGGCTCTCGGTGCCCGCGCACACCGGCGTCACGGACTACCGCCGCACGCTCGACCTGAGCAACGGCGTCGTCGTGATCACCTACCGGCACCAGGGCGTCCGGTACCGCCGGGAGTACTTCGCGAGCCATCCCGACGACGTCGTGGTGATCCGGCTCAGCGGCGGGCCCGTCACCGGGTCCGTTTCGCTGGAGCCCACCCGCGGCGAGCCGATGTCCGGCGCGACGGCGTTCACCGGGACCTTCGCCAACGGCCTGAAGTACGCGTGCACGGTGACCGGCGGGACGACGTTCAGCGGCAGCCGGGACGTCGTCATCGTCGTGAGCGGCGGCACGAACTACGTGCCCGACGCGACCCGGAAGTTCCTCGACGCGTCGCTCGATCCCTCGGCGCTGGCGAAGCAGAAGGCGGCGAAGGCCCTGCGTGCCGGAAGCGGCGCGCTGCTGGCCACGCACGTCGCCGACTACCGGCGGCTCTACGACCGGATGACCGTCGACCTGGGGCAGTCGCCGCCGGCGAAGCGCGCGCTCGACACGTGGTCGCGGCTGCTGGCCCGCCACGACGACCCGGCGGCGCCCGACCCCGAACTGGAGGCGAGCTACCTGCAGTTCGGGCGGTACCTGACGATCACCGGCTCGCGCGACGGGCTGCCGATGGGCCTGCAAGGGCTGTGGCAGAACAACAACACGCCGGACTGGATGAGCGACTACCACACCGACATCAACCTGCAGATGAACTACTGGCTCGCCGACCGCGCGGCGCTGCCCGGGAGCTTCACTGCCCTGGCCGACTACTGCCTCGCGCAGCTTCCCGTGTGGACGGACAGCACGAAGCGCCTGTTCAACGACCCGCGCAACCGGTTCCGGAACACCAGCGGCAAGGTCGCCGGCTGGGCGATCGCGTTCTCGACGAACATCTACGGCGGCTCCGGCTGGTGGTGGCACCCGGGCGGCAACGCGTGGCTGTGCAACTCGCTGTGGGACCACTACGCGTTCACCCAGGACAAGGCGTACCTCGCGCGGATCTACCCGCTGCTCAAGGGTGCGGCCGAATTCTGGGCGGCGCGGCTGGTCCCGATGACGGTCGACGGCCGCGAGGTGCTCGTCGACGACCACGACTGGTCACCCGAGCACGGCCCGCAGGACACCCGCGGGAACACGTACTCGCAGGAGATCGTCTGGGACCTGTTCGAGCACTATCGCGAAGCCGTCGCGGTCCTGGGCCGCGACCGGGCCTATGGCGACCGGATCGGCGGGCTGCAGAAGCAGCTTTACCTGCCGAAGGTGAGCCCGACGACCGGCTGGCTCGAGGAGTGGATGTCGCCGGACAACCTCGGCGAGACCACGCACCGGCACCTGTCCCCGCTGATCGGCTTCTTCCCCGGCGACCGGATCGCCGCCGACACGGCGCCGCCGGAGCTGCTCGGCGGGGTCCGGGAGCTGCTGACCGCCCGCGGGATGGACAGCTACGGCTGGGCGTGCGCGTGGCGGTCGGCGTGCTGGGCGCGGCTGAAGGACGCCGACAAGGCCTACCAGCTGCTGCTCACGGTGCTGCGGCCGTCGGTCGCCAACGGCAACGGGACCGCGCCGAACTTCTTCGACATGTACAGTCAGGGCAGCTACACGATCTTCCAGATCGACGCGAACCTCGGCGCCCCGGCGGCGATGGCGGAGATGCTCCTCTACTCGCGGCCGGGAGTGCTGGAGCTGCTGCCCGCGCTGCCCTCGGCGTGGGCCCGCTCGGGCCGGGTGACCGGGATCGGCGCGCGCGGCGGGTTCGAGGTCGACCTGTCGTGGCGCGACGGGAAGGTGTCCCGCGCGGTGATCCGGAGCGTCGGCGGGACCCGGACGGAGGTGCGCGCGGGGAAGTGGCGCCGGGTGATCAGCCTGCGGCCGGGGCAGTCGGTCACCGTCCAGCCGAGTTGAGGTGGACTTCCCGGCGGCGGCGGTCAAGGGCGCCGGCGCCGCCGCGATCCTCGGCGCGATCGGGCTGGTCCTGTGTGAGCGCTGGAGGTCGCGCCGGTGCTGACCGCGCCGGTAGCCGCCGGACTGGGGGTGATCGAGATCGGTGCGATCATCGCGGTGGGCCGGTCCGCCGGCCGACGACTCGTTCGGAGGACCGATGACGCTTCCCGCTCACACCGACCACGGCGGGCCCGGCCCGGTGGTCGTGCTGCTGCACAGCTTCCTGATGGACGGCCGGATGTTCGAGCCGCAGCTGGCCGCCTTCGCCGGCTACCGGTGCGTCACGGTCGACGAACGCGGCCACGGCGGCACGCCCGCCGCCGGGCCGTTCGACTACTGGGACGTCGCACGGGACGTCCTGGCCGTGCTCGACCACCTCGGCGTCGCCGGCGCCGCCGTCGTCGGGACGAGCCAGGGCGGCTTCGTCGCGTTGCGGATGGCGTTGCTGGCACCGGCGCGGGTGACGGCGCTCGCCGTGCTCGGGACGTCGGCGGCCGCGGAGGACCCGGCCGTCGCGGCCGGGTACCGCGCGGTGCTGGACGCGTGGGTGACCGGTGGCGCGCCGCCGGAGGTCCTCGACGGCGTCGCGCAGATCTGCTTCGGGGGCTTCCCGGTCGACGAGTGGAAGGAGCGCTGGCGGTCGGTGCCGCCCGAGCAGCTGACGCTGACCATGAGCGCGCTCGTCGACCGGGACCCGGTCCTTTCGCGGGTCGGTGAGATCGCGTGCCCGGCCCTGGTGCTGCACGGCTCGGCCGACCTCGCGTACCCGGTGGAGCGGGCCGCGGAGCTGGCGGACGCGCTGCCCGCGGCCGAGCCCCTGGTCGTCGTCGACGGCGGTGCCCACTTCCTCAGCTACACCCACCCGGACGAGGTGAACCCGGCGCTCGTGGAGTTCCTCGCCACGCACGTCTTGCGTTCGGTATAACCGTCTAGCAGTCTGACGGTATGACTCGTTGGGCGACGTTCGACTGCTTCGGCACGCTGGTGGACTGGCGGCACGGCATCGCGACCGGGATCGAGCTGCTGTTCCCCGGCCGCGGCGCCGAGCTGCTGGAGGTCTACAACCGCTTCGAACCGCAGGTCCAGGCCGAACAACCAGCGCGGCGGTACCGGGAGGTGCTCGCGGAGTCGCTGCGCCGGACCGCGGCCGAGGCCGGGCTCGACCTGGTGCCCGACGACGCGTCCGTGCTGGGCACCGGGCTGCCGTACTGGCCGGTGTTCGCCGACGTGCGGCCGGCGCTCGCCGGGTTGCGGGACGCGGGCTGGCGGCTCGCGTTGCTGACCAACTGCGACCGCGACCTCATCGGCGAGACCCAGCGTCGGCTCGTCGTGCCGATCGACGCGATCGTCACCGCCGAGGACGTCGGCTCGTACAAGCCCGGGCACGCGCACTTCTCGCGGTTCGCCGAGTCGTTCGACGCCACGCGCGAGAACTGGGTGCACGTCGCCCAGAGCCACTTCCACGACATGGTGCCGGCGCAGGCGCTCGGCATCCCGCGGGTGTGGGTCAACCGGCACGCCGACCCGCACGACCCGGCGATCGCCGACGCCGTCCGGCCCGGGCTCGACGACCTGGTCGCGACGGTCGAGCGGGTGCACGCGGCCCGATGATCCTGCAGACGACCACTACGCGCGACGCGCTGGTCGCGGAGGTGCGACGCCGGATCCTCAGCGGCGAGCTCGCGCCGGGCACGCCGCTGACCGAGCAGGGCCTGGCGACGACGTTCGAGGTGGCGCGCCCGACGGTGCGCTCGGCGTTGCAGGAGCTGGTGGCCCGGCACCTGGTGGAGCGTTCCGCCGGCCGTTCGCTGCGGGTGCCCCTGCTCACTGACGACGACGTGCGGGACCTGTTCACCGTCCGGCTGCCCCTGGAGCTCACGGCGGCCCGCCTGATCACCACGGGCGGCCGGCCGTTGACGGCGGTCGCGGCGGCGCTCGCGGAGTTGGAGGCGCTGCCGCCGTCGGCGGGCTGGAGCGAGCGGGTCGTGGCCCACACGGCGTTCCACCTGGCCTTGGTGGAGGCGGCGGGCAGTCCCCGGCTGAGCCGGATCTACCCGCCGCTGCAGGAGGAGATGCAGCTGTGCCTGGCCCGCCTGCGCGGCTCGTACCCGGACCCGGGCGAGCTGGCGGTCGAGCACCGGCGACTGCTGGAGGTGATCGCGTCGGGGGACGGGGACGCGGCGGAAGCCGAGCTGCGCCAGCACCTGGGGCGGGCGTTGGCCGGGCTGGTGGGGCGCTGAGCTGGTTCGGCCGGGCGGGCCTGGGCGCCCGGCGTGCGGTGATCGCCGGTGCGGTCGGCTGGCTGCGTTGGGGGTGCCCGCCGGCACCTCCTTGTGTTGGCCGGGCTGGCGGGGCGCTGGCCCGGCGCGGTCGGATGCGCCCGCCCGCACTTCCGCGTGCTGGCCGGTCCGGCAGGCCCGGTCGGAGGCCCCGCCGCGCGGTGAGCGCCGTCAGCAGCCTGCCGCGGTCGTGCCCGCCCGCACCTCCGTCCGGCTGTGGCTCGTGAACAAGCCCGCCCACAGCGTCGTCCAGTGGCGGGCCGCCGGGCGTTCGCGGCGCACCGCCGGCGCCGGCCCCGCGCGGTACTCCATCTCCACCCGTACCCAGTCGTAGATCCAGTCGCCTCGCATGTGTCCTCACTTCTTCGTCCGAGGACACCTACGTTCGTCCTGAGGGGACCGCCGCCGCATCGGGTGAACGCGCACACCCGCGCCGGGCGCGGATCCCTTACTCCCGCAATTCCCTTACGGCCTCAGACCACGCCCTGACGCCGCAACGTCTCCGCGTCGAAGCCGAACTCCGTCAGCACCTCGTCCGTGTGCTCGCCCAGTGCCGGGACCGGGTCCATCCGCGCCGCGCGGCCGGGCAGCGTGATCGGCGGCAGCGTGGCGCGGATCGGGCCGCCCGGCGTCGGCACCGAAGTGAACCGGTCGCGGGCCGTCAGCTGGGGGTGGGCCAGCACGTCGGGCAGGTCGCGGCGGCGTGCGTGGGCGATGCGGCCCCGGCGCAGCCGCACCTGGAGCTCGTCGCCGGTGAGGCCGGCGAAGATCCCGTCGATCTCCTGCTCCAAGGCCGGCCGGTGGGCGACGCGGGCGCTGCCCGTGGCGAACCGCTCGTCGGTGACCCAGTCCGGCCGCTCGACGGCGTGTTCGCAGAACGCCGCCCATTCGCGTTCGTTCTGCACCGCCAGCACGATCTCGGTCCCGTCGCCGGCGGCGAAGGTGCCGTACGGCGCGATCGCCGGGTGGCTCGTGCCGGCCCGTGGCGGCGGCGTGCCGCCGTAACCCGCGTAGTAGAGCGGGAAGCCCATCCACTCGACCAGCGAGTCGAACAGGCTGACCTCCAGCTCGGTGCCGAGCCCGGTGCGCTCCCGGTCGTACAACGCCGACAGGATCCCGGAGAACGCGTACATCCCGGCGCCGATGTCGGCCGCCGGGATGCCGCTCTTGGCCGGCTCGTCCGCGGTGCCCGTCACCGACACCAGCCCGGCCTCGGACTGGATGAGCAGGTCGTACGCCTTCGCGTCGCGGTAGGGGCCGCTCGAGCCGTAGCCCGACACCGAACACGTGATCAGCCTCGGCCGCGTCTCACGCAGCGCGGCCGCGCCGAGGCCGAGCCGTTCCGCGACGCCGGGCGCGAAGTTCTGCACGAACACGTCGGCCCGGTCCAGCAGGCTCGCCATGACCGGCGCCGCGGCGTCGCTCTTGAGGTCGAGCGTGACGCTCTCCTTCGACCGGTTCAGCCAGACGAAGTGGCTGGACTGGCCGTGCACGGTCTCGTCGTAGGCACGGGCGAAGTCGCCGCTGCCCGGGCGCTCGATCTTGAGCACCCGGGCGCCGAGGTCGGCCAGGTGCCGGGTGGCCAGCGGCGCGGCGACCGCCTGTTCGCAGGACACGACCGTGACGCCGTCGAGGGGCAAGGAGCGCATGGCCGCATCCTGCCACCCGCGCTCAGCCCGCGCGGGCGATGGCGATGTTGCCGGCCAGCCGCTCGCCGGCCTCGTAGATCATGTACTCCCGGCCCTGGTAGGTGCCGAAGCTCGGGGCGGCGGACCGGCCGTTGTCCGGGGCGCCGGCGAGCGGGGTGTGGAAGACGCCGAGGTGGTTGCGCTTCGAGAAGTCGTTGCCGACCTCGGTGATCATCAGCTTGCCGCCGTGGGCGATGTCCGTGTTGTACACGACGTACGTGCTGTTGTTCCGGTACAGCAGGTGCGGGCCGCCGATGTCGTTCGCGCCGACGTCGGTGTGCCGCACGAGCGGCGTCTGGGAGAACGTCCAGTTCAACGCGTCGGCCGACCAGCCCCAGCCGATGTCCCGGTGGTTGGTGGTGTTGTTGAGCATGAACACCATGACGTAGCGGGCGTTCTTCGACGGCAGGTCCTGGCGGAACACCCGCGCGTACGACGTCTCGGTGGTGCCCGCCGGCTGCAGCCGTGTCGAGAGGACTTCCTTCTCGTAGCTGAAGTGGATGCCGTCGGCGGCGCTGGCCAGGCGCGTGACCTGGTTCTCGCCGTGGAAGTACAGGTAGATCCGGTTGACGTCGTCGTTCCACAGCGCGTGCGGCGAGGACACGTGGCTCACCGAGTACTGGCCGGGCCAGGTGTTCTTGATGATCGGGTTGCCCGCGTACTCGGTGAACTCCTCGTCGAGGGAGTTCGCGTAGGCCAGGCAGATCCCGCCCGGCGCGTCGTGCGGGGCGTAGTAGAGGTAGTACGCGGCGAGCGCGTTCGGGATGCGGCCCTTCGTGCCGCGGACGCAGGGGAAGATCAGCTCACCGGTCGGGTTGTAGCGCAGCTTGCTCTTGACCAGCGCGAGGCGCTGGTAGCGGTAGTCGGGGAAGCCGGCCGGTGCGGCAGCGGCGGTGGCGGGGACCAGCGCGCCCGCGCCGAGGGCGGCGGCGCCGGCCAGCAGGCCGCGTCGGGTGAGGGTCATGACCGCTCCTTCGAGGTCTCTGATGCGGCGACGGTCGCACGGCCCCGTGGAGCAGGTCAAGAGAGTGATACGTATTATCAACGTCGAGGCAGCAACACCGGCCTTTCGGGCAACCCAGTACCGAGCGCCCCAATGTGGCCTTCGGTGCGTCAGACGCACCCAAGGCGGCCTTCGGTGCGTCAGACGCAACCAAGGCCACATTGGGGCGCTCGGGGCGTGGGTCAGAGGCAGCTGCCGAGCGCCTTCAGGCAACTGCGCGCCCCGGTCGTCCACGTCCTCCGGCTGCAGCTCACTCGTCGTGAACGAGAACCCCAGCTCTTCCGCCGGCCACGCGCCGTGGCGCCCGCCGCCCGCGCCCGAGTGGCCGAACGCCACCGGCGCCGGGCCGTACGTGCCGAGGGCGTCCTGAAGCTCGTACCCGAGTCCGAAGTGGACGGGACGGTCGTTGATCGCGTCGATTCCCGACGACCACGTCCGGGTCGCCGTTTCGAGCACCGGTGCGGGGACCAGGCCGGCGCAGATCCGGTCGTACAGCCGCGCCATCGCCGCCGCCGTCCCGGTCGCGCCGCCCGCGGCCAGCTCGGCGCGGCGGTAGGCCGCGGAGTTGATCGTCTCGGTGTCCAAGAACCCGCGGTACATCTTCTCGACGATCCGCCGCCGCTCCGGATCGGTCAGGAACGTGCTGATCCGGTAGTCCGGCGACCGTGTCAGCCGTGCCACCCGGCGGTCCAGCGACGGCGGTGTCCCGAGGTGGATGTCGACGTCGCCCAGCAGCGACCGCAGCACTTCGCCCACCGGCCGCCCGGTCACCCGCCGGACCAGCTCGGTGCACAGGTACCCGTAGGTCGCCGCGTGGTAGGCGACCCGGGTGCCGGGTGTCCACAAGGGACGCTGGGTGGCCAGGGCGGCGGCGTTGGCCGCGTTGTCCAGAAAGGACACCTCGGCCTCGACGTACGGCAGCCCGATGGTGTGGGACAGCACGTGCGAGACGTCTCCGTCAGGGAATTCCGGCCAGTACCGCGAGACCGGCGAGAGCGGGTCGAGCTGCCCGCGGGCGTGCAGCAACGCCATCAGCGTCGCCACCACACCCTTGGTGCCGGAGAACAGGACGACCAGGGTGTCCCGCGTCCACCCCGGCCCGCCCCACAGTTCGGCCAGCACCTCGCCTCGCCGGACGACACAGAACGCCGCCCCGCCCGACGTCCTGTCCAGCACGGAAGCGAACGCGTCGCGCACCGGCTCGAACCCCGGCGCCACCGTGCCCTTCACAGGCGCGGGGTCGCGGCCAGCAGCTCCCGCGTGTAGTCGTGCGATGGCGCGTCCAGCACGTCCCGCACCGGTCCCTCCTCGACGATCGCGCCGCCCTGCAGCACGGCGATCCGGTCCGCGACCTCGCCGGCCAGCGCGATGTTGTGCGTGACGAACAGCATCGCCATGCCCAGCTCCCGGCGCAGCTCGCCGAGCAGCTCGACGATCGTCGCCTGCACCGAAACGTCCAACGCGGACGTCACCTCGTCGCACACCAGCACGTCCGGCGTGGTCACCAAGGCCCGCGCGATGGCGGCCCGCTGCCGTTCGCCGCCGCTGAGCTGGTCCGGCAACCGGTCGGCCAGCGCCCGGCCGAGCCGGACGCGGTCGAGCATCTCGTCGACCCGCGCGCGGCGCTCGGCCCGCGACAGCGACGTCAGCCGCGTCAACGGCACTTCGATCGACTGGGCCACCGTCTTGCGCGGGTTCAGCGAGGAGAACGGGCTCTGGAAGACGTACTGGATCCGCCGCCGCTGCTCGTCGGACCGCTGCCGCGTCGAGACGGCCAGGCTGGTGCCCGCCAGCGACACCGTCCCCGAGTAGGCGGCGGTCAACCCCGCGATGCACTGCGACAACGTCGTCTTCCCGGACCCGGATTCGCCGAGCAGCAGCAGGCACTCACCCCGCGCGACCGAGACGTCGACCCCGCGCAGCACCACGTGCTGTCCATAGGAGACGGACACGTCCCGGGTCGCGAGCACCGGGTCCTCCGGCGGCGGTGGCGCGGAAGCGGCGTCGGGATCCGGCACTGCGTCGAGCAGCCGCCGCGTGTAGGCGTGTGACGGCGTCCGCAGCACCGTCGCCGCCGGGCCGCACTCGACGATGTCGCCCCGGTACATCACCGCGACGCGGTCGGCGATCTCGGCCACCACCGCGAGGTCGTGGGTGATGTACAGGGCCGCGACGTCGTGTTCGGCGGTCAGCGCCCGGACCGTCTTCAGCACCAGGGCCTGGGTGACGACGTCCAGCCCGGTCGTCGGCTCGTCCAGGACCACGACGGCCGGCCGGCACGCGAACGCCATCGCGATGCCGACGCGCTGCTGCTGCCCGCCCGAGAGCTGGTGCGGGTACCGGCGCCGGTACGCCGCGTCCGCGGGCAGCCCGACCTCGGCCAGCACCGAGCCGACGCGTTCGTCGACCGAGCCCTCGTACCCGTGCGTCTCCAGGACCTCGGCGATCTGCAGCCCGATCCGCAACGCCGGGTTGAGCGACAGCGCCGGGTCCTGCGGGATGTAGGCGACCGTGCTGCCGCGCAGCCGCCGTCGGGCCGCGGCGTCCAGCGACAGCACGTCGACGCCGGCCACGGTGACCTGCCCGCCGGCCACCGCCAGCCCGCGGCGGAAGTGCCCGAGCGCGGCCAGCCCGGCGGTCGTCTTGCCGGAGCCCGATTCGCCGACGAGGGCGAGGACTTCGCCGGGCGCGACGGCGAACGAGACGTCGGTGAGCACCGGCGATCCGGCTACAGTGGACACGGCGAGCCCGGTGACCTCGAGTGCGGCGGTCATGCGTGCGCCTCCCGCTTCCGTCCGGCGGCGGCCGAGGCCAGGGCGTCGGCCACCAGGTTGGTCCCCACGGTCAGCGCGGCGATCGCCAGCACCGGGAGCAGCACGCCCCACGGCTGCACGACCAGCGCGATCCGGTTCTCGTTGATCATCAGGCCCCAGTCGGCCGAGGGCGGCTGGATGCCCAGGCCGAGGAACGACAGCGAGGCGATGTAGCCGATCGAGTAGGTCAGCCGCAGCCCGATCTCCACCATGAGCGGGCCGGTGATGTTCGGCAGGATCTCGCGCAGCAGGATCCGCGACCGCGGCACGGCGTACATCTCGGCCGCGCGGATGTAGTCCTGCCCGCGCACCGCGACGGTCGCCTGCCGCGCGACGCGGGCCGTGCGCGGCGCGTGCGTCAGGCCGATGACCAGCACCAGCAGCCAGCCCTCCGGTCCGATCACCGCGATCGCCAGCAGCGCGATGACCAGCTGCGGGAACGACAGCAGCACGTCGTTGCCGCGCATCAGCAGGCTGTCGAGCCAGCCACCGCCGTAGCCGGCGACCATGCCGAGCAACGCGCCCAGCACGATCCCGAGCGCGGTCGCGAGCACCGCGTAGAGCAGCAACGTCGTGCCGCCGGCGAGGAAGCGGGTCAGCACGTCGCGGCCGAGGCCGTCGGTGCCGAAGACGCCGTCGTGCTTGAACGGCTTCCCGGCGAAGTCGGTCGTGGTGTGCCCGGTGAGCACCGGCCCGAGCCACGGCCCGAGCAGCGCGATGAGCACCACCACGATCGTCAACACCGCGCCGATCTTGGCCTTCGGGAACGTCCACGCGGTGCGGAAGAGGCCACCCGAGCGGGCCGGGGGCGCGTCCGGCGGGGCGGTGCGGGGGAGTTCGACGGCGGTCATCGGCCTGCCTCCGTGCGCAGTTTCGGGTTGGCGAGGATGCCGACGACATCCGCCAGGAGGTTCACCACGATGTACACGGCGGCGATCAGCAGCGTGACCGCCTGCACGACGGCGACGTCCCGCTTGCCGACGGCATCGATCAGGGCCTGCCCGATGCCGGGGTAGCGGAACAGGAACTCGACGACCACGACCCCGCCGGCGAGCCACGCCAGCTGCAGCGCGACGACCTGCGCGACCGGGCCGATCGCGTGCGGGAGTGCGTGGCGGACCAGCACCGTCCGCTCCCGGACGCCTTTGAGCCGGGCCATTTCGACGTATCCGCTGTCGAGGACCTCGTTCATCGTCGCCCGCATCATCCGCGTGATGTAGGGCGTCACCACCAGCACGAGCGTGAGCACCGGCAGCACGAGCTGGGCGGGCTCGTCCCACACCGTCTCACCGGGTGCGGTGATGGTGACCGACGGGAAGATCTTGAACACCGTCGTGGAGAGCAGCACGACCAGCGCGACGCCGATGACGAACTCCGGCAGCGCGGCGATCACCAGGCTGATCCCGGAGATCGCCTGGTCGGTGGCGCGGTCGCGGCGGATCGCGCTCCACGTGCCCAGGGCGAGCCCGAGCGGGGTGGCCAGCACCGCGGCGACCACCAGCAGCACCAGCGACGCCGAGACGCGATCGCCGAGCAGAGCCGTCACCGGGCCCTGGGTGGACGTCGACGTGCCGAGGTCACCGGTGAAGAGACCGCCGAGCCAGTCGAGGTAGCGCTGCCACACGGGCAGGTCGAGGTGCAGCTGGTGCTGCAGCGCGGCGACGCGCTCGGGGGTGGCCTGCTGGCCGAGGATGGCTCGCGCGGGGTCGCCGGGCAGCAGCAACGTCGCGACGAAGACCAGCAGGGACACCACCCAGAGCACCAGCACGCTGACGAGCAGGCGACGCAGGATCAGGCGGGTCATCTCACGCCTCCTTGCCGGTGCCGAGCCAGGCGTTGCGGAACTGGTAGCCGCTCAGCGAGATCCCGGTGCGGTCCGGGACCAGGCCGGCGACGTACTTGCGGTGGGCGTCGACCTGGTTGACGAAACCCCAGACGATCAGCCCGCCGCGTTCGTACTCGATCTTCTGGGCCCGCTTGATCAGGTCCGCGCGGGCGTTCGGGTCCACTGTGGAGCCGGCCCGGGTGACGAGGGCGATGAACTCCGGGTCCTGCCAGTGCGTCTCGTTGTACGGCGACTTCGGCAGCGAGCCGTTCGCGACTTGCGGCAGGTAGTTGCGGGTGTACCAGAAGTCCTGCGCGAAGTCCCAGGAAAGGTAGTTCTCGCCGTAGAACGTCGTGGTGTCGAGCTTGCGGATCTTGACGTTGATGCCCGCGGCCTTGGCCTGCTGCTGGAACACCTGCGCCGCTTCGACCGCGCCCGCCTGGATCGGCGCGGTGACCAGCTCGACGTCCAAAGTGGAATGCCCGGCTTCGGCGAGGAGCTTCTTCGCCGCGTCGATGTCCTGCTTGCGCTGGGGGAGCTCCTTGGCGTACGCGGGGTCGAAGGGCGCGTAGAGGTCGTTGCCGAGCCGGCCCTGTCCACTGAGGACCTGGTTGATCATCTGCTCCCGGTCGACGACCAGCCGCATGGCCTGGCGCACCCGGACGTCGTCGAACGGCGGCCGGTCGACCCGCATGGTGAACGGCAGCCAGGTGCCGGTCTCGGCCGCGAGGACCTGGATCCGCGGGTCGCTGTTCAGGACGTCGACCAGCGCCACCGGAACCTGGTCGATGGCGTCGACCTGCGACGACAGCAGGGCGTTGATGCGGGCGTCGTCGTCGGCGAAGTTGATCAGCACCAGTTCGTCGAGGTAGGGCTGACCGGGGCGCCAGTAGTGCTCGTTGCGGGTGAACGTGCTCTGCTGCCCGACCGTGAACGAGCCGGCTTTGAACGGGCCGGTGCCGATCGGGCGCTTGAGGTCGAAGTCGGCCGGGACGATGCCGAGCGAGTACTGGCCGAGCAGGTCGTCGAAGCCCGCGTTCGGGGTGTTGAGCCGGAACTCGACGGTCCGGTCGCCGCTCGGCACGACCTCGGCCAGCATGGTCAGCCCGGCCGCGCCGCTCTTGGGATCCTTCGGGTCCATGATCCGCTTGAACGTCGCGACGACGTCGGCCGGCGTCACCGGGCGGCCGTCGTGGAACTTGACGCCGTCACGCAGGACGGCGGTCCACGTCCGGGCGTCCGGCGACGCCTTCAGCGACTGCGCGACCAGGGGCTGCAGCCGGTAGTCGTGGTCACGGATGAGCAGCGGCTCGTACAGGTTGATCACCCGGGCGATGTCCGGGTTGGTCGCCGGGATGTGCGGGTCGAGGGTGTCGGACGCGCCGCCGCCGGTGACGCCGACGCGCAGCCGGCCACCGGGCTTCGGCGGTCCGGCCGGCACGGGCGCGGCGTAGGTCGCGCCGCAGCCCGCGGCCAGCAGCGCGAGGCCGGTGACCGCGAGGAACCCGCGCCGGGTGAGGGGACTGCATCGCTCTTCCATGGTGGGGACTTCCGGTGGGAGCGGGCGTTCTGATCAGGCGATGGCGCGCCCCGCGTAGTCCGGGACCGGGTTGAGGTAGCCGCGCAGCCGCTCCGCGATGTCGGCGGGGAGCGGCGAAGCTCTGCTCTCGGTGACGTGGATGGCCAGGATCTCCTCGGTGGCGACGAGGTCCTCGCCGACGCGCATCTCGTGGCAGAGCCGGACTTTCTTGCCGCCGACGTCGAGCACTCTCGTCGTGACGGCCAGTTCGGCGGCCGGGCCGACTTCGCTCAGGTAACGGACGTGAGCCTCCACTGTGTACAGCGAGGAGCCGCTGAGCTTCGGGCCGAGGCCGACGGTGTCCATCAGGAACGTCGTCGCGTCGCCGAAGACCAGGACGTAGTACGGCTCGGAGAGGTGGCCGTTGTAGTCGATCCATTCCGGACGGACGGTGTCGCGGTAGGACAGTTCAGCCATCACGCGCCTCCTCGACCGCGCGTTGGATGGCGATGATCGCCCGGTCGCGCTCGGCAACGAGGTCGGCGATCGTGCGGCTCCCGGCTTCGTCTTCGCAGCCCTCGACGACGGCGTCGCGCAGTTCGGGGGTCAGCTCGGGTGCTTCCAGCCGGGTCCACGGCGAGAGCAGCGACGGGCCGAAGTGGTCGAGCATGTGCGCCATGCCGCCCTCGCCACCGGCGAGGTGGAAGGTGAGCATCGGGCCCTGGATCGGCCAGCGCAGGCCAGGGCCGTCGGTGATGGCGGTGTCGATCTGCGCGACCGTGGCCTCGCCGTTCGCGACCATGTGCAGGGCTTCGCGCCAGAGCGCTTCCTGCAGGCGGTTGGCGATGAAGCCGGGGACCTCGCGGTCCATGGTGATCACGGTCTTGCCGACGCGGCGGTAGAACTCGGCGGCGTGCTCGACGGCCCAGGCTTCGGTGCGCTCGCCGCCGACGACCTCGACCAGCGGGATCAGGTAGGGCGGGTTGAACGGGTGCCCGACCACCAGGCGCTCCGGCGTGGCGGCGTCGGCCTGCATGTCGGTCATGCCGTAGCCGGAGGTCGAGGAGGCGATGACGATCCCGGCCGGGGTGACGGCGTCGATCTCGGCGAGGAGCTTCTGCTTGAGGGGCAGGTCTTCGGGGGCGCTTTCCTGGACGAAGGTCGCGTCGGCGACCGCTTCGGCGAGCGTGGCGGTGACGACAAGGTTGTCGCGGCTCGCACCGTCCTTCAGGCCCAGCGAGGTGAGGGCCGGCCAAGCGGCGTCGACGAGCCGGGTGAGCTTCGCTTCGGCGTCCGGCGCCGGGTCCCAGGCGTGGACGCGGAAGCCCTGGGCGAGGAAGTGCGCGACCCAGCCGCCACCGATCACGCCGGCGCCGACGCAGGCGACCGTCTCAGGCATGCACACGCTCCTTCAGGCCGAGGATCTCACGGGCGCGGGAAGCGCTTACCACCGTCGCGCCGAGGTCCTGGACGATCCCGACGGCGCGCTCCACGAGCTGGCCGTTGGTGGCCTTCACGCCTTTCGCCAGGTAGAGGTTGTCCTCGAGGCCGACCCGGACGTGCCCGCCGAGCAGCACCGACTGCGCGACCCACGGCATCTGGTCCCGCCCGATCGCGAACGACGCCCACTGCGCGCCAGCGGGCAGCAGGTTGACCATGGCCTGCAGCAGCCCGGGGTCGACGGGTGCGCCGTACGGGATGCCCATGCAGAGCTGGAACAGCGGGGGAGCGTCGATCAGGCCCTCTTCGACCATTTTGGCCGCGAACCAGAGGTGGCCGGTGTCGAAGATCTCCAGCTCCGGCTTGACGCCGAGCTCCTGGATCCGCTTGGCGCCTGCCCGCAGCATGTCCGGAGTGGACACATAGAGCTGGCTGCCCTCGCCGAAGTTGAGCGAGCCGCAGTCGAGGGTGCAGATGTCCGGCAGCAGCTCCTCGACGTGGGGGAGGCGATCCAGCGCGTTGACGAGGTCGGTGCCGTCCACCGGCTTGAGCGGGTCCTCCTGGTCGATGACCAGATCACCGCCCATGCCGGCGGTCAGGTTGATGACGACGTCCACACCGGACTCTTTGACCAGGCGCACGACTTCGCGGTAGAGGGCGACGTCCCGCGACGGCGACCCGTCTTCGGGGTCCCGGACGTGGATGTGGACGACCGCGGCCCCGGCGTTGGCGGCCTCGACGGCGCTCGCGGCGATCTGCGCGGGCGTGACGGGCACGTACGGGCTCCGGCCGACGGTGTCACCGGCGCCGGTGAGGGCACAGGTGACGATGACCTCGTGGTTCATGAGCCTCCCTTGACGATCGAGCTTTCGATGAAGTCGTGCAGGTGTTCTCGCATGCTTTCGGCCGAGCTGCCGGGACGGCCGGTCAGCACCTGGATGCCGAGGCCGTCGATCAGCGCGGTCAGCCGGGTGGTCGCCGCGTCCGGGTCGGCCACGCCGAAGACCCCCTGTTCGCAGCCGGTGCGGATGGTCATCGCGATCGTGCGGTACCAGCGGTCGATCGAGTCGGTGTAGAGCGAGCGGAAGGACGGGTCGAGCGCGACCTCGTTCCACACCTGCAGCCACACCGACCACTCCGCGCGCAGCACGCCGTCGGTCGGCAGCTGCAGCTCGACGAGCCGGCAAAGCCGATCGTGCGCGTCTTCTATGGCGTGCAGCTCGGCGACCTGGCGGTCGAACGCGAGTTTCACGTTGCGCCGCAACGCTTCGTTGAGGACTTCGGTCTTGCTCGGGAAGTGGTAGTGGATGGTCGCGGCGCTCGTGCCGCACGCCTCGGCGATGTCGGCGATGCGCACCTTGTGGTAGCCGCGTTCGGCGATCAGCGTCCACGCCGTCTCGAGGATGCGGCGGCGGGGTTCGGACTGGGCGAGGTGGTCGGGGTCGTCGCTCACCAGGCGCGCGGCCGGCAGGGGCACCGCCGTGACGGTGACCGCGTCGTCGCTGCCGTTGAGCAGCCAGTTGACCGTGACGCCGCAGTGCTCGGCGACGCGGACCAGTTCATGCGGCGAGAACCGGCGGGTGCCGGTCAGCGCCTTGGACAGTTTCGTCTCGTCGAGCCCGATCGCGGCGGCGAACTCCCGCTGCGCCCCCGGCATGGCCTTGACCAGGCCGCGGATGCGGTCCCGCAACGCCGCGGTTTCGTCCATGCCGAGAGACGGTAACCCCGCGTTGCGAGAATCGCAATCCTTGACTGATGAGTCAGTCGAAGCGCAATATCACTGGTCACCGGGAGGTGATCGCCGATGATCGACGCACCGCTCTGCCTGTTCCGGACCCGCGTGCCGCCGGAGTGGGTCGACTACAACGGCCACATGAGCGAGTCCCGCTACCTCGAAGCCGTCGGCGACAACTCCGACGCCTTCTTCCGGCTGATCGGCATCGACGACGCCTACCGCGCCACGGGCCACTCGCTCTACACCGTCGAGACCCACCTGCGGCACCTCGGCGAGGCCGCCGAGGGCGACCGGCTGCGCTGCACGCTCCAGCTGCTCGACCACGATACGAAGCGCGTCCACTTCTTCCACCGGGTCGTCGCCGAAGCCGACGACCGCCTGCTGGCCACGGCCGAGCAGATGCTGGTGCACGTCGACATCGGCGCCGCGCGGTCGGCGCCGATCCCGGACGCGGTGCGGGAGAAGCTCGCCGACATCGCCCGGGCACACGCCCCGCTGGCGCGGCCGGACGGCGCCGGCCGGTCGATCGGGATCCCGCGATGAGCGTACGTGTTTCGCAGGCGGGCGCCGTTCTGGTGATCACGCTCGACCGGCCGAAGGCGAACGCGATCGACGTCGCGACGAGCCGAGCCCTGTATGACGCCTTCGTGCGGCTGCGGGACGACGATTCGGCTCGGGTCGGGATCGTGACGGGCGCGGGGGAGCGGTTCTTCTCCGCCGGCTGGGACCTCAAGGCGGACGAGAGCGTCGACGCCGACCACGGCGACGGCGGCTTCGCCGGGCTGACCGAGTTCTTCGCGCTCGACAAGCCGGTGCTCGCCGCGGTCAACGGGCTCGCCCTCGGCGGTGGCTTCGAGCTGGCCCTGGCGGCGGACTTGATCGTCGTGGCCGAGCACGCCGAGTTCGCGTTGCCCGAGTGCCGGCTGGGGATCGTGCCGGACTCCGGAGGTGTGCTCCGGCTGCCGAAACGCTTACCCGCGGCGATCGCGAACGAACTCCTCTTCACCGGTGACCGCCTGACTGCGGCCGACGCGGCACGCTGGGGCCTGGTCAACCGCGTGGTGCCGAGTGGCACCGAAGTCGATGCCGCAGTCGAACTCGCCACGCGGATCTCGGAGTCGGCGCCCTTGGCGGTCGCGGCGATCAAGGAGATCGGCCGGGCGACCACCGGTCTGTCCATTGAGGATGGTTTCGCGCGGATGCGCTCGGGCCTGCCCGGCTACGAAAAGGTGCTGCGGTCGGACGACGCCCGGGAAGGCCCGCGGGCCTTCGCCGAACGCCGTTCTCCACAGTGGACCGGACGCTAGCGGGGCACCACCGAGAACCGCCGCAGCTCCAGCGCCGGGTTCTTCGCCCGCACCTCGGCGATCCGCTCCGGCGACACCTCCCCGACGGCGACACCGGTCTGCTCGCCGAGCGAGGTGACCACCACGCCCATCGGGTCGACGAGCATGCTCGTACCTGACCCGGTCGGCGCGGACTGGCCCGCCGCGGCGACGTAGAGCGTGTTCTCGATCGCGCGAGCGCGGACGAGCGTGCTCCAGTGGTACTCCTTGAGCGGCCCCGGCACCCACTCCGCCGGCAGCAGCACGACGTCGGCGCCCGCGTCGGCCAGCCGCCGCGTGACCTCCGGGAAGCGCAGGTCGTAGCAGGTCTGGAGGCCGAAGCGGACGCCGTCGACCTCGAACGTCTCCGGTTCGGTGATGTCCCCGGCGCGCACGACGTCGGACTCGCGGAAGCCGAAGGCGTCGTAGAGGTGGATCTTGCGGTACAGGGCCTTGACACCGCCGGGACCGGCCGCGACGAGGGTGTTCGAGATGTGCGAGCCGTCGAGGCGCTCGTTCATGCCGCCGACGACCGTGACACACCGCTCGGCGGCGAGCGCGAGGAGGCCCGCCACGAACTCGCCGTCGAGGTCTTCGGCGGAGTCGACGAACCGGTGGTCCATCGCGGGCGCGGTGAACATGGCGTACTCGGGCAGCAGCACGACCCGCGCGCCGCGCTCGGCCGCGTCGGCGACGAGCTTGGTGATCAGCGCGAGGTTGGCGGCCTTGTCTTCGCCGGGCGCGTACTGCGCCAGGGCCACGTGCGTCATGCGGGTTCCTTCCGGGGAGCGGCGGGCATGCGGTCGAGCTTGCCGAGCACGACCGTGTAGCAGAAGATCCCGGCGAGCAGCACCACGCCGGTGACGAGGAACGCGCCGGCGAACGAGCCGGTCACGTCGACGACGGCGCCGGTCACGATCGGCGCGGCGATGCCGATCATGTTGGCGACGAAGTTGACCAGCCCGCCGAGTGTTCCCGAACAGCCTTCGGGCGCGATGACCGCGACGATGCTGGACCCGGCCGGCACCGAAACGGCCAGCCCGGCGGCGCCGACCGACAGGAACACCAGCGCCACCGCGACCGACCCGGCGTAGGCGGCACCGGCGACCGACAGCGAAACGAGCATGCTGACGACGAGCACGATCCGCCGCGCCTTGGTCTCGTCGCCGGTGCGGGCGATCAGCCGGTCCAGCACGATCCCGCCGACGAGGAACTGCGCGAGCACCGCGACCAGCCACGGGATCATCGTGTAGAAGCCGCCGGCCAGCAGCTTCACGCCGAACTGCTTCTCCAGGTAACCGGGCAGCCAGGTCAGCAGCACGTAGTAGGCGTAGGTGTAGGACGCGTACCCGAGCGCGAGCCCCCACGTCTTGCGGCGGCGCAGCAAGTGCCCGAGCCCGGTCAGCGAACTCGGCGTGGGCGCGTCTTCGTCGTCCGCGCCGCCTTCGCGCAGATAGGCGAACTCCTCGGGGGACAGGCGGCCGCGTTCTAGGGCCTGCTTCGGCGTCAGGTAGAGCAGCCACCAGACCAGGAGGTAGCCGATGCTGAGGATGCCGGTGAAGACGAACGCGGCGTGCCAGCCGTAGGCCGTCACCAGGAACGCCATCACCGGGATGCCGAGGACGTTGGAGATCTTGGCGCAGCCGTCGAAGATCGCCGTGGCGCGGCCGCGTTCGGACCGCGGGAACCACTGGCCGATCGCCTTCCAGCCCGCCGGGATGGTCGGCGCCTCGCCGAAGCCGAGCACCAGCCGGGACACCATGAGCAGCCCGAGCCCGCCGGCCGCCGCGGTCAGGAACGACGCGATCGCCCACAGCAGCGCGGCCGCGCGGTTCACCCAGCGCACGCCGATCCGGTCGATGATCGCGCCGATCGGCAGCTGCAAGACCGCGTACGTCCAGAGGAAGGCCGACGCGACGACGCCGAGCTGGGCCGCGCTGAGGTGGAACTCCCGCATCATCTCCGGGCCGGCGATGGAGAGGTTGACGCGGTCGACGTAGTTGACGAACGACCCGACGCCGAGCACTCCGGCGATCGCCCAGCGCGTGCGGCCCGCCGTGCGGGTCTTCGTCTTCTCCGCGGTCGTCATTGCGCCTGCTTCGCGAGTGAGGCGGTCTCCTCGAAGGCCGCGGTCAGGCCGGCGGCGAGCGCGCCGTGCTGCATCGTGAGGGCGAGCTGCCCGGCGCCGTTGGCGAGGGCGAACTCCTTCTCCTCGCGGCTCCACGCGGGCAGCACCCACGGCTTGCCGGCGGTGCGCGCGGCGTCGGCGACGCGCTTCAGATCGGCGAAGTCGCCTTCCTCGCGGGTGTAGGCACCCCGTTCGCGACGCAGCGAGAGGTCGGACGGCCCGACGAAGACACCGTCCACTGTGTCCAGCGCCAGGATCTCGGCGACGTCCTCGATCGCGCCGGCGTCCTCGATCATCGGCAGGCAGCGGGTGCCGCGGTCCTGCGCGGTGACCCACTCGTCGCTGAAGCCGCGGTAACCGGTGGTGCGCCCGCCGGCGAAGCTGCGGTCACCCAGCGGCGGGAACTTCGCGAACGCCGTGACGGCCTTGGCGTGCGCCGCGTTCTCGACGTGCGGGATGACGACGGCGTCCGCGCCGAAGTCGAGGGCCTGCTGGATCGGGCCGCGCTCCGGGCCGAGGACCTTCGCGAGCACTTCGAGGCCGATCGAGCGCAGGAACGGGATGAACCGCTCGAGGTCGGCCAGGTCGAACGCGCCGTGCTCGATGTCGAGCACCGCGGCGCCGTAGCCGATGCCGCGGGCGATCTCGGCGGCCGCGAACGACGGGTCGGACAGCCAGACGGCGTAGCGCCGGTCGGCGGGGACTGGGGACATCGGGGAACCTCCTGCGGCACTGACGACGGTAGCTCCGGTCTTTGTGTGCACCGTGTATACACGATGGATATCTGTCGGTCCAGCCGCTAAGCTGGGTTCCGACCGAGGGGAGAGGCATGACCACCAGCGCACCGTCCGGCCCGGCCCGGGAGCGCGTGTACGCCTGGCTGCGCGACGGGATCATCGCGGGCGAGCTCGAAGGCGGCCGGTTCCTGGACGAGCACTGGGTGTCGGGCGTCGTCGGCGTGTCCCGGACCCCGGTCCGCGAGGCGTTCCACCGCCTGGAGGCCGAGCGCTTCATCAGCCTGCTGCCGCGCAAGGGCGCCCAGGTCCGCACGGTCACCGCGCGCGAGCTGGAGGAGGTCTACCAGAGCCGCCGCCTGATCGAGGGCCACGCGATCACCGAGGTCTGCGCGGCCCGGGCCGGCGCGCCGGCGGAGATGGCCGGCCTGATGGCCGAGATGGAGCGGGCCGGCCAGGCGCGCGACTGGTTCGCGGTGTCCGGGCTCGACCGCTCGTTCCACCGCGCGATCGTCAACGCGGCGGGCAACTCGGTGCTGACCGAGCTGTACGACACGCTGCGCTCGCGCCAGCAGAGGGTCGCGGTCCGCGCGATGGAGGCCCGCCCGGAGCGGCTGCCGGTGATCGACGCGGAGCACCGGGCGCTGGCGGCGGCGTTGGACGCGCACGACGCCGAGGAGGCGCTGCGGATCCTGAACCAGCACCTGCGTCCGGTGTCGGAGGTGGTCTCGGCGCTCGACCGCGGCTGACTACACGGCGGTACCGGCCCGGCGAATGATAGGAATGGCCGGTGACCGAACCGAACACCATCGAAGCCGCCGCGGCCGAGGCCGTCACGCTGACCAGCGAGCTCATCCGCATCGACACGACCAACACCGGCGACCCCGACACGCTGGTCGGCGAGCGGGCCGCGGCCGAGTACGTTGCGGAGAAGCTGACCGACGCCGGCTACGAGATCACCTACGTCGAGTCGGGCGGGAAGAACCGGCACAACGTCATCGTGCGGCTCGAAGGCGCCGACCGGTCCCGGGGCGGGCTGCTCATCCACGGCCACCTCGACGTCGTGCCCGCCGACCCGTCGGAGTGGTCGGTCCACCCGTTCTCCGGCGCGATCCAGGACGACTACGTCTGGGGCCGCGGCGCGGTCGACATGAAGGACATGTGCGGGATGGCGCTCGCGCTGGCCCGGCACTACAAGCTGAACAACGTCGTGCCGCCGCGCGACCTCGTCTTCGCCTTCGTCGCCGACGAAGAGGCCGGCGGCAAGTACGGCGCGCAGTGGCTCGTCGAGAACCGGCCCGAGCTGTTCGAGGGTGTCACCGAGGCGATCAGTGAGGTCGGCGGCTTCTCGATCACGCTCAAGGACGACGTCCGCGCGTACCTGATCGAGACCGCCGAAAAGGGCATCCGCTGGATGAAGCTGCGCGTGCGCGGCACCGCCGGGCACGGCTCGATGATCCACCGCGACAACGCGGTCACGAAGCTGTCCGAAGCCGTCGCCAAGCTCGGCAACCACCGCTTCCCACTGGTGCTGACCGACTCGGTGAAGGAGTTCCTCGCCGGCGTCACCGAGATCACCGGCTGGGACTTCCCCGAAGACGACCTCGAGGGCTCGGTCGCCAAGCTGGGCAACATCTCCCGGATGATCGGCGCGACCCTGCGCGACACGGCCAACCCGACCATGCTCACCGCCGGGTACAAGTCGAACGTCATCCCGTCGGTCGCCGAAGCCGCGGTCGACTGCCGCATCCTGCCGGGCCGCCTGGAGGCCTTCGACCGCGAGCTCGACGAGCTGCTCGGCCCGGACATCGAGAAGGAGTGGATGGAGCTCCCGCCGGTGGAGACGACCTTCGACGGCGCGCTCGTCGACGCCATGACCGCCGCCGTGCTGGCCGAGGACCCGGGCGCGAAGACGTTGCCGTACATGCTTTCCGGCGGCACCGACGCGAAGTCCTTCCAGGACCTCGGCATCCGGAACTTCGGCTTCGCGCCGCTCAAGCTGCCGGCCGACCTCGACTTCTCGGCGCTGTTCCACGGCGTCGACGAGCGCGTCCCGGTCGAGGCGCTGAAGTTCGGCACCCGCGTGCTGGACCGGTTCCTGCGCACCAGCTGATGACCGCGTTCGCGCTCGCCGACGGCACGTCCCTGCAGGTGGTGCGCAGGGGCGACCCGGGCGCGCCGGTGACCGTGGTGTTCGTCCACGGCTACGCGCTCGACCAGCGCAGCTGGGGCCGGATCGCGCCGCTGGTGCCGGACGCCGCCGACGGGCCGGTGGCCGTGCTGACCTACGACCAGCGCGGCCACGGCGGGTCCGGGCGGGCGCGCCGCGGCACCGCGACCATGGCGCAGCTCGGCGACGACCTCGCCGAGCTGCTCGAGCGCGAAGTCCCGGCCGGGCGGGTGGTGCTGGTCGGGCACGACATGGGTGGCCTGGCGATCATGTCGCTGTCCCAGCGGCGCGCGGAGCTGTTCGCCGCGCGCGTGTCGGGCTTGGCGCTGCTCGCGACGTCGTCGGGCACGCTGGCCACCGAGGTGTCGGCGACCTGGCCGAACGCGCTGGGCAAGCTGGCCCGCGACCTCGAAGCGGTGCTCGGCTCGAAGCTCTACGGCGTCGTGCGCGAGCACACGAGCCGGGCGGTGAGCGCGGGCCTGCGCTGGTGGCTCTTCGGCGACGACCCGGAGCCGGACCTGGTCGAGCTGACCGTGAAGATGATCCGCGGCAACTGGCCGCACACGGTGTCGCTGTTCCGGCCCGCGCTGGACGCTTACGCGAGGGACGCGGCGTTGTCGCAGGTCGGCGGCGTTCCGGTGACGGCGATCGTGGGGGAGCGGGACCGGATCGTGCGCGCGGCCGACGTCGAGCAGTGGGTCGGCGGGCTCGAGAACGGGACGGCCGTGGTGCTGCCGGGCGTCGGGCACGTCGTGCCGCTGGAGGCGGCGGCGCAGGTGCTGCCGCGGGTGGTCGCGCTGGTCAACGCGAGCTACCGACAAGACGAGCGTTCTTGACAACTTCTGTGTTCGGCTGGATGCTGGGCACATGTTCTCCGTGGCGGTGATCGAAGACCCGGCCGCGGCCGAGGTGTCGCTGGACCCGATCCGCGCCCGGCTGCTGGCCGAACTGGCCGAGCCGGCGTCCGCGACGATGCTCGCCGGGCGCGTCGGCCTGCCGCGCCAGAAGGTCAACTACCACCTGCGGGCGCTGGAGGCGCACGGACTGGTGGAGCTGGTCGAGGAGCGGCGCAAGGGCAACGTGACCGAGCGGATGATGCGGGCGACGGCGTCGTCGTACGTCATCTCGCCGGCCGCGCTGGGCGCGGTGCAGCCGGACCCGGCGCAGTCGCCCGACCGGCTCTCGGCCCGCTGGCTGCTGGCCGTCGCCGGGCGGCTGGTGCGCGACGTCGGCATCCTGATCACCGGGGCCGCGAAGGCCAAGCAACGCGTGGCGACCTTCGCCCTCGACGGCGAGGTGCGGTTCGCCTCCGCCGCCGACCGGGCCGCGTTCGCCGAGGAGCTCGCCACCGCCGTCACGACCCTGGTCGCGAAGTACCACGACGAAACCGCCGAGAAGGGCCGCCCGCACCGGGTGGTCGTGGCCGTCCACCCGAGCATCCCCGAGGAGCCCGTCGATGGGGCATGAGTTCGAGCTGACCGAAGCTTCCGAGGTCGACGCGACGCCGGAGCAGGTCTGGGCGGCCATCGCCACCGGGCCGGGCATCGACTCGTGGTTCATGGGCCGCAACGAGGTCGAGGGCGGCACGGGCGGGGTGATCCGCGGCGCGTTCGGCGGCTACGAGCCGGAGTACCGGATCCGCGAGTGGGACCCGCTGGAGAAGCTCGTCTACGGCAGCGACCCCGCGCCGGACGGGCGTGCGATCGCCTACGAGTTCCTCATCGAGGGCCGCGACGGCGGCAGTTCGGTGGTCCGCTGCGTGACCAGCGGCTTCCTCCCGGGCGACGACTGGGAGGACGAGTTCGAAGCGATGACCACCGGCGGCGCGATGTTCTTCCGCACCCTGGTCGAGTACGTGACGCACTTCGCCGGGCGGCCGGCGGTGCCGGTCACGGCGTTCGGCCCGCCGGTGGCGGACTGGGACGTCGCGTGGGCGCGGCTGGGTGCGGAGCTGGGGTTGGCCGCACGGCCCGCCGAGGGCGACCGGGTCTCGCTCGGCGGCGTCGTCTACGCGGTGAACGACCAGGCGGTGGGGATCCGGACCGCGGACGCGATGATCCGGTTCCTGCGGGGCTTCCACGGCCCGATGGTCGCGTCCCACCACCTCTTCGCACCGGACGCGGACGCCGCGGCGGAGGAGAAAGTGTGGACCGGCTGGCTGAACCGCGTGTTCGGGTGACCGCCGACCAGCCCGTCCTGCACACCGAGCGGCTGACGCTGGTGCCGCTGACCGGAGCGCACCTCGAGGCGGCGGTCGAGCTGGACGCCGATCCCGAGGTGCTGAAGCACCTGGGCGGTCGCGCGTTGACGAGGGCCGAGGCGGAAGCCGCGCACGAGCGCCGGCTGGCCGCCGCGGGGGAGGGACTCGGGTACTGGGCCGGTCTCGCCGGGACCGGCTTCGTCGGCTGGTGGCTGCTGAGGCCACCGCACGGACCCGACCAGCCGCCCGTTGCGGGCGAAGCCGATCTCGGGTTCCGGCTCCGGCGCGACCGCTGGCGTCGCGGCTACGCCGTCGAAGGCGCGCGCCGGCTGATCCGCTACGGCTTCGCCGACCTCGGCCTCGACCGCGTCTTCGCGCAGACCGCGGCCGGGAACACCGCGTCGCGCGCGACGATGGCCGCCGCCGGGTTGACGTTCGTGCGCGAGTTCGCCTCCGGTGGCGACGGCGACACCGAAGTCGAATACGAGATCAAGCGGTCAGGTCGGTAGCGCGCCCGGCAGGCTCTGGGCCGTCCGCTTCCGGCGCAGCCACACCCGCCGCGTGCCGTCGGCGTACAACCGCACCGTGCGCAGTTCCCAGCCCGCGAACTCCGCGTGGATGGAGAGCTGGGTCGCCGCCGCACGCCGGGACACACCCGGGGGGAGGTGCAGACGGCGATACTCCCAATCCCCTTCGACCACCGCCTCGCTGACCGCTGTCATGGCTGGATCACCTGGGTCCCTTCTCCGGCGGCCGAGCCGACGATCACGCGGCCGCTGCTGTCGTCCACCCCGACCGAGTCCGGCTGGCGCACGGTGGGGAACCGGTACTTCTCGACAGGCTCGCCGCCACGGACGTCGAACCCGACCACTTCGTTGCGTTCCGTCAGCGTCACCCAGGCCAGGCTCCGCTTCGCGTCATAAGCGATCCCGTACGCGCCCCCGGGCACCGGGTAGCGCTGCCGCATGATCAGCGGGTTCGCCGAGAAGGCGATCAGCGCGCCCGCCCGCGCGTCGGTCACCAGCACCCGCCCGTAGGAGTCGGCCACCGCGTTCGCCGCGCCGTCGCCCGCGCGCAGGCCCTCGCCGACCGTCCCGGCCGCGACGTCGACCGAGAACACGGCCGTGCGCAGCCGGTCCAGCACCACGACACCCTTCCCGGTGTCGATGACGTCGTCGGCGCTGTAGAGCTGCCCGCCGATCGTCCGCGCCGGCCCCGCCGCCGGCAGCACCTGGATGTCCTTCGCCGCCCCCATCGCGACCAGCCGGTCGGTGCCGTAGGCGATGCTCGACGCCGGCTGCCCGCCCGTCTTCGTCTCGGTGAGCTTCCGGTCCGGCAGGGTCAGCTGCTGCACCACGCCCTGCGCGGGCTCGGCGATCTCGACCCGTCCCGGCGCCACGGTCAGCTTCTCCGCCTTGCCGTATAACGGCATATTCACCGGCGGGGACGCGAGCGCGTTCAGGTCGTACAGCTGCAAAGAAGGCGGCTGAGCGAGGGCCACGACCAAGGTGCCCTGCGCCACGGCGAGGGCCGACACCGCTCCGGTGGCGAGCACCTGACCGGCGGGCTTCACGCTCACCGCGGGGGAGACGACCGGCTTCGCCGCGACAGGGTTCGCGACGATCTGCAGCTCGTCGCTGTTGTCGGTCTTGGCCGACGAGCAGCCCGAGAGCACCAGCGCACCGGCGAGCGGGATCGCGATCCACGACACGGCGGCGAACCGACGCACGTTGCGGCCTCCAGGTGTCCCTCGACGGACGGTCTCCACCAGCATCCTCCACGATCGTCTTGCCGTCACGTGCATGTCACCCAACAGACACCTAGCGCGGCCAGCGCTCCGGGTAGCCGACCTCGATGGCGCTGACGTCGTCGAGCGCCGAGCGAATGGCCGGCGGCAAGGTGATCTCCTCCGCCGTCAGTGACCCGGTCAGCTGGCCGGTGTCCCGCGCGCCCACCACCGGCGCGACCACGCCGGGCCGGTCGCGGACCCAGGCCAGCGCCACCGCCAGCGGTGACGTGCCCAGCCCGTCGGCCGCGGTGGCCACCGCCTGCACGATGCGGGCGGCCCGGTCGGTGCGGTGGTGCTCGACGTAACCGGCGTACGCGCTGTTCGCGCCGCGCGAGTCCGCCGGGGTGCCAGTGCGGTACTTGCCGGTCAGCACGCCGCGGCCCAGGGGCGCCCAGGGCAGCAGGCCGATGCCGTGGTGCTCGGCGGCGGGCACGACCTCGCGGTCCACCCCGCGCTCCAGGAGCGAGTACTCGACCTGGGTGGAGACGATCGGGGCGACCGCGGCGGCGCCGGCGGCGGCCGTGGCCAGCTGCCAGCCCGCGTAGTTCGAGACGCCGACGTAGCGGGCCTTGCCGGTGGTCACGGCGTACTCGAGCGCGGCGAGCGTCTCGGCGATCGGCACGCAGGAGTCCCAGGCGTGCAGCTGCCAGAGGTCGACGTGGTCGGTGCCCAGCCGCTTCAGCGAGCCCTCGAGCGCGGTGAGCAGCGCGCCCCGGGAGGCGCCGCCGCCGAAGGGGCCGTCGGTGCGGCGGGCGACGGCCTTGGTGGCGAGGACGACGTCGTCGCGGGGCACCAGGTCACCGAGCAGCGAACCGAGGACCCGCTCGCTCTCGCCCTCGCCGTAGATGTCGGCCGTGTCCACCAGGGTGCCCCCGGCGTCGACGAAAGCGACCAGCTGGCCGGCCGCCTCTTCCGCGTCGGTGTCGCCACCCCAGGTCATGGTGCCGAGCGCCATCCGCGAGACACGCAGTCCCGACCGGCCGAGCAGTCGCTTTTCCACGACCGCCGAGCCTAGTGGGCGACCGCTCGCGAACCTGACCAAGGTGAGTCGTGTCGCCCACAACGGCCCCCGTTAGGGTCTGGCCCCGTGCGACTCGGACTGAATCTCGGCTACTGGGGAGCGGGGAACGACCCCGCGAACCTGGAGCTGGCCAAGCAAGCGGACGAACTGGGCTACGCCGTGGTGTGGGCCGCGGAGGCGTACGGCTCGGACGCCGTGACCGTGCTGACCTGGGTCGCGGCGCACACGTCGCGGATCGACGTCGGCGCCGCCGTGCTGCAGATCCCGGCCCGGACCCCGGCGATGACCGCGATGACCGCCGCCACCCTCGACACGCTCTCCGGCGGCCGGTTCCGGCTCGGGCTGGGGGTGTCCGGTCCGCAGGTGTCCGAGGGCTGGCACGGCGTGCGGTTCACCTCGCCGCTGGGCCGCACCCGCGAGTACGCCTCGATCGTGCGCTCGGCGCTGCGGCGGGAGCGGGTCAAGTTCGAAGGGGAGCACTTCACGCTGCCGCTGCCGGACGGCCCGGGCAAGGCGCTGCGGCTGACCGTCCGGCCCGCGCGCAAGCACATCCCGCTCTACCTGGCCGCGATCGGCCCGAAGAACCTGGAGCTGACCGGCGAGATCGCCGACGGCTGGCTGCCGGTGTTCTTCTCGCCGGCGCACGCGGGGGAGCAGCTGGCGCAGCTGCGGGCCGGCGCCGAGCGGGCCGGCCGCACCCTGGACGGCTACGACGTCGCCCCGACCGTGCCGCTCGTCCCGGGGGACGACTGGAAGGTGTGCGCGGACGCTGTCCGCGGTTACGCGGCGCTCTACCTCGGCGGCATGGGCAGCCGGGAGAAGAACTTCTACAACCAGCTGGCCTGCCGGATGGGCTTCGCGGCCGAAGCCGCCGACGTGCAGGAGAAATACCTGGCGGGCGACCGCGCCGGGGCGATGGCGGCGGTGCCGCTGGAGTTCCTCGACGCGACGTCGCTGCTGGGTCCGAAGGAACGGATCGCGGAGAAGATGACCCAATTCGCCGAAGCCGGCGTGACGACCCTGTCGGTGTCGCCCTTCACACCGGAGCCGGCCGGCGCCCTGCGCACCGCCGTCGAGGCGCTCGAGCTGGCGGGGGTGGCCTGACGTGGGCTGGTTCGAAGCCTTGGTGCTGGGCCTGGTCCAGGGCCTGACGGAGTTCCTGCCGATCTCTTCGAGCGCGCACCTGCGGATCGTCGCGGCGCTCGTCGGCTGGGACGATCCGGGCGCGGCGTTCACCGCGGTGACGCAGATCGGCACCGAGCTGGCGGTGATCATCTACTTCGGCAAGAAGATCGGCCGGATCCTGCAGGCCTGGTTCTACTCGCTCTACCAGAAGGAGTGGCGGCAGGACCCGGACGCCCGCCTCGGCTGGCTGATCATCGTCGGCTCGCTGCCGATCGTGGTGCTCGGCCTGCTGCTGCAGGACCAGATCGACAGCGCCTTCCGCGACCTGCGGATCACCGCGACCGTGCTGATCGTGTTCGGCCTGATCCTGCTCTACGCCGACCGCGTCGGGAAGCAGGAGCGGACGCTGGATCACCTGACGGTGCCGCACGGCCTCGGCTTCGGCTTCGCGCAGGCGCTGGCGCTGATCCCCGGCGTGTCCCGCTCGGGCGGCACGACCAGTGCGGGCCTGCTGCTGGGCTACACCCGCGCGGAGGCGGCGGAGTACTCGTTCCTGCTGGCGCTGCCGGCGGTGTTCGGCTCGGGGGTGTACAAGCTCAAGGACATCGGCTCGGGCGGCGTGCCGGCCCAGTGGGGCCCGACGATCCTCGCGACGCTGGTCGCCTTCGGTGTCGGCTACGCGGTGATCGCCTGGCTGATGGCCTACATCAAGAAGCGCAGCTTCGTGCCGTTCGTGGTCTACCGGCTGGTGCTCGGCGTGCTGCTGTTCGTGCTGATCTTCACCGGGGTGCTCGACCCGAACGCGGGCCCGGTCAGCCACTGATCGCCGCCACGTAGGGTGGGGCGTGTGAGTACGGTCATTCTGCTCAGGCACGGCAAGTCGACGGCCAACGGATCGGGGATCCTGGCCGGGCGGTCGCCGAAGGTCAACCTCGACGACACGGGCCGCGCCCAGGCGGAGAAGCTGGTCGAGCGGCTGGAGGGCGTGCCCCTGTCGGGGCTCGTCGTCTCGCCGATGCTGCGGTGCAAGCAGACGGTCGGGCCGCTGGCCGCCGCGCGCGGGCTCGAGAAGGTCGTCGAGCCCGGGTTGTCCGAAGTGGACTACGGCGACTGGACCGGCAAGGAGCTCAAGCACCTCGCCAAGGAGCCGCTCTGGCGGGTCGTCCAGGCGCACGCCTCGGCGGCGGTGTTCCCGGGCGGCGAGGGGCTCGCGGCGATGCAGGCGCGGTCGGTGGCCGCGGTCCGCGCGCACGACCGGCGGATCACCGCCGAGCACGGCGACCACGCCGTCTGGCTGCTGTGCAGTCACGGCGACGTGATCAAGTCGATCCTCGCCGACGCCCTCGGGCAGCACCTCGACGCGTTCCAGCGGATCGTCGTCGACCCGGCGTCGATCTCGGTCGTGCGCTACACCGAGACGCGGCCGTTCGTCATGCGGGTCAACGACCACGGCGGCGACCTGCGGGGCATCGTGCCGCCCGAGCCGAAGCCGAAGCGGGGCAGGAAGGCGGCTTCGAGCAGCGACGCCGTCGTGGGCGGTACCACCGGCCGGTGAGCTTGGCCACCTCCGGAAAGCGCTGACATCGGCACCGGTGGACCACGTAGGGTGGCGGGACCGAGTGTTGCACCCGATCAGGAGCCTGCCCCGATGATTTCGCCGGACAACCCGTTCGCCGCACCCAGCGAACTGCCCTACGCCCTGCCGCCGTTCGACCGGATCGCCGACGAGCACTACCGGCCCGCGTTCGAGGCCGGGCTGGCCGAGCACGCGGCGGAGATCGAGCAGATCGCCACGCAGGACGCCGAGCCGACGTTCGAGAACACCGTCGTGGCCCTCGAGCGCGCCGGCGAGCTGCTGAGCCGCGTGGCGAGCGTGTTCTACAACCTGTCCGGGTCGACCAGCACCGACGAGATCCAGGCCATCCAGGCGGAGTTCGCGCCGAAGCTGGCCGCCCACCACGACGCCATCCACCTGAACCCGAAGCTGTTCGCCCGCATCGACGCCCTGCACGCGCGGCGCGGGGAGCTGGGCCTGGACGAGGAGTCGAGGCGGCTGCTGGAGCGGCGGCACCTCGACTTCAGCCGCGCGGGCGCCGGGCTCGGCGAGGCGGAGCAGGCCCGCCTGCGGGAGCTGAACGGGCAGCTGTCCACGCTGCAGACGAAGTTCCAGCAGAACCTGCTCAAGGACACCAACGAGCTGGCCGTCGTCATCGAAGACCGGGCGGAGCTCGCGGGCTTCGGCGACGGCGCGGTCGCCACCGCGGCCGAAGCGGCGTCGGCCCGCGGTGAAGACGGCAAGTACGTGCTCACCCTGACCCTGCCGACGAGCCAGGCGTCGCCGCTGGAGACGTTGAGCGACCGCGAAATCCGGGCGCGGATCCACACCGCGTCGATGGCGCGGGGCAACCGCGGCAACGACTACGACAACAACGCGCTCGTCGCGGAGATCGCGCACCTGCGGGCGGAACGGGCCGCGTTGCTCGGCTACCCGAACCACGCGGCGTACGTCATCGCGGACGAGACGGCGAAGACGGCCGAAGCCGCGGCCGGTCTGCTCGAGCGGCTGGCGCCGGCCGCGGTCGCCAACGCCCGCACCGAAGCCGCCGAGCTGCAGCAGCTGCTGGAGGCCGACGTGCCGGGGGCGACGCTGCGGCCGTCGGACTGGCCGTACTACGCCGCGCAGGTCCGCCGTGAGCGCTTCGACGTCGACACCGAAGCCCTGCGGCCGTACTTCGAAGCCGACCGCGTGTACGCCGACGGTGTCTTCTTCGCCGCCACCAAGCTGTACGGGCTCACCTTCACCGAGCGCCCGGACCTCCCGAAGTACCACCCGGAGGTCCGGACCTTCGAGGTGTTCGACGCCGACGGCACCCCGCTCGGGCTGTACCTGCTCGACCTCTACACCCGCGACGCCAAGCGCGGCGGCGCCTGGATGAACACCTTCGTCGACCAGTCGGCGCTGCTGGACCGCAAGACCGTCGTGGTCAACGTGCTCAACGTCAGCCGTCCGCCGGCGGGGGAGCCGACCCTGCTGACCTTCGACGAGGTCGTCACGGCGTTCCACGAGTTCGGGCACGCCCTGCACGCGCTGCTTTCGTCGGTCCGGTACCCGACGTTCTCCGGCACCAACGTGCCGCGTGACTTCGTCGAGTACCCGTCCCAGGTCAACGAGATGTGGATGCTCTGGCCCGAGGTGCTGGCCAACTACGCCAAGCACCACGAGACCGGCGAGGCGCTGCCGCAGGCCCAGGTCGAGAAGCTCCTCGCCGCCCAGCAGTACGGCGAAGGCTTCTCCACGACCGAGTACCTCGCGGCTTCCCTGCTCGACCAGGCGTGGCACCGCCTCGGCGTCGACGACCGCGTGGAAGAGGTCCAGCGCTTCGAGACCGACGCGCTCGTGAAGGCCGGCGTCGCGGTCGAGGCGATCCCGCCGCGTTACCGCACCACCTACTTCGCCCACATCTTCAGCGGCGGCTACAGCGCGGGGTACTACTCCTACATCTGGAGCGAAGTCCTCGACGCCGACACGGTCCAGTGGTTCCGCGAGAGCGGGGGACTGACCCGCGAGAACGGCGACCACTTCCGCCGCACCCTCCTCGGCCGGGGCGGATCCATCGACCCGATGGACGCCTTCCGGAGCTTCCGCGGCCGCGACCCCGAGATCGAAGCCCTCCTGGTTCGCCGCGGCCTCAACGGAGTCTGATTTCTCAACTGTATAACGCCCTATACCGCGGGCCGGGTTTCGAAAAACCCGGCCCGCGGTGCGTTGCCCATGCTCAAAAGACCGCAAAGACTAGGCGACCAGCTTCAGCCAGGCGTCCGCGAGAGCGGCGTGGCCGGCCGGGGTGGGGTGCACGCCGTCTTCGGACCAGCGTTCCGGTTCGTCGGCCGCGGCCAGCTCGGCGAACATGCGGTCCGCGGCGAGCAGGTGCGCGTCGTACCGCGAGGCGAGCTCGCGGACGGCGTCGATCTTCGGGTCGAGCCGGGCGCGCCATTCCTCGCGTACGGCGTCGTCGATGAGGACGGCTTCTTCGCTGTCTCCGCGGTGGATTCCGGCTTGGACGACTCCGGTGACCGGTAGGAGGAACGGTTCGATGAGGATCAGTTGGGTGCCCGTGTCGGCGAGTGGGGTGAGCAGGCGGTCGTAGCCGGCCGCGAACTCGTCGGTGGAGGTCGCGGGGGTGTTCGGGGCGAAGGTGTGCCGGCCGTTGTCGTTGACGCCGACGAGGATGGACACGACGTCGGGGTGGGTGTCGAGGACGTCGGTGCGCCAGCGGGCTTCGAGGTCGGGGACGGTGTCGCCGGCGTGTCCGGTGTTGCGCCAGGTGATGGGCCGGTCGGGGTGGCGGAAGCACCAGTGGCCGGCGGCGAGGGCCGGGTAGCCGCAGCGGTCTTCGCCGTCGGGGCGCCAGAGGTCGGTGATCGAGTCGCCGGTGAAGAGCACGGTGCTGTGGGGTTCGAGGGTGATCGTCATGGGGGCGAGCTTGGTGGGCGTGGCTGGTGGGGTGCGCACGTCGGGCTGGCACTGTGCTGGCATCGCCGGCTGAGGGGTGTCAGGTCGTGGTTGTTGCCAAGGTGGCTTGCGACGGCTAACGTACAACCACATGGTTGTACTTGAGAACGAGAGTGAGGAGTCGCTCAACCAGCTCTTCCGCGCTCTGGCCGACGGCACGCGTCGCGACATCCTCAAGCGGTCGATCGCGGAGACGCCGTCGGTGTCGGATCTGGCCGCGCACTACGAGATGAGTTTCGCCGCTGTGCAGAAGCACGTCGCGGTGCTCGAGCGGGCGGGCCTGATCCACAAGCGCGCGAACGGCCGCGCTCAGCTGGTTTCGACGGACCGGGAACGGATCCGGCGGGCCGGTGAGCTGCTCGACTCCTTCGAAACCCTTTGGCGCCAGCGGGTGGCGCAGCTCGATGATGTCCTGCTGACGAAAGAAGACTGACGATGCCCGTCACCTCCGTGACCAAGGATCCCGAACAGCTGACGCTGACGTTGGTGGCCGACTTCCCGGTGTCCCAGCGCCGGTTGTGGGAGGCGTGGGCGGATCCGCGGCAGCTGGAGCGGTTCTGGGGGCCGCCGTTCGCGCCGGCGACGTTCACGCACCACGACTTCCGGGTCGGTGGGCGTGCGGAGTACTTCCTGTCGGGGCCGGACGGGGAGAAGTGGAGTGGCTCCTGGAGGTTCACGGCGGTGGACCCGATCGACTCGTTCGCAGCGGAGGACGGCGACGGTGACACGGAGGAGCTGCCGATGGCGATGACGTTCGTCTTCGAGACGACGGCGGCGGGTTCGCGGATGACGAGTGTGACGCGGTTTTCGAGTGTGGCGGCGATGGAAGCGACGATTCCGGGCATGGAGGCGGGCCTGCGGGCCGCGATGCCCCAACTGGACGAGGTGCTGGCGGGATGAGAACGCTCAAGATCATCGAACACGTGTCGCTCGACGGTGTGATCCAGAACTCGGTGGACGGGGACGGGTTCCCGTCCACCGACTGGACCGGGCCGTACCGGACGCCGGCGGGTGCGGAGCTGATGTTGTCGGCGCACGGTGAGCGGTTCGACCTGCTGTTGGGGCGGCGGACTTACGACATCTTCGCGGGGTTCTGGCCGACGGTGTCGGGTGTGCCGATGGCGGATCGGCTCAACGCGGCGAAGAAGTACGTCGTCACGCACCGCCCGGAGGATCTCGGCTGGGGGCCGGCGGAGGGGGTCGGGCCGGATCTCGTCGAGGGGGTGCGGGCGATCAAGGCGCAGGAAGGGCCGGGGCTGGTGGTGACGGGCAGTTCGACGCTGACGTCGGCGTTGCTCGAGCACGGGCTCGCGGACGAGGTGGTGCTGGTCGTGTACCCGGTGCTGGTGGGCACGGGCAAGCGGTTGTTCGCGGCGGGCACGCCGGGGCAGACGTTGGAGTTCGCGGGGACGACGCCGACGCCGTCGGGTGTGCTGCTGAGCACGTACCGGGTCGCTGGGCCGCTGAAGAGCGCTTGACGGCGCTGGGGCCACCGTCCTGGTTGGACGGTGGCCCCAGCGGGTGCGTGTGTCGGGCTCAGATGAGGCCGAGCTTCTGCACGGTGTCGCGCTCCTCGACGAGCTCGGCGACCGAGGCGTCGATGCGGGCGCGGGAGAAGTCGTCGATCTCGAGGCCCTGGACGATCTCGTACTTGCCGTCCTTGGCGGTGACCGGGAACGACGAGATGATGCCTTCGGCGACGCCGTAGGAGCCGTCGGAGACGACGCCCGCGGACGTCCAGTCGCCGGCGGGGGTGCCGTTGACCCAGGTGTAGACGTGGTCGATGGCGGCGGAGGCGGCCGAGGCGGCGGAGGAGAGGCCGCGGGCCTCGATGATGGCGGCGCCGCGCTTGGCGACGGTGGGGATGAAGTCGCTCTCGAGCCAGGCCTGGTCGACCTCGACGGCCTTGCCGCCGACCTCGGCGTGCTGGACCGAGGGGTACTGGGTGGCGGAGTGGTTGCCCCAGATGGCGAGCTTCTTGAGTTCGGTGACGGGGACGCCGAGCTTCTTGGAGAGCTGGGCGAGCGCGCGGTTGTGGTCGAGGCGGGTCATCGCGGTGAAGCGGTCGGCCGGCACGTCGGGGGCGTGCGACTTGGCGATGAGGGCGTTGGTGTTGGCGGGGTTGCCGACCACGAGGACCTTGATGTCGTCGGCGGCGCCGGCGTTGATGGCCTCGCCCTGGGGCTTGAAGATGCCGCCGTTGGCTTCGAGGAGGTCGCCGCGCTCCATGCCCTTGCTGCGGGGGCGGGCGCCGACGAGGAGGGCGATGTTGGCGCCTTCGAAGGCCTGCTTGGGGTCGTCGAAGATGTCGATGCCGGACAGGAGCGGGAACGCGCCGTCGTCGAGCTCCATGGCGGTGCCCTCGGCCGCCTTGACCGCCTGCGGGATCTCGAGGAGCCGCAGCTTCACCGGGACGTCCTGGCCGAGCAGCTGACCGGATGCGATGCGGAAGAGCAGCGCGTAGCCGATCTGACCGGCGGCGCCGGTGACGGTCACGTTGACAGGGGCTTGGGTCATTGCGGTACTCCAGCTTGAGACGACTTTGGCTAGTGCCTGGAGCCTATCCCTCCTCGTGGTCGCCGTCCGGGTGCGTCCAGTCACTCTCGCTGTGACAACCGGGGGCTCCGCCCCCGGGGCCGGGGGCTCCGCCACCCGGACCCCCGAAAAATTGGGGTATCGATGGGGAGCTGAACAGATCGGTGCTGGTGATGAGGATGTCGTCGCCGGTGGGGCTGGCGCCGGCGAGCTGGGCGGCGCCGCCGGCGATGAGGACGCGGTCGTCGGCGAGGCGGACGGCGCCGAAGCGGGCGCGGGGGACGGTCAGGCCGGTGCGTGGGCCCCAGTGGCCGGTGGCGGGGTCGTAGGTCTCGGAGTGCTGGTAGCCGGTGTCGAAGCCGCCGTATTCGAGGCCGCCGATGGCGAGGACGTGGCCGGAGCCGAGCTTGATCAGGCGGTGCTGGTCGCGGCCGATGCCCATGGGGGCGGCGGGGGCCCCGCGGCGGGTGGTGGGGTCGAAGCGTTCGGTGTCGCTGAGGCTGAAGGGGGAGAAGGCCCACAGGAAGGGGCCGCCTTGGTGGCCGCCGGTGAGCAGGATCGAGCCGTCGTCGAGGGGGACGGCTTGGGCGTTGACGCGGGCGAGTCCGCTGTTGCTGCCTTGAGTGGGGGTGCCGATGGGGTCGGTGGGGGTCCACTGGTCGGTGGCGGGGTCGTAGGTCTCGCAGAAGGTGATGCCGGCGACGTCGCTGCCGGTGTCGATGCTGCCGCCGATGGCCATGACGTGGCCGTCGGGGGTGAGGACCGCGGGGAAGGCGGCGCGGGCGTGGAGCATCGGGGCGGCGGGGGTCCAGGTGCCGGTGGCGGGGTCGTAGAGCTCGGCGGTGGCGGTGGTGAGGTCGGCGAAGTGCGGGGGCTGGTCGGTGGATCCGCCGGCGACGAGGACGCGGCCGTCGGGCAGGAGGGTGGCGGAGTGGACGAGGCGGCTCTGGTGCAGTGAGCCGGTGGGGGTCCAGGTGCCGGTGGCCGGGTCGTAGAGCTCGGCGGTGGCTTGGGCCCAGGGCCGGCTGGTCGGGTGGCCGTGGCCGCCGCCGACGGCGAGGACCCTTCCGTCGTCGAGGGTGGTGAGGGTGTGGCCGCGACGGCTGGTGGTGAGCGGGCCGGTGCCGGTCCACTGGCCGGTGGCGGGGTCGTAGAGGGCGGTGTCGGCGAAGGTCTGGGCGCCGCGGCTGTCGCCGCCGCCGGCGGCGAGGACGCGGCCGTCGTGGAGGAGGACGGGGCCTTCTTGGAGGTGGTCCCAGGCGCGGGGCCAGGGCAGGTCGCCGGTGCGGGTCCAGCCGGTGGTGGTGGCCGGGGGTGCGGTCTGTGCGGTCATGATCCCGACCATCGCGGCCGCGGGAAATGATCGTCAAGCGGTTGCCCGAAGGGCGGTCTTCCGGGGCGGGGTAGCGGGTTCTATCGGGCGGACGGGTCGTCGGTGACGTTGGCGGCGAGCCGGTGCAGGAGGTCGGCGAGCTGGGCGACCTCGGTTGCGGAGAGGCCGGTGCGCATGCGCTGGTCGTGGGCGATGGCGGCGGTGGCGAGGCGGTGGAAGAGCTGCTCGCCGTGTTCGGTGAGCTCGACGAGGTGGACGCGGCGGTTGTCGGGGTCGCGGCGGCGGGTGACCAGGCCGGTGGTTTCCATGCCGTTGAGGTGGTGGGTGAGGGTGGCGCCCTGGATGCCGACGGCGTCGGCGAGTTCGCGCTGGTTGGCGACGGGCTTGGTCTTGAGGGAGATGAGGATCTGCCAGATGGGCTGGGAGCCGCCCTCGGCGGCGAGGGCGGCGTCGAAGGCGCGGCCGGCGGTCTTGGCGGTGCGGGCGAGGACGACGCCGATGGGGGTGGTCGGTGGTGGAGGCACGGGTGGACCGTACCGCAGAAGCCGAGGGATCTAAGCGTTTGACATCTAATGGTTAGACATCTAACGTTGTGCTCATCGAACGGAAGGGGAGCACGATGAGCACCGAAGAGCAGGTTCGCGAGTTCGGCCGGGTCTGGGCCGCGGCCGAAGAGCGTGGCGACACCGAGGTCCTGGCCGGGCTGACCGTCGAGGGCTTCCGCCTGGTCGGCCCGCTCGGGTTCGTCCTGGACCGCGACCAGTGGCTCGCCCGCTACCGCAGCGGCGCGCTGGTCACCGAAAAGCTGGACTGGGCCGAGGTCGAGGTCCGCGGCTTCGGCGACACCGCCATCGCGATCGGCGTGCACGACCAGATCGCGCGGCACCAGGGCACCCCGGCGAACGGCCGGTTCCGCGCCACCCACGTGCTGGTGCGCGAGGACGACCACTGGCGGCTGGCCGGCATCCACCTGAGCGCGATCGGCGGCCCGCCGCCGTTCGCCCCGGCGGGTGACCCGCGATGAGCGTCGAACTGAATCACACGATCGTGTGCGTCACCGACCGGGAGCGGTCGGCGGAGTTCCTGGCCGGGATCCTCGGCCTGGCGACCGAACCGGTCGACGGGCCCTTCGTGCCCATCCGGCTGGCCAACGGCGTCACGCTCGACTACCTGCGGGTCGAGCACGTCACGACGCAGCACTACGCGTTCCTGGTCGGCGAAGCCGAGTTCGACGCCGCGCTGGCCCGCATCGCCGAGGCCGGCCTCACCTACTGGGCCGACCCGTTCCACGAGCGGCCCGGCGAGATCGGCGGCACCGGCGGCGGCCGCGGCGTCTACTTCGCCGACCCCGACGGCCACAACATGGAGCTGCTGACGAAGGGGCAGTCGTGAAGCTCAGCATCGGGGTCACCGACTTCTCCTGGCCCGACCGGCTCACCGATGAGCTCGCGGCCGTCGCCACCGCGGCCGAGGACGCCGGCCTGGACACCCTGTGGGTGGCCGATCACCTGCTGCAGGCCGACCCGAACAGCACCCCGGACTCGGCGATGCTCGAGGCGTACACGACGCTGGGGTTCCTCGCCGCCCGCACCCGCAGGCTTGGGCTCGGCACGATGGTCTCGGCGGTGACGTTCCGGCCGCCGGCGCTGCTGATCAAGGCCGTCACGACCCTCGACGTCCTCTCCGGCGGCCGCGCCCGCTTCGGCATCGGCACCGGCCACCACGACGGCGAGGCGCGAGCCATGGGCCTGCCGTTTCCCCCGGTCGGCGAGCGCTTCGAGCGGCTGGAGGAGACCATCCGGCTGGCGCTGCGGATGTGGGCGGGGGACGAGTCGCCGTTCGAGGGCGCGCACTACCGCCTCGACCGTCCGATCGGGAATCCGCTGCCGGTGCGGCGGCCGAAGGTGCTCATCGGCGGCGCCGGGGAACGCAAGACCCTGCGGCTGGTGGCGCGCTACGCCGACGCGTGCAACGTCTTCGACGTCCCCGACGGCGGCAAGACCGTGCGGCACAAGCTGGCCGTGCTGGCGCGCCACTGCGAGGAGATCGGGCGGCCCTACGCCGAGATCGAGAAGACGATCAGCACGCGGCTGGCGCCGGGTGAGCCGGCGGGGGAGTTCGCGCGCCGCTGCGCGGAGTTCGCGGAGTGGGGCATCGAGCACGCGGTCGTGATCACCGCCGGGCCGTGGCCGGTGAGCGGGATCGAGACGCTGGGGCGCGTGGCCGGGCAACTGGACTGACCGGACGACGCGGGGGTGATCGTCGCGCGCGACGGGCGTACCCGGGGCGCGAAATCGTTTTCCTCAATCATTTATCGCGACCGCCGGGAATGGCATATCCGGGATTTGTCGGAACGTGAGTATTGCCGCGTGGTGGGACGGCTACGCCGCGTTGCTCCGTTCAGCGGGGTTTGCTTCCATGATCCTTTCGCTACCATGGTCGACGCCCCCGTCCCCAATGTGAATGTATTGGGAAGGATTCCGATGCTGTCTGCGGTCGTTGCTGCCGTAATGGCGCTGTCCTCTGTGGTCACCCCGCATTCGTGGAACACTCCTCCGCCGCCCGACAAAATCGTCATCGACGTCGTGAACGCCAATGGAACGGGCTGTCCGGCCGGCACGTCGGCCGTCGCGGTCTCCGAGGACAACACGGCATTCACCGTGACCTACAGCACCTACACGGCGCTGGTCGGGGTCGGCGCCGGTCCGCTGGACGCCAGGAAGAACTGCCAGATCGGCCTGCGGGTGCACGTCCCGCAGGGGTTCACCTACGGAATCGCGCAGGCCGACTACCGCGGTTTCGCGCACCTGGAACGGGGCGCGACCGGCCTGGAAAGGGCGAACTACTATTTCCAGGGTAATTCTCCGACGGCGTACGTCCAGCACCCGCTGACCGGTCCGTTCGAAGACGACTGGCATTTCACGGATTCCACCGAGGTCGGCGCGATCGTGTTCAAGCCGTGCGGCGAGGAACGCAATTTGAATATCAACACGGAATTGCGGGCCGCGGCCGGGACGTCGGATCCGAAGAAGACGACGAGCTTCGTCACGATGGACTCGACCGACGGCAGCATCACCACGGTGTACCACTTCGCGTGGTTGTCCTGCCCGTGAGCGGAAAACGGTGAGAGAGGGGCGGCGCGGCTCGCCGGCGCGCCGCCCCGGCCGGTCTACTTCACCCGGGTCCGCGGATCGGTGGCCTGGACGTCGAAGACCCGGCCGAGGGAGACGAGGGCCTCGTCGAGGTGGCTGAGGCTGGAGAGGACGGCCCGGGTTTCGGCCTGCTCGACGCGGTCGGAGACCGGGGTGCCGTCGTCGCGCACGAGCGTGCCGGGTGTGGGGCCACCCGGCGCGTCGAGTGCTTTGCGCAGCACGTCGATGTTGGCCAGCAGCCGGCCGGTGAACAGGCGCAGGCGGTCGGCGTCGGGGCCGGCGAGCATCCCGGGCTGGGCGCGGGCGGCGACGTGGCGGGCCCGGAAGGCGATGGTCTCCAGCGTGGTGAGCACGTGCCAGCCGTAGTCGCGCCGCGCACTGCGCAGGTTCACCGGGTGGGTCAGCGGCTCGATGGTGGTGCGGACCTGTTCGACGGCGCGGTCGAGGTCGCGGGAGAGCTCGATGACGTTGACGTTCTCCTCGCCGGCGAGGAGGTCCCGGGTGTGCTCGAGGAACTCCTCGAGCTCGTCGAGCACGGCGGTGATGTCGTCGAGCATGACCGAGCGGGTGCGGACCGGGACGATGACGACCGCGGCGAGGATGCCGGCCGCGGCGCCCACCGCCGTCTCGGCCACCCGGATCCAGAGCACCTCGACGCTGAACGTGCCGAGCATGCTGTAGAGCAGCCCGAGCATGCTGGTGATGAAGAAGGCCATCACCACCTGGGACACGCGGGCGGTGTAGACCATCCCGAACACGCACACCAGGATCAGCGCGAGCGTCGCCGGGGTGTTGCCGGAGACCAGCAACGAGAGCAGAACACCGCCGAGGATGCCGATCAGGGTGCCGCCGAGGCGGCGGACGCCCTTGACGAAGGTGGCGCCGGCGCTGGAGGCGCCGATGAACACGACGAACACCGTGAGCACCGCCCAGTACCAGCGCTGGTGGGAGACCAGCTCGCCGCCGAGCACGGCGAGCCCGCCGCCGACGACGGCCTGGATGGCGCTGCGCGTGCGGTTGTCGTAGGCGAACGCCGGCGTCGGCTCCTCGTCGTCCTCCTCGACGGAATCCACTGTGGACTCGGGCGCGGCGGCGCGCTGGGCGCGGTCGTCGGCCAGCGCCAGCTCGGCCAGTGCCTTGCGGACGCCGTCGCCGGGCGTGGCGTGGGAGTCGATGCGGCTGCCTTCGACGAGCATCCGGCTGTACTCGCCGGTCTGGCTGATCAGCGGGAGCTCACGCGGGTCGCGTTCCATCAGGGCGCGGAAGCGGGCCAGCCGGGCGATGAGGTCGTCACGGACCTCGGTGGTCAGCTCGTCGGAGCAGGTGCGCTGGACGGTGCTGGCCAGCCACTGCACGGCGAGCTCGACTTCGATGGCGCGGCGGCGCAGCCGGTCGGCGGCACGGGCGTCGACGACGTCGGGTGCGGCGTCCTCGATCAGCAGGACGCACTCGTGGAGCCGGCTGAGCGCCGAGCGCAGCTGCTTGCGGGTGCGCTCGCTGCCGTTGACGGCGAGGTAGGCCTCGGTGGCGCGCACGACCGCGCCGAGCCGGGCGCGGAAGGCCCGGCGCACGCGCAGGAACTCGGCCTCGGCGTTGTGCCGCAGCAGGACGAACCGGACCACGGCGTTGGCCAGCACCCCCACCGTGAGCGCCACCAGCAGCTGCGGCACCTGGGCCAGGTGGGCCTGCAGGAACATCGGGAAGAAGAACAGGAAGAAGCCGATCGAGCCGAGCGCGGTGCCGCGGGCGCCGAAGCGCTGGGCGTAGACCGCCACGAAGATCAGCAGCACGAACACGACGCTGTCCAGTGGCGGCAACGCGGACCCGAGGCTCGCGACGGTGATCGACGCCGCCCCGGTCAGCAACGCCAGCACCAGCGTCCCGGCCTGCCCGCCGGGGGTGGGGTCGTTGACGGTGAACGCGGTCATCATCGCGGCGACGGCGCCGACCAGCATGACCGTCAGCGGCAGGTGCGCGGGCAGCAGCGCGGCCACGGCCAGGATGATGCCGAGGACGGCGGAGCCGGCCAGCCGCAGCCGGACCAGCCCGGGGTCGGCCGCCGCCAGCCGGTCGAGGGCGGCGGTGCGGAAGTGGTTCATCGGGCGAGCAGCTCCCACTGGGCGAGGGTGGCGCGACGGCCGCGGGTCGCGGTGACCCGCAGCCGGTACCGCGAGTGTGCCGCCGGGGTGGCGAGCACGAAGGGCCGGGTCTGCCGGCGCCAGCGGAACAGCTCGTCCCGCCGTTCGTCCAAGGTGGTCCACGCTTCGCCGTCGTCGGAGCCTTCGAGGACCCATGCGCTCGGGTCGCCGCGGTGGGCGCCGGAGGTGAGCGTGTACATCGTGACGTCGCGGGGTTCGCCGGTGACGGTGAACTCGATCGACGGCGTGGCGGTCCTGAAGGTGACCTGGGTGCGGGTGGTGTCGTCGAACAGCGCGTCGACGCTCTTCGCGGCTTCGCTGGTGGCGGTGCCGGCGAGGTCGGAGAGGGGGGCCGGGGTTTCGGCGGGTGGCGGCGGGGCGCCCCACTCGGTGGGTTCGGTGGTGAGGTCGAAGACGAGCTCGGCGCCGCGGGCGAGCGTGGCGTGGGAGATCGTGGTGGCCTCGTGCGGTGCGCCGTCGACGGTGAGGCCGCGGACGTAGACGGTCTCGTCGGTGTTGCCGGGGGCGCTGATGACGAGCTTCCGGCCCTCGCCCAGGTGCACGGTCGCCTTTTCGAACAGCGGTGACCCGATCGCGTAGCGCGGGCTGCCGACGGCCAGCGGGTAGAACCCCAGCGCGCTGAACACCCACCACGCGGACATCTCGCCGTTGTCCTCGTCGCCGGGGTAGCCCTGGCCGAGGTCGCTGCCGAGGTAGAGCCGCCGCAGCACCTCCCGCACCACGCGCTGGGCCTTCGCGGGCGCGCCGGCGAGGTTGTAGACGTAGGGGATGTGGTGGGAGGGCTGGTTGGAGTGGCCGTACTGGCCCATGCGGACGTCGCGGGCTTCGGTCATCTCGTGGATCAGCCCGCCGTAGGCCCCGGGGCGGCGGCCGGTCTCCGGGGTCGCGAAGAACTCGTCGAGCTTGGCCTCGAGGCCGGCGTGGCCGCCGTGCAGGGCGGCGAGGCCGGGCCCGTCGTGGGGTGCGGTGAAGGCGGTGTTCCAGGCGTTGGTCTCGACGAAGTCGCCACCCCACGCGGCCGGGTCGTAGCCCTCGGGACCGAACTTGCGGCGCCCGTCGCGGTGGCGGCCCTGGAAGAAGCCGATCTTCGGGTCGAAGTGGTGCACGTAGTGCTTCGCGCGTTCCCGGAAGTAGGCGGCGTACTCGCCGTACATCCGCGCCCGCGACCCGGCACTTTCACGTGAAAGTGCGGCCGAGAAGTTGGCGAGGCCGAAGTCGTTGACGCAGCCTTCCAGCGTCCACGACAGTCCTTCGTGGACCGACGCGGGGGTGTAGCCGAGGAAGATCGACTCCTCGAGGCCCTTGCGTCCGACCGAGCGGTGCGGCGGGGTGACGGTGGCGTTCTTCAGCGCGGCGTCGTAGGCGGCCTCGACGTCGAAGTCGCGGACGCCCTTGAGGTAGGCGTCGGCGAACGCGACGTCGGAGCTGGTGCCGGTCATCAGGTCCGCGTACCCCGGCGACGACCACCGGGAGATCCAGCCGCCCTCGCGGTACTGCTGCACGAACCCGTCGATCATCCGGCCGCAGTGTTCCGGGGTGAACAGGGCGTACGCGGGCCAGGTGGTGCGGTAGGTGTCCCAGAAGCCGTTGTTGACGTACAGCTCGCCGTCGACCACCTTCGCCCCGGTGCGGCGGCGGGTGCTCGGCCACCGCCGCCGGACCACCGGGCTGGCGTGCCGGATCCCGTCCGGGGTGTTCTCGTGCGCGGCGTTCGGGTACAGGAACAGCCGGTAGAGGTTCGAGTAGAGCGTGGTCCGCTGGTCTTCGGTGGCGCCTTCCACCTCGATCCGGCCGAGCTGCTCCTGCCACAGCTCCCGCGCCTGGTCCCGGACCTGCTCGAACGTCGTCCCGGCCGGGATCTCCAGCTCCAGGTTGCGCTTGGCCTGAGCCAGGCTGATCAGCGACGTCGCGATCCGCAGTGTCGCGTCGGGACCGTCGAACTCGAAGTACCCCGCGACGCGCCGCCACGGCGGCCGGCGGACCTTCGCCCCGCGGGTGGCCGGCGCGTCGGTGACGCCGTAGACGAACATGCGGCGCGCGCCCGCCGACAGCCGGCTGCGGACCCGGGTGTAGCCGCTGATCTCACCGGTGTCGGCGTTGATCCGCAGCCGGCCGCGGTTGCGGACGTTGTCGAACAGCAGCCAGCCGTGCTTGGCCGGGAAGGTGAACCGCATGATCGCCGCGTGCGACGTCGGCGCGAGGTCGGCGGTCATGCCGTTGGCGAACCGGACCCCGTAGTGGTGCGGCGAGCCGGTCTCGTCGTCGTGGGAGAAAGCGAGGGCGCGCTTGCGGCGGTGCGGCTCGACCGGGCCGGTGCCGGGCATGACGTGGAAGGTGTGGCGGTCGCCCATCCACGGGCTCGGCTGGTGGCTCAGGGCGATGGCCTGCAGCGCCGGGCGGTTCTGCGCGTCGTTGTGGCGGTGGTAGGAGTAGATCCAGTTGGTCACGCCGGCGTCGGTGACCGGGGTCCAGAAGTTGAACCCGTGCGGCACCGCCGTGGCCGGGAAGTTGTTGCCCCGGGAGAACTCGCCGCTGGAGTGCGTGCCGCGGGTCGTGCGGACGCAGTCGACCGGGTCGCGTACCGGCTCGGGGCGCTCGGCGACGCGGACGTCGTCGACCCACCCGGCGATCGCCCCGGGCGCGTCGGTGCGCAGCACGAGCCGGGCGATCCGGCGCCCGGCGAACGCCCCCAGCCGGCGGCGCACGAGGTTCCACTGGTCCACCCACAGCGTCTTGTCGTCGACCGGCGCGAACCCGGCCGACGTGCCGTCGGCGAACTCGACGTCGAGGCTGACCCGCGTCGCGTGGTAGGCCGGGACCTCGCCGTCGGCCTCCGGGAAGACCACATAGGACAGCTCGGTGTCCCCGGTGACGGGTGCGTCGAGTTCGAACAGGACACTGCGCGGCCGCTCGGTGTAGCGCAGCGCCTTGACACCGGTGAAGCCGACGCCCGCCTTGGCCGCGGGGGCGCGGTCCGGTCCGCTGCCCACCCGCAGCGCGGGATCCACCGGCTGCGGGTCACCGGTTTCGAAGGAGGAGAAGAACACGCCGTCGGACATGCGCCCACCGTAAACGGCCGAACGGCGTAGCGTGGGCTCGACGCGGGGGAGGTGCCCGGTTTTGAGCACGCACACCGTCCGGCACGAGGGTGCCGAACTGCGCTACGAACTGCGCGGCGAAGGCCCGCTGCTGGTGCTGATCGCCGGCCGCGGCGGCGACGGCGCCCGCTACACCCGCCTCGCCGAACGGCTCGCCGGCAGCCACGCGGTGCTCACCTACGACCGGCAACGCCGCGCCACCGGCTTCGACATGGGCCAGCAGGCCCGCGACACCGCGGCGATCATCCACGCCGCCCGCCCCCGCGCACCCCGCGCCGCGGTGTTCGGCCAGGGCGGCGGCGGCTCGGTGGCGTTCGAGCTGGCCGCCCACCTGCCGGACCTGGTCACCGAGCTGGTCGTGCACGAAGCGCCGACGATCACGCTCCTGCCGGACGCGCCGAAGTGGCTCTCGCACGCCCGCGAAGTCCACGCCACCCACGCCCGCCGCGGCACCGCGGCGGCACTGGCCCTGACCGACATCGACCCGGCCGACTTCGCCGACCAGGCCGAGGCCGACGCGTTCCTGGCCCGCGAGTTCCTGGCGATGGCGCTCTACACCCCGGACCTGGACGCGGTCCGCCGCAGCGGCATCCCGGTGGTCACGGCGGCGGGCGAGAAGAGCCGCGACACGTGCCACGACCAGGCGGCGCGGGTCCAGGCCGAGCACCTGGCCTGCCGCTACACCCGCTTCCCCGGCGGCCACCACGGCTTCGAGTCCGATGTGGACGCCTTCGCGCCCGCCCTCGCCACGACACTGGCCGAACTCCGCCGCCCCTGACCGACCCGCCAGGTACGCGAGCCGACCGCCCAGGCACGCCAACCGACCCCCCGAGCACGCCTACCGGCCTTCCGAGCACGCCAACCGACCGGAGCGGCTCAGCTCGGGCGGCCGCCGAACTGCCAACGGTGGACCTCGACCCCGGCATACCGCCCCGGCGCCAGGACGCCCCGCGCGGCGTCGGCGTCCGGCGCCCGCAGCAGCACCGCCGTCCCCAGCCACGCCGCACCGTCGTCCGACAGCAGTGGCCCGCACGCGATCAGCTCGTCGTGCGCGCCCTCGACCTCGACCGGCGAGCCCGACCCGAACCCGAGGACCAGGTACCGGTCACCGCCGGTCCGCCCACCCGGGAAGTCCCACATCGTGCGGCCCAGCGTGTTGTGCCAGCGGCGCAGCAGCACGTCCCGGTACGCGCCGGCCTGGTAGCCGGGCTCCTCGAACGCGAACGCCCGCGCCGCCGCCACGTCCGGCAGGTCCAGCACGTGCACACTGCCCGTCGGGACGTCGCCGTCGAACGTCGGGCCGCGCGCGATCATGCCCGGGAACCGGTCCATGTAGGACCAGTGCGCTTCGAGCAGCTCCTGGCGCAGGGCAGCCGAACCCGGCCGGTCCCGGTGGTAGCAGAAGAACTCCATGACGCGAGGATGCCCTCCCCGCCGGGCCGGCGGGGAGGGCATCCACTGAACTACGGGACTAGATCTTCGCACACTGCCCCGCGGCCGGGCCGCGGACGGTGTTCGGCAGGTCGTAATCCGTCGGCGCCGGCGAGTTCGCCGCACACGCCAGCGGGCCGCCGACCGTGCTCGAGGTCAGCACCGGCCCGTGGTTGCCGGTCAGCGCGACCGGGCCGCCGACGTTCGTCAGCTCGATCGACACCGTGCCGGTCGTCCCGGTGATCGCCACCGGACCGCCGACCTTCGTGCGGTTCAGCACGACCTGGCCCGCGCCGGTCGCCGCGAGTGGTCCGTTGATCGAACCGCCGCGGACGACCAGCGACGCGCCGCCGGACACCGTCACCGGACCCGACACCGTCGCGTCCTGCAGGCACACCGTGCCCGACGAGACCGACAGCGGCCCCTTGCGCTCACCCGTGATCGTCTGGGTGCAGGAGGCGTCCGGCTTGCCCAGCAGCTCGAACTCGGCCAGCTGCGCCGGGGCGCCGGTGCTGGTCGCGGTCACTTCGAGCTTGTAGTAGGCGTAGTGCGCCGGGTTGGCCACCTTGAACGCGCGGGTCTGCTGCCGCCAGCTGAACGCCTGGTTCGTCTGCTGGTCGGCCACCGCCCAGGTCTTGCCGTCGTAGGAACCCTTCAGCGTCCAGCTCTTCGGGTCACCCGCACCGGTCTGGGACGTCAGCGTGTAGTGCGTGACGGCCTCGTCGGTGTTGTTGAGCTGGTACTGCAGGGCGCCGGTGACGGCGGCCTGGGTGCGCGAGGTGTTGTCGAGCAGCGCGGCGGCGTTGGAGCCGTCCGAAGTGGACAGCGTGCCCTTGCCCGCGCCGGTCTCGTCGTGCAGCGGTGTCGCCACCGCGTCACCCGTGGTGATCGACTTCGGCGCGTCGTTCGGGCCGGTGCCCCAGTTCGAGGGGTTCGGGCCCATGTCGAAGTCGATGACCCCGCCGCGAGCGATGGTGTCCTGCGGCAGCGACGTCGAGGAGTACGCCTTGCCGTTGACCTTCACGCCCTGGACGTAGACGTTCTTCGCGCTGTTCTTCGGCGCGTTGATCACGAGGTTCTTGCCGCCGGCCAGGTGGATCGTGGCCTTCTTGAACAGCGGCGACCCGATCGCGTAGTTCGGGCTGCCCATCTGCAGCGGGTAGAAGCCCAGCGCGCTGAAGATGTACCACGCGGACATCTCGCCGTTGTCCTCGTCGCCCGCGTAACCCTGGCCGATCTCGGCGCCGTTGTAGAGCCGCGAGAGCGCCTCACGGACCTTCGCCTGGGTCTTCGAGGGCTGACCCGCGTAGTCGTACATGTAGAGCAGGTGGTGCGCCGGCTGGTTGGAGTGGCCGTACTGGCCCATCCGCACGTCCCGCGCCTCCCGCATCTCGTGGATCACGCCCCCGTAGGAACCCGGGAAGTTGGCGGTCTCCTGGTCGGCGAAGAACTGGTCCAGCTTGTTCGCCAGGCCCGCCTGACCGCCGTAGAGGTTGGCCAGGCCCTTGCCGTCCTGCGGCACGGTGAACGCCATGCCCCAGCCGTCGGTCTCGGTGTAGTCCCCGCCCCACGAGCGCGGGTCGTACTGGTCCTTGGTCTTGGTGAACTTGCCGTTCGCGTCCTTGCCCTGGAAGAACCCGACGCTCGGGTCGAACAGGTTCACGTACTGCTGGGCGCGGCTGGTGAAGTACTCGTAGTTCTCCTGGTACTCCGCCTTGCGCGGGTCGTTCGGCGCGGCTTCGTCGGCCAGCTTCTTCGACAGGTTCGCGATGCCGAAGTCGTTGACGTAGCCCTCGATCGCCCACGAGAAGCCCTCGCTGGCGGTGTTGGGCGTGTAGCCGAGGAAGATGCCCTGGTCCAGGCCCTTGCGCCCGACCGCCGAGTTCGGCGGGGTGACCGTGGCGTTCTTGACCGCCGCGTCGTAAGCCGACTTCACGTCGAAATTGCGGACGCCCTTGAGGTAGGCGTCGGCGAACGCGACGTCGGAGCTCGTGCCGGTCATCAGGTCCGCGTAGCCGGGGGAGGACCAGCGCGCGATCCAGCCGCCGTCGCGGTACTGCTGCACGAACCCGTCGACCATCTTCCCGGCCACGTCCGGCGTCAGCAGCGAGTACGCCGGCCACGTCGTCCGGTAGGTGTCCCAGAATCCGTTGTTGACGTACATCTGGCCGTCGACCACCTTCGACCCGGTCTGGGTCGCGGTGTCCGTGCCGGTCTTGGGCGAGACGGGGCTCGCGTACTTGTACGCGGGCTTGTCGGCGGTGCCGGTGTTCTCCGCCTGGGTGTTCGGGTAGAGGAACAGCCGGTAGAGGTTCGAGTAGAGCGTCGTGAGCTGGTCCTTCGACGCGCCCTCGACCTCGATCACCTTGAGCTGGTCGTCCCACGCCTTCTGCGCCGCGTCACGCACGGTGTCGAACGTCGCGGCGGGGGCGATCTCCATGGCGAGGTTCTTCTTCGCCTGCTCGACGCTGATCAGCGACGTCGCGATCCGCATGTTCACCGTCTTGTCGGCGCCGGCGTTGAACCGCAGGTAGCCGGTGACGTTGTCGCGGCCCTGCCCGGTGAGCTTGCCGCCCGCGGTGACCGGCTTGTCGAACGTCGCGTAGACGAACATCCGGCCCGCACCCGCGTACACGTTGGTCTCGGTGTAGCCCGAGAGCGTGCCGGTGGCGGGGTCGAGGGTGAGCCCGGCGGAGTTGTTGACGCTGTCGAAGATCAGGCTCGAGTCCGCGCCCGGGAAGGTGAACTTCATCATCGCCGCGTGGTCGGTCGGCGTGATCTCCGTCTTGATCCCGTTCTGGAACTGCACACCGTAGTAGTGCGCCCGCGCGACCTCGTCGCTGTGCTTGAACGCCAGCGCCCGCTTGTCGCGGTTGGCGTCCGGCACCCCGGCGGCCGCGGACGGCATCACCTGGAACGCCTGCCGGTCACCCATCCACGGGCTCGGCTCGTGGCTCACGCTGAACGCCTGCAGCTGCGGGAGGTTCTGCGCGTTGTTCTGGGTGCTGTAGTTGTAGAGCCAGCTGCCCGAGCCGGCGTCGGTGACCGGGGTCCAGAAGTTGAACCCGTGCGGCACCGCCGTCGCCGGGAAGTTGTTGCCCCGGGAGAACGTGCTGTTGGCCATCGTGCCCCGCGTCGTGACCACGTTGTCACTCGGGCGGATGCTCGCGGGCGGCGTCGGGGTCGCCGACACCTTCACGTCGTCGAGCCAGCCCTGCAGCGAGCCCGGGCCGTTCGGGTTGTCGTAGCCGACCAGGATGCGGTCGATCGTCTTGCCCTTGGCGACCTGCCCGATCGCCGAGCGCACCAGGTTCCACTGGTTGGCGTAGAGCACCTTCGAGGCGCCCTGGCCCTCCGGGGTCAGCGGGAAGCCGTACTGGTCGGTCGCGCCGAGGTTGCGCAGGTAGGTGCCGTCGGTGAAGGCCAGGTCGATCGCGACGTTCGTGCTCGGGTACTTCAGGTCGCCGGTGATGAACTGCGGCTGCACCTTGTACGAAAGCTCGGTCGAGGCGACGACCGGGACGTCGACGTCGAAGATCTTGTTGTAGGACCAGCCGTGGCCGGTCGCGGTCTGGCTGCCCGAGTAGCGGAACGCCTTCAGGCCGGTGAAGCCGACCCGGTTCTTGTTCGTGTAACCGCTGGTCGGGCCGGAGTCGACGAAGCTGCGCATGTTCGGCAGCGGCGGCGGCGCCGGGTCGTCGTTGGCCAGCAGCAGCTCCGAGAGCTGCAGGATCGGGCCGCCGTTGTTGCGCGTGACGTCGAGCCGGTAGTACTTGAACGCCGCGCTCGGGGCGGCCAGCTTGTAGTCCTTCTGCTGGAACCGCGCGGTGAAGGCCTGGTCGGTCTGCTTGTCCAGGTCCGTCCACGCGCTCGCGTCGTTGGAGCCCTGCAGCGTCCAGTCCTTGGGGTCGCGCTCGTCGAAGTCGTTGGCCGAGGAGAGCGCGTAGTGCGTGATCGACGTCGGCTCGGACAGCGTGACCTGAGCCGACGCCGTCGGGTCCCAGGACAGCCACTTCGTGTCGGTGGTGCCGTCGAAGAGGTTCGACACCACTTCGCCGCCGTCGGTGTTCTCGCTGGTTGCGCTACTTTCGGTGACCTTGCCGCGGATGTCACCGGGGATGGCGGTGCCGTTCGCGCCGTTGACGCCGAACGCGCGCGGCTTGCCCGCCGCGTCGGTGTCGACCGCATCGGTCCAGGTCGGCTGGACGTCACCGGCCTCGAAGGAGGAGGAGAAGTCGGCGGGCAGGGCTTCGTCTTCGGCGGCGGCCGAGGCCGCGGGGAGGGCGACCAGGCCGGCGGCGACCACAGCGGCGGTCACCAAGAGAGCAACCGGCGGTCTGGCGCTTCGGGGCATCGTTGCTCCAAGCTCTGGAGGGTGAACGGGGACCGACGGCAGGGGGACCGGCGGCGCCCAGAGAGCGAAACGCGCGGGTGACATCGATGTCAAGACCGGTCGGCAAACCTGGCCAGAACTGGACAACCGAGGGGAACTCCGAACCGATGCGACCATTCCGGATCTTCGCCGCCTTGGCCACACTCCTGCTCGCCACCACCGGATCCGCGCCGGCGGAGGCCGCTCCCGCCGGATCCGCCGTCCGGCCGGTCACCACCTGCGCCGACCTGGTCCGCGGGTTCACCCTCCCGGGCGCCGCCACCCACGTCACCGCGGCCACCGTCGTCACCGGCGACGGCCCCGAGTACTGCGGCGTCCAGGGCTACGTCGAGCCCGCCGTCCGCTTCGAGCTGCGCCTGCCCACCAAGACCTACGCCGGGCGCTACCTGCAGTACGGCTGCGGTGCCTACTGCGGCGTGCTCACCCCGCCCGCCTTCGCCGACTGCGGCCTGCCCCACGGCGGCGACGTCGCGGTGGCCGCCACCGACGACGGCCACATCGGCCGCACCCCCGCCGTCGTCGACGACGGCAGCTGGGGCGAACACGACCAAGCCGCCCGCAACGACTTCGAATTCCGCGCCCCGCACGTCGTCTCGCGCGCCTCGAAGGCGATCATCCAGGCGTTCTACGGCGCCCCACCCCGCAAGTCCTACTTCACCGGCTGCTCCGACGGCGGCCGCGAAGGCCTCCTGCTCGCCCAGCGCTACCCGGCCGACTTCGACGGCGTCGTCGCCGGCGCCCCCGCGGGCTACTGGGGACCGCTGCTCGGCGTCTACCAGACCTGGCTCGCGCGGGTGAACGCCGGCGCCGACGGCAGCCCCGTCCTCACCGCCGCGAAACTGTCCGCCCTGCACAACGCCGTCGTCGCCGCCTGCGACCGCCTCGACGGCCTCGCCGACGGCCAGCTCGACGACCCGCGTGCCTGCCACTTCGACCCCGCGACGCTGACCTGCGCCGGCCCCGACACCCCGGCCTGCCTCACCCCCGCGCAGGTGGGCGTGGTCCGCAAGCTCTACGCGCCACCCACCGACGCCCGCGGCACCCTGCTCTACCCGGGCGGCCAGCAACCCGGCTCCGAACTGGCCTGGGCCGGCTGGATCGTCCCGACGCCGGAGACCGGCGGCGTCTCCTTCGCCCGCAGCCTCGCCGACAACTACCTGCGTTACCTCGGCTACCCGATCGACGCCCCGGCGGCGAAGGTCGACGACTTCGCCTTCACCCGCGGCGAGTTCGACCGGCTCACCCCGGTCGGCGCCCGCTACAACGCGCTGAGCCTCGACCTCTCGGCGTTCCAGCGCCGCGGCGGCAAGCTCGTGCTCTGGCACGGCTTCGCCGACCAGGCCATCCCCCCGGCCGGCACTCTCGACTACTACCAGCGCCTCACCCACGGCCGCCCGCAGGACTTCGCGCGGCTGTTCATGGTCCCGTCGCTCAAGCACTGCGGCGGCGGCACGACGCTCACCGAGTTCGACCCGCTGCGCGAACTGGTCGCCTGGGTCGAACGCGGCACCACCCCCACCGCGGTGACCGCCACCGGCCGTGACGGGGCCGGGAACGTCACCCGCACCCGGCCGGTGTTCACCTACCCGCAGCGCGCGGTCTACGACGGCACCGGCAGCATCGACGACGCCGCCAACTTCCGCCCGGCGCCGCCGAAGTCAGCACCGCACGACGTCGTCGACTGGGCCGGCGACGGGCTCTACGTGCTCTCGGGGCCGGTCGCGCGGTAAAAGCGGTCACGCGGCTCCGGGGTCGTCGCTAAGGTCACGATCATGACGACACCGGAGCCCGCCGACCGCACCCTGTCCCGCGCCTCCCTCGCCGACGGCGACCCCACCCGGTGGTTCGACCAGCTCTACACCGCCGCCGAGCAGGGCGACGCCGTCGTGCCGTGGACGCGCGGCGAACCCAACGCCGACCTGGTCGCGTGGGCCGGCGCCCACCCCGGCGACGGCCGCCGCGCGCTGGTCGTCGGCAGTGCCCACGGCGACGACCCGGAGCTGCTGGCCGGGGCCGGCTGGGCGGTGACGGCGTTCGACGTCGCCCCGACCGCGGTCACCGCCGCCCGCGCCCGCTTCCCGGAGTCCACAGTGGACTACGTGGTCGCCGACCTGCTGAAGCCGCCAGGGGAGTGGCGCCACGCCTTCGACCTGGTCGTGGAGATCATCAACATCCAGGCCATGCCCCGCGACTTCCGCACCACGGCGATCGCGTCGGTGGCGGGGTTCCTCGCCCCGGGCGGCACCTTGCTCGTCTCCGAAGTCGCCGAGGAGAGCACCGATGTCGCGACGTGGCAGGGCCCGCCGTGGCCGTTCAGCCGCGCCGAGATCGAGTTGGTCGCCCAGGACGGCGTCACGGTGACGAGCCTGGAGACCATCCGCGACGGCAGCCGCTACTGGGCGACCTTCACCCGCTGACCCGCGCGGTACCGGCCGGGCGTGGTGCCCAGGACCGCACGGAACGCCGCGATGAACTGGCTCGGGTTGGACCAGCCGCAGGCGTGCGCGACGTGGCTGGTGTCGTGGCCTTCGGCCAGCAGCATCAGCGCGTGGCAGAGGCGTAGCTGGGTGCGCCACTCGTAGAAGGTCATGCCCAGCTCGTCGTGGAAGAGCCGGCTCAGCGTCCGCGCGCCGGCGCCGATCGCCTGGCCGAGCCCGGCCAGCGGGGTCGTGTCGCCCGGGTTGTCGTAGAGCACCCGGGCGAGCGCCCGCAGCCGGTCGTCGCGCGGTTCGGGCAGGTGCAGCGGCTGCTCGCGGGCGTCACTCAGCTGGTCGACGAGGACCCGGCGCAGCCGCGCGCTCGCGGCCTTCCCGGGCTCGTCGGGACCGGTCAGGGCGAGCAGCACCTCCCGGGCGAGGCCGGAGGCGACGAACACCGCCGGGTGCGCCGGGACGAGCCGGGCCAGCGACGGCGGCAGGAACACGATCCGCATGTCGGTGTCGCCGTGCGCGCGGTGCCGGTGGGGGCACCCGGCGGGCGTCCAGGCGACCCGGTTCGCCGGCACGATCGAGGTACCCCGTTCGGTGTGCACGGACAGCACCCCACGAGCGGCGTACACGAGGTGTCCCCGCTCGTGGGCATCCGTCGGGCTCGTGCCACCCGAGGGCCACAGGTGGGCGCCGCCGGTCGGCCACAGCCTCGACGTCGGCTCGGATTGGCGGCCGATGGGCATAACCTGGCATGTTACCGGTGGTCGGCCCGCCACCGGCCCGGTGAGAGTGGACGCATGAGCAAGACGATGCGAGCGGCGGTCTGCGTCCGGGCCGGCGGCCCCGAAGTGCTGGAGATCCGCGAACTGCCGGTGCCGGCGGTCCGCGACGGCTGGAGCCTGGTCCGGGTGCGGGGCGCGGGCCTGAACCGCTCGGAACTGCGGACCCGGCAAGGACATTCCCCGAGCGTGCGGTTCCCGCGCGTGCTCGGCATCGAGTGCGTGGGCACGGTCGAGGCCTCGGGAGACGTGCCGGAAGGCACCACCGTGGCGGCGGTGATGGGGGAGATGGGCCGCGCCTTCGACGGCGGGTATGCCGAGTACGCGCTGCTGCCGAGCCCGCTGCTGATGCCGATCACCACCACCCTGGCCTGGGAGACGCTGGCCGCGCTGCCCGAGACGTACCTGACCGCGCAAGGCGCCCTCGACACGCTGGGCATCACCCCGGGCGGCCGGCTGCTGATCCGCGGCGGGACGTCGTCGGTGGGCCTGGCCGCGGCGTCGATCGCCGCCGGGCACGGCCTCGACGTCACCGCCACCACCCGAAACCCGGCCAAGCACGGGGCCCTCACGGCGGCCGGAGTCCACCACGTCGTCCCCGACGGCACACCGGACTACGTGCTGGACCTGGTCGGCGCCGACACCGTCGTCGACTCCCTGCGCCAGGTCCGCCCCGGCGGCACGGTGTGCGTGGCGGGCTCCTTGAGCGGCTGGCTCATCCCCGGCTTCGAGCCGATCGCGAACATCCCGTCCGGCACCAAGCTGACGGCCTTCCACAGCGACACCCTCAAGGGCAGCGCGGGAAACGCCGTGCTGCAGCGGGTAGTCCGCGAAGTCGAGGCCGGCGTGTACCGGCCCAACGTCGACCGGGTCTTCCGCCTCGAAGACATCGCCGAGGCCCACCAGTACATGGAGGACGACCGGGCGGCCGGGAAACTCGTCGTGCGCTTCGACTAGCGGTTAGTCCAGTAGAGGACCCCGGGCACCACGACCAGCAGCGCCGCCACGAGCCAGTAACGGCCCGCCTTGAGCTGTGGTGCCCGGAAAGCGAACAGCGCGTTCAGGCCGAACACGACCAGCCCGGCGAACACCATCGAGACCAGGCCGAGGCCGATCGCGAAACCCGCGCCGTCGTCGACCACGGTGGGATCGGCCGTGCCCCACCCGAGCTCCCACCCGAGGACCTGCGCCCCCAGCATCGCGAACGCGACCGGGTAGGCGCACGGGATGGCCAGCAGCAGGTTGAGCGGGACGCCGATCAGCCACACCTGATGTGGGCGAAGTCGACGACGGGGCACCGGCTCGACGTTCCTCAACACTCCGCCAGGAACCGGGACAGCACCCGGGTCCCGAAGTGCAAACCCTCCACCGGCACCCGCTCGTCCACCCCGTGCGCCATCGCCCGGTACGGGAACCCCTTCGGGAGCCACAGCGGCGCGAACCCGTAGTTGTCGATCCCCAGCTGCGCGAACGCCTTGGCGTCCGTCCCGCCCCCGAGGCAATACGGCACGACGACCGCTTCCGGATCCTCCGCCCGCAGCGCCGCGGCCATCGAAGCGAACCACGGCGAGTCCACCGGGGCCTGCACCGGCGGCTGGTGCGCGACGAACTCGCGCGTCACGCCCTCGCCGAGCAGCTCGTCCAGCGCCGCGAACAGCTCGTCTTCGGTGCCCGGCAGCACCCGCACGTCCACCTGCGCGGTCGCCGTCGAGGGGATCACGTTCACCTTGTACCCCGCGTCGAGCATCGTCGGGGTGGTGCTGGTGCGGATCGTCGGCAGCACCAGCGAACCGGCCAGGCCCAGCGCCGCCACCATCGCGTCCACATCGGACAGGTCCACCGGCACGCCCAGCGCCTCGCCGGTCCGCTCCAGGAACGCCCGCACCGCCGGGGTCAGCGTCACCGGCCAGCGATGCGCGGCAATCCGGTGCAACGCGCCCACCAACCGGGTGACGGCGTTCTCCTCGTTCGGGCGAGACCCGTGCCCGGCCCGGCCGCGGGCGGTCAGCCGCAGGTGGGCCGTGCCGCGTTCGGCCGTGCCGACCGGGTACAGGTGCACGTTCCGGCCGTCGGCCGCCGGGACGTGGTAGGTGTAGCCACCGGACTCGCTGATCGCCGCGACACACCCTTCGAACAGCTCGGGGTGCTCGGCCACCAGCCAGTGCGCGCCCCACTCGCCGCGGTCCTCCTCGTCCGCCACGAACGCCAGCACCAGCTCGCGCCGCGGTCGCAGGCCGCCGGCCAGCGCGGCCAGCACCATCGCCACGAAGTCCTTCATGTCCGTCGCGCCGCGGCCCCACAGGCAGCCGTCGCGGACCTCGCCGGCGAACGGGTCCACCGACCAGTCCGCCGCGTCCGCGGGCACGACGTCGAGGTGCCCCTGCACCAGCAGCGCCGGTAGCGACGGGTCGGTTCCCGGCACGCGCGCGATCACGCTGGCCCGCCCGGGCGCCGCCTCCAGGATCCGCGACGGGATGCCGAGGCCGTCCAGGAACGCGGCGACGTACTCCGCCGCCGGGCGCTCCGGACGGGCGTCGTTGCCGCCGCGGTTGGTCGTGTCGAACCGGATCAGGTCCGCGCATAGCTCGACGACGTCAGCCATAGATGCCCTGCACCGCCCCCGCCGCGATCGCCGTGACGACCTTGAAACACTTCATCGCCTCGGTCATGTTCGGCGCGTCGAACCCGACTCGGCGGGTGCCGATCTGCTCGACCGTCGGGATCACCGCCGTGGCCTGCGCGAGGTGGCTCGCGTCGAACTCCACCTCGATCCGGTGCGTCCCGACCTGGCGTTCCTCCCGCCCGGCCCGCGCCATCGAGTCCGCCGCCGCGCCGGTGAGCAGCTCCGCCGTGCGGGCCGGGGGCAGGCAGATCGCCGCGTACCGGCTCACGCACTCCTTCACCTGGACCAGCTCCGCCTCCGGGGAGTAGTCGCGGGCGTCGTCACACGTTTTGTCGTCACCCGAAACGAGCAACACCGGTACGCCGTACTCCGCGGCCATCGCCGCGTTGAGCCGGCCCTCGCTCGCCGGGACGTCGTCCAGCCACACCCCGGTGATCTGGTTCTCCAGGTAGGTGTGGGAAAGCACCCCGTCGAACCCGGCGCCGGCGTGGTAGCCGAGGAACACCACACCGTCCACACCGGAGTCGACACCCTGCATCATCGACAGCGGCTTGTGGCGCCCCGTGAGCATCCGCGCCCGCGGGTCGAGGTCCTCCAGCAGCAGGTTCCGCTGCGAGGAGTGCGCCTCGTTCACCAGCACGTCGCTCGCCCCGGCCTCGCACAGCCCGGCCAGCACCGCGTTGACGTCACCGGTGAACAGCCGCCTGAAGCGGTCCCACTGCGGCGAACCGGGCACGACGTCGTCGGTCCAGGTGACGCCGGTGGCGCCCTCCATGTCCGCCGAGACCATGATGCGCATGCCCGGCACTCTAACCAGCCCGCCCGCGCCCTCGCGATCACGGTGCGTCATCGAACTCGATCGATACTCTGCCGCTGGTTACCAACCCGACCACAGCCACGGCCGGATGGCTTTCGTAGCTGTGGCACGCACCGCGCGAGGGCCGGCCTACTTTTGGCCGGGTTAGTAACGATCGGACACCTGCCGAGGTGGCGACATATTGCGCGGTTGTCGGGGTATGTGGTTACTTCTCGTCCTTGGGGAGGCTCACAGCGAGAACGATGGGGTGGTTTTTGGTGCATTTCCAACGCAGAGTCGGCCGCGTGGGCGCGGTGCTGGCCGCCGCGGCGCTGGCGGCGATCCCGCTCGCCCTGCCGGCGCAGGCCCAGGCCCAGCAGGGGAAGGTCCTGCGGGTCGCGCTGACCACCGGCATCGACCACCTGAACCCGTTCACCGCCGTGCTCGCCGCCTCGACCCAGATCGGGCGGTTCACCTTCGAGTTCCTGACCGTCCCGAACGCCGAGAAGGCCGAGGCCTCGCCCGCGCTGGCCGAATCCTGGACGCCGTCGGCCGACAAGCTGACCTGGACGTTCAAGATCCGCAGCGGCGTCAAGTGGAGCGACGGGCAGCCGGTGACCGCCAAGGACGCGGCGTTCACCTTCAACCGCATGCTCAGCGACGAGAACGCCCGCACCGCCAACGGCAACTACGTGGGCAACTTCGAGACGGTCACCGCACCCGACGACACCACCCTCGTCATCAAGACCAAGACCGTGCAGGTCAACATGAACCTGCTCGACGTGCCGATCGTGCCCCAGCACATCTGGGAGGGGGTCACCGACCTCAAGGCCGCCTCGACCGACGAGATCAAGGTCGCCGGCGTCGGCGACGGCCCGTTCCAGGTGACCGAGTTCAAGCCGAACGAGTACGTCAAGCTCAAGGCCAACAAGGACTACTGGCGCGGCGCCCCGAAGATCGACGAACTGCAGCTGCTGCAGTTCAAGGACACCGAAGCCGCCGTCAACGCGCTCAAGCAGGGCGAAGTCGACGTCATCAACCGGCTCAACCCCAACCAGTTCGCCGCGCTGCAGGGCCAGGAGGGCATCACCACCAACGCCGCCCCCGGCCGCCGCTACGACGAGCTCTCGCTCAACTTCGGCGTCACCGACAGCTCGAACAACCCCATCGGTGACGGCAACCCGGTCCTCAAGGACATCAACGTCCGCAAGGCGATCACCCAGGCCGTGGACACCCAGGCGCTGGTGGACAAGGTGCTCAAGGGCCTCGGCCAGGTCGGCGGCGGCGTCGTGCCCCCGATCTACAGCGCCTACCACTGGGACCCCAGCGACACCGAGAAGGTCAAGTTCGACCTCGCCGCCGCCAACACCACCCTCGAGCAGGCCGGCTACAAGAAGGGCCCGGACGGCGTCCGCACCGCCCCCGGCGGCGCGAAGCTGGAGCTGCGCCTGACCGGGCACTCCAACCGCAGCTACGACCAGGGCGTCGCCCAGTACGTCAGCGGCTGGCTCAAGGACATCGGCATCACTGTCAAGCAGGACCTCGTCTCCGACGACGAGCTGTCCGACCGCACCGCCACCGGCAAGTACGACCTCGCCATCGGCGGCTACGGCACCAACCCCGACCCGGACTACGCGCTCTCGCTGCACACCTGCGCCGCGCGTCCCTCCGCCGACGGCAAGGGCGGCAGCACCGACACCTTCTTCTGCGACGCCGCCTACGACGACCTCTACAAGAAGCAGCTGACCGAGACCGACGACGCGAAGCGCGCGGACTACGTCAAGCAGGCCCAGGCCCGGCTCTACAGCCAGTTCCCGACGATCGTGCTGGACTACCAGAACGCGCTCGAGGCCTACCGCTCCGACAAGTTCTCCGCCTTCACCACCCAGCCGCAGCCCAAGGGCGCGATCCTCGAGCAGACCGGCTACTGGGGCGTCTACGGCGCCACCCCGGCCGGCTCCGAGGCGAGCGCCGACTCCGGCGACAGCGGCGGAACCGTCGTGTGGATCGTCGTCGGCGCGATCGTCCTGGTGATCATCATCGGCGGCGTCGTGATCATCAGCCGCCGCAACAAGACCTCCGAGGACCGCGAGTAAAGCATGACCGCCCCCGAACAAGCCGCGGTGCTCGTCGACCCCGACGAGCACCGCGGCGGGACCGGCACCGCCCGGTTCGTCCTCAAGAAGGTCATCGAAGGACTCATCAGCATCGTCCTGGTGATCGTGCTGTTCTTCTTCCTCTTCCGGATGCTGCCGGGCGACCCGGTCGCGGCGATGACCCGCGACCGCGCCACCAGCCCCCAGCAGATCGCCGAGCTGCGCGAGAAGATGGGCGTCGACAAGCCCATCTTCGTCCAGTTCGGCCAGTACTTCTGGAACCTGCTGCACGGCGACCTCGGCGAGTCCCGGCTGCTCAACAACGGCCGCCCGGTCGCCGACATGATCGCCGAGCGGCTCTGGCCGACCATCCTGCTCGTCGGCAGCGCCACCGTGCTCGCCGTCGTCATCGGCCTGTGGCTGGGCATCCGCGCCGCCTGGCGCCGCGACAGCTTCTTCGACCGCGCCCAGACCGGGATCGCGCTGACCCTCTGGTCGGTCCCGCAGTTCTGGCTCGGCCTGATGCTGCTCGTGCTGACCAACGGCCTGTTCCCCAGCCGCGGCATGCACTCCCCGGACGCCGCGCCCGACGTGCTCTCCCAGACCCTCGACGTGCTGCACCACCTGGTGCTGCCGTGCGTGACGCTGCTGGCCGTGTTCTACGCCCAGTACATGCTGATCATGCGCTCGTCGCTGCTGGGGGAGATGAACGCCGACTACCTCACCACCGCCCGCGCCAAGGGCCTGCGCGACGACCTCGTCCGCCGCCGCCACGCCGTCCCCAACGCCCTGCTCCCGACCACCACGCTGGTGTTCATGCAGTTCGGCCAGGTCGTCGCCGGCGCGGTCACCGTCGAAGCCGTCTTCAGCTGGCCCGGGCTCGGGCAGCTGACCTACGACGCGCTCCACGGCCCCGACCTGCCGGTGCTGCAAGGCGTGTTCACCGTGCTGGCGAGCGCGGTGGTGCTGATGAACCTGCTCGCGGAACTGCTCTACCGCGTGCTCGACCCGAGGGTGCGTACCTCATGACCACCGCCGAGACACCGCGGCAGATCGCGTGGGCGCGGCGGCGCGCGTCGCTCGCCCGGACCTGGCAGGAGTTCGCCGCCCAGCGCGCCGCGCTCGTCGGGCTCGTCCTGCTCGGCGCCACCGTGCTCGTCGCGCTGCTGCTCCCGCTGATCAGCGACCAAAGCGGCCTCGACGTCACCAAGGCCACCGGCCAGCCGCTCTCGCCACCCAACGGCGACTTCTGGCTCGGCACCGACAACTTCGGCCGCTCGGTGCTGCTCATGACCATCTGGGGCAGCCGGATCTCCCTGCTCGTCGGGTTCTCCGCCGCGCTGCTGTCGGTCGTCATCGGCACGCTCATCGGCATCACCGCCGCGCACTTCGGCGGCTGGGTGTCGGCGACGCTGCTGCGCTTCACCGACTTCTTCCTGGTCCTGCCGTCGCTGATCCTCGCGATCGCGCTCTCGGCCGTGCTGCCCAAGGGCGTCGGCACGATCATCATCGCGATCGGGTTCACCGCCTGGCCCAGCACCGCGCGGCTGGTCCGCGCGCAGACGCTGACCATCGAAAGCCGGCCCTACATCGAGCGGTCCCACGCCCTCGGCGGCGGGCACCTGCACATCGTCGGCAAGCACGTCCTGCCCGGCGTGATGCCCCTGGTCCTGGCCAACACGACGCTCGTGGTCGGCAACGCCGTCATCGCCGACGCCACCTTGTCGTTCCTCGGCGTCGGCGACCCCAACTCCGTCACCTGGGGCCTGGTGCTGGAGAGCGCGCTCAACAACGGCGCCATCAGCCGCGGCGCCTGGTGGAACGTGCTGCCGCCGGGCATCGCGATCGTCCTCGTCGTCCTCTTCTTCACCCTGGTCGGCCGGGGCCTGGAGACCGTGTTCAACCCGAGGTTGAAGAAGTGACCACCCCGCTGCTACAGCTGAAGAACCTCGCCGTCACCTACGAGACCGGCGGCGAGGACGTCCCCGCGGTGCGTGGCGTCGACCTGAGCCTCGACCCCGGCGGCACCCTCGGCGTCGCCGGCGAGTCGGGCTCGGGCAAGTCCACCGTCGCGATGAGCGTGCTGCGCCTGCTGCCGCGCACGGCGAAGACCACCGGCGAGATCGTCCTCGACGGCGAAGACGTCACCGCCATGAAGTGGGGCCGCCTGCGCGCGGTCCGCTGGGCCGAGGCGTCGGTGGTGTTCCAGGGCGCCATGCACGCGCTCAACCCGGTCCGCAGGATCGGCGAGCAGATCGCCGAGCCGCTGCGGCTGCACCCGCCCGCCGGGAAGCCCCTCACCGACGCCGCCGTCGACGCCCGCGTCGCCGAGCTGCTCGCCCAGGTCGACCTGCCCGCGAGCCGGGCCGGCGCCTACCCCCACGAGCTGTCCGGCGGGCAGAAGCAGCGCGTCATGATCGCCATGGCCCTGGCCTGCTCACCCCGGCTGATCATCGCCGACGAGCCCACCACCGCGCTGGACGTCATCGTCCAGGCCCAGGTCCTCGACCTGCTCTCCCGGCTGGTCGCCGAACAGGACATCGGCCTGATCATGATCAGCCACGACCTGTCCGTGCTCGCCTCGACCTGCGAGCGCATCGCCGTGATGTACGACGGGAAGATCGTCGAAGAAGGCCCCAGCGCCGAGGTCATGGGCGCGCCTCGCCACGAGCACACGAGAGCGCTCGCGGCGGCGTTCCCGACCGTCGGCGACCCCGTGTCGCGCTTCGCGCCCGCGACCAGCACCCCGCTGCCGCCCGAGCCTGCGGACCGGGTCGTGGGGGAGCCGCTGCTGGCCGCGGAGAACCTGCGCGTGTCCTTCCGCGACCGCACCGGCAAGCGGATCAACGCCGTCGCCGGCGTCGACCTCACCGTGTCGCGCGACGAGATCGTCGCCCTGGTCGGCCAGTCCGGCTCCGGCAAGACGACGCTGGCCCGCACACTGCTCGGCCTGCAGAAACCCGACTCCGGCGTGGTCCGCTACGACGGCAAGCCGGTGCCGGCCTCCGGCGCGGGCCTCAAGGCCTACCGCCGTCAGGTCCAGCTGGTGCTCCAAGACCCGACGAGTGCGTTGAACCCGGCCCACACGGTGTACGAAGCCGTCGCCGAGGGGCCCCGGATCCACAAGCTGGCCGACGAGCGCGCGGTCGTCCACCGCGCCCTGGAGGCCGCGGAGCTGCGGCCGGCGGAGAAGTACGCCGACCGGCTGCCGCACCAGCTCTCCGGCGGCCAGCGCCAGCGCGTCGTCATCGCCGGGGCGCTGGCCCTGGAGCCGTCGGTGGTGGTGGCCGACGAGCCGGTCGCGTCGCTGGACGCCTCCGTGCGCGGGGAGATCCTCGGGCTCCTGCTGCGCCTGCGGCGTGAGCTGGGCCTCGCCGCGCTGGTGATCACCCACGACCTGGGCCTGGCCTGGAACATCGCCGACCGCGTCGCCGTGATGTACCGCGGCGAGCTCGTCGAAACCGGGACGGTGGAACAGGTCCTACTCGACCCGCGGCACGACTACACGAAGTCCCTGCTGGCCGCCCTGCCCGGCGGCACCGCCCAGCGTCGCACGGTCGAAACCTGATACTGCGGAAACCCCGCCCGAGCGCAGTGTGTAACCTCCGAACGGAAATGGCGACCACCACCGACCCCGCGCAGAAGCCCTCGACCGGACTGGCCGAGCGGCTCCTCACGCCTTCGCGATTCCCGTACCGCACGATCGCGATGGGCACGGTCGGGAGCACCCTGCTCATGCTGGCCGCGTTCGGCGCCGGCGGCATCCTGATCAAGGACCCCGTGCTCGGCCACGGCCCGCTCTCGTGGATCCGCTACGGCCACGGGCGCATGCTCGCCAACGCCGTCCTCTACACCGGCTTCGGGCTCGTCGTGTGGGCGTGGGTCCGGCTCGGCCGCTACGTGCTGGCCGGGCGCATCGGCAGCCGCCCGATCCTGATCGCGGCCGGCTGCTGGATGGCGCCGCTGCTGATCTCGCCGCCGCTGTTCACCCGCGACGTGTTCTCCTACCTCGGCCAGGGCGCCCAGCTGCTCTACGGGCTCGACCCGTACGCCAACGGACCGGCCGAGCTGGACGTGCTGCCGAACGTCGTGCAGAACGTCCACCCGCTCTGGCAGACCACCCCGGCGCCGTACGGGCCGCTGTTCCTGCTGATCTCGAAGGGTGTCGTCGCCACCACCGGCGACAACATGATCCTCGGCGTCATCCTCATGCGCGTCGTGCTGCTGGTGGGGCTGGCGGGGACGCTGTGGGCGCTGCCGCGGCTGGTCAAGCACCTCGGCGGCAAGCTCCCGGTGGCGCTGTGGCTCGCGGTGGCCAGCCCGATGATGGTGATCCACCTCTTCGGCGGCCCGCACAACGACCTGATGATGCTGGCGTTCCTCACCATCGGTGTCCTCGCGGCGCTGGAGCGCAAGCACGTGCTCGCGGTGGTCCTGGTGACGATCGGCATGCTGATCAAGCCGACGGCGGCGATCGCGCTGCCGTTCATCGTCTGGATGTGGGCCAACCACCTCTCCGGTGAGGGCAAGGTCCGCAACTTCCTGCGCGCCGGCGCGGCCTCGGTGGGCCTGTTCCTGCCGGTGTTCGTCGCGGGCACGTGGATCTCCCTGGGTTCGCTGAACCTCGGCTGGTGGTCCGGTCTCAAGGCCCCGCAGCTCATCGCGAACTGGCTGAACATCCCCACCGGCATCGGCGAGGTGTTCTACAACCTGGTCCACCTGATCGTGGACGTCCAGGTCTCGCCGTTCGTGACGGTGGCCCGCGCGGCGGGCATGCTCCTGCTGATCGGCTTCGGCGTCCGCCAGTGGTGGCTGGGCCGCGGCGGCGGCACGGAGGCGGTCTACCGGGCGGGCATCTCGCTGCTGGCGGTGGCGATCCTCATGCCGCCGACCCTGCCGTGGTACCTGACCTGGGGTTTCGTGCTGCTTTCGGCGTTCAAGTGGCAGCCGCGGCACCTGGCGGTCGTGGTGGCGGTGTCGGTGTTCGTGACACTGGTCTACTACCCGACTGGTGAGCAGGCCCTGTACGACTGGTGGTTCATCGCCCTGGTGGTGGTGGCCAGCCTGTACTCGGCCGCGTCACTGCTGCGCCCGGACCCGCTCGGCCTGATCGACGCTTGGCGGCGCCCGGAGAAGTTCCTGCGCGACTAGGACCCGGTCCAGCCGCGCCAGGTGTGCACCTCCGTGACCACCACCGCGTGCTCCGGCGGCCGCTCCCGGTACTGCTGGTACTTCTCGACCAGCCACGAGACCGGCGCGGCACCCGGCTCCAGCACCCGCGCGACGCCGTCCGCCCGCGCCCACCACAGCTCCGACCAGTCCTCGGAATATCCGTCAGCCAGGAAACACACCGCCGGGTTCTCCGAGATGTTGCGCAGCCGCCGCAAGGCCACGGAAGACTTCGGCTTGTGGTCCACCGCGAACACCACGACGTCACCGCGCACCGCGAACGTGACCGGCACCAAGTGCGGAACCCCCGCCGCCGACACGGTCGCCAGCCGCGCCACCCGCGCCGCCGCGAACCGTGAACGGGCCTCGTCCGGGGTCACGTCAGCGCCGGGGCGTCGAAGGTCAGCGTGCCCAGGTCCGCGTCCAGCACCACCGGCACCCCCAGCGGCAAGGTCGGCGACGACGCCACGTGCCCGAACCCGAACTCCTCGACCACCGGCACCCCCAACGGCCCCAGCCGCTCCAGCAGCAACGCGCGGATCTCCGCGGGATCGCCGCACGCCGCCCACGAACCCAGCACGATGCCGCGCACCCCCGCGAACCAGCCACTGCGCAGCAGCTGCGTCAGCATCCGGTCCAGCCGGTACACGCTCTCCGTGACGTCCTCCAGCAGCACCACCGCGTCCCGCGCCGAGCCCTGCTCCGGCGTGCCGATCCCCGCCGCCAGCAGCGACAGGTTGCCACCCGTCAGCACCCCCGACGCCCGGCCCGGGACCAGCGGGGAAGCGCCGCGCACCACCAGGTTCCGCTCCGGCTCGAACAGCGCGCGCCGCAGGTGCTCCACCGCGAAGTCGTCGAACAGCACGCTCGCCGGCATCGGGGAGAACAAAGTGGACAGTCCCAGGTGGACGTCCACCGCCCGGTGCAGCGCCGTGATGTCCGACGACCCCGCCAGCACCTTCGGACCCGCCTCCTTCAGCGCCGCCCAGTCCACCAGGTCCAGCATCCGCTGCACGCCGTAACCACCCCGCGCCGCGAGGACTCCCCGCACGCCGGGATCCAGCCACGCCTCGGTGAACTCCGCCGCCCGTTCGGCGTCCGAACCGGACAGGTACCCCTGCGGCGTGGCCCGCACGCACGGCCCGACCCGTACCTCGACGCCCCAGCCACGCAGCACCGGCAACGCCTTCTCCAGCAGGTCCGCCGGCACCGGCCCGGCCGGCGCCACCAGCGCCAGCGTGTCACCCGCCCGCAACCTCGACGGCCTCACCGCGACAGCTCCAGCCGCGCCACACCCGGCGTCTCGAACCCGAACACCTGACCGTAGAACGACAGCTCCGCCTCCAACGTCGCCACGATCGTCGTGGCCTGCCGGAACCCGTGCTGCTCCCCGGGGAAGCGCTGGTAGGCGTACGGGATGCCGCGCCCGGCCAGCCCCGCGACGAACCGGTCCGCCTGCTCCGGCGGGCAGATCTTGTCCTCCAGCCCCTGCTGGAACAGCACCGGCCCGGCCAGCGACGCCGAGTTCGCCAGCGGCGACCGCTCGAGGTAGCGCTGCCGCGCGTCCGGCAGCGGGCCGACGAGCCCGTCGAGGTACCGCGACTCGAAGTCGTGCGTGTCGCCCTCCTCGCCGGTCCACCCGGCCAGGTCCAGCACCGGGTACATCACCGTGCCCGCCCGGTAGGTCTTCGTCGTGGTCAGCGACGCCGCCGCGGTGAACCCGCCCGCGCTGCCGCCCCGGATCGCCAGCCGGTCGCCGTCGGCGAGACCGGCCGCCACCAGCGCGTCGGCCACCGCGACGCAGTCCTCGACGTCCACCACACCCCACTGCTCCCGCAGCCGCTCCCGGTAGGCCCGCCCGAACCCGGTCGACCCGCCGTAGTTCACCGCCGCGACGGCGATGCCCCGGCTGGTGAAGTACGCCAGCTCCAGGCTCAGCATCGGCAGGTGCTGCCCGGTCGGCCCACCGTGGACGTGCACCAGCAGCGGCGGCAGCTCACCATCCGGCGCGGCGTGGTCCGGGTTCGCCGGCCGGTACAGCACCACCGGCACCGAGGCCGCCGTGAGCACGTGCTCCTCGGGCGTCGGCAGGTAGGCGGCGGGTAGCTCCGGCTGCGGCGACAGGTCGGTCACCGACCCGTCGGGCGCCACGTGGACCACCGCGGCTTCGCGGACCGGGCCGCCCGCGACCCCGGCGATCCCGGCGCCGTGCGCGGCGAACCCGGTCGACGACCACGCCGTCAGCTCCCCGGCCACCGGCGTCACCGAGCCGGCGGCCTCGTCGAGCACGGCCAGCCGCCCCGACGCCAGCACCGCGTGCCGGCCGCCGCCGAGCGGGACGAACCAGCGCGAGCCCACCTTCCACAGCGGGCCGCCCAGCTCCCGCTCCACCGGCGCCAGGTTCGCCACCGAGCCGTCGAGCCCGATCCGGTGCAGGTTCCACCAGCCGTCCGGGTCCAGCAGCGCCAGCAACGCCGAGGGCGTCTCCCACTCCACCTGGCAGACCGAGACGTCCGGGCCGCCGGCCAGCACCCGGTGCGGCCCGAACGAGCCGTCCTCGGCCACGGGCGCCACGCACAGCTCGGTCCCGTCCCACGGCATCGCCGGGTGGTCCCAGCCGAACCACGCCGCGTGCCGCCCGTCCGGCGAGAGCTTCGGCGCGGTCAGGAAGTGGTGGCTCGCGGCCAGCACCCGCTCGGCGCCGCCGGCCACCGCGATCGCCACCAGCTCGCGTTCGATGTCGGCCGGGCGCGGCCCGACCGCGCGTTCACGCACAGCGAACACCTCGCCGGGCCGCCCGGGCAGCAGGTCGCCGTACCGGACGCCCTGGGGCTCCGCGGGCTCGGGTGTGAGCGGCGCGACCCCGGTTTCGCTCAGCGCGTACACGCGCTGATCCGCCCAGTGCGTGAACACCACCACGCCACCGCCGAGGACCACCCACGGCCGCCCGCCGTACTCGTGCAGCCGGTTGCGGACGTTCCACGGCGCGGGCAGCACGTCCTCCGTCCCGCCGCCGGGCAGGGCCCGGACCAGCGCGACCCGGCCCTGCTCACCCGGCCGCGCCTCGGCCCACCACACCTCGTCCCCGACGACGTCGAGCCACTGCGGGCCACCACCGGCGGCGGCCACCTCGGCGGCGGTGATGGGCGAAGACCAGGTTCCGTACGGCGAGATCCGAGACACCCTCAGAGGCTAGCGGCCCGCGGGAGCAGGGGCGGCGGATGCCGATCATGCGTCCGTGGCATAGGGTCGAGCACGCTATGTCTCGCGTAATCCACGTCTTCCGCCAGCCGGATCGGTTCGTCGCCGGCACCGTCGGCGAGCCCGGCGATCGCACGTTCTACCTCCAGGCCTCCGAGGACGTGCGCACCATCAGCGTCACCATCGAAAAGCAGCAGGTCGTCGTCCTCGCGGAGCGCCTCAGCTCACTGCTCGAGGAAGTCGCCAGCCGCTTCGGCGCCGACGTGCCCGAGGACGTCCCCGACGACCTCGTCGACGTCGACCCCCTCACCGTGCCGGTCGAGGAGGAGTTCCGCGTCGGCACCATGGGCCTGGGCTGGGACGCCGACAGCAGCGCCGTCGTCATCGAGCTGCTCGCCATCACCGAGGGCGAGGTCGACGAGACGGTCGTGCTCGACGACACCGAGGAAGGCCCGGACGCCGTCCGCGTGTTCCTCACCCCGGCCGCCGCCCGGGCCTTCGCCGAGCGCGCCGACCGCGTCGTCAACGCCGGCCGCAAGCCGTGCCCGCTGTGCGGCGAGCCGCTCGACCCGAACGGGCACATCTGTCCCCGGCAGAACGGCTACCGCCGCGAGACCGACGCGGGCGAAGACTGACCATGGCCACGACCCCCGATCCGGCCGACCCGGCGTCCCGCGAGCTGGTCACCCACGGCCGCATCGACGTCGAAGGCCGCCTGGTCGACGCCTCGAACGTGACGCTGTTCTGCGCCATCGAGCTCGACGGCGTCACCGGCCGGGTCGTCTACAAGCCGGTGTCGGGGGAGCGGCCGCTCTGGGACTTCCCGGACGGCACGCTGGCCGGGCGCGAGGTCGCCACCGCGATCATCGCCGACGCCGCCGGCCTCGGCGCCATCCCGCCGACCGTGCTGCGCGACGGCCCGTTCGGGCCCGGCATGGTCCAGCTGTGGGTCGAGACGACCGACGACGACGTCGTCGAAGTGCTCCCGCCCGAAGAGGTCCCCGAGGGCTGGCGGGTCGTGCTGCACGCCCACGACCGCCTCGGCGAGCCCGCGGTGCTGGCCCACGCCGACCACACCGGGCTGCGCGACCTCGCGGCGCTCGACATCGTCGTCAACAACACCGACCGCAAGGGCGGGCACCTGCTGCCGGGTGTCGACGGCAACGTCTACGGCGTCGACCACGGCATCTGCCTGCATACCGACCCGAAGCTGCGGACGGTGCTGTGGGGCTGGATCGGCGAGCCGGTGCCGCCGGACACCGTGGAGAAGCTGCGCAAGCTGCGCTCGGAGATCGACGGCGGCCTCGGCAAGACGCTCTCGGAGCACATCACCAAGTTCGAGATCCGGGCGCTGGCCGAACGCACCGACCTGCTGCTGACCGAAGGCATCTTCCCCGAGCCGGGCGACGACTGGCGCGCCATCCCGTGGCCGCTGTTCTAGTCGACGACGCCGCCCGCGCCCGGCTGGCCGACCGCTTCGGCGCGGAGCTGGCCGAACCGTGGTGCGACGCGCTCCCGGACCTGGTCGCGCACCTGACCACGCGATGGGGCCTCGAAGTCCGCGAGGCTCGGCCCGGCAACACCGGGCGCACGCTGCTGTGCACCGGTCCCGGCGGCGACCTGCAGGTCCTGAAACTCACCCCGGACCCCGAGGTCGCCCGGCTCGAGTTCGCCGGGTTGCGGGCGTGGGCCGGGTGTTCCCACGCGGTCCAGGTCCTCGACGCCGACCTCGGCGCCGGCGCCATCCTGCTCGAAGGCCTGGTCCCCGGCACCGAACTGCGTGACCGGGAGGTTCCGTGGCCGGAGATCGGCGCCATGCTCACCGAGCTGCACTCGGTAGCGCCCACCTGCGATCTGCCGCCGCTGACCGACCGCGTGAACTTCATGTACGACATCACCGAGCGCACCGTTCCGGGTTCGCCGGCCGAGGAGCACCTGACTCCCGAGCTCCTCGCGAGGGCCCGGAGCCGGGCCCTCGCCCTGGCCGAGGGCGGACCGGTCGCGGTGGTGCACGGTGACCTGCACCCGGGCAACGTCCTCGACGCCGGCCCAAGCCGCGGTGTCGTCGCCATCGACCCGCGCCCGAGTGTCGGCGACCCCGCCTTCGACCTCGCGGACTGGCTCTACCTGCCGCTGGCCGCCGGCGGCACGCTCGACGACGGCGTCGAGGCGCTCCGCCCGCACCTGCCCGGCCTCGACCGCGAACGAGCCCTGGCGTGGTGCGCCGCCCTGGCTCCGCTGGCCGCCCACCCGCCGCTGCGCCGTCGCGAGCACACGCCGTTCACCGATGCCCTGCTGGAGATGGCGCGCTGACCGGCGTGGCATGACCCACCGGGGTACTCCGGGCCACTAGGTTGCCTGGTCGTGCGCTCCCACTCGTATGACGACGTGCTCGCCGGCCCGCGCCGCAAGAAGGTGCCCGAGGTCCCGGCCGAACCCGGCCTGGTCGTCGAGGACCCGGCCAGCGGCTACTGCGGCGCGGTGGTGAAGATCGAGTACGGCAACGTCGTGCTCGAAGACGCCAAGGGCCGCCTCCGCGTGTTCCCGCTCGCCCCGGCCGGGTTCCTGCTGGAGGGCAAGCCGGTCACGCTCGTGCCGTTCAAAGCCCCGGACAAGGGGCCGGTCCGCCGGGTCTCGGCGTCCGGCTCGGTCCGGGTCGAAGGCTTGAAGGCGCGTGTCGCCCGCGACTCGCGCATCTGGGTGGAGGGCAAGCACGACGCCGAGCTGGTCGAGCGCGTCTGGGGCCATGACCTGCGCGTCGAAGGCGTCGTCGTGGAGCCGCTCGACGGCGTCGACGTGCTGTCCGACCGGATCGCCGAGTTCGGCACGGGGCCCGGCCGCCGCCTCGGTGTGCTCGTCGACCACCTCGTGCCCGGCAGCAAGGAGTCGCGGCTCGTCGAGGCCGTGCACGACGAGAACGTGCTGGTCACCGGGCACCCCTACATCGACGTCTGGGAGGCTGTGCGGCCCGAGGCGGTCGGGATCAAGGCGTGGCCGAAGATCCCGCGCGGCACCGAGTGGAAGCAGGGGATCTGCGACGCGCTCGGCTGGGGGCAACCTTTCGAAGGCTGGCAACGTGTCCTGAGTGGGGTGAGCAGTTTCCGCGACCTCGAGACCCCGCTCATCGGGGCCGTGGAGCGGCTCATCGACTTCGTCACCGAGCCGACGGAAGAGGGCTGAATGTCTGATTTGTCCAAGGTCACGCGAAGGTCACGTCCCGTCACTGTGCCGGTGCGAACCGGCATTCTCTGAGAGCATTACGCCATGGCATGGGCAGTGGTCTGGTTGATCGTCGGCATCGCCCTGATGATCGCGGAAGTCCTCTCCGGCGACTTCGTGCTGATCATGCTGGGTGTCGGCGCGCTGTTCGGCGCCGGAGCCGACGTGCTCACCGGGAACATCTTCATCGACGTCGCCGTGTTCGCCGTCGCCTCGGTCGGGATGCTCGTGCTGGTCCGGCCCGCGCTCAAGCGCCGCTTCCTGGCCGGGACCGGGCACCGCACCGGCATCGAGGCCCTGATCGGCGCCCGCGCCGTCGTCGTGTCCACAGTGGACTTCGAGGCCGGGCAGGTGAAGCTGGCCGGCGACGTCTGGTCGGCGCGCAGCCTCTCGGAGCACCACGAGCCGATCAAGCCCGGCACGTCCGTCACGGTCGTCGAGATCTCCGGCGCCACTGCCGTCGTGTCGGCCGAGCCGTGAGCCTGGGACTCGTCGTCGTGCCCGAGGGCCGGGCCGCGGTGATCGAACGGCTCGGGAAGTTCCGCGTCGTGCTCGGCCCCGGCCGGCACTTCGTGGCGCCGTTCGCCGACGCCGTCCGGGCCCGCGTCGACCTCGGCGACCAGATCCTGTCCGCGCCGCCCCGCGCGGTCGAGACCGGCGACGGCCGCGAAGTCCTCATCGGCTTCGAGGTCGTTTTCGCCGTCACCGACCCACGCCTGGCGACGTACGAAATCAGCAACCCGGCGATCGCGATCGACCAGCTGACCACCACCGCGCTGCGGCAGGAAGCGAGCCTGACCACGGCCGAGCGCGCCGTCATCGCACCGGGGGACCTGCACCGTACAGTGTGGACGGTCCTGCACGACACCACCGGACGCTGGGGCATCGTCACCCGGGAGCTGAAGCTCGAGGTGCGCCCGCCCGCGGCGCCCGGAACACCGTCAACCGCGCAAGAATGGTACTAGGTAAGGGGAAGATCTCTTGACCACCACAGTAGCGATCGTCGTGGTCGTCTTACTGGCTCTCTTCGTGATCATCACGGTAGCCAAGGCGATCATGGTCGTGCCGCAGGCGCAGTCGGCGGTCATCGAACGGCTGGGCCGGTTCCGCACGGTGGCCTCACCCGGCCTGACCTTCCTGGTGCCGTTCCTGGACAAGGTGCGCGCCCGGATCGACCTGCGCGAGCAGGTCGTCTCGTTCCCGCCGCAGCCGGTGATCACCGAGGACAACCTGACGGTCTCGATCGACACCGTCGTGTACTTCCAGGTCACCGACTCCCGCGCCGCGGTGTACGAGATCTCGAACTACATCGTCGGTGTCGAGCAGCTGACCACCACCACGCTCCGCAACGTGGTCGGCGGCATGAGCCTCGAGCAGACGCTGACCTCGCGCGACTCGATCAACAGCCAGCTGCGCGGCGTCCTGGACGAAGCGACCGGCCGCTGGGGCATCCGCGTCGCCCGCGTCGAGCTGAAGGCGATCGACCCGCCGCCGTCCATCCAGGACTCGATGGAAAAGCAGATGCGCGCCGACCGTGAGAAGCGCGCCATGATCCTCACCGCCGAGGGCCAGCGGGAGTCCGCGATCAAGACGGCGGAAGGCCAGAAGCAGAGCCAGATCCTCGCCGCGGAAGGTGCGCGCCAGGCCACCATTCTCGCCGCCGAGGCCGAGCGGCAGTCCCGCATCCTGCGCGCGCAGGGTGAGCGCGCCGCGCGGTACCTGCAGGCGCAGGGCCAGGCGAAGGCGATCGAGAAGGTGTTCGCCGCGATCAAGGCCGGCCGGCCGACGCCGGAGGTGCTGGCGTACCAGTACCTCCAGACACTGCCGCAGATGGCGCAGGGCGACGCGAACAAGGTCTGGATGATCCCGAGCGACTACGGCAAGGCCCTCGAGGGCTTCGCCCGCGCGCTCGGCGCCCCTGGCGACGACGGCGTGTTCCGCTACGAGCCGCCGAAGGACGACGTCCCGGACAAGCCGGAGCTCGACGACGAAGAGGTCGAGAGCTGGTTCGAGACCAAGAGCGACCCCAAGGTCGCCGAAGCGGTCGCGGCGGCGGAGGCCGTGGCGCGGCAGGAGGTTCCCGCGATCGGGACGCCGTCCACGCCCGCGCGTCCGGCGATCCCGCGGCCGATCCAGCAGGACCCGGAACCGGAGGTGGAGCAGGGCACCGAGGTCACCCCGGCGCCGCAGCAGCCGCCGACGCCGCAGAGCGGCCAGCCCCTGCCGCAGCCGCAGCAGCCGCCGGCCGGCCCGCCGCAGGGTGGGCAGTACCAGGGCCCGCCGCCGCAGGCCCCGCCGCCGGGACAGTTCAACGGCCCGCAGAACCCGGGCAGCGGCCCGTTCCCGCAGCAGCCGCCGTTCGGTGGCCCCCAGGGCCCGCGCCGCTGACGCACGACGGAAAAGGGGGCCTCCCACCAGCCGGTGGGAGGCCCCCTTTTTCTTGCCACGAGCGGCGGTCAGGTCCGCTGGTACACGCTGACGTCGTCGATGTCGGCCTTCGACCGGTCCTTCAGCCAGATCACGCAGAGCACCGAGACCACGGCCGACAGGATGATGTACCCCGAGATCGAGTACGGCGTCCCGGTCTGGTGCAGCAGCCACGTCGCCAGCAGCGGCGCCGGCCCGCCCGCGAACACCGACGCCAGCTGGTAGCCCAGCCCCGCGCCGCCGTAGCGCAGGTGCGTCGGGAAGCTCTCGCCGATCAGCGCGGCCTGCGGGCCGTACTGCAGCGCGTGCGGGATGAACGACACCACGACCGCGACGAACACCAGCGCGTGGTTGCCGTGCGCCAGGATCGTGAAGTACGGGAACGCGATCACGCCGGTGAACACCGCCCCGGCCAGGTACACCTGCTTGCGGCCGATGCGGTCCGACAGCGCCGAGAACAACGGGATCAGCGCCAGCTCGCACGCGGCGCCGACGAGGACCGCGTTGAGCACGAACGTCTTGCTGAACTCGTGCCGCGCGACGACGTAGATCAGCACGTAGCTGGTGAACAGGTAGAAGGGCATCTGCTCGCTGAAGCGCACGCCGGCCGAGAGCAGGATCTCCCGCCAGTGGTGGCGGATCGCGTCGAGCACCGGGGTGCGCGCGGTCTGCTTGTTCTCGATCAGCTTGGCGAACATCGGCGTCTCGAGGATCTTCAGCCGGATCACCAGGCCGACCGCGACCAGGACCAGGCTCGCCAGGAAGGGCAGCCGCCAGCCCCAGGAGTCGAACGCGTCGGGGGAGAGGGTCGCCGACAGCAGCGTCATGCCGCCGGTGCCCAGCACCAGCCCGACCGGGACGCCGATCTGCGCGAAACTGCCGAGCAGCCCGCGTTTCTTCTGATCGCCCCATTCCATCGCGAGCAGCACCGAGCCGCTCCACTCGCCGCCGATCGCGATGCCCTGGATCAGCCGCAGCAGCACGAGGATCAGCGGGGCCGCGAAGCCGATCGCCGACGTGCCGGGCAGCAGCCCGACCACGCCGGAGGAGATGCCCATCAGCAGCAGGGTGACGATCAGCGTCGCCTTGCGGCCGATCCGGTCACCCCAGTGGCCGAAGATCGCCGCGCCGACCGGGCGGGCGGCGAACCCGACCGCGTAGGTCGCGAACGACTGCATCGCCCCCGCGTACGCACTCGATGAGGGGAAGAACAAGTGCGGGAAGACCAACGCCGCCGCGGTGTTGTAGAGGAAGAAGTCGTACCACTCGATCGTCGTGCCGATCGAGCTCGCCAGCGCCGCACGCCGTACTTGCACTTTCCCGGACTTACTGTCCGGTTCGACCTTGTGAGTGACGCCGTTGTCGCCCAGGACCATCTCGCAACACCTCCGGTGACTGATGTCACACAACAGTGTGACGCTCGTCGACGAATTCGGCGATCGATGGCCGGATTCTCGTCCGGTCGGTGATGAACCGCCGCGCAAAAGCCTGCCGATTCGGCAACTTTGCAGATTCGGCAAGTTCGGCTATGGTGGGCTCATGGACGGACTGCGTGAGCGCAAGAAGCAGGAGACGCGCATCGCGCTGAGCTGGGCGGCCATCCGCCTGACGGTCGAACGCGGCTGGGACAACGTCCGGATCGAGGACATCGCCGCCGAAGCCGGCGTCTCCACCCGGACGTTCAGCAACTACTTCGGCAGCAAGGGCGAGGCGATCGTCGCCCGCCACCACGACCGGGCCCGCGCCATCGCCGAAGCGCTGCGCGAGCGCCCGGCCGGCGAGCCGATCTGGGAAGCGATCACCCAGGCCGCGCTCTCCGGGTTCGCCCTCGGCGTGCCGGTGACCGAAGGGCTCCCGCCGGAGCAGTCGTGGATCGAAGGACTCCGGCTCATGGTCGCGGAACCCGCGCTGCAGGGCGAGTTCCAGAAGGCCGGCGTCGCGGCCGAGGCCGAGATCGCGGCCGTCGTCGCCGACCGCACCGGCACCGACGCCGCCACGGACGTCTACCCGCGGCTCGTCGCGGGAGTCGTCGGCACCGCCCTGAGCGTCATCATGCAGCAGTGGCTCATCACCGACCCGCCGCGGCCGATGGAAGAGCTCCTGCGTGACGTGTTCGGCCGGCTCGAAGCCGGTCTGCCCGAACCCCGCTGAACCACCCGACACACGCCCGGCCGGGTCGCCGGGCCGGTTCGTCCTGCCCTTTTCCGCCACCACAAGGAGTTTCCGTCATGGAAGACGTCATCATCGCCGGCGCCGGCCCCAACGGCCTCATGCTCGCCTGCGAACTCGCCCTCGCCGGTGTCCACCCGCTGGTCCTGGAGCAGCTGCCCGAACCCACCGAGGAGAACCGCGCCAACGGGCTCGTCGGCCAGGTCGTGCGGGTGCTCGACCGCCGCGGGCTGCACGAGCGTCTCGCGGGCCCGATCGGCCCGGCCGCACCCGCCTTCGTCTTCGGCGGGCTGCGGCTCGACCTCACCCTCGCCGAACCGAACTCGCTGCACATCCTGGGCGTGCCGCAGCGGCGCGTCGCGGCGATGCTGGCCGAACGCGCGGCCGAGCTCGGCGTCGAGATCCGCCACGGGCACGAGCTGACCGGCCTCACCCAGGACGCCGACACGGTCACCGTCGAGTACACCGGCCCGGCCGGACCCGGCACGCTCACCACCCGCTACCTCGTCGGCGCCGACGGCGGCCACAGCGTCACGCGCAAGCTCTCCGGCATCGGCTTCCCCGGCGTCACCGAAGACCACACGATCTCCCGCACCGCCAACGCCACCGTGCCCGCCGGGTTCGTCGACACCGGCAGCGGCGGCCTGCGCGTGCCCGGCCACGGCGTCATCCCGCCGTTCTTCCACTACCGCACCGAAACCGGCCTGTTCGTCTACGCGCCGTTCCCCACCGGCACCCTGGTCACCACGATGGAGTGGGCCGGCGAAGAGGACGACGACCAGCGCCCGATGACGCTGGCCGAACAGCGCGAGAGCATCGCCCGCGTGCTCGGTCACGACCTGCCGATCGGGCCGCCCGAAGGCGACGGGCCGCACCTGCTGCGGCGCCTGCGCGGCCGCAACACGCGGCTGGCCGACCGGTTCCGCGAGGGGCGCGTGCTGCTGGTCGGCGACGCGGCGCACGTGCACTCCGCGATCGGCGGTCCCGGCCTCAACCTCGGCCTGCAGGACGCCGTCGGGCTCGGCTGGAAGCTCGCCGCCGCCGTGCGGGGCTCGGCGCCGGCCGGCCTGCTCGACACCTACGAGAGCGAACGGCGGCCGATCGCCGAGCGCGTCGTCATGCACACCCAGGCGCAGTCCGCGCTGATCGCGCCGGGGCGGGACGTCACGGCACTGCGTGAGCTGTTCGGCGAGCTGCTGCGCCAGCCGAGCACGGTGCGCCACCTCGCCGACCTCATGTCCGGCGCGGACATCCGCTATGAGGCGGGCACGGACCACCCGCTCGACGGCCGGTGGGCGCCGGACCTGGTGCTGACCGACGGCACCCGGCTCGCCGAGCTGACCCGGACGGCCCGGCCGTTGCTGCTGGACTTCACCGGAACGCTCGGCGACGCGCTGCGGGGCTGGAGCGACCGGGTCGACCTGGTCACCGGCAAGGCTGACGGCGACGCGACCGCGTTGCTCGTCCGTCCCGACGGCTACGTCGCCTGGGCGACGAGCTCGGTGGAGCCCGACGACACCGAGCGGAAGGCACTGCGGGCGGCGCTGGAGCGGTGGTTCGGCACCCCCGTTGACATGTAGGATATCTCCTACGTATTGTCGCGGGCATGACGATCACCCACGTCCAGTTCCTGACCCTGCCGGTCGCCGACCACGCCCGCGCGCGGGACTTCTACGTCGGCAAGCTCGGCTTCGAAGCCCTCGTCGACCGCCGCACGCCCGAAGGCGGCCACTTCGTGATGGTCGCGCCGAAGGGCGCGCAGACCGGCGTGGTGCTGACCGACCAGCGGGTCACCGGCGTCGAACCCGGTCCGCGCCACTTCCAGCTGCAGACCAGCGACCTCGACACCGACGTCGCCGCGCTGCGGGCGGCCGGCGTCGAGGTCGCCGACCCGGAAACCCGGCCGTGGGGGCGCGCGACGTCGTTCGAGGACCTCGACGGGCATGTCCTCGGGCTGCTCGAGCCGAGCGACTTCGGCAACGTGCCGAGCTGATGCCGGTCAACGACGACGTCTTCGCCGCGCTCGCCAGCCCCGCGCGGCGCGAGGTCCTGCGGCTGCTGCTGGCCGGGCCGATGGCCGCCGGCTCGATCGCCGAACGGTTCGACATGGCTCGGCCCAGCCTCTCGGAACACCTCCGGGTGCTTCGGGAGGCGGGCCTGGTCAGCGAACAGCGGCAGGGCCGCAACCGCGTCTACCGGCTCGACGCGGCCCCGCTCGAAGAGGTCGCCGACTGGCTCACGCCGTACGAGCGGTTCTGGCGGAGCAAGCTCGCCAACCTGCGTGACCTGCTCGACGAGGAGGACCTGTGACCGACGACGACCCTCGGGCGATCCACGTCGACCAGTTCCTCGCCCACCCGCCCCCCAAGGTGTGGCGCGCGCTCACCGAGCCGGACCTGCTCGAGCGCTGGATCAGCATGCCGAACGACATCAAGCCCGTGGTCGGGCACCGGTTCGAGCTGCTGGCCGAGCCGGTGCCCGCGGCCGGGTTCGCCGGCGGCCCGGTGGCGTGCGAGGTCCTCGAAGTCGAGCCCGAGCGCAAGCTCAGCATCCGCTGGGGTCCGCAGTGGACGGTCACCTGGCGCCTCGAGCCCGAAGGCACGGGTACCCGCTTGTTCCTCAGCCACGAGGGGTTCGACCCGGACGACGAGTTCCAGCGCGTCTCCCGCCGGATCATGGGCGGCGGCTGGCGCTCCCACGTGCCGCGGGCGCTGGCCCGGTTGCTGGACACCCTGGCCGAGGAGCCCCCGTTACGATCGAGTGGTGAGCCCCGCCGCCCCTGATCCCACGGACACGAAACCGCTGCGCGCCGACGCCCGCCGCAACCGGGCGCGCGTGCTGGAGGCGGCCGAGAGCGTGTTCGCCGCCAAGGGCACCGGCGCGCCGACCGAAGAGGTCGCCCGTGTGGCCGGGGTCGGCATCGGCACCGTCTTCCGGCACTTCCCGACGAAGGAAGCTCTGCTGGAGGCGGTGCTCGTCGCGCGGCTGCAGCGGTTCGTCGCCGAGGCCGAAGCCGTCGTCGCGGCCGACTCGGCCGATCCGGGTGGCGCGTTCTTCGCGTTCCTCACCAGCTGGATCGAGATGTCGAGCGCGAAGAACGCCTACTTCGAAGCGCTCACCGCGGCCGGGGTGACCCTGCAGCACGCCAAGTCCGACATCGGCACCCGGCTGCTCGGCTCGCTGGGGGTGCTGCTGTCCCGGGCGCAGGCCGCGGGCGCGGTCCGCGACGACCTCGTGCCGGGTGAGCTGATCACGATCATCATTGGGGTGGCGAAGGCCGCCGAGTACGCGGGCCCGGACGCGCGGCTGCGCGACCGGGCCGTGACGATCCTCTTCGACGGCCTCCGCCCGTCAGCGGGGGAGCGGCGCTGAGCCGATCGGCTCCAGTGTCGGGCGCTTCGCGGTGAGCGTGTCCCCGGAGGACTCGCCCCGCAGCCGGCGGCGCACCCACGGCAGCGCGTGCTCGCGCGCCCACCGCACGTTCTGGCTGCGGCGGGCCGCCGGACTGAGCACCTCGCGCGGGCCGAGCTCGTGGCCCTTCAGCGGGTGCTCGACGCCGAGCGCGGCCAGCACGGCGATGGCGACCTCGGTGTGGCCGTAGGCGTTGAGGTGCAGCCGGTCCGGCGCCCAGAACCGCCGGTCACGCAGCTGCCGCATGGCCCACATGTCCACCAGGCGCGCGCCGTGCCGGACGGCGATGGCGCGGACGAACTCGTTGTAGATCGCCACCCGGCCGCGCATCTTGCGGAACAGGGCGTCCTCGACCCCGTCGACCCCGGTGAACAGCACCAGCTCGGCGCCGGTCGCGCGGATCTTCGTGATGGCGGCCTCGTAGTCGTCCATCAGCGCGTCGATGTCGACCTTGGGCCGCATCAGGTCGTTGCCGCCGGCGTAGAGGGTGACGAGATCGGGCGCCATGGCCAGCGCCGGCTCGAGCTGCTCGCCGAGGATCTGCGGCATCAGCTTCCCGCGGATGGCGAGGTTGGCGTAACGGAAGCCCGGCTCGCGGGCGGCGAGCTGTTCGGCGGTGCGGTCGGCCCAGCCGCGGACACCGTTCGGGGCGGCCGGGTCGTCGTCCCCGACGCCTTCGGTGAACGAGTCCCCCAGGGCCACTAAGCGCTTGCTCATGTCAGCAGTCTAAGCAAGCGCGGATCGGCGAGGATTCCGCCCGGCGCGGAATCCGTGGCCCACCCCGCCGGCCGCCGGTACAGCGGAAGCATGACGGCCTACGACACGATCGCCGACTGGTACGAGTCCACGTTCCCGACCTCCAGGCGCGACGACCCGCTCGGGATCGGGGCCGCGCTCCGGGAGCTGCTCGGTCCCGGCGCCGGGGCGTGCCTCGAACTCGGCTGCGGCACCGGCGTCCACGCGGCGGCGATCCGCACACTCGGCCGGACTCCGCTCGGCGTGGACGTCTCGGCGGGGATGCTGCGGCACGCCGCCGGCCGGCTACCGGTCGCGCGGGCTGACGCCACGGCGCTTCCGATCGCCACCGGATCGCTGCCCGCCGTCGCGGCGATCATGGTGCACACCGACATGCCCGCTTACCCGGCCGTGCTCCGCGAAGCGGCGCGTGTCCTGGCGCCCGGCGGGGTGTTCGTGCACGTCGGCGTGCACCCGTGCTTCTGCGGTGGGTTCGCCGACCGGTCCGACGAGCGGGCGATCGTCATCCGGCCCGGGTACCGCGAGCGCAGCTGGACCAGGGCGTCGTGGACCGACCAGGGGCTGCGAGACAAGGTCGGCGCCACCCACCTGCCGCTGCCGGAGCTGCTGCACGCCGTCCTCGATGCGGGCCTGGTGTTCGAGCGGTTCGCCGAGGGCGGCGCACCCACTCCGACGGTGCTCGCCTGGCGGGCGAAAAACGTTCCCCCGGGATGTCGAATCCGCGTCTCCCCGGATGACGCCCAGGCATGACGAAGGAATTCGAAGTCGGGTTCGAAGGCAGGCTCCCCGCGACGCCGGCGGCGTGCTGGCGGGCGATCACCGTCGACGCCGGGAGCTGGTCCTGGCCCATCACCTACGAGCCGTGGGTCGGCGGCCGGGAGACCGGGCTGACCTTCCACGGCGGCGAAGTCACCGCGTGGCGGCCCCACGAGCACTTCGCGACGCGCTGTGACCAGGACGACTGGTTCAACCGGCTCGACTACACCTTCGAGCCCGACGGCGACGGCACGTACCTGAAGTTCGCGCACCGCGGCGTCTTCCTCGACGACTGGGACACCAACTACGACGCCTGCCGCCGCCACACGGCGTTCTACTACCACTCGCTCGGCGAGTACCTGGCGCACTTCGCCGGCCGCGAAGTCACCTACGCGATGACCGAAGCCCCGGAGTCCTCCGCGGCTGCCGACGGCTTCACCAGGCTGAAGAAGGCGCTCGGCATCCGCGAAGACGTCCAGGTCGGCGAGCACGCGGCCGGCGGTGTCGTCGACTACGCGGCCGCGGGTTTCGTGGGCGTCCGGACCGAGCACTCGCTCCTGCGGCTCTACGGCCGCAACGCCTTCGGCTGGCCGATCGGCGTCGGCCGGCACCACTTCGCGCCCATCGACGCCGCGGCCGAGGAACGCGGGTGGGCCGCCCGGCTGGCGGAGATCTTCGCCTGAGCCGGGTCAAGCGGTGAGCTGCCGGGCCCGGTGGTCGGCGACGTGGACGCGCGTCGCGCAGCGGGTCGAGCAGAAGCGGCGGCGGCCGTTGCGCGACGTGTCGACGTAGGCGGTGCCGCAGCCTTCGCGGCCGCAGACGCCGAGCCGGTCCGGGGCTTCGCACACGAGGTGGGCCAGGCCGCCCGCGGTGTAGGCGCGGACGCGGCCCACCGGCCCGGCGTCTTCGGCGGAGTAGTGCAGGTGCGGGGGTTTGCCGTCGTGCGAGGTGATGTACGGCCGGCACGCTGCCTCGGCGAGCAGGTCGTTCACCAGGTCGGGGCGTTCCTCGGGAGCGGCGGCGAACACCGGCCGCAGCCGTTCGGCCCACGCGCCGATGCGGGCCGCCTCGTCTTCGGTCAGGGCGGCGATGGACATGCCGTTGCGGACCATCCCGGCCAGCCGCTCGCCGGCGGTGCCCGCGTTCACCAGGTCGGCGGCCACGAGCGCGGCCGGACCGCCGTAAGGGTTGAAGTGCACTAAGTCATTACACCACGATCGGGGCATGAACCTCCACCGCTGCCCCCGCTGCGGCTGGCCGCTCACCGAGCTCCCGGTGACCGCCGCCCGCCCCGTCACCCACCGGCTCGACTACGTGCGCTGCGTCTGCGGCAGCTGGCTGGCCCGCTTGGACGGCGAAGTCGTCGGCGCCACCCGGGCGCGGCTGACCCGGCCCTGACCGGGCATGATCCTCGGATGCAGTTCCTCATTTCCGTGGTCCACGACCAGACCGAGCTCGGCACCGACTACGAGCTGGCGGCGATCGACGTCTTCAACGAGCGGCTCCAGGCCGAGGGACACTGGGTCTTCGCCGGTGGCCTTTCCCTGCCCGCCGCGGCCACCGTCATCGACAACCGGGGCGGGGAAGCGGTCGTCACCGACGGGCCCTTCGTGGAGACCAAGGAGTTCCTCGCCGGGTTCTGGGTGATCGAGGCCCCCGACCTCGATGTCGCGCTGGCACTCGCCACCGCCGGGTCGAAGGCCTGCCACCGGAAGGTCGAGGTGCGGCCCTTCCTGGAGGCCGGCTGACTCAGAGGTCGAGCACGCCCGCGGCGTTGTCGTTCCACTGGTCGACCCGGCGGATGTACTCGTAGAGCGCCCGGCTGCCGCGCACCCAGCGGCCCTGGTCGGCGATCGCGAGGTCGTCGGCGCCGGCGCGGCGGGCCTCCGTGGCGAACCCGGACCGCAGGGAGTGCCCGGTCACCGGGTACGGCAGGCCCGCCCGGACGCCGGCGCGGGTGAGGATCTGGTTGACGCCGGTCGTGCTCAGCGCGGGCTCGCCGACGTTGCCGTGCCGGTCGACGCGGCGGAACGCCGGACCTTCGGTGAGCCCGGCGCCGGAACGCCACGCGTGCCACGCCCGCACCGGGTCGGTGTCGGGGCTCTCCCGGCGCGGGACGACCATGTCGCCGGTGCTCTTGCCGTGCCGCACGGTCACCGCCAGCCCCCGGTCGTCGACCGGCGCCACGTCCGTGACCAGCAGGTTCGCCAGGTCCGAGCAGCGGGCGGCGATCGGGAACCCGATCAGCAGCATCGCCCGGTCGCGGGCGCCGGCGAGGGTGTCCGGGCAGGCTCGTGACATCGCCCGCAGATCGGCGAGGGTGACCATGGTGGCCTTGCCGCGGCCGCGCTGGATCCCCTCCCGGGCCAGCCGCTGCCGGTAGCCCTTCAACGCCCGCCAAGCGGCGCGGCTCGCTTCGGGGTCGACGACGACCTTGTGGTGGCGCAGCCCGGCGAGCGCTCCGGTGAGGCGCCGCTCGATCGTCGACGGCGCGGCCGGGGCGGCCCGCTCGGGCACTTCGGGCACCACACGCTCGTCGGGGCGCAGGGTGCGGCCGCGTTCCAGCCACACCACGAATCCGGTCAGCGCCCCGATCGACGCCGACAGCGGCGGGATCCCGGCCTCGGCGGTGTAGTCCTGCCACACCTGCCAATCCTGCGCGTAGGCCTTGAGCGTGTTCGGCGGCCGCTGCTCCTCGACGTGCCGGGCCGCGGCCCGGTCCAGGAGCGCGAGCCGGTCCGCCGGGCTGAGGGCAGCGGTGTCGGTCACCGGTTCGAGCTCGGGCACGCGCCGAGGTTACGGGATGTCGATCTCCGCGGGCAGGAACCCGGCCAGGGCGTCGGCCACCGCTTCGGGGCATTCGAGGGTCTGGATGTGCGGGGCGCCGGGGACGACCGCGAACTTCGCGCCGACGCGCGTGGCGATGGCGGCCATGCCCTCGACCGGGATCGACGCGTCGGCCGCACCGGCCAGCGCGAACGCCGGCGCCGGGAGGTCACGCAGCCGTTCGTACACGTCGAGGCCGCCGTAGCCACGCCAGATCGAGGCCCAGGTGGCCGGGTCGAACGTCGCGACGCACTCGCGGGCGTAGCGGACGCCGTCGGTGTCGGCGGCGAGCGCGTCCGGGGTGAACCAGCGTTCGAGGGTCGGCTCGACCAGCGGCGCCATGCCACCGGTCTCGGCGATCCGGGCGCGCTCCTCGAACGCTTCGGGCATCGGACGGTCGGGCGCGGCCATGAGCGTGAGGGAGGCGAAGCGTTCCGGGGCGGCGACGGCGGCGGTCTGCGCGACCGCCCCGCCCAGCGAGAGCCCGGCGACGTGGGCGGTGTCGAGCTCGAGCGCGTCCAGCACGGCGACGAGGTCGGCCGCGGTGGCGGGCATGGTGAACGGCAGCGGCGCGCCGGCGGCCGAACCGTGCCCGCGCACGTCGTAGGCGAACACCCGGCGGCCCTCGGCCAGCCGGTCCAGGACCGGGTCCCACATCCGGCGGTCGAGGCCGAGGGAGTGGACGAGCAGCACCGCGGGGCCGTGGGTGCCGCGGGTGGTGACCGTCGTGTCGTGGTCGGACGCGCGAATCCTTATGTCTTGATCCTTCCAGTGGTGTCCACGGAGAATTCGTCGCGAGCGCTGTCGATCCGGCCGGGGGTTGTTCGTATGAGTGGCGAGACCGCGAAAGGAGCCGAAGTGAAGCAGTACCTGCTCAGCATCTACCAGCCCGACGGCCCGACCCCGCCGCCGGAGGTCCTCGACGGCGTCGTGCAGAAGCTCGACGCGCTCAACTCCGACCTGAAGGCCGCCGGGGCCTGGGTATTCGCCGGTGGGCTTCACCCGCCGTCGACCGCGACGGTGCTGCGGGCCGGCGATGGCGACACCCTCGTCACCGACGGGCCGTTCACCGAGGGCCGCGAGCACCTCGGCGGGTTCACCATCATCACCGCGCCCGACCTCGACGCGGCGCTGGCCTGGGGAAGCCGGCTCGCCGACGCCGTCGCCCCGCTGCCGGTCGAGGTCCGGCCGTTCGCCGGATGAGCGTCGAGGCCGTCTTCGCGGCGGAGTACGGCCGCGCGGTGTCGGTCCTGGTGCGGATCTTCGGGAGCATCGACGTCGCCGAGGAGGCCGTGCAGGACGCGTTCGCCGAGGCGGTCCGGCGGTGGCCGGAGGCGGGGTTCCCGCCCAGCCCGGCGGGCTGGATCATCACGACCGCCCGCAACCGGGCCGTGGACCGCCTGCGCCGGGAGGCCGCGCGCGAGGACAAGCATGCCCAGGCCGCTTTGCTGCACGCCGACACCGAGCCAGTGGAGGAGGGCGCCGTGCCCGACGACCGGCTCCGGCTCATCTTCACCTGCTGTCACCCGGCGCTGGCCCGGCCCGCGCAGGTGGCCCTGACCCTGCGGCTGCTCGGCGGGCTGACGACCACGGAGATCGCCGCCGCGTTCCTGGTCGCCGAACCCACCATGGCCCAGCGGATCGTGCGGGCGAAGAACAAGATCCGTGACGCGGGCATCCCGTACCGCGTCCCGCAGGACGCCGACCTGCCGGCCCGGCTCTCGGGAGTGCTGGGTGTGCTGTACCTGATCTTCGGCGAGGGCTACACGGCGAGCGCGGGCGAAGATCTCGTTCGCGACGACCTGTGCCGGGAGGCGATCCGGCTCGCGCGGGTCCTGGCCGGCCTGATGCCCGACGAGCCGGAGGTCTGGGGCCTGCTGGCGTTGATGCTGCTCATCGACGCGCGCCGCGCGACCCGCGTGTCCGCCGGCGGTGACCTGGTGCTGCTGGCCGACCAGGACCGCGGCCGGTGGGACGCCGGGCTGATCACCGAGGGGCACGAGATCGTCCGCCGCTGCCTGCGTCGCGACCAGCCGGGCCCGTACCAGATCCAGGCGGCGATCCAGGCGGTCCACACCGACGCGCCGACGGACTGGGCGCAGGTCAAGGCGCTCTACGACCAGCTGCTGGGCGTGACGCCGACGCCGGTGGTGGCGTTGAACCGCGCGGTGGCGGTTGCTGAGGTCGACGGGCCGGCCGCGGCGTTGGCGCTGGTGGAGGCCCTTGAGCTGGCGCGGTTCCCGCTGTTCCACGCGATCCGCGCGGATCTCCTGGACCGCGTCGGCCGGGTAGGGGAGGCGGCGGAGGCCTACACGGTGGCGATCGGGCTGACCCGGAATGCCGCTGAGCGGGCTCTGCTGGAGCGGAAGCTTGCCGCGCTGTCAACCCGGAGTTGACGCGGGAGGGGGTCCTAGTTTTTCTGGGCCTCAATTCACCCCCTGCGCGCCCAAGGTTCTCCTGTCGTCATCTGAGTTTGGATATGTAACCTTATCCGAACTCAAGTCTTAGTCTACGTATCTTTAGATTTAAGACAGTAGCTTCTAGTTCTAATCAGAAGCTTTGATAGAGTCTCGATCATGACGGAAGACGCTGGTCAAGCCCGGATTTGCGAGTACCGCCGCTGTGGAGCCCCGCTGCCACCCGCGGTAGGGCGGGGAAGCCGGGCTCGGTTCTGCCAGGACGGCAAGACCTGGGGGCGGCGGAACCTGAGCTGCCGTGACGCCGAGGCCGTCCTCTCCGACGCCGAGTCGCTGCGGGAGAGCGACACCGAGCTCGACGACACCGCCGTCACCGCGCTGGCCGGCCAGGTCGACCGGGTGCTCGAACCCGCCCGGGGGCTCGTCGAGACGCTCACGACGCTGCGCCACCAGCTCGAAGCCACGACCGCCGCCGCGCTCGCCGAACGTGACGCGGCCCTGGCCGAAGCCGACGAACACCGCCGGCACCGAGGACTCGCCGAAGCCGAGGCCACACAAGCCGCGGAGCTGGCCGACGAAGCCGGCCGGAGCGCGGCCGCCGCGGAGAAGGCCATGACCGCGGCCGTCCGGGAACGGGACGCCGCCCGGGGTGCCCAGCGGGAGGCGCATCAGGAGCGGCAGCGGGTCGAAGGGCAGCTGGCCGCGATCCGGGACGAGCTCGCCCGCGTCACCGAGCGAGCCGAGACCGCCGCCGCCCTCGCCGGTGAGCGGGCGACGGCGCTGGCCACCGTGACCGCCGAACTCGCCGCCACCCGCGAGGCTCTGGAGGACGAACGGGGCCGCAGCCGGGCAGCGACGTCGCGGGCCGAGGCGGCAGAGGCGCGGGCCGAGGCGACGGCAAGCCGGCTCGACGCGGCCGAAGCTCGGGCCGAAAGCGCCGGCGGCAAGCTCGACGCGGCGCGTGTGGAGCTGACCGAGGCAGCCACTGCCCACCGAGCCGCCCTCGATCAGGCCCGTGCCGGGTTCGACCAGCGGCTGGTCGAGCTGCAGGCCGGGCACGAACAGACCGTGCGGTCCATGCACGAGACCGCCACGAACCTGGGTGCCGAACTCCGTGGCTGCACGGCGCGAGCCGACGTCGCCGAGCGCGAATTGGCCAAGGTCGTCGCCGTGCTGCGGGACATTCCCGAGCTTCCGGCGCAGGTCACGGCATTACTCAAGTAACTACTTGACTATTAGGCCGGTCCGCGCATACTTAAGTACATGCTTGACCATGAGCGGCTGGACCTGGTGTTCCGCGCCCTCGGCGACCGCACCCGGCGGGCGCTGGTGGAGCGGCTCGTGCGTGGCCCGGCGTCGGTCAGCGAGCTGGCCGAGCCGTTGACCATGTCGCTGGCGGCAGTGGTGCAGCACCTGCAGGTGCTCGAAGCCGCCGGGATCGTGCGCTCGGAGAAGGTCGGCCGGGTGCGGACCTGCCGGCTCGAACCGGAGCTGCTGCGCGCCGGTGAGCACTGGCTGGGTCGTCAGCGCACCGCGTGGGAAAGCAGGCTCGACCGGCTCGGCGACTTCCTCGCCGAGCCGCCCGGCACCTCGGAAGGGAGCACGACATGACCGTCAGGCACGCCACCTTCACCCTCGAACGCACTTATCCGGTCCCGCCGGCGCGGGTGTTCGCCGTCTGGGCGGACCCGGCGGCCAAGGGGCGCTGGTTCGTCCCCGCCGGCGAGCACGAGCTGGACTTCCGCGTGGGCGGCCGCGAAACCGTCGACGCCACCGGCCCGGGCGGCACGCCGCTGGCGGTCGTCTCCACGTACCACGACATCGTGCCGGAGCAGCGGATCGTCTACTCGACGACGCTCAGCGGCGGCAAGACGCTCGCCACGGTCTCGGTCACCACGGTCGAGCTCGTCGGCGAAGGCGACGCGACCCGGCTGGTCCTCACCGAGCAGGGCACGTTCCTCGACGGCGCCGAGGAACCGGCGTGGCGGGAGCAGGGCACGGGCGAATGGCTGGACCGGCTGGGCGAGGCCCTGCGATGACCGCCGAGATCGCCGCCGTCATCGAAGCCCGGGTCGCGGCCGTGGCGGCGAAGGACGTCGAGGCGCTGGTGGCGCAGTTCGCCGAAGACGTGGCGCTGTTCGACGCGCTCGGGCCGGTGCGGGAGTCCGGCCGGGACGCCGAGCGGGCGCGCCTGGCGGCGTGGTTCGACGCCTACCGGTCCGAGATCGGGCTGCGGATCCGCGACCTCGAAGTGGTGGCCGACGGCGATGTCGGCTTCGCGCACTACCTGTTCGAGGTCCGCGGCACCATGGTCGACGGCACTGAAGTCGAGATGTGGGTGCGTTCGACCGCCGGGTTCCGCCGGACCGCGGCCGGCTGGAAGATCGTGCACGAGCACAGTTCTGTGCCGTTGAAGCCCTAGACCGTCACGGCCCACGAGCCGAGCAGCGCGAGCGCGCGGGCGGAGTCCGAGCCGGGTTCGGCGTGCAGGACGACCAGCTGCTGCCCCTCGGTCTGGGCGAGGTCGAGCTTCTCGCGCCGCAGGTGCAGCTCGCCGACCTGGGGGTGGTTCAGGTGGCTGGTCCCGTCTCGGCGGTGACCGACGTCGGCGCGGGCCCAGAGCGTGCGGAACCGGTCGCTGCCGATCGAGAGCTCGCCGACCAGCGAGGTCAGCCGCGGGTCGGTGGGGTCGGCCTTTTCGCGCAGGCCGCCGACGAGGCTGGCGGTGGCGCGGTCCCAGTCGACGTGCAGTGCGCGGTCGGCCGGGTCGAGGAACAGCCCGCGGACGACGTTGCGGCCCGGCGCGAACGTCGGTGAGAGCGCCATGGCCAGGGGGTTCGCGGCGAGGACGTCGAGGTGGCGGCCGGTGACGAAGGCGGGCATCGGCAGCTGGGACAGCAACTGGCCGATGCCGGCCGGCACGCGTTCGGTGCGGGGCCGCGGCTTGCGGGGCCGGGGGTGGGCGAGCTGGTGCAGGTGCGCGGTGGCGTCGGGGTCGAGCCCGAGGGCTTCGGCGAGGGCGTCGAGGACCTGTGTGGAGGGGTGCTGGTCGCGGCCCTGTTCGAGGCGCAGGTAGTAGTCGGAGCTGATGCCGGCGAGCAGGGCGAGCTCTTCCCGGCGCAGGCCGGGGACGCGGCGGCGGTCGCCGGCGACCAGTCCGACGTCTTCGGGACGCACCTGGTCGCGGCGGGCGCGCAGGTATTCGCCCAGTGCGTTCTCCACCGCTTCAGGCTAGCGACGCGCTCGCGTGCGTGAGGTGGTCCTGCGAGTCCCAGGATGAGCGGGACGTACCCGTCGCGCCGCGCCCGCGCCGAGGCTGGAGTCATGACGACAGCCATTTCCGGGGGCACCCTGACCCTCGCCGACGACCTGACGATCACCCGCCTGGGCTACGGCGCCATGCAGCTGGCCGGCCCCAACGTGTTCGGCCCGCCGCGCGACCGCGGCGAAGCCATCGCTGTGCTGCGCGAGGTGGTCGAGCGCGGCGTGACCCACATCGACACCAGCGACTTCTACGGCCCGGCCGTGGTGAACGAGCTGATCCGCGAAGCGCTTTCCCCGTATCCGGAATCGTTGCACCTGGTGACGAAGGTCGGCGCGGTCCGGGGCGCCGACGGCGCGTGGCTCCCGGCGCTCGGGCGGCAGCAGCTGATCGACCAGGTCCACGACAACCTGAAACACCTCGGCGTGGACGTGCTGGACGTGGTGAACCTGCGTGCCCCCGGGCACGAGACGCCGACCGGCGACTCGATCGCGGAGATGTTCGGTGTGCTGGCGGATCTGTGCCAGGAGGGCCTGATCCGGCACCTGGGCGTGAGCGGCGTGTCGGCAGCGCAGCTGACCGAGGCACAGGCGATCGCGCCGGTGGTCACCGTGCAGAACCTCTACAACCTGGCCCACCGGCAGGACGACGCGCTGCTGGAGCGGTGCACACGGGAGCACATCGCGTTCGTGCCGTTCTTCCCGCTCGGCGGTTTCACCCCGGTGCAGGCCGGCGCGCTGGACGCGGTGGCCGCGCGGCTCGGCGCGTCACCGCAGCAGGTGGCGCTGGCGTGGCTGCTGCAGCGGTCGCCGGTGCTGGCGTTGATCCCCGGCACGTCGTCGCGGGCACACCTGCGGGACAACCTGGCCGCGGCGGAGCTGGCGCTGCCGGCCGAGGCGATCGCGCGGCTGGACGCGATCAGCTCGTCCGGTACCGCTGGGGACTGACGCCGAACTCGCGCTTGAACGCCGTGCTGAGTGCGAACGCGCTGCCGTAGCCGACCTGGTGGGCGACCGCGCCGATGGTGGCGTCGGGTTGCTGGCGCAGCAGGTCCGCGGCGAGCGCGAGGCGCCAGCCGGCGAGGTAGGCCATCGGGGTCTCGCCGACGGTCGTGGCGAAGCGGCGGGCCAGCGCGGCGCGGGAGACGCCGGTGTTGGCGGCGAGCTTGGCGACCGTCCACGGCTCGGCGGGCTGGTGCTGCAGCAGCCGCAGCGCCTGCCCGACGACCGGGTCGTCGTGGGCGCGGTACCAGGCGGGCGCGTGGGTGTCGGGCCGGTCGAACCACGCGCGCAGCGCGGCGATCAGCAGCAGGTCGAGCAGCCGGTCGAGGACGGCTTCCTGACCGGGCACGTCCTTGCCGATCTCGGCCGCGAGCAGCGTGACCAGGGGGGTCGGCCAGTCGGTGGCGCGCAGCACGATCAGGGCCGGCAACGCGGCCAGGAGCTTCTTGCTGACCTCGCCGTCCATGCCGTAGGTGCCGGTGAGCAGCACGACCGGACCGCCGGTGCCCCAGGTGCGCACACCGAGGTCGGCGTAGGCGGACAGGTGCCCGCCGTCGGGGGTGCGGCACTCCTGGCCGGGCAGGATGAGTGCCTGCGGTGGCGTCGCTGGGTGGTCGGCGACCAGGTACGGGTCCGGGCCGCGGGCGATCGCGACGTCGCCTTCGCCGAGCAGCACGGCTTCGCCGCCGTCGGGCACGATCCACGCTTCCCCGCGCACTACCGACACGACGGTCAGCGGCGCCTGGTCTTCGATGCGCAGCGACCAGGGCGGGGTGAGCACCGAGCGCAGCAGGAACGCGCCGTGGGCGCGGGGTCCGTCGAGGAGCGTGGCGAGCGGGTCCATGCGAGCAAGTGTAGACGATGGAACATGCTATCGAGCCTCTGAACTATGGAGAGTCTCACCGGTTGCCGGTTGACTCTCTGGCATGACAACGAACTTCCTGGTGGTGGGCGGCACCGGCAAGACCGGGCGCCGCGTGGCGGATCGGCTGCGGGAGCGCGGCCTGGGCGTGCGGATCACGTCGCGGCGCGGGACGCCGCCGTTCGAATGGGCCGACCGCGCGACGTGGGCGCCGGTGCTGGCGGGCGTCGACGCCGTTTACCTGACCTACTACCCCGACCTGGTGGTGCCCGGGGCGGCCGACGACATCCGCGCGTTCGCCGAACTCGCGGTGGCGCACGGGATCCGCCACCTGGTGCTGCTGTCCGGGCGCGGCGAACCGGAAGCCGAGGCGTGCGAACGGATCGTGGCCGCGGCGGGCACCGGCTGGACGGTGCTGCGGTGTGCCTGGTTCGCGCAGAACTTCAGCGAGCACTTCCTGCTGGACGCGGTGCGCGGCGGCGAGGTCGCGCTGCCGGCGGGCACGGTGACCGAGCCGTTCCTCGACGTCCGGGACATCGCCGACGTCGCGGTGCGGGTGCTGACCGAGCCCGGCCACACCGGCCGGCTCTACGAGCTGACCGGGCCGCGGCTGCTGAGCTTCGCCGACGCCGCGGCCGACATTTCGGCCGCGTCCGGGCGCGATGTCCGCTATGTTCCGGTTTCCGTGGCGGAGTACGCGGCCGCGGCGGTCGAGTACGGGGTGCCCGAGGACGAGGCGGAGGCGCTGACGGAGTTGTTCGGCCGGGTGCTCGACGGGCGCAACGAGTCGGTGACGCACGACGTGGAGCGGGTGCTGGGCCGGCCGGCGACGGATTTCGCCGACTTCGCCCGGGACGCGGCCGCGACCGGGGTCTGGGCGCGGTGACGGGGAAGGAGAGGCCGATGTCGACGGTGGTGCTGGTGGCCGCGCTGGTCGCGGCGGGGTTGATCGCGGGGCTGTTCTACGCCTACGCGTGCTCGGTGATGCCGGGGCTGGCGCGCGGTGACGACAAGACGTTCGTGGAGGGCATGCGCGGGATCAACGTCGCGATCGTCAACCCGGTCTTCATGCTGACGTTCCTGGGTGCGCCGGTGCTGGCGGGGGTGGCGATCTTCCTCAACCCGGGGCCGCGGCCGTGGGTGATCGCCGGGTTCGCGTGTCTGGTGGCGATGATCGTGATCACCGGTGCGGTGAACATCCCGCTGAACAACGCGCTCGAGAGCGGCGGTGACGACTACGCGGCGGTCCGGGCGGCGTTCGAGGCGGTCTGGGTGCGCTGGAACGTGCTGCGGGCGGTGGTGAGCACGGCCGGGTTCGGCTGCCTGGTCGCGGCCGTGCTCGCCCGCCGCTGATCAGTCGGCGAGGCGGAAGAGCAGGTCGGTGACCCACTGGGTGGGGTCGGGCACTTCGAGCGGGTTGGTGCGCAGGACTTCCAGCCGGCCACCCCACTGCTCGCCGTCGGGGCCTTCGGTGACGTCCCACGCGAGGCCTTCGCCGGCACCCCAGGTGAGGACGGCCGCGGTGGCGGCGGCCAGGCCGTCGGGAGCGCCGACGTAGGTTTCGAGGACGTACTTCCCGCCGGGGACCTCGCCGAGGAAGGCCGGCTCTTCCGGGCTGAAGCCGGCGTCGATCGGGACGCCGGCTTCGACGGTGAACCGCATGCCGGGGTGCAGGACGCGGTAGCGGAAGAACGGCGCGCCGGCCGGGACGATCCCGTGCCCGGCGAGGGCGCCGATGAGCGGTGGCAGCCGGTCGGCGATGCGCGGGAACTCCTCGATCCCGAGGGTGGCGCGTTCGGCGACGTAGGGCTGGGCCGGGCGGTCCACGATGGACGGCATCAGGGTTCCTCCGGGACGAAGATCGGGCGGACCTCGATACTGCCGTAGGTCGCGGCGGGGTGCTTGGCCGCGATCTCGAGGGCTTCGTCGAGGTCTTCGCAGTCGAGGACGACGTAGCCGCCGATCTGCTCCTTGGCTTCGGCGAAGGGGCCGTCGGTGAGCAGGACCTCGCCGTCGCGGACGCGGATGGTGGTGGCTTCCGAGGGCGGGCGCAGGCCGCCACCGCCGAGGATCTTGCCGCGGCGGGCCAGGTCTTCGCCCCAGCCGTCGCACCCGTCGTACTGGTGTTCTTCGGCGTTTTCGTCGCCGGCGATCATCAGCAGGTAGCGCATCAGTGTCCTTCCAGTGCTTCGCGCAGCCGCGCGGCGAAGGCGTCCGGTTCGGCGATGAAGCCGCCGTGGTCGCCGGGGAACTCTTCGGCCGGCAGGCCGAGGTCGGCGGCGAGCCCGCGGCCGGTTTCGTGGGCGAGCTGCCCGGCGGACTTCGCGCCGACGGCGACGACCAGCCGCGCGGACGTTGTGCGGAGCGCGTCGAGGTCCGGCTCGTAGGCGCCGGTGGCGGCCATCAGGTGCCCGAAGAAGTAGGCGAAGTTGCCTTCGGCGCGCGGGTCCAGCGGCGGCGCGGGGTCGATGCCGAGGGTGGCCATGAACGCGGCGAAGGCCGGGGCGAGGCCCTGGTCGCGGAACAACGCCGGGATATCGGGGCCGTTGAGGACCCCGGCGGGCGCGTAGCGGGTGACCGGGGGTTCGTGCAGGACGACCGTGCGGACGTCGCCGGGGTGGCGGACGACGTGCTCGAGCATCGTGACGGCGCCGCCGCTGTTGGCGAACACGTCGGCCGGCCCGACTTCGGTGAGCAGGCGGTGGATGTCCTCGGCGTGGTCGCGGATGGTGTCGCCGGTGGGTTCGCCGTCGAGGGGGCTGCGGCCGAGGCCACGCGGGTCGAAGGTGACGACGCTGTGGTCTTCGGCCAGCAGCGGCCGGATCGCGGTGAACACCGCGGCGTCGGCGGGGCCGCCGGGGACCAGCAGCAGCGTGGGTCCGTGGCCGGTGACGTCGTAGGTGAGCTGGGCGCCGGGGACGGCGAGGGTGGTCATGGGCGTTCCTCCGGAGATCGTGGTTCGCCCGACCGACGAACGGGCCCGGCCGGGACCGACACCACCTCGGAGATTCTTCGGGTGAGGTAGGCGCGTTCGGCTTCGGTGGGCGCCAGCTCGCGCGCGGTCGCGTACGCCTCGGCGGCTTCGGCGTGGCGGCCGAGGCGGCGGAGGAAGTCGGCGCGGGTGGCGGGCAGCAGGTGGTAGCCGTCCATGGTCAGCGCGTCGAGCAGGGCGAGCCCGGCGAGCGGGCCGTCGGCCATGCCGACCGCGACGGCCCGGTTGAGCTCGACGACGGCGCTGGGGACGAACTTGCGCAGCTCGCCGTAGAGGCCGGCGATCTGGGCCCAGTCGGTGTCGGCGGGCCGGGTGGCGGTGGCGTGGCAGGCGGCGATGGCGGCCTGGACCTGGTAGGGCCCGGGGCGCCGGCGGCGCAGCGCCGTCTCCAGGAGCTGGGTGCCTTCGGCGATTTCGCTCGCGTCCCAGCGGGTGCGGTCCTGTTCTTCGAGCGGGACGAGCGCACCGCCGGGGCCGACGCGGGTTTCGCGGCGGGCGTGCTGCAGCAGCATCAGCGCGAGCAGGCCGAGGGCTTCGGGTTCGTCGGGCATCAGCCGCGCGAGGACGCGGGCGAGGCGGACGGCTTCGGCGGCGAGGTCGGGGCGCTGCAGGTCGGGTCCGGCGCTGGCGGAGTAGCCCTCGTTGAACGTCAGGTACAGCACGCCGAGGACGGCGGCGGTGCGTTCGGGCAGCAGGTGCGCGGGCGGGACGCGGTAGGGGATGCCGGCGTGGCGGATCTTGCGCTTCACCCGCACGAGCCGCTGGGACATGGTGGCTTCGGGGACGAGGAAGGCGCGGGCGATCTCGGCGGTGGAGAGCCCCGCCAGTGTCCGCAGGGCGAGGGCGACCTGGGCTTCGGTGGCCAGCGCCGGGTGGCAGCAGGTGAAGATGAGCCGCAGCCGGTCGTCCGGCACACCGCTGTCGTCACTGGCGGGGTCGTCGGGGACGTGCATGAGGGCGGCCTCCCGGAGCTTGGCGGCGCCGAGGGCGTCGCGGCGGAGCCGGTCGGTGGCGCGGTTGCGGGCGGCGGTGGTCAGCCACGCGCCGGGCCGCCGGGGGACGCCGTCGCGCGGCCAGGTGCGCAGGGCGAGGGCGAACGCCTCCTGGGCGCACTCCTCGGCCAGGTCCCAGTCGCCGGTGATCCGGATGAGCGTGGCCACGACCTGGCCCCACTCGTCCCGGAACGCCGCGGCGACCGCGGTCTCGACGTCCACCGCTGCTCCTTCCGCCGGTTCACCCACCCGACGAACGGCCGGGCCCGGGACCGACAGCCACCGCGTGACACGCGCCGTACCCTTCGGCGCGGGCGACGATCCGGCCGCCTTCGACGCGCACGGCGGTTTCGGTGGCGTCGCTGACCGCGGTGACGCCGGCGGCCGCGGCGAGCTCGCCGGTGGGGTCGACGGCGATCCGCAGCCGGGGCCGCGGGTCGGGGGCGCCGGCCTGGTCGAGGCAGGTGCGCAGGTCGGCGATCGCCAGGCGGGCCAGGGGCGCGAGCTCGCCGGGGTCGCTGGTGACGAGCACGGTGGTGACGTCGGCGCCGGCGCGGACGGCTTCTTCGAAGGCCGACGCGCGGTGCAGGCCCAGGACGGTGATGACGCCGTCGCCGGGCGCGAACGGCCGGCCGGTCAGCAGGTCGGTCGCCTCGGGTGGGCGCCACGGCTCGGCGACGGGCCGGGCCTGGCTGGTGATCGGCGGGGTCGCCGGCCAGTCGTCGTCGAGGTCCAGCTCCAGCAGGGCGGCGCAGGCGGTGACGATGTGGAAGGGCTCGCCGAAGCCGGGCGCGGCCGCGGCGAGCTGGCTCGCGCCGTGCAACGTCGTGAGGGCGGCCTCGGCGACACGGACCAGGCGGCGGCCGGGGCGGCGGCGTTCGAGGGCGAGCCCGAGCAGGATCGCGTTGACGCGCATGAGCTGCGCGAACGGCCGGCGAGTGTGTTCGTCGGCGAGGATTTCCGGCAGCAGGTCGCGGGTGAGGCGGGCCTCTTCACTTTCGCTGTCGGTGGCCAGCGGGAGCCGGGCGACCCAGGCGCGGGCGAACGCGGCCAGCACGTCCGCGGCGCCGGGGTCCGGTGGCGGGGTGGCGGGCCGGGGCGCGCGTTCGGCGAGGTCGGCCAGGACGGCGAAGTAGAGGGCTCGCTTGCCGGGGAAGTTGGAGTAGACCGCGCCGCGGGTGAGCTCGGCGCGTTCGGCGATGACGTCGACCTTGGTGTCGCGGAAGCCGCGGCCGGCGAACTCGTCGCGGGCGGCGGCGAGCACCTTCGCGCGGTTGCGTTCCTGGGTTTCCGCCCTGCTGAGCCTGACCATCGTCCTCCTTGCCGCGGTGTCGCGGATCAAGATACCGTGACCACTGAGATGATTAGAACATCTGATGTGAGCATTTGGAGTGCTGGATGATCCCTGAGATCGACCTGACCGACGTCAAGGTCCTGACCGACCCGTTCACGGCCTACGACCGGGCCCGCGAGGTGAGCCCGGTGGCGAAGCTGGTGATCCCCGGCTTCGGCCCGTTCTGGGCGCTGACCCGCTACGCCGAGGCGCGCGGAATGCTCAACGACCCCCGCTTCGAGGTCCGCTCCGAGAGCTTCCTGCGGCCGCCGGGCATCCCCGAGCACTGCCTGGAGTACCTGCGGACGATGGCCGAGCAGGACGGGCCCGAGCACCTGCGCCTGCGGCGGCTGGTCGCGCCGGCGTTCACCCCGAAGCGCGCCGCGCAGCTGCGCCCGCGGCTGGTGACGCTCACCGAACGGCTGCTCGACCAGCTGCCCACGGGCGGCGTCGTGGACCTGATCCCGCACTTCGCGCGGCCGCTGCCGATGGACGTCATCTGCGAGCTGACCGGCATCCCGGAAGCCGACCGTCCACAGTGGCGTGAGTACGGCGCCGCGGTCGCCGGCGGGGCCGGCCCGGACTTCGCCGCCGCGATCCCGGCGATCATCGACGGGGCGCGCGAGGCCGTGGCACGCAGCCGCGAGGAGCCGGGTGACGACCTCATCGGCGACCTCGTGCGGGCCGAGGACGACGACCGGCTCACCGACACCGAACTGGTCACCCTGGTCTGGCACCTGGTGCTGGCCGGGCAGACGCCGGTCAACCTCATCGCCAACGCCGTCGAGGCCCTGCTGCGCCACCCGGACCAGCTCGCTCTCCTGCGCGCGGATCCCGGGTTGTGGCCGGGCGCGGTCGAGGAGCTGATGCGCTTCTGCAGCCCGCAGCTGCTGACGACGCCGAGGTTCGCGCGTGAGGACGTCGAGATCGGCGGGTCGGTGATCCGCGAAGGCGAGCGGGTGACGGCGGCGATGGTGGCCGCCGACCGCGACCCGCGGGTGTTCCCCGACGCCGACCGTCTCGATGTCACGCGCTCCGGGCCGGCGCAGCTGGGGTTCTCGCACGGGCCGCACTTCTGCCTCGGCGCGTCGATCGCCCGGGTGGAGACGGAGGTGGCGCTCTCGACGTTGTTCGCGCGGTTCCCGGAACTGGCGTTGGCCGGGGACGTGCCGCGCGCGCCCGACGGCGGGACGTGGCGGCCGGCGAAGCTACTGCTGACGCTCTGAGATCAGCGCTTCGATGCCGTCCAGGACGCGGGCGAGGCCGAAGCGGAAGGTGTAGGCCGGGTCTTCCGCGGCGTTGTGGGTTTCGCCCGCGGCCTGGCCGACCCGCGAGGCGATGGGGTAGTGCTCCGCGGCGGCGGCCGGGATGCCGGCCAGCACCGGCGCGGCGCGCTCCCACCACTGGGCGTCGGTCAGGCCGCTGGTGCGCACCAGGCGGGCGGCGTCGATCGAGCTGCGCGCGGTGGCGCGGACGAGGTTGGTCACGAGGCCGGCCGCGGCGTCCATCTCGACGTCGTCGAGCCCGATGCCGTCGAGGGCACGCAGTTCGTGTTCGTACTTGGCGAAGCTGTGCGGGCCGAGCGCGGAGCGGCTGGTGGTGACCTGCAGCAGCCAGGGGTGGCGGTGGAAGAGCTCCCACTGGTCCTGGGCGATCGCGGTGAGCGCGTCCCGCCAGCCGAGGCCGGGTTCGGGGGCCGGCAGCTCGCCGTGGGCGTGGTCGATCATCAGGTCGAGCAGCTCCGCCCGGCCCGGCACGTAGGTGTAGAGGGACATGGGGGAGACGCCGAGGTGGTCGGCGACGCCGCGGATGGTGACCGCGTCGATGGTGTCGGCGTCGGCGAGGGCGACCGCGGCCTGGACGACGTCGGCGGTGGTCAGCTTCGGTTTCGGGCCACGCCTCGGCGGTCCGGAGACACCCCAGAGCAGCTCGATCGTCCGGCGCGGGTCGCCGCTGGTGTTCTCCACGCCGGTCATTCTGCCCACCCAATTTCCGTACGTTGTACAGAGTTGTGCTAACCTTTTCTTCGTACACAGTACAGAGATAAGGAGCGGGATGACTCCGCAGATCCACGCCGAGGGACTTCGCAAGCGCTACGGCGACGCGTACGCCCTCGATGGGTTCGCTCTCTCCGTCCCGGCCGGCACCCTGCACGGCCTGCTGGGACCCAACGGCGCGGGCAAGACCACGGCGGTCCGCGTGCTCTCCACCCTGCTGCGCCACGACGGCGGCCTCGCTCGCGTGGCCGGGTTCGACGTCGCCACCGAACCAGCGAAAGTGCGCGCCTCGATCGGGCTGGTCGGGCAGCACGCCGCCGTCGACGAGGTCCTGTCCGGGCGGCAGAACCTGGTGCTGTTCGGCCGGCTGCACCACCTCGGCCGCCGCGAGGCCACCCGCCGGGCCGACGACCTGCTGGAGCGCTTCGGCCTCGCGGACACCGGGTCGAAACCGATCTCCGCCTACTCCGGTGGCATGCGACGACGGCTGGACCTGGCCGCCTCGCTGCTGGCCACCCCGCGGGTGCTGTTCCTCGACGAGCCGACGACCGGGCTGGACCCGCGCAGCCGCGCCGAGGTGTGGCGGGCGGTCCGGTCGCTGGTCGCCGACGGCACGACCGTGCTGCTCACCACCCAGTACCTGGAGGAGGCCGATCAGCTGGCCGACCGGATCTCCCTGGTGGAGCACGGCCGGGTGATCGCCGAAGGCACGCCGGCGGAGCTGAAGGGGTCGCTCGGGGCGACGCGGATCGAGCTGGTGCTGACCGACCCGGACGCGCTCGGCGCGGCGGCGGCGTTGCTCGCCCGGGTCACCGGGGCCGAGCCGGTCACCGACGAGCTGCGGGTCAGCGCCCCGGCCGAGCCTTCGGCGCTGACCGACGTCGTGCGCGAGCTGGCCGCGACCGAGCTGGCGTTCGCCGACGTCGCGCTGCGGCACCCGACGCTGGACGAAGTGTTCCTCGAGCTGACCGGGAAGGTGACACGATGAGATGGGCCCTGGAAGACGGCTGGACGCTCACCGGGCGCTACCTCGCACAGCTCGCCCGGCGCCCGGCCCGGCTGGTCACCGTGGTGGCGTTCCCGATCCTGATGGTGCTGATCTTCGCCTACCTGCTCGGCGGCGGGATGAGCGTGCCGGGCGGTGGCTCCTACCGCGAGTTCCTGATGCCGGGGATGTTCGCGATGACCATGGCCTTCGGGCTGTCCGGCACGATGATCGCGGTGCTCGACGACGCCGCGAAGGGGGTCACCGACCGGTTCCGGTCGCTGCCGATGGCGCCTTCGGCGGTGCTCACCGGGCGGGTGGCCGCGGACCTGGTGAACGCCGTCCTCGCGCTGGCGGTGCTGCTGGGCTGCGGGTTCGCGGTCGGCTGGCGCCCGCACGGCAGCCTCGCCGAGACGTTCACGGCGCTGGTCCTGCTGCTCCTGCTGCGCACGGCGCTGGTGTGGGCCGGGATCTACCTGGGCCTGCTGACCTCGGACCCGGCGATGGTGACGCTCGCGCAGACGCTGGAGTTCCCGTTCGGGTTCCTCTCCAGCGCGTTCGTGGCGACCTCGACGATGCCGGCCTGGCTGGGAACCGTGGCGGAGTGGAACCCGTTGTCTTCCACGGTGACGGCGGCGCGGGTGCTGTTCGGCAACCCCGGGGCGGCTGGGACGTCCTGGGTGAGCGCGCACCCGGTGCTGATGGCGGTGGTGTGGCCGCTGGTCCTGCTCGCGGTGTTCGTGCCGCTGTCCGTGCGCCGATACAGGAGGCTGGGGAACTGAACATCGACTTCGCACCGGGTGAGCCGCCGCGGGCGGGCCGTCTCGTCATCGACGGCCGCGAGCTGTCCCTGGTGGACGGGTTGCCGGAGCTGCTGAGCGGGCCGGAGGAGTTCTGGGCGGTCGCGGCGCGGGCCGCGCTGCGGCTGGTCGAGGCGGGCCGGCTGCTGCCCGGCGTCACCGAGGCCGGGCACGACGCCTGGCGCGTCGGGCCGCTGGAGCCGGCGGAGGCCGCGTGGCTGCGGGACCTCGCCGCCGCGATGCCGGCCGAGGTGCGAGCGCCGGGGCCGCTGCTGCGGGCGTTCCTCGACGCCGTCGCCGACACCCTGCCGCGCACGCCGGCGGCGGCGAAGGCGGCCGGGACGCGGTTGTTCGCCGCCGTCGCGCCGCAGCGCGCCGAGGCGATGCGCGACTGGGCCGACGAGCTGGCCGCCGGGCTCGACTCCGGCATCCGGGTGTCGCTGCGCGTCGAAGCTCCGGACGGATTCGACACCGGTCGCTTCCACGCCGTGGTGCAGGTACACAGCCTCGCCGATCCGGGGCAGGTCGCCGACGCGGCGGAGCTGTGGGAGACCGGGCGGTTCGGGCCGCGGGCGCGCATCGACGTCGTGCTGGCGTTGCGCCGCGGCGCGCAGGTGTGGCCGGCGTTGAGCCCGCTGCTGACCTCGGCGGTGCCCGATGAGCTGACGCTGGGCGAGGACGACGTGACCGAGCTGGTCGCGGCCGCGGCCCCGCGGCTGGCGGCGGCGGGCATCGACGTGCACTGGCCGGGCGAGCTGGCGGGTTCGCTGACCGCGCGCGCCGTCGTCAACGGTGGTGACGCGCCCGGTGACCTGCCGTCGTTCTTCGGCGGCGGCCGGGCGCTGGAGTTCGACTGGCAGCTGGCCCTGGGTGGTGAGGTGCTGACCGCGGCGGAGCTGGACGCGCTCGCCGAGGCGCGTCGTCCGGTGGTGCGGCTGCGGGACCGCTGGGTGCTGGTCGACCCGGCCATGGCGGCGAAGGCGCGGGAGCGGACGCTCAAGCCGTTGACGCCGGTCGACGCGCTGGGCGCCGTGCTGACCGGAAGCACCGAGGTCGACGGCGAGCCGGTCGAGGTGGTCACCGAGGGCTGGCTGGCGCGGTTGAAGGACCGGCTGTCCGCGCCGCCGGAGCCCGAGGTGCCGCCGGCCGGGCTGGCCGCGTCGCTGCGGGACTACCAGCTGCGTGGGCTGCAGTGGCTGGCGACGGTCACCGGCCTGGGCCTCGGCGGCTGCCTGGCCGATGACATGGGCCTGGGCAAGACGGTCACGCTGATCGCACTGCACCTGCACCGCGCGGCCGGGCCGACGCTGGTGGTGTGCCCGGCCTCGCTGCTGGGCAACTGGGAGCGTGAGATCGCGAAGTTCGCGCCGGGGGTGCCGGTGCGGCGCTTCCACGGCACCGCCCGCTCGCTCGAGGAGCCGGCCGGGTTCGTGCTCACCACCTACGGCACGCTGCGCGCCGACCCGGCGCCGCTGGCCGCGGTGCGGTGGGGGCTGCTGGTCGCCGACGAGGCCCAGCACGTCAAGAACCACCGCTCGGGCACGGCGAAGGCGCTGCGGCTGGTGCCGGCGGCGGCGCGGGTGGCGCTGACCGGCACACCGGTGGAGAACTCGCTTTCGGAGCTGTGGGCGATCCTCGACTGGTCGGCGCCGGGCCTGCTCGGTTCGTTGAGCGAGTTCCGGGGGCGCTGGGCGAAGCCGATCGAAGCCGGGGATCCCGCGGCGGCCGAGCGGTTGTCGCGGTTGCTGCGGCCGTTCCTGTTGCGGCGGCGCAAGTCCGATCCGGGGATCGCGCCGGAGCTGCCGGCCAAGACCGAAACCGATCGGCCGGTGGCGCTGAGCCCGGAGCAGGCGGCGCTGTACGAGGCCGTGGTGCGGGAGATGATGGCCGGCATCGCCGCGGCCGACGGGATCGCGCGGCGCGGGCGGATCGTGAAGCTGCTGACCGCGCTCAAGCAGATCTGCAACCACCCGGCGCAGTACCTCAAGGAGCCCGGTGGCCGGTCGGGGAAGCTGGAGCTGCTCGACGAGCTGCTGGACACGATCCTGGCCGAAGACGGCGCGGTGCTGGTGTTCACCCAGTACGTCGCGATGGCCCGGCTGCTGGAGAAGCACCTCGCCGCGCGCGGGATCGCGACGCTCTTCCTGCACGGCGGCACCCCCGTGCCCCGCCGCGAGGAGCTCGTGCGGCGGTTCCAGGACGGCGAGGCGCCGGTGTTCCTGTTGTCGCTCAAGGCGGCCGGGACGGGGCTGAACCTGACGCGCGCGGACCACGTCGTGCACTACGACCGCTGGTGGAACCCCGCGGTCGAGGACCAGGCGACCGACCGGGCGTACCGGATCGGGCAGACCCGCCCGGTGCAGGTGCACCGGCTGGTGGCCGAGGGCACGGTCGAGGACCGGATCGCGGCGATGCTGCGGGAGAAGCGGGCGCTGGCGGACGCGGTGCTGGCCGGTGGCGAGGCGGCGTTGACGGAACTGACCGACACCGAGCTCGCGGAGCTCGTCGAGCTGAGGAGCCGCGGATGAGTGACGAGCGGGTGCGCGGGTTCCCCGCGTTCGGGGCCGCCGCGGCGCGGGGGCGGTTCGCGAAGTCGTGGTGGGGCCGGGCGTGGCTGAGCGCGATGGAGGACACGGCGCTGGACCTGCGGCAGCTCAAGGCCGGGCGCCGGTACGCGGCGGCGGGGCTGGTCGGGCCGATCACGGTGAGCCCGGGCCGGATCGCGGCGGTGGTCGACGACGTCGACGGCGGCCCGTACCGGACCGAGCTGCGGCTGGCGGAGCTGTCCGAAGTGGACTGGACGCGGTTCCTGGACCGGGTCGCTTCCCGGGCCGGGCACCTGGCGGCGCTGCTGGACCGGGACATGCCGCCGGACCTGGTGGCCGCGGCCGACGACGCCGGTGTCCACCTGCTGCCGGGAATCGGCGACCTGGACCCGGAGTGCGACTGCCCGGGCTGGGAGCTGCCGTGCAAGCACGCGGCGGCGTTGTCGTTCCAGGCGTCGTGGCTGCTGGACGCCGACCCGTTCGTGCTGTTGCTGATGCGGGGCCTGGGGGAACGGGAAATCCTCGATGAGCTGGAAAGCCGCACCGCGCCGCGCGAGGACGTCGTGGTCGGGGACCGGACGCCCGGTGAGCTGCCGGACCTGGCCGGGTTCCGGCCTTCGGGGGCGCCGTCGATCCCGGCCGCGCCCGGCGTGCCGGCCGAGGCTTTCGCGGTGCTGGCGGCCAATGCCGCGGCGCAGGCCCGGGCGGTGCTGGCGGGCGAGCCGTGGCCGGGGCGGCGTGCCGACACCGTCCGGCTGGCCGCTTCGTTTCCCGAGGCGGCGTCGCGGCTGGGTGAGGGAGCCGAGTTCGAGCGCGCGGTCGCGGCGTGGACGCACGGTGGGCGTGCGGGTCTCGAGGTCCTGGACTCGGCGTGGACGCCGCCGAAGCCGGTCATCGCGGCGGCCCGGGCGGCGCTGGCCGAGGAGGAACCGGTGTTCGAGCGCAACCACTGCACCCTCGGCGACGTGCAGCTGCGGCTGGATCGGCACGGTCGATGGCACCCGTACCGTCGGGAGGACGGGCAGTGGTGGCCCTCGGGCCCGCCCGAGACCGACCCGGGTCTGCTGCTGGGCTGAAACCCGCGGTATCCAGCGCGGGGCTTGCCGCCTCCTGACCCGTGACGGCGGCTTCGCGCCGGGACACTGGGGGTGCGGGCGCGCGAGGGCTCTTCCCCCGCGCGCCCGCCCGGTTCTTGTCGGTGCCGATTTTTGTCAGTGCCCGCCGCTAGCTTGCGGGCATGGAACCCCTTGCCGCTGATCTGCGCCGGTACTTGCAGGAGGGGCGCGAGAGCCTGCTCGCGTCGCTGTCCGGGCTGAGCGAGTACGACGTCCGCCGTCCGATGACACCGACCGGGACCAACCTACTGGGCCTGGTAAAACACGTCGCCGGTGGCGAGTTCGGTTACCTCGGCGACTGCGTCGGCCGCCGGTCGGCGATCCGGCTGCCGTGGGTGGCGGACGGCTCGATCTGGGACAGCGCGGACATGTGGGCGACGGCGGAGCAGACCCGCGAGGAGCTGGTCGAGCTGTACCGGGCGGCGTGGCGGCACACCGACGAGTCGATCGAGCAGCTGCCGCTGGACGCGCCGGCGTCGGTCCCGTGGTGGCCGCAAGAGCGCCGGACCACGACGTTCGGCTCACTGCTTGTGCGGGTGACGGCCGAGACGGCGCACCACGCGGGCCACGCCGACATCGTCCGCGAGCTGATCGACGGCCGCTCCGGCAAGGACCATGACGACATCGGCGACACCGAGTGGTGGACGCGGTACGTCGCGGGGATCCAGGAGGCCGCCGAGCGGCACCGGGTGTCCTAGGCGGCGCGTCGGCGACGTAACGCGGGGTCGGTCATGGCCGGGGGCTGGTAGGCCTGGTCGAGGACGCCGACGTCGGTGCCGGGCGGGACGATCTCGTCGATCCGGTCGAGGATGTCGTCGGAGAGCGTGACGTCCACGCCGGCCAGCAGGTCCTCGAGGTGGGCGAGGGTCCGGGCGCCGAGCAGGGCGCTGGTCACGCCGGGGTGCGCGGTGGTGAACGCCATCGCCAGGTGGGTCAGGGGCAGGCCGGCTTCCGCGGCGAGCGCGGCGAACTTCCCGGCGACCTCGTGGCGGTGCTCGTCGCCGAGGTGGCGGACCAGGCCGGCGCGGCGCAGGTCGGCGGGCCGGCGGCCGGTGAGCAGTCCCTGGCCGAGCGGGCCCCAGACCAGGGTGCCCATGCCGAAGCGCTGGGTGGTGGGCAGGACTTCGCGCTCGATGCCGCGGTTGAGCAGCGAGTAGCCGGGCTGTTCGGTGTGGAAGGCGGTGAGCCCGCGGCGTTCGGCGGTCCACTGGGCCTCGACGATGCCGGAGGCCGGGGTGCCGGACGCGCCGATCGCGCGGACCTTGCCGCTGCGCAGCAGGTCGGTGAGTGCGGAGAGGGTCTCCTCGATGTCGGTGCCGGGGTCGGGGCGGTGCAGCTGGTAGAGGTCGATGTGGTCGGTTCCCAGGCGGCGCAGGGAGTTCTCGACCGCGGTGACGATCCAGCGGCGGGAGGCGCCCTGGTGGTTGGGGTCCTGGCCGGCCGGGCGGCCGAACTTGGTGGCGAGCACGACGTCGTCGCGGCGTCCCTTGAGCGCTTGGCCGACGACGTCTTCGGAGTCGCCGTAGGCGTCGGCGGTGTCGACGAAGTTGAGGCCGGCGTCGAGGGCCCGGTGGAGGACACGGGCGGAGTCCGCCGGGTCGGCGTTGCCGATCGAGGTCGCGAACATCAGCGTGCCCAGGGCGTACGGGCTGACCTGGATGCCGGTCCGGCCCAGGGTGCGGTACCGCATGGGGGCTCCTCGGGTAAAGTTAAGCGGAAAGCTTTTCCACAACTATACGGAAAGGCTTTCCGCTTAACTGCCGAGGAGGGTCGTGACCGAGAACGCCGCCCCGCGCCGCCGCCGGGCCGACGCGCAACGCAACGTCGACGCCCTGCTCGAAGCGGCCAAGCGCGTCTTCGCCACCTCGGGGGTGGACGCGCCCGCGAAGGAGATCACCGACCTGGCGGGAGTCGGCGTCGGCACGCTCTACCGGCACTTCCCGCAGCGCGCGGAGCTGGTCGCGGCCGTGCTGCAGCGCGAGATCGACGTCCTGGCCGACGCCGGACCGGCGTTGAGCGCCGAGCACCGGCCCGGGGACGCGCTGCGGAAGTGGCTGCTGCGGTACACCGCGCTGGTGGGCACCAAGCGCGGGCTGGCCACCGCCCTGCACTCGGGCGACCCGGCGTTCGACGCGTTGCCCGGCTACTTCATGGCGCGGATGGAGCCGGTCCTGGCCGCGTTGCTCGGCGCGGCGGCCACGGCGGGGGCGGTGCGCGCCGACGTCAGCGCGAAGGACCTGCTCCACGCCGTGGCCCTGCTCTGCCAGCCGGTGCGCGGCGAGGACCTGGAGTTCAACCAGCGGATGGTCGCGGTCCTCGCCGACGGGCTCAGCCCACGGGTGTGACGGCGTAGTCCTTGACCCGCATCGAGTCGTGCATCCGGGCGCCGCCGCTGGTGGTGAGCTTCGCGAACGCCCGGCTCAGGCCCGCGGGCAGGGCCGAGATCAGCCGGCCGCCGCCGGCCAACGCCCAGGCGCCGGTGCGGGTGGCCGGGATCAGGCTTCGCGCCGCGCCTTCGGCGAAGGCGCGGCTCTTGCGCACCCGGTCGGCCATTTCCCGTTCGTAGGCGGGGAAAGCGCGTTCGTGGTCACCGCCGGCCGCGGCCAGCTCGCCGGCCAGGACGTAGGCGCCCAGCACCGCGAGGCTGGTGCTGCCCCCGACCGCCGGGCCGGGGCAGTAGCCGGCGTCGCCGACCAGCGTGACTCGGCCGCGTGACCAGCTTTCCAGCTGCAGCTGGGTGATCGAGTCGAAGTAGAACGGGCCCGGCCCGGCCAGTTCGGCCAGCCAGCCGTCGACATGGGGGTGCATGCCGGCGAAGGCCTCCCGCAGCAGTTCTTTCTGCCGCGGGACGTCCCGGTGGTCGTAGTCGAGCTGCTCGTCGCGGCGGAACAGGAACACCGCGCGGGCGTCGCTGATGTGGCGGGCGGTGTAGAACCCCGCGGTGCGGCCGGCGCCGAGGTGGATGACGGTTTCGCCGTCGGCGAGGCCGATCGTGTCCGGCAGCGACAGCACGGCCAGGTAGGCCCCGATGAACTTCGTGAGTCCGGATTCCTCGCCGAACACCAGCCGGCGCACGTTCGAGTGCAGCCCATCGGCGCCGACGACGAGGTCGAACGTGCGGGGCGCGGAGTGCTCGAAGGTGACTTCGCCGTCGGGGGAGAGGGCGGTGATCGAGTCGCCGAAGAGGTACTCGACGTCGTCGCGGCCGGCGTCGTAGTAGATCTCGCTGAGGTCGTCGCGCATGATCTCGACGTGCCGGTCGGAGACGGCCTGGAAGATCTTCGCCAGGTCCACCCGCACCGGCCCGCGTGCCCCCTCCCGGTGCAGCGTCAGCCTGGTCGAGCCGGTGGCGACGGCTTCGACGCGGGGAAGGACGCCCATCCGTTCGGTGATGTCCATGGCCGGCCGGAACAGGTCCACGGCGTGGCCGCCGGTCTTGCGCAGCCGCGGGGCGCGTTCGACCACGGTGACGTCGAAGCCGTGCCGGGTCAGCCAATAGGCCAGCACCGGACCGGCGATGCTGGCGCCCGAGACGAGAATCCGCATGAGTACCTCCCTGACTTAACGGTAGGTAAGTTGTACCACGATTCCTTACCTATCGTTAAGTCAGTTATGCTGGGCGCGTGCCGAAGCCCTCCGACACCAAGCAACGCATCCTGGACGCCGCCCGCGACCTGTTCGCGACCCAAGGCGTGCAGCGCACCAGCCTCCAGGACATCGCCGACCGGCTGGGCATCACCAAACCCGCGCTCTACTACCACTTCCCGTCGCGCGAGGACCTCGTCCGCAGCATCATCCAGCCACTGCTCGACGACGGCGAGAAGTTCATCCTCGCCGCGGAGGCACGCGCCGAGACCCCCGTGCGGGAGCTCATCGAGGGGTTCTTCGACTTCAACTACCGCCACCGCGCGCCCGTGATCATGCTGCTGGCGGAGATGCCGACGCTGGCCGACCTCGGGCTCATCGACAAGGTGCTGGGCTGGCGCAAGCGCCTCACCGAACTGATCTGCGGCCCCGACCCGACGCTCGACCAGGCCGCCCGCGCGGTACTCGCGCTGGGCGGCCTCCAGGACGTCTGCATGCAGTTCCCCGACGCCCCGCTCGAAGAGCTCAGGACCGCCGCGGTCGACGGCGCCCTCGACGCGCTCGGGCGCTAACGCACCGCCGCGCGCTCGATGATCGCCGCGGTGTCGACCCCGGCCGGCAGCGTGCCGAACGCGATACCCCAGTCGCCGCCGAAGCGCGACGCGCAGAACGCGTCCGCGACCGCCGGGTGGCCGTGGCGCACCAGCAGCGAGCCCTGCAGCACCAGCGCCATCGCCTCGACCACCCGCCGCGCCCGGTACTCGATCGCGTCGAGGTCGGTCAGCTCCTTGCGCAGGCGGTCCACCGCGTCGTCGAGCCGGCTGTCACCCCCGGCGGCCTGCTCGACCTCGGCGAAGAACGCCGCGACCGACTCCGGCTGCTTGCCCATGGCCCGCAACGCGTCCAGCGCGGCGACGTTGCCCGAGCCTTCCCAGATCGACGACAGCGGCGCCTCCCGGTAGAGCCGCGGCATGCCCGACTCCTCGACGTAGCCGTTGCCACCGAAGCATTCCAGCGCCTCCGCCGCGTGCATCGGCGCCCGCTTGCACACCCAGTACTTCGACACCGCGAGCCCCAGCCGGCGGAACGCCTGCTCCTGCTCGTCGTCCCGCCGGTCACCGGCCGCGGCCAGCCGCATCGCCACCGTCGTCGCCGCCTCGGACTCGAGGACGAGGTCGGCGAGCACGTTGGCCATCAGCGGCTGGTCGACCAGCGCCTTGCCGAACGCGTACCGGTGCGTCGCGTGGTGGACCGCGCGCACCGCGCCGAGACGCATCCCGGACGCGCTGCCGAGCGTGCAGTCCAGGCGGGTGTTGTTGACCATCTCGATGATGGTCCGCACCCCGCGCCCCTCCTCGCCGACGAGCCAGCCGACGGCGTTGTCGTACTCGATCTCCGAGGACGCGTTGGACCGGTTGCCCAGCTTGTCCTTCAGCCGCTGCAGCCGGATCGGGTTGCGCGAGCCGTCGGGCAGGACGCGGGGGAGCAGGAAGCACGAAAGCCCGCCGGGCGCCTGGGCCAGCGTCAGGAACATGTCCGACATCGGCGCCGAGGTGAACCACTTGTGCCCGACGAGGGTGTAGCTGCCCTCGGTGCTCGGCGTCGCCGTGGTCGTGTTGGCCCGGACGTCGGACCCGCCCTGCTTCTCGGTCATCGACATGCCCGCGATCAGGCCCCGCTTGGTGCTCGGCTCGCGCAGCCCGAAGTCGTACTCGGTCGCGGCCAGCAGCGGCTCGTACCGCGCCGCTAGCTCCGGGTTGGCCCGCAGCGCCGGGATCGCCGCGTACGTCATCGAAATCGGGCAGCTGTGCCCGGCCTCGACCTGACCCCAGACGTAGAACTTCGCCGCCCGCGCCGCGTGCACGCCCTCGCGCGGGTCCTGCCACGGCGTGCCGTGCAGGCCGTGGGAGACCGCGACGTCCATCAGGTCGTGCCAGTGCGGGTGGAACTCGACCTCGTCGATCCGGTTCCCGTAGCGGTCGTGGGTGCGCAGCACCGGCTCGTTCTCGTTGACCAGCCGGCCCCACTCCTGCGCGCGCTCGCTCCCGGCCAGCCGGCCCAGCTCGTGCACCTCCTCCGCGGCCCAGCCGGCGCCGGCTCGCTCGAGCCCGGCCAGTAGCGCCGGGTCGTCCGCGAAGTCGTGGCCGGTGAACGGCGGGACCTGGTTGGTGACCTCATGCGTGGCGGGCATCGGAACCTCCTAGAGCGCGGACGACGAATGTGCGGAGCTCGGCGACATCACCGGCGTTGCCGCTGGTCAACGGGCCGATCAAGACTTCGGCGGCGGCCCCCACCAGTGCGGCGGCGGTCAGCCGGCCGTCCTGGGCCGGGAGCGCGCCCTGCCGCACGCCGTCGGCCACGTGCTCGGCGACGACCTCGGTGAACGCCCGCCGGAACTCGAGCCGTTCGGCGTCGATCAGCGCGTCGACCGGCTCGGCGAGCAGGGCGTAGGCCTGCCTCGGCGCCTTCAGGGCGCGCTGGGCGAACGTTTCGAACACCGCCAGGACCCGTTCGGCGGGTGCACCCGGCCGCGCGGACGCCGCCCGGACCGCTTCGACCTCGCGGGTCACGACCTGCCGGAACACGTGCACGACCAAGTCGGCCTTGGTGGGGAAGTGCCGGTAGACGCTCCCGACGGCGACACCGGCGCGCTCGGCGACCGCGGCGACGGAACAGCCGCTGTAGCCGTGTTCGGCCAGCTGCTCGGTCGCGGCGGCGACGATCGTCTCGCGTTGGGCGTCGAGGCGTTCCTGCACCTTCGCGGTGCGGCGGTAGGGCACGTCAAGAAGTGAAGCACTGATTCATTGCTTCAGTCAACGCTCCAGCAGCCGCTTCACGCCCCGGATCTCGGCTTCGACGTCAGCCGGCAGCTTCCGCCGCAGGACCGGCTCCACGAGCCAGCGCAGGGGAGCGGGGAACCCGAAGGCGATCCACCGCGTCACCCGGATCCCGCCCTCGACCGGCACGCACGAGAACCGCGCCTCGAACGTCGAGAGCCGCCGGGCCAGCCGGTTCTCCCGCCGGTCGGGGATGCGCACGTCCACGCGCTCGCCCGGCGTCAGCGTCATCCGCGACACGACCTTCGGCCCCGGTCCGAACCCCGGCAGCTTCGAGCGGAACCGGAACTCGGTGACGTCGCCGTCCCGGCGCACCCAGTCGACCGGGCCCAGCTTGCGGTCGACCTCCGCGTACCGCCGCGGGTCCATGACCAGCGCGAGAAAGGCGTCCGGCGAGCACGACACGGTCTCTTCCACGGTCACTTCCACCATAGAAAGAGAGTAGTCTCTCACTTATGGCACGGACAACCCCCGGCGTCACCCGACGCCGCATCCTCGACGAAGCCGTCCACCTCTTCGCCACCCGCGGCTACGACGCGACCTCCGTCGCCGACATCCAAACCGCGTGCGGCCTCCACCCCGGCTCCGGCGCGCTCTACAAGCACTTCCCGTCGAAAGCCGCCCTCCTCGAAGCCGCCGTCCACGACAACCTCGAACGCCTCACCGCCCGCACCGCCGAAACCACATCGCTTCCCGAGGACCCCCGCGAAGCCCTCCGCGTCCTCGCCGACGTCGTCTGGGCCTTCATGGCCGCCGACCGCGACCTCATCCGCCTGATGATCCGCGAGTTCACCGGCTTCCCGGAGCTGTTCGAGCAGATGTGGCAGGGCGTCCTCGCCACCGTCTACCGCCGCGGCACCGAATGGCTCACGACTTTGCGAGACCAGGGGAGGACCACCATCACCGACCCCGAAGCGACCGCCGCGGTGCTCGTCGCCTCCCTGACCTACCACCCGATCCTCGACGTCCTCATCGGACACACCCCGGGCGACCTCACCCCGGACCGCTTCCTCACCGCCTGGCTCGACTCCGCCGTCGCGACGTTGAACCTCCGCTGAGGACCGCCTTTCCACCCTCGCGCCGGCTTGCGCTGGAGTGCACTCCAGCTCCTACCGTCGAAGACATGACCACCACCCAGCACAAGCTCGGCTCCGGCTTCGGAGCCACCAGCACCGCCGCGGAGGTCCTCGACGGCATCGACCTCACCGGCACCCTCGCCCTCGTCACCGGCGGCTACTCCGGCATCGGCCTCGAAACCACCCGCGCCCTGACCAGCGCCGGCGCCCACGTCCTCGTGCCGGCCCGCCGCCGCGCCACCGCCGAGGAAGCACTCGACGGCATCCCGGACACCACCATCGACGAACTCGACCTCGCCGTCCTCGGCAGCGTCCGCGCCTTCGCCGACCGCTTCCTCGCCACCGGCCGCCGCCTCGCCCTCGTCGTCGACAGCGCCGGCGTCATGGCCTGCCCCGAAACCCGCGTCGGCCCCGGCTGGGAAGCCCAGTTCGCCACCAACCACCTCGGCCACTTCGCCCTGGTCAACCACCTCTGGCCGGCCATCGCCGACGGCGCCCGCGTCGTCTCCGTCGCCTCCAACGGCCACCACTTCTCACCCATCCGCTGGGCCGACCCGCACTTCCGCACCGGCTACGACAAGTGGCTCGCCTACGGCCAGGCCAAGACCGCCAACGTCCTGTTCGCCGTCCACCTCGACGCACTCGGCCGCGACCGCGGCATCCGCGCCTTCGCCCTGCACCCCGGCGCCATCATGACCAACCTCGGCCGCCACATCGCCCGCGAAGAGCTCATCGCCCAGGGCTGGATCGACGAGCACGGCACCCCCAGCGACCTGTTCAAAACCCCCGAAGCCGGCGCCGCCACCCAGGTCTGGGCCGCCACCTCACCCCAGCTCGACGGCCACGGCGGCGTCTACCTCGAGAACTGCGACATCGCCGAAGTCACCACCGACGGCGACACCGGCGTCCGCGCCTACGCCATCGACCCGGCCGAAGCCGCCCGCCTCTGGACCCTCTCGGCCGAACTCACCGGCGTCGACGCTATTTCCCGGTGACCACACCGACCGCGATCCCCAGGATCGCCGTGTTGTAGACGAACGCCACCACACTGTGCGTCAGCACCGTGTACCGGATCGGCCGCGCCCGGACCTCCACATCGGACGTCGCGAACGACGTCCCCACGGTGAACGCGAAATACGCGAAATCCAGCAGATTGGGCCGCTCCGCGCCCGGGAACCGCAACCCCGGCTCCGGAGCGGCCCGGTAGTGCAGGTGCGCGTACCGGTCCGCGTACCCGAAGTGCAACAGGATCCACGCCGCCAGCACCGCCGGCACCGCACAGACCTGCAGCACCAACGCGTACTCGTCGTCCTCCTCGGCAATCCCGTTCGCCACCAGGATCAACGCCCCGGCCGACATCCCCACGACACTCACCAGCACCGTCGCCGCGAAACTCGACCGGCGGCCCAGCAGGCTGGGCAACCACGTCGGCTCGCCCTCACCCACCAGCCGGTACCGCCGGATCCGCAGGAACCGCGTCACGATCACCGCCACCGCCAGCACGTCCCACGCCAGCAGGAACACCACGTCCAGCCCGGTGTCCTCCGGCGCGACCAGCCACCCCAACCCCAGCAGCACCAGCAGGAACTCCGCACACTGGTACCAGAACCTCCGCAGACGACGCACCGCGCGAAGCTAACCGCCCCCACGCGCGACGGCACCCCGGATCACCCGCTCAGGGGGCCCGCTTCACCAACGCCACCAGGTACCGGCAGGGGAGCGGCCCCGGGTTCACGAACACGCAGTCCGCCGCCGGCCCCAGCTGCAGGCAGTCCCCGGCGTCCAGCTCGTGCACCACCGTGTCCTCGACGAACCGCAAGTGCCCGTCGAGCACCCAGATCTGCTGGTGCAGGAACGCGTACGTGCCCGCCGCCAGCGCCACCTCCGCACCCGCCGGCAGCTCGACCTCCACCAGCTCCAGCGGACGGCCACCCGCGGGGGAGACCGCCCGGCGGCGGTACCCGGAGTCCGGATCCACCCACACCGGCTGCTCCGAAGCCCGCACCAGCCGCCGCTCGTCACCCTCGGCCCGCGCGATCAGCTCCGACAACGTCATCCCGAGCGCCGCCGACAGCCTCGCCAGCAACGCGGCCGTCGGCTGCACGTCACCCCGCTCGATCTTGCCGATCATCGCGCGCGACACCCCCGACTGCTCGGCCAGCACCGCCACCGACAAACCCCGTGCGGTCCGGGCAGCGTGCACGGTGGCGGCCAAGCGAGCAGTCAGGGGATCGGTCATAACCCGGGATACTATACGACTCGGTTTGGCTACCATATGAGCCATGATCCGAGACGCCACCCCACGCGACGCCGCGGCCTGCGCCGCCCTCTACGCCCCATACGTCACCGACACCGTCATCTCCTTCGAAACCGAACCACCGACCGCCGACACCATGGCGCACCGCATCACCGGCGCCCACGCCTGGCTCGTCCTCGAAGACGAAGGACGAGTGGCGGGCTTCGCCTACGCCCACCCGTTCGCCACCCGCGCCGCCTACCAGTGGTCCTGCGAGACGAGCATCTACCTCGAACGCGGCCGCCGCCGCACCGGCGCCGGCCGCGCGCTGTACGAGACGTTGTTCGAACGACTGCGGGAGCAGGGTTTCCACCGCGCCTTCGCCGGCATGACCCTGCCGAACGAAGCCAGTGCCGGCCTGCACCGCGCCCTCGGCTTCGCACCCGCGGGCGTCTACCGGCGGGTGGGCTGGAAGCACGGGCAGTGGCGCGACGTCGCGTGGGTCCAGCGCGACCTTCAAGCAACCGATGGTTGCGCATCGCCGTCACCGCGGCTACCGTAACGAGCAACCAAACGTTGCACGAGGAGCACCCATGGACCACAGCACACTCGAACGCGAAATCCACATCGAAGCACCCCCCGAAGTCGTCTTCGACGTCGTCAGCAACCCCGAACACGTCCGCGAATGGTGGCCCGACGAAGCCGAATACCCCGCCGAACCCGGGGGAGCGGGCCGCATCGCCTTCGGCGGCAACTGGGTCGGGTTCACCGTCGTCGACGCCACCCCGCCGAAACTCTTCTCCTTCCGCTGGACCCACGCCGAAGGGGAGACCGCCACCCAAGACAACTCGTTCCTCGTCGTCTTCGAACTCGAACCCACCGCCACCGGCACCCGCCTGCGGATGACCGAAACCGGCTTCCGCGAACGCGGCTGGGACGAAGCCAAGATCGCCGCCGAATACGCCGACCACGTCAGCGGCTGGGACCACTTCCTGCCCCGCATCCCCGCCACCACCGCCAAGGCGGGAGCCCGCCAGTGACCACCGCCGTCGACGACGACCTCTGGTCCGCCATCGGCGACCCCACCCGCCGCCGCATGCTCGACCTGCTCCTCAGCCAAGGCGGGGGAACCGCGACCAGCCTCAGCGAACACCTCCCGGTGACCCGCCAAGCCGTCGCCAAACACCTCGCCGTCCTCGACCGCGCCGGCCTCGTCCACGCCCGGCCCGAAGGACGCGAAAAGCAGTTCCACGTCGACGAAACCCAGCTCGCCCGCGCCGCCGCCCAGCTCGCCGACGTCGGCAAGACCTGGGACGCCCGCCTCCAGCGCATCAAGCGCATCGCCGAAACCATCGAACGGAAGAAGAAGGACTGAAAATGGACATCCTGCACCGCATCGGCATCCGCGAGTCCACACCGGACCAGGTGTACGAAGCACTCACCACCCTCGACGGCCTCTCCGGCTGGTGGACCGAAAAGACCGTGGGGGGCACCGAACCCGGCGGCGTCATCGCGTTCCGCTTCATCCCCGGCGGCTTCGACATGAAGGTCACCGAACTCGCCCCGGGCCGGCTCGTCCGCTGGGAGGTCGTCGACGGACCACCGGAGTGGATCGGCACGACGATCCGGTGGGACATCGAACAGCGCGCGGACCACACGATCGTCCTGTTCAAGCACGAAGGCTGGCGCGAGGCCGGCGAGTTCATGCACCACTGCAGCACGAAGTGGGCGATCTACCTGATGAGCCTCAAGCAGCTCCTGGAGACCGGGGAGGGTGCCCCGGCGCCGCGGGACGTGATGATCAGCGACTGGCACTGACGTTACTTGACATAATGTACATTATCGGCACTTGGGGACACGCTGCAGCGAGACGCCGAGAGGGGTGACAGAAGGCGTGCCTGACGGTAGAAGTGTCCGTTCGCCGGCTTCGCCAGAACGGCTTCTCCTGAGGTTTGTCGGCAGCCTCCTCCAGCACTAGGCGTCAAAGGCCTCCGGGGATGCCTTCCGGGAGCCGCAGGAGCGTCCCCTGGAGCCGTCGACCAGACGCCCTGCCACCCGACCTAAAAACGTCACGGTGACGAAACTAGAGTTCGCAAGACGGCCGCCGCACGGGCCGGCTGACAAGGTTTCGCTCACGGATGTCATCGAGCACCCCTCGGCGGACGCCCGCATATGGCCGATCCAGGCGTTCGAACACCTGTGCGCATCCCTGCCGGACGCGTACCCGCGGGGCTCGGGGCCCGAAATCGGCTCCGCAGGAGTCTTGGATCCCCCGGAAGGGCCAAACCAGGCTAAACCGACATTTCATGCATAATTGCCATTATGCATGAAATGTCACGGACCCCGGCGAGCAAAACTGTCGGTGCTGTGCGGTACAAGATCCACATGAAGGTTTCCGAGGCCCAGCAAGCCTTCTTCGCCGCGCGCCGGCCGCGCAAGGACTCGCCGCACACCACCGACGCCTACCGCCGGGACCTGGCCGGGATCACCACTCTCCTGGTTTCGGAGCTGGGCCGTCCGGCCGAGGACCTCGAGGTGGCCGACTTGACCGGGCCGGCGCTGCGGTCGGCGTTCGGGGTGTTCGCGGACGGTCATGCGAAGAGCTCGGTGTTGCGGGCCTGGTCGACGTGGAACCAGTTCCTGACGTTCTGCGTGGCGGACGGGCTGCTGGCGGGCAATCCGATGGGTGCGGTGGCGCGGCCGCGGACGCCGGCGTTGACGCCGAAGCCGTTGCGGGGTGAGGAAACCCCGGAGCAGCTGCTGTCGGCGGCGGCCGCGGGGTCGCGGCGTGCGCGGGACCCGTGGCCGGAGCGGGATGTGCTGGTGATCGCGCTGGGGTTGGTGGCGGGGTTGCGGGCGGCGGAGATGCGGGCGTTGACGTCGAGGTCGCTGGTGGGGCGTGCGGGTGAGCTGCGGTTGCACGTGAAGGGGAAGGGCAGCCGGGATCGGTCGATTCCGGTGCAGCCGGTGCTGGCGGAGCTGATCGAGCGGTACCGGGAGTCGTGCCGGGTGCGGTTTCCGAGTGTGCGGTTCTCCCCCGGTTCGCCGTTGTTGCTGGATCGGGCGGGTGAGCCGATCGGGCGGGGTGCGCTGGAGTACCTGGTGAAGTCGTGTTATCGGGGTGCGGGGTTGCACGACCGGGTGCCGGTGGGGGCGAATCTGCACGCGTTGCGGCACACGTTCGCGACACGGTTGGCGGAGGACGGCGCGACGGCGTCGGAGATCATGGCGTTGCTGGGGCACGCGAGTTTGGCGACGAGTCAGAACTACATCGAGGCGACGGGTCGTGAGCAGCGTGCGGCGGCGGCGAGCAACCGGACGTACCGGGCGTTGGACGGGTTGGGGTGAGGGTCAGCGGAGTTGTTCGAGGTCCTTGGCGGCGCGGGCGATTTCGTCGGCGAGGGTGCGCAGTTCGGTGGGGTCGGCGCCGTCGTGGGTGGCGGTGACGATGTCTTCGGCGGCGCAGCGGAGCTGGAAGAGGCGGTCCTGGAGGGCGGCGATTTCGGTGTCGGAGAGGACGACGGCGTCTTCGGGCAGGCCGCTGCGCTGGAGGGCGGTGCGGCGTTCGTAGGCGCGTTGGCGGCAGGACTGTCCGCAGTAGCGGCGTCGGCGGCCGACGTTGCCGCCTTCGGGGAGGCGGCGGCCGCACCAGCCGCAGTGGCGGGGTGCGCCTCGGCGGCCCGGAACGAGTTCGACGGGCGCGGGCTGGGCTAGTTCGGCGGCTTCCCTCACCCCGGTGACCCTAGCTGGCCACCGGTTGCTCATGCCGGGGTCATAGCGGAAGGGCACACTTGGGGGATGCAGGTGTTCCCGTACTTGGCCGATCCGCTCCCCCGTGCGTTCGCTCACCGGGGGTGGCACCTCGATGAGCTGGCGGGGTTGGAGAACTCGTTGCCGGCGTTTCGTCGGGCGTGTGCCGAGGGGTACCGGTACCTGGAGACGGATGTGCACGCGACGGCGGATGGTGTGGTGGTGGTGCACCACGACCCGAGCTTGGATCGGACGACGGACGGGTCGGGGCTGATCGCGTCGCAGACGTGGGCGCAGCTGAAGCACGTGAAGGTCGGGGGTGAGGCTCCGCTGTCGCGGTTGGAGGACGTGCTGGAGGAGCTGCCGGGCGCGCGGTTCAACGTGGATGTGAAGGCGGACCGGGCGGTGCAGCCGTTCGTGGACGTGCTGGAGCGGATGGGTGCGCACGACCGGGTGGCGGCGGCGGCGTTTTCGGACGCGCGGCTGGTGCGGTTGCGGAAGCTGGCGGGGCCGAAGCTGGTGACGGCGATGGGGCCGCGGTCGGCGTTCGCGTTGTGGGTGCGGGGGAAGCTGCCGTTGCTGCCGTTGGGGCGGCTCGTGCTGGGGGCGATGGCTCAGGTGCCGGTGCGGCAGGGTGCGTTGCGGGTGGTGGACAAGGCGTTCGTGTCGATGGCGGGGCGGTCGGGCATCGAGGTGCACACGTGGACGATCGATGATCCGGCGGAGATGCGGATGTTGCTGGATCTGGGGGTGCACGGGATCGTGACGGATCGGCCGGACCTGTTGCGTGAGGTGCTGCTCGAGCGGGGCAAGTGGGGGCAGTCGCAGGCCTCGTGAGTGGTTAGGGCGGTTCTAACCGCCCTAACCACTCACGAGGGGTCAGCGGGGTGGTTTGCCCTGCCAGGCGGCGGTCCAGGTCTTGGGGCCGAGCAGGCCGCTGTCCTTGATGCCGTTGGCGCGTTGGAGGTCGAGGACGGCGGTCCTCGTTTTGTCGTAGTAGCAGCCGGTGCCGGTGAAGCCGTAGCCGTAGGCGTTCATGCGGAGCTGGAAGGCTTTGAGCGGGGCGGCGCAGTCGCCGTAGGCGTAGACGACGCCGGGCCAGGCGGGCATGGGGCCGCCGGGTGCGGGTGGGGTGGGTGCGGGGGCCGGTCCCCCGCCGATGTAGGCGGAGTCGGCGTAGCTGGGGACGCGCTTGCTGCGGGCGTCGGCGTCGCCGGTGAGCTTGAGCATGCCGGCGCACTGCCAGGGTTGCCAGCCGCGCATGCGGTAGAGGTAGAGGGCGCGGTAGTCCTGTTCGGCGGGGGCGGCCTGGTCGGGGCGGCCGGCGCCGCCGACGCTGCGCCAGGTGGGGAGGTCGAACTGGTAGGCGCCGTAGTAGCCGTTGCCGGTGTTGGTGGCGTAGCGGCCGCTCGATTCGCACATGCGGAGCTTGGCCCAGGCGTTGGAGGCGGGGTCGGCGGAGGCGGCGGTGGGAACGGTGAGCTGCAGACCCATGGCGGCGAGGGCGAGGAGCAGGGCTCTCGCGACGGTGCGTCTCCGGTAATGGATCATGCGTGCACAGTAGGAGTGTGTCCCTTTGACCACAAGGGACACACTGCGCTCTCCAGTCTCACACGAAACACCTTTCACTTTTGTCAGCGACACGCCGGGCGGGGCGGACCGTGATTCGCCCGGAAGTGGCGGATGATCACGAAGCGACGAACCGGACACGGTTTCGGTGGTGTGGTCACGGCGGCTGCGGCGGCCCAGTAGTCTCCGCGCTGACCTGCACGTTCTTGACACCGAGGAGCCGTGGATGACGCTGGCCGGGACGCGCTCGACGAAGCGCGAGCGGTGGGGCTGGTATTTCTACGACTGGGCGAATTCACCGTTCTATTCGTCGACGACGACGGTGTTCGGCGCGCTGTCGATGAGCTCGATCGCGGCCGAGGACGCGAAGTCGAACATCACCCTTAACGGGGACCGTGCGTGCTTGGACGCGGCGGGTCACGTGGACACGCTGAACAACTGCGACGTGTCGTTGTTCGGGTTGCACTTCCCCGCCGGTTCGGTGTGGGGGTACCTGCTGTCGGTGGCGACGGTGGTGCAGGTGCTGGTGCTGCCGATCGCGGGTGCGGTGGCCGACCGGAGCCACAACAAGCGGCGGATCCTGGGTGGGTTCGCGTTCCTGGGCGCGGTCGCGGCGGCGGCGATGTTCTTCTTCGCTGGGTCGGACTGGCAGCTGGGCGTGGTGCTGTTCATCGTGGCGAACATCGGGTACGGCGGTTCGCTGGTCGTCTACTACTCGTTCCTGGTGGACATCGGCGGGCCGGACGAGCGGGACGACATCTCGGCGAAGGGCTGGGCGTTCGGGTACCTGGGTGGCGGGCTGGCGCTGGCGTTGCAGCTGGGGTTCTACCTGGGGCACGACGCGTTCGGAGTGAGCCAGGGGCTCGCGGTGCAGATCTGCTTCCTGACTTCGGGGCTGTGGTGGGCGGCGTTCACCGTTCCGGCCGTGCGGGCGCTCCCCCGCCGGCACACGCCGGTCGACGTCGTGGCGGGGCGGTCGGTGCTGCGTGCGGGGTTCGCGGAGCTGAAGCAGACGGTCGTGGCGGCGAAGGCGTACCCGTTGACGTTGGCCTTCCTGGGCAGCTACCTGGTCTTCACCGATGGGATCAACACGGTGGTGACGGTGTCGGCGCAGTACGGGAAGGACGAGCTGCGGTTCGGCAACGAGGTGCTGATCGTGACGATCCTGGTGATCCAGTTCGTGGCGTACCTGGGTGGGACGTTGCACGGGCTGGCGGCGCGGCGGGTCGGGGCGAAGAAGACGATCATGGGCAGCCTGGTGCTGTGGGTGGTGGTGCTGGCCGGGGCGTACTTCGTGCAGCCGAAGCAGCTGGTGCAGTTCCTGGCGGTGGCGGTGGGGATCGGGCTGGTGCTGGGTGGGACGAACGCGTTGTCGCGGTCGTTGTTCAGCCAGATGATCCCGGCGGGCAAGGACGCGCAGTACTACTCGCTCTACGTCGTGGGTGAGCGGGGGACGTCGTGGCTGGGGCCGTTGCTGTTCGCGGGTGTCGGGCAGGCGACGGGGTCGTTCCGGCTGGCGATCGTGGCGCTGGTGATCTTCTTCGCGGCGGGGCTGGTGCTGGTGTGGCTGGTGCCGGTGCGGCGGGCGATCGTGGCCGCGGGCAACACCCCGCCGGAGGTCCTGTAGGCCCCCCGATAGGGTCGGGCGTCGTGACCTTGCTGAACGACCGGGCCGCCGGCCCTGATCCCACCGATGCGCTCTCGTCGGTTCCCGCGGCCGGTTCGCGTCGCGGGACGCCGCCGGTGGGCAGGCTGAAGTTCTGTTACGGGCCGATGGACTGCGGGAAGTCGACCCTGGCGTTGCAGATCGACCACAACCACGCGCGGCAGGGCCGGCGGGGGCTGGTGCTGGTGCGGCACGACCGGTCGGGTGCGCCGCGGATCTCGAGCCGGATCGGGTTGAGCCGGCAGGCGGTGGAGGTCGGTGAGGACACCGACGTGCGGGAGCTGGTGCGGCAGGAGTGGTCGCGGGGGCAGCACGTGGACTACGTGGTGGTGGACGAGGCGCAGTTCCTCTCCCCCGGGCAGGTCGACCAGCTGGCGGAGCTGGCCGACGAGGTCGAGATCGACGTGTACTGCTTCGGGATCGCGACGGACTTCCGGAGCCGGTTGTTCCCGGGTGCCGCTCGCCTGTTCGAACTGGCGGACGAGTTGCAGCCGGTTCAGGTCGAGGTGTTGTGCTGGTGCGGGGTGCCCGGGCGGTTCAACGCGCGGGTCGTCGAGGGTGAGGTGGTGCGTGAGGGTGACACCGTTGTGGTGGCAGATACCGAACAATCCGTAGTTGAATCTTCAGCTTTGGCCGGTTTTGAGGCTGAAAACGCTACTGTGCGTTATCAGGTATTGTGTCGCCGCCACTTCCGATCGGGTGACTTGGGCCCCGTAACTGGTCGTCACGGTCAGTTACGGTTGACCTGACGACGGTGCCAGTAGCCCATCCGGGGGATATCAGCACTAAGAAGGCCGTATTGACGTCACGCCGGAGCGCGAAACGCCTCCTACTAGAGGAAGCTGATGCCGTTGGGTGACGCAGCTCATCGTGAGCAACGACATGGTGTCCCGGGAATCCTCGGGGGCCCCAAGTCGTTGCATAGGGTGAGCATCACCCTGGCTCCACCCCGGAGCTGACTGAAAGGACCCCCGACATGGCCGACCGTGTTCTTCGTGGAAGCCGGCTGGGAGCGGTCAGCTACGAGACCGACCGCAACCACGACCTCGCTCCACGCCGCACCGTGCGCTACGCCTGCCCCAAGAACCACGAGTTCGAGGTGCCGTTCTCCGACGACGCCGAGATCCCGACGGTCTGGGAATGCCGGCTGCACGGCAGCGAATCGGAGATCGTCGACGGTGGGCAGCCCGAGCAGAAGAAGGTCAAGCCGCCGCGCACCCACTGGGACATGCTGCTCGAGCGGCGCACGATCCCCGAGCTCGAGGACCTGCTCAACGAACGTCTCGCCGAGCTGAAGGGCCGGCGGACCTCCCGGTCCGCGTAACCCGCTCCAGCGTCGGCCCGTAGCCAACGCTCCCACCGCGAAGAACCCCCGCGACCTCCCCCCGCGGGGGTTCTTCCGTACTCAGAGGGTCGGCTCACATACCCGGAGGGTCGGTTGGCGTGCCCAGGGGGTCGGCTGGTGAGCCGACCGTCCAGGTGCGCGAGCCGACCCTTCCGGTACGTGAGCCGACCCTCCGGGTGCTAGCCCGGCGTCGGGCGGAACGGGCCGTGCAGTGCTGCCCACTGCAGGAGCATGATCGTCTTCGCGTCGGCGATCTCGCCCGTCTCGATCATCTTCAGCGCGTCGTCGAACCGGAGTTCCAGGACCTCGATGTCCTCGCCTTCTGCCGCGATGCCGCCGCCCGCGCCGCGGTCGGCCGGGTCGTACGGCGCCGCGTAGCAGTGCAGGCGCTCGGTCACCGAGCCCGGGCTCGTGTACACGTCGAACACGTGCTGCAGCGCGCCGATCCGCACGCCCGTCTCCTCCTCCGCCTCCCGGCGGATCGCCGTCTCCGGGTCCTCGGCGTCCAGCAGGCCCGCGGCCGTCTCGAGGAACATGCCGTCCGGGTGCTCGTTCACGTAGACCGGGTAGCGGAACTGGCGGGTCAGCAGCACCGTGCCGCCCGCGAGGTCGTAGAGCAGCACCGTGGCTCCGTTGCCGCGGTCGTAGGTCTCGCGCTGCTGGGTCGTCCAGGTGCCGTCGCGGTGCTGGTAGTCGAACGTCGTGCGGCGCAGGACGTACCAGGCCGACGACAGCAGCTCGACGTCGGTGATCCGGACGCGGGGGTTGCGGTCCAGGCTTGTCGAAGAGGTCATGCCGCGACCATAATGTGCATGACTCGGCAACAACAAGGAGGATCGTGCATGCTGGTTGGGGAACGCCGTGAACTGCTGCTGGCCCGGCTGGCCGCCGACGGCAAGGTGCTGGCGAAGGACGTCGCGGCCGAACTCGGCGTCTCCGAAGACAGCATCCGCCGCGACCTGCGGGACCTGGCCTCCGCCGGGCTCTGCCAGCGCGTCTACGGCGGGGCGCTGCCGGTCTCCCCCGCCGTCGCCGACTACGCGAGCCGCACGGCCATCGCCGTCGACGGCAAGGACCGGGTCGCCCGGGTCGCCGCGCAGCTGGTCCGGCCCGGCTCGACCGTCATCCTCGACGGCGGCACCACCACCCTCGCCGTCGCGAAAGCCCTGCCCGCAGACCTCGAAGCCACGGTCGTCACGCACAGCCCGACCGTCGCCGTCGCCCTGCTCGAGCACCCGGGCATCGACGTCTTCCTGCTCGGCGGCCGCCTGTTCCGGCACTCCGCGGTCACCTGCGGCGCCGCCGCGGCCGAGGCCGCCCAGTCGATCAGCGCCGAGGTCTTCCTGCTCGGCGTCACCGGCGTCCACCCCGAAGCCGGGCTCACCACCGGGGACGCCGACGAAGCCGCGATGAAGCGCACGCTGGCCCGGCGCGCGGCCGACACCTACGTCCTGGCCAGCGCCGAGAAGATCGGCGCCGCGTCCCGCTTCAGCGTCCTGCCCTTCGGTGACGTCGCCGGCGTGCTCACCGACGCCGAGAACGTGCAGGAACTTGCAGAGCGCGTGCCGATCCTGCCGGCCTGACCTCGACGTACCACTCCCGGCCCGCCACCACCGCGAACAGCGGCGACGGCAGCCACACCAGCAGCCGCAGCACCGCCGCGAGCCGCCCGCTCCCCCGCACGTCGGACACGTGCGCCGCCAGCGCCGCCTGCTTGCGCCCGGCGAATCGCCGCACGTCGAACCGGTGGGTGACCGACGCCGCCGGGCTGTAGGCGTGCTCGAGCGCTTCGGCGTCGTAGTCGAACGGGATCCGCAGCGCCCGCAGGATCCGGACGAACCGCAACGCGAAGTCACGCGGCAGCGTGGCCTCCAGCAGCCGCGTCCCGGTCAGCCGGGCCGCGCGCCGGGCGACCTCGTGCACCTTGACGTGGTCGCGGTGGCCGTAGCCGCCGTTGGCGTCGTAACCGAGCAGCAGGTCGGCCTTCTCCTCGTGCAGGATCGCGGCGAGCCGGTGCGCGGCCTCCTCGGTATCCGCGCGGGCGAAGCGTTGCCGGCCGGGCGGATCCGGGTACAGCTCGGGTCCGTGGCCGCTGTCGGCGTACCCGAGGTGCACGACGCGCCGGACGCCGAGGATGGCGGCACTGGCCTCCAGCTCGGCCCACCGCGCGCTCGGGTGCTCCCCGGACATGCCGTCGGTGGCCACGACGACCACCACCCGGTGCCCGTCGGCCGCCGCGCGGGCCAGGGTGCCGCCGCTGAGCAGCACGGGGTCGTCGGCGTGGGCGTGGAGGGCCACGATGGTCGTCATCGGCCCCATGATGGCCGAGAACAGGAGAAATCGGCATGAGTGAACACCGGCGGCGCGGTTCGACGCCGAGGTGCGCCCGGCGAGTCCCCCTGCGAAGCCGCACAGGGCGGCGCGTTCGCCGATCGTGACCGCGCGGGTCAGCCCCGCTTGACCAGCCGGCGCAGCTGGTGCCAGCGGCGCTCCGCACCCCAGGTGGCCACCCGCAGGAACGCCTCGCGGATGATCGAGCCGTCCATCTTCGACTCGCCGATCTCGCGCTCGGTGAAGGTGATCGGCACCTCGACGATCTCGAACCCGGCGTCGGCCGTGCGCAGCGTCAGGTCGATCTGGAAGCAGTAGCCGTGCGAGTTGACCTCGTCCAGCGCCAGCTTCTCCAGCACCGGACGGCGGTAGGCGCGGAACCCGGCGGTGATGTCGCGGGTGCGCATGCCCAGCGCGAGCTGCGAGTAGAGGTTGGCGCCGCGCGAGAGGACCTGCCGCTTGAGCGGCCAGTTCACCACGCTGCCGCCCGGGACGTACCGCGAGCCGATGGCCAGGTCGGCGTCGCCGACCGCGTCCAGCAGCCGCGGCAGGTCCTCCGGCGCGTGCGAGCCGTCGGCGTCCATCTCGACGATCGTGTTGTACTCCCGCGCCAGCCCCCACCGGAACCCGGCGATGTAGGCGGCGCCCAGGCCGGCCTTCTCGGTGCGGTGCATGACGTGGACGTGGTCGTTCGCGGCGGCGCGCTCGTCGGCGAGCTCACCGGTGCCGTCCGGGCTGCCGTCGTCCACCACGAGCACGTGCACGTCCGGCAGTGCCTTGTGCAGGCGATCCAAGATCGGGCCGAGGTTCTCCCGCTCGTTGTAGGTCGGGATCACCACCAGCACCGGCTCGATTTCCCGGGCCCCCCGCGGCGCCTGCGACATCCGTGTTTCCTCCGATATCCCCGGCGGTCAGTCCGCCGTGTCCCCTGCCGTGCCGGCGCTGGCGCGCCGAGTGCGAAAACGGAGCACGAGCCCGCCGGCCACCCCGGCGATCGCCAGTGCCAGCAAGCCGTACTCCGTCCACGCACCGAGTCGATCCGACAGCGTAGTCTGCGTCCGCAGCGGCACGCGCCCGACCAGGGAATCCGCGGTGAAAAGGCCCGTTGAGCTGGTAACCGTCCCGTCGGGGGCGACCACGGCGCTCACCCCGGAGACCGCGGACACCACGACGGCCCGGCCGTGCTCGACCGCGCGCAGCCGCGACATCGCCAGCTGCTGCAGGCTCATCTCGCTCTCGCCGTACCAGGCGTTGTTGGTCGGCACCACGAGCACTTCGGCGCCGTCGCGCACGGCGTCGCGGGCCGGGTAGTCGAACGCGGCCTCGTAGCAGACGAACACCCCGACCTTCGTGCCCGCGATGGCGATGGCCTGGTTCGCGCCGTCGCCGGGGACCATGTCCACGGTCTCGGAGTCGAGGAAGGGGGTGACGAGCTCGGCGACCTTGCGGGCGGGCACGTACTCGCCGAAGGGCACCAGCTGCTGCTTCGCGTAGCGCTGGCCCGGGCCGGTGTGCGGGTCCCAGGCGATGACGGAGTTCTGCAGGTGCCGGTCGGGCAGCTCGTAGAGCGCGCCGATCAGCGCGGGCACGCCGAAGCTCGCGACGAGCTGGTCGACCTGCGGGTCGGGGCCGGTGACGGTGGTGGCGCTCTCCGGCCACAGCACCAGGTCGGGCTTCGGGACCTGGCCGGCGTGGATGGCGTCGAGCAGCCGCTCGCTCTCGGCGATGGTGTTGCGGCGCAGCAGCTCGCGCTCGCCCTGCAGCGCGAGGCCGATGTCGGGGGCGTTGCCCTGGACGGTCGCGATGGTGCGTTCGCCGTCCTGGGCGCCGGTCCCGATGGTCGGCCACAGCGCCAGCCCGGCCACGACCGGCAGCAGCGTGCCGGCCGCGGCGAACACGGTCCGCCGGGCCCGCAGGGCCGCCGTGAGCGCCGCACGGCCGTTCCAGAGCCGTGCGGCGACCGCGGCCAGGCAGAAGCCGCTCAGGACGACGGCGAGGCCGACCAGTGGTGCGCCGCCGATCGAGGCCAGCGGCAGGAACGCGCCTTCGGGCTGGCTGAAGGCGACCCGGCCCCACGGGAAGCCACCGAAGGGGAACCACGCGCGGGGTGTCTCCAGGGCGATGAACACCAGCGCGCCCCACAGCGGCGCGAGCGGCAGCCGGGCCACCCAGGTGATGAGCCCGCCGGCGAGGCCGTAGTAGAGCGCCAGCGCGAAGGACAGGCCCAGCCACGGCCACGGGCCGAAGTCCGGGCCGAGGAAATCCAGCAGCCAGGTCAGCAGCGGCAGGAAGAAGACGAACCCGAACGCGAAGCCGTAGCCGAACGCGCCCCGGAAGGTGCGCCCGCGCAGGACGCAGGCGAAGCCGGCGAAGGCCAGCGGCGCGAGCCACCACAGCGGGCGCGGCGCGAAGCTCAGGTAGTAGGCGAAACCGGACACCAGCGCCGCGGCCAGCCGCAGCAGCCAGGCACGGGGGAACCGCCGCACGCGGGCGGGTTGGTGCGGGGCGCCCGGTTCGGGGTCCGCCACGGTGACTGCCACGCCTGAGAACTCTAGGTGATGGCGTCGTGGAGGACTTCACCCGCGCGCACCGTGCGCAGGCAGCCCGGCAACGCCGCGTCCGGCTCGAGGCGCGGCAGGGGCGGCACGCCGGCGCGCGGGTCGGTCGACCAGCGCTGGACGCGGCTGTCGGGGGTGGCCACGACGAGGTCGGTGGCGTCCCAGATCGCGTAGTGCGCGGGCGCGCCGGGCACCAGGCTGCCGGTGATCCCGTCGTTGACGCCGGCGGCGCGGTGCCCGGCCCGGGTGTGGGCGGTGAAGGCCGCGCGCGGCGACAGGCCCGCGCCCGGGGTGCGGTGGTAGGCGCCCGCGCGGACGCTGCCCCACGGGTCGAGCGGGGTCACCGGGGCGTCGGAGCCGAAGGCCAGCACGACGCCTGCGGCGGCGAGCGTCGAGAAGGGGTTCAGCCCGGCCGCGCGGTCCGCGCCGAGCCGTTCGGCGTACATGCCTTCCGGGCCGCCCCACAGCGCGTCGAACAGTGGTTGCACCGAGGCGGTCACGCCCCAGCCGGCCAGCAGCTTCGCCTGCTCGGCGGTGACCATCTCCAGGTGCTCGAGGCGGTGGTGGCGGGCGGCCAGCGCCCGCTGCCCGACCTCCTTCTCGGCGAGGCGGAAGCCTTCGACGACTTCGGTGACGGCGGCGTCGCCGATGACGTGGAAGCCGGCCTGCAGCCCGGCTTCGGTGCAGGCGGCCAGGTGCTCGCCGATGCGGTGGGCGTCGAGGTAGCGCGCGCCGGAGCCGTCGTGGTCGGCGTAGGGCTCGCTCAGCGCGGCGGTGTGGGAGCCGAGGGCGCCGTCGACGAACAGGTCACCGGCCAGGCCGCGGACGCCGAGCTGCTTCGCGGCCTCGACGGCGCCGAGCTCGCCCCAGTAGCCGACGACCTCGGCGGTGTGCGGGCCGGCGAGGTCGAGCAGGGCGGCGAGGTCGTCGTGGCCGGAGATGTCGGGGCCGGCGCATTCGTGGACGCTGACGATGCCCCGGGCGGCGGCTTCGGCGAGGAACGCGCGTTGGGCCCGTTCGCGCTGCTCGGGGGTGATGGCGGCGCGCACGGCCGCGCGCACGGCGTGGTGGGCGGCGCGGGTCAGCGGGCCCTCGGGGGCGAAGCCGTCGGCGTCGCGGGCGGCCGGGGCGAGCTCGAGCAGGGCGGTGGAGACCAGCGCCGAGTGGACGTCGACGCGGCTGAGGTAGACGGGGGCCCCGCCGGCGGCGGCGTCGAGCTCGGTGCGGCTGGGCAGCCGGGGGTCGGTCCAGGCGCTTTCGTCCCAGCCGTGGGCGAGCAGGACCTGGCCGGGAACGACGGCGTCGCGGACGCGGGCCAGCAGCTCGGCGCCGCTGTGGACGCCGGTGAGGTCGAGGCCGGTCAGGTGCAGGCCGGTGGCGGTGGCGTGGACGTGGGCGTCGACGAACGCGGGCGCCACGAACGCGCCGTCGAGGTCGACGACCTCGGCGCCGGGGTGCAGGGCGCGGGCCGGGGCGTCCTGCCCGACCCAGACCACGGTGCCGCCGGTGACCGCCATGGCCGTGGTGTCGGGGCCGGCGGGAGTGTAGATGCGCCCGCCGAGCAGGAGCGTCGTGTGTTCGTCCGTCACACCCCCGAGTTTGCCCTCGCGTGCCGGGCGTACTGCACCTGGGGGAAGACCCGCCAGCGCGCAGGAAGATTTACTCCGTGAGAACGTTATGACAGGATATTTTTACGCGTTCCCGACGACTAGGAGTACAAGTGACTGCGATCCAGGAACCTGTGACGCCTGCCGCCGCCTTCGACCAGCCCTACGAGTACGCCCGCGCCGAGCTGGTGGAACCCGACTGGCGCCGTTTCCCCGGCTGGCACGACGTGACCGACGCCGAGTGGCGTGACGCGCAGTGGCAGCGGGTGCACTGCGTCCGCAACGTCAAGCAGCTGCGCGCCCTGATGGGCGACCTGCTGGAGGAGCGCTTCTACGACGACCTGCTCGCCGACCAGCGCGAGCTGGCGACGATGTCGATGCTGCTGCCGCCGCAGATGATCAACACGATGGCCCCGACGGCCGGCACGGACCCGGCCAAGGTCACCGAGGCGTTCTACGCCGACCCGATCCGCCGCTACATGCTGCCGGTGAAGAGCGACCGCGACGGCACGTGGCCGAGCCACCCGCACTCGGAGCGCGACTCGCTGCACGAGGCCGAGATGTGGGTCGTCGAGGGGTTGACCCACCGCTACCCGACCAAGGTGCTGGCCGAGATGATCTCGACCTGCCCCCAGTACTGCGGGCACTGCACCCGCATGGACCTGGTCGGCAACTCCACCGAAACCGTCGAGAAGCACAAGCTCTCGCTCAAGCCGGTCGACCGTCAGGACGCGATGATCGCGTACCTGAAGAAGACCCCGGGCGTCCGCGACGTGGTGGTGTCGGGCGGCGACGTGGCGAACGTGCCGTGGCCGCAGCTGGAGTCGTTCCTGATGCGCCTGATGGACATCGACACCGTCCGCGACATCCGCCTGGCGACGAAGGCCCTGGCGGCGCTGCCCCAGCACTGGCTCCAGCCGAAGGTCGTCGAGGGCCTCGAGCGCGTCGCCGTGACGGCCCAGCGCCGCGGGGTGAACCTGGCGATCCACACTCACGTCAACCACGCCCAGTCGGTGACGCCGCTGGTGGCGGAGGCGGCCCAGACGGCGCTGAACGTGGGTGTGCGCGACGTGCGCAACCAGGGTGTGCTGATGCGCGGGGTGAACGCCACGCCGGCGGCGCTGCTCGATCTGTGCTTCGCGCTGCAGGGGGAAGCGAACATCCTGCCGTACTACTTCTACATGTGCGACATGATCCCGAACGCGGAGCACTGGCGCGTTTCGGTGCACGAGGCGCAGGAGCTGCAGCACGCGATCATGGGCTACCTGCCCGGATACGCGACGCCGCGCATCGTCTGCGACGTCCCCTACGTCGGGAAGCGGTGGGTGCACCAGCTGGCCGACTACGACCGGGAGCTGGGGATCTCCTACTGGACGAAGAACTACCGGACGGGGATCGAGCTGGAGGACCCGGAGGCGTTGCAGCGGCGGTACCCGTACTACGACCCGATCTCCACGCTGCCCGAGGCCGGGCAGACCTGGTGGGCCGGCCAGCCCCGGCCCTGATGCCCGTGGGGTGGTCGAGGCCGGCGGTCTCGACCACCCCGGATCACTCCTCGAACCGGTGACGGTTCCCCCATTCAGGCCTCGCCGACCACTCGGCGTGAATCTAGGGTGCGAGATTCATCCCACCCGGAGGGGGCGCCTGATGGCAGCGATGAGTGTCGGCAAGATCATGAAGCACCAGCACAAGAAGGTCGTCATCCTCCGGACCGGGTTGAGCATCGACGGTTCGGCCGCTGTGCAGATCGTCCCGCTCAGCGCGAGGAAGCCGTCGGGTGGTGGTCGGTACGTGGAGGCGAAGACCTGGGTGAGCGTCTACTGGGTCCCGCTCGACCAGGTGAAGGTCGTCAAGGCCACGGACGTGGTCGAAGCCGCCACCTACCCGGGACGGCTCCCCCACGATCCGTTGAAGGCTGTCTTGAAGGAACTGGGGTAACGGGTTCCCGCTGAGCCGGCGCGGCCGCGGTTCAGCCCAGCAGCGCCAGGACGGCGGCGGACCTGGCGGGGTCCAGGAACCGCAGCCCCATGAAGTTGTCCCCTTCGGTGAAGCCGGGCAACGCCCAGATCGCTTCGTAGGGCACCGCCACCGTCCGGTACCGCCGCAGGCTGTAGACGTTGCTCCACACGCACTTGCCGGGCTCCGGCTGCCACAGCCGCCGCGCGAAGGCCGGTGCGCGGAAGCTGTGCCCCACTTCGCCGACCGCCCGGACGTGCTTGCCGCCGGTGAGCAGGACGACGTCGCCGGTGGCCACGGTGGCCATCCGCTTGTCGTGCTTCTCCGTGGCTCCCCAGAACCGGGCCCGCCCGTCCGGGTGCAGCTGGTGCAGCCGCACCCGGTCCGCCGGTGGCGCGTCCCGGAACGGCACGGCCCGGTCGAGCGTCGCGGCGCCGTAGCGGCGTGCCTCGGGGGTGCCGTAGGACGGCTGGATGAACACCTGAGCCACGCGGCGACCCTACTTCTGCCACTGCCCGGCGGTCGGCTTGCCCGGCAGCGGCGTCGTGTCCGCCCAGTTGGTCTGCGGGTTGGGCAACCCGCCGCCGGGCTGCTTCCACAGCTGGAGGTTGACCGGGCGGCCGCTCTCCATCGCCGCGGCGAAGGTGTGGTGGCCGTCGCCGGCCAGCTTGAGCTGGTTGGAGCCCGGCGGGTAGTAGACCTTGATGTCCACCGGGGTGTTCATCAGGCCGTCCTGCTTCCACTTCGCGATCTTGTCGTCGATCACGCCCTGGAAGATGTGCTCCTGCATCGGGGTCACGTCGCCGTACTGGCTGCCGCCGATCTTCTGCGGCTCCGGCTTGAACGTGTACTCCCCCTGCAGCTTGTTCGGCGCACCCGGGCCCGGCTGGTGGAAGTCGGCCTTGCCTGCCGGTGGCTTCGGCGCCGGGTTGCCCGCGGTGCCCGGCGCGCCGCCCGCATCGGGCTTCGGCTGCGCGGGGGTCGGAGTGTCGGGCTTCGGTTCGATCTTCGGTTTCGTGTCCCTCGGCGGCACCGGCGGCGGGGCCGGCTTGCTGCTCGCCGGCGCCGTGTTGCCCGGCTTCGCGCCCGGCTTGGGAGGCACGGGCGGCTTGCCGCCGGGCTTCGGGGTGATCTTCGGTTTCGAGCTCCGCGGCGGCACCGGGGGCGGCGTGGGCTTCGCCGCGCTGCCGCCGGTGTTGCCGGCGTCGTGCCCGGCCTTCGGGGTCGGCGGGGCGTCCCCGCCACCCGCGGACTGCGAGGTGGTGCCGCAGTTCATCAGCCCCAGCGCCAGCGCGCGCCTTCCACCGGCAGCTGCGTGCCCTCGCCGCGGGGGTAGACGAGGATCGTGCCGAGGGGTGAGTAGTAGCAGACGTGCTCGTCGTCGACCTCGAGCCGCTGGTCCACTGTGGACGACCAGGAGACGCCGAACCAGTGCCCCGCCCGGTAGGTCGAGACGTGCGTGCGGGCCGCCGCGACCACCGGAACGGGCTGCCCGTCCGGTCACCGGTGGTGCCCGACGAGGTCGCTTCGAAGCGTCACGCGCTCGCCGCCGCGGCCAACCGGCACCCGGGGAAGATCCGCAGGCGTCACACGAGCCCATCCGGATGCGCGTGCCAACCGAGGATCGCGGCATCGGCGGTGCGCCGGTCGAGGAGGACGGGAACAAGTGCGGGCTGCCCGAAACTGGCACGTGACCGGGTAGCCGCCAGGCGGAGATCAGGCCGAGACCGCGCACCGTAACAAGCACACCGGCGCGGGCGTCATCAGACCCACGCGATCCGCGGGAGGGTGAGCATGACGGCAACGACACCGATCGAAGAGCACGCCGGCGAGCAACCGGCCGAACCGGAACCCCCGGCCGGGGACCGAAGACGGACGGAGTCCCCGCGCTCGCACCTGCTGGGCGCGTTGGGCTACCTCTTCCTCTTCTCGTGGCCGCTGGTCGTCTTCCTGGGCATCTGGCGCGAGCTCCTGCCCGGCCCGCTTTACTTCGTCCTGCTGGGGTTCGCGGTCCTGCTCTACGCCGGCGTGCTGCTCAACCAGTTCACGACCAAGCTCGGCAGCGCCGAGGCGAAGGGAAAGCGCAACCTCGGCGGCACCGTGGAGGCGGGTGCGGTCGAGCAGCTGGCCAAGCACCTGCGCAACGACCTGGACGGCATCTCGGGCCAGCACCTGCAGCAGTTCGCGTGGTCGCTGCTGACCCCGGCGGCGGTGCGCCGGCGGGGTCACCGACGAGTACACCCCGGACCACCGGACGCTGCGCAAGTCGGTGTCGATCGAGTTCTCCTTCGACCGCCGGTTCCACCAGTGGCCGGTCAGCGGCAACGGCCACTCCGCGGCGCACGGCGACGGCGCGCTGGTCGCGATCACGCTGCCGAAGAAGGGCCAGCTGTACGACCACTTCACCATCACCGACGCCTCGGGCACGCCGATCCCCCGGCTGTTGCAGGTGGAGTACCGGCTCCTGGTCGCGAAGACGTTGCGGGCGCTGCTGCTGGCCGCGTTCGGCACCGGGGACCTGTCCGAACCGGCGCGGCGGGCCGAGCGGGACGGGCTGGAGGAGATCGTCCGGTTCGGGCTGCCGGAGCCGCGACGCGAGGAGAGCGACGCCGCGTTCCGGCGCCGGTTCGCCGCCCACCTGACGCACCGGCGGGAGGTGCTCGAACGGATCGAAGGGCTGGCGATCCCGCCCGGGGGTGATCGCCGGTTCCTGCGGCTGGCGGTCGAGCTGGTTTCGAAGCTGTCGCTCAACTACGCGGTCGTGGTGGCCATCCCCGGCGACGGCGCCCGGTATGTCGTCAAGTACGGCTACACCCTGATCCCCGATCTGGAGCTGGGCAAGGTCACCGGCCGGCGGGGGTTGCGCAGCCGGTTGCACTTCCTGATGGGCACGCGGCCGGTGTTCCTGTCGGTGAGCGCGCGCAACGCCGCCTACTGCCAGAGCTACCACCTGGCGATCAACGCCGCCAGCAACCTCTACGTCGGGGACTTCGACATCTCCGCCGTCACCGACCACATCGACGCCGAGGCGTCGGCGGTGCGCCGGAAGAAGCCGCACTGGCGGGTGCGTGGCCGGCGGGGCCAGCACTACTTCCACTTCCACACCCGGGACCTGCGGGTGCTGGGGCGCCAAGGTGACGCCGACAAGCTGACGGTGAAGGTCAAGTTCTTCGAGGTGCCACCCGGTTCCCTCGGCCACGCCGGGATCGCCGCGCTGGCCTGCCTGGCGATCGTGGCCGCGGTCGGCTGGACCGTGACGAAGGTGTCCGATGTGGACGACATCGACACGCAGATCGCCGCGTTCCTGCTGGCTTTCCCGGGGCTGGCCGCGGCGTGGCTGGGGTTCGAGGCGAAGTCGGCGCACTTGTTCGAAGGCAGCTTGACCGCGCGGCTGTCGTCGCTGGTGACGTTCCTGCTGTCGATGTTCGCCAGTGTCCTGTTGCTGCTGACCACCTCGCACGTCGTGCACCAGCACCCGGTGCCGTTGTTCGTGTTCGGGACCGCGGACGGGCCGTGGTCGGTGCTGGTCGCGTTCGCGCTGCTGCACGCCGCGGCGATCTGCGCGATCTGGTGGCAACGGGCGGCGATCTACCGGCGGCTGGCGGTGCGGCCGGTGGGCAGCACCCGGCCCCTGGCCATGGCTTCGACCGAACCCTGACGGAGGTTGCGATGCCCAAGACCGGTTTCACGCGGTGGCTCGGTGGCGTTCTGCTGAGCCGCCAGAGCCGCGACTACCTGGCCGCGGCCGCGGCGGAACGGCGGTACAACAACCGCGAGCGCGACGAGGTGGAGGAGGCGCAGTGGAACGTCAAGACCGTCGACTGGCCGCTGAGCCATCCCGACGACGTCGCCGACGACGACGGCTTCCGGCTGCTCGGCAGTGACGCCTACGTGCAGGCCCTCGGTGGTCTCGGGGCGAGTTACCGGGACCAGCCGCTGGCCGAGCCGGGGTAGGCCGGCGGCTCAGCCGCCGTGGGTGGAGTCGCTCTGGTAGTCGGTGTAGGTGTAGGGGTTGTCGAGGATCTTCGTCTCCGGGACGTCCGGGTTCATCCCCTGCCGCCACGCCTGTTCGCCCAGCTGGGCACGCAGGTACTCGACCGTCGACTCCACCTGGCGGCGGACCGCCGGGAGGTCGGCGCCGACCAGGCGGCCGTCGCGCTTGACGACCTCGCCGCCGACCAGCACGGTGTGGACGTCGCCGCGCTGGGCCTGGAACGCCACGTGGCCGTAGGGGTTCAGCAGCGGGAACGACACCGGTGAGTGCTCGTTCTTCAGCAGCACGACGTCGGCCTTCTTGCCGGCTTCGAGGCTGCCGATGTCCGTGCGGCCCAACGCGGCCGCGCCGCCGCGGGTGGCCCATTCCACGACCTGCTCGGCGCGCAGCGCCGCGTGGGTCACGGTCTCGCCCTTGGCGTGGGCTTCGAGGTGTTCGCGTGAGCGGTCGGCGCCGAGGGTGGTGCGCATCGCCGAGAACAGGTCGCCGCTCCACCAGACCGAGGTGTCCATCGACAGCGACACCGGGATGCCGTACTGGCGCAGGGCCCAGGTGGAGGGGTAGCCCTGGCCCGCGCTCTGCTCGCTTTCGGTCGAGACCGACGCCGACCCGCCGGTCGCGGCGATCCGGTGGTAGGAGTCCGCCGAGAGCGACGCGCTGTGCACGTAGACGGTTTCCGGGGTCATGAAGCCGTGCTCGTGCATCAGCCGGATGCCGTCGTCACCGGTCGCGCCCCAGACGCCGGCGTGGGTGGTCACCGGGACGCCGAGCTCGCGCGCCACCTCGAAGGCCGGCTTCTCCGGGAAGGCCGGGTCGCCGGTGACGTCGAAGGCGAGCTGGAAGCCCAGGTCGCCGCCGGTGCGGCGGGCGACGAAGTCGCGGAACTCGGGGGTGGCCGTCCAGTTCGCCGGGGCGTCCTGGATGTTGCCGTAGGCCAGCACGAACCGGCCGGGCACGGCTTCGAGCGCGTCGGCCGCGGCGTCGGCGTGCTGGGTGGTGCGCAGGCCGTGGGACCAGTCCACCGTGGTCGTGACGCCCGCTTCGAGTGCTTCCCACGCGCCGAGCACGTTGCCCGCGTAGATGTCTTCGGGGCGGAACACCTTGCCCCATTCGAGGTAGTACCAGACGAAGTACTGCGTGAGGGTCCAGTCGGCGCCATAGCCGCGCATGGCCGTCTGCCACAGGTGGCGGTGGGTGTCGATCATGCCGGGCATGACGATGCCGCCCGCGGCGTCGATCTCTTCCGTGCCCGCGGGCACTTCCAGGGCGGGGCCGATCGCGGCGATCTCGCCGCCGGTGACCAGGACGTCTTCGCCGGGCAGCACCCGGTGGGCGTCGTCGAGGGTCAGCACCGTGCCGCCCCGCAGGACGATCGATCCGGACATGGCTGCCTCCGGTTGCGTACACTCGTCCGCTCTACGGACACTCGTGGGGTCGAGTCACCTTTGCCCAGCGCCGCGCCGGTGTCAATCCCCGCCGCTACGCTGCGGGCGGGACCACGGGAGAGGGAGGTCGCGCATGCCACGCGAGGGAACGGGCCCGGACTTCATCGAAGCGCTGGCGCGCGGGCTCGAGGTGATCACCGCGTTCGGGCCGGGGCAGCCGGAGATGACGCTCGCCGAGGTGGCCACCGCGGCGAGCCTGGCGCGGCCGACCGCGCGGCGGATCCTGCTGACGCTCGAGGAGCTCGGCTACGTCCGCGCGGGCGGGCGCGGCTACGCGCTCACCCCGCGCGTGCTGGACCTCGGCGTGTCCTACGTGCGCTCGATGGGCCTGTGGGACGTCGCGCGCCCGCACCTGGAACGCCTGGTCGCGCGCACGAACGAGTCGTGTTCGATCGCGCAGCTCGACGGCTCGGACATCGTCTACGTCGCCCGGGTGGCGGTGCCGAAGATCGTGGCGCTCACGGTGCAGATCGGCACCCGGTTCCCGGCGCTGCCGACGTCGCTGGGCAAGGTCCAGCTGGCCGCGCTGGGGCCGGCCGAGCTGGACGCGGTGCTGGCCCAGCCGACCCGCTCGGGCCTGGTCCCGCGGTGGCGGCCGGAGCGGGCCGAGCGCGACGCCGAGCTGCGTGAGGTCCGCGCCCGCGGCTGGGCGCTGACCGACGAGCAGCTCGCGCTGGGCATCCGGTCGGTGGCCGCCCCGCTGCGGGACGGGTCCGGGCGGGTGATCGCCGGGGTCAACGTCAACTGCCACGCCGCGGAGACGCCGGTGGAGCGGCTGCTGGAGCACCACCTGCCGCTGCTGCTGCAGACCGCCGGGGAGATCAGCGCGGACTTCGCGCGGCTGGACACCGTCCCGCACGTCACCGTGCCCGCGGTGTCTTGACCACCGGGACACGCGGGAGGAGACTGCGGACGAGCGTCCGTCAGACGGACAGGAAGTGAGGAACCGGGTGGACAACAGCGCAGCCGGCCCGTTGTCCGGGCTGCTGGTCGCGGACTTCTCCCGGGTGCTCGCCGGGCCCTACGCCACGATGCTGCTGGCCGACCTGGGCGCCGAAGTCGTCAAGGTCGAGGGACCCCAGGGCGATGAGACACGCACGTGGATGCCGCCGGTGCGCGGGGACGTCTCGACCTACTACCTCGGCGTCAACCGCGGAAAGCGCTCCATCGCCCTCGACCTGCGGGACGAAACCGACGCCGCCCTCGCGCGCGAGCTGGCCACCCGCGCCGACGTGGTGATCGAGAACTTCAAGCCCGGCGGCCTGGCCAAGTACGGCCTCGACTTCGCCGCGGTCCGCCAGGCCAACCCCGCCACGGTGTACGCCTCGATCAGCGGGTTCGGCTCCGGCGAGGGCGCGCACGTGCCGGGCTACGACCTGATGGTGCAGGCCGTCTCGGGGCTGATGAGCCTGACCGGCGACCCGGCAGGCCCGCCGTACCGGGCTGGGATCTCGGTGTTCGACGTGATGGCCGGCAACCACGCGGTGATCGGCATCCTCGCCGCGCTGCGCCACCGCGACGCCACCGGCGAAGGACAGCACGTCGAGGTCAACCTCCTGTCCTCGGCGCTGACCGGCCTGGTCAACCACAGCTCCGCCTACGCCGCCGGCGGTGTGGTCCCCTACCGGATGGGCAACGCGCACCCGAGCGTCTTCCCCTACGAGCCGCTGCCCACCGCGGACGCCGACCTGATCGTCGCCGCGGCCAACGACGGGCAGTTCCGCCGGCTCTGCGAGGTGCTGGACCTGCCGGACGTGCCGGCCGACCCGCGCTTCGCCCGCAACGCCGACCGGACGGAGAACCGCGAGCAGCTGCGGCCGATCCTGGTGGCGCGGCTCAAGACCAGGACCGCGGTCGACTGGTTCGACGCGCTGACCGAGGTCGGTGTCCCGTGTGGACCGATCAACACCATCGACGGCGGTTTCGCGATGGCCGAACGCTTCGGGCTCGACCCGGTCGTCGAGGTCGGCGAGGGCGACCGGGCGGTACCCACGACACGGCACCCGATCCGGTTCTCCGCGACGCCCGCGACCTACCGGCTGCCGCCGCCGGAGCTCGACGAACACGGCGCGCAGCTGCGCGCGTGGCTGACGGAGGACGGGCCATGACCGACCACGCCTACGAAACCGCGCTGGGATCGTCCACCAAGGACAAGATCACCCTGCTCGGCCAGGACCTCGCCGAGGACGTGATGGGCACGGTCGGGTTCGGTGAGCTGGCGTTCTGGCTGGCCACCCAGCGCCGCCCGAGCAAGGGCGAGACGCGGGTGTTCGAGGCGGTGCTGGCCGCGCTGGCCGACCACGGGTTCACCCCGACCGCGATCGTCACCCGGCTGACCTACCTCTCCGCCCCCGACTCGGTGCAGGGCGCGCTCGCGGCCGGGCTGCTGGGTGGCGGGTCGCGGTTCCTGGGCGTCACCGAGGACTGCGGCCGGTTCCTGCACGACGTCCTGACCACTGTGGACACCCCGCCGACCGACGACGAAGGCTGGGACGCGCTCGCGCTCACCACCGTCGAAAACCGCCGCGCGGAGCGGAAGTTCGTCCCCGGGCTCGGGCACCACGTGCACAAGGACGGCGACCCGCGCACCCGGCGGCTGTTCGAGATCGCCGCCGAAGAAGGCCTGCGCGGCCCGCACCTGGAGCTGTTCGCCGCGATCGGCCGCGTGCACCCGCGGGTGCTCGGCAAGACGTTGCCGCTCAACGGCGCCGGGGTCTGCGGGGCGGCGCTGGCCGACCTCGGGCTGCCGCTGGAGCTGCTGCGCGGGTTCGCGTTGCTGGCCCGCACGGCCGGGTTGATCGGGCAGCTGGCCGAGGAGCTGCGGCACCCGGTCGCGAACGACATCTTCCTGTCCGTCGACCTGAACAACCGGCCGGTCCCGCCGGACCCGCCAGCGTGAGAGGAACGCCGATGCAGCTGGTCACCGAGGACAACATCACCGAGCTCGCCGCGGCGCGCTGGTCGAGCGCGCACGACCCGCGCACGGCGGAGGTCATGGCCGCGCTCGTGCGCCACCTGCACGCGTTCGCCCGCGAGGTGCGGCTCAGCGAGACCGAGTGGATGGCCGCGATGCGGTGGCTCACCGACACCGGGCAGATCAGCGACGCCAAGCGCGAGGAGTTCATCCTCGCCTCCGACGTGCTGGGCCTGAGCATGCTGGTGGTGCAGATGAACCACGCGTTCGACGCGAAGGCGACCCCGGCCACGGTGCTGGGCCCGTTCCACATCGACGGCTCGCCGGAGCTGGAGTTCGGCGGCGACATGTCCGACGGCCTGCCCGGCACACCGCTCTACGTCACCGGCACCGTGCGCGGTCTCGACGGCTCGCCGGTGGGTGGGGCGATCCTCGACGTCTGGCAGGCCGACGAGGACGGCGCGTACGAGTCGCAGATCGCCGACATCGACGAGGCCCGGCTGCGCGCGAAGTACGCGACGCGCGCCGACGGGTCCTACTGCCTGCGCACGATCGCGCCGAAGGGTTACTCGATCCCGATGGACGGCCCGGTCGGCGACCTGATCCGCGGCACCGACATCTCCCACTTCCGGCCGGCGCACGTGCACTTCCTGATCAACGCGGCCGGCTACGAGCCGCTGATCACGCACCTGTTCCAGGAGGGCGCGCAGTACCTCGACAGCGACGTCGTGTTCGGCACCAAGCAGGAGCTGGTGGTGACGTTCGAGCCGCGCGAGCCGGGCCCGACCCCCGACGGCGGCGAGTCGGCCGGGCCGTGGCTCGAGGCGCGGTACGACTTCGTCCTGCAGCCCGTGTGACCCGCGGTGCGCGCGGCGGAGATCCGGGCGGCCGGGCAGGTCCCGGTGGTGGCCGCCCGGCCTGAGCCCGAACCGGGGCCCGGCGAGGTCGCGGTGAGCGTCACGGCGGCGCCGATCACGCCGCTGGACCTGCTGTGCGCGTCGGGCACGTCGTACTTCGGGGAGCCGGCGACGCCGTACGTGCCGGGCGTCCAGGGCGTCGGGGTGCTGACCCGGCCGACGCCGACCCGCCCGGCCGGCACCCCGGTCTGGTTCGCCACGACCGCGGGCATGCTCCCGGGCGACGGCAGCATGGCCGAGCACGCGGCGGTCGCCGCCGACGACCTGGTGGTCCTGCCGCCCCGCGCCGACCACACACTGGTCGCGGCGCTGGGGTTGTCGGCGGTGGCGGCGTGGATGTCGTTGACGTGGAAAGGAACGCTCGCGCCGGGCGAGACGGTGCTCGTGCTGGGCGCGGGCGGGGTGGTCGGGCAGGCCGCGGTGCAGCTGGCCCGGCTGGCCGGCGCCGGCCGCGTGATCGCGTGCGCCCGTTCGGCGGCGGCGGTGGAGCGGGCGGCCCGGCTGGGCGCGGACGCGGTGGTCCGCCTCGAACCGGACGGCGACACGCTCACCCAGCGCCTGCTGGACGCGGCGGGCCACCCGGTGGACCTGGTCGTGGACCCGGTGTTCGGCGCCCCGGCCGCGGCGGCGCTGGGCACGTTGCGCCCGGGCGGCCGGCTGGTGAACCTGGGCAGTTCGGCGGGCGAGGTGTGCCCGGTGGACTCGGCGACGCTGCGCAGCCGGTCGTTGCGGATCCTCGGCTACACGAACAACGAGCTGGCCGCGGCCCAGCGCCGGGAGGCTCTGCTGACGGTGGTGGGCCACGCGATCGCGGGAGAGCTGACGGTCGACTACGAGCGCGTCCCGCTGGCCGAGGCGGGCGCGGCGTGGGCACGGCAGGGCGAAGGGTCGGCAGGTGGCCGGATCGTGCTGGTGCCCTGAGCCGCGGCCACGCGGTCTACTCCCCTCCCGCCATCCCCGCATACCCGCCCGCCGCCAGCCGTTTGCCGATCTCCACGTACGCCGCCGGGTCCTCCGGCGCCACCGTCCCCAACCCGTCGACGTAGCGGTTGAACAGGCAGAACGCCGCCGCGATGAGCACCGTGTCGTGCAGCTCCACGTCCGTCGCGCCGTCCGCGCGGGCCGCCTCGACGAGCGAGTCGGTGACCGCGCGGCCGCTCTCGCGCACCGCCAGCGCGATCCGCAGCAGGGCCTTGACCTTCGCCGACACCGGCGCGTCGTCGACCCCGGCACACGCCGCGTCGACGACCGGGCGGCCGCCCTCGATGGTCTCGGCCGCCGTGGCGGCGTGGCTGCCCGTGCAGAACCGGCACTCGTTTCCGTTGGACACGACCGCCGCGATCAGCTCGCGTTCCCCGACCGTCAGGGTGCTGGGGCCGCGCAGCAGCACCTCGGCCAGCTGTCCGAGCGGGACGGCGGTCTCGGGCCGGTAGTCGAACAGGGCGCTGATGCCCGGCAGGTCCGGGTGCAGCGGGATGTGCGGCATCGATGACTCCTCGCGCGGCGACCGAAAGATCCTCCCCGCGAGTGTTTCGGGTCGCGGCGGCCCGGCCAACCTCCACGTTGCGCAGCCGGGCCACCGCCATCCGTCGTAACCGATCAGCCGATGGTGAAGTCGTCGGCGTAGAGCGCGCTCTGGCCGTACCAGCCGTGGACGTACACCGTCACCGCGCCGGAAGCCCCGGTCGTGAACGGCACCGACAGCTGGGTCCAGCCGCTGCTCGAGGTCCAGGTGCTGGCGCTGGCGCCGCCGCGGACCCCGAGGTAGGCGTAGTTGCCCTGCACCCACGCCTTGAGCGTGTAGGCGTGGTTCGGGGCGAGGGTGACGTTCTGCGCCGCCTCACGGGTGGCCGAGGCCGTCGGCACGACCTGCAGCGCGTGCGTGCCCGAGTGCGCCGGCGACGCGACGACCGCGTCCCCGGTGGCGCTCCAGGGACTCAGCGCCCCGGTTTCGAAGCCGCCGTTGACCACGCCACCCGCGGGCGGGGTGCCCTTGACGGTGAGGGTGAAGGTGGTGCTGTGGCTGCCGGAGGCCGCGGCGCCGGTCACGGTGAGCGGGTAGACGCCGGGGACGGCCGCGGACGTCGTGCTGACCGAGAGGGTCGCGGTGCCGCCCGCGGTGACCGTGCCCGGGCTGGCCGACGCGGTGACGCCGGCGGGCGCGCCGGTGACCGAGAGGGTCACCTGCTGGGCCGAGCCGGAGGTGACGGCGGTGCTGAGGGTCGCGGTGGTCGAGCCGCCCGGGTCGAGGGCGGCCGAGGACGGGTTCGCGGCGAGGGAGAAGTCGTTGCCGGGCACGCTGGTGCCGCCGGTGAACGGCTCGAAGGCGTGGCTGAAGAACCAGGTGTCCTGCGCGATGCCGGAGCAGTTGTCCGCGGCGGCCCCACCGGGGCAGCTGCCGTTGTCGCGTTGCAGGGCCCAGAACGAGATTTCGTTGATGCCCTTGGCGACCGCCCAGTTGTAGACGGTGGCGGCGTCGGACGTCGTGAAGGTTTCGGCGGGGCCGAAGTCGTCGACGCCGATCATCTCGGTGACCCCGACCATCGCCCACAGCTGGGCCTGGGTCTTGCCCGGGTAGAGCGCGCCGAGCTGGCCGACCAGGCCGGTGGCGGCGGTCTGGGTGTCGGTGGCCATCTGGTGGGCGGCGTTGTCGTAGTAGTCGAAGGTCATGAGGTTGGCGACGTCGACGCGGGCGCCGTTGGTGACGGCATTGCGCAGGACGGCGAGGCCGCTGTCGGCGAGACCGTGGGTGGTGGTGGGCAGGGTGTAGGAGATCTGCAGCGACCGCCCGGACGCCGCGGCCCAGTCCTGGACCTTCTTGATGGCCTTGTTGCGGCGGTCGATCCCGGCGGAGTTGGTGAGTGAGTTGTCCTCGATGTCCATGTCGAGGCGGGGGACGTCGTAGGTGGTGATCACCGCTTCGTAGGCCGCGGCGATGGAGTCCACATTGGTGCAGCTGTCGGCTATTTCGGTGCCGGTGTTGTCGGCGGTGTAGCCACCGAAGGAGGGGATGACGTCGCCGCCGCGGGAGCGGATGGTGGCGATGTCTGAGCCGAAGACGCCGTTGGAGATCGGCATCCCGGTGTCACCGTTCCAGTAGACGGTGCAGGAACCCTTGGTGGCGGCCTGGATGAACGCCATCGTCAGGTGTTTCGCGCCCGACTGCTGGGCCAGCGCGGCCGGGCTTTCGCCGGTCCACGCTTCGAAGTAGGGCGCGAAGACGTGGGTGGGCAGCGGGGTGGCGGCCGCGGCGGGGCCGGCCGCGGCGACCGCGGTTCCGGCGGAAACCGCGGTCAGGGCCAGTAAAACGGACAATCGGGAGAAAGGTCTGCGTCGACGCATTTGCGCTCCAGTGCCGGCGGGTGGCCGTGCCGCGGCGGTGCACGGCGAGAACGACTTCAGGATTGGATCAGACCAATCCATGCGTCAAGGTCTAGACCACTAAACCGGCCGGATGGCCGCAGCGGTTGCTCGCCCCGCGCGCGGGCCGCCGGATACTGCGGGTGAGCAACGATCGTCACCAACCCGTGCCGCATACTGGGGTCTGCCGGTAGCGTGCGCGTCCATGCGGGTGATGTGGGGGAAGATTGGACAACGCAGAGTGACCAAGCCGTGGCGGGCGGCCCCGAAGGCCGCCCTATCCAGCCCGCTGACCTTGATCGTCGCGGCCGTGACCGCCCTGCTCGCCTGTTTCCTCGGAACCGCCGCGGTCCTGCAGGCCTCGGCCGCCGGCGGCGCGACGGTGGCGTACCAGAGCGGGATCACCTGCCCGGACAGCTACGGCCCGGTCTTCGGCAAGGGCAACATCCCGGTCCAGGACATCCCGGCACTCACCCAGGCCGTCCGGCGCCACGCGCCGGCGCACGGCTTCGGCACGCCCGTCGTCGGCCAGTACACGAACGTGTTCCTGGGCGCCAAGTTCGACGGCGGCCCGGGCTACAAGGTCCGGCTCGCCTCCCGTGACCAGGTGGGCCTGGACAACCTGGCGCTGGAGCAGGGCACCCGCGCGCCGGGCTGGTGGCTGGGCAACGTCCTGGCCGACGGCGAACACGTCAAGCTCGGCACGCACCCGAGCATCCAGGGCGTCGCCCTGCCCGGCACGGTCACCGGCGTCTACCACGACCTGCTCGACCCGCCGCCGCGGTTCTGGTGCTCGCAGCAGTCCGGCGCGGTCGTGGACCGCCTCGCCAACGACCCGATCGACTCGATCGTCTTCGCCACCGACCAGAAGACCTTCGACGACGCGATCAAGGCCATCGGGCTGCCGAGAATGCAGTACTTCCACATCTCGTTCTACGAGCCCGCGCCGACGACCCTCAGCGCGGCCGACGACCTGCTGCAGCGCTCCCACGACCTCGTCGCCGACGTCCGCGCCGACCTGACCGCCCAGGGCCTCGGCAACCTCGTCGCCGCCGACGTCCCGACCTTCGAGCGCTCGGTGCAGATCGCCCACCAGGCCGAGAACAACGTGTTCGTCTCGATCCTGCCGCTGGCGCTGATCAGCGTCCTGGTCGGCTGCGCCGGCCTCGGCACCGTCGCCCTGCAGTGGTACCAGCGCCGGTACGCGCAGCTGCGGCTGCTTTCGGCCCGCGGCAGCGGCCCGGGCGCACTCGGCGGCCTCGCCGTGGCCGAACTGGGCCTGCCGATCCTCTTCGGCGGCGTGGCCGGCGCCGCCGCGGCCCGGCTGCTGCTGGGGGTCTACGGCCCACCCGGCGCCCCCGACCCCGCGGCCGAACTGCGGGCCGGGATCGTCGCGGCCGCGGTGCTGCTGGTGTCGCTGGGACTGCTGGCGCTGGTCGTCGCGGTCCGCGCGCACCGCGAGTTCGAACTGGGCCGCGTGCGGCGCAAGGGCAACCGGGTCCGGCTGCTCGCGTACTTCCCGTGGGAGCTGGCCACCGCGGGGATGGCCTGGCTCGGCTGGACCCGCCTGGCCCACTACAGCACCGGCTCCCGCCTCGGAAATCCATTACCCCAGGTCGACCCGCTCGCCCTGACCTACCCGGTGTTCGTCGTGCTCACCGTCGGCCTGCTCACCGCGCGGCTGGCCTGGCTCGCCCTGCACGCCTCCCACCGCGCCCGCTTCTGGTCACGCCCCGCCCTGCAGCTGGCGATCCGGCGGCTGGCCGGCGCCCGCGCCCCGGTCACCGGGGTGCTCGTCATCGGCACCCTCGCGATCGGCACGCTGGCCACCGGCATCGGCATCGCCCGCGGCCAGGAAGAAGCCCTCGACACGAAGTCGGCCATCTTCGTCGGCAGCAACGCCCGCCTCGACACCGACAGCCCGATCGGCATGGGCACCGTCGCGATGCCCACGGCACTGGCCGGGAACAGCACCGTCGTGGGTGAGCTGACCGGCACCGGCAGCGTCGTCCTCGTGATCGACCCGGCCACCTTCGCCACGGCCGCCGCGGTCGACCACGTCCCGACCGGCGACGTCGACGCCCTGCTGAGCAAGATCGCCCAGCCCGACCCGCGCGGCACCCCGGTGATCCGCGTCGGGCACACCGCCAAGCAGACCACTCAGCTGCCCGGCGGGCTGCGTGACGCCGACGTCGTCGGCGACGTCTCGGTGTTCCCGATGATCGGCACCTCACCCGGCTACGTCGTCTCCCGCACCGCGCTCACCCACGCCCAGCTCGACCGGATTCCCAAGTGGAGCGTGCTGACCACCGCACCGATGGCCGAGGCGACCACCGCACTGCGCAACGCCGGCGTGTTCATCCCGAACCGCGTCAGCCGCGAAACCGCCCTCGACGGCCTGCCCTTCTTCGTCGTGTCGTGGACGTTCTCCTTCGTGGCGCTGCTCGGCGCGGTCCTCGGCGTCGTCGCGATCCTCGCTCTGCTCGTCGCGGTCGAAGTCCGGCGGCGGCAGAACGCCCTCGCCGGCGCGCTGGTGCTGCGCATGGGCATGCGGCCGCGGACGCTGCTGGCCAGCCACCTCATGGAGCTGGGCGCGCTCAGCGGCTTGGCGATCGTGGTCGGCGTGGTCTGCGGGCTGTCGGTCGCGGGCCTGTCGGTGCCGCGGTTCGACCCGGCGACGTTCCTCGCGCCCCGCTCGGAACTGCCCGACCCGCTGCCGTTCGTGCTGACCGTGCTGGCCATCGGCGTGCTCGTGGTGGGCCTGGCCGGCTGGATCGCGGTGCGCTCGGTGCGCACCGCCCGGACCGCGGAGCTGATCCGTGCCTGAGAAACCGATCTTCACCCTGCGCGGCATCGGCGTCGACTACCAGACCCCGGCCGGAGTCGTCACCGGCGTCGACGACGTCAGCATCGACGTGCCCGCCCGCGGCATGACCGTGCTCGCCGGGCCGTCCGGCTCCGGCAAGTCGACGCTGCTGCGCGTGCTCGGCCTGTTCGAACAGCCCGCCCGCGGCACCCTGACCTTCCAGGGCGCCGACGTCCGCAAGCTCAAGCACCGCGAACGACGCGCGCTGCGCCGCCACCACCTGGGGCTGGTGTTCCAGAACCCGGCCGACAACCTGCTCGGGTACCTGTCGGTGGCCGAAAACCTCCGCGCCGCCGCCGAAGCCGCGGGAACCGACTGCAACGCCGAGGACATCCTCGGCCAGCTGGGCCTGCACGGCACCGGCGACTGGAAGATCTCCGCGCTTTCGGGCGGCCAGCAGCAGCGCCTCGCGTTCGGCTGCGTCCTCGCCGCCCGCTCCACGGTGATCCTCGCCGACGAACCGACGTCCCAATTGGACGAAGCCTCCGCCGACCTCGTGCTCGACACGTTGCGGTACCTGGTCGACCAGGACTTCGCGGTCCTGGTCGCCTCCCACGACGACCGCCTCATCGACCTCGGCGCGCGCGTGGCCCGGCTGCACAAGGGCACCCTCGAAGGCATCGAAGAACGGGAGCCGCGCCCATGACCGAGTCGCTCGTGGAAGCCGTCGGCCTGCGCCGCAGCTTCGCCCACCCCAGCGGCGACATCGAAGTGCTGCGCGGGCTCGAGCTGCGTGTCGGCGCCGGCGAGCTCGTCACCGTGTCCGGCCGCTCGGGCTCGGGCAAGAGCGCTCTGCTGGCGCTACTGTGCGGGTTCGACTCCCCCGACTCCGGCTGCGTCCTGCTCGACGGCGTCCCGATCAGCGGCGCGCCGCCGTGGCACACCTGCGCCGTGCTGCCCCAGGCCCTCGGGCTCGCCAACGAGCTGACGATCGCCGAGAACGTCGCCCTCCCGCTGCGGCTGCGCTCCGACGTCCCACGCCCGTCCCGCACCGAGATCGCCGACCGCGTCACCGGCCTGCTGGACGAACTCGGCATCGGCGATCTCGGCGACCGCTACCCCCTGGAGGTGTCCTTCGGCCAGCAGCAACGGGTCGCGCTGGCCCGCGCGGTCGCCTGCCGCCCCCGGGTGCTGCTCACCGACGAGCCGACGGCACACCTGGACGCGGGCAGCACACCCCGCGTGCTGCGGCTGCTGCGCCGCTGCGCGGAGGAAGGAGCCGCGGTGATCGTCGCAACCCACGACGACGAGGTCCACCGCATCGCCGACCGCCGCGTCCGGCTGCTGGACGGCGTGCTCACCGCCCTGCTCGACTAACCGATCAGGAATCGAGAAGCGCTGGTCAGCGCGCCGCGAATACCGTCAACGGCGTACCGCACCACCGACTTCAGGAGCACCGATGAGCACCCAGGGGATCAAGACCGTCCTGCACCCCGTCGCCGACCTGGCCGCCGCCAAGGCCGTCTACACCGCCCTGCTCGGCATCGAACCCCAGGCCGACTCGCCCTACTACGTCGGCTACGACGCCGGGGGCCAGCACATCGGGCTGGTGCCGAACTCCGGCATGACCTCGCCGATCGCCTACTGGGAGGTCGCCGACATCCAGGCGAAGCTCGCCGAGGTGACCGCCGCCGGGGCGAAGGTCGCCGACGAGCCGAAGGACGTCGGCAACGGGCGCCTGGTCGCGACCTTCACCGACGCCGACGGCAACGTCCTCGGCCTGCTGCAGGACCCCGCCTAACCCAGCGCCGTCGCACGGCTGATGTCCTCCCACGCCGCCAGGTCGGCGGCCAGGGACTCGTGCTGGGCCCGGATCGCCTCCACCGCGTCCGCGCCCAGCGCGAGGTGCAGCGGCGCGTCCGCGCTGCCGACGGCCCGCACGATCGCCGCGGCCGCCTTCGCCGGATCGCCCGGCTGGGTGCCGTCCATCGCCTCGACCGCGTCCCGGGTGCCCGACGTCGACGCGGCGTAGGCGTCGATCGTGCGGGAGCGGTGCATGCGGCCACCACCGAACTCCGTCCGGAACGCGCCCGGCTCGACGATCAGCACCCGCACCCCGAACGGCGCGACCTCCGCCGCCAGCGCCTCGGAAATCCCTTCCAGCGCGTACTTCGTCGCGCAGTAGGCCCCGTACCCGGGCGGCGACAGCTGCCCGCCCATCGAGCTGATCTGCACCACCGTGCCGCTGCCCTGGGCCCGCAGGTGCGGCAACACCGCCTTCGTCACCGCGACCGCGCCGAAGAACATCACCTCCATCAGCGCCCGCAGCTCGTCCATGGTCAGCTCCTCGACCGCGCCGACCGAGCCGTTGCCGGCGTTGTTGACCACGACGTCGATCCGCCCGAACTCCTCGAGCGCGCTCTTCACCGCCGCGTCGACCTGCCCGGCGTCGGTGACGTCCAGCGCCGCGACGCGGACCCGGTCCCCGCCGCGTTCCTGAAGCTCCGCCAAGGCTTCCGGCCGCCGCGCGGTGGCCAGCACCCGGTCACCCGCGGCCAGCGCCGCGAGTGCGATCTCCCGGCCGAAGCCGGAAGAACAGCCGGTGATCAACCAGACCCTGCTCATCTTCGGGTTCCTCCCAGTGGTTTCCTGCCCCTATCCTGCAGATGATCACCACCGGCCCGCCAACACCGATCTCCTCCCAGGGCTACAGTCGGAGCCTGTGACCCCCGAGCTGAGGCAGCTGCGCTACTTCGTCGCCGTCGCCGACGAAACCAGCCTCACCCGCGCCGCCGCCGGACTGCACATCGCCCAGCAGTCCCTCTCCCAGCAGATCACCGTGCTCGAACGCACCCTCGGCGCACGGTTGTTCGACCGCGACGCCCGCGGCGCCCGTCTCACCGCCGTGGGCGAGCTGTTCCTCCCCGAAGCCCGCGCGGTCCTGGCCCGCGCCGAAGCGGCCGTCGCCACGGTGGGCCGGGCCGTGCGCGGCGAAATCGGCCGCGTCCGCCTCGCGTTCCTCACCACGACGGCGAACTACCTGCTTCCACCGGTCGTCCGCGCGGTCCGCGAGCAGCTGCCCGACCTCGAGGTGAGCACCGCCGAAGCCTCGATCGCCGAACTCGTCGACGGCCTGCGCGAAGGCCGGTTCGACCTGGCCTTCACCCGGCCACCCCTGGTCGACGGCCTGACGTCACGGACCTTGCTCACCGAAGAGGTCTGCGCCGTGTTCCCCACCGGGCACCCCCTGGCCACCCGCGCCTCGCTCACCCTCGCCGACCTGGCCGGCGAACCCTGGGTGCTCACCCCGCGCACCAGCTGGGAACCCTGGCACCGCAGCTACGACGCCGACTTCGCCGCAGCCGGCTTCACCCCGCACGTCGTGCAACGCGCCGCGACCGTGCAGGGACTGCTCGGCCTCGTCGCCGCCGGCGTCGGCATCACCCGCCTGACCCGCTCGTCCCACAGCCTGCGACGCACCGGCGTGGCGTTCGTCCCGCTCGAGCACGACGTCGCCCGCACCGAGCTGGTCTGGTTGCCGGGCAACGACAACCCCGCCGTGCCGGCACTCGTGGACCTCGCCGTCGGGCTCGCGGCCACCACCGACCTCACCGAAGCCGGCTAGAGGTATTGACCACGAAGTTTGCTACGGAGCGCGACACGTTTCGACGAAGGGTGGCCGTGGCGGCGAGCCGCGGACCGATTCCAGGTCTCGGTCACCACCGCCACCCGCTACCGCGACCACGCGGCAAACCACCCACCAGCCGCGTCCCCGACCTCACGGGTCAATACAGCTAGAACGACTTCGCCGCGTCGCGAGCCGCCTCGTGCGCGATCCGCGACAGCTCCTCGGCGTCCCCGGTCAGCGTCGGGTGGAAGCGGACCTCGGTGACGTCGTCGATGCCGGTCCAGTTCAGCCACCCGGTGAAGAACGGCGCCTGGAAGTCCGTGCCGAACTCCGGCCCGAGGCCCGGCCCCCACACCGCGCTCGTGTACACGACGGCCGCGCGCTTGCCGCGACCGGCGAGCAGGCCCTCGTACCCGGACACCGCGTCGACACCGAAGACCAGGCCGGGCTGGGACACGACATCGATGAACTGCTTGAGGATGTAGGGCACGCCGGTGTTCCACATCGGGACGCTGAACAGCACCCGGTCCGCGGCGTCGAACCGGGCGAAGGTGTCGCGCGCGGCCTGCCACGCCGCCGCTTCCTCGCCCTGCGGGGTGCCGCCGCCGAAGACGGTCATCTTGGCCCGCGCCGCGGCCGGCCCGAACGCCGGCAGCGTGCCGTCCCAGAGGTCCCATTCCTCGACCTCCGCGCCGGGGTGGATGGTGCGGTAGGTGTCCAGGAAAGTAGCTGCCAGGCGCAGCGACTGGGAGTCCGTGCCGCGCGGCGACGCGGAAATGTGCAGCAGATCAGGCATTTCGAGGCTCCTCGAGAGGGTGTCGGCTTCCGCCGGACCAAGAATCGGACTAGAGTCCGCTTATGTCCTCGAACCGTAGCGGACCCAAGTCCGCTTCGTCAACGCCGACCGAACTCCCCCTCCTCGGCGCCCCCGTCCGCGAACGCGCCGACGCCGCCCGCAACCGCCTCCGCGCCCTCACCGCCGCCGAAACCCTCTTCACCGAACACGGCGTCGACGCCGTCACCATGGACGACGTCGCGGCCGCCGCCGGCGTCGGCAAAGGCACCCTCTACCGCCGCTTCGGCGACAAAGGCGGCCTCGCCATGGCCCTGCTCGACGAACGCGAACGCGAACTCCAGGACCGCCTCCTCACCGGACCCCCACCCCTGGGCCCCGGCGCACCCCCCGCCGACCGCCTCGCCGCCTTCACCGAGGCCTACCTCACCTTCCTCACCCACCACCTCGACCTCGTCCTGCTCTCCGAAACCGCCACCACCGGCGCCCGCTTCCGCACCGGCGCCCACACGCTCTGGCGACGCCACTGCCACCACCTGCTCGAAACCGGCGGCGCACCCGACCCCGAAATCGCCGCCGACGTCCTGCTCGCCGCCCTCTCCGCCGACCAGGTCCGCCACTGGCTCCACGACCGCGAACTCGCCCCCACCGCCCTCACCAAGTCCCTCGTCGCCCTCCTGCGCACCTGGCTGGACACCACACCCGGAACGTGACCTCCGCCCGCTACCGTCCCCCGGACCCGACACCGAAGGGGACGCATGCGCAGAGCCGCACCGACCATCGCACTGGCCGCCCTGCTGCTGACCGCGTGCGATCCCGCACCCGGCCCCACACCCCCACCCAGCCCGACCCTCACCGCCCCCGCGACCGACACCGCACAGCTCGTCGCCGCCATCCGCACCGCGATCGCCCAAGCACCATCGGCCACCTTCACCATCGACGCGAGCCTCGGCACCACCGGCAAGAGCTCCACCGGCGCACTCAGCTTCGACGGCCAGACCTGCAACCTCACGATGACCTTCGACGGCACCGAAATCCGCGTCCTCGGCAAGAAGACCTACACCCACCCCCGCCAAGCCGCGATCCCCGGCAAACCCTGGCTCGGCACCGACCCCGACAACCCCGACATCTACGCCCAGATGGCCGCCGCTGCCGTGCCCCTGCTCGCCGAACTACCCGACCTCGGCCGCGCCCTCACCGAAATCGACCGAGCCGGCCGCATCGTCTCCGCCAACCAGACCACCCTGCGCGACCAGCCCGCCAACCACTACCGCCTCGAAATCGACGCCGCCCGGGCACCCGACCTCTTCCCCGAGTTCGCCCAGCCACCCGTCGACGGCAAACCCGCCCCACCCGTCACCGCCAAGCTCCCCGCCGAACTCTGGCTCGACACCGCCGACCGCCCCGCGCGCTTCACCATCGACCTCAGCCCCGGCTTCCCACCCGCGGCCGCCGACGCGGCCGTCAAGGGCACCACCGACTACCGCGACTGGGGCGACCCCGTCGAAATCACCGCACCACCCGCCGACCAAGTGGCGGACCTCTCGGAGCTGATCAAGAAGATCGGCGCCTGACCCGAGCACCCCATCCGTAGAATCGACGGCGATGCGACGTCTTCGGTGGTACTGGGGAGCACTGGTCCTCACGTGCGTGGCCCTGCTGGTCGGCTTCTTCGTCTTCTTCGGCTCCGAAAGCCGGACCGGCCGCCCCCAACCCCGGCAAGGCCCACCCGGCACCGGCCCCCTCACCGTCGTCGCGATGGGCGACAGCACCGTCTCCGGCGAAGGCGCCGGCCAGTACACCGCCACCACCAACGGCCAGGGCGGCAACTGGTGCCACCGCTCCCCCAACGCCTTCGTCGACAAGATCGCCACCCCCGGCATCACCGCCCACGTCAACCTCGCCTGCTCCGGCGCACCCGCCGAACAGGTCGCCCTCGGAGACGTCAAGCAGTGGACCGAAGGCTCCCAGGCCCAACAGCTCGCCGCACTCGTCAAGGACCACCGCGTCGCCGCCGTCGTGATCGCCGTCGGCGCCAACGACGAACCCAAGTTCTCCAACCAGGTCACCGACTGCTTCAAAGCCTGGTTCAACCCGGGCGGCCCGCCGTGCAGCACCGCGCTGAAGCAGTCCTGGCAGTCCAAAGTGGACGCGATGGTGCCGAAGGTCGCCAAGGCCGTCTTGGACGTCAAGAAAGTCCTCGCCCAGGCCGGGTACGTGCCCGCGGACTACCAGCTGATCCTGCAGTCCTACGCCGCGCCCATCGGCCCGGACCTACCCGAAGACCTGCGCAGCCTCAACGGCTGCCCGTTCCGCGTCGAAGACCTGCGGTGGATCTCCCAGACCGGCATCGGCATCCTCTCGGGCGGCCTGAAGACGGCCGCCCGGGAGACCGGCGCCCGGTTCCTGGACCTCGCCAAGGCCGGTGTGAAGCACGAGGCGTGCAGCGGCGGCGCGAACCCGGCGACGGAGTGGTTCACCCGCCTCACCCTGCAGCTGGCGGACCTCGGCCAGGCCGACCGGGCGGGCCACGCGCTGCAGGAGTCGTTCCACCCCAACGCGGCCGGCCACGCGGCCATCGCCAACTGCCTGACGGAGTTCATCGCGGCCCAGGACGGCAACGCGTCCTGCCTCGCGGGCGCCGACGGGAAGCTGCACGCGGCCCCGGAGGTCGTGGCCCGCTGAACCTCCGCTCCTCTGAAGCGGAAGTTTTGCTTGTGGGACTGGTGTTTTTACACCATCGCCGGGCGGTATAGGGCGTTATACACTCAAAGATCGAGTGCCGCGCGCAGGGCGATGTCGATGCGTTCCTGGACGTCCTGGTCGATCTCGGCGATCCGCTCGTCGAACCAGGGCCGGTAGAGCCGGGTCAGGTTGAGCGTCGAGACCCAGTAGCGGGCGTCGATGGCGACGCCGAGGATGTCCTGCGGGTCGCGTTCGAGGAGTTCGGTGCCGAGCAGCCAGGGGCGCTCGGACTCATTCACCCCGTCCGAGGACAGCAGCACGACGGTGCGGTGCCGGGCCGGTTCGGTCGGGGGGTGGTACGTCCAGACTTCACCCCTGCGCACGCAGATCCTTTTCCGCCGCGGCGCGCTCGGCCTCGTCCGAGTCCGCGACGGCCGGCTCCGGCCGCTGCGGGGTGTAACCGGTGCGAACCGCCTCGCGCCTGGCCGCCTTCGACAGCCAGGAGGAGACCGAGATTCCGTGGGCTTTCGCGGCGCGCTCTGCGAATTCCAGGGCGCCACTGTCCAGCGAAAGAGTCACCTTACGTGTTGCCATACCTTTTACCGTACCAGTGCCCTTGTGCTGACACCAGCGTGCGGCCGGGGTCAGAACGTCGGCGAACGTCCCTCGAACGGCGTGGAGAGCACCACCGTCGTCCGGGTCGACACCTTCGCGGCCTCCCGGATCCGGCGCAGCAGGTCCTCCAGCCCCAGCGGCGACTGGACGCGCACCAGCAGGATGTAGGACTCGTCGCCGGCGACCGAGTAGCAGGACTCGATCTCCTTGATGTGCTGGATCCGCTGCGGGTAGTCGTCCGGCGCGGCCGGGTCGTTCGGCGTCAGCGAGATGAGCGCGGTCAGCGGCAGGCCGATCTGCTCGCCGTCGAGCCGCGCGGTGTAGCCGAGGATGACCCCGCGCTGCTCGAGGCGGCGCACCCGCTGGTGCACCGCCGACACCGACAGCCCGACCCGCTCGGCGAGGTCGGTGAAGCTGCGCCGCCCGTCGGCCGCGAGCTCCTGGACGATGGCCTGGTCCAGCGGCTCCAGGCCGCCGGGGGTCATGCGTCCAGCACGACGAGGTCGTGCGGCTGGTTGTTCACGGACTCGACGCCGCTGTCGGTGACGATGACGATGTCCTCGATCCGGGCGCCCCACCGGCCCGGCTGGTAGATGCCCGGCTCGACGCTGAAGGCCATGCCCGGCTCCAGCGGCAGCGCGTTGCCGGCGATGATGTAGGGCTCCTCGTGCACGTCGAGGCCGATGCCGTGCCCGGTGCGGTGGATGAAGTACTCGCCGAAGCCGGCCTCGGCGATGATGTCGCGCGCGGCGGCGTCGACGGCCTCGGCGGTGACACCCGGCTCGACCGCGGCCACCGCGGCGGCCTGGGCGCGCTGCAGCACCGCGTAGGTCTCGGCCACGTCGGCGTCGCGCGGCGTGCCCACGGCGTAGGTGCGGGTGGAGTCGGAGTTGTAGCCGGCCGGCAGCGGACCGCCGATGTCGACGACCACGACGTCACCCTTCTCGATGACGCGGTCGGAGACGTCGTGGTGCGGGCTGGCGCCGTTCGGGCCGGAGCCGACGATCACGAAGTCCGCCTGGACGTGCCCCTCCTCGACGATGGCCGCGGCGATGTCGGCGCCGACCTCCGCCTCGGTCCGCCCGGGCCGCAGCCACTCGTGGACGCGGGCGTGCACGCGGTCGATGGCCGCGCCGGCGTCCCGCAGCGACGCGATCTCGGCGGCGTCCTTGCGCATCCGCAGCTCCCGCACGACCGGGCCGGCCAGGGTCTGCTCGGCGGTCGCGAGCGCGGCACGCAGCGCCAGGACGTGCAGCGCCGGGGTGAAGTCGCTGACCGCGACCCGGCCCGGCTTCCCCAGCCGGTCGGCCACCAGCTGGTACGGGTCGTCGCCGTCCACCCAGGTCAGCAGCTCGACGCCGAGCTCCTCGGCCGGGACGTCGGCGTACCCGGGCGCCTCCAGCTTCGGCACCACCAGCGCGGGCGTGCCGTCGGCCGGGACCACGAGGGTGGTGAGCCGCTCGAAGGAGCCACCGGCCTGCCCGATCAGGTACCGCAGGTCGGAGCCGGGCGCGATGAGCAGGGCGTCGGTGTCCGCGGCGGCCGCGGCGGCACGCGCCCGGTCCAGGCGGGCACGGAGAGCGGCGGCATCGGGGGCGGGCGTGTGGAGGGAACGGCGCGACATGAGGGCGAGCCTAGTAGGACGGGAGTGGCAGCCCGTCGGCGTGGGGCCACGACATGCCGGGCCGGGTGACGCGGCTGCCACCGGAAGCAGGCGACCGCTCCCCTCCCTAGCGTGGCTTGCCCGCCGGCGCCCGCCCGCCGTGGCAGGCTGTGCGGGTGACCGGACCCCTTGCCCTGCTCGACTCCGCGAGCCTGTACTTCCGTTCCTTCTTCGCCCTGCCCGATTCGATGCGCGCCGCCGACGGGACGCAGGTCAACGCCGTGCGCGGGTTCGCCGACACCATCGCGCGGATCCTCACCGACCGGCGCCCCTCCCGGCTCGTGTGCTGCCTCGACGCCGACTGGCGGCCGAAGTTCCGCACCGACCTGCTGCCGAGCTACAAGGCGCACCGCGTCGCCGAGGAGACCGGCGGCGGCGACCCCGACGTCGAAGAGGTGCCCGACACCCTCACCCCGCAGGTCCCGATCATCCTCGAGCTGCTCGAAGCCTTCGGGTTCGCCACCGCGGAGGCGGCCGGCTACGAGGCCGACGACGTCATCGGCGCCCTCGCCACCCGCGAGCTGAAGATCCCGGTCGAGGTGATCACCGGCGACCGCGACCTGTTCCAGCTGGTCCGCACCGAGCCCTCCCCCGCGTCGGTCATCTACGTCGGCAAGGGCTGGGCGAAGGCCGAGGTCCTCGGGCCGGCCGAGATCGCCGAGCGCTACAGCCTGCCCCGCGAAACCGCCGGCCCGGCCTACGCCGACATGTCCGTGATGCGCGGCGACCCGTCCGACGGCCTGCCCGGTGTCGCCGGGATCGGCGAGAAGACCGCGGCGAAGCTGATCACCCAGTTCGGCTCGCTGGACGCACTGCTGGAGGCCTCCGCCGCGAGCGACAACCGCGTCCCGCTCAAGACGCGCCTGCGCCTGGCCGACGCGGCCGACTACCTGGCCGTCGCACCGACGGTCGTGCGCGTCGCGGTGGACGCGCCGGTCGAGCAGTCCCGCCCCGACACCGTCCCGGCGACCCCCGCGGACCCGGACCGCGTCGCCGAGCTGGCCGAGCGCTGGAACCTCGGCAACTCGGTCGAACGGCTCCTCAAGGCCCTGCCCGGCGCCTAGAACAGCGTCCCGCACCACGGCGCGGCGACCGTGGTGAACAGCTCGTCGGCCCGGGCCACCGCCGCCGGGTCGCGGACCTCGATGCGACCCGCCTGGGCCAGCGCCGTCGCGCTCCACTGCCCGAGGTAGAGCATGCCCAGCGTGTCGACGTCGAGGGCGAGGTCCGCCGCGGTGTCCGTGCGGGCCGCGCCGTCCGGGCCGACCGTGTAGTGCCCGGTGTTGGCCGGCAGGGTCCGGTCGGTCACCGCCAGCACCACCGGGCCGACCGTGCGGTAGGTGCGGGCGCCGAGCGCGGCGGCGACGTCGACCGGCCGCAGCCACAGGTCGTCCTCGACGTCGAGGCTGCGGGCGTGCCGGTGGTCGGTCAGCATCGCCGCCACGGGCTCGTCGACCGGCCGGTGCCGGGCGTGCACCGCCGACACCAGGTCCACCGACAGCAGGAACCGCCAGAGCGCCGCCCGCGCCACCGGGCCGGCCGCCTGCAGGTCGCGCACCTTCAGCACCGCGCCCTCGTCCGGCGCGTCCAACGACCGGTGCTCGACGGTGTCGTAGACGACGAAGCCGTCGTCCCCGTCAGGTCCACTGTGGACGGCCACGACGTGGCTGCCCGCGGGGCCCACGTGCCGGTCGTGGGCGATCGGCCACCACAGGTCGGGCCGGCCGAGCATGCCCGGCCGGTGCAGCCCGATCCGCCGGTACAGGCCCGGGATCTCCTTGACGGCCTCGTCCGGGGTCAGCATCCGGACGTCCCCGCTCGCCGGGACGCGCTCGTGCAGCCGCGCCGCCGGGCGGGCAACCCGCACCGTCTTGCCGAGCGCGGCCGAGCCGTACCCGAACCGGCCGTAGATGGTCGGCTCGCTCGCGTGCAGCACCGCCAGCGCGACCCCGCGCGCGGCGACGTCCGCCAGCTGGGCCGCCATCAACGCGGTGAGCACCCCGCGGCGGGTCCGGTCCGCGCGCACGCCGACGCCGTCGACCGCGGCCACTCCCACGACCGCTCCCCCGGGCACCGCGATCTCCGTGTCGAAGGAGCTCGCGACCCCGATCGGCGCGTCGCCGTCGAACGCCCCGAACTTGTGCGCCGCGGGCCAGGAGTCCCCGACCCGCGCCCAGGTCTCGTCGCTCACCCGGTTGCTGTGCAGCGCGCGGCCGAGCAGGTCGAACGTGCTGCGGCGCTCTTCGTCGGTGATCAGGCGGACGTCGAAGTCGGTCATGGCGCCGATCCTGCCGTCTGGTCCCGGCCCGGGGCATCCCGTTTTAGAAGTGCGTGCCGCACCAGGACGCGACGCGGGTGGCGAAGAGCCGGTCCGCGGCCACCGCCGCCGCCGGGTCGCGCACCTCGATCCGGCCGGCGTCCGCGAGCGCGGAGGGCCGCCAGGTGCCGAGGTAGGCCATCGCCAGCGTCGTGACGTCCAGGCGCAGCGCGGCGGGCTCGCCGGTGCGTTCGGCGCCATCGGGCGTGATCCGGTAGGCGCCGCTGTTGGCCGGCAGCAGCGGGTCGGTGACCTCGACGACGACCGGGTCGGCGTGGCCGTATTCGCGACCGCGCAACGCCTTCTCGACGTCGACGAGCCGCAGCCAGTGCTCGTCGGCGAACCGGTCGACCGTGCACCGCCGGTGGTCGGCCAGGAGCAGCTCGATGGGCTCGTCCATCGCCCGCTCCTCCGCGACGATCGTGTCGACCAGATCGACACCCAGCAGGAACCGCCACAGCCCGGCGAACGCGGCCGGCGTGCCGGCGAACATGTCCACCAGCTCCAGCTGCTTGGTCCACGGGTAGGTGTGCTGACCGCTGACGTGGTAGGTCGCGTAGCCGTCCGGCCCGTCGGCGCCGTGGTGCACGAGCGCCTTCAGCGTCGGGTGGTCCTTCCGGGCGTGGTTCCCGTAGAGCCGCCACAGCACCTCGGGCCGGGTCATCATCCCGGGCCGGTGCCCGATCCGCTCGTAGACATCGGGCAGGACCTTCAGGGCCCGCTCCAGCTCCAGCAGCTCCACCTCGCCGTCCAGGGGGACGTCGGGGCGCAGCCGCGCGCGGTGCCGGTCGACGCTGTAGGTGCGGCACCGCGTGGCCAGGCCGTAGCCGAACCGCCCGTAGATCGAAGCCTCCGACGCGAGCAGGTTCGAGAACACCGCCCCGCGGGCCTTGAAGTCCTCCAGCTGAGCGGTCATCAACGCGCGCAGGACACCACGGCGGGTCCGGTCGGCGCGGACACCGACGCCGGTCACCCCGACCGTCGGCAGCCGCGCGCCGCCGGGCACCGTCAGCTCGGCGTCGAAGGAGCGGGCGGTGCCGATGAGCTCCGGGTCGAACGCGCCGACGGCCCAACCGGCCTGGTACACACCCGCGAAACGTTCCCACTCGGCGTCGTCGCTCGGCCGGGCGTGCACGGTGGTGCGGAACAGGTCGCTCGCGGCGCGGTGCTCGTCGGTACGCAGCGTCCGGATCTCGAAGTCGCTCATACCTCGGATCATCTCCGGAAACGCCGAGATCCGGCCACCGGATATCCCCGGCGACCGGATCTCGCGGTGAGCTACTTGGCCGCGGGCGGGGAAACCTCGTAGTTCCCGCCGTCACCCTTCACCGTGATCGGGATCTGCTGCGGCTTGCCCGCGATGGTCGCGGTGCACTCGAACTTCGCACCGTCCTCGACCTTCTGCTCGGCCGGGCAGGTGACGCTGGTGACGCCCTCGATCTTGTAGGTCTCGGTCAGCAGCTTCTGCACGTCGGTCTGCATCTGTGTGTTGTTGAAGACCTGCGTCTTGAAGAACCCGGGCGTCACGAAGCCGAGGACGCCGACCACGGCGACGACCACGACCACCACGATGACGCCGATCAGCAGGCCCTTCTTGGACTTCGCCGGCTTCTCCCCCTCCGGGGCGCCGACGCCGGGGAACTGCTGCTGCTGGCCGTAGTCGTACTGGCCCTGCGGCGGCTGCTGCCCGTACTGCGGCTGCTGCTGGGGACCGCTCTGCGGATATCCGCCACCCGGCTGCTGCCCGTACTGGGGCTGCTGCTGCGGGCCGCTCTGCGGGTAGCCACCACCGGGCTGCTGCCCGTAGGGCGGCGGTTGCTGACCCCACTGCGGCTGCTGCGGCGGGGTGTACCCGCCGGGCTGCTGCCCGTACTGCGGCTGTTGCGGCTGGCCCCACTGCTGTTGCTGCTGGTTCGGGTCGTACGAAGGCGGCTGCTGCTGACCCCACTGCGGCTGTTCCTGCGGGCCGCTGGGCGGATACGCGCCGCCCGGCTGCTGCCCGTACTGGGGCTGCTGTGGGTCGTTGCCGCCATACGGCGTGCTCATCGTCTGCCTCCGCCTGCTTCGATCATGTCGCTTTCCACCCCGAAACCGCCGTCAAGCCGCGTACGCACGGTGTCGAGGCGATCCAACCACAGGTCGGACCCGAGCACACGTGTCCACGCGCTCTGCCTCCACCGTCTGGAGCAGGCCTAACAGAGAGTTCACGCCGCACCCGCGGCCACCACCCCACGCCGCAGCGCCTTGACCGCCTCCGCGGCCGTCGCCCCCACCGGGTCGGCCTTGCCCAGCACGTCCCGGATCTGGTCGAGCAGGTCGATCACCTGACGCGACCAGCGCACGAAGTCACCCGCCGACAGCTCCTGGCCGTTGGCCTCCGCCGCGGTGAGCACCTTCTCCAGCGACTCGCCGCGCGCCCACCGGTAGACCGGCCAGGCGAACCCGGCGTCGGGCTCGCGGGTGCGGTCGAGCCGGTGACGCCGCTCGTCCTCGGTCAGCTCCACCCACAACCGCGCGGTCTCCTGCCACGCCTCCGGCACCGCACCACCGGGCAGCCGGGGCTCACCCGCGGTGTCGCGCCGCGCCTCGAAGACCAGCGTCGAGACGACGGCCGCGAGCTCGGCCGGCCCCAGCCCCTCCCACACGCCGTGGCGGATGCACTCCGCGGCCAGCAGATCCGACTCGCTGTAGAGCCGGGTCAGCCGCCGGCCGTGCTCGGTGACGCGGTCCTCGCCGTCACCGGCCGACTCGGGCCCGAGGTAGCCGCGCTCGCCCAGCAGCGCCAGGATCCGGTCGAACGCGCGCGCCAGCGAGTGCGTCGTCGCCGCGACTTTCCGTTCCAGCTGCTGGGTTTCCGCGGCGAGCCGCTGGTAGCGCTCGACCCAGCGCAGGTTGGCCTCCCGCTCCGCCAGACCGTGGCACGGGTGCGCCCGCAAGGCCCGCCGCAGCGCGGCGAGCTCGCCGTCCTCGTTCGCCCCCGAGCGCCGCTTCTGCCGACCGGGCAACGAGATCCCGGCGTTGCGCAACGTCGAAGCGATGTCCCGGCGGGTCTTCGGCGACCGCAGCTCGATGTGCTTGGGCAGCTTGATCCGGCCCAGCGCCTCCACCGGCGCCGGGAAGTCGGCCACCGACAGCGGTCCGGACCACCGGTCCTCGGTCACGACCACCGGACGCGGCTCGCGGATCGGGTCCAGCCCCGGGTCGACGACCACGGCGAGCCCGGCCCGGCGACCCGCCGGCACGGCGATCACATCACCCTTGCGGAGCTTCTCCAGCGACTCGGCGGTGCCGGCCCGGCGCACCGCGGTGTTCTGCCGCGACAACGCCTTCTCCCGCGTCGAGATCTTCGCGCGCAGCTCGACGTACTCCAGCATCTCCTCGAAGTCACCCGTCACCGCGGACGCGTACCCCTTGAGCGCTTCCTTGTTCCGCTCGATCCGGCGCGCGGTGCCGACCACCGACCGGTCCGCCTGGAACTGCGCGAACGACTGTTCCAGCAGCTCACGAGCCTGCGCGGCGCCGACCTGGGCCACCAGGTTGACCGCCATGTTGTACCCCGGCCGGAACGACGACCGCAGCGGGTACGTCCGCGTCGACGCCAGCCCCGCGACCTGCTTCGGGTCGACCCCGGGCTGCCACGCGACGACCGCGTGCCCCTCGACGTCGATGCCCCGCCGGCCCGCCCGCCCGGTGAGCTGCGTGTACTCTCCCGGCGTCAGGTCGACGTGCGCTTCGCCGTTGTACTTGACCAGGCGCTCGAGGACCACCGTGCGCGCCGGCATGTTGATGCCGAGCGCGAGGGTCTCGGTCGCGAACACGACCTTCACCAGCCCCCGGACGAACAGCTCCTCGACCGTCTCCTTGAACGCCGGCAACAGCCCGGCGTGGTGCCCGGCGATGCCGCGTTCGAGCGCCTCACGCCACTCCCAGTAGCCGAGCACGCCGAGGTCGCCCTCCGGCAGGTCGGCCGTGCGCTCCTCGATGACCCGGCGGATCTCCTCGACCTCACCGGGACCGTTGAGCCGCAGCCCCGACCGCACGCACTGGCCCACCGCGGCGTCACAGCCCGCGCGGGAGAAGATGAACACGATCGCCGGCAGCAACCCGGCCCGGTCGAGCTGCTCGACGACCTCGACCCGCGACGGCGGCCGGAACCGCGGCATCCGGGGCGCGCCCCGGCGGCCCCGCGGGCTCCGGAAACCCGCGGGCGCGTACTGCCGGCCGATCTCCTCGGTGCGGCGCAGCAGGGTCGGGTTGATCCGCAGCTCGGCGCCCGGCGCGTGCACGTCCTCGCCGGCGAACAGGTCGAGCAGCCGGTTCCCGACCAGCATGTGCTGCCACAGCGGCACGGGCCGGTGCTCGTCGACGACGACCGTGGTGTCGCCGCGGACCTCCACGAGCCACTCGCCGAACTCCTCGGCGTTGCTCACGGTGGCCGAGAGCCCGACCACGCGGACGTGCTCGGGCAGGTGCAGGATCACCTCTTCCCAGACCGCGCCGCGGAACCGGTCGGCGAGGTAGTGGACCTCGTCCATCACGACGTACCCGAGGTCGGTGATCGTCGAGGACCCGGCGTAGAGCATGTTGCGCAGCACCTCGGTGGTCATCACGACCACCTGGGCGTTGCCGTTGATCGAGGTGTCCCCGGTGAGCAGGCCGACGGCGTCGGCGCCGTAGCGGGCCACGAGGTCGCCGTACTTCTGGTTCGACAACGCCTTGATGGGCGTGGTGTAGAAGCACTTGCGGCCTTCGGCCAGCGCCAGGTGCACGGCGAACTCGCCGACGACGGTCTTGCCGGCCCCGGTCGGGGCGCAGACGAGCACGCCGTGACCGCCTTCGAGGGCCTCGCACCCGCGGAGCTGGAACTCGTCGAACTCGAAGGACGCCTCCGCGGCGAAGCGGGTCAGCTGGGGGTACTTCCCACGGCGCGAGGAGGCCGCATAGGCCTCGGCCGGGGAGGGAGAAGGGCTACTGGCCACCTCGTCAGGGTTCCACATGCCCCCGACAGTTCGCACGCGGCGTGACCGTCCCCGCAGTTTCGGGATCTTGTGTCCCGGCGTGATGATCATCACGCTCGGCCGCAGTATAGGTCGTTATACACCGGGAACCGGTTCCGGGGTGGCGGCGTCGGAGGGGCATGACCGGACCGTGTCCGCAGTGCGGGCAGCTCGACCAGGTGCAGCACGTGCCGGCGGTGTACCACGGCGGGCACGCGTTCTACCGGGGTCAGGGGCCGATGGTGGCGGTGCCGGCCGGGGACGCGGTGGTGTACACGCGCAGTCAGGTGAGCGGGGTTTCGGTGACGGCGGTGGCGCGGTCGCTGGACCCCTTCCCTCCCCCGCGCCGCAGCGGCGGCCTGCTGGCGGCGGTGATCGCGCTGGCGCTGGTGGGGAGCTGTTTCCTGGCGCTGCCGCTGTCGTCGTTCGACGACCCGCCGCCCGGTGGCGCGGCGTCGCAGGCACTGGGGATCGCGTTGATCTCGTTGCCGTCGCTGTGCGTCTACGTCGCCGCGGGTGTGCTGGTCTGGCTGTACGTCCGGCGGGTGCGGGCGCACCGCCGCCAGCGCCGAGGGGTCCCGGCTGCGCAGCAGGTGTGGGAGCAGGGCTGGTTCTGCCACCGCTGCGGCGGCGTGTACTTCACCGACGCGGGCCGCTTGCTGACGCCGGCGCACTTCCGGCAGCTGGTCGCGCGGGCGGGTGGCTACGAGCGTTAGGCGAGGACGGTCAGCACGCCCGGAACTCCGGCGGGCCTCGGCGCCGCCAGGTCGCCGCCCGCTGCGAGCGGCGCTGAACGCCCCCGAGCGTCAGGCCAGGACGGTCAGCGCGCCCGGAACGCACTCGACGGTCACCGGCACCGCCCCCTGCGGCTCGCCGTCGGCGTACGCGGGCCAGCTGTTGCCCGTCAGCGACACCGAGCGGGCCCGGAGCGTCCGGACCGCCGGGTGCGTCAGGTGCTTGCCGGTGCGCAGTCCGGGGAGCATGCGGATCAGGCCGCGGCGGGTCATCTCCCCCACCACCGTCACGTCGAAGACGCCGTCCTCGGGGTCGGCCGTCGGGCAGACCGGGACGCCGCCGCCGTAGAAGCGGGTGTTGCCGATCGCCACCAGGGTTGCCGTCAGCTCCAGGCGCTCGGCGCCGGTGTCGACCACCACCGGGCGCGGGCGGAACGCCGCCAGCTCCGCGAGGATCGCCGCGTCGTAGCGGCGCGGGCCGGACGGCCAGCGCATCCGGTTGGCGCGTTCGTTGACGCTCGCGTCGAACCCCGCGCACAGCACCGTCGCGAACCACGTCTCGCCGGTGCGGCCGAGGTCGATGCGCCGCCGGGCGCCGGACCGCAAGGCCGCCACCAGCGCGTCGACCGCCGGGAGCGGCTCGCCGGGCACGCCGAGGGCGCGGGCGAAGTCGTTGCCCGTGCCCGCCGGCACCAGGCCCAGCGCGACGTCGTGGTTGGCGCAGAACTGGACGCCCTGGTGGGCGGCGCCGTCGCCGCCGAGGACGATCAGGACGTCGAGACCCGCGTCGTGGGAGGTCCGCATCAGCTCGCGGGACTCCTCGACCGTGTTCGCGACCAGGACGTCGAGGCGGTCGACCGCGGTGCGGAGCCGCTCGGCGACCGTGTCGGCGATGCGGGCCGCCGCGCCGTGGCCCGACGCCGGGTGCACGGCGAGCGCGGCGTGGATCCCCACTACGTGATGTCGTCGGTGCCGGACGAGCGGCCACCGGACGCGGTCGGGGTGGACGGCTCGTCGTCGATCGTGCTCGGCGTGTAGTTGAACGGCGCCGCTTCGTCGTCGTCCAGCTTGTCCCAGCCCTCGTCCTCGGCCAGGCGGCCCTTCTTGCGGTCGTGCAGGCGGGCGAGCTGGATGGCGACCTCGAACAGCACGGTCAACGCGCCGGCCAGGCCCAGCATCGAGAACGGGTCCGAGCCCGGCGTGGCGAAGGCGGCGAAGACGAACAGCGCGAACACGATGCCGCGCCGCCACTTCTTCAGCTGCCGGTACTTGACCACGCCGACGCGGTTGAGCATCACCACCAGCAGCGGGAGCTCGAAACTGACGCCGAAGATCACCAGCAGCGACATGATGAACGAGATGTACTTGTCCGCGGTCAGCGCCGTGACGAACTGGTCCTGACCGAAGCTGGTCAGCAGCGCCAGGGCGTGCGGGACGAGCAGGTAGGCGAGCACCGCGCCGGCGGCGAACAGCACCGAAGCGAAGCTGACGAACGTCAGCGCGTACTTGCGCTCCTTGGAGTACAGACCCGGCGCGATGAACGCCCAGATCTGGTACAGCCAGGCCGGGGACAGCAGGACCGCGCCCGCGGCCACACCGACCTGCAACCGGATCATGAACGACTCGAACGGCACCGTCTGCAGCAACCGGCAGCCGTCGATGCCGGCGAGCCGCTGCTGCGAGGGGATCTGGCAGTACGGCCCGATCATGATGTCACCGAGCGACGGGATCGGCCCGAGCTTCGTCTCGAACCAGAAGAAGCCGAAGATGCCGCCGATCACGATGGCGAGCAGCGCGTAGCCGAGCCGGCGGCGGAACTCGTAGATGTGCTCGATGAGCGTCATCGTGCCGTCGGGGTTCATGCGACGGCTGCGCTTGCGCCGCTTCGACCGGCGGCTGGCACCGTTTCCGGAGGCGGGTTCCGCCACGGGATGTTCCGTTCTCGTCGGTGTCCGGCGGAGCGCGCCGGGCTCGGCGCGCTCCGTGGACCAGGGACCGGGTGCGAGCTAGCCGCTCAGCTGGCGTTCTTCTGCGGCTGGTCGGCCGCTTGCTGCTTCTTCAGCTCGTCGAGCTGCCGCTGCAGGTCCGCGACCTGCTGGTCGGTGGCCGGCGCCGCGGCGGGCTTCGGCGTGATCTGCTTCGTCTCGGCGTCCACGGCGTCTTCCGCGGCGGGCTTGTTCTCCCCCGCGAGGTCCTTGGTCTCGGCCTTGAAGATCTTCATGGACTTGCCGATCGACCGGGCCGCGTCGGGAAGCCGCTTGGCCCCGAACAGCAGGACGACGAGAAGAACCAGGATGATCAAATGCCATCCTTGCAAACCGTTGGCGAACAAGATGGCCTCCTATCTGCGTCTCGTAGCGATGTTACTGGTTTTCCGGCTTCCGGCGGCGCTGCGCGAACGCGACGCGCAGCGCGGCCGACCGAGCGCGGAGCAACCCCGCCCGGTCCTGGGTGTTCGTAGCCACCATGCTTGCGGTCTGCCGGAAACCACGCAAGACCCGAGTGGTCCGCACCAGCAAGATGGCGAGCAGCACCAGCCCGGCGGCGAGGAGGACGATGGTGGGCAAATACGGCACGCGCTCAGCCTAGTGGTCGCAGGTTGACGGAAGGTGACGGGCTCGGGCCACCGCGTCGGCGGCTCGGCGGCCGACGTCGGCCGCGAGGTCCGCCGGGCTCTCGACCAGCGCTTCTCCGCCCAGCCCCAGCACGAGCCGCACCATCCACGACTGGTCGGCGTAGCGCATCCGGATCCGGAGCCGGCCGCCGTCGAGCTCGTCGAGCTCCTCGCACGGGTAGTACTCGGCTACCCAGCGTGCGTCCGGGTCGAGCACCAGCACGGCCTCCCGCTGGTCGGGACGTTCCCGGAAGACGCCATCGGAAATGTCGGTGGGGTGGGCGTGCGCGGGTGGCCGCGACGGCTCGTCGAGCACGGTCAGCTCGTCGATCCGGTCGAGCCGGAAGAGCCGGACGCCCTCGGCGCGGCGGCACCAGGCCTCGAGGTAGCCGACCGCCTGGACGATCAGCAGCCGCATCGGGTCGACCGTGCGCTCGGTGACCTGGTCCTTCGACGCCGTGTAGTAGCGGATCCGCAGTGCCCGCCCGTCCTGCAGGGCCTGGGCGACCTCGGCCCGGGTCCGCGCGGTCTTCTTGCCCTCGCGCACCCCGCCGCCGACGACCACCCCGGCCGGCTGGGCCTGCCCGGCGGCGGATTCGATCTTGGCGATCGAGCGGCGGACGGCGTCGCCGTCGACCACGCCCGGCGTCTCGGCCAGCGCCCGCAGCGCGACGAGCAGCGCGGTCGCCTCGCCGCCGGTGAGCCGCAGCGGGCGGCTCATCCCGGCGTCGTGGGTGACGACGATCGTGTCGCCCTCGAAGGACAGGTCGATCAGGTCGCCGGGCCCGTAGCCGGGCAGCCCGCACATCCACAGCAGCTCGAGGTCCTTGCGCAGCTGCTTGGGCGAGACGTCGAAGTCGTGCGCCGCGTCGTCGACGCGGACGCCCGGGCGCGCCAGCAGGTAGGGCACCAGCGCGAGCAGTCTCGGCATCCGGTCGGTCGACCCGCTCACCGGCTGCTCCCCTGCCGGGCCACGACGGCTTCGAGCCGGTCCTGGACGGTCTTGGCCAGCACGTCGGGTTCGAGCACGACGACGTCCGGGCCCTGCGCGGTGATCCAGTCGGCCGCCGACTCCGGGAAGTAGAGGCCGATCTCGACGAGGTCGCCTTCTTCGCCGTCGATCGTGGACCGGCCGAGGACGGTGCCGCGGCGGCGGACACCGGCGGCCCGGCCGTCGGCGACCCACAGCCGGGCGGTGGTCACCGGCGCCGGCTCGGACTCCCCCGTCACCGACACGAGCTTGAGCAGGTTGACGCCTTCGGGCCGCTGGACCGCGCCGGGCTTGCCGACCGGGCGGACCTGGCCGGTGACGCGGGAGAGGCGGAAGCAGCGGGTGGCGCCGCGGTCGCGGTCGTGCCCGACGACGTACCAGCGGGCCCGCCACGACACCACGCCCCACGGCTCCAGGGTGCGCATGATGCGTTCCGGCGAGCCGCTGCGGCGGTACTCGAAGCGCACGGCCTGGCCGTTCTGCACCGCGGCCAGCAGCGGCCCGAACGCCGGTTCGGCGCGCACCCGCGGCTCGACGACGGTCGGCGCCTGGTCGTCGACCTCCAGGCCGGCGGCACGCAGCTTCACCAGCGCGCCCTGGGCCTGCCCGGTCAGCTCCGGCGAGTCCCACAGCCGCGAGGCGAGCGCGACCGCGGCGGCTTCGTCGGGCGCGAGGTCGATCTCGCCGAGCTCGTAGTCGCGGCGGGCGATGCGGTAGCCCTCGATCGCGTCGAAGGCGGAGTTGCGGCCGGTTTCCAGGGGGATGCCGAGCTCGCGCAGCTCGGTCTTGTCCCGCTCGAACATCCGGAAGTAGGCCTCGTCGCTGGCCGCGTCGCCGTATCCGGGCACGATGGCGCGAATCCGCTCGGCAGTGAGGTACTGCCGGGTGGACAGGAGGGCCAGCACCAGATTGACCAGCCGTTCGGCGCGTGCGGTGGACACCCGGTAGAGCCTAGCCCGCGCCGCCCGGCCCGATCGTGAGGTCCGGGGTGCGCGCGTCGTAATCGGCCCGCGCGGCGTCGACGGAGTCGAAGTTGGCCTCGGCCCAGTCCTTCACCCCGGCCATCAGCGCACGCAGGCTTTCCCCCAGTGGCGTAAGGGAATAGTCGACGCGGACGGGCACCGCCGCGGTCACCTCGCGGTGGATCAGGCCGTCGCGTTCCAGTACCCGCAGGGTCTGGGTGAGCATCTTCTGGCTGACCCCGGCGACGCGTCGCGAAAGGTCGCTGTAGCGCCGCGGGCCGTCACCGAGCGCGACGAGGATCAGGCTGACCCACTTGCCGGCGATCTCGTCGAGGAGCTTCCGGGTGGGGCAGGCGGCGAGATAGGCGTCGTAGGGCTCCGGTTCCGCCATGACCACCTCCCCTGCCGTGCTTCCCGTTGGAGAGTAGCTCCCCGCGCGTGCGTGGGGAATCCTGCCTAGCCTGGGTGGCATGGATGATCGCGTTCTCCTCGTCACCGGTGCTTCCCGCGGCCTCGGCGCCGCCACCGCGCGCCTCGCCGCCGCGTCCGGGTTCAAGGTCGCCCTCGTCGCCCGCAAGGCCGATTCCGTCGCGGCGCTGGCCGCCGAGCTGGGCGAAGACCGGGCCCTCGCGCTCGGCGCCGACGTCGGCGACTGGCCGGGCATCTCCGGCGCCGTCGACCGGGCCGTCGAGCGGTTCGGCCGGCTCGACGCGGCCTTCGCCAACGCCGGGATCGGCGTCGGCACGTCGTTCTTCGGCGACGACGACCCCGACCCGCGGGCGTGGGAGGAGATGGTCCGCACGAACGTCCTCGGCGCGGCCTTCACCGCCCGCGCCGCGCTGCCCGCGCTGCGGGAGTCGGGCGGGCACCTGCTGCTCACCGGTTCGGTCGCGGGCCGCTACATCCGCAACGCGAGCCTGTACTCGGTGACGAAGTGGGCGGTCACCGGAATGGCCGGGGCGATCCGCGAGGAGGCCGTCGGCACCGGCGTGCGCGTCACCCTGATCAACCCCGGCATCACCGACACCGACATCCTCACCGACGAACAGCGCAAGAAGCCCCACCTGCACGCCGACGACATCGCCCGCGCGGTGCTCTACGCCCTCTCGCAGCCGCCTTCGGTGGACGTCAACGAGATCATGGTCCGCCCGACCGGCCAGGTGCTCTAGCGGCTCAGGCGTGCGACGCGGCCCTGCGCGCCGCTGGCCCAGCACGCCGCGCCGGCGCAGTCGACGGAGTCGAAGCTGCCGGTGTCGAACGACGTCCAGTGCCGGCCGCCGTCCGGGCTGAGGTCGCTGCCGCCGGGGCCGACCGCGAGCACCGTGCCGCCGCGCCAGGCCAGCCCGGAGCGGTAGCCGGCCGGGTACTGCCCCGGGGTGCTCCAGGTGCGGCCCCGGTCCCGGCTCAGCGCGACGGCCGGGCCGGGCGCCGTCGGGTTCGCGTAGTCACCGCCGATGGCGACGCCCTGGTGCGGGGTGCGGAACGCGACCGCGAACACGCCGGCCGACGGGCTGCTCGGCAACGGCGTGGCCGACGCGCTCCAGTGCCGGCCGCCGTCGCCGGAGTGCAGGACGCGGGCGGTCGCGCCGCCGCCGGTGGCGAGCCAGGCGTCGAACGGACCCGAGGTGGTGATGCACTGCCCGCTGGCCGCGAAGCCGGCCTCACCGGGCAGGGCGGGCGGGAAGCCGCTGTCGGGCACCGGCCGCCAGCTGCGGCCGCCGTCGAAGGTGGCCTGGACGCGGAACTTCCCGTCGACCGGGTCGCTCATCGCGAGGCCGCGCCACGGGTCGAAGAACGCCAGGCAGTCGTAGAACGCGGCCGCGTCGGTGTTCTGGAACGTCTGGCGCCAGTGCCGGCCGCCGTCCTCGGTCCGGTACACGCGCGAGTCGGTGCCGGGGCCGATCGAGAGGGTCACGGCGTGGTCGGCGTCGAACGCCTCGATGTCGCGCAGTTCCAGCGTCTCCGCGCCGGGCGGGCCGACGGCCTGCCAGCTCGCCCCGCCGTCGGTGGTGCGCAGAACCGTGCCCTGGGTGCCGCTGACCCACGCCACCCGCGAGCTGACCGCGGACAGGCCGCGGAACTGCGCGGTCACGCCAGTCGGCTTGAGGTCCCACTGAGCCAGGCGCTCTCCCGCCGACGCCGGAACCGCGACCGCAACCAGCAGGGCGAGCACGAGCAGCACGACACGCATGCGGGAGATCCTGCCGCACCCGCCCGGCGACTTTCGTAGGGAACACCGGGCGGGCGGGGCCGGACTAGAGCGAGCTGATCAGCCGTTCCACGCGCTCGTCGACCGAGCGGAACGGGTCCTTGCACAGCACGGTGCGCTGGGCCTGGTCGTTGAGCTTCAGGTGCACCCAGTCGACGGTGAAGTCGCGCCCGGCGGCCTGGGCCGCGGCGATGAAGTCGCCGCGCAGCTTCGCCCGGGTCGTCTGCGGCGGGGTGTCCTTGGCCGCCTCGATCTCGCCGTCGTCGGTGACCCGGCGGACCAGGCCCTTGCGCTGGAGCAGGTCGAAGATGCCCCGGCCGCGGCGGATGTCGTGGTAGGCGAGGTCGAGCTGCGCGATGCGCGGGCTGGAGAGGTCCAGGTCGTGCTTGTGCCGGTAGCGCTCGACCAGCCGGTGCTTGATCGCCCAGTCGATCTCGGTGTCGATCTTGCTGAAGTCCTGCTGCTCGACCGCCTCCAGGGCCCGGCCCCACAGCTCGATGACCCGCTCGTTCGCCGGGGTCGTGCCGTTGTCCTTGACGTGCTGGACCGCGCGGGCGTGGTACTCGCGCTGGATGTCGAGCGCCGAGGCCTCGCGCCCGCCGGCGAGCCGGACCTGGCGGCGGCCGGTGAGGTCGTGGCTGATCTCGCGGATCGCCCGGATCGGGTTGTCCAGGGTGAAGTCGCGGAACTGGACGCCGGCCTCGATCATCTCGAGCACCAGGTTCGCCGTGCCGACCTTGAGCATCGTCGTCGGCTCGGCCATGTTCGAGTCGCCGACGATGACGTGCAGCCGCCGGTAGCGCTCGGCGTCGGCGTGCGGCTCGTCGCGGGTGTTGATGATCGGCCGGGACCGGGTGGTCGCGCTGGAGACGCCCTCCCAGATGTGTTCCGCCCGCTGGGACAGGCAGTAGACCGCGCCCCGCGGGGTCTGCAGCACCTTGCCGGCGCCGCAGATGAGCTGCCGGGTGACCAGGAACGGCAGGAGCACGTCGGCGATGCGGGAGAACTCACCCGCGCGGGTCACCAGGTAGTTCTCGTGGCAGCCGTAGGAGTTGCCCGCCGAGTCGGTGTTGTTCTTGAACAGGAAGATGTCGCCGCCGATGCCCTCGTCGGCCAGCCGCCGCTCCGCGTCGACGAGCAGGTCCTCGAGGATCCGCTCCCCGGCCTTGTCGTGCGTGACGAGCTGGACCAGGTCGTCGCACTCGGCCGTCGCGTACTCGGGGTGCGAGCCGACGTCGAGGTAGAGCCGGGAGCCGTTCGACAGGAACACGTTGGAGGAGCGTCCCCAGGACACGACTCGCCGGAAGAGGTAGCGCGCCACCTCGTCGGGCGAGAGCCTGCGCTGTCCGTGGAAGGTGCACGTGACCCCGAACTCGGTCTCGATGCCAAAGATCCGCCGCTGCATCCCCCCAGAGTAGGCGCTGCACCCCCTCCGACGGTGCGCCGTTCGGGCGTCGACACGCCCCCGGTCTGCCACAGACGGTGAAAACTCCCCGATTCAGGCACGATTGGAGCACTGCTCTTGACGACACGGGGAAGGCGACTCCTTGACACACCAGCTCATCCAGGCCTTCCGGCGGGTGGGCCGCACCGACCGCGCCCTGATGCGCCGCAGTGCCGCCCTCCCGGCCACGAGAGCCGACGACGCGCTGATGGCGCTCTCCAGATCGGCGAACAAGTCCCGCCTCTGGTGGGGCGTGGCCGCGGTGCTCGCCGCGCAGCAAGGCGCGACCCGCCGCGGGGCACTGCGCGGGGTCGTCGCCATCGCCGGGGCCAGCGCGGCGGCCAACCTGATCGGCAAGCCGCTGTTCCCGCGCCGCCGTCCCGCCGAAGAAGAGGTGCCGATGCACCGCCGCCTGCGGAAACGGCCGACGTCCTCGTCGTTCCCGTCGGGACACTCGGCGTCCGCGGCCGCCTTCGCGACGGCGGTCACGATGGAGTCGCCCCGGGCCGGGCTCGCGGTGATCCCGGTGGCGCTGGCCGTCGCCTACTCGCGCGTCCACACGGGTGTGCACTGGCCTTCGGACGTCGGCGTCGGGCTGGGCATCGGCGTCGGCGTTGGCCTGGCGACGCGGCACTGGTGGCCCCTGCACGACGACGTCCCGGCCCGCACCGCCCACGACGCGGAAGCCCCCGAGATGGTCGACGGCGACGACATGCTCGTGCTGGTCAACCCGAACTCCGGGGTCGACGGCCATGACCCGACCGAAGACGCGCGGCACGCCTGGCCGAAGGCCGAGATCATCAACCCGGACCCGGGTCAGGACCTGCACGCCCAGCTCGAAGCCGAGATCGACAGCCGGGGCACGGTCCGCGCGCTCGGCGTCGCGGGCGGTGACGGGACGGTCGCCGCGGTCGCGTCGGTCGCCGCCGAACGCGGCCTGCCGCTGGCGCTGATCCCGGCCGGCACGCTCAACCACTTCGCCCGCGACGTCGGCGTCCGCTCGATGCCCGACGCCGACGCGGCGACCGAGGTCGGCAACGCCGTGGGCATCGACCTGGGCGAGGTCGAGGTCGAAGGCGGCGACGGCGAAGCCCACCGCTGGTTCGTCAACACCGCGAGCCTCGGCGGGTACCCGGAGATGGTGCGGCTGCGCGAAAAGCTGCAGGAGAAGCACCCCAAGTGGCCCTCGGCGGCGATCGCGCTGGCCCGCACGCTGCGGCACGCCAAGCCGCTCACCGTCCGGCTCAACGGCAAGCGCACCCAGGTGTGGCTGCTGTTCGTCGGCAACGGCACGTACGCGCCGAAGGGCTTCGCGCCCAGCCGGCGGCCGGCGCTCGACACCGGCCTGCTCGACGTCCGTTACCTGCGGGCCGACCTGCCGTACTCGCGGGCCCGGTTCCTGCTGGCGATGATCACCCGGACCCTGGCGGCCAGCCACGTCTACCAGGAGCTGGACGTGTCCGAGCTGGACGTCGAGCTGCTGGACGGGCACCGGCGGGTCGCCACCGACGGCGAGGTCGGGCCGCTGGGCAACCGGTTCCGCTTCCGGTCCCGGCCCAGCGCGCTCACCATCTACCGCCTTTAACAACTCTTTACGTTTTCTCAACGAACCCACAGCGTCCCCTGGCTAGCGTCTTGATCGAGATGCGGGCGAGCATGCCCGCGGCCAGGGGACGAGCGGGGATTCGATGGATGGGCACGGCCTGGCGACCGATCCGGTGCTGCCCGGCGACATCACCGCGCGCGCCCGTGACCTCGGTCCGCTCGAGTCGCCGCTGATCTGGCTGGCCTTCGCCTCGGCCGCGGTGGCGGTGCTCGCCGTCGTGATCGCTCTGGCGCACCGGCGGCGGGTGCGCCGCTGGGGCTTCACCGCGTTCGGCGTCCTCCTGCTGCTCGCCGCGGTCACCGCGGTGAACAGCTACGTCGGGTACGTGCGCACGTCCGACGACCTGGCCCGGCTGCTGCAGCGCGGCCCGGGGGTGGTCAACCTGGCCGGCCGCCTGCTCGACGACGGCAAGGAAGCACCGAGTGCGCCCCAGGCCGGCGCGGGCAAGGCGGCCGCCGGCCAGCGCATCGACGTGCTGAACCTGCCCGACCCGGCCCACGGCGTCCCGTCGGGCAGCAACTACGTCGTCCTGCCGCCGGGGTACGCGGCCGACACGGCCCGCCGCTACCCGGTCGTCTACCTGATCCACGGCTACCCGTTCGGCGGCCCCCGCGACTGGCTGACCTCGGGCGACGCGCCGGGCACACTGCTGGCCCTGCAGCAGGCCGGCGTCATCGCGCCGATGATCGTGGTCAGCGTCGACCTCACGGCAGGCAACCCCGCGACGGACTGGGAATGCCTCGACGTCCCGGGCGGCCCGCAGCTGGAGACGTACCTGGCCCGCACGGTGGTCCCGGCGATCGACCAGCACTACCGCACGGTGGCCGACCGCGCCCACCGAGCCCTGGGCGGCATGTCCGGCGGCGGCTTCGGCGCGCTGAACATCGGCCTGCACCACGTCGACGAGTTCGCCACCCTGCTGATCGCGTTGCCGTATGACGACCTCAACGACTCGGTGGGCGTGCTGAACGGCAACCGGGCAGCGATCGCCGCCAACACCCCACGCCGCTACCTGCCGACGATGAGCTTCCCGGCGCCGATCTCGGTGATGCTGGCGGTGGGCACGGGCGCGCCCACCGACGTCACGACGGCCCACCGGATCGCGGACGCGCTGCGGGCGCGGGGGCAGGAAGCGGTCGTGCACGCCGAGCGCGGGTTCAACCACACGTGGCACACCGCCCGCGCGACCCTGCCCTACCTGCTGGCGTTCGCCGACCAGAACTTCCGGGCGGCGCCGGCGACGTCGTGAAATCCGGGTCGTGAAATCCGGTTGAGGCGTCCGAGACCCTGGGACATGGACCTCGTGACGCACTACTCGACCGGCCCCGCCGAAGAAGCCCGCCTGGCTCGCACCCCGCACGGCAGGCTGGAGTTCCTGCGCACCCGGGAACTGCTGCGGCGGTTCCTGCCCGAACGCGCCCGGATCCTCGACGTCGGCGGCGGCACCGGCGTCCACGCGGCCTGGCTGGCCACCGACGGCCATCGGGTGCACCTGGTGGACGTCGTGCCCGCCCACGTCGCCGAAGCGGCGGCCCTGCCCGGCGTCACGGCCGAAGCCGGGGACGCCCGGGACCTCGCCGCCGGCGACGCGAGCCAGGACGTGGTCCTGCTCCTGGGCCCGCTGTACCACCTCGTCGAACCGGCGGCGGGCTCCTCGCGGCCGCGGGCATCAGCCGCTACTTGTCCTTGCTGGAGGCCGGCGCCGCGGGCACCTTGACGGCCGAGCGCGCCGAACCGGTCCGCGCGGTCGTCGAGACCGGCGCGTATGACGGTCACGTCGGCTTCGTCGCCACGCACTGGCACACGGCGGCCGAGCTACGCGACGAAGCGACCGCTGCGGGCTTCACCGGCACAGCCGTCTTCGGGGTCGAAGGACCTTCCTGGCCCGCCCTGGACGAAGCCGGCCTACCGGAGTTCCCCCACCGCGTCGAAGCCGCGGTGCGGGCGGCGCGGCTCGTCGAACAAGACCCGCTGCTCCTCCACGCCAGTGCGCACCTGCTCGCCTTCGCCCGGCGGCCGGCATGACGAAGGCGGGGGACGCGACCCGCGCCCCCCGCCTTCGGAAAATCCCTACTCGCCTTCCGGCTTGCTCTCCGGCTCCTCGCCCGCCGGGTCCGGCACCGGCAGCAGCGCGTCCAGCGCCGTGCCCGTCAGGCGGCGGAACGACCGGCGCGGGCGGTCGCGGTCCAGGACCGCCACCTCCAGCTTGATCGGGTCGGCCTCACCGTTGCCGTTGCCCGAAGCGTTCCCCGACGACGAAGTGCCCGCGGCGGACGAAGCCGACGAGGACGCCGACGGCTGGCTCGGTGCCCGCAACGCCGCCACCGCCACCCCGAGGGCCGCCTGGAGGTCCAGGCCGTCCTCGAACGTCTCCTTCAGCTTCGCCGCGATCTTCTCGTTCTGGCCGCCCATCACGATGTACTGCGGCTCGTCGAAGATCGAGCCGTCGTAGGTCAGGCGGTACAGCTGGTCCTCCGCCGCGCTGACCCCCACCTCGGCCACGCAGACCTCGACCTCGAACGGCTTCAGCTGCTCGGTGAAGATGCTGCCCAGCGTCGCCGCGTAGGCGTTCGCCAGCGCCCGGGCGCTCACGTCACGCCGGTCGTACTGGTAGCCCTTGAGATCCGCGTGCCGGATGCCCGCCACGCGCAGGTTCTCGAACTCGCTGTAGCGCCCGACCGCCGCGAACCCGATCCGGTCGTAGATCTCGGACACCTTGTGCAGCGTCGCCGACGGGTTCTCCGCCACGAACAGCACGCCGCCCGCGTACTTCAGCACCACCACGCTCCGGCCGCGCGCGATGCCCTTGCGCGCCAGCTCGGAACGCTCCCGCATCAGCTGCTCGGGAGAGGCATACAACGGCATCGTCACGGTGTGCGCTCCAGGTCTTCCGGTGTTCCAACGTTCACTGGTTCAGCCCCGCGTCAGGAGAGCCGGCTCTGCTGGCGCTCGATGCGCCCGGCCACCACGGCTTCCGCGACGGCCGCGGTCTCCGCCTCCGACAGCTGGACGGCCCCACGCTCGGCGGTGATCGTCACGACGCTCGGGAAGATCCGCCGCACCAGGTCCGGCCCGCCCGACGCGGTGTCGTCGTCGGCCGCGTCGTAGAGCGCCTCCACCGCGACGCGCACCGCGCCCTCGACGTCGGCGTCCGGGTCGTGCAGCTTCTTCAACGCGGATTTCGCGAACAGCGAACCCGAGCCGATGCCCGCGTAGCCGCCGTTTTCCTCGTACCGCCCGCCCGCGGCGTCGTACGACACGATCCGCCCGGCGTGCTTGGCGTCCTCGGCCTCCAGGTCGTACCCCACGAACAACGGGATCGCCGCCAGCCCGGCCATCGCCATCTCGAGGTTCGCCTTGACCATCCCGGCGAGCTTGTTCGTCTTGCCGTCCAGCGACAGCGAAACGCCTTCGATCTTCTCGTAGTGCGCCAGCTCCACCGCGTACAGCCGCACCATCTCCACGGCCAGCCCCGCCGTGCCCGCGATGCCCACCGCCGAATACTCGTCGGTGACGTGCACCTTCTCGATGTCGCGGCTCGCGATCAGGTTCCCCGACGTCGCCCGCCGGTCACCCGCGATCAGCACACCGCCGGCGAACGTGCAGGCCACGATCGTCGTGCCGTGCGGCACGCCCAGCTCGGCCGCGCCACCCGCCACCCGCCGCTCCGGAAGCAGCTCCGGCGCCTGCACCCGCAAGAAGTCCGAAAACGACGACGTCGCCGACGAGAAGTACGCGGCCGGCAGCGCGGGACCCGAGATGCCCCTGGTGTTGTCCATACGTGCTCAAAAATCCCATCTGTGCGGGCCGGTTTTGTGGGGACCGGAACTCCGCGTGCGGCGACCCGTCACGCGGAGCCCGGGCCGCCGGCTGAACGGTCGGCAAGGGCGCGAAGCCCCGAGCGGCTACTCGCCGCCCTTCTGCACGTAGGCCCGGACGAAGTCCTCGGCGTTCTCCTCCAGCACGTCGTCGATCTCGTCGAGGATCGTGTCGACGTCCTCGCCGAGCTTTTCGCGCCGCTCCTGACCCGCCGCGCCGGTGTCGTCGAACTCCTCGTCGGAGTCACCACCGCCGTGCTTTTCGATCTTTTCCTGGGCCATCTCGCCTCCCGGTGTGGCTGATGTTTCCTAGCCTACCCAGCGGCCCCGACATTCGGGGCAACGCCGCGATCGCTGGTGCGTCACGCCTAGTCCGAACCGGTGAGCGCCTCCACGAGGTCCTCCGCCGTCGCCGACTCGTCCAGCAGCTTGCCGACGTGCGCCTTCGTCCCCCGCAACGGCTCCAGGGTCGGGATCCGCACCAAGGACTCCTTGCCCACGTCGAAGATGACCGAATCCCACGAAGCCGCCGCGATCGAGGTCGCGTACTTCTCCAGCGCCCGGCCGCGGAAGTAGGCCCGCGTGTCCGACGGCGGCGTCGTCACCGCGGCCAGCACCTCTTCCTCGGTCACCAGCCGCTTCATCGACCCGCGCGTGACCAGCCGGTTGTACAGGCCCTTCGCCAGCCGCACGTCCGAGTACTGCAGGTCGACCAAGCGCAGCCGCGGCGCGCCCCAGGCCAGCTGGTCCCGCTGCCGGTAGCCCTCCAGCAGACGCAGCTTCGCCGGCCAGTCCAGCCGGTCCGCGCACTCCGCCGGGTCGCGCGCCAGCGCGTCCAGCACCTCGCCCCAGACCCGCAGGACCTCCTTCGCCGCCTGGTCCGCGCCCGTGCGCTCCAGGTTCTGCGAAGCGATCTCGTGGTAGGCGAACTGCAGGTCCAGCCCGGTGTACTTCTTCCCGTTCGCCAGCGCCACCTGCGTCTTCAGCGTCGGGTCGTGGCTGATCTGGTGGACCGCCTTCACCGGCTCGTCCAGCTTCAGGTCGTCGAAGCGGATGCCGGACTCGATCAGGTCCAGCACCAGCGCCGTCGTCCCGACCTTCAGGTACGTCGAGTACTCCGACATGTTCGCGTCACCGATGATGACGTGCAGCCGCCGGTACTTGTCCGCGTCGGCGTGCGGCTCGTCGCGGGTGTTGATGATCCCGCGCTTGAGCGTGGTCTCCAGGCCGACCTCGACCTCGATGTAGTCCGCGCGCTGCGAGAGCTGGAACCCGGCCTCTTCGCTCTGCTGGCCGATCCCCACCCGGCCCGAGCCGGTCACCACCTGCCGCGACACGAAGAACGGCGTCAGCCCCGCGATGATCGCGGTGAACGGCGTCGAGCGCGCGCACAGGTAGTTCTCGTGCGTGCCGTAGCTCGCGCCCTTGCCGTCGACGTTGTTCTTGTACAGCTGGAGCTGCGGCTGGCCGGGCACGGACGCCGCCTTCAGCGCGGCCTCCTCCATCACCCGCTCGCCGGCCTTGTCCCAGATGACCGCGTCGCGCGCGTTCGTCACCTCGGGCGCCGAGTACTCCGGGTGCGCGTGGTCGACGTACAACCGCGCGCCGTTGGTCAGGATGACGTTCGCCGCCCCCAGGTCCTCGACGTCCGGGTCGTGCCCCGGCCCGCCGGGACCGGTGAGGTCGAAGCCGCGCGCGTCCCGCAACGGCGATTCCACCTCGTAGTCCCACCGCGCCCGCCGGGCACGCGGGATGTCGGCCGCCGCCGCGTAGGCCAGGACGACCTGGGTCGAGGTCAGTACCGGGTTCGCCGTCGCGTCGCCCGGCACGGAGATGCCGTACTCGACTTCGGTTCCCATGATCCGCCGCATGTCCACCACCCTACGGGGTCGTGATGGTGGAACGATGCACCCATGCCAGGCAGTGACGAACTCGTTGCGCTCTATGACCAGGCCGGCTCGGTGGTCGGCACGACCACCCGCGCCCGCGTCCGCGAAGACGCGCTGTGGCACGCCGCCGGGGTCGTGCTGGTCCGTTCGGGTGACGGCAGCGCCGTCTACGTGCACCTCCGCACCGCGGTGAAGGACGTCTTCCCCTCGACCTGGGACTGCTGGGCCGGCGGCGTGGTCGCCGCCGGCGAGACCCCGGCCGAATGCGCCCGCCGCGAACTGGCCGAAGAGCTCGGCGTCCACGGGGTGGACCCGGTCCCGCTGTTCACCAAGGTGTACGACGACGGCCGCAACCGCTGCCACAACTTCGCCTTCGAGGTCCGCTGGGACGGCCCGATCCACCACCAGGCCGAAGAGATCGTCGAAGGCCGCTGGCTACCGCTGGAAGAGCTGCGTGCCTGGGTCGAGGACCCGGCGCCGGAGCTGCCGTTCATCCCCGACGGCCGCGAAGGCGTCCAGGAATGGTTTCGCCGCTACGGCTGAGCCGTCAGCTTCGCCGTCATCGCCGGCAGAAGGCGCTTCGCGGCGTCCACGGCCCGCGTCTCGGTGCTCGCCGAGACCGTCAGCTCGGACACGAGCGTCCCCTTGGCCAGCAGCACCGTGCAGGTCTTGCCGTCACTCCAGGCCTGCTGCCGCTCGACCCCGGGCTGGACGGGGACGCTCACCGTCTTGCCCGCGCACTCGTTCTCCGCCACGGCCTGGGCGGCCGAGCGGTCCGGGAACACCACGACGCGGTGGCTCAGCGCCGACCCGCTGGGATAGCGCCAGGTCACGGTCCGGCTGCCCGCCGACGGCCCGTCCGCCAGGCAGCCCGCGACCTCGTTCGAGGCCGGCTGCACACCTTCCTCCGCGACGTCCGCATCGGACAGCAGCGCGGGCTCCGCGAGCAGACCGGGATCGGGTTCCGGCGGTGTGACCGGTTCGGCCTTCGCCGGACTCACCGGCGCCTCGGTCGTGACCGGCGCCGACGTCGGCGCCGGATCGTCGTAGTACGTCTCGAGGTTGTTCGGATCGGGCCCTTCGCAGGCCGTCAGGCCCACCAGCGCGACCGCCGCCAAGGCGACCACCTGACGATGACGCACCCGGCCTCCTGTCGTCGGTTTCGTGCCAGCGAAGGGTAGTGCAAGCGCTCAGTCCCACTTCAGGGAGGACCGGTGTCGCCAGTACTCCCCCGGGTCTTCCGCCAGGTCGGCGAGCGCGGCTTCCTCGTCCGCGCCCAGGGAAAGAGTGGTGGCCCGCAGGTTCGCCGTCAGCTGCGCGCGGCTCGCCGGACCGATGACCGCGCGGTCCACCCACTCCTGCGCCAGCACCGCGGCCACGGCGACCGCGTCCGGCCCGGCGTCGTGCGCCGCCGCGATGTCCCGCACCGCCGCCGGCGCCTCGACCGCGAGCCGGCCGTTGGCCAGGGTTTCCTTGACCAGCACGCGCTTCCCGGCCGCGTGGGCCACCGCCAGCGCCCGCCCGGCCGAGGACTCCAGGACGTTCCACGTCGACTGCACCGCGGAGAACACCGGGCGCCCGGCCACCTCGAGCGCGAACGCCCGCTCGATCGCGGCCGCCTGGTCCGGCCCGGACGTCGAGAACCCGACCGCGACACCATTGACCGACAGCTCCGCCAGCGCCTCGAGCAACGGCTCGTCGGTGAACAGTGGACTGTCCACAGTGAGCGAATGCACCTGGTAGAGACCGACCCGCTCCCCCAGCAGCGCAAGGGTTTCCGCCCACTGCGCGGCGAACCGGGCGCCCGAGTGCTCCTTCACCTCGTGCACCTCGGCGTCCAGCCGCCAGTCCCCGACGTAGGCGTAACCCCACTTGCTCGACACCTCGACGTCGGCGTGCCCGCGCTCGTCGAGCCAGCCGGCCAGGAACTCCTCCGAGCGCCCGTAGGACCGGGCGACGTCGACGTGCCGGACCCCCGCGGCGTACGCGTCGTCGAGCACCTCGAACGTCGCCGCGCGCATCGAAGCCACGTCGCGCACCGGCGGCAGCGCGCCGTCGCGGCCCAGGTTGATGTACGCGGGCCGGCCGAGCGCCGCCAGGCCGAGGGCGATGCGGTCCACGGGCCCGCTCACGCGGTCTGCTTGTGCCGGAGGATGGCCAGCCACTGCTCGGCGTTCTGGGCCTGGCGGTGGAGCTTCTCGAGACGGGCGGCGGGCGCCCGGACGTAACCCTTGCCGAAGACCGGCGCGATCTGGCGGAGGCTCGCGCCACCCTCGCGGGCCGCGAGCAGCGCCCAGTCGGAGGCGTCGGCACAGGCGGCGGACGCGCGTCGGAGCTCCCCCAGGATGTCGATGAGGTCCTGGGCACCCACCTCCCCCGCCTGGAAGGCGGCGGCGGTCGTCTCCAGCCAGGCCAGGACGTCGGCTTCGGTGATGGGCGCGCGGGGCCGCGGGGATTCTTCGGTCACAGCCCGGAAGTATAGGGCGTTATACGTCGATATACTCGGTGGCAGCATGACGACACGCGTGGAATCCGAGCCGGACGTCGAGCAGCTGCTCGACGTGTTCAAGGCGCTCGCGAACCCGGTGCGGCTCCAGGTGCTGGGGTGGCTGCGGGAGCCGGCGAAGCACTTCCCGGTCGAGCGGGCGATCGCCGATCCGGACGAGGTCGGCGTGTGCGTGAGCCACATCCAGGAGAAGCTGGGGCTCGCGCAGTCGACCGTGTCGGCGTACATGGCAGTGCTCCAGCGTGCCGGCCTGGTGCGCGCGACCCGCGTCGGCAAGTGGACGCACTACAAGCGCGACGAAGCCCGGATCGCCGAGGTCGTCGCCACGCTCGGCCGCTCTCTCTGAGCACTCCCCTCCCCCGCCGGCGATCCGGCCGGTTGACTCATATCGTAAATCTGCGATACTTCGATGCATGAGCACCGTCATGGGGATGCGGCTGGGCCGCTACGGGATCTGGACGTTCGACTTCGAGGACCAGCCGGCCGGCCTGATCCGGGATTCGGTCCAGGAACTGGAAGAACTCGGCTGGCCGGCGATCTGGATCCCGGAAAGCGAGCGACGGGAAGCCCTGACGCACGCCGGGTTCCTGCTGGCGGCCACCGAGCGCCTCGTCGTCGTCAACGGGATCGCGCAGATCTGGTCGCGCGAGCCCCAGTGGACCCACCACGGCGCCCGGCTGCTCGCCGAGGCCTACCCTGACCGCCACCTGCTGGGCCTCGGCTACGGCGGCGGCCGGCGCGACACCCGGCCACTGCGGGCGATGACCGGCTACCTCGACGCCCTCGACGCCTTCCCCGAATCCGGGACGCCGATCCGGCGCCTGCTCGCCGCGTACGGCCCGAAGATGCTCGAGCTGGCCCGCGACCGCTCGGCGGGAGCGCACACCTACCACGTGACCCCGGAGCACACGGCCCAGGCGCGCGAGATCCTCGGCGAAGGCCCGTTCCTCGGCGTCGAGCACGCCGTGCTCTTCGAAACCGACGCGACCAAGGCGCGGGAGATCGCCCGTGGCCACCTGCACACCTACCTGACCTCGAAGTACAACGTCGCGAAGTTCCGCTGCCTCGGCTACACCGAAGCGGACATCGACGGCGGCCGCGGCAGCGACCGGCTCGTCGACGACCTCGTGTTCTGGGGCGACCTCGACACCGTCACCGCGAAGCTGCGCGAGCACCTCGACGCCGGCGCCGACCACGTCGGAATCCAGGTCATCGGCACGAAGCCGGGCACCTCGGCCATGCCGCACTGGCGGCGCCTGACCGAGGCGCTGCTACCCGCCGACGTCCCCGCGTAGCCCGAACCGCGCGGTGCAGTGCCACACGCGCTTGAGCACCTGGGGGTCGTGCCGGCCGGCGCGGACGGCGTCGCCGATGACGCGGGCGTCGAGCCACCCGGCTTCGGCGATCTCGCACCCGGCCCGCACGACCTCCGCACCGCGGAAGTCCGCGTGCTCGGCCAGCGTCGTCACCGGGAGCCGGAAGCCGTGGTGCCAGGACACCGGGAGGGGCAGCGCCGCGGCCGCCGCCTCGATGTCGGTGCCGCGGAAGGCCGGGTCCAGCACCAGGGCTTCGACGTCGGTGGCGAGCCGGAGCGGGCCGTGGACGTGGGCCTCGATGTGGTCGTCGAGCTCGTCCACCGCGTCCGCCTCGGCCAGCGGCAGCAACGGGAAGTGCTCGGCGGTGCCGAAGTCGTCGGGTTCGGCGAAGCTGTCCGGGTAGCAGAACGTGGTCCGCGCCAGCACTTCCCGCTTCAGCCTGAAGTGCGACGAGCCGAACCGGACGGACGCCCCCGCCGGCCGCCGGCGGTAGTTCAGCGCGCCGTACTTGGGGCGGGCCGAGGGCGGCAGGTCGTCGTAGACGCCGCCGAACATGCGGTGCTCCCAGCGCCAGCGGTCGCCGCCGGCGTGGGCGGTCAGCCCGCCGTTGCCGGTGCCGGTCTCGAACTGCGAGCGGTAGACGCCGTCGGCGCCGAGGTGGCGCAGCAGCGGCACGTCCCCCACCAGCCGGTCCGGGTGGAAGTGCACCGTGACGGCCAGGTCCTCCGGCAGCGGCGGCCCGGCCACGCGGTTCGCGACGTGTGCGAGCGCGCGCCGCCACGGCTCTTCCGTCCCCCACGCCATGGCGACAGCCTACCCCGGCGCGTATAGGTCGTTATACGAAACGAAACGAGACGTCCGAAAACCGCTGGCCCGGCGGCAGGTCCGCCCGCTTGACTGCGGGCATGCGGTTCGGAGCAGCGGGTTTCGGCGTCACGGTGCGGTTCGCGCTGCTGGCGGTCGTCTGGGGTGCGAGTTTCCTGTTCATCAAGGTGGGTCTCGGCGGGCTCTCCCCCGCTCAGATCGCGCTCGCCCGCGTCGCGCTCGGCGCGCTCGCGCTGGCGGTCGTGCTGGCGGCGCGCCGGCGCCCGCTCCCCCGCGATCCCGTGCTGTGGGGCCATCTCGCGGTGGTTTCGGTGTTGCTCTGCGTGGTGCCGTTCCTGTTGTTCTCGTGGGCGGAACAGTACATTTCGTCCGGTTTGGCCAGTATTTTCAACGCGACCACGCCGCTCATCACGATGCTGCTGGCCGCCGCGGCCCTGCCCGAGGAGCGATTCACACCGCCGCGGGTGACGGGCCTGCTGCTCGGCTTCCTCGGCGTGCTCACGATCGTCGGGGTGTGGCAGGGAGTGGACGTCTCGCACCAGCTGACCGCCCAGCTCGCCTGTTTGGGCGCCACCACGTGTTACGGCGCGTGTTTCGTCTACATGCGCCGGTTCGTCTCACCCCGCGGGACGGACCCGGTCGTCGTCGCGTTCGGGCAGACCGCGTCGGCCACGGTGATCCTGGGTGTGCTGGCGCCGGCGATCGCGACGACGCCCGTCCACTTGAGCCTGCCGGTGGTGGCGAGCGCGGTCGCGCTCGGTGTCTTCGGCACGGGCCTCGCCTACGTCTGGAACACGCGGATCATCGCGACCTGGGGTGCAGCGAACGCCTCGGCGGTGACCTACCTCACACCGGTGGTCGGCGTGCTGCTGGGCGTGCTGGTGCTGGGCGAGCCGGTCAGCTGGCACCAGCCGGTTGGTGCGGTGCTGGTGGTGCTGGGCATCCTCGCCGCCCACGGCCGGCTGCGCCGGACGCCGAAAGCGCTGCCCGAAGCCGAGCTGGTGCGGGAGTAGACACGCCGATGGGGCGGCCGCCGAAGCGACCGCCCCATCGAGCGTTCGGAACTACAGGTACTGACCGGTGTTCGTGGCGGTGTCGATCGCCCGCCCCGAGTCCTGGTTCTTGCCGGTGACGAGCGTGCGGATGTAGACGATCCGCTCGCCCTTCTTGCCGGAGATCCGGGCCCAGTCGTCCGGGTTGGTGGTGTTGGGCAGGTCCTCGTTCTCCGCGAACTCGTCGACGATCGCGTCGAGCAGGTGCTGCACGCGGAGACCCGGCTGCTTGGTCTCCAGCACCGACTTGATCGCCGATTTCTTCGCCCGGTCCACGATGTTCTGGATCATCGCGCCCGAGTTGAAGTCGCGGAAGTACAGGACTTCCTTGTCCCCGTTGGCGTAGGTCACCTCGAGGAACCGGTTCTCGTCGCTCTCCTCGTACATCCGCTCGACGGTGTGCTGGATCATCGCGTCGAACGTCGCCTTGGTGTCGCCACCGAACTCGGCGAGGTCGTCGGCGTGGATCGGCAGGCCTTCGGCCAGGTACTTGGAGAAGATGTCCTTCGCGCCCTCGGCGTCCGGCCGCTCGATCTTGATCTTGACGTCCAGGCGGCCGGGCCGCAGGATCGCCGGGTCGATCATGTCTTCACGGTTGGAAGCGCCGATGACGATGACGTTCTCCAGGCCCTCGACACCGTCGATCTCCGAGAGCAGCTGCGGCACGATCGTGGTCTCCACGTCGGACGACACGCCCGACCCACGGGTCCGGAAGATCGAGTCCATCTCGTCGAAGAACACGATCACCGGGGTGCCCTCGGAGGCCTTCTCCCGCGCCCGCTGGAAGATCAGGCGGATGTGCCGCTCGGTCTCCCCGACGAACTTGTTGAGCAGCTCGGGGCCCTTGATGTTCAGGAAGTAGGACTTCCCGTCCGCCGCGTCGCCGCGGGCCTCGGCCACCTTCTTGGCCAGCGAGTTCGCCACCGCCTTGGCGATGAGCGTCTTGCCGCAGCCCGGCGGGCCGTAGAGCAGGACGCCCTTGGGCGGTCGCAGCTGGTACTCCTGGTAGAGATCGGCGTGCAGGAACGGCAGTTCCACCGCGTCCCGGATCTGTTCGATCTGCCGGGTGAGGCCGCCGATGTCCTCGTAGCGGACGTCCGGCACCTCCTCCAGCACCAGGTCCTCGACCTCCGCCTTCGGCACGCGCTCGTACGCGTAGCCGGCCTTGGAGTCGACCAGGAGCGAGTCGCCGGGCTTCAGCGGCTGCTCCGCCAGCAGGTCGGAGAGCAGGACCACCCGCTCTTCGTCCGCGTGCCCGACCACCAGCGCCCGCGGGCTCGCGCCCTCGGAGTCCGGCGCGAGCACCTCGCGCAAGGCGCACACCTCACCGGTGCGTTCGAAACCGCCGCCCTCGACCACGGTGAGCGCCTCGTTGAGCCGCAGCGCCTGTCCGCGCCGCAACGACGAGAGCTCGACCGCGGGCGAAACCGACACCCGCATCTTCCGGCCCGCCGTGTACACGTCCACGGTGTTGTCCTCGTAGGCCTCCACGAAGACGCCGTAGCCGGACGGCGGCTGGGCCAGCCGGTCGACCTCCTCACGCAGCGCGAGGAGCTGTCCTCGGGCCTCACGCAGGGTTTCGACCAGTTTGGTGTTGCGCTCGGTGAGCTGACTCACCCTTTCCGAGGCCTCGGCGAGTCGCTGTTCGAGAACTCGGTTCTGCCGTGGCGAGTCGGTCAGTTTGCGGCGCAGCAGCGCCACTTCCTCCTCGAGAAAACGGATCTGCCGAGCCTGCTCGTCCGCCGTCGTCCCAGCTCCGGATGTTGCTGAAGGGTCGGCCTCCTCGCGCCGACCTCCGGGAAGGTCATGATGCATCGGGCACCTCCTCGGAGTGCTTTTCATTCCACGGTACCGGCGATCACCGACAAGAAAAGGCCTTTCCGGATCACAAGATCGGCGCGTCGCGGTTTCCTCGCCTGGTCCAGCACGGACATTCCCGCAGCGCAAGCGGCCATTTCGGTACCTTGGCACGGGCGCGTCGCGAGGTCGGCCGGGCTGGGACGAACCAAGCACGTCGGGAGTACCCCCGGCGCCGGCCCGCCAACCCTGCCCGCGCATGACGATTCGGGCGAGTTCCGCCCTAACCGCGCGGTGGAGCGGCCCGATGGCTAGCATCGGGCCGACGTCGGCCGCTGGATGGCCGGGGTCCGAAGCCGAAGGAACGCGAGGGGGCGCCACCGATGACCTACCCGCCGCAGCAACCGGGCGGCTACGGCCGGCAGCCCGGGGGCTACGGGCAGCAGCCCGACCCGTACGGTCAGCAGCCCGGCGGCTACCCCCAGAGCGGTCCGCAGCCCCAGCCGGGCTACGGCGGCACCCAGCAGTTCGGCCAGCCCGGCCCGTACGGGCAGCCGCAGCAGGGCGGTTACCCGCCTCAGCCGGGCGCTCAGCCCCCGCAGGGCCACCCCCAGTACGGACAGCAGGACCAGTGGGGGCAGCAGCAGGGCTTCGGCGGCTACGACCCCTACGGTGGCGGCGGCTTCGGCGACGCGCCCCCGCCCAAGAAGAAGAAAACCGGGCTCATCGTCGGCATCGCGGTCGGCGCGGTGATCGTCGTCGGTGGCGGGGTGACCGCGCTGGTCCTGGCCAACAGCGGTGACGACACCCCGGCCGCGGCCCCGCCCGCGAGCAGCTCTTCGGCGCCCACGTCCGCGCCGAAGAGCAAGACCACCTCGCCGAGCAAGCCCTCGACGAAGACCACGAAGCCCGCGAGCGGCCCGGCCCCCGGCGGCAAGCCGTCGTCGCAGGAGCTGTTCGACTCGGTCGTCGACGCCTACAACGGCAAGAACGCCAAGGACCTCGACGCGGCCATCTGCCGCAGCGTCCACAAGGACGACTCGGTCGGCGAGGTCACCGGCGAGATCTCGCTCAAGCTGGACGGCGCGCCGCAGGACTCCGGCACCTCGTCGACCGTGCACTGGACCAACAGCGTGAACGGCCAGACGGCGAAGGGGGTCTTCACCGGCAAGAACGAAGCCGGGTTGTGGTGCCTCTTGGCGGTCAAGAAGGACCCGAAGTGACCGTCCGGCGGTGAAGCGCGCGCTCGTCGCCGGGCTGGTGCTGCTCGGCGTGGCAGGCCTGGGGGTCGTGCTGGGCCTGCTGCTCGTCGCGCCGTCCGGCGCCCCGCCGGCGCCGTCGAGCCCACCCCCGGCCACCCGCGCCTCGACGTCGACAGCGCCCGACGCGGTGGACACGGCGGCGGTGAACGTCCTGGCCAGGGCGATCGTCGACGCGATCACGGCCCACGACTCGGCGGCGTTCGGCAAGCTGACCTGCCGCCCACAGAGCGCGGAGGCACTGGCGGGGCTGCAACGCACATGGGACGCGGCGGGCCCGGTCACGGTGAAGCTGACGGCCCCCGTGGAGCTGCGCGGCGAGTCGGCGACCGCGAAGGTCCACGTCGAAGCCGCCGGCGGCACCAAGGACACGCCGTTCCCGCTGCACAAGGAGAACGGGCGCTGGTGCGTGCCGGGCTAGCTCAGCCCTTGCCCTTGGCGGGCCGGCGCGACACGCGCGGGGACACCGTGCCGTCCGCGAGCCGCCGGGCGGTGAGCAGGAACGCCGTGTGCGCGACCATCCGGTGGTCCGGGCGCACCGCGAGGCCCACCACGTGCCACGGCCGCATCAGCGTTTCCCACGATTCGGGCTCGGTCCAGCACTGCTGCTCGCGCAGGGACTCCGTGACGCGCGAAAGCTGCGTGACCGTCGCGACGTAGACGGTCAGCACGCCACCCGGGACGAGGTGGGCCGCGACGTTCGGCAGCTGGTCCCACGGCGCCAGCATGTCCAGCACCACCCGGTCGACCTCGCCCTCGTGCGTGGCCAGGTCGGCCACGGTGAGCGACCAGTTCGCCGGCTTCTCGCCGAAGAACTTCACGACGTTGTGCTCGGCGTGCACGGCGTGGTCTTCGCGGATCTCGTAGGAGCTCACGTGCCCTTCCGAGCCGACCGCGCGCAGCAGCGAGCACGTCAACGCGCCCGAACCCGCACCCGCCTCGAGCACCCGCGCGCCCGGGAAGATGTCGCCCCACATGACGATCTGGGCCGCGTCCTTCGGGTAGATGACCTGCGCGCCGCGCGGCATCGACAGCACGTAGTCCGGCAGCAGCGGGCGCAACGCCAGGTACGTCGAGCCGCCCGCCGACATGACCACCGAGCCCTCGGGACGGCCGATCAGGTCGTCGTGGGCGAGCGCGCCGCGGTGGGTGTGGTACTCACCGCCGTCGGCCAGCGTCAGGGTGTAGTGGCGCCCCTTCGAGTCGGTCAACTGCACCCGATCACCCGCGCGAAACGGTCCGCTGACCGACAACACTTCCTCCTGTACCCCGAATGGCCGACGACAGATCTTCGCAGGCCGCCCGGGCCGTGACGTCAGCGGGTGCGGCGGTTCAGCGCGGCCCGCAGGTCGTCCCGGCGCAGCACGCCCGCCGGCCGGCCCTCGTCGTCGACCACGAGGAACTGCCACGCCGGGGTCTCGCGGACCCGCTCGACGATCTCCTCCCCCGGCTCCGAGGCCAGCAGCACGGTCTCGGCCCGGATCGGCTCCGCGGCCAGCTCCGCCGGCGCGTGCGGCGACGAGCCCGCGAGCCGCTCCGCGGCGCCGATGTCCAGCAGCCCGGCGGCGACGCCGTCGGCCCGGACGAGCACCACGCCCCGCCCGGCCGACGCGGCCAGCGCGTCCGACACCGGGCTTTCGGCGGGCAGCTGCAGCACCGGCCGGACCAGCTCGGCCAGCACCAGACCTTCGGGCCAGCCGCGGCGCCGCTCGGCGGCCAGCTCCGAGCGCGCGCCCAGGATGACGAACCAGGCCGTCACGACGCAGACACCCAGCCGCAGCCAGCGGTCCGGGCTGCCGGTCGCCAGGCCCCACAGCGCCCACACGAGCAGCCCGGCGGCCACGACCCCGCCGCCGGCGACCGCCGCGCGGGTGCCCTTCGAGCGGATGCCGGTGGCCGCCCAGACCCCGGCGCGGACCAGCCGCCCGCCGTCCAGGGGCAGGCCGGGCAGGAGGTTGAAGACGCCGACGGCGAGGTTCGCGACCGCGCACTCGGCGATGAGCATCCAGACCGCGCCGTCCGGCGGCACGGCGAACATCAGCAGGCCGCAGAAGCCGCCGAGCAGCAGCGACACCGCCGGCCCGGCCGCCGCGACGAGCCCCTCGTGGCCGGGCCGCTTCGGCGTCCGGGCCACTTCGGACAGGCCGCCGAGCAGGAACAGCCGCAGCCGCCGCACCGGGATGCCGAGCCGGAGCGCGGCAATGCAGTGCCCGAGCTCGTGCAGGAGCACCGACAGGCCCAGCAGCAGCGCGAACGCGGCGGCGAGCAGCCACGACGTCAGGGTGGAGGCGTCCGGCAGCAGCCGCCCGACGAGCGGCGCGTACAGCACGACGACGATCAGCGACCCGATCCACCAGGACGGCGCCAGCAGCACGGGCACCCCGGCCACCCGGAACAGCACGAGCCCGCCGTCCGACAGGACGGCCTGCCGGGAGCCCCCGGTGCCCTGCTCACTGGTCGCGGCCATGCGAAGAGCCTAGAGGCCCCGGTGTGGGTACCGGGTGATCCGGCCCGGGTGGTGTCGCCCACGCACCCGGACGGACGACTCGCGTACCCGCAGAGTCGGCTCGCGTACCTGGAGCGTCGGCTCGCATACGTGGAAGGTCGGCTCGCGTACCTGCAGGGTCGGCTCGCGAACCGACCCTCCAGGTACGCCGACCGACTGTCCGGGCACGTGAACCGACCCTCCGGGTACGCGAGTTGTCCGGACCTGTCGGGCCGGCGGGCGTTGCGGTCGACGGAACTGTCGTACCCCGGCGTTACGCTCTGCCCATGCCCGACGCCGACACCGTCACCACGGATCCGCCCGCAGCCACCGCCGTCGCCACCGAGGTGCGGCGGCGGCCCGCGCTGTCGCCGTCGAGGGCCAGCGACTTCAAGCAGTGCCCGCTGCTCTACCGGTTCCGCGCGGTCGACCGGCTGCCGGAGGTCCCGACCAAGGCCCAGCTGCGCGGCACGCTCGTGCACTCGGTGCTGGAGCGGCTGTTCGCGCTGCCGGCCGCCGAGCGCGTCCCCGCGCAGGCGCGGGAGCTGCTCGGCCCGGCGTGGACGGACCTCTCCGCGGACCGTCCGGAGTGGACCGAGCTGTTCGACGGCGAGAAGCCCGAGGAGCACGCGGACTGGTTGCGCTCGGCCGAAAAGCTCCTCGACGCCTACTTCGACCTCGAAGACCCGCGCCGGCTCGAACCCGAGGCGTGCGAGCTGCACGTCGAGATCGAGCTCGGCTCGGGTGTGCTGCTGCGCGGCTACATCGACCGCCTCGACGTCGCGCCGACCGGCGAGATCCGGGTCGTCGACTACAAGACCGGCGCCGCGCCGCGTGAGATCGGCGAGGCCAAGGCGATGTTCCAGATGAAGTTCTACGCCGTGGTCCTGTGGCGGCTGCGCGGGATCGTGCCGCGCCAGCTCAAGCTCATGTACCTGACCGATGGCCAGTCCCTCGCCTACACCCCCGACGAAGCCGAGCTGCTGCGCTTCGAGCGCACGCTGGAAGCCATCTGGCAGGCCATCCTCAAGGCGGGCAGGACCGGCGACTTCCGCGCCAACAAGAGCAAGCTGTGCAACTGGTGCGACCACCAGGCGCACTGCCCCGAGTACGGCGGCACCCCGCCGGCGTACCCCGGCTGGCCGGAGCCCGACGCGGGCGACGAGACGCCGCTGGACCGGGCCGACTGATGGCCGACGCGTTCTACGTCCCGCTCGGCGGCGACCGCTACTCCGCGACCGCGCACACGGCCGGCCCGTGGTCTTCGGACTCCCAGCACTTCGGGCCGCCGTCGGCGTTGCTGGTGCGTGCCCTCGAAAACGTCGAACCCGCGCACCCGGCCGAGCTGGCCCGCGTGACGATCGAGATCCTCGGCCCGGCGCCGGTCGCCGAGCTCACCGTGCGGGCCCGGGTCGAGCGGCCCGGCCGGTCGGTCGAGCTGCTGCAGGCCGAGCTGGCCGACGCGCACCGGGTCGTGGCGCGGGCGTCGGCCTGGCGCTTGGCGACGGCCGACACGGCCGAGGCCGCCACGGACGCCGGACCGCTCCTGCCGGCGCCGGACACCGTGACCGAGTCGCCGTGGCCGGAGGGCTGGCAGGCCGGCTACCTCGACGCCGTGGAGTGGCGCGCGGTGCGCGGCGGCATGGACATGCCGGGCCCGGCGGCGGTCTGGGCGCGTCAGCGCGTCCCGCTGGTCGACGGCGAGGAGCCGAGCGGGCTGCAGCGGCTGTTCACGATCGCCGACTCGGGCAACGGCGTGTCGAACTTCCTCGACCCGCGCAGGTGGTGGTTCATCAACTCCGAGCTGACCGTGCACCTGCGGCGGGTGCCCGAAGGCGAGTGGATCGGCCTCGACGCGGTCACGCTGGTCGGGCAGCACGGCATCGGCACGGCGACGAGCATCCTGCACGACGCCGGCGGCCCGGTCGCCACCGGCGCGCAGGCTCTCCTGGTGCGCCCGCGACAGGCCGGGGGCGGATAGCCACCCACAACGGGCCCGCATCCAATAACCTTCGCGGAACGACCGACTTGAGGAGCGCTCCGGCATGCAGATCACCTCGGTGGTCAACCAGAAAGGCGGGGTCGGCAAGACCTCACTGAGCGTCGGCACCGCGGCCGCACTGGCAGAGCGGGGCCGGCGGGTGCTGCTCGTCGACCTCGACCCGCAGGGCCACGCGACGACCGAGATGCTCGGCCTGTCCGAGGTCCGCGGAGACGCGCCCACGCTGGCGAAAGCCCTGGCCAAGACGTGGAAGGGGCCGATCGAAGAGCTCGTCGTGCCGCACCCGCGCAGCAACCTGGGCAAGGGCGGCGCGCTCGACGTCGTGCCGACGTCGCCGGGGATGTTCGACCTGATCCGGCGGCTCGACTCGTTCCGGGTGCCGGGCTGGCAGCTGGCGCGGGTCATCCAGTTCGCCAACTACGACCACTGCATCATCGACTGCCCGCCGGCGCTGGACGTGCTGACGAACAACGCGCTGGCGGCGTCGCACGGCATCCTGGTGCCGGTCCAGCCGGACAAGACGAGCATCCGCGCGCTGCGGCTGCTGGCCGACCAGGTCCGGTACGTGGAGCAGACCGTCGGGCGGCAGCCGCTGTCGTGGTTCGGGCTCGTCCCGAGCCTGTACCGGCGGCCGATCTCGCACTACGCGGCCGCGGCGCTGCAGGAGATGTACGAGTTCGGCATCCCGATGCTCTCGCACCTGCCTCTCGGCGTGGTGATGAACGAGGCGGCGGCCAACGGCGTCCCGGTGACGACGTACGCGCCGGAGACCTTGCAGGCGCTGTCGTTCCGCGAGATCGCGGGCACCCTCGACAGCTACCTGGAGCAGAACCAGGCGCCCGCGGTGATCCCGGCCGACGAGGAGTTCGTCTTCGAGGACTTCATCTCGGAGGTCGCGGTCGCCCGCAACACCAACGACAACGGCGTCCGCAAGGGCCTCTACGACCTGCTGCCCAAGAAACCCAACCGTCCCCGCTCGTGAGTGTTTAGGGCGGTTCTAACCGCCCTAAACACTCACGAGGTCAGAGGCGGCAGGAACGGATGTCCGAGGCCAGGATCGCCTTGGCGCCGACCTCGGCCAGCTCGTCCATGACCAGGTTGACCTTCTTGCGCGACACCATCGCCCGCACGGCCACCCAGTCTTCGTCGGCCAGCGGCGCGACCGTCGGCGACTCCAGGCCCGGCGTGATCGCGATCGCGCGCTCGACGAGCGTGCGCGGGCAGTCGTAGTCCAGCATCAGGTACTGCTGCGCGAACACCACCCCGCGCAGGCGCGCGGCCAGCTGGGACTTCGCCCGGCTCTCGTCCGTGCCGCGACGCTGCAACAGCACCGCTTCCGACACGCAGATCGGGTCGCCGAACGCGACGAGGTTGTTCTGCCGCAACGACCGGCCGGACTCCACCACGTCCGCGATCGCGTCCGCCACCCCCAGCTGGATCGAGATCTCGACCGCGCCGTCGAGCCGGATGACCTCGGCCTCGACGCCGTGACGAGCGAGGTCCTCGCGCACGAGCCGCGGGTACGACGTCGCCAGGCGCTTGCCGTGCAGGTCGGCCGGCTTCCACTCGCGACCGGCCGGGGCGGCGTAGCGGAAGGTCGAGCCGCCGAAGCCGAGCGCCTGGATCTCCTCGACCGGCGCGCCGGAGTCGAGCGCGAGGTCGCGGCCGGTGATCCCGAGGTCGAGGTCACCGGAGCCGACGTAGATCGCGATGTCCTTGGGCCGCAGGAAGAAGAACTCGACCTCGTTGACGGTGTCGAGCACCGTCAGGTCGCGCTGCTCATGCCGCTTGCGGTAGCCCGCCTCGCCGAGCATCTCCGTCGCCGCGGCGGCGAGGGCTCCCTTGTTCGGCACGGCAACACGCAGCATTTCGCTTTTCTCCTCGTTCGTCACAAGACGTTCTCCGCGCGACCCGTCACAGGTAGCGGTAGACGTCCTCGGTCGACAGGCCACGGCCGAGCATCAGCACCTGCACCCGGTACAGGAGCTGGGAGATCTCCTCGGCGAGGCGGTCGTCGGACTCGTGTTCGGCGGCGATCCACACCTCGCCGGCTTCCTCGAGCACCTTCTTGCCCTGGGCGTGCACCCCGGCGTCGAGGGCGACGACGGTGCCGGACCCGTCGGGACGGGTACGCGCGCGCTCGGCAAGCTCCGCGAACAGCTCATCGAAGGTCTTCACGGTCTGCAGATCCTTCCACCCCGGCCCCGGCCACGCCGCCCCGGCCCGCCGCGGATGCCGTGGATCTCACACCGAAGTGGACGGTGCCTCCCGAGGACTGGGACGACGTTCGAAGCCGAGCAGGTACTCCTTCCGTTCCAGCCCGCCGCCGTAGCCGGTCAGCGAGCCGGTCGAACCGATCACGCGGTGGCACGGCACGATGATCGAAACCGGGTTCTTGCCGTTGGCCAGGCCGACCGCTCGCGCGGCCGACGGCTTGCCGAGCAGCTGCGCCAGCTCGCCGTAGGTCGCCGTCTCGCCGTACGGGATCTCGAGCAGCGCCGCCCAGACCGAGCGCTGGAACGGCGTCCCGCCGAAGGCCAGCGGCAGGTCGAACTCGCGCCGCTCGCCGGCGAAGTACTCCGCCAGCTGGGTCTCGGTCCGGGCGAAGACCTCGGCCGAACCGGCAGAGCCGAACGTCGCCTCGGCCGGGCGGTGGCGCTGCTGGTGCATGTAGAGCCCGCAGAGGGCGTCGTCCTCGGCGACCAGCGTGAGCGGGCCGCAGGGGCTGTCGACGACGGTGTGGGAACGCATGGGACCTCCTAGGCGGCGGGCATCCGGTTGATCGCGTGGTCACCGGTGGCCCACAGGTGCTGGGTGGCGTAGGCGCGCCAGGGGCGCCACGCGGCGGACCGGGCGACGACGGCGGCCTGGCCGCCGAGCCCGAGGGTTTCGGCGGCGTACTTGATGCCGAGGTCGGTGGGCAGGAACGCGTCCGGGTCGCCGAGTGCGCGCATCGCGATGCTCTCGACTGTCCACGGCCCGAAGCCGGGCAGCGCGGTCAGCTCGGCCCGCGTCCCGGCCCAGTCACTGCCCGCGCCGAGGTCGAGGCCGCCGGTCAACGCCGAGACCAGCGCGAGCAGCGTCCGGCGGCGGCTGCGCGGCATCGCGAGGGTCTCGGGGTCGAGCGAAGCCAGCGCCTCGGCCGAGGGGAACAGGTGGGTGAGACCGCCCTCGGGGTCTTCGATCGGTTCGCCGTGCGCGACGACCAGCCGGGCCGCGTGGGTCCGGGCCGCCGCCGTCGAGACCTGCTGGCCGAGCACCGCGCGGACGGCGAACTCGGCGCCGTCGACCGTGCGCGGCACCCGGCGGCCCGGTGCGGCCGCGACGAGCGGCGCCAGCAGCGGGTCGGTGCCGAGCTGGTCGTCGACGGCGACCGGGTCGGCGTCGAGGTCCAGCAGGCGGCGGCAGCGGCTGGTGGCGGCCGGCAGGTCCCGCAGGTCGGTCAGGGTGAGCCGGCAGGCGATGTGTCCGTCTTCGGGCCGGAGCGCGACGACGCCGTGGCCGTGCGGCAGCCGCAGCGTGCGGCGGTACGCGCCGTCGCGCCACTCCTCCACCCCCGGCACGCCGGTGGCCACGAGGTGGCCGAAGAGGTTGTCCGGGCACAGCGGCTTCCGGTAGGGCAGCCGCAGGACGATCGCGCCGGCCGTGCCCGAAGGCTTGCCCTTCGCGCGCTGCCGCAGCTCGGTCGGCGAGAGCGCGAACACCTCGCGGACGGTGTCGTTGAACGTCCGGATGCTGCCGAACCCGGCGGCCAGCGCCAGTTCGGTCATCGGCAGCGTGGTCGTCTCGATCAGCGTCCGCGCGGTCTGCGCGCGCTGGGCCCGCGCCAGCGCCAGCGGACCGGCGCCGAGCTCGGCGAACACCTGCCGCTGGACCTGGCGGACGCTGTAGCCGAGCCGGTCGGCGAGGCCGCTGACGCCTTCGGTGTCGACGACGCCGTCGGCGATCAGCCGCATCGCCCGCGCGACGAGGTCGGCGCGCTCGTTCCACAGCGGCGAACCCGGGCTGGCGTCGGGACGGCACCGCTTGCACGCCCGGAACCCGGCCTGCTGCGCGGCGGCCGCACTCGGGTAGAAGCTCATGTTCTTCGGCTTCGGCGGGACGACCGGGCAGCTGGGCCGGCAGTAGATCTTCGTGGTCAGGACGGCGGTGTAGAACCACCCGTCGAAGCGGGCGTCCTTCGCCTGCACGGCCCGCACGCACTGTTCGAAATCTTCGTGCACGTGGTCCAGCATCGCCGAGTGCGCCGACGACGGCTAGCGGAAATGCGACATGGGCGTGTCAGCCCAGCAGGGCCGCCAGCGCCGCCACGTCGATGCCCACCAAGGTGTCGCGGAAGACCCGCCGCTCCCCCGGCTCGACCGGGACGTCGTTGGGGATGACCAGCACCGTGCAGCCCGCCGCGACGGCCGAGGCCGTGCCCGGCGGCGAGTCTTCGACCGCCACGCACCGCGCCGGATCGACGCCGAGCAGCTCCGCGCCCTTGAGGTACGGCCGCGGGTGCGGCTTGTTGAGGCCCTCGACCTCGTCACCGCACACGGTGACGTCGAAGAACTCCCGGCCGATGGTGTTCAGCGCCAGCTCGGTCAGGTCCCGCTCGGTCGAGGTGACCAGCGCCGAGCGCACGCCGGCCGCGCGGACCGCCGCCAGTGCTTCGCGAGCGCCCGGGCGCCACGGCAGCTCGTCGTCGAACAGGCCGGCCGTGCGGCGGCGGATCTCCTCGCCGGTCGAGGCGACCGACTCCGGGGTGACCGAACGGCCGACGACTTCGAGCAGGTACGCCGACGTGTCGTCCATGTTGGACCCGACGAGGGTCATCCGCTGCTCTTCGGAAAGCCGGCCGCCGAGCCATTCCGCCGTCTCGTAGAGGGCGATGTCCCACAGCTTCTCGGAATCGACGAGCGTGCCGTCCATGTCCCACAACACGGCGCCCAGTCCGTCCACAGTGGAGTCTCCTCAGGTGTTGAAGTACTTCGCTTCGGGGTGGTGGCAGACGATCGCGTCGGTCGACTGCTCGGGGTGCAGCTGGTACTCCTCGGACAGCTTCACGCCGATCCGGCCCGGCTCGAGGAGCGCGACGATCTTCGCCCGGTCCTCGAGGTCGGGACAGGCGCCGTAGCCCAGGGAGAACCGTGCTCCACGGTAGCCGAGCTTGAAGAACTCCTCGACGTCGTCGGCGTCCTCTGAGGCGACCGCCACACCCCCGGGCAGGGTCAGCTCGCCCCGGATGCGGCAGTGCCAGTACTCGGCCAGCGCCTCGGTGAGCTGGACGCCGAGGCCGTGCACCTCGAGGTAGTCGCGGTAGGCGTCGGCGGCGAAGAGCGCGTTCGCGTAGTCCGCGATCGGCCGGCCCATGGTCACCACCGTGAACGGCACGACGTCCACCTCGCCCGCTTCGCGCGGGCGGTAGAAGTCGGCCAGGCACAGCCGGCGGTCGCGGCGCTGGCGCGGGAAGGTGAAGCGCAGCCGCTCGGGCGCGTCGGGCGACGGCTCGGTGAGCACGACGAGGTCGTCGCCCTCGGCGAAGCACGGGAAGTAGCCGTAGACGACGGCCGCGTGCGCCAGGACGCCGTCGGCGGTCAGCCGGTCGAGCCAGTACCGCAGCCGCGGCCGTCCTTCGGACTCGACGAGGTCGTCGTAGCTCGGCCCGGCGCCACCGCGGGCGCCCTTGAGCCCCCACTGCCCCATGAACGTCGCGCGTTCGTCGAGCATGGCGGCGTAGTCGGCCAGCGGGACGCCCTTCGCCACGCGGCGGCCCCAGAACGGCGGCGTCGGCAGCGGGACGTCGGTGGCGACGGCCGACCGCGCCGGCGGCGGGCCCTCGAGAGCTTCCTCCTCGGCCTTGCGGGCCTTGCGCGCCTCGGCGATCCGCAGCGACCGCGCGCGGCGTTCCTTGCGCTCCTGCTGCTTCTGGTCCGCCCCGGCAGCCACGATCGGCGACTCGCCGCGCTTGGCGGCCATGAGCGCGTCCATCAGCCGCAGCCCTTCGAACGCGTCGCGGGCGTAGCGGACGTCGCCCAGGTACAGCTCCGAAAGGTCGTTCTCCACATACGAGCGGGTCAGGGCGGCGCCGCCGAGCAGCACCGGCCAGCGCGTGGCGACGCCCCGGGAGTTCATCTCCTGGAGGTTCTCCTTCATGATCACCGTCGACTTCACCAGCAGCCCGGACATCCCGATCGCGTCGGCGCCCTGCTCGGCCGCGGCGTCGAGGATGGTCGTGATCGGCTGCTTGATGCCGAGGTTGACCACTTCGTAGCCGTTGTTGGACAGGATGATGTCGACCAGGTTCTTGCCGATGTCGTGCACGTCGCCGCGGACGGTGGCCAGCACGATCCGGCCCTTGCCCGAGTCGTCGCCGGTCTCCATGTGCGGCTCGAGGTGCGCGACGGCCGCCTTCATCACCTCGGCGGACTGCAGCACGAACGGCAGCTGCATCTGCCCGGACCCGAACAGCTCGCCGACGGTCTTCATGCCGGCCAGCAGGGTGTCGTTGATGATCTGCAGCGCGGGTCGCTGCTCCAGCGCGGCGTCGAGGTCTTCGGTGAGGCCGGTGCGCTCGCCGTCGACGATCCGGCGTTCCAGGCGTTCGAACAGCGGCAGGGCGGCCAGCTCCTCGGCCCGCGACGCCTTGGACGACGCCGCGCTCACGCCCTCGAACAGGGCCATCAGCTCCTGCAGCGGGTCATAGCCGTCACGACGGCGGTCGTAGACGAGGTCCAGCGCGACCGCGCGCCGGTCGTCCGGGATACGGGCCATCGGCAGGATCTTCGACGCGTGCACGATCGCGGTGTCGAGCCCGGCCTGGACGCACTCGTGCAGGAACACGGAGTTGAGCACCTGCCGGGCGGCCGGGTTGAGGCCGAAGGAGATGTTGGACAGGCCGAGGGTGGTCTGGACTTCGGGGTGGCGGCGCTTGATCTCGCGGATCGCCTCGATCGTCTCGACGCCGTCACGGCGCGATTCTTCCTGGCCGGTGGCGATGGTGAAGGTCAGCGCGTCGATGATGATGTCGGCCGTCCGCACGCCCCACTTGCCGGTGATGTCCGCGATCAGCCGTGAGGCGATGCCGGCCTTCTTCTCCGCGGTCCGAGCCTGGCCCTCTTCGTCGATGGTCAGGGCGACGACGGCGGCGCCGTACTCGCTCACCAGGGCCATCACCTGGGTGAAGCGGGATTCCGGACCGTCGCCGTCCTCGTAGTTGACGGAGTTGACCGCGCACCGGCCGCCCAGCCGCTCCAAGCCCGCGCGCAGCACCGGGACCTCGGTGGAGTCGAGCATGATCGGCAGCGTCGACGCGGTCGCGAGGCGGCCGGCCAGCTCGGCCATGTCAGCGGTGCCGTCGCGCCCGACGTAGTCGACGCACAGGTCCAGCAGGTGGGCGCCGTCGCGGGTCTGCTCGCGGGCGATCTCGACGCAGTCGTCCCAGCGGCCTTCCAGCATCGCCGTGCGGAACGCCTTCGAGCCGTTGGCGTTGGTCCGCTCGCCGATCATGAGCACGCTGGCGTCCTGCTTGAACGGCACCGCCTGGTACAACGACGACACGCCCGGCTCGGGCCGTGGCCGCCGGGCGGCCGGCTTCGCGTCGGAGACGGCCGCCGCGAGCTGCCGGATGTGCTCGTCGGTGGTACCGCAGCAGCCGCCGACCAGGCCGACGCCGAACTCGCGCACGAACCCGGTGAGCGCCTCGACCAGGGCTTCCGGGCCGAGCGGGTACACCGCGCCGGCCGGGCCGAGCTCGGGCAGGCCGGCGTTCGGCATCACCGACAGCGGCACCCGGGCGTGCTTGGCCAGCTGCCGCAGGTGCTCGCTCATCTCGGCGGGCCCGGTCGCGCAGTTGAGCCCGATGACGTCGATGCCGAGCGGCTCCAGCGCGGCCAGCGCCGCGCCGACCTCGGTGCCGAGCAGCATGGTGCCGGTGGTTTCGACGGTGATCGAAGCGAGGATCGGCACCTGCCTGCCCTCGGCCGTCATCGCGCGCTGCGCGCCGATGATCGACGCCTTGGTCTGGAGGATGTCCTGGGTGGTTTCGACGATCACCGCGTCGGCCCCGCCGGCGAGCAGGCCGCGGACCTCCTCCCGGTAGGCGTCCCGCAGCGTGGTGAACGGCGCGTGACCGAGGGTCGGCAGCTTGGTGCCCGGGCCGGCCGAGCCGAGCACGAACCTGGGCCGGTCCGGGGTCGCGAACTCGTCGGCGGTCTCGCGGGCCAGCCGCGCGCCGGCCTCGGCGAGCTCGAAGATCCGGCCGGTGATGTCGTATTCGGCGAAGTTGGCGAAATTGGCCCCGAAAGTGTTGGTCTCGACCGCGTCCGCCCCCGCTTCGAGGTAGCCGCGGTGCACGGACCGCACGACGTCCGGCCGGGTGACGTTGAGGATCTCGTTGCAGCCTTCGAGCCCGCCGAAGTCGTCGAGGCTCAGGTCGTGGGCCTGCAGGGCGGTGCCCATCGCCCCGTCCGCGACCAGCACGCGCGAACGGAGGGCTTCCAGGAACGGCGACGACACCCGGTCGGACATGCTGAACAGGGTAAGGCCGGTGGTCGTAGGCTGGGTTGGTGAGTGAGCCCGTCGACGAGACCCCGCGGCCGCCCGGCGACCGCACCGAACCCACCCGGCCTTGGATGGTCGTCGCCTTCGAAGGATGGAACGACGCAGGTGACGCGGCCAGCCGGGCCGTCGAGCATCTCCAGCTGAACTGGGACGCCACGCCGCTGGCCGAGCTGGAGCCCGACGACTACTACGACTTCCAGGTCAGCCGCCCGACCGTCCGCATGGTGGACGGCGTCACTCGCCGGGTGGACTGGCCGACGACGACCCTGTCGGTGTGCCGCCCCGACGGGTTCGACCGCGACGTGGTGCTCGTGCAGGGACCCGAGCCGAACATGCGCTGGCGTGCCTTCTGCGCCGAGCTGCTGGAGCACATCAAGCAGCTCGACGTCGCGACCGTGGTGACGCTGGGCGCGCTGCTCGCCGACACCGCGCACACGCGGCCCGTCCCGGTCACCGGGACGGCCTACGACAAGGACACCGCGTCGCTCTACGGGCTCGACCTGAACAACTACCAGGGCCCGACCGGCATCGTCGGCATCCTGCAGGACTACTGCGTGCAGGAGGGCATCCCGGCGGTGTCGATCTGGGCCGCGGTGCCGCACTACGTGTCGCACCCGCCGTCCCCGAAGGCGACGCTGGCCCTGCTGCACAAGCTCGAGGACATCCTCGACGTCGAGATCCCGCTGGGCGCGTTGCCGGAGCAGTCCGAGGAGTGGCAGCGCACGGTCAGCGAGATGGCCGACGAGGACGAGGAGATCAGCGAGTACGTCCGCAGCCTCGAAGAGCGCGGCGACGCCCAGACCGAGGTCGCGGAGCAGGACGTCAGCGGCGACAAGATCGCCGCCGAGTTCGAGCGCTACCTGCGCCGCCGCGGCCGCGGTGGCGGGCAGGAAGGCTTCGGCCTGCGCTGAGTCACGCGAGCCAGCTGGTGGCGAACGCCCGGGCGGGGTTCGCCACCAGCATGGCGGTCACGACGTCCCCACCCAGCTGCTTCGTCAGTCGTGGCGCCAGCGTAGTGAGCAGGTAAGGCGCGCCCGGCTGGTACCGCGCCGCCGCGGTTGTCGTGTCTCCGCCGAGCAGGATCCGGCTGCCGTGCCCGGCCTCGACCAGAGCTTCGAGGCCGTCGAAGAGCCGCCAGTCGGTGGCGTGGTTGGCCCGCGACGGGCCGTCGAACCCGAGGAACACGCCGGTTTCGGCGATCTCCCGCTGCAGCCGCGCGTCCGGGTTCCGGTTGAGGTGCCCGAGGATCACCTTGTCCGGCGGGACGTCGAGCTTCCCGCACAGCAGCTCGACGGTCTCCAGCGCCGCCGTGCCGTGTTCCAGGTGGACGGCGATCGGCGCGCCGGTCTCCTGGTGGGCGACCGCGGCGGCGGTCATCGTGAGCCGCGCGTGGGAGTCGATCGTGTGGAACGCGCCGGCCACCTTGACCAGCCCGGCACGCGGGCCGGTCCGCGGCTCGTCGGGCAGGTCGGCGGGTTGCGTGCCCACGGTCAGGTCGGCGACGAACTCCTTCACCAGGCCGTCGATCACGCGGCCGAGGATCGCCGGCGCGTAGTGCTCGGCGCGGTGCAGACCGGTGGCCGCGACGACGTGCACGCCGATCTCGTTCGACATCCATGCCAGCTCGCGGGTCCGCCGGGTCAGGCCGTACGGCGTCCACTGCACGAGCGCCGAGCCGCCGGCGACCTTGAAGGCCAGGAGCAGCTCGGTCGCCGCCGTCGGGTCGTCCAGCTCCTGGCCGGGCAGCAGCTTCGAGGCGAAGAAGAGGTGGTCGTGCGCGTCCGTCACGCCCAGAAGAGCCGGCTCGATGTCGCCCAGCACCGTCCGTACCCGCGGGTCCCCAGTCACGCCGCCGAGTGTAACGCCTCACCCGTTACGATGGCGAGATGCCGGAAGACTTCCGCCTCGACATGGGCGCGCCGTGGCTGAACCTGCTCGCCACCCGCGGCCGGCACTTCGGCGCGCGGCCGGTCGAGCGCATCCCGACCCCGGAGCGGCTGCGTGAGTGGCTGGCTGCGGTCGAGCTGACGCCGCTCGCACCGCTCGCCCACGCCGATCTACGGGCTGCGCACCGGCTCCGGGAGGTGCTGCGCGAACTCGCGCTGGGCGCGGTCGACGGGGTCGCGCCGAAGGCCGATCAGGTGAGTCCGCTGTCGGCGTTCCTGGTCGCGGAGCCGATGCACCTGGCCGCGCTGGAGCAGCTGCACCGCAGCGCGCCGCCGACCGCGGACGCCGCGTTCGCGCGGCTCGCGCACCAAGCGGCGGACTGGCTCACCGGGCCGCTGCGGCACGACCTGCGGGCGTGCCCGGAACAGGATTGCCGCGGGGTGTTCGCCGACCCGGGCGGGCGGCGGCGCTGGTGTCCTTCGCCCGCCTGCGCCAGCCGTGGGCGGGTACGCGCACTCAGGGAACGACGACGCGCGGAATCTTGACGGCCGGCGGATGCGGCGCCTCAACCCCGGCGGCACCGCGCGTCAATCCCGGCACCGCCCGATCACGACGGCCACAGAATCCGGCACATCGGCCCAGCCGCGCCTCAACCCCGGCGGCACCGCGGGTCAGCCCCGGCACCGCCCGATCACGACGGCCAGAGGATCCGGCGCATCGGCACCGCACCCCGCGCCCGCTTCCGCCACTCCCGCGGATAACCCAGCGAAACCTCCTCGAAGCGGACCCCGTCCGCCTCGGTGGTCCGCGGGATGTGCAGGTGCCCGTACACCGCGATCTCCGCGCGGTAGCGCAGGTGCCAGTCCTCGGTCTTGGTCGTGCCGCACCACAGCGCGAACTCCGGCCAGTACAGCGGCGCCGTCGGGTGGCGGTGCAGCGGCCAGTGCGACATCAGGATCGTGCCGTGGTCCTCGGGGATCGCGTCGAGGCGCTCGGTGCTCAGCTTGAGCCGCTCCTCGCACCACGCCTGACGGCTCGGGTACGGGTCCGGGTGCAGGAAGTACTCGTCCGTGCAGACCACGCCGGCCTCGCGCGCCTGGTTCAGCGCCTCTTCGAGGGTCTTGCCCTCGGCGGCGGGTGTCCGCCAGCTGTAGTCGTAGAGCAGGAACAGCGGCGCGATGGTCAGCGGCCGCGAAGCGTGCTCCCACACCGGGAACTCGTCCTCGGGCGTCAGCACGCCGATCTCGCGGCACCGGTCGACGAGGTGCTCGTAGCGGGCCTGGCCACGCAGCTGGCAGTCGTCGCCCTTCGTCGTCCACAGCTCGTGGTTGCCGGGCACCCAGACGACCTTCGCGAACCGGCCGCGCAGCGTCTTCAGCGTCTCGATCACCACGTCGGCCCGCTCGGCGACGTCGCCGGCGACGAGCAGCCAGTCGCCGGGGGTCTCGGGCACGACGGAGTCGAGGATCGGGCCGTTGCCCTCGTGGGTCACGTGGAGGTCGCTCGTGGCGAAGAGGTGCGGCACCCCTCCACCGTAACCATCGGGGCGGCGCTGCCATCGTCAAACCCACGGGTTTTCCGCACCAGCATCAGGGCTCCCGCGAGGACGTAGACGCCGGCTTGGACGTTCAGCAGCACCGCCGGCCCGGTCGTCGCGACCAGGGCGCCGGCCAGCAGCGCGCCGGCCGTGGTGAAGGTCGCGACCAGGGCGAACGTCGTGCTGAGCACCCGGCCGGCCCGTGCCGGCGCGACCGCGCTCTGCACCTCCGACAGCAACCCGGCGCCGACGACCACGCCCGGCGCGCCCGCCAGCGCGAACAGCCCGACGTACACCCCCAGCGCCGTCGTCACCAGCGCGAGGTTCCAGATCACCGCGGACAGCAGGCCCAGCACGACCGACCCCCAGCCGAGCAGCGCGGCCGGCGCGATCCGCCGGGCCACCGTGGCGACCGCGAAGCCGGCGGCCAGCCCGCCGATCGCCTGCACGCCCCGCAGCAGGCCGGCGTCGGCTTCGCTGCCGCCGAGCACCTCCAGGACGTACACCACGAACAGGACCAGGAACATGCCCTGCGCCAGCGACGTGCACACGAGCGCCAGCCCGGTCCGGGCGAGCCGCCGGTTGTGCGTCAGCTCGCGCAGGCCGTCGAGCCACGCGCGCACCACCGGCTCCCGCGCCGGCCGGGGCGCGGGCGCGCTCACCCGCCGGAACGGCTTGGCCAGCAGCGCCCCGGCCACCACCAGCACCGCGAGGTACCCGGTGACGACGTCGGCGAGCCCGCCGAAGCCCAGCAGCGCGCCGCCGGCCCAGCCCCCGGCCAGCCGGGCGACACTGCCGTTGACGCTCATCAGCCCGTTCGCGCCGGTGACCTCCTCGACGCCGACCAGCTCCGGGACCAGCGCGTTGCGCGCCGGTTCGAACACCGACGCGAGTGCCGCCTGCGCGGCCATCACCGCGTAGACCACCGTGACGCCGGGTTCGGCCAGCAGCGGCAGCGCGACCACGGCCAGCCCGCAGCAGACGCCGAACAGCACCGCGCGCCGGTTCCACCGGTCGGCGACGACCCCGGCGACCGGGCTCAGCAGCACGGCGGGCAGCAGGCCCAGCACGATGCTCAACGCCGTCGTCGCGGCGGAGCCGGTGCGCTGGAAGACGTACACCGGCAGGGCCACCTGCAGCATCCACTCGGCCGTCTCGCCGAAGAACGCGGCCACCCACAGCCGGGCGAACGCCGGCACGCCCAGCAGCTGCTTCATTCCTCCGCCTTCCCCGTGTGGTCGATGCGCGGGAACGCGCGCAGGCCCAGGTGCGCCGGGCGCGCGTCGGGCGGCGCGTCGGTCCGGATCGCGCTGACGTAGGGGCGGACCAGCGCGTCGATCGCTTCGACCAGCCGGGTCAGCTCGGCCGGGCTGACGCGCAGCGCGTAGGTGCTCAGTCCCGACGCCGCCCGCCAGGCCGGGTCGAGACCGTCGAGCGAGTCGAGGTAGCGCTGGGTCAGCTCCTGCTCGTGGCCGAGGGTCGCGCCCACGACGCCGAGCTGGGCCGCCCGCTGCACGGGGTCGTCGGCCAGCTCCCCCAGCTCCAGCCCGACCTGGCGAGCACGCCACGGCCGTTCGCGCCCGTCCTCCCCTTCGGCTCGTTCGACGAGCCCGTACTGCGCGAGCTGCCGCAGGTGCCAGCTGCAGTTCGACGCGGTCGAGCCGACGGCCTCGGCGCATTCGCTCGCCGTGCGCGGGCCGACGGCGGTGAGGTGGTGCAGCAGGGCCGACCGCAGGGGGTGCGACAGCGCCCGCAGCAGTTCGGCGTCCTCGATCCGCTTGCGCGGCGGCAGCTCGGCCATCGGTCGTCCAATCTGAAAGAACTCTTTCGAAAGACTTCTTTCAGACTCGGCCCCGCCTGCGGGTTTGTCAACCCGGTTCGCTATCGTTCGTGGGGCAGTGACTGCGCGAAGCAGTGACTGCGTCATCACCCGACCTTGGATGGACGTTGCCCGACCAGCGCGAACTCGCCACCGCCGCCGCCCTCGCCCTCCCCCGGTTCGTCGGGTCGACCGCGCTCTTCCACGCGGCGGTCGCCGAGCGGATGGCCGTCACCCCGACCGAGCTGCACTGCCTGCACCTGCTCCACGGCGGCGTCAGCGACTCCCCGACCGAGCTCGCGCGGCTGCTCGGGATGAGCACCGGCGCGTTCACCCGGCTGCTCGACCGGATGGCGCAGCACCGCCTCGCCGAGCGCGCCCCCGATCCGGCCGATCGCCGCCGGCTCGTCGTCCGGCCGCTGCCCGACCGGATGGCCGAGCTCGCCGAGCTCTACGCGCCGATGGCCCGGTTCGTCGGCGAGCGCCTCGCCCGGCTGGACCGCCGCCAGCTGACGGCCCTCCTGGAGTTCCTCACCGACGGCACCGCGGCGGCCGAGCGGTCCGCCGCCCAGGTGCCCGATGTGACCCACGTCATAACCAGTTGACTAACTCTACGGTTGTTGCGTTAACCTGGCTCCACTATGAGGAACTGAACCGCGCCCATCCCGCTTCCGAGGCGGCACCCGGTCGAGCCCGAGCTCCCGCGTGCCACGACGCCCGGCGGGATTTCCGCTTCTTCTCATCCGGGCCCGGTGATCGCACATGTCATTCGTTTTTCCCCTGCAGGCCAAGGACGTCGTCTTCGGCTACGGCACCCGCGTGGTGCTCGACGGCGTCTCGCTGACCGCTTCGGCCGGGCAACGGCTCGGCCTGGTCGGCGAGAACGGCACCGGCAAGTCCACCCTGCTGCGGCTGCTCGCCGGGCTCGAAGAACCCCGCTCCGGCGAGGTCCTCCGCGGTCCGGACGTCGGGTTCCTGCTGCAGGAGCTGCCGTTCCCGATGGACGCGACCTTCGCCGACGTCCTCGACGACGCGCTCGCCGAGATCCGCGCCGCCACGGCCCGGCTCGACGAGCTGACCACGGCGATGACCGACCGCCCCGACGACGAAGGCGTGCTCGAGGAGTACGGCCGGGTGCTGGAGTGGGCGCAGGCCCACGACCTCTGGGACGCCGACCGCCGCGCGAAGCTCGTCTGCGACGGGCTCGGCCTCGGCGGCGTCGAACCGGACCGGCGGCTCGGCACGCTCTCGGGCGGGCAGCGCTCGCGGCTCGGCCTGGCCGCACTGCTGATCCGGCGGCCGGAGACGCTGCTGCTGGACGAGCCGACCAACCACCTCGACGACGCCGCGATGGAGTTCCTGGAACGGCACCTCGCCGAGCTGTCCGGGATCGTCGTGCTGTCCTCGCACGATCGGGTGTTCCTCGACGCCGTCTGCACCGACATCGTCGACCTCGACCCGGCGGCGGCCGACCGGCAAGCCGGCGGCGCGGTCCGCTACGGCGGCAGCTACTCGGACTACCTCGGCCACAAGAAAGCCGAACGGGCGCGCTGGGAACAGCGCTTCGCCGAAGAACAGGAGGAGCTGAAGGAGCTTCGCGAGACCGTCGCGGTGACGGCGCGCAACGTCGCCTACGGCCGCGGGCCGCGCGACAACGACAAGTTCATCCACAAGTTCAAGGGCGCCCGCGTCCAGAAGACGATCTCGCGGCGGGTCCGCGACGCCGAACAGCGGCTCGAGGACCTCGAACGTGATCAGGTGCGCAAACCCCCGGCGCCACTGCGGTTCCGCGCCGAGCTCACCGGCCACCCCACCGGCGACGGCCCGGCGATCTCGGTGCGCGCCCTGGAGGTTCCGGGCCGGCTGAGCCTGCCCCGGCTGGACGTCGAGGGTTCGGCCCGGCTGCTCGTCACCGGCGGGAACGGCGCCGGGAAGTCGACGTTGCTGTCGGTGCTGGCCGGCCGGCTCACGCCGGCGAGCGGGAGCGTCCACTTCGGACACGGCGTGCGGGTCGGGCTGCTGGAGCAGGACGTCGCGTTCGCCGAGCCGGAGCGGACGGCGGCCCGCGTCTACCGGGACGCGCTCGGCGAGGACGCTCCGGCGTTGAGCCGGCTCGGCCTGCTGGCGTCGCGGGACCTCCGGCAGCCGGTGGGCGCGCTTTCGGTGGGCCAGCGACGGCGGCTCGCATTGGCGGTGCTGCTGGCCGACCCGCCGGACGTGCTGCTGCTCGACGAGCCGACGAACCACATTTCGCTGACCCTGGCGGAAGAACTGTTCGCGGCTCTCGAGTCGGCTCCCGGCGCCGTCGTCATCGCGTCCCACGACCGGTGGCTGCGCCGCGACTGGTCGGGCGACCACCTGGAACTGGCCGCTGGCCACCCCGCCGCCGTCTAGCCCGTTATACACCGGTCAGAGGCGGCACTTTCGTAGGGAAAGTGCCGCCTCGGGCAGGGTCAGAGGGTGATGCCGAGGAGGGCGTCGACGGCGATGCGGATCAGGCCGGGGGCCGTGGTGTCGGTGCCGTCGCGGCGCAGGGCTTCGATGGCCCAGGCGTCGATCGCCGCGAGGGCCTTCGGCGTGTCGAGGTCGTCGGACAGGTGGTCGCGCAGGCGGGAGATCGTGTCCTCGGCGGACGGTCCGGTGGCCAGCGAAACCGCTTCGCGCCAGCGGGCGAGCCGGGCCTCCGCCTCGGACAGGAGTTCGGCCGTCCACGGGCGGTCGGCGCGGTAGTGGCCGGCGAACAGCGCCAGCCGGATCGCGCCCGGGTCGACCTGGTCGGCCCGCAGCCGCGACACGAACACCAGGTTCCCGCGCGACTTCGACATCTTCTCGCCGTCGAGGCCGATCATCCCGGCGTGCACGTAGTGGCGCGCGAACGGCCCGTCCTTGGCAACGGCTTCGGCGTGCGCCGCGCTGTACTCGTGGTGCGGGAAGATCAGGTCCGAACCACCGCCCTGCAGGTCGAACCCGAGGCCCAGCCGGTTGACGGCGATGGCGCTGCACTCGATGTGCCAGCCCGGGCGGCCCGGGCCGAGCTCGGACTCCCACGACGGCTCGCCTTCCCGGGCGACGCGCCACAGCAGCGCGTCCAGCGGGTGGCGCTTGCCGGCGCGATCGGGGTCGCCGCCGCGCTCGGCGAAGAACTTCCGCATGGTCGGCTCGTCGTAGTTCGACTCGTAGCCGAACTTCCCGGTCGCGGAGTGGTCGAAGTAGACGTCCGGGTGCTCCGGGTCGTCGGCGCGGTAGGCGGCGCCGTTGGCGAGCAGCTTCGCGATGACCTCGACGATCTCCGGGATGCTCTCCACCGCGCCGACGAACTGCTTCGGCGGCAGCACGCGCAGCGCGGTCATGTCCTCGCGGAACAGCGCCGTCTCGCGCATGCCGAGCACGACCCAGTCGTCCTGGTCGCGCTCGGCGCGCTCGAGCAGCGGCTCGTCGATGTCGGTGACGTTCTGCACGTAGTGGACGTCGTGCCCGTTGTCCCGCCACACGCGGTTCACCAGGTCGAAGGCCAGGTACGTCGCGGCGTGCCCCAGGTGCGTCGCGTCGTAGGGCGTGATGCCGCAGACGTACATCCGGGCCGTGGCGCCGGGCGCGGTCGGGCGGATCTGCCCGGTGGCCGTGTCGTGGAGCCGCAGCGGGCGGGGGGTGCCGGGGATGCGGGGCACGTCGACCGATGACCAAGTCTGCATACCCTCGACTGTAAGCGTTCGCTCCGGCACCCTCCCGCCCGGTGGGACTGCTCCCCCACGTGGCCCAGTGCTAGCCGCGGCGCGCGGCGTTCGCCCTGATGGCGTCGCGGACGAACTCGCCGACGCCGGGGCGCTGCTCGTCCTCGCGGACCAGGAAGCCGAGCTGGACCGGCTCGGTGACGTACAGCTCACCGATCCGGACCTGCGTCTCGTACGAGCACTCCCCCATGACCCGCGCGAGCATGGCCCGGTGCGCCTCGGCGAGGTCCATCGCCTCGGCGCCGTCCGGGGCGCCACCCGCGTCCAGGACCGCGTTCAGGCGCGCGACCCAGTCCCGGCGGTCGGCCTCCCCCGCCGCCAGGTCCTCCTTGGACGGTGCCGCCGCGCCCTGCCATTCCGGTGTGTGGCCCCAGCGCCGTGCGGCTTCTTCCGCGTAGCCGTCCGGCTCGCGGAACCCGCCGAACACCGCGAACTTCTCCTCGGGCGTCAGTGCGTTTCCCATGGCTCTCGCCTCCATCACGCGATCGACGGCCGCGACCATCCGCCCGAGCTCGCCCATGCGCGCCACCAGCAGCTCGCGCTGCCGCTTCAGGTGCGCGTCGGCGTCGATGCCCGGGTCGTCGACGAGGGTCGCGATCGTCTCGAGGGGAAACCCGAGCTCCCGGTAGAACAGGATGCGCTGCAACCGGTCGAGATCGTCGTCGGAGTAGCTGCGGTACCCGGCGTGCGTCCGCCCGCTCGGGCCGAGCAGGCCGATCTCGTCGTAGTGGTGCAGTGTCCGGACGGTGATCCCGGCCAGTGCCGCGACCTTCCCCACGGGGTGGCCCATCGGTTTCCCCCTTCCTCTCCGGCCGTGTGGCCCTTGCGGTGACGACGGTGGTGCCTCACGCGGCGTGAGGGTCAAGCGTCACCCTTCCGTAGCCGTCGCGCCGCGGCCGACGCGGTTACCCTGACTCGATGAGCGCCGAGGTCGCGGTGGGGAGCGCGGGCGCCGTGATCGCCCTGGTCGCGGCGGTCATCGCGTACCTGCAGCTGCGCCGGACCCCGTCGAAGCGGAAGCCGCCGAAGCCCGTGACGCGACTCACGCTCGGTGACATCCCCCGCGAGCCGCTCTCGGCCGTCGACCGCCGCGTGCTGCTGACCCGGATCGACGAGACCTTCGCGGCGGGCCCGTTCTGCGTGCTGCTCGGCGGCCGCGGCGTCGGCAAGACCCACCTCGCCGCCGCGTACGTCCGCGGCCGGCGTTCGACGGTGGTCTGGGTGGCCGCCGAGGACCCCGCCAACACCGTCCGGGCCTACGCCGAACTGGCCCGCCGGGCCGGGCTGACGGACGCGGTCGCCGACGCGGAGGCGGCCGCCCGCACCGGGCTCGCCTGGCTGGAGACGCTCGACCGGCCGGTGGTGGTGTTCGACAACGCGACCGACCCGGACGCGCTCAACCAGTGGCTGCCCACCCGCGCCCGGGTGCTCGTCACGACCACGGTGCAGGACTTCGAAATCCTCGGCGGCACGGTACCGGTGACCGGGTTCGGCGACGCCGAAGCGGTCCGGTTCCTCGCCGCGCGATCGGGGTTGCCGGCCGACGACGCCGCGACCGGCGTCGCGCGCGAGCTGGGCTGCCTGCCGTTGGCGCTGGCCCAAGCGGGCGGGGTGATCCGGCGGCAGCGCCTGACGTTCGCCACCTACCTCGAGCGCCTGCCGCACGCGCCGCTCACGGCGTTGCTGGAACGGGTGCCCGGCGAGGGCTACCCGGCGTGCGTCGAGGACACGACGCTGGAGTCGCTGCGGACCGTGACGGCCCGGGACAGCCGCGCCCAGGCCCTCGCGGAGCTGTTGTCGGTGCTGGCGGCCCGGGGTGTCCGGCGCGAGCTGGCCCACCGCCTGGGCCCGGACCCGGTGGCGGTCGACGCGGCACTGGGCGCACTGACCGGCGCGTCCCTGGCCGGGTTCGATGTCACCGGCGAGGTGGTGACGATGCACCGGTTGACCCAACGCGCGCTGCTGGGCCGCTTGCACGCGGAGGAGCGGCTCGCGAAGGCGCTGGACCGAGCGTTCGACGTGGTGGAGGCGGACGAGTCCGTCGATCTGGTCGACCACGCGGCCTCGCTGTGGCAGCACTTCCGGTCACTCACGTCGGCTCAGCTGGCCCCGCGGCTCGGCCGGATCCTGCGGCTGCGCCGTCGGTCGGTCGTTCTCCTGGTCGAGGTGAACGCGTTCGCCCAAGCTCGTGCCCTCGGCCGTGAAGTGCTCGCGGACCACGACGCGTACCTGCCGGTCGACCACGAGGACACCGACGAATCCGTGCTTTCCCTGCGCCGGGCATGCATGGCCGGTGACCGGATGGCCGAGGCGGTCACGCTCTCGGAACGGATCCTCGAGCGCCGGTCGCGGCTGCTCGGCGCGCGCTCGCCGCGCACGATCAACGCCCGCAACACCCTCGGCTTCTGCTGCGAGGGCGCGGGCTTGCTCGACCGGGCACTCAAGGTGCACCAGGAGAACCTCGACCAAGCGCTCGCGGCGCTCGGCCCGGACCACCAGTCCACGCTGTACGCACGCATCAACGTGGCCAGCACGCTCCGCTCGGCCGGAAGGCTCGACGAAGCCGTTGCCGTGTTCGAAGAAGACCTGCGGGAGAACCTGCGAGTGCACGGGCCGGACCACTCGTCGACGATCAACTCCCGCGGTGAGCTCGCCCGCACCTACGTGCGAATCGGCCGCGTCGCGGAGGGCATCGCGCTGCACGAGACCAACGCACCCCTCGCGACCTCCCTGTGGTGGGCGCAGTACCGCGCCGCCGCGTACTCGGCCGCCGGGCGGCACGACGAGGCGATCGGCCTGCTGCGCCGGCTGCGAACCGAAGCCGAACGGGACCGGCCGGCCGACAGTCCCGAGACCATCCGGGTCCGGCTGTTCCTCGCCCGCGCCCTGCTGGACGGCGGCAAGACCACCGAAGCCCGGAACCTGTTCGAACGCACCGTCGAGGACCGCACCCGCGTCCTCGGCCCCGACCACACCGGCACCCTCAACGCCCGCCGCAACCTCGGCCTCGCCCGGTTCCGGGCCGGGGAGACCGAAGCCGCGCGGGAGATCCTCGCGGCCGTCACCACCGACTACCGGCGGGTGCTCGGGGCCGAGCACCCCTACACCCGCCAGGCCGAAAGCGATCTCGCCGAGCTACCCGCTCAGCGCCGTCGCGTCCGCAAGTAGTCGCCGACCACCGCGGCGCCCAGCCCGTCGAGGTCCGGGGCCACCACCCGGCCGCCCGAACGCCGGGCGATCACGTCCACGAACGCCGTCAGCCGGGGGTCGTCGCCCAGGCGGAAGACCGTCACCGACGCGCCCAGCTTCGCCAGCCTGTCCACTTCGGACAGTGTCTTGAGCAGGGTCCGCTGCTGGGGCGGGTAGTCGAAGATCGCTTCGCCGTCCGGTTCCAGGTGGGCCGTCGGCTCGCCGTCGGTCACCATCAGCACCACCGGCTGGGCGTCCGGGTGCCGCCGGAGGTGCTGACCCGCCAGCAGCAGCCCGTGGTGGGCGTTGGTGCCCTGCTCCCACGCGCCCTCGAGCCCGATCAGCTCCGGCAGCTCCACCGACGTCGCGTAGCGGCCGAACGTGATCAGCTGCAGCGCGTCGTTGCGGAAGCGCGTGCTGATCAGCTGGTGCAGGGCCAGCGCGGTGCGCTTCATCGGCAGCCAGCGGCCCTCCTGCACCATCGACCACGACGTGTCGACCAGCAGTGCCACCGCCGCCCGCGACCGGTGCTCGGTCTCGACCACTTCGACGTCCTCGACGTCGAGGCGGACCGCGCGCTCCCCCACCGACACCGACCGCAGGACGGCGTTGCGGATGGTCCGCGGCACGTCCCAGGGCTGCATGTCCCCGAACCGCCACGGCCGCGACGCGCCGGTGGGCTCGCCGGCCGCGCCCGCCGACTCGGTCTCGCGCTCGCCGGTCTTGCCGCGCAGCGCGTTCACGATGTCCGACAGCGCCGTCTCCCCGAGGCGCCGCAACGCCTTGGGCGACAACCGGAGCGTGCCGTCGGCGGCCCGTTCGAACAGGCCCTGGCGGCGCAGCTCACGCTCCAGTTCGGACAGTCGCCGCGCGTCGACGCCGGCGTCCGTGCCGAGCTGGCGCTCCAGCGCCTCCACGTCGATGTCCTCCAGGCGGGCACCCGGGTAGGACTGGCCGAGCTGCTCGGCCAGCGCGTCGAGCTCGGCGAGGTCCGCCATCGCCTGCGCGCCTTCACCCATGCCGAGCGGGTTCTTGCCGCGGAAGCGGGCCGAGCCGTCCCAGTCCTCGCCCGGCCGCGCGGCACGCAGCTGACTGTCCAACTGCGACAGCTGCTGCGCGAGACGCGGGTCGCCGAAGGCCTGCTGGGTCAGCTCGGCCAGCTCCGCGCGTTGCTCGGCCGACATCGAGTTGAGCATCCGCTGGGCCGCCGCGGACCGCTCGGCGAGCGCGTCGATCAGCTCTTCGACGTTGCGCGGGTTCTCCGGGAAGAACTCCCCGTGCTTGGCCATGAAGTCGTCGAAGCGCGCCTGGATGTCCTCGGCGCCCTGGGCGTGCGCCGCGAGGAGGTCGTTGAGGTCGGAGAGCATCTCGTTGATCCGCTCGACGTCCTCGGGCCCGGCGTTCTGCAGCGCCTGCTTCATGCCCTGGAACCGCGACTCCATCAGCTCCTGGCCGAGCAGGTCGCGGATCTGCTGGTAGTTCTCGCGGCCCTGCTCCGACCGCCAGTCGTAGTTCGCGAGCTCGTTGACGGCCGCGGCCGTGCCCGGCGGCAGCGCGTCGAGCTGCGCTTCCCGGAAGCGGGCTTCGTCGTCCGGGTCCGGGAACAGCTCCCGGCGCTCGGCGTCGAGGGCTTCCCGCAGGAGGCGCTGGACCTCCTGCAGGGTGCCGTCGAGGTTGTTGCGGCGCTGGATCTGCGACCGGCGCTGCCAGAGCCGCCGGGTCAGCTCGTCCAGGCCCGACGTCCGGTCGGTGCCGCGCCGGAGCAGCTCTTCCAGTGCGGACCGCGGCGACGCGCCGGCCATGACCTCGCGGCCGATCTCGTCGAGGGCGTCACGCAGGTCGGCCGGCGGCGCGAGCGGGTCCGGCCCGTCGTGCCACGGGCCGTAGGAGTAGCCGTCGGGAAGCGGGACCGCGGTCATCGGCCGTAGACGGTCGTCGTGTCGTCGGAGTCCTTGGCCAGCCTGCGGGCCAGGAACAGCGATTCGAGGGCGAGCTCGACGGCGGCCGCGATCCGCCCGGCGGGCTCGTCGGCGCCGACACCGGCCCGCTGGGCGACCTCGTGCAGCACCGGGAGCTCCGGCAGGGCTTCGAGGACGTCCTTGCCCGGGACGCGCTCGCCGGTGGCGACCAGGTGCCCTTCGGCGACGGCGTCGGCGAGCGGGCGCAGGTCGAGGCCGGCGAACCGCTCGCGGGCGGTCTCGGCGATCGCGCGGCGCAGCAGGTGCACGAGGTGCTCGATCTCGCGGCCCTCTTCGCCGGGCTCGAACTCGATCTTGCCGCGCAGCACCGACGGGACGGCGTCGAGGTCGACCGGCCGGGCCACGGCGGGCTCCTCGGCGGTCAGCGCCGAGCGTCGCAGCGCCGCGGCCGCCACGGTTTCCGCCGCCGCGACGGCGAACCGCGCCGACACGCCGGAGCGCTGGTCGATCACCGGCGACTCGCGGAGGTTCCGGACGAACCGGGCGAGCACTTCCAGCAGCGGCTCGCCGACCTCGGCGACCAGGTTGGCCTCCTGCCGCACGACGGCCACCTCCGACTCGACGTCGAGGGGGTAGTGCGTGCGGATTTCGGCGCCGAAGCGGTCCTTGAGCGGGGTGATGATGCGGCCGCGGTTGGTGTAGTCCTCGGGGTTCGCGGTGGCGACGAGCAGGACGTCCAGCGGCAGCCGCAGCGTGTAGCCGCGGACCTGGATGTCGCGCTCCTCCATCACGTTGAGCAGCGCGACCTGGATGCGCTCGGCGAGGTCGGGCAGCTCGTTGATGGCGACGATGCCGCGGTGGGCGCGCGGGACCAGGCCGAAGTGGATCGTCTCGGGGTCGCCGAGGCTGCGGCCCTCGGCGACCTTCACCGGGTCGACGTCGCCGATCAGGTCACCGACCGAGGTGTCCGGCGTGGCGAGCTTCTCGGTGTAGCGCTCGGAGCGGTGGCGCCAGGCGACCGGCAGCTCGTCGCCGAGTTCGGCGGCGCGGCGGAGGGACGCGGGCGTGATCGGCTGCAGCGGGTGTTCGCCGAGCTCGGAGCCTTCGATGACCGGCGTCCACTCGTCGAGGAGGCCGGCGAGGGTGCGGAGCAGGCGGGTCTTGCCCTGCCCGCGTTCGCCGAGCAGGACGACGTCGTGGCCGGCCAGCAGCGCGCGTTCGAGCTGCGGCAGCACGGTGCGGGAGAACCCGACGATGCCCGGCCAGGCGTCCTCGCCCGCCTTGAGCGCCTCGAGGAGGTTGTCGTGAATCTCTTGGGCGATCGGGCGCGGCTCGTACCCGGCCGCGCGCAGGGCCCCGGCGGTGCGGGGAAGAGCGTCTGGAACTGCGTTCACCCGTTCGACGCTACTGCGGGATCGGCGGTGCGTCGACGTGGAGCGACTCCAGCGTGGGCGCGCTGCCGAAGTCCGGGAGGGGCCGGTAAAATAGGGCGTCGTGTGCCGTCCCAGTGCGACTTTCGCCGTCTGGTCGTCCGCGTGGCTGAACGGAGCCGCGGCTTCCGACGATGTCCTCGACGCCCTGCTCGCGTGGGGTGAGGCCCATGACGTGGTCGCCGCCGACGCGGCCGCCGCGGAGGCGTTCCAGCTCCCGCTCGCGTTCAACCGGGCGGCCACCCCGGTGCAGCTGCTGATGGCCCTGCGTTCGCAGGGAGCGAAAAGCATGACGCTGGTCCTCCCGGTCCCGGGCGACGTCCGCGGCCTCGGCGGCGGCGGGCCGTTCGCGGAAGCGGCCCTGCGCGCGGGCGACGCGGTGGTGCTCCCCGAGCTGGGCGCCGGCCTGGTGCCGGAGCCGATCGCCGAGGGTCTGGTGCGCTGGACGGTGTACTCGGTGTCGCCGGCTTCGCCGCCGGAGTACGTCGGGCTGGCCGAGGCCGAGCACGGGCTGACGGACGCGATCCGCGCCAGCGCGGGCGCGCTGCAGGCGCTGGACGTGGCTTCGGACCGCCCCGGCGTGCGGGCGGAGCTTTCGGCGCACTTGCGTTCCCGGCCCGATGTCGACTGGCCGGCGGGCACGCCGGGCCGGGCGTTGCGGGTGCTGCAACGGGCGGAGGAGATCGCGGCGATCCTCGCGATCGCGTCGTCGGACGACCCGGGCGGCGCACTGTCGGCTTCGGCTTCGTCGTTGCGGGCTCAGGCGTTGCGGCCGCTGTCGGACGCGGTCCGGACGGCCCGGAGCGCGGCGGTCAACGAGGCGGTGCGGGTGTTCGCGGAGCAGACGGCCCGCGAAGGCTGAGACTCAAGCGCCCCAATGTGGCCTTCGGTGCGTCAGACGCACCGAAGGCCACATTGGGTGCGTCAGACGCAACCAAGACCACATTGGGGCGCTTGTCAGCGGGCCGGGCGCTTGTCAGCGGGCCGGGCGCTTGGCCGGTTCGCAGCAGCCCACGGCGCACGGCGCGCCGTTGATCGTGCAGCCCGCCGCCGGGAACGGTGAGAGCTTGCGTGGCTCGGCCCCGTGCGTGTGCTCGCGCACCAGCTCCACCACCAGCTCGGCGAACCGCGGGTCCGAGCCCGCCGTCGCCGCGCGGGCGAACTTCATCCCGTGCTCGGCCGCGCGCTCCGCGGCCTCGTTGTCCAGGTCCCAGATCACCTCGAGGTGGTCGGAGACGAACCCGATCGGCGAGACGACGACACCCGGCACGCCCGCGGCGTGCAGCGCGTCGATGTGGTCGACGATGTCCGGCTCCAGCCACGGGACCTGCGGCGGCCCGGACCGCGACTGCCACACCACGTCGTACTCTTCGATCCCCGCCTCGGCCGCCACCAGGCGCGCCGCCTCGGCGATCTGGCGGGAGTAGCGGTTTCCGCCTTCCGACGGCGGGCCCGACGCGCGGTCCGCGCTCGACGGCACCGAGTGCGCCGTGAACACCGTGCGGACGCCGGCCACGTCGCCCAAGGACGCGTGGGCCGCGCGCACGCCGTCCGCCACCGCCGAGACGAACAGCGGGTGGTCGAAGAACTGCCGGATCTTCACCAGCTCGGGCGCCCCCGCCCCGACCGCGGCGCGGGCGCGTTCGATGTCCTCGTCGTACTGGCGGCACGCCGAGTAGCCGCCGTACGCGCTCGTGGGGAACACCAGGACCCGCGAAGCGCCCGACTCGGTGAGCGCCGACAGCGTGTCCTCGACCATCGGGTGCCAGTTGCGGTTGCCGAAGTGCACCGGCAGGTCGACGCCGGCGGCCGAGAGCTGCTTCTCGACCGCGGCGATCGCGTCGCGGTTCAGCTTGTTGATCGGCGAGACGCCCCCGAAGTGCCGGTAGTGCTCGGCGACCTCCAGCAGCCGCTCCCGCGGCACCCCGCGGCCCCTGGTGACGTTCTCGAGGAACGGCATGACGTCGTCAGGCCCTTCCGGACCGCCGAACGAAAGCCACAGCAACGCGTCGTATCCCACCCCTGCCATCTTGCCGATGTGGCGGCCCGCACGCTGACGCGGGCCAGTTATGAATCGACCAGTACAAAACTCTGCTACAGTGACGCCATGGCCAGGCCACGCGAGTTCGACGAAACCGCCGCCGTCGAGAAGGCGATGCACGCCTTCTGGGCACACGGCTACGAAGCGACGTCGACGCAGGACCTGTGCGAGGCCACCGGGCTCGGCCGCAGCAGCGTCTACAACACCTTCACCAGCAAACGGGCACTTTTCCGCCGTTCACTCGCGCACTACACCGGCACCCAGCTCGGCAAGCGGCAGGCGATCCTCGACGGCCCGGGCACCGCGGCCGAGCGGATCGCCGCGGTCCTCGACAGCGCCATCGAAGACGACGTCGAAGAGCGCAGGCGTGGCTGCCTCGTGGTCAACACGCTGGCCGAACTGGGCCTGCCCGACGACGAAGTGGGCGACGCGCTGCGCGAGGACACCGACCGGAACCTGGTCATGTTCACCGAATGCGTCCGCGAAGGCGTGCTCGACGGCAGCCTCCAGGACGGCCTGGACCCCGCCGACGTCGCGGAGTTCCTGCTCAGCACCACCTCGGGCCTGCGCGTGATGGCCCGCCGGGGCACCGCCCGCGCCCGCATGCACGCGGTCGCGGACCTCGCACTGAAAGCCATCACACGCTGAGCGTCACACCATGCCGGATTGAGCATGCCTTGATTTTGTACTGACCGATCCACAACCGGGAGGAACCCTCATGCCCCTGGCCGTCTTCGTCCTCGGGCTCAGCGTGTTCGCGCTGGGCACGTCCGAGTTCATGATCACCGGCCTGCTCCCCGGCATGGCCGCCGACCTCGGCGTGAGCATCCCCGACGCCGGGCTGCTGATTTCCGCCTTCGCGATCGGCATGGTCGTCGGCGCGCCGCTGCTGGCGATCGGCACCCTGCGGCTCCCCCGCCGCCGGACGCTCCTGACGCTGCTCGTGGTCTTCCTCGCCGCGCACGTCGTCGGCGCGCTCGCGACCGGGTACGCGCTGCTGTTCGCGACCCGGGTGGTCGCCGCGCTGGCCTGCGCCGGGTTCTGGGCCGTCGCCCTGGCGACCACCATCGCGCTCGTCCCCGTCGAGCGGCGCGGGCGCGCGATGGCGGTGCTGGTCGGCGGGCTGACCGTCGCCAACATCGCCGGGGTGCCCGCCGGCACGTTCCTCGGCCAGCACGCGGGCTGGCGGACGGCGTTCTGGGCGGTGGCGGCGGTGACGCTCGTGGCGGCGGCCGGCGTGGCGCTGCTGGTGCCCGAGACGACCGGCGGACCGCTGGGCGTCCGCGGCGAACTGCGGCTGTACCGGCGCGGCCGCGTCTGGCTCGCGCTCGGCGTGATCGCCTTGTGCCAGGCGATGATCTTCGCCGCGTTCAGCTACCTGGCGCCGCTGCTGACCGAGACCGACGGCCTGCCCGGCGAGTGGGTGCCCGGTGTGCTGGCGCTGTTCGGCGTCGGCGCGCTGATCGGGATCAGCGCGGGCGGGCGGCTGGCCGACCGGCGGCCGTACGCGACCCTCTACGGCTGCCTCGGCCTCGCGCTGGCCGCCTTGCTCGTGCTCGCCCTCACCACCGACGCGCTCGTGGCCGTCGCGGCGGTGCTCGTCTTCGGCGTGGCCGCCTTCGGCGCCAACCCGGCGCTGAACCTCAACGCCTTCCAAGCCGCCGGCGACGCGCCGACGCTCGTCGGCGCCAGCACGACGGCGGCGTTCAACGTCGGCAACACGATCGGGCCGTGGCTGGGCGGCCTGACGATCGGCGCCGGGCTCGGCTTCCCGAGCGCGGCGTGGACCGGCATCGCCCTGGGCGCGGCGACGCTGGCCGCGCTCACGGTCGCCGCCACCGTGCGGCGGAACGACGACCGTGAGCTCGTGGCCGCGTGAGGCTCAGACGCCGAGGAAGTGGACCCCGCCGTCGACCATGATCATCGAGCCGGTCGTGGCCGGGAGCCAGTCCGAGAGCACCGCGCAGACGCTCTTCGCCACCGGGTCCGGGTCCGTGCTGTCCCAGCCGAGCGGCGCGCGCTCGCCCCAGCCGTCCTCCAGGTCGACGAAGCCCGGGATGGACTTGGCGGCCATCGTCTTCATCGGGCCCGCGCTGACCAGGTTGACCCGGATGCCCTGCGGGCCCAGCTCCTTGGCCAGGTACCGGTTGACCGACTCGAGCCCGGCCTTCGCCACGCCCATCCAGTTGTAGACCGGCCACGCGACGCGCGCGTCGAAGTCCATGCCGACGTACGACGCGCCGCGACCCATCAGCGGCAGGCACGCCTTCGCCAGCGACATGTACGAGTACGTCGAGATCTCGATCGCGGTCTTGACGTCCTCGGCGGGCGCGTCGAGGAACGGCGCGCCGAGGCAGGTCTGCGGGGCGAAGCCGATCGAGTGCAGCACGCCGTCGAGGCCGTCGACGTGCTCGCGGACCTTGTCGGCGAGGCCGTCGAGGTGTTCGGAGTTCGTGACATCCAGCTCGATCACGGGCGCCTCTTCGGGCAGCCGCTTCGCGATGCGCTCGACCAGCGACATCCGGCCGAAGCCGGTCAGCACCACCTTCGCGCCCTCCTGCTGCGCGATCTTGGCCGCGTGGAAGGCGAGCGAGGCGTCGGTGATGATGCCGGTGATCAGCAGGCGCTTGCCTTCGAGCAGTCCGGGCACGGGTCCTCCAAGTCGTGGTTCGGGAAACGGGGGAAAGGTCAGTGGCCGAGGCCGAGGCCGCCGTCGACGGGCAGCACCGCGCCGTTGACGTAGCCGGCGTCCTCGGAGGCCAGGTAGCGCACCGCGGCGGCGATCTCCGCCGGCTCGGCGTAGCGGCCCGAGGGCACCTGCGCGAGGATCTCCTTCTTGCGGTCCTCGGGCAGTTCGTCGGTCATGTCGGTGTGCACGAACCCGGGCGCGATGACGTTCGAGGTGATGTTGCGGGAGCCGAGCTCACGGGCGAGCGAACGCGCGAAGCCGACCAGACCGGCCTTCGACGCCGCGTAGTTGGCCTGGCCCGCCGAGCCGGACAGGCCGACCACCGACGAGATGAAGATGAACCGGCCCCACTTGCCGCGCAGCATGCCGCGGGAGGCCCGCTTCGCGACCCGGTAGGCGCCGGTGAGGTTCGCGTTGACGACGCGCTCGAACTGGTCTTCGCTCATCCGCATCAGCAGCGTGTCGTCGGTCAGCCCGGCGTTGGACACCAGCACCTCGACCGGGCCCTGGTGCTCCTCGACGAGCTTGAACGCGGCGTCGATCTGCTCGGCGTCGGTGACGTCCGCCTGGACCCCGAAGAGGCCTTCGGGTGCGCCCGAACCACGGTGGGTGACGGCGACCTGGTGCCCCTGCTCGGCGAGGTCCCGGGCGATCGCCAGACCGATGCCCCGGTTGCCCCCGGTGACCAGAACGGACCGTCCCACAGTGTTCTCCCTCTTCGTGAACGTGCGCTGCTGACGCGCACGAGGTTATCGGCAGCACCGCCGGGTCGCGCACCCGCGCCCGCGCGAACCGCGACCGTCCTAAGCGGGTGTTAGGAACTGCCCTCCGACCTTGCTGGTTACCCGCTGGTTGGTCACCGTGAGTCGCAACACAGGAGGTCGACGATGACAACCCGGATCAGCGGGCCCGCCGAGGGCGCCGTCAGTGAGAAGCGCGTGATCGGCAACGTGCTGCGCGGCTCCATCGGCAATCTGGTCGAGTGGTACGACTGGTACGCCTACGCCGCGTTCACCACGTACTTCGCCAAGTCTTTCTTCCCGACGACCGACACGACCGCGGCCTTCCTCGGCACCGCCGCCGTGTTCGCGGTCGGGTTCCTGATGCGCCCGCTCGGTGGCTGGATGCTCGGCCGGTTCGCCGACCGCTTCGGCCGGCGCAGCGCGCTGGTGCTTTCGGTCACGCTGATGGCGGGCGGGTCCCTGCTCATCGCCGTGACGCCGAGCTACCACACGATCGGGCTCGCGGCGCCGATCCTGCTGCTGGTCGCCCGGCTGATCCAGGGGCTGTCGGTCGGCGGCGAGTACTCCACCTCGGCCACCTACCTGTCCGAAGTGGCCACCCCCGGCAAGCGCGGCTTCTACTCGAGCTTCCAGTACGTCACGCTCTACGGCGGCCAGCTGCTGGCGCTGGGCCTCCAGCTGATCCTGCAGGGCCTGCTCACCGAGCAGCAGCTGACGTCGTGGGGCTGGCGGATCGCGTTCGGCGTCGGCACGGTCGCCGCACTCAGCGTCATGTGGCTGCGCCGCGGCATGGACGAGTCCGAGAGCTACACACGCGAAGCGGAAACGACGGCAGGCGAACGCGGCACGCTGCGCGCGCTGGCCAAGTACCCCAAGGAGATCGCCCTCGTCGTCGGCCTGACCCTCGGCGGCACGGTGGCCTTCTACACCTTCGCCACCTACAGCCAGAAGTTCCTCGAGAACACCGCCCACATCCCGCGGCGCACGGTCACCATCATCCTGTTCGCGGCGATCCTGCTCGCGGCGATCCTGCAGCCGCTCGCCGGGAAGCTGTCCGACCGGATCGGTCGCCGCCCGCTGCTGCTGTTCTTCGGCATCGCGGGCACCCTGCTCACCGTGCCGATCATGACCGTGATGGGCTCGACCCGGAACCCGGTCGGCGCGTTCTTCCTCGTCCTGGCCGGGCTCGTCGTCGTGGCGGGTTACACCTCGATCAACGCGATCGTCAAGGCCGAGCTGTTCCCGACGAAGATCCGCGCCATCGGCGTCGGCCTGCCCTACGCGCTGACCGTCGCGATCTTCGGCGGCACGGCGGAGCTGATCGCGCAGGCGCTGAAGAGTGCCGGGCACGAGTCGGTGTTCTTCTGGTACGTCGCCGGCTGCGTCCTGGTTTCCCTGATCGTCTACGGCACAATGCGGGAAACCTCGAAGACCTCCGAGCTCGAAGAGCGCTGACGAAGGGGATGGCCGTGCGGGTGCTCCTCGTCGAAGACGACGCCGGGGTCGCCGGCGCGCTCGCCGAGTCGCTGCACGCGCGCGGCCACCCCGTCACCAGCGTCGGCCGCGGGGCCGACGCCCTGAGCCGGCACCGCGACGCCGACCTCGTGCTCCTGGACCTCGGATTGCCGGATCTCGACGGGCTCGACGTCCTGCGCAAGATCCGCGCGGTGTCGCCGGTTCCGGTCATCGTGCTGACCGCCCGCGGCGACGAACGCTCGATCGTGCGCGGCCTGCGCCTCGGCGCCGACGACTACCTGACGAAACCGGTGCGGCTGGCCGAGCTGCTGGCCCGGATGGACGCCGTCCTGCGGCGCGCCGTCGCCCGGGAGGCGCCGGCCGGTGACGTCGTGCGCGTCGAGGACGTCGAGATCGACCTCGGCGCCCGCCGCGTCCTGGTGGCCGGGCACGACATCGGGCTCACCACCAAGGAGTTCGCGATCCTCGCCGTGCTCGCCGCGCGCCCCGGCACCGCGGTCAGCCGCCAGCAGCTCATGGACGAGGTCTGGGGCGACGCCTACCTCGCGGTCTCGCGCTCGCTCGACGTCCACCTGACCGGGCTGCGCGCGAAGCTCGACCGGCCGGGCCTGCTCACCACCATCCGCGGCTTCGGCTACCGGCTCGGCCGGGGCTGAACCGTGCGCACCCGGCTGCTGGTGGTCCTGGTCGCGCTGGCGCTCGCGGTGGTCGCCGCGTTCGCCCTGCCGCTGCTGGCCTCGACCGCCGAGCAGCGCACCCAGCAGCTGGTCATCGCCCGCACCGCCGACGTCGAGCGGTTCGTCGTGCTGGCCCAGCAGGCGGTCGACACGCGCGACTCCGCGGCCCTTTCCGCCGACGCCACCCGCTACGCCGAGCTGTACGGCGAAGGCGTCGTCATCGTCGACGCGCGACGCGACCCCTTGGTCCAGGCCGGTGGGCTGAGCGTGGCGGACCCGGCAGTGCACGCGCTGGTGGAGGCCACCATGCGCAACGAGCCCGCGCCGGGGGTGGACCAGCTCGACCCGTGGTCGGCCGAACCGGCCTATTTCGCGCGACCGGTCGGCACCGGCACGCGGGTGTCCGGCGTCGTGGTGCTGCGGGCGTCGGTGACCACGGCGGCCGCGGACGTCGCCACCCGCTGGGGCACCATCGGCGCCGGCGCCCTGCTGGTCGCGGTGGTGTTCGTGCTGCTCGCCGTCGTGCTGGCCCGGTGGATGGTGCGGCCGCTGCACGAGCTGGAAACCGGGGTGCTGGCCGTCGCCGCCGGGCACCGCGCGCACGTCCCCGAACGCGCCGGGCCGCGCGAACTGCGGGTGCTGGCCGGCGAAGTGAACCGGATGTCCGAAGCCGTGCTCGAAGCGGCCGACCAGCAGCACCGGCTGGTCGCCGACGCCTCCCACCAGCTGCGGAACCCCCTGGCGGCGCTGCGGCTGCGCGTCGACTCCCTGGCCGACCGGGTCGAGGGCGACAGCGCCACCTACCGCGCGACCGTGGCCGAGGTGGAGCGGCTGGAGAAGCTCCTCGACGGGATGCTGGCGCTCGCGCTGGCCGAGAGCACCGCGACGCGGGTCGCGGCCGGCGGCACGGACGAGTCCTGCGACCTGGCTTCGGTGCTCGCCGAGCGCGTCGACGCCTGGCGCCCGGCCGCCGACGACGCCGGGTCGGCCCTCGTCCCGCCACCGGGCCACGACGAGCCGGTGACCGTGCGCTGTCCGGAAGGCGAGCTCGCGCAGATCCTCGACGTCCTGCTGGACAACGCCGTCCACTACGCCGGCCGCGGCGCGAAGATCACCACCGACTGGGAAAGCGGCCCGGAGACGGCGACCCTCGTCGTCCGCGACGACGGGCCGGGACTGTCCATTGCGGACCGGGCGCGGGCGACCGAGCGGTTCTGGCGCGCGGGTGGCGAAGGCGCGACCCGGGGCACTGGGCTCGGGCTGGCCATCGCGCACCAGCAGGTACGCACCCGCGGCGGCGTCCTCGAACTGCGGCAGGCCCTGCCGCGCGGGCTCGAAGTACGCGTGACGCTACCGCTGGCGGAGGCGCCATGACTTTCACCCGGCGCACCGCACTGCTCGGCGGTGGAGGCACCACGAACCTCACCCGGCGCACCGCACTCCTCGGCGGCCTCGGCCTCGCGCTGGCCGGCTGCTCGACGTCCGGCTACACCGGGCCGGAGCGCACGGTGACCATCGCCGCCGGCGAGCGCGGCGGGTTTTACCTGGCCTTCGCCGAGCTGCTGGCGGCCGAGCTGACCCGGGCCGAGCCGTTGCTGCATGCCACCGCGGTGCCGACCGAGGCGAGTGTCGCCAACGTCGAGCTCGTTCGCCGCGGGCAGGCCGACCTCGGCCTGGTGCTCACCGACGTCGCCCAGACCGCGCTCGCCGGGAACCCGCCGTTCGCCGGCAAGGTGCCGCTGCTCGCCCTCGGCCGCGTCTACGAGAACTACCTGCAGCTCGTGGTCCGCGCGGACGGCCCGGTGCGCCGGCTCGCCGACCTCGCCGGCCGTCCGGTGTCGCTGGGCGCGGGCGGGTCCGGCGCGGCCCAGCTCGGCGAGCGGCTGTTCGCCAAGGCCGGAGTCTCGGTGGACGTCCGCCACCTGCTCTTCGACGACGCCGTCCGCGCGCTGGCCGGCCGCCGGATCGACGCCATGCTGTGGTCGGGCGGGGTGCCGACGCCGAAGCTCGCCGACCTCACCCGCACCACGCCGATCGCGCTGCTGCCGCTCGACGCGGTGGTGCCCGCGCTGCGCGCCGCGTACGGCCCGGTGTACGACCAGGTGCAGGTGCCGGACCAGGCCTACCGCGGGGTGGGGGCACTGGGCACGATCGGTGTGGCGAACCTGCTGGTCTGCTCCCCCGCGCTGCCCGACGACGTCGCCGCGGCGGTCGTCCGGCTGCTCGTCGGGCGGGCGACCGACCTCGTCCCGGCCGAGGCCGTCGGGACGCAGTTCCTCGACGTGCGGACGTTGATCGGCACCCAGCCGGTGCCGCTGCAGCCGGGCGCGGCAGCCGCGTACCGGGCGCTGCACGGCTGAGCGCTAGATTGGGGCCCGTGACGCAACCCCGCCGCCCGATCGTCGAGATGCCGTTGCGCGTGCGCTACCACGAGTGCGACGGCCAGGGCATCGTCTTCAACGCCCACTACATGGCCTATGTGGACATGTGCGCCTTCGAGGCGGAGAAGGCCCTGTTCGGCTCGCACGAGGAGTTCCTGGCCCACGGCGGCGACGTCGTGGTGGCGGAGGCCAACCTCAAGTTCCGCGCCCCGGCCCGCTTCGACGAGGACCTGGTCGTTTCCCAGTACCTGACCCACCTCGGCACGACGTCGCTGGTCTTCGACTTCGAGATCCACCGCGGCGGCACCCTCTTGCTGGCGGCGAACATCCGCTACGTCTTCATCGACCCGGCCACCGTGCGCCCAGCGGCCCCGCCCGAGGCGGTCCGCAAGGTGTACGCGGCCCTGCTCGAGGACCTCGGGGCCTGAGCCGTGTTCCGAGTTCTCTTCTACCACCCGGAAATCCCGCCGAACACGGGCAACGCGATCCGCCTCGCGGCCAACACGGGCTGCGAGCTGCACCTGGTCGAGCCGCTCGGGTTCACGTTGGAGGACAAGCAACTGCGCCGGGCGGGGCTCGACTACCACGACCTCGCCCGGGTTCACGTGCACGCGTCGCTCGAAGCGGCGTGGGAGGTGCTGCTGCCGGCGACGGTGTACGCGTTCAGCGCCTCGGCGAAGCGGCTGTACACGGATGTCCCTTATGGACCGGGAGACGTGCTGATGTTCGGGCCGGAGTCGGTCGGCCTGCCGGTGCCGGTGCAGGAGGCGCCGGAGGTGACCGACCGCGTGCGGCTGCCGATGCTGCCGACGAGCCGGTCGCTGAACCTCGCGAACACCGCGGCGATCACGGTTTACGAGGCGTGGCGGCAGAACGGCTTCGCGGGCGCTTGATCACCGTCCGGTAGGTTCGCCGGATGCGACAGCAGTTCCTGGGGGCGCTCATCGGCGCCGCGTTCGGCACCGTGTTCGTCCTGGTCAACTCCGGTGACCCGCTTCCGTCGGCGATCGGCTGGGTCCTGCGCGGCCTAGCCGTCCTCGCGCTGGCCGCCGTGGTGTTCCTCGGCCTCCGGGCCGGCGGGCGGCCGACGCTCGAAGGCCGGCCGATGTTCGGGCCGAGCTACCGGTTCATCGTTCTCGGCGAAGTGGTCCTGCTGGTCGCCGGGTTCTTCGTGCTGCGCCTGCTCGACGCGCCCGTGCAGGCGAACGTCGCGTGGATCGCGACGATCGTCGGGCTGCACTTCGTCGCCTTGGCGTCGGCGTGGAAGACGCGCTCGATCCTCGTGGTCGGCGTGGTCCTGACCGTGCTCGGTGTCGCCGGGCTCGTGCTGCTGGGCAGCGCCGCGGCGTGGGTGCCGTTCGTCAGCGGCGTGCTCTCCGGGGTGACCCTGCTCGGCGGAAGCCTCTACGGCGTCCGCCGAGCCTGGGTCACGGCAGTCTCTGCCCGAAGAACAAGCTCGCCGCCGCGCCCAGCATGAGGATCAGCATTCCCACGACCACCCACGGCTTGCTCGCGTCGGCGTCCTTGAGCTCGTAGCCGATCTGCTCGCCGAGGTCGCCGTAGACCTTCTTCAGCTCCTCGGCGCTCGCAGCCTTGTAGAAGTCGCCACCCGACAGGCGGGCGATCTCCCGCAGCGACTCGTCGTCGACGCTCACCGGCTGGGCCTTGCCGTCGATGTCGACCGAGCCGTGCGTCGTGCCGAACGAGATCGACGAGATCGGCACGCCCGCCTGCTTCGCCGCCTGCGCCGCCGTGTACCCGCCGCGCGCCGCGTACAGGTCCTCCGGGACGGTCTGCTTGCCGTCGGACATCAGCACGATCCGCGCCGGCGGTGGACCGTCCGCGCCGCCCACGACGCTCGAGAAGCTCTCCACCGACTGCAACGCCGCGAAGATGCCTTCACCGGTCGCCGTCGACTGGGCCAGCTTGAGGTTCTCGATCGCCTTGATCACGCCGTTGCGGTCGGTGGTCGGGTTGACCAGCACCGTCGCCGTGCCCGCGAACGAGATCAGGCCCAGGTTGATCCCCGGTGTCATGTTCTGCGCGAACTGCGTCGCCGCGTCCTGCGCCGCCTTCAGCCGCGTCGGCGCGACGTCGGTGGCCTCCATCGACAGCGACACGTCGATCACCAGCATCACCGTCGCGCGGTTGCGCGGCACCTTCTGCTCGGCGGTCGGCCCGGCCAGCGCCACCGTGAGGATCAGCAGCGACAGCACGATCAGCACCGCCGGCAGGTGCCGGACCCAGCCCTGGGTCTTCGGCGCGACCTTCTCCAGCAGCGCCAGGTTCGCGAACCGCATGGTCCGCTTCCGCCGCGCGCGCTGCGCCAGCACGTACCCGACCGCGACCGCCGCGACGGCGATCAGCAGCAGGAACCACCACGGCGCGGTGAACCCCGTCAAACTCACGCCACACCCCCCGACCAGCGACGCTTGCGGGCGACGACGAATCGCACCATGTCGGCGATCCAGTCGGCGTCGGTGCGCAACGTCAGGTGCGCCGCACCCGCGCGCCGCAGCCCGGCCGCCACCTGCTGCCGGTGGGCGTGCGCCGCGGCCCCGAACTCCTTGCGCAGCAACGCCGACGCGTGCACCTCGCGTTGTTTCCCGCTCTCCGGGTCGGCCAGCACGACGGTGCCCACCTCGGGCAGGTCGACGTCACGCGGGTCGAGGACCTCGATCGCGATCAGCTCGTGCCGCCCGCCGAGGGCCCGCAGCGGCCGCTCCCACGAGCTGTCGCCCAGGAAGTCGGAGATCACCACGGCCAGGCCACGGCGGCGCGGAGGCCGGCGCAGCTGCTCCAGGGCCTCGGCGAAGTCACCCCGCGTGCCCTCGGGCGCCCGCGGCGTCTCCGCCAGCTTGCGCACCAGCCCGCGGGCGTGCGCGAGGCCGCCCCGGGCCGGGACGCGGGCAGTCTCCGCCCCGGTCGAGATCAGCGCGCCGATCCGGTTGCCGCCGCCCCCGGTCAGGTGCGCGACCGCCGCGACCGCGCAGACCACGAGGTCGCGCTTCTCGCACAGCGCCGTGCCGAAGTCGAGGCTCGCCGACAGGTCGGCGACCACCCACGTCTCCAGCTCGCGGTCGGCCACGGTCTCGCGGATGTGCGGGGTCGTCGTGCGGGCCGTGACCGCCCAGTCCATCCGGCGCACGTCGTCGCCGGGCTGGTACGGCCGGGCCTCGCCGGGCTCGGACCCCGGCCCCGGCACCAGGCCGAGGTGGTTGCCCTGCAGCAGCCCGTCGAGCCGGCGACGGACGTCGAGCTCGAGGGTCCGGAGCCCGGCTTCCATCCGGTCGCCGCGCAACACCGGCGGCGCCCACGAAGGGCGGGTGCCCTTCTCGTTCTTCGCCATCGCCGGGTTACCTGACCGGCGCGCCCGCCGGGACCGGGCCGGCCCCGCCCTGCGGCCGGGCCGAGACCTGCGGCAACGGCACCGTCTGCAGCACGCGCGTGATGATGTGGTCGATCGGCACGCCGTCGGCCAGCGCGTCGTAGGACAGCACGAGCCGGTGGCGCAGCACGTCCGGCACGACGTCGACGACGTCCTGGGGCAGCACGTAGTCGCGGCCGCGGACCAGGGCCAGCGCCCGCGCGGCGGCGATGATGCCGAGGCTCGCGCGCGGTGAGGCGCCGTAGGACACCCAGCCGGCGACGTCGGCGAGGCCGTGCTCGTTCGGCGTGCGGGTGGTCAGCACGAGCCGCACGACGTAGTCGACCAGGGCGTGGTGCACGAACACCTGCGACGCGACGCCCTGCAGCCGGACCAGCTCGGTCGGGCTGAGCACCTCGTGCGGGGTGGGCGGGGCGACCCCCATCCGGTAGATGATCTCGCGCTCTTCCTCGGCCGTCGGGTACTCGACGACGATCTTGAACAGGAACCGGTCGCGCTGCGCCTCCGGCAGCGGGTACACGCCCTCGTTCTCGATCGGGTTCTGGGTGGCCAGCACGAGGAACGGGTCGGGCATCGGGAACGTCTGCCCGCCGATCGACACGTGCCGCTCGGCCATCACCTCGAGCATCGCCGACTGCACCTTGGCGGGCGCGCGGTTGATCTCGTCGGCGAGGACGAAGTTCGCCACGACCGGGCCGAGCTCGACGTCGAAGCGCTCGGCGCCCTGGCGGTAGATCCGGGTGCCGAGGATGTCGGCGGGCACCAGGTCGGGCGTGAACTGGACGCGGGAGAACGAGCCTCCGACGACGCGGGCGAACGTCTCGACGGCGAGGGTCTTCGCCACGCCGGGCACGCCTTCGAGCAGCAGGTGGCCCTTGGCCAGCAGGCCGACCAGCATCCGCTCGACCAGGCGGTCCTGGCCGACGATGATCCGCTTGACCTCGAACACGGTCCGCTCCAGCAACTGGGCGTCCCGCGCCGGTGTCGCCTGCTGGCCGTTCCCGCCCTCGGCGTAGCCGGGCTCGGTCACTCTGCCTCCTCGAAAGTTCGTGCGCCGCCCCCGCGACGGTGATCACGCGGTGCGACCGTACTGCGTCCCCGGATCGTTCGCCGCATCCGGCACGCGGTGCCCCGTGAGTAGCCAACACCTCCCCCGGTGTGACATCTGTGAAGCACGCGCTCAGCGGTGGCGCTCGAGGTCCTCCGGCGTGTCGATGTCGTCCGCTTCGCCCCGCTCGGCGGGCACGTCGGTGATCCGCAGACCGGCCAGGGTGCGGCGCAGCGCGGCGTTCTCCAGCTGCTCGGGCAGCGCGGCCGCCAGCGCGGCGACGCGCCAGGCGCCGAGCAGCCACTGCCGCGACCCGGTGGCGTCGACGAGCACCGCGCCGTCGCCGTCCCCGATGCCGGCCACCAGCCGGTCCACTGTGGACCGGCGGACGCCCGGGAGGTCGGCGGCCAGCACCGCGACCGCCTCGACGTCTTCGGGGACGAAGGCGAGCCCGGCGGCCAGCGCGGCGACCGGCCCGGTGCCGGGCACCGGCTCCCGCGTCCAGACGACGTCGAACCCGGCCCGCCGCGGCCCGACGGCGATCACCCGTTCGGCCCCTTCGAGCGCGTGGATCGCGCGGGCCAGCAACGGCTTCCCGCCCACCGACAGCGCCGGCTTGTCCACACCGGACAGTCTGCGGGCCGAACCCCCGGCCACCACGATCCCCGCGTACCGCATCCCGGGAATCTAGCCCATACTGGACGCGTGTCCTACACCGTCGAGCCCCGCGTGGACTCCTACATCGACGCCCTGCCCGCGTGGCAGCAGGCGATCTGCCGGGAGGTCCGCGAGCTGGTGCACGCGGCCGATCCCGAGGTCGTCGAGACCATCAAGCGCACCCGGCAGCCCTACTTCGTGCTCGAGGGCAACATCTGCGCGCTACTGGCGGCGAAGGACCACGTCAACGTCTTCGTCTACGACGGCGGCATCGTCCCCGACCCCGAGGGCATCATCACCGCCGGGCACGACAACAAGACCGCCCGGACGGTGGCCTTCCGCGAAGGCGAGCCGATCAACGCGCCGGCGCTCACCGCGATGTTCCGGCAGATCATCGCGAACAACCGGGCGGGCGGGTGGCGCAAGCTCAAGCGCGGGTGAGCACGAGGTAAGCCAGGCCGAGCACACCCCGGTAAACGCCCACGTACTCGCGCAGCCGCCGGTCGAGCCACGCCCCGACCTCGCCCGCCCGCGGGTCGTCCGGATGCACCGCCAGCCACTCCTCCCAGCCGGCCCGGGAGGTCGACTCGAAGTCGTCCCATTCGAGCGGGTCGGCGGTGCTGAGGTGCCGGACGCGCCAGCCGGCGTCGGCCGCGGCGTCGAGCAGCTCCGGCAGCGTCAGCGTGTCCTGGCCGAAGATCTCCAGCGCCGCCGGGTTCGGCGGGGTCGCCCAGAAACCGTCGCCGTAGAGCAGCCGGCCGGACGGCACGACCTCGGCCAGCCGCGCCAACGCGGCCTTCGTCGAGCCGAAGACGTGCGCGGAACCAATGCAGAAGGCGCGCTCGACGGGAACGTCCCAGGTCGCGGCGTCCGCCTCGGTGAAGTCCATCGCCAAGCCCCGCTCGGCGGCCGCCGCCCGGCCGCGCTCGAGGCCGGTCACGTCGGTGTCGACGCCGGTCACCCGCAGGCCGGGCGCCCGCGCGGCCGCCCGCAACGGCAGCTCACCCCAGCCGCAGCCGAGGTCGACGAGGTGGCCCGTGTCCAGGGCCATCCGGTCGAGCAGCAGCGAAGCATGGGTCTCGGACAGGGGCGTGTTCCAGCGCATCCGCGAGCGCCGCAGCGCGTTCAGCTCATCGTCCACCCGGCGATCCTGGCGGCCGGACGACCACGGCGTCGACCGGGTTTCAGCCGATCAACCGGGTCGCGTACGGCATGATCCCGCCGTAGCGCACCGGCGCGACCCGCACGCGCAGGCCGGACTGCGGCGCTTCGACCATCTGGCCGCCGCCGAGGTAGAGCGCCACGTGGTGGATGCCACCCGCGCCGCCCCAGAACAGCATGTCGCCGCGCCGCATCTGCGACAGCGGGACCCGCCGCCCGGCCGTGTACTGGTAGCCGCTGTAGTGCGGCAGGCCCCTGACCCCGGCGAACGCGTAGATCATCAGGCCCGAGCAGTCGAAGCCGATCTTGTTGTAGTCGCCGTAGCGGTCGGCAACCCCGCCGTCGCGGATGCCGCGGGTCGGGCCGCTCTGGTTGCCGCCGCCCCACGCGTAGGGCAGGCCGACCTTCGACAGCGCCCGCGCGATGACCGCTTCGATCGACGAGCCGGCCGGGCCGGCCGCCGGTTTGCTCGCCGGGCGGCCACCACCGCCGGACGAACCGAGCGCGGCCTGGCGGGCACGCTCGTCGTCCTCGCGCTGCTTCTCGGCGAGCCAGTCCTGATAACGCTGGCGCTGCCCCTGCAGGCCGCTGACCTTGGCCTGGGCGGTGTAGAGCTGCTGCTCGACGTCCGACTTGTTCTTCTCGAGCTGCGTGTTCTGCGTGGCCTGGCTGTCCTGCGCGCTGATCGCGGCGGACTGCGCGGAGTCCGCGCTGGTCTTGGCCTCGCGGGCGGCGTCCTGCTTCTGCTGGGCGATCTCCGCGGCCTTGCGGGCGGCGGCGTCCTTGTTGGACTTCTCGGTCTGCGCCTGCTGGAGCCGGTCGAGGGCGTTGAGCCGGTTGCCGCCGACGGCGTCGAGCAGCTGCGCGCGGGCGAGCATGTCCTTGGGGCTGTCGGCGCTGAGGTAGGCCGAGAGCGAGCCGACCGTGCTGCCCTGCTGGAAGCTCGCGGCGGCGAAGGTCTTGAGGTCGTTGCGGGCCTTTTCGATCGCCCCGGCGGCGGCGTCGGCCTCGCCGCGCGCGGCCTTCGCGTCGTTCTCCGCCTGCGTCGCGGCGTCCTGCGCCGACTGCAGGTCGACCAGGGCCTTGTTGGCCTCTTCCTGCTTGAGCTCGACGTCGTCCTGCAGCTGCGACAGCTTCTGCTCGGCCTGGGCCAGCTGGTTGGTCAGCCGGCCGACCTCGCCGGCCTTCGCGTTCGCGTCGGCCTTGCTCGAGTTGATGTCCGAGTCGCTGGGGTTCGGCGGTGGCGGGGGCGCCGCCAGGCCGGTGCCGCCGGCGCCGAACAAGATCACCAGCGTGAGCGCGCTCACAGTGAGTCCACGGCCTCCACGCCGTCTCGCCACGACCGCCCACCTCCACTCACCTGCGCACATCGCGCGTCACTGCAGTCACACCACTATCACAAGCATCACCGGAAACTTACACACCGTAGGCACCAATTCCCCTTATTGAGGGACCCTCGTCGCGGATGGCGCAGCCCACACCGCGTGTCGTCTTGTCCGTTAAACAGGACACGCGTACTGTTTGAGGCACCGCGAGGTGTGCCATCCCGAATCCGGTCCTACGGTGGGGGTGCGCAAGACTCGCCCCCACCGAACCCGACCGAACTGACCCGGGACTCGACCGCCGCACCGGCGCGGAAGTCCACGCCACTGGAGTTAGACGTGACCGCACCTGCCAGCAAGGACAGCTTCGGCGCCAAAGACACGCTGAAGGTCGGCGACGCCTCGTACGAGGTGTTCCGCCTGAACAAGGTCGACGGCGCCGCGCGGCTGCCGTACAGCCTGAAGATCCTGCTCGAGAACCTGCTGCGCACCGAGGACGGCGCGAACATCACCGCCGACCACATCCGCGCGCTGGGCTCGTGGGACCCGAACGCCGACCCGTCGATCGAGATCCAGTTCACGCCCGCCCGCGTGATCATGCAGGACTTCACCGGCGTTCCCTGCGTCGTCGACCTCGCCACCATGCGCGAGGCGGTCACCGACCTCGGCGGCGACCCCGACAAGGTCAACCCGCTCGCGCCGGCCGAGCTGGTCATCGACCACTCGGTGATCATCGACGTCTTCGGCCGCGCCGACGCCTTCGAGCGCAACGTCGAGATCGAGTACGAGCGCAACCGCGAGCGCTACCAGTTCCTGCGCTGGGGCCAGGGCGCCTTCGACGAGTTCAAGGTCGTCCCGCCGGGCACCGGCATCGTGCACCAGGTCAACATCGAGCACCTCGCGCGCACGGTGATGTCCCGCAACGGGCAGGCCTACCCCGACTCCTGCGTCGGCACCGACTCGCACACCACCATGGTCAACGGCCTGGGCGTGCTGGGCTGGGGCGTCGGCGGCATCGAGGCCGAGGCCGCCATGCTGGGCCAGCCGGTCTCCATGCTGATCCCGCGCGTCGTCGGCTTCAAGCTGACCGGCGAGATCCCGGCCGGCGTCACCGCCACCGACGTCGTGCTGACCATCACCGAGATGCTGCGCAAGCACGGCGTGGTCGGCAAGTTCGTCGAGTTCTACGGCGAGAGCGTGTCGGCGGTCCCGCTGGCCAACCGCGCCACCATCGGCAACATGAGCCCGGAGTTCGGCTCCACCGCCGCGATCTTCCCGATCGACGACGAAACCGTGCGCTACCTCAAGCTGACCGGCCGCTCCGCGGAGCAGGTCGCGCTGGTCGAGGCGTACGCCAAGGAGCAGGGCCTCTGGCACGACCCGTCGCACGAGGCGTCCTACTCCGAGTACCTCGAGCTGGATCTCTCGACGGTCGTCCCGTCGATCGCCGGCCCGAAGCGCCCGCAGGACCGCATCGAGCTGTCGGACGCGAAGTCGTCGTTCCGCAAGTCGATCCACGACTACGTGGACGGCGAGCAGCCGACCCCGCACACCAAGGTCGACGAGGCCGTGGAGGAGTCCTTCCCGGCTTCGGACCCGGCGGCGCTGTCCTTCAAGGACGAGGACGCCGTGGACCTCCAGTCCGCGGCCAACGGCGGCAACGGCCGGCCGTCCAAGCCGGTCAAGGTGTCCAGCGCCGACCGCGGTGAGTTCGTCCTCGACCACGGCGCCGTGGTGATCGCCTCGATCACCTCCTGCACCAACACCTCGAACCCGTCGGTCATGCTCGGCGCCGCGCTGCTCGCGCGCAACGCCGTCGACAAGGGCCTGTCGGTCAAGCCGTGGGTGAAGACGTCGATGGCGCCGGGCTCGCAGGTCGTCACCGACTACTACACCAAGGCCAACCTGTGGCCGTACCTGGAGAAGCTGGGCTACCACCTGGTCGGCTACGGCTGCACCACCTGCATCGGCAACTCCGGCCCGCTCTCGGACGAGATCTCCGCGGCCATCCAGGAGAACGACCTCACCGCGGTCTCGGTGCTCTCGGGCAACCGGAACTTCGAAGGCCGGATCAACCCCGACGTGAAGATGAACTACCTCGCGTCGCCGCCGCTGGTCATCGCCTACGCGCTGGCCGGCACGATGGACTTCGACTTCACGAACCAGCCGCTGGGCCAGGACACGGACGGCAACGACGTGTTCCTCAAGGACATCTGGCCGACCGCGCAGGAGATCCAGGAGACCATCGACTACGCGATCACGCAGGAGATGTTCACCAAGGACTACGCCGACGTCTTCGACGGCGGCGAGCGCTGGAAGTCGCTGCCCACCCCGGAGGGCAAGACCTTCGAGTGGGACGCCGAGTCCACCTACGTCCGGAAGCCCCCGTACTTCGAGGGCATGACGCCGGAGCCGGCGGCGGTCACCGACATCACCGGCGCGCGCGTGCTGGCGAAGCTGGGCGACTCGGTCACCACCGACCACATCTCCCCCGCCGGCGCGATCAAGCCGGGCACCCCGGCCGCGCAGTACCTGACCGAGCACGGCGTGGAGAAGAAGGACTTCAACTCCTACGGCTCGCGGCGCGGCAACCACGAGGTGATGATCCGCGGCACCTTCGCGAACATCCGGCTGCGCAACCAGCTGCTGGACGACGTGCAGGGCGGCTACACCCGCGACTTCACCCAGGACGACGCGCCGCAGGCGTTCATCTACGACGCGGCCCAGAACTACGCGGCCCAGGGCACCCCGCTGGTCGTGCTGGGCGGCAAGGAGTACGGCTCCGGCTCGTCGCGCGACTGGGCGGCCAAGGGCACGTCGCTGCTGGGCGTGCGCGCGGTGATCACCGAGTCGTTCGAGCGCATCCACCGCTCGAACCTGATCGGCATGGGTGTCATCCCGCTGCAGTTCCCGGCCGGCGAGTCGGCGGCGTCGCTGAAGCTGGACGGCACCGAGACGTTCGACATCTCGGGCATCACCAAGCTGAACGACGGCGAGACCCCGCGCACGGTGCACGTCACCGCCACCAAGGCGGACGGCACCAAGGTGGAGTTCGAGGCGGACGTCCGCATCGACACCCCGGGTGAGGCGGACTACTACCGCAACGGCGGCATCCTGCAGTACGTGCTGCGGAAGATGACGCAGGCGTAAGGGTTTCGGCTCGGCGAAGGCCTCCTCACCGGCAGTCCGGCGAGGAGGCCTTCGCTCGTTTCCGCCCGCGGTGAACTTCGGCCCGGCCGGGCTCGGCGATCACTACTGTCCCTTCCATGGCGACTGTCACGACACGCACTGTCGAGTACCCGGCCGACGGCCTGACGATGGTCGGGCACCTCGCGCTGCCCGCCGGCGCCGGCCGGCGGCCCGCGGTGCTCATCGGACCCGAGGGACCGGGGCTGAACGACTTCCAGCGCGGCCGGGCCGACGCCCTCGCCGAACTCGGGTACGTGGCGCTGGCCTTCGACCTGCACGGCGGCCGCTGGTACACCGACCCGCAGGAGATGCTGGCCCGGCTCGATCCGATCCTGGCCGACCCCGACCGGTTGCGGGACATCGGCTTCGCGGCGTTGGACGTGCTGTGCGCCGAACCCCGGACCGACCCGGACCACGTCGCCGGCATCGGCTACGGCACCGGCGGCGCGGTCGTGCTGGAGCTCGGGCGCGCCGGCGCCCCGCTGCGAGCGATCGCGACGGTCAACGGCCTGATCACCGGCCGGCCCGGGGAGGCGGCCCACATCTCCTGCCCGGTGTGGGCCGGGGTCGGGTCGGAGGACCCGATCCAGCCGCCCGCGCAACGCGAGGCGTTCACCGCCGAGATGCAGGCCGCGGGCGTCGACTGGCGCCTGGTGACCTACGGCGGCGCCGAGCACGCCTTCCACCACCCGCCGGTCGGGCCCGGCCAGACCGTGCTGCCCGGTGTCGGCTACCACGCCAAGCACGCCGGGCGTGCCTGGCGCGACATCCTCGCCCTGCTCGGCGAATGCCTGCCCAGCGTGGCCTGAGTCCGCTACGCCGGGACGGCTTCCCAGCGCACGCTGGACACCGAAGGCTCCAGCGAGAGCCGCGAAACCGCCGACTCCATCTGGGCGTCGTCGCGCTGGTCGCCGATCAGCTCGGCGCGGACCTCGACCGTGCGGTCCTCGCGGTCGGTGCTCAGCACCGAGAGCAGCCGGAAGTCCGTGCGGGTCAACGACTGCACGAGCAACGCCCGCACGTGGGCCTCGGTCGCGTCGCGGGTGACGGCCTGGAACGCGTACTTCGTCGGCGTCTCCTCGCCCGCGTCCGGGCGGCGGTCGACCACCCGGCCCAGCGGCCGCAGCACCACGTTCACGCCGACGACCACGGCGGTGCCGGCCGCCGCGACCACGTACAGCCCGGCCCCCGCCAGCGCGCCCACCGCCGCCGAGCACCACAGCGTCGCCGCGGTGTTGAGGCCGCGGACGTTGAGGCCGTCACGCAGGATCACGCCCGCGCCGAGGAACCCGATGCCCGAGACGATCTGCGCCGCCACCCGCGTCGGGTCGGCGTCGCCGCTCGAGGCCAGCCCACCGAAACCGTGGGCGGACAGCAGCACGAACAACGTCGCGCCCACCGCGACCAGGGCGTTGGTGCGCAGCCCGGCCATCCGGGCCCGGAACTGGCGCTCGACCCCGATGACCGCGCCCAGGCCGACGCCGGTCCCGACGCGCAGCAGCATTTCGAAGATGGTCATGTCCGACTCTTTTCCGGCGTGCGCGCACTGCCGGACAGGAGGAGACCGGAGGTGATCAGCCCAGCCGGAAGCCTCCGGTGAGCGCACGCCCGGTCGTCCGTTGACTGTCCGCTGGCATGTGCCGCTCACCTCGCTTCCGCTTCTCGTGATTGATCAACCCGGCCACTGTAGCGCTTACTTCCAGTGCCGGCGCAGGTGCGGTACGAGATCTTCGGCACGCTCGTCGGGGAAGAACAGCTTCGCGCCGGGCACCTCGACGACCTCGGTGACGCCGGGAACCGCGTCCCGGAACCGGTGCGCCCATTCGAGGGTGAAGTTCGGGTCGCCGGTCCCCTACACCAGCAGCGTCGGCACGCGGAACTCCTCGAGCAGCGGCTCGATCGCGTCCAGCTCCTCGCCGCGGACCGACGTCAGCAGGCGTTCGAACTGCCGCGCCGCGGCACCGACCGGCCGCACGAAAGCGGCCAGGACGTCGTCGGGCAGCAGCTCGGGGTGTTCGTAACCGCCGCCCAGCGCGCCGGTCCGCGCCCGCGCCGGGTCGGCGGCGAGCCGGACGAGCAGCGGGGCGAGCTTCCCGCGTTCGGCCAGCTCGACGACCGGGCGAAACGCTTCGGGCGGCAGGTTGCCCTGCGTGTCGCAGTTGGTCAGGGTGAGCGTGCGGACGCGCCCGAGCTGCCGCACGGCGAAGACCTGCGCGACAGCACCGCCGGTGTCGTTCGCGACGAGGTCGACCTCGTCGAGCTCCAGCGAGTCGCAGAAGTCCTCGAGCAGGCGCGCGAGCCCGTTCAGGCTGAGGTCCTGCTCGGGCGTCACCGGCGACGCGCCGTGCCCCGGCAGGTCGGGCGCGACGCAGCGGCGCTCCCCCGCCAGTTCGGTCATCACCTTGCGCCACAACAGGTTGTTCGTTCCGACGCCGTGCACGAAGAGCGCGACCGGTCCTTCGCCGACGTCGGTGTAGCTCACGTCGCCGGCCGCCGTCGACACGCGGCCGCGCAGGTCCTCCCAGGTTCGCAGGTCCATCGGTAGAGTCCCTCCAGAAGTAAACCGACTGACGGTCTAGTATCAACAGACCGACAGTCGGTTTGTCAACGACGGAGGCTGCCGACCCGCATGAACAAGAAGATCGACCGCGGCCAGGCGACCCGCGACCACCTCGTCGCGGTCGCCACCGGCCTGTTCACCGACCACGGCTACGACGGCACGTCGATCGAGGCCGTCCTGCGGGCCGCGGACGTGAGCCGGGGCGCGCTCTACCACCACTTCCCCGGCAAGGACGCGCTGTTCGAGGCCGTCCTGGACACCGTCTACGACCGGGTCGGCAAGGAAGGCGCTCGAGCCGTCGAGGGCATCGAAGAGCCGGCGGCGGCGCTGCGCGCGGCCTGCCTGGCGTGGATCCGGAGCACCGCGGATCCCGTGGTGCGTCAGGTGATGCTCATCGACGCGCCGGCCGTGCTCGGCTGGCAGCGCTGGCGCGAAGGCGACGAAGCCCGCACGCTCGGCAAGATCAAGGTGGCGCTGCGCCGCGACGGCCGCATCCCGGCCGCCCGCGTCGAGGTCTTCGCGCACGTGCTGCTCGCCGGGATGAACGAGATCGCGATGCTGGTCGCCCGCGCGGACGACTCGACGAGCGCCGCGAAAGAAGCCGAAGAGGCGGCCGGGGACCTGCTCGACCGGCTGCTCGGCACGTGAGAACGGGCCGGGGCGACAGCGTCGCCCCGGCCCGGTTCCGTGCTGCTACGCGGTTTCGAAGGGCTGGACGTTCGGCTGGAACACCTGGCCGTTCGCCGGGACCTTCAGGTCGGTCAGGTAGTCCGCCACGGCCTTGTCGACGCCGAGGGCGTCACCGAGGATGCAGTGACCGAACGCGTCGACCGACAGCAGGCGGGAGTTCCCGAGCTCGGCCGCTATCCGCTGGCCGAACTTGTACCGCGTCGCCGGGTCGTAGTAGTTGCTCACCACGACGACCGGCACGTCGGTCTTGGCCCGCCACGGGCCGCGGTAGGCGTCCGGCTTCTTCGCCGGCCACACCGGGCAGCCCGCCGTGTCGGCGAAGGCCTGGTAGCGGCCGAAGGTGCGCGACTCGCGCTCCCACTTGGCGGCGATGTCGGGCACCTGCTCCTGCTTGATCTTGAACGGCTTGTCGGCGCAGTTGACGGCGAAGTACGAGTCGTCACTGGTGTAGGGGCTGTCCGGGTTCTGGTCGGCCAGGCCCTGCTTGCCACCGGTGAGCACCTTCAGCTGCTTGGCGGCCAGGGTCTGCGCCTGCGCGCCCGCCGGGTGGAGGACGTTGTACAGCGCCTGCAGGTCCTCGGCGAGGCCGGGGAACGCCGAAGGCGAGTACAGCACGCTCGAGACGCCGCCGGTGAACGAGTTGATGTCCACCGTGCCGCCGCCGGGGATGGTGATCGGCTGCTTGCGGAGGTACTCGCGCAGTTCGTCGAACTTCGCGCGCGGGGTGCCGTCGCTGAACGCGCACTTGGCGCCGACCTGGTCGCAGCGCTTGAGGAACCCGTCGAGCGAGATTTCGAAGCCCTGCGCACGTTCCCGGTCGTACTGCACGCCGTCGCTGGTGCGCAGCGCCGGGTCGACGTTGCCGTCGATGACGATCGCGCGCGACTGCTTCGGGAACATCGAGGTGTAGGTCGAGCCGATCAGCGTCCCGTAGGAGAAGCCGACGAAGGTGAGCTTCTGGTCGCCGACCGCCGCGCGCAGCGTGTCGAGGTCGCGCACGACGTCCTTGGTGGACATGTGGTTGAGCAGCGAACCCGCGTTGTTCTTGCAGAACTGCCCGTAGTCGCGGTAGCTGGCCAGGGTGCCGGCGATGTCGGCGCGGCTCAGCGGCACCGGGATCTGGGCGCCGAAGACCTCGTCGGCGTCCTCCTGGGTGGTGAAGCAGCGCAGCGGGTTGCTCTGGCCGACGCCGCGCGGGTCGAACCCGATCAGGTCGAAGCGGTCCAGGACCGGCGGCTGGAAGTAGAACTGGCCGCTGATCGGCATCCGCAGGCCGGAGCCGCCCGGGCCGCCGGGGTTGAGGAACAGCGAGCCGACCCGGGTGCCGGGCGTGCGGGCGGCGCGCTTGAGCAGGGCGATGTCGATGGTGCCGAGCGCGGCGTTGTCGTGGTCGATCGGCACGCGGTAGCGCGCGCAGCTGTAGTACTTCACCTGGTCGGCGGGAACGCCGGCCAGCGTGGCGGCCGAGCAGGTGCCCCAGTTCACGGCCGCGGTCGCGCCGACGACGGCGGGCTTGACGGCCGCGTCTTCGGCCGCGGACGCGGCGGCCGTCCCCGTGACGCCGAGCCCGGCCACGAGCGCCCCCACCAGGGCGAACGACCGCACCCGGCCTCTTGTGGATCTCCGCAAGACGTCTCCTCCCGTAGTGGCGTACTCGCCGCGCGTCCGAGACGTCACGGCGCGTTACGGGGGAGACACTGGCACAAACCGCCGAATACCGGCACCGGCCGAAAGGATGGTGGGAAGCTACCGGTCCGCCCGGCAGAGTACGAAAACGGGTAACGGCCGGGCGGCTTCCTGCTGCTCCATCGCGTACCCCGGCCAGAACTCGAGCAGCTCCGCCCACATCGCCATGTACTCGTCACCGGTCAGCTCGCGCGCCACCACCTCGACCGGCCGCCCGGCGAAGGCCACCTCCGCCTTCGGGTTCGCGCGGAGGTTGAGGGCCCACGCCGGGTCGTTCGGCCGGCCCCAGTTGGACGCCGTCAGCACGAAGTCGCCGCCGTGCGGGAAGTAGAGCAGGTTGGTGCTGCGCGCCAGCCCGCTCTTGCGTCCCGTCGTGGTGAGCCGCAGCGACGGCAGCCCGGCGAGCGCCACGAGGCTCACCCGGCCACCGAACGCGCGGTGCAGCTTCTTGTCGGCCCACACGACGAACCGCGAGGTGCGCATGAGCCACGGCTTCGTGCCGACGGCCCGGGCCAGTGCCCGGAGAGGATTAACCACGCACGGATTTTGCCAGGCTCACCCCGAACCGCTGCTGGGAGTCGGTCCACCAGTGCTCGAGCGCGAAGCCGGCCGCGGCCAGCTCCGCCTCGACTCCGCCCGGGCGGAACTTGGCCGAGATCTCCGTCCGGATGTGCTCGTCCTCGGCGAAGCGCACCGTCAGGTCCGCCCCCGGGATCTCGACGGTCAGCGCGCGCCGGGCCCGCAGCCGCATCTCGATCCACTCGTTTTCCGCGTCCCAGTGGGAAACGTGCTCGAACTCGTCGAGGTCGAAGTTCGCGCCCAGCCGGGCGTTGATCACGCGCAGCACGTTCTTGTTGAACTCACCGGTGACGCCGGCCGCGTCGTCGTAGGCGCGTTCGAGGATCCCGGCGTCCTTGACGAGGTCGGTGCCGAGCAGCAGCCACTCCCCTTCGTCGAGGACCTCCCGCACCGAGCGCAGGAAGACCGCGCGCTCGGCGGGCAGGAAGTTGCCGATCGTGCCGCCGAGGAAGGCCACCACCCGCGGCTGGCCGCCGGGCAGCAGGGCGAGGTGCTGGGTGAAGTCGCCGACGACACCACGGACCGTGAGTCCCGGGTAGTCCTTCGAGATGGCTTCGGCGGCTTCGGCCAAGGCCGACTCGGAGACGTCGAGCGGGACGAACGCCTCCAGCGTGCCGTGGCCGGTGAGCGCGTCGAGCAGCAGCCGGGTCTTCTCGCTCGACCCGGACCCCAGCTCGACGAGCGTGTGCGCGCCGGACAGCCGCGCGACGTCGACGGCGTGCGCGGCCAGCACCTCGCGCTCGCTGCGCGTCGGGTAGTACTCCGGCAGCTGGGTGATCTTCTCGAACAGCTCGCTGCCCTCGGCGTCGTAGAACCACTTGGGCGGCAGCCACTTCCGCTCGGCCGTGAGCCCGGCGACGACGTCCGCGCGCAGTTCTTCGGTGACGGCGTCGCCCGAGCGGTGGTGGTCGAGATCGACTTCGGTCATGAACGCTCCTGGGTCAGGGGAAGCAGGTCGACGCCGGCCGCGGTGGCGCGCACGGCGTGGTGGTCGGGAACGGGCTTCCAGCGCGGGTCGCCGTCAACCGGTTCGGAGGCGAGCAGCACGCCGGACGCGGTCCGCAGCACGGACAGCGCGTGCGTCCAGGCGGTGCCGATGAGGGTCGAGCCGTCGGTGAGCAGGAAGTTGAGCCGGGAGCCGGGCGCGGCGGCCTCGACGGCGGTCGTCAGCTCCGCCACCGCCGTCAGCGGGTCTTCACCCGCCGCCAGCCGGGCCCGCAGCAGGGCCCAGAGCACCGCCGAGTCCGTCGGCGCCGCCAGCGTCAGCAGTTCGGTCACGGGCAGGGTCTTGGCGAGCTCGGCCAGCGAGTCCGGCCAGCCGCGGACGACGCCGTTGTGGCTGAACAGCCAGCGCCCGGCGGTGAACGGCGCCGCGGCCGCCTCGGTCACCGGCATGCCGGTGGTGCCGTTGCGGACCGCGGCGACGAACGCGCCCGAGGTCACCGACGCGGCCAGCGGCGGCAGCGTCTCGTCGGTCCACAGTGGCGTGGACCGCCGGTGCCGCAGCGGGGCCGAGCCAGGGCCGGGGTACCACCCCAGCCCGAACCCGTCCGCGTTGACCGAGCCACCGCCGCGCATGTCGGCCGGCGCGTAGGACTGCACCAGCAGCGAATGCGGCGCGCGGAAAACCGCCTCGGCGGGCGAAACCGGCTCGCCGAGGTATCCGAGGTGGCGGCACATGCGCCTAGCCCACCTCGCCGGGCGCCGCGTCGCGGGCCGTGCGGAAGCCGGCGAAGATCTGCCGCCGGATCGGGTAGTCCCAGTTGCGGAACGTGCCCCGGATCGCCGCGGAGTCGGTGCCGAACGAGCCGCCGCGCAGCACCTTGTACTCCGGTCCGAAGAAGACCTCCGAGTACTCCCGGTACGGGAACGGCGCGAAGCCCGGGTAGCCGTGGAAGTCGGTGCTCGTCCACTCCCAGACGTCGCCGATCAGCTGGTGCACCCCGGCCGGGGACGCGCCGGCCGGGTACGCCCCCGCCGGCGCCGGGCGCAGGTGCGCCTGGCCGAGGTTGGCGTGCTCGGCCGTCGGTTCGCCGTCACCCCACGGGAACCGCCGCGACCGGCCGGTCGCCGGGTCGAACCGGGCGGCCTTCTCCCACTCGGCCTCGGTCGGCAGCCGCCGCCCGGCCCAGGCCGCGTACGCCTCCGCTTCGAAGTAGGAGACGTGCACGACCGGCTCGTCGGCGGTGATCCGCTCGTACGCGCCGAACCGGGTGCGCCACCAGCCGTCCTGCTCCCGCTGCCAGAACCGCGGGGCGGTGATGCCGTGCTCCCGCAGGTAGGTCCAGCCCGCCGGGCTCCACCACCGCTCGTCTTCGTAGCCGCCGCTGTCGAGGAACTCGGCGTAGGGCCCGCAGGTGACCGGGACGGTGTCCATCCAGAACGCTTCGACGACGATCTCGTGCGCCGGGCGCTCGTTGTCCAGGGCCCACGGCTCCGCCGTCGTGCCCATCGTGAACGCCCCGCCCGGGACGAGGACTTCGGCGGGCAGCGCGCCCGAGCGGGCGGGCGGCGGCTCCGGCGCGTGCAGCACCGGTTCGCCCCGGCGCAGCTGGTGGGTGGCCAGCATGGTCTCGTCGTGCTGCTGCTCGTGCTGGGTGATCATGCCGAACGCGAAGGCCTGCTCGGTCAGCCGCCGGCCCGTCATCGGCGCGTGTTCCAGCACGTCGAACGCCTTTTCGCGGACCTGCTTGACGTACGCGCGTGCCTCTGCCGGGCCGAGCAGCGGCAGCTCCGGGCGGTCGGCGCGGGCGTGCTGGAAGGCGTCGTAGATGTCGTCGATGTCCGGGCGCAGCGGCTCGCGGCCGCCGACGTCGCGGACCAGCCACAGCTCTTCTTGGACGCCGATGTGCGCCAGGTCCCAGACCAGCGGCGACATCAGCTTGGAGTGCTGGCGGATCAGGTCTTCGTCGTCCACCGCGTCGGTCAGCGCCACGCTGCGCGCCCGCGCCCGGGTCAGGGCTTCGGCCGCCCGGGCGCGCAGGTCCTGCTCGCTCAGGCCGCTCAGTGCTTCCGTGCTCATGCTTCGCTCCTCGATCGGTACGCGCGCCCCTGCACGCTTTCGCTGATCTCGGTGATCGACTCCGCCGCGAGTCCCGTGGCGCCCAGCTCGGCGCAGCCGAGGTCGGCCAGCGCCGCCGCGACGGCCGCCAGCTCCGGGTCGGCCAGGCCGCGGTCCGCGGCCTGGGTCCACCGGTCCGCCACCGGCGCGCAGACCGCCCGCACCTTGTCCACAGTGGACGGCCGGGCGAGCAGCGCCGAGACCAGCGCCACCGGCGCCAGCCACTCGTCCGGCGGTTGCGCGTCGAGGTACCGGATCTCGAGGTACCCCTGGGGCCGGACCGGGGTGAACATCGTGGTGAGGTGGTAGTCGAGGTCGGCCGCGGTCGGCTTCGGCAGCAGGGCGGCCGCGCCCTTGCCGTCGATCCAGTCGGCGAACGTCAGCCCCTCCGGCGCGTCCCACGGCCGGTCGCCGCGGGGCAGCACCATCAGGGGGACGTCCATCAGCCGCGCGGCCCACGCTCCGGCGGGGTCGTCGTCCGCGACGCCGGACGTGCGCGTGCGGACCGCTTCCGTGTCGTGCACCGCGAGCCACCGGGCGGAGGCGTGCCCGGTGTCGTGTCCGGCGTGGACGCGGGAGTTGGCGAACAGCGCCAGCAGTGGCGGGCCCATGGCGTGGGCGGCCGCCCAGCGGGCCGCGTACTGCTCCTGCTCCCCCGCGTCGAGGCAGATCTGCAGGCCGGCGGTGCTGCACATCATCGTGAGGCCGCCGGGACCGATCTGCGCGAACCGCCGTTCCATCGCCGCGTAGCGCGGGGTCTGCAGGGCCCGGCGTGGCGCGCGGTGGGCGTCGATGCCCGTTTCGCCCAGTTCGAGGCCGTGCCGGGCGAGGCGGTCACGCAGGTGGTGGAGGTCGGCCGTGACGACTGCGTCGAGTTCGCGCAGGGAGGCCTGGGGAGGAGCGGAGATTTCGACCTGGCACCCGGGCTCGAGGCTCACTGGTGAACCTGCCGGGAGCGGTGAAGCGGGACTTTCGGGGCGGAGCGTCCGCGGGGTGTGCGGGCCCAGCGCCGTGGCGAGTACGTCCGTGTCGAGGGGTCTGGCCGGGTCTTCGGCGTGGTGCACGGTGAACTCCAGCTCCACGCCGGTCAGGCGGGGTGGGCCGTGCTTGAAGCACACCGATGCCACGTACGCCTCGCCGGCCGCGCGGTCCGCCAGGACCCGCGCGGTGCGGTTCGACGCACTACCCGACTTCTCGGGAAAATGGTGCACCGCTGTCATGTCCGTTCCTGTTCCGTGTGGTGGAACTTCTTGACTTCGGACGCTACACGCGGGGTACGACAAAAACAGGCCGGATCTTGCCCACCGGGAGCCGGTCACCACTCCGTAAGAAGTCCCGGATCAGGGCAAAGCGGACTCGGTGCCCAGGCCCAGTTCGGCCGCCGAAGCCCGGACCGCCTCGATCACCAGGTGCAACGCCGGACGCCGGAACGCGGTGCTGCGGTAGGCGATCGACACCGTCCTCAGCAGCGGTGTCGTGAGCGTGACGACGTCGATCCCCGGTGGCCGCAGCAGCCGCAGCCCCAGGTCCGACACGAGGGTGATGCCGAGGCCGGCGCCCACCATCGCCATGGCCGTGGACTGCTCTTCGACCTCGTGGTTGATCTTCGGCGCGAACCCGTGCCGGCGGCAGGCGGTGCGCATCGCCCGGCCGAAGTGCGACTTCGGGCTGGCCAGGATCCAGGGGTGCTCGGCGAGGTCGTCCAAAGAGGCCGTGCCTGACGGCACCGCGCCCCGCGGCACGGCCGCGTGCAGCCGCTCGACGGCCACGACGGCCCGTTCGAGCCCGGCGTCCCACGGCATCGGCGAATCGGAGTAGTCGATGACGAACGAAAGGTCGAGCGTGCCGTCGCGGACGGCCTCCGCGGTGTCTTCCGGCGCCAGTTCACGCGTGCGGACCTCGATGCCCGGGTGCTCACCGGCGAGCGCGTTCAGCGCCGTCGGGAGCAGCCCGGAGGCCACCGACGCCCACACCCCGGCGGTGAGCCGGACCGTGCGGGCGTCCTGCGCTTCTTCCAAGGCGAGGGTCGCGCGCTCGACCGAGCCGAGGATCTCTTCGGCGTGCTCGGTGAGCAGTTTGCCCAGTTCGGTCAGCTGGACGCGCCGGCCGAGCCGTTCGAACAGCTTCGCGCCGACGTCGCGCTCCAGCTGGGCGAGCTGCTGCGAAACGGCGGAGGCGGTGTAGTGCAACGACGCGGCCGCCGCCGTCACCGTCCCCTTGCGCTGCAGCTCGCGAAGCATCCTCAAGCGGTGCAACGAAAGCTCCATACACCAAACCTAAACGAGATCGTGCAGCAGCGTTAAATGGACGCGGCCGCTCGCCCGGGCGCACCCTCGGGGGAGGCGGTCCCGACGGACCGCCCCGGACTTCCCTGGAGGTGAGTGGCCTGATGACCCCGCGCAACGCCGAGCCGCTGATGCGGCTCACGTGGACCGACCCCATCACCGGCGCGCACGGCTACCTGGTTGTGCACAGCCTGGTCTCCGGCGTCGCCACCGGCGGCACCCGGATGCGGGCGGGCTGCACGATGACCGAGGTCGAGGACCTCGCCCGGGGCATGGCCAACAAGACCGCGACCTTCAACCTGCCGGTCGGCGGGGCGAAGGGCGGCATCGACTTCGACCCGAAGGACCCGCGGGCGTTCGACGTGCTGAAGCGGTTCTGCGCGTTCCTGCGGCCGTGGCTCGACGCGCACTGGGTGACGGCCGAGGACCTCGGCGTCCCGCAGCACCTGATCGACGAGGTGTTCGCCGAGCTCGGGCTCGAGCAGTCGTACCACGCGGCGATCCGCCGTTCGGCGGACCCGGGGCGCACGCTGCGGCGGGTCCAGGCGGGCCTCAACGCACCGGTGCCGGGCGGGCTGCTGCTCGGCGACGTCGTCGGCGGCTACGGCGTGGCGCAGGCGTGCCTCGGCGTCGCGGCGGCGTGGGACTGGGACGTGCGCGAGACGACCGTGGCGATCCAGGGCATCGGCACCATGGGTGGTGGCGCGGCCTGGTACCTGCACGAGGCGGGGATGAAGGTGGTCGCGGTGGCCGACGCCGCGGGCACGCTCTACGACCCGGTCGGCCTCGACGTCCCGGCGCTGCTGGAGCTGCGCGACCGCTTCGGCGAGGTGGACCGGTCCCGCCTGCCGGCGGGCGTGCGTGCCCTGCCCCGCGAGACGATCGTGGGCATCGACGCGGACGTCTTCGTCCCGGCGGCGATCTCGTACGCGCTGCGCCCGGACAACGAGAACCTGGTCAAGGCCTCGGTGGTCGTCGAGGCGGCGAACGCGGCGACGACACCGGAAGCGGAGGCGGCGCTGTCCGCGCGAGGCGTGGCGGTGGTGCCGGACTTCGTGGCCAACGCGGGTGCGGCGGCCTGGGCGTGGTGGCTGCTGCTGGGCGAGGTCGGCGCGGACCCGGCCGACTCGTTCCTGCGCCTGCGCACGGAGATGCAGTCGAAGGTGGCCCTGCTGCTGACGGAGTGGAAGCTGGACCGCCTGCCGTTGCGCGTGACGGGGCTGCGCCTGGCGGAGACGAACCGCGCCCAGCGCGCGGAGGCGGCACTGACACCGGCGGGCGAGCCGGGGCTGCTCATCCCGTGACCCGGGGGTCCGCGCGGCGCCCTGGTGGGTGGGCGCCGCGCGGGAACCCTCGGTGATCCGGCCGACGCTGGACGCGGGGCGGCGCCGCGGAATCGACCGGCCGCCCGCAGGCCCGAACCCGCGCACTACCGCACCGACACCGCGCGACCAACCGGCCGCCGGCGGGCCGGCGCCGCGTGGAAAGCCCTCAGCTCGCGAACCGGTCGGTCGCCCCGACCAGCACGTCCTGCATCGAAGCCGCCGACACGGTGTGCCCCACGTCGTTCAGCATCACCAGCTCGCTCCCCGGCCAGGCCTGCTGCAGCAACCACGGCGTGCCCACCAGGTTGCTCGTGTCCAGCACCCCCTGCGCCAGCACCCCCGGGATCCCCGCCAGCTTGCCGGCCTCGCGCAGGATCACGCCGTCCTCGAGGAACGCGCGGTTGCTGAAGTAGTGCGTCACCAGGCGGGCAAAGCACAGGCGGTACGCCGGGTCCTCGAACACGTCGTGCGGCGGGACGCCCGGGAGCATCGCGTCCTCCCAGGCACACCAGTCCGCCGCGGCCTGGTGGTGGACCGCCGGGTCCGGGTCCATCAGGAGCCGGTGATACGCCGCCGAAAGGTCGCCGTCGCGGTCGGTCTCCGGGACTCCCTCGCGGAACTTCGCGAAGCCCTCCGGGAAGTACGCGCCGAGACCGCGGATGAGCATCTCGACCTCCACGAAGCGGTCGGTCGCCAGGCCCATCAGGATGATCTCGCTGACCCGGCCGGTGTGCCGCAGCGCGTAGGTCAGGCTCAGCACCGAGCCCCAGGAACCGCCGAACAGCAACCACTTCTCGATGCCGAGCCGGGTCCGGAGCAGCTCGAAGTCGGCCACCAGGTGCTCGGTCGTGTTGGCCGAGAGGTCCGCGACCGGCGCGCCCGCGTGCGGGGTGCTGCGGCCGCACCCGCGCTGGTCGGCCAGCACGATCCGGTAGCGCGCCGGGTCGAAGAACCGGCGGACGTTCGCCGAGCACCCGGACCCGGGGCCGCCGTGCACCACCAGCGCGGGTTTGCCGTCCGGGTTGCCGCAGGTCTCCCAGTAGATCTCGTGCCCGTCGCCGACGTCGAGCATGCCGCTCTCGTACGGCTCGATCTCGGGGTACAGCCCAGCCATCGACGCATCCTTCCGCCACCGAACTACAACAGCGCTGTCACATTAGCGGCTGAGCCAAGCCGAAGCGCCACCTTTTCAGCGTCAGACCAGGGTGCCGGCCAGCTCCGTCAGCGTTTCGGCCAGCTCGCGCGGGCCCGCCGGGCCGATGTGGATGACGGTGTCGTCGCCGGCGCCGGAGGTGTAGCTCAGGTACCGGCCCCAGTCCGTGTCGGCGTAGTGCAACGGCTGCTGCAGGCAGGTGTGCCGCCCGACCTCGTCCCGGCGCCCGGCGTAGAGCTCGCCGCTGCCCGACACCGGCCGCTGCACCAGCTTGACGACGTCGGCGATCGCCGGCGACAGCGGGTAGGCCTCCTGACCGAGGCGCGCCGCCTCGGTCAGGTCCGCCACCCGTACCGAACGCGGGTGCCCGCCGCCCGCCCCCAACGGTGGCAGCTGCTCGACGAGGCTTTCGGCCAGCAGGTTCCGGTCGATCTCCTGGACACCGACGTGCGTGCCGTCGGAGACCGCCAGCACCGCCTGCAGTCCCTTCGCCGCGGCGAGCACGCCGTAGGTCTGGCCGTCGACGCCGACCCAGCCGTAGCACTCCCGCGCCGGGCTGACCAGCAGCGGGAGCCAGTCGAGGAAGTCGACCGTCGCCCGGCCGCGGGCGTCGACCAGCCCGGCCTCCGCCAGCGCGGCATCGACCCGCTTGTCGGCCTCGTCGCGCTCCCGCGGCGAGAGCCACAGCGGTTCGGGCCGCAGCGTGATGTGCAGCTGACCGACCTGCTCGCGCTCGGCCAGTGCGGCCAGCGCCTCGACCGGAACGTCCACCCGGCCTGTTGCCACGTCCACCCGCCTATTCGCCGATGACCGGCGGGCTGGTCCGCTGGTCGGTACCGAAGATCGCGTCCGGGTCCGCCTCGATCAGGTAGTCCGGCCGCTGGTGCTCATCATCGTCCTCGCCCTCGCCACGCCGGCCGCCGGCACCCATCGGTCCCATCTGGCCCGAGCGGCCCGAAGCCGACCGCGCCGCGGCGGCCTCCGCCGCGGCCGCGTTGCCGAGCCCGCCCATGCCGGAGCGGCCACCGCTGCCGAGCCCGCGCTCCCCCGCCGCGCCACTGCCGCCGCTGCCACCAGTGCCGGAGCCGCCGATCGGACGGCCGTTCGAGTCCAGCAGCCGGCTGCCGGCGTTCCCGCTGGTCGGCCCACGGCCGCCGGTGCTCGAGTTCGGGTCGCTGCCGAAGGTGGTCGAGTAGTTCTGGCCGCCGCCCCCGCCGGTGCCGGTCGGGTAGAAGTCGATCCCGTCGGTGCCGATCGGCGTCTTGCCCGGCCGGTCGGTCGACGGCAGGGGCCGGTTGGTCGGCCGGGTCGTGCTCGTCGGCCGGGTCGTGTCGGTCGGCTGCGTGATGTCCGTCGGGCGCCCGGTGACATCCGTGGGCCGACCGGTGACATCGGTCGGCCGTCCGGTGACGTCCGTCGGGCGGCCGGTGACGTCCGTGGGACGGCCCGTGACGTCGGTCGGCCGGCCGGTCTCGTGGGTCTGGTTGGTGTCGACGCTCGTGGTCGAGGTGTGGTCGTCGACGGACTCGTGCGGGTTCGGCTTCAGCTCGTGGATCACGGGCGGCGGCTTGATCGGCGGCGGCCCGCCGCCCTCGTACTCGACCGAGATCGTGGAGCCGTCGGACTGGAGGAGGCCGTAGTCGGTGGGCAGGCCCGACATGTTGCCTTCGGTGACGGTGTTGTACTGGTCCATGACGCGAACGTTGGTTTCGTTCGCCTGGTTGTACTTCGCCATCCCCTCCTCGTAGTTGTCCATGTCGTTCTTGGCCATGAACGGCCCGGCGATCGGGATCGCGGACTTCAGGCCGATGCTCCACGGACTGGGCTTGTCGGGCTTCGGCGGGATCTCCACGACCGCGCCACCGGAATGGTCGAAGACCTCGGCCTGGGTGTCGACGGACTGCGTGGTGCCGTCCATCGGCGCCGCGTTGTCGTAGAAGGCCCGCTCCATCGGCCCCGCGCCCGCGTTGGCCGCGTCGGCGGCGTCGCCGCTCCAGGACTCCACCATCCGGGCCTGGAGCGCCTTGATGGTCTCGCCGCGCTCCCGGTAGGTCGAGGACAGGGCGTTCACGTCCGAGGAGAGGTCGCGGAGGCCGCGGGTGTCCCCCTGCTTGAAGTTGTCGTAGATCTGCTTGCCGTCCACTCGTCAAGCCCCCTTGAGTGTCTTGATCGCCGCGGCCGCCGCCTGCGTGGCGGCGCCGCAGGAGTCGTCCTGCCCCTGGTAGCCCTCGGCCTGCACGTCGATGGCGAGGTCGTCGGCCACCCCCACCGCGATGGCGCAGCTGCCGTCCGCGCGGCGGTCGGAGATGTCGACGTAGATGGTCGGATAGCCCTCGGTGGCCGGTGCGGGCTCGAGGAACTTGATCAGCTTGCCGTCGCGGTAGGCGGCGTAGAACCCCGCCAGGCCGCCGACGCCCTTCTCGCGGTTCCCGGTGCCGAGGATGACCTGCAGCCCCATGCCCTCGCCGTGGATGGTCCAGCCGCACGACGGCCCGGCCGCCGTGTCGGACGACGTGCCCTGCGGCCGGAACTCCCCCGCGTCCGTGTAGCGCAGGGAACCCAGCACGTCCTGCGGCACGAGGGCGCAGGTGTCGGTCGTGTACTTGCCGGCGTCGAGCGGCGGCGCGGTCACCTTCGGCACGTCGGGGTCGGCCGCGCCGCTCGAGGGCGCCGTCGAGTCCGAAGTGGCCGGAGCCGGGCTGGCTTCACCGCCGGTCGTGGACGTGCAGGCCGCGAGAAGAACGCAGGCCGAGATCGAGAAGGCGCCCGCGAGGAGCGCGTTGCGGGTCACCCTCATGTCGCCGACGGCTTGAAGGTGGTCGCCAGGCCCGCGTCGGTCACCAGCATCTTCGACCGGGCGTCCTTGAGCTTCTTGATGTAGTCCTGCGCGTACTTGCGCATCGACTCGTTCTGCTTCTGCAGGGCGCCGAGCGATTCGACCGTCTTGCCCGCGTAGTTGTCGCTCACCGAGTCGCGTCCCGGGGCCAGCGCGGGGTTGCCGCGCATCCGCTCGATCAGCTGACCGTCGTGGACGATCTGGTCGAGCAGGTCCTCCCACTGGCCGATCACACCGGACAGCTCCTCCGGGTCCATCTTGAACTGACCGCCCTTGCCCCCGCCGTAGACGGGAGCCGAGTTCTCGAAGACATCTCCCCAAAGATCCTTCGCCGCCTGGCCGGCCTCGCCGATGAACACGACCCGCACCTTCCCCTCAGTTCACCCACTGTGATGGTGCAAAGATTAGCCAACTGTCTCACGACCTGTCAGCGAATCGCCGCAACGTTCCGACGTCGGTGTCAGCGGATCGGTTCCCGGGCACTCCTGGTCACAGTACGTACGTACGGATTGCGAGAAGGTGGTCCGCGGTGCCAGGATTTCAGGATGCCACGCGTAAGCCAGGATCACCTCGACGCAAGACGGCGCCAGATCCTCGACGGCTCGCGAGTGTGCTTCGCGCGCTACGGCTATGAAGGTGCCACAGTCCGGCGCCTGGAGGAAGCCACCGGGCTGTCCCGGGGCGCCATCTTCCACCACTTCCGCGACAAGGAGTCGCTCTTCCTGGCCCTCGCCGAGGACGACGCCATCCGGATGGCCGACGTCGTCGCCGAGCAGGGCCTGGTCCAGGTCATGCGCGACCTGCTGGCCGGCGGCGACCACCCGGCCGACTGGCTCGGCACGCGGCTCGAGGTGAGCCGGCGGCTGCGCACCGACCCGGAGTTCCGCGCCCGCTGGGCCGAGCGGTCCGAGCAGCTGACCACCGCCACCCGGCTGCGTCTGCTGCGCCAGCGGGAAGCCGGCAACCTGCGCGACGACGTCGACGTCGACGTCCTCACCGCGTTCCTCGAGCTCGTCCTCGAAGGACTCGTCTCGCACCTGGCGATGGGCCTGCCCGCCGCGGGCCTGGGCCCGGTGCTCGACCTGGTGGAGGAGACGGTGCGGCGGCACCGGCCCGGCACGGCCTGACCCGGCGTGGTCCAATGGCCCGCGTGGATCTCCTCGAGGCGCACGGCCAGGCGTTGCGGGCCTTCGGCGACGCCGTCCACGCCGCCGGCGCAGCCGAGTGGGGCCACCGCACGCCGTGTCCCGAGTGGACGGTCCGCGACCTGGTGAACCACCTCGTCGCCGAGCAGCTGTGGGCGCCTTCGCTGCTGGCCGGCGCCACCCTCGACGACGTCGGCGACCGCTTCGACGGCGACGTGCTCGGCCCGGACCCGGTGTCCGCTTGGGACGCCGCCGCGGAAGCCGCCCGCGAGGCCTTCCTGGACGACGGCGTGCTCGAACGCGCGGTCCACCTCTCCTTCGGCCTGGTGCCCGCCCGCGAGTACGCCTGGCAGATGACGATCGACGCCGCCGTCCACGCGTGGGACCTGGCCACCGCGCTCGGCCTGCCGTGCCCGGTCACGTCCGACCTCGCCGAGCGGCTCCTCGACGTGGTCCGCCCGTGGGTGGACGAGTGGCAGGGGCTCGGGATCTTCGACCCGCCGGTGGCGGTCTCCCGCGACGCCGGCGCCACGGCCCGGCTCGTGGCGCTGCTGGGACGGCAGCCCCGCTGAGTCACCCACCGAGGTGAGCGCGCCGCCACACGGATCTTCCGGCGAGCCGGGCCGGGGACACGTTAAGATTGTCCGCAAAACCGCAGTACACACCGATTCCCCTGCTAGGAGTGACCGTTTCGTGCGCGCAGCGCAGTCACCCGGTGACAGTACCGGGCCGGGTGACCGACCCGGCTGTCCGATAGGTTCATCCCCCGCCACCAGGGCGGGTGCGACGTGATCCAAGTCCTCTTCGCCGTGCTCGGCGTCCTCCTCTTCGTGCTGCTGACGGTCGGCACCGGTCTCGCCGTCGCCGCCGAGTTCTCGCTCACCGCGCTCGAACGCAGCACCGTGGACGCCAACGTGCGCCAGGTCGGCGACCGGCGCGCGCTGACCGTGCAGAAGGCCCACCGGACGCTGTCCTTCCAGCTCTCCGGCGCCCAGGTCGCGATCACGCTCACCACGCTGATCACCGGTTACCTGGCCGAGCCGCTGATCGGCGAGCTCGTCCGGCCGCTGCTGACCGGCGTCGGCCTGTCCGAGGCGTTCGCCGCCGGCGCGTCGGTCGTGCTCGCCCTGGTCATCGCCACCTCGCTGTCGATGATCCTCGGCGAGATGGTGCCGAAGAACCTCGCGATCGCCCGGCCGCTGCCCACCGCGCGCGCCGTCGCCGGGTACCACTCGCGGTTCTCCGCGTTGTTCCGCTGGCTCATCACGCTGATGAACAACAGCGCGAACTTCCTCGTCCGCAAGTTCGGCATCGAGCCCCAGGAAGAGCTGCGGTCCGCGCGGTCACCGCAGGAGCTCGGCTCGATCGTGCGCTCCAGCGCCGAAAGCGGCACGCTCGACACCTCGACCGCCGAGCTGCTGGACCGCTCGCTGCGGTTCGGCGACCGCACCGCCGAAGAGCTGATGACACCACGCGTGCAGCTGGAGTCCCTCGCGATCGACGACACCATCGAGGACCTCATCGACCTCTCGCGCCGCACCGGCTTCTCGCGGTTCCCGGTGCACGCCGAGGACCTCGACGACGTCCGCGGCGCGGTGCACGTGAAGCAGGCCTTCGCGGTGCCCGCGGCCGACCGGGCGAAGGTGCCGATCGGCTCGGTCATGCGGCCGGTGCCGACCGTGCCCGAGTCGCTGCCCGGTGACGACCTGCTCAACCGCCTGCGCGACTCCCGCTTCCAGCTGGCCATCGTCGTCGACGAGTACGGCGGCACGGCCGGGCTGGTGACGCTGGAGGACGTCGTCGAGGAGATCATCGGCGACGTCCGCGACGAGCACGACGACCACGAGGGTCCGGCCGCGCAGCAGGTCGGCACCGACAGCTGGCTCGTGTCCGGGCAGCTGCGCGCCGACGAGGTCACCGACGTCACCGGCTTTCGGATGCCCGACGGCGACTACGAGACCATCGCCGGGCTGATCCTCGAGCGGCTGGGCAAGATCCCCGCCGAGGGCGACGCCACCGAGGTCGACGACTGGCGGCTCACCGTCACCACGATGGACAAGCACCGGATCGCCGAGGTCGAGGTGGCCCCGGTCCGCGCTGCGGCCGAGCCCGAGGTGGCGTCATGAGCGACTGGCTGAACATCGCCCTGGTCGTCGTCCTGCTGCTGGCCAACGCTTTCTTCGTCGGCGCGGAGTTCACGCTGATCTCGTCCCGGCGGGACCGCCTGGAAGCGCTGCTGGAACAGGGCAAGACCCGGGCGAAGATCGTCATCAACGCGAGCAAGCACGTTTCGCTGATGCTCGCCGGCGCGCAGCTGGGCATCACCATCTGCTCGCTGCTGCTCGGCCGCCTCGGCGAGCCCGCCATCGCGCACCGGCTCTCGGCGTTCTTCGACCTGCTGGGCCTGCCCGAGACGCTGCTGCACGCGGTGTCGTTCGCCATCGCGCTGGCGTTCATCACCGTGCTGCACGTGCTGATCGGCGAGATGGTGCCGAAGAACCTCGCCATCGCCGAGCCCGAGCGGCTCGCGCTGTGGCTGGTGCCGGTGCACGTCGCGTGGGTGAAGGTGGCCAACCCGTTCATCTGGCTGCTGAACTTCGTGGCCAACTCGCTGCTGCGCGCGGTGAAGGTCGAGCCGAAGGACGAGCTGGAGACCGCCTACACCTCCGACGAGCTGGCCGAGCTGCTCAGCGAGTCGCGGCGGGAGGGCCTGATCGACCAGTCCGAGCACCAGCGGCTCACCCAGACGCTGTCGTCGGTGCAGAAGACGGTCGCCGACGTGCTGGTGCCGACGGCCGAGCTGACCACGCTCCCCTGCGGGCCGACGGTCGGCGACGTCGAGCAGGCGGTCTCCTCGACCGGCTTCTCGCGGTTCCCGGTGTGCACCGACGACGGGCGGCTCACCGGCTACATCCACGTCAAGGACGTCCTCGACCTGGCGGGCCACGACCCGGCGACGGCCGTGCCGCCGGAGAAGACCCGCGCGCTCACCGAGCTGCGCGCCGACGCCCGGCTCGACGTCGCGCTGTCGGCGATGCGCAAGGAGGGCAGCCACCTGGCGCGGGCGCTCGACCCGGGCGGGAACGCCGTCGGCGTCGTCGCACTGGAGGACCTGGTCGAGGAGTACGTGGGCACCGTGCGCGACGGCACCCACGTCGGCGCATGACCGCCGTGGAGGTGCTCACGGAACCGGACTGGCTGGCCCGGGAGGCGGCGCACGTCTCACGCATGCGCGAGTGGACGGTCCCGCACCAGGAGCGGCGCTCGCGCGGCGAGAAGCACCCGGTGCTGGACTTCCTGTTCACGTACTACTCGTACCGGCCCTCGCACCTGGAACGGTGGCAGCCCGGGCCCGGCGTCGCGCTCGCCGGGCCCGCGGCACGCCGCTTCCTGGACCGCAAGGGCTACGTCCCGACCGCGGACGGCGTCGTGCTCGATCCGGCGGGCTTCACCGAGAACAAGGCGCGGACCGCCGAGTTCGTCCTGGGCCTGCTGAGCGCGACGGCGTCCCGCGCGCCGCGGCTGAGCTGCTTCGGCCTGCACGAGTGGGCGATGGTCTACCGCGAGCCGGCGGACTCGGTGCGGCACAACCAGGTGCCGCTGCGGCTCGGGTCCGCGGGCACCGACGAGGTCGTCGAGGCGCTCGACATCCGCTGCGGGCACTTCGACGCGTTCCGGTTCTTCACCTCGCCCGCGCGGCCCCGCAACGAGCTGGCGCCGACGAGGGAGACGCAGGTCGCACTCGAGCAGCCCGGGTGCCTGCACGCGAACATGGACCTGTTCAAATGGGCGTACAAGCTCGATCCGTTCGTGCCCGCCGAGCTGGTGGCCGACTGCTTCGAGCTGGCGGTGGAGATCCGGACGCTCGACATGCGGGCGAGCCCGTACGACCTGGCGGCGCTCGGCTACCCGCCGGTGCGGATCGAAACGGCGGCTGGACGCGCCGAGTACGCGCGAAGACAGGCCGAGTTCGCCCGCCGGTCGGAGCCCCTGCGTCATCGCCTGATCGCGCATTGCGATCGCCTGGTCAGCGCAGCACCCTGAGCGCGGGCCACTGTGAGTCAGATTATTCTCTCTCCGATACTCACCTGTTAGGGTGATAACGGTTTGGTTGCATCGCAGCGCGTGCTTGGCATGCGCTCACCCCCGAAAGGATGACGATGGGGCGACACACCCGGGACGAGGAGCCGGTGCCGCACCCTCTCGACCGCACCGAGGGCCGTCCTTCCGGACCCCATCAGCCCGCCGGCCGCGAGGCGGCCGAGGGCCGCAGTGAAGCTTCGGGCGCCTTCCGGAAGCCGGGCCGCAGCTCGATCTCCGACGCGTTCCGCAAGCCCGGCCGCGGCTCTGCGCGGGGTGAAGGCCGTAGTGAGGCGTCGGGGTCCTTCTTCGTCTCCGGTGGTGAGGCCTCCGGCTCCCACCCGGCTGTTCCTTCTTCCGGTTCGTATCCCGCTGCCCGCGGTGAAGCTTCCGGCGCCTACCCCGCCGTTCGTGGAGAGTCCTCGGGTTCGTATCCCGCTGCCCGCGGTGAGGCTTCCGGCTCGTACCCCGCCGCCGCCCCGCCGGCCGGCCGCCGTGGGGAAGCCTCCGGCTCCTATCCCGCCATGAGTGCCGGCCGCCGCGGCGAGACTTCCGGCTTCCACGCCCCGGCCGGGCGCGGCGAAGCCTCCGGAGCCCACCCCGCCGCCGTCGCCCAGCCCTCGGCTCGACGTGGCGAAGCGTCCGGTGCGTACCCGGTTGCCAACCGCCAGGGCGAGGCGTCCGGTGCGCACCCGGCCGCCGGCCGCAAGGGCGCCCCGCGCACCGGCTCGCAGCCCGTCGCCCGGCAGCCGGAGAGTGCCGCCGAGCGGACCGAGGTCATCACCCGGCACGGGGAGACCTCCGGCAACTACCCGATCACCGCCCGAAGCGAGTCGTCCGGGTCGTTCCGGGCCGCCAGCCGCGGCGAAGCGCCCCCCGAGGGCGAAACCGAGACCACCGGGTCCCGCCGGGGCCGCCGCCGCACCGAAGCGCCCGCCGAAAGCGAGAACCACTCCACCGGTTCCCGCCGCCGCGCCGAGACCGCCGAGGGCGAGACCCGCTCCCGCCGTGGCGGCGCCGACGCCACCACCGAACTCGAGACCCCCGGCCGCCGCCGGATGCCCGGCCGCGGTGACAGCACCGGTCCGCACCGGACCGCCGGCAAGAGCGAAACCACCGGCTCCCACCGCACCCTCGGCAAGGGCGAGGCCACCGGCTCGCACCGGATCGTCGGCAAGAAGGCGCCGCGGCGGCGGATCGCCGGCTGGCCGATCGCCTGCGCCGTGCTCGCCGCCCTCATCGGGCTCGGCGTGATCGGCTGGAACTGGGCCGACAGCGAGCTCAACAGCCGCGCCGAGGCGCAGGCCACCAGCTGCTCGCAGGGCACCTCGCACATGCGGATCATCGTCACCCCGAGCGTGCAGAAGCCGATGACCGCCGCGGCCGACCGGTGGAACAAGGCCGCCACCGTCGTGCACGGCCAGTGCGTGCACGTGATGGTCGAGGCCAAGCCGTCTTCGCAGGTGCTCGACGCGCTGGTCGGGCGCTCCAACCTGAGCGCGATCGGCGGGCTCCCGGCCGCGTGGCTGCCCGAGTCGTCGTACTGGGTCAGCGAGCTGACCACGAAGAAGCCGGAGATGATCGGCTCCCCCGCGCAGTCGGTGGCCAACGCCCGTTCGGCGGACTACCCGTTCATCGGCCTCGCCGGCCAGGGCGTCGACGACACGCTGCTGCGCGCGGCCCAGACGTTCCGCGAGTACCTCGAGCAGCCGGCCCAGCAGGCCGACTTCGCGGCCGCCGGGATCAAGTCGACCTAGACGCGGGTCCCGTTGTCGAGCTCGGCGACGACCGCCAGGTCGTCGTCGGCCAGCTCGAAGTCGAAGATGCCGAAGTTCTCGCGGGTGCGGGTCGTCGTCGCCGAGGCCGCCACCGCGACCGTGCCCGCCTGCAGGTGCCACCGCAGCACGATCTGGGCCGGGGTCTTGCCGTACTTGGCCGCGAGGGCGGTGACCGTCTCGTCGGCCAGCAGGCCCGCGTTCGCCGCCGGGCTTGACGCCGCCGTCACGATGCCGCGCTCGGTGTGGAACTCGCGCAGCGGGAGCTGCTGCAGCCACGGGTGCAGCTCCACCAGGTTGACCGCGGGGACGGCGCCGGTCGCGTCGATCAGCCGGCGCAGCTCCGCCACCCCGAACCCGGCCACGCCGAGCGCCCGGACGCGGCCGTCGGCACGCAGCCGGCTCAGCGCCCGCCAGGTGTCGGGGAACGCGCCCTTGGTGCCGTCCAGCAGGCACAGGTCGGCCCGGTCGAGCTGGAGCGCGGCCAGCGCCTGGTCGGCGGCCCGGCGTGCGGCGTCGTAGCCCTGCGCGGGCACCTTGACGCTGACGAACAGGTCTTCGCGGGGAATCTCGGCCACGGCGAGGGCGGCGCCGACGGCCGCTTCGGTGCCCGGCGAGGTGTCGATGCCGCGGTAACCGGTGTCGAGGGCGATGCGGACGGCCCGGCCGGTTTCGGCCGCGGTCAGCCCCGCGACGCCGAACAGCAGCTGGGGGATGCGGACTCCGTCGGACAGGGCGAGCGAAGGCGGGACGGCCATCTACCGGTGATCCTCACTTCGGATGCGGCGCGGGTGTCCTCCATCATTCCACCGACGGCGTCCGCTCGCGCAGGTATCCGGCCGTCGCCGCGTCGGCCGGGAAGAACGACTCGATCACCAGTTCCGCCACCGTGACGTCCAACGGGGTGCCGAACGTGGCCACCGTGCTGAAGAACGTGAGGTCGGCGCCCTCGTGGCGGAACTTCAGCGGGACGAAGATGTCACCCGGTCCAGGGACCTCCACCTCGGGCACCGGCTGATCGCACGGGTACCCGCGCAGCTCGGCGAGCAGGTCGGTGAGCCCGGCGTCGGCGGTCTGCTCCACCTGCCGCCGCAGCCGGCCCAGCAGGTGCGCCCGCCACTCCCCCAGGTTCAGGATGTGCGGGGCCATGCCGGCGGGGTGCAGGGTCGCGCGCAGCACATTGGTGGTCAGCTCGGGCGGGATCCCGGCGACGAAGAGCCCGATGCTGGCGTTGGCGTCGACGAGGTCCCAGTTCCGGTCGACGACGGCGGCCGGGTACGGGTCGTGCCCGGCGAGCAGCTGCCGGACCGCCTGGCGGACGGCGCTCATCTCCGGGTCCCCCAACGCGTTTTCGGTGTAGGCGGGCGCGTACCCGGCGGCCAGCAGCAGCCGGTTGCGCTCGCGCAGCGGGACCTCGAGGTGCTCGCCCAGGCGCAGCACCATGTCCCGGCTCGGCTTCGAGCGGCCGGTCTCCACGAAGCTGAGGTGGCGGGTGGAGATGTCCGCCGAGATCGCGAGGTCGAGCTGGCTGATCCGGCGCCGGTCGCGCCATTCCCGCAGCAGCTGCCCCACCGGCCGCTGCCGGTGCACCGTAGTCGTCACCCGGGCGACGCTACGGCGATCACCGAGCCGCGGCCATTACCTCCGGGGTAATGACGGCGCATTACCTCCCGCGTAATCGACGCGCCGCCGCCGCGCCGCCAGAGTGGGTCCCAGCGCAGGACGACGGAAGCCGTTGTCCCCCAACGAAAGGAACCACCATGAGTGACGTCCGCGGGCTCGTCGAGCAGTACATCGCCGTCTGGAACGAGACCGACGCCGCCCAGCGCCGCGCCCTCATCGCCGACGTCTTCACCGAGGACGCCGGCTACACCGACCCGCTCGGCGCGGTCACCGGCCACGACGGGATCGACCAGTTCGTCGGCGGGGCGCAGCAGCAGTTCGCCGGGCTGACCTTCAGCCTGCCCGCCGACCCGGACGCGCACCACGACCTCGCGCGGTTCCAGTGGCACCTCGGCACGCCGGGCGCCGAGCCGGTCGCGATCGGCTTCGACGTCGTCGAGCTCGCGGACGGCCGGATCGCCCGGGTGCACGGCTTCCTGGACAAGATGCCGGGCTGAGGAAACGGCGTGCGGGTTCCCGGGCAGGGGAACCCGCACGCCTCCCGCGCCGCGTCAGCTCTTGAGCGCACCCCGCCAGCGCACGGTCGGGCGCAGCTTCTCCGGGTTCACCCGGTGCTTGTTGGCCCCCACGATGTCGAACATCGACTCGATCAGCGTGTCCGAGAGCAGGTGCGGCGCCAGCCCCAGCCCGACCAGCCCGGTGTGCTGCACGTTGTAGTAGTGCTCCGGGGCCTCGGTGCGCGGGTTCTCCAGCTGCTCGATCTGCACCGGGCCGGGGAACCGCTCCGCGACGAGGTCGGCGATGGCCGCGACGGACATGCTCTCGGTCATCTGGTTGAAAACGCGGAACTCGCCCGGCTCGGCCGGGTTCTCCACCGCCAGCCGGATGCACTCCACGGTGTCGCGGATGTCGATCAGCCCGCGCGTCTGGGCGCCCTTGCCGTACACCGTCAGCGGCTGCCCCAGCACCGCCTGGATGACGAACCGGTTCAGCACGGTGCCGAACACGGCGTCGTAGTCGAACCGGGTGGCCAGCCGCGGGTCCAGCGCCGTCTGCGGCGTCTGCTGGCCGTAGACCACGCCCTGGTTGAGGTCCGTCGCGCGCAGCCCCCACGCGCGGCAGGTGAACTCGATGTTGTGCGAGTCGTGGACCTTGGTCAGGTGGTAGAAGGAACCCGGCCGCTTCGGGAACAGGACCCGGTCCTTGCGCCCCTTGTGCTCGAGGTCCAGCCAGCCTTCTTCGATGTCGACGTTCGGCGTGCCGTATTCGCCCATCGTGCCCAGCTTGACCAGGTGGATCGACGGGTCGATCTCCGCGATCGCGTACAACAGGTTCAGGTTGCCGATCACGTTGTTGTGCTGGGTGTAGACCGCGTGCTCGCGGTCGATCATCGAGTACGGCGCGGACCGCTGCTCGGCGTAGTGGACGATCGAGTCCGGCGCGAAGTCGCGCACCGCGGCGAAGAGGAACTCCGCGTCCAGCAGATCGCCTTCGTAGCGGCCGATCGTGCGTCCGGACACCTCGTGCCAGGCGGCGATCCGGTCCTCGAGGGACTCGATGGGGACGAGGCTTTCGACGCCCAGTTCGACGTCGTACCCACGGCGGGCGAAATTGTCGAGAACGGCTACCTCGTGGCCTTTGTCCGATAAGTGCAACGCGGTCGGCCAGCCCAGATATCCGTCACCGCCGAGAACCAGCACTCGCATTGTGCCGCCTTTCCTGCTCGTTTACCGCACCCGACGGTATAGATCACTCACTGATGAAGACCTGGCAATAGCCTGTGAATCTCCTATGCGTAGGGGACCCGGACGGCGGCGCTCCGGACCCGCGGGGAGGATGGGGGCATGACGACCGTAACCAACGAGGTGCGGCCCCGCACAACGGAGAAGACCCGCCGCCGGGGCTGGGCCCGCCTCGCCCGCGCCGCCGCGACGTCGGTCGCCGCCACGGTCCTCAGCCAGGTCGTGCTGCTCGCGGTGCTCGCCGGCGGCGGCGCCGCGGCGCTCGCCTCCACGCTGGCCTGGGCGGCCGGCGCGGTGCTGAACTTCCTGGTCACGCGCCGCTGGGTGTGGGGCCGGACCGGGCGCCCGCGGGTGCGCCGCGAACTGCTGCCCTACCTGGTCGTCATCGGTCTCGGGGGCCTCGCGTCGATCGGCCTGACGACGCTGGCCGGCTCGCTGCTGACCCCGCTGAACCTGCCCCACTTCTGGTGGGTCGTGCTCGTCGACGGAGCGTACGTGGCCAGTTACGCGCTCGTGTTCGTCGTCAAGTTCACGCTGCTCGACCGGCTCGTGTTCGGCCGCGGCGCAGCACGTACCCCCGCCACCACGTCCCCGTCATGACGCGGGCGTAGTTCGCGCCGTAGACGAGGCTGCCGCCCTTCTTGCTCTTGCCCGCCTTGCGCAGCCGCATGCTCATCGGCAGTTCGAGGATCCGGGAGCCGCGCGCGGTCACCCCGAGCATCAGCTCCGACGACTGGTACTGCGGCTCGTTGAGCGGGACCGCGCAGGCCAGCTCCGCCCGCATGGCGCGGAACCCGAACGACGTGTCGGTGATCCGCCGGGCCGTCAGCACCGACGCCAGCACGGCGAAGACGCGCACGCCCAGCCACCGGACGCGGCTGTCGGCCTCTTCGTGGCCGAGCCGCCGCGACCCGGTGACGAAGTCCGCGGTGCCGTCGACGACCGGGCCGGCCAGGGCTTCCAGCTCGCTGTTGTCGTACTGGCCGTCGGCGTCGGTCGTCACGACGTACTCCGCGCCGGCCTCGGCCGCGAGGTGGTAGCCCAGGCGCAGCGCGGCGCCCTGGCCGCGGTTGCGCGGCGCGACGCAGACATACGCGCCGTGGTCTTCGGCGATCGCGGCGGTGTCGTCGGTGCCGCCGTCGACCACGACGAGCACGTCGACCCGCATGCCCAGGCACTCGTCCGGCATCTTCTCCAGGACTTCGCCGATGCCACCTGCCTCGTTGTAGGCGGCGATGACGACGGTCAGCGGCGCGAGCTTCAGGTCCGGGTGCCGGCCCCGGAAGTCGGCCAGCGCACCGGAGTCGACGTCGTCGGGGAACGCGGCGAGGCGCTTCCGGCTGGCGGAGGTCAGCGCCGTGAAGCCGAGTGCGCCGGCCACCGGGAAGAGCACCAGCGCGGGGATCTGGTAGCGCCACGAGAACTGGAACACCGCCGAGGCGAACAGCAGCAGGAGCCCGCTCGAGGCCGCCAGCAACGCTCCCGCTCGAGCCCGGTCCAGGGGTTTCTTGCGGCGGAACACCGTCAGCAGCCCCAGGAGCGCGCCGATGCCGAGCACCGCGCCGGGGACGTAACCGCCGCCGAGCTGGTAGCCGCGCAGGATCTTGGCCAGTGGCTCCTCGACGCTCGCGTTGACGCCGTCGTTCTGCTGCGTGACCAGGTCGATCAGCGACTGGTCGGCCCACTGCGGGTAGCTCAGCTGGAACTGCCACCGGTCCAGGGGGACGTCGGTGGGGTCCTGCTCGCGCGTCCAGGCGAAGCTCTTGGCGAAGTCGTTCAGGATCGCCGCGGCGACGTCGCCCGGCTGCTCCTTCAGGACGTCGACCGCGAACTCGTGCGCCAGCGCGGCCTTGTCCGCGCCCGGTGGCAACGGTCCCGGCCAGTTCGGGTCGAGGTCGGCGTGGGTGTAGTTGTCCACCAGCCGCGTCTCGCGCGGCTCGGCCGGGCAGAAGACCTTCAGCTCCGCCGAGAGGTCCAGGTTCGCGCAGTCGGCGACGGCGGCGGTGCGGCCGTAGAGCATGTTGCCCGACGGCCCGGTCAGCCCCCATTTGCCGGTCTCCGAGTGCACCCGCGCGGAGTACGGCACGAGCACGACGAGCAGGCCGAGCAGCCCCACGCCGGCGCGGCGCCAGCCCACCCAGTGCCGCCACGCGCCCCCGGCGGCGACCAGGAACACCAGCAGCGGCAGGGCCAGGGAGATCCCGATGAGCCGGGTCAGCACGCCGAAGCCGAGCAGGAGCCCCGCGACGCCGGCGCGCTTCCAGCCCGGGGTGCCCCAGCCGAGCAGCAGCCAGAGGAGCCCGAGCAGCACCGCCTCGAAGACGACCTCGGACATGATGTTCTGCTCGATCTGCAGCTGGTAGGCGTCGAGCAGCACCGGCACCGCGGCGAGCGCGCCGACCCACGGGCGGCCGCCGAGGCGCAGGACCAGCGCGTAGACGCCGATCGCGATGAGGATCCCGCCGGCGTGCTGCACGGCCGCGACCCACGCCAGCCCGCCGACGGCCAGCAGCGGGCGCAGCACCAGGTCGTAGCCGATCGGGTCGAGCTGGTCGGCGCGCAGCGCGTGCAGGTTGTCGATGTAGCGGAACGAATCGATGTAGAGCAGCGCCGGCCGGTAGGCGAGCCAGGTCAGCACCCGGAGCGCGATCGCCGGAACGAGCAGCAGGAGCAGCAGCCAGTGCCGCCGGAGGAACGCTCTCACTGTGTCGCTTGTGGACGGTCGAGACCGGAGAAGTACTTCCACGCCGTGGCCAGGCCGTCGGTCAGCGAGACTTCGGGCCGGTACCCGATGGTTTCGGCGCTGCCGGAGACGTCGACGACCACCGCGGGCATCTCCCCCGCCGGCGCCTCGATGTGCTCGACGGGCAGCTCGGCGCCGGTCACCTCGCGCACGGCCTCGACCATCTCCAGCACCGACACCGAACGCCCGGCACCGACGATCGCCCGGCCGGTGTGGCCGCTGTCGAAGGCCGAGAGGAGCGCGCGGACGACGTCGTCGACGTGCACGAGGTCGCGGCGCTGGCGGCCGTCGCCGTAGATCTTGACGCCGCCGCCGGTGAGCGCGGCCCGCATCATCCGGGGCACGAAACTGTCCTTGTGGGACATTCCCGGGCCGTAGACGTTGGTGAACCGCAACGCACACGTCGTCATGCCGTACGCGCCGGCGTAGCCCGAGAGCAGCATTTCGCACGCCGCCTTGGTGGCGCCGTAGGGCGTCAGCGGCCGCAGCGGCAGGTCCGGGGTGATCGTCGCGGTGCCGACGTTGCCGATCACCGCGTTGGTCGAGGCGAGCAGGAACTTCGGCACCTCGCGGCGGCGCGCGAGCTCCAGCAGCTCCTGGGTGACGAGCACGTTGTCGGCGAAGGTGTCCTCGGGCAGCTCGACCGACTTCAGCACCGACGTCAGCGCGGCGAGGTGCACGATCCCGGCGGTCTCACCGGTCACGGCTTCCTCACGGACGGCGGCGTCACGCAGGTCGCCGGTCACGACGCGGACACCGCCGGCGTCGTCCGGGAACGGGACCCGGTCCACGACGGTGACCGGGACACCCCGGTCGCGGAAGGCGCGCACGACGGCCCGGCCGATGAAGCCGCTGCCGCCGGTCACGACCACGGACGTCCGATCAGGACCGTGCGCACTCGCCATGGCGTCAACCTACCCGCCGACCCTGTGTGGCCTTCGTGGGCCCGCGTACGCAGAAGTGCGTATGGCCGCCGGCGGCGCCGGGTTGGTGTCCTTGTCGGGTCAGGAAGCAATGGGGAGGAAGGCTCACCATGAAACGACTCTTCACCGTTCCGGCGCTGTTGCTGGCCTCGCTCGCCGGGGCCCTCACCGTGTCGGCCGCGCCCGCCCAGGCCGCCACGACCGACGTCGGGATCATCCCGGCGAGCCGGTCGTGCCCGGTCGGCACCGAGGCCGTCGTCATCCGGATGGACGACGAGGACTCGGGCAACGCCAACTCGCGGGGCGGGTTCATCGGGGCGGTCAGCAGCACCAGCAACACGGAGATGTTCTTCTGCCGGGTCAACGGGACCGCGTTCCGCGGGGTCACGCAGTCCGGCTCGTTCCGGCCCTACGCGGTGCTGAAGCTCGGGGCGAACTGCCCGAACGGCTCGCAGGAGTTCTCGCGCCGGTTCGACAACGAGGACGACAGCAACAACAACTCGTTCTCGGGCAACATCTTCCCGAACGTGAGCGACAGCAACACGCTCCTGCGGTTCTGCCTGTTCGCGCCCGGGGTCGCCACGACGACGGCGTTCCCGAACGTCGGCTTCAGCTACCTCGTGTTCTCCGGGGTGGACTCGTCGGGCTTCTTCCACACCGACGACGAGGACGACAGCAACAACAACTCCTACAGCGCGCCGGCGGGGGTCAGCAGCATCGCCCAGTCGATCGTCAGTGCCGGTTCGAACACGACGCTGAACGTCCGGATCGCCCGGTAACGTCCGGTTCGTATCTCCCTCGCCTCTCCCGGGTCTTTCCTGTCCGGGAGAGGCGAGGGGGATGGATGAGCAGTGAGCTGACGGCGCGGTGCCTGCACCGCGCCCTCGACGTCGTGAACGAGTTCCGCGCGGCCGGCCCGGCGGCAGGTCTCGCCGGGCTCGGCCGGCTGATCGGCTGCGACATCGTCTCGTGCACCAGCACCGAGCACACGACGCGGCGGCTGACCGGCACCGTCACCGACCGCCCGGAGCACAACCTCATGCGGCACCCGGAGTTCCGGGCGAACGCCCACCAGCACCCGGCGTTCGCGGCGCACCGCGAGGGGCGGCTGGCCCTGGGGACGGCGGTCGCCCTGACCGACCTGGCGGACCTGCGCACGTTGCGCGCACTGCCGCTGTACACCGACTTCTACCGGCCGCGGGGCACGGTCGACCAGCTGCTCTGCGTGGTCCAGGTCGACGCCCGGCACGGGCGGATCCTGACGCTGAGCCGCTCACGGCCCGGGTTCTCACCGCGTGAGCACGCGCTCGCGGACCTCCTGGTGCCCCACCTGGGTCAGGCGTTCGCCCGCGCGGAGGCCCCGGCGGTCCAGCCCCTCGCCGGTGTGTCGGCCGACGTGCTCACGACCCGCGAGCGCGAGGTGGCCGAGCTGGTCGCCAGGGCGGCGACCGACCGCGAGATCGCCCGACGGCTGGGCATCAGCGCGCGGACGGTGCAGAAGCACCTGCAGCAGAGCTACCGCAAGCTCGGCGTCGCGAGCCGCACCGAGCTGATGGTGCACCTCCGCTAGGCGAAAGCCTCCGGCGGCGGGCAGGAGCAGACGAGGTTGCGATCACCGGCCGCACCGTCGATACGGCGGACCGGCGGCCAGATCTTCGCCGCGGCCGGGCCGGCCGGGAAGACCGCCGTCTCGCGGCTGTACGGGCGGTCCCACTCCCCCGCGACGCAGCGCGCCGTGTGCGGGGCCTGCCGCAGCGGCGAGTCCGCCAGGGGCCACTGCCCCGCCGCCACCTGGTCGATCTCTGCGCGGATGGCGATCATCGCCGCGCAGAAGCGGTCCAGCTCGGCCAGGTCCTCGCTCTCGGTCGGCTCCACCATCAGCGTGCCGGCGACCGGGAACGACATCGTCGGCGCATGGAGGCCGTAGTCCGCCAGCCGCTTCGCGACGTCGTCGACCGTGACGCCGGTGGCCTTCGTCAGCGGCCGCAGGTCGAGGATGCACTCGTGGGCGACCAGGCCGTCGTGGCCCGCGTACAGCACCGGGTAGTGCTCCCCCAGCCGCCGCGCGACGTAGTTGGCGTTGGCCACCGCGACGAGCGTCGCCCGGCGCAGGCCGTCGGCCCCCATCATCCGGACGTACGCCCACGAGATGGGCAGGATCGACGCGCTCCCCCACGGCGCCGCGCTGACCGGGCCGACGCCCGTCGCGGGCCCGGCCGCCGGCTGCAGCGGGTGGTTCGGCAGGAACGGCGCCAGGTGCGCGCGGACCCCGATCGGCCCGACGCCCGGCCCACCGCCGCCGTGCGGGATGCAGAACGTCTTGTGCAGGTTCAGGTGCGAGACGTCGGCGCCGAACCGGCCGTACTGCGCCACGCCGATCAGCGCGTTCAGGTTGGCGCCGTCGACGTACACCTGCCCGCCCGCGTCGTGCACCAGCGCGCAGACCTCGCCGACGGTGTCCTCGTAGACCCCGTGCGTCGAAGGGTAGGTCAGCATGATCGCGGCGAGGTCGCCGCGGTGGGCGTCCACAGTGGACCACAGGTGCGCGAGGTCGATGTTCCCGGCGTCGTCGCACCGGACGACCACCACCCGCATGCCCGCCATCACCGCGCTGGCCGCGTTCGTGCCGTGTGCGCTGGCCGGGATCAGGCAGACGTCCCGCTCGCCCTCGCCGCGCGAACGGTGGTAGGCGCGGATGGCCAGCAGCCCGGCGAACTCGCCCTGGCTGCCCGCGTTCGGCTGCAGGGAAACCGTGTCGTAGCCGGTGATCCGCGCGAGCCACGCGCTGAGGTCGGCGACCACTTCGAGGAGCCCGGCGGCGTCCTCGGCCGGCGCGAACGGGTGCAGCCCGGCGAACTCCGGCCAGCTGACCGGTTCCATCTCGGCGGTGGCGTTGAGCTTCATCGTGCAGGAGCCGAGCGGGATCATGCTGCGGTCGAGCGCGACGTCCTTGTCGGCCAGCTGCCGCAGGTAGCGCAGCAACGCCGTCTCCGAGCGGTGGGCGTGGAACACCGGGTGCGTCAGGAACTCACCCGTCCGCCGCAGCGGCGCCGGCAGCGCGTCCGCGGTGTCCGCGTCGAGTCCGTCCACATCGGACACCGAGACGCCGAACGCCTTCCACACGAGGGAAAGCCGTTCGCGGGTCGTGGTCTCGTCGCAGGCGACACCGACGTGGTCTTCGTCGATCCGGCGCAGGTTCACGCCGAGGTCACGCGCCGCCTCGACGACCGCGTCCGCGCGGCCGGGCACCGCCGCGACGACCGTGTCGAAGAACTCGCCGTGCACGACCTCGACACCGCCTTCGCAGAGGCCGGCCGCGAGCACGGTGGCCATCCGGTGGGCGCGCAGCGCGATGCCGCGCAGGCCGTCGGGCCCGTGGTACACGGCGTACATCGACGCCATCACGGCCAGCAGGACCTGTGCGGTGCAGATGTTCGACGTCGCCTTCTCGCGGCGGATGTGCTGCTCGCGGGTCTGCAGCGCGAGCCGGTACGCGGGCGCGCCGTCGGCGTCCTTCGAGACGCCGACCAGCCGCCCCGGCAGCTGCCGTTCGAGCCCGGTCCGGACGGCGAGGTAGGCGGCGTGCGGCCCGCCGAAGCCGAGGGGGACGCCGAAGCGCTGCGTCGAGCCGACGGCGACGTCGGCGCCGAGCTCGCCGGGTGGCCGCAGCAGGGTCAGGGCGAGCGGGTCGGCGGCGACGACCACCGCCGCGCCGGCCTTCTTGGCGTCGGCGATGGTGAAGTCGTACTCGCGCACCGCGCCGGACGCGCCCGGGTAGGACAGCAGGATGCCGAAGAAGTCGCCGCCGAGGCCGAGTCCGGTCAGCCCCTGCGAAAGGTCCTCGACGACGAGTTCGATGCCGAGGGGCTCGGCGCGGGTCCGGAGCACGGCGAGGGTCTGCGGCAGGATGTCCTCGTCGACGACGAACCGGTTCGACGGCGACTTCCCGACCCGGCGCACGAGCGTCATCGCCTCGGCGGCCGCGGTGGCCTCGTCGAGCATCGACGCGTTGGCGACGGGCAGCCCGGTGAGGTCGGCGACCATGGTCTGGAAGTTGAGGAGGGCTTCGAGCCGTCCCTGCGAGATTTCGGGCTGGTAGGGCGTGTAGGCGGTGTACCAGGCGGGGTTCTCGAGGACGTTGCGGCGGATGACGGGCGGGGTGACGGTGTCGTGGTAGCCGAGCCCGATCATCTGCGCCATGGGCCGGTTCCGGGCGGCGAGCTCCCTCAGCTCGGCGAGCGCCTGGGCTTCGGTGGCGGCGGGCGGCAGTTCGAGCGGCTCCGCGGACTGCCGCAACGACTCGGGGACGGCACGCGAGGCGAGTTCGTCGAGGGAGGCGACGCCGATGACGTCGAGGATGCGCCGGAGGTGCGCCGGACCGGGCCCGATGTGCCGGTCGGCGAAGGGAATGCCCTGCTCGAGCGAGGCAAGCGAGAGATCCACGATGGCCTCCTCAGAAGGGCGGTGACGTACAACCCAACCCTAGAGCGAAAGGTGACCAAGGCGGGGATCCGGGGGCAAAGCCCGGGGCGACCCCAAAGCAAAAGGCGACCACCGCGGCGGTCCGAGGACGAAGCCCGGGGCAGGCCCAAAGCAAAAGGCGACCACCGCGGGGATCCGGGGACGAAGCCCGGGGCGGCCCCAGAGCAAAAGGCGACCACGGTGGAGGTCCGGGAGCGAAGCCCGGGGCGAAAGGCGACCACGACGGGGGTCCGGGGGCAGAGCCCCCGGGCGGGGTGTGGGGGTTGCACCCCCACAAGACACGCCGGAGCGAGATCGGCGAGCGCGTAGCGCGAGCGGAGCCTCGCGACGAGCGAGGCACCCTCCCCACTCTGTCCGTACCCGCGAAAGCAGGCGCCTGAGAGTTTCGCCCGCAGGTTGAGCCGGGCTTGCACCGTCGGCGGGGCCATCAGGTTGTGTCCTGACGACCCGCTTTCCAGAGGCGTCTCGTCCGCGCGGTCCAGGGTGCCTGAGAGGTTCCGGGGAGGACTTGCTCCTTCGGCGCCGAGCTCAAGGTGTGGCTCGGACTCTCCCGCGCGGATTCGTCGACCGCAGGGGGAACCTTACTCGCCTCCCCGCGGCGGTGATCACCCGGTCCGGCGGGCGTTGCGGCGCTGGGTCAGCTCGTCCGGCTCGTGCGTCTCGACGACTCCGCCGTCGGCGCGCTCGGCCGGGAACTCGTGGATCGTGCCGCTGATCTCCTGCATGGCGCCGCTGACCGCGATGCCGAACACGCCCTGGCCGCCCTGGAGCAGATCGACGATCTCCTCCGGCGACGTGCACTCGTAGACCGTGGTGCCGTCGGAGAACAGCGTCACCCGGGCCAGGTCGCGAACCCCGCGCACGCGCAGGTGGTCGACCGCGACCCGGATGTTCTGCAGGGAGACCCCGGTGTCCAGCAGCCGCTTGACGACCTTGAGGACCAGGATGTCCTTGAACGAGTACAGCCGCTGCGAGCCGGAGCCGTGCGCCGTGCGGATGCTGGGCGCAACCAGCTTCGTCCGGGCCCAGTAGTCGAGCTGGCGGTAGGTGATCCCGGCGATCTGGCACGCGGCCGGGCCGCGGTAACCCACCAGCTCGTCCGGCAGCGAGTTGTCGGGGAACAGCTCACCCTGCTCGCCACTCGCGACCTCAACAGGCTGCTTCTCGGAACCAGCCTCGACCACGCAAGCCTCCCCTCGCCCGACCTGACGGCCGGCGAATGACAGCCGGAGGAGTCCCAGGAGCGGGACCCACCGGAGATCAATCACCACGGTCCGGCCCCAGACCGTGAATCACACCGTGGCGATTTACCTCCTTCGACGGTAAGCGCCGGGAGAGTGCCGGTCAACGCGACGCGCGGCAAGCCTCAACGGTCGGATGAGCCTTTGAGCCGTTCGTCGTACCCCGGAGCCGGTTGTTCAAACCTCTTGCGTCGATTTACTCAGGCGAGTACATTTTTACTCATGCAAGTAAACACCGACCTCATGGCCGAGATGGGCCTCAGCGTGACGGAGGCGGCCCGCCGCGCCCAGATCATCGGCGCGACCATCGGCGTCATCGCCGACCTGGGTTACCGGAAAGCCACGTTCGCCAAGATCAAGGAACGCGCCGGCCTCAGCAGCACGCGGATGATCTCCTACCACTTCACGAACAAGGCCGGCCTGATGCAGGCCGTGCTGAGCACGGTCGTCGAGACGAAGAACGAGTTCCTGGCCGCGCGCACCGGCGGCGCCCTCGACCCGGCGGACCGGCCCGGCTACCTGCGGGCCCACATCGAGACGTCGATCGCGTTCCTGCGCGCGTACCCGGAGTGCGTCCGGGTGCTGACGGAGCTCTCGGCCAACTCGGACGACGCCGAGGGCTGGTCGATGACGAAGGTCCTGGTCGACGACATGCGGGTGCACGGGCTGGCCCGCCAGCTCAAGCAGGGCCAGGCGGAAGGCGCTTTCGGCGCCTTCACGCCGGAGGTGATGGCGATGTCGATCGCGCAGGCGATCGACGGGGTCGCCGCGGCCTACGCGGCGGACCCGGCGCTGGACCTGGAGAAGTACGAACGCGAGGTGGCGGACGCGTTCGTCAAAGCGACGGCGCCGTGAGCGCCCGGTCGAGGCGCTCTTCGATGCGGGCCTTCGGGAACGCGCCGACGATCGTCTCGACCGGCTCGCCGCCCGCGAACAGGATCATCGTCGGCAACGACATGACCTGGTAGGACCGCATGGTCTCCGGGTTCTCGTCCGCGTCGATCTTGCGGACGGCGAGCTTCCCGGCCCGCTCGGTGGCCAGCTGCTCGAGGACCGGGCCGACCATCCGGCACGGGCCGCACCAGGTGGCCCAGAACTCGACGAGCACCGGGACGTCGCTGCCGACGACCTCGGCGAACGTCGCGTCGGTGACTGCGGGGATTTCGGACATGACGGGCTCCTTCAGGGGCGCGGGGAATCGGGCACGACACACGGATCGGGCGCCTGCCGGGCCAGAGCGGTGGCGAGCTTCGTGGCCAGTTCGGCGCGGATGCCGCCGAGCCGAGCCAGCAGCGCGTCCGCTTCTTCGAGCTTGCGGCGGTAGACCTCGATCGAGCTCAGGCAGGCGTCGCCGGTTTCGTGGCCGCTGCGGAGGCAGTCCACGAAGGGCCGGGTCTCGTCGAGGGTCAGGCCGATCGTCTGCAGGGTCTGGATTTCCCGGACCAGGTGCAGGTCGTCCTCGTCGTACTCGCGGTAGCCGTTCGCCGAGCGACGGGCCGCCAGGAGGCCTTGGGCCTCGTAAAAACGCAGCGCACGGGTGGTGACACCCGTGCGCTGCGCAAGCTCTCCGATCCGCATGCCTTCGACGCTAGACGTTGACGTCCGCGTCAAGGCAAGGTCTTACGTGTCCGCTCCCCGGAAGTCCTCGGGCGACACGGAGTCGAGGAACTCGCGGAACTTCTCGACCTCGTCCTCCTGCTCGTCCGGGATGATCAGGCCGGCCTCTTCCAGCACCGCGTCCACGGCGTGGATGGGGACACCGATCCGCAGGGCCAGCGCGACCGAGTCGCTCGGCCGGGCGGACACCCGGATGTCGCCGTCGAAGACCAGTTCCGCGAAGAACGTGCCTTCCTTGAGGTCGGTGATCACGACCTGTTCGAGCTCCCGGCCGAGCGCTCCGATGACCTCTTTGAGCAGGTCATGCGTGAGCGGACGGGCGGGGCGGACCCCTTGCTGCTCCAAGGCGATGGCGGTGGCTTCGACCGAGCCGATCCAGATCGGCAGGTACCGTTCACCTTCGGTCTCCCGCAGCAACAAGATCGGCTGATTCGCGGGCAGCTCGACCCGCACACCGACGACGCGCATTTCGCTCATCGGGCTTCGCCTCCCTCTCGTGCACACGGGCGCAGGCGCTGGTTCGGCCGGACGCCGTCATCGCCGACGCTACCCGTCATCCGTGCGCTGTGCTCGCTGTCGAGACTATCTCGGTTCGCCTGCCGCAAACCCTTGCCTTCACGGTACGGCATGCGGTGCCGAACATTCAGTCATTGACATGGGACCGCAAAGAGGATCTCAGCGGCCCATCGATGGTCAACACCCGGCGACGCCGCGGATTCCGGCCTTGACGAGGAGCGTGTGCAGGGTCACCGACAGTGCCGCCAGCTCCCTGACCACCTCATCGGCCCTCGCCTTGGCCTCGGGGTCACGGTGCCGATACACCGGAGTCACGATCTGCTCCAGCAGCCCTACCTCGCGGTCGGCCGCGGCGCGGAAGGCACGCAGGTGTCTCGGCTCGATACCGAATTCGGTCATCGCCTTCACCGTGCGCGCGACCAGCACCGCGTCGGGGTCGAAGAACCCCGCCGGGCCGGGGCGGACCAGACCGTACTGCTGCAGCTCCGCCAGCACGCCGGCGTCGATGCCGGCCTGCTCCAGGAGCTCCTCCTGGGTCAGGCGCAGGTCCTTGCCCGTGGCGAAGTCGTCCGCCACGGGCAGGCCGACGTTCTCCGCCGGGGCGTCGATCGGCACCAGCCGGCGCGGTGGGCGGGGCAGGGCCGTGACCGGCCCGGCGCCCGAGTCCGCCGCGTCCAGCTGTTCCTTGATGACCTTCAACGGGAGGTAGTGGTCCCGCTGGGCGGCCAGGACGAACCGCAGGCGCTCCACGTCCGCCGGGGCGAACTGCCGGTAGCCCGAAGGCGTCCGGCCCGGCTGGACCAGGCCTTCCGCTTCGAGGAACCGGATCTTGGAGATGGTGACGTCGGGAAAGTCCTGGCGCAGCTGCGCCAGGACGGCCCCGATGCTCAGTCCGTGGTTCTGTGGCCGCCCGGCCGCCGTCACTGCGCCCCCTGGCCCCCGTGACCCGGGCCGGTCAGGAAGACCAGGCGGAACTTGCCGATCTGCACCTCGTCGCCGCCGGCGAGCACGGCCTGGTCGACCGGCTCCCGGTTGACGTAGGTGCCGTTGAGGCTGCCGACGTCGATGACGACGAACTCGCCGCCCTCACGCCGGAACTCGGCGTGCCGGCGGGAGACCGTGACGTCGTCCAGGAAGATGTCGCTGTCCGGGTGCCGGCCGGCGCTGGTGGTGTCGCGGTCGAGCAGGAACCGGGACCCGGCGTTGGGTCCGCGCTTCACGACCAGCAGGGCCGAGCCGGGCGGCAGGGCGTCGACACCCTGGACCGGCGCCTCGGCGGCCGGGGCGGGCTCGTGGCCTTCGACTTCGGCCAGGAAGTCGGCCCGGAAGACAGAGGTCCGCTCCGGAGACTGCTCCGGGGGAACGCCGCCGGGCCCGTCGTTCGTGCTCACCTGAGCTCTCCTCCACACATGCTGTGATGCCTAGTACTCAAGAACGTGTAGCTGCCAACGTACCGTGCCTGATCGATTCTCCGAGCCCCGGCTCCCCGAACCGGCGCAGCGCTGGTCCGACCGGGTGGGAGCGGGGTTCAGCCCTTGATCAACGCGTCGTACGCCTCGGCTTCGAGCAGGGCTTCGAGCCCCGCCGGGTCGTCGAGCCGGATCTCGATCAGCCAGCCTTCGCCGTAGGGGTCGCTGTTGATCAGTTCCGGCGAGTCGGCGACCGAGTCGTTGACCGCGACGATCTCGCCGTCGACCGGCGCGAACAGCTCCGAGACGCTCTTCGTCGACTCGACTTCGCCGAAGACGTCGCCGGCGCTGACCTGGCGCCCGACCTCGGGCAGGTCGACGAACACGACGTCACCGAGCTGGTCTTGCGCGTACTCGGTGATGCCGATGCGGACGAGCGTCTCCTCGCGGGTGGCGACCCACTCGTGTTCCTCGGTGTAGCGAAGCTCTTCAGGAGCGGACACCGCCGGTCCCCTTTCATGCCCTCACTGGCGAAACGTGCTGGGCGAAGTCTTACACCCACACGGCGCAGCCGCGGGCGGGACCCGGGAATTCGGTCGCCCTCAGTCGCCGGCGGCGCGGTGCGGCCGCGCTCAGTCCTGTGCTGGAGCCGCGCCGCGCAGTGCGTTGCGCGCCTGCACGACGTACAGCACGCCGGACCACACGTAGAGCACCGCGCCCCAGATCGTGAACGCGTAGCCGATCGGCCGGGCGATCGCCGCGATCGTCGAGCCGCCCTGCGCGAGCAGCAGGAACGGGAACGCGTACATCAGCACGAACGTCGCGCCCTTGCCGATGTAGGTGACCTCGGGCGGCGCGAAGCCGCGGCGGCGCAGCGTCAGCACGCACACGCCCAGCACGGCCTCGCGCAGCACCAGCGGGACCACAACCCACCAGGGGATGATGTCGCGGACCAGGAACGCGACGAGGGTCGCGAGGATGTAGAGCCGGTCGGCCGCCGGGTCGAGGAGCTGGCCCAGCCGGGACATCTGGTTGAGCCAGCGGGCCAGCTTGCCGTCGAGCCAGTCGGTCAGGGCGCTGAACACCAGCAGCGCCAGCGCCCAGCCGTCCTCCTCCGGGCCGAGCAGCAGCCAGAGGAACACCGGCACGCCGGCCAGCCGCAGCAGCGACAGCATGTTGGGGACGTTGAACGCCTGCCGGAGCAAGGAGGGCTCGGCGGCGGCTGGTTCGGGCGCGGCTGAGGGTTCCGGCGCGGCGGTCGGTTCGGGTGCGGCTGGGCTCACCCGCTCAGCGTAGTCAGCAGGCGCGGCGGTGGCTCCAGCCGCGTCGGCGCAGTTCGGCGCTGCTCAGCGCCTCGGGACGGCCCCGGTAGTCGGTGCCCATCCAGCGGGCGCGGCCGGGGCGCGCCTCGAGGACGTACGGCCGCCCGCAGCACCACACGACGCTGCTCGGGACGGTCGGCGGGTCGGCGGGGGCATCGGTGTGCTCGTCGGTGCTGGCTTCGGTGCTGGTCACAGCGTCGGCGTTCATCGCTCTCACGGGCTCGGGACGGGTGTCGGGGACGGGGACGCGCTTCGGCCTCCCCCAAGATCTTCGGCACGCGGGGCCGGGATGTTAACCGGCGCGGCGCGAATTAGACCGATCGATTCTCGGATGCAGCCTGAGGTTTCGGAGCGTGCACGGAATGTTAAACGTCCATTGTGGACAGTGTTTCCGCGGCCACCGCGACCGGGCACCACCCGGCTGGAGTAATCTCCCGCACACCTGTGGGCGAGTCGGCCACGGGGCCCCGGCCCGGATGGGCCAGAATGACCGGGCCAGCCTGACCGGGGAGGAACGATCGCGGTGCCCCATCCGACCACCACGAGGACGTGGCGGCCGTTGCTCGCCGCCTGCCTCGCCGTGCCCGCGCTCGCGGCCTGCTCGAGCGAATCCGCCGCACCGCCGCCCTCCTCGACGCCTCCCCCGGCGACGTCGTCTTCCTCGCCGACGTCGACCGGCACGCCTCCCCCGCCGCCCTCGACCGGCGGCTCGTCCGCGCCGGCTCCGGCGACGAAGCCCGCGAGCGCGCCGCCGCCGGTGCCCGGCTCGTGCGGCACGGTGACCGCGGCCAGCGGGCTGACGCTCTACGTGTTCGACAGCGGCTCGACGGGCGTCAGCTGCGTCGCGGCGACGAAGCTGGTCGGCGACTTCCACCGCAAGATCGCCGGGCGCCAGGGCGCCGGGTCGAACGACGCGGTGAACGAGACCGTCGACGGCTGGCTGTGCACGTCCGGGCCGCCGGCCGCGCAGGGCGGCACCACCTGCACCAAGGGCGAGCAGACGGTGTTCGCCGCCGTCGTGCCGTCCGAGTGAGAACCCCCGTCCCGTCCGCTCCTGAAGGGCCCATGAGGACACTCGCGTACCCGTTCCTGCTCGTCGCCTCGGCCGCTGCGCTGGCCGGCTGTGGCGCCGATCCCGCGCCCGCCGCACCGTCCGCCGAAGCGGCCGCCCCTGCCGCGGCCGCCGCGGCCGCGTCGACGGCACCGGGTGTGCCCTGCGGCGACGTCACCGCCACCGGCGGCGCCAAGACGGCGGTCGTCGCGCACGGCAAGGTCGACTGCGCCGCGGCGACCCAGCTGCTGAAGGACTACTTCGCCAAGCTGACCCCGGCCGAGGCGGCCTCGGCGGACGGCCCCGGCCCGATCGTCCTCGACGAGTGGACGTGCGGCAGCGGCCCGAACGACCCGGTGACGGCGTGCTCCACGGAGGACGGCCGCCAGGTCGAGGGCACCCGCAGCTGACGAGCGCCCCAATGTGGCCTTGGTTGCGTCAGACGCACCGAAGGCCACATTGGGTGCGTCTGACGCACCGAAGGCCACATTGGGGCGCTTGGGACCCGGGTCAGGACTTGAGGTCCGGGAAGTCCTCTTCGCGGAACTCGGTGCCGGCGCCACGGGCCGGGTCGTTCTCGCGGCCCCGCAGCTCGACGCGGCGGATCTTGCCCGAGATCGTCTTCGGCAGCTCCGCGAACTCGAGCCGCCGGATCCGCTTGTACGGCGCCAGGTGCTCGCGGCAGTACGCCAGGATCGCCTTCGCGGTGTCGGCGTCCGGCGAGAACCCCGAAGCCAGCACGACGTACGCCTTGGGCACCGCCAGCCGGATCGGGTCGGGGGCCGGGACCACCGCCGCCTCCGCCACGGCCTCGTGCTCGATCAGCACGCTCTCCAGCTCGAACGGCGAGATCCGGTAGTCCGACGCCTTGAACACGTCGTCCGTGCGCCCGACGTAGGTGATGTAGCCGCGTTCGTCGATCGAGCCGACGTCTCCCGTGTGGTAGAAGCCGTTGGCGAACGCCGCCGACGTGCGCTCGTCGTCGCCGGTGTAGCCGGTCATCAGGCCGACCGGGCGGTGCTGCAGGTCGAGGCAGATCTCGCCCTCGGTCGCGCGCTCGCCGCTGACCGGGTCGACCAGCGCCACCACGAACCCGGGCAGCGGCCGGCCCATCGAGCCGGGCACCACGTCCTGGCCCGGCGTGTTCGCGATCTGGACGCTGCTCTCGGTCTGGCCGAAGCCGTCGCGGATGGTGACGCCCCACGACTTCTGGACCTGCTCGATCACCTCGGGGTTGAGCGGCTCCCCCGCGCCGACGACCTTCTTCGGCGGGGTCTTCAGCGCCGTCAGGTCGGCCTGGATCAGCATCCGCCACACCGTCGGCGGCGCGCAGAAGCTCGTCACGCCGCAGCGGTCCATCTGCGCCATCAGCGCGCCCGCGTCGAAGCGGCTGTAGTTGTAGAGGAAGACCGTCGCCTCGGCGTTGAACGGCGCGAAGAAGTTGCTCCACGCGTGCTTCGCCCAGCCGGGCGAGGAGATGTTCAGGTGGACGTCGCCCGGCTGCAGCCCGATCCAGTACATCGTGGACAGGTGGCCCACCGGGTACGAGATCTGCGTGTGCTGCACCAGCTTCGGCTTCGCCGTCGTGCCGGAGGTGAAGTAGAGCAGCAGCGGGTCGGCGGCCTTGGTCACGCCGTCCGGGGCGAACTCCGGGGACTCCGCGAACGCCGCCGAGTACTGCTGCCAGCCGTCGACCGGCTCTCCCACGGCGATCCGCGTGTAGTCGCCTTCGACGTTCTCGAACTTCGGCGCGTCCACCGAACGGACCACGACGTGCTTGGCCGCGCCGCGCTCCACGCGGTCGGTCAGGTCGGCCGGCCCGAGCAGCGTGGACGCCGGGATGATCACCGCGCCGAGCTTGATCGCGGCGAGGATGGTCTCCCACAGCTCGCCCTGGTTGCCCAGCATGAGGATCAGCCGGTCGCCGCGGCGGACGCCCAGCGACCGCAGCCAGTTCGCCACCTGGTTGGACCGCCCCGACAGCTCCGGGTAGGTCCAGCGGTTCTCGGTGCCGTCCTCCTCGACGATCCACAGCGCGTACCGCTCGGCGTTGTCCGGGTCGTGCGCGACGACGTCGAACCAGTCGATCGCCCAGTTGAACTCGTCGAGCTCCGGCCAGGCGAAGTCCCGGTAGGCGGTTTCGTAGTCCTCGCGGTGGGTCAGCAGGTAGTCCCGCGCGACGCGGAACGCGTGGTGGACCTCCGAAGCCGTCAAGGCTGCCTCCTCTATTCGCCCTTGAACTCCGGCGAACGACGCTCCATGAACGCCTGGACCGCTTCGCCGAGGTCCTTGCTGGGCAGGAACGCCGAGTTCCACGCCGCGACGTACCGGAGGCCGTCGGCGACCTGGCGCTCGGTGTTCGTCGCCAGTACCTGCTTCGTACCCTGCACCACGAGCGGCGGGTTCGCAGCGATCGACCCGGCGAGTTCCCGCGCGGCCTTCAAGAGCTCGTCCTGGTCGGCGTGGACGTCGTTGACGAGGCCGATCTTCTCGGCGCGGGCGGCGTCGATGTCCTTGCCGGTCAGCGCGAGCTCCCGCAGGTGCCCCTCCCCGACGATGGAGGCGAGCCGCTGAAGGCTGCCGAGGTCCGCGACGATGGCGACGCGCACCTCGCGGACACTGAACTTCGCGTCCGCACTGGCCAGGCGGATGTCCGCGGCGGCGACGACGTCGACCCCGCCGCCGATGCACCACCCGGACACGGCGGCGATGACCGGTTTGCGGCATTCGGCGATGGAGCTGACCGCGGCCTGCAGCGAGCGGACCTGGTCGAGGAACGCGGTGCGCGGGCCGGCCAGGTTGTCCCCGCCGAGCATCGGCGCCCAGTCGCCCATCATCGCCGGGAGGTCGAGACCGTAGGAGAAGTGCGCGCCGCTGCCGGTCAGCACGACGGCCCTGACCTGCGGGTCGGCGTCGAGCGCGCGGAACACCAGCGGCAGCTCGCGCCAGAAGTCGGGGCCCATCGCGTTGCCCTTGGAGGGGCCGAGCAGCGTCACTTCGGCGACGGTGCCGTCGACCTCGACCTTCAGCGAGACGAGGTCGGGCAAGCTGTCAGCAGTAGCGGTCATGGGGTCATCTTGACCCATGCCCGCGACGACCCGCCATTGGCGTGTTGTCAATTGACGTCAGGGTCACTGTGTCTCAGGGTCACTGTGCCGAGGACGGCACGGGATGCTTTCCTGGACAGAGGTCACCACGACGCGGGGAGGACGGTGGGACATGAGCCCGGCCAGCAGCGCGACCGCGATCGAGCCCGAGCCCCCGCCCGTCCGGCGGGCGTCGCGGCCGATCGAGCTGACCGGCTCGTTCGAGCACGAGGGCCACCGGCTCTGGTACACCGAGTTCGGCAGCGGCGACCGCGTCGTCGTGCTCACCCACGGCATCATGCTGACCCGCCGGATGCACGCCCCGCTGGCGCGGCGGCTGGCCCGGGCGGGCTTCCGGGTGATCACCCTCGACCTGCTCGGCCACGGCGACTCGGACCGCCCGACCGAGTCGTGGCTCTATTCGATGCCCTCGTTCGCGGAGCAGACCTTGGCGCTGCTGGACCACCTCGAGGTCTCGTCGGCCGTGATCGGCGGGACGTCGCTGGGCGCGAACGTCTCCCTGGAAGTCGCGGTCGTCGCGCCGTCGCGGGCGCGGGGGCTGATCGTCGAGATGCCGGTGCTGGACAACGCGATCGTGGCGGGCCTGATCACGTTCGCGCCGTTGCTGATGGCGGCCCGCTTCCTCCCGGTGACGGTCCAGGCGGTGGCACTGGCGGCCTCCGTGGTCCCGCACGGCAACCAGTGGGTCGACGTCGTGACGGACACGCTGTCGCAGCGCCCGGCTCCGATGGCGGCCCTGCTGCACGGGGTGCTGTTCGGCCGGATCGCCCCGCCGAAGTCGGTCCGCCGCAAGATCACGACCCGCGCGCTGGTGATCGGCCACCAGGGCGACCCGATCCACCCGTTCGGCGACGCGGACACCCTGGCGCTGGACATGCCGGACGCGGAGTTCGTCCAGGCCCGCAGCCCGGTGGAGCTGAGGTTCGACCCGACCCGCCTGTCGGACGCGATCCGAGACTTCGCGGCCAGCTGCTACGACTGACCCGCCGTGTGATCAGCGGGGCATCACGCGTGTCCGGAGAGGCATCACGCGTGATTGAAGGGGCATCGGGGTGATGCCCCTCGGATCACGCGTGATGCCCCGCTGATCACGTGTGATGCCCGTGGGATCACGCGTGATGCCCCTTTACGAGCGCTCGACCGGGGCGAGGCCGGCCACCGGGCCGATCACGATGATCGCCGGTGGGCGCACGCCCGAGGCCGCCGCGTCGGTGACCACCGTGTCCAATGTGGACCGCAGTGCTCGCTGGGTGCGCATCGTGCCGTCCTCGATGATCGCCACCGGGGTTTCCGCGGGGCGGCCGCCGTCCAGGAGGGCCTTCGCGAACTGCGGGAGGCGCTCCACCCCCATCATCAGCACGATCGTGCCGCGCATCCGGGCCAGCAGCTCCCAGTCCACCAGTGACCGGTCGTCGCCGGGGGCCACGTGGCCCGAGACCACCACCACCTCGTGGGCCACGCCGCGGTGGGTCACCGGGACGTCCGCCACCGCCGGGACCGCGAACGCGCTCGTGATGCCCGGGACCATCGTCACCGGGACGCCCGCCTCCGCACAGGCCAGCACCTCTTCGAAGCCGCGGCCGAACAGGTACGGGTCGCCGCCCTTCAGGCGGACCACGAACTTGCCTTCCTTGGCCCGCTCGACCAGCGTCTGGTTGATGACGTCCTGGCTGGCCGCGCGACCGTACGGGATCTTCGCCGCGTCCACGATCTCGACCTCCGGCGCGAGCTCGTCCAGCAGCTCGCGCGGCGCCAGCCGGTCGACGACCACGACGTCGGCGCGCGAGAGCAGCCGCCGGCCGCGGACCGTGATCAGCTCCGGGTCGCCCGGGCCGCCGCCGACCAGCGCGACGCCGGGGAGCGAACCCTCCGGGTGCGGCTGGCGGCCGTCCTCGATCGTGCCGTCGTGCAGGCCGTCCAGCATCGAGTCGCGGACCGCCGCCGAGCGCAGGGGCTCGCCGCCCGAGAGCACGCCGAACAGGAGGCCGCCGTGCCGGCCCGACGCCGGGGTCACCGCCGAGCCCGACTCGCCCTCGTCGGCGCGGACGCAGAACACCCGCTCGCGCTCGGCCTCGGCGCAGATCGCTTCGTTCACCGAAGGGTCGTCCGTGCAGGCCAGCGCGTACCAGGCGTCCTTCAGGTCCCCGGCGGCGTAACGGCGCTCGTGCCAGACCAGCTCGCCCGCGTCCACCATCCCCTGCACCGACGGCGTCGTGTGCGGTGACACCAGTTCGACGCGGGCGCCCGCGCTGATCAGCCGGGGCAGCCGCCGCTGGGCCACCGAACCGCCGCCGAACATGACAACGCGGCGGCCGGACAGCTGGAGGCCGGAGAGGTAGTGCGGGTCGTCCATGGGCGGGAGTTTATTGACGGTTCACCGTCCCGCCAGCCCAGCGTGCGTTACGCCACGCGGAAGACCGGCCCGCGGGCCACGAACGGCAGCCGCGCGCCCCGCGGCACCAGGTACGCGTGTTCGCGCCGCGGCCGGACGTGGTCGCACTGGGCGTCGGTGATGATCAGGATCGGGCCGTCGGCCGGGAAGTCGTCCGCGCGCTGCAGCAGGTCGACGCCGGGCTGCAGGATCGTCCCGCCGCGCCCGCGCACCTTGACCCGGCCCGCGATGTCTTCCACCGCGAGGTAGCCGGCGTCGTAGGCGACGGCGTCGCAGAACACGACCCGCGCCGCCGGGACGTCGCGGGCCAGCGCGTACGACGCGATCGCGCCCAGCGCCTTGCCCAGCAGCTCCGCGCTCATCGACCCGGACGTGTCGAGCACGACGCCGAAGGTCACCCGCCGGTCCAGCCGCTCGGGCCGGACGCGGCCCGGTCGCGGGATGTCCGGCGTCGCCGGCTGGCGCCGCGAAGCCCGCACGTAGCTGCGCACCGGCAGCTCGACGCGGACGTGCTCGTCGAACCAGCGCGCGAGCTGCGCGTCCCACGGCAGCGGCGGGTGGTCCAGGGCCCGGATCTCCTGCTCCAGGCCGAGCGGCAGCAGCCCACGAGCCTTCGCGTGGTGGTACTCGAGGCCCTGGGTGAGCGCGCGGCGGTAGAACTCGTCGAGGTCGACACCCTGGACACGGTCACCCCACGGCAGTGGCCGCGAACGCCGGGACGACCGCCGCTGGGCCGCGTCGGGTTCGGACAGCCAGTCGCCCAGGACGTCGCCGGCCTCGCGTGAGCCCAGCGTGCGCAGCTTCCGGGCGCGGCGGATGTCCGTGGCCAGCGTGTCGTAGACCGACTCCGCGGACATCCCGGTGAGCTGCTGGTCGTGCAGCGAGCCGTCGGGCAGCTCACCGACGCCCATGGCGACCAGCCAGCCGTTGACGACGTAGTCGCAGGCGACGTTCCACAGGTACGGGTCGCGGCCGTGCGCGCGGCGGTCGTGCCGCAGCGCGGCGTGCAGCATCTCGTGGGCCAGCACGAACCGCCACTCCTCGGCGGTGAGCGCGGCGGCCGGGTTGACGTAGATCTCGCCGTGCTCGGCGTCGACCGCGGCCAAGGCGATGTCCCAGGCGCGCACCACCTCGGCGTCGACGACCAGCGTGAACCCAGCGGCGGTCGCGCCGAGCAGCGGGAACGACGAGACGAACCAGCCGAGCGCGCGGTCCCACTCCCCCAGCGCCCGGCGGTGCCGGGTCTGCCCGCGCGCGTCGGCGGCGCGTTCCATCGCCTCGGTGGCCGACGCGATCAGCCCGCGCGCGAACCGCTCGGTCCACGGGGTCGGTTTCCCGCGGTAAGCCAGCTCCCAGCGCGACAGCGGCGGCGCGAGCCGCAGGCACGGCCGGCCGGCGCCCAGGTCGGCGAACCGCTCCGGGACACCGGTTTCGCGCCACGCCCGGGTCAGCGTCTCTTCGTCGCCGCCGGGCAGCTCCGGCGGCTCCACGACGGGCGTCCCGACCCGGACCGCCTCGGCGAACCGGTGCACGGCGACGCAGCACGCGGCGCCGTAGGCCTCGTCGAGGAGCGGCTCGTCGTCGAGGTGGCCGAGCCCGAGGTGCAGCAGCAGGTGCGCGAACACCCACGCCCACTCGGCGGGCTCGGCGTCGCGGCCGCGGTTCGGCGTGATCACGCCGCGGTCGTTGACGACACCCCAGCCGGCGACGCTCTCCGTGCTCAGGCTCGCGCCGCGGCCGAGGTGCTCGAGGACCGTGTGCGAGCGCGCCTGGGCCCAGCCGGCCTCGATCGCCTTGTTCCGGCGGTCGCGGCGCTGGGCCTCGGTCTTGCCGTTCATGCCCGCGCCGCGACCAGCCGCGGCAGGTCGCGCGCGGCTTCGACGAGGAACCACGCCGGCAGCCGCGGGTTCCCGGCTTCGTCGTCGGCGATGACCAGTTGCGCCATCTCCAGCGAGATTTCGGCCAGCTCGACGAGCAGGCTCTTCGCGCGGAACGCGAACTGGCGGACGGCCGTCGACGCGTGCCGCTTGTCGGCGGGCAGGTCCTTGACCAGCCGGGCGCGGAAGGTCTCGGCGAGGAAGTAGAGCAGGTCGCGGTCGGCCGGCCAGCGCGCGTCGCCCTTGAGGATCGCGTCCAGGTCGAAGGCGTGCCGCGCCACCTTGAGGTACGCGCGGAACGCGCCCGCGTGCTGCGGGGTCAGGGTGGCGTACGCGAGCAGGGCGATCGTCTCGTCGCTGTCCGGGTCGCCGTAGGAGTGCAGGAGGTCCGAGAGCATGTGCCACGACCGCGGCGTCGAAAACGGCTCTTCGGTCTTCGGCGGCGGGCTCCACAGGTGGTCCGGGCGCTGGGTCAGGTACTCGATCACCCACGGGTGGATCGCGTTCCCGGCCGCCCAGGCGAGCCAGTCGCCGGCCGCGGCCCGCAGGTGGACGTGCACCAGGCGGTTCACCAGCGCCGACGCCATCGGGCGGGCCAGCGCCTGGTCGGTGGCGCGGTTGCCGGCGCCGATCATGACCGAACCCGCCGGCAGCTCGTACGAGCCGATGCGGCGGTCGAGGATGAGCGAGTAGAACGCCTTCTGGACGTCGGGCGCGGCGGCGTTCAGCTCGTCGAGGAACAGGCAGTACGGCTCGTCGCGGGCGATCTGCTCCGGCGGGCAGAACCGGCTGTGGCCGTCGACGATCTGCGGGACGCCGATGAGGTCCTCCGGCGCGAGCTGGGTCCCGAGCAGCGACACGCACTCGAGACCCAGCGACGCCGCGAACTCCCGCACCAGCGAGGACTTCCCGATGCCGGGCGCGCCCCAGAGGAACACCGGCCGGACGACGGCGGTGTTCAGCAGGACTTCGGGCAGCTGGGCGGGCGTGACCGTGAGCTGGGCGTGCAAGCGTGGACCTCCTGAGTCAGGACATCCCTGGCGACGCCCCCTTTCGTCCGCTCATGATCGCGCGCCCGCCCGGCGTGCGCATCCGAATTACGACGCGCGGCCCGGGTACGGCAGCAAGGCCATCTCGCGGGCGTTCTTGATCGCGGTGGCGACCTGTTTTTGTTGCTGCGGCGTCAATCCGGTGACGCGGCGAGCGCGGATCTTGCCGCGGTCGGAGATGAACTTCCGCAGCAGCTCGACGTCCTTCCAGCCGACGTGGGTGATCCGGTTGGCGTGCAACAGGTTCACCTTGCGCTTGCCGGGACGGTCGCGGTTCGGCTTCGGCATCCGGCTCACCAGCTCGACTTCGTGACGCCGGGCAGCTCGCCGCGGTGCGCGGCCGCGCGCGTCTTCACCCGCGACAGCCCGAACTTCCGCAGGTATCCCCGCGGACGCCCGTCGGCGGCGTCGCGGTTGCGGATGCGCGTCGGGCTCGCGTCCCGCGGCAGCTTCTGCAGCGCGACGACGGCCTCGCCCTTGGCCTCCGGAGACGACGAAGGCGAAGCGATCACGGCCTTCAGCGCGCGACGGCGTTCGACGTACCGCGCGGCGACCACCTTCCGCTGCTCGTTCTTCGCGATCTTGGACTTCTTGGCCATCAGCGCTCTTCCTTGAACTCGACGTGCTTGCGCGCGACCGGGTCGTACTTGCGCAGGACCAGCCGATCGGGGTTGTTCCGCCGGTTCTTCTTCGTGACGTAGGTGAAGCCCGTGCCCGCGGTCGACCGCAGCTTGATGATCGGGCGGATGTCGGTGCTCTTCGCCATTACAGCTTCACTCCCCTTGCCTTCAGTTCGGCCACGACGGCCTCGATGCCGCGCTTGTCGATCGTCTTCATGCCCTTGGCGGAGACGCGCAGCCGCACCCACCGGCCCTCGCTGGGCACGAAGTAGCGACGGTTCTGCAGGTTCGGCTCCCAGCGCCGCGAGGTGCGGCGGTGCGAGTGCGAGACCTGCTTGCCGTAGCCCGGCTTGCGGCCGGTGACCTGGCACACGGCGGACACGGACCCTCCCAAGTTGATAGTGGTTGTCGTTTTCATCTACTCTGCGCACCGTACCCCGCCCGTATTCCTGGAGCCGCAGTGACCCATGAACCCCGCATCCCGCTCGTCCTGGTGAGCGGCCTCGCGCCGGGACCGAACGCCACGCTCGCCGAGCTGCTGCGCGTGGCCGAGCCCGGCACCGCCGTCGTCCACCACGACCTGCGTGAGATCCACTCCGGCGTCGTCCGCCGCCGGCTGCGCCTCGAGCAGCGCGACCAGCTGACCGTCCTCGAACTCGCCCACGGCTGCGTGTCCTGCACCCTGCGCGAGGACCTGCTGCCGCTGCTGCGGCGCCTCGCCCGGATGCCGCAGGTGCGCCGGATCGTCGTCCGGCTCGACGAGGCCATGGAGCCGGAGCCGGTGAGCTGGGCGATCCGCAACGTCCTGGTCGGCGACCACCCGGTGCGCGACGACGTCGACCTGCGCGCGGTGCTCACCGTGGTGAACTGCGCGACCTTCCTGGCCGACGCGACCGGCGACGACGTCCTGGCCGAGCGGAACCTGCAGGCCAGCCCGGAGGACGAGCGCACGGTCGCCCAGGTCGCGCTCTCGCAGGTCGAGTTCGCCGACGTCCTCGTGCTCGCCGGCGCGGCGACCGACGCCTGGACCGCAGCGAAGGCGTCCGCGGTCCTCGACCGGGTCGCGCCGTCGGTCCCGCGCGTCGAGCTGGCGCGGATCGACGGGCACACCGTGCTCGACGCCGTCCCGGCCGACGCCCGCCGCGGCGAAGTCACCGACATGCACGGCGCGCTGCTGCGCGGCCAGCCGCCCGTGCACGTCGACTGCGGCATCGGCCTGGTCACCTTCACCGCCCAGCGGCCGTTCCACCCCGAACGCCTGCACGACGCCCTCGACGTCCTCCTCGACGGCGTCGTCCGCACCCGCGGACGGGCGTGGGTGGCCAGCCAGCCCGACGTCGCGTTCTGGATCGAATCGGCGGGCGGCGGGCTCGGCATCGGGCACGCCGGGCCGTGGCTCGCCGCTCCGGACGGTCCCGAGTGGACGGACGTCTCCCCCGAGCGCCGCACCCTGGCGTCCCTGCGCTGGCACCCGGTGCACGGCGACCGCGCGCAGGAGCTCGTCGTGGTGACGGACCAGACAACGCCCGACGAGATCGACGCGGCCCTGCGCGGCGCTCTACTCACTGACGCGGAACTGGCCGCGGGCCCCGAAGCGTGGCAGCGCTATCCCGACCCGTTCGGCGACTGGCACGAAGAACCGTGCGAGGACACCGAACCCGACCCGGCGCGGCACTCCGCGGCGAACCGAAAGGAAGACCGATGAAGACCGGAATCCACCCCGACTACCACCCCGTCGTGTTCAAGGACTCGTCGACCGGCGACGCGTTCCTGACCCGCTCCACCATCACTTCCGAGAAGACCATCGAGTGGACCGACGGGCAGACCTACCCGCTCGTGCTGGTCGACATCAGCTCGGCGTCGCACCCGTTCTGGACCGGCACCCAGCGCATCATGGACAGCGCCGGCCAGGTCGAGAAGTTCCACCGCCGCTACGGCAAGCGGGGGACGCGCTGATGGCCGTCCCGAAGCGGAAGAAGTCGCGCAGCAACACCCGGTCGCGGCGGTCCCAGTGGAAGGCCGCCGCGGTGGACCTGGTGCCGATCAAGGTCGACGGTGAGACCAAGCTGGTCCCGCGTCGCCTGATCAAGCACTTCCACTCGTGACCGTCCCGGTCACGGTGCTGTCGGGCTTCCTGGGCGCGGGCAAGACGACGCTGCTCAACCACATCCTGGCCAACCACGCGGGGCCGCGGGTGGCGGTGATCGTCAACGACATGAGCGAGGTCAACATCGACGCCGGCCTCGTGCGCTCACGGGAGCGTCTCGTCGAGCTGACCAACGGGTGCATCTGCTGCACCCTGCGGGAAGACCTCCTCGACGAGGTGTCGGCGTTGTGCGCGGAGGGCCGGTTCGACCACGTGCTCATCGAGTCGAGCGGGATCTCCGAGCCGATGCCGGTGGCGGCGACGTTCACCTTCCTGGAGTCCGTCGCGCACCTCGACACGATGGTGACGGTGGTGGACGCGGCGAACTTCGCGCGTGAGCTGGCGGCCGGCGACTCCCTCGTGGAGCGCCGGCTCGACCAGTACGACGACGATGAGCGGACCGTCAGCGACCTGCTGGTGGACCAGGTCGAGTTCGCCGACGTCCTGCTGCTGAACAAGACCGACCTGGTCGACGACGTCGACCGGCTGGTGGCGACGCTGCGGCGGCTCAACCCCGCCGCGGACGTCGTCACGGGCAGCTTCGGCAAGGTCCCGCTGGAGCGGGTGTTCGGCACCGGCCGTTACGACCCGGTGCGTGCTCAGGAGGCGCCGGGGTGGGTCGCCGAGCTGAACGGCGACCACGTGCCGGAGACCGAGGAGTACGGCATTTCCAGCGTGGTGTTCCGGGCGTCGGAGGCGTTCGACCCGGCCGCGCTGTGGGACTTCGTGACGCGGCGCTTCGATTCGGGCGAGTTCGGGACCGTGTTGCGGTCCAAGGGGTTCTTCACGCTGGCGTCCCGGCCCGGCGTGACCGGGCTGTGGTCACAGGCGGGCGCGGTGGCGCGGTTCGAGCCGCAGGGCGTCGCGCCGGAACCCGGTCAGGAGCTGGTATTCATCGGCGTCGACCTGGCCGGGGAGGCGCTCCTGGCCGCGCTGCGCGAGTGCCTGGGTGCCGCGACCGGGCCGGACCCGTTCCCGGAGTGGGGCCCGGTCCACGCGCACTAGTGGTCGTCGTAGTGGTCTTCGTGGGTGGCGTGGCGGTGCCCGTCGTGGAGGTAGTCCACGTGGTCGCCGTGGGGCACCGCCACGTGGCCGCAGCCTTCGCCGTGGGCGTGCTCGTGGCCGGTGTGCGGGACGTGGCCATGGATCTCGCACTCGTCGAAGTGGCCGTCGTGGGCGCGGTGCAGGTGGCCTTCGTGCGCGTAGTCCACGTGGTCGCCGTGCGGGAGCGCGGCGTGGCCGCAGCCCTCGCGGTGGACGTGGTCGTGGCCGGCGTGCACGGCGTGCGGCAAGGTCATCGGCGGTTCCCTCCGGAAAGTGTCCACTTCGGACGCTAACCCCGGCGCCCGCGAACAGCCGGGCGAAAGCTCCCGGCTCACCCGATAGCGGTCGATCCGTCCGAGTTGATCAACCCAGGTTTATCAGTCTAGGTTGATGATCGTGACGGACGAGGACCTCCTCCAGGCGAGCACCGACCTCCGGGTCGCCCTCGGTCGGCTCATCCGGCGGCTGCGGCAGGGGTACGTCGTCGGGGAGCTGACGCTGCCCGAGCGGTCGGTGCTCTCCCGGCTCGACCGGGAGGGCCCGGCCACCCCGGGCTGCCTCGCCGACCTCGAACGCGTGAAACCGCAGGCCATGGGCGTGACGCTGGCCGGGCTGGTCGAGCGCGGGCTCGTCGGGCGGCGCAAGGACGACTCCGACGGCCGCAAGGTGCTGATGTCGGTCACCGAGGCCGGCGTCCGGCTGCTCACCGACCGGCGCTCGCGGACCACCGAAAAGATGGCCACCGTGCTCGCCGAGAAGTTCACCGCGGCCGAGCAGCGCGAGCTCGTCGCGGCCATCCCGCTGATCGAGCGGCTGGCGGACGAGCTGTGACCGGCACCGTAACCCCGAGCCGCTACAAGTGGGTCGCGCTGTCGAACACCACGCTCGGCGTGCTGATGTCCGCGCTCGACGGCTCGATCGTCATCATCTCGCTGCCGGCCATCTTCCGCGGCATCGGCCTCGACCCCCTCGCGCCGGGCAACATCGGCTACCTGCTCTGGATGATCCTCGGCTACCTGCTCGTGCAGGCCGTGCTGGTGGTGACGCTCGGACGCCTCGGCGACATGTTCGGCCGGGTCAAGATGTACAACCTCGGGTTCGTCGTGTTCAGCGTCGCGTCGGTGGCGCTGTCGTTCGACCCGTTCCACGCCGGTGGTGGCGCGCTCTGGCTGATCGGCTGGCGGATCGTGCAGGCCGTCGGCGGGTCGATGCTGACGGCGAACTCGGCCGCCATCCTCACCGACGCCTTCCCCACCGAACAGCGCGGGATGGCGCTGGGCGTCAACCAGATCACCGCGCTGGCCGGGCAGTTCCTCGGCCTGGTCGTCGGCGGGCTGCTGGCCGAGATCGACTGGCGCGCGGTGTTCTGGGTGAGCGTCCCGTTCGGGCTGCTGGGCACCATCTGGTCGATCCGCAGCCTCCGCGAGGTCGGCACGCCGAAGCGCGCGAAGGTCGACTGGGGCGGCAACATCACCTTCGCGGCCGGGACGGCGTTGCTGCTGGCCGCGATCACCTACGGCATCCAGCCCTACGGCGACGCGGCGACGGGCTGGGGCAGCCCGCTGGTGCTCGGCGGGATCGGCGCCGGCGTCCTGCTGCTCCTGCTGTTCGGCGTCATCGAGACCCGCGTCGCCACGCCGATGTTCCAGCTTTCGCTGTTCAAGATCCGCGCGTTCGCCGCCGGCAACATCGCCGCCTTGCTGACCGCCGTCGCCCGTGGTGGCATGCAGTTCATGCTCATCATCTGGCTGCAGGGGATCTGGCTGCCCCTGCACGGCTACGACTACGAGCGGACGCCGTTGTGGGCGGGCATCTACATGCTGCCGCTGACCGTCGGGTTCCTGGTCGCCGGGCCGGTGTCGGGCTACCTCTCCGACCGGTTCGGGGCGCGGCTGTTCTCGACCGGCGGGCTGGCGCTGGTCGCGGCGGCGTTCCTCGGCTTGCTGCTGCTGCCGGTGGACTTCCCGTACCCGGCGTTCGCCGCGCTGCTCGTCGTCAGCGGCATCGGCCAGGGCATGTTCTCCGCGCCCAACACCTCGGCGATCATGAGCAGCGTGCCGACCGAGCAGCGCGGAGTCGCCTCCGGCATGCGGGCGACGTTCCAGAACTCCGGGACGTCGTTGTCGATCGGCGTGTTCTTCTCGCTGATGATCGCCGGGCTGGCGTCGTCGCTGCCGCAGACGTTGACCAGCGGGTTGCAGGCCCACGGCGTCCCGGCGCCGGTCGCCGACGGTGTCGCGCAGCTGCCGCCGGTGAGCACGCTGTTCGCGGCGTTCCTCGGCAGCAACCCGGTCGGGCACCTGCTGGGCCCGGACGTCCTGGCCGGGCTGGCGCCGGCCGACCGGTCGGCGCTGACCGGCGGGGAGTTCTTCCCGCGGCTGGTGTCCGGCCCGTTCCACCACGGCCTGGTGGTCGTATTCACGGCGGCCGCGGTGATGGCCGTCGTCGCCGCGGTGGCGTCCGCTTCCCGCGGCAAGCGCTACTTCCACACCCCCGAGGGATCGAAGGAGAACCGATGACCGACGAGATCGTCGCCGGGACCGTCACCATCACCGGCCACGGCGGTGACGAGCTCGAGGCCTACCTGGCCAAGCCCACCGACACGACGGCCCGCGGCGGCGTCGTGGTGATCCACCACATGCCCGGCTACGACGCCTCGACGAAGGAGATGGTGCGCCGCTTCGCCGTCGAGGGCTACAACGCGCTTTGCCCCAACCTGTACACGCGTGAAGCCCCGGGCGCGGACCCGGACGACGCGGCGGCGACGGCCCGCGCGGCCGGCGGCGTCCCGGACGACCGCCTCGTCGGCGACGTCTCGGGTGCGGCGGACTACCTGCGCGCGCTGGAGAACGCGAACGGCCGGGTGGGGGTCATCGGGCACTGCTCGGGCGGGCGCCAGGCGTTCCTTTCGGGGTGCTCACTGGACATCGACGCGGCGGTCGACTGCTACGGCGCGTTCGTCGTCAACGACCCGCCGGAGGCCATGAAGCAGATGAAGCCGCTGCTGGGCCTGGCCCCGCAGTTGTCGTGCCCGCTGCTGGGCATCTTCGGCGCCGACGACCAGTTCCCGAGCCCGGACGAGGTCGCGGTGCTGACGGCCGAGCTGGAGAAGCTGGGCAAGGAGCACGAGTTCCACACGTACGCGGGCGCGGGCCACGCGTTCTTCGCGGTCGACCGCCCGAGCTACCGCCCGGAGGCCGCGAAGGACGGCTGGGAACGCATCCTCGACTTCTACGCCCGCACGCTTTCCGCCTGAGAGGACCCGCTCATGTGCACCTACCTGACCGAGAAGTTCGAGCTCGAAGGCAGCGGAAAGGGCGCCCGCGGCTGGTTCCGCCTCGACGAGGGGACCGTGTACGTGGATCACCCGGTCCACGCGCCTTACGCGCACACGGTGAACATCGACTTCCGCAACCCGGGCCTGGGCGCTTCGGCCCGGGTCGCGTTGGAGCTGACCGAGGAAGACGCGCTGGCGCTGGCGGACGCGATCCACGCGGCCGTCAAGTCCGCGCCCGAGGGGCTGGCTTCGCGGAACCAGTGAGTCAGGGCGCGTAGAGCGCGCCCAGGAACTCCAGCAACAGCCGCTCCCGCAACGGCGCCGGTGCCGTTGCGAGGAGCGCGTTGATCTCCGCCATCCGCTCCGGCAGACCGGCCGCGCCGCCCAGACCCGCCGCCGCCAGGAGGCCGGCGAACTGCTCCGACGTCAACGTCGCCGGGTCCAGCGCCGCCACGAACTCCGCCACCGCCGGGTCCACCACGACCGGACCGGCCTGGCGGGCCGCGTCCACCGAGGCCGCGAGGTCGGTCAGGAACTCCTTCTCGCTGCCGTGGTTGGCCGCCGTCACCGTCACGTGCAGGTTCGCCGGCGAAGACTCGAAAGCGAACTGCGGCTGGACGTACCAGCCGCGCGCCTTCATCTCGTCCGCCACCGTGAAGAGGTCGAAGCCGTCCGAACCGGTGAACGCGATCAGCGTCGAGACCGGGTCGCCGAGGATGCGCAGGCCTGCGATTTCCGAGATGCCGGCCCGGATCCGGGACACCGCCTCGCGCGTGGCAGCGGCCAGCGAGAGATAGCCCTCCGGGCCGAGGTGGCGGACCACCGCCCACGCCGCGGCGAGGGGGCCGCCCGAGCGGGTGCTCTGGATCGTCGTGTTCAGCATCGTGTAGCCCGGCCAGGCCGCACTGGCGAAGTAGTGCGAGCGCCGCAGCTCCGCCGAAGCGTGCAGCAGCACCGAGGTGCCCTTCGGGCAGTACGCGTACTTGTGCAGGTCCACCGAAATGCTCGTCACGCCCGGCACGCGGAAGTCGAACGGCGGGATGTCCGCGCCCAGCCGCGCGAAGTACGGCAGCACCCAGCCGCCGATGCACGCGTCGACGTGCATCCGGACGCCGCGTTCGAGCGCGGCCGCCGCGATCGGCTCGATCGGGTCGAGGACGCCGTGCGCATACGACGGCGCGCTCGCCACCACCAGCACCGTCGAGTCTTCGATCGCCGCCGCCATCGCCGCCGGGTCCGCGCGGAACGTCACCGGGTCGACCGGGACGTCGATCCGGCGCAGCCCGAACAGGTGCGCCGCCTTGTGGAACGCCGCGTGCGCGGTCGTCGGCAGGACGATCGACGGCGACGCCACCGCGGGATGCGCGTCGCGGGCCGCCAGCACCGCCAGCAGACACGACTCCGTGCCACCCGAAGTCACCGAGCCGACCACCCCGGGAACGTCGCCGAGCAACGAAGAAGCCGCCGAGACGAGGTCGTTCTCCATCCGCAGCAGGCTCGGGAACGCCGTCGGGTCGAGGCCGTTCGCCGACGACGCCAGCGCGTGCGCCGCCGCGCCGAGGGTGTCCACTTCGGACAGCCCGCTGTCGTAGACGTAGGCCAGGGTGCGGCCGCCGTGCGTCGGGAGGTCACCCGCACGCAGCTCCCGCAGCGCCGCGAGGACGTCCTCGGGCGGGATCACGGGCGCGGCTCCAGGACCTTGCGCCGCAGCAGCGGCAGCGCCAGCGCGATGAGCACGCCGGGGATGATCGACGACCCGATCAGGATCGCCACGATCGCGCTGTGCGGCTGGAACGCCGTCGCGTCCGTGCTCGAGACGTACCCGCCGAAGGCTAGGATCAGCGCCCACAGCCCGCCGCCGAAGGCCAGGCCGAGCGTCTCCCCGGCCGTCCACACGCCGGCCGCGATCCCCGCGCGGGTCTCGCCCGTGCGCTCCTCCTCGGCCGTGATCAGGTCGGGCAGGATGGCCAGCGGGAACACCGAGATGCCCGCGTAGCCGACGCCGCAGAGCGCCACGAACACGAACGACACGACCAGCGGGATCGACTGGGCGAAGACCAGGCCGAGCAGGCCGATCGCGAACGCCCCGGTGGCCAGCCGGAAGCCGTTGAGCTTGCCGACGCGGTCGCCCAGGCGCGGCCACAGCGGCATGGTGACCAGCGCGGGGCCGACGAAGATGACGAACAGGATCGTGCCGTAGGCGTCGTCGCCGAGGATGCGCTGGGCGAAGAACGGGATCGCGGCGAGCACGGTGCCGATGCCCAGCGCCTGGATGAAGTAGGTGCCGAGCAGCCAGCGGAACGGCCGCCAGCCGGCGAGCGTGCCGACGAGCTCCTTGAGGCTCACGGTGTTCGGCCGCAGCGAGCCGACCGGCGCGTCCTTCAGGCCGAAGTACACCAGCAGCGTCGCGGCCAGCACGATCAGCCCGATCACCACGGCCATGATCCGGTAGCCGGCCACGCCCTCGATCGCGGCGGTGATCGCCGGGGCGCCGCCGCCGCAGATCAGGATCGTCACGGCCAGCACGCCGATGCGGACGCTGGTGAGCTTCGTCCGCTCGGTGGCGTCTTCGGTCAGCTCGGCGGGCAGCGCGTTGAACGGCACCTGGAACAGCGCGTACGCCGTGGCGCAGGCGGCGAACAGGACCGCCACGTACAGCGCGTCCGGCAGCGGGCCGCCGAGCCCGGGGTGGGCGAACATCGCCGCGAAGAGGATCGCGACGCCGACGCCGCCGATGAGCAGGAAGCGCCGCCGGCTGCCGGTCTTGATCAGGTCGGCGTCGGACAGCCGGCCGGCGACCGGGTTGAAGAAGAAGTCCCAGGCCTTCGGCACGAACACGATCGCCGCGGCCCACCCGGCGGGCACGGCCATCGTGTCGGTCAGGTACTTGACCAGGACCAGGCCGGGGACCGTGCCGAAGGACCCGGTGACGAACGAGCCGAGCGAATAGCGAAACCTCGTCCGGCCGGACAGCGTCGCCATGGTCCTCCTCGCAGAACGAATCCGATGAGGGGATCAGTAGTGGATCTCGGCCCGCACCGGGTAGTGGTCGGAGGGAATCGTGCCACCGTCGTAATGCACCAGCCGTACCGGGCCGACCTCGGCGCGTCGCAGCGAGCCGACGTAGTCCAGCGAGTCGCGGTAGGTCGCGGGGACGGACTTCGCCGCGTCGGGGTTGGTGACGGCGTCGAAGGTGTACTCCCCCGCGCCGGTCGTGGCCAGCGTGCCGCCGAGCGCGGCCGCGCCCTGCTCGGCCTGGGTGCGCCCGGCCGCGTCCCGGCGGCCCTGCCCGGCCCAGTACTCGATGTTGAGGTCCCCGGCGACGGCCACCGCGTCCCCTCCGGGGACGCGCGCGGCGGCGAGGTCACGCAGTTCGCCGAGCTGGGCCAGCCGGACCTGGTGGGCCTTGGGCAGGGTGTCCGGGGCTTCGTCGGCCTGCAGGTGCGTGCCGGCGAGCCAGAGCGCCTTGCCGTGGGCGAAGATCCGGACCAGCGCGGCGCCCTTGTTCGAGAGGTAGTCGGCTGTGCCGGCGTAGGAGTTGCGGTAGACGAGCTGGTGCTTTTCGGTGATCGGGTACTTGCTGAGCACGGTGACCCCGCCGTTGACGACGATCGGCGAGTTCGAGCAGTTGCCGCTCACCGACGTCCAGCCGGGCGAGGTCGAGCAGGACTGCCCGACCAGCGGCGTCTGGAACGGGTAGGTGTCCACGAGCCGGTCGCGCAGGTCCTCGGCCTGGGCGCTGAACGCCTCTTCGAGGACGACGACGTCGGTGTCTTGGGCGCGGATGACGTGTTCGGCCGCCTGGGCCCGGGCTTCCTTGTCGGCCGTGTCCGGGTTGGCGATCCACGGCAGCTGCCAGAGGTTGAAGCTGAGCACGCTCACGCCGGCGGCCGCGGCCTGGGCGGGCGCGGCGGTGAGGGCGGCGATGACGACGGCGGCGGCGAGAAGGGCGGTCCTGCGCACGCGGGGTCCTTTCAGGAGACGACGAAGGCGCGGGAAGTCCCGCTGAGCTGGGCGATGGCGCCGGTGAGCCCGTGCTTCCAGGCTCCGAAGTGGACGACGCGGTACTGGCCGACCGGTGTGTTCGCGGGGATGTCCCAGGTGACCTCGGCCCGGGACTCGCTCACGAACGTCCGGGTCCAGTGGAACTTGGTGGCCCAGTCGCCGTCGTCGGCGTGCCGGGTCCAGCGGCCGTCGACCAGGCGCTGGATCTCCAGGAACGTGCCGTCGCGACGCAGGTCGTTCTTCGGGTGGCCGGTCACGAACGCGACTGACACCTGCTCGCCGCGCCGGTAACTGCCCTTCGCGTCGGTGACGACGTCGCCGAAGCTCTTCAGCAGCGGCGCGCTGTCGAAGACAACGCCGGGCTGGAAATTGACGAGCTTGCCGCGGAGGTCGCGGGGCACGGGCCCGTGCGGCACGCTCGCGCCGGACTTCATCGCGGCGGCGAGCTTCCCGAACTCCTGCTGGTAGGCGGGCAGGGTGTAGCGGCCGAAGAGCGTCGACGCGCCTTCGTACTGCTGGGAGTCGTACTCCTCGGGGGTGGTGACGTACTGGCTGTAGGCGTTCGAATAGCCCTGCATGAGGACGTTCTCCAGCGGCACGCCCAGCGCGGCGGCGACGGTCTGCCGGATCCGCAGCCCGGCGACGATGGTGTACTCGGCGGGCCCGGCGACCAGGTGCAGCTGCCCGATCCGGACGAGCTGCAGCGGCAGCACCTCCGGCGCCCACGGGTAGGGCTTCATCGCGCCGAACGGCACGGCGACGACCTTGGGCGCCTGGGCGTCGGCCAGCGCCTGCGGGATCGGCGCGTCGATGCCGCCGAGCCAGTCGATGAACGGGTTCTTGACGCCTTCGGGCAGCGGCAGGCCGGGGCCGTCTTCGGTGCTGCCGGCCAGCATCGAGACGCCGATGGCGGCGGTGCAGGTGCGGTGCGGGCGGCCGTCCGGGGTGAACCGGGCGTCGACGTCGACGGCGGACATGTCCACGTAGGTCAGCCGGTGGTCGACGCCGCCGGTGACCGGCTCGGCCGCGGCGTCGAACGCGCGTTTCGCCGCCTGGAACTGGAGTTCGCCGATCCTTCGCGTGTTTTCGAACTCCGTCTCGGGCGTGCCGGGCTTCAGGTTCAGGTTCGGCGTCATGTCGCCGGAGTTGGTCTGGGCGAACGCGGCGACGAAGCCGGGCGGGCCGTCGAGGTAGCGGACGCCCGCGTGGTCGTGTTCCCAGGTGTAGGCCGCGTAGCCCTTGTTGTCGCTGCTGATCAGGTGGTTGCCATTGCTCATGGACGTGCCGTGGGTGGCGAACCAGGTGATCGCGCCGACGTCCCTGCCGCCTTGGCGGAACCGCAGCACGGTGACGGCGGGGTCGATCGAGAGCGGGAAGTGGTCCTTGTCGGGGTTGCGTTCGAAGGCGACGCGGGACCGGTTGGCGCTGGCCTCGGTCAGCTCGGTGCGGCCGAGGGTCAGGTCGCCGGGCTTGAGGTCGTCGTGGGCCCGGCTGATGGCGTCGACGATCCCGGCGACGACGGCGTCGTAGGTCTGCTGCTGGAACCCGAGGATCGACAGGTCGTAGGCGGCGTAGTGCGAGTCCCCGCCGCACGCCGAATGCGTGTGGGTGGCGTTGAGCAGGACGTTCTGCTCGGTGTAGCGGTCGCCGTACTTCTGTGCGAGTTCGCGCAGCACGCCCTGGTGGACGGACTGGAAGAGGGCGCCCAGCTCGGCGGTGACGAAGACGATCCGCTTCGAGCCGTCGTCGACGACGTAGGCGCGGGCCCGGGTCCGCAGGTGGATGCCGGCGGTCTGCTGCTGCGGCATCGAGTAGCCCATCATGCCGTTCTCGGCGGCGGGCCCGGTGACGTCGCCGATCCCGACGCCGACCTTCAGCGCCGGTTCGGCGGCTTCGGCGGTTCTCGCCAGCGCGGCGGCGAAAGGCAGCGCGGCGGCTCCGGCCAGGACGGTACGACGACTCACCCGCATACGGTCTCCCGACTAACGTGAACTACTTTCGCGTTAGTCGGGGACCGTACGTGAGCGCCGCCACCCCGGCAACCCGACAAAAGTGCCGACACGCGCCACGATGGGTTCCGTGCCGAAGATCGAAGTCCGCCCCGCCCACCCCGCCGAACTCGCCACCGTCGCCGCGCTGAGGTGGCGTTGGGTCGTCGAACAAGACGGCCCGCCCGAGGGCGGGCGAGCCGGGTTCGTCCGCGAGTTCGCCGCGTGGGCGCGCGCCAACGAAGCCACCCACCGGTGTCTGGTGCTGGCCCGCGACGACGAGGTGATCGGGATGGCGTTCCTCGCGATCACCTCGCGCGTGCCGACCCCGCGGGTGTTCGCGCGGGCCTCCGGCGACGTGCAGAGCGTGTACGTCCTCCCGGAAGCCCGCGACGGCGGCCTCGGCGGGCTGTTGATCGACGCGACCCTGCGCCTGGCCGAGGAGCTCGGCCTGGAGCGGGTCACGGTCCATTCGTCGGAACGCGCCGTGCCGGCCTACGAGCGGCGCGGGTTCGCGGTGTCGCCGCAGCTGCTGCAGACCGGCGTGTCCGGGCTCAGCCCAGCGCGTCGGCGATCTTCGTCAGCGTCGCCGCGTCCCCCCGCAGGAGGAGCTGGGTGACCACCGTTTCCTCCCAGGCCTGCAGCTCGTCCCGGATCTTCGCGGCCGGCCCGATCAGCGACGTGTCCTCCACCAGCGACGTCGGGATCGCCGCGGTCGCCTCGTCCTTCCGCCCCGCCAGGTACAGCTCCTGCACCTTGTCCGCGACGTCCTCGTAGCCGAGCCGGGCGAACACGTCGTGGTGGAAGTTGACCGACTTCGCGCCCATCCCGCCGATGTAGAGCGCCAGCGACGGCTTGATCCACGACGCCGCCTCCTCGACGTCGTCGTGGACGAGCACCGGGATCGAGCACGGCACCTCGAACGTCTCGAAGGTGTGCCGAGCGCCTTCACGAGCGAAGCCCTCTTCGAGCGCGGCCTTGTAGAAGGCGTTGCTCTTGGGCGAGAAGAACAGCGGCAGCCAGCCGTCGCCGATCTCCGCCGACAACGCGACGTTCTTCGGGCCCTCCGCGGCCAGGTGGATCGGAATCTCCTTGCGCAGCGGGTGCACGGTCGGCTTCAGCGGCTTGCCGAGCCCCGCGCCGCCCTTCAGCGGCAGCTGGAAGTGGTCGCCGTCGAGGGTCACCGGGGCTTCGCGGGCGATCACCTGGCGGACGATGTCGACGTACTCCCGCGTCCGCGCGAGGGGCTTCGGGTACGGCTGGCCGTACCAGCCCTCCACGACCTGCGGGCCGGACGCGCCGAGCCCGAGCACCATCCGGCCGCCGGAGAGGTGGTCCAGCGTCATCGCGCTCATCGCCGTCGCGGTCGGGGTGCGCGCGGCCATCTGCACGATGTTGGTGCCGAGCCGGATCCGGCTGGTGGCGGCGCCGTACCAGGCCAGCGGCGTGAACGCGTCCGAGCCGTACGCCTCCGCCGTCCACACCGAGTCGAAGCCGAGCTCCTCGGCCTTGAGGACCGCCTCCAGCGCGCCCGGGGTCGGGCCGCTGCCCCAGTACCCGACGTGGAATCCCAGCTTCACGAATGCCTCCTAGACGTTCGGCGCGTAGTGCTCGGGCTTGCCCCGCTCGGACAGCGGCGGCAGGTTCCTCCGTGGAGTCTCGACCAACGCGGTTCCCGGAGCCACCTCGCCCCGCACGCGTCGCCAGCCGGCGCGGGCCCGCGGGTGGTAGCGGCGATCGTGCGGGACGAGCTTGAACACGGCGTTGATCAGCTTCCCGGCCCTTCGGTGCCGGCGCGCGTCCCGCGACGACCACCGCAGGCCGAGCAGGTCGCGGACCTCCCGGTCGTAGAGCCCGGTGGTCAGCCAGACGAAGTTGCGGGCGATCAGCGCGCTCACCGGCCGCCAGAGCAGGTCCGGCAGCCACGGCAGGAACGGCGGCTTCGCGATCCCGCGCAGGTCGAGGACGTCGCGGGTGGCCTTGTTGTCCTCCAGGACTTCCGCGCACATGTGCTTCCAGTAGCGCTGGAAGTCCTCCCAGCTCTCCGGCACCGGCCGCATGGTCATGTCGTACATCCGCCACCACGTGACGTGCTCGTCGAACAGCCGCCGCTTCTCCGCCTCGCCGATGCCGCCCATGAAGTGGTCGGCGATTAGGATCGTGCTGACGAAGAACGTCGAGTGCGCCCAGTAGTAGGTGTCCGGGTCGAGCGCGTGGTACCGCCGCCCGCGAGCGTCGACGCCCTTGATGCGGTCGTGGTACCCGCGGACCTGCAACGCGGTCGCGTGGGCACGCGGGCCGTCGTAGACGACTCCCCCGATCGGGTAGAGCGAGCGGAAGAGCCGCTGCCAGCGTTCCTCGAAGAACCGCGAGTGCTGCTCGACGCCCGCGCCGAGGCCGGGGTGCATGTTCTGCATCGACCCGGCCCACAGCGCGATGAGCAGGCCGCGCCAGTCGCCGAAGTACTTCCACGTCAGCGAGTCGGGACCCAGCGGTTCCGGCGTCATCGGCAGCTCCTCGTCGCGTCGAAACTGACTACGGCTGTTGTCAGGCTAGGATCTGACAACACACGTAGTCAACCGAGGAGCAGCCATGCCGGGCCGCACGTGGGCGGGCACGACACTCGACGACCGGAAGGCGCTGCGGCGCGAACAGCTCGTCTCCGCGGGCCTCGAGCTGCTGGGCACCGAGGGGTCGGCCGGGACGAGCGTGCGCGCGGTGTGCCGGCACGCGAAGCTCACCGAGCGCTACTTCTACGAGAGCTTCGCCGACCGCGAAGAGCTCGTCGCGGCCGTCTACGAGCACGTCGGCGAACAGGCCCGGCAAGCCCTGGTCGACGCCGTCCGGGACGCGCCGAACCCGACGTTGCGGGCCGAGCACGCCGTGCGCGCGTTCGTCGAGCTGATCGTCGACGACCCGCGCCAGGGCCGGGTCCTGCTGCTCGCGCCGCTGACCGACCCCGCGCTCACCCGCCGGGGCCTGCACCTGCTGCCGGTGTTCGCCGCGCTCGTCGGCGAGCAGCTGTCCCACGGCGACGAGACCGAACGCCGGATGGTCGCCGTCGGGCTGGTCGGCGCGCTGAGCAACGTGTTCATCGCCTACCTCGACGGCTCGCTGAAGGTCTCGCGCGAGCGGCTCGTCGCCCACTGCGTGAAACTCGTGCTCGGCGCCGACGACCACTGACCTCACCTCCGACCTCGTGACAGTCGCGCGCCGGATCGGGCACACTCAACCCATGCGTACCGCTGGGCGGAACGACGGCGCGAGCGGTGACGGTCTCATCGCGGCCCGGCTCACCGCGCTCCTGGAGGCCTTCCGGCCGGGTGACGACACGCTCGGCGTGTCCGAGCTCGCCCGCCGGACCGGGCTCGCCAAGACGACCGTGCACCGGCTCGTCGGGCACCTGGCCGAGACCGGGCTGCTCGAACGCGAGGACGGCGCCGTGCGGCTCGGGCTGCGCCTGTTCGAAATCGGCCAACTGGCCTCACCCAGGCGGGGGCTGGTCGAAGCGGCCCGCCCGTACCTGGCCGACCTGCGCGAGGCGACGCGCAACACCGTGCACCTCGCGATCCTCGAAGGCACCGAAGTCGTCTACCTCGACGTGCTGCGCGGCCCGGACGCGCCGACCCTGCCCTCGCGCATCGGCGGCCGGTTCCCCGCGCACGCCACCGGCGTCGGCAAGGCGATCCTCGCGTTCTCTCCGGATTCCGTGGTGAACCAGGTGATCGACGCCGGATTACCCCGGATGAGCCCGAAGACGATCACCGCGCCCGGGCTGCTGCGCCGCCAGCTGACCCGGGTGCGCGAGGACGGCGTCGCGTTGGAGCGCGAGGAATCCGGTGTCGGCGTCGTGTGCGCGGCGAGCCCGCTGCTCGACGCGCGCGGCGTCGCGGTCGCCGCCGTCTCGATTTCCGGCTGGGCCAACCGGATGCGGACCGAACGGGTCGCGCCCGCCGTCCGGACGGTCGCGCTCGCGTTGACCCGGACACTGTCCGCCTCCACTCGGGACAGTCGGAAATAATCTTGCGGGACAAGGCTTTCCCCGTGTCTAGGCCGTCTGGCTGACGTAATCGTCCCGAGCTGGACCGGTGATCGGAAGCCGCTACGATCCGTCCAATGGCCCAGCACAGCCGGGGGACGACCGTCCCGGGTCAGTCCCCCGCGACGCTCCCCGGACCGGCAGCCGGGCACCGGCTGCTGGCCCTCGACATCGTGCTCGCGCTGCTGGCACTGGCCGGCGGGCTGCGCGTGCTCTACCTCGCCGCGCCCGCCCCGGCGCTGCCCGCGGAGGCCGCGAACGTCGCCCACGCCTACGCACTCGGTCACCTCACCCCGTTCACCGACGCCGGCGGCGCTGGGGTCAGCCCGTTCGGCTGGTGGCAGCTGTCGGCCTACACCATGGTCACCGACGCGTTCGGCCGCTCGGCGACCGCGCTGGCCGCGGTCCGCGAAACGATGATCGTCGCGAGCGTGATCGGTGTGGTCCTGCTGTGGTTCCTGGCGCGCCGGACCGGCCTGACGCGGTGGGCGTCGGCGGCCGCGGCGCTGCTGCTCGCGGCGTCGCCGCTGGCGCTCGGCCTGCAGCGGCTGGTCGTCGTGGAGCACCTGGCGGTGGTTTGGGCGCTCGGCGCGCTGGTGCTCCTCACCCGGCCCGGCGCGCGGATCCGGCACGACGTCCTGGCCGCGCTCTGCCTGCTGGCGGCGGCGCTCACCTCCCCGCTGGCGCTGGTGTTCCTGCCCGCGGCGGGCTGGCTGCTGGTCCGGCGCTCGCCGGTCCGGGCGGCGCTGGTGGCGGTGCTGCTCAACCTCGGGCTCGGCATCGCCTTCGGCCCCGCGGCCGACGCCCTGCGGCCGCACCTCGCCGACCCCGGCCGGCCGTCGGTCGCCGACTGGGTCGCGCTCGACCCGGCGTGGGCCGTGCTCTCGACGGTCGCGCTGGTGGCCGCGCTGGCCGTGGCGTCGTTGCGTCCGTTCGCGGTGACCGGGCTGCTGCTCGTGGGCGCCCTGCTGGTCCCGGGCGTGCCGGACACCGCCGTGCTCGCCCTCCTGCTGCCGCTGACACCGCTGCTGCTGGCCGGCGTCGTCCAGGCGGTGACCCGGCACCGCGCGCCGGCCCACCGCGGGAACCCGCGCCGCCGCGGCGGGATCACCGTGGCGGCGCTGGTCCTGGTCGCGATCGTGGCCGCCGGCTGGGTGTACGGCTACCCCGCCCTGCGGCCGTCGACCGACCGGGCCGGGCCGCTCGCCGGCGCGCAAGAATGGTTGCGGGCCAACGCTTCCGGCGCGCGCGTCCTGGTCGACGACGCGGCTTGGGCCGAGCTCGCCAAGGCCGGCTGGCCGACCGGCATGCTCGTCGCGCCCGCGGCCTGCGCGGCCGAGTGCCCGCCCGCCGAATGGGCTGTCTTCGCCGGTGACGCGGCGGATCTGCGCACGCGCTACCCGGCCATCGACGCCGCTTTCGACGGCTCCGGGCCGACCGCGATCTTCGGCGACGTGACCGTCTCCCGCCTCGGCCTGCCGCCGACCGACCCGACCGCGCCGTCCGAGTCCTCGGCGCGGGCCCACGCGGGCGCGGCACTGGCGGCGTCGACCCGGATCGCCTTCGCCCCGGACGCCGCCGCCGTGCTCCGCGCGGGGCACGTCGACCCGCGGCTGATCGCGACGATCGCCGCCCTCGCCGCGTTCCAGCCGGTCCGGGTCGCGGCCTTCCCCGCGGTCCCCGGTGAGGAAAGCGCCGGGCAGCCGCGCCGCCAGGTGCTGCTGACCGGCGGCGAAGACGGCGTGGCCGCGTTCTACACCGGCCAGCGCGACCTGTTCCGCCCGGCGTCGGTCACCCGGACCGGCGGCGGCGTGCTCGTCACCTATCCGCTGTTCGCTCCCCCGGGACTGCTCGTCCCGTTCTCCTCCCCCTGACCGGCGAAAGGATCTGCCGATGCGTACCCTGCTCAGACCCGGCGGGCTGATTGCCGCAGCCCTCCTGCTCGTCGCCCTCACGCCGATGACGGCCGAGGCGGCGACCGCCCCCGGCCCGGGTGTCGGCTGGATCCGGGTCGGCCACCTGTCCCCGAAGGTGCCCCCGGTGGACATCTACTTCGCGCCGTTCGGCCAGGCCGAAAAGGTCGTCATCCGCAAGGCCGGCTACGGCGCGGTCACCCCGTACTCCTCGCTCGACCCCGGCAAGTACACGCTGTCGATGCGGCCCGCGGACGCCGCGGCCAGCACGCCGCCCGCGCTGTCGGCCACCATCGAGGTCGCCGAGCGCAGCGCCTACTCGCTGCTGGTCTTCGCGAACGGCCCGGACGGCACGCTCAAGGGCGACCTGGTCACCGACGACCTCACCGCGCCCGGCGCGGGCAAGGGCCGGGTCCGGGTGGTCGAAGGCTCGGCGGCGATCACGCCGGTCAGCGTCTCGGGCCCCACTGGCGTCACCATCGCCAAGGACGCCGCCTACGGCCAGACATCGTCCTATGTGGACGTCCCGGAGGGCCGCTGGCCGCTGCAGCTGACCGGCGGCACGGTGCAGTCGACCGCGGACGTCGACGTCAAGGCCGGGACGTCGACGACGTTGCTGGTGACCGAGAACGCCGGGGCGCTCAAGGTGAACCCGATCTCCGACGGCGCGTCGCTGCCCGAACCGCCGAAGCTCGGCGTGGAGACCGGGGGCGGCGGCACGGCGCCCTCGTCCGGTCCGCCGCTGTGGCCGGCCTTCGCCGCGGCCGGGCTGCTGCTGGCCGCGGTGCTGGTGGGACGCCGGGCGGCTCGTGCGCGCTGACCTCGGCGCGCTGCTCGTCGTGGCGGTGCTGGCCGCGGGCTGCTCGGCGGCCCCGGCCGCGCCCCCACCGGTCACTCCGTCCCCGTCCGCTCCCGTGACCCCGACGGCGACCGGGCCGCGGCCGCTACCCGCGCGGGCCGACGTCCGGCCGGTGCGGCTGCGCATCCCCGCCATCGGGGTCGACGCGGCCGCGCTCGTCCCGCTTGGCCTCGGCGGCGACCATCAGCTGGAGGCGCCCGCGCGGTTCGAAGACGTCGGCTGGTACGCCGCCGGCCCGGTGCCGGGAGATCCCGGGCCGGCGGTGATCGCCGCGCACGTCGACTCCCGGTCCGGGCCGGCGCCGTTCTTCCGGCTGCGCGACCTGCGCGACGGGGACCAAGTGTTCGTCGCGCGCTCCGACGGCCAGGAGACCCGGTTCGTCGTGGACACCGTCCAGCGCTACCCGAAGAACGCCTTCCCGACCGACGCGGTCTACGGGCCCGCGCCGGGCAGTGCGTTGCGGCTGATCACCTGCGGCGGCAGCTTCGACGCGGCGAAACGGTCCTATCGGGACAACATCGTCGTCTACGCCTCGACGCGCTGGGGTTAGTACTCCTTGAGCAGACCGCGTCGCGCCAGTTCGGGCCAGACGCCGTCGCCGAACCAGTACGCCTCCTCCAGGTGCGGGTAACCCGACAGCACGAACTCGCTCACCCCGACGCTGTGGTACTCCTCGATCAGGTCCGCGACCTCTTCGTGGCTGCCCACGAGCGCGGTGCCCGCGCCGCCGCGGACCAGACCGACGCCGGCCCACAGGTTCGGGTGGATCTCCAGCCCGCGGACACCGCCGTCGAGCTTCCCGCCGTGCAGCGCGACCATCCGCTGCTGCCCGACCGACTCGCTCGCGGCCAGCTGCGCCTGCGCCTTCGCGACCTGCTCGGGGCTCAGCGCGTCGAGGAGCTTCCGCGCCTCCGCCCACGCCTCGGCCGAGGTGTCGCGGGAGATCGTGTGCAGCCGGACGCCGAAGCGGATCGGCCGGTCGCCGGCCAGCGCGCGGACCTTCCCGATCTTCTCGGCGACCTGCGCGGGTGGTTCGCCCCAGGTCAGGTAGACGTCGGCGTGCCGCGCCGCGACCGGCAGCGCGGCCGGGGACGACCCGCCGAAGTAGATCGGCGGCACGGGAGCCGGCGCCGCCAGCGTCGTCGCGCCCTCGACGCGCAGGTGCTCGCCTTCGAAGCTGAACGGCTGCCCGGACCAGACCCCGCGCACGATCGTCAGGAACTCGTCCGTGCGGGCGTACCGGGCGTCGTGCTCGTGCCAGTCGCCGAAGCGCCGCTGCTCCACCGCGTCGCCGCCGGTGACGATGTTGAGCAGCACCCGGCCCGCCGACAGGCGCTGGAACGTGCCGGCCATCTGGGCGGCGAGCGTCGGCGAGATGACGCCGGGGCGGAACGCGACCAGGAACTTCAGCCGGGTCGTCTCGCGGATCAGCGCGGCCGTGGTCAGCCACGCGTCTTCGCACCACGTGCCGGTCGGCGTCAGCACGCCTTCGAAGCCCTGCCGCTCTGCGGCGCGGGCGACCTGGGCCAGGTAGTCCAGATCGGGTTGGCGCTGGGCCGACGGGCCCTGGGACCGGTTGGCGTGGAAGCGTTCCACGATCGTGCGGCCGTCGCCGCTGGTGGGCAGGAACCAGTGCAGGGTGACGCTCATCCGGTGCTCCTCGCCTGATCCAGGTCTGCCGCGAACCGCCGGTCGGCGAACGCGGCGAAGTCCACCTTGCCGGGCAGCGTCTTCTCGTCGGTGAACGCGTCCGCGAGCTGCTGCTCGGAGGCGATCACGGTGTCGTCGAGCGCGATCGGCAGGTCCCGGCCGGCGTCGACGGTCTTCCGCGCCACCTCGGGCTTGAGTCCTGTCTCCTTCGCCCAGGCCGCCGCCCATTCCGCGCGGTGCGTGTCGGCCCACTTCTGCGCCTTGACGACCCGGACGGCGAAGTCGCGCAGCGCCGAGTTCTTGCCGGGGTCGGCCAGCGCCGCGGTGCCCGCGGTCAGGAAGCCGAGGCCGTTGGACGCGCCCCGGCCGTCGGCCAGCACCCGGGCGTGCGCTTCGAGCTGGGCCTGCGCGGTGTAGGGGTCCCAGATCGCCCAGGCGTCGATCGTGTGCTGGGTGAACGCGGCGTAGGCCTCGGACGGCTGCAGGAAGTTCAGCTTGACGTCCTTCGTGGACAGTCCGTTCCGGTGCAGCGTGTTCAGCAGCTGGCCGTGCGCCGAAGTGCCCTTGGCGACGCCGATCGTCTTGCCCTTCAACGCGGCGACGTCCGGCAGCGTCGAGTCGGGTGGGACGAGGACGGCCTCGCGCTCGACGTTGCTGCGTGACACGCTGATCACCTTGATCTTCGCCTTCGCGGCGGCCGCGAAGATCGGCGGGGTGTTGCCGACCCGGCCGGTGTCGATCGCCCCGGCCGACGCCGCTTCGAGCAGCGGCGGGCCCGAGGTGAACGTCGCCCAGTCGATCTTGTACGTCGTGTCGTCCAGCTGGCCGGCCGCGGTGAGCAGCGACTTCACGCCGCCCTTCTGGTCACCGACCTTGAGGGTCACCTTGGCCAGGTCCGCCGGGCTCACCGGGCCCGGCACCGCGTCCGACGACGCCGCCGAACCGCACCCGGCGAGGACGACTGCGGTCGCCGCGACCGCGATTCCGTTACGCCACCGCATCTTCGGTCACCCCCAGGTCCGCCAGCACCCGGTGCCGGAGATCGCCGGTCTCCCGTGGCCGGTGCTCGGCGACGATCCGGCCGCCGTCGAGCACCAGCACCCGGTCGGCGAGGCGCAGGGCCTCGTCGACGTCGTGGGTCACCAGCAACACGCCCGGCCGGTGCCGCCGCCAGAGGTCCAGCACCAGCTCGTGCATGGCGATCCGGGTGAGCGCGTCGAGCGCGCCGAACGGTTCGTCGAGGAGCAGCAGGTCAGGCTCACGCACCAGGGCGCGGGCCAGTGACACGCGCTGCGCCTCACCACCGGACAGCGTGAGCGGCCAGTCGTCGGCGTGGCCGGCGAGCTGCACTTCACCCAATGCTCTTTCGGCCAGCGCGCGGTTGCGGGATTTCGAGACGCCGTCCTGGCGCAGGCCGAGGACGACGTTGCGCCAGACCCTCCGCCACGGCAGCAGCCGTGGCTGCTGGAAGGCAACCGACACGGTGCCGGCCACGGTCGTGCGGCCGGCCACGTCGTCGTCGAGCCCGGCGAGGACCCGCAGGAGCGTCGACTTGCCGGAGCCGCTGCGGCCCAGCAGCGCGACGAACTCACCCCGTTGGACGGTCAGCTCGAGTCCACTGAGGATGGTCCGCTCGCCGAAGCGCTTCGTGAGGTCACGGACCTCGGCTACCGGGTTCGCCACCGCAGCACCTTCCGTTCGAGCAGCCGGACCAGCGCGTCGGTGACCAGGCCGAGCAGGGCGTACAAAACGAGACCGACGACCACGACGTCGGTGCGCAGGAACTCCCGCGCGTTTGTTGATGAGGTACCCGACCCCGGCGTCGGCGTTGACCGTCTCGCCGACGATCAACGCGAGCCACGCGAGCCCGAGCGACTGCCGCAGCCCGACGAGCGCCTGCGGCAGCGCGCCCGGGAGGACGACGTGCCAAAGCCGTTCCGCGCGGCTGAACCCGAGCGCCCGCGAGGCTTCGACGAGGTTCGGGTCGGCACTGCGGATTCCCGAGTGGACATTCAGGTAGAGCGGAAAGGCCACGCCGAGCGCGACCAGCACGATCTTCGTTTCCTCGCCGATCCCGAACCACAGGATGAACAGCGGGATCAGGCCGAGGAACGGCAGCGTGCGCAGCATCTGCACGGGCGGGTCGACCAGTGCCTCGCCCCAGCGGGACAGCCCGGAGACGATGCCCAGCACCACTCCGGCGACGAGACCGAGGGCGAACCCGGCGCCGACGCGGCCGAGCGACACCGCGAAGGCGTCGCCGAGTTCGCCGCTGCGCGCGACTTCGACACCGGCCTGCACGACCGTCCAGGGCGAGCTGAGCTTGTCGGGTGGCAGCACGCCGGTGGCGCTGAAGACCTGCCAGGCGGCGACGAGCACCACCGGGCTGATCCAACGCCGCAGGTCGGGCCGCCGCACCGCCCTGCGCGGCAGCCCTTCGGCGCGTTTCCGGGCGCGCGGCAGCACGCCCGTGGTGGAAATCGACACGGATTTCTCCCGGGGACGGGGATGTTCGGGATTTGCTGCCCCGAGCTTCGAGCCGGTTCCCCGGGAAGTCAATCGGTGCCCAGTCCGTGAACTCGGCGTGTTTCAGCCCGTGGAACGGACGATCACCGCGTCCACCGCCCGGATACCGTGGCGGAGCACGAGCAGCGGGTTCACGTCCAGCTCGACCAGGCGATCCGCCTCGGAAAGGGCGTAGGCCGCCACGGATTCGACCGCGTCGAGCAGGGCGTCGAGGTCGCCGGGCGGGCGGCCGCGGTGGCCGTCGATCAGCTTCCGGGCTCTCAACCCGTGGATCGCCGCGGTGAAGTCCGCCCGGGTGGCGGGAAGCAGCACGGTCGCGGCGTCGGCGAGCAGTTCGACGAGGGTGCCGCCGCTGCCGAGCGTCAGGGCGAGCCCGAACCGCGGATCGGCCCGCACGCCGACGATCAGTTCGGCGACGACGCCGGTGACCATCCGCTCCACCAACAGCCGCGGGGAGATTTCCCCGAGTTCCTTCGCCGCGAGCCGGACGGCCTCGGCGTCGCGAAGGTCGAGCCGCACCGCGCCGGCCTCGGTTTTGTGGGCCAGTTCGGCCGAAACCGCCTTGAGCACCACCGGGTAGCCCAGTGCTTCGGCTGCCTCGACGGCGCCTCGGGGGTCGGTCAGCAGGGCTTCGGGTATCGGCACTCCCGCTCGTCGGAGGTCCTGTTTGGACTCCCATTCGTCGACCTGGACGGTCGCGCCGGTCGCCGTCGACACGGCGAGCGGGCCGGGCCGGGCGAGCCGGGCTTGCCCGGCCCACGCCGCGGCCGCGATCGCGTCGAGGCACTCGCCGAGTCCGTGCATCGGGGCGATGCCCGCTTCCAGGAGCCGCCGTGCCCGTTCTTCGGGCAGGTTCTCCGGCAGCGTGGCCACGACGCTCGCCGGCGCGCCCGTCGTGCGCGCGGCCCGGACGAAAGCGTCCACTGTGGAGTCGAAAGCGCCGGTCCGGCACCGGTCTTCACGCGGGAAGTCCAGCACCAGCAGGTGGTTGTCGGCGCCGGCGCCGAGCAACGCCGTGAAGCACTCCTCTTGCGCGGCGGCGTCACCCCAGATGTAGGTGTGGTAGTCGAGCGGGTTGGCCACCTCGACGCGGTCACCGAGGACGGCCCGCAGCCGCTCGCGGACCGGCCGCGGCAGTCCGGGCAGACGCAGGCCGCGCTCTTCCGCGGCGTCCGCGACGAGCGCGGCCTCGCCGCCCGAGCAGCTGGCCGACACCAGCGACGGGCCGTCGAGGGGGCCGTGGACGTGCAGGAACTTGAGCGTCTCGACCAGCGCGGGCAGGCCGGGCACGCGCGCGATCCCGGCGTGGGCGAACAACGCCGAGCACAGCGCGTCGGAGGTGGCCAGTGCGCTGGTGTGGCTGAGGGTGGCCCGGGCGCCCGCTTCGGAGGTCCCCGACTTGACCGCCACCACCGGCACCCCGCCGGCCAGTGACCGCCGGGCCGCCGCGGCCAGCCCGGCCGGGTCGTCGACGGCTTCCAGGTACAGCCCGATCGCCGTGACGCGCGGGTCCGCGGCGAGCGTGTCGACGAGTTCCGGGACGCCGGTGACGGCGGCGTTCCCGATCGTCACCAGGCAGGCGAGCGGGAGGCCGCGGCGCTGCATGGACAGGTTGTGCGCGACGTTGCCGCTCTGGCTGAGCACCGCCACGCCGCGTCCGGTCCGGTGCCCGCCGTGCTGCTCGGGCCAGAGCGCGACGCCGTCGAGGTAGTTGACGAACCCGAGGCAGTTCGGGCCGAGCAGCGCGAGGTCGCCGGCCGCGGCGGCCAGCTCGGCCTCCAGCGTGGCGTCGCCGGCTTCGGCGAACCCCGAGGCGTGGCAGACCACACCGCCGGCGCCCACGCGGGCCAGCTCGCCCACCAGATCCACAGTGGACCTCGCGGGCACGGACAGGAAGGCGGCGTCGGGCACGCCAGGCAGGTCCGCCACCGACGGGAAGCACGGCAGCCCGGCGAGGACGCGCCGCCGCGGGTGCACCGGCCAGATCTCGCCGGCGAAGCCGAGTTCCCGGGACCGCACCACCACCGCCTCCGCCGCCGCGGCGCCGCCGGCGACCACCACGCGCCGGGGGTTCAGGAGGCGGCGGAGCCCGGGGTTCACGCGCCCAGCGGCCGCAGCAGCGACCGCGCGATGATGTGCCGCTGGATTTCGCTGGTGCCGTCCCAGATGCGCTCGAGGCGGGCGTCGCGCCAGAACCGTTCGACGCGGGTTTCGGCCATCAGGCCGAGCCCGCCGAACACCTGCACGGCCTGGTCGGTGATCCGGCCGAGGGTCTCGGAGGCGAACAGCTTGGCCATCGCGACGTCGCGGTCGGTCAGGCGCCCCTGGTCGAAGTTCCACGCGGCACGCAGGGTGAGCAGCTCGGCGGCGTCGAGCTCGGTCGTGAGGTCGGCCAGCGGGAAGGCGATCCCCTGGAAGCGCCCGATCGGCTGCCCGAACTGTGCGCGCCGGGCAGCCCACCCGGTGGTCAGGTCCAGCACGCGCCGGCCGCGGCCGACGCAGGTGGCGGCGACGGACAGTCGGGTCGAGCCGAGCCATGCGTTCATCAGCTCGAAGCCGAGGCCTTCCGGGCCGAGGCGTTTCCCCGTGGGCACGCGGACGTCGTCGAAGATCAGCTCGCACGTGTGGTAGCCGCGGTTCGAGACGCAGCCGGCGGCCTTCCGGACCGTCACGCCCGGCGTGTCGAGGTCGACCAGGAACCCGGTGATCCGCTTCTTGCCGCTGTCCTCGACGCCGGTGGCCGCGAAGAGGATGACGAAGTCGGCGACGTCGGCGTGGCTGATGAAGTGCTTGCCGCCGGTGATGACGTAGTCGCCGCCGTCGCGGACCGCGCGCGTGGTCATCGACCGGACGTCGGAGCCGGCGCCGGGTTCGGTCATCGCCAGGCAGTCGACGCGCTCGCCGCGGACGGTCGGCAGCAGGTACTCCTCGCGCTGCGCGCCCTCGCAGCCGAGCAGGATGTTGCTCGGCCGCGCGACCAGCGCGTGCAGGGCGTAGGACGCCTTCCCGAGCTCGCGTTCGGCGAGGGCGACGCCGACGCCGTCGAGACCGCCGCCACCGAGTTCGGCGGGCATGTTCGGGGCGTAGAGCCCGGCGTCGAGCGCGCGTTTCCGGATCTGCGCGGCGAGCTCGGCCGGGACCTCGTCGAGGCGCTCGACCTCGTCTTCGTGGGGGTAGAGCTCGGTCCGGACGAAGGCGGCGACGGTGTCGGCGATCATCCGTTGCTCGTCGGTGAGGGCGAAGTGCATGGCCTACCTCCGCGTTGCATAATGTGCGGTGGTCGTTCGTAATGCGCGACGGTACGGACGGGCCGGGCGAGCCGTCAAGCGTCCGAACGGGCGCTCGCTACGCTGCCCGCCGAGGAGGCCAGATGGAGGAGCGGGGCAACGGGCGCGTCCAGTCCGTGGATCGGGCGGTCGCGCTCGTGCACGCGGTGGCCGACAGCGGGCCGCTCGGCGAGACGGCGGCGACGCTGGCCGAACGCTGCGGCCTCAACCGCGCGACGGCGTGGCGCCTGCTGGCGACGCTCGAACACCACGGCGTCCTCGAGCGCGACCCGGGCAGCAACCGATACACGATCGGCCTCGCGGTCGACCGGTGGGCGGCGGGCGCCGGCGTGGACGGGCTGGTCCGGCGGGCGCACGAGACCGTCGTGTCCCTTTCGGACCGGACCGGGGAGACGGCGAACCTGGCCGTGCCCCGGCAGTTCGGACTGACCTATGTGGACGAAGCGGTGCCGTCGGCGGTGCTTTCGGCGCGCTGGCTGGGCTGGCAGGCGCCGCTGCACGCGACGTCGACGGGCAAGGCGTTCCTCGCCGGGCTGCCGTGGTCGGAGGTGGCGGCGCTGCTGCCGGCGGAGCTGACCCGCTACACCGACGAGACGATCGTCGACCGCGACCGGCTGCGCGTCGAGCTGGGTGTGGTCCGGGAGCGGGGGTACGGGCTGAGCGTCGGCGAGATGGAGACGAACCTGTACGGGGTTTCGGCGGCGGTGTTCGACCGCCGCCGCCGGCCCCTGGCGGTGGTGAGTGTGTGGGGGCCGCTGACCGCGGCCGCGACGCCCGCGCGGTTCGCGGAGCTGGGGGCGCTGGCCACCGAGGCGGCGGCGTCGATCGAGGCCGCCGTCTCGGCGTGAGTCAGCCGCCGAACATGACCTTCCACTCGTCGAGCGACCGCGGCCGGTAGACGAAGTTGGTCCGCTTCACCTCGGACAACGCGGCCGACGGCTCAGCCGAGTACTGGTGCCCGGGGTAGACGACGGGGTCGCCGGCCAGCCCGGCGAGGGCCTGCAGGCTGCGGTAGATCTCCTCGGCGTCCCCACCGGGGAAGTCGGTGCGGCCGCAGCCTTCGAGGAACAGCGTGTCGCCGGAGACGAGCTTGTCCTCGACGAGGAAGCACTGGCTGCCTGGGGTGTGGCCGGGGGTGTGCAGCAGCCGGATGGGGATGGCGCCGACCTCGAGGACGTCGTCGTGGTCGTGGGCGCGCAGGTCGGTGTCGGAGACCCCGGTGACGCGCTTGACCCACTCGCTCTCGGCGCCGTTGACGTGGATCGGCACGGGCTTTTCGGCGAGCAGCTCGGCGATGCCCGGCAGCTCGAAGCCCATCATCGCGCCGCCGACGTGGTCGGGGTGGTGGTGGGTGGCGAGCACCCCGGTGAGCCGCATGCCATCGGCCTCGAGCACCCCGAGCAGATCCTGCACGGCGTAGGCGGGGTCGACGATGACGGCGTCCTTCGTCTCCCGATCCCCGATGAGGTAGGCGAAGTTCACCATCTGCGTCGCGACGGGATCCCCGACGGCGAAGTCCCGCCCGGCGAGCAGCTGCCGGAAGTAGAGCCGATCTGCCATGGCCACACCCTACGGGGCAGGCCGTACTTGCTCGGAGCCGCCGTCTTCAGGAGTCTCACCCTCCGCTCGAAAGCGCTCGACCGTATCCGTGCAGACTCCGAGGAGTACCAACGGCTGTCTGCACTGCATGCGGACGAGGCTGAAGCCGTAAAACAACTGGTCGCCAGCACGATCGAAAGCGCCCAGGCTCACGCGGAGCGACCTGCGAAGCGCCAACAATGATTGTTTTTTCTTGCCGGCCTCTTCTCCTCGATCCCCCTCGGGGTCGGGGTGAACTTCCTCTACGACTTGATCAGGCATCAAGATCGTTCGTCGCCCACTGGTGGACCGTCCCCTGGTGCAGGGCCGCGTAGACCCGGTCGCGGAGCACGTTCGCCTCCGCGTCCGACAGGGTCCGGTCGAGGGGCCGCAGCACCAGGCGGATCAGGAGGTTCTTCTGGTGCGGCCGCGCGCCGAGACGCTCGCGGGCCCGCGCGGGCAGCTCCGCGTACGGCGTCTCCTGCCGGATGTCGACCGATTCCACCACCTCCGCGTCGGCGCCCAGGGCGTCGCGGACCCGGTCGCCCAGGTTCTCGGCCTCGTCGCCGGCCGGGACCGCGATCGAGAGGTCGCGGCGGATCGCCGGCAGTGCCGACACCGGGCGGTACGGCGAAAGATCGGTGAGCTGGCCGGCGACCGCCGGGTCCGGTGAGCGCAGCAGGCGGATGTCCGGGATGCCCTTGCGAAGCATCAGCATCCGGTCCAGGCCCAGGCCGAGGGCGAGGCCGGACCAGCCGTCCGCCAGGCCCGCCCGGGCCAGGACGGCGGCGTGGGCCAGGCCGCACTCGGCGATCTCGACCCACTCGCCGTCGTGCTCGACGTCGAGCTGGGCTCCGTCCACTGTGTACGGATGGCGGCGGTCCTCGAGGCGCCACCGCCGGTCCGGGACGAGGGCGGCCACCATCTCCTCCAGGTCCGCGCGCGTCATCGTGCGCCGGGTGACGCGCCAGAGGTCGAGCTGGTGCGGGGTGCCGGTGTGCAGCCGGTCGATGCTGTCGCGGCGGTAGACCAGACCCGCGCAGACGAGCAGGACGTCTTCGGCCGGGCTCGCGGCCAGGGCCCGGAGCGCGGCCGGGACCAGCGCGCTGGAGTGGCTGCGCAGCACGTGGTCCGCGTCGACGTACCGGGTGTAGCGCGCGTCGCGCGTGACGTCGGCCGGGTCGTAGCCGAGGTTGTCGTAGTTGTCGGCGACCGTGACGATCCGCTCGCCCGGCCGCCGCCGGACGGCGCAGCCCCACCGCGCGGCCAGTGCCGAGACGGCCCGGTCGACGACGAGCTGGATCGCGTGCGGCCCGGCGGCCGGGTCGGTCAGGTCCCGGACGGCGAGATCGCGGGCGAGCTGGGCCGGGGTGAGTGTTTCGGGCATGAAGGACCTCCTGGGTGAGTCGGGCTGGTCGGGGGCAGCCCCCTGGCCCGGACACCCGGTGAGGTCAGCGCGTGCGCGTCACGGCGAAACCGGACGCGGCACCGGAACCCACTGGCGCTCATGCAGGGCCAGGGGGCTCGTAAATCGGCGGCACGCGACCATGAACCCAGGCTAACGCCGCCGTCACGCGGTTTTCCCGCCCGCGACCCCCGCGCTCACTCCCCCACCTCCCCGTCCGCCAGCTCCCGCAGCAGGTCCAGGTGCCCCAAGTGCCGCGCGGTCTCCTGGACGACGTGCGCCACCACCCACCGCACGGTGAACTCCCCGCGCCGCCGCGTCCGGTCGTCCGGGCCCAGCCCCCGCAGCGACTTCTCGGCCCGGGCCCACTCGGCCCGGTACGCCGCCACCACCGACGCAGGAGTGTCCGATGGCGACAGATCCCAGCTCGGATCCGGCGACCCCGCCCACAACGACGGCAGGTCCGCACCGCCGGCCTCGATCGACAGCCACCAGCGCTCGACCGCCGTGAGGTGCTTCACCACCCCCAGCGCGCTCAACCGCGGCGACGTCGGCAGCGGTGTCGCCGCCGCCGGCGAAGGCGGCAGCCCCGCCAGCTTGTTCACCGCCGTCGCACGCAGGAACTGCAGGAAGTCCAGCTGAAGGCGCAGTTCGTCGGCCGCCAGGCGAGCGGGCCAGCGACGGTGCGCCTTCGAACTCGTGTTCGACATGACCGGAACGTACCGCACGCCACCGACAAAATAGAGTGACCGGCATGTGGTGGGGACTGCTCTGCGCCCTCGGGGCGGCATGCGCGTACGGCGTGGCTTCGGTGATGCAGGCGGTCGCCGCCCGCGCGACCGACACCGGCGGCGACGGCGTCGACCCGAAGCTGCTGGTGCGCGTCCTCGGCCAGTGGAAGTTCGTGCTCGGGCTGTCGCTGGACTTCCTCGGCTTCCTCGCGCAGATCGTCGCCCTGCACGTGCTGCCGCTGTTCGTCGTGCAGGCCGCGCTCGCCGCGAGCCTGGCCGTGACCGCGGTCGCCGCGCGGTTCCTCGGCGTGCGGCTCGGCAAGCGGGAATGGCTGGCCGTGGGCGTCGTGTGCGCCGGGCTCGCCCTGCTCGGCGCGGCCGCCGAAAGCGAGGGCTCGGACCCCGTCGGGCTCGGCTTCCGGCTCGTGCTCATCGGGGCGGTCGCGGTCCTCGCCGTGGCCGGGATCGTCGCGGGCAAGACCGGCCGCCGGGTACGGACGCCGGCGCTCGGGCTCGTCGCCGGGCTCAGCTTCGGCGTCGTCGCCATCGCCGGGCGGATCATCCCCAGCCTCGCCCCGCTGGACCTGCTCACCGACCCGGCCACCTACACCGTCGCGGTCGCGGGCGGGATGGCGATGCTGTTCTACGCGACGGCGTTGCAGCGCGGCAGCGTCACCACGAGCACCGCGATGATGGTGCTCGGCGAGACGGTGTTCCCGTCGCTGGTCGGCGTCCTCGCCCTCGGCGACCGCACGCGGCCCGGGTTCGCCGTGGTGGCCGTCGCGGGGTTCGCGCTCGCCGTCGCGGCCGCGCTCGCACTCGCCCGCTTCGGGGAACCGGCCACCGAAACTGTCAACTGAGACGAAGGCAACCGTGTTCCCGTCAGTCGTTTACTTAGACTAGCCTTACCTATCCAGACGTAGGACAGGGAGGCGCGGGTGAGCACGACGGGACGGGAAGTCCTCCGCCGTTCGATCACCGGGCAACGACGATCGGTGGCGCTCGCCGCGCTGCTGACCGCGTGCCACCAGGGCGGTGAGGCTTTGGTGCCGGTGGTGATCGGCGTGGTGATCGACCAGGCCGTCGCGGGCGGTTCGGCAGGCACGCTGGTGATCTGGCTGGCGGTGCTCGGCGTGCTGTTCGCCGCGCTGTCCACCAGCTACCGGCTCGGCGCCCGCTTCGGCGAACGCGCTGCCGAGCGCGCGGCCCACGAACTGCGCCTCGACGTCGGACGCCGGGTGCTGCACCCCGGCGGCGGCGCCGAAGCCGGCAACCTCGCCGGTGAGCTGGTCAGCATCGGGACGTCCGACGCGAAGCGCGTCGGCCAGGTGAACGGCGTCGCGCCCTTCGGCGTGGCGGGCCTGGCCGGGCTGCTGGTCAGCGCCGTCGTCCTGCTGACGATGTCGCTGCCGCTGGGCCTGCTCGTGCTGCTCGGCACCCCGCCGATGCTGTACCTGGCGCACCTGATCGGCAAACCCCTCGAGCGGCGCAGCGAAGCCGAGCAGGAACGGTCCGCGTTCGCTTCGGGTGTCGCGACCGACCTCGTCGCCGGGCTGCGGGTGCTGAAGGGTGTCGGCGCCGAACGCGCGGCCGTCGACCGCTACCGCCGCACCAGCCAGGACTCGCTGAAAGCGACGCTGCGCGCGGCCCGTGCCCAGGCCTGGCACAACGGCGCACTGCTCGCGCTGACGGGGATCTTCATCGCCGTCGTCGCGCTCGTCGGCGGCAACCTCGCGGCCGCGGGCGACATCAGCGTCGGCGACCTCGTCGCCGCGGTCGGGCTGGCGCAGTACCTGATCACGCCGTTCTCGATCTTCGCCTGGGTCAACGGCGAGCTCGCGCAGGGCCGGGCGTCGGCCGCGCGCATCGCCGACGTGCTGAACGCGCCGCCGGCCGTCGACGCCGGAGCGGGCACGCTGCCCGCCCCCGCCGCCGGCCACGTGCGGCTGTCGGCGCTGAGCCGCGGCGCGCTGCGGGACGTCGAGTTCGAGGCTCGCCCGGGCGAGCTGCTCGGGGTGGTGGCCACCGACCCGGCCGCCGCGACCGACCTGCTCGACTGCCTGGGCCGCGCCGCGGACCCCGCGACCGGCTCGGTCTCGGTCGACGCCGTGGACCTGTCCACTGTGGACCCCAGCCGGGTCCGCGAGGTGGTGCTGGTCGCCGCGCACGACGCCGACCTGTTCGCCGGGACCGTCGCCGAGAACTTCGAAACCGGGCCGAAGGCGGGCGAAGCGATGACCGCGGCCGCCGTCGACGAGGTGGTGAGCGCGCTGCCCGACGGCGTCGCCACGGCCGTCACCGAACGCGGCCGGTCGCTTTCGGGCGGCCAGCGCCAGCGGGTCGCGCTGGCGCGGGCGCTGTCGGTCGACGCGCCGGTGCTCGTGCTGCACGACCCGACGACCGCCGTCGACACGGTCACCGAGGCGCGCATCGCCGCCGGGCTGGCCGAACTGCGGCGCGGCCGCACCACCATCCTCGTGACCACCAGCCCGGCGCTGCTCGCCGCGACCGACCGCGTCGTGCTCCTCGACGACGGCCGGATCGCCGGCGAGGGCAGCCACGCCGACCTCGCGGGCCGGGCCGACTACCGGGCGGCGGTGCTCTCATGACCCGTGAACTCCTCCCCGTGGCCGACGGCCGCCGGATCCGCGCCGTCGTCGGCGAGCTCCTCGGCCGGGCGACGGGCCGCACCGCGGCCGCGTTCACGATGCTCGTCGCGGCCACCGCGATCGGCCTGCTCACCGCTCCCCTGCTCGGCCGGATCGTCGACCTCGTCGCGACGCGCCATCCCGCGTCCGAGCTCGTCGTTCCCGTGGTGGGCCTGGTGCTCGTCGCGCTGGCGCAGGCGGTCGCGACCGCGATCGGCGTGTCCATGGTGGCGCGCCTGGGCGAGACGATCCTGGCCGAGCTGCGCGAGCGCTTCGTCGAACGCGCCCTCGGGCTGCCGCTCGAACAGCTCGAACGCGCCGGGTCCGGCGACCTCACGACCCGCGTCACGAACGACGTCTCGGTGGTCGCCGAGGCGGTGCGGCAGGCACTGCCCGAGCTGGGCCGGTCGGTGTTGACGGTCGTGCTGACGCTGGGCGCGCTGGCCGTGCTCGACTGGCGGTTCCTGCTGGCCGCGCTGGTGGCCGTGCCGATCCAGCTCTGGACGGTGCGCTGGTACGTGCCGCGCGCGAAGCCGTTGTACGCCAGTCAGCGCGAGGCCGTCGGGGTGCAACAGCAGCAGCTGCTCGACACCATCGGCGGCGCCAAGACCGTCCGCGCGTTCCGGCTCGGTGACGCCCACCTGGACCGGGTGCGGAAGCGGTCGGACACGGCCGTCGAGCTGGCACTGCGCGGGATCCGGCTGGTGACGCGGTTCTACGCGCGGCTCAACCTGGCGGAGTTCGTCGGGCTGTCGGCCGTGCTGGCGATGGGGTTCCTGCTCGTCGGGGCGGACGCGGTGACGGTCGGTGTCGCGACGGCGGCGGCGTTGTACTTCCACAGCCTGTTCGGGCCGATCACGACGGCGCTCGCGCTGGTCGACGACGCCCAGGCGGCCGCGGCCGGCCTCGCGCGGCTGATCGGCGTCGCCGACCTGCCCGCCGACGCGTCGCCTTCGCGGCCGGCCCGCCCGCTGGACGCGTCGGTGAAGACGGCGGCGGCCGGCTATTCCTATGTGGACGGCCACCCGGTGCTGCGGGACATCGACCTCGACGTCGCGCCCGGTGAGCGGGTGGCGCTGGTCGGGGCGAGCGGGGCCGGGAAGACGACGCTGGCCAAGCTGGTCGCGGGCATCCACCGGCCGGCTTCGGGGTCGGTGACGCTCGGCGGGGTGTCCCTGGACGAGCTGGGGCCGGAGGAGACCCGCCGGAGTGTCGCGCTGATCAGCCAGGAGGTCCACGTCTTCGCGGGCCCGTTGGCGGACGACCTGCGCTTGGCGCACCCCTCGGCGTCCGACGCCGATCTGCGGGCGGCGCTGGCCAAGGTGGGGGCGCTGACCTGGGTGGACAGCCTGCCGTCCGGGCTCGCGACGGTGGTCGGCGAAGGCGGTCACCAGCTCACGGTGACGCAGGCGCAGCAGCTGGCCCTGGTCCGCCTGGTGCTGGCGGACCCACCGATCGCGATCCTCGACGAGGCGACGGCCGAGGCGGGCAGCGCGGGTTCCCGAGTCCTCGAGTCGGCCGCCGCGGCGGCCCTCGAAGGCCGCACGGCGCTGGTGGTCGCCCACCGCCTCACCCAGGCGGCGGCGTCGGACCGCATCGTGGTCCTCGACGCGGGCGCGGTGGTGGAGTCCGGCACGCACGAGGAGCTGGTCGCCGCGGGCGGTCGGTACGCAAAGCTGTGGTCGGCATGGTCAGGCCAACGCGCCTGACGCCGTGTCGTCCCGCCAATCACGAGTGATGCCCCGCCAATCACACCCGATACCCCTCCAGACACACGTGATGCCCCGCCAGACACACGAGCCGACCGTCCAAGCACGCGAGCCGACTCCCCAAGCACGCGAGCCGACCCTCCAGGCACGCGAGCCGACCTTCCCGAACGCGGGATCCGCGTGATCCGGAGCGGATCTCGCGTGATTGAAGACGGAACTCGCGTGATTGGAGGCGGAACTCGCGTGCTTGAAGGGGCATCTCGCGTGCCTGGGGAGTCGGCTCGCGTGATTGAAGGGGCATCTCGCGTGTCTGGAGAGGCATCTCGCGTGATTGGAGGGGCATCACGCGCGGCGACGTGCGAAAGCGCCGGGAGCCCCCGATGGCTCCCGGCGCTTTCCCGGCCAGGTGGCTAGGCGTCCATGGCGTCGGCCAGGGACTTGGGGCGCATGTCCGTCCAGTTCGCTTCCACGTGGTCCAGGCACTCCTGGCGGCCCGCCGGGCCGAACGCGGTCGTCCAGCCGGCCGGGACGTCGACGAACTCCGGCCACAGGCTGTGCTGGTTCTCCGCGTTGACCAGCACCAGGTACGTGCCGGCCGGGTCTTCGAACGGGTTGGTCATGCCAGGCCTCCTCAGGCGGTGATGTCCGTGCGGGCGCCCTTGACGACCTCGGTCAGCTTCTGGATGACCGGGGCCGCGAGCACCGGGTTGAACCGGGGTTCGGTCGACCAGTCGGCGAGCTGGCCGGCCTTGACGGCGGGCACCTGCGCCCACGTCGGGATCGCCGCGAGCTGCTGACGCGACAGCGCGAACGTGCGGCTGTCGGTCAGGATCAGGTCCGCCGGGTACTTGCCCGCCTGCTCCCAGCTGAGCGTCTCGAAGTAGTCGTCCGGGCCGGCGCCGTCGACGATGTCCAGGCCGAGCTCGCGGTAGTAGGCCAGGTCCGCGAAGAACTCCGGCTTGCAGACGTACATGTTGTCCTTGTCGCTGGACACCACGAGCACCCGGAGGCCCGGCTTGGCCTTGATCGCCGCTTTGAGGTCGTCGGACGCCTTCTGAAAGTCGTCCTTGCCCTTCTTGATGACGTCGGAGTTCGCGTCGCCGCCCAGGGCCACCGCGAGCTGCTCGAAGCGTTCGATCACCTTCGGCAGCGTGACCTTGTACTCCGACATCGCGACGATCGGGGCGATCTGCTGCACCTTGGGGCCGAGGTCGTCCTTCAGCACCCACAGGTCGGTCGGCTTGGTCCCGGTGAGCCCGGTGACGACCAGGTCGGGCTTGAGCGCGGCGAACTTCTCCATGCTGAAGTCGTCCCAGGCGTTCCCGATCGAGGTGACGGCGTTCAGGTCGATGTTGCCGGCCTGGATCTCCTTCTTGCCGTCCGCGGTCTTCTGCGGGCCGAACACACCGACCGGGCGGACGCCGTAGTCCCACAGCGCCGCGGCCGAGCTGGCGTAGGCGACCACGCGGGACGGCCGCTGGTCGCGAGTGGCCTTCTGCCCGCGGTCGTCGGTGAACTCCCACGGGCCCGACGACGCGGCGGGCTTGTCCTCGCCGCTCCCGCACGCGGTGAGGGCGGCGGCCGCCGCGAGGCCACCGGCCCCGATCAGGAATCCACGCCGGCTGAGCCCGGCAGCGCCTTGAAACACGGACATGAGAACCTCTCACCAGACTTTAGGGTAGGCACACCTTATTTAGGTGAGGCTGCCGAAAGCAACTGTCGCGACCGACCTGTGTCCACCCCCACCTGCGTCAATTCCGGCCCGAAAGCTGGGCTTGCGCGCCCGGCACCGGCTCGGCCGGGTCGTGTCCCAGGTGGACCTGCCGGTTGTCGGCGTCGACGTGCACCACGCGCGGCCGGTGCCCGGCCCGCTCGGCCTCGTCGACCTGGGCGTAGGTGATGATGATGACGAGGTCGCCGGGGTGCACGAGGTGCGCCGCGGCGCCGTTGACGCCGATCACGCCGGAGCCGGGTTCGCCGGTGATGGCGTAGGTCTCCAGCCGGGCGCCGTTGGTGATGTCGACGACCTGGACGCGCTCCCCTTCGACGATGTCCGCGGCGGCCATCAGGTCCGCGTCGATCGTCAGCGAGCCGACGTAGTGCAGGTCGGCCTGCGTCACGGTGGCCCGGTGGATCTTGGCGTTCATCAGAGTGCGGTGCACGTCTACCTCGCGTCTCAGGTCAGCAAGGCGGCCAGTCCGGCCGCCGTGGGGGTACGGAAGAACTCGGCGATCGGCAGCTCGGTCCCGAGCCGCTCGGTGATCCGGTTGCGCAGGACGACCAGCAGCATCGAATGCCCGCCGAGGGTGAACAGGTCGTCGTCGGCGCCGACGGCGGCGACGTCCAGCACCTCCGCGAAGATCTCGCAGAGGGTCTTCTCCAGGGGCGTCTCGGGTGCCCGTCCCCGGGTTTCGAACTCCGGCGCCGGCAGCGCGGCCCGGTCGAGCTTCCCGTTGGGCGTCACGGGGAACGCGGCCAGCGGGACGATCGCCGCGGGCACCATGTACTCCGGCAGCGACCGCGCCACGAACGCCCGCAGCTGGGCCGGGTCCGCGGTCGCCGGGGTGGTGTAGGCGACCAGCCGCTTGTCCCGGTCTTCGCGGACGACGACCAGCGCCTGCGCGACGTCCTCGTGCCGGGTCAGGGCCGTCTCGATCTCGCCCGGCTCGATCCGGAAGCCGCGGATCTTGACCTGGTCGTCGGTGCGGCCGAGGTACTCGAGCTGCCCGTCCGGCCGCCACCGCACCAGGTCGCCGGTGCGGTACATCCGCTCCCCCGGCGGCCCGAACGGATCGGCGACGAACCGGTCGGCGGTCAGCGAAGGACGGCCGTGGTAGCCACGCGCCAGCCCGGCGCCGGCCAGGTACAGCTCGCCGGGCACGCCGGCCGGGACCGGGCCGAGGCCGCCGTCGAGGACGTATGCGCGGGCGTTGTGCACCGGCCGCCCGACCACCGGGCGGTCCGCGTCGGCGAACCGCCCGACCAGAGCGTCCACTGTGGCCTCGGTCGGGCCGTAGAGGTTGTACGCCGCGGTGCCCGGCATCGCGCGCAGCTGCTCCCACAGCGCCTGGGACACCGCTTCACCGCCGACACCGACGACGCCGAGCGCGCATTTCCCGTCCTCGACGACCCCCGCCGCGGCCAGCTGCGCGAAGTGCGACGGCGTCAGCTCCAGGAAGTCGAGCCCGCGCTCGCGCACCACGGCGGCCAGCCGGTCCGGGTCCCGGCGCGTCTCGTCGTCGACGACGTGCACCTCGTGCCCGTCCAGCAGCCACAGCTGCGGCTGCCACGACGCGTCGAAGAAGAACGCCCACGCGTGCCCGACCCGCAGCCGCCGCCCGCCCGCCGCGGCGACCGCCGGGCGGTAGAGCGTCTCCCGGTGGCTGTGGAACAGGTTCACCAGCCCGGAGTGCGGGATGACGACCCCCTTGGGCTTGCCCGTCGAACCGGACGTGTAGAGCACGTACGCCGGGTTCGCGGGCGACGGCGGGGTGAGCACAACGGAACTGTCCACTGTGTCCTCAGCCAGGTCCTCGACGAACAGCGCCCCGGGAACCGGCGAGGGCAGCGAGCGGCTGGTGAGCACCAAGGACGCCCCGGCGTCATCGAGGATCGCCGCGATCCGGTCCGCCGGCTGGTCCGGGTCCACCGGCAGGTACGCCGCACCGGTCTTGAACACACCGAAGATCGCCTCGACGACCGCCGCCGAGCGCGGCAGGACCAGCGCGACGATCTTCTCCGGGCCCGCGCCCTGCGCCGCCAGCCACCGGGCGAGCCGGTCGGTCCGCGTGGCGAGCTCGGCGAACGTCACGCCCGAAACCGCGTCGCTCACCGCGGTCGCGTCCGGTGTCGCCGCCACCTGCGCGGCCAGCCGGTCGACGACGGTCGGCGCCGCCGTCGTCACCGGCGCGCCGGTGCCCCACTCGCCGAGGATCCGCTGCCGCTCGGCCGCGGCGAGGACGTCGATCCGGCTCAACGGCCGGTCCGGGTCCGCGACGACGGCCGTCATCAGCCGCACCAGCCGCTCGGTGAGCGTCCGCGCGGTCTCCTCGTCGAACAGGTCGAGGCTGAACTCGAGGTCGCCGTCGATGCCCTCGGGCGTCTCGACCAGGTCGAAGGAGAGGTCGAACTTCGCCTGCCGCAGCCCGGTGTCCCGATAGGACGCTTCCAGGCCGAGCAGCCGCTCCTTCTCGGTCCCCGAGTGGTAGACGGCGAGCATCACCTGGAACAGCGGGTGCCGCGCCAGGGACCGCGTCGGGTTGAGCAGCTCGACGAGGTGCTCGAACGGCAGGTCCTGGTGGGCGTACGCGGCGAGGTCGGCCTCCCGGACGCGGGTCAGCAGCTCCCGGAACGTCGGGTCGCCGCCGGTGTCGGTACGCAGGACCAGCGTGTTGACGAAGAACCCGGCCAGGTCTTCCAGCGCGTGATCGATGCGGCCGGCCACCGGCGTGCCCAGCGGGATGTCGGTGCCCGCGCCGAGCCGGGTCAGCAGCGCGGCGAGGGCCGCCTGCAGAACCATGAACGTGCTGGTGTCGCTGCCGTGGGCCAGTTCGCGCAGGCCGCGGTGGACCTCGGCGGGCACGGTGAACCCCACGGCGGCGCCCCGGTTGCCCGCCCGCGCCGGGCGCGACCGGTCCGCGGGCAGCGCCAGCTCGTCCGGGAGGCCCGCGAGCGCGTCCCGCCAGAACGCCGCCTGCCGGCCGAGGAGGCTGCCGGGGTCGTCGGCGCGGCCGAACATCTCCCGCTGCCACAGCGTGTAGTCCGCGTACTGGACCGGCAACGGCGTCCACTGTGGACGCTCGCCGCGCCGCCGCGCGGCGTAGGCCGTGTCGAGGTCCCGCTTCAGCGGCGGCAAGGACCAGCCGTCGCCCGCGATGTGGTGGACCAGGAGCACGAACACATGCCGCTCCGGACTCGCTGAAACGAGCGTGGCGCGGACCGGGATCTCGGCGTCGAGGGTGAAGCAGTACGACGCCGCGGCGGTGACGCGCTCGTCGAGGTCGGCCGCCGTCTCGGTGACCAGCTCGGGGCGGGCGCGGTCGTCGCCGGGGGCCAGCACGACCTGCCGCGGGACGCCCTGCTCTTCGACCAGGATCGTGCGGAGGACCTCGTGACGCGCCACGACATCGGCGAGCGCGGCCCCGAGCGCGTCGGTGTCGACCGGTCCGGTCAGCTCCCACGCCCACGGGATGTTGTAGGTCGCGCTCAACCCGTCGAGGCGGTCGAGGAACCACAGCCGCTGCTGGGCGAACGAAAGCGGCAGCACCTCCGGCCGCCGGGCCGGGACCAGCGCCGGCCGGCTTTCCCGGCCCGGGTCGAGCAGCTCGGCGAGCCGGGCCGGGGTCGGCGCGTCGAACACCGCCCGGATCGGCACCTCGACGCCGAGCAGCGCGCGGATCCGGCTGACCAGCCGCGTCGCCAGCAGCGAGTGCCCGCCGAGGGTGAAGAACCCGTCGTCGGGGCCGACCGACGGCACGCCGAGGACATCGGCGAACAGGTCGCACAGCGCCTGCTCGGCCGGAGTCCGCGCGCCCCGGTCCGTGGCCCGGACCTCGGGGTCGGGCAAGGCTGCGCGGTCGAGCTTTCCGTTGGCGTTCAGCGGAAGTTCGGGCAGCACGACGATCGCCGAGGGCACCAGGTGACCCGGCAGCCGCTCGGCGAGCCGCGCCCGCAGTGCGGCCGGGTCGCCCGCCGGCGCGACGTAGGCGAGCAGGGTGCCCGAGCGGGCGATCACCACCGCGCGCGACACCGACGCGTCGGCCGTCAGCGCGGCTTCGACCTCGCCCGGCTCGACGCGGAACCCGCGGATCTTGATCTGCTGGTCGGCCCGGCCGAGGAACTCCAGGGCGCCGTCGGGACGGCGGCGGACGAGGTCGCCGGTGCGGTACATTCGCGCCCCCGCCTCGAACGGCGACGCGACGAACCGTTCCGCGCTGAGTCCCGGCCGGCCGAGGTAACCGCGGGCGAGCCCGGCGCCCGCGAGGTACAGCTCGCCGCGCACCCCCGGCGGGACCGGCCGGAGACCGGCGTCGAGGACGTGCGCGTGGGTGTTCGCGATCGGCGTGCCGATCGCGGCCGGGCCGCAGACCTGGGCCAGGCTGTCGCCCGCGACCTCGGAACAGCCGTAGAGGTTGACCAGCTTCGCCGACGGCCACCGCCGGGCCACCTTCTCGGCGAGGGCGTCGGAAAGCGGCTCACCACTGGTGATCCACGTGGTCACGCTCGCGAACGCGTCGGCCGGGGCGTCCTCGGCGAAGCTGTCGAGGAGGCTCGGGACGACGGTCAGCACCTGCGCGCCGGAGGTCCGCACGAGTTCGGCGAGCGCGTGCGGGTCGGTCGCCGTCGCGTCGTCGGCGAGGACCACGGGGTCGCCCGCGACGAGCCCGCCGAGCAGCTCGGTCGAGCCGTCGATGAAGGTCAACGCGCTCTTGGCGACACGCACGCCGTCAGCCAGGTCCCGGCCCCAGTGCAGCCGGTTGGCCAGTGCGCGCTGGGTCCCGGCGACGGCTTTCGGGCGGCCGGTGGAGCCGGACGTGAAGATCACGTACGCCGGGTTGTCCGGACGGATCGACGGCCAGGCGCCGTCGGCCCCGGTGTCACCGGGCCGGACCAGCCGGTCGCCGAAGCCGTCGTTCGCGACGACCAGGTGCGGGGACGCGTCGGTGAGCATCAGCTCGACGCGCTCGGCCGGGTGGTTCAGGTCCAGCGGCAGGTAAGCGGCGCCGGTCTTGAGCACCGCCAGCAGCGCGACGACCAGGTCGGCCGACCGCGGCAGCGCCACGGCCACCACCCGCTCCGGCCCGGCGCCCCGCGCGAGCAGGGCCCGCGCGAGCGTCGTCGCGCGGTCGTCCAGCTCGGCGTAGGTGAGGCTTTCGCCGCCGGACACCAGAGCCGTCGCGTCCGGCGTGCGGGTCACCTGGGCGGAGAACAGCTCCGCGGCCGTCTCCGCGGGGATCGCCGTGGCCGGAGCCGCGGCCAGCTGCTCGTGCTCGCTGTCGGTGAGCAGGTCGACCGCGCCGATCCGGGTGTCCGGCTCGCGCACGACGGCACGCAGCAGCATCCGCAGCCGGTCCAGGATCGCCTCGACGCTCGCGCGGTCGAAGACGTCGCTGTTGTACTCCGCCGTGCCGCGGATCCCGGCCTGGTGCCCGGGCCGCTCGCCGACGAAGAAGGTCAGGTCGGCCCGGGCGGTGCCGGTCCGCACCGGCTCCTCCGCGACGGTCAGGCCCGGCAGCGCCACGTCGGCGACGGCGTTGTTCTGCCAGGCGAGCATCGTCTGGAACAGCGGGTGATAGGCCAGTGAGCGCACCGGGTTCAGCGCTTCGACCAGCCGCTCGAACGGCACGTCCTGGTGGGCGTAGGCGTCGAGGCTGCGGTCGCGCACCCGGGCGACCAGGTCCCGGAACGTCGGGTCGCCGCCGGTGTCCACGCGCAGGACCAGGGTGTTGACGAAGAACCCGACGAGATCGTCCAGCGCCTGGTCGGTCCGGCCCGCGATGGACGTGCCGAGCGGGACGTCGGTGCCCGCGCCGAGCCGGGTCAGCACCGCGGTGAGCCCGGCGTGCACGACCATGAACACGCTGGCGCCGCAGGCCCGGGCCAGCTCGACGAGTCCACTGTGGAGCTCGGCGTCCCAGCCGAAGGCGAACTGCTCGCCCCGATAGGACGCTTCGGCCGGGTGCGGCCGATCGGCCGGCAGCTCGATCCGCTCCGGCAGGCCCGCGAGTGCTTCCCGCCAGTAGGCCAGCTGCGGTTCGATCACCGGCTCGCCGAGGACGTCGCGCTGCCACAGCGTGTAGTCCGCGTACTGCACCGGCAGCGGTGTCCACTGAGGAGCGTCACCGGCCTGCCGCGCGGTGTAGGCCGTCGCGAGATCACGCCACAGCGGCGCGGTCGACCAGCCGTCCGAGGCGATGTGGTGGAACACGAGCACCAGCACGTGCTCGCTCGCGTCCAGCCGGAGCAGCTCGGCGCGCAGCGGGATCTCGGACTCCAGCCGGAACACCGTGCCGGCCGCGTCGGACACGGCGTCGGCGAGGGTGGCCGCGGTGACCTCGCGGACCGGCAACGGGATCGTGACGTCGTCGAGGATCCGCTGCCGCGCCTCGCCCTCGATCTCCGGGAAGACCGTGCGCAGGGCCTCGTGGCGCTCGACCACATCGGACAGGGCCAGCTCCAGGGCAGCGACGTCGAGGTCACCGGTCAGCCGGATCGCGGTCGGCATGTTGTACGTCGCCGACGGACCTTCCAGCCGGTGCAGGAACCACAGGCGCTGCTGGGCGAACGACAGCGGCAGCAGGTCCGGCCGCGGCTCGACGCGGACGAGGGCCGGCCGCGCGGCCGAGGCGTCCGAAGTGGCCAGAAGCGCGGCCAGCCCGGCCACGGTCGGCGTCTCGAACACCGAGCGCACCTGCAGTTCGACGCCGAAGACCGCGCGGACCCGCGCGACCAGGCGCGTCGCCATGAGGGAATGCCCGCCCAGGGCGAAGAAGTCGTCGTCGACGCCGATCGACGGCGCGTCGAGGACTTCGGCGAACAGTCCGCAGAGGACTTCCTCGACCGGCGTGCGCGGCGCCCGGCCGGCGGTGATCACCTGCTGGTCCGGGCTCGGCAGCGCCCGGCGGTCGAGCTTGCCCGAGGCCAGCAGCGGCAGCCGGTCCAGCACCACGAACGCCGAGGGCACCATGTACTGCGGCAGGCGGTCACGCACGTGCGCCCGCAGAGCTGTGACCAGCGCACTCGTGTCCCGCTGCCCGGCCGGGTGGTTCCCGAGCGTGTCCAGGGCGGCCCGGACCGGGCGGGCGCGGTGGATCCGGGTCGGCGCACCGGTGGTGAACACGACCTCGAGCACGCCCTGCTGCGCCGGCGCCGCGTAGACGTCGTAACCGAGGTCCTGCAGCTTCTCGATGTCCACACCGATCGGCTCGGCGTCCAAAGCGGACAGTGCCGCGTCGGCGTCGCCGTCGGCGAGCGCGGCGACGGCGGCCAGCTCGCCGGACAGCCGCGCGTCCGGCACCCCGGTGACCCGCAGCCGGGCCGGACGCCCGGCCAGCGTCTGCTCCAGTTCCTCGATCGACGTGAACGCGACGACGGTTTCGTCGACCGCGGCCGGCTTCGGCGCCTTCCGCAGGACGACGTCGTAGCGGTGGCGGGTCAGCTCGTTGTGCGCCTGCCCGCGCTTCGTCCACAGGTCGACGTCGTCGAAGCCGTCCAGCCCGCGGGCCAGCGCCGCGAAGAAGTCCGGATCCAGGACCAGCTCGCCTTCCCGGGCGATGGCCTGGTCGACGGCGACCACGCTCCGGCGGCCGTGCCGCAGCTCCGTCGCGGTCCGGAAGGCCCGCAGCGAGCGCAGGTTCCGGATGTCGCCCAGGAAGATCACACCACCCGGGCGGACGCGTGCGGCGGCGGTCCGGATGACCTCGGCCAGGTAGTCGACGCTCGGGAAGTACTGCGCGACGGAGTTGACGATCACCGTGTCGAACGGCTCGTCGGGCAGTTCCCCGAGGTCGTGCGCGGGGCGGGCGGCGAGGTGGACCTTGTCCGCGAACGGCGTCGCCGCGAGCTCGCGACGCAGGTTGGCGATGGCCCGCTCGGAGAGGTCGACACCCCAGTACTCCTCGGCGTCCGGCGCGATCCGGGACAGGATGAGCCCCGAACCGACCCCGATCTCGAGAACCCGCCCCAACCCGCCGCTTTCACGTGAAAGCGACGGTTCCTTCAGGGAACGGATGCGGTCGATGGTTGCCGCGTGCCACTCGCGCATCTCGTCGAGGGGGATGTCGGAGCCGTCGTAGCTGGAGTTCCAGCCGGTGAAGTTCTCCTCCAGCCCGCCGGACGCCGCCTCGGTGAAGACGTTCTCGTGCAGCTCACGCCACTCGCCGACGTGGTCCAGCTCGGCTTCTTCGTCGCGGCCGGCGGCCGGGACGGCGTAGGCGATGAGCCGCCCGTCCTGGGCCAGCACGACGGACTGCCCGACGGCCGGGTGCTCGGAAAGCACCGCCTCGATCTCACCCGGCTCGATCCGGTAGCCGCGGATCTTCACCTGGTCATCCGCCCGGCCGAGGAACACCAGCCGGCCGTCCGGCAGCCACTTCACCAGGTCACCGGTGCGGTAGAGGCGCCCGCCCGAGCCGAACGGATCGGCGACGAACCGCTCGGACGTCAGGGCCGCGCGCCCGAGATAGCCGCGCGCCAGCCCGGATCCGGCGAGGTACAGCTCCCCCACCACGCCGGGCGGGACCGGCCGCAGCCCGGCGTCGAGCACATACGCGCGGGTGCCGGGGTCGGGGATGCCGATCGGGACGACGGTCGCGTCGGCCAGCTCGACCGGGTCGCTCTCGCCCAGCGTGGAGTTGGTGGTCGCCTCGGTCGGGCCGTAGGCGTTGAACATCCGCCGCCCCGGCGCCCAGCGGCGGATCAGCTCCGGCGACACGCGTTCGGTCCCGGCGAGCAGCACGCTGTCGCGCGGGAGGTCGCAGTCCGCGGGCATCGCGTCGAGGAGCGCGGGCGGCAGGATCATGAAGTCGACGTCGTGGGCGAACGCGTACTCGCTCAGCGCCGGCCCGGCGACCCGGCGCTCGGCCGGGACGACGACCAGCCGGCCGCCCGAGAGCAGGCCGAGGCAGAGGTCCCAGAACGCGACGTCGAAGCTCGGCGACGCGAACTGCAGCACCCGGCTGTGCGGGCCGATCCCGAACCGCTCGACCTGGGTCGCGACGAGCTTCGCCACGCCCGAGTGCTGGAGGACGACGCCCTTCGGCCGCCCGGACGAGCCCGACGTGTAGATCACGTAGGCGGCGTTCTCGGGCTTGACCACGACGGCCGGGTCCGCTGTGGACATCGACTCGAGCGCCGGGTCGTCCAAGAGCACCCGCGGGACGTCCGCGGGCAGCTTGGCGTCGATCTCCCGGGTCGTGACGACGCAGACCGGACCCGCGTCCTCGACCATGTACGCGATGCGGTCGCCGGGGTAGTCGACGTCGACGGGCAGGTACGCGGCGCCGGCCTTGAGCACGGCCAGCTCCGCGACGATCATGTCGATCGATCGCGGGACCGCCAGCGCCACCACGCGCTCCGGACCGGCTCCCCGCGCGAGGAGCAGGTGCGCGAGCCGGTTGGCCCGGGCGTTGACCTCGGCATACGTCAGCTCGACGTCCTCGAACACGAGCGCCACCGAGTCCGGTGCTTCGGCGACGCGGCGGGCGAACAGGCCGGGGAACGTCTCGGTGCCCGCCGGCTCCAGCGAGCCCGCCCACTCGGTCAGGACGCGGTCGCGTTCGTCGCCGGCGAGGAGATCGAGGGCGCCGACCGGGCGGTCCGGCTCGGCCAGCGCCGCACGCAGCAGCACTTCGAGCCGGCGCAGGATCGCGTCGGCGCCCGGGTGGTCGAAGACGTCGGTGTTGAACTCCAGCACGCCCGCGATCCCCGCGTCCCGCTCGGTCAGCGAGATCGACAGGTCGAACTTGGCCGTCCCGGTGGTCACCGGGATTTCGGTGACGCTCAGACCGGGCAGGGTCACCTCGGCGCGGGTGTTGTTCTGCCCGGCGATCATCACCTGGAACAGCGGGTGGTACGACAGCGACCGCGCCGGGTTGAGCAGCTCGACGAGCCGCTCGAACGGGACGTCCTGGTGGGCGTAGGCGTCGAGGTTGCGCTCGCGGACGCGGCCGACCAGCTCGCGGAACGAGGGTTCGCCGTCGGTGTCGACGCGCAGGACCAGGGTGTTGACGAAGAACCCGACGAGGTCGTCGAGGGCCTGGTCGGTGCGGCCGGCGATGGGCGAGCCGATCGGCACGTCGGTGCCCGCGCCCAGCCGGGTCAGCAACGCCGCGAGCGCCGCGTGCACGACCATGAACACGCTCGCGCCGCACTCGCGGGCCAGGTCCGAGAGCCGTGCGTGCAGGTCGGCGTCCCAGGTGAAGGTGTGCAGCTCGCCGCGGAAGGTCGCGGTGGCCGGGTGGGGCCGGTCGAGGGGCAGCTCGACGCGGTCGGGCAGGCCGTCGAGGGTGTCGCGCCAGTAGTCGAGCTGGGCGGACAGGACGCTGTCCGGGTCGTCCTCGCGGCCGAGGAGGTCCCGCTGCCACAGCGTGTAGTCCGCGTACTGCACCGGCAGCGGCGTCCACTGTGGAGCCTCACCGGCGCGCCGGGCGGCGTAGGCCGTGGCGATGTCCCGCCACAGCGGCGCCATCGACCAGCCGTCGGAGGCGATGTGGTGGAACACCAGCGCCAGGACGTGCTCACGCGCGTCCAGCCGCAGCAGCTCCACGCGCATCGGCGCGTGCTGTTCGAGGTCGAACGAGCCGCGGACCAGCCCGGTCAGGGCCTCGTCGAGGTCGCCGACCTCCCGCACCGGCAGGTCGACCTCGCCGGCCGGGAGGACCTCCTGGTACGGCACGCCGTCCGCCTGCGGGAAGCGCGTCCGCAGGGCCTCGTGCCGGGCGACCACATCGGACAGTGCGGTGCGCAGCGCGGCGACGTCGATCTCGCCGTCGAGGCGCATGATCAGCGGGACGTTGTAGGTGGCCGACGGGCCTTCCAGGTGGTGCAGGAACCACAGCCGCTGCTGCGCGCCCGACAGCGGCACGCGAGCCGGCCGGGCCGCGGGGACCAGCGGCGGGCGGGCGGCGCCGCGGCCCGTGGCGAGCAGTCCGGCGAGCCCGGCGGCGGTCGGCGTCTCGAAGACGGACCGGACTTCCAGTTCGGCGTCGAAGGTCGCGCGGACGCGGGCGATCAGCCGGGTGGCCAGCAGGGAATGGCCGCCGAGGGCGAAGAAGCTGTCGTCCGGGCCGACCCGCGGCAGGCCGAGCACGTCGGCGAACAGCTCGCACAGCTGCCGTTCGACGGGGGTGCGGGGCTCGCGGTCGGACGTCGGCGCGACCGGGTCCGGCGACGGGAGCGCGCGGCGGTCCAGCTTGCCGTTGGCCGTCACGGGCAGCGCGTCGAGGACGACGATCGCCGAGGGCACCATGTGCTCCGGCAGCCGCTCGGCGGCGAGGGTCCGCAGGTGGGCGGTCAGGGTGCTGATCCGGCGGAACCGGCCGGGGTTGCCGGTGTAGGACAGCAGTGGGCCGGCACCCGGCCGGAACGCGCCCGCGGGGTCGCCGGTGGTGAACACGACGTCCACCGAGCCGTCGCCGGCCGGGGACCAGGTGACGGCCGTGCGGTAGCCGTGCGTCTCGCCGAACGCGTACCAGTCCTCGGGGTCCACCCCGTCCGGTGCGGTGCGGCCGTTCGGCACGCCTTCGATCCGGCACGGCCCGGCCACATCCTCCACAGTGGACACATCGGTCCCCCAGCCGAGCGTGGGGACGTCGGGTTCCGCGGCCGAACCCGCGCGCAGGACCACGTCGTAGCGGAACTGGGTCAGCTCGTTGACCGCCCGGCCGCGCTTGACCCGGACGTCCGCGACGACCCCGTCCAGCCCGGCGAAGAATTCGGGCGCGACGAGGAGTTCTTTCTCCCGCAGGAGGTTCTGCTCGACGTCGCCCCCACGCGCGTCGGCCACGGCGGTGTGGAACGCCCGGACCTGGCGAAGGTCGCGGACGTCGCCGACGAACAGCGCCCCGCCCGGGGCGAGCAGGTCGAGCGCCTTCCGCACCACGTCGAGGAGGTAGGTGCCGCTCGGGAAGTACTGGACGACGGAGTTGAGCACGATCGTGTCGAAGAACCCGGACGGCAGCCCGGAGACGTCCGCGGCGTCGGCGGTGCGCAGTTCGACGCGCTCGGCCAGCGCGGGGTCGGCCGCGACCCGGCGCCCGAGCGACGCGATGACCTCGGCGGAGAAGTCGGTGCCCCAGTAGGACTCGCAGTGCGGGGCCAGCTCGGTCAGCAGCAGGCCGGTCCCGACGCCGATCTCCAGCACGCGTTTCGGCTGCAGCGACCGGATCCGCGCGACGATGGTGTCCCGCCACTCCCGCATCTCGTCCCGCGGGATCGGCTCGCCGGTGTAGCTCGAGTTCCAGCCCTCGAACTCGTCCTCGGCGCCCGCGTACATCGCTTCGTACAGCTCGCGCCACTCGCCGACCTGCTCGGTCTCGGCCGCCGTGCTCTCCGTGTCCGCGGGCACGACGTACCCGACCAGGCGGACGTCGCCCGGGCGGTCCTCCCGTGCCACGACCACGGCGTGCGCGACGTCGTCGTGCGTGGCCAGCGTCGCGGCGATCTCGCCGGGCTCGACGCGGAAGCCGCGGATCTTGATCTGCTCGTCGCCGCGGCCGAGGAACTCGAGGACGCCGTCGGTGCGGAACCGCGCGACGTCGCCGGTGCGGTACATCCGCTGTCCCGGCTCGAACGGCGAAGCGACGAACCGCTCCGCGCTGAGCCCGGGGCGGCCGAGGTAGCCGCGGGCGAGCTGGACACCCGCCAGGTACAGCTCACCCGGGGTGCCCGGCGGAACCGGGCGCAAAGCGGCGTCGAGGACGTGGGTGCGGGTGTTCCACACCGGACGGCCGATCGGGACCGAAGTGTCCGCAGTGGACGTCTGCCACGAGGTGACGTCGACCGACGCTTCGGTGGGGCCGTAGAGGTTGTGCAGTTCGGCGTCGAGAACCTGGCCGAACTGGGTCACGGCGTCGAGCGGCAGCGCTTCCCCGCTGCACAGCACCCGGCGCAGGCTCGTGCACTCCGCCGCCGTCGGCTCCTGCAGGAAGACCTGGAGCATCGACGGGACGAAGTGGACGGTCGTGACCCCGCGTTCGCGGATCAGGCGGGCGAGGTAGGTGGGGTCCTTGTGGCCGTCGGGCCGGGCGAGGACCTCGGTGGCGCCGGTGATCAGCGGCCAGAGGAACTCCCAGACGGAGACGTCGAAGCTGGACGGCGTCTTCTGCAGGACCCGGTCGTCGCCGGTCAGGCCGTACTCGTCCTGCATCCACAACAGCCGGTTGACGATCCCCTCGTGCGGCACCACGACACCCTTGGGGCGGCCGGTCGAGCCGGACGTGTAGATGACGTACGCCGGGTGCCGCGGCTCCAGGGCCACTTCCGGCGCGGCGTCCGGCACTCCGGTGAGGACGTCCGGGTCGTCCAGCAGCAACGCGCCTTCGACGGCGGTCTCCGCGGTCGCGAGGACCAGGGCCGGCGCGGCGTCGTCGAGCATGAACGCGATGCGGTCGGCCGGGTACCCCGGGTCGAGCGGCAGGTAGGCGGCGCCGGTCTTGAGCACCGCGAGGATGGCCGTGACCAGGTGCGTCGAGCGCGGCAACGCCAAGGCGACGACGCGTTCCGGCCCGGCACCGCGCTCGGCGAGAACCCGGGCGAGCCGGTTCGAGACGGCGTCCAGCTCGGCGTAGGTCAGCTCTTCGTCCTCGAAGACGAGCGCCGTCGCGTCGGGCGTCCGCGCGACCTGGGCGGCGAACAGCTCGGGCACGGTCACCGCGGGAACTTCCGCGGCCGTGCCCGACCAGAGGGCGGGCAGCCGGTCGCGTTCCGCGGCCGTCAGGATGTCGAGTTCGCCGAGCCGCCGGTCCGGGGCGGAGACGACCTGGCGCAGCAGGACTTCCAGCCGGTCGAGGATGCCAGTCACCGTCGTGTGGTCGAACACCTCGGCGTTGAACTCGGCCTGGCCGTGGATGCCGTCGCCGCGCTCGGTGAAGGAGAACCAGAGGTCGAACTTGGCCGTGCCGGTGCCGACCGGCCGCTCGGTGACGGTCAGGCCGGGCAGCTCGACCCCGGCGCCCGGCGTGTTCTGCCAGGCGAGCATCGTCTGGAACAGCGGGTGGTGCGCCAGCGACCGCGCCGGGTTCAGCGCTTCGACCAGCCGCTCGAACGGGACGTCCTGGTGGGCGTAGGCGTCGAGACCGCGGTCGCGCACCCGGGCCACGAGGTCGCGGAACGTCGGGTCGCCGCCGGTGTCGACGCGCAGGACCAGGGTGTTGACGAAGAACCCGACGAGGTCGTCCAGCGCCGGGTCGGTCCGGCCGGCGATCGGGGTGCCGATCGGAATGTCCGTGCCGCCGCCGAGCCGCGAGAGCAGGGCGGTCAGGCCCGCGTGGACGACCATGAACGGGCTGGCGCCGCAGGCCCGCGCGAGGTCGGTGAGCCCGGCCTGCAGCCCGGCGTCCCAGCCGAAGGTGAAGAACTCGCCGCGGTAGGCCGACACCGTGGGGTGCGGCCGGTCGAGCGGGAGGGGGATGCGCTCGGGCAGGCCGTCGAGAGTGGTGCGCCAGTAGTCGAGCTGCGTGGCCTCTTCGGCTTCGAGGAGTTCTCGTTGCCACAGCGTGTAGTCCGCGTACTGGACGGGCAGCGGAGTCCACTCGGGAGCGTCGCCGCGGAGACGGGCGCGGTAGGCCGTGGCGATGTCGCGCCACAACGGGGTGAGCGACCAGCCGTCGGCGGCGATGTGGTGCACGACGAGGACCAGCACGTGCCTGCGCTCGTCGACGGTCAGCAGCGCGGCTCGCACCGGAACCCCGGCGCCGAGGCCGAACACGCCCCGCACCAGGTCGTCGACGCCCGCGTCCACATCGGACACTTCGCGGACGGTCAGCTCGACCTCCGCTTCAGGCAGCACTCGCTGGTACGGCACGCCGTCGGCGACCGGAAAGACCGTGCGCAGCGCCTCGTGCCGGTCGAGGACGTCGTGCAACGCGGTGCGCAGCGCCTCGACGTCCAGCTCGCCCGCGAGCCGCATGACGAGCGGGACGTTGTAGGTCGCCGACCCGCCTTCGAGGCCGTGCAGGAACCAGAGCCGTTGCTGCGCGAAGGAAAGCGGCAGCCGGTCCGGGCGTTCGGCGACGCGGGCGAGCGGCTGCCGCTCGGTGCCGGTGACCGCCCCGGCCAGCAGTTCGGCGAGCGCGGCCGGGGTCGGCGCGTCGAACACCGCGCGCACCGGCACCTCGGCGCCGACGGCCGCGCGGATCCGCTGGATCAGCCGCGTCGCCAGCAGCGAATGCCCGCCGAGGGCGAAGAAGTCGTCGTCGGGACCGGCCTGCGGGAGGCCGAGGACGTCGGCGAACATCTCGCACAGCAGCTGCTCGACGGGGTTGCGGGGCGTGCGGCCCGGCCCGGCGGCGAAGCGGTCCGGGCTGGGCAGGGCCTTGCGGTCGAGCTTGCCCGAGGCGAGCACCGGCAGCTTGTCCAGCACGACGAACGCCGACGGCACCATGTACAGCGGCAGCCGGTCCCGCACGTGGGCACGCAGCGACGCCACCAGCGCGCCGGTCTCGCGGCGTGCGGCGGGGTTGTTGGCGTAGGACGCGGGTGCGCCGGTCCGGCGGACCGGGCGGTAGGCCGCGGGGCCGTCCTCCCCCCTCGAGAAGACGGCCTCGAGCCCACCGCTGTCGGCGGCCCAGGTCACCGCCACCCGGTAGCCGGCCCGTTCGCCGAGCCGGTGCAGGGCTTCCGGATCGACGCCTTCGTGACGGTCGAGGGCGGCAAGCGCCGCGTCGGCGTCGCCTTCGTCCAGGGCGAGGACCGCCGCCAGCTCGCCGGACAGCCGCGCGTCCGGGATCCCGGTGACGCGCAGCCGCTCGGGCGTCTCGGCGGCCAGGAACCGTGCCACCGAGCCGAGATCGCCGAAGGCGACCACCTGCTCGTCGGCGGGTTCCGGCGCCGTCGCCTTCCGCAGGACGACGTCGTAGCGGTGCCGGGTCAGCTCGTTGTGCGCTTCGCCGCGCTTGACCCAGAGGTCGACGTCGTCGAAGCCGTCGAGGTCGCGGGCCAGGGCCGGGAAGAAGTCCGGGTCGAGGACGAGCTCACCCTCGCGCGCGATCGCCTGGTCGACCGCGGCGACGTCGCCACGGCCGTGCCGCAGCTCGACGGCGGTGCGGAAAGCCCGCAGCGACCGGAGGTTCCGGAGGTCGCCGAGGAAGATCGTGCCGCCGGGTTTCACCAGACCGGCGGCCGTGCGGACCACCTCGGTGAGGTAGTCGACGCTCGGGAAGTACTGCGCGACCGAGTTGACGATCACCGTGTCGAACGGCTCGTCGGGCAGTTCGCCGAGGTCGTGCGCCGGGCGGGCGGCGAGGTGCACCCGATCGGCGAAAGGCGTCGCGGCGACCTCGCGCCGGACGTTCTCGATCGCGCTCTCGGACAGGTCGACACCCCAGTACGCCTCGGCGTCCGGCGCGATCCGGGACAGGATGAGCCCACTGCCGACGCCGATCTCCAGGACCCGCCCCAAGCCGCCGCTTTCACGTGAAAGCGACGGTTCCTTCAGGGAACGGATGCGGTCGATCGTTGCCGCGTGCCACTCCCGCATCTCGTCGAGGGGGATGTCGGAGCCGTCGTAGCTGGAGTTCCAGCCGGCGAAGTTCTCCTCGATGCCGGTCGACCCGGCGAGCATCTCCTCGTGGACGGCGTGCCACTCCTCGACGTGGCCCTGCTCGGCCGCCTGGTCGCGGTCGGGCACCGGCACGGCGTAGGCGACGAGCCGGCCGTCCTGGGCGACGACGACCGTCTGGCCGACCCGCGGGTGCTCGGCGAGCACCGACTCGATCTCGCCCAGCTCGATCCGGTAGCCGCGGATCTTCACCTGATCGTCCGCCCGGCCGAGGAACACGAGCCGGCCGTCCGGCAGCCACTTCACCAGGTCACCGGTGCGGTAGAGCCGCCCGCCCGAACCGAACGGGTCGGCCACGAACCGCTCCGACGTCAACGCCGGCCGCCCGAGGTAACCGCGGGCCAGGCCGGATCCGGCGAGGTACAGCTCGCCCACCACGCCGACCGGGACCGGGGCCAGGAAGGCGTCGAGGACGTAGGCGCGCGTGCCGGGGTCCGGGACGCCGATCGGCACGGCCGAGCCCGGCGCGATCTCCGGGTCGCACAGTCCGAGCGTCGAGTTCGTCGTGGCCTCGGTCGGGCCGTAGGCGTTGAACATCCGCCGCCCCGGCGCCCACCGCCGGACCAGCTCCGGCGACACCCGCTCGGTCCCGGCCAGCAGGACGCTGTCCCGCGGCAGGTCGCAGTCCTCGGGGAACTCGGCGAGCAGCGCGGGCGGCAGGATCATGAAGTCGACGCCCTTGGCGTGCGCGTACTCGGCCAGCTCCGGACCGGGCACGCGCCGCTCGGCGGGCACGACCACCAGGCGCCCGCCGGAAAGCAGGCCGAGGCACAGGTCCCAGAACGCGACGTCGAAGCTCGGCGACGCGAACTGCAGGACCCGGCTGTGCCGGCCCACCCCGAACCGCTCGGACTGGGTGGCCACCAGTTTCGCGACCCCAGCGTGCGAGACGACGACCCCCTTGGGCCGTCCGGTGGAGCCGGACGTGTAGATCACGTAGGCCGCGTTCGCCGGGACGATCGCCGGGGCGGGGTCGGTGTCCGGCGCCGCGGTGAGGTCGAGTTCGTCGAGCAGGACCGGACTTGCGAAGTGCTCGGCCAGCTCGGCGGTGGTCAGCACGCACACCGGGCGGGCGTCGGCCACCATGAACGCGATGCGCTCGGCCGGGTAGTCCGGGTCCACCGGCAGGTAGGCGGCGCCGGCCTTGAGCACGGCCAGCTCGGCCACGATCATCTCGACCGAGCGCGGCACGGCGAGCGCGACCACGCGTTCCGGTCCGGCGCCCCGCCCGATGAGCACGTGGGCGAGCCGGTTGGCGCGCGCGTCCAGCTCGGCGTAGGTCAGCTCCTCGTCCTCGAAGACGAGCGCGACGGCGTCCGGCGCCTCCGCGACGCGCGCGGCGAACAGCTCCGGCAGCGTCGACAGCGGTGTGTCGAGGTCGGTGTCGTTCCACTCTTCGACGATCCGGCGCAGTTCCGGCGCCGGCACGAGGTCCAGCCGCGCCACCGGCCACTGTGGACGCTCTTGCGCCGCGGCCAAGAGGTGCTCGAGGTGCTCGAGCATGCGGTCCACAGTGGACTCGTCGAGGACGTCGGCCCGGTAGCGCACGCCGTCTCCGGTCAGGTTCACGTCGAGCGGCAGGTCTGTCTCGGCGCCGAAGCCGACGTTGACCAGCACCGATCCCCCGCGGCCGGGCTCGGGGTCGAGTTCGGCGACCAGGTCGGCGAAGGGGACTTCGTGGGCGAGCGCTTCATCGCGGGCCTCGCGCACGCGAGCGACGACATCGGCGAAGCCCGGCGAGCCACCCAGGTCGACCCGCAGCGGCACCAGCGCGCCGATGCCGAGCACGACGTCGGCGGTCCCCGCGTACCGGGACAGCAGCACCGTGAAGGCCGCGAGGAGCGTCAGCTCGTCGACCGCCGGCAGCGGCCGCGCCAGCCGCGCCGGGACGGGCTCCGCGAGGTGCGGCCGGTCGGCCGGCAGCGGGAGCTCCTTCGGCGCCGAGGCGAGGCGGTCACGCCAGTAGCCGAGCTCCGCCACCTGCTGCACAGCGTCACCGTTGCTCACCGGTAGACCAGCCTCCCGCTGCTCAAGACACCCGAAACCGGGTATGGACTTAGGGCAACCTAACAAACCGACGGTGAAAAGGCACTGCTGTACCATCGGTTAGCCTTACCTAAAAGAAGTACCAGTCGGAGGTGCGGTGCGAACAGACCCCGGAGGGATCGCTCTCACGCGACGCCCACCACACACGGGCCGCGCGCTCGGCTTCCTGGCCGCCCTCGGTGTCCTCGTCTTCCTCTGCCTGCTGAGCGTCTGGCTGGGGTCGAAGGAGATCTCGTTCGGCGCGGTCTGGCAGGTGCTGTGGCACAACGACGGCTCCGCGGACGCCGTGATCATCCACAGTGTCCGGATGCCGCGGACGCTGCTCGGGGTCCTCGTCGGCGCCGGGCTCGGGCTCGCCGGCACCGTGATGCAGGCGCTGACCCGCAACCCGCTGGCCGACCCGGGTCTGCTCGGCGTCAGCGCCGGGGCCGCGTTCGCCATCGTGTTCTCGATCACCGTGCTGGGCATCAGCTCGCTCTACGGCTACATCTGGTTCGCCTTCGCGGGCGCGCTCGCCGCGACGGCCGTCGTCTACTTCCTGGGCACGCGCGGACGAGCCGGGTCGAGCCCGGTCAAGCTGGCGCTCGCCGGCGCCGCCGTCACGGCGTTGCTCACCTCGTTCACCAGCGCGATGGTGCTGTCGGACCCGGTGGCGCTCAACCGGTACCGCTTCTGGTCGGCCGGCTCGCTGTCCGGCATGGACGCGACGGCGTTGCTGCAGGTCCTGCCGTTCCTGGTGGTCGGCGTGGTGCTGGCGATCGCGAGCGGCCCGGCGCTCAACAGCCTCGCCCTCGGCGACGACGTCGCGATCGCGCTCGGCCGCAAGCTCGGCCCGCTGCGGTTGCGCGGCGCACTGGCGATCACGTTGCTGACCGGCGCGGCCGTCGCCGTCGCCGGGCCGATCGTGTTCCTCGGCCTGATCGTGCCGCACGCGGTGCGGTTCGTCATCGGCCCGGACCACCGGTGGCTGCTGCCCTACACCGCCGTCGTCGCGCCGAGCCTGCTGCTGGCCGCGGACATCCTCGGCCGGGTCATGGCGCGGCCGAGCGAGATCCGCGCCGGTGTGATCGTCGCATTCCTCGGCGCGCCGTTCTTCATCTACCTCGTCCGCCGCCGCAAGCTCGTGGAGTCCTGACATGAGCGTGCTCCAACTGCGGCGCGACCGCGTGACCTTCCGCGCCGGCGCGGTGTCCGGCCGGATCCGGCCGCGGCTGGTGCTCGTTTCCGTGCTGCTCGCGGTGCTCGCGTTCGTCCTGTTCTGCGTGGGCATGACGATCGGCGACGTCCCGATGAGCGTGTCCGACGTGCTGTCGGGCCTCTTCGGCGGCAGCGACAGCGGAAATGGCTACATCGTGCAGGAACTGCGGCTGCCCCGGGCGCTGACCGGGCTGCTGGCCGGGCTCGCGTTCGGCGCGTCCGGCGCGGTGTTCCAGACCATCACCCGCAACCCGCTGGCCAGCCCGGACATGATCGGCATCAACGCCGGCGCGGCGACGTTCGTGGTCGCCGGGATCGCGTTCGGCTTCGGCGGCGGGCTCGGCACCACCACCCTGGGTCTCCTCGGCGGGCTGCTGACCGCGGTGCTGGTGTACGCGCTGGCGTGGCGGCGTGGCACCACCGGCTACCGGATCCTGCTGGTGGGCATCGGGATCTTCGCGATGTGCACCAGCCTCACCGACTACCTGCTGAGCAAGGCGCAGATCACCGAGGCGCAGGCATCGATCGGCTGGCTGGTCGGCAACCTCGCCAACCGCGGCTGGGAGCACGTCGTCCCGCTGTTCTTCGCGCTCCTCGTGCTGTTCCCGGTGGTGCTGGCGCTGTCCCGGTGGATGCAGACGCTCCTGCTCGGCGACGACGTGGCCGCCGGGCTCGGCACGCCGGTGCAGCCGGTCCGGCTGGGACTGCTGCTGGCCGGCGCCGGCCTGGTCGCGTTCGCGACGGCGTCGGCGGGGCCGATCTCGTTCGTGGCGCTGACCGCGCCGCAGATCGCGCAGCGGCTCGCCCGGCTGTCCTCGCCGCCGATCACGGCGTCCGCGCTCACCGGCGCGGTCGTGGTGCTGGGCAGCGACCTGATCGCCCGCTCGCTGACGGCGTCGGCGCTCCCGGTCGGCATCGTGACCGGCGTGCTCGGCGCTCCCCTGCTGCTCTGGCTGCTGGCCAGGGCCAACCGATCCGGCTCCGGAGGCTGAGCATGACGACCCCTTCCCTTCGGGTTCAGGACCTGCGCGTCGCCTACGACGACCGGGTCGTCATCGACGGCCTCGACCTCGACATCCCGCCGGAGCAGATCACCGCGATCGTCGGGCCGAACGCGTGCGGCAAGTCGACGCTGCTGCGCACCATCGCCCGGCTGCTCACGCCGAAGGCGGGCGGGGTGTACCTCGACGGCCGCTCGATCCACGACCTGCCGACGCGCCAGGTCGCGCAGCGGCTCGGGATCCTGCCGCAGTCACCGGTGGCGCCGGAGGGCATGACGGTCGCGGACCTCGTCGGCCGCGGCCGCGCCCCGCACCAGAGCTGGTGGCGGCAATGGTCCACTTCGGACGAAGGCGCGGTCGCGTCGGCGCTGGCGGCGACGTCGATGACCGACCTCGCCGACCGCCCGGTGGACGAGCTGTCCGGCGGCCAGCGCCAACGCGCGTGGATCGCGATGGCGGTCGCGCAGGAGACACCGGTGCTACTGCTGGACGAGCCGACGACCTACCTCGACCTGGCCCACCAGATCGACGTGCTGGACCTGGTGGTCGACCTCAACCGTGCCGAGGGCCGGACGGTGGTGATGGTGCTGCACGACCTGCCGCAGGCGTGCCGCTACGCCGACCACGTGGTGGCGATGAAGGCCGGCCGGGTCGTGGCGTCGGGCAAGCCGGTGGAGGTGATCACCGAGGAGCTGGTCGACGAGGTCTTCGACGTGCGCTGCCAGGTGACCCCGGACCCGGTGAGCGGCACGCCGATGGTGATCCCGATCAGCCGCCACCACCCGGCGCCGGTCGACTAGCCCCGAGGCGGTGCGTGCTCAGGTCACGAACTTGCGCGCCTTCGCTTGGATCACTTTGTAGTACTCGTCCAAGAGGAAGCCGGACGAAAACCCCACGATCGACAGCCGCCATCCCAGGAGCTGCACATCGCTCCCCTTGGCCAGGAGAAGCCCGGAGCCGGCCACCAGCGCATTGACGCCTTCAGCGAAGATCAGGACCGCGAAAGCGATGATCAGCGCCTGGAAAAGATCATTGACCCGATGGCGCCATGAGTACTTCGCACTTGAGAACGAATGTCTCAGCAACACGCCGAGGTACGTGGCGATCATGATCAGGACATACGTCCACGCCACCGGCGGCAGGAAACCCAGGTTCACCCTGACGAAGGCTGCGATCCAGCCACCGACGAGAACGACGCTGGTGGCCACCGAGGCGACGACTTCCGCGGCCCTGACCTCCACCATGGGATTCCTGCGCACGAAACGAGCGGCCAGCTCGATGAACTCCTGAGTCCAGTTCGAGCTCAGCTGGGGACTCTTCTGAAGCAGGTTCTTCTCATCGGTGTTGTAGAACCCTCGAAAGTCGGACCAGGCGTCCTTGCTCGCTCCACCGAACGACGGAACCACCATTACCGGCTTCTCCAGTACCGCGGCCGAATATACGGCCGCCGCAGTTCCCGACGACCCGCCGACGGATACGATCAGGTCTGCCTCACGAATGGCTCTGAGGTGGACGACGCGCTGACCACCTTCAACGTACCTGAGGTCGACGTCGACACTGCGGAGGGCGTGCAGGAATGACTCGGCCTTGAGCCGGCGACCAGGGTCGCCCTGGGTCTGGTCCAACCTGAAATGGACGACTTTGCCGTTGACCGCGGCCCGGTCGACGCCCTCGAACACGTACCTGTCCGCCGTTGTCTCGCTGGTCGAGCACAGAATAACCTGGTGCCCTTTCTGCACCAGAACCTGACCGAGCTCCCGGCAGAACTCCCGGAAAGCCTCTCCTTCGGCTCCAGCGCCACGGGGAGAGCCAACTATGAAAACCTTCATCAGGTCACGCTCACAAGTCAGTGTAGTGCCGAGCGGAACGGGTCACCCTCGAACCGGTGGGTCGCCGTAGCGTCACCCGGGCGTTACACAAGAGGCGTAACCAGACTCGGTTTTGACCCGTTCGCCGCAGCGGCCACCATCGCCGGCAAGTCCGGCCCCGGGGTGTCTTCTGCCGGAGCGACCATGGGCGCTATCCTGAACGCGGCCCACCTCGTGTCGTCCCGAGGTTCGTCCGGCCACCATCCCACGTTTGGAGCTGACCTGTGTTCGTGCTGCCCGAAACCACCACCGGACCCGAGCGCCGCCTGCTGGAGGCGACGATGGACCGCAACCGCCGCGCGGTGATCGACACCGCGCGCGGCCTTTCCGAAGCCGACGCGCGGGAACGGCTGGTCACGTCAATGACGACGCCGATCGGCCTGGTCAAGCACGCCGCGATGGCGGAACGCCGGTGGTTCCAGCTGTTCCTGCTGGACCTGCCCGAGTCCGAGTGCGACGGCCCGACCACCCCCGGCGACCCGAGTTTCGTGGTCGCCGAGGACGAAACGCTGCCCGAGGTGATCGCCGACTTCGAGCGCGCGAGCGCCCGGTCCCGCGAGATCGCGGCCGGCTTCGCCCTCGACGACACGTGGACCCACGACGTCCTGGGCGAGGTCAACCTCAGGTTCGTCTACCTGCTGCTGATCGAGGACTTCGCCCGGCACGCTGGCCACGGCGACATCCTGCGGGAGCAGCTCACCGCGCGCTGACCGCGTACTCCCCCGCCGGCTCGGCGACCACCCGCCGGTCCACAATGGACTGCAGGATCTCCCCCACCCGCACGGCGGTGTTCGACAGCAGCGAAGACGTGATGCCGTGCGTGTGCTCGGTGCCGCCCTGCAGGTAGATCCCCCCACGCAGGGGCAGCTCCGTCGTCAGCCGGTAGTCGCGTTCGACGCGCAGGCGGCCGGACTCGTCGCGCAGGAAGCTGCCGCCGAGGTCGCCGAGCAGCGGCGTCGGGTCCGCGGGCCGGTAGCCCGTCGCGTACACCACCGCGTCGGCGTCCAAGACCGTCCGCGCACCCGTCGTCAGCGACTCCACCGTCACCGCGCCCGAAGGCGTCACCTCCACCGGCCGCGAGACGTTGAACAGCCGCAACCGCTCCACGCCCAGCACCTTCTCGCGGTACATGCGGCGGTACAGCTCGTCGATGAGCTCGATGTCGACCGCCGAATAGTTCGTCGCGCCGTGGTAGCGCATCAGGCGGTCCTTGACCGGCTCGCCCGCGCGGTAGAACTGGTCGACCGCGTCCGGGTCGAAGATGCGGTTCGCGAACGCGCTGTCGTCGGCCGGGCTGTAGCCGTAGCGTGCGAACACCGCGCACACCTCGGCGCGCGGGAACTCGTCGTGCAGCAGCGCCGCGACCTCCGCCGCGCTCTGCCCGGCGCCGACCACGACGAACCGCCGCGGCGAAGCATCGCGCAGGGCTTCTACGCGGAACAGCAGCTCGCTGTTGTGCCAGATCCGCTCACCCGCGGTGACGCCCTCGGGCAGCTGCGGCCGCAGACCCGTGCCCACCACCAGGTTCCGCGCACGCAGCGACGACCCGTCCGAGGCCTCGACGTCGAAGAAGGCGACCTCCGAGCCGTCGTACACCGGCTTCACCGCTACCACTTCGGTGCCGTACGAGACGACGTCGTCGACCTTCGCGGCCGCCCATTCGAAGTAGTCGTGGAACTCGACGCGCAGCGGGAACAGGTTCTTGTGGTTGATGAAGTCGACCAGCCGGCCGGCCGCGTGCAGGTAGTTGAGGAAGCTGAACTCGCTGGTCGGGTTGCGCATGGTGACCAGGTCCTTGAGGAACGACACCTGCATGGTCGCGGTGTCGATCAGCATCCCGCGGTGCCAGCCGAACTCAGGCTGCCGCTCGAGGAAGTGCGCGGTGACGGGTTCGCCAGGACCGGCGTTGTGCTCGGCGAGGGCGATCGCGAGGGCCAGGTTCGACGGTCCGAAGCCCACGCCGACGATGTCGTAGATCGGGACCTCTGCACTCATGTTGCTCCCTCGCGCGCTCCGGTACGGTTCAGGGAACCCTAACCTAACTAAGGCGAGCCTCGCCTAGTACGTTCGTGGTGATGTTCGTCCCCCGATCACGAAAGGGCACACTCGAATGCGCGTGGCGATGTTCGGCTACCAGACCTGGGGGCACCGGACCCTGCAGGCGCTCATCGACGCGGGGCACGAGGTCGCGCTCGTGGTCACGCACCCGAAGAGCGACCACGCCTACGAGCGGATCTGGGCCGACTCGGTCGCCGACCTCGCCGAGGCCAACGGCATCCGCGTCCTGCTGCGCAACCGCCCGGACGACGCCGAGCTGCTGGCCGAGCTGAAGGCCGCCGACCTCGACCTGATCGTCGCGAACAACTGGCGCACCTGGCTCCCGCCGGAGCTGTTCGAGCTGCCGCGCCACGGCACCCTCAACATCCACGACTCGCTGCTGCCGGCCTACGCGGGCTTCTCGCCCCTCATCTGGGCGATGATCAACGGCGAGCCGGAGGTCGGCGTGACCGCCCACATGATGGACGGCGAGCTCGACGCGGGCGACATCGTCCTCCAGCGCGCGATCCCGGTCGGCCCGGCGGACACCACGACCGACCTCTTCCACCGCACGGTGGACCTGATCGCGCCGATCACCGCCGAGGCCATCCAGCTCATCCAAAACGGCTACACGCCGGTGCCGCAGGACCGGACGAAGGCCAGCTTCTTCCACAAGCGCGCGGCACGGGACAGCCTCATCGACTGGACGGCGGACCCGGCCGACATCGAGCGGTTCGTGCGGGCGCTGTCGGACCCGTACCCGAACGCGTTCGCCTACCACCGCGGCCAGGAGTTGCGGATCCTGCGGGCGTCGGTGTCGAAGGGGCACTACGGCGGCACGCCGGGCCGGATCTTCATCCGCGAGGGCGACGGCGTGGTGATCGTCGCCGGCCCGGACGCGCGCCGCGGCCAGTCCCCGGGCCTGCTGGTGGAGCGGGTCCGCACGGCCGACGGCACGGACCTGCCGGCGGCCGAGTACTTCAAGACGATGGGCGGGTACCTGACCGACCGGCCCTGAGCTGCTCAGTCGTCCTTGCCCCGCGCCGGCGGTTCGGCCGTGGTCCGGTCCGCGGCGCCGGGCAAGGTGCGCACGATCGTGTCCTGCGCCCGGCGTTCGCTGAACCCGGCGAGGAACGCGAGGCCGGCGAAGAACAACGTCACCTGCTCACCCGCGCCGGGCACGGCGATCGGCACCAGCCCGGCGCGGACGAGCACGAACATCGCCGCGCCGAACACCGCGCCGATGATCAGCCGGAAGCAGCCGGACAGGATGACCACGAGCCAGCCCTGCTCGAGGCTCACCCGCACCTTCTGCCGGTTCGCCGTGCGCGTCATGACGCTCAGGATCGCGCCGACGGCGCCGGACACCAGGCAGATGATCAGCTGCGAGCCGATCTCGACCGCCAAGGGCAGGAACGAGACGGCGACGGCCACCGCGGTGGCCGCGACGACCCCGACCGCGAGCCCGCCGAGGTAGCGGACCAGCGCCCGGTCCAGGGCCGCCTCGCGCGCGTTCTGCTCGATCTGGCGGATCTCCTTGCGGGCCGACGCGACCGCCGCGGTCACCCGTTCGCGCTTCTGCGCGGCTCCCACCATCGCGTCGAGCACGCTCAGCAGCGCGACGGCCGTGGTGTAGATGCCCTGCGCCAGGATCTCCTGCGTCTGTCCGTGCAGCAGCACGGAGTACTTCCGCTCCACCCGGCGGGCCGAGCGGAACACGTCGTCGAACTCGGTGCTGCTTTCGACCGGGTCGTAGAAGAGCCGGGTCTTGTAGAAGACGCCGTCCTTGGCGACGAGCAGCAGGGCCGCCCGGAAGTTGTTGGCGTAGTACTCCTCCACGATCTTCCCTTGCGCGGCCTCGTAAGCCGTGCGCAACGCCGCGAACCGCGGGCGCCCGGGCTCCTGGTACGCCACGACGAGGTCGTACACGCCCGGGCTGTCACCCCGCGCCTGCTCCGCCTGGTCCGGCGGCACGCCGATCGTCCTGCTGCTGACCACCATCGCGATCTCCCCTCGCTCGTCAGTTCAGAGCGCCTCGCCCGGGCGTGGATACACCTTCCGGGGAACCGGTCAGCGGGACGCCGCTTGGCCGCGCGGCCGTCCCGCCAGCAGGATGGCGCGCATGGCCGAGATCAGCTTCGACGCCGACCGCCGCGGCTGGGTGCTCAGCGGCGAGTCGAGCACCTACGCCCTGCGGCTCGACGAAGACGACGTGCCGACCCACGTCTTCTGGGGCCCGAAGCTGACCGCCGCCGAAGTCCGTGAGCTCGACACCGAAACCCGGCCCTGGTGGGACGGGTTCAACGATCCGGACGAGGGCATCGGCGAACTCGCCGCGGACGGCGGGACCCGGTACTGGACCCCGGCCTTGCAAGTCCGCTTCGGCGACGGCACCCGAGCCCTCGAATGGCGGTACCAGGACCACGAAATCACCGGGCCGCACCTGGAAATCCGGTTCGCCGACCGCCACTACCCGCTCCGGGTCAGCCTGCACTACCGGCTGCGCGGCGACGTCGTCGAGCGCTGGACCGAACTGTCGGCGGACACCGACGTCGAGGTCGTCCGGGCCGACTCCGCGACCTGGGCGCTGCCCGTGTCCGACGACTACCGGCTCAGTCACGTCACCGGGCGCTGGGCCGCGGAGACCCAGCTCCGCCGCGTTTCCGCGCCGCACGGCGAGACCGTCTTCGCGAGCCGCCGCGGGATCACCGGCCACCACGCCAACCCGTGGGTGATGGTCGACGACGGCACGGCGACCGAGCGCCACGGCGAGGTCTACGGCGTCGCCCTGGCGTGGAGCGGCTCGTGGCGGCTGACCACCACCCGGGCGTCCACCGGGCGGCTGACCGTGAGCGGCGGCTTCGGCCAGGACGGCGTCACCCACCGCGTCGGGCCCGGCCGGCCGCTGCGCACGCCGGTCATGGCCGGGCTGTACACGCGGGGCGGGTTCGGCGCCGCGAGCCGCGCCTGGCACGCGTACGTCCGCGAGCATGTCCTCCCGCACCCCGGCGAGCTGCGCCCGGTGCTCTACAACTCCTGGGAGGCCACGGGATTCGACGTCACCGAGGCCGGCCAGCGCGCGCTCGCCGAGCGGGCCGCGGCACTCGGGGTCGAGCTGTTCGTCATGGACGACGGCTGGTTCGGCGCGCGCACGGGCGACCACGCCGGCCTCGGCGACTGGCACGTCAACCGCGAGCGCTTCCCCGACGGCCTGAAGCCGCTCGTCGCCACGGTGCACGGGCTCGGGATGCGGTTCGGCATCTGGGTCGAGCCGGAGATGGTCAACCCCGACAGCGACCTCTACCGCGCCCACCCGGACAGGGTGCTGCACCACCCGCACCGCCGCCGGTCGGAGCTGCGCAACCAGCTCGTGCTCAACTTCGCCCGCGCCGACGTGGCCGCGTGGGCCCACGAGTGGCTCGACCGGCTCGTCGGCGAGCACGGCGTCGACTTCCTCAAGTGGGACATGAACCGCCCGTTCAGCGAGGCGGGCTGGCCCGGGGACGACGACCCCGACCGGCTGTGGACCGAGCACACCGACGCGGTTTACGCGCTCATGGACCGGTTGCGCGCCGACCATCCCGGCCTGCGGATCGAGGCGTGCGCCGGTGGGGGCGGCCGGCTCGACCTCGGCGTGCTCGCGCGCGCCGACCAGGTCTGGACGTCGGACAACACCGACACGCTCGACCGGCTGCGGATCCAGCACGGCTTCGGGCAGCTCTACCCGGCGCGCGCGATGTCGGCGTGGGTCACCGACAACCCCAGCTTCGTCACGGCGCGGTCGGCGCCGCTGCGGTTCCGGTTCCACGTCGCCATGGCCGGGGTGCTCGGCGTCGGCGGCGACATCGTGCACTGGTCCGACGAAGACTTGGCGTTCGCGCGGGAGATGATCGCGCTGTACCGGGACATCCGGCCGGTCGTCCAGCTCGGCGCGCTGTACCGGCTGCGGCCGCCGGCCGACGACGGCGTCACCGCGCTGCAGTACGTCCACGAGGACCGGGTGGTCGTCTTCGCCTACCGGCAAGCCGCGCACTTCAACGACCCCGCGCGACCGCTGCGGCTCGACGGCCTCGATCCCGCTCACCGGTACCTGGATCCGGATTCCGGGCGCACGCACAGCGGCGCGGTCCTGCTCGCCCACGGGCTGCCCCTCGGGCTGCCGACCGGCGACTTCTCGAGTGCAGTCATCCGATTGCAGCGAAAGATCTGATCTCTCGACGGTTCTTGCCCGCAATTCGCCGGAATTCGAGCCTTGACACCGCATCAGACGTCCGATCAAATGCCTCGTACATCACATATGGTGGGTGGCATGTGGGAGGCGCGATGAGAAGGTCCCTGGCGCTGGGAGCGGCGGTGCTCCTGGCGGTGAGCGGGTGTTCGGTCGGGACGAACTCCGGCGGCGGCGGTGCCGCGGAGATCACCTTCCTGACGTTCGAAACCCCGAACCTCACCCCCGCCTACTGGGACGCGGCGATCAAGCGCGTCACCGACAAGAACCCGGGGATCACGGTCAAGAAGCTCGTCGCGCCGACCGCCGACGGCCGGACCTCGTACGCGAAGCAGCTGCTGCAGTCCGGCCAGTTCCCGGACGTGATGATCGCCGTCGACTCGGCGGGTTTCGCCGAAGCGGGCAACCTGTACGCGTGGACACCCGACGAGCTCAAGGACTTCCAGTTCCCCGAAGCCAACCCGGTGCACGGCAAGTACTACCAGCTGCCGGCGAACACCCAGACCATCCCGCCGGTCTACTACAACAAGAAGATGTTCGCCGACGCGGGCATCACGACGACGCCGAAGACCTGGGCCGAGCTGGAAACCGACGCCGGCAAGCTCAAGGACAAGGGTTTCGCGCCGTTCACCATCGGCGGCGGCAAGGACGGCTTCCCGTCGTCGATGATCCTCTCCGGACTCGTCAGCACCGAGGTGTACGACACGATGCCGGACTGGCTCACCCAGCGCCGTCAGGACAAGGTCAAGTTCGCCGATCCCGCGTTCCAGAAGGCGTTCTCGAAGCTCGCCGACCTCGCGGCGAAGGGGTATGTGGACAAGACCAGCGTGTCCCGCGACTACGCCGCGACCGAGCAGGCGTTCCTCGACGGCAAGAGCGCGATGTACCCGATGGGCAACTGGTTCGCCGCCAACGCGGACTCCAAGAAGCACGATTTCGAGATCGGCGTCTTCGACTTCCCCACCGAGGACGGCAAGCTCGTCGTCCCCGCCTACACCGGCGGCGGCATGATCGTGAACGCCAAGGCCACCCACCTGGACGCGGCGAAGAAGTTCGCTCTCGGCTTCCAGCTCGACAAGGACCAACTCGACGCGTCGGTCAAGGCCGACGGCCTGTTCCCGGCGATCAAGGGCTACACCCCGCCGGCCGGCGTCGGGCCGACGTTCAAGGCGGGTTACGACCTCTACACGAAAGCCGTGCAGCAGAACGCGGTGGTGCACGCGTTCCGCTGGGAGACCGCCGACGACGGGCTGCTGCCCGGGATGAAGGACAAGGTCGACCAGGCCGCCCAGGACGTCATCACCGGCCGCAAGTCCGTGGCCGACGCGTGCGCGTTCCTGGACACCGAGTGGGCGAAGGCGGGCTGACGCACTTGGCCGCCGTCGTCAGTCCTCCCGCTCCCCCGTCGTCGCGACGGGTGCCCGCGCACCGCCGCCGGCGCAAGCCGATCCTGCCGCGGGTGTGGCACTTCGCTTCGTTCGGCGCGCCGGGGGTGCTCGTCTACCTGTGTTTCGTGCTGGCGCCGATCCTGATCAGTTTCGGCTACAGCCTCACGAACTACAACCCGTTCAACCCGCCGGTGAAGTTCGTCGGCTTCGACAACTACCGGCTGCTGTTCACCGACGAGCAGTTCCTCACCGCGCTCGAGGTCACGACGATCCTGACGCTGGTCGTGGTGATCGTGCCGAACGTGCTGGGGCTGGGCGTGGCGTTGCTGCTGGACCGGAAGGGCTGGCTGTACAACGCTTTGCGGAGCGTGTTCTTCACGCCGGTGATCCTCAGCTCGGTCGTCGTGTCGATCGTCTGGTCGCGGCTGCTCGACGATCAGGGCCCGCTGAACACCGTCCTGCGTTCCCTCGGTGTCGAGCACCCGCCGGGCTGGCTGTCGGACCCGGACGTCGCGTTGTATTCGGTGGCGTCGATCGTGTGCTGGCAGATGCTCGGGTTCTGCGTCGTCGTCTACCTCGCCGGGTTGCAGGGCGTGCCGCAGGAGCTGCTGGAGGCGGCGGAGATCGACGGCGCCGGGCCGCTGCGGCGGTTCCGCGCGGTCACCTGGCCGCTGCTGGCGCCGTCGCTGACGATCAACACGGTGGTGCTGCTCATTTCGGCGTTCAAGACCTACGACTACGTCAAGGTGATCACCAACGGCGGCCCGGGCTCGGGCGCGACGGCGACCATCGCGTTCGACGTGCTGCAGACCGGCTTCGACTCGAACCACGTCGGGTACGCGTCCGCGATGGCGGTGCTGATGCTGGTGATCGTCGCGGTGGTGACGACGGTCGTGCTGGGTTTCCTGCGCCGCCGGGAGGTGGACCTGTGACGCGCTCCTGGCTGCGGCCGTCGGTCGCGCTCGTCGTCAGCGCGGTGTTCTTCGTGCCGCTGTACCTAGTGCTGACGAACGTCTTCAAGCAAGGCGACCACATCGCTTCTTCGCCGGCCTCCCTCCCGCTGCCGCCGACGCTGGCCAACATCCACGCGGTCCTGACCCGCCCGGACGGCCTGTTCTGGGTCAGCCTGACCAATTCGATCGTCGTGACGGTGCTGTCGATCCTGGTGCTGACGGTGCTTTCGGCCCTGCTGGGGCACTACCTGGCGCGCTCGGGCAAGCGGTGGACGAAGGTGCTGACGCTCGTGCTCCTGGCCGGGTTGATGATCCCGCCACAGGTGATCCTCATCCCGATCACCGACGTCCTGCGGGTCACCCACCTGATGGCGACGCTGCAGGGCTTGGTGCTGTTCAACGTGGGTTACTACGTGCCGTTCGGGGTGTTCGTGTTCACCGGGTTCATCCGTGGTGTGCCGGTGGAGCTGGAGGAGGCGGCGCTGCTGGACGGCGCGAGCCGGATGCAGGTGTTCTGGCGGGTGGTCTTCCCGCTGCTACGCCCGGCGACGGCGTCGGTGCTGATCTTCCTGGGAGTGTGGATCTGGAACGACTTCATCGACCCGCTGATCATCCTGGGCCCCAGCCAGGGCACGACGATCACGACCGGTATCTACCGGTCCATCGGCCAGTACCAGGCGGATCTCGGGAGCGTGTTCGCGCTGATGTTCCTGGCGACGTTGCCGGTGTTGATCTTTTACTTGGCGCTGCAGAAGCAGTTCGTGAAGGGCTTGACCGGCGGGGCCACCAAGGGGTGAGCAGTGCTCTCGGTTGAGAGCGTTGGTCGCGCGGGTGCTGGGCGGCGCTCACTTCCGAGAGCACCGCTCTCGGCCAGCGCTGCCAGCACTGCTCAGCTCCGAGAGCACCGCTCTCGGCCAGGTCTGAGCGGTGCACCCAACCGAGAGCACCGCTCACAACCTGCGCCACCCGCCATGCCCACCCGAGAGCACCGCTCACCCACCGCCGCGAACGCCGCTTGAGGTCGAGAGCACCGCTCTCGCCATGCTTGCCCGCACGGCCCACCTCCGAGAGCACCGCTCTCGCCATGCTTGCCCGCACGGCTCACCTCCGAGAGCACCGCTCTCGCCGTGCTTGCCCGCACGGCTCACCTGCGAGAGCATCGCTCTCGGTCGGGTCGGAGCGCCGCACCCACCCGAGAGCACCGCTCACGAACCGCGCAGCCGCCAGCCCACCCAGAGCACTGCTCGCGGCTTGAACAGCCCGTCATACCCACCCGGGAGCACCGCTCATGACCCCGCGCAGCCGCCGCACCCACCCGAAGAGCGCCGCTCGCGACCCGTGCCACCCGCCGCTCTCAACCGAGAGCACCGCTCACCCTCCGGCGCGGCCACCGCTCAAGGCCGAGAGCACCGCTCACATGCCGTCCGCCAAGGCGCTCAAAACCGAGAGCACTGCTCGCTGCGACCGCAAGTTGCCCCCGCAAGTCGAGAGCACCGCTCACTCCACGCAGCACTGCTCACCCGCCCCGCGGAACGCCGCTCAAAGTCGAGAGCACTGCTCTCGGCACCCACAGCCCGCCGCTCTGAACCAAGAGCACCGCTCACACACAAGCACCCGCTAGAGCACCTTCACCATGGTGTCGGAGTCCACCCCTCGACCCACGACCTCATACCCCACGGCGAGATAAAGCTCCCGCGCAAAGTTCTTCCGCTCGACACTGAGGCTGATCCGCCCGATCCCACAGCCCCGCGCCGACGCCTCGACACCAGCGAGCAACGCCCGCCCGACACCCCGCCCACGCCAGGAAGCGACCACACCGATCGTCAACTCCGGCACATCGGCGGCAACGAACCCGTACCCAGGTGCCTCAGCCGAAAAGAACCGCAGCCAAGCCGCACCGACCGGCTCCCCGGATGACTCGGCAACCACCCCGAGATCGTCCTCGAGCGGCCACCCGGCCAGGTAATGCGCGGTGTTCGGCGCCGCCAGCACACGCCGGCGCGACTTCCGCTTCCACTCCGGCGACCAGTTGACCGCCTCGACGAGCATGTCAGCGAGAAAGCCGAAGTCCGACCGGCCCGCCGGCCGCACGATCACAGCTCGCGGACCTTCCCCCCGTCGACCTCGAGACGACGGGTCACGTGCACCGCGTCCAGCATCCGGCGATCGTGCGTGACCAGCAGCAACGTCCCCGGGTACTTGTCCAGCGCCGACTCCAGCTGCTCGATCGCCGGCAGGTCGAGGTGGTTGGTCGGCTCGTCCAGCACCAGCAGGTTCACCCCGCGCGCCTGCAGCAGAGCCAACGCCGCCCGCGTCCGCTCGCCCGGCGAGAGCGTCGCCGCGGATCGCATGACGTGTGCGGCCTTGAGACCGAACTTGGCCAGCAGGGTCCGCACGTCCGCGTCCGGGAACTCAGGCACTTCCCGGGCGAAAGCCGCCGCGAGCGGAACGTCGCCGAGGAACAGCCGCCGTGCCTGGTCGACCTCGCCGACCACCACGCCCGGCCCCAGCGCGGCCGCACCTTCGTCCAGCGGCAGCCGGCCGAGGAGGGCGGCCAGCAGCGTCGACTTGCCGGCGCCGTTCGCGCCGGTGATGGCGACCTTGTCCGCCCAGTCGACCTGCAGGTCGACCGGCCCGAGCGTGAACCCGCCGCGCCGCACGACCGCACCCCGCAGCGTCGCGACCACCGCGCCCGCCCGCGGCGCCGCGGCGATCTCCATCCGCAGCTCCCACTCCTTGCGCGGCTCCTCGACGACCTCCAGGCGCTCGATCATCCGATCGGTCTGCCGCGCCTTCGACGCCTGCTTCTCCGTCGCCTCGGTCCGGAACTTGCGCGCGGACTTGTCGTTGTCGGGCTGCTTCCGGCGGGCGTTCTTGACGCCCTTCTCCATCCACGCCCGCTGCATCCGCCCCCTCGCCTCCAGCGAAGCCTTCGTGTCGGCGTACTCCTCGTACTCCTCACGCGCGTGCCGCCGCGCGACCTCGCGTTCCTCGAGATAGGACTCGTAACCACCGCCGTAGACGTTGACCTGCTGCTGCGCCAGGTCCAGCTCGACGACGCGGTCGACGGTCCGGGCGAGGAACTCGCGGTCGTGGCTGACCAGCACCGTCGCCGCCCGCAGTCCGGCCACGAACCGCTCCAGCCGGGCCAGGCCGTCGAGGTCGAGGTCGTTCGTCGGCTCGTCGAGCAGGAAGACGTCGTAGCGGCTCAGCAGCAGCGACGCGAGCCCGGCGCGCGCGGCCTGGCCACCGGACAACGACGTCATCGGCTGGTCCAGGTCGACAGCCAGGCCCAGGTCGGCGGCCACTTCGGCGGCACGGTCGTCGAGGTCGGCGCCGCCGAGGGCGAGCCACCGGTCCAGCGCCGCGGCGTACTGGTCGTCCGCGCCCGGCGAGCCCGCCGTCAGCGCTTCGGTCGCCGCGTCCAGGTCGGCCTGCGCCGACGACACGCCGGTGCGCCGCGCCAGGAACTCCCGCACCGACTCGCCTTCCCGGCGTTCCGGCTCCTGCGGGAGGTGCCCGACGGTCGCGGTCGGCGGGTTCAGCCGGATCTCCCCGCCGTCCGGTTTCGCGAGCCCGGCCAGGGTCCGCAGCAGCGTCGACTTGCCGGCGCCGTTGACGCCGACCAGGCCGACGACGTCGCCCGGCGCGACCACGAGGTCGAGGCCCGAGAAGAGGGTGCGATCGCCGTGGCCCGCGGCCAGGTCCTTCGCGACGAGAGTTGCGCTCATGAGGTAGCCGAGTCTACGGGGCGGTGGTGAAGGGTCAGATCATGGTCAAAGCCACCGACTGTGTGTGTCCGGTGGCGCTTTGATCACTGAGTGTGGGTACCCTGTTCGGTTGTCGAGACCCCCTGTGCAGTGAGGTTGGTGAACTCAGATGGGCGAACCCGCTCCCCCGGTCACCCTCGGCCGCCGGCCGAAGCCGAGGGAAGGCCGCCCGTCCGCGCCCCGGCCGACGGTGAGCCGGCGCCGCGAGGTCAGCCACGCCAGCGCGCGGTCGCTGCTGATGACCGTGCTCGGCGAGTACGCGCTCCCGCGGGACAAGCCGGTCTGGACGTCGATGCTGGTCGAGGTGCTCGGTGTGCTCGACATCGAGGAGAAGTCGGCGCGGCAGGCGCTGGCCCGCTCGGCCGCCGAAGGCTGGGTGGTCTCCGAGCGCGTCGGGCGCCGGGTGCGCTGGTCGCTGACGCCGCCGGGCCGCCGTCTGCTGACCGAGGGCGCCGACCGGATCTACGCGTTCGGCCGCGAGGAGCGCAGCTGGGACGGGCGGTGGCTGATGCTCATCGTGTCGGTGCCGGAGGCCAAGCGCGACCTGCGCCACCGGCTGCGCACCCGGCTGACCTGGGCGGGCTTCGGCTCGCCGGTGGCCGGCGTCTGGGTCAGCCCGGACCTGAGCCGCCAGCGGGAGGCCCAGCAGATCGTCACCGAGCTGGGCCTCGAGGCGCAGGCGATGTCGTTCACCGCCGCGTACGGCGAGGTCGGCGAGCAGGAGACGATGGTGGCCCGGTCCTGGGACCTGACCGAGCTCAAGGACCGCTACGAGGACTTCATCGACCGGTTCACCGGGCTGCGACCGACCGGCGGCCAGGCGGTGCTGCGCGCGCAGACCGAGCTGGTGCACGAGTGGCGGCGGTTCCCGTTCCTCGACCCGCAACTGCCCGCGGAGCTCCTGCCGGCGAAGTGGAGCGGGACGAAAGCCGCGGAACTGTTCCATCACAAACACGTCGACTGGCGCCCGGAGGCCCAGCAGTATTGGGACGACATCGTCTCCGCCGAAGAAGCAGGGTGAACATGGCTCAGCACGTCCGCCTCGACCGTGACGGCGGGCTCGCCGTCCTGACGATCGACGCTCCGCCGTTGAACCTCTACACCGCTTCCCTGCAGGCTTCGCTGTCCTCGGCCCTCGACGAGCTGGAAGCGTCGCCCGCGCGGGCGCTGCTCATCCGCGCCGAGGGCAAGGTCGTCAGCGGCGGCGTGGACGTCTCGCTGTTCGACGCGCAGGGTTCGCCCGCCGAGGCGAAGGTGCTGTTCGACGAGATGCTCGCGGTGCCGGACCGGATCGCCGCGTTGCCGTTCCCGACCGTGTTCGCCGCCCACGGCCTGTGCCTGACCTGGGCGTTCGAGGTCGCGGTGGCCTGCGATCTCATCCTGGCCGCGTCGCGGGCGAAGTTCGGGCTCGTCGAGAAGGTCGTCGGCCTGACCCCGACCATGGGCGGCACCCAGCGGCTCGCCGCGCGGGCGGGCGTCGGCCGCGCCAAGGAGTTCGTGATGACCGGCGACACCTACGACGCCGCGACGCTCGAACGCTGGAACGTCGTCAACCGCGTCCTGCCGGACGAGGGGTTCGACGACGCTTGTCGCGAGTTCGCGGCCCGGCTCGCTTCGGGGCCCACCCTGGCGCACGCGGCGACCAAGCGCGTCCTCGACCACTTCTCCGCCGGCGGCGTCCCGGAGGCGAACGCGCACATCACCACCATCGCCGCCGCACTGTTCGAGACCGAAGACCTCCGCAACGCCGTGAAGTCCTTCTTGGCCGACGGACCGGGCAAGGCGAGCTTCTCGGGAAGTTAACCGTCCGTTCGGACGGCGGTTGCCGCCGTTCGGGCCTGCGCGGTTCTCCCCGCACCGGGTTACATTCGATGTGGTCTAGACCACGTCGTCCCCGCCCCCGTGCCGTCTGGAGAAACCGCCATGAGACGCACCTCCACCCGACTACGCTCCGCGCTCGCCGCCTTGCTGATAGCACTCGGTGGCACCGCGGCCCTCGCGCCACCCGCCGCCGCGGCCGGTTCGCTGACCGCCACGCTGGCGATGAGCGGCACCACCGGCACCTACACCGTCGCCAACACCGGGACCGCCTCGGTGAGCAACTGGGCCATCACCTTCACGCTGCCCGCCGGCGTCACCGCTTCGACCGGCGAAAACGGCACGGTGACCCAGAACGGCACGCAGGTCACGCTGACACCGGCGTACTACATCGCGACGCTCGCGCCGGGCCGCACGACCTACCCGTACAGCCCCACGTTCCGGCTCAGCGCGGCCGCGAGCCCCACGCAATGCCGCGTCGACAACGCCAACTGCGACGGTTCTCCGGACACGCCACCGGGCGCGCCGGCCAACCTGCGGCTGGTCGCGAAGACGACCAAGACGGTCGCGCTGGCCTGGAACACGTCGGTGGCCGGCTCGCTGCCGGTGACCGGCTACGACGTCTACCAGGGCAGTTCGCTGGCGACGTCGGTGACCGGGACCAGCGCGACGATCTCCGGGCTCACGCCGGGCACGGCGTACTCGTTCACGGTGAAGGCGAAGGACGCCAAGGGGAACACGTCCCCGGCGAGCGCGGCGCTCTCGGTGACCACCAACAACCCGGCCGACGACACCACCCCGCCGTCCGCGCCGGGTTCGCTGCGCTCGACCGCGGCCGACGCGACGAGCGTCTCGCTGACCTGGGCGGCGTCGAGCGACAACACCGGCGTCGTGAGCTACGACGTCTACCGCGGGTCCACTGTGGCCACCACGGTGACCACGACGTCGGCCGTCGTGACCGGGCTGGCACCGTCCACTTCGTACACGTTCACGGTGCGGGCGCGCGACGGCTACGACAACGTGTCGGCGCCGAGCAACTCCGTTTCGGCGAAGACCGGCGACATCGTGTCGGGCTACGCGAAGGTCGGCTACTTCGTGCAGTGGGGCATCTACGGGCGCCAGTACTTCGTGAAGAACCTCGAGACGTCGGGCGCCGCGTCGAAGCTGACGCACCTGCTCTACGCGTTCGAGAACATCGACCCGGTGAACCTGACCTGCCTGTCCGGCGTCACGAAGGGCACCACGGCGAACCCGCAGGACCCCAACCAGGGTGACGGCGCGGGCGACGCCGAGGCCGACTACTCGCGGCCGTTCTCCGCGGCGCAGTCGGTCGACGGCGTGGCCGACACGGGCTGGGAGTCGTTGCGCGGCAACTTCAACCAGCTCAAGAAGCTCAAGGCGAAGCACCCGAACCTCAAGGTCCTGGTGTCGCTGGGCGGGTGGACGTACTCCAAGTACTTCTCCGACGTCGCGGCCACCGACGCCTCGCGCAAGAAGTTCGTGTCGTCGTGCGTCGACACGTGGATCAAGGGCAACATCGCCTCCTACGGCGGCGCGGGCGGCCCGGGCACGGCGGCCGGCATCTTCGACGGCATCGACCTCGACTGGGAGTGGCCGGCCAGCGCGGACGGGCACCCCGGCAACCACTGGAGCCCGAACGACAAGAACAACCTGACCGCGTTGCTGGCGGAGTTCCGCACGCAGCTCGACGCGTACGGCGCGACGACCGGCAAGCGCTACCAGCTGCACGCGTTCACCCCGGCCGACCCGGCCAAGGTGGCGGCGGGCTGGGACCTGTCGCGCGTCTTCGACTCCCTGGACGTGGCGAACGTGCAGGGGTACGACTTCCACGGGTCGGGCAGTGACAACTCGTGGGAGCCGAACCGGACCGGCCACCAGGGCAACCTGTACGCCGACGCCGACGACCCGTACAACTTCCACTTCAGCGCCGAAGCGGCGATCAACGCGTACACGAACGCGGGCGTCGATCCACGGCGGCTGACCCTCGGCCTGGCCTTCTACGGCCGCGGCTGGCAGGGCGTCGCGGACGGCGGGAAGCACGGCGAGTGGCAGTCCGCGACCGGCGCGGCGCCGGGTCAGTTCGCCGAGGAAGCGGGCACGCGCGGGTACGCGAACCTGGTGGCGAGCGTCCCGGCGTGCACGGTGTACCACGACACGGCCGCGGTGGCGACGTCGTGCTACACGGGCAACGGCGGCCAGTGGTGGACGTTCGACGACGCCTGGTCGATCGGGCTGAAGACGACGTGGCTGAAGCAACGTGGTCTGCTCGGCGTGATGGCGTGGGAGATGTCGGGTGACACCGGGACGTTGATGAACGCGGTGAGCGCCGGGCTCGGCTGAGTTCGTTCAGCCCGCTGAACGGAATTGCCTTTCCGTTCAGCGGGCTGAACATTTTCCGGTTCTTTTCTTCAGGAGGCGAAGAAAGGCCGGTCCGGTTCTTGACGAGCGGTGGTCTGGACCATGAGACTGAGCGGAGCGCGCGCTACCCCCGGACACCGTCGTCTCGAGGAGAGCCATGTCCCGCTTGAGAAAAGTCGTCACGCTCGCCGCCCTGGTACCCCTCGCACTGGGCCTGGTAGCCACTCCCGCGCCCGCCGCACCCGCGACGTTCACCCACCCGGGCGTGCTGGTCAGCCGCCCGCAGCTGGATTTCGTGAAGACGCAGGTGAAAGCCGGCGCCCAGCCGTGGAAAGCCGCGTACGACCAGGCTGTGTCGAGTTCGTACGCGTCGCTTTCCCGCACCCCGAAACCCCGCGCGGTGGTGGAATGCGGGTCCTATTCGAACCCGAACTACGGGTGTACCGACGAGCGGGAAGACGCGATAGCGGCCTACACGGACGCCCTGATCTGGTACATCTCGGGAGACGCGCGTTACGCGCAGAAGGCGATCGCCCTGATGGACGCGTGGTCGGCGACGATCACGAGTCACACCAACAGCAACGCGCCGCTGCAGACGGGCTGGTCGGGCTCGTCCTGGCCCCGCGCGGCGGAGATCATCAAGTACACGTACACGAGCTGGCCGAACTCGGGCCGTTTCGGCACGATGCTGCGCAACGTGTACTTGAACAAAATCATCAACGGCAGCAACAGCAACGGAAACTGGGAACTGTCCATGATGGAGGCCGCGGTGGGCATCTCGGTCTTCCTGGAGGACAAGACGAACTTCGACAAGGCGGTAACCCGCTACCGCAACCGCACGGCGGCGTACGTGTACTTGTCCTCGGACGGCGCCCTGCCCAAGACGGTCCCCGGCAGCGGACTGTCCACCCGAGCCCAGATCGTGAGCTACTGGCAGGGCCAGGGAACCTTCGTGGACGGCTTGACCCAGGAGACCTGCCGCGACTTCACCCACACGGGGTACGGAATAGCGGCAATCGCGGACGTGGCGGAGACGCTGCGCATCCAGGGCCAGGACGTGTACGGAACGGACGTCGGCGAGCGGCTGAGGCAGGCACTGGGCTTCCAGTCGAAGTACCAGCTGGGCACGGCGGTGCCATCGTGGCTGTGCAACGGCTCGTTGAAGCTCGGCCTGGGCCCGGTGACGGAGGTGGGGTTCAACGCGCTGCACACGCGCTTGGGCATCGCGATGACGAACACGCAGACCCTGACGGAGCGCCAGCGCCCGGCGGGCTCGAACAACCTGTTCGTGGCGTGGCAGACGCTGACGCACGCCGGCAACCCGGCTTGAGTGCTTTTGGCGCCGCCTGGCCTGTTTTCGCAGGTCAGGCGGTTCCGGGGGCCGGTTGCAGGGCGGGTAGGCGGGCGCGCTAGAGTACCTCTCACGCACTCAGCGAGTGCGGGTCCGGGCTGTGGCGCAGTTTGGTAGCGCACTTGACTGGGGGTCAAGGGGTCGCAGGTTCAAATCCTGTCAGCCCGACGGACAAGCCACCTTTACGCAGGTAGAGGTGGCTTTCGTCGTATCCGGGGCCGGTTCGGGCACCGAGAACCCCGGGGCATGTCACATACGTGTCACACGCTCCCGGGGTCCGGATCAAGGCGGCCCCTCCGGGGCCGCGCCGCTATCGGCCGGCACGCGCGGGGCCCGTTTCCGGCACCCACGCGACCGGCCGGCGGCTGCACCGGAGGCCGCAGCTCAAGAAGAAGAGAATGTCCTCGCCGGACGGGCAGGTCTCCGAGATAGCCGAGTCGAGCGTGGCGGTTGCGTCCGTGTGCGGCCAAACGGCATCTCGACGACCTCCCGGAGGGCTATCACGCCGCGTCAAGGGGGCAGCCGCGCAGGTCAGCGGCAGTCAAGTGGAACGTGCCCCCTTGACACAGCATGATCGGGCTGCGCCAGGTCGACGAGATGCCGAAAGGCCGCACACTTGATGCGCGAAAAGCAGTCACGGAACTAGTTCAGATCGAAAAGAAATCTATTGTCAGCCATCGCGAAGAATTGCTCTCGCGAGTAAATAAGCACCTTTGGCCTGTTAATAAAAAGCGTTGCCGCCTCTTCGAGAAGAATTCTAAACCTAGCAATTCGCGACATGCCTATTTCATGGTCTTCGATAACAGCAATCATAACAGGGGTAAAACTAGATGCATCATGAAGCCTGAGTCGCTCTAGTTCAATTGCACCCTTGACGCAATTTACCAGCCCGCTATAGTAGCGCCAAGATGAAGTCGATCGCATCAACCTGACGTCTATCGCAAATCCTTGCTTTGTGGCCGGATCAACCGCCACGGCATCTAGGTACACGAGTCGCTCCGGCCCGGCTTCCCCTGGCGTTTCGCCGCCAATCTGTGCACCATTGACGACGTAAGCCTCGCCAAATACTTGCGAGAGTTTCCGCATGAGCTCTCGCTCAACCGCAATGATTTCGTCCCGGACCGAACTTCGAGGAGCCGCATCTTCGCCATCAACAGACTCAATGGAAATTGCAGCACCATCACCCCTGGCCCCCGACTTCCCAGGGGCCGTCGAAGACTCGGAGTCGCCGCCAGAAGACGCGAGTCCGACAGCCTCCCCTTCGGTCGAGTCAGCAATAACTTCGTCTACAGCGCGCTCTCTTTCCTGCTCTCTCATTCGATTGGTTGCACGAAGCCCTTCAAGCTCCGCGGTCCCCTTCTCGACTTCTAGAGCGTCTTTCTGATCGAGAACTTTTTGCCTTTTCGCCCATCCGCAAAGGCCGAAAACTGCCAAGCCAATGCCGCCAGCGGCAAGAATCCCCAGCGCAAGCGGAGACCATTGAAGCACAAAGAGGATGATGCGTTGCTTTTGCTCGATTGCCGCGCGCCCAGTAGCGCTAGCTTGATTAAGCTTACTTTGCTCGATAAGCAAATCATTTTGAGCTTGAAGAAGAAATCCACCAACCGCTATAGCCGCAACAACGATGGCGACACCTAGTGTTGCTAGATACTTACGGAGGTGCCCCTGGTCTGTAGGCGGCAACACGACGACACCTCGCAGCTCGTAAAGTCAGCGTTAACGACGACACCCTAGCGTCTAGCCTCGTCACCGAGCTCGAACGCCACGCGCCAGCAAGCCGCTCCCCGACTAGTACCTCCTCCGACATGTCACATCCATGTCTCACCGCACCACCGAACGGCCGCCCGCGACGACCAATGACGACCACCTCTATGCAGGTCAGCGATCATGTCGACGTCCCCCACGCAGGTCGAGCCGAGGCTCGACTAGAGCAAGGGGTCGCAGGTTCAAATCCTGTCAGCCCGACGGACAAGCCACCTTTACGCAGGTAGAGGTGGCTTTCGTCGTCTCTGGCCCCGCCACGACACCGCGCCGTAACAGCCGTTCACCCTTGGCAGACTTGTTCCCAGTAGCCGCAGACAGACCGACGGGAACGGGGTGGCGATGGACAGCCGCGAAGCCGGGGACGACGACGGCCCCTCCATGCGCATCACCGGCAGCCAGGGCGTGCAGATCGGCGACGGCAACACCATGCACGTCCACCACCGCGTGCCCTGGGGTGATCTCTGGCCCCGGCGCACCGAGTCGGCGCGGCGCGTGTTCCTGAGCCACACCAGCGAATTACGCGACCTCCCCCACCCCAAGTCGTACGTCGAAGCGGCGGAGGCAGCCGTGGCGCGTGCTGGGGATGCCGTCGCCGACATGGCCTACTTCACCGCGCGGGACCTCAGCCCGGCGCAGGTTGACCGTGAGAAGCTCGCCGAAGCCGAGGTCTACGTTCTCATCGCCGGCTTTCACTATGGCTCCCTCGTCGACGGGCGCTCCGATCTCTCCTACACCGAGCAGGAGTTCCAGACCGCCACCAGCACCGGGCTTCCCCGGCTCGTCTTCCTCCTCGGCGACGACACCGAAGGCCCGCAAGCCCTCTTCCGGGACCTCCACCACGGCGCCCGCCAAGAGGCCTTCCGCCAGCGGCTACGGGCCGGCGGCCTCACCGTCTCGACCGTCAGCACTCCCGACCAGCTCGAGACCGCTCTGCTGCAGGCCTTGACCGAACTCCGGCGCCCCGAGCAGGTTTCCATGCCCGCCGGCGGGATCTGGCAGATTCCCGCCCGGACCGCGACCTTCACCGGCCGTGAGGACCTGCTCACCACCCTGCACGACGCCCTTCGCCGCGGACAGCCGGCCGTGGTTCAGGCCGTCCACGGGATGGGCGGGGTCGGCAAGACCACCACCGCCGTCGAATACGCCCACCGATACAGCCGGGACTACGACGTCGCCTGGTGGGTGCCGGCCGAAGACCCCGGCCTCGTCGCCGGGCGGCTCGCCGATCTTGCCCGGGCCCTCGACCTCGCCACCGACCAGGACTCGACGCGCACCGCGCTCGCCCGGCTGCTCGGTGCCCTGCGTGCGCGGAACCGCTGGCTCCTGATCTTCGACAACGCCGAAGACGCGGCCGCCCTGCAGCCGTTCCTCCCCGGCGGGGAAGGGCACGTGATCATCACCTCGCGCAATCCCGTCTGGACCGGGGTGGCCGCCGCGCTGCCGGTCCAGCAGTTCCTGCGTGCCGAGTCCGTGCAGCTCCTGCGCTCGCACCTGCCGGACATCGACGACCGCGACGCCGACCGTGTCGCCGAGGCGCTCGGCGACCTCCCGCTGGCCGTCGACCAAGCCGCTCGGCTCCTGTCGCTGGCCGGGTGGACGCCGGACACCTATCTGGCGCTCCTGGCCGAACGGGCCGAGGAGCTGCTCGACCGCCCAGGCTATCCGACTTCCGTGGCGGCGGCGTGGACGCTGTCCTTCGACCGGCTGGCCGAGGACCATCCCTCGGCTCTCCTCATCCTGACCTGCATGGCCTGGCTCGCCCCCGAGCCCGTCCCGCTGACGCTGCTCACCCAGCACCCCGAGCGGCTGCCCGGAGCGCTTGCCTCGATCGTGCGCGACCCGCTCGCGTTCTCCGACACCATGACGATCCTGCACACGCGCGGCATGCTCGAGGTCACGCCGACCACCGCGCAGCTGCACCGGGTTCCCGCCGCGCTGCTCCGTGCGCGTACCCAGCACGACACCGTCGCGGACGGCGAAAGCTGGCCCGTCACCGTCCTGCGCGTGCTCCAGGCCGGGCTTCCGGAAAACCCGTGGGAGAACCCGCCCTTGTGGCCGCTGTGGGCTCCGCTCTTGCCCCACTTGCGCACTGCGACCGACAGTTCACGAGATCTGCGCACCGTAGTCCCCGCACACTCTCGGCTGCTCCACGACACCGGCAACTATCTGCACAGCCGCGGCGACCTGCGCGGGGCGTTGCCGCTGCTGGAACGGAGTTACCACTTGTCAGCCGACACCAACGGCGCCGACCACCCCGACACCCTCGACTACGCGGGCGACTTCGCTGCCTGTTTGGAAGGCCTCGGTGAAGGCCATCGCGCCCACGACATCTACGAGGACACACTCGCGCGCTGCGTTCGCGTCCTCGGCGAAAGCCACCCGGAAACCCTCACGTGCGCCAACAACCTCGCCAACACGTTCAGCTCACTCGGAGACTACGAACGCGCTCGCGACCTCCACCAAAACACCCTTGACCGCCGCAAAGCCGTCTTCGGCGAAGACCACCCCCAGACACTCATCTCCGCGAGCAACCTCGCCACTACACTCAGCGCACTCGGAAATCGCGAAGGCGCTCGCGACCTCCACCAAATCACCCTCGACCGGCGCAAGACCGTCCTCGGCGAAGACCACCCCCAAACACTCGCATCCACGAGCAACCTCGCCGCCAGCTTGAACGCGCTCGGTCAGCACCAGCAGTCCCACGAGCTGCACCAGTACGCTTTCGCCCGCTTCAAAGACGTTCTGGGCGATGACCATCCCGACACCCTCACCGCGGCCTACTTCCTCGCGGTCGCTCTCTCCGCACTCGGCCGGCACCGACGGGCCCTCGAACTCCATCAAGACACCCTGGCTCGCCGGAAAATCGTCCTCGGCGACGACCATCCGCACACGCGGTATTCCGCCGCCCGCGTCGCGGCCGCTGTCGATCGACTCGGCTCCGGCGCTAAAGTGGCCCGAGCCGAAGTCGAGGGGGACTCATCGTGATCGAACAGGAAGGCGCCGACTGGATTCCGGCCGGGGCCGACATCTCGCGGCCCAGTGCCGCGCGGATCTATGACTTCCTGCTCGGCGGGGCGCACAACCTCGCCGCCGATCGGGCCGTTGCGCAGCAGCTCGAAGCCATCCAGCCGCAGGTTGCCACCGTTGCGCGGCGTAACCGGGCCTTTCTGCGGCGCGTTGTGCGGTTCATGCTCGAACAGGGCGTCCGGCAGTTCCTCGACCTCGGCTCCGGCATCCCCACCGTCGGCAACGTGCACGAAGTCGCCCAGGACGTCGACCGCGAAGCCAAAGTCGTGTACGTCGACTACGAACCCGTTGCCGTCGCGCACAGTCTCATGCTGCTCAAGGGCAACTCCCACGCCGCCGCTCTCGAAGCCGATGCCACCGATACCGAAGCCGTTCTCGGGGCCGATGTGACCAAGCGGCTTCTCGACCTCGACAAGCCCGTCGGGCTGCTCGCCATCACCCTCGGGCACTACCTGCCGGATGTCAGCGAGATCTTCAAGCACTACCGGGACGCCCTCGCGCCCGGGAGCTACCTCGCCCTCACGCACCTGACCAACGACTTCGCCGTCCTCAACGACCCGAAGATCGCCGAAACCATGCGGCAGACGCAGGATCACATCCTCCCGCGGACCGAAGCCGAGGTGCTTGCCCTCTTCGACGGGTTCGACCTCGTCGAACCCGGGCTGACCACCTCCGCGAACTGGCGGCCCGACCGGCTCGCCGCCGTCGTCGACCCCGAGGAAGACGGCCTCTACGCCGGCGTCGGCGTCAAGCGCTAGGCGAACCGCTCCCACGCCGACTGGCGGCTCATCCCCAGCGCCTCGCCGACCTGGGACCACGTCGCGCCCAGCGACCGCGCTTTGCCCACCCAGGCCGCCAGGTTCTCCTGGACCTGGGTCGTCGCCGCCGAGACCGGGGCCAGGTTCTGGAGCACCTGCTCGAGCGGGAGGTCGTGCTCCCACGGTGCGATCATCGGTGCGTCCGAAGGCTTTCCTTCGATCACCGACACGCACAGCCGGACGCACCCGTCGCAGATGAACACACCCGGGCCGCCCACCATGGTCTCCACCTCGGTGTTCGGCTTCGCGCAGAACGAACAGCGCGCGATCACGGCAGCGGGCATGGGATCCTCCTTGTGTCAGGCTGAACCTTACAGCCGTAAGGCGGAGCCTGACAAGAGGAAGGCCGAGGTCCAGTCGGCGAGCTCCGTCATCCGCGCGGCCAGCTCCTCGACCTCGGCCCAGCGGCGGTGCTCGCGCTCCAGGTCCGGCACCAGGAAGTCCTCCACCAGCAACAACAACGTGGCGATCTCGTAGGCGACGTCGGCCAGCCGCAGGAACGGCCGGTACTCGGCTTCGGCGCCCGTCCCGTTCCGCGCCGCCCAGTCCCGCGCGCCGTGGCCGGCCGTGCGGCACACCGACACCACGGTGCGCCGGAGGTCCTCGCGGCGGGACTGCGGGCGGCCTTCGGTCAGCGGGGCCACGTTCCAGGCCACCGACAGCAGGCAGCACCCCGCGTCGTCCATCGAGTCGTTCATCACGGGACGTACTCTGCGGACCCGCGGGCACAGTCCCGTCGTTCCGACTCGCGGGGTCACGCCATCGTGTGAAGAACCGGCCCGGATCGGGTCATCGAGCCCCGGTCAGCATCGGCACCGAGACGAAGTCCGCGAGCGCCTGCTGGCCGGCGACGTTGGCGTGGATGCCGTCGCCGTTGTCGTAGGCGGGCAGGATGCTGTTCGGCTTCAGCGGGTCCTTGAGCACCTGGTCGAAGTCGACGACGCCGGAGCACGTGCCGCCGCAGGAGCTCCACTGGGACACGAACAGCCCGATCTCGTGCCGGGCCAGGTTGGCGCGGTCGTCGTAGCCCGGCCGCGGCGTGCTCGGCGTGACGTAGACGGCGATCCCGGCGGCCCGCAGCCGCTGGAACACCGCGCGGTAGCTCGCCAGGATCGCCGGCCCGTCGCAGCCGTAGGCGAGGTCGTTGGTGCCGTAGTAGTAGATGACCGCGGTGACGCCGTGCAGCGCCAGGACGTCGCGGTCGAGGCGGCTCCCGGCGTCCAGGCCCGCGACCGACGGCGGCATCCCCGGGCACGACGGGGCGCTCGTCGTGCCCGACACGCCCGCGTTCGCCACCGCCAACGGGGCCGACGCGGCGACGATCCGCCGCGCCAGGTCATCGGTCCAGCGCTTGTCCGCGCCCAGCTGCGTGCAGCCCGGCCCGCAGTTGGTGCTGCCGATGCCGTCGACGACCGAGCTGCCGAACGGCACGACCGTGCCCTTCAACGCCGGGTTGTGCACGTCGACGGCGCTGACCACCAGTGTCGAGGAGACCGTCGAGGTGTAGGCCGCGCCGGAGGTGTCGGCGGCGTGGTCGCCCGAGCCCGCCGGGGTGAGGTAGTTGTCCCGCAGTCCCGCGCCGTGCCGCCCGAGCACCGCCGTGCCCTCGACCGCCATGCTCACGGCGAGGTTCGTGTCCGGCCGCGTCGCCAGGCGGGTTTCGTCGCTCCAGACCTCGCCGCCGGCCGGGATCGTGACGCCGCGGCGGCCGGCGAAGGTCAGCTCTCGTGGGCCCGAAACCGCGGCGCCGCTCGTGCTGAGACCCGCCGTGGCATGGCCGATGGTCAGCGGTCCGGTGCCGAAGGTGTTCTGGAGCCGCACGCGCACCGCGTCGCCGCCCTGGCTGAGGTGGGTGACCATCCGCACCGTCTGCGCCGACACCGGGGCGTCGGCCCGGCCGTCCTGCGACTGGGCCCACGAGGTGAACCAGGCTTTGCCGGCCCCCGCGGCGCCCGGGGCGGACACGACGACGGCCGCGGCTACGGAAACCGCGGCCAGCAGGGCGAATCTGCGCACGGTGCCTCCCTCGTCCACAAAGGACACCCGGGGTGACACCGTCGTCACCGCTTCTGACCGATCGTAGGCAGGCGCTCACAGCGCGACAAGCACGCCGAGGCGGACTGTCCGATCTTGTCAACGGCCGCGGATGCGAGTTCGATCGGGAGACATGACACTTCGAGGCCTCCCCCGCCCCGGCAAACCCGCACCGCGGCTGTTCGGCGAACCGCACGAGACCCCGGACGGCACCACGGTCATCACCGTCTCCGACCCGCCCGGCGTGTTCGCGATCCGGGACGGCGTGGCCAAGTGGGAGCCGGCGGTGAACGCGACGCTGGTCGCGGTCATCGCCGTGTCCACCGGGCTGGTCGCGGCCACCCTCGGCGCGCTCGCCGTGCTGCACCGGCCGCCGTGGCCGGACCTGCGCGGGTGGCCTCCCCGCTAGGCCTTGGCCGCCGCCTGGCCCTTCGCCAGCGACTGGACCCGGTCGAACGGGCCGTTGTAGTAGTTCTGGTCGCCCGGCAGGCCGCCGCCGCGGGCGAACTGCCAGATGCTCTGCTTGTCCCAGCCCGCCGGCAGCTCGCCGATCTCCGGGGCGTAGCGCGCCAGCCACAGCGGGTCGGTGTCGCCGAACCGGTCCGTGTTGCCCGTGCACAGCTTCCACCACGACGTGCTCGTGTAGATCAGCGCGCTGCGCTTCGCCTTCGCGAGGTAAGCGCGGGTGAAGTCGGCGATCCACGCCGTCATGTCGGCCTGGCTCTTGCCGTAGCAGGCGTCGCCGTACGGGTTGTACTCGATGTCCAGCGCGCCCGGCAGCGTCGTGCCGTCGGCGCTCCAGCCACCGCCGTGGGCGATGAAGTACTCGGCCTGCTCCGCGCCGCCCGAGACGTCCGGGCGGGCGAAGTGGTAGGCGCCGCGGATCATCCCGGACGCGTGCGCGCCGTTGTACTGCCCGATGAACTCGGGGTTGACGAAGCCGGTGCCTTCGCTCGCCTTGACGTAGGTGAACTTCGCGCCGGCGCCGGCCGCGGCGGGCCAGTCGACCGGGCCCTGGTGCCCGCTGACGTCGTGGCCGAGCGTCTGCCCGGCGACGTCGGCCCGGGCGGTGCCTTGGACGCCTTCGTGCAGCGCGATCTGGGTGCCGGCGAAGTTCGTGCCGGCGAGCGAGTAGTCGGGTGACGCGGCTTCGGCCGGGGTGACGACGACCGCGGACGCGAGCGCGGCGAGCACGCCCGCGCCCGCGAGCCGGGCCCGCCACCGCTGTTCGTCGTGTCCGGCAACGGTTCGGCTCATCGGGGCTCCGATCTCGGTACTGGCACGTTCGAAGCCCATGCTGCCTGCCCGTGTCGCTCCGCGCGAGCGATGTGTCACTCGATGTAGTGATCTATAGCTCGGTGGTGATGATCGCTTCGACGAGCACCTCCCCCACCGGGGTGAGGGCGACGACGCCTTCGCGCGGGCGCAGTTCGACGAGCCCGCGCGCGGCCAGCGACCGGAACTTCCCCAGCCACGGCTCCGCGAACAGCGACCGGCCGGGGAACCGCGTGCGGTGCAGGGCGTCCCGCAGCGGCTGCAAGGTCGTCAGGGCCATCTTCACCGCCCGCGCCTCCTGGGCTTCGGGGGTGAACCGGGTCGCCGAGCCCAGCGGGATCCGCCCGGCCGACACCGTTTCGGCGTACCGCTTCGAGTTGACGTCGGTGATCGCCTCCGACGCGCGGCAGCTCGACGACCCGCCGAGCCCGATCGCGACCTCGGCCTCCTGCCGGTCCTGGTCGACCATGATGGACTTCCACTTCTCCGGCCCGAGGCCGTCGCGCGCGAAGTACATCGTCGGGTGCTCGATGTAGCCCGCCGCGCGCAGGCCCTCGGTGAGCAGCTCCCGCATCTGGTACTGCTCACCGAGGGTGGGCCAGCGGTGCCCGTCGCGGACCAGCTTGTCCCGATAGGACGGCAGCTGCCAGGCGGCGGGCTTCTCCCCGGTGACGCCGGTGCGCGTGTCGCTGTAGGACGCCAGGTGCAGCTTGGTGCACACCACCGCCGTGACTTCGTTCGCCAGCACGACTTCGAGGTCACGGCGCACGCTGTCCAGGGTCTGGTCGAGCAGGCCGTACATCAGGTCGATGCTCACCCAGTCGAAGTCCAGCGCGCGGGCGTTGCGGACGAAGTCGACGCACATCGCCGCGCTGTGCTCGCGGCCGCACAGCTCGAGCACGTGGTCGTCGAACGACTGCACGCCGCTGGAGAGCTTGGTGCAGCCCAGCTCCCGCAGCAGCTCGAGCTTCGACGGCGTGAACGTGCTCGGGTCACCTTCGAACCGGACCGTCGTGTCCGCGGTGAACCCGAAGTGCGCCCGGTAGAAGTCCAGCAGCCGGCGGATCTCCGGCTCCGGCAGCAGCGACGGCGTGCCGCCGAAGACGTTGAACTCCCCCACCTCCGCGCCCGCCAGGTGCGGGACGGCGGCCAGCCACAGCCGCGCTTCGGCGATGTTGAGGTCGACCCAGTGCTTCGCCTTCTCGTACGCCACCTCGGGGTTGCCCTTGACCAGCACGACCGGGTACTGGCAGAAGCGGCAGCGGTAGGCGCACGTCGGGATGTAGGACCACAGGTGGATCGGGCCGGACGTCGCCAGCTGCGCGTCCAGGTCGCGCAGGAAGTCCTCGGGCGAGCCGGGGACGTTGCCCGGGAACACGTGCGCCCCGAACGGGTCCTCCTGCACGAAGTCGAGCAAGTGCCGGTTCTCCGGCGCCTCGAGGACGTCGAGCACCGCGGGCCGCGGCCACGCCGGGTCGATCGCGTGCAGCGAGCCGATCGCCTCTTCGTACGCGAGCGTCATCAGAACACGCCTCCGTTGCCGAAGTAGTTGTGGGCTTCTCCCGATTCGCGGTCTTCGCAGTAGTAGTGGACGAACTCCGCGAAGCGCTCCGGCGGCACCTCCGCCAGGCAGGGCGGCAGGGGCGGCGGGTACCCGATGTCCTCGCCGACGTGCCGCCGCAGGCACGCGAACAGCTCGTCGGCGAACTCGAAGTAGAGCCGGTACGACGGCGTCTTGTAGGCGTGGATCGGCGTGAAGTCGACGACGCGCGTCTCGTCGCGGATTTCGGCGATCCGCCGGGAGAGCCGGGCCGCGAGGTCCGGGCCGAAGAATGCGACGACCGCGTCATCCTCGAGGAGAGTGGGCGTCAGCAGCACCGGCAGGATGGTGTTCTTCGGCGTGAAGTCCTTGATCGAGAACTCCCACGCCTGCTTCGCCTCGGCCTCGCTCAGGTCCGAAGCGGCCGCGGGCGCCGACGGCCGGATGTCACGCATGACGATGATGCCGTCCGAGCCGTACGCCCGGCCGGCGATGACCTCGTCGATGGCGTGGTCGACGCGCCGCGGGTTGATCTCGACGCGCGACCGCGGCGCGTAGGTGATCGCGTCGCCGCCGCTGGCGACCTTGATCCCGAAGTCCCAGTCGTCGGAGAGGTGGCTGACGAACTTCCCGTCCCGCAGCTGGTAGAAGATCTCGATGCCGCCGGCGCGCTCGTAGGCGTCGCGCTCGACGGCGAAGCCCTTCCCGTCGGGAAAGCCGCCGAACAGGGCGAACGTGACCGCGCGGCAGCGCAAGGTCCGCTGGATCGCGTCCCACAGCCGCGGGCGGCCGGTGAAGTGGCCGGTGTTGTAGTAGTAGTCGCAGACGCCGATCGCGGCCTTGCTCTCCTCCATCGCGGTGAACAGCTCGCTCAGCCAGCCGGCGTCGACCCGGCAGTCGGCGTCGGCCGAGACCAGGTAGAACCGCTCCCCCGGGTCGCTGTCGGGCCGGTTCCGGCTGCGCGCCACGGCGAAGTCCATCCCCGCCCGCCGCGCGCACGACACGCCCTGCTCGGGCTCGTGGATCACGTGCAGGGCCAGCTCCGGGTGCGACGCCGCAAAAGCGCGAGCGACGGCCACGGTGTCGTCGGTCGAGTTGTTGTCGACGAGCACCACCTCGTACCGGCTCCGGTCGAGTCCGCGCTGGTCGTGCAGGGTCCGCAGCACTTCCGGCAGGTTCGCTGCCTCGTTGAACACCGGCAGCACGACGCTCAGCCGCGTGCCCGCGCCCATCGGCGGCGGGTAGAGCCGGTCGACCAGCTCGTCGACGACCTTCGTGCCGAACCGGGCCCGCCCGAGTTCGGAGTTCGCGCGCACCACGTCCGCTCGTTTCCCTTCGTCGGTGATCAGCTCGGCGACTTCGCGGGCGAACGCCGCGTCCGGCAGGTCGCGGGCCCGGATGTCCAGCACCGGCGCCTGAAAGCCGCCGTAAACGGCGTTGTACAGCTCGTACCCGCTGGTGATGTACGGCGTGCCGGACGCGATCGCTTCGCTGACCGGGTTGCCGTAGCTCTCGTAGTCGTAGGAGGTCAGGAAGGACACGACGGTCGCGTGCGCGAGGAGGTCCCGCACGGAGTACCGCCCGGGCACGGCCGTGTCGTACGGCGTCAGCCAGCCGCCGAACACGACGCGGTCCCGCACGCCGAGCCGGTCGGCGAGTGCGACCAGCCGAGCGTGCTCGGCCGGCGCCTCTTCGACGTCCCCGGCGACGAACAGCCACGCGTCCGGCAGCAGCGCCAGCAGGTGCAGGTCCCGGTCGACGCGCTTCTGCGGGATGATCCGCGTGATCCGCGCGAGCAGCGGCACCCCGGCGGGAATCCCGTGGTCGGCCCGGAACCCGGCGTTGCGCTCGTCGATCCGGGCGGGTGCGATGGTGAAGGCGTTGGGCAGGACGTCGATGCTCCGCAGGCCGGGAACCCACTCCAGGGTTTTCGCCAACGCCTGTTCGTGCAGCGCGAAGTAGTGGATGTGCGGGGAGTTCCGCGGCGCCGGCACGCCCGGGTACGGGAACCGGCCGTACTTGGCGATGCCCGGCTCGCTCTGCCACATCAGGTCGTGGTCGCGCCAGAACACGAACCGGCCCAGGCGATGCCGCGTGCCGTAGCGCTCGATCGCGCGGTAGAGCGCTTCGGTGTAGGTGATGTTCTCGGGCAGGGTGCCGTTCTCCACCATCACCATCGTCACGCCGAGGCGTTCCCAGGTCGCCACGATCCGGTCGGCCAGCGCGCCGGCGATCCGGTCGACTTCCGGGCGCAGCGCGGGGTTCCCGGCCTGGACGACCTCGGTCAGCGTCCGCTCGACGAACTCCCGGTCGTAGCCCCGGATCTCCTCGACGCCGTCGATCCGGTCGAGCGTGATCCAGTCCGGCAGCAGCCCGGCTTCGCCGCGGTACGGCCGGAAGAACGCGCCCTTGTCGGCCTTGATGTCGTAGCCCAGGTCGAGGTGGACGCGGCGGCCGCCGAGGCGGCCCGCGGTCTTGAGGAACTCGACCACCACACCGGACAGCGGAGTCGCGTCGAAGGAAACTCCCCAGAGCACTGACATCGATGTCGGACCCCCGTGTCGGCTTCGCCGTCTTATCCAGCCTAAGCGGCGCGCCGCCGGTCGGCCGCGTGAGCGAAGTGGTTGACCGGGCGGGCCGGACACCCCAGAGTGACCCCATGAACCGGGCCCTCGGGGTGCTGACCTGCGGCGCGTACCTCTCGATCGTGCTCGGGGTCCTCGGCTCCGGGGAGCCCGTGGCGTCCCTCGTGCTGGGCGCCGTGTTCAGCCTGCTCGCGACGGCGGGCTTCGGCTGGGTGCGGGCCCGCGGCCGGCTCGCGTGGCCGGCCGCCTACGTCACCGTCCAGCTGCCGCTGGCGTTCGTCACGTTCACCATCGACGCCGGGGTCGGGGCGACGCTGTTCCTCGTGGTGCTGGTCAGCCAGTGCGTGCTGCTGCGGCTGCCGCTGCCGGTGATCGCGCTGGTCATCGCCGTGGTGCCGCTGGTGCACCTCGGGATGTCGCTGGGCGCGGGCCTGCGGGAGGGCCTCGGCACCCTGGTTTCGGTGCTGTTCGCGGCCGTCATCACCGAACTGCTCCTGCGCGAACAGCGCTCGCGCGGCGAACTCGCCGAGGCGCACGAGAAGCTGCGCGACTACGCCACCCAGGCCGAGCGGCTCGCGACGGCCCAGGAGCGCAACCGGGTCGCGCGCGACATCCACGACGGGCTCGGGCACTCGCTCACCGTCGTCCAGATGCAGGTGAAGGCCGCCCGCGCGGTGCTGCCGACCGATCCCGGCAAGGCCGACGAGGTCCTGGGCAAGGCGCAGGAGCAGGCCGAGGAGGCGCTGGCCGAGGTGCGCCGCTCGGTGCGGGCGCTGCGTGAACCGCGGCCGATGCCACCGCTGCTCGAGGCGCTGAAAGCGCTGGCCGAAGAGATGTCGGCGGCCGGGGTGCCGGCCCGGCTGGCGGTGTCCGGCACCGAACGGCCGCTGGCGGAGGAGCCGCGCGAAGCGCTCTTCCGAGCGGCGCAAGAAGGCTTGACGAACGTCCGCAAGCACGCGGCCGCGAGCGCCGTCGAGGTGGTGCTGGACTACACGGCCACGGCGGTGCGGGTCGAGGTGCGCGACGACGGCGTCGGCACGGATGGTGCGCCGGCCACCGGTTTCGGCCTGGTCGGGCTGCGCGAACGCGCGCAGCACCTGGGTGGCGAGCTCGGCTTCACCTCGGCGCCGGGCGAGGGCAGCGCGCTGAGCATGGAGGTTCCGGGATGACGCCGGTCCGCGTCCTGCTCGTCGACGACCAAGCCCTCTTCCGCGAAGCCCTCGCCACCCTGCTCGCCACCAACGACGACATCACTGTCGTCGGTGAGGCGGGCAACGGCGACGAAGCGCTGAGCCGGGTCGCGGCCCTGAAGCCGGACGTCGTCCTGATGGACCTGCGGATGCCGGTGCTCGACGGCGTCGGCGCCACCCGGGCGCTGCGGCTCGCCCACCCGGACGTCCAGGTCATCGCGTTGACCACGTTCGACGACGACGAGGACGTCTTCGCTGCCCTGCGCGCCGGCGCGGTCGGGTACCTGCTCAAGGACGTCTCGTCCGCGCGGCTGATCGAAGCGGTGCTGGCGGCCGCGCGGGGTGAGTCGGTGCTGCAGCCCTCGGTCGCCGCGAAGGTCGTCGCGCGGTTCGCGCAGCTGTCCGAGCCCGCGCCGCAGCCGTTGGTGGCGCCGTTGTCCGAGCGCGAGCGGGACGTGCTGCGGCTGCTCGCCGACGGCCGCAGCAACCGGGAGATCGCCGCGAAGCTGTTCTTGGCCGAGGGCACGGTGAAGAACCACGTGACCAACGTGCTCGGCAAGCTCGGCGCGCGCGACCGCACCCAGGCCGCGCTGCGCGCCCGGGACCTCGGGCTGCTCTGACCCGCGGTCACATGACCCGGGTCATGACTTCCGGCACGTCCCGATCCGGCCGGCAGCCGGGATTCTCGTCCGGGTACCCACCTGGAGGGACTCATGACCACCACCGAAACCACCCGGACCACCACCCGCAAGCTCGCCCGGTTCACCGGCCACTACGTCGAGATGGTCGCCGCCATGCTCATCGGCATGGTCGCGCTCCACCCGCTGTGGCCCTCGGCCTGGCTCGAGCGCCCGGACGTCGACGCGATCGTGATGGCCACGAACATGACCGTCGCGATGACCGCGGCCATGCTGCTGCGGCGGCACTCCTGGCCGCGGATCGCCGAGATGGCGGCGGCGATGTACCTGCCGTTCGTGGTGCTGCTCGTGCCGTTCTGGCTCGACGCGCTCTCCGGCGACACGCTGATGGTCGCCGGGCACGTGCTCATGTTCCCGCTGATGCTGGCCGCCATGGTGTGGCGCCGCGCCGAGTACTGGCACTGACGTGAAGACCGTCTTGAAGTGGTTCGCGCTCGTCGTCGCCGTGCTCGCCGTGCCCGCGGTCGGCGCGACCGTCTCGGTGCTGTCGGCCTTCGGCGCCCTGTACGCCCCCGGCCCCGAGCGCGCCGTCCCCGCCGCGACGCCGTCGCCCTACGACCCGGCCAAGCCGACCGCGGTGGTCGTCGTCGGGGACGAGGGCGCCGTCGTCTCCGATGTCCTCGCGCCGTACGAGATCCTCGCCGACACCGGCCGGTTCAACGTCTACACCGTCACGGCGAAGCGCGAGCCGAAGCCGCTGACCGGCGGGCTCGACCTGGTCCCGGACCTCAGCTTCGCCGACCTCGCCGCCCGGCTCGGCCCCAAGGCGCCGGACCTCGTCGTCGTGCCCGCGCTGCCGGACGTCGGCGAGCCGAGCACCGAGTCGGTCAAGACCTGGCTGCGCGCCCAGGCCGCGAACGGCGCGAAGCTGCTGAGCGTCTGCAACGGCGCCGGGGTGCTCGCCTCGGCCGGGCTGCTCGACGGCCGGCCGGCCACCGCGCACTGGCTGAAGGTCGACACCTGGGCCGCGGACTACCCGGCCGTGCACTGGGTGCGGGGACAGCGCTTCGTCGACGACGGCGACGTCGTCACCACGGCCGGCATCCTGTCCGGCGTCGACGGGACGCTGCACTGGGTCGAGCGCCTCGCCGGCCGCGAGGTGGCGGCCGAGACCGCGAAGACGATCGGCTGGCGGCGCTACGGCACCACGGTCCCGGTGACCCCGGCGGCCGGGATGCCGGACGCGGTCGCCATCGTCAACGGCGCCTTCCGCTGGGCGCCCGACGAGATCGGCGTGCTGCTGGCGAGCGGCGTCGGCGAGCTCGAGCTCGCGTCCGTCTTCGACACCCAGGGCCAGTCGCTCACCTCGCGCACCCTGGCCCTGAGCGCGGACGGCGCGCCGATCCGGTCGCGGCACGGGCTGACCTTCGTCCCCCGCGCGAGCCTGGCCGGCGCGCCGGACCTCGACCGGTTGCTCGTGCCCGGTGCGACGCGTGGGGTCACGCCGTCGCCCGGCCTGCCGGCTCCGGAGTACGTCCACGACCGGCCCGGATTCGCCTACGACACCGCCGTGAGCGCGCTCGCGCGCAGCACGGACGTCGCGACCGCGCGGTGGACGGCGAAGGCGCTGGAGCTGCCCACCGACGGTGTCGTGTTCGAAGGCCGGGCCTGGCCGTGGCTGCCGACGGCGTTGCCGCTCGCCCTGGTCCTGCTGGGCGTGGCCGCCATCGTCGTCGTGCGCCGGGTCAGGGCGCCCAGGGCTGAGCGACGACCCAGCTGACGTCGTCGTTGTACGACCCGGCGGCGTCCCACGCGTGGGCGCCGCCGGTGTCGGCGATGTAGACGGTGTTGTCGTAGTGGCGCAGGTACTTGCCGGAGTAGTTGTACGACCGGAACGACGAGCCCTGCCCGTTCTTCCCGGCGACCGGGCAGAACGTCGCGTCGGCGCGGAACGCCGCGCTGCCGTCCATCGGCTGCCGGAACACCTGGAAGTCGAAGTGGCGCAGGAAGTCCCCGGGGTAGTTGCGGGACTCGAACGACACGCAGGAGGCGTTCGCGAGGCCGCGCCGGACGATCCAGGTGGCGTCACTCTTGTCCAAAGTGGAGCTGACCGGCGAGATCACCGCGTTGTTGTTCCGGTGGCGGAGGTAGTCACTCGTGCAGCACGCGGTGGTCGCGCGCAGGGAGATCTCCGAGCCGGGGTTCAGCGTCCCGGTGGCGCCGGTCGGGCCGCCGTACCCGACGGAGACGACGTTCGACTGGACCGCGTTGTCCGCCGCGTCGCTCGGCAGCCCGGCGGTCATCACGCCTTCGAAGAACGACCCGATCGAGCCGTTGCTGTTGTCGCCGCCGGTGCCGAGGACGATCGCGCCCTCCTGGTGCATCGGCGAGTAGCCGGCCCGCGTCGGCTCCGGGCCGGAGTAGGTCGTCCGCAGGCCGCCGGACTGGGCGTTGCCGTCCTTGAGCGCGAAGAAGTTCTGGCCGTTGTTCTTCAGCAACGCGGTGACGAACGGCGCGGTGATGCCGGTGTTCGAGGAGTTCTGGCTCCCGCCGGCGCTCGACTGGAACAGCCCGTTCTCCAGGTCGGCCTGCACCCACGGGCCGGCGCCGTAGCAGGGCTGGAACCAGCACTCGGTGCCGAAGTTGAGGGCGTCCATGTGGCCGTTGCCGGTGTCCTGGTTGTTCGTCTCGGCGTTGCCGTAGTCGAAGCAGCAGGCGCCGTTCACGTGCGTGCCGGAGGTGATCATGTACATGCCCTCGGGCTGGCCGTTGCGCGCGACGCCCGTCGTGGTGTTGTCGCGGTAGCCCATCCGGCCGGAGAACGAGGCGCCGTAGACCTGGTGGCCGCCGGCCGTCACCGGGAGCGCGTCCGCGGGGACGCCGGTGTCCTGGCCGCCCGCGCCGCCGGGACCTTCGATCGTCAGGTCGTTGTGCCGCGGCGACTGGTCGTAGATCTCGGTGATCAGGCAGGTCGTCCCGGCGCAGAAGGAGTCCTGGGCGGCGGCGTTGGCGTAGCCGCCCGCGGCGAGCAGGCCGATGTTGCTCTTCGCGCCGTCGGAGGCGCGCTGGACCTGGTACAGCGCCCCGTTGTACGCGCCGTAGAGGGCTCGGGTGGTGCTGTGCGCGCCGACGCACGGCGTCCCCGCCGCGCCGTAGATGTCACACGGCAGCGAGGCCGCCGCCGACGCGGACGACGCCGTCGTGACGCTCGCGAGCACGACCACCGCGGTTCCGGCGAGGGAAAGCAGCGATTTTCGCCACTTACTGTTAGCGCTAACATTCTTTCGGACACTGACCCGGGCCATAAAAGCCTCCATGGGGGAACCGAGGGTGTGAGCGTTACCAGGGCGGAATGATCCCCCGCGACCCCGCCCTCGTCAACGTTCCGATTCGCGGGCAAACCGGACAGAACGCACCGCTCGTCCCAGCGCCGGAAGATCATTCCCACGTCACCTAAAACGATTTATGAATCGGCCGATCGTCGAAGCGATTCACCAGCCCGGCGTCCCGGTGGAGTATTGCCAACGTGTGTTCCTGTCATTACAGTCACTTAACACGCACTATTGAAACGTTTAAATATGTCGCCCCATCCCCGCCCCAAGGGAGCCCTGCATGCTGCCCTCGAAGCTCTGGCGCGCGACCACCACGACGCTCGCCGCGATCCTGGTCCTTTCAGCCGCGTCGGTTCCCCCGGCCGGCGCCGCGCCACCGGTCGAGCTGACCGGCGCGCACTGGATCTGGTACCCGGAAGGCGCCACCCCCGCCGCCACCCGGTACTTCCGCACCACGTTCACCGTGCCCGCCGCCGCGGTCAGCGACGCGCGGTTCGTCGTCACCGGCGACGACACCGCCGACGTCTGGCTCAACGGCAAGCCCCTGGCCTCGTCCGCCCGCACGCAGGACTCGTGGCGCACGGCGTTGTCGGTCGACCTGCGGCCCGCCCTCGTGCCCGGGGCCAACACCCTCGCCGTCGCCGTCCGCAACTCCGGCGGCGCCGCCGGGCTGCTCGGGCGGCTGCGGGTGACGACCGCGTCGGGCACCACCGACCTGACCACCGGCCCGGGCTGGAAGAGCGCGACCACCGCGGCGGAAGGCTGGGAGCAGCCCGGCTTCGCCGACGGGACGTGGGCCGCCGCCGCGGACCTCGGCGCCTACGGCACCGGGCCGTGGGGTGACCGGGTCGTCACGCCGAGCCCTTCGGCGAAGACACCGCTCTCGGTCGCGAGCGCGACGGTCGGGCAGCGGGTGAACCCGATCGGCGTCGACCAGCCCCGGTTCGGCTGGAAACTCGCGTCTTCGGCGGCGCAGCAACGGCAGTCGGCGTACCAGGTCGTGGTGTCCGCGGCCGGCAAGGACGTCTGGGACAGCGGCCGCGTGACCTCGGCGCAGCAAGCCGACGTCGCTTACGGCGGCCCCGCGCTGACGTCGCTGACCGCGTACACCTGGAAGGTCCGGGTCTGGGACGGCGAGGGCCGGCAGAGTGGCTGGAGTGCCGTGCAGCGCTTCGAAACCGCGTTGCGCGACCCGGGCGCCGAGTGGACCGGCGCGTTCCTCGGCCGGGCCACCGCGGGCCCGGACCTGGCCGGGGCGAGCTGGGTCTGGTACCCGGAAGGCGATCCGGCCGGCGGTGTCCCGCCGTCGACCCGCTTCTTCCGCAAGACCGTCGACCTCGCCGCGGCGCCGGCCAGGGCCACGCTCGTGGTCACCGGCGACGACACCGCCACCGTGTGGGTCAACGGCACGAAGGTCAGTGACTCCCCGCGCGTGACCGACTCGTGGAAGACCGCCGCCGTCGTCGAGGTCGGCGGCCTCCTGAAGGCCGGCGCGAACACCATCGCGGTCAGCGCGGAGAACACCACCCAGAGCCCGGCCGGGATGATCGCGAAGCTGACCGTCCCGGGTGGCCCGGCCGTGGTCACCGACGGCTCGTGGAAGGCGGACCGGAGCGGGCCGGACGGCTGGCAGCGCACCGGGTTCGACGACAGCTCGTGGCCCGCGGCCCAGGCGGTGGCCGCCTACGGCACCGGACCGTGGGGCGCGAACGTCGCTGTCAGCGCCCCCGCTCCCCTGCTGCGCAAGAGCTTCACCGTCTCGAAGCCGGTCGCGAGCGCGCGCCTGCTGACCACCGCACTCGGCCTGCAGGAGACCCACCTCAACGGGGCCAAGGTCGGCGGCGAGGTCCTCGAGCCCGGCTGGACCGACTACGCCAAGCGCGTCCAGTACCGCGTCTCCGACGTCACCAAGCAGATCCGCGGCGGCGAGAACGTCCTCGGCGCGCTGGTCGGCAACGGCTGGTACGCCGGCAGCATCGGCATCGCCGGCAGCCAGAAGTACGGGACCGAGCCGTGGTATTCGGCGCAGCTGAAGCTCACGTTCACCGACGGGACGTCGACCACCGTCGCGACCGACACCACGTGGAAGGCCGGCGACGGCGCGATCCGCGCCGACGACCTCTACCAGGGTGAGACGTACGACGCGCGGCTCGCGAGCGGCTGGGACCGGCCCGGCTTCGACGACTGCGGGTGGGCGGCGCCGCGGGTGAAGTCCGGCGCCAAGCCGAACCTGGTGTCCCAAGTGGACAACGGCGTCACGGTGCAGCAGGAGTTCGAGCCGGTGTCGTGGACGCAGCCGAAGCCGGGCGTGTGGGTCGCGGACCTGGGCCAGAACTTCAGCGGCTGGAACCGGCTTTCGGTGACCGGCCCGGCCGGCACCACGGTCACCATGCGCCACGCCGAGGTGCTCAACCCCGACGGCACGATCTACACGACGAACCTCCGGGCGGCGCAGGCCACCGACCGGTTCACCCTCGCCGGCACCGGGAGCGCCGAGACGTACGAACCGCGGTTCACCGTGCACGGCTACCGGTACGTCGAGCTGACCGGGCTGCCGTCGGCGCCGACCGCGGCGACGTTGACCGGGCGTGCGATGTGGACCTCCGGCGCGCAGACCGGCACCTTCACGTCGTCGAACGCGCTGGTGAACCAGCTGCAGCACAACATCCTGTGGGGTGAGCGCTCGAACATGCTGTCGGTGCCGAGCGACTGCCCGCAGCGCGACGAGCGGCTCGGCTGGACCGGGGACATCGGGATCTTCGCCGGCACGTCGACGTTCAACCTCGACGTCGCGAACTTCCTCGGCAAGTTCAGCGACGACCTGGTCGACGCGCAACACGACGACGGGTCGTTCACCGACGTCGCGCCGGGTGTGCTGAGCGGTTCGGGCACCGCGGGCTGGGGTGACGCGGGCGTCATCGTGCCCTACACCCTGTGGCAGCGCTACGGCGACACCGGCGTGATCGACGAGCACTTCGCCGCGATGGTGAAGTGGGTCGAGTACCTGCGCTCGACGTCGGGCGCCGACCTGATCCGCGACCACCAGACCTACGGCGACTGGCTCAACGTCAACGACAACACCGCGCAGGACCTGATCTCGACGGCGTTCTTCGCGTGGTCGTCACGGCTGGTGTCGCGGATGGCCGCGGCCACCGGGCACACCACCGAGGCCACGAAGTACGGGACGTTGGCCGACCAGGTCGGGGCGGCGTTCACTTCGCGCTTTTCGCAGGCCGACGGCACGGTGGGTGCGGGTTCTCAGGCGGGCTACGTGCTGGCGCTGGCGTTCGGGCTGCTGCCGGCTTCACGGGTGCAGCCGGCGGCGGACAAGCTGGCGGCTCGGGTCGCGGCGGCCGGTGGGCACCTGAGCGTCGGGTTCCTCGGTGTGGAGAACCTGCTGCCGGTGCTGGCCGCGCACGGCCACGCCGACGTCGCGTACCAGGTGCTGCTGCAGCCGGGCTTCCCCGGCTGGGGCTACATGATCGGCCACGGCGCGACGACGATCTGGGAGCGCTGGGACGGCATCAAGCCCGACGGCTCGTTCAACGACCCGGGCATGAACTCGTTCAACCACTACGGTCTCGGCTCGGTGGGCGACTTCCTCTACCGCTCGGTGGGCGGGCTCTCCCCGGCGTCCCCCGGATACGCGGCACTGCGCATCGCGCCGCAGCCGGGTGGCGGGTTGACGTCGGCGAAGTCGGCGTAGGAGACGCCGTACGGCAACGCGGTCAGCGACTGGTCCGTCTCGGGCGGCCAGCTGACGTTGCGGGTGACGGTCCCGGTCGGCGCTTCGGCCACGGTGCAGGTGCCGACGTCCCAGCCGGGCTCGGTCGCCGCGCCGGCGCAGGCGGTGCCGTCGGGCGCGGGGACGTACTTCGTGCCCGCGGGTTCGTACGTGTTCACGGCTCGGGCGTGACCAGCTGACTGCGCCCCAATGTGGCCTTGGTTGCGTCTGACGCACCCAATGTGGCCTTCGGTGCGTCTCACGCACCGAAGGCCACATTGGGGCGCTTCAACTGCGGTCGCGGGTTTTCCTCGAACTGACGTCAGTGACGCAGCGCGACGTTGAGCACGTCGCCCGCGTGGTCCAGGCAGTCCGCGCAGATCACCGCGTCCCGCGCGGCGCAGTCGACGCGCAGCAGCGGGCGGCGCAGGCCCAGGAACGTCCGCCGCTCCCGGCGGCCGCAGAACTCGCACACCGCGGCCAGCGGCGAGGTCACCGCCGCCAGCACGTCGCCGCCGGTGGTTTCGCGGTCCGCGCCGTCGCCGACCACCCGCAGCCCGGTCCGCACGCACTCCAGGCAGATCGGCCCGGCCTTGCCGGGGACCCGCGGGCCGCGGACCGTGCCGCAGAACCGGCAGGGCCGACCGGCCCCGTTCGCCGCCGTCACGCCGCCTCCTCGCCGGTTTCACCGCGCGCACCACCGGGAACTCCGGGCGCGGCGCACCTCCTGGCCACGCTACGCGCATCGACGGGGGACAGCGCAGCGGCGGCACCCGGTTCACGCTCGGCCGGCACCCGCGCGCCCGAGTGGCGAGGCACGAGCGGGTGGGAGGAACCTTTGTCGTCGTTGACGGTGCTGTTCGGTGTGGCGGGCCTGCTCGCCCTGGCCGCGGCGATCGTGCCGAAACTGGTCGCCGACCGGCCGTTTTCGGTGCCGCTGGTGATGCTGGTCGCCGGGATCGTGCTCGGCCTGTTGCCCCTGCCCGCCCCCTACGGCAACGGCTGGAGCGACCCCGCGTCGCACCTGCACGGCGTCGAGTCGTTCACCCAGCTGGGCATTCTCGTCGCGCTCGCCGGGGCCGGCCTGTCGGTCGACCGCCCGTTCGGCCCGAAGCGCTGGGGCTCGACGTGGCGGCTGCTCGCGCTGACCATGCCGTTGTCGATCCTCGCCATCGCCGCGCTCGGGTACTGGTGGCTCGCGCTCGCGCCGGGGGTGGCGCTGCTGCTCGCCTCGGCGCTGGCACCCACGGACCCGGTGCTGGCGGGCGACATCGGCGTCCCGCACCCGGACGTCGAGCCGGAACTGGCCAGGGACAACGAAATCCGCTTCACGCTGACCACCGAGGCCGGGCTCAACGACGGCCTGACCATGCCGTTCGTCCTGCTCGGGCTGGCGCTGGCGGGCAGCGAGCCGGAGCTGGACGTCGGCTGGGTGCTGGTGGACCTGCTGCTGCCGCTCGCGGTCGGCGTCGTGCTCGGCCTGCTCACCGGGCGGCTGCTCGGCTGGGCGATCTTCCGGACGTCGTCGGACCGGCTGCGGCTGGCCGAGTACGGGGACGGGCTGGTGCTGCTCTCCCTGGCCTTCCTGCCCTACGCGCTGGCGGAAGTCGCCCACGGGAACGGGTTCGTCGCCGTGTTCGTCGCGGCGGTGTGCGTGCGTGCCCAGGAGCGTTCGCACGACTACCACGGCGTCCTGCACGCCTTCGGCCACCAGCTGGAACGGCTGTTCGTCCCGCTCGCGCTGCTGGGGCTCGGGCTCGCCATCGGCGACGGGCTGCTGCGCGGTCTGCGGCCACTCGAAGTGGTGATCGCGGTCGTCGCGGTGCTGGTGGTGCGGCCGCTGGTCGGCTGGGTGTCCCTGCTCGGCTCGTCGGCAGGCAGACCGGCGACGCTGGCGATCGCGTTCTTCGGCGTCCGCGGGATCGGGACGCTGTACTACCTCGCCTACGCGCTCAACCGGCTGCCGGTGCCGCAGCAGGACGTGCTTTGGCGGGTCGGCGCCCTGGCTGTCGCCGCGTCGGTGCTGGTCCACGGCATCCTCGCGGAGCCGGCCATCCAGCGGATCGAACGGATGGGCGGCCACCTGCCCGCCCACTGACCCCCGGTTGACGGCCCCGGACGCGGGGTACCCGGCCCTGGTGTTGCTCGAGGTGCTGCCGTGGTGGCTGGGCCTGACCGGCCTGTGGGTGCTGACGCTCTCGACGCCGTCGCTGCCCGAAATCGCGGTCGCGGCCGTGGCCGGGCTGCTGTGCGCCTTCGCCGCCCGTGCTGCTCGCCGCGCCGTCGGTGGCGCCTGGCGGTTTCGCATCCGGTGGGTGCGCTGGCTGCTCACCCTCCCCTGGACGGCCGTCCGTGAATCGGCTCTGGCCCTGGTGAAGGTCGTGCGGCACCCGCGCGCGGGCCGGTTCGACACCGTTCGCCTGCCCGGCGAACCCGAGGCCGTGCACGACGCTCGCGCGGCCGCCGCGGCCGTCGTCATCGGCTGCACCCCCGGCACCATGGTCGTCGCGAGCCCCGACGACCTGGTCGTCCACCGGCTGCTCGACGGCGATTCGCGCGTGCTCGACGAGGTGCGGCGGTGACCGGCTGGCTGGTCGCGGCCGTGCTGCTGATGGTGGGCGGTCTTGGCCCCGCGCTGTGGCTGGCCGCCCGGGGTGACGCCCTCGCGCGCCTCGCCGGGCTGCTGCTCGCCGGCCCGGTCACCGTGCTCACGCTCCTGCTGCTCGTGCAGGCCTACGGCCCGTCGAGCGCGGTGATCCTGCCCCTGACGCTCACCGTGTTGGCCTTCGCCGGCACGCTCGTGTTCATCCGGCTGCTGGGGACGACGCGGTGATCGCGCACGTCCTGGTGTTCGCCGGGGTCGCCGTCGTCGTGCTCTCGGCGGTGACCATGCTGCGGGCCCGCACGCTGCTCAACCGACTGCACCTGCTGGCGCCGGTGACCACCCTCGGCGCGCCGCTCGTCGGGATCGGGCTCGCCCTGGCCAACGGCTGGAACCTCGGCTCCGCGGCCATCCTGCTCACCGTCGTGCTGCTCGCGGCGACCGGCCCGGTGCTGCAGTCCGGCCTCGGCCGCGTCGAAGCCGAGCGGCAGGGCGTCATCGACGAGGACCTGCCGTCGTGAGGACCGTCGTACTGCTGGTCGCCCTCGCGTTCGTCGCCGTCGCGGGGTTCGCGGTGGTGGCCACCCCGGACCCGCGGCGGCAGGCGATCACGCTGTCGTTGTTCAGCCTGTGCCTGACGCTGCTGTTCGTCGCGCTCCAGGCGCCGGACGTCGCGCTGTCCGAGCTGGCCGTCGGCTCCGCCGTGGTGCCGCTGCTGGTGCTGCTCACCATCCGGAAGGTGGGCAAGCGATGACGCTGCGGACCCGGACCTGGTTGTGCGCCGCCGGCGCGCTCGGCGTGGCCGTGCTGCTGGTGACGGCGTTCCTGCGGATGCCGGAGTTCGGCGGGGCCCTGCACGCCTACCGCGACCTCGCGCTGCCCGCCGCGCTCGCGCACGCGACGCCGAACCTGGTGTCGTCGGTCAACTTCGACCTGCGTGCGCTGGACACGCTCGGCGAGGAGACGATCGTCGCCGCGGCGGTCGTCGGCGCGCTGTCCCTGCTGCAACCGTCCAAAGAGGAGCGACAGCGGATCGGCCCCCAGCACGGCACCGTCATGCCCGTGGTCAAGTTCGCCGGCTACCTGATGCTCCCCGTGACGCTCCTGCTCGGCATCGACGTCGTGGTGCACGGCCACCTCACCCCCGGCGGCGGGTTCCAGGGCGGGGTCGTGCTGGCCACCGGCTGGCACCTGCTCTACATCTCCGGCAGCTACCCGGCGCTGGCGCGGCTGCGCCCGATCGACTGGTGCGAGTACGCCGAAGCCGCGGCCACCGGGCTCTACGTCGTCACCGGGCTCGCCGGGCTGCTCGCCGGCGGGGCGTTCCTGGCCAACGTGCTGCCGTTCGGCGAGTTCGGCTCGCTGCTCTCGGCCGGCACCGTGCCGGTGCTCAGCGTGCTCGTCGGGATCGAGGTCGCGGCCGGGCTCGTCGTGCTGCTGGCCCAGTTCCTCGGCCAGGCCCTGATCCCGGCGGAGACCTGATGGTCGGCCTGGCCTGTTACGGCGTCGCCGGGTGGCTGCTGCTGATCGGCGCGGTCGGCATCGTGCGCAGCCGCCACCTCGTGCACACCGTTGTCTCCCTCTCCGTCGCGCAGGCCGGGACGTACGTGCTGCTGCTCGGGATCGGCTACCAGGACCAGGCGGGCGCGCCGATCGTCGGCCAGGACCAGCGGCAGCCGGTGGTCGACCCGATGGTGCAGGCGATGACGCTGACCGACATCGTGGTGTCCGCGACCATCACCGCGGTCCTGCTGGCACTGACGATCCAGATCGCCAAGCGCCACGGGACAGTCGACCCCGACGAGCTCCGCGCCCTGCGCGGCTGAAGGCATGAACGTCCTCCCGGCCCTCGTCGTCGCCGTGCCGCTGCTGGCCGCGTGCGTGCTCCTCGGCCTGGGCGTGAAATTGCCGCGCGTGGTGGCCGACGTCGTCGCGACCGCCGCCGCGCTCGCCGTCACGGTCCTGACGGCGGTGCTGCTCGCGGCCGTCCAGCACGGCCGCGTGGTCAGCTGGCCGGGCGGGCACCGGCCCGACGGCGCGCGGTCGCTGGGCATCGTCCTGGCCGCCGACGGGCTGAACACGACGCTGGCGCTGCTGGCCTCGTTCCTGACGACGTGCGCGCTCGTCTACAGCTGGCGCTACTTCGCCGCCGTCGACGCCCGCTACCACGCGATGATGCTGCTGTTCCTGACCGGCATGCTCGGCTTCCTGCTCACCGGGGACCTGTTCACCCTCTTCGTGTTCTTCGAGCTGATGAGCGGGGTCGCCTACGCGCTCACCGGGTACCGGATCGAGGAGGCCGACTCGGTCCAGGGCGCCCTGAACTTCGGGGTCGTGAACTCCCTCGGCGCGTACTTCACGCTGATGGGCATCGGCCTGCTCTACGCCCGCGGCGGGCAGCTCGGGCTGGCACAGCTCGGGGTCGCCCTCGACGGGAAGCCCGCCGACGCGCTGGTGCTCGCCGCGTTCGTGCTCGTCTGCACCGGCCTGCTGGTGAAGGCCGCGGCGGTGCCGTTCCACTTCTGGCTCGCCGACGCGCACGCAGTCGCGCCGACCCCGGTGTGCGTGCTGTTCTCCGGCGTCATGGTCGAGCTGGGGACCTACGGGGTGCTGCGGGTGCGGCAGACGGTGTTCGGCGGAGTGCTCGACGACGGCCTGTTCGCCCGGGTGCTGCTAGTGCTCGGGCTCGGCAGCGCGCTGCTCGGCGCCGTCCTCTGCTTCACCCAGCGGCACCTGAAACGGCTGCTGGCCTACTCGACCATCGCGCACACCGGGCTGTTCCTGTGCGGCCTGGCGGCCGCCGATGGTGCAGCGAGCACGGGGTTCCTGCTGGCGGTGGCCGGGCACGCCGGCGCCAAGGCCGCGCTGTTCCTCCTGGTCGGCGTCCTGATGGACCGCTACGGCAGCGTCGACGAGGACGAGCTGTTCGGCAGGTGCGGGCATTCCCGCCTCGAAGGTGGGCTGTTCGTGCTGGCGGCATTGGTGCTGGCCGGGTTGCCGCCGTTCGGCGTCGCGTTCGGCAAGGACGTCGCCGAGCACGCGCTCGAGCACACCGGGTACGGCTGGCTGGTGGCGGTGTTCGTCGTCGTCACCGCGGTCACGGCGGCCGCGGTGCTGCGCGCCGGCCTGGGTGTCTACTTCGGACGCGGCACGCCGCCCCGGCGCGACGACGGCGAGAAGACCCCCGGCACCGACGAAGAACCCGAGACGGGCAGCCGGATGGAGCGCACCCCGGCGACGATGATCGCCGCGATCGTCGCGGTCCTGGCCGGCTCGCTGGCCGTCGGCACACTCCCCTGGCTGCGCGCGGCCGCCGAGACCGCCGGGCGGCAGGACGCCGATCGGGCCGGCTACCTGCACGACGTCCTGCCCGCCGTCGCCGCCCCCGGCCCGGTGGCGCCGGTGGCGGCCGAGTGGTCGGCGTCCGGGCTGCTGCTCAGCGGGGTCACTGTGCTGCTGGCGCTGGGGATCGCCGCCGCGGCGCTGTGGTCGCGGCGGCTGCCGTCCTGGCCGCGGCCGGTCCGCGTCGCCCTCGAAGGGCTGCACCGCGCGCATTCGGGGCACGTCGGGGACTACATCGCCTGGCTGCTGGTCGGCGTGACCGTGCTCACGGGGCTCGTCTTCCTGTGATGTGTAGGCCGGAAGCACGCGGGTATCCCGGAACCATGAGCGACAAATTCGAAAACAAGGGTGAGGAACTCAAGGGCCGGGCCAAGGAAGCCGTCGGTGACGCCACGGGCAACGAGCAGTGGCAGGCGGAAGGCAAGGCCGACCAGGCCAAGGGCTCGCTGAAGCAGGCCGGCGAGAAGATCAAGGACGCCGTCAAGGGCATCAAGGACAAGGACTGACCTGTCCGCGAGCTGCCGCATCCCGGACGCCGGGGTGCGGCAGTTCGTGTTGGGGGTGACCGGTGTTCGCAGGCTTCACACTCGACCGCGTCGACGTCGGAGAGGCGACGTTGCGGGTGCGCCACGGCGGCTCGGGCCCGCCGGTCCTGCTGCTGCACGGCCATCCGCGCACCCACACGACGTGGCACCGGGTCGCGCCGCTCCTCGCCGGGCGGTTCACCGTCGTCTGCCCGGACACCCGCGGCTACGGCGAATCCACCAAACCGCCCACGGACGCCGAGCACACGCCCTACAGCAAGCGCGTCCTGGCGGCCGACTGCGTCGCGCTGATGCGGAAGCTGGGTCACGACCGGTTCTTCGTCGCGGGGCACGACCGCGGCGCGTACGTCGCGACGCGGCTGGCGCTGGATCACCCCTCGGCGATCCTCGGCGCGGCGATCCTCGACGCAGTCCCGATCGGTGAGGCCCTCGCCCGCTGCGACGCCCGGTTCGCGCGCGAGTGGTTCCACTGGTTCTTCTTCGCCCAGCCGGAAAAGCCGGAGCGGGTGATCACCGCCGACCCGGACGCCTGGTACGACGTCGGCACCAAGAACACGCCCGAACGGCTCGGCGAGGAGAACTTCGCCGACTTCCACCGGGCGATCCACAACCCCGCGACGGTCACCGCGATGCTCGAGGACTACCGGGCGGGCCTGGGCGTGGACCGCGCGCACGACGACGCCGACCAGGCCGCGGGACGGCGGATCACCTGCCCCGCGATGGTGCTCTGGTCGAGCGACGACGATCTCGAGGACCTCTACGGCGACGTCCTGGCCGTCTGGCGGGCCTGGACGACCGACCTGCGTGGGCACGCGATCGCCTCCGGGCACCACATGGCCGAAGAGAACCCCGAAGACCTCGCGGCCGCGTTGAGCGGGTTCTTCAGCGGCCTTCCCGCCGGTTGACCCGCTCACGTTGCGGGATCACGACGTACTTCGGGTCCTTTGTGGACTCCACGCCCGCCGCGTAGACGCCGAAGCGCGTGCACAGCCCCGAAGCCAGGTACGCCGCGCCGGCCAGGACACCGGCCGCCCGGTTGCGGCGGGCCACCAGCGACAGCGCGGCGCCTGTCGCGGTCAGCGCCTTCGCGGCCTTCAGCAGCTTCCCGGCGCGGCCGGTGCGGTACGGCTCCGAGACCAGCCCCAGCCCGGTCTCCAGGTGGTGCTCGGCCACCAGCTCGGCGACCGCTCCGACGAGCCCCGCGCGCACGGCCGGCCCGGTCTCCCCCGCCGGGGCCGCCAGCAGGGCGGCGCCGACACCGCTGGTCACCGCGCTGCCCGCGAACAGCACCGGCAGCGTGCCGTGGGCCTCGTGCCACGACGGCGTCGCGGTGTCGGCCAGCAGCACCGCGGTGTAGGTGCACATCGCCGGGCCGAGCACGCCGGCGGCGGCCCCGGCCAGCCGGCCGATCAGGGGCAGCTTCCCGGTCAGGTCGGACGCGGCCGACACGGCGGCCAGGCCCGAGAACGGCGACAGGATCCACGACCCCACCGACAGCGGCGACGTCGGCTTCAGCACCCGCAGCATGTGCAGGAAGCGGGTCGGCTTGCCGAGGTCGTGGATCAGCGCCACGACGCTGGCGATCGAGCCACCGGACGCGACCAGCCGGCCGACGCGGGCCAGGCCCGGGCGGCCGGTGCCGTCGGCGAGCGCGGCCATCGTCGCCGACGCGCCCGCCGCGCCGCCGAGGAACAGGTACAGCGGCACGTCCGGCTGCTTCCAGGCCGGCTCCTTGAGGATCGGCCGGCCGTAGTAGGAGCGGAACTCGGCGGGCTCGACCATCGCCCGTTCGCGGCGCGGGCTCACCGGCGCCGTCCGAGGAACGACGCCGCGATCGCCAGGCCCACCCCGGCCGCGGTCACCGCGGCGCGCTTCCACATCGCGGGCAGGTCGCGGGTGGTGACCACCGGGTCCGGCGGCAGCCCGTAGACCTCGGGTTCGTCCAGCAGCAGGAAGAACGCGCCGTCCCCGCCGACACCGTCGTCCGGGTCGCGGCCGTAGAGCCGGGCTTCCGGGACGCCGGAGCCGTGCAGGTCGCGCACCCGCTCGTCGGCGCGTTCGCGCAGTTCGTCCAGCTCGCCGAACTGGATGGAGTCGGTCGGGCACGCCTTGGCGCACGCCGGTTCCAGGCCGGCGCCGAGCCGGTCGTAGCAGAGGGTGCACTTGAACGCGCGGCCGTCGGTCTCGCGCTTTTCGATGACTCCGTACGGGCACGCCGGGACGCAGTAGCCGCAGCCGTTGCAGATGTCCTGCTGCACGACGACCGTGTCGAACTCGGTGCGGAACAGCGCGCCGGTCGGGCAGACGTCGAGGCAGGCGGCGTGCGTGCAGTGCTTGCAGACGTCACTCGACATCAGCCAGCGCACGCCCGGGTCTTCTCGACCGGGGGCGCCGATCTCGGGCATCCCCAGGTCGACCGCGGGTTTCGGCTGCTCGACGAACGCGACGTGCCGCCAGGTGTTCGACCCCAGCGCGCCGGTGTTGTCGTAGGACGAGCCCAGCAGGTCCAGCTCGCCCCGGTCGGGCACGCCGTTCCACTCCTTGCACGCGACTTCGCAGGCTTTGCAGCCGATGCACACCGACGTGTCGGTGAAGAACCCCATCCGGGGCTGGGTGCCGTACTCAGCCATCGGCTCGCCTCCGGTACTCCTCGACCATGGCCGGCAGCGCGGCGCCGCGCGGGCGGCGTCCCGGCCGGATGTCACAGGTCGCCGCCTTGGACTCCTGGATGTGCACGTTCGGATCCAGCACGATCGAGAGCAGGTCGTTGGCCGCGTCGCCGCGGGAAAGCCCGTTCGGGCCCCAGTGGTAGGGCAGCCCGACCTGGTGGATGGTCCGGCCGCGGACCTTCAGCGGCTTCACCCGGTCGGTGACCAGCACCCGGGCCTCGATGGCCGTGCGCGCCGAGATGATCGTCGCCCAGCCGCCGTTCTCGAGCCCGCGTTCGGCCGCGAGCGCCGGCGACACCTCGCAGAAGAACTCCGGCTGCAGCTCCGAGAGGTAGGGCAGCGTCCGGCTCATCCCGCCCGCCGTGTGGTGCTCGGTGAGCCGGTAGGTCGTGAACACGTACGGGTAAACCTTGCTCCGCGCCGGGTTGTAGGGGTTCGACGGGCTCTCGAGGGTCTGGCGCGTCGGCGTCTCCTGCTGGCTGTAGAGCGCGTTGTCCACCGGGCTTTCGAACGGCTCGTAGTGCGTGGGCAGCGGCCCGTCGGCGAGCCCGGCCGGGACGTAGAGCCAGGCCTTGCCGTCGGTCTGCATGATGAACGGGTCGCGTCCGCCCAGCGCTTCCTGCGCCTTCGCGCCTTCGGGCGGCACGTGGTCCGGGGCCTTGGTGGGCTCGAAGTCCGGGACGTCCGGGCCGACCCACTTGCCCTGTTCGGCGTCCCAGCTGAGCAGTTTCTTCCGCTCGCTCCACGGCTTGCCGTCGGGATCGGCGGACGCGCGGTTGTAGAGGATCCGCCGGTTCGCCGGCCACGCCCAGGCCCAGCCCTTCGCGACCCAGTCCTGGTCCTGGCCCGGCTGCCGGTTGGCGGCCTGGTTCTTCCCGCCGGCGCGGACCCCGCAGTAGATCCAGCAGCCGCACGCGGTCGAGCCGTCGTCCTTCAGTTCGGTGTAGGCCGAGAGCGGGCCTTCGGGGCCGTGGCCGTTGATCTCGGCGAGCACGGACTCCGCGCTCGGGTCGCCGGTCGGGCCCTCGACGGGGTAGCTCCAGGTCAGGTCGCGGATCGGCGCGTCACGCGGGTCGTCGCCGATCCGTTCCCGGATGATCCGGCCCAGGTGGTAGTAGAACCACAGGTCGCTGCGGGCGTCACCGGGTGGTTCGACGGCCTTGTGGTGCCACTGCAGCAGGCGCTGGGTGTTGGTGAAGCTGCCGTCCTTTTCGGTGTGCGCGGCGGCGGGCAGGAAGAAGACCTCGGTGCCGATCTCTTCGGGCTTCAGCTCGCCGGTCTCGATCTCGGGACCGTCCTTCCAGAACGTCGCGCTTTCGATCATTTGCAGGTCGCGGACGACGAGCCAGTCGAGGTTGGCCAGGCCGAGGCGCTGGAACTTGCCGTTGGCCGAGCCGACCGCCGGGTTCTCCCCGACCAGGAAGTAGCCCTTGCACTCCCCCTCGATCTGCTTCTGCACCGTCGCGTAGGTCCCGTGGTCGCCGGTGAGGCGGGGCAGGTAGTCGAAGCGGAAGTCGTTGTGCGGCTGGGCGGAATCGCCCCAGTAGGACTTCAGCAGGCTCACGGCGTAGGAGCGCATGTTGCCCCAGAAGCCGGTCTTGCCCGCGTCGGCCGCGACGAACTCGTCGAGGCTCTGGTGCTGGTGCGCGTGCGGCATCGGGATGTAGCCGGGCAGCAGGTTGAACAGCGTCGGGATGTCGGTCGAGCCCTGGATGCTGGCATGGCCGCGCAGCGCGAGGATGCCGCCGCCGGGGCGGCCGATGTTGCCGAGCAGCGTCTGCAGGATCGACGCCGTCCGGATGTACTGCGCGCCGACCGTGTGGTGGGTCCAGCCGACCGAGTACACCCATGCCGTCGTCCGGTCGCGGCCCGAGTTCGCGGTGATCGCCTCGGCGATCTCGGTGAACTGCTCGACCGGCAGGCCGCAGACGTCGGCGACGGCCTCGGGCGTGTAGCGGGCGAAATGCCGCTTGAGCACCTGGAAGACGCACCGCGGGTGCTGCAGTGTCTCGTCGGTCTTCGGCTTGGCCCCGACGGCCGCGCCGCCGCTGCCGTAGGTGTCGGCACGGGCCGTGCTCTGGTGCGCCTCACCGCCGTGGTGGCTCTCCGAGCCCGGCTCACCCGGCTGCTCGGGGTCGGTGGAGCCGGCCGCGGGCACGGTCGGCGCGCCTTCGTACTCCCACGACGTCATGTCGTACTGGCGCTTCTCGGGGTCGTAGCCGGAGAAGACGCCGTCGAGGTCCTCGGTGTCCTGGAAGTCCTCACGCAGGATGGCGGCCGCGTTGGTGTAGGCCAGCACGTACTCCCGGAAGTCCAGGTCGTTGCTCAGCACGTGGTTGATCAGGCCGCCGAGGAACGCGATGTCGGTGCCCGCGCGCAGCGCCGCGTGGACGTGCGAGACCGCGCTGGTGCGGGTGAACCGCGGGTCGACGTGGATGATCTTCGCGCCGCGGGCCTTCGCCTCCATCACCCACTGGAACCCGACCGGGTGGCACTCGGCCATGTTCGAGCCCTGGATGACGATGCAGTCGGCGTTGGCGAGATCTTGCTGGAACGTCGTGGCGCCACCACGACCGAAGGAGGTCCCCAGACCGGGAACCGTGGCGGAGTGTCAAATACGGGCCTGGTTTTCGATCTGTATCGCGCCCAGCGCGGTGTACAGCTTCTTCATCAGGTAGTTCTCTTCGTTGTCCAGGGTCGCGCCGCCCAGGCTGGCGAAGCCGAGCGTGCGGTTGAGCTTGCGCCCCTGGTCGTCGGTGTCCTGCCACGTCTCGTCGCGGGTCTTGAGGACCCGGTCGGCGATCATGTCCATCGCCTTCTCGAGGGGCAGGCGTTCCCAGTCGGTGCCGTACGGACGCCGGTAGAGGACTTCGGTGACGCGGCTCGGGCTGGTCACGAGCTGCTTGCTGGCCGCCCCCTTCGGGCAGAGCCTGCCGCGCGAGATGGGCGAGTCCGGGTCACCCTCGATCTGCGTGACGCGGCCGTCCTTGACGTAGACCTTTTGACCGCAGCCGACGGCGCAGTACGGGCAGATGGACTTGACCACCCGGTCGGCGTCTTCGGTGCGGGCGTGCCATTTCTCCGAACCGTCCGATTTGGCCGCGGCGCCACGCGCGGTGCGGTCGGGACCGGTCAGCTGCCGGTACACCGGCCAGCCTTCGATCCACCGTCGCACGCTCATACCTGGCACGGTAATCCCGATACCCGCGGAACGCAGGTCTAACCACGCACCCTTCGGGTTCCGTCGCCGAGCGGTTCCGTTGCGCCCGCCGCGTCGAGGCGTTCCAGCAGCGGGATCATCACCCGGCGCGTGCTGCCGAGCGCCTGACGCGCCTCCGACACCGTGAACGGCTGAGCCAGTCGGCGCAGCTCCGCCAACGCATGTCTAACCGCGCACCCTTCGGGTTCCGTCGTCCAGCGGTTCCGTTACGCCCGCCGCGTCGAGGCGCTCCAGCAGCGGGATCATCACCCGCCGAGTACTGCCGAACACCTTGCGCGCCTCGGACACCGTGGACAGCCGACGCAGCTCCGCCCAACGCAGGCCTAGTCGCGCACCATGCGAGTCCCATCGCCCAGCGGTTCCGTTACGCCCGCCGCGTCGAGGCGTTCCAACAGCGGGATCATCACCCGCCGAGTACTGCCGAACGCCTGACGTGCCTCCGACACCGTGAACGGCTGAGCCAGCCGACGCAGCTCCGCCGCCGCGCGCTCTTCGACGTCCGGGGCGAGCACCACGCCCTCCGCGACCACGGTCAGCCGGCCGAGCCGGACGGCCGCCGCCAGCTCGCGGCGGCCCAGGCCCAGCGCACGCAGCTCGTCGGCCTCCGGGGCGCGGAACGGGTGCTCGGCGAGCCGCTTGGCCACCGTCTCCAACGCCTTCTCGACGGCCGGGGCGAGGCCCGCGCCGGGCCGCCGCACCAGTCCGCCCGCGACCTCGAACCCGGTGCCCGCCAGGAGCGGGCCGACCAGCTCCGGCGCCGGGACGGCGAGCCGGTACCGGAGCGCTTCGACCGGCATCCCCGCGGCCAGGGCGTCCCAGCCCCGGACGGCCGCGGCGGCCTCGACCCGCAGCCCGGCGACGCGGGCCGGGTCGGCGCACCAGTCCCCGATCCGGTCGCCGGTCTCCGGCAGGCCCATCGCCGCGAAGTCCGCCGCCCGCACGAACCCGTTCCGCCGCAGGTAGGTCCGGGCCAGGTCGGGGTCGGCCAGCTCCTCGCCGCGGGTCCGGGCCGCGCCCCGGCGAACCAGCGACGGCGGCCGGACGTCGAGCACATCGAACCCGGCGGCGATCCGGTGCTCGCCGGGGTCGCGCAGCAGCCCGCGGTCGCCCACGCGCAACGGCAGCGCGATGGTCGTCGTGAGCCGCGCGGTGTCCGTCCCCAGTGGCCGGACCCGCACCGGCAGCGCCGCCGTGCCGAAGTGCAGCACCAGGTTCCGGTGGAGGTCGGCGCCGTGCACCCGGACGTCGAACTCGGCGGTGGTCAACCAGCGGTCCGGGGTCAGCAGGACGTCGCCGCGGCCGACATCGCCGCGCGCGAGGCCGCGCAGGTTCACCGCCACGCGCGCCACCGCCGCCACCCGGTCGTGGGGCTCGCCGAGTGCCTGCAGGCCGCGGACCTTCACCCGCGTCTCGCCGAGCAGCAGCTCGTCGCCGACCGCGATCGTTCCCGCCGCGAGGGTGCCGGTGACGACAGTGCCGGCCCCGGAAACGGTGAACGCGCGGTCGATCCACAGCCGGACGTCGGCGGCCGGATCGGGCGTCGGCAAACCACCGGCCAGGGTGTCGATCGCCGCGCGCAGCTCGTCGAAGCCCGCGCCCGTGGCGCCGCTGACGGCGACGCTCGGCACCGCGCCCAGCGACGTCCGGCCGATCTCGGCCCGGGCGGCGGCCGTCGCGGCGGCGGGGTCGGCGCGGTCGGCCTTCGTGACGACGAGCAGGCCACGCCGCACGCCGAACGCGTCGAGCGCGGCGAGGTGCTCGGCCGACTGCGGCATCCAGCCCTCGTCGGCCGCGACGACGAACAGCACCGCCGGCGCGGGCCCGGCACCGGCGAGCATGTTGGGCACGAACCGTTCGTGGCCCGGGACGTCGACGAACGCGACGTCCTCGTCGCCGATCTTCGTCCAGCCGAAGCCGAGGTCGATGGTGAGCCCGCGGCGGCGCTCTTCGGCCCACCGGTCCGGCTCCATCCCGGTGAGCCGGCGGACCAGGGTGGACTTGCCGTGGTCGACGTGGCCGGCGGTGACGATCACCCGCATCGGCGGACGGCTTCCAGGATCTTCACGTCCTCTTGCGGCCGGACGGTCCGCAGGTCGAGCAGGCACCGGTCCCCCGACACCCGGCCGACCACCGCGGGCTCGCCGGCGCGCAACGCGGCCGCGTACCGGGCGGGCAGGCTCACTGCGGCGCTCGGCAGCTCGACACCGGGTGCGCCCCCGCCGCCGACGGCCGCCACCGACGCGACCGCATCGGCGCCCAGCGCCTCGGCCAGGGCTTCGGCGCGCCGGCGGAGGCTTTCGACGGGCACGTCGAGGGCGGCCCGCACCGGCGGTTCCGGCCCGCGCAGGGTCGCTTCGAGAGCGGCGAGCGTGAGCTTGTCGACGCGCAGGGCGCGGGCGGCCGGGTGGCGGCGCAGGCGTTCGACGACGTCCGCCGCGCCGAACAGCAGGCCGGCCTGCGGTCCGCCGAGGAGCTTGTCGCCGCTGGCGGTGACGACCGCGGCGCCCGCCCGGAGTGCGCTCGTGGCGTCCGGCTCGTCGGGCAGCAGCGGGTGCGGGGTGAGCAACCCCGACCCGATGTCGGCGACCACCGGCACCCCGAGGCCGGCCAGCTCACCGATCGGCACTGCCGAGGTGAAGCCGGTGACCTGGTAGTTCGACGGGTGCACCTTGAGCACGAACCCGGTTTCGGGGCCGAGCGCGGCCGCGTAGTCGCGGATCGACGTCCGGTTCGTCGTGCCGACTTCGCGCAGCCGGGCGCCGGTCGACGCGAGGAGGTCGGGGATGCGGAAGCCGTCGCCGATTTCGACCAGCTCGCCGCGGCTGACGACGATCTCGCGGCCGGGCGCGAGGGCGAGCGCGCACAGCAGCAGCGCGGCGGCGTTGTTGTTGACCACGTGCACGCCACCCGCGTCCGGTACGGCGGCGGCCAGCGCCGCGAGTGCCCCGCGTCCCCGGCGGGCGCGCTCGCCGGTCGTCAGGTCGAACTCGACGTCGGTCGCGCCGGCGGCCGCGGTCAACGCGTCGAGGGCGGCCCCGGAAAGCGGGGCCCGGCCGAGGTTCGTGTGCACGACGACACCGGTCGCGTTCACCACCGGCCGCAGCGAGGACGCGCCCGCCGGGAGCCGCGCGAGGACGGTGTCGACGACGTCGGCCGGGGCGATCTCACCCACGCGGGCGGCCTGCTGGACGGCGTTGACGATCGCCTTCACCAGGTCGCGCCCGAGCGTCCCGGCGGCCTTGGCGATCCGGGGCTCGGCCAGCACGGCGTCGGTGCGCGGGATCGCGCGACGCGGGTCAGGCATGGCGGAGGCGGACGGGAATCGAACCCGCCAGCGACAGGACCTGCCGCTCAACGGTTTTGAAGACCGTGCCGGTCACCAGGCCGGATACGCCTCCCTGCACCATGACTGCCATCCTGCCAAGCTCCGGGTCGGCGGGCACGATGAAACTCGTGGGTTACCGACTGACGCAGTACGCGCACGGCGGCGGCTGTGCGTGCAAGATCCCGCCCGGCGAGCTGGAGGAGGCCGTGCGCGGCCTCACCGGCTCCGCGCCCGCGAACCCGGCGGGCGAGCTGCTCGTCGGCCTCGACACCGGCGACGACGCGGCCGCGGTCCGGATCTCCGGGACCACCGCGCTGATCGCGACCACGGACTTCTTCACCCCGGTCGTCGACGACGCCTACGACTGGGGCCGGATCGCGGCGGCCAACGCGCTTTCCGACGTCTACGCCATGGGCGGCACCCCGGTGGTGGCGGTGAACCTGCTCGGCTGGCCGCGGGAGACGTTGCCCTTCGAGCTGGCGGCCGAGGTGCTGCGCGGCGGTCTCGACGTCTGCGGCCGCGCCGGGTGCCACCTGGCCGGCGGGCACAGCATCGACGACCCCGAGCCGAAGTACGGGCTGGCGGTCACCGGCGTCGCGGATCCGGCGCGGCTGCTGCGCAACGACGCCGGCCGCGCGGGCGTGCCGCTGACGCTGACCAAGCCGCTCGGCGTCGGCGTGCTGAACTCGCGGCACAAGGCCACCGGCGAGCGGTTCGCGCAGGCGATCGACGTCATGACGACGCTGAACGACACCGCCGCCGAGGCCGCGCTGGCCGCCGGGGCGGTCTGCGCCACCGACGTCACCGGGTTCGGGCTGCTCGGCCACCTGCACAAGCTGGCGCGGGCCAGCGGCGTCACGGCCCGGCTGGACCCCGCGGCCGTGCCCTACCTCGAGGGCGCGCGCGAGGCACTGCGTGACGGGTACGTCAGCGGCGGCACCCGCCGCAACCTCGACTGGGTGAGCCCGCACGTGGACGTCTCGCGGATCTCGGCGGACGAGGCGTTGCTGCTGGCCGACGCGCAGACGTCCGGCGGGCTGCTGGTCGCCGGGGAGCTGCCGGGGCACCCGGTGATCGGCGAGCTGGTGGCGCGGTCGGCGCACACGATCGTCGTGGGCTGAGTTTCGGGCCGGGAGCGGCGGGTACGCCTCGATCATGCCTGCACCGGACCGACCCAGCCTCGAACAGCACCTGGCCGAGACGCAGTACCCGTGCGGCCGCGACGAGCTCCTCCGGCGCGCGGCCGCGGCCGGCGGCGGCGACTCCGTGCTGGGATCCCTCGGCGGCCTGCCCGACTCCGGCCGCTACGACGACTTCGACGCCGTCTGGGAAGCGGTGTCGGCCAGGCACATCGGCGGGGCGCCCTGAGACCTGGTCTCAAAACTCGGCGTGTCGCCAGGTGAACCAACGGCCCGCCCGTGGCTCCGCACCGCCCGCCTGTGGACCCGGCCCGACGGACCGGAGGTCTGTCAGAGAGACTGGGGGCCAGTGCACACCTCTCGACCTGGAGCCTTTGATGCCGCAAGGAACCGTCCGTTGGTTCGACGCCGAACGTGGTTTCGGCTTCCTCGCGCCCGAGGACGGCTCGCCGGACGTGTTCGTGCACGCCTCCGAGATCGTCGGGGACGGCGGCGCGAAACTGCTCCGCGAGGGTCAGGCCGTCGCGTTCGAGGTCGGCGAGAACGACCGCGGGCCCCAGGCGCTGCGCGTTCGCGTCACCGCCGAGGCGGCCACCGGCAGCGCCGTGGGCCTGCTCGGCACCATCAACTGGTACGAGCCGGGCAAGGGGTACGGCTTCGCGTCGCCGGACGGCGGCGGCGCCGACATCTTCGTGCACAGCTCCGCCATCGTGACCGGCGGCGTGGTCAGCGAGGGACAGCGGGTGGCCTTCCTGATCGTCGAAGGCGAGCGCGGCCCGCAGGCCGGGCACGTGATCCCGCTGGGAGCAGGGGCCGGCTCACCCGCTGCGGCCGGTATCGCCGACGGTGCCGACGGCACGGTGGCCTGGTACGACGAGGACAAGGGCTTCGGCTTCATCAACCCCGACTCCGGCGCCGGGGACGTCTTCGTTCACGCCCGGGCCCTGGCCGAGGGGCTGACGTGGCTCGCGGAGGGCGACCGCGTCGCCTACGAGGTGGCCAGTGGAGACAAGGGCCCGCAGGCCCGCGACGTGCACCTGGTCCGGGGCGCCGAGCCCCAGCCGGCGCCGCAGCGGCCGGCGCCTGCCGCGGCCGCGGGGCCGGCGGCGCGGGAGGTGCCCGTACGAGGCGGCGAGGGCGTCGTCGCGCGCTACGACGCCGACCGCGGCTTCGGCTTCATCACCCCGGACGCAGGCGGCGACGATCTCTTCGCCCACGTGTCCGTGGTCATGGGGTCGGAGCCGCTGCAGAAGGGTGACCGGGTCCGGTACGCGGTGCGTCAGAGCGACCGGGGCCCGCAGGCCGACCGCATCGAACGCCTCTGAAGAGGCGGCCGAGGCGGGACTCGCCCTCAATCCCGCGCCGGGCGATACGGACCTTGATACCGCGGCGGGTCAGGTAGCGGCGGTAGTCGTAGCCCTTGTCGGCGTGCAGCTTGTCCGGTCGGCATCGTGGCCGGCCCACCCGGCCGTGGTGGCCGCGCACGGTCGGTTCGTGTCCAGCAGCGGCTCGAACAGCATGCTGTCGTGGGTGTTCGCCGCCGCCACGCGGTGTGCCCGGAACCGCATCCGAGCTGCTCGGGTAGGTCTCGCCAGCGGCAGCCGGTGTCGAGCACGAACAAGATCCCCGCTTACGCAGTGACACCCTCAAGTTTTGAGACCAGGTCTAAGCGAGCCGCTCGACGGCGTCGCGGGCCTCCTTGAGGTCCGCGCCCGTGTGTTCGCGGTAGGTCTTGATGGCCTGGATCTTCTTACCCTCACGCACCAACGCGGTGACCTCGGCGAGCCCCGGCTCTTCGACGGTCACGCCGAGCTGGGTGACGATGGCGTCCAGCTTCCGTTCCATCCGGTCGAGCCGCCGGCTGAGCCGCCGTTCGGTGGTCGACGAGCTCAGTCCGACGACCGCCACCAGCAGGACGATCCCGAGCAACAGCATCCCGTAGTCCATGGCCCGCATGCTAGCTGGCGAAAACTGTCGGTGGCCGGGTTTATCGTGACCGCATGACCACATTGACCGACCGCCCGAACACGGCGCTGCTGGTGATCGACGTCCAGAACGGCGTCATGCGGGAGGCGTTTGCGCGCGCCTCGGTGATCTCGAACATCGTCACGTTGGTGGCCAAGGCCCGGGAAGCGGGTGTCGAGGTCGTGTGGGTGCAGCACACGAGCGCCGAGCTGCCCCGCGACAGCGAGCCGTGGCAGTACGTGGCGGAGCTGCCCCGGCGGGAAGGCGAGGCCTTGGTGCACAAGGAATACTTCGACTCGTTCGAGGAGACGTCGCTGGAGCCGGAGCTGGCCGCGCGTGGTGTGGGCCGGCTGGTGGTGGCCGGGGCGCAGACGGACGCGTGCATCCGGTCGACCCTGCACGGGGCGATCGTGCGAGGGTATGACGCGGTGCTGGTTTCGGACGCGCACACGACCGAGGACCTGTCGGCGTTCGGGGCGCCCGGCCCGGAGGCGGTCGTGGCACACACGAACCTGTACTGGGGTGATCACACCGCGCCGGGACGGACCGCCGGGACGGTGCTGACGGCCGAGGTGGAGTTCGGGGTGAAGGCCACGGTCTGAGCGCTCACCTCCCGCGCAGGTGATCCCGCAGGGCTCGGGCCACCCGGGCCATCAGCACCTCCGCCTCCGGCTGGACCACAGCGGGCACCCGGGACTGGGTCAGCGCCACCACCCCGAACACCCGGCCGTCCGCGTGTTCGACCACCCCGGCCTCGTGCCGCAGGTTCAGCAGTGTCCCGGTCTTCGACGACCAGCGCGCCGCGTCCGAAGCGAAGTCCGGGGTCAGGCGGTGGCGCAGCACGTTGTTCGCCATCAGCTCCCGGACCCGCGCCGCCACCGAAGGGTCGATCTTCGACGGTGTCCACAGTGCCTGCAGCACCTCCGCGAACGACCGCGCCGACGCCGAGTTCGCCCGGGTCACGTCGAGCTGCGGGAGGCGATGGCCCTGGCCCGCCGTCCCCGCGCCGATCGCCAAGGTGTGGGCCAAGTCCGCCTCCGCCGCCGGGAAGCGCTCCGCCGGGGTGTCCACCAGGTCCCGCATCAGGTGGCGCACCGCGATCCCGCGCAGGCCCCACTCCCCCAGGATCCGCGTGATCTCCGCCGGCGGGGTCAGGTCGAACAGGACGTCCGCCGCCGCGCCGTCGCTCAGCGACGTGCTCAGGTAGACCAGGTCGTCGATCGCGATGACGGCGGGGTGGCGGAACCGCGTCACCCCGATCGGGCCGGGGGTGCTCACCCCGCCCGGCGGCACCTCCATCGGGGTCGCGCCGTCCAGCTCGCCCCGGCGGATGCGCTCCAGAGTCGCCATCGCCAGGGGCACCTTCACCAGCGACGCGATCGGGTACTCGCGATCCGGGTCGATGGCCAGCTCGTGGCCCGACCTCAGGTCCCGGACCAGGAACGACCCGCGCAGGCCGCCGTCTTCGAGGTCCGCTCGCAACCCGCGGAGGAGTGCCTCCGTGCTCATCCTTCGACCCCCAGACACCGGGCGACCGCCGCCGACAACGCCGTGCGCAGGCGGTCCGCGTCCTCGCCCACGGTGGCCGCCACCGCATACCCCCGGGCCAAGTCCAGCTCGCCGACCGGACGCCAGTGCAGCCCCAGGTCCGCCGCCTGCGCCGCCGAACACAGCAGCAGGTCCGACGACCCGAACACCGCCGCGACCGCCGACGTCAGCGACTCGGCCACGCCGACCTGCGCCGGTCGCAGGCCCACCGCGTCGCGGACCCGCAGCACCCGGTCCCGGACGTGCGGGACGTCGTCCTCCGGCTGCAGCCACACCCGACGCCGCGGGCCCGCGCCCCGGCCCGCCCGCAACGTCTCCAGGTGCACCACCCGGCCCGGCGGTGCCGCGATCCCGGCCAGGCCCAGCGGCACCGACCAGACGCCCTCCTCGGCCGGGACGGCCGTGAGCGCGGCCCGCACCTCATTCGTGCGGACCAGCTCGGCCCGCTCCCCCGGCGCGGCCGCCCGGAACTCCAGGTGGACTTCCAGCGCGCCCGCCTCGGCGGCGAGCTCGGCCAGGTCACGCACCCCGCACGTGTCCGGGACAGCCACCCGCATCGGCCGCTGACGGGCGTGCTTCGCGTCGTGCTCGAGCGCGTCCGCCAGCTGGACGAGCCGCCGGGCCGAGGGCAGGACGTCCCGGCCGAACGGCGTCAGCCGCGCCCGCCGCGTCGAGCGGTCGAACAGGCGCGCGCCGAAGTGCTGCTCCAGCGCCGCGATCCGCCGGCTCGCCACCGGCTGCGGGATGTGCGCGACCGCCGCACCCGCCGTGAAGCTGCCCGCCTCGCTCACGCTCACGAACGCCCTGCACCCACCGACCAGGTCCACCCGGCCCACTCTATGCACTTCCGGCATGAAACCGCGCGTTTCCGTCTTGGACAGCATGAGCGAACCTCGCGAGACTGCGGATGTCGATCAAGATCGGAAAGGATGCCCTGTGCCGTTCCCCCACGTCCGCCGCGCCGCGCTCGCCGCGCTGGTCCTCGTCCCGCTCGCCGCCTGCGCCGCCGAGGCCCCGGCCCCGAGCGCGGCCACGACCACCGCCGCGACGACGGCCACCGCCGTCGCACCCCAGCCGGACTTCGCGCCGCTGGAGAAGGAGTTCGACGCCCGCCTCGGCCTGTACGCCGTGGACACCGGCTCCGGCCGCGAGCTCACCCACCGCGCCGACGAGCGCTTCGGCTACGCCTCGACCCACAAGGCGTTCTCCTCGGCCGCGGTCCTGCAGCGCACCAGCGTCGAGGGGCTCGCGAAGGTGCTCAAGTACACCCGCGCCGACCTGCAGGAGAACTCGCCGGTCACCGAGAAGCACGTCGACACCGGCATCTCGCTGCGCGACGCGATCGACGCGGCCCTGCGCTACAGCGACAACACCGCCGCCAACCTGCTGTTCAAGGAGCTCGGCGGCCCGCCGGGTCTCGCCGCCGCCCTGCGCGGGATCGGCGACACGACCACCCACGTCGACCGGACCGAGCCCGGGCTGAACGACCTCGCGCCGGGCGACATCCGGGACACCAGCACCCCGCGCGCGATGGCCACGACGCTGCGCGCGTTCACCCTCGGTACCGCGCTGCCGCCGGAGAAGCGGACGATCCTGACCGACATGATGCGCGCCAACCTCACCGGCGCGACGGTCATCCGGGCGGGTGCGCCCGCGGGCTGGGCCGTCGCCGACAAGACCGGCACCGGCGAGTACGCGACACGCAACGACATCGCCGTCGTCTGGCCGCCCGGGCGCGCGCCGATCGTGCTGGTGGTCATGTCGGACAAGAAGACCGCGAACGCCAAGGCCGACGACCGGCTGATCGCCCAGGCGGCGAAGCTGGCGCTCGACAGCCTCCGCTGATCATGGCAGCGGCCGCGCCTCCAGGTCGATCCCGTTGGCGGCGGTGACCTCGGCCCGGACCAGCGAACCCGGCTCCGGACGCGCGCCGGGGAACGTCACGTGCCCGTCGAGCTCCGGCGCCTGGTGCGCGGCCCAGCCACGCTCCCCGGTCCCGACGAGCACCTCGATGACCGAGCCGACGCGTTCCTCGGCGCGGCGGGAGGCCAGCTCCTCGGCGAGCACCGAAAGCTCCTCGACACGCTGGGCGCGCACCGGCTCGGGCACCTTGTCCGGCAGGCCGGCGGCCTCGGTGCCGTCTTCGTCCGAATAGCCGAACACCCCGGCGACGTCCAGCCGCGCTTCGGTGAGGAACGCCTTCAGCTCGGCGAAGTCGGCGTCGGTCTCGCCGGGGAAGCCGGCGATGAAGTTCGAGCGCACGCCCGCGTCCGGCGCCAGCGCCCGCACCCGCTCCAGCAGCTGGAGGAACCGCGTCCGGTCGCCGAACCGGCGCATCCGCCGCAGCACCGGGCCGCTGGCGTGCTGGAACGACAGGTCGAAGTAGGGCACGACGCCGGGCGTCCCGGCGATGGTCTCGACGAGGGTCGGCCGCAGCTCGGCCGGCTGCAGGTAGCTCACCCGCACCCGGTCGACGACGCCCGCGAGCTTCGGCAGCAGCTTCTCCAGCGCTTGTAGGTCGCCGAGGTCCTTGCCGTAGGAGGTCGAGTTCTCGCTCACCAGCACCAGTTCCCGCACGCCGTGGCCGGCGAGCCACTCGGCTTCGGCGAGGATTTCGGCGGCCGGGCGCGAGACGAAGGCGCCGCGGAAGCTCGGGATGGCGCAGAACGTGCAGCGCCGGTCGCAGCCGGACGCCAGCTTGAGCGGCGCGACGGGCCCGCCGCCGAGCCGGTGCCGCAGCACGCGCGGCCCGCTCGCCGGACCGTGCTCGGGGACGGTGGAGGCGGGCTGCGGTACCGATGGCTCGCTCCGCACCTCGACGCCGACTGCAGGCTCACTCGGCAAAGCAAGCCCCGCAGCCTGAGCGGGCCGCCGCACCGATGGCTCGCCCCGCACCTCGGCACCAACCGCCGACCCACCCGGCAAAGCGGGCCCCACTGCCTGGGCGGGCCGCGGTACCGATGGCTCGCTCCGCACCTCGGCGCCAAGCGCCGACCCACCCGGCAAGGCAGGCCCCGCAGCCTGAGCGGGCCGCAGCCCCGATGGCTCGCCCCGCACCTCGGCACCAACCGCCGACCCACCCGGCAAGGCAGGCCCCGCAGCCTGAGCGGGCCTCACCCCCGATGCCGCACCCGGCGAAGCGTGCCCCGGCACATGAGCCGTAGCCGCCGCAGGGCGTTTCACCGGTGAGATCGGCAGCAGTGTCCGGCGGTCGCGGGGTGTGTGCGCCGCATGCGACTGCCCGTTCACGACCTCGCCGAGGCGCTCGCCGATCTCCGGGTAGTCGTCGAACGACAGCACCGCGGCCGCTTCCGGCAGTGCGTCCGCCAGCTCGCGGCCGTACCGCTCGGCCATGCAGCCGACCGCGACCACCTTCGCGCCCGTCGCCGACGCGGCCAGCACCGTGTCGATGGACTCCTTCTTGGCCGCCTCGATGAAGCCGCACGTGTTCACCACGACCACGTCGGCTTCGGCGCCGGGTCCGGCCAGCTCCCAGCCGGCCTCGTCGAGGCGCGCGGCCAGCTCGTCCGAGTCGACCTCGTTGCGCGCGCAGCCCAAGGTGACCAGGGAAACCTTGCGCACGGCGGTCAGAACGCGATGACGTCGCCGGTCGGCGGCTGGTCACCGATGGCCGACACGATCACCGAGTCGCCCTGCGGGCCGTCGCCGATCGCCCTGGTCTGGACCAGTACGGGCGCGTCGACCGCGGGCACGACCGCGCCCAGTGGCAGGTAGGCGGTGATGACCATGCCGCTCGCCAGCAGCACCCGCGCCACCCGGCGGCGCCGCTCGCCGGCGCCGCGGACGCTCACGCACGTGCCCCACTGCTGCCCGGCCGGGGCCTGCGGGGCGGTTTCCTGACGGAGACGGCGTTCTTCGGCCATCCGCTCGAGCATGCTCACGGGTTCCCCCTCGCTGTCGTCTCGCCCGAGGATGACACGCGGCGGAAAATCCGCTCAAGAGCACTGTCCGGAACTGGTCAGTGACCGCCGGACCACCGCTTCGACGTCGTCGAGCCACTCGGCACGACGTTTTTCGGACGCGTCGGCGACCACCCGGAACACGACCCGCTCCACCGCCGGCTCGCCGAGGTAGGGCGCCAGGCAGCGCCGCCAGATCGCGTCGAGCGGGTCGCCGAACAGGGTCCGCTCGCGTTCCTCGGTCGTGTCGGAGGTGTTGACGACCAGCAGCCGCCGCAGCGACAGCAGCGACTCCGGCGCGCCGCCGGCGTCGTCGAGGCGGTAGGCGACGCCGGGGACGAGGATCCGGTCGAGCCAGCCGCTGAGGATCGCCGGCGGCTTGCCCCACCAGTTCGGGTGAATCGCGACGAGCCCGGTCGCCTCACCCAGTTCCTCGCGGTGCCGGCGCACCAGCGGATCCGGTTCGGCGGCCAGGAACGCCTCCGCCCGGGTGCCGCTGGTGTAGGCCTCTTCCGCGGTCAGCACCGGGTCGAAGCCTTCGGCGTACAAGTCGTGGAACCGCACCGGCGCCCCGGCGCGCTCCAGTGTTTCGACCACCCGGGCGGCCAGTGCGTGGTTGAAGCTGCCCGGCCGCGGGTGGGCGAGCAGCACGACCACCGTCACGTCATCGCCACGAGGATGCGCCGCTTGCCGGTGAACGGCTCGCGGCCGTGCGCCATCAGCATGTTGTTGATCACCATGATGTCACCGGCCTGCCACGGGAACGCGTAGCTCACCTCGTCGTAGACCTCACGGATCCGCTCGAGGTCGGCGACCGGGATCGGGCTGCCGTCGGCGAAGTAGGCGTTGCGCGGCAGGTCCGCCTCCGGGTACAGCTCGAGCAGCGCCTCGCTGACCTCCTCGCCGAGGCTGGAGACGTGGAACAGGTTGGCCTGGTTGAACCACACGGTGTCGCCGGTGTGCGGTTCTTCCACAAAGGACGGCCGGAGGTGCCGGGTGCGCAGGCCGTCCTCGGTCCATTCGAACGTCTGCCCGTTGCGGGCGCAGTAGTCCTCGACGACCGCGCGGTCCTCGGTCTGGAACGCTTCCTGCCAGGTCAGGCCGAGCCCTTCGCGGAACGCGCGCGTGTAGGTGACGCCGCCCGCGAACCGCTCGCGCAGGTCGTCCGGCAGCAGCTGGTACAGGGCCCGGCTGTCCGCGATCGGCGTCGCGCCACCGGTTTCCGCGGCGGTGTCGCACAGGAAGAACAGCCGCGCCGGCCAGCTCGCCGAGTAGGAGTTCTCGTTGTGCATCGGGATCGACTCGGCGGGCGGGTACTCCGTCGAGGTGTAGATGTTGCCCGCCACCGCCGAGCGCGGGGTGGAGCGCTCGGTGTAGGTGAGCAGCGCGCCGCCGATCGTCTCGGTGACCCGGTTGAACAGATCGAGGTCGACGGGCAGGCCGCGCAGCAGGATCGCGCCGTGGTCCCGCAGCTGCGCCTGGAGCTGCGGCAGGTGCGCCTCGACCCACGCGAGGTCGGTGGCCGGGTAGACGGCGACGCGCGTGTGCTCGTTGCCTTCGAGCTGCCCCAGCGACGCCCCGGATGTCGCAGCGGTCATGATTCCTCCAGTTCGAAACGGACCAGCTTGGTGGCTTCGGTGTGCAGCGCGGCCAGGTCGTCGACGTCGGCGAACCCGGCGACGAGGACGTTGACCGCGTAGATCTCCTGATCGTCGCTCAGGACCTGGCCCGGCGCGACGATGGTGACGACTTCGAGCACCTCGGGCAGGTCGGCGACCTCGTCGGTGCCCTCGACGCGCACCAGCCGCCCGGCGCGCTCGGCGTAGAGGACGAGGTAGCCGACCGGCACGGGCAATCCTGCGCCCCGCGCGGGCGGCGGCGTGCCGAGCGCGAGCGAGACGGCTTCGGCGGTGACGTCGATGCCGGTGGCCAGCTTGAGCAGCGCGGGTTGCGCTCCCCCGGCGGGCCGCCCGGCGTTGACTTCGACGACCACCGGCCCGCGCTCGGCGTCGTCGATCACCTCGACGTGCGCGCACGTCGAGGTGAGGCCCAGGGCCAGGACGGCGTCAGTGGCCGCTTTCTTGATCGCCGCCGCTCGCTCCGCGGCCAGCCCGAACGGCGGGCAGACCATGGCGAGCTCGAACTTCCGGTCGTCGATCAGCGGCTTGCCGACGACCGCGACGGGCTCGGCGACGCCGGCGCGGACCAGTACGTCGACCGCGTACTCCGGGCCGTCGAGGAACCCCTCGACGAGGAACACGCGCCGCGGGTCGAGCCCGTCCGGCAGCACGCGGTGGTAGCGCGCGTCCGCGTTCTCCGGCAGCCGGGCGGCGAGAAGTTCGTACGCCGCGCGTAGTTCCTCCACTGTGGACACCGTACGTACGAGGGTGCTCGCCGCGCCGTTCACCGGCTTGACGATGGCGGGCAGGCCGACCTCTTCGGCGATCTTCCCGGCCTCGGCGGGGTCCGCGAACAACGCGGCGCGCGGTCCCGGCAGGCCCGCCTCGGCGAGGGCCTGCCGGACGGCGAACTTGTTGTGCGTCAGGGTGAACACATCGGCCGGGCAGCGGGCGACGCCGAGCTGCTCGGCGACCCGGGCGGTGCTCGCGATGATCCCTTCGGCCGCGGTCAGCACCGCGGCGGGTTCGCGGTCCCGGAGCGCTTCGGCGACCGCCGCCGGGTCCCGGACGTCGGGCACGACGACGAGCCCGTCCACCGCCGCCGCGAGCTCGGCGTCGTCGAGCGGTTCGGTGACGACCTCGACCCGGAACCCTTCGCCGCGGATGGCCGCGACGAAGTCGTGGATCCAGTGCCCGCTCGTCTCGCGGACGACGAACACGGTCTTCACGAGACCTCCAAGCGGATCAGCTTCGACGCTTCGGCGTGCAGTGCGGCGAGGTCGTCGTGGTCGGCGAACCCCGCGACGACGAGGTTGACCGCGTAGGTCTCCTGCTCGTCGGTGAGCACCTGGCCGGGTGACACCGTCGTGACGACGTCGACGACCTCGGGCAGCGCGGCGACCTCGTCGAGCCCGCCGATCCCGGTCAGCGTGCCCGAACCGGACGCGTAGAGGATCAGCATGCCCAGCGGGATCGGCAGCTTCGCCGGTTCCCGCGCGGGCGGCGGCGCGCCGAGGGCCAGCGCCGTCAGCTCGGCGAAGACGTCGACGCCGGTGCGCAGCTTGCCCAGCAGCGGCATGATCGACCCGGCCGGCCGGCCCGCGTTGACCTCGACGATCGTCGGGCCGCGCTCGGCGTCGTCGATCACCTCGACGTGCGCGACCGTGTTGTCCAGCCCCAGCGCGACGACCGCCCGGGACACCGCCGCGACGACCAGCGCGGCCCGCTCGGCGGTGAGCCCGGCCGGCGGGCAGGACAGCGCCAGCTCGAACTTGCGCTCGTCGATCAGCGGCTTGTCGAGGATCTCGACCGGTTCGACGACGCCGTCGCGGATCAGCACGTCCACCGCGTACTCGGGCCCGTCGAGGAACCCTTCGACGAGGAACGTCTTCGCCGGGTCGAGTGTCCCCAGTGGACGGTGGTACCGCGGGTCCGCGGATTCGGGCAGCCGGGTAGCAAGCAGCTCGTACGCGGCCGCCAGCTCCGCCACGGAGGACACCGTGCGGACCAGGTTGCTCCCGGCGCCGTTGACCGGCTTGACGATGGCCGGGAACCCGACGCGCGCCGCCACCGACGCGGCTTCACCAACCGAGGAAATCAACGCGAACGCGGTCCCGCCCAGGACCTCCCGGACGGCGAACTTGTTCGCGCACAAGGCGAACACCGACGCCGGGCAGCGGGCGACACCGAGCAGCTCGGCGACCCGCGCGGTGCTCGCGATCGCCCCGTCGGACCCGGTCAGCACGGCGGCGGGGTTGCCGAGCTCCGCACGGATCCTCGCCGCGACCGCCGAAGCGTCGTAGACGTCCTCGACCGCCACCACGTCGTCCACCACCGTCAGCAGCGACGCGCGTTCGGCGGCGGCCACCGGCGGCGCGAACAGCACCGCGCGGTGCCCGGCCGCGTGCACCGCCGCGGCGACCTCGCCGACCCAGTGCCCGCGAGCTTCCCTGATCAGCGCCACGACGCTCACGCGGCCTCCTTCCCGGCGAGCTTGCGCTCCCGCACCTGCGCGCCCACGAGGTCGTCCGGCAGCGAGTCCGGCACCTCGGTGTCGAACCGGCGCAGCAGCCGCAGCGCGAAGCCACCGGCGTTGATCACCAGCAGGATCAGCGCGTAGCCGACGTAGGCGAGCGCCACACCCCGGCCCTCGCCGGTGCCCAGCACCGCGCCGACCGAGCCGGCCAGCGCGCCGTCCGGCCGCAGCAGCGGGGTGAACCAGCCGACGGCCAGCGGCGCCAGCACCGCGAACCCGATCGGCAGCGTGGACCAGGTGATCGTCTGGTTGATCGCGAACACCCGGCCGTGGTAGCGCTGCGGCACCTTGACCTGCACGATCGTCGCGTAGATGCCCTGCGACACCGCCATCGCGGCGGCCAGCAGGAACACCCCGGCGGCCACCACCACCAACGACGGCCGCAGGCCCATCACCAGGCTGCCGAGCGCGATGCCGACGTTGCCGGCCAGCACCCCGACCATCCGCCGGGTGCGCGGGCCACCCCACAGGGCCATCCCGATGCCGCCCACCACGGCGCCGACCGCCTCGGCCAGCGCGACCTGGGCGACGTCGGTGACCGTGCCGAAGGAGAGCACCAGCGGCGAGACGAGCACCAGCGCGGGCGCCAGGAAGACGTTGGCCAGCGCGAAGTACAGCAGCATCGTGCGGAAGCCGCGGTGGTTCCACGAGTACTTCAGGCCACCCGCGATCGCCGTCAGCAGCGGCTCGCGCGGGCGCCAGCCCAGCAGGTCGGGGAACCGCACGAACAGCAGGCTGATGATCGCGAAGACGTAGCTCGCCATGTCCAGGACCAGGATCCCGGAGAGCTGGATCGCCGCCAGCAGCCCGGCCGCGATCACCGGCATCAGCAGCTGGGCGAAGCCGTTCGACAGCTGGGCAAGCCCCATCGCGTGGCCGAGGTACTGCTTCGGCACGAGCTGCGCGACCGACGACTGGTAGGCGATCCGTTGCAGCGACCCGGCGACCGACCCGAGCGGGATCAGCACGTAGAGGAACCAGAGCTGCAGATTCCCCGCGGTCAGCAGCAACGCCAGCGCGAGCTGGATGACACCGGCGATCGCGCTGGCCGCGATCATGATCTTGCGCCGGTCCCCGCGGTCGACCAGGGCGCCCGCCACCGGCAGGATCAGCACCCCGCACAGCAGCGCCAACGCCCAGAGCAGGCCGAGGTCGGTGACCGAGCCGGTCTTCGTGTACAGCCAGATCGGCACCGCGAACGACGTCAGCGCGGAGCCGGTCGAGGAGATCAGCTGGCCGGCGGTCACCGTGACGAACCGGCCCATGCTCGGCTCGACGGCCGGCTTCTCGTCCACTGTGGAGCGATGGGTGTCGTGCACCGCCCAGCCGGCGTCCTCGCCCCGGGCCTCGACGTGGAGGTCGCCGGGGTCGTCCAGCGCGGGGTGCACCTTCGTGATGATCTCGGCGAGCTCGTCGGCGCGGTAGCGGAGGAAGAAGTGCCCGGCCTGGTCCAGCACCACGAGCGCGGTGCGGTCGGTGAGGAACTCCCACTCCTGGTAGCGCTCGGCGTAGTAGTCGGTGACCGGGTCTTCCGAGCCGACGACGGAGATGATCGGCGCGCGCAGCTTGGCGACGCGGGCGTCGAGCAGGCCGCTGAAGTACTCCTCGGCGGCCCGGCTGTCGGCCCGCATGTTGCTGATGATCCGGTCGGCCTGGGCCGGGTCGAGGTCGTCGGTGTCGACGCCCATGCCCTTGAGCCAGTTCGAGTAGTACCGGTTGCTGCGCAGCTTCTCCAGGCGCGTCCGCAGCGTGCCGACGGCGCCCTTGATCCGCGCGAACGGGAAGATCGCGCCGATGTGGACGACCTCGAGTGCGCGGCCGCGTTCCTCCAGGCGGCGCGCGACGCCGACGGCGAGGGCGTTGCCGACCCCGCAGTGGCCGTAGATGGCCAGCGGGCCGTCGATGCGCTCGAGGACCTCGTCCGCCAGGCGCTCGACCAGCTCGTCGAACGGGACGGCTTCCTCGGACAGGCCGACGTCGTGGCCCGGGATCGCCACCGAGAACAGCGAGTACCCGCCCGGCAGCGCGTCCGCCAGGGGCTGGTAGACGATCGCGCTGCCGCCACCGTACGGGAAGCAGACGTAGGTCAACGTCGGCTTCGCGATCGGCTTGGTCAGCTCGTGGAGCAGGTGGCCGGAGTCGTCGCGGTCGCCGTCGAGGAACGCCGCCAGCTCGCGGATCGTGCGGTGCTGGAACAGGTCCATCACGCCGGCCTGGTGCCCGGCCTTCGCGATCCGCGCGACCACCTGCGTGGCCAGCATCGAATGGCCGCCGAGGTCGAAGAAGTCGTCGTCGACGCCCAGCTCCTCGACCTTGAGCACGTCCCGCCAGATGCCGGCGAGCAGGACTTCGAGCGGTGCCGACGGCTCGACCAGCTCCTTGGTCGTGTCGCGGGCCACGACCGGGGCGGGCAACGCCTTGCGGTCGAGTTTGCCGTTCGGGGTGAGCGGCAGCTCGTCGAGCGGCACGAACGACGGCGGCACCATGTAGTCCGGCAGCGTCTCCTTCAACGCGCTCCGCAGGCCTTCCGCGTCGCCGACGACGTAGCCGACCAGGCGCTTGTCCCCTGGCGTGTCCTCGCGGACCACCACGACGGCGTCGGCCACACCGGGTTGCTCCCGCAGCCGGGCCTCGATCTCGCCCAGCTCGATCCGCAGGCCACGCAGCTTGACCTGGTGGTCGAGGCGGCCGAGGAAGGCGACCGTGCCGTCGGGCCGCCAGTGCGCGAGGTCGCCGGTGCGGTACATCCGGCCGTCGTGGAAGGGATCGGGGACGAACCGTTCGGCGGTCAGCTCGGGCCGGTTGTGGTAGCCGAGCGCCAGGCCGGCGCCGGCGATGTGCAGCTCGCCGGGAACGCCGACCGGGCACGGGTTGCCGCGCTGGTCCAGGATGTAGATCCGGAGGTTGCGGATCGGCGCGCCGATCGGCACCGAGGCCACGTTTTCGAGCGCCTCGGGCGTGCAGTGCCAGGCGGTGACGTCGATCGCGGCCTCGGTCGGGCCGTAGAGGTTGTGCAGCTCGCAGTGCGGCAGCCGCCGGACGAACTCGCGGGCGGTGTCGAGCGGGAGCTCCTCGCCGCTGCAGACCACCCGGCGCAGCGCCGCCACCGACTCGATGCCCGGCTCCGCGAGGAACAACGTCAGCATCGACGGGACGAAGTGCGCGGTCGTGATTCCCTCGGAGTCGAGGAGTTCCCGCAGGTACGCGGCGTCCTTGTGGCCGCCGGGTTCGGCGAGCACCAGCCGCGCGCCGGTCATGAGCGGCCAGAAGAACTCCCACACCGAGACGTCGAAGCTCGCCGGCGTCTTCTGCAGCACCGAGTCCGAACTGTCGAGGCCGTAGGCGCGTTGCATCCAGTCGAGCCGGTTGACGATACCGCGGTGGCCGTTCGGGACGCCCTTCGGCCGCCCAGTGGAGCCCGAGGTGTAGATGACGTACGCGGGATCGTCCGCATCGGACAGTGGTTCGACGGGCGTGGCCGGGCCGGTCAGGTCGTCGAGGACGACGACGGTCGCGTCGCTCGCCGGGAGGCTGTCGCGCAGGGCGGCCTGGGTGAGGACCACCGGCGCGGCCGCGTCGTCGAGCATGAAGGCCAGGCGGTCCGCCGGGTACTCCGGGTCGAGCGGCACGTACGCGCCCCCGGCCTTGAGGACCCCGAGCAGGCCGACGACCAGCTCGAACGACCGGTTCGCGAAGACGCCGACCAGTGTGCCCGGCCGGACCCCCAGCTCGCGCAGACGGTGGGCCAGCCCGTTGGCGCGCTCGTCGAGGTCCCGATAGGACAGTGACTCGCCGCGGAAGGTCAGCGCGGGCGCGTCGGGTGTCCGCGCCACCTGCGCCTCGACGAGCGCGTGCAGGGTGCCCGCCGGGATCTCGCCCGCGGTGTCGTTCCAGCGGTTCAGCACCAGGTCCCGCTGGGTGCCCAGCAGGTCCAGTTCGGACACCGGCTTCGCGGGGTCGGCGACGATCGAGCGCAACAGCGTGACCAGGCGTTCGGCCATCCCGGCGACGGTGTCCGCGCCGAACAACGCGGTGTTGTGCACGAACTTGCCGATCAGCCCGGACGCGACCTCGATGGCGTGGAACTCGAAGTCGAACCGGGTCGAGGGCAGGTCCATCGGCAGCCAGCGGAAGTCCACTGCGGACTCGCCCGCCGCGCCCATCCGGCCCATCTCGTAGTTCTGCAGCACGAACATCGCCTGGAACACCGGCGAGCGGCTGACGTCCCGCGGCACGCCCAGGGCGTTGACGAGGCGTTCGAACGGGACGTCGGCGTGGTCGAACGCGTCGAGCACGTGCCGCCGGGTCCGCGCCAGCAGCTCGGTGAAGCTCGGGTCGCCCTCGAGCTGGGCGCGCAGCGGCAGCATGTTGATGAACATGCCGACCACGCCTTCCAGCTCGGGCAGCCCGCGCCCGGCCGACGACGACCCGACGGCGAAGTCCTCCTGCCCGGAGTACCGGGCCAGCAGGACCTGGTAGGCGGCGAGCAGCGTCATGAAGAGCGTGACGCCGTGTTCGCGGCTCAGCTCGCCGAGCGACTGGGCCAGGTCCTTCTCGACGAAGAACTCGTGGATCGCACCCTCGAACGTCTGGGTCGCCGGGCGCGCGTGGTCGGCCGGCAGCTCCAGGGGCTCGACCCCGCGCAGCGTCGCCTGCCAGTGGTCGAGCTGGCGGTCGAGTTCGGCGCCGGTCAGCGTCCGGCGCTGCCAGTGCGCGAAGTCGCCGTAGCCGATCGGCAACGCCGGGAGCGCGGTGGCCGTGCTGTGGTAGTGCGCGGCGAGGTCGCGCAGCAGCAGGTCCACCGACCAGCCGTCGCCGACGATGTGGTGCGTGCACACCGCCAGGAGGTGCTCGGTGTCGGTGATCCGCACGAGCGTGGCCCGCAGCAGCGGCCCTTCCGCCAGGTCGAACGGCTCGGCCGCGGCCGCGTCGACCATCGTCCGAGCCACCTCTTCGGAGCCGGCGTCCACAAGGGACAGCGGCACCGTGACCGCGGATTCGATGTGGACGGAGGGTTGCCCGTCCTCCCCCGCCGGGAACCGCATCCGCAGGGCCTCGTGCCGCGCCGGGAGCGCGTCCAAAGCGGACTGCAGCACGGCGACGTCGAGCCGGCCGGTGAGGCGGATCGGCACCGGGATGTTGTAGGACGTGGTGCCCGGCGCGAACTGCTCCATGAACCAGACGCGTTCCTGCTGGTAGGACAGCGGGACGGGGTCGCCGTCCGGGCGCCGGGTGATGGTCGCGGCCGGCTCGGCGCGCCGCCGCAGCCGCCGTTCCAGCAACGCGCGGCGCGCGGCCGCGCTGCTGGTTTCGTCGATGGTCGTCACGCCTGCTCACCTTCGGCCAGCTGGGCCCGGACCTCTTCGTCGCTGAGCTGGTCGAGGTCTTCTTCCAGCCGCCGCTCGACCTCGGCGGCGAGCCCGGCCACCGTGGTGAACGAGAAGAGCCCCCGCACCGGCAGGTCGACGCCGACCTGCTTGCGGATCCGGGCCATCGCCCGGATGGCCAGCAGCGAGTTGCCGCCGTGGGCGAAGAAGTCGTCGTGCACGCCGAGCTTCTCGATGCCCAGGAGCTCGCCGAGCACCTCGGCGACCAGCTCCTCGGCCGCGGTGCCCGGGGCCACGTACTCCGCCGCCCCACCGAGCTGCGGATCGGGCAGCGCGGCCCGGTCGAGCTTGCCGCTCGCCGCCACCGGCAGGGCCTCGAGGGTGACGAACACCGTCGGCACCAGGTACTCCGGCAGGGTGGTCCGCAGCGCGTCGGCCGCGCCGTCCGCGGTGCCGACGACGTACCCGACGAGCGTGCCTTCCCGGACCGCCACCGCGGCGTCCCGGATCTCCGGCAGCTCCCGCAGCGCGACCTCGATCTCAGCCGGCTCGATCCGGTAGCCACGCAGCTTGACCTGGTCGTCGGCCCGGCCGAGGTACTCCAGGGTGCCGTCGCGGCGCCAGCGTGCGAGGTCGCCGGTGGCGTACAGCCGACCACCCGGGCCTTGGGGGAACCGCTCGGCGGTCAGCTCGGGCAGGCCGAGGTAGCCGTCGGCGAGCTGCGCGCCACCCAGGAAGAGCTGGCCGGCGACCCCCGGCGGCACCGGCCGGAGCCGGTCGTCGAGGACGTGGACGCGCGTGCCGGGGACCGGCCGCCCGATCGGCACCGGCCCGGACACCGGCCCGTCGACCCGGTGCGTGACGCAGCCGACGGTCGCCTCGGTCGGCCCGTACTCGTTGGTCACGGCGATCCCGGCGAAGGGCGCCACGGCCTCGCCCATCAGCGCCTCACCGCCGAGCACCAGGTCCCCGGCCGGGTACGACTCCGCCGGCAGCACGGCGAGGTGCGTCGGCGTCGCCTTGACGAAGTCCGGCCGTCCGGAGTCAACAATGGACCCACCGGCGGTGAGCGGGCCGAGCAGGGTCGTGACGGTCAGGTCGAACGACGCCGACGTGTGCAGCAACGCGCGGCCGCCCAGGCTCGGGTACGCCGCGGTCGCCCAGCCCAGGTACGTGGCGAGCGCCCGCTGCCCGACCCGCACGCCCTTGGGACGCCCGGTCGAGCCGGAGGTGTAGATGATGTAGGCGATCTCCTCGGCCGCCGGGTGCGCCGGGTTGTCCGAAGACGAGCCGGCCCAGACCGCGGGGTCGTCGAGGGCCAGGGTTTCGGCGTCGAGCGTGCTCCCGCCCGCGGTCAGCACCACCCGGGCCCCGGCGTCGGCGAGGATGAGCGCCTGCCGCGCGACGGGGTTGGCCGGGTCGAGCGGGACGTAAGCCGCGCCGCTCTTGAGCGCGCCGACGATGCCGACGACGAGGTCGGCCGAGTTCGGCGCGCAGACGCCGACCACGCCACCGCCGCCGAGGCGGTGCGCGACCCGGTTGGCCCGCTCGTTCAGCTCGGCGTAGGTCAGCGAGACTCCGCCGAGGTCGACCGCGGCCGCGTCGGGTGTCGCCCGCACCTGGTCTTCGAACCGCTCGGCGAACAGCGGCGAGTCCGAAGTGGACGATCCGCTCCAAGACTCCACCTGCACGCGCTCGGCGTCGGACAGCAGCGGCAGATCCGCGACCGCGACCGAAGAATCCTCGACACCGGCCGCGAGCAGCCGCAGGAACCGGTCCACCATGGACTCGGCCGTGGCGCGGTCGAACAGGTCGGTGCGGTAGAGCAGCCGGCCACCGGTCGCGGTCAGGTCGATCGCGACGTCGTCCTTGGCCGTGGCGTAGCGGACCGGCTCGATGCCCGAGTCGGGGATGAAGTTGAAGCCGAGCTGGTAGAGCGCCTGCACCCCCGGGTCGCGCTCGGGGCGGACCTCGTCGGCGACCAGCTGGAAGGGCACCCGGCCGTGCTCGATCGCGTCCAGCACCGCGGTCCGGACCCGGCCCACCAGCTCGGCGAACGACGGGTCGCCGCCGCAGTCGACCCGGATCGCGAGCTGGTTGACGAACATCCCGATCAGCGGCGCCAGCTCCGGCAGGTCGCGCCCGGCGACCGGCACGCCGACGACGACGTCGGCCGCACCGGACAGCCGCGAAAGCAGGGCCGTGTACCCGGCCAGCAGCACCATGAACGACGACGCCGAGAGCCCGCGCCCGGCTTCGCCGACCCGGTCCAGGAGCCCGTCGGGCAGGGTGAAGTCGACCTGGTCGCCGGCGAAGCCGAACTCCGCCGGCCGCGGCCGGTCGGTGGGCAGGCTGTGCACCGGCGGCAGCCCGGCGAGCCGGTCGCGCCAGTAGCCGAGCTGGGCGCGCACGAGCGGCAGCTGGCCACGCTGCCAGGCCGAGTAGTCCGGGTACTGGATGGCCAGCTCGGGCAGTTCCGGCAGCCGGCCTTCGGCGACCGCGTTGCAGGCCTCGTTCAGCTCGTTCGCCAGCACCACGACGGATCCGGCGTCGAACACGGTGTGGTGCACGACGAACGTGAGCACGCAGTCGGCGTCGCCCAGCCGGCACAGCTGGGCCCGCCACGGCGGCGCGGTGTCGAGGGAGATCGGCCGGCGGGCGATCGCCTGGGCCAGCTCGGCCGCCCGGGCCTCGCGGTCGTCGTCGCCTCGCAGGTCGTGCACTTCGAGGTCGATCGGGACGTCGGCGTGCACCACCTGGACGAGCTCGCCGCCGTCCATGCGGAAGGCCGTGCGCAGGGCTTCGTGGCGGCCGACGATGACGCCGAGCGCGGCCCGCCACTGCCCGTCGGTCAGCGGCAGGTCCTGCCGCACCTGGCAGGGCAGGTTGTACACCGGGGACGCGGGGTCGAGCTGGTTGGACAGCCAGATCCGCTCCTGCCCGAACGACGCCGGGAAGGTCCATTCCTTCGTGTCGGTCATGATCTCCTGCTTCAGCGCTCGAGCTTGGGAATGGTGGTGGCGGCGGGCTCTTCCGCGGCGGAAGCGGCACTTTCACGTGAAAGTGCCGCCGTCCGCAGCTCCTCGATCCGCTCGACCAGCGCGGCCACCGTGGAGGATTCGAACAACGTCTTCATGGCCAGCCGGGCGCCGGTGGTCTTGCGGACCTGGGCGATGAGCTGGATGGCGACCAGGGAGTTGCCGCCGAGGGCGAAGAAGTCGTCGTGGATCCCGATGCGTTCGACGCCCAGCACCTCGGCCCACTGGCGGGCGATCTCCGCCTCCAGGTCGGTGCGCGGGGCGACGTAGTCGTCTTGCGCCTGCGGCGCGGTCACCTCGGCGACCTCTTCGGTCTCCTCCAGTGCTTCGGCGGTCACCCGGCGGGCGAACAGGTCGTGCACCGGGCGGGTGCTGATCACCACCTGGCCACCCAGGCCGGGCGTCAGGGCCCGCAGGAACGCCTCGGCGCCGTCGACCGGCCGGATCCCGGCGGAGTCCACAGTGGACTTCGCCGCGGGTGCGGTGAGCCCGCCGCTGACCGCGCCTTCGTCGACCTGGCGCAGCACGAAGTCCTCGATCTCGACCAGCACGCGGCCGTCGTCGGCGCACAGCGTCAGGTCGGCGGCGATGACCTGGTCGCTCGCGGAGTCGCGGTAGCGGAGGTGGCTGTGGAAGCTCGCCGGGAGCGCGTCGTGCACGACCACCCGGCCGTAGCTCATCGGCAGGTAGGTGCCGCTCCCCCGGCCGCGGCCGAACGCCGTCGCGACGTCGAGCAGCGCCGGGTGCAGCCCCCAGCCGGGGTCGAAGACCGGCGCGACGAGCGACGCCAGCTCCTCGTGCGTGCCGACGTGGTGGGTGCGCAACGCCGCCCAGCGCGGTCCGAAGGTGACCATGCTGGTCCGGCCGGTGCCGAAGGCGTTGCCGTCGTCGAGCACGCTCGTGCGGTCCCGGACCGCGTCGAGGTCCACTGTGGACGTCGTCGGCGCCGGGACCCAGCCCGCGCTGCCTCGGACGTGCACCTTGGTCACCCCGGCCGCGCGGCTCGTCACCGCGAAGCCGTCGCCGTCGAAGCCGACGCGGTACTCGGCGACCGTGCCTTCGGGCACCGAGAACGGCTCCAGGAACGCGACGTCCCGCAGCTCGACGACGTGGCCGTCGCCGGGCTTCGGCAGCGCCGCTTCGACCGCGGCCCGCACGGTCTCCAGGTGACCGGTGCCCGGCACGACCGGGACGCCGGCGATCCGGTGCTCGTCGAGCAGCCAGTGCCCGGCGGCCGAGACCAGGCCGTGGACGTCACCGGCGGTGCGGGTGGTCAACACCGGGTGCGTGACCGGCCCGTCCACCTGCGTGCGCGTGGACCGGATCGCCGACGGCGCCGCCACCTCGGCGGCCATGCCGACCTCGTCCCAGCCACCCCAGTTGTGCGAGACGACTCGCGCCTGCCAGCCGTGGTCACCGCGGGCGTAGGCGTCGAGGAAGTTGTTGGCCGCGCAGTAGTCGACCTGCCCGAAGTCGCCGGAGACCGCGGTGACCGACGAGCACAGCGCGACGAAGTCCATCGGCAGGTCGGCGAAAGCCTCGGCCAGCGCCAGGGTGCCGCCGATCTTCGGCGCGAGCACGGCTTCGGCGGCCGCCCGCTCCTTGACCTCGGCGACCCCGCCGCCGGGCAGCCCGGCGGCGTGCACGATCCCGTCGAGGCCGCCGAACTCGCGCTCGGCCAGCTCCCGGACCTCCCGCAGCCGGGCGGGGTCGGTGACGTCGGCGGCGAGCACGTGCACCACCGCGCCGGCCGCCTCCATCCGCCGGATCGCGCGGATCGCGCGGCCCACCCGGTCGTCGCCGGCGTAGCCGTCCCATTCCTCGCGGGGCGGCAGGCCGGAGCGGGTCAGCAGGAGGAGCTTGGCCCGCACGCGGAGCGCGAAGTCCTCGGCGAGGGTGATGCCGATGCCACCGGTGCCCCCGGTGATGAGGTACCGGCCGCCTTCGCGCAGCACCGGCGACGCCGCTTCCGGCACGCTCAGCTGGGTGTGGTCGAGGACCCAGCGGCGGCCGCGTCTCAGCGCCACCTCGGCCTCGCCCGGGCCGAACAGCTCGGCGACGATTTCTTCGGTCACCGCTTCGACGTCGATCCAGCGCACGACCGTGCCCGGGACTTCGAGGGGGACGACCCGCGCGATGCCCGCGAGGGTCGCGTGCTCGGGCCGGGTCAGGTCGGTGCCGGTGACGTCGGCGGTGCCGGTGCTCAGCACGTCGATCCGCACCGGTTCGCCCCAGGCCTGGACCAGGTTGAGCACGCTGAAGAAGCCGCGGTCCTGGGCGGCCATCCCGGTCTCGGTCCCGCCGAGCGCCCAGGCGTGGACGACCCGCTCCGGCCGTTCCCCGAGGGCGGCGACCAGCTCGTCGTAGTCCTCGCGTGCCCCGGGCCGGAGGGTGAACCCCGTCGCGGTGACGGCGAACGCGGGTCCGGGCCGCACTTCGGTGACGGCCACGCCGGCGTCGCGCAGCAGGCCCGCCACGACGTCGTCGTCGACGAAGGCGAGGCACGTGGCGAACGGCTCCCGGCTCAGCTCGGGCCCGGCCTGGCGCCACGACGGCACCGCGAACCATTCGTCGAGGGGCAGCGGCCCGCTCGGCCGCGCCGGCTCGGTCACCGTGCCCGCCGGATCGGGGTCGATCCAGTACCGCTTGCGGGCGTAGGGGTAACCCGGCAGCGGCACGCGGTGCCCGGACGTCATGAAGTCGACGGACACGCCGTGTGTCCACAGCAGACCGGCGGCCGCGAAGAGCGTTTCGACGTCACCGTCGCGCTCGGTGCGACCCGGCAGGCTCGGCTGCGGCGCGGGTGAGCCCTTCGGCACCTGGCCGCGGGCCAGCCCGGCCAGCTGGTGGCCCGGCCCGCACTCGACGAGCGCCCAGCGGTCACCACCGGCGAACAGGGTCCGCACGCAGTCGCCGAACCGCACGGCCTGGCGCAGGTGCGCGGCCCAGTACGCCGGGTCGGTGGCCTGCGCGTCGGTGATCCACTCGCCGGTCAGGTCGGACAGGAACGGCAGCTTCGGCGCCGAACGCGGCACCGCGGCGACGGCCTCGGTGAACCCGGCCAGGATCGGGTCCATCATCGGCGAGTGGAACGCGTGCGAGGTCACGAGTTCCCGGCACTGGACGTCGCTGGCCTTCAGCAACGCCGCGAAGTCCGCCACCACATCGGACGGTCCGGCGACGACGCACGTCCCCGGCCCGTTGACCCCGGCGATCGAGAGTCCCTCGGGCAGCCGCCGGGTGACGGACTCCTCGTCGAGCTGGACCGCGAGCATCGCGCCGGCGGGCACCGACTGCATCAGCTCACCCCGCCGGACGACCAGCCGCAGCGCGTCGGCCAGGGTGAACACCCCGGCCACCGTCGCGGCGACGTACTCCCCGACCGAGTGGCCGAGCATCGCGCCCGGCCGCACCCCCCAGCTGCGCCACAGCATGGCCAGCGCGTACTCGACGACGAACAGCGCGGGCTGGGTGAAGCGGGTCTCGCGCAGTTTCGCGTCGCCACCGCGGTCGAAGATCAGCTCCTTGAGGCCCTCGACGCCGGCGAGTGCGCAGCACTCGTCGACGGCCGCGGCGAACACCGGTTCACTGCGGTAGAGCTCCGCGCCCATCCCGGCGTACTGCGAACCCTGTCCGGAGAACAGGAACGCCACCTTGAGCTCGTCGGCCTGCGCCGTGAGCAGGCGGCGAGCGTCACGCAGACCGTCGACCGCGTCTTCCGCATCCCGGACGACGACCGCCGCGCGGTGCTGGTACTCCGTGCGCCCGGCCGCGAGGGTGTGCGCGACGTCGGCCAGGTCGAGGTCGACGTCCCCGGCCAGCCGGTCGGCGAGCCGGTCGACCGCGACGGACAGCGCGTCCGCGCTCTTCGCCGAGACGCGCAGCAGGTGCGCCGGACGCGGCTGCCGCGTCCGGTGCGGGGCCGGCGCCTCCTCCAGCACGACGTGGGCGTTGGTGCCGCCGACACCGAACGAGCTGACCCCCGCGCGGCGCGGGGTGGCCGCGGCCTCCCACTTCGTCACCGTCGTCGCCGGGTGGAACGGGCTGTTCGGGAAGTCGATGCCCGGGTTGGGTTCGGCGTAGTTGATGGTCGGCGGGATGAGCCCGTGCTCCATCGCCAGCACGGTCTTGATCAACGCGACCACACCCGCGGCCTGGGACAGGTGGCCGATGTTCGACTTCACCGAGCCGATCGCGCACCAGCCGGTCTCGGGCACGCCGTGGCCGTACACAGTGGACAGTGAGGTGATCTCGATCGGGTCGCCGAGCGCGGTGCCGGTGCCGTGCGCCTCGACGTACCCGATGGTGCGCGGGTCGACCCCGGCCATGCCGACGGCCTGCGCGATCGCCTCGGTCTGCCCGGCGACGCTCGGCGCGGAGAACCCGACCTTGGTGGCGCCGTCGTTGTTGATCGCGTTGCCGAGCACGACCGCGCGGATGTGGTCGCCGTCCGCCAGCGCCTGCGCGAGCCGTTTGACCAGCACGACGCCGACACCGCTGCTCCACACCGTGCCGTTGGCGCCCGCGTCGAACGCACGCACGTGCCCGTCCGGCGAGGTGAAGCCCTCGACGCCCATGTAGCCGATGCCGTGCGGCATCTCCAGGTTCACGCCGCCGGCCAGCGCCATGTCGCATTCGCCGTTGCGCAGCGCCTCGCAGGCCAGGTGGATCGCGACCAGCGACGTCGAGCACGCCGTGTGCAGGGTGAGGCTCGGCCCACGCAGGTTGAGCTTGTAGGACACCGACGTCGTCAGGTAGCTGGGCTGGTTGCCGGTCGACATCCCGATGCCGCCGTGCTGCGACGCCATCACACGCGCGTTGCGCAGCAGGTTTTCGACCAGGTAGCCGGTGCGTCCGCTGCCGCCGTAGACGCCGATCGCGCCGCCGTAGCGGGCGGGGTCGTAGCCGCCGTCGGTCAGCGCCTGGTGGCACGCCTCGAGGAACACCCGGTGCTGCGGGTCGGTGATCTCGGCTTCGCGGCTGGTCATGCCGAACAGCTCGGCGTCGAACTCGTCGAAGCCGTCGACCACCGTGGTCGCGTTGACCCAGCTGGGATCGTCCAAAGTGGCCGGTTCGGCCCCGCGGGCCAGCAGCTCCTCGCGGGTGGCCGGCTTGATGGACTCGACGCCGTCGACGAGGTTGCGCCAGAACTGCCGGAGGTCGCTCGCGCCCGGGACGCGGGCGGCCATCCCGACGATGGCGATCGGCTCGGCGCCGGGTTCGGGTTCGTGGGTCACAGCGGTCGCTCCTGTTCGTGGCCGGTCGTGCCGGCGCTGCGGCGGGGTCTTCTGGACGGGGTGCGCCCCCGGCGGGCGGCGACCCGCTCGGCGGCGCGGGCGAGCTCCGGGTGGGGAGCGGCGCCCGCGTGCAGGTGGGTGGCGAGGGCCCGGACGGTGGGGTGGCTGAACAGGTCCACCATCGGGATCCGGCGGCCGAGCCGGGTGGTCACCTCGGCGTGGACCTTGGCCAGGGCGAGCGAATGCCCGCCGACGTCGAAGAAGTTGTCGGTCACGCGCACCGCGTCGAGCCCGAGCACCTCCCGCCACACCGCCGCGATCAGCGCCTCGGTCACCGCCAGGGCTGCCGGGTCCACGGCGACCTGGGGCACGGGCCGCTCTCGGGCCGACGCGCCTGGCGCGGATGCCCGGACCGACGGCCGTGGCACCTCGGGCACCCGGCTTCCGGCGGGTCCGGCCGGCTCGGCGACCAGCGCGGCGAGGAGCGTCGTGAAGTCCTCCGCCAGCGCGGACATCCGTGCCGCGTCGAACAGGTCCGGGTTGTAGAGCAGCTCCACGCCGCGTTCGAGGACGTACACGGTCAGGTCGAACGGCGAGCCGGGCTTCTCGACCGGCCGCCAGGTGCTGGTCACCTCCGGCAGGCCGAGCCGCGGTTCGGTGAAGTTGAGGACGTTGACCATCACCTGCACCAGCGGCGCCCGCGCGGGGTCGCGGGTGACGCCGAGCGCGTCGACGAGCCGGTCGAGCGGGGCGGCCGGGTGGGCGGTGGCGGCCAGCAGTTCCGCGCCGCCCTGCCGGACGAGCGTGGTGAAGTCCGTGTCGGCGCCGCGCAACCGGACCGGGACGATGTCGACGAAGAAGCCGGCGACGTCCTGGGTTTCGGCGAGCTGCCGGTCGGCGACGACGGTGGCGACCAGGTGGTCGTCGCCACCGGTGAGCCGGCGCAGCAGTTCTCCGAAGGCGGCCAGGACCACACCCGCGCGAGTGGTTCCGGTGCGCGTGGCCAGCTCTCCGACGCCCTCCGCGACACCGTCGGGGAAGGCCTGGAAGCGGGTCGCGCCACGATAGGTCTGCACGGCCGGCCGGGGCCGATCGCGTGGGAGGTCCAGAGTGGACGGTGCCCCGGCGAGGTGCTCGCTCCACCACGCGAGGTCGACGGCTTCCCGGCGGCGGTCGCGGTCGGCACGCCACACCGCGTAGTCCGCATAGGACGCCGGCAGCGGCGGTAGCGCCGCACCCCGGTAGGCCGCGGCGAGGTCGGCGCAGAGCAGGTCCTGCGACCAGCCGTCGAACACGGCGTGGTGCAGCGTGAACCCGAGCACGTGGTCCTGGGGTCCCACCGCGTAGAGCCGGACGCGCCACGGCGGATCGAGGTCGAGCCGGATCGGTGTCGCCGCGTCGGCGGCCAGGCGGTCCCGGACGGCGGCCTCCGCCACCGGGACCACCGGCAGCTCGACCTCGCCCGGCGGCAGGCACTCGGCGACCGGGACGCCGTCGACCGGCCGGATCCGCCAACGCAGCACGTCGTGTCGTTCGGCCACCGCACGCAATGCCGCGCGGAGCGCGTCGATGTCGAGCGGGCCGGACAGCCGGAACGCCATGGCGATGTTGTACGGCGCCGCGTCGGGAGCGAGCTGGTCGAGGAACCACAGCCGCCGCTGCGGTGGGGACAACGCGGGCGCGTGCCCGGTCGTCAGACCCGGTCCGGTCAGCGGCGCGGCCGCGGCGACCCGCCGGGTCAGCCCGTCCAAGGTCCGTCCGATGAGGACGTCTTCGACGGCGACGTCGGCGGCGAGGTCTTTCCGCAAGGCCGCGACCAGCCGCATCGCGGTGATCGAATCCCCGCCGGCCAGCAGGAAGTCGGGCCCGGCCCCCGGTCCCAGGACCTGGCGCCACACCGCGGCGACCGGCGAGTCCCCGAGGTCCGCTTCGGGCTGCTCCTCGACCAGCGCCCGCAGGGCCGGCCGGTCGATCTTGCCGGTGACCGGGTTGACGGGCAGCGCGTCCAGGCGCCGGAGGACCGCCGGGCGCATCGCCTCGGTGAGCCGGGCCCCGGCGTGGCTGCGGATGTCCTCATCGGACGGTGCGGACGCCGGGGTCAGGAACGCGACGAGCCGCGTGCCACCCGGGCCGGGCACGGCCTCGACCGCGACGGCGTCGATCCCCGGGTGCGCGCCGAGGACCGTCTCGACCTCGCCGAGCTCGATCCGCTGGCCGCGGACCTTCACCTGCCGGTCGGCGCGGCCGGCGAACTCGAGCCGGCCGTCGGCGCGCAGCCGGGCCAGGTCGCCGGTGCGGTAGAGCCGCTCCCCCGGGGTGAACGGGTCGTCGACGAACTTCCGTGCGGTCAGCCCGGGGCTGCCCAAGTACCCCTCGGCCAGCCCCGGCCCGCCGATGAGCAGTTCGCCGACCTCGCCGGGCGGGACCGGCCGCAGGTCGTCGCCGACGACGTGGGCGCGGTGGTTCGGTGTCGGCGTGCCGAGCGGCAGCGGGTCGGCCGGGACGCCGGTGACCTCGCCGGTGAGGACGACGACGGTGGTCTCGGTCGGGCCGTAGACGTTGAAGAACCGGCGGCCCGGCAGCCAGCGGGCGGCGAGCTCGGCGGGCACCGGCTCGCCCCCACAGGCCACGACCCGCCAGCCCGGCACGTCCGCGGGGTCCACAAGGGACAGCAGGGCCGGGGTGATGAAGCCGAAGTTCACGTCGTGCTCGACGACGAACCGGCGCAGCCGTTCGGGGTCGGCCCGGTCCGCGGCACCGGCCAGCTGCACCGAGCCGCCGACGGCCAGCGGCACGAAGACGTCCATCGTGAAAGCGTCGAACGCCAGGGAGGAGACGCCGAGCACGCGGCTGCCGGGGCCGGCGCCGAGGCGCTCGGCGAACCCGGTGACGAACGCGACGATGTTGCGGTGGCTGGTCAGCACGCCCTTCGGCCGGCCGGTCGACCCGGAGGTGTAGAGCACGTGGGCGATGTCGTCCGGCGACGCCGGACACGGCCCCGGCGCGGCCGGCGGCGGGACGTCGATCCCCACGGCGGCGCCGAACTCCTCGACGGCGGCGTCACCGATCACCAGCGAAACCCCGGCGTCGGCGGCGATCCCGGCCAGCCGGTCGCGGGGCCCGCCGGGCTCGAGCGGGACGTAGCAGCCACCGGCGAGCAGGACGCCGAGCACGGTGGCCACGAGCGCGGGCCGCCGGTGACCGCACACGCCGACCCGCGTGCCGGGACCGACACCGCGGTCGCGCAGGGCAGCCGCGACACCCCCGGCGGCGGCGAGCAGTTCGGCGTAGGTGAGCCGGCACTCGCCCTGCCGCACGGCGAGCGCGTCCGGCGTCCGCTGCGCCTGAGCCAGGACCAGTCCGGCGACCGTGGTGTCCGGATAGGACAGTGGCGGGCCGTGCGTGCCCGCGACGGGCAGCGTGTCGGTCACGGTGAACTCCCCAGTTCGGTTGCGTGCCCGGGACCGCGGTGGCGGCCGGGCGGTGGTGCGTGCGGATCACGGGTGTGTCCCGGATCGGCGGGTCGATTCGACGGCGGTGGAACGGATGCCCCCGTTCCGGCGCCCCTTCGGTCAAGCGGCGAAGCCGGGCTACCGCACCCGGTCCGGTGCCTCCTTCCGCGCCGAGCAGCGCACTCGGGCACGGCCGGTCCGACCCCGCGCCGGCTCTCCGCGCGCGGCGATCGCGGAAGATCGCCCGCGGCCGCCGGGTCGATCGCATGCCGGGCTCCGGAGAACGGATGCCCCCGCTCCAACGCCCCTTCCCGCCAGGCCGCGAAAGCCGGCTCCGGCGCCCGCTTCCCGGGCTGAGCGGCGAAGCCGGGCCACCACGCCCGCCCCGGCATCCCGGCCCAGCGCCGACCCGCCTCGCATCGCGCTCACGACCGATCCCCCACACCCGGCGGATCGACCCAGTACCGCGCCCGCCGGAACGGATGTCCGGGCAGCGGCACCCGCCCGGGGGTCGCGCCGTCGTGGCGCGCCGCCCAGTCCACGTTCGCGCCGCCGACCCAGCGGGCCGCCAGCTCGCGCGCCGCGCCGACCGGGCCGGCCAGCTCCCCACCCTCGGTCAGCTCATCGAGCGCCGAGACCGCATCCGCGACCGTCGTCGCGATCACCGCCGCCCGGCACGCGAACTCCTTGCGCCCCACGGCCAGGGTGTAGGCCACGTCGGCGAGGTCCGGTGGGTCGGCCACGAGCCGGTCCCGCAGCGCGGAAAGCGCCTCGCGCAACGCCCGCGGGTCCCGGGCCGACACCGGCAGGACGTGCGGGCCCTCGGCGGTGATCCGCGGCCCGGCGGCCGGCGCCTCCTCGACCACCACGTGCACGTTCGCGCCACCCATGCCGAACGCGCTCACCCCGGCCACCCGCCGCGGCGCGTCCGGCCAGTCGGCCGCCTTGACCGGAACGTAACACGGGCCGCCGGCCAGGTCGACCTCCGGGTGCGGTGCGGTGAAGTGCAGGTTCGGTGGAATGACGCCGTGGCGCACGGCCAGCACCGCCTTGATCAGGCCGGCCACCCCGGCGGCCGCGTCGAGGTGCCCGATGTTCGTCTTGACCGAGCCGAGCGCGCACGTGCCCGCCGGGACGTCCCGGTAGACCCGGTTCAGCGCCGCCACTTCGATGGCGTCGCCGAGCGGGGTGCCACTGCCGTGCGCCTCGATCAGCCGGACCTCACCCGGGTCGACCTCGGCGACGGCCAGCGCCTCGGCGACCGCCGCGGCTTGGCCCGCCGGGCTCGGCACCGCGTAGCCGGCCCGGTCGGCGCCGTCGTTGGTCATCGCCCAGCCGGGCAGCACGGCGTGGATGTGGTCGCGGTCGGCGAGCGCGTCCGACAGCCGCCGCAGCACCACGACCCCAGCCCCCGAGCCGAACCCGGCGCCGTCCGCGGCGACGTCGAAGGAGCGGCACCGGCCGTCCGCCGACGCCAGGCCGCCGGCGCGGTAACGCGGCCACGTGACGCTCACCCCGCCGGCGATCGCCAGGTCGCACCGGTACTCGGCCAGGCTCTGCGCGGCCAGTCCCACCGCGGCCAGCGAGCTGGAGCAGGCGCTTTGGACGGCGACCGCGGGCCCGGTCAGCCCGAGCCGGTAGGCGACCTGGCCGGGCAGGTGGTCGGTGAGCTGGCGCCCGAGCAGCCGGCCCTCCCAGTCGTCCGGGTCGAGCTCGCCGCTCACCGCCGGGTTCCCGAACAGGTGGAACAGGAAGTACCGGTTGACCCCGGCCGAGGTGAACACGCCGACCGGGCCGTGCTCGGTCGCCGGGTCGCGGCCGGCGTCTTCCAGTGCCCGCCAGGCCGTTTCCAGGAACAGGCGGTGCTGCGGATCGGTGCGGGCCGCCTCGTCCGTGGCGAACCCGAAGAACCCGGCGTCGAAGTCCTCGACACCGTCCAGCCGTCCCCCGGCCCGCACGTGCGCGGGGTCGGCGCGCAGGCCGGGCCCGATGCCGAGCGCGGCCAGCTCGTCGTCGGCGTAGTCGTGGACCGCGTCGACCCCGGCGCAGAGGTTCCACCAGAACGCGTCGGCGTCCGGCGCGCCGGGGAACCGGCAAGCCAGCCCGACGACGGCGATCAGGTCGCTGCCCGGCTCGTCCTCGGCCGGCGCCGCCGCCGCGATCGGCCGTTCGTCCGAAGTGGACTCTTCGAGGTAGGCGGCTTGGGCCGCGACCGTGGGCCGTTCCAGCAGGCCGAGCAGCGGGACGGCGACCCCGGCCGCCGCGGCCAGCCGCTGCTGGACCTCGCCCAGCAGCAGCGAATGCCCGCCGACGTCGAAGAACGCGTCACCGGTCCCGAACCGGTCGTGGCCCAGCACCGCGCACCAGATCGCGTGCACGCGCCGCTCGGCGCCGTTCTTCGGCCCGGTCCGCGTCGGCGTCTCCGGGCGCGGATCCGGCAGGGCGGCCTCGTCCAGTTTGCCGGTGACGGTGAGCGGGAACGCGCCGACCACGACGACGGCCGACGGCACGGCGTACCGCGGCAGCACCTCGGCCAGCGCCGCCCGCAACGCCGCCGGGTCGGCTTCCCCGGCGGGGACGACGTAGGCGAGCAGCTCGCCGTCGCGGACGATCGCGCGGGCGTCGGCCACCTCGGGCCGGTCGGCGAGCCGCGCCTCGACCTCGGTCAGCTCGACGCGGAACCCGCGCACCTTGACCTGCCGGTCCAGCCGGCCGAGGCAACCGAGGGTGCCGTCCGGCAGCACCTGGCCGAGGTCGCCGGTGCGGTAGGTGCGGACGCCGTCGGCAGTCACGCCGAACGCCGGGCTCGGCTGGTCGAGGTAGCCGTCGACGAGGAACCGGCCGCTGACTTCGAGCTCGCCGCCGTCGAGGACGGTGAGGGTGTAGCCGGGCAGCGCGGCGCCGATCGGCAGCGGGCCGGTGGTGTCCGGGCCGACGTCGGCCGCCCTCAGCCGGTGCTGGGCCGCGAAGGTCACTTCGGTGGCGCCGTAACCGTTGACGAACACGCAGTCCGCGGCGAACCGGCCGCGGCGGACGTCGGCGTAGGTCGCCTGCTCACCACCCAGGAGGACGGTCCGCACCGAGGGCAGGTCGCCGTCGAGGGCGTCGAGCAGGTAGCGGTAGACCGTCGGGGTCGAGTGGTAGACGGTCACCTGGTGCCGCGCGAGTTCGCGGGCGGCGTGGGCGACGCCGTGGGCGCGGACGTCGACCGGCACCACCGCGGCGCCGGTCAGCAGCGCCGGGTAGAGGTCGGGGATCGCCGCGTCGAAGCCGAAGGAAGCCAGGAGGCTGACCCGGTCGGCGGCGGTGATGCCGAGCGTCGCGATCTGGTTGTCGACGACGTGCAGCAGGTTGCGGTGGGTCTGCGCGACCGCCTTCGGCGGGCCGGTGGAGCCGGAGGTGAACAGCACGTAGGCCGGCGAGCCGGGGTCCGGGTCGGGCACCGGCAGCGGCGCGGTGTCCGACCCGGACCGGACGACCCGCGCGGAGCTGCTGCGGCACAACGCTTCCGCGAGCTCGACGTGCTCGGGGTCGGCGAGCACGGCCGCCACGCGGGCAGCGGTGATCTGGTGCGTGAGGCGTTCGCGCGGGAAGGTCGGGTCGAGCGGGACGTATACGCACCCCGCGGCGAGCGCGCCGAGGATCGCGGCGATCGACGGCGTGCCGTGCCCGGTCAGCAGCCCGACGAACTCACCGGGCCGGACGCCGGCGTCGAGCAGCCGGGCGGCGTGCCCACCGGCCAGCGAAGCCAGCTCGGCGTAGCGCAGCACCGAGCCGTCCTCGACGACGGCGATCCGCTCGGGCGACTGCCGCGCGACTTCCGCGAAACGTCTGATGCAGCCGGCTTGCGTCATCGCTCGAGAAGTGCCCGCTCCAACGGTGAATGGGCATGCGGCAGCCACGGCGGTGACGAGGTCTTCATCTCACTCCCCAGTGCGATTCATGGTGAAGAATCACGCAAGGTTAAGGCTCTCGACGCCGACTGGGGATACGTAATCCGCAGAGTTGGTCCGAATGGACCAGCTATCCCGGACCGCGACCACCCGTTCGCCGCGACTTCCACCGTGGAATCCGCCCTGGAATCCACTTATTCCCGACAACCGGCCACCGTGGACAATCGATTGACTACCCACCGTGATATGTCGGGAGATGTTTTCCCGTGGTCGGAGATTCACCGACTGAGGATTGCGCAATTGTTGAATCGGCACGCGGGAGGTGGTGATTTCACGAAATCGATCCAGCCCCGCGGCGGAGGCCGCGGGGCCGGCTCGGGAGAAGGTCCGGGACGTCAGCCGGCGTTGGCGAGGAACCCCGGCCCGGACGGCGCGCTCTCGACCAGACACGCGTGGCACGGCATCCCACGCAGCCCGTCGAGCACTTCGGCCTCGCCGGGGAAGATCGCCTCACCGCAGAGCGCCGTCAGGTGCGACGGCACCGGGCCCGCCGGCACGGGGATCAGGTGACAGACGCGTCTGCTCTCGCCGACGACGCCTCGGCGTAGCCGCACCAGTGCGAGCATCCCACCGTTCTCACCCATGACCGGAACGGTAGGCCGAACGGCGTACAAGAGCTTCGTGCCCTCGACCCAACGATCTTCGAACCCGATGGTCCGGGGCACCAAAAGGGCAGTTCAGCCCGCGGACAGCACCGCCGCGCCCAGCCGCTGGCACAGGTTCAGCGCCAGCTCGATGTCCAGCCGGCCTTCGGCGAGCTCCCGCGGGAGCAGCTCCTGCGCCTTGCGGACGCGGTACTGCACCGAGTTCTTGTGCATCGTCAGCTCGGCCGCCGCCGCGGTGTAGCTGCCGCCGGTCGCCAGGAACACCCGGAGCGTGTCGCGGAGCCGGCCGCAGTTCTCGTCGTCCGCGCTCAGCGGCCCCAGCGTGCTCGCCACCCACAGCTTCGCCGCGTTCAGGTCGCTCGTCATCAGCGCCACCGTGCCGACGTCGCGGAAGGTCAGCGCCCGGTCGCAGTGCTCCCCCGCCGCCAGCGCCAGCGCGTGCACCCGGCGGGCCTGCTGGTGGGTGTCGCGGAAGCCCGCGACGCCGGTGGCCGGGTCGCCGACCGTGACCCGCACCCCCGGGTCGGCCTCCGCGAGCGCGCTGTCGAGGTGCTCTCGGCGGACCGACGCGCCGGGGGCGAGCGGCAGCCACACCCACGCGCCGGCCTCGTCGCGGGGCACGAACAGCGGCCGCCCCTGGCCGCCGGCGCGTTCCAGCACCGCGCCGGCCACCGACTCCAGCAGCGACAGCGCGTCGTCGACGTACGCCTCCGACGCGTGCCAGACGATCATCCCGACGTGCGTGCCGCGCAGGCGGTAGCCGATCAGCGCCTCGGCCGCGTCGACGTCGGGCGGGCCGCCGTTGTCGCTCAGCAGGTCCTGCACCTTCGCCGCCCGCGCGGCACTCCGGTTGAGCAGCCACTTGTCGCGTTCGTCCTGGTAGACGCTCACCAGGTGGCGGACCACCCGGGTGATGAACTCGTAGGCGACCTTGAGCAGCCGCCGCATCATGGCCCCGAGCAGGGCCGCGTCGTCGACCACCCGGATGCACTCCTGGAACCCGAAGTCGAGCATCGCGGCCTGGCCCAGGTCGTACGCGCGGATCAGGTCGAACACCGGGGTGCCGCGCTGCGCCAGCCGCCGCGCGTACTCCATCGCCGCGGCCGGCGGCTCGACCATCCCGGGGTCGATGCCGTGCTGGAAGATCTGCAGGGCGGTCTCGATGTTCTGGTAGACGCTCGCCGACAGCAGGCTGACCATGCGCTCGTCGTCGTTGACCAGCTGGGGCAGGTCGGCGGCGTACAGCTGCACGAGTTCGCCGGTGAGCTCACCCGCGCGGCCCGCGAGGGTGGCGGCGATCTCCCGGATGCGCTCCGAGACGAGTTCTTCGTCCACCATGGAGCCACTCTACGGGGTGGTGGATCATGCTTTCGCGAGGAACTCGTCGATCAGGGTGAACGTTTCGCCGGGGGCCTGAACGTGGGGCACGTGCCCGGCGCCCGCCACGACCTCGAACCGCGCGTCGGCGAAGCCGCCCGCGTAGGCCTTGCCGAACGCCGGCGGCACGACGACGTCGTCTTCACCCCAGATCAGCAGGGCCGGGACGCGAACCCGGGCGAGCCGGCGCAGCAGCTTCGGGTCGGCGACCTCGGGTCCGGCGTAGGTCCGCAGCGCGGCCATGTCGGCGGGGTCCGGACCGGGCGCGCCGGGCGGCGGCTGCGGCATCCGCACCGGGTGGCCGTCGACGGCCGGGCCGATGCCGTCGAGGACGACCAGCCGGGCGATGCGGTGGCCGCGGTCCCGCACGGCCATCTCCGCAGCGACCCAGCCGCCGAAGGAGCTGGCGACCACGACGACGTCGGTGGCGTCCTCGTCGTCGAGGAGGTCGAGGTAGGTGACGGCCAGGTCGTCGACGCCGCTGAACCAGTCCGGCCGCGGTGTCCCGGCCCAGCCCGGGTGGGTGGGCGCGAGGACGCGTGCGTGCGGCGCGAAGTGCTCGACGACGCCGGCGACGCCGTCCGGCCCGCCGCCGCCGTGCAGGACCAGCACGGTGCGCTCGCCGCGGCCGGTGTCGACGAGGGGGATGTCCAGTCCCGGATGGGGACGCAGAGTCCGGGTCATCGGGGTGTCCTTTCGGTCAGTGGTGGGCCAGCATCTGCTCGACCATCGCGGCGGGCGCGTCCGGCCGGAAGCAGGCTTCGAGGTTGTCCGCCGAGTCCCGCGCGGCCTCTTCGGCCCGCGGGAACAGCGTGGTTTCATAGGTGGTGAGAGCACTTTCTACGTCGTCGTGCGCGGCCAGCGCGAGGGCCAGCTCGGTGGCGTCGAGCATGGCGAGGTTCGCGCCCTCGCCGGCGAAGGGCGACATCACGTGCGCCGCGTCGCCGAGCAGGGTCACGCCGGGGACGCGGTCCCAGCGGTGGCCGACCGGGAGGGCGTGGATCGGCCGCGGGATCAGCGGGTCGTCGCTGTGCTCGAGGAGCTCGAGCAGGCCGGGGCTGAAGTCGGCGAAGGCGTCGAGCAGGCGCTCGCGGTCGGCCAGCCGCTCGACCGCGGCCGGGTCCTCGTTGCGGACTGCGGCGTACACCCGGATCCGGCCCCCGCTGTTGCGCTGGGCGATCAGCCCTTTTCCACCCGCCAGGGCGAACATCGAGCCCGGGCCGACCAGCGCGGCTGTTTCTTGGTCCACATCGGACAGATGAGCCTCCACGAAGGACAGTCCGGAGTACCCGGGCACGGCGGCGGAGAGCACCGGCCGCACCTTCGACCACGCACCGTCCGCGCCGACGACCAGGTCCGCCTCGACGACGCCCCCGGAGGAGAGGGTGAGCCGGCCGGGCGCGACCGACGTGACTTTGGTTCCCCAGCGGACGACTCCCGCGGGCAGCGAGTCGACGAGAATGCGCTTGAGGGTGCCACGGTCCACTTCGGGCCGGGTGCCCCCGCTCGCTTCGGCGGTCTCTTCGAAGTGGACGACGCCGTGGCGGTCCAGGATCCGCAGCGCTTCGCCTTCTTCCCGGGCCACGGCGCGGAACTCGGCAGAAAGGCCGGCTTCGGCGAGGGCCCGCTGGCCGGACTCCTCGTGCAGGTCGAGCGTGCCGCCCTGATCGCGGGCGGTGGGGGAAGCGTCGAGCTCGTAGACGGTCGACGCGATCCCGCGGGTGTGCAGGACGCGGGCCAGGGTGAGCCCACCCAGCCCACCCCCGACGATGGCGATCGTGGTCATCGGGTCTCCTCGGGTTCAGGCCGCCGGGGTGGCGGCTTCGTGGGCGGGTGACGGGTCCTCGATTCGCAGCGCGGAATCCCGGGCAGCCGACGCCAGGCGGGGCATCAGGCCTCCCCCGATCCGGGCCGCGGCGTGGCGAGCGCGCCGTTCAGCAGCGCGTCGAACGCCCACCGCGCGCGAGCAGGCCCTGGCCCCGACACCAGATCAGCGCCCAGCTCGGCGATGTGCGGGTGCGTCTCGGCCGAAACCGTGGCCAGCGAGCCGACCATCTCCTCGTGCTCCCGGGTCGCGCCCGGCTTCTCCCGGCGCGTGCCGTGTTCGACGGCGGTCGCCGTGGCGGTCAGCAGGAGCACGTCCACCGCCCAGGCCGCCTGGCCCGGCGCCATGCCGCCCTCGGCGAGCAGTGCCAGCACCCGCTCGACCAGCGCCAGGTAGTGCCGCCCGCTCAGCCGGGTCACCAGCGCGACCCGGGCGAGGCTCGGGTGCGCGTACAGCACCGCCCGGTAGGAGTCGAGCACCGCCCACAGCCGCTCGCGCCACTCGCCCGCGCCCTCGAGGTCGACCTCGGCGAGCAGCTCGTCCAGCACCGCGGCGTGCAGTTCCTCGGTGTCCTTGACGTACACGTAGAGCGACGCCGCGCCGGTGTCGAGCTCCTTGGCGAGCCGGCGCATGGTGACCCGCTCGACGCCTTCGGCACGCATCAGCGCGACGGCCGTCGTCACGATCCCATCGCGGGTCAACGCCGGCTTCGCCGGGCGCTCTCGACGGTTGTAGGTGCTTTCCGGAGCCATGCCACCACCATAACGAACACGTTCGTGACGAACACGTTCGTGCGACCCGGGTCACACTCAGGGGCCGATCGCCCGGCCCCGGCGACGCTCCGGCAGCGCCAGCACCGCCCACACGACCTTCCCGCCCGTCCAGCGCCCGCTGCTGCCCCACGCCCGCGCGGTCTGAGCGACGATCCGCAGGCCAAGCCCGGGTTCGAGGATGTCCGCGCGCTCGATCAGCACGGCCGGGCGCGGGTCGTCGTCGCTCACGGCGATCGTCAGGAGGTCCTGCCGCAGGTCGAGCCGCAGCCGCGGTTCGGACGTCGTGTGGCGCGACGCGTTGTCGGTGAGCTCGGCCGCGATGAGCGTGCCGTCGTACTCGAGCGAGGGCACCCCCCACTCCCGGGTCCGGTCGCTGACGAAGGCCCGCGCCTGGGCGATCCCGGCCTCGCCGCGCGCCAGCGCCCGGCCGGCCCGACGGCGGATCCGCCGCGGCAGCGCGCGTTCCGCGGTCTCGACGTCCGGGTGCACGGGCACGAACCGGTCGAGCCCGTAGCGCTCGAACAGGGCGAGGTGCGCGGGGCACCGGGTCACGACGGCCATCGGGATGCCCGGCCACTCTTCGAGCCGCTGGGCGACGAAGGGGAACAGGCTCGGCGAGCGGACATCGAGGGCGAGGCCGTCGATGTCGGCGATCACGCCCGGCGGGGTGTCGGCGCCGATCTTGAGGAGGCCGTCGCGCAGGAGGGGGCAGCCGGCGAGGTCGAGCTCCCCGGTCACGGTCACCAGCGCGCTCGACGTCCGGGACCGCAACCGCAGCTCGACGCCCTCAGCCACGCGCCCTACGCTAGTCCCCCGCTGAGCGGGCGCAAGCAACCGCTTTGTCCGGCAGGTCGCCACAACGCCGAAACAATCGGAAACATTTCCGCAACCGGACCACTGCGCTAACTGGTCTGGACCACAATGCGAAGATCACCCGGACGGCGGTTTTCCCTTTACGGTTAAGCAAGATCTCCGCCTCAGTGAACCACTGCGGCCACCGGTACGCAATTACCGAGGAAATCGCTTAACAGAACTTATGGGGGGTGTGACCACGCCGGTCGAGCGGTATATGTGAACCACCTGAATCCGCGGTGGCCGGCTCGACCCGCCGGCCGGCCCGATGCCGCCCGCACCCGACCCCGGAGGCACCATGCACCGCCTGGAACCGGCCCGCGAACACGTCATCGGGCTCTACCGCATCGTCCTGGGCTTCCTGTTCGCCTGCCACGGCCTCAAGACGTTGTTCGGCCTGTTCGGCGCGAAGACGACCGCCGCGTTCGGCGCGTGGCCGGGCTGGTGGGCGGCGGTGATCCAGCTCGTCTGCGGCGCCCTGGTCCTCCTGGGCCTGGCCACCCGGCCGGCCGCCGTCCTCGGGTCCGGCTCGATGGCGTTCGCCTACTTCACCGTGCACCTGCCGGCCGGGCTGCTCCCGATCCAGAACGGCGGCGAGGCGGCGACCCTGTTCTGCTGGGCCCTGCTGCTGGTGGCGTTCGTCGGCCCGGGCCGCTTCGCGCTCGGCAACCTTCCGGCACTGCAACGGACTTCGCAGCCGGAAGGCACCCGCGTCACGGCTTAGGAGCGTGAGATCCCGACCCCACTGCGGGCGTCGGGGCCGTACTTCGCGAGCTCGCCCGCGAGGTCGAGCCGGCCGATGGCCGCGCTCTTCGCGCGGTCGTCGTCGGTCAGCAGCTCGCGCGGGATGATCCAGACCACTTCGAACTCGAGGCCGCTGGGATCCTTGGCGTACAACGACTTCGTGGTCCCGTGGTCGGACGAGCCGACCAGGGCGCCGGCCGCTTCGAGCTTCTCCGCGACGCGCTTCAGGTCGCCGAGCGTGTCGACTTCCCAGGCGAGGTGGTAGAGACCGACCGACGACTGCCCCGCACCGGAGTCCGTCGCGTGCGCGCCGACCTCGAAGAGGCCGAGGTCGTGGTCGTTGGTCGAGCCGGGCGCCCGCAGGAACGCCGCGCCGCGGTGGCGGTCGCCGCCTTCGATGTAGCCGAAGCCCAGCACGTCCCGGTAGAACGCGACGCTCTCGGCCAGGTCGCGGACGTACAGCACGGCGTGGTTCAGGCGGAAGATCGACATCGGGGCTCCAGGCCGCGCTGCGCGCAAATAGGTTGAAGTTTCAACTTCAGGGTAGCACGAAGGCCGACACCCAGAGCCGGCCGAGCCAGGCCGCGTAGCGCTCGTCGGACCACTCGCGCCGCTCGGCGAGCTGGTGCCACAGCGTCCCGTCGGTCGTGGTCCACAGGACGTCCCGGCACTCGCCCTCGGACACCGCCAGCCGCCCGGTGGCCGCGGCCGCCCGCGCGTGCTCGGCCATGGCCGCCAGCCGCTCGCGGTCGATGTCGGCGACCAGCGCCGCCGCCGCGGCTTCGCTCGCCGCCGCGGCGCGCACCGCGATGTGCAGCCGCGCGGTCCGCCGCATGGCCGCGGTGTTGACGACCGCGAAGGCGGTGAAGCGCTTCCGCAGGTCGGGCTCGGCGAACCCGGCCCGCAGCTCCGGCCGCTCGATCATCGGGATGTCCTGTTCATCGCCGCCCACGGCGAGGTCCCACGTCCGGTGCAGCAGGCCGGCCTTGTTCTTGAACGCCGAGTAGACGGTCTCGGGGGCCACCCCGGCCTCGGCAGCGATGTCCGCGATGGTCGTCCGGCCGTAACCCTTCGTGACGAACAGGGTGTGCGCCGCACGCATGACGCGTCGCCGGTTCTCCCGCGCCTGCTCCTGGCGGCGGCTCGAGTCGTACTGCCGCTTGACGGGCCCGCTCATCGGATACATCCTCACTGTATTGAAAACAGCACAACTGTATTGGAGTCATCATGCCAGCACCCGCCGAAGAGTTCCTGACCGACATGCTGCCGCGGCAGACCGCCGCCGAACGGGCCATCCACGGCGGGGACGCGGGACCCCGCACCGCACTCTGGTCGACGGCCGACCCGGTGAGCCTTTTCGGGGCCTGGCTGCCGATCCGGACGGGTTGGGCCGACGTCAGTGAGGCGTTCCGCCGCGTCGCCGGCCAGTTCTCCGACTCCCGGGAATACCGCTTCGAAGTCGTCGCCGCGGGCGCGAGCGGCGACCTCGCGTACACGATCGGCTTCGAGCACAACACCGTGTCGGTGAACGGCGAGCCGACGACCTACACCCTGCGCGCCACGCACGTGTACCGGAGAGAGGACGGCGAGTGGAAGATCGTCCACCGCCACGCCGACCGCCCGCCGGACGAACCCGGGCCGGCCGAGACGCTCACCGAGACCCACTCTCGGTACGGCCGGTGACCGACCGGGCGACAAACCTTCGACACCGCATCGAGGCCCTGGTCAGGCGCGCCGGCGGTTCGTAGGGTGAGTCCACCGCAGGACACCGTGTCAGCTGTCCCGCGGGCGGTGACACCCCGGATCCGACCTTTCCCCGAAGCCAAGTCCGGGGTGCCACCGCGTCCTCCATTTACATACATACATCACGTATGTAACCATGCCGGGATGACGAACCGAAGCGAATCCCTGGGTCAGGAGCACCGCGTCCGGCTGCCCGCCGGCGAGGTGCGGTACTTCGAGCGCGGCAGCGGCGCGCCGGTGGTCTTCGTCCACGGCGTGCTCACCAACGCCGAGCTGTGGCGCAAAGTCGTCCCCGACGTCGCCGCCAAGGGGTTCCGGTGCCTCGCCCCGGACCTGCCGCTCGGTTCGCACGACCTCCCGATGCGCGCGGACGCCGAGCTCTCCCCCACCGGCAACGCCGACCTGATCGCCGACTTCCTCGACGCGCTCGACCTGCGCGACGTCACGCTCGTCGCCAACGACACCGGCGGCGCGCTGACGCAGATCCTGCTCAGCCGCCGGCCGGAGCGGGTCGGGCGGGTCGTGCTCACCCCGTCCGACTGCTTCGAGTACTTCTTCCCGCCGATCTTCAAGGCGCTGCCGCCCGTCGCCAGGATCCCCGGGTCGATGGCGGTGCTCGGGCAGCTGCTGCGGATCCGCGCGCTGTACCCGCTGCCCGTGCTCTTCGGCTGGGTCACCAAGCGGCCGCTGCCGGACGACGTCGCCCAGGCCTACCTCTCACCGCTGCGGAAGTCCGCCGGGGTGCGCCGGGACCTGCGGAAGCTCCTGCGGGAGGTCCACCCGCGGCACACACTGGCCGCCGCGGAGCGGCTGCGGAGGTTCGACCGGCCGGTGCTGCTCGCCTGGGCGAGCGAAGACAAGCTCTTCCCGATCCGGCTGGCCCACCGGCTCGCCGAGCTGCTGCCGGACGCGAAGCTCGTCGAGATACCGGACTCCTACACCTTCGTGTCCGAGGACCAGCCCGCCGCGCTGGCCGGGCACATCGTCGAGTTCGCGGGTGTCATGGCAGATTAGGCGGGTGCGACGTACCCAGCAGGACCGTTCCGCCGGCACCAGGGCCGCCCTGGTCGCCGCCGCGCGCGAACTGTTCGCCACCCGCGGCTACCAGGCCGTCCCGGCGGACGAGATCACCCGCGCCGCCGGCGTCACCCGCGGCGCGTTGTACCACCACTACGCCGACAAGCAGGGGTTGTTCCGCGCGGTCGTCGAAGAGCTCGAACGCGAACTCCTCGAAGAGATCGAAGCCGCGTTCGGCGGCGCCGCGGACCCGCTGACCGGCATGCTGACCGGCCTCGGCGTCTTCCTCGACGCCTGCCTGCGTGACGAGGTCCGCCGCATCTCCCTGACCGACGCGCCCGCCGTGCTGGGCTGGGAGGCGTGGCGGGAGATCGAGGAGGAGTACGGCCTCGGGCTGCTCGTCAGCGTGCTCGAGCAGGCCAAGGCCGACGGGCTGATCGTCGACCAGCCCGTCCGCGCCCTGGCCCAGCTCGTGCTCAGCGCGGTGATGGAGGCGGCGAGGATGATCGCCGCCGCCGAGGACCCCGGCCGCACGCGCGGTGAGGTCCAGCAGGTCCTCGGCGGCTGGCTCGCCAGTCTCCTCGCGGTCAAGCAGTGACGAGCGAAAGCCCGTAGGTCTGCAGGATCTCGTTCACCGGCTGGAACCACGTCTCGCCACCGGAGCCGCAGTTGCCCCAGCCACCGGAGGTGACGCCCTGCGCCTGGTCACCGGTGATGAAGGAGCCACCCGAGTCGCCGGGCTCGGCGCAGACGTTGGTCCGGGTCACCTGGTACACCGCACCTTGGGAGTAGTTGACGGTCTCGTTGAGCCCTTCCACGACCCCGCAGTGCCAGTGCGTAGTCGAGCCCGAGCGGCACACCGACGTGCCGACCGGCGCGACCCAGGAGCCGCGCACGAGCGCGTCGCTGACCGTGCCCCAGCCGAGCACGACCGGCGCGGTCCACCAGCCGTTGCCGATCCGGATGAACGAATAGTCGTTGCCGGGGAAGGAAGATCCGGCGAAGGTGCCCATCGCCGAGCCGTCCCAGCCGACGACCGAGCTGCCCACGCCGCCGCAGTGCCCGGCGCTGACGAAGCCGCCCTGCACGGAGAAGCCGATGGAACAGCGGGTGTTCCCGTTGATGTAGTAGGGATCGCCGCCGACCGTGCCGGCCGAGAACGGCTCGGCGGCCGGGGCGGTCGCCACGGTCACCGGGCCGGCCTCGCGTGCTTTCGCGAGGAAGCTGTCGACGTCGGCGCCGTGCGCGCCCGGCCGCAGGGTGACCACGACGCTGCCCGCACGCGGGTCGGTGCGCCAGCCGCTGACGGCGGCGGGCGCCGGCTTCGCCTTGGCCGAGGCGTCGATCGCGGCCTTCGCCGCGTCGAGCTTCGCCGCGCTGATCCGCGCGGGCGCGGTCTCGGCGCCGGCTTGCCGGACGGCGCCGGCCACGGCCGGGTCGGTCACGCCGACCACGAGCTTGCCGCGCCCGGGGTCGAACCAGGCGCCGGCGAAGGCCGCACCGGCGGCTTTCTGCGCGGCCGGCATCACCTGCGCGGCCGTCACCTCCTGGCCGAGCCGGGTCTCGGCCTGGGCGGCGGTCAGGCCGAAATCACGTTGCATGGCGGCGATCAACCCGGGTGCGGCGACGGCCGGGCTGAGGGAAGCGGAGGCGAGGGACGCGGTCAGGACGGCCGCGCCGCCGAGAGCCAGGGCGATTCTTCGACGCATGAGGTGTCCTCCAGAGCCGGGGGAAAGAAACACACTGTCCAGCGAGTGTGCGTCGCGGCTGCGAAGCTGGTCCAGATTTGTCCGGTCTTCTGTCCGGATTTTGCGGAGGCGAACGTCTGTCCACTGCGGACTGCACGATCGAACCCGTTGCGCCATAGGGCTTTTCGTGAACGCCAAAGGAGCGCGAACGGCTCTCGCCCGTCCGCGCCGACGGTCCTGCCCTCCTCCCGAGAGAGGTTTGGACCAGTACACCACGCGAGCGCGCGAGCAGGCCCGAACCAGAGTCTGCGGGGCACCAGACGTGCATGACCGTCCCCCTGAGCGGCACCTGGAGGGGCACCCGGCGGCGCCGCACAGCACCGTCCGGCCACCCGAAAACGGCCGGCCGGACGGTTGGCGCGCGAAATCAGATTTCGTCGACGTGGTAGGAGTACACGCGCGCCGGAACGAGCAGCGCTCCCGAGCATTCCGCGACGGCGGGGCCGAACCCGTACGGCACGAATTCGCCGGCGACGAACCAGAAGGCGCTGCCGTTCGAGCAGTGCGCGATCACGCGGTATCCGTAACCCTCACCCGGGAAACAGCTGACCGAAACGCCTTCCCCGAAGAGGGTGCCGTAGCGCTCACCGAAGCAGCCGGGTGGCGCGAAGTCGCCACCGGCGGCGGCCGCGGGCACGACCGACAATCCGAACAGCGAAAACAACGCAACCGCGAGAACAGCCAGCTTTTTATATACATTGCTTCGCATGAGCACTCCTCAGTGCACGCGGGACCCGACAATGTGAAGCGTAGAAGCGCGAAGGAATTACCGGCAATTCATCGGGCCAGTGAAAACGAGCGCAGCGGAAAGTCACCACGCTGCTCCATCCGGGCTAGCCCACGCCGGAAACGCAGAACGGACGAGTGAGCCGGTCCTCAGCGGCTCACGCAAACCCGGTCCCGCCCGGCGTTCTTCGCCGCGTAGACGGCCTTGTCCGCCGCGCCGAGCACGTCGTCCACCGCCGGCCCGGCGGCGGGGTGCACCGCCACCCCGATCGACACCGAGAGCCCGTCGATCCGCGTGCCGCCGGCGACCACGACGAGCTTCGCCACGGCATCACGGATCCGCTCGGCGACCGCCACCGAGTGCCCGCGCCCGATGCCGGGCAGCAGCACGACGAACTCCTCGCCGCCGAAGCGGCCCACCGAGTCGTAGACCCGCACCTCGCCCCGGACCGCTTCGGCGACCGCGCGCAGCACGTCGTCCCCGGCCAGGTGGCCGTGGGTGTCGTTGACGTGCTTGAAGTGGTCGAGGTCGAGCATCAGGAACCCGCAGTCCGCGCCGGTCCGGGTCGCGCGGCCCAGCTCGGCTTCGGCCCGCGACCGCCATTCCGCGATGGCCAGCAGCCCGGTCTTCGGGTCGTGGACCTGCACCTCCAGCCGCCGGCCGAGCTCGCCCCGGTGCAGCAGCACGACCGGCAGCACCAGCAGCGGCACCAGCCAGGGCCGCACCGGCAGCAGCGCCGCGGCCGCCGCGCCGAGGCACAGCGTCGCCAGGTCGAGCAAGTTCTCGGCCACCGATCCCGCGAACGCGAGGATCGGGCGCCCCGGCTCGTGCAGCTTGAAGCCGATCATCACGAGCACCGTGTTGACCAGCACGAACGCCACCCCGGCCGCCACCGGCCCGCCGACCGCGGCGACGGTGCCCGCGGCGAAGACGGTGACGACGTGGGTCGCGGCCGAGCAGGTCGCCCGGTACAGCCGGACGCCGGGCACGCCGCCCGCCGTGCGCGCCCACAGGTGCGTGTACACCAGCATCGCGAGCAGGGCGGCCAGTCCCACCGGCACCGACAGCGCCGCGGCGAACAACCACACCGAAGTGACGCTGACGTGCGGGTTCCGCGAAAGGAACCGCCGCATCCGCTCGGCCTTGGCCGACAGCTCGGCCTGCACGAGCGCCGAGCCGAGCAGCACGGCGAAGAACAGCCAGTCCCGCGGTGCCGGCTTGGTCGCCGGCACGGCGACCAGCAGCAACGCGACGGCGGTGACCTCGACGGCCAGGTAGTAGGGCATGACGCCACGCGGCGGGCGCGCCGGACCGGACTCCCCTCGCTGATCCACTTACCCTCCCGTGTCCGTGGATCGGCCGGGCTCCCCCGCCCGGCGCCTCCAGGATAGGCGCGCCGGGCGGTCCGCGGGAAGCCGTCGGCCCGGGAGTCCTCAGTGGAGGGTCAGCGGGCGAACGCGGTGAGGAAGCGATCGCGGAAGGAGTCCATCTTCCAGACCGGGGCCCCGGCGGCCGGGTGCAGGCCGTCGGTCCAGCCCCAGCCGCTGATCCGGTCGAGCACCTTCGGGTCCTTCGCCACGATCGTGATCGGCACGTCGTGCACCGCGCCCTGCGGGGTGACGACCGGCGGCTGGTGGTCGCCGAGGAACACCAGCACCGTGTTGTCGTCGCCGTAGTGCTGCATGAACGAGATCAGCGTCTTCAGCGAGTAGTCGGTGGCGTCGCGGTAGGCGGCGCGGATCTTCGCCGGGTCCTTCCAGACCGACTCCGGCGCCTCGCCCGCGGCCGGCTGCGGCGCGAAGACCGAACCGTCGCCGACCTGGTTCCAGTCCACCAGCCAGGGCCGCGGTGACCACGGCGCGTGGCTCGAGACGAGGTCGACCTCGGCCATCACCGGCTTCTGCGTGCTCTTCGCGAGCTCGGTGCGCTGCAGCACCGAAAGCGTGAACTGGTCGGGCATGGTCGCGTAGGCGTAGCCGGGCCCCTGGTAGCCGACGTGGTGCGCGTCGTAGTAGGCGTCCGGGTGGTAGAACTTCTGCCCCTCCGGCCAGTCCTTGGTGTGCGCGGGGACGTCCCAGACCGTCTTCCAGCCCGCACGCTGGAACGCGCCGCCGAGGGTCAGCCGGTCGCTGGCGAGCAGGTCGTTGTAGCGCTGCTGGTTGTCGATCCACATCCCCGACTGCACGGTCGAGTGGGCGAGCCAGCTCCCGCCGCCGAACGTCGAAGAAGACAGGAAAGCGCTCTTCGCCCCGATGCCCGCGGCCTTCAGCTGCGCGGTGCCGGCGTCGAGCGTCGCGCCGATCTTCGGCCCGAAGTCCGGGTCGTCGAGGGCGACCCGGCCGTAGCTTTCGACGAAGGTGAGCACGACGTTCTTGCCGCGCAGCCCGTTCAGCAGCTGGCTACCCGGTGTGGCGCGGAAACTGTCGTCGGCGGCCACCTCGCCGAACGGGCGCTGCTCGCGCAGGTCCGCGCTGACCTGACGCAGGTCGCCGTAGGCCAGCGCGACGGCGTTCTGCGCGGCGAGCGGCTGGCCCGGCGCGATCTCCACGCCGAACAGCGAGCAGACGATCCAGACGACGCCGAGCACGGCCACCACCCGGGTCGACGACGTCCGGCGCCCGGCGGCGACGCGAGTCAGCCGCAGCATCGCGAGGACCGTGCACACGACGACGGCGACCGCGAGCAGCGCGGCCCCGGCGAGCACGGCGTAGGCGGCCGCGTCGCCGATCTGCCCGGCGAGGAACTCGAGGCCGGCCTGGAAGAAGCTCCAGTCGTAGATCGGGTCGAACGGCTTCTCCAGCGTCGCGTAGAACCCGGTGTCCAGCGCCTTCAGCACGGTGAGCAGCCCGAGGAACAGGCCGACGAGCACCGCGACGACGCGCCGCGCCCGCGGCGGCAGGACCAGCACGAACGCGGCGACGATCAGGCCCTCCACCGGCACCCGGACCAGGGCTTCGGCGGAGAATGAGTTCAGGTCGTCCGGCGCCAGGAGCGCGAACAGCACCAGCAGCGCCGCGAGCGTGGTCAGGACCCGGCCGGCGACGACGTGCCGCCGGAGCCCGGGCCGCGGCAGCCCGAAGTCGGGCAGCGCGGCTGCCGGGGTGCTCGGACCGGTTCTTGCCAGCATGCGGGCCTCACGTCGTTCGCGGCGGTGACCGCGCGGCCCGTGCGGCGGGGCCCGCGATCCTCTCCCCGGTATACGGGCCCCGGCCGCGTGCGGTTCAAGCGGCCGGCGGCCAGTCGTAGAGCTTCTCGGGGACGATCCGGACGATCAGCCGTTTCGCCTCCGGTTCGGGCGGCGGGGTCTTGCCGCCCATGTACCGGTCGTACATTTCGAGCAGCAGCGCCTTTTCCGGGTCGTCGGTGAGCTCGACGCGGCCCCGGATCTCGACGTACCGGCCGGGGCCGCTCGCCACCAGCAGGCTGACCCGCGGGTCGCGCCGCATGTTGCGGGTCTTCAGCCGGCCTTCGATGGTGCTGAAGACGACGGTGTCACCGTCGCGCTTGACGAAGACGATCGACGACTGCGGCCGGCCGTCGGCGTTCGAGGTGGCGATCACCGCCGTGTGCGGGCCGTCGAGCACTTCGCGGGCGGCTTCGGTCAGGGCGAGGGTCATCGAGGGTTCCTTTCGGACAGCCAAGCGGAAAAGGTCAGGAGCCCGGGGTGCAGCTTCCGGGTTTCGGCGGGATCGCGTGCGCCGGCGTAAACCGCTTCGAACTCCCGGGTGAACCGGAACATGTTGGCCAGTTCGGCGGGGAGCACGTCCGGCGGGACGTCGGCGAACCGCACGGGTTCGCCGAGAAATTCCGCGAACGCGGACGCGAGTTCGGCGCCGGTGAGGTTTTCCCCCGAAACGCTGATCGTCTGCCCCGCCAGCTCCGGCCGCCGCAGGATCGCGTGCGCGCAGCGGCCGATGTCCGCCACCGCGATCCCGGGCAGCCGCGCGGGTCCCAGCGGCAGCGCCAGGGCGAGGACGCCGTCGTCGCCGCGGCGGGGGCCGCCGCCGTCGAGGAAGTTCTCCCAGTAGAACGCGGTGCGCAGGAAGGTCGTCGGGACGCCCTCGAACGCCGCGTCGGCCGCGCCCTTGGCGTCGTAGTGCGGGACGCGGTATCCCCCGGGCAGCACCGGGACCCGGTCGTCGGCGAGGGTGCGGGTGTCCTCGAACGTCGACCACACCACGTGCGCGAGCCCGGCGCGGCGCGCGGCCGCGGCCATCGTGGCGGCGTGGGCCGTTTCCCGCTCCGGTGGGTGTTCCTGGCCGGCCGTGACGCAGAACGCGCCGTACGCGCCGTCGAACGCGGCTTCGACGGAACCGGGGTCGTCGAGATCGGCGACCACCACCGCCGCCCCGAGCGCGGCGAGTTCCTTCGCGCGTGGTGAACCCGCGTCCCGGGTGATGGCCCGCACGGCGAGCCCGCCGTCCGGGTCTGCGACGATCGACCGGACCAGCCCGCCGCCTTGGCGTCCGGTGGCGCCGACGACGGCGACCACCCGTTGTTCGTTCGTGGAAGTGCTCATGCCCGTACCGACCGGGCGCGGACCGAAAAGGAATCGGTCCCTACCCGACGTCGTCGCGTTCAAACCCGCCGGGCGGGCTTTCACCCGGGAAAGGGACGGGAATACCCACCTCAGGTGAGTGTGCACGGCCATTCGGTTGCGAGCCGGTTGGCCCAGTGGTCTCCTCGAAGGGCCCGATGATCGGATTCCGAACGAAAGGCCGTCCGATGAACCTGTTCGACAAGGCGAAAGAAGCGCTCGGCAAGAACCCGGACAAGGCCGACCAAGGCGTCGACAAGGCCGCGGAGGCCGCCAAGCAGCGCTTCGGCGACCACGCCGACAAGATCGACCAGGGCTCGGAGAAGGTGAAGGACTACCTCCACAAGCAGGGCGGCGGCCAGCAGGACGCGCCCCCGCAGTGAGCCCACGCCGGTGACCGCCCAGCCGTCCGGGGGAAGCACGCTTCACGCCCCCTTCGGCTGGGTACCACCGGCTCCGTGGTCGCCACCTACCTCGTCCCCGTCCGGACGGCCCTCATCCTCTTCCCGTTCCTCGTGCTGGCCGTCATGCTCCCGGCCGCCTTCGTCAGCTACCGGCGCCGAGGCCGCGCCGGAGGCTGGCCGACGTTCGTGTTCTACGCGTTCCTCTTCTACCTGCTGGCGATCGCGACGCAGACGGTCCTGCCGCTGCCCGCCGACCCGGCGTACTGCGCGGGGCACACCTACGCGAGCTCCCCGCAGCTGCGGCCGTTCTACTTCGTCGAAGTGGTTTCCCAGCGGGCCCGCGGGCACTGGAGCCCGGGTGCGCTGCTGCACAACCCGGCGGTCTGGACCACCGCGCTCAACGTCGTGATGCTGGCGCCGCTGGGCTTCTACGTCCGCTACGCGCAGCGGATGCGGCTCGTGCCCGCGGCCGTCGTCGGCTTCGGCGTCTCGCTGTTCTTCGAACTGACGCAGCTGACCGGGCTGTGGTTCGTCTACCCGTGCCCGTACCGGCTCTTCAGCGTCGACGACCTCATCCTCAACACCGCCGGCGTGGTCGCCGGCTGGTTGCTCGCGGGCCCGCTCGGCCGGCTGCTGCCCTCGCCCGAGCCGGAGCACGAACGACGTCGCTACGCCGCGAAGGTCACCTTCACGCGGCGGCTGTTCGCCCTGGCCACCGACCTGCTCGGGTTCGCCGCGCTGCTGGGCTTCCTGTTCGGCCTGCTGACGCTCTTCGGCGAGGAGCTGACGCACCGCGACACGCCGGTGGTGATCCTCGCCCTGGTGTGGTTCGTGGTGCTGCCCTCGGTTACCGGCTCGACCCCCGGCAAGCGGGCGATGCTGCTGCGCGTGGCGCGGCGCGGCGGCCGCCGCGCCGGGCCGATCGCGCTGCTGGTCCGCAACGGCGTCCTGCTCTCGCCGCTGTGGCTCGGCTGGCTGGTGCTGGACCTGGACCACTGGGACCTCGGCAACCACCCCGAGCAGCTGCTCCTGCCGGTCGCGCTCGCCGCGTCGGTGTTCGTAGTCGGCGTCTGGACACCGCTGGCCGTGCTGCTCGACAACGAGCACCGGGCGCCCTACGAACGGCTGACCAGGACGGTCAACGTGGCCATCGTGCCGGCCGGCGTGACGACCCCGGCGCCGGCGCCCGAACCCGCCCGGCGCGAGGAAGTCCTTAAAGGACGGTGATGGGGCACCGCGCTGCCCCCGTTCGGGGGCGCTGGTAGATTGCGTTCGGAGCAGGTTGAGCCGCCAGCCCGCGTCCCGTTCCCGGCCCTGACCCGGGACACCGATCTTGGATACTGGTTTGGATACTGGAGTCGCATGACCACCGACGCAGCGCGGCCACGGCAGCGCCACTCGGGTGCCGGCTGGTCCCTGGAAGTCTTCGACACCGGGGACCCGCACGTCTACACACTGCGTGGCGAGTTCGACTTCGCGGTTTCCCCGAAGCTCGCCGAGCTGCTCCCGGCCGAACCCGGTGCCGCGCGGATCGTGCTGGACATGACCGGGGTCGAGTACTGCGACTCCAGCTGCCTGCAGGTCTTCCTGCGGCTCAGCGCCCGCCTGCGCGAGGCCGGCGGCCGGTTCGCGGTGGTGTCGACCGTCCATGCCGTCGTCCGCCCGATCGAGCTGCTCGGCCTCGGCGACGTGATGCCGGTGCACCCGACGATCGACGCGGCCCGCGCTTCTTGGGGCGAACCGCGATGACCACCTCCGAAACCCGTGTCGGCGAGCCTGGATCCGGGCATGAAGAAGGGGACGGCTTCCCTTCGGGGTCCGGCACGGCGGAGGAGGCGGATGTGAAACTGCGTGGGGTCCGGCACGAAATCGGCATCTCGGCCGAGCTCAGCGAGCTGGCCAAGGTCCGCCACTGGGTCCGCGCGGTCCTGTGCGACCTGCCGGCCAACGTCATCAGCACCGCGGTCATGGTGGTGGACGAGCTGACGTCCAACGCCCTGCGGCACGGCCGCGCGCCCTACCACGTCCGCCTGCTGCCGGGCGCGGCGAAGCTGCGCATCGAGGTCGATGACGCCGGGGGCGAGCCCGCCCGCCGCCGCACCCCCTCCGACCAGGGCGGCCGCGGCCTGCTGCTGGTCGAGCGCTGCGCGGCGGCGTGGGGCCAGCTGCGCCGCCCGAGCGGCAAGACCCTCTGGGCCGAGCTGGCCACCGACCCCGGCCCGGCGGGCGCCCGTGGCTGACCCGGCGCGCACCGCGCCGGCGCCCCAGGTCGCAGACGACCTGGCGGTGGCGGCCGCGCGCGGCCGCGAACCCGGCTGGGAAGCCGCCCCCACCGCGGCGATCGTCGCCGACGACTCCGGCGTCGTCCGGCTCCTCAACGCCGCCGCGCGCCGCCTTTTCCCGGCCGCCGAACCCAGCCGTCCCCTGTCCGCCACCGTGGCCGGCTGGCTGGCGCGGGCCCACGAGCACGGCTCCGCCGACGTCGTCCGCGGTGAGGTCGGCCGGCGGGTCTTCGCCGCCCACCCGGTCGCGCACGGTGACGGCGTCACCTGGTGGCTCGTCGACGAAACCGACACCCGGTCCGCCCGCGAAGCGCTGGCCCGGGAGCAGGAGCGGACCGCCTTCCTCAGCGACGCCTCCGCCGCGCTGCTCGGGTCGCTCAACCTCGAACGCTGCATGGAGGTCGCCGCCCGGCTGGCCGCGCAGCACCTCGCCGACGCCGCCCTCGTCCTGGCGCCGGCCGCCGGCGGGAACTTCCCCGCGGTCTCCTGCGTGCGCGGCGGCGAGCCCGTCCGGACCCGCCTGGAGATCGACCCCGACGACCTGCCCGGGCTCGGCGAGGCCCTGCAGGGCTTCCCACCGGTGCCTTCGCGCTGGCTCGACCCGGACGCCGCCCCCGCCTGGGTGCGGCCGGCCGGCTTCGGCGCGGCCGGGTCGATCGTCGTGACGCCGCTGCCGGGGCACGGCGTGCCCGCCGGCGCGCTGATCCTGCTGCGCCGCGACGACCGGGCGTCGTTCACCGAGCAGGAAGAGCTCTTCGCCCGGTTGTTCGCCGCGCGGGCCGGCGCGGCGATGTCGGCCGCGCGGGTGTTCGCGCTGCAGGCGTCGATCACCGACACGCTGATGCGCGAACTGCTCCCGCCGACCCTCGAACAGATCGGCGGCGTCGAGTACGCGGGCCGGTACCGGCCGGCCCGCGACGGCGAGCGCATCGGCGGCGACTTCTACGACGTGCACCCGCCGGCCACCACCGAGGGCGACGAGGCGCTGGCCGTGCTCGGCGACGTCTGCGGCAAGGGGCTCGACGCCGCCGTGCTCACCGGCAAGATCCGCACGACCCTGCGGGCGCTGCTGCCGATGGCCGGCGACCACCACCGGCTGCTGACCCTGCTCAACCGCACGCTCGCCGACCGCGGTGACGCCCGCTTCGTCACCCTCGTGCTCGCTTCGGCCCGCCGGGAAGGCGCCACCGTCCGGCTGCGCCTGACCTGCGCCGGGCACCCGCCGGCGCTGATCGTCCGCGCCGACGGCCGGGTCGAAGAGGCCGACAGCCGCGGCAGCCTGATCGGCGTGCTGCCGGAGATCGAATCGACCGGCGCCGACATCACGCTCGCGCCCGGCGAGACCTGCCTGCTCTACACCGACGGCATCGTCGAGGCGCGCGGCGGCCCGCTCGGCGACGAGATGTTCGGCGAGGACCGGCTCCGGCAGGCGCTGACCGAGTGCGCGAACATGCCCGCCGACGCCGTCGTCGAGCGGATCCAGATGCTCGCGTCGCAGTGGATCGGGCGGGGCGCCCACGACGACATGGCCGTGCTGGCGATCACGGCGCCACGCGGGCAGCACCTGGCCGCGGTCGGCGGACACGGTCGCGGGAGGTACACCGCATGAGCACCCCCACTCGCACGCCGGGCGTGGCCGAGCACGCCGACCGGCTCTGGGACGCCGTCACGACCGGCGACGAGTACGCCGCCGGCGACGTGGTCGTCCGGGCGCTCGAGGACGGCGCCGACCCGGAGAGCCTGCTGCTCGACGTGATCGGCGCGGTGCAGCGGAAGGTCGGGCTGGAGTGGGCCGCCAACCGCCTCACCGTCGCCCAGGAGCACGCGGCGACCGCGATCAACGACCGCGTCATCGCCACCTTCGGCTACGTCCTGAAGCGCCCGGAACCGCACCTGGGCCGGGTCACGGTCGCCTGCGTCGACGGCGAGTGGCACGCGATGCCCGCCCGGCTGCTCTCCGAGGTGCTGCGGCTGCGCGGGTTCGGCGTCGACTACCTCGGCGCGCAGGTGCCGGCCCAGCACCTGGTCGCCCACCTGCACCGCACCGGCCCGGACGCGGTCGCGCTGTCCGGCTCGATCGCCACCCGGCTGCCGACCGCGCACGCCACGATCACCGCGTGCCAGGCGGCGGCGACCCCGGTCATCGCCGGCGGCGCGGCCTTCGGGCCCGACGGCCGGTACGCCCGCCTGCTCGGCGCCGAAGCGTGGGCGCCGGACGCCCGCGCGGCCGCCGACCGGCTGGCCGAGCCGCTCCCCCGCCCGCACACCGGACACCAGCCGATCGACGACCTGCCGCATCTGGCCGACCAGGAGTACACGCTGGTCAGCCGCGGCTCCGGCCGGCTCGTCAAGGCGGTGCTGGCCGGCCTGGAAGAGCGGATCCCGGCCATGCGGGCCTACACCGACCTGCAGCGCCAGCACACCGCCGAGGACGTTGCGCACATCGTCGAGTTCCTGGCCACCGCGCTCTACGTCGGCGACGAAGAGCTGTTCACCGGCTTCCTGACCTGGACCGCGGGGATCCTCACCGCTCGCGGTGTCCCGGCGGCGTCCCTGGTGCCCGCGCTCGAGCTGCTCGAAGCGGAGCTGCGGGACTTCCCGCGGGCCACCGGCCTGCTCCGCGCGGCCCGGACGGGGCTGGCGGCATGACGCTGACCTGCTACTGGAGCACTCCGGACGGCGCGACGGCCCGCGTCTCGATCGTCGGCGAGCTCCAGTTCCCCACAGCCGACCGGCTGCTGCGGCTGGTGTCGGACAAGCTGGCCGGGCAGGCCGGCGTCCGGGAGGTCCGGCTCGACTGCGGCGAGCTGGCCTTCTGCGACTCCTCGGGGCTGTCCACGCTGCTGCTGGTCCACCGCGCGGTCGCCGACGCGGGCGCCCGGCTGCACCTGGACAACCGGCGGCCCGCGCTGGACAAGCTCCTCGCCCTCACCGGGACGATGACCTACCTGACCGGCGAAACCCCGGCTTCGCGGGCCCGGCTCGACTCCTAGGCGCTCAGCCGGGCCAGCTCCCACGGGTCGTGGGCGCTGAAGATCGTCACGTCGTCGCCGTGCCGCCGTACTAATTCGCGGAGCCGCGCCTGCGTGCCCAGACGCAGGTCGTGGTGGATCTCCGAGCGGGTCTGGACGACGTCGAGCACCGGGTGCGGCTCGGGCACGGCGGCGAGCTCGCGGTGGTAGTAGTACGCGTCCCCGCAGTGCAGCAGCCAGCGCGTGCCGTCGTGCACGGCGACCCCGGCGTGGCCCGCGGTGTGCCCGCCGAGGGGCACGAGCCGGACGTCGGCCGCCACGCCGGTCAGCGGCGCCGACGCGAACCCGAACCAGTCGTCGCCGGTGGGCGGCTCGTAGGTCGCCCACCGCGGGCCGTGGGCCCAGTGCGCGGGCCGGTACCGGAAGCTCGGCGCCTCGGCCAGCGCCGCGTCGCGCTCCGCGGCCAGGACGTGGACGCGAGCCGCCGGGAAGTCCGGCAGGCCGCCGCAGTGGTCGACGTCGAGGTGGGTGAGGACGACGTGCCGGACGTCTTCGGCGGCGAAGCCGAGCCGGGCGAGCTGCCGGACGGCGGTCTCCTCCTCGGCGAGCAGCGGCTGGGCCATGGTGACCCAGTCACCGCCGAGGGTGCCGTCGGGGTCGCGGACGTCGCCGAGGCCCAGGCCGGTCTCGACGAGGACGAGGCCGTCCCGCTCGGTCTCGGCGAGCAGGCAGTGGTTGACGGCGTGGGCGGATGGCAGGCCGGGGGCTTCGATCTGCCGCACGGACCCGCAGTTGAGGTGGTGGATCTTCATGCCGCCATCGTCGGACTTGAACTACGCTTCAAGTCAACCTCCGGGAGGCGCCATGACCCTGCTCGACATCGCCGAAGTCGCCGAGAAGTCCGGGCTGGCGCCGTCGGCGCTGCGGTTCTACGAGAAGCGCGGGCTCGTCGAACCGGCCGGCCGCAACGGCCTGCGCCGCACCTACCACCCGGACGTCCTGCGCCGGCTCGACCTCGTGGCCTGCGCGCGCGGCGCCGGGTTCACGATCGCCGAGATCGCGCGCTTCCTCGTCGCGACGCCGAGCGACGAGGCGCTGCGCGAGCGGATGGCGGTCAAGGCGACCGAGCTCGACGACGCGATCGACCGGCTCACCCGGATGCGCGACAGCCTCCGCCACGCCGCGACCTGCGACCACGTGCCGCTGGTCGAGTGCCCGGACTTCAAGCAGGCGATTTCCTAGCCAGCTTGGACGGCCACCAGACGTGCCGCCCGACGTCGACGGTCAGCGCCGGCACCAGCAGCGACCGCACCAGGAAGGTGTCCAGCAGGACGCCGAAGGCGACGATGAACGCGATTTGCGCGAGGAACAGGATCGGGATCACCGCCAGCGCGGAGAACGTCGCGGCGAGCACGACACCGGCCGAGGTGATCACCCCGCCGGTCAGCGACAGCCCGCGCAGCGTCCCATCGCGCGTGCCGCGGGTCAGTGCCTCCTCGCGGACGCGGGTCATCAGGAAGATGTTGTAGTCGATCCCCAGCGCCACCAGGAAGACGAACCCGAACAGCGGCACCACCGGGTCCGCGCCGGGGAAGTCCAGCAGGTGGTTGAACACCAGGGCCGACACACCCATCGTCGCGGCGAACGACAGCACCACCGTCGCGATCAGCAGCAGCGGCGCGAGCAACGACCGCAGCAGCATGGCCAGCACCAGGAAGATGACCAGCAGCACGATCGGGATGATCAGCGCGCGGTCGTGCTCCGACGTCTGCTGCGTGTCGAGCTGGATCGCCGTCGGGCCACCGACTTTCGCGTCGGCGCCGGGGATGGCGTGCACGGCTTCGCGCAGCCGGCCGACCGTCGCGACGGCCGCTTCGGAGTCCGCCGGGTCGGTCAGGACGGACAGGACCTGCACCCGGCCGTTCACGACCTTGGGCAGCGGCACCGACTCCGCGATTCCGTCCACTTTGGACGCCGCCAGCACCGCGGGCACGGCGTCCGCGTCGGCGATGGTGATCGCGGGCGCGCCGAGCCCGCCCGGGAAGTGCCGGCCGAGGATCTCCTGCCCGGTCCCGGATTCGACCTGGGTCAGGAAGACGTCGGACTGCGCGGTGCCGGACGCCTTGAGCTGCGGCAGGAACGCGACGCCGACGCCGAGCACCAGGGCCGTCACGACCCAGACCGCCCGCGGCCGGCGCCCGACCAGGCGCGCCACCCGGCCCCAGACGCCGGACGTCTCGGGGTGCGGCGACCCGAGCGCGGGCTTGAACGGCCAGAACGCGCCGCGGCCGCAGAGGGCCAGCACGGCCGGCAGGAACGTCGTCGACGCCAGCAGCGCGGCGCCGATGCCGATCGCCGCGACCGGGCCGAGGCCCTTGTTCGAGTTGAGGTCGCTGAAGAGCAGGCACAGCACGCCGAGGATCACGGTGCCCGCCGACGCGCCGATCGGTTCGAGCGTCGCGCGCCAGGCGAGTTTCAGCGCGTCGAACCGGCTCGGGGTGTCGCGCAGCTGTTCGCGGAACCTCGCGACGGTCAGCAGGGCGTAGTCGGTCGCCGCGCCGAACACGAGGATGGACAGGATGCCCTGGCTCTGGCCGTTGAGCGCGAGGACGTCGTGCTTCGCCAGCAGGTAGACGACCAGGCTGGCGAGCCCGAGCGCGAACACCGCCGAGAGCAGCACCAGGAACGGCAGCAGCGGGCTGCGGTAGACGACGATGAGGATGAGCGCGACCACGCCGCCGGCGACGAGCAGCAGGATGCCGTCGATGCCGCCGAACGCCTGCACCAGGTCGGCGATCTGCCCGGCCGGGCCGGTGACCAGCACGGTGAGCCCGGGCGGCGCGCCGGTGAGCTTCGCGCGGACCTCCTTGACGACGTCGCCGGGGTTGCCGTCGGCGAGGATCGGGACGGCCAGCTGCACGGCCTGGTCGTCGCGCGGCGCGTCCTGCGGCTTCCCGAGCGGGCCGACCACCCCCGGCACGCCCGCCAGCTCGCGCGCCTTGTCGTCGAGGAAGCGGCGGTCTTCCGCGGTGAGGCCGGCCGGGCGTTCGGCGACGACGGTCGCGGGCAGGACCTGGCGTGGGGTGAACGCCTTCTGCTCGTCGGCGACCTCGGTCGCTTCGGCCAACTGCGGCAGGAAGGCGGCGTTGTCGTTCTTGGCGACCTCGCTGAGCTTCCCGGCGAACGGGCCGCCGAACCCGCCCAGCGCGAGCCAGGCGATCACCAGGAGGGCGGGGATCAGCCAGCGGAGGCGGCGCGGCTTGTCGTTCATGGTCGCTAAGGTCCTTTCGAGCGCGAACACGCCCAATTGTTCAGCAAGCTGAACATTCTGCACGACGACCCGGAGTGACGGTGAGCACAACCCCCGAACCCGACCTGAGCAGCTGGCCGACGGGCCGGCTGCTCGCCGTGGCCGCCCGGCTGGTGGAGCACCGCTGGGCGGCGGTGCTCGACGGCATGGGCCTCACCCACGCGGGGCTGATCGCACTGCACACGCTGCGCGACGGGCCACTCCCCCAGCGGACGCTGGCCCAGCGCTGCCAGGTAACCGACCAGACGATGAGCCGCACGGTCGACCGCCTCGCCAAGGCGGGTTTCGTCACCCGGACGGCTGATCCTCGCGACGCGCGCCGGCACCTGGCCAAGCTGACCGCGCGCGGCCGGGCCGTCCACGAACGGGCGGTGCGCGAGGAACCCGCGCTGCTCGGCGTCCTCGGCGACGACGACGCTTTCCGCACCGGCCTGCTGGACTTGATCACCCGGCTGTCGGCCGGCGGTTGAGAGCGCACGGGGCTGGGTAGCTCTTCAGACATGTGGATCGCGGTGAGCACCCCAGTGGCCCTCCTGATCGCAACCGTCCTGATGGAGCGGTTCGAGCGACGATGCACGCTGACGCCGGCCGCGGAAGCCGAACGGCCACCCGTCGCCCCCTGAGCCGATCACTCTCGTGTGATCCACGTCTCACTCCACGCTGCGGAAAACCTGGCGCACCCCTCCCGGCGACTGACTGGGCAGATCCGGCCAAACCCGGGTCAAGGGAGGAGATCACCATGCGCAGCAGCAAGTCCACCCGCGCGGTGCTCGGTCTGGCCCTCGCGGCCGGACTGGTCACAGCGGCGAGCATCGGGATCGCCGGCGGCGCGTCGGCGGAACCGGGGACCACGGAGGGGACCATGACCGCGAACCACCAGGAGCCGCCGAAGGGGGCGCGGGCCACCGTCCAGGTGAGCCCGAACCCCACTTCGCGGCGCGGCCAGGAAGTGACCATCACCGGGAACTGCGGCGGCGGCACCGGGTTGAAGTCCGTGCTCGGCGGCTTCCCGGAGCACCCGGCGCTGGAGAACATCCGGATCGTCGACGCCGGTCCGGACCACTTCGTCGCCAAGGCGACGGTGGCGCAGCACATCGGCAACGGCGTCGGCCCGGTCTTCGTCGACTGCGGCGGCGAAGCGGGCGTCACCCTGCTCGTCACCCACGTCTGAGCCACGCGAACGGCCCGCTCACCGGGACGGATTCCGGTGAGCGGGCCGTGCGCCCGAATTACCGCCGAATCAGCACGTCTGCCACGCGAAGTGGTAAATCGTGTCGACGCTCGCGTGTTCGGAATCCATTTCGATGTAACTCCCGCCGGCCGAGCTGCCCGCGTCCGCGCGCAGTTCCGCATTGATGTTCAGGTTGCGGTCCTCACCGCACGGCGCGAACACCAGCTCCGCCACGTCGGTGGTGTCCACCGCTCGCCACACGCCGTGGAACGGGCCGGGGAAGGTGTGCCGCACCCGGGCGGTCGGCGACGTGCCGGCGAAGTAGTAGTTGGCCTGCTCCAGCGCGCTCGCCCCGCTCTCGATGTGCGCGAACCCGCGGTACTCCGCCTGCGCGATCGCGTAGGTGAACCCTTGCGGCACGTGGACGAGCACGTTGATCTGGCAGTTCTTCCGGGCGTCGAGCGCGGACGCGCCACCGCCGGCCTTGGCGGTGAAGTTCGTGTAGTGCACCGTGAACGACGTGTTGTCCGAAGCGACGTCGGCCGACGCGGTGGCCGTGCCGGCCGGGCAGCCCGAGCCGTTGATGGTCTTGATGTCGAGCGTGATCCGTTCGGTCGGAGCCGACGTCGCCGGGGAATCGACGGGTGCGGCGAGGGCGGACAGAATCATTCCGGCTACGACCAACATACCGAGCATGACGCTCCTCCAAATGGGCCACGGTGCCTTTTGATCACGATGATCGCGCGCGGAACGGATCGTAGCGCGATCGCAACCTTTTCGACGGCCACTGAACGGAGTAACACGACAACCCGGAGTGCGGGAAATCCATTTCCCGCTATTTCAGCTGTGCAACAGTTGACGTATTCGAAGAATCAGCCGCAAAACTGGTTCGGACCAGTATCGTGCCGGAGCGAATACGGCGGGGTGGCGCCGCCGAGCAGCGCCGCCGCGTCGAGCGTCGCCGCCCGGCTCCCCCGCTCCGCGAACCGCCGCGCGACCAGCGCGCCCGGGTCGGCCACGACGTCCGCGCGGCCGGACAGGAAAGCCCATTCGTGCTCGTCGGAGCCGAAGTACAGCACCGTGCCGAACACCTCCCGGAACCGCTGCCACGACGCGCGCAGCGTCTCGTTCCGCCAGAGCGTCGGGCAGCCCGCCTGGCAGGTCACGACCCCGCCGGGCGCCAGCAGCCGCGCGCAGCGGCCGAGGAAGTCCGTGCCGTACAAGCGGTTGTGCTGCGCGGCCGGGTCGGCGTTCTCGTCGGGCAGGTCGATCACGACGACGTCGTAGCGCTCGCCCCGGTTTTCGGCCGCGGCGAGGAACGCCCAGCCGTCCTCAAAGGACACCCGGATCGGGCCGCCGGCCCGATCGAGGTCGGCGGTCGTGTAGCCGTAGGGCAGGTGCTCGGCGCAGGCCCGCACCGCCTGCTCGTCGATGTCGACGTGGTCGACGTGCGACGCGCCCGCGTCGAGGGCCAGCTGGGAGGCGACCCCTTCGCTCGAACCGATGATCAGGACCCGTTCGACCCGGTCGGCCAGCAGGAGCGCGGGCACCATCAGCGCCTCGTGGTAGACGAGCTGGCTCGCCTCGGTGCTCTGCCGTTCCCCGTCGCAGAACAGCGAAATCCCCTGCGCGGTCTTGCCGATCAGCACCTGCTGGAACGGCGTCCGCGCGTCGAACACGACGTCGTCGACCGCCCAGACGCGAGTGAGGCCGGCGCCGACCGGCTCGTGGATCGTGGGCATCAGCGTTCTCCCCGGTGCAGGACGGACAGGTGAACCGAAGCGGCGTCCAGCGACTTCGCCAGCAGCCGCAGCGCATGCTCGGGGTCGGCACGCTCGCCGCAGGTGAAGACGTCCGCGAAGAGCGACCCGTGCTCGGGATAGGTGTGCACGGACGCGTGCGACTCTGCGAGCAGCGCGATCACCGTGGCGCCCTGCGGCACGAACCGCTTGGCCACGACGTCGACGACCGTCGCGCCCGCCTCCGTCACCGCCGCCCGCAGCAGCTCGCCCAGCCGCGCGGCGTCGTCGAGCAGGCCCGGGTCGACGCCGTGCAGCTCGGCCAGGACGTGCCGTCCGGTGAACCGGCCGACCTCAGTCATCCCCCCACCTCCCGACGCAGCAGGTGCGCAGCGGCTCGATGCCGTTGAACCCGACCGAGGCGTAGCTGGCGGTGTAGGCCCCGGTGCCGGGCAGGTCGAGCCGGTCGCCGGTCCGCAGCGAAAGCGGCAGCTCGTAGGGCGTCCGCTGGTAGAGGACGTCGTCGCCGTCGCAGGTCGGACCGGCCAGCACGACCGGCCTGCTCGGTCCGGCGTGCGGCTCGACCGGCTCGAACCGGTAGGCGATCGCCTCGTTCTCGGCCTCGGCGAGCCCGTTGTAGCGGCCGATGTCGAGGTACACCCACCGCCGCTCGCCGCGCGGCGCGACCAGCACGACCTCGGTGCGCAGCAGGCCCGCGTCGGCGACGAGCACCCGGCCCGGCTCCAGCATCAGCTCGGGGCGCTCCCCCGGGAAGTGCGTGGCGAGCGCCGACGCGATCTTCGCGGCGTACGACGTCAACGACGGGACGGCGGTCCGGTGCGCGGTCGCGAACCCGCCGCCCAGGTTGAGCCGCGTCAGCGTGACGCCCTGCGCGGCGGCTTCGGCGAACAGCTTCGCCGCGGTGGCGATGCCGATCTCCCAGGCGGCGAGGTCGGGTTGCTGCGAGCCGACGTGAAAGGCGATGCCGGGCCGCAGGCCGCCCGCGGCCGCGCGCAGCACCAGGTCCAGGGCCTCGGCGGGCTCGCAGCCGAACTTCCGGCCGAACGGCGTCACCGAGTCCGGCGCTTCGAGCACCACGCGGATCGACACGGCGGAGCCGGGCGCGTGCCGGCCCAGGTGGTCGACGTCGTCGGCGGCGTCCGAAGTGAACTCGCGGACACCACGCTCGTAGGCGTAGGCGATGTCCCGGGGCTTCTTGATCGGGTTGCCGTAGGCGAGGTCGGCCGGATCGGCGCCGCGCTCGAGGCACAGCGCGACCTCGGCGGGCCCGGCGACGTCGAAGCCGAGCCCGGCCGCCACCAGCGCGTCGAGCACCGGGGGCGCCGGGTTGGCCTTGACGGCGTAGCGGATCAGCGCGCCGGGGAAGGCCACGCGGAACTCGGCCGCGCGGGCCGCGACGACGTCGGTGTCCACGACCAGACACGGGGTCGGCGGGTCCCGCTCCTCGAGGAACCGGCGGATCCGGTGGTAGTCGGCGCACACCGGGCCAGTGTCGCAAACGGCGTCAGGCGAACCGCCACAGGTGGTCCGGTGTGCCGTTGTCGTCCCACTGGGTCACCTGGGCGCCATCCGCCGTGGACTGCTGGTCGACGGCCATCACCTTGCCGCTGCGCACGTTGACCAGCTTCGACCAGCCACCACCGGCGTCGACGATCCGCCAGTTGTGGTCCGGCGTGCCGTTGTCCTGGAACTGCTGCACGTGCGCGCCGTTGTCGAGGCTCTGGTCGTGCACGGCGAGGACCTTGCCGCTGTTGCGGTTGACGATCCGGACCGTGCCGTCACCGTTGTCGACCACCGCCCAGAGGTGGTCGGCGGTGCCGTTGTCCGACCACTGGGTGACCTCGGCGGTGTCGGCCAGCGACATGTCCGACACGGCGAGGACCTTGCCCGAGCGCTGGTTCTGCAGCTTCCGCCAGAGGGTCGTCGAGGCCGCCGGGCGGGTCAGCAGGGCCAGGTAGCCGCCGGCGACCGGGCGGGCCTGGAAGCCACGCTGGGTGGCGTCGGCGACGACGTACCAGTCGCTGAACGGCACCCGCTGCGGAGTGCTGTTCGCGTAGCTGTACACGCCTTCGACCAGGGTGTTCCGGATGTTCGGCTGGTCGGTGAGCCACGCCGCGGTCCACAGCTCCCAGTCGGCCTTCGTGTAGTTGTTGCGCGGGTCGAGCAGGACGCCGTGCGCGCCCGCGCGGCCCTGGTACCAGGCGGCCTCCTGCGCGGCGACGCCGAGCGGGACCAGGTCCAGGCCGAGCACGCGGTCGGCGAAGCCGTTGTACTTCAGGCTCCACGTGCCGGGCTGGTCGTAGGCGAGCTTGAGGTGCTGGCCGTCTTCGGCGAGGGTGACCCACTGGCTGATGTAGCCGCGGGAGGTCGAGCGGTACCGCTGCGCGTCGGCGGTGTTCCCGGTCGCGGTGGCGATGACGCCCATCGCGCCGACGCCGATGATGCCCTTCAGCGCGAGGTTGGCGCTGTGGGCGATGAAGCCGGTGAAGTCGTCGGTCTGGTTCTGGAAGCCCGGGTCGAGGGTGGCGCCGATCAGGTACTCGGCCCACTGCCGCAGGATCCGGTAGTGGGTGTTCGCGAAGGCGGCGGCGTCGGCCGCCGGGAGCCGCTGCACCAGGGCGGCGGCCATGATCAGCATGTTGGCCGACTCCTCGACCGGCATGCTCTCCTCGTTGCCGTCGTTGTGCCCGGCCGCGTCGGGGTAGTGCGCGCCGACGTCGTGCTCGGAGAACGGCATCGGCCACCCGCCGTGCTCGGCGTAGTCGAGCACGGGTTCGAGGATCAGCCGCAGGTAGTCCGGGGCCAGGTACAGGTAGCCGGGGAACGCCGGGTAGATGACGTCCACTGTGGACATGTTGCCGCTGGAGGAGATCTCCTTGAGGAAGCCCCACGGCGAGCCGCCGCGGTCGACCAGCTCGGTGCCGCCGAAGGCTTGCCGCAGTGCCAGCGCGCAGATCGCCGCGTAGTGCTCGCCGGTGCTGCCGCCGCCCGCCGCGGCGACGGCGTCGTCGTGCAGGCGCCGGTCGATCGCAGCCGCGGCCGACAGCGCGGCGGCGTGGTCGTTCGCGAACCAGACGGCCATGTCCGGCCAGCTGCCCCAGTAGTGCGTCCACCAGGGGTTCAGCGGGGTGCCGAGGTAGCGCACGGCCGGGGTGCGGACGTGCCCGATCGAGAGGGTGAAGGGCGCTGAGCTGCCGCCGGCCGGGATCGTGCCGAGGTCGGTGTTGAAGGCGAGCACCGGCCAGCGGTCGTCGATCGCGCGCGGCTGGGCGGAGTCACTGGTGTTGTTCAGGGCGCCTTGGCTCGCCGAGGCGGCACGCACGGCGGTGTCCTGCCCGATCTGCCAGGTGGTCCCGGCCGTCGGGGCGGCGAGCACGAGCGAGCCCCAGCTCGCCTGGTCGCCGTTCTCCTGGAGCACGCCCGGGCTCGCCGGGGTGCAGCTCAGGAGCGTGAAGCCGGCCGACTGCTGCCGGGTCCAGGTGACCGGGGTGGCGGTGTTGCCGTGCACCCACTCGGCGGAGGTGTCGAAGTGCAGGTCGACGGTGTGCGCGCGGCCGTCGGCGCTGGCGGCCTGGAGCGTCACGTAGCCGAAGGGGACGCACTGGCGCTGCAGGTTCGCCGGGTCGACGGGCGAGAAGAACGTGACGGTGAGGTTGACGCCGCCGCCGGTGAGGACGTAGATCGAGCGGGTGCCGGTGACCTGCAGGCTGACCTGGGTCATCGGGGTGAGCGCGGGCCCGGCCGGGAGCGCGGGTTGACCGGCGAAGACGTACGCGGCGCCGTCGATCCTCGCGAGGCCGCAGAGGGCGGTGATGTGCCCGGTCCAGAAGCTCGCCCAGGTGCCGGGCAGGTCGTCGGCGGGCTGCCAGGTGGAGAGGTAGGGCGAGCGGACGATCAGCGGGGTGGCGGGCGGCCGGATCGGGCTGAAGGTGCCCGCGGCGGCGGCCGTGCCGGGCAGCCACAGCGCGGCGGCGACGGCGGCGGAGGTGGCCCCGGCGAGCCGGAGCAGGTCACGGCGGTTCAGTTCCAGGGAGGACATCGACGGCCCCTTCCACGGCGCGTGCGAGCCGGTGCGGGACAACTTTTACATCGTTGGTACAACGTTGTAAATCCGCCGTTGGTCGGTGCGGTGCTGCTCTTGCGGACCACCGGGACCGCAGGTCCGGTGCGGTTTTCCGGCCGCGCGGCGAGGGCGGTCCGACGGCGGCCACCCGTACGGCAGGTCGGCCGGCACGCCCGGAAACCGGGCCGCGTAGTGGTCCGGGTCCTTCCGCACCAGCGCGGACTGGTGACTGCGGTGCACGGCGGCGTCCCCCAGCCAGGGCGGCAGCTCACGGGCGGCGGCGAGCTCGGCCTGCGTCCGCACGGGTTCCCCGCCGACCGACCGCGTGTACTCCTCCCCCAGCTTCACCGCGCACGTGTCCGCCGCGCCCAGCGCGCACCAGACCGCGCACACCTCGAGGCCGTAGCGGGTCAGGGCTTCCTCGTAGCCGGTCCACATCTTGGCCGCCGGGTGGTGTCGCCGGCCGTAGTCCGGGATCACCAGGGCGCGCAGGGTTACCCCGCGCCGCGCGGGGAAGACGTGCCACCGTTCTTCCCCGCGCAGCGGATCGCCGGGGCGCGGCGATCACCGCCTGAACGGCGGGTTCCGCGCACGTCGGCCACCTCGACGACACGGGTGAGATCCGCCCCGGGCACCGTGCCGATCCGGTTCCTTCGACGGCCCCGGACGCGAAATCGGGGCCTCGAAGGCCGTGCTGACCTTCACCGGGGGCCGGTGCGTCCACGAGCCATGACGGCCGGCTCCGGCTCGACGGACACCCGCGGCCGCAGGGGCAGGTTTTCCAGCCCCTCGACGTCGAGCACCAGGAACCAGTGGGCGTTCGCCGGAATGTGGATCTTGAACATCGGTGCGGTGGCCACCCCGCCGTGCATCCGGTAGTACTGCCGGCGCCGGTAAGCCTGGAAGTTGACCTCCGTCAGGAGCCTGACGTTGGCCATCGCGTCCAGGCGGACGGTGACCACCGCGTCTCTTCGCACTTTCCCGAGGTCGAACACGCTCGCATCCATTCTCGTCCCTCTTCCACGCGTGGGTTTGTGTTCGGGTGCTGCGGTCGCGGGCAGCGCGGAACGCGCCGCGGTGCGCACGACGGAGGAGAAGATCGGGACGGACCTCAGCCGGGGCCGGTGCCCGGTTCGCAGGGCCGCGTCAGCGGCGGGAAGTCCCCGTGCGACCGGAGGCGGGCCCGGGCGGCGCCGGGCTCGTGGTCGGCGGGCAGGCAGCCGGGCGGGATGGTGGGCCCGGCACCGGCGGTGAAGTCGAGCGGCGCCGGAGCGGGCGGAGCCGGCGAGGGCGACTCGAACGGCCGCGGCGCCGGACGCCGCTGGGCGACCGGGTTGCCGCTCTTTGCCTTGGTTCGCAGGATTTCCCGCACGGTCCGGGCTTGCCCCGGTGCGGCGAGGTGGGTCGGGGGTGCCACGGCGAGTTGCCGGGTGGGCTCGGATGTCGCTCGGTTGGTCGCTGCCGGCTGGGCGGGGTGGCGCGCGGGTGGTTCGGCGGTCTTCGTCACCGGCGCGACGACGGGTTCCTGGGCTGGTCGGGTCGTGGGCGGCACGACGTCGCCGACAGGGCCGACCACCGGATCGAGCACGGGCGCAATGGCTTGCCGGACGGGCTCGAGCACCGAGGCGACGGGTTTCGTCACCGTCGCGGCGATCCGGCCGATCGGCTCGATGATCGGGCTTGCCAGCCGGCCCACCGGCTCGACGATCGGGCCCACGGACCGCACCACCCGCGAAACCGGTTCGGCCACGGTTGCCACGATCCGCCCCACCGGTTCAACGGCCGAGGCCGCTACCCGGGACACCGGCTTCGCCACAATCCGGCCCACCGGCGCAACAATCGGGGGTGTCACCCGCGACACCGGCTCAACCACCCTCGCGACCACTCGCCCCACCGGCTCAACCACCGGACCCGCTACCCGCGGCACAGGCACGGAAACAGGTTTCGAAGGGCGCAAAACCGGCCCAGTCACCCGCTCCGAAACACGCCCGGCCCCCGGATCGACCGCACGAACGACATCAACAACCCCACCGATCGGCTCGCGAGGCGCCGCTTCGGCGTGTCCGGACACCAGCCACGACACCAGCCAAAGGCCCGCCACGGCCCCGGCCAGCACCAGCAGCCGACGTGTGACGGCGGCTGCGCCGTCCACGTCGCGGGCCCCGGTCACGTCGGCGCACCTCCAGATGCGAGAGCAGGTCTGGGACGTACCCCTCAACGGCCCTCGCCACTCGCGCGCTACGCGTCACGCGCGCGTTCCACTCGACCGGCCTAGTGCTTTGGTGTCAGCAAGCCTGAGTAAAGACTCCACTCGGCGGAGCGGGATCCCCCAGTCGCCGGGACCCCAGCAAATCAGGCTTCCTGAGAGCGGCGCTGGTCCGACAGCGCGCCCAGGGCCACGACGCCGTGCTGTAGTCCCTCACGGAACGTCGCGCGCTGGCCCGGGCTGAGGTCGGCCAGCAGCGCGTCCTCCACCTCGCCGACCGCCGGCGCGCAGCCGGCCAGCAGTGCGCGGCCCGCGTCCGTCAAGCCGGCCAGCAGGACGCGGCGGTTGCCCGGCTTCGGCGTCCGCGCGATCAGCCCGCGCTTCTCCAGCGCCAGCACCATCTCGTGCATCGTCTGCGGCCGCAGGAACGACCGCCGGGCCAGTTGCGCCGACGACAGCGCGCCGCTGGCTTCGAGCACCGTCAGCGCCGTGTACTGCAGCGTCGTCAGCCCGAGCGGCCGCAGCGCGTCGTCGAGCAGTGCGCGCACCGCCAGCTCCAGCCGTTTGACCAGGTAGAGGGTCAACGGCGGGGCGGTGGCCTGCTGCACGGAGGTGCTCACGCCGCCCATCATGACACGCCCCGGCGGCTATGCTCCGATCATGGACCTCGGCCGGCAGACCCGCGTGCGGCAGGCGTTCGACACCTTCTTCGGCCCACCCGGCGACACCGGCGAGCGCCACGTCCTGGATCTCTTCCACCGCACCGCGGAAACCGTGCCCGCGTACCGGAAGTTCCTCGGGGAGCACGGGATCGCGCCCGGCGACGTCGAGACGATGGCCGACTTCCGGCGGCTGCCGCTCGTCGACAAGGACAGCTACCACCGCAAGTACCCGCTGCCCGAGCTGTGTCGCGGCGGCACGTTCGACGAGCTCGACATGATCGCCGTCTCGTCCGGCTCCAGCGGCCGGCCCACCATCTGGCCGCGCGCGCTCGAAGACGAGCTGCACGTCGCGCGCCGGTTCGAACAGGTGCTGGTGAACGCGTTCGAAGCCGACCGCAAGCGCACCCTCGCCGTCGTCTGCTTCCCACTGGGCACCTGGGTCGGCGGGCTGTTCACCACCGCCTGCGTGCGGCACCTCGCCGCGAAGGGCTGCCCGATCACCGTCGTGGCGCCCGGCAACAACAAGGCCGAAATCCTGCGTGTGCTGCCGGAGCTCGCGCCGCACTTCGAGCAGGTCGTGCTGCTGGGCTACCCGCCGTTCGTCAAGGACGTCGTCGACACCGGGGTGGCCGAAGGCGTCGACTGGTCCGCTTATGCGATCAAGCTCGTGCTGGCGGGCGAAGTCTTCAGCGAACAGTGGCGTGAGCTGGTCGCGAAACGCGCCGGGATCGCCGACCCGGTCCGCGCGGTCGCGTCGCTCTACGGCACCGCCGACGCGGGTGTGCTCGGCACGGAAACCCCGACGTCGGCGGGCATCCGCCGGTTCCTGGCCGGTCACCCGGACCTCGCGCGCGAAGTCTTCGGCGACGCCAGGCTCCCCACGCTCGTGCAGTACGACCCGGCGAGCCGGTTCTTCGAGGTCCACGAAGGCACCCTCGTCTTCACCGGCGACGGCGGGATTCCGTTGATCCGCTACCACATCGCCGACGACGGCGGCCTCCTGCCGCACGCCGAGCTGCTGGACTTCTGCGCCCGCCACGGCTTCACGCCGCCGCTGGGGCCGGCGCTGCCGTTCGTGTACGTCTTCGGCCGCTCGCTGTTCACGGTGTCGTTCTTCGGCGCGAACGTCTACCCGGAGAACGTCACGGTCGGGCTGGAGCAGCCCGGCATCAGCGACACGGTGACGGGCAAGTTCGTGATCGAGTCGGTGGAGGACGCCGACCGCGACCGCCGGCTGCGCATCACGGTCGAGACAGCGCCCGGTGCGACCGCCGACGCGGGCCTGATCGCCGAATCCGTGCGCGCCGAGCTGCTGCGGCTCAACAGCGAGTTCGCGCACTACGTCCCGGCCGAGCGCCAGCTGCCGGACGTCGAGCTGCGCCCGGCGGGCGATCCCGAGTACTTCCCGGTCGGGGTGAAGCACCGCTACACGCGGCGCTCATAGGCCGGCGGCCCGGTTCACGCGCTCGGTCGGGTCCGGCGCGGCCGGGTCGCGGACGCGGTCGGTGAGCAGGAAGTCCGGGAGCTCCACGCCGTGCGCCTCGGTGAGCCGGAAGGTCCCGCCGCGGAGGCCGGGGTCCCAGCCGAGGGCCAGCGCGTGGTCGACGAGCCGCCGGACGTCGCCGGCGGCCGGGTACGAACCGTCGGTGTCCGCCGGGGTCCACCCCACGCTCGTCGCCTTCGAAAGCAGGTCGGCCTCCAGGGCCCGGCCGTTCTTGCCCGCGCCCCACACGCGGACCCGGACGCACCGGTGGACGTCGACGCCGTCGCCGCGGACGGAGCCGATGGTCGCCCGCCAGGTGTAGTCCCGGTCGCCCGCGCGCAGTTTTCGCAGCCTGGTTCGCACGCGACCCAGCCTAGGGCCGGGGTTTGGTACGGGCGCGAGTGCCGGAAACTCCCGGTGTCCGGCACTCGATCGCCCGTCTTTGCCGCACCGGGATCGCGGCCACCGGCAAGAGTACCCACTCTCGCACTAGGGCCGCAGCAGCTTGCGGAACCGCTCGCGCCGCTCGTCGGCCGACGAGCCGTCCGCGATGTCGTCGTCGAACCACGAGCACAGCGCCGTCCACAAGTCCGCGCACGCCGTGAAGTCGGCGGCCGTGGCCGGCTCCAGCTCGGCGATGTCGGCCACCAGCTGGTCGAGGCGCTGGTCGCACAGCCGGACGTACTCGCGGACCACGATGTTCGCGTCCAGGCCCGCCTTCCCGCGCGGACCAGCCGCGCCGCGGAGCTGGGCGTGCAGCCGTTCCTCGCAGTACTGCGGGAAACCCGCGATCGAGCCGGGGTAGGCCGAGTCGGCCGACCACGTGCGGAACGCGCAGATCGCCTGGTAGCGCGTGTACCAGTCCTGCTTGCCGCGGGCGAGCTCGGCGAGCTTGCGCCACGCGTCGCGGTCGGCCGCGCGCCAGCGGTCGAGGGTGCGGCTGTCGGGGTGCGGCTCGGCCGCCCGGGTCCGCCAGAAGTGCGCGCGGCAGCCGGCGATCTCCGCGACGAGCTGCCGGACGTAGCTGACCTGCTCCCAGACGTGCGCCCGCTGCGGCCGCAACGGCGCCGCGCGGTCCGGGGAGAAGGTGACCATCTCGAAGACCCGGAACAGTTCGTGCCCGCGCAGCGCGGCCAGGTCGGGGTCCTCCCCCATCACCCACGAACGGCGCTCCGGCAGCCGCCCGCTGTGGCTGATCGTCGCGGCGTGGTAGAGCTCGCGGACCGCGCGGCGGGCCACCTCGTCGCGCGCTTCGCCGAGCAGACGCGGGTTGCGCGCGCGGTCACGCAGGTCGCGTTCGCCGCGCGGGCCGACTTCGAGCATCGCGACGGCGTACACGCTCGCCGCGTTGTAGCACTCTTCCCACGAGTCGCGGGGTCCCGCCGCTTCGACGGTGTCGTCGAGCGCTTGCGGGTCCGGCGGCCAGCGCCGGTCCGGGCAGACGTCGGCCAGCCGCACCCGGCTGCCCGGGTAGGCCGGCTGGGGCTCCGGAACCGCGCCGGTGACCGGCTCGACGTCCGCCATCGCCCGCCGCACCACGGCCCAGACCAGGGACAGGTCCAGTGCGCGGTTCGTCAGCTGCCGCCAGCTGCTGCGCCAGCGCCGGCCGAACCGGCGGTAGTCCGCGATCAGCCGCTCGATTTCGTACTGCGAAAGCGCGCAGAAATACGACCGCATCTCGGCGGCGCGCTGGTTGTACTCGGCCAGCTGCTCCGGGGTCGCGTGCTGGACGACGAGCTCCGGCACCGGCACCTTCAGCACGCGGCGGTGCAGTTCGAGCCGCTTTTCCGGCGGGATCGCGTACGGCCGCACCCGCACGTCGAGGTCGACGTACCGGCGGAACCGCAGCTCCAGCGCGGCCCGCAGCTCGGCGCGGCGCAGCGCCCGCGCGTCGTCCGGGACGCCGGCGGTCGTGCGCCGCACCCACCAGGAGCCGGCCACGGAGTCGCCGTGGCCGAGCACGAGCGCGTGCCGGTAGCGGGCGATCAGCAGGGCGACGGCGCGGCCTCGGCCGGCGTGGCGTGGCTGGCGCGCGAAGTCCGGCCCGATCCACCACCGCGCGAGCGCCGGGTGGCCCCGGCTGCACAGGGTGATCACGTCGTCGTACGTCGCGAGCGCGTCGAGGTGCAGGTCGAGCTGCTCCTGCAGGGCGGCGATCTCGAGTCTGATGTAGACGTTCGACGGGTCGAGGCTGACCGCGCGGTAGTACTCGGCGAGGGCTTCGTCGTAGCGCCGGTGGATGATGAAGTGGTTGGCGCGCTGGTAGGCGTCGAACAGCTCGTACGGGATCTTCGCGTCGCGCCAGGCGGCCCAGTGGATGTTCGTCCGGACGTAGGCGCTGCGCGGGATGACGAGCGCGGCGACGGCGTTCGCGGCGCGGTGCAGCACGCGCGGCCAGTTCTCGTCCTCGATCACCAGCGGGCTGGCGGCGAAGCGCGGGACGCGCACGAGCTCCAGGATCAGCTGGTAGCGCCCGGCGGCGTTGCCCGGCCGGACGGTGCCGGTGACGGTGAACGCGGCGGGTGGCTGGGCTAGCCGGATCAGCTTCGTGGCGGCCTTCCACCAGCCGTCCGCGGCGTCGCCGGCGTGCTCGACGATCTGGATGAAGTCGTACGAGCTGCCCGCGCCCGGCACCGGGGTCGGGGTGTAGAGCCGGGATTCGTTGAGGATCCGCTTGAAGGTCGCCGTCAGCTCGACGGCGGAGTCGATTTCCCGGTCGTGGCTCGTGTCGGGGCGTTCGTCGGCGAAGAGCCGGATGTCGATCTGGTTCGCGCGGAAGGCGGCGGCTTCGAGCCGGGCCTTGCCGACGAAGTAGAGCGTGAGGACCGCGGACACCACGACGACGGAGGTCTGCAGGACGGTCCAGGTGATGACGCTGGCGACCTTCGGATCGCGGACGAACGTCCACGTCTGGAAGAACGGCAGGTACGGCACCACGGCCATGCTGACCGCGAGCAGCCCCGCCGTCACCGCCGCGAACCACCACCTGATCCGGTGAGCCTCCGGCAGTTCGGCTTGGTCGAAACCGCCGAGTCTTCGCGCGGGCACCGGCCATCACCCCCTCGTGTCGCCAGGTTACTCGCGGAGGGGGTGCGTTTCGTTACGGCCCGTGATCCGCGACGTCGGCGATCACCTGGGCGTGGCACAGCTCGGGCACGCACCAGCACCCGAGCCGTTTCCCGCGCAGGTCAGGCAGGAGCGCGAGCAGGTCCGGCCGGGAGAGCAGGTGTTCGCGGTACTTCGCCAGGACCTCTTCGCGGGTGCCGTCGGGGCCGGGCCGGAACGGGCTGGCGAGCTTCGAGCCGGCGAGGTGCCAGCCCCCGCGGTGCATGGGCCGCCCGACGTAGACGACGTCGGCGTAGTCCGGGTCGTCGCGGTGGCCCTTCAGGTTGACGACGGTGGTGGGCATGCCGCCCAGCCTGGCCGTCCCGCCACGAGGGCGCCAGGTGGGACTAACCTCCCGCGGCCCGGAAGTCGGCCACCAGCTCGTCCAGCCGCCGCCGGGCGTGCGCCGCGTCCGGTCCCGTCAACGCGTCCCTGCGCGGCAGCACCTCCATCAACCCCCACACGCGCCCGCGCGCCCACGTCGCGTCGTCGATGTCCAGCGCCTTCCGGAACTCCGCCCGCCCCTCGGCGGAGAGCACCGACCACGCCACGATGAGGTCGCACGCCGGGTCGCCCACCGCCAGCGTGCCGAAGTCGATCACCGCGCTCAGCCGGCCCTCCCGGCACAGCAGGTTTCCCGGCGCCGGGTCGCCGTGGATCCACACCGGCGGGCCCGGCCACGGCGGGGCCGCGCGGGCCGACTCCCACATCGCCAGCACCGCGTCGACGTCGATCAGGTCGGCCACGCGCTCGATCCGCGCGCTCAGCCGCGGCGGGGCGATCGCCGAATCACGCTCGTCGGTCGGGGAAACGCCGCGGAAGGCGTTGCTCCACTGGGGTGGCGGGCCGCCCGTGGCGTCCGCCCGCCACAACGCGCCGAAGAACCCGGCCAGCTCCGCCGCCGGGTCCGTGAGGCGGTCGGGGTCGACCCGCTCGCCCGGCAGCCAGCGCAGCACCGACCACGGGAACGGGTAGCCCTCCCCCGGCCGGCCTTCGGCCAGCGGCTCCGAGATCGGCAACGGCAGGTGCGGGGCCAGCTTCGGCAGCCACTCCTGCTCCCGCGCCACCTGCCCCGCCCACCGCGCGTACCGGGGCAGCCGCACCGCCAGGTCCGGCCCCAGCCGGAAGGTCGCGTTGTCGACGCCCTGCGCGGGCGCCGGTGCCAGCGGCAGCCCGGCCCACTTCGGGAACTGGGCCGCCAGCAGCCGCCGGACCACCGCCGTCGTGATCGTCGCTTCGTCGGAAGACCGGTCCAAGACACCCCTCACCTCGGTGGACACGTGGACCAGCACACCGGCCCGCGCCCGATCTGTCGATCGAATTACGCCTGGTGGTTCAGCTAGTGCAAATGCACTATGCTGGAGGTTCACGGTTGAGCCGTCAGCCGCTGCCGGACGTTGTGCGTCTTGGCCGGCTCCTCGCCGTTTCCAGTACCGCCACATCCGGCTTGCCCCCGCAGCCCGATGAAAGGGTGTGCCGCGATGGTTCCCCAACCTCGCTCGGCCGACCACGAGCTCACCGCCACCGACTGGATCAACACCCACGGCCGCATGACGGTGCGCGTCTCCAGCCCCGCCGGGCACACGGTCGTCCTCCGCGTAGCCGGTGAAGTGGACCTGAACACCGCCCGGCGGCTCGACGAAGTCCTGCAGGCCCGCATCGGCACCGGTGTCGAAGAGGTGGTGATCGACCTGTCCGGCGTCACGTTCTGCTCCGTCGCGGGGCTGAACTCGCTGCTGCGGGCCCAGCTCCTCGCCGACGCCACCGGCGCGCACCTCACCGTGCGGCCCGGCCGCTCCCGCGCCGTGCGGCGGCTGTTCGCGTTGCTGCCGGCGGACTTCGACGGCGTGCCCAAGGTCCGGCCGGTCGGCTGAGAGCCGCGCTGCGCCGCGCCGCCGGTAGCCTCGCCATCATGGCGGCTGAGCACGTGATCGTGACGTCCACGACCGACTCCGAAGCCGCGGCCCGGGAACTGGCCGCGGATGCGATCGAGGCGCGGCTCGGGGCCTGCGCCCAGGTTGTCGGGCCGGTCACCAGCGTCTATCGGTGGGAAGGCGAGGTGCGCACCGACCAGGAGTGGCGCGTCGAGATCAAGACAACCGCCGGGCTGGTCGCCGCGCTGAGCGAACGGCTGCGGCAGCGGCACGGCTACGACCTGCCGGAGGTCATCGCCACCCCGATCGTCGGCGGGAGTGCCGAATACCTGGCCTGGGTGACCGCCGAAACCACGAACGGTGGTTAGCTTCGGAGCATGACCGACCTCAGCGCCCGCTTCGACGCACTGACCACCGCCCACCTCGCCGACGCCTGCATCCGCGCCGGCCTCCCGGTGCGCTGCGCGCCCGCGCCCACCCGGGCGGTCGTGCCCGGCACGCGCGTGTTCGGGCCCGCCGTCCCGGCCCGGCACGTCGGCAGCGTCGATGTCTTCCTCGAGGCCTTCGAAGACGCCACCCCGGGCGGCGTCCTGGTGGTCGACAACGGCGGCCGGCTCGACGAAAGCTGCGTCGGCGACCTCGTGGTGCTCGAAGCCCGTTCGGCCGGGCTGGCCGGGGTGGTGATCTGGGGCCTGCACCGCGACACCGCCGACATCCGCGCGATCGGGCTGCCGGTGTTCAGTCTCGGCTCGCTGCCGACCGGTCCGCTCAGCCTCGGCCCGCGCGTCGACGGCGGGCTGGCCGAAGCGATCGTCGGGACCTGGCGGATCGGGCCGGGCGACCTCGTGCTCGGCGACGACGACGGCGTCCTGTTCGTCCCGCTGGCCCGCGCGGAGGAGCTCTTCGCGCTCGCCGAGGGCATCCGCGACACCGAACGCCGTCAGGCCGACCGGATCCGGGCCGGCGAGCCGCTGCGCGACCAGGTGCGCTTCGGTGACTTCCTCGCCGCGCGCGAGTCGGACCCGAGCCTGACCTTCCGGGCGCACCTGCGGGCCGTCGGCGGCGCCATCGAGGAGTGACGCCCGGGTGGGAAACCCGCCGAGCGCCTACGATGGGTCGTCAGCGACTCCTCCAGCGAGGGAACCCCGTGAGCAGCGCCGAAGCCCCGAGCCCCATCCGCGTCCTCCTGGTGGAGGACCACGACATGGTGGCCGAGGCGTTGCAGCTCGCGCTCGAGCGCGCCGAGGGGATCACCGTGGTCGGCCGCGCCCGCTCCCGGGCGGAGGCGGTCGCCGACGCCCGCGCGCACGACCCGGACGTCGTGCTGCTGGACCGGCGCCTCCCCGACGGCGACGCCCTCGGGGTCATCGCCGCGCTCGGCCAGGACGGCGCGCGGGTGCTGGTGCTGACCGGGGACGCGACCCCGGCGGTCGCCGTGCAGGTGGCCAAGGCCGGCGGGGCGGGGCTGCTGCTCAAGACGTCCCAGCTCGGCGTGCTGGAGTCGGCGGTGCGCGACGTGGCCGCCGGTGGCGTGGTCTTCGACCCCGAGCTGCTGCCGGCCGTGTTCGACCGGCTCACCGGCCGGTCGCCCGCCCGCGGCGCGGAGCTGACCGCGCGGGAGCGCGAAACCCTCGACCTGCTCGCCGAGGGCGCCACCACCGACGAGATCGGCCGCCGCCTCGGCGTCTCCCGCAACACCACACGCAACCACGTACAGCGGGTGCTGGAGAAGCTCGGCGCACGCTCGAAACTCGAAGCCGTCGCGCTTGCCCGGCGGGAAGGCCTCATCGCCTGACGCACCTGCATCAGCCGCGAGGCCGCCTGCCGGGAAGGCCGGCTGAGCGCGGTGATGGACTTCGGCACGCCGGCGGTGGGCGGCGGGTGCCGGAGAAGCTCGGCGCACGCCCGAAACTCGAAGCCGTCGCCCTCGCCAGACGAGAAGGCCTCATCGCCTGATGCACCTGCACCAGCCGCGAGGCCGCGTTTTGCATCTCGTGCGCCCGGACGCCGACGCGCACCCTTGAGCTCGTGGACATCCCGGCGCCGCTCACCGCGGAGTGCGCCCTCACCGACCCGCTGAGCGGGCTCGCCCTCGTGCGCAGGTTCGCGCGGCTCACCCTGACCGCCTGGGCCTCCGGCGCCGCCGTCGAGGATGCGCTGCTGGTCGTCACCGAGCTGGCGACCAACGCCCTCCGCCACGGTGGCGGCCGCCCGGTGCTCCGGCTCAGCGTCGGGGCCGGGCATGTCCGCGTCGAGGTCTTCGACGACGACCCGGCGCCGCCCGTGCGGCGCCCGCCCGGCGCCGACGGCGGCTGGGGTCTGGCGCTCGTCGAACGGCTGTCACTCGCCTGGGGAACCGAACGCCACGGCACGGGAAAGGTGGTCTGGTGTGCGCTGTCCGCCCCGTCCGCCGAGCTGGCCGGCTGAGCCGCGCACGGCACGTCGTGCCGGCCGGGCGCACATCCGGCACAGTTGCCGCATGGAGGACCACGGGACCGTGACGCTGGATCCGGAAGGCCGCGTGACGAGCTGCGACGCGCGAGCCGAGCGGATCACCGGGTGGTCGGCGGCGGAGCTGGCCGGACGGCACTACTCGGTGCTGTCGCCGCCCGGTGCGGGCGCGGCGGAGCGGCTGGCGGTCGCGGCCGCGCGGGGACGCGTCGAGGACGAGGGCTGGCAGGTGCGGCCGGACGGGTCGCGGTTCTGGGCGAACGTCGTGGTCACCGCCCGGTTCGACGAGCGCAACGGCCTGCTGGGGTTCGAAACGGTCACGCGCGACCTCACGTCGGAAGCCGAGTCCCCGTTCCGGCTGCTGGTGCAGAGCGTCCGGGACTACGCGATCTTCCTGCTCGACTCCGGCGGCCGGATCGCCAGCTGGAACGCCGGCGCGGAGCGGATCAAGGGCTGGCCGGCGGCGGAGATCATCGGGCAGCACTTTTCCGCGTTCTACCCGCCGGAGGACGTCGCGGCGGGCAAGCCGGAGCGGGAGCTCGAGATCGCGGTCGCGCGAGGGAGCGTCGAGGACGAGGGGTGGCGCGTCCGCAAGGACGGCAGCCGCTTCTGGGCGAACGTCGTGATCACCGCGTTGTTCGACGAACAGGGGCGGCTGCAGGGCTTCGGGAAGGTCACCCGGGACCTGACCGAGCGCCGCAACGCCGAGGAGGCGTTGCGGGAGAGCGAAGAGCGGTTCCGGCTGCTGGTGCAGAGCGTGCAGGACTACGGCATCTTCATGCTCGACCCCGGCGGGCGCATCTCGAGCTGGAACGCGGGCGCGGAGCGGATCAAGGGCTGGTCGGCGGCGGAGATCATCGGACAGCACTTTTCGATGTTCTACCCGCCGGAGGACGTCGCGGCCGGGAAACCGCAATGGGAGCTCGAAATCGCGGTCGACGAAGGGCGGCTCGAGGACGAGGGGTGGCGGCTGCGCAAGGACGGCAGCCGCTTCTGGGCGAACGTCGTGATCACGGCGTTGTTCGACGAACAACGGCAGCTGAAGGGCTTCGGGAAGGTGACCCGCGACATGACCGAGCGCCGCAACGCCGAGCAGGCCCTGCGCGAACGCCGGCGGCTCGTCGGCCACCTCGTCGACGCCCAGGAGGTGGAGCGCCGCCGGATCGCCTGGGACGTCCACGACGAGTCGATCCAGTCCATGGTGGCCGTCGGCATGCGGTTGCAGCTGCTGGCGTCCCGGCTGCCCGCGCCGCACGCCGCGGCCGTCGCCGGGCTCGACGAGTCGGTGCAGGCCGCGATCGGCAGGCTCCGCGGCCTGGTGTCCCGGCTGCGGCCGCCGGAGCTCGACCGGCACGGCCTGGTGGAGGCGGTGTCCGGGTACGTCGAAGAGGTCGCGGGCCGCTGGGGCCTGGCGCACTCGGTGCGGGACGGCCTCACCGACGAGCCGTCGCCGGAGGCGGCGATCACCGTGTACCGGATCTGCCAGGAGGCGCTGGCGAACGTCCACAAGCACGCCCGCGCGACCCGGGTCGACCTCGATATGTCCACAGTGGACAACGGGACGTCGGTGCGGATCACCGACGACGGCGCCGGGATGGCCGCGGACGACACGGGCGCGGGCCACTTCGGGCTGGTCGAGATGCGAGAGCGGGCCGAAGCCGCGCACGGCTGGCTGTCGGTGACCAGCACGCCCGGCCGCGGCACGGTGGTGGAGTTCTGGCTGCCGATGCTGCCCGACGTGCCGGGGTTCGAGCCGTGACCGAGCTGCGGGTGCTGATCTCCGACGACGACGAGCTGATCCGCGCCGTCCTCAAGGAGGTCCTGGACGAGCAGCCGGACATCGCCGTGGTCGCGGTCGCCGTCGACGCGGACGAGGCGATCCGGCTCGCCGAGCAGCACCGGCCGGCGGTCGCGGTGCTCGACGTGCGGATGCCGGGTGGCGGCGGCGCCCGCGCGGCGCGGGAGATCGCGCAGCGCAGCCCGGGCACCGCCATCCTGGCCTTCTCGGCCTACGCCGACCGGGCCTCGATCGCCGGCCTCACCGCGGCCGGCGTCACCGAGTACCTGGTGAAGGGCGCGCCGAACACGGCGATCGTCGAAGCCGTCCGGCGGCTGGGCGGGCAGCCGCCTTCCTGAAGCCCGCTGGTGGAGGCAGGCGTACCCCCCTCCGGCCTCAGGTGGTCGGCTTCGCGCTCGTCGTGGTCGTCGGGGTCGTGGTCGTCGTCGGCGTGGTCGTCCTGGTCGGCGTGGTCGTTCTCGGCGGGGTCTTGCGATGCGTCGGCGCCGGGGGGTTCGTGTGCGCCGGCACCACCGGCGCCGTCGTCTCGGGAGCCGACGGCGACGGCAGCGTCACCAACGTCGGCGTCTCCGTGGCCGACGTCGACGCCGGTGGTGTCGAGCCGGGTGAACCGCCGGAGCTGCTCACCGCCACCGCCACGCCGCCGATCGCCACCACCGCCACCGCGCACAGCCCGACCACCACTCCGCGACGCGAAGCTCTCCGGCCGGGACCCGCGGTCGCTTTGCCACGGCCCAGCGCCGGCGGGGGCGCGCCCGCGCCGAAGCCCGGTGCCGCCATCGCGCGGGTCTCCTCACGCGGCGCGGGCACGCGCGCGACGTCCCGGGTCGGCGGGGGCGGCACCGGCTGGATCGCCGGCTGCGAACGCGTTGCCTGCACCAGTCCCGACCGGCCCGACGCCAGCGCCGCCGCCCCGAGCGCGACGCCGTACTTCGGGTGGATGTCCACCGCCGTCGGGCGGCCGAGCTCGGCCGAGACCAGCTGTGACACCAGGGGAATCCGCGACGAGCCGCCGACCAGCAGCACCGCGCCCAGGTCGGCCGGGCGCAGGTTCGCCGAGCGCAGCGCCCGGTGCAGCGAGCCGATCGTCGCGGTGATCGAGGGGCGGATCATCTCCTCGAACTCACCACGCGTCAGCCGCACCTCGGTCTGCACCGAGGGCAGCAGCACCGGCACGGCCGTCTCGGTGTCGGCCGAGAGGGCTTCCTTCGCCAGCACGCATTCCTGCCGCAGCCGCACGACCGCGGCCACCGCGCCCGCGTCGTCCGGGTCGATCTCCGACAGCTTCCCGTCCAGCGCGCGGTCGACGTGCCCGAACACGGCCTCGTCGAAGTCGACCCCGCCCAGCCCCTCGATGCCTTCCGGGCTGCCGAGGATCTCGAACCCGCCGCCGCGCTTGCGCAGCACGGTCGCGTCGAAGGTGCCGCCGCCGAGGTCGTACACCGCGACGACGGCGCCGTCCTCCAGCCGTTCCTGCGCCGCGTAGTGCGCCGCCGCGGCCTCCGGCTCGGTGATCAGGCCGACGCGGTCGATCCCGGTCAGCCGCGGCACCTGCGCGAACAGCTCCCGCTTGTACGGACCCCAGTTCGCCGGGTGGGTCAGCGTGATCCGGTCCGGCCGGCCGCCCTGCTGCCCGGCGACCGTCCGCACCACGTGGCCGAGCAGGTGCGCCATCAGCGACGCCACCGAGTGCGGCGCGCCGCCGAGCAGCACCGGCGTCGGGTCGCCGAGGCGCCGTTTGAACTCCCGCGCCACGCGGTCCGGCTCGACCGCCGCCCGCCGGCTCGCCGCGTCCCCGACCAGCACGCTCCCGTCGGCCCGCAGCAGCACCACCGACGGGATGGCCGCGGTGCGGTCGCCGAGGGACACCATTTCGACGTGGCCGGCACTGTCGACGGCGGCGGCCGTGAAGGTCGTGCCGAGGTCGATGCCCAGTCCGTAGCCCATTGTCAGCCTCCGCCGGCGGTGTGCGCGTGGTCAATGCTCCGGTGCTCCACCGGAACCGGTTCGGGTTCCGGGTCTTCGAGGTGCTCGTGGTGCGCTTCGTGCTCCGGTGGTGGTTCCACCGGTGGAGCGGTCTCCGGCAGCTCCACCGGCGGAACGTCCGGGTGGTGGCCGGCTTCCGGGACGTGTTCCGGCGCCGGCTCGGGGTGCAGCGGTGGCTCGAACGGGGGTTTCTCCGCCACCGGGTGCGCGTGGCTGCCGGTGACCTCACCCGCGTCGTGGTGCGCCGGCTCGGGCTGGGTGGCGAAGCTGTGCTTGACCACCGGGTGCTCGGCGAGCGAGTTCGACGCGGCCAGCGTCGTCGTCTCGACCGCGACCGGCGCCGGCGGCGGCGTGTCCACTGTGGACGGCTGACGGCTGAATGTCACCACCGGCGGCGACGGCGTCCCGGGCAGCGAGGGCGCCGGCGCGGTGACCTGCGCGGTCACCGTGGCGCCGCGGCCCTTGTCGGCGATCACCTCGGTCTGGTGGATGGTCGGCCCGGCCGGCTCGCCGAACGGGTCGTCGGCCCGGGCCTGCTGGTCCACGGTCACCCCGACGTCGATCCCGGGCGGGCCGGTTTCGGCCTCGTCGAGGATGACCGTCTCCTCCTGGAAGATCTCGATGTCGCCGTGGCCCGGCGCGTCCGGGGTGAGTTCGTAGGTCAGCGAGCCCTGGTGCTCGACGGTGATCGTGCCGTCCGGGTTTTCGTGGATGACGACGTCGGCGTCCTGCACGATGTCGATGTCCGTGTCGCCCGGCGTGCCGTCTCCGGGCACCACGATGTGCTGGTGGTCGGTGTACACCTCGTCGTGGCCGTTGTTGTGCACCACGAACCGCTCGGTCGCGTCGATGACGAAGTTGCCGAACTCGTCTTCGCGGACTTCGATCGTCTCGAACTCCTCGACGGTGGGCAGCTCCTTCAGCGGCAGGCCGTCGGTCGTCTCCGGGTGCCAGACCGTGCCGGTCTGCGCCTCGACGTGGCCGTCCTCGCCGCGGGTGACGGTGCTGCTCTCGACCTCGGGCACGTACTCGTGCGGGGTCTCCGCGGCGGCCGGTTCCGGCTGAGGCGGGGGCGGGGGCGGCGCGCCCGGCGACCCGGGGGTGAGCAGGTTCCCGGCGACCTCCGACGCGACGGCGCCGGCGGCGGCCTGGGCCGCCCGCTTGATCTTCTTCGGCACGTCGTTCACGACAGGACCTCCGCCCGGGCTTCGCTGAGCAGGATGCCCTCGCAGGTGCGGACCAGGACGCGGGCGGCGTCGCGGACGTCCCGCGGGGACGCGGGGTGCTCGGCGCGCCGCTGCCACCTCAGCAGCTGCGTGCCGAGCGCCTGCCGGATCGCGGCGCGGCCCGCGTCCGCCGGCAGGCCCAGCCGGCTCGGCACGTCCACCCCGGCCGCGCCGAGCAGCCGTTCCGCGTCGCCGGCCTCGTCGGAGGTGAACAGCACGACGCCGAGCCGGATCGAGTCGATCAGCTGGATCTCGGCGAACTCGTGCGCCCCGGCGACGATGCGCTCCCACTCGTGCAGCAGCCCGCCGGTGCGGTCCGGGTAGGCGCGCAGCACCAGCTCCGCCGCCTGCAGCGCGGACCGCGCCTTGAGCACGTCCGCCCGCGCCGCGAACTGCGTGGTCAGCAGCGACCGCAGCCCGTGCAGGCCACTGCGGGCCAGCAGCTCGCCGGACAGCGCCCGCGCGCCGGTCACGTGGCCGCCGCGGGTCAGCTCGACCGCCAGCCGGACGCCGAAGAGGCCGTAGCGGCCCAGCAGCTCGGCGCGCTCACCCGCCGGAACGTCCACTTCGGACGCACCGCGGGCGAACCGGTCGGCCGACGTGAGCAGCCTGCCGGTTTCCGCTTCGGGTGCGGCGGCCAGGATCCGGAACGCGCGGTACTCGGACTCCTTCAGCGCCGCGGCCGAGCTGGCCAGCAGGCCGGCCACCGGGACGACCGTCTGGCAGAGCCCCCGCACCCGCGGATCGCGGGCGTAGCGGAGGGCGATCTTCGCCGCCGAGTCCAGCGCGTCGGCCCGGGCGTGCCCGACCTCGTCGGCGCGCGACAGCACGCCGATGGTGTTGACCGGGCGCCGCTGGGCCGGGTCGTCGTGGAAGGCGTCCAGGAACCGGACGCCGTCGCCGTGCACATGCCGCATCAGGTAGATCACCGCGTCCGCGGTGCCGACGCCCTCGCCCTCGGGCACCAGCGCCACCTCGGTGCGCTCGGAGACCGCCGCCCGCGCCGAACCCAGCCCGGGCGTGTCGATCAGCGTCATCACGCGCAGCGCGGGCGACGGCCAGTCGACGACGAGCCGCTCGACGTCGTCGGGCGCCATGCCGAGCTCGAGGCCGAGGGTGCCGGACAGCCGCCCGAACGGCAGCTGGCGCGGCATGCCCCGGACCGGGTGCAGCATGATCCGGTAGGTCGGGCCGTTGCGGTACCAGGTGACGACGCGGGTGCACTCCCCCGCGTCGGTCGCCGCGAGCTCCTGGCCGACGAGGGCGTTGAGGAGGGTGGACTTGCCGGCCTTGACGCGCCCGGCGATCGCGACGCGCAGCGGTTCGGCCAGCCGGCCGGCGATCTGCCGCAGCCGCGGCTCGGCGGGCGTGCCCGCGTACCCGGCGCACGCGCGGGCGACGAACCCGCGGACCTGGAGGTGGAGGCTGGTCATCGCGTCACCGCCGGGACCGGCTTCGGGGCACTGCGCAGGGTGAGCTCGTCGGCGCGGCGGCCGAGCACTTCGAGGGCGTCGATGTCGGCCTCCAGCCGCTTGAGCTCGCCGACCTCGGCCTCGTCGTCGACGACGGCCTTCTTCGCGGCGGCCAGCGCTTCGGTCAGGGAGCGCTGAAGTTCTTCGACGCGCGCGCTGTAGGCGTCGCGGAGTTCTCGTTGGACGGTCCGCATCGCGTCGCGCGAGTCCTTGCCGACCTGCAGGTTGAACTCGTCGACGAACCGGCGGACCGCGGTCTTGGCCAGCGAGCGGCGCTTTTCCAGCTGCCGCTTGCGTTCGTCGAGGAAGCCGGAGCGGCCCATGAGCAGGCCGGCGGCGATGCCGAACGGGGTCGGGATGGCCAGCGCGGCCATCTTCGTCAGCATCGAGAACATCAGGAAGCCGCTGTAGGCCTTCTGGAACGCGGCCATCCCGGTGGTGCCGCGGGTCTTGACGCCGGTGAAGGAGGAGTCGATGTCGATCTCCTCGACCACTTTCACGGGCGCCTGGACCTCGCGCGGCAGCACGGCCTGGGATTCGGCGAGCTCGAAGTGCTCCGCGACGCGCGTGGCGAGCCCGCGGGCGTGCTTGACGAACTCGGTGTAGTTCTCCAGCGTCTCGTTGGCCAGGCGCTGGCGCAGCCACTTCTCGAACTCTTCCCAGTTCTTGGCGGGGTCACCCTCTTCGATGGCCTCTTCGGCTTCGTGCAGCACGCCGCGGGAGCGGGCGCGCAGGTCGTAGTCCACATCGGACGAAATGTCGGCGAAGCCGTCGAAGAGCAGCTGCTGCCACTTCGCGGACTGGCTGCGCAGCGCGTCGACGCGGTCGTTGACCCGGCCGAGCTCCTCGATGAGCGCGGCGGACTGCTCGGGGTGCGCGAGCGAGGTGCGGCGGGCCCGCAGGGTGGCGTGCAGCTGCCCGACGGCGGACCCGACGTGCAGCCCGACGGCGTTGAGCGCGGACCGCTCGGCGTCCCCGACGACCCCCTGCAGGCGCTTGACCAGCTGCGGGAAGCCGGATTCGACGTTCATCTCCTGGTCGGCCGACCGGGCGGCGACGGTGCGCAGCTCGGAGGAGACGGCGACGGTGTCGATGCTGATGCCGCACGCTTCGAGGTGGCCGGCGTTGAGTTCGAGGATGCGGCGCCACTGCGGGTAGAGGTCGATCTTGGTGAGGACGCAGAAGACGGTCGGGCAGAGCTCTTTGACCGTCCGGAGGAACCGCAGCTCGGCGCCGGTGAGCTCCTGGGAGGCGTCGGAGAGGAAGAGGACGGCGTGCGCACGCGGCAGCGAGCTGACGGTGACGGCGTTGTGCAGCGAGCCGAGCCCGCCGACGCCGGGCGTGTCGACCAGCACCAGCCCACCGGAAAGCAGCTGGCGGCTGATCGACGCGGTCACGGACTTGAGCTTCCTCAGGTTGCCGGGGTTCCCGGCTTCGCTGACGTGGGCGGGGAGGTCTTCGAGCGAGATCCGCTCGGTCCACGGCGGCGACGACGGATCGGCCGGCTCGTAGGTCGCCAGAGCCCCGGACTCCGGCGCGAACCGGACGACCGTCGGCACCGCGGTCGCGATGTCGTCGTCGACCGGGCAGATCTTCGCGGTCAGCAGGGCGTTGATGAGCGAGCTCTTGCCCTGCTTGAACTCCCCTACCACGTAGACGGTGACGTCGGGCTCGGACAGCAGGCGCCGGGCGTCGGTGAGGCGCTGGACGAGGTCGTCCCGCCCGTAGGCCTTCGCTCCCTTGACGGCGAGGTCGAGGGTGTCGAGGGCGATCCGCCCCCCGCCACTCGGCTCCTGCATGACCGCTCCCTTTTCCTACGCCGGCTCAGTAGTGGTCGACGTCGTGGTGGTGGTGCTCGGCGCCGTGGTCGTGGTGGTGCTCCTCGGCGCGGTGGTGCTCGTGCTCGTGGTGCTCGGTGGACGCCTGCTCGTTGAACTGGTTTCCGCCGTGGTGGCCGCCGGCCTGCTCGTTCTGGAAGATGTTGCCGTGGCCGCCCGTGGAGGCCTGCTCGTTGAACTGGTTGCCGCCGTGGCCACCGGAACCCTGCTCGTTCTGGAAGATGTTCCCGTGGCCGCCGGTCGAGGCCTGCTCGTTGAACTGGTTCCCGCCGTGGCCTTGGCCCTGTTCGTTCTGGAAGATGTTCCCGTGGCCGCCGGTCGAGGCCTGCTCGTTGAACTGGTTCCCGCCGTGGCCACCGGAACCCTGCTCGTTCTGGAAGATGCTGCCCGAGCCGCCCGTGGACGCCTGCTCGTTGAACTGATTGCCCCCGTGCCCGCCGGAACCCTGCTGGTTCTGGAAGATGTCGCCGCCGCGGCCACCCGTCGAAGCCTGCTCGTTGAACTGGTTCCCACCGTGACCGCCAGAACCCTGCTGGTTCTGGAAGATGTCGCCGCCGCGGCCGCCCGTCGAAGCCTGCTCGTTGAACTGGTTGCCGCCGTGGCCACCGGAACCCTGCTCGTTCTGGAAGATGTCTCCCACACCGCGGCCGCCGGTCGAGGCCTGTTCGTTGAACTGGTTGCCACCCGAGCCGCCCGAGCCCTGCTCGTTCTGGAACACGTCACCGTGGTGACCGGCCGACGCCTGCTCGTTGAACTGGTTGCCCCCGCGACCCGAACCTTGCTCGTTCTGGAAGATGTCGCCGCCGCGGCCGCCCGTGGACGCCTGCTCGTTGAACTGGTTGCCCCCGTGCCCACCGGAACCCTGCTCGTTCTGGAAGATGTTGCCCGAGCCGCCGGTCGAGGCCTGCTCGTTGAACTGGTTCCCACCGTGGCCACCCGAGCCCTGCTGGTTCTGGAAGATGTCCCCGCCACCGCCGCCGGTCGAAGCCTGCTCGTTGAACTGGTTCCCACCGGAACCCCCCGAGCCCTGCTCGTTCTGGAAGATGTCCCCACGCCCACCCGTGGAAGCCTGCTCGTTGAACTGGTTCCCGCCCGAGCCGCCCGAGCCCTGCTCGTTCTGGAAAACGTCGCCCGATGAAGTCGTCATCCTGTGCACTCCTGACCTTCGCTTCGGTGAAGCCCGTGCCCCTCCGTTGTCATCCAGTCTTGGGCCGCGGGCCGCCCGGGTCATGAGTAGCGGGGTACTCGGCTTACCGCCCCGAACCGAGACGATCTACCTATGGGCCGTCTCCGGGACTACTCCCCGACACGAGCGGACCTACCACCGAAGCCAGTTCACGCCGCCCGGAAATACCCAGCTTCGCGTAGACGCCGTGCAGCACGTTGTCGACCGTCCGCACCGACACCACCAGCCGGTCCGCCACCGCCCGGCTCGTCAGCCCCGTCGCCACCAGACGCGCGATCTCCAGCTCCCGCACCGTCAGGTCGAGTGGGGTGTCCAGCAACGCCAGCGCCGGCGTCGCGGCGTCCTCACAGGACGCGAGCCACGCCCGGGCCCGCTGCGCCGACGTCGCCGCGCTGCCGTTGAGGCCCGCCGCCCGGTGGGCTCGGGAGGCCTGGGCTGCCGCTTCCGCCGCCAGCAGCCGCGCGCCCAGGTCGGCGAACGACGACGCGACGGCGTCCAGTGCGTCGGCGTCCGTGGCGGCCAGCGCCCGCGCGTGCGCGGCGTACAGCTCGGCCAGCGGTCCACCTTCGAAACCGGGATCCGGGGAGGCGACGCCGAAGCGCACCAGGTCGTGGCGGATCTCGGCGGCGACCGCGAGCCGGCCGGCCGCTTCCGCGGCGGCGGCCGCCGAGGCGGCCAGGGACGCCGCCCGGGACAGCTCGCCGCGGGCCGCCGCCACCCACGCGCCGTCCCAGTCACCCGACGGCTCGGTGACGCGGCCGCTCATCGCCGTCGCCCGGACCAGGGCCGCGGCGACCGCGGGCCGGAACTCGTACGGCTGGTCGTGCGCGTCCGCGGCCAACGCCTCCCGCAGCCAGCGGACCGCGCCCCGGACGTTGCCGTACGCCAGCGCGACCGTCCCGAGCGACGCCGCCGCGCCGGCCACCGCCGGGCCCCAGCGGTCCCGGACGGCGTCCCGGTAGTCGTCCCCGGCCCGGTCCTCTGCCTCCTCCAGCCGGCCCGCCCGGCACAGCGCGACGATCCGCGCGTGTTCCAGCCGGACCCGCGCCCCGGGCGCCGAACCGTCGGCGATCCGCGACGCGATCGCCAGCCCCTCCTCGACGACGCCGAGGCACGCCTCCGTCCGCCCGGACGAAGCCAGCGCCCCGGCCGCGACGACCAGCGCCGCCAGCCGCAGCGCGTCACCGCGCCGGTTGCGGTCCAGCACCGGCCCGAGCAGTTCGAGCGCTTCGCGGGACGCTCCCGCCGCCGCGCGCAACGCCGCCCGCGCGGTCACGAGGTCGTCCTGTGGTCCCGACACCGCCGTCTCCGCGGTGTCCAGCACCGCGTCGGCGTCGGCGAACCGGTCCAGGCCGAACGCCAGGTTCCGCGCCCGCGTCGCCGCGACACGGGCGTGCTGCGCGTCCGACACCGTCTCGCCCGCGAGCTCGGCCAGCAGCGCGTCGGCGTCGGCGGGCCGGCCGCCCGCGACGCGGACCTGGGCCAGCAGGAACTTCGCCCCGAACCCGCCGCTGAGCCGGACCGCCTCCGCGGCCAGCTGCTCGGCCTGCGGGAAGTCCTTGCGCAGCAACGTCTCGGCGGCGGCCCGGACCAGCTGCGGATCGGTCGGCAACCCGGCCGCCAGCCGCCAGCGCACCAGCCGCGGCTTGTCCTCGGCGCGGCGTGCGCCGGTGAGGTCCAGGGTCTGGGCGAGGATCCGGTAGGTGTCGCGCTGGCGCAGCGGGGACGTCCGGCGCCGGATCACCTCGGCGTAGAGCGGGTGCGCGAGCCGGACGTCGAGCCGCCGCCCGGTGCGTTCGGACACCACCAGCCCGGCCTGCTCCATCGAGGCCAGGACGCGCCCGGCGCCGAGGCGCACCAGCGGCTCGCTGCCCAGCGGCTCCCCGAAGGCCAGCAGCTCCAGCAGCCGCCGCTCGTCGGCGTCGACCCGGTCGGTGCGGGTCTCGATCAGCTCGACCAGGCGCGGGGTGGCGGTGAGCGTGCCGCTCCAGCGCCACACGCCGTCCGCGCCCGAGAGCGATCCGCTGTCGAGCCCGCCCTGCACCAGCTCGCGCAGAAACAGCGGATTGCCCAGGGTCAGGTGCCAGAGCCGGTGCTCGGCGCCGTCGTCGAGCCGGCCGCCGAGGGCCGCGGTGATCAGCTCGGTGGTCTGCGGCCGGGTGAGCTCGCGGACGTCCAGCCGTTCGGCGACGCGGTCCTTCCACATCGCGAACACCGGGTCGGGCACGCTCACCCCGTGCGGCGCGATGACGATCACGAACGCCGACGCGGTCGCGGCCAGCTGGTGCACCAGGGTCGCGGACAGGTCGTCGAGCAGGTGCGCGTCGTCGACGCACAGCACCAGCCGCCGGCCCTCCGCGCCGCGGGTCAGGTGGCCGGCCACCTGGTTGAGCCGGTGGGCGCGGTCGGCCGTGCCGTCCGCGCTGCCGGGCAGGAGGTGGGCGAAGGCGCCGAACGGGATCGTCGAGGCCGACGACATCGCGCGCACCCAGTGCGTGCGCGCGCCGCCGTCGGCCAGCTCGGCCAGCAGCACCTTGGCCAGCCGCGTCTTGCCGGCGCCGGCCCGGCCGGTCAGCAGCAGCCCGCACACCTCCGCGTCGGCCAGCGCCCGGCGCGCGAACGCCAGGTCCTGTTCGCGGCCGACCAGCGGCCAGTCGTTCGCCACACCCACTGCCTCCCCTGCCCCCTGCTCACCCGTTCATCGGATAATGACCACGCCGGACCCGGCCGAGTACCGAATCCGCGCCGCGATTTGGCATAAATCGCCAAACGGTCCGGCGAATGCGACACAACGGACAGTCGATCTCCGATTCCGTGAGCATTTTCCGGTCCTTCCGCGGAAATCGTGATCAATGGCTTCCCGGTGATTCTTTTTCGCGGCCGACCATCATTCCGGCGACCCGCGGCAGGACGACGGCGTTCCAGCCGGCCATGCCGGTGGCCAAGGCCGGCTCCGGGCCGCCGGTCCACACGCGGACCTGCCCGGCGTGCAGGTCCGCGCCGAGCACCGCGGCCCACGGCACCTTCGGCGCGCACCACCGCCGCAGGCCCTCGGCGTCGGCGACGATCCGCGGGTGCCGGCCGAACCGCGCGGTGGCGCCGGCGGTGATCGTGTCGACCGCGGCCCGCGCGATCCGCGGACAGGCCGCGGCTTCCACCAGTTCGACCAGCCGGCGCCAGGTCTCGCGTGCCTCTTCGAGCTCGCTGCCGCGGCGGAAGGCGTCGAACACGAACCGGCTGCGCACCGGGCCGCGGGCCAGGCCCAGCGCGTAGCTGGCCTGGTGCGCCCGGGCCGCCGCGTGGTAGGCGACCCGGTCCACCTCGGCCAGCCGGAAGACCCGGTCACCGATCACGATCACGTCGCCCGCCGCGGCGAGCGTGCGCCCGCCGCTGGAGACCCGCAGCTCGCCGGAGCCGGTGAACGAGAACTTCCGCGCGGCCACTACTTGCCGGTCTTCGCCAGGCAGAGCACGACGCCGGTCTGCCCTTCCTTGCCCTCCCAGAACACCGAATCCGCGTCCGGATATCCGTTGCAGGCGCTGACCTGGGCTTCGATCTGCGTTTTGTCCTCGACCCGCCCGACGACCTTCAGGGTCGCGTTCGCCGCCCCGCAGTCGACGATCTTCACGTAGTTCTCGCCGCTTTCGGTGACGCAGTTCCCGACTTGGGCGTTCTCGCCGTTGTCCCGGCTCAGCGCCCAGACCAGGGCGAGGATCCCGGCCACGACGATCAGGAACACGGTGAGCACGATCTTCTGGCGCCGTTTCCCCTTCTTCGGCGCGGCGGCCGGGGGCTGGGCCGGGCCGGGCGGCCCGGCCCGCGGCGGCACCGGCCGGGCCGGATCGGGGTACTGGGGTCCTCCTGCGTAGGTCACGGTGGTTCCTCCCTCGACGTCCTGCTGTCCCTTCCTTGGCGTTCCACGGCCGTTCCACGACGTTCCACCCGGAATTCGAGACAGCGAAGGCTCCGGGCGGCCAGGATGATCGGCGGCCCGTTCCCGACGTGAGGACCCGAGGATGACCCGTCTGCCCGCACTGGCCGTCTCAGCGCTCACCACCGCCGCGCTGCTCACCGGCGGGACGGCCGAGGCCGCGAGCCCGCCGTTCACCGGCTCGGTCTTCCGCGCCACGCACAACAGCTATTCGGGCGACGTCGACGGCGCCAAGAAGTCGCTCTCCTACCAGCTCGACCACGGCGTCCGGTTCATCGAGCTGGACGTGCACGACAACGGGTACGCGACGAACCACGACTACGGCGTCGGGCACGACTCCCCCGGCAACGCGGTCGACCACAGCGGCGGCAACCCGGCGTCGAACAACCTGCGCGACTGGCTGTCGGTGGTGAACACCTGGTCCGCGGCGCACCCCTCGGCCGCGCCGATCGTCGTCATGCTCGACCTGAAGGACGACCTGACCGACAACGCGAACTTCGCGGCCGGCAACCTGACCGCGGTCAACCAGGAGCTGGAGTCGGTGTTCGGCACCCGGCTGCTGCGCGCGCAGGACTACCCGGCGGGCTCGCCGACCGTGGACGCGCTGCGCGGGCGCGTGCTGCCCCTGCTCTCCGGCGACGGCGGCAGCCGCAGCGAGTACAAGCGCGACGTCGGCGCCCACCCGGCCGTCGCGCTCAACGGCCGCGGCCAGCTCGTCGAGGTGCACGACTCCGGCGGCGGCGCGCTCTGGTACTGGACCGGGACCTACGGCGCCGACGGCCGGATCACCTGGCTCCGGCACGGGAAGTACGACAGCGGGCAGACGCCGGCGGTCGCCCTGAACGACAACGGCGACCTCGTCGAGGTGCACCAGTCGCAGAGCGCCACCACGCTCTGGTCGCACGTCGGCAAGCTCGGCGCGGACGGCGAGATCACCTGGCAGGCCAGCAAGCAGTACGACAACGGCGTGCTGCCGACGGTCGCCTTCACCGACGGCACGCACCTGCGCGAGATCCACAAGAGCCAGAGCAACGCTCAGAACTGGGCGTGGACCGGCACGCTGTCGGCCACCGCGGTCTCGTGGACCGGCAACGCGAAGACATCGGACGCGCGCTTCGCCAAGGACACCGCCACGAACGGCGCCCGGCGCGTGAAGGTGTGGACGGGCGCGGACGGCCCGACGCCGTCGAACACGCTGCGCGCGGACACCGCGAGCCTCACCGGCGACCGGATCCGCTACCGGCAGGTGGCCTTCGACGAGTTCCAGCAGGGCGACAGCGCGGAACTGCAGCAGGGCGCGCTGTTCTACGGGGCGCCCGCGACGCAGTCCGCGTTCATCACCGCCGCGCGGCAGTCGGGCAAGCTGGTGCGGGGCTGGGACTTCGACTCCGCGAGCGAGGCGACCAGCCCGCTCGCGAACTACCCGGCGACGAACCACCCGTACGACGCCTGGTACCAGAACCTGCTGTCCGGCGCGGTCGAGTGACTCAGGGCTGGTAGCTGCAGCGGGCACCGGTGTGGACGCCGTCGCGCAGGACGTCGCCGATCACCGCGTCGGCGGCCGCGATCCGGGTCAGCGCACGGCGGATCGCCTTGCCGACGGCGATCCGCGCCTTCTCCTCCGCGCCCGCGAACTCGCGGACGCGGCCGGCGAGTCCCGCGGCGGCCGACAGCTCGCCGAGCAGCCAGTCGCGTTCGGTGCGGACCTTCTCCGCCCGGCCGGTGTCGTGGTTGGCCTCGTGCTCGTCGAGCTCGGCCTCGAGGTTCGCGAGCCAGCGCCGGTAGTGGCTGGTCGCGGCCGGGTCGAGCACCGGCTGCGCGGACGTCGCCTCGGCGAGGACCCCGTGCGCCAGCTCGACGGCCGTCAGCTCGTGGCCCGGGTTGTCCAGCAGCGTCGCGAGGTAGCCCATTCCGACGCTGTGCTCGACCACCGCGGACCGCCCGTCCAGGGCGAAGCGCCAGTGGCTGCCCTCGCGACGGCACGTCACGCGGCGGTCCTCGACGCGGGCGGCGAAGGCGGGCAGCACCATCCCGAGCTGCTCGGCCTCGCGCGTCGCCGCGGCCAGCTCACGCCCGGCTTCGGCCGAAGCGGGGCCCAAGGCCTGCGCGAGCCGGGCCCGCGAAAGCGCCGCGGCCGGCCAGTGGGCCAGCGCGAGGTTGTCGCGCACGGCCGCCCGGAAGTGCTCGGTGGCGCGGCCGGTCTCGCCCGCGGTCAGCATGGCCACGCCCAGCGCGTGCTGCACCGAGCCGAAGCACGCGACGCCGAGACTGGCCGTCATCGGCAGCCGCGCGAACGGCGTCAGCAGGGCGTACGCGGCGAGCGCCGAGTCGACGTCGGAGAGCAGGTAGGCCGTCTCGACGATCCCGTACATCGACACGAGCCAGCTGCTCGAGCGCGGCAGCAGCGCCAGGTCCCGGCCACGCAGCCGGGCGAGCGCGCCGGCGGCCTCGCGCTCGTCGCCGGCCGCCGCGGCGGCCACGGCCAGCCCCGCGATCAGCGCGTTGTCCACCGCGCTGAGCGTCGGTGAATGGACCGTCTCGCGCAGCACCGGCAGCAGCTCCGCGACCCGGCCCTGGTACCAGCGGATCGCCCCGAGCTGGGCGGTGTACCAGCCCGTCGCGTCGGCGTCCCCGGCCTGCTCGCCCCGCCGCGCGCAGGCCGCCGCGCGTGCTTCGGCGTCGTCGAAGCGGCCGGCGCGGACGGTGAGCATGACGTCGATCGCGTCCAGCACGAACCCGACCGCGAGGTGGTCGCGTTCGGCCAGCAGGCCGCGCAGGTCGGCCAGCCCGCGCTGGGCGTGCGGGTCGCCGTCGAGGAAGTGGTCGACCGTGCGCCAGAGCAGGCCCATCAGCAGGTCACTGCGCCGCCCGGTGCGGAAGCCTTCGGTGATCAGCTCCTGCGCGAGCGCGCGCCGCTGGCCGCCGTGGTCGGGGCCGAGCAGGCAGTGGTGGGCGAGGCTGGCGGCCTCGGCCCAGGCGACCGGGTCGCCCGCGCGCTTGGCCTCTTCCAGGACCGCCAGGATCGCCTGGCTCTCCCCCGCGACGTAGTCGGCCTCGCCCGCGAGCCGGGCCTTGAGCCGCAGGGCCGGCGACGATCCCGGGTCGACGGCCTCGCGTGCGCTGCGCAACCGCGCTTGCAGCAAGGCCGCCGCGGGCGCGCTGCGGTGCTCGTGGACCCACAGCCCGCCCATGCCCAGCGCGGCGCGCGCCATCGCGATGCCGTCGCCTTCGGCCTCGGCCAACCGGTAGGCCCGGTCGAACCACTCGCGGCCGGCACGCAGGTCGCCGTCGGCCTCGAGCGCGCGCTCCCCGTTGCGCAGCAGCTCACCGAGCGCGGTGGCCGCCGGGCGCGTTTCGCTCTCCAGCATCCCCGCCCCCTCTCCCCCGGCAAATGGTGCCCGCGTGACCGGGCGCGGTCAATGTCGGAAAACCGGCCGTGACCAGGGTTTCCGGCCAGGGATTTTCCGCCGTCACCGACCGCGCGCGGTCCACTCGCGACAGTCGCTGACGGCGGCCGTCAGCGCTTCGCCAGGGATCGGTAAGCGCCGGTCGCGAAGCTTCACGGCATGAAGAACCTCAAGGTCCTGATCTCCGGCGCCAGCATCGCCGGCCCCGCCCTCGCCCTCTGGCTCGCCCGGTACGGCTGCACCGTCACCGTCGTCGAGCGCCACCCCGGCGTCCGTCCCGGCGGCCAGGCCGTCGACTTCAAGGGCACCACCCACCGGAAGGTGCTCGAGCGCATGGGCATCCTCGACGAGGTGATCCGCCGCCAGACCGGCGGGACCGACCAGACCATCATCGACGCCGAGGGCCGGGCGCAGGCGGTGATCCCCGGCGAGTTCACCGGCGGGGACATCGAGATCCGCCGCGGCGACCTGGCCGACCTCCTGTACGAACGCACCGCCGAGAACTGCGAGTACCTCTTCGGTGACACGATCACGTCGCTGACCGAGACGCCCGACGGCGTCGACGTCACGTTCGCCAACGCCCGGCCGCGCCGGTTCGACCTCGTCGTCGGCGCCGACGGCATCCACTCGAACGTCCGGCGGCTGGCCTTCGGCCCCGAGGCCGACTACGTCAACTTCCTCGGCCACTACTACGCACTGGCCGAGCTCGGCGAGCAGGTCGCCGAGGGCCAGGACGCCGTCATGTACAACGAGCCCGGCCGCATGGTCGCGGTCGGCGGCCCGAAAGCGTCGGGTTTCTTCGTCTTCGCCTCACCGGAGCTGGACTACGACCGCACTGACACCGACACACAGCGGAAGCTGCTGGCCGCCGCTTACCGCGACGCCGGCTGGCGGGTGCCCGAGCTGATCGAGAAGCTCCCCGACGCCCGCGAGTTCTACCTCGACTCGCTCGCCCGCGTCACCATCGACCACTACTCCCGCGGCCGCGTCGTGCTGCTCGGCGACGCCGCCTACGGCAACACCCTCGGTGGCTTCGGCACCGGCCTGGCCGTCGTCGGCGCGTACGTGCTCGCCGGCGAGCTGCTGGCCGCGAACGGGGACCACCGCCTCGCCTTCGCCCGCTACGAAGAGCAGTTCCGCGGCTACGCGAAGATCTCCCAGCGCGGCAGCGCGGGCCCGTTCCTCGCGCCGCCGTCCCGCCTGCGGATCAAGCTGCGGGACTGGACGTTCAAGTCCCGCTTCCTGCTCGGCATGATGCTCAAGGCGACCGACAAGTTCGCCACGGACATCGAGCTGAAGGACTACGCCTCGGGTTCGTAGGCGAGGTTCGGCCGCAGCCACTGCTCGACCTCGGCCCGCTCGACGCCCTTGCGCCGCGCGTAGTCCTCGATCTGGTCGCGGCCGAGGCGCCCGACGGTGAAGTAGCGGGAGTCCGGGTGCGCGAAGATCAGCCCGGACACGGCGGCCGCCGGCGTCATCGCGTACGACTCGGTCAGCGCCATCCCCAGCTCGTCGGACGCCAGCAGCTCGAACAGCTCGCGCTTCTGGCTGTGGTCGGGGCTGGCCGGGTAGCCCAGCGCCGGGCGGATGCCGCGGAAGCGTTCCGCGTGCAGATCTTCCAGCAGCGGCTCGGCGTCCGGCTCGAACCAGTCGCGGCGGGCCTTGAGGTGGATGTGCTCGGCGAAGGCCTCGGCGAGCCGGTCGGCCAGCGCCTTGACCATGATCGCCCGGTAGTCGTCGTGCTCGGCCTCGTACTTCCCGGCCAGTGCTTCGGCGCCGTGGATCGCCACCGCGAAGCCGCCGAGGTGATCGCCCACCGGGGCGATGTAGTCGGCCAGGCAGCGGTTCGCGCGGTCCAGCGGCTTCGCCGTCTGCTGCCGCAGCATCGGGAAGGCGACGTGCGCGTAGTCGCCTTCGAGCAGGATGTCGTCGCCATCGCTGTGCGCCGGCCAGAACGCGTACGCGCCCTTCGCGGTGAAGCTGCCGTTCGCGATGATCTCGTCGAGCAGGGTGTTCGCGTCGTCGAACAGCTCGCGGGCGACCGGCTGCTCGAGGATGGCCGGGTACTTGCCCTTGAGCTCCCAGGCGAGGAACAGGAACTGCCAGTCGATCATCTCGCGCAGCTCGGCGATGCTCGGCTCGACGACGCGCCGGCCGGTGAACGCCGGGGTCGGCAGGCCGTCGAAGGACACCTTCTCCGGGTTAGCGCGGGCCTGGGCGAGGGTCAGCATCGGGCTGCGCTGCTTGCTCGCGTGCTGTTCGCGCAGCGTCTCCTGGTCGGCCCGGTTCTTCTCGCCCAGCGCGATCGAGCGGTCCGGGTCCAGCAGGTCGGACACCACGCCGACCACCCGCGACGCGTCGAGCACGTGCACGGTGGTGTTGTCGTAGGCCGGCGCGATCTTGACCGCGGTGTGCTGGCGTGACGTCGTGGCGCCACCGATCAGCAGCGGCAGCTTCAGCCCGCGCCGCTGCATCTCGGCGGCGACGGCGACCATCTCGTCGAGCGACGGCGTGATCAGCCCCGACAGCCCGACCGCGTCGGCGCCTTCGGTGACCGCGGTGTCGAGGATCTTCCCGGCCGGCACCATCACGCCGAGGTCGATCACCTCGTAGTTGTTGCAGCCGAGCACGACCCCGACGATGTTCTTGCCGATGTCGTGGACGTCGCCCTTCACCGTGGCGAGCACGACCTTGCCCTGGCCGCCGCTCGAGGCCAGCCGGCCCTCCTGGCGCGCCTTCTCCTTCTCCTCCTCCATGAAGGGTTCGAGGTAGGCGACGGACCGCTTCATCACGCGGGCGCTCTTGACCACCTGCGGCAGGAACATCTTGCCGGAGCCGAACAGGTCGCCGACGATCTTCATGCCGTCCATCAGCGGACCCTCGATCACGTCGAGGGGCCGCGCCATCTGCTGCCGCGCTTCTTCGGTGTCGTCCTCGATGAAGTCGACGATGCCGTGCACCAGCGCGTGGGACAGCCGCTCCCCGACCGAGCCTTCGCGCCAGGACAGGTCGACGACGCGCTTGGTGCCGCTGCCCTTGACGTTCTCGGCGAAGCTCACCAGCCGGTCGGTCGCGTCTTCGCGGCGGTCGAAGAGCACGTCCTCGACCAGCTCGAGCAGGTCCTTCGGGATGTCCTGGTAGACCGCGAGCTGACCGGCGTTGACGATGCCCATGTCGAGGCCGACCTGCACGGCGTGGAACAGGAACGCCGAGTGCATGGCCTCGCGGACGACGTCGTTGCCGCGGAAGGAGAACGACAGGTTCGAGATGCCGCCGCTGATGTGCACCCCGGGGCAGCGTTCCTTGATCCTCGGCAGCGCTTCGATGAACGCCTTCGCGTAGCCGTTGTGCTCGGCGATGCCGGTGGCGACGGCGAGCACGTTCGGGTCGAAGATGATGTCCTCGCCCGCGAAGCCGGCCTTCTGCGTGAGCAGGTCGTAGGCGCGGGCGCAGATCTCGACCTTGCGGTCGGCGGTGTCGGCCTGGCCTTGCTCGTCGAAGGCCATCACGACGACGCCGGCGCCGTAGTTGCGGATCGTGCGGGCCTGCGCGAGGAAGGGCTCCTCGCCCTCCTTGAGGCTGATCGAGTTGACCACGCCCTTGCCCTGCAGGCAGCGCAGGCCGGCTTCGAGCACGCTCCACTTGGAGCTGTCGACCATCACCGGGATCCGGGCCACCTCGGGCTCGGTGGCGATGAGGTTGAGGAAGGTCGTCATCGCCTCCTCGGACTCCAGCAGGTCGGCGTCCATGTTGACGTCGAGCAGGTTGGCCCCGCCGCGGACCTGCTCCAGCGCGACGTCGACGGCGCCCTGGTGGTCGCCGGACTCGATGAGCCGGCGGAACCGCTTGGAGCCGGTGACGTTGGTGCGCTCGCCGATCATCACGAACCCGGTGTCGGCGCCGATGCCGAACGGCTCGAGCCCGCTGAACCGGGTGTGGGTGCGCGGCGCGGGCACCTCACGGGGAGTGACGCCCTTCGCGGCGGCGGCGATCTTCTCGATGTGCGCCGGGCTGGTGCCGCAGCAGCCGCCGACCAGGTTGACCAGGCCTTCGCGGGCGAACCCGCCGATCAGCCCGGCGGTCTCGTCCGGGGTCTGGTCGTAGCCGCCGAAAGCGTTCGGCAGGCCGGCGTTCGGGTGACAGGCGACGTAGGAATTCGCAATCCGGGAGAGCTCCTCGACGTGCGGGCGCATCTCTTCCGCACCCAGCGAGCAGTTCACGCCGACGACCAGCGGCTTCGCGTGCTCGATCGAGCTCCAGAACGCCTCGACCGTCTGGCCCGAGAGCGTCCGGCCACTCAGGTCGACGATGGTGACGGAGATCCACAGCGGCAGCTGCGGGGCGACGTCCCGCGCGGCGGCGATGGCGGCCTTGCAGTTGAGCGTGTCGAAGATCGTCTCGACCATCAGCAGGTCGACGCCGCCTTCGACGAGGCCGGCGATCTGCTCCGCGTAGGCCGCCTTGACCTGCTCGAACGTGACGGCGCGGTAGGCGGGGTCGTCGACCTTGGGCGACAGGCTGAGGGTGACGTTGAGCGGGCCGATGGACCCGGCGACGAACCGGTCGCCGAACTCGTCGGCGGCCTGGCGGGCGAGCTGCGCGCCGCGGACGTTCATCTCGTGGACGTGGCCCTGCAGCCCGTAGTCGGCCTGGCCGATGCTCGTGGCGGTGAAGGTGTTGGTGGTGGTGATGTCCGCGCCGGCCGCGAGGTACTGGCGGTGGACGTCGAGGATGACGTCGGGGCGGGTGAGGTTGAGCAGGTCGGGGTCGCCGGTGACGTCGTGGGTGTGCTCGCCGAAGCGGTCGCCGCGGTAGTCGGCCGGGGTCAGCCCGGCGCCCTGCAGCATGGTGCCCCAGGCGCCGTCGAGCACCGCGACGCGCTGGTCGAGCAGTGCGCGCAGGCGCTGGGTCGCGTCGGACTCGCTGGGGTTCATCGGCAGCCTCCCTCATCCGGGAGGCGCCCTTGGTCTGATGGATCCGATCGAGCGTGGCGGACCGGCGGTCCGTTGCAGCGCCTCTCGACCTGTGGTCAAGGGTACTGGAAACCGGGCACCCTCCACCATCCCGCCCCGGCGTCCCCTCCCACATTCTGGGACGCCTCTATCCACTGTGGACTGACTACCCGGAGTCACCAGGCGGCGAGCTTGAATACTGAAACACGTTCTAATACGCTCCCGGCGTGGACTACGGAATCGTGCTCTTCACCAGCGACCGCGGCATCACCCCGGCGGCCGCGGCCCGGGCCGCCGAAGAGGCCGGCTTCGCCACCTTCTACGTGCCCGAGCACACCCACATCCCGGTCAAGCGCGAGTCCCCGCACCCGCGGACCGGCGACGCCTCGCTGCCCGACGACCGCTACAGCCGCACGCTCGACCCGTGGGTCGCGCTGGCCACAGCGGCCGCAGTCACCTCGCGGATCCGGCTGTCGACGGCGGTGGCCCTGCCGGTCGAGAGCGACCCGATCACGCTCGCCAAGACGATCGCGAGCCTCGACCACCTCTCCGGCGGCCGGGTCACCCTCGGCACCGGCTTCGGCTGGAACGTCGACGAGCTGACCGACCACGGCGTCCCCGGCAACCGCCGCCGCACCGCGCTGCGCGAGTACCTCGAAGCGATGAGTGCACTGTGGACATCCGAAGAAGCTTCCTACGACGGCGAGTTCGTCTCGTTCGGGCCGAGCTGGGCGTGGCCGAAGCCGGTCCAGGCGCACATCCCGGTGCTGCTCGGCGCGGGCCCGTCGGAGAAGACGTTCCGCTGGATCGCCCGGCACACCGACGGCTGGCTCACGACCCCGGCCGACAGCGACCTCGACGGGCATGTCGCCCTGCTCAAGGAGATCTGGCGGGCCGAGGGCCGCATCGACGTGCCGCGGATCTGCGCACTCGGCGAGCGTCCGGACCCGGAACGGCTGGCCCACCTGGACTCCCTCGGCGTGACCGAGGTGATCTTCGGGCTGCCGGACCGCTCGCCGGAAGAAGTCGAAGCCTGGATCGGGCGGCTGGCGGGGAAAGTCGGCCTCGCCCCGGCAGCCGCCCACTGACCCGCGACTCAGCCCTTGGCCGCGACGCCCTGGCGGGCCCGCAGGTCGAGTTCGATCTGCTCCAGCGAACGGCCCTTGGTCTCCGGGACCAGCCACTTGGTGAGCACGAACAGCACCACGTTGATCCCGGCGAACAGGAACATCGAACCGCCGATGCCCAGAGACTTCGGGTCGGAGATGATCGGGAACACCGCGCTCACGATGCCCGTCGCGGCCCACAGCACCACGCTGCTGACGCCCATGCCCGCCGCGCGGAACTTCAGCGGGAAGACCTCGGACATCATCACCCAGACGACCGCGCCCCAGCCGAGCTCGTAGCCCACCAGGTAGAGCACCATCATCACCAGCATCAGGATGCCGCGCAGCCCGGTGTCGTGGACGTTCAGCACCACGAGCCCGGCCGCCACGAGCGTGATCACCATGATCACGTTGCCGATCAGCAGCAGCGGCTTGCGGCCCCAGCGGTCCACCACGAACACGACCCACGCGGTGAACAGGAACTTCGTCACCCCGAGCAGCACGCCGGACAGCAGCGCCGCCTGCGTGGCGAAGCCGAGGCCGATCAGCATCGTCGGGAAGTAGGCGTTGATCGCGTTGACGCCGCTGAACTGCTGGCCGATCGCGAGCAGCAGCGCGACCACCAGCATCGGCCGCACGAAGCCGGAGAACAGGTCGCGGATGCGCGGCTTCTCTTCGGTGTCCAGGCGGATGACCTCGTTGATCGTCGCGATCTCTTCGTCGAGGTCGACGTTGGAACCGTGCGCGCTCGCCAGGACCCGGCGGGCCTCCGCCTCCTGGCCGTTCTTCACCAGCCAGCGCGGCGTCTCCGGCAGGAACACCAGCCCGAGCAGCAGGACCACCGCGGGGACGATCGCGCCCGCGAACATCCAGCGCCACGCCGAGATCGGGCCGAGCCAGTAGCTGACCAGGAACGCGATCAGGATGCCGAGCACGATGAAGATCTGGTTCAGCGCGCCCATCGCGCCGCGCAACCGGGCCGGCGCCAGTTCGGACAAATACGTCGGCACGGTCGAGGAGGAAAGGCCGATGCCGAGGCCGATGACCAGCCGCGAAACGACCAGCAGCGCGAACGTCGGCGAGAACGTCGCCGCGAGCGTGCCCACGATGACGATGGCCGCGGCGACCATGATGGTGCGGCGGCGGCCGAGGGCTTCGTTGGTGCGACTGGACAACAGGGCGCCGACGATCGCGCCGACCGACAGGCTGGCGGTGATCACGCCCTTGTCCCAGCTGGTCAGCGCCCACAGTTTCCCGATGAACGGGAGCACCCCGGAAATCACGCCGAGGTCGTACCCGAAGAGGATTCCGCCGAGGGCGCCGAAGAAGTACAAGGTGGTCCGGCTGATGTGCCGCGCCGGGGCTGTCTGCGTCATTGCCGGGTCGCCTCTTTCGTAGGTCCAGTCCAGCCAGCGGCACCACACTCACACGCCGCAAAAAGCCGGGCAAGACAGTTGTTGGTAACAATTCAGAAACGTGATTGACGTTCACATATGTGACACTGCTTGCCGTACAACGGTTTTGCGAAATCGTCGAAGTGTTTGACCTGGTCCGACCCCTGGATTAGGTTGCCTCTGGAAGCGCTCCCAGAACGTCGAGACCGACCTGTGGAGGCCACCGTGCGCAGCACGCGTTCCCGCTCACCGAGACGACTGCTCGCGAGCACCCTCGCCCTCGTGGCGCCGTTTGCCGTCGCGGTCACCGTCGACGCACCCGCGGCCCCCGCCGCCGCGGCGGCCACCACGTGGCGCAACGCGGAGATCGGCGGCGGCGGGTTCGTCCCGGGCATCGTGTTCAACCAGACCGAGCCCGGCCTCGTCTACGCGCGCACCGACATCGGCGGCGCGTACCGCTGGAACCCCGCGACCGGCCGCTGGCTCCCCCTGCTGGACGCCGTCGGCTGGGCCGACTGGGGGCACAACGGTGTCGTCAGCCTGGCCACCGACCCGGTCGACCCGGACCGCGTCTACGCCGCGGCCGGGATGTACACCAACAGCTGGGACCCGAACACCGGCGCGATCCTGCGCTCGGCCGACCGCGGCGCCACCTGGCAGGCCGCGGCGCTGCCGTTCAAGCTCGGCGGCAACATGCCCGGCCGCGGCATGGGCGAACGGCTCGCGATCGACCCCAACCGCGACAGCGTCCTCTACCTCGGCGCGCCGAGCGGCAACGGGCTCTGGCGCAGCACGGACTCCGGCGTCACCTGGGCGAAGGTGACCGCCTTCCCCAACCCGGGCACGTACGCGCCCGACCCGAGCGACCCATCGGGCTATTCCAGCGACAACGAAGGCGTCACCTGGGTGACGTTCGACCCGTCGACCGGCACCCGCGGCAGCACCACGCAGACGATCTACGTCGGTGTCGCGGACCAGGCGAACACCGTCTACCGCAGCACCGACGGCGGCACGACGTGGGCGCGCCTGGCCGGCCAGCCCACCGGCTTCCTGGCCCACAAGGGCGTCCTCGACCCGGTCGGCGGCTACCTCTACCTCGCGACCAGCGACACCGGCGGCCCGTACGACGGCGCGAAGGGCGACGTCTGGAAGTACGCGACGAAGACCGGCGCGTGGACGCGGATCAGCCCGATCCCCTCCGGCTCCGCCGACGACTACTTCGGCTACAGCGGCCTGACCGTCGACCGGCAGCACCCGGACACGCTGATGGTGGCGACGCAGGTGTCGTGGTGGCCGGACGTCATCTTCTTCCGCAGCACCGACGGCGGCGCCACCTGGACCCGGATCTGGGACTGGACGAGCTACCCCGACCGTTCGCTGCGCTACACCCAGGACATCTCCTCGGTGCCGTGGCTGGACTTCGGCGTCCAGGCCGCGCCCCCGGTGCCGTCGCCGAAGCTGGGCTGGATGACCGAGTCGGCCGAGATCGACCCGTTCGACTCGAACCACCTGCTCTACGGCACCGGTGCGACGATCTACGGCACCTCGGACCTCACGAAGTGGGACAGCGGCGGGAAGATCACCGTCAAGCCGGTCGTCGGCGGCCTCGAGGAGACCGCGGTCCTGGACCTGATCAGCCCGCCGTCGGGCGCGCCGCTGCTCTCCGGTCTCGGCGACATCGGCGGGTTCCGGCACGACAGCCTGGACGCCGTCCCGGCGACGATGTTCACCTCGCCGGTGTTCACGACCACCACCAGCCTCGACTACGCCGAGCTGAACCCGGCGACGATCGTGCGTGTCGGCACGCTGGACCGCTCCGCCCGGCCGAACGACAACCGGGTCGCTTTCTCCACCGACGGCGGCAAGAACTGGTTCCAGGGCGCGGAACCCGCCGGCGGCGCGAGCGGCGGGACGGTCGCCGCGGCCGCGGACGGCAGCCGGTTCGTGTGGAGCCCGGACGGTGCCGCCGTCAGCTACTCCGTGGGCTTCGGCTCCTCGTGGACGACGTCGAGCGGCATCCCGGCCGGCGCGGTCGTCGAGGCCGACCGCGTCGACCCGAAGCGGTTCTACGGGTTCGCGGCGGGCCGGTTCTACGTCAGCACCGACGGCGGCGCGACGTTCACCGCGACCGCGGGCACCGGGCTGCCGAGCGGTTCGGCGCACTTCAAGGCGCTGCCCGGCGCGTCCGGTGACGTCTGGCTGGCCGGCGGCTCCGGCACGGCGTACGGCCTCTGGCATTCGACCGACTCCGGAGCGTCCTTCACGAAGCTGGCGAACGTGACCGAGGCCGACAACATCGGGTTCGGCAAAGCCGCCCCTGGCCGCGCGTATGCGGCGTTATACACGATCGCGAAGATCGGCGGGGTGCGCGGGATCTTCCGGTCGGACGACGCGGGCGGGTCGTGGACGCGGATCAACGACGACCGGCACCAGTACGGGAACATCGGGGCGGCGCTGAGCGGCGATCCGCGGGTGTACGGCCGGGTGTACGTGGGCACGAACGGCCGGGGCGTCATCGTGGGCGAGTCGGGCGGCACTCCCCCGCCGCCCACGACCACGACAACCACCACTCCGGTCACGACGACCACTCCGGCGCCCTCGGCGTCGTGCACGGCGGCGTACACGGTGACCGGCCGGTGGCAGGGCGGCTTCCAGGCCGCGGTGAAGATCGGGAACGCCGGGAGCGCGCCGGTCACGGGCTGGACGGTGACCTGGTCCTTCGCGAACGGCCAGCGGGTGACGCAGGCGTGGAACGCGGGGGTGACGCAGACCGGCGCGGCGGTGTCGGCGGTGGACGCGGGCTGGAACGCCACGATCGCGGCCGGCGGGAGCGTGGAGTTCGGCTTCACCGGCAGTGCCGGGGCGGCGAACGACGCGCCTGCTTCCGTTGCGCTGAACGGGCGGGCCTGTTCGCCCGCTTGAGACGGGCGAAGGGGGTTTCAACCCACCCCCAGGCGGTTGAAACCCCCTCCCCGCGCCCCCAGTGCGGGCCGTCGACCCGAGCAGCCGCAGCCTGCTCGGGCGATGTCCCGTTGACTATCACTCTCCCGGTTGGGCCCCGGTCGCCGCCATTCCTGTGAAAAGGCGACTTTTTCCGCTGGACACACCCCTGCTGAACAGGAAAAACGTCGTTTCGGGGTGCCGGATCTACCCAGCCGGGGTGGCAAAAGTTACCCGGGGGCGGCAGCCGGTCACGCCGACTCCAGCACGACCTTGCCGATGTGGGTCCCCGACTCCAGGTGCTTGAGGGCGTCGGCGACCTCTTCGAAGGCGAACCGGCGGTCGATTACCGGGCGCAGGCCCGATCGCTCGATGGCGCGGTTCATCGCCTGGAACGTCTCGCGCGAGGCGTTGGTGAGCCCACGCAGGGTGAGCTGCTTGACGAGCACCAGTACCGGATCGGCGGCACCCTCGTGGGTGAGGACGCCGGCGACGCTGACGTGCCCGCCGTAGCGCGCGGCGAGCATCGACTGCCCGATCGTGCCGCCCCCGCCGACGTCGACGACGTGGTCGACGCCGCCGCCGGTCAGCTCGGCCACCGCCGCGCCCCACTCCGGGGTGCTCGCGTGGTTGAGCGTCTCGGCCGCGCCGAGTTCACGCAGCTTCGCGAGCTTCTCGTCCGAACTCGACGTCGAGATCACGTGGGCGCCGCCGAGCGCGGCGAACTGCAGGGCGAAGGTCGACAGACCGCCGCTGCCCAGGGTGAGCACGCTCTGGCCGGGGACGAGCCGGCCCTCCTCGACGACCGCCCGCCACGCGGTGACACCGGCGCTGGGCAGCGTCGCGGCCTCGGCGTAGTCGAGGTGGGCGGGCACGGCGACCAGGGCGTCTTCGGCGAACACGGCGTACTCGGCGAGCACCCCGTCGAGCGTGCCCCCGAGGTCGTCCGCGGTCTTCTCCGGCGTGCCCGGCCCCGACAGCCAGTCCGGGAAGTACGTCGCGGCCACGCGGTCGCCGACCGACCACGCGCGCACGCCGTCGCCGAGCGCGACGACCTCGCCCGCGCCGTCGGAGAGCGGGACGACGTCGGGCTTGACCGGCTTCGGGTAGAAGCCCTTGAGGATCATCAGGTCACGCGCGTTGACCGCCCACCCACGCAGCCGGACCAGGACCTCGCCGGGGCCGGGTTCGGGGGTGTCGCGCTCGCCCAGGACGAGCCCGGCGCCGGGACGGGGCAGGGAAAAACTCTTCACAGCGGCTCCAAGGGTGCGGGTACTCCTCAACCCGGCCAGTGTGTCGAAGTCGCCAGCTCCGCGTCGACGATCTCCAGAAGTCCGGGCGTCAGTCCGGCCGGGGACGTCGCGAAGTGCGTGACGCCGAACCCGGCCATGAACTCGCGCTGCCGCGCGTGTGCCGGGCTCGCCGGGAAGCCGATGAACCCGGCGCCGTGCGCGCAGGCGTCTTCGGCGACCCGGCTGACGTCGTCGACGAAGACGATCTCGTCGAACCCGGCCCCGAGCACGGTCCGGGTGATGTGCTCGACGCCGGGCCGGTGCTCGTTGATGCTCACGTACGGGACCTCGGGGTCGAGCAGGTCCACGAGGTCGCCGAGGTGGCGGTCGAAGGTGTGCTCGCGGGTCCGCCCGCCGTAGCAGACCAGCCGGACCGGCAGCTCGCCCAGCGCCTCGAGGCACTCACGCACGCCTTCGGCGACCCGGATGGGGTGCTGCGCCAGGTACTCCTGCCGCGCGGCCCACAGCTGCTTCAGGGTCTCCTCGGCCGGCTGGTCGAGGCCGCAGAGCCGGGTGACCTTCTCGGCGACGACGATGTCGCGCAGCCCGATCACGTCCCGCTCGGCCGCGGCGTCGTAGACCCCGCCGTGGTCGGTGACGAACCGGGCGATCATGGCCAGGTAGGTGTCGTCGATGAGCACGCCGTCGCAGTCGAGCGCGACCACGCGCAGCTTCTTCAGCGCCGTCACCGCTGCGCGAACACTTCCCGCGCGGCGCCGATGGCGTTGAGCGCGGCCGGGAAGCCGCAGTAGAACGCCAGGTGCAGGATGGTCTCGACGACCTCCTTCTCGGTGCCGCCGACGTTGAGCAGCCCGTGGATGTGCACCTTCAGCTGCGGCAGCGCGGTGCCGAGCGCGACGCAGGCGGCGATCGTGACGATCTCGCGGTGGCGCAGGCTCAGGTGCGGCCGCGTGTAGAGCTCGCCGAAGGTGAACTCGACGATGTAGGTGGCCAGGTCCGGCGCGATGTCCCGCAGCGCGGCGGCGACCTTCTCCCCCGCCTCGCCGTCGACGGCCTTCATCGCGGCCAGGCCGCGCTCGTAGCGGTCCTCGATGCCGGCCCACGGCAGGTCGGCGGGCTCCTCCGCCGCCGGCTCCTCGTCGGGCAGGCTCTCGAACAGCGCCTTGAGCTCGCCCAGCGCGTTGAGCGTGGCGGGGAACCCGGCGAACGAGCTGATCTGGATGGCCGTCTCCACCAGCTGCCGCCGGGTGCAGCCGACGTTGAGCGCGGCCTTGGCGTGGAACTGCAGCTGGGAGCCGGCGTAGCCGAGCGCGATGAGCGCCCCGACCGTCGCCAGCTGCCGGTCGGCGAGCGCGAGGCCGGGGCGGTGGTAGACGTCGCCGTAGATGAACCCGACGCACTCCTTCCCGAACTCGGCTTCGCCGATGCTCTCGAACAGGTCCAGCACGGCCGGCCGGTCCGCGCCGCCGAGCTGCTGGATGAGGGTGAGTCCCTGGGCGAAGGACGCGGAGCGGTCCTGCTCGTCGGACATCGTGGTTTCGTATCCCTTCCGGTGGTCGCCGGCTCAGCCGAGGCAGGCTCGGGTGGCCTGGTCGGCTTTGCGGCGTTCGAGGGCGTCGATGCGCCCCTGGGCGATCATCGAGTACTCGATGACGGCGGTGGCGACCGTGCACCCCTGCTGGCGCACCGCCGTGGTCGCGCGGAACTTCAGGTGGCTCTCGCGGGCGAAGTCGGACTCTTCGATGCGTGACTCGACCGTCGCCGGCAGCGGGAACAGGAAGTCCTGGAAGGACAGGTCGATCCGCTTCCACACCCCCGCGTAGGCCGCCGGGCCCAGGCCGGGCCGGACCGCGGTCTCGAACTGCGCGATGCAGATCTGGCGCATCGCCTCGACGATCACGATGCCCTGGACGTGCTCGCCGGTGTGGTGGTCGAGGATCAGCTCGTTGTCCCGGTGGATGCGCAGGGCGGCCTGGCAGTGCGTGGCCGCAGGACTGTGCACGTCCGCCAGCAGGACGTTCTCCGCACGCTGCTTGTGGACCACCGACGGGGGCTCCGGCGCCTGCCGGAACGCCTCCAGGCCGGCCAGGCACACCGCGATCTCGCTCTTCTCGCCGGCGGCTTCGAGCAGGTCGCCGTCCGTCGCGTCGACGCCCTGGCCGGGGTGGATCACCCAGTGGCAGGCCGCCTCCTCCGCACCCGGCGTCGCGAGCAGCGCCAGCAGGCCGGACACCGTGAACACCTGCTCGCCGCGGGCGAACCGGCGGAACCGGTCGGCCACCACCACGACGTGGCGCCGCGGCCGGTCTTCGAGGGGTGCGTCCGGGCGTGGGAAACCGTGCGGTGCCACGCTCGGCACCTCCATCCGGGTCGGTTCGGTCACCGGCGCGCCGAGGATTGCGCGTCCAGCAGGGCTTCCGCGAGGTTGCGGGCCGTGGCGGCTTCGCGCCAGCGTGGCCCGGCCAGCTCGCCGGCCAGCACTTTCAGCATGGCCCGCACCATTTCCGGCTGCTTGGCGACGTCGGTGGCCAGCAGCGGCTCCACCTGGGCGGCGGCGCCGTCGAGATCGTCGAGCCGCAGGTGCGCCCGGCCGGTGTCGATCCGGATCATCGGGTCCATGGCCTCCCAGCGGCTTTCCAGTGACAGCTTTTCGTAAGCCTCTCGCGCGGTCGAGAACTCGCGCAAGGCCGCGGACGCCTGGCCGACCGAAAGCAGCGACGTGCCGGCCATGTAGTGCCGGCGGTCCTTCGTGATGTTGAAGAACCGGTCCTCGCCGCCGGCGCCGAGCTCCGGGTCTTCGATGCTGGTCCAGCGCGCGATCGCGTCCAGCACCTGCGGCTCGGCCTGCACCGACGACCAGCCGCGGGCCTCGGCCAGGATCAGCGGCGCGTCCGTGAGCCGCCCGCCGACATGGTAGTTGAGCCCGTCGGCGGCCAGCTTCGCCGACTCGACGCCGTTGCCGGACCAGAACGCCACCCGCGCCTGCGACGTGCGCACCCAGCGCCGGGCGAGGAAGTCGTCGGCGTACTGGGTGTAGAGCCAGGCGGCGGAGTTCAGCTCGCGCGAAAGCCAGTACCGGCCGAGGTCGCCGGCGATCCAGGCCATCATCGCGCTGCACTTGGCCCCGACGAGCAGCAGGTCCTGCGTCTGCTTCGGGCGTTGCCGGCCCTTGAGCAGCGACGAGCTCCGCTCCTCGATGACGGCGAGCTGACCGAGGATCGACTCCGGGGCGGTCCGGGTGTAGGCGCCGCCGAGGAAGTCCAGGTCGGACCACAGGTCGTCGAGCTGGACGTCGTCGACGTTGGTCTTGGTCAGCAGGATGGCGTCGTCGAGGGCGCCGGCCCCGATGTCCGCGTCCGGCCGGCCTTCGTCGCGGGGGCTGGTGCGGGCCGGGCGCGACGGCGGTTCCGGCGTGGCGAGCACCGGGGCCGCCGCCTGCTCCGGCTCGGCGTGGTACTCGGCGAGGTCCTTGGCCGGCAGCTGCTCGAGGTCACGCAGGCCGAGCAGGGACTTCCAGCCGGTGCCGTACACCTGGGCCAGCACGCGCAGGGCCGCGACCGTCGGCCGGACGCCGCGCTCGGGCCACTGCTCGTACTCCCAGATGCGGGTGCCGCGCATGCCCGCGCGGGGGTCGCCGGTGACGGCGTTGTAGTGGTGCGCCGCGACGTCGAGCGAGAGCTCGGACGCCAGCCGCCACGCGGTGCGCGGCGGGATCCGGCACTCGACGATCAGGTTCTCCGCGACCCTGGCCGGCATCGCCGCTTCGGGGAAGCCCAGTGCGGCCAGCCGGTCACGCAGCTGTGCACGGTACGGCTTGCTCCCTGGCTTGACCTGTCGACTCATCGTTCATCCAACGACTTCCGGAGTACGGGTGCACCACGACGACAGTACCGCAGCGTTACCGCGGGGGCCCGCGACGTCACGGGCCGGACGCCGCCGGTGGTGCACCCGCCGGAGCTCACCCGGCCGCGAGGAAGTGCGCCCGGATGCCCGCGCCGAACGCGGTCGGCGTCCCGTCGTAGGCCGAGACGAGCGCCGGGCCGGTGGCGCAGTTCCAGGTGTTCCAGGTCCAGCCGAGGTAGGACGCCTGGTGCCGGTCGAGCCAGTCCATCAGGCCGGTGACGTACCCGCTCGCGCAGTCGTTCTCGCCGATCTCCCCGGCCACCAGCGGCACGGCGGCGGCGACCGGCGCGAGCTGGCTGTCCCAGCACGAAGACGAGCTGCAGGTGTTGAAGTTGTAGGAGTGCCAGGACGCGACGAGGTTGCCCGCCGGGTCGGCCGGCTGGTACTGCAGCCAGCCGGTCAGGTCGTTGGCGTAGGCGAGCCCGCCGAGCATGAGCACGTTGGTGGCGCCGGTCGCGCGCACCGCGTTCACCAGCGTCTGCATACCGGCGACCGGGTAGCCGATGCCGGGGCACGCGGAGCCGCCGTCCCGCCAGCACGTCCAGGCCTGCGCCGAGCCGGAGACCGCGCGGTCGAGGTAGGGCTCGTTGAACAGGTCGAGGATCGTGGCGTTGTCGCCCTTGAAGGTGTTCGCGACGGAGGTCCACAGGTCCACCGAGTGCTCGGTGCCGGTCATCGGCTTCTGGCAGGTGGCGTTGACGTCACTGCACGCCGAAGAGCTGCCCGTGTAGACGCCGTGGGTCCAGTGCAGGTCGAGGATCGCGATCAGGCCGTTCCGGTGCAGCAGGTCCACATAGGACTTCAGGGCGGCGCGGTAGGTGGCGCCCGCGTACTCCGGTTTCACGTTCGGCAGGCCCAGCCAGCAGTCCTCGTTGAACGGCACGCGCACGACGTTGGCGTGCCAGCTCTTGATCGCGGCCACCGAGGCCGCGTCCATCGGCCCGTCGAAGAGGCCGTTGCCCTGCACGCACGCGAACTCGCCGCCGGAGCGGTTGACCCCACGCAGCGTCACCCGGGCGCCCGCGGTGTCGGCCAGGTGGTTGCCGGAGACGTGCACCGCGGGCGCGTCGCCGGGTGGTGGCGTGGTCGTGGTGGTCGTCGGGGTGGTCGGGGTCGTGGGGGTGGTCGTCGGCGTGCTGCCGCCGCACGGGGCGCCGTTCACGCTGAACGACGTCGGCGCGGCGTTCGTGCCGCTGTAACCGAAGTTCGCGCCGGCGGACACGGCGGAGTTCGGGGCGATCGTGCCGTTCCAGCTCGCCGGGGTGAGGGTGACGGTCCGGCCCGACTGCGCCCACGTGCCGTTCCAGCCCTGCTGCAGCTGCTGGTCGCCGGTGTAGGCGTAGCTGACCTGCCAGCCCGACAGCGGGGCCGTGCCGAGGTTCTTCAGGGTCAGGGTGGCGGTGAACCCGCTGCCCCAGTCGTTCACCGAGTAGCCGACTTCGCAGGCCGTCGCCGCCGCGGCGGGCGAAGGCGTGCCGAGGGTGAACGCCGTGGTGGCGCCGACGACGGCGAGCGCGCTGAGCGCGCCGAGGAGTGCTGGTCCGGAACGCATCGATCTCTCCTTGGTGCGGGACGAATCATGAGAGCGCTCCCAGCAGCGCAGAAATGTACCTCGCGTCCCGCGCGCTGTAAACCCCGCCGCGATCCCCGGCCGATTTCCCGGATTCCACTCCAACGGCGGCATCCGGCGGCCGCTTCCGGTGGCGCAGGGCGAGCACCTGTTGCCCTGCGCCCCAACGGGTTCGGCCGTTCAGGAGCGTTCAGTGGCGGGACCGGGCCGCGAGCCGGCCGGAAAACGGACCACCGGATGGCGCCGCGTCCGGGTCGCGCTTTACAACGACGACATCCCGGGGTTACCTTTCCGGCGGCTGGAAGCGCTCCCATGCCAGGTCGCCTCGCCAGAACGCGGCCACCCCCAGGGGCGCCGTGGCACCCGCCACGGCGCCCCTGTCCGCGTCCCGGGAGGCCCTCTGTGACCAGGTTCGCCGGCGCCCTCGCCGCCCTTTGCCTCACCGCCGCCGCCGTGACCGCGGCCGTCGCCGCCGAGCCGGCCGCCGCCGCGCCGGCCTGTTCGGTCGGCTACCGGGTCAACCAGTGGCAGACCGGGTTCACCGCCGAGATCACCGTGACCAACGGCGCCACCGCGCTCCCGGCCTGGACGCTCACCTGGCACTACACCGGGACCCAGGCCGTCACGTCCGCCTGGAACGCGACCGTCCGCCAGTCCGGCACCGCGGTCACCGCCGAAAGCCTGCCCTACAACGCCTCGCTGCCCGCCGGCGGCAGCGTCTCGTTCGGTCTCCAAGGCACCTCGACCGGCCCGGACCCCACGGACTTCGCGCTCAACGGCGTCGCGTGCGGGGACACCACTCCCCCGGCGACCACGACCTCGCCGACCCCGACGACCTCCGCGCCGCCGCCCGCGGGGTGCGGCAGCGCGGACCTCTGCGACGACTTCGAACAGCAGACCGGCGCCACTCCGGCCGGCCTCTGGTCGGTCGGCGCGGCGAACTGCACGGGCACGGGCGCGGTCAGCGTCGACACCGCCGTCGCGCATTCGGGCACGCGCTCGGTGAAGGTCGCCGGCCAGGGCGGGTACTGCAACCACGCGTTCTTCGGCACGAGCCTGCCCACGTCGGGCCCGCTCTACGGCCGGTTCTGGGTCCGGCACACGACTGCGCTGCCCGCCGCGCACGTCACGTTCCTGGCCTCGCACGACACCGCGGACGGCGGCCGGGACCTGCGCGCCGGCGGTCAGAACCGGGCCCTGCAGTGGAACCGCGAGTCCGACGACGCGACGCTGCCCGCACAGAGCCCGGCCGGGGTCGCGCAGAGCGTCCCGCTGCCGACCGGAACGTGGTCGTGCTTCGAGTTCGCGATCGACGGCGCCGCCGGGACGCTGCGGACCTGGCTCGGTTCGGCAGCGGTGCCCGGCCTGGTCGTCGACGGCGTCCCGACCGCCGACGTCGACCAGCAGTGGCTCGCCCGGGCCTGGCACCCGGCGCTGACCGACCTGCGCCTCGGCTGGGAGAGCTACGGCGCCGACGCCGACACGCTCTGGTTCGACGACGTGGCCGTGGGCTCCGCGAGGATCGGCTGCTAGCGCGCGACGATCCGGTCGATCTCGGCCAGCTCGTCGTCGGTGAACTCCAGGTTCTTCGTCGCCGCGACGGTGTTTTCGAGCTGCGCGACGCTGCTGGCCCCGATCAGCGCGGACGTGACACGCCCACGTCGCAGCACCCACGCGATGGCCAGCTGCGCCAGCGTCTGGCCGCGCCGCTTCGCGACGTCGTTCAGCGCGCGGATGGTCGCCAGCGTCTCCTCGGTGAGGCGCTCGCGGGTGAGGAACGGGCTCGCGCCGGCCGCCCGGGAGTCGGCGGGGACGCCGTCGAGGTAGCGGTCGGTCAGCAGGCCCTGGCTCAGCGGCGAGTACGCGATCGAGCCGACGCCGTGCTCGTCGAGGGTGTCCTGCAGGCCGTCCTCGACCCAGCGGTTCAGGATCGAGTACGACGGCTGGTGGATCAGCAGCGGCGTGCCGAGCTCCTTCAGCGCGGCGAGCGCGGCCGTCGTCTGCTCGGGCGAGTAGTTCGAGATGCCCGCGTACAACGCCTTCCCCGAGCGGACGGCGGTGTCGAGGGCGCCCATGGTCTCCTCGATCGGCGTCTCCGGGTCCGGGCGGTGGGAGTAGAAGACGTCGAAGTGGTCCAGTCCGGTGCGTGCGAGGCTCTGGTCCAGGCTGGCCAGGAGGTTCTTGCGCGAGCCCCATTCGCCGTAGGGGCCGTCCCACATCAGGTAGCCGGCCTTCGACGACACCAGGATCTCGTCGCGGTACGGGCGGAAGTCCGCGGCGTAGTGCTTGCCGAAGTTGGCCTCGGCCGCGCCGGGCGGCGGGCCGTAGTTGTTGGCCAGGTCGAAGTGCGTCACGCCGAGGTCGAACGCTCGCCGCAGCACCGCGCGCTGGACGTCGAGGGGCTTGTCGTCCCCGAAGTTGTGCCACAGGCCCAGCGACACGGCGGGCAGCTTCAGCCCGCTGCGCCCGGCCCGCCGGTAGGGCATGCCCGCGTACCGGTCTTCGGCGGCGGCGTAAGGCGACATGGTTCTCCATAAGATTGTTGGTGTTCAGGACGGGATGTTCTGGATGCCCAGGGCGATGGGGTGTGGCTGATGGTTTTCTGCCCCGTCAGGTGGCTTACGAGGAGTGGCCGCCCTGTCGTTCTGGACGCCCTGGCCGCTGATTGAAATCTGCGCTCGGTCGCTGTTTATGGAGATGCAGGCGGGTCGTCCACGGGTTGATCCGGGAAGACAGGAGGACCGGCCGGATGGCCGTGGGCAAGATGTGGGTAGGCATCGACGTCGGCAAAGGCTTCCATCACGCGTGCGC
>NZ_JAMXQV010000031.1 GCF_024703995.1 Amycolatopsis iheyensis | reverse complement strand
CCATGCCCGCGCTCCGCGCGGCCGCCGCCTCGGCTTCCGCGGCCGCGCCGGACGCCGCGCCACCGCTGAGGTTGCCGACGCCACGGGCGCCCGCGCCACCGGCTCCACCACCGCCGACGCCGCCACCGCCGATGCCGCCGAGGGAACCGCCGCCGGCTCCCCCGCCGCCGATCCCGCCCAGCCGGCTGGCGATGCTTTCGCCGTTGATCCCGCCGCCGCGGCCGATGGTCGGCATCTTGACCCCGCCGGGGCCGGTGCCGCCGCCGGGGATGCCGCTGGTGGGCAGGCCGGTGATCGGGTCGATGCCCGGCGGGGTGAAGCCGGGGATCGGGCTGCCGCCGCGCGGGCCGCCGCCGCTGGAGATGTCCGGGATGTTCGGGATGGACGGCGGTGTGTAGCTGCCGGTCCCGCCTGGGCCGCCGCTGGTCGGGATACCCGAGGGCGAGAAGCCGGACGTCGTCGTCGAGTCGTCGATGTGCGGCATCGACGAGCCGGGGATGCCGGAGCCGGTGAAGCTGCCGCCACCGGGGCCGCCACCGGGGACGTCGAAGTTCGGCGGGGTGTAGCCCGCGCTGCCCGGGCCACCGGTGGACGCCGCCGGGATGCCCGCGCCGGAGAAGCCGGAGCCGCCCGAGCCACCGCCCGGGATGCCGGCGCCCGAACCGCCGCCGGGGATGCCGCTGCCGGAGAACCCGGAACCTTCGCCGCCGCTGCCCGGGATCCCCGAGCCGCCACCGCCCGGGATGCCCGCGCCGCCGGCGCCACCGGCACCGGCGCCACCCGCACCGTCGAGTCCGGCGGCGTCGAAGCCGGCCTGGTTCGGGTCCATCCGGTCCATCGCCGTGCGCGCCATGAGCGGCTCGGCGCCACCCGCACCGGCGCCACCCGTGGGGGCCATGCCCGCGTGCTGTGCCGTCGCGCTCGGCAGCTTCGGCGGAGCCGGGAACCGCGGCGTGGCGACCGCGCCGCCGATGGTCTCGTCGTACTGCGTCATGATCTGCGCGGCGTGGTCCCGCGCGGCCGTCTGCGCCCGGTAGGTCTGCATCGCCTCGCCGGCCGCGGCGGCGTACTGCACCGGGTCGGTCATCGCCATCAGCTTCTGGTTGGTCGCCTGCAGGTCGAACTGCACCGGCGGGTTGGCGACCATCTGCCGCTGGGTCTCGTTGAGCGCCTGGGAGTGGATCTCCTGCTGGCGCCCGGCGAGCGTCGCGCCCTGCGCGGTGGCGCCGAGCCACTTGCCGACGCCGGCGAGGTGCTCGCGGACGGCATCACCGGCGTCGCCCTGCCAGTTGCTGGTGCTCGCGTTGATCGCGTCGCCCAGGGTCTTCTGGTGGGTGCCCAGGTCGTTGCCGACGCTCACCCACTCCTCCGACGTCTCCGCGACGGTCGCCGGGTTGGCGTCCTGCGTGATGGCGTCGTTCATCTGCTCATGGCTCGCGTTGGCCCACAGCGTCTTCGGGGCGCCGCCGTTCTCACGCATCGTGAGACCCTCGTCGAGGCCGTGCTTGGCGTTGTCGAGGTGCTGCTGGTACAGCTCCTGGATCTTCTTGTCGCGCAGCACGGGGTCGACGGCCGGGCCGAGCCAGCCGGCCCGGATCTCGTCGTCGATCTGCTGGGTGGCCATCTCGCGGATCTCGTCACCCGAGGGGATGTTGTCCGTCTTCAGCGGCCCGACGTAGTACTTCGACGACGAATCGGCGGTCACGTCGTAGAGCGGACTGTGCTTGTCGTAGTCCGGCGACGACGGGTCCGAGACGGACTCGGCGGTGGGTGCCACGGTCTCCCTCAGCTCTGGTCGGCGGTCGGGAGCGACGTCAGCGTCGTGCGCGTGGTCTCTTCCCGGGACTTGTAGTTCTTCTTGGCCAGCTTGATGGCCTCGATGTAGGTCGGGAACTCCTGCCGCGCGGCCTGCAGCTGCGTGACCAGCCCGTTTTCGTCGGCGGCGGTGCTGACCATGTGCGCGGAGACCCACTGACCGGTCGCGGTCCGGCTCATCGCCGGGGCGTCGTGCAGCCGCTGCAGGTTGGCCCAGCGCTGCTCGAGGGACTCGAGGACACCCTCGAGGGCCTCGATCAGCTGGTTGCCCGTCGTGTCGTCGATGGCGAAGCCGCCGGTCTGCGCGAGCCGCTTCAGCTGGGCGCCGGCGAGCCCGACGCGGACCGCGGCCATCGCCTTCTGGGCGGGTTCGGTCGCGGTCTGCATCTGCGCCGTCGCCTGGAGAGCCTGGGCCACCGCCGCGGTCTCTTCCGTCATCAGGACTCTTCCCTTTCCGGTCAGTACACCGCGGCGATGGCGTCGCGGATCGCGCGGGCGAGGTCGGCGCGCCCGGCCGGCACGTATTCAGCGGTCAGGTCACCGGCGTCACCGGTCGTGGTGTGCACGAGGTAGCGGCCGTCGGCGGTGTCGAGCCAGCTCAGCGGCTCACCCGCGAGCCGCTCGCCGCGCCGGCTCTGCGCGGTGACGGCGATGTGGCCGCCACCCAGCCGCGGTTCGGCGAGCACGCGCTCCAGCACGGCGACGTCGGAGGGCTTCGGCGCCGGCGGGCGTCGCCCGGGCCGCACGACGGCCTTGACCTCGATCATGCCGAAGGCGTCGGTCTCTTCTTCGTCGAACTCCGCGTCCGCGATGCGCTTCGCGGTCATCGCCGAGACCTCACGGCCGGCGGCGCGGCGGACGACGTGCTTGCCGGTGGTCGCGGCCGGCGCCGGCGGCAGCACCCCGGTGACGACCTCGACGAGGTCCTCGTCCGCGAACAGCGAGAACAGCAGCTCGTCGGTGTCCGGGGCCTGGGTGATGCCGAGCGCCTGGGCGCCGTCGGTGACCACGAGCACGGCGACGTCGGCGCCGAGGCCGTCGATCCCGCTCACCGCGACCGAGACCCGCGGCTGCGCCAGCAGCTCGAACGCCGTCCGCACCCCCGGGTGCAGTTCGCCCGACACCGAAAGCCGTCGCTCCTCGAGCGCGTCGTACACCTGGCGCGCGACCCGGACGAACCGCACCGGGTCGGCCGGGAGGTTCCCGGCGCGCAACGGGTACCGCCGGACGTCACCGCCGGTCGCCCGGCCCACGACGAGCGCTTCGACGACCTCGAGGACGAACTCGAACCTGTCCGCCATTTCCCCTCGCTGCTCAATTACTTGTGCCACCACGGAAGCCGTCAAACCCTCAAGCAACTTTCCTGCCGAAGGTTAGCAGTGCGCGATCACCCGGCGTCGGCGCCGCCACCCGGGTGCCCGAAAGACCATTGTTCCCGGCCTGTGCGGGCAAAGGGGCCCTCCGTGACCAGCTCACCCGATGCGGTGCTGGTGCACGCTCAGCTGAAGGGTGACGAGATCCAGCAGTGGCACGGCAATGCCCAGCTCACGGGCACGCGCGGTGAGATCGCCGAAGATCTGCTCTCCCTCGACCGGGTGGCCGCCGAGCAGGTCGCGGTAGAGCGAAGATCCACCCGTCCCGGGATCGGTCACGGTGCGGCGGGTCGCTTCGAGGTCCGCGGCCGGCACCGGGTACCCGGCGGCCTCGGCGACAGCGGCCGCTTCGGCCACGACGGCTTCGGCGAACGCGACACCACCGGGCACGGCGACGACGTCCCCGATCGTCGCGCGCATCAGGCTGTTGACCGCGCCGATCGCCGCGATGAACACCCATTTCGCCCACATGGCCTCGGTGATGGCCTTGTCGGCGGTGGCCGGGAAGCCGGCGCCGTCGAGCGCGGCTTCGACGGCGGCCAGACGTTCGGGCGCCGGGTCGACGCGCGCGCCGAAAGCCAGGCTCTGCAGCGGGCCGAGCCGCCGGATGGCGCCGTCGTCGTCGATCGTGGTCTGCACCTTGGCGACCCCGCCGAGCACCGCGGCCTTGCCGAACCGCGCGTCGAGTTTGTCGAGGTGCGCGAGCCCGTTGAGGAACGGGAGGATCAGCGTGCCGGGCCCGACAGCGGGGGCGAAATCGTCGATGGCCGAGGCCAGGCCGGTCGCCTTGACGGCGAGCAGCACGAGGTCGTAGGTCTCGCGCAGCGCCCCGGTTTCGACCAGCGGCGGCTCGAGCACGGTGTCCTCCCCCAGCCCGGCGATCCGCAGGCCGCGTTCCCGCAGCAGCGCCGCCCGCCGGGGCCGGACGAGGAAGGTGACGTCCCGGCCCGCCTGCAGCAGCCGTCCACCGAAGTACCCACCGGTCGCGCCGGCGCCCACCACGAGAATCCGCAAGTCGCTCACGCCGCGACGCTACGCCTCCGCGGTGGCCGTCCCAGTCCGCGGACCACAGCGTCCGCACAGCAACCCACAGCGAAACGACAGGTCGATCCGGGTCCGCCCGACGTTGGACGGGTATGCGAAGACGGATCCGATGGACCCTGGCGGGCGCGACGCTGGCGGCGGTGGCCCTGACGGCCGGGGTGCTGGTCGCGGTCGGCGGGCGGAGTGCCACTCCCGTCGTCGCTTCGGCCCCCTCGGCCCCTCCGTCGCCGGAGGACACGGCGGTCAGCCCGGTCGCGTCGACGTCCGCGGTGCCGTACCCGGATTTGTCCTCGGTCGCCTCGGACGTCGCCGCGGCGGTGACGGCCGCTTCGCGCGGCACGAGTGTCGGATTCGTCCTGTACGACCGGGAATCCGGCAAGGAGCTGGCCTCGCTCGACGCCGGCCGCCAGTACTACACGGCGTCGGTGGTGAAGCTGCTGATCGCGATCGACGAGGTCCACGACGACACCACGGGCGCGTGGGCGCTCCCCGACGCCGACGCGGTGGCGGATCTGACGGACATGCTGGAGGGCAGCGACGACGCGATCGCGTCGGAGCTCTGGGAACGCAACGGCGGCAACGCGATCGTGACGCGCACGGCGGCCCTGATCGGCTTGACGCAGACGATCCCGCCGGCGGACCCGACCCAGTGGGGGATGGCGAAGACCACCGCGGCGGACGTCGTCACGACCTACCAGTACCTGCTGGACACGGTCCCGGACGAGGTGTCGGCGCCCCTGCTGGCCGCGCTGGGAAACGCCCGAAACCCGGCAGACGACGGCTGGGACCAGTACTTCGGCATCCCCGACGGCCTGCCGGGCCGAACGTTCCAGATCAAGCAGGGGTGGATGATCCTGCGCAACGCCCTGGTGCTCAACACGACCGGGGTCGTCGGCGGGCGCTACGTCGTGGTGTTGCTGACGCAGCAACCGCTGGTGAGCTCGGCCGCGGGCCGGGCCGCGGTGACGGCGGGGATCACGACGCTCGCTCCCCTGCTGACCCGGCTGGACGCGGCGTGACACCACGGGCGCGGTCGATGTCCGGGCCCCGGTAGAGCCGCTCGGGGATGCGGGCCAGCGTCGAGGGGTGGACCTGCGGACCGAGGCCGTAGAGCTTCTGGAAGCTCATGATGAGCGGCCGCCAGCGGTCGGGGTCGATGTGGTCGTCGCTCCCCTCCGCGAGGATGTCGTCGTGCACGAAGACCCGCTGCACGCGCACCTCGACGGCGACGATCCCGCCGCGCTGCGCCTCGTCCTCGTCGGCGACCGGGTGCACCGCCTCGACCACCGCTTCCATGGCCACCGGGCACTCGGCGACCCGAGGCGGCGCGACCGTCTCCGAAGCCACCGGCGTCAGCCCGGCCCGTTCGAACTTCGGCGCGACGTGGAAGTACCCGCGCTTGGCCTTGCCCGGCGGCACCGGATCGGACCCGGTGGTCAGCGCCAGCCGGTCGACGGCCGGCGCGAGGGCGTCCGAAGGCAGGTTGAGCACGCACTCCCGGGTCCGCAGCAGGTTCTGCGTCGTCTTCGACCGGGCGCCCAGCCCGAGCATCGCGCGCCAGCCCAGCCAGAACGCCGAGGACATCGGGGCCAGGTTGGCCGTGCCGTCCTCGTTGGCGCTGGAGATGAGCACCACCGGGGTGCCGAAGTAGAGGATGCCGGGCTCGATGGCCGCGTGCGCAAGGGTTTCCGTCTTCACAAGGTTCAGCTTGCCGTCCACACCGGACGCTCGCTGGCGGGAATCGGCCGTCGCGGTCCGGGGCGGCACGTGCCGCCCCGGACCGCGCTCGTCACGACCGGGCGGTCGTCAACGCCCGCCGGGTGAGGACCCTCGTCAGGTGGCGGGGAAACTCGACCATCGCAGCCCGAAACGCCACGCAACGCCCCGAACCACGCGTCACGACCAAGCGATCATCGCCCACCGAACGAGAACCCTCACCGACCGACGACGAAACCCGCCCATCGCAGGCCGAAACGGCACGCGCCGCCCCGGACCGCGCTCGTCACGACCGGGCGGTCGTCAACGCCCGCCGGGTGAGGACCCTCGCCAGGTGGCGGCGGTACTCCGCCGTCGCGTGCGGCTCGTCCGGCGGGTTCGTGCCCTCCGCCGCCAGCTCCGCTGCCGAAGCGATCGACGCCCCCGACGCCAGGGCCTCCTCCGTCGCCGTCGCCCGCAGGGGCACGCCGCCCATGTTCACCAGGCCGACGCGGTCGCCCGCGACCGCCACCCCGACCATCGCCCAGTCGAGCGCGCGGCGGGTGAACTTCTCGAACCCCCAGCCCTGCCCGGCCTGCGACGGCAGGCGGATCTCCGTCAGCAGCTCGGCCGGCTCCAACGGCGTCGTGAACGGGCCCAGGAAGAACTCCCGCGCCGGGATGCGCCGCTGTCCCGCCGGCCCGCGGGCGACCAGCACCGCGTCCGACGCCAGCACCGCCGCGGGCAGGTCCGCCGCCGAGTCCGCGTGCACCAGCGAGCCGCCGATCGTGCCGCGGTGGCGGACCTGCCGGTCGCCCACCTCGCCGGACACGTGCGCCAGCAGGGGCGCGTGCTCGAGCAGCACCGGGTCGCGCACCAGGTCGCTGTACCGGGTCAGCGCGCCGATCACGACGTCTTCGCCGTCGAGGCGGACGTAGCGGAGCTCGTCGACCGGGCCGATGTCCACCAGGTACTCCGGCGCGGCCAGCCGCAGCTTCATCAGCGGCAGCAGGGAATGCCCACCGGCGAGCACCTTCGCTTCGTCGCCGAGCGCGGCCAGCCGGGCCAGCGCCTCGTCCACTGTGGACACGCGTTCGTAGCGGAACTCGGCGGGGATCACCGGTCCACCTCCTGCCCGGACGCGTCGATCACGGCGCTCACGATGTTGTGGTAACCCGTGCAGCGGCAGAGGTTGCCCTCGAGCCCGGTCCGCACCTCGTCGCGGGTCGGCTTCGGGTGGTCCGCCAGCAGCGACACCGACGCCATGATCATGCCCGGCGTGCAGAACCCGCACTGCAGGCCGTGCTGCTCCCGGAACGCCCGCTGCACCGGGTGCAGCTCACCGTCCGAAGAGGACAGACCTTCGACGGTGGTGACGGCGTGGCCGTCGGCCTGCGCGGCCAGCACGGTGCACGACTTGACCGACTCCCCGTCGAGCAGCACCGTGCAGGCGCCGCAGGACGTCGTGTCGCAGCCGATGTTCGTGCCGGTCAGCCCGGCGGTGTCGCGCAGGAAGTGCACCAGCAGCGTCCGGTCCGGCACCTCCTCGGCCACCGGCCGCCCGTTGACCTCGATCGAGACCTTCACTGCGCGTTTCCCTTCGAAAGTGCGGCCCAGACCCGGATCGGGGTCGTGGGCATGTCCAGGTGGTGCACGCCGCGCGCGCTGAGCGCGTCGACCACGGCGTTGTGCACCGCCGGCGTGGAGCCGATCGTCGCCGCCTCGCCGATCCCCTTGACCCCCAGCAGGTTCCGGTCGGTCGGGGTGGCCATGTCGACCAGCTCGAAGTCCGGCAGCTCGGCGGCGGTGACGAACGAGTAGTCCGCCAGCGTCGCGGTGGTCGGGTTGCCGTCTTCGTCGTAGGTGACGACCTCCATCAGCGCCTGCGCGGCGCCCTGGCCGAGCCCGCCGTGGCGCTGCCCGCGGAAGGTCAGCGGGTTGACGATCGGGCCGGCGTCGTCCACGGCGACGATCCGCCGCAGCTGCACCTTGCCGGTCTCGGTGTCGACCTCGACCACGGCGAGGTGCGCGCCGAACGGGAACGTCGGCTTGCCGCCGCCGAACCAGACGTCGGCGGTGAGCTTGCCCTCGCCCGCGGTGCCGGCGACCTGCGCCCAGCTGAGCACGGTGCTCGACGGCGCGCCGCGGACCTGCCAGACACCGCGCTCGGCGTCCAGTTCGAGGTCCTCGGGCGCGGCCTCGAGCAGTTCGGCGGCCAGCTCGCGTGCCTTCGCGATGACCTCGTCGGCGGCCTGCCGGATCGCCGAGCCGCCCAGCTGCAGCGACCGGGAGCCGAACGTGCCGACCGCCTTCGGCACCTCGTCGGTGTCGCCGTGCTTCACGGTGATCTTGTCCAGCGGCACGCCGAGCTGGTCGGACAGGAGCATCGCCAGGGACGTCCCGAGGCCCTGGCCGTGCGGCGAGCTACCGGTCCAGGCGACGACCGAGCCGTCGGGGTGGATGTCGACGCGGCCGCTCTCGCCACCGGCGTCGCCGCCGGTGATCTCGACGTACGCCGCGATCCCGAGGCCGAGCTCGACCGGTTCGCCCGCTTCCCGCCGCCGCTGCTGCTCGGCGCGCAGCTCGGCGTACCCGGCGGCTTCGAGTGCCTTGTCGAGGGCGGCCGCGTACTCGCCGGTGTCGTAGGACGCGCCGGTCGGCGTCCGGTACGGGAACTCCTCGGGCCGGATGAAGTTGACCCGGCGCACCTCGGCGGGGTCCATCCCGATCGCGGCGGCGAAGATGTCCATCCCGCGTTCGAGCGCGGCGGTCGCCTCCGGGCGGCCCGCGCCGCGGTAGGCCGCGATCGGCGTCGTGTTCGTGACGACCGCGCGGCTGCGCGTCTGGACCTTCGGGAACCGGTAGACGCCGACGGCCATCAGCTCGGTCAGCGTCGGCAGGAACAACGTCCGCGGGTACGCGCCGGCGTCCTGGATGACGTCCAGGCGGTAGGCGAGGACGGTGCCGTCGCGCTTCCCGCCGATCGTCACGGCGTTCTGCTGAGCGCGGCCGTGGGTCATCGACGTGAGGTTCTCGCTGCGCGTCTCGATCCAGCGGACCGGGCGGCCGATCTCCCTGGCGGCCCAGCCCAGCACGGTCGCTTCGGGGTCCGCGCCGATCTTCGCGCCGAAGCCGCCGCCGACGTCGGGGGCGATGACGCGCACCTTCTCCTCGTCGAGGCCGAGGCTCGCGGCCACCTGCGTCCGGGCGATCTGGGCGTTCTGGGTGGACAGCCAGACCGTCAGCCGGCCGTCTTCACCCCACGCGCACGACCCACCGCGCACCTCCAGCGGCGCCGGGGCGACGCGCTGGTTGACGATGGTCTGCGAGATGACGACCTCGCAGTCGTCGAAGATCGTGTCGTCGAACTCCGGCATGCCGTTGACCTGCATGAGGTTGCTGCCGGTCGCCGGGTACAGCAGCGACTCGTCCGTCAGCGCCGCGTCGATGCTCGCGACCGCGTCGAGCGGGTCGTAGTCGATGTCGACCAGCTCGGCGGCGTCGGCCAGCTGGTAGCGCTCCTCGGTGAGGACCAGCGCGACGGGTTCGCCGACGTAGCGCACCACACCGTCGGCCAGCCACGGCTCCTTCACCGGTCCCGCGTCGTGCGGGGCGAGCCCGAGGTCGGCGGCGGTGAACACGCCGAGCACCCCCGGCGCCGCCTTCGCTTCGGTCACATCGATGTTCTCGATCCGCGCGTGCGCCACCGGACTGCGCACGAACACCGCGTGTGCGGCGCCGGAAAGCGCTTCCTCCCGCAGATCGTCCACGTAGGTGCCGCCGGCGGTGATCAGGTTCTGATCCTCCTGGCGGACCACCCGGGTCCCGACAATGCTCATCTGGTCTCCTGCTCGCCGATACCCCGCCGATCATGCCCTGTCGTTTCAGGAGAACGCCAGCACCACCGCGAGTGTCAAGCCGGCGATGCCGATCCCGATCCGCAGCGGCGTCGCGGGCAGGCGCCGCACGAGGATCGAGCCGAGCCACGACCCGGCGAGCGAGCCGAGGCAGACGGCGAGCGCGGCCGGCCAGACGACCTTGCCGGTGACGGCGAAGACGATCGCGGCGAGCAGGTTGGCCGAGCCGGTGACCAGGTTCTTCGCCGCGTTCGTCCGGGCGAGCGGCTGGCTCCAGACCGAGACGAGCAGCGCGAGCATGAGCACCCCGGCGGCAGCGCCGAAGTAGCCACCGTAGATGCCGATGAAGAAGGCGGCGACGGCGGTCGCCGGGCTGAGGCCGTGGTGCTCGGCGCCTTCGGCCAGCCGGCGCAGCCGCGGCCCCGCCATGAGCACGATCGACGCGGCGCCGATCAGCCACGGGACGACCGCGGTGAAGGCGTCCGACGGGGTCAGCAGGAGCACGAGCCCGCCACAGGCGCCGCCGACGGTGGTGATGAGGCAGAGCGGGACGATCTTCCGCCGCTGCCCGGCGAGCTCGGGCCGCGCCCCGGCGGCGGCCCCGGCGGTGGTCCCGAGCATGGCGACGGTGTTGGTGACGTTGGCGGTCACGGGCGGCAGCCCGGCGGCGAGCAGCGCCGGGTAGGAGACGAGCGACGCGAGCCCGGCGGTGGCGCCGGTCAGCCCGGCGCCGACTCCGGCGAGGACGAGCAGGAGGAGGATGCCGGGGTCGGTGATCACGTTGTCATCTCAACACGCGGCAGCCGGTGGGCCGCGGTGAGATTGCTCCCACCGGCCGCCACCCACTCGCCCACGTAGTGAATGCCTCATTCACTACCCGAGGCACCGCTCGCCGCGGTGGCGACCAAGGCGACGGGTATAGGTCGTTATACGAATTACCCCGGTCTTGTCCGAAACCGGACGGGATTCGCCGCCGGCCTTGCCCCGGTCCGGGCCGCCGTCCCAGAATCCGCGCTGACAAGGTTGTCATCGAGCGGAGACCGGACCATGGGTGAGTTCAACCGGCGGAAGGCCCTCGTGGGCGCGGGCGGCGTCGCGGCTCTCCTCGCCTCGGGATTGCGGCCGGGCATCGCGCGGGCGGCACCGCCCGGCCCGCCCGATCCCGTCGCCGCCACTTACCTGCGGGTTCTCCTGCGGCACACCCGGTGGGCCGAGCAGCAGTTCGACACGACCGCCGGCATCTACCCCGCCAAGGACTTCACCTTCGCCGTCGTCCTCGGGAACGCCCTCCTCCTGACCCGCCCCGGCTACGACGCCGCCATCGCCGGCGTCAGCCAGCAGACCCTCAAGGCCCACACCCTCGCCACCATCAAGCACTTCGCCGCGTCGAACCTGCTGACCGGCGGCACCGAGTGGGGCCGAAGGCTGTTCTTCGACACCACCTTCCAGTCCTACTTCCTGCTCGCCGCGCGTCTCCTGTGGACAGACCTCGACGACACCACGAAACAGAACGTCGAGCGCATCACCACCGGCCAAGCCGCCTACACCACCGCCCTCGGCACGAACGACGACCCGGCGTCGGGCAGCTGGACGCCCAACCACCTCCTCGGCGGCTTCCAAGGCGACACCAAGCTCGAGGAGATGGGCGTCTACGCCCAGTCGCTCGCGCCGGCCCTCGCGTGGGCGCCCCAGGACCCCAGTGCGAACGACTGGCGGGCCGCCTTCGGCGCCTGGAGCCGCAACGAGACCGGGCTGCCGGCCGCCGACCTGGCCAACCCGCGGGTCGTCGACGGCGTCCCCATCGCCGCGAACACCGCCAGCAACCTCTACGACACCTTCCTCGTCGAAAACCACGGCTCCTTCGGCCCGCACTACCAGGAAGAGCTCTGGCGCACCTCCGGCCGGAACGCCATGCACTTCCTCGCCGCCGGCGTCCCGCTGCCCGAAGTCCTCACCGCCCAGCCGAACGGCGAGCTGCTCTGGCGGACGATGCTCCTGATGACCAGCGACGCCGGCGAGCCGCTGATGCCGATGGTCGCCGACCGCGAGCACCTCTACGGCCGCGACGTCATCCCGCTCGCCTTCCGCGCGCAGGTCCTCGGCGACCGTCACGCCGCACGCGCCGAGGCCGACCTCGCCGCGCGGCTCGAGCCCTACCAGGCCTACGCCCCCGCCGACCGGATCACGAAGTTCTCCGGTGAGCCGAAGTACGAGCCCGAGGCACGCGCCGAGCTCGCCATCAGCTACCTGCTGCACGAGTGGCGAGCCACCCGCCCGGTCACCCCGGTGACCAAGGAGGAGTTCGACGCCCACGCCGCCGGGGCCGCCGACTTCGGCGCCGAGCCGGGCCTGCTCGCCCACCGCTCCCCCGCCGCCTGGGCCGCGACCGTCACCAAGCCCGGCTTCGTGAAGTTCGCCTGGCAGCCGCACCACGACGACTGGCTCTTCGTCCTCGGCGGCGCGAACCCGATGCTGCTCCCGGCCACGAACATCGCCGTCCGGGAACGCCACGCCACCACCTACACGAAGGTCCGCGACGGCTTCGACGGCACAGTCGCCGTTCTCCGCTTCGCCACCGGATACGCGGCCTTCGCCACCCTTCCGACCGGCGCCGCCGTGTACGCCAGCACCGGCGTCGCCGAAAGCGAAGGCGTCCTGAACGTCTACAACCTCGTCATGCCGGGCGTCCCGGGTCTCGACGGCGACCGGGCCTACACCGCCGCCGAAGGCACGGTCACGATCAAGGCGCAGGCCGCCCCGGCCGGCGCCCGGACCGACGACCTCACGTTCGCCCCGGTCACCGCCCGGCACGTCCGGATGCTCGGCGTCCAGCCGGACCCGCAGTACGGCTATTCGCTGTGGGCCTTCGAAGTCCGCGACGGCGACGGCCCGGACCTCGCGCGGGCCGGCACGGCGTCGGCGTCTTCGGTGAGCCCGGGCAAGGAGGCGAAGTACGCCAACGACGGCAACGGAACCACGCGCTGGGCGGTGTCCACATCGGACCGGCCGCGGGCCGACAGCTGGCTCGCGATCGACTTCGGCGCCGCGGCGACGTTCGACCGGGTCACGCTGAGCTGGGAGGCGGCCGCCGGGCGCAAGTACCGCGTCGAAACCTCCGCCGACGGCGTCACCTGGACGCCCGCGGTGACCTACCCGGTGCCCGCGCTCACCAGCACGAAGGGCCGGCTGGACATCGACGGCCGCGCCGGGATCACCGTCGCGGGCCCGAACCCGCTCACCGTCACCGGCGACCGCGTCACGCTCTCCGACGGCCCGCCCGCGCCCTTCGTCGCCGAGCTGCGCCCCGGCCCCGGCCGGCCGAGCGGGCGGGTCACCTCCGGCGCCGCCGGAGTCGAAGCCACCGTCACCGACGGGTTCCTCGTGCTGCTCAACCTCTCCGGCGCCGCGGTGCGCGGCACGGTGGCCCTCCCGGGCGAAGCCCGGCTCTACCGCGGTGAGCAGACCGTCACGAGGACCGGCACCGAGTTGTCCTACGCGCTGGCGGCGGCGGAAGGCCGCGTCGAACCCCCGCGGTTCACCGTGCGCGGCCCGGCCGGGCTGAAAGCGGTCGTCCGCGACGCGAGCCGGGTCGATCTCACCGCGCCGGCCGGGTTCCTCCCCGTCCTCGTCACGGTGACCCCGGCCGGCGGCCGGGCGCGGACCGTGGTGCTGCCGCCGCGGCACACCGTGCCGGTCGTGTTCGGTGACCTCCGGCCCTACCCGCTGGCCGACCGCGCGCTCGGGCGGACCACCTTCCCGGCGGATCCCCTGCCGCCCGGGATGTCGAGCCCCGCGGCCGCCGTCGACGACGACCCCGCGACCGCGTGGCGGCCGGGCCCGGACGGCCGGATGGTCGTCGATCTCGGGTCCGTGACCGCGGTTTCCGCGGTGGAACTGGCCTGGAGCCACGGACGTCGTCCCGAGACGAGCGTCGAGACCAGTGTCGACGGCGTCACCTACCGGACGGCGGACACCGGCCCGGCCCGGTACGTGGCGGTCCGGACGCGCTGGCGGACCGGCGACGCGAGCCTCACCCGGTTGTCCGTGCGGACTTGATCGATCTCGCACCACTCGCCGCGGGGCCGAGGGCGAGTACCTTGGCACCACAGGGCTCGGCTCCCCGGGAGGTCGGATGCGCGTCACGATCGCCGAGGTCGCCCGCCGGGCGCGGGTGAGCAAGACGACCGTGTCGCGGGTGCTCAACAACAAGGCCGACGTCGACGCGGCCACCGCCATCCGGGTCCGCGAGGTGATCGCCGCGACCGGCTACATCCCGAGCGCCGGCGCGGTCGGGCTGGCCCGGGGCGTGACGCGCACGGTCGGCATGCTGGTGCCCGGCCTGACGTGGCCGTGGATGGGCGAGGTGCTGCAGGGCGTCGCCGACGTCGTGGAGGCCAAGGGTTACGGCCTGCTGCTGTCCACGGCCAACCGCGGCTCGGACTCCCTGGAGGAGTTCTCCCGGCAGGTGTCGGCGAAGGCGTTCGACGGGCTGCTGCTCGTCGAGCCGCCGGACGCGGTGCGGCACCTGCGGGTGCTGCACGACTCCGGGCTGCCGGTGGTGGTGATCGACGACCGCGGCCGCCGTCCCGCGTTCCCGTCGGTGGGCACGAGCAACCGGCTGGGTGGCGCGGCCGCGGCGGAGCACCTCCTCGCCACCGGCCGCACCCGGCTCGCCACCGTCACCGGGCCCCGCGACTTCGGCTGCACCACCGACCGCCTCAACGGGTTCAACGACGCCGTCCTCGACGCCGGTCTGACGCTCGACCCGCGCCTGATCATCGAGGGCGACTTCACCGGCGAGAGCGGCGAAGCGGCGATCATCCAGCTCCTCGAAACGGGCCCGGAGTTCGACGCCGTCTTCGCGCACAACGACCTCACCGCGGCCGGGGTGCTGGCCGGGCTGCGGAAGTTCGGCCGCGCGGTGCCGGGGGACGTCGCCGTGGTCGGCTTCGACGACATCCCCCTGGCCGCGCACACCCAGCCACCGCTGACCACCGTCCGCCAGCCCCTGCGCGAGATGGGCGAGGCGGCGGCCCGTCAGCTGCTCGCCCTGCTGGGTGGGGCGCCCCGGCCGGACGAGCCGCTGATCGTGCCGACCTCGCTGGTGGTCCGCGAGTCGACTCAGGTGACGGTCAGCGCCGCCGAAAGCGGCACGTTGCGCGAGGAATCCCCGAGGTAGACGCGGTACTGGCCCGGGTTCGTCGTCCACGAACCGGTCCAGTGCGCGAGGTCCCGCGGGGTGAGCGGGAACGACACCTGGGCACTCTGCCCGAGGCTGAGCTGCACCTTCTTGAACCCCTTCAGCTGTTTGGGCGGCTCGCCGTTGCCGGCGGGCTGACCGACGTAGAGCTGGACGACGTCGGCGCCCGCGCGGGTGCCGGTGTTGGTCACCGTCGCCGTCACGGTGGCCGTGCCGTTCGTCCCCGAAGGCGTGACGACCAGGTTCGAGAACCCGAACGTCGTGTACGAGAGCCCGAAGCCGAACGGGAACAGCGGCTCGATGTTCCGGCTGTCGTACCACCGGTACCCGACGTTGAGCCCTTCGGAGTACTCGATCCGGTCGTTGGCGCCCGGGAACTGCTGGACGTTCGCCGTGGGCAGGTCGGCGAGCTGCTTCGGGAAGCTGACCGGCAGCTTGCCCGACGGGTTGACGTCGCCGTAGAGCAGCGACGCGATCGCGTTGCCGTTCTCCTGGCCGGGGTACCAGCCCTCGATGACCGCCGCCGCTTTGGACAGCCACGGCATGGTCACCGCCGACCCGGTGTTGAGGACGACGATCGTGCGCGGGTTGGCCGACGCGACGGCGTCGATCAGGTCGTTCTGCTGGTGCTGCAGGTCGATCGTGTCGAGGTCCTGCGTCTCGGACTCGCCGTAGCTGGCGAACACGATCGCGACGTCGGCGGCCCGCGCGGCCGCTACCGCGCCCGGGATGTTCGGCGTCTGGACGTGCTCACCCGCGCCGTCCACATAGGACACCGTGACCCCGGCCCCGGCCCGCGCCTTGATCCCGTTGATCGGGTTCACCGACGCCGGCGACGGGTTGACCTTGGCGCTGCCACCGCCGATGTTCTGCGGGTCGATCCCGTCGCCGCCGGACAGCGCGATCGACTTCGTCGACGCGGTGAGCGGCAGGACGCCGGTGTTCTTCAGCAGCACCGATCCGGCCGCCGCGACGTCCCTCGCCGTGGCGACGTTCGCCGCGTTCGTCACGACCGACTGCGGAGTGCCCCGCCGCGCCCGGTCGAACACGCCGAACCTGAACATCTGGGTCAGCACCCGCCGGACCATGTCGTCGACCCGCGCCTGCGTGACCTCGCCGCGCGAGACGGCGTCGAGCAGGCCCTGGCCGAAGAAGGCGCCGCCGGGCATCTCCATGTCCAGGCCGCCGTTGGCCAGCTGGCGCGGGCCGCCGGTCGCCGAGCCCCAGTCGGAGCCGACGAAGCCGTCCCAGTTCGCGTCCTGCTTGATCGCCGTGGTGAGCACACCGCTGTTCTGGCAGGCCGGGACGCCGTTGATCTGGTTGTAGGCGCACATCATGGACGCGACCTGGCCCTGGCTCGCCACCTGCTGGAACGCCGGCAGGTACAGCTCGTGCAGGGTCCGGTCGTCGATGATGACGTTGTCCGACGGCGTCCCGCGTGACGCCCCGGCCTCGACGTTGTAGGCGGCCGCGTGCTTGGCCTGCGCCATTACGCCCTGGTTCTGGATGCCCTGGACCGTCGCGGTTCCGGCCGCCCCGGCGAGGTACGGGTCCTCGGCGTAGGTCTCGAAGTTGCGGCCCCACCGGGGGTCGCGGACGAGGTTGATCGTCGGGCCGAGGACGACGTCGGCGCCCTTGCCCGCGAACTCGGCGCCCATCGCGCTGCCGTACCGGCTGAGGAGCCCGGTGTCCCAGGTCGCGGCGGCCGTCACCGGCGCCGGGAACTGGGTGACGCCGTCGAGGCCGTCGCCGACCCCGGCCGGGCCGTCCTGCAGGCCGAGCGCCGGGATGCACAGCTCGGGCACGGCGTCGGTGTTGCCGATGTAGGGCCCGGTCGCGCCGTTGCCGTGCAGCACCTTGATCTTCTGCTGCGCGGTCATGGCCGCCATCAGCTGGGTGACGCGGTCGGCCACCGGCGCGGTCGAGCCCACCCACGGGCACCCGGTGGTCGGTGGTGCGCTGTCGGTCGTGTGCACCGCGAACTCCCACAGCGAGACACCCCACTGCGTGGCCCGCGCGGTCGCGGTCATCCGCACGTAGCGAGCCGTGCCGGACACCGCCGGGTGCTCGGTCCCGCCCGCGCCGGCCACGGTCGCCGCCGTCGTCCACGAAGTCCCGTCGGTGGACAGCTGGATCGTGTACGCGCTCGCGTAGGCCGCCTCCCAGGTCAGGTCGACACCGCAGACCGGCCGCGAGCTGCCGAGGTCGACCTGGAGCCACTGCGGGTCGGCGGCCAGGCTCGACCACCGGGTCCCGCCGTCGCCGTCGACCGCCGCGCTCGCCGGGAACGCGTCCGACTGCACGCTGGACGCCGTCGCCGGCTGCCGCAGGCCCGCGTTCGCACTGCCGCACGCCTGCGCCGAACCGTCGCCGAAGACCTGGAACTCCCACAGCGAGACACCCCACTGGGTGGCGCGGTGGGTGGTGGTCAGCCGGACGTACCGGCCGCTCCCGGACACCGGCAGCGTCTGGGTGCCGCCGGTGCCGGTCGTGGTCGAGTACACAGTGGACCACTGGCCGCCGTCGGCCGAGGCCTGGATCGTGAACGCCGTGGCGTACGCCGCCTCCCACTGGAGGACGACCTGGCTGAGGCGGTGCGACGAGCCAAGGTCGACCTGCAGCGTCTGCGGGTCGGCGGCGAGGCTGGACCAGCGCGTGCCCGGGTCGCCGTCGACGGCCGCGCTCGCGGGGAAAGCGGCGTTTTCGGTGGAGGAGGCGGTCACGGCGTGCCCTTGGGAGAGCAGGGCCGGGGCCGCCTGGGCGGTGAGCGGCGGGACCGCGAGCAGTCCCACCACCACCGCCGCACCGAGGGCGAGCCGCCTCACTGGTAGACCCGCACGTAGTCGATCACCATGTCCTGCGGGAGGACCGTCCCGGCGCCCGGCGGGCCGGGGAAGTCCCCGCCGATGGCGTTGTTGAGGATCAGGAAGAACGGGTGGTCGTACACCCACGGCCCGCGCGTGCTCTCGACCGTGGCGCGGTTGATCGTCTCGAACGCGTTGCCGTCGACGGAGAACGTCATGTGGTTCGCGTCCCAGTCGAGGCCGAACTTGTGGAAGCCCGCCGAGACGTCCTGGCCGAGGTCCAGCGGGGCGCCGATGCCGCCGGCGCCGTTGTACGCGGGCGCGTGGATGGTCGAGTAGGCCAGGTTCGGCGACTTCCCGACGTGCTCCATGATGTCGATCTCCCCGCAGTTCGGCCACGGTGTGCCGCTGAAGAAGTTGGCGCCCAGCAACCAGAACGCGGGCCACAGCCCCTGCGTGCCGGACACCTTGATGTTCGCCTCGACGTGCCCGTAGGTGAAGCTGAACTTGCCGGCGGTGTTGATCCGGCCCGAGGTGTACTGGCAGGTGCCGCTGCCGCTGATCGGGTCGACCGGGCAGGCGCTGCCCGGCGTGGCTTCGCGGCGGACCTGGATGACGAGGTTGCCGCGGCCGTCCTGCTTGGCGTTGTTGTTGTTCGTGTAGTACTCGAGCTCGTTGTTCACGCCCGGGCCGGTCTCGGCGGTCCACTTGCTCGCGTCCGGGCCCGCGCCCGCGGCGCCGTTGAACTCGTCGCTCCAGACCAGCGTGCCCGGGAAGTGCGGGGCCGGCGGCGCGGGCGGCGGGGTGGTCGGGTTGCCGCCGGTGCCGTAGACGTCGAAGCCCCACAGCGAGTAGCCGTAGCCGTTGGAGCGGGCGGTGCCGTACATCCGGACGTACCGGCCGGAGCCGTTGACGGTCAGGGTCTCCTTGAAGCCCTTGCCTGTCGTGGTCGAGTAGACCGACGTCCAGTTCGCGCCGTCGTTCGACACCTGGATCTGGTACGCGACGGCGTAGGCCGGGTCCCACTGCAGGACCACCTGGTGGACGGCCGCGACCGCGCCGAGGTCGACCTGGATCCAGCCCGGGTCGACCCAGCCGGTGGTCGCGCTCGTCGCCCAGCGCGTGGCGGGGTCGTGGTCGAACGCCTTGGCCGGGACGCAGCCGGGGCAGGCGCCGTCGTCCTGGTACGACGAGGCCGTGCCGGACTTGCCGTAGGAGAGCAGGACGTCGCCGGGCGGCGTGGTGCCGCCCCCGCCGTAGACCTGGAACTCCCACAGCGAGTAGCCGTACTGCGTGGCGCGCTGGGTGCCGGTGAGCCGGACGTAGCGGCCGCTGCCGGTGACGTTCAAGGTCTGTGTCCCGCCGGTCGCGGTGGTCGTCGAGTAGAGCGACGTCCAGTTCGCGCCGTCGGTGGAGGCCTGGAGGGTGAAGGCCTTGGCGTAGGCGGCTTCCCAGTTCAGCACGACCTGGGACAGCTGCTGGGTGGAGCCGAGGTCGACCTGCAGGGTCTGCGGGTCGGCGAACGCGCTGGACCAGCGCGTGCCGGGGTCGCCGTCGACCGCGGCGGCAGCCGGGAAGGCGGCGGACTCGGTCGAGGACGCCGTCACCGGACGGCCTTGGGAGAGCAGCACGGGCGCGGCGTGGGCCGCGGCCGCGGGGAAGAGCGCGGCCAGGGTCAGGGCGAGGACGGCGAGAACCCGGGTTCTCGGCGGGCGGCGTTGCATGGGCACCTCCACGGCGAACCGGCGCCGGGGCGGCCTTGCCCCGGCGCGGATCGGCTCACGTGGTCCTCGGCGCGGGTGTGGGTCCCGCTCGTCGGCACGCTCTTAGTTCAGGATATAAATAAAGAGCCGTAAAATGTCAACGACGCTGCGCCGGACGGTCGCGGACCACCCCGGACACTGGTCCGGGAGAACGAATCCGCGCTGGATCCTTGACTCCGCCGAACCCCGCGCTGTTAACTCTGATCCGCTGGAACCGGTTCCGTGACCGCCACCCGGATCGGTTCTCCGCTTCACGCACACCCTCGGGTTGACCGGTTCGCGCTCTTCGCACCGCCTGGCACCGCTCCTCCGGCTCACGGCGCCGGCGAGCGCGGCGCGCGAACCCGCCGCACCACCCGACACCGGCGCGAGCTGTGGGGCTCGCCCGGTCCCGTTCGCCCGTCCTCCCCTCGAGCAGCAGGCAGGCCGATGAGATCAACGACGTTCTCCCCCGTACACCGCCTCCTCGTCATCGCCACCACCTTCGTCACCGCGGTCACCACCGCGGCGGTGGTCGGCTCCGCACCCGCGCAGGCCGCCGCGTGCGGGACCACCAACCTCGCGCAGGGCCACCCGGCGACCGCGTCGTCCACCGAAAACGGCGGGACGCCCGCGTCCGCGGCCGTCGACGGCAACACCGGGACGCGCTGGTCCAGCGCGTTCAGCGACCCGCAGTGGCTGCAGGTCGACCTGGGTTCCGCGCAGCAGCTCTGCGACGTGGCGCTCACCTGGGAAGCCGCGTACGCGAAAGCGTTCTCCGTCCAGCTGTCCTCGGACGCGACCACCTGGACGACGGCGTACTCGACCACCACCGGCGCCGGCGGCACGCAGACCGTGGCCCTCACCGGCACCGCCCGCTACCTGCGGGTCTACGGCACGCAGCGGGCGACCGGCTACGGCTACTCCCTGTGGGAAGTGGCCGTGCACGGCACCGGTGGCGGCACCACGATCCCGCCGACCGACCCGCGCAACCCGGACCTCGGGCCGAACGTGTCGGTGTTCGACCCCTCGACCCCGGCCGCGACGATCCAGAACCGGCTGACGCAGATCGCGAACCAGCAGCACACCAACCAGTTCGGCAACGAGCGCTACGCCGTGCTGTTCAAGCCCGGTAACTACAACGCCGACGTCAACCTCGGGTTCTACGAGCAGGTCGCGGGGCTGGGCCTCTCCCCCGACGACGTCAACCTCAACGGGCACGTGCGCGTCGAGGCGGACTGGCTGCAGCAGGGTGACAACCCGGCCAACAAGGGCAACGCGACGCAGAACTTCTGGCGCTCCGCCGAAAACCTGTCGGTGACCCTGCCGGCCGGACAGGTCGAGCGCTGGGCCGTCGCGCAGGCCGCGCCCTACCGCCGGATGCACCTCAAGGGCAGCCAGATCCAGCTGTGGAACGGCGGCGACGGCTGGGCCAGCGGCGGTCTCATCGCCGACAGCAAGATCGACGGCGTCGCCGTGTCCGGCTCGCAGCAGCAGTTCCTGACCCGCAACAGCGAGCTGGGCGGCTGGCAGGGCGGCGTCTGGAACATGGTGTTCGTCGGCTCGACCGGCACCCCGCCGGCGTCGTTCCCGAACCCGCCCGAGACCGTCGTCGGCCAGACCCCGGTGATCCGCGAGAAGCCGTTCCTCTACGTCGACGGCTCGGGCAGCTACAACGTGTTCGTCCCGGCACTGCGGCAGAACTCGTCCGGCACCAGCTGGGGGCACGGCGCGCCGGCCGGCCAGTCGATCTCGCTCAGCGAGTTCTACGTCGCGCACCCGTCCGACTCGGCCGCGACGCTCAACGCCGCCCTGGCCGCGGGCAAGAACCTGCTGGTCACGCCCGGCGTGTACCACCTCGACCAGGCGCTGAACGTCACGCGTCCGGACACTGTGGTGCTCGGGCTCGGCCTGGCGACGCTGATGCCCACCAACGGGAACGCGGCGATCACGACGTCCGATGTGGACGGCGTGAAGATCGCCGGGCTGCTGGTCGACGCGGGCGCGGTGAACTCGCCGGTGCTCGTGCAGGTCGGGCCGCCGGGGTCGAACGCCAACCACGCGGGCGACCCGACGTCGCTGCACGACGTGTTCTTCCGGATCGGCGGCGCGGCCGTCGGGAAGGCCACGCAGACGCTGGTGGTCAACTCGAACAACGTCATCGGCGACCACATGTGGCTGTGGCGCGGCGACCACTCCAACGGCGTCGGCTGGAACGTCAACACCGCGGCCAACGGCCTGGTCGTCAACGGCGCGAACGTGACGATGTACGGCCTGTTCGTCGAGCACTACCAGCAGTACGAGGTGCTCTGGAACGGCAACGGCGGCCGGACGTACTTCTTCCAGAACGAGATGCCGTACGACCCGCCGGACCAGGGTTCCTGGTCCAGCGGGGGCGGCCGGCAGGGCTGGGCGGCGTACAAGGTCGCCGACTCGGTGACCAGCCACGAGGGCTGGGGCCTGGGCAGCTATTGCTTCTTCAACACCAACCCGTCCATTGTGGCCAGTCACTCCTTCGAGGTGCCGAACAACTCCGGGGTCCGGTTCCACAACCTCGTTTCGGTCTCACTCGGTGGCGTCGGCACGATCGCGCACGTCATCAACGACTCGGGTGACGCCGCGAACACCGGGCACCAGGTGAGCCCGCTGGTCAGCTACCCGTAGCACCGCGGCGACGTACGCGTCCGGGCGGACCAGCCAGGCTTCGCCCGGACGCGCGCCCAGCGCCCCGCCGACCGGGATCTCCACCGCCCGCGTCCCCTCGGCCTGCACCCCGGGGGTCGTCAGGAGGAGGAACCCCTGGCGGGCCAGGTCACGCAACCGTCCACTCTCGACGGTCACGTCCGGCAGCAGCACCCCCGGTCCCGGCGGCGGCAAGGTCCCGCGCCGGGGCCGTCCGGTGTGCGGGCGCGCCGGATCGGGCGTGGTCAACGGCGAATCCGCGTACCAGAACGGTTCGGCCAGCCGCCCCGAGTCGACCTGCTCGTGCACCGCCGGGTCGGTCGCCGCGCGGGTCAGGATGTCCAACCGGCGCTCGCGCTGGTCGTCGTCCTGCGGCACCAGGAAGTCCATCGTGGCCGTGGTGACCGCCGCGTTCTCGGTGGCCGCCGCGTGCCGCTCGGTGTGGTAGCTCTCCAGCAGGTCCTCGTCGGCCTGACCGCGCAGGACCCAGGCGAGCTTCCAGGCCGCGTTCTCGGCGTCGGCGACGCCCGAGTTGAGCCCTCGCGCCCCGAACGGCGCCACCAGGTGCGCGCAGTCCCCGGCCAGCAGCACGCGCCCGACGCGCATCCGGTCGACGAGCCGCGTGTGGAAGCGGTACACCGAGCGCCAGACGACCTCGTAGGGCCGGTCGCCGATGATCGCCCGGATCCGGTGGTCGAGGGCGCCGCCGGTCTCCTCGGCCGTGAGGTCGTAGTCGTCGGGGACCTGCCAGTCGATGCGGAACTGCGAGCCCGGGCACGGGTGGATCAGCACCTGCCGCCCCGGGTTCCACGGCGGGTCGAAGTAGAAGCGGCGCTCGGCCGCCCACCCCGGCAGGTCCGCCCGGATGTCGCAGATCAGGAACAGGTCGCGGAAGGAGAACCCGCCCAGGTGCTGGCCCAGCGCTCGCCGCACGGTGTCGCCGCGCGAGCCCGCGCACGCGATCGCGTACTCGGCCTCGATCCGGCGTGGCCCGTCCCTGGTCTCGCACTCGACCACGACGCAGCCGGGCTGGGTCACGCCGGTGACGCGGTGCCCGCGGCGGACGTCGATCAGCGGCTGCGCCGCGATCAGCTCGTCGAGCACCTCCTCGACGCGCGCCTGCGAGATGTTGACGAACGGCGGCAGCGCCGACCCGCCGTCGGGCAGCTTCAGCGAGAACAGCTCCGTGTCGTGGTGGAACGTCCGGGCGGTCGTCCAGGTGAGGCCTTCTTCGGCGAGACAGCCGGCGCCGAGCGACGCCCAGACGTCCAAAGTGTCCCGTTGCTGGCAGATGGCCTTGGACCCCACGGGATCGCGCACCTCGTGCTCGTCGACGAGCACCACGGGCACGCCCCAGCGCGCGAGCAGCAGCGCGGCGGTCTGGCCGACCGGGCCGCTGCCGAGGACGGCGACCGTCATCCCTGCAGCTGGTCCCAGACTTCGCGGTCGCGCTCGGCGGTCCACACCACCGGCCGCTCGATGCCGCCCAGCTCGTCCCACAGGCGCGAGACGTCGAAGGGCAGGCAGTGCTCGAAGATCGGCCAGTGCCCGTACTGGTCGTTCAGCGCCGCGTGGGTGCGGTCGAAGGCGTCCTTGAGCGTGCCGCCGGCGTCGCGGACCGCGCCGACCTCGCGGATCATCGTGTCCAGGAAGTGCCGGGTCTGCGCGATGGCGGCGTCGACGGCCTCCCGGCCCCGGCTCACCCCGCCGCGACCGCCGATCAACGTCTCGGCGCCGAACTCGCCGACGCGGTCCAAAGTGGACGAAGCCCAGTCGCGGTGGAACGCGTCGCCGGTGTACAGCGCGGCTTCGGCTTCCACGAGATCGCCGGCGTAGAGGATCTTCCGGCGCGGCAGCCACGCGACGATGTCGCCTTCGGTGTGCCCGCGCCCGCAGTACTGGAGCACGAGGTCACCGCGGTCGCCGCCGAGGTCGATAGTGAGGCGGTCGGAGAAGGTGAGCGTCGGCCAGGTCAGGCCGGGCACCGAGTCGGCGCCCTTGGCCAGCCGCGGCATCCGGCCGAACTCGCTGGCCCAGTCCTCCTTGCCGCGCTCGGCGACCAGCGCCCGGGTGTTCTCGTGCGCGACGATCACTTCGGCGTCGAAGGCGGACGCGCCGAGCACGCGGACCGCGTGGTAGTGGCTGAGCACGAGGTAGCGGACGGGTTTGTCGGTGTGCTCACGCAGTTTCGCGAGCCATTCGGCGGCCGCGACCGGCGTGGCCAGCGCTTCGAAGCAGACGAGGAAGTCCTCGCCTTCGACGGCGCCGATGTTGGGGTCGCCCTCGGCGGTCAGCGCGTAGACGCCGTCGTCCAGGACTTCCAGGGTCTGAGCTTTTTCCGCCAGGTCGGCCGAAGAGGCGAAGGCTTTCTTCGTCACGGCGAGCGCTCCTTCTGATCGTCAAAGGTTTGACTATCTGCTCGTCAGGTTAGCCCGCCGGGCCGCCGCTGGGAACCCCTCTTCGCCTAATCTGAGGCGCATGACCGACCGACCGGCCGAAGAGCTCGACTACCTTTCGTTCGTCGACTACGCGATCGGGAAGACGAAGGCGGAGCTGCCGGACACCGACCCGGTGGCGATGCGCCTCGGCCTCACCCTGCACCGGTTGGCGGGCGCGCTGGTCTACGACTGGGAGTCGACGGTGCACCGCCCGCGCGGCCTGAGCTGGGGCGGGTTCCGCGTGCTGTTCGTGCTGTGGCTGGCGGGCCCGCTGGAGTCCCGCCACGCGGCCCGGCTGGCCGGGATGAGCCGCGCGGCGGTGTCGGCGCTGGTCAAGACGCTCGAGCGGGACGGCCTGGTGACCCGCACGCAGGTCCCCCGCGATCGCCGGGCGGTCGAGCTCGCGCTGACGGAGGCGGGCCACACGGCGGTGACGGACGCGTACCAGGCGCACAACACGCGCGAGCAGGCGTGGTCGGCGTCGCTGACCCCGGCGGAGCAGACGGTCCTGATCGGACTGCTGGAGAAGCTGACGACGGGCCCCGCCGCGGCGGCGGCCCAGCGCCTGGCCTAGCTGGCGAGCCCGGGCAGCGTGTGCCCGGTCTGCTCGGCCTTGGCGCGCAGGTACCGGACGTTGTCCCCGGTGGCGAACACCCCGGTCGGCACCTGACCCCGCACCCGGATCCCGGCTTCCTTGAGCTGCGCGGCCTTGTCGGGGTTGTTGGAGAGCAGATCGACCTCTTGGACGCCAAGCGCCCCGAGCATCTGCGCGGCGACGGTGTAGTCGCGCGCGTCTTCGGGCAGCCCGAGCGCGGCGTTGGCGGCATAGGTGTCGAGGCCGCCGTCTTGGAGGGCGTAGGCGTCGAGCTTGTTGTACAGCCCGATCCCCCGGCCTTCTTGCCGCAGGTAGAGCAGGTACCCACCAACCTCGGAGATCTTCTCGACGGCTTCGGCGAGCTGGGGTCCGCAGTCGCAGCGCGCGGACCCGAAGACGTCCCCGGTGAGACATTCGGAGTGCGGCCGCACGAGCGGCACGTCACCGGGCGTGCCGAGCACGAGGGCGAGGTGCTCACCGCCATCGGCAAGGCCCCGGAAGGTGACGGCCTCGGCGTCGACGGAGAGGCCACCGTGGAGCCGCAGGGGAATCCGCACCCGCGTCCGCACCTCAGCCGTCATGCCCTCGCCCCTGGAGTCACCCACAAGATCGACCCTACCGGAAGTTCACTTGGGAGCATTCCGCTCGGGTCCGCCGTCACAGTGGGGGCAACAGCGGAGGTCTGGTGGTTCTTCCCGGGTGGTGTGTGGGGGGTGTCGCAGGGTTGGTGGCCGGCACGCGCGGTGGTGGTTCGGACACGTATTTGCCCCGAGCCGCTCCCTAGCACTGCCACCTCGGAAGCGCCCGGTTTGGCCATGGTTCCTGGGCGGCGGCATCCTGATGTCGGCGATGATCCTGGGCGCCGCGATCATCGTCGTGTCCGGCACCGGAAGCAGCCACAGCAGTCCGCCGACGCCTGCCCCCACGTCCACCGGCGCGCCCGCGACTTCTTCGGGCTGGAGCAATCCGGCGGGGCTCTCGCGCACCGCGCTGCCCGACATGATCCGCTCACACGTTCCGGCAGTCGCCACCGTTTCGGACGTCGACCTGCTCGGTATCGCGGACTCCTACTGTTCGGCGTGGAGCCGGGAGGCCGACCCGAAGACGATCTTCCAGAAAGGTGTCGAATCCGGCTTCAGCCAGGAGGACGCGCAGCTGCTGATGTCACTCTCGACCGGTGCGCTCTGCCCCCAGTTCAACGACCGCGTCACCTACGACGCCGTCGGCTGGCACCCTGGCGGCGCCACCTCCGCTCCCCCCGCCCCGGCCGCACCGGCCACCAGCGTCGGCGAGGGCACCTACAAGGTCGGCGAGGACCTGGAGCCGGGCAGCTACAAAGCCGACTGTGTCGGCCACGGCTACTGGGCGCGGCTGCGCGACGACTCCGGCACCGACATCATCGCGAACGACCTCAAAGCCAACGGCGGCCCGATGCGCTTCACCGCGAAGAAGGGCGAATACGTCGAGATCTCCGGCGGCTGCACCTTCACCAAGATCAAGTGACAGCCGACCGGGAAAACCGGTGGCCACCCCCTCCTATCCTCGAGCCATGATCCCCGGTGCCACGGCCGCGTCCTTCCTCCTCGTCGTCATCCTCGGCGCCATGTCCCCCGGCCCCGACTTCGTCGTGGTCACCCGGACCTCGATCTCCGGAGGAAGAAGGGCCGGCATAGCCGCCGGCGCCGGGATCGCGCTCGGCGTCTTCGCCTGGGTTGTCGCCATCGCCTTCGGGGTTGCCGCCGTGCTCACCGCGTCCGCCGTGGCCTTCACCGTCGTCAAGCTCGTCGGGGCCGCTTACCTCGTCTTCCTCGGGGTCAAGGCCTGGCTGGCCGTGCGCCGCGGTGAGTACCGGGATCTCGGCGAAGCCCGGGACGTCAAGCCGCTGGACGCCGGGGCCGCCTTCCGGCAAGGCCTCTTCACCAACCTGCTCAACCCCAAGGTCGCCGTCTACTTCCTGGCGCTGCTCCCCCAGTTCCTCCCCGCCGACGGCTCCACCCTGCAGACACTGGAGCTCGCCGTCATCGCCACCCTCGGCACCGTCCTGTGGTTCGCCGCCCTCGCGCTCGTCGTCGGCGCCCTGAAGCGGTTCTTCAGGGACAGCCGGGTCCGGCGGGGCCTCGACGCCGTGCTCGGCAGCGTCCTCGTCGCCCTGGGGCTGAAGGTCGCCGCCGAGACGGCGTGACTCCGCTCAGAGGCTCTCGGACGCCAGCCGCGTGCCCTCCACCCGTGCGGTGATCTTGGCGAACGCCAGGTCGCGCGACGTCGACGTGTCGTCGGCGAACGGGGAGAACCCGCAGTCGTCGCACGTGCCGAGGCGGTCCGCCGGCAGGTGCTTCGCCGCGGCCAGCACCCGGTCGCGGACCTCCTCCGCCGTCTCCACCCGCGGGTCGATCGGGTCGATGACGCCGACGAAGACGCGCTGGTCCGCCTTGAGGTGCTCGGCGATGGTGCGCAGCACCCGGTCCGGCTCGGGTTCGCTCGCCAGCTGGACGAAGAACTTGCCCGCCTTGAGCGAGAACAGCGTCGGCAGCAGGTCCGCGTAGTCGACGTCGAGGCTGTGCGCCGAGTCCTGGTCGCCACCCGGGCAGGTATGGACGCCGATCTTCGCGCGTTCCTCCGCAGTGAACCGGTCGAGGACGGCGTTGTTGAGGTCGACGAACTGCCGCAGCAGCCCGCCGGACGGGTCGAGCTTCAGCGAAAGCCGCCCCTCGGTGAAGTCGAGCTGCACGCTGTCCGCGCCGGCTTCGAGGCTGCGGCGGATGTCCGCCTCGGCCTCGTTCACCAGGTCGGCGACGAACTGCTCCTGCGAGTACCCGTCGATGCCGTCGCCCGGGTAGATCAGCGACAGCGCGGACGCGGCGATCACGGCCTGCTTGACCGGCTTGTCCGTGAGCGCCTTCGCGCGCGTCAGGTAGGCGTCGGCGTGGGTGGCGTAGCGGAACGGGCCCGCCGTCAGCCGCGGCAGCTGCCGGGTGTGCCCGTCGGCGAAGGGGATGACGACGCCGTCCGGCGCCAGCGCGGTCAGCCCGGCCAGCGGGTACGTCGCGAAGCTCGGCTTGCTCTGCTCACCGTCCGACAGCACCGGCGAGCCGGTCTCCTCGAACCGGCCGATCGTGTCGGCGAGCGCCCGGCTCTCCAGCTCGGCCAGCGCGGCGGCGTCGAGGCGCCCGGCCGCGAACGCGCCGAGCCCTTCGACGAGGTAGTCCGGCCGCGGAATGCTGCCGATCGGTTCGGTGGGCAGGGTCATCGATGTTCCTCCGGTTGTGCGAAGGGAGCCGTCACCGGCCGCGTGCGGAAGGGAACGTAACGTGTCCCCCGGCGGTCACTGAGCGCCGATCACCCGGTCGGCGCAACGAAAAAGCACGAAATGAGAAGGCGTTCGGCGGTTCGCCGGAGGGACGATTGGGTATTCGCTCTGCGATACGGCGGGTACGGCGCCGAAGGAGTACCCCGATGCTCAGTCACCACGATCGCACCGAGCTGGAGAAGATCGAGCGGAGCCTCGAGCTCACCGATCCCGGGCTGGCCGCCGCCCTCCGCGACGGCAAGCGCCCGAAGTCGCGCGCGCTGCGGAGCACGCTGCTGATCGCCGTCGACGTCATCGCCGTGACCCTGCTGGTCCTGGGGCTGATCCTGCCCGACCCGGGGGTCACGCTCTGCGGGATCCTCGCGCTGACCGGCACGGTCTGGACCCACGTGGCGCGGCACAAGATCTGAGGCAGACTGGGCCCGTGAAGTGGGTCCTGCACGTCGACCTCGACCAGTTCATCGCCGCGGTCGAGATCGCCCGCCACCCCGAGCTGGCCGGCAAGCCGGTGGTCGTCGGCGGCAACGGCGACCCCACCGAGCGCGCGGTCGTCGCGACCGCGTCGTACGAGGCCCGCGAGTTCGGGATCCAGTCCGGCATGCCGCTGCGGATCGCCGCGAAACGCTGTCCCGACGCGGTTTTCCTGCCCTCGGACCAGCCCGCGTACCTCGAGGTGTCCGAGCACGTGATGGCCGTGGTGCGGGAGTTCCCGGTCGTGGTGCAGGTGCTCGGCTGGGACGAGGCGTTCGTCGGGGCGGACACCGAAGACCCCGAAGCCCTGGCCGCCGAGATCCGGGCCGCCGTCGCGCGCGAAACCGGGCTGTCGTGCGCGGTCGGCATCGGGGACAACAAGCTGCGGGCCAAGCTCGCCACCGGGTTCGGCAAGCCGGGCGGGATCTACCGGCTCACGCAGGAGAACTGGTGGGCCGTGATGGCGCAGCGCCCCACCGACGCGCTGTGGGGCATCGGCGGCAAGACGGCGAAGAAGCTGGCGGAGGCGGGCGTCCACACGGTCCTCGACCTGGCGGGCGCGGACCCGGCGGCGCTGGCGGCTCGGTTCGGCCCCAAGACCGGTCCCTGGCTGCGCCTGCTCGGCGGCGGCATCAGCGACGCCGACGTCAGCGCGACGCCCTACGTCGCTCGCTCGCGCAGCCGGGAGACGACGTTCCAGCGCGACCTGGCGGACCCGGCGGAGATGGCGGCGGAGGTGTCGGCGCTGGCCCGGCGCGTCGCCGAGGACGTGCTGGCGGAGGGCCGCCCGGCGGCGCGGGTCGCGGTGAAGGTCCGGTTCGTGCCGTTCCTGACCCACACGCACAGCATCACGCTGCCGGAGCCGACGTCGGACGCGGCGGAGATCGACCGGGCGGCGCGCGAGGTGCTGGGCATGTTCGAGCTGACCCGCGCGGTGCGGCTGCTCGGAGTGCGGGCGGAGTTCCCCCGCGAAGACGGCTAAAGCGCGTCCGGCAGGGGCAGCGGCCGGTCCGGGTCCAGCGCCACCCCACCGGCCTGGAGCGTGTGGTCCAGCATCGCCCAGATCGTGCCGGTCAGCTGGGCCGTCAGCTGGGCCAGGGAAAGCGTGCCGGGGTGGTCCAGCCAGCGGGTCGTCGCCGATTCGACGTAGCCGACCAGGCCGAACGCGATCGTGTCCGCCGGCGCGGGGTCGAGGCCGAACGCTGTCAGGTAACCCGTGAACAAGGCGCTCAGGTGGCGGGCGATCGCGCCGCGGACGTCCGTGCTCGCCTCCGGGCGGCCCGGCAGCGTGCGGACCAGGTACCGGTGCAGGTGGGCGTGCTCGGTCAGCCAGCGCAGGTGGGTCGAGATGACCGTCGCGATCATCTCGTTCGGCGAGCCCTCCGGGTGCCACAGCGGCGCCAGCTCCGCCGTCACCAGCTCGGCCGCCCGTTCCGCGATCGCCCGCTGGAGGTCCGCCGCGCCGTCGAAGTGGCGGTAGAGCCGGGTGCGGGCGACGCCGGCGCGCTCGGCGATCTGCTCGGTCGAGACGTCCGGGCCGTGTTCGGCGATGGCGGCGAGCGCGGCGTCGACGAACTCGGCGCGCCGCCGTTCCTGCTGGCCCGCCCAGCGCGCCGCCCGCCCGTCGACCTTGGTCACGGCGAAAGCCTACTCACCGGTCGCAAGGCGGTGTACGCTCCCGAAGTAGCTAGTACAACGTGTACCCCTTACTTTCCGGAGGTCGCCATGGGCGTCGAGGCCCAGGACCGGGACGTCACCGCCGCTCGCCTGCTCAAGAGCTCCGCGAAGAACTCCTACGACCCGTACGTCGACATCGACTGGGCCGCGCCGCTCGCCGACGGCAAGGCGTACATGCCCCTGGAGCGCGTCTCCCTCTACGGCACCGAGCTCTGGGAAAAGCTGACGCCGGAGCAGCGGATCGAGCTGTCCAAGCACGAGATCGCCAGCATCATGAGCGTCGGCCTGTGGTTCGAGATCGTCCTCATGCAGCTGCTCGCCCGCTACGTCTTCGACCTCGACGCGCGCACCGAGCACGCGCAGTACGCGATGACCGAGATCGGCGACGAGACCCGCCACTCGGTGATGTTCGCCCGCACCGCCGACCGGCTCGGCGTCCCCCGCTACGGCGTCCCGAAGGTTGTGCACCGCGCCGCGAAGGTGTTCGGCGCGACCGCGGCCGGCCCGTCGATGTTCGCCAGCGTGCTGGTCGCCGAGGAGACCACCGACCGGCTGCAGCGCTCGATGATGGACGACGACGGCATCCAGCCGCTGATCCGCTCGGTCAACCGCATTCACGTCGTCGAGGAGGCCCGGCACGTCCGGTTCGCCAAGGAAGAGGTGCTGCGCGAGACGCCGAAGCTGTCGAAGGCGGCGCTGCAGCGGCACCGGATGCGGACCGCGCTGGTCGCCTTCGGCGTCATCGACAGCATGGTCGACCCGCGGATCTACCGCAGCGTCGGGATCGCTCCCCGCGAAGGCCGGGCCGCGGCGCTCGCCAACCCCCACTTCCACGAGACGCGGCGCTGGATGGCGGAGAAGATCGTGCCGTTCCTGCGCGAGGCGGGGCTGATCGGCGGCCGGTCGGAAGGCATCTGGCGGCGCGCCCACCTCGTCTGAGAAAACACCTTCCCGAGACGGCCCGGAGTGCGCCACTATGCCCCGGTGACCGAGGGCCTCTCGCAGGAATTCCCCGGCGGACCGCCGCCGCCACAGCCGCCGCAGTACCCGGCACCCCGGCCGCCGCTCGCGCGGCCCATGATCGCCGGCCTCCTCGGCGTGCTCGTGGGCGCGTTCCTGGTCGGTGTGCCGTGGCTGGTGCTGAGCCTCTGGGGCGACACGCCGAGCGGCCGCTCGCTGACCGCGCCGGCGAACCTCGGCGGGCTCGGCCGGGCCCAGGACGCGATCGCGAAGGTCGACGCCCAGCGCGGCAAGCCCCAGATCGACCGCATCGACAAGACCGACCGGGAGACCGGCGCCCGCGTGTCGGCGGCCTACGGCGGCGCGGCCGCGGTGGTCCAGGACTACCAGGACGACCGGCTGCTGCGGTCCTTCCAGCTGATCGCCGTGCGCGCGTCCTCGCCGGAGCTGTTCGCCCCGTTCGAGGACGTCCAGGCCCTCGGCGTGGCCAAGCCGAGCACCGAGCTGGTGCGCGTCGGCGACGTCGCGTGCCTGCTGCACAACGACCCGGCCGCGCCCGGCTCCACCCCGGACCCGGACCGCTCCTTCGTGCTGAGCTGCCAGCGCACCGGTCCCGGCCTGACCGTCACGGTGCGGAGCCTGGCCACCGAAGGCAACCGCGATCCCCAGGAGCTCGCCGGGATCGTCGAGCAGGCGTGGAAGGAGCTCGGGTGATCACCCTCCGGACCGCCCGCGCCGACGACGAACCCGCGCTGGCGACGCTCGACCGACGCACCTGGACGACGGCGGTCTCCCCCGCTCCCGCGCCCCCACCCGGCACCCCGTTCTTCGACGACGGCGACGACCCCGAAGACTTCCTCGTCGCCGAGCACGACGGCGTGGTCGCCGGTTACGTCCGCCTCGCCGCCGGGTTCCCCATCGCCGCCCACGACCACGTCCGGGTCATCGGCGGGCTCGCCGTCGACCCGGACCGGCGCCGGCTCGGCATCGCCCGCCGGCTCGTCGACGCCGCCGTGGCCGAAGCGCGGCAGCGCGGCGCACGCAAGGTGACGCTGCGCGTGCTCGGTCACAACACCGCCGCCCGCCGTGTCTACGAGAGCTGCGGCTTCGTCGTGGAAGGCGTGCTGCGCGGAGAGTTCCGCGTCGATGGAGCCGACGTCGACGACGTGCTCATGGCCGTCCGGCTCGCTTGACAGCTTCGCGGCGGCTTTGCCATCCTGGTTCCGGGTCGAGAGGCGCTGCGACGGAACTCTTTCCGCCACGCTCGGCCCGGACCACGACTCCAAGGGCGCCTCCCGCGAGGGAGGTGCCCTTCTTTTGGTTGCCGGGGACATCCGTGCCGCCTCCCGAGCGTTCCGCAAACGAGCTCCGGAGTGCACCGAGACATGAGCGAGAAACTGCAGACCCGAAACGGCCTCGACTTCGCCGTCGCCGACCTCGCGCTGGCCGAGGCCGGGCGCACCCAGCTGCGGCTGGCCGAGCACGAGATGCCCGGCCTGATGGCGATCCGCGAGGAGTACGCCGCCGCGCAGCCGCTGCGTGGCGCCCGCATCGCCGGCTCGCTGCACATGACCGTGCAGACCGCCGTGCTCATCGAAACCCTCGTCGCGCTCGGCGCCGAGGTGCGCTGGGTGTCCTGCAACATCTTCTCCACCCAGGACGAGGCCGCCGCCGCGGTCGTCGTCGGGCCGGCGGGCTCGGTCGACGCGCCGGCCGGCACCTCGGTCTTCGCGTGGAAGGGCGAGACGCTCGAGGAGTACTGGTGGTGCACCGACCGGCTCTTCGCCTTCCCCGGCGGCCAGGCGCCGAACATGATCCTCGACGACGGCGGCGACGCCACCTTGCTCGTGCACAAGGGCGTCGAGTTCGAGGCCGCGGGCGCGGTGCCGCAACCGTCCGAAGAGGACCCGGAGGAGTACCGGATCATCCTCGAGACCCTGCGCGCCAGCCTGGGCCGTGACGGCGACCGCTTCACCCGGATGGCCAAGGAGATCCGCGGCGTCACCGAGGAGACGACCAACGGCGTCAAGCGGCTCTACAAGCTCGCCAAGGACGGCGAGCTGCTCTTCCCCGCGATGAACGTCAACGACTCCGTGACGAAGTCCAAGTTCGACAACAAGTACGGCATCCGGCACTCCCTTGTGGACGGACTCAACCGCGCCACGGACGTGATGATCGGCGGCAAGCGCGTGGTCGTCTGCGGCTACGGCGACGTCGGCAAGGGCGCGGTCGAGGCGCTGCGCGGCCAGGGCGCCCGGGTCTCGGTCACCGAGATCGACCCGATCTGCGCGCTCCAGGCGGCGATGGACGGGCTCGACGTCGTCGAGCTCGACGACGTCGTGGCCCACGGTGACATCTTCATCACCACCACCGGGAACTTCGGCATCATCTCCGCGGACCAGATGAGCCGGATGAAGCACAACGCGATCGTCGCCAACGTCGGGCATTTCGACAACGAGATCGACATGGCCGGCCTGGCGAAGCTGCCCGGCGTGGTCAAGAAGGAGATCAAGCCGCAGGTGCACGAGTGGACCTTCGCCGACGGCCACGCCATCATCGTGCTCTCCGAAGGCCGCCTGATGAACCTCGGCAACGCGACCGGCCACCCGTCGTTCGTGATGTCGAACTCGTTCACCAACCAGGCCATCGCGCAGATCGAGCTGTTCGCCAAGCCCGGCGAGTACGCCACCGACGTCCACCGGCTGCCCAAGCACCTCGACGAGAAGGTGGCCCGGCTGCACCTGGCGGCCCTCGGCGTGAAGCTCACCAAGCTCACGAAGGAGCAGGCCGACTACATCGGCGTCGACGTCGAAGGTCCGTACAAGCTCGATCACTACCGGTACTGATCCGAGATTGCTCCGTTTGACGCAGTTTGCCGCACCGGGAAAGTGGCCATCCTCCCCGTGACAGCGCATCCGCCCGGCCGGCATGCCGGACGGGTCCCATGCGAAGGAGTGTGTGTCAAAGTGATCGTTCTCGGTGTAATTCTCCTCATCATCGGGTTCATCGTGGGAATCCCGGTGCTTTACACCATCGGCATCATTCTCGCGGTGGCCGGCGTGGCACTGGCCATCCTGGGCGGCACCGGCCGTCGGATCGGTGGGCGTGCGCACTGGTACTGATCCACTAGCCCGCTAGTGGCCAACGGCCTGGCACGGCGTCAGCAGCAATGCTCGCCGCGCCAGGCCGTTCGGCCTTCTTTCACCGCCACGGCGGCGATGGCGAGGGCGACCAGCGGGTCGGCCCACCACCAGCCCAGCGCGGCGTTGAGCAGCAACCCGGCCAGCAGGACCGCGGAAAGGTAAGTGCAGAGCAAAGTCTGCCGCGAATCCGCGACCGCGCTGGCCGATCCCAATTCCCGCCCCGCCCGTCGTTGTGCGGCGGACAAGGCGGGCATCACCGCGAGCGAAACCGCCGCGAGCACGATTCCCGTGCGGGAGCTTTCCGGTGCGACACCGGAAAAGAACGTGCCGACGGCTTCGGCCGTCACGTAGGCCGCGAGCGCGAAGAACGACAACGCGATCGCCCGCAGCGCCCGCCGTTCACGAGCTTCCGGGTCACGACCCGAGAACTGCCACGCGACCGCGAGCGCCGAGGCGACCTCGATCACCGAGTCCAGCCCGAAGCCGATCAGCGCGCCCGAGGACGCCTCGGTCCCGGCCGCCAGCGCGACGACCGCCTCGACGACGTTGTAGGTGATGGTCGCCGCCACGAGCAGCCGGACGCGGCGCACGAGCACCGCCCGGCGGTCCGGCGGGACCGGGACCGGCGCGCAGCAGCCGTCCGCACAGGCGCCGGTCATGCCGGCTCGCATTCGTCGCGTGGTTCGACCGCCAGCACGACCTGGACGAGCTCGCGCAGCGCACGGGCCAAGTGGGCATCGGCGATCTCGTAACGCACCTGACGGCCCTCGTAGCCGGCCACGACGAGCCCGCAGCCCCGCAGGCACGACAGGTGGTTCGAGACGTTGGAGCGGCTCAGCCCGAGTTCGGTCGCGAGCCGTCCGGGATAGGCGGGTCCGTCGAGCAGCGCGGTCAGGATCCGGCAGCGGGTCGGGTCCGCGAGCGCCCGGCCGATCCGGGCCAGCGCCGACTCACGCGTCTCACAGGTCACCATGGGCTGAACTGTACAGCAGTGGCTGACCTACTGAGTGCGGGCACGAAAAAGGGTCCTCCGGCTCCGAGGGGGAGGGAGAGCCGAAGGACCCCCGTAAGTGTTAGCACATCGCCAAGCCCGTGTACACAGCTGCATACACGATCGTGTTACGTCCATACCCCGATAGACACCGTGAAGGCCTCCCCGGCCGAGGACGGGAAGGCCTTCACGGATCCTGGCGGGAGGCTCAGGAAGCTTTTTGCAGCACGGGTTTTCCGGGCGCCGCGGCGCAGGCGCACCCGGTGCCGAGCGCTTGGCAGTCGACGATCAGGCCGTGCCGGACCCGGTCACCGTCCGAACAGGTCGCGTCGGTGCACTCGGTGAACCCGCCTTCCGGGTGCACCACCAGCGTGCCGTGGCAGTGGTCGATGCCCGCATCGCACGAAGCGCATTCCATCTTCCCTTGGTACCACCGGGAAGCACGCGGAGGCGGGACGGCGACGGCGGCGTGTCGCCACCACCACCCGTCCGGGGCTCAGGCCGACTTCGGCGCCCGCTTGCGCGCGGCCGGCTTCTTCGCCGCCGGCTTCGCGTCCTCATCGGACGCTTCGGCGTCTTCCGAAGTGGACTGCCGCGACTTCTTCGCCGCGTCGACGCTCGCCTGCAGCGCCGCCATCAGGTCGACGACGTCGGCCTTGGCGGTGACCGCCGCGGGCTTGGTCGTCTCGTCGCCCGCCACCTTGGCCTCGATCATCTCCTCGAGGGCCTCGCGGTAGTGGTCCTTGTACTTCTCCGGCTCGAACACCGGCTCGGCGAGCGAGTCGATCAGCGACCCGGCCATGGTCAGCTCCTGCGGCCGGATCTGCGGCGGGTCGTCGCGCAGGAACGGGAAGTCGGGCTCGCGGACCTCGTCCGGCCACAGCATCGTCGTCATCACCAGCACGTCGGCGTGCACCCGCAGCACCGCCATGCTCTCCCGCTGCCGCACGGCGACCTTCGCGATGGCCACCTGGCTCGACTTGTGCAGTGCGTCCCGCAGCACGAGGTAGGGCTTCACCGCGTTCTTCTGCGGCTCCAGGTAGTAGGTCCGGTCGTACTGGATCGGGTCGATCGACTCCAGCGGCACGAACTCCAGCACGTCGATCGTGCGCTGGGTGGGCAGCGGCAGGTCGGCCATCTCGGTGTCGGTGATGACGACCATCTCGCCGTCGGGCAGCTCGTAGCCCTTGGCGATCTCGGCGTAGGGCACCTCGGCGCCGTCGATCGTGCAGAACCGCTTGTACTGGATGCGGCCGCCGTCGGCCTCGTGCACCTGGCGCAGCGAGACGTTCTTGTTCTCGGTGGCCGCGTACAACTGGATCGGGATGCTGACCAGCCCGAACGACACCGAGCCCTTCCACATCGCCCGCATGCCACGTACCTCCGGGTCGCCTTCACGCTACGTGACCACCGTAGCCCGAAACGTCCCCCGGCGACAGTCTGATCTAGACCTCTGCCAGGTACTTCTCCGCCAGCACGGGGTCCATGAACCAGTTCTCGAAGTCCGTCGGATCGGTGAAGCCGTTCGCGAACCGCCTGGCCACGGCCGGCTTCTCCGCCGCCGCGCCGAGGATCTGGAGCACGTGCGGGGGCGGCGGCTGGAGCAGCGCGTTCGTCCATTCGGTGACGTGCCGGGCATACGCCCAGTAGCGCTCGAACGTGGCCGTCATCCACGCCGCGTCGAACGGCCGCTCCCCGTGCTCGAGGATCGCGTCCAAGTAGGTCGCCGCGCAGTGGCTCGCGTTGTTCGAGCCCTGGCCGGTGATCGGGTCGTTCGCCACGACGACGTCGGCCATGCCGAGCACGATCGCGCCGGCCGGCAGGGCGCCGACGGGGTTGCGGACCACCGGGGTGTACCCGCCGGAGAGGGTCGCCTTCGCGTCGGTCAGCTCGGCGTCGCGGCTGCGCTCGTACTCCCACGGCACGAACCGCTTCATCAGGTCGAGGATGCGCGCGAAGTGGTCGGCCGGGCCCGGGTGGTCGTCGAAGCAGTCGAGCGGGCCGCCGGGGATGCCTTCGAAGAACAGGATGTCGCAGTTCCCGGACACGGTGTAGGCCGGGATCATGAACAGCTCGCCGACCCCGGGGACGATGTTGAAGCGCACCGCCATCTTGTCCGGGTGCTCCGGGCGCGGACGCACACCGTGGGCGTAGGCCAGCGAAAGCGCGCGCATCGGCTTCGTGTACGGCGACCGCTCGGGGATCCGGTCGAACAGCTGGACCAGCTCGCCCTTGCCGGCCGAGATGATCACCAGGTCGTAGAGCCGGGCCAGGGCGTCCAGTTCGGACGTCATCACGCCGTGGATGACGAGCTTGCCGCCGCGGTCCTCGAACAGCTCGAGCCAGCCGGCCATCTTGACCCGCTGGTCGACCGACTGCGCGATGTGGTCCAGCTCGGCGAACCAGTCGAGCGCGCGGTCGCCGTCGGGCGTCGCGACGGACACGCCGAGGCCCTCGACGTTCACGGTCTCGGCTTCCCACTGGTTGATGCCGAGATCCCGTTCGTGCTGCAGCGCGTCGTGGAACATGCACTGCGTCGACATCACGCGCCCGTACCGGATCTCCTCCGGCGTCCGCGCGGACATCACCGTGACGTCGTAGTCCTTCGCCAGCAGCCCGAGGGCCAGCTGCAACCCGGACTGCCCGGCGCCCACGATCAGGACCTTGCGCATGAAGCTCTTCTCTCCTCGGTCAGGCCTGGGGAACGCTGCCGGCCAGCTCACGCGGGCCGGACAGCACGGCGAGCGACAGCGTGTGGCTGACCAGCTCGGTGAGGGTGGCGATGGTCGACGCGCGGTCGCGGGCGTCGCAGGTGACCAGCGGGACGCTCGGGTCGAGCGCGAGCGCGTCACGCACCTCTTCGAGGTCGTGCACCGGCATGCCCTCGAACTGGTTGACCGCCACGACGAACGGCAGCTCCGAGTCGTTCTCGAAGTAGTTGATCGCCGCGAACGACTCGTCGATCCGGCTGGTGTCGACCAGCACGACCGCGCCGAGCGCGCCCCGGCTCAGGTCGTCCCAGAGGAACCAGAACCGCGCCTGCCCCGGCGTGCCGAACAGGTACAGCAGCAGGTCCGGGCGCAACGTGATCCGGCCGAAGTCCATCGCGACGGTCGTGGTCGACTTGCCGCCGGGCGGGATCTCGTCGACGCCTTCGCCGGCTTCGGTCATCCACGCCTCGTTGCTCATCGGGGGCACCTCCGAGACCGCCCCGACGAACGTCGTCTTGCCGACACCGAAGCCCCCGGCGACGACGATCTTCGCGGAGATCGTCAGCAGATCGCCCTCAGGCGGGGAGCCGCTTGAGCCCATCAAGGATCCTCTCGAGGACGTTGGTGTCGTGGTGGTAGGCGTGCGCGGTCGGGTGGACGAACACCGCGCCCTGGGTGGCGAGGTCGCCGATGAGCACCCGCACCACCCCCAGCGGCAGGTCCAGCCCGACCGACAGCTCGGCGATCGAGCACCGCACGCGGGCGCGTTCGTAGAGCGAGCGCGACTCCGGCATGAGCGTGTCGCTCAGCGACGGGTCGTACCGCGGCACCGACACCAGCGTCTCCACCAGCAGCTGGTGGCGGGTGCTGGTGCGGCCGCCGGTGAGCGCGTACGCGCGGATCCGGCGGCTCCGCCGCGGCAACGGGGTGTCCGATTTGGACACGGGGCTACCTTCCTTGTCGGCCACGCCATCACACCCTGGGGCGGCGCGCGGTGAGCACCTGGCGCAGTTCGGCGCGCACCTCGGGGGTGAGCGCGTGGCCGGCGTTGGTGATGAACTGGGTCATCTCGTAGGCGACCACCTTCATGTCCGCCTCATTCGAGGTCAGCACCGCGAGCCCGGCACCGGAACCGATGCCCATGAACAGGAAGTAGCCGTGGGTGAGCCGGATGATGATCTGCTCGCAGGCGCCCTTCCCGAACAGCGCCGCGCTGTTGCCGGCCAGGGAGAGCAGGCCGCTGGCGATCGCCGCGAGCTGCTCGGCCTCGGCCTCGCCGACCGAGTCCGAGGCGGTGAGGGGGAAGCCGTCCACGCTCATGATCAGCGCGTGGCTGACGCCGTGGACCTTGCGCACGAAGTCGTCGAGCAGCCAGGCGAAGTTCGCCGGCGTCGGGTGGGTGGCGCTCACGAGGGGGATCCTCCGGGCGTCTCGTCGTGCGGGGAGTGGTTCTCGGCCCGCGCGGCCGCCTCGCCATCGGCGAACGCGCCGAGGTCCGCGAGCAGCTGCTCGTGGCCGGAGCCGGAGGTTTCGGGAGCCGGCGGTGGCGGTGGTGGTTCGGGAGCGGCGCCGCGGATGCTGCCGGGCACCCGGCGCGGGAGGCCGTTGGCCGTGGTGCCGCCGGTGACCTGGCGGGCGGCGCGGGGCCGGGGGCTGGGCTTGCGCGGCATCGGCGTGACCGGCTCCTCTCGCGGGAAGGCGCCCGGACGCCGGCGCGGGAGCCCGCCGACGGCGACCGGCTCGTCGGCGGCCGGCGCCTCGACCGGCTCGGCGGTCACGGTGCGAGTGCCCGACCAGGCGTTTTCCGAGAGCTCGGTGACGACGCCGGTGGGCAGCAGCACGGTGGCGACCGTGCCGTGCGGGCTGCGGCGGTCGAGGCGGACCGTGACGTCGTGCCGCGCGGCGAGGCGGGCGACCACGGCCAGGCCCATGTGCCGCGCCGCGGCGTCGTCGAGGTCGCCGCCGGCGGCGAGGCGGGCGTTGAGGCCGTCGACGCGGTCGGCGGGGATGCCGATGCCCTCGTCCTCGATCCGGACGAGCACGCTGCCCTGTTCGGTCAGGTGCGCGCTGACGTGCACCGGCGAGCTCGGGGACGACTGGTTGGCGGCGTTGTCGAACAGCTCCGCGAGCACCCGGCCCAGGTCTTCCGCGGCGAAGCCGACGACACCGAGGTTCACCACGCGCCCGATGGTGATCCGGGCGTAGTGGTCGATCGAGGACATCGCCTCGCGCATGAGGTCCAGCACCGACGTGGCGCGGGCGGCGTCGTCGGCGGTGTCCTGCCCGGCCAGCACCCGCAGGTTCTCCGCGTTGCGCCGCAGCCGGGTCGCGAGGTGGTCGAGCTGGTAGAGCTCGGCGAGGCGGTGGTGGTCCTCCTCCCCCGCCTCGAGCTCTTCCAAGCGGGCCAGCAGCTGGTCGACCAGGTTGAGGTCACGCAGGGCGACACTGGCGCAGATCTCCGCGAGCACGGCCTCGTCGGCGGGCGGCGCGGGCGCGGGCTCCGGGGGCAGCTGCGTGAGCGCCGGGCCGGCGACGGGCGCGGGCTCGCCGAGCGGGTGCTTCGGCGGCGCGGTGAGGTACTGCGCGGCCGCGACCCGCGAGCGGTCCAGCAGGACGCGTGATCGATCCAGGAGTTCCCGGGCCCGGCTCGCCATGTGGTCCCACTTCTTTCCTGCTCAGGTTTCGGACTCGGTGCAACGTGCCGACCCCCGGCGGCGACGTCGGACATGCAAGCAGAAAGGCTTGTTACGTGTCCACAACCCGTCCCCGGATGATCGCGGGGAGTGAGCTACGATTCCCGGCGTCGCGCCTGGTGAGCGCAGTGGACTAGGCCGTTCGGCTCAATTTTGCAAATTGCGTGCCGCAACAGAGCGCACACGCCTCCCGATACCGCAGGTCGCCCGGGTCCGCACGACGGATTCCGACGACTGTCCGATTCGCCCTAATTTTTGCGGGCCGCGCACTTTTTTGCGTGCCCCGCAACTTTTTCGCTACACTCGGTCCGTGCCACCGGAAGAACCACCGAAGCTCACGCTCCGGGAACGCAAGAAACGCGAGGCCCGCCGGGCGCTCGCGCAGGCCGCCGTGCGGCTCGCGCTGGACCGCGGCCTGGAGAACGTACGCGTCGAAGACATCGCCACCGAGGTGGGCGTCTCTCCCCGCACCTTCAACAACTACTTCTCCAGCAAGGAGCAGGCGGTCTGCTCGGTCGTCGTCGACCGCCACGAGGGGATGCGCGAGGCCCTGCTCGCCCGGCCCGAGGGCGAACCGCTCTGGGAGTCGGTCAAGCAGGCCCTGATCGAGCAATATTCACGTGAAGGCGAGCCGGATCGCGAGTACGTTACGCGGTTCCGGGAGCTGATGGGCCAGCTCATGCTGCGCGGCGAGTTCCTCAACGCCCACGCGGCGGTCGAACGCGTCCTCGCCGAGACCATCGCGAAGCGGGCGGGCGGGGCGGACCGGCTGCTGTGCTGGCTGATGGCCTCGTCGGTGGAAAGCGCCGTCCGCGTCGCCTTCGTCAACTGGTTCATGAGCGACGACGAGCCGTTCCTGCCGACCCTGGAACGGCTGCTCGACGAGCTGGCCACGGGGTTGCCCACCCTGACCGGCGGCACCACCCCGAATCCCGCACCGAACACCACCACACTGGGGGAACCGAGTTGCTAGTCAAGCTCCTGCGCAGTCACCTGCGTCCGTACCGGAGCGCGTTGTGGGCGGTCGTGCTGCTGCAGCTGGTGCAGACGATCGCGATGCTCTACCTGCCGACGCTGAACGCCGACATCGTCGACAACGGCCTGATCAAGGGCGACATGGGCTACATCCTGCGCGTCGGCGCGGTGATGCTCGCCGTGACGCTCGCCCAGATCGTCGGCTCGATCGGCGCGGTGTACTTCGGCGCCCGCACGGCGATGGCGATCGGCCGTGACATCCGCGCCGGCGTCTTCCACCGCGTGCAGGACTTCTCCGCGCGCGAGGTCGGCCAGTTCGGCACGCCGTCGCTGATCACCCGGACCACCAACGACGTCCAGCAGATCCAGATGCTGGTGGTCATGACGCTGACGCTGATGGTGTCGGCGCCGATCATGTGCGTCGGCGGCATCGTCCTCGCCCTCAACCTCGACGTGCCGCTGTCGTCGCTGCTGCTGGTGATCGTGCCGGTGCTGGCGATCTCGGTCAGCACGATCATCGCCAAGATGCGCCCGGCGTTCCGGCTGATGCAGGTCCGCATCGACCGGATCAACCAGATCCTGCGCGAGCAGATCATGGGCATCCGCGTGATCCGCGCGTTCGTCCGCGACACCCACGAGCGCCGCCGCTTCGACGTCGCCAACGACGAGCTGCTCACCGTGTCCCTGCGGGTCGGGCGGCTGATGGCGTGGATGTGGCCGCTCGTCACGCTGGTGACGAACGTGTCCAGCGTCGCGGTGCTCTGGTTCGGCGGTCAGCGCATCGACTCCGGCAGCATGCAGATCGGCGCCATGACGGCGTTCCTGTCCTACCTGCTGCAGATCCTGATGTCGGTCATGATGGCCACCTTCATGTTCATGATGGTGCCGCGCGCCGAAGTCAGCGCCGAGCGGATCAGCGAGGTGCTCGACACGGAGTCGAGCGTCCGCCCGCCGGTGACGCCGATCCGGCCCGGCGCGGTGCGCGGGCACCTGGACCTGTCCGGGGTGGAGTTCCGCTACCCCGGCGCGGAAAGGCCGGTGCTGCAGGACATCTCGCTGATCGGGCGGCCCGGGGAGACCACCGCCGTCATCGGGTCGACGGGCACCGGGAAGACCACGCTGCTCAACCTGATCCCCCGGCTGATGGACGCCACGGCCGGCACGGTGAAGATCGACGGTGTCGACGTGCGCGACCTCGACCCCGCGGCGCTCGCCGACGCCGTCGGGATCGTGCCCCAGAAGCCGTACCTGTTCGCCGGCACGGTGGCGAGCAACCTGCGGTACGGCAACCCGGACGCGACCGACGAACAGCTGTGGCGCGCGCTGGAAGTGGCGCAGGGCAAGGACTTCGTCGAGGCGATGTCCGAAGGTCTGGACGCGCCGATCGCCCAGGGCGGCACGAACGTCTCGGGTGGCCAGCGGCAGCGGCTCGCGATCGCCCGGATGCTGGTGCACAAGCCGGAGATCTACCTGTTCGACGACTCGTTCTCGGCCCTGGACTACGCGACCGACGCGGCGCTGCGCCGCGCGCTGGAGTCGGAGACCGCCGACGCGACGGTGGTCATCGTCGCCCAGCGCGTCAGCACCATCCGCAACGCCGACCGCATCATCGTCCTCGACGAGGGCCGCGTCGTCGGCACCGGCACCCACCACGAACTCTTCGACGGCAACGAAACCTACCGGGAGATCGTGCTGTCCCAGCTCACCGAACAGGAGGCGGCGTGAGCACCACGAACGCATCCGCCGACGCCGCCGTCACCGAAGCCGGGGAACGGCCGACCGCCGCGCGCAACCGCAACGCCGGAGGCGCCTCCGTCGGTCCCGGCCGGGTCATGGGCGGCGGGCCGGCGGAAAAGGCCCTCGACTTCAAGGGTTCCCTCAAGCGGCTGTTCCGGCTGCTGCGCCCGCAGCGCGCCGCGCTCGCCGGGGTCGGCGTCTTCGGCGCGGTGAGCGTCGCGCTGACCGTGATCGGGCCGAAGATCCTCGGCCAGGCCACCGACACCATCCTCGCCGGCGTGCTCGGCAAGCAGGTGCCGCCGGGGGTCACCAAGGAGCAGATCGTCGACGGGCTGCGGGCCCGCGGCGACGGCACGCTCGCCGACATCTACAGCCGCGTCGACCTCGTGCCCGGCGTCGGCGTCGACTTCGCCAAGGTCGCCCAGATCCTCATGGTCGTGCTGGCGCTGTTCGTCATCGCGTCGTTCTTCGTGCTGATCCAGGCCCGGCTGACCACGACGCTCGTGCAGCGCGCGGTGTACCAGCTGCGGGAAGAGGTCGAGGCGAAGTTCGCGCGGCTGCCGCTGAAGTACTTCGACCGCCAGCCGCGCGGCGAGGTGCTGTCCCGCGTCACCAACGACATCGACAACCTGGCGCAGTCACTGCAGCAGACGCTCTCGCAGATCGTCTCGTCGCTGCTGACGGTCGTCGGCGTGCTCGTCATGATGTTCCTGATCTCGCCGCTGCTGGCGCTGATCGCGTTGCTGACCGTGCCGCTTTCGGCGTTCGTGGCGGCGAAGGTCGGGAAGCGGGCCCAGCCGAACTTCATCAAGCAGTGGGCGACGACCGGCAAGCTCAACGCGCACGTCGAGGAGATGTACACCGGCCACTCGCTGGTCAAGGTGTTCGGCCGCCGCGACGAGTCCGCGGCGCTGTTCGACAAGCAGAACGAGACGCTGTACCAGGCGAGCTTCAAGGCGCAGTTCATCTCCGGGATGATCCAGCCGGCGATGATGTTCATCGGCAACCTGAGCTACGTGCTGGTCGCGGTGATCGGCGCGCTGCGCGTCGCGTCGGGCAGCCTGACCCTCGGCGAGGTGCAGGCGTTCATCCAGTACTCGCGCCAGTTCAGCCAGCCGGTCACGCAGATCGCCAGCATGGCGAACCTGCTGCAGTCCGGGGTCGCGTCGGCGGAGCGGGTGTTCGCGCTGCTGGACGCCGAGGAGCAGGCGCCGGAGCCGGCCGACCCGGCCCGGCCGGCGCAGGTCCGCGGGCGCGTCGAGTTCCAGGACGTCTCGTTCCGGTACACGCCGGACAAGCCGCTGATCGACGACCTGTCGCTGAGCGTGGAGCCGGGCCAGACGGTGGCGATCGTCGGCCCGACCGGCGCGGGCAAGACGACGCTGGTCAACCTCCTGATGCGGTTCTACGAGCTCGACGGCGGCCGGATCACCCTCGACGGCGTCGACATCGCGAAGATGAACCGTGAGGAGCTGCGCGACCAGACGGGCATGGTCCTGCAGGACGCGTGGCTGTTCGGCGGCACGATCGCGGAGAACATCGCCTACGGCGCGGACAACCCGAGCCATGAGGAGATCGTCGAAGCGGCAAAGGCGACGCACGTGGACCGGTTCGTCCGCACGCTGCCGGACGGCTACGAAACAGTGCTGGACGACGAGGGCGGCACGGTCAGCGCGGGCGAGAAGCAGCTGATCACCGTGGCCCGGGCGTTCCTGGCCAAGCCGGTGATCCTGATCCTCGACGAGGCGACGAGCTCGGTGGACACCCGCACGGAGGTCCTCATCCAGCGGGCGATGAACTCCCTGCGCACCGGCCGCACGAGCTTCGTGATCGCGCACCGCCTGTCGACGATCCGCGACGCCGACGTGATCCTGGTGATGGAGCACGGCCGGATCGTGGAACAGGGCGACCACGAAACGCTGCTGCACAGCGGCGGCGCGTACGCGCGGCTGTACGCGGCGCAGTTCGCGGAAGCCATGGCCGAGACGGACTGACCTCGTCGCCCCGGTACCCTGGACGCTCGTCGAGCGGAAGGGGCACCGGGGCGGCGATGGCGGACAAGCTCACCGAGTACCGCGGCAAACGCGGCAAGGACCGCACCCCCGAACCCTGGCCCGACGGGCCACCCACCCCCGGGGACGACGACCTCTTCGTCATCCAGGAACACCACGCCACCCGGCTGCACTGGGACTTCCGGCTCGAGCGCGACGGCGTGCTCGTGTCGTGGGCCGTGCCCAAGGGCCTGCCGCTCGCGCCCGGGGTCAACCGGCTCGCCGTGCACACCGAAGACCACCCCATGGAGTACCTCACCTTCGAGGGCGAGATCCCGGCGGGCGAGTACGGCGGTGGCCGGATGACCGTGTGGGACACCGGGAAGTACGAGACGCTGCACTGGAACGACCACAAGGTCGAGGTCGTCTTCCACGGCGAGCGGGCGCGCGGCAAGTACGTCTTCCTCAACCGCCACAACCCCGAGGACGACCGCGACTGGATGCTCCGGCGCGTCGACCCGGCCGAGCCCGGGCACGAGGACGCGCCGGAGTTCCTCGAGCCGATGACAGCCATCCCGGGTGCGCTGCCCCCGGACGACGACGAGTGGGCCTACGAGTTCGCCTGGGGTGGCCTGCGCACCATGCTGCTCGTCTCCGGCGGGCACGTCACCGCGCACGACGGCACCGGCGCCGACGTCACCGGCCGCTATCCCGAGCTGCACAAGCTCGGCGAAGAGCTGGGCTCGACCGAAGTGCTGCTGGACGGCGAAGTCGTGGTGGTGAAGAACGGCAAGCCCCACCCCGAAGGCCTCGAAGAGCGCAGGCGGGCCGATGGCGCCGCCGCGAAACGGCTCAAGGTGCACTGCCCCGTCTTCTACTTCGCCTCGGACGTGCTGCACCTCGACGGGAAGCCGACGCTCGGGCTGCCCTACACCGAACGCCGCGAGCTGCTGGCCGGCCTGGCCGTGGCCGACCGGCACTGGCAGGTGCCCAGCCACTTCCTGGGCGGCGGCGAGGACGTCCTCGGCGCGAGCCGGCAGCACGGGCTGCCCGGCGTCGTCGCCAAGCGGGCGGATTCGCCCTACCGGCCGGGCGACGACTCGGGTGACTGGCTGTTCATCGCGAACTGAGGGCCACGCCCGCCACGACGACCACCGCGCCGGCGACGACATTGCCCACCAGCGCCGCCGTCGACGGTGTGGTTTCCCCGGCGTGGCGCAGCAACCACGGCGAGACCGCCGCCCACGCGCCGAGCACGGGCACGACCCAGCCGAGCAGCCGCACCCGGCGCGTCGCGGCGCGGGCGATCGCCACCGCGATCAGGACCAGCCCGACGACGGTGTCGCTCAGGGCGAGCACCGCCGCCCCGCCGAAGCCGGCGATCCAGGGCGCGAGCACGAGGTAGAGACCGGCCAGCAGGACGAATCCCGCCGCGGCGCCGAGCACCGCGGTGCGGCCGGCCGGTGCGCTGGGAGAAGACATCTTCGCGGATACCCGGCCGGCGTGGCCGGTAACCGGGCCTGCCCGCAGCCCTCGAGGCGGGCAGGCGCCGGTCCGTCAGCAGCCGCAGGTGTAGTACGTGATGTCCCAATGGTTGCCCTCGTCGCAGTAGAGGTTGCCGGAGCCGGCCTTCCACTGCGGGTAGCCGTCACCACGAAGGCCGATGTAGCTGAAGCTGTTCTTGATGTAGGCGTCGATGCAGCTGTTGTGCGAGATGTCGACCTTGTAGCCGTTGTAGTGGCTGTAGGTGCCCGAGGCGTGCCCCACCTCGGTGCCGCCGGTGATGTTGATGGCGCAGCCGCTCGCCCGCTTGAGCGTGATCACGCCGGTGACCGTGGTCTGGTTGATCTGCTCGTACGACGTGCAGGTCGAGTTCGACCTGGTCGTGCAGCCCCCGCTCGACGAGTGCGTGACCCCGGCGGCCGACAGCTGCGACGCCGCGGCCGACTGGCTGAGCTTGGTGACCTCGACACTCGCCGACGCGGTGCCGATGGTCGCGAACACCACCGTCGCGGCCGAAGCGGTCAGCCCCGCCGCCACGCGCGCGAGCATCCGTTGTCCCGGCATGCCTTGTCTCCTTCTCCTGCGACGATCCGACGTCGGCAGCCAAAACGGGCGGGCCATAACTTCGCCAAACACGGTGCCCGGCAGTAGGGGCCGGGGCGAGGTCAGGCCCTGATCTTCGTCAAGACTTCACGAGTCCGGTCGCGGACCGGGGAATCACTGGTCGTGGCGGTCAGCTCGCGCAGGGCCCGCAGCTCCCAGAGCGGAAACCCGAGCTCCCGGAACAGCTCGGCCGACGTCCGCAGCAGCCGCACCGCCTCGGGCCCGCCGCCTTCGGCCGCCTGCGTCCGGCCGAGGCTGAGCAGGGCGTACCCGGCGCCGCGGCGGTCGTGCAGCTCTCGGAAGACCCCCATCGCGGCGAGCAGGTGCGTTCGCGCGCCCGCCGGGTCGCCGGCGCGGCGGCGGGCTTCGGCCAGGCTGCGGTGGGTGTAGGCGGCGGCGTGCCGGTGGCCGATCTGCTCGAACAGCGCCAGCGAACGCGTCAGGCAGCGCTCGCCGTCGCCGAGCTCCCCCGCCTCGGTGTGCAGGTCGCCGAGGCTGCGCAGGACGTGCGCCTCCCAATGGAGCTCCCGGGTCCGGACGGCGCCGCCGAGCGCGCCGGTGAGCAGGTCGGCCGCCTGGTCGCAGCCACCGTGCCGGCGCAGGACGTCGGCGTAGCGCTTCGCGGCCTGGTCGTGCCCGCGGCCGTCGTCGGACTCGCGGGCCAGCAGCATGCTCACCTCGAAGCTCTGGACGGCCCGCCGCACGTCGCCGACGTCTTCGGCGAGTGACCCGAGCTGCGCCGCCGCGGCCGCCTGCCCGCGCCGGTCTCCGCACTCGCGCAGCAGGTCGAGGGCTTCGCGCAGTTCGGCTTCCGCCGCGGCGGGGTCACCGCCGTCGAGGTGGACGTCGGCGAGCGCGGCGAGCACCGCGCCGGTGCCCCGCGGGTCACCGAGGCGCCGGAAGCGGGCTTCGGCCATCGCGAAGTAGGTCCGCGCCTGACTCGCGCGGCCGTGCTGCCAGTGCACCGAACCGAGGTTGTGGAGCTTCGCGGCTTCGGCCCGGGGATCTTGCCGCCGCCGGGCCGCGACGAGCCCGAGCACCGACACCGAGCGCGCGGCGTGCCCGAGCCAGGGAGTGCCCGCGAGTTCGGTGCAGGCGTCGGCGAGCCGTTCGGTGAGCTGGTGCCAGCCGTGCGCCCCGGCGACCCGCACGGCGGCGGCGAGGAACACGATGTCCTCGGCTTCCGGACGGACGCGAGCCGACCGGGCGTGGTCCAGGGCCGCCTCGCAAGCCCGGCGCAAGGCGACCGCGTCGGTCGCCGGCGGCGGGTTCTCCCCCACCACGAGCCGGACGAACGGCGGCACCGCCCACCGCGTCCCGGCCGGTTCCAGCACGTGCCCCCCGACGAGGGCATCCAGCCGGGCACGCGCTTGCGCCACCGGCCGGTCCAGCACCGCCGCCACGCACCAGTCCGGCACCGGCGCGTCGAACGCGGCCAGCAGCCGTAGCAGGCACCGGTCCGGCGCGGGCCGTTCCCGCAGCGCCGACGTGACCACTGCCCGCACGCTCAGGTCACCGGCCCGGAACTCGTCGAGCCGGTCCGCGAGCCGGTCCGCGAGGTCCGCCACGCGCCGGTCCGGCCGGGCCGCGAGCTTGACCCCGGCGATCCGGACGGCCAGCGCCAACCCCGCGCACCGGCCGAGAAGGTGTTGCGTCGCTTCGGGTTCCGCACGCAGCCGCGACTCCCCCGCGATCGCCGCGAGCAGCGCCCAGGCGTCCGCTGTGGACAGTCGCGGCACCTCGAGCGGCCGGGCGCCGCACAAGCCGGGCAGCTCGCGGCGCGTGGTCACCAGCGTGGCGCAGCCGGGCCCGCTCGGGAGCAGCGCGCGCACCTGCGCCTCGGAGCCGGCGTCTTCGAGCAGCACCAGCAGCCGCCGGTCGGCGGTGTAGCTCTGCCAGAGTCCCGGCAGGCCCGCGCGGTCGGCCAGCTCGGCGGGCGTGGCGCCGAGCAGGCGCAGGAAGCCAGTCAGCACGGTCGCCGGATCGGTCGCCGCGCCCAGCGACGCGGTCAGCTGGCCATCCGGGAACCGGCGGCGGGCCCGCCACGCGGCCTGGACCGCCAGCGCGGACTTCCCGGCCCCGGCCGCCCCGTGCAGCACGACCGGCGCCGGGCCGCGCAGCGCGCGACCGAGTTCGGCGAGCTCGGCCACGCGGCCGGTGAAGTCGGGCACCGCGGGCGGCAGCTGCGCGGGCGGCCCCGGCGTCGTCCACTCCGTCCCGGCGATCCGCCGGTAGACGGCGACCAGATCGTCGCCCGGCCACACGCCCGCCTCTTCCCACAACGCCCGCCGCGTCCGGCGGAGGACCTCCAGCGCGGACTCGCGCCGGCCCACGGCGCCGAGCGCGGACGCGAGCCGGGCGGCGAACCGCTCGTCGGCCGGCCGGGCCGCGACGACCGGGGCGAGCCGCTCGACCACGGCCCGGCCGTCGCCGTCGGCCAGTTCGAGCTCGACCAGCTGCAACAGCGCCGCCGAACGCCGATCCTCCAGCCACAGCTTGTGCGCCTCCAGCAGCGGGCCGCCGGCGACGTCGGCGAACGCGTCACCGCGCCAGCAGGCCAGCGCCCGTTCGAGCGCGCGGCGGCGCTGGGCGCGGTCGTCGGCGCCCGCGGACAGCAACGTCAGGAAGTCGTCGGCGTCCAGCTCCCCCGGCTCGACGGCCAGCGTGTACCCGCGTGGCCCCGACCGCAGGCGCTGCCCGGCCTCGGCGGCGCCGAGACCGGGCGAGAGCGTCTTGCGTAGCTTGGACACGGTGACCTGCACGATCGCCGCGGCGCTCGACGGCGCGCCGTCCGGCCACAGCTCGTCGACCAGGGTGTCGCGGCCGACGCACTGGCCTGCCTTCGCGAGCAGGACGGCGAGCAGCCGCCGCGGCTGGGCGGCCGACGGCAGCCCGACGGTGGCCGTCATCGGGCCGAGCACCTGGAACCGCACGGCTACACCCCACCCGCGAGATCACCTGATCGAGCGAGCTGAATCTAACCGTCCGGCGCCGGGCTGGTCCGTCGATCACCCGGATGGCCGACGACGTTGGTTCAGGCGTTTGCCAACAGTTTGCCCAGGAGCTCCGGGTGATCGGCCAGCCCGGCCCGCAGGGTGTGCTCGCGCAGCGGTTTGAGGTCGCCGTAGGGCTGGTTCGCCCAGTCCAGGCGGCCCTGCGGCGGCTCCGGGTCGTACTCGATGACGAACTGGATGTTCGTCGCGACCTGCCGTCCGGCCAGCCGTTCCACCAGGTGCAACGCGAGGTCGATGCCCGCGGAGACACCCGCCGCGGTGATCACCCCGCCGTCTTCGACCCAGCGCTCGGCGACCGGCGTCGCACCGAGGCCGGTCAGCAGGTCGCGGAACATCCAGTGCGTCGTCGCCCGCTTGCCTTCGAGCAGCCCGGCCGCGCCGAGGACCATCGAGCCGGTGCAGACCGACGTCACCAGCTCGGCGCCGGCGGCCGCGGCACGCAGCCAGGCGAGCAGGCGCTCGTCCGCCATCGCGCGCAGCGTCGGCACGGTGCCGCCCGGCACCAGCACCGCGTACGGCGCCGGCACTTCGTCGAAGGTGTGGCTCGGCGCGACGCTCAGCGGCGTGTCGGTGCCGATGGTGTCCTTCGTGGCGCCCACGACGACGGTCCGGTAACCCGGGTCGATCTGCGCCAAAGCGCTCAGCACCTGGAGCGGGCCCACCAGGTCCAGCGGCGTCAGGCCCGGGTAGACGACGAAGGCGAGGGTCTTCTGCTCAGCGGTCATGGGCTCGACCTTGGCGGCCGGCCCGGGCCGGCGTGACGTGGATGTCCGAAATCCTGCGAACCGCGTCCGAAGGCCGGTCCGGCTGCTAGCGTGCGATCATGGCAGGCTCACCCAGACGGGTCACGATCGTCGGCTTTCCCGACGTCGAGCTGCTGGACGTCGCCTGCCCCGCCGACGTCCTCGACGCCGCCAACCGCCACGGCGCGCGCCCGCCGTACGAAATCCGGCTCGCCACCGTCGACGGCCAGGCCATCCGCACCTGCTCCGGGCTGACCCTGCAGCCGCACCTGCGGCTCGACCAGGTGGCGGGCGAGCTCGACACGCTGGTCGTCGCGGGTGGCTGGGGCTCCGCGACGGCGGCGTCGGACGAGCGAGTGCTGGCCCACATCCGGCGGCTGGCGCAGACGAGCCGCCGGGTGGCGTCGGTCTGCACGGGCGCGGAGGTGCTGGCCGCGGCGGGCCTGCTCAACGGCCGCCGCGCGACGACCCACTGGCGCTGGGCGGCGCGGCTCGCGGAGAGCTACCCGGCCGTCACGGTGGACCCGGTGCCGCTCTACATCCAGCACGGCAACGTCTACACCGCGGCCGGGGTGACCAGCGGGCTCGACCTGACGATGGCGCTGGTGGAGGCCGACCACGGGCCGACGCTCGCCCGCGAGGTGGCCCGGTCCCTCGTGACGTACCTGCAGCGGCCCGGCAACCAGGCCCAGGTGAGCCTGTTCCTGGCCGGCCCGCCGCCGGAGCACCGCGAGGTCCGCGACCTGACGGCGTACATCGCCGAGCACCTCGACGCCGACCTGGGCACACCCGCGCTGGCGACCCGCGCCGGCCTCAGCACCCGCCAGCTCACCCGCCTGTTCGACGCCCACCTCGGCACCACACCGGGCAAGTACGTCCGCACGGTCCGCACCGAGCACGCGGCACGCCTGCTGTCGGGCACGGACCTCCCCCTGGCGACGATTGCCCGCCGCTGCGGCTTCGGTTCGACGGAGACGTTGCGCCAGGCCTTCCTCGACCACTTCGACACCCCGCCGTCGGCCTACCGGCGCGTCCACGTCCGCCAGTCCTACGGCTGACGCCGTGTCGACCCCGCAATCACGCGTGTCGACCCGCTGATCACGCGTGTCGACCTCCGGAGCACGCGAACTGCCGTGCGAGTTCGGTCGACACACGTGTCTGGAGGGTCGACACGCGTGATTGGCGGGACGACACGACGCATCCGGACGAACCGGGCCGTCGGCGGCCCCTCGCGGAGTGACGGGATCCCCGCTGTCAGGATGTGCGCGTGGACCGCCCCGACACCGATGACGACGCAACCGGCCCGATTCGCCGGATCACGGACGAGGTGTCCCCTTCGCCGGCGCGCGGTGTGCCCGGAACGCCGGGTACGCCCCGGAAGCCGGCTCGTCGCACGCCTCCCGATGGCGCGCGCCGCGCCGCCGACCCCGCTCGCCGTCGCACCGACACCGGACCGCAGCGCATCCCGGGCAACGGGGCTTCGCGCGCCAACGGTGACAAGCGGGCCGACACCGGAACCCAGCGGGCCGCTCGCCGTGGCGACACCGGGCCGCAGCGGACCGCCGAACCCGCGGCTCGCGCCAACCCGGCCGACCCCGAACCCCGCCGCCGCCCCGCTCGCGCGGCCAAGCCAGCCGACGAACCCGCCGGCCACGGTCATGGGCACGGTCACGGACACGGCCCCGCCGCCCCGGCGTCGAAACGGGTCCGGCTGCTGCTGATCTGGCTGCTGGCCCCGCTCGCGCTGGCCACGGTCGTCGGCATGATCGTGCTCTACCCCTGGGGCAAGCCGGACCCGACGAGCGTGGTCCCCCAGGGCCAGCCCGTGGCCGCGAACATCACCGCGACGAACACCGGCCCCTGCCTCGCCCAAGGGCAGGTCCAGGTCGGCGACCAGTCCGACCCGAACGCGAAGCCCTGCCTGACCGTCGACCTCACCATGACCGACGGCCCGGCCGGCGGGAAGCAGCTGAAGCTGACCGTCCCGATCGAGCCCAGCACGCCGCGGTTCGCCGCGGGTGACGCCGTCGTGCTCGCCTACAACGGCGGGAACGCCGGCGACCCGGCGAGCTTCCAGCTGGTCGACTTCCAGCGCGGCACGCCGCTGCTCGTGCTGGCCGCGCTGTTCGCCATCGCCGTCCTGGTGCTCGGCCGCTGGCAGGGCCTGGCCGCGCTCGTCGCGCTCGCCTTGTCGTTCGTCGTGATCGCGCTGTTCATCCTCCCGGCCATCCTCGCCGGGGAGAACCCGCTGGTCGTCGCCATCGCCGGCGCCGGGGCGATCATGTTCATCGCGCTCTACCTGACCCACGGGCTGTCGGCGAGAACGTCCGCGGCCGTGCTCGGGACGCTCGTCAGCCTCGCCCTGATCGGCGTCCTGTCGGCGATCTTCTCCGCCGCCGCCTCGCTGACCGGGCTCGACGACAGCACCTCGACGTTGATCGGCTCGCTCGGCCACGGCATCGACGCGCGCGGGCTGCTGCTCGCCGGCGTCGTGATCGGCGCCCTCGGTGTGCTCGACGACGTCACGGTCACCCAGACCAGCGCCGTCTGGGAGCTGCGCCGCGCCAACCCGGACCTGAGCTGGCAGGAGCTCTACCGCTCGGGCCTGCGCATCGGCCGCGACCACGTCGGCTCGGCCGTGAACACGCTCGTGATGGCCTACGCCGGGGCCGCGCTGCCGGTGCTGCTGTACTCGTCGATCTCCGGCGTCGGGCTCGGCTCGCTGCTCGGCAGCGAGGAGATCGCGCAGGAGATCATCCGGACGCTCGCGGGCAGCGTCGGCATCGTCGCGGCCGTCCCGGTCACGACGATCCTGGCCGCGTTGATCGCTTCGCGGGAACCCGCGACGCACCTCAGCAGCACCACGAAACCCGTTCCGTCCCACCCGTGACCCGACGCGCGGAAGCGGCGGGAACGCGGTAGGAAGACTGCACCGAGCCGGGAGGTGCCATGTTCGTGCTGGACGGACCGCGGTGCCTCGTCCGGGGCGCGCTGCGGGTGATCACCGGCACCGTCCAGGCCTTCGAATCGCTGCCCCGCGTCGCCGCTGCTCTCGACGACGTCCACGCCTCGCTGCGCCGGCTGCGCGAGGACGACCTCAATCGAGAGTCGCCACGAACCGGCTGACGGCCTCCATCGTGAACCGCTGCACGTACTTGCCGGACGGCGCCACCGACGCCAGCCGGTAGAGCGGGCGGTCGGCCACCCCCGAGCCGCGGGCCTCGGCCCTGAGCTCGGCGACCAGCAGCTCCCCGAACACCAGGCCGTTCGCCTCGGTGTTGTTCATCAGCGCGTTCGCGAGCTTCCGCAGCTGCAGGACGCCCAGCTCGCGGCCGCCGGTGCCGGAGAACACCGCGAGGTCGACCTTCGCGACCTTCCGCCGCTGGCCGGCGTTGACCAGCAGGCTCACCGTGCGGCTGCCCCGGACGTCGCCGACCACGAGGTCGAGGCGGGTGGCCGCGACCAGGTCGACCCGGCGCAGGCCCCAGGTGCGCACGATCAGCGTCGAGCCCTCCAGCCAGACGCGGCGGCGGATGCTGACCGCCATGACGTAGAGCAGCGGCAGGGCGATCACGAGCGCGACCACCAGCCCGGTGACCGTGCCGCCGATCAGGCCGGCGACACCGCCGAAGGCCGCGGCGACGATGACCACGCCGACCAGTCCCGAGATGCCACGCCGGCGACGGCCCTTCGGGTCCTCCTCGAACAGCGCCAGCCGCTCGGTGGTCTCCTCGGCCATGCTCACGCCCCCGTCCCGGCGAGGAACGGGTTGCCCGCGCGTTCCCGGCCGATCGTCGTCGCCGGGCCGTGGCCCGGCAGCACCACCGTGTCGTCCGGCAGGTCCGCCAGCAGCGCCCGCACCGCCCCGGCGTCGGCGCCGCGGCCGACCGAGCCGGCGAACAGCGTGTCACCGGTCAGGGCGAGCCGCCCGCCCTCGGCCGTCTCGAGACCCAGCACCACCGAGCCCGGGGTGTGCCCGGGCACGTGCCGGACGTCGAGGGCCAGCCCGGCGAACGTGCCCGCCTCGAGCGGGACGCTGTCGCCGTCGTAGCGCGGGGCGTCGCCGGGGTGCAGGTGCACCGGGACGCCGTGCTCGGCGGCCAGCGACGCGGCCGAAGCGACGTGGTCGGCGTGCCCGTGGGTGGCCACGAGCGCCGCCGGGACCAGCCGGTGCTCGGCGAGCGCGGCGGCCAGCGGAGCGGCCACCTCCTGCCCCGGATCCACCACGACGCACGGCCCGCCGGCGGCCTCCGCCAGCAGGTAGCAGTTGGCCTGCAGCGGGCCGCTGCCGAACCCGACGACGAGCACCGAACCCCTCCCGGACATCCGCGCCGGATGGCGCCGATCACGATCGGGTTGAGACTAGCGGGCCCTGTACATGGTCCTCACAGGCTGTGCCCATACACTGCCGCTACCTCAGACGTGTGACACGAGCGGAAACCTGGAGGGTACGGGGTGGCGACCAACCAGCAGCGCCGCGAAGCTGCGAAGCGCAAGCTCGAGCGACAGCTCGATCGCCGGAAAGAGCAGCAGAAGCGGCGCCGGCGGATCGGAGCTGGTGTGGTCGGCGTGGCCGTGCTCGTCGTGGCCGGCGTCGTGGTGTGGATCGTGAGCGCCAACGGTGGCGACAGCACGGACACCGCGGCCTCTTCCTCGGCCGCCCCGCCGCCGACCGATCTCCAGATCCCGACGCAGCGCACCGCGCTGCCGAAGCGGACGACGGCGCTGCCGAACCCGACGACGTGCGACTTCAAGACCGACACGACGGGCAAGGCGCCGAAGAAGGTGAACCTGCCCGACGGCAAGAACGTCGCCTCGACCGGCACGGTGAACGTGACGCTGAAGAGCACTGCGGGCGACATCCCGCTGACGCTCGACCGGGCGCTCGCGCCCTGCGCGGTGCAGAGCTTCCTCAGCCTCGCCAAGCAGAACTTCTACAACGACACCATGTGCCACCGGCTCGGCACCGAAGGCCTGCAGATGCTGCAGTGCGGTGACCCGGCGGCCACCGGCGACCCGACGCAGGACGGTCAGGGCGGCCCCGGCTACACGATGCCGGACGAGGCGTTCCCGGAGATCAAGTACGGCCGCGGCATCCTCGCCATGGCGAAGACGTCCGCCCCGAACTCCGGCGGCAGCCAGTTCTTCATGGTCTACGGCAACGCCGACGGCCTCCCGGCGGACTACTCGGTGTTCGGCAGCATCAGCGACGAGGGCCTGAAGGTGCTCGACGCGGTCGCCAAGGCGGGCATCGCGAACCCGAACCCGCAGGACGGCACCGGGGCGCCCACCAAGCAGGTGAAGTTCACGGGCGTGACCGTCCAGTAGTGGCGGCGCGTTTCGAGCTGAACGGGGACCCGCTCGGCCCGGGCGCCCTCGTCGCGGCGATGACCTCCTACGGTCACTTCACCGCGATGCAGGTCCGGGACGGGCGGGTCCGCGGGCTCGCCCACCACCTCGACCGGCTGGTCACGAGCACCCGCCTGCTGTTCGACGCCGATCTCGACCCCGACTTCGTCCGGTTCTGCGTCCGGCGGGCGCTCGGGGACGAACCCGCGCTTTCCCTGCGGGTCATGGTGCTCACGCGCTCGCTGGCCGAGCCGATGACGCCGGAGATCCTGGTCCGCACGCTCCCGCCGCACCCGGTCGACCCGGCGCCGCTGCGCCTGGGCACCGTGCGGTACGAGCGGGATCTGCCGCGGGTGAAGCACCTGGGCACGTTCGGCCTGATCCACCACTCCCGCCAGGCGCGGCTGGCCGGGTTCGACGACGCGCTCTTCGTCGACCACGCCGGCCGCATCAGCGAGGCGTCGATCTGGAACGCCGGGTTCCTCGACGGCGACACGGTGGTCTGGCCGGACGCCGAAGTGCTGCCCGGGATCACGATGCTGGTGCAGCGGGAAGCGTTGCGGCGCCTGGGTGTCGCGCAGGAGACCCGTGAAGTCCGCCCGGCCGACCTGGGCGGTTACGACGCGATGTTCCTGACGAACTCCGAGACTCCGGGCCGCGGGGTGGTCTCGGTCGACGACTTCGTGCTGCCGCCCGCGGACCGCGCGGTGGAGCTGCTCGCGTCGGCCTACGAAACCGTGCCCTGGGACAAGATCTAGCTCCGAAAACGGCTGAGGTCGCCGACCGTCCGGGCCCCTGACCGCGCCACGATCCAGCAGCACATCCGGTGCCGGGCCGGTCGGCTCGTGCGCCCGCATGCCCCGCCGCACGACGCCCTGCCCCGGACAAGATCTGAACCACGTCCGCACCCGCCCCGTGTACCAGGGCGACACCGGAACCCGCGGGGGTCACCGGGGAGAGGGTGCCGACGATGGTCGAGAACCGGGTTGCCGCGCTGCGTCGCGTGCTCGGGCGGGCCGGCCAGGCCGGCGCCGCCGGTGTCCTCTTCGCCGTGCTCGTCGGCGGGCCCGCGCTCGCGCAGGACACCCCGGCGCCACCGCCGCCGGTGAAGTACTACATCGTTCCGCACGCCGACAACCCCGACGACATCACGCTGTTCAAGATCGCCGAACGCGCGCTCGGCGACGGCAACCGCTTCCCCGAGATCTTCCGGCTCAACCAGGGCCGGCCGCGGCCCGACGGGACGCCGTTCACCGACGCCACGCAGATCGAGCCCGGCCAGGTGCTGCAGCTGCCCGAGGACGCGAAGGACCCGGCCGTGCAGTTCGGCCCGCTGCCGCCGATGCCCGCGACCGCGCCACCGGCGCCGGTCGCGGAGCCCGCCCGGGAGGCCTCCGGGCTCGGCGTCGGGCTCGCGTCGGCCGTCAGCGGCACCGGGGGCCTGCTGACCGGCCTCATCGCCGGGCTCTGGTGGCGGCGCCGGCCGCGGCTCGTGCCGCCCCCGCCGTTCGCACCGGAAGGCCCCGAAGCCGACGACGGCTCCGGCTCGGTCAGCGGGACGCTGCCGATCCCGCTGGTGCCCGAGCTGCTGCGGCAGGAGCCCATCACCGCCGAACACTCGATCATCGTGCTCGACACGGCCGAGACCCAGGTGATCGCCGCCGTCCGGCCCGGCTCGCGGTTCCACTTCCGGCTCGGCGGGAAGCCGGACTTCGCCGACGACTCCACCGTGCTCGTCGTCGACCAGGACGACCCGCGCCCCTGAGTACCGGCCGCGTCACTCTGCGCTGAACGGCTCAACCGGCCGCCGAACTCTGGCGCCGGCCCACCCGTGCCGCAATAGTCGAACGATGACCAGCGATCTCCCCCAGGCGCTGTGGATCGGCGGCGCCCCCTGGACCGGCAAGTCCACCGTCGCCCGGCTGCTGGCGACCCGGCACGGGCTCACCACCTACCACCACGACGACCGCACCTCGCCCGACGACGTCCCGGCGGGTGACGAGCTGGCCGCGGTGCTGCGGCAGCGGTTCGAGCGGGCCCTGGCCGACCTGCGCGCGCTGGACTCCCCGCGGCCGATCGTCGCCGAGGGCTGGGGGCTGCGGCCGGAGCTCGTCGCGCCGCTGGTGGACTCGCCGAGCCGGATGGTCGTGCTGGTGCCGACCGAGCTGTTCCGCCAGCACCAGCTGCGGCACCGGCCCGACGAGCCGGCGATCCCGCGGCAGCGCACCCGGCTGACCCGCGACCGGATGCTCGCCGCGCAGGCCGTGCGGTCGGCGCGGGAGCTGGGCATCCGCGTCATCGAGATCGACGGCCGGCTCGACCCGGCCGGAGTGACCGACGTCGTCGCCGAGCACTTCCACGTCTACCTGGACGCCTGAGCCGCCGGTGAAGCCCTTCACCGCGGGGCTCGCGCTCGCCCTGGCCACTACGCTTGTCACCACGATGCCCGCCGATGCCGCCGACCGCTGGACCATCAGCCTGACCGGTGCGGTGACCGCCGCGGTCGCCCGCACCGGCGACGGCGGCCTGACCTTCGAAGTCACCCGGGGCGCGACGACCGTGCTCGCCCCGGCCCCGCTGGGCTTGCGCACGAAGGCCGCCGACCTGACCAGGGGCCTGCGGCTCGTCCGCCGCACCGAACGGGTCGTCGACGAGCACTACGCGATGACCACCGGCAAGCGCCTGCGGCGGCACGCAAGGGCCGCGGAGACGACGTTGTCCTTCCTCGGGGACCACGGCACCCGCCTCGAGGTCGTCGTGCGTGCGGCGGCCGACGGTGTCGCCTACCGCTACGTCCTGCCGGCCGGCGGGACGATCACCGGCGAGGCGTCGTCGTTCACACCGCCTGCGTCCGCGCCGGCCTGGCTGCTGCCCTACTCCCCCAACTACGAGAAGGTCCGCGTCGAGACCACCGCGAGCGGTGCCCCGGCGGGCGACTACGGCTTCCCGTCGCTGTTCGACACCGGCGGCGGGAGCTACACGCTGCTCACCGAGTCCGATGTGGACGGACGGTACTCCGGTGCCCGGCTGACCCACCGGGCCGGGACACCGGGCTACGCGATCAAGCTCGCCGACGCGACCGTCGCCGGCCGCGGCCCGTTCGCGACGCCCTGGCGGGTCGCGATCACCGGCGACCTGGCGACGGTCACGGAGTCCACTTTGGTCGACGACCTCGCCCCGCCGTCGAAGCTCGAGGACACCTCGTGGGTCCGGCCGGGCAAGGTGGCCTGGTCGTGGCTGTCCGAACACGACAGTCCCGCCGATCCGGCGCGGCAGCGGCAGTACGCGGACTTCGCGGCGCGCAACGGCTGGCCGTACCTGCTCATCGACGAGGGCTGGGCCGCGTCCTGGGTGCCGGACGTCATCCGCTACGCCCGTGCCCGCGGCGTCGAGGTGATCCTCTGGTTCCGCTGGACCGACCTCGACTCGGCCGCCGAGCGCGCGAAGTGGCTGCCGCTGGTCAAGGCGTGGGGCGCGGCCGGGATCAAGGTCGACTTCATGGACTCCGACACGCAGGCGCGGTTCGGGTTCTACGACGACGTGGCGGCGGCGACCGCCCGGCAGCGGCTGATGCTCAACTTCCACGGCGCGACCATCCCGCGTGGCTTCCAGCGGACCTGGCCGCACGTGCTGAGCTTCGAGGCCGTGCGCGGCGCGGAGCAGTTCAAGACGCGGGCCGCGACGAACACGATGTTCCCCTTCACCCGCAACGTCGTCGGCAGCATGGACTACACGCCGACCGCGTTCGTGGTGTCCGATCGGGACACCACCGACGCGCACGAGGTGGCGACGTTCTTCGTCTACGAGTCGGGCTGGCAGCACGGCGCGGACAAGCCGGAGAACTACGAGGCCCGCCCGGAAGCCCTGCACACGCTGAACCAGCTGCCGACGGTGTGGGACGAGACCCGGCTGCTGGCCGGGCGGCCGGGCCGCGAAGCGGTGTTCGCGCGCCGCTCCGGCGAACGCTGGTTCGTCGGCGGCATCTCCGCGAGCCCGGCGAAGACCATCGACGTGCCGCTGGAGTTCCTGGGCCACGGTCTCTGGCTCGCCGACACCCTCCGCGACGGCCCGTCCGGGCTGCTGCGGGAGCAGTCGACGGTGCCGGCGGACGGGCGGCTGAGGGTGCCGGTGGCGAACAACGGCGGGTTCGTCACGCTCCTCACCCGGCGGTGAGACCGGCCGGCCTCAGCGGTGGGTGAAGTTCGGCGGGCGCCGCTCGAGGAACGCCGCGACGCCCTCCGCGTAGTCCACGCCGTGCAGGGCGTCCGACCGGATCTCCTCGACCTCGGCGTCCGACGTCTCCTGGCCGGCGACGATCTTCTCGATGATCCGGTTCATCCCGCGGATCGACGCCTGCGAGCGCGAGCAGAGGGTGGAGACGAACTCCAGCGTCGAGGTCTCCAGCTCGTCGACTCCGAAGACGTCGTTGAGCAGCCCGATCTCGCGAGCCCGGGCCGCCGTGATGAGCTCGCCCGAAAGCAGGAAGTACTTCGCGTGCGCCGGCCCGACGAGCGAGACCAGCTGGCGGGTCGAGTCGAAGTGGTAGACGATGCCGAGCTTCGCCGGGGTGATCCCGAACCGGGACCCCTCGGCCGCGAAGCGGAAGTCGCAGGCGACCGACACCTGGCAGCCGCCGCCGATGCAGTTGCCCTGGATCATCGCCACCGACGGCTTGCGCATCGCGGTCAGCGCCGCCACCGCGCCCTCGACCGCCTTGTCGTAGCTCGCCGCGCCCTCGGCCGTCGTGCGCAGCTCGCCGAACTCGCTGATGTCCGCGCCCGCCGAGAAGTGCTTCCCGGCGCCCGCGATGACCAGCACCTTCAGCGCCGGGTCGGCCTCCACCTCGGCCACGACGTCCGGGAGCGCCGACCACATGCCGTAGGTGATCGCGTTCATCTTCTCCGGCCGGGTCAAGGTGAGCCGGGCGACTTCGCCGTCGCGCGTCAGGTCGAATCCGTCGGTCATGGTTCGCACCCTAACCGCTCGCCCTCAGCGAAAACTGCGGTGTGTGACACGGTCGGGTGGCTGGGCGAGGGGCCTGCGGTCGTGCTGCCGCACGCCGCCATCGGGGACCGGCGGAGGTGGGACGCCCAGTTCACCGCGCTCGCCGCCACGCACCGGGTGCTCCGCTACGGCTTCGGGGAGACCGGGGACGAGCCCGGCGAGTACGCCCACCACGAGAATCTGCCGGCCCTGCTCGATGCCCGGGGATCGAGCAGGGCGAGCAGGTGTACCGACCCGCTCCACAGTGGACGGAACGACTCCCGGACACCCGGCACCGGCCGGCGGAGATCACGACGCCGGCCACCTGCCGTCGCTGGAACGGCCCGGCGAAGTCGGCGCCCTGCTGCGAAGGTTCCTCAGGTGAAGATCTTCTGCACCTGGTCGGAGATCTTCGCGACCAGTTCGGAGCACTGCACCACCCCGCCCAGCAGCCCCTTGACCTTCTCCCAGCGGCTGCGCACCACGGCCGGCTCGGCGGCGTCACCCGCGCGCAGGTCGCCGGCCAGGTCGGTCAGCGCGTCCTCCAGCACCTCCTGCTTCGCGAGGTCCTTCCCGCGCACCTCGGCCGTCAGCCGCTCGACCAGCTCCAGCAGCGAAGTGACCGCGGCGTCGGCGGACCCGCCTTCGACGCCGGTCTGGGTGATCCGGCCCGAGTTGTCGCGGCCGATGCTGACCTTGTTCGTGATCCGGTGTCCCATCAGGCCTCCGTTCCGGCCTCTCGGCCGGCCGTCCGTGACGGGCGCGTGCGCAGCCCGGTCTGGGTGATCGGGGCGCGGTTGTCGCCGCCGATGGTGATGTCGTTGGTGATGACGACCGCCGCCTGCTCGTCGAACTTCGCCGTCGAGAACCCGGCGTCGCGCAGCAGCCCGCCGATCGACGGCAGGAGCCGGCTCCCGATGATCTTCTCGTAGCGTTCGATGTCGACGAGCTGGAAGTAGTCGGTGAAGAGGTTCACCGACGCCAGCTCGCGCAGGGTGCTCGCGGCGCCGTAGCGCTCCGGGTCGAGGACGCCGGCCTCGCGCTTGGGCGGCCGGATCCACGACACCAGGTGCGCGATCCGGCCGGGCAGGCTCGCCGGCAGCTCCAGCCAGGCGAGCAGCCCCTGCCCGAACGGGCGCAGGGATTCCGGCCGCATCTTGTCCACGGCGCGGTACTCGGCCCGGATCGGCGGCAGCATGAACGGCGTCCACTCGACGTACAGCGTCGTGTCGTCCACCGCCACGTGCAGGAACGTCGTGAGCACCAGGTCCCGGTCCCAGGTCTCGACCTGGAAGCACAGGTAGTACCGCGCCCACTCCTTCGGCTCCCGCCGGATCCGTTCGACGTCGGCGTCGGCCAGCCGCGTGTGCGGCGGGAACGCGACGTCCGGCAGGTAGGCGGCGATCTCGGGCTCCCCCAGGTGGTCGACGAGCTCGGCGGCCGGGGTGAAGACCGCCTCGGTCACGGTCAGCCCGCCCAGCCGGCGGTCCGGGGACAGCGCGGCCGACTCGCGGAGCTCGCCGATCGCCCGGCGGATCTCTTCGTACAACGTCTCGGTGGTGAGCTCGCGGCGGTCGGCGCCGTCGTCGTCGACGCGCTCCAGCGGAACCGCCATCGACCAGGCGTCGCGCCGGAAACCCGCGCCCACGAACGGTTTGTAGCCCCGGTACACGACGAGCGGGGCGCCGGGTGTCCCGGTGAGCTCGTCCTCTCGGCGGTAGCGGCCGAGCTGTGCGCGGAAGTCTTCGGTGAACAGGCCGGAAAGACTGCCGGTGTCGGGAGCCGGCGGGGCGTAGCGCCGGAAGCGCGTCGTCAGCAGGTTCCACAGCGACCAGCGCTCGAACGTCACGACCATCAGCACGATCACGGCGAGCACGATGCCGAGCACGTACCGGGCGGTGCCGTCGCCGTCCGGCGAGCCGTCGAACTCGACGTCGTCGGCGTAGCGCGACGAATAACTGCTGCCGGACCCGAAGATCTCGTCCCCGAAGGTCAGCAACAGCCAGACGGCCACGACGGCGATGGCCAGCAGGGCGAGCGTCCGCGGGCTGAACGTCCGTTCGGTCCCGGTCGCGTTCCGGCCGGCCCGCGCGAGGACGAGCACGACGGACAGCACGATCCAGCCGTAGAGCAGCGGGTTGTCCCACGACAGCCCGATGACGACCGCCATCAGCGCCACCAGCAGCACGTCGTAGTTCTTCCGGCGCGCCCGCGCCCGCACCGCTTCGGTGAGCACGCGGCCGGCGTCGAGCCCGGGTGACGGCGGCACCGGCCGGGTCGGCTCGACGAGGAACTCGGTGATCGCCCGCGTGCTGTAGCGGGGGTCGAGGTAGGCGGCCGCGCAGAGGTAGCGCGTGGTGTCGTCGGTGGAGCCCGGGGACATGCTCGCTCCCTCGCTGGTGCGGGAACCGCGGCAGTGCAAGTTGCCGACCGTAGCATGCACATCCGGGCCGGATGACGGCATTTCGGGCACCGGCCACGCTATCGGTCGAGCCGGCCGACCACGTCCTCGTTCCACGCCCCGATGGCCGCCCTCTGCTCGGGCGTGAGCCGGTCGAAGACGAGCCGGCGGAGGTTGCCGCCGTGCGCGTGGATCGCGGCCCGCGCGGCGCGACGGCCTTCCGCGGTCAGCTCGATCCCGGTGCGCCGGCCGCCGGCGCCGTCCTCGATCCGCGCGACCAGGCCGCGGTTTTCCATGCGGGTCAGCAGGTGCGAGACGCGGCTCTTCTCCCAGTCGAGCGCGTCGGCCAGCTCGCCGACGCGCATCGGCTCCCCCAGCCGCACCAGCCGCACCAGCACGCTGAACTCGGCCTTGGAAATGCCGCAGTCACGCTGCAGGCCGCGGTCGAGCTCGCGGACCAGCAGCCGCTGCGCACGCATCCAGGTGTCCCAGAACTCCCACTCCGCCGGCTCCAGCATGGGCGTAGCATACAGAGTTGACACGTCAACTCCTTGGAGGGAAGCCGATGAAGACACTCGTGCGCGGCGGCATGGTGGTCAGCATGGATCCGGCCGTCGGGGTGCTCCCCCGCGGTGACGTCCTCATCGAGGACGGCCGGATCGCCGCCGTCGGCGCCGGTCTCGAGGCCGACGCCGAGATCGTCGAGGCGACGGGGAAGATCGTGCTGCCCGGGTTCGTCGACACCCACCGGCACACCTGGCAGACGGCGTTCCGCGGCCTCGGCGCGGACTGGACGTTCGACCAGTACCGCGTCGCCGCGCACGGCACGCTCAAGCCGCACTACCGGCCGGAGGACGTCTACCTCGGCAACCTCCTCGGCCGGCTCGAAGCCCTGAACTCCGGCGTCACGACCATGCTCGACTGGTTCCACTGCGCCCTCCACCCGGAGAACGCCGACGCCGCAATCGCCGGGCTGCGCGACGCACCCGGCCACTCGATCTTCTGCTACGGCGCCGACGGGCCGGACATCACGCCGGAGATCCGGCGGGTGCGGGCCCTGCTGCCGGGCGAGGACATGGCGTTGGGCCTGCGCGGCCCGGTGATGTCCACAATGGACGAGACGGCCACCGATGTGGCGCTGGCGCGGGAACTCGGGCTGCCGGTGAGCGTGCACGTCCACGGCACCGGCGGGTGGCGCCACGGCGACCGGCCGATCGCCGGCATGCGAGAGCGCGGGCTGCTCGACGAGCGCACCACCGTCGTGCACGGCAACGACCTGTCCGACGACCAGCTCCTGATGCTGGCCGACGCGGGGTGTTCGGTGTCGGTCAGCCCGGACGTCGAGCTGAAGATGGGCTTCGCGCCGCCGGTGACCGGCCGGGCGCTCGCCGCCGGTCTGCGCCCGACGCTGTCGGTCGACGACTGCCTGTCCGCCGGCGGCGACCTGTTCGGCGCCATGCGCACGGCGCTGGCCGCCGAGCGCGGCGGCGTCACGGCTCGCGACGTCCTCGAGTTCGCCACTGTGGACGGTGCCAGGGCCCTGGGGCGCACCACCGGCCGGCTGACCATCGGCCACGACGCCGATCTGGTCCTGCTCGACGCCGAGGACCTCTCGGTCTTCCCCGTCGCCGACCCGGTCCGCACCATCGTCAGCGCCGGTCACCCCGGGCTGGTGGACAGCGTCTTCGTCGCCGGGAAAGCGGTCAAGCGGGCCGGCCGCCTGCTCGACGTCGACCTGCCGCCGTTGCGCGCGCGGCTCCTGGAGTCACGCGAGCGGATCGCGGCGGCCGCGGGGGTCTCCTGGACGGCCTAGGACGCCGACGTCACGCGGTAGACGTCGTAGACGCCCTCCACGCCGCGGACCACCTTGAGGACGTGGCCGAGGTGCTTCGGGTCGCCCATCTCGAACGAGAAGCGGCTGACCGCGACGCGGTCGCGCGACGTGGTGACCGAAGCCGAGAGGATGTTGACCTTCTCGTCGGCCAGCACCTTCGTGACGTCCGAGAGGAGCCGGTGCCGGTCGAGCGCCTCGACCTGGATGGCCACCAGGAAGACCGACGACGCCGAGGGCGCCCACTCGACCTCGACCAGCCGCTCGGGCTGGGACTGCAGGTCGCCGGCGTTGGTGCAGTCCGTGCGGTGCACCGAGACGCCGCCACCGCGGGTCACGAAGCCGAGGATCTCGTCGCCCGGCACCGGGGTGCAGCAGCGGGCGAGCTTCGCCCAGACGTCGCTGGCGCCCTTGACCACCACGCCGACGTCGTTGGAGCCGCGGCGCCGGGTGACGGTGGACGGCGTCGCGCGCTCGGCGAGCTCCTCTTCCGCCGCATCGACGCCGCCGATGAGCGCGACCAGCCTTTGCACGACGTGCTTCGCGCTCGTGTGGCCTTCGCCGACCGCCGCGTACAGCGACGAGATGTCGCCGTGGCGCAGCTCGGTGGCGACCGAGCCCATCGACTCCGCGGAGACCAGGCGCTGGATCGGCAGGCCGACCTTGCGGATCTCCTTGGTGATGGCTTCCTTGCCGCCCTCGATCGCCTCGTCACGGCGTTCCTTGGCGAACCACTGCCGGATCTTCGCCCGCGCCTTCGGCGAGCCGGCGAACTGCAGCCAGTCGCGCGAGGGCCCGGCATTCTCCGCCTTGGACGTGAAGATCTCGACGACTTCGCCGTTTTCGAGCTTGCGTTCCAGCGCGACCAGGCGGCCGTTGACACGGGCGCCGATGCAGCGGTGGCCGACCTCGGTGTGCACGGCGTAGGCGAAGTCGACCGGCGTCGAGTCGACCGGCAGCGTGATGACGTCGCCCTTGGGCGTGAACACGAAGATCTCGCGCGCGGCCAGCTCGTAGCGCAGCGACTCGAGGAAGTCACCCGGGTCCGCCGCCTCGCGCTGCCAGTCGAGGAGCTGGCGCATCCACGCCATCTCGTCGACGTCCATGGCGTTGCCGTTGTGCGTGCCCTTGGTTTCCTTGTAGCGCCAGTGCGCGGCGATGCCGTACTCGGCGGTGCGGTGCATCTCGTAGGTGCGGATCTGCACCTCGAGGGGCTTGCCGTCCGGGCCGATCACGGTGGTGTGCAGCGACTGGTAGACGCCGAAGCGCGGCTGCGCGATGTAGTCCTTGAACCGGCCCGGAACCGGCTGCCACAGGGCGTGCACCACACCCATCGCGGCGTAGCAGTCGCGGACGTCCTCGACCAGGATCCGCACGCCGACCAGGTCGTGGATGTCGTCCAGGTCGCGGCCGCGGACGATCATCTTCTGGTGGATCGAGTAGTAGTGCTTCGGCCGGCCCTCGACCTTCGCGGTGATCCGCGACGAAACGAGGTTGCTGGTCAGGTCGGTGATGACGGAGCGCAGGTAGATGTCGCGCGAGGGCGCGCGGTCGGCGACCAGGCGCACGATCTCGTCGTACTTCTTGGGCTGCAGGATGGCGAACGCGAGGTCCTCCAGCTCCCACTTCACCGTGGCCATGCCGAGCCGGTGCGCGAGCGGGGCGAGGACTTCGAGCGTCTCGCGGGCCTTGCGGGCCTGCTTCTCCGGCGGCAGGAAGCGCATGGTGCGCATGTTGTGCAGCCGGTCGGCGAGCTTGATGACCAGGACGCGGGGGTCCTTGGCCATCGCGATGACCATCTTGCGGATGGTCTCGGCCTCGGCGGAGGTGCCGAGCTTGACCTTGTCCAGCTTCGTGACGCCGTCGACCAGCTCGGCGACCTTCTCGCCGAAGTCGGCCTTCAGGCTCTCGACGGCGTAGCCGGTGTCTTCGACCGTGTCGTGCAGCAGGGCGGCGACGAGCGTGGTGGTGTCCATGCCCAGCTCGGCGAGGATGGTCGCGACGGCCAGCGGGTGCGTGATGTACGGGTCGCCGGACTTGCGCCGCTGGTTGCGGTGCAGCTCCTCGGCGACGTCGTAGGCGCGCTGGAGCAGCCCGAGGTCGGCGTTGGGGTGCAGCTCGCGGTGGATGACGGCCAGGGGTTCGAGGACCTGCTTGACCGGGGCGGCGCGCTGCGCGGTGATCCGCCGGGCGAGACGCGCCCGGACCCGCCGGGTCGCGGACGGGCTCGGCGCCGCGCCGTTCGGCTTCGGCGGCGCGGGCTGTGCCGCCGCCTGCCCGTTCTGCGGGGCGCCCTCTTTGGCGGGCACCGCGGCGTCGAGCTCCTGGCTCACCCGCACCTCCTGCTGCTTCGTGCGGCCGTTCGAACCACCAGGGTAGCCGCTACGCCTCGCGGCCATCCGGGGTGCGCCCGTTCAGGGTGACGACAAGCCCCCGACCAGCCACTTCTCCCCTGCCGCAGTCGTCGTGAGTGGTTAGGGCGGTTAGAACCGCCCTAACCACTCACGAGGAGCTGCGGCAGGGCACTCAGCAGGACTGGAGGGCGTGGACCTTCCGGTCTCCCAGGACCTCGCGGCCGCCCAGGGCCGCCAGCTCCAGGACCACCGAGACGCTGTCGACGACCGCGCCCGCGTCTTCCAGGAGCTTGCCCGTCGCCGCGACCGTGCCGCCCGTCGCGAGGACGTCGTCGAGGATCGCGATGCGCCGGCCGGGTTTGACCACGCCGGCCGGCAGCTCGACCGTCGCCGTGCCGTACTCCAGCGCGTAGTCCACCCGGCCCGCCACCTGCGGCAGCTTGCCGGGCTTGCGGATCAGCACCACGCCGAGGCCGCGGGCGTACCCGACGGCCGCGGCGAGGAGGAACCCGCGGGCCTCCACGCCGGCGAGCGCCTCGACTCCAGGGTCGAGGGTGCCCGCCAGCGCGTCGGTCACCGCTTTGAACGCGCCCGCGTCCGCGAACAGCGGACTCAGGTCGCGGAACAGCACGCCGGGCTCCGGGAAGTCCGGCACCTCGGCGATCAGGCCGAGGGCGTCGTCCAGCTGCACGTCAGCGCTTCCGCTTGCCCGAAGGCTTGCCCTGCGGGCGCTGCTTCTGGATCCGGGCGGGCACGCTGGCCGCGGCCGCGTACGCCTTCTCCTTGCGCAGCTCCTTGGCCAGGGCGTCGTCGTCCGAGGCGTCGAAGTCCTCGCCCGCGGCCGCCTTGCGCTCCTGGTTGACCCGGCGCTGCCGGACCCGCTCGGCCTGCTGCACGTACTTCGGGTCGCGCATCTTGAAGTCGACCAGCAGCGGCGTCGCCAGCGCGACCGAGGACAGCACGCCGACCAGGGTGCCGGTCAGCTGCACCAGCGCCAGGTCCTGCAGCGTGCCCGAGCCGAGCAGGATGTACCCGACGATCAGCAGGCCCAGGATCGGCAGCAGCGCGATGAACGCCGTGTTGAACGACCGCATCAGGGTCTGGTTGAGCGCCAGGTTCGCGGCTTCGCCGTACGTGCGGCGGGTCAGCCCGAGCAGGCCACGCGTGTTCTCGCGGACCTTGTCGAACACCACCACCGTGTCGTACAGCGAGAACCCGAGGATCGTCAGCAGGCCGATCACGGTCGCCGGGGTGACCTCGAAGCCGACCAGCGAGTACACACCGGCCGTGACCAGGATGTCGTGCAGCAGCGAGATCAACGCGGCCGCGGCCATCCGCGGGTCGAAGTAGACGGCCAGGAAGATGACCACCGCGACGAGGAAGACGATGAGCGCGATCAACGCCTTCTGCGAGATCTCGCCACCCCACGACGCGCTCACCGCGCTGTCACTGATGGCCTGGACGCTCGGCTGGCCGTTGGTGCCCTTCGGGCCCAGGTCGGTGAACAGGCCCTGCTTGACCTTCGCGACGTCGGCCGCGTCCAGCGTGTCGGTGCGGATCTGGATGGTCGACGCGTTGCCCGTGCCGACCTTCTGCGTCTCCGCCGCCGGACGGCCGAGGGCCTTCTGGAACGACTCCTTGGCCTGCTCCTCGGTGATCACGCCGTGGATGCCGTTGGCCGGCATCTGGATCTGCGTGCCGCCCTCGAACTCGATGCCGATGTTGAAGCCGCGGAAGACCATCGAGGCGAGGCACACCAGCACCAGCGCCCCGAAGAAGAGGTACCAGCGCTTGCGCTTGCCGACGACGTCGAACGCGCCGGTGCCGACGTAGAGCCGGTGGAAGATGCTTTCCTTCTTGCCGGGCTTCGCCGCGACCTTGACGTCGCCGTCGGCGTCCGTGCCCAGTTCTTCGACGCCCACGTCAGGCCTCCTTCACGTTCGCGCGGCCGACCGAGGTCGACTTCTTACGCTGCGAACCCACTTGCTGCACGGCGCCGAGGCCCAGGTTCCTCGGATTGGACAGGAACTTCGACTTCGACGTGGACACCATGGCCACCAGCGGGTGCGTCACGAGGTACACGACCACGAGGTCGAGGACCGTGGACATGCCGAGGGTGAACGCGAAGCCCTGGACGTCGCCGACCGCGATGACGTACAGGATCGCCGCGGCCAGGAAGCTCACGCCGTCCGAGGCCAGGATGGTGCGCCGGGCGCGGACCCAGCCGCGCGGCACCGCGGACCGGAATGTCCGTCCTTCCCGGATCTCGTCCTTCAGTCGTTCGAAGTAGATGACGAACGAGTCGGCCGTGATACCGATGGCGATGATCAGGCCGGCGATGCCCGCGAGGTCCAGCGTGTAGCCGATCCAGCGGCCCAGCAGCACAAGGACCGCGAACACCAGCGCACCGGACAGGGCCAGCGAGAGGATCGTGAGCACGCCGAGCAGGCGGTAGTAGAACAGGCAGTAGACGAACACGACCAGCAGGCCGATGCCGCCGGCGATGAGGCCGGCCTGCAGCGAGGCGTAGCCCAGGGTCGCCGACACGGTGGTCGCGTCCGACGAGGCGAACGACAGCGGCAGCGAGCCGTACTTCAGGATGTCCGAGAGGTCCTTCGCCTCGGCCTGCGTGAACTTGCCGGTGATCTGGGTGTTGCCGTCGAGGATGGCCACCTGGATGTTCGGCGCCGAGACGACCTGCGTGTCGAGCACGAAGGCGGCCTGCTGGTTGACGTTCTTCGACGTGAAGTCCGCCCAGATCTTGGTGCCCTCGCTCTTGAAGCTGAGGTTGACCACCCACTGGCCGTTCTGCGTGTTGAACGTCGAGTTCGCGTCCGAGATCTCGGTGCCCGGCAGGAACTCCGGCTCCAGCAGGTACTTGTACGTGTCGTGGTCACCGCAGGCGACCAGCGGCAGCTTCGGGTCGTCGTTGCCCTCGAGCGGGTCGTTGGCGTTGGGCGCGCAGGTCAGCGCCGCCATCGCCTTGGTGACGAGCTCCTGGTTCGGCTGGCCGTCGGCGCCGATCAGGTCCTTGTTCTGGCGCAGCGCCTTCGCGGCCTGGATCTCCTGCGCGGTCTTCGCGTCGACCGAGCCGTCCGAGGGAGCCGGGGCCTGGCTCGACGGCGGCGGCGTGGTGCTGCTGCTCGGCGGGGCCGGCGTGGTGCTCTGCTGCTGCGCGGGCGCGGCGGCGGCGCCACCGCCACCACCGGCGACCGGGCTGGACGGCGGCGCGCTCGAGGTGGCGGCCGGGGCCGAGCTGCTCGGCGCGCCCGAGGTCGGGGCGCCGGAGGTCGGCGTGTTCGTAGCCGGCGGCGGGTTCGTCTGCGGGGGCACCACCGGCTGGGTCGCGGCGCTGACGACCTTCCGGAAGCCCAGCTTGGCGGTCTTGCCCAGGTTCTTCGCCTGGTCGCCCTGCTCGCCGGGGACGGTGATGACGACGTTGTTGCCGTCGAGGAGGACCTCGGTGCCGCCGACGCCGATCCCGTTGACGCGCCGCTCGATGATCTGGCGCGCCTGGTTCAGGGACTCGCGGGTGGGCTGGCCGCCGTCGGGGGTGCGGGCGGTGAGCGTGACCCGGGTGCCGCCTTGCAGGTCGATACCCAGCTTCGGGGTCGGCTTGTGGTTGCCGGTGAGGAACACCAGCGCGTACAGCACGATCACGATCAGGGCGAAGAAGGCGAGATAGCGTCCCGGGCGGAGATGCCCGGCCGATGATGCCACGGTGCTTCGGTCTCCTCGGACTGGGTTGCCCCACTAAGCGGTGCCCGCCCGGAGGGTTACCGGGAGGGGCTGTGTGCGATTCACTCCCGGGCACGGGTATGACGGCGGACACGCACGCAGCACCGAGACACTACTCGGTGCTGCGTGAGCCCGGCGTGCGAGGCCACACCGACTTTCGTCGGGCGTTTCCGCGGCCCACCCAGGGTGCCGCGAGGGCTACTTCTTGCCGTGCTCCAGCGGCGGGGCCACCTGCGCGGTGGTCTGCGGCTCGTCGTCCTTGACGCCGGCGTCCGAGGCGATGATCGACTCTTCGGCGGGGGCCTCGGCCTCGTCCGCGGTGTCCTCGTCGGTCTCGACGACCGGCTCGACCTTTTCGCGGACCGCCAGGCGCAGCCAGGTGGTGACGACGCCGGGGGCGATCTCGATGTCGATCGTGTTGTCACCGGAGGCGTCGGCAACGGTGCCGTAGAGACCCGAGGTGGTCATCACGCGGTCACCGGGGGCGATGCTGTTCTGCAGCTCCTGTTGCGCCGCCTGCTGCTTCTTCTGCTTGCGAGTGCTCATCACCAGCGGCACGGCGAGGACGAGCACGAGCAGCAGGGGCAGCAATAGCTGTTGCATGATTCTCCGTTCGACGGACACCGGGCCCAGCCGAAATGTCCGGTTTTTGGGTATGTGCTCCTGTCAAGTGTGCCAGGTACCAGCGCGGACGCCAGCACCCACCCGCCGGTACGAGCCGCTCAGTCCTGCTCGAACGGCGACGGCCCGCCCTGGTCCGGGCGCCCCGGGAGGTCCGCGGGCGGCACCATGCCGAGGTGTTCCCACGCCGCCGCGGTCGCGACCCGGCCGCGCGGGGTGCGGGCGAGCATACCGGCGCGCACGAGGTAGGGCTCACACACCTCTTCCACGGTGGTCGCCTCCTCCCCCACGGCCACCGCGAGCGTCGAAATACCGACCGGGCCACCACCGAACGACCTGGTCAGCGCGGTGAGCACGGCCCGGTCGAGCCGGTCGAGGCCCAGCTCGTCGACGTCGTAGACGGCCAGCGCGGCGCGGGCCACTTCGAGGGTCACCTTGCCGTCGGCGCGGACCTCGGCGTAGTCGCGCACGCGCCGCAGCAGCCGGTTCGCGATCCGGGGCGTGCCGCGCGAGCGGCCGGCGATCTCCTGACAGCCGTCGCGGTCGATCGGGATGTCGAGGATCGTGGCCGCGCGGCGGACGACCAGCTCCAGCTCGGTGTCGGTGTAGAACTCCATCTGGCCGGTGAAGCCGAACCGGTCGCGCAGCGGCCCGGTCAGCGAGCCGGACCGCGTGGTGGCCCCGACCAGCGTGAACGGCGCGATCTCCAGCGGGATGCTGGTGGCGCCCGGTCCCTTGCCGACCACGACGTCGACGCGGAAGTCCTCCATCGCCAGGTACAGCATCTCCTCGGCGGGGCGGGCGATCCGGTGGATCTCGTCGATGAACAGGACGTCCCCGGGCGCGAGGTTGGACAGCATCGCGGCGAGGTCGCCGGCCCGTTCCAGCGCCGGGCCGGAGGTGATCCGGATGGCCGCGCCCAGCTCGGCGGCGACGATCATCGCCATCGACGTCTTGCCCAGCCCGGGCGGGCCGGACAGCAGGATGTGGTCGGGCGGCACCCCGCGGCGGCGGGCGCTCTCCAGCACCAGCTCCAGCTGCTCGCGCACGCGCGGCTGGCCGACGAACTCGTCGAGCTTGCGGGGCCGCAGCGTGCCCTCGACGGTGTCTTCGCCGGTCTGGGCCCACGCCGAGAGGGCTTCCTCTTCCTCCACGGCTTCATACTCCACGGCCGCGCCTACCGCTTCCGGCCGAGGGTGGTCAGCGCGGCACGCAGCACGCTGGACGTCGTGTGGCCGTCACCGTCGGCGAGCACCTTGTCGACGGCCTGCTCGGCCTGCTTGGCCGGGAAGCCGAGCCCGGCCAGCGCCTCGACGACCTCCGCACGCAGGGCGCCGGGCGCGGTGACCGCGGGCGCGCCGTCGGCGCCGCCGAGCGCGGTGACCTTGTCGCGCAGTTCGAGGGTGAGCCGCTCGGCGCCCTTGCGGCCGATGCCGGGCACCGAGGTGAGCACGGTGATGTTGCCTTCCACCAGCGCGGCCCGCAGCTTGTCCGGGTCGAGCACGGCGAGGGTGGCCAGCGCGAGCCGCGGCCCGATGCCGGACACCGTCTGCAGCAGGCCGAACAGCTCCCGCGCGTCGACGTCGGCGAAGCCGAACAGCGTCAGCGAGTCCTCACGCACGACCAGCGCGGTGTGCAGCCGGACCTCCTCGCCGCGGCGCAGGGTGGCCAGGGTCGCCGGGGTGGCCTGCACGGCGAAGCCGACCCCGCCGACCTCGACCACGACGTGGTCCAGCCCGACCGACAGGACTTCTCCGCGTACCGACGAGATCATCGTGCTGCTCCAGGGTTCTTGGCTTGTTTCGCCGCCGCGGCGAGGCGGGCTTTGTGCGTGCGGGCCATCTCGGCCGCGCGTGCTTCGGCCTCGGCGAGCCGGGCCCGCATCGGCTCCCGCCAGAGGTGGCAGATGGCCAGCGCGAGGGCGTCGGCGGCGTCGGCGGGGTGCGGCGCGACCTCGAGGTTCAGCAGGCGCATCACCATGGCCGTGACCTGGGCCTTGTCGGCTCGGCCCGACCCGCTGACCGCGGCCTTGACCTCGCTCGGGGTGTGGAAGACGACGGGCAGCCCGCGCCGCGCGGCCGCCAGCGCGACGACCCCGCCGGCCTGCGCGGTGCCCATCGCGGTCCGGACGTTGTGCTGGGCGAAGACGCGCTCCACCGCCACGGCGGCCGGCTTGTACTTGTCCAGCCAGCGCTCGACTTCGTCGGAGATGCCGAGCAGCCGGTGGGCCAGGTCCGCGTCGGGCGGCGTCCGGACCACGTCGACGGCGACGCACCGCACGGCCCGGCCCTTGCCGCCGTCGACCACGCCCAGGCCGCACCTGGTCAGACCGGGGTCGACCCCGAGCACGCGCACCCGTTCTTCCTTCCGCCGCGAACATCAGTTCGAGCTACGAGGCTACTGGGCGCCGCTCCGGCAGGATGGGTGACATGCCGGAGCCGTCGGATTTCGTCACCCACCTGGGCCTGGCGCCCTTACCGGTCGAGGGCGGGCAGTGGACGCAGAGCTGGCGCTCGGCCGCCGGGTCCGCGATCTACTACCTGCTCGTCGCGCCCGAGCGCTCCGCGCCGCACCGGCTGGACCGCGTCGAGGTCTGGGTGCACCACGCGGGCGCGCCGGCGTCGATGCTGCTGCTGCATCCGGACGGCTCGGTCGAGCGGCCGGTGCTGGGCACGGACGTGGCCGCCGGGCAGCGGCCGCAGGTCGTCGTGCCCGCCGGGACCTGGCAGGCGGCCGTCACACTCGGCGGGTGGAGCCTGCTGGGGACGGTCGTGGTGCCGCCCTACACGGACGACTGCGTCGAGTTCGCGCCCGCGTCGGAGCTGGCGGCCACCTATCCGGAAGCGGCCGCCGACCTGCGGAAGTTCTGAGCCCTTCCTAGGGCCCGTCGACGCCGGGGGTCCAGCTTTCCGGGGCGCCGCTGTCGGTGAGGACCTGCTGCCACTGCGCGAAGCCCTCGGGGGCGTCCGGGTGCCAGGGGAACTTGCCTTCAGGCGTCGCGACGATCAGCTGCAGCGCCGGGAAGTCGCCGTCGGGGTAGATGAGGAACGCCGAGCCGAAGAACGCGGGGTAGTGCCCCTTGTTGACCCGCTCGAGGACCACGGGGACGCCCTCGAAGAAGTCGTCGTAACGCCGGCCGACCTCGAAGATCTCGCCGTTGGCCGCGCGGTCGACGTAGGCGTCGAGCAGGACGGGGCCCATCTGCTCGGGCAGGCCGACCACCACGGCCTCGGGCACGTTGTGCAGCGCCCACGCACAGGCGGTGAAGCAGTAGTTGGCGCCTTCGTCGTCCCCGGCGACCGTGATGACGGCGTTGCCGCGGTCCTTCGCCTGCTCCTCGATCCACGCGATGAGGCGCAGGTCTTCTTCGGAGAGATCGGCGGTGATGTCGGCGGAGGCGGGGGTCGTCGAGGTCACGGCGCACATTCTGCCTGACGGACCCGGCCGAACACAGGGCCCGGGCCGGAAAGTTTCCGGCCCGGGCCCAAAAGTGTTGCGCGGCAAGGAAAAAATCAGCCGACTTCGGCGAGCACCTCGTCCGAGACGTCGAAGTTCGCGTACACGTTCTGGACGTCGTCGCAGTCTTCGAGGGCGTCGATCAGCTTGAAGACCTTCTTCGCGCCGTCGGCGTCCAGGGGGACGCTGACCGTCGGGAGGAAGGTGAGCTCCGCCGACTCGTACTCGAAGCCGGCCTCCTGCAGTGCCTTGCGCACCGGGACCAGGTCGCCGCCCTCGGAGACGATCTCGAAGCTCTCGTCGAGGTCGTTGACCTCCTCGGCGCCCGCGTCGAGGACCGCCATGAGGACGTCGTCCTCGGCGGCGTCGGCCTTCGGCATGAGCACGACGCCCTTGCGGTTGAACATGTAGGCGACCGAGCCCGGGTCGGCCAGCGAGCCGCCGTTGCGGGTGAGCGCGGTGCGGACCTCCATCGCGGCGCGGTTCTTGTTGTCGGTGAGGCACTCGATCAGGACCGCCACGCCGTTGGGGCCGTAGCCCTCGTACGTGATGTTCTGCCAGTCGGCGCCACCGGCTTCTTCACCGGCGCCGCGCTTGCGGGCGCGCTCGATGTTGTCCTGCGGGACCGAGTTCTTCTTCGCCTTCTGGATGGCGTCGTAGAGCGTGGGGTTGCCATCCGGGTCGCCACCACCGGTGCCCGTGCGGGCGGCCACCTCGATGTTCTTGATCAACCGCGCGAAGAGCTTGCCGCGCTTCGCGTCGAGGTTGGCCTTCTTGTGCTTCGTGGTGGCCCACTTGGAGTGGCCGCTCATCTCTCCTCCATCTGTTCCGTACCCCGGCCGGGCACCGCGTCTCAGGCAGCCTTCCGCGCGAGGTCGACGAACAGCCGGTGCACCCGCACGTCGGGCGTCAGCTCCGGGTGGAACGCGGTCGCCAGCACCGCCCCTTGCCGGACCGCGACGATCCTAGCGGTGTCGTCGGGCACTCCGCTGACGGTCGCCAGCACCTCGACGCCGTCGCCCGCCTTCTCGACCCACGGGGCCCGGATGAAGACCGCGTGCACCGGCCCGCCGTCCACCTCGGCGAAGTCGAGGTCCGCCTCGAAGGAGTCGACCTGCCTGCCGAAGGCGTTGCGCCGCACGACGACGTCGAGCCCGCCGAGCTGCTGCTGGTCGGGCCGCCCGTCGAGGGTCTGCCGCGCCAGCAGGATCATCCCGGCGCACGAGCCGAAGGCGGGCATGCCCTCGGCGATCCGCGCTTTGAGCGGCTCCAGCAGCTCGAACGTCTCGAGCAGCTTCGACATGGTCGTCGACTCGCCGCCGGGCAGCACGAGACCATCCACTTCGGACAGTTCACTCGCTCGCCGCACCGGCTTGGCACGCGCACCGGCTTCTTCCAGCATGGCGACGTGCTCGCGCACGGCACCCTGCATGGCGAGCACACCGATGACCGGCTCAGACGACACCCGACCTCCCGAAAGACCTTCCCACCAGCCTAGACGCACTCCCCCGCCGCCTCCCCGGCAGGTCAACCCCGGTCCCGAGCGCCCCAATGTGGCCTTGGTTGCGTCCGGCGCACCCAATGTGGCCTTCGGTGCGTCTCACGCACCGAAGGCCACATTGGGGCGCTGGCAACTCGCCAACAGCGCGGGCCGGTCAGGGCACTCCGGCCAGCCTCAGCAAGGCCGCCGTCGCCGCCGCGGCGACCACCACCAGGACGAACGGCGCTTTGCGCCACGCCAGCACCCCCGCGACCAGCACCCCGGCCGGCCGCGCGAAGCCGGCGAAACCGTGCCCCTCGGTCAACGCGCTGACCGCGACCAGCGCCGCCAGCAGGACCACCGCCGCCAGTGCCATCAGCCGTTCCGCCCGAGGAGACAATTTCACCCGGCTGCGCAGCACCGGCCCGGCGAACCGGAACGCGAACGTCCCCAGCGCCAGCACCGCCGTGCCGACCAGCAGTTCCACCCCGTCCATCAGGCCACCTCCTGCAGTTCGGGTTCCTTCGCCAGCGCACCCACGACGACGCCGGCCAGGGCGAGCAGCACCGGCAGCCCGGCGGGCAGGAACGGCGTCGCCGCCAGCGCGACCACCACGCCCACCACCACCGGCAGCCGGGCCGCGCGGTCGCGCAACGACGGCAGCACCAGCGCCAGCAGCACCGCCGGGAAGGCGGCGTCGAGGCCGAAGACGTCGGTGTCCTTGATGACCGAGCCGGCGAACGCGCCCGCGACCACGCCGACGTTCCAGCAGACGAACAGGCCGAGACTGCACGCCCAGTACGCCGCCCGGCGGCGGTCGGCCTCGCGCTGGGCCAGTGCGAACGCCACCGATTCGTCGATCATCAGGTGGCTGCCGGCCAGCCGGGCGGGCCACCGCTTGCCCAGGACGTCACCGATCGCGAAGCCGAAGGGCAGGTGCCGCGCGTTGGCCAGCAGCCCGGCGAGCACGGCGGCGAACGGGTTGCCGCCGGCGGCCACGATGCCGATGAACATGAACTGCGACGCGCCGGCGAAGACCAGCAGCGACATCAGCATCGGCAGCCACAGCGGGAAGCCCGAGCTCACCGCGATGGCCCCGTAGGACACGCCCACGAGACAATCGGCCAAGCAGACCAGGCCGATGTCACGGGCGAGGCCCCGATCGAGTGTTCGCCATATCGAACGCATGTGTTCTATGGTGAACACAGGCACCCGTGTTCGTCAAGGCGAACAGAACGACCGATGGAGCGAACAGCAATGTCGCAGGAAACGACGGGCGCACCACTGGAGATCATCGCGGCGTCCCTGCGCCGCGAGCGCACCCGCGCGGGCTTGTCCCTGACCGAGGTCGCCCGCCGCGCAGGCCTCGCCAAGTCGACGCTCTCCCAGCTGGAGTCCGGCACCGGCAACCCGAGCGTCGAGACGCTGTGGGCCCTCGGCGTCGCCCTGGACGTGCCGTTCTCCCGGCTGGTCGAGCCGGAGCGCCCGAAGGTCCGCGTGATCCGCGCGGGCAAGGGCCCGACGGTGTTCGCCGAGCACGCTGACTACGCGTGCACGCTGCTGTCGGCATGTCCCCCGTCCGCGCGCCGCGACATGTACCTCATCCGAGCGGAGCCGGGCACACCGCGACGGTCGGACCCGCACATGACCGGCGTGATGGAGCACATCGTGCTGTGCGCGGGCCGCGCCCGGGTGGGCGTGCTGGAGGCCCCGGAGGAGCTGAACCCCGGCGACTACATCTCCTACCCGGGCGACGTCCCGCACATCTTCGAAGCCCTCGAGCCGGGTACTTACGGTGTCGAGATTTCGGAGTACGTCTAGGTGGTCACCAGCCGCGCTCGGCGGGGCGGTGCGCCTACCGCGAACGAGAGACGAGAGTCCATGACACCGACGCCCGCCGAACCCCGGTCAGCGCTGCACCCCGCCCTGTCCGCGCGCCAAGGTTTCGCCCTCCTCGAAGAGTCGGAGGCTGCGCGAAACCTGATGCGCGACTCGATCCGCGCCATCAGGGACATGCGGCACGTGCGCACCGATGGCGACACAGTCTTCTCGCTCGGGAGCATCGGCACCGAGAAGACGATGAAGGTCATGCTCGGGTGCAAGGCCGTCGAGGACGAAGACAGCTGGCCCACGAACGACCAGCTCAGGCGCTGGGGCCATGACATCGAGAAGCTGAATGCGCTCATGCTGGCAGCGATCAGCGACGGCATGGAGCGATCGGGGGCCCCCGGGGACTCCGCCCGGCTCGGGGAGCGCATCACGGCGAGCAAGGTCATCCCCCTCGTCTTCGCGGTGTTCGCCCGGTACGGGAAGTCCGGGCGCTTCCACCACCTGAACATCCTCGCGACCGACGAGCCCGGCGAGCTCGATCAGCCATCCGAGTACTGGGACCGAGTGGAACTGCACGTCAGGGAAACCCGACCTGAGTTCCAAGAGATCCCGTTCGGCGACGACCGGGCGTTCAACTCCTACCAGGAGCGGCTTCGCGGATTCATCGCGAATGAACTGGACGCCTGGTGGTTCTGCGTCCACCGGCTTGGCGTCCAGGGCTGCTTCGGCGAGCTGGGAAAGATGATCGGGCGGGAGATCTGGGAGTCCGGGCGACCCGAGCCGAGCGCCGTGCGGTACCGGGCCACCTAGTCCTAGTTCCCATACGAGCTCATCGACCTCGTCACGCCCGACCGGATCGATCCCGACCGCGCCGCCGAAACAACCGGGCCCGCGCCGCCGAAGTTCGGCGGCGCGGGCCCGGAAATCGTTTCGCTACAGCAAGAACTCACCAGCCGCGCTCGGCCAGCCGGTGCGGCTCCGGCAGCTCCTCGACATTGATCCCCACCATGGCCTCACCCAACCCACGCGAAACCTTGGCGAGCACATCCGGGTCGTCGTAGAACGTCGTCGCCTTCACGATCGCCTCCGCGCGCTGGGCCGGGTTGCCCGACTTGAAGATGCCCGAGCCGACGAACACGCCCTCCGCGCCCAGCTGCATCATCATCGCCGCGTCCGCCGGGGTGGCGATGCCGCCCGCCGTGAACAGCACCACCGGGAGCTTGCCGTTGGCAGCCACCTCGCGCACCAGCTCGTACGGCGCCTGCAGCTCCTTCGCCGCGACGAACAGCTCGTCCTCGGGCAGCGACTGCAACCGCCGGATCTGGGCGCGGATCTGGCGCATGTGCGTCGTCGCGTTGGAGACGTCGCCCGTGCCCGCCTCGCCCTTGGAACGGATCATCGCCGCGCCCTCGGTGATCCGGCGCAGGGCCTCGCCCAGGTTGGTCGCGCCGCAGACGAACGGCACCGTGAACGCCCACTTGTCGATGTGGTTGGCGTAGTCGGCCGGGGTGAGGACCTCGGACTCGTCCACGTAGTCGACGCCGAGGGACTGCAGGACCTGCGCCTCGACGAAGTGGCCGATGCGAGCCTTGGCCATCACCGGGATCGAGACGGTCGAAATGATGCCGTCGATCAGGTCGGGGTCGCTCATCCGCGCGACGCCGCCCTGGGCGCGGATGTCGGCCGGGACGCGCTCCAGCGCCATCACCGCGACCGCGCCGGCGTCTTCGGCGATCTTGGCCTGCTCGGCGGTGACCACGTCCATGATCACGCCGCCCTTGAGCATCTCGGCCATGCCGCGCTTCACCTTGGCGGTGCCGGTGACGGACTGGACGGTGCCGTTCGAAGGAGTGGTCTGCTGCTCGGACACGACGGGGCCTTTCCACACGGAGAACAGGAGGTGACGAATCCGAGCGTAGGTCGGCGGTGGACCCTTCAAGCAGGCCAGTACGCGGGTATCTCAGCAGTCCACTTCGCCGGTGCCCGCGACCAGGGCTTCCGCGAGCCGGGTGCGCCCGTAGAGCACGTGACGTCCGGCACGGTGGCCGCTGACCAGGCCCGCCGCCTTCAGCGCGCCGAGGTGCTGCGACACCGCGCCCGGGGTCAGCCGGGTGCGGCGGGCCAGCTCCGCGGTGGACGCCGGCGCGGCCAGCTCGGTCAGCAGCATCGCGCGGCCGCGGCCCACGACGGCGGCCAGCGCGGCGGGCGCGGTGGCCGTGCCGGTCTCCCACAGCGTGGCGATCCCGCGCGGCGGATAGCGCAGCACCGGCTGCCAGCGCGGGTCGGTCTTGGAGAACACCCGCGGCCAGACGAACGCCGAGGGCACCAGCACCAGGCCGCGCCCGTCGAGCGGCACCGCCGCGTGCAGGTGCCGGTGAGCCACCGTGAGCGTGCCGCCCTGCCAGCGGACCAGCGGAGTGAGGTCGTTGAACAGCTCGGCGGCGCCGCCCTGGGCCAGCAGCCGGGACCGGTGCAGCACGTCGGCTTCGAGCAGCGCTCGGATCCGCGGCCAGTCGGGCGCCAGGACCAGCTCCCAGTACCGCTCCATCAGCGTCGCGAGCCGCTCGAGACCGGCTTCGGGGTCGCGGTGGAAGCGGTTCAACGCGGGTGAGCGCGGCCCGCTCATCGCGTCCAGCTCGCGCCGGACCAGTCGGCCGGGCACGTCGCGCAGGTCGGCGAGCTCGTCGGCCAGCTCCGGCAACGGCGTCGACGGCGTCCCGGCGAGGAAGCCGGGCAGGTGCCGCAGCGGGACGAGGTCGCGCAGCAGCTCGATGTCGAGCCCGGCCTCGTCGAGCGCCGCGGTGGCGCGTTTGACCCACGGCAGGTGCAGGGCGTGCTCCCCCGGCTGGTTCAGGACGCGGACGCTCGCCACGATCTCCCACGCCGGGGAGAACGCGAACCGGGTGTGCGCCAGGTCCTCTGTGGAGAATGCCAGGTCGAGCACGCGCTGCCTCTCTGCCGGGTTCGGGGCAGTCTAGGTTGCTCCGATGTGGACAGTCGAGCGGGGCGTGGAAAGTCCTTGCGGGAAAGCGAAAATCCCTCGCGGGTCATACTTTCGGGCGACAGCGCGCAACCGCGGCAGGTTCACCCCGTAGTACGCCCGCGCCCAGTCCGGCATCTCCGGGTCGAGGTAGTTGACGTACCCGGTCGCGCCGAACTCCGGCCCGAGCCCGTCACGCACGGCGGCCAGCGAACGCCGCGCCCCGGCTTCGCCGCCGCTCTCCGGCTCCGCGCCGTGCAGGAACTGGAGGCTCGCCAGCGCCGACCGGTACGGGAACGCCGTCTCGCGGGCGCCGACGCGCGCGATCGCGCCGCCCGCCGAGTCGACGATCGTGCGGACCAGCGGGTCGCGGGTGAGCACCTCGACGACCGCGCCCGGGTCGTCGAGCCGCCGGGTCAGCATCCGCGACGTCCCGATGTAGGTCCCCCGGCCCGCCGCGGCCGACGGCCGGGAGTCGTGGTCGTCGAACGTCCGCATCGCGCTCAGGTGGTCCGACACCCGCTGCCGCTGCTCGATCGGCGGGGTGCCGACCCGGCGGACCAGGTCGTCGAGCAGCTCCTTCAGCCGCGATTCGGGCCCGAGGAACGTGCCGCCGAGCGACGCCTCGTTCGCCGCGAGGCCCATCCCCGACCACAGCTCGTCCGGGCCGGTCGGCTGCCACTCCTGCCAGGCGGCGAGCAGGTCGGCCCCGGCGGCCGGCGGGAAGTACAGCTGGAAGCTCGCCACGTCGGCGATCGGCACCGTGCGGAAGGTGAACCCGGTGACGATCCCGAAGTTCCCGCCGCCCCCGCCGCGCAGGGCCCAGAACAGGTCCGGCTCCGCCGTGGCCGAGACCGTGCGCACCCGGCCGTCCGCCGTGACGACGCGCGCCGCCACCAGGTGGTCGCACGTCAGCCCGTACTTGCGGTCGATGACGCCGACACCGCCGCCGAGGGCCAGCCCGGCGATGCCGACCGTGCCGCAGCTGCCCGCCGGCAGCACCCGCCCGGCCGCGGCGAGCGTGGTCGCGATCGGGCCCAGCTGGGCACCGGCGCCGAGCACCGCCTGGCCGCCGGAACGGACCTCGATCCCCGAGAACCGGCTGAGCTCCACCACGATCCCGCCGTCCACAGTGGAGTAGCCGGGATAGCTGTGCCCGCCGCTGCGCGCCGCGATCGGCAGGCCGTGCCGCGCCGCGAAGCCGACGGCCTCCTGGACGTCTTCGACGCGGGCGGCGCCGACCACGGCCGCCGGCATCCGGTCGTCGTACATCGTGAAAAAGCCCTGCTTGGCTTCCGGGTAACCCGCGTCGCCCGGCCGGAACAACGGCCCGCTCAGCCGCCGGCGCAACCGCTCCCAGTCGTCCGGTGGCGGCCACCCGGCCAAGCCCGCCACCGGGACCGCTCCGGAAACCCGCAAGAACGTCCGCCTGTCCATGACACTCCCCCCGCCCCGTGCGCCCCCGGGCATTCGGCTGGTCCCGGGAGCCCTGCCTTGCCGTGACCAGGGTAGCGGGTGTGTGATCGAGGACACATCCCGTACACCAGCCGTTCGCCGAGGAGTCGTCATGGCAGACAAACAAGCCAGGAACGCCGACACCGGGGCCGCCGTCGCTGTGGACGACCCCGCGAAGGTCCGCAACGTCGTGCTCGTCGGCCCGTCCGGCTCCGGGAAGACGACCCTCACCGAGGCCCTGCTCGCCGCGTCCGGCACGGTGCCGCGCGCGGGCTCGGTCGTCGACGGCACGACGGTGTGCGACCACGACCCCGCGGCGGTCCGCCAGCAGCGTTCGGTCGGCCTGTCGGTCGCGCCGGTGCTGCACTCCGGCCACAAGATCAACCTGATCGACACGCCGGGGTACGCCGACTTCGTCGGTGAGCTGCGGGCCGGGCTGCGCGCGGCCGACGCGGCGCTGTTCGTCGTCTGCGCGGCCGAAGGCGTCGACGCGGCGACAGTCGCGGTGTGGGAGGAGTGCGCGGCGGTCGGCATGCCGCGCGCGGTCGTCGTCTCCCGGCTCGACCACCACCGGGCCGACGCGATGGCCGAGATCGCCGCCTGCCAGAGCGCGTTCGGCGCCGGCGTGCTGCCGCTGTACCTGCCCGCCGGCGACGGCCTGGTCGGGCTGATCACCCAGCGGTACTTCGACTACTCCGGCGGGCACCCGCCGAAGATCGGCGAGCCCGACCCGGCCGATCTCGAGCGGATGGCCGAGGCCCGCAACGAGCTCATCGAAGGGATCATCGCCGAGAGCGAGGACGAGTCCCTGATGGACCGCTACCTCGCCGGGGAGGAGATCGCCGAGGACACGCTGATCTCCGATCTCGAGACGGCCGTCGCGCGCGGCTCGTTCCACCCGGTCATCCCGGTCTGCGCGACCAGCGGGATCGGCCTGGCCGAGGTGCTCGACGGGATCGTCCGGGCATTCCCCTCGCCGCTGGAGCACAAGCTGCCCGACGTGACCACGCCCGACGGCGGGCCGCACGCCGCCATCTCCGCCGACCCCGCGGGCCCCCTCGCCGCGGAGGTCGTCCGGACGGCCGTCGACTCCTACGTCGGCCGGGTGTCCCTCGTCCGGGTGTTCTCCGGGACGCTGCGGCCGGAGCGTCCGGTGCACGTGTCCGGGCACGGGCTGGCCGAGCGCGGGCACGAGGACCACGACGCCGACGAGCGCGTCGCGCACCTCTACTCCCCGCTCGGCGCGAACCTCCGCGAAGTGCCCTACTGCGTCGCGGGTGACCTCTGCGCGCTGACGAAGGTCGGCTCGGCCGAGACCGGCGACACCGTCTCCTCGCCGGAGGAGCCGTTGCTGATGGAGCCGTGGGCGATGCCGGAGCCGCTGCTGCCGGTGGCGGTGGTCGCGAAGACCCGCAGCGACGAGGACACGTTGGCGCGCAACCTCTCCCGCCTCGTCGCCGGCGACCCGACGCTGCGGCTGGACCGCAACGCCGAGACCAGCCAGCTGGTGCTGTGGTGCATGGGCGAGGCCCACGCCGACGTCGTGCTGTCGCGGCTGCGGGCGGGTGGCGCGGACGTCGACACCGAGCCGGTGAAGATCAGCCTGCGCTCGACGTTCAGCAAGCCGGCCAAGGGCCACGGGCGGCACGTCAAGCAGTCCGGCGGGCACGGCCAGTTCGCCGTCTGCGACATCGAGGTCGAGCCGCTGCCGCGGGGCGGCGGGTTCCAGTTCGTCGACAAGGTCGTCGGCGGGTCGGTGCCGCACCAGTTCATCCCGAGCGTGGAGAAGGGGGTGCGGGCCCAGCTGCAGAAGGGACTGGCCGACGGGCACCCGGTGGTCGACGTCAAGGTGACGCTGGTCGACGGGAAGGCCCACAGCGTCGACTCGTCGGACGCGGCGTTCCAGACCGCGGGTGCGCTGGCGCTGCGGGAGGCCGCGGCGAGCGGGCACATCACGATGCTCGAGCCGCTGGAGGAGGTGGCGATCCGGCTGCCGGACGAGCACCTCGGCACGGTGCTGGGCGACCTGTCGTCCCGCCGCGGCCGGGTGCTGGGCACGGAGGCCGGCGACGGCGGCCGCACGGTGATCAAGGCGGAGGTCCCGGCGACGGAGCTGCTGCGTTACCTGATCGACCTGCGCTCGATGACCTCGGGCACGGCGACGTTCACCCGCCGCCACGCCCGGTTCGAGCCGATGCCGGAAGGGATGGCGGTCCACTAGCCGCAACTCGCGTGATCGGAGCCGGATCTCGCGTGACTGAGGCCGTGACTCGCGTGATCCGGCGCGGTACGGCTCCGATCACGCGAGATCCGGCTTCAGTCACGCGAGATCCGGGAACCCGCCCGGGTCACAGGCCGAAGTCGAAGCCGCCCGGGCGGTTGTTGCGGTCCGCCAGCAGGCCCGCGAGGGTCGCGATCGCGATCTCCGGCGGGGTGCGCGAGCCGATGTTCAGCCCGACCGGGCGGTGCACGCGGGCGATGTCGTCCTCGCCGACGCCGAGGCCGCGCAGCGCGGCGACGTGCGGGCCGGCGTGGCGCGGGTTGCCGAGCACCCCGACCCACCGCGGCTCCCCCGCCAGCGCCACCTTCAGCACCTCGCCCAGCTCCGGCCGGTGGTGGTCGGTGACCACGACGTCGGCCGAGGCGTCGAGCTCCGGCATCGTCGTGTCCGCCTCGACGCCCTCGGGCCCGTCCGTCGCCCGCGCGGGGTCGGGCTCGTACAGCGCGACGTGGTAGCCCAGCTCCCGGGCGAAGGTCAGCAGGTGCCGCGCGACCGGCGACGCGAACACCGCCACCAGGGTCCGCACGTCCGGGTCGGCCGGCGCCTTGCCGTGGGCGACGTCGCAGGTCTCACTCATGGCACCCAGTTTGTCAGGCCTGTTCGCCCACCGTCACGCGGAACTGCCACAGGTCCAGCTTCCCCTTGACGAGCACCAGATACCCGTCGGTCACGCGCAGCACGAGCCGGCTCTGCGGCGACGACGGCCGCGGTGGCCGGTGCTGCTTGGCCAGCAGCCGGGCGTCGTCCTCCGCGCTCTGGCGGTCCGGGTACGCCGTCGCGTCCGCGACGCCCCAGCCCCGGGTGTCGCCCATGCCGCCCTGCTCTTCGATGACCACCCACCACGCACTCATGCCGGTCCGACGCGGCCGGGCACGAGCTGGTTTCAGGCTTCTTCGAGCACGCTCAGCCGGAAGTGGAACGTCGACGTCCGGCCCTCGACGATCACCAGGTACCCGCCGGGGCCCCGCAGGACCTTCCGCGACTTCGGCGACCACGGGTAGACGGGCTGGTACTCCCGCGAGAGCCGGTCGGCCTCGGCTTCGGCCGTCGCCTGGTCGTCGTAGGAGAAGGTCTCCGACAGCGACCAGCCCCGGCCGTCACCCGCGCCGCGCTGCTCCTCGACGACCACCCACCAGCTCACGCCGGCTCCGCCACGGTCTCACCCAGCGTGACGCGGAAGTGGAACGTCGCGGTCCGGCCGGTCGCGATCACGAGGTAGCCGTCGCCGACCCGCAGCACCTTCCGCTCCTTGACCGCCGCCGGGTGCACCGGCTCGTGCTCGAACGCGAGCCGCCGCGCCACCTCGTCGGCGTGCTCCCGGTCGCCGCCCGCCGGCTTCGTCTTCGTGACGTTCCAGTGGCGCCCGTCGCCGCCGCCGCGCTGCTCCTCGACGACCACCCACCACATCTCAGACCTCCGGTTCGGCGAACTCGAAGTACTCCGGCAGCGGGGCCGTGCCCGCCAGCTTGAAGTACCGGACCTTCCGCCGCCGCCGCAGCCGCAGCGTGTCGCGCACGGCGTCGTTGTGGACGCGCCGGGCGATCACCACCCGGTGCTCGGCGTCGGTCAGCTCTTCGGCCAGCTCGGCCGGCAGGCCCGCCCGGTCGACGCGGCTCAACCGCAGCGTCAGCTCGTTCTCCGCGCCCTCACGATCGCCCCGCGGTGCCGCTTCGGCCTCCTCGGCCAGCGTGCGCAGGCCGGTGTCGTGCCGCACCACCGCGACCGCCCGCGCGACGACCGCGCGCCGGGCCAGCGCCGCGTCGAGGGCGGCCCAGCCGGCGTCCATCCGGACGTGCAGCCGGTCGAGCCGGTTCGCCGTCGCGACCAGGAACAGCCCGCCCAGCACGACGACGAGGGCGAGCAGCGGCAGCAGCCAGCCGAGCACGCTCACCGGGCGAGCTCCCGCTCCGGCGCCGCGACGCGCCGCGGGTCGGCGGCCACGGCCGTCTCGTAGACCCGCAGCACCTGCGTGGCCACCACCGACCAGTCGAACATCGTGACGCGCTCCCCCGCCGCCGCGGCCAGCGACGCGCGGCGCGCCGGATCACCGAGCAGCTCACGCAGCCCGTCCGCGAGCGCCGCGGGGTCGCCGGTTTCGACGAGCATCCCGGCGTGGCCGTCGTCGAGCACGCGGCGGAACGAGTCGAGGCCGCTGGCCAGCACCGGCGTGCCCGCCGCCATCGCCTCGGTCAGGATCATCCCGAAGCTCTCGCCGCCGGTGTTGGGCGCGCAGTAGACGTCGACGCTGCGCAGGGCCTGCGCCTTGACGACGTCGTCGGCCTGGCCGAGCAGCACCAGGTGCGGCGCCAGCTCCGGGCCCGCGTCCCGCAGCAGCTGCTCGGAGTCGCCGCGGCCGACCACCACCAGCCGCAGGTCCTCGAACTCCGGCAGGATCCGCCGCAGCGCCTCCAGGAGGACACCCATGCCCTTGCGCGGCTCGCCGTAGCGGCCGATGAACCCGACCGTGCCGCCCGCCCGCGGATAACCCGGCAGCGGCGTGGCCGACGAGAAGAACTCGACGTCGACGCCGTTGGGGATCTCGACGGCGTCGCCGCCCGCGTGCTCGACCTGGACCCGGCGGGCCAGCGCCGACACCGCGATCCGCGCCGTGATCTTCTCCAGCAGCGGACGCAGCACCGGCTGGAACGCCGACAGCGTGCGCGAGCGGGTGGTCGCAGTGTGGAAGGTCGCCACGATCGGGCCGTCGGCGATCAGCAACGCCAGCAGCGAAAGGCTGGGCGCGGCCGGTTCGTGCAGGTGCAGGACGTCGAAGTCGCCGTCGCGGATCCAGCGCCGGACCCGGGCGTAGGACACCGGGCCGAACTGCAGCCGCGCGACCGAGCCGTTGTACGGGATGCCGAGCGCCTTGCCCGCCGGGTGCACGAACTCCGGCAGGTCGGCGTCTTCGTCGGCGGGCGCGAGCACCGACACCTGGTGCCCGCGGGCGAGCAGCGCCTTCGTCAGGTCGATCACGTGCCCCTGCACCCCGCCGGGCACGTCGAAGGAGTAGGGGCAGACGATGCCGACCCGCATCGGCCGCGTGGCCACCCTCAGCTCGCTTCTTCGAGGCTCGCCTGATCGGCGGCCTCGAGGTCGGCCGGCCAGAACTTCTGCACCATGTGCCAGTCGGCCGGGTGCGCGGCGATGTCGCCGGCGAAGATGTCGGCCAGCGCCTGGGTGGCGGCCGGGACCTCGGCGCGCGCGGTGACGCGGATGCGCGGGTGCAGCCGGATCTGCCAGCCGTCCTCGGTGAACCAGCAGCCGGCCGGGATCAGTGCCGCGCCGGTGGTGGCGGCCAGCCGCGCCGGGCCGCCCGGGAAGCGGGCCTTCTCGCCGAAGAACTTCACCGGGATGCCGCTGGTGGTCAGGTCGCGGTCGCCGACCAGGCAGACGGCCTTGTTCTCGCGCAGCCGCTTGAGCAGCACGCGCATCGCCGAGCTGTCGCCGGTCAGCGGCACGATCTCGAAGCCGAGCGACTCGCGGTACTCGACGAACCGGCGGTAGAGGGACTCGGGCTTCAGGCGCTCGGCGACGGTGGTGAACCCGCCGAGGTAGTCGGCCAGCCAGACGCCGGCGACGTCCCAGTTCCCGCTGTGCGGCAGCGCCATCACCGCGCCGTTGCCCTCGGCGAGCGCCGCGTCGAGGTTCTCCACCCCGGTGATCGAGGCGGCGACCTTGCCGCTGACCTGCTTGTGGTCCATCGACGGCAGCCGGAACGTCTCGTGCCAGTAGCGGGCGTACGACCGCATCGCGCGCCGGGTCAGCTCGTCCATCTCGACCTCGTCCGCCTGGGGGACGACCCGGGCGAGGTTGGCGCGCAACTGCCGCACGCCACCGCCGTCGCGCTTGACGGCGAGGTCGGCGCCGAGCGAGAACACCGTGCCGCCGAAGCCGGCCGGCAGCCAGCCCGCCAGCCGCCAGCCGGCCGCGTAGCCGAAGGCGCTCAACCGCTCGGACAGCCTCGTCATGCCGCCTGCTCCCCCGCGGCGGCCTCGCGGGCCGCCTTCGCCACGGCGGCGAAGCGCTGCAGCAGGGTGATGACCGAGAGCACGGCGAGCAGCCAGAGCGTCACGTCGACGGTGTACGGGATGCCGAAGCCGTGCAGACCGGTGCCGACCAGGGCGATGATCAGCCGCTCGGCGCGCTCGACGAGCCCGCCGTCGACCGGCAGGCCCGAGGCGTCGGCGCGGGCCTTGACGTAGGAGATGACCTGGGCGAGCACCAGGCACAGCAGCGCCGCCGCGGCCGCCGGGTGGTTGTCGTCGACGACGAAGCACCACCAGGCGATGGCGGCGAACAGGGCACCGTCGACCAGCCGGTCGCAGGTCGCGTCGAGCACCGCGCCGAAGGGGGTGCCGTAGCCGCGGGCGCGGGCCATGGCGCCGTCGAGGAGGTCGAGCATGGCGAAGCCCCACACCGTGAAGGTGCCCCAGAGCAGGTAGCCGTTCGGGAAGAAGACGAGAGCGCAGACGACGGCGCCGGCGGTGCCGAGCACGGTCATCACGTTCGGGGTCAGCCCGACGCGGACCAGCGCCTGGCCGATCGGATCGGTGACGCGGGAAACGGAGGCACGCGCGAAGATATTGAGCATCGGTTCGTCTGAGGCACCTGGCTACGAGGGTCGGGTGGGCGAATGCAGCCTATCCACCCACCCCGGCGAACCCGACGCGCCGCCCCGGCTCAGCCCGATTTCGAGAGCTCGCCCTCGTGTTCCCGCGCCTCTTCGGCGGCCTGCGCGGCGGCGCACTTCGGCGAGAGGCGCTGCCGGATCGCGGCGCTGATCTCCCCGAGCGCGGTGACCTGCTCGGGCGTGAGCGGGTCGAAGAGGCTTTCGCGGACGGCCTCGACGTGCCCGGGCGCGGCCGCCTCGAGCGCCGCGAAGCCTTCCTTCGTCAGGACGGCCCAGGCGCCGCGCTTGTCGGTCGGGCACGCTTCGCGGCGGACCCAGCCGTTGGCCTCCAGCCGCGCGACCGCGTGCGAGAGCCGGCTTCGCGACGCCTGCCGGGCGTCGGCCAGCTCGCTCATCCGCAGCCGGCGGCCCTCGGCCTCGGAAAGCGCGACGAGGACTTCGTAGTACGTGTGCGGCATGCCCGAGTCGTGCTGCAGCTGTCCCTCGAGGTGCGCGCTGAGCATGCGGGTGGCCGCGTTGAACTCACGCCAGACGCGCTGCTCGTCGTCGCTGAGCCATCGGGTTTCGGACATAGCCCCATCATACCCGCGGTTGAACACTCAATTACGGTTTGCCGGTTATCGCGGGCGTGCTTTTCACCAGGCGTCGGCGAGCAGGTCCCGCGTTTCGCCCAGCAATTGCGGGAGCACCTTCGTCTGGCCGATGACCGGCATGAAGTTCGCGTCGCCGCCCCAGCGGGGCACCAGGTGCTGGTGCAGGTGCGCCGCGATGCCCGCGCCCGCGATCACGCCCTGGTTCAGGCCGATGTTGAACCCGTGCGCGCCCGACACCGCGCGGATCACCTTCATCGCGTGCTGGGTGAACTCGGCGACCTCGCGCGTCTCCTCGACCGTCAGCTCGGTGTAGTCCGCGACGTGCCGGTACGGCACCACCATCAGGTGCCCCGGGTTGTACGGGTACAGGTTCAGCACCGCGAACACGGACTCGCCGCGCGCGACGATCAGGCCCGTCTTGTCGTCCAGGGACGGGATGCGGCAGAACGGGCAGCCGGTGTCCTCGTCGTCGGCCGGCTTGTCCTGGCCCTTGATGTAGGCCATCCGGTGTGGGGTCCAGAGGCGCTGGAACGCGTCCTGGACCCCGACCCCCTGCTGCTCGACGAGCTCGGGCTCCTCACTCACCGAACGACCGTCTCCAGCGCGTCGGTCGACGGCGAGGCGTTCTCGCGGCGCTCGATCCAGCCGGCGATCGCCTCGACGGCGTCGGCCACCGGCACGCCGTTGATCTGGCCGCCGTCGCGGAAGCGGAACGACACCGCGCCCGCCTCGACGTCCTTCGCGCCGGCCAGCAGCATGAAGGGCACCTTCTGCGTGGTGTGCGTGCGGATCTTCTTCTGCATCCGGTCGTCGCTCGCGTCGACCTCGGCGCGGATGCCCTTGGCGCGCAACGCCTTCTCGACGTCCTGCAGGTACTCGACCTGGTCGGCGGTGATCGGGATGCCGACCACCTGCACCGGCGAGAGCCACGCCGGGAACGCGCCCGCGTAGTGCTCGGTCAGCACGCCGAAGAACCGCTCGATCGAGCCGAACAGCGCGCGGTGGATCATCACCGGCCGCTGACGCGAACCGTCCGGCGCGGTGTACTCGAGCTCGAACCGCTTGTTCTGGTTGAAGTCCAGCTGGATGGTCGACATCTGCCAGGTGCGGCCGATGGCGTCCTTGGCCTGGACCGAGATCTTGGGGCCGTAGAAGGCCGCGCCACCCGGGTCCGGGACCAGCTCGAGGCCGGAGTCGACGGCGGCCTGCCGCAGCGTCTCGGTGGCCTCCTCCCACTCCCAGTCCTCGCCGATGAACTTGTCGGAGTCCCCGCGGGTGGACAGCTCGAGGTAGAAGTCGGAGAGGCCGTAGTCGGCGAGCAGGTCGAGGACGAACTTGAGCAGCGACCGCAGCTCGCCCGGCATCTGCTCCTTGGTGCAGTAGATGTGCGAGTCGTCCATCGTCAGCCCGCGCACGCGGGTGAGGCCGTGCACCACGCCCGACTTCTCGTAGCGGTAGACGGTGCCGAACTCGAACAGCCGCAGCGGCAGCTCGCGGTAGGACCGCCCGCGCGAGCGGAAGATCAGGTTGTGCATCGGGCAGTTCATGGCCTTGAGGTAGTAGTTCTCCTCGTCGAACTGCACCGGCGGGAACATCGTGTCCGCGTAGTAGGGCAGGTGGCCGGAGGTGTGGAACAGCTCGCCCTTGCTGATGTGCGGGGTGTTCACGAACTCGTAGCCGGCCTCTTCGTGGCGGCGGCGCGAGTAGTTCTCCAGCTCGCGGCGGATGATGCCGCCCTTGGGGTGGAACACCGGCAGGCCGGAGCCGATCTCCTCGGGGAAGGAGAACAGGTCGAGCTCGGCGCCGAGCTTGCGGTGGTCGCGGCGCTCGGCCTCGGCGATGCGCTCGAGGTGGGCGTCCTGCGCCTCGGCCGACTCCCACGCGGTGCCGTAGATGCGCTGCAGCTGCGGGTTCTTCTCACTCCCCCGCCAGTACGCGGCGGCGACCCGGGTCAGCTTGAACGCCGGGATGAACTTCGTGGTCGGCACGTGCGGGCCGCGGCAGAGGTCACTCCAGACACGTTCCTTGGTGCGCGGGTCGAGATTGTCGTAGATCGTGAGTTCGCCCTCGCCCACCTCCATCACCTCGGCGGTGTCCACTTCGGACTTGAGGTCGACGAGCTCGAGCTTGAACGGCTCGTCGGCGAGCTCCTTCTTGGCCTCGTCGACCGAGTCGAAAACGCGCCGGGAGAACTGCTGGGCGCCCTTCACGATCTGCTTCATGCGCTTTTCGAGCGCCTGCAGGTCCTCCGGGGTGAACGGGGTGTCGACGGCGAAGTCGTAGTAGAAGCCGTCTTTCACCGGCGGACCGATACCGAGCTTGGCGTCCGGGAACTGCTGCTGCACGGCCTGGGCGAGCACATGGGCCGCCGAATGGCGGATGACGCTGCGCCCGTCTTCGGTGTTCGCGGCGACCGGCTCGACTTCGGCGTCGGCTTCCGGCGCCCAGGCGAGGTCGCGCAGCTTGCCCTCGGCGTCGCGCACGACGACGACGGTGTCCGGGCCCTTGGTCGGCAGGCCGGCCTCGCGGACCGCGGCGCCCGCCGTAGTGCCCGCCGGTACCACCACGCGGGAGGCGGCCACGGGGGAAACGGGGGGCGGCTGCGACACGATCGGCTCCTCGAACTGGAGTGACAAAGACGACGTGGTCGATGCTAGTCGGCGGCCCGAGCGCGCCTGACCGCGCGTCCGGGAACGCCGAACGGGCCGCCCCCGGTTCCGGAGACGGCCCGCCCCGATCGGGTCAGAGCGTTTCGACGACCTGGTCGAAGTCCAGCCGCGGCAGGCGGTCGAACCACGGGTTCTCGCCGGGCTTGCCGACGTTCACGACGACCAGCGAGCGCCACTTCTTGTCCGCGAAGAACTCCTCGTCCACGCCGGCGGCGTCGAAGCCGGTCATCGGGCCCGCGGCGAGCCCGGCCGCGCGAACGCCGATGATGAAGTAGCCGACCTGCAGGAGCGAGTTGAGCTTGCTGAACTCGACGCGGCCCTGCTCGTCGGAGAAGTTGTCCTTCACCTGCGGGGCGTGCGGGAAGACCTGCGGGATGTTCTCGTGGAAGTCGACGTCCGCGGCCAGCACGACGGTCAGCGGCGCGGCCTCGGTCTTGTCCCGGTTGCCCGGGGCCATGTGGGGCAGCAGGCGGGCCTTCGCCTCGGCGGTCCGGAGCACCAGCGCCCGCAGCGGCTGCGTGTTCATCGACGTCGGGGCCCACTTGACGAGGTCGTAGATCGCGCGGACCTGCTCCTCGGTCACCGGCTCGGAGCTGAAACTGTTGGCCGTGCGCGCCTCGCGGAAGAGGAGGTTCTGGACGTCCGCGGGGAGCTGGAGGGCCTCGGTCTGCTCGGCAAAGGTGGTCATGGGGCGGGGTTCCTTCCGTTGGTCGGGTACCCCGTGCAACCAGGTTGAGCGTTTGACTATTTCGCGTTCAACCAGTTGCGTGGATCACAGCCGGCAGGCATTGCGCTACGGCGAGCGAACAACCCTCAGCCGTTCGAGGCAGTCCCCCTCCGCGAATGACACGGCCGCCGACCCCCTCCAGCGGGGTCGGCGGCCGTGGTGCGAAGCGCGCGGTCGGGCGGCTCAGTAGGCGCCCTGGCCACCCATCACCGCGCGGAAGGTCTTCCAGAGGATCACCAGGTCCAGCGCCAGCGACCAGTCCTCCACGTACCGCAGGTCGAGCCGGATGCTCTCCGCCCACGTCAGGTCGCTGCGGCCGCTCACCTGCCACAGCCCGGTGAGGCCCGGCTTCACCAGCAGCCGGCGGCGGGCGTCCGGCGCGTACTGGGCCGTCTCCTCCGGCAGCGGCGGCCGCGGGCCGACGAGCGACATCTTCCCGGACACGACGTTGAACAGCTGCGGCACTTCGTCGAGCGAATACCGGCGCAGGAAACCACCCACGCGGGTGATCCGCGGGTCGCGCTTCATCTTGAACAGCGGGCCCGCGCCTTCGTTGTCCTGCTCGAGCGTTTTCCGGATTTCGTCGGCGTTCGTGACCATCGTGCGGAACTTGAGCATGGTGAACGTCGCCCCGTCGCGGCCGACGCGGCGCTGGCGGTAGATCACCGGGCCGCGGTCGTTGAGCTTGATCGCCAGCGCGATCACCAGCAGCAGCGGGGAAAGCAGGGTCAGGAGGAAGGCGGAGCCGGCGCGGTCCACGATCTCCTTCACCACGCGGCGGCCGCCGGTGAACATCGGCGCGGTGACCCGCAGCAGCGGCATCCCGAGCACGCCGGTCACGTTCAGCCGGGGCCCGGCGACCTCCATCAGCACGGGCGCCACGACCATCTCCGCGCCGGTGCCCTCCATGTCCCAGGCCAGCCGCTGCAGCCGCTTCGGCGTCCAGTACTGGTCGGCGGTGATCGCGACGACGCGGTAGCCGCCGCGGCGCACGTACCGGGACAGTTCTTCGAGCCGCCCGACGACCGGGACGCCGTCGATCTCGCCGCTGTCGCGGTCGGCGCCGTGCCCGGTGAAGGTGCAGGCCGCCTCGACGCGCCAGCCGACGTGGACCTCGGACTTGGTGCGCGCGATGAGGTCGGCGACGGTCTCCGGGCTGCCGGCCGCCATCACCGGCAGCAGGCAGAGTCCCTTGGCGCGCTTGCGGTGCAGCACCTGGCGCAGCAGGTACCGCTGCGGGAACGCCACGAGCGCGATGGCCGGCACGACCACGAACACCCAGACCTGGACCTCGAGCGCGCCGAACAGCAGGCCGCCCAGTGCGACCAGGACGGCCGCGGTGATGAAGCCGCGGCCGAGCGTGCGGTACTCCTCCGCGCCTTCGCCGAGCACGCGCGGGCTCCACGCCCGGCTGACCGGCAGGGAGACGAAGACCGCGAGGATCGTGCCGAAGGCGTGCATGTCGTGCGGGGCCACGCGGTCGATGACGAACGCGCTGATCGCGATCACCAGCAGCGTGACGAACACGTCGCTGCCGATGACCCAGGCTCTGTATCTCGCCTCCCAGGCCGCGGGCAACGCCTTGGGGGACGGGGTGCCGCCCACCTCGCCGCCCGGCTGCTCGTCCCGCTTGGCGGGACGCGGGATGGCCTGAAGGTCGATGTGCGGCGGTGGCTGGCTCACCGTGTACGAAGGCCGCACCGACTCTTCCATCTGACCTCCCGGGAACAGGGATCGGGGTTGGGACCGCGGACACGCAGCGTCACCGAATGTGATTTCGGAGAGTCATCGCGACTCGATCACTCGAGCAGCACCCACGGACGGTTCACACGGCAAGGTATCGGCGACTCTCTCAGCATCGTTACAAGGATTTCCAGCCACATGCTGTGCGACTTCCCCGCCAGAAAATGGCCGCAACATAACAAGATGATGACGATGGGTAATAGTGCGTATCCCCGGAAAAACTACGGTATGTAGCCAAAAGGGCGTTACCCGCACTCGGGTGGACCACGCTGTTCCGAACGGCCGAACGCGGCCGGGAATCTACTGTGGACACTGGGCCGCGCCGGCGGTCCACAGTGGACCACCGCGCGCCGCGGCGGCCGGCGCGGCGGCCGCCGGTGATCACGCAGTGACATACATCGCGAAATCGTCACGCGTGCCGGTTTTCGTCGCACGTCCCCGGCTGCCGCGTGCCGAGGATCACATCGAAGCCTCCCGAGCGGTTCGTTCCACAGAAGACCGCCGCGACGGCAGGCCCCGGAAGCAGATCCAGCGAGCCTCGGCGGCACGGGCGCGAACTGCTCCTGCCAGCACATACGCATGATCCGAACGGATCGTTCACTCCGCTTGGACGCGCGTCGCGGAATCCGGCGCCGACCTGGGCGCGGCACGCACAACAAAGGCCCCGGATCGAGAGATCCGAGGCCTTCGGCGTCGCGGTGCTGGTGGGCGATACTGGGATCGAACCAGTGACCTCTTCGGTGTGAACGAAGCGCTCTCCCGCTGAGCTAATCGCCCGCTCGCGGTGTTGAAGAAACTTTAGCGTACGACTTCAGGACGCCTGCAAACGGGTGGTCTCGACCGACCACACTCCGCTTACCGGCGAGTACGGAACGAACAACCCCGAGCTAGCCGGGGTTGTGCCGGCCGGGGGCCGCCCGACACGACGTTCGACATCCGTGCGACGGTGCTATCGCCCGGCGGCTAAACCGCGCAGTATGGACGAGTGGGCCCTCACGGGGCGCGGCGGTCCATCGCGCGTCGTGGGGTGATCACGGGCGTGGAGGGGGCCGATGAGCCCGGACGGGTGATATGCGGCGCACTCGTGACGGATTCGGCCTCCTGACGCGTCCCAGTGGTGACGCCCTCGGCCGGGCCGGGCCGGGAAGGGAGACGAAGGGTAGGACGATGCGCAACGATCACGTGACGCTCCGCTCGACGGCGGTCTTCGACCTGCTGGCGCCGCGGACGCCCGCGGTTCCGGTCAAGGTGGAACTGCGCTACGACACACGCGACCCGTATGCGGTCGTCGCCGCCTTCCGCACCGGCCGCGCCGGCTGGGTCGAATGGGTGTACGCACGCGACCTCCTCGCGGACGGCCTCCTGGCCGACGCGGGTGACGGGGACGTCCGCATCCGCCCGTCGGTGGAGGATCCCGAGTCGGTGCTGATCGAGCTGAACTCGCCGTCCGGGCACGCCATGTTCGAGGCGTCGGCCCAGGAGCTGGCGGACTTCCTCGACCGGACGTACGACGTGGTGCTCCCGGGCAACGAGCACCTGTGGGTCGACGTCGACGACGCCCTCACCCACCTCATCCCCCACGATTTGGCCTGATGACGAGCTTGCAACGGCGGAGTGACACCCCGGTGTCAAAGCCGGTTGCGGGGTCCGATATGGTTTTCTCACACCACGGCGACGAGGGTTCAGGCCCCTGGAGCTGCGGAATGCGGATGTAGCGCAGCTGGTAGCGCATCACCTTGCCAAGGTGAGGGTCGCGGGTTCGAATCCCGTCATCCGCTCGATAGGCTCTCGAGCCTTGCGGTGGAGTGGCCGAGAGGCGAGGCAACGGCCTGCAAAGCCGTGTACACGGGTTCGAATCCCGTCTCCACCTCGCGCGATTAGCTCAGCGGGAGAGCGCTTCCCTGACACGGAAGAGGTCACTGGTTCAATCCCAGTATCGCGCACCACCTGAACCTGCAGGTCAGAAGCCCTGTCCCTCCCCGGAGGGGCAGGGCTTCAGTCGTCAGATGGCGACGGCACCCGGTACCGGGACGGCCCGCCTGGACCGCAAGTGCGCACCAGCTCGGCCCGCTCCCAGGGGATACAGCGCCGCCGGCGACCGCGGCCAACGCTCCTGCAGGACGTCCAGGATCTGATTCACCATCACATGGTCGTAGACCCGCGCGATCCCTTCCATCTTCTGCCCCAGCCGCGCGCGTCGCGCGACCTCCGGGATCCCGTCCTCGGTCAGCCACGTCGCGTGCGTGTGCCGCCCCTCGTGGAACGTGAACGTCGGCAGGATCGGTGGCCGCCGCTCCCCCGCCCCGGACTCGTCGCCGTCCCACGCTGGCCGCCAGAACCGGATCCGGAAGTTCGACCGCCGCCACGGATGTCCCTCCGGCGTGCACAGCCCAAACGGCTCCCGATGGCTGCCCATCAGCTCCTCGTAGAGCACCGCGACACCCGGCGGCAAGGCAACGAACCGACTCCCCGCAGGGGTTTTCGTCCCACCCTTCTCGGACCGGGTGTTGCCGCGCCGCGTCGGTGGTCGCTGGCGGCCTCCCTTGTAGACCTTCCCCGCCACTTCCTTCAGCGGCGTCCGGATCTCGATCCCGCGCCGCTCGGTGCCGAACTCGCCCATCGACACCGGACCCCGTTGCACGGGTTCGCCGGGATCATCCGCGCCCGCACCGCTCCGTTGAGGATGGTGGAGAACAACGCGAACTACGAGGACACCGACGACTCGGCAAAGTCGTCGTGCATCTCCCACCCCACGCCCCGCCGTTCCGGCCGATCTCATGCCCACCTTCGCGCAGATGGGCCGACTCGACGGCGAAATCGCCGAATGCGGCCAAGTCCGCGCCGGCCGCGACGGGTTCAGCGAACTCCGCCGCGCCGACGAGGCCGTCGACCTGCTCACGGCCCTCGCCGGTACCGACTGGCAGCACGACCAGCGGGTCGCCGCCCTGACCACGGTTCTACGAACGCTTCGCCGACCAGGCCGTCTCCGTCGCCAAGCGCCTGGAGTTCGCACACACCGGCGACCTCCCGAGGCCGTGGGGCGAACGGATTGCCACGGCCGCCCGATCGGGCCGGCAACCGTCCAGTACATGGGCAGAATTGCGCATAGGTGCATGCAGCGATCCACTCGGCGCATCCCATTCAGCTGAGAAAGGATCGCTCATGTCAGTCACCGACGAGTTGCTGACGAACAACGCCGAGTACGCCGCGACCTTCACCGGGCCACTGCCGCTGCCGCCCGCCAAGCACGTCGCCGTCCTCGCCTGCATGGACGCCCGCATCAACGTCTACGGCGTCCTCGGCCTCAACGAAGGCGAAGCCCACGTGATCCGCAACGCCGGCGGCGTCGTCACCGAAGACGAAATCCGCTCCCTGGCCATCAGCCAGCGCCTGCTCGGCACCGAAGAGATCATCCTCATCCACCACACCGACTGCGGCATGCTCACCTTCACCGACGACGACTTCAAGCAGTCCATCCAGGAAGACGTCGGCGTCAAGCCCGCCTGGGCCGCCGAAGCCTTCGGCGACCTCGACGAAGACGTCCGCCAGTCGATCGCGCGGATCAAGAACAGCCCGTTCATCCCGAAGAAGGACTCCGTGCGCGGCTTCGTCTTCGACGTCGCCACCGGCAAGCTGACCGAGGTGAGCTGAGCAGCGGCCGCCGCACGGACGAGCCGGCCGTCAGGCGAGTGACGGCCGCTCGGCCGTTCTGGCGCGCAGGTCCGCCCACACCTCTCGACGACGACTCCGCGATCGAGCGGTCCGACAGGCGGACCAACCCGTCGGTGATCCCGCGAACCTCGAAGTCCGCGGGCGACAGACTTCGTGTCCTCGGATTGGCTCGCCCGCCGCCCGCACCCGCCGACCCATACAGCAGCGCATCCCAGCCCAGACACCTCCGCACACGATCTCTCAGACGACAATTTTCCGACGCGTTGGCACGAAACTGCGGCGCGGGCGAGCCGGATGGGCGAGGCTGCGTCGATGGCTTCCGACTACGCCCACAGCGACCAGTTCCGCGGTGCCCGCATCCACCTGTGCAACCTGGCAGGTCTCGAGATCCGCGACTGCGACGTGAACGGCCTGAAGATCGTCGACTGCTACGGCAGCAACGTCTACCTCGGCGGTGACTTCGAACGCGTCGTCGTCAACGACGTCGACGTGACCGCCTACGTCGAGGCCGAACTCGACCGCCGCCACCCCACGCGGGCACTGGCGCGGGACGCGACGTCCATCGAGGACTACCAGGCCGCCTGGGCGGCCATCGAGACCCTGTGGACCGCGACGCTCGAGCGGGCGAAGCAGCTGCCCGAGGCCACACTGCACGAGCAGGTCGACGGCGAGTGGTCATTCGTCGAGACGCAACGGCACCTGCTGCTCGCCTCCGACGCCTGGCTCGGCAACGCGGTGCTCGAAGAGGACGCGCCCTACCACCCGCTGGGCTACCCCCACGGCGGGATGCCGCCCGAGCAAGCGGCAAAGCTCGGCCTCACCCTCGACGCCACCCCGACGCTCGCGGAGGTGCTCGCACCGCGCCTCGCCCGCATGGCCACGATGCGGCGCGCCGTCGACGGACTCACCGCGGCCGAACTCGACCGGGTCTGCGGTCGCAAGCCGGCAGACCCGTACCCCGACCAGCAATACATCGTCCGACGCTGCCTCAAGGTAGTGCTGAAGGAGGAAGCCGAGCACCACCGCTACGCGGTGCGCGACCTCGCGACGCTCGAAACAGGCGTGCCTGAACGGCACCCCTGACTCCGGGACGAGGAAGCGCCACCGGGCGGGGTTCCGGAAATCCGTACTGAGGCCGGCCCTCGACCGGGTGGCCGCCCTCGCGCGATCATGCAAGCCAACGCGACGATGATCGTTGTGACCGGGATCGCGCCGCCGACCCTCGCCGCCGAGACCGCTGGTCGCCCGCTCCCGCCGCTCATTGGCGCGGTGGCTCGGTGGGCTCGACCTGGTGCCCCCCGGCGTCGCGATCGCCAACGTCGAGGAAGTGCAGGAACCAGGTCGACGACGAGGTCCTGAGGTTGGAGACCAGTAACCGCATCCCAAGGAGATTCTTGAGTCGAGCCGACATCGACGACCAGGGTCACGTACTGGGTGCCGATGCGCGAGAAACCGGGCTACCGTCCAGATCCGGATTGCTTCTTCGCCAGTTCTCTGGCCTTCACAAGACGTTCGCCGAGTTTCGGCTGCAAAGCACCCGGCCCGCGACGTTCCGGTGGGCAAGCCGCTTGCCCTGATTCGACTTCGCCGCCCTTCGCCAGTTCTTCGACGTAGCGAAGCCAGTCCCCCATCGGCTCGCCGAGGAAGTTCCCCAGCCGGTCACCGAAGTTCTCGCCTTCCGTCAGCTCGCGAATCTTTCGATCGAGGTCGACCCTGCTCGCGACGTTCTTGACCGCCGAGAGCCGTTCGTTCTCGGCGCCCGCGTCGCGAATCCGAAACCACGCGCGAGCGATGTCTTTCAGGCGCTCGACCTCGACTGCTGGGTACGATCGGCGCTCGCGCAGTCAGCCTTGTCCGTCGGCAACAGAGGAACATCGAAGGCGGCCGGCAGCGGACGGGACGGCCGCTCAGGGTCCATCCCGGCAATCCATCGGCAGTGAGCAAGCCATGTGGCCTCGGCCGCAAGATCGCCAGAACGCTTCCTTTCGACAACGGCCCGCGCCTTTGCGACATCCGCCGCAGGAACGAGGCGAACGATCACCTCGAGAGAGTCCACGCCGAATTCGTTGACGTACGCATTCGCGCCGACGGCGCCTACGATCACGGTCGTGGGGCCGTCAGCCCCCTCGACGACCGCCCACTGTCCCACGGACGGAGGCACGGAGAGTCCCCAGCGGTAGGCATAGGCGTGCTCAGGGCTGAAATTCCTGAGCGGCTGAGGATTTGTCAAGTCGCGAAACGAACACAGGACCGCAGTCTGGCACACCGCAGGCCGCCTTCGTCGGGACCAGGAGCGCCAAATGGACACTGACCGAGCCGATCGAGCAGCAGCGGCACTCACGGCCGCCGTCAATCCCGCCGCGCCGACGGGGTCGGTGGTCACCTCGCCGCCGGCCCCCGCGATCACCTCCAGGATGCGCTCGAGCTCCGCATACGGGATCGCCATCATCCGTTGCGTGAATGCCGTGGCCGCCGGATTGCCCTGCGCGTCACGCCGTCGTCCTGGCTTCACCGATGAAGACCCCGGCGCCGATGCCGTGATGCGGGCCCGGCATACCGACCTGCGGCGACTACCTGGGCGGCAGCTCGGCTACAACCAGCGCGCCCCGGCCCGACGGCGGGTCCTCGAACCGGACAGTTCCCCCGTGGGCGGCCAGGGTGTCCACGACGATGGCCAGTCCCAGGCCCGATCCCGGCAGGGATCGCGCCTCGGGCGCGCGCCAGAACCGTTCGAACGCCGACCTCCGATCGGCCGGCGCGACGCCGGGGCCCTCGTCGGCGACGGAAATCCGGCCGGGCGTGGAGCGGACCGTGACCACTGATTCCGCGGGCGAGAACTTGATCGCGTTGTCGAGCAGGTTGAGCACCATGCGCTCCAGCGCGCCCGCGTCGCCGTGCACCACCCACTCGGCGTTCTCGACCTCGAACGTGTGGTCGCGGGCCCGGCTCGACGCCCGTCGGACCGCCTGCTCGACGACGGCGGCCACGTCAACCTCGGTGTGCTCGCGCTCGCGCTCGTCGCGGGCGAGCACGACCAGCTCGGTGACGAGGTCGCTGAGCTCCTCCGCCTGCACCTGCAACCGGTCCAGCGTCCGGGCGCGCTGCCCGTCGGCCAGCAGGCGGCCGGTGTGCTCGCTGCGGGCGAGCAGGTCGACGTTGGTCCGGAGACTGGTCAACGGCGTCCGCAGCTCGTGGGCCGCGTCCGCCACGAGCGCCTGCTGACGCCGCCGAGACTCGGCGAGCGCACCGGTCATCGCCGCGAACGCCCGCCCCAGCCTGCCGACTTCGTCGCGGCCGGACACTTCCACGGGGAGGTCGAGGTCCTGCGTCCGGGCGATCTCCTCGGCCGCGCCGGTCAGCCGCGCCATCGGTTCCAGGGTCCGGCGGGTGAGCACCAGCCCGGCCGCGGCCGCGAGCGCCGCCCCGAAGATCGACACGATGAACAGGACGTTGGCCAGCCCGTTGAGCGTGTTCTCGACCTCGGCCAGGCTGCGCGAGATGGCCAGCACGTTCCCGTCGCCGACCGGGCCCAGCAGCACCCGCACCGGCGTGCCGGACTGCGTGTAGCCGTCCCGCAACGTCACCGCGCCCACGGTCCGGTCGGTGTCTTCGAGCACGACCGAGTCCACGCCGGCGGGCGAGCACGTCGTCCCATCGGCCTTGAGCAGCTGCACGCCCTCCAGGAACCGCTGCAGCGGACGGCCCCGGTTCACCGCCCGGCACAGGTCGGCCCAGTCGGGCTTCGGCGCGTCCGGGTCCTGCGCGCCGGGCGGCGGCCAGCCGCCGAGCAGCGTCTCGTCCAGCTGCGCGCGCAGGTTGTGCTGGGTGGACACGTAGGTGACGGTGCTGATCGAGGCGATGGCGAGCGCGACGATGACCGCGGTGATCAGGGCGACGCGGCTGCCCAGCATCCGGGGTCTCACGGCGCCCGCAGCACGAACCCGACACCGCGAACGGTGTGCAGCAGCCGGCTCGCGCCGCCGGCTTCGGTCTTGCGCCGAAGATACCCGACGTAGACGTCGAGGTTGTTGGTGCGGCTCGGTTCCCGGCCCCACACCGCCTGCCGGAGCTGGTGTTTGGTCAGCACCTTGCCCGGCGCGTCGAGGAACACGGTCAGCAGGTCGAACTCGGTCGGCGTCAGCTCCACCTGCCGGCCGTCACGGGTGACCTCGCGGGTGCCGGGATCGAGTTCGAGGTCGCCGAAGCGGCGGACCTGCGGCACGTATCGCCGCCCGCGGTTCTGCTTCAGCAGGGCACGGACCCGGGCGAGCAGCTCCTCCAGCGCGAACGGCTTGACGAGGTAGTCGTCGGCCCCCGAGTCGAGGCCGGTGACGCGGTCGCCCAGCGCGTCGCGCGCGGTGAGCATCAGCACCGGCAACCGCTCCCCCGCCTCGCGGATCCGGCGGCACGTCTCCAGGCCGTCGACCTCGGGCATCATCACGTCGAGGATCACCAGGTCCGGCTTCGCCTCGCCGGCCACCGCCGCCAGTGCCGTCGTGCCGCAGGTGGCCGTGCCGACGTCGTAGCCCTCGAATTCGAGGCTGCGCTGAAGGCTTTCCCGCACGTCGGGATCGTCGTCCACCACCAGCAGTCGCACCGGGCCGAGGTTACGCGGTGAATCTGTGTACCGGCCGTCGGTCTCACCGGGTGAGGTGAAAGATCCACCTCTCATGATTCTCTCAGGTTAATTCCAGGCCATTCTCACGACCGGTAGCCCACCGTGAGAGCCACGTAACCGGTCACACAGCGTCGTGCTCGACCGCCGGAAGACCCAGAACGGAGGAAGCATGTCGGTCGGCGCGACCGGAGGCCTCAGGACCTCCCCCGAACAGCGTGCTGCGACAGCCACGGTGGACATCGTCGTCCCGGTCTACAACGAGGAGCGGGCCCTGCCGGGCTGCGTGCGGGTGCTGCGGGAGTTCCTCCGTGACCAGTTCCCCTTCGGCTGGACCATCGTGATCGCGGACAACGCCAGCACCGACCGGACCCTGGAGGTGGCCGAGGCACTCGCCCGAGACGACGAGTCCGTCCGCGTGCGCCACCTCGACCGCAAGGGCCGCGGCCTGGCCTTGCGCGAGACCTGGCGGGCCAGCACCGCCGACGTCGTCGTCTACATGGACGTCGACCTCTCCACCGGGCTCGACGCGCTGCTGCCGCTGGTCGCCCCGCTGGTCAACGGCCACTCCGACGTCGCCATCGGGTCGCGGCTCGCCCCGGGCGCGCGCACGGTCCGCGGGCCGAAGCGCGAGTTCGTCTCCCGCTGCTACAACGGCCTGATCCGGCTGACCCACGGCGCCCGGTTCTCCGACGCGCAGTGCGGGTTCAAAGCCGCACGCACCGACGTGGTCCGGCCGCTGCTGGACCACGTCGAGGACGACGCCTGGTTCTTCGACACCGAACTGCTGCTCCTGGCCGAGCACAACGGGCTGCGTGTGCACGAGGTCCCGGTCGACTGGGTCGAGGACACCGACAGCCGCGTCGACGTCGCCAAGACCGCCCTCGACGACATCCGCGGGCTCGTCCGCGTCGCCCGCGCGAAGGCGGCCGGCACCGCGCGGGTGCCGGACCTGCCCCGCCGTCCGGCGCCGCGGGCCGCGCACCCGGACGCGGTGCTGGGCGCGCCGAGCGGTGGCCGGCTGTGGGAGGTCCTGTCGTTCGCGGCGATCGGTGTGATCTCGACGGTCGCGAACCTCGTGCTGTACGGACTGTTCCGGCTGTGGTGGCCGGTGCTGGTGGCCAACCTCGTCGCGCTCGTCGTCACCACGCTCTTCAACACCGAAGCCAACCGCCGCTTCACCTTCGCCGGTGCGAGCGTCCCCCGCCGCAAGGCGCACCTGCAAGGGTTCATGGTCTTTGGTCTCTACTACGCCTTCACCTCCGCCGCGCTGCTCGCCCTGCACGGGTTCGACCCGGCCCCGGGGCGCGCGCTGGAGCTGACCGTGCTGTTCGCGTCGTCGGTGCTGGGCACCGCCGGCCGGTTCGTGCTGCTGCGCAGCTGGGTCTTCCGCAAGAACAACCGAGAGGACGAAGAATGACAGTCGCCGCCGACCAAGTGGCATCGGCCGGCCGCGTCGCCGCCCCGCGCCGGACGCGGTGGCAGGTGTGGGCGCTCGCCGGGATCTGCGTCGCCGCGGGTGTGCTCTACGCGTGGCGGATCGGCGCGGGCCAGCTGGGCAACACGTACTACTCGGCCGCCGTGAAGTCCATGACGGACAGCTTCACGAACTTCCTCTTCGGCTCGTTCGACCCGTACGGCGTGTTCACTGTGGACAAGCCGCCGATGTCACTGTGGCCGCAAGCACTTTCGGTCATGGTCTTCGGGTTCCACGGCTGGGCCCTGCTGCTGCCGCAGGTGATCGAGGGCGTCGCGGCGGTGTTCCTGCTGCACCGCACGGTCCGGCATTGGGCGGGCGAGAACGTCGCCCTGCTGGCCGCGCTGATCCTCACGCTCACCCCGATCACCGTCGCGATCAACCGCGACAACAACCCGGACACGCTGCTCGTACTGCTGCTCATCGCGGCGGCGTACGCGTTCACCCGCTCGGTGAAGGCGGACACGAGCCGTGCGCGGACCCGCTGGCTGCTGTGGTGCGCGTTCTTCATCGGCTGCGGGTTCGTCACCAAGATGATGCAGGCGTGGATCGTCGTCCCCGGGTTCGCGCTGGCATACCTGGTGGGGACGAGCGCGCCCGTCAAGCGGCGGATCTTCGACCTGCTCGGGGCCGGCGTGGTGCTGTTCGCCTCGTCGTTCTGGTGGGTGGCGCTGCACGACTGGTGGCCGGGATCGAAGCCGTACATGGGCGGCAGCACCGACGGCACCGCGTGGAACCTCATCTTCGGCTACAACGGCTTCGGCCGGATCTTCGGCGACGAAGGAAACTTCGGTCCCGGCGGTGGCGGCGGTGGGCCTCGGCCCGGCGGGATGGACCTGCCCGAGGGGATGTCCCCACCGGCCGGGATGGGCGGTGGCATGTTCGGCGGCGACACCGGTCTCGGCCGGATGTTCGGCCAGTCGGTCGGTGGGCAGATCTCGTGGCTGCTGCCGCTGTCGCTGTTCGTGCTGGTGGTCGTCGCCGTCCAGGGCGTGCGGGCGAAGGGACCGGGCGACCCGGCTTCGCGTGCCGGCTGGTTCGTATGGGGCGGCTGGCTTCTCGTGACGGGGATCGTCTTCAGCTACGCACAGGGCATCTGGCACCCGTACTACACGACCATGCTCGCCCCGGCGATCGCGGCGATCTCAGCCGCCGGGCTCGCGCGGCTCTGGCGCACCTACCGCGGCGACGGGGCGGCCTCGTGGCTGCTGCTGCCCGCCGCCGTCGCGCTCACCACGGTGTGGGCGTTCGTGCTCGCAGGCCGCGAGCCGTCGTGGCACGGCTGGACCCGCTGGGCGGTCCTCGTCGCGGGCGTGGTCACCGTGGCCGCGCTGCTCGGGGCCCGGCTCGTCGAGACGCGCCGGCTGGTGGTTTCGCGGGTGTCGCTGGTGTTCGGGCTGGTGACGGTGCTGCTCGTGCCCGCGGTGTGGTCCACGGCGACCGCGGCGACCGGCGAGAACCTCGGCGTGATGCCCGCCGCGGGACCGAGTGGCGGCGGCTTCGGCGGCATGCGCGGGGGCGGCCCGGGCGGCTTCCCCGGCGGCAGCGGTGCCATGCCGCAGTTCCCGGGCGGCACCGGAGACCTGCCGCAGATGCCCGGCGGGACCGGCGGCTTCCCCGAACTGCCGGGCGGCCCGGGCCGCGGCCGCGCGGGCGGCGGCTTCGGCGGCATGGACGGCAAGCTCACCGACGAGCAACGCCGCGTCCTCGACTACGCCCGGCAGCACAAGGGAACCGCGGAGATCACCCTGGCCGTCGACGGCTCGGCGACCATGGCCGCGGGCTTCATCATCGGCTCCGACGAGACGGTCATCGGCATGGGCGGCTTCATGGGCAGCGACGACTCGCCCTCGGTCGACCAGCTCCAGCAGTGGACCGCCGAAGGGAAGCTGAAGTTCGTTCTCGGCAACGGGTCCGGCGGACGCGGCGGCGGCATGCCCGGCATGAACGGCGGAGCCGGACAGCAGCGGCAGCAGTGGATCGCGCAGCACTGCACCGAGGTCGACCCGGCGGCTTACGGCGGGCAGGCGGCACAGCAGGACCAGCAGGCGGGACCGATGGGAGCGCAGACCCTCTACGAGTGCCGCGCCTGAGTCGCGGTGTCGGACGGCGCGGCCGCGCCGTCCGACACCGGGCGAGAACGGCCGAAGCCGGCATCTTGATCGAATTGTGCGCGCCGTCGCGGATGACTCCGGGTGCCGCCATCCGTGCCTTTCGAAGCGCCCGATCACTCCGCGCCGTCGCCGGCCGGGACTACGACTCGGGCACCTCCGGGCTGTTCGAGCAGCAGTGCCCGCCGGGCCGAGCCGACGTGGTGGCGCATCGCCGCCGACGCGGCCTCCGGGTTGCGCGTGACGATCGCCAGCAGGATCGCCCGGTGCTCGGCCAGCGAACCCGCGCGGGGGTGGCGGGCGGAGATGTTGCGGTATTGGCGCATCACCAGCGGGTAGAGCAGCGTGTCGTACGTGCGCGCCAGCGTCGCCTGGTGAGCCGCCGCCTTGACCTGCTGGTGGAACGCCCGGTTGCCCGTCGAGTACGCGGCCTGGTCGCCGCGTTCCTGCGCCCGCTCCATCGCCTCCAGCGTACGGCGCAGGCCGAGGATCTCCTCATCGGTCGCCCGCTCCGCGGCTTTGCCCGCCAGCGCGGCTTCCAGGGTCTCGCGGGCCTCCAGGATGTCCGCGGCCTCCGCCAGGCTGAAGCTCCTGGTGCGGACGCCGCGGTTCGCTTCGCTCGTGACGTACCCCTCCTGCGCCAGACGCACCAGCACCGACCGGATCGTCCCGCGCGACACGGCGAACCTGCTGGTCAGGTCCGACTCCGTCAGCCGCGTGTTCGGCTCGTAGGACCCGGACAGCAGGAGCGTCCGCAGGTCCTCGTAGACCTGGCTGTAGCGCGTGGTCAACCCGGCAGCCCCGGGTACAGCCGGCGTGCCGTCCCGGCGAAGATCTCGCGCCGCTCCGCCTCCGGGACCTCGGCCAGGACGTCCTGGGCCAGCGCCACCAGCTCGGGCAGCGACTGCTCGGCCGCGGGCAGGTTCGAGCCCCACGCGATCCGCCCGGCGCCGAACGACGCCAGCACCGGGTCGAGGAACGCGGCGGCCTCCTTGCCCGCGGCCTGCAGCGGTTCGAGGGTGCGGTGCGTCAACTTGAGGTGCAGGCCCGGGTGGACGGCGAGCTTCGCGACGTCGGCGCCCGCGTCCGCCGGGGACTCCGCGACCGCCGGGTAGCCGAGGTGGTCCAGCAGCACCCGGACCGTCGGGAACCGCTCCAGCAGCGCGACGAGCTGCGCGGTCGCCGGGCCGAGCCGCATCTGCAGGCACACCGGCACGCCCAGCTCGGCGGCCTTTTCCCAGAACGGGAACGACTCCGGCGCGGCGAACCACTCCCCCTGCGTCGGGACCGTGCTGCCGCTGGTGAACAGCCGCACGCCCGACAGGCCAGCGCTGGTGACGGCTTCGAGGTGCGCGGGCGCGTCCGACCGGAGCGGGTCCACGGTCCCCACGGCGAGGAACCGGTCAGGCCGCTTCGCCCGGCTGTCGAGCACGTAGGAATTGTCGTAGCCGTACGCGGTGGTGGCCTGCACCAGGACCGCCTGGGCGATGCCCGCCGCGTCCATCCGCTCGGCCATGCCGTCGGCGGTCACCGGCCGGGTAGTGGCCCAGCTGGACTGCTTGCCGCCCAACGGCGAACGCGGGTAGCGCGCGAGGTCGTCGGAGACGATGTGGCAGTGGGTGTCGACGATGTCCATGGGGTTCCTCTCAAGCGTCGGGGTAGTCGCCGGCCGCGAACAGCTGCGCGGGCTCGGCGTCGAGCAGGCCCTGCTGACGTGAGAACGCCACGAGGGCCCGCAGGCTCTTCTCGTTGGCGGCCAAGCCGTACGGGATCGGGTCGGTGCCGAGCTGCCGCGCCTGCTTGCCCAGCCGCGGCAGTGCAGTCCACTCCGGGTCCGCCGAGATCTGACGCCGCTTGCTTTCGGCGAACGCCGCATAGAGCACGCTCGGCAGGTCCGGGTCCTTCTCGACGAGCTCGCGGCGCACCGCGATCACCGAGTGCAGCGGGTAGATCCCGGTGCGCAGGAACCAGTCGGTGGCGAGCACTTCGTGGTCGGGGAACAGCGGGTACGGGCCGTCGCCGAGCTGCTCGGCCGTCCAGCCGGCCCGCGGTGCGCCCGCCCGTCCGGTGCCGGCGTTGCCGCTCAAGGCCGCGTCGATCTCGCCCGCGCGCAGTAGAGCGCCCAGCGAACGGCCGTCGGTGACGCGCTCGACGTTTGACGGCGCCCGGCCCTCGATGTGGTCTTCGTCGTCCACGACCCACGTCACCGAGCCGAGGTCGAGGCCGTACTCGTCGTGCAGGATGCCGCGCACCCACACGCCGGTCGTGACGGTGTAGGCGCGCACGCCGATCCGCTTGCCCGCCAGGTCGCCGGGGACCCGGATGCCGGACGCCGCCGCGCACTGGACGTCGGCGTGGTGGAACCGGCGGTTGAGGAACACCGGGATCGCGGTGAGCGGCACCCCGGCCTGCAGCGCCATCAAGTAGGACGTCGGCGCGAGCTCGCAGACGTCGAACTCGAGGTCGCGGATCATCCGGCGGTACGCGCCGATCACCGGGCTGACCTCCACCGGTTCTACCGCGTAGCCGGGGATTTCGACGTCGCCGCTCAGCAGGGCGCGCCCGTGCGCGTAGTCCCCCAGGACCATGGAAAGCTTCTGCATGACTTACCTTTCAGCCGAGTCGGGAAGCGCTTACACCGAGGACCGAGCAGGTGCGGTCCACCAGTTCGCCGAACGAGACCTCGCGCGGCAGCACCTGCTGTTCCCACGCGTAGCGCGCGACCTCGGTGACAGGGCCGCGCAGCGCCTCGAACCCGGCCAAGACCTTGGACGCCAGTGCGTCATAGACCGCGAGCACCTCCTTCGCGTCCGCCTCCGGCGAAAGAGCGACCACGTGGTTGACCGGCGTGAACCCCTTGCGCGCGGCCCATTTCTCCGCGACGTCGAGCGCGTCCGGGATGGCCGTGCGGATCCGATCGTCGGCCGGCAGCTCGTTGCCCAGGATCCCGAAGTCGACGTTCCCCGCGAGGAACTCGGCGGGCAGCTTAACGCCCTCCGGAGCCCGCCGCACCCAGTCGGGATCGGTGTATTCGGGCAGGTGCCCGTCTTCGTAGGTGACCCAGTCCACTTCGGACAGCTCGACGCCGTACTGCTCGGCGAGGAACCCGCGCACCCACACCCCGGTGGTCTGGCTCCACGAGCGCACGCCGACGGTGTGGCCGCGCACGCCCTCGATTCCCGCGTCGCCCAAGGTGACCAGGGTCTGGTGCTGGTGCCGTTCGAGCGCGGCGATCGGCAGCAGCGCCACCGGCTTGCCGTAGGCGACCGCCTGCAGCAGGGTGACGATGGCCAGCTCGCAGACGTCGGCGACGCCGTCGTCGAGGAACGGGCGCGACGCCTTGTGCACCGGCCGGATGTCGAGGCGTTCGCCGCCGGCGGCCGCCGCGAGGGTGTCGTTTCCCAGGATGATCTTCATGTCACACGTCCTCGCCGTACTGGATCCGCCGATAGGGCACGCTGAGCACGTCACGGGTGATCCGGACGTCGACGACGGTCGGCCGCGGCGCCCGGACGTACTCGCCCAGCGCGGCCCGCAGTTCCTCGACCGTGCGGACGGTCGCTCCCCTGCCGCCCAGCGCCCGGGCCACCGTGCCCAGCTCGGGCGTCGGGATCACCGCGAGGGCCGGGTCGAGGCCCTTGGCGGCGGCCTTGTGGTACTCCGCGCCGAGGCCTTCGTCGTTCATGACGACCACCAGCACGGGCAGCCCGTAGCGGCAGGCCGTCTCGAACTCCGGCAGGTGCATGAGGAAGCTCGCGTCCCCCTCGACGACGAACGTCGGCTCACCGGTGGCGACCGCCGCGCCGATGGTCAGCAAGGGTGCCTGCCCGATCGCGCCGAACATGCCGTAGTTCGACGTGACCTCGCGGGACCGCTGGAACAGCATGGTGCCGAAGTCGGTCTGGTGCCCGCTGCCGAGGACCAGACCGATCTCGCCCGGCAGTTCGTCGTCGATGACCGCGATCGCCTCGCGCGGGTCGATCAACCCAGGTTCGCGGCGGTAGTCGGCGGGGTCGACCAGCGGCGCGGTGAGCCGACTGTGCACGTCGGGAGTGTGGAAGCCTTCGCCGGCAAGGCCGTCAAGAGCGTCGGTCAGCGCGGTGAGCCCGGTGATCGCGTCCGCCTGGAGGTAGCAGTCGGCGACGCGGCCGTTGCCCATCACGACGTGCGGCGCGGTGTCGATCTGCACGAACGTCGCGTCGGGGAACAGGTAGCCGCTCTCGATGGTGTAGTGGTTGAGGCTCGCACCCACCGCGATCACGCAGTCGGCTTCCTGCAACAGCTCCATCGCGACCTTGCTGCCGAACAGCCCGGCGATCCCGACGTGGTAGTCGGTCCGGCCGTAGAGCCAGTTCTTGGCCTGCAACGTCGTCGCGAGCAGGGCGCCGGTCCGCTGCTGGAGGGCGAGGACCTCGTCGTCGGCCCCGGCCTGGCGCGCGCCGCGGCCGGCGATGATCACCGGGCGCTTGCTCGCCGCGATCAGCTCGCGGGCCTGCTCGATCCGGTCCGGGTGCGGGAGGATCGCCGACGTGCGGAGCAGCTCGGTCGACGGCGAGTACGGCATGACGTCCTCGAACTCCTGCAGCTGGACGTCGATCGGCGCGCTGATCATGACGGGCCGGGATTCGGTGCGGGCCAGGTGGAACGCGCGGCGCACGACCTCCTCGGCGGCGTCCGCCTTGGTCACGCGGAGGAACTCGCACTCGATCGCGGCGGCGAACCGGCGCTGGTCGAGGTACTGCACGGCGGACTCGTCGCCCAGCGGGGTCTCGCCGCAGAACGCGACGAGCGGGATGCGGGCGCGGGCGGCCACGATCATCGACGTCGCCAGCTGCGCGACGCCCGGCCCGCTCGTGGTCGTCACGACCCCGGGCCGGCCCGACGCGCGGGCGAACCCGTGCGCCATGCTGAGCCCCGCGCCTTCGTGGCGCACCTCGTAGAGGCGCGTGCCGCGCTGGGCGAGGGCGTTCATCCAGTGCATGTTGGCGTCGCCCATCATGCCGAACACGTCCGTGGTGCCCTCGGCGGCGAACGCCGCGGCCAGTGCTTCGTAGACCTTCATCGCACGGCCTCCTTTTCCTTGTCCTGGAGGCGGGCCACGAGCCGCGGGAAGACGCGCAGCGCGTTGCCGCCGTAGATGGCCCGCCGGTCGTCCGGGGCGATCGACGGGATGGCGTCCAGCAGGGCCTTCGTGTCGTCGAACCGGTGGCCCGTCTCGGGATCGACCGCGCGGACGGCGCCGATCATCTCCGAGGCGAACAGGATGTTCGCGGCCGGGACGACGTCGGTGAGCAGCTCCAGGCCGCGCTTGTGGTAGACGCAGGTGTCGAAGAAGACGTTGCCCAGCAACGACTCCTCCAACGGCGGCCGGCCCCGGTCGAGCAGGAAGCCGCGGTAGCGGCCCCAGTGGTAGGGCACCGCGCCGCCGCCGTGCGGCAGGATCAGCCGCAGCGTGGGGAAGTCGCGGAAGAGGTCCGACTGGCACAGCTGCATGAACGCCGTCGTGTCGCCGTTGAGGTAGTGCGCGCACGTGCCCTGGACGGCGTCGTTGCGGGACATCGCGACGTGCACCATCGCGGGGACGTCCAGCTCCACCAGCTTTTCGTAGAGCGGGTAGTAAACCCGGTCCGTCAGCGGCGGCGCCTGCCAGTAGCCGTCGGAGGGGTCCGGGTTGAGCAGGCAGCCGACGAACCCGAGTTCGGTGACGCAGCGCTCCAGCTCGGCGGCCGACGCGGTCAAGGAAGCACCCGGCGACTGCGGGAGCTGGCAGACGGGCGCGAAGTTGTCCGGGAACAGGCCGCAGACGCGCGCGATGAGGTCGTTGCTGACCCGGGACCACACGAGGCTGGTCTCGGCGTCGCCGTAGTGGTGCGCCATCTTCCCGGCGCCGGGCGAGAACAGGGTGAGGTCGGTGCCGCGTTCGCGCTGCAGCTTGAGCTGGCCGTTCTCGATCGCGGCGCGGATCTCGTCGTCGCCGATGCGCAGCTCGTCGGGCGAGACGCGCGCGCCCGAGCCCTCGAACGCCTTGATCTGGCGTTCGCGCCACTGGCCGAGCGCGGGCGGCGCGGTCGTGAAGTGACCGTGACAGTCGATGATCATGAAGAGGTCCTCCCGGTGAGTTCCCGGCCCCGCTCGAGGCCGGGGTAGCCGCGGACCGGCGCGGTCATGAGGAAGCGGTAGCCCTCGGCGACGACCTGCTCGGCGTTGCGGGCAGTGACGTGCGGGTGCCCGACGACGACGTCGTGTTCCAGGCACGTCTTCACGATCCGGGCCCGCGCTTCGACCATCAGCGGGTGGTCGAGCTGGCGCGGCACGCCGAGCTCCTGGCTCAGGTCGCCTTCGCCGATGAGGATCAGGCCGATGCCGGGTACTTCGTCGAGGATCGCCGGCAGGTTCTCGATGCCGAGCTGGTCTTCGATCTGGATCACGACCAGGATTTCGCCGTCCGGGGCGAGCGGCCAGACGTCGGCCTTGGCGTAGTAGTCCTGAGTGGACAGACCCCAGTACCGCGCGGCCGCGGCGGGAGCGTCCCCGCGCAGGCCCGCAGGCTCGAAGCGGCCCGCTTCCGGTTGCCGCGGGTAGCGGCAGGCGGCGACGGCGTTGCGGGCCTCTTCGACACGGGAGATGTGCGGCCACACGATCCCGTACGCGCCGAGGTCGAGGGCCTGTTTCGCGTGCCACTGACCGTGTTCGGCACCGTTGACCGGCACCCGGACGAACGGCGTGGGTGACGGCGCGAGCGTGTCGCCTTCGAAGATGCGGCGGCGGTCGAGCAGGTACTGGAGGCTGTCGCGCAGGTTCGCGGCGTCCCACGGCTTGTGCTCGGCCTCGAAGACCAGGCCGTCGTAGTCCGAACCCGCGAAGTCGAGGGCCGCGGCCGGCTCGGGGGCGGCGAACGCCGCGAAGGCGTGCTGCCCGGATTCCAGCGCGCCGATGACGCTATTGAGCCTGGCCACTGCGCACCTCGCTCCTCTGTCGCTTGAGGACGGTCGTGAGCCAGGCCTTCACCCGGGCCCACACCGAACGACGGGGCTCGGCCACGACGACGTCGCCGGCGCACCGGCGGACCAGTTCGGCCGCGAACTCCTTGGTCATCCGGGAAACCACGGCCCCGGCGCCGGCTTCGATCAGCGACGCGAGCTTGCCGGCGAGGGTCACCTCGCCGGTGACGCGGACCCAGCAGCCGCCGGCGTCCTCGGTCACGTGGAAGGTGGCGTGCGCGGAGAAGCGCGTGGCGCCCTGGCCGTCACGGCCCTTCGCCGACAGGCGCCCTTCCCGCGCGGGCTCGTCCAGGTCGAGCGACACGCGAGCGCCGAAACGCACGCGGACGGCGCCGAACTTGACGACCAGCGTGCCGTCGAAGGAACCGTCTTCGTGGGACTCGCCGAGTTCGGCGCCGCTGATGCAGGACACCACTTCGGCGGGGTCGGACACGACCTCCCACACCCGTCCCGGCGACGCGGGCACGGGGATCTTCTCGTCGATTTCGATCAAGGCTGCGACCTCGCTTGGCGATGGGTCAGATTGTTTAACAACTTGCTCCGGCAACGTAGCAGCGCGCCTGGCTGCTCGACAAGACGTGCAGGTGAGCGACTTCAGTCACCGGCGCTCGCGACCAACTTGTTAAACAATTTTTGCCGATCTTCGCCCCAGTCCGGAAACCGCCCATGACCTGGGCATCCTCGCGCGAGCAGCCAGTACGACAGGGGCAGATTCGCCCGGATTGTTCTACGATCTGACCGTCAGGACCCTTGAAACCCCAGGAGACGCCGCGTACGTTCGCCAACACTGTTGAACATTCCGGAGGAGTTGTCCATGGCCGGACCCCTGTCCATCGCGGTGAAGTCCTACCCGCACACGGCGTTCCTGACCGATCCCGCCTTCACCGCCGGCGGCCGTCCCGTGTCCGTCGACGCGGCCGACCCCATCTACCGCGCGTTCGCCCCGATGGTGCGCGAGCTGCGCTACGACGTCAGCGAGCTGGCGATCGCCACGTTCCTGCAGGCCCACGAGGCCGGGGCGCCGATCGCCCTGCTCCCGGTGGTGCTCAGCGGCGACTTCCACCACCACTCGCTGACCCGCTGGCCCGGCTCGCCCGAGATCGCGCCGGGCGACCTGGCCGGCCGCCGGATCGGCGTGCGCGCCTACAGCCAGACCACCGGCCTGTGGGTCCGCGGCATCCTGCAGGAGGAGTACGGCCTCGACGCCAAGGACGTCACCTGGGTGACCACCGAGGAGCCGCACGTCGCCGAGTACGTCGAGCCGCCGAACGTCGAGCGCACGACCGGGAAGCTCCTGGAAGTGCTGCGCCGCGGCGACGTCTCGGCCGCCGTGCTGGGCCCGCCCGCGCTCGACAGCGCCGAGGGTCCGCTGGTCCCGATCATCCCCGACTGGCGAGCGGCCGAAGAGGCGTGGGGCGTCCGGCACGGGACCGTGCCGATCAACCACATGCTCACCGTGCGGCGGGACCTCCTCGAGCGCGAGCCGCAGGTCGTCACCGACCTCTACCAGGCGTTCGGCACCCGTATCGAGGAACGCAAAGCGGCCGAGGACGGCCCGCGCGTGCGGGCTCTGCGGTTCGGCGTCACCGACGAGCTGGTCGCCGGTCTGCAGGTCGCGATCGACTACGCGCTGCAGCAGAACGTGATCCGGACCCCGGTGACCGTGGCCGAGCTGCTCGGCGACTTCGCCTGATCCCCGCTCATCTTTCCCAGACCCGAGGTGCCATGTTCAGCGTCGACACGCACACCCACATCATCTCCCCGGACACCACCGCGTACCCCGCCGCGCCGCTGGGCGGCCACCGCTCCGAGTGGTCGCGCGAGCGCCCGGCCGACATCGACGCGCTGCTGCGCGAAGCCGACGCCGCCGGCGTGGACCACCTGATCCTCGTCCAGGCGTCGACCGTCTACGGGTTCGACAACAGCTACGTCGCCGACCAGCTCGCCCGGCACCCCGACCGCCTCAGCGGCGTCTGCTCGGTCGACTTCCTTTCCCCGAAAGCCGTCGACGACCTGGGCCACTGGATCGACGAACGCGGCTTCCGGGGGGTCCGCATCCGCGCGGCGGACGGCACGACCGCCGTCCCGACGCCGGGCCGCGGGCTCGACGACGAGCGCATGACGCCGGTCTGGGAGTTCCTGTCCCAGCGCCGGGTGCCCGTCTGCATCCAGATGCACGCGAAGCACGCCCCGATCCTGGCCGACCTCCTGGAGCGCTACCTCGGGCTCACCGTGCTCCTCGACCACGCCGCCCGGCCGCGGCTCGGCGACGTCCAGCCGTACCCGGAGCTGTCCCGGCTCAGCGGGACCGGCCGTGTGTTCGTCAAGCTCACCCCGCCGGCCGTCCTGCGCGCCGGGCAAGAAGCGGCGCCGCTGTTCGCCAAGCTGGTCCGGGCCTTCGGTCCCGGCCACGTGCTGTGGGGGTCCAACTTCCCCGCGTCGGCGGGCACGCTGGCCGACCTGGCCGACCTCGTCCAGGCGCGGCTGCCCGAACTGGGCGACGCGGACCTCACCCTGATCAGGGGCGGGAACGCCGCTCGGCTTTACGACGTCACCGTCGCGGAGGGACAGTGAGGCCCATGACCACGACCCGGAAGCTCCGCCTGGCCGCGCTGGCCGCTGTGGTCGCTCTCCTCGGCTCGGCCTGCAACTCCGCACCGCCGGTGCCCGACACCAAGAACCTCGACGAGCTGTACCAGGCCGCCAAGGCCGAAGCCCAGGTCATCTGGTTCGCCCCGAAACCCGAGGCGCAGATGCGGCCGGCCATCAAGGCGTTCGAGAAGAAGTACCCCGGGATCACCGTCCAGTACACGAACAAGAAGGCCCCGGACCTGGTCACCCAGCTGAACGTCGAGCAGGCCGCGCGCCGCGTCAGCTTCGACGTCTCCAACGCCGGCGGCCTCACCGTGCTGCCGTCCCTCGACATGGCCGCGCCGGTCGACTGGGCTGCCTACAAAGTGCCCGGCGACCAGATCTTCAACGGCAACTTCGTCTACGTCTGGGCGGTGCCGAAGGTCTGGGCGTACAACACCGACGCCGTGCCCGCCGGTTCCGCGCCGAAGAACTGGGACGACCTGCTGAGTCCACAGTGGAACGGCGGCAAGCTGACGGTCGAGTCGCGTGGGTCGTTCATGACGGTGTGGGCCCAGGACCCGAAGCTGGGCACGAAAGCCGGGCTGGACTACGCCTCCCGGCTGCGGCAGCTGAGCCCGCACTACACCGACAACACCACGCAGGCGCACACCAACATCATCTCCGGGCAGACCCCGGCCGGCACCGACCTGATCAACCTCGTGCTCGCCGACCGCGCCAAGGGCGCCCCGATCGCGGTGGCCCCGGTCGGCCCGACGAACGCGAACAAGGCGTACCTCTTCGTGCCCACCGGCTCCCCGCACCCGGCGGCCGGCCGCCTGCTCACGGCGTTCCTCGCGTCGAAGGAAGGCCAGGCCGCCCTGGTCGGCAGCTACAACTCGATCATCCCGGAGAACACGGACTGCGCGAAGCCCGGCGCGAACAAGGTCGTCGCGGCCCTTTGCCAGGCCGGCGTCCAGTGGTTCAGCGAAACGAACATCCAGCAGTACCAGCAGTTCTCCGACTTCTTCCCCCAGGTCGAGCAGGCGCTGGGCACCGACGTCAACTGACGCCCTCTTTGGAGACTCCGACGATGCAGTCCGCCACCCGGGTCGCTCCCCCAGCGCCTCCGCCTCCCGATGACCTACCCCGCCCGCACCGCCGGGACCGGGTGCTCACCGCCGTCAACATCGCCATCGGCGTGCTGCTGGCCTACCTCGTGCTGTTCCCGCTGGGCATGCTGGTCTACAGCAGCCTCAAGGACAGCGAGCTGAAGCTGCCGTTCCAGATCCCGGGGTTCACGCTCGGGAACTTCGAGAAGATCTTCTCCTCGCCGCGGGTGCTCCAGGTCGCCGTGAACTCCGCGATCTTCGTGGTCGGCACGGTGGCGTTCGCGCTGATCGTGAGCGTCAGCCTGGCCTACCTCTTCGAACGGACCGACATCCCCGGCCGCCGGTTCCTCGCACCGAGCACGCTGGCGCCGATGGCCGTGCCGGCCACGGTGATGGCGGTGGCGTGGGTGCTCGCGGCCAACCCCGCCAACGGTCCCCTCGCGATCCTCGTCAAGCGCGTCTTCGGGCTTTCGGTGGACATCTACTCGCTGCCCGGCATGATCCTGGTGGCCGGGATCTTCGGCGTCCCCGGCATGTACCTCATGCTGGCGCCCGCGTTCGCCCGGCTGAACGTCGAATTCGAAGAGGCCGCCGCCACGTCCGGCGCCGGCTGGTTCACCCGGACCCGCAAGGTCGTCCTGCCGCTCACGCTGCCCGCGATGAGCGCGGCGGCGATGCTGCTGGCGGTGATCGCGCTCGAGGAGTTCGCGATCCCGTCGATCCTGGGCACGCCGGACCAGATCTTCGTGTTCAGCAGCCTCGTCCAGGCCGCGCTGCAGCCGCCGTCCGGCCAGTCCGACTACGGGCGGGCGAGCGCGTACGGCGTCCTGCTGGTGCTGCTGTCGCTGGTGATGATCGCCGTCTACCGGCGCCAGACGCGGGAGTCACACCGCTTCCGCGTGGTCAGTGGCAAGGGCTACCGCACGACCCGGGTGAAGCTGGGCCGCTGGCGGCTCCCGGTGGCCTGCCTCGTCGGGCTGTACGTACTCGTCGCGATCGTCATCCCGATCCTGAGTCTGGTGTGGACGAGCCTCACGCCGTTCCTGCAGCCCATCAGCCTGAAGAACCTGGGCGAACTCGGCGTCGGCAACTACGGCGCGATCTTCACCAACCCCAGCCTGACCCACGCGGTCGTCAACACCCTGGTGATCAGCCTGGTGACGGCGACGCTGACCGCGGGCTTCGGTCTGTGGCTCGCGCTGGCCTCGACTCGCGGTGGGCGCGCTGGGCAGGCGCTGTTCGACCTGTCGTTCCTGGTGTTCGCCGTCCCCAGCGTCGTGCTGGGCGTGGCGGTGCTGTTCCTGTACCTGTTCCTGCCGCTCCCGGTCTACGGCACGATCTGGATCATCGTCATCGCGCTGACGACCCGGTACATCCCGCGTGCGTCCCGGATGATCCAGACCGCGCTGCTGCAGCTCGACGGCGGCCTGGAGGAGGTCGGCCGCGTCTCCGGCGCACGCCGTGGCACGGTGCTGCGCCGGGTGGTGCTCCCGCTCGCCGCCCCGGCGGTCACCCGCACGTGGCTGTGGGTCTTCGCGAACGCGCTGGGCGAGCTGCCCATCGCGCTGCTGCTCTCCAGCTCCGACAACCGCACGATCGTGGTGCTGCTGTGGGACATGATCGGCGAGAGCGCCAACTACCCCGAGGCCAGCGCGCTGGCGGTGCTGCTGCTCGCGCTTTCGGCCGGCTCCGTCTGGTGGGTGAACCGCCGTGGCTTCCAACAACACATGTGAGGTGCTCATGTCCGCGCAGAACCTCGACTCCGCCGTCGCGATCTCCGGCCTGGAGAAGCGCTTCACCCGGCACAACAGCCTCGCTGTCGACGACGTCGGCTTCACCGTGCCGCGCGGGAGTTTCTTCACGCTGCTCGGCCCCAGCGGCTGCGGCAAGACGACCACGCTGCGCTGCCTCGCCGGGCTGGAGAGCGCCGACCGCGGCGAAATCTCCATGAACGGCAAGGCCGTCTTCTCCAGCGCGTCACGCAGGGACGTCGCGCCGGAGGACCGGCCGATCGCGATGGTGCCGCAGTCCTACGGGATCTGGCCGCACATGACGGTGTTCGACAACGCCGCGTTCCCCTTGCGCTACGGCCGCAAGACGTGCTCCCGCGCCGACGTCCGGACCCGCGTCACGGCGATGCTGGAGCAGGTCGGGCTGGCGGACTACGCGGGCCGCTGGTCCACGCAGCTCAGCGGCGGCCAGCAACAGCGGCTCGCACTGGCGCGGGCTCTGCTGTGCGAGCCGGAAGTGCTCTTGCTCGACGAGCCACTGTCCAACCTGGACGCCAAGCTCCGCGCCCAGCTGCGGGCGGAGCTGCGGTCGTTCCAGCAGAAGTTCGGCGTCACGACGATCTACGTGACGCACGACCAGGGCGAGGCACTCGCGATGTCCGACACGATCGTCGTGATGAACCGGGGCCGGGTCGAGCAGATCGGGACTCCCGCGGAGATCTATGACTCGCCGGCGTCCCGGTTCGTCGCCGACTTCGTCGGCAGCGCCAACCTCATCCCCGGAGTACTCGACCGGCGCGCGGGAGGCGTCGTCGAAGCGAAGACGTCGATCGGCGTCCTGCGCTGCGAGCGGTTCACCGCACCGCCGGAGTCGTTGGTCCCGGGCGGGGAGCTGCAGGTGTGCGTCCGGCCCGAGCACGTCCGGGTCGTCCCGGGGGTGGCGGACGGGTTGGCCGCGCGCGTCACGGCGACCGAGTACCTGGGCGATCGCCGTGAAGTCGTCGTCGCGGTGGACGACGTGGTCCTGCGCGCGCACGCGGACGCGCACCTGGACGTCCGGCCCGGTGACGAGGTCGGGGTGGTGCTGGATCCGAAGTGGACGATCGCGCTCTGGTCCTAGGCCGGGCCCAGCTGGAGCGCGCGCCGGACCGCGGACAGGTGGTGGCGCATCGCCGCCGCCGCCGCGTCCGGGTTGTGGGTGATGATCGCGGCGAGGATCGCCTCGTGCTCGTGCAGGATCGTGTCGCGTGAGCGCGGGCGTTCCATGTCGCGGAACTGCCGGAGCACCATCGGGTACAGCAGGCTGTCGACGAACCGGGTGAGCGTCGCCTGCCGCGCCATGGCCCGGACCAGCTCGTGGAACCGGCGGTTGTGGGCCGAGGACTCGTCCCGCCCGTCGGATTCCCGGCCGGCCCGCATGCGCTCACAGGTCTCGGTCAGCGCGGCGATGTCCTCCTCGGTGGCTCGCTCCGCCGCCTTGGCCGCCAGTGCCGCCTCGAGCACCTCGCGGGTCTCGAGGATCTCGACCGCCTCCTCCTCGGAGAAGGAGCGAGTGCGCGCGCTGCGGTTCGCCTCCGCGGTGACGTAGCCCTCCTGGGCCAGCCGCGCCAGCACCGAGCGGAGCGTGCCCCGGGAGATCTCGAGCCGGGCGGAGAGCTCGGTCTCGGTCAGCCGCGAGTTCGGCTCGTAGTCACCCGCCAGGATCTGCGCGCGAAGGTCTGCGTAGGCACGCGAGGCCCGGGTGGTGTCCGGGCTGTCGCCCGGCGGCGCGAGCTTGCCGCTTTCCACCGCCATGGCAGCGACCACCTCCGCTTCGTCAAGTGCGCCGATCCGGTCCCGAGGATCTTACGACGGGTGACCGGCCGGCATCGACGAACCGGGTCACGCGCCGGTGTGGCGATGAACCGGGCGGCTCCTTCGCCAGTTCTTTTGCCTCACGAGACGTCGGGCGAGCTTCGGCTGCAACCCACCCGGCCCAAGGCACCGAACCACCGCCGCCGAGCACGCTGGGCACGTGGATCGACCACTGCTACGCCGCCGACACGGTCGAAGAGATCCTCGACCGGCTGCGCGACGGCGGGGACAGGGATCCGCGCGCAGGTCATCGACAAGGACCGCTCGCCGCGGTGGACGCCGCCGACCCTGGCCGAGGTCGACGACGACCTGGTCGACAGCTACTTCGCCGAGCTGGTGCCGGCGAATGGACGGGAGTGACCGCATGACCATCGCCTTCCTCGGGCTCATCCCCGGCATGGGCGGCTCCCAGCGGCTGACCCGCGCGATCGGCAAGGCCAAGGCGATGGACCTGATCCTCACCGGCCGGATGATCGACGCCGGCGAGGCCGAACGCGCCGGGCTGGTCTCCCGGCTCGTCGCGGCGATGTCCAAGCCCGCGGCGATGCTGGCCAAGGAGGCGGTCAACCGTGCCTTCGAGAGCGGCCTCTCCGATGGGCTGCTGTTCGAGCGGCGGCTGTTCCGCTCGACGTTCGCGACCCACGACCAGAAGGAAGGGATGGCGGCGTTCACCGAGAAGCGGCCGCCGGAGTTCCGCCACGCGTGAACCGCGGCCGGGGCGGGATCTCGCCCGCCCCGGCCACGGCTCACCGGATCACCGTCGGCAGGGGTTGCCGGCCGGGTGCGCGGCGGTTCCGTGCACGTCGGCCTGCGATTCCGCCAGCACGATCTTCGCCAGCGCGGTGTCCAGCGCCACCGCCTGCTGCTTCACCACACCGCCGGACACGGTCTGGCCGTTCAGCTTCAGCGAGCCGATCACCAGCGGGATCGTCAGCGGCGCCGAACCGACCGTCACCGAAACGCCGTTGATCTTCAGCGAGGCGACGTTCGAGCTGCCGGTCAGCACCGGGGCGAGCCCGCCCGTGGCCGGCTGGCAGGTCGCCGCCGCCTGGGACTGGATCACGCCCAGCTCGATCGTCAGCCCGACCGTGCTGATCACCGTCTTGTCGATCTTGGCCGACGCCTGCGCGTGGTCACCGGCCGCCGGGGCCGCGGACTGGTTGTCCGGGCTCAAGTCCGTCGACGACGTCAGCGCGTGCGTCTGCACCTTGATCAGCCCGGCGTTCAGCGTCGCGTCGAGGACGGTCTTGCTGTCGTCGGCGCAGGGCAGGTTCTGCGGGTTCGCCACGGCCGCGGTGACGCCGAGGACGTTCGCCGCGGTGCCCGTGCAGGAGAACGCGCCGTCACGGTCGTCGTCGACGATCGTGCCGACCCCGGTCGGGTCGACCAGCCCGGCGCCCACCGGGGCCGAGAGGGTCACGGTGAACGTCTCGTCCGGCTCATCGACGGTGTCCGGGTTGACCAGCACCGTCACCGGCCTGCTCGTCTCCCCCGGCGCGAAGGTGACGTCGCCGCTGGTGGCGGCGTAGTCCGCGGGCGCGGTGGCGGTGCCGTTCGCGGTGGCGTAGTGGACGCTCACCGAGTTCGGGCTCGCGCCGCCGAGCAGGGACACGGTGAAGGTGGCGGGCACCTGGGCGCCGCCGGAGCCTTCGTTCACCGTGACGTCGTTGATGGCCAGGCCGAGCACGCGCACGGTGGTCGTCTCGACGAAGCCGCGGGACACGCCGTCGACCAGGTAGTCGACCGAGCAGTGGTAGGTGCCCGGGGCGGCGTCGGCCGCGGCGGCAATCGTCTCGGTGAACGTCGCGACGTCACCGCTGGTCACCTTGGCGCTCGCCGGGGCGTTCGTGAGCGTCAGCTGCGGGTCGCACGTGGTGACGTGCGGGGTCACCGTGACCTCGATGGACTTGATGCCGGCCAGGATGGCCTGGGACACCTGGTTCGAGGGCACGTTGTTCAGCAGGACACCCCCGGTGGCGTCGGCGATCGCCGTGGCCTGCCCGTCGGCGTCGAGGTTGCCGACGTTGACCGCGACGACGCGGATGTTCGCCGCTTTCAGCGCGGCGATCGTGTCGGCCAGGGAGTGCCCACCGCTCGGGTCGTGCGACGGTGCGTCGCCGAACCAGGCGACGATGCGGGTGCCGTCGGGGCGGAAGGTGACCGCGCCGGTGGCCAGCTGGTAGAGCGCGTTGAGGTCGGCTTCGGGGAAGTCGCCGCCGCCGGAGGCCAGCCACTGGTCCGTGCCCGCCTGGACCGCGGCGGTGTCGCCGGTGATGCCCTGGTTGACCTTGAACGGCACCGAGTCGGTGAAGTCCTTGTACTCGGCGACGCCGAACTGGGCGGTCGGCTGCGCGGCGAGCACGTCGCCGGTGATGGCGTTGGCGTTGGTCCGCACGTTCGCGATCGCGCCGCCCATGCTGCCGGTGGTGTCGGCGAGCAGGACGAGATCCGGGTTCGGCGGGACGGCGGAGGTGGTGACGTGCTTGGTGACGGTGGCGCTCTGCCCGGCGCTGAGCGTGAGGTCGACGGTGGCCGGGTCGACGCCCGGCGGCGCGGCGGCCGCCACCGCCGTCGGGGCGAGCAACGCGCCGACCGCGACGAGGCCGACGAAAACTGATCTTCGTGACATGGGCTTCCCTTCGGGCACCCGGCGGACGGCCGGATTCGGTGTGGGGTGCCCGTGAAGAGACGGAATACGCGGGAATTCGTTAGCCGGTTCCGGAAACGTCACTCGGAACGCCCTGCGTCAAGGCGCTCAACGGGCTACCAGCGGGCGCACAGGACCACGGAGATCATGGCCGAAATGCGCTGAAAGATCGAAACCAGGGAGAATCCGTCACACTTCGGAGTGACAGAGATTGCGTTTTCCGGAACAGCGAGTGTCGGCTTTTCCGCTGATGCGCCGGTTTGGCGCGAGAATTGAAACCGGATGTCGTAGTGCGGACGCGGTCCCGGCCGGCCTCGTGCAGGGCCGGCCAGGACCGGAGGTCACGTCGTCACGGACACGTGAGCGTCGGCTCCGCGGCCGCCGAACCGGCCGCGGTCAGCTGGGCGAGGCCGCGGCCGCCGAGCCCGAGGACGGCCTGCGTCGTAGCGCGCACGACCGTGTCGGCGTCGTAGCCCGTCGCGTCGTAGGCGATCGCGCCGCGGGATCACCGGAACCCACGGAGATACCGCCATTGGCCTGTAGCTTGCCGGCCAGCCAGGTGAGGCCCTGCTGGGACTTGCCGATCCGGCTGGCAGCCTGCAGCGCCTGGGCCACCATCGCCGTCGAGTCGGTGTCGCTCACGCACGGCGTCGCGCCGAAGTCCAACGGGAAGCCGCCGTCCGCGCACTGGGTGCCGGCCAGGAAGTTCACCGCCGACGCGGGCGCGTGGCCCGGGGTGCGGTCGAGCGCGATGATCGCCAGGGACTGGGAGAAGGCGTTGCTGAAGTCCCCGTACTGCGATTTGTCGGAGAACCGCCCCGACGGGGTGAGCAGCGCTCGCAGCCGCGTCGACAGGTCGGTGCCGCCGAACGACGCCGGGTTCAGGCCCGCACTTCGGCGGCCAGCCCGGCCTTGGCGGTGGCGCCGCGCACCACCTCGCCGACAACGGCGATAGGCAGGCCGTTCTCGAGTTGACCAACCAGCTAGACGAGCACGGGCAGCTCGAGGAGCTGGAACGGGCGCGGTCGCCGCACTTCGCCGTGTACGACCCGAAGCGTCAACCCACGGCGACTGACAGCTGGAGCGTGAACTTCGCCCCCCGGCCTACTGCAGCCGACGTCGGTCTGCGCGCAGTGCTCTTCTCAGACGCTGCGAGACGGCCAGTGCAGTTCGGGCGTCCTGCAAACCGATGCCGTGAGCGCGTCAGCCGCCAGTGACCTCGGTCCAGGCGGGTCGATCGCGGAGCCGGGCCGGGCGGCGCCCGGACCGAGCCCTTACAGAGCGCCGAGAATGTCCAACGCGCGGGCTTCGCCAGGGCGGTGTCCGACTTGGCGGTGGATCTCCAGTGCTTCTTCGGCCAGGACGCGTGCGGTCCCGCCGCCGCCGTCGCTGACGTGGATTTCGGCGAGGACAGTGAGCGCCATGCCGGTGCAGGCTCGGTACTGGCACTGCCGCGCCAGCTCCAACGCGGTTTGTGCGTGGCCGAGGGCACGCGCGTGTTCGCCACGGGCGTTCGTGATCGCGGCGAGTTCGATCATCGCGTCCACGTAGGCGCGCCGATAGCCGGTGCCGTCGGCGATGCGTACTGCTTCGTCGATGTGCTGCGCCGCCTGGTCGGGCTGGTCGAGCAGCAGGTGCGTCCTGGCGAGGACCGTGTGGGCGAGGCTGGTGCCGCGCGTGTCGTTGAACTCCTCGGCCAAGGTGCGGGCTTTGTGCGCGTACTCCAGCGCTTCCGGGTGGCGGCCGGTGTCGCGGTAAGCGCCGGCGATGCAGCTGAGTACCGACGCTTCGTTGTAGCGGAAACCCGTTTCGTGGTACATCGCCAAGGCGGTGATGCCGTCGTCGAGAGCCTCGTCGAAACGGCCGAGCTCGGTCAGGGCGAGCGCTCTGATGTGCAGGGCCGCCGCCTCGCACAGCCGGGCCCCGACTTCGCGGTGGAGGACCAAGACCTCGCTGGTGTGCTCAAGCACTTCGCCGAGCCGCCCCCAGTCCAGGTAGGACAGTGCCATGCCGTTGACGCAGACCAGTTCGCAGACGCGGTTGCCGATCTTCCGATAGAGGTCCCGGCCCCGGGTGAAGTTCTCCAGCGACTCGGCGAGCCGCCCCAGCAGCCAGTAGGTGTGCCCGAACTGCTTGCAGATCTCGGCTTCGGTACCGGGGTCGTCCGCCTGTAGCAGGAGATCGCGGCCACGCAGGCCGTACTCGAGCCCCGTGTCGTAGTCGCCGAAGGCGAAGTGAACCCGGTGCAGCACGTGCATCATCGTCGCTTCGGCGGTTCGGTCATCGGCCTTCTGAGCGACCTGCAGGCCGAGCTCGGCCACTTCGAGCCAGTCCGACCGGTGCATGCCGCCGTAGAAGTACGGGGTCAGGACCGCGGCGAGGCGCCACGTCACCTCCGTCGGTCCGTGCTCTGCGGCGTGCCGCATCACGGCGACAAGGTTGGGCCGCTCGACGTCGAGCCACGACTTGGCTCGGGCGAAGCCCGGGAAGCACAGCGATCGCTCGCCGGAACCGGCCAGGTGCGACAGGACCGGCACACTGGTCGGGTACGCCAGTGTCGTCGCCGTTTCGGCTGTGTGCAGATACATGTCGAACAGCCGCCGCAGGGCGGCGTCACTCTCCCCGAGGTCGTCCTCGGCGGTTGCTCGTTCGGACGCATAGAGCCGAAGGAGGTCGTGCAGCGCATACCGTCCCGGCCGCGGCGACTCGATCAGGTGTGCTGCGGCGAGGCGGTCCAGGAGCCGCGCCGCCTGGTCGGCGGAGGCGTCGATCAGTGCCGCGGCCGCAGCGACTCCGAAGTCGGGCCCGGGCGCGCAACCGAGCCGGCGGAACAGGCGGGCGGTCGGGACGTCGAGTGTGCTGTAGGACAGCCCGAACGACGTGCGGACGGCGGCATCCCGGTCCTGCCCGATCGCCAGCCGGCTGAGCCGGTCGCCCGCGCCGAGCCGGGCGGCGTAGCCGGAGATGGTTGCGCCGGGATCGCCGGCCAGCTGGGCGGCGGCGATCCGCAGGGCCAGCGGCAGGTACCCGCAGAGCCGGGCGAGCGTGCCGGTGGCCCCGGGTTCCGCCGCGACCCGATCCGCACCCAGGATCATGGTCAGCAAGGCCCGCGCCTCCCTGGCGGGAAGCACGTCGAGAACCAGGCGATGGGCATCGTGGAGGGCGGTGAGCCCGAGCAGGTCGGCCCGGCTGGTGACCAGCACCGTGCAGGCCGGGCTGCCGGGCAGCAGCGGCCGGACCTGCTCGGCGCTCGCGGCGTTGTCCAGCACGACGAGTGCTCGGCGGCCCGCGAGCAGGGACCGGTACATCGCCGTCTGTTCAGCCTCGGTGACCGGGATCGCGGCTTGGGCCACACCCAGCGCACGCAGGAACATGGGCAGCACGTCGGCGGGCGTCATCGGCGGATCCACGGCGTGACCGCGGAGGTTGACGTAGAGCTGGGCATCCGGATGCCGGGCGGCGACCCGGTGCGCCCAATGCAGGGCGAGCGCGGTCTTGCCGACCCCGCCGACGCCCGCGATGGCGGAGATCACCACGGCGGGCCGCTGCCGGCGGTCCAGCAAGGCGTCCAGCCTGCTGAGGTAGTCCTCGCGCCCGGCGAAGTTGACCACGTCGGCGGGCAGCTGCCGCGGCACGAACGGCGGATCCACCTCCGTCCGCTGTGGACGGTCGGCGCCATCGCCCATGGCCGCGGCCAGCAGTTGCTCGCGTTCGTCGGTGGAAAGGTTCAGCGCGTCGGCGAGTCTTTGCAGCGACGAAAGCTGGGGATTGCGTCGTGAGCCGGTCTCCAGCCCGCGAATCGTGCGCACGGAGACCCCGGAACGCGCCGCGAGCGCCTCCTGGGTCAGCCCCGCCCGCAACCGCAGTCGTCGTGCCACCCCGTTGTGCCTGGCCATCACGCCGGTCTCCCCCCGGTTATGACTCCCGCAGGCCCATGGTAGCGCGCGACCGGTCACACATGGCCGGTCCGTGACCTGGTCCGGGGCCCGCCCCGGTCGCAAGCTGGACATCACTTGGCCGCCCGCGACCGACCCTCGGGAGGAAGATGTGCGACGAATTCACGTGATAGCAGGCCTTTTCGCGCTTGGCGTGGCCTCGCTGACCATGGGAGGCGCCGCGACCGCGAGCCCGGCACGCGCCGAGCGCATCACGGTCGCCGGGGCCGCGGCCCCGCAGTGCGTGGGCAACTGCCCGCAGCAGGCCCCTGACTGCACGGGACTCTGCTCCGACGAGCAGCCGATCTGCCAGCCACCAGGCTGCTGGAACAAAACTCCGGAACTGACCCCTCAATGCTCGGGGAACTGCCCGCAGCAGACGCGTGCCGACGTTGTCGATTGCGCCGGCGTCTGCTGCGAAGCACCGCGCCCCAGCGGGACGGTGAGCTCACATCCGCGGCAAGCGGCGTGCTACCAGCAGTACGTGCCCGACCGGTTGCGCGCCGGCTGAGCCGAAGAGTCAGCCGTGCTCGCGTTCCTCGCTCTGGCCGTGGCACCGATTACGGCCGGGATTGTTGTCGGCCAGTTGACCGGTGGACGTCTTTCGGTGCCGGCGGAACAATTCCGTCACCCGTTCCTGCAGACCGCGTCCCCGGAAATCCGGCAAGCCGTCGAGGCTGCGCTGCACCTCCCGATGGTCCTGGTGGTCTCGGCAGTCGGCGTGTGGTGGCTGGTGCTCAACTTGTTCCGGTGGTCGCCGGGTATGCGCCTGGCCCTACTCCGCCGCGGCAGCGGAGATCATCGGACTCGCGCCGGGTGCCACGACACCGAAGAACCAACCGGCGACCGGGGAAAGCCGCGTGGTGTTCCTGGCCGACGTCATTCCCCTGCCCTGGCTGCACAAGATCGTCAGTATCGGCGACGCGAGTTAAGGAGGTGAACCATGCGGCGGATCCGGGCCCGCTTGCTCCTGGCGGCGTACGCGACCTTGACCCTGGCAACGCTCCTGTACACGATCGGCGCGCCTTGGGAGGCCAGCTGAACCCTGCGACGTCTGTCGACTGTGGACAGAAGCAGGATCACGACGTTCACTGAAGGAGAACACTGCGATGCCGACCATCGCCCGCCCGCACATCATCCTGCCCGACGACCGGGTCGCTCTCGAGGACGTGCTCACCGAGACCGAGCTCAGATACCCGGGCCACCCACGCCTCGGCGCCGTACTCGGCGCCATGAGGGCGACCGATGTACGGACCCGTGGCCTCGCCATCCCACGCGGCGCCCTCGACGACCCGCAGCTCCTACCCGGCGAGCGCGCCCGCCGGCATTTCGAGGCAGCCTGCGATCTCGCCGGCCAGGCGGCGCGTGACGCGCTCGACGAAGTGGGCATTTCCCCGGCCGAAGTCGACGGCCTGGTCTGCGCCAGCACAACCGGATACACCATGCCGGGGCTCGACGTCGCGCTGGTCAACCAGCTCGGCCTCGCACCCGGCGTCATTCGGGTGCCGGTGACCCAGCTCGGGTGCAGCGGTGGCTCCTGGGGGCTGGCACGCGCGGCCGATCTCTGTGCCAGGCCGGAGGTCGGCAACGTCCTCGTGGTCGCGGCCGACCTGTTCCCGGCCTATGTGCACCCGTCGGACCTCGCCATGGACGCGATGATCTCCCGCGCCCTCTTCGGTGACGCGGCGGGAGCCTGCGTGGTGCGTGACACGCGGTCCGAACCGGGCCCGAGCATCGAAGAGACCTGGGACTACACCGTTCCCGGCACCGCGGACATCGTCGGCTACCGTTTCCAGGACGACGGATTCCACGGCCACAACTCGCCCCGCCTCTTCACCGCCATCGGCGACGCCGTCCAGCAGCTCCTTCCCTGGCTCGGAAAACTTCCCGGCATCGGCGAGACCGGGATCGACTTCGTCGTCGCCCACCCGGGCGGCCCCCGCATCATGGACCGGCTCGTCGAGGAGCTCGGCTGTGATCCGGGACTGCTCGGCCCCTCCCGGGAAAGCCTGCGAGAAGTGGGCAACACCGGTGCCGTCTCGATACTGGACGTCCTCGCGAGGACGTACGCCACGCCACCGCCGCCGGGTGCACACGGCCTGGCCATCGGGATGGGGCCTGGCATAACCGTGACCGCCGCGCACCTCATCTGGAGATAAGGCGCATCCCGCCTGGTGGACGCTGACGCGAACACCAACGGCACCAAGCCCAACTGTGGCAGAACCTTGGTGGCTCGAACCAGCACTGGTACTTCGAGCTCGTGCAGGCACCTTGGTGAAGTGGTGCCGTGGCCTTCCGGCCCGGCATCGTCGAGCCCGCCTCGGAAACCGAAAGGATCATCAGTATGCGCAAACGGAGATTCCTGCTCACCCTTGCCGCGCTCGTCTTCGGCGTCGGCATGCTTTCCGCGCCGGCCGCGAGTGCGGCGGGCAGCTCACCGGCGGCGGCCATCGGGACCGCTACAACGACCAAAGTCGCCTGGGTGCACCAGTGTGCGGCGATGCACTGCGGGTATCACGAGGTCCCGGCCGGGCAGTACGCCTTCGTATACTGCGCGGCGACCACCGACGAAAACTTCTGGAACCTCATCGTCACCGCGAGTCCGTGGGACAGATCCCTGACCATCGCCGGCTACGTTTCCACCGACGCGCTGGACGCCCCGATATCGAGCCCCCGGTGCGGCAACTACCTCGGGAACCCGGCACCGACCGAGTACTGGGCGCACAGCTGCCCGCTGATGAGCTGTGGCTACGGCGTGATCAGAAAGGGTGACAACTACCGGCGCCTCGACTTCGTAACGGCGCCGAACGGAGAGCTCTGGTACTTGGCCATCGATCTCAGTTCCCCGGACTACCTTCTCGCGGGGTACATCAAACCCTAGGACGCGTACTGATCCGATTTCCCGGCGACCGGCGTCACACCGGGCAGCCACCGACAGCGGTCAGAAACTGACCTGTATCCGGGGCACAGTCGAGGTGAACCCGGAACGAACCGCAGGAGTTTCCATGGCCGTCAGCACGCTCACCCACCTCAACTTCACCGGCAACGCCCGCCCCGCGTTGGAGTTCTACCAGTCCGTCTTCGGCGGTCACCTCATGATCATGGCGCACGGCACGCAACTCGAGAACGACGCCGACGGCCGCGACACCGGCTACGTGCCGATGGCCGCCGACGACCCCGACGCCGAGCGCGTCGCCTTCGGCATGGTGGTGGCCGAGAACGGGTTCCGCATCGCCGCCTACGACGTCCTCGGCAGCACCGCCGCGACCGGGGGCATCGCCGCACCGGCGGGCCCGGCTTCTCCGCGCGCCCAGGGCGTCACCCACACCGAGCCGTTCTACGTTCTGCTCAACGGCGGCTCCCTCGACGAGCTGACCCCGTTGTGGCAGGGACTCGAGCAGGGCGGCACCGTGATCGCGGAGCTCGGTCCCGCGCCGTTCGCGCCGGTCTACGGCATGGTCACCGACCGGTTCGGCGTCACCTGGGTCTTCGGGCTCGCCCAGGGCGGGTGATCCCGGGCCCGGCTCGATCAGTGGGTTGCCGTGCCGACGACCTCGACCGCATCGGCATCGCGGGCTGGTCACTGGGTGGCTACTTCGCACCACGCGTCGCTGCTTACGAGCCGCGGTTCGCGTTCTGCGCCGACGTCAGCAACAGCTCGCCGAAGCGCCGGCCGAGAAGTCGGTGCCGCACTTCTGGGCGCACGTGCTCTGGACCTTCGGCCAGACCTCGATCGAGGAACTGGCGCGGTTCACCGCCCGGATGAACCTCGTCGAAGACAGCGCGCGGATCAGGATGCCGTTCCTCGTACTGCACGGCAGCAACGACCGCCAAGTCCCGGTCGAGATGGCCCGACACCAATACGACGCCGCGACCTACAGCGCCGACCGGGTTGCCGACGTCGTCTCGACTACGAAGGAGCTCTGGGAAGGATCGTGACCGCTTCGATCGAACCGGGGACACTGACGGGTTGTGCGCGGGACGAGAGCACCACCGCCTGCACGCACCACGCCCGAGCACACGTCGGCAACCAGCGCGATACCGCTCAACTCGGCGAACGCACTCGCCGGCGCACCAGCCCCACCACCCCGACCACCAGCAGGACCACACCCAGCACGCCCAGTGCAACGACCGTTGTCACCGTGCCGTCGGTCAGCTGCGGCGGATCACAGGTCAGCTGCCCCGCACGCTCGTACGCGCACCACGACAGGCCACCCCGGGACGACGTCACCACCTCCGGCGCCTCACCCAGCGCGCGCTCAGCCGACCACCACACCAGACCCGCCGCTGCCAGCAGAACCACACCCGACGCCACGAGCGACGCCCACAGCCCGCGCACGAATCCACCTCCGAACGCCGGCACACCCTCCGCGCAGTCTATCGACTACCCAGTGTGATGCACTAGTCCGTACGGCGCCCACACCTCAGGGAGCTGTCGTCGGGGGGACTGTAAAACGAGCGGTGTAACTCCCGATCATGGAAGTGCACCTGATGACCGACATGATGTCCGGCGTGGAGAACGCTGAGGACTCGAAGTCCGAGACGGGGCTGGACGGCCTGGACGAGCA
>NZ_JAMXQV010000030.1 GCF_024703995.1 Amycolatopsis iheyensis | reverse complement strand
CGCAAACGCTGGACGATGCGCTGGAAACCCGCGTTGAACGCGTTCGAGATCGCGTTCGACGGCCGCCTGGCCGCCGGACGCAAGTAGATCCTTTCAACCCGAGTTACACCGCTCGTTTGACAGACCCTCGTCGGGATCGATGTAGAGCGGGTAGTTGACGTGGTGCTCCTCCGACGGCCGTGGGAACTCAGGAGGGAGCCGGCCGAGGCCTGGGTGTCACGACAGCCCTCGGTAGGTCACGTGCGTGATCAGGCTCGTCGTCCGCGCCGTCACCTGGTCCAGCTTCAGCGGCGGGACACCGTCGAAGATCCGGGTCCCGGCGCCGAGGGTGAGGGGCGCGATGTGCAGGCGCAGCTCGTCGATCAGACCGGCGGCGAGGTACTGGTTGATGGTGGTCGCGCCGCCCAGGATGCTGACGATGCCGTCGCCGGCCGCCGCGCGTGCCTGGGCCAGTGCGGACTCGATGCCGTCGGTCACGAAGTGGTAGGTGGTGCCGCCCTCCATCGGCTGCGGCCGGCGTGCGTGGTGGGTGAGGACGAAGACCGGGACGTGGAACGGCGGGTTGTCTCCCCACCAGCCGTTCCACTGCCGGTCCCACTCGCCACGCACCGGGCCGAACATGTTGCGGCCCATGATGACCGCCGCGTACGCGCCGAGCTGGTCGATCTCCGCCCGGTTCTCGTCCGGAGCCTCGGCGAACCAGGCGTGCAGCCGGTCGCCCCAGCCGTCGCCGCCGTCGCCGCCGAACGGCCGTTCCTCGGTCTGGTTGAGCCCGGCCGAGTACCCGTCCGCCGAGATCGTGATGTCGCCGATCACCCGCATTGCCGTCCTTGTCATGCCCTGTCTGCGCCCAGCATGAAACAGAAGGTCCTGGCCGCGGTGGCCCGACACGGGTCAGTGACCGGAGCGGCCAAGGAGCTGCACTACTCCCAGCCCTCGGTGAGCCATCACCTGTCCCGCCTGGAGGCGGCCACCGGCGTCCGGCTCCTGCAGCGGATCGGCCGTGGCGTCCGGCTGACGCCGGAAGGGCAGCTGCTGGCCCACCGGGCCGCCGAGATCCTGGGCCGGGTCGACGCCGCGGCCAACGAGCTCGCGGCACAGGTCGGCCTGCAGGCCGGGCGGGTCCGGCTGGCCGCCAACGCCTCGGCGCTGAGCACCATCGTGCCCGCGGCGGTCGCCACGCTGGCGCGGGCACACCCGGGCATCGAGCTGAGCCTGATCGAGCAGCACCCGGTCGAGGCGCTCCAGCTGTTGCGCCACGGCGAGATCGACATCGCCCTCGTCTTCCGGCACGCCGACACCCAGGTGGAGGACGAGGAGTTCCGCCTGGTCCACATCGCCGACGACCCGATCTACCTGGTCAGCCGGCGACCCGGCGACAGCCTCGCGAACCACCGTCACTCCGCCTGGATCGGGGGTTGCGAGCGGTGCCAGAGCGAGCTGAACGCGGTGTGCCGGCACGAGGGCTTCACGCCCCGCATCGCCTCACTCAGCGACGACATGGTTGTGGTGCAAGCCCTCGTCGCCGCCGGCAGCGGCGTGACCACGCTGCCGGGGCTCGCGCTGCGCGCCCACCGCCGACCCGACGTCCACGTCACCGAACTCACCGGTTTCCACCGCCGAATCCACGCCGCCACCTACGGCGACCCACCCGACCCGCCCGCCGTCACCGCCGTACTGGCCGCACTCACCGAAGCAAGCACGCCCCTACCCGTGGCATGAGCACCGAAACCGCCGACATCGACTTCTACTTCGACCCGATCTGCCCGTTCGCGTGGATGACGAGCAAGTGGATCCGGCTGGTCCAGGCGCAGCGCGACTACGACACCCACTTCCCGCCGGAGTACCCCCGCCCAGCACACCGCGGGCCTGCGGCTGCTGCGGGTGGCGTCGGCGGCGCGGGAGAAGCACGGCCGTGCGGCGATCGGCCCGCTGTACGCCGCCTTCGGGGCCCGCATCTTCGAAACCGGGCCCGACGAGGGCAAGACGCCCGGCTGGCAAGGCACTCCCGACCTCGCCGACGCGCTCGACGACACCTCGCGCGACGCCCGGATCCAGACCGAGTCCGACGAGGCCCTTTCGCTGACAGGTAAGGACGTCGGGACGCCCATCGTCCACTTCGAACCCCCGGCGGGTGTCGCCTTCTTCGGGCCGGTGATCAGTCGGCTGCCCGACGAAGAGGAGGCCGGACAGCTGTGGGACCACGTCGTCGGGCTGGCCCGGTTCCCCGGCTTCGCCGAGTCGAAGCGCGGCCTGCGCGAACGTCCCCAGCTGCCGTCCTTCGGTGTCACGACACAGGAACCCGGCAAGACCGAGGACTGGCACGCAGGAAGCCGCCGGCTCAAGAACTAGCGCGAGCGGCTGTCGACCTGGGGCCGCGGTGCGCACCACGGCCCCAGATCATCGTCGGGTTACCGCTCGGCCGACAGCTGGAACTCGACGCCGCCGAGGTCCTCGTCACCGCTGGACTGGGAGACGCGGAAGACGAAGTCGGCGCCTGCCGCCGCGTCCGTCGCGGTGAACGTCACCGCCGTCTCCAGGCGTTCCTTCGGCTGGATCACCAGCCCCTGCAGGACCGCCTGCTGCCCGCCGGCGATTTCGACCTGCGTCTCCCCCACCGGACGCACGCCGACGCCCTTCTGGCCGCTCTGGCGCCAGCGCTCGGCCAGCACCTTGCCGAGGTCGACGACCACCTTGCCGGGGCCGCCCGCGAACGGCTTGCCGGGCTGGGTGAAGAGCAGGTCGGTCGTGGTGGCCCGCTCGAGGACCGGGTTGCCGAGGGTGAACGGGTGCGTCACCGGCGTGCCGGGCTTCAGCTTGACCGTGTCCACGTTGCGCCACGCGATGTTGTTGTTGTTCCGCGTGTTGACGAGCGTGTTGGAGCCGGTCAGCTCGGGGTAGGTCATCGGGTCGGTCGCCGAGATCCACCGGGCGAGCAGGCAGAAGTGGCCCGGCCCGGGCACCGCGGTCCACGGGATCGCCACCTGGGTGGAGCCCGGCGTCACGGTCACCGTCGCCGAGGAGCCGATCGGCGTCCAGTCCATCGGCCACAGCGCCGCGCCGCCCTGCGCGGTGTAGGAGACCTCGACGTGGCCGGTCGACGCGCCGGACCCGCCCGGGCCCGGGTTGTTCAGCGACACGACCACGTAGTTCGTCGCGCCGATGACCGGGTTGATCCCCGCGCACGGCGACGGCGACGGGCACACCCGGATGTCCGGGCTCGTCCAGATCGGGTTCAGCCCGTGCGGCGCGACCCCGGTGTCGGCCGGCGCGTCCTTGATGAACACGTCGGTCTTGCGGCAGTTCTTGAGCGCGTCGAGGATCGCCGCGCCCGCACCCGTGCCGTTGGCCGGCGTCGCCGCGTACGTGCCGCCGGTGGTGGTGGCGTAGTCCTGCATGATCGTCGAGATGCCGGGCAGCGTGTTCGTCTGGACGTAGACCGCCGAGACCTTGATGCCCTTGTTCGCCGCCTGCACCGCCCGCAGGTGGGCGTTGGCCTGGTCGGCCGCGGTGAAGGTGTCGTCGAAGCCGCCCGGGTGGGCGTCGGTCACCAGGATGACCATCTTCGTGGCGTTGGTGCGCCAGGTCCCGGAGAAGTTGCCGGTCTGGGGGCGTCCGGCGGCGGGCAAGTTGTTGACGGCGGTGTTGACCGCCTCGTCGGACGCTTCGGGCTCACCGCCGCCGCCCGTCGCGGTCAGCGCGTTGATCTGCGGGGTGACCGCGCCCAGGTTGAGCGGCGCGAGATCGGTCCGGACCGTGACGTCGTCCTTGAACGTGACGAGGCCGAGCTTGTAGTCGTTGCCGGAGTTGGTCTGCACCGCCGTGGCGATGTTGCCCAGCTCGTTCTTGATGTTGGTCAGCGCCGGGCCCATGCTGCCGGTGTCGTCGATGACGAACGCGACGTCGAGCGGCCCGCACGGCGACGTGGGCGGCGGTGCGACGGCCGGGGCCGCCGCCGCGGGGACCACGGGCAGGAACGCGGCCGCGGCGGCGAAGGCGAGCGCGGCGGTGAACGGTCTGCGGCGCCGGGGCCGCGGTCTGGTGCTCATCCGGTTTTCCCTCACAAGAGTCGGAACGGGGACGGGAACCGAGCGTCACCGCGCCCGGTTGTGAACCGGTTGTCGATGCACCCGCGGATCAGCTGGTTGGCTGTTTTCGCACGTCCTTCGCGCTGGTTAGGCTCGCTGAGCGGTGATGCCGCGTGGGAAGGAGCGGGGGGTGTCCCAACCCGGGGAGCTGCGCGTGCTGGGCCCGGTCGAAGCGGTCGGCCCGGCGGGGCCGGCGACGCTGCACGGGACGCGGCAGCGGGTCGTGCTCGGGGTGCTGGCGCTGCACGCGGGCACCGTGCTGCCGATCCCGCGGCTGGTCGACGTGCTGTGGGGCGAGGACCCGCCGCGCACCGCGGTCAAGACGCTGCACAGCCACGTCGCGCGGCTGCGTCAGGCGCTGGAGGGCTGCGGGTTCCCGGGTGTGCTGGTCACCCGTGAGCCGGGCTACCTGCTGACCGTCCCGCCGGTGGCGGTCGACGCGCACCGCTTCGAGCAGCAGGTCCGCGCGGGCGCCGCGGACCTCGCGGCCGGCGCCGCCGAGAAGGCGGCCACCACCCTGCGCGCGGCGGTCGCCCTCTGGCGCGGGGACGCCTTCGCCGACGCCGAACCCTCCGGCTGGGGCCGGCGCGAGGTGGACCGGCTGCACGAGCTGCGCCTGGGCGCGGTGGAAGACCTCTGGGACGCCGAACTGCGGCTGGGGCACCACGAACAGGCCGTCCGCGAGCTGCCCCGGCTGCTCGCCGCCGCCCCGAGCCGGGAACGGCTGACCGGGCTGCACCTGCTCGCGCTGTACCGCTGCGGGCGGCACACCGACGCCCTCGACGCCTTCCAGCGGCTGCGCCGCCGGCTGGCCGACGAGCTCGGCGTCGACCCCGGTCCCGAACTGCTGGCCCTGCACACGGCGATCCTGCGGCGCGACCCCGGCCTCGACCCGCGCCCGGCCACGACCGGGCCCTCGCAGCTGCCCGCGGGCGTCGGGCACTTCACCGGACGCGAAGCCGAGCTCGCGGCACTCGACGCGGTGCTCGAGGAGCCCGAGCGGCCGGTGGTGGTGCTGTCCGGGGCGGCGGGCATGGGAAAAACCGCGCTGGCACTGCACTGGGCGCACCGGGTCGCCGCCCGCTTCCCGGACGGCCGGCTGTTCCTCGACCTGCGCGGCGAGGACCCGGACGAGCCGCTGCCGGGCGCCCGGGCGCTGACGCACCTGCTGCGCGGCCTCGACGTGCCCGACGAGAACATCCCGGGCGACCAGGCCGGACGCGCCGCGCTGTACCGGTCGCTGCTGCACGGACGCCGGTGCCTGGTCGTGGTCGACAACGTCGCCGGTCTCGAGGACGTCCTGCCGCTCATCCCGGGCACCGGGCCGGCGCTGCTGGTCGTCACCAGCCGGCAGCACCTCGCCGCGCTGAGCACCCGCCACGCCGTGCGCCCGATCGCCCTGGACGCCTTCGGGCACGCCGAGTCCGTCGCGCTGCTGGACCGGGTGCTGGGCGCCGAGCGGGTGCGGCGCGAGCGGGGACCGGCCGCGCGGGTGGCGCGGCTGTGCGGCGGGATGCCGCTGGCGCTGCGCATCGCCGCCGCCCGGCTGGTGGGCGCGCCGAAGCGGCCGATCGCCGAGCTCGCCGCCGAGCTGGCCGGGGCCGGGCGGCTGGAAACCCTGGCCGTGGAAGGGGATTCCCGCACGGTCCGGGCCGTGCTCGCCACCGCCTACCGGCCGCTGGCCGCCGCGCAGGCCCGGTTCTTCCGCCGGGCCGCCCTCGGCCCGGGTGCCACCTTCAGCGCCGCGCTCGGGGCCGCGCTCTGCGAGGTGCCGAGTGGCGACGGCGAGCGCGTCGCCGCCGGGCTCGCCGCCACGCACCTCGTCACGGCCGCCGGCGCGGGCCGGTTCCGGTTCCACGACCTGATCCGCGAGTTCGCCCGGCAGTGCGCGCGCGCCGACGAACCCCCGGCCGCCCACGCCGAGATCGCCGACCGGCTCGTCGACTGGTACCTGGTGGCCGCGGCGGCGGCGAACCGGGCCATCGACCCGAACCGCGACCTGGTCACGCCGGCGCCGCGGTTCGCCGCGCCGGACGTGCCGGTCGGCGCCGACCGGCACGCCGCGCTGACCTTCCTCACCGCCGAGCGCGACAACTTGCTGCCGGTCGTGCGGTTCGCCCGCGAGCACGGCCGCGCCGAGGCCGCGTGGCAGCTGACGTACCTGCTGACCAGCTTCTACGACACGGCCGGGCACTGGCACACCCGCGTCGAGCTGTGCCGCGAGGGCACCGCCGCCGCGACCGGGCTCGGCGACCCGCTGGCCGAGGCGGAGATGCTGCGGGCGCTGGGCGTCGCGTACTTCATGACCCGGCGGCTGCCGGAGGCGCTGGAGACCAACGCGGCCGCGCTGCGGACCGCCCGGGCCGCCGGGGACGTGCAGGGCGAAGGGCACATCCACAACAACACCGCCAACGCCTACGCCGAACTGCGCCGCTTCGACGAGGCCATCGCCGCGCACCGGCTGGCGGTGGCCCGCAACGCCGCGGCAGGCAATGACCTCGGGCACGCGCTGTCCCAGCGCAACCTGGGCCACACCTACGTCCGGATGGGCCGGGCCCGGGAGAGCCTGGATCCGCTGACGGCGGCACTGACGACGTTCCGCGCGCTGGGCAACGCGCGGCTGGAAGCCGCCACGCTCGACACGCTCGGCGAGGCGCACCTGCAGCGCGGGGACCACCGCGCGGCCCTGGCGAGCCTCGGCGAGGCCCTCACGATCAGCCGCGTGCTCGGCGACCGCTGGCTGGAGTGGGAGTCACTGCTCGACACCGGCCGGGTCCACCTGGGCCGCGGCGACTTCGCCACCGCGTCGGACCACTTCGGGCAGGCCCTGGACCTCAGCCGCGACGTCGGCGACCGGCACGGCGAGGCGGCCGCGCTGGAGCACCTCGGGCGGGCGCGGCTCGGGGCGGGTGACCTCGCCGCCGCACGCGAGCACCTCGAACGCGGGCTGGCCGTGCGGGCCACGGTTCCCGACGGCTACGAGCAGGCGCACCTGCACCGCGACCTCGCCGACCTGGAAGCGCGGCTCGGCCGGCCCGCCGACGCGGCCCGGCACCGGGCCACGGCCGCCGCGTTGTACACCCAGGCCAACGCGACGGCCGAGGCCCGCGAGGTGGCTAACCGCCGGGCTTGATCGTCACCTCCGTCCGCGCGGCGCCGAGCTTGCCGGCCGACGTGCTGACCAGCTCCAGCACGAACCGGGACTCGCCCTGGCCGGGCTTGGCGGGCAGCAGCTCGACCACGGCGCCGCCGCCGGACGCGCCGGGCGGGATCGTCACCGTCGCGTCCTTGACCGGCACGTACGCCGGTTCGCCGCTGCCCACGGGCAGGGTGCGGTAGTGCACGGTGACCGGTGCCTTGGCCGGGCCGCCCAGGCCCACTCCGACCGAGCAGACCTTCCAGCAGATCTTGCCGCCGTCGGTGGAGACCACGACCGGGGGCCCGCCGACGCCGTCGTCGTCGAGGATCCCGCCGGCGGCCAGGTCGTCGGCCAGTACCAGGCCGACCGGGTCGGACAGGCGCAGCAGGAAGGGCTCGTTCGGCTCCCCGGCGGCGTCCTTGACGACCTGGACGGCGACGGTGCGTGGGCTGGAGTCGCCGTTCCAGCTCAGCTGTCCCGCGGCGGGAACGTAGTCGGCCTGGCCGGTCGCACCGGGCGAGCCGTCTTCGGTCTGGTAGGAAACCGAGCCGGTCGGCGCGCAGCCCGCGGCCGCCGTGACGGACACGGTGAACGTGAAGGTGGTGGCCGGGCTGGGCTCCCCCGCGGCCGGGGTGCCTTCGTAGAGCGTCCGGTCGGCGACCGACACCGACGCGGGCCCGCAGCCGGCAGCCACGGCTCCCGCGGGTGCCGCCGTACCCAGGCCGAGCAGGAGCACACCGACCACGAGCACCGCTGATCTCATCGAAGTCCCCTTGCGTCCGGGCCCGCGGGCAGCGCGCCACCCGGCATGCGTACCGCACCCTGGTTGCAGCAGGGTTGTGGCCGGTGCCCGTGACGTGGTGGGCGTCGCGACCAGTCCGACGGACAGGCCCGCCGCTCGGCGTCGGCACCGTGCCGGAGCCGGGTTTCGAAGCCGAGGTCGCGGCCCCGAACAGCAGCTGCGAATCGGCCGTTTGAGTGGTCGCGCAGTCGGCGGCTGAACGGCCCGGCACGCCGAGCGTGTCCGGATGGTCGATCGGGCGGCTGGGACGCCGCCGGTCCGAAGGGAGGAAGCAGGATGCGTTCATCGATCGGCAAGTCCGGTGGTGTCGCGGCAACGGTGCGCGTGGCCAGGCGGGTGGCAGTCGTCGGCGCCGTGCTCGGGTTGGCGGTCCCCCTGGCCGGCACCGCCCACGCGACCGGTGCGCGGGACGGCCATTGCGACAAGGGGGAGTTCTGCTTGTTCTACTACCCCACGGGCGTGTCCGGCGGGGCGGTTTCCGACTTCGCCGTCGGCGACATTCCGAATCTCGGTCCGACCCAGCCGACGTGCTACGAGTTCCGCGGCGGCGGAACCGGCAGTGGCCTGTGCGTCTGGCGCAACGCCAGGTCCGCGCAAAACCTCACCGGCCACAACGTCCGGGTGTTCACCAACGTCGACTTCAAGAGCACCTCGGACCTGTTCACCGCCAACGGGCGGCAAGGAGATCTTTACCAGGCGAAATTCCTCGATGAGTCCATCAAGTTCGTGACGTGACACAGAAGCGCAAACCCTGATTGCCTCTCCGGTTTCTCGACCGCGGCGCCGGGCACGAGTGCCGAACACTGTTCAGGCACCCGCGACGCGGCGCCGACCGGCGAACTGACCGTGTCGTAGTTCGCTGTCGCACAAGCGTAACCGCGCGGGCAGTCTTTCGATGAGCCGCGGCTTTTCGCAGGCGCCGCCGGCTCGTCCGGACGCGCTGACCGCGAGACCGAATCCTCACATCCGCCGGCGTCGCACGCCCGTGAAGACGAACAGCCCGGCGAGCAGCCACAGGAACCCCGCCCCGACCCAGCCCCCGGCTTCGGGTGGCTCCATCGCCATGCCCGCCGTGGCCAGCAGCGCGATCACGCCGAACACCGCCGCGACGACGAAAAGGGGCCGGGACGCACGTTTCCCCGCTGTTGCCGACGGCCGGGGCGCCGGAGCCGGCGTGGCCCGTGCCGGCTGCGGGAGCGTCCGATGTGGACCGATCGCCGCGTCGATCGCCGCCGTCACCACCGGGGTCACGCCGGTGAACAGGGTCGGGTCGACCTGGACCGCGCGGGCGTCCGCGCCGATCAGGCGGCGGCCGCCGTCGGGCCAGGCGAGCATCGCCACGCAGTCGGCGAAACGCACCGTCGACGCCCCTTCCGGCGTGTGCAGGCTGCAGCCCTCGGCGCCGACGACCAGGTGGCAGTCCGCCCGGTCGCGGGCGGCGAAGCGGGTTCCCGTGACCGCCGCGGGCGAGCAGGCCGGGACCGCCGTGTACCCGGCCCAGTCCGCGGACCGCCCGTGTGGCGCCTGCAGCAGCATCGCCCCGCACGCTTCGACGGCGACCGCGTGGACGTCCGCGACGCCGAGCGCGCGCAGTTCGGCGATCCGATCCTCGGGGTTCGGCAGGGAAACCCCGGAGAGCAGCGCGACCGCGTGCGCGGGCAGCCGCGCCGCGACCGCGTCCGCGCCATAGAGCGCCGACTCCGCCTGCGCGCGGACCGATTCGACGTCACGGGCGTCGATCCGGCCCACCTTGAACTGGGCCAGGACGTCGACGACACCGCCGAGCACCGCGGCATCCTTGTCCGGCAGGGCGTCGGCGAGCCCGACGATCTCCGCGAGGCCGTCGCCACGATCCCGGTACGACGTCGTCACCTCGTACGAGTAGCCGCCCTCCTGCCGCAGCGCGCGGAACAGCTCCCGCTCGAGCACCTTCGCGAAGACCTGGGCCGCGGGTCCCCGGCGCACCACCGTGCTGAAGGCGACACCGCCCACACCATGGGAGAAGTAGGCGGGACCGGAGCCCAGGACCACGGGCCGAGGGGGCACCGGACGGCGCACGCCGGCCGGGAGTGGCAGCCGCAACCCGGCCGGGACGCGCTCCCCCGCCACCCAGAGCGCCGCGTTGTCGCGGGTGAACCAGGTGCGGGCCCACCCGCCGACCTCGGCGGGGCCGAGCCGGGGAACACCGAGCTCGGGGAAGTCCGGCAGGCCGTAGCCCTGTGCCCCGTAGCGGTGACGGGCCAGCTGCCCGGCGCCGCGCCGGGACTCCTCGGTACGCAGGATCGACTTCTCGGTCTCCAGCCGGTCCAACGGCAGGTCGTTCAGCGACGCGCAGACACCGGCGAGGAACGCGACGACCTCCGCCTCCGAACCGGTCGTTTCGAAGAACGTGTGGTCCGCGCCCGTCGCACCGCCGAAGTGGTGCTCGCCGACGCCGAACCGGTGCAGCGCGAGGTGTTCGACCAGGTGCGTGACGCCTGCCGTCGCGAGCGTCTCGTCCGCCTGGCCGACCCGGAAGACCAGGCCGGCGGTCAGCGGGCCGGATCTCTTGGCGGTCACGGCGGGAACGCCGTCGACCTCGAAGGTGGACAGCACGGTTCAGCCTTTCGCGAGGGCGCGGTCGCGGTGCCGCGCGTGCGCGGCGACCGGGTCGGGGAAGTAGTGCCACGGACCTTCACTGGCGCGCCCGCCGAGCACGCGGAAGTGCACGGCGGCGCGCGGCAGGTCGCCGATCAGGCTGAACGCCATCGCGAACGTGCTGTGCGCGACGACCCAGCCGAACCGCGACCGGTAGGCGGGGTGCAGCACCGACGTCGCCGCGGCGGCGGCGATCTCTTCGCGGATTCCGGGCCCGCGCAGGAAGTCACCGCCCGCCTCGGGGCCGAGCTCGAGCCAGCGCTCCAGGTACAGCTCCGGAACCAGGACGCCCTGGGGGTCGCCGGGCCGCGCCGCCGCCGTGCATTCGCGGACGAAGGCGTGCGCCGCGTCCCAGGAGCCGCCCCACTTGGGACTGAGCTGCTGGAGCAGGTTCCGCTGCGCGGCCAGGAAACCGGGGTGGTGCGCGGCCAGCCGGTCATACCGGCGCCGGGCCTCGCTCTGGCCGAGCCCGAGCCCGCGCGCGGTGATGAGCCGCAGCCACCAGGCCACCGCGTTCGCGGGTTCGCGGGCGGTGACGTCGATCAGGAGGTGCTCGGCCTGCCGCAGCCACTCGTGCATCCCGGCGAACTGGTCGCGGCTGACCCCGGCGGCCGGGCCGGTGCCCCGGATGGTCCACCCCCGCTGGACGTACTGGGCAGCGAGCAGCACCCGGGCCGGCTCCGCGCGGGGCTCCCGCTCGACCACGGCGCGCAGCATCGGCTCGGCGGCCGGCACCGACATCGTGGTCGTGACACCGAAACTGCGCTCGTCCGGCGACGTGAACCGGGCGAAAAACCCCGAAACGGTCGGCCAATCGCCCGCTTCCGCGGCGGACCGCAGGACACCGGCCTCCGGAAAGGCGGCCGCCGGGTCGAAAACCGGCGCCGGCGCAGTACCGGTCGAAGACATGGGAATTCCTTTACCAAAAGGGAAGGAGAGCTCCAAATGCTACTTCGCCGATCAAGGCGGCCACCGGGAGGGGTACCCGGCCGGCCACCGCGGCGGCTTTCCGCAAACGGCGCGCCTGCCAAGTGAGAAATTGCCCAACGAGACGTTTCCCGCGATCGCGGACTCGGGTCTTTTCGGCCGGGAAACCGTCGGTTACAGTCCCGGCTGGATCGAACCGGGGAGGACTTCATGGTGGTACGCGCTCTTGTCGTGGTGCCCGCGTTGCTGGCGGGAATGCTGTTGAGCACCACCCACGCCCGAGCGAGCACCACGCCGGCTCACCCCGAATCCGATTTCATGGGTTCGATGGTGCACCGCGTCGAAGGCCACGGCGCGGCCCGTGGCGTCGCCCGCGCGACCGCCTCGGCCACGGCCGGCAACGCGCCGGGCATGGACGTCAGCCACTGGCAGAACTCGGTGGACTGGACCACAGCCGTCCACAACGGCGCGACCTTCGCCTACCTGAAGGCCACCGAGGGAACAACCTACGTCGATCCGCAGTTCGCCGCCGGCTACGCCGGTTCGGCGGCCGCCGGCCTGATGCGTGGCGCCTACCACTTCGCGCTGCCCGACACCTCCTCCGGCGTCGCGCAGGCCACCTACTTCCTCGGCCAGGGCGGCGGCTGGGTCGGTGACGGGCACACGCTGCCGCCGGTGCTGGACATCGAGTACAACCCGTACGGCACCGCCGACTGGGCCGGCTGGTGCTACGGCCTGACCCCGGCGCAGCTGACCGCGTGGATCACCGACTTCACCACCACCGTGCACGACCGCACGAACCGCTGGCCGGCGATCTACACGACCAACGGCTGGTGGGCCAACTGCACCGGCGGGGCCGCCGGAACCGCCGTGAACAGTCCACTGTGGATCGCCCACAACGGCACCGACCCCGGCACCATCCCCGGCGGCTGGACCACGTACACCTTCTGGCAGTACGCCGACTCCGGCGTCTTCCCCGGTGACCAGGACTACTTCAACGGCACGGCCGACCAGGTCCGGGCGGCCGCGCTGGGCAGCGGTCCGGACAAGATCGCCGAGCACTACGCCGCACTGGGTGGCGCCGCGTCCTACCTGGGCGCCCCGGTCGGCGCCGAGACCCCGGTCGCCGGCGGCTGGGAGCAGAAGTACACCGGCGGTGTCATCGACTACGCGCCGAACACCGGCGCGTGGGCGGTCCACGGCGACCTCTTGACCGCCTACCAGCGCCTCGGCGGGCCCGGCGGGGCGCTCGGGTTCCCGGTCGGCGACGAGACGGGCACGCCGGACGGCGTCGGCCGCTACAACGACTTCGCCGCCGGCTCGATCTACACGTCGCCGGGCACCGGAGCGCACAGCGTGCAAGGCGAAATCCGGCAGAAGTGGCGGGCACTCGGCGCGGAAAAGGGCCTGGGCTACCCGACCACCGACGAGACCGCGACTCCTGACGGCACGGCTCGGTACAACCACTTCAGCGCGGCCGCGTCGATCTACTGGACCCCGGCCACGGGTGCGCACAACGTCCAGGGCGAGATCCGCAAGAAGTGGGCGGCCCTCGGCTGGGAACGCGGCCTCGGGTACCCCACCACCGACGAAACGAGCACGCCCGACGGCGTCGCCCGCTACAACCACTTCACCGGCTCCGCCTCGGTCTACTACACGGTCGGCACCGGCGCCCACAGCGTCCAAGGCGAGATCCGCAAGAAGTGGGCGGCCCTCGGCTGGGAACGCGGCCTCGGCTACCCCACCACCGACGAAACGAGCACCCCCGACGGAGTGGGCCGCTACAACCACTTCACCAACTCCGCCTCGGTCTACTGGACCGCCGGCACGGGAGCGTGGTCGATCGGTGGGGCCATCCGGGACAAGTGGGCGTCGCTGGGCTGGGAACGCAGCGCGCTCGGCTACCCCACCAGCGACGAGTACGGCGTGCCCGGCGGCCGCCGGAACACCTTCCAGCACGGCGGAATCACCTACAACACCACCACCGGCACCACCCAGGTGACCTACAGCTGAGCCCCCACCAGCCCGAGCGGCCTTTCACGTCCGGGCACCGGCGGTCACAGGCCGTTCAGACCGTCGGTGCCCGGTCCTGGAAGCAGACGCGGCCGCCGTTCGGCAGCTCCACCCGTGCGTTGCCGTAGGTCCGCCAGACAGCTTTGGCGAACCCGTCCTGGGCGGCGGTCCCCGGACCCGCCACCGGCAGCGCCGTGGCCATCCGTACCAGTCGCATGTCTCCCCTTTTCCCGACGTGTCCGCCCAAGGGATCCGATCCGCCTTACCGGACGCTTTCCCTCCGCTGTCCGCACAGTCCGCAACTACGCACAGTTGCCCTGGCAGTTGGCCGTCGAGATACCGCCGTTCGGCGGTAGTGAGGGGTCTGAGTTGTCTGATTGTATCGCTTCAGAGCGTTTTACAACGTTGTAAAAATGAAGGGTCTCGCCGATGAGAAGAGCCGCTGCCGTCCTCCTCGCCCTGCTGGTGGGGCTGGGCGTGGCGTCGGGAACGCCGCCCGCAGGTGCCGCCGAGCCCGTGCACGGCCTGAAGGCCGAGTACTTCACGCCGTCGGCGCCGGGCGCGCACGACTTCGCGAACCTCGCCGGCACCGCGCTCGACGGGGAGGTCGACCACGCGGACCTGACCTCGGTCTTCGGGCTGGTCGCCGGGCGCACCGAGAACACGACCGCCCGGTGGACCGGGCAGCTCGCCGTGCCGCAGACCGGCGACTACACGTTCTACGCCATCGGCGACAACGGCTTCCGGCTGTTCCTCGACGGCGCGCCGGTGATCGACCACTGGGTCGGCGACTGGGACAAGGAGCAGACCAGCGCGCCGGTCACGCTGACCGCCGGCAAGCAGTACGACTTCAAACTGGAGATGTTCCAGGACACCGGCGGCGCGAACATGTTCCTGCGCTGGTCGAGCGCGGCCATCGCGAAGCAGATCGTGCCGCTGTCGGCGTTCACGCCACCGGCCGACTTCGCGGTCGTGCCGCGCACGGCGGACGTGGCCGAGGACGGGCGCACCCTCACGGCCGACTTCGACGGCCGGGTCTCGGGGGCGAGCGACCTGCAGGACCACCTGCGCATCGAGGTCGACGCCACGCCGATGCCGATCGCGTCCATCGCGACGTCCCGCACCCGGGCCACGATCCGGCTGGCCGAAGAAGTCCTGAAGGGCCAGCGGGTCACGATGTACTACGACGGCGCGGGTGCCCTCGCGGTGAACGGCACGAAGGTCGGCAAGGCCGGGCGCCTCGTCGCGAACGCGTCGACCGAACGCCTCCGGACGCCGTGGGGCGAGCACGTCGACACGCGCAACCCCTTGCCGGAGTACCCGCGACCCCAGCTCGAGCGCGACAAGTGGGTCAACCTCAACGGCCCGTGGGAGTTCTCGGCCGCCAAGGACGGCCAGCAGCCGACGTTCGGCAAGCGGCTGCCCGAGAAGGTGATCGTGCCTTACCCGATCGAGTCGCAGCTCTCCGGGCTCGAACGGCACGAGGACCACATGTTCTACCGCCGCACGGTCACCGTCCCCCGTGACTGGAAGATCGGCGGCGGCCAGCGGCTCAAGCTCAACTTCGGCGCGGTCGACTACCAGGCCAAGGTCTGGGTGAACGGCAAGCTCGTCGCGGAGCACACCGGCGGGTACACGGCGTTCAGCGCCGACATCACCGACGCGCTCAAGCGCGGGGGCGAGCAGGAGATCGTCGTCGCCGTCACCGACACGACCGGCCCGTACCAGCCCAAGGGCAAGCAGTCCCCCAACCCCGGCGGGATCTTCTACACGCCGTCGTCGGGCATCTGGCAGACCGTGTGGCTGGAGCCGGTGGCGGACAAGGGCATCGACGAGATCAAGACGACGCCCGACCTCACGACCAGCTCGCTGGCGCTCACCGTCAAGTCGGCGGGCAACGCCACCGTCACGGCGGTCGCCAAGGACGCGCGCGGCCGGCAGGTCGGCACGGTCAGCGGCCCGGCGAACTCCAACCTGAAGCTGGCGGTGCCGAACCCGCACCTGTGGACGCCGGACGACCCGTACCTGTACCAGCTGGAGATCAAGCTGGGCGGGGACAAGGTCAAGAGCTACTTCGGCATGCGGTCCACCGGCATCACGAACGTCAACGGTGTTCCCAAGCTGACGCTCAACGGCAAGCCGTTCTTCTCCTTGATGCAGCTGGACCAGGGCTTCTACCCGGACGGCCTGAACACCGCGCCGAGCGACGACGCCCTCGTCTTCGACCTGAAGGCGCAGAAGGACCTGGGCTTCAACGCGGTCCGCAAGCACATCAAGGTCGAGCCGGCCCGCTGGTACTACCACGCGGACCAGCTCGGGCTGCTGGTGTGGCAGGACTTCGTGTCCCTCGATGACGGCAACAACCCCGCGGCGCAGCAGGCGTGGCTCAGCCAGGGCCTGGAAGAGATGCACCAGCTGCAGAACTACCCGTCGGTCTACGCCTGGATCGTGTTCAACGAGGGCTGGGGCGAGTGGGATAAGGCCGCGACCGGCCGGATCACCGAGCAGGTCAAGGCCGCCGACCCGAGCCGGATCGTCAACGCCCACAGCGGGGTGAACTGCTGTGCTTCGAAGGGCGACTCGGGCGCGGGTGACGTCATCGACCACCACGACTACAACAACACCGACCCGGCGCACTCGGACGGCAAGCGCGTTGCGATGGACGGCGAGCACGGCGGCTTCACGCTGCGCACGCCGGGGCACCAGTGGCCGGGTGCGCCGATCGCGATCTACAGCGGTGTGCAGGACAAGGCGGCGCTGACGGCGAAGTACGTCGACAACACCCGCACGTTCTACCTCGGGCAGGCCAGGGCCGAGCTGTCGGCGTCGGTCTACACGCAGGTCACCGACCTGGAAGGCGAGCTGAACGGGCTCTGGACCTACGACCGCAAGCGGATCAAGGTCGACCCGGGTCCGGTCCGCGAGATCAACCGGCGCGTGATCGAGGCCGGCGCCAACGCGGGCAAGCCCTACCCGTACGCGGGCAAGGGGGCGTGGCACCTCGACGAGCGCGGCGGAACGACCGCGAAGGACTCGAGCGGCGGCAACAACCCGCTGACGCTCACCCCGGCCGGGGCGGCCTTCAAGGACGGCGCGCTGCAGTTCTCCGGCGGCTCCGCCGACACCTACGGCCCGGTCGTCGACACGACCGGCGACTACACGGTGTCCGCGAAGGTGCGGCTCGACGAGCTTCCCGGCAACTACGCGACCGCGGTGAGCCAGGACGGCCGGGCGCAGGAGAGCCCGTTCTACCTGCAGTACGGCCAGGGCGCGTTCGCGTTCAGCACCCCTGGCGGCAACCGGGCCCGGTACGAGGTCGTGCCGGAGATCGGCCGCTGGTACGAGCTGACCGGGGTGCGGGCCGGCAACGAGATCCGGCTGTACGTCGACGGCGTGAAGGTCGCGACGGCACCGGCCGGGCCGGCCCTCGCCGGCACCGGCGCGTTCACGGTCGGGCGGGCCAAGTACAACGGCCAGAACGTCGACTTCTGGCGCGGCGCGGTCGACGACGTCGCCGTGGCCGGCAAGGCGCTGACGGACGAGGAGGTCGCCCGGCTCTCCTGATGCCCCCGCACCGGCCCTGACCTGGAAGTGAAGCCCCGTTCCTCCCCGGAGGAACGGGGCTTCGAAACTTTCCGAAGCACGGATGTCGAATCCGGGGCCGGCGGTTCGTAGCCAGGGTGAGCGGCCGCCACGAGGGCACCGCGCCGGAACACGCAGGAGACGAGATGTCGCACCCCGAACCCGTTGCCCGCCGCATGTACGACCTGGTCGAGCCCCTCGGTCTCGTCCCCTACTTCGCCGACGAGTCCGACGAGGCCCTCATGGCGCTGGGCCTGCGGCACCCGTGGGACGCCTACTTCGCCGGCCGGGCCGCGCCGCTCGGCCGCGACGTGCCCGCCGACGTCGTCCACGCGATCTTCTACAACTTCGCCCCCGGTGAGGTGGCCCGGCACATCCCGCGCATCTGGGAGCTGACCACGCCCGAAGCGGCGCTGGCGGCTCGCGAGCGGGGCTGTGTCGCCGGGATCCGGCGGATCCTCGGCGAGCTCGCCGACGCCCCGGGTGTCGCGCGGGCCGCCGACCTGCTGCTGCGTGCGGCGACCAGCGCTCGCGTGGAAGGACGTCCCCTCTACGCCGCCCTGCGCGCGGTGCCGGTGCCGGAGGAGCCCGTGGCCCGGCTGTGGCACGCGGCGACCCTGCTGCGTGAGCACCGCGGCGACGGCCACATCGCCGCCTTGCTGGCCGAGGGCATCGGCGGCACGGAGGCCCACGTGCTCCACGCCCTGTCCATCGGCATGCCCGCCCACGAGTTCGGCCGCGTCCACCACCTGCCCGCCGCACAGCTGGCCGCGGTCGTCGACGGCATGCGCGCCCGGGGACTCATCGAGACAGACGGCTGGCTCACCCCCGCCGGCCGGGCGACGAAGGAGCGGGTCGAGGCGCTGACCGACCGGCTCGCGGAGGCGCCGTACGACGCGCTCGGCCCCGAGGAGCTGGACCGCCTCGTGGCCGACCTCGAACCGATCGCGGCGGCCTTTCGGGCGGTGTTCCCCTTCTAGCCGGCGGTCAGTTCTTGACCGCGGCGCCGGCCTTCGCCCAGTTCGCGCGCAGCTTGTCCAAGTAGGACTGGGCCTGCGTGCCCGGCGCGGTCCCCCGGGCGAAGGCCTTCATGTTGCCCGGCCCGGCGTTGTAGCCCAGTGCCAGCAGCTCGTCGGTCGTGTACTTGCCGGCGTGCTTCGCGGGCAGCTGCTTGGCCAGGTCGTGCAGGTACCAGGCCTCGGCCTGGATGGCCAGGTCCGGGTCGTCCGGCAGCTCCTGCCAGTTCCGGCCCGCGAACGGCCGCCCGCGCCGGGTTTGCTCGAACGTCGCGCGGTGCATGTTCGCCACGCCGAACGCCGCGTCCGGCTTGAGCTTCTGCCACGAGCGCTCGAGCTCCGGGTCGTGGGGCTTGTAGTCCTCGTTGTAGAGGATGGCCAGCACGAGCTGCGCGTCGACACCGGCCTCCCGCGACCGCGCGACGACCTGGGGCGCGAACTTCGCCGGGTCGGGGTTCGTCCCGGCGGACGCGGCCGGCTGGGTGGAGCTCGGCGCGGGTGGCGTGGCCGACGGCGCCTCCCCGGTGGAAGGCGCAGCACACGCGGACACCAGCGCCGCGACGACACAGCCCAGCACCAACCCGCGGCACACCCGCACAGCACTACCTCCCGGAGACATGGGGCCCAGGATACGAGTGCCACTTCCGGCGGTGCAGCAGGATGCACGGCGCCGGCACGCACACCCGTGCGCGGCCGGGCACTGGACCCCCGGCGGCGGCTCAGGCGGTGGGAAGACCGTCAGCCGTGGCCGTGGTCGATCGCGCCCAGCTCGTGGCCTTCGAACCCGTCCGCCCCGAAGCCGTGCACGGCACCCGCGATGATCGCCGCCGTGAGCGCCAGTCCGATGAGGACGGTCAGGAGCACCAGCAGCCGGCGGCGGCCCGGCCTCGGCTCGGGTACCCGGCCGCGCAGGACCGCGACGTCGGCCGCCAGCGCGGCGCCCGCCGCGGCCAGGATCTGGCGCCACCCCTGGGGCGCGCTCGGCTCCGGCGCGGGCAGATCGGCGGTCAGCGCGGCCAGTTCGTGCCGGAAGCGGACCTGCTCGAGCCGGCCGAGGCGATCTTCGACCTCGTCCATCGTCAGCCGGCCTTCGCCGGCCGCGGCGTAGAGAGCGGCCCGGATCTGCTCACGTTCCGCATCCGAGCAACGGATCCCTTCGGGCACCGTGGTACCCGGCGCGTTCTCGCTCATCGTTTCCTCTTTCGCTCCGGAAGCACTTCTTCCGAGGCTAACCGCGGAAATCGGCGGCGAACGTTAATCTTCGATGAGAGTTCGGCTCCCGCGCGCGAACCTCAACTACAGTTACCGTGTGTCATCGCGAACCGAACGGAGGGACGCCGGGTGCACCTGGTGATCGTCGACGACGAAACCGCCGTGCAGGACTCGCTGTCACGCACCCTGCGGTTCGAGGGCTACACCGTCTCCATCGCCGGCGACGGCGCCGCCGGGCTCGCGGTGATCCGCGACGAGCACCCCGACGGCGTGCTGCTCGACGTCACCATGCCGGTGCTCGGCGGCCTCGAGGTGTGCCGGGTGCTGCGCGCGGAAGGCAACACCGTGCCGGTGCTCATGCTGACCGCGCGCACCGCCGTCACCGACCGGGTGGCCGGGCTCGACGCGGGAGCCGACGACTACCTGGTCAAGCCGTTCGCGTTGCAGGAGCTGCTGGCCCGGGTCCGCGCGCTGCTGCGGCGCACCGAGTACAACGTCCCGCCGGCACCACCCGCCCCCGCGGCGCTGCGGTTCGCCGACGTGGCCCTCGACCCCGCGACCCGCGAAGTGTTCCGCGGCGACCGCGCCCTGCACCTGACCCGCACCGAGTTCGCGATGCTCGAGACGTTCCTGCGCCACCCCCGCATCGTGCTGACCCGCACCGCGATGTTCGACCACGTGTGGGGCTACGACTTCGGATCCGCTTCCAACGGCCTCGACGTCTACGTCAGCTACCTGCGCCGCAAGCTGGAAGCCGACGGCGAGCCGCGGTTGCTGCACACCGTGCGGGGCGTCGGGTACGTGCTGCGCGAGGACCCTCTGTGAAACGGCCCCGCTGGAAGAAGCTGTCCCTGCGGGCACGGCTCGGCGTCCTGGTGGCCACCGCGGTCGCGCTCGCCGTGGTGACCGTCTCGGCGATCTCGTGGGGCATCACCCGGGCCGACCTCTACGACCAGTTCGACGCCCGGCTGCAGTCCTACGCGCAGCTCGCCGCGAAAGCCTCCTCGCCGGAGGACGCCCTGTCGACCCTGCGCTCCACCAAGCCCGGGCCCGACCGGAACAACGGCCTCACCGTCCAGTTCCGCTCGGCCGCCGGCGCCGTCACGACCGCGGGCGCGATCCCGGAGCTGCCGCCCCCGCCGCCGGAGGCGCCGTTCTCGACCAGCCGGGCGTCCAACGTCCACCGCGACGGGGACCGGTTCCGCATGTGGTCGGCCGCGCGGCCCGACGGAGGCACGGTCCAGGTCGCCCAGGACTCCGAAGACGTCGAGGACAGCTTGGGCCGGCTGGGCTTCTGGCTGCTCGTGGTGTCCGCCGCCGGGGTGCTCGGCGCGACGGTGGTCGGCCGGGCGATCGCCCGCTCGGCGCTCCAGCCGGTCGACAACCTCACTTCGGCGGCCGAGAACGTCGCCCGGACCCAGGAGCTGTCGGCGGCGATCGACGTCACCGCGTCGGGCGAGATCGGCCGGCTCGCGACGTCGTTCAACGCGATGCTCGGCGCGCTGAGCCGCTCGCGCGACGAGCAGCGACGGCTGGTCGAAGACGCCGGGCACGAGCTACGGACGCCGTTGACGAGCCTGCGCAACAACATCGAGCTGCTGATCCACGCCGACGCCAACCCCGAGCGGCAGCTGTCGGCCGACGACCGGTCCCGGTTGCTGGCCGACCTCGACACCCAGGCCGTCGAGCTGACGGCGCTGATCGGCGAGCTGGTCGACCTGTCCACCGGCGAACGGCCGAGCGAAGCCGAAGAGCCCGTCGCGCTGGCCGACGTCGTCACCGCGGCGGTCGAACGCACCCGGTCGCGGTGGCCGAACGTCACCTTCGACGCCGAACTGGCCGGCGGCGAGGTGCTCGCACGCCCGGCGGCCCTCGAGCGGGCGGTGCTGAACGTGCTCGACAACGCGGCGAAGTGGTCGCCGGCCGGTGGCCGGGTGCGGGTGGGCATGGCGCTCGAGGACAGGACGGTCCGGGTCCGCGTCGACGACGAAGGCCCGGGCATCCCCGAGGCGGACCTGCCGCACGTGTTCGAGCGGTTCTACCGCGCCGACGCGGCCCGTGCGCTGCCCGGATCGGGGCTCGGGCTGGCGATCGTCGACCAGGTCGTCAGCCAGCACGGCGGGCACGCGTCGGCCGCCCGGGCCGACGGCGGCGGCGCCCGGTTCGACCTCGTCCTGCCGCTGATCGCTTCTTAAGGAAACTCAGCGCGATCTTCATCGAACTCTCATGGACGGGCGAGAACGTCTGAGGGGTGACTCCACGGACCGCGCGCTTCGCGACGCTCACGCTGGTCATGGCGGCCGTCGCGCAGGCGATCATCGCCGGGCTGAGCTTCGGGCTGGCCGGCCACGTCAGTCCCTGGCGCGACCCGGTGAGCGACTACGCCTGGCACCGCGGCGGCCGGCTGTTGTTCACCGTCGCCATCCTCCTGCTGCTCGTCGCCGCGGCCGCGCTGGCGGTCGCCGCCCAGCTCGCCGCCCTGCCGCACGGTCCGCTGGTGAGCACGCTGTTCCTGCTCTGGGCGGCGGGATTGGTCGTGGTGCTGTGCTTTCGCAGCAACTTCAGCGCCGCGGACCCGACGGTGTCCGGTGAGATTCACCGATTCGGCGGAGCGGTGCTGTTCGCCAGCCTGCCGCTCGCGGCGTGGACGTTGAGTGCCCGGCTGCGGGCCGAGCCCCGCTGGCGTGCTGCGGCCCCGGCCCTCCGGCGCGGCGCGATCGCCGGAGTGGTGACGGCGGCGGCGTTCGGTGCGGCGCAGGTGGTCGGCTGGCTTCCGGCCGGGTTGCTCGAACGCTTCGCGTTGTTGGCTGAGTTCTTGATCGTCGCGACGATGGCGCTCGCCTTGCGGCGGGCGGCTCGCGCTTCGCTGCTCGCCCCTTCGGAGGCCGCCCGATGACCGCGCTCGCCATCGTGGCACTCGCCCCCGCGACGGGCCGACCGCGGCCCGCCCTCTCGGCGGCCGTCCAATGACCGCCATCGCACGCGCGCCGCTCACCCCGCGCTCCACGGTCCGCCCCTTCGAAGGCCGCCCGATGACCGCCATCGCCATCGTGCCGCTCGCCTTGCGGCGGGCCGCCCGCGCCCCACGGCTCACCCCCTCGGAGGCCACCCGATGACCGCCATCGCCATCGCGGCGCCCGCCCCGCGACCGGCCGCCCACACCCCACAGTCCACCCCACCGGAATCCACCCGCACCGTCGCGACCGCGCCGCTCCCCCCACGACCAGCCGCCCACCAACCACAGCCCACCCCACCGGAATCCACCCGCACCGTCGCGACCGCGCCGCTCCCCCCACGACCAGCCGCCCACCAACCACAGCCCACCCCACCGGAATCCACCCGCACCGTCGCGACCGCGCCACCCGCCCCACGACCAGCCGCCCACCAACCACAGCCCACCCCACCGAAGGCCACCCCATGACCCCCATCGCCGTCGTGTGCGCGCTGCTCGCCGCCGTGTTGTTCGCCGTGGCCGCGACCCGGCAGCACGCCGAAGTCACCGACCTCGCCGTCCAAGGAACGCGCGGCGTGCTTGCCCTAGCCCGGTTGCTGCGCTCCCCCGGCTGGTGGGCCGGGACCGCGCTGGCCGTCGGCGGGAGTCTGCTGCACCTCGTCGCCCTCTCGCTGGCTCCGCTGCCCGTTGTCCAGCCGCTGGGTGTGTTCAGCCTGGTCCTGACCGTCCTCTTCGGACGGCGAGCCCGCGGTCGCCGGGTGGTGACCGCGGTCGCGCTCGTGGTCGCCGGTGTGGCCGGGTTCGTGGTGTTCGCCGCTTCCGCCGCACCGGCCGCCGCGATCGGCGCGGGGACCGCCGAAGGGGTTGCCGTCGCCGGGTTCGTGGTCGCGGGGCTCGCCTGGTTCGCCCGGGCCGGGTGTGCCGCCCTCGCCGCGGCGTCGGCCGTCCTCTTCGGACTCGGCTCGTCGGTTGTGCACGCCGCCGCGTCGCAGCCGTTGCCCAGCGCGGTCCTGCTCGGCGGCCAAGCCCTCCTGCTGCTCGGCGCCGGTGGCGTGCTCCTGCACCGGGCCTATGCCGCCGGTCCGACGGCCGTCGTCGTCGGCACGACCACCGTGCTCGATCCCCTCACCGCCGTCGCCGTTGCCGCCCTGGCCTACGGCGAAGTCCCCCAGCCCGCCGCCGCGCTCGCCGCGGTCGTCGCGCTCGCCGGCGTGCGCGTGCTCGCCGGTGCCGTTTCGCACACCCACCCGCAATCCGAGGAGAACCCCGTGCACCCGACCGGTCTTCGCGTCCTGATCGGCGCCGACACGTTCCCGCCCGACATCAACGGTGCCGCGTTCTTCGCCGCACGCCTGGCCCGGGGACTCGCCGGCCGCGGCCACGACGTCCACGTCGTCTGCCCCTCCGACACCGGCCCCGCCCGCACCGAACAGCACGACGGCTACACGATCCACCGCCTCCGCTCACGCGCGATCCCGTTCCACGGCGACTACCGGTTCTGCACCCCCGGCGGCGCGCGGGCGGCGCTCGACGAGGTCCTGGACCGGGTCCGCCCCGAGGTCGTCCACGTCCAAGCCCACTTCGGCGTCGGCCGTGCGCTGCTCGAAACCGCCGCCCGGCGCGACATCCCGGGCATGGCCACCAACCACTTCATGCCGGACAACCTGCTCGGCTACACCCCGTTCCCCCGCCGCGTGAAGGCCGCGCTCGCCCGCTGGGCCTGGCGGGACCTGGTCCGCGTCTACCGCGACGCCCGGATCGTCACCACGCCGACCCCGCGCGCGGCCGAAGTCCTCGCCGGGATCGGGCTCGGCCGGCCGGCCCAGGTCATCTCGTGCGGCATCGACCTCGCCCACTACGCCGGTCCGGCCCGCCCCGCCGACCGGCCGGTGTCGGTCCTGTTCGTCGGGCGCCTCGACGCGGAGAAGAACGTCGACCAGCTGTTGCGCTCCCTCACCCCGCTGCCGCACGTCCGCGCGGACCTCGTCGGCGACGGCACCCGCCGCCAGGACCTCGAAGACCTCGCCGCCGAGCTGGGGATCGCCGGCCGGGTGGCCTTCCACGGGTTCGTCTCCGACGCCGACCTCGTGCGCCGGTACGCGGAGGCCGACGTCTTCTGCATGCCGGGCACCGCCGAGCTGCAGAGTCTCGCGACCATGGAGGCCATGGCCGCGGGCCTCCCGGTCGTCGCCGCCGACGCGCTCGCGCTGCCGCACCTGGTCCACCACGGCGAAAACGGCTACCTGTTCGCACCGGGCGCGGTCACCACGATCTCGCGGTGGATCGCCGAGCTGGCCGCGGACCCGGACGCGCGGGCGCGCATGGGTGAGGCGTCGCGGGCCATCGTCGCCGGCCACGACCTCGCCGGCGCGTTGGCCGCTTTCGAGGCGCAGTACCGGATTCTGCTCGGGCTGCCCACGCCCGCCGCCGTCGGCCAGGCCGCCTAGCCCGTCCCCCGGCCCGGGTCAGCACCCGGGCCGGGGATCAACATCCACAGCACCGTAGAGACACCGGGAAGGCGTCATGCTGGACTACTTCGAAGCCATCGTCGTGGGGGCCTTCCAAGGCGTCACCGAGCTGTTCCCGGTGTCCAGCCTGGGGCACTCCGTGCTGCTCCCGGCGGTCGTCGGCGGGAAGTGGGCGCGGGACCTCAGCGTGTCGACGCCCGAATCGCCCTACCTGGCGTTCATCGTCGGCCTGCACGTGGCGACCGCCGCCGCGCTGCTGCTGTTCTTCCGGCGCGACTGGGTGCGGATCACCGGCGGGTTCTTCAGCTCGATCCGCCACCGCCGGGTGCGGACGTCCGGCGAGCGGCTGGCCTGGCTGATCGTGCTCGCGACCATCCCGGTCGGGGTGAGCGGGCTGCTGCTGGAGCACCTGTTCCGCACCACGCTCGGCAAGCCGCTCCCGGCCGCGGCGTTCCTGATCGCCAACGGCGTCGTCCTCTACGGCGGGGAACTGTTGCGCCGCCGGGCGGTGACGGCCGTCGACGCGCCGGGCGCCGCGAGCGCCACCGACGTCGCCGCCGACGAACGGCTGTCGCGCATGTCCTTCGGCCGCGGCGTCCTCATCGGCAGCGCCCAGGTGCTCGCGCTACTGCCCGGCATCAGCCGGTCCGGGGTGACGATGGTCGCCGGGTTGCTGCGCGGGCTGTCGCACGAGGACGCCGCCCGCTTCTCCTTCCTGCTCGCGACCCCGGTGATCCTCGCCGCCGGCGTGCTCAAGATCCCCGACCTGTTCGGGCCGCTCGGCGCCGGCATCCACGGCCAGGTCCTGGTCGGCAGCCTCGCCTCGTTCGTCAGCGCCTACCTGGCCGTCCGGTTCCTCACCCGCTACTTCCACACCCGGACGCTGACGCCGTTCGCGCTCTACTGCGTGCTCGCGGGGGCGGGTGCGCTGGCCGTCCTCACCCTCCGCTGATAGGACAGCGGTGTGGAACGCCGGGCGGGCCGGCGGTAGCGGTCGATGCGCTCGCTGGAGGAGGACGCTGTCGCGGTCGGGCTCGGCGTCGAGGTCTTCGTCATCTCGCGGGCCACGAGGCCGGCTTCGTCGTCGACGCTGCGGGCCGCGGACCTCGTCTCGCCGCACTGACTCCCGCGTCGCGGCGCGGCGGTGACAGGGCGAGCAGGGCGGCGATCACCGACAGCGTGTCGCCGTCCCGGCGCCACACCGGCTCCTCGACCGGATCGGTCCGCGTGCGCGCCGCCGAGGCCTCGTGCTCGCCGTGGATCTCGATCCGGTCGGCGAACCCCGGCCAGCCGTAGGTGCCGACGATGATCGCCAGCTCGCCGTGTTCGTCGGCGATGTGCTGGAACCGGAACCCGCGGGTCATGAGCGCGTGCAGCGCCTCCTCGAGGGCACTCACCGGCGGTCCCGCTCGTCCGCGGCCCGCCGGGCGGGTGGGCCCGCCGGTTCGGCCGCGCGGGCGCGCGTGGTCCGCGCCGACCGGACGCCGTCGGGCGGTGTCTCGCGGGGGCGGGTGTTTTCGACCCAGCGCACGGTCATGACCGCCGCCCCGGGTGGGTACCAGCGGTGTCGCGAAGCACGGATCCTCCACTTGGCTCGGTGCGGCGGACCAGCATTCCCGATCGACGCGGCCGGCGGGATTCCCGCCGGGTGGGAGTTTTCCCCGGAATTTCCGGGTGCTGTGGCGAAAGGCGGTGATGCGCTACGGTGACCGACCGTCGGCGGTGGGGTGCATCCCTTATTCGGTCTCGGAGCGGCGTCATGGGAACCAGCAGGTCGAAACCCGGGAGCAAGCCCGAGCGGGAGCGGCTGCGTCACGAGCTGCTCGCCGCCGGCTGCGGCCCGGCCCGGATCGCGGCCGAGATGTCCGGCCGCTGGCAGTTCAACCCGCGCCAGGCCTGGCGCTACACCCACGGTCTGTCCCAGACGGCGGTCGCGGCGCGCTGCAACGACCTGCTCGGCGACGGCCGGGCGCCGATGACCGGCAAGCGGATCAGCGAATACGAGGCGTGGCCGCAGCGGGGCATCCGCCCCACCGTGCACGTCCTCGCCCTGCTCGCCCGGGTTTACGGGACCGTGCCCAGCGCCTTGGTCGGCGACGACGAGCGGCCGCTGCTGCCCGAGTCCGAGCGGCTCGTGCTCGACCAGCTGCCGCCGGCCGAACAGGACACCGCTCCCCCGCCGCCGGAACCCGGACGGCTCAGCCCCGCCGCGGTCCGCGCCGCCGCCCACGCGTCCGGCGCGCACGCCGAGCTCGCCGAAGTGACCGAGGTCGGCGCGATCACGCTCGAGCAGCTGGACCACGACGTCGTCGAGCTCGCGCGCGCCGCCATCCGCACCCCGCCCGCCGAGGTCTTCGGCGAGCTCGTCCGCGTGCGCGACCGCGTCTTCCGGCTGCTGGGGCGGCGCGCCCACCCGGCCCAGCAGTCGCACCTGTACCTGCTCGCCGGCCAGACGTGCGGGCTGCTGGCGAACGCCAGCATGGAGCTGGGCTGTTACAGCGCCGCCGCCGAACAGTCGCGCGCCGCCTGGGTCTACGCCGAGATCATCGGCCACAGTGGACTCAAGGCGTGGCTGCGCGGCACCCAGGCGCTCATCGCGTTCTGGTCCGGGAACCCGCGGGAGGCGGCGGACCTGGCGCGAGCCGGTCGCGAACACCTCAAGCACGGCACCGGGTTCGTGCGGCTGTGCAACATCGAAAGCCGGGCCTGGGCCCACCTCGGCGACGTCCGCGAGACCCGGAACGTGATCGGCCTGGGACACCACGCGCGCGAGCACACCACCGAGCTCGACGAGCTGCACGACGTCGTCGGCGGCGAGTTCGGGTTCGACGAGGCACGGCAGTTCTTCTGCAACGCCGGCGCCTGGGTCCAGGTGGGCCGGCCGGTGCTGGCGATCGACGCCGCCGAACGCGCGCTCCGCCTGTACGCGACGGACGCCGAGCGCACCCGCCGCTACGGCGGTGAAGCGTCCACCCGGCTGGAGATGACCGACGGGTACCTGGCCATGCGGGAGCTGGACGCCGCCGACGCCGCGCTCGACCCGGTGATCAGCACGTCCGACACCGCCGGCGTCGCCCACCTGGCCACGCGCCTGTCCGACATGTGCGCGACGCTGGACAGCCCGCCCTACCGCAACTCCCGCGAAGCCCGGGAGCTGGCCGAACGGATCCGCGCCCACCCGGCGACCGGGCTTTAGCGGGAAGTCCAGGTCCCTACCCTGCGGCCTCGCCGTTTCCCCAGGTGTCGAAGTACGTGACGTCTTCCGCGGCCGGGCGCGCCGCCGCCCGGAAGTCGGGCTGGGTGGTGTACGCGACCGCCAGCAGGGTCACCGGCATGACGTCCTCGGGGATGCCGAGCACGGCCGCGACCTCCGCTTCGTGGTCGCGCAGGGGGTAGCCGCAGATCGAGCTGCCGAGGCCGCGGGCGCGCAACGCCAGCTGGAAGCTCCAGATCGCCGGGTAGGCGGAGCCGAAGTACGCGGACTGCCCGAACTCGTCGCCCGGCGGGCGGGTGAGCATGCACGGGATCGCCAGGACGGGCACGCGCGCGAGGTTGCGGACCAGGTGCTGGGTCGAGACCAGGGTGCGTTCCTCGATGAGGTGACCGAACCGCGCCCACGCCGCCTCGGCGGTTTCGCGGGTGTACTCGGCGATCTTGCTCTTCAAGCCGGCGTCGCGGACGAGGAGCCACCGGAGCTGCCCGGCCATGTTGCCCGCGACCGGCGCCTGCTGGGCGACGCGGACGCAGTCGGCGAGGACGGCTCCGGGCACTTCGCGCTCGAGGTCGAGCTTGCGGCGGACCGATCGGGTGGTGGTGAGCACGGTTTCGGCGTCCATGCCCCCACCGTACGGATTTTCTCACCGCGGCCGAGCGGCTGATCGCGTCAGGACGAGCCGAGGACGCGCCGGGCCGCGGCCAGCTGGGTCCGCACCGCCGTGGCCAGCCGGTCGAAGCGGGCCGCGTCCTGGCGGATCCGGGCTTCTTGCACCGCCGCGTCGACGTCGTGCCAGGTTTCGACCAGGTGGACCTCGGCCTTGCAGCGGACGTCCGCGAGGGCCGTTTCCTTTTCCGCGTCCGGGATCAGGGCCGAGTCGAGGTTCCAGCGCCGGTCCGAGATCGCCGCGGGCGGGTCTTGGTAGCTGTAGCCCTGCTCCGCCATGCACGCCCGCCACGCCGCGAAGGCCGCGCCGACCCGAGGGTCCGCCTGCGCGGTCCGCAAGGAGCGGAAGTCCGCGTCGGTGAGGAAACCGTCGTCGACCTTCGTCAGCGTCGTTTCGGCCTGGTCCGTGCAGTGTGCCAGGGTCGCCTGCTGGGCGTCGGTGAGACCGGCCGACCAGCGGAGGCGTTCGGTCTGCCCGTCCTTTTCGGCTTGGGTACGGGGAAAGTGGTATCCGTAGCCGGTGGCGGACGCTTCGTCGATCACGCCGTAGCGGCGCAGGTTCGGGGAGCGGTCGAGGACGCCGGGCGCCGCGTCCTGCGCCGGCAGTTCGACGACGCCGTGCAGGCAGGCCCGGACCAGCGTGGTGCGGGCCCGCGTGATTTCCGACTGCTGCGCGAAGTCCGGCCGGTAGCGGTCGAACGGCAACGCGAGCCGCTCGGCGGGCAGCGGGGGCGCGACCGGTTCGGTCCCGCACGCGCTCAGCGTGAGCAGGACCAGGGCGGCGGCCAGGACCTTCTTGAACACACGACCTCCAGGAGACGCCGGTGGTGCCCGGCGGGGGACGGGCACCACCGGCCGGACACGTCAGTCCTTGGTGCAGATGTCCACGGCGCTGAGCCGGTTGTCGCCGATGGCGTTGTTCGCCAGGAACCCGTCGTCGGTGTTGCTGATCGACTTCGTCTTGGCGCCGGTGCCGCCGACGTCCTGGTACAGCATCACGTTGCAGCCGATGCGGTTCTTCACCGAGCTGGTCTCGTTGTCGATGCTGTCGTCGGTCTGGTTTCCGTTGCCGTCGTACCAGTAGTTGTTGCGCAGGTCGTAGTCGTCCGCCCGGAGGTCGAGCCAGTGGTTGGTGTTGCCCCGGTTGAAGTCGTTGTTCTCGAACAGGCAGAAGTTGCCGCTGGCACAGCTGCCGACGGCGAACGCGGGCGAGGCCGCGAACGTCAGCGCCGTTCCCACGGCCGCGGTGGTCAAGGCCACCGAGATCATCTTTCGCACATCTCCTCCTCACCGTTCCCGAAGCCGGGAACCGATCCGATCGGGCGGTGGCGACCGTAGGGGCCGGAAGCTGCGGGGCGGTTGCGCGCCGGTGCAATCGCCCGGTGGGCCGGGGTGCGTCCCGGTCAGCGGCCGGCCGGGATCCGTGCTCCCGCCAACCGGCGGCGGGCGGTTTCGGCCAGGACCGCCCGGTGCTGCGTCACGCCGAGCTGCTCCGCCTCCTCCCACGCGCGGCGGGCCTCGCGGAGCCGGCCGAGCTCCGCGTACACCTCCCCCAGGTTCAGCTGGATGACCGCCTCGTCGTAGACGTCGCGGGTCGCGCGCACGACGTCGAGCGCGTCCTCGTAGCGGCCCAGCGCCTCCGCGGGCCGGCCCAGCCGCTGCGCGATGAACCCGAGGCTGTGCAGGGTCTGCGCTTCGGCCCGGCGGTGGCCGAGCCGGCGGCACAGGGCCAGCGCCCGTTCGCAGGTGTCGGCCGCTCCCGGCAGCTCCCCCAGCCGCGCCTGCAGCCAGCCGACCGAGTTGAGCGCGTCGGCTTCGCGCATCGCGTTGGCGTCCGCGCGGTAGAGCTCCAGCGACCGGCGGGCGTGCGGCAGCGCGCGCTCGTGCTCCCCGCGCTGCGTCCACACCCAGCCGAGGGTGCGGTGGACGTCGGCGAGGACGTCGGGGGCGGCCCCGGCCAGGTCCAGCGCCTGGTGCAGGTGACCCACCGCGGCCACGTGCCGGTCCACCCGCGCGCACGCCGTCCCGGCCTGCAGGTGGGCCACGGCGAGGGCCGCCGGATCGCGCAGCTCGCGGGCCGCGGCGACCCCGGCCTGCCAGGCGGTCAGGTCTTCGACCAGCAGGCCGCGGCCGGCGTGGTAGGCGCTGAGGAACCAGGCCAGCTGCCACACCGTACGGTGCCCGCCCCGCGCCGCGGCCGCGTCGAGCAGCGCGAGCAGCCCGGCGTGTTCGACGTCGAACCAGGCCGTGGCCGCCGCCCGGTCCGCGAACCCGGGGACGACGGCGCCGGCCGCGGGGGCCAGCTCGATGACCGGGTGCTCCGGGCGCAGCAGGCGGGCCGCGGCGCGGGCGGTGTGCAGCTGGCAGTCCGTGAGCCGGCGCAGTCCAGTGGCGCGGACGTCGTCGCCGGCGAGCTCGGTGGCGTACAGCCGCAGCAGGTCGTGCATCCGGTACCGGCCGGGCACCGGCTCCTGCAGCAGGTTCGCGTCGACCAGGCACCGCAGCACCGAGCGGACCCGCGGGGCGTCGAGCCCGGTCAGCGCCGCCGCGGCGGTCAGGCCCAGGTCCGGGCCGGGCGCCACGCCGAGCAAGCGGAACGCCTCGGCCGCGACGGGGTCGAGGGCGGTGCAGGACCACGAGAACACCGCGCGCAGGTTGGCGTTGAGCTCGCCCGCGTCGAGCGCGTCCAGCCGCGCCGACGCGTCGTGGCACTCCTCGGCCAGCACCTCCAGCGGGAACCCGGGCCGGGCGGCGGCGCGGGCGGCCACGATGCCGAGGGCCAGCGGCAGCCCGGCACACCAGCGCACCAGGCGCTCGACCGCGCCGGGCTCGCCGTCGACGCGCTCCGGGCCGAGGGCGCCGGCCAGCAGGTCCCGCGCGGCGGCTTCGGTCAGCACGTCCAGCTCGACCAGCGCGGCGCCCCGCACACCGAGGCCCGTCAGCCGGTGGCGGCTGGTCACGAGCACCGCGCACGTCCCGCTGCCCGGCAGCAGCGGCGCCACCTGGGCGGCGTCCCGCGCGTTGTCCAGCACGACGAGCAGCCGCTTCCCCGCCACCAGGCTGCGGTAGAGCGCGACGAGCCCGTCTTCGTCCGCGGGCAGCGCCGCCGGGTCGGCCCCCAGCGCGCCGAGCAGCCGGCGCACCGCGGTTTCCGCCGGCATCGGCGTGCCCGAGGGATCGAAGCCGCGCAGGTCGACGTGCACCTGCCCGTCGGGGAAGCGGTCGAGGTGGTCGTGCGCCCAGCGCAGCGCGAGCGCCGTCTTGCCGACCCCGGCCGGGCCGCCGATCGCGCAGACGGGCACGGTGCCGCCCGGCTCGGTGAGCGCGTGGGTCACCGCGGCCGCTTCGCGATCGCGGCCGACGAGCCGGCGCGGGGCGGCCGGGAGCTGTCGCGGCACCGTGCCCCGCGGCGGCGCGGTCACCGGCGGCGACTCAAGGCCGGGATCCGCGGTGAGGATCTTCCGGTGCAGCTCGCGCAGGGCGTGGCCGGGATCCGCGCCGAACTCGTCGGCGAGCCGCCGCCGGGTCCGTTCGTAGTGCTCCAGCGCGTCGGCCTGCCGCCCCGCGCGGTAGAGCGCGAGCACGAGCTGGCCGGCGACGCGTTCGTCGAGCGGGCTCGCCGCGGCGCGGGCGGCGATCCCGGCCAGCACCGTGTTGTGCCGGCCCAGCCGCAGGGCGAGGTCGGTGCGGTCGAGCTCGGCCGCGGCCCGCTCGGCGGCGAGCGTCTCCCGCATCGTTTCGCCCCACGGCGTGTCGGCGCCCGCGAAGGCGTCGCCGCGCCACAGCTCCAGCGCTTCGTCGAAGCGCGCCAGCGCCTGGTCGGCCCGGGCGTCGGCGACCAGCGCGCGGAAGCGGTGCAGGTCGATCGCGTCGGCGGCCACCCGGATGACGTACCCGCCGGGCCCGTGCGCGATGACGACGTCCTCGGCGGCGGCCAGGCTCCGCCGGAGCCGCGACAGGTAGCTGGCCAGGCAGCGGTGCGCCCGCAGCGGCGCCCGGTCGGCCCACACGCGGTCGGTGAGCTGGTCGGCCGACACGGGCTTGTTGGCGTCGGCGAGCAGCGCGGCCAGCACCCCGCGCTGCCGTGCGTGGCCGAGCTCGACGGGCACGCCGTCGACGTCGGCTTCGATGTCCCCGAGCAGGCGGAACCGGACGGGCACGGCGAGGTCCTCCTCGTGGCCGAGGGCGCGGGCGAGCCGAGCGGTCGGACCACAGTGGAGGACGTCGGCACGCGCCGACGTTAGGACCCCGGGCTTCGCTCCGGCTTCCACACCGCTTCGGCGCTCAGCCGAGACCGGCCAGGTCGCGGTCGGCGAGTCCCGAGTGGACGAGGGTGGTGCGGTACGGCGGGAACGCGCAGGCCCGCGCTTCGCCCCGGTGGACCGCGACGAGGGTGCCGTCGCCGCGCCACCAGGTGTCCGCGAGGCCCGCGACCTCGGGGATCTGAACGCATCCGTCGAGGGAGAAGTCTTCGGCCGCGTCGCCGGTGAGCCGGGTCGTCCGGCTCGCCCACCGCGTCGCGTGGGCGGCGAGCGCGAGGGATTCGACCCAGCCTTCGACGCTCGCGTGCAGCGGCGACCACTCGTTGCCGTCGAGGCCGAACTCCCCGGCGGGCCCGATCGCGAAGCCGTAGGGCAGCGCCGTGCGGGTCGTCCCGGCGTCGAAGAGCCAGCCGGCGCCCGGCCGCCACTCGGGGAAGTCGGCGTGGAAGGTGCGCGGGCCGCCGTCGTAGCAAGGCGATGGCGGCAGGCAGAGGCCGCCCCAGCGCTCGTGGAACGCCTCGGCCCGGTCGATCTGCTCGGCCGGGATGCCGTCGCGCAGCCACCGCGCGCGCATCGGCTCGAGCGACGGCACGGGGAGCCGCACGCCGTGGCCGGCGACGAACGCCCGCGCTCGGCGGCTCAGCCCGGCGTCGAAGTCCACCCCGCCCACGATAGGACTCTCCCCGCCCGGGGGCCGCGCGCCCCCGGGCGGGGAGGGGTTCAGCCCACCTGCACGTCGATGCAGGAGTAGAAGGCGTTCGACGTGTCCGCGATGTTCCAGATCGCCAGCACCGTCTGGCGTCCCGTGTGGCCACTCAGGTTCACCTGGTGCGAAACGGTTTCCGGCGGCTGCTGGTTGTTGCCGCTGATGTCCGCGACCTTGCTGCCGCCGATCCAGTACTCGTAGTTCGTCGTGCGGTGGCGGGCGGTGAAGGTCCAGGTGAACGTCGCCGTCGTGCCGACCGGGGACGCCTTCCAGCCCTTGCCGTTGTCGTTCAGCTCGGCGAACTGCGCGTTCCCGCCGTTGCAGGACTTCAGGCCCTTCGGGCCCTCGACGCTCTGGGGCTCGTACTTGATGTCGCCGCAGGACACGGTGCCCTGGGCGCACTGCGCCTGGCGGCTCGCCGGGGCGTTGACGTAGCCGTGCGCGCTCGCGATGCCGGCGGGGTTGACGACCACCAGCACCGGGGCCAGGAGGGCACCCGCCGCGACCGCGACCAGTTTGCGTTTCATAGCAGCTCCTTCGGGGACAGGCTCGGTCCCGTCGCCGGGTACGGCGAAGTCGCGGTCCGGGCCTCGCTGGGAGGTCCGCCCGCGCCGGGAAGGGGTTCGAGCGAAGGAAAATTGTGGTCTAGACCATACGTCGAATCGAGACCTAGGTCAACAGATGGCAAAGTCCTGGCTCATGTTGGTAAGACGCCAACCGTCACCCGATGTTCCGGTCAGCGGGACTCGCCGGGGCGACCGGGCGGCGGCGCGCGGACTCCGTGCCTCTAGGATTGCGCCGGTGACCACCTACGACGACACGTTCGAGCACCTCGACCCCTCGGCCCTGCCGGAGCGGCAGCAGAAGATCCTCGTGGCGATCCGCGACTGGGTGGTCCGGTACGGCTACTCCCCCAGCACCCGGGACATCGGCGAGGCCGTCGGCCTGCAGTCGACGTCGTCGGTGTCGAAGCACCTGGCGAGCCTGGAGGACAAGGGTTTCCTGCGCCGCGGCGCCACGGTGTCGCGCCCGATGGACGTGCGCGCGTTCCTTCAGGGCAGCGAAGCGCGGGAAGACCGCGACTCGGTCCCGGTCCCCGTGGTCGGCGACATCGCGGCGGGCACGCCGATCTCGGCGGTCGAGCACGTCGACGACGTCCTCAAGCTCCCCCGCGACCTCACCGGCCGCGGCACGGTGTTCGGCCTGCGCGTCCGCGGCGACTCGATGATCGACGCGGCCATCTGCGACGGCGACATCGTGGTGGTCAAGCAGCAGAACGAGGCCCACTCGGGCCAGATCGTGGCGGCGATGATCGACGAAGAGGCGACGGTGAAGGTCTACCGCCGCCGCGACGGGCACGTGTACCTGGAGCCGCGGAACCCGGCGTACCAGGTCATCGACGGCGACCGGGCGGCGATCCTGGGCGTGGTCGTGTCGGTGCTGCGGAGCGTCTGACGCGCCGCTTCACCAGGTGACCGGCAGCTCGTAGACCCCGTACACCGAGCCGTCGTGCTTGAACGGCACCTGCTCGACGTCCGTGGCCAGCGCCAGCGTCGGGATCCGCCGGTACAGCGTGCTGTAGACGACCTGGAGTTCGAGCCGCGCAAGTGGCTGCCCGAGGCATTGGTGCACCCCGAAGCCGAACGCGACGTGCCGGCGCGAGTCGCGGCTCAGGTCCAGGCGGTCGCCGTCCGGGAAGACCGCGGGGTCGCGGTTGGCGATGTCGTTGGCCAGGATCAGGCCCTCGCCCGCGCGGATCGTCACGCCCGCGATCTCGATGTCCTCCAGCGCCAGGCGGCGGCGGCCGTTGTGGGTGATGTTGAGGTAGCGCAACAGCTCTTCCACCGCCGACGCGACCAGGGCCGGGTCGTCGCTCTCCCGCAGCAGCGCGAGCTGGTCCGGGTGCTCCAGCAGCGCCAACGTGCCCAGCGCGATCATGTTCGCCGTCGTCTCGTGGCCGGCGATGAGCAGCAGCACGCCCATCTGCGCCGCCTCGAGCCGGGACAGCTCGCCCGCGTGCACCCGGGTCGCGAGGCCGGACAACAGGTCGTCGGCCGGGGACTCGAGCTTCTCCCCCAGCAGCGCGTCGAGGTAGCCGACCAGGGCCCGGTGCCCGGCCGCCCGCTCCTCCGGCTTCGCGTCGCGGCGGATGATGACCTTGCTGTTCTCCTGGAAGAAGTCGTGGTCGGCGTACGGCACGCCGAGCAGCTCGCAGATCACCAGTGACGGCACCGGCAACGCGAACGCCTCGACGAGGTCGACCGGGTTCGGGCCGGCCAGCAGCCGGTCGAGCTGGTCGTCGACGATCTGCTGCACCGCCGGGCGCATCGCGGCCACCCGCCGGATCGTGAACGGCGCGGTCACCATCTTGCGCAGCCGCGCGTGCTCGGGGTTGTCCATCAGGATGAAGCTGATGCCGGTGCCGCCCTTCGGCAGCGGCGCCGGGCTCGGGTAGCCGGGGCGCGCGATGTCGGCGCTGACCCGCGGATCGGCCAGCAGCGCGCGTTGCTCGACGTAACGCGTCACAAGCCACGGCGTGCTGCCGTCCCACAGCCGGACCCGGGCCAGTGGCGCCTGTTCCTGCAGCGCGCGGGCGGCGGGCGGCGGGTCGAACGGGCAGCCCGCGGCGCGGGTCATCGGGAACTCGGGGATCTCGGCGGTGCTCGTCATCGTTCCTCCGCGGTGGCCGTCAGTTCGTGATCAGTCAACCGAAGACTGCTAAGCTAAGTCAAGCGACTGATTTAATTCGGACATCCCCACGGAGGACCGCTCGTGCCCGACCCAGCCACGCCCGCGAGACGCGCGAACCTCGTCGTCGCGGTCCTCGCCCTCGCGGGTATCACCGTCTCGCTGATGCAGACGCTGGTCATCCCGCTGATCCCCGCCCTGCCCGGGCTGCTGCACGCCTCCGCCGCCGACGCGACGTGGGCGATCACCGCCACGCTGCTCGCGGGCGCGGTCGCGACGCCGACCATGGGCCGGCTCGGCGACATGTACGGCAAGCGGCGGATGCTGCTCGTCAGCCTCGGCGCACTCGTCGTCGGCTCCGCGATCGGCGCGCTGTCCGACAGCCTCGTGCCGATGGTCGCCGGCCGGACCCTGCAGGGCCTGGCCGCCGGCGTGATCCCGCTCGGGATCAGCATCATGCGTGACGAGCTGCCGGCGGAACGCCTCGGTTCGGCGACGGCGATGATGAGCGCGTCGCTCGGCGTCGGCGGCGCGCTGGGCCTGCCCGCGGCAGCACTGCTGGCCGAAAACGCCGACTGGCACGTGCTGTTCTGGACCGCGGCCGGGCTCGGCCTGGTCGTCACCGCGCTCGTCGTCGCGCTGGTGCCCGAGTCGCCGCTGCGCACCGGCGGCCGGTTCGACGTCCTCGGCGCGGCCGGGTTGTCGATCGCGCTCGTGTGCCTGCTGCTGGCGATTTCGAAGGGCGCCGACTGGGGCTGGGGCAGCGCGGCGACGCTGGGCCTGTTCGCCGCGGCGCTCGTCGTCCTGCTGCTGTGGGGCCGGTGGGAGCTGCGCACGCCGCGGCCGCTGGTCGACCTGCGCACCAGCGCGCGGCGCCAGGTGCTGCTGACGAACATCGCGTCGGCGGTCTTCGGCTTCGCGATGTTCGCGATGTCCCTGGTGCTCCCGCAGCTGCTGCAGCTGCCAGCCGCCACCGGCTACGGCCTCGGGAAGTCGATGCTGGTGGTGGGCCTGGTGATGGCGCCGTCGGGGCTGGTGATGATGGCGCTGGCACCGGTGTCGGCACGCATCACGGCCACCCGCGGTCCCAAGACGACGCTGATGTGCGGTGCGGTGGTCGTCGCCGCCGGGTACGCCCTCGGCGTCGTGCTGATGAGCGCGACCTGGCACCTGGTGCTGGTCTCGAGCATCATCGGCGCCGGCATCGGGCTCGCCTACGGCGCGATGCCCTCGCTGGTGATGGGCGCCGTGCCGGTGTCCGAGACCGCGGCGGCGAACAGCCTCAACACGCTGATGCGCTCGATCGGCACGTCGGTCTCGAGCGCGACGGCGGGCCTGATCCTGGCCCGGCTGACCGTCCAGTTCGGACCGGTGGCGTTGCCGTCGCGGGACGGCTTCCGGCTGGTGCTGGGCATGGGCTCGGCCGCGGCGATCATCGCGTTGGCGGTGGCGGCGTTCCTGCCTCGGCGGTCCGCGGCGACGTCGGCGCCCACCGAGCCGGAACCCGCGGCGGCGGCGAGCCGCTGACCGGGCCGCCGGCGGCCGGTTCGCGTTCGGTGCGCGGGCGGTCAGCGGCGGACGGAAACCTTCGGTCGTCGCCGGGTCACCACGGCCCGGCCACGAACCGGAGGAGCCGGAGATGACGAGGAACGCTTTGGTGACGGGGGCTTCGCGCGGAATCGGCCGGGCGATCGCCCGGCGCCTGGCCGCCGACGGGGCCACCGTCGCCGTGCACCACGGCGGCAACGAGGTCGCCGCCAAGGAAACCGTCGCCATGATCGAGGACGCCGGCGGCCGCGCCTTCGCCGTGTGCGCCCGCTTCGGCGAAGCCGGCGCGGTCGAGCAGCTCGCCGACGCTGTCACGTCGGCGTTCGGTGGGCTCGACATCCTGGTGAACAACGCGGGCATCGGCTCGCACAGCACGATCGGCGAGGTCACCGAAGCCGAGCTGGACCGGCTGCTGGCCATCAACGTCAAGACGCCGATGCTGCTGATCCAGCGGCTGCTGCCGGCGCTGAACGACGGCGGCCGGGTCGTCACCGTCGGTTCGATGGCTTCGCGGATCGCGGTGCAGAGCCAGATCGCTTACACGGTCAGCAAAGCCGCGGTCGAGGCACTCGCGCCGACGCTGGCGAACGAGCTCGGCCACCGCGGGATCACCGTGAACACCGTCGCGCCCGGGCCGATCCGGACCGACCTGACCGAGCCCCTGCTGGCCATCCCGGAGGCCGCGGCCGGCCTCACCGCGATGACCGCGCTCGGCCGGATCGGCGAGCCGGAGGATGTCGCCGAGGTGGTCGGGTTCCTCGCCGGGCCGGGCGGGCGGTGGATCACCGGGCGCGCGCTCGACGTTTCGGGGGGTACTTACCTCGGTCCGATCGCGTGACCGGCGGCGGCCGCCCGGGGCGCGCCCGGGCGGCCGGTGGACCTCCGGTCACACCCGCGATAACACCGGTAGGACCCACCCCGGCCCGACCGCATGAGCCACGGCCGGCCTCCCACACCCGCCCGGGCGGCCAGCGGGACCGGGCGGCCGGCCGCGCCACGCCTGGGCGGCCAGCGGGACCGGCCGGCTGGTGGAGCACCGGCGGCGGCCGGCCTCCCGCATCACACCCGCGCGGCCGGCAGGACCGGGCGGCCACTGGAGCACCGGCGGCGGCCGGCTGCGCCACGCCTGGGCGGCCAGCGGGACCGGCCGGCTGGTGGAGCACCGGCGGCGGCCGCCCCGCATCACACCCGCGCGGCCAGCCGAGTTCCTCGCCGTGCGGCCGATGGATCACCGGCCACACCTTCGACATCTCCGGCGGCGGCCGCCCGCATCACGTCCGGGCGGCCAGGCCGTCGAGGTGCAGCACGCCGTCCGTGTGGTTCTGGGCCACGAACTCCGGGCCCTTCGTGATCAGCCGCGCGATCGCCGTCGCGTGGCCATGGCCCAAGCCGTGGTCGGTCTTGAGCCACGTGATGATCTCGCCGTGCTTCGTGAGGTTCTTGCCGGCCGCGAGGTCGACGAAGGCGCGCGGGGTGATGCCGGTCTGCTTCTCCGCGTTGTCGAGGTAGGCCTGGAAAGACATGGGGACTCCCGGAGGTCGGGCCGAAGGTGTTCTTGCTTGCCCCAAGGTCTCACCGACAACTTTTTTTGTCAAGCCTTCGCCGCGATCACCGCCAACGTCGTGTACGCCATCGTGAAGCGGCCGCCGATCGCGTCGATGGCCGCGCCCACGCCGGCGAGCACGTCCGCCAGCGCGTCCGGCCCGAGCCGCGTCAGGCCGCCCGTCGTGGGCAGGAGGTCGAGCCATTCGTCACGCGTGTACGGCTTCTCCCAGTCGAACCGGCGCCGGTCGGGCTCGCCGAACCGGCCCGCCTCGCGGATCCCGTCGGCGAACCGGCTGAACATCACTTCGTAGAGTTCGGCAGCACTTCTCGACTCTCCCGCCATCGGCGAACCGGGCAGCACCCGCCGGTACGCCTCGGCCAGCGCACCGGCCACCTCGGCCGGCGGCTGGAACACGTGCGCGAACAGCGCGAGCACCCCGCCGGGCCGCAACAGCCCCGCCGCCTTGGCCGGACCGGCGACCGGATCCACCCAGTGCCAGGCCTGCCCGGCGACGACGGCGTCGAACACGCGCCCGGCCGGGTCCCAGTCCTCGAACGTCGCCACCTCGACGTCGATCCCGCTCCCCCGCGCGAAGGCGGCCATCCGCGGATCGGGGTCGACGCCGAGCACCCGGGCGCCGGCGTCGCGGAACTGCCGCGCCTCGATGCCGGTGCCGCAGCCGACGTCGAGGAAGTCGGCGCCGGGCGCCGCGGCGAGGACGTGGTTCACCAGTTCGGCGGGGTACGCGGGCCGGGCGCGGTCGTAGCGTTCGGCGTCGACCCCGAAGGATTCGGCCATCTTGCGGGCTTCATGAGGTTGAGTGGGCATGCGCCCACTATAGTGGGCAGTCGCCCACTCGGGCCACCGTGTGGGCGTGCGCCTTCGGCGTACCGGAGAATGGGGGCATGCCGACCGGGGTTCACCTGCGCGATGTGCGCCAGCAGCTGTTCCACGCCGCCGAGCGCGTGCTGCTCCGCGACGGTCCGGACGCGCTGACCAGCCGCGCGGTCACAGCGGAGGCCGACGTCGCGAAGGGCGTGCTGCACCGCCACTTCGCGGACTTCGACGCGTTCCTGGCGGAGCTGGTGCACGACCGCATCGCCCGCCTGCGCGACCAGGAAGCGTTGCTGCACGCCGCGGCCGGCACCCGAACGGTCCCCGAACACCTGGTGGACACGCTCACGGAGCTGTTCGACCCGGTGTCGGTGGCTTTGGTGAGCCTGCTGTTCTTCCGGGACGAGCTGCGCAAGCGCCTGCACCGTCCGGGTGGTGGCTTACCCCTTTTGGTGGAAGCTCGCGCCATGGTGGCGGGTTACCTGAGGGCCGAGCGCGCTCAGGGCCGCATCGCGGCGGACGCGGACGCGGATTCCCTGGCCCTGTCCCTGATCGGCGGCGCCCACCTGCTCTTCGCCGGCCGCCGTCGAGGCACTCGGCCGGCGGACGACGAACTGGCAGGCGTGGTCAACGCGGTGCTGGCGGACGTGATCCAGCGCCGCCTGCTGTGAGCAGTCCGAAAAGGACGAACCCGGGGCCCGGCTTTCCCGAAAACGAAAGAGCCCCTGTCCGCGGACAGGGGCTCTTTCAGCGAATCTCGTGGGCGATACTGGGATCGAACCAGTGACCTCTTCGGTGTGAACGAAGCGCTCTCCCCCTGAGCTAATCGCCCTTGCTGTGGTACTGCCACGAAGTCCGGAGGGTGGACTCTCGTGGTGCGCGATACTGGGATTGAACCAGTGACCTCTTCCGTGTCAGGGAAGCGCTCTCCCGCTGAGCTAATCGCGCGCTGCGGAACTTCTCAACGGGGAGAAGCATATCGGACGCCCGCGAGCGGTTTTCGGGGGGTCCGGTGTGACCGGGCGCACCGCGGAAACCGCCGTGACACGAAGGGGCCGAAACGGGCAGACTGCGAGGGACAGCGCGCCGCTGCCTCGGTCTTCGCCGGGCCCGCGCGCCCCCGACCAGGAAAGCTCCGATGACCGAAACCGTGTCCTCCCCGCCCGCCGGCCCGGCTCGCCCCCCGGTGCGCTCGGGGCTCCTCATCGGGGTTCTCGTGCTGTCGGCGTTCGTGATGATCCTCAACGAGACGATCCTGAGCGTCGCGCTGCGCGACCTGACCGTCGACCTGCGGGTGCCGACGACGACCGTGCAGTGGCTGACCAGCGGGTTCCTGCTGACGATGGCCGTGGTCATCCCGACGACCGGGTTCCTGCTGGAGCGATTCACGCCGCGGCAGGTGTTCCTCTTCTCGCTCTCGGCGTTCAGCGTCGGCACCTTGCTGTGCGCGGTCGCGCCCGGGTTCGGGCTGCTGATGGCCGGGCGGGTGGTGCAGGCGTGCGGCACGGCCGTGATGCTGCCGTTGCTGATGACGACGGTGATGCGCTTGGTGCCGCCGGAGCGTCGCGGCGCGACGATGGGCACGATCACGATCGTGATCGCGGTGGCGCCGGCGATCGGGCCGACGATCGGCGGCGCGGTGCTCACGTCACTGGGCTGGCGGTGGATGTTCGGGATCGTGCTGCCGTTGTCGGTGGCGGCGCTGGTGATCGGCGCGGTGCGGCTGCGCCTGGACAGCGAGCAGCGGCGGGTGCCGCTGGACGTGCCGTCGGTGCTGCTCTCGGCGATCGGCTTCGGCGGGGTGCTGTTCGGGCTGTCGTCGACCGGTGAAGCCGCCGGCGCCCAGCCGCCGCTGCCGCCGTGGCTGTCGATCACGATCGGGGTCGTCTCGCTGGCGGTCTTCACCTGGCGTCAGCTGCGGCTGCAGCGCCGGGACCGCGCCTTGCTCGACCTGCGCCCGTTCACGCACCGGAGTTTCGTGCTCGCGCTGGTGCTGACGGCGTTGCTGTTCGTCTGCCTGATCGGCGCGGCGGCGATCCTGCTGCCGCTGTACCTGCAGACGGTGCTGCACACGAGCACGTTCGTCAGCGGCCTGGCGGTGCTGCCGGGCGGGCTGGTGCTGGGGCTGCTGGGCCGCCCGGTGGGTGCGCTGTTCGACCGGGTGGGCGCGCGCCCGCTGGTCATCCCGGGCGCGGGCGCGATGGCGGTGTCGCTGTGGCTGTTCACGACGCTGGGGCCGACCTCGCCGCTCATCGCGGTGATCGGGATCCACGTCCTGTTGATGGCGGGGCTCGGCCTGATGATGACGCCGCTGTTCACCGAGTCGCTCGGGGCGCTGCCGGAGCACCTGTACTCGCACGGCAGCGCGATCCTGTCGACGCTGCAGCAGATGGCCGGCGCACTGGGCACGGCGGTGTTCATCAGCGTGGCGACGCTGGGCAGCGCCGACACGGCCGCCACCGGCCCGGACGCTTCCGGGCTGCGGTCGGCCTTCATCGTGGCCGGGGTGATCGGGGTGCTCGCCTTCGCGGGTACCTGGCTCATCCGTGGCACCAAGGGAACCGCGAAGCCCCACTGACGAAAAGGCCCGCTTCCGCTCGGCGAAGGCTGGGGGGAGACCTGCGAGCGGAAGCGGGAGTTCGAGGCCGGTACGGGGGTCGCCTCGCGGCGAGTGGCGCTACACGGCTCCAGCCGGACTGGCACTCCGTGAAGGCAAGGGGTGAGGCCCGGGGACTCCTCCGTACCGACACCCGTTACAACGCTCCACGCCCGGCGTTGTTCCCCACGTGACCGGGCTCATGCCAGCATGCGGCTCAGCAGGACGCCGAGGCGGTTCCGGTCCGCCGCGCCGAAGTCCGCCGTCAGCGGCGCCAGCAACGCCGCCACCTCCGCCGTGAGCTCCCGGGCCAGCGCCTGCCCCTCGGGGGTGAGCGCGACCCGCACCGAGCGCCCGTCTTCGCGGTTGGCCTGCCGCGAGACCAGGCCGCGCTTGGCCGCGCGGTCGATCAGGCCGCTCACCGACGACCGGTCCAGGCCGAGGTGGGTGGCGAGCTCCGCCATCTTCGGCGTGCGGTCACGCAGGATGCCCAGCACCCGCAGCTGCGTCAGGGAAAGCTCGTGCGCGGCCGCCACCTGGCTCAGCTTCGCCATCACCACGAAGGACACCTGGGCCAGGTCGTCGAGCACGTCGCCGGGTTCGGTCATGCGTCGAGACTACCTTGAACTAGTTGGCGATACCAGCTAACTTAGTGGGCATTACCAACTAAAAGGAGACTCCATGCGCGCCGCGGTCGTCACCGAGTTCGGTACCTCGCCCACCTGCCAGGACTTCGCGGAACCCCAAGCCATCGGCGAAAACGAGGTCGTCGTCGACGTCGTCGCCGCCGGGCTGCACCCGCGGGTCCGCTCGCAGGCCGGCGGCTCGCACTACACCAGCACCGGGGACCTCCCGCTCGTCCCCGGCATCGACGGCGTCGGCCGGGCGCCCGACGGGACGCTGCGGTACTTCGTCCTGCCCGACACCACGCTCGGCTCGATGGCGCAGCGGACCGTCGTGGACAACCGGCGCAGCGTCGTCCTGCCCGAAGACGCCGACCCGGTGCTCGTCGCGGCCGGGATGAACCCCGCGATGTCGGCCTGGGTCGCGCTGCGCAAGCGGATCGCGTTCGCCGCCGGGCAGGACGTGCTCGTGCTCGGCGCCACCGGGAACGCCGGCCGCCTCGCCGTCCAGGTCGCCCGGCACCTCGGGGCGGGCCGGGTGATCGCCGCCGGCCGCGACACCGAGCGGCTGGCCGGGACCGAAGCCGACGAAGCACTCACCTTCGACGAGCTCGGCAAGGCCGCCGACGTCGACGTCGTGCTCGACTACGTCTGGGGACCGCCCACCACCGACGCGCTGCGGACCGTCGTCACCGAGCGCGCCGACCGCGGCCGCCCGCTGACCTGGGTGGAAATCGGCTCGGTGGCGGGCGCGACCATCGAGCTCCCCTCGGCCGCGCTGCGGGCGGCGCGGCTGCAGCTCGTCGGCAGCGGTCAGGGTTCCGTGCCGACGCGCGACATCGTCGCGGAGCTGCACGCCCTCGCCGCGGAGATCGGCCGCTTCCGGATCGACGCGCGGCCGGTGCCCCTCCAGGACGTCGAAAGTGCCTGGCGGGACACCGGAAGCACGCAGCGGCTCGTCGTCACTCCTTGACCTTCGGGGTCGCCCGCACGCCGGTGTGCAGGTACCGCTCCCCCGTCGGCAGTGAGTAGAACGTCACCGAGATCCAGCCCCGCATGCCCTTCGGGCGGTGCGCGAACTGCGCCGGCCCGATCGGCACCAGCTCGTCCTCGGTCGTCGTCTCCGGCATCAGCTCGGCGAGCGGGCCGGTGACGGTCTGGCGCAGCCACAGCTTCCCCTCGCGGGCGGTGACCTCGGTCCGGATCGACTCGCGCTCGTAGACGCCGAGGAACTCCGACGCGTCGACCTCGACCGGCGGCTGCGCCGGCTCGAGCGGGCGCGGCATCGCGACGCCGGCCAGCTCGGCGAAGATCTCGCGGTAGAGCTCTTCGTAGAGGTCGTGGGTGCTGCCGCCGTTGGCCAGCAGCGTCACCGCGAGGTCTGCGCCCGGGAGGATCCGCAGGAACGCCGACTGCCCGATCGTGTTGCCGTCGTGGCCGTGGACGCGGTGGCCGTCCCAGTCGAACCGGATCCAGCCGAGGCCCCACGAGTCGCCGAGGGTGTCCTTGTCCGGCATCTCGAACTGGTGCTCGGTCATCGCCGCCGCGGACGCCTCGGACAGCACCCGCGCACCGCCGGTCGCCAGGCCGCCGCGCAGGTGCATGCGGGCGAACGCCAGGACGTCTTCCGTCGACGCCGTGATCAGCCCGGCCGGGCCCGCCGAGCGCGGCAGCCCCCACACCGGGGCCGGCTGCGGTTCTTCGTCGCCGGCCGCCGCGTGGCCCATCGCCGCGCGGTGCAGCAGCGCCTCCTCCGGCAGGGTGCTCGTGCGCTTCAGGCCGAGCGGGGTGAACAGCCGCTCGCGCAGCGCCACGTCCCAGGTCTTCCCGGTCAGCTTCTCGATCACCCGGCCGACCAGGACGAAGCCGGAGTTGCAGTAGGACAGGGTCGCGCCGAGGGGATGGGTCTGCGCGGCCCGGTCGAGCAGCCCGACGTACTTCTCGAGGCAGTCGTCGCCGCGGCCGGTGTCGGTGAAGACGTCGCCGTCGATGCCGCTGGTGTGGGTCAGCAGGTGCCGCAGCGTCACCTGCTTCGTGACGTCGGGGTTGGCCAGCTTCAGGTCGGGCAGCACGTCGGCGATCGGCGCGTCGAGCTCCAGCAGCCCTTCGTCGACGAGCTGCATCGCCACCGTGGCCGTCCAGACCTTGGTGATGGAGCCGATCTGGAACACCGAGTCGTCGGTGACCTCGACGCCGGTGGCCTTGTTCAGCACGCCCGTGCTGACCAGCACCCGGTCGTCGCCGCGCTGGATGCCCAGTGCCGCGCCGGGCACGCGGTGCTTGCGCGCGAGCTCGGCCAGGCGCCGCCGCCAGTGCGCGGTGTCCAGCGGCACGCGCGCCGGCTTGCCCGGCTCGCCCGCGTGCTGCTCGACCCAGTCGACGATCCGGCGGTTGAAGTCCACGCGGTGCGAAAGGCGGCCCTCGAGGATGAACAGGTGCGACGCGCCGGGGTAGAGCACCATCCGGGTCGGCACGCCCTGCTCGCGCAGCGCGGTGAACCACTGCTCGGCCTGCCCGGCCGGGCACCGCTCGTCGTCGGCGCCGTGCACGATCAGCGTCGGCGTGCGCACCTTTTCCACCTGGGCCAGCGGGGAAAGCGCCGCGTAGTGCGCGCGGTTCTCCGAGGCGATCGCACCGAGCTCGACGACGCCGAGGTAGTGCCCGCTGTCGGAGGTGCCGGCCATGCTGGTCGCGTCGCTGACCACGCCACCCGCGACCGCGGCGGCGAACCGGTCGTCGCGGCTGGTCAGGTAGCAGGTCATGTAGCCGCCGTAGCTGTAGCCGGACACCGCGAGCCGGCGGGCGTCCGCCGCCCCTTCGGCGACGAGCTGGTCCAGCGGCTCGAGGAAGTCCTTGGCGTCGGCCACGCCCCACGCGCCGACGGCGGCGGTGTAGAACGCTTCGCCGTAGCCGTCGCTGCCGCGCGGGTTGAGCAGCAGCACCGCCCAGCCGCGCGCGGCGAGCTCCTGGTGGTAGACGTGCGCCGCGTCGGCGGTGGCGTTCCACGCGTTGTGCGGGCCGCCGTGGATGTCGAGCAGCAGCGGCAGCGGGCCGGTGCGGGCGGGGTCGCGCAGCAGCCAGCCGTGCACGACCGTGTCGTCGGAGATGGTGAACTCGCGTTCCTCGTGGGCGAACAGCTCGATCTCGCCCGCGCCGTGGGTGGTGTGCACCTTCGCCGCGCCCCCGGCGACGTCGACGGTCGCGATCTCGCCGTAGGAGGTCCGCGTGGCCAGCACGACCGCCGCGGTGGTCCCCGCGACGCTCAACCCCGCCACCGCCTGCCCGGCCTCGCCGAGCACCCGCCGCGGTTCACCACCTTCGACGTCCACTGCGTACAGGTGCGTGTAACCGCGGTCGCGGACGCAGAACAACGCCGTCGAGCCGACGACCTGCGGGAGCGCGCCCGGGTACCCCGGCCCGCCGGGCATCACGTTGCGGTCGAGCGGCGCCGCCAGGTCGACGGTTTCGCCGCCGTCCACGGGAATCCGCAGCAGCCCGGCGTGGCCCGGGGCGGTGTCGCGACGGCCGACGGCGAGCAGGGCCCGGCCGTCGGAGGTCCAGGTGACCGTGCCGCACATGCCGTCACCCGCGCCGGCCAGGCGAGGCTCCGCCGTGCGGTCACCGGGCTCCACCACGTAAGCACCCGAACGGAACGTCAGGTCGGCGTCCACGTCGCGGGCCGCCGGGAAGGCCAGCCGGTCGCCGTCCGGGGACCACGCGGGGTCGCCGGCGTGCCAGTCCCCCGACGTCACCCGCCGGACCTCGCCGGTGGCGACGTCGAGGACGTGGACGTGCTTGCGCAGCGTGCGCAGCAGCCCGGCGCCGTCGGCCTTGAAGTCGAGCCGGTCGGCGACCACCGGGGCGCTCGCGCGACGCCCCTGCGCGCCGTCGTCCTCGCCTTCCTCGGCGTTGAGGTCGATCGGGGCGCTGAAGGCGATCTCGGCGCCGTCCGGGCGCCACACCGGCGCCCCCGCGCCGAGCGGGAGCTTGGTGACCTGCTCCGGCTCGCCGCCGTCGGCGGGCAGCAGCCACAGCTGCGGCGGGCCGTCCTGGGCGCGCAGGAACGCGATCCGCGTGCCGTCCGGGGAGAACGCCGGGGCCGCGTCGGCCTTGCCCCGGGTCAGCCGGCGTGACTCGCCGCCGTCGGTGGCGACCTGCCAGAGCGAGCGCCGGTCTTCGTCGGCGTCACGGTCGGTGGTGCGCAGCGCGTAGACGATCCGGGCGCCGTCGGGCGAGATCGCCGGGTGCTCGGGGAACTCGAAGGCGGCCAGGTCGTCGGTGCCCAGGCGTCGGGTCATGCGTGTTCTCCTTGTGGGATAACGGATCTCAGGCGGCGAAGTGGCAGGCCGCGTGGTGCGGCCGGTGGGCGGCGTCGGCGGCCGGATCGGCGGTGACGCACAGGGTGCGGTCGGTGTGCACGAGCGGGCCGATCGGGCACCGCGGGTGGTAGCGGCAGCCGGGCGGCGGGTGGTGCGGGTCGGCGGGTTCGGTGTCGGCGAGCACGTCGTCGCCGCGGTCGTCGAGCAGGTGGCGGTGCGCGGACGGCGCGGCGGCCAGCAGCTCCCGCGTGTACGGGTGCCGCGGATCGGTGAGGACCTGCTCGGCGGGCCCGGCCTCGACGATCCGGCCGAGGTACATCACCGCGACGACGTCGCTGACGTAGCGCACCACCGCGAGGTTGTGGGAGATGAACAGCATCGACAGCGCGAGCCGCCGCTGCACGTCACGGACGAGGTTGAGCACCGCGCCCTGCACCGAGACGTCGAGCGCGGAGGTGATCTCGTCGGCGATCAGCACCTTCGGCTGCCCGGCCAGCGCCCGGGCGAGCGCGACGCGCTGGCGCTGCCCACCGGAAAGCTGCCCCGGCAGCATCGCGGCGCGTTCGGGGTCGAGGTTGACCAGGTCGAGCAGCCGGGCCACCTCGGCGCGGCGGTCCCCACGGGACGTCCCCCGCGGCATCGCCTCGGTGATCGACTCGCCGATCGCCATCCGCGGGTCCAGCGACGAATACGGGTCCTGGAACACCATCTGCAGTGGCCGGCGCCTCGGCAGCCGCCGCACATCGACGCCGTCGAGGCGCACCTGGCCCGCGCTGACCGGCGCGAGCCCGACCGCGGCGCGGGCCAGCGTCGACTTGCCCGAGCCGGATTCGCCGACCAGGCCGACGACCTGTCCGGCCGGAACGGTCAACGAGACGCCGTCGACCGCGGTCAACCGGCCGTAGCGGACGCTCACCGCGTCGAACTCGAGCGCGCTCATGCGGCCCCCTCCTCGTGCGACTGTCCGGAAAGGACGCTCACCTGCGGGTGCCAGCACGCCACCCGGTGCCGGCCGGCGGCCGGCACCAGCACCGGATCTTCGCTGCGGCAGCGGTCGGTCGCCAGTGGACAGCGAGCGGCGAACGCGCAGCCGCCGGGCACCTGGCCGGGTTCCGGCGGACGGCCGGGGATCACGGCCAGTGGCTCGTCGCGGTCGGTGTCGAGGTCCACTGTGGTCGCCAGCAGCGCCCGCGTGTACGGGTGCTGGGCCGGGCTCCCGGTCGGCAGGTCCTCGACGACGCGCCCGGCGTACATCACCAGCATCCGTTCGCACGTCTGGGAAACGACGGCGATGTCGTGGCTGATGAGCAGGATCGCCGCGCCCTCGGCCTCGCGCGTGCGGGCCAGCAGGCGCAGCACCTGCCGCTGCACGGTGACGTCGAGGGCGGTCGTCGGCTCGTCGGCGATGACGAGCTTCGGCCGGCCCATCAGGCCCATGCCGATCATCGCCCGCTGCCGCATGCCGCCGGAGAACTCGTGCGGGTACTGCCGGGCCCGCCGGGCCGCGGCCGGCACGCGCACCGCGGCCAGCTTCTCGACCGCGCGGGCGAACGCCGCCCGCCGCGACAGGCCGTGGTGCTGCTCGGACACCTCGGCGAGCTGCCGCCCGACCCGGCGGGCCGGGTTGAACGACGTCATCGGGTCCTGGAACACCATCGCCAGCGACGTGCCGAGGTCGCGGTCCGCCGCCTTCTCGACGGGCTTGCCGTCGAACTCCAGCCGGTCCGCGGTGACCACGCCGGGTGCTTCGATCAGGCGCGACACCGCGAGCGCGGTCAGGCTCTTGCCCGAGCCGGACTCGCCGACGACGCCGATCGCCTCGCCCGGGCGGACGCTGAAGCTCACCCCGCGCACCGGCACGGTCCACCCGCCCGGGCCCGGGAACGCGACCCGGAGGTTCTCGACGACGAGCACGGCGTCGGCGGCGGGCTCGGCCACGACCGCCGTCGACGCGGGTGGCAGCGGAGCCGCCGAGCGCTTCGTCGCGCGGGTGCGGACGCCGACCACCGCGGCCACCGTCTCCCCGACCAGGTTGAACGCCAGCCCGGCCAGCACCACCGCGGCACAGGGCGCGAGCGCCGCCACCGGGTTCACGTAGATGCCGTCGAGCCCTTCGCGCAGCAGCCGTCCCCAGTCGAAGTCCGGCGCCTGCACGCCGATCCCGAGGAACGACAGCCCGGCGAAGGCCAGCAACGCCGAGCCCGCGCCGATGGTCGCGTTCACGACCAGGGGCTCCCCGATGTTGGGCAGCACATGCCGGGCCAGCAGCCGGATCCGGCCGACGCCGGAAACCCGCGCCGCGTCGACGAAGTCGCGGCCGCTGACCGACGCCGTCAGCGTCTGCACCAGCCGGGCGAACGCCGGCGCCACCGCGAACCCGATCGCCAGCACCGCGCCCTGGGTGCCGACGCCGAAGATCACCGCGAGGAACAGGGCCAGCAGCAGCCCGGGGAACGCGACCGCGACGTTGACCGCGGCGGTGAGCAGCCGGCCCGCCCAGCGGGGCAGCACCGACGGCAGCGTCCCGAGCACGACCCCGGCGCCGACGCCGATCACGGTCGCCAGCACCGCGAGGCCGACCGAGAGCCGGGTCGCCACCAGGGTGCGGAAGAACAGGTCACGCCCGAGGGAGTCGGTGCCGAACCAGTGCGCCCCGGACGGGCCCTGGCCGATGGCGTCGGTGTCGATCGCCGCGGCGGCGTCACCCCACAGGACCGGGGCGAGCACCGCCAGGACGACGACCGCCGCCAGCAGGACCGCCGAACACGCGCCCACCGGCGTGCGCACCGCCGAGAGCCAGACCGAACCGCGTCGCGCCATCTCACGCCTCCCGAATCGCCGAGCGCGGGTCGAGCAGCCCGAGCACGACGTCGACCAGCAGGTTCACCAGCAGCACGCCGACGCCGTAGACCAGCACGACTCCCTGCACCAGCGGGTAGTCCTTCTGCAGGATCGACGCGACGATCGTCGAGCCGAGGCCGGGCCAGGCGAACACGTTCTCCACCAGCACCGTGCCCGCGACCATCGCGGTCAGCATCAGCCCGCCGAGGGTGAGCGTCGCGGTCAGCGCGTTCGGCAGCGCGTGCCGGACGTACACCAGCCGCGCGGGCAACCGCTTCGCCCTCGCGGTGCGCACGAAGTCGGCGCCCAGCACCGAAAGCAGCTCCACCCGCACCATCCGGGCGAGCACCGCCGCCGGGCCGACCGCGAGCGCCGCCACCGGCAGGACGTACGCGCTCGCGTCGTCCCCGCCGGCGACCGGGAACCAGCCGAGGCCGACCGCGAGCAGCGCGACGAGCCCGACCGCCACCAGGAACTCCGGGATGGCGGCCACGAACACGGTCACCGACGTGAAGCCCAGCTCGGCGCCGCGGCGGCGGCCGCCGCGGGTCAGCACCGCGAAGCCGACGCCAACCGGGATCGCTACGACGACCACCACCGCGAAGGCCAGCACCGCCAGCTGCAGCGTCGCCGGCAGCCGGTCGCCGATCACCTGGGTGACCGGCTGGCCGCTCGCCATCGACGTGCCGAAGTCGCCGGTCAGCAGGCCGCGCAGGTAGTGCCCGTACTGCGTCCACAGTGGATCGTCCAGGCCGAGCTCGGCCCGCTTGGCCGCCACCAGGTCCGCGGGCGCGGTGAGCCCGAGCGCGGCTCGCACCGGGTCACCGGGCACCAGGTGGATCATCAGGAACGCCGCGGTCACCAGGGCCCACAGCGACACCACGAACCGGGTCAGCCGGCGCGCGGCGAACGCCGGCCACGGGCTGCCCCGCAGGCCGGCGGGCGCCGTCGCCGTGGTCATTTCGCGTACATCCGGATCGAGGACGGCGTCAGGCTGCCCTGGCTGAGGGCGAACTTCGCGCCGCTGGCGTAGATCGGGACGACGGAGTCGAAGTAGGGCACCGCGTCCACCCGCTTGACCAGCGCGGTCTCCGCCGCGTTCCAGTCCGCGCAGCTGGCGTCACCGGGTTTCGCCGCCGCGGCCTGCGCTCCCTGGTCGTAGCCGGGGTTGCTGATGTGCGCGAAGTTCGTCCCGTCGGGCGCGGCCGGGCCGGAGACGAACGGCACCAGCTGGCTCGGCAGCGAGAACCCGACCGGGCCGAGGGAGACCTCCCACTCGCCGGTGCCGAACAGGACCTGGCTGAGGCCGGGACTGTCGACCGCCTTGAGCGTGACCTCGACGCCGAGGGTCTTCCACTGCTGCTGGACCAGCTCCGCGGTCGGCGCCATCGTCGGGCCGAGCTGGGTGCCGTAGAGGACGGTGAGCGAAAGCTTCTTGCCGTCCTTCGCGCGGACGCCGTCCGCGCCCTTCTTCCAGCCCGCGGTGTCCAGCGCGGCCGCCGCGGCGGCCGGGTCGTGCGCCGGCAGGCTGCCGGTGACGGTGTCGCCGGGACACACCTGCGGCTCGTTCGTGATCATGCCTTTCGACGGCCGCCCGGCGCCGTTGGTCAGCACCTTGCCGAGCTGGGGCAGGTCCAAGGCCTGGGTCAGCGCCCGGCGGACGGCCTCGTCCTGCCCGGGCCGCCCGGTCGCCTGGTTGTAGAACACCTCGCCGATCGGGGCGGTGAAGTCGGTGTGGAAGAGCTTGCGCGCCTCCAGCCGCTGCCGGTCCTGGCCGTTGATCTGGGCCGCGTTCAGCTCGCCGGACAGCAGCAGGTTGGTGGCGGTCGTGGTGTTCGGGATGACCCGCACGACGACCTTGTCCGGCAAGCCGGTTTCGGCCTTCCAGTCACCCGGGCCCCACGCGTAGTCCTTGCGGCGGGTGAACGTGTAGTGGTCGTTGGGCACGGACTCGGAGACGGTGAACATCCCGGTGCCGGCGTCGCCCTTGGCGAGCAGCTTGCGGTCCGCGAGGCCCTTGGCGCAGGCGATCGGCACCCCGCCGACGTTGCGGGCCAGGAACGCGTCCGGCTTCCCGCTGGTGACGTTGATCGTGCCGGCCGCGTCCGCGGTCGCCTTGGTGCCCGGGGCGATGTAGAGGCCGGCGATCGGCGACTTGTTCGCCGGGTCGCCGATGAAGTTGATGTTGGCCGCGACGTCGGCGGCGGTCAGCGGGCTGCCGTCCGCGCAGGTGAGCCCCTGGCGCAGGGTGAACGACGCGGTCGTGGTCGACGCCTCCCACTTCGCGGCCAGCCCGGCGATCGGCTTGCCCGCGTCGTCGAGGCCCAGCAGCGAGTCGTAGAGGAACCGGTCGACCTGGATGGCCACTGACAGCACCGTCATGTGCGGGTCGAGGCTGCCGGGGTCGGAGCCGACGCCGAGGCTGAACGTCTTGCCGTCGACCGGGGTCCCGTCGCCGCTGCCGGCGCTGCCGCCCGGGCCCCCGCAGGCGGTCGCGGCGAGGGCGACGACCCCGAGCAGGACCGCCGCGGTCCGTGTCTTGGTCATGGGGTTTCCTTCCGGAGGTGGTCCACGGCGAGCCGGGCGGCTTTGCCGATCGCGGCGTCGACGGCGGGTTGCCGCTCGGCGAGGGAGTCCGCGCGGGTGAAGACGGCGACGGCGAACCGGCGGCCGTCCGGGTAGGACAGGACGCCCGCTTCGTTGCGCACCGCGGGCAGGGTGCCGGTCTTGGCGGCGATCGTGACGTCGGAGCCGAAGCCGGAGGAGATCCGGTGCGGCCAGATCTGCTGGGCCATGATCTTGCGCACCCGCTCGCAGGCGGCGGGCTCGGCGGCGCGGTCGGTCCAGATCGCCTCGAGCAGCGTGGTGATCTCCCGCGGCGTCGAGGAGGTCGTACGGTCGGGGTCGAGCACCGCGAGCTTCCAGACCTGCTCGGGGGTCGCGGCGGCGAGCACGGCGTCGAGGTCGTCGGCGCCGGCGGCCCCGAGGTCGGCGAGCACCGACGCGAAGAGGTCCTCGCAGCAGCCGATCAGCTGCGTGCGCCGCAGCTCGAGGTCCGCGAGCACCCGGTCGACGGCGTCCTGCCCGACGCGGTGGTAGATCACGTCGGTGGCGGCGTTGTCGCTCATGGTCAGCATGAACAGCGCGAGGTCGCGCCAGCTCAGCTCGACGTCGTCGGCGCAGCCGGCGGTGCCGATCCCGCCGATGCGGTAGCGCTTACCGACCCGCGTGCGCTCGGTTTCGTCGAGCCGCCCGGCGACCACCTCGCGGGCGTAGGCGAGGGCGACCGGGATCTTGAACACCGACGCGAGCACCACGGGGTCGTCCGCGCCGAGCGCCACCTCGGCCCCGCCGCCGATCTCCCGCGCGTGCACGAAACCCCGCGCGCCCGCCGCCAGGAAGGCGTCCGCGATCCTCGTTTCGACCTTCTTCACGCGCTCACCCGCCGGTCGGCGCGGCCGGTGTGCAGGTACAGCGCGCGGCCGGTGCCGTCGTCGCCGACGAAGGCGTGCGGCAGGTGCATCCCCTGCATCGGCTCGGCCAGGATCAGCGTGTCGCCGTTCATCGCGACCAGCTCGCTCTTCTGCGGGCCCATCAGTTCCTTGAAGATCCCCTTCGGGATGCGCTCGACCCAGACGCGGCCGTCTTCGTCCTGGCTGACCACGATGTCCGCGACGGACGAGGAGTACTCGCCGACGTACCGGGTGGCGTCGACGCGCGGCGCGTCCGGCCGCGGCACCGGCGGCACCTTGAGCTCGATGCCGGTCAGCTCCTTCAGGAGGTGGCCGACGACCTCGGTGTAGACGGCGATCGGGTTGCCGCCGTTGGTCAGCAGTGCCACGGCGACGTCGTGCCCGGGCGCCAGGCGCAGGAAGGCCGACTGGCCGATCGTGCCGCCGTCGTGGCCGACGACCGCGCCGCCCTCCGACAGCGACCAGCCCAGGCCCCACGCCTCGCCCATCAGGCCGAGGTCGGGCAGCTCCACGACGCGTTCCCGCATGGCGCGGGCGCTTTCCGCGCTCAGCACGCGGGTGCCGTCCGGGCCTTCGCCGTCCCGCAGGTGCATGCCGGCGAAGGTCACCAGGTCGCGCGGGCGCATGGCGAGCATCGCGCCGGCCGGAGCGTTGGACGCCGCCAGTGCCCAGACCCCGGCGGGCTGCGGGTCCGCGCCGGGCTCGGGGGTGAGGTGGCCGAGCGCGGCCCGGAAGCGGATCGCCTCGTACGGGCTGGCCGCGGCGTGCGTCAGTCCCAAGGGGACGAACAGGTGGTCGGCCAGGCAGTCGTTGTAGGACTTGCCGCGCAGCACCTCCACGACCCGGCCGAGCACGCAGAAGGCGGCGTTGTTGTAGGAGAACATCTCGCCGGGTGCGAACAGCTGCGGGACGTCGCCGAGGGTGGCGACGTACTTCTCGACGCAGTCGGCGCCGCGGCCGGTGTCGGTGAAGATGTCGCCTTCGAAGCCCGAGGTGTGGCACATCAGCTGCCGGACCGTAATATTGGCAGCTGCAACACTGTCGGCGATCGTGAACTCGGGCAGGTACTTCCGCACCGGCTGGTCGAGGTCGAGCAGGCCCTCGTCGGCCAGCTGCAGGGCCAGCGTGGTCGTCCAGATCTTGGTGATCGACCCGATCTGGAACAGCGAGTCCGTGTCCGCTTCGACGCCGGTGCCCTTGTTGAGCACCCCGGCCGCGTGGTCGATGATCTCGCCGCCGGCGTACACGGCCACGGCCGCGCCGGGCACGTGGTGCTCGGCCAGGACGGCGGGGAGCCGGCTTTCCAGCCAGGCGGAGAGTTCGGTGAGTTTCGACATGGTTGCCTCTCGTCCGACGATGGGAACCGGCGATGCCGGGATGCTAGGGCGAAGGCCGGGGCGCCCGATTCGTCGAAACCGACGACTCCCGGCGAATCTTTCATCGCGGCGGACGAACCGCCCCGCGTGCCGCGGCGGCGGCTCGCAGCGCCGCGCCGCGCACGGCGACCAGGACACGGACCCGCGCGAGCGCGACCGCCGCGGTGGCCGCGTGCCGCCGGACCCGCGCGCCGGCCTCCGCCACGCGGCGGGTGATGGCCTCTTCGGCTGACTCCATCGGTTTCTCCGTCCGTTGTGGACTGCTCAGGCGAAGGTGAACTGCTCGGCCCGCTGGGGCACCCAGAACGCGACGACGGCGGCGAGCAGCGTCGTGCCGATGAGGAAGCCGAACGCCGCCGGGTAGGAGAAGCGGTCGGCCAGCCAGCCCATCACCACCGGGGCGACGGCGCCGGCGACCTGACCGCCGAAGTTCATGATCCCCATCCCGACCCCGATCACCGCGGGCGGGATCACCCGCAGCGGCAGGCCGAACACGCCCATCGTGGCGAGGCCGGCGACGCCGAGCGAGAGCGTCTCGTAGACGGTGAACTCGGTCGTGCTGCCCGCGGTCACCATCAGGCCCAGCAGCACCCCGGTGGTGAGCAGGATGCCGCCGAGGAACCAGCGGGCCCGGTCGTGGAAGAACCGGTCGAACAGCCAGCCGCCGAGCATCGTGGTGCCGATGCTGACCAGCATCGGGATCGCGGCCAGCACGCCGGTCTGGGCGAGCGACAGGTGCCGGGCCTCCACCAGGTAGCTGGGCACCCAGGTGATCAGGCCGTAGGCGAGCATGTTCACCAGGCAGAACAGCAGCGCGAACTTCCACACCACGCCCGAGCGCAGCACCCGCGACCGCGGCACGGCCGGCGCGGCCTTCTCCTCGGGCAGGCTGCTCAGCCGCTCCGGCAGCGCCTTCGGCAGGATCGCCCAGACCGCGATGCCGATCACCGCGCCGCAGCCGGCCATCCAGAAGAACGTGTGCCGCCAGCCGACGGCCATCAGCAGCGGGCCGACGATCAGCGGCGCCAGGCCCGCGCCGATCCCGCTGGCCGAGAGCATCACCCCGCTCGCCGTCGCCCGGTTCGCCGGGGTGGTCCGCTCGGCGACGGCCTTGAACGACGCCGCCGGGAAGCAGCCCTGGCAGACGCCGAACAGGGCCCGCACGAGCAGCAGCAGGCCGAAGGTGCCGGCCATGCCGGTGAGCGCGGTGAACAGCGACCACAGCACGAGCGTCACCAGCATCGGCCGGCGCGAGCCGTAGCGGTCGGCCAGGTAGCCCGCGGGGATCTGGCAGACCATGTACACCAGCGCGAAGACCGTGACCAGCCAGCCCTGCTGGGCCTTGGACAGCGCGAACTCGGCGCCGATCGACGGCAGCGCCATGCTGATCGCGAACCGGTCGATGTAGTCGACCGACCACGCGAGCAGCATGACGACCATCGTCACCAGCGCGGTCCGGTTGACCCGGCGCGCGGTCCACAGCTCGGTCTGGGTGTCCACAGTGGTCATGAAGCCAGCCAGGACTGCTCGGTGGTGACCTCCGCCAGCCGCTCCGGGATCGGCGTGACGCCGAGGCCGGGCCCGGACGGCACCGGCAGCCGGCCACCCTCCAGCACGAACGGCTCGGTGATGTCGCTGGTGTAGAACCGGTCCGACGCCGAAGTGTCGCCGGGCAGGGTGAACCCCGGCAGCGACGCGAGCGCGACGTTGGCCGCCCGGCCCAGCCCGGTCTCGATCATCCCGCCGCACCAGACCGGGACGCCGTGCGCGGCGCAGACGTCGTGCACCCGCCGCGCCTCCAGGTACCCGCCGACGCGGCTGGGCTTGATGTTGACGATCCGGCAGGCGCCGAGGCGGATCGCGTCGGCGGCCGAGCGAGCCGAGACGACGGACTCGTCGAGGCAGATCGGCGTCCGGATGTGCTTGGCCAGCTCGGCGTGGCCGAGCACGTCCTCCTCTTCGAGCGGCTGCTCGATCAGCAGCAGCTCGAAGGGGTCGAGCCGCTGCAGCTGCGGCACGTCCGAGAGCGTGTACGCGGTGTTCGCGTCGACCTGCAGCAGGATGTCGTCGCCGAAGCGTTCGCGGACCGCGCGCACCGGCTCGACGTCCCAGCCCGGCTCGATCTTGAGCTTGATCCGGACGTAGCCGTCGTCGAGGTAGCCGCCGACGACGTCGAGCAGGTGCGGGATGGTCTCCATGATGCCGACGGACACCCCGCACGGCACCGAGTCCTTTGTGGACCCCAATGCGGTGCCGAAGGAGATGCCGTGCGCGCGCAGCTCGGCGTCGAGCACCGCCATCTCCAGCGCGGCTTTGGCCATCCGGTGGCCCTTGAACTTCGCCAGCAGCGGCGCGACCTTGTGCGCGGTCAGGTCGTCGGCGGCGAGCAGCGCCGGCACCAGGAAGGTCCGCAGCACGTGCTCGACGCCGTCGACGTATTCGGAGGAGTAGAGCGGGTCGACCATCGCCCCGCACTCGCCCCAGCCTTCGCCTTCCGACGTCACCGCGCGCAGGAGCAGGAGCTCACGTTGGTTCTGCGTGCCGAACGACGTCCGGAACGGCGCGACCAGGGGCATCCGGACGCGGCGGAGTTCCACACCACTGAGTTTCACGACTGCTCCTTCGCGACCACGTACCAGCCGGCACGATCGAATCCGACGACCGAGGCGCCCTCGGCCAGCAGGCCGCCCAGCACCTCCCGCAGCGCGACCCGCCACGCCCGGCCCTGGCCGGGGTCGACGCGCCGCAGCGTTTCGATGTCGGGCGGGACGGCGACGAGCACGACCCGCGCGTCGGCCGGTCCGGTGACCGGGCCGCCGTCGGGGCCCGCCGCCAGCGCCACCGCGGCACCCTGCCGCGTCAGCGTGGCCGCGTCGAGCCGGGCCGGCTTGCCCTCGGCGGCGGCCCGCACGGACGGGCTCGCCAGGTCCCAGACGGCCATGATCCGGTCGGTGTCCCCCGCGCCGTTGATGCCGTCGTTCATCGGGCCGTAGAAGTCGGGCAGGTACTGGTCGGGCAGCGCGGCGAGCTTGGTCAGGTTGAAGTGGGCGTTGCGGCGGACCAGCGGGTCGAACGTCCAGGAGATCACCGGGACGTCCTGGCGCAGCGCCCAAGCACGCTGGTGCAGCTTGAGCGCGAAGCCGATGCCGCGGCCGTGCCCGGCGGTGGCGACCCCGGCGATGTGGCTGTGCAGTCCCCCCTTCGCGGGACCGCCGAAGAACCCGAAGCAGGCGCCGAGGAGCTCGGGTCCGTCGAACGCGCCCGCGACGTAGTTGCCCGCGGACACCATGGCCCGCAGCAGTTCGGTCGTCACGGGCTGGTTGCCGGGAGCGGGACGCCAGATCGACTCGAAGAGCCGCGTCACGGCGGTCAGGTCGGCGACCTCGGCCAGGGTGCGGACTTCGACCCCCGAGGCCGTGGCGGCGGCGGTCGCCGCGGCGGCCGCCTCGTCCCGCAGCGGCGGGGCTGTGTTCGTCACGACTTCTGTCACGCCTGGAATCCTCTCCACCCGCGGCCCGCCGGTCACCGTTGTGCCGCACCGGATTCACCCGGCGCGTTCGTCGGCGCGGACGAACTCCGGTGGTTCAGCACGGTTTCGGTGAGCGCTTTCAGCAAGGCGGTGCGGCGGTCCAGCTCGGCGACGAGGACGTGCTCGTCGTCGGCGTGCGCGCCGCCGCCGACCGCGCCGAGGCCGTCGAGCGTCGGAATGCCCAGTCCTGCCGTGAAGTTGCCGTCGGAGGCACCCCCGACCGCCGCCTCGGTGAGCGGTCCGCCGAGTTCGTTCGCCAGGGCGAACAGCTCCGCCGACGCCTTGGCGTCCAGTGGCGGCCGGTTGATGCCGCCGACGATGTGGATCCGGGCGTTTTCGGTCACCGGCTTGAGGTTTCTGATCGCGCGGTCGACGCGGACCTGCTCGGCGGCGTCCCACACGCGGGCGTCGACGGCGACGCTTGCCTTGGCGGGCACGGTGTTCGTGGTGGTCCCGGCGCTCAGCGCGGTCGGGACGACGGTGGTGCCCTTCGCGGGATCGGCGAGCGCGGCGACGGCGAGGATCTGGTGGGCGACCTCGATGCCGGCGTTGACGCCCTTTTCAGGTTCGAGGCCGGCGTGCGCGGCCCGGCCTTCGATCTCGATCCGGTACAGGGAAACACCTTTGCGGCGGGTCTTCAGCGCGCCGCCGTCGGCCGAGGCTTCGAGCACGAATACCGCGGCGCAGCTCTTGGCTTCTTCCTCGATGAGCGTGCGCGACAGCGGTGAGCCGATTTCCTCGTCACCGGTGATGAGGATCGACACGCCGTCGCGGTCGGCCAGCGCGGCGGCCGCGTGCAGGGCCATCACGACGCCGGCCTTCATGTCGAAGCAGCCCGGTCCGCGCAGGACGCCGTCGCGGACTTCGAACGGGTGTGTTTCCAGGGATCCCAGTGGCCACACGGTGTCGTGGTGGCCGAGCAGGAGCACCCTCGGCTCTCCGAACTGCCAGCGCAGGTGCGTGCAGCCGTCGGTGACGATGCGCTCGGGCTCGACGCCGAGGAGCCGGTGGCCGATCTTCGCGACGGCCTCGGCACTGCGCGCGACGGCTTCGTGGTCCTTGGACGGTGACTCGCAACGGACGAGCGTCTCGATGTCGTCGATCACTTCGGCTCACCCCGCAGCGGCTGGCCGGGCAACGCGTCGGTGTTCAAGTTCCCTTCGGTGACCACGGGAACTCCGGCGACGTAGAGGTGCCGGACGCCGACCGACGGGCGGGTGGGGTCGGTGTAGGTGGCCGTGTCGGTGATCTTGGCGGGGTCGATCACGACCAGGTCGGCGTCGGCCCCGGCGCCGAGGTGGCCCTTGCCGCGGGCCGACGGCGCGACGTCGTCGAGGAGCCGCGACGGCAGGTAGGAGCAGCGGCGGAAGGCTTCGAGCCAGCTCCACGCCCCGGCTTCGCGGACCATCAGGCGCAGGGTCTTGGCGAAGGTGCCCGCGGTCCGCGGGTGCGTGGTGCCGCCGGCCGGCAGCGGCCAGTCGGTGGACTCGGTGCGGCCGTCCTTCCAGTACACCGGCATCGCGTCGCTGGCGACGACGGCGTCGGGGAACGCGAGGGCCTGGTGCAGCAGGTTCCGGTCGCGGTCGTTCGTCTCGTCGAGGAACTCCAGCAGACAGGGTGCACCCGGGTCCTGCGCGCGGAGCTGCCGCAGCCGGGCTTCGTCGCGGACCCGCTCCCCCGTCTCGAGGATGACGACGCTCGACGGCCCGAGTCCCTTGAGCTTCAGGCGTTCCGGCTCGATGAACGCGGCGCCGACGGCGGTGCTGCCCGCGCCGTAGGGGTAGGCCTCGACGGTGACGCGCGAGCCTTCGCGGCGGGCGGTGTCGAGGGTGGCGAGGACGCGGTCGATGTGGTGGCCGGAGGTGCTGTTGACGTGGCAGTGGTGCATCGCGGCGCCGGTCTCCCCCGCGGCGGCGACGATCTCGACCGAGCCGTCGACGGGGATGTCCGGGTCGACCTCGACGAGCTCGCGCACGTGGGTGTAGGTCGGCACCCCGGCCTTCGCGGCGAGGTGGGCGACGGCGAGGAACTCGCCGGGCTCGGTCGCCGGCGCGTAGCCCATGAGGATGCCGATGCCCAGCGCGCCCTTGGCCAGCTCGCCCTCGAGCAGCGACAGCCAGGCTTGGAGTTCTGCTTTCGAGGAGCTCCGTTGCCACCGGGGGTTCCCGAGGACGGCGAGCCCGCTCTCGATGCTCGCGTCGGGCGCGATGTCCGCGAGGACCTGCGCGCGGGCGGCGCCCCAGGAGGCGGAAAAGCCGTAGTGCAGCGGCCGGCCGGCTTTCGCGGCTTCGGCGTACGCGCGGTCGACGGGCATCAGGCCGGCCTCGAGGTCGAGGGCGGTGGTGACGCCGTCCATGGCCTGCAGCCGCTGCCCGGCGACGGAGTGCACGTGACTGTGCAGATCGACGAACCCTGGCCCGACGACGAGCCCGCCGACGTCGACCTCCGTGGCGTTTTCCGCGCCGAGCCCGGTGCCGACGGCCTCGACCTTGCCGTCGTCCAGGAGCACGTCGGCGACGCCGTCGAACCCGGTCCCGGGGTCCACGACCCGTCCGCCCCGCAAGAGTGTCCGCACCCGTCAGCCTCCTCGTCGTCGCTTCCCGGCGACGTTAGGAGGAATGGGGGCGGCACCGTTCGTCCGCGGCGACGAACCGCGGCGCCGGTCTTGATCCGCGCGGACGAACCGGCTCGGTCCCGCTCAAGCGCCCCAATGTGGCCTTGGTTGCGTCAGACGCACCGAAGGCCACATTGGGGCGCTTGGCACCGGCGTGGGTCAGGAAGGCGGCGTCACCGGGGCCAGGATCAGCCCGGTGATCGCGTCGATCAGGCCCGTCCCCGCGTCGTCCCAGCTCGCCCGCGGCGTCGCCGTCCCCTCCGCCAACGCCCGCTCGCGCTCCGCCGTCATGTGGATCATCAGCTGCCGCGCCATGTCACCGCGTTCCGCGCGGACGTCCGGGGGCAAGCCGTCCATGCTGCGGTTCATGCCCTCGACCGCGCGGGCCAGCGCCGGCGACGCCAGGGACTCCTCCGCGATCAGCTCCCGCAGCGCCGGGTCGGTCATCACCTGGGCGCTGAACCGGGCGAACCACGTCGGCGCGCCCAGCTCCCGCAGGTACGTCGTGCTCGGGCGGACCAGGCAGGCCACCCAGTCGCGCAGCGAACCCGCGCCGTCGACGGCCTCGACGAGCTCCGCGCGCAGGGCCTCCATCCGATCCGAGTGCTTGCGGATGATCGCGCGGACCAGGTCCACCTTGGTGCCGAAGTGGTAGTTGACCGCGGCGTTGTTGCCCTGCCCGGCGGCCTCGCTGATGTGCCGGTTGGACACCACGTGCACCCCGTGCTCGGCGAAGAGCCGCTCCGCCGTCACGAGGATGCTCTCCCGCGTCGCACTCGCGCGGGCCGCCTTCACGTTCATCGAACCACCTGGTCAGCCGATCATCTGGTGGCCCTACCTTACGGAAACGCGCCGGTGGCGAGAATCCGGCGGACCCTGGCCGGACAGCCACTGGCCGCCCGGGACGGCCGAACCTAGCGTGCTCGACCATGATCGCCGTGCTGGCGCCGATCCTGATCGGCCTCCTCTACGTCCTGCTCAACTCCCTGATCGCCGAGCCGCACCGGCGCAAGTTCAACGCCGTGATGGTGGCCGGCGCCGGCGCCGCCTACCTGTCCGGCGGCGCGCTCGGGCCGTGGGAACTGGCCTTCTGCGCGGTGCTGACCTACGTCGCCTTCCGCGGGCTCGACTCGTGGACGTTCATCGGGATCGGCTGGCTCCTGCACACCGGGTGGGACGTCGTCCACCACCTCAAGGGCCAGCCGATCCTGCCGTTCGCGCACGACTCGTCGTTCGGCTGCGCGTTCTGCGACCCGGTCATCGCGATCTGGTGCTTCACCGGCGGCCGCCCGGTCACGGCGTGGTTCCGGCGGGTTGGCGCGGTCGAGCCGCGGGTACCCCGCTGAGCATGAGCACGGACGTCGAACGCGCGGCGCACGCCTTCTGCCCGCGGTGCCACCCGGACCCGAAGCCGGGCGAGGTGCTCACGGCGCTGTGCGGCGCGAAGCACCCGTACTTCGGCCGCCGCGACCGGCCGGTGAACTCCTGCCCGGCGTGCGTCACCCTCGCCGCCGCCTCGACGTACGCCTGCGGCCACCCCGGCGGCTGACTAGCGCGGGTCCGCGCCCGGCGCGATGACCACGAACTCCCGGCGCGCGACCCGCATGACCCACCACTGCTCCCCCCTCGGCCACCCCAGCGGCCGACTACTGCGGATCCACACCCGGCGCGACGACCACGAACTCCCGGCGCGCGGCCCGCACAACCAGCCACCGCTCCCCCGCCGGCCCCACCACCGTCGACGTCCGCCACACCACCACCGACACGGACCGGAACCCCGGCTCCTCGGCCCGGACCACCCTGGCGGGGGCGATCCGGGCCGTTACGAGGGGTCCGGCGGAACCTCGCCCGGGGCCGCCGCCGACACGGCCAGTGCGACGAGCGGGACCCAGGCCCGGACCGTCCTGCGCATGCTTCCTCCCGGCTGCTCGGTGCCGTCGCGGCACACTCTCGGGGCAGGATCGTGTGTAATCCTTGCGGGATTTCTGCATCACGCTGGTCAGGGGAGGTGCTCGGCGATGCTCTGCGTGCTCGGCGAGGTCACCGTGCGGGATGAGGCCGTCGACCTGGGGCCGGCCCGACAGCGGTGCCTGCTGGCCGCGCTGGCCGTCGAAGGCGGCCGGGTCGTGGCCGCCGATCGGCTGGTCGAACGCGTCTGGGGCGCGCAGCCGCCGCGGCGGGGCCGGGCCACGCTCTACAGCTACCTCTCCCGGCTGCGCCAGGCACTCGCCGGCGCCGAAGGGCTCGCCATCCTGCACCGCTCCGGCGGGTACCTGCTGACCGGGCCGGTCGACCTGCACCGGTTCCGCGAACTGACCGCCACCGCCCGGGCCGCCGGCGACCCCGAACAGGCCGCCCGCGCGCTGACCGAGGCGCTGGCCCTGTGGCGCGGCGAGGCGCTGACCGGGCTCGACGGCGAGTGGGCCGAAGCCGAACGGGAACGCCTCGGCCAGGAACGCCTGGCCGCGGAGCGGGACCTGGCCGACGCCCGGCTCGCGCTCGGCCACGGCGACCGGCTGGTCGCCGAGCTCGCCGCACAGGCCGCCAACCACCCCCTCGACGAGCGTGTCGCCGGGCAGTACATGACGGCGCTGCACCAGGCCGGGCGCACCGCCGACGCCCTCGCGCACTACCGGCTCGTGCACACCCGGCTGGCCGAGGAGCTCGGCACCGATCCCGGCGCACCCCTGCGGCAGGTGCACAACCGGCTGCTGGCGGAGTCGGCCGAACCCGGCCCCGGAACGCGGACCGCTCGTCAGCTGCCCGCGGCGCCCCGGCCGTTCGTCGGCCGCTCGGCCGACCTCGCCCGGCTGGACGCGGCGCTCGACGCGGGCGGCACCGTCGTCATCTCCGCCATCGCCGGGGCGGGCGGCATCGGCAAGACCTGGCTCGCCCTGCACTGGGCCCACCGCCACGCGGCGCGCTTCCCCGACGGCCAGTTCTTCGTCGACCTGCGCGGGTTCAGCCCGGACAGCGCGCCGATGGACCCGGCCGCGGCCATGCGCGGGTTCCTCGACGCGCTCGGCGTCGAACCGCACCGCATCCCGCTCGACCCGCACGCGCAGGCGGCGCTGTTCCGCGGGCTCGTCGCCGGGAAGCGGATGCTGCTGGTACTCGACAACGCCGCCGACACCCGGCAGGTCACGCCGCTGCTGCCGGGCAGTGCCACCTGCACCGTGCTGGTGACGAGCCGCTTCCGGCTCACCGGCCTGGTCACCGGGCACGCCGCCCGGCACCTGCCGCTCGACGTGCTCTCCGGCGCCGAGGCCCGCGCGCTGCTCACCGACCGGCTCGGCGCGGCCCGCACCCGCGCCGAAGAGTCGGCCGTCGAGCGGCTGATCGCCCTGTGCGGCGGGTTCCCGCTGGCGTTGAGCATCGTGGCCGCGCACGCCCACACGCGCCCGCACCGGTCGCTGGCCGCGCTGGCCGACGAGCTGGCCGAGCTCGGCCTCGGCGCGCTGGCCGACGACGACCCGACCGCCAGCCTGCCCGCCGTGCTCTCCTGGTCCCACCACGCCCTGACCCCGGCGCAGGCGAGCGCGTTCGCCCTGCTCGGCGTCGCGCCCGGGCCCGACATCGGGCTCGCGGCCGCCGCCGCGCTGGTCGGCGAGCCCGCCGCGGAGACCCGCCGGCTGCTGCTCGGGCTGGAACAGGCGTCGCTGCTGGCCCAGGACGCGCGGGGCCGCTACCGGATGCACGACCTGATCCGCCGGTACGCGGCCGACACGGCGAGCCGGCTGCCCGAAGGCGCGGTGGCCGCGGCGCGGAACCGGGTGGTCGGCTGCTACCTGCACACGGCGTTCGCGGCGAACCGGCTCGAGAACCCGCACCGCGCGCCCATCGTCCTGGCGCCGCTCCCCGCGGGCGTCACGGCGGAGGTGTTGCCGGACGAGCGCGCGGCGCTGGCCTGGTTCGACGCGGAGCACCCGTGCCTGCTGGCCGCGCTCGACGTCGCCGGCGCGGCGGCCTGGGACCTGGCCTGGACGCTGGAGACGTTCCACCGGCGCCGCGGGCACTTCCGGGACCGGCTCGCCGCGTGGCGGACCGGGCTCGCCGCGGCCGAGCACCGGCTCGACCCCGCCGCGCTGATCCTGACCCACCGCCTCCTCGGCCGCGCGCACGCCGACCTCGGCCGCCACGACGAGGGGATCGAGCACCTGCACCGGGCGCTCGCCCTGGCCGAGGCGCACGCGGACGCGGCCAACCAGACCCACACCCACCGGACCCTCGCGGCGGCGTGGGTGGCCGGTGGCGAACCCCGCAAGGGGTACGACCACGCGGTGCAGGCGCTGCGGATCGCCCGCACGCTGGCGAACCCGGTGTGGGAGGCGGGCGCGCTCAACGCGGTCGGCTGGTACGCCGCCCAGCTCGGCGAGCACGACCACGCCCGCGAGAACTGTGAGGCGGCGTTGACGCTCTTCCGCGCGCACGAGGACGCCGAAGGCCAGGCGACGACGCTCGACAGCCTCGGCTTCATCGCCGACCGGACCGGCCGGCACGAGGAAGCGGTTTCCCGCTACCGCGACGCGCTGACGCTGCTGCGGGCCATCGGGTCGCTGTACGAGGTGGCGGGCACCCTCGACCGGATCGGCAGCGCTTACGCCGCGCTCACCCGGCACCGGCAGGCGCGCGAGGCGTGGGAGGAAGCACTCGAGCTGTACCGGCGGCAAGGCCGGGACGAAGAGGAGCGGCGGGTCCGGCGGCAGCTCGACGCTCTTCCGTCCACAAGAGACTAGTCCCGCACCGCCCGGATCAGCACCGGCAAGGCGACGACCAGCGCGAGCCCCCGCAGCGCCGCCGCGACCAGGTACGGTGCCCGCAGCCCCAGCGCGTGCGCCACCTGGCCGCCGGCCAGGGTGCCCAGGGGGATCAAGCCCCAGCCGAGGAACCGGTTGACGCTCGTGACGCGGCCCAGCAACGCCGGGGGCACCAGCTGCTGGCGGAAGCCGACGGTCACGATGTTCCACATGGTCGTGACGAACCCGGTCACCGCCAGGAAGCTCCCGAGCACCACCGCGTTCGGGCTCAGGCCGATGCCGGCGAACGCGCCGGCGTTGGCCGTCAGCGCGACCACCAGCGCCGGCAGGGCGCCGATCCGCGCCACGATCCGCGCGTTGACCAAGCCGCCGAGCACGCTGCCGAGGGCCGCGCCGGCCAGGAGCACGCCGTAGCCGCGTGCGTCGAGGTGGACGACCTCGGTGGCGAGCAGGACGAGGGTCGCGTAGGCGAGCTGGCCGCAGAACGTGTTGACGCCCAGGAGAAGCGCCAGCGTGCGCAGCAGCCGGTGCCGCAGCAGCCAGGTCAGGCCTTCCCGTACCGCCGGGCGGGTGGTGACCTGCGAAGTGCGCCGCGGCAGTGTCGCCACCAAAAGCGCGGACAGCGCGAACGACACGGCGTCGAAGCCGAACGGGAGGGCCCCCGCCACGCCGAACAGCAGGCTGCCGAGCGGCGGTCCGGCGAACTGGCCGGTGATCGTCGTGATCGCCTGCTGGTGGCCGTTGGCTCGGTGCAGCCGGGACTTCGGCACGAGGTCCGGCAGGATCGCCTGTGCGGCGGTGCCGAAGACGACGTCGCCCGCGCCGATCCCGAACGCCGTCACGACCAGGACCGGGATGCCGGCTTCCCCGAAGGCGGCCAGGATCGCGGTCACGGCGACCAGCGCGGCCTGGAGTGCCTGCGAGCGCCACATCAGCTGGGCCTGCCGTCGCAGGGCCGCCAAGCCGCGGGCCTCGACGCCACGGCGATCACGAACTTCGCGATCCTCGACGGCATCATGACGGGTGAGTGGGACGCCGTCTGGGACGCGATCAAGCACCTGATCCGCGCGATCGTGCCGGTCGGCCAGCGCGCCCGCCGGGAGCGACAGCAGCAGCCACGGCAGGTACGCCGCGGTCGAGACCAGGGACACGAGCCGCGGGTCGTGGGTGACCGTGACCGTCACCAGGGGCACCGCCGCGGTGTAGGCGCCGGAGCCGAGGTTGTCGATGCCGGTCGCCCACCAGAGTCGCCGGAAAGCCGTCATGCGGTGATCTTTCGGCCCGCCTCGGCACCCGCGACACCATTTAGCGCAGTGCTACATACTCGAAGGCATGGCACTGGTGATCGAACTCGGCGTCGCGGAGCTGGCGACGACCCGGGTCGCGATCTCCCCGCTGTCGGAGACGGTCGAGTGCCTGCGGCAGCTGGGCGGCCGGGACCGGCAGGCGGTCAACCTGCCGTGGCTGCGCTGGGCGGAAGACGAGCTCGCCCGCGAGCCGCTCGCGCTGCCGTGGACGTGGCCGCTGCTCGTGAGCGACCGGCCCAACTGGCCGCAGTTCCTCGTGCCCGCCCCGCGCGGCGCCGGTCCGTCCATCGACGACGACCTGGCCGCGCTGCGCGCCACGACGGCGCGGCAGGTCCGGCGCAGTCTCGGCCGGGTGTTCGGCGACGACCCGCGCGGCACGGTCACCGACTTGGCCGCCCACCCGGCCGCCGGCCTGAAGGCGGTCGCCGCGGAGCTGCGCGCGGCGCACGACCGGCTGGTCGCCCCGCACTGGCCGAGGATGCGCGCGGTCCTCGACGCCGACGTCGCCCACCGCGCGCGGGTGTTCGCCGCCGGCGGCGCGGAAAAGCTGTTCGCCGGGCTGCACCCGGACCTGCGCTGGGACGACGGCCGGCTCCTGCTGACCAGCGAGCACGTCCGGGACGACGTCGTGGTGAACCGCGGCCCCGGCGGGCTGGTGCTGATCCCCGTCGTGCTCGGCCCACCGCACGTGATGATCAAGAAGAACACCTCGACCCAGACCACGGTCCGCTACCCGGCCCGCGGCCGCGGCGCCCTCTGGACGGCGGGCACCCGACCACCCGCCGAGGCCACCGTCCGGCTGCTGGGCCGCGCGCGGGCCGGGCTGCTCGAAGCGCTGCGCTCCCCCGCCACTACCACCGACCTGGCCCACGCGCTCGGCGTCACCCCCAGCGCGGTGTCCCAGCACCTGGCCGTGCTGCGCGAAAACGGCCTGGCGCAACGCGAACGCTCCGGGCGCCAGGTCTTCTACCTGATCACGGCGCTCGGCGCGGCCCTGCTAGCCGAGTGAGGTCAGCGGCACCGCGAACACCGACCGGCCGCAAGTCTGGCCCTGTGCCTCGCAGTCGGCCGTCGACCACTCCGACTGGGACCACACCAGGCCCGTCGACCAGTCGTAGGTCAGCGCCTCCGGGTGCACCGCCCAGCACGCGCTCGTCGTGCCGCAGGTGGCCGACGTGCTCGCCGTCGTCGTCTGGGCCCAGAGCTGGCCGTTGAGCGTGGCCGAGCTGTGGGCCACGTACCACTTTCCGTTGTGGGACAGCACGCCCTGCATGTTGCCCACGTAGCTGCGGTAAGCCTCGGTGGCGGTCCCGGTCAGCAGGTAGTCCGTGCCCGCCGGGTAGCGGTAGAGGCGGCCGTGGCGGCTCTGGTCGGAGAAGTACTCCGTCGTCACGATGCTCGCCGGGCTGGTGCTGCGGTCCAGCGACAGCGACGAGAAGCACGGCACCCCGGTGTCGGAGGACATGCTGCAGGTGCCGCCCGCATAGGTGTAGTAGCCGACCTGCATCATCGCGTACTTGTAGGTCCAGGCGGCGTACCCGCGCGAGGTCTTGCCGATCGCGTTCGACGTCGTGTCGGTCAGCTGCAGGATGTGCTTGGTGCTGAACACCCGGATCGCGGTCGAGGTGTTCCCGACGGCGGTGACGTAGATCTTGTCGCCGTACCACGCCATCCCGCCCATGTGCGCCTGCGCGCCGGAGAAGCTGCTGCCGGTGCTGTTCGGCACGGCCAGGTACACCATGCGGTGCGCGGCCGACGCCGGGTCGTCGTAGTTGACGGCCTGGATGCGCGCGTCGTCGTACCGGCCGAGCGCGGCGGTGCCGTGCCAGCCGGACAGGATGATCTTGTCCGCGCCCCACATGCCGTCGTCGTCGGCGTCACCGGAGGTCGTGATGCCCTGCGGGACCCAGGTCGTGCTGCCCGCGCGTTCGGAGTCCCAGCACAGCGCCTTCGTGGCGGCCGGCGCCTTGGGCAGCGCGGCCTTTTCGGCGGCGGTGCAGCCGGTCATCGCGTAACTGGGGTCGTTGACGACGGTGTTCATGCTGACGTTCGGCAGCGCGTTGTCCAGCGCGGTCAGCGCGGCGGCCGGCGTCGCGTGCCAGACCAGGTTCTGCTTCGTGGTGGTGGTCAGCGGGTCGCTGTAGGCCGCACTCGCCGCCGGAGTCAGCGTCAGCGCGCCGGCCACCACCGCCAGCGCCAAGAGGATCGCTTTCGGAATTCGCATGTCCGCCAGTGCGCCACGCGGGCGTCCAAATTCCGTACAACGCTCGTACTAATCGGCCAGGGAAAGCACCGTCCGCGCCTGTTCCACCATGGCGACGTCGAGGAAGGTCCCGTCGGCGAGGGCGATCGCGCCGACCCCGGCCGCCGTCGCGCCCGCGACCCGTTCGATGACTTCCCGCGCCCGCGAAACCTCCTGCGGTGTCGGCAAGAACGCGGCCCGGATCGTCTCCAGCTGCACCGGGTGGATGGCGGTCCGGCCGCGGAACCCGAGCGCCCGGCCCGCCCGGCAGGACGCGGCCAGCCCGTCGAGGTCGCGGACGTTGGCATAAGCGGACATCGCGGGCGGTACCAGACGCGCCGCCCGCGCCGCGACGATCACCCGGCTGCGCGCCCAGGTCAGCCCGGCCTCGTCGGCGACGCCGAGGTCCGAGCGCAGGTCGGCCTCGCCGAGCCCGATCGACGCGATCCGCGGCGACGCCGTCGCGATCTCCAGCGCCCGTTCCACGCCCAGCGCCGACTCGATCAGCGGGTTCAGGGCCCGGCCCGGCAGCACCCGGTCGATCGCGAGGATCTCGTCCGGCGCCTCGACCTTCGGCAGCCGCGCGCCCACCGCGAGCGGCAGGCCGGCGACCGTCGCGAGGTCGGCGTCGTGCCACGGCGTGCTCGGGTGGTTGACCCGCACCTGCACCGGGCGCGACACCTCGGCGAGCAGCTCCACCACGTTCGAACGGGCTTCGGCCTTGCGCGCCGGGGCGACGGCGTCCTCGAGGTCGACGAGCACGACGTCGGCCTCGGACGCCAACGCCTTGCGGACCCGGTCCGGGCGGTCGGCCGGCGCGTAGAGGAACGTCAGGGCCGGGCTCACACCGCACCCCGCTCCCGCAGCGCGGCGACGCGCTCGGGCGAGAACCCCAGCTCTTCCAGCACGGCGTCGGTGTCGGCCCCGTGCGGACGGCCGGTGTGGCCGATGACGCCGTCGTGGCCCGAAAGCCGGAACAACGGTCCCTGCATGAGCATCGGGCCGAGGTCGTCGTCCTCGATCTCGTGGATCGTGCCGAGCGCCCGGAACTGCGGGTCCTCGACGATGTCCGCGGCATCGTAGATCGGCGCGACGGCCGCCTGTGCCTCCTCGAAGGCCGCGACGACCTCGTCGCGGGTGCGCTGCCCGATCCACTTCCCGACGGCTTCGTCGAGCTCGTCGGCGTGCCGGGCCCGCTCGGCGCCGGTGGCGAACCACGGCTCGTCGGCCAGGTCCGGCCGCCCGACCATGCGCACCACGCGCTCGGCGATCGACTGGGCCGACGTCGAGACCGCGACCCACTGGCCGTCGGCGGTGCGGTAGGTGTTGCGTGGCGCGTTGTTGGTCGACCGGTTACCGGTGCGCGGCTGGACGGTCCGCAGCTGGTCCCAGCGGGTGATCTGCGGGCCGAGCATGGCCAGCATCGGCTCGATGATCGCGGTGTCGACGACCTGCCCGCGGCCGGTGGTCGCGCGGGCGGCCAGTGCGACCATGATCGCGTATGCCGTGGCCAGCGACGCGACGCCGTCGGCGAGCCCGAACGGCGGCAGCGTCGGCGGGCCGTCCGGCTCCCCGGTGGTCGCCGCGAACCCGCTCATCGCCTCGGCGAGCGTGCCGAACCCCGGCCGCGACCGGTACGGGCCGAGCTGCCCGAAGCCGGTCACGCGGGCGAGCACCAGCTTCGGGTTCCAGCTCGCCAGCTCGTCGTACCCGAGGTGCCAGCGTTCGAGCGTGCCCGGGCGGAAGTTCTCGATGACGACGTCGGCGGTGGTGGCGAGCGCGAGGAACACCTCGCGGCCGCCTTCGCTGCCGAGGTCGGCGGTGACCGTGCGCTTGTTGCGGCCCAGCGTCTTCCACCACAGGTTGACGCCGTCCTTCGCGGCGCCGTGGGTGCGCGACGGGTCGGGTTTGCGCGGGTGCTCGACCTTGATCACGTCGGCACCCATGTCACCCAGGTGCATCGCGGCCATCGGGCCGGCGAAGAGCGTCGAGGCGTCGATGACGCGCAGCCCGGCGAGCGCGCCGGCCGAAGGATCGCGGGAGACGCTCACGACCGGACCTCCCACGCGCACCGGAAGCCGACCGTCGCGCTCCGGGCGAGACCGAAGCCGGGCAGGAGGAGCTTCACGGTGTAGTCCGGAGCTTTGACGCCGCCTTCGACGTACCACTCGGAGCCTTCGGCGCGGTAGTCGCTGCCGCCCTTGAGCATCACGAACCGCGTGCGGCCGTCGGAGTGCTCGCTCTCGGTCCAGTTCCAGACGACGGGTGTGCCACGGCGCAACCGATCCCCCGCCAGCTGCCACTCGTCCTCGGTCGGCAGGCGGCCACCGCGCCAGGCGCAGTACGCGCGGGCGTCGTCGAGGTCGACGTGGGTGACGGGCTCGTCCGGGGCGCCCGGCTGTCTCGGCTCCTGACCGGTGGCCGCGAGGAACTCCGCGTACTGCGCGTTGGTCACTTCGGTGGCCGCCACCGCCACCGCCGTGGTCAGCTCGCCTTCGCGTTGCAGCGTGCGGGCGTCGTGCAGGCGCGGCGAAAGCGGCTTCCATTCGTCCACATAGGGCGCACCCTGGTACATGCCGGTCTCGCGGGCGCGGTACCGGACGGTGAGGACGTACGGTCCTTTCGGGATTACGACAGCATCTTCATCGGGCTCACCGGTAGTCCTTTGTGGACTTACTCGGTTCGCGATCCGGTGCGGGAACCGAGCGTCCGGGTTGTGCGGCAGCGGCGGGAGGTCCGGCGACCAACCCTGCACCGCGGCGCCGATCCCCCGAGCCGGGACGCCGTCGAAGAGGTCGGCGCCGGGCAGCGGGCCGCGGTAGTCGGTGTCGCCGCGGTTGACGAGCGTCCAGAGGATCTTCCCGTCGAGTTCCCACTTCGACGCGTACACGCCGGCGGCCTCGGCTTCCGGCGCGAGTTCGGCCAGCGGTGTCCATTCGCCGTCCAGCAGCAGGTCCTGGGCCGCACGCTGGAGGGTGACCATCCGGCGCACGGTCCCGGCGTCACGCGGCGACCAGCCGACCCACACGCCGAAGACGACTTCCCAGACCATGACCCCGACGCCGTTGAGCCACGCGGACTGCAGCTCCTCGCTGTGGTCGCGGTGCCAGCGGCGGACGTGGTGCTGCATGTGGCGCCGCTCGTACCAGTGGGCGCGCAGGACACCGGGCACGGGTGAGTCGGCGAAGAACTGCGCCCACGACGCCGGGTGGTCCTCGATCCGCTCGACCGCGAGCTTGGATTCGCCTTCGAGGACGAGCCCGGGCCGCGCGGCTTCGAGCCGCTCGACGAAGTCCGGCTCGGCCTTCTTGAGCGTGTCGAGGAAGACGCCGTCGGCCTTCAGGTCGGCGACGAGAGCGGCCAGCTCGGTCAGGTCGTCGGCACCACGCCGGGTGCCGACGTCCCAGGGGTTGTAGTCGACGAAGACGTGCAATCCGGCGGTGTGCAGTGACTCGATCAGCTCGGTGAGGCCGGGGACGTCGCGGTAGAAGTCCCACTGGTTGCGGTCGTCGAGGCCGATCACCGGGTAGGCGTGCCAGAGCACGACGGCGTCGAGGCCGCCGAAGCGCTCGCGGGCGTCGGCGAGGAAGCGCTCGGGGGTGAAGCGGCGCTCGTTGAAGTCGTAGAGCAGTTCGTCCCAGAGCCACACCTGGGCGACGGTGTGGCAGGTCGCGGCCCAGGCGGCGCCCGGGCGTTCGTACATCGCGCCGGTGTAGCCGTGCCGGGCCCGGGCGTCGTCGCGCCAGTTCTCGAGCGCCTCGCGCCACGCGGGCCGGTCGGCCGGGTCGGCGGGCGCGGCGAAGATCTTGGCCGCGTCGGGATCGGGGCCGGTCACCTCGGCGGGCCGGTCGATCGGCCGCGGCACGAGCGGGTCGAACGTGTAGGTCATGGTGCGTTTCCTCCGAGCGCGGCAACCTCGTCGACGGTGGGGACGGCGGCCTGTGCCCCGGGCCGGGTGACGGCGAGCGCCCCGGCCACGGTGGCCTGCTTCGCGGCGTCGGGCAGGTCTCGCCCCCGCGCGAGCGCCGCGGCGAGCACACCGCAGAAGGTGTCGCCGGCGCCGGTGGTGTCGACGACGTCGACCGGGATGCCGGGGATGCGCACGGGTTCGTGGTCCCGTCGCAGGACCACGCAGCCTTCGCCGCCGAGGGTGACGACGACCGCGGGCACCCGCTTGAGCAGCCGCTCCGGCTCGCCGGCGAGGTCGGCCGCTTCGTGTTCGTTGACGACGAGGATGTCGAGCACGTCCCAGAGCGAGTCCGGCAGCTCCCGCGAAGGAGCGGCGTTGAGGATCATGCGTGCGGTGTTCTTCCTCGCCGCGGCGGCGGCCGCTACCACGTCGAGAGGGATCTCCAGCTGGGCGAGCACCACGTCGGCTTCGGCGATCCGCTCGGCCTGAGCGGCCCCGATCCGGACGTGGTCGTTGGCGCCGGGGGCCACGACGATGGCGTTCTCACCGTCCGGGGAGACGGTGATGAAGGCGGTGCCGGTCGGTGCTTCGGCGCGTTCGACGAGGTCGGCCCGGACCCCGGCGCCGCCGAGGGAGACGAGGAGCAGGTCGGCGCCTTCGTCCTCACCCAGGGCGCCGACGAAGGTGGTGTCGGCGCCGCCCGCCAACGCGGCGGCAACCGCCTGATTGGCGCCCTTGCCGCCGGGACTCCGGCGAAGGCGGCCACCGAGAACGGTCTCGCCGGCTTTCGGCGGCCGCGGCACGTCGACGGCGAGGTCGACGTTCGCGGACCCCACGACCACGACTCTTCCGGTCATGCGAGTGCCGCCGTCCGCGCCGCGAGGTCCTCGATCCGCCGTTCCCCGCCGGGCAGCGACGTCGCGATCCGGCCATCGAGGGGCTTGCTCCAGTACTCGTCCACGCCGCTCACCGCACCGGCCACTCCCCCGACCGTCGCGGCCACCGAGTCCGTGTCCCACCCGGCCGTCACCGCGATCGACACGCTCGGCCCGAACTCCCCGCCGCCCTTCGCGAGCGCGTAGGCGATCGTCGCCGCGTTGTTGAGCACATGCACCCAGTGCAGGTGCCCGTACTGCGCGTGCACCCGGTCGAGTCCACTTCGGACATCACCGTCGGCCGCCGCCGAACGGCCGAAGGAGACCGCCGCGGCCAGGTCGCTGGACGCCGGGATCACCGACGATGCCGCGTCGAGGACCTCGTCCACCGTGTCGCACACCATCGCCGCCGAGGCGAGGGCGGCGGCCCACATCGCGCCGTACACCCCGTTGCGCGTGTGGCTGAGCCGCGCGTCGACTCGCGCGAGCCTCGCCGCCTCGTGCACGTCACCCGGCGAGACCCAGCCGAACACATCCGCGCGGATCAGCGCGCCGATCCACTCGCGGAACGGGTTGTGGTGGGTCGCGGTGTCCGCCCGCGCGTCGAGGAGGTTCCGGTACGCGGCCCGTTCCGCGGTGAAGACCCGCCCGGCGGGCAGGTTGTCCAGCCACAGCTGAGCGACGTCGGACGTGGTGAACGACCGGCCGTGCGCCTCCACAAGGGACAGTGCGAGCATCGGGTAGTTGAGGTCGTCGTCCTCGGGCATCCCGTCGATGTTCTCTTCGAGGGACGTCGGCGCCGAGCGGCGGTTCCACGGCCACCGCTCGGCGACGTCGGCAGGCAACCCCACCGCGGTGAACCACCGGTCGAGGGGCCAGCGGCCGGTCGCGCGCAGGATTTCCTCGATCCCCTCGCGCGGGATCTTCTCGACCGGCTTGCCGAGCAGGCACCCGGCCGCGCGCCCGGTCCACGCCGCCAGTTCACGACCGCGGGAACCGCGGGGCAGCACCGGCGCCGCGGGCAGGACCGGCTCCGGCTCGTCGACCGGCGAGTCCAGCTCGTCGAGCAGCTCACGCGCCAGCGAACGCAACTCCGGCATCGCCGGACCGGCGCCACCGACCGCGGGGATCGGCGACCCACCCGCCGCGACCCACCGCTCCCGCACCGCGGTGACGTCCTTGCCCTCGGCAGCGGACTGCACCAGCTCGTGCGGGAGCAGATCCTCGGGCTGGGCCCAGGTGAGCCTCACGCCGTCTCCTCGAGGAACGCGGCCCGCGCCGCGGCACGCTCGCGGTCGGCCTTCAGGATGTCCGCGGCCGCCGAGGCCAGCAGGTGCCCGGTCTCCCGCAGGTCCATCCGGCTGGCGTCGCCGATCTCGTCGACCCACTCGGCGGGCACGACGGCCGTACCGCCGAGGCCCGCGCAGATCGCCGCCGCCATCACGGCGATCGAGTCCGCGTCGCGGCCGTAGTTCACCGAGGCCAGCACCGCGCCCCGGAAGTCACCCCGGTGCGCCAGCACGAACGCCAGCGCCGCCGGCAGCTCCTCGATGGCCTTCGTCCGCGACGGCCGCCGCGCGTCCATCGACATCTCCCGGTAGTGCGGCCCCACCGAGTCGAACGGCGCCACCGTCTCCCGGACGAGCGCGGCGAGTGCCCGCTCTTCGTCGTCGGTGGCCGGGGGGACGGTCCGGCCACCGAACTTTTCGACGACCGCGCGCAGCGCCGCCGCGGTCCCGTCGTGGGCCACTTCCAAGGCGGCCGCGACGACGTCGTCCAAAGTGGCGCCCGGGGCGACGGCGGCGGCCACCATCGCGGCCAGCACGCCCGCCGCCTCGCGGCCGTAGCTCGACTGGTGCGCGCCGGTGAGGTCGATCGCCTCCGCGTAGGCGGCCCGCGGGTCACCCGCGTTCACCACCCCGACCGGGGCGACGTACATCGCCGCGCCGCAGTTGACCACGTTGCCCACGCCGGCTTCGCGCGGGTCGACGTGTCCGTAGTGGAGTCTCGCGACGATCCACTTCTCCGCCAGGAAGACCCGCTGCAACAGCAACGCGGTCGACTCCAGCTCCGGCACCCAGCGTGGTTCGCCGATCATCAGCGGCACCAGGTCCTCGGCCATCGCGTAGGCGTCGAGGTGCGCGCGGCGCTTCGCGTACACCTCGACGAGCGCCCGCGTCATGAGGGTGTCGTCGGTGATGTGCCCGTCGCCCTTGTGGTACGGCGCGATCGGGCGCGCGGTCCGCCAGTCGGGGTACCAGGGCCCGACGACCCCGGTCACCCGGCCACCGTGCCGCTGCTCGATCTGTTCGGGTGTCCACCCTTCGGTGGCGCCGCCGAGGGCGTCCCCGACGGCCGCGCCGGTGATCACCGCGACGGCCCGGTCTTCCAGCCAGCTCAAGTTCCCGCTCCTGTCACTTGCTGACGCTCTTCCAGCCGTCCTCGAGCTGCTTCGCGAGGCCGGCGGCGTCGATCTTCTGTCCGAGGAACTGCTGGTACGCCGGGGTCGCGACGGTGTCCTTCCACTGCGCGTACTTGCCGGCGAACAGGTAGGGCGCCGAGGTCGGGTGCTCCCCCGACGCGAGGATCGCGTCCCAGCCGTTCTTCCCCGCGAGCTTCGTGGCCAGTGCCTTGCGCGCCGAGGTCGTCGGCGGGATCAGGGCGTCGGCCTCGTTGATCGCGGCCAGGTTCTCCGTGCTGGTGAAGAAGTCCACGAACTCCGCGGCCTCCTTGACGTGCTGGGAGTCCTTGTTCACCGACAGCGTCTGCGGGTTCGCGGCCTGCGCGGGCCCGGCCGAGCCGGCCAGCGGCGGGAGCACGACCCAGTCGAAGCCCTTCGGCGCGTCCTTGGCGATGTTGGCCGCCTGGTAGGAGCCCTGGACGGTCATCGCGATCTGGCCGGCGTAGAACGGCGCGAGCGCCTTGGTGCCCGACTGCGTCAGCGTGACCGGCAGGATCGAGTGGTCCTGGTGGGCCATCGCGTCGACCAGCTGCGGCAGCGCCTGCTCACCCTGGCCGACGCTCAGCTGCGCCTTGTCCCCGGTGCCGTCGAAGTACTTGCCGCCGAAGCCGGGGGCCAGCGCGACGAACGCCGCGGTCGGGCTCGACAGGCCCCAGCCGAGGCCGAACTTGCCGTCCTTGGTGGTCGCCTTCGCGATGTCGCGCAGCTGGTCCCAGGTCATCGACGCGCCGGTCGGGATGGTGACGCCGGCCTGCTGCAGCTGGGTCTTGTTCGCGAAGACCACATAGGACTGCAGCTCGGTCGGCGCGGCGATCACCTTGCCGTCGACGGTGACCGAGTCGAGCACGCCCTTCGGGATGTCCGAGCGCTTGGCCTCCGGCAGGTACTGCGTGAGGTCCGCGAGGTAGCCGTCGGTGGCGAACGGCGCGATGCCGGCCGCCTCGTAGTGGACGATGTCCGGCGCCGTGCCCGCGTTGAACTGGGTGATCAGCTTGTCGTAGACGCCGTCCCAGCCCGCCTGCACGATCTTGACCTGGACGTCCGGGTGCGCCTTGTTCCAGTCACCGACGATCTTCTGCGTCGCGGCGATCGCGGCGGGCTGGTCGGACAGGGACTGGAAGGACAGGGTGACCGGGCCGTCGCCGCTGTCCCCGCTGCCGCCACCACACGCGGTGAGCAGCAGGCCGGCGACCGACAGGAGGGTGGCGGCAATCATGCGTCGTGTCTTCATCGACCGACCTTTCGGGGTTTCTCGGTGGGGTTCATCCCTTCACCGCTCCCGCCATCAGGCCGCTGGTGAGCTTCCTGCGCAGGATGCTGAAGAAGACGATGCTGGGGATGGCGGCGAGCACGGCGCCGGCGGCCAGCGGGCCGAGGGCGACCTTGCCCTCCCCGCCGACGAACATGTTGAGCGTGATGGGCAGCGTGTAGTTCTCCGGCGTCTGCAGGAGGACCAGGGCGAAGAAGAACTCGTTCCACGACGAGACGAAGCTGAACATCGCGGTCGCGACGACGCCGGGCATGAGCAGCGGGAAAACGATGGTGCGCAGCACGGTCACGCGGCTCGCGCCGTCCATCGCGCCGGCTTCCTCGAGTTCGACGGGAATCGCGGCGACGTACCCCTGCAGCATCCAGAGCGCGAACGGCAGCATGTACGTCGTGTGCACGAGCGTCAGGCCGGCCAGGTTGTCAGCCAGGCCGAGCGTCCGCAGGATCAGGTAGAGCGGCAGGATGATCAGCACGACCGGGAACACCTGGCTGACCAGGATCCAGCCGACGCCGGCCGCGCGCACCTTCCCCTTGAGCCGGGCCAGCACGTAGGAGGCGGGCACGGCGATGAGGACCGACAGCGCCGTCGAGGCGAGCGCGACGACGAGGCTGTTCGCCGCGGACCGGACCAGCCCCTGCTTCTCCAGCGCTTCGGTGTAGTTGTCCCAGTGCCATTCGCTCGGCAGCAGGCTCACCGTGAGCGAGTTCAGCTCGCCCGACGACTTCACCGACGCCGAGAGCAGCCACAGCAACGGAAAACCGAGGAAGAGGATGTAGAGCGCGAGGGCGGCGTATTGCGCCGGGCGCACGAGAACCCGCATCAGCGTCCCTTCCCGGCGGCGCGGTCGTCGCGGAACTGCGACCGCAGGTAGACGGCGAGGATGAGCACGATCAGCACGACGAGCACCAGGCCCATCGCGGCGGCGTAACCGATCTCGCGGTTCTTGAAGGCTTCGAGGTAGATGAAGAGCACCGGGACCATCGTCTTGCCGCCCGGCCCACCGGCGGTGAGCACGTAGACCAGTGAGAACGAGTTGAAGTTCCAGATGAAGTTCAGCGACGTGATCGAGGTGACGATCGGGCGCAGGCTCGGCCAGGTCACCGCGGTGAACCGCCGCCACGCGCCCGCACCGTCGACAGAGGCCGCTTCGTGCAGCTCCGCGGGGATCTGCTGCAGGCCGGCCAGGAGCGTCACGGTCGTCTGCGGCATGCCGACCCAGACGCCGACGACGATCACCGCGGGCAGCGCGACCGAGAAGTCGCCGAGCCAGTTGATGTCGTCCGGGAGGCCGAGGCTGCCGAGGAAGGCGTTGAGCGGGCCGCCGTTGGCGGAGTAGATCATCTGCCACATGATCGCCACGACGACCGGCGGCATCGCCCACGGCACGAGCGCGAGCACCCGTGTCAGGCCTTGCAGCCGCAGGCCGGAGTTCAGCAGCAGGGCCAGGCCCATCGCGGCGGCCAGCTGGAGCACGGTGACCCCGACGGTCCAGATCAGGCCGATCCGCAGCGAGTCCCAGAACAGGTCGTTGCCGACGAGCTTCGTGAAGTTGTCGACGCCGGCGAAGCCGTAGTCCGGGTGGCGGACCAGGCGCGCGTCGGTGAAGGCCAGGAAGATCCCGACGACCAGCGGCGCCACGCTGAGCACGAGGATCGGGATCAGAGACGGCAGCACCAGCGCGATCGCCTCGCGCCGCCGGGTGCGCGCCAGCACCGGCTTCTTCTTGCCCGGCGCGGGCGCCGGGCGGGTCAGGGTCGCGGTCACGGGGCACCTCCGGTCGACTCGCGCACCACCAGCTCGGGGCCGACAGCGACCTGCTGGGCCTCGTGGTCCGGGTCGTCGGCGAGCTGGAGCATGATCCGGGCCGCCGCACTCCCGCGTTCGGTCGAGCCGAGGGAGACGCTGGTCAGGCTCGGCTGGAAGACCCGGCCGAGCTCGGTGTCGTCCATGCCGGTGATCGCGACGTCTTCGGGCACCGAGCGGCCGGTTTCGCGGACCGCCCGGATCGCCCCGATGGCGAGCAGGTCGTTCGCTGCGACGAGCGCGTCCACCGGTCCGCGGGCGAGCAGCGCCCGGGCCGCTTCGAGGCCGGCGGTGACGGTGAAGTCGGCGGCGATCTCCTGGTCCACCCGCTCGAAGGCGGTTTCCTCGATGGCGGCGTGGAAGCCACGCTGCCGGGACGCGCCGGGCGTGGTGTCGAGCGGGCCGTTGAGGAAGCCGATCCGCCGGCGGCCGATGGTGTGCAGGTGCGTCACGGCCGCGCCGATGCCGCCCGCGGAGTCGGTGGACACGGAGCTGATCCCCCGGCCGTCCATCGCCCGGCCGATCACCACGACCGGCACGGGGGCCTGCTGGATCTCGCGGATCAGCCGGTCGTCGGTGCGCAGCGGGCTGACGATCATGCCGTCGACGAACCCGCTGTTGAGGCTGCGGACCAGCTCGGTGGTCGAGGTCGCGGTGTCGCCGGTGGTCATCACGACGACGCGGTAGCCGTGCGGCTCGAGGACGGCGTGGATGGCCCGCATCATCTCGACGTAGACGGGGTTCCCGATGTCGGCGACGGCGAAGGCGACCTGGAAGGTCTTCTTCAGCCGCAGCGATCGCCCGATCGCGTCGGCGCTGTACCCGAGCTCGGCGGCCGCGGCGCGGACCCGCTCGACCATCGCCGGGCTCGCGCCGGTGCCGTGCAGCGCGCGGGAGGTCGAGGCCAGGGAGACCCCGGCGCGCTCGGCGACCTGGAGCAGCGTGGCGCGTGTGGACGTCATCGGCTTCCTCGGTGTGCGTTCTTGGAAACGTTTCCAGGTGCGGATGCGGCGGTTGGAAACGTTTCCAATCAGATTAATCCAGATACTTGCACCGGTGAGCGGGGCGTGTCAACACAGCACGGAACGCGCCCGGCCGGTCACCGGGAGGTCCCTCAGCCGGGATGAGCGCGTGTTCGGCGGCCGCCGGGGGCCGCCGGGCACATCTCCCGCATCCTGGTACGCACTCGCCGCGGTGGCCGCGAGTGCCGATAGTGGTCGGGTGCTCACTTCCCGCGCCCCGCTGACCCTGCCCCGGGCCGACCGGAGCGAGACGCGAGTGTCCTATCAGGACGCGTTGGTCGCGCCGCTGGCCGGCTACCGGCCACTGCTGCTGGACCTCGTCGTGCCGGTGGCCGCGCACCCCGTGCCCGTGGTGGTCTTCCTCTACGGCGGCGCGCCGGCGGCGGGGTCGCACAAGCACAGCCGCGTCGGCGACCAGGTGACGGAGTGGCTGCTGGCGGCCGGGTTCGCCGTCGCGCGGGCGCAGTACCGGCACGGGCGCGAAGCCCCGTTCCCGGCGCAGGTCCACGACGTCAAGGCGGCAGTGCGCTGGGTCCGCCACCACGCGGCCGAGCTGGCTCTGGACGCGGGCCGCGTCGCGGCGTGGGGGCACTCGGCGGGCGGTTACCTGGCGGCGATGCTGGCGGTGACGGCGGACGACCCGGCCCTCGAGGGCGACCTCGGCATCACGGGCCCGTCGAGCGCGGTGTCGGCGGCGGTGGCGTGGAGCCCGCCGACGGACTTCACGCACATCCCGCCACCACCACCGGGCTTCGCCCTGCACAACACGGGCCACGACCCGCACGACTGGCACCCCGGCCCGACGGCGAGCCCGCTGCTGCACGTGACGTCGTCGGCGGCCCCGCTGCTGCTGGCCCACGGCACCGACGACGTCGGCATCCCGATCGCCCACAGCGAGGCGCTGGTCGCGGCGTACTGGCGAGCGGGCGCGGACGCCGACCTGATCCGGCTGCACGGGGCGGGCCACTTCTACGGCGAGCGGAAGCTGCGGCAGGTGACCGAGGACGGGATCGCGTTCCTGCGGGGGCGCTCCGCCTAGCCGACCACGTCGATCTCGAAGGCCTCCGCCGCGCTGTACTCGACGTCCGCCCACAACGCTCCCGGCAGGTCGAAGCGGCGGTGGGACGTCATGCGGTCGTTGTAGTGCGGGTCCGACTTCGGGTTGTGGCCGACGCCGGTCTTGTCCGAGCCCCACGCGTAGATGTTGCCCACCCACATCGGCTTCGCCAGGCCCTCGCCGTTGATCCGCGGGCGGACCACCAGCGCGGCGCCGGCGCTGCCGGAAAGCGTGACCCGGACCGTGTTCTGTCCGGCGTTGGGCGGGGTGACGGTGATGCGTTCCATGATCTCCACTCCCGGTTGGCCGGCCAAGGGTGCCGCCGTGTCGACACCCGGCCAGAAGTCGGCGACGACGGAGATGTCGATTCCGGGCGCGACGTCGAGCAGGTACTGCGCGGCGATCGCGCCGGTGGGGATTTCGGGTCTGCCGGTGGCCGTGGCGATCCAGTACAGGGGCGGCTCGACGCCTTGGCGCGAGAACGCCGCCTTCACCTTCGGCCAGGTCGACCGGTTGCAGTAGACGACCGGGTGGGCGAACCCGGACCGGCGCCGCATGGCCGCCCAGCCCGGCGCCTGCTCGGGCGTCGCGTCGCCGGGCTCGACGTCGAGGACGTGCCCGTCGTTCGTGGACGCCTTCTTCACGATCCGCACGTGCAGGGAGTCCGGGAAGAGCGCCCAGTCGGCGGCGGTCCACGGCGCGAGCCTGATCCGGTCGATGTAGCCGGCCACCATCGCGGGCCGGCGGTCCTTCTTCAGGATGTTCCGCGCGGTGAGCGCGTCGTACATGGTGCGCATCGGCTGCCTCGGAATCGAAGATCGGGCGGATATCGGCTCCCCCACGATCTCGAGCCCCGGAATTCCCCGGAACGGCGGAAAGTGCGCCTTTCCGGGCACACTGCCGGTCACTCCTCCCGCAGCTGCTCGACGCTCGTGGTGCGCCACAACGCCGGCAGCGTCACGGCAGTGACGACCAGCACCGCCGCGGCCGCGGTGCCCGCGAGGGTCGCGATCGTCGCGACGTCGACGACCATCGGGCGGTGCACCACCAGCGTGAGCAGCAGCCAGTCGAGGCCGAGCCCGGCGAGCACGGCGACGGCCATCGCCACCGCGACCGGGATCGCCAGCTGCCACACCAACGACCGGGCGAGCACACCGCGCCCGACGCCGTTCGCGGTCAGCACCGCGAGGCTGCGCCGGCGTTCCCGCAGCTGCTCCCCCGCCGCGACCAGCAGGCTGCCCGCGGCGAGCAGCAGCACCAGGATCGAGCCCACCGACAGCACCCGGGTGATCAGCGCGTACGTCCCGTCGCGCTCGGTGCCCAGCGACGACACGGTTCCGTGCCAGCCCACGGTGTTCCGGATCCGCTCCAGCAGGTCCGGGCCGGCGGCGGGCAGCGTCACCGACAGGCTGAGCCCGGCACCCGACGTCGTCGCGAGCGCCCCCGGCGTGACCAGGATGCCGCCGCCGTGGTCGCCGGCGGGCGGCACGTCGCGCAGCGGCGGGACTGTCCACTGTGGTGGGACGTCCCGCACGCGCGAGAACCACACGCCTTCCCCGGCCACCGGCCGGAAGCCACCGGGATCACCCGCCACGAAGACGTCGCCGTCGCGGCAGCCGGCGAGCCGCCCGAACTCCCGCAGCTCGTCGCACGTCCCGACGGTGACCGACGTCCGGGCGCCGGCCGCGTTCTCGAGCAGGGCAGCGGTCCGCACCGGCAGGGCCGCCTGCCCGGGCAGCGCGTGGACGGCGTCGGCGAAGACCTGCCCTTCGGCGACGCTCGAGGCGAAGTAGCTCGCGAACACGCGGGCGTCCGGCGAGGCCGGCCGGTCGGCCTCGGCCCGGGCGTAGACGCCTTGCAGCGCAATGGATCCGGCCAGGACGACGGCGATGCCGCTGACCAGGCGTGCCGCCGTGGCGCTGTCCAGCTGGAGGCGGCGGACGGCCAGGAGCCACGCGGGCGACCCGCCGCCGAGCCGGCCCGCGACGCGTTCGACGAGCCACGGCAGCAGCAGCGGGACGGCGGCGAGCACCAGGACGACGCCGGCGATCAGCAGCGGGTCGCGGGTGTCTTCGCGGCCCATCCGCGCGACCAGCAACGCACCGCCGGCCGCGAAGGGCAGCAGCCGCCACCACAGCCGGCGTCGCAGGCGGACGCCCCGCCGCATGACACCAAGGGGCTCGATGACGACGCGTCGCAGCGCGAGCACGGCCGCCGCGCACGCCAGCATCGGCAGCACCAGCAGGGCCGGGACGCCGAGCCGCCAGTCGGGCACGATGTCGGCACCGAAGAGGCCGCCGCGGAAGGCGGTCACGGTGATCTCCGGGACCAGGACGCGCACGAGCAGGAACAGCCCGATCCCGATCACCAGGCCGGCGAGCGAGCCGAGGAGGGCTTCCCCGGCGGCGATCCGGCGCACCTGGCCGCGGTCGGCGCCGATGAGCCGCAACGCGGCGAGCCGCCGGTCCCGCGACGCCGCGGCGAGCCGGGTGCTGGTGACGACGAAGACGAACACCGGGACGAGGCACGTCGTCGCGCCGACCACGACCAGCAGCAGCTCGAGCGAATCGAGCCCCCGCCGGATCGGCGCGCCGCCGAACCCGCTCACCGGCGCGGCTTGGGGTTGCGCGGCAACGGAATCCGAGCCGAGGTAGAAGAAGAGCTCGTTCGGCCCGGTGAGCCCGGCCTCGCCGATGGTGCCGAGCACGCGCTCGGTGAACCGCGGGCGCAGCAGCTCGCCTTCGGGCGACTTCAGGAGTTCCGCCAGCGCCGGGGAAAGCACGGCTTCGCCGGGTCCGGGCAACCGCTCGACCCCGGGTGCGGCGGGCAGCCGCGGCCCGGTGGGCTGCACGAGGTAGCCCTGCACGCCACGGCCCCGGAACTCGTCTTCCCGGCCGACGGCGTACACGGGGTCGACGTCGGCGCCGGCCGGCCGCAGGTCGAGCATCCGCGCCGCGGCCCGGTCGTCACGAGCGCCGAGCAGGTGCGGCACGGAGGTGGCGGTGAGCAGGACGACCACCCCGAGGCCGACGCCGATCGCGGTGAGGCCGAGGCGCACCAACGCGGTTCGCGCGCCGCCGCCGCGGAGTGCGAGCCGCATGCCCAGCGCGAGGTCCGCGCTCCAGCGCCGGATCACCGAGCCACCGCCGGGCCGGCACCGCCCGGCACGCGGCCCGCGCGCCCGCGGCGGGTTTCACCGCCCAGCCCGGGACCGACCGCGGCAAGGTCGAGGCACCCCGGCACGAAACGCTTCGCCGGCCCGAGGCCCGCCGCCTGGCACCAGGCCACCGCCGACCCGGCACCGGCCGGCACGCGCCCCGCGCGCCCGCGGCTAGTTTCGCCGCCCAGCCCGGGATCGACCGCGGCAAGGTCGAGGCGCCCCAGCACGAAACGCTTCGCCGACCCAGGGCTTGCCACCGCCGGCCCGGCACCGGCAAGCATCCGACCGGACCACTGCTCTGTCCGGCTCCTGCGCATCCCCGGCACGAAACGCCCGCTCACCGGGTCACCTCCAGCTCGCGCGTCCGGCCGTCACGCACGACGACTTCGCGATCCGAGTACGCCGCCACCCGGGCCTCGTGCGTCACCAGGACCACCGCGGCCTGCCGCTCGCGGGCCGCCGTCGTCAGCGCGCCCATCACCTGCTCGCCGTTGAGCGAGTCCAGCGCTCCCGTCGGCTCGTCCGCGAAGATGACCCGTGGGCCCGTCACCAACGCACGGGCCACCGCCGCCCGCTGCCCCTGCCCACCCGACACCTCGCCGGGCCGCCGGCCGGCGATCGCGGTGAGGTCCAGCTCGGCCAGCATCTCCCGGGCGCGGCTCGTGGCGACGCGGCCGCGCTCGCCGTTCAACCGCAGCGGCAGCGCCACGTTCTCCAGGCAGGTGAGCTCCGGGACCAGCTGTCCGAACTGGAACACGAACCCGAAGTCCGTGCGCCGCAACGCCGATCGCGCGCGGTCACCCATCCCGGCCAGGTCCGCGCCCTGGTACCGGACCGTCCCCTCGTCCGGCCGGACGATGCCGGCCAGACAGTGCAGCAACGTCGACTTGCCCGCCCCCGATGGCCCCATCAGCGCGACGACTTCGCCCGCCACCACCCGGATGCTCGCCGCCGCCAGCGCGTCCGTCGGGCCGAACGACTTGCGGAGGCCCGTGGCTTCCAGCAACACGCTCACGAGATCTCCTCCGCCAGCCGGTCGAGCCGGGCCGCGGTCAGCTCCAGCCAGCGGAGGTCGGCCTCCAGGTGGAACAACGCGTGATCGCAGATCAGCTGGTCGACGAGGTCACCGCCGGTCTTGCGGCGGGTCAGCTCGCGCATCGCGTCCAGGTGGGCCGCCCGCTGGACGTCGAGAACGTCGGCCGCCGGGCGGCCGGACAGCAGGGCGAGCACCACCTTGGTGTAGAGCGTGTTGTGCAGGTAGACGTCGGGCTTCTCCGGCGTCGACAACCAGGAGCCGACGTCGGCGACCCCGGCGTCGGTGATCGCGTAGCGCTTGCGCTCCGGGCCGCCGTCGACCTCGACGCCGTCAGCCTCGACGAGCCCCTGCTTCAGGAGCCGGGCCAGCGTCGAATAGACCTGGCCGTAGTGGACCCGGCGGTCGTGCCCAAAGCGGTCGTCATAGGCGCGTTTGAGGTCGTAGCCGTGCCGCGGGCCGCTCTCCAGCAGCCCGAGCAGGGTCAGTCCGATCGACATGCCGAGGACTGTACACGGTGTGTATAGCCAGAGTTCATAGTGATCACTCGAGGAGCGATCGCAACGGCGTGGCCGGCCGTCCGAGCAGGTCTTCGAGGTCAGGCCCGGTGGTCGCGAACTCACCGCGACGCGCCGCGCGGAACATCCCGAGCAGCAGTTCGGCCTGCGCCGCCGGGACGCCGAGCCCGGCCGCCCACTCCTCGTCGTCGACGACCACCCGGCGCACGGGCCGGCCGCCGAGGTCCGAGAGCAGCCGGGCGACGTCGTCGAGGTCCAGCGCGACCGGCGCGGTCAGCGGCGGGGTCGGCCCGTCGAACCGGCCTTCGCCGGCGAGGATGATCGCCGCCGCTTCGGCGAGGTCGGCGTGCGCGGTCCAGGAAACCGGGCCGTCGGCGGGCGCCACGAGCTCGCCGGTTTCCCGTGCCCGGCCCAGCAGCAGCGGCACGGTGCTCGCGTAGAAACCGTTGCGGAGCGCGGTGAACGCCGGCCCCGACACCGCCAGGCGCCGCTCGGTCGCGGCGTGGTCGGGCATCGGCGCGAAGAGCGAATCCGCGGCCGCGCCCTGGTGGCTCGTGTACAGCACGCGCTTCACCCCGGCGTCGCGCGCGGCGTCGATCGCCGCGGCGTGCCCGGCGAGGGTCGCCTCGCCCGTCTGGTCCGTCGAGACGACGAGCACCTGCGTCGCCCCTTCGAACGCCTCGGCCAGGGAGTCCGGGTCGGCGAAGTCGCCCCGGCGCACGCGCACCCCGCGTCCGGCCAGGCCCGCCGCCCGGCCGGGGTCGCGCACGCTGACGCCGATCTCTTCGGCCGGAAGGCGGCGAAGCAGCTGGTCGACGACCTGAGAGCCGAGCTTGCCGGTGCCGCCGGTGAGCACGATCATGGTGGATCCCTTCGTTACGTTACCGCCGATATTAACCACGTTAGCACCACTGTTAGCAACCATGAGTTACCATCGGAACCATGAGCCGGGACGAGACACGCACGAAGATCGTCGACACCGCCGCGCGCCTGCTGCGCGAGGAAGGCGAGGTCACCATCCGCACGGCCGCCGCGGCCGCGGGCCTGCAGGCGCCCGCGATCTACCGGTTCTTCGAGGACAAGGCCGCGCTGCTGGACGCGGTCGCCGAGCACGCGTTCACCACCTACGTCGCCGAAAAGACCCACGCCGAGCCGGGCGACGATCCGGTCGCGGACCTCCGCGCGGGCTGGGACGCGCACCTCGGCTTCGGCCTGGCCCATCCGGCGCTGTTCGGCCTGCTCGTCTCCCCCGGCCGCGTTTCTCCGGCCACCGAAGCCGGGTTGGCGGTGCTGCGCGCCCGGGTCCACCGCGTCGCCGAAGCCGGCCGCCTGCGGGTGCCGGAGCGGCGTGCCGTCGACCTGATCCACGCCGCCGGCACCGGCGCGGTCCTGACGCTGCTCGCGCGCAAGCCCGAGGATCGCGATCCCGGTCTGGGCGAGGCGCTGCGCGAAGCCGTGCTGCGCGAAATCCTCACCGACTCCCCGGCGCCGTTCGCCGAAGTTCTGCCCCGGCTGACCGAGGCCGAGCGCGCGCTGGTGCGGGAATGGTCGAACCGCCGGTGAGTTATTCACTGCCACCGCGTTTGCGCGATCCGTGTGCACTTTCGCGTTGCGGTGTAACACCTTTCGGACTTCTCGCGCCATAGGGGACGCAGACCCTGTCCCCGCGCACCAGGAGTTCGTGTGATGCTTCCCGGATTGTTCCGAAGATCCCGACGTGCCCTCGCGACGGCGGTGGTCCTTCCACTGGCCGGTGCCCTCGCGGTGGCCGTCGTCGCCGCGACCCCCGCGGCCGCCGTGCCCACCGGGTTCGTCGACACCGTCGCGATCGGCGGCCTCAGCTCCCCGACCGCCGCGGCGTTCGCGCCCGACGGGCGGGTCTTCGTCGCCGAAAAGAGCGGCCTGGTCAAGGTCTTCGACTCCCTCGCCGACCCGACCGCGACGGTGTTCGCCGACCTGCGGACCGCGACCCAGGACTTCTGGGACCGCGGCCTGCTCGGCCTGGCCGTCGACCCCGCGTTCCCGGCCCGGCCGTACGTCTACGTCTCCTACACCCTCGACGCCGTACCCGGCGGCACCGCGCCGCGCTGGGGCGACACCTGCCCGACGCCGCCCGGCGCGACCGACCAGGGCTGCGTGGTGACCGGTCGGGTCTCCCGGCTCACCATGGGCCCGGACGGCACCGCGGTCAGCGAGAAGCCGCTGGTCACCGGCTGGTGCCAGCAGTTCCCCAGCCACTCGGTCGGCGCACTGGCCTTCGGCCCGGACGGCGCGCTGTACGCCGGTGGCGGGGACGGCGCCAGCTTCAACTTCGCCGACTACGGCCAGGTCGGAAACCCCTGCGCCGACCCGCCTTCGCCGGCCGGGACGAACCTCGCCCCGCCGAACGCCGAAGGCGGCGCGCTGCGGTCGCAGTCCCCGCGCCGCCCCGCCGGGGAGCCGGTGCTGCTCAACGGCACGCTGCTGCGCATCGACCCCGACACCGGGGACGGCCTGCCTGGCAACCCCTTCGCGAGCAGCTCGGACGCCAACGCCCGCCGCGTGATCGCCTACGGCGCCCGCAACCAGTTCCGGTTCGGCTTCCGGCCCGGCACGAGCGAGCTGTGGGCCGGCGACGTCGGCTGGAACACCTGGGAAGAGATCAACCGCGTCACCGACGCCGGCGACGCCGTCGCGGAGAACTTCGGCTGGCCCTGCTTCGAAGGCAGCGCTCGCCAAGCCGGCTACGACGGCGCCAACCTCGACCGCTGCGAGTCCCTGTACGCCGCGGGCGGCCAGACCGCGCCGTTCTACGCCTACAACCACAACGCGAAGGTCGTCGCGGGCGACCCGTGTCCCACCGGTGGCTCGTCGATCAGCGGGATCGCGTTCGAGTCCGGCAGCAACTACCCGGCCGCCTATGCCGGCTCGCTGTTCTTCGCCGACTCCTCACGCGGCTGTGTCTGGGCGATGCAGACGCTGAACGGCCAGCCCAGCCCGAGCCGCCTCGTGCCGTTCGTGACCGGGGCGAACACCCCGGTCCAGGTGCTGACCGGGCCCGGCGGCGATCTCTTCTACGTCGCACTGGGCAGTGGTGAGCTCCGGCGCGTGAGCTACCCCGGCGGCACCAACCGGCCGCCGGTCGCGGTGGCCACGGCGACGCCGTCGAGCGGGCCCGCGCCCCTCGCCGTCCGGTTCGACGGCACGGGTTCGACCGACCCGGACGCCGGGGACACCCTGTCCTACGCCTGGGACCTCGACGCCGACGGCGCGTACGACGACTCGGCGACGCCGAACCCGACGTGGACCTACACGGGCGCGGCCGCGGTCGACGCCGGGCTGCGGGTGACCGACTCCCACGGCGCGACGGCGACCACGACGGTGCGCGTGACGGTCGGGAACCCGGCCGGACTGGACCCGGTGCCGGTGATCGACACCCCGGCCGCATCCCTGACGTGGTCGGTGGGCCAGACCGTGTCCTTCTCCGGCCGCGCGATCGACGCCCAGGACGGCGAACTGCCGGCCTCGGCGTTGTCGTGGCGGCTGGCGATCCGGCACTGCGCGGCCAACGGCACCTGCCACACCCACAACGTCCAGGACTTCCCGGGCGTCGCGGCGGGCTCGTTCGTCGCGCCGGACCACGAGTACCCGTCGTACCTGCAGCTCACCCTGACCGCAACGGACTCGACCGGCCGCACCGGCAGCAAGACCGTCGACCTGCAGCCGAAGACGGTGACGCTGAACTTCACGTCCAGCCCGAACCAGGCGCTGCTCACCGTCGGCGGCACCCAGCAGCGCACGCCGTTCTCCCGGACGGTGATCGCCGGTTCGACGAATTCGCTCAGCGCCGACAGCCCGCAGAACCTGCCGCCGCTCAACCTGAAGTACGCCTTCACGAGCTGGGCGCACGGTGGGGCGCGGACGCAGAACGTCGTCGCGCCGGCGACGGGCGCGACGTATCAGGCGAAGTACCGGCTCTGCTGGCTGCTGCAGCCCTGCTGAGCGGGTGACCCGGCCCCGCCGCGGGGCCGGGTCATCCCTCGGGCTGCTTGGTCTTCTCGGCCTTCTTCGACTCTTTCGCCGCCTGCTTCGATTCCTTCGCGGCTTGCTTGGACTCCTTGGCGGCTTCCTTCGCGGCCTGCTTCGACTCCTTGGCCGCCTGCTTGCCGTCCGCCGCGGTTTCCTGCGCGGCCTCCGACTCCGCCGCGGCCGCCGCCGTCTCGTCCGGAGTGCTCACCGGGACCGACGTCAGCGCCGGGCCCGCGGTGCTCCCCTGGTCGCCGCCCGCGGCCGCCGCCCGCGTCGCCGGGGACGTGCCCACCGGCTGCGAGGTCGCGCCGTCCGCGCCCGTCGCCGGGGGCGGTGGCGCCACGTCCGACGTGCTCGCGCCGATGGTCACCGTCGTGACCAGCGCCGCGCTGGCGGCGGCCACCTTCGCCGCCGTGGCCCAGGAAAGCACGGACGCGCCGGTGCTCGCGGCCGCCCCGGACGAGGCGACCGTGCCGGTGGTGGTCAGCCAGTGCGCCGCGACCGGCAGGCCCAGGATCAGCGGGGCGACGGTGGCGGGCAGCTCCTGGTTGAGCTCGCGAAGGCCGGTGGCCAGCTTCCGGCAGTCCGCGCAGCGGTCCAGGTGGGTCGTGATCCGGTGCGCCTTGTGGTCCCCGACGCCGTCACGCACCCAGCGGGCGAGCTGACCGGACACGACCCGGCAGTTGCGCCGCCGGGCCTCCGGGACGTGCTGGTCGAGGTAGGCCTGCCGCAGCCCTTCGCGGGCGCGGTAGGCCAGCGCGGCGACGCTGTTCGGCGTCATCCCGAAGTCCTCGGCGATCTTGGCCGGCGACTGGCCCTCGATCTCGGTCCGCCACAGCACCGCCCGCCACCGCTCGGGCAGGCTGGCGAAGGCGTCCGCGGCGACGGTGCCGTGCAGCCGGCTGTCCACCGGCTCGTCGCTGCTCTCACCCGGCTCGACGTCGGGCACCTCGGCGACCGGCGAGACGGCCGAGTCGCGCCGGCGCCAGCTGATCATCGTGTTCCGGATCGTGGTCAGCAGGTAGGCGCGGAAATCCTCGTCCGGGCCCTCCCCGGCACGCAGGATCCGCAGCACGCGGGTGAACCCTTCGGCGATGAGGTCGTCCCGCTCCGCCTCGCCCGACGCGATCGCGGCCGCCACCCGGCGCGCCGCGACCAGGTGCCGGTCGTAGAGCCGGCCGTACGCGGCGATGTCCCCGCCGCGCACCGCCTCGATCAGGACCGCGTCGCTCGGGACGTCTGTCGTCCCGGCCATCGCCGGCGCCACCTCGGTCACCGCACCTCCCCTTTGCTCGTGCGCTTGCACGTGCAGAACGTCACGCGATAGTCGTCCAACGAGCGGCCACGCGCAAGGGTTCGGCCGGTAAACCCGAGTTCTTCCGGAGTGAGTGCCCCGGATCCGGCTCTTGTCAGGTACCTGAGCACTCCGGCGTCGTTTCGCCGGTGCGCCGCCGCCCGACCCCGTGTCCGAAGTGGACGGACACGGTTCTCCCCGCCGAACAGGTGATCCGGGGCAGTTCGGCGACCGGCCGCCTGTGCGAACGCTGTTCAACCGGCACATCGGAACTCGTTCCATCGGGAACACCCCTTGCGCCCGGCCGGTATAGTGCGCAGAACAGTAACGTGTTCTAGTTTTGTCGGAGAAGGGACCGGGATGGACGAGCAGGCGATGCGGTATCCGAACCACCTCGGGCATCTGGTCGTCTCCGCCCTGAAGCGCCACCGGGACGCGCCGGTGATGACGCTGGGCGAGACCACGATGACCGGCGGCCGCACGGCCGAGCAGGTCAGCCAGTACGCCCAGGCCTTCGAGACGCTCGGGGCCGGCACGGGCGCGGCCGTCGCGCTGCTGTCGCTCAACCGGCCCGAGGTCCTCCTCGTCATCGCCGCCGGGCAGATGCAGGGGTCGCGGCGGACGGCGTTGCACCCGCTGGGCTCGCTCGACGACCACGCCTACGTCCTGAACGACGCCGGCATCACCACGTTGGTCATCGATCCCGTGCCCGCGTTCGTCGAGCGCGCGCTCGGCCTGCTCGAGAAGGTGCCGGGCCTGACGCAGGTGCTCACGATCGGGCCGGTGCCCGAGCCGCTGGCGCACGTCGGCCAGGATCTGACGGCGGCCGCCGCCGGGTTCGAGCCGCGGCCGCTCGCGCCGGCGGACCTGCCGCCGGACCAGGTCGTCTCGATCACCTACACCGGCGGCACGACCGGGAAGCCCAAGGGCGTGATGGGCACCGCGCAGGCGATGGCGACGATGACGCAGATCCAGCTCGCCGAGTGGGAGTGGCCCGAGGCGCCGAAGTTCCTCATCTGCACACCGCTTTCGCACGCGGGCGCGGCGTTCTTCGCACCGACACTGCTCAAGGGCGGCTCGCTGGTGGTGCTGCCGAAGTTCGACCCCGCCGAGGTGCTGCGGATCATCGAAGAGCAGGGCATCACGGCGACCATGCTGGTGCCGACCATGCTCTACGCGCTGATGGACCACCCGGACTCGCGCACCCGCGACCTGTCGTCGCTGCAGACGGTCTACTACGGGGCCGCGTCGATCAACCCGGTGCGGCTGCGCGAGGCGATCGACCGGTTCGGCCCGATCTTCGCGCAGTACTACGGCCAGTCCGAAGCCCCGATGGCGATCAGCTACCTGGCGAAGGCCGACCACGACGACGCGCGGCTGTCGTCCTGCGGGCGCCCGTCGGCGTTCCTGCGCACGGCACTGCTCGACGCCGACGGCAACCCGGTGCCCCGGGGCGAGCCGGGCGAGATCTGCGTGGCGGGCCCGCTGCTGGCGGGCGGCTACTGGAACCTGCCGGAAGTGACGGCGGAGACGTTCCGCGACGGCTGGCTCCACACGGGCGACGTCGCCCGCGAGGACGAAGACGGCTTCTGGTTCATCGTCGACCGGGTGAAGGACATGATCGTCACGGGCGGGTTCAACGTGTTCCCCCGCGAGGTGGAGGACGTGGTGGCCGAGCACCCGGCGATCGCCCAGGTGGGTGTGATCGGCACCCCGGACGACAAGTGGGGCGAAGCGGTGACGGCGGTGGTGGTCCTGCGCCCGGACGCGCCGGCCGACATCGACCGCCTGACCGGCGAGATCCAGGCGGCGGTGCGGGAGCGGAAGGGGCCGGTGCACGTGCCCAAGCAGGTGATCGTCGCGGAGTCCCTGCCGATGACGGGGCTCGGGAAGCCGGACAAGAAGGCGCTGCGGGCGCAGTACGAGCCGAAGAGCGCGGCCGTGTAGGGCGTTATACGGCCGCGAGCTTCCCCGGGTTCATCTGCCACAGCACCTGGTCGATGCCCTCGGCCGACGCGGTCACGGTGAGCACCGTGAACACCTCGCCGTCGCGGGACAGCAGCATCGCGTGTGCGCCGTTGACCATCGACGGCGTCACCGTGACACCCACCCAGAAGCGGTCGTGGAACGCGCGGACGTACTTCGCCACCGTCGTCGCGCCACGGACCGGGATCCGGGACGCGCGGGCCACGCCGCCGCCATCGGAGTAGCTGATCACGTCCGCCGCGAAGAGCTCCTCCAGTGTCGACAAGTCGCCCGCCTGGGCCGCCGCGACGAACGCCGTGAGGAGGCGCTGCTGCTCGGGCAGCGGGGCCGGGGTCCGCCGTTCCGCCGCGAGGTGCTTGCGCGCGCGGCTGACCAGCTGGCGGGCCGCCACCTCCGACGTCTGCACGATCTCGGCGATCTGGCGGTACGGGTAGTCGAACGCCTCGCGCAGCACGTACGCCGCGCGCTCGGTCGGCGTCAGCTTCTCCAGCAGGAGCAGCACAGCCAGCTCCAGCGCCGCGCCGCGCTCGGCGCCCAGCTGCGGATCGGCCGAAGTGTCGACCGGCTCCGGCAGCCACGGCCCGATGTAGGTCTCGTGCCGGGCGTACGCCGTCTTGGTCGCGTTGATCGCCAGCCGCGTGGTCGTCGTCGCCAGGTAGGCCGCCGGGTTGAGCACCACCGCGCGGTCCGCCTTCTGCCAGCGCAGCCACACCTCCTGCAGGAGGTCTTCGGCGTCGGCGGCGCTGCCCAGCATCCGGTAGGCGATGCCGAACAGCCGGGGACGCACCTCGGCGAAGACGGCGGTCGCGTCGTCGAGGTCGGGGCGGGCCTCCATGCGTGCGGGATCCCTTTCGGCCGTGGGAGTTCGGGCGGCAGCCTACCCGCGGATCACGGCCGCGGCGCCCGCCGGTCCGCGGGATGCGGAACATCGTTCGGCGTGCTCGTGGATCGGCGGCGCGGGCGGTCGGCCGCCGCTGGCCGGCTGCGCACCGCGGACCGGCCGATCCGCGGTCGCGACGCGGCGGTGGTCGGCTGCGAAGCTGCCCCTTGTCACGAACGCGCCCACCGTCTTGTCCTAGTGGGGTGTGCAGCCATCCCGGGCCGGCCGGGGGCGCCGAGCGGAAGGAACCCAAATGAAGGTCGTCGTCATCGGCGGAACGGGGTTGATCGGGCGGACCCTGGTCACGCGCCTGACCGAACACGGCCACGAGGCGGTGCCCGCCGCCCCCAGCACCGGGGTGGACACGCTCACCGGCCAGGGACTGAAGGAGGTGCTGCAGGGCGCGGACGTCGTGGTGGACGTGTCGAACTCACCGTCGTTCGCCGACGACGACGTCATGGAGTTCTTCACCACCTCGACCGGCAACCTCGTCGCCGCGGCGAAGGAGGCCGGCGTCGGGCACTACGTGGCGCTGTCGGTGGTGGGCAGCGAGCGGCAGCCGGACGTCGGGTACTTCCGCGCGAAGGTGGCGCAGGAGAAGCTGATCACGGAGTCGGGGCTGCCGTTCTCGATCGTGCGCGCGACGCAGTTCTTCGAGTTCGCGGGCGGCATCGCGGACACCTCGACGGTCGACGGCGAGGTCCGCCTCCCGGGCGCGGGCGTCCAGCCGATGGCCGCGGCCGAGGTCTCGGCGGCGGTCGGCCGGGTCGCGGCCGGGCAGCCGGTCGGCGGGCTGACCGAGGTGGCAGGCCCGGAGGTGTTCGGGCTGGACGAGTGGGTGCGCCGCGTGCTGACGGCCCGCTCGGACGCGCGCGAGGTCGTGACCGACTCGAAGGCGCCGTATTTCGGCGCGGTGCCGGGGCCGAAGGACCTGCTGCCGGGCCCGGACGCCCACCTGGCGGAGACCACGCTCGACGGCTGGCTGGCCACCCGGTCGTGAGGGAGTTCCGCGGGCGGGGCGGCGGGTTTGCGCGGCACGCACACCCACCGGCGAGGTCGTGACCGGGCCGCACGGGTGGCTCGGTGTCACCCGTGCGGGCCCGGCTTCCACACCACCGCGGTCACCGTCGGCGGTGGACTCCGAGGTGCCGACGCGCAGCTCGTCGAACGAGCGAAAACCCGGTGCCCGTACACGAAACTGCTGAGCTAGACACCGTCGTGGTCGGGGTCGGCGTTCAGCACGATGCAGCCGACGTAGCCGTCGCGGGCCTGGGTCACCTTCAGCAGCATGCTCGGCTGGTAGATGGAATCGCCGTCGTTGAAGGTGTCCCGGCCGGTGCGCTGCGCGTACGGCTGCGTCGCCAGCACCCGCGCGTTCAGCGCCTCGTCGAACATCAGCTGCGTGGTCAGCGTCTTCTCGTTGCCCACGTGCACCATCACGTGGACGTGCACCGTCCGCCCGCGGTACCAGCCCGGCCAGATCGTGGTGAACTCGACGACCCCGCGCTGGTTGGTGACCTGGGCGCCGCGCAGGTACCGCTTGTCGTCGGTGGGTTCGAGGTCCTGGTCACCGCTGGGCGGCGGGCCGCCGGTGGGCGGGGTCCCGGTCGGCGGCGGGCCGGTCGGCGGCGTGCCACCGCCACCGGAGGCCGCTTCGGCGCCGGAGTACAGCCCGCCCGCGTCGCAGTGCCAGATCTCGACCACCGCGTGCGGGATGGGCCGGCACGTCTCACTGTCCTGCACCTGCAACGCGAGCCGCAGCTTGACGCCCTGCTTGTCCTCGCGGACGTCGCTGCGGATCTTGTCGGCGTCGAAGTAGTACGGGCCCTGCGTGGTGGACGCGGTGAGCGTGCAGGTCCGCGCGCCGGCGAACAAGGCGGTCAGGTCCGCGTCGGTGACCGCCTGCAGGGCGACCGTCTCCCCGGTCGACGTCGTCACCGCGTCGCCGCGGCCCGCGCACGCCGTGACCAGCGCGCCGAAGCCGACCGAGCTCACGCCGGCGAGGAGCCTTCGCCTGCTGACCCGCTGGCCTTCGTGATCGTGTGCCATGCCTGTCCTTCCGCAGTCGGGGTTCGGGTAAAGGCCGGTTGACTTCCGCCTGGTCCGACCTTGAGCCAGCGTGGCGAGTCCGGCTGTGGCACAGCTGTGGTGACGCTGTGGGTCGGCGAGCGGTACACTTCTACTCAACTAGTTGATTAGGTGAGGTGAGGCATGACCAGCTTCCGCAAGGCCGTCGAGGCCCGCGATCCCGACGCCATGGCCGCGACGCTGGCGGACAACGTCGTGTTCCGCAGCCCGGTGGCGTTCAAGCCCTACCCCGGCAAGGCGATCACCGCCGCGATCCTGCGTGGCGTCCTGCGCGTCTTCGAGGACTTCCACTACGTGCGCGAGCTCAGCGGCGGCGAAGGCCGCGACCACGCGCTCGTCTTCGAGGCCCGGATCGGCGACACGCGGGTCGAGGGCTGCGACTTCCTGCACTTCGACGAAGCCGGCCTGATCGACGAGTTCACCGTGATGGTCCGCCCGCTCTCGGCCGCGCACGCGCTGGCCGACGCGATGGCGAAGCAGTTCGACCAGATCCAACGCGAAGCACTCAACTAGTTGAGTACGGGACTGCGCCACGCGCTGCTGGCGACCCTGCTCGAGGGCGAGGCGTCGGGCTACGACCTGGCCAAAGGGTTCGACGCCTCGGTCGCGAACTTCTGGGCCGCCACCCCGCAGCAGCTCTACCGCGAGCTCGACCGGATGGCGGCCGACGGCCTGCTCCAGGCTCGCCTGGTCCACCAGGAACGCCGGCCGGACAAGCGCCTGTTCTCGCTGACCGAAGCCGGGCGTGCGGCGCTGCGCGAGTTCACCGCGAACACCCCGCGCCCGGGCGTGATCCGCGACGAGCTGCTCGTCCAGGTCCAGGCGGTCGACGCGGGTGACGAACCGGCCGTCCGCCGCGCGCTCGAGGAGCGGCTGACCCGGGCGAAGGACAAGATCGCCCGTTACGAGCGGCTGCGCGCCCGCCTGCTCGACGGCCGGTTCGAAGACGACTACCTCGCCGAGGCCGAGCGGGTCGGGCCGTACCTGACGCTGATGCGCGGGCTGTCGTTCGAGCACGAGAACCTGCGGTGGTGCGAGCAGGCGCTGAAGGTGCTCGAGCGCCGGTCGGCTAGCTGAGCCCGGCGTCGTGCACCAGGATCGCCACCTGGGTCCGGTTCGCCGCGTCCAGCTTGGCCATGATGTGTCCGATGTGGACCTTCACGGTCGACTCGCTGACCACCAGCGCCTTCGCGATCTCGGCGTTGCTCAGCCCGCGTCCGATGTGGACGGCCACGTCGTGCTCGCGCGGGGTCAGCTCCGCCAGCCGCGCGCGGGCCCGCGAAGACCCGCCGCCGGACGCGAAGTCCGTCAGCAGCCGCTTGGTGATCTTCGGCGACAGCATCGCCTCGCCGCGGGCCGCGACCCGGACCGCGTTGACCAGCTCCCGCGGCGGCGTGTCCTTCAGCAGGAACCCCGCCGCGCCGTGCCGCAGGGCCGCGTAGACGTACTCGTCCACGTCGAAGGTCGTCAGGACGACCACCGCCGGCGCCGCCGGGTGCCCGGCCAGCCGCTTGACCACCTCGATCCCGTCGACCTTCGGCATCTCGACGTCGGTGAGCACGACGTCGGGCCGGTGGCGGTCGGTCAGCTCCACCGCCCGCGCGCCCGTGCTGTCCTCGGCGACGACCTCGACGTCGTCGGCCGACTCCAGGATCATCCGGATGCCGCTGCGGACCAGCTCCTCGTCCTCCAGCAGCACGACCTTGACCGTCACTCGTTCTCCTCCACCGGAAATTCCGCCAGCACGCGGAACCGGCCGTCGCCGGTCGGGCCGGTGCGCAGGGCGCCGCCGGCCAGCTCCACCCGTTCCCGCATGCCCACCAGGCCGTAGCCGGAGCCCGGCACGGCGCTGCCGTGCGGGGTGAGCCGGTTGGTGATCTCGACCGCCAGCCCGTCGCCGGAGACGGCCAGCCGGACGTCGACCGCGGTGTGCGGCGCGTGCTTCCCGGCGTTGGTCAGCGACTCCTGCACCACCCGGTAGACCGCGCGCCCGACCTGGTCCGGCACGGCCGGCAACGGGTCCGGCAGGGTCAGCTCGATCCGCGCGCCGGTCGCGGTGACCTCTTCGACGAGGTCCTCCAGCGACGCGAGCACACCCGGGCTGATCTGCTCGGCCGGCGCGTCGTCGCGCAGCACCTTCAGGATCCCCCGCAGCTCGTCGAGGGCGGTGGCGCTGGTGGCCCGGATGGTTTCGGCGGCCTGCTCGGTCTGCTCGTCCGGCGCGCGCAGCGACAATGCGCCGGCCTGCAGCGCGACCGCCGTCACGCGGTGCGCGACGACGTCGTGCATCTCCCGCGCGATCCGCCGTCGCTCGGCGAAGACGGCCTGGTCGGCCAGCAGCGTCCGGGTGCGCTCGGCTTCGTCGGCGCGGTCGCGCAGCACGGCCAGCAGCGCGGCGCGCTGGTGCATCCACAGCCCGGCCAGCACCGGGCCCAGGACGAACAACCCCAGCACGATCACGACCATCATGATGTCCGCCGGCCGCCGCAGCAGGCCGAAGCCGTTCCCGGTGGCCGCGGCGATGACCGCCGCGGCGCCGGTGGTCCAGCCGACGCCGTGGCGGGCGGCGACCGAGTACGTGGCGATGGTCACCGGCAGCAGCGTCACGTCGGCCAGCAGGCACACCGCCGCGATCAGCAGCACCGGGAACGGCCACCGCCGCCGCGCGATCAGGGCCAGCCCCGAGAAGACCACGGCGGGCACGTAGAGCGCCGGGTGCTGGTCGCGCGGGTCGCCGCCGAGCAGGCTGAACGCGATCGTGGCCGCCACCACCGCGACGTCGAGCGCGAGCAGGACGACGCGGCCGTCCCACCACACCAGCCAGCGCTTCATCGAGATCAGGTTAGAGCCCGCCTGCTCAGGCGTCACGGCGAGCCAGGGTGAACGTCGTCGCACCCAGTGCGAGCGCGACGAGGGCCAGGTACACCGACGTCCCCGACCAGGCCGCCAACGCCGTGCCGCTGAAGGGCAACGTGGTCAACGGGACGTCGGCGAGCGCGGCCAGCGCCGTCTCGGCGACGAACGCCCAGACCGCGAACAACCCGACCGCGAGGCCGGTGTGCCGCAGCAGGCCGCCGAGCGCCACCCCGGCGAGTACGGAAAGGACGGTCAGCAACAGCACCGCCCCGGCCGCCCTGCCCGCCGCCCCCGCGTCGGCGGGCAGGGCGCCCCCTCCGGTCAGCACGCCGGCCGCGGTCGCCGCGACCATGAGCACGCCGCCCCCCAGCCCGAGCGCGGCGGTGACCAGCGCACGAGCGGTGACGATCCGCACCGGCGAGCGCAGCACGAGCCGCGTGGTGGCCAGCGTGCCGTGCTGGTGGTCGAGCCCGAACGCGGCGACGCCGATCGCCGCGACCAGCAGCGCGCCCAGCCGGTCGACCAGCCCGAACGCCGAGGTGAACGCGTCGAGGTCGCCGAGGTCGCGCTTGAGGCCCCAGTACAGCCCCGACGCGAACTGCAGCACCCCGGCGGCGGCCAGCAGCAGCCACGTCGAGCGCAGCGAGCGGACCCGGACCCATTCGTAGGCCAGTGCGTGCTTCACGGCAGCTCCCCTCGGTGCGCCACGGCGGCGGCGGTGGCGGCGAGGAAGGCGTCTTCCAGCCCGCTCTGCCGCACGAACAGCTCGCGCACGCCGACCCCGGCGCGACCGGCGACCGCGGCCACCCGTTCGGTGTCGGCGGTGTCGACGACCAGCTCGTTCGCCGCTTCCTGCCGCACGCGCAGGCCGTCGCGGGCCAGCGCGACCAGCAGCACGCCGGGGTTCTCCACGCGGACCACGACGTCGGCGTGCGCGTGCCGCCGGACGAACTCGTCGAGGGGCCCGGCCGAGACGAGCCGGCCGGCGCCGATCACGATCAGGTCCTGCGCGAGCAGCGACATCTCCGCCAGCAGGTGCGACGACGCGAGGATAGTCCGGCCCTCCCCCGCCAGCCGGCGCAGCAGGTCGCGGATCCACCGCACGCCCTCGGGGTCGAGCCCGGTGGCCGGCTCGTCGAGGATCAGGTACTCGGGGTCGCCGAGCAGCGCGGTGGCCAGGCCGAGCCGCTGCTTCATGCCGAGGCTGAACCGCCCGGCGGGCCGCTTCGCGACGGACTCGAGCCCGACGGTCGCGAGCACCTCCCGCACCCGCCGGGCCGGCAGGCCTCCGCCCGCGGCGACCATCCGCAGGTGCGACTCGGCCGGGCGCGCCGGGTGGATCGCGCTCGCGTCGGTGAGCACGCCCACCGTCCGCAGTGGACCCGGGACCTCGGCGTAGGGCCGCCCGCCGAAGGTGGTCCGGCCGCGGCCGTGGGTGAGGCCGAGCATCAGGCGGATGGTCGTCGACTTGCCGGCGCCGTTGGGACCGAGGAAGCCGGTCACCACGCCGGGGCGCACGGTGAAGGACAGGTCGTCGACGCCGGCGCCGCCCGGGTAGGTCTTGGAAAGCCCGTCCGCGACGATCATCGGCGCACCGGCGTGTACGCGTCGCGGCGGCCGAAGGCGAACCACAGCAGGCTGCCCAGGAACGGCGCGCAGAAGGCGAAGATCACCCAGACGAGCTTCATGCCGCCGGTCAGCCGCGAGCCGAGGATGCTGATCAGGGCGGCCAGGAACAGCACGACGAAGGCCAGCAGGACGGCGCCGGTCACGCCGAGCGCGAGCCACGACCAGACTTGCTCGTGACCTTTGATCAGGGCGGCGGGGTGCATCGGTGTTCTCCTCACGTCCGGTGTCTCGCTTCACGATCGCCGGTTTCGCGGGCCCGCACATCCGATCTTCGGGGACGGGTGGATAGGCGGAAAGTACTAGCCGGCCCGGCTCGCTTGTACGCCTCTTGTACGGCCGCCGCCGACGATCGCGGCACGGAATCCCTCTGGAGGAAAAGTGAGAACCACACTCAAGGCGGCGGTCGCGACCATCGGGCTGGGCGTCGCGCTGACCGGGCTCGCCGCCCCCGCCGCCCAGGCCGCCTCGACCTACCCGGTCACGACCACTGTGGACGGTCGGACGGTCAAGGACCCCGACGTCGCGGTGGGCGCGCAGCGCATCGCGAACATGTACGCCTCGGGCACGTCGGTGACCCTGGCGTGCCAGGACAGCGGCCCGGCCTACGGTGGCAGCAGCATCTGGGACCTGACCACGGACGGGCTGTGGATCCCGGACGCCTACGTCAAGACCGGCTCGACGTCGATGGTGGCGCCGCAGTGCACGACGCCGCACGCGTTCCCGGCGAAGGCGGACCTCAACGGCCGCGCGAAGAAGGGTGACGCGGCGGACGCGGCCGGCAGCGTCGCGGACAAGTACCTGAACGGCGCGTCGGTGCCGGTGGTCTGCCAGGCCACGGCGAAGGACGAGATCTGGGACTTCACCAGCGACAACCTGTGGGTGCCGGACGAGTTCGTCAAGACGGGCACGGAAGGCTTCGTCGCCGGTGTCCCGCACTGCGACACCGACGGCCTCAAGCCGGGTGGCTCGACCGACGCGGCCGACCCGCGGGCGAGCAGCGCGATCGCGTTCGCCAAGGCGCGGCTGGGGCACACGGACTGGAACAACCAGTGCGAGCTGTTCGTCGAGCGCGCGTTCGGCACCAGCGGCCGGTTCGCCAGCGCCACCACGCACTACCAGTGGCAGAAGAACAACGGCCGCATCCACAAGGGCTCGGTCGCGCCGGCCGGCACCGCGGTCTTCTTCACCAGCACCACGAGCAACGGCCACATCATGCTCGCCCTCGGCGGCGGTGTCGCGATCAGCACCGGCCCGTCGGTGTACCAGACGAGCACGTACGCGCAGCGCTCCGACTACCTCGGCTGGGCCTACGTCCCGTCGAGCTGGTGACCCGGCGCCCGCGGCGGGCGGGTCCCCGCCGCGGGCTCACCGGTCCTCGAGCCGGGCTTCGACGCGCTCGACGTCGCCCGCTCGCCGCTGCGCCTTCAGCAGCGGAAGCGCTTGCCGCCAAGCAGTTCGGGCGTCGTCGGCGCGGCCCAGGGCGGCCCGGGCCTGGCCGAGCCGGTCGAGGGCGTCCGCCTCGTAGTAGGTGTGGCCGAGTTCGTGCAGCAGGCTCGCGGCCCGCTCGTAGTGGGCCGCCGCCTGCTCGTGATCGCCGGTCTCGAACGCCGTGTAGCCCAGGTTGTGCACCGCGTGCGCCACACCCGCGCGGTCGCCGTGGCTTTCGCAGAGCGCCAGCGCGGCCCGGCAGTGCTCCTCCGCCCGCGCGTAGTGGCCCAGCCGCGCGGAAAACCAGCCCACCATGTTGTGGGTGTTCGCCGTCCGCACCGGTTCGCGGCCGGCCGAGAACAGCTCGAGCGCGCTGATCGCGTGCCGCAGGGCCGGCTCGAGGTCGCCGGTCGACTCGTGGGCGACGGCCAGCGCGCCGTGCGTGTCGGCCCGGGCGATCGCGTCGCCGGTGCGTTCGGCGATCGCGAGGGCCTCGGCCAGGTGGCCGAACGCGTCCCGCGTCCGCCCGGCGAAGGCGGAAGCGTTGCCCAGCAAGCGGTGCGCCAGGATCTCGATCCCGGCGTTCCCCGCGCGGGTGGCCGCGGCGAGCCCCGCCTCCCACGCGGCCAGCCTCGGCTCGCCGTAGCCGCGCCGCGCGTGGAACGTCTCGGTCGCCCAGGCCAGCTCCCACACGAACGGGTGCCACTCGCGTTCGCCGGCGGTCGCCTGCGCGGCGAGCAGGCACGCGTGCTCGGCCTCGAACCACGCCAGGGCGGCGGTGTGGTCCTCGAACGGTGTCGCGGGCTCGTCGGGCCTCAGCGGCGGCCGGCCCGGGGCGAGCAGGCGGTCGCCGGCGTAGGCGGTGTCGCGGTAGTGGCCGACGAGCCGCCGCAGCGCCGCGTCCCGCCGGCTCGCGTCGCGGGCCCGCTCGGCGGCGAACAGGCGCAGCAGGTCGTGCATGCGGTAGCGGCCCGGCCGGTGCTCGTGCAGCAGCGAAGTCTCGACGAGGGCGTCCAGGATCTCCTGCGCCGCAGGCGGTTCCAGCCCGCCGAGCGCCGCCGCGGCGGCCAGGCCGATGTCCGGCCCGGGCGCCAGGCCGAGCAGTGCGAAAAGCTCGGCCTGCGCCGGCTCCAGCGCGTCGGCGGACCACCCGAACACCGCCCGCAGGTCGACGCTCAGCTCGCCGCCGTCGAGGACGTCGAGCCGCGCGGACTCTTCCGCGACGCCCTGGACGAACGCGGCCAACGCCGTCCCCGGCCGCCGCGCGATCCGCGTGCCGACGATGCCCAGGGCCAGCGGCAGCCCACCGCACCAGCGCAGGAGCTCGCCGGTGGCCTCGGGTTCGGCGGCCAGCCGCTCGGCGCCGATGTGCCGGGCCAGCAGCTCGCGGGCCTCGGCCGCGGGCAGGACGTCCAGCTCGACCGGCTGCGCGCCGTGGCGCACGACGAGCCCGTTCAGCTGGCTCCGGCTGGTCACCAGCACCAGGCAGGCCTCGCCGCCCGGCAGCAGCGGGACGACCTGGTCGCTGTCCTTCGCGTTGTCGAGCACGAGCAGCATCCGGCGGCCGGCGAGCAGGCTGCGGTACAACGCGGCCCGCGCCGCGCCGTCCTGCGGGATCGCTTCCGCGCCCAGCGCCTCGAGGAACCCGCGCATCAACACCGACGTCGTCGCGGGCGTGCCGGAGGCGTCGAAGCCGCGCAGGTCCGCGTACAGCTGGCCGTCGGGGAACCGGGCCAGGTTCCGGTGGGCCCAGTGCAGGGCCAGCCAGGTCTTGCCGACGCCACCGGCGCCCCCGATGGCCGACAGCACGACCGCGCTCCCGAGCCCGGCTTCGTCCAGCCGGGCGAGCTCGGCCGAGCGGCCGGTGAAGGTCCGCGGCGCCGCCGGCAGCTGCCGCGGCACCCGTTGGGCGCCGGGCTGGTCCAGCGCGGGATCGTTGGCCAGGACCTGCTGGTGCAGCCGCCGCAGGGGCGGGCTCGGGTCGGCGCCCAGCTCGTCGGCCAGCCGGGCGCGGATCCCCTGGTAGTGCTCCAGGGCGTCGGCCTGCCGGCCGCTGCGGTAGAGCGCGAGCATCAGCTGCCCGGCCACCCGTTCGTCCCACGGCCGGGCCGCGGCCAGCGAAGTCAGCTCGGGCAGCAGGTCGCGGTGGGCGCCCCGCTCGAGCCGCGCGTCGATCAGCTCGAGGTCGACGGCGACGAGCTCCGCTTCGACGGCCGCCCGAACCGTGGTGATCCACGGCGTGTCGAGCCCGGCGAAGACCTCGCCACGCCAGAGCCCGCGGGCCGCTTCGAGCAGTTCGGCGCCCCCGCCGTCGCGAGCGCGGCCGACGAGGTCGCGGAAGCGGTGCAGGTCGACCGCGAGCGGGTCGATGGTGAGGACGTAACCCCCGGACCGCCGCCCGATCTCGATCCCGGGGTCGACGGCCAGCGCGCGCCGCAGCCGGGCGAGGTAGGTCCGCAGGGTTTCCTTGCCCCGCAACGGCGGCCGGTCACCCCAGACCCGGTGGACGAGCTGGTCGGCCCGCACGACCTCGTTGGCGTCGACGAGCAGGGCGACGAGCACGCAGCGCTGCCGCACCGGGCCGATGTCGAGCACCCGGCCGCCGAAGTACGCCTCGACGGTCCCCAGCAGCCTGAACTCCACGCTCACCCGATCACCCTACTCAGCCGGCGGTGACCAGCGGATTCAACGGTCCTGCTACGGCAGCGCGCCAGATTGACCACCAGGAGCGGGCGGTACGGGGAGGAGGGACGGCGATGCGGTGGTGCGCGGTCGCCTTGGTGGTGTTCCTGACCCCACCGGTCCCGGTGGCGGAAGCCGTCCCGGTGGCGGAAGCCGTCCCGGTGGGCAAGATCCGGGTGGTCCGCAAGCTCGAGACACGCACGCACATCCACTGCACCCACGCACGACACCTCACGACCTGCCACACCATCCGGGTCCCGAGCCCGGCGACCGTCACCTACCTCGGCTCCACCCCCTCCTCGACACCCGGGCGCACCAGCTGACGTCCCTCCGTCTCGACCACCCACCCGGCCGGCGCCAACACGCGGCGGGCGTGTTCGAGACACCCCTGGTGCTCCTCCGCCCCGGGTTCGAACTCGGCGTGCTCGGTCATCTGAACGGTCCCTTCGACTCGGCCGGCCCTGGTGAGCACAGCAGGTCCGGCGGCTCGCGCAGGTCTCAATGTGAGACGTCGCGGAGGATCGGGTGGATGGGGAACGGGCGGTAGCCCGTCAGGGGTGGGAGGTCGAAGTGGTCGAACCGGCCCGTCGGCAGGTGCCAGCGCACCAGCCGGGTGCGGCCGCCGCGCTCGTGGCTGAACACCATCGTCGACGGGGTCTCCCAGAACGGGGCCGCCGGGATCGCCGTGCTGAGGTCGCAGCCCTCGGGCAGCGGGTGCTCCTCCGGTTCGCCGTCCTCGATCAGCCAGACCGACGGCGGTGCGTACTGGAACGCGTACAGCCGCTCGCCGCCCGGGGCCAGCTCGTACGGGCGGTCGGTCGGGACCTCCCTGCGGGTGCCGTCCGGCGCGTGGTGGACCACGTCGGCCGCCGAACGCTCCAGCGTCGCGCCGGACAGCGGGTCGACCTGGGCGGCCGCGACCGGCACGGGCTCGGTGCCGGGCCGCCAGCGGTACGCCCCGCTGTCGTCCGCGTAGTACAGCTCGCCGTCCACCACCGCCAGCGCGCGGCGGGTCAGCCCCTCGGTCTGCGGCAGGCTCGCGACTTCGCCGGTCGTGACGTCCAGCAGGTGCGGCCGGTCCCACGACCGGCGGCCGACGTGGTGCTCGACGCCGGCGAGGTACCGCCCGTCGGCACTGCGCACCGGGTGGCTCCCGAGGTCGGCCGGCAGCCGTTCGGCGGTGCCGTCCCAGCGGAACAGCATCCCCGGGCCGGCCGACGTCGCCACCGTGATCCCGGTCAGCGTCTCGTGGGCGCGGTAGCGGTACTCGTCCGGGCTGTGCCCGAACACCACCGCCTCGCCCATGCGCCACACGACCACATCGCCGTTCCGGGCGACGACGCCCGCCCGCGGTGGCGCGCCCTCGAACGTGGCCGGGTTCGCCGCGCGGGGCCGCCGCACCACCGGGACCGGCACGGACACCGGCTCCGGCACGCGCCGCGGCAGTGCGGCAATCCCGCCTTCGACGTGGCGCACGAGCCCGGTCGACTCCGCGTACGCGAGCAACCCGGGCACGTCGCCCGGTTCGACGAGCAGCCGCTCGGCGAGGTCCTCGACCGGCGCGGGGTCGCCCCACGCGGCGACGCTGGTGAGGTCGGCCGCGGCCCACGTGTACCGGGCGTTCGCCGCCGCCCGCTCGACCTGGACCGACAGCGCGGCCGGCAGGTCCAGCCGCTCGGCGGCGAACGGCTGGGGCTCGGCGAAGCGGTGTCCTTCGCCGTCTTCGACCAGCACCCCGGCCGCGACCAGCAGTGCGACCGCGTCCCGTTGCGACGCCGGTTGCGCGACGCCCAGCTGCGCGCAGATCGCCGCGTCCGGCGGGTCGCCGCGCAGCGGTTCGTCGAGCCAGCCGGCCGGCCGGGGCGCGCCGGGGCCGGCGGCCGTCCACGCCGCCGACATCACGTGGTAGCCGAGCACCTCGTGCCAGCCCGAGCTCGGCGTGAGCACCGCCGGCCGGGTCCGGCGCACCCACCGGGGCGAGCCCGGGTCGGCCGCAGGCCAGAACTGCACCAGCCAGACGTCGCCCTCCTCCTCGTCCGCGGCCGCGCGGCGCGCGACCCGCACCCGGAACAGGCCGCGGTGGCGCAGCTCCAGCGTCTCCTGGCTCTCCCCGCCGGTGAGGTAGCCGAGGGCGACCCGGCCGCTGCGGCTGTGGAACGGCGACTCGACGACGTCCTCCCACTCCTCGAGCACGATCGGGGGTGGCTCGTCGTGCGCTTCGAGGCGCACCGCCTGGAACGGGTCGCCGGCGTGGCCGTGCACCCAGCCGTCGCCGGCCGTCGCGACCGTGCCCGAGAGCGCCTCGGTCGCCAGCTCGCCGAGCAGCTCGTTGGCCAACGGCGCCGACCCGGCGGCGTCGTAGCGGTCACGGATCACCAAAGTCCCGTACTCGGGCAGGTATTCGTCCTCTTCGAGGATCACCGGCATCGTCACCCCGCGACCGTAGCGGGCCCCACCGACAAGAACGCGGCTGTTGCGGATTCACCCACCGCGGGCCTAGCGTGTTCCCCGGGCATTGATCGGACTACTGGGGGTCTCATGTCACTGCGCCGTCCACTCACCCGTGCCGCTTCGGCGGCCGCGATCCTCGCGGGACTGCTCGTCGCGCCGGCGGCCGCCGTCGCCGCGGCCGGGCCGACCGCGTTGCCCGCGAGCCAGTACACGCTTTCCGCCGACTACCACCACTACGACGCCGTCAACAGCGCGCTCGTGTCGACGCTCGGGACCGCGGCCGTCCACACCGTGATGGACAACGCCAACCACGACCGCACCGCGCTGCCGTCGTCGTTCTCCGTCGCCGGGCTCTCGACCGGCTTCCGGTTCGACAGCGGCGACAACTCCGACTGCGCGAACTACCCGCAGGGCATCACCACCAGCCGCGACGCGGTGGGGACGGCCGACAGCGGCAACTACGACGGGCACCAGCTCGTGCTGGTCAGCTGGTACACGAAGGACGGCTGCGGCGGCGACCAGGCCCGCAGCCGGATCACCCTGGTCGACTGGGACGCGACCTACCCGAACAAGTACCGCAAGGTGCTGCTCGTCGAGCCGACCGGGACCGCGGCGGCGCCGGACTTCAAGGACATCCCGATCCACGCGGGCGGGGTCTCCTGGTACGGCGACTACCTCTACGTCGCCGACACCGGGCACGGCATGCGCGTGTTCGACATGCGCAAGATCCTCAAGACGAACACCGGCGGCACGGCCGGCCAGATCGGCCACCAGTCCGGCAGCGTGTACTACGCCCACAACTACGCCTACGTCCTGCCGCAGGTCGGCACGATCACGGCGAAGACGACCTCGGGCACGAACCTCGCCTGGTCGTCGATCTCGCTGGACCGGGTGAGCAAGTCGATCGTGATGGCGGAGTACACCTGCCAGTCGGGTTGCACGGCCTACCCGAACCGGGCGCCGCGGGCGGTCCGGTTCCCGTTCGCCGCGGGCGCCACGACGTTCGCCGCGACGACGACCGCGAGCCAGGCCCTGCAGCTGCCCTGGTACAACCTCAACGGCGTCGCGTCGCACAACGGCCGGTGGTGGTTCAACTCCTCCGGCCAGAAGAAGCTCTACTACTGGACGTCCTCGGGCGGGCCGGCCACGTTCTCCTGGGTGGGCAGCGGGGAGAGCCTCTCCTACTGGGAGGACGCCACGAGCGCCGACCTGCTGTGGTCGCTGCAGGAGGGCGCGGGCAGCCGCAACGTCTTCGCGGTCACCCAAGCCACCTACGGCGGTGGCTGAGGTAGCCTGACCACATCGGACGATACGGACAGCACCGCAACCCGAGGTGGCATCGCCGTCTCGGGTTGCTGCTTGCTGTCCTGCTCTTCCTCACCGGCGCGCCCGCGCTCGGCGCGTGGACGCCGGTCCCCGACGGCCCGGCTGTGGCCGCGCCGCAGACGCACGACGTCGTGTCCGGCCGCCAGGCCACCCCGCGCACGCCGGCGGCCACTCCGCTCCCGTGGGCGGTCACCCCGGCTTCGCCCGGCGCTCCCCCGGCCTCGTCGCGCTCGCGGGTCGAGCGCACCGCCGAGGCGCCACCGGCGATCGCGCCGCCGACCTCCCGGCACACCCGCGCACCACCGTCCTTCGCCAGCTGAACCCGTTCCCCGGCACCGGCCCCCCGGTGTCTGTTCACTGCTGCCCGAAGGACTTCCGTTGCTCCCTCATGTCGTGTTGGCCCTGCTCGCCGTCACCGCCGCCGCCGCGGTCGGCCTGTTCGTGAAGATGCTCCGCAAGGACGAGCCGTTGTTCGGCGGGCTGGGGCTCTGCCTGCTCGTCGGGCCCGGCGCGCTGCTGGCGTTCGCGCACGCCGGGCTCACCGAGTTCTAGCCCAGGTCGGCCTCCGGCCGGAGCTCGATCGTCGTCCCGGGCTGGTGCAGCTCGAGGACGACGACCGAGTTCGTCCCCTGGCGCCACAACGGCTTCGGCGCGTACAGCGTGCGCTGCGGACCGATCTTCCAGTACCGGCCCAGGTTGAAGCCGTTCAGCCAGACGATCCCCTTTTCCCAGCCGGGCAACGCGACGAACCCGTCCGCCGGGTTCGCCACTTCGGCGGCGAAGTGGTGGAACGAGGGTCCCGGAGCCGAGGCGGTGCCGAACTTCAGCCCGGACAAGTCGTCCAGGGGCAGCGGCCGGATCTCCCAGCCGAAGAGCTTCTGCTGGGTGCTCATCGCGACCCAGCCGTCGATGCCCTTCCGGTCGGCGAGGTACGGGCCGTAGTTCACCCGGCCCATCGCGTCGACCAGGATGTCCAGCCGCGTCGACGGCTTGCTCAGCGCGAGGTCCAGTGTTCCCGAGGGCTGGTTGCGGTCCAGCACGCCGAGCGGCGCGCCGTCGACGAACACCAGCGCGCGGTCGGCCAGCCCGTGGATGCTCAGCGGTCCGGCATGCGGTCCCTGCACAGTGGTCCGGTAATGGATGAGCCCGGTGGCCTGGCCCAGGCGTTCCATGGGGACCGGCTGCGCCGACCGGACCGGGTGGGACAGCACCGGCAGCGAGTCCAGCAGCGACACGGCGCCGGTCGCGGTCAGCGTCTGCGCGGGCAGCCGCGGGGACCGGCCGGGCGCCGGCGCGGTCGCCTTCGAGTACTTCGTGAGCACCGCCCGCAGCGCCGTGAACTTCTCGCCCAGGTCGCCGGCTTCGCCGACCGGCGAGTCGTAGTCGTAGCTGGTGACGGTCGGCTGGTAGGTCGTGCCGGAGGTGTTGGCGCCGCTGGTGAACCCGAAGTTCGTGCCGCCACAGGCCATGTAGAGGTTCACCGACGCCCCGGTGGCCAGCAGTGTGTCCACATAGGACGCCATCTGCGCCGCGTCCCGGGTGTTGTGCTGCTCACCCCAGTGGTCGAACCAGCCGTCCCAGTACTCGGCCATCATGACCGGCTGGCCGGGCTGGAACTTCTTGATCGCCTCGATCCCGCCCCGGGGATCGCCGTCGCCGGTGCCGACCTCCAGGGTGCCGGGCAGCGAGCCGAAGCGCATGAAGAACTCCGACGCGCCGTCCGCGGCGAACAGCAGACTGGTCAGGCCGCGGCTCCGGAGGCCGTCACGCAGGTGCGCGAGGTAGCTCGTGTCGTTGCCGTAGCTGCCGTACTCGTTCTCGATCTGCACGGCGACGATCGGCCCGCCGTGCCGGGCTTCCAGCGGCGCCAGGCGCGGGATCAGCTGGTCGTACCAGGTGTCGACGGCCTTGAGGTACGCCGGATCGGCGCAGCGCAGCTCGAGGTCCCGGTCGGCCAGCAGCCAGGCCGGCAGGCCGCCGAACTCCCACTCCGCGCAGATGTACGGGCTTGGCCGGACGATCACCTGGAACCCCAGCTCGCCCGCCGTGCGCACGAACTTCGGCAGGTCACGCCAGCCGGTGAAGTCGGCCCGCCCGGGGGTGGGCTGGTGGAAGTTCCACGCCACGTACGTCTCGATCGTGTTCAAGCCCAGTGCCTTCAGCCGCGTCAGGCGGTCCCGCCACTGGTCCGGGTGGATGCGGAAGTAGTGGATGGCGCCGGAAACTATCTGGAACGGCTTGCCGTCCAGGAGGAACTGCTCGCCGGACACGCTCAGCCCACGTCGTCCCGCCGCGCCGGCCGGGCCCGCGAGCACCGCGCTCGCCGTGATCGCGGCCGCGCCGCCGAGGAAGCCGCGCCTGCTCACCGACGTCATGCCTGCTCCCGAAGCTGTCCGAGAAGGGTGTCGAGGACGCCGTCGCCGACGAGCGCCTGGTGGATGCCCCAGCGGTTGGTGTTGCCGGTCTTGACCGCCGTCGCCCGGGTGACCAGGGTGTCGGCGGCCGACGTGAGCCGGTCGGCCTTCGCCTGGTCCCCGTGGGAGGCGGCGGCGAGGGCGTCGAGCCGGGTCACCAGGGCGGCGCCCCACAGCGCGGTGGCGTCCAGCCACGGCCCGGCGTCGGTGACGAACGCGCTCTGAACCCGGCCGTCGCGGATGACGTCGGCGGCGTCCCGGATCCGGACCGCGTACGCGCGCAGGTCGTACAGCGCGCGGTGGTCCCCCGCGTGCCAGCGCTGCCAGAAGTTGGCGGCCTTCGCGGCGAGGACCGGGGCCTGCGGCTGCCACGGCGTCGGTCCGAACGTCGGCGCCAGGTGCTCGAGGTCGGCGAACACCGTCAACGCCGCGGTCGCGCGCGGGTCATCGCCCGCGAGCCGCGCGAGGGCCTGCGGCCAGGACCGCTGCGGCGAGTAGCCGGCGTCGTTCCAGGCGAAGTCCGCGGCGCCGAACTCGGCGACCTCGCTGGCCGCCTCCTGGTTCATCGGGTTCGAGACGATCCCGTCGAGGTAGCGCGAAAGCCCGGCCTCCCGCTGGGCGTAGGGCGCGAGCAGCAGCCGGCCGGCCGACTGGCCGTAGTCGTTGACCGGGTAGTTGTCCCACAGGAACACCTTGCGGCCGTACACAGTGGACACCTGCGCGGCCTCGTCGGTGGTCACGCTCGGCGGGACGACGTCGGTCCCGGTCCACTGCACGACCACCGACGGGTCGAGGTGCGTCCGCAGCTCGGTCTTGTACGGCGAGTCCTTCAGGTCGCTGTACTCGGTGGGCACGGTCTGCAGCGGCCGGACGCCGTCGTGGGTCTTCGCGAACTTCTCGGTGATCGTGTTGAGCAGCGAAACCTGCGCCTGGCCCGCGGCGGCCTGCCCGGGGGCGCCGAACGCCGCCTGGTCGGCGTCGCAGTTCCACTTCGTGTAGGAGATGTCGTCGAACGGCAGCGAGAAGGACCGCACACCGAGGTCGTACACGGACTGGAACTTCGCCTCGACCGCGGCGACGTCGGCCGCCGACGAGAAGCAGATCGAGACGCCGGGTGAGAGCGCGTAGGTGAACTCGACGTGGTGCGCGGCGGCGGACCGCGCCAGCTGCCCGAGCGTGGCCAGCTCTTCGGCCGGGTACGGGTCGCGCCAGCGGGCCCGCAGGTAGGTGTCGTCCTTCGCGCTGTAGATGTAGGTGTTCGCCTTGACCTCGCCGAGGAACGCGATCTGCCGCAGCCGGTCGGCAGTCGTCCACGGCGGCCCGTAGAAGCCTTCGATGGACCCGCGCAACGGCATGTTCGGCCAGTCGCGCACGGTCGCGCCGCGCACCACCCGGCCGGCGATCAGCTGCCGCAGGGTCTGCACGCCGTAGTACTGGCCGGCGCCGTCGCGACCGGCGATGGTGATGCCCGCGCGGGACACGCTCAGCGCGTACCCCTCGGCCTGCTCCGGCACGTCCTTCCCGGCACTGCCGAGCCGGATCGTGAGCCCGTGGCGGCCGGGTGTGACGCCGTGCTCGCGCAGCACCGACGTCAGCAGGTCCTTGGCCGCCGGGTCGGTGCCGGCGTCGGTGACCAGCGTGACCGACGACGGCAGCGGGACGTCCGCGGACGTCCGGCCGATCTGTTGTGGCGTCGGGGAAACCGTGGGTAGCGTGCCGCTCGCGGCGGCGGGTCCGGCGGTGGTGAGGGTGGCGGCCACCGTGACGGCGGCGGCGAACAAGGCTCGGCGGCGGGTCATGTCTCCCTTTCAGGCGGCGGTGCGGTACAACGCGAAAGTGGCCAGGTACGGCGTGGCGCGGGACTGCGTGACGACGACGCGAAGGTGCGCGGCGGTCACCGGCGCGGGCAGGGTGACCAGGCGGGTGTAGCCGATCGTCGTGACGGTGGCGAGGGTCTGCCAGGTGCCATCGATCTCGGCCTGGACGTACGCGCCTTCGACGTGCTGCCCGCGCGTGATGTCCTCGCCGAGCCGGATCTGGTCGAACGTGACCGGCCGGGGCAGCCGGACGTCGAGCGGGCGGTCCAGCCGTTCCGCCGTGGTGACCGACGCATCCGTGACGGCACGGGGCGCACCGAGGGCGAAGTTGCGCGACTGCGTCCGGGCGATCGCCTGGCCGAAGCCGGCCAGCGCGGCGGTGTCGGCGGGCGCGATCCGGCCGTCCGGGCCCGGCGGGACGTTGAGCAGCAGCGACGAGTTGCGCCCGACCGTCTCGCGGTAGGTCTCGACGAGCCGGCCGGCGGACTTCGGTTGTTCGGCGGGGTGGAAGAACCAGCCGGGCCGGATCGAGACGTCGGATTCCGCGGGCGCCCACTGCAGGTACCGCACCGACGGGTCGGCCAGCTTCGTCCGCGACCCCAGGTCGGCGGCGGTCGCGCCGCCGAGGAACAGCTCCTCGTTGTGCGCGGTGTTCGGGTCGCCGGTCGTCGGCAGCGGGCTCCACTCGGTCTCGCGGGCCTGGCCGGCCTCGTTGCCGACCCAGCGCACCCCGGCGGGCCCGGCGAAGGTGACGGTGTCCGGCGACAGCGCGTGGATCAGCTTGAACCAGGTGGTGAAGTCGTAGGTTTCGCCGATCCCGTGGTCTCGCCAGGGGTTGGCGCCGTCCAGCCACAGTTCGTCGATCGGGCCGTACTGGGTGAACAGCTCGTAGATCTGGTTGAGGTAGTAGGTGTTGTAGTCGTCTTCGTCGACGGTGAACTCCGGCAGCTTCCCGGTGGCGAGCGCGCCCGCGCGGTCGTCGTGCGGCACGAGGGTCGGGATGGTCCGGCGGGTGACCGCGCTGTCCGTGCCGTAGCGGCCCTGGCCCTGCGGCGCGCTCGCGCGGTCTTCGTAGGTGGCCCGCTCTTCGATGCTGAGCGACTGCCCGGCGGCGACCTTGGCTTCGATCCGCCGCACTTCGTCGGCGAAGAACTGCTTCGGCAGCTCGGCGCCGTCGGCGGGCGAGAGGTAGACGCCGACCTTGAGCCCGGCCGCGCGGGCCGAGTCGACGTAGTCACGCAGGATGTCACCGCGCGGGTTGGCGCAGCGAGTGTTGCGCGTCTGCCAGTACGCGGACGGGTCCTCGGCGCGCTGGGCCTGCGCGGCGTCCCGGGCCGGGTCGGCGCAGCCGGGCGTGATCCACCACGGGCTCGCCACGACGGAGTGGTTCGTGTAGCGCGTCGGGTAAAGGACGAAGCCGTCGTGGTGCTTGGCGGTCAGCATCACCTGCGTGACACCGGCGGCCTTGAGCGACCGCATCCACTGGGCGGTGTCGACGGCCGGTGGCGCGAACCTCGACTCCTTCTCCGCGCCGGAACCCCATTCCCGGTCGGTGAAGGTGTTCATCCCGAAGTGCGTGAACGCGGTGACCGGCCGCTGCTGCCAGGCCAGCTGGCCCGGGCGCGGGACGAGCGCCGCGGCCTTGGCGACGATCCGCTCGGGGCTGTCGCAGGCGCGCACGGTCATGATGCTCGCCGGCCGGATCGGTCCGCCGCACCCCTCGGCGGCGGCGGGCGAAACCGCGGGCAGCGCGGCGGCGACCGTGGTGACAGCGGTGACGGCGACGAGGACCAGACCGCGAAACGTCATGACTCTCCTCGTGACGGACCGCGGCCACAGACCCGGCGGCGGCGGAACGGGGTGGACGGACGCCAGACTAGGTCGGCCAGCCATCGGATGTCTAGACCTGACTAGATGACAACGAATGTCGTGGACAAGCCACCTTCCCAACTTTCGGAGGAGATTGATCCGATGGGTCAAGGGAAAGCGTCCGGTCCGGTAGCCTGATGTCCGTGTTCACGAAGTGAACAGCCGTACCAGACTTCCGGCGGAGGCCCCCGTGACCAAACCGACGCGGTCCCCGGACGCCCGCGCGGACCAGGCCGACATCCAGGCCGTGAGCCGGGTCAGCCAGATCCTGTCGCTGTTCGACCCGGCCACCCCCGAGGTGACGGCCGGGGAGGTCGCCGAGCGGCTCGGGCTCAACCGCACCACCGCCTACCGCTACTGCACGTCGCTGGTCGCGGCCGGGCTCCTGGAACGCAGTGCCGACGGCGGCTACCTGCCCGGCGCGCTGCTGCTGCAGCTCGGCGCGTTCGCGATCGGGCACCGCCGCGTCGTGAACCTCGCGCCGCGGCACATGCAGGCGCTCTCGCGCGCCACGCAGACCAGCGTCGTGCTGAGCCTGTGGGGGCTGACCGGTCCGGTGGTCTCGCGGGTCGAGGAGAACCCGTCGACCATCGTCATCGTGTCCGTGCGCGTCGGCAGCCACCTGCCGCTGGACACCGCGCAGAGCAAGGTGTTCCTCGCCTACCACGCCGACCAGCTGTCGATGGAGCGGCTGATCGGCAACCTCTCCGGCACCGCCCGCGACGAGCTGCGCGCGGACGTCGACCGTGTGCGCGAAGCCGGCTATTGCTCGGCGATGAGCACGCCCGGGATCGTCGCGGTGGCCGCGCCGGTCTTCGACGAATACGGCATCTGCGCGACGATCGCCATCGTCGGCCCGGACAACACGCTGTCGATGGCCGACGACACACCCGAGCTGCGGGTGGTCGCCGCGACCGCGCGGGAGCTCACCCAGGAGCTCGGCGGCCACTACCGGCCCGACGACCTCCAGCGGGCGGTGTAGGGCAGCCACGCGGGCGAGGGCAGCGGCGGGACGTCCGCGTACTCGCGGGCACCCGCCAGCGCGCTGCCGACGAAGTCTTCGGACACGCCCGAAACACCGTCGACCAGTTCGCGGAGCACCGGCGGGCCACCGATCCACAACGCCGTGACGACTTCGACGGCCCGTGCGCCCGAAGCCAGGAACCGCAGCACGTCATCGACCGTGCGGGCGCCGTTCGTGCCGATCAACGGCGCGTCGAGGGCCGAGAACGCCTTGCTGACCCAGTAAAGGCTCATCGGGAGGCAGCCCGGTGAGCTCCACGCGCCCCACGAGCCGAGCACCGCGCCGCCGTCGAGGTCGGGCAGGAAACCCGGGTAGCGGCCGACCAGCCCGACCGCGTCCGCGCCGGCCGACCGGGCGGCCCGGGCGAGCGCGACGACGTCGGAGGCCTGCCCGGGCAGCTTGACGAACAGCGGCACATCCACGGCTTCGCGGACGACGCGCACCGCGGCGGCCACACCGTCCACTTCGGTCAGCTGGCGCACCGCGCGGGCTTCACGCCCGTGCGGTGCGCCGATGTTGAGTTCCACGGCCGGAACGACTTCGGTCATCGCACGAGCGATCCGCGCCGCGGCGGCCGGGTCGCCGAGGGTGATGCTGCCGACCACGGGACAGCCTCGCGCGGCGCCGTAGGACACCCCGTCGGCCAGTACCGCCAGCCAGTCGTCGAGTTCCACCTGGGCGAGGCCGGACCGGTTGAGCAGGCCGTCACCCGGCAGCCCCGACCCCGGCGGCCGCACCTCGCCGGCCCCGGAGACGAAGGCGTAGTCCGCGATGTCCAGCTGGAGCCGGGCCGCCACGCTTTCGTTCACCGACTTGGCCACCACCGCCCCGGCGCCCGCGTCGACGCACGCGGTGATCCCGTCCAGGGTCATGGTCAGCTCGGACGAGCCGACCCACACCGGGTTGGCGGTGACCAGTCCCCCGACCTCCACTTAGGACAGTGCCGGGATCGTGCTGTCGTCGGCCATGTCGACGTCCTTGGTCTCCGGGCCGAGGAAGCCGCCGAGGCTGATCAGCAGACCCGCCAGCACGATGAGGACGGCCGGGGCCAGGTGCGCCGGCAGGAAGCCGTCGAACCGCTGCAGGTAGAACTGGTAGAACGCCGGGGCGATGAGCGCGAGGCTGTAGCCGACGCCGTAGCCGGTCGAGCGGATGCTCGCCGGGAAGCGCTCGGTCAGGTACGCCGCGATCGGGCCGAACGTGCCGACGGTGAACACGCCGATCAGCACGCCGAAGCCGAGCGCCGCGCCGAAGCCGCCGTTCGAGGCCATCAGCAGCGTGTAGGAGCCGGCCCCGATCACGACCATCGAGAAGCCGTACCCGATGTAGAACCGGCGTCGCCCGATGCGCTGGGACAGCACCCCGAACACCGGGTAGGACAACGCGGCGGCCGCGTTGATGACGAGCATGGTCAGCGTGACCTCTTTGCTGGAGAGGTCCAGGTGCGCCTTCAGCTGCGCGGGTGTCACGGCGGCTTCCATGTTGGTCGCGAGCCACGTGCCGGTCATCAGGATGAACACCTGGCCCAGCGCCCGCGGGTACTTCTTGACCAGCCGGACGAACGGCAGCTTGTGCTTCTCCCCGGTCAGCTCGGCCGGCGGCTCGTGCACCTGCTTCTGGTAGTAGCGGAACAGCACGGCCGCCAGCAGCGCGCCGACGAAGAACGGGATCCGCCAGCCCCACTGGACGTACGCGCTGTGCAGGCCGGCCGACGGCAGCAGCTGCAGCATCAGCAGCGTGATCGCGGCGATCACCGCGTACGCGGCCGGTGAGGTCGAGGTGATGATCGAGGCGTAGAGGCCGCGTTTGTGCTTCGGGCTCCACTCCATCGCCAGCGGCACCGCGGTCGTGTACTCGCCGCCGAGGAAGATCCCGTCGACGAACCTCAGTGCGATGAGGATGCCGACCGACCACATCCCGATCGTCTCGTGCCCGGGCAGGCACGCGGTGATCAGCGTGATGACGCCGAACCCGCCGACCGCGACCAGCGTGGTGCGCTTGCGCCCGACGGTGTCGGCGAAGTGGCCGAAGATGATCGCGCCGAGCGGGCGGCCGATCAGCGTCGAGGCGAACACGAGCGAGGCCAGCACCGCCGTGGTGCTCGCGCTGAGGTTCGCCGCCTGGAAGTACACCGTCGCCGGCGCCAGCACGACGATCGGCAGGTAGATGTCGAACTGGTCGACGAAGTAGGCGAGCGTCCCGCCGCGGACCGCGGCCCGGACCTTGGTCATGTCCGGCCCGTGCGGGGTCCCGGGACGTGCGGACGCCTCTGCGGCGCTGGGCGGTGTGGACATCAGCGTCCTCCGTTGCTCCGAACTGAATGTTCACCAAGTGAACAGCAGACACTCTAAATATGCGTCCCTCGATACACAAGAGCGGTCACAGGGTTGACAGCCGGTCCTATAGTGAACTTTGACTTCATAATGTGAACCGAAAGGCCGCTCATGAGCTCGCGCCCCGCCATCGCCTCCGTCCTGGACGGCTTGGCCGACATGCACGTCCACTCCGGCCCCAGCCCGTTCCCCCGCCGCTTCGACCACGTCGAGGCCGCGCAGGACGGCGCGCGCATCGGGATGCGCGCGATGGTCGCGAAGTCCCACCACCACAACACCCAGATGGACATCCTCGCGATGAAGGGCCGCCTCGCCGACGTCAAGGCGCAGGCCTTCGGCGGCATCGCGCTGAACAGCACCGTCGGCGGGCTGAACGTCCACGCCGTGCGCATGACGCTGCGCATGGGCGGCAAGGTCGTCTGGTTCCCGACGATCTCTTCCGGCCGGCACATCGACTGCCACCCCGAGGACGGCGCGTTCCCGACCACGACCGTGCCGCTGACCCTGGAGCGCATCGACATCGTCGACGGCGACGGCGTCCTCAAGCCCGAGGTCATCGAGATCCTCGACGAGATCAAGGAGCAGCAGGCCGTCCTCAACGGCGGGCACATGTACCCCGAGTACATCAAGACGCTGTTCCAGGAGGCGCACGAGCGCGGCCTGAAGCGGATGGTCGTCAGCCACCCCGACTTCGTGATCGGCGCCGACCCGGCGTTGTGCCGTGAGCTGATCGAGCTCGGCGCGTTCATCGAGCACGAGGTCGGCATGTACGACCCCGAGGGCACCCAGAAGTGGGACCCGAAGAACCTGCTGACCTGGATCGAAGCGCTCGGCCCGGAGCACACCGTGCTCGCGTCGGACTTCGGCCAGAAGGCCAACCCGAAGCCGGTCGACGCGTGGCTGCGCGTCGGCGAGGCGCTGCTCGACCTCGGCCTGCCGGAGAAGGACCTGCGCCGGATGGTCCGCGACAACCCCGGCTACCTGCTGAACCTCGACGCCTGAAAGGACCCGTTGTGTACGAAAAGGACGATCCCCGCTCCGGCCTGGCCACCGCGGCCCGGCCCGACAACGGCGCCCGGATCACCGCCGCGCAGTACCTCGACCTGCGGGAGTCCCCGGTGGTGCGCGCGCAGAACGTCATCCTCATCCACACCGACGCCCACGACGGCGACGACCTCGACAACGGCGCCCTCGAGGGTGAGCTGGCGATCGTCGTCACCGACGCCTCCCCCGCGTTCACCGTGCTGACCGGCGACGGCGCGACCAAAGTGGACTCCCCCGGGCTCGTCGTGGTCCCGCCCGGCGCGTCACGGATCAGCGTGCACGGCGACGGGCCGCTCGTCCGACTGGTCGAGGCCACCGAACCGGCGTGGCGGGATCGTGTCGCCAACGCCGAGGCCTACGCGCAAGCCCACCCCCGGGTCACGCTGCTGGAGCGCTGGCCGGCGCCCGCCGAGGCGCGGGTCCGCTTCTACCCGCTGTCCGAGGTGCCGGACGACCCGAAGCGGTTCGGGCGGATCTTCCGGACGCGGTCGTTCATGGTGAACTTCCTGCCGCTGCAGGACGGCCCGCGCGACCCGCACAAGCTCTCCCCGCACCACCACGACGACTTCGAGCAGCTTTCCCTGGCCGTGCAGGGTGAGTACGTGCACCACATCCGCACGCCGTGGCTGCCCGACAGCAGCACCTGGCGCGACGACGAGCACGTGCGGATCGGGAGCCCGTCGGTGACGGTCATCCCGCCGCCGACCGTGCACACGTCCGAAGCGAGCGATCCGGGCGTGAACCAGCTGATCGACATCTTCAGCCCGCCACGCGTGGACTTCTCGGAGAAACCCGGCTGGGTCCTGAACGCCGACGACTACCCGATGCCGTGAGCGGCCGTACTGGCGGCGGGCTGTTCACCCGCCCGCATACTCCCGTCGGCACCTGGCTGAAGATCGCTTCGACCGAGCCTGCCGAGATCATGGCGTTCGCCGGCTTCGACTTCGTGGTCGTCGACCTCGAACACGCACCGCTGGACCTGGTGACCGCGTACCGGCTGATCAACACCGCGGCCGCGCTCGGCGTGACGCCGATCGTGCGGGTGCCCGACAAGACGCCGTCGACGATCCAGAAGATCCTCGACGCGGGCGCGATGGGCATCCTGGTGCCGCACGTCGACACCGTCGAGGAGGCCGCGGCGGTCGGGCGCGCGTGCCGGTTCCCGCCGCACGGCGTGCGCGGTGCCGGCGGCACCAGCCGCGCCGGTTCGTGGGGGCTCAAGCCGAACGCCGAGTACCTCGCCGCCGGCAACGACGACGTCCTCTGCATCCCGCAGCTGGAGAGCGTCGAGGCGATCAAGGCCGCGCCGGAGATGCTCGCGCTGGACACCGTGGACGCGGTGTTCGTCGGCGCGGCGGACCTGTCGATGTCGATGGGCTCGACGCCCACGTCGCCGGAGGTGCTGGACCTGGTCGCGTCGGCGATCTCGGCGGCCCACGACGCCGGGAAGAAGTGCGGGCTGGCGTTCGGCGGCGTCCCGGACCGGGCCGCCGAGGCGGTGCGTGACGGCTGCGACTTCGTCCTGCTCAGCAACGACACCACGATGCTGGCCGACGCCGCGCGCACCCTCGTTCGAGCGTTCCGGGACGCGACCTCATGACGCTGTCCCTGCCGCGCACCGCGCTGTCGATCGCCGAGCCCGACCAGCTCGACCACGACGGCGTGGTGCGCTTCGTGCGGGCGCTCGAGGAGTACGGCCACAAGATGGTCTGGCTCCCCGAGGTCGCCGGCCGGGAGGCGTTCACGACGGTGGCCCTGGTGTGCGCGTCGACGTCGACGTTGATCGTCGGCAACGGTGTCGCGCGGGCGCTGGAGCGGGTGCCGAAGTCCGCGGGTTCGGCGGCACGCGATCTCGCCGCCGGGTACCCCGGGCGGTACGTGCTGGGGCTCGGGGTCAGTGGCGCGGTCCGCGAACGCGGGGTCGGACCGCTCCCGTTCCTGCGCGAATACCTCGACGGCGTCGACAAGGTGGCGGCCGAGGTGCCGAAGGTGCTCGGCGCGTACTCACCCGGGATCACGAAACTGGCCGCCGAACGCGCCGACGGGCTCATCACGTTCCTCGTCACGCCCGAACACACCCGCTGGGCCCGCGAAACGATCGGCCCGGACCTGTTCCTGTCGGTCGTCCAGTGGGCGGTCGTCGGCCGGTCGCGGGCGGCGGCCCGGGAGGTCGCCCGGGACCGGCTCGCCTACTACCTGACGCTCCCCCACCAGATCGCCAAGCTGCGCCGGCTCGGCTTCACCGACGCCGACCTCGCGCCGCCGGGGTCCGACCGCCTGCTCGACGCGCTCGTCGCGTACGGCACCCCCGACCAGGTGCGTGCCGCCGTGCGGGCGCAGTACGACGCCGGCGCCACGCAGGTCGCGTTGTCGCTGGTCGGCCCGCTCGACGAAGCGAAGCTCGACGCCTACCGCGCACTCGCACCACAGGAGGACTGATGCGCCCGGCCGAGAAAGTCATCATCACCACCGCCATCACGGGCTCGGTGAACATCCCGTCGCAGAGCCCGCACCTGCCGCTGTCGGCCGACGAAGTCGCCGACGCCGCCCTGGAAGCCATCGAAGCCGGGTCGGCCGTCGTGCACCTGCACGCCCGGGAACCGAACGGCCGGCCGACCGCCGATCCGGAGGTCTTCGAGAAGATCGTCGGGCGGATCACCGCGGAGACCGACGCGGTCGTCAACATCACCACCGGCGGCGCGTCGTCGATGACGATGGACGAACGGCTCGCCGCCGCCCGGCAGCTGAAGCCGGAGCTCGCGTCGATGAACATGGGGTCGATGAACTTCGTCTACTCCGGCATCGCGGACAAGGTGCAGGAGTGGAAGCACGACTGGGAAGAGCCGTACGTGCGCAACACGTACTCGCACCCGTTCGTGAACACCTTCGACCGGATCGAGGACACGCTGCGCTCGCTCGGCGAGGCCGGCACCCGGTTCGAGTACGAGTGCTACGACATCGGGCACCTGTACTCCCTGGCGTACTTCGTCGAGCTGGGCCTGGCGAAGCCGCCGTTGCTGATCCAGGGCGTGTTCGGCGTCCTCGGCGGGATCGGCGCCGACCACGCCAACCTGGAGCACATGGTGCGGATCGCCGACAAGCTCTTCGGCGACGACTACTACTTCTCCGCGTTCGCCGCGGGCCGGGACCAGCTCGCCTTCGGCACGCACAGCGCGTGGCTCGGCGGGCACGTCCGCGTCGGGCTCGAAGACAGCCTGTGGATCGGCAAGGGGAAACTGGCCGAGAGCAACGCCCAGCAGGTCCGCAAGATCCGGGCCGTGGTCGAGGACCTCGGCAAGCCGATCGCGACGCCGGCCGAAGCCCGGGCGATGCTCGCCCTGCGAGGAGGAAACGCATGAGCCTGCTGACCGGCAAGGTGGTCCTGGTCGTCGGCGCCAGCTCGGGCATCGGCGCGGAGGCGGCGCGGGTGTTCGCCGCCGACGGCGCGTCGGTGATGCTGGTGGCCCGGAACGAAGAGCCGCTGGCGAAGCTCGCCGCCGAGCTGTCGGACCACGACGTCGCCTACACGACCGGTGACATCACGTCGGCGTCCGATGTGGACGCGTTCGTGGCGGCGACGGTGGCGAAGTTCGGCCGGCTCGACGGCGCGTTCAACAACGCGGCCATGGGCGGCGGCGGCCGCCTCGACCAGGTGAGCGAAACGGACTTCGACCGGATCATGGCGGTGAACGTGAAGGGCACGTGGCTGTGCCTGCGCGCGGAAGTCGCGGTCATGGAGTCGCAGGGGTCGGGGTCGATCGTCAACGTGAGCAGCATCGGCGGCCTGCGCGGCAGCTCCGGCATGGGCGCCTACCAGGCGACGAAGCACGCGGTGATCGGCCTGACCCGCACCGCGGCGCACGACTTCGGGCCGCTGGGCATCCGCGTCAACGTGATCGCCCCTGGTCCGACCGAGACGCCGATGCTGGACGAGCTGCGCCGCACGATCCCGGGCGGGGTGGAGGCCCGCATCGCGGCGACGCCGTTGCGCAAAGCGGGCACGGGCGCGGAAGTCGGCTCCACCGCGGCGTTCCTGCTGAGCGACCGGGCAAGTCACCTGAGCGGGGTGGTGCTCCCGGTCGACGGCGGCTTCACGGCGTAGGGTCAAGTCAGATCGGGGATCAGCTCGCCGATCAGCCGGATGCTCTTCATGACCTTGTCGTGCGGGATGCCGCCGATCTGCTGGAGGCACATCATCCGGTCGATGCCCAGTTCGGAGTAGGCACGCAGTTTCTTGCGACAGGTTTCCGGGCTGCCCACGATCAGCGAGTCCTGCGCGCTCAGCACCTCGAACACCTCGTCGTCCGGAACCTGCTCGCCCTGCAGGATCCGGGCGATGAGAAGGTTCGCCGCCGACGGCGCGTTCGCGGCCTCGCCACGCAGGAAGTCGCCCGTCAGGCCCGGGGACTTCACCAGTTCTTCGTTGCGGGCGTTGGCGCGCACGAACTCCGTCGCCGCTTCGAAGAACGTCAGCGCGGTCACCGTGTACCACGCCGCCGCGGCCGCCGCGCCGCCCCGCATGGCCTCCTCGTCGGTGTCCGCGCAGTGCACGAAGGTGAAGAAGGCGACCTGGTCGTTGACAAACGCCCCGACCGGCTCCGTGCACGCCGCGGCGGCGGCGCGGTAGAGGCCGACCAGGCGGCCGGCGCGTTCGAGGGACTCCCACATGGTCGTCCCGAGCACGCCCACGCCGCGGCGGCCGGCCTCCTCGAACGACGCCGGGCTCGCCGCCGCCTGCCACAGCGGCGGGTGCGGTTTCTGCAGTGGCTTCGGCCCGATCCCGACACCGTCGACGCGGTAGGCGTCACTCTCGTGGGAGAACCGTTCGGAGGTCCACATCTTCGGCACCATCTCGAACGCCTGCTGCGTCTGGGCGCGGGCGTCGTCCGGCTCGATGCCGAACAGCCGCCACTCCGGGATCGTCGAGCGGGTCAGCCCGAGCTCGACCCGCCCGCCGCTGAGGTGATCGAGCGTCGCCGCCCGCTCGGCGACGCGAATCGGGTGGTTGAACCGGCCCGGCGCGAGCACCGCGGCGTGCCCGAGCCGGATCCGGCTGGTGCGCTGGGAAAGCGCGGCCAGCATGAGCTCCGGCGCGGAGGAGAGGCTGAACTCCCCCGCGCCGTGGTGCTCGACCTGCCACCAGCAGCCGTAGCCGAGCTCGTCGGCGAGAACGGCCTGCTCGATCGCCTGGCGGAACCTGAGCTGCTCGTGCCCTTCGGGCCACGGCCGTGGATTCTGGATCTCGTTGAACAGGTCGATCTTCATCCACGGCCTCCGCTCATCGGGTCACCGACGAGTCAGTCTCCGTGAGCTACCGGTCCGTTACCGATGGTCACCCAGAAGGAGCAGTTGTGCTCCGCGGCGACGTCCACGGTGGCCGGCTTTCCCGGCGCCAGCGACTGGGCCGCGGTCCGCGGCCACTCCGGGCCGGGGTTCCCGGTGCGGGCGAAGGTCGTCCAGGAGCGGATCATCCGGTCGGCGAGGGCGCGCTGCCCGGCGTCGAGTGGCGCGGGCGTCCCGTTGAGGTCGAACAGGTACACCATCTCCGCGCCGTGGTAGGCACCCGAGGGCAAACCGGCCGGGAAGGGGAACTGCGGCGGCGCGGCCCGGTCGGCGAACTCGTAGCCGTAGACCGGCGCGTACCGGGCGAGGACGCGGCGGTCGGTGTCCTGGGCGCAGGACCACACGCGGTCGGTGGCCACCGTCGCCCACGCGACGGCCGAGGACTCGTAGGCGCCGGCCGGGTACTTCGCGGCGACCGCGGGCGCGTCGGCGCCGAACGCGTCGGCGAGGAGCTGCCGGTAGCCGTCCTCGGTGAAGGCCTGCGGCAGGAACGCGGTCGCGAGGCGCTGCTCGTCGAGGTTGGAGCCGGAGAGGACCGGGATCCGCGCGAACCGGCCCTCGGCGAGCGCCCGGTCGGGCCGCCACGGCAGCACGCGGTTGCCGTACGCGACCGCCGGCAGCGCGGCGCTCTGCGTCGCGGCCAGCAGCCGGTCCACCGGCAGTGCCCGCAGGCAGTCCACTTGCGACGGTCCGGCGCACCCGAGCGACGCGGCGAGCGCGACGCCCTGCGCGTCCGCGGATTCCTGGCTCTGCCAGGGCGAACCGGCCGGGATGCCGGGGTTGACGCCGTTGCGCGGCCAGGTCATCGAGCAGGAGCCGCTTTCCATGATCGCGCGCTGGAACAGCCCGCGGGCGGCGGGCGAGGTGAGCTGCGCGCAGACGTCGTAGGAGCCGGCGGACTGGCCGAACAGCGTGACGCTGCCGGGGTTCCCGCCGAACGCGACGGCGTTGCGGCGCACCCAGCGCAGGGCGGCCTGCTGGTCCTGCAGGCCGAAGGTGCCGGCGCCGTCGAGCCGCGGCAGGCCGAGGAAGCCGAAGACGCCGAGCCGGTAGTTCACGGTGACCACGACGACGTCCCCGGCTTCGGCGAGGCGTCGCGCGTCGTAGTCGCTGCCGGCGCCGTAGACGTTGCCGCCGCCGTGCAGCCACACCATGACGGGCTTGCGCCCGGGTGTCTTCGGAGCGGTGACGTTGAGGTAGAGGCAGTCTTCGGAGTCACTGGCGGGCCCGATGTTCTGCGGCTGCGCACACCGCGGCGCGGGTCTGGTGGCATCGCGGAGTCCGGTCCACCGCGCCGCGGGCCGCGGCGGCTGCCACCGCAGCGGCCCGACCGGCGGGGCGGCGTACGGAATGCCCTGGTAGGTGGTGCTGCCGCTGGTGACCGTGCCCCGCACCGGGCCGGCCTCGGTCACGGCCACACCGGGGTCGCGGGTTCCGGCATCGGCGATCCCGGCCGGCGCCAGCAGGGCCAGGGCGGTCAGCACTGTGGTCGTCACGCGCTTCATGTCGTCCTCCTCGGGTCGAGGAGGACAGCCTCACACCGACAAATTAATTTGTCAAGGCAGCCGGTGTTGTCGGATCACCCCGGTCCGAGATCAGCCGACAGCCAGTGCTCCGGCCGCATGAACACCGCCGAGTGCTCGCCCAGCTCCTTCCGCTCGAAAGCCAAGAACTCCTCGACCTTGCCCGCCGGCAGGTACCGAGCCGCCATCTCCCGCGCCCGCTCCGCGCCATCCGGCTCGACAGCCGTCACCGGCCCCTCCACCGACACGTACCGCACCGTCGGCGTGGTCCGGTGCGCCAGCATCGTGAACCGGCCCGCCGCCTCGATCGCGCGCGTCTTGCGGGACTGCGGCCCCGACCGGATCCACAGCAGGCCACCCGGCGTGTACTGGTACCAGATCGGCACCGTCAGCGGGGCCCGGTCCGGCCGCTCGACGACCGAGAGCGCCCCGACGTGCGGTTGGGCCAGGAATTCTTCGCGTTCCTCCTTGGTCAACACCATGCCGCCGAAGCTACGCGGGGGGACCGACAAAAACGTACGCTGAGGGGCCCAGGAGAGGCGGTGGCCGTGGCCGGAGCGCCGGGTGGGCCACGGCGGGCCGAGGTGCTCGCCGCGCTGTCGCTCGCCATCGATCTCGGGCTCGGGCAGCCCATGGAGCACATGCTGCGCTCCGCGCTGATCGCCACCCGGCTGGCCGGGCGGCTCGGGCTGGCCGCCGAACGGCGGGACACGACCTTCTACGCGACGCTCGTCGCCTGGATCGGCTGTCACGCCGACTCCCACGAGCTCGCCGCCTGGTTCGGGGACGACATCGCCTTCCGCTCGGCCACCTACCGCGTCGACTGGGCCGGCCTCCCGTTCCTGCGCCTGCTCGCCACGCACGCGGGCCGCGACCGGGCGCCGGTCTCGCGCGCGGTGCTCGCCGCCGCCTTCCTCGCCCGGACCCGTGGCCACCTCGCCGAGCTGATCCACTCCCACTGCTCCTCAGCCGCCCGGCTCGCCGACCGGCTGGGGCTGGCCCCGGCCGTCGGCGCCGCGCTCGCCGGCACCTTCGAACGCTGGGACGGCAGCGGCCTGCCCGCCGGCGCCCGCGGCGACCGGCTGCCGATCGAGGTGCGCGTGGTGCACCTCGCCGAGATCGCCGAGGTCCACCTGCGCCGCGGCGGGGTGACCGCCGCCGTCGCGATGGCCCGCGCACGCAGCGGCCGCCAGTTCGACCCCGCCGTCGTGACGGTGTTCGCCGACGCCGCCGAAGAGATCCTCGGCGGTCTGCTCGACGAAGACGTCTGGGCAGCCGCCCTGGCGCAGGCGCCCGAAGGCGACCGCACGCTCACCGAAGCCGAGCTGGACGACCTGCTCACCGCGATCGGCGACTTCGCCGACCTCAAGTGCCCGTTCGCCCTCGGGCACTCGCGCGGGGTCGCCGACCTCGCCGCCGAAGCCGCCCGGCTCAGCGGGCTGCCCGAGCCGGACGTCCGGCTCGTCCGGCGCGCCGGGCTGGTGCACGACCTCGGCCGGATGGGCGTGCCCACCACGATCTGGGAGAAGCCGGGCCCGCTTTCGGAAGCCGAATGGGAGCGGGTCCGGCTGCACCCGTACCTGACCGGCCGGATCCTCCGCCGCGTCACGGGGCTGGAGCAGGTCGCCCTCGTCGCCGCGGCGCACCACGAACGGCTCGACGGCTCCGGCTACCCGCTGGGCGCGGCCGGCGCGGCGCTGGCTCCGCACGCCCGGCTCCTGGCCGCGGCCGACGTCTACCACTCGCTGCGCGAGCCGCGGCCGCACCGCCCGGCGCGCGACGCCGTCGACGCGGCGGAGATCCTGCGACAGCAGGCGCGGGAGTCCCGGTTGGACGCCCACGCCGTCGACGCCGTGCTGCTGGCCGCCGGGCACCCGCGCCGCCGGCCCGCCCACCCGGCCGGGCTGACCGGTCGCGAGGTGCAGGTGCTGCGCCTGCTCGCGACCGGCGGTTCGAACCGCGAAATCGCGCGGACGCTGTCGATCAGCGAGAAGACCGTGCGCAACCACGTCGAGCACATCTACGCCAAGGCGGGCGTGACCAACCGGACCGGCGCCGGGCTGTTCGCCCTCGAACACGGCATCACCGGTCTCCCCGGAAGATGAGGCAGCCGCCCCATGCGCGGGCGGGCCGTCGCGACCGAGGCTGAGCTCCCGTCGAAAGGAGCTCACCATGCCCACCCGAGCCGTCATCAGCCTCACCACCGGACTCGAAGACCCGGAGAAGGTCACCGTCGCGTTCCTCGTCGCGGTCGGCGCCGCGGAAGGACACCGCGAAACCCTGATGTTCCTGACCAAGGAAGCGGTCCGGCTCGCGCTGGACGGCTTCGCCAAGGCGACGGCGTGCGAAGGCTGCCCACCGCTGGCCGAGCTGGTCAAGCGGTACGAGGCCGCCGGTGGCCGGTTCCTGGTCTGCCCGATCTGCTTCACCGCCCGCCACCTCGCCGACGACGGCCTGGTCGCCAACGCCGCCCTCGGCGGCACGGTGCCGATGTGGGAGTGGATCGGCGACGAACCCGTCACGACGTTCAGCTACTAGCCATGACCACCGCGGGAGAGAGGTTCGCCCACGCCCTCGCGGCCCGTGACTCCGCCGGGCTGCGCGCGGTGCTGGCCGGCGAAGTCGACTTCGCCGCGCTGACCCCGAGCCGGCACTGGCTCGCCACGGACCCGGCCGAGATCGTCGACGACGTGGTCTTCGGCCGCTGGTTCGGACCCGGCCGCGAGATCCTCGAGCTGTGCTCGGTGACCACCGCCCGGGTCGCGGACTGCGAGCACGTCACCTACCGGCTCCTGGTGCGGCGCGACGGCCTGGACCACCTCGTCGAGCAGCAGGCCTACTACACCACGTGCGACGGCACGATCGACTGGCTGCGCGTCCTGTGCTCCGGCTACCGGATCCTGGTTCCCGGCTGAGAATCCGATCACGTCGGCGTGGCTCACCGCGCCGCGGGGCCGTCCGCCTGCCATCCTGGGCCGTCAAGAAGGCAGGCGGACGGAGGCACCCGTGGGGATCATCGGCTGGATCGTGCTCGGGCTCATCGCGGGAGTGATCGCGAAGGCCCTCATGCCGGGCAAGGACCCGGGTGGCTGCATCATCACGATCCTGCTCGGCATCGGCGGGGCGTTCGTCGGTGGCTGGGTCGGCAAGACGTTGTTCCACACCGACCTCGGCACCTTCTTCGACCTCCGCACGTGGGGCCTGGCGGTCCTCGGCGCGCTGATCATCCTGGTGATCTACCGGATGGCCTTCGGCCGCAGCCGCCGCGACTGACGACGGCTCAGTTGAGGCTGACGCCGTACGCGCCGAGCGCCTCGCCGACCGGCTGGAAGAACGACGTGCCGGTGCCCTTGCCGGACGTGATGCCCAGGCCGACGCTGCCCGCGAACAGGCAGCCGCCCGAGTCGCCCGGGTTGACCAGCGCGTTGGTCTGGATCAGCTGGGACACCGAGCCCTCGGCGTAGTTCACGGTCACGTTCGTGCGGGTGACCGAGCCCGACGTCAGGTGCGTGGTGCTGCCGCTCTTGCTGATCCGCTGCCCGACCGTCGCGGTGCCGGCGGAGCTGATCCGCTGGGTCGAGCCGTTCCACAGGGTGACCGCGCCCGGCGCGCTGCCGGTGTTGTTGCGGATCAGGCCGTAGTCGTTGCCCGGGAAGCTCGACCCCTGCGACGGCCCGACGTTCCACGTCGACACCGCGCGCGTGCAGTGCCCGGCGTCGACGATGTAGTTCACGCCGCCGCGGTTGGTGTTGAAGCCGACCGAGCAGCGGGTGCCGCCGCCGGTGATGGCTTCGCCGTTGTAGATCGCCGTGTGCATCTCGCCCGCCACCCGCTCGACCCGGACGCGGTCGCCCAGCGCGGACGCCGCCGTCAGCAGCGCGTCGGTGCCGCGTGCGGCGTCGGCCACGGTCAGCACGACCTGGTTGGTCTTCGGGTCGAGGCCGATCGACGTGTGCGCGACCGCGGGCAGCGCCTGCAGGGCGCTCTGCGCACTCGCCAGCGCCGCGCCGGAGTGCTTGACGAGGCGGGCGTGCGCGCCGGCGGCACTCACCTGGTCGGCGGCGGCCTGGTCGAGCACGTTCACCACGGGTTTCGCGGCCGCGTCGAGGTAGCCGTCGACGGCGCGCGTGCCGAGCCCGGCGGTGACCCGGTGCAGGGTCTCCACGCTGGTGGCCTGCGTGCGCAGCAGCTGGACCGCGGCGGACTCGCTGAGTCCGGACTCGGCGACGAGGGAGGCGACGGCGTCGCGCTGGACGTCGGCCGAGTAGCCCTCGACGGTGGTGGCGGTGGCACTCGCCGGGCTCAGGAGGCCGACGACCGCGACGGCGGTGGCCACTGCGGTGGCGGAACGGGCGAGCAGAGGTCTGGTGCTCATGCCGGCAACTCGCTTTCACGGGGGACGGACCGGCGCGAGGGATGGCCGCGCCGGTCACGGTGGGTGGATCCGGTGCGCCCGAGGGTGATCCGCCGCGAAGCCCGGCGATACCGACTTTCGTCGGACAGGACAAAAGATAGGTACCGGACATTTCGCCGAAGTGGTCCGCGCGCACAGTAACCGCGCAGCGAAGCGGACCAGTCCCCCCGCGCGGTCCGCTCAGGAACGCTCGGGCCAAGCGACGTCGTCCACCGCCAGGAACGGCTCGGCCGCCACGTGCGCCGGGGTCGCCCCGGTGAACTCGCGGACCTCCCGGTGCAAGTAGGACTGGTCCGCGTAACCGCCCTCCGCGGCGACCCGAGCCGGGTCCTGGCCCGCGACCAGCCGGTGCACCGCGTGGTCGAAGCGGACGAGCTTCGCCACGCGCTTGGGTGGTGAGCCGGCCTGCACCCGGAACCGGGACCACAGGCGCTTGCGGCTCCAGCCGACCTCGGCCGCCAGGTGCTCGATCCGGACCCGGCCGCGGGTGCCGGCGAGCCGCCGCCAGGCCCAGACCACCTCCGGGTCCACGGGTGGGCCCGTCTCGGCGCGGCGGGCCAGCACCGCGTCCGTCAGCGAAAACCGTTGCCGCCACGAGGAAAGCTCGCTCAGCCGCTCCCCCAGGCGGCCCGCTTCCCGGCCCCAGAGGTCGTCGAGGGCCACCATCGCGCCGTCGAGCTCGCCCGGGCGGATCCCGAGCACCGCGCCCGCGACCACCGGGGACAGCCGCACCTGCACGCACTCGAAGCCGGCGGCCTGACGCACCCGGCTCGCGCCGAACCCGAGCCCGGCCACGATGCTCCCCCGGTGCTGCCGCCCGGACGCGTCGGCCACGGCGACCGTGCCGGCGCCGAACACCAGCGCCAGGGTGATCGCCGGCGGCGGGACGAGCCGAAGGCCGGCCGGGGTGACGCCCCGGTCGCGAAACCCTGCCATCGTGGCGCCGGCCAGCCGGCCGGGCCCCGCCGGCCGGGCGACGTCCCACAGCGCCACACCCATGAACCCAAGCTACGCGGAACATTCGTTCAAGCCACCGCGTACCGCGAGCGGCAAGAGTGCCCGCATGACTCCGGAAATCCACGTGCGGCAGGACGGCCCCCGCGACGCGCCCGCACTGCTCCTCATCCACGGCTCCGCTTCGTCGAGCCGGTCCTGGGACGCGCTGGTCCCGCTGCTGACCGGCGCCCACCACGTCATCCGGGTCGACCTGCTCGGGCACGGCCGGTCCGCCAAGCCCGCCGACGCCGACTACCGCATTCCGGCCCAGGCCCGCCGGATCGCCGCGGCGCTCGACCACCTCGGCGTCGCGACGGCCGTCGTCGCCGGGCACTCCACCGGTGGCTCGTCCGCGACCGCGCTCGCCGAAGAACGACCCGATCTGGTGACCGCCCTCGTGCTGCTCGACAGCGGCCCCAGCCTCGACACCTACATCGCCCCGCCCCTGGCACCGCCGTCCGGGGAACCGCTGACCGACGACGAGATCCGCGCGGCGATGGCCACCGCGTTCAGCCGCCCGGGCTACGAACCGCCGCAGGAACTCGTCGACGACGTCCGGGCGATGAGCTTCGCGTCCTTCGCGGCGTCGCTGCAGGGCGCGCGTGAGTACCTGACGGAAAAGCCGCTCCCCGACCGGCTGACCGCGCTCGGCACCCCGCTGCTGGTGCTCTTCGGCGAGGACGACCGGCGCTGGCGCCCGTCGAGTGCGCTGGCGGCCTACCGCGCGGTGCCGGGCGCGCGGGTCGAGCCACTGGCCGGCGTCGGCCACTCGCCGATGCTCGAGGATCCGCCGCGGACCGCCGCGCGCCTGCTGGCCTTCACGGCGCGGTCGGCGACACCGTGAGCAGGCACAGCTCGGCCAGGTTGCGCACGTAGCGGCTGGCGCGCAGGTCACTCGGCATGACGAGGGTCGGCCGCGGCAGGTCCTCGCCGTTGTAGCGCGTCGCCAGCAGGGCCGCGCAGTGGCCGAACTCGGGGTCGATCTCCGCCAGGGACAGCACCACGCGGAACCCGTCCTCGGACACGGCGAGCACCACCACGGTCAGGCCGGACATCTTGTGCCGCGGGTCGAGCGGCAGCGGGCCTTCCCGCAGCACGTCGTAGAGGTGCACGCCGTGCACCTCGTGGCGCTCGCGCTTGCGCCGGGTCACGTAGTCGACGTCGAGCCGGACCCGCGAACGGGCCCGCAGGTCACCGACGTCGATCAGGCGCGACGCGCACCCCGTGCCCGTGACCAGCAGCCGGCCCGCCGGTGGCGGGGTGCGCGCGGGGGACGGCTCCATCGCTCCACGCTAGGTCGGCCCCCGGGCCGCGCACATCCACCGATCAGGCACAGCTCGGTCGCGAATGCGGCACGATTCGCACCGGATCACCGCAGAAGCGGCGATTTCTCCCGGATCAGCCGGTCGCCAGCGAGATCTCGGTCGACTTGACCAGCGCGACCACCGGCGAGCCCGCTTCGAGGCTCAGCTCGGTGGCCGCCTCGCGGGTGATCGACGCGGTCAGCTCGCCGCCGTCGACCGCGACCTTCACCGTCGCCATGGCGCCGCCGGTCGCGACGGCCGTGACCCGGCCGGGCAGCTGGTTGCGGATGCTGATGCCGGTCACCGGCCCGGTCGCGAGCGACACCTCGGTCGACTTGATCAGCACGCGGACGGCGCTCCCGTCGGCGAGGCCCAGGTCCTCGACGGCTTCGCGGGTCACGGCGGCGGTGATCTCCTGCCCGCCGGACAGGCGTGTCTTGACGGTCGCCATCACCTCGCCCGGCGTGACTGCGGAGACCGTCCCGTCGAGCTGGTTGCGGATGCTCAGGCCCATGCCCGGGACAGTAGCCCGGCACCCGGATCAGCGCATTTCCGCTGTTCCCGCGCTCGCGCTCAGCCGCGGTGCTCGATCAGCCAGGCGGCCACCCGGTGCAGCTTCGTGCTGGACTTCTGCGACGCCTCCACCAGCATCCGGAACGCCTGGACCGGGTCGAGGCCGTGGCGCTGCATGAGGATGCCCTTGGCCATCCCGATCGTGTCGCGGCGTTCGATCGCGGCGCGCAGGTCGGCCTCGTGCTGCGCGCCGACGAGTGCGATGGCCGCGTGCGTCGCGAACACCCGGCCGTCCTGCGCGGTTTCGGCGCTGAACGCCCCGGGTGTCGTGGCGTAGACCAGTTCGCTCGTCGGGGCGACCGTGCGGACGCGGCCACCCTCCTCGACGAGGGAGATGCCCGCGTGCTCGGCGCCTTCGATGTGGTCGACGGCGGCCTTGACGATCGCCACCAGGGTCGCGTCGACGTCCGGCTCGGCCGTACCGCTGATCCGCGCGGACCGCTTGATCCATTCAGGCACCCATCGTGACTTCAGCTAACAGTTGCGCTAGGTAACGATTCGGGGATACACCGGTTGCCGCGTCACCCGGTCGGGTAGCAGTCCGCCGGGAGCAAGGTCGACCAGAGGAGCCGCACGGATGAGCACCGACACCGAGCAAGGCGGCCAAGCCGCCGTCGCCGGGGACGACACGAAGCTCAAGAAACACTTCGGGACCATCGGCCTGCTCTTCACGGCCGTCGGGTCGGTGATCGGCTCCGGCTGGCTGTTCGGGGCGATGAACGCCGCCGAGCTGGCCGGGCCCGCCGCGATCGTCTCGTGGGTGATCGGCGCGGTCATGTTCATCCTGATCGGGATGACCTACGCCGAGCTCGGCACGATGTTCCCGCATTCGGGCGGCGTCGCCCGGTTCCCGCACTACTCGTTCGGCTCCTTCGCCAGCTTCTCCATGGGCTGGGTCACCTGGATCGCCGCCGCGGCGGTCGCGCCGATCGAGGTGCTGGCCGTCGTCCAGTACGCGACGAACTACCTGCCGTGGCTGGAAACCCTCGACGCCGACAAGAACCCGACGCT
>NZ_JAMXQV010000029.1 GCF_024703995.1 Amycolatopsis iheyensis | reverse complement strand
ACCCCCGACCTGCCCACCCAAGCCGGCGAACGAGCCCACGTCATGGTCACCATCCCCCTGCAGAACCTGACCTCCGGCCTCGGCACCGCCCTGCTCGGCGACACCGGCACCCTGAGCGCGGCCGAAGCCCGGATCCACGCCTGCGACTGCAAACTCATCCCCGCCGTCCTGGACAGCGCCAGCGCCCCGCTGGACCTGGGCCGCGCCCGTCGCCTGATCCCCACCAACCTCCGCAACGCCCTCTACCTGCGTGACCGCGGCTGCGCCTTCCCCGGCTGCCACCGCCCACCACGGCATTGCCAGGGTCACCACATCCGGCACTGGGCCGACGGCGGCCCCACCGACCTGCACAACCTGGCGTTGATGTGCGCCCACCACCACCGGCTCCTGCACCGCTCCGGCTGGGAAGTCCGCATCGCGGCCGATGGGCTTCCAGAGTTCTTACCGCCGGTCTGGTTGGACAAGCGCCGACAACCCCGGCGCAACAACCTCCACCAACCCATACCCACCGCAGCCTGAACAACCGAACACGGGACAGGCCCGCAGCCACCGGCTACGGGCCTACACCCACGCCCACAACAGCCTGGCAGACCGCAGCGCGGCCCACCGCGCCTCGCCGAGCGCAGCCAATCGGTTCCCGTCCCGGCGGATCGCAGCGCGGCCCAGGGCGCCTCACCATCGAGCACCGGCGCAGCCAACTGGTTGCGCCTGGGCGGATCGCAGTGCGGCCGAGCGTGCTTCGCCATCGAGCACCGGCGCAGCCAATCGGTTCCCGCCCCGGCGGATCACAGCGCGGCCCAGCGCGCCTGCCATCGAGCACTGGCGCAGTCAACTCGTTCCCGTCCCGGCGGATCGCAGTGCGGCCGAGCGCGCTTCGTCATCCGGCACCGGTGCAGTCAACCGGTTCCGCTCCGGCGGGTCGCAGTGCGGCCGAGCGTGCTTCGCTATCGAGCACTGGCGTAGCCAACGGGTCCCGTCCCGGCGGGTCGCAGTGCGGCCGAGCGTGCTTCGTCATCCGGCACCGGTGCAGTCAACCGGTTCCCGCCCCGGCGGATCACAGCGCGATCCAGCCGATTTCATCCCGCCGCCGTTGGCGGCACCCATCCACGCCGTCTCGGAGTGGCAATTCACCCCACCTCGGCCGAGCACACCGCGATCGAATCCCGCCGCAGCCACTCGCACCAGGCACCTGCACTCCCACCCCAGCGCAGGCGGGCGGCTTCACCTCACCCAGGCGGAAAGCTGCCGGCGGCAGCCATCCACGCCGCTTTCGACAGGCACTTCACCCCACCCCAGCCGAGCACAGCGCGATCCCGCCGCAACCACAAGCCGGCACAGCAGATCCGCCAAGACTCGGCCGGGCGAGGACAACCCCACTCAGCCGAGCCGTCCGGACCCCAGACACCCCAGCCAAAGCAGCCGGCTAAGCCAGATGATGCACCTCCTGCAACCCATAAACAGGCGTAGGAATCCCCTCAGCACGAGCCTTCAACTGCAAAGCCAGATAAAGCGAATAATGCCGAGACTGATGCAGATTCCCCCCATGAAACCACAACCCCTCCTGCTGAGTCGGCTTCCACATGTTCCGCTGCTCGCCCTCCCACGGTCCCGGGTCCTTCGTCGTGTCCGAGCCCAGGCCCCACACCTTGCCCACCTTGTCCGCGACCTCCTGGCTGATCAGATCCGCCGCCCAGCCGTTCATCGATCCGTACCCCGTCGCGTACACCACCAGGTCCGCCGGCAGCTCCGTACCGTCCGACAGCACCACCGACGTCGAGGTCAGCGACTCCACCTGGCCGTGCGCCAGCTTCACCGAGCCGTCGGCCACCAGGTCCGCCGCGCCCACGTCGATGTAGTAACCCGAGCCCCGGCGCAGGTACTTCATGAACAACCCCGAGTCGTCGTCTCCCCAGTCGTGGCGGAAACCCGCCTGCTCCAGGCGCGCGTAGAACTCCTCGTCACGCTCCTTGATCGCCGCGTACACCGGCTGCTGGAACTCGTGCATGATGCGGTACGGCAACGACGCGAACGTCAGGTCCGCCTTCTGCGTCGTCATCCCCGCCGCCAGTGCGCGCTCCGAATACAGGTCGCCCAAGCCCAGGTCCATCAACGACGCCGACTTCACGATGTGCGTCGAACTGCGCTGGACCATCGTCACGTCCGCGCCCGTCTCCCACAGCGCCCCGCAGATGTCGAACGCCGAGTTGTTCGAGCCGATGACCACCGCCTTCTTGCCGCGGTAGGCGTCCGGGCCCGGGTGCTGGGAGCTGTGGTGCTGCTCTCCGCGGAACTGGTCCTGGCCCGGCAGCGACGGGATGTTCGGCTTGCCCGACATGCCCGTCGCCAGCACCAGCTGCTTCGGGCGCAAGACCACCTCGGTGCCGTCGCGGTCCAGGACCACCGTCCACTCGCCGTCTTCGTACGACGCGCTCTTGCACGTCGTCGACGACCAGTACGTCACCTCCATGACCTTCGTGTACATCTCCAGCCAGTCCGCGATCTTGTCCTTCGGGGCGAACACCGGCCAGTTGCGTGGGAAGTCCAGGTACGGCAGGTGGTCGTACCAGACCGGGTCGTGCAGGCACAGCGACTTGTACCGGCCCCGCCACTGGTCTCCCGGCCGGGCGTGCCGGTCGACGACCACGTGGGGCACGCCGAGCTGACGCAGCCGGGCGCCGAGGGCGATGCCGCCCTGGCCGCCGCCGATCACCACCACGAACGGCTGGCGGGTGGTCCCGAACGACTCCTCCGCCTGCCTCGCCTCCGCCCACGTGACGCGGTCCGGGTTGGCGCCGTGCTCCGCGCCCATCGGCCGGGCCGTACCCAGGGGCTCCTCGTGGCCCTTCAGCTCGTACAGCGTCGTCAGGAACGTGAACGCGCCTTCGTCGTTCAGGCGCAGGTGCCCGCGAGCCCGGCCGGCCGCCGTCTCGAAGCCGATCCACGCCTCCACGATCCCGTCGGCCTCGGTCGGCTCCTCGGTCGCGTGGAAGCCGGTCGCGTCGGTGCTGTCCATCGTGGCCAGCAGCAGATCCTTGACGCCGTCGCGGTTTTCGACCGTCTTCAGGTTCCAGGTGAACGCCACCAGGTCGCGCCAGAACGACGTCGTCGCGAAGAGGGCCGCGGCCCGATCGGCGTCCCGGGCCGCGAGCGCGGCCTCGAAGTCGGCGAGCCAGGCGTCGACGCGCTGCCTGGCACCGACGGCCGCGGCCGGTTCGAGGGTCTGGGTCATGAGCGGACCTCCCCGTTCGGGCACCGTCTTCGTCGGCGGCGCGTTCAGCGCAGCCAACCCCGGCCGGCCCGGCCGCGAAAGGGTTGCCTCAAGGTTGCATCAGCACGACGTCGACGTCCGGCGCGATCCGGTACGGCCGCGCCAGCAGCAAACCGCCGACCAGCTTGCGCAGCCGTGACAGCTCGGCGCGCACGGTCACCAGGTGCGTGCGGTCGCAGTAGAGCGCCTCCGAAAGCTGCGCGGCCGACACCCCGGCCGGGCCCGCGGTCGCGATCAGCCGCAGCAGGTCCGCCTGCCGGTTCCCGAGCGGGTGCGTCCACCGCGCGGACCCTTCGACGATCGCGCGGGGCGGGTCGAACTCGAGGGTGAGCTTCAGGGCCTCGCGCCGGCTCGGCCGCAGCAGCCAGCCGCCCGGCACGGGCTCCGGCTCGCACGCCCCGACGCCGCGGACGGCGACCGGCACGCCGGGCCGGGGCGCGGCGACCCGGTCGATCCCGGCGACCCCGCTGAGTGCCGCGACCCAGCCGTGGTCGTCGACGACGAGACCGGGGCCGCGCAGCAACGGACCCGAGAGCTGCCGAAGGGCTTCGAGCCGGGCTTCGTGACGCTGCCGCAAAACGGCTTCGGCGAGCCGCACCGACGTCCCGACCAGGGCGACCGTCATCGGGTGGACCGTTTCGGCCGGCCCGCTGACGTCGACGATGCCGAGCAGCTCACCGGTCCGCGGGTCGTGCACGGGGTAGGCGGTGCAGGCCCAGGCGTGGTGCGAGCGCACGAAGTGCTCGGCCGCGAACATCTGCACCGGCGCGGCCTCGGCCAGCGCGGTGCCGATCGCGTTCGTCCCGATCGCGGGCTCGGACCAGGTGGCGCCCTCGGTGAAGCCGAGCGAGTCGGCCCGGTGCCGCACGCCACGCGCGCCCTCGCGCCACAGGACGACCCCGTCGGCGTCGGTGACGACCATGAGGTGACTCGTGTCCTCGGCGACCGACGTCAGCGCGCCGCGCAGCTCCGGCAGGACTTCGTGGATGCGGCAGGTCGTCCGCCGCCGTTCGACCTCGGCGGTGTCCAGGGGATCGGGTGCGGGCGGCCGGTCGGGATCGACGCCTTGGGCGGCGACGCGCCGCCAGGACCGTTCGACCAGCCGGCGTGGCGCGGACCGGGGTGACCGGCCGGCCAGGACGGCGTCGTGGATGCCGGCGAGCAGCCGGGCGTGCCCGGCCACGTCGGTGCCGGGCCGGACCGCGCAGACTCCTTCGTCCACCGCCACCTCCTGGGCCGTGGCTTCACGGTAACCCGGGGGAGCGGGGTCGGGGCAACCTCGACGCAACCCCGGCGGCGCGCTCAGCTGGTGAGGCGGGCGGCCGAGCCCGGGAGCTCGCGGTTCGCCTCGTCCAGGCCCGACGCCACCGACCGGCACGAACCGCAGCCCGCGATGTGGTCCGCGATCACGCTCGCCCGGCGCGGGGACAAGCCGCCGCGGACCCACGCGCCCATCCGGCGGCGAGGCTCCCGGCACACCGGCTCCTGCGCCTCCGGCACCTGGACCTGCAGGTACGCCTGCCGCAGCCCCTCCCTCGCCCGCATCGCCAGCGCCGCGACGCTGTTCGGCGTCAGCCCCAGCAGCGGCGCCGCCTCCGTCGGGGTGTCGCCCTCGGCCTCGGTGCGCCAGAGCACTGTCCGCCAGCGGCCTGGCAAGGTGCAGTAGGCCGTCCACACGAGCCGCTCGTGCGACCGGTGCAGGGCCAGCTCGTCAGCGCCGCTCGCGGCCGGCTCGGGGACCGTCTCGCACAGCTCGACGCGGCTGCGCTGCCGTCCCCACCGTGACACCAGGTTTCGCATCGTCACAACCAGGTACGGCCGGAGGTCCCCGTCCGGCCCGCCGCCCGCGCACACGACCGCCAGCACCCGGGTGAACGTCTCGGCCACCAGGTCGTCGCCTTCCGCGGGCTGCCGCGCCCACGCCGCCGCGATCCGGCGCAGCGGCTCGGCGTGCCGGCGGAACAGGGCGCCACCGGCGTCGAGGTCACCCGCGCGGAGGGCGGCGAGCAGCACGGCGTCCGGCGGCTCCTCGGCGGTGGTTCCCATCGGCGTTTCTCCGTGACCAGGCGGCACCCCAGGCAGGGGTACGGGAGTCTACGCCCCGCGCGCCGCAGCCGTCCACAATGGACTTCGGGATGCGCGCGGGCGGACCGGCCCTTACGATCGCGGCAGGTACGCGGGAGCGGGGGAGCGGATGGGGATCGGCGTCGGCACCTGGCTCGTCACCGTCGGCGTCATCCTGGCGCTGCTCGCCCTCGACCTCGTGGTCGCCGCGCTCCGGCCGCACCGGGTCGGGTTCGGCGAGGCCGTCGCCTGGTCGGTGGGCTACATCCTCGTCGCGGTGGCCTTCGGGGTCTGGCTGACGCTGGCCCACGGCGGCGAGTTCGGCACCGAGTACTTCGCCGGCTACATCGTCGAGAAGAGCTTGTCGGTCGACAACCTGTTCGTCTTCGTGATCATCATGACCACGTTCGCGGTGCCGGAGGAGCACCAGCACAAGGTGCTCACGTTCGGCATCGTCCTCGCCCTGGTGATGCGGGGGATCTTCATCGCACTCGGCGCGACGCTGCTTTCCCTGTTCTCCTTCATGTTCCTGCTCTTCGGCCTGCTGCTGATCTACACCGGCGTCCAGCTGTTCCGGCACCGGAACTCCGACCCGGACATCGAGCACAACGTCGTGGTCCGCACCGCGCGGCGCCTGCTGCCGGTCTCCGACACCTACGACGGCGGCCGGCTGACCACCCGCGCCGGCGGCAAGCGGCAGGTCACGCCGCTGGTGGTCGTGCTGGTCGCGATCGGCGGCGTCGACCTGCTGTTCGCCCTCGACTCGATCCCGGCGGTCTTCGGCGTGACCGAGGAGCCCTACATCGTCTTCGCCGCGAACGCGTTCGCGCTGCTGGGCCTGCGCGCGCTGTACTTCCTGGTCAAGGGCCTGCTCGACCGGCTCGTCTACCTCTCGGCCGGGCTCGCGGTGATCCTCGCGTTCATCGGCGTGAAGCTGATCCTGCACTGGGCGCACGTCGACCTCGACCCGCGGGTGCCGGAGATCGCGACGCCGGTCAGCCTGGCGGTGATCATCGGTGTCCTCGCAGTCGTGACCGTCGCGAGCCTGCTCAAGACCCGGCGGGACCCCGGCGCCAAGGCCCACCCCGGGTCGCTGCGCGGCTCGTCAGACCGCGAAGACCTGTGAGTCGTCCGCGAAGGCCTTGAACTCCAGGGCGTTGCCGGCCGGGTCGAGCAGGAACATCGTCCACTGCTCACCGGGCTCGCCCGCGAAGCGGACGTACGGTTCGATCACGAACTTCGTCTCCGCGGCGCGGAGGCGGCCGGCGAGCGCGTGGAACTCCTCGACGGTGAGGATCAGCCCGAAGTGCGGCACCGGGACGTCGTGGCCGTCGACCGGGTTGTGGACGCGCTCCGGTCCGCTCGGCGCCAGGTGCGTGACGAACTGGTGGCCGTGCAGGTTCCAGTCGACCCAGGTCTCGGCGCTGCGGCCCGGCTCGAGGCCGAGGACTTCGCCGTAGAAGCCGCGGGCGGCGGCCAGGTCGTCGACGGGCATGGCGAGGTGGAAGCGGGGGATCATCATGTCTGAATGTTAACATTGCGACATGAACAGGAGCGAAGGCGTCGTGCCCGCCCGCCGGCGCGGGCTGGCCGACGAGGTCGCCGACCGCGTCCGGGACGCCGTCTTCGACGGGGTCTACGCGCCGGGCAGCCAGCTGCGCGAGGTCGAGCTGGCCGAGGCGCTGGGCGTCAGCCGCGGACCGGTCCGGGAGGCGCTGCTGAAGCTGGAGCGCGAGGGCCTGGTCCGCAGCGAGTGGCACCGGGGCGCGACGGTGACCGCGCTGTCCGATGTGGACGTCGCCGAGCTCGACAGCCTCCGCGCCGCGCTCGAGCAGCTGGCCGTCGGCCTGGTGGTCGACCACGCACCGGACGACGCCCTGGCCGCGATCGACGCGGTGGTGCGGCGGATGGAGCGGGCGGCCGACGAGCACGAGATGGTCCGCTGCGACCTCGACTTCCACGACGCGGTCTACGCGGCGGCCGGGCACCGGCGGCTGCGCGAGGCGTGGCAGGCGATCCGCTCCCAGGTGCACCTGTTCCTGCTGACTCGCATCGGGGTCGAGACCGACGGCTACCTGGCGGGCATCCCGGCCGAACACCGGCAGCTCGCCGACGCGCTGCGGGCCCGCGATCGCGAGCAGGCGCTGGAGCTCTTCGCCGCCCACCGGCGGCACGCGGCCGACATCCTGCGCGGCGCCGGCCGGGACTGACCGCCGCGTTCGCTACCTTGGTGGTGGGAGCACCCCGGTTCCGGGTGAAGGCGGTGGGGGAGATGGACTTCGACGTCGTGGTGGCCGGCGGCGGCCCGGTGGGCCTGGCGCTGGCCGGCGAGCTGCGGCTCGGCGGTGCGCGCGTGCTGGTCCTGGAGCGGGAGACCGCGACGCCGCGGTCCCGGTTCGGGTCCATGGGCGCGCGGGCACTGAACACGCCTTCGGTGCACGCACTGAACTTGCGCGGGCTGCTGCCCGCCGTCGAGCGGGCCGCGGCGATGTGGGTCGGCCCGGGTGCGGTGCCGCCACCGGAGGCCCCGGCAGGCGAGCGGCCCGAGGTCTTCGCCGGGCACTTCGCGGGGATCGGCATCCGCGCCGACCGGCTGCGGCCGCCCGGGCCGGGGGAGGAGTTCCTCGGCGCCGGCGTGATCGCCCAGGCCGACCTGGAAGCGATCCTGCGCGAGTGGGCGGCCGTGGAAGTGCGGTCCGGCGCCGAGGTGACCGGGTTCGACGCCGACCCGGCGGGTGTCACAGTCCACATCGGACAGAGCACGGTCCGGGCCGGGTGGCTGGTCGGGGCCGACGGCGGCCGCAGCACCGTCCGGCGGCTGGCCGGGTTCGCGTTCCCGGGCGTGGACCCGGTCTTCACCGGCCGGCAGGCGGTCGTCGACCTCGACGACCCGGGCAAGCTCACCGCGGGCGGCTGGCAGCACGGCGAGCACGGGTCGTACGTCGTGGGTGGCTGGGCCGACGGCGACGGCCCACCCCGCGTGCACACCGTCGAGTACGAACCGCCGGCCGAGCGCGACACACCGGTGACGGCGGCGGAAGTGCAGGCGAGCCTGCGGCGGGTCAGCGGCACCGACGTCGTGGTGACGAAGGTGCACGTCGCGACGCGGTACGCGGACACGACCCGCCAGGCCACGACGTACCGCCGAGGACGGGTGCTCCTGTGCGGCGACGCGGCCCACGTGCACTCCCCGGCCGGTGGCCAGGGCCTCAACCTGGGCCTCGGCGACGCGGTCAACCTGGGCTGGAAGCTGGCCCTCGTCGCGCGCGGGCACGCGCCCGAGCCGCTGCTGGACACCTACACCCCGGAACGGCACCCGATCGGGGCGTGGGTGCAGCGCTGGAGCCTGGCCCAGACGGCGCTGGGCGCGGCCCGCGGGCCACGCGCCGACGCACTGCGCGAGGTGATGACCGACCTCCTGGACACCCCGGACGGGGCGACCCACGTCGTCTCGAGCATCGGCGGCGGCTGGCAGCACTACGACCTGGCGGGCGACCACCCGCTGGTGGGCCGGCGGGTGCCGGACCTGGCGCTGGCCGACGGAACGCGGCTCGCGTCGGCGTTCCGCGACGGGCACGCGGTGGTGCTGGACGCGGGGCTCGGCGCCGGTGCGGTCGCGGCGGAGTGGGGCGACCGGGTCGAGGTGGTCACCGGACGGCCGCTGGCGTTCCCGGACCAGCCGCTGGCGGCGCTGGTCCGGCCCGACGGGTACCTGGCGTGGATCGCCGTCGCCACGCCGGACGACGCGGGGCTGCGGACCGCGCTGACGACGTGGCTCGGCCCGGCGGGCTGAACCTCAGAGCACCAGGTCCGCCGCGCCGCGGATCTCCGTGGCCTCGGTCGTCGACTCCAGGCCGGTCAGCGGGTCGGCGTCGGGCAGCGTGCCGAACGAGAGACCGGTCAGCGTCTCGATGCGGCGGACCGGGACCTGGTAGGTGCGGTACGCGCCGTAGCTGAACTCGGCCGCCACCTCGAGGCCCTTGATCAGGGACTCCTGGCTCAGCAGGTACGCCGTCGCCGAGAGCGTGCCGTCCGCCTTGACCATCGCGACGACCTTCCAGAACTGACGCGGCAGCCGGGCGCCGCGGTACTGGTCGTCGTCCTCGGCCAGCACCGGGCCGGTCACCACGCTGACCTTCAGCTCGTGGTTGGCGGCGTTGTTCAGCACGTAGTCCTCGAGCCCGGCCCAGGTCGTCTTGTTCTGGTTGAAGTCCTTGTGCTGGGGCGAACAGTTCGTGAAGTGGAACGTGTCGTCGTTGCCGAGCTGGGCGATCGCCGCCGTCGCGCCCCACGCCGGGTCGAGACGGCGGACCAGGTGCCCGCGGTCGAGCGGGTTGGCCCGGTAGATCTCCTCGCCGAGCTGCTCGCTCTCGGCCACCCGCGGGTCGAGCGACCAGTGGTCCGCCTCGCGGCGCAGGGCCTGGCTGGTGCGCCCGTCGATGTTGACCGCGGTGAAGAAGGCCAGCGCCCGCTCCTTGTGCATGACGACGCTGAAGTGGTGGTACGGCAGGACGTAACGCGGTTCGGTGGTCGCCTGCCGGTTGATCGCCGCCAGCGGCAGGAGCGCGTCGGGCAGGGTGGGCAGGCCGACGGTGTGCCCGGGCAGGAAGCCCGGGTCGTAGCCCTCGCGGTTCGAGTAGTCCGGGTCGATCCGGCCGGTCTCCTCGGCCGCCGCGGGTTCGGCACGCAGCCGGATGTCGACCGGCATGGTGAGGGTGAGCACCTGCGGCGCACCGTCCGGCACCGGCGTGCGCGACGCCCGTTCCGGCCGGGTGGACAGGCGGTCGAGCAGGGCCTGCCGGTCCGCGGGGAACGGTTTTTCCGCCAGGAACTTCAGCAGTTTGCTGACCCGGATTCCCTCGTTCAGGAAATTGCCGAACTCGGCGTGCCCGTCCGCGCGGACACTCGCGTGGTGCAGTGCGACGACTTCCCACTGGTCGTTGAACACCGGCGAGCCGGACGAGCCGGGTTCGGTGTCGGTCTCGTAATGCAGGAAATCGTCGAGGACGTCCACGACCCGGTTTTCCCGCAGGGCGACCTGCTTCTTGCCGCCCTGCGGGTGCTGGACGATCGTGACGAAGTCGCCGACGATCGCCTTGCCTTCGGTGCCGATCAACCGGTTGAAGCCGAACGGGCCCAGTTCGCCGTCGGCCGCCTTCACCGCGACCAGCGCGAAGTCCAGGCCTTCGTCGGCGACGAAGAAGCGGTCCGGGTCGAGCCCGAACGCCCGCACCGGCAGCGGCAGGCCGTCGACGCCGTCCTGGTAGTCGAACTCGATGACGCTGAACCCGGCCGTCGCGGCGTCCGGCAGCACGTGGTGGTTGGTGAGCAACAGCTCCGGCGATACGAGCGAGCCGGTGCCGTACCCGACGAGCCGGCCGCGCTCGTCCCGGATGTTGACCCGCCCGACGGCGGCCGCGGCCGTGACACCGCCTTCGAGGTAGCCGACGCCGAGGAGGTCGTCGGTCAGGATGATCCGCTCGAGGATCGCGCCCGCGGCGGTCATCGCGGCCGGCTCGCCGGCGGCGATCGCGGCCGGGCTGACCGGCCGCACGTCGGGGTAGTACCGGCCGAGCCGGTCGATCCGGGTGGCCACGCGGCTCGGCTCGTCGGCCTGGGCGATCCCGCCGGGCCGGCCCAGCAGCGCGATCTTGGCCCGCCGCTGGTCACCCCGCCGCGCGGCTCGGGCGGCGACGGCGTCCTGCAGTTCGGACGGCCGTTCGGTCCTGACGTCCACGATGCCTCCCGGGTGCTTTTCCGGCGGTGCGGAAACACCGCGTTAGTCGGCTTCGACCGGAATGCGTTACAGGATTCCCGGATGTTCTTTTTCAGGTCGGTGCGCGTTCTTTTCGCCGCACTCGGCGGAATGGGGAAAATAACCGTCGGCCGCTTCGGCCGGCCGCGTCCGGTCGTGCGACGATGCGGCCATGTCTTCGACCATGCGGGCCTTCGTGCTCACCGGTCCGCGCCAAGGGGCGGTCCACGAAGTCCCGAGTCCGCGTGCCGTCCCGGGTGAGGTCGTCGTCGATGTCGAGCGGGCCGGGGTCTGCGGCACCGACGTCGAGTTCTTCACCGGCGAGATGGCCTACCTGCACCAAGGGCACGCCGCCTACCCGATGCGGCTCGGGCACGAGTGGTCCGGCACCGTCTCGGCGGTCGGCGACGGCGTCGACGCGGCCTGGCTCGGCCGCCGGGTCATGGGGGACACCATGCTCGGTGACCGGACCTGCCGCCGGTGCCGGAAAGGTCACCAGCACACCTGCGAGAACCGGCAGGAGGTCGGGATCCGCGGTGGCCGCGCCGGGGCGCTCGCCGAGCGGGTCGCGGTGCCCGCGTGGTCGCTGCACGCGCTGCCCGACGCGGTCGACCCCGTACTCGGCGCGCTGGTCGAACCCGGCGGCAACGCGCTGCGGGCCGCGCGTGCCGCGGCCGTGGGCGAGGGGGACCGCGTGCTGGTGCTCGGGCCCGGCACGATCGGCCTGCTGACGGCGATGTTCCTGCGTGCGACCGGCGCCGAGGTCCACCTCCTGGGCCTGGGTGACAGCTCTTTCGCGCGTGGGCTCGGGTTCGCGCACGTCTGGACCCGCGAGACCCTGCCGGAGCTGCCTTTCGACGCGGTCGTCGACGCCTCGGGCGCCGCCGCGCTGCCCTCACTGGCGGTCGACCTGGTGGAGCCGGCCGGCCGGGTCGTCTACATCGGACTGTCCGGGCAGCGCAGCGAGCTCGACACCCGGGCGCTGGTGTTCAAGGACGTCACGGCGGTCGGCATCCTGTCCGCGTCACCCGGGCTGGCGGACACGATCGCCGCCTACGCCGCCGGGACCGTCGACCCGCGGCCGCTGGTGGGGGCGACCGTCGGGCTGGACCGGGTCGGCGCGGTGCTGGCCGGCGAGCGGTTCGCCGCGCCGAAGGTCCACATCGACCCGCGGCTCTAGCGCGGCGAGGCCAGTGTGGTCGGGCGGCTGCGCCCGCGCAGGGTGACGTCTTCGGTCGCCCGCCAGTGCCCGGCTTCCCCGGCCGACGCGGCCGCCACGGCCGTCCAGGACGCGAGGAGCCGGCCGGGCGCGTTCTTCGCCAGTTCGGTCAGCCGGGCGGCTTCGTTGACCGGGTCGCCGATCACCGTGTACTCGAACCGGCGGGGGTCGCCGACGTTGCCCGCCACCGCGTCGCCGGTCGCGACGCCGATGCCGGCCGGGCCGTCCGGGACCTCGAGGGCCAGCCGGCGGGCGATCGCGCGGCCGGCGGCCAGTGCGGCCGTCGCGTGGTCCCCGAGCGGCGCGGGCGCCCCGAAGACCGCCAAGGCGGCGTCCCCGATGAACTTGTTGACCAGCCCCTCGTGGCGGTCGACCTCGTCGACCACCACCGCGAAGAACCGGTTGAGCAGGCCGACGACCTCCTCCGGCGGGCGGCTCGCGGCCAGCGCCGTCGAGCCGACCAGGTCGACGAACAGCACCGACACCGTGCGGACCGTGCCGCCGAGCTCCGACGACGTCCGCATAGCCTCGACCGCGACCTCGCGCCCGACGTGCCTGCCGAACAGGTCCCGCAGCCGCTCGCGTTCGGCCAGCCCGGCCGTCATGTCGTTGAACCCGGCCTGCAGCAGGCCGAGCTCGGTGCCGTCGTAGACCGGGATCTCGACGGTGAAATCTCCGGCGCGGACCCGGCCCAGCGCGTGCCGCACCGAGGAGATCGGGTTCACCACCGCGCGGGCGGTGAACACCGTGACCAGCAGGCCGAAGCAGAGCACGACCAGGCCCAGCGCGATCACCGACACCGCGAGCTTCGTGGTCGAGACGTCGCCGCGCACCCACGCCAGCACCGCGGTGACCACCAGCCCGGCCACCGGCACCCCGGTGCCCAGGCACCAGAACAGCAGCATCCGCAGGTTGACGCCGCCGCTGAGCGGGCGCGGCGGCGCGGTCCCGGCCAGCGCCCGGGCGGCGTAGGGCCGTAGCGCGAACTCGCCGAAGAGGTAGGCGATCGCGCACACCACGACGCTCGCGAACGCGACGACGAGGAACACCGTCAGCGCGACCGCGGGCTGCAGGAGCACCGCCAGCGCCGCGAACACCAGCGTGGCCAGGCCCCACAGGACCGCCTGCATGAGCGTCAGCCGGAGGGGGACGCGCAGGCTCGCGACGCGCTCGGCTTCGGTCGGGCGGCGGCCTTCGGCGGCCCACCGCAGGGTCCGCAGCGCCCCGCGGGTGCCCCACAGCGTGCCGACCACGACCGCGGCCACGACGTAGGCCGGGACGGCGATCGCGGTGGCCCGCACGAGTGCGCCGGACATGCCCGGGGCCGGCATGAGCAGCGCGGCGAGCCCCACCACGACCAGCGCGCCGATGACGTTGGTGGCGATCAGGGCGGCGGTCAGCAGGCGCTGGACGCGCCGCCGCAATACGCTGACGTCCTGGTCGAGTGGCCCGAGCAGCCCGGAGCCGAACGGCCCGGTCCGGGCGGGGGTGTCGCTGCTTGAGTGCACCGGTTCCTGCCGTTCGACTGATTGAGTGAACGAATGTACACCGAAACTTTACCGGCTCACCACAGGACGGCGGCCAGCGCCGCGCCGAGCAGCGCCAGGTAGGCGAACGCGTGGGCGCGGTCCGGGATGGCGGGCGGCCACCGGCGCAGGATCGCGACCGTGGGCAGTGAGCCCGCGAGCAGGAGCCCGGCCGCGAGCGGGTCGATCGCCGCCGGGCCGGGCGCGGCCAGGTAGACGACGGTCGCCACCGCGGCGACCGGCAGGCTGAGCGGGTTGGCCAGCGCCGTGGCGTCGCGCATCGGCAGGCCGCGGCGGCGCAGCAGCGGCACGGTCAGCACGCTGCCGCCGACGCCGAGGAACGCCGCGACCGCGCCGATGCCGGTCCCGCCGGCGGACGCCGCGAGGCGGCCCAGCGGCCGCGGCGGCCCGCCGGTGAGGAACCCGCGGCGCAGCAGGCTGTCCACGATGGTCAGCGCGAGGTAGGCCGCGAACAGCGCGTGCAGCAGCCCGTCGGCGACGCTCGTCGCGGCCAGCGCGCCGAGGGCCGCGCCGAGCGCGATGAACCCGCCCAGCGGCCAGACGTACTCGCGGCGCAGCCGCCCGGCCCGCGCCACGGTGACCGTCGCGCCGAGCGAGTTCACCAGCATGACCACGGCCGACGTCCCGACCGCGACGTGCATCGCGGCCGGGCCGTGGGCGGCGACGGCGTAGACCACCGGCACCGTCACGAACCCGCCGCCGAACCCGAACAACGCGGTCGTCACACCGGCCAGGATGCCCAGGCCGAACAGGGAAATCGCAGTGAGCACGTGGCTCGACGCTACCGCCGGCGGCGGTGGCGGGCATTCGCCGATCAGCCACCTTCATCCGAGTTTCGGCCACCTAGGCTGGGGGGTGTGCGCAACGTCCCGATCGACACCGTCGACGACCTCGACCGCGACGTCGTGGCCATCGGCACCGACTACCCGCCCGGCCACGTCCTCGCCGAGCACCGGCACCGGCGGGCCCAGGTGCTCTACGGCGACAGCGGGTCGATGCGCGTCGACACCGCCGACGGCGCGTGGACGGTGCCGCCGCAGCGTGCCGTGCTGATCCCCGCCGGGGTGCCGCACGCGGTGCGGATGGACGGGGTGAGCACGCGCAGCCTGTACGTCGAACCCCGGGCGGTGCCGTGGTTCCCGGCCCGCTGCCGCGTTGTCGAAGTGACGCCGTTGCTGCGTGAGCTGCTGCGGGAAGCCGTCGACGTCGAACCGCGCTACGCGGCGCGCGGGCGGGACTCGGCGGTGCTGCAGCTGGCCCTGCACGAGCTGCGCCGGGCCGCGCCGCTGCCGCTCGACCTGCCGTTGCCCGCCGACCCGGCGCTGCGCCGGCTGTGCCTGGACTTCCTGGCCCGGCCGCGCGTCGACGTGCGGCCGGCCGCCTGGGCCGCGCGCCTGCACGTCGGCGAGCGGACCCTGCACCGGCGGTTCCGCGCCGAGACCGGGCTCGCGCTCGCGTCGTGGCGGCGTCGCGCCTGCGTGCTGCACGCGTTGCCGCAGCTGGCGGCGGGCACCCCGGTGGCCGAGGTGGCGGCCGCGCTCGGGTACGCCGGGCCGGGCGCGTTCACCACGATGTTCCACGGCCTGCTCGGGCGCCCGCCCAGCGCGTTCCGCGGCGTTTGAGGAGACGGGTGTGCACTGGACTGTTTTCGTGTTACGGTTGGTAACAGTAAACCGGGGTAACACCTGACGAGGAGGTCGGCGATGACGAGCATCAGCGAGCGCGAACCGGGCGTGTCGGACCGGGAGACCATGGCGCGGCGCCTGCTCGACTCGTCCGAGCAGCTGTCCTACGACCCCGTCAAGGAGGTCGACTGGGAGACGCCGCTCGACACGGACCACTACGGCGCCAGCCCCGAGTGGTGCTCGCTCTACGGCACGTCCTACTGGGCCGACATGACGCCGGAGCAGCAGCGTGAGCTGACCCGCCAGGAGGCGGCGTCGGTGGCCAGCACCGGCATCTGGTTCGAGATGATCCTGCAGCAGATGGTGCTGCGCGACTTCTACGCGAAGGACCCGACCGACCCGGCGTTCCAGTGGGCGCTGACCGAGATCGCCGACGAGTGCCGGCACTCGATCATGTTCGCCCGCGGCGCCGCCAAGCTGCGCGCGCCCGCCTACCGGCCGCGCCGGTTCGTCGTCGAGCTCGGCCGCGTCTTCAAGGCCACCGCGACCGGCGAGGCCGCCTACGCGGCGATCCTCGTCGCCGAAGAGGTCCTCGACGTCATGCAGCGCGACTGGATGCGCGACGAGCGCGTCGCCCCGTTCGTGCGGACCATCAACAACATTCACGTCGTCGAAGAGTCGCGGCACATGAAGTTCGCCCGCGAGGAGACCCGCGAGCGGCTCGAAGGGGCCGGGTGGCTGCGGCGCCAGATCAACGGCCTGGTCGTCGCGATCGCGTCCTACTTCATCGTCACCAGCATGGTGAACGGCAAGGTCTACGAGAACGCCGGGCTCGACGGTAAGCGCGGCCGGCGCGAGGCGAAGGCCAACGAGCACCACAAGTCGATGCTGCGCTCGAGCTGCTCCGGGCTGATGGAGTTCCTGCACTCCGCCGGGCTGCTCACCAAGCCGTCGCTGTGGTTCTACAAGCGCGCGAACCTGATCTGACCCGCCATGGCCTTCGCGATCACCCAGACCTGCTGCGCCGACGCCTCCTGCGTGTCGGTCTGCCCGGTCAACTGCATCCACCCGACGCCGGACGAGCCGGACTTCGGGACGACCGAGATGCTCTACATCGACCCGGACACGTGCATCGACTGCGGTGCCTGCGCGGACGCCTGCCCGGTCGACGCGATCTTCCCGGCCGGTGACCTGACCGGGCCGCTGCAGGCCTACGAAGAGCTCAACGCGCAGTTCTACGCGGGCCGCGACGTCCTCGCCGAGGCGACCGTCGCCCCGAACTTCCACCGCTGGACGCCGCCGGCGTTCACCCGGGTCCTGCCGAGCGACTTCGCGCCGCTGGACGTCGCGGTCGTCGGCAGCGGCCCGGCGGGCATGTACGCCGTCGAGGACCTGCTGCTGCACACCAGCGCCCGGGTCACCCTGATCGACCGGCTGGCCACGGCCGGCGGGCTGATCCGCTACGGCGTCGCGCCCGACCACCCGTCGACGAAGAAGATCGGCGAGACGTTCGCGCGGTTCCACGACCACCCGCGGCTGCGGCTGCGCCTGGGCACCGAAGCCGGTCCCGAGCTGGCCGAGCGGCACGACGCGGTCATCTACGCGGTCGGCGCCACCGAGGCCCGCCGCCTGGGCATCCGCGGGGAGGACCTGCCCGGCAGCCTGCCGGCCGCGTCGGTGGTCGGCTGGTACAACGGCCATCCGGACATCGAGCCGGACGCCGTGGACCTCTCGGCCGAGCGGGTGGCCGTGGTCGGCACCGGCAACGTCGCGCTCGACATCGCCCGGATCCTGACCGCCGACCCGGAGACCCTGGCCGGCACGTCCGTCGCGCCCGAGGCGCTGGCCTGGCTGCGCTCGAGCAAGGTGCGCGAAGTCGTGCTGCTGGCCCGGCGCGGCCCCGAGAACGCGGCGTACACGCGGTCGGAGCTGCTGGCGCTGGCGGCCCGGGGCGACCTCGTCGTGGACGCGCACGACCCGCGGATCGCGGCGGCGATCGAGGCCGGCGACGGCAAAGCGGCGTGGCTGCGCGGGGTCCCGCGCGTGGCGGTCGACTGGTCGTCGCCACCGCCGGACGGACGGCGGATCGTGCTGCGCTTCCACTCGGCGCCGCTAGAGCTCACCGGCGACACCGAGGTCCGCGGGGTCCGCGTGACCGGCGACGTCGAGATCAGCGCCGGCCGCGTCGTGCGGGCGGCCGGGTTCCGGGGCGTCCCGGTGCCGGGCCTGCCGTTCGACGAGGACACCGGGACGGTCCCGAACACGGCCGGCCGCGTCGAGCCGGGCACCTACGTCGCCGGGTGGATCAAGCGCGGCCCGTCGGGCGGCATCGGCGCCAACAAGGCGTGCGCCGGCGAGACGGTCGGGGCCCTGCTCGAGGACGCCGTCGCCGGCCGGCTGCGGACTCGCGCCCCGCGGCGCCGGCTGGCGAAGCTGCTGGGCCGCGCCTGAGCCGTCAGGGCCGGTGGCTGGTGTGCGTGAACTCCACAGTGGACAGCATCGACGTGTCCGAGGGGCTCGTCCGCTTCCGGCCGAAGGCCAGGACCTTCGCCGGTTCGACGGCGAACACCGCGACGTCGTCGTGGCCGCCCTGCCGGAACCCGGTGTCGGTCACCTCGTAGACCCAGCTGCCGTCCCACTTGGCCAGCCACGCCGCGGCGAGCCGCTCGAGCTTCGAGCGGTCGGTGACGCGGCGGGCCTCGCCCTCGACCACGACGTCGAGGGCGTCGTCCCACGCGTTGCGGCCGGTGGTCAGCACGACGTTCGGGTTCGCGGTGAGGTTGAGGTACTTCTGCTCGGTCGCGCCGGTGCTGAAGTGGACCGCGCCGTCCAGCCACACCGCGACCAGCGGCGTCACGTGCGGCCGGCCGTCGGCGCGGACGGTCGTGAGCCAGCTGATCTGGGCGTCTTCCAGCGCCTTCGTGGTTTCGGCCCAGCCGGTGGCCTGGGCGCCGGGGTCGCTGAACCGTTCGTCGAGCCGGGTTTCCATCGTCACTCCGTTCGCATCGGACGCTAGCCGGCCAGCCGGTGCAGGACGGCGGCCGCCAGCGCGGTGCGTTCCATCATCCCCTCGACGCTGATGTGCTCGTGCCGGGCGTGCGCGCCGTCGCCGACCGCGCCGAAGCCGTCCAGGACCGGGTGGCCCAGCGCGGCGACGAAGTTGCCGTCGCTCGCCCCGCCGACCGAGCATTCCCGCAGCGTGACGCCGAGCCTCGCGGCCTCGTCGCGGGCCAGCTCGTACAGCCGCGCGATCGGCTCCGAACGCTCCATCACCGGCCGGTTCCAGCCGCCGGTCACCTCGACCGCCGCTCGGGGGTCGTGGGCCTTCAGCGCCGCCAGGCCCGCGTCGATGCGGGCCGCTTCGGCCGCGCTCGACACGCGGACGTCGATCTCGCCCGACGCCGCGCCCGCGATCACGTTCTGCCGGGTGCCGCCGGTGATCACCCCGACGTTCACCGTGGTCCCGGCGGCCGGGTCGGCCAGCCCGTGCAGCGCCAGGATCGCCCGCGCCAGCTCGTCGACCGCGCTGGCGCCCTTCGCCGGGTCGAGCCCGGCGTGCGCCTCGACGCCGGTGGTGTGCACCTGGAACAGGCCGACACCCTTGCGCGCGGTCTTCACCGCGCCGTCCGCGCTCGCTTCGAACACCAGCGTGGCTCGGGTGCCGGCGGCCGCCTCCTCGATCACCGGCCGCGACGCCGGGCTGCCGATCTCCTCGTCGCCGTTGAGGACCAGCCGCACGGCCGGGCGGGGCAGGCCCGCCGCGTCGAGCGCACGCAGCGCCCACACCGCGTGCACCAGGCCGGACTTCATGTCGAAGATCCCCGGTCCGGTCGCCCGGTCACCGTCCACCGTGAACGGCCAGTCCGCGAGGGTGCCGAGCGGCCACACCGTGTCGTAGTGGCCGAGCAGGAGGATGGGCTGCTCTCCCGAACCGGGGAAGTCGTAGACCTTGATGTCGCCGTACCGGCCGCCGTCGACGTCGCGGACGGTTTCCGGCGGGCCCAGCCGTTCCCGGAGCCAGCCGTCCACCCAGGACAGTCCGGTGGCCAGCGCTTCCTTGTCGTCGCTGGGTGTTTCGATGCCGACGTAGGTGGCGAGGTCGGCCAGGAGGTCGTCACGGTGGGCTTGCACCCACTCGTGCAGGTCGGCGATCACAGGGCGCGCTCCAGTTCGGTCAGGTGGTCTTCGGACATCGCGGCGGCCCCGGTTTCGACGTCGCTCAGCCGGGCCAGCATCGCCCGCAGCAACGGGACATCGGCCCCCGCGAGGACCGGCGCGTAGTGGTGGTGCACCTCGACCGGGCGGTGCCGCACGGCGATGTCGCGCCAGATGCCGCTGCGGTCCTTGGGCTGCGTCCGCAGCCAGGCGACGAGCCGGTCGGTCGCCGCCTCGCGCCCGGCCGCCCCCGGCAGGTAGGCCGCCGGGTCGAACTGGTCGAACGCCTCCAGCGTGCGGTCGCCGGCCGCGGCCAGTACCTCGGCGGCGATCGCGTGCATCAGCGGGCGGTGCCGGTCGATCAGGTCGGCCATCGGCGCGTCCACCAAGGCCGTCGTGGTGAGCATCGCGCCGAAGCCGAGCTTCGCCCACAGGTAGCCCTCGACGTTGGCCGTCGCCTTCGCCGGGCCCCAGGCCTGCAGGTCGGCGACAACTTCCTCGACGCGGTCGGTGATCCGGCCGTCGGGCTCACCGACGACCAGTGCGCCGAGACCGCCGTCGCGCACGACACCGGGCTCGACGACGTCGGCGAACAGGTTCACGAACGCCCCGACCGTCCGTTCCGGACCGACGTGCGCCGCGATCAGCCCTTCGTTGAGCCCGTTCTGCAGGGACACGACGAAGCCGTCTTCGGCCAAGCGCGGGGTCAGCCACGGCAGCACGGCCTCGGTGGCCTGGGCCTTGACGGCCAGGAGCACCCGGCCGAACGTCGGCGGGGCTTCGTCCGGCAGGAAGGCGGGCAGCTCGACGGTCTCGTCGCCCTCGGGACGTCGCAGGGTGAGCCCGCGGTCGCGGATCGCGGTGACGTGAGCCGGGTCGGCGTCCACGATGGACACCGGGTGGCCGGCCCGCGCGAGGTGGAACGCGAGCGTCCCGCCGATCGCGCCGCCACCGACCACTGTGTACGAGCGCCGGTCAGACATGCGTGTCCTTTCCCTGCTGGACAGTCGTTTCCCCGGACCAGTGCAGCGGCAGCCCGGCCGCGCCCGCGGTCGAACCGCCGTCGACGCGCAGCACGGCGCCGGTGATCCAGGCGGACTCGGGCCCGGCGAGCCACCACACGGCGTCGGCGATCTCCCGCGGCTCGCCCCGGCGGCCGAGCGGGTTGACCGACACCGCCGCCGCGTACGCCTCGGTGACCGGGTTGGCGTCGCTGTCGACGGTGACGAAGCCGGGACTGACGGCGTTGACGCGGATGCCGTGCGGGCCCAGCTCGACCGCGCAGGCCTTGGTGAGCATCTCCAGTGCCGCCTTCGACGTCGCGTAGTGGGCGGCGCCGGGACGCGCGCGGGTGGCCGCACCGGAGGAGATGTTGACCACCACGCCGGTGGTTCCGGCCGCGACGTGCCTCCGTCCGAACGCGACGGTGGTGAGCAGCGCGGCCCGGACGTTGATGTCCTGCACGCGGTCCCAGGTGGCCGCGGTCATCTCCAGCAGGGGAGTGGCGGGGTAGATCCCGGCGGCGTTGACCAGCACGTCGACCGGTCCGGCCCGCTCGACGAGCCCTTCGGCGTAGCCGGCGTCCGCGAGATCGCCGGGCAGCGCGACGGCGTCGTCGAGCGAGTCGGCCACTGTGGACAGTTCCGCCGGGCGGACGTCGGAGAGGACCAGCCGGTCGCCCGCGGCGGCGAACCGCCGGGCGATGGCCGCGCCGATCCCGCCGCCGGCGCCGGTGACGAGCACGGTGCGCACTACAGCTCCTTCCCCTTGGTCTCCGGCATGGTCAGGTACACCGCGACGCCGATGAGCGCGGCCACCGCGACGTAGATCCACACGAGGTTGCCGAGGTGGTTCGCGTTCAGCCAGGTCGTCACGTAGGGCGCGGTCCCGCCGAAGATCGCGACAGCGAGGGCGTAGGGCAGGCCGATCCCGGTGGTGCGGACCTCCGGCGGGAACTGTTCGGCCATGATCACCGCGCAGTTGGCCGAGTACCCGACGATCAGCACCAGGCCGATCAGCTCGATGACGAAGACGCTCCAGAAGCTGTTGCCCAGGAAGTGGAACGCGGGCCAGGCGAACACCACGAAGCCGCCGGCGAACATCGTCATCGTCGGCCTGCGCCCGAGCCGGTCCGACAGCAGGCCGCCGAAGGGGAGCAGCGCGATGAACACGACCATGGCCAGGGTGTTGGCCAGGAGCGCGGTCTTGAGCGGGATGCCGGTGGCCAGGTGCGCGTAGGCCGGCATGTAGGACACCCAGACGTAGTAGATCAGCGTGCCGGCGATGGTCACCCCGGCCACGCGCAGCGCGGCGCCCGGGTGGTCGCGCAGCATCGCGACCAGCGGGTTGCGCCGCGGCTTCGCGGCGATCTTGGTGAACGCCTCGGTCTCGTGCACCGAGACCCGCAGCCACAGGCCGACCAGGCCCAGGAGCCCGGCGAGGCCGAAGGCCAGCCGCCAGCCCCAGCCGCGCAGATCGGCGTCCGAGAGCGTCGAGTTGAGGATCGTGCCCATCAGGGCGGCGAGCAGTGAGCCCAGGCCGACCGAGACCTGCTGCCACGAGCCGGCGAACGCGCGGCGGCCCGGCGCGGCCGACTCGATGAGGAACGCCGACGACGAGCCGAACTCACCGCCCGCCGAGAAGCCCTGCACGAGCCGGGCCAGCAGCAGCACGATCGGGGCCAGCACGCCGATCTGCGCGTAGGTGGGGGTCAGCGCGATGAGGATCGAGGCCCCGGCCATCAGGGAGATGGTCAGGGTGAGCCCCTTCTTGCGGCCGCGGCGGTCGGCGTACGCGCCGAGCACCGCGCCGCCGATGGGCCGCATCACGAACCCGACGGCGAACACGGCCAAAGTGGACAGCAAGGCGGTGGTTTCGCTGCCACCGGCGAAGAACTGACCGGCGAAGACCGGGGCGAACGTGGCGTAGACGGCCCAGTCGACCCATTCGACGGTGTTGCCGACGGCGCCGGCGACGATCGCCTTGCGCTGGTGGGCCGTCAGCCGGTGGCTGATGACAGTGTCCACAGTGGTCATGACCGCTCCTTCAGGACGTGGTCGACGATCTGGGCGTGTGTGGCGAACCAGACGTCGTCGTGGCCGCTGATGTGGTCGAGAAGTTCGGAAAGGACGGTGACGCGTGAGCGGTGCCCGATGATGTGCGGGTGCATGGTGAGCTGGAAGATGCCGCCTTCGGCGCGGGCGGCGTCGAACTCGTCGCGCCAGATCGACAGCACGCCGCGCGGCGGGGTGTAGGGCCGCAGCGACGCGAACCGGTCCATCATGAAGTACGGCGCGTCGTCGCGGATCCACTCGACCGGCAGCTCGACGACACCCGTGGGTGCACCGTGTTCGAGCAGCTCGTAGCAGTCGTCGTCGGCCATCAGCGACGAGTCGTAACGCAGGCCCAGCTCGCGGGTGATGGCGAGGGTGTGCGCGGAGAAGTCCCACGACGGCGTCCGGATCCCGACCGGCCGGGTGCCGGCGAGGCGTTCGAGGACGTCGGCGGCGCGGAAGGCGAGGTCACGCTCCTCGGTCTCGGTGAGCGCGGTGTTGCGCTCGTGGATCCAGCCGTGCAGCGCCACCTCGTGTCCGTCGTCCACATAGGACTTGACTTCGCCGTCGTGCAGCAGCGCGGAGACCGCGGGCACGAAGAAGGACGCGGGCGCGTTGTGCTCGCGCAGCAGCTTGAGGATGCGCGGCACGCCGACGCGGGCGCCGTACTCGCCCTGAGCCATCTTCCCGGGCAGGACTTCGCCGTCGCGCAGGGCGGGTGTCTCGTGGTCGGAGTCGAAGGACAGCGCCACGGCGACCTTCGCGCCACCGGGCCACGACGCCGGACGCAGCGCGCGCCCCGCGCGGACGTGCTCGACGTGCCCGCGCCAGGTCTGTTCGTCCCACTGCCACGGTTGCTGCGTCATGCGTCCTCCAAGCTGGCGGCGGGGGTCGGGGCCCACGCGCGCTTGAGCGTCGAAACCTGCAGGGTCACGTCGGCCTCCCGGAGCCCGGGCAGCGCGCCGACGACATCGGTGGTGTGGCGGTAGAGCTCGCCGTAGTGGCGCAGCACGATCTGGCCGACGAGGTTGAACCGGCCGGTGGTGGCGGAGAGGTACTTCGTGCCGGGGTGGGCGGCGAGCTGCTGGCCGGCGCGGTCGAGCTCGCCGGGGACGACCGAGAGCCAGAGCATGAACTCCAGCGCGTAGCCGAACATCGCGGGCTCGGCGAGCGTCCGGAAGCGCAGGCAGCCGCGCTTGACGAGCGAGTCGACCCGGCGGGCCACAGTGGACTCACTGGTGCCGACCTGTTTGGACACTTCCTTGAACGGCAGCCTGCCGTCCTCGCCCAGTGCGGCGCAGATCGCGAGGTCGAGTTCGTCGAGCTGCTCGGGCGGGCGTTCCCAGTGCTGCTCCTCGAAGGGCCGGACCTCGCCGCCGCGCAGCTCGTTCGCCGCCTCGGCGGTGAGTTCGCCGGAGTCCCAGTCGTGGTTGGAGGTGAAGGTCCGCATGACGGCGAAGGTCTCGGCGTCCCGGATGGCTTCGGCGGCGGGGAAGCCGTTCTCCTGCAGGCCGGCGATGTCGGCGTAGGAGGGCAGGACGAACTCGGCGGAGCAGTCGGCACTGCCGGCGAGCACGGTCGCGTACCGCACGTCGGGCCGCGCGGCGAGCGCCTCGGCGACGGCGGCCGCGGTGCCGGGCCGGGTCTTGAGCCGGGCGATGACGGGCACGCCGAGCCCGCACCGGAGCACGTCGACCACGCCGATGACCCGCAGCTGCCCGCTCTCGGTGAGCTTCTCGGCCCGCCGCAGCACGGTGGACTCGCTGGCCCCGACGTGCCTCGCGATGGCGCCCCAGGGGGCCCGCCCGTTGAGCTGCAGGGCCGCCACGATGCGGCGGTCCAGCTCGGATGCTTTGCCGTCGTTGCGCATGTGAGGCATCCTGCGTGCAGGAAAACGTCAAGTCAAGGGGTTCGATTGCATGAATACTGCACCGGTGTAACGCGGGCTGGTCTCCGGGAGACTGTTCGGGGTGACCTCCGTATCGGGCAGCACCGGCGTCCAGATCGGCGACGGCAACACGATGCACATCCACGTCGCCTCCCGGGAGCTGTGGCCGGCCAGGGAGCCGACGGCGCGGCGGGTGTTCCTGAGCCACACGAGCGAGCTGCGCGAGCTCCCGGAGCCACGGTCGTTCGTGGCGGCGGCGGAGTCGGCGGTGGCCCGCGCGGGCGACGCGGTGGCGGACATGGCGTACTTCACGGCCCGGGACATCCCGCCGGAGCAGGTGGACCGGGAGAAACTGGCGGACGCCGACGTGTACGTGCTGATCGCGGGCTTCCACTACGGAAGCGTGATCCACGAGGTGTCGTACACGGAGCAGGAGTTCCAGACGGCAACGGACAACGGACTGCCCAGACTGGTGTTCATCCTGGGTGACGAGACCTTGGGGCCGCCGGCGTTGTTCCGCGATCTGCAGAACGGGGCGCGCCAGGAGGCTTTTCGCCAGCGGCTGCAGGAGAGCGGGATCACCACTTCTGTGGTGCATTCTCCTGATCAGCTGGAGACGCTGTTGTTGCAGGCGTTGGTGGAGCTGCCGCGGTCGCGGCAGGCGTCGATGCCGGTGGGGCGGATCTGGGGTGTTCCGGCGCGGACGGTGCAGTTCACCGGGCGGGAGGAGCTGCTGGCGGGGCTGCGCTCTGCTCTTTGCGCCGGCCAGCCGGCGACCGTACAAGGCATGGGAGGCGTCGGCAAGACCACGACCGCGCTCGAGTATTCCCACCGCTACGAGGACGAATACGACGTCGCTTGGTGGGTTCCCTCGGAGGACCCCGACCTCATCGGTGGCCGCTTGGCCGACCTTGCTCGCGCGCTGGATCTGGCCACGGATCAGGATTCGGTGGAGATCGCCTTGGCTCGGCTGCAGGGCACACTTCGGTCGCGCGACCGGTGGTTGCTGATCTTCGACAACGCCGAGGATTCGTCGACTTTGCAACCGTTCTTGCCGGGTGGGGACGGGCACGTGATCATCACGTCCCGGAACCCGGACTGGGCTGGTGTCGCCGCGGCGTTGCCGGTGCGGGAGTTCACGCGCGTGGAGTCGGTGGAGGTGCTGCAGTCGCGGGTGCCGTCCTTGTCCGACTCGGACGCGGACCGGATCGCGGACGCTCTCGGTGACCTCCCGCTCGCGGTGGAGCAGGCCGCACGGCTGCTGTCCGTCACCGGCTGGACCGCGGATGTCTACCTGGAACTGCTGGCCGAGCGCGCGGCGGACGTCTTGGCCAACAAGTTCCCGACGTCGGTGGCGGCGGCGTGGGCCCTGTCCTTCGAAGATCTCGCCCGGAACCATCCGAATGCCCTGTTGGTGCTGACGTTGGTCGCGTGGCTCGCCCCGGAGCCGGTACCTCTGACCCTGCTGACCCAGCTGCCCGAAAGCCTCGCGGTGATCGTCCGCGATCCGCTCGCCTTCGCCGAAGCCACGACGGCGCTGCGCGAACGCGGCTTGGCGGACATCACGGCCACGACGATCCAGCTCCACCGCGTTCCGGCCGCGTTGCTGCGTGGCCGCACCGAACAGGACTCACCCTTGAGGGACAGTCGCTGGCCGGTGGTCGCGGTCCGCGTTCTCGAAGCCGGACTTCCCGACAGCCCCTGGTACAACCCCGTTGTGTGGCCGCTCTGGCGGCCCCTGCTGCCCCATCTCCTCGCCGTGACAGACGGGTCGCGCGAGGTGGCACCCGTTACCCGAGTCGTCGCGGACCTGCTCGATCGCGCAGCCACCTACTTGCAGAGCCGTGGCGACCTCAGAGGTGCGCTGCCACTGTTCGAGCGAAGCTACACCATGTACCGGGAGACGGTGGTCGAGGACGACGACCCGAATGTCCTCAGCTCCGCCAATAACCTGGCCGTCGTCCTCTCCGATTTGGGGCAGTACAAGCGGGCCTTCGACTTGGACCTGGACACGCTCGCGCGGCGCAAGCGGGTGCTGGGGGAGGACGACCCGTACACCCTCGACTCGGCCAACAACTTCGCCGGCGACCTCAGAGCGCTGGGGGAGTGGCGCCGAGCCTACGACCTGGACCTGGACACTCTCGCCCGGCGCAAGCGGTTGCTGGGTGACGATCACCCGGACACGCTCAGCTCCGCCAGCAATCTCGCGGTCGACCTCACCGCACTGGGCGAGGAGGAGCAGGCCTACAAACTCGACCAGGACACGTTCGCCCGGCGCAAGCGGGTGCTGGGTGACGATCACCCGGACACCCTGGAGTCCGCGAGCAACTTCGCCATCGACCTCGTCGGGATGGGCGAGTACCGCCGGGCCCATGACCTGGACCTGGACACGCTTGCCCGGCGCAAGCGGGTGTTGGGGGATGACCACCCGAGCACGCTCGATTCCGCTCGCAGCGTCGCCCATGATTTGCGGAACCTCGGCGAGGTTCAGCGTGCTCACGACCTCGAGAAGGACGCACTCGCTTGTCTCAAGCGTGTTCTGGGCGACGAACATCCCATCACTATCGATTCGGCCCGCAGCCTCGCGGCCGACCGCAAGGCACTCGGACTCGACCCGGCAGCCGACTGATCAACTCACCTCGACAACCGCCGCCCCCGCGGCAAAAGCGTCCACTGCACCAAGATCGAACTCCCCGTGATCACTACCCAACCCCTGCGCGACCAACCCGGCCGCAGCACACCCCAGCACCGCCGAGTCCCGCAACGACCGTCCCAACCCGACACCCCGCAAGAACCCGGCCGAAAACGCGTCACCACAACCAGTCGTGTCCACCACCGAAACCGCGAACGCCGGAACGCAAAAACTCTCCGAAGGCGTCATCACCAAAGCCCCACGCGCACCCCGCGTGACAGCCACACACCCGACCCCACGCTCGAACAACGCCCGGACGCCCTCCTCGAGCGTCGGTGCGCTGGTCAACCCCATCACCTGCTCCTCATTGGGCAGCAGATAATCCAAATAGGGCAGTGCCGGATCAAGCCAAGCCAGCACGCCGGGATCGCCGGGCGCGAGCAAATCAGCCGACGTCACGACGCCCGCCGCCCGCGCCGGGGCCAGGATCGTCGCCGCCTGGGAACCGCCCATCAGCTCCGGGCCGCCCAAGTGCACATGGGTCGCCCGGGCGATCTCCGACACCGGCGCGTCCGCAGGCGAGTACGTCAGGTTCGCGCCGGGCACGTGGAAAGCCGGACGGCTGCCGTCGGGGCGGATCGGGAGCACCGAGGCCGACGTCTGAACCCCGGGGCGCCGCAGTACCAGTGACGTGTCAATACCGTGCGCAGCGAGCATCGACAGCAGCAGGTCGCCGATCGGGTCGGTGCCCACCGCGCCCGCCGAGCGGACCGTCGCGCCCAGCTTGGCCAGGGTGATCGCCGTGCCCGCCGCCGTTCCCGCCGGGCCGAAGCGGATCTGCTCCACCAGGGCCGCGCCCTGGCCCTCGGGAATCGCCTCCACCGGCCGGACCTGGACGTCGAACACGTGCGCCCCCAGCGTGATGACCGTCTGCGTCACCGGTCCTCCTCGACGCGCCGTGGGTGGCCGTAGCCCGTTCGGACCGCCGCCGCCAGTACCGCGTCCTGTTGCGCCTGGTCCAGCACCCGTGGTGCGCCCAGGGCCGTCGCGCGCGTGTACAGGCCGCACGCCCACTCCAGCAGCAGCGCGTTGTCCATCGCCGCCTCCAGCGTCGGGCCGTGGGCGATCGCGCCGTGGTTGGCCAGCAGTGCCGCCGTCCGGCCGTCCAGGGCCGTCAACGTCGCCGCGGCCAGCTCCGCCGAGCCGAACACCGCGAACGGCGCCACCCGGACCGAGCCGCCCAGCGCGAGCTGCTGGTAGTGCACGCACGGCAGCTCGTCCAGCACCAGGGACACCGCCGTCGCCTGCGGGGAATGGGTGTGCACCGCCGCGCCGGCGTCGTAGCGCCGGTAGATCCCCAGGTGCAGCTCGAGCTCCGACGTCGGCGCGAGGTCGCCGGCGACGACTTCGCCGGCCAGGTCGACCACCGTCACCTCCGCCGGGGTCGCCCGGCCCAACACGATGCCCGTCGCGGTCACCGCCACGTGCTCGCCCACCCGGACGCTCACGTTGCCCGCCGTGCCGATCAGCAGGCCCTCGCCCGCGAGGCCGTGACAGGCCCGGGCCACCGCCCGCCGCGCCTCGTCGAGAACCGCACTCGCCTCCGTCATGGGCCGAGGCTAGGATAAATCCGAATCAAAGTCACGTTCAGGTTTGGAGACGCATGCCGGACCCCCAGCGACTGCGGCGCGTGCCGCGGCAAGCGCGGTCCCGGCAGAAGCTCGCCCAGGTCCTGGCGGCCGCCGACCGGCTGCTCGCGGCGGAGGGCGTCGAGGCGCTGACCACCACCCGGGTCGCCGCCGAGGCCGGGATCTCCGTGGGGACGCTGTACCAGTACCTGCCCGACCGCGACGCGATCACCGAGGCGCTGGCCGAGGGCTACCTCGCCCGGCTGGAAGCGCTGATGGACACCTTCGCCGAGCGGGCGGCGGCCGAGACCTGGGACGACCCCGTCGGCCTGCTCGTCGACGCCTTCGCCGGCCTCTACCGTGCCGAACCCGGGTTCCGTGCCCTGTGGTTCGGCCGGGGTCTGACCGAGGGGACGCGCCAAGCCGACCTCGCGCACAAGCGCGTGATGGCCACCGGCGTGCGCCGGATCCTGGTGGCGCAACGGCTCCTGCGTGACGACGACGCGGCCGACGTCGCCTGCCGCACCGCGTTCCTCGCCGCCGACGCGGTGATCCAGGAGGCGTTCCGGGCGGAACCCGACGGTGCGGCGGGACTGCTCGACCAGCTCAAGGCGATGCTGCGGGCCTACCTCGACCGCTTGCCGCGCTGACCGACTACCTTCGCAGGTACCGGCCGAAGAACTCGCTGAGCTGCGCGCGTTGCGCGGCGACGCTGTGGCGGGCGGCCACGGTGCCGATGAGCGGCGCGAGCGCCGCCGGGTCGAGGCCGAGGCGGGGGAGGAGCGCCTGGTAGTCGGTGTAGCTGAAGTGCTCGCCGTCCGGGAGGCGGAACTCGCGGACCGGGCCACGCTGGTGGCGCAGGAACTCCTGCCACGAACCGTCGGACGCCGCGCTGTGGTCGCCCGCGCTCAGCAGCAGGAACGGCCGGTCGAGGCCTTCGTTCGCGACGCGGCCATAGTCGCGGGTGGACTGGCTGTAGGCCATGCTGCCGTCGAGGTCGGCGCCGGCGTCGACGCGCCGGTCGGTCAGCATCGTCTCGCCGGTGGTGAACCCGCCGCCGGAGTGGCCGAACATGCCGACCCGGGTCAGGTCGAGGGACAGCCCGGCCGGCAGCGGCCGGGTTTCCAGCTCGTCGAGGACGAACCGGGTGTCGGCCACCCGGGTGGCGATCAGCAGCTTCCCGTCGGTCCCCGGCGGCAGTACCCGCCGTTCGACGCGGCCGCCGGGGAACTCCACCGCGGCCGGCTCGTGGGTGTGGTCGATGGCCACCGTCACGTAGCCCTCGCTGGAGAGCTGCTCCAGCTGCGCGGTGCCGACCGAGCGCGGGTACTTGGCGCTGGGCGAGTAGAGCACGACCGGCCGCCGTCCCCCGGCCGCGGGCGCGCCGGTGCGGGAGTGCGTCGGGAAGGTGTAGTCGAGCCGGTCGGCGGGGATGCCGAGCACGCCGGCATCTTCTTCGGCGACGACCTTCGCGGCGCCGGGCTGCAAGTACGGCGCGGCGGGGCCGCCACCCGGGCGGGCCGGGTACCGGACCGTCACCATCAGCTCGCGGGTCGTGCCCGCGACCCACGGGTCCGGGCGGCCGTGGTCGACCAGGTGCAGGTCGACGCGGCCGACGGCGTACGGACCGGTCGGGGCGGGCAGGGCGAGCCGGGGTGCAGCGGCGGTGGCGGCCACGGCCGAGGACGTGAGGAGGACGCCGGTGACCCCGGCGACGAGTACGTTTCGCATCGTTTGACCGTATTGCCGCACCGGCGCCCCGCCATCGGGATGATCACCGATTTCGTCCCGGTCAGGGACGGCCGAGCCAGTGCTCCCTCGGCAGGGCGGGCGCGCGGTGGCCGCGGTGGCCGGTCATCTCGCGACCGGCGACGAGGGCGTTGAGCACCGCCTCTTCGACGACCTGGACCACGGCCTCGAAGAACGGGTCGAGCCGGCCCCACGGCACGAACCGCAGGTTTTCGTACTCCGCCTCCGCCGTGCGGGGGAACGTGCTCGTCAGCGCGCCCGGGTTCGCGGTGCTGAACGCGAGGAACAGGTCGCCGGAGAAGTGCGAGCCCGTCGTCCCGGTCCGGGCCAGGCCCAGCGGGACGCGCCGGGCGAGCGCCGTGCACTGGCCCGGCAGCAGCGGCGCGTCCGTCCCGACCACGACGATCACCGAGCCCGCGCCGGCCGGCGCGGCCGCCCACTCCTCCATCGGGTTGTCCGCCGCCAGCGACAGCCCGGCCGGCGAGCCGGCGACCGTCAGCTCCCGGCGGCTGCCGAAGTTCGCCTGCACCAGCGCGCCCACCGTGTACTCGTCCGCGCCGTGGGGGACGACCCGGGACGCCGTGCCGGTGCCGCCCTTGAAGCCGTAGCAGGTCATCCCGGTGCCGCCGCCGACCGAACCCTCCTCGACCGCGCCGCCGCGGGCGGCGTCGATCGCCGCCGCCGCGTGTCCACTGTGGATCGTCGGGGCGTTGATGTCGTTGAGGTAGCCGTCCCAGGTCTCGGCGACCACCGGCAGCAGCCACTCGGCCGCGACGTCCGGGCGCTCGCGCACCACCCAGTCGATCACGCCGCGGTGGCACGCGCCGACGGCGTGGGTGTTGGTGATCAGCACCGGCAGCGTCAGCGACCCGGTTTCGGCGAGCCACGCCGAGCCGGTCATCTCGCCGTTGCCGTTGAGGGAGAACGTCCCCGCCGCGCACGGCACGGCGAAGCCTTCGCGCCCACGGGGGAGGACCGCGGTGACACCGGTGCGCACCGACTCGCCTTCGATGAGCGTCGTGTAGCCGACTTCGACCCCGGCGACGTCGGTGAGCGTGTTGTGCGTGCCGGGCCGGCCGGGCAGCGCGATGCCCAGGTCGCGGGCGCGGGTCATGACGGTTCCTCCAGGGTGCAGGCGGTGCGGGCGTAGGACAGGAGCATCGCTTCGGCGGTTTCCCGCTGGAGCGTCGGCACGGCCTGGGTGAGGTGCAGGCCGTAGCCGTCTTCGAGCGCGACGAGGTTCCGCGCGATCGCCACGGCGTCGGCGGTCAGGGTGAACTCGCCGGTCGCCGCGCCGGCTTCGAGGATCCCGGTGTAGATGCCGACCTGGCGCTCGTAGAGCGCGATGTGGCGGGCGGCGTACACCGGGTCGCGGCGGGCGATCGTGCCGAGTTCGTAGAGCAGGACGCACAGTTCGTCGTCCGGGCCGGTGGGCAGGCCGCTGCGGATGGTCGCGAGGAGCCGCTCGCGCGGGGTGCCGCCGCGGGCGGCCTGCTCGCGGTGGGTGCAGAACCGTTCGACGGCTTCGTGCTGCACCTCCTGCAGCAGGTCGGCGAGGGTGGGGAAGTAGTAGAGCACCGAGCCCGACGACAGACCCGCGCCGTCGGCGATGTCCCGCAGCCGCAGGTTGAGGACGCCGCGCTCGACGACGGCGCGCCGTGCCACCGCGATCAGCTCGGCCCGGCGCTCGGGTGCCCTGCTCGGTCGTGCCATGCGGCTCATTCTTCGAACGATCATCGAAAAAAGCAAGGGCTTGACTTGTCGGCTGAGAGCGCCTTTGATCCGTGGTCACTCGGTTTTTCGAAGGAGCTTCAGAGAACTGGAGGCCCGGTCGTGACCACTCCTGCGCTGCGCCGCGGACTGCGCACCCTCGGCACCCTGCTCATCACGCTCTCGGCGATCAGTCCCGCGTCGTCGGTGTTCATCATCGCGCCGGGGGTGCTCACCGGCGCCGGGACGGGCGCGTTCCTGAGCTTCGCGGCGGCGGCCGTCGTCGGCGTGTTCATGGCGTTCGTCTACGCGGAGCTCGCGTCGGCGTTCCCACTGGCGGGCGGCGAGTACGCGATCGTCACGCGCACGCTCGGCCGGCTGCCCGGGTTCGCCGTGCTGGGCCTGATGATCATCACGCAGGTGCTGATCGTCGCGGTGATCGCGCTCGGCGTCGGGACGTACCTGGGGGTGCTGTGGCCGGGCCTGCCCGGGCCGACGGTCGCCGCCGCGACGTGCGTGCTGGCGGCCGTGGTCGGGGTGTTCGACATCAAGCTGAACGCCTGGGTGACCGGGATCTTCCTGGCGATCGAGATCCTCGCGCTGGTCGTGGTCAGCGCGCTCGGCCTGCTGCACCCGGCGCGCCCGTTCACCGACCTGGTGGCCCACCCGGTGGCGGCCGACGGCGGGCCCGCCACGGTCGGCGCCATCGCGATCGCGATGGCCGTCGCGATGTTCGCCTACAACGGCTACGGCTCGGCGGTGTACTTCGGCGAGGAGACGCACGACGCGCCCCGCGGCATCGCCCGCGCGATCCTGCTGGCGCTCGCCATCACGGTGGTCGCCGAGCTCGTCCCGGTGACGGCGGTGCTGCTGGGCGCGCCCGATCTCGGTCAGCTGTTCGGCGCGGAGAACATGCTGTCCGCGTTCATCTCCGCCCGCGGCGGCAGCACGCTCGACACGGTGATCAGCCTGGCGGTGGCGCTCGCGATCATGAACGCGGTGCTGGCGATCGTGCTGATCAGCTCCCGGCTGGTGTTCAGCAGCGGCCGCGACCGCGCGTGGCCGGGCGCGGTCAACCGCGCGCTGGCGGCGGTGCACCCGCGCTTCGGCACGCCGTGGGTGGCCACGGTCGGCACCGGCGTGGTGGCGGCGCTGCTGTGCTACGTCGACCCGCAGGTGCTGCTGGTGGTGACGAGCACGTCGATCGTGGCGGTGTACGCGGCCCTGTGCCTCGGCGCGATCAACGGCCGCCGCACGGGCGCGACGGCCCACGCGCGGTACCGGATGCCGTGGTTCCCCGTCGCACCGGTGCTGGCCCTGGCGGTGCTGGTGTTCGTGGTGTACCAGAACGTGCTGGACCCGCTGGTGGGCCGCCCGAGCCTGATCGTCACGGCGGGCATCGTGGTCCTGGCGACGGTCTACTACGTGCTGGTGCTGCGCCGCCGGGGTGGCTGGCGGATCGCCGAAGACGTCGCCGCCGAGGAACCCGCCCGCGACTGAGCACACGAGTGTGGCCCGGACCGCGGTCCGGGCCACACTCGGTGGGGTCAGAAGCCGTAGATCGTTTCGACGGCTCGCTGCTGGTTCGCCACGAGGCCGTTGGCCCACAGCGAGTTCACCCGGCTGCGCTCGGCCGCGTTCGGCACCGCGTTGGTGCACGACGGGCCGGGGCCGCCGCCCGACATCAGTTCCGAGCACGGGCCCGAGTAGTGGTCCGGCAGCCCGAGGGCGTGGCCGGTCTCGTGCGCCGCGATGCGGGTCGGGTTGTACTGGCGGGCCTGGGTGTAGTCGATGAAGATGGTGCCGCTGCCGTGCCCGTTGGTCGAGGCGTAGGACCCGCGCGGGTCGTTGCCTTCGGTGTAGCGCAGGCTGGCGCCGGAGTTGCGCTCGACCAGTCTGACGTTGGTCACGCTGCGGTTCCAGTTGGCGGCACCGGCGTTGATGACCGAGCGGAACGACGGCGCGCTGGCGGTGCTGTAGTACACCGTCGTGACGGCCGCTTCCTGCTGCGTGGCGGCCGACGCGGTGCCCGCGGCGAGCGGCGTCACGGTGAGGGCCAGCGCAACTGCGCCGGCCAGGGCGAACTTCCTCGACATCGGAAGACTCCTCGTGGGGACGGGGATTTGCCGGAATTGCGCGCGCTGTCGAGAATTTACCGGCTGTTCGCCTGCCCCGGAGCCGACTTCCGTAGGGCCGTGGCAATGGTGATTTACCAACACTATCTACGGGTTGACAAGTCCCGCGTCATGTCCAGTAACTGCCGCTCCAGCTGTTTCGCCGCCTTCACGTCGATGCCGACGCCCCACACCGGGGCCATGCTGGCGCCGTCGGCCGCGGCGACGACGAGGGTGACCACGTGGTCCGGGAGGCCGTCGTCGCGCAGGTCGGTGTCCCAGCGTTCGGCGTCCGCGCGGGCGATCGCCGCGATCTCGGGGATGGCGATCAGCTGGGCGATCAGCGCGATCGCCTCGCGGACGGCGACCTCGTCCTGGGAGGTGTCGAGCGACGCCCGGACGTACGCGCGGGTCAGCCGGCCCGGCGCGGTGTCGGCCGGGTCGAGCGCCGCCAGGACGTCCGCGCGGAAGCGGTCGAGGATGTCCTGGGCGAGCGTGCGCACCAGCGCGTCCTTGGCCGGGAAGTGGTACAGCAGACCGCCTTTCGACACCCCGGCCGCCTTGGCGATGTCGTCGAGCGACGCCGAGATCCCGCGGGTGCGGACGACCTGTCCGGCGGCGTCGAGCAGGGCCCGGCGCGTTTCTTCCGGGCCACGACCGGCTTTGCGAGGCATCGTCAGTCCTTTCCGGACGGAATCGTACGCCAGGCGATCACCGCGGCGACGGCGGTGACGGCCGCCGCCGCGACCGACGTCACCTGCATGGCGCCGGTGAACGCCTCGCGGGCGGTCTGCGCCAGGCCCGAGCCCGGGTCGAGGACCGCCGCCGCGCCGGCGAGGGAGTCCCGCACCTCGCCGGGGACGTCCGCGGGCAGGAACGCCCGGTACACCAGCGTGACCAGCGACCCGAGGATCGCGATGCCGAGCGCCGCGCCGAGCTCGTAGGCGGTTTCGGAGATCGCCGACGCCGAGCCGGCCTTGTCCCGCGGCACCGCCGAGAGCACCGAGTCGACGGTCAGCGTCAGCGCGAGCCCGACGCCGAGGCCGACGGGCAGCAGGGCCAGGCCCAGCCAGCCGTAGTGCGACGCGCGTTCGGCGAGCGCGACCATCAGCAGCCCCAGCGCGGTCACCCCGAGGCCGGCGGCGACGGCGCGGCCCCGGCCGAGCCGCGTGACGACCACGCCGACCGCGGCGACGACCACGATCGAGGCCAGGGTGGCCGGCATCTCCGCCAGCCCGGCTTCCAGCGGACCGAACCCGCGGACGAGCTGCAAGTACTGGGAGAAGAAGAACAGCAGCCCCATCAGCGCGAAGACCGAGACGAAGTTCGCCAGGACGGCGCCGCTGAACGCGCCGTGGCGGAACAGCGTCACGTCGATCAGCGGGTTCGCCGCGCGTCGCTGCCGGCGGATGAACGCCGTCCCGGCGAGCAGCCCGGCCGCGGCCGCGAGGACGACCGGCACGTCGATCCCCGAGCCGACCGCGTGCTTGACGGCGTAGACCAGCGGCACGATCGCGGCCATCGACAGGCCGGCCGACAGGAGGTCGAAGCGCCCCGGGTGCGGGTCGCGGGACTCCGGCAGCAGCAGCGCGCCGGCGATCAGGAAGCCGACGACGATCGGCACGTTGATGAGGAACACCGAGCCCCACCAGTAGTGCTCGAGCAGGACACCGCCGACGAGCGGGCCGAGCGCGATGCCGCCGCCGGAGCCGGCCGACCAGATCGCGATGGCGCGGGTGCGCTCACGCGGGTCCGCGAACAGGGTGCGGATGATCGACAGCGTCGAAGGCATGATCGTCGCCGCGGCGACGCCCAGCAGCAGCCGCGCGAAGATGAGCACGCCCGCGGTGGGGGAGAAGGCGGCCAGCACCGAGGCGAGCCCGAACGCGGCCGTGCCGATGAGCAGGACGCGCTTGCGGCCGAAGCGGTCGGCGAGGTTGCCCGCGGTGACCAGCAGGCCGGCCAGCGCGAGCGAGTAGATGTCACCGATCCAGAGGATCTCGGTGGCGCTGGGCGCGAGCTCCCGCGTCAGCGACGGGACGGCCAGGTAGAGCACGGTGCCGTCGACCGCGAGCAGGAGCACGGCGCCGACGAGCACACCCAGCGCGGCCCAGCGGCGCCGGTGGCTCAACGGCTCGGTGGAGGTGGTCAGGCTCGTCGTCATGCCTCTTACTATACCGTCTGGACGGTACAGTAACGCGAGCGAACTCGGTCACAGTGGTTTTCGCCCGGTTGTCTATCGCTGAGTGGGCTCGGCGGCCAGCTCTTCGGCGAGGATCAGGTTGACGTGCACGGCCGCGTGGCCGAGGACGCGCCGAGCCGCGGCGAGGGCGGTGAAGGCCACCAGCACGCTCGTGCCGACGAGCAGGCCGCCGACGGTGTCGCCGGGGATCACAGCCGCGATGGACGCGGCGACGAGGACCGGCGGCCACCAGCGGGAGGGGAGGGCGTGGCGCGAGCGCCTCACGCGCTGCTGCCGATGCAGGGCCATCGCCGCCTCCCGATCGCCGTCGTTGGGTGGTCCTGCATCATGACTGACCGGATCGTCCGGGTTACCGGGTATTCGCGTTCCGTACACGATCGCGCAAAATCACCTCCGAACGGCCCAATCGACCCGCCGATCGTGTGCGGGCAGTGGTCCGCCATCCGGCTCCGCATCACCGCATCGGCGCTCGATCCGCGGCCGGGAGAGTGTTAAACCGAGCACGATCACGTCGTCGCCGTGCCGCCTAAGATGGACGGCGGAGGTGGGCATGACGGCGGAAGAGCTGGTCATCGAGTTCGCCTTGACGCGCCTCGACCACCCGGACCTGGACCTCGAGGAGCTGGCGGCGCTGGTCGTGCGCCGCGGCGGACCGGAGCGGGTGCTGGAGTTCGCCTCGCGCAACCTGGAGGAGCGCGGTGAGCTGCGCGGCGCGGCCTTCCCGACGGCGGTGGAGCACGTGCTGCGGGTGGTGCTGACGCTGCGCGGCCCTTCGGACTGACTCGCGCCCGCGCTACCCGGCCGCGCCGGCCGCCCGGCTCAGGCCGCGCCGGTCGAACACCAGCTCGCGGGCCGTGCCCAGCGCCGTCGCGATCGCGCCCGCCAGCACCGCGTCCTCGCCCAGCTGGCCCGCCACGATGTCCGGCACCACCGGGATCGTCGCCGCCAACGCCTTCCGCATCGGCTCCGCCAGCAGGTCCGCGTTGCCGCCGATGCCACCGCCGAGCACGATCAGGCGCGGGTCGAGCACCGCCGTCACCGCCGACACGACGTACGCGAGCTTCTCGGCTTCGTCCTCGACCACCCGCAGCGCCAGCGCGTCGCCCGCGCGGGCCAGCCGGAACACGTCCTTCGCCGAGCGTGCCTTCGCCAGTCCCAGCGAGCGGGCCGCTTCGAGCACCGCCTGGCCCGCCGCCACCGTCTCGACCGGGCCCGGGCGCCGGGCCGGCGCGCCGTCCGGGAGCGGGCCGTACGGGAGGTCGGCGATCTCGCCCGCCGCGCCGTGGGCGCCGCGGAACAGGCGGCCGTCGACCAGCAGGCCCATGCCGATGCCGGTGCCGACCGTCAGGCACACCAGCACGTCCACCCCGAGCGCGGCGCCGAGGGCGTGCTCGCCGACCGCGCACAGGTTCGCGTCGTTCTCCACCACGACGTCGGAGCCGCCGGCCGCGAGAGTCGCGACGAGCTCGTGCAGCAGCCCGCGCCGCTCCCAGCCCGGCAGGTTCGGCGCGCGGTGCACCGTCCCGCTCGCCGGGTCGGGGACGCCCGGCGTGCCCACCACCGTCGCGACGACTTCGTGCGGGTCCAGCCCGGCCGAAGTCACCGCGCGTTCGACGGATTCGCTTACGGTGCGCACCAAAGCGCTCGCGGAGCGGCACCGGTTCGGCTCGTCGAGCCGGGTGACGATGCTGCCTTCCAGGTCGGCGACGGCGATCCGGATCACGCGTCGCCCGATGTCGACGCCCACGACGTGTCCCGCGTCCGGCGCCGCCTGGTAGACGACCGCCGCGCGGCCCGGTCCGGTCAGGCTGCGGCCGGTGGTTCGGACCAATCCGTGCTGCTCGAGATCGAGGAGTGCCTGTCCCACCGTGGGTTTCGACAACCCGGTGTCGACGGCGATCTGCGGCCGTGTCGCCTCACCTCGCGTGCGCAACCGGTCCAGCACCAGGCGCTGGTTCAGCGCCCGCATGCTCGCCGGGGTTCCGACCTGCGGCCCGTTTCGTCCCACGAATCCTCCTGTGTTGCCGCAAGTTTATCCACGGAACTCTTTCGACTCCGCTCGTTCTATGTTAAGAAACTTTACTAACTACTAGACGGAGGCACGTCGTGAGTTCACCCACTCGTTCAGGGGAGCCCGGACCGGCCCTTGAACGCAAGATCGGCCCGCTGCAGGCCACCGCGATCAACATGACCCAGATGTGCGGTATCGGCCCGTTCGTCACGATCCCCGCCATGGTCGCCACCATGGGCGGCCCGCAGGCGATGTTCGGCTGGATCATCGGGGCGATCGTCGCGCTGGCCGACGGGCTCATCTGGGCCGAACTCGGCGCCGCGATGCCGGGCGCCGGCGGCACCTACCTGTACCTGCGCGAAGCGTTCCAGTACCGCACCGGGCGGCTGATGCCGTTCCTGTTCGTCTGGAGCGCGGTGCTGTTCATCCCGCTGATCATGTCCACCGGCATCATCGGCCTCGTCCAGTACCTCGGCTACCTGATCCCCGGCGTGACCGACGACGCCGGCACCACGCCGCTGGGCAAGATCATCGGTGTCGGCATCACGCTCGTCATCGTGGCCGCGCTGTTCCGCAAGATCGGCCAGATCGGCAAGCTCACGACCGTGCTGTTCGTGGTCATGCTGATCGCGGTGCTCACCACGATCGTCGCGGCGTTCTCGCACTTCAGTGGCGCGCAGGCGTTCGCGTTCACGCCCGGCGCGTTCAGCTCGGCCGGTGAGGGCACGTTCTGGGGCGGCCTCGGCGCCGGCCTGATCATCGCGATCTACGACTACCTCGGCTACAACACGACGGCCTACCTCGGCGGCGAAGTGCAGAAGCCGGGCCGGACGATCCCGCGGTCGATCCTCTTCTCGATCCTCGGCATCATGAGCCTCTACTTCCTGCTCCAGGTCGGCGTCCTCGGCTCGATCCCGCTGGACGAGCTGAAGAACGCCACCTCCGTCGCCTCCAGCGTGCTCGAGCAGGCGTGGGGCACGGCGACGGCGAAGGTCGTCACCGTCTTCATCGTCGTCGCGGCCATCGGCTCGGTGTTCGCCGGCCTGCTGGGCGGCTCACGCGTGCCGTTCGAAGCCGCGCGGGACAAGGTGTTCCTGCCGATGTTCGGCAAGCTGCACCCGAAGCTGAACCTGCCGACCGCCGGCGTGCTCACCATGGGCGCCATCACCATCATCGGCTCGCTGTTCACGCTGACCGACGTCATCAACGCCGCCGTCGCGACGCTCGTCATCATCCAGTCGCTGGCGCAGGTCGCGGCGATCGTGACGCTGCGCCGCCGTCAGCCGCACCTCAAGCGGCCCTACAAGCAGTGGCTGTACCCGGTGCCGACGCTGCTCGCGCTGGTCGGCTGGGTCTACATCTACGTCTCCGCGACCTGGCTCTCGATCGGGCTGTCGCTGGGCTGGATCGCCGTCGGCGCGATCGCGTACCTCGTCTACGCCAAGGCCGAGCGCACCTGGCCGTTCGGACCCAAGGAAATCAAAGAGGCCTTCGCCGCCGACCCGGAAGGGGCTCAGGCATGACCCGGAAACTCGTGGCGGCCGCCGCGCTGCTGCTCATCCCCGGTGTGCTCAGCGTCGCCGGGCCCGCCGTCGCGCAGGAAGCACAGGAAGCGCAAACCGCCCGGCCGCACGGCTTCAGCACGATCGGCGCCCAGGGCTGGCAGGTCCTGACCACCGCGAACGTCAAGGACGGCGGTGAGAAGGTCTCCACGCCCGGGTACGCCACGCGCGGCTGGCTGCCGGTCAAGCCGGACGACGCCGGCGCGCCGGGCACCGAGATCAACGCGCTGGTGCAGAACGGCAAGTGCCCGAACGTCTTCTACTCCGACAACATGCGCAAGTGCTTCGGGTACGTCGACAAGCTCGGCCCGGTCGTCACGAAGCCGTTCTCCGACCCGTGGTGGTACCGCGCCGACTTCACCCCCGACATCAAGGCCGGCCAGCACGCGAAGCTGACCATTCCCGGCATCGTCGGTGAGGGCGACGTCTGGGTGAACGGCAAGCTCGTCGCCACCAAGGACGTCGTGAGCGGCGCGTTCGCCGGGCACACGTTCGACGTCTCGAAGCTGGTCAAGCCGGGCAAGAACACCCTGGCGATCAAGGTCTACCCCAACGACCCGACGAAGATGTACACGCTCGACCAGGTCGACTGGGGCCAGATCCCGCCGGACAACAACACCGGCATCCAGTTCCCGCCGACCCTGCAGGTGTCCGACGCGCTCACCGGCGACAACGCGCACGTCGTGCAGGACAACGCGGCCGACCTGGCCAGCTCGAAGCTGACGGTGAAGGTCGACGTCACCAACAACGCGCCCGCGCCGCAGACCGGCGACGTCGCCGCGACGATCACCTCGCCGTCGGGGGCGCCGACCGTCATCCACCAGCGCGTGACGATCCCGGCGAACACCAAGCAGACCGTGACCTTCGCACCGGTCAAGATCAACCGGCCGCAGGTCTGGTGGCCCTACTCGATGGGTGACCAGCCGCTCTACACGCTGAGCACCGCGGTCTCGCAGGGCGGCGTGCTTTCGACGTCGTCGAAGAACACCTTCGGCATCCGCACGGTGACCTCGCGCCTGGTCGGCAAGTCCGCGCCGCTGCCCGAGGGCGCGCGGCAGTTCACGATCAACGGCAAGGACTTCGTGTTCCGCGGCGGCGGCTTCGCGCCGGACCTGTTCCTGCGCTACGACTCCGCCGACACCGCGCACCAGATCGCGCTGATCAAGAACATGGGCCTGTCCGGCGTCCGGCTCGAGGGCCACGACATGCCGCAGGACTTCTACGACCAGGCCGACCGCGCCGGGCTGCTCGTCATCGGCGGGTTCCTCTGCTGTGACGCCTGGCAGCCCGAGGACGCCTCGACACTGACCGAGCGCGACTACCGGATCATGCACGACTCGGCCTACACGATCGCGCAGATGGAGCGGAGCCATCCGAGCGTCTTCAACTATGGCTGGAGCGACAACGAGCCGGTGCCGCGCCAGGAGTCCGAGACGCTGAAGGCGTTCAAGGAAGCCGACTTCCAGGTGCCGGTGATCGCGTCGGCGGAGTACAAGAGCACGCCGACGCTCGGCCAGTCGGGCGAGAAGGAAGGCCCGTACGACTGGGTGCCGCCGGCCTACTGGTACGACACGTCGCACTTCGACGCCGACGACTCCTCGCGGACCAACGCGGGTGGCTCCTGGGGCTTCGCGAGCGAGCAGAGCGCCGGGCACACCGTGCCGACGCTGGACTCGATCAAGCGCTTCCTCTCGCCGGCCGAGCAGGCGAAGCTGTGGCAGGACCCGGCGTACAACCAGTACCACGCCAACTTCGAGCCGGACCACGGCGGCTACGCGTTCGGCACGCTGTACACGCTGGACCAGTCGATCACCCAGCGGTACGGGAAGTGGAGCTCGCTGAAGTCCTATGTGGACCTCGCGAACATCGCGAACTACGAGAACACCCGCTCGCAGTTCGAAGCCTTCCTGCACCATTCGACGGACCAGGCCAACCCGGCGACCGGCGTCGTCTACTGGCAGCTCAACAAGGGCTGGCCGACGCTGCTGTGGTCGCTCTACAACGACGACGGCGACCAGGCGGGCGCGTTCTTCGGCGCCAAGAAGGCGAACAAGCCGCTGCACGCGATCTACGGCTACGACAACGGTTCGGTGACCCTCGACAACCTCGGCGCGGGCACGCAGTCCGGGCTTTCGGTGCAGGCGCGGGTGATCGACACCGCGGGCAAGGTGCTCGACGACCAGACCGCAGGCGGGATCTCGCTGGGTTCGCAGGGCGTTCGCACGGGCGTCCTGAAGCCGAAGGTGCCGGCCGAGACCAAGGCGCCGGCTCCCGCGAAGGTCTACTTCGTCGAGCTGCAGGTGAAGCAGGGCGGGAAGGTCGTCGACCGCAACGTCTACTGGCTCTCGACGCAGAAGGACGTCGTCGACTGGGGCAAGACGCTGGGCAACCCGCAGGCGACGCTGTCGCAGTACAGCAACCTGCAGGCCCTGCAGAGCCTGCCGAAGTCGCAGGTCAGCGCGGTGGCGTCGACGCGGGCGCACGGCGGTGACCTGGTCACCACGGTGACCGTGACCAACACCTCGAAGACACCGGGAGCGGCGTTCTTCCTGCGGGCCGACGTCCGGCGCGGGACGCCGGACGGGCGCGAAGGGCCGGGGGACAACCAGCTCGCCAACGCGACCTGGAACGACAACGACATCACGCTGTGGCCGGGCCAGTCCCAGACGCTGACCGTCACCTACAAGGCGGCCGACCTGCGCGGCGCGGCGCCGGTGATCAGCGTCGACGGGTTCAACACCGGCCGGATCGTGGTCCGGGGGACAGGAGGGGCTGCGGAGTGAGCGGCAAACCAATTCTCGGGATCGACTTCGGCGGCACGAAGGTGGCGCTGGGGCTCGCCGGCCACGACGGCGCCCTGCTGGCCACGCGCCGGCTGGACACCGACGCGCAGGCGGGGGCCGAGCAGGTGGTGGTGCGGGCGCTGGCCGGGGCCCGGTCCCTGCTGGCCGAGGCCGGCGCGTCGCCCGTCGCCATCGGTGTCGTCAGCCCGGGAATCGTGCTGCCGGAGGAGATCCTGCTGGCCCCGAACGTGCCGGGCTGGGAACAGCTGCACCTGGCGGAGCTGGTGGCCGCGGAGTTCCCGGACGTGCCGATCGCGGTCGGCACGGACGCGAAGGCCGCGGCGCTGGCGGAATGGCGGTGGGGCGCGCTGGCCGGCGCCGACCCGGCGGTGTTCCTGTCGCTGGGCACCGGCATCGCGGCGGCGGTGCTGGTCGGCGGCCGGTTGCTGACCGGCGCCAACGGAGCTGCGGGCGAGATCGGGTACAACCTGCTCTCGCCGCAGGACACCGAGGGTTTCGCGAGCGGAGCGGCGCCGCTCGAGGAAGCCGTCGGTGGGCGTGGGCTGGGCGGCCGGGCGAGTGCTCTGCTCGGCCGTCCGGTCACCGCGGGGGAGCTGTTCGCCATGGCCAAGGAGAACGTCGAGGCGAAGGAGCTGGTCACGGCGGCGCTCGACGAGCTGTCGATGCACGTGGCCAACCTGGCGATCGCCTTGGACCCACAGCGCATCGCGGTCGGCGGCGGGCTGGTCCGGTCGGCGGACGTGCTGCTCCCGGCACTGGCCGACCGCCTCGCGCACGCGGTGCCGTTCCCGCCGGAGCTGGTCTCGGCCCGGTTCGACCAGGACGCGGCGCTGCTCGGCGCGGTGGCCCTGGCGCTGGGCGAGTAGCCGTCCGGGTGGCGAGCCGGTGCCCCGACCCGGCCCGCCACCCGGCTTCAGTCGCGTTCGTCGCCGCAGACGTCGAGCAGCAGCTCGCCGGGCAGCGTGAGCAGCCGTCCGAGCAGGCGGCGGTCGAGTTCGACGGCGTGCTCGGTGGCGTGCGAGGCGACCAGGCAGAACCAGTCGGCGGGGTGGCCGGCCTCGGCGAGCTCCCACAGCGCGGCCCGGTGGGGCTCGAGGACGTCGAGCAGCCGGGTCAGGTGTACGGCCAGTTCGCTGTCCGACGGTGGCGAAGTAAGGCACCACAGGGAGTCCGTCGCGGTGCTCGGGCGGACACCGAGGCGGCGGGTCACCTCGGCCGGGGGGCCGTGCAGCCGGAACGTCGCCGCGGTGCGCACGTCAGGCCCGCGCCATGGCGAGCTCGGTGCGGCGGAAGGCCGCGGGGGAGAGCTGGAACCAGACCAGCACCGCGCTGAGGGCCTGGATCGCCGCCACCACCAGCCAGACGCCCCGCAGGCTCCAGTGCGCCGCGATCAGGCCGCCGGTCAGCGCGCCGAGCGGGGTCAGGCCCCAGGCGAGCGCGCGGTGGCTGGTCAGCACGCGGCCCAGCAGCGGGGCCGGGGTGAAGCGCTGGCGGCTGGACTGCGAGCAGACGTTCCAGACCAGCACCGTCGAGGTCAGGAAGACCAGCACGACGCCGATCAGCGGCGGCCACGGCGGCAGCACGGCCAGCAGCAGCGGCGCCACCGCGCCGAGGCCCTGCGAGCCGCGCATCGACCACGAGTACCCGAAGCGGTCGACGATCTTCTGCACCACGAAGGAAGAGGCCACCCAGCCGACCGCGAGGCAGGCGAGCAGCAGGCCGTACCCGACCGAGCCGACATGCAGGATCTGCGTCGCGTACAGCACGAGCATCGAGTTGCTCGCGCTGGCCGCGAACGACCCGAGCGCGACGTTGATGGTGATCGACCGCAGCAGCGGCGTCCGGACCAGGTGCGTGAGCCCGGCCGAGAGGTCCCGCAGCGGGTGGGTCCGCGCGAGGGTCCTCGACTCGGACGGGATGCGCCGCGCCATGAGGAGCGCGGCCAGCGCGCAGGCGGCCGCCAGCCACGCGGGCGCGCCGGCGCCGGCGATGATCAGGAACCCGGTCAGCGGCGGCACGACGAACTGCACGACACCCCGGTCGATCACGGTGAGCCGCGCATTGGCGTGGGCGAGCCGATCCGGCTCGACGACCTCGGGCACGAGCGCCCCGCTGGCGCCGTCCCCGAGCACCTGCGCGGAGGTGACGACGAACGCGACGACGAGCAGCACGGGCAGGCTCAGCAACCCGGCCACCCCGACGGCGCCGAGCACGAGCGCGGCCCCGACCTGCACGGCGTAGGCCCAGGCGAGCACGGTGGTCCGCCGCACCCGGTCGATGAGCACGCCGGCGAAGAGGGAGAGCAGCAGCCACGGCGCCTGCCCGGCGATGTTGACGAGCGAGATCTCCCGCGGATCGGTGGTGAGCGAGACGGCAAGCAGCGGAAGCGCGGCGAGCATCAGCCCTTCGGCAGCGGAACCGGACACCGCGACGGCCTGCAGCCGCACCCATCGGTCGGTCAAGACAGCAGCCCCATGGTCGACAGTCTCGCACGGGCCGCCAACCGATTTATCTCGCCTTGTCTGGCCGCCGGCCGTCTCGGCCGCTCCGCGGTCGCGCAACGATTCGATCGCCGCTGTAGCACCGACCGGAGGCGAACCGACTACCGCCCTGAACAACCGAAGGCAATGGAGGTGTCCATGCAGCGAGTCAGCTGGCCGACCGCGATCGTCGTACTCGGTTTCCTGGGCCTGGTCGGAGTGATGTTCTGGCGGGCCAGCGGCGACCTGTCACACTTCGACGCCGTCTGGAGTGCGGCTGGTCCGATCGTCGGGATCGTCGTCGGAGCGATTCCCGGCGCCATTTTCGGCGTTTCGGCGCACGGCGCGCAACGGCGGGCCCAGGCGAGGGCGGAGCTGTACGCGACCCGGGTGCCGCCGGAGGAGTCGGGAGACATCGACGACAGGGCCCTCGGCCTCATGTAGGGAGTGCGAAGGTGGGATCTCTGCTCATCGGAATCGCGGGCGCGGTCGCCGCCGCGTTGGTGACGGGTCTGCTCACGTACTTCGTGACGGCTTGGAAAGTGCGCCATGAACTGCACGTCGAGTACGACCGAGGTCTGCGCTCCCAGCGGCTCAAGGCGTACGCGGAACTGTGGTCCTGGACACAGTCGTTCTCCCGCTATCGGCCGACCGCGGTGACCGGTGACGGGGCGGCCGAACTGATCGATCGGCTCACCGACTGGTATTTCCAGGGCGGCGGGATGTATTTGTCGGCGGCGGCTCGCGAGAAGTACTTCGCCTTCATGAATTCGCTGAAGAAGGCGGCCGAGCGAACCGGCTCCGACGGGGCGCTCGGCACGGTCGACTTCAGGGTATTGCAGAGGCGCACCAGTGAGCTGCGCACGCAGATCACCAAGGACGTCGGAACGCGCGAGCCACCGCTCTACCCGCGACTGGCCGGGTAGACCGCGCGACTCGCCGAGGCTAGCGGCGCACCCGGGTCGACTCGCGGACGACCAGTTCCGGGGTGAACACCACCGCCTGGCGCTCCGCCGTCGTCTCCGCCGTTTCCGCCAGCAGCAGCTCCGCCGCCGTGCGGCCGAGGCGTTGCGCCGGCTGGCGGACCGACGTCAGCGGGACCGCCGCCGCGCCCGCGAACTCGATGTCGTCGTAGCCGATGATCGCCATCTCGTCCGGCACCCGGACGCCCGCGCCCACCATCGCCTGCAGCACGCCCAGCGCCAGCAGGTCGTTCGCGCAGAACACCGCCGTGGGGCGGGGGCTCATGCCGAGCAGGCGCGCGCCGGCGTCGCGGCCGGACGTGACGTCCAGGCCGATCGCCTCCAGCACCGTCAGCTCCGCCGACGAGCCCGTCAGCGCCGAGCGGACGCCCTGCTCGCGGTCGCGGCACTGGGCGAGGATCGCCGGCCCGTTGACGAACGCGATCCGGTGGTGGCCGGTCTCCAGCAGGTGGCGGCCGGCCAGCGCGCCGCCCGCGATGTCGTCCACCGCCACCGAACTCGCCTCCGACGTCGGCGCCTTCCGGTCGACGAAGACGTACGGCGTGCCGCTGCGCCGGAACGCGCGCAGGGCCTCGCCGGAGGTCGCGACCGGGCTCAGCAGCACGCCGCGGACCCGCTGCTCAGCGAACATCGCGAGGTAGGACGCTTCGAGGTCGGACCGCTGGCCGCTGTTGCAGGTGATGATGTTGAGGCCCTCGGCGTGCGCGGCCTGTTCGGCGCCGCGCGCGACGTCGACGAAGAACGGGTTGCCGAGGTCGAGCACCAGCAGTCCCATGATCCGGCTGCGGCCGGCGCGCAGCTGCCGCGCGGACTCGTCGCGGACGTACCCCAGCTCCTCGATCACCGACAGCACCCGGTTCCGGGTGGCCGCGGCGACCACGTGCGGCCGGTTGACCACATTGGACACCGTGCCGATCGAAACGCCTGCCCGCTTCGCCACGTCCTTGATGCCGACCAACGCACCCCCTCGCCGAGAAAGCGTGAGCCTACCACGCGGATGAAACGTTTCAGCCAGATTCGATCTGGCGGCGCATCTCGCGCCTTCCCGGTAGCAGGCGAGAGGAGACCGGAATGGACAGTGGGCCGCCGCTGCGGGTGGTGGTGCTGATCGGCAGCACCCGCGAAGGCCGCGCCGGCGCGCGCGTGGGCCGGTGGTTCACGGCCACGGCGGCCCGGCGGGCGGGGCTCGACCTCGACCCGGTCGACCTCGCCGAGGCGGAGCTCCCGGCGGCGTACCCGGCGGCGCCGACGCCGGGGCTGACCCGGTTCCGGGAGCGCGTCGCCCGGGCGGAGGCGTACGTCGTCGTCACGCCCGAGTACAACCGCAGCTTTCCCGGCCCGCTCAAGCAGGCGATCGACTTCGCCTACGACGAGTGGCGCGCGAAGCCGGTCGGCTTCGTCTCCTACGGCTACCGCGCCCGCGGCCGCCACGCCGTCGCGCAGCTGCGGGAGGTCTTCCTGGAGCTGCACGCCGTGACGATGCGCGACGCGGTGGCCCTCGACCTGCTCGCCCCGTCGTTCGAAGACGAGTGCGTCCCGGCCCTGCTCGACGAACTCACCTGGTGGGGGCTCGCGCTGCGCGACGCCCGCCGGGCCCGTCCCTACTGCGCGTGAAAGGACCGCAGATGAACTCACCCGCGATCGAAACCACCGGCCTCGTCAAGGTTTTCGGCGACACCCGGGCCGTCGACGGGGTCGACCTCGTGGTGCCGGCCGGCACCGTCTACGGCGTCCTCGGCCCCAACGGCGCCGGCAAGACCACGACCGTCCGCATGCTCGCCACCCTGCTGCGCCCGGACGACGGCGAGGCGCGAGTGTTCGGCCGCGACGTCGTCCGCGAGGCCGACGCCGTGCGCGGCCGGGTCAGCCTCACCGGGCAGTACGCGTCGGTGGACGAAGACCTGACCGGTGCGGAAAACCTGGTGCTGCTGGGAAGGTTGCTTGGCCACACCCGGCCCGCGGCGCGCGAGCGGGCCGCGCAGCTGCTCGCGGCGTTCGGCCTGACCGAGGCCGCCGACAAGCAGGTCAAGCACTACTCCGGCGGCATGCGGCGGCGGCTCGACATCACCGCGAGCATCCTCAACACGCCGGACCTGCTGTTCCTCGACGAGCCGACGACCGGGCTGGATCCGCGCAGCCGCAACCAGGTCTGGGACATCGTGCGCGCGATCGTCGCGCAGGGCACGACCGTGCTGCTGACCACGCAGTACCTCGACGAGGCCGATCAGCTGGCGTCGCGGATCGCGGTGATCGACCACGGCCGCGTGATCGCCGAGGGCACGCAAGGGGAGCTGAAGGCGTCGGTCGGCGCGGGCGCGATCCACCTACGTCTGCGCGATGCCGCGCAGCGCGAGGCCGCGGAAGCCGTGCTGTCCCGGGCGGTCGACGCGGCGATCCAGCACGAGCCCGACCCGGTGGCGCTGACTGCGAGGCTCACCGCCGCGGCGGGCGAGGCGGCGGCCGCGGAGCAGTCCGCCCGAGCGTTGGCCGAGCTGGCGGCCGCCGGCATCACCGTCGACAGTTTCGCACTCGGCCAGCCCAGCCTCGACGAGGTGTTCCTGGCCCTGACCGACCACACCGCGAGCGGAGAGGAAGCAGCGTGAGCGCCACCGCAGTCAAGGAAACCGAACTCGCCGCACCGAAGCCGGAAGACCTGGCGGCCGTGCTGGTCGCCACCCGGCGGCCGCCGCGCCCGGGCGCGCTCTCGACGTCGCTGACCTTCGGCTGGCGCGCGGTGCTGAAGATCAAGCACGTGCCGGAGCAGCTGTTCGACGTGACGGCGTTCCCGATCATGATGACACTGATGTTCACGTACCTCTTCGGCGGCGCGCTGGCCGGCTCGCCGGGGGAGTACCTGCAGTTCTTCCTGCCGGGCATCCTCGCGAGCAGCGTCGTGATGATCACGATGTACACGGGGATAGCGGTGAACACGGACATCGAGAAGGGCGTGTTCGACCGCTTCCGGACGCTCCCGATCTGGCGCCCGTCGGCGATGGTGGGCTACCTCCTGGGCGACGTGCTCCGGTACCTGATCGCGTCGGTGGTGATCATGGTGGTGGGCCTGGTGCTGGGCTTCCGCCCGGGCGGCGGGTTCCCGGGGGTGGCCGCGGGGGTGGCGCTGCTGCTGGTGTTCTCGTTCGCGTTTTCGTGGGTGTGGACGATGTTCGGGCTGCTGCTGCGGAGCGAGAAGTCGGTGATGGGGGTGAGCATGATGGTGATCTTCCCGCTGACGTTCCTGTCGAACATCTACGTCAGCCCGGCGACGATGCCGGGCTGGTTGCGGGTGTTCGTGGACATCAACCCGATCTCCCACCTGGTGACCGGCGTGCGGTCCATGATGGCGGGGTCGTGGGACGTGCCGGCGGTGCTGATCACGCTGGGCGCGTCGGTGCTGCTGGTGGCAGTGTTCGGGACGTTGACCATGCGGCTCTACAACCGGAAGTGAAGAGGGTGAGTTCGAGTTCGTCGGCTGCGTGGCCGGCGGTCGTGGCCCAGCGGGCGAGCAGGGTGCAGTACCGCTCGTAGGTCACGGCCGGCCAAGGCCCGGCGCGGTGGAGTGATTCCCAGCCGCAGTGGTCGCGCAGCGCGGTCGCGACCACGCGGTCGAGGATGAGGCACGGGTGGTCCGGGTCGCCGCCGCCTGCGAAGTACAAGAACTTCGTGAAGAAGGAGGGGCCGAACGCACGGAACCTGTTCCGCTGCCCCGGGCGCAGGAGGTCGAAGGCGTATGCCGGATCCCGGCGCGAGGCTTCCGCGGCTTCGGTCAGGACAGCTTCCGCGCCGTGGACATCGGCCTTGATGCTGTCCAGGCGCCGCGCGTTCAGCCGTAGGTGCGAGCCGGAGCCCCACGCCAAGGTACGCCACAGCAGGGTGAACACGTCGTCGGCCGGCGCCCACACTTCGGCGCGCGTCAGGCACGGCCCGGCCGGACGCTCGCCGGGAAGGCCCCGCCGGTCCAGTTCCGTGCGCCACCACTTCGCCTGGATGCCGATGCGGTGCTCCTCGACCGACTGCCGGCGAGGAGCTGTGGGAACCGCCCACTCCGGGAGCGTCAAGGGGGCCAGATCGGTCATCGTCATGACAAGAGGGTCGGCCGGCGGCCGCTGCTGTTACGGCCTCACAGGCGCCACCGGATGTCAGCCCCCGGCGCGTAACGGCACGACGAACCCGTTGTCACCGTTGTGTTCAGGTGCTTGGCCAGCTCCGGGTGCGAGTCCGCCAGCTTGCGCAGTGTGTCGCGGATCCGGGCCGTCACCGCCTTCCTGGCTCGCTCGGCCTCGTCGCCCAGGCGGCGGGTTCGGCCGCCCAGGCCCGCTGCCCTTCGCAGTTCCGCCAGCAGTGCCTCGCGTTCTCGGTCCAGGTCCGCCGCCAGGCTGTCCTTGCCCAGGGCCGCGGCTTCGTCGATCCGGGTGTCCAAGTGGTCCAGGCGGTGGCGGTACGCCGACTTCGCCGTCTCGTCCAAGACCGGGTCGCCGCCCAGGGTGGGCGCTGTGTCGGCCTCCGGGGCCAGCAAGCGGACCGCCGGGATCTCCGTGCCGGGGGAGCCGAGCAGGATGTGCAAGTCTCGCAGGCCTTTCGCGTCCGGCACCCGGATCTCACGGCCCGCGAACCGCAGTGTCCACACCTCGTCCGTGCGGCGGAACTCGTTGGCCGGGACCGCTGCGGGGGCCGCCGGTGGCGCGGCGAGGTGTGGCATGCCCAGCTCCGACGCCTCGGCCCGGACCACCGCCGTCAACGCGGCCGCCCGGTCCGCGTCGCCGGGAGCGTTGCGCTCGGACAGCACCGCGGCCAGGCGGGCCCGGACCTCCGCCGCCCACGGGCGCAGGCGCAGGCGGTCCGCCGAAGCCGCTGCCGCCGTCAGGCGCGAGATCGCCGCATCCTGGTGGCCGAGCGCGGCTTCGAGCAGCCCCGCCCAGAGGTCCACCGGGCCGCTGATCTCGCAGCCGTACAGCGCCACCAGCCACTCGCCGGAGTGCGGCGTGAGCTCGGTCAGCAGCCGCGAGCACGCTTCGCGATCGCCGGTCAGCGCCGCCGCCTGGGCCTGGTAGCGCAGCCACATCGGGGCGAACTCGCGGGAGAACGGGCCCATCACCGTGCGGGTCGCGTCGCCTTGCCGGACCGCCGTCAGCGCCGCCAGCAGGTCCGGGTGCGGGTGGTCGCCCGCGGCCAGCCGGGCCGTGCACGCGGCCAGGTCGTCGAAACGGCCCTGCAGCAGCAGGTGGCTCCAGCGCACCTGGTCCACCATGTACCCCAGCTCGCGCCCGTACGTCGCTTCGACGCGGTCGAGATCCGCGTGCGCCTCGGCGAACCGGCCGCGCAGCGCACTGACGATGCTGCGGTCCAGCAACGCCGCGAACTCGGCGAAGGGCAGGCCGCTGCCGGCCGTCAGCCCCTGAAACGACCGGTACTGCTCGAGGTAGCGCGGGTCGCCCTGCTCCAGCAGCGCGACCCACTTCAGCGACGACGCGAAGAACTCGTTCTCACGATCACCCGTCCGCCGGGCCAGCACCGCCAGCTCGTCGGTCAGCCGCTCCCGCTCCCGGGCGGTGCCCGGACCCCAGATCAGGTCGTGGCGCGCCCACAGCGTGAACGACAGCTCCTGATCGTCTTCGCCGTCGCGCGCCAGCACCGCGGCCCGCGCGGCCAGCTCCAGCGTGACGCGGTCCAGCGACAACGGCTCCGCGGGCTTCCCCGCCAGCCGTTCGTGCGCCGCCACCAGGAGATCCGACGTCCACGCGAGGCGCGCCCCGGTCGGCGCGGTGCGGGACAGGGTGAGCGCGGCCCGCGCGAGCAAACTGTCGTCGTCGAGTTCGCGCACCAGCGCGACGGCCTCTTCGAAGACACGCCACGCCTCTTCGCCATCACCGCAGCGGGTCAGCACCGTGCCCAGATCGAGCGCGAGCACGACGCGCCGCCGCGGCTCGGTGGCCCGCTCCAGTGCCCGCCGGTAGTGGCCGACGGACTCGTCGTTCGCCAGCCGGGCGCTCGCGTCGCGCGCCGCGGCCACCAGCAGCTCGACCGCCCGCGCGGGCTCGACCTCGGCGCCGGCGAGGTAGGCGTGCCGGGCGCGGTCGGCCGCGAACACCAGCGGCGCCAGGTCGGGAGCCGCGTCGAGCGCGTGGACCACCGCGGCGTGTCTTCGCCGGACCTCGGCCGGCTCCAGCTCGGCGTAGCGCGCCTCGCGCACGAGGTCGTGCGCAAAGGCGAACCGGCCTTCGCCGAGCGCGGTCACCAGGCGTGCCGCGGCCGCGCGGGCCAGCAGCTGGTCGACTTCCGGCACCGGCACCCCGGCCAGCACCGCGAGGATCCGGCGGTGGAACTCCCGGCCCAGCACCGCCGCGTCGGTCAGCAGCCGCGTGACCGGCGCGGGCAGCAGGGAAAGCCGCCGCCGCAACGCATCCCGCACCCCCGGCGCGACCGCCGACACCGGGCTGCCGCTGTGCCAGAGCCGCGCGGTCTGCTCGACGAAGAACGGGTTGCCGCCGGTCCGCAGGTGCACCTCGGCGGCCAGCGCGGGATCCGGCTCGGTGCCCGCGGTGCGGCTCATCAGCTCGGCCACCTCGCTCGGCGCCAGCCCGGTCAACGTCACCGTGGTCGCCTTCGCCACCAGCGGCAGGACGAGCTCGCGCAGCGGATGACCGGGTGCCTCGGCCTCCACATCGCGGTACGCGCCGACGAGCAGCAGCCGCTCGAACCACGTGTGCCGCGCGGCGAACTCCAGCAGCCGCAGCGACGCCGCGTCGGCCCAGTGCAGGTCGTCGAGCACCACCACGACCGGGCGATCGTGCGCCGCCGCGGCCAGCGCGGTCGTGACCGCGTCGTGCAGCCGGAAGCCGTCCGAGCCCGGGGATTCGCCGAGCAGCGCCGACAGCGTCGCCGTGTCGAGCCGCGCCCACTCCTCTTCCGGCAGCGCACGCCGCAGCGCCCGGACCACCTGGACCCACGGCCAGTACCCGGGCGCGCTGTCGGAGTCCCAGCACGTGCCGGCCAGCACCCAAGCGCCGCGCCGGCGGGCGTCTTCGGCCAGGCCGGTGACGAGCGTGGTCTTGCCGATGCCGGCCTCGCCGGTGACCAGGACCAGGCCGCCGTGGCTCGCCACGGCCCGGTCGAGCTCGGTCCGCAGCGCGGCGGCGGGGTGCGCCCGCCCGATGAGCGCGGCTGTCATGTCCGGTTCCTCCCGATTCCGGTGCCGAGCCTCTCACGGTTTCCCGCCGTTCGTCGCACGATTACCGCACTAGGCTTCGCTGCGGTGTGCCTGCCGCAGGGAGGAGTCCGGGTGCGGATCTTCACGATCGTCCTTTCCGTGGTGCTGACGTGGGTGTTCGCCGGGGCGGTCGCCTCGGCCGCGCCCCTTTCCGCCGGGCCCGTTGTGGAGGGGAGCACCGACAATCCCGTGACGGCCGCGCCGCCGGTGACCAGGCCGGACACCCCGCACTGCACCGTCACGCTGGCCGACGCCTTCCGCTCCAACGCCGCCGACGGCACCCCGCGGTTCTACGAGGGCACGCTCGCGCCGCCGAAGGCCTGCGCCGGGCCGTGGGCGAAGGTCGTGCTGGACCAGACGGTGACCGTCAGCGGCCGCCAGTACGACCGGATCGGCGACCTGCGGATCGGGCAGACCGAGGTCTGGTGGGGGACGACCGAGGAGCCCAGCGGGGAGGGCACCCGCCCGATCACCTACCACTTCGACAAGGACCTGACGCCCTACGCGGTGCTGCTGCGCACGCCGCAGCCCTTCCACGGCGGCATCGAGAACTACAACTCGCCGATCTACACCGGCGTCTACGCCCAGACCGTGACGCTCACCTACTACCAGGCCGACCGGAAGCACCCCGCGCCCGAGACCGCCGACCACGTCGCCGGCTTCGGGCACGTCGACGCGACGCCGGCCGCGCCCACCGTGCACTTCACCGCGAAGGACCTGCCGCGCAACATCACCCGCGCCTACCTCGAGGTGACGCTCGAAGGGCACGCCTGCGACGAGCAGTGGTTCGACGACGTGCCCGACGCCGTCTCGGCGAAGTACCCGGCCGCCGGGCTCTGCGGGAAGGGGCCCTACCGCGAAGCGAACTTCGCGATCGACGGGACCGGCGCGGGCAGCGCGTTCACCTTCCCGCACATCTACTCCGGCGGGATCGTGCCGCAGCTGTGGCGCCCGATCGTCGCGATCGACACCTTCAGCCTGCACGCCGAGACCTACGACATCACGCCCTTCGCGGGCCGGCTCGTGGATGGTGGGACGCACGATCTCTCCTTCTCCTTCCCGGACATCGGCGGTGAGTTCACCGTCGTCCCGACGCTACTGCTCTACACCGACAAAAACGCCGCGACGACGTCCGGCGCCCTCACCCAGCACGACGTCGCGGCGGCCCCGGCGCGGCAGGAAACGGTGCGGGACATCAAGGACGGCGTGAACGTCACCGTGACGGCGAAGCGCCACGACGTGACCGCCGGGTACGTCGACACCTCCGCCGGCCGCGTCTACACGCGCGTCGAGCGGACCCGCGACTACCGCAACAGCGACGACGTCACCGGTGGCGGCTTCACCCAGCACGTCGTCCAGGGCGACGCCGGCCAGCAGACCTCGACGTCCACTGTGGACGGCCGGGTACGCGCGGCCGCCCGGCACACCTGGTCCTACCCGCTGACGACCGACGCCACGGCGAACATCACCGACGACCAGAACCTGCGCATCTCCGGCGCGGCCGAGATGACGAAGATCCTCGGCGACCTGACCGGCGACGGCCGGAACTGGCGGCCGGTGGGGGCTTCGCGTGAATGGTTGTCCGCGTCGGGGGTGCTGGCCCGCACCAACGGCGTGAACACCGAGGCGGACGGCCGGTCGAAGACCCTCTTCACCGGCACCGACGACCGGGGCCGGCCGTACTTCCACTACGCGGCCAGCGAACACGGGCTGATCACGGAGAACCGGGAGCTACCGCCGGGTGGTCACCGGTAGACCGTGGGCAACGGCCCGCGGCACCGCTCGGCGGACAGGGTGAAGCCGAGCTCCCGCGACCCCATCGCGAGGGCGGCGACGAGCTCGGCGGCCGGAGAGGGCGGCCTGGACGCGGTGAAGAACCCGGCGGCCCGCAGGGGCCCGGCCCAGCGCTCGGCGAGGTCTCCGGTGCGCGAGTCGTACGGCTCGCCGAGCCCCATGACGAACCGCGGGCGCCCGTCGAGGAAGTGGCTCAGCTCGCCGGGGCCCATGGTGTTCAGGGCGACCGAGAAGACTTCGGGGCCCAACGCCGCCAGGGGCGACGGTCGGCCGGCCCCGTCCGCGCTCGCGCGCACGGGCTGGATCACCGCGGTCCACGCGCCCTCGGTCGCGAGCCGGACGCACGGGCGCCCGTCGTGGGGCAGGCCCGAGGGGCCCCACGTCTCGATCAGCTTCCGCGGCCGGGCCCGCGCCGGGTCGAGGCCGTGGGCGCGGAAGACCGCGTCGGCCGTGGTGTCGCGGACGAACGTGAGCCGCCCGTCGTCCTCGAAGGTCGAAGGGTGCTCGGTCACCCACTGCCACTCGTCGTACCCGGACACGCGGTCCAGCTTGCCCGCGTGAGGCCCGTCTCGCCGTCGGTCACCCGATCGGGCTAGTGCGGTACTGTCGAAGACATGGGGAGTCTCCGCTCACGGGTCCTGGGCTGGGTCGGGCGCCGGTACCTCGCCTGGCAGTCCAAAAAGGGCTTCGACCTCGAGAAGATGTCGTCCATCCTGCCCGATTCGGCGCTGCTGCCGCTCAAGCGCGAAGGTCTCGACCCGGTCGCCGAGATCGGGGCGATCCGCGCCGAGGCCCCGATCAGCAAGCTCGACCTGCCGTTCGGGATGAACGCCTGGTTGGTCACGGGTTACGACGAGGCGAAGGCCGTCCTCGGCAAGGCGACCGGGTTCTCCAGCGACTTCACCAACCTGGTGGGCAACGCGGGGGTGACCGAGGACCAGAACCCGGGCGGGCTCGGCTTCGCGGACCCGCCGGTGCACACCCGGCTCCGGAAGCTGCTCACGCCCGAGTTCACCATGCGCCGGCTGAGCCGGCTGACCCCGCGGATCGACGAGATCGTCACCGAGCAGCTCGACGCCATGGCGAAGGCGACCGGGCCGGTCGACCTGTGGCAGGCGTTCGCGCTGCCGATCCCGTCGCTGACCATCTGCGAGCTGCTCGGCGTGTCCTATGAGGACCGTGAGGACTTCCAGCGGCTGAGCACCGCCCGGTTCGACCTCTTCGGCGGCGCGAGCGCGTCGCTGGGTGCGATGTCGGAGTCGCTCACCTACCTGCTCGACATCGTCAAGAAGCAGCGCGAAGAGCCCGGCGACGGCCTGCTCGGCATGCTGATCAAGGAACACGGCGACGAGATCGACGACCGCGAGCTGGCCGGCCTGGCCGACGGGGTCCTCACCGGTGGCCTGGAGACCACGGCGAGCATGCTCGCGCTCGGCGCGCTGGTGCTGCTGCGCGACGAAACGGCGTTCGAAGCGGTCCGCGGCGACGACGAGTCCGTGCACCGGTTCGTCGAGGAGCTGCTGCGCTACCTGACGGTGGTGCAGATGGCGTTCCCGCGCTTCGCCAAGGAAGACATGGAGATCGCGGGCGTCAAGATCAGCGAGGGCGACATCGTGCTGGTGTCGCTGTCGGCGGCGGACCGCGACCCGAAGCTGGGCGCGGGGATGGAGGAGTTCGACGCCACCCGCGAGCCGACGTCGCACCTGGCGTTCAGCTACGGGATCCACCGCTGCATCGGCGCGGAGCTGGCCAGGATGGAGCTGCGCACGGCGTACCCGGCGCTGGTCCGGCGGTTCCCGGACCTGCGGCTGGCGGTGCCTGCGGAGGAGCTGTCGTTCCGCAAGGTGTCCATTGTGTACGGCCTGGACGAGCTCCCGGTGCTGGTGGACTGAGCCGTCAATGCGAGATGGCCCGCCGCGGCCGCCGTTTGACGCCGTCGCGGTGCGCTTCGATGGCCAGCGCGACCTCGGGGGCGGTGTTCGTGGTCGCGAGGTCGGCCAGGTAGCCGACTCCGGCGGCGAGGGTCGTGAGGTCCGCGCTGAAGTAGACGCCCATCAGCGGGTTCACGAACAGCTCGCTGCCCGCGGTGCGCGTGGTGAACCGGACGTCCCCGAACTCGCCCCGCAACGCGGCGGCGATCTGCCCCTGCACGATGCTCGGCCGGCTCGGCGTGGCCCGCTGCGCATGCGCGACGGCGTCCAGGTAGGCCTCGGCTTCCGGTGAGCCGGACGGAATCGAGAGCGCGCCGAGGAACCCGCCGGCCCGCTCGAGGGTGGCGAGGTTCTCCAGCACGTGGGCGTGGCAGACGCCGTGGAAGGCGTCGATGCCGAAGCCGAGGCTGACGACCAGCTTGTCGACACCGTCGAGCGTGGCGACCGCGGCGAGGCTGGTCATGTCCTCTTCGGGCGTGCCGAGACCGGACTCGTCCCCGCGCAGCAGGATGTCGGTGCCGCCGTCGACGAGCACGACGGCGTCGACGGCCAGGTGCGCGGCGAGGCTTTCGTAGGCATCCCGCAGCGGCTGGACGCCGGTGCGGGGGAAGGCGTGGACGACCGCCGGCCACCCGCGGGACTCGAGCCAGCGGGCGAGGGTCCGCTCCGGGAAGTAGGCGTCGTCGCCGGCGCTGCCGGGCCGCACCCGGGCGACGTCGGGGGAGAGCCAGTCGTCGAGGTCGAGCCGGTTCAGGTCGCTGAAGGCGAGGTTGGCGAGGTGGACCTCTTTGCCTTGGGTCCTGAGGGCGGCGGCGAGGGGAAGCCCGGCGTAGACGTCGAAACCGCCACCGGCGCCGGCGATGAGGACGCGGCGGGCCGACCGGAGCCGGGCGAAGAGCGGCGGTTCGGCGAGGGAGAACACGCCGACATCGTACGGAGTCCTCTGTGGATCAAGGCCCGGCCCGGGGGCTCAGTTCACCCCGCGCGGCCGGAACTGGATGCTGATCCGCGGCCCCACCGCCTTGGCCGTCTTGGGCACCGCATGCTCCCAGGTCCGCTGGCAGCTCCCGCCCATCACGAGCAGATCGCCGTGCCCCAACGGCCGGGCCAGCGTCTTGCCGCCGCCACCGCGCGGACGCAAGGCCAGGTTGCGCGCGGCGCCCACCGAAAGGATCGCGACCATGGTGTCTTCCCGCGCCCCGCGGCCGATGCGGTCGCCGTGCCACGCGACGCTGTCGCGGCCATCGCGGTAGTAACACAAGCCCGCCGTGCGGAACGGCTCGCGCAGCTCCCGCAGGTAGTGCTTGCTCAACGCCTCCCGCGCCGCCGCCAGCACCGGATGGGGGAGTGGCACGTTCTCGCGGTAGTAGCTGAGCAGCCGCGGCACGGCGACCACGCGGTCGTACATCTTCCGCTTCTCCGCCTGCCACGGCACGCCCTCGACCAGCGCCGTGAACAGCTCGTCCGCACCCGCCAGCCAGCCCGGCTGGACGTCGACCCACGCGCCCGAGCCCAGGTCGGTCCGCTCCGGCGCGAGCGTGCGCAGGGAGACCGACTCCTGGGTGTCGAACAGTGAAGACTGGAGGCCCGGCGTCATGACCTCCAGCCTACACCAGGATCGAACACCTGTTCTAGTGAATCACGTCGTAGACGAGCTTCTGGATCCCGTTGCCGTACGTCTCGGCCTCGACGACCTTCAGGTTCTGCTTGTCCTTGTCGGCGTCGCTGAACAGCCGCTTGCCCGCGCCGAGCAGGACCGGGAACACCAGCAGGTGGTAGCGGTCGAGCAGGCCGGCGTCGGCCAGGGCGCGGTTCAGGGTGGCGCTGCCGTGGACGGTGATCGGGCCGCCCTCGGTCTCCTTCAGCGCGGCGACGTCGTCGAGTGAACGCAGGATCGTCGTCTCGCCCCAGTTCGCCACGAGGTCGGACTCGGCGAGCGTCGTCGACACGACGTACTTGGGCATGGCGTTGTAGCCGGCGAACTCCTCGGTCATGCCCGGCCACACCGGCGAGAACGCCTCGTAGCTGACCCGGCCCATCAGCATCGCCGCGGATTCACCCTGCTCGCGGCCCTTGAGCTCGTAGGCCGCCGGGTCGAACTCGATGTCCTTGAACGTCCAGCCGGTGTTGCGGTAACCGGACTCGCCACCGGGGGCTTCGACGACCCCGTCGAGCGAGACGAAGGCGGTGGCGATGAGGGTGCGCATGGGGTGCTCCTACGTGGTCTCGGCCTGCTTGCGCCAGTGTGTCGAACGGGCTCGACCGGATTCGACACCGCCCGGGAAAAAAGTTCGCAGTGCGACGATCCGGCTGGAACACTCCGGGTACGTGGTCCGAGAACCCGGCTGGAGCACTGGAACGAAAGGACCACCACCATGGCCGTCGCCGACGACCTCGACCGCGCCACCGACTCGGCCTGGGACTGGGTGGCCGAGCAGACCCGCGCCTACCTCGCCTCGGACGGCGCCCAGGGGCACGAGTCCGGCGGCGTGTTCACCCTCATCCTCGCCACGACCGGCCGCCGGACCGGCGAGCCCCGCCGCACCTGCCTGATCTACGGCACCTCGGGGGACGACTTCGTGGTCGTCGCCTCCAAGGCGGGCTCCGACGACGATCCCGCGTGGTTCAAGAACCTCGAGGCCGAGCCGAGCGTCGGGGTGCAGGTCGGCCCCCGCCGGTTCACCGCCCGCGCCCGGGTCGCGACCCCCGCCGAGCGCGAGGTGCTCTGGCCGGAGATGGCGGGCATCTTCCCGCTCTACGACGAGTACGCGGCGAAGACCGAGCGCGTGATCCCGATCGTCCTGCTCACCCCGCGGGACTGAAGCGGGTCTTGTCCGTGACCGGCCGGGCTCGTACAGTCATGGCCACGTCAGGACAGTAACGTCGAGACAAAAGGTCTGGACCGGTGTCCGGCGTACCGCCGCCTCGAGTGACACAGGAGGTTGACGGTGCGCAGACTTCGCGGCGCGGGCGTGCTCGCGGCGGTCGTGACGGGGCTGGCGGTGCTGGCCCCGGCAGCGGGCGCCCAGGTCGGGACGGGCCCGTGGGTCTCGGACTCGCCGGGTTACAACACCCAGCAGAAGGGGTGCGGCCAGGTTTCCGGGCTGACCTTCAAGCTCACCTGCTCCTCGACCAGCGGTGAGCAGCGGGCGGAACGCCGGTACGACACCTACAGCGGCGGCACCCACCAGTTCGAGGGGTCCTTCAAGATCACCAGCATGACCGGCTCCCGGATCAGTCTCAAGCAGACGTTCCGGGACGGCTCGAACGCGGGCCCGTACTTCCTGCTGGCCGTGGAGAAGGGCGGCCGGATGTACGCAGTGGAAGGCGGGGCGACGCTCGGCAGCGGCGCGACCGTCGGCACGTCGGTGCGGGTCAACACGATCAACCAGGTCGGCAGCTCGCACAAGGTGTACCTCAACGGCTCGCTGAAGCAGACGATCTCGAGCCCATCGGGCAGCTACTACGACAAGTTCGGCAGCTACCGCACCTCGAGCGGCGCGGGGCCGATCACGGTCACGTGGAGCGGCGTGAAGTTCTGGCACAAGTAGAGCGGCGTCTTCCCCGAGAACACCGCCAGCCGGGAACTGCATCGCCGGGCCGGATTTCGGGAGATCGGCGTCCGCGAACGCGTTGGGCAGTATCACGGCTTGTGGCGGGACGTCGTGATGATCGAACGCCGCAGCACGCGGGTCGGCAGCTGAGCGGAGCCGGTGCGCCCCTCGATTGCGCACCGGCTCCGGGGCTTCAGTTGCAGCAACCCTCCGGCTTGGCCGTCGCGCCGGTCTCCGCGTCCGGCGTGCAGCACGTCGCCGGGGTAACCAATGCCGCGCTGCCGGTGCCGTACGTCGTCGAGTCACCCTTGACCGTGTAGACCTCCCATGGCTCCTTGCCCGGTCCGTGCACCCACACCTTGTCCTGCACCGCGTAGCAGCACGTGGTGTCGTCCTCGGTGAGCGTCTCGAGCCCCTCGCCGGTCAGCCGCTGAGTCGCGGCGTTGACCTGGTCGCTCGATTCGACCTCGACGCCGAGGTGGTCCATCACCGTCTCCTGGCCCGGCTCGCCCTCCAGCAGAACCAGCTTCAGCGCCGGCTCCTCGATCGCGAAGTTCGCGTAGCCCGGCCGGAGCTTCGCCGGGTCGGTCCCGAACAGCTTCGAGTAGAAGTCGATCGATCCGGCCAGGTCCCCGACCCGCAGGGCCAGCTGTACCCGTGACATCTTCACTGCCTCCTTGGATAGATATCTGTCTAAGTAGACGAACTTAGATTGCCGTCTATATGTGAATCTGTCAATATAGAGGCATGTCTAAGCAACTGCCGCTCGTCGCGATGGACGCCTGCTGCGCGCCCCTGGCCCGGGAGCCGCTGACGCAGGACCAGGCAGTCGAGCTGTCGCACCTGTTCAAGGCGATGGCCGACCCGGTCCGGCTGCGGCTGCTGTCGCTGATCGCCTCCCACGCCGGAGGTGAGGCGTGCGTGTGCGACCTGACCGACGCCTTCGACCTGACCGGCCCGACCATCTCCCACCACCTGAAGGTGCTGCGCGAGTCCGGGCTGGTCACCGGGGACCGGCGCGGCACCTGGATCTACTACCGCGTGCACCCCGAGGTGCTGGCGCGACTGTCGGCGGTGCTCACGACCACGAGCGAGACGGTCACCGCGTGACCACGATCGCCGAGGCGCCGCCGCGACTGTCCACCCTGGACAAGTTCCTGCCGGTGTGGATCGCGGCCGCGATGGTCGCCGGGCTGCTCGCCGGCCGCTGGATACCCGGCCTGAACACCGCGCTGTCCGCGGTGCAGGTCGACGGCATTTCGCTGCCGATCGCGCTCGGACTGCTGGTCATGATGTACCCGGTCCTGGCGAAGGTCCGCTACGACCGGCTCGGCACCGTCACCCGCGACCGGCGGCTGCTGTGGCCCTCCCTGGTGCTGAACTGGATCATCGGCCCGGCGCTGATGTTCGCCCTCGCCTGGCTGCTGCTGCCGGACCTGACCGAGTACCGGACCGGGCTGATCATCGTCGGCCTCGCCCGCTGCATCGCCATGGTGATCATCTGGAACGACCTCGCGTGCGGCGACCGGGAAGCCGCCGCCGTGCTGGTCGCGCTGAACTCGGTGTTCCAGGTGATCGCGTTCGGGCTGCTCGGCTGGTTCTACCTCTCGGTCCTGCCGGGCTGGCTTGGCCTCCCGCAGGCCGACCTCGCCGTGTCCGGATGGCAGATCGCCAAGAGCGTGCTGATCTTCCTCGGCATCCCGCTGATCGCCGGCTACCTGACCCGCCGCTTCGCAAGGAGCCCCCGATGACACGCACCTGGACGTGGATGCTTCGCCATCGCCAAGCGGCCGGCGCGCTCGCGGGCGTGGTCTGGGTACTGGTGTTGTGGTCGTTCACCGGCCTGGCCGTCGCGGCGGTGTGCGGCCTCGTCTTCGCCGCGATCATCGCGACGATGCTGCCCGTCCCGCACGTCGAAGGGGAGAACACCCGTGACCGGCAAGCCTGAAGTCCTCTTCGTCTGCGTGCACAACGCCGGCCGCTCCCAGATGGCCGCCGCGCTGCTCGCCCACCACGCCGGTGGCGCAGTCGACGTGCGTTCGGCCGGCTCCGCGCCCGCCGACAGCATCAACCCCGCCGTGCGCGAGGCGATGGCCGAGGTCGGGCTCGACCTTTCTCGCGAGGTGCCGAAGAAGCTGACGACCGACGCGGTCGAGGCCGCCGACGTCGTGATCACGATGGGCTGCGGGGATGCCTGCCCGATCTTCCCCGGCAAGCGGTACCTGGACTGGCAGCTGGAAGACCCGGCGGGCAAGGGCGTCGAGGACGTCCGGCCGATCCGGGACGAGATCGATCGGCGGGTGCGGGAGCTGCTCGCCGAGCTCCGTTGACCGACCGCAAGCTCGGCGCGGTGCTGGCCGTCCTCTGCGTCACCGAGATCATCAGCTGGGGCGTGCTGTTCTACGCCTTTCCCGTGCTGGTCCCGGCCATCGCTCGCGATACCGGGTGGTCGCCGGCCGCGCTCACCGCGGCGCTGTCGGTCGCGCTGCTCGTCTCCGCCGTGACGGGCATCGCGGTGGGACGGCTGCTTGATCGGCGGGGTCCACGCCTGCTGATGACCGCCGGGTCCGTGGTCGGCGTGGTGGCGGTGGTGGTGATCGCGACCGCGCGCACGTTGCCGTGGTTCTTCCTCGGCTGGGTCTGCGCCGGGCTGGCGATGGCCGCGACGTTCTACCCGCCGGCGTTCGCCGCGCTCACCCGCTGGTACGGTCCTCGCCGCGTCCGGGCCTTGACGACGCTGACGCTCGTCGCCGGGTTCGCCAGTACCGTGTTCGCCCCGCTGACCGCGCTGCTGGTCGAGCACCTGAACTGGCGGAGCACCTACCTCGTCCTCGCGGTCGTGCTCGCCGTCGTCACCGTCCCAGGCCACTGGTTCGGGCTTCGCCGCGAATGGCCGCCGGTCGTCGCCGACGTCGAGCTGCCGTCGAGGCCGCGCAGCGAAGCGCGGAGTCCGGCGTTCCTCGCACTGGTCGCTGCGTTCAGCCTGACCGCGCTCGGTACCTACGCCGTCGTCGTCAACCTCGTAGCACTGCTCGCCGAGCGCGGGCTGTCGACGGGCATGGCCGCGATCGCGCTCGGCCTGGGTGGGGCCGGCCAGGTCGCCGGGCGGCTGGGGTTCGCGACGCTGGTGAACCGCACCGGCGTCCGGACCCGCACTGCCGTCGTCATCGTCGTGCTCGCGGCCACGACCACCTTGCTGGGCGTGCTGACCTCGGGGGTGACCCTCGTTTGCGCCTCAGTGCTGGCCGGGATGGCGCGCGGGGTGTTCACGCTGCTGCAGGCGACCGCGGTCGCCGACCGGTGGGGCACCGCCGGGTACGGGCGGCTCAGCGGCCTGCTGTCCGCGCCGATGGTGACCATGTCGGCGGTCGCGCCATATGCCGGTGCGGCGCTGGCCGCGCTCACCGGCAGCTACTCGACGGCGTTCCTCGTGCTCGGCGCGCTCACCGTCGCCGCGGTCCCGGTATCGCTCGCGGCCCGGCCCGCCGTCGCGCCGGTCAGCTCCGAAAGCAAATCCTGAACCCGCCGCTCGATGTCGTCGCGGACCGGGCGGATCTCCTCGGCGGGGCGTCCGGCGGGATCTTCGAGCTTCCAGTCCAGGTAGCGCGTCCCGGGAACGATCGGGCAGGCGTCTCCGCAGCCCATCGTGATGACGACGTCGGAGCGTTCCACGCTCTCGGTGGTCAGCTTCTTCGGATGCTCGCCGGAGATGTCGATGCCGCGCTCGGCCATGACCAGGACGACGGCCGGATTCACGGTGTCGGCCGGTGCGGAGCCCGCCGAGCGCACGACGACCCGGTCACCGCCATGGTGGCGCAGGAAGGCCGCCGCCATCTGCGAGCGACCGGCGTTGTGGATGCAGACGAACAGAACCTCGGGTACGGACAAGTGAAGTCCTTCCACGTCAACGGATTCGCTGTGGTCGTGCCGGGCGGGCGGGAGGGGTGCCGCCCGCCCGGCACAAGTTCACAAGAGCAGCTGGGCGAGGAAGCCGAGCAGGATGCTGCCGAGCATGCCGAACGCGATGTACAGCGCGAACACCTTGTTGTTGACCACGCTGCGAACCGCGACCATGGCCGGGATGGTCGTGACGGACCCCGCGAGCAGGAACGTCACCGCCGCGCCCTGCGCCATGCCCTTCGCCAGCAGGCCACCGACGATCGGGATCGCACCGACACCGTTGAGGTACAACGGAATGCTGATGACCGCCGCGAGCGGGATGGCCAGCCAGCCCTTGTCGCCGCCGAGGATGCTGGTGATGATGCCGTTCGGGACGTAGACGCGGATGACGCCTTCGAAGACGCACGCGAAGACCAGCCACTTGCCCAGGGATACCGTGTCGCGCAGGAAGTTCCGGCCGGTGATGCGCCAGTTCCGCTTCGACTTGAGGCTCGCCTTCGCCTGCGGCCACCACGGGGCGCCGTCGTCATCGTCGTCCTCGGGCGCCGTGCCGCCGGTCGTCGCGGGTGCCTCGGTGAGGACGGTCGTGCCGCTGCCGCCACTGGTGGCCACCGCGACCTCGGCCGGCGCGGCGGCGCGCTCCCGTTCGTCGACAGCCGGCTTCTTCTCCGGGCGCAGGACGTCCTTGAAGCCGCCGCGCTTCTCGACGAGCAGGATGATGACACCAGCGCCGATCGCGAGCACGAGCGCGCCCAGCAGGCGGGCGGTCGCCAGCGGAAGGCCGATCTCCTTCGCGGTCAACGCGAAGATCGGCGGATCCATGGCGGGAGAGGCGATCCAGAACGACATCACCGCCGACAGCGGCACGCCGCCCCGCAACAGCTTGCGGATCAACGGGATGACGGTGAAGGAGCAGAACGGGCTGAACGCGCCGAGGCACGTGGTGAACAGGACACCCAGCAACCCGTGCTTGCGGAACGAGCGGCGCGCGACGACGTCGAGGTAGAGCAGGTCGACCATCGCCGCGATGGCCAGGGCGATGAAGAAGAAGATGCTCAGGTCGACCAAATTCTCCCAGGCCAAGCGCAGGACCTCGAGGATCTTGTCCATGCCACCATCCTTGACATCGGGGACCGGATTTCGCGATGCGGAGGACGTGCAGCTGCCCCCAGCTTTAATCGATGCTAGTCGATGAAAGGACCTCGGTCCATACCCGCCGATGGTCGGGGGATGTCCTCCGCGGAGTCCGGCGCGGGCGTGATCACAACGTCCGAAAGGATGAATTCCGACCTTGAAAACCGTGATCTACCTGCGTTTATCGATCCATTGACATGTATCGCTGAAGCGTGCAATCGTGATGCCTCGTACGAGGAGAGGCCCGCCGCCGGGCCGGTTCCGCTGGGGGAACCAAATCCTTTTTGTCCGATTCAGTTGTGGGGGAAGCATGCCCGCTGCGCGTGTACTCGTCGCGTCCGCTTTCGAAGCCGAGCTTCAGCCGCTGACTTCCGCCTGCGCCGGTGCCGCGATGCGGGCGCAAGGTGCCGACGTCGTCGGCTGGGACGCCCACAAGAACCCGGACGTCGTACCGGAAGGCGAGTTCGACCTGGTCCTGCTGTCGGTGCAGCAGTTCGAGGGCGTCGAGCGCGGCCTGAACCTCTCCGCCCGGCTGCGAGAATCCTTCGGTGGCGCCAAGCTGGTCGCGTTCGGGCAGTACGCCCAGATGAACCACCGCAGGTTCCTCGAAACGGTCGACGCCATCGTGATGGAAGAACCAGAGCTCGTCGCGACCGAACTCGCCGAGGTCGCCCGCGGCGAGCGCGAGGTCGCCACCGTGCCGGCATCGATGACCGCGCAGGGAATGCGGCCGAAACCGCCGCACCGGCGCATCACCGTCCCGGCGCCGGCTCGTGATTTGTTCCCGTCCTTGGTGCATTATCCGGCGCACCATTCACCATACGGGTTGATGGGCAACGTAGAGACCACGCGCGGCTGCCACCACAAATGTACGTACTGCTCGGTGTACGGCGCCTATGACGGCGGAGTCGCCGCGTACAACGCCGACACCGTCCTGGCCGACTGCCTCCAGCTGGCCGAGGAAGGCGTGCGGCACTTCTGCTTCATCGACGCCGAGTTCTTCAACTCCCGCACCATCGGCGCCGGCGTCGTCCGCCGCCTGGTCAAGGAGATCGGCCCGATCACCTTCGAGTTCACCACCCGCGTCGACCACATCCTCAGCTACCAGAAGGAACTCACCGAGCTCGTGTCGCTCGGACTGGTGAAGGTCACCTCGGCGCTGGAGTTCCCGTCGAACCGGATCCTGCGGATCTTCGACAAGCACATCGACGTCGACCACATGCGCGCCGCGATCGCCGAGGCCGAACGCATCGGGTTCGTGCTGTACCCGACGTTCATCCCGTTCACCCCCTGGGTGGAGTACGACGAACTGCTCACCTTCGAGGACTTCCTCATCGAGACCGGGCTGGCGAAGGTCACCGACCCGACAGCTCTGCAGACCCGGCTGCTGCTGTTCAAGGGATCGCCGCTGCTGTCGTCGCCCTGGATGGAGGACATCGCCACCGTCGACCGCGGGCTGTGGGTCGAATGGACGCACCCGGACCGCCGCGTCGAACAGCTGTGGATCGAGCGCCGTGCCGACGCCGAGGACGTCGGCAAGGTCCGTTGCTGCGTGAAGTGCTGAAGACCGATCGGAGGGACAGGAACGATGGGCGGATCGCCGCGGGTCGTGGTGAGCACGGGCCAGGGGTTGCCGGACATGGACTGGGCGGGGGAGCTGGCCGACCTCACCGACGTCTTCCCCTACCTCGGCCCGACGTGGCTGAGCGCCAGCGAGAAGGCGCTGACCGACTTGCAGCCGTGGCACACGATCGCGACCCGGGCGCGGGGCGAACTCGCGCTGCTGCCCGGGTATGTGATGACCGTGCCGCCGGTGGTCGACCACGAGCCGCGGACCTACCTCGGCTGGCAGGCACCGAGCGGGGAGGAGGTCTGCTGCGGCGCGCAGACGGACGCCTGCATCAGCGGCGAGGTCGACGCGCTCGGCGTCGATCCGTTCTTCCCCGCCTTGCTGCTCGGCTCGCCGCTGGGTTACCGCACCGAGGTGGCCTACAACTTCTGGACGCCGAACCTGATGGCACAGCTCGTTGCCGAGCTGGCGCCGGCGGCGTTCGCGCAGGGCATCCGCTGCATCGTCGCTCCCTGGATCTCCGGGCGCAGCGGCAACGACGCGCTCGTCACCGCACTGGACCAGGTCGGTGGCCACAGCACCTTCTGGGGCTATGAGGACTATCTGCGGCTCGACGCCGATTCCTGGGACGGGCACCTCGCCGCGCTCCCACTGAAGAAGCGGCAGCGGATCAAGAGCGACGTCCGCCGCGCCGAGGCGGCCGGTGTGCACGTCGAGCGCGTGGACGGTGAGGCCATCCGTCCCCACGTCGCCCGGATCGCCGAGCTGACCTGCCTCAACCGGGAGAAGAACGGCGCCGGCGAAGAGCCCGCGCACATCGCCGAGATGCTGACCGCGTTGATCGACGCGGGCTCCGACGTCCGGGCCTACCTCGGCACCAAGGACGACGCCCTGGTCGCCATTTGCGTCGTGATCCGCAAGCACCACCGGCTCTTCCCCAAGTGGGCCGGCTTCGACTACGCCGCGATCGGCGAGCGCAGCGGCATCTACTTCGCGCTCGTGCTCGACGCGCCGGTCCGCGACGCCTACGCCGAGGGCCTCCGCACGGTCGAGTTCGGCGCCGGCGCGCACCAGGCCAAGGCGCTGCGCGGCTGCAGCCCGCGTCCGGTGACTACGGCGATGGTCATGTCCGACCCCGAGCTGCGTCCGCAGGTCGCGCGGTGGATGGACGCCTTCGGCGCCAGCCGCCGCGTCGCGTTCGGCGACGCCCCGGCCACCCACACCCCGCTGCCGGTCGTCTCCAGGGGCTCCGGCGCCTGCTGCTCCGACGGCTGACCACACCCTGGAGGACCTGCTGTGATCACCTTCGTGCCGCTGACCGGGTTCCTCGGGGCCGGCAAGACCACCACCATGATCGCCACCGCACAGGCTCTGCAACAGCAGGGACGGCGCGTCGCGGTGATCACCAACGACCAGGGTGTCGAGCTCGTCGACACCGCGCTCGTGCGCAGCAAGCTCGACTCCGTCGCGGAAGTCACCGGTGGCTGCTTCTGCTGCCGCTTCGAGGACCTCGTCGACACCATCCGCGCTCTCGTCGACGGTGCCGGCGACACCCCGGTGGACACGGTGATCGCCGAGGCGGTTGGTTCGTGCACGGACCTGCAGGCGACCGTGGTGCGGCCGCTGCGCGCCTACTACGGCGACAGCATGGTCGTCAGTCCACTCACGACAGTCATTGACCCCTTGCGGTATATGGCTTTCGACCGCGCGACACAGCGGGGCGAGCCGGAGTCGGACCTGTCGTACCTGTTCCGGCAGCAGCTCATCGAGGCCGACGTCATCGCCGTGAACAAGCTCGACACCATCGCGCCGGATCGCGCCACCGAGCTGATGACGCGGCTGGCCGCCGACTACCCGAACGCGGCGGTCGTCGGCTACAGCGCCAAGTCCGGCGACCGCGTCGACGAGCTGGTGAAGGCGTGGGACGGCCCGTCCGGCAACCAGGCGGTCGACCTGCAGGTCGACTACGACCGCTACGCCGCCGCCGAGGCTCAGCTGGCCTGGATGAACCAGGACGTGCAGCTGACCTCGGAAGCGCCGCTCGACCTCACCGCGTGGGGCCGGCAGATGCTCGCGACCCTGGGCAGCTGGGCGAGCTGCGCGGGCGCCGTTGTCGGGCACGCCAAGCTCACCGTCGAGGCCGCCAACGGCGACTTCGCCAAACTCAGCCTCACCGCGGCCGGCGCCGAGCCGACGGTCGACCGGGCCGCCGAGAAGCCGGCCACGACGGCCCGGGTGATCGTCAACGCCCGCGTCGCCTGCGAGCCCGCCGAACTCGATGCTGCTGTCCGCGATGCCGTGGCCACGGCGAACGCCGCCACCGGTGCCCGTTCTGCGGCCACCGCGCCGGTGTCGTTCAAACCCGGTTACCCCACCCCGGTCCACCGGCTCGCCGCCACCGGCGCCTGACCCGAAAGACGACCATGACCGACACCACCACCGAGATCCAGGACTACTACCGAGGGAAGGCCGCCGAGGCCGCGGAGGCGAAGAGCTGCTGCGCGCCGGACCCGACACGGTTCGGGCCTGGCGCCTACGGCGACATCGGCGCCGATGAAGCCTCCGACGCCGCGCTGCTGGCCAGCCTCGGCTGCGGCAACCCGACCGCCGTGGCCGAGCTGCGCGACGGCGAGACCGTCCTGGACCTCGGCTCCGGCGCCGGGCTGGACCTCATCCTGTCCGCGCGCCGCGTCGGCCCGGACGGGCAGGTCTTCGGCCTGGACTTCCTCGAGGAGATGCTCGCCGTCGCCCGGCAGAACATCGAAGACGCCGAGAGCGACAACGTCATCCTGCTCAAGGGCACTATCGAGCAGATCCCGCTCCCCGCGGCCACCGTCGACGTCATCATCTCCAACTGCGTGATCAACCTGTCGGTGGACAAACCCGCGGTGTTCGCCGAGATGGCGCGCGTGCTCGCGCCCGGTGGCCGGCTCGGGATCACCGACGTCGTCGCCGAGGACCACCTCACGCCCGCCGACCGGGCCGAGCGCGGCGGCGTCAGCCAGTGCATCGCCGGCGCCTTGTCGAAGGCCGAGTACCTCTCGTTGCTGGCCGAGGTCGGGCTGACCGGCGCCGAGGTCGTGTTCACCCAGGACGCCGCCGACGGCATGCACTCCGCGATCATCCGCGCCCGCAAGCCCGGTGCCGACGACTGCGGACCGAACAGCGGTTGCTGCTGAACATCGAGGTTTTCGATCACTGAGGGGAGTACGGATGTCTTTCACCGCGATAATCGTGTTCGTTCTCGTGGCCGCCCTGGCCGCGGTCAACGGCAGCAACGACGTGCCCAAGGGCGTCGCGACCCTGGCGGGAGCCGGGGTCACCAAGTACAAGACAGCGATCATCTGGGGCACGATCACGACGCTGATCGGCTGCGTCTGCTCGCTCGGTCTCGCGTCGAAGATGACCGCCCTGTTCTCCAAGGGCATCATCACCGGCGCCACCACCGACGCGTTCGCCGTCGCCGTGCTCGCCGGCGCCGCGTTCTGGGTCGGCCTGGCCACCGTGCTGCGGCTGCCGGTCTCCACCACCCACGCCCTCATCGGCGGCATGGTCGGTGCGGGCTTGCTGATGAGCACCGGCGGCGTGTCCTGGAGCGCCGTCGGCAGCAAGCTCGTCACGCCGTTGCTGGTCAGCATCGTCGTGGCCTACGCCATCACGATGATCCTCGCGGTCGCCACTGGTGCCGCGAACAAGCGCCGAGCCGCGAGTACCCCCTCGGCCACGCCGGCTTCCGAGGGCGGCGACGTCGCCGTGCAGACCGCTCCCGCGGTGACGCCGGAAAAGACCTCGTCCCGGATCATGACCGCGGCGCACTGGTTCACCAGCGGCGCCACCGGCTTCGCCCGCGGCCTCAACGACACCCCGAAGATCGTCGCCATCGGCGCGTTCGCCCTGGTGCCGGCCGGGATGAAGCCGTGGCACATCATGGTCCTGGTGACCGCCGCGATGGCCGCCGGATCGCTGCTGGGCGGGATGCGGGTCGCGGAGAAGCTCGGCGAAGGCGTGGTCAAGATGAACCACCGCGAAGGCTTCCTCGCCAACCTCACCACCGCCGCCCTCGTCGGGGTCGGTGCCGGTGCAGGGCTGCCGATGTCGACCACGCACGTGTCCACCGGGGCGATCGCCGGATCCGCCGGCCCGAATCTCAGCCGGATCTCCGGCGGGACGATCCGCAACTTCCTGATCGCCTGGCTGGTCACCCCGCCCGTCGCCGGTGTCGTCGCGGCGCTGGTGTTCATCTTGGCTCGCTAGCCTGGGGGAGTGAGCGAGCACAAGCTGGAGCGGGAGACCGCCGAGTCCTACGCCCGCTGGTTCCACGCGCTGTCGGACGCGAACCGGGTCATGATCGTGCACTTCCTGGCCCAGCAACGTGACCCGGTTCCCGTCGGCGCGATCGTGGACCACCTCGGCATCTCCCAGCCCACCGTCTCGCACCACCTGAAGATCCTGTCCCAGGTCCGGTTCGTGACCCGCCGCCGAGCCGGGACCAGCATCCTCTACGCGATCAACCACAGCTGCGAAGTCGGCCTGCCCACCGCCGCCAACGTCGTCCTCGGCCTGCTGGCCACCCGCGACGGGAACGATCCGATTCCGCTGGAAAGGACGTCGTGACCGAGCACCCGGCGCTGTTGCTGGTCGGCAGCGGGGACCGCCGCTACCGCGAGTACATCCTCGCCGCGCTGCGGCCGCACTTCCGGCTGTGGCTGCTCGACTCGGTCGAGCCGACCTGGCAGACCGAACACGTCGACGGCGTCACCGTCGTCGACACCCGTTCGCCGGACGCGCTGGCGTCGGCTGTGCGCGAGCTCGAGTTCCGGCCCGACGGCGTGCTCACCTACGACGAATCCCTGGTCACCGCGGTCGCCGCCTTCGCACAGGAGGCCGGACTCCCAGGCAGCCCGCCCGAAGCCGTCCAGGCGTGCCGGGACAAGGCCTCGACCCGGGCCGTGCTCGCCGAGGCGGGGGTCCCTCAGCCGACGTCCCGCCCGGTCGCCTCGGCCGAGGACGCCGTCGCCGCGGCCGGGAACATCGGCTACCCGGTGGTGGTCAAGGCCCGCGGCCTGGCCGGCAGCCTCGGCGTCCTGCGCGCCGACACCGCCGAGCAGGTCGCCGAGGCGTTCACCGCGGCCGCCGGAGCGTCCTGGCCCGGCGTGCCGCGGTACGACGCGGACGTGCTGGTCGAGCAGCTGCTCACCGGGCCCGAGATCAGCGTCGACGCCGTCGTCGACCAGGGCGTCTGCCACCCCCTGGTGATCGCCCGCAAGCAGACCGGCTTCGAGCCGTTCTTCGAGGAGACCGGCCACGTCGTCGACGCGGACGACCCGCTGTTCGAAGACGCCGCGCTGCTCGACCAGCTCGACCAGGTCCACAAGGGCATCGGCTTCACCCACGGCGCCACCCACACCGAGTTCAAGCTGACGCCGCGCGGGCCGCGTCTGGTCGAGATCAACGCTCGCCTCGGCGGCGACTTCATCCCGCGGCTCGGCATCCTCGCCGGCGGCGCCGACCCGGTCGTCGCCGCTGGTCAGGTCGCCGTCGGCCGCCCACCGGCCCCGCGGCGCCCGCTGCGCCGGACCGCCGCGATCCGCTTCCTCTACCCGGCCCACGACTGCGAGGTAGCCGCCACCGCGGTGCACCCCGAGCGGTTCGGACCCACTGTCCACGAGGCCCTCGGCACCGCCGGGCCCGGCACGAAGCTCGCCCTCCCGCCGAGGGCCTACCTCGCCCGCTACGGACACGTCATCGCCGTCGGCGACGACCACAGCCAGGTGGTCGCCGACCTGGCTGACGCCGAGGAGCTCGTCGAGCTGCACAGCAGCTGAACCATCGACGGCCGTCGATCCCTCACCCGGGTGAGGCACAATCGGGGTATGACGACGACCGCGCCGGACGCTGCGCTGCTGCCCGTCGAGGACGCCGCGACCTACGCCGAATGGTTCGCGTGCCTCGCCGACACCACGCGGGTGCGGATCCTGCACGCCGTCGCGGCCGCGGGCAAGGCCGTCACCATCGGGGAGATCACCGAGCAGATGGCGATCAGCCAGTCCAACTGTTCCCACCACGTCCGCAAGCTCGCCGACGTCGGTTTCGTGCGGTTGCGCAAGGTCGGCACCGCCACTCTCGTGTCGGTCAACGCCTCCTGCGCGGTGAGCCTCCCGCACGCCGCCGACGTCGTGATGGGTCTGCTCGCACCCAAGCCCACCGAGCCCGGCGACCTCGTCCCGGACGTCACCATCCGGCCGCTGCGCGCCAAAGATTGGCCGGCCGTGCGGCGCATCTACGGTGAGGGCATCGCCACCGGCGACGCGACCTTCGAAACCGAGGTCCCGCCGCGCGCCGAGCTGGAGGCCAAGTGGCTGCGCGGACACCGCTGGATCGCCGAGGTCGACGGGCAGATCGCCGGCTGGGCCGCAGCCGGGTCGGTGTCCACTCGCGACTGCTACGCCGGGGTCGCCGAGACCTCGGTGTACGTGGGGGAGAAGTTCCGCGGCCGCGGCGTCGGGAAGGCCCTCATGCACCACCTGGTCGCCGCCGCCGACGAGGGCGAGCTGTGGACGCTGCAGACGTCGATCTTCCCCGAAAACCGCAACAGCGTCGCCCTGCACCACGGCGCCGGGTTCCGCACCGTCGGCATCCGCGAGCGCATCGGCGAGCTGGACGGCCGGTGGCGAGACACCGTCCTGCTCGAACGGCGCCGCGCCTCCCAGCTCTGAACGCTCAGGCCTTGCTGATCCGGCAGGCGAAGCACTTGTACGCCTGCTGGCCGGACAGGTTGTCGTAGAGGCCGTCGTCGACCAGCCCGTTGGCGGCCTCGTAGCGCGGGTCGCCGAACTGGTCGCCGACCTGCTGGGCCGGGCCGAAGGTGTTGGGCACGAAGATCGTGTCCGGCCGGATCGCCGGCCAGAACAACGCCGTCCCGGTCACCTTCCCTCGCGGGCTCTCCACCACGACGGTGTCGCGGTCGCCGATCCCGAACCGCCGCGCGGTGTCGGGGTGCACCTGGACCAGGCGGATCCCGTTGAGCTGCTCGCCGGTCGGCGTCCAGTGCGTCACGCTCGCGAAGTGCACGACGCTCGGCCGTCCGGTCATGCCCATCAGCGGGAAGTCCCGGTGCACCGCGTCCGAGCCCGGGACGCCGAGGCGGACCTTGTGCGTCACCGCCTGCGGGTTGACCGGGTTGGTGACGAACCCGGGCTCGTAGGCGATCGTCGGGTTCGCGCCGGTCACCTCGGGGTGGGTGTAGAAGACCGGCAGCGCCCGGTGGCCGGATGCGGCGAGCTTGCGGTCCAGCTCGGGGGTGAAGATCTCGACGTTCCCGCTCGGGGTGAGGAACCGCTTGCCCGGCGCGCCGAGCGCGGCCGCCGCTTCGTACCAGGAGGGGTGGTCCAGGTAGAGAGTGCTCACGCCGGGGTGCGACGGGCTCGGGCACGGCCAGCGCAGCGGCTCGGCGCGGGCGTCCATCCGCTCCTGCGTCATCCCGCCCATCGCCGGGGTGTGCTTCACGAACTCCGCCCACAGCTTCGAGTAGTCCTTCCAGCTCTGGGGGAACGCGTCGGTCCAGTAGCTGGTGGGCTTCTTGCGGTCGCGGCGGCCGAAGGCGTGGGCGAGGTCGATCCAGATCTCCCAGTCCGGCTTGGACTGCCCGACCCGCGGCACCGCGGCGTGCTGCCAGCGGATCGCACGGTCGTCGCGTCGCATGTAGACGCCGTCGAGCTCCAGGCCGCTGGTGACCGGCAGGATGACGTCGGCGTAGTAGGCCGCTTCCTCCATGAACAGGCCGGTGTAGACGTAGAAGTCCAGCTTCTTGAACGCCGCGCGCACCTTGTTCGTGTTCGCTGACGAGATGAGCGGGTTGCCCTCGGTGATGAGGGCCTTCAGCGGGTACGGGCGGCCGGTGAGGATGGACTCGGCGAAGTAGTCCGGCCCGACCGGCAGCGCCTGCTCCAGCGGCGGCGTGCTGACCGTGAGCTCGGGCAGGCGCAGGTCGCCGGGCCAGGTGTTGTGCATGAAAGTTGCAGCCGCCGCCCGGGACGCCGATGTTGCCGGTGATCGCGGCCAGGAAGGTCAGGACGCGGTAGGTGTCGAAGGCGCCGAGCTGGTGGGAGATCCCGGCGTTGCAGAAGATCGCGGCGGGCTTGGCCGTGGCGTAGTCCTCGGCGAGCTGCCGGATCGTCGCGGCGGGCACGCCGGTGACGCCGGCGGCCCAGTCCGGGGTGTAGTCCTTGACGTGGTCGCGCAGCTCGGCGAACCCGAGCACCCAGCGTTGCACGAACACCTTGTCGTGGAGGTTGCGGACGATGATGTGCTGGAGCATGCCGAGCACGAGCGCGGAGTCGGTGTGCGGCTTCGGGGCGATCCAGGTGTCGGCGGCCGCGCCGGTCGGCGTCCGCCGCGGATCGACGACGACCAGCTTCGCCTTGGTTTTCGCTCTGCTTCTGAGCAGGTAGTCGAAGGTGACCGGGTGCGTCTCGGCCTGATTGGTGCCGAGGAAGAGGAAGTACTGGGCGGCGCCGAGGTCTTCGCGCCCGGTGGCGGCGTCGACGCCATAGCCGTTGGTGAAGTTGCCAAGCCCGAAGGTGGCGGCGAGAGCGTTCCCGCCGGCGTCGTTGCAGACGGGGCCGACGTCGGTGTTGTTCGGGCTGCCGAGCAGCGCGAACAGCCGCGCGACCAGCGAGCCGGTGCCACGGGGGAGCCGCCCGGTGGTCCGATTGGCGATGGTCTTGACCTGGCCGCTGTCGCGCAGCTGCAGGAGCCGGTCGGCGACGAGGTCGAGGGCGTCGTCCCAGGAGATCGGCTCGAACTTCGAGTCCTTCGACCCCTTGGCGCCGGACACGCGGCGCAGGGGAGTGCTCAACCTGAGCGGGCTGTAGGCCAGCTCCGGCATCATCGACGCCTTCACGCAGAAGTTCCCGGCCTGTACCGGGTCATCCGGATCGCCGGAGACGCTGATGACCCGCCCGGCCCGGAGGCCGACCTTGAGGCGGCAGTTCGAGTTGCAGAACTGGCAGGCCGTGGAGACCACGGTGTCCGGGTGCAGCGCGGCGGAGTCGGTGGTGAAGCTGAGCTCCCCACCGGTTGGGCGTCCGGCTTTCGGGATCTCCGCCGAGCCGGGGTCAGCGGCGGCGAGCGCCGGGTTGACGAACAGGGAGGCGCCGCTGATGACGGCGCCTTGTACGAAACCTCTGCGTGACAGACCGGTGAAATCGTCCATAAGGACCTACCCCCAGAAGACGAAACGGGCACAGCGCGCGACTCCATCGACACACGTCGATCCACACTAGAGAGTGTCGGAACCGTTTCCTAGCAACGAATGTCGTAATCGATCGGAGATGATCGATGTTATCGGTCGGGCCTCCGCGAACGCGGCAGTGGGACCCCGTTTGCGCTGCGAATGCGGCGGTCGTGCGAGCATTTCGTCGATCGTCTTGCCGCGTGTGCGACGCTTGACCGCTGCGAACTCCGTATGTGGGGAGGGCGGAACGATGGATCGTCAGGCAGTGCACGAGCAGTGGGAGAAGGATCGGGCGGCGTTTCATGAACTCGTGGACGGCGGACTCCGGAGGATCTTCGCCGGCCGTCGGAGGGAACCAGGTGGACGAATCAGCAACTGTTGTTCCACCTGGTTTTCGGTTACCAGATTGTCCGGGCACTGCTCGTTCTCGTCCGCGTCTTCGGCCGGCTGCCGGACCGCGGGCGATCCGGCTGCTGAATGCGGGCCTGTCGTCGATCTCGGCGCGGATGCCCGCGCCGCTTCGCTTGTGGCCAGCCGTGCCGGACACTGGCGAAACAGCTCGGTGAGACCTGTCGATCCGGGTCACGCTCGTTCGTATCGACGGTGAGCGGCGGCAGAGGTCCGTCGGGAGGAGCGATGTCATGGCCCAGTTCTTGCTGTCCGTGCACGGCGTCGACGGCGAAGTGCGCGAACCGCCCACTGAGGAGGAAATGCGCCAGTCGATGTCCTGCCTCGGCGAGGTCGAGAAGGATCTCAAGTCGGCCCGGTCGTGGCTCTTCAGTGCCCGTCTCAGCGAACCCGGAGCGGCGCGGGTGGTGCGGGAGTCCGCCGGCGAACTGCTGGTCACCGACGGTCCCTTCGCCGAGGGCAAGGAGCACCTCGGCGGCTTCTACCTCGTCGAGGCGGTGGACCTCGACGCCGCCCTGGAGTGGGCCGGTCGCGTGACGGCCGCGATCGGCGTGCCGATCGAGGTACGGCCGCTGGCGGGGTTCGAAGCCTGAACCCCGGGATCAGCCACCCTGGGTGAGGCCGAAGACCCAGGTGATGCCGAACCGGTCGGTGACCATGCCGTAAACCGGCGCGAACGGGGCGGGGCCGAGGTCGGCGATCACGGTGCCGTTCTGGGACAGGCCGTTCCACAGCGGGGTCAGCTCGTCGAGGGAGTCGCCGTTGAGCAGCACGAAGAAAGGCTCGGTGTGGGTGACGCCGCGGGCGCGCGGTGCTGCCTGGCCCGGCGGTGCGGCGATGCCTCCGGCCGGGTTGGTGCCGGTGGTGCCGAGGACGTCGTAGGCGGCGATGCGGAACCCGTTTTCGGCTACCACCATGCCGAAGGCGACGCGGCCGGCGTCGGGGTCGTCCGCGGCCATCGGCACGTAGCCGGTGTCGCGGTCGTCGGTCTGGCTCTCGAGCTGAGTGCCGTGCGCCATGACCATGAGATGGCCACCGAACACGGACTGGTAGAACTCCAGCGCCGACCGGGCGTTGCCGGTGAAGTTGAGGTGGGTGAGTGTGGTTACTGCCATCGGTGCTCCCTGCGGTTCGTTCGAGTAGCTGACCTCACTTTGCCTGAAGTAGCGGTCAGGATTTGACCGCTACTGCCTGAACACGCTCCGCGTTCAGTTGTCCTCTCGCATCCGAAATCGAATGCTTCATCGTGCGTCGGTTGGGGTGGCCCGGCCCGGATTCTGTGTTCGACCGGTCGATGATGGCGGCGTACCGGGCGCGGCGCTGCGGGGCGTGCTCGCCCGTGCGACGCTGAACTTCGGTTCCCGAACGGGAAGTCCTCTTGCGTGCGACGAGGGGTTTCATGAACGGCGACTGCAACGGCCTGGCCGAAGTCGTGGCTTCCCGGCTCGGGGAGGCCGTGGTCGTGCGGTTGACGGTCGAGCTCGACGCAGGCGATCGGCAGCTCGGCGGTGGACTAGGGCAGCGCGGCCAGCGCCGCGAGGGTCAGGCGCACGGGCTGGGGCCCACCGGTCAGCTCGAGTGTCCACTGAGGACCGATGGCGGCCGGGTCGATGCCGGCGGCGGTGGCGGTGCGGTTGACGGGGAAGCCGTTCGGGCCGTCGCCGACGTCGCGGCCGCGGGGGAGCAGCAGCGCCGTCCGGCGGGTGATGCCGCCGATGGTCTGCCCGGCCGTCAGGCCGAAGACGAGCAGCGCACCGCCGCCGACCACGGCGAGGGCGCCGCGGCGGCTCAGCGTCGGTGCCGCGGGATCGTGGGCGACCAGGCCGTCTTGATCGAGGGGTTCCGGGCGGGTCTCGGCGCGGGTGGTGCGCAGTTCGGCGCGCCAGGAGCGGGAGCGCAGCGCGCGGATCATGCGGGGCAGCTTGAGGGCGACGTGGGCGAGGAAGGCGGCGGTGAACACCCAGGTGCCGTAGTAGTGCGCGGTGTAGAAGCTGAAGCCGAACAGGTAGTCGTACTGGATGTTGAGCACGCCGGTGGCGATTTCGAACAGGATGCCCCCGACCAGCAGCAGGAGCGAGAGCCGTTCCAGCACTTGGGCGATCGAGCGGGCGGGTGGCCAGGTGAACAGCTTCGGGGCGACCGGCCACAGTTTGGCCAGCACGAGCGGGATCAGCACGAGCCCGAGGCCGACGTGCAGCCCCTGGGTGAGCCGGTAGAGCCAGGACGGCTCGGCGGGCCAGGTCAGCGGGGGCAGCCGGAGCCAGCCGACGCCGGCGGGCAGGGCCTGGCCGAACTGGGGGCCGTAGGCGAGGTAGGACAGAAGCCCGGTGAGGATGACGATCGGCAGCGTGACCAGCAGCGCCGCGCCGAACACCGAGGTCAGCCACGGCCCGCGCAGCGGGCTGCGCCACGCGCGTCCGCCGAATGGTCCGGGCGGCCGGTGCCGGGCCAGCCACCGCCACGCCGCGACCGGGAAGCCGTAGCTCGCCTCGTCCGGTTCGCGGGGCGAGCTGGAACCGGTCGGCCCGCTGGTCACGGCGGAGTTCCGAGCGCGGATGGCCGGCTGCGCGCGGTCACGGTGGTCAGGCCGGCACGCAGGAGCCGGTGCACCTGGCAGCGGGTCCAGCCGGTGTGCGTGGCGATGTCGGTGACCGACCATTGCCAGGCCAGGGCCGCGTGCAGCGCGAAGCGTTGCCTCGGCGGCAAGGACAGCATTCCGTCCAGCAGGACCGCGTCCGCGACCGCCGCCTCGAGCGCGGCGGGCGCGGTGGTGCCGGACAGCTCGGCACAGATCGCGTCGAGAGCGTGTCCCTGGACGTGCGGGTCGTCCACGCCGATGTCGGTGCCCAGCCGGCGAAGCACCTTGCGCCAGGTTCGGTGGACGGCTCGGTCCCGCAGACCGGATCGCCGGACCACGAGGTAGGTCGTCGCCAGGAGCCGGTCCGCGGCCGGGACCTTGACCGGTCGTGCCCACTCCGGTGACGCCCCGGCCACGGCGGTCATCGCACACCCACCGGGTGCGCGGTGCGTTCTGCCGCGGCTCGGGTGACCGCGGCCGCGACGTTCGGATCGCCGGCCAGGACACGCAACCGGCAACGGCACTGACCGGCCTGCACCCGGGCTTCGTGGACCACTGTGACGGCGAGGTCCCGGTCGATGCGGCAGCGGGTGAGGTCGAGCAGGACCGTGCCGTGGCACAGTTCGATTGCCTCCGCCAGCTCGCCGATCACCTGCGCCGCGCCGATTTCCTCCGGCACCGCGCCGACCACGTGGAGGGAGATCGCCCCGTCGGCCACCCTCAGGTGGCAAGCCGGCTGCGAATCCCGGCGCATGTCCGTTACTGTCATTGGCCCACCCCGATCACCCGTTTGGCGGCGGGTACCCGGTCAGTGAGGGGATACACGTCCACGATCGGTGCCCGGTCGGACCTCGGTGAACCAGCGGTCGTGCCGCGCCCAGCTCGCGCCCACCCGGAAGCCGGCCGCGCTGGCCAGCCGGCGCAGCGCCTCCGGGTCCACGGTCGCCCAGGGGAACCAGGAGCCGGTGCTGCCCTGGTGGTCGCGCAGCCGGGCCTGGCCGCGCCACAGCCCGCCGTCGGGTTCGGTCTCCACCAGCAGCCGGCCGGCCGGTCGCAGCAGGCCACGGGTTCGGCGCAGCAGGCGCAGGGGGTCGCCGCCGATGCCGATGTTGCCGTCGGCCAGCAGGGCGGTGTCCCAGTCGCCTTCGCCGGGCAAGGCTGCGAACACGTCGCGCTGGATCGCGGGGGCGCCGCGATCGTGGCAGAGGCGGATGGCCGTTGCCGAGCTGTCGGCGCCCAGCGCCGGAAGCCCGTGCGCGACGAGGTGGGCGACCAGCCGTCCGGGCCCGCAGCCGAGGTCGAGGGTGCGGCCTCGGCAGCGGCCGAGCAGCCAGCGGTCGCCGCGGCAGGCCGGCCGGTGCCAAGCGGCGGGGATGCAGGGGCAGTACTCGATCGTCGTCCAGCTCCAACGTCGTCGCGGCGCCGCGCAGCGCGACGTCGAACGCCCGGCCGGGGGCGTGCCGGTCCACGGGCGTGGTCACCGGACCTCCTCCACGGCGGCGGCGAACCGCGAGCCGGGCAGCGTTCCGGCGACCTCGCGGGCCACCGGCATCGTGTCGATGTCGGCCAAAGTGGACATCGCGCAGACCCGGAAACCGTTCGACTGCAACGCTTCGTGAGCGCGGATGCCGGTGTCCGGTCGCGAGGTCGGTACCGTCGCGATCGTTTCGGCGTGGCGGGGGTCGTGCAGGCCCAGCAGCCACCAGCCACCGTCGTCGGCCGCGCCGAGCACGGCGTCGACCCCGGGGGCGAACAGTACGTCGCGGCAGCCGGTCAGCAGCGTCGGTGTCACCTGCGGGGTGTCCATCGCAATCTGCAGGACCGCGGCGGCGGGAAACAGCTTCGCCGCGTCGGCGTGGGCGGCGGCGATGCGGTGCCCGAGGGTCGTGCCTCGCTGGCTGACCACGGGGACGTCCCGCGTCGCCTGGGCGAGTTCCCGCGCGGCGACGCCGTCGGCGAAATCCCCGGCGAGTGCGACGACCGGCTGGGCCCACGGGAGCGCTCGCACGGTGTCGAGGGTGTCCAGCAACGCGGCGGCGGCGATCCTGGCGGCCTGGTCGGGAGTCGCCGGCGGGCAGAGCCGCGTCTTCACCCGGCCCGATCGTGGTGCTTTGGCCAGGATGAGCACGAGGACGTCGGTCATCGGGCGCGGACCACCACCCGGGTCATGTCCCGGACGGCGCGGACGGTTCCGCGCACCGAGCCCGACACCTTGGACCGGCCGCCGGCGCGGGCGCGGTAGGCGATGTCGACTTCCTGGATGCGCCAGCGGGCCCGGGCGGCGCGCAGCAGGAGCTCCAGCGGGTAGCCGAAGCCGCGGTCGCGGACGTCGAGGCCGAGCAGTTCGTCGCGGCGGGCAACACGTGCGGCGGCGATGTCGTGCACGGGGGCGCCACGGCGGCGCAACTGCCAGGCCACGGCCGCGTTGCCGGCCCGGGTGTGCCACGGCTGGACCCCGCGCTCGGCGACCCGCCGCCGCCCCACCACGAGGTCGGCCCGGCCCTCGGCGACCGGGCGCAGCAGGTCCGGCAGCACCGCGGGATCCATGGACCCATCGGCGTCGAGCACCGCGACGAACGCGCCCCGAGCGGCCAGGATTCCGGCGTGGACCGCCGCGCCGTAGCCGCGGCGCGGTTCGCTGACGACCCGGGCACCGCAGACTCGGGCGACCTCGGCGGTGGCGTCGGTCGAACCGTTGTCGACCACCACCGGGTGGCAGCCGCGCGGCATCGAGGCCAGCACCGCCGGCAATGCCTCGGCCTCGTTCAGACAGGGAAGGATCACGTCGCACTCGGCTTCCATAGCGGGAGTTCGGCCGCACCGGCGACGCGGATTGGTGAAAACGCGCAAAAAGTCAGTCCGATATTTATTCGGTTGCCGATGTTTAAACATCGGCAAAAAGGGAACCGTCCATATTTTCTTACCGGTCGATTACGGGCGCGGCTCGTCGCGGCCAACGGGATTACGGTGTGCCCACCATGACACGAATTCGCGTCCTGCTCTGTGTTGTCCTGCTGACGGCGGGTTGCGGCACGAACCCCCCGTCACCGGCGCCGCCGCAGCTGCCGCCGGCCGCCGAACCGGCGGTTGCCCCGCCGGTCGCCCGGGCTCCAGCCGGACGCACGGTGCCGGTCGGCGGTCTGCCCGAAGGCATCGTCGCCGACGGCGTGACCCATCGGGTGGCCGTGGCTGTGCGCAATCCGGATCGGCTGGTGCTGCTCGACGCCGGCACCGGTGCCGTGGTCACCTCGGTGGCGCTGCCGGGGCACGTGCGGCACCTTCAGCTGGCCGCACCCGGCGGCCCGGTCTTGGTGCCGGCCGAGACGTCCGGACGGCTGCTGACCGTCGCGCCGGATTCGGGCCGGGTCACCGGCAGTGTCCCGACCGGTTCGTCGCCGCACGACGCGACGCGCGCCGGCAACGGCAGGATCTTCGTGGCCAACGAGAACGGCCGCAGCGTCGCCGTGGTCGAGGACGGCCGCGTCGTGCACACCTTCACCGATGTCACCCAGCCGGCCGGTCTGGCCCCGGTCGGCACCCTCGTGTCCCTGGTCGACGTCCGGCAGAACGACCTGACCGTCTACGACGCCGCGTCGCTGACCCGCGTCGCGCGGCTGCCGGCCGGAGCCGGGCCGACCCACGTCGTCGCCGACCGCCGCGGCCACCTCGCCGTCACCGATACCCGTGGCGATGCCGTGCTGACCTACGACCCCGCTGCTCCCGCGCACGCCTTGGGCCGCCTCGCGTTGCCTGGCAAGCCCTACGGCGTCACCTATGACCCGGCCCGGGACCGGCTGTGGGTGACGCTGACCGCGCGGAACGAGGTGGTCGGCATCGACTTGTCCGGCGCGTCACCGCGGGAGACGAGCAGGCTGCCCACGGTGCGGCAACCGAACACGGTCGCCGTCGACCCCGGTACCGGCACCCTGTTCGTCACCGGAACCACCGAGGGAGTCGTCGAGGTCATCCCGGCGCCCTAGCTTCGATGTCGATGACCACGGATGGTTTGGCACTGGAAGGGACATCGGTTGGCGGAGCGGGTACTGCCGGCGGTGGATCTTTCCGCGCCGTCTTGCGCATGGTCGCTGCCCTATCGCGAAATCGGGCAACTGCTTCATATTTCGGGCAAGGCCGTGGAGACACATGGCTGGGCGACGCAGGTGTTTAAGGCAGGTCGGTCGCGGGCGCCAAATTGTGGACGAGGTAATTCGACCGCTTGGAGGACCCCATGCCCAGCGTGACCGTCGGCCACGAGAACTCCGCGCCGATCGAGCTGTACTACGAGGACCGTGCTGATCGCCGCGCCCTGCCTCTGGCTGCGGTACTTCGTGCTCAGCTGATTCGCGAAGCCAGGACAAGTGTTGCATACTGCAATAGAATCTTTAGGTAACAGTATTTCGGTCAGCTGGCTTCCGGTCCGGCCCGGCAACCGGCCGGGAGGTGGCTGCGGGAAAGCCGGAGTGATTTGATCGGCCTGGACGAGCCGGTGTGACTGGCCATCCGTGATCGGTTACCGGGAGATATCGGATCGGTGGCCCGGTGTACGTCGAACCGCTGGTGGCGCCCGCTGTCGATCCCAGCTGGCGAGGACAGCAGTCATGATCCTAGGATTGCGTTGAGCGCCGCTCGGATGGTCGCTTCCTGTTCGACCGGATAACCGCGGTTGAGGCAGGCTTCGGCGAACTGGGCGATCGGACCGGGCCCTTCGGCTAGCGCGGTGAGGCCATCGATGCTTGCTCTGCCGAATGGTGATCGCGCAGGGTGGGCATGAGCGCCGGCATCGACGATCAGCACATCCGGCTGGCCGGTCAACGCCGTGACGATCCGGTTCGCGATGCGGACACCGCCGAGGTCGGCATCGGTCGCCACGATCACGTGCTCGACACCGGCGGCGAGCTTCGCGATGAGGCCGACGACCACCTCAGCGGGCTGCCCCGCACACCACGTCACCGCGACCTCGGGGAAGCGGTCGCACACCGCCTCGGCCGCCTGCAGGTTTTCGATCACGGCCATCGTCGGGGTGCCGCCGACGATCGCGGGAGCGAGCAGAGACAAGCCGGTGGCGCGGAACCGGACCGGTCCGGCCAGGCCCGCAAGAGAGAACTCCTGTCCGTTCGGGTCCTGAACGACCATCGGGCCGCCGAGACCGAGGTACGCGCTCCGGAGCACGCCGAGTGCCAGCAGGGTGCTCTGCTGGACGCCGCACGCGGCCAGGATGTCCGCGGCGTCCTCGCGGTCCTTCGTGCCGTCGAAGTGGGCTTGGCTGAAGGCGCGTGGCCCGTCGTGGGTGATGCCGTCGGCGAGGTCTTCGGCGGCGTGGACGAGGACGGCCAACCGCGCGTTCGCCGACGGGTTGCTCGTCAGCGCCTGCGCCAGCCCCGGATCGATCGCCACGACACGCCCGGCCGCGGCTTCCGCGCGGGACCGCCAGGTTTCAGCGCGGTTCTGTTCGTGATCCTCGCAGGTTCGCCGGTGGGCTTCCCAAGCAGCTGTGAGATCCCAGCGCCGTACGGTGTCGATGCGGAGGTCTTCGCCGACCGAGCACAGGGCGTCGACGACTCCAGCTGCCGTCAAGCGCAGCACCACGTCGCGCGCGGCCGGACCGAAGCGCCGCTCGAGGGAACTCCAGTACCTCCGGGAGCTGTCGAGGACCCACTTCAGGTCGTTGGCCGCGATGCCGTCGATCGGCCTTCCCGGCGGGACGCCGGTACCGCCGGACGTGAGCCGGACATGCGTCGTTTTCGTCCGGCCGCGTCGGTCTCGGGGGATGCTGCCGTCTTTGCGTGCGACGGCGGTGGCGACGACTCCGGCGGGCAGGCCGTCGATCGGGATGCGCTGGTCAGACAAGGGACCGTCCGGCGGTGAGCCAGTCGCGCACGAGTTCCACTCGTTCACCGTTCGCGTCGTAGCCCCAGACACGGGTCGGCTGGTTGTAGGCCTCGGTGTGTGCTTGGTGGCAGAACCAGAGGATCTCCCCGCACACCCCGGCGGCGTCGCCGATCACCGAGTCCTGGCACGTGCCGAGGATCGTGACCTGCTGCTGGGCGGCCACTTCGTTGAGGTCCCGCAGGACGTCCTTGCGGTTGACGTCGCCGAGGCTGTTGCCGAGCTCGTCCAGCACCAGGACCCGGCCCCGGGCGCCGTCCGCGGCGAGGAGCGCGGCCAGCACGAGCTGGATGGCGAAGACCTTCACCTGCGCCCCGTTCGCGACTTCGCGGTAGGAGACCATCCCGCCGGAGGGCGACCGCCGCCATCGGGGTGAGACCTCCCAGGTCCACGGGGAGGTGGCAGTCGGCGGTCGGGTCTGGGTGACGCGCAGCTCGGCACCGAAGCCACCGCGAGCTCGGTTGAGCCGGTCGAGGGCCTTGCTGATCTTGTCGAGGGAGGCTTCGAGCCGGCTGCTGATCGCGTCCTGGAGCCGTTCCATCTCCTCGTCCAGTGCCGTGGTTTCGGCGGTCATCTCCTCGATCTGGGTGGCTCGTTCCCGCTGCGACCGCACGATGCGGTCTTCCAGGATGCGGTCCGAGTCCTTGCGCGAGTCGAGCAGGTCCCGCAGCGGCTGGGCGATGCTCGTGAAGTCCGAGTCGCGCGCGGCGACCCCTGGTTCGCCGTCGGCGAAGCGCTGTCGCCGTTCCTTCGCTTCGGCAAGCTCGGCTGGGACGCGCGGAGACGCATCGAGGTAGGCGTCGAGGGCTTCTTTGAGCTTTTCCGCCGCACGGTGCCGCAGGGATCGTGGCCGCAACACCCGGACGCGGTCCGGTTGTGCGTCCAGCAATTCCGTAGCGGCATCCGGGGTATCAGCCCACCCGGCCAGCCAGTAGGAGACGTTGAGGTTGTCCCGTTCGGTTCGCCGCTGCCCGAGTTTGTCCCGGATCCCACGCAGTTCCCGGTCGAGCTGGTCCACTGCTGCCGCTGCGGCATTGACCTGCAGCTGGTGGCTTTGCACGGCAGTCGCGGCCGCGAGCCACGCTTCTTGCGCCTCGTCGACGGCCGAGTGCAACGTCTCCAGAGCGGTATCCAGCTCGGCAATGACTGCTTGCAAGGCGCGTTCTTCTTCAGCCATCGAGTCCAGTTCGGCGGCGGCTTTCGCGGCGCCGAGGGCTTCGCGTGCTGCGTCGAGGGCCAGCGCCGCCGTCCCTTGCGCGATGCGGGCTTCCTCGAGTTCTGCCGTGGTGCGTTGGACTTTGCGTTCCGCCGCGGCGACCCGAGCGGCTCGTCCGGCGATTTCTTCGTCGAAGCGGCCGATGACGGCTTCGCCGAGTGCCGAGTCGACCGCTCGTTCGGGTACGGTCACGAAGTCGGTCCTGGCCTCGAGGGTGTTCAGGAACCGGGCCACCGGCACGTCGGCGGTGACGCCCTCGGGCAGCCGCGCCGGCAGTGCGGTGAGCGGCGCGTCGGCAACGACGATGCCGATGCCGGGGAAGGTCCCGATCAGCCCCAGCGCCGCTGCCTCGTCATCCGGGCCGACCACCACGGCATGACGGTGCGGCCACAAGCGCGGCTCCCACGATGCACGTACTTCCGAAGCCAGCGTGATCTCGTCGAGCAGCAATGCCGCCGGGATGTCCCGTGAGCGCAGCCGGGCGAGCGCCGCGCCGGCCGGGCCGCCGTCGCCCGCCCGTGCCGCATTCAGCTCCGCTTCTGCTTCACGGACCCGTTGCTCGGCATCTCGGCGATCGACCCGGGTTTGGGCGAGATCTTCTTCAGCCGCACCGACGGCTTCCGTGGCGACCTCGACGGTGATGCCGGTCCACGCGTCTCTGAGCGGTAGAAGTTCACCCCGCCGGTCCGCCAGGGCGCGAAGCTTCGAAGCGGTTTCTCCGCGCTCGTCTCGGCGAACATTGAGGCGCTCTTGCGCCTGACCGAGTGCGGATTGGGCGTCTTGCAACTGTTCCGCGAGGTTCTGCCGACCACGGAGGGTGTCCAGCTCGTCTTGTGCGATCTCTCGCTGCCCATCGAGCTCCTCGACGCTCTGCTCGAGCTCCCCGATCATGTCGGCCAGTTCGGTGTCTTTTGTGCTCACCTCCAGGAAGCCGCGGGCGAAGTGCAGCCGCCACATGTGCTCGCCTTCGGCCAGGTGCTGCCGTGACCGCTCGCGGTCTTGAACGGCATCGAGGTCGGCCTGCTCGTCCACGCGAGCCCGGGCATCCGCCTCTTGACGTTCCGCGAGGGAAGACTTCTGCTCCGCGAGCCGTCGACGCTGTTCGGCCTCGGTCTCCAGGAGACGCTGCCGTCCGGTGAGTTCGATGAGGGCTTCGCCGATTCTGGCCGGCGTCATCTCCGTCATCTGCTGGGACAGCAGGGACGGAGCTGACGGTCGCATGGGGGTGTCGAGGTAGGCCATGCAGCGCGGTGCGTCGCCGTAGAGGTCGGTAGCGAACCGCTTGGGTCCCAGCTCCTGAGCCCGGGGTATGGCCTCCCAAAGGCCGTCGGCCAGTACGTCGCGTTCGAGGTCGCTATCCGCGATCGCGATGTGCAACCCGGATGTCCAGCGCACCTTGAGGTACGGCGTCGTCGCGGCGATGCGGACCCAGACGGTCAGCGCGGTCCGCGCGGGATCGGTGGGGTCGGCGAAGACACCCACGACGTAGCCGCGGTTGGCTTGGGCGTACCGGTGCGTCGGGTCCAGGCCCGCCGATTCGGGCTTGAACAGCAGGTTGGCCGCGTACTGCGAGCCGTTGGCTTCCAGCCGCCATTGTGCCTCGCCGAGCAGCAGGGACACGGCGGCGAGGAAGGTCGTCTTGCCCGAGCCGTTGGAATCACCCTTGGGGCCCTGACCGGATACCGCGACGAACGTCCCCGGAACCAGCGGCACCGCGTGCGTGGTCAGCCGGGCGATGTCGAAGGTCTGCACGGCGACCAGGTGCCGGTCGCCGACGATGCCCGTCCCTGCCGTGGGTGCGGGGGCCTCTGTCATGGCTTCTCCTGCTTCGCGTGCTCGTCACGGGCGATCCGGCGCCGTCGGATGACGTCCCCCATGACGCCGTCGGGCTGGGCCAGGAGAATGAGGTTCTCCCACAGCTGCGCGGAAACCCGGGGCGTGAGCCGGGCGAACTGCGGACCCGGAAGGATGCTCCGGCGGGCGCCGTAGCGCAGGATCCCGGCGTTGCGCAGCCGTTGGACGGCACCGCGGACCCTCGACTCGGGGACCTGCGACAGCACGAGGTCCTGCTTGCGGACCGGCTCGGCGTCGAGCCAGGAGTCGCTTCGCAGCCGTCCGGCCGCGCGAGGGATCGCGACGCAGTGCAGCAGGACCAAGGCCAGCACCGCGCGGTCGTCCGGAGGCAGGACCCCGGCGCCTTCGGCGGCCAGCTGCCGGCCGATCTCGTCCTCGTACCCGGATAGGAACCCGTCACCGACCTTCAGCAGGACGCGGCCCTGGGCGCGCAAGCACCGGTCCAGGGTCGCGCGCAGCGCCGGGTCGAGCAAGCCTCGGAAACCCTCGGGCGGCACCGGCTGGTCGGCGGTCTCCACCGCCGCGAGCGCGGCCAGGACGTCGACCTGCCGGCTCACCGGCAGGTCGCTCAGCGCGATCCCGGTCATTCGCGCTCCCCGAGCCGCGGGAGGCGGTCGTACACCGATCGCAACGCCGTGACCTGCTCCTCCGACCAGAGCGCGGCCGCGGGGCCGAGCCGGACTTCCGAACCGTCGATGGAGAGCAGGCGCGCATCGTCGAGTCGTCGGAGCGCGCCCTTGCTGTGGCGGCGGCCGGCGGCCCCACCCTCGGCCGCGGACGCGGTGATGGGTCCCAGGGCGGCGACGGCGGCGAGAATGGTGTCCTCCTCTGCTGCGATGCCGGGGAACGGGTGCTCGGATCGGTCCGGCCAGCACGCGCCGAGAACCGCGGCGAAGGTCAGCAGGACGACCTGGGAGGTCTTCGTCCGCTCGACACCGGTGTCCCCGCCCGCCACGGGTTCGACGCCGTCCCACCAGCCGAGCATGACCACCGGGAGCCGGCCGGGTACCACGGCTTCCACCAGTCGTCGTCCGGCATCAGCGGCTTGCCGGTGCCAGGCAGCCGGCACCTGCGCGGTCAGCGGTATCTGCCCGGTTGCCCGCATCCGGGCCAAGGCCAGCGCTCCCGGCTCAGCCATGGTCGGCCTCCTCCGCGAGTTCGACAGCTTGCTCCAGGGGCTCGGTGAGGCGGTAGGCCGTCACCGGTGTCAGGTGCGTGACCGGACCATCGGGCTCGACGAGGAGCTCATCACTCATCCGCACGCGGTAGGGCAGATCCGGGTCGGCGTGGATGGCGAGCAGCTCGACGAGGATGGTGGCGAGCCCGGGCCAGCCAGCCGCTCGGAGACTGCTGGTCAAGTCGACCTCCGCGCGGCCCTGCAGGTGCAGCTCGGCGGCCCGGGCCCGCCGGTTCCGGGCCGCTTCTGCTCGCTCTTCGACCCGTAGCATCGGATCCGGGCCAGGTGGCGGATCGGCCGGCCGGGGCGGACGGCGCCGGATCGCCGCGCGGGGCCGGAACCCGGCGACACCCTCGGCGACCACAGCGGGATCCAGCCATGGGGCCGGCGGATCGAACACCGTGCTCGCGAAGACCTCGGCCAGCTCGTCGAGCGACGCCACCCGAGCGGCTTCCAGGTACTCCTCCGGATCGAGCAACGAGAAGTCGCGGGCCGCGGCGCCTTCGTCGAGCAACCGGCCCACGAACTGCTCGCGGGCGCCGACGTAGCGCTGGGTTTCCACGACGAGCCGGTATGCCTCCGGATCCAGAGCTGGGAACGCGTCCTTGACCTGCTCGTTCAGGGTGAAGACGTCGTCCATCAGAGCTGCGTGCCGGTGGTGCTTGCGTTCGGCGATGAGCTCGGACAGCGGGCTGGCGACGACCATTCTGAGCAGCTCGTCCGCCGAGATCGTCATCATGCGGCGTGCTTGGAGCAGTGCGTTCCGGATTTCGTTGACGGTGGCTCGCCCGGATGCCAGTGCGGCCCGGGTCCGGTCCAGCAGGGTGACCAGTTCGTCGACCCCGCCCCGTTCGCTGAGGCGCTCGAACACCAGCAAGCCCGCCGCGCTCGTCGGGTTGAACACGTAGCGCTGCTGGTGCGCCTTTTCGAAGTGCGGGCGCAGCATCCCGAGCTTGCAGAACAGCTCGAACCGGCTCTGGAACGCGCTTTCGGAGCAGACGTCCGCGCACGCGTCGGCCAGCTGGGCGCGCGTGAGCCCGCCGATCGCGTCTTGGTCGCCGAAGGCCGCGTACACCGCGCGCGCGACCTCGAGCAGCTCTGCCTCGTCGACGACCGCGCCGGCGTTCGCGGCGATCGGTGCGACCAACGCGGAAACGCGGAGCAAGAAAGCTGCTTGCTCCGCGTCGTCATGGTGATCGAACAACGAGGTCGCCACGCCCTCCGGAGTCGGAGCCAACGGACGCGGTGTTACGGGACGACACGAAAGAGTGAATCGGGTTGTTCGATCGCCGATGCCCGGATTCTGTCGGTGGTGTGGGGCATCCTGGGAACGTGCACGAAGCCGTATTGGGTGCCCTGGCCGGGATTCCGTCGTTGTCCGAGTCGCAGCTGAGCGGCGTGATCACCACGCTCGCGACCATGCGGCCGCACCTGCTGCGCCAGGTGGCGCTCCGGGATGACCTCACCGACGAAACACGGCTCCGTCTCGTCGAGGTGGCCGAAGGCTACCTGGTCGTCGACCTTCTCGAACTGCTGCCGGCCGATCCGGGGCTGATCGATGCGGCGGCTCGGCACCAGCGCGAGCTGCCGGGGTTGATCGGGTTGTGCGGTAAACGCGGCTGGGACGGAAAGGCGATCGAGCTCGCCGGCGGCGTGGAAGCGGCGGAAGTCGGTTCGGTCGCCACCCGCTGGAGTCGGGCCGTCGACTCGGAGCTCCCGGAGCCGCTCGTGGTGGCTCTCGTCAACTCGGCGTTGACCGACCGAGGTGAACCGCCGGAACTGGAAGGCCTGAACAGGTGGGAGCACAACCGCCTGATGGAGCGGTTCAGGACCGAGCGGGAACAGCGGGAGCGGGCAGCATGGTCTCTGCTCGAAGAACGGCCGGCCGTGTGGCGGGTGCTGGCCGCTGGGCCGCATGGAGAGACGGTTCGGCGGATGCTGCTGGAGCGAGCGGGCACTCTGTCCGACGAACTGCTCATGGCCTGCTTGCCGGTCGTGACCCGCGACTTCGGGGCCGGTGGAAAGTACGTTCAAGGCATCCGGTTGCAGTCGGCCGCGGACCACGTCCGCCGGTGGCCCAGGCTCAGGCAGATCGCCGCCGTCCCACTCGCCGAATTCGTTCGTGACGTCGTGGCCGGCGGTTGGGAGCCAGTGAGCAGGTACAGCGGGCCGAACTGGGACGACATCGCCGCACTGGCCGAGCTAACCGACGACGGTGACCTCCTGCGTTCTGTGGTCGTGTCCGTGCGGGAAAGCTGCCGCGGCTCCGACCGTGATCGAGCCCTTTCCACAAAGGATGCCGACGTGCGTGCGGGCGCGATCGAGCTGTTGGTGGCGAACTCCCGGACGCCGCGCGATGTCCTCCTGGACCTCGTTCCACTGCTTGACGAGCCCTCGCTCGTCGCGGTTGAACGCCGTGGTGAAGACGAATTGAACTCGGCCAGCCGGTCTCGCCGGGAACAGCTCGCCAGGCTGGCCCAGACGAAGAAGCCGCCACTGATCCGGGTGCCGACCGACGCCGAACTGGCGGGTGAACAGGATCCGGCAGCGATTCTGACAGGGCACTTGCGGAATCTCCGCGGTCGCGCGGCGCAACGCGACCTCACCACAGCTGGCCTGCTCCAGTCCCGGTACAGCACGCCTGAGCTGCTGCGTGCTCTGCCTGCGCGGCAAGTGCTCGACAGTCCTGGTCAGGTGAAACAAGTCGCGAAGATGATCGCCGAGGTGTGCGGCGACGATGAGAAAAGCTGGTTGTCGCTCGCTTCGGTGAGCGACGAGAACATTTCTCGTACTCTTGCGTTCGGAAAATGGCTGGACGGCCTCAAGTAACTCGGCAACCGAATGATGGTCAGGCGGCGTGGAGGGCTTCGTCGACGCTGCTGAAGGTGGGAAATTCTTCATTCAGGCCGGTGATGAGCACGACCTTCCGCGCAATCGTGCCGGTGGTCGCGACGATGTGGTGACGGAGCCCGCGGTTCTCGCAAGACCGGCCGAAGCCCGCCAACAAATGCACACCGGCAGCCGAAAAGAAGCCGACCGTGGTCAAGTCGACGACGACCAGTGCGGGTTGAGGTCGCGGCTCGCTTGCTGTCCGGAGTCCGGCGTCCGCGCCGCGGCTGGTCGACACGTCGATCTCGCCGCTAATACCGAGCACAACGGCGTCGGCTATCGAGTTTCGCGTGATGGTGAAGCGCGCCGTGCCTTGCTTGTCCATGGCCGTGCTCCGCTCCGGTCGGTGACCCGCCTTCACAACGGTAGTCCTGTACGGCGCCGGGGTGCAGGTCGAAGCCCTGGTTGGTCAGAATTCTGGGCCGGACCAGGGCGTCGTCGCCTGGAGGATGGCTTCGGTCAGCGCTTCGGTGCGCAGGTGAGTGACCTCCTGGTACTCCGGGTCGGCGACCATCCGGCTGAACGCTTCGCGGCTCGGGTAGCGCACGAGCAGCACGGCGTCCCATTCCTGGCCTTGCTCGGCGACGAGCGAGGTGGAGCCGTCGCCCGCGTAGAGGACCTCAGCGCCGTAGCGGGGCAAGAAGGTCTTCTCGAGCGCGGCGGCGTACTGGGCGTAGCTGTTGCGGCCGTCTTCGCGGAACCGCAGGAGGTTCAGCATCACGACCGGGCCGCCGGGGTCTTCGGCGAGGTAGTGCTTGAGGTCTTTGCCGCGGGGATCCACCGCCATGTCGTGCCTCATCTCGTACGGGTGCTGAACGAGCGCTTGCTCACCCTAGTCGACGTCGAGCCGCCCGTCATCGGTCGTGGTCGGCTCGGTTCCACCACATGATCGTGCCTGCGGTTCCGAGGATGGCGACGAGCACGACCAGGGCGTACCCGACGGGACCGGGCAGTTCACCTTCGGCGCCGGCAGTCCCGGCGAAAAGGGCCGGGACCGACCAGGGGAAGAACCGGCCGTAGCCGAGCAGGGCGACGACCTGCGCCAGGAAGGTCGCCGCGAACATGGCAGCCACTCCGGCCAGGTAGCCGCGCCTGGCGCTGGCGGCCAGGGCGAACGGCGTCACCAGCGCGATCGTCATCACCGTGGTGAGCAGCAGCTTCCCCAGGCCGCCGGCCGCAACCGGCAATGACCAGCCGGGCAAGCCGATCGCCGCTCCGATCGCCAGCCCGAGCCCGTAGGTGTAGAGCGAGAGCAGGAGGCACCAGACCGCGGTGACTCCGAACTTGGCGCCGACGATCGCGGCGCGCGGGGTCGGCAGGGCCAGCAGGTCCTTGGCCGTGTCCTGGCTGAACTCCCGGCCGAACACCCACACCACTATGAGCCCGAATAGCAGCGTGCCGCCGACCGCGACGGTCTGGGACAGCAGGGCGAAGTAGCCGGGCCAGTCCGCGGTGCCGCCGGTGAGCGCGGCTTTGGTGCCGAGCAGGCCGAGGGCTCGGGCGCGGCCGACGTCCTGGAGGATGAACATGACCAGGCCGCCGAAGCCGGCCGCGATCGTGAATGCGATCCCGGTCGTCCACGGCAGCCGTGACCGGCGGGCTTTGAGCACTTCGGCCCAGATGGCGGCGTTCACGCCGCGCCGACCAGGCGGAGGAAGCACGTTTCCAGGTCTTCTTGGTCGACGGCGAGCCGGGTGGGCGGGCAGCCCGCTTCGACGAGCAGCGTGGCGACTTCGTCCGGGTGGCGGATCGCCCGGTCGCCCGCGAGCGCGAGTCCGTGGTCGTCTTCCTCGGTGGGGTGCCCGGCCGCGCGGAGCACCGCGGCGGCTCGGTCGTGGTCGCGGACGCCGACGCGCAGCCGGGGGCGGGCCTGGGCGATCAGGTCGGCGGCGGCACCGGCCCAGACGAGCCGGCCGCGGTCGAGTACGCCGATCCGGGTCGCGAGGCGGGCGACTTCGGTCAGGATGTGGCTGGACAGCAGCACCGTGACGCCGTCGCGGTGGGCGAGGTCGTGCAGCAGCTGCCGGATCTCGACGACGCCGGCCGGGTCGAGGCCGTTCGCCGGTTCGTCGAGTACGAGCAGTTCGGGCCGGTGGACCAGCGCTTTGGCGAGGCTGAGACGCTGCTTGTTGCCGAGCGACAGCGTCCGTGCGCGGTGCCGGCGGTGGTGGTCGAGGCCCAGCCGTGAGATGACTTCGGCGACGGCCGTCTCGTCGCGCACGGCGTGCAGGCGCGCGGCCAGCCGGACGTTCTCTTCGACGGTGAGGTCGGGATAGGCGGACGGAGTTTCGACGAGGTGGCCGACCCGGGACCAGACCGAGTACGCACCGGGCCGGACCGCCGTACCCAGCACCGACACCCGGCCGCTGGTGGGGCGGACCATGCCGAGCAGCATCCGGATGGTGGTCGTCTTGCCCGCGCCGTTGAGACCGAGCAGGGCGTGGATTTCGCCGGGTGCCACGTGCAGGTCGAGCTCGTCGACCGCGACCACGTCGCGGTAGTTCTTGGTCAGGCCGATCGCGTCGATCGTCATGGGAAGCCTCCGCGTTCGATGACGACGCCGACCAGGCTTCCCGGCACTCCACCAGCGAGCTTACTCCGTTGAGAGCCGGTGTCGCTCGTGCAGGTACAGCGCCTGGCCGACGGCGCCGAGCAGCATCCCGAACGAGCCGGCGATGAACAGCCAGATCGCGAGCAGCTCGGTGCTGTGCCAGACGAACAAGACACTGCCGACGAAGAAGATCAGGTTGCCGGCCACGCCGATCACCAGGTGCACGGTCGGGAACTCGCGGACGAACGCCTTGATCATGGTGACTCAGCGAATCCTTTCGAAGTCGGCGGTCAGGCCGGGTGCACGGTCTTGACGGAGAGCTGGTTGCCGGGGAGATCGTCGTTCGCGCAGCCCGTTCCCGGCATGGGCACGAAGTTCGAGTCGGTTTCCTGCGGCAGGTAGATGCGCAGGCCGCGTACCGGTGTCGGCCGGCAGATGTCGTCCGGGTAGTTGTGCACGTTCACCAACTGGATGACCGCCGCCGCGGTCTGTCCTGGCTTCAGCCGGACCGGATCTCCCTTCGTTCCGCTGCGGTAGGCGGCTTCACCCACCTGATGACCGTCGTCACCGGCCACATAGGACACTCCGGGGAAACCCTGCACGGTGCACGGTTCCACCTTCTTGTTGGTGATCAGCAGGGGGCGGTAGAGCGATCCCGCCGCGGCGTCTCCTTTGCCGAGAGCCAACTCGACATCGCCTGCGCCGCAAAGGTTGTTTCCGCTGGGTACCGCGGACGTCGATGGTGGCGGCGAAGTTGATTTCGTCGTACTCGCGGTGACGGTGTACGTCGGTGATGCGGTCGACGATGGCGCGGATGTGCTCGGAGTGGTCGTGGCGGGCTCGCTGCTGCCGCAGCCGACCAGTCCCAGAACACCGGCTGATGTGGCGACGAGGGACAGTAGGCGTGAACTATTCGGGCGAGGCAAGGGTTCTCTCCCTAGGTCGGTCGTTCGGGGCTTACGAAGGAGGAGTACCCGGTCGGTGACGCCGGACGCGCAGCCTGACCTGACGGTCCTCTTACGATCAGGGCCGCGAATCGTAAGGTGATCGTCAGGTGGGATGGTGCGGATTTCGGTGACACTGAAAGGTTGTCCGGCAAGTGCTAGTCACGTTCGAGTAACAGCATTCGACGTTTTCTTTGTGGTGAAAGAAATTCGCGCCTAGGTTCGTGGCCACTCGGATCGTGAAGGGGTGCGAATGACGCACGGAGGATGGACTCGCCGCGACATGCTGCGGCGGACGGCGCTGACCACGGCGGTCGTGCTCGGTGGGGCCGGGGCGCTGTCGGCGTGCGAGAGCACCGGTGGTGCCGGCGATGGCAAGGATGCCTTGCAAGCGGCCAAGGACGCCAAGACGATCAGGATCGGCATCGCGAACGAAGCGCCGTACGGATTCGCCGACAGCTCGGGGAAGACGACCGGCGAAGCGCCGGAAGTGGCCCGCGCGGTGTTCAAGGCGCTGGGCATCGACGGCGTGCAGGCCAGCGTGGTTCCGTTCGACCAGCTCATCCCCGCGCTCACTGCGAAGCAGTTCGACGTCGTAGCCGCGGGGATGAACATCACCGGGAAGCGCTGCCAAGCCGCGGACTTCTCGGCGCCCGACTATTCGGCGCTCACGGCTCTGCTGGTGCCGAAGGGGAATCCGCAGGGCGTGCTGAAGCTCGAAGACGTGGCCGCGAAGAAGGTCAAGGTGGCGGTGCTCTCGGCCGCGGTCGAGAAGGGCTACCTCACCGGCGCCGGCGTGGCCGAAGACCAGATCCAGACGCTCGACACGCAGGACAACATGCTGCGCGCGGTCGCCGACGGCCGCGTCTACGCCGCCGCGCTCACCGACATCTCGCTGAAGTGGCTGGTGAAGCAGAATCCCTCCGCGGCGGTCGAGGTGACACCGGGGTTCGTGCCGATGGACGGCGGGAATCCAGTGGTGTCGGCCGGTGGATTCGTGTTCCGCAAGGAGGACGACACGCTGCGCACGGCGTTCGACGCGGAGCTGAAGAAGCTGCACGACAGCGGCGAGTGGGTGAAGATCGCGTCGCCGTTCGGGTTCGACGAGAGCAACCTGCCGAAGCCGGACGTCACCACCGAGAAGCTGTGCACCGCGTGATGCGAGATCGCCTTGCCTGACTCCTTCGGCACGATCCTGCCGTCGATCCTGCAGGGCCTGACGACGACGGTGTCCGCCGCGGCCGGCGGGATCGCCCTGACGATCGTGCTGGCGTTCGCCGCGGGGCTCGCGCTGGTCTCGCGTTCGCGGGTGGTCCGGGCGATCAGCCGGGTCTACGTCGAAGTCTTCCGGGGCACCTCCGAAGTGGTCCAGCTGTTCTGGCTCTACTTCGTGCTGCCCGCACTGGTGGGCTTCAAACTCGTCCCGCTGTTCGCCGGCATCCTCGTGCTGGGCCTGAACCACGGCGCCTACGGCGCGGAGATCGTCCGCGGCGCCGTGAACTCCATCCCCCGGGCCCAGTACGAGGGGGCGATCGCGCTGAACCTGTCGCCGGTCCAGCGGATGTGGCGCGTCCTGCTGCCGCAGGCCGTGGTCGAGATGCTGCCGCCGTTCACGAACCTGTTCATCCAGCTGCTGAAGAGCACCGCGCTGCTGTCGTTCATCTCGGCCGGCGACATCGCCGAACACGGTGAGCTGCTCCGGCCGGTCTTCGGGCAGGACATCGGGTGGATCTACGGTACCGAGCTGGTGCTGTACCTGGCGCTGGCGTTGCTGATCAAGTACGGCATGCGGGTGCTCGAGCGCGCCGGGGCGCGTCGGCTCGGGCGCCGGACCGCGGGGGTGTGAGGTGGACTGGGACTGGGACAGCGCGGCCGCGTCGGTGCCGCTGCTGCTGGACGGTTTGCTCACCACCGTCGAACTGACGCTGCTCGGTTCGGTGCTCGCCTACGCGCTGGGCATCGTGTTCGCCCTGTTGCGCCGGGCTCGCGTCCCGGTGCTGAGCCCGGTCGTGGCGGGCGTGGTCGAGTTCATCCGGAGCACGCCGCTGCTCATCCAGGTGTTCGCGCTGTACTACCTGATCGAGCCGGCCATCGGGCTGAAGCTCTCCGGGTTCGTGACCGGCGTTATCGCCCTCGGCGTGCACTACGCCTGCTACACAGCAGACGTCTACCGCGCCGGGATCGAAGCGGTACCGGCCGGCCAGTGGGAGGCGGCGGTGGCGCTGAACCTGCCCCGGCGGCGGGTGTGGACGGGCGTGGTGTTGCCGCAGGCGATCCCGCGGGTCCTGCCCGCGCTGGGGAACTACACGATCTCGATGTTCAAGGAGGTGCCGCTGTTGCTCGCCATCGGCGTGCTCGACGTGCTCAACCGGGCCAAGGAGGTCGGCGCCGAGACCTTCCGCGTCATCGAGCCCTACACCCTCGCCGGAGTGTTGTTCCTCCTGGTGAGCCTGCCCGCGTCGATCCTCGTGCGGAAGGTGGAGCGTCGTGTCGGACAGCTCTGAGATGATCCGGTTCGACCAGGTGGTCAAGCGGTTCGGCGACCACGTCGTGCTCGACGAGCTGAGCTTCCGCGTCGGCCGCGGCGAGTTCGTCTCGCTGATCGGGCCGAGCGGATCGGGCAAGACCACCATCCTGCGGCTGCTGATGACCCTGGAACGCGTGGACGGCGGCACCATCCACGTCGGCGGGCAGTGCCTGAGCCACCGGCTGAAGGACAGCGGCCTCGTTCCGGCCGACGAGCGTCATCTCCGGGCGGCGCGCAAGCGCATCGGGATGGTCTTCCAGCACTTCAACCTCTTCCCGAACATGAACGTCCGGCAGAACATCGTCGAGGCGCCGCTGCGGGTACTCGGTCTGTCCAAAGAGGAGGCCGACGCGCGCGCGGCGCAGCTGCTGCAGCTGGTGGGTCTCGCCGACAAGATGGACGCCCACCCGGCGCGGCTGTCGGGTGGCCAGCAGCAGCGGGTGGCGATCGCCCGTGCCCTCGCGATGCGCCCCCAGGTGCTGCTGCTCGACGAGGTCACCTCGGCACTCGACCCCGAGCTGGTCGCCGAAGTCCTGGCGGTGCTCAAGGAGATCGCCGCGAGCACCGACATCACGATCCTGTGCGTGACGCACGAAATGGAGTTCGCCCGGCACGTCTCCGACCGGGTGCTGATGTTCGACCACGGCCGGATTCTCGAGGACGCCCCGCCGGAGGAACTGTTCACCGCACCCACTCAGGAGCGCACGAGAACCTTCCTGAAGGCGGTGCTCGAACGCGGCTGAGGCGGATCGCAAGCTGATCGTCAGGTGCAGCGACGTCCTCCCGCGAGAGGGTGGAGCCGCACGCGCGACGAAAGGAGCCGAGGACCCATGAGGACCCGGACCCTGTCCCGGACGAGCGTGGCCGCGCACAGCCTGGCGCTGGCCACCGTGAACGCCCTGACCTTCTTGACCGGCTTGTGGCTGGCGTTTTCCCCGTTCCAGCTGGACCAACAGCTGAGCGGCGGTGGCTTCAACGGCTACTGGAACGACGTGCTCGTCGGCACGGTCGTGGTGCTGTGCGGAGCCGCGCAGCTCGTGGCGCCGGCGACCGCGCACGTCTGGCGGCCGGTGCTCCCGCTCGCCGGGGCCTGGCTGATCGTGGCACCGACCGCCCTCGGCTACAACGACGGGACGCCGGCTCCGGCGACGACCACGAGCGATGTCGCGTCCGGCGCCGTGGTCCTCACGCTGTGGGCGATCGGCGTGGCCGTCCTGAGCCGGGCACTGCACGATCGGAGCAAGCGGTGACCACGACGGAGCCGGCGGTCGTCGTTTCCGGGTACGACGGCACGCGAGAGTCGTTGCGCGCCGTGTTCTGGGCGGCGGCGGAGGCCGACCGTCGGCGCGGCGCACTCGTCCTCGCTCGCGCTGTGGAGGGGAGCTGGCCGGGCACCCAGTACCCCGAGATGGCACTCGCGCCGCCGAGCCCGGGAGCCGATCGGCTGCGCGAAGAGGCTGAGGCGCAGACACGGGAAACCGTACGGGAGATCGGTCACTCGCACCCCGACCTCGAGGTTCGGACGGTCCTGCTCGAAGACGTGCCCGGGCCGGCGCTCGCTCGCGTGGCTGCCCGGGCCGGAGCGGTGATGGTGGTGGTGGGGCCGCCGGGGACGAGGTCGCCGGCCCGGGCGGTCTTCGGGTCGACCACCGCGGCGCTCGCGAGGTCGTCCGGGCGGCCGCTCGTCGTCGTCCGAGGTGACGATCCGGCCGAAGGGACTGCGCATCTCCCGGTTCTCGTCGGTCTCGACCCGGTGGCCGACAATTCCGCCACCCTGGCGTTCGCGTTGGACTTCGCGCAACGGCACGCGGCCCCGGTGCGCCTCGTCCACGCCATGACGGGCCGGTCACGCAGGCTTTCCGGTCCGTCGGCGATGATGGTGGCCGAGCTGGCGGAGTGGCTTTCGGTTTACCCCGAGGTCCCGTTCGAACACGAGCTGGTCCGGGACTTCCCGGAGCGGGCGTTGCTCGCCCGCGCGACCCGCGCCGCGCTGCTCGTCGTGGGCGACAACCGCCGGAATCCGCTCAGGCGTGTGTTGTGCAGTTCGGTGAGCCGGACTGTCCTGCGCTACGCACCGTGCCCGGTGAGCGTCGTCGGAACCGGGGCGTAGCCGTGTTCGACTACGTGGAGGGCATCGTCATCGCGGCTCCCGTGCCGACGGTCCGCGAGACACTGCGGAGTATCGAAGGGGAGTGGCTCGGCGAGCCGCCGCCCGAGACTTCCTGCCTGCGCCCGGCGCCGGTCCTGAACCGCAGTTCGTTCGCGCGCTACCGCTGGCTCGGGCTGCCGGTGGACGTCGCCGAAAGCGTCACGTGGAGTGTCGAGCGCTACGGGTACGACAGCACGGTCGTCCGCGCACACGTCTGGGCGGAGTTCCGCGCCGGCCTGCGGGCACGGCTCATGGAACTGGCCTTCGCCCGGTTGCTGGGTGGCGTCGCCCGCGATCGCGAGCACACGCGGTTGGAGCTGCGCTACCTGAAGCGGATGAGCGAAGGGCTGCGCGGTGGGACACGCTGATGCCGAGGAGTCACGGCTGCGGGAGGTCGCCGGGCTGATGTGGCGCACCGCGGCCGTGCACCGGACCCGGGCGGCGCGGTTGGCGACGGACGCCGAGCCGGGCGGCACATTCCAAGCCCGCGTCGAACGCGGGCTGGCGAAGGTCGCGGCCGAGCACGCGATGGCGTTCCAGGAGCTGGCAGACGCCGCCGAAGCGCGGCGTTGGGCGACGAACCGGCCCAGTACCTCGCCGGAGTGGACCGCCGCGATGAACCGGTCACTCGCGGCGCTTCGCCGGGCCGAGGCGCACCACCACCAAGCGGCGGCGGCCGTTCCCGCACGCGACGAGCCGCCGGGGTGACCATCGTCTTCGCCGCCGCACTGGCGATGGTCGCCCTCGTCCTCATTCCGGCAAGCCAACGGTACTGGCGGTTGGCCGCGGTGCTCGGCTGGACGACCGTCTGGCTCGACGGGCACGCCGGCTTGAACCCCGTAGACCTGACCGGTCTCGGTGTCGCCGTGGGCAGCCTGCTGATCGTCGTCGTGCGGCAGTACCGGTCCCGATCCGGCGAAGACGGCTGAGGCGCCGGAATCGCAACGTAATCGTCAGGTGCAGCCACTCTCGGATGCGGAAGGCCGGCAGTGGCACCGGCGACCGCCGTACCGTGGTGGAGGACGGCCGGTGGTGCGCGAAGAGCTGATCGATCTGGAACAGCAAGGTTGGCAGGAGCTCGTGGCTGCCGGCACGGCCTGCGTTGCGTCCAGCTCAGCGAGGGCACTGGTGTGGTCCGGTACAGCATCGCGGCGACACGCTCGGCTCTGCCGTATTCGGCGCAGGTGAGCAGCGTCTATGCGCGGCGGCCCGGAGGGTGGAAGCTCACCTTCCACCAGCGGACCCGCCGCTGAGCCGTGCGGCCGCCACCGGCGCGTGGCGGCGGCCGCACGAGTTCTCAGAGGCCGGTGAAGGCCTGGTCGACGAACGCCTTGTTCTGCTCGATCCACTTCTGGGCGGCGGCCTTCTCCTGGCCCTTGGGGGCCTGCTGGATCAGGTCCTCCAGCGAGCCGAGCTGCTCGTCGGTGAGCTTCAGCCCCTTGGCGACCTTGGCCAGGGCCGGGAAGTCGGTGCCGAAGCTCTTGCGGCCGATGGCGTGCAGCTGCTCGCCCTTGCCCATCGCGCCCTGCGGGTCCTTGAGGTCCTTGAGCTGGTAGCGCGAGTACGCCCAGTGCGGGTGCCACAGCGTCACGACGATCGGCTTCTTGTCCTTGATGGACGAGTCGAGCGCGGCGAGCATCGCCGTCGTCGAGGAGTTCTGCAGGGTGATCGTGCCGTCGAGGCCGTACTTGGGGATCGCGGTCTTCTCGACGATCCCGGTTTCGCCCGCGCTGGCCTCGATCCCGGTGATCTTGCCGCCGAAGTCCGCGGCGTGCGCCTTGAGGTCGGCGATGCTGTCGACGGCCTGGACGTAGTCGGGCACGGCGAGGTTCAGGGTCGCGTTGTCGTACCAGGTGCCGAGGTCTTCGAGCTGGCTGGAGTACTGCTTCCAGTACTGCTCGTGCGTGGCCGGGAGCCAGGCGTCGAGGAACAGGTCGACGTCGCCCTTGGCCAGGCCGGCGTAGATCGGGCCGACGTCCAGCAGCTGGGTCTTGACCTGGTAGCCCTTGTTTTCCAGCACGGCCTGGTAGAGGTTCGTCAGCGCGACGTCCTCGTCCCAGTTGATGTAGCCGATGGTGACCGACTTCGAGCCCTGGTCGTTACCGGACTGCGCTTCGCGGCCACCGCAGGCGGTGAGCGCCAGCGCCGACAGCACCGCGGTCCCGAGCGCGGCGATCCGGCGGATCTTGGGAGTGCTCCGCACGTCTCTTCCTTTCTCTATCGGTCTTTTCGTTCCGGCGGCGCGCTGCTGAGGCGGTCGAGGTAGATCGCCAGGACGACCACGCCGAGGCCGGCTTCGAAGCCGGAGCCGAGTTTCAGGCTGGTGACCGCGGCGTAGACCTCGGCGCCGAGGCCGGGCGCGCCGACCATGCCGGAGATCACGACCATCGACAGCGATAGCATGATGATCTGGTTGACCCCGGCCAGGATCGTCGGCAGCGCAAGGGGAAGCTGGATCTCGGTCAGGATCTTCCGCGGTGGCGAACCGAACGCCTCGCCGGCCTCGACCATCTCGGGGTCCACCTGGCGGATGCCCAGCTCGGTCAGCCGCACCCCCGGTGGCAGCGCGAACACCACCGTGGCGACGACGCCGGGCACCGGACCGATCGAAAAGAAGAAGATCACCGGGATCAGGTAGACGAACGCCGGGAGTGTCTGCATGAAGTCCAGCACCGGCCGCACGACCCGGCTCACGGTCGCGTTGCGCGCGGCCAGGATCCCGATCGGCACCGCTATCGCCACGGCCACAACGCCGGCGACGAGCACCTGGGCGAGCGTTTCCATGGCGGACGGGAAGCGGTCCAGGCTGTCGATGAGGGCGAAGCCGACCGCGGAGCCGACGCCGAAGCGCCAGCCGCGCTGCCACCACCCGAGCGCGGCGAACAGGATGATCAGCACTGGAGCCGGTGGCGCTTGCAGGGCATCGGAGAGCCCTTCGACGACGCCCTTGATGATGGTGTCGATCGCGTCGAAAAACGGACCGATGTTGTTCTGGAGCCAGTCGACCACGGCTTGGAACCAGTCGCCCACCGGGATCCTCGGGACCTGCCACGCGGTTTCACGCATGGGTGATCACCTCCGAGGTGGGGGCCAAGGCTGCGAGGATGGCGGCCGGGGTGACCACTCCGAGGAGGCGCCGGCGGTCGTCGACGACGGCGATCGGGTGCTGCTCGGCCGCGGCGGCGAGCAGATCGGACACCGGGGTGTCCGGACCGGCTTCGGTGAAGCCGTTGCTCACCGCGCTCGTGACGGTGTTCGCTCCGCGGGCCGCGGCGGCAACGGCATCGGCGGTGGTGACGATGCCGACGAGCCCGCCGTCGGGATCGACGGCGAACATTTCGGTGACCTCGAGCGTCCGCATGGTGTGGATCGAGGCACGCGGGCCCGACGAGGTCGCCAGTGTCCGCCCGGGCGGACGCATGACCGAGCTCGCGGTGAGCACGCGAGTGCGGTCGACGTCCCGCACGAACCGGGCGATGTGCTCGTCGGCGGGCGTGGTGAGGATCTCGTCGGCGGTGCCGAGCTGGACGATGCGGCCGTCGCGCATCATCGCGACCCGGTCGCCGAGGCGCATGGCTTCGTTGAGATCGTGGGTGATGAACACGATCGTCTTGCCGAGCGTGTCCTGCAGCTGCAGGAGCTGGTCCTGCATCTCCTTGCGGATCAACGGGTCCAGTGCGCTGAATGCCTCGTCCATCAGCAGGATGTCGGTGTCGGCGGCCAGTGCCCGCGCGAGGCCGACGCGCTGGCGCATACCACCGGAGAGCTGCTTCGGCAGCCGGTCACCCCAGCCGTCCAAGCCCACGAGCCGCAACGCCTCTTCGGCGCGCTGGGTGCGTTCGTCGCGAGCCACGCCTTGCACACGCAGTCCGTAGGCGGTGTTCTCGAGCACCGTTCGGTGCGGGAAGAGAGCGAAGTGCTGGAACACCATGCTCATCCGCTTGCTGCGCAGCTGCCGGACGTCGCTCTTGGACAGTGCGGTGAGGTCCTGGCCGTCCACGAGCACGCGTCCCGCGGTGGCCGGCAACAGGCCGTTGAGCATCCGCAGCAGCGTCGATTTCCCCGAGCCGGACAGGCCCATCACGACGAAGATCTCGCCGTCGCGGACCTCGAACGAGGCGTCTACGACGGCGGCGGTGGCACCGTCCAGCTCATCGCGTGGCGTGCCGCTCTCGAGGCGGCGGACGGCTTCTTGGGCGCGCCTGCCGAACACCTTGTACAGCTTCTCGGCTCTGACTGTCGGCAATGGACTCCCGACTTTCCTTGGGGGACCGGAACACGGGGCAACGTTGACCAGCGGCATCATTGCACATGGCAATATTTACTCAATCTCAGGTTGAAGCGATTACAGTCCGGTAAAGTCCGTTGTGTCCGGCTCGTCGATGTGTTCGGCTGGCGAGATTCACGACCGTGCCGGTGAAGGGGATGGATGACGTTCTTCCTGTCTCGGCTGCTCGCTCGCTGGGTGTTCACGCGAGGCTGGCTGTTGCCGGTGGTCGTGGTCGTGGTCGTGTTCGCGACGAGCTGGCCGCTGATGGCGCTCGCCGAACCAGCGGGCAGCGACTTGGTGAGTCCGGGCAACTACTGGTGGTACTTCGTTGTGACGGCCGCCACCGTCGGCTACGGCGACTACTCGCCTGTGACAACCGCGGGGCACTTCGTCGGCGGCTACGTCATCATCGGTGGGATCGCGACCCTCACGACGGTGTTCACCCGGCTCGCCACGGCGCTGGAGCAAGCGAAAGGACGTCGGATGCAGGGGACGGAACCGGTGCACACGACCGGTCACACGGTGCTGATCGGCTACACGGCCGGCCGGACCGAGCGGATCGTCGCCCAGCTGCTGGCCGACGACGTGACCGGGCTCGTCCTCTGCACGGGCGAGGAGGTCCCGGTGCACCCGATGCCGGGGGAACCGGTGGACTTCGTCCGGGGCGACCCGACCGCGGCCGATGTGCTGGCCCGGGCGGCCGTGCACCGCGCGGCGACCGTGCTGGTGGACATGGCCGACGACAACGAGGCGCTGGCCGTCGCGGTCACCGTCGACCACGCGAACCCCTCGGCGCACGTCGTGGTGGCGTTGCGGGACATGGAGCGTGCCGAACTGGTTCGGTACGTCGACCCGAAGATCAAGTGCGTGCAGTGGCACACCCCGCGGATGGTCACCGAAGAGCTGACTTCACCCGGGATCGCGGACGTCTACGCCGAACTGATGACCGCCGGTGGCGCGAGCACGTACTCCGTGGCGCTGCCGGAGTCGCTAGGCGCCCTGCGGACCGAGCGGTGCCGGGTCGCGCTCGGCCGGGCGTTCGGGGCCACGATCCTGGCTGCTCGCGCGGCTGATGGCCTCGTGGTCAACCCCGGCTGGGACGGCGAGGTACCTGCCGGTGCGGTGCTGTACTACGTCGGCCCGCGGCGGCTCACCGAAGCCGAGGTCACAGCGGAGTTGCGCGCGTCACGCTGAGGGATCCCGGTTTGCTCCACGCGGGTCTTTGCGGCATCTTTACGCGTGGAGTGCCGGGAAGTCTGGTCGGCCCTTCGTCCGGTGCGGGCGGAGGTGGCGACTCGAGGACGGAATTTTCATGGCGCTCGTACTGGCGTTCGGCGTCGTTCTGCTGATCAGCGTGTCGTTGTCCGGCGTTGCTGCGAGAACGGTGCTGTCGACGGCGTTGCTGTTCCTGCTCGCCGGCGCGCTGATCGGCCAAGGCGGCTTCGGCCTGGTGAAGATCGCGCCGCACGACCCGCTGGTCACCGCGCTCGCCGACATCGCGTTGTTCACCGTGCTGTTCACCGACGGCCAGCGCGCCAACGTGCGCGCGCTGCGCGAGGGCTGGCGGCTGTCGGGCCGGGCCCTCGGGCTGGGGATGCCGCTGACCATGATCGGGATCGCGGTGCCGGCGCACTTCCTGGTCGGCCTGGACTGGCCGACCGCGCTGCTGCTCGGGGCGATCCTCTCGCCGACCGACCCGGTGTTCGCCGCGGCGATCGTCGGGCGCGACGACGTCCCGCTGCGGCTGCGGCGGCTGCTCAACGTCGAGTCCGGCCTCAACGACGGGCTCGCGCTGCCGTTCGTGCTGATCTTCCTGGCCACTGCCGCGCACGCGGACTCCGACCTGGGCACGGTCGGCATCGAGCTGGTGCTGGGCCTGGTCCTCGGCATCGCCATCCCGGCCTTGGTCACGCTGGCGTGGCGGCTGAAGATCCTCACCGCCGAGCCCCGGCTGCAGGCGCTCGGTCCGCTTGCGATCGCGGTGATGCTCTACGCCGCCTGCCACCTGACGCACGCCAACCCCTACCTGGCCGCCTTCGCGGCCGGATCGACGCTGGCCACGATGGACAAGATGGCCGCCGAGCACTTCGAACCGCTCGGCGACCTGCTCTCGGAGATCACGAAGTTCGCGGCGTTGCTGGTGTTCGGCGCGCTGGTCACGCCGGAGCGGCTGGGGCACCTGAGCGTGGGCGGCTGGGTGCTCGCCGTGCTCGCGATCGTCCTGGTCCGCCCGGCCGCGATGGCGTTGTCGCTGCTGAGGACCAAGATGTCCGGCCGCGAACGGGCCGCGGCCGCCTGGTTCGGGCCGAAGGGGTTCGCCTCGGTGGTCTACGGCCTGCTGGCCCTGCAGTCGGGCATCCCGGACGCGGAACTCGTGTTCGACCTGGTCACCGTCACGATCGCACTGTCGATCGTGCTGCATTCCTCGACCGACGTCCCGGTGGCCAAGGCGCTGAGCTTCGAGCCGCCGGACAACCTGCCCACCGGCCGTCAAGAAACCGAAAGGAGCACCGGATAGTGCCGCACGAAACCGGCCCGTCCGCCGTACGCTGGGTGGATGCACGCTGTGGAGATGGCCGAGGAGTACCCGGTCGTGGACGTCGATTCCGACGCGCTCGCCGCGGCGAAGCTGCTGGCCGAGCGCCGGCTGCCGGGGATCGTCGTGACGGACTCCTCCGGGTGCCCGTGTTCGATCCTGCCGGCGTCGCAGGTGGTGCAGTTCCTGGTGCCGCGGTACGTGCAGGACGACCCGTCGCTGGCGGGGGTGCTGGACGAGTCGATGGCCGACCGGGTCGCGGACAAGCTGGGCGGCAAGACGGTCCGGTCGCTGCTGCCGGAGAAGCCGTCGGAGCTGCCGCGGGTGCAGAGCGACGACACGATCGTGGAGGTCGCGGCGATCATGGCCCGCCTGCGCTGCCCGCTGGTCGCGGTGATGGAGGACAAGCGGCTGCTCGGGGTGATCTCGGCGTCGCGGCTGCTGGAGCTGGCGCTCACGCACGGCTGACGGCGGGGGTGCGATGAGCACCGCCATCGCCATCACGGTCTTCGTCGTCGCGTACGTCTTCATCGCCACCGAGAAGATCCCCAAGATGGTGGCCGCCCTCGCCGGAGCCGGCGTGGTGCTGGCCCTCGGGGTGACCGGCGCCGAGGACGCGTTCTACTCCCACGACACCGGCATCGACTGGGACGTCATCTTCCTGCTGCTCGGGATGATGATCATCGTCGGCGTGCTGCGGCGCACCGGCGTGTTCGAGTTCCTGGCGATCTGGGCGGCCAAGCGCGCCAAGGGCTCGCCGCTGCGGATCATGGTGCTGCTGGTGCTGATCACGGCGATCGCGTCGGCGTTCCTGGACAACGTCACGACGGTGCTGCTGATCGCGCCGGTGACGCTGCTGGTCTGCGACCGGTTGGACATCAAGCCCATCCCGTTCCTGATCGCCGAGGTGCTGGCGTCGAACATCGGCGGCGCGGCGACGCTGATCGGCGACCCGCCGAACATCATCATCGGCAGCCGCGCGGGCCTGTCGTTCAACGACTTCCTGGTCAACCTGGCTCCGATCGTCGCGATCGAGCTGCTGGCGTTCACGCTGGCGTTACGCTGGTTCTTCCGCGGGTCGTTCGCCGTGGATCCGGCGCGGGTGGCCGACGTGATGCGGCTGAACGAGCGGGAGGCGATCCGCGACCGCGGGCTGCTGGTCAAGTGCGGCGTCGTGCTGCTGGCCGTCTTCGCCGGCTTTGTGGGGCACTCGGTGTTCCACATCGAGCCGTCGGTCGTGGCCCTGCTGGGCGCCGGCATCCTGGTGTTGATTTCGCGGGCCGAACCGAAGGACTACCTGGCCGGGGTGGAGTGGGAGACGCTGCTGTTCTTCGCGGGGCTGTTCGTGATGATCGGCGCGCTGGTCAAGACGGGCGTCATCGGGAACCTGGCGAAGCTGGCTGCCGACGCCACCGGCGGCAACGCGCTGTTCGCCGTGATGCTGATTCTCGTCGTGTCGACCCTGCTGTCGGGGGTGATCGACAACATTCCGTACGTGGCCACGATGAGCCCGCTCGTGCTGGCCCTCACACAAGACATTCCGGACCCGGGGCACTCCGAGGCGCTCTGGTGGTCGCTGGCTCTTGGCGCGGACTTCGGCGGCAACATGACGGCCATCGGTGCGAGTGCGAACGTGGTGATGCTGGGGATTGCGGCGCGGTCGGGGAGCCCGATTTCGTTCTGGGAGTTCACCCGCAAGGGCGCGCAGGTGACGCTGCTGACGGTGCTGATCGCCGCGCCCTACCTCTGGCTGCGCTATTTCGTGCTCGGCTGAGGATCGCAAGGCAATCGTCAGGTCTGCCGGCCGCCGGGTGCGGGACAGTGGAGTCCGGCGCCGGCAGGCCGGGGCGGCCGTCGTGAGTGAGGAACGCGTCATGGGTTTGGGGGCGCGGACTTCAGGGTGCTGAACGGCTTCGGCCTGGGCGGAAGCGGCGTCGTGACGCGGCGGCGGGACACAGCGTTGTGTCCCGCCGCCGCGCCGGTTCTTCGACGGAGGAGTAAACTGTTGTCTTGTGCAACGGTAAGCGACGAGGAACGCCGGAGGGATCATGGTCACTCGTGGTGGCGAACAGCACTTCTGGATCGGTCCGGGCACCGAAGGCGCACTGACGCCCAGTCTGCCCAGCTCACTGGCTTTCGTGGCGGCTTTGTGGCTCGGGTTCGCGCCCTATGTGCTGCACTTCAGCCAGGTGCGGCACGGGCTTGCCGACAGCATCGACGTGCTGGTGGCCCTGGTGGTCGCCGTCCTGGCGCTGGTCCGGACGGTCGTGCCCCGGGACTACCCGGCGTTCAGCGTGGTCAACGCCGCGCTCGGTCTTTGGCTGATCGTCGCGCCCTTCCTGCTGGGTTATGACCTCACCCGCGTGATCGTCACCGACCTCGTCGTGGGAGTTCTGCTGCTGGGGCTGAGCGGGCTCAGTGCCGTCTTGACCTACCGGCAGCGCGCGAAGGCGCAGGCGGGGGACCTCCGCGCGTGATCGTAACAAGTATTGCATAATGCAATAGTGTCTTCAGGTAATAGCATGTCGGTCAGGCGCGTCCCGGTCCCGGTCCGGCAGCCGATCGGGAGGTGGCTGCGGGAGAGCCGGTCCGGCCTGGTCGGCCTGGCCGTGCTCATCGGCGCCGGCGCCGGGCTCGGCGCCATCGTCTTCCGCTGGCTGATCACCACGTTCACCCACCTGTTTTCCGGGCAGGCCGACTACGCCGACGCCGGCCGCGCCGCGCACCCCTGGTTCCCCGAACTCGGGCCGTGGTTCCTGCTGCTCGCGCCGGTGATCGCCGGCCTGATCTACGGGCCGCTGGTGTACAAGTTCGCGCCCGAAGCCCGTGGCCACGGCGTGCCCGAGGTGATGTACGCGGTCGCCGAACGCGGCGGCCGGATCCCCGCGCAGGTCAGTGCGGTGAAGGCGCTGGCGTCAGCGTTGACCATCGGCTCCGGTGGCTCGGTCGGGCGGGAGGGCCCGATCGTGCAGATCGGGTCCGCGCTCGGATCCACTCTGGGCCGAATCACGCGGCTGCCGGAGTCCCGGCTGAGGGTGCTTGTCGCGTGCGGCGCGGCGGGCGGCATCGCGGCGACGTTCAACGCGCCGCTGGCCGGGCCGTTCTTCGCGATGGAACTCATCCTGCGCGACTTCGCCGCGGAGTCGTTCGGCGCGGTCGTGCTCGCCAGCGTCACCGCCAGCGTCGTCGGGCGGGCGGCGTTCGGGAACACGGCGTTCCTGGACCTGCCGCCGTTCACCTTGCGTAACCCGGTGGAGTACCTGCTGTTCGTCGTGCTCGGAGTCGTCGTCGGCGCCTGCGGCGTGCTGTTCACCCGGGTGCTGTACTGGATCGAGGACTTCTGCGACTGGGTGTGGCGCGGGCCGGAATGGCTGCGCCCGGCCGTCGGTGGGCTGTTCCTCGGTGGGCTGTTGCTGCTGTTGCCGCAGATGTACGGGGTCGGGTACCCGGTGCTGCAGAACGCGGTCGAAGGCAAGTACGTGATCGGGTTCCTGCTGCTGTTGCTGGTGGGCAAGATCGTCGCGACGAGCCTGACCATCGGCATCGGCGGCTCCGGTGGGGTGTTCGCGCCATCGCTGTTCATCGGGGCGATGGGCGGGACGGCGTTCGGGATCGTGGTCCACGCGTGGCTGCCCTCGCTGACCGCCTCGCCCGGCGTGTACGGGCTGATCGGGATGGGCGCGGCGTTCGCCGGCTCGGCACGGGCGCCGATCACGGCGGTGATCGTGCTGTTCGAGCTGACCGGCCAGTACACGATCATCCTGCCGATGCTGACGGCGATCGTCATCGCGACCGCGACGAGCCGGGCGCTGTCCCGTGACACGATCTACACGCTCAAGCTGCGCCGCCGCGGGGTCGACCTCGATCGGCACCCACAGGAACGCCGGTTGGCCGCCACCATGGTCGAAAGCGTCGCCGAGCCCCTGCCCGAACCGCTTCCGGCCGGCACGCCGCTCGAGCGGGCCGCGCACGCCTTGGCGGTGTCCGGGCACGGCATCCTGCCCGTGACCGACGAACAAGGGCGCTACCAGGGCTGTGTCACGGCGCAGGCGGTGGCCGAGGCCCTCGGTGACGACCACGACGGCACCGTGGGAGACCTGGCCGAGCTGCCGCCCCTGGTGACCTGCGAGACGTCGCTCGCCGACGCCCTGACCGCCTTGACGAACGCGCCCGGCACCGGTCTGCCCGTCCTTGACGGCGACCACCAGCTGACCGGATGGCTCACCCACCAGGCGGTGCTCTCCGCGCTCGCCCGGCAGTGACCGAACCACGGAAGGAACCCGAGGAGCGATGGCGAAGCGCAAACGAAACCCGGTGACGGCGAAGAAAGGACTGTCCGCGAACGCGTGGACCACGATCGCCGTGCTCGTGGTGGCGGTGCTGGTGATCGGCGGAGTGCTTTTGTTCCAGCACAAGGATTCACCCGCGGTGGGTGAGGGCACCGTGGCGGCGGACGTGCTGCGGCACCCGGACAGTCACACGGTGACCGAGGCGAAGAACGGGAAGGTCACCGTGGTCGAGTTCATCGACTACCAGTGCCCGGTGTGCGAGGCCTACTACCAGAACGTCACCGGCAAGCTCGCGAACGACTACTCCGGCCGGATCACGCTGGTGACCCGGAACTTCCCGCTGCCGATGCACCCGCTCGCCGTGCCCGCGGCGCGCGCGGCCGAGGCCGCCGCGCTGCAGGGGAAGTACCGCGAGATGTACGACAAGCTCTACGGCGACTACCGCACGTGGGCCCTCCAGCCGGACGGTCAGAACGTCAGCAGCGACGAGAAGCGCGCACAGGACCGCTTCGACGCGTACGCGAAGGAACTCGGCCTCGACCTCGACCGCTTCCACCGCGACCAGGCCTCACCGGCGGTCCAGCAACGGATCGACCAGGGCAAGGCCGACGGGCAGCAGGCCGGGGTCACCGGCACCCCGACCCTGTTCGTCAACGGGACCCAGTTCCGGCCGACCGGCAACACCTACCCGATGATCAGCCAGGAGCTGCGCACCCTGCTCGACAAGGACCTCGACCTGTGACCGCCGCAGTCCGCTCGCCCCGTGGCCTGGCCTGGCTCTATATCATCGGTGGAGCACTCGGCCTGGTCGCCGCGATCACCCTGACCATCGAGAAGATCGAGAAGCTCCGCAATCCGGACTACGTCCCGAGCTGCTCGCTCAACCCGGTGGTGTCCTGCGGCTCGGTGATGGACAGCCCGCAGGCTGCCGCCTTCGGATTCCCGAACCCGCTCATCGGCATCGCGGCGTTCGCCGTCGTCGTGACGGCGGGCGTGGCCCTGCTGACCGGGTACCGGCCGCCGCGCTGGGTGTGGTCGGGGCTGCAGCTCGGGGTCACGTTCGGCGTGGTGTTCGTGCACTGGCTGGTGTTCCAGAGCCTGTACCGGATCCACGCCCTGTGCCCGTACTGCATGGTCGTGTGGATCGTGACCATCGCGATCTTCTGGTACACCACGCTGCACAACCTCGACGGCACCCGGGTCGGCGCCGGCCTGCGCCGCGTCCACACCGGCCTGCTGGCGCTGTGGTACGTGGTCATCGCCGGGCTGATCGTGCAGGCGTTCTGGGACTACTGGGTGTCGGTGGTCTGAGTCCGCGCCGTGTCGAAGGAGCGCAGGCGGAGGCTGTTCGAGACGACGAACAACGACGACGCCGCCATCGCGGCGGCCGAGATCAAGGGGTTCAGCAGCCCGGCGGCCGCGACCGGGATGGCGGCGACGTTGTACCCGAACGCCCACCACAGGTTCCCGCGGATCGTGCGCAGCGTCGCCCGGGCCAGCCGGACGGCCCGGGCGAGGACGCTCAGGTCGGTGCCGACGAGCACGACGTCCGCGGCGTTCGCTGCGACGTCGGTTCCGGTGACCAGGGCGAACCCGAGATCGGCGCCGGCCAGCGCGGGCGCGTCGTTGATCCCGTCCCCGACCATGGCGACCGTCCGGCCTTCCCGGCGCAGACGCTGGATCACGGCGGCCTTCTCGTCCGGCAGGACCTCGGCGATCACCTCACCGATCTCGAGCTCGGCGGCGATCGCGCGGGCGGTCGGCTCGCGGTCCCCGGTCAGCAGGATCGTGCGCAGGCCCAGGGCGTGCAGTTCGGCCACTGCCTCGGCCGCGCCGGGCCGGAGGGTGTCGGCGATGGCCAGGACGCCGATCGCGACGCCGTCGCGGGCCACCGCGACGACCCCCGACCCTTCTCCTTCGAAGCGGGCTGCCTCGGTGCGCACGGCCGGCGGCACCGTGACGCCGGAATCGGCCAGCAGCCGCAGCGAGCCGACCACGACGTCGTGGCCCCCGACTTCGCCTCGCGCGCCCAGCCCGGCCAGCGCGTGGAAGCCGGTCACCATCGGGACGGCACCGATCGTCCGATCCGCCTCGGCGACGACGGCCGCGGCGATGAGGTGTTCGGATGCCTGCTCGACGGCGGCCGCGAGGCGCAGCACCTCGTCGGCCTCGACACCGTGCGGGTGGATACCGGTCACCGCGATCCGGCCGGTCGTCACGGTGCCCGTCTTGTCCAGCACCACGGTGTCAACCGCCCGGGCCGCCTCGATCGCCTGGTGGCCCTTCAGGAACACACCGAGCTGAGCCCCGCGGCCGGACGCGACGAGCATCGCGGTCGGCGTGGCCAGCCCGAGCGCGCACGGACAGGCGATGATCAGCACCGCCAGGCCGGAGCCGAAGGCGGGTTCGGCCGCGCCGCCGACGGCGTACCAGGCCACGAAAGTACCCGCTGCCAGGGCGAGGACGACCGGCACGAACACCGCGGAGATCCGGTCGGCGACCCGCTGCACCCGCGCCTTCTCGAACAGCGCGTTCTCGACGAGCCGGGTGAGCCGGCCCAGCCGGGTGTCCTCGCCCACCGACGTTGCGCGGACGACGATCCGCCCGCCGACCGCGACCGTGGCGCCGAGCACCGGGTCGCCCGCCGACACCTCGCGGGGAACCGATTCGCCGGTCATCGCGCTGCCGTCCACGGCGCACGAGCCGGACACGACGACTCCGTCGGTGGCGACCGTCTCCCCGGGCCGCACGACGAAGTGGTCACCCGACCGCAGGTCTCCGGCGGGGATGAGCTTTTCCCGGCCGTCGGCGCCGACGATGGTGACGTCCTTGACGCCCAGTTCTCCGAGCGCACGTAGCGCATCACCCGAGGCGTGCTTGGCCTTCGCCTCGTAGAGCCGACCGGCGAGCACGAAGATGGTCACCCCGACCGCGACGTCGAGGTAGAGCGAGCCGGACGGTCGTAGCAACAGGCCCCAGCCGCCGTCCGGGACGGCGGACGTCGCGGGCCGGGTCATCGCGTACGCGGACCAGAGGGTGGCGGCGATGATCCCGGTCGACACGAGGGTGTCCATGGAGGTCGTACGCTGTTTCAGCGCTGCCGCGGCTTTCGCGTGGAACGGCCAGGCACACCAGGTCACCACCGGCAGTCCCAGAGCCAGGACGACCAGCTGCCAGCCGGGAAAGCGCAGTGAGGGCACCAGCGCGAGGGTGAGCGAGAGGTCCACGGCCGGGACGCCGAGCAGCAACGCGATCACCAGCCGCCGCCAGATCCGGCGAACATCGGCGGCAGGCTCGTCCGTCCGCCGATCGCGGTCGAGAACTTCGGCGCGGTAGCCGGCGCGCGTCACCTCGGCCACCAGCACCTCGTCCGGGACGGCGGTGTGCACGACCGCGCGCTCGGTGGCGTAGTTGACGCTCGCGGTGACGCCCTCGAGCTTGTTCAGCTTCCGTTCGACCCGCGTCGCACAAGCCGCGCAGGTCATGCCGCCGACGACGAGCTCGGCTCGTCGCATGGCCGGGGAGGCCGTCGTCATCGTCGGATCCCCTCCGTCGAGTAGCATGGTGCAAATGTTGCTTACGGCAATTGTGCTCTCGCGGCGCGACCGCCGGGGAAGTGGGGTGCGATGCCCCCGCTGACCTGGTCGGCGCTGCTCACCGAATGGGACTTGCCGGTACCGGCGGTGATCTTGCTCGGTGCGATCGCGGCCGGCTACCTTGTCGCCGCGGTTGGGCGACCCGGGTGGCCGTGGGGCCAGACCGGCACGTTCCTGGCAGGGGTCGGGCTGGCCGTGTTCGCGATCGGCGGCGCGGTGAACGCCTACAGCGACGTCCTGTTTTCGATGCACATGGCCCAGCATCTGCTGCTGATCATGGTGGTACCGGCGTTGCTGCTGCTGGGTCGTCCGTTCGACCTCGTCCAGGGCCGGCTGCGCCGAGCCGGGCGACCGCTGGGCGTGGTCACGCACCCGGCGGTGGGCTTCGCCGGCTACACCGCGGTCGTCGTCGGAACCCACCTGACCCCGTTCCTGCAGCACGCGCTCACCTCGCCGCTCGTGCACGGCATCGAAGAGCTGCTCTACGTCGGGTCCGGGTTGCTCCTGCTGCTGCCCTTGGTCGGAGTTCGGCCAGGGCGTCCGCCGCTGTCCCATCTCGCCCGGCTGGTCGTGTTGTTCGGCGCGATGGTCGTCGACGCCGTGGTCGGCGTCGTGTTGGTGATGACCCCGGCAGAACCGTTCCCGGCTTACGCGGCCGTCATCCGCGATTGGGGTCCTGGGCTGGTGGAGGACCTGCACTGGGGCGGCGCGGCGATGTGGGTGGGCGGCGACGCGCTGATGGCGGCACTTGCGGTGTTCGTCATCAGCCGCTGGATGTCGGCCATGGACCGCGGCGACGATCTGGGAACGTGGCTGGAGTCGGCTCGCCGGTCGGCCCTCGACCTCGGCGAAGGCACCGCGGTCGACGATGACGAGGACGCACTGCGGTCCTACAACGCCATGCTGGCCAAGCTCGCCGCCCGTGAAGGGGGACGATGATGCTCGATCACGACGCAGCACGCGAGGCGTTCGGCTTGGCCGGCTACGTGCGAGCGGTCGCGGCGGCCGTGGCGGTGCCCCGGTCCGACGCGGCCTGGGAGATGGGCGACCATCCGGCCGCCTACCTCGCGTTACCCGCTCGGTGCGCCGACCACCCCGACCGGGACCTGATCCTCATCTGGTCGTCCCGGCGCGGGTGGAAGCTCTGCATGGAAAGCACCCTCCACGACCCGCCGGCGGTGGTCGCCCGGCTGGGAACGCAGGTCGTCGCGGCACCGGCCGAGGTCGAGAGCTTCGTCGGCGAGGTGCTCGCCGGACGTCGCAAGGGTGGTCGCTCGGCGCCGTCCCTGTCCGAGGAAGGACCGGGGCTCACCGAGCTCCTGTCCGGCTACGCCGTCGGGCGAGAAGCGCCGCGGCTGTAGCCGGTCGCGATCAGGTCCAGACGGCTTCAGGGGCGACGGTCGACGCGGGGGGTTCACCACCGGCCTCGGCGAAGGCGGTGAGGCTGTCGACCAGGCCGTGGCGGACCTCATCGGGCATCCGGGCGACGATCTTCGCGATCTCCTTGCGCCGCCGCGCGGTCACCTGGCGGACCACCTTCGTGCCCTCGGGGGTCAACGCCAGCACGATCTCCCGGCGCGAGACGGTGCTGTGCTGGCGATCAACCATGCCGACGGTGACCAGCCGGTCGACCATCCGGCTCGCGGTCGACGGCGTGACCTGCAGGTACTCGGCGAGGTCGGCGTGCTTCAGCGGGCCTCGGGTCTGCAGGACCACCAGCAGCCGGAACTGCGGCAGCGTGATCGCGTCACCGGCGGCGGCGATGGACCGCGCCGACACGGCGACCAGCAGGCGGGAGGCGGTCAGCACGGCGTCGGTGACAGCGTCGACGTCCGTCGCGTCGAGGGCAGGGGAGCTGCGTGGCATACCCACCAGTGTGCCCGATGGGTGGCTGGGCGCGCCGATCAACCACGCGAGTCTCCCGGCGAGCTGCCCGATTCATCCGGAAGGTCCGGGTGATCGACCTCACTGGCGCTAGTCAGCAAAGTATTGCATACTGCAACAATGAGTGGAGGAAACATATTCCGGCGGAACGCCCATGAGCCGGCGTGAGGGCGCGCCCCGGCGGATGTTCGGGCCGATCGACCCGTACTGCCTGCTCGCGGTGCTGCCGATGCTGCTCGTCGCCGGCATGGTGGCCGCATTGGTCAGCGTGCCGGTGGGACTCGTCGTCGCGGTGTTCGCCGGGCTGATCGTCGTGTTCGACTCGTGGGCCAACCGGCCCGGCCCGGTGGCGCCGGTCCGGCATCCGCGGCCGCAGCTGAGGCCCGTGGCGGCACGCCGGCCGCGACCGCCCGCGGCGAGGCCGGTCCCGTACCGGCCGCGGCCGGGGGTGCGGCAGCCGGCGCCCGGGGCGCCGTACCGCCGCTGACCCCGCGGCTTCACAAACTCGGTACCGGAAGCTGTGCGTAGTCGACGTCGCCGGTCTTCTCCAGCAGGTTGATGTGGGTCTTGATGTAGTCGCCCGCGAGGTCCGCGAACGGCCGGACCAAGGAGTTGCGCGTGTCGGCGCGAACGGTCGAGACGAGGATCAGCGCCTCGGCGTGCGCCTTGCGCAAGGTGTTGACGTAGTCCCGGTCGAACTCCTCCCCGAACTCCCCGCGCATGCGGTCGATGCCGACCTGCATGTCCGGGGCGGGCTCGGTCGGAACGGCCAAGCCCATCCGGGTGCTGATGTCGGTGTCCCGGTTCTCGAGGTCGTTGTGCTGGGTGATGATCGTCCGGGCGGCTTCCCGGACCGCGGGGTTCGCCGAGCGCTCGATGGCCCAGTTCGACGTGGTGATCTCGCGGATGCTGGTCTGCTGCACGATGGTCAGCAGCTTCCGCCCGGTGGGGCTGATCGGCCCGAACGGCGTCTGGGTGAGGTTGGCCTCCGTCAGCGTCGCCGGTGGTGCGGCCGGCTGGCCGGTCACGGCCGGGGCTTGGGGAGCGGTCACGACCTGGGCGTTCGGCGGGGCGCACGCCGCGACGGCGAGGGCGAGCGCGCCACTCAGCGCGATCCGCAGCTTCCGGGAATGCATCGTCGGCCTCCAGGTGAGTTCGGTGTCTTCCCTCGGGGACACGGCTCCCGGAAGCAGGTGGTTCAGTCAAACTGTTGTCTCATCATTCTGTTCGTCGCAGAAACGGTCATGACGGGATCGGTGAAGCGGTTGCGGCCGAGCCAGCCGATCGCGTTCCGGACCGCTTCGCGTGTGCCGTCGAACCGGATCGCGTGGTCGGCCAGCGCCTCCCGCCAGCTCCGATGGCCGAGCCAGACCCCGGCGAGCGCGGACACCGTGCAGTCGATCCGGGCCACGGTCGGCAACCGCGGATCACTGTCGGTGGAAGCAGCGCCTTCGGGGGAGAGAACCAGCCACCACCAGCGCGGCGGCGGGGTCTCGGCGAACCTCAGGTGCAGGGAGACCTTTTCGCTGGGGAGCCGGGCCGGATCGATGCTCCGGCAGATGTCCAGGAGCAGCAGGTTCGGCTTCAGGTCACCGCTGCGTGGCGGCGGCATCCAGCGGCGCCCCCAGCGGCCCAGCTGCTCGACCACCGGTGCCAGGTCCCGCCCGGCCGGGGTGAGCGCGAACCGCCCTTCGCCGGTGGACGCCAGCCGCGTCACCACCCCGGCTTCGGTGAGCAGTTTGAGCCGCCGGGCCAGCAGTGCGGACGACATCCCCGGCACGCCGCGGGCGATCTCACTGACGCGGCTGTTGCCGTGCAGCAGTTCGCGGACCACGAGCAAGGTCCATGACTGGCCGAGTACCTCGGCAGCTGTGGCCACCGGGCAGTGCTGGCGGTAGGAGGTCATGCGTGCTCGAGGGTGCGCAGGACGCGGAACCGGGCCAGCCGGTGCAGCATCTCGCCCATGGCCTCGGGCACGATCTGGCCTTCGAGGTCGGTGCGGGCCGACCGGACGATCTCGGCGATGTCGGCCGCGGGCAGCCGCGCTGCGAACTCTCCGGTCAGCCAGTTGCTGACCTCGGCGGTGATGTCGTCGGCCGGGTGGGTTTCGACGGTCATGCCCTCATTGTGTGGGCGGCGACGTGGGCTGCACCTGACGACTGGCTGACGATTCGGACGTCGGCGGGCAGGGGGTCGGTGGTGCGGGCCTGCTGGTGACCGTCGGGGTCGCGGTCGGAACGGGCGTGGTGATCGGCTCGGGTTCGTCCTCGGTCGTCACGCCGCAGCCGGCCAGGCAGAGCGCCGCCACCAGTGCGAGAGCGATCCTCATGACGTGGCCTCCGGGAGTTCGACGACGAAGCGGGCCCCGCCACCGGGGCGGTCCTCGACCCACACGCGGCCGCTGTGCCGCTGGACGTGGTCGGCGACGATGGCCAGCCCGAGGCCGCTGCCGGTTTCCTGGTCGCGGCGGGCGGCGTGCAGACCGCGGGCGAAGCGTTCGAAGATGCGTTCGCGCAAGGCGGGCGGAACCCCGCTGCCGGCGTCGTCGACCTCGATCCGGGCGTGGTCGCCGTCGGGCCGGACGGTGATCGCGACCGCGCCACCGCCGTAGCGGTCGGCGTTGTCGAGCAGGTTCGCGACGACCCGGTCCATCCGGCGGCGATCGGCGGAGACCAGCGGCGTCGACGGATCGGTCTCGATGCGCACGGCGGCGACGGGCCTGCTCTCGACGACGTTGCGCACCAGTTCGCCGAGGTCGACCACCTCGACGGCCTCGGCGGCGTCGTCCTGGTCGGCGCGGGAGATCTCCAGCAGGTCGACGACCATCCGCTGGAACCGCCGCAGCTCCGAACGCAACAGCCGCAGAGCCCGCTGTGCCGTGGGCGGCATCGCGCCCTGGCGGCGTTCGAGCACCTCGCTCACGTTCACCATGGTCGTCAGGGGCGAACGCAGTTCGTGGCTGACGTCGGAGGCGAACCGCGCGTCCCGGCGCACGCGCTGTTCCAGTTGCCCGGCGGTCGTGTTGAAACTCGTGGCCAAGGGGGCGAGATCCGGATCCGACTGAGCGGGCAGCCGAGCCGCCAGGTCGCCCCGGGCGACGCGGGACGCCGCCTCCGTGAGCGAGGTCAAGGGGCGCAAAGCCCGGCGGGCGGACCAGGCCCCGAGTCCCACGCCGAAGAGCGCGGCGACGACGGTGCCGGCGATGAGCAGGGTGCTCAGGTAGCGGAAGGTGCGATCCAGCTCCAGCAGCGGGTACAGCTCGACGTACACGCTGTCCGGGCCGACCGGCGTCGCCACGCCGAGCACCGGGATCCCGTCGGCGGAAAACCGCTGCCGTGCCGAGATCCCCCGACGGGCCTCGTCCAGCAGGCCGCCCGGAACCACTCGCGGGTCGACCTGCCGGCCGCTGGTCAGCCAGCCGGCCGGGCGCGACAGCAGGACCGACGAGTCCGGGCCGGTCGCCAGCCCGGTCAGCAGCTCGTCGAGGTCGTCGGCGTGCTCGGCCAGCGCGGTCGTGACGAGACGGACGTTGACCTCGGCCTGCCGGGTCACGCTCTGCTCGCGCTGCTCGAGCATGTAACCGGTGGTGAGGTTCCAGGTCGCCACCGCGAGGATGGTCATCACCAGCGCGAGACCGATGCCGAAGGCGGCCGCGACCCGCCAGCGCAGCGAAAGCCGCCGGATCACGGCTCGGGGGCGATGCGGTAGCCGCTGCCACGCACGGTCAGCACCAGGCTCGGGGAGTCGGGATCGGGTTCCACCTTGCGGCGCAACCGTCTGATGTGGACGTCCAGCAGCCGGGTGTCGCCGAAGTAGTCGTGCCCCCACACGCGCTGCAGCAGCTGTTCGCGGGTGACGACCTTGCCCTCGGCCGCGGCGAGTTCGGCCAGCAGCCTGAACTCGGTGCGAGTCAGGTGCACCGGGACGCCGTCACGGTGGACGGCTTCCTCGTCCGGCCGGATCTCGAGTCCGCCGAGGGTGAGGTGGGCCGGCCGATCCGGGGCCGCCCGGCGCAGCAGGGCGCGGATGCGCGCCGCGAGTTCGCCGGCCACCAGGGGTTTGGTGACGTAGTCGTCGGCACCGGCTTCGAGGCCGGCGATGACGTCCTGGGTGTCGGTGCGGGCGGTGATCACGATGATCGGCAGGTCGCCGCGTTCGCGTACCGACCGGCAGACGGTGAGCCCGTCGATGCCCGGCAGCATCAGGTCGAGCAGCACGACGTCGACCGTCGTGGACTCCAGCAGCTCCAGGCCGTCCTCGCCGGTGGCCGCGGTGGTCACGGCGAAGTCTTCGTCTTCCAGGGCGAGGCTCAAAGCTTCGCTGATCATGGCGTCGTCTTCGACGAGCAGTACCCGCGTCGGCATCTTCAAGAGCCTATCAGCAGGCAAATTGTTGCATAGACGAATAGTTGTGCTAACCTGTCCCGGTAAGTGTAGGACGACTGTTCAGGGCGATTGTCCTGGCGGAGGTTGCGATGCGGTCCCCGTCCGCTGCTCGGGGTGAAGCCGTCCGGCAGCGGCTGCTCGCCGCCGCGGTCGAGCTGATTCCGGAGCGCGGGTGGACGGCGGTGAGCACCCGGGTGCTGGCCGAGCGGGCGGGTGTCACCCCGAGCGTGGTGCACTACCACTTCTCGTCCGTGCAAGCCGTGCTGGTGGAAGCGGTGCTGGGGGCGATGCGCGCGGTGGCGGGTGAGCTGGGTCCCGTGCTCGGCGCGGCGGGCACGGCGGACGAGGTGGTCGACGCCATGGTGACGGCGGTGGAGCAGTACACCGGCACCGATCCGATGTCGCTGCTGTTCGTCGAGGGCTATCTGGCCGCGACGCGGGACGACACGCTGCGCGCGGGAATCGCGGCGGTCCTGGCCGACCTCAAGAGCGTGATCGGCGCTCGTTTCCGGCAGTGCGGGGTCGCCGACCCCGAGGGAACGGCCGCGGTGCTCGGCGCCGCGATCGACGGGTTGCTCATGCACCGCGCGGTGGCGCCGGACGACGCCCCGGCCGGAGCGGCCGCCGTCCTGCGACGGCTGGTCTGAAACGAAGGAGGAAAAGCAGTGAAAGTCGCGGTGTGCGGGGCCGGGATCACCGGCTTGGCGGTGGCGAACAAGCTCGTGGGTGACGGTGCCGAGGTGGTCGTGCTGGAGCGTGCCCCGGCGCCCCGCGAGCAGGGTTACATGATCGATTTCTTCGGTGCCGGGTTCGACGCCGCCGAGGAACTGGGAGTGCTGCCGCGGATCCGGGAGCTGGCCTACCGGGTGGATGAGGCGAGCCTGCTCGACGAACAAGGGCGCCGCCGCGCGTCAGCGCGGTACACGACCTTCGCCCGCGCCATGCGGGACCGGCTGTGCGGCATCATGCGCCCCGACCTCGAGCAGGCGCTGCGCGAGCATCTACCGCCCACTGTGGACTTGCGATTCGGCGCGGGGGTGACGGCGGTCGAGGACCTGGGCGACCGGGTGCAGGTGACCGCCGGTGACCAGGTGGTCGAGGCGGACGTGCTCGTCGGCGCCGACGGGATCCACTCCGCCGTGCGCCGGCTGGTGTTCGGCGAGGACGGCGAGTTCCTGCGGTACCTCGGCTTCCACACCGCGGCGTTCGTGTTCACCGACCCCGAGATCCACCACGCGATCGGTGACCGGTTCTGCCTCACCGACACCATCGGCCGTCAGATGGGTTTCTACGGCCTGCGTGACGGCCGGGTCGCCGCCTTCGCCGTCCACCGGACCGGTGATCCCCGGCTGCCCGGGGACACCAGGGCGGCGCTGCGGCAGGAGTACGGTTCGCTGGGCTGGCTGGTTCCCCGCGCGCTGCGGCGGTGCCCGCCGAGTGAGGCCGTGTACTACGACCAGGTCGCCCAGATCGTCATGCCCAGCTGGAGCCGTGGGCGGGTCGTGCTCGCCGGAGACGCGTGCTCCGCGGTCTCGTTGATCGCCGGGCAGGGCGCGTCCCTCGGCGTCGCCGGCGCCTTCGTCCTCGGCGAACAACTGCAGAACCGTTCGATCACCGAGGCGTTCACCGAATACGAGCGGCTGATGCGTCCGGTGGCCGAGGAGAAGCAGGCAGTGGCGCGGCGGAGTGCCCGCTGGTTCCTGCCGGAAAGCCCGCTCCAGCTCGGGATCCGCCGCGCGGCGCTGCGGTTGTCCCGGTTGCCGGTGCTCGACCGCTACGTCGCCGCGGTGCTCGCGGGTAAGTCCACCGCGGTGGTCACGAACCTCCGCCGTTCCGCTGCCGAGGTCGCCCGGTGAACCGGGTCGTCAGGTTCGTCTTCCGTGCGCCGGTCCGCTTGTACGACAACGGTTTCGGCTGGCTGCTCGGGCACCGTTTCCTGTGCCTGACCCACCTCGGGCGGCGCTCCGGGCGGATGTACCGCACGGTGCTGGAAGTCGTCGGCGGGAGCGGCGACGAATACGTCGTGGTCGCCGGGCTGGGTGCCGGAGCCGACTGGTTCCGCAACATCGAGGTCCGGCCGCCCGTCGAGGTGGTTGTCGGACGGCGCCGGTTCCCTGCCGAGCATCGCGTGCTCGGCGAAGAGGAGGCCGTCGCGGTCATCGCCGGCTACGAGCACCGCAACCGGTTCGCCGGGCCGGTCGTGCGGTTCGCGCTGGGGAAGCTGCTGAAGTGGCGTTACGACGGCAGTGACCTCGCCCGCCGCCGGATGGCGCGGCAACTGCCGCTGGTCGGGCTGCGGCCGCGATCGTAAGGCAGTCGTCAGTTGAAACCCCTTCTTCCCGTGTCAGGGTGGGACCCGAGCGAGGAAGAAGGAAGGTGACCACGACATGACGACCGACGTAGCGGTGAAGGAGACCTCCGGTACCTGGGTGCTTCCGGAGGTCCGCCGGCTGCGCCTGGACGCGGAACGGGTCTGGGACGCTGCAGGTGCCCACCGTAGCCTGGCGGTCGAGCTGGAGACCGGAGCCGACCCCGACGGCCTCTACCGGGGCAAGCAGCAGCGTTTCCTCGCGGACGTCGCCGACTGCCACGCGATGGCCTACCAGGAGCTGGCCGCTGCCGCCGAAACTCGCGCCGAGGCGCGGCGGTACCCGCGGCACACTCCACAGTGGGCGCGGTTGGTGGAAGAATCGTTCGCGGCGATCCGCCGAGCGGAAGCTCACCACGAACGTGCCGCCGCCCAGTCCGCCCGGGCAGCCGGAGACGAAGCCACGGCCCGCAGGCACGAGACCGCCGCTGCAGAGGCGGACCAGCGCGCCTTGGCGCCGATGAAGCGCAGCGCCTGACCCGGGGATGCGTCGATTCCGACCCGCACGGCTGGCCGGGTTGTACGTAGTGGCCGGTGTCCTGCTGGCCGGGGTGCTGGCGCCGCCGGCCCTCGGCGCCGGGCTGCTGTCCAATGAGGTCGGTGACTCGGTCGCGGCGATCGAAGCCGATCTCGCGGCCGAGAAACCGCCGTTGACGACGACGGTGACCGATCACGACGGCCAGCCGATCGCCGTGCTGTACGACCAGTACCGGCTCCCGGTCACCGCCGACGGGATTTCGCCCGCCATGAAGGCGGCCATCATCGCCATCGAGGACCGGCGGTTCTACGACGAAGGAGCGGTCGACCCGCGGGGCGTGCTCCGGGCTCTGGCCAACAACGCCGCCGGCGGCGACACCCAGGGCGCCTCGACGATCACACAGCAGTACGTGAAGAACTTCCTCATCAACGTCGTGCACCGCGGCGACCCCGCCGCGCAGCAGCGTGACCGCGAGAACTCGGTGGCCCGCAAGCTCCGGGAAGCGAAGCTGGCCGTTCAGGTCGATCGCGCGATGACCAAGGACCAGATCCTGGCCGCGTACCTGAACGTCGTCCAGTTCAGCCGGTCGGTCTATGGGGTCGCCGCCGCGGCCGAGGCCTACTTCGGGACGAGCGCCGCGAAGCTCACGGTCCCGCAGGCGGCCTTGCTCGCCGGAATGGTGAACAGCCCGTCCCGCTTCGACCCTTATGCCCATCCGGACGCGGCCAAGGCCCGGCGCGACGTCGTCCTGGACGCGATGGCCGATGCGGGCTCGCTTCCTGTTTCGGCCGCGGGCGAGGCGAAGGCCGCCGCGCTGGGCGTGCTCCCCGGAGGCCCTCGGACGCCGGCCCCGAACTGCCTGAGTGCCAAGCCCGAGGCTGGGTTTTTCTGCGAGTACGCGGTGGACTACCTCGAACGGCACGGCTTCACACCGGACCGGCTTGCCACCGCGGGGTTGACCATCCGCACCACCATGGACCCGAAGGTCGCCGAGGTGACCAAACAAGCCGTGTCGAAGAACGTGCACACCCGCGAACCGGGTGTCGCCGGCACCATGGCGGTGATCCGCCCGGGGGAGCAGCGGCACGAGGTCCTGGCGATGGTCGCGAACCGCGACTACGGCGTCGACGCCGGCGAAGGCGAGCGATCCACGGACGTCGTCGGCGGGGTCAGCGATCCGTTCGGCGCCGGCTCGGTCTTCAAGATCTTCACCGCCGCGGCAGCTCTCGAAGCCGGGGAGGCCGGACTCCGCACGCCGCTGCCCAATCCGCGCAGCGACTGCTTCGCGCCGCCCGGGGCCGACACGAGCTGTTACCCGGTCACCAATCTCGGCACCTACCCCGATCCGATCACGCTCGCCGACGCGCTGGCGACATCGCCGAACGTGGCGTTCGTCGGCCTCGAGCGGCGCCTCGGCGTCCCGGCGGTGCTCGACATGGCGCATCGGCTCGGTCTCCGCCGCACCCTCGCGACCAACGCCGCGGGCGGCGCGCCGATCACCGACCCCGGAGACGTGCGCTCGAAGGATCCCCGCTACAACCAGCCGCAAGCGGAGTACTTCCGCGGGCTGCTGTCGTTCACCCTCGGCACCAGCCCGGTGAGCCCGCTGGAGCTGGCGAACGTGTCGGCGACGCTGATGAGCGGCGGCGTCTGGTGCCCGCCGGACCCGATCCTGTCGGTGACCGGACGCGACGGCGCTGTGGTCCCAGTCCAGGGGGAGCCGTGCGAACGCGTCGTCCCCAAGGATCTCGCCGACACGCTTCGCGATGGCTTGAGCGAAGACACCGTGTCCGGCACGTCGGCGCGGGCGGCCCGGGCCGCCGGGTGGGACCGTCCGGACTTCGGCAAGACCGGCACGACGCAGGACAGCAGGTCGGTCGCCTTCGTCGGCGGCGTGAACGACTTCGCCGTCTCCTCGCTGGTGTTCGCCGACGGCCCGACGCCACGGACGGTGTGCCCCGGTCCGCCGGTGCACCTCGGCAAATGCGGCCATGGTGCCTTCGGCGGGACGGTCGCCGCACCGCCGTACTTCCACGCGATGGAGCGGCTGCTCTCGGGAGAGCCGGACCAGCCCGTTCCCCCGGCCGACCCCCGTTACCTGAGGGCGCGATGACCGGCGACGGCATGGGCCCGCCACCCGGGCCCGCGCAGGAGCAACTGCTGACTCTGACGGTCGACGAGCACGACGACGCCGTCGTGCTCACTCTCACGGGCGAGGTCGATGGCTTGACCGCGGCCCGGCTGCGCGACGCCGTCACCTGGGCACTCGCCGAGCTGGACGGCCGCGTGCTGGTCCTCGACCTGACCGCGGTCGGCTTCCTGGGCGCGCCCGGCCTGCGCCTGCTGTTCGACACCGCGGCGCTGGCCGCGATGGTGCCCGGCTACCGGACCCTGCGCGTCGTGGTCGACCGGAACCGGCCGGTGCCCGGTCCGCTCGAGATCACCGGGCTGGACAAGGTGCTCGCGCTGTACCACGAGGTGAGCGATGCGCTCGCCGGGTGACACGTGCTGGTCGAAGGAAGGGTGACGAACCGGTGCCATCGACATCCGGGCAGGAAGACGACGCGGTCAACCGGCGGCCGGCGCGACGGTTCCGCGCCGGCGCGGCTCTCCGTTTCGTGCTCGCCGCCGACTGGATTTCCCCTTCCGTCGCCCGGAGCCGGTTCCGGGACTGGCTCGGGGCGCGCCGCTGGCCGGAGGACGAGGTCGACGACCTCGTGCTCGCCGTCAGTGAAGCGGTGAGCAACAGCATCGAACACGGCTACGGCGTCCCCGTGGACTCGGCGCTGCTGCCCCACCCCGGACAGATCGAAGTCACCGCCGCCGTGAAGCAGTCCGCCGTCGGTGCCCGCCACATCGAGCTGACGATCCGGGACGCGGGAACCTGGCGGGAACCGGGGCCCGGGCCGGTCCCGCGGGGGTTCGGGCTGGACCTGATGCGCGCGGCCGGGCTCTACTTCGTGGTCGAACGCTCCACCGAGGGGACGCGGATCCGGTTCACCAGCAGACCGGTGGCCGACATCGCCACCTCGCCGCCGGACAAGCAGTAGTCCCGGTCACTGCCCAGCTCGGCGCAGTCCGAGCCGCGTCAGCGGCGTTCGGCGAAGACTGACCGTTCGACCTCCGACACGGGGAGCGTGCGTCCGTTCGGCCGGAGGTAGCGGTCGGTGAACTCGGCCGGCCCGCAGTGCTCGACCACCTGCCAGCCGTACTCGGCCAGGAAGGCGCCGACCTCGCCGGGATTCAGCCCGAAATGCCACAGCCGGCGCTTCACCACGAACTCGTCGTAAGCGGCTTGGGCGCCGAACGTCTCGGTTCCGTCGAGAAAATCCCGGCGGATGTAGGTGAACGTCAGCTTGCTCCCGGCCGGGGCGGCGGACAGCGTCTCGAGGGTGTGGCGCACGGCCGCCTCGGTCAAGTACTGGGTCACGGCCTCCCAGACGTAGAAGGTCCGCTGATCCCGTCGACACCCGTGCTTGCCGAGCTCATCGGCCAGATCCTGGTTTTCGAAGTCGACGGGAACCAGTGTGACGGCCTCGGGGGCCCGGCCGAACGCCTTCCGCAGGGCGGCCTTCTTGCGGGCGATGTTCGAGGGCAGGTCCACCTCGTACACCGGGATGCCTCGGAGTGCCGGAAGCCGGTACGCGCGGGTGTCGAAGCCCGCGCCGAGGATGACCACCGCTTCGATGCCCGCTTCGGTGGCCGCCGACAGTTTGTCGTCGATGAACCGCTTGCGGCACAACATGCTCGCCCACAAGCCCGGCATCTTCGTTTCCGTCGCCGAGAAGAGGAGCCTCCGGATCGGCCGCCACGCGGTCAGCGCGACGGTGACCCGGCCGGCCGCGGGGAGAATCCTGCGGGCGAGGTCGTCGGTGATCAGCGGCGAAGTCTCGTGCTGGTCCGCGGCGACGATGACCATCGGTCCGAGCGCGGTTCCCTCCGGACCTTGCGGCATGGTCTGCTCCCGGTGTCGACGACAGAGCGGCGCCGGGGATTCATTTACCGCCGAGCCGGCGGTGTGTCAGCCGAAGTGCCCCCGCGAGCACGAGGAATACCACGATGAGACCGATCGCGTCGACCAGACCGGGCACGCCGTCCTCCTCGAGCTGGGTGGTCCTGGTGGTCCAACCGTACGCCCCCGACACCGGATGCGCGCCTGAACTACACGGCAGTTGTCTCGAGAGGCTTGTCGGCCGCGCGCGGCACGTCCGTGGCGGGTGGGGTGTCCCGGCCGAGGAAGCCGTAGCCCGCGCCGACGAGCAGGCCGCCACCGACCAGGTTGCCCAGACCGACCAGTGCCAGGTTGAACGCGAAGACCCCGACGGTGGCGCCCGGGACGTCCTCGAACATGCCCAGGGAGAACACCGTCATGTTGGCCACGACGTGCTCGAACCCGGAGCCGATGAAGGCCAGCAAGCACCAGAAGATCAGCGCCAGCTTCGCGCCGTCGGACTTGGTCCTCGCGGCCATCCAGACGGCGAGGCAGACGAGGAAGTTGCACAGCACACCGCGGAAGAACAGCATCCCGGCTGATTCCGCGGCCTTCGCCTTCACCGTCGCGGCCAGCAGCGCGGCTGCCGGAGCCGCGTGCCCGGCCGTCGCACCGGCCTGCAAGATCCCGCTTTCGTGGACCAGCCAGGCGAACACCACCGAACCGGCCAGGTTCCCCACGAACGATCCCGCGATCACGGCGAGCCCGGCTCCGGCACCCCGTCGGCGGGCGAGCGCACCCTGGACCATGGTCATCATGTTGCCCGTCGACAGCTCGGCGCCCGCGAACACCACCGCCGTCAACGCGATCCCGAACACCAGCCCCTGCACGAGCTTCGTCCACGGCGACTGCGCCGCGTTCAACGGACCCGTCACGGCGAGCAGCAGCACCACGGCGACGCCGATGTAGGCGCCCGCCAGTGCCGAGCTCAGCAGGTACCGGCCGGGGTGCCGCAGCTCGGCGATCTTGCTCCGGGCGGAGTCGGCTTGGGCGGTGAGGGCTTCCGAGATCGGAACGGGCACTTTTGCTCCTCGTGGTGGTACCGGCTGTGGCGATCAGGCGATTACTTGATCAGTCGAACTGTTGCCTGATGCGTGCCGATGACCTGGCCATCACGGCTCGATGAGCGGAACCGCACGTCGGCATCCGGTCGCGGTGAGACCACCCTAATCGCCTCGAAACGGTCAAAGCAGGCCGTGTCCGGTCCTGAGTGCCGACAGGATCGGTCCGACCATGGCCGCGCCGACCACGTCGGCGTACGCGCGTGCCGCGGCCTCGGTCCACGAGCCGCGGTCGGCGAGTTCCCCGGGAGGCATGGTCCGGGAGCCCCGCGCGGTGTCGAAGCGGACCGCGACCGCGCCCCCGGCCTCGCGCAACGGCGCCGACCGGGACCGCTGCGTGTGGTGCCGTGATGCTGGTCCTTTCGGTGAAGTCGAACATCGGTGCTCCTCTCGGCAGCGGCAGCGGCTGTGCGCCCGGCGCGCCGCGATCCGAATCGCAAGGTTTTCGTCAGGTTCGTCCGGCCGGTTGTCCGGCAAACTGTCAGGCGGTGGCCGGATGCGGCACATCCGTCCGCTGTTCGGTTCGCGGAACCACGGCCTGGAACCAGAAGGGAAGCAGGTGCTCCAGCGCGGACTTCAGTCGTGGGAGGTCGGCTTGGCCGGGTACCTCCGCGCGGTCTCCGAGGTGGTGGGCGTACTTCCGGGCGGCACGGCCCGGGACTTCGACCCCCCGGCTGCCTACCTGGCGCTGAGCCGCAAATCCCCGCGTCATCCGGGGCGGGACCTGCTGCTGGTCTGGTCGGCCGCGGATGGCTGGGAAGTTCTGCTCGAACACAGCGAACAGCGATCGGCCGAGTCCCTGGCACGGTTCGGCGACCCGTTGGTCCCAGCCCCGGTATCGGTGGCGCAGTTCGTCGACGAGGTCGTGACCGGCGAGCGCGCGGGTGGGAGCCCCTCGCGCGGGGCTTCGGGCGGTCTCGATGAGTTGCTTCGCCCCTACGCGGTCATCGCGCTGCCGCCCGGCAGCGTTCGCGTGTGCGGCCCCAGCCCTGGCTGAGGCGCAGAGCCCGAGCCTCCGTCGCCTTCACCCCCGTGCTCCTGCCGGAAGGGTCCTCTGCGAGCTGTTCCTGGATTGATGCCGATGTAGAGGAAGAAGGCCCCCTCGGCTTGGCCGGCGGTGTGATGCCCGGCGGGCTGCTGCACCCTGATCGACCGGAGGAGACCGACACCGCCCGCCCGCGGGAGTCCGGAAAGTGAGACCCGGGGAAACCCGTCAATCTTCTCCGGGGCCCGTGTCCGATCGTTTCGCCGGGTTGTGCTCCTGGTCTTCCCGCTCGCGGGGAACCACCGGGCGGTATTCGGTGGAACCCCAGTACACCGGACCGGCTGCCATCTGGCCACGACCCCGCCGTTCGAGCCAACCGGGCATTCGCATGATCCTGCGTCCCCCGGTGCGCCGGTCCACGATCACCGCGATGGCCACGACGACAACGACAACGCCCACCGCCGGCAGGTCGGCTCACGGGGACGGCGACTCCGCTTCCGCACTTTTCACCGGTAGCCGGTGCCAACGTGCTTCATCGCCCCGCCCGGCCGCACGGGCGGCGAAGGCCGCCGCGCGTTGGAGATGGACGTCCGCATGCCTGACCGCCGAACACGAGCGGCGCACCGCATCCGTCCATTGTGGAGAATGCTTGCGCTGTCGCGCCGCTGCGGCGCGAGCTGCCTGCGCCGCAGCGAGTTCCTGACAAGCCAGAGCGTGCTCGGCGGCAACCGCACCCAGGTCTCGCTGCACCCGGGCCAGGTCCAGCCGGTCGGTCGCCTCGCCCTGTTCCAGTTCCGCCGCGTGCACCCGGTGCTCGGCGGCAGCGCGCCAGAAGCGGGCTGCGGTCTGCTGCAACCGGCGGACGGCCACCGGATCGTCAGTTGGCGGGGCTGTCCCAGTCCTCGTCATCTGCCGACCCTGCCACGAAACTCTCCGGTCATACCTGACGATTGGCTTGCGGCCTGCCTGAGCCGCCTACCGGCGGATCGGTAGGCAAGAGCCACCGTGGCGACCGAGAGGACCGTGAGGGCGATTCCGGCGACCAGCTCAGTCCGACCACACGGGCCCCGCGCGCCCTGGAGGTCCTCCAGGGCGCGTCCGCTTGAGTAGCCGCCGGGCTGCCGATGATCGCCGAGGCGGCAAGCGTCGCCCCGGCGACCGGTGGTCAGCTCTGCTTGAGCATGCCCTGCATCTCGGTGATCTCCGCCTGCTGGGCGTCGATGATCTTCTGGGCGAGCGCTCGGGCATCGGCGTTGCCGCCGTTGGCCAGCTCGGTCTTGGCCATGTCGACCGCACCCTGGTGGTGCTTGATCATCATGTCCAGCCACATCTTGTCGAACTCGGCGCCCTTGGCGGCCTCGAGCTTCTTCATGTCGTCGGCGGACATCATCCCCGGCATGCCGTGGTCCATGCCCGGCATGCCGGACGTGCCGGCGCCCCAGGTGGTCAGCCAGCTCTGCATCTGTTGGATCTCGGGATCCTGGGCCTTCGCGATCCGGCTCGCGAGGTCGATCACCTTCGGATTCGTGCTGCGCGTGGGGACGAGCTTCGCCATGTCGAGCGCCTGGCTGTGGTGCGGGATCATCTGCTGAGCGAACGTGACGTCGTCGGCGTTGTGCTCGCCGGCGGCCTGGGCGGGGGACGACGGTGCCGGCGCCGGTGCTGACGAGCTGTGGTCCATTCCGGACACGGAGTCGTTGCTGCTGCAGGCGCCGAGAAGCGCGGCGGAGGCGAGCACGATGCCCGCGATGATGGAGTTTTTGCGCATGACAATTCCTTCTCTGTGATGTTCGTTCCTGAATCGACAGTCGGGTGAGCCGGTCGATCAGGTGCGCAAGACGCACAGAGAGGTGAGGATGCTGCGGCCGCCGTATCTGTGAGTCGGACGTCCTCGGCTGGGCGGGCCACGAAGGTGTTTAGCGCACGAAAACGTCGTCGTGAACCGGGAAATGCCCAGGAAGGCGGCAACGGTCAGTAGTAGCGCGCCGGCCGCGCACAGCACAGCCAGGCAGAGGTGCAGGACGTCGTGCATGCCGCCCGGCATGCCCGGATCGTGTTCGGCGGAGCCGATATCCGGTGGGGCGACAGCCGCCTGCGACCCTGCGTCGGACATGTCGTGCGTTGCCGTGACTCCAGCGACCCCCGGCATGCCGGAGGCCAAGCCGACGTGGTGCATCGCGACGACGCACACGGCGAGCGCGCACAGCAGAACTACCTGCTGCACCTTGCCGAGGCCGGTTGCCGTCACGGCGCCACCGTATCAAGCGCCGAAGGCGGTTCACTCGACCTCGGTACTTCGGTTGCCTGATCGAGGGCGGCGTCCGGGTGGTCGTCGAGAAGCGCGAGTGCCTGGTCGTCGGGCGGACCTGCCGCAGCGGTGACAAGCCCGTTCACGGCGACCGTGAGGACGGCCTGGAAGGTGTCTTCCTGCTTCCGGTGGCGGGCACGTTCCTGCTGGACCGATCCGATCACCACGGTCAGGACCGTGTGCCAGGCGATGTGGGCGGTGGCGCGTGAGACGCCTGCCGACACCAGCCGGTCGAGGAATCGGCGCATGAGCGCGGGCCCGGCTGCGGTCATGGGAGCCCGGGACAGCATCAAGCCGGTCAGCTCGGGCCTGGCGAGCATCCGTCGGTGCATTCCCGATGCCACGATGCACACCCAGTCCGGCCACGGCTCGTCGGCTTCGGTGAGGTCGAAGCCGGCGAGAAACCGGGTGGTGATCGTGGTCAACAGGTCGTCCAGGCCATCGACGTGGTTGTAGAGGGCGGCGGGTCGCACGTCCAGCTCTTTGGCCAGGGATCGCAGGCTGAACGCGGGCACGCCGTCGCGCTCGATCAGCTCGGTCGCCCGGTCGAGCACCTTGTCCCGCGTCAGGCGTTCTCCGGCGGGCGGTGCGCCGCGGCGACGGCCGGGGGTTGTCATATGACCACCGTTCATATAGTGTCGCTGACAGGTTGAATGTACACCGTTCATTTAGGGCGTCGCGGAGGACCCGGCGGCGGGTGGCGATCAGAGGCCGAGGTGGAAGATGAATCCCTGGACGAGGTGGGTGGACGGCGCGGACCCGCTGCCCAGCGCTGGGGACGATAGGACACGCCCGATCCAACGCTCGTCCGACCCGAAAGGAGAAACCGCCCGTGAAACGGGACTTTCTCGCAGGCGTCTTGCTCGTCAACACGATCCCGCACCTCATCATGGGCGTGGCGGGAAAACGCTGCCTGACCCCGCTGGGCGGAGAGAACTCTTCGCCCCGGTTGAATCTCGTCTGGGCGGGAACGAACTTTCTCGGCGCGGCGGTGGCGTTCTCCTCGGGAATGTGGCGCGAGGCCACGCAGGCAGAAGCCGGTGAGCGACTGGCCGTCGTCCAGTCGGGAATGTTCGCCATGACGCTCTTCGGCTTCGTCTACGAATCCACCGCAGGACGGCGCAAGCGCCGACCACCTCATCGGACCGGGTGACACCGGAAATTCCGCTCGGGATTACGACGCGTCGACGCACGTCCCGGCGCGCCTGGCCAGGATGTGGAGTTCGCCCGCGTAGTCGCCGAGCACGACGCCGCGCCGGTCGGGCTGGTGTTGCAGCGCCAGGTGGTGCGCGCACTGCCGAGTGACACGGTGGAATTTCGAGTGCACACGGTTGCTCCTTCTGGAACCGCTATCTGGCTCTGCCTGCTCGGCGGGCCACTGTTTGGTATGGTCGAATGAAGTGGCGAATCATCGGGGGTGAGCTGCAAATGACGTTTCGCACCAAAGCTCTGCTGGTTTCGGGGATTCTGGTTGCTTGGGTGGGGGCCGTGGTGATACTCGCTGTGCTCGGCCAGGTCACCGCGGCGTGGTGCACGGGGCTCGGCGGGATTCTGTTGTCCGGCGGCATGGTCAGGGCAATCGCCGACCTCAGTGCGGCCAAGGAACTGGGGCCTGGGATCGGCCGATCCGAGGTTCCTCCTTCGGGATGGGTCTCGATCTGACCCGCTGCGTCCGGTCGCCGTACCCGGTCAACTCGTGGTCGGCGCCGGCCGGTCGGCTCGAGCATGCTTGATCGCCGCGGGACCTCCGGGGCGGTCCGCTGTCGGAGCCAGGGGGATCCGAGCCGGCAGGTCGTGGCTCGTTCTAGGAGAGGCCGAGGGTCCGGGCGAGGTGGGTCGTCCACCAGGCGAGCTGGGGGCCGGGATCCGTGGCCGCCTGGCCGGTGAGGCCGGCGCTGCGGCGGAAGTCTGGGCCGTACACGGATTCGGTCACCAGCGCCTGGTGCAGTGCGGCGACAGCGAGCCGGGTCTCCTCGACGGGGATCCCTGACGCGCCGGGGCGCAGTGCGTGGAGTGCGTCGACGAGCGGGGCGAGCATCCCCGAGCTCTCGTCGCGCCAGCCTGCGGCGTGCAGGGCTACGGCAAGCTCGCCGTAGCCCCGCCGGTAGAAGGCCGCCAACACGTCGATCAGATCGGCGAGATCGGCGTCCCGGTCGAACCAGGAGTCCAGTGTCTCTTCGACACCGGAGCGGATCGCCCGGCCGCCATGGCGCAGCAGCGCTTCCAACAGCCGATCCCGGGTGCCGAAGTGATGGCTGACGCCCGCGTCGGTCATGCCGACGCGAGCGGCGATGGCCCGGATCTGGACGGCGGCCACCCCACCCTCGGTCAGGAGCTTCTCGGCGGTGTCCAGGATCAGGCGCCGTGCCTCGCCGGGAGAACGGCGCACCCGCGAACGTGTCACCGGCCGACCTTACCTTGACAGGTCAAGGTGGATGTCCCACCCTTACCTTGATGTGCCAAGGTAAGGGGTTCGCATGGTGGGTCGAAGCGGTTTCCGGGCTCTCGTCCGCCCGGACGCGATCCTGAGAGGCGTGGCCGTGGGCCGTGGGCCGACCTGCCTGTTGCTCCACGCCGGCGGCGAGCGTCGTGGGGTGTGGACGCCGGTCAGCCGGATCCTCGTCGGTGCCGGATTCCGGTGCGTGGCCTACGACCAGCGCGGTCATGGGGACAGCGGCGGCTCGCCCCGGGAACTGGCGCAGTACGCAGGCGACGTCGCCGCCATGCTGCACACCGAGCCACCGGGATCGGTGGTCGTGGGGGCTTCGCTGGGCGGGCTCGCCGCCATCGCGGCCCTGGGCGACCCGACGGTCCGGGCGAGGGCCGCCGGCTTGGTGCTGGTCGACGTTGTCCCGTGCCTCGACCCACGTCGGGTCCGCCGCTTCCTCTCCGGCAGTGGCGTTCGCGACGCCTACCCTGAGCTCGTCGACGACATCCTCGCCCAGGTACCCCTGCTGCGGCAGGTCACCACGCGGCTCGACCTGCCCGTGCTGCTCGTCCGCGGCGGCAGCGGGTCGCCGGTCACCGACGAGGACGTCAACGAGCTGGTGCGGTCGGCCTCCCGAGCGACGGTGACCTGTGTCCGCGGAGCCGGGCACCTGGTGGCGCGGGACCAGCCGGTGGCGCTGGCCGAGACCGTCGCCGACGTCACCGCCGAGTGGCCCGCGGCGGCGCTGCTGCGCGAACTCGGCGCCGGGCTCACCCGCCATCCCGGCGGAAACCTCTTCGACCACCTTCAACGGGTCCGCGACCTGGTGGCGGGCTGGGGCGGAAGCCGGCGGGTCCGCCTCGCCGCGCTCTGCCACGCCGCCTACGGCACCGACGGCTTCCCGCCCCCGCTGCTTCCGCCCGGCCGTCGGACCCGGCTCCGCGCCGCGGTCGGTGACGAGGCCGAAGCTCTCGTTCACCGTTACAGCGCCTGTGACCGGAAGAGGACCTACGCGGGTCTCGGCGGTACCCCGCTCCCGTTTGCCGACCGCTTCACGGGCGCGGTGACCGACCTGGCCGGCGACGACCTCGCCGACTTCGCTCTGCTCACCGTCGCCAACGAACTCGACGTCGCCCGTACCGTCCCGCTCGCCCCCGAAGCACGCCGCGGTATCCGGGCCCTCGTCACCGCGCTGGCCGGCTACGTACCCGAAGCTGCAGCTCGGGCCCTTGCCGACCCGGCTCTCGTGAGTGTTCAGGGCGGTTAGAACTTGGATCGGGTGGCCCCTCGGCAGTTGATCCACGACCACCTGGTGACGCGCCGCGATCCGGGCGGCTTCGGGCAGCGACGAGCGCTTGGTCGAGTTCGTCTACCCGGGTGCGCTGTCAGCAACCGTCAGGGCTTGGCCTTTCGGGCGCTTCGGCTACGAGCGTCGCGAGGTCGCGCATCGCGTAGCGGTGGTGCTCGGCTTCTTCTTTCAGCACTACTTTGAGGCAGCGTCGGACGATGTATTGCTGGTCGGGGTACGGGTCTGCCGGCTTGCGACCGCAGACCCGGTCGAGTTCGGCCGCGGTGAGTCCGTCGATGGCGCGCCGCATCGTGGCCATGCGGGCGAGGCGCGGTGCGAGCACCTCCGCGAGTGTCGGGGTGGCGTCGAGGGTGAGGCCGAGCTTTGCCGCTTGCTCGGGCGGCATCCCGCCGTGGGGGTAGCCCAGCGGGTGGTAGGGCGCGTCCTCTTCGAGCACTGCGTTGCCGAGCCAGGCGTCGGAGGCGAGCAGCAGGTGCCGTTGCGTCTCGATGAATGACCACTCGCCGTCGACCTGCTCGTGCAGTGTGGCCTCGGGCAGCTGCTTCGCCCGGTCGAGCGTCGCGGTCCACAGGGTCTCGATGGCCGCCCAGGCGGCCTGGTAGTCCTCGATGGACGTCGCGTCCCGCGCCAGTGCCCGCGTGGGGTGGCGGCGGTCGAGTTCGGCCTCGACGTAGGCGGTCACGTCGACGTCGTTGACGACGACGCGTTCGAAGTCGCCGCCGAGGTAGACGTTGCTGCCGTGGCAGTCGACGATTTTCAGGCCGTTGACGTCGCAGTCGCGGATCTCGAGACCTGCCAGGTTGCACAGGTGGATGCGGGCACCGCGGAACTGGTCGCTGTGGGCGTAGTCGGAAGCCATCGACGCAGCCTCGCTCATCCGCCTCGCCCGCGCCGCAGTTTCGTGTCAACGCGTCGGAAAATTGTCGTCTGAGAGATCGTGCGCGGAGGTGTCTGGGCCGGCATGTGGGAGTCGGCTGCGGCTGTTCGTGGAGTGTTGCCTAACGGCGCAATGTTACGTGGGCTGCGTGCCGTTTGCTCCGCCGAAGGGTTCTCGGCCTGAACGACGACACCCGGGTGACCCCGATCGATTGAATGATCATCTTTCTGCCAGCTGGTTTCCGGCCGGTCGCGCACGATGACCGGAGCAGCAGCCGAGGCGGAGGTGTCGGTCGATGGGTGGCGGGTCGCGGCGGAAGGTATCGGCGCTCCTGGCGGTGTCGATGCTGCTCGCGTTGTGCGTGTCCGCATTCGGGCCGGCCGCGCGAGCCACCGCCGCGACCCACGACTGCGGGTTCGCCTCGGCGGGCACCGGCACCTACGCGCGGACGTTGTGCTGGTTCGACCTGTCCGGCTACGACGCCGCCGAGGCCACCTCCGCGGCCGGCCAGCGGCTGACCTTCGCGCTGCCCGGCGGCTACCGGCTCGCGGTCACGCTCAAGGTGTCCGGTGGTCCCGTGGCCGCGAACCGGCTTCCGACGTATTCGGCGGCCTACCTCGGCAACTCCAGGCACTACACGGGCGTGCCCGGCCGGCCGGCGCTGTACCAGACCGCCTCCAGCACGACGACGGTCGCCGCGCTGACCGACATCGTGGCCACCGACAGCACCGGGGCGGTGGTGCACGGCTACGGGCTGGTCGGCGCCGACGCCGAGTCGACCGACGCCGGCGAGTCGATCGAGTGGACCTCGTCTTCGTCGCTCGAATCGCTGACCGCGACGGGAACCGACCCGGGGATCGGGAACGCCTGCGGCGGCGGGTATACCGGCATCGGCACCCAGACGGTGCGGTGCGCCGGGCGCACCGGCGCCAACAAGACCGGCACCGCGATCATCTCCGCCGAAGACCCCACGTCGTTCAGCCAGCGCATGGTGGGCGGCGGGCGGCAGGCGGTCGGGTTCGGCGTGCTGGTCTCCAGCCTCCAGCTGACCAAGAAGGTCGTGCGGGGCTTCCCCGGCGACTCGTTCGCCGTCTCGGTCGCGGCGCCGGGCGGAAGCGTGCTCGCCTCGGCCGACACCGGCGGGGGCACCTCGGCGAGCACCGGTGAGGTCACCGTGCTGGCCGGCGCCCGCGGCGGCGACTACACCCTGCGCGAGACGGCGACCTCGGGCCTGGAGTCCAATTACGACCGAGCGTGGTCCTGCACCCGCAACGGCAAGGCCGACGGAGAACTGCCGTCCGGCGACGCCGGCGGCTCGGCGCGGGTGCACGTCGACGTCGGCGACTTCGTGTCCTGCACGGTCACGAACACGGCGAAACCCGCGACCCTGAAGCTGGAAAAGCACGCCGCCGCACCGGTCGACGTGAACGGCAACGGGATCACCGACGCAGGCGACACCATCGGCTACACCTTCACCGTCACCAACACCGGCGCGCTCGAACTGCATGACATCGCCGTGACCGACGCCAAGGCCGGAGCGGTCACCTGCCCCCGGCCGAGCCTCGCCCCCGGGGAGTCGGAGACCTGCACCGCGCAGGCTCCGTACGTCATCACCCCCGCTGACGTGGCAGCCGGGGCGGCGGTCAACACCGCGACGGCCTCCGGGCTCCCGCCGGGCGGCACCACGCGCGTGACGTCGGACCCCTCGTCGACCCGCACCCCCACCGAGAAGCCGGCCCCGGCGCTGACGCTCAAGAAGTCGGCCTCACCCGACAACCCGGACGCTTACACCGTCGGCCGGCCGATCACCTACTCCTTCCAGGTGACCAACACCGGCAACGTGCCCCTGACCGAGATCGGTGTCGACGAGACGGCGTTCTCCGGCAGCGGCGTCCTGTCCGCCGCGGTGTGCCCGGTCGCCACGCTGGCTCCCGGCGCGAGCACGACCTGCACCGCCACCTACGTCCTGACCCAGGCCGACGTCGACGCGGGCCGGCTGGACAACACCGCTACCGCGCACGGCAAGCAGCCCGGCTCGACGGACCCGACCGAATCGAACCCCTCGAGCGTGTCGGTCCCCACCCCCGCGCACCCGGCGATCACCCTGGTCAAGACCGCCGACCCGACGACCGTCGACCGCGCCGGCCAGTCCGTCGGCTACACGTTCGTGGTCACCAACACCGGAGACGTGACGTTGCGCGACGTCGGCGTCGCCGAGACCCGGTTCACCGGCTCCGGCCCGGCCCCCGTCGTCACCTGCCCGCGGACGATGCTCGCCCCCGGTGCCGCGCAGACGTGCCGGGCGACCTACCGCGTCATGCAGGCCGACATCGACGCGGGCGCGGTCGAGAACACCGCCGTCGCGCACGGGACGGCACCTCGCGCGACGGAGCCGACCACCTCGGCGCCGTCGTCGGCGAAGGTGACCGCCACCCGCACGGCCACCCTGACCCTGGCGAAGTCCGCCGACCCGGCCACCGTCACGTCCGTGGGGGAACCGGTCCGCTACTCGTTCACGCTGAAGAACACCGGCACCGTGACGCTGACCGGGGTGGCGATCACCGAGGGCGCGTTCAGCGGCAGCGGGCCGCTGTCCGCGGTCACCTGCCCGGCCGGGAGCGCGGTGCTGGCACCCGGTCAGGTCGTCACCTGCACAGCGGACTACGCGGTGACCCAGGCCGACCTCGACGCGGGCCGGATCACCAACAGCGCCACGGCCGCGGGTACCCCGCCCGCGGGCTTGCCGAAGGTGACCACGCCGCCGGCGACGGCGGTCGTGACCGCCGGTGGCGGGGCCGCGCTCACCCTGGTCAAGTCCGTCGAACCGGCCACCGTGGCCGGCGCGGGGGAGACCGTGACCTACCGCTTCGCCGTGACCAACACCGGAAACCGCACCCTCACCGCGGTGTCCGTGCGCGAGACGGCGTTCAGCGGCACCGGCCCGGCGCCGGTCGTCGAGTGCCCGTCGCGGACGCTGGCGCCCGGGCAGGCGCAGTCCTGCACCGCCACCTACACCCTGACCCAGGCGGACGCCGACGCCGGCGCGGTGACCAACACGGCCGAGGCGACCGGCGCCGGTCCCGGCGGCGAGCCGGTCACCTCCGGCCCGTCGCGGGCGAAGGTGACGGTGCCCGGCAAGCCGGGGCTGTCACTGGTCAAGTCGGCGGACCCGGCCGACGACGGCCACTTCCGCGCCGGGCAGACGGTCACGTATTCCTTCGTGGTCACCAACACCGGGAACCGCACGCTGACCGCGGTCGAGGTGCGGGAGACGGCGTTCTCGGGCACCGGCCGGCTTTCCCCGGTGTCGTGTCCGGGTGGCGGCGCGACGGTGGGGGCGCTGGCGCCGGGGGCGCAAGCGGTCTGCACCGCCACTTACGTGCTCACCCAGTCCGATGTGGACGCCGGGAAGGTCGTCAACACGGCCGTCGCCACCGGGACTCCGCCCGAGGGCGAGCCGCCGGTTTCGGATCCGTCGACGGTCGTCGTGCCGACGCCGCCGGACGCCGCGCTCAGCCTGATGAAGACGGCCTCGCCGGGTACGGTTTCCGCGGCCGGGCAGAACGTCACCTACTCGTTCGTGGTCACCAACACCGGCAACGTGACGCTCTCCGCGCTGGCGATCCGCGAAACCCGCTTCACCGGCAGCGGCGGAGCACCGGCTCCGGCGTGCCCAGCCGGTTCGCTGGCGCCGGGGCAGCATGTGACGTGCACGGCGACCTACCGGGTCACGCAGTCCGATGTGGACGCCGGGCGGATCGACAACACCGCTGTCGCGTCGGGAACTCCGCCTTCGGGCGGGCCGGCGGTGGAGTCGGCGCCCGCGAGCGCGACAGTGCGGGTCGCCGCGGCCGCGGCGCTCGCGATCACCAAGGCGGCCCGGCCGGTCGACGTGAACGGCGACGGCGTGATCGGTGCCGGGGACCGGATCGAGTGGACCATCACGGTCAGCAACACCGGCGCGGTCACCGTTCGCGAGATCCGGGTCGACGACCCTTCCGCGGGCGTGGCGACCTGTCCGGCGACCGCATTGGCGCCGGGCCAGGCGATGACGTGCACGGTGCCCGCGCACACGGTCACCGTCGCCGACGTGACCGCCGGGCGGGTGCGCAACGTCGCCACCGCGGCCGGCACCGGGGCCGACGGATCGCCGGTCGCCGCCGGACAGGCGGTCGCCGACGTTCCGGTCGTCCCCGCACCCGCACCGACCGGCGGCCCGAACCGGCTGCCCGACACCGGCACGGACGTGGGTAGGCTGCTCGGCCTGTCGAGCGTGCTGCTCCTGGCCGGAGCGGCGCTGTGCGCGGCCGGCAGGCGACGGGACGTGACCCGGTGAGCCGGTCGGTTCGGCGGAGGGCGGCGCCGCCCGGTGCAACGGGGGTTCTCGAGGATCCCGACCACGGTCCGGACGATCCACTCGTGCTTCGTCCGGTGACCGTTCCGGTCCCGGTTGGTGCTTGACGGGCATCTGACGCCGCCGAGCTGGGGGGTGTCCCTATCTGGTTGTCAAGCCGCTGTGGTGGCCGGTTCGGGTTGGCGGTAGTGGGTGCCGTTGCGAAGCATGGCGTAGAGGACGTCGCAGCGGCGGCGGGCCAGGCAGATCAGGGCGGCGTTGTGTTTCTTGCCCTCAGCCCGTTTGCGGTCGTAGTAAGCCCTGCTGGTCGGATCCGACAGCGCCGCGAAGGCGGCGAGGAAGAACGCGCGTTTGAGCTGGCGGT
>NZ_JAMXQV010000028.1 GCF_024703995.1 Amycolatopsis iheyensis | reverse complement strand
CGCAAACGCTGGACGATGCGCTGGAAACCCGCGTTGAACGCGTTCGAGATCGCGTTCGACGGCCGCCTGGCCGCCGGACGCAAGTAGATCCTTTCAACCCGAGTTACACCGCTCGTTTGACAGACCCGATCGGACCCGTCACTCGCGTGATCCGGGGTAGAACTCGCGTGATTGGGGCCGGAACTCGCGTGATTCAAAGGACAGTTCGCGTGTTTGAAGGGTCGGCGCGCGTGCCTGGGGGTCGGTTGGTGGCGGTGGGTGGGTCAGGGGCGGTGGGTTGCTCGGCGGGCGGCCAGTGCCGCGATGATGCGGGGCAGGCCCGCCGGGTGGAGAGGGTCGATGTCGGTCAGGTCGCGGACTCGGCGGAGGCGGTAGTCGACCGTGTTGGGGTGGACGTGCAGGCGGGCCGCCGTGCGGCGGCGGTTCGTGTCCAGCTCCAGGTACGTCGACAGCGTCTCCACCAGCTCGGGGTGCGCCGACAGCGGCTCGAGCACCGCCGCGAGCCGGTCTCGGGCCGCGCCCGGGCGGGTCAGCTGGTACTCCACCAGGACGTCGTCGAGGCGGTAGAGACCCGGTGGGCGGCCGAACCAGCGCAGCACGTCCAGGACCTCGCCGGTCCGCCCGGCGACGAGCCGGACCTCGGACGGCTCGGCCGGCTCCGCCGCCGCCAGGACGTCCACGCCCGCCGCGCGGCCCGCCGTGTCCACCAGCGACCGCCACTCCGCCACCTCGGTCAGCCGGCCGGCCAGCGGCAGCAGGACCAGCCCGCCCGGGCCGGTCAGGGACGCCAGCACGCCGTCGCCGCAGCAGCGTTCGAACGCCGCCAGGAAGCAGCGCAGCTTGCGGCGGACCGCGATCTCCGCGTCCACCCCCGGCGACGCCTCGTCCGCGTGCGGCCCGAGCTCGACGCTCAGCACCACGTACCGCGCCGGCAGCGTGATCCCGGCACTGCGCGCGACGACGTCGACCGGCCCGCCGTCGACCAGCACCGACAGCAGCGTCCGACGCGCCGTGTGCTCCTGCCCGACCTTCGTGCGCAGCTCCTCGAGGTAGCCGCGGGTGACCGCGCCGGTGACCGTGCCGACGAACGCGAGCACGCGGTCGGCGACGTCGAGGAGGTCGGCGACGTCCGCGCTGCCCGCCTCCGCCGAGCCGACGGCGAAGATCTCCCGCGCGCCGACGTGGTACGCGGTCAGCACGGCCTCCAGCGGAAAGCCCTCTTCGGCCCGGCGCACCGCCGACGCGCCGATCTGCCGCAGCTCGACGTCGTTGAGCTGCCGGTCCTCGCGCAGGCTCCGGGCGAAAGCGCGCACGGCCTGCTGGGTGATCCGCGCGATGTCGCCGGCCAGCTCCTCGACGGGCAGCCGCCGGTAGTCGGCGACCTCCTCCTGGATGCGCGTCAGCACCCGCGCGACCAGCGCGGGCTCCTCCCGGGTCAGCCGCTCGTGGACGCGCTGGCCGCCGAGGGTCAGGTCGCCGCCGGTTTTGTGCTCCGTCACAACCGATCCCCTCGTTCTCTGCCCGGATTCCCAGTAAATCCGGCCACTCTCGGTGCCGATGGTGTCACGGAAGCCAACTACGTCAAGGAGGACGGCGTGCGAGTGAGGACAACGGCGTTCATCACGATCTTGGTCGCGGCTCTGACGATGACGGCGGCGGGCACCGCGGCCGCGGCCACCGGCGAGTACGTGGCGCTCGGGGACTCCGCGGCGGCCGGCCCCCTGATCCTGCCGCCGGATCTCAGCTCCCCGGGCTGCCTCCGGTCGCTCGCGAACTACCCGCACGTCGCGGCGAAACGCCTCGGCGTCCCGCTGAAGGACGTCACGTGCTCCGGCGCGACGACCGCGGACATGTACGCGCCGCAGTCGACCGAGACCGGCGCGGTCCCGCCGCAGCTCGACGCGCTCGGCGCCGGCACGGAGACGGTGACGCTGACCATCGGCGGCAACGACGTCGGCCTGGTCGGCGCCGCGACGAGCTGCATCAACCTGCTGCCCGGCATCAACCCGGACTGCGTCGACCGCTTCACGGCGGGCGGTCACGACCAGCTGGCCGAGAAGATCGCCGCGTTCGAGCCGACGTGGGGCGCGCTGCTGGACGCGATCCACGCGAAGGCGCCGAACGCGGACGTCTTCGTCGCCGGCTACGGCACCTACCTGCCGCACAACGGGTGCTGGCCGATCGCGCCACTGACCCCGCGCGACGCGAACTACATCCAGGGCAGCATCGACAAGACGAACGCGGCGCTGGCCCGCCAGGCGGCGGCGCACCACGCGCGGTACGTCGACGTCCGCACGGCGTCGATCGGCCACGACGTCTGCAAGCTGCCGGGGGTGAAGTGGTTCGAGAGCGTGATCCCGACGGCGGTCGCGGCCCCGCTGCACCCCAACGCCACGGGCATGCGCGGCATCGGGGCGCTCGTCACGGCGGCGATCAGCGGGTGAAGTCCCACCGGGACGCGCCGTGGGGCTCGGCGCCGGCGACGCCGATGGCCCGGCGCAGCGCGAGCCGGTACAGGTGCCAGGGGGCGGGTCCGGCGCCCGGCGCCATGAACGGCGCGTTGAACCCGCCGTTTTCCACCGCGGCGGGCCAGCCGCCCTCGCGGTAAACGGCCGCCACGCGCTCGAGGGTGGCGGCATCGGCGACGCGCTCGGCTTCGCCCTCCAGGGTGAGGTCGAGCCCGTTGAGCCGCACCGAGACACTGCACGCCGGGTTCGCCGCGAGGTTGCGGGCCCGGCGGGTGCCCGGTCCGCTGACGAAGTAGAGGGTGTCGTCGACCCAGATCGCGCCGACGCCGGCGGCGTGCGGCCGGCCGTCGGGGCGGACGGTGCCGACGAAGAAGGTCAGGTTTTCCTTCGGGGTCTGGGTCGCGAGGAGGTCCCGCGCCCGGCTCCACGGCAGCGCCGCGGACCCGCTCTGGTCGAGGTTCTTGGTCTTCGTGGGTTCAGTCATGCCTACGCGTCGAACGAGAAGACGGCGGATCGACACGCGGCGAGGATCCGGTTCGCGGGAATCAGCTCGGCGCCGCGGCGACCGGACGACCGAACGCGCGAAACCCGGGCCAGCCGACCGCCGCGAGGTTTGCGCGGGGCCACTCGGCCACCGGTCGAAGGCGGGCCGGCGCGCGAGGCGCTCAGCTCGGCGGCGCGGCGACCGGGTGGCCGGGCCCGCGAAAGCCCAATCAGCTCGGTGCCGCAAACGGCCGGGCGACCGAACGCACGAAACCCCGACCGCCGCGGGGTTTGTGCGGGGCCACTCGGCCACCGAGAGAAGGCGAGCCGGTGCGCTCAGCCCAGCGCCGCGGCGATCGCCGCCAAGGTCTTCGCTCCGCCGGGGTCGTCGTCCGATGTCGCCGGGACGATTGCCAGCTCCTCGATCCCCGCCTCTTCGTACTCCCGGGCCTTCGCCGCGATCTCCGCCGGCGAGCCCACCAGGCCCACCGCCGCGATCGCCTCGACCGGCACCGCGGCCAGCAGCTCGCGCGGGTGCGGGCGGGTGCGCGCGAAGTCCACCAGCCCGCCGAACCCCGCCGCGCGGAACATCTCGCCGTAGCCCGGTGCCGCCAGGTACCCCACCACCCCTCGGCGCAGCTGCTCGATCTCCGCGGCGCCCGGGTCCACCGCGCCGACCACCCACGCGGCCGTCGGCGGCGCCGCCCGCACCGCCGCTTCGCGCAGGCCACGCACGAGACCGGCGGCCGCGGCCGGGCTGACCAGGTTGACCACCATCCGGTCCGCGTGCCGCGCGGCCACCTCCAGCGCCCGCGGCCCGAACGCCGCGATCGTCAGCGGTGACTTCGGCGCGGCCAACCGCAACCGGTAACCCCGCGAGCCCACGACCGAACCGTCCACAGTGGACTTCGAGCCGGAGACCAGCTGTCGCACGGCGATCGCCGACTCCTCGAGGGCGGTCGCGGCACGAGCCCGCGAGCGGCCGTGCCAGCCCTCGACCACCACATCACTGGACGTGCCCAGCGCGACCCCGGTCGGCCGCCCGGTCAGCGCGGCGACCGAGGCGACGCCCATGGCGATCGTCGCCGGGTCGCGGACCGTCACGGCGAGCGGCCCGAAAGTCAGCGAAAGAGAGGAAGCAGCGCCGATCGCGGTCCCCAAGGCGAACGCGTCCCACGTCGCCATCTCGCCGATCCACAGCTCCGGATACCCCGCGGCCTCGGCGGCGCGCGCGGTCTCCAGCGCCTCCTCAGGCGGGCGGTCCTGCCAGAGCCCGAGCGACACCGAAAGCCTCATGCGGTGACCACCATGGTGACCACGGTGGTGAACGAGCCGCCGACGTTGAGCGTCAACGCCGTCCGCGCGCCCTCGACCTGCGTCTCGCCCGCGGTCCCCCGCACCTGCCGGGCGACGTCGTGCAGCATGCGGACCCCCGTCGCACCGACCGGGTGGCCGAGGCCGATCAGACCGCCGCCCGGGTTGATCCCGGCCGTGTCGAGGCCACCGTCGGCGATGAAGCGGCCGCCGTCGCCGGGTGGCGCGGCGCCGAGGTGCTCCAGCGCGACCAGCCCGGTGATCGTGAAGCAGTCGTGCAGCTCGACGACGTCGAGCGCGTCCGGCCCGGCCACCCCCGCGCGCCGGTAGGCGTCGGTGATCGCGCCGCGCAGGTGCGGGAACAGGTACTCGCCGTCGGCGGAAAGCTTCTCCGCGAGGCCGATGTGCGACGTGCGGTGCCCGAAACCGGCGATGCGCGGGAAGTCACCGCCGAGCCGCCGGGCGAACTCGGGCGACGCCAGCAGCACCGCCGCGGCGCCGTCGGTGATCCGGCCGCAGTCCTGCTTGCGCAGGCCGCCCTCGATGACCGGGTTGAGCTCGTCGTCGGTGCCGAAGGCACCGGGCGGGAAGCGCCAGTCACGGGCCTGCGCGACCGGATTCCGGGCGGCACGCGAGAAAGCGTGCGAGGCGAACTCCCCGAGGTGAGCGGGATCGAGCCCGTACCGCGTGTCGTAGGCGGCGGCGACGTCGGCGAACAGCGCCGGCCACGGGAACTTCGCGCCGACGGCTTCGTGCCCCGCCCAGGCGGCGGACCCGAGGTGCTCGGCGGCCCGCTGCCCGTCGACGTTGCGCATCAGCTCGACCCCGACGACCAGCGCCAGGTCGTAGCGGCCCGCCTCGATGTCGGCGCACGCGGCGAGCACCGCGGTGCTGCCGGACGCGCACGCGGCTTCGTGCCGCGTCGAGGGCACGCCGGCCAGCTCCGGCACGGCCGCCACGAGCAGCCCGCCCAGTTGCGCCTGCCCGGTGAACAGCTCCGCCGCCAGGTTGCCGACGTGCGCGACCTGGACGTCCGAAGGCGAAACACCGGCGTCCGCGAGGGCGGCCGGCACGGCCTCGGCGAACAGCTCGAGGATCCCGCGCCCCTCCTTCGCGTAGTTGCGCGCGAAGTCGGTCTGCGCCCCACCCAGCACGAACACCGTCATGGCTTCACTCCAGACTCTCCCGCAGCTGCCGCTTCAGGATCTTCCCCACCGGGTTGCGGGGCAAGGCGTCGGCGTACTCGAGCCGTTCCGGCAGCTTGAACGCGGCCACCTTCTTCTCGCGCAGGTAGGCGACCAGCTCGTCGAGCGACGGCTTGCGCGCGCCGGGCACGACGACCGCGCACACCCGCTCCCCCATGACGTCGTCGGGCACGCCGATCACCCCGACGTCGGCGACGTCCGGGTGCCCGGCCAGCAGGCCCTCGACCTCGGCGGGCGAGATGTTCATCCCGCCGCGGATGACCAGGTCCTTCAGCCGGTCGACGTACTTCAGGAACTCGCCGCGCGCCCCGGCGATCTCGAACACGTCGCCGGTGCGGAAGTGCCCGTCGTCGTCGAAGGACGCCGTGTCGAGCGGCTCCCCCACCGACGTGAGGTAGCCGGCGAACACCGTCGGCCCGGCGATGTGCAGCTCGCCGGGCCGCCCGGGTTCGGTCACGTGCTCGCCGGTGACCGGGTCGTGCAGCCGCACCGACGTCCAGCCGGCGACGGGCGTCGACCACGTGACGTCGGAGGCGTAGTGCGGGAAGTAGCTCGCGCGCTGGCCGGGGTCCGGGATGTCGACGGGCCCCGAGAGCAGCGCCGTGCCTTCGTTGGAGCCGAAGAAGTTGATGATGTCGATGCCGTGCCGCTCGGCCCAGGTGCGCACGAGCCACGGCGAAAGCGGCGCCGACCCGGACCCGATCTTGCGCAGCGCGGCAAGGTCCACTCCGGACAGGATCTTTTCGTTGTGCAGCAGCATGGTCAGCAACGCCGGCGGCGCGAGCGTGTACGTCACGCGCTCGGAAGCGAGCTGCCCCAGGAACACCGGCAGGTCGAACGGGTGGTGCGGGACGAACACCGCGCCGGTCAGCAGCCACGGCAGGAACATCCCGCCGATGCCGGCCATGTTCGTCATCGGGAACGGCGAGAGCAGGACGTCGTCGGGGGTGATCCCCGCGGCTTGGACGCAGCCGCGCGCGGTCGCGAGCCAGTCGCCGTGGCAGCGCGGCACCGCCTTGGGTTCGGCTTCGGTGCCGGACGTCCAGCAGATCGTCACGCAGTCGTTGACGTCGGTGTCCAGTGCGGCCAGGTGCGCGTCCAATGTGGAGCGGTCGGACAGCGGTTCTTCGGGCCAGGCCAGGGCGCCGGCCGGTTCGTCGTCCCCCCGGGCGACGACGAACCGGACCGACGGCGCCGAAGCGCCTTGTAGCCCAAGGGCCGCCCCGGCGAGCTCGTGCTCGCCGTATCTGGATGCGGTCACCACGCCCACGGCCCCGGTGCGCCGGCACATCGGGCCGAGTTCGTGTTCCCGGTAGGACACCGGGAACGGGGTGACGATCGCGCCGATCCGCACGATCGCGAGGAAGGCCTGGACCAGGGCCGAGCAGTTCGGCAGCTGCACGGCCACGACGTCGCCTGCTCGCACCCCTCTGGCGAGCAGGAACGCGGCCAGGACGTCGACACGTTCGTCGAGCCGGTTCCAGGTCCACCGCACCGGGTCGCGTCCGACCAGTGCGGTGGTGTTCGGTGGATCGACCAGCGCGAGACCCTCCGGGTCGGCACTGACCCGCTCCTTCACGAGCCGGTCGATCGTCTCCGCACTCCACCATCCCCGCGCCCGGAAGTCCCGGGCGCGACCCTCTCGATGGCATCTCATGAACGGAGGTTTTCCAGCTGGTCCGCCCGGACCCAGGTCGCGTGAAAACCGAGCGGCACCCGCTGGGGCAACAGGACCCTGGCCACGGGTCCGGCAGCGAGATCGGCGGCGTCGAAGATGTCCAGTTCCGAGCGTCCCTCACGCTCGTCCTGCACGAACGTCACCAGATAACCGTCCGCCGAATCGGCGGCTGCTCCGTCGCGGGGTGCGAACGGGGCCTCACTGCCCCACCGGCCGGGACCGAACCGGTATTCGGTCTTGGAGCCGGCAAGATTGTCGTAGCGCACGAGCCCGTCGAACTTCAGCGTCGACTCGGGCGAGATGTGCACCGCGTAGGAGAACCGGTTCGTCCGGCCGACGCCTCGGGAGTCGACGGTGGGGAACTCGGTGTTGGCGTCGTCGAGCGGCGCCTCGTGGCACGCGCCGGTCCGCAGGTTGAAGCGGTAGCGGTGCAGCTGGGCGTCCAGGCGCAGGTAGGAGAGCATCTTCGCGAGCGGCGTGTGCGCGTCGGCGCGCGGGGCCGGCTTGCGCACGCGGCAGACGTCGAGGACGACCTCTTCGCCCTGCTCCCAGGCGTTGACGACGTGGTAGATGTAGCACGGGCTCGCTTCGAACCACTTGATCTGGCTACCGTCTCCGTAGCGTGGCAGCACGCCGAAGCGGCTCGGCATCGAGCGGTCGAAGTGCAGCTTGTGGCGGCCGAGCTTGGCCGCCTCCAGGTCCTGGACCAGCGGCAGGTCCATCAGCACCGCGTAGTGCTCGGTGATCGCCATGTCGTGCGGCAGGCGCGGGCCGGGCAGCTCGATCTCGGTCGTCTTGACGACCTGGCCGTCCGCGCTGATCACGCCGTAGCGCAGGTACGGCGGGCGCGGGCCGTAGTCGAACCAGAACAGCTCGCCCGTGGCCTCGTCGACCTTGGGGTGGGCCATCATGTCGCCGACCAGCGTGCCGAGGAAGTCTTCGGCGCCGAGGGTCTCCAGGGAGAGCGGGTCGATGCCGTACGGCGAGCCGCACAGGTACCAGGTCGCGAGGATGCGGCCGCGGTGGAAGACGACGTCGGTGTTGGCGTTGTCCTTGAGGCCCAGGCCGTGGCTGTTGCCGAAGGGGTTGTCCTTCGGGTTCTCCATGACGCCGGTCCAGAGCGCGCGGCCGGCGTCGGACTCGGCCTCGAACGCCTTCGTGCGGACCCAGCGGTTGCGGTAGCGCGCCTTGCCGTTCTCCAGGTGGACGGCGTGGATCATGCCGTCGCCGTCGAACCAGTGGTAGCGGCCTTCGGGGGCGAACCGCGGGTTGGGGCCGTTGCGCAGGTAGACGCCGTTGAGGTCCTTCGGGATCTCGCCGATGACCTGCAGGTCTTCGGCGTCGATCTCGGTGCCGACCGGGGCGTAGACGCCGAGCAGGTAGGGGTTCTCCTCGCCGGTGTCCGCCGTCCGGGCCACCATCAGCGGCTGTTCGGAGGTGCTGGTCATCGGGCTGCTCCCTGACTCTGCGGGCTGTTGGGGACGAGACTATGATTTGTGTAGTCAGGTGTCAATAGGCTTCTTTAGGTGTAGTCAGGTGTTACGCTGAGGCCGCTACTTAGCAAGGGGGAAGTTCGGTGACCGAGGCGACCGCACAGCCATCTTTCGGGGGTTCCGGGTGGCAGAGCCCCCGGCCCGGGGCGGAGTCCCGGATGACAGAGCGCATCCGGCCCGCGGGGGATCCGCTGCGGAGGGCGCTCGAACTGGTCGGTGACCAGTGGACGCTGCTCATCCTGCAGAGCCTGTTCCTGCGCTTCAGACGGTACGAAGAGCTGCGGCTGCGGCTGGGCATCTCCCCGACGGCGCTGTCCGGGCGGCTGCGGGACATGGTGGACGCGGGCATGCTCACGCGCGTGCCGTACCGCGACGCGCGCCGCACGCGGCACGAGTACCGGCTCACCGAGCGCGGCCTGGAGCTGTGGCCGCTGCTGATTTCGATCTGGGCCTGGGAGCGCGAGTGGGTCGAAGGCCGCCGCGAGGTGCTGCCGACGCTGGTCCACCTCGACTGTGAGCTGGCTACATCAGCGCCCCTGGGCTGCGGGGCGTGCGGCCGCCGGGTCGACGCCCGCGACGTGCGGGCTTCGCGGCTGGACAGCACCGGCGTCGCGGCGGCGACGGCGTCCAAGCGCTTCCGCCGCAAGGACGCGGAGTCCCTGGCCGGCGACCCGCTGATGTTCTTCCCCGACACGATGGAGCTGCTGGGCGACCGCTGGTCGACCGGGCTGCTGGTGTCGGCGCTGCTCGGCTGCCGGCACTTCTCGGAGTTCGAGCGCGAGCTGGGCATCGGGCCGAGCGTGCTGTCGGCGCGGCTGAGCAAGCTGGTCGAGGTGGGGGTCCTGCGCACCGGCACGGCGGCGACCCGCACGGACGCGCGCGACTACCGGATGACAGCGAAGGGGCTGGCGTTCTTCCCGGCGCTGGCGTTCATCGCGGAGTGGTCCCGCGGCTTCGAGGTGACGGGCCAGGAGCCGGACATCACGCTCCACCACGTCGAATGCGGCAACCGGCTGCAGCCGATGCTGCTGTGCGACCACTGCGGCCGCCCCCTGACGCGCCAGTCGGTGCAGTTCGGCGGAGTGCCGGCCCCGAAACGCTGACGGTGTGGCGTAATCGACTCGCCAAGCGGTTGGCCTGGTGCCAGGCTGGAGCGGTCACACGTCGTCTGTTCCGGAGGTAAGCATGAGTGAACCGAATCCGTCGCCCAGCGGCGAGGAGGACGACGTCAAGCGCAAGTTCCGGGAGGCGCTGGAGCGCAAGCAGGCGCACGCGCGCTCGGGCGCGTCCCACGAGAACGGCGGCGGGAAGAACCAGCACGCGCACGGGCCCGCGGCGAACAAGCGGACGTTCCGGCGGAAGAGCGGCTGAGACTCCCGGCACTTCCGGAACCCTTCGAAGGCCACCACGGGCACCCGTCCACGGTGGCCTTCGGCGTACCCGGGCGGCGCCGGCGTCCTAAGGTGGGCCGATGGCCGGTCGGGTGCGGTGGGACGAGGTGTGGCGGACCACCCGGCACGTCCTCTACGCCGGGGCCCGGCCCGAGGTGCGGGCCCGGTCGGCCGGCGCGGCCCGCTTGCGCACCGCGGCCGTGGTGGGTGTCGGGCTCTGGAGCGGGTTCCTGGCGGCGCAGACGGCGCCGGGGGAAACGGCCGGGAGCGCACTGGCCCTCGGCCTCGCCGTGGCGAGTGCGGCGCCCGCGATCGTCGCCGTCCGGTCGCCGTTGTGGGCGTGGCGGCTGCTCGTCGTGCTGGTCCTGGCCACCCCGGCCGCGTACCCGGCCCTGCCCCGGCTGTGGGGCTGGCCGTGGTCACCGGGCCTGGCGCTGACGGCCGCGCTCGTCTTCTTCCTGGTCGCGGCCGCGCACTCGCAGGCCGCCCTGGTCGTGGTCGGCGTGGTCTCGGCCGCCGCGATGGGCGTCTGGCTCGGCGACTGGCGCGACCTGGCGCTGCTGGTGGCCCTGATGGCGGCGGTGCTGCTCGGCGGCAACGCGGTGCGGCAGCGGCGGGTCGCCGAACGGGAGAGCGCCGAACAGCAACGAAGGCGGGCGGCGGAGGAGACGCGGGCCGCGGTTCTCGAAGAACGCGCGCGCATCGCCCGGGAACTGCACGACGTCGTCGCCCACCACATGTCCGTGCTCGCCCTGCGCACCGATTCCGCGCGCTACCGCTTCCCCGGCCTGCCGGACGACGTGCGTGCCGAGTTCGCCGAGCTGACCGGGACCGCGCGGGAAGGCATGGTCGAGATGCGCCGGCTGCTCGGCGTCCTGCGGACCGAGAGCACCGGCGAGCCGGTCGCGCCGCAACCGGACGGCACCCGGGTGGCCGAGCTGGCGGAGCGGGTGCGTGCGCTCGGCACGGCCTGCACGGTACGGGTGCACGGGGAGTTCGACGCGCTGCCCGCGGGCGTCGCGTTGTCCGCCTACCGGATCGTGCAGGAGGCGCTGAGCAACGCGGTCCGGCACTCACCCGGCGCGGCGATCGACGTCGAACTGCGAGTTGACGGCGGGGCCGTGCACGCGGTGGTCCGCAACGCGGCGGGTGGTTCCGGCCGGCCGGCCGGAACCAGCGGGCACGGGCTGCTCGGCATGCGGGAGCGGGCCGCGATGCTGGGTGGCAGGCTGGCGGCCGGGCCGACGGCCGACGGCGGGTTCGAGGTCACCGCGGACCTGCCGCTGGACCAGGAGGAGAACGTGTGATTTCCGTGCTCATCGCCGACGACCAGACCATGGTCCGGCAGAGTTTCCGCGCCGTGCTGGACGCCCAGGACGACATCCGGGTGGTCGGCGAGGCCGCGGACGGCGCCGAAGCGGTGAGCGGCTGCGCGGAGCTCTCGCCGGACGTCGTGCTGATGGACGTCCGCATGCCCGGCGTGGACGGCGTGGAAGCAACCCGCCGCATTCTCGGCACGGGCGGCGCAGTCCGCGTGCTGATGCTGACGACGTTCGACATCGACGAGTACGTCTACGGAGCGTTGCGCGCGGGCGCCAGCGGCTTCCTGCTCAAGGACGCGCCGCTGGACGACCTGGTCGTCGCGGTGCGGGTGGTCGCCGCAGGCAACGCCCTGTTCGCCCCGTCGGTCACCCGCCGGCTCATCGGCGAGTTCGCGGTTCGCGGCCAGGCCGCCGAACCCGGCGCGCGGGGGCGTTCGGGGATCTCCGACCTGACCGAGCGGGAGACCGAGGTGCTCCGCCTGGTCGCGAAGGGCCTGTCCAACAAGGAGATCGCCGAAGTGCTGGTGATCGCCGAACAGACCGCGAAGACCCACGTCAGCCGGGTGTTCGGCAAGCTCGGCGCGCGGGACCGGGCACAGGCGGTCGTGGCCGCCTACGAAGCGGGCATCGTGGTGCCGGGCCGGTGATACCGGGGTAGCACGCGCTTCCGGCGGCCCTACCGGGGTGCCACCGGAAGTGGGCACCGGGGCACGACGACCGGCCGCCCGCTGTCGATCATCGTTGCGGCCATGGGGATTTCGCGGCGGACGACCGTGGTGGTGACGGCGGCAGTGGCGTTCGCGCTCGTCGCGGTGACGTGGTGGGCACTCGGCCGGCCGCTCGGCGTCGACTCCGCGGTGTACCGCGCCGGCGGGATCGCCGTGCTCCGCGGGGAACCGCTGTACGGACACCTGTCGGCGTTGCCCGCCTGGGCCCCGGAGCTGCCGTTCACCTACCCGCCGTTCGCGGCGCTGCTGTTCACGCCATTCGCCGCGCTGCCCGTGCAGTGGTGCTGGGGGCTGGTCGCGATGGCCGCGGCACCCGCGCTGGCCGTGGCCCTGCGCCCGTACGCGCCGGGCGCCGGGGCGCTGCTCGCCGCGTTCGCGCTGCAGCCGGTGTGGCAGACCATCGGGCTGGGCCAGCTCAACCTGGTGCTGATGGCGCTCGTGGTCGTCGACGTGCTGCGGCGGCGCGGCTCGGCCGGCGGGGTGCTGATCGGCCTCGCGGCCGCGATCAAGCTGATCCCGTTGATCTTCGTCGTCCACCTGCTGCTCACCGGCCGCCGGGCCGACGCGGCCCGCGCCCTCGGCACGTTCGCCGGCGCGACCGCGCTCGGCGCGGTGCTGCTTCCGGCCGACTCGGTGCGGTACTGGACTTCCGCGTTGTTCAACGACCACTTCGCGCGGATGAAGGGCTGGGTGGGGAACCAGTCCTGGGCGGGGTTCGCCGACCGGACGGCTCCCGGCCAGGCCTGGCTGCTCGCGGCCGTCGCGCTGATCGTGGCGGGTGCCGTGGTCGTCGTCCGGTGGCGGTGGCTGGCCGGCGACGAACGCGGCGCGCTGCTGGTCACCGCCGGGTGCGCGCTGCTGGTGAGCCCGATTTCCTGGACGCACCACTGGGTGTGGGTCGGGCCCGCGCTCGGCTACCTGCTCACCACCGGCCGCCGGTGGTCCGCCCTGGTCCTCGCGGTGCTGTTCACCGGCTGGACCGTGGCGGTGGTGCCCGGCGGTCAGGGGCGGGAGCGGGACTGGACCGCCGGGCAGGCCCTCGTCGGCAACGCCTACCTGCTGGTCGCCGTCGTCGCGGGCGTGGTGCTCGTCGTGGCGGCGATCCGGCGAAGTCGCCGGGTCGGGCCGGCTCCCGGTGTCGCGCACGGCTACGGGGTGAACGAACCCAGGTGATCCAGCACCACGAACTCGCTCGACGTCGCCGCCACCGCCTTCCGCAGCACCTCCAGCCCGCCATTGGGATCGTGCGCCTGTCCCAGCGGCAGGTCGAAGTCATCCCAGTGCGTCGCCGCCACGAAGCGGGGGTTGCCCAGTGCTCGCAGCAGCCGTGGCACATACTGCGTCACCTTCGCCCCGCCGACCGGGACGCACGCCACGTCCGGGCGCAGGCCCGCCAGCTCCGATTCGATGTAGTTAGACCCCCCGAAGTTCACCACGCTCGCGCCGCCGCCCGACACCGCGTACGCCAGCGTGCCGCCTTCGACCAGGTCTTCGATGACGCGCGGCCGGTCGCGGCGGGACAGGGGGCGTGAACCCGGGAACGGCACCCTCGCTCGCTCGCCCGTTGCCGAGTGCAGGGAGCGCAGGATGCGGATCGAGTAGCCGTCGAACGTCAGGTCCTCGCCGCCGCTCGCGATCGCCAGCTGGTCCTCCGGGGCACCCAGTGCCGCCATGAGACTCAAATGGGTCTCGGTGCCGAAGACCGTCGCGCCGGTGCGTTGGGCCAGGTAGGGGACGTCCGTCAGGTGGTCGTAGTGGCCGTGGGTCACCAGGATGTGGTCCGCCCGCAGGAAGCCGCGGTCCAGGTAGCCGTCGATCAGCGCGCGGTTCACCGACAGCGGTGTGTGCGGGTCCGCCCCCGCGGGCGTGTACGTCCCCGTCTTGAAGCGGGTCAGCCACGGGTCGATGAGGATCGTCTTGCCGCCGACGCGGATTTCCCAGCCGTTGTTCCCCCACCACCGCAACGACATTTGCGACGTGCTCGAAGCGGCTGCCACCGGCGCGCCCGCCAGGATGGCCGCCGCCGCCGCGCTCGCGCCGAACAGCCCGCGCCTGCTGAGTCCTGTGTTCATGGCGCCACCCGACCACGGGTGGCGGAGTGCTGTCCAAGATCGAGACGTCGGCATGTCGATATGCGGACGGCTATCATCACAGCGTGGACCACCTTCGCTCGCTGCGGTACTTCCTCGTGGTCGCCGACGAACTGCACTTCGGCCGCGCCGCCGAGCGGCTCGGCATCGCGCAGCCGCCGCTGAGCCAGCGCGTCAAGCGGCTCGAAGCCGAGCTGGGCGCGAAGCTGTTCGACCGCGGCCGGCGCGTCACGCTCACCGAGGCCGGTGAGGTCCTGCGCGCCGAAGCGCGGGACCTCCTGAGCCGGTGGGACCGGATGACCACGCTTGTCGCCAAGGCCGAGCGCGGCGAGATGGACGCCCTGCGCGCGGGCGTGCCGCCGGAGCTGCCCGGCCGGGTGCTGGCCGAGATCCTGACGAAGTTCGCCGACGCGTGCCCGGCGATCCGGCTCGATCTGCAGGAGCTGACCACCGCCGAGCAGACGCGCCTGCTCGCCGACCGCGAGCTCGACGCCGGCCTCCTGCAGCTGCCGGTGGACGTCGTCGGGCTGGACCTCGGACCCGCGATCGACACCCCGCTGGGCGTGGTCCTCCCCCGGGATTCGCCACTCGCGCGCCGCTCGGCGCTCGCGCTGGCCGACCTCGCCGGCGAGGGCCTGGTCCACGCTCCGCGCGCCGCTGCGCCGGGCAGCTACGACGCGCTTCTGCGCGCCTGCTGGGACCACGGCTTCCGGCCGGCCTCGATCCGGCACGCCCGCAACCCGGAGTTCGCGCTCGGCCTCGTGCTGGCCGGGCACGGGGTCGCGTTCGAGCCACGCGCCCGCAAGGAACCCCGCGTCGTCTGGCGGCCGCTCACCGACCGGCTGACCGAGCGGACGGCGTTCGCCTGGCCGTCGTCGAGCCCGCACCCGCAGGCCGGCCAGCTGGCCGGGATCGCCGCCGAAGTCCTCGAGAACGACGGGGTGTCGCGGATCGTCGTCGAGCCGCAGGCGGCCCGGCCGTGGGACGTCTTCTACGACCGCAGCTGAGCCACTGGATATCAGTCGATAACAGCAAACCGCGCACTACGCCGAATGGGTCAGGCAGCCTCGGCTATCTGGATCTACTCGATTTGGCAGCGTACCCTCACGGCTCGGCGATTGCCGTCGAAGAGGGGGATAGATGCGCCTTGACCTCGGATGAAGTTCGAATTTCAGCTCAAGACGATCCGGACGAGTTGAGAGCATTGATCAAGTGGCTGCGCGCCGAAGATGATCTGCGTAGCCGCCTGACCTTGCACGACAAGACGCCTGGCCAAGGTCACATGGGTGGCGCCCTCGACTACCTGACCTTGTTACTGGGCGGCGGATTCGGCACGGTGTTCGTCAAGTCACTCTTTACGTACCTCGGGCAACGCCGGAAATCGGTGGTGTTCGACCTGGAACTCGAGCGGGGAGACGGCCAACGGTTGCGCCTTCGGCTCACCAACGACAAGTCCGCGGAGGCAACTCTGGAAACGGTCATTCGGTTCATCGATGCCAGGGAGTGAATCCACGATGGCCAGCTATCCCGATCAGCGGCTTTCCTAGGCCGTGCTCGTCGGTACCAGCGACTACGAGGAGCCAGGCGGCCTCGACCATCTCCCCGGAGTCCACAACAACCTCGTCGCGCTCGAACAAGCACTGACCCATCCCGAGACCGGTGTCTTCGCACATGACCGGTGCATGGTCGTCAACAACCCGGACTCGCCTCAAAGCTTCATGCGCAGACTGGTTCGCGCCACGCAACAAGCTGAAGATGTGCTTCTCGTTTACTATGCCGGCCATGGGATTCTCGGCGGTCCCGAGGCGGATCTCTACCTGACCGTCCGGCAGACCGACGAGCGACTGGCGGATATGACCTCGGTCGCCTTCAGCGCAGTGAGGCACGCTATCGAAGACAGCCCCGCGAAAACCAAGATTCTCATCCTCGATTGTTGCTTCTCGGGTCGTGCCATCGGTGCGATGTCCAGCAAGTCTGCCGCGCTGGCCAAGATCGCGGTCTCCGGTACGTACATCCTGACCTCGACGGAAGCGAACCGGGAGTCACGCGCCGTGCCCGGCGAGCGATACACCGCGTTCACCGCTGAGTTGCTGTCCATATCGACCAACGGGATCCCCGGCCGAGCATCGGATGTCCTTCTGGGAGACCTCTACCAGCCGTTACAGGTCGCAATGGCGAAGCGCGGCTTTCCCAAACCGAAGAATCTGGCGGGTGACACAAGCGGCAACATCGTAGTTCGCCGGGTACCCCGTCAAGAGCCGGTGTCCCCGCCACAGCACCAGGCCGAGCCACCTGCTCCGAAGCCGGAAGTGCCGCCGACAGATCTACCTCTGCACCCATTGCAGCCAGCTTCTGAAAACTGGCTCGAGCCGCCTACGGTCACCTCGACCGACAGCCGTCCGGCGCTACGACCACTCATCTCGGATGACTCGCTCCGAGGCCTGGGACGCGGAGCCTGGACTACCGCGTTGTGGATCCTGACGTCCGGAGGTGCGCTGCTGGTCATCGGAAGTATCGGGGCGACCGCCTCCGGTGCCTATCACGACGCAGGCACCGCAATAACCGGCATGGTGTTGACGGTCGGTTTGTTCGTGCTGTTCGGCTTTCTACTGCTGCGGCGCTACCTGTCGCGAAGGTCCATCGCCATGCGTACCTCACAAGAGCCGGCGGGCACGGAGGCCTCCATCAACGAAGTTCGGCGAGTGTTCTTCGAGCAAGTCTTCGCACGCCTTCATGGCATTGCGCCCGGAATCCGGGCACCGCGTGTGCGCCCGGCAAACGAGTGCTCATTTGCTTCCGGTCCTTACGGACACTATGCCCTGACTTTCAGCAGGCTGGGTTTCCGAGTCGAGATCTATCTCGACACCGGCGACAATGACACGACCAAAGCCATCTTCGATGTGCTTCACCAGCGCCGTAATGCCGTCGAAGACGAGTTGGGTTTCGAGGTCACGTGGGAACGGCTGGACAACAACCGGGCAAGTCGGATCGCGGCATACCTGACCGACTTCAACGTCTCCACCGCTGACGGCCCGGGATGGAGCAACGCCGTCGAGTGGGCAACGAACCGGGTTAGTGCCCTGCACCGGGTACTCCACCATGAGCTACGGGCGTTGTGTGAGCAGGCCAAGCCCGCTCAACCGGCTCCGCCCGACCGCAGCTGAGCCACGGCGGCCCGGGCCGCGTCGCCGATCGCGCGGTCGATGTCCGGGCGCCGCAACGTCTCCGCGCCGCCCACGGTGAACACCGCCACCGCGTACGCGCACCCGTCCGGGTACGTCACGACGCCGATCTCGTTGCGGATGCCCGGCATCGTCCCCGTCTTGGCCGCCACCGCCACCGACGGCGGGAACCCCGCCGTCAGCCGGTGCCAGCTGACCTGCGCCGACATCCACGACAGGACCTGCGCGCCCGGGCCCGGGTCCGCCCAGATCGCCGCCAGCAGCGTCGTCATCTCGCGCGGTGTCGTCGACGACGTCCGAAGTGGATCCAACGCACGCAGCGGAACCCCGGCGGCGGTGTCCGCCATGATCGTGCGCAGCAGCTCCCGCGGCGGGCCGATGACCGACGTGCGCGGCAGGCCCAGCTCCGTCAGCAGCGACCGGACGTTCGCCACGCCCACCCGGTCGAACAGCAGGTCCGCGGCCGTGTTGTCGGACACCGACAGGGCCAGCAGCGCCGCGTCCCGCAGGCTGTAGGAGACGTCGTCGGCGAAGCCCGCCGAGCCGCTGCCGCCCAGGCGGTCCGCCGCCGACGCGTGCACCCGGTCCGCCGGGTCCAGCAGCCCCGCGGCCACCTGCCGGGCGAACTCGTACGCCAGCGGCACCTTCACCACGGACGCCAGCACGACCGGCGTGTCGGCGCCGGCGCCCACGCAGCCGGGCGAACCGAGCCGGCGGGCGTGCAGGAAGCCCCGCACGCCCGCCGCTTCGAAGATGTCCGAAAGGGTCACACGGTCATGATGGACCGCAGCCGCCCGACCTCCGCCATCCGCCGCTCCGCGAGCCGGTCGGCCGCCGTCGCCGGCGGGACGCCGTCGGTGTCCGCCAGGGCGAACACGGCCTTCGTCGTGTCGAAGATGGCCGTGGTCTTGCGCTTGGCGCGCGCGAAGTCGAAGCCGTGGCGCTCGTCGTCGACCTGGATCACGCCGCCGGCGTTGACCAGGTAGTCCGGCGCGTACAGCACACCGCGGTCGGCGAGCTGCTTGTCGACGCCGGCGTGCGCGAGCTGGTTGTTGGCCGCGCCGCAGACGATCTTCGCGCCGAGCACCGGCACTGTGTCGTCGTTCAGCACGCCGCCCAGCGCGCACGGCGCGAAGACGTCCAGCTCGGCCCGCAGCAGGGTGTCCACATCGGACGCGACCTGCACGTTCGGGTAGATCTCGAGCGTCCGCGCGATCGCGGGCGCGTAGACGTCGGTGATCGTCACCTGCGCGCCGGCGTCCACGAGGTGCCCGACGAGGATGTGCCCGACCTTGCCGACGCCGGCAACGCCGACGCGCTTGCCGGCCAGGTCCGGGCTGCCGAAGAGGTGCTCGGCCGAGGCACGCATGCCCTGGAAGACGCCGAACGCGGTGAGCACCGACGAGTCGCCCGCGCCGCCGTCTTCGGGCGAGCGCCCGGTGACGTACTGGGACTCGCGGGCCACGACGTCCATGTCCTGCACGTAGGTGCCGACGTCGCACGCCGTGATGTAGCGGCCGCCCAGGGACTGCACGAAGCGCCCGTACGCGCGCAGCAGCGCTTCGGACTTGAGCGTCTTCGGGTCGCCGAGGATGACGGCCTTGCCGCCGCCGAGGTCGAGCCCGGCCAGCGCGTTCTTGTACGCCATGCCCTTGGACAGCGCGAGCACGTCGTCGAGCGCGGCCGCTTCGGTGGCGTAAGGGTGGAAGCGCGTCCCGCCCAAGGCGGGGCCGAGCGCCGTGGAGTAGATGCCGATGATGGCCTTCAGGCCACTGGCCTGGTCGTGGCAGTACACGACCTGTTCGTGCCCGGTGCCCCGGGCGAACACTCCTTCGGTCACGGTGGTGACTCCTTTGTCTCCCGCGTCCGGTTCGTGGCCGGGACGCGCTTCACGGGGTTGGCGGGTGCCCGCGTGCGGAGGTCGTCCGCGACAGGGGTGCCCGGCACCAACCTAGATCCCCGGTGATCGCCGGACCAGTGGAGGTCCCGCGATACGGACGGGTAATCAGCTGCGGGCCACCGTGCCCAAGGTGTTCATCGCCGTCTCCAGCTGCGTGTCCGACAGGTACGGCGCCGGGCCGAAGCGCAGGTACGGCCCCCGGCTGTCGGTGCGGACACCCTCGGCGGCCAGCGCGGCCTGCAGCGCACCGGCGTCGGCGCAGCGCAGCGAGAGGAACCCGCCGAGCCGGTCCAGCGGGACCGAGCGATCCCGCGAGACGACGTCCTCGGGCAGGCTCAGCTTGTCGAACACCGACGCGAGCAGGCCCACCTGGTGCTGCGAGACCTCCCGCAGGAACTCCGGCGTGAGCCCTTGCTCGGCGAAGAACCGCTGGACCCGGACGCCGCGGTAGTGGGCGGCCGGGTCGTAGGTGGCGCCGGCGAACCGGTCACCGCCGGTCGCGTAGCGCACCGCGCCCGGGTTGCGCTCGTCGGCGAGCGCGCCGAACTCGGCGTACCAGCCGGTGATCACCGGGCGCAGCTCCTGGGCGTGCGCGGGCAGCCGCAGGAAGCAGTTGCCCTCGCCGAGCTGCAGGTACTTGTAGCCGCCGCCGAGCACCCAGGCGTTGGTGAGCCCGAGGTCGTGCAGCGGGAACGGGACGACGCCGAGCGCGTGGTAAGCGTCGACGACGAGCTCGATCGAGCGGGCGCGGCACGAGTCGGCCAGGTGCGCCAGGCCCGGGACCAGCCGCGACGTCTCGAACAGCACGGCCGACACGAGCACGGCCGCGGTGTCGTCGGTGACCTCGCCGGCGACGCGCTCGGCCAGCGTGGTGACCGGGTCGAGCGGCACCCGCACGACCTCGACACCCTCCTCCTCGAGGCGGGCGAGCTGGCGGCGCAGCGTGTGGAACTCGCCGTCGGTGGTAACGATCCGTGGTCTTCGCGGCAGCTCCATCGCCGAGAGGAAGCGCAGCACGAGGTCGTGCGTGCTCGCGCCGAGCGCGTACTCGCCGTGCGGGTCGCCGAGCAGCAGGCGGAACCCCGCGCGCAGCTCGTCGGCCTTGGCGAAGGCGCGGTCCCACTTCCCGTCGACGTCGCGGGCGGCGTCGGCGAAGGACTCAAGCAGCCCCTGCTCGGCGACGTCCGGCCAGGCCTGGTGCGAGTGCCCGGACAGCAGCAGGCGGTCGGCCACCGCGAACCGGGAGTAGTGCGCGGCGAGCGTGTTGTCGTCCGCGCGCAGATCGTCCAAAGTGGTCAAAGTCGGCTCCGTACGGCCCAGAGATCCGGGAACATCGGCTGGAAGAGCGTGGTACGCAGGTAGGTCGCGCCGGATGATCCTCCCGTCCCGGTCTTGTCGCCGATGGTGCGTTCGACCATCTTCACGTGCCGGTAGCGCCACTCCTGCATCCCTTCGTCGAGATCCACCAGACATTCGGCGACGACCGACGGTCCGCCGTCGTCGCTGTACACGTCCAGCAATATCGCCTGCAGGGCCGGGGAGGGCTCCACCGGTCGAGTGACGTCTCGGTCACACTCCACGGAATAGCCAGAAGCCTTGAGGTACGCCAGAAAAGAGTCGAACAAGGACGGTCGCGCCATCGCGTCGGCAATGCGTTTCCGCTGCTCGCCGCCTTCGGGGTAGTGCGCGAAGACGCGCTCGTCGCGGCGGCCGAGCACCGCTTCCAGCTCCCGGAACTGCGCCGACTGGAAGCCGCTGGAGGCGTCCAACCGGGCGCGGAAGCTCGTGAACTGACTGGGGGTCATGGTTTCCAGCACGTCGATCTGCGCGACGGCGACCTTGAGGATGGTGAGGATCCGCCGCAGGATCCGGATCGAGTGCGCGGTGGTGCCCTTTTCCAGGTTCTGCTGGAGAAACGCGGCTTCGTGCAGGATCTGCTTGAACCACAGCTCGTACACCTGGTGGATCACGATGAACAGCAGCTCGTCGTGCTCGTCCGAACGCGGGCGCTGGGCACCCAGGATCTCGTCCAGCGCGAGGTACGAGGTGTAGCTCAAGGCTTCCTGTGTCTTGGCGGCGTCCTCTGGGGTCGAACCCCAGGCCCCGCCGAGGGGGCAAGCCCCCTCGGAACCCCCAACTGCGGTGTGGTCGGTCATCCTTGAGTCACCTCGTCGAAGTGGCGCTGGGCTGCGGGAGCCAGCTGGGTGTACAGATCGTGGAACAACTCGACCGCCGCCGCCCGGCGGTCCGGCGCCGGCACCAGCTCGGCGGGCAGTTCGGGGTCCAGCGACGGGAACGCGCGGAACGTGTGCACCAGCCGGGTCCGGACCTCGAACGCCTCGGCGTCCGGGATCTCCTTGCCGGGGTAGGCGCCGAACTGCCCGACGAAAGTCGCGTACCGCGCGGCCAGGTCGTCGAGGTCCCACGCGCGACCGGCGAACCGGGCCACGTCCAGCGCGGCCGACGGCCGGCCGAGCAGCAGCCCGGCGTGCTCGGTGACGTCCAGCTCGCCGAGCAGGGCGACGACCTCGGCCTCGCGGTCGTGCGGGGCGATCCAGGTGCCGTCGGAGTAGGGCCCGAACCCGAGGAACCGCAGCCGCCGGACCAGGCGTTCCCGGGCTTGGCGGCGGCTCTCCGGGATGCTCTGCCAGAGCACCGTCCAGTCACCGGCGGCGCGCTCGCGGCGGCCGAGGGAGAAGATCCGGTGGTCGCCGTCGGCGAGCAGCGCGACGGTGCGGCGGGTCAGCGAGTAGTGCACGGTGCGGCCCTCGCGGTGGCGCTGGAGCAGGCCGCGGCGCACCAGGCGGGTGAGTGCGATCCGCGCCGCGCCGTCGGAGAAGCCCAGCTCGGCGAGCACCGCGACCAGGCCGCCCGACCACACCCGGCGTGTCTCGCGCGGGTGCACGTAGCTGCCCAGCAACGTCACGACCAGCTCCTGCGGGCCGGCTTCGAACGCGTCTCCGGGCATGAGCGCAACTCTATACACCTCAGGCCGCTGCGGTGTAGCTTGATTTGCGTGACGTACTTCGCGGACCTCAGCTCGCGGCAGGTCGCGGCTCTCGCGGACAGCGCCCGGACCCCGGTGCTGCTGCTCCCGCTGGGTGCGGTCGAGCCGCACGGGCCGCACGCGCCGCTGGGCACCGACCCGCTGATCTCGCGCGGGATGTGCGAGCGGGCGGCTGCTCGCCTGGCCGCCGATTCCGAAGTGCACGTCCTGGTCCTGCCCGAGGTCCCCTACGGCGTGACGCGGTTCGCGACCGGGTTCGCCGGGGGTGTCCACATCGGCGAAGAGACCCTGCATGCGCTGCTGGTGGACATCGGCGCGGCCCTGATCGGCCAGCGGTTACGCCGGATCCTGCTGGTGAACAACCACTTCGAGCCCGCACACCTGGTGACGCTGCGGCGCGCGGTGGAGACGTTGAACTTCGCCTACGACGGCCGCGTCGCCCTGCTCGACCTGGTCCGGCGGCGCCACGCGCAGCGGCTGACCGAGGAGTTCCGCTCCGGCGAGTGCCACGCCGGGCGCTACGAGACGTCGCTGGTGCTCGCCGACCGGCCCGAGCTGGTCGACCAGGCGCTGATGCGGACGTTGCCGCACGTGCCCGTGAGCCTGGCTTCCGCGCCTGCCGAAGGCGGCTTCCTGGAGATGGGGATGACCGAGGCCTACTGCGGCTCTCCGGCCGAAGCGACCGCCGCCGAAGGTGAAGAGACCTTCTCGACCTTGACCGATCTGCTGGTGGAAGCGATCCGGGAGCTGGCCCGTGAGTGAGCCGTTCAACCTCGCCACGCACTTCCTCGACCGGCACGTCGCTTCGGGCCGCGTCGCCCTGTACACCGGGGATCGCTCGGTCACGTACGCCGCCTTGGCCGAGCTGGCCAACCGCGCCGGGAACGTGCTGCTCGACGCCGGTGTCCGAAAAGGACAGCGGGTGCTCTTGGCGCTGAGCGACGGCGAGGAGTTCGTCGCGACCTGGTACGGCGCGCAGAAGATCGGGGCAGTCACCGCGGAGGTCTACCCGTTCCTCCAGCCCAAGGACTACGCGTACTACCTCGGCTACACCGAAGCCGTGGCGGTGATCGCGGACGCCGTCACACTGCCCGCGTTGCGCTCCGCGGGCGCGCGGAACCTCCTGGTGCTCGGGGTCCCGGAAAGCGAGCTGCTCCCGGGCGAACGTCCCTTCAGGACCCTGTTGGACGCCGCGTCCCCTTCGCTGGAAGCCGCGCCGACCACTGTGGACGACGTCGGGATCTGGAAGTTCACCACCGGCAGCACCGGCGCGCCCAAGGCGTGCGTGCACCCGTTGCGCAGTCCGAAAGAGAGCTTCGAGCGGTACGCCGTGCAGGTGCTCGGGCTGCGGGCGGACGACCGCGTGCTCGCCGTGCCCAAGCTGTTCTTCGGTTACGCGCGCGACCTGGTGGCGCTGTTCCCGTTCGGCGTCGGCGCGGCCGGGATCGCGTTCCCCGAGCGCAGCACCGCGGACCTGATGTTCGAGCTGATCGCGCGGCACCGGCCGACCGTGCTGGTCAACGTGCCGACGATGATGAGCGCGATGGTCGCGCACCCGGCCGCGGCTTCGCAGGACCTCAGCTGCCTGCGCATGACGACGTCCGCCGGTGAGGCGCTGCCCTCGGAGCTGCACCGCAAGTGGGACGCGCTGTTCGGGGTGCCGGTGGTGGACGGGATCGGCTCGTCGGAGGCCTACCACATCTACCTGTCGAACCGGCCGGGCGAGGCGCGGATCGGCACGCTCGGGACGCCGGTGCCGGGCTACACCGCTGAGGTCGTCGACGAGCTGGGAAACCCGTTACCGGACGGGGAAATCGGGCCGCTGCGGATCACCGGGCCCACGATCGCGCTGGAGTACCACGGCGACGCCGAGAAGTCCGCGAAGACGTTCGACGGCGACACGCTCACCTCCGGCGACCTGTTCAGCCGGGCAGCCGGGTACTTCCGCCACCACGGGCGGGCCGACGCGCTGCTCAAGGTCGGCGGCGTGTTCGTCGCGCCCGGCGAGATCGAGGACTGCCTGCTCGGGCACCCGTCCGTGGTCGACTGCGCGGTGGTCGGGCACGAGACCGGCGGCCTGGTCGTGCCGCGCGCGTACGTCGTGACGCGGACCCCGGTGACCGCGGACGAGCTGAAGGACCACGCGAAAGCCCACCTGGCCAAGCACAAATACCCCCGTGAGGTCGTCTTCGTGACCGAACTCCCCCGCACCGCCAACGGAAAGCTCGACCGGCGCGCCCTGGCGGGCCGCCCGTGAGCCGCCTGGTCGTGGTCACCGGCGGCACCCGGGGCATCGGGGCCGCGATCGCTTCGCGGTTCCGGTCCGCCGGCGACACGGTGCTCGCGCCGGGCCGGGCCGACTGCGACGTCACCGACGAAGACGCCGTGGCCGCCTACTTCGCTTCGGCCGGGCCGGTGGACGTCTTGGTGAACAACGCCGGGATCTCTTCCAGCGCACCGCTTTCACGCACTTCGCTCGAGGACTGGCGGTCGCAGATCGAGGTCAACGCGACCGGTGCGTTCCTGTGCACCCGCGCGGTCCTGCCGGGGATGCGCTCGCGGGACAGCGGCCGGATCGTCACGGTGGCCTCGACGGCGTCGCACGTCGGCTACCGCTACACGGCCGGCTACACGGCGTCCAAGCACGCGGCGGCCGGGCTGATGCGGGCGGTGGCGGCGGAGCTGGCCGGCACCGGCGTCACGGCGAACGCGGTCTGCCCGGCGTTCGTCCGCACCGACATGACGGCCACTTCGGTGGCGCGGATCCAGGAGCGGACCGGGCGTGCCGAGCCGGAGGCAGAGGCGGCTTTGGCGGCGGCGTCCCCGCTCGGCAGACTGCTCGAACCCGCGGAGGTGGCGTTCGCCGTCGCCTTCCTGGCGGCCCCGGAAGCCGCCGCGATCAACGGCCAGACCCTCGTACTCGACGGCGGAGGAATCCAGTCATGAGCCCGTTCCGCGCGACCGCACCGCTGACGAAGGAGTGGGGCCACTTCGGGTTCTCGGTGACCGACGGGGTCGCCACGGTGACGTTCACCCGGCCGGACAAGCTGAACGCGCTGACCTTCGACGTCTACGCCGACCTGCGGGACCTGGTGCTGGAGCTGCCGCAGCACGAGGACGTGCGGGTGCTGGTGATCACCGGCGAAGGCCGCGGCTTCTGCTCCGGCGGCGACGTCGAGGAGATCATCGGCGAGCTGCAGCAGTTCGAAACCGCGCAGCTGCTGGAGTTCACGCGCATGACCGGCGCGGTGGTGAAGGCCCTGCGCGAGTGTCCGCTGCCGGTGATCGCGGCGGTCAACGGCGTCGCGGCGGGCGCGGGCTCGGTGATCGCGCTGGCGAGTGACTTCCGGCTGCTGGCGGAGTCGGCGAAGTTCGCGTTCCTGTTCACGAAGGTGGGGCTGGCGGGGGCGGACATGGGCTCGGCGTACCTGCTGCCGCGCCTGGTGGGGCTGGGCCGCGCGACGGAACTGCTGATGCTGGGCGACAAGCTGCCCGCGGCCCGGGCGCTGGAGATCGGGCTGGCTTCGCAGGTCGTGCCCGATGCCGAGCTGCCATCGGTCGCGTCGGCGCTGGCCCGGCGGCTGGCGGACGGCCCGGCGTTGGCGTACTCGACGACGAAGGTGCTGCTGACCCGCGAGCTGGACATGGACCTGGGCAGTTCGATCGAGCTGGAGGCGATGACCCAGGCACTGTTGATGACGGCGAAGGACCACAAGGAGTTCTACGCGGCGTGGACCGCGGGCCGCGAGCCCCGGTGGACCGGCCGCTAAAGCCGGGCCACCGCGATCTTCGACTCCTCCAGCGAGCCGAAGTACAGCTGCCCCTGCCACTCCCGCACACCCACCAGCATGTGGAACCCGTCGATCTCGCCGCGCAGGTCCCGCTCCACCTTGCCCTCCGGCGACACCCCCAGCACGCCGACCTCCCGACCCGGCCGAGGCTGCAGCCACGTCGGGAGCGCGCGAACACCTGCGCGGACGAACGACGGCAGCCGGCGCACCACGTCCAGCGCCGCGACGCGCGGGGACGCCTGGGTGATCCAGATCAGGCCGTCCGTGCCGGTCGAGATGTTGTCCGGGAAGCCCCACAGGTTCTCGGCCAGCGGGTCCACCCGGCCGTCCGAGAGCCGGACGCGGGACACGCTGAACGCGCCCGTCTCCGCCACCGCCACGAACGACTCGTCCGGAGCCAGTGCCACGCCGTTGGCGAACTGGAGGCCGTCGAGGACCAGGTCGATCGTGCCGTCCGGGGACCTGCGCAGCAACCGGCCACCGCCGGTCTGCTCGATCAGGTCGTCGCGCCAGTTGTCGATGCCGAAGCGGCGTGAGGAGTCCGTGAAGTAGATCGTCCCGTCCGACGCCACCGCCGCGTTGTTGCAGAACACGAAGTCCAGGCCCAGCGCGGAAGTCGCCAGCGTCTTCACCTCGCCGCCGGCGAGCGGGACGACCAGCAGCCCGGCCCGCGCGTCGCAGATCAGCAGCTCGTCGTCGCCGTACAGCTCCAGGCCGAGCGGGCGGCCGCCGGTGTCGGCGATGACCTCCCACCCGCTGCCGTCCGGGGTGAACCGCAGGATCCGGCCGTCGTCGACGCCGGTGTAGATCCGGCCCTGGGCGTCGAGGACGACGTCCTCGGGGCCGTGACCGTCGACGGGGATGAGCGTGACGTGACGACCGGACAGCATCGAACGTCTCCTACCGGTAGGTGAGCAGTGCGGCCGCGTCGGCCTCGAAGTGCGGGTGTTCGTTGAACGACAGCATCGTGACGCCGCCCCGGCCGGACACCAGCTTCGTGATCCCGCCGTTGACCGTGACGCGGTTGAGCTTCAGGAGCCCGACCTCCGGGGCGCCCATCAGCAGCCCGCAGATCGTCGCGATCACGCCGCCGGAGGTGAACACGACCGCGTGCTCGCCCTTGCCAAGGGACGCCACCAGCTCTTCCAAAGCCGATCGGCAGCGGGCCAGGAACGCCGGCCACGTCTCGGCGCAGGGCCCGCCCGGACCGGCCGTGGTCCACGCCGTCAGCGCGGCGTCCAGCACCCCTTGGTACGCGCGGGAATCCTCCTGCGGCGCGCCCCCGGCGTGGTGCCGGGCGATGTCGAGGTGGTCGTACTCGTTCCAGCGCGGGTCCTCGACCACCGGGACGTCGGTGCCGAGCACCTTCAGCGCCGTCGCGGCGGTGTCGCGTTGCCGCGCGAGCGTGCCCGACCGGATCTGCGTGAAGGAAACCTCACGCCTCAAGAGTTCCGCACCGACCACAGTGGACTGTTCGAAGCCGCGCGGCGAAAGCGCGTCGTAGTCCGACGCGCCGAACGACGCCTGCCCGTGCCGGACCAGGTAGATCGCGCCCACTACGCACTCCCCTTCGCGATGATCTCGCGGCAGCGCCAGTCGAGGTACCCGACGAACTGCCAGAAGTCCTTGAACGCCGGGTTGCGCGTGGCGCCCTCGCGGTACCGGCGGTAGAGCTGCTGGAGCACCGCCGCGAGCCGGAACAAGCCGTAGACCTCGTAGAACCGCCAGTCCCCCACCGCGAGCCCGGTCTGTTCGGCGTACCGCGCGACGAACTCCTCGCGGGTGAACATCCCGGGCCGGTGCGTCGGCTGGCGGCGGCTGGCCTGCATGACGTCGTCGTCGCCGGCCTCCACCCAGTAGGCGAGCATGCTGCCCAGCTCCATCAGCGGGTCGCCGAGGGTGGCCATCTCCCAGTCGAGGACACCGACGATGTTCAGCGTCGACGGGCCGTCGAGGACCAGGTTGTCCAGCCGGTAGTCGTTGTGGATCAGGCAGATCCCGACCTCGGCGGGCTGGTTCGCGGCCAGCCACGCCCGCACTTCGGCGAAGTCGCCGACGTTGTCCGTGCGTGCCGCGACGTACCGGTCCGACCAGCCCCGGATCTGCCGTCCGACGTAGCCGGCGCCCTTGCCGAGGTCGGCCAGGCCCGCCGCCTCGACGTCGACCGCGTGCAGGTCCACCAGCCGGTCGACGACCTTGCCGGACAGCTCGCGGGCCTGCTCGGCGCTCAGTTCGAGACCGGGCGGCAGGTCGCCGCGCAGGATCAGCCCGTCCAGCTTCTCCATGACGTAGAAGTCGCCGCCGAGCAGGGCCGGATCGTCGCCGAAGGCCAGCATCCGCGGCACGAACGGGAACACCGGCCGCAGCGCGTGCTGCACGCGGTACTCGCGCCGCATGTCGTGCGCCGACGCCGCCTTGTGCCCGCCGGGCGGCCGGCGCAGGATCAGCTCGCGGTCCGGGTAGCTCAGCAGGTACGTCAGGTTCGACGCGCCCCCGGGGAACTGCCGGACCCGCGGCGGCTCGTCGCCCAGCCCCTCGACGCGGGTGCGCAGCCACGCGTGCACCGCGGCGGCGTCGAAGGCGTCTTCCTCGCGCACCTCGATGGTGCTCATGCGAACTTCCGCAGGATCGAGGCGGGCGTCACGCGCATCGCGAGGCTCAGCGGCACCCACGGCCACGCGGGGACGTAGGCCCGGCGCGGCTCGGCTTCGATCGCCTTCACCAGCGCCCGGGCGCCGTTTTCGGCCTTGGCCAGCAACGGGTTCCGGCCGAGGCGGTCGTTCATCTCCGACTCGATGTAGCCCGGCCGGACGTCGGTGACGGTGATGCCCTTGCGCTTGAGCTCCAGGCGCGTGCCGTCGACGAACGCCGAGATCCCGGCCTTCGAGGCGGCGTACGCGGTGAGGTTGCCGGGCAGGCCGCGGATCGCGCTGAACGACGACACGACGGCGAGGTGCCCGGCGCCCTGCGCGCGGAAGATCCCGGCGGCCGCCTCGATCTGGGCGGCGGCCGCGACGAAGTTGACCTCGAGGGTCTGGCGGTTGGCGTCGAAGCGGCCCTTGCCGACCGGCTGCCCCTTCCCGAGCCCGGCGTTCACAATCACCCGGTCGAGGGACCCCAGCTCCGCGCGGAACTCCTCGAAGACGGTGAAGACGCTGTCGTGGTCGGTGACGTCGAGCTTGCGCGTCACGACCTTGATCCCGGGGTGCGCGGCGGTCAGCTCGCCGGCCAGCCGCTCGAGCCGGTCGGTGCGCCGCGCGCACAGCGCCAGGTTGCGCCCCTTCGCCGCGAACCGGCGGGCCATGCCCTCGCCCAAGCCGCTGCTGGCGCCGGTGATCAGGATGTTCGTCCGGAGCGTCATGCCCGGGATGCTACCCGGTGGTAACAAGACCGGTGGCCCGGCGCTGGGGGCGTCGCCGGGCCACCGGTCATCGCGCGGCCACCCGGCCGGTCGCACAACGCGGCCGGGTGAGCCGGAGCCGTTGTCCACGGCTTTCCCGGCCTGCGCCCGGGTGGGCCGTGAGGGGGAGGCGGGGCCACCGGCGCAGGCAAGTCATACAAGCGCGTCGGCCCGGACCGGGGCAATGGTTCACAGTTGCCAGTACTAGCCCGTTCGCCCGAGCGAACGCGCCTCCGAAGCCACCCGCAGACCCTCCTGAAGAGGGGCGCGGAAGACCCGGTGAATCCTGCTAACGTGCACCTTGTCGGGGATCGTCGGGGGACGCAGGGGCGGGTCGGATCAGCGATGGAAGGCAGCACCTCGGGCCGCGCGGACGGTGCGCGCACGGCGTTCGCGACCCAGCTGCGCGCCGCCATCGCCACCAGCGGCCTGTCCCTCGACCGGATCCAGGCGCGGCTGCGGGCTCGCGGCGTCGTCGTCAGCGTCACGGCGCTCAGCTACTGGCAGTCGGGCAAGCGCCAGCCGGAGCGGCAGAGCTCGCTCTCGGCCGTCCGCACGCTCGAAGAGATCCTCGACGTCCCCGCCGGGGCCCTGCTCGGCCTGCTGCCCCCGCCCCGGCCCCGCGGCGGCGCCGGCAAGCGCCAGGCGGGCGGCGAGCCCATGACGTTCCCGCGCGAGACGCTGCAGCCGCTGCTGGACAAGGTCGGCGCGCCCGACGCGCTCGACCGCCAGCACCCGCTGAAGCTGGTCGGGCTGCACGACCTGTGCGAGATCGCCGCCGACGGCGGCCAGCGCGCGGTGACCGCGCGGGCGGTGTTCCAGGCGGGCGCGGACGGCCAGGACCGCTGGCTGCTCGTCTACACCCAGGACGACCCGGCGGCCGGGCCGCCGGAGCTGCACGCCGTGCGCAACTGCCGAGTGGGGCGCGCCGAGGTCGACGAGGCCCACGGGCTGATCGTCGCCGAGCTGGTCTTCGACCAGCCGATCGACCGGGGCGAGACGCACCTGATCGAGTACACGCTGACCAACGGCGGCCCGCCGTACCCGGAGTGCCGCAACACCTACTACCGCGAGTTCCGGCGCCCGGTCCGCGAATACCTGCTGGAGGTCCGCTTCGCCCCGGGCACCGCGCCGGAGCGCTGCTGGCAGTACTCCCGCAACGGCGCGACCGGCTCCCGCGCCCGCCGCCCCCTCAAGCTGGACGGCGGCGACGGCGTCCACGCGGTGGCGCTCGACTTCGGCCCGGGCGTGTTCGGCATCGACTGGGACTGACACCGCCCGGACGCGGCTCAGCTCCCCTTGATCCGTTCGACGAGCTCGTCGCGGTACTCCCGCGCCGCCTGGAGCTCCGGTTCGTCGCCGGTCGCCCGTTTCAGCGCGCCCTCGAGGATCTTCAGCCCCTGGCGTTCGTCGCCGCGCGCGTCCGCCTGCCGCGCGGCGTTCTCCATGGCTTTGGCCAGCTTGGTCCGCGCCTCGGGTTCCTTGGTGGCCTGGTGGATCCGGATCCAGTTGCCGCCGGGATCGACGACGGTGAACCCGGTGTAGCGGTCGTTGCGCAGCCGCGGCCGGGTCATCCGCGGGATGCCGGAGACGAGCAGTTTCCCGTGCCCGGACCGCATCCCCGCGGCGAAGGCCTCGAACAGCTCGCCGGTGTCCGGCACGATGACCAGGCACGTGCTGTACGACTGCGCCGGGTCGTAATCGGCCATGCCGAAGAAGTGCAGGTTGATGTCTTCCCGCCGCAGCGCGACGTGCGGGTTCGGCCGCGTCTGCCGGTAGGTGATCTCGAAGCCGAGCATCTCGTAGAACGACGCGATCTCGTCGATGGAGGGACAGGGCAGGAGCGGAATGGTCAGTTCGTTCGCCACTGCTCGAAGCTAAGCCCGGACCGGCCGGAACGACACGGAGCTATTTGCTCGTGCGAACGACTCTGCTGCCGTGGGCGGCCGCCAGCTCCGTGCGGTTCGCGATGCCCAGCTTCGCGTAGACGTGCGCCAGGTGCGTCTTCACCGTGCCGCGGCTCATGAACAGCTTCGCGCCGATCTCCGGGTTCGTGCTCCCCTCGGCCGCGAGCTCGACGACCGCCAGCTCGGTCGGCGTCAAGCTGCCCCAGCCACTCGACGGGCGGCCGCGCGCGCCCCGGGTCCGGCGGACGAACGCCACCACGTCGTCGAGGCTCATCGGCTCGTCCTCGGTCGTGCGCTCGACCCCGCCCGGCCGGCGCGGGAACCCCAGCTCCGCGCGCACCCGGGTCGCCGAGACGGACACCCGCGCCGCGTCGGCTTCGCGGCCCGTGCGGGCCAGCAGCGTCGTCAGCGCGTCCAGGCTGTCCAGGACGCCCAGGCGGAGGCCGTGCTCCAGGCGCAGCGTCAACGCCTCGTGGTGCAGCTCGGCGGCCTGCTCCGGCTCGGCCAGATAGCCCTGCTGGTCCAGCGCGTCGGCCAGCGCCGACGGCAGGCTCCAGCGCCGGGTCTGCTCGACGGCGGTGGCCAGCACGGCCGCGGCTTCCCCGGTCCGGCCCAGCTCCCGCAGCACGGCCGCGCGTTCGGCGAGCCCCTGCGACGCCAGGTACGTCCCGGGAACGGCCTCACGGGCGAACCAGCGCTCGGCCTCCTCGAGCTCGCCGTGACGCCGGTGCAGCTCGCCCATCACCCCGGCCATGCCGGGCACGAAGACGTCGCCCGCGGTCTCTAGGAGCCGCAGGAACGGCGCCATCACGCGGAATCCCGCGTCGACGTCGCCGGCCAGGCAGTGCACCAGCGCCAGCCGGCACAACGTCGTGTTGACGCGGTGGAAGTCCCCGAGCGGCGCGGCGACCTCGACCGCGTGCTCGGCGAGTTCCCGCGCCCTGGGCAGATCCGCCGCCGCGAGCGCGCTCGCGGACTGGACACTGAGGACCGTCGAGGCGAGTCCGCGGTCGCCCCGGCGAAGGAGACCTTCGGCCGCTTCGGCGAACAACGGCTCGGCTTCGCCGTGACGGTCTCGCGCGTGCAGCACGATTCCGCGCAGCATCAACGCGCTGTCGCGGGCGAAGCCGTCGGTTCCCGCGGCCTTCTCGGCTTCGAGAGCGACTTCCCAAGCGGCGTCGAAGTCCGTGTACAGGTGCCCGAGGGCGGTCAGTGACAGGCACCGCGCACGCAAGCTCGCTTCGCCTAGTTCGGTGGCGATTTCCAAGCCCAGCCGGGCGGCTTCGAGGTCGAACGGCGCTGTGGTGTCCGCCACCAGACCCATCCCGGTGAGCAATCTGGCTTGCAACGTCGACCGCTCGTCGGGGCGGCGCGCGACCGCGCGTTTCAGGTACGCGAGTCCTTCGTGGCCGCGCCCGCGCAGGTTCCACAGCCACGCGACGGCGGCGGCGAGCCGGCGGCCCCGCGTCGGATCTTCCTGTGCCAGCCCCCATTCCAGGGCCGCGCGCAGGTTGTCGCGCTCGGGTTCCAGCCGCGCGCGCCAGGCGTCCTTGTCGCGGTCGAGGTCGGGCTCGGCGGCCTCGGCGAGCGCGAGGAAGTGGTCGAGGTGGCGATCGCGGACGGCGTCGGTCTCGCCCGCCTCGGCCAGCCGGGCCGCCGCGTACTCGCGGATGGTCTCCAGCATCCGGTAGCGGCCGTTTTCGGCCAGCACCAAGGACTTGTCGACGAGCCGGGCGAGCGCGGCCGGACCGGACACGGCGTCCAGGGTGAACCCGCCGACGAAGACCGAGAGGCGGCGGAACACCGCGCGGTCGGAGTCGTCGAGCTGGTCGTGGCTCCACGCGATCGACGCCGCGAGGGTCTGCTGCCGCGCCGGCACGCCGCGCGGGCCGCGGGTCAGGAGGGCGAAGCGGTCGTCGAGACCCGCGTCGATCTGGTGCGGGGCAAGGGTTCCCAGCCAGGCGGCGGCGAGCTCGACCGCCAGCGGGATGCCGTCGAGCCGGGTGCACACCGACCGGACAGCGGCGGCACTCGAAGTGTCCAAAGTGAACAGGGGCCGGACCGCGCCCGCCCGTTCGACGAACAGCGCCACGGCCTCCTCGACGGCCAACGGCGGCACCCGCCACACCGTCTCCCCCGGCAGGCCGAGGGGTTCGCGGCTGGTCGCCAGCACCGCGACCTCGGGGCAGGAGCGCAGCAGTTCGACGGCGAAGTCCGCGACACCGTCGAGGACCTGCTCGCAGTTGTCGAGGCAGAGCAGCACCCGCCGGTCACGCAGGTGGGTCACCACGGACCGGACAGCGCCGACGTGCGGCTCGACGGGCACGCCGAGGGTCGCGGCGACCAGCTCGGCGACGTCGGCGGGCTCGACGTCGAGTTCGACCCACCACACCCCGTCGGGCCACCGCCCGGCCCCGGCGGCAGCGACCTGCGCCGCCAGCCGAGTCTTGCCGCTGCCGCCGGTCCCGGCCAGCGTGACGAGCTGTCCCCCGGCGAGCCGCCGCTCGAGTTCGGCGGCTTCGATGCCGCGGCCCACGAAGCCGGTCAGCTGCACGGGGAGGTTGTTCGGGGTCGTGTCGAGCGAGCGCAGCGGGCCGGGGCGGCCGCCGAGCTGGAAGATCCGCTCGGGCGCGGTGAGGTCCGGCAGCCGGTGGACGCCGAGGTCGTGCAGCGCCCGGCCCGGCAGTTCGGCGGCGGCGCGCGCGGAGACGAGCGTGCGGCCCTCGGCCAGGTCGCGCAGGTGCCGGCAGCGCCGGACGGCGGGACCGGTGGGGGTGCCGTCTTCGCGCAGCAGCACGTCGCCGGTGTGGAGCGCGGCAGGTCCGCCGGTCAAGGTCGCGAGCGCCGCCGCGGGCGTCGCGAAAACGGCCGGCGGTTCGTCGCCGGCGCACAGGATCGTGACCGTGCCCGCGGGCACCAGGTTCGTCTCGCTCATCGCCGGCCAGTCTGCCAGCGAAGCTCGGCCAGGTGGCAGATGTCCGCACCCTCGCCGCGTGCGACTTTCGACCCGTGAACACGTTCGAAGAGCTGCTGGCCCGCTGGCGCGACGCCGAGGCCAGCGGCGACGGCGCCGCGGCCTTGCTGGCCGCCGACTTCCGCGGCGACGGCCCCGACGGGCTGGTGCTCGACCGCGACCACTGGCCCGGCCGGGCGCCGGCGGCGGCGTTCCGCTGGACGCACCTGCGGGTGACGGCGTCGGTCGGCGTGGCGACCGGGCGCCGCGACGGCGCGGGCTGCACCGTCGTGGCGGCCGTGCGGGAGGGACGCTGGTTGATCGTCAATGTCCAGCGGGGGTCATGACAATTTGTTCCGCAGCACCTTCCCGGTCGCGTTGCGGGGCAGCTCCTCAAGGAACTCGACGTCGCGCGGCACCTTGTACCGCGCCAGGTTCGCCTTGACGTACTCGCGGACCGTGTCGACGTCGAGGTCCGAGCCGTCGGCCCGGACGACGAACGCCTTGAGCCGCTGGCCGAACTCCGGGTCCTCGACGCCGATGACCGCCGCCTCGAGCACGTCTTCCCGCTCCACCAGGAGGTTCTCCACCTCGATCGGGAACACGTTCTCGCCGCCGGAGACGATCATCTCGTCGTCGCGGCCGTCGATGAACAGGAGACCTTCGTCGTCGAAGTGGCCGACGTCGCCGCTGGAGAGCAGGCCGTCGATGATCTCCTTGTGGCGGCCGTCGGTGTAGCCGCCGAAGCTGAGCCCGCTGCCGACGAACACGCGGCCGGTCACGTGCGGCGCGGTGATCCGGCCGCCCTTCTCGTCGTAGAGCGCCACCTTGCAGCCGACCGGCGCGCGGCCGACGGTGCCCGGCGCCTTCGCCCAGTCCTCCGGCGTCGCGACCGTCGCCACCGCGACCTCGGTCGAGCCGTAGAGGTTGTGCACGACCGGCCCGAACGCCTCGTTCGCGCGGTTGCCGAGGTCCGGTGACAGCGCGGAGCCGGCCACGAAGATGATGCGCAGCGCCGAGGTGTCGTACTTCGCCAGGACGTCCTTGGGCAGGTCGACGATGCGCTGCAGCATGGTCGGCACCAGCACGAGCGCGGTGCACTCGTGCTCGGCGACGCCGCGCAGCGTCTCTTCGGGGTTGAACTTCCGGCGCATCACGACCTTCGAACCGAGCGCGAAGGACAGGATGAACTGCGAGAGCCCGGTGCCGTGGAACAGCGGCGCGCCCATGTACGTGGCTTCGCCTGCGCGCAGCGGGATCCGGTCGAGGAACTGCGCCGAGGCCAGCGCCGAGGTGTGCGGCCGCGGCGCGCCCTTCGGCGTGCCGGTGGTGCCGCTGGTCAGCAGCACGAACCCGCCCGGCTTCTCCGGCGCGGGCCACGGCCGGTCGTCGGTGCTGGCGATGATCTCGGACAGCACCGGCACGTCCCGGCCGGCCAGGTCGCTGTCCGGGTCGACCCAGGCCAGGTAGCGGTCGACGCCGGCCGGGATGGCGTCGAGCAGGCCGGTGAACTCCTGGTCGTAGACGAGCGCGGTGACCCCTTCGCGCTTGGCGACGTCGGCCAGCTGCGGCTTGGCGAACCCGGTGTTCATCAGCAGCAGGCGCACGCCGAGCTTGCCCGACGCGGCCATCGTGATGACCAGGCCGCGGTGGTCGCGGCAGAGCGCGGCGACGACCTGGCCGGGCTTGATGCCGCGCTCGGACCAGGCCCTGGCCAGCGCGTTCGACTGGTCGTCGAGCTGCTTGTAGGTGAGCGGCCCCAGCTCGTCGACGATGCCGACGGCGGTCGGGTCGCGGCGCGCGGAGATGTGGTTCGCCCCGGCGAACGGGCCGAACTTCCGGAGCGCGACCAGTGAGCGGAGGCCCTCGTCGACCCGGGGGAAGGGGACGAGGCCCGCCTTCCGCATGACGTCGACGCTGCGCACCGTCTCGGTCACCTTGTCCGCCACCGTCGTGGCGAGCGCGACCAGGCTCATCCGGGCACCTCCATTGCTGCGGGAACGAGCCCATGCCGACGGCGGGCGTACCGGCGGTATGGGGGGCTACTGGAGAGTAGCCCAAGCGGGACGCGAGCGCACCAGCCGCGCGCGTGGTCCGGTTTTTGTCGGTGGTGCCCGGCATGATGTCTTCGTGCAGGTGATCGCCGGGCGGGAGGAGAACGGGAGCTTCACCGTGCACACGCCGTCCTCGACGGCGAACGGCCTGGACGAGGCGGGGTTCGCGGCGCTGGCCCGGGAGCTGGAGGCGGCGGGGCCGCGGTGGGTGTTCCCGTCGGTCGAGCTGGTGTACCCGGTGCTGGTGGCGGCCGGGGTGCGGGTGCGGCGCTGCTACGACGTCGCGCTGGCCGAGGGGCTGCTGCTGGCGTACGAGGGCGTCGAAGGGCAGTCGCGAAGCCTGCGCGCGGCCTGGGCGAGGGCGAACGACGAGGAGCCCCCGGAGGAGGCGGACGCCGTCGAGCTCGCGCAGCCGACGTTGTTCGAGACGCACGTGCCGACGCTGCCCGAGGGCGTGACGATGGTCACGGCGGTCCGGCGCGTGCTCGCCGAGCAGGAGCGGCGGGTGGCCGCGGCCGAGCACCCGGAGCGGCTGCGGCTGCTGCTGGCCGCGGAGTCGGCGAGCGCGCTGGCCGCGGCGGAGATGTCGGCCGACGGCCTGCCCTGGCGGGCCGACCTGCACGAGCAGCTGCTGGTTTCCCGGCTCGGCCCGCGGGTGCCGGCCGGGCAGCGGCCGAAGGTGCTGGTGGAGCTGGCGGCGAAGATCAGCGAGGCGTTCGGCGGGCGGCCGGTCAACCCGGACTCGCCGCCGAGCGTGGTCAGGGCGCTGGCGCGCGCCGGGATCGAGGTGCCGGCCGCGCGGAAGTACCTCCTGAAGGGGATCGACCACCCCGCGGTCGGGCCGTTGCTGGAGTACAAGGAGCTGTCGCGGCTGCACGCGGCGAACGGGTGGGCGTGGCTCGACGAGTGGGTCGCCGAAGGCCGGTTCCGCCCGCACTACGTCGTGGGCGGCGTGGTGTCCGGGCGCTGGGCCAGCCGCGGCGGCGGAGCGTTGCAGATCCCGAAGGTGCTGCGCACGTGCGTCCGCGCGGACCCGGGCTGGCTGCTGGTGGTGGCCGACGCGGCCCAGCTCGAGCCGCGGGTGCTCACGGCGTTGTCGGGTGACCGGCAGCTGGCCGACGTCGCGGCGGCAACGGACCTGTACGCACGCCTGGGCGAGGCGTTGTTCTCGGGCGGCCGCTGGGTCCCGGCCGCCGACGACGACCGCGACGACCGGGCGCGGGCGAAGATCGCGATGCTCTCGGCGATGTACGGCGGCACGTCCGGCGAGGCGGGCCCGCTGCTGGGCCTGCTGCGCCAGCGGTTCCCGGCCGCAGTGTCCTATGTGGAGCGTGCCGCCCAGGCCGGCGAACGCGGTGAGCGCGTGCGCTCTCGCCTGGGCCGGACGTCACCGGCGCCGTCGGCGGCCTGGCGCGCGCTGACCGGCGGCTTGGCTTCGGACGAGGCGGCGGAGCTGAAGGCCCGCCGCGCGTCGCGGGGCTGGGGCCGGTTCACGCGCAACTTCGTCGTCCAGGCGAGCGCGGCGGACATGACGGCGGTGATGCTGGCAACGTTGCGGCAGCGCCTCCCGGCCCCGGCGCACCTGGTGTTCTTCCAGCACGACGAGGTCATCGTCCACACCCCGGCCGAGCTGGCGGAGGAGGTGTCGGCGGCGATCACGGACTCGGTGACGGAGGCGGCGAGGATGCTGTTCGGCCCGGCCTGCCCGGTGCGGTTCCCGATGCAGATCGCCCCGGTCGAGACCTACGCCGACGCGAAGTAGTCAGCTGTCGACCCGGATGTCCATCCGCACGGTGCCGCCGGGGTGGTCGCGGATCCAGAGCTGCAGCTGGCCGCTGCTCGCCGTGCACCCGGCGTTGACGAAGTCGTCCGCGGCGGTGCGGTAGAGGACGACGGAACACTTGGCCAGGTAAGTGTTCTCGTCCGGCCGCAGGACGTAGAAGGTCGCCGACCCGGAGCCGGCGCCGCCGTCGTTGCGGAACACGGCGCTCATCGCGCACGACGTCGTCTGGCACGGCCCGTTCCACTGGGACGAGCGCACGTGGAACGCGGGTTCGGCCGGGGCGGTGGTTTCGGTCGTTTCCGGGGTTTCGGAGGTCTCCTCGGTTTCCTCCGTGGTCCGCGCCGGCGGGTCGGTGGGCCACTCGACGCTGGTCCGGGCCAGCAGCGGGACGCTCGTGGCCGGCGGCGCGGCCGTGCTGCTCTTGGTGGTCAGGTCCTTCAGCGGGTTGAACCCGGTGAGCGTGTTGAGCGCCAGCAGGATCGCGCACACCGCGCTGACCGACCCGATGATGACGCCGAACTTCTTGTAGTCCGGATCGTCATCGGATTTCGGCGGCTTGTCCCCCTCGACGGCCATGCCCCGATCCTACCGAGCGTCGTCAATCGAACGCGGCAACCGTCGGAAGTGCGAATCCGGACATCCGGGTTTTCGGTAGCCTGGAACGATGATCGACTACGGCCTCGACCTGTCCGCGGTGGAGCGCGACCTCGCGCTGCCCGACCTGGTGGCCGAGGGCGACGAGCTCGACGCCCTTGTCGCGGCGGAGCCCGACTGGACCCGCCTGACCCCGGCCGCGGGGTGGACGATCGCCCACCAGATCGCGCACCTCGCCGCGGCCGATGCGAACGTGCTCGTCGCCGTGCGGACCCCGGAAGCCTTCGAACCCGAGGCGAAGGACGCCGACGTCGTGGCCGCCGCGGGAGCCGCGCTCCCGCGGGCGGAACTGCTGGAACGCTGGCGCGACGGCCGCGCCGAGGTGGCGACGGCGCTGCGTGACCTGCCGCTGGACCGGCCGTTCCCGTGGCAGGGATCGGAGGTGACCGCGACGCTGATGGTGCCGCTGCGGCTGATGGAGACGTGGGCACACGGGCAGGACGTCTACGACACCCTCGGCGTCGCACGCCGGCCGACCGGGCGGCTCCGGCACGTGGCTTCGCTGGGCGTGGAAGGGCGGACGCTGTCGTTCTACGCGGCCCAGCTGCCGATTCCGCAGGAGCCGTTCCGCGTCGAACTCACCGGCCCCGGCGGCGAAACCTGGACGTGGGGCCCGGAAGGCGCCGCGCAGCGGATTCGCGGCAGCGCACTCGACTTCTGCCTCCGGGTCACCCAGCGCCGTCCCCTTGCGGAAACCGATCTGACGGCGATGGGCGAAGACGCGCAGACGTGGCTCGAGGTCGCCCGGGTCTTCCTCTAGCCCAGCGCGTCGTCGATCGCCTTGGTGATCCGCTTCAGCGACACCGGGTGCGCCGTGCCGAGGGTCTGCGCGAAGAACGAAACCCGCAGCTCCTCGATCATCCACCGCACCTCGTCCAACGCCGGTGACGACGTCCCCGGTGGCAGCGAGGCCACCGCGTCGCGGTACTCACCGGTGATCCACGCGACGTCCGCCGTGCGCTGCAGGTCCCGGGTCGGCTCCGGCACCAGCTTCTCCAGCCGGCGCGAAATGCCCTGCAGGTACCGCACCACGTTGCGCAGCCGGGACGTGCCCGTCGCCGTCACGAAACCCGGGTACACCAAGCCGGCCAGCTGAGCCCGGATGTCGGACAGCGACTCCGCCGGGCCGCGCGTGGCCGGCAGCGCCACCTCGACGTCGTTCGCCGCGCGGAGGATCTTCTCCACGTCGGTCAGCACGTCCAGCACCACCGGGTGCAGGCCCGCGCGGACCTTCTCCAGCAGCACCTTGAACCCGGTTTCGTCGAACACCGGACCACCGCCGGCCGCCATCAGCGAGTCGACCGCGCAGTCGACGCAATCCTCGAGCAGCGCGGCCACGCTGCCGTGCGGGTTTCGGTTCAGCACCAGCTTGGACGAGTTCGACAGCGACCTCGTGATGAACTTCATCGGCGAATTCAGGTTGAGCCGCAGCATCCGCCGCGTGCCCGCCCACATCGCGTGCTCCTGCTGGCCCGGCGTGTCGAGCAGCCGCACCGCCACCGACGCGCCCTCGTCGACCAGGGCCGGGTACGCCTTGACGTCGTGGCCGCGCTGCGTCGACTCGAACACCTTCGGCAGCGATCCGAACGACGGCTTGGTCAGCCCGGCCTTCTCGAGGGTGTTGGCCGCCTTCGAGATCGTCTCCCGGACCTTCGGGGCCAGGCGCCGTTGCAGCGCCTCGACGTCCTTGCCTTCGGCGACCTTCTTGCCGCGCTCGTCGACCACCCGGAACGTCATCTTCAGGTGCTCCGGCACCGACGAAAGGGCCCAGTCGGCGTACGGCACCGTGATGCCCCGCAGGGCCCGCAGTTCGCGGCCCAGCACGTCCAGCAGCGGACCGTCCGAAGAGGACACTCGCGAAAGGACATACGCGGCGGTGTCCGGCGCCGGGACGAAGTTGCGCCGCAACGCCTTCGGCAGCGACTTGATCAGCTGCGTCACCAGCTCCTGGCGCAGCCCAGGCACCTGCCAGTCGAAGCCGTCGGGCGTCACCTGGTTCAGCACCGGCAGCGGGACGTGCACCGTGACGCCGTCGGCGTCCGCGCCCGGCTCGAACTGGTAGGTCAGCTTGAAGACCTGAGTGCCCTGCGTCCACGAGTCCGGGTAGTCGCCCTCGCGGACGCCGCCCGCGGTCTCGTTGATGAGCATGGACTTCTCGAACGAGAGCAGGTCCGGCTGCTCGTGGCGCGTCTTCTTCCACCAGGTGTCGAAGTGGCGCACCGAGACGACGTCGGCCGGGACCCGGGCGTCGTAGAACTCGTACAGCGTCTGGTCGTCGACCAGGATGTCGCGCCGCCGCGCCCGGTTCTCGAGGTCCTCGACCTCTTCCAGCAGCGCCCGGTTCTCGGCGAAGAAGTGGTGGCGCGTCTGCCAGTCACCCTCGACGAGCGCGTGCCGGATGAACAACGCGCGCGACATCTCCGGGTCGATCCGCCCGTAGTTGACGCGGCGGTCGGCGATCAGCGGGACGCCGTAGAGCGTCATCTTCTCGGTCGCCATCACCGCGCCCTGCTTGCGTTCCCAGTGCGGTTCGGAGTAGTTGCGCTTGACGACGTGCCCCGCCAGCGGCTCGACCCACTCGGGCTCGATGCGGGCGTTGACCCGCGCCCACAGCCGCGACGTCTCGACCAGCTCGGCCGACATCACCCAGCGCGGCTGCTTCTTGAACAGCGCCGACCCGGGGAAGACGCCGAACCGGGCGCCACGCGCGCCCAGGTAGTCGCCCTTCGCCGGGTCCTTGAGCCCGATGTGCGAGAGCAGCCCGGCGATCAGCGAGGTGTGCACGCGCTGCGGGTCGACCGGCGACGCGTTCGTGTTGAGCGAGATGCCGAGCGGCTTGGCCAGCTGGCGCAGCTGGCTGAAGATGTCCTGCCACTCGCGCAGGCGCAGGTAGTTCAGGTACTCGGTGCGGCACATCCGGCGGAACTGGTTGCCGGACAACGCTTTCTGCTGCTCGGCGACGTACTCCCAGAGGTTGAGGTAGGCCAGGAAGTCCGACGTCGGGTCGGCGAACCGCGCGTGTTGCTGGTCTGCCGCCTGTTGTTTCTCGGCGGGCCGCTCGCGCGGGTCCTGGATGGACAGAGCCGCGGCGATGATCATGACCTCGCGGACGCAGCCGTTCTTCGCCGCTTCCAGCACCATCCGGCCCATCCGCGGGTCGACGGGCAGCTGCGCGAGCTTGCGGCCGGTGTCGGTGAGGGTGCGGTCGGAGCTGGTGCTGGAGAACGCGCCCAGCTCCTGCAGCAGGCCGATGCCGTCGGTGACCTGGCGGCGGTCCGGCGGCTCGACGAAGGGGAACGCCGCGATGTCGCCGAGGCCCAGCGACGTCATCTGCAGGATGACCGACGCGAGGTTCGTCCGCAGGATCTCGGGGTCGGTGAACTCGGGCCGGCTCTCGAAGTCGTCTTCGGAGTAGAGCCGGACGCAGATGCCGTCGGACGTGCGGCCGCAGCGGCCCTTGCGCTGGTTCGCCGACGCCTGCGACACCGGCTCGATCGGGAGGCGCTGCACCTTGGTGCGGTGGCTGTAGCGCGAGATCCGCGCGGTGCCCGGGTCAACGACGTACTTGATGCCCGGCACGGTCAGCGACGTCTCGGCGACGTTGGTCGCGAGCACCACGCGGCGGCCGGTGTGGGACTGGAAGATGCGCTGCTGCTCGGCCGCGGACAGCCGCGCGTACAGCGGCAGCACCTCGGTGTTGCGCAGGTTCGCCCGGTTGAGGACGTCCGCGGTGTCGCGGATCTCGCGTTCGCCGGAGAGGAACACGAGGATGTCGCCCGGCCCCTCGGCGCACAGCTCCTCGACGGCCTCGAGGATGCCCTGGGTCTGGTCGCGCTCGTCGTCGCCTTCGGAGTCGTCCGGATCGACCAGGGGCCGGTAGCGCGTCTCGACCGGGTAGGTCCGGCCCGAGACCTCGACGATAGGCGCGTCGTCGAAGTGCTTCGAGAACCGCTCCGGGTCGATGGTCGCCGAGGTGATGATGACCTTCAGGTCGGGGCGGCGCGGCAGCAGCTGCTTGAGGTAGCCGAGGATGAAGTCGATGTTGAGGCTGCGCTCGTGGGCCTCGTCGATGATCAGGGTGTCGTACTGGCGCAGCGAGCGGTCGGTCTGGATCTCGGCCAGCAGGATGCCGTCGGTCATCAGCTTGACCAGCGTGTCCTGCCCGGACTGGTCGGTGAACCGGACCTTGTAGCCGACGGTGTCGCCGAGCTCGGTCTTGAGTTCGCTGGCGATCCGGTCCGCGACCGTGCGCGCGGCCAGCCGGCGCGGCTGGGTGTGCCCGATCTGGCCGCGGATGCCCCGGCCGAGCTCGAGGCAGATCTTCGGCAGCTGGGTGGTCTTGCCCGAGCCGGTCTCCCCCGCGACGATCACGACCTGGTGCTTGTCGATCGCCGCGCCGATCTCGTCCTTGAGCTTGCTGACCGGCAGCTCTTCGGGGTACTCGATCTCGGGCACGCTCTCGCGGCGCGACTGGATCCGCAGCTCGGCCGTGTCGACGTCGGCGGCGATCCGCGCGAGGGCGGCCTCTTGGTCGCGGGCCTTGCGGGCGCCGTCGAGCCGCCGCCGCAGCCGGTGCTCGTCGCGCGGCATCAGCTCGGGCAGGCGCGCACGCAGCGCGTGGAAGGGGGATGGCGTGGACATGCTTGGTCCGAGGATAGCCGTGCGTGTCCTACCCGGCCTCCGAATATCCCCGGTGCGTGAGCAGGCCCACCGCGCTCAGGCGCGCTGGAGCGAGTCCGGGCCCAGGTCGGCGAGGGTGCGGTGGCCGGACAGGCCCATGGTCAGGTCGAAGTCGGCGAGCAGGCTCCGCAGCACGTGCCGGACGCCGTCCTCGCCCGCGTGCGCCAGGCCGTACACCCACGGACGGCCGACCAGCACCGCCCGCGCGCCCAGCGCGATCGCCTTGAGCACGTCGGCGCCGGTGCGGACGCCGGAGTCGAAGAGCACCTCCAGCCGGTCACCGACCGCGGCGACGATGCCGGGCAGCGCCTCGAGCGCGCCGATCGCGCCGTCGACCTGGCGGCCGCCGTGGTTGGAGACGACGATGCCGTCCATGCCGGCCTCGGCCGCGCGGCGCGCGTCGGCGACGTGCTGGATGCCCTTGAGCACGATCGGGCCGTCCCAGTGCTCGCGCAGGAACGGCAGCTGGTCCCAGGTCCGGTCGGTCCCGGTGATCATGCCGAGCCAGGTCAGGATCGCGGTGCCCCGGTCCTCCTCCGGCGTCTTCTCCAGCCGGGACAGGAACACCGGGTCGGTGAACGGGACGGCGAGGCCTTCGCCGGTGAGGAAGGGCAGGTAGGACTGGTCCAGATCGGACGGTCGCCAGGCGAGCGTCCAGGTGTCGAGGGTGACGACCAGGGCGGTGTAGCCGGCTTTCTTCGCCCGGGCGAGCAGGCTCGCGCAGACGTCCGCGTCGCCGGGCCAGTAGAGCTGGAACCAGCGCGGCCCGTCCCCGTTGGCCGCGGCGACGTCCTCGATGCCGGTGGAGGAAGCCGTGGAGAGGATGAAGGGCAGCCCGACCGACGCGGCGGCCCGCGCGGTGGCGGACTCGGCGTCGGGGTGGACGATCGACTGGACCCCGACGGGCGCGACGGCCACCGGCGCGGGCAGGCGCGTGCCGAGCACGGTGGTGGCGAGATCGCGGTCGGTGGCGCCGGTGAGCATCCGCGGCACGACCCGCCACCGGTCGAAGGCCTCCCGGTTGGCCCGCGCGGTGGCGCCGGACCCGGCGGCCCCGGCGACGTAGGAGAAGGGCCCGGGCGCCATGACCTCCCGGGCGGAGGCTTCGAGCTTGGTGGCATCGGTCGAGCACGGCGGCAGCTGACCACCGAGTCCCTGCAGGTAGAGCTCGTTCTGGTAGCTGCCGAAGCGTTCGGTCACGGCTTCCTCCTCGCCTTCGAGGGGGCAGAGTACTCGCCGGTAACGACGCTGGGTCGGGGACGCCGGATCGGCCGGCGCCGAGTGGGTGGGCGGCTCGTGGTGATCGGCTCGCGCGGGCTCGCTACTCCGGCGGGCCGGACCGGCTCGGCTCGGTGGGCGCCACATCGGCTGCAACGGTCGCCGCCACGCGCATGGGGCCGGCCTGCCGGCTCACGCAAGACCCCACCACACCGGCAGCTCGGCGCGCCCGAGCGGAACCGGGTCAGCTCGGCACGCGCCACACCGGCCACATCGCGCACCGGGCCGAGGCCGCCGACCACCGCTCGCCAGTCAGCTCGGCGCGCGCCACATCGGCTGCATCGGCGGCCCTCCAGGCGCATTGAACGCCGGCCCGTGGTCGCGGAACCCCAGGCGGCGGTAGAGCCGGGTGCTGTCCGGGGAACTCGCCTCCAGGTACGCCGGCACCCCCTCGGCGTCGGCGCGGTCGAGGCCGTGGCGCATCAGGCGCTCGCCGATGCCCCCGCCCTGATGCTCCGGCAGCACGCCGATGAACTGCGCGTGCCACAGCGGTCCGGCCGGCTCGCGGGCGACCATCAGCTCCAGCAACTCTCCGAGCCGCGCGAGTTCGGTCTCGAGGAGCCCGTCGATCGGGCCGTCGTCGTCGCCTGATGGCGGGAGCCAGATCACCGCCGCCGTGTGGTCCTCCGTCAGGTCGACGTGCCCCGCCGCGAAACCCGCGTCCAAGAGCGCGCCGAAGAACGCCGGGTGCGAGATCGCGCGGCGGCGTTCCGCGTCCGGGAACACCCAGCGGCTCACCGGGTCGTCCTGGAACGCCGCGACCAGGATCGCGAGCACGGCGTCCCGCTCCGCGGGCGCGGCCGCCCGGACGTCGCTCACGGTGAGTCCACCAGCTCGTCCTCGCGCAGCGGGCCGCCGATGCCCGCGTACACCTCCGGGCGCCTCGTGCGCAGCGCCTCCGCGCGCAGGAAGCCGACCAGCCCCGCCAGCACCAGCAGCCCCGGCAGGCCCCAGCGCAGCAACGGGATCGAGCCCGCCGGCCCCAGCAGGACGTCGAAGTTGACGATGATCAGCACCAGCACCGCGGTGAGCGTCACCGCCGCGAGCGCCGGGGCGCCCGCGCGCCGCCACCAGGTCTCCCGGCCGGGACGGCGGCGGAAGAAGCCGATCACCGACAGCGAGACCGCGATCATGATGATCGTGACGCCCGTCGAGGCGGTGACGCCGGTCCACGTGAACAGGTCGGTGAACGGGTCCCGTCCGGTCAGCGCGAACACCGAAACCACGACGAAGCTGATCGTGGTCTGGACCAGCGAGCCGCCGATCGGCGCGCCGGTGCGCTGGCTCGTCCGGCTGAAGCCCTCGGGCAGCAGGCCTTCCCGGCCCAGCGCGAAGAAGTAGCGGGCGACCGCGTTGTGGAAGCTCAGCAGCGCGGCGCACTGGCTGGTCAGGAAGAGCACGTACGCCGTGTCGGCGAACGCCGTGCCGACGTACTGGCCGCCGAGCCCGAACAGCAGGCCGGGACCCTCGGCCGCGGCGCGCTCGACGATGTGGTCCGGACCGGTCGCGACCGCCATGCCGAGCGAGGAAGCGATGTACAGCACCGCGGTCAGGCCGATCGCGATGTACGTCGCGCGGCCGACCGTGCGACGCGGGTCGCGGCACTCCTCGCCGTAGGTCGCGGCGCCTTCGAAGCCGGTGAAAACCGCGATGGAGAAAGCGAAAACCGCGCCGACGCCCGCGGTGAACAGGCTCGACGGCGACAGCGGGGTCAAGGAAACCACGCCACCGGCCGGGTGGCTGAACATCCCGACGTTCAGCACCACGAGCACCGCGACCTCGAGCCCGAGCGCGACGCCGAGCACCTTCGCGTTGAGGTCGATCCGCAGCACGCCGCCCGCGCCGACGACGAGCACCATCAGCAACGCCACCAGCCACCACGGCACGGTCAGCCCGAAGACGTCACCGAGCCAGGTGGAGACCGAAAGGCCGAAGAGGCCGAACACCCCGAGCTGGATGGAGCTGTAGGCGAGCACCGTCACGTACGAGACCGCGGTGCCGGCCGAGCGCCCGATCCCGTGCGCCACATAGGGGTAGAACGCGCCGGCGTTCGTGATGTAGCGGCTCATCGCGGCGTACCCGACGGCGAACAACGCAAGCACCGGGGCCAGCAGGACGAACGACAACGGCACGCCGACGCTGCCGGTCACCGCGTAGGTCGCCGAGACCCCGCCGGCGATCGCGTACAGCGGACCGGCCGCGGCGACGACGAAAAAGACGATCTGCGCGGCGCCGAGCCGCTTCCGGCCGAGGCCGTGCCCCGGTGAGTGGGTACCCATGAACCTTCCCCCCGCGCCATAGGTGATCTTGGCGGCGGCGACCCAGAGTAGGGGGTCCGCCCCCGCCGGCGGTACGTCCGTTCGGGGTAAAACGTGATGGCACCGAAAGCGCGGAGACGCCGTACCGCTATCTTCGGCATCCTCACCGCGACCGCCCAGGGGGCCCATTTCCGTCATGCGCCGGCTCACCTTGGTCGATTCGTTCTTCTTCCTCGGGCACGACGAGTTCACCGGACGTCCGTCACTCAGCCGCACCTCGCTGGGGATCGGCCTGGCGGGGGCGGCGTTGTGCGACTTGCTGTTCACCGACCGGATCACGGTCGACGACCGCAAGGTTCACCCGATCGCGGGACGACCGCCGGGAATTCCGACCGCCGATCACGTGTTTTCCGAAATTGTTTCGGAAAAGGGCGGCCACAGCGTGCGCGACTGGGTGGACCACCTGCGCACGGAACTGCCGTCGGTCGCGGCCGCCAATCTCGTCGCGCTCGGCCTCGTCCGGCGCGAACCGGATCGGCTCCTGTTGCGACGCCGCCACCGCTACCCACCGGCGGACCTCCTCGTGTCGACGGCGGCACGCAGCAAGGCCCGGTCGGCGGTGTTCGGGGTGGACCGCCCCGACCCGCACGCGGCGTGCCTGGCCCTGCTGGCGTGGACGGCGGGGGTGGATGACCTGTGCGAGCCCGAGCTGGGGCGGGCTCAGGTCCGGGCGTGGATGGAGGACACGCACGAGGCGCTGCCGCGGCGGATCGCGGACGTGATCAGCGGAGTGGCCGCGGTGGCGGCGGCGGTCGTTTACACGGGCGACCGGAAGTAAGAGCGAGGGCGGCCGGCCGGCGGCGAGCGGGAAGCGCGGCGGCCCGCACCGGCGACCGGAACCACCCCGGCGATGCAGCCGTCGGCTGCGCCGGCCGCCGGAAGCAGATCGCGGCGCGGCGACCGGCCCAAGCAGGAAGCGCGGCGGTGGCCGGCGAGCGGCACAAAGGCGGGCGGCGGAACCGCAGTGGCGGCCGCCCGGACCCGAACCGGCACCACCCAGCGACCACCCCAACTGGATCGGCGGACCGATGTGACTCGCGGGTAACCTGAGCGCGTTCGCCGTCGACGTCCTCTGGAGGAGACATGCGTGCGCACGACGTGGTCCTGTTCGGGGCCACCGGGTTCACCGGTGGCCTGACCGCCGAGTACCTGGCCCGCCACGCGCCCGCCGACCTGCGGTGGGCGCTTGCCGGGCGCAACCGGGCGAAGCTCGAGGGCGTGCGGGCCCGGCTCGCGGCGATCGATGACCGGTTCGGCACGCTCGACCTGCTCGTCGCCGACTCCGGCGATGAGCAGTCCCTCAAAGCCGTCGCCGAGGCCACGAAGGTCGTCATCACCACCGTCGGCCCCTACCTCACCCATGGTGAGCCGCTCGTGGCCGCCTGCGCCGACGCCGGTACCGACTACGTCGACCTCACCGGGGAGCCCGAGTTCGTCGACCGGATGTACCTCGCCCACGACCGGCGCGCCCGCGAGACCGGCGCGCGGCTCGTGCACGCCTGCGGGTTCGACTCGATCCCGCACGACCTCGGCGCCTACTTCACCGTCAAGCAGCTGCCCGAAGGCGTTCCGCTGAAAGTGGACGGCTACGTCCGGGCCGGCGGGATGCCCTCCGGTGGCACGTTCCTCAGCGCGCTGACCATCATGTCCCGGCTGCCGGCCGGGGCACGCGTGGCCAAGGAGCGTGCGGCGGCCGAACCGCGGCCCGCCGGACGCTTTTCGCGCGCGCCGCTCGGGCGGCCGCACCGGGTCGCCGACGCGGGCTGGTGGGCCGTGCCGCTGCCGACCATCGATCCCGACGTCGTGCGCCGCTCGGCGGCCGCGTCCGAACGGTACGGGCCCGACTTCACCTACCGGCACTTCGCGGCCGTGAAACACCTTCCGGTGCTCGCGGGCGGCGTGCTCGGCGCCGGCGCCCTGCTCGCCGCGGCGCAGGTCCCGCCGGCGCGACGCGGGCTGTCGCGGCTGCTGGCGCCGGGCGACGGCCCGAGCCCGGAACGCCGGGCGCGGTCGTGGTTTTCGGTGCGGTTCGTCGGCGAGGGTGGCGGCGAGCGCGTCGTCACCGAGGTCTCCGGCGGCGACCCGGGCTACGACGAGACGGCGAAGATGCTCGCGGAATCGGCGTTGTGCCTCGCCACCGACGACCTCCCGGAAACCGCGGGCCAGGTGACCACGGCGACCGCGATGGGCGACGCGCTGATCGACCGCCTCACCAAGGCGGGCCTGCGGTTCGCGACCCTCTGACTTTCACGCTTTCACAGCGCCGAGCGTGAAATTCCGGTGCTGTGATGAATCTTCTGCCGCTCCTGGGCCGCGGTTAGCGTCGATCGGGTTCTCCCTCCCCCTCGCGTTTCCCAAGGAGCGTCATGAGAGTGCCCCAACGGTTCGCCGCGCTCGGCGGGGCGACGGCGGCGGGCATGGTCGTGGTCGGCATCGCCGTCGCCGCGCCCGCGCAGCCCGTCCCCACACCGCCGCCCTCCGCCGCGCAGGCCCAGGCCAACGCCACCGCCGCGGCGGCGAACCTGGTCAACGCCCGGCCCGCCGCCGTCCACGCCGGGACGCACGACAAGTTCGTCCAGCGTGACGTGCGTTCGGCGGCCGGGCTGTCCTACGTCGTCTACGACCGCACCTACGACGGCCTGCCGGTGATCGGCGGCGACCTGGTCATCGCCACCGACGCCGCCGGCACCGTGAAGACCACGTCCGTCGCGCAGCAGCAGGCCCTCGGCGACCTCGACGTCCACGGCGCGAAGCTCACCGCCGCGCAGGCGGAAGCCGTGGCGCGCAAGCAGGTCCGCGGGCCGAAGAGCCTGCCCGGCGGGAAGCTCGTCGTGGTCGCCGACGGCAGCGGACGCCTCGCATACGAAAGCAACGTCGAGGGCACCGACGAACACGGCGAGCCGAGCAGCCTGAGCGTCTACGTCGACGCCGTGGACGGGCGCGTGCTGCGGACCGTGCAGCACGTCGCCGCGGGCACCGGCACCGGCAAGTGGAACGGGCCGTCGCCACTCCAGCTGAACACGACGAAGTCCGGCAGCACGTACTCGATGGCCGACCCGAACACCCCGAACCTCGACTGCCGCAACTACAGCAGCGACTCCGTCCTCACCGGACCCGACGACAGCTGGGGCAACGGCACCGGCACGAACATCGAGACCGGCTGCGCCGACGCGCTGTTCGTCGCGCAGACCGAGAAGAAGATGCTCTCGGAGTGGGTGGGCCGCAACGGCTTCACCGGCAACGGCGGCGCGTGGAAGATCCGCGTCGGCCTCGACGACGAGAACGCCTACTACTACAACTCGCGGCCCGCATACGTGAACCTGGGCCACAACCCGAGCGGCGAGTGGGTCGGCTCGCTCGACATCCTCGGCCACGAAATGGGCCACGGCGTCGACGACTACTCCGGCTCCGGCGGCTTCTCCGGCGGCGGCACGCAGGAGTTCATCGCCGACACCTTCGGCACGGCGACGGAGTTCTACGCGAACGAGCCGTCGCAGTACGACCCGCCGGACTACGCGATCGGCGAAGAGGTCAACCTGGTCGGCACCGGCGCGATCCGCTACATGTACGACCCGTCGAAGGTGGGCGACCCGAGCTGCTACTCCAGCTCGACGCCGAACGCCGAGGTGCACAAGGCCGCCGGCCCCGGCGACCACTGGTTCTACCTGCTGGCCGAGGGCAGCAACCCGACCAACGGGCAGCCGACGAGCTCGACGTGCAACAACAGCACGGTGGCCGGCCTCGGCATCCGCAAGGCGATCAACATCATGCACGGCGCGGTGCAGCTGAAGACCTCCGGCAGCAACTACCTGCGTTACCGCACGTGGACGCTGCAGGCCGCGAAGAACCTCTACCCGAACAGCTGCGCCGAGTTCGACGCGGTGAAGGCGGCTTGGAACGCGGTGAGCGTCCCGGCGCAGTCCGGCGACCCGACGTGCACTTCCACGCCGCCGACCACCACCACCCCGCCGACCACCACCACGCCGCCGACGACGACCACGCCGCCCCCGGGCGGGTGCAACGGGCAGCTGGTGCAGAACCCGGGCTTCGAGTCCGGCAAGGCGTCCTGGTCCGACCCGAACACGACGATCGGCCAGTGGGGCAGCCAGGCGCCGGCGCGCTCGGGCAGCTACGACTCCTGGCTCGGCGGCTGGGGTTCGGCCCACACGGACACGATCACGCAGTCGGTCACGATCCCCGCGAACTGCCGGGCGAGCCTGACCTTCTGGCTGCGCGTCTGGACGGCCGAAACCGAGAACGTCGCCTACGACAAGCTCGTCGTGTCGGCCGGTTCGACGACGCTGGCGACGTACACGAACCTCGACCGGAACACCGCGTACGCGCAGAAGACGCTCGACCTGTCTTCGTACGCGGGCCAGACGATCACGCTGAAGTTCGCCGGGACGGAGGACCAGTCCCTGCAGACGTCGTTCGCCGTGGACGACACCGGGGTCACCGTGAGCTGACCCCACGAGGCCTGCCACCTACTTTGGTGGCAGGCCTCGTTGCGTCCGGTGCGTCCGGTATTCATGCTTACCCGAATGGAAGCGTTCTCCGAGAACGACACCGGCGACACCGGGGTCGCCGACGCGGTCCGCGATGGACCGTTCGAGGTCGCCTTCGACCTGGCGATCCGGCGCCGCGGCCTGAGCCTGGAGGCCCTGCAGCGGCGGATGGCGACCCGCGGCGCCCAGGTCAGCCTGGCGACGCTGAGCTACTGGCGCCGGGGGCGGCGCCACCCCGAAGGGCACCGGTCGCTGCACGCGGTGGGCGTCGCGGAAAGCTGCCTCGGCCTGCCCGCGGACGCGCTGACGAGCCTGGTGGCGCGGCCGCGCGAGCGCCGGGCGCCGCTGTGGCCGGGCGGGGTCAGCCTGGCCAGCGCGCTCGGCTCCGAGCCGACGGAGCTGGCCTCGTGCGACGGCATCGACCTCGACGGCAACGCCCGGCTCGCGCTGGCGTCGGTCCACCAGCGGGCGGCGTTCGGGCCGGACCGCACCGAACGCTCGGTGCGCACGGAGCTGGTGGTGACCAGCCGCGAGGACGGCGTCGACCGCTGGGTGTCGTTCTTCCGGCCGCAGTCCGGCGGCGACCACCGGCCGGTGCTGCGCTCGGCGCACTGCTGCCGCCCGGGCCGCGTCCGCCGCGACGCCGATTCGGAGCTGGTGGCCCTCGAACTGCGCTTCGACTACCCGCTGCGGGCCGGCGAGACGTACGTGTTCGACTTCGAGTTCGGCTACGACGGCTCCCCGCCGGAAACGAGCTACCTCCAGTTCGGCGTGCGGGCGCCGGCCCGGCAGATCGTGCTGCAGGCGTGCTTCGACCCGGCGGCGGTGCCGGTGCGCTGCTACCGCTACGACGGCGAGGCGGCGACCGACCGCCCGGAGCTGCCGATCGGCCCGCGCGGGACGAGCCACGTCGCGGTGCTGGACGCCCAGCCGGGCGTCTACGGGATGTGCTGGGAGTGGGACTGAACCTGGTTCGCCACCCGGTGCACGTAGGCGGCGCGGGCTTCCGGGTCCAGTTCGGTCAGGGCCCGGTCGTCGCCGATCAGGCCGCGGGCCCAGGCCATCAGCGGCTCCGGGGTGAGCGCGTCGAGCAGGTCCCAGCCGGCGAGCCAGCGCGGCACCGCCGTCTCGGCCCGGCGGGACTTCAGCGTGCCGGCGATCGCCTTCGCGACGTCCTCGGGGTCCACTGTGGGCAGTGCCCCGCCCAGCCGCACACCGGACGCCAGCTCGGTGCGCACCGCGCCTGGCAGCACCGCGCTGACGCTCACGCCAGTCGCGGCGTACTCGCGCCGGACCGCCGCGGTCAGCCCGACGGCGGCGAACTTGCTCGCGTTGTACACGGCCATGCCGGGCAGCGGGATCTTCCCGGCCATGGACGCGACGTTGACGACGTGCCCGCGCCCGCGGGCGATCATCCCCGGCAGCACCGACCGCAGCCCGTGGACCAGCCCCTGGACGTTGACGTCGAGGGTGGTCCGGCCGGTCGCGTCGGGCTCCTCGAGGAAGTCGCCCAGCGGCATCACACCCGCGTTGTTCACCAGGACGTCGATCCGCCCGAACCGTTCGGTCACCGCCGCGGTGAAGGCGTCGAACGACTCGCGGTTCGTGACGTCCAGCGGGAACGAGGGCACGCCCTCGGCCGCGTCGAGGTCACCGACGCACGCGGTCGCCCCGCGTGCGGCGAACTCCGCCGCCGTCGCGCGGCCGATCCCCCGCGCCCCGCCGGTGATCGCGACCACCGCGCCGCGCACCTCAATCGCCGGATACCGCATGGACCCTCCCGATCTCGTAGTCGCCTTCGTCGAACGCCCCGACCTGCGACCGCAGCCGCCCGGTCGAGAACGGCCAGCTGAAACTGTTGCGGCCGTTGACATCCGTGTAGTAGCTCGAACAGCCGCCCGACTGGTACACCGTGCCCGGCAACGCCGCCTGGACCGCCGCGTTGAACGCCGCCTGCGCCTCCGGGCGGACCGACAGCACCGTCCCGTCCGCACGCAGGGTCCGGGTCACCGCCGCCACCGTGTGGCGCAGCTGGGCTTCGAGGATCATGAACGCCGACGAGTGCCCGGTGCCGAGACTCGGGCCCAGCAGCAGGTACAGGTTCGGGAACCCGGCCACCGTCGTCCCCGCGTACGCCTGGGGGCTGCCCTTCCAGTGGTCGTCGAGGCTGCGGCCCGCGGCGTCGAACACCCGGGCCGACACCGGCATGTCGAGGATGTGGAACCCGGTGCCGAAGATGATCGCGTCGACCTCCGCCGAGGAGCCGTCCGCGCCGGAGATCCGGCTGCCGGAGATCGCGCGCACCGCCGTCGGGTGAACGCCCACATGGGACCGCGTCAGCGACCGGTAGTAGGTGTTGGACATGAGCAGGCGCTTGCAGCCGAGGGTGTAGTCCGGCGTCAACGCCCGGCGCAGCACCGGATCCCGCACGGTCAGCCGCAGGTGGGCGAGCCCGATCTTCTGCACCTGCCGCAGCAGCCACGGGTGCCGGAACCCGAAGCCGAGCGTCTCCATCGCGCCGTACTCCGCACTGCGCAACGCCCGCTGCGCCGCGGGGAACCGCCGCAGCAGGAACCGCTCGACCCCCGGGACGTAGTGGTCCGGCTTCGGCAGCACCCACTGCGCGGTGCGCTGGAACAGGTGCAGCCGCCCCACCCGCGGCACGATCTCCGGGACGAACTGGACCGCCGACGCGCCGGTGCCGATCACCGCGACCCGCTTGCCGGCCAGGTCGTAGCCGTGGTTCCAGCGCGCGGAGTGGAAGACCTCGCCCGGGAACCCGCCGAGGCCCGGCAGGTCCGGGATCTTCGGCTCGTGCCACGGACCGGTGCCGGCGACCAGGACCCGCGCGGTGTACGGGCCCTGTGACGTCTCCAGCTCCCACCGCCCGTCGCGGTCGTTCCACTGCGCCCGGGTCACCTCCACGCCGTAGCGGATCTTGCCGGTGACGCCGAACCGCTCGGCGGTGTCCCGCAGGTAGGCGCGGATTTCGGCCTGCCCGGCGAACGCCCGCGTCCACTCGGGATTCGGCGCGAAAGAGTAGGAGTACAGCGCCGACGGGACGTCGCACGCGCAGCCCGGGTACGTGTTGTCCCGCCAGGTCCCGCCCAGCGTGTCGGCCTTCTCCAGCACGGCGAGGTCGTCGACGCCGGCCTGGCCCAGCCGGATGGCCGCACCCAGCCCGGACGCCCCGGCGCCGATGACGAGGACCGCGAAGTCGCGTTGTTCCATTTTCGGAGACTATCAGTATCTCAATACCATTGGTACCCCGATTCCGGACCCGACTAGAGTGGCGGCCATGGCCCGACTCACCCGCGCGGAAAGCCAGGCGCGCACCCGCGAGCAGCTGATCGAGACCGCCAAGCAGCTCTTCCTGCGTGACGGCTACTCGATGACGTCGCTGGAGAAGGTCGCCGACGAGGCCGGCTACTCGAAGGGCGCGGTGTACTCGAACTTCCGCAACAAGGACGAGCTCTGCCTCGCGGTGCTCGACCGGATCCACGACGAGCAGGTCACGCTGGTCGCGGAGGCGCTGGTCGGCGCGGACGGGATCGACGGGCTGCTGGCGGCGTTCCAGACCTGGGCCGAGCGCAGCATCGGCGACGAAGCGTGGACCGCCCTGGAGGTCGAGTTCGCCACGAACGCCCGGCGCAACCCGCACGTGCGCGCCGAGCTGGCGGTGCGGGACAAGGCCATCCGCGACACCATCGCCGGGCTGCTGACCGGGTACGTCGACCGGTTCGGGCTCACGCTGCCCATGTCGGCCGACGACGCCGCGACGGCCTTGCTCAGCCTCGGCATCGGCCTCGGCGTCCAGCGCGCCATCGACCCGACGATCCCGGTGAACGTGCTGCCGGACGTCATCCGCATCTTCGCCGGAGTCCGCTGACCCGCGCACCCGAAATAGTCTTCTTTCCCTTGCCGGGGTTACCTATTTGCCGCGCCCGGGTCCTTTGAGGACCTCGCCGGGGGTGGTCCGGACCGTTCACGAACATGAACGAGTTCCGCCTCTTGTGGAGCGCGCTGACTCTTCGCTACCGTGTCGCTACGCCGCAGCTCCACCCGCATCACCCGTACCCGCCGTGATCCCCCACGGCGCACCCCGCGGAAAGGGTCTCCACCCATGAGCAAGAAGTTGCGGCCGGTCTTCATCGGCGCGCTCGGCGCGGCCTCCGCCGCCGCCCTCGTGATCACCACCCCCGCGCTCTCCTCGGCGGCACCCGCGCCGCTGGCCGCGAACACCGCGCACAGCGCGACCGCCCTCGCCGTCGGCGACCTGTCGGCCCCGGCGAAGAAGGAGATCGCGATGAAGCTGGTCTCCAGCGCGGAAAACTCGTCGCTGGACTGGAAAGCGCAGTACAAGTACATCGAAGACATCGGCGACGGCCGCGGCTACACCGCCGGCATCATCGGGTTCTGCTCCGGCACCGGCGACATGCTCGAGCTCGTCGAGGCGTACACGAACTCCGTCCCGAACAACCCCCTGGCCAAGTACCTTCCCGCGCTGCGCAAGGTGAACGGCACCGACTCGCACTCCGGCCTCGGCTCGGCGTTCGAGAGCGCGTGGAAGCAGGCCGCGGCCACCACCGCGTTCCAGAACGCGCAGAACAGCGAGCGCGACCGCGTCTACTTCAACCCCGCGGTGAGCCAGGGCAAGTCGGACGGCCTCAGCAACCTCGGCCAGTTCGCCTACTACGACGCCATCGTGATGCACGGCCCCGGCGACAGCTCCGACAGCTTCGGCGGCATCCGCAAGGCCGCGATGAAGAAGGCGAAGACCCCGGCCCAGGGCGGCGACGAGGCGACGTACCTCAAGGCGTTCTTCGCCGCCCGCAAGGTGATCATGAAGCAGGAAGAGGCGCACGCCGACACCTCGCGCGTCGACACCGAGCAGGCGAAGTTCCTCAGCGAGGGCAACTACGACCTGCACACCCCGCTGAAGTGGAAGGTGTACGGGGACTCCTACACCATCAACTGATGACCCGTCAGGTGGTGGCCGTCGTCGCGAACGCCGCGACGGCGGCCACAGCCGTCCTCACGACCTGGGAACACACCCGGACCGGCCGGTTTCGCGTCCACGGCCCGATCGCCGCGTGGCTCGGGCGGGACGGCGTCGGCGAGGCGGGGGAAACCGTTTCCCGCACCCCGGCCGGGACCTGGCCGCTGACCGAGGGCTTCGGCCACCGGCCGGCCACCACGAAACTGCCGTACCGGCGGGTCACCACCGCGGACTGGTGGGTTTCGGACGTGAAATCCCCGTACTACAACACGCACTTCTCGTGCGCTCCCGGCACGTACCCGTTCGACGAGGCCGCCGGGGAGAACCTCGGGCAGGCGGGCGGTGTCTACGACCAGGCCGTGGTCATCGACTACAACCGCACACCGGTGGTGCCGGGCGCCGGGTCGGCGTTCTTCCTGCACGTCACCAATGGGAAACCGACCGCGGGCTGCGTCGCGATCCCCGCGCCCGACCTCGACGCCGTCCTGCGCTGGCTCGACCCGGCGCAGCACCCGGTCATCGAGATCAGCGGCTGAGCAGCTCGTCGGCCGTGCGGGTGTTGATGATCCGCTCCGGCCCGATCCCCGCCTCGATCGCGCGCTCGCAGCCGTAGGGCTGCCAGTCGAGCTGGCCGGGCGCGTGCGCGTCGCTGTCGATGGCGAACTCGCAGCCGAGCTCCGCGGCCAGCCGCAGCAGCTTCATCGGCGGGTCGAGCCGCTCCGGGCGCGAGTTGATCTCCACCGCGACGCCGTTCTCGCGGCACGCGGTGAACACGGCCTCGGCGTCGAACTCCGACTGGGGCCGCCCACGCCCGACGACCAGCCGCCCGGTGCAGTGCCCCAGCACCCGCGTGTGCGGGTTCCGCACCGCCGCCAGCATCCGCCGCGTCATGTCGCGAGCCGGCATCCGCAGCTTCGAATGCACGCTCGCGACGACGAAGTCCAGCTGCCCCAGCAGCTCCTCTTCCTGGTCGAGCGAACCGTCGTCGAGGATGTCGACCTCGATGCCGTGCAGCAGCCGGAAGGGGGCCATCAGCTCGTTGGCCTTGGCGACGATCTGCATCTGCGTGCGCAGCCGGTCCGGGGAAAGCCCGTTCGCGACGGTCAGCCGCGGCGAGTGGTCGGTCAGCACCATCCACTCGTGGCCGATGTCCCGGCCCGCGACGGCCATCTCGCCGATCGAACTGCCGCCGTCCGACCAGTCCGAATGGGTGTGGCAGTCGCCCTTCAAAGCCGAGCGCAGCGGCTCGCCGTCCGGCAGCTTCTTCTCGACGATCTTCGAGCGGTACGCCGGGTCCCGGCCGGCCAGCGCATCCTCGATGACGCCGGCGGTGGCCTTCCCGATGCCGGGCAGCGACGTCAGCGTGCCGCTCTCGGCCAGCTGCGCCAGCTGCTCGGGGGCGGTCTTGTCGACGGTCGCGGCCGCGTTCCGGAACGCGCGCACGCGATAGGTCGGCTCCCCCGCGCGTTCGAGCTGGAACGCGATCTCCCGCAAGGCCCATGCCGGATCCATGGGACCTGTCTACCCCCTCGGGGGCAGTTGATGCAGCTCGACGTCGGTCAGCGCGCCGTTCTCGACGCGGGCCGTCTGGTACGTGCAGTGCGGCTGACGGCGGCGATCGGTCGGCGAACCCGGGTTGAGCAGCCGCAACCCGTTCGGCGTCGTCGTGTCCCACGGGATGTGGCTGTGCCCGAAGACCAGCACGTCGGTGTCCGGGAACTGCGCGTCGCAGCGCTGCTCGCGACCCTGCTTCGAGCCCGTTTCGTGGATCACGGCCAGCCGGACGCCGTCGAGGTCGGCCCGCGCGATCTCCGGGAGCCGCGCCCGCAGGTCGGCGCCGTCGTTGTTGCCGTACACGCCGATCAGCCGCTTGCTGCGGGCCGTCAGCTCGTCGAGCAGGCCGAGCTTGACCCAGTCACCGGCGTGCACGACGACGTCGGCCGCGGCCACCTCGGCCCACACCTGCTCCGGCAGCGGGCGGGCGTGGGTGTCCGAGATGAGCAGCAGCCTCATCCGATGGCCTTGAGGACCCGCTCGAGGAAGCCGCCGATGTGGTCCTTCAGCAGGGCCGCGGCCCCTTCGGCGTCGCCCTTCTTGGCCGCCGCGAGCACCGCCTTGTGCTCGGTCCACTCCTTCTTCCAGCTGGGGTTGGCTTCCCAGCCGACGACGCTGATCAGCGCGGCGCGGTCCTTGAGGTCGTCGAGGATGCTCACCAGCAGCGGGTTGCCGCAGCCCGAGTAGAGGGCGCGGTGGAACCGGCGGTTGAGCAGGCTCAGCGCGGCCTGGTCCTTGTCGGCGATGGCCGCCGACGCCTCCTTCAGCGCCTCGGCCGCGTCTTCCAGCAGCTCGGGGTCGCGCCGCTCGACGGTGCGCCGGACGGCTTCGGGCTCCAGCACCGTCCGCACGTCGTAAACGGACTTCGCGAGCTCGGCGTCGACCGTGACCACCGAGGCGCCCTTGTACGGGCTGAACGTCACCAGGCCCGAGTTGGACAGCACCTTGAGCGCCTCGCGCACCGGCGTCTTGGACACGCCGAGCCGCGCGGCGAGCTCCGCTTCGACGAGGGGCTGACCGGGCACCAGCTCGCGGGTCAGGATGCCGCGGCGGATCTCCTCCAGGACCACTTCGGTCCGGGAGGCGGGCAGGCTGAACGTCCCGGTCATGCTGTGCTCCTCGCTCGTGTCGAAGCCCATTCAACCAGGCCCCCGAGATCATATATCAGATGCCATACTGGATCGCATGAAAGCACCCGAGGAGCTCCGCAGCCACCGGTGGTTCGGCGGCGGCGAACTACGCGACTTCAGCCACCGCGCCCGCAGCCGGCAACTGGGCTACAACCCGGAGGAGCACCTCGGCAAACCGGTCATCGGCATCCTCAACACCTGGTCGGACATCAACCCGTGCCACATGCACCTGCGCGAACGCGCGGAGCAGGTCAAGCGCGGTGTCTGGCAGGCCGGCGGCTTCCCGCTGGAGTTCCCCGTCGCGACGCTGTCGGAGACCTACCAGAAACCCACGCCCATGCTCTACCGCAACCTGCTCGCGATGGAGACCGAGGAGATCCTGCGGTCCTACCCGATCGACGGCGCCGTGCTGATGGGCGGCTGCGACAAGACCACCCCGGCGCTGCTGATGGGCGCGGCGAGCGCGGGACTGCCCGCCATCTTCGTCCCGGCCGGGCCGATGCTGCGCGGGCACTGGCGCGACGAGGTCCTGGGCAGCGGCACCGACATGTGGAAGTACTGGGACGACAAGCGTGCCGGGCTGATCGGCGACGCCGAACTGTCCGAACTGGAGCGCGGGCTCGCGCGGTCGCCGGGGCACTGCATGACGATGGGGACGGCGTCCACGATGACGTCGGCCGCCGAGGTGCTCGGCGTGACGCTGCCGGGCGCGGCGTCGATCCCGGCCGTCGATTCGGCGCACCACCGGATGGCCGCGGCCAGCGGCGCGCGGATCGTCGACATGGTCTGGGAAGACCTGACCATCACGCAGATCCTGGACGAACGGGCCTATTCCGACGCGATCACCACCGTGCTCGCGCTGGGCGGGTCGACCAACGCGGTGATCCACCTGATCGCGATGGCCGGGCGCAGCGGAATCGACGTGTCGCTGGCCGACTTCGACGCGATCGCGCGGCGGGTGCCGGTGCTGGCGAACATCCGGCCGGGCGGCGCCTGGCTGATGGAGGACTTCTACTACGCGGGCGGGCTGCCCGGGCTGTTGTCGCGGCTGACCGACCTGCTGCACCCCGAGCGCGTCACGGTCACCGGCCGCACGCTCGGCGAGGACCTCGCGGCCGCGCGGGTGCACGACGACGACGTCATCCGCACCCGCGACAACCCGGTGGCCGCCGAGGGCGGGGTCGCCGTGCTGCACGGCAACCTGGCCCCGTCGGGCGCGGTGGTCAAGCACATCGCCGCCGAGCCGCACCTGCTGACCCACACCGGGCCGGCCGTCGTGTTCGAGAACTACGCCGACCTCAAGAAGCGCGTCGAAAACCCGGCCATCACGGCCGATTCCGTGCTGGTGCTGCGTGGTTCGGGCCCGCTCGGCGGTCCCGGCATGCCGGAGTACGGGATGCTGCCGATCCCGGCCCACCTGCTCGAACAGGGCGTGCGGGACATGGTCCGGATCTCCGACGCGCGGATGAGCGGCACGAGCTACGGCGCGTGCGTGCTGCACGTCGCGCCGGAGTCGCACGTCGGCGGGCCGCTGGCCTTGGTCCGCGACGGCGACCTGATCACCCTGGACGTTCCTTCGCGGGTCCTGCGGCTGGAGGTGTCCGATGCGGAGCTGGCGCGGCGGCGTGCGGAGTGGACCGAACCGGCGCCCCGCTTCGAACGGGGTTACGGTGCGCTCTACAGCGACCACATCACGCAGGCGGACGAAGGCTGCGACTTCGACTTCCTGGCGCGGGCTGGGCACAATCCGGAGCCCGACGCGCGGTGACCGGTTCATCCCCCGTTAGGGCGAGTCGTACGGCTTGTCCGGGTGCCACGTACGCTGATCCCGTCACCGGCGCGACCCTGCGCCGCGTTGAAGGGGTGGAGAGTTGCCGTACGAACCGCGCTGGCCCGAGTCACACGGTGAGCAGACGGACGTCCTGCCGGTCGTCCGGCCCGAGCCGGACCCGGACCCCCCGAAGAAGCGCGACCTGCGCAAGGCCGGCTGGATCGCGGGCGGGGTGCTGGGCCTGCTCGTCGTGATCTACGGCGTCGACCTGCTCGTCAGCCAGGGCAGCGTGCCGCGCGGGGTGACCGTCGCGGGCGTCGACGTCGGCGGGATGGGCCGCGACGCCGCCGAGCAGGAGCTGCGCGGCAAGATCGAGCCGCGGCTCACGCGCCCGATGGCCGTCACCGCCGGCGACGTCCAGGGCACCCTGTCGCCGACGCTCGCCGGGCTGAAGCTCGACTGGGCGCAGACCCTCGACCAGGCTGGCGAGCAGCCGCTGAACCCGTTCACGCGCCTGGCGTCGCTGTTCTCCAGCCGCGAGGTCGGCGTCGTCAGCCACGCCGACGACGCCAAGCTCGCCGCCGCGCTCGAGGGGCTGCGCGGCCAGGTCGACCGCGACCCGGCCGAGGGCACCGTGAAGTTCGAGGGCGCGAACCCGGTCGCCGTGCCGCCGAAGCCCGGGCAGAAGCTCGACGTCGCGGCCGCGAAGACCGCCGTCGTCGAGAAGTGGGCGAGCGGCGAGACCCTGGCGCTGCCGGTGGCCGGCACGCCGGTCCGCACCACCGCCGAAGGCGTCCAGGCCGCGCTGGAGCAGTTCGCGCGTCCCGCTGTCTCCGGCCCGCTGGTGGTCAAGGGCGAGGGCAAGAACGCCACCGTCAAGCCGGAGGCGATCGCCGCGGCGCTGAGCTTCGAGCCCGCCGAGGGCGGCGGCCTGACGCCGAAGATCGACAACGCCAAGATCGCCGAAGCCGCCGGGCCGCAGCTGAAGTCCACCGAGAAGGAGGGCAAGGAGGCGACCATCGTCTTCGAGGGCGGCAAGCCGACGGTCGACCCGTCCACCGACGGCCGGACGATCGACTGGGACCCGAGCCTCAAGCCGCTGCCCGAGGTGCTCAAGAAGACCGACGGCCGCGAGGTGCCGGCGATCTACAAGGACGCGCCCGCGAAGGTGACGACCGAGCAGGCGAACCAGCTGGGCGTCAAGGAGGTCGTCGGCGAGTTCACCACCGGCGGTTTCGCGGCCGACTCGGGCACGAACATCCGCGTCGTCGCGCAGAAGGTCAACGGCGCCATCGTCAAGCCGGGGGAAACCTTCAGCCTCAACGGGTTCACCGGCCCGCGCGGCAAGCCGCAGGGGTACGTCGAGGCCGGCGTCATCGAGAACGGCGCCCCGGCGCGCGAAGTCGGCGGTGGCATCTCGCAGTTCGCGACCACGCTGTACAACGCGGCGTACTTCGGGGGCATGAAGGACGCGGGGCACAAGGAGCACAGCTACTACATCAGCCGCTACCCCGCCGCGCGCGAGGCGACAGTGTTCCAGAACCCCAACGGCGCCAGCGTCATCGACATCAAGTTCACGAACGACTCGACGACCGGCATCGCGATCCAGACGATCTGGTCGCCGTCGTCGATCACCGTGAAGCTATGGGGCACCAAGCGCTACACCGTCGAGTCGATCCAGGGCGGGCGCTCGAACCCGACCGACCCGCCGACCAAGCCGGGGCCGGCGGAGAACTGCCACGCCTCCAACGGCGCGCCGGGCTTCACCACGAGCGACACCCGGGTGCTCAAGGACGTCGCGTCCGGCCGCGAGGTCAGCCGCTCGACCCGCAACGTCCGTTACAACCCGCAACCGAAAATCACCTGCGACCCCTCCTAACGGCTGTTCACGCTGAGCAGCCACGGAGGTACCGTGGGTGTTCATGACGGTGCGTGCCGCAGGCTTCCGAGCGGTCCTCGCGGTGACCGAGTTCCGAGCGCTGTTCTCGGCGCAGCTCGTCTCGGTCACCGGTGACCAGCTGGCGCGGGTCGCGTTGTCGATCCTGGTCTACGACCGCACGAACTCGCCGGGCTGGGCCGCGCTGACGTACGCGCTGACGTTCCTGCCGGACCTCTTCGGCGGCCCGCTGCTGTCCGGGCTGGCCGACCGGCACCCACCGCGCGCGGTGATGGTCGTGTGCGACGTCGTGCGTGCGGTGGCGGTCGCCGTGATGGCCGTGCCCGGCTTGCCGTTGCCGGCGGTGGCGGCGCTGCTGGTCGGCGTCCAGCTGTTCAACCCGGTGTGGAACTCCGCGCGGGCCGCGCTGCTGCCGCAAGTGTTGCCCGGGGAGACGTTCGTGCCCGGGATGGGCCTGCTGATGATGCTCGTGCAGGCGGGCCAGGTCGCCGGGTTCGCGCTCGGCGGGCTGCTGGTGGCGGCCGTCGGCGCCGGCGGCGCGTTGCTCGCGGACGCGGTGAGTTTCGCGGTGTCGGCACTGTTCCTGGTCACCGGCGTGCGGTCCCGGCCGCCACGGGAGTCTTCGGGAGTGCGGTGGTGGCGGCACGTGCGCGCGGGCTGGACGGTGGTCGTCGGCGACCGGCGCCGGCTCGCGCTGGTCGCGCTCGGGTGCGTGTCGGGGACCTACATCGCGGGTGAGGCGATCGCCGCGCCGTACGCGGCGGAGCTGGGCGGCGGCGCGGTGGTGGTCGGGCTGCTGCTCGGGGCGTACGCGCTGGGGAACGTGCTCGGGATGGCGGCACTGTCCCGGATCCCGCCTCCCCGGCGGGCCCGCCTGCTCGGGCCGCTGGCCGTGCTGGCGTGCGCGGCGCTGCTGGGGTGCGCGCTGCGGCCGGACCTCGAAGCGACGCTGGCCTTGCTGACGCTGTCCGGGGTGGCCAGTTCGTACAACCTCATCGCCAACACGACTTTCGTGCAGCTGACGCCGGAAACCCAGCGCGCGCAGGCGTTCGGCTTCGCGTTGACGGCGTTGCGGGTGTCGCAGGGCCTCGGCGTGGTGCTGGCCGGGGTCGCGGCCGAGCACGCGGCCCCGCACGGCGTCGTCGCGGCGGCCGGGGCGATCGGCGTCGTCGCGGCGTTCGGCGCGGCGGGGTGGTGGCGGCGCGCGCAGCCGGAATCCCGGTGACCGGCGGGAAAGCCGGTCACCGGGCACTGGTCAGGGCCGCGTCCAATCGGTCGGGCACTGCGGCAGCGGTGACGAGACGCCGGGCCGGGTCCAATCGGTCGGCAGCTCGCGCACGGTCCAGTCGGTGGGCAGTTCGCGGGCGGTCCAGTCGGTCGGCAGCTGCCGCGGGGTCCAGTCGGTCGGGATCGCGCGGGTCCAGTCGGTGGGGAGCTGCCGGGTCCAGTCGGTCGGCCGCTGCGCGCGCCGGCGGGACGGGACGATGTTCGCGTTGGGCAGGAAGTGCGACATGATTTCTCCTGTTCGTGAGGGATCTTGCACGGTGCGTGACCGGACGGTAGCCTGACCGGCCTAGTGACACACCGCGTTCATTCGATTACAGTGACGATTTCCGCGAAGAGTTCCGTCCTGAGAAGAGGGGCGTTTCGTGGGATTGTCCGGGTCCTCTGGGCGAAAGCCCAGCTCAGAACGTCCACGATCGGGTATCCGTACGTGGGCGATGTGGAAGCTGGCCACTCCGGTGTTCGGCTATGTCCTCATCGTCGACGTGCTGGCGCTGACCGCGGTCCTCGCAACGGCCGCGCTCGTGCCCCTCACGACCCAGTCGCTGCTCTGGTGCGGCCTCATCCTGGCCGGCGAGATCGTGCACCTCGAAGCGGCACAACGCATCGAGCGCATCCGCGAGCTGGCCGCCGACGGCCGGCCGCACATGCACCTGCAGTCGATCTGGATCTTCGCGGGGCTCCTGCTGCTACCACCGCCGTTGGCCACCTTGGTGATCGCGGTCAGCTACGCGCACTCGTGGGTGCGCGTCTACAAGCGACGCGGTGTGGTTCACCGGAAAGTGTTCTCCGGGGCCACGGTCGTCCTCGCCTGCACGGCGGCGGGCGCGGTGCTGTGGGCGGGCACCGGGCACGTCGCGCCGTACGTGCCCTACCTCGACGGCTTCGGCGGGATGACCGCGCTGCTGCTGTCCGGGCTCGTCTACTTCGGACTCAACTACGTGCTGGTGATCCTCGCGATCGTGATGTCGAACCCGGGCAAGCCGGCGCGGCAGGCGTTCGGCAACCCGTCCGACGTGCTGATCGTGCTGGCCGCGGTCGGCGTCGGGTGCGGGATCGCGCTGGTGATGACGGTCCGGCCGTGGCTGCTGCCGGTGCTCATGGTGACGCCGGTGGCGCTGCACATCGGGTTGCTGCTGCCGCAGTTCCAGGCCGCGGCGCGCACGGACTCGAAGACGGCGTTGCTGGCGCCGGAGTTCTGGGTCCAGCTGGCGCGCAACGAGCTGGCGCGCGCGGCGGAGCTGTCCTCGACCGCGGGCATCCTGATGATCGACATCGACCACTTCAAGGCCATCGACGACGGCAACGGCCACTTGGCGGGCGACGAGGTCCTGCGCGCGATCGCGGCGGCGATCCAGGGCTCGGTCCGCGGCGGCGACTACGTCGGCCGCTTCGGCGGCGACGAGTTCGTGGTCCTGCTCCCGGGCGCGACGAGCGCGGAGATCGCGTCGATCGCGGACCGCATCCGCGCGGCGATCGCCCGCGTCGAGGTCCGGGTGCCGGTGATCCGCCCGGGCAAGGCGGAGGTGATCGGCGGCCTGACGGCCTCGATCGGCGCGGCGGTCTACCCGGAGACGGCCACGGAGTACACGATCCTGCTACAGGCCGCGGACGACGCGGTGTTCGCGGCCAAGGCGGCGGGCCGCGACCGGGTGGTCCTTTCCCGCCCCCACGACGAGCTCCTCCGCCCCGAAATCCCCGACACCCTCTGACCACCCCGCCCCCCATGCGCCCCAATGTGGCGTTGGGTGCGTCTAGCGCACCCAATGTGGCGTTCGGTGCATCCAACGCACCCAATGTGGCGTTCGGTGCATCCAACGCACCCAATGTGGCGTTCGGTGCATCCAACGCACCCAACGCCACATTGGGGCGCTTGAGGCGAGCGGTTACGGAAGCGTGGCGAGGGAGTTTTCGAGGGTGGCCGCGGACAGTTCGTTGTCCACCATGTCGCCCGCCAAGTACGCGCCGTATGCCGGCAGGTCCAGGTGCGCGTGGCCGCACAGCGCCGTGAGGATCACCTTCTCCTCACCCGTCTCCTTGCACCGCAACGCTTCCTGGATGCACGCGGCCAGCGCGTGCGTCGGCTCGGGTGCCGGGATGATGCCCTCCGACCGCGCGAACCGGACGCCCGCCGCGAAGCACTCCTGCTGCCCGATCGCGATCGCCTCGATCAGGCCCAGCTCGTAGATGTGCGAGATCAGCGGCGACATCCCGTGGTAGCGCAGGCCGCCCGCGTGGATCGGGTCCGGGATGAACTCGTGGCCCAGCGTGTGCATCTTCAGCAACGGCGTGAGCCCGGCGGTGTCACCGAAGTCGTAGGCGTACTTCCCGCGCGTCAGCGACGGGCACGCGGCCGGCTCGACCGCGCGGATCACCGGGTTCATCCGGCCGGCCAGCTTCTCCCGCAGGAACGGGAACGCGAGCCCGCCGAAGTTCGAGCCGCCGCCGGTGCAGCCGACCAGGACGTCCGGGGTGTCGCCGGCCAGCTCGAACTGCTTGAGCGCTTCCTCACCGATGACCGTCTGGTGCAGCAGCACGTGGTTGAGCACGCTGCCCAGCGCGTACCGCGCGTCCGGGTCCTGCGCCGCCTGCTCGACGGCTTCGCTGATCGCGATCCCGAGGCTGCCGGTCGAATCCGGGTGGTCCTTGAGGATCGCCCGGCCGGACTCCGTCAGCTCGGACGGGCTCGGGTGGACCGTCGCGCCGAACGTCTCCATCATCAGCTTGCGGTAGGGCTTCTGGTCGTAGGACGCCCGCACCTGCCAGACCTCGCACTCCAGCCCGTACTGGGCGCAGGCGAACGCGAGCGCGCTCCCCCACTGGCCCGCGCCGGTCTCGGTGGTCAGCCGGCTGACGCCCTCCTGCGCGTTGTAGAACGCCTGCGGCACCGCGGTGTTCGGCTTGTGCGAGCCGACCGGGCTGACGCCTTCGTACTTGTAGTAGATCCGCGCCGGCGTGCCGAGCGCCTTCTCCAGCCGCCGCGCCCGGAACAGCGGTGACGGCCGCCAGAGCCGGTAGACCTCCCGCACCTCCTCCGGGATGTCGACATAACGATCAGTCGTCACCTCTTGGGCGATGAGCGCCTGTGGGAAGAGCGGGGCCAGGTCGTCCGGGCCGACGGGCTCGCGGGTGCCGGGGTGCAGGGGCGGGGGCGGCGGCTCCGGCAGGTCGGGGATGACGTTGTACCACTGGGTCGGCAGCTCGTCTTCGTCCAGGATGTACTTGGTCTTCTCAGCCATCGAGCCTCCTAGGTCGGCACCTCAACTTAGGACGCCTCCGGCCGCGGAGCCAGTACGGTGACCGGGTGGGGAACTACGTCCTGATCGACGCGCCGTCCAACCTGGGCCTCCGCCCGCCGGCCGAGGGCGCCGCCCCGGGCTGCTACAAGACGCCCGGCGTGCTGCGCGACCTCGGCATCCTCGACCGCCTCGGCGCGTCCGACGGCGGTGTCGTGACGCCGGGCCGGTACGTCGGCACCTGGTCGCCGGGCGACGGCGTCCGCAACTCGGCGGCCATCGCGGCGCACACACGCGCGCTGGCGACACGGATCGCTTCGGTCCGTTCGTCGGGTGGGTTCCCGGTGGTGCTCGGCGGCGACTGCTCGATCTCGCTGGGCCCGATGCTGGCGCTGCGCCGCGAAGGCCGCTTCGGCATCGCGTACCTGGACGGCCACGACGACTTCCGCCACCCGGGCGGCGCCGACCCCGTCCAGGCGGCGGCGGGCGAGGACCTGGCGATCATGACCGGCCGCGGCGCCGACGACCTCGCCGACATCGACGGGCTGCGGCCGTACGTCCGGGACAGCGACGTGCTGGCGCTGGGCATGCGTTCGGCCGACCGGCTGCGCGCCGCGGGGATCACTGCCGTCACCTCCGCGGAGCTGCTGGCCGCCGAGCCGGTGCCCTCACTGCCGGACCTGGACGGCTTCTGGGTCCACGTGGACATCGACGTCCTCGACCCGGCGTATGTGTCCGCAGTGGACAGTCCGGACACCGGCGGGCTGGATCCGTCCACTTTGGTCGCGGTGCTGCGGGAGCTGCTGTCCCGGCCGGGCGCGGCGGGCTTCGAGCTGACGGTGTTCGACCCCGACCTCGACCCGGACGGCCGCCAAGCCGCCCTGGTCGCCGACGTCCTGGAAAGGGCCCTGCGATGACGAGCGTGCTGACGGACCTGCCGGTGTGGCTGCCCCAGTCGGGGCGCGGCCCGGGCCTGGTGGTGATCCAGGAGATCTTCGGCCTGGACGACTACCTGCGATCGGTCGCCGCGGACCTGGCCGGGCGCGGTTACGTCGTCGCGGTCCCGGAGCTGTTCTGGCGCACGGCGCCGGGCTGGTCGTCGACCCACGACGAAGCGGGCGTGGCGGCTTCGATGGCGGTGTCGGCGGAGTTCGACCCGGCGCTGGGCCTGTCCGACGTCCTCGACACGGTGGCCCACCTGCGCGAGCAGCCCTCGAACGCCGGCGGGGTCGGGGTGCTCGGCTTCTGCCTGGGCGGTTCGCTGGCGTTCTCGGCGGCGGCCGAGGGCGCCCCGGACACGGCGGTGTCGTTCTACGGCTCGACGGTGCCGGGGCAGATCGCGGACCTGGCGAAGATCACCTGCCCGATCCAGTTCCACTTCGGCGGGCAGGACCCGTACATCCCGCGCTCGGACGTGGCGCTCGTGGAGGCGGGCGTGGCGGCGCACCCGGGGGCGGAGATCCACGTCCAGGAGGACGCGGGGCACGCGTTCCACAACCACGTCGCACCGATGTTCCACCACCCGGAGGCGGCGGCGCGGGCCTGGGACCTGACCACGGCGTTCCTGCGGCAGACGCTGCCACTGTCAGCCTGACCGACCGACCGCCGCCAGGTTCGCCTGGTGCGGGCCGGAAGCCGCGACCCGGCCCCGGGACCTGACCACGGCGTTCCTGCGGCGGACCCTGCCGCCGTCAGCCTGACCGGCCTACCGCCGCCAAGTTGGCTTGGTGCGGACCGGAAAGCCAGTCCTGCTCGAGCCGCGCGTCGGCCGGTTCGGCCCCGCGGCGCAGCGCGTCGAGGTACGCGCGATCGGCGGCGAGCCGGGCCGCCACCTCGGGTCCCCGGGCAACCGAGCCGTGGCCGGGAACCAGGACGTCGACGTGCTCGGTGGCCGCACCCAGCCGGTCGAGCGCGGCCGCGTAGGCGTCGGGCTGGCCGGGGCGGCGGGGGTCGAGCATCGGGATCAGGACGTCGGAGAGCATGTCGCCGGCCAGCAGCACCCCGCGGTCGGCGAGCAGAACAGCGGCGTGCCCGACGGCGTGCGCGTCGTGCTCGACGAGCTCGCCCGGCAGCGGTCCCCCGTCGGCGGGCAGCGGGGTGACGAGCCCGATCAGGTCGAGCGGGATGCCGGCCGCGCTTTCCGCGGCCATCGCCTGCGCGCGTTCCCGCACCGCACCGGCGGCTTGCGCGCAGGCGGTGGTGGCGTAGCGCGGCACGTCGCCGAACCGGGAGTGCCAGAGCAAGTGGTCCCAGTGCAAGTGCGTGGCAAACCCGGCGACGACGGGCAGGCCCAGCCGCTCGACGTCGTCGGCGAGCTCCTCGAGATCGGCGCCGGAGATGCCGGGATCGACCAGGACGAGCCCGTCGTCCCCCCGCACGACGACGGCGTTGCTGTGGACCCAGTCGCTCTGCCGGACCCAGACACCGTCCGCCACCTGCTTCAGCATCCGTCCACAGTAGCCTGGAACGCTCTACGATGGCCGGTACGCCGAGTTCGAGCCGAAGGAGCCCGTCATGCCCCACGCCGTGGACTTCACCACCGTGTCGACCGCCGGCCTGGAGTCGTCCCCGGTCGCCGACGCGCTCGCCGGCCTGCGGGCGAACGAGGCCCGGTACTTCAAGAACAAGTACGACCACGTCTTCACCGTCGAGCCGGCGGCCGACGCCGCCGAGACGATCGGCTGGGTGAGTGGCATTCTCAAGGACGAGCGCGACCTCGTCATCGAGTCACGCCCCTTGGAGGCGACGGAGTTCCAGGTCGAGAACATCCGGATGGCTTACGTGTTCTACGAAAACGGCCTGTCGATCAACGTGATGTACACCCTCGACGACGGCGGCAAGCGAGCGGTCGGCTTCAAGCTGTCGGACGGGATGGACGTGCCCGCGGAGCTGGGGGCGTTCAAGTTCGCCCGCCAGAAGTCCAAGCTGGCCGGCACGATCCGCGGCTCGTACTTCGTCATCAAGAACGAGCATTGACCGCGGCAGGGATCGACTGGGGCGGGTCGAGCGACCGCCCGCCCACCGACCGCGAGCGCGACTTCATGGCCGCGCTGGACGCGCTGCTGCCCGGCCTCGACTACTGGCTGCACGCCGACGACGACGGGACGCCGTGGCTGATGGTGTCCCTGGACCTCGTCGAAGACGACCGGATCACCGCTGTGCTCCGGCTGGACTTCGACGACCGCGGCATGCGCGGCGGCTGGAGTCCCGGGGACCTCAACTGGGACGACGGACTGCGCGCGGAGACCGCCGGGGTCGAGTTCCGCGGGCCCGACGGCATCGAGGCCGCCGCCGGCGACCCGGCGCGGGCCGCGGCCTGGTTCACCGGGCCGAAACGGGGCCGCTGGGCGCTCTGACAGACCGATCAGGAATCGAGAAGCGCAGGTCACCGCCGCGGACCTAGCGTTACCGGCATGACGAACATCGACTCCATCACCCTCGAAGTTTCCGACGTCGCCGCCGCCGAGCGCTTCTACGCCGACGCCTTCGGCCTCACCACCCAGCTCCGGTTCCGCGTCGCGAAGGACGCGTCGGAGGGCTTCCGCGGCTACACCCTCTCCCTCACCGTCGCCCAGCCCAACGACGTCGACTCCCTCATCGGCACCGCCCTCGCCGCCGGGGCCACCTCGCTCAAGCCCGCCGCGAAGTCCATGTGGGGCTACGGCGGCGCCGTCCAGGCGCCCGACGGCGCGATCTGGACCATCGCCACCTCGGCGAAGAAGAACACCGGCCCCGCCACCCGCGAGTTCGACGCCGTCGTGCTGCTGCTCGGCCTCGACGACATCATCGCCGGCAAGAAGTTCTACGTCGAGCACGGGCTCACCGTCGCCAAGAGCTTCGGCCGCATGTACGTCGAGTTCGAAGGCGGCTCCAGCGCGATCAAGCTGGCGCTCTACCGCCGCAAGGCGCTCGCCAAGCAGGCCGGCGTCCCGCACGAGGGCACCGGTTCGCACCGGATCGCCGTCAACCACGCCGCCGAGCCGTTCACCGACCTGGACGGGTTCGCCTGGGAAGTCACGACGAACCACTCAGTCGACGCCTGAAAAGAGATCGGCGACGGCGGCGACCCCCGCGACGATCGCCGGGCGCGGGGTGTCGCCGAACCCCAGCACCAGCCGGGGTTCCGGCGACGGCGTCCGGTGCATGACGCCGAGGCCGTAGAGCCCGACACCCCGCTCGGCGGCCGCGGCGATCACCCGCTCCTCGTCGGCGCCCGGCGGCAGGTGCAGGATCGCGTGGAAGCCCGCGGCGAGCCCGGTGACGCGGACCCCGGGCGCGTGCGCGGCCAGCGCGGACACGAGCGTCTCGCGCCGGGCCGCGTACTCGGTGCGGGCACGGCGCAGGTGGCGGTCGTAGCGCCCGGACTCGATGAGCAGCGCGAGCGCCAGCTGGTCCAGACCCGGGCTGCCGCGGTCGGTCACCAGCTTTTCCCGCGCCAGTGCGGCCCTCAGGCGCGGGGGCGTGACCAGCCAGCCCAGGCGCAACGCCGGTGCGAGCGACTTGCTGACCGTGCCGAGGGACACGACGTGGCCGGGGTCGAGGCCCTGCAGAGAGCCGACCGGGTCGCGGTCGTAGCGGAATTCGGCGTCGTAGTCGTCTTCGATGACGACGCCGTCGTGCCGGCGCGCCCAGTCGAGCAGCTCGCGGCGGCGGTGCCCGGCGAGCACCACACCGGTGGGCCACTGGTGGGCCGGCGTCACGAGCACCGCGCGCGCCCCGCTGCGTTCGAGCGCGGCGACGTCGAGGCCGTCTTCGTCGACCGGCACGGGCACTGCCGCCAAGCCGGCTGCCTCGGCCTGTTCCGTCGTCGAGCGGACGGCACCAGGGTCCTCGAAAGCGAGTGCTTCGACGCCATCGGCGGCGAGGACGCGCAGCACGAGCCCGAGGGCCTGGGCCATGCCGGCGCAGACGACGACCTGGTCGGCGCTCGCCGCGACCGCCCGCACCCGGCGCAGGTACGCCGCGAGCACCTCCCGCAGCCGCCGGTCGCCGATCGGGTCGCCGTAGTCGAACGCGGTGTTCGGCGCGGTGCGGCAGACCTCCCGCACGGCCCACGCCCAGTCCTCGCGCGGGGCGAGGCGCAGGTCGGGGACGCCGTGGCGGAAGTCGGCGACGGCGTGGCGCCGCCGGCTCGCCGTCGCCGTCTCCGGTGGCGCCGCCGGGTGGGCCACCGCGGCCACCCGCGTCGCCGAGCCCGGGCGGCTGCTGAGGTAGCCCTCGGCCTGCAGCTGGGCGTAGCAGTCCTGGACGAGCCCGCGCGAAAGGCCGAGGCCGCGGGCGAGCTCGCGCGAGGACGGCAGCCGCTCCCCGCCCGCCAGGCGGCCGCCGCGGATGGCGTCCCGCAGCTGGTCTTCCAGCTGGGCGCGAAGGCCGGCGCCGCTGTCGCGGTCGATCGTGAACAGCAGCTCCGGTCCCGAACCGGCCCACTCCACAGCCATGGAACTGGACCTTACCGGTGACCCGGTTCGCTTCTAGCGTTCTTGGCATGACCACTGACCTGCAGCTGAAGCCGCGACTCGTCTCCCGCGCCCTGCTCCTGCGTTTCGTGTCGATCGTCGGCTCGTCGATCGGCTTCTACCTCCCGCTGTCGGTGGTGCCGCTGTTCGCGAAGCAGACCGGCTCCGACAGCGGCGCGGGGCTCGCGACGGTCGCGCTCCTGCTGGCCACCGTGGCCGCCGAGCTGGTGACGCCGAGGCTGATCGCCCGGGTCGGGTACCGGTGGGCGCTGGCCGTCGGGCTGGTCCTGCTCGGCGCGCCGACCGCGGTGCTGGCCTTCAGCTCGGACGTCCGCGTGATCGTCGCGGTCAGCGTGGTGCGCGGGATCGGGTTCGCCATCGCGATCGTGGCCGGCGGGGCCGTCACCGCCTTGCTGATCCCCGCGGACCGGCGGGGCGAGGGCTTGGCGCTCGTCGGGATCGTCGGCGGGATCCCGAGCCTGCTCGCGTTGCCGGCCGGCGTGTGGGCGGCGGCGCACTGGGGGTTCACGCCGGTGTTCGTCGCGACGACGGTGGCCACGCTCCTGGCGCTGCTGTCGGTGCCCGGCCTGCCGCGCCACGCGGCGACCCGGCGGGAGGACGGCGGCCACGGCGTCGTGGCCGGCCTGCGCAACGCCGTGCTGACCCGGCCCGCGACGGTCTTCGCGGTGGCGGCCGCGGCGGTCGGCGTGGTGGTGACGTTCCTGCCGCTCGCGACGTCGGACCAGCCGGCGTGGATCGCGGCGGGCGCGTTGCTCGCCCAGCAGGCAGCGGCGACGGTGGCTCGCTGGTTCGCCGGCCGGGTGGGCGACCGCCACGGCCCCGGCCGGCTGCTGGTGCCGGGCGTGGTGCTGTCGGCCATCGGGATGGCGGCGATCGCGTACACGGCGACGCCGGCGGCGGTGCTGGGCGGCGCGGTGGTGCTGGGCGCGGGGTTCGGCGCACTGCAGAACGCGACGCTGGTCCTGATGTACGCCCGAGTCCCGGCGGGGGGCGAAAGCGCAGTGAGCGCGATCTGGAACGCGGCTTACGACTTGGGCATGGCGGCTGGTGCGCTCGGGGCGGGCCTGCTCATCGGCTCGGTCGGCTATGCGGCGACCTTCGCGGTTGCGGCGGTGGTGCTGCTGCCGGCGTTGGCGGTGGTGCGCCGGGACTGTCGTCCCTGAACGGGATGGGCGGAGTCGGCGGGCTGGTCGGCGATGCCGCGCCATCGCCCGGACCGGCGCGAGCGCGCCCCGGGCCGGCTGGTCAGCGGCTTGACCGACCTCGCCCGAACCGGCGCGCGGGGCGGAGTCGACGGCTCGACCCGCCACACCGCCCCCATTGCCCTCCCGCCGCTGCCCCGATCCGCCTGACCGGCGCACCGGCGCCGGTGCGCCGGAGTCGGCAGACTGGGTTGCGTGCCGGAGCTGCCCGAAGTCGAACTCGCCCGTCAGGTCCTCGTGGGGGCGCTCGGCCGGAAGATCCGCGACGTCGACGACCACGACGACTGGGTCTGCCGGCCGCATGCGCCCGGGGATCTCGCCGCCGCGTTGCAGGGTGGGCGGCTGACCGAGGCGCACCGGCGGGGCAAGACGCTGTGGTGCGAAACCGAAGGCGCCGACGGCCGGCCCGGCCCGAACCTCGGCCTGCACCTCGGGATGGCCGGCCAACTGCGGTTCGCGGGCGAGAGCGGCCCGCCCGGGCCGGCCCGGTTCCGCGGCCGCGCGGAGAAGCCGGAGTGGTTCCGCTTCGGGCTCACCTTCGCCGACGGCGAACAGCTGCGGTTGTTCGACACCCGCCGCCTCAGCCGGGTGCGGCTCGACCCCGATCTCGACGCGCTCGGCCCGGACGCCGGGGAGGTGTCGCGCCGGGACTTCCTCGAACGCGTCGGCCGGGGGCGGGCGCCGGTGAAGGCGCGGCTGCTGGACCAGTCGGTGCTGGCCGGGATCGGCAACCTGCTGGCCGACGAAACCCTCTGGCAGGCGGCGATCGGCCCGGCCCGGCCGGTCGACGAGCTCGGCCCGGACGACCTGGCGAACCTCCACAAGGCACTGCGCAAGGCGTTGCGCGCGGCGATCCGCCACGGCGGCGTGCACACGGGCGAGATCATCGGCCACCGCCGGGAAGGCGACCACTGCCCGCGCTGCGGCGCGGAGATGGTCCACGGCACGGTCGGCGGACGCTCGACGTGGTGGTGCGCGAAAGAGCAGGCCGGCTAGCGCCCCAAGGCCACCTTCGGTGCGTCTCGCGCACCCAAGGCGGCCTTCGGTGCATCCCACGCACCCAAGGCGGCCTTCGGTGCATCCCACGCACCCAAGGCGGCCTTCGGTGCATCCCACGCACCGAAGGCCACATTGGGGCGCTCGAGCCGAGGCCCGAAAGACCAGCCTCAGCGCGGACCGAGGCCGGTGCGGCCGTCGAGCAGCTCCCGGACCACGTCCAGATGCCCCGCGTGCCGGGCCGTCTCCTCGATCATGTGCAGCACCACCCCACGCACATCGGTGATCTCCTCCCCCAGCACACCCGGGTGCCGTTCCCGCGGCCGCGCGGACAACTCCGTCACCGCGAAGATCTCGTCCGACCGGCGGCACTGCTCGGCGTAGTACGCGAAGACGACCTCCGGAGTCCGCGGCTCGAGGCCGGCCGGACGGACAACCTCCCCCGTGACGATCTCCTGGAACCAGTGCCGCTCCGCGTCCCCGAGGTGCTCCACCAGGCCCAGCGGGGTCCAGCCCGACGGCAGGACCGCCGTCGTCAGCGCCTCCTCGCCGAGGCCGTCGAGGATGGCCAGGACGCTCTCGCGCTGCGCTCGCAGGAACAACTGCAGCGTGCTCTTCTCTCCGGTCACGAGCGGATTTTGTCGTACCCACCCGGTAGCGTCGCGGACATGGCAACACTGGTCACCTTCCACGCCCACCCGGACGACGAATGCCTGCGCACCGCCGGGGTCATGGCCAAGGCCGTCGCGGATGGGCACCGCGTCGTGCTCGTCGTCGCCACCAAGGGCGAGGTCGGCGAAGTCCCCGAGGGTTTTCTCGCCGAGGGCGAACAGCTGTGGGAGCGGCGCGTGCAGGAGTCGCACGCCGCCGCCGCGATCCTCGGCGTCGAACGCGTCGAGTTCCTCGGCTACCGCGACTCGGGCATGATGGGCGAGCCGACGAACGAGGACCCGGCGTGCTTCTGGCGGGCCGACGTCGAGAAGGCCGCCGAAGAACTGGCCGCGATCCTGCGCGAGGAGTCGGCCGACGTCCTGACGGTCTACGACGACAACGGCGACTACGGCCACCCGGACCACATCCAGGTGCACCGCGTGGGCGTCCGCGCCGCCGAGCTGGCCGGCACCGCCCGGGTCTTCCAGGCGACGTTCAACCGGGAGTTCATGCAACGCGGCTTCGAAGCGGCGGTGGAACAAGGGCTGATGCCACCGGAGGCCGCCCCGACCCCGCCGGAAAACGTCGAGTTCGGGAAGCCGGAGGCCGAGATCACGGCGGCGGTCGACGTCTCGAAGTACGTCGCGGTCAAGCGCGAGGCGATGCGGGCGCACCCGAGCCAGATCACCGAGGACATGTTCATGCTCGCCATGCCGGACGACGCTTTCGCGTTCGCCTTCGGCACCGAGTGGTACATCCGGGCCGGGCAGGGGCCGGGGATCACCGAGACCGATCTGATGGCCGGCCTCTGATCACGCCAGCGCGGCGGTCGCGTCCAGCTCCACCAGCTGCCCCGGGAACCCCAGCCGCGCGACGCCGAGCAGCGTGCTCGCCGAGGTGAACGCGGGGCCGATCGCCGACCCCGTGAGCCGGTCCCAGACCGCCGCGAGGGTCGGGCGGTCGTCGGTCGCGACGTAGACCACCGTGCGCACCACGTCGGCCGGCGTGGCGCCCGCGAACTCGAGCGCGGCCGCGGTGTTCGCGATGACCTGGTCGGTCTGGGCGAGCACGTCGCCTGCGACCACCGAGCCGTCCGCGGCGAGCGGGCACTGGCCGGCCAGGTACACGGTGCGGCGGCCCTCGGCCACCGTCACGTGGTGGTACCCCGGCGGTGTGTGCAGTCCGGGCGGGTTGTGTCGTTGAATGGTCACCGTCGCATCATCCGAGGAGCGGCAACCGGATTTCGCGGGAGGGCACGTGCGCAGGACCATCGACTGGGGCGAAGACGCCATCGTCATCATCGACCAGACCGCGCTCCCCGCCGACTTCCGCCTGCTCGAGCTGCGCACGGTCGGCGAGCTCGTCGACGCCGTCAAGCGGCTCGCCGTCCGCGGCGCGCCCGCTCTCGGCGCCGCCGGCGCGCTCGGGGTCGCCCTGGCCGCGCGGCTCGGTGGTGACGTCCGCGCGGACGCCGAGCTGATCGCCCACGCCCGGCCGACCGCCGTGAACCTCGAGTGGGGCGTCGAACGCGCGCTGCGGAAGCTCGACCAAGGCCCCGACGCCGTCCTCGCCGAAGCCCTGGCTCTCCTCACCGAAGACGAAGAACTCAACAAGACCGCGTCCGGGCACGCCGCCGGAATCGTGCGGGAACTGTGCCCCGGCCGGCCGCTGCGGCTGCTCAGCCACTGCAATGCCGGGCAGCTCGCCACCGTCGGCTGGGGCAGCGCCCTCGGCGTCGTCTGGCACCTGCACGAACGGGGGCTCGTCAAGGAAGTCCTCGTCGACGAGACCCGGCCGCTCCTGCAGGGCGCCCGGCTGACCGCCTGGGAGCTCGCCCAGGCGAACGTCCCGTACCGGGTGCAGCCCGATGGCGCCGCCGCCGCGGCGATGGCGCGCGGGATGGTCGACTGCGTGCTCGTCGGCGCCGATCGCATCGCCGCGAACGGAGATGTCGCCAACAAGATCGGCACCTACGGCCTCGCCATCGCCGCGAAGCACCACGGGGTGCCGTTCGTCGTCGTCGCGCCTTCGTCCACAGTGGACATGACCCTGGCGAGCGGCGCGGGCATCGCCATCGAAGAACGCGATGCCCGCGAACTCACCGAACACGCCGGTGTGCCGCTCACGCCGCCGGACGCGCGGGTCTTCAACCCCGCGTTCGACGTGACGCCCCACGACCTGATCACCGCCGTGGTCACCGAACACGGCCGCTTCGCACCCTAGGGACGCGGGCCGATCTCGCGACCGCCGTCGGTCACCGTGATCGCCATCGCCGGGCACGAGTCCGCCGCGTCCAGCACCGTCTCGTCGCCGTCTTCGACGTCCGATACCACGGTGTGGGCCACCGCGCCCTCCAGCGCGAACACCTCCGGCATCAGGGCCGCGCACATCCCCGACCCGATGCAGGTGTGTTCGTCGACTTCCACGTGCCAGCTCATGGTCACCATCCGATCGGCATCGACCGCGGTCCGCGGACGAGCATCTGCGTCTTCCACACGATATCGCCGGCCGGGTGCAGCCCGGGCAGCTCGGTGACCAACGCGCGCAGCGCCTCCTGCAGCTCCAGCCGGGCCAGCGGCGCGCCCAGGCAGTGGTGGACGCCGTGGCCGAAGCCGAGGTGGTGGTTGTCCTCGCGGTCGAAGCGCAGCTGGTCGGCGTCGTCGAACTGCAGCCGGTCGCGGTTCGCCGCGCCCACCGCCACCAGCACCGGCTCGCCCGCCCGCACGACCACGCCGCCGACCTCGACGTCTTCGGTCGCGTACCGCGCGAAGCCGGCGCCCGCGCCCAGGGGCACGAATCGCAGCAGCTCCTCGACCGCGGCCGGGATCAGGTCCGGGTCGGCGACCAGGCGCGCCCACTGCCGGGGCTGGTCCAGCAGCGCGTAGACGAAGTTGGGGATCTGGCTCGCGGTCGTCTCGTGCCCGGCGACCAGGATGCCGACGCACAGGTCGACCAGTTCAAGCTCGGTCAGCCGGTCGCGCGTGTCGCGGGCCTCGATCAACGCCGTCATCAGGTCGTCCTGGGGCGCCGTGCGGTGTTCGGCGATCAGCCCGCGCATGTAGTCGCGCAGCTCTTCGCGGTTGCGCTCGAACTCCTCGGGTGTCAAGCCGCTGGTGGAAAGCGCCGCGTCGCTCCAGACGCGGAACTTCGGCCGGTCCGCGACCGGGACGCCGAGCAGCTCGCAGATCACCGCGACCGGGATCGGCAGTGCGTACAGGTCGACGAGGTCCGCGGGCGGGCCGGCCGCCTTCATCTCCGCGATCAGCCCGGTCGCCAGCGAGGCGACCCGCGGGCGCAGCAGCTCGACGCGCCGCATGGTGAACGCCTTGGCCACCAGCGTCCGCAGCCGCGTGTGGTCCGGCGGGTCCATCTGCAGGATGCCGCCGTCCCGCTGCATCGGCGCGCGGCGCGGCGCGTCCTTCTCCTTCTCCATCGCCCGCGAGAACCGGCGGTCGCCGAGCACCAGCCGGGCGTCGGCGTACCGCGTCGCCAGCCAGGCCGGCTCGCCGTAGGTCATCTTCACCCGGACCATGCCCTCGGCCTCGCGCGCGGCCGCGTAGGCCTCGTTGAGGTCGAGGCCCGCCTCTTCGTTGAAGGGGTATGAGAGCGGCTCGGTGTGGGTGGCAGTCATGTGAGAACCCCCGTGCGTCGGGACTGTCATAACGGAAAGTTTCCGTCCGGATGTCACCGTACGCCATTGCCGAGTCACCGGAACCTAGGTTACGGTGACCTAGGTGTGGATCGAAATCCTCTTGCTGTCGAGGCTCGCCCGCGAGCCGCTGCACGGCTATGAGCTCCGCAAGGCCGTGGAGGCGTCGACGGGCCGCACCCTGTCGAACAACTCGCTGTACCCGACGCTTCGGCGCTTCGTCGACGCGGGCGCGGTGAGCCGCAGCGCGGAGGAACAGGAGGCCAAACCGCCGCGGCACGTCTACACGATCACCGACGTCGGCCGCGAGCTGCTGCACGACCTGCTCGCGGACTTCCCCGACGACCTGGCGCTCAACGAGCCGGAGTTCCTGTCCAGAGTCGGCAACTTCGCGTGGCTGCGCGAGGACGAACGGGCCCGCGTGCTCGACGTCCGCGACCGGGCCCTCGCGGCCGAACACGACCGGCTGACCCGGCTCGTCGCCGAGCAGGCCGACCCGTGGAGCCGGGCGGTGATGCAGCACGTCTGCCGCAGTTTCGGCGCCGAACGCCAGTGGCTGGCCGCACTGAACACCCACGGACCCGAACCGAGGAGCGACGCATGACCACCACCGAAGAGACACCGCGTCTCCCCTTCGCCCGCGCGAACGCGCTCGCCATCGCGCCCGACTACGAAACGCTCCGGCAGTGCTCGCCGCTGAGCCGGGTGCTCACCCCGGCCGGCGACCCGGCGTGGCTGGTGACCTCCTACGAGGAAGCCAAGGAAGTCTTCCGCGACAGGCGGTTCGGCCGGTCGCACCCCGCGCCCGAACAGGCGTCGCGGATCTCCTACGCCGCGGTGCAGGACGGCCCGAGCGGCGACTTCGACAGCGAGGAGCGCGAGCACAAGCGGATGCGCCGCATGCTCGCGCCCGCGTTCAGCGCGCCCCGCATGCGCGCGCTGGGCGACCACATCGCCGAGCTGACCGACCGCTGCCTCGACGACCTGCAGGCCGCCCACGACGCGAACCCCGGCGAGCCGGTCGACCTGACCGACTTCCTCGCGTTCCCGTTGCCGGTGCTGGTGATCTGCGAGCTGCTCGGCGTGCCCTACGCCGACCGCGAGCGGTTCCGCGGCCTCTCCGAGCGGATCGCGATGATGGACGGCGGCGCGGACGCGCAGGCCGCCATGACGGAGTTCAAGGCGTACATGACGGAGCTCGCCGAGGCCAAGCGGAAGGACCCGCAGCCCGACGTCATCTCCGACATGGTCGCGGTCCAGGCCGACGACCCGACGTTCACCGACGACGACCTCGCCCGGATGGGCGCCGGCCTGCTGTTCGCCGGCCACGAGACGACGTCCACGCGGATCGCCATGGGCACGCTGTTCCTGCTCACCGACACCGCCCGGCGCGACCGCTTCGCCGCTGACCCCGAGGGCCAGGTGGCGGCGACGGTCGAGGAGATCCTGCGGCTGACCGCCACCAGCGGCACCGGCCTGCTGCGCTACGCCCACGAAGACGTCGAGATCGGCGGGACGCGCATCATGCGCGGCGACGCGGTGCTCATCTCCAGCGACGCGGCCAACCGCGACGCCGCGGTGTTCGCCGACCCCGACGAGTTCGACCCGGACCGCACGCCGAACGTCCACCTGGCCTTCGGCACCGGCGCGCACGTCTGCATCGGCGCCAACCTCGCCCGCACCGAGCTGCGGACGGTGTTCCCGAAGCTGTTCACCCGCTTCCCCGGCCTGCGGCTGGCGGTCGGGATCGACGAGATCCCGGTCCGCGTCAACCGCGTGGCCGGCGGCGTCGACTCGGTCCCGGTGACCTGGTGATGCGGGTCAGCGTCGACGCCGGCAGCTGCGTGGCGTCCGGGCAGTGCGTGCTGCTCGCGCCCGGGACGTTCGACCAGAACGAGGACGACGGCACGGTCGTCCTCCTCGCGGAGGAACCACCGGCGGCCGAGGCGGACGCGGTCCGGCAGGCGGAGCTGACCTGCCCGGCGGCCGCGATCCGGCTCGCCGGGGCGTAACCCGCTCGACAGCGGGCCTACCGTGGTGATCATGGGGATCTTTCCGCCCACGACCACCGGCGCGCTCACCCGCGGGGATCTGCTTCCCGCGGTGAGCGCGCTGCTCGGCCGCGAAGACGTCGTGCCGTTCACCGACGGCTCACTGCCGGTGTACGCGGTGGGCGAGGACCTCGTCCTCAAGCTGTACCCGCCGCAGTGCCGCGAAGAGCTCGCCACCGAACGCACCGCACTCGAGGTGCTGTCCGGCACGCTGCCGGTGCCGCGCCTCGAAGACACGGGCGAGCGCGACGGCTGGGGTTACCTGCTGATGTCGCGGCTGCCGGGCCGGACGCTGAAGGAGCTGTGGCCGTCACTGTCCCTTGAGGACAAGCGACGGCTGATACCGGAGCTGGGCGAGCTGCTGGCTTCCCTGCACGCCGTCGACGACCCGCGGCTGGCCGTCCTGGCACCCGCGGACTGGGCAGAATTCGTCACGTCGCAACGCGAGCAGGTCGTCGAACACCACCTGCTGACCGGGCTCGACGAAGCGTGGGTGGCGCAGATCCCGGGATTCCTCGACGCCGTCGACCTCGGACGGCCGCCGGTCGTGCCGCTGCACACCGAGTTCATGCGTGCCCACGTGATGCTCGAGAACGGCCACATCACCGGCCTCTTCGACTGGGAACCGGCGATGCTCGGCGCGGCGGAGTACGACTTCGTGGCGGTCGGCCTCTTCGTCACCAGCGGCGACGGCGACCTGCTGCGCCGCTTCCTCGACGGCTACGGGCACTCCGTCGACCCCCGCCGGTGCCTGGCGTACGCATTGCTGCACGTTTACAGCAACTTCCCGTGGTACTTCGAAATCATGCCGGCACCCCCGGAGCCGACGCTCGACGCGCTGGCCGAGGCCTGGTGGGGCGCTCGCTGAAGCACCCCACCGGCTTCTCAGGTCACCACCACGGGTCGGTGCACCGGGTCGACGACGAAATGCCGTGGACCATGCCGCACGCCCGGAACTGCCAGGTCGGCGACGGGTTGGTGCGCTGCGCCGCGCTGGTCTTGGTGCCGCCGGGGCTGCCCACCGCGAACGGCCCGCACTGGATCCAGCTGTGCCCGCCGTCGCGAGTCCAGTCCAGCCAGACCAGGTCGCCGTAGTCGGTGGGCCCCTGGACCTTCGCCCAGCCACGCAGCACGCCGCTGATGTAGCCGGTCTGCAGTTCGACGACGATCAGCCCGCCGGGCACGGCGGAATCCCTTGGCGTGCCGCTGATCCAGTCCGGGATGTCCACGAAACCGTTGGCCCCGCGTTCGCAGTCCGCGGCGGTGTCCGCCGACGCGTTCGCGGCCGGCGCCGCCAGCGCCGTCGTGGTCAGCGCCGCCGCGGCGGCCACCGCGGCCGCGGCCAGTCGAGTACGCATGAGAAGTCTCCCCTCCTGGTGAACTTTCCTCCCATGCGGCGACTCGCCGGTCAGTTTCGGTTCGTTAGCCCGCTCCGGGAGAACCACCCGGACGGCGCACACCGGTCACCGGGGCAACGCGCGACGCAGCAGTTCCGCCAGGTGCACCGCTTCCCGGCCCGACTCCTGGGCGATCTGCGTCCGGCAGCTGAACCCGTCGGACACCACGACCGTCTCCGGGGCGGCCGCGCGGATCGCCGGCAGCATCCGGTCTTCCGCCACCGCCTTCGAGACGTCGTAGTGGCCGCGCTCGAAGCCGAAGTTGCCCGCCAGGCCACAACATCCCGAGTCCAGCGTCGTGGCGCGGACGCCCGCCGCCGCGAGGGCGGACTCGTCGGCGTCGAACCCCAGGACCGCGTGCTGGTGGCAGTGCACCTGCGTGATCGCGTCGACGTCGAGGTCGGCGAACGGGATCGGCGCCCGCGCCAGCAGTTCCGCGAACGTGGACGTCCGGGACGCCAGCAGTTCCGCGCGCGCGTCGCCCGACATCAGCGCCGGCAAGTCGCCGCGGAACAGGGCCGTGCAGCTGGGTTCCAGCCCGGCCACCTCGTAGCCGTCTTCCAGGTACGGCGCCAGCACGGCAAGGGTCCGGTCGAGGACGCGCCGCGCGACGCCGAGCTGGCCCGTCGACACCCAGGTCAGTCCACAGCAGACGCCGCGGTCCGGCAGCACGACGTCGTAGCCCGCCGCGGTCAGGACCTCGTACGCGGCGTCGAGCACCGACGGCGTCAGGTAGTTGTTGAACGAATCCGGCCACAGGACGACCCGGCGCTCCCCCGACGCCCGGCGCCGGAGATCCGCCCGCGACGAGGTGAACGGGGCAGCGGCGAACGAAGGCAGTGCGCGTTCGGAGGCGATCCCGCCCAGCCGTTTCAGCACACGTGCCAAAGGAGAGCGCCCGACGGCGTTGGCCAGCCGCGGCATCCGCGCGCTGACGCGCAACCACAGCGGCAGCCAGCCCATCGAGTAGTGCGACGCCGGACGCAGCCGCCGCCGGTAGTGCTGGTGCAGGAACTCCGCCTTGTACGTGGCTATGTCGACGTCGACCGGGCAGTCCGACAGGCAGCCCTTGCAGGACAGGCACAAGTCGAGCGCGTCGTGCACTTCGGCCGACCGCCAGCCGTCGGTGATCACCTCGCCGTTGATCATCTCGGCCAGCAGGTGCGCGCGTCCGCGCGTCGAGTGCTGCTCCTCGCGGGTGGCGCGGTAGCTCGGGCACATCACCCCGCCTCCGCTGGTGTTGCGGCACTTCCCCACGCCGACGCAGCGCCGCATCGCCTGCCCGAAGCTCCCGCGGTCCTCGGGGTAGCCGAGGAAGACACTGTCCTCGAAGGACTTCGACGTGGCTCGCACGCGCAGGTCCGCGTCGATCGCCCGCGGCGCCACCAGGATGCCGGGGTTCATCCGGCCGGCCGGGTCGAAGATCCCCTTGAACCGGGCGAAGACCGCCATCATCTCCGGGCTGTACATCCGGGACAGCAGCTCCGAGCGCGCCTGCCCGTCGCCGTGCTCACCGGACAGCGAGCCGCCGTGGGACGCGACGAGGTCCGCCGCCTCCTCCAGGAACTGCCGGAACTCCGCCACCCCGGAGGTCGACAGCAGGTCGAAGTCCAGCCGCATGTGCAGGCAGCCTTCGCCGTAGTGGCCGTAGACGACGCTCTTGCGCCCGTGCGCCCGCATGAGGTCCTTGAACTCGCGCAGGTACGCGCCCAGCCGCTCGGGCGGCACGGCCGCGTCCTCCCAGCCGGGCCAGGCTTCGGCGCCGCCCGCGAGCCGGGTCGCCAGGCCGGCGCCCTCCTCGCGGATCCGCCACAGCCGCCGTTGCGCCGCCGGGTCGTCCAGCACCACCGAACCGGTCAGCTCCAGGGACGCGGCCAGCGCGCGAGCCCGCTCGACGGGATCGTCGCCGGCCAGCTCGACGAACAGCCACGCCTCGCCCGGCGGCAGTTCCCCCACCCGGCCGGGCAGCATCGCGACCAGCTCGGCGTCCACCCCCTCGACGGTCAGCGGCGACCACGGCAGGATCGCCGGCACCGCGTCGGCCGCGGCGATGTCCGAAGGAAAGCCCAGCACCGCGAGCACGCGACGAGCAGGCAGCTCGGCCAGCTCGACCTCGGCTTCGAGCACCGTGACGCAGGTGCCCTCCGAGCCGACCAGCGCCTTGGCGACGTCGAACCCGTTCTCCGGCAACAGGTGTTCCAGCCCGTAGCCGGACACGCGCCGCGGCCACGTCGAGAGTTCCTTGCGCAGCAACGCCAGGTTGTCCGACACCAGCGCACGCAGCTCGTCGAAGAGCCGGCCCTCGGTAGGCTCGTCCGGCCCGACCCGCAGCCGCGTGCCGTCGTAGCGCAGGACCTCGAGCGAGCGGACGACGTCGGCCGTGCGGCCCCACGCCACCGAGTGCGAGCCGCATGCGTTGTTGCCGATCATCCCGCCGAGCGTGCAGCGGCTGTGCGTCGACGGGTCCGGGCCGAACCGCAGCCCGTGCGGCGCCGCCACCGCCTGCAGGTCGTCGAGCACCGTGCCGGGCAGCACCCGCGCGAGCCGCTTGCCCGGGTCGAGCGAGAGCACGCCGCCGACGTGCCGGGAGGTGTCGATCACCAGGCCGGGCCCGCACGCGTTCCCGGCGACGCTCGTGCCACCCCCGCGGGCGATCACCGGCAGGTCACGGTCGCGGGCCGCGGCCACCGCGGCGACGATGTCGTCGACGGTCTCCGGCAGCACCACCCCGTGGGGAACGTGCCGGTAGTTGGACGCGTCGGTCGTGTACAGCGCGAGCGTGGCGGCGTCGGTGAGGATCTCCACACCCCCATTCAAGTCGACTTCGCGCGTCCGTACCTCTCCAGCCGGGTATGTCCGAAACCACACCGCGTGTGCGATCGTGGGCGCGTGACGGCAAAGGAGCACGTCGCCGAAGACAGCGCGGTGCTGGGCGAGCTGCTGCGCGAGCGCGAAAAGCTGCTCGGCACGCTCGACCGCGTCGCCGCGCTGCACGGGACCGCGCGCCTGATCCGGGAGACCGTCGGCGCGAAGGCCGGCTTCGTCGCCGAGCTGGACCGGCCCGAGCTGGCCGTGATCCGCTGGATGTCCGGCACCCGCACGGACTCGCTGCAGGACCTCGAAGTGCCGGTCGGCCAGGGCATCGGCGGCCGGGTCCTGGCGCTGGGCCGCCCGGTGCGGGTGAGCGACTACGTCAGCTCGCCGGCGATCACCCACCAGTTCGACGCCCAGGTGCGCGGCGAGGGCCTGGCCGCGATGCTCGCCGTCCCGGTCGTCGCGCGCGGCGAGACCGTCGCCATCGCGTACGCGGCCATGCGGGAGCCCGCCGACTTCGGCGACGACGCCGTCCGGCGGCTGGAGGAGGTCGCGCTCGAAGCCGGGACCGCACTGCACCTGGCCAAGGTCGCCGAGACCGACCGGACGGCCGCGGTGGCCGGCGAGCGCCTGCGGATGCAGAGCGCCCTGCACGACTCCGTCGGCGCGCTGCTGTTCTCCATCGGCGTCCAGGTGCGCGACCTGCACGCGGACGTGCACGGCAACCCCGCCCTGGCGGCGCGGCTGCACCGGCTGGAAGGCGACGTCTCGGCCGCGGCCGGGGCGCTGCGGGAGTCGCTGCTGGCGTTGTCGGAGTCCAGCCCGGAGCGGGCGCTGCCGGTGGAGCTGGCCGAGCACTGCCGCTCCTTCCAGGCGCGCTGCGGGGTCCCGGCGCGGTTCGTGCAGCTCGCGGCGGTGCCGCCGCTGGACGCCGAACGCACCGCGCTGCTCGTGGCCGCGGTCCGCGAAGGCCTGCTCAACGTCGAGAAGCACGCCCGCGCGACGTCGGTGATCGTCAGCCTGCTGCCCAGCGAAGACGGCGTCCAGGTGGTCGTCGCGGACGACGGCACCGGCGCGAGTGCCGTGCCCGGCACGGGCATGGGCCTGCGGACGCTGTCCGGGCGCGCCGCCCGGCTCGGCGGCCGGGTCAGCCTGGTCCGTGATGACGACGACGGCTGCACCCTGCGCGCGTGGGTGCCGCTGGTGCGGCCGTGACGCGCGCGACCGTGCTCGTCGTCGACGACCACCCCGTGGTCCGCGACGGCGTCAGTCTGCTCCTGCGGTCCGACCCGTGCCTGCGGATCGCCGGCTCGGCCGAGTCGGGCCGGGCCGCGATCCAGCGCGTGGCGGAGCTGCGGCCCGACCTCATCCTGCTGGACCTGCGGCTGCCGGACATGCTCGCGCCGGAGGTGATCGCCGAGCTGCGGCGGGTGCACCCGGCCGCGCGGATCGTGGTGTTCACCGCCCACGGCGACCACCAGGGCGTGCTGGCGGCCCTCGATTCGGGGGCGCAGGGCTGCCTGCTCAAGGACGTCGCGGGCACCGACCTGGTCGCGGCGCTGCGGCGGGTGCTGCGCGGCGAGCGCGTCGTGGACCCGCGGATCCTGCCCGACGCCGGGCAGCGGTCGGACGCGCTGGCCCGCAGCGGCCTGACCCGGCGCGAGTACGAGGTGCTGCGGCTGGCCGCGCAGGGCCAGACCAACCCGGAGATCGCGGAGTCGACCGGGCTCGCGCGCAACACGGTGAAGACGTACCTGCAGTCGGCGCTGCACAAGCTGGGCGCCCGCAACCGCGTCGAGGCGATCGGCAAGGCCAGCGAGGCCGGGCTGCTGTGAGATCCTCGGCCGGGTGACGATCGACCTGCACGCGCACAGCACGGCCTCCGACGGGACGACACCGCCGGAGCTGCTCCCCCGGCTCGCCGCCGAGGCCGGGCTGACGGTGCTCGCGCTGACCGACCACGACACCTTCGCGGGCTTGGCCGCGGCCTCCGCCGCGGCGGACCTCGAACTCGTCCCGGGCGTCGAGATCTCTTGCCGCCTCGACGAGTTCGAGGTGCACCTGCTCGGCCTGTTCGTCGATCCCGGTCACGCGCCGCTGGCCGGCGAACTCGAGCTGATCCGCACCGACCGCGAACGCCGTGCGGTGCGGATGGTCGCGCGGTGCCAGGAGCTGGGCGCCCCGATCACCCTCCCGCAGGTGCGGGAGATCGCCGGTGGTGCGGCCCTCGGGCGTCCGCACATCGCGGCGGCGCTGGCCGCGGTGGGCATCACCGAGGCGTTCACGCCGGACTGGATCGCCGACGGCGGCCGGGCGGACGTGCCGAAGCACGTGTTGTCCACTGTGGACGCGATCGGGCTGGTCCGCGCGGCCGGGGGTGCCGCGGTACTGGCGCACCCGCGCTCGGTCAAGCGGCGGGCTTCGGTCTCCGACGCGCAGCTGGCGACCCTCGCCGAGGCCGGGCTCGCCGGGATCGAGGTGGCACACCCGGAGCAGCCGCCGGAAGTCCGGGCCCGGCTGGGTGAGGTGGCCGCGGACCTGGGTCTGCTCGCCACCGGGTCGAGCGACTTCCACGGCGACCGCAAGCCGGTCCGGCTCGGTGAGTGCACGACCTCACCCGAGGTGTTCGCGGCCCTGCGGGAGGCCGCCGTGTCCGTTTCGTAGCCAGCGGGGTCTCCAGGTGGGGGTATCGGATCACCTCCGCCGACCGCAGGATGACCGCCACCGACCGTGACTCACGTCACACGAGTGGAGGAGACGTCGTGCGTCCTGGAGTGAGTTCGTGCTGACCGTGCGTGGTCTCCGGGTGCGGTACGGCCGCTCGACGGCCGCACTGCACGGGGTCGACCTCGACGTCTCCGCCGACGGCGTGCTGGCGGTGCTCGGCAGCAACGGCGCCGGGAAGTCCACCCTGCTCAGGGCCGTTTCCGGCACGCTGCGCATGCACCGCGGCGCGATCGAAGCCGGCGAAATCCGCTACGCCGGCCACGCGCTCGGCAAGCTCGACCCCGCCCGGATCGTCCGGCTCGGCGTCGTCGGGGTGCCCGAAGGCCGGCAGATCTTCGCCCGGATGACGGTCGAGGAGAACCTGCGCGCCGGCGGCATCGGCGCCCGGACCGCGGCCGAGCGGACCGAAGCACACGAGCGCGTCGACGCGCTGTTCCCCGTGCTCACCGAACGCGCGAAGCAACGCGCCGGGCTGCTGTCCGGCGGCGAGCAGCAGATGCTGGCCATCGGGCGGGCGCTGATGTCCGCGCCGAAGCTGCTGCTGCTCGACGAGCCCTCACTCGGGCTCGCGCCGAAGGTCGTCGAGCAGATCGCCCGGACCATCCGCGAAATCCACGAGCAGGGCACGGCCGTGGTGCTGGTGGAGCAGAACGCCGTGATGGCGCTGGGCGTCGCCCAGCACGCGGTGGTGCTGGAGGCCGGCCGGGTCGCGCTGGCCGGGACCGCGGCCGAGCTGGCCGCCAGCCAGGACGTCCAGCGGCTCTACCTCGGCGGACACGCCGAATCGCAGGAAACCGCCGACGCCGAAGCGGAAACCGCACGCGCGCGCCTGGCCGGCCGGACCCTGTCGAGGTGGGCCGGATGACGCCGCCGGAGCTGCGGGTGGAAAGCGTTTCCCTGCGCTTCGGCGGGATCCGCGCGCTCGACGACGTGAGTTTCACCGTCGCACCCGGCTCGCTGCACGCGTTGATCGGGCCGAACGGCGCCGGGAAGTCCAGCTGCTTCAACGTGATCAGCGGTCTCTACCGGGCCGACGAAGGCCGCGTGCGGCTCGGCGACACCGAGCTCACCGGGCTCGCGCCGCACAAGCTCGCCGGCCTCGGCGTCGGCCGGTCATTCCAGAACGCCGCGCTCTCCCCGGGGTCGACCGTGCTGGACAACGTCCTGCTGGGCCGGCACGCGCTGACCCGCGGCGGGTTCCTCGAGGTCGGGCTCCGGCTGCCGTGGACGGTCCGCGCCGAACGGCGGCACGCCGCCCGCGCCCGCGAGATCTGCGCGTTCCTCGGGCTCGACGCGGTCACCGACACCCCGGTCGGCGCGCTGCCCTACGGCGTCGTCAAGCGCGTCGACCTCGCCCGCGCGCTCGCCGTCGAACCGGTGCTGCTCCTGCTCGACGAGCCCGCGGCCGGGATGAACGCGGCCGAAACCGCGGAGCTGGCCGGCACGATCAGCGGGATCCGCGCCGAGCTGGGCATCTCGATCCTGCTCGTCGAGCACGACATGGGCCTGGTGATGGGCATCGCCGACCGGGTCACGGTGCTCGACTTCGGCCGCCGCATCGCCGACGGCACCCCGGCGCAGGTCCAGTCCGACCCGGACGTCATCAAGGCCTACCTCGGCACGGAGGCGGCGTGAACACCTTCCTGCAGCTCACGGTGAACGGCCTCGGCAAGGGCGCGGTGTTCGCGCTGCTCGCGCTGGGGTTCGTCATCATCTTCAAGGCCACCGAAGTGGTGAACTTCGCGCACGGCTCGCTGGTGCTCTTCGGCGGCTACCTCGTCGTCGTGACGCGGGACGCGCTCGGCTGGGCCGGCGCGTCGCTGGTCGGCGTCGTCTCCGCCGGCCTGCTCGGCCTGCTGGTGGAGCGGTTGCTGCTGTCGCGCTCCCGGCACGCCGACGCGAACAGCCTGGCGTTGCTGACCATCGGCGTCGACGTGATCGTCACCGAGGAGATCGTGCGCCGCCTCGGCGTCACGCTGCCCTTCCTCGGCGACGCCTGGGACGCCAAGCCGTTCCAGCTCGGCGGCATCACGCTGTTCCGCACGCACCTGGTCGCGCTCGGCGTCGCGGCGGTGCTGATCGCGGCGTTCTGGCTGGCCTTCAAGTACTCGAACTGGGGCGTCGCGATGCGCGCACAGGCTGAGAACCGCGAAGCCGCCGCGCTGATGGGCATCCGCAGCTCGCGCGTCACCGCGACCGCGTGGCTCGTCGCCGGGCTGCTGGCCGGGGTCGCGGTGCTGTTCATCGCGACGCAGGACTTCTCCGGCGCCGGGCTGTCCCGCGGGACGCACTCGATCGCGCTCGCCGCCTTCCCCGCGGCGATCCTCGGCGGCCTCGACTCGACGGCGGGCGCGGTGGTCGGCGGCCTGGTCGTCGGCATCGTGGAAGCGCTCTCCGCGCAGTACGTCTCGTTCGACTTCTCCAAGAGCGCGGTCTTCCTGGTGATGCTGGTGGTCCTGGTGGTGCGGCCCTCCGGGCTGTTCGGCACGAGGGAGCGAACCCGTGTCTGACAGTGCCGTGTCCGAAGTGGACAGCCCACCGGCCGCCGAACCCGTGCCGCCGAAGCGCCGCGACCTGGGGAAACTGGTGCGCAGGCTCGCCTGGCTCGCGCTGCTGGTCGTCCTGCTCGCGCTGCCGCTCTACCTCGACGCGGCCTGGCTGAAGGCCGGGCAGTACATGATGATCGGCGGGGTCGGCGCGATCGGGCTGACACTGGTGGTCGGGCAGGCCGGACAGCTTTCCCTGGCCCACGCCTTCTTCCTTCTGGCCGGCGGCACCGCCTACACCGTGCTGTCCGGGCCGACCGGCGACGATCGTGTGGTCGGGTTCGGCCTCGACCCCGGACTGTCCCTGCTCGGCGCGGTCGTCGTTTCGGCGTTGCTGGGCCTGGCCTTCGCGCCGGTGGCCGGCCGGCTGCGCGGGATCTACCTCGGCGTCGCGTCGCTGGCACTGGTGTTCCTCGGGCTCTACTTCGGACAGTCGGCCGAGGAGCTGACCGGCGGGACGTCGACCGGACGCGCGCCCGCGCCGTTCTCGCTGTTCGGCTTCCCCTTCACCAACGACGGGCCGCAGCTGTCGATCCTCGGCGTGCCGATCCAACAGGCCGAACGCACCTGGTACCTGTTCCTGCTGCTCACCGTGCTCGCGTTCGTGATCGCGCGCGGCGCGGTGCGCGGCCGCGTCGGCCGGTCGTGGCGGGCGGTGCGCGACAACGAGGCCGCGGCCGCGGTGCTGGGTGTCAGCGTGCTGCGGGCCAAGGCGGGCGCGTTCGCCGTCTCGTCGGCCTACGGCGGGCTCGCCGGCGCGATGACCGTGCTGTGGTTCGACATCCTCAAGCCGGACGAGAGCGAGTTCGGCACCTACGGCATCAACGTGTCCATCGCCTACCTCGCGATGGTCATCATCGGCGGGCTCGGCTCGGTCCCCGGCGCGCTGGTCGGCGCGCTGATCGTCAACGGGCTGCCGCAGGTGCTCGCGCTGTACTCGGCCGACCTCGGCTGGTTCTCCGGCACCGGCGACGGCGCGCTGACCCCGGTGCTGGTCAGCTCGTTCGTCTACGGCGCTGCGATCATCCTCGTCGTGCTGTTCGAGCCCGGCGGGCTCGCCGCGATCGGTCGCCGGCTCACCCGGAAAACCCTGGAGAAACGATGAAACGCACACACCTGGTGGCAGCGCTGACGGCCCTCCTGGCGCTTTCGGCGTGCAGCACGAAAGCGAACGACGCGGGTTCGTCAGGCCCCGACAGCTCCGGCGTCAAGACCGGCAAGGGGGTGACCGCGACCGAGGTGACGCTCGGGGTGATGACCGACAAGTCCGGCGTCTTCAAGAACCTCGGCCTCGGGGTCACCCAGGGCAACGAGCTGTGGGCCAAGGACTTCAACGCCGCCGGCGGGGTCTGCGGCCGGCAGGTGAAGCTCGAAGAGGTCGACCACGGCTACAAGGCCGACACGGCGAAGACGCTGTACCCGCAGATCGAGCCGAAGGTGCTCGGGTTCGTGCAGCTGCTCGGCTCGCCGGTGGTGGCCGCGCTCAAGCAGAACCTGGCCACGGACAAGGCCGTCGCCGCCCCCGCGTCGTGGTCGTCGGAGCTGCTCGACAACCCGTACGTGATGATCGTCGGCACCACCTACGACGTCGAGATGATCGACGGGCTGGCGTACCTGCAGGAGCAGGGACAGCTCAAGGACGGCGACACGATCGGGCACGTCTACATCGACGGCGAGTACGGCAAGAACGGCCTGCGCGGCTCGCAGTTCTACGCGAAGAAGCACAACCTGACGGTCAAGGAAGTCAAGATCACCTCGACCGACAGCGACCTCACCAACGTCGTCACCGGCCTCAAGGGCGCCGGGGTGAAGGTGATCGCGCTGACCACCACGCCCGCGCAGACCGGGTCGGCCGTCGCGGCGAACAAGGCGCTCGGGCTGAACGTGCCGGTGCTGGGCAACAACCCGACGTTCGACCCGGTGCTGCTGAAGAGCCCCGCCGCGGGCGCGCTGGACAAGCTGACGATCGTCGCCAGCAGCGTGCCGTTCTCGGCCGACCTGCCGAAGGCCAAGGACGTCGCGGCGAAGTTCAAGGCCGCCTACAAGGAGACGCCGAACGGCGGGGTGCCCTACGGCTACGCGGTCGGCGAGGTGTGGGGCGCGGTGCTTAAGAAGGCGTGCGACAACAAGGACCTCACCCGCGACGGCATCGCGGCGGCGCTCAAGCAGACGACGTCGGCGAGCACGGACGACCTGGTCGCGGCGCTCGACTTCTCCAAGCCGGGGACGCCGGCGACGCGCCAGGTCTACGCCGCGACCCCGGACGCCTCCGCCGAGGGCGGCGTCCGGTACGTCAAGCCGTTGTTCGAAGCGCCCGAGGCGAAGGAGTACGTGGCGCCGCACCAGAAGTGAGCCGGCGCCCGGCCAGCGCGGCCGCCTCGTGCAGCGGGGTGGTCGCGTTGGCCTTCGCGGCGCTCAGCAGCTCGCGGACGGTGCCTTCGATGGTCTCGACGCGGGCCAGCGCGGCTTCGTGGTCCAGGCCCTCCGCCTCGCGCGAGAGCGTGTAGAGGATGCCGCCCGCGCTCGCCACGTAGTCCGGGACCCACAGGACGCCGCGGGCGGCGAGGTCGTCGGCGACGGTGTCGGCGGTGAGCTGGTTGTTGGCCGGGCCGACGACGAGCGGGACGTCGAGCCGGGCCACCGTCTCCGGGCTGAGCACCCCGCCGACCGCGGCCGGGATCAGCACGTCGGCGGCGAGGGTGAGGGCTTTCTCCGGCTCGACCCAGCTCAGGCCGCCCGCCTCGGCATCGGCGCGCTTGGCCGGGTCGATGTCGGAGACGACGACGTCGGCGCCCGCCGCGTGCAGGCTCGCCGCGAGGTGCGCGCCCACCGAGCCGTAGCCGCTGATCACCACCCGGCGCCCGGTCACCTCCGCGGAGCCGAGCGCGGCCCGGAGCGCGGCGAGCACGCCCACGGCGGTCGGGCCGCTGGAGGAGCCGGTGCCGCCCGCGGCCTCGGGGGTGCACAACGCGAACGCCGACACCTCCCGGAACACCAGCATGTCGGCCGGGCCGGTGCCGACGTCCGGGCCGGCCAGGTAGGCGCCGCCGAACTCGGCGATGAGGTCGGCGTGGTCGAGCAGGACGTCGCGGCGCTCCTCGGGGGAAAGCACCCGGCCGGGTTCCGGCGCGATGACGCTCTTGCCGCCACCGAAGGCGAGCCCGGCGACCGCGCACTTCGCCGTCATGGCCGCCGACAGGCGCAGGACGTCGTCGATCGCGTCGTTCGTCGTGGCGTAGGGCTTGAAGCGGCAGCCGCCGGCGGCCGGGCCGAGGGCGGTCGAGTGGATCGCGACCATCGTCGTGACGCCGGATCGACGGCCACGGCGGAGAATGAGCTGCTCATGTGCGGTCATGTCTGCTGAAGCTAGACTTAACGACGGCCTTGTCGACTCGTCGCCGAACTAAATTCGGCACCGCGGAGGGAGTCACCGTGCTCGACGAACTTGATTCGGCGATCGTGCGGCTGCTGCAGGAGGACGCCCGGCAGACCAACCGGGACATCGCCCGGAAGGTCGGCATCGCGCCCTCGACGTGCCTCGAACGCATCCGGCTGCTGCGCGAACGCGGTGTCATCCGCGGCTACCACGCCGACATCGACCTCGCGAGCCTCAACCGCGGGGTCCGGGCCTTGGTCACGGCGCAGGTGCGGCCGCTGAGCCGGGCCGTCATCGACAGCTTCCAGCGGTCGATCGCCCAGCTCCCGGAGGTGCTTTCGGTGTACGTGACCGCGGGCAGTGACGATTTCCTGCTCGAAGTGACCACCCCGGACATCGACGCACTGCACGCATTCCTGGCCGACCGGCTGGCGTTGCGCCGGGAGATCGTCGGCTTCCGGACGTCGATCGTTTTCCGGCACGTGCGCAAGACCACGCTTGAACCGCTGGCGTAGGGGTATCCGGGGATCACCCGGAAAGACGCGGCACACCACCCCTAAGTGCACCCCCTAAATACCCGGGTTCGCACGCCAAGAGGCGAAAAATGTCGGTGGTGAGTGGTGTCATGGGTCACAACGGGAAGGAGGCGCCGCCATGACAACGGAACTGAACCACCGTGAGCGGGCCACGTTGAGAGCCGTGGCCGGGGGCCACGCCGAAATCAGCTGCAGCTGCGAGCCCGACCTGTTCATCGACGGCCTGAGCTGCTGCGACCAGTCGACCGTGCACCGGCTCGCCCGGCTCGGCATGATCGCGCCGGCCCGGTCCGGCAAGTGCGGCGAGCGGGTGCCCGCCCTGCTCACCGAGGCCGGTTCACAGGCGCTGGAAGAGGTCTTCGCGCTCGCCGCGTAATTCCATTGCTCCACACTGGGGTCCCTGGCAGCATCACCCGATGCACGTATTCCTCGAAACCGAGCGCTTGATCTTCCGCCGGTTCACCGAGAACGACGCCGATGCGCTCTTCGCGCTCTACGACGACCCGGCCGTGATGAAGTACCTCAATGGGGGCCGGCCGGCGGACCGCACGGAGATCGTCGAACTCGATCTCCCCGCGTTCCTCGGTTACTACGAGCGTTTCCCCGGTTACGGGTTCTGGGCGGCGATCGAGAAGAGCAGCGGCGATTTCCTGGGGTGGTTCCACTTCCGGCCCCGGCCGGAGGATCCCGCCGACGAACCGGAGCTGGGGTACCGGCTGCACCAGGCCGCGTGGGGCAAGGGTTACGGCACCGAGGGCTCGGCGGCGTTGCTCGCGATGGGCTTCACCGAGCTGGGGGTCCGGCGCGTCCGGGCGTTCACGATGACGGTGAACCAGGCTTCGCGCCGGGTGATGGAGAAACTGGGGATGACGTTCGTCCGCACGTACTTCGAGGAGTTCCCGGAGCACGAGCGCGCACCGGGCGCGGAACAGGGCGAAGTCGAGTACGCGATCACCCGTGAAGAGTGGTCTGCCGCGGCCGCGGCAGACCACTCGGCTCAGCGGTAGATCTCGAACTCGTAGATCCGGGCCGCGCCGTTGCCGTCGTTGGCCGGGGTGGTGAGGTTCAGCTTCACGTACCGGGCCGAGCGGGCCGAGATCGAGTGGTACGTGCGGCTGGCCCGCGAACCGGACACCGACGCGACCGTCGTCCAGCTCGAGCCGTCGGTCGACGTCTGGATCGTGAACGCGCCGGTGTTCCAGCCCGTGGTCTCGCCGCCGAGGCCGGCGTGCTTGACCACGAACTTCGACACGTCCTGCGCCGACCCGAGGTCGACCTGGAGGAACTTCGTCGCCGCGGTGCTGCAGAACTTGCTGTTGTTCGCCAGGCTGCCGTCGACGGCCTTGGCCGCGCTCTCGGCCGAGTTGCACGACGCCGAACCGTTGGCCGCCTTGCCCTGCGCCAGGTTCGTGCCGAGGTCCGGCGCGGCCGGCGGCTGCGTCGCGCCGTCGGTGTAGGACGGCGGCACGTCGGCGGCGTTCGTGCCCCAGGCGCTCGGCGACGAGCCCATCGTGTAGCCGAGCGTCGACGCACCCGCGATGTCGCCGTAGCGGATCCACGACTTCGACGTCGCGGTCCCGTTGACGCTCAGGCTCTGCACGTACTGCGCGCCCTGGCCCGCGCCGGCGCCGGTGATCCGGATCGTCCCGCTCGGCCGGATGATCGAGACCCCGGAGAACAGCGGGCCGTGCAGGGCCAGGACGTCCGAGCCCGGCGTCGCCGGGTACATGCCCAGCGCGGCGAAGACGTACCAGGCCGACGTCGCGCCGAGGTCGTCGTTGCCGGGCAGGCCGCCCGCGCCGGTGGTGAACGACTCGTTCATCACGCGCCGCACCGCCGAACTGGTGCCTTCCGGGTGAGCGGCGTAGTTGTACGCCCACGGCACGCCGTGCTCGGGCTCGTTGCCGATGTAGAAGTACGGCTGGGTGAGGCCGCCGTTGAGCTGGGTGAAGTGGTGGTCCAGCCGCTGCACGGCGGTCTGGCGGCCGCCCATCAGGTTGATCACGCCCTGGTAGTCGTAGGGCACCATCCAGGTGTACTGCGACGGGTTGCCCTCGGTGTAGCCGCTGTTGCTCGACGGCACGACCGGCCACGCCCACGTGCCCGTGCTGCCGCGCGGCTGGACGTAGCCCGAGTCGGGGCCGAAGACGTTCTGCCACCACTGGGCGCGCTGCATGTAGGTGGTGTACTTCGTGGTGTCGCCGACGGCCTTCGCGAACTGCGCCACCGCGAAGTCCGAAGCCGAGTACTCGAGCGAGTCCGACGGGTCTTCGGTGATGTAGTGCCGGCTGACGTACCCGGACTGGCGGCCGCGGATCGCCTGCCCCTGCGCGGTGCCGCCGTTGGAGCTCTTGTCCATCAGCGTCAGCGCCGCGGCGGTGTCGAAGCCGCGGACCCCGAAGGCGTACATGCTGCCGACGACGATCGGGCCCGGATCACCGGTCATCACGAAGTGTTCGTTGTTGTTGTGCGACCACTTGGGCAGCAGCCCGCCCTGCTGGCCGTCGAGCACCATGGACTTGGCGATGTCACTGGCTTCGTTCGGGGCGACGAGCCCGATCAGCGCGGCCCACGAGCGGTAGATGTCCCAGCCGGAGTAGTTCTGGTAGACGGTGTGCGACGCGGTGTGGATCGCCTGGTCGAACCCGCGGTACTGGCCGTTGGTGTCGCTGGCGATGTTCGGGTTCTGGAACACGTGGTACAGCGCGGTGTAGAACTTCTGCAGGTCGGCGGCGGTGCCGCTGTCCACCTGCACGCGGTTGAGGATGGTGTTCCAGCTCGTGTCGGCCGCGGCGCGCGTCCCGGCGAAGTCGAAGCCGGGTTGCTCGGCGGCGAGGTTCGCCTGCGCGTTGGCCAGGCTGACGAACGAGATGCCGACCTTCGCCTGCACCGTCGTGTTGCTCGAGGTGTCGAAGGTGACGTAGCCGCCGGAGTTCGTGCCGCTGGTGCTCGCCGACCCGGCGCTCACCGTGCCGCCGAGCCAGGTGCCGAACCCGCTGGGCGCGCGGTCGAACTGGATGACGTAGAAGATCTGGTAGGTCTTCGACGAGCCGCAGAAGCCGCCGCCGGTCACCGCGCCGGTGAGCTGGCTGCCGCTGATGCTGATGGACCCGTTGCGGTTGCCGGTGGCGCTGCGCCCGGTGTTGACGAGCAGCCGCGCGGACGTCGTGTTCGGGTAGGTCAGCTTCAGCGCGCCGGACCGCTTGGTGGCCGACAGCTCGACGGTGGTGTTGTAGTTGTCGAGCTTGTTCTTGTAGTAGCCGGGCGCGGCGGACTCGTTGGCTTTGGTGTAGCGGCCGGCATAGGTGGTCCAGCCGGTGCCCGGTGAAGTGCCGATGGCGCCGGTGATCGGCAACAGGCCGAGGTCTTCGTTGTTGGGGCAGCCCGCGCCGTTGAAGTGGGTGAGGCTGAACTCCTCGATGCTGGTGTCGCTGTAGCGGTAGCCGGAGGGCGAACCGGTCGGGGTGTCCGGGCTGAACTGCGTCATGCCGAACGGCACGGAGGCGCCCGGGTAGGTGCTGCCACCGGCACCACCGGGCACCGGGTTCGGCGAGTTGCTGTTGTCGGTGCCGATGAAGGGATTCACGTACTGCGTAAGGGCCAACGTCGCCGCGTGGGCGGGCGTTGTGGTGGCGAGCCCCGCCGCCGCGAGGATGACGGCGAGCGCGGCACCGCGCACCCGTCTGGCGAGTGGTCCGGACATGGAACCTTCCCTCCTTGTCGCACGCTTCCCACCGGGCGACAACGTTGTCGGACAAGCGTTTCTGACAACGTTGTCAATTAGGCGCGAGCCGCGTCGACGACGTTGTGGCGATCGAGGTGGCACCGGAACTCGGTGGCACGACATGGTGCCACGGCCGGACTCCGCCACGGAAGCACCAAAAGTCCGTTGTGCGCCAAGCGGTTCGCGACCGGACCACGCACCGGCCATGGTCCACCCACCCGCAGCCGTGTCGTCCCCCGAATCACGCGTGTCGACCCTCCGATCACTCGTGTCGACCCCTCGCGCACACGCCGCGAAGCACCGGACGTGATGGAGAAGCCATCACTCGTGATTGGAAGGTCGACTCACGTGATTGGAGGGTCGACACGACTCAGCCGGTCGTGATCCAGGTTTCGCCGAGTTCGGTTGTCGTGGCTTCGCCGCCCGTCAGGTCCGCGAGCCAGCTCTCGAAGGCCGGGGCTTCGCCCGGGGCCAGGCCGATCGAAAAGTGGGCCGAGGCGTCGAAGCGGGTCTCGTGGAGCAAGTACGGCGACGCGCGCAGGTCGTTCTCGAGCCGGCCCGCGCGGTCGTAGGCCACCGTCACCTCGACCAAGGTGAGACGCCGGTGTTCTAGTACACCAACCACTTCCAGCGCGTCCGAAACGGACTGACCGTACGCGCGGATCAGCCCGCCCGCCCCCAGCAGCACTCCGCCGAAGTAGCGCGTCACCACCGCGACGGTGTCGGTGAGCGAACGGCGGCGCAGGACCTCCAGCATCGGGATGCCCGCCGTGCCGGCCGGCTCGCCGTCGTCGCTCGAACGCTGGGTTCGCCCCTCCGGCCCCAGGATGAACGCGTGACAGTGGTGCCGTGCCCCCGGTTCGGCCCGCCGGCGGGCCGCGATGAACTCGCGCGCGGCCTCCTCCGACGTCACCGGAGCGAGCGCGCAGAGGAACCTCGAGCGCTTGATCTCGAGCTCACGGACTCCCGAACGAGCCACGGAGAGATAACGATCAGTCATCGGACGAGTCCGCCATGCAGCCAGCTTGCCACCCCGGCCCGGTGCCGCACCACCTGACCCAGACCACTTCGGACGGACGTTTCCGCAGGTCAGAGCCACCATAGACCGTGATACGGGAGGGATAGCCCGGCATATGGGACTACCCTGGGACACGTCAACGTAAGCGTGGCATTTCCCACCCGGGGACAACGACGTATGTCGATTACAGCGAATTCACACTATCGTCATAAGACCCGGCGAACCCGGGAGTAACACCGCGCGCTCCGGCTGACCCCCACCACAGTGGTCTGTCTGTGCGCGCTCGCAGGACCGACATGTTCGGCTGCCCAGCGTTGTGCGGCCTCCCAGATGACCCGCGTCCGGGCTCGCAGCCCGGCTGATAGCGCGCGGCATCTTGCACGAAACCAACGCGAACAACAGCAACTGTTCTCGACTGACCATCGCGGTACCGGACCACTTCGTTAACCGGTTCAGCTCGAACCACTCGATGGAGTGAGTACCGGTCGCGCCAACGCCTTGGGAGGCGGCCAGCCGTGACCCACCGTGCCAGTTCCCTGCCCCCCGCGGGGGAGCAGCTCAGCAGCGCCGAGGCCGAGGGCCTCTACCGGAGCGACTACGAACACGACGCCTGCGGTGTCGCCTTCGTCGCCGACCTGACCGGACGACGCGATCATGCGATCGTCGCCAAGGCCCTGGTCGCGTTGCGCAACCTGGAACATCGCGGGGCTCGGGGCGCCGAACCGGACACCGGCGACGGCGCCGGGCTGCTGATCCAGGTCCCCGACGAGTTCTACCGCGACGTCGTCGACTTCGAGCTGCCCGAGCCGGGCAGCTACGCCGTCGGCACCGCTTTCCTGCCGCAGGACGAAAAACGCCGCGGCCGGGCCATGACGACCATCGAGCGCATCGCCGCCGAAGAGGACATGCGCGTCCTCGGCTGGCGCGAGCTGCCGGTGCACACCGAGCACTGCGGGCCGACCGCGGCCGAGACCATGCCGCACTTCACGCAGCTGTTCCTCGCCGCGCGCCGCCCGAAGCCGGAGCACGCGGACCCGCTGCACATCGAGCGCAGCGCCTTCTGCGTCCGCAAGCGCGCGGAGCACGAGCTCGTCGACGACGACGTGTACTTCCCTTCGCTGTCCTCGCGCACCATCGTCTACAAAGGAATGCTCACCGAGCCCCAGGTCGAGCGGTTCTTCGCCGACCTCACCGACGAGCGCGTCACCAGCGCCGTCGGGCTGGTGCACTCCCGCTTCTCCACCAACACCTTCCCGTCGTGGCCGCTGGCGCACCCGTACCGGTACGTCGCGCACAACGGCGAGATCAACACCCTGCGCGGCAACCGCAACTGGATGGACGCCCGCGAGGCGCTGCTGGAGACCGACCTGGTCCCCGGCGACCTCAAGCGGATCTACCCGGTGATCACCCGCGGCGCCAGCGACTCGGCGAGCTTCGACGAGGTCCTGGAGCTGCTCCACCTCGGCGGCCGCTCGCTCCCCCACTCCGTGCTGATGATGATCCCGGAGGCCTGGGAGAACCACCAGGAGATGGACCCGGCGCGACGCGCGTTCTACGAGTTCCACTCGACGCTGATGGAGCCGTGGGACGGCCCGGCGCTCGTCGCCTTCACCGACGGCAGCCAGATCGGGGCGGTCCTCGACCGCAACGGCCTGCGCCCCGGCCGCTACTGGGTGACCGACGACGGCCTCGTCGTGCTGGCGTCGGAGGTCGGCGTGCTCGACATCGACCCGGCGACGATCGTCCGCAAGGGACGCCTCGAGCCCGGCCGCATGTTCCTCGTGGACACCGCCGAAGGCCGGATCATCGAGGACGAGGAGATCAAGACCGAGCTGGCCACCGAGCACCCGTACGACGAGTGGGTCGAGGCCGGGCTGCTCAACCTCGAAGACCTGCCGGAGCGCGACCGCGAAGTGCCGCTGCACGCCGCGCTCGTTCGCCGCCAGCAGGCGTTCGGCTACACCGAGGAGGAGCTCGAGGCCATCCTCGAGCCGATGGCCCGCACCGGCGCGGAGCCGATCGGCTCGATGGGCAACGACTCCCCCATCGCGACGCTCTCCAGCCGCCCGCGGCTGATCTTCGACTACTTCATCCAGCTGTTCGCCCAGGTGACGAACCCGCCGCTGGACGCCATCCGCGAGGAGCTCGTCACTGCGCTCGGCACGCAGATCGGCGCCGAGCCGAACCTCCTGGTCGGTGACGCCGCGAGCTGCCGCCGGATCGTGCTGCCCTTCCCGGTGCTCGACAACGACCAGCTGGCCAAGCTGGTGCACGTCAACGACGACGGCGACCTGCCGGAGTTCCAGGCTGTCACCGTCCTGGGCCGCTACAACGTCCACGGCGGCGGCGAAGCGCTGCTGCAGCGGCTCGACGAGATCCGCGCCGAGGTGTCCGAGGCGATCGAGGACGGCGCGCGGCTGATCGTGCTGTCCGACCGCGGGGTCGACGAGGACCACGCGCCGATCCCGTCGCTGCTGCTGACCGGCGCGGTGCACCACCACCTCGTCCGCGAGAAGACGCGCACGCAGGTCGGTCTCATCGTCGAGGCCGGCGACGCGCGCGAGGTGCACCACATCGCGCTGCTGATCGGCTACGGCGTCGCGGCGGTGAATCCGTACCTGGCGATGGCGACCGTCGAGGAGATGGCCCACCAGGGCCTGATCCCGGGTGTCACGCCGAAGGAAGCGACGTACAACCTGATCAAGGCGCTCGGCAAGGGCGTCCGCAAGACGATGTCGAAGATGGGTGTCTCGACCGTCGCGTCCTACACCGGCGCGCAGATCTTCGAGGCGATCGGGCTCGGCGACGAGGTCATCGACACCTGCTTCACCGGCACGACGTCCCGTCTCGGCGGCGTCGGCTTCGAGACGCTGGCCGACGAGGTCGCGAAGCGGCACACCTACGCCTTCCCGGCCGACGGCGTCCGCGCGACGCACCGCGAGCTGGAGACCGGCGCGGACTACCAGTGGCGCCGCGAAGGCGAGCCGCACCTGTTCAACCCGCAGACCGTGTTCAAGCTCCAGCACTCCACGCGGTCCGGGAAGTACGACATCTTCAAGGAGTACACGAAGTCCGTCGACGACCAGGCCGAGAAGCTGCTGACGCTGCGCGGGCTGTTCGACTTCAAGTACGGCAAGCGCGCGCCGGTGCCGATCGACGAGGTCGAGCCGGTTTCGGAGATCGTCAAGCGGTTCGCCACCGGCGCCATCTCCTACGGCTCGATCTCGATGGAGATGCACCAGACCCTCGCCATCGCGATGAACCGCCTCGGCGGCAAGTCGAACACCGGTGAGGGCGGCGAAGACGCGGAGCGCCTCTACGACCCGGAGCGCCGCTCCGCGGTCAAGCAGGTCGCTTCGGGTCGCTTCGGCGTCACGAGCGAGTACCTGGTCAACGCCGACGACATCCAGATCAAGATGGCGCAGGGCGCGAAGCCCGGCGAAGGCGGGCAGCTGCCCGGCGCGAAGGTGTACCCGTGGATCGCGAAGACACGGTTCTCGACGCCGGGCGTCGGCCTCATTTCCCCGCCGCCGCACCACGACATCTACTCGATCGAGGACCTGGCGCAGCTGATCCACGACCTCAAGAACGCCAACCCGAACGCGCGCATCCACGTGAAGCTCGTGTCCGAGGTCGGTGTCGGCACGGTCGCGGCCGGCGTTTCGAAGGCGCACGCCGACGTCGTGCTCATCTCGGGTCACGACGGCGGGACCGGCGCGTCGCCACTGTCGTCCATCAAGCACGCCGGTGGCCCGTGGGAGCTGGGCCTGGCCGAGACGCAGCAGACGCTGCTGGCCAACCGGCTGCGTGACCGGATCGTCGTGCAGACCGACGGCCAGCTCAAGACCGGCCGGGACGTCATCGTCGCGGCGCTGCTCGGCGCCGAGGAGTTCGGCTTCGCGACCGCGCCGCTGGTGGTGTCGGGCTGCATCATGATGCGTGTCTGCCACCTCGACACGTGTCCGGTGGGTGTCGCGACGCAGAACCCGAAGCTGCGCGAGAAGTTCAGCGGCAAGGCCGAGTACGTCGTCAACTTCTTCGAGTTCATCGCCCAGGAAGTGCGCGAGTACCTGGCGGAGCTCGGGTTCCGGTCGATCGCCGAGGCGGTCGGGCACGCCGAGTTCCTCGACAAGCGCAAGGCGATCGAGCACTGGAAGGCGGCCGGGCTCGACCTGTCGCCGATCTTCCACGTGCCCGACATGGCCCCGGCGGGCCTGCGCCTGCAGCAGACGCTGCAGGACCACGGCCTCGAAAAGGCGCTGGACAACACGCTGATCCAGCTGGCCGAAGGCGCCCTCAACTCGGGTGACAAGGTGCGGCTGGAACTCCCCGTCCGCAACGTGAACCGGACCGTCGGCACCATGCTCGGCTCCGAGCTCACCAAGCGGTGGGGCGGCGAAGGCCTGCCCGACGACACCATCGACGTCACCTTCACCGGGACCGCGGGCCAGTCGTTCGGCGCGTTCGTGCCGAAGGGCATCACGCTGCGGCTGATCGGTGACGGCAACGACTACGTCGGCAAGGGCCTTTCCGGCGGCCGGCTGATCGTGCGGCCGCCGAAGGAAGCGAAGTACGTCGCCGAAGACCACATCATCGCCGGCAACGTGATCGCCTACGGTGCGACCAGCGGCGAGATCTTCATCCGCGGCAAGGTCGGCGAACGGTTCTGCGTGCGCAACTCCGGCGCGCTGGCCGTCGTCGAAGGCGTCGGCGACCACGGCGGCGAGTACATGACCGGTGGCCGGATGGTCGTGCTCGGCCCGGTCGGGCGCAACTTCGCGGCCGGCATGTCCGGCGGCGTCGCCTACGTGCTGGACCTGCCCGCGCACCGCGTCAACCCGGAGATGGTCGACCTCGACCCGCTTGACTCCGAGGACGCCGACTTCCTGCGCGAAACGCTGGAAAAGCACTACGACGAAACGGAATCCGCGGTCGCGCGGGAGCTGCTGGCCGACTGGGACGCGGGTGTCGACCGCTTCGGGAAGGTCATGCCGAAGGACTACAAGCGCGTGCTCGCAGCGCAGGTTCAGGCCGAGCGCGACGGGCGTGACGTGAACGAGGCGATCATGGAGGCCGCACATGGCTGACCCCAAGGGCTTTCTGACCACCACCCGCGAAGAGCCGAAGCGGCGTCCGGTCGACCTGCGGCTGATGGACTGGCGCGAGGTCTACGAGGACTTCGCGTCGACGAAGCTGGAGAAGCAGGCCGGCCGCTGCATGGACTGCGGCATCCCGTTCTGTCACCAGGGCTGTCCGCTCGGGAACCTCATCCCCGAGTGGAACACGCTGGTGTGGCGGGAAGACTGGCAGCAGGCCATCGAACGGCTGCACGCCACGAACAACTTCCCGGAGTTCACCGGCACGCTGTGCCCGGCGCCGTGCGAAACCGCGTGCGTGCTCGGCATCAACGACGACCCGGTGACGATCAAGCGGGTCGAGATCTCCATCGTCGACCGCGCTTTCGAAGAGGGCTGGATCACGCCGCAGCCGCCTACTGCGAAGACGGGCAAGAAGGTCGCGGTCGTGGGCTCCGGCCCGTCGGGACTCGCCGCGGCGCAGCAGCTCACGCGCGCGGGCCACAGCGTCGTGGTCCTCGAGCGGGCCGACAAGATCGGCGGGCTGCTGCGCTACGGCATCCCCGAGTTCAAGATGGAGAAGTCCCGCCTCGACCGGCGCCTGGCGCAGATGGAAGCCGAGGGCACGGAGTTCCGGACCTCGGTGAACGTCGGGGTGGACATCTCGGCGGCCGAGCTGCAGTCGTCGTACGACGCGGTCGTGCTCGCGGGCGGCGCGACCGACTGGCGCGACCTGCCGATCGACGGCCGGGAGCTGGCCGGCATCCACCAGGCCATGGAGTTCCTGCCGCCGGCCAACCGGGTCGCTGCGGGCGAGCTTTCCGAGTCGCCCTACTCCGCCGCCGGGCTGGACGTCGTCGTGATCGGTGGCGGTGACACCGGCGCGGACTGCGTCGGGACGTCCCACCGCCAGGGAGCGCGTTCGGTGACGCAGCTGGAGATCATGCCGAAGCCGCCGGAGGCGCGTTCGGACGCCCACCCGTGGCCGACCTACCCGATGATCTACCGGGTGTCCTCGGCGCACGAAGAGGGCGGCGAGCGGCTGTACGCGGTGAACACGCAGGAGTTCCTGGCCGACTCCGACGGCCGGGTGCGAGCGCTGAAGCTGGTCGAGGTGCGCAACGAGGGTGGCAAGTTCGTCCCCGTCGAGGGCACCGAACGCGAGCTGCCGGCGCAGCTCGTGCTGCTGGCCATGGGCTTCCTCGGGCCGCAGAAGAAGGGCCTGATCGAGGACCTGGGTGTCGAGCTGGACCAGCGTGGCAACGTGGCCCGCGACAAGGCGTTCAAGACGAGCCTCGACAACGTGTTCGTGGCCGGTGACATGGGCCGCGGCCAGTCCCTGATCGTCTGGGCGATCGCCGAGGGCCGCAGCGCCGCGGCCGGTGTGGACGCCTACCTGACCGGGCGGGACGTCCTGCCCGCCCCGATCGCGCCGACGGACCGGCCGATCGCGTGAGTGCCCGGCGTCGGCGGAGGTGCCACTGTCGTCACCTCCGCCGGCGCTGATCCAAACCCGGTGTTCAGTCCAGGCAGAACTCGTTGCCTTCGACGTCGAGCATCGTGATGCAGGATTCGTTCTCTTCGTCGGCGTACTGCGTCTGGAAGTGGGTCGCGCCGAGCGCGATCAGCCTGTCCTGCTCCGCTTCGAGCGCGGCGAGGCGTTCCGCGCCGACGAGCCCGGTGCCGGCCCGCACGTCGAGGTGCACCCGGTTCTTGACGACCTTGCCCTCGGGCACGCGCTGGAAGTACAGCCGCGGCCCTGCCCCGTCCGGATCCTGCGCGACGAACGACGCGCCCCGGCGCTCCGGCGGCAGCGTGCGCTCGTAGTCACCCCAGCTCGCGAAGCCCTCGGGCGGCGGCGGCACGACGTACCCCAGCACCTCGCACCAGAAGCGGGCGACGCGCTCGGGCTCCGCGCAGTCGAACGTGATCTGTACCTGCCTGACCGACCCCATCGGCCCAGCCTAGTGGACGGGTCCCGCCGGACGATTTCCCGTTCAACTTAATCTTTCGTGTGAATCCCCGGATTCGGTGGCACGCGCGGCCCGGGTCCCGGCAATCTGGCTCCAAGGGGGCACGGCCGGCGAAGGGGGCTTCGGTGCGGCCGTGCACCGCCGCGAGGCGGGTTTTTTTACACGGGAGGGGACCCGAAGATGAGTGTCGATCTGTCCACCACGCTGTCCTGGACCACCGCGACCGGCGACGCCGAAACCATGCTGGGCGAACTGCAGCCGAACATTCTTAAGGCGCACGTTCGCGACCACCTTTCCGCGTTGTTCCTCGCTTTCGGGGACGCCGCGCAGGCGCGTGCCTTCCTGGTCGCGCTCACCGGGAAGATGAAGTCCGCGCGGACGCACCTCGACGAGGTCGGCGCGTTCAAGACCGGCGTCGGCGCGGGCACGCCGTACGTCGGCGCCGGGCTCACCGCGGCCGGCTACCGCGCCCTCGGGGTCGAGAACTTCCCTCAGGACGAGGCTTTCCTGCGCGGGATGGCGGCGCCGGCCACGCGACAGAAGCTGGCCGATCCGCCGCGTTCGACGTTCGATCCGGGCTACCGCGGCGAAATCCACGCGGTCGTGCTCATCGGCGACGCCACCGACAAGGCGATGACCGCGCGGCGCAACGAAGTTCTCGGCCTGCTGCCGGACTCGGTCACGGTGCTGGCCGAGGAAACCGGCCTCGGGAGGGTCAACGCGCGCGGCGAGGGCATCGAGCACTTCGGGTACGTCGACGGCCGCAGCCAGCCGTTGTTCCTCACCGAAGACGTCGACGCGGAAAAGAACAACACCGACGGCATCAACGTGTGGAACCCGGCGGCCCCGCTGTCGCAGGTATTGGTGCCGGACACCGCGGCGCCGGATCCGGCCGTCCATTTCGGGAGCTACCTCGTTTTCCGCAAGCTCGAACAGAACGTCCGGCGGTTCAAGCAGGCCGAAGCGGATCTGGCCGACACGCTCGGCCTGACCGGCGAGGACCGGGAACGGGCCGGGGCGATGATCGTCGGCCGGTTCGAGGACGGCACCCCGCTGACGACCCAGCGCGAGGACGGCGCGGAAAGCCCGGTGTCGAACAACTTCACCTACGAAAGCGACCGCGCGGCGCTGAAGTGCCCGTTCCAGGCACACATCCGCAAGACGAACCCGCGGGGCTCCGGCGGCGCCGAGGAGCCGCCGGCCGAACGCCTGCACCTGATGGCCCGCCGCGGCGTCACCTACGGCGAGCGCCCGGACGACCCGAACGCCGACCTCCCGCCCGCGGCACGCCCGAGCGGTGGGGTGGGGCTGTTGTTCATGGCGTTCAACTCGGTGCTGGACAACCAGTTCGAGTTCACCCAGGCGGTCTGGGCGGACAACCCGGGCTTCCCGATCGTCGAGGACGTCACGCCGGGCCTGGACCCGGTGATCGGCCAAGGCGAGCGCGCCGCGTCGGACTACGCGGTCGACTGGGGCGGCTCGGCCCGGCGCACGGCGGACCCGGTGCCCCAGGCGGTGACGCTGCGCGGCGGCGAGTACTTCTTCGTGCCGTCGCTGGCGTTCCTGCGGGCCCTCTAGCCGGGGGGAGGCGGCCGGGAACGATCTGGGGGGTCGTTCCCGGCCGTCGGTCAGGCTTCGAGCAGGTCCAGCGCGAGCAACCCGGCGCCGAGCCGGCCGGCCTCGTCGCCCAGCTTCGCGATCCGCAGCTCCGGCATCCGCTGGAACGTCAGGTGCGCCTCGAGCCACTCCCGCACCGGCTCGAGCACGTAGTCGGCCGCGGTGAACAACCCGCCGCCGAGCACGATCACTTCCGGGCCCAGCAGCGTCAGCAGCGTGCGGATGCCGTGGCCGAGGCCGTCGAGGGCGTCCTGGACCACCGCGACCGCGACCTCGTCGCCGTGGCGGGCCAGCTCGACCACCTCGCGGGCGCCGTCGGCCGCGCGGCCGGTGCGCTCGGTGTAGCGGCGGGCGATCGCGGCCGCCGACGAGATCGCCTCCAGGCAGCCGGTCGCACCGCAGCCGCACTTGCCAGGGTGGCCGACGTCGATGTGCCCGACCTCGCCGGCCTGGCCGTGCGCGCGGTGGATCCGGCCGTCGAGCAGCAGCGCGGCCGCGATCCCGGTGCCGACCGGGATGAACGCGGCGTTCGTCGCGCCCTGGCCGGCGCCGACCCGGAACTCGGCGATGCCGCCCGCGGTGACGTCGTGCCCGAACGCCACCGGCAGTCCGAGCCGCGCCTCCAGGAGCTCACCGAAGGGGACTTCGCGCCAGTCGAGGTTGGCCGAGAAGTGGCAGACGCGGGTCTGTTCGTCCACGATCCCCGGCACCACCACCCCGACGGCCGAGGGCAGCCCGGTGCCGGCCTGCTCGGCCAGCGCGGCTGTGATGTCCGCGACCTGCGCGGCCAGCGCCGTGCCGTCCGCGCTGCGTGCCGTCTCCGCGCGCAGCGTCGCCTGGGGCTGCAGCTGCTCGTCGAGCAACGCCGCCTTGATCGTCGTCCCGCCCACGTCGAGGGCGGCCACCATTCGAGTCACCGCGGCATTGTCACATTGACGGGCCCCGAACGGCGGACCTACGCTCAACCGGCCAGACGAGGAGATTCCGGAACGCGGTGCAAGTCCGCGCGGTCGCGCCACTGTGACCCCCGCCAGGGGGAAGCCAGACCCGGATCCCTTCGTGCAGTCCCCGATGAGGCCGCGAAAGCCCGAGGAGGCCACCCCATGACCCACACGGCAGCTCCCGCCGTTCCGCTCCCGATCCGCATCCCGATCCGTGAGATCGTGCCGTGGGCGGTGTTCGTGGTGCTCCTGGCCCTGATCGCGCTGTACTTCGTGAGCGCCGAGCAGGGCGCGACGGCGGTGTTCGCGAATATGTACGTCCACGAGTTCGTGCACGACGGCCGGCACCTGCTGGCCTTCCCCTGCCACTGATCGGCAGGCACGCACTCCCATGATGAAGACCTTGCTGGTCCGCGGCATGCTCGCGGGCCTGATCGCCGGCGTGCTCGCGTTCGGGTTCGCCTACGCCTTCGGTGAGCCGTCGGTGAACACCGCCATCGGCCTCGAGGAGTCCGGCGGCCACTCGCATTCGCACGACGCCGGCGCCGCGCCCGCCGAAGAGCACGAAGAGGAGCTGGTCCCCCGGGACATCCAGAGCACGCTCGGGCTGCTCACCGGGGTCCTGGTGTACGCGGTCGCGATCGGCGGCCTGCTCTCGCTGGCCTTCGCGTTCGCCCAAGGCCGCCTCGGCGCGTTGCGTCCCCGGGTGACGGCGTTGCTGCTCACCGGCGGCGCGTTCGCCGTGGTGTTCCTGATCCCGTTCCTGAAGTACCCGGCCAACCCGCCGGCGGTGGGCCAGCCGGGCACGATCGGCTCGCGCACCGAGCTGTACTTCGGGTTCGTCGCGGTGTCCCTGCTCGCGGGCATCCTGGCGACGGTGTTCGGCCGCAAGCTGGCCGACCGCTTCGGTGCCTGGAACGGCTTCCTCCTCGCGGCGGCGGGCTACCTCGTGGTGGTCGGGGTGGTGGCCTGGCTGATGCCGGTGGTAGACGAGGTCCCGGCGGAGTTCCCGGCCTCGACGCTCTGGAGCTTCCGCACCGCTTCGATCGGCACCCAGGTGACGCTGTGGCTGGCGCTGGGGCTGGCCTTCGGGGCCTTGGCGGAGAAGTCGTTGACGAAGAAGGCCGCGGCCGTGTCGGCCTGACCGAATCGTTAGCCCATCGTCCGGTTCGCCCCCTTTAGGATTCCCTCCTGGGGATCCGAGGGGGCAACCGTGACCGAACCTGACGACGTCAAGCGCGACAGCCTCGCCATGCCGGCGCTGATCACCGGCCTGCTGGGCTTCCTCGGGATCACCGCGGCGCTGGGGCTGGTCTTCGGCACCATCGCGCTGGTCCGCACCCGCGAGATCGGCCAGGCCGGCCGCGGCCTGGCCATCGGCGGGATCGTGGCCGCGGCCGCCTGGATCGCCGTGCTGTCGTCCTTGCCCTTCCTGCTGTTCACCGGCAGCGTGCTGAGCGCGTCGAACGCGCCGATCGCCGTGCTCGAGGTGGACAACTGCTACAACACGGCGCGCCCCGGCGCCGACGCCGCGCGGGTGCCGTGCGAGGGCGAGCACGACGGCGTCGTGCTGGACGCCTACACGATGACCAAGGTCGCCTACCCCGGTGAACGAGTGGCCCGGGCCGACGCTCAGCGTGGCTGCGAGGACCGGCTGGCGAGCCGGTTCACCGGTGAGCTCCCGCCGGACCTGGAGATCGTCGGCTACCCGCCGACCGAAGCTTCCTGGATAGCCGGGAAGCAGCTCGCCGTGTGCGGGCTGCAGTCACGTTCCGGACCGCTGTTCGGGCCGTTGCCGCACTAAGGCGCGCCCGGCGGGACGAACGGCAGGTCCTTCGGCGCGCCCCGCTCCAGCAGGGCGCTCAGGACAGCCCCGTCGAGGTGCTCGTCGACGGCGTCGGCCAGCTTCTCCAGCATCCGCTCGCGCAGCTCACCGAACCCCGGGGCGTCCTGGGCCGGGACCCACGACGTCCCGGCCTGCGCCGCCACCTCGGTGAGCCAGGCGCGGCGGAACGCGTCGTTCTCGAACGCGCCGTGCCACATCGTGCCCCAGACCGCACCGGCGCGGACACCGTCCAAGAAGGACTCCAGCGACGCCTCGGCCGTCACCGAGCCGTGGTGGATCTCGTAGGCCGCCACCGGGTTTCCCCGCCACTCGCCGGCCGGGCGGTCGAGCACCTTCTCGGCGGCGAACGTCACCCGGGCCGGCAGCAGGCCGAGCCCGCGGACCGTCCCGGCGCCGGACTCGACGTCGTCCACAATGGACTCGGCGAGCATCTGGTAGCCGCCGCAGATGCCGAGCACCGGGCGACCTGCCTCAGCGCGGCCTTCGACGGCGCGATCGAGGCCGCGGTCACGCAGCCAAGCCAGGTCGTCGACGGTCGCCCGCGAGCCGGGCAGCACGACGACGTCGGCCGCCGCGACGGTGTCGGGGTCGGCGGTGAGCGTCACGGTGACGCCGGGTTCGGCGGCGAGGGCGTCGACGTCGGTGGCGTTGGACGCGCGCGGGAACCGGACCACGGCCACGTGCAGCCCGCCGCCGTGGGTCTCACGGCGCCAGCCCGCCGCGGCGAGGGCGTCCTCGGAGTCGATCCAGACGCGGTCCAGCCACGGCAGCACACCCAGCACCGGCCGGCCGGTCACCTTCTCGAGGCTGTCGAGGCCCGGGCGCAGCAGGCCGACGTCGCCGCGGAACTTGTTGACCACCCAGCCCGCGACGAGCGCCTGGTCTTCGGCGGAGAGCAGCGCGAGGGTGCCGAACATGGCGGCGAGCACCCCGCCGCGGTCGATGTCGCCGACGACGAGCACCGGCAGCCCGAACCGCCGCGCGAGCCCCATGTTGACGTAGTCGCCGCCGCGCAGGTTGATCTCGGCGGGACTGCCGGCGCCTTCGCACACGACGACGTCGAAGCGTGAGCTGAGGTCTTCGTAGGCGGCGAAGGCGATCTCGGCGAGCCCGGCGCGGCCGGTGGCGTACTCGCCGGCTTCGAGGGTGCCGAAGGGCTTCCCGAGCGCGACGACGTGACTGCGCCGATCGCTGCCGGGCTTGAGCAGCACGGGATTCATCGCGGCTTCGGGTTCGGCCCGGGCGGCACGCGCCTGCAGCCACTGCGCGCGCCCGATCTCGGCGCCGTCGGCGCAGACCATGGAGTTGTTGGACATGTTCTGCGCCTTGAACGGCGCGACCCGCACCCCGCGGCGCGCGAGCCACCGGCAGAGCCCGGCCGTGACGAGGCTCTTGCCGGCGTCGGACGTCGTCCCGGCGACGAGCAGGCCGCTCATCGGGCCACCGCCGCCGCGGCGACGACCGCCGCCAGCCCCACCAGCCGCGACAGCCGCACCGCGCGTCGCAGGTCCACCGGCTCCGGGTCCCGGCCTTCCCCGAGCCGGGCGCGGCTTTCCACCTCGCCGCCGTAGCTGTTCGTGCCGCCGAGGCGGATGTCCAGCGCCCCGGCGAAGGCGGCCTCGACCTGGCCCGCGTTCGGGCTGGGGTGCCGCGAGCCGTCCCGGCGCCAGATCCGCCACGCGCTCCGCGCGCCCCCGCCGGCACACGCCGCCGTGAGCACGGCTCCGAGCCGCGACGGCACCAGGTTGGCCAGGTCGTCGGCGCGGGCGGCGGCCCAGCCGAAGTTCCGGTACCGCGGCGACCGGTAGCCGACCATCGCGTCGAGGGTGTTCAAGGCGCGGTAGCCGAGCAGGCCGGGCAGCCCCGCGACCGCGCCCCAGAACAGCGGCGCGACGACGGCGTCCGACGTGTTCTCGGCGATCGATTCGGTCGCCGCGCGGGTCAGCTCGGCCGAGTCGAGCGTCGTCGCGTCGCGCGCGCAGAGGTGCGAGAGCCGCGTACGCGCCGAGGGGACGTCGCCCGCTTCGAGCAGCTTCGCCATTTCGGCGCCTTCGCGGGCGAGGCCGCGGCCGCCGAGCACGGCCCACGTGGACGCGGCCGTGAGCGCGAAGCGTGCGAAGGGGCGACGCCGCGTCGCCGCCTGAAGTGCGACGCCGAGGCCGACAGCGCTGAAGGTGCACAACCCCGCGTACGCGACTCCGCGCGGCTTCGAGTCCGCCCACATCCGACGTTCGAGGCGCGCGGCCGCCGTGCCGAAGACCGCGACCGGATGCCCCCGACGAGGGTCACCGAACAGAGTGTCGGCGGCATATCCGGTAACGAGTCCGGCAGCGGTTGTCCCTAGACGGAGTGGCACGTGGCGCACGGTAGCGCGTGCACCACAATGCCGGGTATGACTGTGCCCAATGCCGCCTCCGCTGGGAAGAAAACGTCGGCGGGGCTGACCCACCGGCTCGCCGGCTTCCTCGAGACCCTCGCGCGCGCCATGCGCCGCAACGACGGCAAGGTGCTGGTCCTCGGTGGCGTCCGCTCGGGGAAGTCACGGCACGCCGAGCGGCTCGTCGCCCGTCACCCGCACCTCGTCTACGTCGCACCCGGCCTGCCCCCCGGCGACGACGACCCCGAGTGGGCCGCGCGCGTCGCCGCCCACCAGGCGCGGCGGCCGGCGCACTGGAAGACCGTCGAGACCACGGACCTGGCCGGCACCCTGCGCAAGGCGACCGAGCCGCTGCTGATCGACTGCCTCGGCACCTGGCTGTCGCGGGTGCTCGACGAGGTCGGCGCGTGGCAGGGCAAGCGCGGCTGGGAGCACCGGCTCGACGACCGGCTCGAGGAGTTCCTCGCCGCCTGGGCCGCCGCGCGGGTGCCGGTGGTCGCGGTCAGCAACGAAGTCGGCAGCGGTGTGGTGCCCGCAACGTCGTCCGGACGGCTGTTCCGTGATGTGCTGGGCGCACTCAACAACCGGGTGTCCGCCGACGCCGACCGGGTCGTGCTGGTCGTCGCGGGCCGGACGCTCGACCTGTAGCCCGGAGGCGCCCGTGTTCGACGTACCCGTGCCCGACCCCACCGCCCGCGCCACCGCGCTGGAGCGGCTCGACGGCCTGGTCAAGCCGCTCGGCGCGCTGGGCAGGCTCGAAGAGATCGCCGCTTGGCTGTCCGCGGCGCACGGGAGCGTCCCGCCACGCCCCCTGGAGGACGTGCGGGTGGTCGTCTTCGCGGGCGACCACGGCGTGTCGGCGCTCTCGGCGTACCCGCGCGAGGTGACCGCGGCGATGGTGCGCGTGTTCCTGGCCGGCAAGAGCGGCGTGAACGTGCTGGCCGCGCAGGTGGGCGCCAAGGTGCGCGTGGCGGACCTGGGCGTCGACTGGGACGGCGCGGACATCCCGCCCGCGGTCACGGCGCACAAGATCCGCCGCGGCTCGGGCTCGATCGACGTCGAGGACGCACTGGCGCCCGGCGAGGCACGGGCGGCGTTCGAGGCGGGCCGCGCGATCGCGCTGGAGGAGCGTGCCGCCGACGTGCTGATCCCGGGCGACATGGGCATCGGCAACACGGCGATGTGCGCGGCACTGGTGGCGGCGTCGCTGGGCCTGCCGGCGGCGGAGGCGGTCGGCACGGGAACGGGCGTCGACGAGGCGGGCCTGACCCGCAAGACGGCGGCGATCGAGGCGGCGCTGACCCGGACGGCGGGCCGCACGGAGGACCCGTTCGAGCGCCTGACGGCCCTGGGCAGCGCGTGCGTGGCGGCGGCGACGGGCTTCCTGGTCCAGGCATCGGTGCTGGGCATCCCGGTGCTGCTGGACGGCGTGTTTTCGGGAGCGGCGGCGCTGGTCGCGCGCGACATCGCCCCGGGGGCGGAGCAGTGGTGGCTGGCCGGCCACCGCTCGACGGAGCCTTCGCAGGCGTTCGCGCTCAAGGCGCTGGGGCTGGAGCCGATCCTGGACCTCGGGCTGCGGCTCGGGGAAGGGAGCGGAGCGGTCCAGGCGGTCCCGACGCTGCGGGCGGCGCAGGCGATCCTGGCGGGGATGGGCCTGCTGGCGGACCTGACGTGAGTGCCGAGTCGCGGTGCCACCCGATCCTGCCTGGCTTCGGTCCGGCAGGCGCCACCGCCGGCGGGGCTCGCGGCGACGACATGAATGAGCCATTCACTACACGGCGGCCCGGCACTGACGTGAGCGAGCGCCCCGAGCGCCCCAATGTGGCCTTGGTTGCGTCTGACGCACCCAAGGCGGCCTTCGGTGCGTCAGACGCACCGAAGGCCACATTGGGGCGCTCGTGAGCCGCTGGGTCGACTCCGCGCGGATGGCCGTCGGCACCCTGACCACCATCCCCGTCCCCGCACCACGCGTCATCGACCGGCGCGTGGCCGGGGGCGCCATGCTGCTCGCCCCGCTCGCCGCCCTCCCCCTCGCCGCCGCGGCGGGTGCGATAGTCGCCGCCGGGCATGCCCTCCACCTCCCGACCCTCGCCGCCGCCGCGCTCGCCGTCGGGGCCGTCGCGCTCGGGAGCCGCGGACTGCACCTCGACGGGCTCGCCGACACCGCCGACGGCCTCGGTGCCTCCTACGACCGCGCCAAAGCCCTCGACGTCATGCGCCGCGGAGACTCCGGGCCCACCGGGGTCGCCACGCTCGTCCTCGTCCTGCTCGTCCAGGTCGGCGCGATCCGGGACCCCGTCGCCGCCGGGGTCGCCGTCCTCGCCGGGCGATGCACCCTCTCCATGGCCTGTGCCCGCGGCGTCCCCTCCGCCCGGCCGGACGGCCTCGGCGCGACCGTCGCCGGCTCGGTGCCCCGCGCCGCCGCCCTCGCCGTGGGCGTTGGCGCCGCCGCGCTCGCCGCGCTCGTCCCGGACCTGCCGTGGTGGCGCGGGCCGCTGGCCGTCGCCCTCGCCTACGCAGCCGCCGGAGTCCTGCTGCGAAGGTGCACCAAACGCCTCGGCGGCGTCACCGGGGACGTCCTCGGCGCCGGGGTCGAAGTCGGTGTCGCCGCCGCGCTGCTCGCGCTCGTCTGAAAGTGTCGTACCCCGCTCCTACAGTGAGCCCGTGAACCGGACCGACCGTCTCTACGCGCTCGTCGAAGAACTCCGCGCCGTCGCGCCGCGGCCGCGCAGTGCCCGCTGGCTCGCGGGCCGTTTCGAGGTCAGCGTCCGCACCGTCGAGCGGGACATCAGCGCCCTGCAGCAGTCGGGCACGCCGATCTACGCCGAGGCCGGGCGCACCGGCGGCTACTGCCTCGACAAAGCCCGCACCCTGCCGCCGGTCAACCTCACTCCCGGTGAAGCCGTCGCGATGGCGCTCGCGCTGCGGCAGCTCGAGGGCACGCCCTTCCGGGCCACCGCGCACACCGCCCTGCGCAAGCTCGTCGCCGCCATGCAGCAGGACGACGCCGCCGCGGCCCGTGACCTCGCCGCCCGCGTCCACCTGTTCGGCGAGGACGCGCCGCCGTCGATGCCCCGCGAACTCGCCGACGCGCTCGTGGCCCGGCGCGTCCTGCGCATCGGGTACGGCGACCGCGAAGGCGCCGTGACCCAGCGCGAAATCGAGCCGCTGGGCTACGTCGGCAAGCCGGAGCACTGGTACCTCGTGGCCTGGTGCCGGCTGCGCGAGGAGATCCGCGTCTTCCGCACCGACCGGATCACGTCGGTGTCCGTGACGGCCGAGGTGCCCCCGCCCCGCTCGCTGCGGCGCGAGGACCTCGACATCCCGTACGGCGTCGTGGAACAGCTCAGCTTGACGGGGTGAACACGTTGAAGTGGTTGCCCGCCGGGTCGAGCAGGTGCGCGAACTTCACGCCGCCGGGGTTCACGACCGGGCCGCGCAGGATCCGGCCGCCCGCCGCTTCGACGGTCCGGCACGTGGCGTCGACGTCTTCGACCAGCACGGTGAAGATCGCGTAGTTCTCCGTCGTCGTGAACAGCCCGCCGCGCGAGCCGCCGGTGTCGATGATCCGGTACGGCGAATCGTCCTGGGCGACCTTCCAGCCGAAGACGTCGCCGTAGAACCGTTCGGCCGCCGCCGGGTCCTCGGCGCCGATCTCGAACCAGGCGACGTCGTTGAATCCAGGCATGTCGTTCCTTTCGCTGCCACGCCGGGTGGGTCCCGGCGGCGAAGACCACTTTCGGCGGTGGCAGCGACAGCCCTCTGTCGGTGTTTACAAAAGTTTCCCGAGCGCGGCCAGGAACGCGTCCGTGGTCGCGCGGTCCCGGACCGCCAAGCGCAGGTGGTCCGGCCCGAGACCGGGGAACGTGTCCCCGCGACGCACCGCGTAACCCGCTTCACGCAGCCGAGCCCGCAGCGCCGCGCCGCCGTCGACGCGGACCAGCACGAACGGGCCGCGCGGGTCACCCAGGACCGGCACGCCGGCGTCGCGCAGGCCGGACACCAGGTACTCGCGGTCCGACTCGGCCGCGATCGCCAGCTTCTCCGCTTCCTCCAGGGCGGCCGGGCGGCAGCACGCCACCGTCGCCACCCCGGCCAAAGTGGACACCGACCACGGCACCTGGACCGCGCGAAGCCGTTCGATGACGTCGGCCGACGCGAGCACGTAGCCCGCGCGCAGCCCGGCCAGGCCCCACGTCTTCGTCAGGCTCCGCAGCACGACGACGCCCGGCACCCCGAAGGCCAGGCTCTCCACCTCGCCGGGCACCGCGTCCAGGAACGCCTCATCGACCACGAGCAGCCGCCCGGGCCGGGCCAGCGCAAGCAACGTCGAAGCCGGGTGCAGCACCGATGTCGGATTGGTCGGGTTGCCGACGAACACCAGGTCGGCGTCGGCCGGGACGAGCGCCGGGTCCAGCACGAAACCGTCCTCTTCGGACAGCAGCACCCGCGAGACGGCGTGCCCGGCGGCCCGCAGCGCGGCTTCCGGTTCGGTGAACTGCGGGTGCACGACCACCGCGTGCCGGGGCCGCAGCGCCGACGCCAGCAGTGTGAACGCCTCCGCCGCACCCGCGGTGACCAGGACCTCCGATGACGGGCGCCCGTGCCGCGCGGCAACGGCGGCCGCAGCGTCCACAGTGGACGGATAGGCAGCCAGAGTGTCCAAAGCGGACGCCAGCTCGTCCCGCAGCCACGACGGCGGCCGCGGCAGCCGGACGTTCACGGCCAGGTCGACCAGCCCCGGCCCGACCTCGCGGTCGCCGTGGTGGTGCAGGTCGTAGTCACCCATGCGCGCGCACCCGCGCCGCGAACCGCTGAGCCAGCTCGGGGTACCCGGCCCAGTGGACGTGCAGGTAGGACGCGTGCAGCGTCGCCGACGCGAAGCCGTCCAGCTGCCGGTCCCAGCCCCAGGCCGCCGACGTGCCGTGCGACGGCGTGACCTCGGTGCGGTGGAACTCGTGCCCGGTGACGCGCTGCCCGGCCGTGGCCAGCACGTTGTCCTCGACGGCGACCGCGCGCCGGTAGCCGAGCTTGCCGCGGGCGGTCATCTTGGCGTCCGCGGGCACCGCGCCGACCATCGGCTCACCGTCCAGGGACTGGCACAGGTACAGCAGCCCCGCGCACTCCGCGCTGACCGGCATGCCCCGGGCAATCGCCGAAGCCACCTCGGCCCGCAACGCCGTGTTCGCCGACAGCTCCGCCGCGTGCACCTCGGGGAACCCGCCGCCGAAGTACAGCCCGGCGCACCCGTCGGGCAACGCCTGGTCCCGCAACGGGTCGACGTCGACCACGTCGACCCCGCAGGCGGCCAGCAGCTCGATGTTCTCGGTGTAGCGGAAGGTGAACGCGGGACCGCCCGCGGCGGCGACGGTGACCCGGCGACCGTCCACACCGGACGGTGACCAGGCCGGTGCGGACAGCCGCGAAGCCCCGGTGGCGAGGGAAACGATCGCCGAAAGGTCGACGCCGTCGCGCACCCACGAAGCGAGCGCGGGCAGCACGCGCTGCGCCTCCGACGCCCGTTCCGCGGCCGGGACGAGCCCCAGGTGCCGGCTCGGCGCGTGGATCTCTTCGTTGCGGTACAACGCACCCAGCAGCGGGACGCCGGTGGCCTCCAGCGCGGACGCGATCTCGTCGAGGTGCCGCTGCGAGCCCAGCTTGTTGAGGATGACCCCGGCCAGCCGCACCCGCGTGTCGTAGGAGGCGAACCCGAGGACGGTCGCCGCGACGCTGCGGGACGCCGCCGACGCGTCGACCACCAGCACGACCGGCGCGTCCAGCAACCGGGCGACGTGCGCGGTCGAGGCGTAGCCCTCGGTCCCGAGCGCGCCGTCGAACAGGCCCATCACGCCTTCGATGACGGCGATGTCCGCCCCGGCGGAACCGTGGCGCAGCAAGGGGATCAGCTGGTCTTCGCCCTGCAGGAACGGGTCCAGGTTGCGGGCGGGCCGGCCGGTGGCCAGTGCGTGGTAGCTCGGGTCGATGAAGTCGGGGCCGACCTTGTGCCCGGACACGCGGTGCCCGGCCGCGCGCAGCGCCGCCATCAGCCCGGCGGCGACGGTGGTCTTGCCGTGCCCGGAGCCGGGCGCGGCGACGACCAGCCGCGCTACCACTCGATCCCCCGCTGGCCCTTCTGGCCGGCGTCCATCGGGTGCTTGACCTTGGTCATCTCGGCGACCAGGTCCGCGGCCTCGATCAGCTCCGGCGGCGCGTAGCGGCCGGTGATGACGACGTGCTGGTGGCCGGGCCGCGAGACCAAAGTGGACACGACGTCGTCGACTTCGAGCCAGCCCCACTTGAGCAGGTAGGAGAACTCGTCGAGGACGTAGAAGCCGTGCGTTTCGGCGGCGAGCCGGCGCTTGATCTCCGCCCAGCCCTCCCGCGCGTTCGCGGCGTGGTCCTCGTCGGTGCCGGCCTTGCGCGCCCAGCTCCAGCCCTCACCCATCTTGTGCCACTCGACGGGCCCGCCCTCGCCGGTGTCGTCGTGCAGCTTGCCCAGCGCCTTGAACGCGGCTTCCTCGCCGACGCGCCACTTCGCCGACTTGACGAACTGGAACACGCCGATCGACCAGCCCTGGTTCCAGGCCCGCAACGCCATCCCGAAGGCGGCCGTCGACTTGCCCTTCATCTCGCCGGTGTGCACGGCGAGCAGCGGCCGGTTGCGGCGCTGGCGCGTGGTCAGGCCGTCCGCCGGCACGACCGAAGGCTTTCCCTGGGGCATCAGGCGGCCTTCCCGGTCCGGGCGCGCACCGCGCCGGCCAGCGACTCGGCGGCCACCTCACCCAGCGGGACGTGCTCCGCACCCAGGTGGGCGGCGAGGTCGGCGGCCAGGCCGAGGCGCATCTTGCCGCTCTCGCAGTCCATGACGACGGCGGTGACGCCGGCCAGCAGCCCGGCCGCGGCCTGGGCGCGCGCGACGGCGTCCGGGCCGCTGGTGGCGCGCCCGTCGGTGACGACGACCAGCAGCGGACGCCGTCGCGGGTCACGGATCTCTTCGACGCGCAGCACGCGCGCGGCCTCCAGCAGGCCCTCCGCCAGGGGTGTCCGGCCGCCGGTCGGCAGGCCTTCGAGGCGGGAGGCGGCCGCGTCGACGCTGATCGTCGGCGGCAGCGCGAGTTCCGCGGCGTTGCCCCGGAAGGTCACCAGCCCGACCTTGTCCCGCCGCTGGTAGGCGTCGAGCAGCAGGGACAGCACCGCGGACTTGACCTCGCGCATCCGCGCCTTCGCCCCCATCGAGCCGGACGCGTCGACGCAGAACAGCACGAGGTTGCCTTCGCGGCCTTCGCGCAGCGCGAACCGCAGGTCGTCGGCACGCAGCTTCAGCCCGGCGCCGTCCCGGCCGCGGGCTTTCTGGTGCGGGGCCGCGGCTTTCACCGTCGCGACCAGGTGCGGGCGCCCGTCGCGGACGCTCGGGGGCTGGACGCCGATGGTCCGCCCGCTGTCGGTGATCGCGCGGGAACGACGGCCACGCTCGCCTTCACCCATGCCCTTGACGCGGAACACGCGGGCCTTGAACGTCTCGCCGGAGCCGACGGTCTTCTGCTGCCCGCCGCTTTGCTTCGGCTGCGGCTCACCCTGCGGCGCGTCCCCCTGCGGGACTTCCTGGGGCGCTTCGTCCGGCGTCGAGCCCGAGCCGGGACCGTCGTCTTCGGGGCCCGGCTCCGGCTGCTGGGCGTCCTGAAGCGCCTGCTCCAGCTGCTCTTCCGAAATGCCCGGCGCGTCGAACGGGTTCCGCCGGCGCCGGTGCGGCAGCGCGAGCCGCGCGGCGACGCGGACGTCGTCGGTGGTCACCTCGTCGCGGCCGGCCCAAGCGGCGTGCGCGACCGCGGTGCGCGCGGTGACGATGTCCGCGCGCATGCCGTCGACCTCGAAGGACGCGCAGATCTCGGCGATCTGGCGCAAGGCGTCGTCGGGAAGCTTGACCGCGGGCAGAAGCCGTTGCGCGGCTTCGATGTCCGAGGCCAGCTGAGCGTCTTCGCCGGCGTACTGGGCGGCGAAACCGTCCGGGTCGGCCTCGTAGGCCAGCCGGCGCCGGACGACCTCGACGCGCAGCTCCGGGTCGCGGCTGGAGGCGACCTCGACGGTCAGCCCGAACCGGTCCAGCAGCTGCGGCCGCAGCTCGCCCTCTTCGGGGTTCATGGTGCCGATCAGCACGAACCGCGCCGCGTGCGACACCGAGACGCCCTCGCGCTCGACGGTCGCGCGGCCCATCGCGGCGGCGTCGAGCAGGGTGTCGACGAGGTGGTCGTGCAGCAGGTTGACCTCGTCGACGTAGAGCAGCCCGCGGTGCGCGGCGGCCAGCAGGCCCGGCTGGTAGTCCGTGACGCCCTCACCCAGCGCGCGTTCCAGGTTCAGCGAGCCGACCACCCGGTCCTCGGCCGCGCCGACCGGCAGTTCCACCAGGCGGGCGGGACGCCGGTGGCTCGGCGCGGAGTCGTGCGGGCCGTCCGGGCAGACCGGGTCGGGCGCCGCGGGATCGCAGGAGAACCGGCAGCCGTCGACGACGTCGACGCCCGGCAGCAGGCCCGCGAGCGCGCGGACCATGGTCGACTTCGCGGTGCCCTTCTCGCCGCGCACCAGCACCCCGCCGACGGCGGGCGAGATCGAGGAGAGGACCAGCGCCAGGCGCAGATCCGGCATCCCGACGACGGCGGTGAACGGGTACGGCTTCAACAGCACTCCTGAGCTCGGCGACCGGCCGATCATCGCACAGCGCCCGCCTCGCTTAGGGTGGGAAATCGTGCGCGAAAAATCACGGTTGACGGTGGTGGGGATCGGGGCTGACGGGTGGTCCGGACTGTCCGAACAAGCCCAAGCTCTGGTGCTCGGCGCCGACGTCGTGATCGGGGCGCCACGGCAGCTGGCCTACCTGCCGGACGAGGTCGTGGCGGTGCCGTGGCCGTCGCCGTTGCTGCCCGGGCTCGACGCGCTGCTGGCCGAGCACGAAGGGCAGCGCGTCTGCGTCCTGGCCAGCGGTGACCCGTTTTTGTCGGGGGTCGGCACTACGCTCGTGGCACACGGATACGAGGTCGAGGCGCTGCCCGCGCTCTCGTCGGTGACACTGGCCCGGGCGCGGCTGGGCTGGTCCGCCGAGGAGACCGAAGTGGTCACGCTCGTCGGCCGGTCGTCGGCCCGGGTCGCCCGGGTGCTGGCGCCGGGGCGGCGGGTGCTGGTCCTGGGCGCCGACGCGGCGTCGTTGCGGTCACTGCTGACCGTGCGCGGCTACGGCGAGAGCGAGCTGTTCGCGCTGGAGAACCTGGGTGGGCCCGAGGAGCGCATCTCCGACGGCTGGTCGGGCGAACCCGGCTCGCTGACGGTGTTCGCGCTCGAGTGCGCCGGGCCGGCGTTGCCACTGATCGGCGTCCCGGACGACGTCTACTCCCACGACGGCCAGCTCACCAAGCGCGACCTGCGCGTTTCGGCGCTGGCGCGGCTCGCGCCGAGCCCCGGCGAGCTGCTGTGGGACATCGGCGCGGGCGCGGGCAGTGTCGGGATCGAGTGGTCGCGGCTGCACGAGCTCAACCGGGCCATCGCCATCGAGCAGGACCCCGAACGCGCCGAGCGGATCGGCCGCAACGCGCTCGACCTGGGCGTCCCCGAGCTGGAGGTGGTGACGGGCACGGCCCCCGACGTCCTGGGCACGCTCCCCCGGCCCGACGCGATCTTCGTCGGCGGTGGGCTGAGCACCCCCGGCCTGCTGGAGCTGTGCCTGGCGACGGGCGCCCGGATCGTCGCGCACGGCGTGACGCTGGAGGCCGAAGCGATCTTGGCCGACACGTACGCCGAGCACGGCGGCGAGCTGGTGCGCATCGGCGTCGAACGCGCGGCGCCGCTCGGCGGGTTCACCGGCTGGACGCCGGCGCGGACCGTGACGCAGTGGAGCAGCCGATGACCGTCCACTTCGTCGGCGCCGGCCCGGGCGCAGCGGACCTCATCACCGTGCGCGGCCGCGACCTGCTCGCCCGCTGCGGCGTCTGCCTTTACCCCGGCAGCATGACCCCGCCGGATCTCCTCGCCCATTGCGCGCCCGGCACGGAACTGGTCGACACCGCGAACCTCAGCCTCGAACAGATCGTCGCGAAGCTGGTCGCGGCCCACCAAGCCGGGCACGAGGTCGTGCGGTTGTGCTCCGGCGATCCCTCGCTCTACAGCGCCGTCGCCGAGCAGGCCCGGCGGCTCGACGCGGCCGGCGTGGCTTACGAGGTCGTTCCCGGTGTGCCCGCCTTCGCCGCGTCGGCCGCCGTTCTGCAGCGCGAACTCACCGTGCCCGAAATCGGGCAGAGCCTGGTGATCACCCGCGTCCAGGCGCGCTCCACGAAGATGCCGCCCGGCGAGACCCTCGCCGCGTTCGCCGCCACGCGGGCGACCCTCGCCCTGCACCTGGCGATCAACCACGTCGAGCGGGTGACCGAGGAACTCACGCCGCACTACGGCGCCGACTGCCCGGTCGCCGTCGTGGCGCTCGCTTCGCAGCCTGGGGAGACCATCGTGCGCGGCGTGCTGGGTGAACTTCCCGCCCTGGTCCGCGAAGCCGGGATGACCCGGGCGGCCACCATCTTCGTCGGCCGGGTGCTCGCCGCCGCCGGCTTCCCGGACAGCTTCCTCTACTCGAGTGCCCGTGACCGGGCGAACCAACCGGAGTCGTTGTGACCGAACTGCGCTGGGGCCTGCTGGCCGCCGGAACGATCGCCGCCCACTTCGCCGCCGGCGTCGAGGAGAGCAGGCACGGGACGCTGGCCGCCGTCGGCGCCCGGAAGGCCGACCGGGCCCGCGACTTCGCGGCGCGCTTCGACATCCCGAAGGCCTACGGCAGCTACGAAGACCTCCTCGCCGACCCGGACGTCGACGCCGTGTACGTCGCGACGCCGCACGCGCTGCACAAGGAATGGGCGATCGCCGCCGCCGAAGCGGGCAAGCACGTGCTGTGCGAGAAGCCGCTGACGCTCACCGCGGCCGACGCCGGGGAAGTGATCGAGGCCGCGCGCCGGAACGACGTCTTCCTGATGGAGGCGTTCATGTACCGGCTGCACCCGCAGACGCGCCGGCTGGTGGAGCTGATCGCGAGCGGGGCGATCGGCGAGGTCCGCGCGGTGGACACGACGTTCTCCTTCGACAGCAACCCGGAGGAGACCGCGCGGCTGAGCGACCCCGCGCTCGGCGGCGGCGGGATCCTCGACGTCGGCTGCTACTGCACGTCGCTCGCGCGCCTGGTCGCGCAGGCCGCGACCGGCCAGGACGTCGTCGAGCCGGCCGAAGTGAGCGGGATGGCGCGCCTGAGCGCGTCCGGCGTCGACGAGTACGCGACCTGCCTGCTGCGCCTGCCGGGCGACATCCTGGCGACGATCTCCTGCGGCATCCGGCTGACCCGCGAGGACGGCATCCGCGTGTTCGGCTCCCGCGGGCAGCTGTACGTCCCGCGGCCGGCGTGGATCCACCCGCTGCGCGCGCCGGGCGTCTCCGAGATCATCCTGACCCCGGCCGAGGGCGAGCCGGAGGTCATCGAGGTCGAAGCGACCCAGGGTGTCTTCGCACGCGAAGCGGACCACGTCGCCACGCACGTCGGGGACCGGCAGGCGCCGGAGCTGACCTGGGCCGAGACGCTGGCCAACATGCGCACGCTGGACCGCTGGCGCGAAGCGGTCGGCTACGGACACCCGTCATGACCAAGCGCCCCAATGTGGCCTTGGTTGCGTCTGACGCACCCAATGTGGCCTTCGGTGCGTCTGACGCACCGAAGGCCACATTGGGGCGCTTGGGGCGAGCGGCGGGCGGGGTGATCCTCGTTCTCGGCGGGACCGGCGAAGCGCGGAAGCTCGCCGAAGCGCTCGTAGCGCGCGAAGTCCGCGTTGTGTCTTCGCTGGCTGGACGCGTCGCACGCCCCCGGCTCCCCGTCGGCGAAGTGCGCGTAGGCGGCTTCGGCGGCGTAGACGGCCTCGCGGCGTGGTTGCGCGAGAACGACGTACGCGCCGTCGTCGACGCGACGCACCCCTTCGCCGAACGCATCGGCGCGAACGCGGCGAAAGCCGCCGAACACACCGGCATCCCGCTGCTGCGGCTGGCGCGACCCGGCTGGGAGCCGGTCAAGGGAGACGTCTGGCACTGGGCCGACGACCTCGCCGACGCCGCCCGGCAGCTGCCCGGCCTTGGCGAGCGCGTCTTCCTCACCAGCGGCCGCCAGGGCCTGCCCGCCTTCGCGCACCTCGACGACCTCTGGTTCCTCATCCGCTGCGTCGACCCGCCCGAGCCCCCGCTGCCCCGCCACCACGAGCTGATCCTCGCCCGCGGGCCGTACGAGACCGCCGCCGAACGCGAACTGCTCGAACGCGTCGACATCCTGGTCACCAAGGACTCCGGCGGCACGCTGACCAGCGCGAAACTGACCGCGGCACGCGAGCTGGGCAAACCCGTCCTCCTGGTCCGGCGGCCGCCGCGGCCGGACACGGAGACCGCCGAGACCGTGACCGAAGCCGTCGAATGGGTCCTGAACCGATGATCGAAGAGTTCTACGAAGTCCTCCGCAAGCGCCGCGACGTCCGCGGCGAGTTCACCGGCGAGCCGATCCCCGAGGCGACGCTGACGCGGATCCTCGAAGCCGCGCACGCCGCGCCCAGCGTCGGGCTCACGCAACCGTGGGACTTCGTGCTGGTCGACGACCACGCGACGCGCGAGAAGTTCGCGAAGCACGTCCACGAGGAGCGCGAGGTCTTCGCGCGGGAGCTCACCGAGGACCGCGCGAGCACCTTCGCGAACATCAAGATCGAGGGGATCCTCGAGGCGAGCCTCGGCATCGTCGTCACCTACGACCCCGCGCGCGGCGCCCCCGACGTGCTGGGCCGGCACGCCATCGCCGACGCCGGGCTGTACTCGGTCTGCCTGGCGATCCAGAACCTGTGGCTCGCCGCGACCGCGGAGGGCCTCGGCGTCGGCTGGGTCAGCTTCTACCGCGAGCCGTTCCTGGCCGAGCTGCTGGACATCCCGGCCGGGATCCGGCCGGTCGCGTGGCTGTGCGCCGGGCCGGTGAGCCGGCTGGAAACCGTACCCGACCTGGAGCGGCACGGCTGGCGTAGCCGCCGTCCCCTGACCGCGGCTTTACACCACGGGAGGTTCACCCCGCGTGACCCGGGGCCTGCGTCACCGGCCGACCGCTGACCCGTTAGCGTTGCGCCGATGCGTCTGATTGCCGTAGCACTGGGGCTGCTCTCGGCCTTGTGCGCGCTGGCTTTCCCCTTCCTGCCGGTGGTGCAGGACACGGCGGAGGTCGTCTGGCCGACGGGCAGCGACACCCGCTCCGTCAACGCGCCCTTGACCGGGTACTGGGCCCAGGACCTGCGCGCCGAGCTGCCGTGCGCGGCCATCCGCTCGGTCGACGCCCGCACGAACGGTCCCGGCCTGCTCTTCGCCACCGTGCCGGACGGCCGCACCGACCCGAACGCCGGCAAGGGTGTCGGTCTCCAGTTGCGCGTCGACAACGGCGTGCTCTTCGCCTCCAGCCAGGGCCAGCAGATCGCGCAGCAGCCGCTACCCGCCGAAAAGTGCGACGTCGAGCTGGACGTCGACGCGACGCAGATGACCCTCGCCGTGGCCGGGACGCCGATCTTCCACACCGGCGGCGACGTGCGCCCCCGCGTGGTCGGCATCTACTCCTCGATCAACTCGAGCAAGGACCCGATCGCCGGCCTGCACGTCTCGGTCGTGCCGGACACGCGCTACCAGACGTCGCCGACCGCGCTGAAGATCGTCGTCGGCGTGGTCGCCATCCTGTCGCTGATCGGCTGCATGATCGCGGTCTGGCGGCGGGACTCCGGCTTCGCGAGACGGGCCCCGCGCTGGGCGCCGGTCGGCTGGTGGCGGCTGACGCTGCGGGACGTCACGGTGATCCTCGCGCTCGGCGCGTGGGTCTTCATCGGCCCGGTGACCTCGGACGACGGCTACATCCTCACGATGGCCCGGGTCACCGAGCAGACCGGGTTCCTGACGAACTACCACCGCTGGTTCGGCGTCGCGGAGGCGCCGTTTGGCTGGTTCTACCACGTCTTCGAGCTGATGACGCACGTCAGCACGGTGCCGCCGTGGATCCGGCTGCCGTCGTTCCTGCTCGGCGTGCTCAGCTGGCTGCTGATCAGCCGCGAGGTGATGCCCCGGCTGGGCACCCAGATCCGCACCAGCCGCCCGGCCAGCTGGGCCGCCGCGACGGTGTTCCTGATCTGGTGGATGCCCTACAACAACGGCGTCCGGCCGGAGCCGGTCGCCGCGCTCGGGTCGCTGCTGGCGATCTGCGCGGTCGAGCGCACGCTGGTGACGCGGCGGCTGCTGCCGCTGTGCCTGGGCCTGACCGCGGCCGGGTTCACTCTGGCCGCGACGCCGACCGGGCTGATCGCGGTGGCGCCGTTCCTCGTCGCCGCGCGGCCGCTGTTCAAGCTGATCCGCCAGCGTGCCGGCGAAAGCGGCTGGCTGCCGGTGCTCGCGCCGGTCGCCGCGGCCGGGCTGCTGGTGCTGGTGGCGGTGTTCGCCGACCAGACGTTCGCGACCGTGCAGGAAGCCACCCGGATCCGCACCCAGGTCGGCCCGAACCTGTCGTGGTTCCAGGAGCTCGCGCGTTACCAGCTGCTGTTCGAAAACCTGCCGGACGGCTCGGCGCCGCGCCGGTTCCCGGTGCTGCTGGTCGGCCTCTGCACGGCCACCTGCCTGGTGATGCTGCTGCGCCGCGGCCGCATCCAGGGGGCGGCGCTTGGCCCCGCGCGCCGCCTGATCGGCACGACGGCGTTGTTCTTCCTGCTGCTGGCCCTGACGCCGACGAAGTGGACGCACCACTTCGGCGCGTTCGCCGCGGTCGGCGCGTCGATGGCGGCGCTGACCGCGCTCGCGACCGGCTCGACGGTGCTGCGGTCCAAACGCAACCGCGCGGCCTTCCTCGCCGGGCTGCTGGTCGTCGCCGCGCTGGCCGCGACCGGGCCGAACACCTACTGGTTCGTCTCCCGCCTCGGCGTCCAGTGGACGAACGTGGCGCCGTCGATCGGTGGCATCGGCCTGTCCACGATCCTGCTGGTGGCGGCGGCGATCGCCGGGGTCTACGCGTTCGTCGAGAACGTCCGCGCGCACCGGCCGGGCGCGCCCCCGCCGGTGCAGGAGGGCCGGCTGCGCGCGCTGCGGCTGGGTTCGCTGTCGCTGGTGGTGGTCTGCGGCCTGGTGGCGGCGGGCGAGTTCGTCACGATGGCGTGGGCGATCCACAACCAGTCCGGCAGCTACAGCCTGGGCGCGGCGAACGTCGGGCACCTGTTCGGCAAGAGCTGCAACCTGTCCGACCACGTGATGGTCGAGCGCGACGCGGCGACGAGCATCCTGCACCCGCAGACCGAGCAGCGGACGGTCGCGGAGAAGCCCAAGGAGCCGGAGAACTCCCCGCTGCCCAACCCGGACCAGGACAACGGCCGCGTCCAGACGGGCTTCCACACCCGTCCGGTCGACGACAAGGATCCCCTGGCCGAGCCGCCGCACGGGTTCACGCCGGAGAGCGTCCCGATGTGGTCGAGCTACCTGGACTCCGAGACCCGCGCGGGCCGCCTGCGCAGTGACTGGTACGCGCTGACGGAGAAGCCGGCGGACGGCCAGATCGTGGTGGCGACCGCGGGTGCCGCCCGCCGCCCGACGTCGGTCAGCCTCGACTACGGCATGAACACCCCCGAGGGCGTGAAGGTGGTGCGCAGCCAGTTCATGCTCCCGCCGGGCTCGGGCACGGGCGGCTGGAACGACACCCGCATCAACCTGCGCGACCTCCCCCCGGAGACGAACGCGGTCCGCATCAACATCGTGGACAACGACCTGACGGAGGACGGCTGGATCGCGGCGTCGGCCCCGCGCGTCCCGACGTTCACGACGTTGACGGACCGCATCGGCTCGAAGCCGGTGTACGTGGACTGGCCGGCGTCGTTCGTGTACCCGTGCGTCCAGCCGGTGACGTCGCACGACGGGATCTCGCAGGTCCCGGCCTACCGCATCACCGCGGGTGGCCTGGCGGACGAGGCGGAATGGGCGTCGTCGACCAACGGCGGGCCGATCGGGTGGCTGGAAGAGCTGGCCGAGGAGCCGGAGGTGCCGAGCTACCTGATCGGCCAGCCGAGCCAGTCGTGGGGACAGCTGCTGCAGATCGAGCCGTTCACCGAGGGCATCGCGCCGACCGTCGTGCACGGGGAGAAGACCGTGCCGGGGTGGTGGTCACCGGGCCCGGGTCCGAGCCAGCCGAACGGCAAGGACCCGACGCGCTAAGGCTTCGTCCACGCCATCCGGCGGTGGAGGTGGAAGCCGGCCCGCTCCAGGTTCGCCACGCTCGGTGAGCCGGGGCGGGCCGTCGCCACCGCCAGCGTCGCGCCCTCCGCCGCAGCCGCTTCGAGACGACGGCGCAGCAGCGTCGGCTGCGCTCCCCGGCCACGGAACCCGGCGAGCGTCGACGCCGCGCCGAGGATCGCGACGCCGCGGTCGATCGTGAGGCCCGCGGCCGCGATCGGCGTCCCGCCTTCCGACAGCAGGAACCGGCGCACGATCGGGAGCCGGTGTTCCGCGGTCATGTACGCGGCCACCGGCCCGCCGACCTCGAACCCGGCCAGCAGTACGCGCAGGAAGACCTCCGCGTCGGCCTCGTCCGGCGGCGGCGCCGGCGCGGGTTCGAGCCGCCGGACGGCCAGGAACCGCTCGCCCGCCGGCGCCAGGCCCGGCACCGGCAGCCCGGCCGGAGCCACCACCGTCGGGCCGACGCCGGCCCAGCCGGGCGAACGCAGCAGACCGGCTACTTCGGGCAGCGTCTCCGGCGTCACCCCGGTGACCGTCGACAGGTATGCGAGCGCGGGATCGGTGGCCAGCACCGCCAGCAGTCCCGCGTGCTCCCACGCCCGGAAGCGGCCGGGCACCCCCGCGGCCGACGCCGCCGTGCCGGCCAGCGCCGCCCGGCGGTGCAAGGCCGTCTCGGCCGTCAGTAGCTGCGCGGGGTCCACACCACCCCGTTCGCCACCCGGGTCCGCGACGAGCCCACGATCAGCAGGCACCGCATGTCCACTGTGGACGGATCGAGGTCGCCCAGCGTCGTGACGCGGATGTCCTCCTCCGGGCCGCCCACGTCGCGGGCCACCACCACCGGCGTCTCCGGCGTCCGGTGCCGCAGCAGCACGTCGCGCGCCGAAGCGAGCTGGGTCGTGCGAGTCCGCGAAGCCGGGTTGTACAGCGCCAGCACCAGATCCGCCTCGGCCGCCGCGTTCAGGCGCTTCTCGATGATCTCCCACGGCTTCAGCCGGTCCGACAGCGAGAGCACGCAGTAGTCGTGCCCGAGCGGGGCCCCGACCCGGGAAGCCGCCGCCTGCGCCGCCGTCACGCCCGGCACGATCCGCACCCGGACCCCGGCGCCGTGCCCGGCCGCGACCTGCTCCAGCACCGCCGACGCCATCGCGAACACCCCCGGATCCCCCGAGGAAACCACCGCGACCCGCGCGCCGGAAGCGGCCAGGGACAAGGCTTCGACCGCCCGCTCGGCCTCCACCCGGTTGCCCGACGCGTGCCGCTGCTGGCCCGCCTTCTGCGGCACCCGCGCGACGTACGGACCGTATCCCACGATGTGCTCGGCCTCGGAAAGCTCCGCCGAAGCCTCCGGGGTCAGCCACTCCGGACCCGCCGGACCGAGCCCGACCACCACGACCTCACCGGTGACGGTGACCGGAACCGAAGGCGGGGCGGGCGAAATCCGGGACGCGTAAGCCGGCGAAGGCAGCAGAGCGAGCGAGAAGTACGGCACCGTCGAAGGGTCCACGTCCGCCAGTGGTGAGACCCGCTGCTCACCCCAGGTCGCCCGCTCGACGTACAAGGCGTCTTCGAGCTTCCCGGCTTCGGCGAACGCTTCCCGCACCGAACCGAACGTCCGGCCGAGCTTCAGGACCGCCGCGGAGTCGGTGTCGGCCAGGCGCCGGGCCAGCTCCGGCGCGGGCAGCGTGCCCGGGAGTACCGTCAGCACCTCGTCGCGCTGCACCAGCGGCCGGCCGAGCACCGACGACGCCGCGCTCACCGACGTCACGCCCGGCACGACCACGGCCGGGAACCGCCCGGAAAGCCGTTCGTGCATGTACATGTAGGAGCCGTAGAAGAACGGGTCGCCCTCGCAGAGCAGGACGACGTCGCGGCCCGCGTCGAGGTGCTCGGCGAGCCGTTTCGCGCTCAGCTCGTAGAAATCGGCGATCGCGCCCTCGTAGCCGCCGGGGTGGTCGGTCGTCTCGGTCGTGACCGGGTAGACGAGCTTCTCCTCGATCTGTCCCTCGCGCAGGTAGGGCTCGGCGACCGAGCGCGCGATGCTGCGCCCGTGCCGCGCGCAGTGGTAAGCGATCACCGACGCTTCGGAGATCAGCCGCGCGGCCTTGACCGTCATCAGTTCCGGGTCGCCGGGGCCGAGCCCGACGCCGTACAGCGTGCCGGTCATTCTTCGGCGCTCGCGAGGGCGTTGATCGCCGCGACGGCCATGGCGCTGCCGCCGCGCCGTCCGTGCACGACCAGGTACGGCGCGGGCGCCCGCTTCGCGAGCTCCACTTTGGACTCGATCGCGCCGACGAACCCGACCGGGACGCCGATGATCGCCGCGGGCGCGCCGACGCCTTCGTCGAGCAGCTCCAGCAGGCGGAACAGCGCGGTCGGCGCGTTGCCGATCGCCACGACCGAGCCGGGCAGCTTGTCGCGCCACAGCTCCAGGGCCGCGGCCGAGCGCGTGGTCCCCATGCGTTCGGCCAGCGAAGGCACCGAGGGGTCCGCCAGCGTGCAGAGCACTTCGTTGTCCGCGGGCAGGCGGCGCCGGGTGACGCCGCTGGCGATCATCCGCGCGTCGCACAGGATCGGCGCGCCGTTCTCCAGCGCGGCCCGGCCGGATTCGACGACGTCGAGCGTGTAGCGCAGGTCGTCGACCAGATCGACCATGCCGCAGGCGTGGATCATCCGGACCGCCAGGCCCGCCACGTCGTCGGGGAGGATCGCCAGGTCCGCCTCTTCGCGGATCGTGGCGAACGAGTGCCGGTAGATCTCGGCACCGTCCCGCAGGTAGTCGATCACAGGTTCCCTTCCATCTCGTCGAGCGGCACCCACCGGCCGTCGATGCGGTAGCCCCCCGCTTCGGCGACAACGTCCACATGGGACTGTGACGGCTTCCCGCACCGCCGTTCACAGCCCGAAAAGTGCGCGCGCAGCCCGGGCCGGAACACGGCGTCGGCACGCACGTCGGCGCGCGACTTCGCACAGCCGGGCCGGCCGATGCAGGCGCTGGTCCCCAGTTCGGCCCCACCGAACCCCAACCGTGCGAAGACGTCGGCGGGCACGTCCGGGAGCACGACGGATTTCCAGGGCGTGACCAGCGCGGGCCCGTACTCGGCCAGTGCCCGGGCCTCAACCGCCGAAAGCTGCCCGAAGCGCGGCTTGACGGCCGCCGCGAGACCGCTGTCGCGCTCGATGAGCCCCGCCGGGATTTCCGCCGGGAGCCACCGCACCGGTGCCCCACGCCAGGCCGGGTCGTCGAGTTCCGCGACCCGCCAGGCCGATCCGCGCACGCGCAGGAACTCGAGCGCGACCTCGGCCAGCGTCGCGACGGCGTCGGCGCGGGCCACCAGCCGTCCGGTGTCGCCGCCGGCGAGCAGCAACGTCCCTTCGTCGGCGTCGAGCGCGCGCCAGCAGACGTCGGCGCCTTCCCCGGCGACGTCGCCGCGGCCGTCGTCGAAGGCGAAGAGGAAGCGGCCCGGCAGCGAAGCCAGCTCCGGCGTGGCACACAGGCGGACGTCGAGCGCGGCGGCCAGGCCCCGGACGTCGGCGAGCCCGCCGCGCAGGCCGCTCAACGGCGACGCGAGGACGTTGCGGACCCGTTCGTGCGACGGCGACGGCAGCAGGCCCGCGTCGGTGAGCCGGGCCGCGAGCCCGGGCCGGGTGACACCACGCAACTGGACGTTGCCGCGTGAAGTGAGGTGGAGGTCGCCGTCGCCGCACGCCTCGGCGCACTCGGCGAGCGCGCGCAGCTGCGCCGCGGAAACCGCGCCGCCGGGCAGCCGCACCCGGGCCAACGGGCCGTCGGCGGCGTCGTGGGGTGCGAATACCCCCGGGCACGCGTCGGCTCGCACACGCGCTGGGGTCGGCATGGGGTCACTGTAGCTGGCGGTTTTCCGGCTCCGGCGGGTCCGAGCGCGGCCGGATCCGGGCGGTCCCGGCCTCGAGGTCCACGTCACGCAGGGGTGGCGCGCCGTCGGCGTCGGTCTCGACGAGCATCGACATCGTTTCCCGGTGTTCCAGCTCACGCCGCTTGGTGCCGTAGAGGAACGCGGTCGTCTCGTCGAGGTAGGTCGCGGACAGCCGCGCCTTGAACCGCGAGCCCCTCTTGCGCGGCCGCAGTTCGACCGCGGCCACGACCAGCAGGATCAGGACGCCGCCCGGCAGAGCCAGCCCCAGCCAAGTACCCATGCCCGGCGAACCGGGTGACCGCCGGTCAAGTTCCCGGAGCCGCAGAACTCTGATCATATGTAGTAGGTGTGCTACATTCGATCGCATCAGTCAGATGGGGGTGACGTGATGAGAGATCCAGCGGAACCCGTCGTCCGCGCACGCGGGCTGCGGATGCGCTACGGCGCGAACGACGTGCTGCACGGCGTCGAGTTCGAGGCGTACCGGGGCGAGGTCGTCTGCCTGCTCGGGCCGAACGGCGCGGGCAAGACGACGACGATCGAGATCCTCGAGGGCTTCCGGATGCGGTCGGCCGGCGAGGTCAGCGTGCTGGGTGTCGACCCGGCGCGCGGCGGCGAAGACTGGCGGGCGCGGCTGGGGGTCGTGCTCCAGTCGTGGCGCGACCACGGGAAGTGGCGCGTGCGCGAGCTGCTCGCGCACCTCGGCCGGTACTACGCGCCGTATTCGACGGCGTCGCACGTGCGGCCGTGGGACGCCGACGAGCTGATCGCCGCGGTCGGGCTCACCGAGCACGCGCACAAGAAGATCAAGACCCTTTCGGGCGGCCAGCGGCGGCGGCTCGACGTCGCGATCGGCATCGTCGGCCGGCCCGAGCTGCTCTTCCTCGACGAGCCGACCGCGGGTTTCGACCCGGAGGCGCGGCGCGAGTTCCACGACCTCGTGCACCGGCTGTCCGACGAGCTGGCCACCACGATCCTGCTGACCACGCACGACCTCGACGAGGCCGAGAAGCTGGCCGACCGGATCCTCATCCTCAACGGCGGCCGCATCATCGCCGACGGCTCGGCCGACGCGCTGAGCCGGCAGATCTCCGGCGAGGCCGAGGTCCGCTGGACGCTCGATGGCCAGCGGTTCGTCCACTCGACGACCGAAGCGACGAAGTACGTGTACGACCTGTTCAAGCAGCACGGCGAGGCCGTCGCGGACCTCGAGGTCCGGCGCGCGTCGCTGGAGGACACCTACATGACGCTGGTCCACCGCGCCGAAGCCGGTGGCGAGACGGAGCTCGGCCTCCAGGAAGCGGGTGCGCGATGAACGCCCCCACCGCCGCGCTGCGGGCCGGGGTGGCCCGCGGCTGGATCGAGTTCAAGCAGACGTGGACCAACCGCGACGACGTCGTCGGCCAGTTCGTCTTCGTCGCGCTCTTCCTCGGCACGCTGTTCTTCATGCGCAACGCGCACCTGCCCGGCACCACGTTCTCGCTCGGCGCGGCCACCGTGCCCGGCGTGCTCGGCGCCGGGATCGTGTTCAACGGGCTGAACAGCGCGGCCGGCTACCTGGCCGTCGACCGCGAGGACGGCACGCTGCTGCGTGCCAAGGCGACCCCGAACGGCATGCTCGGCTACCTGGTCGGGAAGACGACGGCGCTGTCGCTGGCGCAGGTCACCGGCATCCTGCTGGTGCTGGTCCCCTGCCTGTTCCTGTTCGACTCGCTGGCCCCGGACGGCGCCTGGTCGTACGTGCACCTGCTGTGGGTGCTGGCGCTCGGGCTGGTGGCGACGCTGCCGCTCGGGGCGGCGCTGGGGTCGCTCACCAACAGCCCGCGGTCCATCGCGCTGATCACGCTGCCGATCATGGGCCTGGGCGCCATTTCGGGGATCTTTTACCCGGTCACCGCGCTGCCGTCCTGGGTGCAGGGCATCGCGCAGGTGTTCCCGATGTACTGGCTGGGCCTCGGCATGCGCTCGGCGTTGCTGCCGGACAGCGCGGTGGTCGTCGAAATCGGCCAGTCGTGGCGGCCGTTGCCGACCCTCGCGGTACTGCTCGCGTGGTCCGTGCTCGGATTGGCGCTGGCCCCGGTGCTGCTGCGCCGCATGGCGCGGCGGGAAGCGGGTTCGTCGGTGGCGCAGCGCCGGGAGAAGGCCATGCAGCGTGTGGGGTAGTGATGAGTGAGGTCGTCTACAACCGGATCGCGATGCTGCGCGCGGAGCGGTCGATCTCCCGGCGCCAGCTGGCGGAGGCCCTGGGCGTGCACTACCAGACGATCGGCTACCTCGAACGCGGCGAGTACAGCCCGTCGCTGTACCTGGCCCTCCGGATCGCGGAGTTCTTCGAGGTCTCGGTGGAGGTCTTGTTCTCCACGAAACCCTTCCCCCGCCTCGGAGACACCGAACGCTCCGCGTGATCGGAACGCCAACTCGCGTGATGGGGGAGTCAACTCAAGTGATTGGCGGGTCGACACGGCTCGCACGTCGTGTCGACCCTTCAATCACGCGTGTCGACTCCCCGATCACGCGAGTCGACCCTTCCCTCACGGCTTGGTGAGGTCTGCTTCCGTCAGGGCTCGGACCACGTCCGCCCGGCGTTGCGGGGATTCCCGGACCGTGCGGCTCATCTCGACGTGCAGGAAGACCGTGCCGTCGGTCGCGGCCATCTTGCCCTGGACGTTCGTCGTGCCTTCGAGGCCCTTGCAGCGCTCCTCCCAGGCCCGGCACACCTGGAAGCCGTCGGCGGTCAGCCGCTCCGCCGCGCGGCGGGCCGCGTCGCCGGCGAGCGTGGCGCCCGAGGACAGCACGATGTCCGTCGAGGGCAGGTTCTGGTCGTGGAAGCCGTGCAGCTGCACCTGCGCCAGTCCGCGACCGGCCAGCCCGGACGCCACGACGTGGAACACCGAATCCTCCTCGTGCGCGACGTCGGCCTTGCTGTCGTCGGCCTTCCGGTGCGCCCCGGCGATCAGGAGCACCGCACCGGGCACCTTCCGGAACAGGTCGACGCCGAACAGCTCGGTCCGCAGGTCGAACGCCGGGTGCGGGACCTCGACCACCAGCGACGGCGGCGCCGTCCGGTCGATCACGTACATCCCCCACGCCCGCTCGCTGCCCGGCTTGTCGACGGCGATCGTGTACGCCCGCCCGGTCGCCGGATCGACGCCGTCGCGCACCGAAAAACCGAGCTTTTCGAAGTCCGCCGTGCCCCGGTGATCGAGAATCGCCGCGAAACCGGCCGCCGCCGTACGACGTTCGTCGGCTTTCGGTGAACGGTAGGGCTGGTCCGCGGACAGGCCGGATGTGAAGTCGGTTACCAGGGAATCCAAACCGGCCTCCGGGGCGGGCGGTGCGGGGTTCGGTGACCCGTCGTCACCGAGGATCAGGACCAGGGTGAGCACCAAGGCCAGCGCGACGGCCACACCGGCCACGCTCAGCAACATCCGCGGTCGGCTGATCACCACTCGGAGTGTACTGATGCCGCTCTGCATCAACCGTTAACCACGGTTTGTCCCTCGATGGGGGTAGTTGTAACGTCACTTCACGCTCCATTGATACCTTCACGTGACCCGAACGGGTGGGCGTTCCAGTATCGGCTGATCTTGGCCGGCGATCCTCCGGGATCGCGCGACGGAAAGGGCCTGGGGGGACCAGGTTGAACCAGCGAAAAGATCGTGCGGCACGGCTGCGCGCGCAGATTCCGGAGGCGGGCTTCCCCCGCGGCGCCGGCGTCGCGTCCGCCGCCACCTTCGTTCTGCTGCTGCTCATCGCCGCCTTCACCGCGCTTTACCTGTCGACCGCCGGGCCGCTGTCGCTGATCCGCGCGAACGACGCGGCCGGCCGCGTCCCGGACGAGGTGACCGCCGGCCAGCAGCGCACCACCGCCGGCCTGGCGCAGAGCGTCGCGACGTCGGCCACGGCCGCCGCGGGTGACCTGCAGGTCGCGGCCGGCTCCGGGGTGTTCGACACCGCCGACGACACGGCGCTGCTCACCCGCCTCGGCGAGACGTACGAGGACTGGCGCGGCGTCGTCGTCTACGACCCGGCCGCGCAGAAGGTCCTGGCCACGCGCGGCGAACCGGTGCCGGTGGAGACCCTGCGCGGCGTCGCCGTCGCGAACCTCACCGTCCGCCCGGTCGCCCGGCCCGGGGACACCCCGCTCGTGCTGACCGCGCTCCCGCTCACCGGGGCACGCGCCGGCAAGCTGCTCGTCGTCTCGACGGCCTTGCGCGGCACCACCGGCGACCTCGACAAGGACAGCCAGCAGCAGGTCCGGCTGGTCACCGCGGACGGCGCGCTGCTGCACACCCACGGCGCCGACATCGCCGCGACCGACCGCCCGGCCCAGGAGCTGCTCGCCCGCGCCGCCACCGCGGCCGCCGCCGGCCAGTCCGGCGTCTTGACCGGCGACGCCGTGAGCGAGAAGGGCCCACGGGGAGTCAGCACCGAGCGCGCTCCTTTGGTTTCTTACGCGCCGGTCACGCCTTCGAGCATCGGCGGCAGCCTGGGCCTGTCCGTGGTCTCGTTCAGCCGCTTCCCGGTCGAGGCCGTGCCGGCGCGCTGGCCCGGCCTGATCCCCGCCGCCGCGCTGCTCGCGCTGGCCGTCGCCGGCTTCGTGCTGCTGCGGCGCGCGGTCGTCGCGCCGATCCGGCGGCTGCGGACCGACGCGCTCGCCGTCGCGGCCGGCGAGCTCGGCAAGCCGGTCCGCCCCTCGCGGATCCGCGAGGTCAATCGCGTGACGACGGCGATGGAGCGGTACCGCTCGAAGCTGCGTCGCCGCAAGCCCGCGCCGAAGGTGCGCCCGTTCGTCTCCGCCCAGCTGGTCATCGTCCTGGTCGCGCTGGCCCTGCTCGGCTGGTCGGGCGCGGTCGCCGCGACGCTCGGGCGGCAGCACGCCGACGTGTCGCCGACCATGCTCAGCGAGCACGGCGTCCGCGTCACGCGCTCGGCCGACACCCTGCGCCGCAGCCTCGCCGAGGGCCTGACCGACCTGCAGGCCGTCGCCCGGCTCGGCAAGGGCAAGGAGCCCGACCAGCTGCGCGGCATGCTCGACCGGCTGGCCGACACCGAAAGCCGGTTCCGCAGCGTCTACGTCGCCGACGCCGACGGCGCGGTCCGGCTGCTGGCCGGGCGCGAGTCGCTGCGCGATCCGGTGAAGCTGCCCGAAGGCGAAGGCCTGCGCCAGCACAACACCAGCGGCCGGGTGCCCATCGTCTACGCCTTCACGCCGCTGCCGGACTCGAAGAACGTCCTGGTCGGCGAGTACGACGTGCCGCGGATGGCCGAGCTGCTCGGGTCGGCGGGCGGCCGGGTCCGGGTCGTCGACGAGGGCAAGCGCACCATCGCCGACACCGAGGGCTACCTCGCGTTCAGCGCGCTCACCGATCCGGCGCTGATCAAGAACGTCGACGCGGCGCAGTCCGGCAAGGACGCCCGCGAGACGACGCCGGGCGCGCTCGTCGCGGCCCAGCGGGTGGCCGACAAGGGCAACGCCGCCGCGCTGAAGTGGGTCGTCGTCGCCGAGCAGCCGATCGGGTCGCTCGGGGTCGCCGACAACACCGTCCGCTCGGGCGCGCGGGTCGCCGCGCTGCTCACCGCCGTCGTCGCGCTGATGCTGTTCGCCTGGCACCTGCTGGTGGTCGTGCGGCCGCTGCGCCGGGTCGGCGAAGAGGCGAGCCGGATCGCGGCCGGTGAGACCGGCGCCGTCGTCTACCCGCAGCGGCAGGACGAGATCGGCACGATCGCCTCCTGCGTCGAGATCTGCCGCCAGGCCCTGACCGACGGCCGCGACCGCCTCGGCGAGGTCCGGCGCCCCACCGGCGCGGCGACCGACGAGACCGAGCTGCTGCAGAAGATCGTGGACGAGCCGGAACCGGCCCCCGAACCGAAGCCGAAGCCGCAGTCGCCACCCCGGCCGCGCGCGGCCCGGCCGCGGCCGCAGACACCGCCGCGGATACCGGCCCGGACACCCGAAGAGAAGGCCAAGAGCGACTACCTCAGCTGGCTGGACGGGGCCGGGGTCTGACGTGACGTTCCTCTACGTCGTGCTGCTCACAGCGTCGGCGGCGATGCTGGCCGCCGGGATCGCCGAACAGCGCCAGCACTACAAGCACCTGCACAGCATCCCGACGCGCGTGCTGGTCAACGGCATCCGCGGCAAGTCCTCCATCACCCGCCTCTGCGCGGGCGCCCTGCGCGGCGGCGGCCTCGTGACGACGGCGAAGACCACCGGCACCGCGGCCCGGTTCATCCACCCGGACGGCAGCGAAGAGCCGGTGTACCGCAAGTTCGGCATCGCCAACGTCGTCGAGCAGATCGGCATCGTCCGCCGCGCCGCCGCGTACCGGCCGGACGCGCTGGTCATCGAGTGCATGGCGGTCATGCCCGACCTGCAGGAGATCAACCAGAGCAAGCTGATCCGCTCGACGATCGGCGTGCTCTGCAACGTCCGCGAAGACCACCTGGCCGAGATGGGCCCGACGCTCGACGACGTCGCCCGCTCGCTGTCCCGGTCGATGCCGGTCGGCGGGATCTGCCTGACCGCGGAGAAGGACCGGCTGCCCATCCTCCAGGAGGAGGCCGACAAGCGGGACTGCGAGCTGATCGCCGTCGACCCGGAGTCGGTCACCGACGAGGAGATGCGCCGGTTCAGCTGGATCACGTTCAAGGAGAACGTCGCGATCGCGCTGGCCGTGGCGGACCTGCTCAACGTCAACCGGCAGCTCGCCCTCGAAGGCATGTGGGCCGCGCCGCCGGACCCGGGCGTACTGCAGGTGCACCGGTACCGCGCCGGGCGCCGGCTCCTGCGCTTCGCGAACGTCTTCGCCGCGAACGACCCCGAATCGACGTTGCTGAACATCGACCAGCTCCGCCGCCAGGGCGCGATCGCCGACCCGCTGCACGTGATCATCAACTGCCGTCCGGACCGCGTCGAGCGCAACGGCCAGATGGGCGCGCTCATCCCCAAGATCGCGCCGGAACGCGTGGTGCTCATCGGCGACCCGACGCGCAGCGCCCGCGCCGCCATCCCCAGCGAGTGGCACGACCGGGTCGTCGACCTCGGCGGCTCGCGCTCGCCGCGGGAACTGCTGCGCGGGATCGTCGGCGGCGTCGGGCGGCAGGCGTCGCTCATCGCCATCGGCAACATCCACGGGCAAGGGGAACTGCTCATCGAGGAACTCGCCAAACTGGAACCGGTCGCCTGATGCTCACCACGTCCCTCGCCCCCGAGGTCGCCACCGTCGGGCTCGCCATCGGCCTGCTGCTGTCGCTGGTCTGCTACCTCACGACCAACCTCTCCCCCGGCGGCATGATCACGCCGGGCTGGATCGCGCTGACCATGGTCGAGGACTACCGCCGCGCGGCGATCATCGTCCTGATGACGGCGCTGACCTTCGGCGGCACCAAGCTGCTGCAGCGCATGGTGATCCTCTACGGCAAGCGGCTCTTCGCCGCGGTCGTGCTGCTCGGCGTGGTGCTGCAGACGACGTTGCTGCTGGTCCTGCAGGCCGACTTCCCGCTGCTGTTCGTGCACCAGACCCTCGGGTTCGTGGTGCCCGGGCTGGTCGCCTACCAGCTCGTCCGGCAGAAGCCCGTGGCCACGATGCTCGCCACCGGCGGGGTGAGCCTGGCCAGCTACGCGGTGCTGATCAGCGGCGTGCTGGTCGGCCTGGTCCCGACGGTCTGAGGTGACGATGCGCAAAGGGGTCCGGATCGGCGTCCTCGCCGCGGTCATCGCCGTGTCCGGCACGGCGGCGGTCTACGTCGCGACGCAGGACCGGCAGGAGATCACGGCCATCTCGGCCTCGGCGGCCCCGACGGGCGCGGCGGTCACCGGCGGGTACACCTACGAACGGCTGGAAAATCCGGCCCGGACGGTGGTGCGTGACGCGGCGGGCGCCCAGCTGGCGTCGTTCACCGACGGCTCCCGCGCGGTCATGCTGACCGGGAAGACCCGCACCTTCACCGAGCCGAGGTTCACCAAGGTCAGCATCACCTCGACCGCCTGGATCCGGCTCGCGCCGCAGCCGTGGCAGGCGGGCGCGGAGAAGGAGAAGTGGTTCACCGACTGGCTGCCGAAGGCGGTCGGGAACACCGATCCGGACGTCCTGGCCATCGCCCTGCAGTACACCGACGGCGCGGCCGACGAGATGGCGAAGAAGCTCCGCATCGGCGGTGACGCCAACTTCGGCCCGGACAGCGCGGAGGGCCGCCTCGAGAAGTCGGATTTCTACGACTACCTGGGCATCGGCTGGGACTTCCCGGGCGGCGTCCACGAGGCGGCGGAGCCGGCGCGCGCCCGGTCCCTCGACTGCTCGGGCTTCGTCCGGATGGTCTACGGCTACCGCTCGGGCTACCCGCTGCTCGGCACCAACACGAAGGGCCCGGGCCTGCCGCGGCGCGCGTGGGCGCTGTCGGAGCTGGGCCCCGGCACCGAGGTCGTCCACGACGAGAAGAAGCAGGCGACCGACTTCAGCACCCTCCAGCCGGGTGACGTGCTGTTCTTCAACCTGGAGCCGCAGCTCGGCACGCAGGTCTCGCACACCGGCATCTACCTGGGCATCGACAGCGACGGCCACCACCGCGTGCTCTCCAGCCGCAAGGTCGCCAACGGCCCGACCTTCGGGGACGCGGGCGGGGTGTCGCTGATCGACGGCTCCGGGACCTACGCGAAGGCGTTCCGCGCGGCCAAGCGGCTCTGACAAGCGGGCACACGTCACCTTGACGCCGCGCCCGGCCGCACCGGAGAGTGAGACCGATACCCACGCGTCGGCAGGTGGAGGAACCCGGTGAGAGTCCGGGGCGGTCCCGCCACTGTCATCGGAGAGTGATCTCCGGGAGCCAGGAACTCCGGCCGGCGCGCCCGTCGACCCGGGGCGCGGACCCCGAGGAGGAGCCTCGTGATCCTGCTGCTGTCCACTTCGGACACCGACCTGCTCAGCGCCCGTTCGGCCGAAGGTGAGTACCGGCTCGGCAACCCCGCCCGGCTCGACGTCGCCGAGCTGCCCGGGCTGCTCGAAGGCGTGCGCATCGTGGTCGTCCGCATCCTCGGCACGCCGCGGACCTGGCAGGAGGGCCTGGACACGCTGCGCGCGTCGGGCGCGCACGTCGTCGTCCTCGGCGGGGAGCAGACGCCCGACGCCGAGCTGATGAAGCTCTCGACCGTCCCGATCGGCATCGCCGCCGAGGCCCACGCCTACCTGGCGCAGGGCGGCCCGGCGAACCTCACCCAGCTGCAGCGGTTCCTCTCCGACACGCTGCTGCTCACCGGTGACGGCTTCGAGCCGCCCGCCGAACAACCCGCGTGGGGCGTCCTGGAGCGGCCTTCGCGGGGTGACGGCCCGGTCATCGGGATCCTGTACTACCGCGCGCACCACCTGTCCGGGAACACGCAGTTCGTACACACCCTCGCCGATCAGATCGAAGCCGCGGGCGGGCGCGCGTTGCCGATCTACTGCGCTTCGCTGCGGACGCGCGAGCCGGCGATGATGGCCGAGCTGGCGTCCGTGGACGCCCTGCTGGTGACCGTGCTCGCGGCGGGCGGCACGCGGCCGTCCGAGGTGGGCGCGGGCGGCGACGACGAGGCCTGGGACGTCGCCGAGATGGCCGCGCTCGACGTCCCGATCCTGCAGGCGCTGTGCCTGACCAGCGACCGCGAGACGTGGGCGGCCAACGACGACGGCCTCTCGCCGCTCGACGCGGGCAACCAGATGGCCGTGCCGGAGTTCGACGGCCGGCTGATCACGGTGCCGTTCTCGTTCAAGGAGCTCGACGAGGACGGCCTGCCCCGGTACGTCCCGGACGCCGAGCGCGCGTCCCGGGTGGCTCGCATCGCGCTGGCGCACGCCCGCCTGCGGCACACGCCCACGTCGGAGCGGCGCATCGCGCTGATGCTGTCCGCATACCCGACGAAACACTCTCGCGTCGGCAACGCGGTCGGGCTGGACACGCCCGCGTCGGCAATCGAGCTGCTGCGGCGGATGCGCGGCCTGGGTTACGACCTGGGGCCCGACGCGTTCCCGGGCGTCGACCCGACCGGCACCGACCAGCCCGACGGCGACGCGCTGATCCACGCGCTCATCGCCGCCGGTGGTCAGGACCCGGAGTGGCTGACCGAGGAGCAGCTGTCCGGCAACCCGATCCGGGTGCCCGCTGCCCGGTATCGCGAGTGGTTCGCCGAGCTGCCCGCCGAGCTGCGTTCGGGGGTGGAGGAGCACTGGGGCCCGGCGCCCGGCGAGCTGTACGTCGACAACGGCGACATCGTGCTGGCGTCACTGCAGAGCGGCAACGTCATCATCATGATCCAGCCGCCACGCGGGTTCGGCGAGAACCCGGTCGCGATCTACCACAACCCGGACCTGCCGCCCAGCCACCACTACCTGGCCGCCTACCGCTGGCTGGAGGAGGAGTTCGGCGCGCACGCGGTCGTCCACCTGGGCAAGCACGGGTCGCTGGAATGGCTGCCGGGCAAGACGGCCGGGCTCTCGGCGTCGTGCGCGCCCGACGCGGTGCTCGGGAACCTGCCGCTGGTCTACCCGTTCCTCATCAACGACCCGGGCGAGGGCGCGCAGGCCAAGCGGCGCGCGCACGCGACGATCGTCGACCACCTGATCCCGCCGATGGCCCGCGCGGAGTCCTACGGTGACATGGCGCGGCTGGAGCAGCTGCTCGACGAGCACGCGAACATCGCCGCGATGGACCCGGCGAAGCTGCCCGCGATCCGCGCCCAGATCTGGACGTTGATCCAGGCCGCGAAGCTGGACCACGACCTCGGCGTCGACGAACGCCCGCACGACGCGGAGTTCGACGACTTCCTGCTGCACATCGACGGCTGGCTGTGCGAGGTCAAGGACGCCCAGATCCGCGACGGGCTGCACATCCTGGGCGCGGCGCCGGTCGGCGAGGCACGCGTCAACCTGGTGCTGGCGATGCTGCGCGCGACCCAGATGTGGGGCGGCAAGCAGGGCGCGGTCCCCGGCCTGCGCTCGGCGCTGGGGCTCAAGGAAGACGCGCCGATGTCCGAAGTGGACGCGATCGAGAAGACCGCGCGCGAGCTCGTCCAGACGATGGAGATGCGGGGCTGGGACGCCACCGCGGTGGCTTCGGTGGCGCCGGACGAGGCGGTGGCGCGGGTGCTTTCGTTCGCGGCCACGGAGATCGTCCCGCGGCTGGCGGGCACGTCGGCGGAGCTGGACGCGGTGCTGCACGCCCTCGACGGCGGCTACATCCCGGCCGGGCCGAGCGGGTCGCCGTTGCGCGGGCTGGTCAACGTGCTGCCGACCGGGCGCAACTTCTACACGGTCGACCCGAAGGCGATCCCGAGCCGGCTCGCCTGGGAGACCGGGCAGGCGCTGGCGGACTCGCTGCTCAAGCGCTACCGCGAGGACACCGGCGACTGGCCGCGTTCGGTCGGGCTGTCGGTGTGGGGCACGTCGGCGATGCGCACGTCCGGCGACGACGCGGCGGAAGTCCTGGCGCTGCTGGGTGTCCAGCCGGTGTGGGACGAGGCTTCGCGGCGCGTGACGGGCATCGAGGCGATCCCGCTGGCCGAACTGGGCCGCCCCCGCATCGACGTGACGATCCGCATCAGCGGCTTCTTCCGCGACGCATTCCCGCACGTGATCACGCTCATGGACGACGCGGTGCGGCTGGTGGCCGGGTTGGACGAACCGTCGTCGGAGAACTTCGTCCGCGCGCACGTGGCCGCCGATCTGGCGTCCCACGGCGACTCCCGCCGCGCGACGACCCGGATCTTCGGCTCGAAGCCCGGCGCGTACGGCGCGGGCCTGCTGCCGTTGATGGACAGCGGGAACTGGCGCGACGACAAGGACCTGGCGGAGGTGTACGCGGTCTGGGGCGGCTTCGCCTACGGCCGCGACCTGGACGGGCGGCCGGCGCGCGAGGACATGGAGAGTTCGTACAAGCGCATCGTGGTGGCGGCGAAGAACACGGACACGCGCGAGCACGACATCGCGGACTCGGACGACTACTTCCAGTACCACGGCGGGATGATCGCGACGGTCCGCGCGCTGACCGGCTCGGCGCCGGCGTCCTACGTGGGCGACAGCACGTCCCCGGACGCGGTCCGCACGCGGACGCTGGGCGAGGAGACGGCCCGCGTGTTCCGGGCGCGGGTGGTCAACCCGCGTTGGCTGGCGGCGATGCGACGTCACGGCTACAAGGGCGCGTTCGAGCTGGCGGCCACAGTGGACTACCTGTTCGGCTTCGACGCGACGGCCGGCGTGGTCGGCGACTGGATGTACGAGAAGCTGACCGAGTCGTACGTGCTGGACGAGGTGAACCAGGAGTTCCTGCGACAGGCCAATCCGTGGGCGCTACGGGGGATCGTCGAGCGGCTGAACGAGGCGGCGGACCGGGGGCTGTGGGAGGAGCCGGACCCCTCGCTGCTCGAGAAGATGCGCGAGGTGTACCTGTCGCTGGAGGGTGACCTCGAGGCGGACTAGCCGTGCCAGTGGACGGCTCGCGTGATCGTCGCGACGAGCCGATCAACGGTTCCGGCGGCGAACGTGCCGGAGTGCCGGCCTCGCTCGTGTTCAGCGGTGACGAGGTCGGCGACTTCGGCCCACGTCAGCCATGCGCAGGACTCCGTCACCCGTGCCTGAAGCTCAGCAAGCGGCCACGGGTGCCGAGCTGCCTTGGCGTAGACGGCCTCCAGGTTCGTAGCCACCGCCTCGGCGATTCCGAACCGCCCGCTCCGTCCTCGGATGGCGACCGGAGGTGCGGCGCCCAGGATGAGCAGCAACAACGGCATGCGTTCGCCCGCGGCGGCGGTGACCGCGAAGTACTCGCGCGCCAGTTGCTCCGGCCCGAACGTTCCGGCGCGGATGGCTTTCGCCTCGACGAGGACCAGGCTGCTCAGACCGGTGATCGTCGCGTCCGGCTGCACGACCAGGTCGGCTTTACCGCGGGCCGTGCGGCTGAGCACGTACTCGTCGGGTAAGAAGACGACGCTGGCGTCCTCGGCTTCCTCGGCGGCCCGGGCGACCGCCCCCGGGGCCCCGTGCGCGTGGCGGAGAACATTGCCGAGGTAGCTACCGCGCGGCAGGTAGTCCAGCGCTGTAAGCACTTCCGCGGTGAGCACGTTCTCCTTGCCGCGGCCGCCGTCACGGTACTTGACGACCGACCTGCCTTCCCACGAGATCTCTTCCAGCAAGCGGGACAGCGGGGTGCGGGGCAGATCGCCGGGCGTGGTCACCTTGGCCACTGTAACGCGGAAACGCCCGGGAAACGCGGGCCGGAGTTGGGTGGCGGTCATGATCACCGCCGCCCCTCCGAAAACCCGTCCCTGGGCGCTTCCCCTCGTCTGCCTCGGCGCCGCCGTCCTCTACGCCTGGAAGATCGGCGACGGCCAGGTCGGGAACACCTACTACGCCGCCGCCGTCAAGTCGATGACCGGCAGCCTCACCGACTTCCTCTTCGGCTCCTTCGACCCCTACGGCGTCGTCACGGTCGACAAGCCGCCGATGGCCCTGTGGCCGCAAGCGCTTTCGGTGCTCGTCTTCGGCTACCACGGCTGGGCGCTGCTGCTCCCCCAGGTCATCGAGGGCGTCGCGGCGGTGTTCCTGTTGCACCGCACGGTCCGCCGGTGGGCCGGCGAGCACGTCGCCCTCCTCGCCGCGGCGATCCTGGCGCTCACGCCCGTCACCGTGATCATCAACCGCGACAACAACCCCGACACGCTGCTCGTCCTCTTCCTGGTCGCCGCCGCGTACGCACTCACCCGCGCGCTCGAAGACGGCCGGAAATGGCTGTGGTGGTGCGCCTTCTTCGTCGGCTGTGGCTTCCTGACCAAGATGCTGCAGGCGTGGATCATCGTGCCCGCCCTCGTCGTCGCCTACTTCGCCGGGACGACCGGCCCGCTCAAGCGCCGGCTGCTCGACGTCCTCGGCGCGGGCCTCGTGCTCGTCGTCTCCTCGTTCTGGTGGATCGCGCTCCACGACTGGTGGCCCGGCGCCAAGCCGTACGTGGGCGGCAGCGAAGACGGCTCCGCGTGGGACCTCGTCTTCGGCTACAACGGCTTCGGCCGCCTCTCCGGCGACGGCGAGGGCGGCGGCATGATGATCATGCGCAACGGGCAGCAGACCACGTCGTCCTTCGGCGGCGATCCCGGGCCCGGCCGGATGTTCAACGACCTGGTCGGCGGCCAGATTTCCTGGCTGCTGCCGCTCTGCCTGGTCGTCTTGGCCGTCATCGGCCGCCGGTGGCGCGACGCGGGCTGGCTGCTCTGGGGCGGCTGGCTGCTGGTGACCACCGTGGTCTTCAGCTTCGCCGGCGGCATCTGGCACCCGTACTACACAACGGCGATGGCGCCCGCCGTCGCCGCGATCTCGGCCGCGGGTCTGGCGCTGCTGTGGCGCGAACACCGGCGGACCCTGCTCCCCCTGGTCGTCGCGCTGACCGCGGCTTGGGCCTTCGTCGTCACTTCGCGCGACACGACGTTCCACGGCTGGACGCGCTGGGCGGTGCTCGGCACCGCGGTGGTCGCGATCGCGGGCCTGCTCGCCGTGCCGGACCGGCGGACGCTGGTCGCCGCGCTCGTCCCGCTGCTGCTCACACCCGCTGTCTGGTCCTACGCCGCCGCGCAGAGCACCTCCGCCGGGACGCTGCCCGCCGCCGGGCCGGCCACCGGGCCGGGCGCGCCGCCGCCGTTGTCACCCGGTGGCCCCAAGCCCCGGCTCATGCTGTCGGGTGGCGACGGCACCGCCACGCTGTCGGCCGAGCAGCGGCGCATCCTCGACTACGCCCGCCGCGACGGCACCGAGATCACCCTCGCCGTGAACGCCGAAGCGGGCACGGTCGCGCCGTTCCTCATCGACTCCGACGCGACCGTGATCGGCATGGGCGGCTTCGGCGGCCGCGACAACGCGCCGTCGGTCGCGCAGCTCGACCGCTGGCTCGCCGAGGGCAAGCTGCGGTTCGTGCTGAGCAGCGCCGGCACCCAGCCCGGGCCGCCGCGGAGCCCGGTCCAGGGCGAGCGACAGCGCTGGATCGAGCAGCACTGCACGGTGGTCGACCCCGGTGCCTACGGCGGCGGATCCGGCCCGTACTCGCTCTACCGCTGCTAACGGCGAGGAAACACGGCCGCGGCGATCATCGGGGCATGCGGGTGCTGGTGGTGGAGGACGAGCCGATGCTCGCGGACGCGATCGCCGAGTGGCTGCGCGACGAGTCGCACGCGGTCGACATCGCCCACGACGGCGGCGCGGCGCTCGACCGGATCGCCGTGCACGACTACGACGTCGTCGTGCTCGACCGGGACCTGCCGGTCGTGCACGGCGACGACGTCTGCCGCCGCGTGATCGCCTCCGGAGCGGCGACGCGGGTGCTCATGCTCACCGCGGCCGTCGAGGTCACCGACCGCGTCGCGGGGCTGTCCCTCGGCGCCGACGACTACCTGACCAAGCCGTTCGCGTTCCCGGAGCTGGCCGCGCGCATCCAGTCTCTGGGGCGGCGCTGCCGGCCGGCCGCGCCGCCGGTCCTGGGCCGCTCCGGCGTCACGCTCGACCCGGCGCGGCACGAGGTCTTCCGCGACGGGCGCTACCTCCCGCTCTCCAAAAAGGAGTTCGCCGTGCTCGCCGAGCTGCTGCGCGCGGACGGCGCCGCGGTGTCCGCGGAACACCTGCTGGAGAAGGCGTGGGACGAGCACGCGGACCCGTTCACCGGCGTGGTCCGGCTGACCATCCTCAAGCTGCGCCGCAAGCTCGGTGACCCGCCGCTGGTGGAGACGGTCACCGGGGTGGGTTACCGGCTCCGATGAGCCTCCGGCTGCGGTTGACCGTGTTGTACGGCGGCCTGTTCCTGCTGGCGGGTGTCGTGCTGCTGGGCGTCACGTACCTGCTGTTCACGCAGCAGGTCGGGCGGCGGGTGACGGTGATCATGGGGTCCGCGCCGCCGGGCGCGCCGCCGCTGCCGTCGCCGGAGTCCCTGGACCAGCAGGCCCGTCTGGTCCGCGAGGCGGCGGCGACGTCGCTGCTCACGCAGGGCGGCATCGCGCTGGCCGTGGTGGCCGTGATCGCGGCGGGCGCCGGCTGGCTGGTGGCCGGCCGCGTGCTCGCGCCGTTGCGGCAGGTCACCGACACCGCGCGCCGCATCGCCGCGGCCGCGGACCCGGGCGGCCACGAGCGGATCGCGCTGCGCGGCCCGGACGACGAGGTGAAGAACCTCGCCGACGCGTTCGACGTGATGGTCGAGCGCCTCGACCGGTCCTTCGACTCGCAACGCCGGTTCGTCGCCAACGCCTCGCACGAGCTGCGCACGCCGCTGACGCTCAACCGGTCGCTGGTCGAGGTGGCGATGCACCGCCGCACGGCGTCGGACGACGTCCGCGAGCTGGGCGCCAAGCTGCTGTCGATCAACTCGCGGCACGAGAAGCTGATCAGCGGGTTGCTGCTGCTGGCGCGGTCGGAGAACGCGCTGACCGAACGCCGTCCGGTGGACCTGGCGGCAGTGGTCGCGCACGTGGTGCCCCCGGGTGTCGCGGAGGACCTCGGCGAGGCGACGGCCCTGGGTGACGCGTTGCTGCTGGAACGGCTGGCGCACAACCTGCTGGAGAACGGCGCCCGGCACAACGTCCCCGGCGGCTGGGTGCGGGTGACGACCCGGTCGCTGCCGGGCCGGGTGGAGCTGACGGTGGCCAACAGCGGCCCGGTGATCCCGCCGGCGGAGGTCCCGGCCCTGTTCGACCCGTTCCACCGCCGGGCCCGCGTGGCGGCCGAGGGGGCCGGGCTGGGGTTGTCGATCGTGCGGTCGGTGGCGCACGCGCACGGCGGCCGGGTGAGCGCGACGGCCCGGCCGGAGGGTGGGCTCGTGGTCGTCGTGTCGCTGCCGCGAGGGTGACTTTCCCGCTTCGATCCGGACGAATATCGGATATAACGGCGCTTTTCGCCCGGCGTTCGCCAGTCTCCGACCTTCCGCGTCTTGACTTAGTCAATGGTCTAGTCCAATAGTTTGTCCACCCTCGATCCCCACCGGGAGGACAGCTCATGCGCAGAAGCAGACTGGCCGCCATCGGGCTCGCCGCCGCCACTTTCGCCGCCACCGCCGTGAGCCTCGTGCTCGGGGCGCCGTCGGCCACGGCTGCGTTGAGCAACAACTGGTACGCCGCGGCGCCGTACCTGATGCCGGTGAGCAACAACCCGCCGGACCCGATCACCGTGATGAACGCGACCGGGCTCAAGGCCTTCCAGCTGGCGTTCATCCTCGCGCCCAACGGCGGCGGGTGCAGCCCCACCTGGGACGGCACGAACGCGGTCTCCTCGGACACCACCGTCGCGAACGTGATCTCCCGGATCCGCGCCAACGGCGGTGACGTCTCGGTGTCCGTCGGCGGTTACGGCGGCACGAAGCTCGGCCAGACCTGCGGGAACGTGGCCGCCACGGCCGCCGCCTACCAGCAGGTCATCACGAAGTACTCGCTCAAGGCGATCGACTTCGACCTCGAAGAGCCCGAGTACGAGAACACCGCGGCCATCGCGAACGAGCTCGGCGCGGCGAAGACGTTGCAGGCCAACAACCCGGGCCTGTTCGTCTCGGTGACGATGCCGGGCACCGCGGCCGGCACCGGCTGGTTCGGCACGCAGCTGATCGACCAGGCGAAGTCGATCGGCTTCACGCCCAGCAACTTCTCGATCATGCCGTTCGACGGCGGGTTCAACGGCGGCTCGTCGCAGGTGTCGGCGCTGGAAGCGCTGCACGGCCTGCTCATGTCGCACCTGGGCTGGGACAGCGCGACGGCGTACTCGCACGAAGGCTTCTCCGGCATGAACGGCAAGTCGGACGCGGCGGAGATGTTCTACACGGCCGACTTCCAGACGGTCTACGACTACGCGACCAGCCACGGCCTCGGCCGCTTCACGTTCTGGTCGGTCAACCGCGACCGCGCCTGCGTCGGCACGACGGACAACGGCGTCTGCAGCAACGTCCCGCAGAACGACTGGGACTTCACGAAGTTCAGCGTCCGCTTCGCCGGCGCGACCCCGCCGCAGACGACGCCGACCCCGCCGACGACGACCCCGACCACCCCGGGCGGCGGCTCCTGCACCGCGGCGGAGTGGGACCGGACGAAGGTCTACGTCAAGGACAACGTCGTCTCGCACAACAGCCACAAGTGGACGGCCAAGTGGTGGACGCAGGGCGAAGAGCCCGGCACCACCGGCGAATGGGGCGTCTGGGCCGACAACGGCGCCTGCTGAAGTTCAGAAGGTGAGGTGGGTGTTCTCGCGCTGGACCTCCGGGGTCAGCGCGGGAACCTCCACGACGTGCCGCCCGGCCTCCCGCAGCAGCTCGGTGCCCCGCGCGTCGACGAACACGGGCGGCTCGCGCCAGGCGAACACGACCCGTGGGATGCCGGCGTCGAGGATCAGCCGCGTGCAGCTGCGGGGGTGCGAGCTCCGGTGGCTGCACGGTTCCAACGAGCTGTACATGGTCGCCTCCGCGAGGCGCGGGTCGCCGGCACACTTGGCGAGGGCGGCCTCCTCGGCGTGGTTCGTGGGGTCGCCTTCGCCGGAATGCCCGGTGGCGATGACCTCGCCGTCGGCGCCGGTGACGACGGCCCCCACCCGGAACGTGTGGCTCGGCGGGCACTCGGCGGCCAGCGCGATGGCCTCCTTGAGCCGCCGGACGTCCCGCCCGGTCGGCTCGTCGGCCGCGCGGTACCGGAGGATCGCCATCCCCTGCAGCTCTTCGACACCGGCCAGGCGCAACGCACGCGGGTAGAGCCCGGGCCCGACGAACCGCGGCGCCTCCGGCTGCCCGACGAAGAACGGCGCGATCGCCAGCCGCAGCTCGTCGGCGAGGCCTTCGGTGAGGAACCGCGTGTGAATCCCGCCGCCGCCCTCGACCAGCAGGTTCTCGATGCCGCGGGCACCGAGGTCGTCGAGGACGCGCCCGAAGTCGGGCGGGTTCCCGGCGTCGACGAGGGTGGCGACGTCCGCCAGCGCGTCCGCCGCTCCCGGCGGCGCGTAGACGATCTTCTCGGTGTCCCCGACGGTGAAGAACTGCGCGCCGGGATCGAGGCCACGGGTGGTCACGGTGACCTTGACCGGCTGTTCGGGCTTCCCCCGCTCGAGGCGGCGGCGCCGCAGCTCCGGCGAGCGGACGAGCAGCCGCGGGTTGTCCGCCCGCACGGTCCCGGCGCCGACGAAGATGGCGTCGGCCTCGGCCCGCAGCCGGTCGACGACGGCGAAATCGTCCTCTGTGGACAGTACGAGCCGCTCGGGCGAGGTGTCGTCGAGGAAGCCGTCGAGCGACTGCGCCGCGGAGAGCAGCACGTGGGGCCGGGTGATCACCCGGCCCAGTATGCCGCGCCGTAACACGCCCGGCGATCGCGGCGTCTATCCGGCATGGGCACGCGCGGCTGGTACCACGAACGGACCCTCACCACGGTCGACACCGTCGGCCGGGAAGTACAGGTGTCGACCGGGCTCACCCGCGACCCGGAAGGCCGCCTGGTCGCGGCGATCGCGATCGGCGACGGCCCGACCGCGATCTTCCGCTACGCCGGCGAAACCGAGGAGCACACCGAGCTCTTGGCCAACACCGAGCAGACGGTGCAGCAGCTGCGGCGGCTCGCGAACGTGCCGCCGCGGATCTGAGGGTTCAGGCGGGCAGCACCGCGTACTGGCGGACGTAGAGGTCGGTGTAGGTCACCGGCCCGCGCGGACCGGGGACCTTGTCGAGGTTGATCCCGGTTTCCGGGACGGCGAGCAGCTTGAAGCCGTCGAGCAGCCGGGTCGGGGCGTTCCAGAAGACCCCGGTGCCGGTGTAGCCGTCGAAGAACGCGTCGGCGGCCGCCGCGTCCTCGGTGGCGATGCCCGCGGCGAGGCCGGAGGTCCGTTCGTTGGCGATCTCGACGGCGTCGGCCAGCGCCCCGACCTTGGCGACGGTGACGGTCGCCTCGCGGTCGGAGTCCAGCGCCCACTCGTAGCCGATGGCGTGCTCGTGCGGCGCCAGCGACGGCGTGACGCCCCGGTCTTCGAGGGCCTCGGAGATGGCGGGCCAGACGTCGTCGTGGATGCCCTCGTGGATGAGCAGCAGGTTCAGCCGGTTGCAGACGCCCAGCCGGTCGAGGCTGGCGTGGACGAGGTCACGCGCCTTCGTGACGTCCGCCCCACGGTCGACGTAGAGGACGCCACCTCCGTCGGCGTGGGCGAGGGTGCGCACGCCGTGGACGGCCGCCTCGGTGGCGAGCGCCCGGGTGCTGTCACCACTGCCACGCAGGATCACGAGCGGCACGAGGTGCGGCAGCCGAACCAGCGCGGACGCCGCCTCCCGTTCGACGCGCGGCACGAGCTGCACGCAGTCGGCGTCGATCCCGGCCTCGGTCAGCGCGGGCGCGATGACGACCTCACGCAGCCGCTGCGCCGACCCGAGCGCGGCGGAGCCGGTACGCAGCACCCCACCGTTCCGCGACTTGACCAGCTGCGACGCGACGTCGACGGTGACATTCGGCCGCGCCTCGTAGTTCGCCCCGATGACCCCGACGGGCCGCCGCCGCTCGACGAGCTTCAGCCCACCGTCCAGCGTGGAGACGTCGACGGAGCGTTCCTGGTGCGGCGCGCCGGCGAGCAGCTGGAGTTGTTCGGCCATGCCGGTGAGCCGCTCGGGGGTGATGGTGAGCCGATCGAGCAGCCCGGCGCTCATCCCGTCGGCCTTCGCCCGCTCGACGTCGGCCTGGTTGGCTTCGAGGATCTCGTCGCGGTGCGCGAGCAGCCGCTGCGCCATCCCGGTGAGCGCGGCATCGACGGCTTGCGCGGAGGCGGAGGCAAGCGACGGCGCGGCCAGCTTCGCAGCCCGTGCGCACTCCTCCACGGCCTTGGCGACCTCGTCCATCGTCCGTCTCCCTCCACGCGACCAGCGAGAGACCAGTTTGCCGCATGGCCCGACCCCGCCGGCGACGGGCTCCGGGAGCAGCCACGCCGGGCTGCGCACGGGCGCCCAGGGCTCCGGCCCGGCCGCAGCCTCGCGGCCGGCGTGTGCCGGGGTGCGGGTTCGGCCACCGGCGCTCCGGCGCGTTGAACCCGGCCACGCGGGCACGGCCGCCCGCGCGCCAGGCTCCA
>NZ_JAMXQV010000027.1 GCF_024703995.1 Amycolatopsis iheyensis | reverse complement strand
CGCGCGACGCCGGCGTGCGGGCCGGGCAGCTGGTCGCCCGGCTGCTGCTGGGCCTGCGCACCGGCGACGGCTCGGCGGCCGTCCCGCCGGTGCGCCCGCCGGGCACCCGGCCCGGCCAGTACCGGCCGACGCCGCCCGCCTTCGCGCCCGCCGCGTTCACGCACTGGGGCGCGGTGACGCCGTTCGTGCTGGACCGCGCGGACCGGTTCCGCCCGGGCCCGTACCCGGCGTTGGCGAGCGCGCGGTACGCGAAGGCGCTGAACGAAGTCGCGGCGGCCGGGCGGGACACGAGCACCACCCGCACCGCCGACGGGACGGAGCAGGCCAAGTTCTGGGCGGCGCCGATCTGGAACTACTGGAACGAGATCGCCCAATCGGTGGTGGGTGGCTCACGCAGCGGGCTGGTGGGCGCGGCGCGGGTGTTCGCGCGGCTGAACCTGGCGTTCGCGGACGCGGTGATCGCGTTCTACGAAGCGAAGTACCACTACGGGATCTGGCGCCCGCTCACGGCGGTCCGCCTGGCCGGCGACGACGGAAACCCGGCCACCGAGGCGATCGCGGACTGGTCGAGCCTGGCGACGACGCCGGCCGACCCGGCCTATCCCGGCGCGCACAGCGTGATTTCGCAGGCGGGGGCGTTGGTGCTGCGGCAGGAGTACGGGCCGCGGTGGCCGCTCGCGGTGAGCTCGGAAGCGCTGCCCGGCGTGGTCCGGCGGTTCGGGACGTTCCAGGCGGTCGCCGACGAGGCCGGGCTCAGCCGGATCGTGGCGGGCGTGCACACCCGGCTCGACCACGAAGCCGGCCGGCAGCTGGGGCTCGACGTGGCGGAGTTCGTGCTCCGGTCGTGAGGAACCCCTCAGGCGCGGGCGTCGAGCTGGGCCACCGCCCGCGCCAGCTCCTGTTCGAGGTGCTTGGCGTAGCCGTCGGCGGACTGCCAGGCACGCTCGGCTTCGGCGCGTGCCGCCAGCGCGGCGGCGAGGTCGTGCTCGAGTTCGCCGAACAGCGACTCGCGGTGGCGGGCGTGGCTGACGGCGACGGTGAAGTCCTCGTCCCGCGGGTCGAAGGAGACCGCGATGAGGCCGTCGCCGCTGAAAGATTCGCCGACGGAGTGCTCCGCGATGACGTGGGCGCCGGCGTCGAGCAGGGTCCGGAGGGCGTTCTGGTGGGTGAGCGGGTCACCGGAGATCGTGTGGTGGTGCGTCGAGACGACCAGGAACCGCACCCGGCCCGCTTCGAGGTCGCCGCGGGCGCGGTCGAGCAGGAGGGTCTCGGCGCCCTGGACGTCCGCCAGGACGAGATCGGCCCGGGGAAGATCCATTGCGGCCAGCAGGGACGCGAGGTCGTGCTGGGCGACGGTGTACGTCCGGCCGTCGCTCTCGGCCGCGAAGGCCAGCGGTTCCCCGGGCCGGTCGCCGATCGCGGCCTGGACGAACCGCACGCGGTCGCCGTAGCCGTTGAGCGCGGCGTTGCGGCGGCCGACCTCGAGGTAGGCGGGATCCGGTTCGAGGGCGACGGCGCGGCCAGTCGGGAAAGCGTGGCAGAACCAGAGGCCGTAGTACGTCCAGAAGCTGCCGAACTCGAGCATGACCGGGTCGCCGCCGTCGGCGGCCAGCCGCTCGACGATCCGGTGGAAGACCAGTTCTTCCTGCGGTTCGTGGTGGCCGCGCAGCACGCGGATGATCTCGGTCATCCAGGCGCCGTAGTAGCCGCCTTCCTCGACGAGCAGGCCGTTGTGCATGACCTGCACCCGCCCGCCCTCGTGGTCGCGGCTTTCGCCGGCGTGCTCGACCTTGGGGATGCCGTCCGCGTCCGGGCACCCCGCGGTCGCCCGCATCCGCCGGGCCAGCGCCGGCTCGAAACCGGCCACCTCGGGAACGACCCGCGCCACGAGACCTCCAAGACGACAGCAGCGAGAGCCCGACCCTAGAGCGCGCCGCGGGCGAACCTTGCGGCGGGCGGAAACATGCCGTTGCTGAAATTTTATAGATACAATAGGTTGGCGGCGATTCGTCTGAAACGTCCGTCGACCCTGGGGGAGAGACCATGCCCGTTCTTGTCATCGGCGCGTACGGCAACGTCGGCAGCCAGGTCGCGGCCGGGCTGGTGGCTGCCGGGGCCGAGGTCCGGGGCACCAGCCGGACGCCGAAACCCGGTGGGGGGCCCGAAGGCGTCGAGGTGGTGCGGCTCGACCTCGGCGAGCCCGCGTCCCTGCCCGCGGCGCTCGAAGGCGTCGAAAAAGTCTTTCTGTACGCCAACCCCGAGCGCATCGGGGACTTCGTCGGCGCCGCGGAAAAAGCCGGCGTGCAGCACGTCGTCCTGTTGTCCTCCACCGCTGTCGTCGAGCCCGCCGCGCGCAACAGCCGGGCCGGGCAGCTGCACGCCGCCGTCGAGGAAGCCCTGCAGGCGTCCGGGCTCGGCTGGACCTTCCTGCGGCCGACCACGTTCGCCTCGAAGCAGCTGCACTGGGGGCCGAAGGTCCGGGCCGGGGAAGTGCTGCGGATCCCGTTCCTGCAGGTGCGGACGGCCACCATCCACGAGCGTGACATCGCCGACGTCGCCGTCCGCGCCCTGACCGGCGAAGGCCACGAAGGCCAGGCCTACTGGCTGACCGGGCCGCAGGCCCTCAGCCAGCAGGAGCACATCGAGGCGATCGGCGCGGCCGTCGGGCGGGAGATCGAGGTCGTCGACCTCGCCCCGGAGGACGCCGAGCCGAAGCTGCCCGAGTTCTACGTCCGGGCGATGACCGCGGCGCTGGGCGCGGAGGTCGTCGTGACGTCCACCGTCGAGGAGGTCACCGGGAAGCCGGCCCGCTCCTTCCGGGAGTGGGCGCAGGACCACGTCGAGGCGTTCAGCTGACCCCGACGGCGCTGAAGGAGCCTAGGCCGGGCTCGATGAGCTCGGCCGCGCGCCGGACGTCCGCCATCACCGCGCGGTGGATCTCCTCCGGCGCGCTGTCCGCGTGGAGGTGCCGGCGCAGGCTGTAGAACTGCACGCGCCACAGCCCGATCAGCGCGGCGGCCACGATCTGCGGCTCCGGGTCGTCCACCGCGCACCCGGCCCGCGCGGCCAGCACCTCCGCGGCCACGCTGATGAAGCGGTCCGTCATGTCGTTGCGGTGCGCGCGCAGGGACGGCGTGGCGCGGATCAGGTCACCGAAGCGCCGGTGCGCGGCGATCGCCACGGCCCGGTCCTCGGCCGCGCTGAGCGACGCCTGCATGTCGTCCAGCTCCGCGGTGAGGATGCGCAGTGCGCCCTCGGCCGGCGAAGTGTCCGGGTCGGCCAGCTCCGTGCGCAGCGCCGTCACCGTCCCTTCGAGACGGTCGAGGACCAGCGCTTCCTTGGTCGGGAAGTAGTTGAAGACGGTCTTCTCCGACACTCCGCAGGCCTCGGCCACCTCGGCGACCCGCACCGAGTCGAAGCCGCGCTCCAGGAACATCTTCGCCGCCGTGCTGGCCAGCTGGTGCCGCATGAGCCGCTTCTTGCGCTCGCGGAGTCCCTCACCTCTGGTCTGCTCCGGTCCGGTCATGCGCGGCAGTCTACTGCAGTCGTGGAAAAACTTCTGCCACCGAATCTTTGCCGCAACTGAAGCTGAAACCGACCGCCGGGACTTCTACTCACGTTGGTGATGGTTGGCCGCGGCGACGGCGGCAAAACTGACCAGGCGGACGGAACGCAGGCGGCCGAAGGGGACAGGATGACCACGGTTTCTCTGCGGCTGAGGGACCATTCGTACGACGTGCTCATCGGTCCGGGCGTGCGGACGGCGCTCGCCGGGATCATCCGGCGGCTCGGCGCCGAGCGCGCCGTCGTCGTCTCGGCTCGCCCACCGGAGTCGGTGCCCGATCCCGGCGTGCCCAGCCTCGTGCTGCCCGCCCGGGACGGCGAACACGACAAGACGCTCGCCACTGTCGAGGCGCTGTGCGGCGAGTTCGCCCGGTTCGGGCTGACCCGGTCCGACGTCGTCGTCTCGTGCGGCGGCGGCACCACCACCGACGTCGTCGGGCTCGCGGCCGCGCTGTACCACCGAGGCGTGCGGGTGATCCACCTGCCCACTTCGCTGCTGGCCCAGGTGGACGCCAGCGTCGGCGGGAAGACGGCGGTGAACCTGCCCGCCGGCAAGAACCTCGCCGGCGCGTACTGGCAGCCCAGCGCGGTGCTGTGCGACACCGACTACCTGGCGACCCTGCCGCGGCGGGAAATGCTGAGCGGGCTCGGCGAGATCGCCCGCTGCCACTTCATCGGCGCGCCGGACCTGCGGGGGCGCACCCTGCCCGAGCAGATCACCGCCAGCGTGACCCTCAAGGCCCGGATCGTCGAGGCGGACGAGCGCGACACCGGCCTGCGGCACCTCCTCAACTACGGCCACACCTTGGGCCACGCGGTGGAAAAGGCGTCGGGTTACGCCGTCCGCCACGGCGAGGCGGTGGCCATCGGCACGGTCTTCGCCGGCCGGCTCGCCGGCGCCCTCGGCCGCATCGGACCGGACCGGGTCGCCGAGCACCTCGACGTCGTGCGGCACTACGGGCTGCCCACCGCCCTGCCGGCCGAAGCCGAGACCGCCGACCTGATCCGGTTGATGCGCCACGACAAGAAGGCGATCCACGGGCTCGCGTTCGTCCTCGACGGACCGGACGGCGCGGCGCTGGTGGACGACGTCGCGCCGGAGGTGGTCGCGGACGTGCTGGCGCGGATGCCGCGAACGCCCGTCGCCGACCTCGTCGGACCGTCGGCTGGGGTTCGTCGATGACCCACATTCACCCGCTGGACGGCGTCCTCGCCGGGCGGCTGGCCGCGGCGTTGCGCAAACCGGCGGCGCAGCAACCGCTTTGGCGCGATCCGCGCCGGGCCCGGGACGTCGTGGCGGCCCTGGGCCGGGCCGGGCCGATCGTCACGCCGGAGGAGACCGCGCGGCTGTCCCGGCAGCTGGCCGCGGTCGCTCGCGGCGAGGCCTTCCTGCTGCAAGGCGGCGACTGCGCCGAGACCTTCGCCGACAACACCGAAGCACACCAGCGCGGCAACCTCCGGACGCTGGCGCGGATGGCCGGGGTGCTCGCACAGCGGGCCGGGCTGCCGGTCGTCAAGATCGCGCGGATGGCCGGCCAGTACGCCAAGCCCCGGTCCCAGACCGTCGACGCGCACGGCCTGCCCGTCTACCGCGGCGACATGGTCAACTCGGCCGAAGCCACGGCCGCGGCGCGGACCCCCGACCCCGACCGGATGCTGCGCGCGCACGCCGGCGCCGCCGAGACGATGGCGCTCGTGCGCGAGTTCCGCCGCAGCGGCGCGGACGAAGGCGACATCTACGTCAGCCACGAGGCGCTCCTGCTCGACTACGAACGCTCGCAGCTGGGGGTGGACACCACCGGGCCGGAGCCGCGCCTGGCCAGCGGGCTGGGCCACTTCCTGTGGATCGGCGAGCGCACCCGCCAGCTCGACGGCGCCCACATCGCGTTCGCGGAGCTGCTGGCCAACCCCATCGGCGTCAAGATCGGCCCGTCGACGACCCCGGAGCAGGCGGTCGAATACGTGCGCCGGCTCGACCCGCACGGCGAGCCCGGGCGCGTCACGCTGGTCAGCCGGATGGGGCACGCCCTGGTCCGGGAGGTGCTGCCGCCGATCGTCGAAAAGGTCACCGCCTCCGGCTCTTCGGTGATCTGGCAGTGCGATCCCATGCACGGCAACACCTACCTGTCGGCGAACGGCTACAAGACGCGCCACTTCCGGCGGATCGTCGACGAGCTCACCGGCTTCTTCGAAGTGCACCGGCAGCTGGGCACCCATCCGGGCGGCATCCACGTGGAGGTCACGGGCGACGACGTCACCGAGTGCCTCGGCGGGGCCCCGGCCATCGCGGAGGCGGACCTGCCGGCCCGGTACGAGACGGCTTGCGACCCCCGCCTGAACGCCGGGCAGGCGATGGGGCTCGCCCACTCGGTCGCGGAACTGGTCGCGCGGTCCCGGACGACCGGGCTCCGCAACGGGAGGTCACTGTGAAGATCGTTTTCTCCAACCTGTCCGCCTTCGGGCACGCCTACCCGTTGGTGCCGCTGGCCCTCGCCGCCCGGGACGCCGGGCACGACGTCCTCTACGCCACCGACGAGCAGATCCACCCGATGCTGCACCAGCTCGGGTTCCCCGTCGCGACGGTCGGCATGCCGATCCGCGCGGCCTTCGCCGAGGTGTTCGCGGAGACCGAGGCGGAGATCGGGAAGCTGCCCTGGCAGGAGTGGCTCGAACCCGAGGTCCGCACGTTCAACGAGGTGCTTCCCCGCCGGTTCGCCACCGACCTGCTGCCGGTGCTGCGCGCCGAACGGCCCGACCTGGTGGTGTACGAAGTGGGCAACCCGGGCGCCGGGCTGGCCGCGCGCCGCCTGGGCATTCCCGCCGTGTGCCACTCGTTCGGCCGGGCCGGGGCGGTCGACCGGGGCGAGCAGTGGCGGAAGCGCTGCATGGAACTGCTGCGCAAGGTCGCCGGCGAAATCGGCGCGGAGCTGCCCGAGGAGTACTTCCGGGGCGACCACTACCTGGACATCTGCCCGCCTTCGTTGCAGGAGCCGAGTTTCGCGGCCTACCCGGCCCGGGTGCCGCTGCGGCCGGTGCAGTTCAGCGAGCCCGGCGAGCTGCCGGCGATCGTCACGGCCGAGCGGAAGCGGCCGCTGGTCTACCTGACGCTGGGCACGGTGGTCGGCACGGTGCCCGCCCTGCGCGCCGCCGTCGACGGGTTGTCCACATTGGACGTCGACGTGCTGGTGGCCGCCGCCGGGCCGAAGGTTTCGGTCGACGAGTTCGGCGAGCTGCCCGCGAACGTCCACCTCGAACGCTGGGTGCCGCAGGCGGACGTCCTGCCGCTGGTCGACCTGGCCGTGCACCACGGCGGCTCCGGGACCAGCCTGGGCGCGGCCGCCGCCGGGGTGCCCCAGCTGTTCCTGCCGGTGGCGTTCGACATGTTCCTCAACGCCGGCGCGGTGTCCGCGGCCGGCGCCGGGCGGACGTTGCTGCCCGAGGGCGTCGAACGGGTCGACGACCGCCGCCGCTCCGACGTCGTCGCCGCCGCGGCCGTCGCCGAGGCGGCCGGCGAGCTGCTGCACGACACCGACGTCCGGCAGGCGGCCAAGGCCGTCGCCGAGGAGATCGCCGCCATGCCGAGTCCCGCGGAAGTCGCGGCGCGGCTGCCCGAGCTGGCCTCGTCGTGAGCTCCGAGCACTTCAAGGCCGTCGAGCCGCTGGTCGCCGTCGCGGCGGGCAGTGAGGCCGACGTCTTCGCGGCTGTGGATCAGATCGGCTTCGCGGACGCCGCCGCCTGCCTGTTCACCGAATGGGCCGACCGCTGCGCGCCGCTCTCGCTGCCCGAAGAGCTGGCGCTGCACGTCCGGCTGGACTGGCGCGACGAGTCCCGCGACCACGGTTTCGTGTTCGGCCCGGCCGGGATGACGGCCACGCCGGGTGTCCCGGCCGCGGCCGCCGCCCGCGTCGGCATCTCGCTGGTGCACCTGGTGCGGCTGCTGTTCGGCCCCGCGCACCTGCGGGAGTCCGCGCGCTGGACCCACCGCATGCTGCCGGAGAACCCCGAGCTGCCGGGGCGCGACGCACCGCGGCTCACCCCGGACAACGATCCGCGGCCGCCGATCGGGCGCGCCACCCAGGCGTTGCTCGGCGTCCGGCAGGCACCGGCGCTCGAGGACCTCGCCGTGCGCTTCGGCTCCGACAAGTGGGGCAGCGCGCACTGGTACACCCCGCACTACGCGCGGCACTTCGGGCCCTGGCGGGACGAACCCGTGCGGCTGCTCGAAATCGGCATCGGCGGCTTCGGCGACTCGGGCTACGAGGGTGGCTCGCTGCACATGTGGCAGCACTACTTCCCGCGTGGCCTGGTGTTCGGGGTGGACATCACCGAGAAGAAGGTGACGGGGAGCCGGATCCGCACGTTCCGCGGCGACCAGAACGACCCGGAGTTCCTGGCCCGGCTCGCGGCCGAGCACGGCCCGTTCGACATCGTCATCGACGACGGCAGCCACCGGAACGACCACGTGCTCACCTCGTTCGACGCGCTGTTCCCGCACGTGCGCGACGGCGGCCTCTACGTCATCGAGGACCTGCAGTCGTCCTACTGGACGCGGTTCGGCGGCACACCCGACGGCACCGGCGCGACGACGGTGAGCAAGCTCAAGACCCTCATCGACGGCCTGCACCACCAGGAACACCGGCTGGGCAGCACCGCCGTTGAACGGAACGTCACCGAGCTGCACTTCTACCACAACATCGCCTTCATCAGGAAAGAGGTCAACGATGAGTGCGGCCCCGCATGGCTACGCCGGTTCGGCATCGACCCTCGATAGCACGCACCGGTACCTCGACCTCCTGAAGCGGACGTTGCTGAACACCATCTACCGCGACCGGTCGTTCGCGAGCTTCAAGGTGCAGCCGGACGGCAAGCGGCTGCCGGGCGGCGGCCTCGGCGGGCAGGCACTCGAGTTCGACGTCGAAGCCCGCGAGACGGGCGTGGACTGGCCGACGGTGGCGCACACGATGGTGGGCCGCCACCGCCTCGACAACCTGCACGAGTGCCTGGACCGCGTGCTGGCGGAAGAGATCCCGGGCGACGTGATCGAAACCGGCGCCTGGCGCGGCGGGGTGTGCATCTTCATGCGCGGTTTCTTCGCCGCGCACGGCCGCACCGATCGCACGGTGTGGGTGGCGGACTCGTTCGAGGGACTGCCGGCGCCGGAACGGATCGACGGCCCGGTGGCGGGCCGGTTCGACCTCGCCGCGGTCAACGACACGGTGCTGTCGGTGAGCCTCGAAGAGGTCCAGGAGAACTTCCGCCGCTACGACCTGCTCGACGACCAGGTGCGGTTCCTCCCGGGCTGGTTCGCCGACACCCTCCCGAAGGCCCCGATCGACCGCCTGTCGGTGCTGCGCATGGACGGCGACTGGTACGGGTCCACAATGGACGCATTGGTGAACCTGTACCCGAAGCTGTCGCCGGGTGGGTTCGTGATCGTGGACGACTACCGGATGATCGAGGGGTGCCGGCGGGCGGTGGACGAGTTCCGCGCGGAGCACGGGATCGTGGACGAGATCCGGGAGATCGACGGCTCCGGAGTGTTCTGGCGGCGGGGCTAGCGGTCCGAGGTCGGCCGAGGCCCCGGCTCTCAAGCGCCCCAATGTGGCGTTGGGTGCGTTGGATGCACCGAACGCCACATTGGGTGCGTTGGACGCACCCAACGCCACATTGGGGCGTCAGGGATGGCGGGCGAGTAGTGCGGTCAGGGCCTGTGCCGGTGAGTTCATCGCCGCGATCTCCGCCGCCACCTCACGAGCCGCCCGGCCGAACGAGGGCTTCTCGAACACCCGCCGTGCCGCTGCTCCCGCCCAGGTCGCGTCCGCGATCGTCCGTGCCGCGCCGCGCTCCTCCGCTCGTGCCGCGTTGGACGGCTGGTCCGCCAGCACCGGGTACAGCACCGTCGGCACCCCCGCCGCCAGCGTGGCCAGCAACGTCCCGGTGCCCGCCGCGCCGATCACCACATCCACTTCCGGCAGCAACGTCCGCAGTGGTGTGAAGCCGATCGCGTGCACCCGCGGGCCCGTGCGCACCCGGTCCGGCGCCGCCGTGACCAGTACGTCGAAACCCGCTTTCGCGACCGACTCGGCGATCGCCGACACCAGGGCCGGATCGTTGACGCTCGTGCCCATCGTCACCAGCGCGCGGGGCATGCCCTCCGGACGCGGTGGGACCGGGTGGCCGGTGGACTGCCCCGCCGTCCCGTCCGGGCGGATCGGGATCCGGTCCGGCGGCACCGCGGTGTCCGCCGGCCGGCGCAGGGAGTCCGGGAACGGGTCCAGCACCGCGAGCCGGTCTCGGGGCTTCAGGGCGCGCGACGCGTGCTGGCCGTCGGCCCGGGCTCGGAACGGCTCGGTGAACTCGGGTGGCATCGGCGCGCAGACCGCGTGTTCCGCCCACGGGACGTCCAAGTGGGCCGCCAGCAGCGGGATCACCACGTCCAGCTCTTCGCCCACCAGCAGGTCCGGCTCGTGCCGCGCCGCCTCCGCGAGCGCTTCGTCCCACGTGAGGTCGACTCTGGTGCCCGCCAGCAGCTCCGCGGCTCCCGGGCCGAGCGTGCGGGCCGAGCCGACGCGCCGCAGGTTCTCCGTGATGACCTCGGGTAGGGGCGGCCCGGCCGCGAGCAGGCGGCGGCCGCCGAGGTGCGGCGTCATCGACGACGCGGTCAGGAACGCGACGTCGTGACCCGCCTCGGCCGCCGCGTCCGCCAGCGGCAGCAGGGGCAGGACGTGGCCCGTAGCGGGGTTGGCCCCGAACAGGATCCTCATGGCAGCGAAGGAACGGACAGGCGGCCGCGCAGGAGCTGCGCGATCCGCTCGGTGTGGTCGGCCAGGTAGAAGTGCCCGCCGGGCAGCACCACGATGTCGGACGGCCCCCTCGTGTGCCCGGCCCAGGCCTGCGCCTCCTCCGACGACACCAGCGTGTCGCGGTCGCCGTTGAGCACCGTGACCGGGCAGTCCAGGACGGCGACCGGGTCGTGCCGGTAGGTCTCCACCGCGCGGTAGTCGTTGCGGAACAACGGAAGCACCATCGACTGGATCTCCGGGTCGTCGAGCAGCTCCGAACCGGGCCCGCCGAGCCGGCGGACGTGGGCCAGGACGTCGCGGTCGGACATCAGGTGGAACCGGTCGTCCCGGTACCGCGACGGCGCCCGGCGGCCCGAGGCGAACAGGTGCGCCGGCCCGGCGTCCCCCATCCGCAGCGCGACTTCGTAGGCCAGCAACGCGCCCATGCTGTGGCCGAACAGGACGACCGGCTGGCCGTCCAGCAGCGCCACCGCGTCGGCGACGCGGTCGGCCAGCTCGCCGAGGCTGTCGATGTTCGGCTCGTGGCGGCGGTCCTGACGGCCCGGGTACTGCACGGCCAGCACGTCGATCGCGGGGGCCAGCGCCCGCGCGAGCGGGAAGTAGAAGCTGGCCGACCCGCCCGCGTGCGGCAGGCAGACCAGCGCCGTCGCCGCGTCGTCGGCCGGGCGGAAGCGGCGCAGCCAGGTCCGGAACAGCGCCGATGACTCCGACATGGGTCTCCTCTAGCTTCGGTGTGCGGGCTGGGCGTCACACAGGTGCAGCAGGGCGCGGGCGGCCAGGCGGTAGCCGAACGCGCCGAGGCCGACGACGACCCCGCCGGCCAGCGGGGCCAGGATCGACTCGTGGCGGAACTGCTCGCGCGCCCAGACGTTGCTCAGGTGCACCTCGATCCACGGCGCGGGGTAGGCGGCGAGTGCGTCGCGCAGGCTCCAGCCGGCCATCATCAGCGCGCCCGGGTTGACGATCGCGCCGACGGTCGACTTCCGGTGCGCGTGCACCGCCTGGACCAGGTTGCCTTCGTGGTCGTCCTGGATCGGGACGACCTCCCAACCGGCCTCGGCCACCTCCTCGGCGACGGCCTTCGCGATGTCGTCCACGGTGTCGTAGCCGTAGATCTCCGGTTCGCGGTCGCCGAGGATCCCGAGGTTGGGCCCGTTGAGCAGGAGCACGGTGGTCACGAGGTGAATCTCCTTACGCGAAGGGGTGAGTCAGCAGACCGGCCCGCCGGCGACGTGGATGACCTGGCCGGACACGAACGACGCGCGGTCGCTCGCCAGGAAGGCCACCACTTCGGCGATGTCCTCGGGCTGCCCGACCCGCCGCAGCGGGATCGTGGCCGCGGCCCGCGCCTGGTGCTCCTCGACCGTGGCGCCCGCCTGGGCCGCCAGGGCCGCGGTCATCTCGGTGGCCACGTACCCGGGCGCCACGGCGTTGACCGTGACGTTCAGCGGGCCGAGTTCGAAGGCCGTGGTCTTGGTCAGGCCCTCGATGCCAGCCTTCGCCGCCGAGTAGTTGGCCTGGCCGGCGTTGCCGACCGCGGCGATGCTCGAGAGGTTCACCACCCGGCCCCAGCCGAGCTTGGCCATGTGCTCGGCGACCGCCTGCGTCATCAGGAACGTGCCGCGCAGGTTCACGTTGACGACCTGGTCCCAGTCGGCGGGCGAGAGGGCGTAGAGCATGTTGTCCCGCGTGACACCGGCGTTGTTCACCAGGATGCCGGGCAGCCCGAACTTCTCGGCGACCTCCTCGACCGCCTCGCCGACCGAATCGGCGTCGCTGACGTCGACGCCGACCGCGATGGCCTGCCCGCCGGCCCGTTCGAGCTCGGCGGCGGCGCTCTTGGCGGCCACCGGGTCGAGGTCGAGAACGGCGACGCCGACGCCGTCCTCGACCAGCCGGCGCGCCACCGCGGCGCCGATGCCCCGGGCCGCGCCGGTGACGATGGCTACCCGGTTCACGCCGGCGTCAGCTTCACCGGCAGGGAGCTCATGCCGTGCAGGATGCTGGAGTAGATCCAGCTCTCCTCGCCGGTCTGCTCCGCGGACGCCACGTGCGTGCGCAGCGAGTCGAGGATCTCCTCCACCTCGATGCGCGCCAGCGTGTGGCCCAGGCAGATGTGCGAGCCGAAGGCGAAGGTGAGGTGCTTGTTCGGCTTGCGGTCCAGGACGAACCGGTCCGGGTCGGCGAAGACCTCGGGATCCCGGTTGGCCGAAGAGATCCAGACGCTGACGATGTCGCCCTTCTTGACCTGCTGGCCGTTCACCGTGGTGTCGCCGGTGGCCATCCGGCCGCCGTGCAGCGACGGCACGGTCCAGCGCAGCACCTCGTTGGCCGCGGTGTCGAGGCCGACGGTGCCGTCCTTGAGCGCCTGCCACTGGTCCGGCCACTCGATCAGCGCCTGCATGCCACCGGAGATGGCGTGCCGGCCGGTTTCGTCGCCGCCGATCATCAGCCCGTAGCAGTTGGACATCAGGTCCGCGTCGCTCAGCGGCTTGTCGCCGACGTGGCAGTTGGCCAGCAGGCTGACGACGTCGTCGGAGTCGTTGCTGCCGCGGCGGGTGTGCGCCAGGTCGGCGAAGTAGAGCAGGATCTCGCTCTTGGCCTCCCAGCTCTCCTGCGGCGGGGCGTCGGCGTAGTCGGAGCTCCACGCGTGCGAGGTGAGGCTCAGCAGGTGGCGGCGGTCGGCCTCGGGCACGTCCATCAGGCCGCAGATCGCGCCCAGGGGGACGCTCGCCGAGACGTCGTGGACGAAGTCGGACTCGCCCTTCTCGATCGCGCCCAGGATCAGGTCGTCGATGGTGGCCCGGATCGCGTCGCGGATGGTCTTGAGCCGGCGCGGGGAGAACGCCGCGTTGAGCACGTTGCGCAGCTGAGTGTGCTTTTCGCCGTCGGTCACCGCGAGCATCGAGCCGGACGCCGAGTCGCCGCCGGTGAGCAGCGTCGCCAGCGCGTTGCCGCCCTCGGTGGTGAAGTACTCCTTGGCCTTGTAGACCGTCATCGCGTCGGCATGGCGGGTGAACACCCAGAAGCCGGGCTGGTCGCCCTTCGGCGGGTGCCAGTAGTGCGGCCGCTCTTCACGGAGCCGGCGCCACACCTCGGAGAGCTCGTTTTCGGCGTGCAGCACCGGATCCGCGAGGTCGAGGGAGTCGAGGAGGTCGGGATTCACGACGGGGCGGGTCATTTGCGGCCTTCCACGGGAGGAGTCGGGGTGGACGAGGTCGGCAACGAGGTCGCCACCGCGGCGAGGGCGCCGAGCGTGGGGTTGCCCATGATCTCCTTGGGGGACAGGGCCAACCCCGCTTCGCGGGCCCGCCGGATCAGCGAGATCGCCAGCATGCTGTCCCCGCCGAGGGCGAAGAAGTCGCTGTCGACGCCGACGTCGGTGGCGCCCAGCAGCTCCCCGAGGATGGCGGCGAGCGCGCGCTCCGCGGGGGTGCGCGGGGCTTGCGTGGCCGGCCCGTCGGATTCGGCGCCGTCCGGTTCGGGGAGGGCGGCCTGGTCGAGCTTGCCGTTCGGGGTCACCGGCAGCGCGCCGACGAGGACGAACGCCGTCGGCACCATGTGCTCCGGCAGCCGCAGGGCGGCCCGCTCACGCAGGTGCTCGCGGGTGGGTGTCGCGCCGTCGGCGGGCACGACCCAGGCGACCAGGCGGCTCCGGCCGCCGCGGTCCGCGCGCACGCCGACCACCGCGCGGGTGACCTCGGGCAGCTCTTCGAGCACCGCCGCCACTTCGCGGGGCTCGATCCGGAAGCCGCGCAGCTTGACCTGGTCGTCGGCCCGGCCGTGGAAGTCCAGGTTGCCGTCACCACGCCAGGAAGCGACGTCGCCGGTGCGGTACATCCGGCTTTCGGGCGGGCCGAACGGGTCCACGAGGAAGCGTTCGGCCGTCAGCTCGGGCCGGTTGAGGTAACCGCGGGCGACGCCGGAGCCCGCGACGTAGAGCTCGCCGCGGAACCCGGGTGGCACCGGCCGCAGCCCGGGGCCGAGGACGTAGACGCGGGCCCCGGCGATGGGCCGGCCGATCGGGGGCCGGCCGGCGCCGGTCAGCGCGTCGCTCTGCGTCGCGCAGACGGTGACTTCGGTGGGCCCGTAGGCGTTGACCATCCGGCGGTTCGCCGACCAGCGCGCGGCCAGCTCGGCGGGGCACTCCTCGCCCGCGCTGATCAGGCCGCGGAGCCCGGGCACCGCCGCGGGATCCATGCTGGACAACGCCACCGGCGGGAGGATCGCGTGGGTGATCCGCCGCTCGGTCAGCACCGCCGTCAGCGGATCCCCGGCCAGGGGCCCGGCCGGCGGCACCACGACCGTCGCGCCCGCGGTGAACGCGCCCATCAGCTCGGCGACGAACGCGTCGAAGCTCGGCGAAGCGAACTGCAGCATCCGCGCGGAGCTGTCGAGGCCCAGGCCGTCGCGCTTCGTCGCGGCGAGGTTCGCCAGCCCGGTGTGCGTGACCACGACACCCTTCGGCCGCCCGGTCGTGCCGGAGGTGTAGATGACGTACGCCGGATCGGTCAGGTCCGCGGTGACCCGCGGTGCCGCTCCGGGGGCCGGGTCGTCGACGTGGACGCGGGGCCACTCGCGCTCCGGCGGCAGGTCGGCCGACGTCGTCGTGCAGATCGCCACCGGGTCGCAGTCGGCCAGCATGGCCGCGATCCGCTCCTGCGGGTAGCCCGGGTCGACGGGCACGAAGGCCGCGCCGGTCCGGACGGTCGCCAGCAGCGCGGTGATCAGGTCCAGGGAGCGCGGCAGCATGAGCGCCACCAGCTTTCCGGGCGCGGCCCCCGCGCCGGCCAGCGCCGCCGCGAGCCGCCCGGCCCGGTCGTCGAGTTCGGCGTACGACGTCACGACACCGGCTTCGTCGACCGCCGGCCGCTCGGCGTGCTCGCCGGCCGCGTCCTGCCACAGCCGGCCCAGCGTCGCGGCGGGCTGCGGGGTCCGAGCCGAGTTCCACTCGGTCAGGACCAGGTGCCGGGTGTCCGCGTCGAGCAGGTCCGGCAGGCTGACGGGCTGGTCCGGCGCCTCGCGGACCGCGTCGACCAGGCGGACGGCCAGGTCGAGGAGCCGCTCGGCCGGTTCCGCGCCGATCCGCCGCGGGTCGGTGACCAGGGTGAGGACCAGCTCACCCGCTTCACGGCCGACTCGCAGCTCGGCCGTGGCCGGGGTGCCTGCGGCGTCGGCGAAGGTGACGGCGGTGTCGAACACCGTGTCCGCCGCGGCGTCGAGTTCGGCTCGCGCGCGCGGGCCCAGCCGGGCGTGCCCGGCCGAAGCGGTCACCGCGGCCTCGACGCGGGTCAGCACGGCGCCGATCTCGTCGTCGGGGGAGACGGCCACCACCAGCGGGTGGGCCCCGGTCCCGAAGACCACCGGGGAACCCGTGCCCAGGCGGTGCAGCAGCACTGCCCACGCCGTGAACAGCGTGGTCTCCGCGGCCGGGAACTCCGGAAGCCGCCGGACGAGCGTTTCGGCGGTGCCGTCACCCGGCCCGGCGAGCCGGTCGCGCAGCAAGGAGTCACCCTCGACGCCTGCCAGCGCCGACTGCCAGAACCGCGCGGCGAGCGCCTGCTCGCGCAGCAGGTTCCGGTCCGGCTTCGCCGCGCCCAGCAGGGGCAGCTCGGGCCGGACCTCGATGTCCATCGGGGCGTGGCGGTCACCGAGGGCGTCCGCCACGTATGCGCGCAGGTCGTCCGGACGCGGCGTGCAGCCGGACGCCGGCGTCACGACCGCGTGCACCAGCGCCAGGTGGTCTTCGTCCTCGAGCCCGAACACCGCGGCCTGCGCGACGTCGGCGTGTTCGAGCAGCACCCGCTCGACCGCTTCCGGGTAGACGCGAACGCCGTGTCCCTTGAGGACACCGCCGAGCCGGCCTTCCAGGGTCAGGTACCCGGCCGCGTCGAGCCGGCCGATGTCCCCGGTGTGCACCCAGCCGTCGCGGACGGTCCGGGCGGTCTGCTCCGGGTCGTTCCAGTAGTGGCTCATCGCCCAGCCACCGGACGAGCAGATCTCGCCCGCGACGCCCGCCGGGAGGACCCGGTCGTGGTCACGCGGGTCGCGGATGGTGATCCGGACGTTCGCCGGCGGCCGGCCGACCGTGCGGCGCAGGTCGGGGTCCAGGTGGTCCTGCGGGGTGAGCAGGCTGATCATGCCGGTTTCGCTCGTGCCGTAGACCTGGTGGAGCACCGGGCCGAGCGACTTGGCGGCGGCCGCCAGCCGTTCCGGCGCGGCCGGGCTGCCGGTGTAGAACACCTCGCGCAGGCTGGCGCGGTCGTGGTGGTCGAACGCGCGGTGCTCGGTGAGCTCGTTGACCTGGGGTGAGGCGAGGACGAGCCGGGTGACGCGGTGCCGTTCGACGGCGCGCAGCACGGCCTCGGCGTCGAACCCGTGGTGCAGCACGACACTGCCGCCCGCGATGATCGCGTCGTCGGCGGAGAACCCGCTGGAGTGGGTCAGCGACCCGGTGACCAGGCAGACCGCCGGCGGCGCCCCTTCGGCGGCCGCGGCCATTTCGTTCTTGACCGCGAACGGCCAGCTGATGCCCTTCGGCCGGCCCGACGAGCCGCTGGTGAACGTCACCACGGCGATCTCCGGCCGCTCGGCCGTCTCGTCGTCGAACGGGGTCTCCGGGGTCGCGATCACGTCGAGCACGTCCGCCCCGGCGGGGCCGGGGGCGGTGAGGGCGAACTCCGAGCCGGCCGTGGCGCGCAGCCAGCGTCCCCGCTCGAGGTTGTCCTGGTCCACCGCGAGCACCGCCGGCCGGAGATCGGCGAGGATCTCGGCCTGGACGCGCGGGCCCAGCTCGTCGTGCGGGTCCGCGGCGTTGATGCCGCGGATGTGGACCGCGGTCGCGCCCACGAGGTTCACCGCGTACCGGTAGACCAAAGTGGACGGTGTGTTCGGGTTGGTGAGCACGGCGACCGAGTCGCCGCGGCCGGCGCCGGCCGCGCGCAGCCACGCGGCGGTCGTGCGGATCGCCCGGGCGAGGCGCTCGGCCGAGAAGGGCTCGTCTCCGAGCGTGACGGGAATGGCGGCAGGATCGGCGTCGAGCCGGCCGAGGATCTGGCGGACGTAGTGGTCATGCCCCCGCAACGGTGCTCTCCAATGCAGCTCGACGATCGCGGCTCGGCCGCGAGGCCGGTCGCAGGCGCGGACCAGGCCGTCTTGACGGTGTGCAGGGCAACGCTAGGTGGGGGGTGCGCGCTCGCGGATCCCTCGCCTTGACAGTGGTAGGCCCGCGATCTCCGCCGCACTGTCAGCGCGAGCGATGGGGGCGCCCGGCCGGCTCAGTAGGGTCGCGAGACATGGCTTCCCTGACTTCGCGCGCCGACGTGCTGGTGGTCGGCTGCGGTCCGAGCGGTGCGGTGCTGGCGAGCCTGCTGGCCCGCCGTGGCCACCGGGTGCTCGTGCTCGAACGCCACCGCGAGGTCTTCGGGCTGCCGCGGGCCACCAGCTTCGACGGGGAGACCGCCCGCCTCCTGGCGGCGGCCGGCGTCGGCGCCGGGCTGGCCCGGATCTCGGTCCCGGCGACCGGCTACCAGTGGCGTGGCGCGGCCGGCGACGTCCTGCTGGACATCGCCTTCGGCGACACCGGCCGCTACGGCTGGCCCGACGCCAACACGATGCACCAGCCCGCGCTGGAGGAGCTGCTCGGCGCCGCGGTCGCGGCCCGGCCGACGGTGGAGGTCCGCCGCGGCCTGACCGTCGTCGGCCTCGAGCAGGGCGACAACGAGGTCACCGCGATCGCCGAGGACGAAACCGGCGCCACGCACACCTTCCGGGCCGGCTGGCTGGTCGGCTGCGACGGCGCGAACAGCGTCGTGGCCGAACTGGCCGCGGTGCCGGTGACCGACCTCGGGTTCTCCTTCGAGTGGCTGCTGTGCGACGTCGAGCTGCAGGAGCCCCGCGAGTTCGTGCCGACGAACCTGCAGCTGTGCGACCCGGCCCGGCCGACGACGCTCGTCGGGAGCGGGCGGGACCGCCGCCGCTGGGAGTTCATGTGCCTGCCGGGTGAATCCGCCGCCGAGCTCGACACCACCGAAACCGCGTGGCGGCTGCTGGCCCCGCACGGCGTCACGCCGGAGAACGCGAAACTGTTGCGCAGCGGCGTTTACCGGTCCCACGCGCGGTGGGCGCAGCAGTGGCGGCAGGGCCGGGTGCTGGTCGCCGGGGACGCGGCCCACCTGATGCCGCCGTTCGCCGGGCAGGGCATGTGCTCGGGCATCCGCGACGTCAGCAACCTGGCGTGGAAGCTGGACCTGGTGCTCGGCGGCCGCGTGGCCGAGCGGCTGCTCGACACCTACACACTCGAGCGGCGTGGCCACACCAAGGCCGCGGTCCTCGCCTCGGTCAAGCTCGGCCGGGTCATCTGCGTGACCGACCCGGCCGCCGCGGCCGACCGCGACGCGGCGATCGTCGCCAACGGCGGTGGCCGCCGGACCGGGCCGCCGGCGGCGACGCCGTTGACCACCGGGCTGCTCCAGCCCGGGGGCGGCGACGTGCTCGGCGCCGGCCGGCTCGACGACCTGATCGCGACCGGCTTCGTGCTCATCACCACCGAAAAGCCCGAAGCCATCGGCGAAAGCGAGCGCGCCACGCTGGCCGGGCTCGGCGGCACGATCGTCCACATCGGACCCGACGCGGCCGACCGCGGGTACGCGGACGACCTGCGCGAGCGCGGCGCGGCGTCGATGCTGGTGCGGCCGGACTACCACGTCTACGGCACCGCGGCCGCCGGCGGCGCGAACGCGTTGCTGGCCGGGTTCTTCGAGCGCCTGGGTGCGCATCGCCCGTCAGGCTGAGGGATCCCGGCCGCCGGGCAGCCCACCTAGCGTTGGTCGACGTGAGTACCTCTGAGCAAGATCTCATCCGGGCGCTGCGCGAGTCGGTCAAGGAAACGGCCCGGCTGAAGCAGCGGAACAGCCAGCTGCTCGCCGCGGCCTCGGAGCCGATCGCGGTGGTCTCCATGGGATGCCGGTTCGCCGGCGGCATCACCGGGCCGGAGGACTTCTGGCGGGTGGTGTCCGACGGCACCGACGTCTACACGCCGTTCCCCGCCGACCGCGGCTGGGACCTGGCCAACCTGTACGACCCGGACCCCGACACCCCGGGCACGACCTACGTCGACCAAGGCGCCTTCCTGCACGACGCCGCCGAGTTCGACGCCCGCTTCTTCGGGATCTCACCGACCGAAGCGACGGCGATGGACCCGCAGCAGCGGCAGCTGCTCGAGGTCTGCTGGGAGACGATCGAGCGCGCCGGGATCGACCCGGACAGCCTCCGTGGCACCACGACCAGCGTCTACGCGGGCATCGTGCACCAGGACTACGCGCCCGACCTCGCGGGCGCGGAAGGCTTCCTCAGCCTGGAGCGCGCGCTGGGCAGCGCCGGCGGCATCGCCTCCGGCCGGGTCGCCTACTGCCTCGGGCTCGAGGGGGCCGCGGTCACGGTCGACACGATGTGCTCGTCGTCGCTGGTCGCGATCCACCTGGCGAGCCAGGCCCTGCGCCGCGGCGAGTGCCAAATGGCGCTCGCCGGCGGGTCGACCGTGATGGCGACGCCGGGTGGCTTCGTCGGGTTCGCCCGCCAGCGCGGGCTCGCGTTCGACGGCCGGATCAAGTCCTTCGCCGCCGCGGCCGACGGCAGCAGCTGGGCCGAGGGCGTCGGCGTGGTGCTGCTCGAGCGGCTCTCCGACGCCGAGCGCAACGGGCACCAGGTGCTCGCGGTGATCCGCGGCTCCGCCGTCAACCAGGACGGCGCCTCCAACGGCCTCACCGCCCCGAACGGGCCCTCGCAGCAGCGCGTCATCCGCGCCGCGCTGGACGCCGCCGGGCTGGCCGCCGAGGAGATCGACGCTGTCGAGGCGCACGGCACCGGCACCACGCTCGGCGACCCGATCGAGGCGCAGGCGCTGCTGTCGACCTACGGCAAGGGCCGTGACCCCGGGCAGCCGCTGCTGCTCGGCTCGGTCAAGTCGGTCCTCGGCCACACCCAGGGCGCTTCCGGCGTCGCCGCGGTGATCAAGACCGTGCTGTCGCTGCGAAACCGGTACCTGCCGGCCACCCTGCACATCGACGCGCCGACCCCGCAGGTCGACTGGTCGCCCGGCACCGTCGAGCTGCTGACCGAGGGACGCGCGTGGCCCGACACCGGGCGCCCGGCCCGGTCCGGCATCTCGTCGTTCGGCGCCAGCGGGACCAACGTCCACCTGATCATGGAGGAGGCGCCGGCCGCCCCCGAAGCGGTCGAGCCGGCCGTCGAAGTCCCTTCGGGGACGGCACTTCCGTTCGTCGTCACGGCCAAGACGCCGACCGCGCTGGCCAACCTGGGCCGCCGGCTCGGCGAGTCCCTGGACGACGACGCCGCGCTCGCCGACATCGCCCACGCGCTGGCGACCGGACGCGCGGTGCACAGCCACCGCGCGGTGGTCGTCGCGGGCACCCGCGAAGAGCTGCGTGCGGGTCTCGACCTGGTGGCCGAAGGACAGACCGGACCCGGCGTGCTCGCCGGGGCGGCCACCACGAGCGGGCCCGGCAAGGTCGTCTTCGTCTTCCCCGGCCAGGGCACGCAGTGGGTCGGCATGGGCCGGCGGCTGCTGGAGACCTCGCCGGTCTTCGCCGCCCGCATCGACGAGTGCCAGAAGGCGTTCGAGCCGTGGGTCGACTGGTCGCTGGTCGATGTCCTGCGCGGCGAGGCCCCCGAGGACCTCGAACGCGTCGACGTCGTGCAGCCGGTGTGCTTCGCGATGATGGTCGGGATGGCGGCGGTCTGGGAGTCGCTGGGCGTCGTCCCGGACGCGGTCGTCGGGCATTCGCAGGGCGAGATCGCGGCCGCCTGCGTTTCGGGCGCGCTGTCGCTGGCGGACGCCGCGCGCGTGGTGACCTTGCGCAGCCAGCTGATCGCCGAGCTGCTGCCGGCCGGCGGCGGGATGGCGTCGGTCGGGCTGGGCGAGGACGCCGTGCGCGCCCTGATCGAGCCGTGGGGCGAGCGCCTGCAGGTGGCCGCGCTCAACGGGCCGTCTTCGGTGGTCGTCGCCGGTGAAGGCACCGCGCTCGACGAGCTCGCCGCGCAGCTGGCCGACACCGACATCCGGTACCGCCGGGTGCCCGTCGACTACGCCTCCCACAGCCACTACGTCGAAAACCTGCGCACCGCCCTGCTGGCGGACCTCGCCGCGGTCACGTCGTCGGCGCCGCGCATCCCGTTCTACTCGTCGGTCGAGCCCGGCTGGCGGGAAGACGCGGCCTTCGACGCCGACTACTGGTACCGCAACCTGCGTCAGCCGGTCCGGTTCGAGCCGGCCGTCCGCGAGCTGATCGCCCAGGACCACCGCGTCTTCGTCGAGGTCGGCGCCCACCCGGTGCTGGTGCCCTCGATCACCGGGACCGCGGCGGAGCTGGACGTGGACGTGCTCGCCGTCGGGTCGATCCGGCGTGACGAAGATGGACTCGCCCGCCTCGCCACTTCGGCGGCCGAGGTCTTCGTCCGCGGCGTGGCGGTGGACTGGCCGGCGCTGCTGCCCGAAGGCGCCGGCGCGGGCCGGGTCGAGCTGCCCACCTACCCGTTCGACCACCAGCGGTACTGGATCACCATGCCCAACACCGCGGCGGGCGCCGAGTCGCTGGGGCTGACGACCAGCGACCACCCGCTGCTCGGCGCGATCGTGGAGCTCCCGCAGACCAACGGTGTCGTCTGCACTTCCCGGTTGTCGCTGGCCACCCACCCGTGGCTGGCCGGGCACCGGATCCAGGACAACGTGCTGGTGCCCGGCACCGCCTACGTCGACCTGGCGATCCAGGTCGGCGACGAGCTCGGCTTCGGCGTGCTCGACGAGCTGGTCATCGAGCAGCCGCTGGTGCTCGGCGAGGACGAGGCCGTCAGCCTGCAGGTGTCCGTCGGCGCGCCGGACGCCGCGGGCCGCCGCCGCGTCGAGGTGCACAGTTCCGGCGCCGGCGGCGAATGGCGCCGGCACGCCACGGGCCTGCTGTCCGACGCCTACGACGAGACGACCGGCAGTGGCTTCGACTTCGGCGAGTGGCCGCCCGCGGGCGCGGTGGCCGAGCCGGTCGCGGACTTCTACGAGCGGCTCGCGGACCGCGGCTACCAGTACAGCTCGGCCTTCGCCGGGCTCACCGCCGTGTGGCGGCGCGGCGAGGAGATCTTCGCCGAGGCGGCGCTGCCCGCCGACCACCGCGACGACGTCGACCGGTTCGGCATCCACCCGGCGTTGTTCGACGCCGCCTTGCACGCCAACGCTTTCCACCGCCGCACGGACGACCGCAACGTGCTGCCCTTCGCCTGGAACGGGGTCCGGCTGCACGCCGGCGGGGCTGTCACGCTGCGCGTGCGGGTCGCGCCGTGCGGACCGGACGCGCTGTCCTTCGACGCCGCGGACGGCACCGGCGCGCCGGTGCTGTCCATGGAATCCCTGGTCTCGCTGCCCATCACCGACGTGAGTGGGGCGGCCGCGTCGCGGGTGCCGGAGTCGCTCTGGCAGGTCGACTGGACGCCGTTGCCGCCGGCGGCGGCCACCGCGCCGGGGAACCTGGTCGTCGTCGAGGACTCCGGCGACGTCGTCCGGCTGACGCTGGACGACGCGCTGCCGGACGTCGCCGTCCTGGACGTCGAGCCGGCCGCCGAGCCGCTGCCGCTGCTGGGCCGGGTGCTCGAAGTGGTGCAGGCGTGGCTGGAGGAGCCGGAGCTCGCCTCGGTGCCCCTGGTCGTCGTGACGCGCGGCGCGGTCGCGGCGTCCGGTCCGGTCACCGACCCGGCGGGTGCCGCGGTCTGGGGCCTGGCGCGGTCGGCGCAGGCCGAGCACCCGGGCCGGCTCGTCGTGGTCGACGTCGAGCCGGGCGGCGACCGCGACGCGGCGATCGCCGCGGCTCTCGCCACCGGCGAGGCGCTGGTCGCGGTCCGCGACAACGCCGTCCTGGCCCCGCGGCTGGGCCGGGCCGTCCTCACCGAAAACGCTGCGACGGAAGGCTTTGCCGACGACGGCACCGTGCTGATCACCGGCGGCACCGGGGTGCTCGGCGCGCTGCTGGCCCGGCACCTGGTGACCGAACACGGCGTCCGCCGGCTGGTCCTGGCGGGCCGGCGTGGCCTGGCCGCCGACGGGATGCCCGAGCTGGTGGCCGAACTGGCCGAGCTGGGCGCGGCCGCCGAGGTGGCCGCGTGCGACGTGACCGACCGCGACGCGCTCGCCGCGCTGCTCGCCGGCATCCCGGCCGAGCACCGGCTGACCGGGGTCATCCACGCGGCCGGCGTGCTCGACGACGCCGTCATCGCCGGCCTCGACCCGCACCGCCTGGCCCGGGTGTTCGCCCCGAAGGCGGCCGCCCTGGCGCTGCTGGACGAGCTGACCCGCGAGGACCCGCCCGAGGTCTTCGCCGTGTTCTCCTCGGCCGCGAGCGTGTTCGGCTCGGCCGGCCAGGGCAACTACGCGGCCGCGAACGCCTACGCCGAAGCGGTCGTGTCCGCGCGGGCCGCCGCCGGCCTGCCCGCGGTGGCGCTGGCGTGGGGCCTCTGGAGCCCGGCGACCGGGATGACCGGCGGGCTGGCCGAGGTCGACCGCACCCGGATGAGCCGGGGCGGCGTCCGTCCGATGGCCACCGAAGAAGCGCTGGCCAGCTTCGACGCGGGCATCCGCGCCACCACTCCGCTGCTGGTCCCGATCGGGCTCGACCTCGGCGCGGTCCGGGCCGAGGTCGGCGCCGACGGCGTCGTCCCGGCGCTGTTCCGCGCGCTGGTCCGCGCGCCCCGGCGGACCGCGCGGGCGGGCGCCGAGGACGCCGGGGGCGCCCTCGGCCGCAAGCTCACCGGGCTCACCCCCGAAGAGCAGGCCGAGGTGGTCCTCGGGCTGGTGCGCACGGAGGTCGCGACCGTGCTCGGCGTCGCCGACCTCGACGCCGCCTCCGACGACACCCGGTTCGGCGAGATCGGCTTCGACTCGCTGACCGCGGTCGAGCTGCGCAACCGGCTCACCGCGGCGGCCGCGGTCAAGCTCCCGGCCACGCTGATCTTCGACTACCCGACGCCGCGGCAGCTCGCCGCGCACCTGATCGAGAAGGTCCAGGGCTCGGCCGCCTCGGCCGCGCCCGCGCCGCGTGTCCCGCAGCGCGCGCTCCCGGCCGCCGACGACCCCATCGTGATCGTCGGCATGGCGTGCCGGCTGCCCGGCGGCGTCACCACGCCGGCCGAGTTCTGGGACCTCGTCGCCGAAGGCCGGGACGGCATGTCCGGGCTGCCGGCCGACCGCGGCTGGCCGGTGGAGCGCCTCGTCGGCACCGACCCCGACGAGGCCGGCACCACCTACGCCGCGCAGGGCGGGTACCTGCACGACGCCGGCTACTTCGACGCGGGCCTGTTCGGCATCTCGCCGCGTGAGGCCACCGCGATGGACCCGCAGCAGCGGCTGCTGCTCGAAACCACCTGGGAGGCCCTGGAAGCGGCCGGCGTCGACCCGTCGTCGCTGCGCGGCGCGCCGGTCGGCGTCTACACCGGCATGTCGATCCACGACTACCTCGGCGACCTGGCCAGCGTGCCCGCCGAGTTCGAGGGCTTCACCACCACGGCGACGGCCGGCAGCGTCGCCTCCGGCCGCGTGTCGTACGTCTTCGGGTTCGAGGGCCCGGCCATGACCGTCGACACCGCGTGCTCGTCGTCCCTGGTGGCGATCCACCTGGCCGCGCAGGCCCTGCGCCAGGACGAATGCGAGATGGCGCTCGCCGGCGGTGTCGCCGTGATGGGCTCCCCGGTCGGCCTGACCGGGTTCTCCCGCGCCCGCGGGCTGGCCGCGGACGGCCGGATCAAGGCGTTCGCCGCGGCGGCCGACGGCACCGTGCTGTCCGAGGGTGTCGGCGTGGTCGTGCTGGAACGGCTGTCCACCGCGCTGCGCAAGGGACACCACCCGCTCGCCGTCGTGCGTGGCTCGGCGATCAACCAGGACGGCGCGTCCAACGGCCTCACCGCCCCGAACAGCCTGGCCCAGCAGCGGGTCATCCGGGCCGCGCTGGCTTCGGCCGGGCTCGCGCCGGACGAGGTCGACGCCGTGGAGGCGCACGGCACCGGCACCACGCTCGGCGACCCGAGCGAGGCGTCGGCCCTCATCGCGACCTACGGCCAGGACCGCCCGGCCGAGCGGCCGCTGTGGCTCGGCTCGGTGAAGTCCAACCTCGGCCACACCCAGGCCGCGGCCGGTGTCGCCGCGGTGATCAAGATGGTGGCGGCGATCCGGCACGGGCAGCTGCCGCCCACGCTCTTCGTCGACGAGCCCACCCCGCACGTCGACTGGTCCGAAGGCGCCGTGACGCTGCTGACCGAGGGCCGCGACTGGCCCGAGGTCGACCGGCCGCGCCGCGCCGGGATCTCGTCGTTCGGCATCAGCGGCACCAACGCCCACCTGATCCTGGAACAGCTCCCCGAGCCGGCCGCCCCGGAGACCGGCGAGGACGACGCGCCGGTCGCGCTGCCGTTCGTGCTGTCCGCGCAGAGCCCGGCGGCCCTCGCCGGTCAAGCGGCCCGGCTGCGTGCCGCCGTCGAGCGGGGGGTGCCGCTGGCCGGCGCCGCCCGGACGCTCGTCGCCCACCGCGCGCTGCTCCCGCACCGGGCGGTCGTCGCCGCGACCGGCCGGGACGCGCTGCTCGCCGGCCTCGACGCGGCCGCCGCCGGTGCGGCCGGCCCGGCCACGGCGCTGGGCTCGGTCACGCCCGGCGCCGCGGGGTCCGTGGTGTTCGTGTTCCCCGGCCAGGGCGCCCAGCGCGTCGGCATGGGCCGCGCGTTGCACGAACGGTTCCCGGTCTACGCCGCCGCTTTCGACGAGGCGTGCGCGAAGCTAGACGAACGCCTGGCCGGCGCGGTGGACCACGCCGTCAAGGACGTCGTCTTCGCTTCGCCGGACACCCCGGAAGCGGACCGGCTGAGCCAGACCGTCTACACCCAGGCGGCGCTGTTCGCCGTCGAAACGGCCCTGTTCCGGCTCGTCGAGTCCTGGGGCGTGCGGCCCGCGCTGCTGCTGGGGCACTCGATCGGCGAGATCACCGCGGCACACGTCGCCGGCATGCTCTCGCTCGACGACGCGGCGACCGTCGTGGCCGCCCGCGGCCGGCTCATGCAGGCGCTGCCCGCCGGCGGCGCGATGGCGGCGGTGGCCGCCACGGAAGAAGAACTGCGGCCGTTCCTGGGCGAGGGCGTCGCCCTCGCCGCGGTGAACGACCCCGCCTCGGCCGTGCTCTCCGGGGACGAGGACGCGGTGGACGCCGCCGTCGCGACCCTGCGCGAGCAGGGCCGCAAGGTGCACCGGCTCAAGGTGTCCCACGCGTTCCACTCGGCGCGGATGGACCCGATGCTGGACGAGTTCCGCGCCGCGCTCGCCGACGTCGTCTGGCGGCCGGCCCGGATCCCGGTCATCGCCCCCGACGGCGCCGACCTGACCGACCGCGACCACTGGGTCGACCACGTCCGGCGGACGGTGCGCTTCGCCGACGGCGTCGGCGCGGCGCTGGAGCGGGGCGGGCGGCTGTTCGTCGAACTCGGGCCGGGCGCGGGCTTGTCCGCGCCGATCCTGGAGACGGCGGCGAGGGCCGGGCACGAGCCGGTGTGCGTCCCCGCGCTGCGCGACGGCCAGGCCGAGCCGGAGACCCTGCTCGGCTCGCTGGCCACGCTGTTCGTGCGCGGGGTGCCGGTGGACTGGCAGCCCGTCGTCCCCGACGGCGTCGCCGACGTTTCCCTGCCGACGTACGCCTTCGACCGGCGGCACTACTGGCTGACCTCGGCGCCCGGCGCGGTGAACGCGGCCGACCTGGGCCAGGTCGAGGTCGAGCACCCGCTGCTGGCGGCGATCGTGCCCGTCCCCGACACCGGGGGCCTGATCGGCACCGCCCGGCTGGCGCTCTCGACGCACCCGTGGCTCGCCGGGCACCGGCTGCACGGGACGGCGATCCTGCCGCCCGCCGCGCTGGTCGACCTCGCCGTGCGCGTGGGTGACGAGCTCGGCTGCGGCGTGCTGGGCCGCCTGACGCTGGAGACGCCGTTCGTGGTCCCGCCGGAGACGACGGTCCGGCTGGAGATCGTGGTCGGCGCCGAAGCCGGCGGCAGCCGCCCGTTCACCGTCTACGGCTCGCGGGACGCGGACGGCACCTGGGTCCGGCACGCCGAAGGCACGCTCGAAGCCGGTGCCGTCGCGGATCCGGCGTTGGCGACCGCCTGGCCGCCGGCCGGCGCCGAGCCGGTCGCGCTCGACCCGGAAGCGGGCGGGCGCGCGGAGCTGCTCGGGCTCTGGCGTGCCGGCGAGGACACCTTTGTGGAGGTCGCGCTCGCCGACGACGAAGAGCCCGCCGCGTTCGGTCTCGACCCGGCCCTGCTCGACGCGGTGACCGAAGCGGTCGTCGACGCCGGATCACTGGCGGCACACTGGGAATCGGTGGTGCTGCACGCCACCGGCACCCGCCGGCTGCGGGCCCGGCTCGCCCGGCTGGACGACACGCACTGGCGGCTCGAAGCGGCCGACGAGACCGGCCGGCCGGTGCTGTCCGCGCGGTCGGCCGGCGCGGCGCGGATCCGGCCCGAGGACGTCGGCGCCCGCCCGGCGGCGGACGCCATGTACCGCCTGCAGTGGCTGTCCGTGCCCACTCCGGCGTCGCCGGCGGGCCCGCCGGCGACCGTCAATGTCACCGGCCCGGCGGGAGTCGCGGCGCTCGCCGAGGTGCCCGGCCGGACGGACGCGGCCGTGTACGACCTGCCGGCCTGCACGGCGTACCCGGCGGCCGTCCTGTCCGACGTGCTCGCCGTGCTCCAGGCGTGGCAACGGCACGCCCCGGCGGACACCCGGCTCGTCGTGCGGACCGAAGGCGCCGTCGACGGCGGGACCGGCGGTGTCACCGACGCGACCGGCGCCGCCGTCTGGGGCCTGGTCCGCGCGGCCCAGGCCGAGCTGTCCGGCGTGCTGCTGCTCGACGTCGCGCCGGACCTCGACGCCGGCGGAGTCCTCGCCGCGGCGCTGGCCCTCGACGAACCGCAGCTCGCGGCCCGGGCCGAGGGGTTCCGGGTGCCGCGGCTCGCGGCGGCCGGGCCGCTCGACGACGAACCGGGCGCGTGGGACCCGGCCGGGACCGTGCTGATCACCGGCGGCACCGGGTCGCTCGGCGCGCTCGTCGCCCGGCACCTGGTGCGGACCCGCGGGGTCCGGCGGCTGCTGCTGCTGTCCCGGCGTGGCCTCGCGGCCGACGGCGCCGAGGCGCTGGTGGCCGAGCTGGCCGAGCTGGGCGCCGAGGCGTCCGTGGTCAGCTGTGACGTCGAGGACCGGGACGCGCTGGCGGCGGTGCTCGCCACGATCCCGCCGGCCCACCCGCTGACCGCGGTCGTGCACACCGCGGGTGTGCTCGACGACGGGCTGCTCGACGCCATGACCCCGGAGCGGCTGGCCGCCGTGCTCGGCCCGAAGGCCGACGCCGCCCGGCACCTGGTGGAGCTGACCCGCGACCGCGACCTCGCCGCGTTCGTCACGTTCTCCTCCGCGGCCGCGCTGCTCGGCTCGGCCGGGCAGGCCAACTACTCGGCCGCCAACGCCTACCTGGACGGCCTGATGGCGATCCGGCGCGCGAACGGCCGGGCCGGCGTCTCCCTGTCCTGGGGGTTGTGGGCCCAGGACGGCGGCATCACTCTCGACCTCGGGGACGCCGACCGGGCCCGGATGCGCCGGGCCGGCGTGTCGCCGCTGAGCCCGGAGGAGGGCCTCGCGCTCTTCGACGCGGCCGTGGACAGCGGTGAGGCCCACCTCGTGCCGATCAAGCTCGACCTCGCCGCAGCGCGGGCCGAGGCGGCCGACGGCGGCGCGGTCCAGCCGCTGCTGCGCGACCTCGTGCGCGTCCGCCGCCGGGCGGGCCAGGCGGCGGTCGCCGGTGACCTGGCGAGCGCGCTGGCCGGCCGGTCGGTGGCCGAGCAGGAGCGCACCCTGCTGGCCCTGGTCCGGACGCGCGTGGCGGTGATCCTGGGGTACGCGTCGGCCGAGGAGATCGCGCCGGACGCGCCGTTCCAGGCCGCCGGGATGGACTCCCTCGGCGCGGTCGAGCTGCGCAACCGGCTCAGCGCCGAAGCCGGCTTCGCGATGCCCGCGACACTGGTGTTCGACTACCCGACGCCGGTGGAACTGGCGGCGTTCCTGCGGGAGCGGCTCAGCGGCCAGGACGCGGCGGTGGCGGCCGAGACCATCCGCGCGGTGGACCCGGCCGAGCCGATCGCGGTGGTCGGGCTCGGCTGCCGGCTGCCCGGCGGAGTGCAGGATCCGGACGGGTTCTGGGACCTGCTGACCGCGGAGCGCGAAGGCCTTTCGCCGGTGCCGACCGACCGCGGCTGGGACCTGGCCACCATCCCGGTGCGGGAAGGCGGCTTCCTGACCGACGTCGCCGAGTTCGACGCCGGGTTCTTCGGCATCTCCCCGCGCGAGGCGACGGCCATGGACCCCCAGCAGCGGCTGCTGCTGGAGGTCGTGTGGGAGGCCTTCGAGGACGCGGGCCTCGACCCGGCCGCGTACCGCGGCACCGACGTCGGCGTGTTCGTCGGCGTGATGGGCGAGGGCTACGGGATGCACGGCGGCGACCCGCAGACCGACGGCCTCCGGGTGACCGGCGGCGCGCTTTCGGTGGCGTCCGGTCGCGTGTCCTACGCGTACGGCTTCACCGGCCCGGCGATCTCGGTCGACACCGCGTGCTCGTCGTCGCTGGTCGCGACGCACCTGGCGATGCAGGCCCTGCGCAACGGCGAGTGTTCGCTGGCGGTGGTCGGCGGTGTGACGGTCATGGCGACGCCCAACGCGTACGTCGAGTTCGCGAAGGCCGGCGGCCTGGCGGCCGACGGGCGCTGCAAGGCGTTCGCGGCGTCGGCGGACGGCACCAGCTGGTCCGAGGGCGTCGGCGTGGTGCTGCTGCAGCGGCTGCCGGACGCCGAGGCCGAGGGCGCCACGGTGGGTGCGGTGATCCGCGGCTCGGCGGTCAACCAGGACGGCGCGTCGAACGGCCTGACCGCCCCGAACGGGCTCGCGCAGCAGCGGGTCATCCGGCGGGCGCTGGCGGTCGCCGGGCTCGAATCGTCCGAAGTGGACGTTGTGGAGGCGCACGGCACGGGCACCCGCCTGGGCGACCCGATCGAGGCCCAGGCGTTGCAGGAGACGTATGGCCGGCGCGAGCAGGCGGACCCGCTGTGGCTGGGCTCGGTGAAGAGCAACGTGGGCCACACCCAGGCGGCGGCCGGCGTGGCGGGGATGATCAAGATGGTGCTGGCGCTGCGGCACCAGACACTGCCGGCGACGTTGCACGCGGACACGCCGACGCCGGAGGTCGACTGGTCCGGGGACACGATCCGCCTGCTGACCCAGGCCCGCCCGTGGCCGGCTCGCTCGGACCGGCCGCGTCGTGCGGGGGTGTCGGCGTTCGGGGCCAGTGGGACCAACGCCCATCTGATCATCGAGGAGCCGCCCGCGCGGGCGGCGGTCGAGTCTGGGGCCGAGGTACTCCTGTTCGCGGGGGCGGCTGGTGAGCCGGGCCTGCCGGTCGCGGCCGAATCCGGGCTGGAGCCGGCCGCGGGTGCTGCGGCCGGACCGGCGCTGGTGCCGGCTGGTGAGCCGGTCGGTGCTTCGGATCGGCTTGGCGCTGGGCTGGAGCCGGCCGCGGGTGCCGTGGCCGGACCGGCGCTGGTGCCGGCTGGTGAGCCGGTCGGTGCTTCGGATCGGCTTGGCGCTGGGCTGGAGCCGGCCGCGGGTGCCGTGGCCGTGGCCGAACCTGGGCCGAAGCCGGCCGCAGCCGAACCGGCCGAGCCCGCACTCCTGCCCTTCGTCCTGTCGGCCGGCGACCCCGACCGCTTGGCCGCGGTCGCGGCCGGCCTGGCCGACACCGTCGAAAACCGCCGCCCGCCCCTGCCCGACCTCGCCGCCGCGCTCGCCTTCGGGCGGACCAAGCACCGGGAGCGGGCCACCGTGCTCGCCGCCGACCACGCCGAGCTGGCCGCGCGGCTTCGGGGCCTCGCCGCCGGCGAGACCGGATCCGGTGTCGTCACCGGGCGGTCCGGGCCGGGCACCGGCGCGGTGTTCGTCTTCCCGGGGCAGGGTGGCGGCTGGGCCGGCATGGGCCGGGAGCTGCTGGCCGCCTCACCCGAGTTCCGCGAGTGGGTCCGCCGCTGCCAGGGGCTGCTCGACGCCTACGACTGCGACTGGACGCTGGAAGAAGCCCTCGGCGGCGCCAACGACCTCTCGCGCACCGACGTGGTCCAGCCCGCGGCGTTCGTCCTGATGACCGGGCTGGCCCAGCTCTGGGCCCGCGCCGGCGTCGCGCCCGAGGTCGTCATCGGGTCGTCGCAGGGTGAGCTCGCCGCGGCCTGCGTGGCCGGGGTGCTCTCGCTGGACGACGCGCTGCGGATCTGCGTCGTGCGGTCCCGGCTGGCCGCGGCGCTGCCGCCGACCGGCGGGATGCTCGTGCTGGGCGTCAGCCGGGCGCAGGCGGACGAACTGCTGCCCGCCTACGACGGCCGGCTCGAGCTGGCCGCGGTGAACGGGCCCGCGATGGTCGGCTTCTCCGGTGCGGTCGAAGCGATTTCCCAGCTGGAGGCGTACGCCGCCGAACACGGGATCTGGTGCCGGCGGCTGCGTGCGGACTACGCGTCGCACTCCTACCTCGTCGACGAGCTGGAGCGGCCGATGCTGGCCGAGCTCGACGGCGTCGGCGAGCGTCCGGCGCGCGGGCTCGTCGCCTCGTGCCGGTTCTACTCGACCGTCGAAAGCCGGTGGATCGGCCCGGACGAGGTGCTCGACGCGGGTTACTGGTTCCGGAACCTGCGCCGGCCGGTCGAGCTGGCCGACGCCGTCCGCGCGGTGACCGACGGCATGCGGGCCGTCGTCGAGGTGTCGCCGCACCCGGGGCTGGTGTCGTCGGTCCTCGACGTCATCGCCGACGCCGGCCGGCCGGTCGGGGTGCTCGGCACGCTGCGCCGGGACCACGGTGGCGCGCGCCAGGTGCTGACGGCGCTGGCCGAGGCGTTCGCGATCGGGCTGCCGGTCGACTGGTCGGCGGCGGTGCCGGCGGACTCGGCGTGGCGTGCGCTGTGCCGCGATCTGCCGACGCATCCGTTCCAGCACCGGCGTTACTGGCTGCGGGGCGGTTCGGGCGTGGCCGCGGAAGAAGCGGTCCACCCGTTGCTGACCACGGTGACGGTCCTGCCCGACGACACCGGTGTGCTGGCGATCGGCCGGCTGTCGGCGACCGACCGGCCGTGGCTGGCGGGCACGGTGCCCGCCTCGACGTGGGTCGAGCTGGCCATCCGCGCCGGTGACGAGGTCGGCTGCGGCACGCTGGCCGAGCTCGACGTCGTGGCGCCGCCGCGGCCGGGCGACGTGCAGGTGCAGGTCGTCGTCGGCGCGGACGACGGCGGCCGTCGCCCGGTGCGGGTGCGGACCGGCAGCGACCGGTCGGGCTGGACGCTCAACGCGACCGGTGTGCTTTCGGCCGAACCCCTGTCGTGGCAACCGATGTCGGACGACGAGAAGTTCGAGGCGGTGGAGCTGCCCGCGGAGCTGCACGAGGACGGTTTCGGCGTGCACCCGGTGCTGCTGGCCGCGATGGCGGGCGATGTGGTCGCCTGGCGTGACGTCGAGCTGCACGCGACCGGCGCCACGTCCGCGCGGGTCCGGGTGCGCCCGGTCGAAGGCGGCGTCGAGCTGACGGCGGTGGACGAGTCCGGCCTGCCGGTGCTCACCGCGCGGCGCGTCACGGCGCGACCGGCCGCGGAGTCCCGGGCCGCCGGGACGGGCGAGGTGCTGCGGACCGAGTGGGTCTCGCTCGACCGCGAGGCCACCACCGCGCGGATCGTCGCCGTCGACAGCGATGATTCCGTGTTCTCCCTCGTCGAAAACCCCGCGGCGCTGGCCGACGCGGTGGCCGTCTTCGACGTGCCGTTCGGTGCGGAGCCTTCGGTTGCCTGCCGTCAGGCCTTGGGTGTCGCGCAGGCTTGGCTCGACGAGCCCGAGCTGTCCGGCTTCCCGTTGGTGGTGCGGACCCGGCACGCGGTGCCGGTCGAGGCCGGTGCGGTGCTCGACCCGGCCGCCGCGGCGGTGCGGGGCATGCTCGCCGCGGTGCAGGCCGAGTACCCGGACCGGTTCGTGCTGGTGGACGTCGAGCCCGCCGCGGATCCCGGCGACGGGCTCGGGACCGTGCTCGCCGCCGGTGCCGCGCAGGCCGCGGTGCGGGCGGGGCGCGTTCTCGTGCCGCGGCTGGTCGCCGGCACCGCTACGGCGGCCGGCCTGGATCCGGCCGGCACGGTCCTCATCGTGGGCGACGGCGGGGACCGGGTGGCCCGGTACCTGGTGGCCGAACACGGTGTCCGGCACCTGGCCTTCACGGGCGCGGTGCCGGAGGGACTGGACGCTTCGGTGACCGCGTGCGACGTCTCCGAGGTGTCGGCTCTTCCGCCGCTGACCGGCGTCGTGCACGTGGCCGGGACGGCGGACGCCACCCCGCTCGCGGAGCTGGACGCGGACGGGCTGACCGAGGTCCTCGACGCCCGCGCGGCCACGCTCGGGCACCTGGCCGAGCTGACGGCCGGACAGGACCTGGCGTTGTTCGCGGTGGTCACGACGGCGGCGGACCTGACGGGCCCGGCGGACCAGGCGGCGACGGCGGCGGCCGACGGCCTGGCCCGAGCGATCGCGACGGCGTGCGGAGCGAGCGTGCCCGTGCTGGTACCGGGTGACGAAAGCGCCCTGACGGCGGCGCTCACCGAGCGGTTCCCGGTGCCGGGTCACCCCGAGCGGTGGGCGGCGCCGGAGCCGGGCCGCCCGGTCCCGCCGTCGCTGCGCGGCTTGGTCCGGCCCCGGCGACGGTCGGCGTACCGAGCCCCGGCGGGCACGGAGACGACCGGCCGCTGGGCCGAGCTGCTGAGCACCCAGGTGGGCGCGGAGCGGGAGCGGACCGTGCTGGACCTGGTGCGTGCGCAGCTGGCGGGGGTGCTGGGCCTGAGCCCGGACGAGCCGGTGGACCCGGACCGCGGCTTCTTCGAGGTCGGCCTGGACTCGTTGATGGCCCTGGACCTGACACGCCGCCTGACGGGCCACGCGAGCGTGCCGCTCACCCCGGCGGCGGTGTTCACGAACCCGACCCCGGCGGCGTTGACCCGCTACCTGGTGGAACGCCTCGAGGCGGGAGGGACGCCGTGAGGATCGTCTTCTCCGGCCTGCCGGGCTACGGCCACATCTACCCCCTGCTGCCGCTGGCCCTGGCCGCCCGGGAGGCAGGGCACGACGTCGCCTACGCCACCGATCCGATGTTCCACCCGGTGCTCCACCGGATCGGCATCCCGGCGATTGCCGCAGGGATGCCGATCCGGGAGGCCTTCGCCACCGTTTTCGCCGGGCAGGGCACCGACTTCCGGGCGAGACCGTGGCCGGACTGGCTCGAGCCCTCGGTCCGGGTGTTCGGCGACGTCCTGCCAAGGCGGTTCGCCGCCGACCTGCTGCCGACGCTGAAGGCCGACCTGGTCGTCTACGAAGCGAGCAACCCCGGCGCCGGCCTGGCCGCGCGCAAGCTGGGCATTCCGGCGCTGTGCCACGCCATCGCGCGGGCCGAGGCGCCCGAGGCCGGTCTCGACGGCTACGAACGCCTCGCCGACCACCTGGCCCGCGCCGCCACCCACCCCAAGCTCCTGATCCCGTGGGCGATCGCCGCCAACCGGTGGCGGCGGACGGGCCTGCCGCTGCTGCGTGCCGTCGCCGCCGAGATCGGCGTCGAGCTGGCCGAGGACGACTACGAGCTGGGGGACCGGTACCTGGACGTCTTCCCGGCGTCGTTGCAGGAACCGTCGTTCGTGGGGCGGCCGGAGCGGCTGCCGCTGCGGCCCACGCCCTTCACCGAACCCGGCGAGCTGCCGGCGATCGCGCTGGCCGAGCGGAAGCGGCCCCTGGTCTACCTGACGCTCGGCACGGTCGTCGGCACGGCTCCCGCGCTGCGCGCCGCGATCGACGAGCTGTCCACAATGGACGTGGAGGTGCTGGTGGCCGCCGGGGAGAACCTGCCGGTGGCCGACTTGGGTGAGTTGCCCCCGAACGTCCACCTCGAACGCTGGGTGCCGCAGGCGGAGCTGCTGCCGCTGGTCGACCTGGCCGTGCACCACGGCGGCTCCGGCACCACGCTCGCCGCGGCCGCCGCGGGGGTGCCGCAGCTGCTCCTGCCGGTCGGCTTCGACGGCTTCGTCAACGCGGGCGCGGTGGCCGCCGCGGGTGCCGGGACCCGGCTGTTCCCGGGCGAGAGCATCGCCGAGGCGGCGGCCGGGCTGCTCGGCGGCGCGAGGCCGACGGCGCTGGCGGAAGAGATCGCGGCGATGCCGAGTCCCGAGGACATCGTGGCCCGCCTACCGGAAGGCTAGAGCCGAGCCAACGCCACCGCACCGTACACAGTGGACAGCGCCCCCAGCGGCGATGCCCGCACCACCGGAGCAGTCACCCCGGGCCGGGCCAGCGCGTCCACGTGCCGCGCGACCGAATCGACGAACCCGGGCAGCCCGCCGGCGAACCCGCCGCCCACCACGACCGTGCCGGGGGCCAGCAGCTCCCGGACCCCGGTGATCGCCACCGCGAGCCGGTGGCAGGTCCGGTCCACCGCGTCGACCGCCCAGTCCGCTCCAGCTCGCCAGCCGTCGCGCAGCGCATCGAAGTCCACCGGGGCGCCCCGCAGACTGGACGCCCGCGCCAATGTGGCCGGGCCAGACGCCGAGGCCTGCACGCACCCGCGACGGCCGCAGCGGCACTCCGGGCCGTCCGCGTCCGTCACCACGTGACCGAGCTCGAAGGACCCGGGCCACCGCCGGCCACCCAGGATCAGGCCGCCGCCGACACCCGTGCCCACGCCGACGTACAGCAGGTCGTCGCAGCCCAGCTCGCGTGCTTCGCCCAGTGCGCCCAGCTCGCCGTCGTCGGCCCAGCGCAGCGGCGCGTCCCCGAAGACCGTGCGAAACGTCCTGCGCAGGTCCAGGCCCGTCCACTCGGGACGGTTCGGCCAGGTCGTGACGAGGCCGTCGGCGCCCACCGTGGCCGGCATGGCGACCCCGATCCCGGCGAAGCCGGCCGGGACCGGCCGCCGGAACCGGGTCACCTCGGCCGCGAGCTGCGTCAGGTCGGACTCCAGGCCGCGCCCGCGCCAGCGGAAGGCGTGTTCCCGCACCTCGCCGCCCTCGGTTTCCGCGCGCAGCGCGACCTTGGTGCCGCCGAAGTCGACGCCGAGCCAGGTCTTCGTCACCGCCGGCCCGGGACCGTCACCGGTGGGCACACCGCCAGCAGCTCGTGGGGCGACCGGATGACCAGATCGGGGCTGGCCGACATCAGGTCGGCCTCGTCCACGGTCGCCCAGGTCGCCGCGATCGCGGTCACCCCGGCGCCGCGGGCGCTGCGGATGTCGGCCGGGGCGTCGCCGATCATCACGGCCGCGTCCGGCTCCGCGTCGAGCAGGCTCAGCGCCCGCAGCACGATGTCCGGGGCCGGCTTGGCGTGGGCGACCTCGTCCGAGCCGATGACGTGGTCGAAGTGCTGGATCAGGTCGAGCGTGGTCAGCAGGGACCGCGCCCGCGGCCCGGCCTTCCCGGTCGCCACGGCGAGCCGGAACCCGCGCTCCCGCAACGTCGAGAGCAGCTCGCGCACTCCGGGCACCACCGGCACCTGGTCGGCGAGCCGGTAGCTCTCGCGGACGAACGGCTCCTCCATCGCCAGCGGCAGGCCCATCCGGCGCATGATCTCCGGGAAGTACAGGCCCTGGTAGCGCTGGTACTCGGCGAACGGCGCGGGGCCGGGGCCGACCACCTCGGCGTACGCCGCGTCGAAGGCCCGCCCCATCACCTCGTGACTGTCCACCAGGACGCCGTCGAGGTCGAAGACGACGACATTGCGCATCGGCACCTCCCTCATCGCGTCGCCGCCGCGGTCGCGACCGGCAGGGTGGGCAGCTGGGTTTCCGAGGCCGCGTACAGCGCCTCGATCGCGCCGACGATCCGCCGCGCGCCTTCGATCGCGGAGCCCCGCGAAGACGGGTCGGCGAGGCGGTCCCGGACGTCGTCGAGCTGACTGGCGTATTCGGTGCCGATCGGCTCGGCGGGCAGCTCGATCTCGCTCGTCGAGCCGCGCCGGACGACGCTGAGCCGCGGCCGCTTCTCGCGGTTCGGGCTGAAGCCGAAGCAGGTCCGGAGCGTCGCGGCGCCTTCGCTGCCCTCGATCCGGATCTCGGTGACGTCGTGGGTCGCCGAGTGCGCGGCCCAGCTGGCGCGCAGCCCGACCGACAGCCCGTCGCCGGTGACCAGGAACCCGCGCACGGTGTCCTCGACGTCCGCGTCGAGCTCGGGCGCCGGCTGGTCGTGCCGCCAGGCGGCCGTCCAGCGCGGGTCGTTGACGTGGTCCCGCGAAGTCGACGCGGCGACCCGGTCGAAGGCCACCGGGCCCGCGATGCTCTCCAGGACGTCGAGCAGGTGCCAGCCGAGGTCGAACAGCACGCCGCCGCCGGCCTCCGCGCGGCTGGTGAACCAGCCTTGCGACCGGGGCACGCCGCGCGCCCGTTCCCAGACCAGGTCGATGTGCCGCAGGGTGCCGAGCTCGCCGGCCAAGGCCGCCAGCTCGCGCACGTCGGCGCGGTAGCGGCAGGCGCTGCCGGCCAGCAGCGGGCCGCCGCCCGCCCGCTCGGCTCCGGCCAGCGTCTCCGCCTCCGCGCTGGTGAGGCAGACCGGCTTCTCGACGAAGGTGGCGAGACCCCGGTCGAGCAGCCGGCGCGCGATCGCCGCGTGCAGGTGGTTGGGGGAGGCGACCAGCGCGAGATCGGCGTCTTCGGCGCGCAACGCGTCGACGTCGGCGAAGGCCGGCCGGTCGGTCGCCGCGGTGAACGCCTCCCGTTGAGGGGGGTCGGGATCGACCGCGGCCACCACCTCGTAGTCGCCGCTCGCCATCAGGCGGGGCAGCCAGATCTCCCGGCCGGACCACCCGAACCCGACCAGTACGGTGCGGATCCTCATCCGGCGGCCACCAGGTCGGCCACGATGGCGGCGGTGTCGCCGAGGACCTGCTCCGAAGCGAGCAGCGTGCGGTGGTGCAGCCAGACGCAGTCCGCGCTGATCGCGTCGGCGTTGGGACAGCGCCGCGCGAGCTCGTCGACGGACGTCTCGGGGGCGCCCATCTCCCAGAACGCGTTGGTGCGGTAGATGGCGCGGAACGCCGCGAAGGCCGGGATCCCCGCGTCGACCAGGCGGTCGACCAGGAGGTTGCGCCGCTCTTCGGTCCAGCCGGGGAGCCGGAACATCGCCATGTAGTGCGGGTTCCGGTCGGCGCGCGAGTCGCCGCCCTGCGGCCGGACGCCGGGGATGTCGGCCAGCTGCGTGGAAAGGAACTTCCAGCGCTGCTCCCGCACCTCGATCTGGCCGTCGAGGCGGCTCAGCTGGGCGCGCAGGACGGCGGCCGAGAACTCGTTCATCCGCATGTTGGTGCCGGCCACCTGGTGGTGGTAGCGGCGGTCGGTGCGGGGCCGGCCGCAGGAGTGGTGCAGGAACGCCTTCTCGTACTCGTCGGTGTCCGGGAACAGCACCGCGCCGCCTTCGCCCGCGGTCATCAGCTTGCCGTTCTGGAAGCTGAACGCCGCGACCGAGTCGAGCTCGCCGACACCCTTGCCCTGCCAGCGGGCGCCGTGCGCGTGCGCGGCGTCCTGCAGGATCCGGACGCCGGCGTCGGAGGCGAGCTTGTCGAGGGCGTCCATGTCGGCCATGAGCCCGGCCATGTGCACCGGCATGATCACCCGGGTCTTCGGCGTGATCGCGGCGGCGGTGGCCTCGACGTCGATGTTGTAGGTGTCCGGGTCGACGTCGACCGGCACGGCGACGGCCCCGATCCGCTGCGCGGCCTGGGACGAGGAGATGAAGGTGAACGCCGGCACGATCACTTCGCTGCCCGGCCCGGCCCCCATCACCTGCAGGGCGAGCTCCAGCGCGTGCGTGCCGTTGGTGACGGCGAGGGCGTGGCGGGCGCCGTGGTAGCCGGCGAACTCCCGCTCGAAGCTCTCCACCTCGCTGCCACCCATGCGCCACCACTGGCCCTGGGTCAGCGCGCGGTCGAGAGCCCGGCGTTCGGTGTCGTCGAATTGCGGCCAATCCGGAAAGGTCGGCCCGGGTCGCGGACTCATTTCTGCCATGCTCCTTCTGTTGCTTGGCTTCACGGTACGAAATCCGCTTCCCCAGGGGCCATCCCTCAAGCTGACAGCACTTTCGGAAGTCGTGTTCGTCCGATTCTGCGAATTCGACGTGAACGCACCGCCGTTTTTCGTGACATTCGCGGGGACATTCGCGTGCGAAGGGAAACGGCGGTCCTCAGACGCGGGTGATCCGCGCCCGCCAGGCGTGTGCCCCGTCCGGATTGTTGTTGTTGTCGAGCTTCGCCGGCTCGATCGCGTCGATCCGCCAGCCGGTGGCGAAGCACGCCCGCAGCTCGTCCTGGCTCACCCGCCGCGGCCCGTTGCCGGGTGGCTGGCGGTCGCTGAAGCAGACCAGGAACAACCGGGCGCCCGGCGGCATCACGGTGGCGAGGCTGTCGACGTACCGGACCCGCTCGGCGTCGGTGAAGACGTGGAAGAGGCCGCAGTCGAGCACGGTGTCGAACTGCTCGCCCAGTGCGCCGAGGTCGAGTGCGTCGGCGACCAGGAACCGGACGTCGAGGCCGCGTTCGCGGGCTTTGCGCCGCGCGGTTTCGATCGCGGCCGACGCCGGGTCGATGCCGACGGTCGGCAGGCCGAGCGCGGCGGTCATGAGCGCGTGCTCGCCGGTGCCGCAGCCGGCCTCGAGCACCCGGCCGCGGAAGGCGCCCGCCTCGGCGAGGCTGCGCAGGGCCGGTTGCGGGCCGCCGGTTTCCCACGGCGGGGTGCCCGCGTACTGCGCGTCGAAGTGTTCGGGGGAGAAGGCCTTGGGCATCCGGCGCGCCAGCATCTCCAGGATCCCGACGACTTCCTTGAGCCGGCCGGGCTCGTCGATGGCGGCGGCCGCGCCGAGCCGCTCGTCGACCCGGGCGGCGGCGCGCGCGGCGGCGTTGTGCTGGGCGACGGGCTTGACGATCGTGCGGCCGGGTGAGTCCGGGTCGGTTTCGGTGGTGAGCGCGCCCCGGTCACGCAGGGCGGCGACGCTCGTTTCCACGTAGCTTTCCGGGAAGCCGGTGCGCTCGGCGATGTCCGTGGTCGAGGTGCCCGCGTGCCCGAAGATGTCGAGCATGACGTGCTGCACGCCTTGGGACAGCTGCCGCAGGCCGTTGGGGTCCGGGATGGCGTCCTCGCCGAGCCGCATCAGCTTGCTGCCGAGGTCGTACAGTTCGAAGCCGTCCATGGGCGGAAGTGTTGCCGACGCCGGACAGCGCACACATCACGCACGTTGACGGTGCTTCCCGCGGGCCGCCCGCGCCTTGCCCGGCGGCGACAACTAGCAGTGTGAGGGATGCCCGGGGCGTTCGGCCCGGAACTACCGTGGCCGACGGATATCGCGGAATCGGGCCGTACGAGAGAAGTGAGCTTTCATGGGTGTGATCCAGTCCGAACGGACGCTGTCCAACTTTCTCGCCTATCTCGACGGGCTGCGGGCACGTGGGGCGGTGCACTTCGACGACAAGATCAAGGCCTGGCACGTGCTCGACTACCAGGACGCCCTCCAGGTGCTGACCGACGCATCGGCCTTCTCGTCCGACGTCGAACCGCTGGCCCCGAAGCAGGAAGACTTCGACCTGTTCAAGAAGGGCAACTTCGTCCGCGCGGACGACCCGGTGCACCGCCGGCTGCGCAGCCTCGTCAGCCGGGCGTTCACCCCGAAGATGATCGCGGACCTCGAGCCGCGGATCACCGAGGTGACCCACCAGCTCCTCGACGACGCCGACGCCGGCGGCGACCAGTGGGACCTGATCGAGCAGCTGGGCTACCCGCTGCCGTTCATCGTGATCGCGGAGATGCTCGGCATCCCGGTCACCGACCGCGCGTTCGTCCGGCGGCTGTCGGACACGTTCTTCGAGGTGCACAACGTCGACCCGGAGCAGTCGCTGGACTCACTGGGCGAGAGCGCGGTCGACAACGTGGCGCCGCTGCTGCGCGAGCTGAACCTGCACCTGCTGGAGTTCGTCCGCGAGCGCCGCAAGCACCCGGCCGACGACCTGACGAGCAAGCTGCTGGCGGTGGAGGACGACGGCGTCACCCTGGACGACGAGGAGACGGTGGGCTTCCTGGGCCTCCTGCTGCTGGCCGGCCACGTCACGGCGACGTCGACGCTGGGCAACACGGTGCTGGCCCTGCACGAGAACCCCGAGGTCTGGGACCAGTTGCGCGCGGACCCGACACTGATCCCGGCGGCGGTGGAGGAGTCGATGCGCTACCGCCCACCGTTCCCGCGCCTCGGCCGCCAGGCGAAGAAGGACGTGGTGATCGGCGGCCAGCCGATCCCGGCGGGCTCGTTCGTGCTGGCCTGGCTGACCACGGCCAACCGGGACGAAACGGTCTTCACGGACCCGAACAAGTTCGACATCCACCGAGGCCCCAACCCCCACCTGACGTTCGGCAAGGGCATGCACTTCTGCCTGGGCGCACCGCTGGCTCGGCTGGAGGTGCGCATCGCGATGCGCATGCTGATGGACCGCTACAAGGAGATCCGGGTGCGGGACGACGTACCGGTGAACCTCCGTAATCCGTGGGCGATGATCGGCGTGAACAAGCTCCCGATCGAGGTCACCAAGGCCTGACGAGGGAAAGGAACGGGCCCGGCGACGGGCGGCTCCCCAAGAGCTGCCTGACGCCGGGCCTGTTTTTGTTGTGCACAAAGAGAAACAGGCAGCCGGCAGCGCAAGCCGAGTACGAACTAACCAGACCTCCCCCGCCCCTCATCCCAGCCGCATTTCAGTCGACACCTGGGTTTGTCAAGGCACGCTTTCCCGCCTTGACAAACCCAGGTGTCGACTGAGAATCCAACCGGAGGGGCGGGGGAGGTCGGACCCGCTTCTGCCGCGGGTTCACGGAAGCTGTTCTGCCGCGGGTTCAAAGAAATGTCCTCGCCGGACGGGCAGGCTCCGGGATGGCCCTCTCTTGCCGCTGCTGCCTCACCTTTGAGAGGTGCGCCGCTGGGTGGTCATCCCGTCGCCTGAACGAGGCCTATCACTTTGAGCCGGGCCCGCAAGCTTGCGCTTTCATCCTGCGCTGGGTGGAGGGTTGCGGGCCCGGCTCAAAGTGATTTGACGGCCTCAGGCGACGGGATGACCACCCTGCTCCTTCGTTTGGGTCAGGACCCTGAGCCCAGGGCCCTTTCGATCAGCCTGTCGACATCCATGGCGTCGATCAGCTCGTCGTCGTCCGCGGCCTGCTCCGGGACAGCTGGCCCAGCACTCTCCGCCAAGCCCAGCAACGTCTCCAGCACCCCCGCCTCCTTGAAGCGCTCGAACGGCACCGATGCCAGGATCCTTCGGACGTCCTCCTCTCGGGCGTCCACGTCCTCCTCCTCGCCTAGCAGCTCCGCGCGCAGGTACTCCACCACCGCCCTGGGGGTCGGGCAGTCGAAGATCAGCGTTGCCGGCAAGCGCAAGCCCGTCGCCGCGATCAGGCCGTTGCGGAAGTTGACCGCCGCCAGTGAGTCGAAGCCCGCTTCCTGGAATGCCTGTGCCGCGCCGATTCCCTCCGCGCCGGTGTGGCCCAGGACCGTCGATGCCTGGCTGCGTACCAGGCGCAGCAGGATCCGGTCCTGCTCCGCCTCGCCCGCCGCCCGCAGTGACGTCACCAGGGACGACGCGCTTTCCGTTGCGTCCTCCGACGGCTGGGCCGCCTCGATCGCCGCCGCTGCTTCCGGGAGGTCGTTGAACAAGGGGCTCTGGCGGGCCGATGTGAACGGCACTATGAACGCGTTCCAGTCCATGTCCGCGACCACCACCGCTTCGGTGTCCGCCTGGATCGACTGGTCCAGTGCCGCCATCGCCGTTTCCGGGGTCATCGGGATGACACCGCGCCGCCGTAGCTGGGCCAGCATCTCCTCGTCCATCCCGATGCCGGCCGCGGTCAGTGCGCCCCAGGCGATTGCCTGGGCCGGGACGCCGTCCGCGCGCAACCTCCGCACCAGCGCGTCCAGGACCGCGTTTGCCGCGCCGGCCGCTGCCTGGCCGCCGCCGCCCCAGATGCCCGCGATCGATGAGAAGACCACGAACGCGTCCAGTGGGTGGTCCGCCGTCAGGTCGGCGAGCCACAGCGCCGTGTCCACCTTGGCCCGGAAGACCTCGGTGACCTCGCCGCCGCCCGTTTCGTCGAGCGGGCTGGTGAACGACAGGTCGGCCGCGTGGACCACGCCCGTCAGCGGGTGCGCGTCGAGGAGGGCAGCCAGCGCCGCCCGGTCGCCGTCCGCGCACGACTCGACGATGATGCCGGCGCCCAGTTCTTCGCGCAGGGCCTCGACGTCCGCGTCCTCGCCCGTCGTGACGACCAGGCGCTCGGCGCCGGCTTGCGCCAGCCACGACGACACGTACCGGCCGAGGCCTTCCGCGCCGCCGGTGACCAGGACCGTGCCGTGCGGGCGCCAGCGGCGTTCGCCGCCGGTGCCGGTGGCCCGCCGGAGGCGTCGGACGTGCACGCCGGAGCGCCGGATCGCCACCTGGTCCTCGCCGGCCGTCCCGGTCAGCACGCCCAGCAGGTGCCGGACGGCGCGGCCGTCCGGTTCGGCAGGCAGGTCGACCAGGCCGCCCCAGCGGTCCAGGAGCTCGAGCGCGGCCGCCCGGCCCAGACCCCACACCGCGGCCTGGGCCACCTCGGCCGGGCCGGCGGCGGCGTCGCGGACGTCGACGCTGACCGCGCCCTGGGTCAGGCACCACAGCGGCGCGGTGGCACCCGCCGCGGTGAGGGCCTGGATCAGGGTCAGCGTCGCGGTCGTGACCGCCGCCGGGTCGACGGCAGCAGGGTCCGGAAGGGCGAGGATGCCGGTCACCTCGTTGCCGGCCAGGACCTCGCCGAGCTGCCCGGTGAGGTCCGCCACCGACGCGCCGGGCGCCACCGCGCAGGTCAGCACGTCGAGGCCGTTGGCCCGCAGCTGCTCGGGCAAACCCTGGTGGGGCACCGACTCCGGGGTGATGACGAGCCAGCGGCCCGCCGGCACGCCCAGGGCCTCGCGCTGCGGCGGGACCCAGCCGACCGTGTACCGCAGCTGCGCCGAGACCGACCAGGTTTCGGCCGCCCGCCGCCAGCCGGCGAGGGCCGGCAGCACCGTGCCCAGCGCCGCGCTCTGGTCGGCGGACAGCTCGAGCAGGGTGGCCAGTGCCGCCGGGTCGCCGTCGTCGACCGCGGTCCAGAAGCCGACGTCGACCGTCGTGGTGACCGGCCCGTCGTCGTCGGTTTCGGCTTCGGTGAGCCAGAAGTGCTGCCGGTCGAACGCGTACGTCGGCAGCTCCGCGGGCCGGGCCGGGCGCGCCGGCAGCGCCGAGGTCCAGTCCACCGGCACCCCGCCGACGTGGAGCGCCGCGGCCGCGCCGAGGAACGCCGCCGGGCCGTCGGTGTCCCGGCGCAACGTGCCGGAGACCAGCGGGCGGGTGGCGCCGCGCGGGCGGGCCGAGTCCGGGTCGTCGATGACGTCGGACATCGGCTGCACCAGGACCGGGTGCGCGCTGACTTCGAGGAACACGCCGAACCCGTCGGTCAGCAGGCTCGCGACCGCCGGGCCGAACCCGACCGGCCGCCGCAGGTTCCGGTACCAGTAGTCCGCGCCGAACGCGTCGCCGCCGTCGACCCAGCTCCCGGTCACCGTCGAGTAGAAGGGGATTTCCGGTGGCCGTGCCTCGATCCCGCGCAACGCGGTCGCGAGGACGTCTTCGATGCGTTCGACGTGGTGGGTGTGCGAGGCGTAGTCCACCGGCACCCGGCGGATCCGCACGCCGTCGCGCGTGAAGGCTTCCAGAGCCTCGGTGAGGGCTTCCTCGTCCCCGGCGATGACCGTCGAGGACGAGCTGTTCACCACGGCCACCTCGAGCCGGCCCGCCCACGCGGTGAGCGCCTCGGCCGCCTCGGTCGCGCCGAGCAGCACCGACGCCATCCCGCCCTGGCCGGACAACGTGGTCGCGATCGCCTGGCTGCGCACCGCGACGACGCGGGCCGCGTCGGGCAGCGACAGGGCGCCCGCGACGCAGGCCGCCGCGATCTCACCCTGCGAATGGCCGACCACCGCGTCGGGCCGCACGCCGGCCGACTCCCAGAGCGCGGCCAGGCCGACCATCATCGCGAAGCTCGCGGGCTGGACGACGTCCACGCGCTCGAGGGTCTGCTCGTCCACTTCGCCACGCAGGACGTCGGTCAGCGACCAGTCCACCCAGGGTTCGAACGCCTTCGCGCACTCGTCGATCCGGGCCCGGAAGACCGCGGAGCTCTCGAGCAGCGTGCGGCCCATGCCCGTCCACTGCGAGCCCTGGCCCGGGAAGACGAACACCAGCCGCCCGGGCGCGCCGGAGCCGGTCACGCTGCCCGTGGTCAGGTTGGGCGCCGCCTCACCGCGGGCGAGTGCGGCCAACCCGGTCAGCGCCTCGTCCGGCGAGCCGGCCAGCACGACCGCCCGCTCGGGCAGCGTCGCCCGGCCACGCACCAGTGCGTCGGCCACCGCGCCGAGCGGCTGGCGGTCCAGCGTCGTCCGCAGCCGGGTGGCCTGCGCGCCGAGCGACCGGGCGCTCTTGGCGGACACCACCAGCGGCACGACGTCGGTCACCAGGCCCGGTTCCGGGGCCTCGGCCACGGGCTCGTCGGCCGGGGCCTGCTCGAGGATCACGTGCGCGTTGGTGCCGCTGGCGCCGAAGGCGGAGACGCCGACCCGCCGGGGCCGGTCGGTCCGCGGCCACTCGCGTGCCTCGGTCAGCAGGGCGACCGTGCCGGCCGACCAGTCGACCTGGCCGGTCGGCTCCTCGATGTTGATCGTCGGCGGCAGCACGCCGTGGCGCAGGGCCTCGACCATCTTGATCACGCCGGCCACGCCGGCGGCCGCCTGGGTGTGCCCGATGTTGGACTTCAGCGACCCGAGCCACAACGGCTGGTTCGCGTCCCGGTCCTTTCCGTAGGTGGCCAGCAAAGCGCCCGCTTCGATCGGGTCGCCGAGCACCGTGCCGGTGCCGTGGGCCTCCACCGCGTCGACGTCGGCCGGGTCCAGGCCGGCCGAGGCGAGGGCCCGCCGGATCACGCGCTGCTGCGCCGATCCGTTCGGCGCGGTCAGGCCGTTGGACAGGCCGTCGGAGTTGACCGCCGACCCGCGCAGCGTGGCCAGCACGCGGTGACCGCGTTGCCGCGCCACCGAAAGCCGCTCCAGGAGCACGACGCCGGCGCCTTCGGACCAGCCGGTGCCGTCCGCGGTGGCCGAGAACGCCTTGCACCGGCCGTCCGCGGAAAGCCCGCGCTGGCTGGAGAACTCGACGAACGCCTCCGGGCTGGCCATCACCGTGGCCCCGCCGGCCAGCGCCATCGTGCATTCGCCGCGGCGCAGGGCCTGCGCGGCCTGGTGCATCGCGACCAGCGACGAGGAGCACGCGGTGTCCAGGGTGACCGCCGGTCCCTCGAAGCCGAAGACGTAGGCGATCCGGCCCGAGGCGACGCTCGGCGAGGTGCCGGTCATCACGTAGCCCCGGACGTCCTCGGGAATCCGGTCCAGCCGGGTCGCGTAGTCGTGGTGCACGATCCCGGTGAACACGCCGACTTCCTCGCCCCGCGCGGACATCGGGTCGATCCCGGCCCGCTCCAGCGCCTCCCAGGACGCCTCCAGGAGCAGCCGCTGCTGCGGGTCCATCGCGAGCGCCTCGCGCGGCGAGATCCCGAACAACGCGGGGTCGAACTGGGCGGCGTCGTAGAGGAAGCCGCCCGAGCGGGTGTAGGTGGTGCCGACGTGCGCGGGGTCCGGGTGGTAGAGCCCGTCGGTGTCCCAGCCGCGGTCGACGGGGAACCCGGAGATCGCGTCGCGGCGCTCGATGACCAGCCGCCACAGGTCTTCCGGGGTCTCGACGCCGCCGGGCAGCCGCACGCCCATGCCGATGATCGCGATGGGCTCGTCGTCGTCGGCCACCGTCGCGGCGACGGGGGCCGGCGCCTCGCCGGCGACCTCGCCGCTCAGGTGCGCCGCGAGGACCTTCGGCGTCGGGAAGTCGAAGACCGCCGTCACGGGCAGGTCGACGCCGGTGAGGTCGCGCAGGCGGTTGCGCAGCCGCACGCCGCCGAGCGAGTCGAAGCCCAGGCTCTTGAACGACTGGTCGTCGTCCATCGCGTCGAGGTCGGCCCGCTGGTAGCCCAGCACGACCGCCACCGACTCGCGGATCACCTCGAGCGCGAGCCGCTCGCGTTCGCCGCGGGACCGCTCCGCCAGCCGGGCGGCGACGCTCTCCTCCGGGACGTCGAGGACCGGCGCGGCCGCGACCGGTTCCCCTTGCGGCACTTGGTCGAGCCAGTACCGCCGGCTCTGGAAGGCGTAGGTCGGCAGTTCGGTGGCCAGTGCCGAGCCGGACCCGGCGGGCCGGCCGACGACGGCCGGCCAGTCCAGGGCGACCCCGCGCACGTGCAGCTCACCCAGCGCCGCCACCGCGTCGGCGGCTTCCACGCCGTCCGAGCGCAGCGTCGCGACGCAGGCCACCGCCGAGGAGTCGACGCTCTCCGACGCCATCGTCGTGAGCACCCCGCCCGGCCCGAGCTCCAGCACCGTCGTCACGCCCTGGTCGCGCAGGGCGGTGACCGCGGCGCCGAACCGGACCGTGGCCCGCACCTGCTCGACCCAGTAGTCGGCGGTGGCGAAGCGCTGCGCGGTGTCCGGCCGGCCGGACACCGTGGACACGATGGGCAGCCGGGCGGGCCGGTAGGCCAGCGACTCGGCGACCTCCCGGAACCCGGCGAGCACCGGGCGCATCAACCGCGAATGGAAGGCATGGCTGACCGGCAGCCGGCGGGTCTTGTGGCCGAGCTGGGCGAGGTCGCTCGCCACCCACAGCACGGCCCCTTCGTCGCCGGAGAGCACCAGCGACCGCGCGCTGTTGACCGCCGCGACGTCGACGACGCCGGGCGCCTCGACCAGCGACGGCGCGACCTGCGCCTCGCTCGCCTGGACGGCGACCATGGCGCCGCCGCCCGGCAGTGCCTGCATCAACCGGGCGCGCGCGGCGACCAGCTTGCCCGCGTCGGCGAGGTCGAGCACCCCGCTGACGTGCGCGGCGGTGATCTCCCCGATGGAGTGGCCGGCGACGACGTCCGGCCGCACGCCCCACGACTCGTAGAGCCGGAACAACGCGGTTTCCAGGGCGAACAGGCCGGCCTGGGTGTACATCGTCTGGTCGATCAGCCGGCCGGGCCCGCTGTCCTGGGCGGCGAACACGACGTCGGCCAGCGGCGTCGTGTCGTGCCCGGCCCAGTGCTTCTCGACAGCGCCGCAGGCGTCGGCGAACGCGTCGGCGAAGACCGGGAAGGCGGCCGCGAGGTCGCGGCCCATGCCGGGCCACTGACTGCCCTGGCCGGTGAACACGATGGCCAGCTTGCCGTCGGCCGGGGTGCCGCCGATGACCGGCGTCGCCCCGTCGGCCAGCGCGCGCAGCTCACCTTCGAGCCCGGCGCGGTCGCGGGCCACCACGACCGCCCGCCGGTCGAGCTGCGCGCGGCCGGTGGCGAGGGCGAGGGCGAGGCCGGCGGGTGCGACGTCCGGGCGCGAAGCCACGAAGTCCGCCAGCCGGCCCGCCTGGGCCCGCAGCGCGGCGGGGGAGCGGCCGGAAACCGGCACCGGCACCAGCGCCTCGGCCGCGGGTGCCTCGACATCGTCGGCGAGCACCGGCTGTTCGCCGGCCTCCTCGATGATGACGTGCGCGTTGGTACCGCCGATGCCGAAGGACGACACCCCGGCCCGGCGCGGCCGGCCGGCCCGCGGCCAGTCCCGGCGCTCGGTGAGCAGCCGGACCGCGCCCGCCGTCCAGTCGACGTGGGTCGAGGGCCGGTCGACGTGCAGCGTCTTCGGCAGGACGCCGTGCCGCATGGCCAGCACCATCTTGATCACGCCGGCCACCCCGGCCGCGGCCTGGGTGTGGCCGATGTTCGACTTCACCGAGCCGAGCCAGAGCGGGCGCTCGGCCGGCCGGTCCCGGCCGTAGGTCTCCAGCAGCGCGTGTGCCTCGATCGGGTCGCCGAGGGTGGTCCCGGTGCCGTGGCCCTCGACGGAGTCGACCTCGTCGGCCCGCAGGCCGGCGGCGGCGAGCGCGGTGCGGATCACGCGTTGCTGCGACGGGCCGTTCGGCGCGGTGAGGCCGTTGGACGCGCCGTCGGAGTTCACCGCCGTCCCGCGGACCAGGGCCAGCACCCGGTGGCCGCGGGCCCGGGCCTGCGACAGCGGCTCGACCAGCAGCAGCCCGACCCCTTCCGACCAGCCGGTGCCGTCGGCCGCGTCGGCGAACGCCTTGCAGCGGCCGTCGGGGGCGAGCCCGCGCTGGCGCGAGAACTCGACGAAGGTCTCCACGGTGCCCATCACCATCACGCCGCCGGCCAGCGCCATCGAGCACTCACCGTTGCGGATGGCCTGCACGGCCAGGTGCAGGGACACCAGGGACGACGAGCAGGCGGTGTCCACGGTGATCGCCGGGCCCTCCAGGCCCAGGTGGTAGGCCACCCGGCCGGAGACGACGCTGCCCGAGCCGCCGGTCAGCCGGAAGCCCTCCACCCCGGACGCATAGTGCGTGCGCACGGTCCAGTCGTGGCTGTTGACGCCGACGAACACGCCGACGTCCTGCCCGGCCAGGCCGTGCGGGTCGACGCCGGCCCGTTCGAGCAGCTCCCACGAGGTCTCCATGACCAGCCGCTGCTGCGGGTCCATCGCCAGCGCTTCCTGCGGCGAGATGCCGAAGAAGCCGGCGTCGAACGCACCGGGCTCGTCGAGGAAGGCGCCGTGGCGGACGTAGGTGGTGCCCGGGTGGTCCGGGTCGGGGTCGTACAGCGCGTCGGTGTCCCAGCCGCGGTCGGCGGGGAACTCGGTGACCGCGTCGGTCTCGGTTTCGACGAGCCGCCACAGGTCTTCGGGGCCGCGCACGCCGCCGGGGAACCGGCAGGCCATCGCGACGATGGCGATCGGCTCGTCGGCCGCCGCCTTCGGCGCCACGGTGGCCGGCTGCGCCTGCGCGTCTTCGTCGAGGAGCTTGGCCTGCAGGTGGGCGGCGAGCGCCCGCGGCCGCGGGTAGTCGAAGATCATCGCGGGGGACAGCGTCAGCCCGGTCGCGGCGGCGAGCCGGTTGCGCAGCTCGAGCGCGGTGAGCGAGTCGAAGCCCGAGTCCTTGAACGTCCGGTCGAGCCGGATCGCGTCGGTGCTCGCGTGGCCGAGGACCAGCGCGCACTGCCGGCGGATCAGGTCGACCAGCGCGTCGAGCTGCTCCGCTTCCGGCAGTGCGTTCAGCCGCCCGGACGACGCGGCCGGGGCCGCCGCCGGTCGCACGGCCGCCGCGGCCGGCCGCCGCGCCGAAGTCAGGCCGCGCAGCACCGAAGGCACTCGCGTGTCGTCGGCCGCCGCGCCGAACGCGGTCGCGACCACGGCCGCGTCGCCGGCCCGCAGGGCCTGGTCGAACAACGCCATGCCGTCGGCGTCGGACAGCCCGGCCATGCCGATGTCCCGGTTCCGCCGGAGGTCGGCGTGGCCGAGGTGGCGGGTCAGGCCACTGGCGGATTCCCAGTAGCCCCAAGCGATCGAGACCGCGGGCAGGCCGGCGCGACGCCGCTCCCGCGCCAGGGCGTCCAGCGCCGCGTTGGCCGCGGCGTAGTTGCCCTGTCCCGGGTTGCCGAGCACACCCGCGGCCGAGGAGTAGAGCACGAAGGCGGCGAGGTCGAGGTCGCGGGTGAGCTCGTCGAGGTGCCGGGCCGCGGCCACCTTCGGCGCGAACACGGCGTCGACGCGGTCCGCGTCGAGGTCGGTGACCACGGTGTCGGCCAGCACCCCGGCGGTGTGCACGACCGCGGTCAGCGGGTGCTCGGCGGGGACGCTCGCCAGCAGCGCCGCCACCTGCTCGCGGTCCGCCACGTCGGCGGCCACGAGCCGGACGGTCGCGCCGAGCGCGGTCAGCTCGTCCCGCAGCGCCGTGGCGCCCTCGGCCGCCGGGCCACGACGGCCGGCCAGCAGCAGGTGCCGGACGCCGTGCTCGGTGACGAGGTGCCGGGCGGTGATCGCCGCGAGCGTCCCGGTGCCTCCGGTGATCAGCACCGTGCCGGCGGGGTCGAGCGGCCGGGACGCGGTCGCGGCCGCGTCGAGCCGCGCCAGCCGGGGCACCTGCACCCGGCCGTTCCGCAGCCGCAGCTGGGGTTCGTCGCCGGCTACGGCGACGTTCGCCAGGGAAGCGTCGTCGGCGGCCACCAGCACGATCCGGCCCGGGTGCTCCGACTGCGCGGAGCGGACCAGGCCCTGAACGGCGCTCGTGGCGATCCCGTCGTCGTCCGGGGTGACGATCACCAGCCTGGCGTCGCCGGGCTCGGCGAGGAACGCCTGGAGCCGCGCCAGCACCGCGAGGACCGCCGCCCGCGGGTCGCCCGCCGAGACGTCGGCCTCGTGGACCACCAGCTCCGCGGACGCCTGGGGCGGCGGGTGCTCGACCCAGTCGAGGCGGTGGAGGGCCGCGGTGGCCGTGCGCTGCGCGGCGACCAGCTCGGCCACCGTCAGCACCGGCTGCCCGGCCGGATCGGTCAGCTCGACGCGGAGGGAAGGGGTGGACCGGACGCCGACGGTGCCGGCCCCGGACGCCAGCAGCCGGACGCCGCGCCAGGTCACCGGCCGCCGCTCGGGCGGCAGGACGGTCCGGACCGCCGCGTCGAGCAGAGCCGGGTGGATGCCGTAGCGGTGCGCGTCGGACTGCTCGGCTTCGTCGAGCGCGACCTCGGCCGCGGGGGCGGCGGCGGTCTCGACGACGTCCCTGGACGCGGGAGCCAGGGTGCCGGTGGCGTGCGGCGTCCAGTCCCCGGCGACGGACGGTCCGGAGTGGACAGTCAGCGACCGGCGGCCGGTGCCGTCCGGTGGCGCCACGACGATCCGCACGTCGAGGCCGTCGTGGCCGGACAGCGTGACGGCCCGCTCGACGGTCAGCTCTTCGACCACCGGGACACCGGCGAGGTCACCGGCCCACAGCGCCAGCTCGACCAGCGCCGCCTCGGGCACGTCGTCGCCGCGCGTCCAGGGCAGCAGCGACGCCGACCAGCGCCCGGTCGCGACCAGGCCGCCGGAGCCGGGCAGCCGGACGAGCGCGCCGAGCAGCGGGTGCCCGGCGTCGTCGAGGCCGAGCCCGGCCGCGCCGCCCGCCGGCACCGGACGGCGCCAGTAGCGCTGCCGCTCGAACGGGTAGGTCGGCAGGTCGACCCACGCGACCGCGTCGGGGGCCGGGAGCAGGGCCCGCCAGTCCACCGCGACGCCGCGGACGAACAGCTCGGCCATCGACCGCGCCAGGCGGCCGAGCCCGCCGTCGGACCGGCGCAGCGAACCCGCGACGACCGCGGCCGAGCGCGTCTCGTGGACGGTTTCGGCGATCGGCTGCACCAGCACCGGGTGCGGGCTGACCTCGACGAACGCGCCGAAACCCTGCTCCAGCAGGCGGTCGACGGCCGGCCCGAACCGGACCTGCTGCCGCAGGTTGCGGTACCAGTAGCCGGCGTCCAGCGGGCCGTCGGCGCGGCCCGCCGCGGTCACGGTCGAGTGGAAGGGCACCGCGGGCTCGACGGGGGAGAGCCCGGCCAGTGCCTCGGCCAGCCGGTCCTCGACGGCCTCGACCTGGTCGCTGTGCGAGGCGTAGTCGACGGCCACCCGGCGGACGTCGACCCCGGCCCCGGCTAGTTCGGCCAGCGCCTCGGTCAGCGCGTCCGGCTCACCGGACAGCACCACCGAAGACGGGCCGTTCACCGCGGCGACCTGGACCCGGCCGGCCCACTTCGCCAGCCGCGCCGTCGCGTCGTCGGCGTCGAGCCGGACCGAGGCCATGCCGCCGTGGCCGGACAGCGTGTCGGCGATCGTCTGGCTCCGGACCACGACGACCCGCATCGCGTCGTGCAGCGACAGCGCCCCGGCGACGTAGGCCGCGGCGATCTCGCCCTGCGAGTGGCCCACGACCGCGTCGGGCCGGATGCCCGCCGACGCCCACAGCGCGGCCAGGCCGGCCATCATCGCGAAGCTCGCCACCTGGATGACGTCCACCCGGGTGAGCAGGTCCTCGTCGGCGTCGCCGCGTAGGACGTCGAGCAGCGACCAGTCCGCCCACTCGGGCAGCAACCGGGCGCACTCCTCGACGACTTCGGCGAACACGGGCGCGGTGTCGAGCAGCTCGCGGCCCATGCCGGTCCACTGCGCGCCCTGGCCGGGGAAAACCAGCACGACGCCGGACGACGCGTCCGAGGTCGCGATGTCGCGCAGCACCAGGGGATCCGCCTCGTCACGGGCGAGCGCGCGCAGGCCCGCAAGCGCTTCCTCCTGCGAACCGGCGAGCACGACCGCGCGTTCGTCCATGGTCGTCCGCCGGGCCGCGAGTGCCACGGCGATGTCGGCCCACGACGACTCGTCGGCGTGCTCGACGAGCGGGACGAGCCGCTCCGCCAGCCGGGTCAGCGCTCCCGAGCTGCGAGCCGACAGGACGAACGGCACGATCGCGGGCGGTGTCGCGGCTTCGCGAACAGCCGGCTGCTCGGGGGCCTGCTCCACGATCACGTGGGCGTTCGTGCCGCTGAGGCCGAAGCTCGAGATCCCCGCGCGCCGCGGGCGGCCGCGCTCCGGCCAGGGCCGGCTTTCGGTCAGCAGCGCGACCGCGCCGGCCGACCAGTCGACCCGCGAGGACGGCTCGTCCACGTTGAGCGTCGCCGGCAGCACCCCGTGCCGCAGCGCCTCGACCATCTTGATCACGCCGGCGACACCGGCCGCGGCCTGCGTGTGGCCGACGTTCGACTTGAGCGAGCCCAGCCACAGCGGCTCCCCGGCGCGGTCGGCGCCGTAGGTGGCCAGCAGCGCCTCGGCCTCGATCGGGTCGCCGAGCTTGGTCCCGGTCCCGTGGCCCTCCACCGCGTCGACGTCCGAAGTGGACAGTCCGGCCGCGGTCAGCGCCTGGCGGATGACGCGTTGCTGCGCGTCGCCGCTGGGTGCGGTGAGGCCGTTGGACGCGCCGTCGGAGTTCACCGCCGAGCCGCGCAGCACGGCCAGGACCCGGTGCCCGTGGCGCCGGGCGTCGCCGAGGCGTTCCAGGACCAGCATGCCGGCGCCTTCGGCCCACGCGGTGCCGTCGGCGGCCGAGGCGTAGGACTTGCACCGGCCGTCCGCGGCCAGCGCGCGCTGGCGCGAGAACTCGGCGAACGACTGCGGGGTCGCCATGATCGTGGCGCCACCGGAAAGCGCCAGCGAACACTCGCCGCGGCGCAGCGCGTGCGCGGCCAGGTGCAGGGAGACCAGCGAGGACGAGCACGCCGTGTCGACGGTGATCGCCGGTCCCCGCAGGCCGAGCAGGTAGGAGATCCGGCCCGAGGCGACGCTGCCCGCGGTGCCGGTGGTCTGGAAGGCTTCGAGCTCCTCGGGCACCGGGCCGCCGGTGCCGTAGCCCTGCTCCATCACGCCGGCGAAGACCCCGGCGTCGGTGCCCCGCAACGAAGAGACGTCGATGCCCGCGTGCTCCAGCGCTTCCCAGGCGGTCTCCAGCAGCACCCGCTGCTGCGGGTCCATCGCGACCGCCTCGCGCGGGGAGATCCCGAAGAAGCCGGCGTCGAACTCCGCCGCGCCCTCGAGGAACCCGCCGCGGTCGACGTAGGAGGTGCCGGCCCGGTCCGGGTCGGCGTCGAACAGCCGCCCGAGGTCCCAGCCGCGGTCGGCCGGGAACGGCCCGGACGCCTCCCGGCCCTCGCTGACCAGCCGCCACACGTCGGCCGGCCCGGCGATCCCGCCCGGCAGCCGGCAGGCCATGCCGACGATCGCGATCGGCTCGTCGGACGCGGCCGGCGTGGTGACCGTGGTCTCGGCCGCCGGGCCGCCGGTCAGCTCGGCGTGCAGGAAATCGGCCAGCGCGCGCGGGGTCGGGTGGTCGAACGCCGTCCCGGTCGGCAGTTTCAGGCCGGTCTTGGCCATCAGCCGCGTGCGCAGCTCGACGAGCGCGACCGAGCTGCAGCCCAGGTCGCGGAACGCCCGGTCGGCCGGGACGTCGGCGGCGCCGGGCCGGTTGAGCGTCGCCGCGGTTTCCTCGCGGACCAGGGCCTGGAGCAGCGTGCGCTGCCCGTGCCGGTCGAGGCCGGCCAGCTCGGCTCGGAGCGCGGCCGAGGTGTCGTCCAGCGCGGTGGCCGGCTCGGCGAAGAAGCCGCGCAGCAGCGGGGGCACGAAAGCCCCCGGCTCCGGCCGGGGTGGGCGCAGCGCGAACAACGGCGCCGGGTCCGTGCCGGTGATGAAGGTGTCGAGGGCGTGGAGCCCGTCTCGCGCCCACTGCGCGGGCGGAGCGTCGTCGGCCGCGGCGCCCCAGGTGAGGACCGCGCCACCCAGGCCGCGCCGGCGGCGCTCCTGGACCACCGCGGCCGCCTCGGTGCTCTTGACCGAGTCGACGATCGCGAGGAACGCGGTCCGCTCGGAAGCCGTGGCGTCGCTCAGTTTCGCGGCCAGCGCGGGGTCGCCGTCGGCGAGGATCACCGCGGCGACGGGGCCGGACGGCGCCCATTCGGTGTCGCCGTCGAGCAGCACCAGGCGCCCGGCCGGGAGGAAGGCTTCCAGGTGGCGGGTCACGGCCTCGCCGCGTGGGGTGTCCGCGCCCGTCAGCACGACGACGCCGTCGAGAGCCGCCCACTGCTGCCGCGGCGAGGTGTCCGCGACCTCCTGGCGGGTCAGCCGGGCCACCAGGAGCTGCCCGGACCGCACCGCCCAGCGCGGGTCGCCGCGCAGGCCCGCGTACGGCACGGCCTCGGCCGGCGACGCGTCGTCCAGGTCGACCAGGATCGCGCGGGGGCCCAGCGCCCGGGCGGTCGCGGCCGCCAGCGCGGACCCGGCCGGATCGGCGGGCTCGTCGCCGGCCGACGCGGCCACCGCACCCCGGGTCAGCAGGACCAGGTGCCCCGCTTCGGTGCGGGCGGCCCACGCCGTCACGGCTTCGACCAGCCGCCCGGTCTCGGCCCGGCTTTCCGCCGGATCCGCCGGCAGGTCGGGGGCGACGAGGACGGTCAGCTCGGCGGGCTCGGCCGTGGCCAGCTCGGCGGCGGTGATGATGGCCGGGGCGGGGCCGCTGTCGCCGCGGACCGGCGCGGGCACCCAGCGCAGGCGCAGGACGCCGTCGTGCGACCCGCTCGCGGTGTAGCGCAGCAGGGCGGGCTGCTCGGCCAGCCGGCGGCGCTGGATCTTGCCCGACACGGTCCGCGGCACGGCGGCGACTTCGTAGATCTCTTCGGGCACCTTGAACGCGGTCAGCTCGTGGCGGCACCGCGCGAGCACGGCGGCGAGGTCGACGCCCTCGGCGTCCGGGACCACGTAGGCGACGGGCACCTCGCCCAGGACCTCGTGCGGCCGGCCGGCGACGGCGACGTCGGCGATCCCCGGCGCGGCACGCAGCACCGCCTCGATCTCCTCGGGGTGCACGTTCTCCCCGCCCCGGATGATCAGGTCGCTGACCCGGCCGCGGATGGTGAAGTACCCGGCGGCGTCGCGGCTCGCGAGGTCACCGGTGCGGTACCAGCCGTCCCGGAACGCGCGTGCGGTCGCCTCGGGTTTGTTGTGGTAGCCCGAAGTCACGTTCGGGCCGCGCACCCACACTTCGCCTTCGACGTCGGCCGGCACGTCGTGACCGGTGTCCGGGTCGACGATCCGGACGTCGACACCGGGCACCGGGAGCCCGCACGACCCGTCGACGCGCTCGCCGTCCGGCGGGGTCATGGTGATGGCGCCGCAGGTTTCGGTGCTGCCGTAGGCGTCGACCAGTGGCACCCCGAACCCGTCGTGGAACGACCGGCTCAGCTCGGCGCCGGCGACCGCGCCGCCGACCAGCCCGATCCGCAGGTCCGGCAGGCTGATTTCCCGCTGCCGCCGCGCTTCGAGGATGTAGTGGTAGGTGGTCGGCACGCCGGCCACGAAGGTGGCCCGGGTTTCCTGGGCGGCTTCGAGGAATTCGTCGCCCGAGGGGCTGTCCAGGAGCCGCGCGGTCGCGCCGACCGCGGTCACCGAAAGGACGCACGCGATGTGGGAAAGGCTGTGGAACAACGGCAACGGCCACAGCACGCGGTCGTCGGCGGACAGCCCCGGGATCGGCACGTAGCTCGCCGCCACCGAGTACAGGCAGTTGCGCTGGCTGGACAGCACGCCCTTCGGCTCGCCGGTGGTCCCGGACGTGTAGAACATCCAGGCCACCTCGTCCAGGCCGAGGTCGTCCCGGGCGGGTTCCGCGGGCTCGGTCTCGCTCAGGTCCCGGAAGGCGTGGACGGAGGGCGGCGCGTCACCGGTCACCAGCAGCGGGACACCGGCCGCCACGAACCCCGGCACGTGCACGGGGTCGGTGATGACGAGGACCGCCTCGCTGTCGGCGAGGAGGTAGCCGAGCTCGGCGTCGGTGGAGGCGGGGTTGACCGGCACGCCGACCGCGCCCGCGCGCAGGATGGCGAGGTAGCTCTCGAGCGTCTCCACGCTGTTGCGCAGGCACAGCAGCACCCGGTCGCCGCGGCGCACCCCGAGGCCGGCCAGGTGCCCGGCCAGCCGCCGGGTCCGGGCTTCCAGCTCGCCGTAGGTGACCGCACGCCGGTGGTCGGAGAAGGCGACCTTTTCGCCGAAGCCGCCCGCGTGCTCCCGCAACACCTGGGGGAGGGGCCTGATCAGGTCGGCGCGCACGGAATCACACGTCCTCTCGTCGCGCGGACCCCCATCGGGCACCGGATGGGTGAACCCCTTCGGCCCGCTTTCCGGAGGCTAGAAGCGCCCGTGCCGGCGGCGGATCCCTCAGCCTGGTAGAGGCATCGAACCCCCGTTCGCTCGTGTCGGGGCGACGTGTGGTCGACGCGTGGGGCGGCGGCGACCTGGTCAGTTCACCCGATGGTGGGCTGCCGCACCGGCTCGCGGGGGCGCCGGGAAGCGGCGGCTGTGTGACCGCGATCGCACCCCGTGGCGGCGCTGCCCGGGCCGGCCACCGCGGCCCAGGTGCTCGACGTCACGAGCTACCGTGCGTACCCGTCCCCGGCGCCTCTGGTATTGTTGATCGCGGCCGTGAACGACCTGCAGGAGGTGAGACCCGTGAACGATGGATCGAAGTGGGTGCTCTCCCTGCTCCTCACGGCGGACGACTGAGGTACACGTCGCCAGAGCGCCCCTCAGGCACTTGGAAGGCGACAGTTATCGACGTCAACACACATCCCACCGCGGAACCGGTGATCGACCGGGTCGCCGCGGACCAGTGGCATGCCCTCGACGACCTGGTGGTCGGGCGTGGGCAGACCATGCGCAAGCCGGACGGGCGGGACTTCATCAGCATCGACGCGTGGCGCGCCGAGGACGCGGAGACCACCCCGAACCGGCGGCGTGTCGGCTCCACCGGCGAGCGACGCGAGCGGCAGTACCTCGTGAAGCTCGCAAACCTGCCCCGGGCTGCGGAAACGCCGGCCGGGGTGCGCATCACCGGCGGTGGTGACGAGTTCCGCGCGACGGCCGACGGGGCCGAGATCGGTGTGATCCGGCTTTCGTCGTCGATGCGGGATGACGGCACTCCGCGCCCAGCGCGTATCCTCTTCGTCGAGGTCCGTGCCGACCAGCGGCGCCGTGGCATCGGCCGAGCGCTGCTGCTCCACGCGCTGGGCGATGTGCACACCCGCGGGTTCGGTCTCGCGTCGACCGAGGTCGACGAAACCGACACCGCGGCCATCCTTTTGTTGGAGGGCGTAGGCGCCCGCCGCGCGAGCAACAGCCTGGAGTTGAAGTGGCAAAAGTGAACAACCGGGGTATCGAAGTAGTCGGCACCATCGTGGAGTGCTTGAAGGACGCGAAGTTCACCGTGGAGCTCGAGAACGGTCACAAGGTTCTCGCGCACATCAGCGGGAAGCTCCGCAAGCACTACATCAAGATCCTTCCCGAGGACACGGTGACGGTCGAGCTGAGCCCCTACGACCTGACCCGCGGCCGGATCACGTTCCGGCACCGGATGTAGCTCCGGCGTCCCGCCGGAGCGGAAGTGGCGCGGGTCCTCGACGAGGATCGGCGTCACCGCCGCACCCACCGCCGCACCCAAACGCCGCCTGGCCGTGTTCCGGTCCGGCGGCGTTTCGCGTTTCCGAGGCGGTGGGTGTCGCCTCAGTCACGTTGACAGTCTTGGCCGCTGACCTGCCGGAGTTCCTTGCCGGGCCCGTCTTCGGCTGCTTAGCGTGGCTGCCGTGACGATGCATACCGTTCAGTCCACAATGGCCACTGTCCGGCCGGGCGTGCTCGATCCCGGCGCGGCTCCCGCCGCCAAGATCGAGCCCGGTGACGAGGTGTTCTACCCCGACACCTGGACCAACTGGCAGAACCAGCTGCGGTACGGCTCGTCCCCGGCCGACCGGGCCCGGCTCCGCAAGGAGTACCCCGGCTGCCCCTGGCAGATCGTCGGCCCGGTCGAGGTGACCGGCGCCGAACCCGGTGACGTCGTCGAGTGCCGGCTGACCGAGCTGCGGCTGGGGGACTGGGGCGGCAACGCCTTCCCCACCCGCGCCGGCGCGCTGCCCTACGACTTCGACAAGCCCTACGGCCACGACTTCAGGTTCGACGAGACCCGCACCCGCGCGGAGTACGTCCACGGCATTTCGCTGCCGCTCGACCCGTTCCCCGGCGTCATCGCGGTCGAACCCGCCGGTGACGAGGAGACGAGCGTGCTCGTCGGCGGCGACCACGGCGGCAACCTCGCCCTGCCCGAGCTCACCGTCGGGTCTTCGCTGTTCCTGCCCGTCGCGAAGCCGGGCGCCCGGATCTGGCTCGGCGACATCCACGCCCTGCAGGGCGACGGCCTGGTGGACCAGACCGCGCTGAAGTCCACGGCCGAACGCCTGCGGATGCGCTACGACCTCCACAAGAACCTCGGCCTGACCCGGCCGCTGGCCGAGACGGCCACGCACTGGATCGGCATCGGGCTGGCCGACAGCCTGGAAGCCGCGCTGATCGACTGCCTGCGCGGGCTGATCAGCTGGTTCAGCGCGGCGTCCGGCGTCACCCCGCACGAAGCCCACGCGCTGTGCAGCATGGCGGCGAGCTTCCGCATCACGCAGTACGCGGACCAGACCGAGGTCCACCACGTCGACGTCCCCCTGCCGCCCAAGGGCGTGCACGGCTTGCTGCGCAAGGACATCTTTCCGGCCGAACTGCGTGACCGCGTCGACCGCTGGCTGCGTCCGGGCGCCTGAGGCCTTGCCGTCAATGTGAGGGATGGGGGGCACGGCACCTGCCGGTTAGCCTGCGATTCATCGCGCACGATCGCATTTTTTCCCGGACCAGGAAGGCGAAACCGGGTCATGAGCACAACGCACGAACATTACGTCCAGCAGTTGCTGACCCATTTCGACGCCGATCCGGATCGTGCCGCGATGGTCAGTGATGGCGTTTTTCTCACCGCCGGGGAATTGGCGGCCGCGACCCGCCGCGCCGCGGCCGCGCTCGAAGGGCAGCACGTCGGCCGCGGTGACGTCGTCTGCATCCTGACCGAGCCGAACACCGCCGCGACGCTGATCCTGCGCTGGGCGGCCAACTTCGTCGGGGCGACGGCCGCGCACGTGCGCGGCATGAACGCGGTGGTCCCGGACGACGAGCTGCGCCTCGAGCTGCAGCGCGCCGTGGTCGCCGACGTCGGCGCGAAGGTGCTGGCGGTCGATCCGCCCAACGAGGAGCGGGCCCGCGAGCTGCTGGACACCCCGGACCGCCCGATCCTGGCCGTGCTCGGCGCCGGGCAGCCGGACACCGTGAACCTCACCGCCGGCTCCGGCGAAAGCGTTGTCCCGTGCCCGGACATCGCCGACGACGACCTCGCGGTGATCACCCAGACCAGTGGCTCGAGCGGCCTGCCCAAGGGCGTCTGCTGGACCTTCGGGGTCAAGAACGAGATGGCCACCTCGGCCATCGGCCGCAGCGGCAAGACCAACCTCCTGATCACCGCGCCGCTGACCCATTCCAGTGGGTTCGGCGCGGACGACACGCTCATCACCGGCGGCATGGTCGCGCTGCACCCCGGGTTCGACGCGGGCGCCGTGCTCCGCGCGGTCGAGGAGTACCGGATCGGCCGGCTCATCCTCGGCACCCCGCAGGTGTACGCGCTCGCCGAGCACCCGGACCGGCCGGCCACCGACCTGTCCACGCTGACCGAGCTGATCTACACCGGCAGCCCCGGCGCGCCGCTGCGGCTGCGCGAGGCCCGGGAAATCTTCGGCCCGGTGCTGATCCAGGTGTACGGCACGACCGAGACGGGCGTGCTCACCATGCTCGTCCCGGACGACCACGACGACGTGCGCCGGTGCGGCACCGTCGGCCGGCCGGTGAACCCGGACGCGGTGAGCGTCCGGCACCCGGAGACCGGCGCGGCGCTGCCCGCCGGCGAGGTCGGCGAGGTGTGCGCGCTCCCGCGCTGGCCGATCGTCGGGTACTGGCACGAGCCGAAGCTGACCGCGGCGCTCGTGCGCGACGGCTGGGTGCGCACCGGCGACCTCGGCCGCTTCGACGAAGACGGCTACCTGCACCTGAGCGGCCGGCTCGCGGACATGATGAAGGTCAAGGGCATCCGGATCCACCCCGAGGCGGTCGAGCGCGTGCTGAGCCAGGCGCCCGGCGTGTCCCAGGTCGCGGTGTGCGGGGTCGAGGACGCCGACCGGGTGGAGCGGATCTACGCCGCCGTCGTGCCGAAGCCCGGTGCGGAGGTGGATCCGGCCGAGCTGCGCCGGCTGGTCGCCGAAGCCCTGACCGACAACCACGTTCCCGGCCTGATCGAGATCCGGCGCGAGCTGCCGGTGACCGGACCGGGCAAGCCCGACCGGGCCCAGCTGCGCGCCGACGGCCGCGCGGCGCTGGCCCGGCCCGTCTCCCGGGTCTGAGGCAATCGGCGTTTTCCCGCACTGGAAAGGCGAAACCGGGCGATGACCACGACGCACGAGCACTACGTCCAGCAGTTGCTGACCCGGTTCGACGCCGATCCCGAGCGCACCGCGGTGATCAGCGGTGAAGTGCTCCACAGCGCGGGCGAGCTGGCCGCCGCGACCCGCCGGGCCGCGGCCGCGATGGACCGCCAGGGCGTCACGCGCGGCGACGTCGTCGGCATCCTGACCGAGCCGAACACCGCGGCCACGCTGATCCTGCAGTGGGCGGCCAACTTCGTGGGGGCGACCGCGGCGCACATGCGCTGGATCCACCCGGGCGAGCCCGACGACGAGCTGCGCGCCGAGCTGCACCGCGCCCTCTCCTCGGTCGCCGGGGTGCGGCTGCTGGCGGTCGACCAGGCCAACGAGGCCCGGGCGCGGGACCTGGTCGCGGACGTCGCCGACCGGCCGGTCGTCGCCGTGCTGGGCGCCGGGCAACCGGGTTCCGTGGACCTCACCGCCGGTGCCGAGGACGTGGCGCCGTGCCCCGACATCGCCGACGGCGATCTCGCGGTGGTCACCCAGATCCGGCTGATGAGCGGCCGCAACGGCGTCTGCTGGACGTTCGGCGTCAAGAACGACATGGCCACCGCGGCGCCGTGGCCGCCGCCGGCCACCGGCCGGTCGACCTTCCTGATCACCGCCCCGCTCATCCACTCCGACGGCTTCGGCGCGGACGACACGCTCGTCAGCGGGGGCGTGGTCGTGCTGCACCCCGGGTTCGACGCGGCCGCGGTGCTGCGCGCGATCGCCCGGCACCGGATCACCCGGCTGTTCCTCGGCATGCCCCAGCTGCTCGCGCTCGCCGCGCACCCGGACCGGGCGGGCACCGACACCTCGAGCCTGACCGAGCTGTTCTACACCGGCACCGCCGCGGTGCCGGAGCGGCTGCGGGAGGTCCAGGAGGCTTTCGGCCCGGCCCTGATCCAGGTGTACGGCACCGGCGAGGCCGGGGTCGTCACGCTGCGCGCGTCCGGCGAGCCGGACACCGACGGGGACGTCGGCCGGCCGGTGCACCCGGACGCGCTGAGCATCCGGCACCCGGAAACCGGCGTGGCGCTGCCCGACGGCGAGGTCGGGGAGGTCTGCGCGATCCCGCGCTGGCCGTCGGCGGGCTACTGGCACGAGGCGAAGCTGCCCACGCCGCTGGTCCGCGACGGCTGGCTGCACACCGGCGACCTCGGGCACCTCGACGCCGGCGGCCGCCTGCACCTGATCGGCCGGCTCTCGGAGCTGATGCACATCAACGGCGTCCCCATCCACCCCGAGGTGGTGGAAAAGGTGCTCAGCCGGGCCCCGGGCGTGGCGCAGGCCGCGGTCTGCGGGGTCGAAGACACCGACCGGGTGGCGCACATCTACGCCGCCGTCGTGCCCGAGCCCGACACCGTCGTCGACGTCGCGCAGCTGCGCCGCCGGGTCGCCGAGGCACTGTCCGACCACCACGTCCCCGGCCTGATCGAGATCCGCCGGTCGCTGCCGAAGACCGGCTGGGGCAAACCCGATCGGGTCCAGCTGCAGGTCGCCGCCCGCGCGGCGCTGACCCGGCCCGTCTCCCGGGTCTAGGGGATTCCGGTGGCTCTCCATCAGGCACAGAAATCGAGGGTTTCGTGAACCACACCTCCGTCCGGCACACCGACCACATCCCCGCCGACCTGCGCAAGGAATGGGCGGCCGCGGGCTACTACCCGGGCCAGGACCTGTACTCGCTGTTCCGCGGCCACGCGCGGCGCTCGCCGGGGGCGGCGGCGGTGCTGGACGCCGAGGGGACCGTCAGCTACGGCGAGCTGGACCAGACCGCCCGGCGCCTGGCCGCGGGGCTGGCCCAGCTCGGCATCGGCCACGGCGACGTCGTGGCGGTCCAGCTGCCGAACGCCCGGCTCGCCTGCGCCGTCGACCTCGCCGTCGCCGCGGTGGGCGCGATCGTGCTGCCGTTCCCGCTCGGCCGGGGCGACCGGGACGCGGTGAGCCTGCTGCGCCGGTCCGAGGCGGTCGCGGTGATCACCGTCGCCGACCACCACGGCTATCCCTGTGCCGAGCGCATCCGCAAGCACGCCGACGCGCTGCCGATGCTGCGCGCGGTGATCGTCGCGGGTGACGGCGCCGCCGAAACGCCGGGCTGCGTGCCGATCGAAGCGCTGTTCGCGACCTCCGCGGCCGAGTTCGCGCCGCGGGAGATCGACCCCGACGGGCCGGTGCGGATCCTGGTCACCTCCGGCTCCGAGGCGGAGCCGAAGATGGTGCTGTACTCCCACAACGCGCTGGCCGGCGGGCGCGGCGTGATGATGGCCGGCCTGCACCCGGGCGCCCCGGCGACGATGCGCAACCTCTTCCTGGTCCCGCTGGCGTCGGCCTTCGGCTCCAGCGGCACGCCGGTCACGCTCGCGACGCTGGGCGGCTCCCTCGTGCTGCGGCCGGCGTTCGACGCCATCGCGACGCTGCGGACCATCACCGAGACCCGGCCCACGCACCTGCTCGGCGTGCCGACGATGCTGCGCATGCTGCTGGACTGCCCGGAGATCCGGCACACCGACCTCAGCTCGCTGAAGGCCGCCGTGCTCGGCGGGTCGGCGCTGGATCTGGACACCGCGCGCCGCGCCGAGGACCTCCTGGGCTGTGCCGTCGTCTCGCTGTACGGCTCGGCCGACGGGGTTTCGTGCAACAGTGGCCTGGGCCGCTACGACGGCACGGTCGGCCGGCCCGACCCGGCCGTCGCGGACATCCGCGTCGTCGGCCCGGACGCGACCGAGGTCGCGGCCGGCGCGACCGGCGAGGTCGTCGCCCGCGGCCCGATGTCGCCGCTGAGCTACGTCAACTCGCCCGAGCTGGACGCCTCGCAGCGCACGCCCGACGGCTGGACCCGCACCGGGGACCTCGGGCTGATCGACGAGGAAGGCCGGCTGCGGATCGTCGGGCGCCGCAAGGACGTGGTCATCCGCGGCGGGCTCAACATCAGCCCCGCGGAGGTCGAGTCGGTGCTGATCACCCACCCCGCGATCCGCGACGTCGCGTGCGTGGCGGTCGCGGACCCGCTGTACGGCGAGCGCGTCTGCGCCTGCGTCGCCACTTCGGCGCAGCTGCGGCTGGCCGACGTCACCGCGCACCTCGCGGCGGCCGGGATGGAGCCGCGGAAGTTCCCGGAACGGTTGCTGCTGCTGGCCTCGCTGCCGCTGGGCGCGGCGGGGAAGGTGGACCGGCAGGCACTCCGGGTGCGGGCCGCCGAGCAGGGCGCCGGGGAAACCCGGTCCGGACAGGAGGAAGTCACCGCATGACCGAGACCACCCCGCGCACGGTGTCCTATTTGGAGCACTGGGACCGCACCGAGCCGTTCGACCCGCCGGCGGTGCTCGCCGAGCTGGTCCGGACCCGGCCGCTGACCCGGATGGAGTACCCGGACGGGCACATCGGCTGGCTGGCCACCAGCCACGACCTCGCCCGCGAGGTGCTCAGCAGCCAGGCGTTCAGCCACCGGTTCTACGACACCCACCTGCCGGTGACGAAGAAGGGCGAGATCTTCCCCGGGGTGCCGATCGTGCCGGGCGGGTTCATCCACATGGACCCGCCGGACCACACCCGCTACCGGAACCTGCTCAGCCGCGAGTTCAGCGCCCGCGCCACGACGGCGTACACCCCGCGGGTGGCGGAGCTGACCGCCGCGCAGCTCGCCGAGGTGCGGGCGCAGGGTTCGCCGGTCGACCTGCTGCCGGCGTTCATCCGGCCGCTCTCGATGCGGGTGCTGTGCGAGGTGCTGGGTGTCCCGTTCGACACCGGAAGCCCGATCCTGTACGCGCTGAGCGACAGCGCCACCAACGTCGACGTCAGCGTCGAGGAGGAGCGGGAAGCCGGGACGAAGGCCTACTTCCTCCTGATGGACCTGGTGGGCAAGGCCCGGGTCGAGCCGGGCGAGCACGTGCTCGGCCGGCTTGCCGCCGACGCGGAGCTGACGGACCGCGAGATCACGAACATGCTCCTGATCGTGTTCGCGGCGGGCTTCGCGAGCTGCGAGGGCGCACTGGCGTCGTCACTGCTGGCCCTGCTGCACCACGACGACCAGCTGAAGGCGTTGCGTGCGGCGGCCGCCGGCGGTGGCGCGCCGGCCATCGAGGCGATGGTCGAGGAGCTGCTGCGGTACACGTCGGTCAACCAGTTCCAGATCTTCCGCACGGCACTGTCCGATGTGGAGCTGGGCGGCGAGCTGATCCGCGAGGGCGAGGTGGTGACGGTGGCGCTGCCGTCGGCCAACCGCGACCCGGTGAAGTTCGCCTGCCCGGACGCGCTGGACCTGGGCCAGGAGGCGTCGGCCCAGCTGGCGTTCGGGTACGGGGTGCACGCGTGCGTGGGCCAGCGCCTGGCCCGGCTGGTGCTGTCGGAGTCGTTGGCGGCGTTGACCGTCGGTCTGCCCGAGCTGGCTTTGGACGTGCCGGTCGAGGAGGTGCCGGTCCGGCTGACGACGCCGGTGTTGAGTGTTTTGCGGTTGCCGGTGCGATTCTGACCGGGAAACACGAACGGGCGGCCGGAGAGATCCGGCCGCCCGTTTCGCTTTCCCGGTGACTACCGCGGCGCCCGCTCGGCGAACCCGAGCAGCGACTCGCGGATGTGGTCGTGGATCGAATCCATCTGCTCGGCCGAGAAGCACTGCGTGCTGTACGGCATCTCGATGCTGAACCGGTTGTAGATCGTCGCGGGCGACGCCAGGAGCGGGCCCGATCCGCGCGCCGGGTCCCAGCGGCTCGACAGCGGGAACTTCGTCATGTCGACGATCTCCAGGCCCTTCGGCGACGGCGGGCCGTCGATGCGGCCGACGTTGGTCAGCACCAGGCTCGTCGGCCAGAGCTGGGGGTGGACCAGCAGCCGGTCCAGGGCCTGCATCTCCAGGGCCGCGTCGCCGCGGTCCATGGCGCCGCGCAGCTCCGTCGTGAAGCGGTGGCCGACCTTGACCAGGTCCGCGCCCTCCGGGACGTCGAGGAGGTCGCGGTACCACGACACCATCGGCACCATCGTCTCGTGGGACAGGCCCGGCGCGACCTGGTCGCGCAGGTCGACCGTGCAGAAGCTGGACAGCCGGTGGTCGGCGAGGTCCGCGGGCAGGCCGGCGCGCACCGCCGCCAGCAGGGCCGCGGCGACCAGCCCGTTCACCGACACCCCGGCGTCCTTCGCGAACGCCAGCAGCCCCGAGGTCTCCTGCTCCGTCAGCCGCAGCCGGCGGGACGTCATCAGCTGCTCCGGCGGCACCGGCGGCGTGGACCCGGCCGCCGAGAACGGCAGCGACGCCACCGGCGCGCCCTCGGCGCGCTTGATCCGCTCCTGGACGTAGGCGTCCAGCTCGGCGTCGGTGCGGGCCGGCAGCCACTCGTCCAGGGGCTTCGGGTACTCCTGCGACGCCGTGTCGGGCGCGGCGTAGCTGCCCTCCTGGATGTCGATGTAGCGCTGCCAGATCCGGCGGGTGAACGAGGTCGCGCTGCGGCCGTCGCTGATCGCGTGGTCGACGCCGAACAGCACGACGTCCTCGTCGGACCCGGTCAGCAGGACCGCGCGGGCGAGCGGGCCGCCGAGGTGGAGCGGCTTGTTGTACTCCTCGAGCCGCGCCCCGGGCTCGTTGCGCCGGACGTGCAGCCGGGGCAGCTCGTCCGGGGCCAGCGGGGTGAGGTAAAAGTCGTCGCCGTCCTTCTCCAGCCGGCTGCGCAGGCCCGGCGCCTCCGCCAGGACCGCCGTGAACGCCGCGTCCAGCAGCTGCGCGTCGACCCCGCCGCGCACCACGCAGATCTGCAGTGCCTGCGTCCTGATCTCGCTGACGTACATCCGTTCCGACCGGGCAATCCGTCGGCGCATGACTTCCTCCTCGTTCGTCTGGGTCAGCCGACTTCGCCGGCCAGGATCGCGCTGCGCTGCGCGTGCCAAGCGCCGTCGTCGGTGACGGTGCTGGTCTTCTCGATGCCGCCTCGGACGGTCAGCAGCCGGCGGCCCTTCAGCACGACCTGGCCGTCGGAGAGCGCCCGGCTGTAGAGCCCGCTGTCGTCGCCGCCGGTCTCGAGCACCGCGTTGATCGCCTTGTCCACCGGCGCCCAGTCCGCCGGGGCGCGGACCGTCGTGGTGAACTCGTAGACCGTGCTCCACTGCCCGAGCTTCGGCCGGCGCTGCACGGACAACCCGTCTGCTTCGGTGACGAGCCGGTACCGGCAGCCGTACTGGCGCTGCTCGCCTTCGATGCCCAGGCGCAGCGGCTCGACGAACGACGGCCCGGCGTACCCGATGTCGGCCAGCCAGGACTCGCCGGCCACCCGGACCAGGATGAGCATGTGCTCGACCTCGACGCCGTAGGCCTGCCGGCCTTCCGCCGTCGTGCCGGCGATCAGGTCGGCGTCGAAGCCGAGGTCGCGCAGCAACCGCAGGAACAGCCGCGTCATCTGGACGCAGCCGCCGCCGTTGCCTGCCGCGACCACCGAGTCGAACGTCGCGTCCTCGTCGAAGTCCACCAGGTCGACCGGCCGGCCGCTCGGCGCCGGCACGGCCAGGGAAGCCGTGCTGTTGAAGGGAATAGCCGCCATGTGCCGCTTGTGCAGGGCGACGAGGCCCGCCAGGTCCGCGGCCGGCCGGGCGGCGGGGTCGTAGCCCAGCCGCCGCAGATACGTGTCGCTGTCGTACATCCGCCCGTCCTCTTCCGGCATCCTTCACGCCGACAGCCGGCAGGTCGGGAAACCCCTGCCGGCTGCCGGATCCGACCGCGGACCGCTACTTGGCCGCTTCGCCGTCCTTTTCGAACGACGAGACCAGCGGCCGCAGCGGGGTGAAGTCGTGCCACGGGTCCTGGATGATCTCCCGCCAGTTCGCGTCGTGCCCGCGGACCTTCAGGCGGAAGTAGATCGTGCGCCGGGTCGAGTCGGAGGTGTTGCTGCCGACGTTGTGCCCGACCATGTAGTGCTTCAGCAGCAGGTCGCCCGCCTTGGCGCGGACCTGCTCCCGCTCGGGCAGCTCGATGTCCGGGTAGGAGGTGAACGCGTCCGGTCCGACCTTGCGGAAGTACTCCGCGTGCTGGCGGTGCGTGCCCGGCCAGGCGTAGAGGTTGCCGGAGTCGTCGCCGTCCTGGTCGGTCAGGAAGAAGCCGGCGAGCATGGTGAACGTCCGCGGCGGCTCGTCGGCCTTGCGGCGCATGCCGCCGTCGATGTGCGGCATGCCGCGGTCGTCGATGTAGGGCGGGAAGGTCATCGCGATCTGGGTCTGCCACGGGTATTCCATGGCGCCGTCACCGGTGAGCTCCTCGGCGAGGGTGAAGGCCTCGGTGTCGCGCAGCAGCGCGGCGAGGTCCGGCTCCTCTTCCCACATCGGGAACATGAAGTGCGGTCCGGCGTGCCCGTCCTTCGGCGGGTGCGACTTCAGCTGCTTGTCCACCGCCTCGTTGGCCTTCGCCAGGATTTCCGGCGGCACGACGTCCGGAATGACGATGTAGCCGCGCTCGGCGAACTCCAGCAGCTGTTCCCGGGTCAGCTTGCGCTGCACGCTCAACGTCGTCGAGTCGACGGCACCCGGCCTGGCCGCGTTGGGAGGGGCGGGCGCGGCGCGCCTGGCCGATTCCAGGATCGCCCGCTCGATCGCCGTCGTGGCAGACGCGCCGCCGCGGGTCAGGGCGGCGATTGCCTGCTCGATCCGGTCGTCAACGCGAATGGTGATCGTGTCGTTTACAGCCACGAACTTGCCACCCTTCCTTCTCGCATCTGTGTTGGTCGGTACGTGCAGCCGATGCTAGGTCGGATGCGGGGCGAGCCCTATCCCTCGGTCTGACAGCACCTGGCCCGGGAATGCCCGGGGTGGGCTGATGTCCGGTGCGCTCCGTGGTGCAGTGGCGACAGCGGGACTACTAGCAGCGTGAGGGATGCCAGGCCGCGGCGCTCCGGCCGTAGCTTTCATCGGTGCCGTCCGGCGAAGTCGGACGAATCGCCCTCCGGCCGCGGTCGCTCGACGGGCAGGGGGACCGCCGGCCGCACGGCTCACGCAGCAGGGATCGCCATGCCGGTCACGGCAGGGGCAGAGGGAGGGCAACGGTGACGATCCGGGTCTGGGACTACCTGCCGGAGTACCACAGCGAGCGTGACGAAGTGCTCGCCGCGGTCTCGAAGGTGTTCGAGTCCGGCCAGCTGGTCCTGGGACCGAGCGTGGCCGGGTTCGAGCGGGAGTTCGCCGCCTACCACGAAGTCGCCCACTGCACCGGCGTCGACAACGGCACCAACGCGGTCAAGCTGGCGTTGCAGGCCCTCGGCGTGGGCCCGGGCGACGAGGTGATCACCGTCTCGAACACCGCCGCGCCGACCGTGGTGGCCATCGACGGCACCGGCGCCAAGCCGGTTTTCGTGGACGTGCGCGAAGAAGACTTCCTCATGGACACCACGCAGCTCGCGGCCGCGATCACCCCGCGCACCCGGGCGCTGGTCCCGGTGCACCTCTACGGCCAGTGCGTCGACATGACCCCGCTGCTGGCGCTGGCCGCCGAGCACGGCCTGGCCGTGCTCGAAGACTGCGCCCAAGCCCACGGCGCGCTCCACCACGGCCGGCTGGCCGGCTCGATGGGCGACGCCGCCGCGTTTTCGTTCTACCCCACCAAGGTCCTCGGCGCCTATGGCGACGGCGGCGCCGTGCTCACCGGAGACGAGCAGACCGACCGGAATCTCCGGCGCCTGCGCTACTACGGCATGGAAGAACGCTACTTCGTCGAGCAGACCCCCGGGCACAACAGCCGGCTCGACGAGGTGCAGGCCGAGATCCTGCGCGGAAAGCTGCGCCGGATGGACTCCTACATCAAGGGACGCCGGGAAATCGCGCAGCGCTACAGCGAGGAACTGGGCGACCTCGCCGAGCCGGGCGGGCTCGTGCTGCCGTCGGTGTCGCCCGGCAACGAGCACGTGTACTACGTCTACGTGGTCCGGCATCCCCGGCGCGACGAGATCATCGAACGGCTGCGCGCGTACGACATCTCGTTGAACATCAGCTACCCGTGGCCGGTGCACACCATGACCGGGTTCGAGCACCTCGGCTACCCCCAGGGTGCCCTGCCGGTCACCGAAAAGCTCGCCGGTGAGGTGTTTTCGCTGCCGATGTACCCGTCCCTGCCGCCGGATCGGCAGGAGACGGTGATCCGGGCCCTTCGCGAAGTGCTGGCCGGTCTCTGAGTCAACCCACCTGGTACGGAAGGGAACACCATGCCGCGAGAACTGGCGACCGCCACCTGCAGAGTGTGCGAGGGGACGGTCCACGAGTTCCTCGACCTCGGGCGGCAGCCGCTGTCCGACGCGTTCCGGGAGCCGGACAGCGATGCCGCGGAGTTCTTCTTCCGGCTCGCCGTCGGGCGGTGCGAGTCGTGCGCGATGGTGCAGCTCACCGAGTCGGTGCCGCGCGAGAAGATGTTCCACGAGGACTACCCGTACCACTCGTCGGGGTCCTCGGTGATGCGGGAGCACTTCGCCGGTGTCGCGCGCCGGTTCCTCGAGACCGAGCTGACCGGGCCGGACCCGTTCATCGTCGAGATGGGCTGCAACGACGGCGTCATGCTGGGCACCATCCACCAGGCCGGGGTGCGCCACCTGGGGTTCGAGCCGTCCGGGCGGGTGGCCGAGCTGGCCCGCGCCGGCGGCGTCCGGGTGCGCACCGCGTTCTTCGAGGACTCGACGGCGTCGGAGGTCCGCGCGGCGGAAGGGCCGGCGCAGGTCATCTACGCGGCGAACACCATGTGCCACATCCCGTACCCGGACTCGATCTTCCGCGGGGTCGACGCGCTGCTGGCCCCGGACGGCGTGTTCGTGTTCGAAGACCCCTACCTCGGCGACCTGGTGACGAAGACGTCCTTCGACCAGATCTACGACGAGCACTTCTTCGTATTCAGCGCGCAGTCGGTGCAGGCCATGGCCCAGCACTACGGGTTCGAGCTGGTCGACGTCGAACGGCTGCCGGTGCACGGCGGCGAGATCCGGTACACGCTCGCGCGAGCCGGCAAACGCGAGCCCAGCGCCGCCGTCGCGGACCTGCTGGCCGAAGAGGACGCCCGCGGACTATCCGAAATGGAGACTCTGCGCGGCTTCGCGGCCAGCGTGCTGCGCGTGCGCGACGACCTCGTGGACCTGCTGGAGCGGCTGCGCAAGGACGGCTGCAGCGTGGTCGCCTACGGCGCCACGGCGAAGAGCGCCACCGTCACCAACTTCTGCGACATCGGGCCCGAGCTCCTGTCCTACGTCTGCGACAGCACGCCCGCCAAGCAGCACCGCATGACACCCGGCAAGCACATCCCGGTGGTCCCGCCGACGGCGTTCCGCGACCCCTACCCGGACTACGCGCTGCTGTTCGCGTGGAACCACGCCGAAGAGATCATGGCGAACGAGCAGGAGTTCCGGCGCTCGGGCGGGCGCTGGATCAGCTACGTGCCGAACGTCCGGGTGCTCTGAGGGATCGAGGGGGATATGCCGGAACACGACATCGCGCCGCAATCGCACAACGGCGCGGCCTTGCTGGACCCGGAACCGGAAAGACCGGCGACGCCACCTGGCGACCTGTCGGACGCGGTCAGCGCGCCCGGCCGGGAGCTGCTGGCCGTCCTGGCCCGGCACCTGCCGCGGATCCGCGCCGAGGCGGGACCGAACGACCGCGACGGCACGTTCCCCGCCGAGACGTTCCGCGCCTTCGGCGTCGACGGCGTGCTGGGCGCCACCGTGCCCGCCGAGCTCGGCGGGCTGGGGGTCAGCCGGCTGCACGACGTCGCGGTCGCGCTGCTGCGGGTCGCCGAGGCGGACGCCTCGACCGCGCTGGCCCTGCACGCCCAGCTCAGCCGCGGGATCACCTTGACCTACGAGTGGGAGCACGGCGCGCCGCCGACCCGGGCGCTGGCCGAACGGCTGCTGCGCGCGATGGCCCGCGGCGAGGCCGTGGTGTGCGGCGCGGTGAAGGACTTCGGCCGCGAGGTCACCCGGCTGCGTCCCGACGGCGCCGGCGGCTGGCTGCTGTCCGGCCGCAAGATGCTGGTGACGATGGCGCCGATCGCGACCCACTTCGTCGTCTCCGCCCAGGCGCCGATGGCCGGGGGAGAAACGCTGCTGTACGCGCCCATCGTGGCCAGGGACACCCCCGGGTTGTCTATTGTGGACGGCTGGAGCGGACTGGGCATGCGCGCGTCCGGCACGCTCGACATCGCCTTCGACGACTGCCCGGTGCCCGCCGGCGACGTGCTCGCGCGCGGCAGTGTCGGCGCGCACAGCGACGCCGCGCTCGCCGGGCAGGCGATCAGTTCCGTCGCCATGCTCGGCATCTACGCCGGTGTCGCCCAGGCCGCCCGCGACTTCACGGTGGACGCCGTCGCCCGGCGTTCGGCCGAGGCGCCCGCGGCGTCGCGCACCCTGGTCGCCGAGATCGAGGCGCGGCTGTACACGCTGAAGGCCACCGCGTCGGCGGCACTGGTCAACATCGACGAACTGTCCCCGCGGCTCGAGATGGATTCCGGCGAGCGCGGCCGGCGGATGATGACCCCGTTCCAGTGCGCCAAGGTCACGGTGAACCAGCTGGCGGCCGAGGTGGTCGACGACTGCGTGACCGTCGTCGGCGGGGCGACGTACGTGGCGGAGCACCCGCTGGCCCGGCTGTACCGGGACGTGCGGGCCGGCCGCTTCATGCAGCCCTACACCTACGCCGACGGGGTCGACTACCTCAGCGCGCAGGTGCTGGGCCTGGAGCGGGACAACAACTACGTGAGCCTGCGGGCCACCCGCCCGGCCGACAGCCGCTAGCGAGCCGACGATGCGCCCCAATGTGGCATTGGGTGCGTTGGACGCACCGAACGCCACATTGGGTGCGTTGGGCGCACCGAACGCCACATTGGGTGCGTTGGGCGCACCGAACGCCACATTGGGTGCGTTGGACGCACCCAACGCCACATTGGGGCGCTCCTCCATGTCTCGAAGGGATCCAGCATGACCATCGCGACGCGGCTGGCGGCGCGGGACGACACCCGCCTGCCCGCACGGCTGGCGCGGTCCCGGCGGGCCGTCGCGGCCGGCACGGGCCTGCGGACCGAGGACTTCGACGCCTGGCTCGCCGGCCGTGCGAAGGCCCACCGCTTCACCGTCGAGCGGGTGCCGCTCGAGAAGATCGAGGGCTGGTCGTTCGCCCCCGACGGCGGCAACCTCGGCCACCACAGCGGGCGCTTCTTCAGCGTCGAGGGGCTGCACGTGGTGATCGACGGCCACGAGTGGCAGCAGCCGATCATCGTGCAGCCGGAGGTGGGCATCCTCGGCATCCTCGCCAAGGAGTTCGACGGCGTCCTGCACTTCCTGATGCAGGCCAAGATGGAGCCGGGCAACCCGCACCTGCTGCAGCTTTCGCCGACCGTGCAGGCCACGCACAGCAACTACACCGGCGTGCACCGGGGCGCGCACGTGCGCTACCTCGAGTACTTCACGCGGGCGGCCCACGGCCGGGTGCTCGCCGACGTCCTGCAGTCGGAGCACGGCTCCTGGTTCCTGTGCAAGTCCAACCGCAACATGATCATCGAGACCTTCGACGACGTCCCGCCGGACGACGACTTCCGCTGGCTCACCCTGGGCCAGATCGGCGAGCTGATGCGCCGCGACAACGTCGTGAACATGGACGCGCGCAGCGTCCTCGCCTGCGCCCCGACGGCGCCGGCGGAGGCGAGCGCGGTGCGGTCCGACACGGAAATGCTGTCGTGGTTCACCAACGAGCGGGCCCGGCACGGCGTGCGGTCCAAGCGCATCCCGCTCACCGGCGTGCGCGACTGGGTGCGCACCGACGACCACATCCAGCACGTCGACCAGCGGTACTTCCGGGTCACCGGCGTGTCGGTCGAGGCGGGCAACCGCGAGGTGACCTCCTGGATGCAGCCGCTGTTCGAGCCGGTCGGGCTCGGGCTCTGCGCGTTCCTGGTCCGCCACTTCGGCGGCGTGCCGCACCTGCTGGTGCACGCGAGAGCCGAGGCCGGGCTCCTCGACACCGTCGAGCTCGGCCCGACCGTGCAGTGCACCCCGGACAACTACGTGCACCTCCCTGTCGGCGACTGGCCGCCGTTCCTCGAGTTCGTGCGCCGGGCCGGCGTGGACCGGATCCGGTACTCCGCGGTGCATTCCGACGAAGGCGGCCGGTTCCTCAACGCCGAAAGCCGGTACCTGCTCGTCGAAGCCGACGAGGCGGACGCGGGCACCGAACCCCCGCCCGGCTACGCCTGGGTGACCCCCGGACAGCTGAACTCCTTGGCCAGACACGGGCACTACCTCAACATGCAGGCGCGGACCCTGCTCGCGGTCGTCGGCCTGCTGAACGGTCTACTTTAGACTGGCGGACGCGGTCGCGGCGTAGGCGTCGACGCACCGCCGCAGAGCGTCCGCCAGCGGCACCCGCGGCTGCCACCCGGTGACCGCCCGGAACTTCGACGAGTCGATCGAGACGTTGTTCAGGTCGGTCGCCTTCGCGAAATCGGGCGGCGCCACGCAGACGACGGGTGCCGGCGGCCGCCCCAGGTGGTCGCCCACCAGTGCGGCGATCGTCCGCAGCACGTCGCCCAGCGGCACGCCCTGCCCGGTGCCGAGCAGCCAGTGCCGACCCGCGAGCGCGTCCGCGTGGTCGATCCCGGCGACGAAGGCGGCCGCGGCGTCGTGCACGTACAGCAGGTCGCGCTCGACCGTGCCGTCGTTCCAGAGCGTGAGCTCCTCGCCGGCGAAAGCCTTGCGCACCATGGTGGAGATCACGCCGCGGCCGGTGAGCCGGCCCCGCGGGCTGTCCCCGTAGACGGTGGGCAGCCGCAGGGAGACACCCCGGACCAGCCCGGCCGCCGTGGCCGCCTTGAGCAGCTGTTCCGCGGTGTGCTTCTGGACGTCGTAGGCGGTGGTGGGCCGGTCGGGTTCGCTGCCGTCCATGGGCATCCGCTCCGGCAGGCCAGCCTGCGAGGTGGAGCCGGCGAACACGATCACCGGCGGCCGCTCGCGGTTCCCGAGCAGCTCGACGACGTCGCGCAGCACGCCGACGTTCACCTGTTCGGCCGCCGCGTTGCCGTCGGCCGCCCGCCAGTCCGCGGTGTGCATCAGCAGGTGGACGACCGTGTCCACGCCGGCCAGCGCGGCTTCGAGCTCGGCGCGGGCCGTGAGGTCGGCGCGCACCACCTCGACCTCGGCCACGGCGCCGGCCGGCGCCGGCTGCGGCCGCCGTCCGACGGTGCGCAGCCGGATCGGCCGCCGGGCGAGGGCCTCGACGACCGCGGCGCCGACGAACCCCGAACCACCCAGCACCGCCACCAGCGGCCGGTGCTCGTCGCTCACCGCGGCACCGGGGCGGCGCGGTACAGGGCCTGCCAGTAGTAGCTCCAGGTGACCGAGCGCTCCTGCGCGACGCACTCCCAGCCCTCGCCGGGCCGGTACGCGGAGACGAACGCGGGCACCTTCGCCAGCACGGCTTCGCTGTCGTGGATGTCGATGACGTCCCGCAGCAGCCCGCTGCTGAGCGCCAGCTCCACGACCGCGGCGCCCTGCGAATGGCCGTCCAGCGACTTGTCGAGGTACTTGCCGACCGGGTTGTTGACGTAGAAGTGCGCGCAGGTCTCGTCGATGAGCGCGAGGTAGTCCCGCACGGTGTCGGGACTCATCTCGGCGAACGAGTCGACGTTCACGCACAGGTCGAAGCGGTGACCGCGCACCTGCTCGTCGATCTCGTCGATGCCGACGAACCGGATCTTCGCGAACTGCTCCGGCGTCAGCACGGTCCGCAGGTACCGGCGCGACAGCTCGAGGGTGTTCGGCAGGTCGATGATCGTGTACCCGGCGAGGTCGTGGTTGGACGCCATGGTGTGGCAGGTCCGGCCGTAGCCGGCGCCGATCTCGACGACCTGGGCGCCGTCGAGGGCGACGTTCGCCGCCATGACCTCGACCTCGTGCACCGCCTGCAGGTAGTCGAGGCAGACGGACTCGCCGTCGCACCGCACCGAATAGGGGTCGCCGACCTCGCGGTTGCGCGTGCGGCGCAACCGTTCCCGGTTCGCGGGGCTGAGCCGCATGCCGAGGGCGAAGGTGAGCGCCTTCAGGTACCGCACGCCGTTGGGGTGCGGGTTCCACAGCGCCAGCTTGAAGTTGACGCCGTTCGACTTGAACCCGGCGAGGTCGGCCACGGCCGCTTCGGTGATGTGCGCTTCGTTGATGTGCTCCCACTGCGCGCTCGGGCCGTACCGCCGGCGTACCGGCTGCGCCTGTTCGGTCATGGTTCATTTCCTACACCTGCCGCGGCGGGCCCGGCAGCCCGTAGCGTGAGTAGTTGTCGCTCGGTGCTCGGGTGTCGGGCTCGCTGCACATGGCCGCGCAGACCGGGACGCTGGTTTTGCGGGGTGCCGAGGTGCGTTGGACGTCGTGCGGCATCTTCTCGACGCGAGACCACGCGCGGCCCGCGCGGCATGTCGCTCGGTGCGCGAGTGAGCGCGGCCTCACCGGCAGCGGCCCGGCCGGGTCGTTCGCGCGGCCCGCGTGCCGTCAAGGTGAGGGATGGGGGCCGGGGCGTCCGCTTACTAGCCTTCGCTCACTGTCCGTTTTCTCCCGCGCAGGAAGGCAAAACCGGAGATGAAGATCGTCTTTTCGAGTCATCCCGGTTACGGCCACGCCTACCCGGTGCTGCCGCTGGCCATCGCCGCCCGGCAGGTCGGCCACGACGTCGTCTACGCCACCGGTGACCGGTTCCACCCGTTGCTGCGGGAGCTCGGCTTCCGCACCGCCGCGGTGGGCATGGGGATCCGCGAGGCCTTCGAGGTCGTCTTCGCCGAGTCGGGCGCCAAGCCCGGGGACCCGCCCGGCGACGACTGGCTCGAGCACCCGATCCGGGTGTTCAACGACGTGCTGCCCCGCCGGGTCGCCACCGACCTGCTGCCGGTGCTGCGGGCGGAGCGGCCCGACCTGGTGGTGTACCAGGCGGCCAACCCGGGTGCCGGCCTGGCCGCGCACAGCCTGGGCATTCCCGCCGTCTGCCACGCCCACGCCCGGGCGGAAGCACCCGACCGGGAGCGGCAGCGCGGCATGGAACTCTTGGCCGGGGTCGCCGGCGAGTTCGGCGTGACGCTGCCCGCGGGGGAGTACCTCCTCGGCGACCCGTACCTGGACATCTACCCGTCGTCGCTGCAGGAGGCGTCGTTCGTGGGCCGGCCGGAGCGTCGCCCGCTGCGCCCGACGCCGTACAGCGAACCCGGTGAGCTGCCCGCGATCGCGCTGGCCGAGCGGAAGCGGCCGCTGGTCTACCTGACGCTGGGCACCGTGGTCGGCACCGCGCCCGGCCTGCGCGCCGCCATCGACGGCTTGTCCACATTGGACGTCGAGGTCGTGGTGGCTGCGGGGCCGAACATCCCGGTGGCCGAGTTCGGCGGGCTGGCCCCGAACATCCACCTCGAGCGCTGGGTGCCGCAGGCGGAGCTGCTGACGATGGTGGACCTGGCCGTGCACCACGGCGGGGGCGGCACCACGCTCGGCGCGACGGCCGCCGGCGTGCCGCAGCTGTTCGTGCCGGTGGCCGGCGACGGCTTCCTCAACGCCGGCGCGGTGTCCGCCGCCGGGGCCGGGAAACGCCTGCTGCCCGAGGGAGTCACGCGGGGAGCGGAGCTCCGCCGCACGGACGTGGTGTCCGCGGCGTCGATCGGCGAGGCGGCGGCGGGACTGCTGACCGACCCCGACGCCCGCCAGGCCGCGAAGGCACTCGCCGAAGAGATCGCCGCCATGCCGAGCCCGGCGGACGTGGCCGCGGGGTTGCACGACTTCTGCTGAGGCCACCCGCCTCCGCAAGACCGCGTGTGGTGAATGACTCGTTCAGGTCGCCAGGCGACCTGAACGAGTCGTTCACCACGTTCGCACGGGTCAGACGCGGGTGATCGTGGCCAGCCAGGCCGGAATCCCGTCGGCGTACATCCGGTTGTCCAGGGTCGCGGCGTCGATCGAGTCGACCTGCCAGCCGTTCGCGAAGGTGGCCCGGATCTCGTCCTGGGTCACGCGCCGCGGGCCTGGGCCGGCCGGGTGGCGGTCGCTGTAGCAGAGCACGAACAGCCGGGCGCCCGGCGGCATGACGGTGGCCAGGTTGTCGGCGTAGCGCACCCGCTCGGGATCGCTGAAGACGTGGAACAGGCCGCTGTCGAGCACGGTGTCGAACTGTTCGCCCAGTTTGCCCAGTTCGAAGGCGTTCCCGACCTGGAACCGCGCGTCCAGGCCGCGGTCGCGGGCCTTGCCCCGCGCGGTCTCGATCGCCGTCTGCGCCGGGTCGATGCCGACGGCCGGCCGGCCGAGCGCCGCCGCCATGAGCGTGATTTCGCCGGTGCCGCAGCCGATTTCGAGCACCCGGCCGCGGAACGCGCCCGCTTCGGCGAGCTCGCGGATGGCCGGTTGCGGGCGTCCGGTGTCCCAGGGCGGCGTGTCGGTGGTGTACCAGTCGAAGGTGTCCGGCGCGACGGTCCCGGCCAGCCGGCCCGCCAGTCTTTCCAGGGTCTCGACGAGGTCCTTGATCTGGTCGGGTTGCTGGATCCCGGCCGCCGCGGCGAGCCGCTCGTCCACGGACGTCGCGGTCGGCGGCCGGCCCGAAGAATCCCCGGCCGATTCCGATTTTTCCGGGTCTTCGCCGAGTTCCATCAGCTTGCGCCCGAGTTCGTACAGTTCGAAGCCGTCCATGAGCGCAGTGTTCCCGACGCCTGACAGCACACGCAACCACGCATGTTGACGGCCCGTCCGGCAATCCGCCGGACGACTAGCAGTTTGCGGGATCCCCGGGCCCGCCCGCCGGTCATACCGTGTCCCGCATGGGTGTGAAACAGTCGGAACGGACACTGTCCCACTTCCTCGCCTACCTCGACGGGCTGCGCGAGCGCGGAGCCGTGCACTACGACGAGAAGATGAAGGCGTGGCACGTGCTCGGCTACCACGACACGCAGCGGGTGCAGACCGATCCGGTCACCTTCTCCTCCGAGGTCGCCCCGCTGGCGCCGAAGCAGAAGGACTTCGAGGAGTCCAACAAGGGCAACTTCGTGCGCGCGGACGACCCGCTGCACAAGCGGCTGCGCGGCATCGTCGGCAAGGCGTTCACCCCGCGGATGGTCGCCGACCTGGAGCCGCGCATCGCCGAGATGACCACCCAGCTGCTCGACGCCGCCGAGGAAAACGGCGACCGGTGGGACCTGGTGGAGCTGCTGGGCTACCCGTTGCCGTTCATGATCATGGCCGAGCTGCTCGGCATCCCCGAGAACGACCGCGCGTTCATCCGCAAGCTGTCGGACCGGTTCGTCGAGGTGCAGAGCTACGAACCGGACGGCTCGATGGACAAGCAGGGCGAAGACGCGATCAACAACGTCGCGCCGCTGCTGCGTGAGCTGAACCAGTACCTGATGGAAATCCTCCGCGCCGCCCGCAGGAACCCCCGCGACGACCTCGCCGGGCGGCTCATGACGGTCGAGGCCGACGGCGTGCGGCTGGACGAGGACGAGGCCCTCGGGTTCCTCAACCTGCTGGTGGCCGGCCACCACACGACGACGGCCGCGCTCGGCAACACGCTGCTGGCGCTGCACGAGAACCCCGGGCTGTGGGAGGAGCTGCGAGCCGACCCGGCGCTGATCCCGGGCGCGATCGAGGAGTCGGTGCGGTTCCGGCCGCCGTTCCCGCGCTCGGCCCGGCGCACGACGAAGGACGTCGAGCTCGGCGGGCAGACGATCCCCGCCGAGTCGATCGTGCTGATCTGGCTGACCACGGCCAACCGCGACGAAAGCGTGTTCACCGACCCGAACCGGTTCGACATCCACCGCAAGCCCAACCCGCACCTCTCGTTCGGCAAGGGCATCCACCACTGCCTGGGCGCGCCGCTGGCCCGGCTCGAGACGCGGGTCGCGCTGCGCACCCTGATGGACCGCTACCGCGAGATCCGCGTCCGCGAGGACGTGCCGGTCGGCCTCCGCAACCCGTGGACGATGATCGGCGTCACCCAGCTGCCCGTCCAGGTCTTCCGGCGCTGAGCGGCGCATCCGCCACGTTGACGGATTCACGCGGGACCTGTTGCCAGTGCTGGAGAACGGCGGTTACGTTCCCGGCATGAAGGCGATCGTGTATACGACGACCGGGAACCGTGACGTCCTGCAGCTCGTCGAGCGCCCGGTGCCCGAGCCGGGCCCCGGCGAGGTCCGGGTCCGGGTCGTGGTGTCCGGGGTGAACCACTCCGACTGGAAGGCCCGCGAGTTCGGGCACCGGGGTGGGGCCCTGATGTACCCCGAGGTGGTGCCGCACCACGACGGTGGCGGCGTGGTCGACGCCGTCGGGGAGGGCGTCGACCCGAGCCGGGTCGGACAGCGGGTGTGGGTCTGGGAAGCGGCGTACAAGCGTCCACAAGGGACGGCCGCCGAATACACCGTCGTCCCGTCCCGCAACGCGGTTCCGTTGCCGGACAACGTGACTTTCGAGACCGGCGCGAGCCTCGGCCTGCGTGCCGTGGCCGCGCACCGCTGCCTGCTCGCGGGCCAGAACGCGCCGGCCCGCCTGGAGCGCGGCTCGCTGGCGGGGTCCACGGTGCTCGTCGCCGGTGGCGCCGGCGGGGTGGGCCAGGCCGCGATCCAGCTCGGCGCCTGGGCCGGGGCGACGGTGCTCGCGACGGTCAGCAGCCCGGAGAAGGCGAAGCTGGCGCTGGCGGCCGGGGCGGCGCACACCGTCGACTACCGGTCGGACACGGTCGTCGAGGACATCCGCGCGCTGGCCCCGGACGGCGTCGACCTGCTGGTCGAGGTGGCGGCGACGGCGAACATCGACACCGGCATCGAAGTACTGGCCCCGAACGGCACGATTGCCGCGTACGGCACCGAAGGCGACGCCGTGCTGGCGTTCCCGACCCGCAAGACGATCGGGCGCAACCTGCGCTTCCAGTTCGTGATGGTGATGACGATGCCCGCGGCGGACAAGGACCGCGCGTCGGCCGACGTCTCGCGGGCGGCGGCCGAAGGGGCGATCGCGGCGGGCGAGGAGGTCGGCCTGCCGCTGCACCGGTTCCCGCTGGAGCGAACGGGTGACGCGCAGGACGCCGTGCAGAATGGCGTCGTCGGCAAGGTGCTGGTCGACGTGAGTGAGCCGGCGTCCTGACCGGTTCGAAACCCCAGGCAACCATGAAGGCGAGTGGTGAAGTGCGGATCCTCGGCGTTTCCGGGTCGCTGCGCAAGGAGTCGTTGAACTCCCGGCTCCTGGCGGCGGTCCGGCCGTTGGCCCCGGAGGGCATGACGATCGAAGTCTTCGACGGGCTCGGCGACCTGCCGCTGTACAACGGGGATCTGGACACCCGCGAGGGCGGCCCGGCCCCGGTGCAGCGGTGGCGGGAAGCCGTGCGTGCGGCGGACGGCCTGCTGATCGTCACCCCGGAGTACAACAGCTCGATCCCCGGCGTGCTCAAGAACGCGGTGGACTGGGTGTCCCGCCCGATGGTGAACGCGGCCCTGCACGGCAAGAGCGTCGTGACGATGGTGGCGACCCCGGGCCGCGGCCTGGGCCGCAACGTGCTGACGGACCTGGGCCGCGTCCTGCACGACTGCCACGCCCACGTGGTGAGCGGCCCCTGGGTGGTCCTCACGGAGGCCGACGGCAAGCTGGTGGACGCGGAGGACGAGCAGGGCTTCGTCCCGGCGATCACGGACCCGATGACGGTGCGCATCGCGTCGTTCCAGCTGACCGCGCTGGCGGCGGCGGTGGAGGCGGGCGCCGGCGAGCACGCCGTGGCGCCGCTGCGGGCGTTCATGGCCGCGGGAAGGCAGCAGCGCAAGAGCTGACCGGGCGCCGGATCGGCCCGGACCAAACCGAAAGCCCACCCCGTTCCTCCCGGAACGGGTGGGCTTTCGGCGTGCGGGGTGGCTACTTGTCCTGGCGGCCGTCGAACTTCGCGCGGCTCGGCGCACCCGAGGTGGTCGTGGCGGGCCCGCGCGTCAGGGCGACGTCGGCCGCCCCGGCGTCGCGGCCGCGGACCTCGACGCCCGGGTGCTGCCGTCGGCAGGCGTCGGCGAGCCGGGTCGCGGCTGTCGGCGAGGATGCAGACGGTGAGCGTCGCCGACCCGGCCGCCGTGGCTACTTGTCCTGGCGGCCGTCGAACTTCGCGCGGCCCGCTTCCTCGGTCAGGGTGATCAGCTCCGCGCAGCGGCTCGCCGCCGCCAGCGCGTCCCGCTCGCCGGTGCGCGTGAACGTCTCGGTCGCGGTGTCCGCGAACTTGATCACGTGCTCGTCGCCCTGGTCGATCGCCAGTGCCATGGTGTCCTCGATCGTCGAGGGACCGTTGAGGTGGGGGCCGAGGTTCTCGCGCTCCGCCGCGTCCGGGGGCGTGCACGCCGCCGTCAGGGCCGCCGTCGCCTGCCAGGCCGAGTCCAGGCTCGGGATCCACAGCTCACGCGGCAGGGCGGGCAGCGTGCGCATCACGGCCGTCGGCGCCGTCGACGCGTGGACCAGCATCACCGCGTGGCCGTGGCCGTAGCTCAGGTAACGCAGCACCGTGGCGTCGATCAGCTGGGTCAGCACCCCGGGCACCTGCTCGGGGTCGTCGGCGTCCCGCAGGCCGCCGAGCGCCGTCTGCCACCCTTCGGTGGTCGGGAGCTGGCTCAGCCGGTACGGGACGCCCTTCTGCTGGTCCGGCACCGACGGCACGCCGGCCAGGGCTTCGGCCGGCTTCAGCGAGCCGGCGCGGCGGGTCGGGTCGCCGGCCACCGGCGTGAAGCACGCCGCCCAGTAGCCCAGCGAGTCGGCCAGCTCGGTCACGTACGGCTTGACGTCCACCGGCCCCGGTCCCGCTTCGGCCGCCAGCAGCGCGTGGATCACGTGCCCGACCCGGATCGCGCCGTGCGCCGTGCCGCCGGAGATGCCGGGCATCAGCCGCGGCCACCACTTCGCCAGCACTTCCCGCCAGGGCAGCTCGGCGACCTCGCGGTGCAGGTACGTCGTCCAGTCCGCCACGTGCTTCAGGTCGCCGAGGCGCTCTTGCCAGTCTTCCTCGGTCACCGGGTCGAAGCCGCGCGGCGGTTCCTCCAGGCGCTTCGTGTAGTTGTCGATCCACCGGTGGACGGTGTCGCCGTGTCCGTGCCGGATCATGGCTTCGACGGCCATCGGCCCGTGGTTGCTGAGATGGTGGCCACCCCACTCCGGTCCCGTGGCGTGGAACCGCTCGTAGGCCTCCATCAGGACCGACTCGTTGTCACTCATTCGGGGTTCTCCAAGCAGATTGCCGGACTGGTGTTCACCCTTTCCGGACAGTAGGTCCGGCGGGAGGCCCGCACTATCCCCGACGTTGGTAGTGGCCCGGGTTGATCGCTTTGCCGACTTTTTACCGATGCCTTGTCAGGGTGGGGGATGGCTGGGACGCGTCCCGAGGGCACTGTGAGTGGCCGGCGATTTGTCCGATTCGCCGTCACGTCAACCCCCGGGGAGAATCATGTCCGTTCTTGTCATCGGCGCGTACGGCACGGTCGGCAGCCAAGTGGTGGAAGGTCTGTTGTCCGCGGGAATCCCGGTCCGCGGCACCAGCCGGAGACCGAGACCCGGGGCGGTGCCGGACGGCGTCGAAATCAGCCGGTTCGACGCGGCCGAACCGGAAACGTGGCCCGCCGTGCTCGACGGCGTGCGAAAAGTCTTCCTCTACGCCAATCCGGACGGCCTGGCCGAGTTCGCCCGCGCGGCGCGTGCGGCTGGTGTAGACCACATCGTGCTGCTCTCTTCGGCCGCCGTGGTCGAGCCCGCCGCCCGGCACAGCGCGAGCGCGAAGCTGCACGCGGCGGTGGAGACGGCGGTGCGGGAGTCCGGCCTCGCGTGGACGTTCCTGCGCCCGACCACCTTCGCCGGCCTGCAGCTCCGCTGGGCGCCGGCGATCCGCGCCGGTGAGGTGCTGCGGATCCCGTTCCCGCGGGTCTGCACCGCCTCGATCCACGAGCGCGACATCGCCGACGTCGCGGTCCGCGCCCTGGCCGGCGCGGGCCACGAAGGGCAGGCGTACTGGCTGACCGGGCCACAGGCCCTGGCCCAGCAGGAGTACATCGACGCGATCGGCGCGGTGCTCGGCCGGTCGATCGACGTCGTCGAGCTGGCGGAGGACGACTGCGAGCCGAAGCTCTCGCCGTCCTTCGTCCGGACCATGACCGAGCTCATGAAGGCCCCGTGCGTGGTGACGTCCGCGGTCGAGGACGTCACCGGCGCACCGGCCCGCTCCTTCCGGCAGTGGGCCGAAGACCACGTGAAGGAGTTCAGCTGATCAGCTAGTACTGACCGGCCACGTCGAGGCTTTCCCGCCCCACCAGCTGCTTCCACATGACCGCGAGCTCGATGCGCGACTTGGCGCCCAGCTTCTGGAAGATCTTGCGGAGGTGGAAGGCGACGGTGTGGCGGGAGAGGAACATCTTGCCGGCGACCTCGGCGTTGGTGAGCCCACCGGCCACCAGCTCGGCCACCGCGTACTCGGTGTCGGTCAGCACCGGGATCCGGCTCCGCGGCCAGAACCGCTTCGCGGCCATGGAGGTGTCGTGCCGCCGGAGTTTGCTGCGGACGCGGGACGAGTCACGAGGCGAGCCCGCGTCCGCGTACGAGCGCATGGCCGTCTCGTAGTGCGCGCACGCCACCTGGAACTCGCCGGACTCCTCGGAGAGCAGGTCGCCGATGTCCTCGTTCGCCGAAGCGCGGGTCCAGGCGTCGCAGTCGGCGGCGGCGGCCTGCTGCAGCAGGCTGACGTCCCGGTCCAGCAACGCTTCGAGGTGCAGCGCGGCGGCCGCGATGGCCGGGATCTCCGGGTTCTCCGCGGCGAGCGTGACCGCGCACCGGCGGCTGCGCTCGGCGGTCTCCCGGTCGTCGGCCCGCAGCAGGATCCGGACGAGGAACGACCCCGCGGTCGGCTCGGCCAGCAGCAGGCCCCGGCTCGAGGAATCGGATTCGAGCAAGCCGCGGGCGAGTGGCACCGCGACCTCCCAGCCCTTTTCCGCCTCGATGATCTGGACGACGAGCCACGCCGGCGAGTCCCAGGGAAAGGTCTTGCGGCCGAAGAGCACGTCCCGGCCGAAGAGCACGTCTTCCTTGAGCTGGTTGGCGTGGTGGATCATCGCGGCGAGCTCACCGCGGCGCATCGCGATGACCGCTCGGACCATGTTCCCGACCGAGGCCCACGACGCGAGCCGCGGGTCGCTGGTCACGACCATGCCCGCGTCGCACAGGTCGGCGGCCTCGTCGATGCGTCCTTCGCAGAGCGCGATCTTGGCCCTGACCAGCGACGTCACCGCGTTGATGGCCGGGTCGTCGGCGATCGAGGCGGCCCGGCACACCGCGTGCCGCGCCTCGTCGATCCGCCGGAGGTTGGTCAGCAGCAGCGCCAGCTGCAGGCTCGCCAGCGCGGTGCAGTGTGCGCTGCCCTGCCGGCACCTCGTCACCGCCGCTGCCTCGGCCAGCGAGACGGCGGCGGCGACGTCCCCTTCCAGCCACACCGAACCGGCCGTGTGCAGGATTTCGATGTTTATGCAATTATGGTTTGAAAAGCATGACTCGTTGAGCTCCATAATGCCCATCGAACCCCCAGAATTCTTAAGGCACATTTAAGGTATCGGACAGAGGCAGTCTTCTGCCCCGGCCCGATTCATAAAACAATCCCAAAGAGATTGTGCCGAATTTCCATGGTCACCCCAGTCGTGACCGACGATACCTCATCGTTGAGCTATGTCAAGGTGACGCAGAGTCGTGTGGTCGACATTGATTTCCCTTGAGTTAGACGGGGTGCCGACACCGGGCAATAATCCGAATAGGTGATGACCCTCGGTGGGGTACACCGTCGAAACCGCCAACCGGGCGAAAAACACCGGACGTCGATCACACCCGGCTCATCGGATGGCTGCGGGCCGGGGTTCGGACACTGTCAGCTCGGGTAGTTGCCGCCGCCCTCGCGGGGTTGCGACGATAACGCCCAAAGCAGGCGTCGCCGGCGTCCGGCCCACGTGCGGTGTCACCGCAGCTCAACGGGTCGGCGCGGGGGTGCCGGTGGCCGGGACCCGGACGCCGGTGGCCGTGCCCCGCTCCGGTGGCGCGGGCCGGCCGGCGACCTGCCGTCCGGGGAGGGGACGGACCGGGCCTGGCTCGCGTGGGTGAGCCCCTGCCGGGTGATCCGCGCCGTCGCCGGCCCCCGGCGACCCACCGGCCGCCGGCCCGGGTGCGAGCCGTCGGCGGGCACCTCGATTCGGAAAGTAAAGGAAAGAACAGTGGGCTCCTGGCTGAGTGACCTATACCGTCGGTGGGCCCGGCTCGCCGCATTGCTCCAGTCGAATACTCCGAATGGGGTGGCGGAATTCGCCTGCTGCGCGTTACCTGCTTTTTACATGTACGGCCTGCCGGTTACTCCGAGCGGCGCCGAACGGCGGCACCGGGTTCTTTTCGCGCCGAACGTCGAGGTCGACATCGACGGACTGTGGCTGCTCGACGACGCAGAATAGCGGCGGCCCGGCCCCCGGCCGGGCGCAGCGCCGTGACCGGGGCCCGGGGCCGGCTGTGCCGAGCGAGGGCCGGGGGCTTCGCCACCCCGGACCCCGAACCGCCCCGGCCGCGGGCTAGTTCCGGTAGCGGAACACGATCCGCCCGCGCGACAGGTCGTACGGGGTGAGCTCCACCAGCACCCGGTCTTCCAGGTAGATCTTGATGAAGTTCTGGCGGATCTTGCCGCTGATGTGCGCGAGCACCCGGTGGCCGTTGTCGAGCTCCACCGTGAACATGCCGGCGCGGAGGGCTTCGACGACCTTGCCCTCGACTTCGATTCCCTTGCGGGTCCTCATCTCACCAGCTCCAGGTTGCTGCCGGCCGGGTGGGCCCCGGCACCCTTGACCAACGTCGCGGCGGGGTGGTTCTGTTCCTGCACTTCGGCCCAGGCTTCGGCGTGCCCGGCCTGGTGCAGCGTCCCCAGCGCGTGTGCCGGCAACGCCCGCCCGATGCCGCGGCGCCGCTCGGCGGCGCGGACCGCGAGCAGCCCGATGCGCGGCCGGTTCACCGTCACCACCCTGATCAGGCCGAGGTAGCCGTCCGCCGACGCGGCCGCGGCGTACTTCGCCGGGTCGACGATGGTGTCGTCTTCGGGGCGGGCGATCACTTCCGCCGGCATCGAGTGCCACCCGACGCTCGCCTCGACCTCTTCGCGGATCGCGCGGTCCACCGCCCGCAGCAGGTCTTCGTCGGCCTGCCCGGCGGGCACGATCGTGACGCCCGAAGGCGGCCGGACGTCGCCGAGCCCGGTGCGCGCCGGGTCGGTCGGCACGCGGTACTCCCACTCCCGGCGCCGGACGGTGAACCCGGCCCGTTCCCAGCAGGCGATGAGGTCGACGTCGCCTTCGTCGACCACCGTGTGCAGGGGTGCGGGGAGCTCGGGGAGCATGGCCTCGGCGAGCCGGTCGAAAGTGGCTTCGCGCCAGGCGTCGATGCTGACGTACAGCCGGCCGTCCGGCCGGTGCTCGGCGTACCCGCGGCCGACCACCAGGTCGTCGTCGAGGGCGTGCCAGTGCCTGTCCGCGACGCGCGTGATCGCCACCGCGTGCTCGCCCAGACGGGGGATGAGGGGCTCTGTGTTTATCGGAGTCTCCTTCCAGGAGTGCCTCGCTCTCAGGCGCTCCCGGCGACGCCGAACTTCAGCCGCCGGACCGTGAAGGGCGGGGGGAGCACCCATGGGTGGTTGTGCTCACGGGACTCACCTCCTCGAACGCGTTCACGGTCGGGAACGACGTTAGCAGCGGAGCGTGGTCACGCGCAAACACCCGTTTCCGCTGCCACCACCGGGTTCGGGCGGCTACCAGGCTGAGGGATCCCGGAGCGCCGCGGCCGCTTTTAACCTGCTGACGCGGCCGAAAGGGTTTCCGCCACGGGTACGCGCCGGAGCCGATCCGAGCTCCGGGTCCGGTGTCCGCACCGCCCGTTCGAGGGGGTTGGTGGCGCCGGCGCCCGCCGGGGTCCGCTCTACGAAAGGACAAGGTCTCATCCATGACCGATAAGGCGTTCAAGTTCGCCGTCATTGCGGAGCCGACGGACGAGAAGCAGTGGCGGGGCATAGCCCGGCAGGCCGAAGACCTGGGGTACAGCAGCCTGCTCTCCGCCGACGTGCTGACGGCGACGTCTCCGTTCCCGGCCCTCGCCATCGCGGCCGGGGCGACCACGACGCTGCGCGTGGGCACGTGGGTGGCGGCCAGCCCGCTGCGCCACCCGCGCATGGCGGCCTGGGACTCCCACACCCTGTCGCTGCTCAGCGGTGGCCGGTTCGAGCTGGGCATCGGTACGGGCCGGCCGTTCGTGCTCGAGGACGCGGTGAAGCTGCTCGGCATCGAGGCGACCTCGCCCGCGGAGCGCCTGTCGCAGGTGGAGCAGACGATCGACGAGCTGCGCGCCCTCGACGGGGACGACCTGCACACGCCGGTGCTCATCGCCGCCGGTGGCCCGAAGGCCCGGGCCCTGGCCGCGGCCAAGGCCGACCGGGTCACGGTCGCCGCGAGCCCGCTCGCCACCCGGGAGCACATCGCCGGGCTGGTCGAGAGCATGCGGGAGATGGCCGGGGACCGGCGCGACGAGCTCGAGTTCATCTCGCCGATCTTCGTCATCGGCGAGGACGCGCCCCCGTGGGTCCCGCGGCTGCTGAAGACCGACATGAAGACGCTCATCGCGCACGACTCGCTGGGCATCCTCCGCGGCAGCCCGCGGGAGATGGCCGACGAGCTGCAGCGTCGCCGCGAGACCCTCGGCATCAACTGCTTCACCCTCAACGCCCTGTTCGCCGAGCAGTTCGCGCCCGTGCTCGAGCTGCTGGGCTAGGCACTCCGGCCACCGCGGCTCCCCGAGCAAGGGAGCCGCGGTGGAGCGGTCTTCGAGGGAAAGGCAACAAGCCATGCAGTCTCTGCGGTTCACCGCCGAGTCTTCGACCGACGGTGTCCTCGAGCGCGACTTCGTCGTCGGCGAGGTGCCCGGCGTGCTCTGGTCGCCGGCGGGCGCCGGCCGGGCGCCCCTGGTGCTGATGGGGCACGGCGGCGGCAACCACAAGCGGCACCCCGCGATGGCGGGCCGGGCCCGCCGGTTCGCGACGGCCTGCGGCGTCCACGTCGCGGTCATCGACGCGCCGGGGCACGGCGACCGGCCGCGCACGGCGCACGACGAGCGCGAGGTCACCGCGTTGCGGGCGGCGCGGGACGCGGGCGAGCCGGAAGGCCCCGCCGCCCGCCGCTACAGCGCCTACCTGGCCGACCGAGCGGTGCCCGAGTGGAAGGCGACGCTGGACGCGCTCCAGCAGCTGCCCGAGATCGGCGCGGACGGGCCGGTGGGGTACTTCGGCATCAACCTGGGCACCGCGATCGGCATCCCGCTGGTGGCGACCGAGCCCCGGATCACCGCGGCGGTCTTCGGCCTGCACTGGCCCGACGTCGTCGCGGAGCAGGCGAGGCAGATCACGATCCCGATCGAGTTCGTCCTGCAGTGGGACGACGAGGACATCGACCGCGAAGCCGGCCTGGAGCTGTTCGACGCGTTCGCCTCGGCGGAGAAGACGTTGCACGCCAACGCGGGCAAGCACCACGACGTCCCCCGCTTCGAGGTCGAGAGCGCGGCCCGCTTCTTCGGGAGGCACTTGACCGCTCCCGCCTGAGGCGGCACGCGCCGCCAACCGTCAGGCCGGGGGATCCGGATGCCGCCGGGCGCGGCCTACTACTGGGGAATGGCATTGAAGATCGGATACAAGGCGTCGGCCGAGCAGTTCGCGCCGCGTGAGCTCGTCGAGTACGCCGTCAGCGCGGAAGCCCACGGCCTGGACAGCGTCTGGATCAGCGACCACCTGCAGCCGTGGCGGCACGACGGCGGCCACTCGCCGTTCTCGCTGTCCTGGCTGAGCGCGGTGGGGGAGCGCACCGAGCGGGTGCAGCTCGGCACCAGCGTGCTGACCGCCACCTTCCGGTACAACCCGGCCGTCGTGGCGCACGCGTTCGGCACCCTCGGGCTGCTGTACCCGGGCCGGATCGCGCTCGGCATCGGCAGCGGCGAGGCCCTCAACGAGGTCGCGGTCGCGCGCATCACCTGGCCCGACTTCAAGGAGCGGTTCGCCCGGCTGCGCGAAGCTGTGGACCTCATCCGCCGGTTGTGGACCGAGGACCGCGTCACCTTCGAGGGCGAGTACTACCAGACCACCAGCGTGTCCATCTACGACCGGCCCGCGACGCCCGTCCCGATCTACCTGGCCGCCGGCGGTCCCGTGATGGCCAAGTACGTCGGCCGCAAGGGTGACGGCTTCATCTGCACCAGCGGCAAAGGTATGGACCTCTACACCGAGAAGCTGCTGCCGGCCGTCGCGACGGGCGCCGAGCAGGAAGGCCGGGCGCCGTCGGCGATCGACAAGATGATCGAGATCAAGCTCTCCTACGACCCGGACCCGGCCCAGGCGCTGGAGAACTGCCGGTTCTGGGCGCCGCTGTCGCTCTCGCCGGAGCAGAAGGCCGGCTTCGAGGACCCGGTGGAGATGGAGAAGGCCGCCGACGCGCTGCCCATCGAGCAGGTCGCCAAGCGCTGGATCGTGGCCTCCACGCCGGACGACGCGATCGCGCAGATCAAGCAGTACGTCGACGCGGGGTTCGACCACCTGGTCTTCCACGGCCCCGGGCACGACCAGGAGCGGTTCCTCAAGACGTTCGCCGAGCAGGTCCTGCCGGGTCTGCGCGACCTCGCCTGAGCCTCGCGACCACCCCGCCGGCCCCGGCGGGGTGGTGCGGGCCCGAACCCTCACCACCGGGCCGCCGCGCTGGGCGACGACCCGTCGAGAGCGTATCCGGGGGTGCGCAGATGGGGCAGGCAAAGCAACTGACCGAGCTGGACGACGACTTCGTCCAGCGGTCGCACGAGGTGGAGGCGCTGCTGCGCCGGCAGGGGCCGGTCAGCCTCGTCCGGTCGCCGCGCGGGCAGCTCGTGTGGGTGGTCAGCCGGTACGCGGACGTGCGGCAGCTGCTGACCGACCCGCGGCTGAGCAAGAACAGCGCGCCGGCGGGCCGCAGCAGCACCGGCGAGCGGGGCGGTTTCTCGGCCGCGCTCGGCGCGCACATGCTGAACATGGACCCGCCCGACCACACGCGGCTGCGCAGGCTGATCAACAAGGCGTTCACGCCCGCCGCGGTGGCCCGGCTGCGGTCGCGGATCGAGGAGATCACCGCCGGGCTGCTCGACGCGCTGGCCGGGGCCCGCGAAACCGACCTGCTGGCGACGTTCGCCGGGCCGCTGCCGATCACCGTCATCTGCGAGCTGCTCGGCGTGCGCGAGGCCGACCGCGCCGAGTTCTCGGTCTGGTCCGGGGTCGTGGTCTCCTCGGGCCCGGCGGAAGAGGTCCGGGAGTCGTCGCAGCTGATGTACACCTACCTCTGCTCGCTGATCGCCGAGAAACGCGAGCACCCCAGTGAAGACATGCTGTCCGACCTGGTGCACGCCAGCGACGAAGGCGACTCGCTGTCGGAGATCGAGCTCGTCGCGATGGCGTTCCTGCTGCTCGTCGCCGGGCACGAGACCACGGTCAACCTGATCGGCAACGGCGTCCTCGCCCTCCTGCGCGAACCCGCGCAGCTGGCGGCCGTGCGCGCGGACCCCGCGCTGCTGCCGGCCGCGGTGGAGGAGTTCCTGCGCTTCGACGGCCCGCTGCACCTGGCGACCCTGCGCATCACCGCCGAACCCGTCGAAATCGGGGACGTGACGATCCCGGCCGGCGAGTACGTCCTGATCTCCCTGCTGGGCGCGAACCGCGACCCGGAGCGCTTCCCGGACCCCGACCGGCTGGACGTCACCCGGCCGGCGGCCGGCCACCTCGCGTTCGGCCACGGGATCCACCACTGCGTCGGCGCGCCGCTCGCCCGGCTGGAAGCGGAGATCGCGATCGGCGCCCTGCTCGCCCGCTTCCCGGCGCTGCGCCTCTCGGCGGATCCGGACACGCTCCGCTGGCGGGCGAGCACGCTGATGCACGGCTTGGAGTCCCTGCCGGTGCGGCTGGGTCAGTAGGGCACACCGGAAGATGCGCGCGAACACAGCAATCCAGAAGAATCGCAGCACCTTATCTCTGATACTGGGGGCTTCACAGTGACCGGAAACTTGACTCGTCGCACCGTTCTGGGCTTCGCCGCCGCTTCGGCGGTCGGCGCGGTGACGGCCCTCTCGGGGTCGGCCGGCTCCGCCGCCGGCAGCACCGTCCGCCGGGGCCGCGGCATCGATTGGAACTCGCTCCGCTGTCACCTCGACGGCGACCTCGTCCTGCCGTCGGACACGGCGGCCTACGCGTCGGCTCGCATGCAGTCGCTCGGCATGTACGACAGCACCGCGCCGTCGGCCGTCGCGTACTGCGAAAGCGCGAGAGACGTCCAGACCGTCCTGTCCTTCGCCCAGGACAACGCCGTGCACACCGTGCCCCGCAGCGGCGGGCACAGCTTCGGCGGCTACTCCACGACCGACGGCATGGTCCTGGACGTGTCCCGGATGAACCAGGTGACCACCGACGGCACCCACGTCACCATCGGCGCGGGCACCCAGATGGTCGACGCGCTGAACGCGCTGACCCCGCACGGGATGGCGCTGGCCGGCGGGCTCTGCCCGACGGTGGGCGCCGGCGGGTTCATCCAGGGCGGTGGCATCGGGCACCAGACCCGCAAGTTCGGCATGGCCTGCGACCGGCTGGTCTCGGCCGAGGTGGTGCTGGCGAACCGCCGCGTCGTGCGGGCCTCGGCCCGCGAGAACCCGGACCTGTACTGGGCGCTGCGCGGCAACGGCGGCGGCAACTACGGCGTCGTCACCAGCTACACGCTCGAGCCGGTGCAGCGCAACACCTTGATCGGCTACCGGCTGATGTGGCTGGGCGCCGACGCGGGCAAGGTGATCGAGAACTGGCAGCAGTGGATGCTGAACGCGCCCAACGACCTGTCTTCGGTCCTGCTGACGCTGGTGCGCCCGACGAACCCGCCCAACTCCGACACGGTCATCGTCGTTTCGGGCACCTGGTACAGCACCGCGGACGAGCTCAACACCCACATCGACGAGTTCGTCGCGGCGGTCGGCGCGGCGCCGTCCCAGCGGGCGGTCGGGGAGAGCACGGTGCACGACGCGATGATGCAGATCTACGGCTGCGCCACGCTCACCACCGAGCAGTGCCACCGCGCCGGCACGACGCCCGAGGCGCAGCTGGGCCGCTACAACTACTACCGCACCCGGTCGCGGATGTTCGACGCGGCGGTGCCGCGCGCGGACGTCGACGCCCTGCTGACGGTCCTGGCCGATCCGACGCACTTCCGCGACAAGCAGTCCCGCTTGCTGTACTTCGAGGCCCTCGGTGGCGCGGCGAACGAGAAGGGCCGTACGGACACCGCGTACGTGCACCGGACCACGAAGCTGCTGGCCGGGGTCACCGCGCAGCTGCCCGACCTCACCTACACCCCCGACGACACGGCGGCGTGCGAGAGCTGGCTCGCGGACGGGTTCGCGGTGCTGGACCGGCATTCCCTGCGCGAGAGCTACCAGAACTACATGGACCCGGCCATCCAGGACTGGCGCACCGCCTACTACGCCGAGAACTACCCGCGGCTGGTGCGCGTCAAGCGGGCCTACGACCCGCACGGGTTCTTCCGCTTCGCGCGGGGCATCGGCTGATGCCCCGGGCCGGCCGGCGAGCCTTCGCCGGCCGGCCTCAGCAGGTGGCGAGCGGGGGTTCGGCGCCGGTGAGCTCGACGGTCAGCGCGCTGAGCGCGTGCTCGCGCACCGCCACCAGGGCGCGGTGCAACGGCGGGTCGAGGGCGCAGGCCGGCTCGAGTTCGAGGTCCGTCCGGATCTCGGCGCCCCGGCTCACCGTGATCGGGCCCAGGGTGCGGACGTACCCCGCCGCGGCGCCGGCACCCCGGTCCTGGCCGGCCGGGACGGCTTGGACGACGAGCCGCCACGTGCCTTCGGGCACGCCGTCCAGCTCGTACCGGCCGGAGCCGTCGAGCACCGTGCAGCGGGCCGGGCGGTCGTGCGGGGCGCAGTCGGCGAAGAGGCCCACGTAGATGAGCAACGGGACGTCGTCGCGTGTCCACACGCGGCCGGACAGCCGGGCCGGTGACGGCGGCCGCGGCGACGTCGCGAGGTGCCGGAAGTCGGTGGGGGACATGCCGACCCGGCGCGAGAACCGGGAGCTGAAGGTGCCGACGCTGCTGTAGCCGACGTGGGCGCAGATGTGCGCGATGGTGAGCTCCGTCGTGCTCAGCAGCTGTTTCGCGCGGTGCAGGCGCATCGCCGAGAGGAACCGGCTCGGGGCCAGGCCGGTGACCCGCTGGAAGACCCGGGTGAAGTGGAACCGGCTGAACATCACCGAACGCGCGAGGTCGTCCATCGTCAGCGGATCACCCAGGTGGTCGCGCATCAGCACGACGGCCCGCAGCACCGCACGCTCGCTCGACTCGCTCACCGGTCCCCCGTCTTCCCCCACGCGGCACTGTCATCGCCCCCGGAGCGGAATGGTGCCACGCGGGAGGCCGGGACGGGACCCGTTGGCGCGGATGGCCCAGCGGCACCCGGAGCCGCCGGACGTTTTGTCACGTTTTGTCCGAACCGATGGGAGATGTCATGTCCGTTCTGGTCGTCGGCGCGTACGGCAGCGTCGGCAGTCATGTGGTGACCGGGCTGCTGTCGGCCGGGGTGCCGGTCCGCGGCTCCAGCCGGACGCCGAAGCCCGGCCTGCTGCCGGACGCGGTGGAGGTGGTCCGGCTCGACCTCGACGAGCCGGCGACGCTGCCGGCCGCGCTCGAGGGCGTCGAGAAGGTTTTCCTCTACGCCAGCCCGGAAAGCGTCGACGAGTTCGTCGGCGCGGCCCGCGCGGCCGGGGTGGCGCACGTGGTGCTGCTCTCGTCGGCCGCGGTGGCCGAGCCGGCGATGCAGCACAGCCGGAGCGCGCGGATGCACTCGGCGGTGGAGAACGCGTTGCGGGAGTCGGGGATGGCGTGGACCTTCCTGCGGCCCACCACCTTCGCGAGCAAGCAGCTCGCCTTCGCGCCGGCCGTCCGGGCCGGGGACACCGTGCGGATTCCCTTCCTGCAGCTGCGAACCGCGTCGATCCACGAGCGCGACATCGCCGACGTCGCGGCCGCCGCGCTGGCCACCGCCGGGCACGAGGAGCAGGCGTACTGGCTGACCGGGCCGGCGGCGCTGACGCAGCAGGAGCACATCGAGACGATCGGCGCCGTGCTCGGCCGGGCGGTCGACCTCGTCGAGGTGTCGCCGGACGACGTCGAGCCGCCGTGGCCGGAGTTCCTCGTCCGCACGGTTTCCCAGCTGATGAACGAACCCTGCGTGGTGACGTCGACGGTCGAGGACGTCACCGGGACGCCGGCCCGGACGTTCCGGCGGTGGGCGGAGGACCACGCGGCGGACTTCAACTGTCAGGGCGAGGGATAGGGATCCCTCCACACGAGACCTAGCATCAGCCGGTATCCGAGACCGGAGACGGGACAGAAGGGTGGGTGGCAGATTTCGTGGCTGAGCCGACCGAAGTCGTGCCGAGGAGTGCGACGTTGAACGTGCCTCGCGAACTGACCCGCGCACAGCGGGAAGAGTTCGCCGAGCGCGGCTACATCGTGATCCCGGACGTGGTGCCGCAGGACATGATCGACGCGGCGAACGCGGCGGTCGACGAACAGCTGGCCGCGCGGCCCCCGGCACCGGGGCACGTCGGGGTGGTCTACAAGTTCCAGCAGCTGGAGGACGCCCCGGTTCTCGCGTCGCTGCTGCGGGACACCGCGGCGTTCTCGCTCGCCGAAAGCCTCACCGGCCCGGGCACGATCGAGTTCCCCGAGTCGGTGCAGACCGCGCTGACCTACCCGCCCTTCAAGGACGCTCGCGAAAAGCCGCACATCGACGGCGGCAAGGGCCGCAAGCCGGACGACCCGCCGTGGACGTTCACCATGCTCGCCGGGTTCTTCCTCACCGACCAGTCGACCGACGACCAGGGCAACCTGTTCGTGTGGCCGGGTACCCACCGCCAGCACGCGAAGCTCTTCCGCGACCGAGGCCCCGACGCCTTCACGACGTACCCGAACGTCGAGCTGCCGGAGCGGGACATGGTGCGCGGCAAGCCGGGCGACATGCTGCTGAAGCACTACCTGCTCGGGCACAACGGCGGCAACAACACCGGCGAGTCCGTCCGGCGGACTGTCTACTTCAGACTGCGTCACCACGAGCACGAGGCGAAGTGGCGTGACGCCTTGCAGGACGCTTGGCACGACTACGCGCCGCTGCGAGGGCTGGTGCCGTAGTGATGGTGGACATCAACGATCTCGTCGACGTGACGAGCGGCGCCGTCGTGCTGGCCGAGACCGATGTCACGCTGCCCGGCGTCCTGCCCCTGGTGTTCGAGCGCGACCACAGCTCGTTCACGCGCAACGGCCGGTGGTTCGGGCAGTCCTGGCACTCGACCCTCGACCAGCGCCTGCGGGTGACCGCCGACCGGATCTACGGGAAGTTCGACGGGGAAGCCCTCAAGTGGGCGCCGCCGGTCGGCGCCGGCGACCCGGCCGTCCTTCCCGTGACCGGCCCGGTCCGGCCACTGGCGCGCAACGCGGACGGTTCCTACGTCGTCAGCGATCCGCAGCGTGGCCTCACCTGGAAGTTCGACCACCGGCCGGGCCACGAGGACGGCGTGCTGCCGCTGGTGTCGGTCACCGACCGCGCCGGGCACGAGATCACCTTCGAGCACGACGACGCCGGCCGCCCGGCCGCCATCGTCCACTCGGGTGGTTATCGCGTCCTGGTCACGGTCACCGGTGAGCACGTCACCGCGTTCGCCGTCGCCGGTCGCGACGGCGCGGACGACATCCTCTTGCGCCGCTACGAATACGACGACGCCGGCAACCTGTCGGCCGTCTTCGACGCGTCGGGACAGGCCCGGCGCTTCACCTACGACAGCGAGCGCCGGGTGACCGGCTGGACCGACCGCACCGGTCGCGCCTACCAGTACGCCTTCGACGCCGAAGGCCGGTGCGTCCGCGTGGAAAGCGCCGGCGGCGGCGTCTTCGGCACGTTCTCCCACGAGCCCGGCCGCACCCGCTGGACCACCGTTGACGGCGCGGTCAGCATCTGGGCGCTCACCGAGGCCGGCCGGATCGCCGAAGTCACCGACCCGATCGGGAAGATCGCGCGGACCGAGCACGACGAACGCGGCCGCGTCACGCTGCGCGCCGACTTCCTCGGCAAGGTCACGCGCTACGCCTACGACGAGCGCGGCAACCTCGTCTCGGTGATCGACCCGGCCGAGCGCGAGACCCGGGTCGAGGTCGACGAGGCCAACCTCCCGGTCCGGATCACCGGGCCCGACGGGAACGTCTGGCTGCAGGCGTTCGACAAGACCGGCAACCGCACCGAACTGACCGCGCCCGACGGCTCGGTGCGCAAGAACGGCTACGACAGCAGCGGGCACCTCGCCGAGGTGGTCACCCCCGACGGCGCGGTCACCGCGGTGGAGTGCGACGCCGCCGGGTTGCCCGTGGCCGTCACGAAGCCGACCGGCGAAACGCTCCGGTACGAGCGGGACGGGCTGGGCCGGGTCGTGCGCGTCACGAGCTCGGCCGGCGGGACGACGACCTACGCGTGGACGGCCGACGGCCTGCCGGTGTCCCGGACGCGGCCGGACGGCTCGGCCGAAGCCTGGGCCTGGGACGGCGAAGCGAACCTGGTGCGCCGGACGTCGGCCACCGGCGCGGTCACGTCCTACGCCTACGGGCCGTTCGACCAGCTCGTGTCGGTCGAGTGGCCGGGTGGCGCCCGCAGCGAGCTGGAGTACGACGACAGCCGCCGGCTCGTGGCGGTGACGCACGCGGGAATGGCGTGGCGGTACGAGATCGACTCCGCCGGCCGGCTGAGCGCGCAGACCGACTACAACGGGTCCACCACCCAATACTGGTACGACGCCGCGAGCCAGCTCGTGCACCGGGTGATTCCGAGCGGGCACGAGGCGTCGTTCGCCTACAGCCCGCTGAACAAGCTGTCGTGGTACCACACCGCGGACGGCACGGTGGCGACGTTCGAGCACGACCCGATGGGCCGGCTCGTGCTGGCGAAGAACGACGACGCGGAGCTGGTCCTCGTCCGCGACGCGCTCGGCCGCGTGGTCACCGACCGGTGTCACGACCGCGAAGTCACCAAGACCTACGACGCGGCCGGGCGGGTCACGAGCCGCGTCACGCCGTCCGGGGCCACCGTCGCCTGGACCTACGACGCCACCGGAATGCTCGCTTCGGTGACCGCCGGCGGCCGGGAACTGCGGTTCGGCCACGACGCCGCGGGCCGGGAAACCCGGCGGGAGCTACCCGGCGGGACCGTCCTCACGCAGGACTGGGACGAGCTCGGCCGGCTCGTGGCCCAGGGCCTGACCAGCGCGTCGGGGCAGCAGCTCCAGCGGCGCGCGTACACCTACGGCCCGGAAGGGACCGTCACGGCCGTGGCGGACCTGCTCACCGGCGACCGGACGTACCGGTTCGACGCCGCGGGCCGGGTCACGGCCGTCATCGGCGAAGGCTGGGCGGAGGAGTACGGCTACGACACCGCCGGCAACCTCGTCCACGCCGGCTGGCCGGGCGCCGAGACGTCCGCGCAAGGGCCCCGGGAGCTGAACGGAACCCTCACCACCCAGGCCGGGAAGGTCCGCTACAGCTACGACGCCTCCGGGCGCGTGGTGTCGCGGACGGGTGAGGAGGACGCCTGGCGCTACAGCTGGGACGCGGAGAGCAGGCTGTACTCCGCGACCCTGCCGGACGGGAGCAAGTGGTACTACACCTACGACCCGATCGGCCGCCGCACGGGCAAGCGGCACCAGTCGGCCGACGGTGAGGTGCTGCGGGAGACGCGGTACGCGTGGGACGGCGAAGTCCTCGTCGAGCAGGAGGACGTCGTCGGCGACCGCCGGACGGTCACGACCTGGGCGCACCGGGACGGCGTCCCCGTCGCGCAGGTCACGCAGACCGGTTCGGCAGCGCCGGAGTTCCTCGCGCTGGTCCCGGACGTGACCGGCACGCCGGCCGAGCTGGTCTCGGCCGACGGGGCGGTCGCGGGGTACCAGCAGCGCACGTGGCTGGGCCGGAGCACGTGGCTCCGCGACCGGGCGACCACGCCGCTGCGGCGGCCGGGTCAGTACCGCGACGAGGAAACGGGCCTGCACCACGACGGCATCCGGTACTACGACCCGGAGACGGGCACGTACCTGGGCCCGGACCCGCTGGGCCAGACCCCGGCCCCGAACCCGCACACGGACGCCCCGGCGCCGGCGACCGCGGACCCGCTGGGTCTCCCGGAGCCGTCGGCGGCGTGGACGCGGGCGGTGGACGAGTGGATCGGGTCGGTGCTGCACCTGCCGTTCCGGGTGGGCGTGGACGCGGTCGACACCCGCCTGCTGGCGGACGGCGCCGAAGGACCGGTGGTACCCGCACCGGTCCGCGCCCGCGGCGACCGATGAGCACGGAGCCGGCCGGGTGCGAGCCCGGCCGGCTCCGGTTTCCCGGCTTGTACGGGATTTTGCCGGTGCGGCGGCCACGATGGGGGCATGGGGTTCACCGAGGCGCCTGATCCCGGCCGCGCCGGGTCGCTGGCCGAGCTGATCGCGCAGTTGCGGTTGTTGAAGGCGTGGGCGGGCGGTCCGTCGTACGCGCAGATCGCCGAGCGCGTCAACCGGCTCTGGACCGCCGCCGGACGGCCGCCGGGGGAGCGCACCGCGCGCACCACCGTCGCCGACTGCTTCCAGACCCGGCGTGCGCGACCCAACACCGATCTCCTGCTCGCCGTGGTCGAGGCACTGCACCCCGACCCGGCGTACGTCGCGGCCTGGCAGGACGTGCTGCGGGTCGTGCGCGGCCGCACCGAGGCGGCGACCTTCGTGCAGGCGCAGCTCGGCCTGCCCGAAGCCGTCCCGCACTTCACCGGGCGGGCGGCGGAGCTCGCGGCACTGGGCGGCGCCGCGAGCGTGTCCGTGATCGCCGGCATGGCCGGGGTGGGCAAGACCGCGCTGGCCGTGCAGGCCGGCCACCAGCTCCTGCGCACCGGCCGGTTCGAGAACGCGCTTTTCGTGAACCTGCGCGGGTTCCACCCCGACCCCGGCCGGCCGCCGGTGGAGCCGGCCGCGGTGCTCGACTCGTTCCTGCGGCTGCTCGGCGTCCCCGGCCACGCCGTGCCCGCCGACCTGCCGGGCAAGACCCGGGTGTACCAGGAGCGAGCGGCCGGACGGCGGCTGCTGGTCGTCCTCGACAACGCCCGCGACGAAGACCAGGTCCGGCCCCTGCTGCCCGGCGAACGCGGCGGGGCGGTGCTCGTCACCAGCCGGATGGCGCTGACCGGGCTGACCGCGGCGCACGTGCGGCTCGACGCGTTGAGCCCGGACGAAGCGCTGACCTACCTGCGGCGCACGGTCGGTGCGAGGCGGGTCGACCAGGCGCCCGCCGTGGCGCGGCGGATCACCGCCGAGCTCGGCCGGCTGCCGCTGGCGCTGTCGCTGGCCGCGTTGTGGATGACCGCGCCGGACCACCGCTCGTGGCTCTTGGCCGACCACCTGGAACGGCTCGAGCAGCGGCGCGCGAACCTGCGCCTGGACAACGCCGTCGACGCGTCGATCAGCCTGTCCTACGACCAGCTCGGCGAGCCGGAGCGGCGCGCGTTGCGGCTGCTCGCGGTGCACCCGGGCGCGGACTCGGACGCCTACGGCATCGCCGCGCTCACCGGCACCGCGTTGCCCGAGGCGAAGCGGATCGCGGACCGGCTCGTCGCCGCGAGCCTGGTGCGGCGCGGCGAGGCGGGCCGGTTCGAGCTGCACGACCTCATCCGCGCGTTCGCGATGGCGCGGGCGCAGGACGAAGACGCCCCCGCCGACCGGCGGAGCGCGGTGACGCGACTGCTCGGCTACTACGCGTTCGCCGCGGCCACCGCGATGTACCACCACGCGCCCCGCACGCGTGACCACCGCCCGCACGTCACCGACCCCGGCTCGCCGATCCCGCCGCTCACCGACCGGGAGACGGCGACCGCGTGGCTGGACGCCGAACGCGCCAACCTCGTCGGCGCCGGCCTGCAGGGGGTTTCGTCGGGGCACGCCGGGGTGCTGTCGCGGATCCTGTTCCGGTACCTGCAGACCGGCGGCCACACCCGGGAAGCGCTGGCCCTGCACACGTGCGCGACGGAGTCCGCGGACCCGGTCGCCCGCGGGCACGCGCTGGTCAGCCTCGCGGCCACGCACAGCCAGGTCGGCCGCTACGAGGTGGCGACGCGGCACGTCGAAGCGGCACTGGACTGCTTCCGCGGTGCGGAAGACCGCTTCGGCGAGTGCCGGGCGCTCGGCACACTGGGCGCGATCGCCTCCTGGAACGGCGACTTCCTGCGCGCGGCGGAGTTCGTCGGCGAGGCGCTGACGCTGTCGCGCGAGATCGGCGACCGGACGGCCGAACGCACGGCGCTGACCAACCTCGGCTACGTCTACGGCCGGCTGGGCTGGTTCGCGGAGGCGCTGGAGATCCACATGAAGGCGCTGGCCATCGACCAGGAGACGGGCGACCTGTCGGACACCGGCCGAACGCTGCTGAACATCGGCGACACGCACCGGCGCTCCGGCCACCACGCGGAGGCCTGCGGGCATTTTCATCGCGCGAGCGCGATCGCCGAGGAAGCGGGCGACCGGGACCTGCGCCTGGAAGCGTTGCTGTGCCTCGCGGAGGTGTCATCCGAGCTGGGCCGCACGGCCGACGCCCGGACGACGCACGAGTGCGCGCTGGCGATCGCGGCGGAGCTGGGCAGCCTGCACCAGGCGGCCCGCGCGCACATCGGCCTGGCGAGGGCATGGACGGACCTGGCCGACCCGGCCCGCGCCCGCGCCCACTGGCTCGCGGCCCGTGCCCACCACCGCGAGCTGAACCTCCCGGAGTCCCCGGAGATAACGACCGGAATCGAAGCCCCGGCAACAACAGTCGGCTAACGCTCGGCCCGGTCCCAAGCGCCCCAATGTGGCGTTGGGTGCGTTGGGCGCACCGAACGCCACATTGGGTGCGTTGAGCGCACCGAACGCCACATTGGGTGCGTTGAGCGCACCCAACGCCACATTGGGGCGCATCCGCCCGGCCCGCTCGCGCCTGCCTGCCGATCGCGCCCGCTGGTGCGAGCGCCCCGCCCGGCGGTCGGGCGCGCGGTGGCGTCCGGGTTCGTCCGGGATTGCTGCTCCGCACCACATTCGCCCGCGATGCTCGCAGCCGGTGCGGGACCGCCGAAAGCCGTTCCGCACCTTGGACATCCACCGTCGAAGGGAGAAACCATGGGGCGCCTGATCGACCGCGTGCTGGCGCGGATCGTGCTCACCGCCGAGGCCTCCGCCTGCGCGGGCAACTACTTCTGCAACGCCGCGGGCCACCCCGGCTACTGGTACCGGTTCTGCTGCCCGCAGACCGGCTGCGAGTGGTCCAAGGTCCGCAGCACCTGCTGACCCGGCCGGGCGGTGTCCCCCGCGGACACCGCCCGTCACGGAGGGAGTGACATGGAGTACCTGCGGGCCGCCTGCGCGGCGCTGGTCGCCGTCGTGTTCGCCGCCTCGTCGGTGGCGAAGCTGCGGGACTTCCGCGGCTTCGCGCGCTCGGTGCCCGTGCTGGCGCCGATGCCGACGCGCCTGGTCAGGCCGGTTTCGGTGACCGTCGTGGCCGCCGAAGCGGGCATCGCGGTCCTCGTCGCCGTGCCGGCCACCGCGGCGGCCGGCTTCGTCCTCGCGACGGCGTTGCTGCTGGCCTTCTCCGCGGCCATCGGCACGGCGCTGCGCGGCGGGCGGCGAACGCCGTGCCGCTGCTTCGGCGCGGCCGACACCCCCATCGGCCCGCGTCACCTGGCCCGCAACGCCGTGCTTGCCTGCTTCGCCGTCCTCGGCGCGCTCGCGCCGGAGCACCTGCCGTCCGTCGCCGGGGCCGCCGTCGCGGTCACCGCGGGCGTGGTGGTGGCCGTGCTCGTCATCGCGATGGACGACATCGCCGTCGTGTTCGCAAGGAGTTCCTGATGCCCTTCGTCGTCGCCGCCCTGGTGCTGCTCGGCCTGTTGTGCCTGCTGAACCTGCTCCTGACCGTCGGGATCCTGCGCCGCATGCGCGCCCAGGCCCCCACGGCGCCGCCCTTCGCGCTGCGCCCGGGTTCGGCCGTCGGCGAGTTCGCCGCCACCACGCTCGACGGCGAGCCGCTCACCGCCGCGACGCTGTCCGGCACGGTCGCGTTCTTCTCCGCCGACTGCCCGGCCTGCCACGACAGCCTGCCGGACTTCCTCGCCTACGCCCGCGAACAGGGCCGCGACAACGTCTTCGCCGTCTTCGGCGGCGACGACCCGGAGACCGTGCGCGCGCTCGCCGAAGTCGCGCGAGTCGTGCCGGCCGACCTCGACGGCGGCCCGGTCGCCGCCGCGTTCCGCAACACCTGGACGCCCGCGCTGTACGTCGTCGCCGACGGCCGGGTGGTCGCGACCGCGGGCCGGGTGCGCGAGCTGCCCGTCCCCGCCGGGCGGTGACGGTGGCCGAACCCGATCGCCGGATCGGCGCGGACCAGGTGCGTGCCGCCGCCGGGGCGGCCGCGGGGCTGCTGTGGCGGTCCGGCCCGGCGCGGCTGGCCGGGCTCCTGGTGATGACCGCGGCCGCGGCCACCGCGCCGATCGCCACCGCCTGGCTGACGAAGCTGGTCCTGGACCGGCTCGTCGACCGCACCGGCGCGGTCGGCGGCCTCGCCGTGGCGCTGGTGGGCACCGGGCTCGCCGTCGCCGCGTTGCCGGTGGTGGTCCACTACGTCCGCGCGCAGATCGGCCGCGCGGCGAGCACCGTCGCCACCGACGGGCTGTTCGGCGCGCTGGGCCGGCAGGTCGGGTTGCGCACGTTCGAAAACCCCGCCTACCAGGACCGGTTGCGGCTGGCCCAGGAAAGCTGCGGCCGGATGCCGGAGATCGTCGACGGCGTCGGCGGGGTCCTCAGCGGAACGTTGTCGCTGGCCGGGTTCCTCGGCTCGCTGCTCGTGCTGAGCCCGGCGATGACCGGGGTGGTGCTGGCCGCCGCGATCCCCGCGTTGCTCGCCGAGCTGCTGCTGGCCCGGCGCCGCGCCGCGGTGGAGTGGCGCATCGAGCGGTTCACCCGGCGCGAGTTCTTCTACAGCCAGCTGCTCACCGGCATTCCCGCGGCGACCGAGATCCGGTTGTTCGGCATCGGCGCGTTCCTGCGGGCCCGGCTGATGGACGAGCGCCGCAGCGCCAACGACGCCCAGCGCCGCATGGACGAGCGCGAGCTGTGGACCATGGGCGGGCTGACGGCGCTGAGCGCGGCGGTCGCCGGGGTGGGGCTGTGGTGGGCGATCACGTCGGCGCGGGACGGCTCGCTCAGCGCCGGCGACGTGTCGATGTTCGTGGCCGCCGTCGCCGGGGTGCAGGCCGCGCTGGGCACGCTGGCGTCGTCGATCGCCAGTGGCCAGGCCCGGCTGCTGTCGTTCGCGCACTACGTCGCCGTGGTCCGCGCGGAACCCGATCTGCCGACCGGGTCCCTGGCCGCGGCTCCGGCGTTGCGGCAGGGGATCGAGCTGCGGGACGTGTGGTTCCGCTACAGCGACGAGCACCCGTGGGTGCTGCGCGGGGTGGACCTGACGATCCCGCACGGCGCGACGGTCGCGCTCGTCGGCCTCAACGGCGCGGGCAAGAGCACGCTGGTGAAGTTGTTGTGCCGCATGTACGACCCGACCCGCGGCCGGATCCTCTGGGACGGCGTGGACCTGCGCGACCTGCCGCCCGCGTCGGTGCGCGAGCGGATCAGCGCGGTGTTCCAGGACCACATGAACTACGACATGACGGCGGCGGAGAACATCGGCCTCGGCGAGCTCCCGGCGATGACCGACCGCGCCCGGCTGGTGGCGGCCGCGACCCGTGCGGGCGCGCACGACCGGATCGCCGCCCTGCCGCGCGGCTACGACACACCGCTCACGCGCATCTTCGAAATCGGGTCCGAAAACACCTCCGGCACCTCGACCGGCGTGGTGCTTTCGGGCGGGCAGTGGCAGCGCCTGGCGCTGGCCCGCTCGCTGGTCCGCGAGGGCCGGGACCTGATGATCCTCGACGAGCCGAGCTCCGGGCTGGACCCGGAGGCCGAACACGAGGTCCACGACCGCATCCGCGAGCACCGGCGGGGCCGCACGAGCCTGCTGATCTCCCACCGCCTGAGCGCGGTCCGCGACGCCGATCGGATCGCGGTGCTCGAGGAGGGCCGCATCACGGAGCTGGGCACGCACGAAAGTCTTCTCGAAGCCGACGGCGGCTACGCGCGCCTGTTCCGCCTGCAGGCCGACGGTTACCAGGCGGTGCCATGAGACTGCTGGTGTTCGTTGTCGCCTTGCTGGCCTTCGCCGTGCGACGGCTGCTCATTCTGACCACAGTGGACGGTTCGAGCATGACCCCGGCGTTGCGGCCGGGCGACCGGGTCCTGGTCCGCCGCACCCGCCGCGCCCGGCGGGGTCAGGTGGCGTTGCTGCGTTACCCGGCGTTGCCGAGCGGAGCGCCGACGGGGGAGCAGCTGCTGCTGAAGCGAGTGGTGGCCGTCGCGGGCGACCGCGTCCCGCGCGATTGGTCCGATGTGGACGCCGAAGGCCTGGCGGGCCGTCGGGTGCCACCGGGAAACACGGTGGTCCTGGGCGACAACCGCCCGTCGAGCTGGGACTCGCGGCACTACGGGTTCGTGCCGCGGGAGCGGCTGGTCGGCGTGGTGGTGCGGTACGTTTCCCGCGGGCCGAGCCGAGGGGGACCATGTCAGCGCCAGAACACGATCCGGAGCTCTTCGACGAGCTGATGAGCGCGGAACTGCGCCGTCAGCCGGTCAGCGGTTACGCGATCGCGACGCTCGTGGTCGGTCTGCTCGGCGGGTTGTTCGCGCCGTTCCTCGCGATCGTCGCGCTGGACCGGATCCGGAAGCGCCGGGAGCGGGGCCGGGTGCTGGTGATCTGCGGGCTGGTGGCGTTCGCCGGCTGGGCGGGCGTGCTCGGTTACCAGGTCGCGAACGGGACGGCGTGGTGGCAGCAGCGGCCGAGCCAGGACCGGCTGCCCGAAGGGACGGTCCACGGGCTCGACCTCACCGTGGGCGACTGCTTCTGGTCGCCCCCGGCGTCCGGCGCCACCGACGTGCTGCGGACGTCGTGCACCACGCCGCACACCGCCGAGGCGTTCGAAGTGCTCCCGGTGACGGGTGGCCCGATGCCCGACATCGTCGAGGTCTACCAGCGCACACTGGCCCGCTGCGAGGCCGACGCCCGCCCGCTGCCCGACGTCCGCGTCCAGGTCGTGACCCCGACGTCGCAGAGCTGGGCCGAAGGTAAGCACCGCGTGGTCTGCTACTACCGCTTCGCGACCGAGATGACCGAACCCGCGCGGTGAGCGGGTCCGGCCGGTCGCGGCCGGTCAGGTCCGGGGCTCGTCCTCGAGCACGCCGACCTGAGCCGGGTCCTCCGGCGCCGGCATGTGCCGGATGCTGTCGCTGCCCTTGTGGTCGTGGGCGCGTTCGTACCGGGATTCCAGCACCCGCCCCAGCTTGTGCGCGGCTCCGGCGTACGCGTCGTCCACTGTGGTCGCGTGGTGGGTGACGGCGACCGGCTGCTTGCCGCCGGGCCGCGCCTCGATCACGCACTTCTTGTCTTCCGGCTTGCCGCCGGCGTCTTCACTGAGGTGGACCTCCACCCGGGTCACCCAGCCGCCGAACCGGGACAGGCTGCTTTCCAGCTCGGTGGTCACGTAGGTGGCCAGCCGTTCGCCGCCGGGGATGTTGTGGTCGGTGTTGACCTGGATCTGCACGAGCACCCTCCCAATAAGCGATGATCTCCGTCAGTACCACGACACTCGCCGGATCAAACCCGGCGCCGCTAGAGTCGCCCCATGGGGCTGGAAACCTTCGAGCGCATCGACTGGTCCTCGTTCGTCGCGGACCTTTCGGCCGCGGAGGCCGCCCGGATCCGCGCGGCGGCCGAACGGGTCGAAGCGGCGAGGCCGCCCGAGGACACCGGTCAGTGGGACTGGTGGCCCGAGCACGTCGGGATCGACCCGGGCGGCAAGACCACCCAGCTGATCATCGCCGGGACGACCTTGACGCCGTCGAACAACGGCGTCGACTGGCTGGAGCTCGACTTGAGCATCGTCCGCGAGCAGCGGCCACGCCTCACCGTGTCGGCGACGCTGGAGGTGGCGTGCTGGTGCGACCCCGACCACGGCATCCACGTGGTGCACAGCGAAGAACACCTGGTCGGCGCGGCACCGGCGCTGACCGCGGCGATCGAGTCGGCGGCGGCCGCGCTGGAGCGCTGGGCGGCGGGAAGCCGGGACCCGAGCGTCCACCGGGCGACGGCCGGCCTGCCGAACCCGCCGTAACGGCGTCCGGCCGCGCAGCGACTAACCACCACGCCGACGTGCGGGCGAACGGCGCGGGTGGAGGTTCGCGGTGGACGTCGACGACTCGAAGCCGCAAGCGACGGTCGGCAACGCGGTGCACGGTGACGTGCCGGGAACCTTGGTGCAGAGCGGCGCCATCCGCGGTGACGTGCACATCCACCAGCACCGCCCGGCCGACCCTCGCGGAGCGCCGGACCGCCGGGTCCGGGAAGCCGATCCGATCGTGCTGGGGGTGCACCCCGCCATCGACGCGGTCGGCGGCCCCGACGTCCTGCCCGGCTACGTGCTGCGGGACCTGGACTTCGGTCCGGCCGGTCTCCGCACCTTGCTCACGGCCGCGGTCACGACCGACGGCGGCTTCATCGTCCTGGTGGGTGCCCCGGCCTCGGGGAAATCCCGCAGCGCCCACCAGGCTGTTCGCGTGGTGTGTCCCGACTGGTGGATCGTCGATCCCGATCCCGCCGAGCTGTCCGACCCGAGGTTCGCCGACACCATCCGGCCCCGGACGATCGTCTGGCTGGACGATCTCAAGCGGTACCTGCTGGGACCCGGGTCGGTGAGTGGTCCGGACCTGAGCCGGCTCACCGCCGCGGGGCGGGACACCGTGCTGATCAGCACGCTGTCGCGGCAGGACTACACCTCGATGACCGGCCCCCGCGACAAAAGCGACAGCAAGTCCCGTCGGGCCCGGGATGCACTGTCGCGGGCCAGTATCGTGGATATATCCAGGAAGTGGACGGCGGCCGAGCTGGAACGGGCTGGGGACCGCGGTGAGCTCATCCGGTACGCGGTCGGCATGGCGAACGAGAACTACGGTCCGACGGAAATCCTGGCCGCCGCGCCCCAGCTGGCCGATTTCTGGGAACACGACGAGGATCCGTACCCGCGCGCGGTCCTCACCGCGGCGGTCGATGCGGTCCGGCTCGGCCGCACCGCGCCGCTGTCGGCCGAACTGCTGCGGGACGGCGCCATGGACTACTGCGGTGTCGTGGCCCGGGGCCGGGCGCCCGCCGACTGGTTCGAGTCGTCGGTCGCCCGCCTGGTCGAGCCGATCTTCGGCAGCGCGTCGCTCCTGGAGCCCGTCGGCGGCGACCGGATCGGTGACCTCACGGGTTATGCCGTGCACAGCTGGCTCGACCAGTACGCCGTGCACAAGCGCCGACGGGAGCCGATAGCCGCGTCGCTGTGGCACGCCGTGGTGGCCGACGCGCCGCACGCCAAAGATCTCGAACGACTGGCCGAGGAAGCCGACCGGCGCGGGTTCCTGCGGCTGCGCCACGACATCCTGCGTGAGGGCAGCCGCCGCGGCGACGAATCGGCCACGGTGAGCCTGCTGGTCTGGGCGGCCGAGAACGGTGACGACGACGCGTTGCGGCGGCTTCGTGATCTCGCTGACGAAGGTTGGCGGCACGCGGCGGACGGCGTGGTGCTCGCCTTGGCCCGCCGAGGCGGCGAGGACGCGCTGAAGCAAGTGCGTGACTACATCGAAAGCAACGACCAAGAGGGTTACCACGTCGTCCTTTACGTGCACGCGCTGGCCGAGCGGGCCGATGATTTCGCGCTGGCGGAGTTGACCCGCCTGGCCGAAGGCGGCAATGGGTACGCCGGCGTGCACCAGGCACATCTGCTGGCCGAACGGGGGACGAGTGAGGCGATCGCCCGGCTTCGGCAGCTGGCGGCCGAAGACAGCTATGCGGTGTGGCCACTGACGTATTGGCTCGCGCGCAAGGCCGATGACACGGCAGTCGCGGAACTCGCGACCCGGGCTGCCGCGGGCAACGAGGACGCGCGGGTCTTCCTGACGGTGGCGTCGGCTCAGCGGGGTGATCCAGGCGCGATGGACGCACTTCGCGAGGAAGCGTTCGACCCGACGTCGATCGCTTGCGAGGAACTGGCCCGGCTGCTGGCCGCCCGAGGCGACGACGCCGCGCTGGACGAACTGCGCGAACTCGTCCGAGAAGGCTATGACCAAGCCACGAAACACCTGGTCCGTGTGCTGACCGGGCCGGACGCGGTGGCTGAGCTGCGGACGCTCGCGGAGGAACGCGATCCGCACGCCGAGAAACGGCTCGCCGAAATCCTCGCCGCCGACGAGGACGAATTTCGGGCGATGGACGAGCTGGTCCGGGAAGTGCACGCCGGCAACGCCGCCGCGGTCGAACAGCTGTATTCGCACTACGCCGACGGCGATCCGGCTCAGCTCGCGCACCTGCGACGCTACGGTCTGGACCTCGACGGCCGGCCGGCCGGAGCGTGGCCGTTCCGGTTCGATCCGCCGTGAGCGGCAGGCCGTCTCCCCCGGCTGGGGGGAGACGGCCCGCCCGAGCTCAGCCGTGCGCCGCGGCCACCGCGGCCGTGGCCGCCTGGTCAGCCGGCGGCATCAGCTTCGGGTACTCCTTCTGGAACTTCTCGATCATCGTCGCGGTCGGGACGATCCGGTTCGGGTTGCCCTGGCTGGTCGCCTGCTTCTCGCCCCACGCGCCGGCCGCCTTGCGCTGGTCGGGCGTGCCGTGGCTGTGGAAGCAGTCGCCGATCGACGCGTCCAGGTACGTGACCTCCTGCTGCGTGCGGGCGTTCCACGCGTAACCCTTGGCGTGCGCGACGAAGTAGCCGCCGTAGGCGTCGGGGCCCATCTCGGACGACTCGTTGCGCGGGTAGTTGTCGTGGGCGAAGTCGACCTGGTGGCCGTACTCGTGACCGACCACGGACTCGACCGAGACGTCGTCGAACCCGAGGATGTTGACCGTGTCGAGCAGGCCGTCACCGAGCGCCACGCGCTTGCCGCCGAGGCTGCCGGCCGGGGCGGAGAACGCGTTCAGGGTGATCAGCGGGTTGCGGCCGCCCTGCATCCCCGGCACTTCGTAGAGCACCTTGGTGGCGAGCGCGGCGGCGGCCTTCACCTTCGCCGGCGGGAGACCGAGGCTGAAGGTCTGTGCCATCTTCGCCTGGCTGCCGAGGTCGGTGCCCTTCCAGGCGACGAGCTGGATGTTCCAGCTCTCGATGTCCCAGAAGCCGCGCAGCTTGTCGATCGTGTCGGTCGCGCGCGGGGTGTACTGGCCGTCGGTGCCGAAGACCTGCGGGGTCTTGTCGGACGCGACGCCCTGCACGTAGAGCTGGCTGAGCCCCGACAACGCGTCGAGCGCCTGGCCCTCGAGCGGGGTGAGCTGCGACGCGAGCTTGTTCGCGTACGTCAGCAGCGAACCCTCGGTGCAGCCCGGGATCGGGCCGGCCTTGGTCCGCGGGCCGAACTGCGGGACGGGTGACTCGATGAGCCGGTCGACGCCGCGCAGCGCGTCCGCCGGCAGACCGTTGTAGAGGTCGATGACGTCCTGGTACAGCTGGGCGACATCCTGTTCGACGGTGGCCGGTGCGGCCGCCGCGGGCACGGCGGTGGCGAGCACGAGTGCCGCCGCGGTACCTGCTGCCGCGAGTGTTTTGCCGAAGAATCTGGTCCGGTCGGGCAAGGTGGTTCCCCTCTTCTGTTCCGGTTCAAGATCACCGAACACCGCCACAGTAGGGCGGTGGTTGGCGGTCGAACCGGCTCCGGATCACGAACCCCGGAATGGCTCACGTCCTTCGGAGGGTTTTCGCGCTGCGGACATCGGCCGAAAGTACTAGGCGCGCGGTCCCGTCAGGCAGTGCTGCACGAGGGGGCCGAACCGGTCGACCAGTTCGTCGACGGAGGACGACGCGATCGGTTCGATCCGCATGATGTACCGCGCCACCGTCAGGCCGAGGATCTGGACGTTGACCATCGCGGCCCGCAGCGCGGCGTCCGGCGTGCCGAGCAGCGCCGCGAGCCGGTCGGTGATCTCGCGGTCGATGAACTCGCGCAGCAGTGCTTCGGACCGGGCGTCGGTCGGCGCCGACCTGGTCAGCAGCACCAGCGGGGTGCGGCCGGACTTGTCGAGGTTCTCCACCAGGGTCCGGACGACGCGCTCGCCGAGGGTGTCGAGGCCGCCGTCGAAGATCGACTCGATCGCCGGCGGGACGGCGCCGGACATCTCGATCGCGGCGCCGAACAGTCCCTGCTTGGTACCGAAGAAGTAGAACACCATGGCCGGGTCGACCTCCGCCGCGGCGGCGATGGCGCGCACGGTCGTGGCGCGGTAGCCGTGCTCGCCGAACAGCTCGCGCGCGGTCCGGAGGATGCGCTGCTTGCTTTCCGCGCCGGACCGCCAGCGTCCGGGGCGGCCGTGGGTGTCGTCTTCTGCCATGACCACCGCAGCCTAGCAACCCTTACTTCATCAGCTGGTGGAGTTTTGCCGCGAACGTCCGTAGCGTGTTCTTCATCGGGTGGTGAAGAAAGGGCGAGTGAGATGAGAGTGATCGTGATCGGCGCCGGTCTCGGCGGGCTGACGCTGGCCCACGCGCTCCTCGGGGCGGGGATCGACGTCGCGGTGTACGAGCGGGATGCCGGCCGTGCGCAGGGCGTCAGCCTGCACCTCGACGACCGGGGCCTGGAGGCGCTGCGAGCGTGCCTGCCGCCGGCGCACTTCGCGCTAGTCGAGGCCACCGCGGGCGGCCCGCGCGAGCGGACCCTGACGCTGGCGGAAGTGGGGGACGAGCTGGCAGTCGTGGACAGCCGACCGTCCGACGGTCTCGCCGGGCGGGCGCGGCCCGGCCGGCAGGTCCACCGGCCGTTGCTCCGGGCGGTGCTGCTGACGGGGCTGGCCGGCGTCGTCCGGTTCGGGGCGGAGTTCACCCGGTTCGAGCAGCGCGCGGACGGCACGGTCCGGGTGTGTTTCGCCGACGGCGGCACGGACACCGGCGACGTGCTGGTGGGCGCGGACGGCGTCGGTTCGGCGGTGCGCCGCGGGTACCTGCCGGACGTGCGGGTGACGGACACGGGCCGGCGCATGATCATGGGCGCGACCCCGCTGCGAGCGGTGGCCGGCACCGGGGTGCCGGGAATGATCGGCGACAGCCCGGCGGCGGCCCGGGTGCGCGGCACGATGATGGCACTGGGCGTGCTGCGGTTCACCAGACGGCCGATGACCGCGCGGGCGGAGTTGTTGCCCGCGCTGAGTCTCCACGCCGACGTCGAGGACTACGTGATGTGGGCGTTGCCCGGCAGTTCCCTCTCGACGGCCACGGTGTGGCGCCAAGCCCAGGACCTGCCCCCGGCGTTGCGGCTGATCGTGGCCGAGGCGTGGCCGGACGTCACGACCGCACTCCGGATCGGGACGATCCCACCGATGCCGGCGTGGCCGGCCACCCGGGTGACGCTGATCGGCGACGCCATCCACCCGGCCCCGGGATTCGGCGGCAACCTGGCGATGCGGGACGCCCATCGCCTGGGCGCGGCCCTGGCCGAGGCGAACCGCGGCGGGCTCGGCCTGCTGGAGGCGATCGGCGGCTACGAGGAAACGATGCGCCGCACCAGTTTCCCGCCGATCCCGGCGAAGGCGGGCGCATGAGCCTCGACGTGCTGACCCGCAAGTCCCTGTCGGTGTTCGAAGCGGTGGGCGGCTGGCGCACGGTCGCCGAGGGTGTCGCGTCCAGGGTGGTGTTCCTGATCGCGTACCTGCTGACGGGCCGGGTGTGGCCGGCCGCGCTGATCGCGGTCGCCGGAGTGGCGGTCCTGGCGGCAGCACGAGCATGGACCGAACGCCGCTACTGGTCGGCGGCGATCGGACTGGCCATCGTCGGAGGCTCGGCCGTGCTGGCCGGCGCAACCGGCCAGGCGATCAACTTCTACCTGCCGGCGGTGGTCATCCAGGCGGCTCAGGGTGCGGTGTTCCTGCTGTCGATGGTGATCGGGTGGCCGCTGGTGGGAGTGGTGCTGGGCCTGGTGCGCCGAGAACGTTTCGCCTGGCGGCGGGATTCGCAAGCACGGCGGCGCTATCAGCTGTGCACGGCGGTGTTCGTGACGAAGTGCGTGATCGCGACGGCGGTGCAGATGCCGCTGTACGTGGCCGGCCAGACCACGGCGCTCGCCGTTGCGGCGACGCTGCTGGGAGGTGCGCCTTCGGCGGGTGCCTGTCTCTACGTGTGCTGGCGAGTACTCCGCTACAAACCGCAGACTGTTTAGCGCGAACGCGGCACGACGCGCCTACATGTTGGGGCGGGCGGACTACGTCGAGCATCTGGCGGGTATCGTCGGTGCGAAATTCGAGTACGGAGGACAAAGTGCCCGCTCTGACCTTTCCATTGAAATTTGAACGCCGGTTTGATGTCTGGTCTTACGCGATATCCCACAGTGTGTTGCTGTTGCGTTCGGGTCGGACTTCCGCGGCTCCCACCCGGATTGATTTGATGTTTCGGGTCGTGCAGGAGATGCGTCTGCGGCAGTGGATGGACGATGTCGAAATTCAGCTTCTGACAGAGGGGGTCTCGGACAGGTTTGCGGATGTTCAGATCTCTGGAGACAGAGCGCTTTTTGTAATCCTGTCAGCGGGGTCGGTTTGCGGGTTCGTGGTTGCCGGCGCCCTGTACATGTCCGAAGATGATCTCGAATATGGAGAACGTTCGACGATCGACACTTCTGAATTGAAGGATTCTGTCATAAGATCGGGGTATTACTTGTTGGGGTAGGGTACCGATGGGCCGACAAGCGATCGCGACACTTGTGACGGGTTTGCTCGGCGGGTTGATCGTCCCGGTGTTCGCGGCCGTCGCGGGGTGGATGGGCGTCGGCGGGTACAAGATCGGCGGCGTGGCGGCGGCAGCGAGCACGTCAGGACCAGCTGAATGACACACGTACGGCAGTCCCGAGCGATGGAGATACCCCGGGTCGGCCGTGGCAGTGCTCAGGAGCAGGGCGCGACCTGAATCTCGACTCGGTGCCGGAGGTAGTCGTCGGGTGAGGTGCGGGCGATCCGCACGGCCTGGGTCACCAGGTCGTGCATTGCAGCGGGATATATCTCCGGATCCAGTGGCAGGCCCGGCAGGATGCACCGGCGAAGGTCGAGGTCGTCGTCGGTGACGAACCGGCGTAATGCGGTGTGGCGGTACAGCTCGCTGAGCGCTTTCTGCCCGGCACCCGTGGGGGCACGGTGCGTCCAGTACCAGGCGCGGGCGGCGCCCGCAGCGTCGGGAGCGGAGCCGGTGTCGAGGATTGCGATGAGGGCGAGCCGGACGCGATCGCGGCCGTACGCGGCGACGAGGGGGTCGACGAGTTGCCGGTTGAGGCTCGGGTTCGGTTCGTGGATTGCGGCCCGCAGCAACGGTTCGAACCACTCCTCCGGTGCCGGAGCGGCTTCCTTGGCGTGGCGCGTGACGGCTTTGCCGATCTCCCGGCGGGCTTGGTGATGCCAGGCTGTTCGGGCGGCCGGCGGAGGTTCGACACCGATGAGGTCGAGCAGGCTTTGCAGGAGGGCCTCGTACGCCGCTGATCGGTCGACGGTTCGGCCGGGCAACGGCTGGAACGATCTTGGCGGGTCGTCTCCCGACGTCATGAGTGAAAGTCTAGGGGCGGCCGCACGCGGAACTCATTGCCGTCCGGATCCGCCAGTACGACAGTGCCGTCGTCGAGAGCGTCGAGCCGAGTGGCGCCGAGGGAGATCAGCGCGTCGACCGCCGCCCGCTGGTCGCCGTCCGTCGGGAGTAGCTCGAAGCGCTGCTGGTTCAAAGTCTCGGGCGTGCCGTCCCAGGCGTCCCAGGCGAGTTTCGTGCCGCCGCGCGGCGACTGGATCGCGGTCTGCTCGCCCTGGTCCCACACCAGGGGCCAGTCCAGCGCCTTGCTCCAGAACAGACCGGCCTGCCGGGTGCCAGCACAGGTGAGCTCGCCCAGCGGGCCGCACCCGGCGAGGTAGCCGTTGCCGGGCTCGATCACGCAGAACTCGTAGCCCGCCGGGTCGGCCAGGACGACGTGCCCCTCCTCGGGTCGTTGCCCGACGTCGAGGTGGCGGCCACCGAGCCCGAGCGCGGTGGCCACTGTGCGCTGCTGGTCGTCGAGGTCGGTGCTGGTCAGGTGCAGGTGCATCCGGTTGGCGCCGAGCCGTCCGGCGCGGCCCGGTACGAATCGCAGGCCGAGCTGGGTGTCATCGCCCGGTAGGAGCACGCCGCCGGTGACCTCCCGGTCGAGCAGCCCGGCCCAGAAGCGTGCTACTTCGGCCGGCTTGTCCGCCTCGAAGGTCACCGCCAGCAGTCGCGAAGCCATCACCGGAAGGTAGCCACCGCCTCGACGACGCGGCAAGCGGATATGAAACCGACGCTGCCATACCGACCGGATGGTATGTTGACCCGGTGATCGAAACGTCGCGGCGGACCTGGCGAGTGCTCGAGCCCTACCACGGAATGATCTACTTCGCCCCGGAAGCCGTTGCCGCGTACGGGGAACTCGGCCTCACCGGCCGCACCGGCTACTTCGCGTCGAGGTCGGCGGCGCTTGGCGCGGTCCCGACGCCGGTCGTCGTCGCGACCTTCTACAACTTCAACCCGGCCCTGGTCGAAGAGTCGATGGCCGGCGCGTGGTCGGTGACCGACCCGGCCACGGTCATCGCCGCCCGCTACGCCGCGGCCGATCAGGCCCTGCGCGGCACCCTGGGTGACGCGATCACCGCACCCGAGATGCGCCGAGCCGCCGAACTCCTGCGGGCGGCCGCCGAGTCGATCACCGGCGACGTCACCGGCCGTCCCCTGTTCGCCGCGCACGCGGCCCTGCCGTGGCCCACCGAACCCCATCTGGTGCTGTGGCACGCGCAAACCCTGCTCCGCGAGTACCGCGGCGACGCCCACGTGGCCGCCCTGCTGACGGCCGGCCTCAGCGGTATCGAAGCCCTCGTCACCCACGCCGCCTCCGGTGCTGTCCCCGCCGAGACCCTGCGGACGTCCCGGGCGTGGTCCGCGGAGGACTGGAGCCGAGCGGTCACCGGCCTCCGCGAGCGGAACTGGCTGACCGACGACGCGGACCCGACGTTCACCCCCGACGGCGCGGCCCGCCGAGCGGAAATCGAGAAAGCGACCGACGAGAACAGCGTGACTCCCTACGCGCACATCGGCGAGTCCGCGTGTAATGAACTGCAAGATCTGGTGCGGCCGTTCAGCCGGGCGCTCGCCGAGAAACTCATGCCCTGGGCACTCGCGAGGCAGTAGCCTACCTCGACGCGCCGGCCCGAAGCTGGGCTTGCTTGGGGCAAGGTGAGGGTTGTGGACGTTCTTCGTGACGTGGTGTGGCGGCACGCCGCGGGGATGGTGTACCCGGAAGACCTGCCCATGGTCGCGGCGGAGGCGTTGGCCCGAGGTGTCGACTCGCCCGCATTGCGAGAGCTGGCGGGGCTCGGCAAGGGATCGGCCACGACGGAGATCGAGAATCTCTACCGGGACGCCTTGGCCGAGCTGGGCATCACGGCCCCCGGCCGGCGGGAGGCGGTTCGGTGGTGGCTGGGTGAGCTGGCCGAGGAACTGGTCCAGGGCGGGCTCTCGGTCGCCGGGCTCGCGCGCAAGATCGTGCCCGGCGAAGAGTGGATGGCCGAGGATGAGTACCGCTTCGCGGTTCTGGCCTACTACTGGCAGGAGACGGTGGACCTGATCTCGGCACCACAGGCCCGCGCCGCCGAGATCGACTTGCTCGACGCGGCCAGGGCGATCCTGCGCCAAAACAACTCGTCACGAGCGGGCGCGAGAGAGCATCCTTGACACGTGCCCGACGAGACTCGCTATTCATTCCAGCCCAGTAGCGCCGTAATACGGGGGCCGGGCGATGATCCGTCGCTGTCGGACGAGGAGCTGGTCGCCCGTCGGACGGCCTGGTTCGAGGCCTACACCAGCCTGAAGAACGTCTTCGCCCCGCTCGAGGGCGGGCCCTACACGTGTCCCTGCTGCGGCCACCCGACTCTCGGCGAGCGAGGCAGGTACGACATCTGCGACGAATGCTCGTGGGAAGACGACGGGCAGGACGACCACGACAGTGCCGTGGTCCGCGGCGGTCCGAACGGCCCGACCAGCCTCGACGCGGCGCGAGCCAGGTACATCGCCGGCGGCGGTACCCGGTTGCCGCACACTCCGCCCAACCCACCCAGCTGACCACTGAAGGCGGATCACGACCGCGGCTCTGCCGGAAAACGAATGGGCCTTTCGTGCCGGTAGCGGAAGACTGCGTCGATGAGCAAGGAGGCAAGACGCGCTGCGGTGGCGGCGCTGGTCGAGCTTGCGGGAAGCCCTGACCATCGCGACAGGGCGGACGCAGGCCGTGGCCTGGCGAGCTTCGCCGAGCTGCCCGAGGCCCAGGGACCGTTGGTGGGGCTGGTACTCGACGACCGCGATCGCGGTGGTTGCCTCAGCTCGCCACTATCGGCCCCGACCAGCCCACTCCCAGCCGGATCGACTGGATTCACACCGCTGTGGACGACGTGTTCATGGTGTTCTCCCACGAACGGGATGACTCGCAGTATGTCGGTGCGGTGCTTGGCCGACTTCATCCACGCCGCGGTTGGCGGAACGCGTTCTCAGCCAAGGCGTAGAGCGATACACCCGGGATCGGCGAATCGCCCGTGCGCTGCCTGAGGCTCGGCGTTCATGTCGCCATTGTGCGCACGGGCTCCGTCCCGACGCATGCCGATTTCCGCGCGTGCTGAGCGGAGCGCCGTCAGGAACTGCCGACGGCCGAGTTGCCGAGGCACTGGCCCTGGAGTCCGGGCTGCTGCCGGCCGGTCAGCGGAGGGTGGCCAGAAATTCTTTGACGGCAGTGGCGAAGCCCTGGGGGGTCGGTGGTGTGGACGAAATGGTCGCCGTCGAGTTCGGTGAGGTGGGTGTTGGCGCGGCGCGTGACGATCTCCCGGCCTGCCTCGGGGGTGATGACCTGGCTGTTGCGAGCCAGCACGAACAGGGCGGGACAGGCGGTGGAGGTCCAGTCCGCCCAGTGGTCGCCGTGCGTTCCCTGCTCTGAGGCGATGGTGTCTTGCGGGTGGAACGGCAGGCGCCAGTCGCCGTCCGGGGTGGGGCGCAGCTTGTCGCCGAGCATCGGGGCCAGCGGGCCGATGGCGTCCAGGAGCGCTTGCTTCTCGGGAGCCGTGTAGGGCAGTGACAGCACGAACGACAGTGCGCTGGGTCCGTCGTCGAGATCGCAGACCGGGCCCTCGACGTTGACGATCGCCGACACGCGCTGCGGGTGGCGGGCGGCGATCTGGAAGGCGGTGATGCCGCCGCCGGAGTGTCCGAGTGTCACGGCCTGGTCGATGCCCAGGTGGTCCAGCAGGGCGATCGCGTCGGCCACGTAGTCCTCGCGGGTGTAGGAGCCGGCCCGGTCGGAGTCGCCGTGTCCGCGCTGGTCGGGTGCGATGACCCGCCAGTGCGGCGACAGCGCCTGGGCCAGCTGCGCCCAGGTCCGGCCTTCGTAGAGGTGGCCGTGCAGAGCCAGCAGCGGCCGGCCGGTCCCGCCGAAGTCCAGGTAGGACAGGCGGCGGCCGTCGATGTCGAGTTCGCTGCGCGTTCCGGTGATGTCGGTGCTGGTCATGATGGATCCTCCGGCAGCTGTCCGTCTTGATGAACAGCACTTTGTCCGTGTCCGCTGACCATCGGCGCACCAGTCGCTGTCAGCCGCGGTGCCCGCGTGCATCGCCCCGCCCGGCAGGTGCCGGGGACGGAGCTCGGTTGGCACTCTCGGTGTCCGCTTCTCCGGGGCGAAGGCGGCTGCCCAATAGCCGACCTCGGCCACGACGTTCATCCCCACGTGACCGAAGGACGGCCGGCACCATCCCGATCCAGCTGAGCGTGATCGCTGCCGCGGCGGTCACGGCCCCGGGCATGTGGTGTTTGATGATCGCGTGGAGCAGAAGAAGTCCTCCGAGCGGCTGGTGTTCTTCACCGACGCCGTTGTCGCGATCGCCCTGACGTTGCTGGTCCTGCCGCTCACCGACCTGGTGCCCGAGCTGGTCGCGGAGCACAAACCGGCGGTCGAAGCGGTCACACGGAACTGGTCGAAGATCGTCAGCTTCCTGCTCAGCTTCGTCGTGATCGGCCGCTTCTGGGGCGTGCACCACCGGATCTTCGAGCACGTGCGGTCGTACAGCCCCGCGCTGATCCGCGCCAACTTCTGCTGGCTGCTGACGATCGCGCTGCTGCCCTTCCCCACCGAGCTGATCGGCGCGTACCAGTCCGAGCGCTTCACCGTGCTGTTCTACCTGGGGACGCTGTTGGCCAGCAGCCTGTGCCACACGACGATGGTGTCCATCATCCGCCGGGACCCGGACATCCGAGGGGACGCCGAACCGGTGTCGGACGAGGTGTTCTGGAACCACGCGCTGAGCTCGGTCGTGTTCGCGCTCGCGGTCGTGGTGGGGTTCATCAAGCCGCCTTTCGGCTACTACGTCCTGTTGCTGCTGCTGTTCCCGGCGAGGATCGCCTTCTGGCTGCGGGCGCGCCACGCCGACCGGTAGACCGGAAACGCCGATTCGATGCGGATGCTCCGTCGTCACATGGCCGGAGCGGCGCGCGGATGTGGTCTCCGCACTCGGAGTCCTCGCGGCAGAGCGTCCTGCGCTGGACGGCCGGGACACGGGGTTTCCCGACCTCACCAACGCCGTCCACTGGCTGGTGGATGACACTTCTTGGGATTCGCAGGATCCGGCCACGTCCGTCGGGACGATCCTCCGCAACGCCGCCGAAGCCGAAGTGATCCGCGCGCTCGTGGCCGCGGTCGTCGCGGTGTCGGATCGTCAGGGGGCCGAGGCTTCGGACGCCGCGTGGTTCGGTGACAGCGGCTGGCACGACGTCCGGCGCCTCGCCGCCGAGGCGCTGACCTGTCTGGCACGGCCCGCCGATCACTGACCATAGGAGAACCGGAGGTCGGCGAACAGCAGCTGGTTGAGCCGCCGCCGGAGGTGTCCCGTCTTGCTCTCGTCCGGGGCCTCCGCGGGAGTCAGCAACGTGAAGCGCAACAACGTCCCGCCGTCACGCGAGGGGGACAGCGCGAACTGGACCTCGTCATCCGGCCGGCTCGGCCACAGCGACGACCACACCACCCGGCCGGGCTTCTCCGCCGCCAGGACCCGCGGCTCGACTTCGTCGGCCAGCAGAACGAGCCACGAACGGCTTCCCGGCCGATGCGGCTCGACAAGCGAGTCCCAGACGGCGGCCAGGGGTGCGGGCAGGGTGCGCGCCCGCGAACCGATCTCGATCACCCGGGCAGCGTACCCGCGTTAACCGGTTGATCGAACCGACAACGGCCGGGCATGCTCGTCGGGAAACCACACCCCGGAGGACGCCGGTGATCGACGACGCGCTCGCGAGGCGGCTGGTCGACGCGCAGTTCCCGCGCTGGGCCGAGCTTCCGCTGCGACGGCACGCCCCGGCCGGCTCCGATCACGTCATCTACCGGCTGGGCGAGGACCTGTCCGTTCGGCTGCCTCGGCACGCCGGCGCGATCGGGCAGGCGCGGAAGGAAGCCGAATGGCTGCCCCGGCTCGCGCCGCACCTTCCGCTCGCCGTGCCCACCGTGGTGGGCGTGGGGGAGCCGGACTTCGGTTATCCGTGGCCGTGGGCGGTGTCGCGCTGGCTGGGCGGCGAGGTGGCGAGCGTCGAGGCGCTGTCCGGTTCGCACGAGGCCGCCGATGTGCTGGCCGGGTTCCTGTCCGCGCTCCACCGGTTCGACGCCGAACCGGCCGGGGAACTCGCCCGCCACCCACTGTCCACACGAGACACAGCGACGCGAGCCGCGATCGAGGAAGTCGGCGACGCGGCGATGACCGAACTGTGGGAGGCCGCCCTCGACGCGGAATGGGACGGTCCACCGGTCTGGTGCCACGGCGACTTCCACACGGGCAACCTGCTGACGACGCGCGGCCGGCTCAGCGCGGTCATCGACTTCGGCGAGCTGGGGGTCGGCGATCCGGCGTGTGACCTGATCATCGCCTTCACGCTGATGTCGGCCGAGACGCGGGCGACGTTCCGCGCCGCGTTCGGGGCGGACGATCGCTTGTGGACTCGCGGCCGTGGGTGGGCTTTGGCCACAGGCCTGAACGCTTACGTGAACTACGCGGCGGTCGACTGCCGGGTCGCCGCGCAGACGACGCGCCAGATCGCCGAGGCCCTCGCCGGCTGACTCACGGCGCCCTTCGCGGCGAGTGATCGACATCAGTACCCCTCTTGTACCCCTCCTCAACTCGGGCTAACGTGCCACCTCAACAAGTAGCATGCTACTCAAATAGAGTGGCCTGCCAGACCACGACGACGTGGGTTCGGAGGCATGATGTCGCGTGTGCTGCCCAGAGCTGGGAGCCCGATCGAGACCAGCGCGATGCGGAAAGTGACCCGCCGGGTCGTTCCGCTGCTCGTGCTGGGGTACTTCGTCAGCTACCTGGATCGGATCAACATCAGTTTCGCCAAGTTCGGCATGGAGCACGAGTTCGGGATGAGCGCGACCCAGTACGGGTTCGCCGCCGGGATCTTCTTCGTCGGGTACATCCTCGCCGAGGTCCCCAGCAACATGATCCTGGCGAAGGTCGGCGCGCGGGTGTGGCTGGCCCGCATCCTCGTGACCTGGGGCCTGGTCGCCGCCGCGACCGCGCTCGCGCCCAACCTGACCACCGTCTACGCCCTGCGGTTCCTGCTCGGCGTGGCCGAAGCCGGGTTCTTCCCGGGCATTCTGCTCTACCTCACCCAGTGGTACCCGAACACTCGCCGCACCAAGGTGGTCGCGACCGTCATGGTGTCCATTCCGGTCGCCAGCGTCATCGGCAACCCGGTCAACGGCTGGATCCTCGACACCTTCGACGGCGCCTTCGGGATCGACGGCTGGCGCTGGGTCTTCATCCTCGGCGGGATCCCCGCGGTCGTCCTCGGGGTCATCGGCTTCTTCGCGCTCACCGACCGGCCGGAAAAGGCGCGCTGGCTCACCGAGCCCGAACGCGAATGGCTGACCTCGACCCTCGCCGCCGAGGACGCCGAGCGGGCGACGAGCGCGCCTCGCGGGCACTGGGCCGCCTTGAAGGACAAGCGCGTCATCGCCCTGTGCGCCGTCTACTTCTTCGTGCTGTGCGGTGCTTATCCGCTGACGTACTGGATGCCGTCGGTGATCAAGGGCGTCGGCCACGGGCTCAGCAGCACCCAGGTCGGCTGGCTGTCCGCAGTGCCGTTCCTGCTCTCGGCGATCTGCATGTTCGTCACCGGCCGGGTCGTGCGCCCCGGCGGGTCGGCGCGGCCGGTCACCGTCGCGCTGCTCGTCTCCCTCGTGACGTTCATCGGCACCGCGCTCCTGCTCGGCGTCCCCGCCGCCGCGTTCGCCGTGATCACCGTCGCGACCATGGCCGCGCAGACGGCCAAGCCGCTGTTCTGGGCCGTGCCGACCGCGTACCTCGCGGGCGTCGGCGCCGCCAGCGGCCTCGCGCTGATCAATTCGCTGGGCAACGCCGCCGGGTTCGTGAGCCCCTTCGCGGTCGGGTGGATCGAGGACGCTTCGGGTGGCAACACCGGCTTGTCCATGACCGTGATGATCTCGGCCAACGTCGTCGGACTGGCGGTGCTGGCCGGGCTGGCGGTCGCCGCCCGCCGCCGCCGGGCCGCCCGGCTCGTGGCCCCCTAGGCGATATGCTGGCGGGCGCGGCCCGGTGACCCACCGTGCCCGCCAGCATCCCGGAGAGGCCAGTGACGCAGGAGACCCAGGCGGACAGCAAGTCCGAGCAGATCGCCGCCGACATCCGGGACGCGATCCGCGCGGGCAAGCTGACCCAGGGCGTGCTCTACTCCTCGCGCGAGCTGGGGGAGATGTTCGGCGCCTCCCGCACGCCGGTGCGCGAAGCCCTGCTCAAGCTCGCCGACGTCGGTCTCGTGCGCATCGAGCGCAACCGCGGCGCCCGGGTCCTCGGCCAGGACGGCCGCGGCATCGTCGAGCTGTGCAGCCTGCGCCTGCTGCTCGAGCCGCCGGCCTGCCGCAACGCCGCGGCGGTGCTGACCTCGCGCGACGACGAGGCGATGCTGGCCGAGTACCGGATCATGGAGTCACTCGCCGACGCCAGTCCCGAGTACTTCGCCGCCGACGAACGCCTGCACGACCTGATCCTGCGGGCCGGCGGCAACGCCCGGCTCGCCAAGATCGTCAGCGAGCTGCGGCAGACCCTGGCGCTCGACGGCCGGCTCAGCGTGCCGCGCTACCAGCCGGTCGAGACGGCGCTGAAGGACCACCGGGACATCGTCGAGGCGCTGCGCAAGCGGGACGGCGTGGCCGCCGAGCGCGCGATGCGCAAGCACATCTTCCGCTCGGGCGACCTGCTGGTGACGCACAGCAGCGACGACAACCGCGGCCTGGTCGCGGAATGGCGCCGGTGGGTCGAGATCGCCGTCCCGGCCGGGGAGCAGATCGTCCTCTGACCCCGCGAGTGTGCGGGTAGTGATCCGATATATCCACCAGTTGCATGCTACTTGGTATCAGTAGTACGTTACTCGCATCTGGAAGGAGTTCAATGGCTTCGACGACCTACGCGGCTTCGGTCGCCGACGGCATCCGCGCGGCGAAACCCGACCTCATCGGCTACGTCCCGTCCGTCAGCGTCGCCCCGGTGATCACCGATCTGTCCGAACAGGACGGCGGGGCGCGGGTCTTCCCGCTGTCCCGCGAAGAAGAGGCGATCGGGGTGCTCGGCGCGCTGCCACTCGCGGGCGGGTTCGGGGCGATCGTCATGCAGGACAACGGCTTCGGCAACGCGCTGACCGCGCTCACGACGTTCTCGATCGCCTACCACCTGCCGCTGCTGATCGTGGCGAACACCCGCGGCGGCCTCGGCGAGTACAACTCGATGATCCACACCTTCAGCCAGTACGCGCCGGCGCTGCTGGCCCGGATCGGCGTGCCCGTGTTCGAGCTCGACCGGCGCAGCACACCGCAGGACTGGGCGGCCGTGGTCGAGGAAGCCGGCACGCACGCGCGCATGACGTTCCGCCCGGTCGCCGTCCTGGCGCACTTCTGGGCCACCGACGGAAAGGGGGCCTGAAGGATGAAACGCCTCGACGCGCTGACCGTGCTGGCCGAGCTCACCCACGACGTCCCGGTCGTGGTCACCTGCGCCGCGTCCAGCCGGGAGCTGGCCGCGATCGCGGACCGCCCCAACCACCTGTACCTGCTGGACTCGATGGGACTCGCCGGGTCCGTCGCCACCGGTCTCGCCCTGCACCTCGACGACGCGCCCGTTCCCCGCGTCGTCACCATCGAAGGCGACGGCTCGCTGCTGATGAACCCGAACGTGCTCGGCACCGCCGGCTACCTGCGGCCGCGGAAACTGCTGATGGTGTTGCTGGACAACGCCGTCTACGGCGCCACCGCGAACCTCCCGACCCACGCCGGGCGCCTCGACCTCGGCCGGATGGCGGCCGCCGCGGGCTGGACCACCCGGGTGGCGGCCACCGCCGACGAACTGCGCACGGCGTGGACGGAACTGGAAGACGTCGACGGGCCCGCCCTGCTGCACGTGCGCCTCGAACCCGGCAACGCCGTGGACGTGCCGAAGCTGCTGGAGGATCCGGTGATTCTCGGCCGGCGGTTCCAGGACTGGCTGCTCGCCCGCACGGGAACCGGCCGATGATCACCACAGTCAACCCGGCGACCGGCCGTCCTCTTGCGACGTACGAGCACACCAAGCCGGAGGACGTCGAGCGCGTCCTCGGCCGCGCGGCCGCCGCCGTCGCGGAACCGGGCGGCGATCGCGCGAAAGCGTTGCGGCGCCTCGCCGATCTCTTCCGGGCGCGAGCCGCGGAGAACGCTCTGCTGGCCACCACCGAGATGGGCAAGCCGCTGCGCGAGTCCCTCGCCGAGATCGAGAAGTGCGCGTTCGCGTGCGAGCACTACGCGGGCCAGTTACCCGCTTTGCTTGCGCCACAACCGGTCTCGGTCCCGCCGGACACCGCACACCTGCGGGTGACGCCGCTCGGCGTGGTGCTGGCGATCATGCCGTGGAACTACCCGTTCTGGCAGGTCGTCCGCTCGATGGTGCCGGTGGTCGCGATCGGCGGCGCGGTGGTGCTCAAGCACGCCGACAACGTCTCCGGGTGCGCGGGCCGTCCAGGAGCTGTTCGACGAAGCGTTCGGCGAAGGCACGTTGACGTCGGTGCTGCTGCCACCGTCGCGGATCGGGCCGCTCATCGACGACCCGCGCGTCGCGGCCGTCGCGTTCACCGGCAGCAACAAGGTCGGCGCGCTCGTCGGCGCCCGGGCCGGCGCCGCGGTGAAGAAGGCCGTGCTGGAGCTCGGCGGCTCCGACCCGTTCCTGGTGCTGAGCGACGCCGACGTCCCCGCGGCCGCGGCCGCCGCGGTGCGCTCGCGGTTCCTCAACACCGGGCAGAGCTGCATCGCCGCCAAGCGCCTCATCGTCCACCAGGACGTCGCCGACGAGTTCGTCGACGCGGTGGTCGACGGCGCCCGGCGGCTGGTCGTCGGCGACCCGGCCGACGAACGCACCGAGATCGGCCCGATGGCGCGCGCAGACCTCCGCGATGAACTGCGGCACCAGCTGTCCACGGCATTGGCCGGGGGAGCGCGGCTGCTCACCGGCGGCCACCCGGACGAGCGGCCCGGGGCGTGGTTCCCGCCGACCGTCATCGAAGTCCCGGACGCCGATGACGTCACCTTCCGCGAAGAAACCTTCGGGCCGCTCGGCGCGATCCTGCGCGTGCGGACCGACGCCGAGGCGGTCGCGGCGGCGAACGCGAGCCGGTACGGGCTCAGCAGTTCCGTGTGGACCGCCGACCCGGGACGCGCGGCCGACGTCGCCGCCCGGCTCGCCGTGGGGTCGGTGTTCGTCAACCGGATCTCCGAGTCCGACCCCCGGCTGCCCGTCGGCGGGGTGAAAGCCAGCGGCCACGGCCGTGAGCTCGGCACCGCCGGCGCCCTCGAGTTCGCCAACCTGCGCACCATCCGCGCCGCCTGACCACAAAGGACTTCTCCCGTGAAGATCAGCACCATCCGCACCCGCGCCGTCAGCGTCCCGGTGAGCCGGGCGACCCGGATGTCCAACCGCGTCCTCGCCGACCGCCACTACGTCCTGGTCGAGGTCACCGACTCCGACGGCCGCACCGGCCTGGGCTACACCTACGCCGGCACCGCGGGCGGGCCGCTCACCCGCGGGTGCGTCGACGAGCTCCTCGCGCCGGGCTACCTGGGCGCCGACGCCGACGACATCGTCGGCCTGTGGAGCCGGGCCTACCAGGAGACCCTGCTGGCCGGCCGGCGCGGCGCGGTCCTGCGTGCGCTGTCCGCGCTCGACATCGCGGTGTGGGACCTCAAGGCCCAGCGCGCCCGGCAGCCCCTCGCGGTCCTGCTCGGCGGATCGACCGAGCCGTTGCCCGCGTACGCGTCCGGCGGCTACTACCGCGACGGCGACGGCGACTGGGCCGACGCGGTCACCGCCGAGATCGCCTTCAACCGGGGCCAGGGCTTCACCGACCACAAGATCAAGGTCGGCGGCCTGAGCGTCGCCGAGGACGCCCGCCGGGTCGCGGCCGCGGTCGAGGCGATCGACGGCACCGGACGGCTCGCGCTCGACGCCAACAACGCGTACCGCTCGGTGGCCGAGGCGCGCGCGGCGATCGCGGCGTTCGAACGCGCGGCGGGGGACGCCGGCGTCTGGTGGTTCGAGGAACCCCTGGCGCCGGACGCGATCGCCGGGCACGCCGAGCTGGCCCGCCACACCGCCACCCCGGTCGCGACCGGGGAGATCCACCAGACCCGCTGGGAGTTCCGCGGCCTGCTGGAGGCGGGCGCCGCGGCCATCGTCCAAGCCGACGCGGGCGTCGCGGGCGGCGTCACCGAGTGGCTGAGGATCGCGCACACCGCCGACAGCTTCGGCGTGCCGATGGCCCCGCACTGGCACCACAACCTGCACACCCACCTCTGCGCCGCCATCGCCAACACGCTGGTCGTCGAGTACTTCGCCGCGGAGAAAGGCATCTACAACTTCGAGACGCTGCTGACCGAAGACACCCGCCTCCGCTACGCCGACGGCCACGTCCTCGTCCCGGACCGGCCGGGCCTGGGCATCGACCTCGACGAAGCCGCCGTCACGCGGCACGAGCTGCCCCGCTGAGCCGATGGCGGCCCGGCGCGTCCTCGAGCAGGCTCGCCACGACCTGGTGGGCGTGCCACGCCTGGTGCGTCCGCGCCTCGACGGCGGGGCGAGCTTCCGTGAGACCAGCCGGGCGTATGCCCGCTTGGTCAAGGCGAAGCGCCAGGTGCGGCCGTCGCACCCGGCCGCGCCGGTGCTCGCGAGCGCCGTCGCGCACTTCGAGCGCTGGCGCGGCCTGAGTGGCGCGGTGGACGAAGCGAAGCTGTTCGCCGCGCACGCCGAGCTGAGGATGCGCTTGTGCTGGCTCGAACGGGATCTCTCGCACGTGATGGGGTGGCGTCCGCTGGCGGATGAGCCTCCGAAGCTGAGCGAGGGTGAGGAACTCGCGCTGTGGTACCGCACCCAGGGCCCGGCGTTGTGACCTGCCTGGCACGATCACCGGTATGACAACGGAGCCGGCCGCAGCCGCGGTTTCACCGACGCTGACGCCGGTGGCACGTCTGCACGTCGGTTGCGCGATGTGGAACCACAAGGCGTGGCCCGGCCGGTTCTTCCCGCAGGCGCTCCCGGCCAAGGAGCGCCTGCGGGCCTACGCCGGCTGGTGCACGGCGGTCGAGGGCAACACCACGTTCTACGCGACCCCGGCCCGGAGCACGGTCGAGACGTGGGCGCAGCAGACCGGCCCCGGCTTCCGGTTCGTGGTCAAGGTGCCCAAGCTCGTCACGCACGAGCGCCGGTTCGCCGGGGTCGAGGCCGAGATGCGGGCGTTCCTGGACGCCGTCGAGCCCCTCGGTGACCGGGCGGTGCTGTGGACCCAGCTGCCCGGCTCGTTCGGCCCGGCGGACGTCGATGCGCTCGGCCGCTTCCTGCGCCGGCTGCCCGCGGGCCTCCGGCGCGCGGTGGAGGTGCGCCACCCGGAGTTCTTCAGCGACGCCGGTTCGACGTCACTGCTGGAACGGGCGCTCACCGACGCCGGCGCCGAGTGGGTGCCGTTCGACACCACCGTTTTCTTCCAGCGCCCGCCGGCCGGCGAGGCCGAGCAGGACGCCTGGGCGAAGAAACCGCGGCTGCCGCGGCGGACGCGGGCCCTGACCGACCAGCCGATCGTCCGCTACCTGGGCCGCGACTCGGTCGAGGAGACGGTCGAGGGGTGGCGGCCGTGGACCGAGGTGGTCTCCGGCTGGCTAACGGAGGGCCGGACGCCGACGGTGTTCGTGCACACGCCCGACAACGAAGAGGCGCCGGCCCTGGCCCGCCGCTTCCACGACGACGTCCGAGCCCTGACGCCCGGCGTCGAACCGCTGCCCGAGCCGGAGCCGGTCGAGCCCGCGACCCTCTTCTGAGCGCTACAGTGCCGACCATGGTCGACGGTCTGCGCCCGGCCCTGGCCGGATTGGCCGCGAACCCGGCTGCCCCGGTGGACGTGCTGTCGCGGCTCACGGCCGACCGCCACGCGGCGGCGAAGATGGCGTGGCGGCAGCCGAACCTGCCGGACGTCGTGGTGACGCGGCTGCTCGACCTCGGCGACCCGGCCATCGCGCTGGCGCTGGATTCACCACGTCGGTCCCCGGCGTCGCGGCAGCGCGTCGCGGCGCACCCGGACGTCGAAATCCGGTGCGCGCTGAGGAACTTCGTCGACCACACCATCCGGTCCGGTGTCCGGGTGATGCCCGACGAACTCGCCGAGTACGCGGGGCCGGGCGGGCTGGCCGGGCTGGCCGGCCACGAGGACCCGGTGCTCCGCGCGGCGGTCGCCAAGACGTGGGAGGCGATGCCGGTCGCGGTCCGGCGGGCACTGCTGGCCGACCCCGACCCGCGCGTCCGCGCGGCCGCGGCCGGCTACCCGCACCCGCCGGCCCCGGCCGACCTGCACGCCGCACTGATGGCCGACGCCGCCACCCGGCCCGCGGCGGCGGCGTACGCGACGTTGACGGCCGAGTCCCTGCGGGAATGCCTGGCGGGCGACGAGGAGCTGCGCGCCGAAGTCGCGATCAACCCGGCCCTCCCGCCGGAGGCCGTCGACCGGCTGGTGGAAGACCCCAGCCCGGTTGTCCGCGCACGGGTCGTCCTCCGCCAGGACCTGCCGGAGGACCGCCGAAGGCGACTGCACGCCGCGCTCCTCGCCGACTCGTCCGACGTGGTTGCCGTGCTGATGCTGGACCACGACCAGCCGACCTGGCTCCCGGACCGGCCACTGGCCGAGCGCGTCGCCCACCTCGACTCCCCGATCCCGTGCTTCCGGCGCTGCGCGGCGAGATCGCCGGACCTGCCGGCGGCGGTGGTGCGGCGCCTGCACGAGCACGAAGACGTCGAAGTGCGGCGGATCGTCGCCTGGCGGCCCGACACGCCGGGGGAGGTGCTCGAGGGCCTGGTCAGCGAGCACGGTGAGAGCCCGAGGCGCCGGCCGGGCCTGACGAAGCACCCGAACTTCCCGCCGGAGGGTTTCGTGAGGCTGGCGGGAGCCGATGACTCGCGTCGCCGGGCGCTCGCCGCCGAGGGGCCGGACTTGCCTGAGGCTGTGCTGGCGGCGTTGGCCCGGGATCCGGTGGTGTCCGTGCGTGCCGCGGCTGCTCGTCATCGGCGTGTCCCGGTGGCGGCGCTGGAGGTTCTGTTGTCCGACTCCGCCAAGGTGGCCGAGGCGGCGGCCGCCAACCCGGCGTTGCCGGCCGATCGCATGCGCGCGTTGCTCGACGAAGCCGGCCTCTAAGCCGTCTCCTTCTCCGCCGCAACAGCGGAAGTGGAAACGAGCGTCGCGGCGGCAAGGCCGCCCCACAGCACACCCGGCCCACGAGAAGCGAGAGCCGTGATCACCGCCGGTGAGACGGCGAGCCCGAAGCCCGTCGAAAGCTGAAAGCGGGCCAACGCGCGCCCCAGGAGGTGGGGCGGCGCGAGGACCGTCACGAGCGCCGTCGCACTTCCGGCGTAGATGATCTCGCCGAGCGTGCACACCACGGACACGGCCGCGACCGCTGCCGCGCCCCAGCCGGTCGCCGCGAGGAACCCGAGGTACGACGCCGTGAGCACGACGCCGCCGAGGACCAGCGCCGTCCGGCGGGTGAAGCGGGCCAGCAGGACCGTGACCGGTACCTGCAACACGACCACCAGGACCGTGTTGGCCACGAAGACGGCCGCCGACCACACCGGCGACGCGTGCAGCTCGGTCACCAAGACCAGCGGGAGCGCGACTTCGGGCACGTTCAGGCAGAAGACGTAGATCACGTTGGCGGCCAGCAGCGCGCGCAGCCGGGGCGCGGGCCCGTGGGCCGCGACGGCGTCGGACGGCTGCGCGCGCAGCCGGACCGACCACGCCAGCGCGGCCGCGACGAGATAGGCCAGCCCGGTGACGGCGGCCAGTGCCTGCAACGCGCCGGCGCCGCCTGCCAGGCACGCCGTGGCGAGCAACCCGCCCGCGCCCAGGCCGGCGTTGCGCAGCGCGCGGCCGCCCGCGAGCGCGGCGTCGCGTTCGCGGCCGTGGGCGACCGTGGCCACGAGTGCCGCGTGGGCGGCCGGCCACGCCTGGTTGCCGATGCCGAGGAAGAGCGCCGCCGCCGCGAACAAGCCGACGTGGCCCGCGGGCGCGGCGAGCAGCAGCCCGGCCCCCAGCACCCGCACCAGCATCGACGCGGCCACGACCGTGCTGCGCGCGCCCCGGTCCAGCCAGCGCCCCACCGCCGGCATGCAGCCCAGCCCCACGACGATCCCGGCCGTCATCGCGACCCCGGTGGCCGACGCGGACAGCTTCAGCACCAGCACCCCGTACAGCAGCAGGAAGGGCCGCAGCAGACCGGTGCCGAGCGCGTCCACGACCAGTGCGACGGCGTAGCGGGGACCGCCGGAAGCCCGGACGAGGGCACGCGGCCGGATCTTGGTGGGGGTTGCCATGGCGTCCACCGTGCGGGCGGCCGGCCACACGGCCACGTCGATTGACGAACACCGTCAACCGGCGTGGTCGCCGGCCACCCCACCAGCGAGAATGCGGGGATGACGTTGAGGATCGACCTCGGCGGCCGGCCGGAGCAGCTGCGGTTCGCGGCGTCCCCGCTGGCCGAGCTGACCGCGATGCTGCACGTCCTGGCCGAGCCCGGGCACCACCCGCAGCTGGCCGGCTGGGCCGGGGACGTCTGGACCGGGCTGCGGCCGGAGCTGGCCGAACGGCTCCGGGAGGCGGAGTTCCTCTGGCGTTCCTCACGGGCGGACTTCCTGGTCCCGGCCCGCCCGCGGCCGACCCTCGCCGAGGAGCTCGACGACGTCGACCGGATCGACGACGAAAGCTACGTGACCGCGGCGCTCATCACGACGTGCGGCAGCAACCGGGTCCACTTCGCCGCGCCGTCCCCACTCGCCGACGCGACGGCGCGCGAGCGGGCCCTGGACCTCGCCCAGGCCCGCGGCGCGCTCCAAGAGGCCTTCGCGGAACGGCTGCTCGAGGACCCCGCCGCGGTGCGGGCGCGGGTGCGGCAGACGCTCGAGGAGTGCGCCGAGGCGTTCTTCGACGCCGCCTGGACGGGCATCGCCGGCCGGCTCGCCGCAGACCTGCGCCTGAAGAACGACTTGCTGAAGCGCCAAGGCGTCGCGGCGGCCCTCGCGTCGGTCTCGAGCGCCGTCACCCTGACCCCGGACGGCACCTGCATCGTCGTGGACAAGCTGCAGGACAGCGCGACCGCGGCCGACGGCGCCGGCGTCACGTTCGTCCCCAGCGTCTTCGGCCGCCCGCACCTGGTCGCGGTCTACGCGCGCGGGTGGCCGCCGGTGCTGCAGTACCCGGTCGCCGAGGCCGGGCCGGCCGAGCCGGTGTCCCTGGAAACGATCACGCACCGGCTGGAGGCGCTGGCCCACCCGGTCCGGCTGCGGCTCCTGCGCACCCTGGCCCGCGGCCCGCACACCACCGGCGAGCTGGCCCACGCCTGGCAGCTCTCGCCGCCGGAGGTTTCCCGGCACCTGGCGGTCCTGCGCCGCGCGGGCCTGCTCACGTCGCGGCGGGAAGGCCGGTACGTCCGCTACACCGTCAACGTGCCGGATCTGACGGCGCTGGGGACCGACCTGCTGGCGGCCGTGCTGCGCTGAGCAGCGACTCACTCCAGCCAGATCGGGACGACCGAGACCACGAGCAGCGCGGCCAGGACGGTGTTCGCGACGCGCCAGTGGTGGTCTGTGGTGAGCTTGGCGGCGAGCAGCTGTCCGCAGGAGCACCACAGCAGCAGGTTGGGGACGATGACGGCGGCGAAGACACCGCCCAGGATCGCCGCGAGCACCAGCGGGTCGGCGGCGATCGCGGAGTAGCCGGCGACCGCGCTGAGCGCCAGCACCCAGACCTTCGGGTTCAGCCAGCTCACCAGCAACCCGGTGGTGAAGGTGCGGGCGTCCCGCGCGGCCGCCGGTCCGGGGCGGCCGGAGCGCAGGATCCGCACGGCGAGCCACAGCAGGTACGCGGTGCCCAGCGCCCGAAGGACGGTTTGGGTGTGCGGCACCGCGGTGACGACGAAGCCGAGCCCCAGTGCGGCGAGCACGACGAGTGACACGACACCCAGCCCGAGGCCGGCCAGCAACCGCAGGCTGGCGCGCAACCCGAACCGCAGCCCGCTGGTGGTCGCGAGCACGTTGTTCGTGCCGGGGCTGACGACCATGACCACCGCGAACAGCAGCAGCGGCCCGAGCAACTCGGCCATCCGAGGACCTCCGTTCCGTTCGCTTGCCATCGTCGCGAGCGCACGGGTCGCCGGTCCAGCAATCATCGAGCCTTTATTGCCTGATTTACCGCGGATGCGCAATTATCTTGCGCATGGCGTTGGACAGCATCGACAAGGAGATCCTCCGGATCCTGCAGCGCGACGGCCGGCTGTCGAACCGGGACCTCGCGGCCGCGGTGGGCTTGTCGGCGGCCCCGTGCCTGCGTCGCGTCCAGCGGCTGGAGGAGCAGGGCTATATCAGCGGTTACGCGGCCCTCGTCGACCGCGACCTGGTCGGCCGCGGCCTCACGGTCTTCGTCACGGTCCGCCTGGCGCAGCACACCAAGCACGCGATCGAGCGGTTCGAAGCGGAGGTCGGGAAGGACCCGGCGGTGCTGGAGTGCCACTGGACGGCGGGCGAAACCGACTACCTGCTGAAGGTGGCGGTGGCCGACCTGCCCGGTCTGGATCGGTTCCTGCTCGACCGGATGACCCGGATCCCGGGGGTGGCGACCCTGCAGTCGGGGATCGCGATCCGCACGGTCAAGCACACGACCGCGGTCCCCGTCGACTAGGCAAACGTCAAGCCGGGACGACGATGACTTTGCCGTGCACCGCGCCTTCGGCGGCCCGCGCGTGCAACGCCGCCAGCTCGGCCAGCGGCACCCGCTCGGCCACGTCGACCCGCAGCTCGCCCCGGTCGACCTGGGCCACCAGCTTCGCCAGCTGCCCGGCGTCACTGCGCACGAACAAGTCGATCCCGCGCACGCCACGCGCTTCGTCGGTGGGCGCGGGCATCCACACCGTCGTGTTGACGACGACCCCGCCCGGCCGGACCAGGGTGACCAGCGCGGCCAGCTCCGCCGGGTCGACCGGCGCCAGGTTGAGCACGACGTCGACGGGCTCGGTCACCGCCGCGGTGATCGAGGTCGTCGTGTGGTCGACGACCTCGTCGGCGCCGGCCGACTCGACCGCGTCGGCACTGCGCGGGCTCGCCGTCGCGATGACGTGGGCTCCGGCCCCCTTGGCCAGCTGCACCGCGTAGCCGCCGACCGCGCCACCGGCGCCGTTGATCAGCACGCGCTGCCCGGACCGCAGGCCGGCGTGGTCGAACAGCGCCTGGTACGCGGTCAGTCCCACCACCGGCAGCGCGGCGGCGTCGGCCAGCGGGAGGCCCTTCGGCGCGGGCGTGAGGACCTCGGCCGGCGCGAGGACGTACTCCGCGGCCGCGCCGTCGCCGTCCATCGGCAGGAAGCCGACGACCTCGTCGCCGACCTCGAGGCCGCTGACGCCCGCACCGAGCGCGTCGACCGTGCCGGCCACGTCGATGCCGGGGGTGTGCGGCAGCGCGACCGGGATCGGCTCGCGCATGAAGCCGCCGCGAATGTTGCCATCGACGGAGTTGAACGACGTCGCGGCGACGCGCACCCGCACCTGCCCGGCGGCCGGCGCCGGCTGCGCCACGTCCTCGTAGCGCAGGACGCCGGGCTCGCCGTACTCGTGGAAACGCACTGCCTTCATCGGAGTCTCACCTTCACCCAGCTCGATTCGCTTCGAATTCGAAGCAACTGTGGGCCACGCTACAGCTGCTTCGAATTTGAAGCAAGTGTGCTCGGTCACGTTGATCCACTGGGTTCAGGATCGTGGCCGCGGGTGCGCTCAGCCTGGGCCGGTTTGGCCCACCCTGGCGCCGCGGGTCCCCCGAGGCGGGTCGCATTGGCTGAGCCTGGCGCTGCGGGCGGGTTCAGCTTTGGCGGCCTGGCCATGTCCTCCCGGAGGCGGGTCGCGTTGGCCGAGCTTGGCGTAGCGGTGTGCTCCGCTTGGGCCGGCTTGGCCCAGCCTGGCTACGGCCGGCCGCGCGGGCGACCTCCCCGAGCTGGGCCGCATCGGCCGAGTCCGACGCCGCGGGCGGGCTCAGCTTGGTCCGGTCTGGTCCACCCTGAGCACGCCCACCCGGCCGGTCTCCCCGAGCCGGCCCGCGTCGGCCGGGCCCGTGGCCGCGGCGGGGCTCAGCTCGGGCCGGCCTGGCCCACCCTGAGCACACCCGCCCGCCCCGCCGCGCGAACGACCTCCCCGAGCCGCGCCGCGTCGGCCGAGTCCGGTGCCGCGGTGAGGACCACCGCCATCAGGCCGTCGCCGGGTACCTCGAGCAGGGCGCCGTCGAGCGTGATGGCGGTGCCGTCCGGTAGCCGGAACGCGGCCCGGTTCTCCGGGGCGGAGACCGTTTTCGGGGTGCGCCAAAGGATGTCGAAGCGACGGCTGGTGCTCCGCAGCTCGTCGACCAGCTCGGCGAGCGCCGCGTCGGCGGGGTAGCGCAGGGACGCGTCCCGCAGCCGGGTGGCGAGCACCGCCCGGAACCCGGCCTGGTGCTCCTCGCTGCGATCGATCTCCGCGCGTGCGTCGCGGAACGTGCGCCACGCGACGTTCCAGTCCCGGGCGGAACCGGCCGACGCGCCGCCCAGTGCCAGCCACGCGCCGTTGACCGCGATGACGTTCCACGCCGCGTCGGTCAGGAACGCGGGGGAGCTGTCGAACCGCTCCAGGAGCCGCAGCGCCGCCGGCCCGGCTTCGCGCGGCACCTGGCCGTCGACCGCGGCGTACCCGGCGAGGGCGCAGAGCCGCTCGTAGTCCGCCCGTCCGATCCGCAACGCGCGGGCGATGGCGGAGATCACGCCGGCCGACGGGTGCCGCCGGCCCTGCTCCAGCCGCCGGATGTAGTCCGCGGACACCCCGGCGAGCTCGGCGAGCTCCTCCCGGCGCAAGCCGCGGGCCCGCCGCCCGGTGATGCGCAGCCCGCCGGCCGGCAGTCCGGCGGCCGCGGGGTCGGTGTGTTCGCGCAACCAGCGGACCGCACTGCCCAGCTCGGACGAGGACATCGCGCCAGTGTGCCGCACCGGAGCGGCCGCTTCCGCCGCGACCCTTCGAATTCGAAGCAGTAGGCTGCGAGCATGTCCGACACGCCACCGTCACTCGATCCCGTGCAGCTCGGCGCCTACTTCGACCTCATCGAGGTGACCAGCCTGCTGCGGCACGCGGTCGAGCAGCAGCTGCGCGAGGCCGGCGAGCTCAGCTACGTGCAGTTCCAGCTGCTGGCCCGGCTCGGGGACTCGCCGACGGGCAGCCACCGCATGACCGACCTGGCCGACGGCGTCGTCTACAGCCGCAGCGGCCTGACCTACCAGGCCGGGCTGCTCGAAAAGGCGGGCCTGGTCGTGCGCGCTCCTTCGCCGGACGACGAGCGGAGCACCACGGTCACCATCACCGACGCCGGGCGGACGCGGCTCGCCGAAGTGCTGCCCGGCCACATCGAGGTGGTCAGCGGCCTGCTGTTCGAGCCGCTCTCCCGCGACGACGTCGAGGTGCTCGCCGGCCTGCTGGCGCCGGTGCGCGACCACATGCGCTCGACGCCACCCCGGTCCGCGGCGCCCCGCCGCCGCTCCGGCCGGTGAGGCTCACAGCCGGTCGTACTCGTCGCCGTTTTCGTTGAGCAGCAGGTATTCGGGCGAAAGACCGGTCAGGCATTCGCTGAGCGACGCCAGCACGTCCTCGGCGGCGACCGTGCCGAGTTCCAGCTCCGCGGCGACGTCGGCGCGGAGCCGGTCGATCTCGGGTTCGTCTTCTCGCAGCTCGGCATAGGAGGACTCGAAGGAGGCGCGCATCGCGTCGAGGTCGGGGGCGTCCGACACGACGTCGTGCCAGGTGGGCACGCCGACGACGAGCCGGACCGCGGCCGTCAGGTCGGTGGCGATGATCCCGGCGGAGCCTTCGGAATCGGCGTAGAGCACGGGTCCGTTGTCGCAGACGAAGAACGTCCCGCCCGCGGCGTCACCCGCGACCACCCGCAACTCGCCACCCGAGGCCAACCGCACCGGTTCGACGGGATCGAGCCGGGTGAGGTCGAAGTCGAAGACGTCGGCCAGCAGCGCGGCCGCGCGGGCGTTCCTCCGGAGGCGATCCAGCATGGCGAGAAGATAGACCATGCGCCGACGCGGAAAGCGCGTCGTGCCCCGGAGCTCGCGCCCCGGAGCACGACGTGCCTGCGGCGGAGTTCCGCCGCCGACGATCAGCGCGACGCGTCCAGCTGGAGCAGCGTCGTCGCGTCGCCGGGCGGGGTGGCGGCGATGCCGACCTCGGTGTCGGAGTTCGGGTTGATGTCGACCGAAGAGTGCACGCCGGCGTCGGTGGTCAGCTGGGCCTTGAGCTTGTGGCCCGCGGTCGCGGACGTGCCGTCCCCGCGGACCGCGAACACGTTCGGGATCTTCATCGTGAGGTGGCCCTCGGCGGCGGTGACCTCGAAGCAGAGCTTCCCGTTGCCCGCCGCGCCGATCAGGTCGGTGCTGCGGACGATGATCAGCCCGGGCGTTTCCGGGACGGGGCAGCGCTTGTAGAGGATGTGGCCGTCGCCGCTGATCAGCTGCACGTGGTCGCTGGCGAGGATGGCGTCGGCGCCGGGGTAGCTGTAGTCCTCGACGGTGGAGGGCTGTTCGTCCGCCGGAGCGGCGGCGCCGCTGGCCGGGGTGACGGCGACGGCCACCGCACCGGCCGCGATCGTGGCCGTGGCCGCGGCGACAAAGATTGTCTTGTAAGTCCGGTTCATGGGTCCCCTCTCGAAAGGTGATATTCCGACATATCACCCGCTTTGGTTGTCGGCGTCGAAAGACGACCGGCAGCGCGAGATTAGGCATGGATCACGAGAAGCGACATTGTGATGTCGATCACCGCCGATCGGCGGACAGTCACCGCTCGCCTTCGGCCGCCGTCGGGCAATCCGTTCGGGTGACAATCCCCCGCGACCCGGTTAGCGGCCGCCGAGGTGGGCACCCCTCTGGTCCGGGGCCGCGCGGTGAAGGAGGTTCCCGTGTTGCACGACCACGAACGGCGAGCGCTCGAGCGGATCGAGGCCGAGATCGCCGCCACCGATCCCACCTTCGCCGACCGTCTTCGCCGGCCACTGGCCGGCTGGCGGTTCGTCCTCGTGCTGGTCGCGGTCACCGGTGTCTGCGCGCTGGCCGTCGGGATCCTCGCCGACCAAGCCGTCCTGGCGCTCGTGGGCGTCGTGACGATCGGGACGTTCGTCGTCCAGCACTTTTCGCGGCGGACGCACCCCACCGGGGACTGAGACGTCCATCCCGTTGCGCACCGCGGCCGTTCATGGCTGCCGCGGCCGCAGCCGCGCCATGTCGGTGCTGTGACCTGCGAAGAACCCCCTTCCGCGGTGGACCGCACGCCCGAATTCCGGTCACCTCATTGCGACAACCGGAATTTCGTGCCTTTGCCGACCCGTCGCTAGCTTCGCATTCATGGAATCGACTTTCGCCTCCGCCGAAGAAATCCTTGCCGCATTGCGCACCGGTGCGGTGACCTCGGTGGAACTGACCGACGCGGCGATCGCCCGCATCGAGCGTGCGGACGAAGTGGTCAACGCGATCTGCGTGCCCGACTTCGACCGCGCGCGGGCCGCCGCGCACCGGGCCGACCAGGCACGCGCCCGCGGCGAGAACCGGCCGCTGCTCGGCGTTCCGGTGACGGTCAAGGAGTCCTACGACATCGCCGGGCTGCCCACGACGTGGGGCATGCCGGCGCACCGGGACTTCGTGCCGGTGCAGGACGCGGTGCAGGTGTCGCGGCTCAAGGACGCGGGCGCGGTGGTGCTCGGCAAGACCAACGTGCCGTTGGGGCTGCAGGACATCCAGACCTTCAACGAGATCTACGGCACGACCACCAACCCGTGGGACCGCGGCCGCACCCCGGGCGGTTCGTCCGGCGGGTCGGCGGCGGCACTGGCGTCCGGGTTCGGCGCGTTGTCCATCGGCTCCGACATCGGCGGCTCGCTGCGCACCCCCGCGCACTTCTGCGGCGTCTACGCGCACAAGCCGACGCTCGGGCTGGCGGCCAGTCGCGGAATGGTCCCGCCGACCGAGCCGGCGTTGCCGGTCGACCTCGACCTCGCCGTCGTCGGCCCGATGGCGCGCACCGCCGGAGACCTCACGCTCCTGCTGGACGTCATGGCCGGACCGGACCCGCTGACGCACGGGGTGGCGCACCGGGTGAGCCTGCCGCCCGCTCGCCACGACCGGCTCGACGGCTTCCGGGTCCTGGTCCTCGACGACCACCCGTGCCTCCCGACCGGGGCGGCCGTACGGGCGGGCGTGAACCGGGTGGCGGCCGAGCTGGCCGACGGCGGCGCCCGCGTCGAGCGGCACAGCACGTTGCTGCCCGACCTGACGGAAGCGGCGACCCTCTACATGCGACTGCTGATTTCGGGCTCCACCGCACGGTTCCCCACCGAATCGCTGAAGCGGCCCGACGACGCCGACCGGAGCCTCGACGCGGTGCGCCTGCGCGCGATGACGGCCACCCACCACGACTGGCTGGAGGCGAACCGCGGCCGCGAGGCCCACCGCCACGCGTGGCGGCGGTTGTTCGCGGAGTTCGACGTCGTGGTGTGCCCGATCACGCCGACCCCGGCGTTCCCGCACGACCACAACCCGAATCCCATGGCGCGTCACATCGACATCGACGGCGTCGGGTACCCGTATTTCGACCAGCTGGTCTGGGCGGGCCTGGCCACGATGCCGGGCCTGCCCGCCACGGCAATTCCCGCGGGCAGGTCCCCGGAGGGCCTGCCGGTGGGAGTCCAGCTGATCGGCCCGATGTACGAGGACCGCACACCGCTGCGGCTCGCGGAACTGCTGGAGCCACGAATCGGCGGCTTCCGGGCGCCGAAGCAGGCCGGCTAGACACCCCGTGGCGCAAGCGGTTCCGCCGGTGCCATAGTTGACCGATCATCGTTCTGGGGGAGGCATCGATGAACCACCGTCTTCGGGCTGCCGTCGTTCTGGCGCTGGTGCTCGGGCTTTCCGCGTGCCGGCCCGTCCAGGAACCCCAGCTGATCGGATTGGCCGGACCGCGGCCGAACATCCTGGTGGAGAAACCCGGCAGCGAGCCGGTGGCCGCCTACGAGGGCACGCCCGTCTACTACCCGTGCGCGGTGCTCACCGACGACGTCCTGGCCGCCGCCGGGCTGAAGCACACCGCCCACCCTCTCGCCGGCGGCACCCGGCTGAGCCCGGGCGCCGACCGGCCGGAGCTGGCCGGGACGACGTTCGAACAGATCTCCTGCGGCGGCAACGTCGAGCGTGCGGCCGGCCACCGCGACGAACCGGTGGTCACCCTCACGACGCTCAACGTCAAGCTCGCCAGCTCGTTCGCGTGGCACAGCGCGATCGCGCCGCAGCCGGGGACGACCGGAACCGCCAACGGCGTCGAGTACCACCGTCGCCCGGACCAGGGCGACGACGAAGTCACAGTGACCTTCACCCACGGCACGACCGACGCCTTCACCCTCGAACTGCGCCACTTCTCGGCGATCGCGGACGGTGAGCACGCCCTGGGCAAGCTCATCGACGGCATCACCGCGAACATCGCCGCGGGCCCCCGCCCGATGCCCGAGCACAGCTACCCGGAGCCGTACCACCTGACCGCCGCCAAGCCGTGCGACGCCATGCCGCCCGAGGTCTTCACGGCGGTCACGGACCAGCCGACGGACGGCCTCCAGCGGGACTTGTTCGACGTGGACGAGAACTCCGTGGTGAGCCACAACGCGGTCCAGATCACGTGCCAGCGCCAGTCGCTGCTCGACAACAGCGATCGGCCCTCGGCGGGCCTGTCGGTCGAGCAGACGATCTACGCGGAGGGCCCGGCCGTCGCGGTCGGAGCGGTCCAGAACATGTGCGCGTACGAGGGGAACACCAAGGACAGCAGCCCCCTGCCGGCGCCAGTCGGCGACGTGAGCTGCGGCGTAGTGGGTAGCAGCGTGACCGGCGGCGCCATGGTCTATTTCCACGTCGGACGCACGATGGTCCGGGTGAGCCTCAACTCCCACGAGATCACCGGCCCGTGGGCGATCGCCAAGGTGACCGAGGGCGCCAAGCGGATCTACGCGCTGCTCGACCACTGAGCCGGGCACCCGCTCGTCAGAGTGCCGGCTTGCCCGGTTGGTAGAGCCAGGTGCGGAAGAACGAGCCGAGGTCGCGGTGGGTCAGCCGCTCGACGAACTGGGTGAACTGCCGCGTCGACACGTTGTCGTACCGGTGCGCTGCCGGCCACTGCGTGAGCACGTCGAAGAAGGCGCGGTCGCCGATCTTCGTGCGCAGTGCCTGCAGGGCCATCGCGCCGCGGTTGTAGACCAGGTCGTCGAAGATGTGGTCACGTCCCGGGTCGGCGACCGCGCCGCTCCAGTCCTTCTCGTCGGCGTAGGCCTTGGCGAAGGTCTGTTGCACGGGGACGTGGTTGAACTTCTCCTGGTAGAGCCACTCCGAGTAGGTCGCGAAGCCTTCGTTGAGCCAGATGTCGGACCAGTGCACCGGGGTGAGGCTGTCGCCGAACCACTGGTGGCCGAGCTCGTGGGCGAGCAGGTCGCCGTCGACCTCGCTGGTGTCCTGGTCGTAGACCGGCCGGCTCTGCGTCTCGAGGGCGTAACCCACCCCGACGTCGGCGAGGATGCCGCCGGTCGAATCGAACGGGTACGGCCCGTACAGCGACGATTCCCACTGGATGATCTGCGCGGTGGTCTGGTTGAACACCTTGCCCTGGCCGGGTTCGGTGTCGATCGACTTGCCGATCGCGGTGATGTTCGGCAGGCCGCGAGCCGCCACGCCGCGGGTGACGTCGTAGTCGCCGATCGCGAGCATGCTCAGCTCGCTGGCCATCGGCCGGTTCATGGACCAGCGGAACGTGGTCCGGTGGTCGCGGGTGGTGGTGGGCCCGGGTTCACCGTTGGCCAGCACGGTCAGCCCGGTGGGCACGGTGATGGTCTGGCTGTAGGTCGCCTTGTCGTCGGTGGTGTCGTTCACCGGGTAGTAGGTCGCCGCGCCGATCGGCTGGTTGAGCGCGATCGCGCCGTCCTTGGTGGCGACCCAGCCGGACACACCCAGCGCGGGGTCGTCGATCTTCCGCGGGACGCCGGCGTAGGACACCGAGACGACGAACGGGCTGCCCTGCCGCAACCCGTTCGGCGGGGTGATCACCAGCTCCTGGGCGCCGGTGCGGGTGAAGGCCGCGTCTCGGCCATTGACCGAGAGCCGGCTGATCGTCAGCGGCCCCTGGAAGTCCAGGTCGAAGCGCGAGAGGTTCTGGGTGGCCGTGGCGAGGATCGTCGTGGTCGCGTCGATCGCCTTGGTCGCGGGGTCGAACGCCAGCCGGATGTCGTAGTGGCCGACGTCGTAGCCGCCGTTGCCCATGTCCGGGAAGTACGGATCCCCGGCGCCGGGCGCGCCGGGGGAGAACCGCGGCGCGGCCTCCGCCGCCGTACCGGTCGCGGCCACCAAACCGGTGGCCAGCGCACAGGAGACGAGCAACAAGCGGCCACGCATGGGGACCTCCTCGGCCGGCATCGACGCTGAAGAGTAGGTCCGATCCGCCAGGCGGATCAACCCCGTGACCGGTCGTCACAGGCCGTGCTGCTTCGCGATGTCCTTCCCGTGCGGCTGCCACCAGTCCTTCTCCACGCTCCCGCCCTTCGGCACCGCCGGGTTGCAGTGGTAGGTCGTGACCCAGTTGCCGCCACCCCGGCCGTCCGGCTTCCAGTAGGACGTCATGTCGTACTGGACGCCGTCGTCCTTCACGTTCTTGTCGTACTGGACGGACTTGCGGTTGCCGTCGTAGCTTTCGCGGTCCGCCTTGGCGCTGTCGTAGTCCGACTGCGCCTTGTCGCGGTCGGTCTTCGCGGTGTCGAACTCCTGCTTGAGCTTCTTGCCTTCCGCCATGATCCCCGGCTTGTCCTCCGCCGAGGCGTGCTTGTAGGCGGCCGTCTTCGCCTTGAGCTCCGACTCGAGCTCGTCGACCTTTTCCTGGCGCGCGTCGAGATCGCTCTTCTTCGCGTTGACGTTCTGGTCGATCGAGCCGGGGTTCTTCTTTTCGGTGCCGTGTCCGGCGTACTTCGGGTCGTTGGTGTACTTGGCGACTTCCTTGGAGAAGTACTTCTCGTGCCACTTGTCGCCGACGTTGTCCGGGAACTTCGTCCCCGAGCCGCCCGTGTACTTCATGCCGAAGCTCTGGTTGCCCTGCTGGTGCTTGCCCTGGTGGGAGTCGACCTGCACGTCGGTGCCGTCGTGCTTGCCCAGCGAATGCGTGTCGGTCTTGCCGCCGCCGGACCCGCTGGCGTGCGTGTCGTCGGTGTTCTTGCCCTTGCCGCCCTTGCCGCCGCCACCACGCGGGATGTTGCCCGCGTTGTCACCGCCGCCCGGCTGGTCGTTCGTTTTGTCCTTGCCGCCCTTTTTCCCGCAGGCGAGGCCGAGCAGGTCCCGCTCCGCCAGCGGGTTGTCGACGTAGGCGGCCGGGTTGGGCGCCGGGCCGAGGCCGAGCGGGTCCTGGCTCAGGTAGCGGCCGATCGACGGGTCGTAGTAACGGAAGACGTTGTAGTGCAGCCCGGATTCGGCGTCGGCGTACTGCCCCGGGAACCGCAGCGGGGTGGCCGCCGCACCGGTCTCGCGGCCCCACAGGCCCGCGTTCCCGCGCCAGACCGGCGCACCGGCCGCGTCGAGGAGCTCGGTCGGGCGGCCGACCAGGTCGGTGACGATCGCGAAGAACCGGTCCCGCAGCGTCGCCGCGCGCTCGACCTGGACGATCGGCCGGTCGTCACCCGGGTGGTACTCCCAGACCGTGACGTGCCGGGTCTGCGCCGCGTCCACGTGGACCTGCTCCACCAGCAGCGCGCCGCTCCAGGTGAACTCGTAGGACTCGGCGACCACGCGGGCGCCGGTCGCCGAGGTGACGACGCGCTGCTTGGCGATCCGGCGGCCGATCGGGTCGTACCGGTAGGACCACTGGTCACCCTCGGGTGTCGTGACCGCGAGCAGGCGGTCCTGCCCGTCCCACAGGTATCGCCAGACCCGGGCCCCCTCGTGCCGCGCGACCAGCCGGCCCTGCACGTCGTGGTCGAAGGTGACGGCGCCGGCGGCGACCAGCCGGTTGTTCGCGTACCGGCGGGCCCCCGCGCTGGGCACCCGGCCGGGCTCCCTGGTCTCCACCACGTTCCCGGCGGGGTCGTAGCGGTAGGCCTCGCTGCCGGCCGCGCCGTGCACCTCGGTCACCCGCCCGGTGGCGTCGAGCACGAGCCGGGTCGGCCCGGCCACGTCGTCGTCGATCCCGGCGAGCAGCCCGTCCGTCCGGTAGCTGAACCGGCGGTGCCGCGGCGGGCTCCCCACCGCCCGCACCGACTGGCCGACCAGGTTGTCGTCGACGTCGAAGGACTGCGTGAGCGCGACACCGCCCTCGACGGTGCGCGAGATCTCCCGGCCGCCCGCGTCGTGCTCGAAGCGCACGGTGTGCCCGGCGACGGCGAGCGACACCGGCCGCCCGTTGCCGTCGAAGCGCCACACACTGTCCACTCCGGACGGTGTGCGCCGCCGCACGGTGCCGTCGGCGTCGTAGCCGGTGGTCAGCGTCCGGCCGTCGACCGATTCGCTGAGCACGTTGCCTTCGCCGTCGTAGGAGACGCGGAGCTCGACGTCGCCCATGACCGCGGCGGTCATCCGGCCGACCGCGTCGTAGGTGAACCGGGTCGTCCCGACCGGAGACCGGCGTTCGACGACGTTGCCGAGCACGTCGCGGGTGTACTCGGTCTCCTCGCCCGCGCCGTTCACCGACCGGACGAGCCGGCCCGCCCGGTCGTAGCCGAAGCGCAGGGTGCGGCCGTCGAAGTCGGTCTCCTCGATCAGCCGTCCGGACGGGTCGTAGCGGTAGGTCCAGCACTGCCCGAGCGGGTTGGTCACCGTGCTCGGCCGCAGCTCGGTGTCGTAGGTGTAGCTCGTCCGGGCGCCCGCCGCGTCGATCGTCGCGGTGACCAGGTCGAACGGGCCGTACTCGGTCCGCTCGGCCAGCCCCGCGCCGTTGACGTGCTCGACCTCGTTGCCCTCGGCGTCGTAGCCGCGGGTTTCGCGCACCCCGGAAGGCCGCACCCGCAGCCGTTCGTGCCCGTCGGCGGTCCAGCCGAGCGCGACGTTCTGCCCGGACCGGTTGGGCACCGACTTCGGCCGCCCGAACACGTCCCGGTCGACCGGCGGCGGCTCTTCGTCCCCGCGCGTCCAGGCGGCCTGCTCGGAGGTCAGCGGCTTCGCGACGCCGAGGGTCTCGGTGAACGGGTCGGGAGCCTCGTCGCGCGGGTAGAAGCGGGAGAGCACGGTGCCGTCGCCGGCGGTGGCCTCGATCGTCAGCCCGGCGTCGTCGGTGGTGACCCGCAGCACCGAGCCGTCCGGCCGGGTAACCGACTCGAGCCCGCCCCGCTCGTCGTAGGCGAACGACGTCGTGTGCCCGAGCGGATCGGTGCGGGAGAGCAGGCGGTCGTCGCGGTCCCAATCGGAGGTGGTGACCTGGCCCAGCGGGCCGACCTCACGGACGAGCTGGTAGGCGTCGTTGAAGTGGAATTCGCCGGTGTGGCCCAGGGAATCGGTGAAGGTCGTGACGCGCCGCCGCGTGTCGTAGGTGAACGCGGCGTCGTAGAAGCCGCGGTCGCCGACGGTGCGGACGCAGCGGCCTTCGCCGTCGTAGACGTAGCGGAACCAGGTGCCGTTGCGGTCCTGCCAGCCGGTGACGCGGCCCGCGGGGTCGTAGTCGTAGACCTGCGCGCGGCCGGAGACGTTGAACTCGTTCGTCAGGCGCCCCTGCGGGTCGTAGCCGAAGCGCCGGACCAGGACCGGGGACTTCCCGGCCGGGTCGGTCACGTGGACGGCGGTCACGCGCCCGCTTTCGGTCTCCAGCTCCACCCGGTACCCGGCGGAGTGCCGCAGGGTCCGCGGCGCGCCGAGGCCGTCGTAACCGACGTCGACCCGCGCGCCGTCGGCATCGGTGATCGACTGCAGGACGAGCTCGGCGGGGCCGCGTCCGGGCAGCGCGGCGAACCGGAGTTCCCGGCCCCGCAACGGATCGGCCTGGGTGTAGCTGCCGTCGGCGTGCCGGGTCAGCGGGCGCCGTGGCCCGTCCGTGGGCAGCACCGGCACACCCGGCGCGGCCCGCGGGTAGACCAGGGTGGTGCCGTCCGCGGCGTAGCACCGGACGTGCTCGCGGCCCACCGCCAACCGCTGGTCCACAGTGGACACCCAGGACGGACCGAACCACCGGCCGGCGCGGTAGGAGGACACGTGCAGCCGCTCGAGCACCAGCGGCGACGGCAGTTCCAGGTCGAGCTGGTCGATCACGACGTTGCCGCGCGCGATGTCCACCGGGTCGGTCTTGCACTCCCAGGTGTCCTTGCCCCCGCCGCCGTTGTCGGGGCTCTTCTCCGTGGAGCCGGAGTCCTTCGGTGGCGGGCTGTCACCCGTCGAGTGGTTCCCGTTGCCGGTCGAGTGGTCACCCGACGTCGTGGTGGAGTCCTTGCCGCTCCCGCCGCCGTTGCCCTTCTCCGTGGAGCCGCCGCCGTGGCCGCCCGAGTGGTCGCCGCTGGTGGTGGTGGAGTCGCCGCCCTTGCCGTCGGGTGCCTTCGGGTTGCCGTCGATCTTCCCCGGCTTGCGCGGCGGGTCGACCTTCCCGCCCTTGATGCCCTTCAGTCCCTTGGCGGCGTCCTCGAACAGGGTGCCCGCCCGCTTCAGCAGCGGCACCAGGGCCTTGAGCGCCTTGACGAGCTTGGTGGTGAGGCTCGCGATCTTCGACGCGGTCTTCGCGACGGCGGCGACGACCTGCGGCACCACCCAGGCCAGCCCGATGCCGAGGGTGAACACGACCTGCAGCGCCCACGAAATCAGGTGCCCGACCAGCTCGGCGATGATGTCGCGCACCAGGGTGCGGACCGCGCCCACGACCTCACCGGCGGTCTTCACACCGCTACCGGCGCCTTCGCAGCCCTTCTGCGCGGCGGCCAGCAGCCCGGACGTGTCGTCGGCCCGCTTGCGGTAGCTGTCGGCGGCGGGTCCCTGCCAGCTGACGAGGTCGGCCTTGACCGCGTTGGTCAGCTCGGTCGAGACGTCGCCGAGCTCCTTGGCGACGTTGTTCCAGGTCTGCGCCTGCGCCGCGATCTCGTCGGCGTTCCCGGTGAGCGCGTTGAGCGCTTCCTTGAGCGGGCCGACGTGCTCGATCAGCCACCCGACACCGGCGGCGAAGATCGCGCCGAAGGGGTCCATCACCGCGGTCAGCGCGTCGAGCGCGGTGCCGACGGCGCCCATCGCGACCGAGGCCCAGTCGCCGCTCTCGATGGCGTCTTTCAGGCCGATGGCGTCTTCGAGCAGCGGAACACCGGAGTACGACTTGGTCGAATCCTGCACCGGAGCAACCAACGGATTACCCACGGCGACCGACTCCCACGGCAAGGCTGCGCATCCATTTGATCTTAGTGACGCGGTCGAAGGCGGGTGGCGGCACGGCCGCGACTTGCCCGTTCGGCCCCGCCGGGCTTCCCCAACGGCTCAGGCCGGGTAGCCGGTCCGCTCCGTTCGCACACGTCGCCTGACCAGCGATGTTCGTCGTGGGGTGACCTACCCTGAACGCTTTGGGCGCACGTTGGCAAAGACGGGGTGTTGGGGCGAAGCGAAACCCGAGGAGCTTCATGTCGTCAGACGCGGAACTGATCGGTAGGTCGCTGCGCGGAGACACCGATGCCTTCGTGGAAGTGATCAGCCGGCACGAGACCGCGCTCGGGAACTACCTGGCGCGCAGAGTGGGGCGGCAGGCGGCCGAGGACGTGCTCGGCGATGTGTGGGTGGCGGCTTACGAGTCCCGTGCGAAGTACGACCCCGCGTATCCCGAAGCCAGGCCTTGGTTGTACGGCGTCGCGCTGAACATGCTGCGCCGGCATTGGCGGTCCGCGCGGGCCGAGGAGCCGGCGTCGGACCTGACCGGCGTGGCGAGTGACTGGAACCCCTGGCCGGGGGTGGATGTCCGCGTGGACGCACAGGCACTGCTGGGCAGGGCACTGGCTCGGCTCAAACCGGAAGAGCGGGAAGTGCTGGGCCTGGTCGCCTGGGAGGACCTGACCGTCGCCGAGGCCGGGCGGGTGCTCGACATCCCGGCCGGCACCGCCCGCCGCCTGCTGCACCAGGCACGCAAGGCGTTGCGTGAAGCCCCCGAAGTGGTCGCGCTGCTGCAAGTCCCGACAACGTGAAAGACAGCCTCATGGATGAAATGGATCTCATGAAGAATCTGCGTGACGTGCCGTCCCCCGGTCCCGAGGCCTATGACCGTGCCCGCGCGGCACTGCGGACAGCGATGGGGGAACCCGTGGCCACGGTCGTGCGACCGAAGCGCTGGTTCTCCTGGCCCAAGGCCGGCGTCGCCGCGGTAGGCGCGGCAGCCGTCGCGGCGGCCGTGGTGCTGGCTACGACGAGCGGCAGCGTCCCGGCCGGCCCGTCCGACGCGGCCCCGCCGGCGGCCGAGGCACCGCGAGCGGTCGAGACGCCGCTGGTGAAGCTGGCCTCCGCGGTCAAGGCAGCCGGCACGCAGCCGGGCGACGCATCGCTGATCGTCAACACGAAGTTCGGGCTGGACAACAAACCGGACCTCTACTACACCATCTACACCGACAAGGGCGAGCAGTTCACCGGCGACTCGGAGAAGAGCCTGGTGAACGCCGTCGCCAAGGGGCAGGGCGAGCCTGCCACGCCGTACGACGGGAAGGTGCTGGCGGCGGCCCGTCTCGCCGCGAACGGCGACGTCGACAAGGCCAGGATCGCGATGATCACCGCGGGCAACAACGCTCTGGGAGTCGGCCTGAGCCCCGCCGAGGCCGACAAGGCCTGGGCGGACGCCCAAGCGGAGACCGCGGAGATGTTCCGCAAGATCGGCAAGCCGGTTCCCGCCCCCCGGCCGCGTCCGACGGGCAAGGAGCTGGAAAACCTGATCGACAACCACCTGTGGAGCAACACCGAACACGCGCTGTTCGCCAACGCCGCCGACGCGGAGGTCCGCGCGGGCGTGCTGAAGCTGTACGCGACCATCCCGGACATGATCGTCGGCAAGACCACCGTCGACGGCCAGGCCGCGCTGACCCTCACCCCGCCCCCCGCCATCCTGGGCGGCAGCGCGGACGTCCTCACCATCAACGCCGGCAACGGCCTGCCGATCCGTGAGGAGATCAAGTCGGAAACGGGCCAGCGCTGGGTGGTGAACTACCAGTCCTCCCGCGTGACCCTCGCCGACGTGGCCGCGGGCAAGATCTGATTCTTTGTATCGAACTGTCCTGGGCGGGCCGAGATCATCTCGGCCCGCCCAGGACAGTTCTGTCTGTGGGCGGCGGCCTGCGATCACCATGGTCCGCACGACGGGAGACGCCCAGGCCGCCCACAGGGGAAATGATGTGCCGCAGGAGGCTGGGTTCGCCCAGCGAGCGGAACCGAGGAACGGAGAAGGCGCTATGACGGCTGCGGAGGTTAGCGTCGAAGACCTGAGCGCGGGCACAAAAGGCAAACCTCGGTTGCCGTCGCTGACCGGCCTGCGCTTCATCGCGGCTTTTCTCGTGGTGATCAACCACGTCGGCATGACAACGGTGCCCCGGTTCGCCCCGGAGGCCTCGCTGGCCGGCGGCTTCTACTACGGAGCAGGCGCCCTCGGAGTGTCCTTCTTCTTCATCCTCAGTGGCTTCGTGTTGACCTGGGTCAGCCGCGCGAACGACTCCGCCGGCCTGTTCTGGCGCAGGCGCGCGGCCAAGGTCCTGCCGAACTCCGTGGTCACCTGGGTTGCCGCGACGTTACTGGCGCTGGTCACCGGGGCCGGGGTGGCTTGGGGCCATGCGCTGCCCACGTTGTTCCTGGTGCAGAGCTGGATTCCCAACCAGCACATCCTGCTCGACCTCCGCTTGAACACCCCGACATGGTCGCTGGCCTGCGAGTTGCTGTTCTACCTGTGCTTCCCGCTGGTGGCGCGCTGGGTTCGCAAGATCCCCGCACATCGGTTGTGGGCGTGGACGATCGGCATCGTGCTGGCCATTCTGGCGATGCCGCAGCTGGCTCGGTTGCTGCCCGACCAGGAGCTCATCCACGACGTGGCCGGGCCGTGGCTGCCGGGTTGGTCCACGATGTTCTTCCCGCCGGTGCGGATGCTGGAGTTCGTGCTCGGCATCCTGATGGCTCACATCGTCCTGCGGGGGCGCTGGACCGGGTTCGGGCTCGGCAAGGCGATCTCGCTGACCGCCGCCGCCTATGTGCTCACCGTGTTCGTCGGCGAGTACACCGGGCAGGTCGCGGTGACGGCCCTGCCGCTGGCGCTGCTCGTCGCGGCCGCCGCGACAGCCGATGTCCGCAAGGGCCGAACCGTCTTCGGTGGCCGGAAGATGGTCTTCCTCGGCGAGATCTCCTTCTCCCTCTACGTCGTGCACTGGCTGGTCATCGCCTACGGCCCGTTGGACGGCGCGAACCCCGACCTCTGGTCCATCCCGGAAACGGTGCCCCACCTGGCGGTCGCGGCGGTGCTGTCGGTCGGTATTGCCCTGGTCCTCGCCGTAGGGCTCTACCTGGGAGTCGAGAAACCGTTGATGCGCCGATGGAGCAGGCCGGCGCGCGCCTCGGATCGGGACATGCACGACGCCACGCCTGCCAGTCCAGCGAGAACGGATGACGGCCAACCTCGGCAGTAGTGTGGCGTAGCCATAGTCGAAAAGGAGATTTGCATGGGTCGAATAATTGTGTCCATGGCCATTGGCGTGGATGGCTACGCCGAGGGGCGCGGCGCGGACATGAGCGTAATGCCGCTCGACGACACGTTCAACGTCCACAATGCCGAGCGCATCCGCCAGGCGGAAACGCTCCTGTACGGGGCCAAGACGTTCCGGCAGATGGTCGGTTACTGGCCGGGCGTGCCCGAAGAGTCCGGCCACTCGGAGGCGGAGCAGGAGATCGCCGGCTACATGGCCGACGGCAAGCCCGTCTACGCGATTTCCGACTCGCTCACCGAGGAAGACACGAAACCGTGGCGCGACCAGACGACAATCGTGCGTCGAGCCGACGCGCATGCGACGGTCGCGGCTCTGCGAGACCGCGACGGCGACACGGTGATCTTCGGCAGCCGCACGACGTGGGCGGACCTGCTGAAGCACGGCCTGATCGACGAGTTCTACTTGATGATCGGCCCAAAGCTGGTGGCGGGCGACGTCCCGGTGTTCGACGGCGCACCCGTGACCGATCTTCGCCTGGTGGACGTGAAACGCTTCGCTGACTCCGAAAGCGTCGTGCTGCACTACGCGGTCCGTGCCGGCTAACCGCGGTCGGACCGCCGTAGGGCTTCGTCGTCGGTCCGCGTGGTTGCCTCGCACTGAGCGACGGGGTCGTGGTCGCTGACTCCGTCCAGCCACATCGGAGGAGACAGGACTGCGTCGGCGAGACAGCCGAGCTTGTCGCCAATGGCGCGCCATCTGGCCGGCGCCCCAGTTTTGCCCAGCTACCGGCCGGTAGCTGAACTTCCGCAAGGCGAAACTCAAGATTCGGTCGAACGAAAAACCGCCCTACCTGGATCTTCGGATCCGGCGGGCGGTGTTTCGTCACTGTGGAGCTAAGGTGACTCGAACCCCTGACCCCTCACTGCCCGTGTGAGTCGATCATGGCCCTGATCTGCGGCGATGGAGAATCGCCTGGTGAAATGGTGCACCTGGCCGTCGTTGCTTGCAACTGCGTGTTGTTGACTGCGGTCGCAACAAGGGGTGCCTCAGCGGTGCCCCAGTGAAATCAGTGAGAGGAATGGCCGCACTCGTGTCGAACATCTGGCGGATCTGGCAGGCGACCTGAGCTTGGATCCAACCGATCATGATCAGCTCGAGCCGTGTCGTGCAGTCGGAGCAGCCTCAAGAGGAGGGATGTGATCAAGGGGCCTCCTGCGTTGGGATGCCGATGAAGGCGGCTCACCAGGGCGCACGCTCTGCGGCAGGTGCCGTCGTGCCCGGGGCACGACGCGTTTACGTGATTGCGATCGCTCGTGGCAGCGGTACTTCGCCGTTGACGCTGAAGTAGTCGTGCCAAACGGTGCCGGTGCCGAACTTCGTCCCGTCCGATGATGCGGCGAGGACGTCGACGGTGGTGCCGCGTTTGAACAGGCCGATGTCATCCTTGCCGTCGCCAGTGAAGTCGCCGACGCCGGGGATTTCGTCGTTGACACCGAAGTAGTCCTGCCACAGCGTTGCGGTGCCGAACTTGGTGCCGTCGGACAATGCGACGAGGACGTCGCCGCTGGTGCCGCGTTTGAACAGGCCGATGTCGTCTTTGCCGTCGCCGTTGAAGTCGCCGACGGCGGGAGTCTCGTCGTCGACGCCGAAGTAGTCCTGCCACAGCGTTCCGGTGCCGAACTTGGCCCCGTCGGACAAGGCGACGAGAACGTCGCCGGCCGTGCCGCGGGTGAACACGGCGATGTCGTCCTTGCCATCGCCGTTGAAGTCGCCGACGTACGGGAGCTCGCTGTTGATGCCGAAGTAGTCGTGCCAGAGGATGGCGGTGCCGAACTTGGTGCCGTCGGAGAGGGCGACGAGGACGTCGCCGCTGGTGCCGCGTTTGAACAGGGCGATGTCGTCCTTGCCGTCGCCGTTGAAGTCCCCGACCACCGGCAGCTCATCGTTGATGCCGAAGTAGTCGTGCCAGAGGGTGCCGGTGCCGAACTTGGTGCCGTCGGACAGTGCGACGAGGACGTCGCCGGTGGTGCCGCGTTTGAAGACGATGACGTCGGCTTTGCCGTCGCCGTTGAAGTCGCCGCTGAGGGGGAGTTCGGTGGCGATCCCGAAGTACTCGTGCCACTTGTCCGGGGTGCCCTGGAATTTGGTGCCGTCGGATGCGGCGACGATGACGTCTCCGGTGGTGCCGCGGGTGAAGGTCGCGATGTCGGCCTTGCCGTCCCCGGTGAAGTCCGTCCGGATCGCGAGTGACGCAGTGGCGGACGCGACGGTGGACGCTGGCGCAGTTCGCCCGTCGGCAGTGACTGCTAGGACCTGGTAGTAGCGCGTCTGCTTGGCCGGGACTGACGTCTGGGTCAGTGTCGTGGCCGGTGTTGTCCCCGCTAGGTGCGCGGCGTCGAGGGGCACTGGGGTAGTGGTGGAGCTGTACACGCGGTAAGAGGCATTGTCCTGTGAGGCGAGCGCGTTCCAGCTGACGGTGATCGAGTGGCCGGTGGCTTTGGCTGAAGGGGTGAGAACCTGCTGGCGGATCCAATCGACGAGGTCGTCAGCGCGGTCCGCCGTGGTGCCTGCCCGGGTTTCGGTCGTGCCTAGGCAGCCGTGTCCCCAGGTCGTCGTCACGACCCCCGCGAGGTCCGTGCGGCCTGTGCTTTCGCGGAAGACCGGGCCGCCGGCGTCTCCCTTGCACGCGTCAGCGCCCCGGTCTCCGGTCAGCACCAGCTTGGTGGAGCTGGTCGATGCGACGGTGAATCCGCTGGTCCGCAGCTGGTCAGGGGCCCACGTTGAGGTGGTGCGGCCGTAGCCGGCGATGCGGAGCGCATCCTCGGTTGCGGGAGCTGTGGCGGCGAGGGACACCGGGGTGACGTCGGCGATCGGGGTCTCGAGGCGCGCGAGCGTGGTGCTCCGGTCCGCTCGGGCGACGAGATGGGTGACCGTCGTGATGTGGCCGCCGGTGCCGCTGAGTTTCGTTCGGCCGACCGTCACCGTGGTCGGCTTGGCGGGTGTACCGCCTTGCGGGTTCTGCGGGAAGCAGCCGGTCGAGGTGATGATCCATTGCGGGGCGACCAGCGCGCCGGTGCAGGCCGCGGTCTCATTCGACAGTTTGACGGTGAACGAGTAACCGCCGTCTGCGACGCCGGAAGCGTTGGAGATCGCCTCGGCTGGCGCGGAGGTCAACGTGCCGGTTGCGAGGCCGGCGAGCGGCACGAGTATGAGCGCTCTGAGCTTGTGCATGGAGGTTCCTGCTTTCGAAAAGCGAAGATTCATGTGTGATGGGCCACGAAAAGTGTCAGTCGTTTTACTGGGAGGCGTTCAATTGCAGCAGTGTCGTTGCGGCGCCGGGCGGGGTCGTGGCGATTCCGACTTCGGTGTCGGAGTTCGGATCGACGTCCACCGTCGTGTGCGCTCCGGCGCCTGTGGTGAGTTCGGCCTTGAGCTTGTGGCCGGCGGTCGTCGTGGTGCCGTCGCCGCGGATGGCGTAGACGTTCGGGATGCTCATGGTCAGGTGGCCGGCCGCGGCGGTGACCTCGAAGCAGATTTTGCCGTTGCCGAGCGAGCCTATGGTGTCGCTGCTCCGCACGATGATCAAGCCGGGCGCTTCTGCTGCGGGACAAGGTTTGTAGAGAATATGGCCGTCACCGCTGATCAACTGCACGTGGTCGCTGGCCAGGATGGCGTCCGCTCCCGGGTAGCTGTAGTCCTCCACCGCGGAGGGCTGCTCGTCCGCCGCTGAGGCCGCCCTGCCGGACGGGATGACGATGATGCTCACGGTGGCAGCGGCGATCGCCGCTGCCACCGTGACGAGAAATGTCCGGTTCAACCGTTGCATGACTCCCCCTTCAAGAAGGCAGAATTCCGACATATCGCCTAATTTGGATGGCGATGCCGAAGCACTGTGGGTAGCGCGAGGTTAAGCAGCTAATTCAAGGAAAGGCATTGTGATCTCAATCACGTTCTAATGGCGGTTGACGGGTTTCGATGTGCCCGGTAAATGTTCTTCTGCGCGTTTTATGTCGGGGGCGAAATCTTCGCGCCGGTCAATCGAGGGGGACTCAGATGCGTGCGGCAAGACCCGGGTTTCGTGCTGCCCTGACAATTGTGCTGACCGCGACTCTGGTCTCCAATGTGGTCGCGGTGCCACAAGCCGTCGCGGCGGAGCCGAAGGCAGCGAGTGCCGCGGCTGCCGTGAGCGCTACGCGTGATTCGGATCGTGCGAAGGTCCTGCGGTTGTGGCAGTTCGGTGGTCCGGCAACCCGGCGGGATGCCGCAGCGGCCTTGACTGGAACGGACGCAGATGTCACCCGGTTCCTGGCCACCTTGAAGGAGCATGACGCTTCAATCGACCGGACCGTGCAGGTGAGTCGGATGATGTCGGCCGGTGGGCCGGCGACCCGGTCGGCCGGCCAGCAAGCCTTGGACGCGGGCACCGACGACGCGCTGACGGCGTTTCTCGACACGGGTTGGGAAACACCGCACGGGATCGACCTCAGTGTGCGCGTCAGCCAGGTCATGTCGGCCGGAGGCGCGGAAGTCAAGAAGGCCGGGCAAAAGGCGCTCGACGCCGGTACTGACGACGCGCTGAAGACGTTCCTCGATTCCGGGTGGCAGGTTCCGTTCGGGATTGACCAGACGATCAAGGTCAGCCGCGCGAGGTCCGGTGGTGGCCCCGAGGTGAAGCGGGCGGGTCAGCAGGCGCTGGACGTGGGCACCCTCGACGCACTGAACCAGTTCCTGCTCATCGATCTGCCGGTCGCCCAAGCACGGGACGCCGAAACCGCGTCGATCACCCAGCTCGTGGCCACGGCCAAAGCTGCTTCTGAAATGGCAGCGACGCAGACCCAGCAGGCGAAGGACGAATCAGACCGAGCTGTCACCGAGGCCGCGGCTGCACAGAAGGCCGCGCAGGACGCCAAGGATGCGGCCGCGGCGGCGCAGGGAAACGCCAGTGAGGCAACGGATGCCGCGAACCGGGCCGCATACGCCGCTGATCAGGCCGCGATCACCGCGCGCCGGGCGATCGGTGCGGCCAATGCCGCCACGGCTGCCGCGCACACCGCGGCGGTCGCCGCGTCGCGAGCCGCGACCGCCGCCTCCCAAGCCGGCAAGGCCGCCTCCCGTGCCTACGACGCCGCCGCCGCGGCACTGGGCGACAAGACCAAAGCAGCGGATGCCAACGCGGCAGCCCAGACCGCCCGCGACGCCGCGCTGAGCGCGACCACAGCCGCCAACGCCGCACGATCTGCCCGCACGGCCTCACAACAGGCCAAGATCGCCGGGCAGGCGGCCACGGATGCGGCGAATCAGTCGCGCACGGCGGCGCAGGCGGCCACTGATGCCGCCAACGGCCCCGCGGCCGCGGGCGCCGACGCCCGGCAGGCGCAGGCCGCGGCGGCCAGGGCGCGGGCC
>NZ_JAMXQV010000026.1 GCF_024703995.1 Amycolatopsis iheyensis | reverse complement strand
GCCCTGCGGCGGCGGGCCGCCCGGGCGCTGCGGCGGCGGCTGGTTCCCGCGGGTCAGGTAGGCGCCCGCGGCCTGCAGCGTCGGCTCGTCGACCGGCGGCAGCTTGAAACCGACCGCGCGGATGTGCTCGACCAGGTCCGGCTCCGGCGAGACGCCGTACTTCTGCAGGTAGAAGTTGACCGCGGCGGGCCAGACCCACTGCCCGTCGCTGTGGAAGGCGACCGGCACGGTGGCCTCGGGCGCCGCGGCCAGCCGGTCGATGTCGTACCCGCGCTCGGTGACGACCAGCGGCGCGTGGTCGAGGTACTCGAGCAGCCGGTCCTGCTCGTCGACCTCCAGGTCGGGGCGGTTGATCACCGGCCGGCCGGCCGGGCCGACGGTGTCGAAGATCCGGGCGATCCGGAAGTGCGGCCCCGGCTGCTCCGGGCCGAGCCCGGACATCCGCCGGAACAGCCACTCGGGGACGTTCTCCTCCGTGCGGGGGAACATCCGCAGTTCGTCCGAATAGGCCTGCGGCGGCGGCGCGAGGTTCCACACCGGCTCGTCGCGGTTGTACTCGAGGTTGTAGCTCGACGGGTGGTCGAGCTGGTACCGCGCGTTGAACCACGTGCCGCGGCCGTCGCGGTACATGCCACCGCGCAGTCGGCCGAACAGCGTCGCGATGTCGTGCGTGGCGAGCCATTCGTGGGCCGTGCCGTCCTCGGTCACGATCTCGCCGGTCAGCTCGTGGTACCTGCCGACGGCTCGGTACTCCGCGGTGACCTTGCGCCAGTCGCGCGGGGCGGCACGCAGCAGGGCAAGGCCGATCTGCTTGACCAGGGTGTCCTGCTCGGTCGCGTTCAGCTGCGTCGTCGGTTGTGCCACCCGCACATTTTGACTGCTCGCGCGCGCGTGTGCACCCCGCATGTGGGTTTTGCCGCTCGGCGACCCGTCGGCACCCGGTCTGACCTCGCGTGATGCGAAGTGCCGTAGATCACAGCTTGATCGCGGTGAGCGTCGCGATTGGACCGTGTGGGGTAGCGGCCAGTCTACGGGCAGCGACCACCCACGCCTGGAAGCGACGCGCGGGGGTCGCTTTGCCAGAATGGGCCTCGTGACGGCGAAGATTCTCGACGGCAAGGCCACCAAGAACGCCATTTTCGCGGAGCTCGAGCCGCGCGTCGCGGCGCTGGCCGCGAAGGGGGTGACGCCGGGCCTGGGCACCGTCCTGGTCGGCGACGACCCCGGCTCGCACTCCTACGTGCGGATGAAGCACGCGGACAGCGGCAAGATCGGGGTCAACTCGATCCGCCGCGACCTGCCCGCGGACATCTCCCAGGAGAAGCTCGAAGCCGTCATCGACGAGCTGAACGCCGACCCGGCCTGCCACGGCTACATCGTCCAGCTGCCGCTGCCGAAGCACCTCGACGCGAACCGCGTCCTCGAGCGCATCGACCCGGAGAAGGACGCCGACGGCCTCGCCCCGGTCAGCCTCGGCCGCCTGGTGCTGGGCCAGCAGGGCGCGCTGCCGTGCACGCCGTACGGGATCATCGAGCTGCTCAAGCGGCACGGCGTCGAGCTGAACGGCGCGCGCGTCACCGTGGTCGGCCGCGGCATCACCGTCGGCCGGACGCTGGGGCTGCTGCTGACCCGCCGCAGCGAGAACTCGACGGTGACCCTGTGCCACACCGGCACCCGCGACCTCGCCGCCGAGGTCCGCCGGGCGGACATCGTGGTCGCCGCGGCGGGCGTGCCGGGGATCATCACGCCGGACATGGTCGCGCCGGGCGCGGCGGTGCTCGACGTCGGCGTGTCCCACGTGGACGGCAAGCTCACCGGCGACGTTCACCCGGACGTGGCCGACGTGGCCGGCTGGATCTCGCCGAACCCCGGCGGGGTCGGCCCGATGACCCGGGCGATGCTCGTGAGCAACGTCGTGGAAGCGGCCGAACGCTCGGTCCAAGGCTGATGACGATGACCGAAGACCGGCGGGACGTGCACGACCGCCGGGGCGGCCGGGCCCGGTTCACCCAGCTGCCGTTCGCGGCGGTGCTGCTGGTGGTGGCCGTGGCGGCGCTGCGGATCGTCCAGTACCACTGGCGGGAGGGCGCGGCGCTGATCGGCGCCGCGCTCCTCCTCGCCGCGGTCCTGCGGGCGGTGCTGCCGACGGGTCGGGCCGGGCTGCTCGTGATCCGCGGCAAGGTCGTGGACATCGTGACCTACACCGGACTGGCGGCAGCGGTGCTGTACGTGGCCTTGACGATCATCGGCGGCCCGTTCGCGTCTTCTTAGGACGCCATCGCGAGCTCACGTCGTTCGGCCTTGGCCTCGCGGCGGTCCAAAGTGCCCGAAACGATGGCCAGCGACAGCCCGAACACCGCCAGCAGCGCGCCGACCCAGTTCGGGGCGACCAGGCCGAGCCCGCCCGCGATCACCAGCCCGCCGAGGTACGCCCCGATCGAGTTGGCGATGTTGAACGCGGACTGGACGGCCGCCGACACCAGGGACGGCGTGCCGCCCGCCTTCTCCATGATCCGCGCCTGCATCATCGGGCCGATCATGAACCCGGCGACGCCGACGAAGAAGATCGTGATCGCCGCGCCGACCTTGCCCTGCGCGGTGATCGTGAAGATCCCGAGCACGCAGGCCAGCGACAGCAGCGCCGCGTACAGGCCCGGCATCAGCGCGCGGTCGGCCAGCCGGCCGCCGAGCAGGTTGCCGATCGTCATGCCGACGCCGGCCAGGGACAGCAGCAGCGTGACGTTCGACGGCGAGTAGCCGGCGACGTCGGTCAGCATCGGTGTGATGTAGGACAGGCAGGCGAACACGCCGCCCAGCCCGAACGTGACGATCGCCAGCGCCAGGTGCACCTGCGGCCGCTTGAACGCGCCGAGCTCACCCCGCAGCGACGCGTCGGCGGGCCGGCCCTGGTGCGGAACGAGCTTCCAGATCGCCGCGGCGGCGACCAGGCCGATCACGGCGACGACGCCGAAGGTTGCGCGCCAGCCGACCTGCTGGCCCAGCAGCGTCCCGAGCGGAACGCCGATGACGTTCGCCAGGGTCAGCCCCAGGAACATCATCGACACGGCCTTGGCGCGCTGGCCGGGTCCGACCAAACTGGACGCGACGACCGCGCCGGCGCCGAAGAACGCGCCGTGCGGCAGGCCGGCGAGGAACCGGAACGCGACGCCGAACTCGTGGTTGGGCGACAGCGCGAACAGGGCGTTGCCCAGCGTGAACAGGCCCATCATCGCCAGCAGCATGGTCTTGCGCGGCAGCCGGACGGCGACCGCGGTGAGCAGCGGGGCGCCGACGACCACGCCGAGGGCGTAGGCGGAGATGAGGTAGCCGGCGGTCGGGATGTCGACGCCGAAGTCGGCGGCCGCCTGGGGCAGCACGCCCATCATGACGAACTCGGTGGTCCCGATGCCGAAAGCTCCGATGGCGAGCGCGAGCAGCGCGACGGGCACGGCACTCCTTCCAGGGTTGAGAAATCGATTACTTGGCCGATCTCGTGGTCGAGGTCACTGGATCGGTTCAGTGAAGCTTCATAAGGAAAGGCAGCCGCATGGCCCCAGCGCCGTGAGCTGCCTACGCCCAGTCCAACAAGCGAGCGGGGTCGTTGTCATCCCGATATCGGGTGACGATCCACACCGTAACGGCGGAGTCAGCGCTGAGCGGCCAGAACGCCGTTGAGCAGGCCGGGGAAGAGGGTGTCGAGGTCGTTGCGCCGCAACGAGTTGTACCGGGTCGTCCCCTCCTGGCGGCCGGCGACGACCCCGGCCTGGCGCAGGATGCTCAGGTGGTGGGTGATTGTGGACTTGGTCACCGGCACGGTCAGCGCGCCGCACGCGAGTTCGCAGTCCGCCGCCGCGAGCTGGCGCACGATGCCCAGTCGCACCGGGTCGGCCAGCGCGCGAAGCACGCCTTCGACGGTGATCTCGTCCAGCTCGGGGTGGACGATCGGCGGCAGTGCGGCGGTCTTGGCCATGAGGCCCAGTGTACGTCTTTGTACGACGCCGGTCGAAATTGTCGGAGCCGCGTAGTACGGTGATTGTCGAACTACGACGTTCGTCGAACCAATCACCTGTTCCGCTTGGGGGATCCTGCCCATGTCCACACCCTCGCCTTCGAGGATCTCGGTGCTGGCCTTCGGCGCGTTCGGCGTCGGGACCAGCGGCTACATCGTCGCCGGGCTGCTGCCCGCGCTGACCGGGGAGCTGCAGGTCTCGGCGACCGCCGCCGCTCAGCTCGTCACGGCCTTCGCCATCGCGTACGCGGTCGGCTCGCCGATCTTCGCCGCCGTCACCGGCACCTGGGAACGCCGGACGCTGCTGGTCGCCGCGCTCGTCGTCACCGCCGCCGGCAACCTGTTCGCCGCGCTCGCGCCCGGCTACGGCACGCTCCTGGTGGCCCGGGTGGTGACCGCGATCGGCGCCGCGGTGTTCACGCCCGCGGCGAGTGCCGTCGCGGCCCAGCTGACCGCCCCGGAACGCCGGGGCCGCGCGATCGCGCTCGTGTTCGGCGGCTTGACCGTCGCCCTCATCTTCGGCGTGCCGCTGGGCAGCCTGATCTCGCAGCACCTCGGCTACCGGACGGCGTTCGCGCTGGTCGCGGCGTTCTCGCTGGCGAGCGCGCTGGCCGTGCGGGCGGCGCTGCCCGTGGTCGCCGCGCCGCCGCGGGTCACCCTGGCCGAGCGGTTCGCCGCGGGCCGCGACCCGCGTGTGCTCGTCATGCTGGCGGTGACGGTCCTCGGCTGCCTGGCCGCGTTCATGGTCTACACGTTCGTGTCACCGCTGCTGGCCGCGACCGCGGGCCTGCACGGCACGGCGGTCACGGTGCTGCTCTTCTGCTACGGCGTCGGCGGCGCGGTTGGCAACTTCGCCGGCGGCCGGGCGGCCGACCGCTGGGGTTCGCGCGCGCCGCTGCTCGTCGTGACGGCCTCGATCACCGTCGTCATGGCGCTGCTGCCGATCGCGACGACGACCCCGGTCGCGGCCGGCGTCGCGCTGTTCGTGTGGGGCATGGCGACGTGGTCGTTCAGCCCGCCGGTGCAGCACCGGCTGATCGAGCTGGCCCCGAGCCACGCCGGCCTGGTGCTCTCGCTCAACGCGTCGGCGATCTACCTCGGCGTCGGCCTGTCCGGCGTGGTCGGGGGCGCGGTGCTCGACTCCGGCGGCCCGCTGGTGCTGCCCGAGGTCGCGGCCGCGTTGACGCTGCTCGCGCTGCTGCTCGTCAGCGCGGCGTGGGGCCGGGTCCGCGAGCCGGTGGCCGCTTAATCGGCGTGGGCCTGGACTTCGCAGTCCGGCCCGGGGTAGACGAGTCCTTCGTGCCCGTCGGCGAACCGCACGAGATACGGCGGGGCGCCGTCGGGCCCGCGGACTTCGAGGATCTCGCCGCGCTGCTCGGCCGACCCGACGGTACGGCCGTGTACCTGGATTTGGTCGCCCACTCCTGCGTGCATGGGACGTCACCTCCGGGTCCAGCGTAGGAGCGCGAACCCGCCCGCGGTCCCGGCGAACGGGTTAGAATCCCCGTATGAGCACAGAATTCGGAGGCTTCGCGCCTCGGCGCCGGTGAGCCCCGCGGTCCGGGTCCGCACGCCGAGCGAGCTGCGGAAGTCCCGGCGAACCAAAGCACATCCCTGTTGGGGCCACCTGGTGGCCGCCCCGCTCTGGCCGTTGCACGGCGTCAACCTCGGCACGTTGTTGCGCACCTGCGACGCGGTCGGCGCGTGCCTCGCGGTGCCGCGGCACCCGTGGGTCCCGGAGGCGCTGCGGCGCGGGAACACGTTGCGGCGCCCGGCATGCGTGCACTGGGTGCACGACCCGCCGGGCTGGCTGGCGCGCGAACGCGCGGCGGGCACCCGGGTGGTCGGCGTCGAGCTGGCGGAGGAAGCGGTGCGGCTGGGAGACCTCCCGGCCGCCCGCGGCCGCACGATCGCCGTGCTCGGCCACGAGCAGACCGGGATCCCGCCCGAGGCTCTCGACCTTCTGGACACCGTCGTCGAAATCCCGATGGTCGGGATGGGGGCGAGCCTCAACGTCGCGGTGGCCGGCAGTTTGGTCCTGTACAAACTCGCCGGCCTGCTGTGAGAAGCTCGAACGGCGGTGATCTCGTGGAACCGCTCGGGTCCACTTCGGACAGTGCACGGCAACTCGCGGGTGCGGTCGCGGAGAACGCGACCTGGTGCGATCTCGTCTGCGGCGGCCACTTCGGCCCGCGAGCGTGGACGAGCCGCACCCGCACGCGCGAGTTCTACCCGGACGCGGTGACCCTCACCCCGGCTGCCACGGCCGCGGACATCCTGCCGTTCGTCGACGGCTCACCCGGCTGCTCGGTGAAGGACAGCTTCGCGACGCTGACGCTGCCGGGCTTCTCGGTCCTGTTCGAGGCGACGTGGCTCGCGTGCGGCCCCGGCGTTCCCGAGCCGGGCTGGCAGCGCGCGGCTTCGCCGCTGGGCCCGACGGTGGCGTTGCTGTCGCACGGCGAGAACACGGTGGTGGCGCATCGCGGCGAGGGAGTCGTCGGGCTGTCGAACTTCGAGGGCCCGGCAACGGGCTGGCCGGGCGCGGTGGCGGCGGTGGCGTCGGCGTTCCCGGGAGTCCCGGTGGTCGGCTACGAACACGGCGACGCGTTGCGGGTCGCGTTGGACCACGGCGGTGCGCCGCTGGGCCCGCTGCGCGTCTGGGTGCGCTAGCCCGCCTTGGCCGCGGCCTTGGCGGCCTTCTTGAACGCCCGCACCTCGGCGAGCGTCTCGGCGCTGGTGACGTCGGCGATCGACCGGCGGGAGCCGCGGTCGCCGTACGCGCCCGCCGTCTCGCGCCAGCCCTTCGGCTGGATGCCGCGCTGCTTGCCCAGCAGCGCCAGGAAGATCTTCGCCTTCTGCTCGCCGAAGCCGGGCAGGGCGCGCAGACGCTTGAGGACCTCCGGCCCGTCCGGCTTCGGGCGTCCGTCGAGCCAGATGCCCTCGGTGCGGCCGTCGTAGTTCTCGATGATGTGCTGGGCGAGCGCGTGCACGCGGCGGGCCATCGAACCCCCGTAGCGGTGGATGGCCGGCGGCACGACGCACATCTCGACGAACGTCTCGACGTCGGTGCCGGCGATCTTCGCGAGGGAGAAGCCCGCCATCCGGTCGGCGATCTTGCGCGGTCCGGCGAAGGCGTGCTCCATGGGGTACTGCTGGTCGAGAAGCATGCCGACGAGCAGGGCGAACGGGTCGTCGTTGAGCAGCTTGTCGGCCGCCGGGTCGCCGGTCAGGTGCAGTTCGCGCAGCATGCGGTCATCTTGACACAAACCCGGGTCAGCGAGCCTTCGAGTACCGCGCCGGCGTCGTCCCCAGATACCGCTTGAAGTGCCGCGTCAAGTGCGCCTGATCGGTGAACCCGGTGACCGCCGCGACCTCCGCCGCCGGGGCGCCGGCCAGCAGCAGCCGCCGGGCGCGGTCGACGCGGCGGCCCGTCAGGTAGCGGTGGGGTGGCAGCCCGAACCGCGCCCCGAAACTCCGCACCAGGTACGCCGGGTGCGCCCCCAGCGTCGACGCCGCTTCGGCGAGGGTCAGCGCGTCCGGCAGGCGGGCGTCCAGGAGCTCTCGCAGCTCGTCGGCGAGGCCGCGCTTCGGCTCGTGGGTGGCCGGGCGGCCCAGGTGGACGCGCAGCCGGTCCGCGACCAGCGCGAGCCGGCTCTCCGCCTCCAGCGCGTCGCCGGCGTCGGCCAGGGACGCGTGCAGCTGGTGGATGCGGGTGCGCAGGAGGCCGTCGGCGAGGCTCGGCTGGTCCACCGCCGCGCCGATGAGGTCCTCGCCCAGCACCGACGTCTCCAGGTAGAGCACGCGCTTGCGGAAGCCGTGGCTGGTCGCGGCGCGGCCGTCGTGCGCGACGTTCGGGGGCAGCAGCGTCACCGCCGGGCCGAGCGCGCCGTGGTGGTGGCGGTCGAGGTCGTAGCGGATGACGCCGTCGTCGACGATCAGCAGCGTCCACGTGTCGTGCGTGTGCAGTGGGTAGGCGTGCGTGGTGAAGCGGGCGTGGAAGACCTCGGCGATCCCCGGGACCGCCGGCCGCCAAGCTTCCACGTGGGCCATGTCAAGAACGTACAAGACGTGCCGGTGGCCGGCGGGCGAGTCTTTCCGGCATGAGTTCCTTCGACACGAAGATCGCCGTCCTGCTCCGCGACGACCTGGCGTCCTGGCAGCGGCTCAACGTCACCGCGTTCCTGGTGAGCGGGATCGCCCACGTGACGCCGGAGCTGATGGGCGAGCCCTACGAAGACGCCGACGGCACCGGGTACCTGCCGATGTTCGGCCAGCCCGTGCTGGTGTTCTCCGGCACCGGCGACGTCCTGACCGCGGCGCACACCCGGGCGCTGGGCCGCGGCCTGCGCATCTCGATCTTCACCGACGAGCTGTTCCACACGGGCAACGACGTCGACAACCGGGCGGCGGTGCGCGCGGTGCCGGGGGAGAAGCTGGCGCTGGCCGGGCTGGCGGTGCACGGCCCGAAGAACGCCGTGGACAAGATCCTCAAGGGCGCTTCGCTGCACCGGTGAGTAGAAACCCCCTGTCCGGGCCTGCCGGACGCTGGCAGCATGATCGCCAGTGCCGCGGAGAGCGGCTCGGACTGGGGAGGTTCCGTGAATCCACTTCGTCGTGCGTGCGTGGTCATGACGGCGGCGGCCGGGCTGGGCCTGGCGCTCGTGCCGGTCGCCTCGGCGGACCCGGTGCAGACCGTCGACTACGCTTCGGAAGACGGCGCTTGGCCGCTGCAGGGCAGTGCGCACTACTCGGCGCCGGGCGACGAGATCGCGGTCTGGGAGTACGACGGCCGGCTGAAGATCGACGTCCAGTCCGGCTTCAAGGACCTGCGCGTCGAGCTGAGCGCGCCGGCGGGGGAGTCCCTGCACACCGGCACCTACACGGGCGCGCGGTTCCGCGGCCAGAGCGACCCGGCGCTGAGCACACCGGGCATCTTCGTGGTCACCGGCAGCCGCGGCTGCGGCGACCCGTACGCCGACTTCACGATCGACCGCCTCGACGCGACGGGTGTCGACGTCACGTTCGTCCAGCGCTGCGGCACCCCGGACGGCCCGGCGACGCGCGGCGAGGTCCACTTCACTGCCTGAGCCGGTCGACCGGCGGCAACGCTCCGGTGCGCACCCACTCGACCCAGTCGCCGGGCCGGAACACGCAGTTGCCCGACCACACGCGCCCCGCGTGCCGGCCGGACAACCGCACGGCCCGCCACAGGTCGTCGTCGGCGTCGTGACGCTCGAAGGTGACGCGGTCCGCGGAGGTCGCGCAGAAGACGCCGGTTCGTGAGTTCGCCAGCCGGTCCCGGCGCTGGAGGAACCAGCCGTCGGGATCGGCGGGCGTGCCCGCCGGACCGCCCAAGGTGCGCCAAACGACATCGGGACCGAGCGGTGGCACCTCGGCCAAGTCGAAGGTGCAAGCGTTTGCGGACGGCTCGGGAAGCACCACTCGACGCTCGGTCCGCAGCCGGGCGAGTTCGAACGCGGCAGCTGTCACGCGGATCCGCAGCGGTGCGAAGAACTCGACCGTCACGAGCCCGTCGTGCTCCCAGCTCGCCGGCTCTTCGACGCAGTGCGCCGCGTCCGGCGGCTCGGCCATGACCAGCTCGCCGGGGTCGGCACTCAGCTCGAAGACCTCGACGACGGACACCTCACCCGGCACCCGCCGGTAGTCCGCGTACGCCTCGAGCACCAGCGAGACCCGGCTCCGCTCGGCGACCGCCGAGATCAGGTGGCCGTCCGCGAAGCGTTCGAGGTTCACGGCGCCGTCGCGTGCACCACGAACACGCTCCGGACCCGGCTCCCGTCGGTGACCGTGAAGGTCTTCGCGGAGACGTCCACGAAGCCGGCGGCCAGCGCGCCCGCCCCGGCTTCGTCGATCGGGAACGTGATGTCCTTCGGCACGAACGCCTCGAACGGCCCCGACGGCTTGAACCGCGCCCCGGACACCACCGAGAACGCCAGCCGCCCGCCCGGGCGCAGCACCCGCAGCCAGTCCTCGAACGCGACCGCGCCCAGGAAGTGCAGCGACGACGCGCACAGCACGACGTCGGCCGAACCGTCGGCGGCCGGCATCGGCACCGCCGGGCCGACCTGCCACTCGATCAGCCCCGACGGGTCCAGCGAAGGCGCCTTGGCGCGAGCCCGGTCGACCATCGCCGGCGACAAGTCGACAGCCAGCACGCGCGACGGCTTCAAACGCAGTGCCGCGAAGGCCGCGAAGCCGGTTCCGGTGGCGACGTCGAGGACGAGCCCGGGCGAGTCGGGCAGCGGCGAAACCAGTGCCTCCGCCACCTGGGCGTGGAAGGTGTCTTCGTCGTAGTGCTCGGCGGTCTCGTCGAAGAAGTCGGCGCGGGTTTTGTCGTCCACCGACTCAACCTAGTCGGCGGCACCAGCGGTTTTCAGCCGCCGACGGCCCGCGAAGCCGAGGTCGGTGCGGTGGTACCAGCCCAGCTCCGGGTCGCCTTCGAGCCAGCACAGCAGGACGTCGACCCCGTCGAGCTCGGCCGGGAAGTCCACCAGCAGCGGCGCGAACCCCTTCAGCTCGGCGCCGGTGTGCTGCACCGTCGTCATCAGGTCGTCGAGCCGGGCCTGCGCGGCCTTCCACTCCGGCAGCCCGCCCAGCTCCGTGGCCCGGCCACCCGGGCGCAGTGACGCGGCGAGCTCGGCCGCGTCGGCGCGGACGCGCACCAGTTCGTCGAGGACCGGGCGCAGCCGCGCCAGTTCGTCACGTGCCTCCGCGACGGTGAACAAACCCATCGGCCGATGATCCCACCGGCGCGCCTCAGGCTTCGCGCCGCCGCCGGACCAGCGCGTTGGCCAGGCCGCTGCCCACGAGCAGGAAGCCCACGCCGAGCAGCCCGCCGATGAACAGGAAGTCCATCACGCCGTAGGCGATGTCGCTCTTCGGCATCAGGTTCACCAACCGGAAGCCCCATTCCGGCATGGCCATCGCGGCGACCCCCGGCAGCACGCCGTAGATCAGCCCGCCCAGGATCGGGCCGACCGCCGACAGCGCCCCGAGCGCGGCGACGACCAGCAGCAGGATCGCCCCGCCGGCCAGCAGCGCGATGCCCAGCGCGTCGCGGTTGGTGCTGAGCGTGGCCTGGATCAGCTGCTGCTGGCGCAGCCCGCCCCAGCTCAGCAGCCCGAGCGCGACCGGCGTGAGCAGGAGCCCGCCCAGCGCGCTGACCAGGTGGGCGACACCTCGGCGCGGCCGCTCGTCGAGCGTGTCAGCGGACTCTTCGTAGTCTTCGTAATCGTCTTCGTAGTCGGCGTACCGATGGGTCGACATGGCCGTCACCTCCCGCATGATGAGTTCACGGGTGGCATCGTGCCTTGGTTCACCTCTTCGCGCGACGGTCGCTCGGCGAGCGGTCGGATCGGGCGAACGGCGGTACCGCCCCGTGAGCCGCGCCACAAACGGCGGGTGGAGACTTGATACCGACCACTACTGGAACCATCCAGCTCCGTCAAGCAGTACGCTTGTACCGCTACCGGCGAGACGTATCGAAGCAACGCGAAGATCCGCGGAAGGAGCACCGCTGCTCATGGCCAAGATCAAGGTCCAGGGCACCGTCGTCGAACTCGACGGCGATGAGATGACCCGAATCATCTGGCAGTTCATCAAGGACAAGCTGATCCACCCGTACCTGGACGTGAACCTGGACTACTACGACCTGGGCATCGAGGAGCGGGACCGCACCGACGACCAGGTCACGGTCGACTCGGCGAACGCCATCAAGAAGCACGGCGTGGGCGTCAAGTGCGCCACCATCACCCCCGACGAAGCACGCGTCGAAGAGTTCGGCCTCAAGAAGATGTGGCTGTCCCCGAACGGGACCATCCGCAACATCCTCGGCGGCGTCATCTTCCGCGAGCCGATCGTCATCCAGAACATCCCGCGCCTGGTGCCGACGTGGACCAAGCCGATCATCATCGGCCGCCACGCCCACGGTGACCAGTACAAGGCCACCAACTTCAAGGTGCCAGGCCCGGGCAAGCTGACCGTCAGCTACACCCCGGACGACGGCTCCGAGCCGATGGAGTTCCAGGTCGCGCAGTTCCCCGAGGGCGGCGGCGTCGCCATGGGGATGTACAACTTCAAGAAGTCCATCGAGGACTTCGCGCGCGCGTCGCTGCAGTACGGCCTCGACCGCGGCCTGCCGGTGTACCTCTCCACGAAGAACACGATCCTCAAGGCCTACGACGGCCAGTTCAAGGACGTCTTCGAGGAGATCTTCCAGAACGAGTTCAAGGCGGACTTCGACGCCAAGGGCATCTCCTACGAGCACCGCCTGATCGACGACATGGTCGCCGCGGCGATGAAGTGGGAGGGCGGCTACGTCTGGGCGTGCAAGAACTACGACGGTGACGTCCAGTCCGACACGGTCGCGCAGGGCTTCGGCTCGCTCGGCCTGATGACGTCGGTGCTGCGCACGCCGGACGGCCGGACCGTCGAGGCCGAGGCCGCGCACGGCACGGTCACCCGGCACTACCGCCAGCACCAGCAGGGCAAGCCGACGTCGACGAACCCGATCGCGTCGATCTACGCCTGGACCCGCGGCCTCGAGCACCGCGGCAAGCTGGATGGCAACCAGGAGCTCATCGGCTTCGCGAACAAGCTGGAAGAGGTCGTCGTCGAGACGGTCGAGGCCGGCCAGATGACGAAGGACCTGGCGCTGCTGATCAGCAAGGACCAGCCGTTCCAGACGACCGAGGAGTTCCTCGCGACGCTGGACGACAACCTGGCGAAGAAGATCGCCCAGGGCTGAGTCTTTTTCGAAGGAAGCCCCCTTTTCGGTTTAGGCCGGGAAGGGGGCTTCTTCGTGTACAGCGCGTCACCCCGGAGTGACTTGACTGGCGCCTCCGGGTGGTTGCTGCGTCCGGCGCTGTCGGTGCGGGTAAAGGATTGCCTACCCTTGGCAGAGGACGGGGCTCGCGGTTGGAGGAAGGCATGTCGAAGAAGACTCTGATCATCTTGGGCGCCATCGTCCTGGTCGTCATCGTCTACGTGATGAACACGGACAAGCAGGCCTCGGGGGCGTCGGCCACGGGCTGCAAGGTGACGGTGACGGCGGACGTCCTGAACGCCCGCGAAACGGCCGACGGCAACGCCAAGATCGTCGGCAAGTACCTGCGTGACGCCCAGTTCGACGCGCTGCCGGGCGTGCAGAACGGCTTCCGGAAGGTGGCCGACGACAAGTGGGTGGCCGCCGCGTTCACCGAGCCGGTCGCCGGTTCCGCCTGCTGAGTCGCTACACGCCGAGCAGGTCGGCCGCGAGCGTGAAGACGCCGAAGGCCGCGGCCGACAGGCCGAGCGTGCGAGCGCGCTTGGGGTCGCGTTTCGCGGCGGCGCGCCAGTAGAGGCCGATGCCGACGGCCAGCATGAGCAGCTCGACGACGGCCGACACGGCCGGCAGCCGCCACAGCCCGAAGCCGAACGTGGGCAGGTCACCCGCGTTGCCGGGCAGGATCGGCAGGTCGGCGCGGTGCACGACGAGGTCGAGCAGCCAGTGCGAGAAGGCCACACCGGCCAGGATCAGGCCGGCGTCCCGGCCCAGCCGCCATGCCGCGACAGCGCCGAAGAGCGCCGAGAGAACCAGCGCGCCGACGAGCGAGTGCGTGTAGTCGGCGTGGATGACGCCACCGCCGTAGCCGGCGCCGTCGACCGTCTCGATGCCGCTGAGGAAGAGTGGGACGAAGACGACGTCGAGCCAGGCCGTGGCCAGCATGAGCGTCCAGACGGGGATGGCGGGCCGCCCGGCCTTGACGGCGGCGGCGAGCCCGAAGTGCCCGGCGATCATCTGCGTGCCTCCGTCCAGGGGAAGCGGGCGTCGAGCACACCCAGCACGACGACGAAGAGGAGTAAGGCGAGGACGAAGCTCATGGTTTCTCCGAATAGGTTTCGATGCCTTGGACGAGCATGGTTTTGAGGACTTCGAAGCTCTCGGCGACGTCCTCGGGACGCCCGAAGCCGCCGGAGGCTTCGAGCCCGGCGAAGCCGTGGACCGCGGCGCGGAGACAGCGGGTCGCGTGGACGGCCTGCTCGTGACCGAAGCCGAAGGGCCGCAGAACGGCGAACACGACTTCGGCGACGGCGTGGGTGGCCCGGCTGAGTTCGCTGTCGGTCTCGTTCGGTGCGGTGGCCAGGGCGTTGGTGCGGTGCGGATGGCGGCGCAGGTAGGCGCGGTAGGCGTCGGCGAGGGCTCGGACGGCGTCGGCGCCCTCGCGTCCGGTGGCGGCTTCGCGGAGGGTTTCGCTCATTTCCCGGACGACCCGGAGGTCGATCAGCCGCCGCAGGTCGGCGAGGTTCTTGACGTGCTTGTAGAGCGAGGGGGCGGCGACGTTGGCGCGCTCGGCGACCTTGGCGAGCGTGAGGGCTTCGGGGCCGGCGTCGTCGATTTCGGCCAGGGCCAGGTCGACCACCGCTTCGGTGGTCAGGCCCGCTCTAGGAGACATGGTGGCTACTCTTCATAGCTTGAAAGCTAATGTTCGTAGCTTCGGCGGTCAAGCCCCGGTTTTTGTCGGTGGTGGCTGCTAGAACTTCTTCAGGTCGAAAGGAGGCGAACGCCCGGGGAGCGGGTGACAACTGAATGCGGCGGGTTCGGCGGGTGTCCGCGGGGTCTCCAGGGGGAGTTCCGCGGGCGGCCCGAGGCGGGTGGCCGAGAGGGTCGAGCCAGGGGACCGCGCTCTGACGGGGGTCAGAGCGCGACGGTCAGGCCCTCTTCGGCCACCAGGACTTCGCCGCCGAACTCGGCGCGGGCTTCCTCGGCCGCGGCCGCGCGGTCGGTGCCCGGCCAGAAGTGGGTCAGCATCAGCCGTCGAGCCCTGGCCCGCGTGGCCCAGTGCCCGGCTTCCGCGGCCGTCATCAAGAAGCGAGGCTCCCCCTCCGCCGGTGGGGTGCGGAGGGTGGCGTCGCAGATGAACAGGTCCGCGTCGCGGCCGAGGTCGGCCAGTGCCGGCGAAGGACCAGTGTCGCCCGTGTACGCCACCGTCAGGCCGGGTGTGCTCAGGCGCACGCCGAAGTTCGGCACGTAGTGCGGCAACGACTGCGTCGTGAGGCGGAACGGGCCGAGGTCGGCCGGTGCGCCGAGGTCGTGGAGCTCGAACACCTCGGACGGGTCCGGCCGCGGCTCGAGCCACCGGTGGGTGCTCGGCGTGCAGTACAACGGGAGCCGTGGTCCGTCGCCGTAGTACGATGCCCGCCCGAGCGCGCTCACGTCGGCGCAGTGGTCCGGATGCTCGTGCGTCACCACCACCGCGTCGGGCAGGCCGTGGCCGAACAGACGGGACGCCGCGCCGTAGCCGAGGTCGAGGACCACGCGAAACCCGTTGTGCGCCAGCAGGAAACCCGCGCACGCCCGCCCCGGCTCCGGGAACGCCCCGCAGCTGCCGAGCACCGTCAGCTCACCCATGCCCGGCAGTCTGGCAGAGCGGCCGGTAGCGTGCGGAGCGTGCTGACCGTCTCCACCGTGAACGTCAACGGCCTCCGCGCCGCCGCCAAAAAGGGCTTCGTCGAGTGGCTCGCCGCCACCGAGGCCGACGTCGTCTGCTGCCAAGAGGTGCGGGCCACGGCGGACCAGCTCCCCGCGGACGTCGTCGCCCCCGAAGGCTGGTTCGCGGTGCACGCGCCCAGTGCCGTCAAGGGGCGCAACGGTGTCGCCGTGTACAGCCGCGTCGAACCCCAGGAGACGCGGATCGGCTTCGGGGAGCCGGAATTCGAGGACAGCGGCCGTTACCTCGAAGTCCACCTGCCGAACGTCGTCGTCGCGAGCCTTTACCTACCCAGCGGGGACGTCGGCACCGAACGCCAGGACGAAAAGGAACGCTTCATGGCCGCGTTCCTCCCCTACCTGGTCGAACTGCGGGCGAAGGCCGCCGCGGCCGGGCGCGAGGTCGTCGTCGTGGGGGACTGGAACATCGCCTACGACAACGCCGACCTCAAGAACTGGCGGGGCAACCGCAAGAACTCCGGCTTCCTGCCCGAGGAGCGCGAGTGGCTCGGCCGCGTCTACGCCGAGGCCGGCTACACCGACGTCCAGCGCCGCCTCGACCCTGACGGCCCCGGCCCCTACACGTGGTGGTCCTACCGCGGCCAGGCCTTCGACAACGACTCCGGCTGGCGCATCGACTGCCAGCTCGCGACGCCCGGCCTCGCCGAGAAGGTCAAGAGCGTCGTGGTCGAACGCGCCGCGGCCTACGACCAGCGCTGGTCCGACCACGCGCCGGTCACCGCCACCTACGACATCTAGGCCGCGCGGGCCGAGCGCCAGACCTCGCTGTCCACGAAGTGGTTGTCGAACCGGTCCTGCGTCGCCAGGATCTCCGCCGGTGACGCCTCGCCGCGCCGGATCCGGTCGATCATCCGGAAGTACTCGAAGCGCTCGACGCCGGGCGTGAACACGATCAGCACATCCGCGCCCGAGCGCGAGGTCGCCCCGAACGCGTGATGGTTGTGCGGCGGCACGAACAGCATGTCGCCCGTTCGGACGGTCACGACCTCGGTGCCGTTCAGCACCTCCAGCTCGCCGTCGAGCAGGAAGAACATTTCCGCCGACGACGTGTGGAAGTGCGGTGTCGCGCCGTCGCGCCCGCGGCCGAGCGAAGCGCGGTTCGCGCTCAGGTGCCCGCCGGTGTGGGAGACGTCGGCGAGCAGGGTCATCGTGTCGGGGGTCGAGCCGAGCTGCTCGGCTTCGTCGTGGCGTACCAGCAAGGTTGTCATGCCAGGGATGATTCCACGCCTGATAGTTCGCTGTCAAACTATCAGGCGGCGAATAGTGCTGGCATCGAATAGAGTGGCTTGCGTGAGTGACGAAGACGCCGTCGACGCCGTTGTGTCGGCGTGGCAACGAGAACGCCCCGACCTCGACCTGACCGCCATCGGCGTGGCCGGCCGGATGGGCCGGCTGGCCCTGGTGCTCGGCCCGGCCCAGGAGCGCGTGTTCGGCAAGTTCGGGCTGCAACGCGGGGAGTTCGACGTCCTGGCCGCGCTGCGCCGCTCAGGAACGCCGTACACGCTCATCCCGTCCGAGCTTTCGGCGACGCTGATGATGTCCCGCGCCGGCATGACCAGCCGCCTCGACCGGCTCGAGAAGGCCGGGTTCGTCGAGCGCGCGCTCGACCCGAACGACCGCCGCAGTTTCCGCATCCGCTTGACGGACCAGGGTTTCGAGGCGGTCGACGCCGCGATGACCGAGCACACCGCGAACGTCTCCGAGCTGCTGTCCGGCCTCTCCGGCAAGGAGCTGGGCCTGCTCGACGACGTCCTGCGCAAGCTGCTGGACTACCTCGAACCCCAGGCGTGACAACGAAAAGGGCCTCCCCGGCGATTCGCCGGAGAGGCCCTTCCCGCCGCGCCTGGCTCAGCAGGACAGGTTGTCCCCGGTCGGAACCCCGAGGATCCCGGTGATCTGGGTGTACTTGTCGATCCGGCTCTGGACCTGGGCGGGGTTGCCGCCGTTGCACTCGATCGAGCCGTTGATGCTGCGGATGGTCTCGCCGAAGCCGCGCTGGTTGACCATCGCGTCGTGCGGGGTCATCGTGCCCGGCCCGCTCTGGGTGTTCCAGTACCAGAGCCCGGTCTTCCACGCGACGGCCGCGTTCTGCTCGACCTGGTACGGGTTGTTGAGCAGGTCGATGCCGAGCGCGTCGCCGGCGGCCTTGTAGTTGAAGTTCCAGGACAGCTGGATCGGGCCGCGGCCGTAGTAGGCGGCCTGGCCGGCCGGGCAGCCGTAGGACTGGCTGGCGTCGCAGTAGTGCGGGTAGTTCGCGGTGTTCTGCTCGACGACGTAGACGAGGCCGCCGGTTTCGTGGTTGACGTTGGCCAGGAACGCCGCCGCTTCCTGCTTCTTGACCGTGTCGTCGCCGGTGTTGGCGAAGCCGGGGTAGGCCGACAGCGCGTCGGTGAGACCGCTGTAGGTGTAGAAGCTGTTGCGGCCCGGGAAGATCTGGTTGAACTGGGCTTCGCTGACGACGAAGGAAGCGTCGACGGCGGCGGCCGCGGTGGTGGCCGGGAGCGCGACGGCGCTGGCCACCGCGGCGAGCGCGCTCACCGCCACTCCGGCGCGCTTCAGGAACCGGGTGATCGTCATTCGGAACTCCTCTGGGTCACGCCGGTCGTGCGCGGTCCGACCGAGCCGAATGGGCTACTCCAAGAGGTATAGACCAATCGACAGTAGGTGAAAAGTTTTCCGGATAAGAGGACGCGATCGGACCAGTGGGCGCTGCGGCGAATGGCAGAGGGTGAAGCGATCTTGCGGGAAACGGGTGACGGCCGACCGGACAGCAATCGGCCAAGCTCTACTTTGGGTATGAGCGTTCCGCCTTGCGCAACACTCGTTTGGGTGGTTCGAGTGAACCGTGGGGGTGCCGGGTCCGTGTCCCCGGTTGGGCGCTAGTCTCGGCCCCCGAGTCGGTCAGGACCGACAGGTCTTGACACGCTCGGTAGTTTTTTGACCAGTAGCACGCAGCACCTCACTCGAATGGGTGAGACTTTGGTAAGTCACTGCGCTCGTCACTCGCGGGAGGCACTCCGGTGCGCAACCCAGGTCAAAGCCTGATGCGGTTCACGCTGCGCGCAGCCGCGGTGGTCGCGCTCGTCCCGGCCACCCTGATCGTGGCCGACGGCAGCGCGTTCGCCGACGTCACGACCACGCGGGCCGACACCAGCGCGGAGAGCTTCGGCGTGCTCGGCCCGGTCGGGCTGGTCGCGGTCGCGCTCGGCATCGTCGGCATGACGCTGGGTGTGCTGCGCCAGCGGCGCAAGGCCCGCTCCACCGAAGAGGTCGTCGAGGCCGTCCCGGTCGTCCCGGAGGTCACCGGCCCGGTCACGGCGATGGCGGAGGCCGTGCTCGTCGAGCCGGACGTCGCGCCGACCCGCCCGTTCCTCGCCCCGCGCCCGCACGCCTGAGGGCCCTGACGCCCGCCGCGCGTTCCGGCCTGGAAGAATCCTGACGTGTCCGAAGAGCAGACCGTCGCAGAGCGCCGCCCGCGGGTCCTGTCCGGGATCCAGCCCACCGCCGACTCGTTCCACCTCGGCAACTACCTCGGCGCACTGCGCCAGTGGGTGCGGCTGCAGGACACCCATGAGCCGTTCTACTGCGTGGTCGACCTGCACGCGATCACCGTCGAGCAGGACCCGAAGGTGCTGCGGCAGCGCACCCGCGTCTCGGCTGCCCAGCTGCTCGCGATCGGCATCGACCCGCGGCGCAGCGCGTTGTTCGTGCAGAGCCACGTCCCGGAGCACGCCCAGCTGAGCTGGGTCATGGAGTGCCAGACCGGGTTCGGCGAGGCCGGCCGGATGACGCAGTTCAAGGACAAGTCCGCGAAGCAGGGCTCCGACCGCTCGAGCGTCGGCCTGTTCACGTACCCGATCCTGCAGGCGGCGGACATCCTGCTCTACCAGGCCGACGCGGTCCCGGTCGGCGAGGACCAGCGCCAGCACCTGGAGCTGACGCGCGACCTCGCGCAGCGCTTCAACAACCGGCTGGGCAAGACGTTCGTGGTGCCGGAGCCCTACATCATCAAGGACACGGCGAAGATCTACGACCTGCAGGACCCGACGAGCAAGATGAGCAAGTCGGCGTCCACCGCGAACGGCCTGGTCGAGCTGCTGGAAGACCCGAAGCGCTCGGCGAAGAAGATCCGCTCGGCGGTCACCGACACCGGCCGCGAGGTCAAGTTCGACACCGAGCACAAGGCGGGCGTCTCGAACCTGCTGACCATTTATTCGGCGCTGACGGACCGCACGATCGCCGACCTCGAAGCGGCGTACGAGGGCAAGGGCTACGGCGACCTGAAGAAGGACCTCGGCGAGGTGTTCGTCGAGTGGGTGTCGCCGATCCAGGAGCGCGTCAAGTCCTATTTGGACGATGTGGCCGAGCTGGACAAGGTCCTCGCCGCGGGCGCCGAACGCGCGCGCGAGGTGGCGTCGAAGACGCTGGCCAAGACCTACCAGCGGATCGGGTTCCTGCCGCCGGTCCGGTGAGACTGCTCCTGCTGAACGGCGGGCCTTCGGCCTTGTCGCTTCGAACGAGCGGCCGGCCCCATCCCCCGCCCTCTCCTTGGGGGGCGTCCCCAGTCCAGTCTATCGGGGGCGGCCGACAGTTCCGGCGTTTCGGGCCTCGGCGGGACGGGTTGTCCACAACGGGCGAGCCGTGTGGACAACGCGAGCACGGGCGTGGTGGTGCCGCGGCTACTCGCTCGGCCGGGTTTCGCGGAGCGGCTCGAAGCGCTGGCCGGCGAGTGCGGCGCGAGCTTCCACGAGTTCGTGCTCCTGCCCGGCCTCGACGTGGTCCGCCGCCGCTTCGCCGCCCGAGGGTCGTCGGAGGTCGAGACGGTGGTGCCGCTCGGTGCCGCCGACCTGGCCGAGGCCTATGCGAACGTGGCCGCGTACGCGACGCCACGAGCCACCGTCCTGAGCGCTGAAAACGCCTACGAGGATCTCCTGACCTCCCTCACCTGAGCCGCTCGCGTTGCGGGAGTCACGGGGCGTGGTTAGCGTTTTACAGTGGCGACTGAAGAAGCAGAGAAGGAAAAGCTCCTGCCGCGGCTGCGGCGGAAGTACCCGTGGCTCGATCACCTGATCCGGGCGAACGAGGCCTTCACCGAGCGGTACGGCAACCACTACGCCGCCGCCATCACCTACTTCAGCGTGCTGTCGGTGTTTCCGCTGTTCATGGTGGGCTTCGCCGTGTTCGGCCTGGTCGTCAACCACGACCAGGCGATCATCCAGAACATCACCAAGAGCATCAACGACTCCGTGCCCGAGGGCCTGCGCGATCTCGTCATGAGCATCGTCAACGGCGCGGTCGAGTCGGGGGGCGGGATCGGGATCTTCGGTCTCCTCCTCGCCCTGTACTCCGGGATCGGCTGGATGTCGAACCTGCGGGACGCGCTCACCGCCCAGTGGGGCCAGGAGAAGCAGCCGCAGCCGATCGTCAAGCAGACGCTCAAGGACCTCGTCGCGCTGGTCGGGCTCGGTGTCGCCCTGGCCGTCTCCTTCGCGCTGACCGCTCTCGGCGGCTTCGTGGGGCACAGCCTGCTCAAGCTCGTCGGGCTCGAGGGGGCCGGCTGGGCGAACTTCCTGCTCCGCGTCGCGACGATCGTCCTCGGCCTGCTCGCCAACACCCTCGTCTTCCTCTGGGTGATCGCGCGGCTGCCGCGTGAACGGGTCGCGCTGCGCAGTGCCGTGAAGGGCGCCGTGGTCGCGTCCGTCGGGTTCGTCGTCCTGCAGCAGGTCGCCACCGTCTACCTGGCGAGCGTCACGAAGTCGCCGGCGGCCGCGATCTTCGGGCCGGTCATCGGGTTGCTCGTGTTCGCGAACCTCGTCTCGCGCTTCCTGCTGCTCATCACGGCGTGGACGGCGACGGCCAAGGAGAACGAGCGCAAGGTCGTCGTGCCCCCGCCGCCGGTGCGGCTCGAGCAGAGCGTCACCGTGCAGCGCGGGCCGGGCCTGGGCGCGGTCGCGGGGGCGTTCAGCGCCGGCGCGCTGCTCGCGTGGCTCGGGGGCCGCCGCAAGTCTTGACAGCGAGCGGTGCGGTAAAGAAACTGAACCGGTAAGAAATCTGAACCGGAGGTTTCATGCTGGACGCCGCCCGCGAGTGTGCCGCGCTCGCCAAGAAGCTCGCGCCCGCCACCGAGCGGCAGCGTGCCCTGCCGGCCGAGCTCGTCGCGAAGCTCACCGACGCCCAGCTCCTGCGCAGCGGCGTCCCCGGCCACCTCGGCGGCCCGGAAGCGCCGCCCGCGCTCAGCCTCGAAACCGCCGAAACGGTCGCGCGCGGCGACGCGTCCGCCGGCTGGTGCGTCTCGATCGCCGTGACGAGCAGCCTGCTGTCCGCCTACGCCCCGCGTAAGTGCGCCGAAGAGGTCTTCGGCGACCCTCGAACCGTTGCCGCGGGCGTCTGGGCGCCGCGGGGTGTCGGCAAAGCGGTCGACGGCGGGTACGTCGTCTCCGGCCGGTGGGCGTTCTGCAGCGGCATCCCGCACTGCGACTGGCTTTTCGCGGGTTTCGTGCACGAGAAGGAGCTGTACGTCGCCGCGTTGCCCAAGGCCGGAATCCAGGTGCTCGACACCTGGCACACCAACGGCCTGCGCGGCACGGGCAGCCACGACTGCGTGGCCGACGAGCTGTTCGTCCCCGAGCACCGCGTCTTCTCAGTGCTGGGTGGACCGCCGCCGGAAGCCGTGGCACTGCACCGGTTCCCGCTCTTCGGCTACTTCGCGCTGTCGGTCGCCGCAGCCGCGCTCGGCAACGCGCGTGGCGCGATCGACGACCTCGTCGAGCTGGCCTCGACGCGCAAGCCGCTCGGCTCCAGCCGCTCCCTGGCCGAACGTTCGCAGACGCAGGCCGCCGTCGCCGAGGCCGAAGCCGCCCTGCGTGCGGCGCGGCTGCTCTTCTACACCAGCATCGACGACGCCTGGCAGGCCGCGCAGCGCCCGGAACCGGTGCCGGACGCGCTCAAGCTCGGCCTCCGCCTGGCCGCCACGCACACCACGCGCACCGCCGCGAAGGTCGCCGAAAGCATGTACGACCTCGGCGGCGGCGCGGCGATCTACGAGACTTCGCCGCTGCAGCGCCGGTTCCGCGACGCGCACACCGCGACCGCCCACTTCCAGGTCAACCCGGCCAGCTTCGAGCTGTCCGGCAAGCTGCTGCTGGGCGTGCCCGCCCGCACCGAACAGCTCTGAGGAGCGCCATGCCCGTCAACGCCCAGTACCGCCTCGCCGCCCGGCCGTCCGGGCTGCCGAAGGACAGCGACTGGCACTACACCGAGGAAGCCGCACCGACTCCCGGAGAAGGTGAGTTCCTCGTCGAGGTCCGGTACCTCTCGCTCGACCCCGCGATGCGCACCTGGATGAACGCGGGCCGGTCGTACGTGCCGCCGGTGGAGCTCGGCGAAGTCATGCGGGCGGCCGGGATCGGCCGGATCCTCGAGTCGCGGCACCCCGCGTTCAAGGCGGGTCAGGACGTCTTCGGGACCTTCGGCGTCCAGAACTACGCGGTGTCGGACGGCGCGGGCGTCACGGTCGTCGACACCGCGCTCGCCCCGGCGCCGACGTTCCTCGGCACGCTCGGGATCAGCGGGATCACCGCCTACTTCGGCCTGTTCGACGTCGGCAAGCCGGAACCCGGCCAGACTGTCGTGGTGTCCGCCGCGGCCGGGTCGGTCGGGATCGTCGTGGGTCAGCTCGCGAAGATCCACGGGTGCCGCGTCGTCGGCATCGCGGGCGGGCCGGAGAAGTGCCGGCTGCTCGTCGAGGAGTTCGGCTTCGACGCCGCCGTCGACCACCGCGCCGGCAACCTTCGCGCCGACCTGAAGGCGCACGCGCCCGACGGCATCGACGTCTTCTTCGACAACGTCGGCGGCGAAGTGCTCGAAGCGGCGCTCGCGCGGCTCGCGCGTGGCGCCCGGATCGTGCTCAGCGGCGCGGTTTCGCAGTACACCAGCGCCGAAGGGCCGCGGGGCCCGGCCAACTACATGCAGCTGCTGGTGCGGCGCGCGTCCATGACCGGGTTCGTCTTCTCCGACTACGCCGACCGGTACCCCGAGGCGGTCGACGCGCTGGCCGGGTGGCTGCGCGAAGGCGTGCTGAAGTCGCGCGAAGACGTCGTCGCGGGCGGGATCGCGAAGTTCCCGGAGACGTTGCTGAAGCTGTTCCGCGGCGAGAACACCGGGAAGCTGGTGCTGGCGCTGTGACCGACCTGGGGCACCGGTTCACGCACGACTCGGTCGGCCGCGCCCTCGACCTGGTCGGGGAGCGGTGGAGCCTGCTCATCCTGCGGGAAGCGTTCTTCGGCGTGCGCCGCTACGGCGAGCTCGCGCGGAACCTGGCCATCCCGCGGCCGACCCTGTCCGCGCGGCTGAAGACCCTCGTCGACGCCGGCGTGCTCGAGCGCGTCGAACCGGTGCCCGAGTACGTGCTGACCCAGGCCGGGCGGGACCTCTTCGGCGCCGTCGTCACGCTCATGCAGTGGGGCGACAAGCACCTCGCCGGGCCGGCGGGGCCGCCGATCCTGTTGCGGCACCACGACTGCGGCGAGATCGCGGACACTTTTGTCGCGTGTGGACACTGCGGTGGCGCGATCACCACCGACCGGGTGACCCCGGAGCCCGGGCCCGGGTTCCGCTAGCTCGCGGCCTTCTTGCGCTGGTGCCCGACCACGAACCCGCCGACGATGACGAGGAACACCACCAGCGTGATGATCCAGCCGGTGACGCCGAACGGGTCTTCCTTCGCGGCGGCCGCGGCCGAGGACGTCCCGCTGTTGCCGGTGCCGCCGTCGGCCAGCACGGACGGGTCACCGCTCGCCGGCGTCGTCACCGGCGCCTGGTAGTCGATCTTGCCGACCGGCGCCGCACGGTCGGCTTCCAGCGCGAAGCCGTAGTCGAGCAGCTTCGCCGCCTGGTCGACGACCTTCGTCGGCTTCTGCTCGGCCCGCAGCATGACGACCGCGAGCCGCTTGCCCTTCTGCTGCGCCGCGCCGACGTAGGTGTGGCGGGCGTCGTCGGTGAAGCCGGTCTTGCCGCCGAGGAAGCCGGGGTAGACGCCGAGCAGCTTGTTGTCGTTGTAGACCGGGATGGCCGGTTTGCCGCCGGTCGCCGGGATCTCGAAGTTCTTCGTCGAGACGGTCTTCGCGAACTCCGGCTGCTTCATCGCGTAGTGGAAGATCAGGCTGAGGTCGTAGGCCGAGGTCGACATGCCCGGCCCGTCGAGGCCCGACGGCGTCGCGGCGCGGGTGTCGAGCGCGCCGATCTTCCGGGCGAGCGCGTTCATCTTGGCCACCGCGGCGTCGACGCCGCCGAGCGCAGTGGCGAACGCGTGCGCGACGTCGTTGCCCGAGTGCATCAGCAGGCCGTGCAGCAGCTGGTCGACGGTGTACTGCCCGCCGGCGACGAGGCCGACGCAGGTGCACTCCTGCTCCGCGTCCTCCTTCGTCGCGACGATCACCTGCTGCGGGTCCAGCTGGGTGACGACGACCAGCGCGAGCAGCGTCTTGATCAGCGACGCGGGCCGCTGCCGCGCGTGCGGGTCCTTCGCCGCGATGACCGCGCCGGTGTCGAGGTCTTGCACCACCCAGGACGCCGCGGTGTTGCCGTCCGGCGGGTTGAGCGCGCCGTCCGGGGTGATCAGGCCGCACTCGGCCATCCGCGCGCCACCGACCGGGTCGGCGGGCACGGCGAGCGGCGGCGGGGCCTGCCGGCCCGGGGCGGGCTTCTCCGACGTGTCGACCGGGGCCGGCGGGGCCTGGTGGTTCGCGCACTGGCCCTGCTGCGGGCCCGCGGCCGCGAGGACCGGGGTGCCCAGGGCCAGCAGTGCGGCGGCGAGCGTCGTCGTGAGGACCTTGAGCGACCGGGAAACAGCGGAGTGCACCCACGCAATCTAGCGCCGCGGCCCGGGTCGCATACTCAGGGCATGCGCATTTCGCGAGGCACCTCGCTGTTCTTGCTGGCCTTCGGCGTGTGGTCCTGGATCATCTGGATCACTTTCGCGAAGAACCTGTGGGCGAGCGACCAGTCCTGGACCCCCGACGGCTCGCCGACCGCGTACTTCGTGGTGCACGCGGTGCTGACCGTCGTGTCGTTCGTGCTGGGCACGATCATCGGGGTGCTGGGCTGGCGCGGCGTGCGTTCGACGTCGCGCGTCTCCTCCTGACTTTGGTCGGTGGCGCGGTCCCCGGGGCCGGTTTAGGTTGACGCCACCGACTCTGGAGGTGGAATGTCCCGTTTACGCCGAATGGCGGCCCCGCTCGTGCTGGCCGTCGGGGGCGGCCTGTTCGCCGCGGCACCGGCCGCCGAGGCCGCACCGGTCGCGTGCGACACGACGAGCACGCCGTACACCTACGTGGTGACGTACCAGCCGGGCACGCGCGCCTCGGCCGTCGACAAGGAGCTGGCGGCCAAGTGCGGCACGAAGGTGGCGTACTACAGCGAGATCGGCGTCGCGATCGCGAGCTCGCGCAACGCGGACTTCCAGCAGAAGATCGGCGTCTACCGGGCTTATTCGGGTGGTAAGGACGTGGCTTCCGCTGCTGCTGCCCGGTCCTCCCTGGGGGCGGTCCGGACGCTGGAGGACACGCGGACGTTCGCCGCTTCAGGTGACCTTTCGGCCCAGCAGTGGGACATGAAGGCGATCCACGCGCCCGAGGCGAACAAGAAGTACCAGGGCAGCCGCGCGGTGACGGTCGGAGTCCTGGACTCGGGCATCGACGCGACGCACCCGGCGCTGTCTTCTGCGGTCTCGGCTGCTGCTTCCGCCGGTTGCGTCACAGGTGCTGCTGACACTGCCCCCGCCTCGTGGGCCCCGACGACGTCGGACCACGGAACGCACGTGGCGGGCACGATCGCGGGCAAGGACCCGGCGGCGGGCTTCACGGGCATCGCCCCGGGCGTGCGGTTGGCGTCGGTGAAGGTGGTCAACGACGACGGCTACATCTTCCCGGAGGCGGCGGTCTGCGGCTTCGTCTGGGCGGCGAAGCACGGCTTCCAGGTGACGAACAACAGCTACTACATCGACCCGGGCATGTTCTTCTGCTCCCGCGAGCCGGGCGACGCGGCGGCTTATGAGGCGGTCCGCCGCGCGATCGAGTTCTCGACCCGCCACGGCGTGTTGAACGTGTCGGCGGCGGGCAACTCGGGCTTCGACACGACGACGCAGACGACGGACCCGAACCGCCCCCACCCGGTGGACAAGTCGTGCGGAATCCTGCCGAAGGCAATCGACGGCGTGGTGACGGTGTCGTCGGTGGGCTACGCGGGGACGAAGTCGTCGTTCAGCAACTACGGCGAGATCGACGTGACGGCCCCGGGCGGCGACTTCTCCCAGCTGCCGCCGGACGGCGCCGGTCCTTCTTGCCCACTGTCGACCACGGTGTTCGGCGGCCAGTACGGCTCGAAGTGCGGAACGTCGATGGCGTCGCCACACGCGGCCGGGGTCGCGGCGCTGCTGGCGTCTCGCTTCCGGGGATTGCCCCCGCAGCTGCTGGCGAAGGTCCTGACGGGCGAGGCGGACCCGGTGAAGTGCGCGTCAACGGAGACGGAGTGCACGGGCCCGGCGAAGAACAACTCGTACTACGGCCACGGCCTGGTCAACGCCCTGGACGCGGTGCGGTAACACTAAAAGAGCTGGGTGGTCAGCCCGTCGCCTGAGGCCAGAAAATCACTTTGAGCCGGGCCCGCAACCATCTGCGCAGCGCAGGATGGAAACACAAAGCTTGCGGGCCCGGCTCAAAGTGATAGGCCTCGTTCAGGCGACGGGATGACCACCCAGCGGCCCACCTCTCAAAGGTGAGAGAACAGCGGCAAGAGCGGGTCATCCCGGAGCCTGCCCGTCCGGCGAGGACATTTCTTTGAACCCGCGGCAGAGCGGGTCCGACCTCCCCCGCCCCTCCGGTTGGATTCTCAGTCGACACTCGGGTTCGTCAAGGCGGGAAAGCGTGCCTTGACAAACCCGAGTGTCGACTGAAATGCGGCTGGGATGAGGGGCGGGGGAGGTCTGGTGAGTTCGTACTCGGCTTACGCTGCCGGCCGCCGGTTCCTTGCCCGGTCACGACAAGGGCCCCCGCTCAGCCAAGCGGGCGGTGCGCTGAGTCCCGTCGCAGGCCGCCATCGGGTTCGCCAGGTGGCGGCCGTTCAGCGCCTGCGGACGGCGTTGTCGACCCAGGTCTTGAGGTTCGCCTGGATGGATTGGTAGACAGCCGAGCTGTTGGCTCCGGCGGGATCCTGCAGGGGCACCAGCTGGTCGAGGGTGGTCCACGGGTCGGTGCGGATCTTGGTGAACGGGTTCACGCCAGGCCGGTCGGTCTGCCCTTGCAAGTTCGCCAGCCCGTGGATCCGGATCCCGACGAGCGGCTTCTTGTCCGCCCACGCCTTTTCGATCTCGTACTGAACCCACGGGCGATCGGCGGTCTCGGCACCGACCAGGACGACAACCGCCTCCTTGTAGGCCATCTGCTTGTCGATCCACTGCTCGATGGCCGCCTTACCGGCTCGGCGAACTTCCTCCCACTTCTGGGCGTTCAGGAGCGGCTGCCCGTCGAGGACACCCATGTTCCGGACCTGCTGGACCCGCATCACGTCGTGCTCGTAGTGAAAGCTGTAGAAGACGGCCATGACTCGACCGTATGCCGCACCGAGCGCACCCAGATGCCCCGAACGGCGAAGAGGCCCCTCCGCTCGACGAGCGGAGGGGCCTCTTCGCGGCAACAGGTCAGACGCGCTTGAACAGCAGCGCCCGCTTTACTTCCTGAATCGCCTTGGTCACCTGGATCCCACGCGGACAGGCATCCGTGCAGTTGAACGTCGTCCGGCACCGCCAGACACCCTCGCCATCGTTGAGAATGTCCAGCCGCTCCTCAGCCCCCTCATCACGGGAGTCGAAGATGAACCGGTGCGCGTTCACGATCGCCGCGGGCCCGAAGTAAGACCCGTCGTTCCAATAAACCGGGCACGAAGAAGTGCAGCAAGCACAAAGAATGCACTTCGTGGTGTCGTCGAACCGGTCGCGATCCGCCTGGGACTGGATCCGCTCCCGCGTCGGCTCGTTGCCGTACGTGATCAGGTACGGCTTGATCGCCCGGTACGCCTCGAAGAACGGGTCCATGTCGACGTACAGGTCCTTCAACGTCGTCAGGCCCTTGATCGGGGCGATCGTGATCACCGTGGGCTTGCCCGATGACGAAAGCAGATCCTTCATCAGAACCTTGCACGCCAAGCGGTTGATGCCGTTGATCTGCATCGCGTCCGACCCGCACACGCCGTGCGCGCACGAACGGCGGAACGAGAACGTTCCGTCGATATAGTCCTTCACGTAGAACAGCAGGTTCAGCAGGCGGTCGGTGCGCTGGGCCGGGACGTCGTAGGACTCCCAGTGCGGCTCCGAATCCACCTCCGGGTTGAACCGGAGGATCTTCAGCGTGACCGTGATCGGCGTGTGCTCGTCGGAAACCGAAGCCGAAGGAGACTCAGCAATGGCAGTCATCAGTACTTCCGCTCCATCGGCTCGTAGCGGGTGAAGGTGACCGGCTTGTAGTCCAGCCGGATGTCGGACGAGAGCTCCGCGCCCTGCTTGTAGGCCATGGTGTGCCGCATGAAGTTCGTGTCGTCGCGGGTCGGGTAGTCCTCGCGGGCGTGGCCGCCGCGGGACTCCTTGCGGGCGATCGCGCCCACGACCAGCACCTCGGCCAGCTCCAGCAGGAAGCCCAGCTCGACGGCCTCCAAGAGGTCCGTGTTGTACCGCTTGCCCTTGTCCGCCACGGTGATCCGGCCGTAACGCGCCTTCAGCGCCTGGATGTCGGTCAGCGCCTGCTTCAGCGTGTCCTCGGTCCGGTACACCGAAGCGTGCGAGTCCATCGTCTGCTGCATTTCCTTGCGGATGTCGGCGACGCGCTCGTCGCCGTGCTCCGACAGCAGGCCCGCGAGCTGCTCCTCGACCAGCTTCGTGGGCTCGGCAGGCAGCTCGACGTGCTCGTGGGCCAGCGCGTACTCCGCGGCCGCGATGCCGGCGCGGCGGCCGAACACGTTGATGTCCAGCAGCGAGTTCGTGCCCAGGCGGTTCGAGCCGTGCACGGACACGCACGCGACCTCGCCCGCCGCGTACAGGCCCGGGATGACGTTCTCGTTGTCCCGCAGCGCTTCGCCGTGGATGTTGGTCGGGATGCCGCCCATCACGTAGTGGCACGTCGGGAACACCGGCACCGGCTCCTTCACCGGGTCGACGCCCAGGTAGGTGCGCGAGAACTCGGTGATGTCCGGCAGCTTGGTCTCGAGGACCTCGACCGGCAGGTGCGTGACGTCGAGGACGACGTAGTCCTTGTTGGGGCCGCAACCCCGGCCCTGCAGCACTTCCTGCACCATCGAGCGCGCCACGATGTCGCGCGGCGCGAGGTCCTTGATGGTGGGGGCGTAGCGCTCCATGAACCGCTCGCCGTCGGCGTTGCGCAGGATCCCGCCCTCGCCGCGGACGGCCTCCGAGATCAGGATGCCCAGGCCCGCGAGGCCGGTCGGGTGGAACTGGAAGAACTCCATGTCCTCCAGCGGCAGGCCCTTGCGGAAGATGATGCCGAGGCCGTCACCCGTGAGGGTGTGCGCGTTCGACGTCGTCTTGAAGATCTTGCCCGCGCCGCCGGTGGCCATCACGATCGACTTAGCCTGGAAGACGTGCAGCTCGCCGGTGGCCAGCTCGTAGGCGACGACGCCGGAGGCGATCGGGTTGCCGTTCTCGTCTTCGCTGGTGACGAGGTCGAGCACGTAGAACTCGTTGAAGAACTCCGTGCCGTATTTGACGCAGTTTTGGTACAGCGTCTGCAGGATCATGTGGCCGGTGCGGTCCGCGGCGTAGCAGGCCCGGCGGACGGCGGCCTTGCCGTGGTCACGCGTGTGCCCGCCGAAGCGGCGCTGGTCGATCTTGCCTTCGGGCGTCCGGTTGAACGGCAGGCCCATCTTCTCCAGGTCGAGCACCGCGTCGATGGCCTCCTTGGCCATGATCTCCGCGGCGTCCTGGTCGACGAGGTAGTCGCCGCCCTTGACCGTGTCGAAGGTGTGCCACTCCCAGTTGTCCTCTTCGACGTTCGCCAGCGCGGCGCACATGCCGCCCTGGGCCGCGCCGGTGTGGGACCGGGTCGGGTAGAGCTTGGTGAGGACCGCGGTGCGGGCGCGCTGGCCGGACTCGATGGCCGCGCGCATCCCGGCGCCGCCGGCGCCGACGATCACCACGTCGTACTTGTGGAACTGCATGGCAGGAAGTCTCCGGAGATCAGTTCGCGGGCATGTTCGGGTCGAAGGTGAAGATCACCATCGTGCCGACGGCCAGGATCAGCACCATCGAGACGTAGAGCAGGATCTTCAGCCAGAACCGCGTGCTGTCCTTGCGCGCGTAGTCGTCGATGATGGTGCGCAGGCCGTTGCCGCCGTGGATCTCGGCGAGCCAGAGCATGGCCAGGTCCCAGAACTGCCAGAACGGCGAAGCCCAGCGGCCGGCGACGAAGCCCCAGTTGATCCGGTGCACACCGCCGTCGAGGATGTTCATGATCAGCAGGTGGCCGAGCACCAGGATGATCAGCGCCAGGCCGGAGATCCGCATGAACAGCCAGCTGTAGAGCTCGAAGTTGCTCCGGCGGGCGGCGGGGCGCTTCGGGGCGCGGGGGTTCGCGAGGGCGAGGTCGGCCATGTCAGTTACCCCCGAAGAGCGTTTCGACGGTGCGCTTCAGCATGAAGAACGCACCGGGGACCATCACCACGACCCAGACCACGCCGATCACCCACAGCATCGCCTTCTGCAGCTTCGGGCCCTTCGACCAGAAGTCGACCAGCATGACGCGGATGCCGTTCAGCGCGTGGAACAGGACCGCGCCGACCAGCCCGACCTCCAGGAGGTTCACGATCGGCGTCTTGTAGGTCTCGATGACCTGGTCGTACGTGTTCGGGGACACGCGCACGAGCGCGGTGTCGAGCACGTGCACGAACAGGAAGAAGAATGTGAGCACGCCGGTGATGCGGTGCAGCACCCAGGACCACATGCCGGGGTCGCCCCGGTAGAAGGTCCCCTGCCGGCGTGAGGCACCCGCCCGATCGCTCGCCTCTGCCGAAGTGGCAGTGCTCGCCGTGGTGGACATCGGTGAACGGCCTCCAACGTCTGACTATGTGCCCGGGTGACCGGTGAGGTCCGCAGTGATCGTCGTCGTCCACCTGGGACGACTCCGGCGGCAATGCCGAGATCAAGGGTCATCGAGCCTGGATGAAAGGGATGCTAGACCCGCCCCCGACGGACGGCTCACCTCCGGGTTCCCCTCTGTGATGGACCAGACACCGGGGCACACACCGGTTGTGGGCGCCGTCACAGAATCGGGGGTCCACTGTGGACGCGCCGGGGCCGGCTCGCCCGCGCGGCTGACGCCCGATCGGGTGGCGGGCAGCTGAAACGATTCGGAAAGCGCTCCCGCCCCCTGCGTCCCACAGGGTGATCGGACTGGTCCACTCTTCGGTCGGGCTGGCACACTGAGTCACCTCGAACGGCAATTCGGCCGTCCCGCGGCGCGGGAGAGGGTCGAAAGCAGCACCGAGTGACGTCTTTGATCACTTTGGGTGCACACTCCGTCGCGCGTGCGACTCGTGAGTAAACGTTTGTGTTACGTAGCGTGCCGTTCCTATGGCGCATTCCTGTCCGGCGGGTACGGTCCACCAGTCGACCTGGCAGTGGGCCCGGTCGTGCCCTGGACATCCGCTGGATCAGCGGGGAGGGAGACACACGTTGCGTCGCATGCGTGGAACCGCGCTGGCCGCCGCGGCCATGGCCGGGGTGCTCGCCCTGGCCGGGTGCGCCAAGGACTCCGGCGGTGGTAACAGCTCGAACAACACCGCGGCCTCTTCGGGCGGCTCGGACTGCGTCACCGCGCAGAAGCCGCCCGCCGCGCCCGCCGCCGCCAGCAGCTCGACCGCGGCCGGCGAGAAGATCGACGGCAGCAAGCTGAAGATCGGCCTGGCCTTCGACGTCGGCGGCCGGGGTGACGCGTCGTTCAACGACGCCGCCGCCGCGGGCACCGACAAGGCGAAGAGCGACCTCGGCGTCACCACGGTGAACGAGAGCACCGCCTCCGCCAGCGAGGCCGAGTCGGCCAAGCAGCAGCGCCTCGACCAGATGGCCTCCTCGGGCCTGAACCCGATCATCGCGGTCGGCTTCGCCTACGCGACCTCGGTCAAGGCCGTCGCCGCCAAGTACCCGAACACCAAGTTCGCGATCGTCGACGACGACTCGATCACGCTCCCGAACGTCACGCCGCTGGTCTTCGCCGAGGAGCAGGGCTCGTTCCTGGCCGGCGTCGCCGCCGCGTACAAGAGCAAGAGCTGCCACATCGGCTTCGTCGGCGGTGTCAACACCCCGCTGATCCAGAAGTTCGAGGCCGGCTTCCTGCAGGGCGCGAAGACGGTTTCGTCCAAGGTCAAGATCGAGGACGAGTACCTGACCCCGGCCGGTGACTACTCCGGGTTCCAGGACCCGCCGAAGGGCAACGCGAAGGCCGCCGCCGAGATCGCCAAGGGCGCGGACGTGATCTACCACGCCGCGGGCGCCTCCGGTAAGGGTGTCTTCGACGCCGCCAAGTCGGGCAACGCGCTGGCCATCGGCGTCGACTCCGACCAGTACAACCAGAAGACCGTCGCGGCCGACAAGGACATCATCATCACGTCCATGCTCAAGCGCGTCGACGTCGCGGTGTTCTCCTACATCCAGGCCGTCGCCAAGGGTGACCTGAGCGGGCTGCCGAAGCGGTTCGACCTCAAGGTCGACGGCGTCGGCTACGCCACCTCGGGCGGCAAGGTCGACGACATCAAGGACGTCCTCGACGGGTACAAGGCCCAGATCATCTCGGGCGCGATCACCGTTTCGGACAAGCCGCAGAAGTAACTACAGAACGCGCCGGGGCTCGGAGGATTTTTCCTCCGGGCCCCTCACGCGTTTGGACGAGATATGGAATTCTCCCGCCCATGAGCACTGCCGAGGCCCCGGCCGAGGCCGTCCCCGACCGGGGCGCGCCCGCCGTCCAGCTGACCGGGATCACCAAACGGTTCCCGGGTGTGGTGGCCAACTCCGACGTCAACCTCACCGTCGCCGCGGGCGAGGTGCACGCCATCTGTGGCGAGAACGGCGCCGGCAAGTCCACCCTGATGAAGATCCTCTACGGCATGCAGCCGCCGGACGAGGGCACGATCGCGATCAACGGCGACGAGGTGAAGCTGCGCAACCCGCAGGACGCCATCCGGGCGGGCATCGGCATGGTGCACCAGCACTTCATGCTGGCCGACAACCTCACCGTCGGCGAGAACGTGTTCCTCGGCGCCGAGGGCTTGCACGGCATCGGCCGCGCCGCCCGCGCCCGGCTGGCCGAGCTCGCCGAGCGGACCGGGTTGCACGCGAAGCCCGAAACGCTGCTCGAAGAGCTCGGGGTCGCCGACCGCCAGCGCGTCGAGATCGTCAAGGTGCTCTACCGCGGGGCCAAGATCATCATCCTGGACGAGCCGACCGCGGTCCTCGTGCCGCAGGAGGTCGACGCGCTGTTCGCGACCGTCCGGGAGATGAAGGCCGACGGCTACACGTTCCTGTTCATCTCGCACAAGCTCGACGAGGTCCGCGCGATCGCCGACACCGTCACGGTGATCCGCCGCGGCACCACCGTCGGCACGGCGGACCCGAAGGCCATCACTTCGCGGCAGCTCGCGGAGATGATGGTCGGCTCCGAGCTGCCCAGCCCGGAGACCCGCGAGTCCACGGTCACCGACCGGGCCGTGCTGCGGCTGAGCGGGCTGACGCTCGGCGCCGAGGGCTCGGACCGCAACGCGCTCGACGACGTCTCCTTCACCGTGCACGCGGGCGAGGTGCTCGGCGTCGCCGGCGTCGAGGGCAACGGCCAGACCGAGCTCGTCGAGACGATCATGGGCATGCGCAAGCCGACCGGCGGCACGATCGAGCTGGTCGACGGCGACGGCAAGGCCCGCGACATCACCAAGGCCGGCACGCTGGCGCGGCGCGAGGCCGGCATCGGCTACATCGCCGAGGACCGCACCCGGCACAGCCTGCTGCTGACGCAACCGTTGTGGGTCAACCGGATCCTCGGCTACCAGACCCGCGAACCCGTCTCCAAAGGACAGTTGCTCGACATCGCCGGCGCCCGCGCCGACACCGAGCGGATCGTGCGCGACTACGACGTCCGCACCCCGGGGATCGACGTCCCGGCCGCCGCGCTCTCGGGCGGCAACCAGCAGAAGCTGATCGTCGGGCGCGAGCTGTCCGGCGAGCCGGTGCTGCTGGTCGCCTCGCACCCGACCCGCGGCGTCGACGTCGGCGCGCAGGCCCTGATCTGGGAGCAGATCCGTCAGGCCCGCGCCGCCGGGCTCGCCGTGCTGCTGATCTCCGCCGACCTCGACGAGCTGATCGGCCTGTCCGACACGATCCGGGTCATGCTGCGCGGGCGCCTCGTCAGCGAGGCCGACCCCGCCACCGTGACGCCGCAGGAACTGGGTTCGGCGATGACCGGCGCCGGAGAGGGTGACGAAGAATGACCTCCTGGCGCACGAAACTGCTGCCACCGCTGCTGGCGATCGTGTTCGCCGTGCTGCTGTCGGCGATCGCGCTGATCATCTCGGGCGCGGACCCGCTGCAGGCCTACGGCACCATGGTCGGCCAGATGTTCAAGGGCTCCACCGCGGTCGACACGGTGAACCTCGCGACGGTCTACTACCTGTCCGGGCTCGCGGTGGCCATCGGCTTCCAGATGAACCTCTTCAACATCGGTGTCGAGGGCCAGTACCGCTTCGCCGCCGTGATCGCCGCGATCGCCGGTGGCGCGCTGAAGCTGCCGCCGGTGATCCACGTGCTGGTCATCCTGATCATCGCGGTCGCCGCGGGCGCGTTCTACGCGGCCATCCCGGCGGTGCTCAAGGTGACCCGAGGGGTCAGCGAGGTCATCTCGACGATCATGCTGAACTCGATCGTCGGCGGCATCATCGCCTTCCTCATCAACGCCGACCAGTTCGGTGTGCTGACCGGGAACAACCTCGGCACCCGCACGATCGAGCCGTCCGGCCGGATCCCGGGCATCCCGCTCGGCTCCGGCACGCTGTTCGGGTTCGCGATCATCGCCGCGCTGATCGGCGGCGGCTACTGGTTCATGCTCAACCGCACCCGGTTCGGCTTCGAGCTCAAGGCGTCGGGCGAGTCCACCACCGCGGCCGCGGCCGGCGGCGTCAACGCCAAGAAGATGACGCTGATCGCCATGCTGCTCTCCGGCGGCGTGGCCGGCCTGATCGCGATGCCCGAGCTGCTCGGCCGCGACTACACCTACGGCATCACCGCGACCCAGATGTACGGCTTCACCGGCATCGCGGTCGCGCTGCTCGGCCGCAACCACCCCGGCGGCATCGCGCTCGGCGCGCTGCTGTGGGCGTTCCTCGACACCTCGGCGGTGTCGCTCGAACAGGTCAACGTGTCCAAGGAGATCGCGACGATCATGCAGGGCATCATCGTGCTGTCGGTCGTCGTGGCGTACGAAATCGTGCGACGCGCCGACCTGGCCGCCGAACAACGGCGGGTGGGCCGCGCGCTCGCCGGCAACGGCCGCAAGGGCGCTTCGGTGGCGGAAGGGGGTGCGGTGTGATCACGGACGTCGCTCCCGAATCCGGCTCCACGATGCCGGTCCGGCGCGCCCGGCGCCGGATCCCCGGCTGGCTGCGCGGGGTCATCTGGGCGGTCATCGCCATCGCCGTCATCTCGACGGCGTCGTACTCCACCGGCGTCACCGCGCTGACGTCGTCGAACACCGCGTCGACGGCGTTGCGCCTGGCCCTGCCGATCCTGCTGTGCGCGCTGGGCGGCCTCTGGGCCGAACGCGCGGGCGTCGTCAACATCGGTCTCGAGGGCATGATGATCCTCGGGACCTGGGGCGCGGCCTGGGGCGCGTACTACGGCGGCGTCTGGGCCGGCCTGCTGGCCGCGCTCGCGTTCGGCGCGCTCGGCGGCCTGCTGCACGCGGTGGCGACGGTGACGTTCAACGTCAACCACATCGTCTCCGGCGTCGCGATCAACCTGCTCGGCCTCGGCGTCACGAAGTACCTGGCGAACCTCATCTTCGAACCGCTGTCGGGCAACCCGCGGCAGTCGCCGGTGGTGCCGAAGTTCGACACCTACTCCGCGGCCGGCCTGTCCGACTGGCTGGCCGACCTGGAGAAGGAGCAGCGCGTCGGGATCTCCGACGTCGCCGGCATCCTGCGCGGCCTGGTCACCGAGGTCTCGCCGCTGGCGATGATCGCGATCCTGCTCGTGCCGGTCAGCTACTGGATCCTGTGGCGCACCCGGTTCGGGCTGCGGCTGCGGTCCTGCGGCGAGAACCCGACGGCGGCCGAGTCGCTGGGCGTCAACGTGTACCGGCACAAGTACGTCGCCGTGCTGATCTCCGGCGCGTTCGCCGGGATGGGCGGCGCCTCGCTGGTGCTGCTCAAGGGCGGCGCGGACTACCTGGAGAACCAGACCAACAGCCGCGGGTACATCGGCCTCGCGGCGATGATCTTCGGCAACTGGCGCCCGGGCGGCCTGCTCGGCGGCGCGGCGCTGTTCGGCTACTCCGACGGCCTGCAGCTGGCCGGCGGCGGCGAAGCGGTGCTCGCGCTGTTCTACGGCGCGGTCATCCTGCTCGCGATCATCGTGGTGGTGCAGCTGCTGCGGCGTCAGTGGATCGCCGCGGCGCTCGGCGCCGTCGGCGCGGGCGTGCTGTACTCGATCTATTGGGCGAACGACACCCTGCCGTCCGACCTGATCCCGTACACCGCGCACTTCGTGACGCTGATCGTGCTCGCGGCCGCGTCGCAACGGCTCCGGCCACCGCGCGCGGACGGCAAGCCTTATCGCCGAGGGGAGGACTAGTGACCGCTTTCGATTGGGACGCCTTGCGTTCCAAGGCCATCGAAGCCGCTTCCCACGCGTACGCACCCTATTCGGGCCTGCTGGTCGGGGTGGCCGGGATCGTCGACGACGGCCGCGTGGTCACCGGCTGCAACGTCGAGAACGCCTCCTACGGGCTCGGCCTGTGCGCGGAGTGCACGATGGCCGGTCAGCTGCGGCTCTCCGGCGGCGGCCGGCTGGTCGCGGTGGCGTGCCGCAGCGGCGCCGGCGACCTGCTGATGCCGTGCGGGCGCTGCCGGCAGATCCTGTTCGAGCTGGGCGGCTCCGCGTGCCTGGTGGACACCCCCAGCGGCATCCTGCCGATGTCCGACGTCCTGCCGGACGCGTTCGGCCCGGACGACCTGCCCCAGTGATCCCCGCCGCCCACGCCGGTCCGTTGCGACCGGCGTGGGCGCGTGTTACGGTCGAAATTCCTTTCCGGACAATTCCGCGGTCCCCGCCGGAAGTGCCGAGGAGGGGATGGAAATGCTGAAAAAAGTCGCTGTGGTCGTTTGTTTCCTGCTGGTTGCCGGATTTGCCGGTGCACCGGCCGCGTCGGCGGGCGCGCTCAATTGCCACGTGAACTGGAACGGCGCGATCAAGAGCTGCCTGCAGCTGGAGCTGGCGCCCGACGGGCACACGCTACGCGCGGTCATCGCCACCCAGGTCAACGATCGTGGTTGTGACACACCGAGTGTCGAGCACGACGGCGTCAACCGGACGTACGACCGGATCTGCACACAGGGGCAGACCCTGCAGTACGGCGACCGCGAGAGCGCGTGGATCGGGATTTCCTATCCGAGTGGCGCCGAATTCTGTCTCACCTGGGAAACGCTGAATCCGCCGAACACTTCGCCGACCGTTCCGAAGACCTGTGCCACGATCGGCTGATCGAGGTTTAAACTCGAGCACATGGAAACCCCCCGATCTTTCGCCGCCGTCGACGTCATCCGCGCCAAACGGGACGGCGGCCGGCTGACCGACGAGCAGATCGACTGGGTCGTCGACGCCTACACCCGCGGCGTCGTCGCCGAGGAGCAGATGTCGGCGCTCGCCATGGCGATCTTCCTGCGGGGCATGGACACCGCGGAGATCTCCCGCTGGACGCGCGCGATGATCGAGTCCGGGGAGCGGCTGTCCCTGGCCGGCTCCCGGCCGACGGTCGACAAGCACTCGACCGGCGGCGTCGGCGACAAGATCACGCTGCCGCTCGCGCCGCTCGTGGCCGCGTGCGGCGCGGCGGTGCCGCAGCTGTCCGGCCGCGGGCTCGGCCACACCGGCGGCACGCTCGACAAGCTGGAGTCGATCCCCGGCTGGCGGGCCGCACTGTCCACTTCGGAGATCCAGGCGCAGCTGGAAGACGTCGGCGCGGTGGTCTGCGCGGCGACGTCCGGGCTCGCGCCGGCGGACAAGAAGCTGTACGCGCTGCGGGACGTCACGTCCACAGTGGAGTCGATCCCGCTGATCGCCAGCTCGATCATGAGCAAGAAGATCGCCGAGGGCGCGTCCGGGCTGGTGCTGGACGTCAAGTTCGGGTCGGGCGCGTTCATGAAGACCCTCGACCAGGCCCGCACGCTGGCTTCGACGCTGACGTCGATCGGGGTGGACCACGGCGTCCCGACGACGGCGTTGCTGACCGACATGAACGTCCCCCTGGGGCGTGCGGTCGGGAACGCCGTCGAGGTCGCGGAGTCGGTCGAGGTGCTCCAAGGCGGCGGCCCTTCGGACGTCGTCGAGCTGACGGTGGCCTTGGCGCGCGAGATGCTGGCGCTGGCGGGCATCTCGGCCGACCCGGCCGCGGTGCTGGCATCGGGGGAGGCGTACGAGACGTGGTGCCGGATGATCTCCGCCCAGGGCGGCGACCCGTCGGCACCGTTGCCGACGCCCGCGCACGTGCACACGGTCGTCGCGCCGGCTTCGGGTGTGCTGGCGTCGCTGGACGCGTACGCGGTGGGCGTCGCGGCGTGGCGGCTGGGCGCGGGCCGGGCCCGCAAGGAGGACCCGGTCCAGGCCGCGGCGGGCGTGCTGTGCCTGGCGAAGCCCGGCTCCGCGGTGACGGAGGGTGAGCCACTGCTGGAACTGCACACGGACACCCCCGACGCCGTCCCGGCAGCTCTGGAGGCGCTGGAGGGCGGCTTCTCGATCGCCTCGGCCGCGGCGGCCCCGGAACCGATCGTCCGCGAGACGATCCGCGGCACGGTGTGAGAAGCATCGCGAAGATGATCACCCGGTCGAGTGACACCCGCGGCACTTTCCCTAGGAAAGTTCCGCCCAGGGGCCCTCGAAGCGGAGCTTTCGTAGGGAAAGTGCCACGGAGTGGTTACTCCGGAAAGTAAAAGAGGCCCCCGCCGGATCGTCCGGCGGGGGCCTCTTCGTTCGAGCTGCTTACTCCGCGGTCTCTTCCGAGCCTTCGGCCGGCTTGGTCTTCGTGTCGGCCGCCTTCGGCGCGCGGCCGTTGCGCGAGCTGCGACGCGGCTGGCGCGGGGCCGGCGGCGGCGGGGCGATCTGCTGGACGGCCGGGCCGCCGCCGAGCATCAGCTCCGCGAACGTCGCCATCGCCTCGTCGAGCTGGCCGCCGATGCGGCGGACGCTCTCGTCGTTGCTCTTGCGGACCAGCGTGTCGACCGAGTCGGTGTCCGGCTGCTTCGACAGCGTGCCTTCGACCTTGGCCAGGCCGCTCTTGACCGCGCCGTCGAGGTCGCCCAGGCCGGACAGGAAGCCGTCTTCCACCTTGTCGAGGCGGGAGGCGAGGTCGTCGAGGCGGGTGGTGACCGTCTCGAGGCGGTTGCCCAGGTTTTCCAGGCGGTCCGAGGCGTCGATCATCTCGCCGGTCTCGGTCAGCGCCGTCTTGAGGGCCTCGGTGTTCGCGCCGATCCGCTCCTGCGTGACGCGGTCCAGCTCGCCGAGGCGCTCGTGCGTCGTGCGGCCGAGCTCGTCGACCTTGCCGCGCAGCTCGTGGTCGGCGTGGTCGACGCGGTCGCGCAGCGCCGCCTCGGCCTGCTCGATCCGCTCGCGGACCGGGCCGTGCACCGACTGCGGGATCGAGTCGAGCTTCGCGTCCTGCTTGTCGAGGTGGCCGCCGACCTCGTCGATCCGGCGGTGGATGTTCTGGAGCTTGTCCTCGAGCCCGTCCATCCGGCCCGCGACGCCCTCGAAGCGGGCGGCCATGCCGTCGAGCCGGCCGTCGAGCTGCGCGAAGGGCTTGGCGAGCTTGTCGACGATGCTCTCGACGGCGCGGGTCAGCGCGGCGATGGCGTTGTCCTGGGCCTCCAGGCGCGACATCGTCTCGTCGAGGCGCTCGGCCAGGACGCTGACCTCGGTGCGGTCGGGCATCTCGGACAGCCGCTTGCGGACCGCGCCCAGCGAGTCCACCGGCGCGAGGCGGGCGTAGATGTCGTCGAGCGCGTCGAAGATCTGCTGCTGCTCGCTCTCACGCACTTCGGCCGCGCGCACCAGCATGTTGCGCATCCGGTCGAAGGACGGGGCGGCAATCTGGTTGTCAGTGGTCACTGCTGTGTCCTTCGTCGGCGGGGAAATGGAGGGACGTGCCACGAAGCTTATCGATTGCAAAAATTGCTGTCTGTATGGCCCCCGTGAAGAGCCTATTGCGGAGGCTGCCCCCGGATGGCCGATTCGTTACCGGATCGTCGACGCTCAGGGTTAGCTCGAGCCTGGGACTTACGGCCATGTAGGGGAATGACAACAAGGTTACCGTTGGGGGATGCCTGACGAAAGCCCTGTTCTGACCAGCGAGACACTCCGCCGCGCACCCAAGGTGCTGCTGCACGACCACCTCGACGGCGGGCTGCGCCCGGCCACCGTCGCCGAGCTCGCCGAGGCGACCGGTTATGCCGCTCTGCCCACCACCGACCCGGCCGAGCTGGGCAGCTGGTTCCGCCGTGCGGCCGACTCCGGCTCACTCGTGTCCTACCTCGAGACCTTCGCGCACACCTGCGGGGTGATGCAGACGGAGGAAGCGCTGGTCAGGGTCGCCGCGGAAGCGGTGGAGGACCTGGCCGCCGACGGCGTCGTCTACGCCGAGGTGCGCTACGCACCGGAGTTGTTCGTCGAACGCGGTCTGTCACTCGATGCGGTGGTCGAGGCTGTGCAGGCGGGGTTCACGGAGGGCACACGGCGAGTGGCCGCGAACGGCGGCAGCATCCGCGTCGGGACGTTGCTCTGCGCGATGCGCCAGCACGCCCGGGCCCTCGAGATCGCGAACCTGGCCGTCCGCTACCGCGACGCCGGCGTCGTCGGGTTCGACATCGCCGGCCCGGAGGACGGATTCCCGCCGACCCGCAATCTCGACGCGTTCGAGTATTTGCGGCAGAACAATGCGCATTTCACCATTCACGCCGGTGAAGCGTTCGGTCTTCCGTCCATTTGGGAGGCGATTCAGCACTGCGGCGCCGAACGGCTCGGGCACGGCGTGCGGATCGTCGAGGACGTCAAGACCGACGCGGACGGCACGGTCCACCTTGGACGGTTGGCCGCGTATGTCCGCGACCGCCGGATCCCCCTGGAGATCTGCCCGACGTCGAACGTCCAAACAGGCACCGTGCGCTCGATCGCCGAGCACCCGCTCGCGCTGCTCAAGCGGCTGCGCTTCCGGGTGACCGTGAACACGGACAACCGGCTGATGAGCGGATGCACGATGACCAGCGAATTCACCACTCTGCACGAGACCTTCGGGTACGGCCTCGACGACTTCCGGTGGTTCACGATCAACGCGATGAAATCGGCCTTCATCGATTTCGACGCCCGCCTCGCGCTGATCGACGACGTCATCAAGCCCGGGTACGCCGCGCTGTCCTGAGGCCGGCGGGGTCCTTGCGGTCCTTAGCCATGCCAACTATCGTTCACTATATAGGAAGTGACTCTCATATGTTGAGACGGTGACGAAGATGGTGCAGGTCGAGCGGGTCCAGGCGAGTTCACGACGCTGGCTCATCCTGGCGCTCGGCCTCGCCGCGCAGACCGCGAGCTGTTCGTTCCTCTACGGCATCCCGTTCCTGGTCCCGGCCATGCGGGCGGCGGAAGGGTTGACGCTGGCGGAGGCCGGCACGGTCGTCGCGGCGCCGAGCATCGGGCTGTTGTTCACCCTGATCGTGTGGGGCGCGGCTGCGGACCGTTACGGAGAGCGTCTGATCATGGCGCTCGGACTGGGCGCGTCGGGGTTACTCCTGGTGTACGCCGGGGTCGGCTCTCACTCGGTCGGTCTCCTCTTTGGGGTGTTCCTGGCCGCCGGAGCGTGTACGGCCTCGGTGAACGCGGCGAGCGGTCGCGTCGTGATGGGCTGGTTCGCGAAGTCCGAGCGCGGGATCGCGATGGGGATCCGCCAGACGGCCCAGCCGCTGGGCGTCGGCGTCGCCGCGCTGGGGCTCCCGCCGCTGGCGGCGCACTTCGGGTTCCGCGCGGCGATCCTGCTGCCGGCGGGGCTGGCGGTGGTCGTCGCGCTGCTGGTGGCCTGGCTGGTGACGGACCCGCCGCGGCCGCCTGCTGCTTCGGGTGGTTCGAAGCCGCCCTCGCCGTACCGGCACGCGACGTTGTGGCGGGTGCACGGCGCGAGCGCGTTGCTGGTGGTGCCGCAGTTCGCGGTGTCGGCGTTCGCGCCGGTGTACCTGGTGGCGGTGCAGCACTGGAGCCCGCTGTCGGCGGGCTGGTTCCTGGCGGTGGTCCAGGTGCTGGGCGCCGCGGGCCGGCTCGGCTCGGGCTGGTGGTCGGACCGCGTGGGCAGCCGGCTGCGGCCGATGCGTCAGCTCGCGGTCCTGAGCTGCCTCGTCATGCTGCTCGTGGCTTTGGGCGACGCTTCCTGGCCGTGGCTGGTGCTGCTGGCGCTGGCGCTGGCCGGGGTCATCACGGTGGCGGACAACGGCCTCGGCTTCACGGCGTCGGCGGAGCTGGCCGGGCTGGCGTGGTCGGGCCGGGCGATGGGCACGCAGAACACGGGCCAGAACATCGCGGCCTCCCTGACCCCGCCCCTGCTGGGCCTGGTGATCGGCGACAGCAGGTACGCACTGGCCTTCTGCGTAGCGGCGATCTTCCCGGCATTGGCAGTGCTGGTAGTCCCGGCCCGAGCGGAGGACTGATCCGTGTCGACCCCCCAATCACACGTGATGCCCCTCCAATCACACGTGATGCCTCCGCAATCACACGAGATGCCCGCCCAAGCACGCGAGCCGACCTTCTGAGTACGCGAGCCGACCGTCCAGGCACGCGAGCCGACCTTCCGGGTACGCGGCGAGGCGGAGTTGTCCACATCGGCTCGAGACTGTGGATGCTTGCCGGGAGCGCCGACTGCCGCGCGGCTCCGGACGCGACGAAGGCCGCCTGCCGGACGAATCCGGGAGGCGGCCTTCGGCGAAACAGATCAGGCGACCGTCAGGCGGTTCTCGAAGCCTTCGACCAGCTTCCGCCACGCGCTCTGCTCGGCGTCGAACGGGGCCGACGGCTCCAGGCGCGTCGGGTCGGGGCGGAGCACGAACGACACCAGCCAGCCCAGGCTTTCGTTGCCCGCCAGGGCCGTCTCCGCCGAGTCGTCGCCCGCCCAGTCCGCCGCGTCCGTGATCAGCTCGACCGCCAGCTCCAGCTGGGTCGGGTCGATCGCCTCCGGGCCCTCCGCGATGTCCGCGTCCAGACCAGTCAGGACGTACGTGTTCTCGGCGTCGACCTCGACGTCGAGCTCGCCCGCCGTCGCCTTGGCGAGGACCTCGTCCCACGTGGACACGTCCGCGAGGTCCGTGTCGGCCAGGTCCTTGCCGTCCGCCAGGGCCCGGGCCAGCGCGCCCGTCGACGTGAAGACGTCGATCTCGCCTTCGCTGCCGAGGAACACCGGGGTGTCGTCGAGGTAGCAGCGCAGCGTGTAGTACTCCGCGCCGGACGTGATGATCTTGATCGGGTCGATGCCGACCTCGGCCCAGAAGCCGACCGGACCCTCGTCCTCTTCGTCGTCGGAGTCGTCCTCGTCGTCCGAGGAGATCGCCTCGAGGTCCTCTTCACCCTCGGCGCCGGCCTCGGCCTCGGCGGACTCCTCGTGGAACGCCGCCAGCTCCTCGGCGGTCTGCTCCAGCACCTTCTCGTCGACGTCCGGCTGGGTCACCAGGCCGTCGATCGCGTCCAGCACGGTGTCCCACTTCTGCGACACCGTCTCGGACAGGTCGTTCCACACCTGGACGCCGACGCTCCCGGTGAACGGGAGGGTGCCCTGGTCCAGCAGCGAGAAGCCCTCGGTCGAGTCGAGGATCTCGTGCACCTCTTCGAGGTCGCAGACGTCCGCGAGCGACCGCACGATGCCGACGATCTCCGCCAGCTCGGCGATGTGCCAGACGTCCGGCTCCTCGGCGACGAGCTCCGGCACGCCGACGAGGTCGTACGTGTGGTCCTCGTCCGGGATCAGCTCGGGCACGTTCAGCGACGGCACGGCGTCCCACGCCGGGTGGTCCAGCAGGTCGTGCCGCTCGGACGTGCGGACGAAGGCGGCCAGGTGCGCGGCGTCCGGGAAGGCGTACAGGTCGTCCTCGTCGCCGAGGAACGCTTCCCACTCCTCGCCGTCTTCCCGCCAGCGCGGGGCCCACAGGGTGACGACGTCGCCCTGCGGCAGCCCGAGTTCGATCGGGATGATGTCCTGTGCCATTCCTAAGCCCTCCGGAGTACCGCCCGTGTGCGCGCGACACCGTATCTCCCGGTCGAAGCGCGGTAACGCGAAGCCTACGGGTTTACCACGCGCGATGCGATCGCCCCTGCCGACTTTGCGACGAGCGGATGGCACGATGGACGTCTCATGACTCTCACAGACCTCCTGCCTGCGGATCCCGACCCCGACGCCCTCTTCGAAGCGTTCACGACCTGGACGGCCGATCGGGGCATCGAGCTGTACCCGGCGCAGGAGGAGGCGGTGATGGAGGTCGTCTCCGGATCGAACGTCATCCTCTCGACGCCGACCGGCTCCGGGAAGAGCCTCGTCGCCGTCGGCGCGCACTTCACCGCGCTCGCCCAGGGCCGCCGCAGCTACTACACCGCGCCCATCAAAGCCCTCGTCTCGGAGAAGTTCTTCCAGCTCATCGAGATCTTCGGCGCCGACAACGTCGGGATGATGACGGGTGACTCCAGCGTCAACCCGGACGCGCCGATCATCTGCTGCACGGCCGAAATCCTGGCGAACATCGCGTTGCGGTTCGGTGCCGACGCGCCGGTCGGGCAGGTCGTGGCCGACGAGTTCCACTTCTACTCCGAGCCCGACCGCGGCTGGGCGTGGCAGGTGCCGCTGCTGGAGCTGCCGAAGGCCCAGTTCGTCCTGATGTCGGCGACCTTGGGCGACGTGTCCTTCTTCGAAAAGGACCTCACGCGCCGCACCGGCAAGCCGACCGCCGTCGTCACGTCGGCGCAGCGCCCGGTGCCACTGACCTTCCGGTACGCGCTCACGCCGCTGCACGAGACGATGTCCGAGCTGCTCAACGGCGGTCAGGCGCCCGTATACGTCGTGCACTTCTCGCAGGCCGCGGCCATCGAGCGGGCGCAGACGCTGATGAGCATCAACGTCACGACGAAGGCCGAGAAGGAAGCCATCGCCGAGCTGATCGGCGACTTCCGGTTCGCCGCCGGGTTCGGCAAGACGCTCTCGCGGCTGGTCCGCCACGGCATCGGCGTCCACCACGCCGGCATGCTGCCGAAGTACCGCCGATTGGTCGAGACCTTGGCCCAGTCCGGGCTGCTCAAGGTGATCTGCGGGACCGACACCCTCGGCGTCGGCATCAACGTGCCGATCCGGACGGTCGTCTTCTCCGCGCTGACCAAGTACGACGGCGTCCGCCAGCGCCACCTCAAGGCCCGCGAGTTCCACCAGATCGCCGGCCGCGCCGGGCGCGCGGGCTACGACACCGACGGCTACGTCGTCGTGCAGGCGCCCGACCACGTCGTCGAGAACGCGAAGGCGCTGGAAAAGGCGGGCGACGACCCGAAGAAGAAAAAGAAGATCGTCCGGAAGAAGGCGCCGGAAGGCTTCGTCAACTGGACCGAGAGCACGTTCGACCGGCTTATCGCGGCCGACCCCGAGCCGCTGACCTCGAGCTTCAAGGTCACGCACTCGATGCTGCTGAACGTGATCTCGCGGCCCGGCAACGCGTTCGACTCGATGCGCCACCTCCTCGAGGACAACCACGAGGACCGCGCGTCGCAGCGCAAGCTCATCCTGCGCGCCATCGCGATCTACCGCGCGCTGCTCGCCGCCGGCGTCGTCGAACGACTGTCCGAACCGGACGAGCAGGGCCGGATCATCCGGCTCACCGTCGACCTGCAGTTCGACTTCGCGCTCAACCAGCCGCTTTCGCCGTTCGCGCTGGCCGCCATCGAACTGTTCGAACTGGACTCGCCGAGCTACCCGCTCGACGTCGTGTCCACTGTGGAGTCCACGGTGGACAACCCGCGGCCGGTGCTGTCGCAGCAGCAGTTCAAGGCGCGCGGCGAGGCCGTCAACGCGATGAAGGCCGAGGGCATCGAGTACGACGAGCGGATGGAGCTGCTCGAGAACGTCAGCTACCCGAAGCCGCTGGAAGAGCTGCTGCAGGGCGCGTTCCACAGCTACCGGCAGGGCCACCCGTGGGTCGACGACTACGAGCTGTCGCCCAAGTCCGTCGTGCGCGACATGTACGAGCGCGCGATGAACTTCGTCGAGTACATCGGTTTCTACCAGCTGGCCCGCTCCGAAGGCCTGGTGCTGCGCTACCTCGCCGACGTCTACGACGCGCTGCGCCACACGGTGCCCGACGAGGCCAAGACCGAGCCGCTGCAGGACCTCATCGAGTGGCTCGGCGAGCTGGTCCGGCAGGTCGACTCCAGTCTGCTGGACGAGTGGGAGGCGCTGCGCCACCCCGACGAGGAAGGCCCGGTGTCGACGCGGCCGCCGTCGGAGCCGCCGGGTGTCACGCGCAACGAGCGCGCGTTCCGGGTGCTGGTGCGCAACGAGCTGTTCCGCCGGGTCGAGCTGTTCGGGCGGCGCGCGTGGTTCCCGCTCGGCGAGCTCGACGCGGCGTCCGGCTGGGACGCCGAGGCGTGGCAGGAAGCGATCGAGGACTACTTCGAGGAGTACGAGTCGCTCGGCACCGGCCCGGACGCGCGCGGCCCGGCGCTGCTGATGATCGAGCAGCAGCCGGAGGTCTGGAAGGTGCGGCAGATCTTCGACGACCCGGCCGGCGACCACGACTGGGGCATCAGCGCGGAGGTTGACCTGGCCGCGTCCGACGAGGCCGGCGCGGCCGTGGTGCGGGTGACCGAGGTGGGCGCGCACTAGCCGTTGCGCATTCCTGACTGCTCAGTCATCGTGAGCACATGGTGGCGACAGTGCGGGAGCACCGGATCGGCGACGTGCGCTGGACGATCGTCGAAGGCCCCCGGGAAGCCGCTTTCCACGCGCTGGGCGCGCACGCCGCCGCGGACATCCGGACCGTCCTGGCCGGACTGCCGTCGTGGCCGGTCACCGCGCGGGCGCGGCGGTCGCCGGTGCTGTTCCGGGCGATCGAATCGGCGTCGCAGGTCGAGCACCCGGACGCGTACGCCGAGCTGAAAGCGCTGGCGGCGGGCGCGGCGGTGCCGTTCGACGACCTGCTGCTGGCGAACCTGCGCGGCGACCTCGGCGCGGGCGACGGCACGGGCTGCACGGACCTCGCGTGGGCGCCGTCGCTGCTCGGTCACAACGAGGACGGCGCGCCGGTGTTCGACGGCATCGGCCGGCTCCTGACGCTGCTGATCGACGGCGAGCCGGGGGTGTGCGTCTGGTGGTACCCGGGGTTCCTGCCGGCGAACACGTTCACGATCACGACGCACGGGCTGGTGTGGGGGATCGACAGCGTGAACGTGGTGGCGCCGTCGCCGTGCGCCGGGCGGCACTTCGTGGCGCGTTCGGCTCAGCGTTCGTCGTGTTCGGCTGAAGCGGTGTCACTGTTGCGCTCTCGCCCTTCGGCGGGCGGCTTCGCGTACACGATGGGCCAGGTCGGTTCGCCGGCGGTACTCGTGGTGGAGAAGGCCGGCCACGAAACCGCGGTGACCACTGTGGGCAGTGGGCTTTCCTGGCACACCAACCACTTCCGGCAGCTGCCGCCGAGCTTGGACGCGGCTTCGGAGGAAAGTTTGGCTCGGGCGGAGGTGTGTGCGCACTTGGCGCCCGCGGAGCCGGACGCGAAGTGGCTGGTATCGGCGTTGACCGGTGCGGTGTACCGGAATGCGACCGATGGCGACGACCTGATGACGCTGAGCACGCTGGTGACGGACCTGGCCACGGGCGAGGTGACGCTGGTGCCGCGGGGCGGTGCGCCGCTGCGCGCCCGGGTGGCCGATCTGGCGTCCGGCGACCTGGCCGCGGTCAGTGCGCTCAACGGCGCAATCATCTCCTGACCATGGCCTCCCGGGGTTAGCGTGGACGCTTCGGAACCTGGGAGGGGACCATGGTGAAACGATTGCTGGCCGGGCTCTTCGTCGCCGGCGTGCTCGCGTTGGGGTTCGCGCCGATCGCGTCGGCCGCCTCGATGGTGGAATACGCGCTGGTGCCCACCGCCGTCGAGTACGGCACCGACGCCACCGCCATCGAATACGGGCTCTGACCTCAGCGGAGCGGCAGCTCGGCGCGACCCAGGTCCAGGAGGTCCGGGTCGTGCTTGATCAGCTCGTCTTCGAACGCGTTCCAGCCGTGCGAAGCGACGTACGCCGCTTCGCCGGCTGAGATCGGTGTCAGCCAGACGATCGCCGCCCGGTTGCCGTCGTCCACGTCGGCCGCCGCGAATTCGTCGTCGAAGTACACCGGGATCGCCGCGTACAGCGCCTCCATCGCGCTGCCCGGCGCGAACGGCCCGCGCGGGCCGAGGACGTCACCGCGCAGCAGCGCCTGGCCCGACACGAGCAGCTCATCGGCGACCTGGCCGAGCAGGTGCGGCAGCCCGTTGACGGGGCCACTCGGGTAGCTGCCCACGATCAGCTCCAACCACAGGTGCCGCCCCGACGCGCGCGAGTGCAGCGGGTGCCGGCTCAGCCCCACGGTCGCGAACCACTTCGCGCCGAAGGCGCCTTCGAACGCGCCGACCTGGAAGCCGTCGCGCTTCCAGCCACCGGTCAGCGCGCCCAGCCGGGCTTCGAGGTGCTCGATCAGTCCCACCGGGCCATTCTCACCCGGCCGGCGCCAGGATCGACCGCGCGTCCTCCCCGGCGAGCCACAGCGGGATGACGAACGCCGCCGTGGCCTCCAACAATGCCGCGCGGTCCAGGCCGCCCGCGCGGATCGGTGTGCAGCCGATGTCCCGGACCAACGTGCTCACCACTTCCAACGCCGCCGGGTCGTCACCGCACAGCGGGACCGCGAGGCCCGGCGGCGGGGTGCGCCAGACGTCCACGTGGGCCAGGTTGAACGCCTTGACCACGTGCGCCTCCGTGACGATCCGCGAAGCCACCGGCGTGCCGGTCAGCGCCGGGTCGTTGGTGCAGTCCACCAGCACCTTCCCGGCCAGCGGACCCGCCTTCGCGAGCACCTCGCCGATGGCCGCCGCCGGGACGGCCAGGAGGAGCACGTCGGCGAACGCGGCCACCTCGCGCCAGCCTCCGGTCCTGCGGCCGGCCACCCTCAGTTCGTGCCCCGCGCGCGCCCACTGCGTGCCCAGCGCGTCCGCCATCCCGCCCGTGCCGAAGATCCCGATCCGCATGCGTCCTCCGTGTGCTTGGCTGGTACCAGCACGACGGTAGGCACCCGGGAAGGAACCGAACGGTAACCATGGACTTCCTCGCCGACTGCCGGACGCGGCTCGCGTTCGACCTCGTCGCCAACACGTGGAACCCGGTGGTGGTGTGGGCGCTGCGCCACGGCCCGCGCCGGCACGTCGACCTGCGGCGCACCATCGGCGGGATCAGCGCGAAGGTGCTCACGGAAACCCTGCGGCGCCTGGAGTTCGACGGACTCGTCGAGCGCCGCGAAGGCGCGTACGCGCTTACGGCGCTGGGCTCAAGCTTCCTGGAGCCGATCGAGGGCTTCGGACGCTGGGCCGCGGCGCACGGCGACGACGTCGTCGCCGCTCAAGACCGAGCACGATCAGCGTGACCAGCGACAACGCCGGGAGCGGGTAACCCAGCAGGAGCCCGGCCGGGACGTCGACCGCGGGCGCCACCAAGCCGGCGACGAACACCCAGGTCGGCGCGGTCGGTGGCTTCGCGGCCGGCGACCACGGCGTCTTGCGCCACGGCTTCGCGATCGAAAGCCACGCCTGGAACGACAACGCGCTCGCCATCAGCGACGCCCCGGCGATCTGCGGCCAGGCGACCGTGCCGGTGTCCGCGGAGTCGCGCAGCGCGGGGGAGAGCAGGAAGATCCCCGCGTAGAGCTGGATCAGCGTCAGGACGAACTTCGTCAGCACCCACCAGTGCCGGAAGTAGCCCCACGCGGTCGCGCCGGCGAGCAGCAGACCGGTGAACGCCGAGACGTTCGCCATCGGGGCGAGCAGGACGGCGTCGAGCCGGTCGGCCAGGACGGGCGCGCCCGACGCCATCAGCACGACCAGCGCGAGGGCCTGGCTCATCCAGGCGACCGAGGACACGACGTGCAGCCAGACGACGGATTGCCGCCAGCGAGGGGAAGTTTTCACGCGGTCCAGGCTCGCGGAGTCGCGGAAAGGGCACATCGGGCGCGACCCGGGTTTCGTCCCGGAGCCGGGGAGGCCGGGCCTGCACCCGGCGGAGTACGCCCGCGAGCGGACCGTACCGCCGGGGGAGTAGCCGGATCTCGCGTGCTTGAAGCCGGATCTCGCGTGATTGAAGGCGGAACTCGTGCTGCACGGCTCAGCGGGGTGGGTTCTTCGCCGCCAGCGCCAGCAACGGCACCGCCGCCGCCTCGTCGGTGATCAGGGTCGACACCATGCCCGACCGCAGCACCGCGTCCACCGCCGACGCCTTCGGGCGGCTGTACCCCAGCGCGATCACCTCCGGGACCGCCATCAGCTCCTCGTGGCTGATCGCCAGCACGTGGTGCGCCAGCCCGGTCGACAACGCGTTGCCCGACGCGTCGAACAGCCGGGCCGCCACCTCCGCCGTCGCGCCGCGGGCCGCGATCGCCGCTCGCTCGGCCTCGTCCAGCGCGTCGTACACCGTCGACTCGCCCGGTTGCCACGCGCCGATGCTGACCACGGCTTTCGTCAGGTTCCGGAACTGGCCGAACGTCTCCGCGATGCCCGGCTGGCGTCGCAGCGTCTCCGTCGTGCGGCGGTCCGGGAGCACCAGCGGGCCGAAGATCGGGTACGCGTCACCGCCGGACACCGACGTCACGCGGCTGACCGTCTCCACCGAGCGGCCGCGCATGTCCATCCCGGCCTGCACCCCGCACAGCTGGACGATCGGGCAGCGCGGCAGCGTCCGGATCGCCTCGGTCATCGCGTTCACCGACCGCGCCCACGACAGCCCGACGACGTCGTCCGGCCGGACGACCTCCTCCAGCAGCCGCGCGGCCAGCGTGCCGATCTTGGCCCGCACGACTTCCTTGGGCTCGCGCTCGGTTGAGCGTTCGAGCACCAGGGCCTGCTTCAGGCCGTACGCCGAGCGCACCTCGTCCGACAGCGCCAGGTCCACCGGCGCCGGCAGCGAGAACTCCACCCTGACCAGGCCGGACTCCCTGGCCGTGTCGAGCATCCGGGCCACCTTGAACCGGCTGACGCCGAACTCGTCGGCGATCTCCAGCTTGGAGCGTCCCTGCACGTAGAAGCGCCGGGCGATGGTGGCGAGCAGCATCGCTTCCGAGAGCGAGGCACCCTTGCGAGAAGCGCTCATCTGAGCACTATAGCCCGAAATCCGCCCGAAAGGTTGACGTAACACCGACGTCAGACCTCTAATGCCTTCACATGTTCTCGACGCCATAGGTCAACGCCGCTCATATGAGCGCGAGGAAGGGGCTAGGCATGCGTGCCGCCATCATCGACCGGCCCGGCCAGGTCCGGGTCGGCGAGGTGCCCGATCCGAAACCGGGAGAACGGCAGGTAGTCGTCAAGGTCGGCGCGTGCGGCATCTGCGGCACCGACCTGCACATCGCGGACGGGCACTTCCCGCCCACCCCGTACCCGATCGTCCCCGGCCACGAGTTCGCCGGGGAGATCGTCGAGCTCGGCGCGGATGTGCCGGGCGGCTGGCAGGTCGGCGACCGCGTCGCCGTCGACCCGTCACTGTTCTGCGGCTACTGCGGCCCGTGCCGTTCCGGCCACGGCAACCTCTGCGCGAACTGGAACGCCACCGGAGACACGGTCGACGGCGCCTTCGCCGAGTACGTCGCCGTCCCCTCCGCCAACTGCTACCGGATGCCCGACTCGATGACCTGGGAACAGGGCGCGCTGGTCGAGCCCGTTTCCTGCGCGGTGCACGGCGTGCGCCGCGTCGGCGTCGAAGCCGGGGAGAACTTCCTCGTCGTCGGCGCCGGCACGATGGGCCTGATCATGCAGCAGCTGCTGCAGCGCTCGGGCGCGAAGGTCACCGTGGTCGACCGCAACAAGGACCGCCTGCCCCGCGCGACGAGCCTCGGCGCCGTCGCCACCGCGGCCGACGTCGGCGAGCTGAACGGCGAGAAGTTCGACGTCGCCGTCGACTGCACCGGCGCCGCCCCCGCGATCGAGGCGGCGTTCGACTCCATCCGCCGCGGCGGCCGCCTGCTCGTCTTCGGCGTCGCCCCGGCCGAAGCCCGCGTCGCGCTCTCGCCGTTCCGGATCTACAACGACGAGATCACCATCGTCGGCTCGATGGCCGTGCTGAACAGCTACGGCGCCGCGCTCGACCTCGTCGCGAGCGGCGCGATCGACACCGGCGCGCTGCTCACCGACACGCTGCCGCTGGAGCAGTACCCCGAGGCGCTGGCCAAGATGCGCAGCGGCGCGGGCCTCAAGGTGCAGGTACTCCCGGGAGGCGGCCGTGCGTAAGCTCCTCACCCTTTTCGCCGCGACATCCTTGCTGGTCACCGGGTGCGCCGGGGCCGGCTCGGTCGGCACCGGCGGGAGCACGCTCGTCATCGCGATCGTGTCGAACCCGCAGATGAAGGACGCGATCTCGCTCGCGCCGGAGTTCGAGAAGGCCACCGGCATCAACCTGAAGTTCGTTTCGCTGCCGGAAAACCAGGCCCGCGCGAAGATCACCGCGTCGACCGCCACCGAGGGCGGCGAGTTCGACGTCGTCATGATCAGCAACTACGAGGCCCCGCAGTGGGCGGCCAACGGCTGGCTCGAGAACCTCGAACCGCACATGGCCGCCACCCCGGGTTACGACGAAGGCGACTTCATCCCCAGCATCAAGCAGTCGCTGTCGTACCAGAACCAGATGTACGCGGTGCCGTTCTACGGCGAGTCGTCGTTCCTGGCCTACCGCAAGGACCTCTTCGAGAAGGCCGGGATCACCATGCCGGCCAAGCCGACCTGGCAGCAGATCTCCGAGTTCGCCGCGAAGCTCGACGACAAGGCCAACGGCGTCGCCGGCATCTGCCTGCGCGGCAAGCCCGGCTGGGGCGAGAGCCTCGCGCCGTTCACCACCGTGGCCAACACCTTCGGCGCGCAGTGGTTCGACAAGGACTGGAACGCCAAGCTGACGTCGCCGGAGTTCAAGGACGCCGCGAACTTCTACGTCAACCTGATCCGCGAGCACGGCGAGGTCGGCGCCTCCAGCGCCGGGTTCTCCGAGTGCGGCACGCGGTACACGCAGGGCAACGCGGCGATGTGGTACGACGCGACGGTCATGGCGGGCACCAACGAGGACCCCTCCAGCAGCAAGATCGTCGGCAAGTCCGGGTACGCGCCGGCGCCGGTCGTCAAGACGCAGGCCAGCGGCTGGCTCTACACCTGGGCGCTGGGCATCCCGAAGGTCGCCAAGGACAAGGACGCGGCCTGGAAGTTCATGGCCTGGATGACCGACAAGGCCTACGTGCAGAAGGTCGGCCAGACCTACGGCTGGAACCGCGTGCCGCCGGGCGTTCGTCAGTCCACTTACGACATCCCGGACTACGCCAAGGCCGCCGCGGCCTACGCGAAGCCCACTTTGGACGGTATCGCGGACGCGAACCAGCAGAAGGCCATGGCGAACCCGGTGCCCTACCCCGGCATCCAGTTCGTCGGCATCCCCGAGTTCCAGGACCTGGGCACCCGGGTGAGCCAGCAGCTGTCGGCGGCGATCGCCGGCCGCGAGTCCGTTGACGACGCGTTGAAGCAGTCCCAGGACTACGCCCAGACCGTGGGCGACTCCTACAAGGCGGTGCAGTGATGTCCACGCTCTCCGTAGACACCCCCAAGACCCAGACCCGCACCAAGACCGAAGAGAAGAAGGGCCTGAGCACCGCGGCCAAGCGGCGGCTGCCGCTGCTGCCCGCGTTGATCTTCGTGATCGCGGTGACGCAGCTGCCGTTCCTGCTCACCGTGTTCTACTCGTTCCAGTCGTGGAACCTGGTCCGGCCGGGCTCCCGGCACTTCGTCGGCCTCGACAACTACATCGACGTCTTCAGCGACACGACGTTCCTGGTCGCGCTGCTCAACACCGTGCTGCTGACGGTGGTGTGCGTGCTGGTCGCGCTGCTGCTCGGGCTCGGCCTGGCGATCCTGCTGGACCGGAAGTTCTTCGGCCGCGGTGTCGTCCGGACGCTGCTGATCACGCCGTTCCTCATCCTGCCGGCGGCCGGTGCGCTGCTGTGGAAGACGACGATGTTCGACCCGACCTACGGGTTGCTGCACTTCGTCTTCGGCACCGACGTCGACTGGCTTTCGGAGTTCCCGCTGGCCTCGGTGATGGCGCAGATCGTGTGGCAGTGGACGCCGTTCATGATGCTGCTGATCCTCGCGGGCCTGCAGAGCCAGTCCAAAGAGGTCCTGGAAGCGGCCTCTGTGGACGGTGCCAGCCGGTGGCGCACGTTCGTCTCCATCACGCTGCCGCACCTGTCCCGGTTCCTGCAGCTGGCGACGCTGCTGGGCGCGATCTACATCGTGAACAGCTTCGACGCGATCTTCCTGATGACGCAGGGCGGGCCGGGCACGGCCAGCACCAACCTGCCGTACTACATCTACCAGCGCGCGTTCGAAGGCTTCGACGTCGGCCAGTCGTCGGCGATGGGTGTGATCGTCGTGATCCTGACGATGATCGTCGCGACCTTCGCGCTGCGCTTGATGTTCCGCACGTTCTCCGTGAGCGGAGGAATCAAATGACCACGGCTGTCGCCACCCGCAAGAAGCAGTACGGCAAGGGTTCGCTGACTCTGGCGACCTGGGTGATCGCGATCCTGTTCGTCTTCCCGCTGCTGTGGATGATCCTCACGGCGTTCAAGCAGGAGGCCGACGCCTACACCGACCCGCCGAAGCTGCTGTTCACCCCGACGTTCGACCAGATCGGCAACGTCCTCAGTGGAGGATTCCTGCCGTACCTGTCGAACTCGGCGTTCGTCACGATCCTGTCGACGGCCCTGGTGCTGCTCTTCGGCGTCCCGGCGGCCTACGCGCTTTCGCTGGCGCCGGTGAAGGGCACGTCGAACGCGCTCGGGTTCTTCCTCTCGACGAAGATGCTGCCGATCGTCGCGGCGATCATCCCGCTGTACATCATCTCCCAGAACACCGAGCTGCTGGACACGGTGTGGGCGCTGGTCATCCTCTACACGTCGATGAACCTGCCGCTGGCCATCTGGATGATGCGGTCGTTCTTCCTCGAGGTGCCGCACGAGATGATCGAGGCGGGCCGCATCGACGGCGCGAACCTGCCGACGCTGCTGCGCAAGATCATCATGCCGGTGGTGGCGCCCGGGATCGCGGCGACCGCGCTGATCTGCGTCATCTTCTCCTGGACCGAGTTCTTCTACGCGGTCAACCTGACGGCGGCGCGGGCCGGCACCGTGCCGGTGTTCCTCGTCGGGTTCATCACCAGTGAGGGCCTGTACTGGGCCCAGCTTTCCGCCGCCGCGCTGCTGGCCTCGCTGCCGGTGATGATCGTCGGCTGGATCGCGCAGAACCACCTCGTCCGCGGGCTGTCGATGGGAGCGGTGAAGTAGCCATGGCCGGAGTCGTTTACGAACAGGCGTCACGGATCTACCCCGGCGCCCAGGAAGTGCGCGCGGTCGACAAGTTCGACCTCGCCGTGCCCGACGGCGAGTTCCTGGTGCTGGTCGGGCCGTCGGGCTCGGGCAAGTCGACGGCGTTGCGGATGCTCGCCGGGCTGGAGGACATCGACGAGGGCGCCATCCGCATCGGCGACCGGGACGTCACGCACCTGCCGCCGAAGGACCGGGACATCGCGATGGTGTTCCAGTCCTACGCGCTGTACCCGCACATGACGGTGGCCGAGAACATGGGCTTCGCGCTGAAGCTGCGTGGACTGTCCAAAGCGGACATCGACGCGAAGGTGGCCGAGGCCGCGAAGATGCTGGACCTGACCAAGTTCCTGGACCGCAAGCCGAAGGCGTTGTCCGGCGGGCAGCGGCAGCGCGTCGCGATGGGCCGGGCGATCGTGCGCGAGCCGAGTGTGTTCCTGATGGACGAGCCACTGTCCAATCTGGACGCGAAGCTGCGCGTGGAGACCCGCGCGAACATCGCGAAGCTGCAGCAACGCCTGGGCACGACGACCATCTACGTCACGCACGACCAGGTCGAGGCGATGACGATGGGCGACCGGGTGGCGGTGCTCAAGGACGGCGTCCTGCAGCAGTGCGCGACGCCGCGGGAGCTGTACGAGAACCCGCGCAACAGTTTCGTGGCGGGCTTCATCGGCTCACCGGCGATGAACCTGGCGACGCTGCCGCTGACCGAGGGTGGCGTCCGGCTCGGCGACGTCGTCCTGCCGCTGCCGCGGTCGGTGCTCACGGCCGCCGGCGACCTGCGCGAGGTGGTCTTCGGCGTCCGCCCGGAGTCACTGCAGCTGGTCTCCGAAGGCGGCTTCGAGCTGGTGGTGGAGCTGGTGGAAGAGCTGGGCGCGGACGCGTACCTGCACGGCAAGGTGGGAGACGACCGCTTCGTCGTCCGGGTCGACGGCCGCACCCCGCCCCGGATGGGCGACAACGTGCGGGTCGGGTTGCGCGGCGAAGGCGAGACGCACGCGTTCCACCCGGAGACGACCCTGCGTCTCTCCTGAAAGAACAGGCCACGGCCACCTCGCGGGAAACCCCTTGCCCGCGAGGTGGCCGTTCTCGTCACTCCTGCAGCGAGAGGGCCTGGCTGGGGCAGACGTGCACCGCTTCGCGGGCCTTCTCGACCAGCTCGCCTTCCGGCTGGTCGTCGAGCACGATGACCGTGCCGTCGTCCTCGCTCTGGTCGAACAGCGCGGGCTCGGTGAGCACGCACTGACCGGCGCCGACGCACTTGCCGGTGTCCGCGATGATCTTCATCGTTCTTCCTTCTGACTGTGGTGGGATGGCTCTTCGATCTCTACCAGGTCACCGGCAGCCGGTACAGGCCGTAGATGTTCGCGTCGTCCTTGAACGCCAGGTCGTCGACCTCCGCTCCCAGCGCCAGCGAAGGCACCCGCCGGAACAGCGTGTCGAACACGATCTGCAGCTCCATCCGGGCGAGGTTCTGGCCGAGGCACTGGTGCGGCCCGAAGCCGAACGCGACGTGGTGACGCGCGCCGCGCTCGATGTCGAGGGCGTCCGGGTCGTCGAACGCCCGCGGGTCGCGGTTGGCCGCGTAGCCCAGCGCCAGCACGCCCTCACCGGCGCGGATCAGCTGCCCGCCGACCTCGATGTCCTCGACGCACAGGCGCGCGGTGGCCGCGTCGACGATCGTCCAGTAACGCAGCATCTCCTCGACGGCGTCGAGCGTCTTGCCCGGGTCGCCCTTGATCACCGCGAGCTGCGCCGGGTTCTGCAGGAACGCCACGGTGGACAGCGAAATCATGTTCGCCGTCGTCTCGTGCCCGGCCACCAGCAGCAGGAACCCGGTCGCGGCCAGCGACTCCCGCCGGTAAGTGCCCTCCTCGCGGAGCTTGACGATCTGGCGCCCGAGCAGGTCGTCCGGCGGGTTCTGCTCCTTCTCGGCGATCAGGTCCGCCATGTAGCCGCGGATGGTGTCGAACGCCGCCCGCCGGTCTTCCGGGGTCGTCGAGCGCTTGATGATCTTCGCCGTGTGGGTCTGGAAGAAGTCGTGGTCGGCGTAGGGCACGCCCAGCATTTCGCAGATGACCAGCGACGGCACCGGCAGCGACAGCTTCTCGACCAGGTCACCCGGGTTCGGCCCGGCCAGCAGCGCGTCGATCTGGCCGTCGACGATCTCCTGGATCCGCGGCCGCAGCGCCTCCATCCGGCGGACCGTGAACTCGCCGAGCACGGCCTTGCGGGCCGGCCCGTGCTCGGGCGCGTCCATGGTGATCATGGTGCGCTCGTCGCCCTTGCGCCGGAACCCGCCCTTGATCAGCTGCGGGAAGTCCGGGTGCTGCCGGTCGGCGCTGAAGCGCCGGTCGTTCAGCACCGTCCGGACGTCCTCGTGCCGGGTGACCACCCAGGCGTGGCCGCCGTCGGGCAGTCCGACCCGCTCGACGGAGTCGCTCTCGCGGATCTCTTCGTACGCCGGCGGCGGCGCGAAGGGACACGTGCGGGTCATCGGGAACTCGTGCTGTTCGACGGTCGTCATGACGATCCCTTCACCAGGTCACGGGCAGGCAGTAGAGGCCGAAGATCGACGAGTCGTGCTTGAACGGGAGCTGGTCGACCGGCGCGGCCAGCTTGAGGTCCGGGATGCGGCGGAACAGCGTGTCGAAGACGATCTGCAGTTCCATCCGGGCCAGGTTCTGGCCCAGGCACTGGTGCGGCCCGAAGCCGAACGCGACGTGGTGGCGCGCGCCGCGCTCGAGGTCGAGCTCGTCGGCGTTCTCGAACGCGGCTTCGTCGCGGTTGCCGGAGTAGCTCAGGCCGAGGACGCCCTCGCCTTCGCGGATCAGCTGGCCGCCGATCTCGACGTCCTCGGTGGCGACGCGCGCGGTCGCGAACTCGGCGATCGTGAAGTACCGCAGCAGCTCCTCGACGGCGTCGAGCGTCTTGCCCGGGTCGTTCTTGACGATCTCGAGCTGGTCCGGGTTCTCCAGCAGCGCGACGGTGCCCAGCGAGATCATGTTCGCCGTCGTCTCGTGCCCGGCGAGGAGCAGGAGGAACGCCAGCGAGACCAGCGAGTCGTGGTCGGCCTCGCCGTGCTCCTCGCGCTGCTTGAGGACCTGGCGGCCGAGCAGGTCGTCGGTCGGGTCGGCCTCCTTGGCGCTGACCAGCTCGTCGAGGTAACCCTGCAGCTCCTCGACGGACTGCATGCGCGCCTGCTGCGTCACCTCCCGGTTCAGCAGCGTGGAGCTGCGCGACTGGAAGAAGTCGTGGTCGGCGTACGGGACGCCGAGCTGCTCGCAGATGACCAGCGACGGCACCGGCAGGCTCAGCGCGGAGACGAGGTCGGCGGGCTTCGGGCCGGCGAGGATCGCGTCGATGTGCTCGTCGACGATCTGCTGGATCCGCGGCTGCAGGGCCTTCATCCGCTTGACGGTGAACTCGCCGACGACCTCGCGGCGGGCGGCGCCGTGCTCCGGCGGGTCCATGTTGATCAGCGACGCGGTGAAGCGGCGGCGCTGCGGCCGGCCCTCCTTCGTCAGCACCGGGAAGCCGGGGTTGAACCGGTTGGAGCTGAACCGCGGGTCGGTCAGCATCTGCCGGACCTCTTCCAGGCGGGTGATGGCCCACGCCTCGGAGCCGTCGGGCAGGCCGACGCGCTGGACCGGGCCGGCTTCGCGCAGCTTCTCGTACGCCGGTGGCGGGGCGAAGGGGCAGGTGCGGTCGAGCGGGAAGACCTCGCCCCGGGTGGTGGGATCGGCGACTTCGGTCATTTCGGGCCCCCTAAAACGGACGTAAAGTATGCGGAGGATTACATTCCGGTTCTCTGCCCAAGGTACCGAAGTGGAAGGAAGTCGTCCACTAGCTAACGGGTGACCGGTTGCGGACGCAGTGCGTGGCCGCCTGACCGTGCGAGAATCACCCCGCGCGATTCAGCGAGGAGCGAACGGCATGACGGCAGACCCCGAGACCACCCTGCGGGCGGACGCGCGGCGCAACCGCGACCAGATCCTGGCCGCCGCGAAGAGCATCTTCGCCGTTTCCGGGCCCGAGGTGCCGATGGAGGAGATCGCCCGCGCCGCCGGCGTCGGCGTGGGCACGCTCTACCGGCGGTTCCCGGATCGGGACGCGCTGGTGCGCGCGGTCGCGATGGACAACTTCGAGCGGGTGCTGATCGACGCCCGCGCGATCGCCGCGGAGGAGACGTCGTCGTGGCGGGCGCTCGAGCGGCTGCTGCGGCAGTCGGTGGAGCTGCAGCTCAGCATCCAGCTGGCGATGGTGTCGCACCGGGCGCTGGTCATCCTGAAGAGCGACCCCGAGGTCCGCCGCCTGCGCGACGACATCCTGGCGGTGCTCGACGAGTTCGTCGACGGCGCCAAGGCCGAGGGCCGGCTGCGCCTCGACGTCGGCGCGGGGGACATCGCCATCCTGTTCGCGACGCTGCTGCGGCAGGTGCGCGCGAAGTCCACGGACGTCGCGGAGATGGCGGCGCGTCGCTGCGTCGGCATCATGATCGACGGCCTCAGCGCCCGGCCGGGCACCGAGCTGCCGGGCCGCCCGATCACGTCGCACGACCTGGACCCGGCCGAAGACCACATCTGATTTCCCGCGTTTTCGTGTTAGGGTTCCGCCTCGTTCTGCCGAATTCCGGTTGTGGGCGGGAAAATGCGACGAAGAATGCCGGCGTTGTGGTTGGCCATTCCCTTTCTGCTGGTCGCCGGGTGCGGCTCGGGTCCGGTCGGTGGCGTGGCCGCGCCGGCCTCGCTCGCTTCGCCGGTCACCTCGGCCGCGCCTTCGGTGTCCGCGTCGCCTTCTTCGTCCTCTTCGGTTTCTTCGCCGTCGGCGACGTCCCGACCTGCGCCTCCGCCGACTGCGCCTTCGGTCACGCCGGCCCGCGGGTGCCGTAGTCCCGAGTTCACGACGAGCGACCTCGACGGCGGCTGGTCGAGCGGCGGCTACTACGTCCACAACAACATGTGGAACGCGGACGAAGCGGGCCCGGAAACGCTGCGGGCGTGCGCGTACGACAACTGGTACGTCGATTCCAGCCAGCCCGATTCGACGTCGGTGAAAACCTATCCGAACGTGCACAAGGACATCAACGAACAACGCGGCGCGCCGTTCAACGACTATTCGGTGATCAAATCGACGTTCGCCGGCCGCGGCCCGGGCGTGGGCGTGTACGACGTGGCGTACGACCTCTGGCTGAACGGAGTGGGCGACGGCGCCGGCGTCAGCGAGCTGATGGTGTGGACGGAGAACGTCAAGCAGCGCCCGGCGGGCGACAAGCTGACAACGTACACGGCGGCGGGCTTCACGTACGACGTCTGGGCGGACGACGAGGGCTATGTGGCGTTCGTGTCGAGGTCGACGCAGTACTCGGGCAGCGTGGACCTCAAGGCGATGATCGCGTGGGCCATCGGGAAGGGGCTGATCCCCCCGAACCCGACGGTGAACCAGATCGGCTACGGCGTCGAGTTCTGCTCCACCGGTGGTGGGAAGGCGCGGTTCACGTTGACGGACTTCTCGGTGACGATGAGCTAGGCCCGGCTGTAGCGGTAGAGGGTTTCCTTGGAGGGGCGCAGGATCGGCCACCCGATGGCGGCGTCGACGACGCCGAGCGCGAAGGCGACCACGGGCATCAGCAGGTAGACCACGATCCCGAAGGTGATCTGCACGTCGCTGTCCGACTGGGGCTCCGACCAGGTCAGGCCGCCGCTGGAGAAGAGGTAGAAGAGCGGGAGCACGACGATCGACGTGGCGCCGCCGCAGAGTGGGCCGATGGAGATGGAGGCCGGCCGGAGCCGCAGGATGTGCCCGGTGCCGCCGGGGTGGTGCCCGACTTCGACCCAGGTCGGCGCGAACAGCAGCGCGAGGCCGGTCATCAGCAGCATCACGGCGCTGAACATGGCGAGCATGACGGAGATGCCGTTGGTGGCGCTCTCACTGGTCGGAAGCGTGTACCCCATGACGGGAACGGCGACGCACATGGCGAGGGCGACAGCGGTGGTGATGCCGCCGAGAAGCGGCAGGGTGCGTTTCAGCTTGGCGGTCAGCTTCGGTGGGAGCCAGACGTAGGCCCGCGGGTCGATCGGGTAGTCGTACATGGTCAGTTGACTCGCCAGTCGCCCGAGTGCGACATGGTGGTGGTGTTCGTTCGTTCCCACTTGTCGCCGAGGGCGTCGACCTTGGCCTGGATGGACTTCTGCTCGGTTTCGATCACGTCGAGCAACGTCTCGACTGCCACGATGGTGCCGGTGATCGCGGGCACCGCCATGGAAATCGCTGCCGAGATGATCCCCAGCGCCAGCGGCAGGCCCACGACGGTGACCGCGCTGAGGATGGCGGACACGATGGCGGCGGCCAGCCCACCGAGGATGACCTTCATCGCGAGCCAGAAGGAGTCGATGCCGTCGGCGAGGCTGTCGAGCGAGTCGCGCATCTGCTCGCCGAGGTCCTTCATCGAGTCCAGATGCTCGATCTGGGCGGGAACGGCGGCCTTGTACGTCTCGGCTGCCCGGCCTTGCCAGTAGATGTTGGCCTTCAGCTTGTCCAGGTGCAGAGTGCCGGCGATTTCGTCGACCGTGTGGGAAAACTCTTCGATCCACTGCCTGCCGACCTGCTTCAGCTTGTCGGAATCGCCTCGGTCGTCCTTGAAGTGCTGGACTGCCTGCGAGTACTCGGCGAACTTCCCGTTGACGTGGTTCACGAGATCGATGACCGGTCGGACCAGGGACTCCAGCGCGCTCGGCACCCAGTCGAGGAGGTCGCGCACCTTGTCCATGAACTCCCGGAACTTTTCCTCGATCGCGCGCATGTCGTCGAGGGTCCGGTCGATGATCGCCGTGCCGGCGGGTGCGGTCATGGTCCTCCCCCTCAGTGCCCGTCGAGCTTGCCGAGGTGGCTCGCGTGGTCGGCTTCGGCTTGTTCATAGATGGCGGCGCCGTTGAGGAGGCTGCCGGCGATCCCCCGGAAGTTCTCCGCGCCCTGGGCGAGCAGGCTGTCGAGCTTCGCGCGCATGTCGTTGTAGCGGCGGTCGAACCCCCGGGCGGCCGCGTAGCTCATGACCTCCCTCGGGCCGAGTTCGAGGGGTGCCACGATGCCTCGCGCCTGGTTGAGGTTGTCGGCCGCCAGGTCCCAGGTCCCGGCGTCCGAGCGGAGGGCTTCGAGCGCGACTTCGATGTCACTCATCGGTGATCATGTCCTTCGGCGGAAAGCCCCGGCGGCGGAGTCAGACCGACGCGGCGCAGGAGGCGGGCGGGATCGGCCAGCAGGCCCATCAGTTCGGTGTAGGCGGGCCCGGTGGGCGGTGCGGTCGACCCGGCGGGCGCCGACTTGCGCCGGAGAGCGCCGAGCACATCCAGCAACTCGCCCTCGACCTCGGCGTTCCTGGCGATCGACGCCCAGGTCGCGTCGAGGTCGAGGCTGAGGTACCGGCCGTTCTGAGCGGTGCCGCTGACGTGACCGCCGGCGCTTTCGGCGGAAACCGAGCCGGCGGATACTTCTGACATCCGGGCGGAAAGAGCCTCGAGTTCCACATCGACCGCGTCGCTCAGGCGTAAGACGTCCTCCGCGGTGAGCGGCGTTTCGTCGGGGTCGGCCGTCGGTCGCGGCAACAGGTGGTCGCGAACTTCACTCGCCCGCTGGGCCAGCGCATCGATGAGCGCCGCGTTGGCGGCGGTCAGCACACTCGTGTCCAGGGCCCGGGGGTCGATCTTGCTCTTCCAGTCCACGGCGAGCTTGACCAGCAGAACGTCACCCCCGGAAGAAAGGGTCACCGTCACGATCTGATCCGTGCCCCGGCCGGTCGGCTCCGGCTCGTCTTCGACGGTCTGCCTTGGTGCCTCGCCGTCGTCCCAGAGGTCGATTTCCGCCTCGAACGCCCAGTCGTCGTCTGGCACTGCACCCTCCCCGATGCGTGACTCTCCGTACCTGGAAGGAACTGTACCGGTGATCAACCTGGGCGTCAGCGAAAGCGCACGAAAGCGACAGAGGCCACCGCTCGCGCGGTGGCCTCTGTCTCGAGAACTCAGACGCCCAGCGGGTGCCAGACCGTCTTCGCCTCCAGATAACGGCGCAGGCGGGTCAAGTCCGGTGCCGACGTCCAGTCCGGCTCCGTCGCCGGGACCGTCAGCACCCGCTTCACCGTGTTCGCCGCTTCGCGGGCCAGTCCGACCCGGTCCTCCGCGGCCGCGCCCGTCGGGTCCAGTGCGTTCACGTCGCCGTGGGAGGCCAGCCAAGGGCCGAGCTCCGACGCGCGGCCCGTCAGGATGTTCGCCACCCTGCCCGGGACGTCCGACGTCGCCAGGACCTCCGACAGCGTGATCGCCGGCAACGGCCGTTCCGCGCTCGAGACCACCACCGCCGTCGAGCCTGTTGCCAGGACCGGGGCCAGCACCTCGACCAGGCCCAGCAAGGACGACTGCTGCGGCGCCAGGACGCCCACCACGCCCGTCGGCTCCGGGACCGTGAACGAGAAGTACGGGCCCGCCACCGGGTTCGCCGACCCCAGCACCGAGGCGATCTTGTCCGTCCAGCCCGCGTACCAGACCCAGCGGTCGATCGCGGCGTCCACAATGGACTCGGCCTTCTTCGCCGCCAGGCCCTCGGACGCGGACACCTCGGCGATGAACTGGTCGCGGCGGCCTTCGAGCACCTCAGCGACCCGGTACAGCACCTGGCCGCGGTTGTACGCCGTCGCGGCGGACCAGCCGGGGAAGGCCTTGCGGGCCGCCACCACCGCGTCGCGGACGTCCTTGCGGGACGCGTGCGCCGCGTTGGCCAGGAACTTGCCCTTGGCGTCCGTCACCGGGTAGACCCGGCCCGACTCCGAGCGGGGGAACTTGCCGCCCACGTACAGCTTGTACGTCTTCGCGACGGAAATCCGGTCAGACATTCAGGTACGCCTCCAGCCCGGTGCGGCCGCCTTCGCGTCCGAAGCCGGATTCCTGGTAGCCGCCGAAGGGGGCGGTGGGGTCGAAGCGGTTGAAGGTGTTGGCCCAGACCACGCCGGCGCGCAGCTGGTTCGCCATCCACAGGATCCGGGAGCCCTTTTCGGTCCAGATACCGGCCGACAGCCCGTACGGCGTGTTGTTCGCCTTGGCCACGGCCTCGTCCGGCGTGCGGAACGTCAGCACCGACAGCACCGGGCCGAAGATCTCCTCGCGCGCGATGCGCATCGACTGGTGGACGTTCGCGAACACCGTCGGCGCGAAGAAGAACCCGCGGTCCGGCACCGGGCACGGGCTGGTCCAGCGCTGCGCGCCCTCGGCGTCGCCGGACTCGACGAGCCCGCGGATCTTGGCCAGCTGCTCGGCGGAGTTGATCGCGCCGATGTCGGTGTTCTTGTCCAGCGGGTCGCCGATGCGCAACGTCGAGACGCGGTAGCGCAGCTTCTCCAGCACCTCTTCGGCGACGGACTCCTGCACCAGCAGCCGCGAGCCCGCGCAGCAGACGTGGCCCTGGTTGAAGAAGATGCCGTTGACGATGCCCTCGACGGCCTGGTCGAGCGGCGCGTCCTCGAACACGACGTTCGCCGCCTTGCCGCCCAGCTCCAGCGTCAGCTTCTTCGGCGTGCCCGCGACCTGGCGCTGGATCGCCTTGCCGACCTCGGTCGAGCCGGTGAAGGCGATCTTGTCGATGTCGCCGTGCTCCACAATGGACGCACCGATGTCGCCCGCACCCGGCAGGATGTTGACGACGCCCGGCGGCAGCTCGGCCTGCTGGCAGATTTCCGCGAAGACCAGCGCGGTCAACGGCGTCGTCTCGGCCGGCTTCAGCACCACGGTGTTGCCCGTGGCCAGCGCCGGCGCGATCTTCCAGGCCAGCATCAGCAGCGGGAAGTTCCACGGGATGATCTGTCCCGCGACGCCCAGGGGGCGCGGATTGGGGCCGTAGCCGGCGTATTCGAGCTTGTCCGCCCAGCCGGCGTGGTAGAAGAAGTGCGCGGCCGCCGTCGGGATGTCGGAGTCGCGCGACTCCTTGATCGGCTTGCCGTTGTCGAGGCTCTCCAGCACCGCAAGCTCGCGCGAGCGCTCCTGGATCAGGCGCGCGATGCGGAAGAGGTACTTCGCGCGCTCGGTGCCTGGCAGCTTGGACCAGGTCGAAAACGCCTTGCGCGCGGCCTTGACCGCGGTGTCCACATCGGACTTCGATGCGGTGCCGACCTCGGCGAGCACCTCTTCGGTGGCCGGGTTGATCGTCTTGAGCGGCTCACCCGAGCCGTCGACGAACTCGCCGTTGACGAACGGCTTGTAGTGGTCCTTCAGGTTCGCGATGGCGCGCGACTCGGGCGCCGGTGCGTACTCGAAAACAGGCATCAGTCCACCGTCACGTAGTCGGGGCCGCTGTAGTGGCCGTCCACCTGGGTGCGGCGTTGCAGCAGCAGGTCGTTGAGCAGGCTGGACGCGCCGAAGCGGAACAGGTCCGGGGTCAGCCACTGCTCGCCGGCGACCTCGTGCACGGCGACGAGGTACTTGATCGCGTCCTTCGTGGTCCGGATGCCGCCCGCGGGTTTGACGCCGCGCAGCTCTCCGGTGGTGACGAACCAGTCGCGCACGGCCTGCAGCATGATGTGCGTGACCGGCAGCGTCGCGGCGGGGGAGACCTTGCCGGTGGACGTCTTGATGAAGTCCCCGCCGGCCAGCAGCGCCAGCCACGACGCGCGGCGCACGTTGTCGTAGGTCGCCAGCTCGCCGGTCTCGAGGATGACCTTCAGGTGCGCTTCGCCGCAGGCGGCTTTGATGGCCTGGATCTCCTCGAAGACGTCCATGTAGCGGCCTTCGAGGAAGGCGCCGCGGTCGATCACCATGTCGACTTCGTGCGCGCCCGCGTCGACGGCGATCTTGGTGTCGGCCAGCTTGATCTCGCGGCTCGTGCGCCCGGCGGGGAAGCCGGTGGCGACGCTCGCGACGTGGACGCCGCTGCCCTTGAGCGCTTCGACGGCGGTGGCGACCATGTCCGGGTACACGCAGACGGCGGCGACGCGCGGGGTGTCCTGCCGCTCGGGATCGGGGCGGACGGCCTTCGCGGCCAGCGCCCGGACCTTGCCCTGGGTGTCGGCGCCCTCCAGGGTGGTCAGGTCGACCATGGAGATGGCGGTGTCGATGGCCCACCGCTTGGCGTCCTTCTTGATGCTGCGCGTGCCGAGGCCCGCCGCGCGCTGCTCGACGCCGACCTGGTCGACACCGGGCAGCCCGAGCAGGAAGCGGCGCAGGCTCGCTTCGTCGCGAGTCGCGTCCGCCAGCGGTGCCGGGGTGGCCGGCGCCGCTGACGTGCTGGTCGTGGCTGTCATGCCGCTGAGTCTAGGCGGCGGGTACGACAGTGCCAGCCCCCGTCGGTTGTGACGCTGGGTGCGTACCGCGTCACAACGTCGAGGTCAGGCCCCTTCGATCTGCGGTGGTTCCGACCGCTTGGCCGGCTTCCGATAGACGACGACCCCGCCCCAGAAGCCGAGCCCGTTGATCTTCACTGTCGGCGCGGTGGGCGGCGCGGGTGGCGCCCCCGACTTGTCCTCCAGCACGAACCCGCCCATGAACCCGATCCCCGTGACGTCCACGTTGATGTCGTCGGGGACCGTGATCTGGATGCCGCCCATGATCGCCACCGCCGTGATCGTGCACTGGCGGTCCGCGAAGCGGGCCTGGCGCAGGTCGATTTCCGCGCCGCCCCAGAACGCGAAGCTGTTGTGCTGTGGGGGCAGCACCCAGCTGCCCTTGCGGACCGCGCCCGACAGCACCCCGATCGACACCGGGGAACCCGGGTGGCCGCCGATGCGCTGGTCCGGGAAGCCCAGGGCCCGCGTCGTCGCCGGTTCGAGGGCCGCCGACGACGTCGGGAGGTCCGCCGTCACCGGCTTCAGCTCGCCCACCGTCTTCGCCGCGTAGACCGTCGAGAGGCGCTCTTCCAGCTCGTTCACCGTGATCCGCCCTTCCGAGAGGGCGTTGTGCAGCACCTGCGCGACGCGTTCACGGTCCGCGTCGGAAGCCCGCATCTGGTCGGGCGTCAGTTCGCTCACCCGGCGGAGCTTAGCGGCGAAAACCACCCTGCGTGTCCACCTTTCAGAGGACACTGGGCCGATGGTCGAGTTTCCGGACGGCACGAGAGCGAGCGGACGCGGGCTGGGCAAGCCGCGCCCGGCAGGACCCGAGCCGGATTTCGGGCTCTACCTGGGCACGAGCCGGTTGCGGCGCAAGCACGGCGGCGGCATCACCTGGCCGCACGAGTGGATCACCTGGCCCGACTTCCTGCTGCCGGCCAACCCGCGAGAAGCCCGCGAAAAGATCAAGGCGCTGCACGAGCGCGCCAAGACCGAAACCGTCGAGGTCGCTTGCTACGGCGGCGCCGGGCGGACCGGCACCGTGATGGCCTGCCTCGCGATCCTCTCCGGCGTCCCAGCCGACCAAGCCGTCGCCTGGACGAGACAGCACTACAACGAACGCGCCGTCGAAACACCCTGGCAGCGCGGCTGGGTGAAGAGCTTCGCGAAACGGCTAGATTGACCCGCATGGATGTGCACGTCGTCGATCACCCCCTCGCGAAGGCCCGGCTCTCCACGATGCGCGACGCGCGCACGGACAGCGCCGCGTTCCGGGCCGCGCTGCACGAGCTGACCGTCATGCTGGTCTACGAAGCCACGCGCGACGTCCCGGTGAAGACCGAGCGGATCCACACGCCGGTCGCGCGCACCGACGGCTACAAGCTCGCGAAGCCGCCGCTGCTCGTCCCGGTGCTGCGGGCCGGCCTCGGCATGGCCGACCAGGCGCACAAGCTGATCCCGGACGCGCAGATGGGCTTCGTCGGCCTGGCCCGCGACGAGGAGACCCTCAAGCCGACGCCGTACCTCGAATCGCTGCCGGAGTCGCTCGCCGACCGGCCGGTGCTGGTGCTCGACCCGATGCTCGCCACCGGCGGCTCGATGGAGTACACGATCCGGCTGCTCACCGACCGCGGCGCCGACGACGTCACGGCCATCTGCGCGCTCGCCGCGCCGGAAGGCCTGGCGCACCTGGAGAAGACCGGCCTACCGGTCCGCGTGGTCACCGCGAGCATCGACGAGCGCCTCAACGACTCGGGCTTCATCGTGCCGGGTCTCGGCGACGCCGGTGACCGCCAGTACGGCGCCGTCTGAGCCGTTGCCGGTCCTGAAGTGGCGGTGGATCGCCGGCACGGCCGTCGCCGTCGCGGTCGTGACGGCCGGGTTGCTCTGGCTGTTCCTGGCCTGGTCCGGTGAGCCGAACGCGCCCGTGCGCATCGACGCCGTCAAGACGGCGTTCGGGGTCGGGGCGGGCGCGGGTGGCGTCTTCGCGCTGTGGCTGGCGACGCGCCGCCAGCGCACGCTCGAGCTCCAGCTCGCCGAGACGACCCGCGTCGCGGGCGTGACCGAGCGGGACCTCGAGGAGCGGCGCGTCACCGAGCTGTACACGAAGGCCGTCGAGCAGCTCGGCAGCGACAAGGCGCCGGTCCGCCTCGGCGGGCTGTACGCGCTGGAGCGGCTCGGGCAGGACAACCCGAAGCAGCGCCAGACGATCGTCAACGTCCTGTGCGCGTACCTGCGGATGCCGTTCAAGGACCTGGCGGCGGGCCTCAAGGGCCGGGCGGCGAACGACCTCGCCGACGACCACGACCAGCCCGAGCTGCTGGTCCGGCTGACCGCGCAGGACCTGCTCAAGACCCATCTGAGCCACGACGGCCCCGGCTACTGGCCCGGCATGTCGATCGACCTGCAGCGGGCCGTGCTCGTCGACTTCCGGCTGAGTGGCTGCACCGTGGCGGCCGCGGACTTCAGCCGAGCCCGCTTCGTCGGCGCGGTCCACATCCGCGGCACGACCTTCACCCGCCGGGTGGGGTTCTACGGCACGACGTTCAAGGAGCTGGCGAACTTCGACCGGTCGGTCTTCCCGGAGGGCGCCTTCTTCTCCTGGGCTCGCTTCGGCGGCGACGCCGTGTTCACCCGGACCCGCTCGGGCGGGCGCTTCGAGTTCACGAACACGGACTTCGACGGCGACGTCGACTTCGAGGGCGGGGAGCACGAGCAGCTCGAACTCCCGGACCGGCCGCACAACACCGGGGGCGGTGCCGGCCACTAGCCGGTGTGACCATTGAGCTGACCGGGCCGGGGGAGTCGGTGCGTGCTGACGCGGAGCTGTGGGGGCGGGGCGACGAAAGCGCGTTCACCGCGCTGTTCGAACGGCACGTCCAGGCGGTCTGGAACCACGCGTACCGGCTGACCGGTTCGTGGGCCGCCGCCGAAGACCTCACCTCGAACACCTTCCTGATCGCCTGGCGCAAGCGCCGCGACGTGCGGCTCGTGCGCGACAGCGCCTTGCCGTGGCTGTACACGGTCGCGGGCAACCTCGCGCGCTCCGAGCACCGCGGCGCCAGACGTCGCCTGCGGCTGCTGCGGAAGATCCCGGACCCGCCGGTGGAGTCCGACCACGCCGAGGCCGTCGCCGAGCAGATCGACGGCGAACAGCGGCTGCGCGAGGTCCTCGACGCCGTGCGAACGCTGCCGAAGGCGCAGCGGGACGTCGTCGAGCTCTGCCTGCTCGGCGACCTGAGTGTCGCCGACGCCGCCGCGCTGCTCGCGGTCGCGGAGGTCACCGTCCGCTCCCACCTGTCCCGGGCCCGCGCCCGGCTGCGCACCTTGCTGGAGGAGAAATGAGCGATTTCGGGCTTCCGTCGCCGCGCGTCCTGCCGGACGACGTGCGCGAGCGGCTGCGCGCCGAAGTGCGCGCGGGGATCGGCGAGCCGCGGCGCACCAAGCACGTCTGGTACGCCGCCGCGGCCGCGGTCGTCGTGCTGGCCGCGGGCGCGGTCGTCGTGACGCAGCAGGCGCGGCGGCCCGCAGAAGTGCCGCCCGCGGTCGCCGGCGGGTTGCAGCTCGACGCCAAGCTCGCGACCATGGCGCTGGACCGCTGCTGGGCCGCGGTGCACGCGGCGGGCAAGGCCGAGCGCGTGCCGCCGCGCGCGGAGTGGGTCCCGTTGTTGACCGAAGAGCTCGAAGGGGACGCCGTGGTCGCGGCCACCGCCGCGGGCAGGCCGATGTTCTGCGAGACGACCGCGACCACCGTGACGCTGTCGGACCCGGCTGCCACGCCCGCGTACGCGCCGGGCAGCCGGTCCGGGCTGCTGCTGCACAGCGCGACCGGGCTGGTCGGCGGGGTGCTGGACCCGGCGTGGCCGAAGGCGTCCCTCACGACGTCGACCCCCGACGGGTCGAGCGGGAGCGACGTCGAGTTCTCGCCGGTCAGCCGCCAGTTCGTGGCCCACACCCGAACCGCGCCGGACCGGACGGCGGTCGCGCTCATCGACGGCGGGCCGGGGCAGCCGCGGAAGGTGGACCTCCCGGCGGCCCCGGCGCCGCTGCTCGCGGTGACCGACCGCCCGGAGCCCGCCGACCGGACCTCGGCGGCGGGCCGGGCCCTCGGCGACTGCCTGGCCGACGCCGAGGAGGTGATCCCGGACGCCGCGGCCTACCGGCCGGGACCGCTGCTGAAGGAGAACGACCAGCAGGTGGTCATGGGCCGCCGCGGCGACCGCGTGATCGTCTGCACGCGGGAGCCGGACTACCAACGGCCGGGGAAGACGCGGGCCCGGGCCTACCCCGACCTGGTGGCGGCCCGGGATGTCCCGGCGCGGCTCCTGCGGGTGAGCACGCTCGGCGGCGCCGAATCGGGCGCTCCGGCCGGCGCCGCCCGCAACCCGGTCGCTGTGGTGCTGCCGGCCGCGGCGACCTCGGCGGGCTTCGAGTTCGACGCGGACAACGGCGCCGACCTGGCGGTCACCGACGGCATGGCGCTCGCCTGGCTGCCGAGGAAGATCGCCCTGACACCGGAGGCGAAGGTGCGCGTCCGGGCGTGGGACGCGAACGACCGGCTCGTCTACGAAGGGTCCTTGCCGCTGCTGTGAGGCCGCAGCCAGCCGGAGGCGTTCGCGCGCAGGGCCGTCTCGTACGAGCCCGTGACGTCGAATCCCTCCGGCAGGTTGCCGGTCAGCTCCAGGCTGACCAGCCCGTGCACGAACGCCCAGCAGCCGACGGCGACCGTCGCCGGCGGGACGTCGAGGAAGACGCCGTCGGCGATGGCCCGGCGGATGATCGCCTCCAACGGCTCGAGGGTCTTGCGGGCCAGCTTCTCCGCGTCTTCGTTGGGCTCGAACCCGGGCACCGACCTGGTGAACATGATCCCGTAGAGGTTCGGGTCGGCCAGCGCGCTCGCGCGGTACGCGCTGCCGAGCGCGACGAGGTCCTCGACCGGGTCACCGGTCAGCGCGGTGCCGGCCATGCGCGCGCCGAAGCGGCGGAAGCCCTCGGTGTAGAGAGCGTTCACCAAATCGGGTTTGCTGCCGAAGAGGGAGTAGACGGCGGTGGTCGACGTCCCGGCGTCGGCGGCCAGTTTCCGCAGGGAAAGCGCCTTCGGCCCGTCGGCGGCGATGAGCTCCCCGGCCCGGTCGAGCAGCTTCAGGCGGAGCGCTTCGTCGTGCGTGCGTGGTCGAGCCATCTACGGAGCGTAGTGCAACAGTGTTATTTATGACCAGAGCCAAGATTTGACCTGGAGTGCACTCCAGGTCGTAGTGTCGGCTCATGAGCTACTCGATAGCGGAAGCCGCGCGACGTAGCGGACTGTCCATCGACACCCTCCGGTACTACGAGCGCATCAAACTGCTCGACCCGCCCGCGCGGGACGCCGCGGGCCGCCGGGCCTACTCCGACGACGACCTCAACTGGCTGGGGTTCCTGACCAAGCTGCGGACCACCGGCATGCCGATCAAGAGCATGCGGGAGTACGCGTCGCTGCGCCGCCACGGCGTCGCGAGCGCCGGGCGCCGCAAGGCCCTGCTGGTGGAGCAGCGGCGGTCGGTCGCCGAGCGGATCGCCGAGCTGCAGGGCTGCCTCGACATCCTCGACTACAAGATCGACAACTACGCGCAGATCGAACGCAAGGCGTTCGGTGTGGAACCGGAGAGGGAGGGAATTTCCGCGTGAAGACCAGGAAGCTCGGGAGCCTGGAGGTCGGCGCCCAGGGCCTCGGCTGCATGGGGATGAGCCAGGCCTACGGCGTCCGCGACAACGACGACGAGTCGATCGCGACCGTCCACCGGGCGCTCGAGCTGGGGGTGACCCTGCTCGACACGGCGAACGTCTACGGCGCCGGCGTCAACGAGGAGCTGGTCGGCCGGGCGATCGCCGGCCGCCGCGACGAGGTCGTGCTCGCCACGAAGTTCGGCATCGTGTGGACCGACGGCGTGATGAGCGCCCGCGGTGACGCCGCGTACGTCAAGCAGTCCTGCGACGAGTCGCTGCGGCGGCTCGGGGTCGACCACATCGACCTCTACTACCAGCACCGCGTCGACCCGGACACGCCGATCGAGGAGACCTGGGGCGCGCTGGCGTCGCTGGTGGAGGCCGGGAAGATCCGGTACGCCGGGATCTCCGAGGCGAGTGCCGCGACGATCCGCGCCGCGCACGCGGTGCACCCGGTGACCGCGCTGCAGAGCGAGTGGTCGCTGTGGACCCGCGGCATCGAAGGCGAAATCCTCGACACGTGCCGGGAGCTCGGCATCGGTGTCGTGCCGTTCTCGCCGCTGGGCCGCGGATTCCTGACGGGCGCGGTGAAGTCGGCGGCGGACCTGCCCGAGGACGACATGCGCCGCGGCCTGCCGCGGTTCGCCGAGGGCAACTTCGAGCGCAACATGGCGATCGTCGACGCGCTGCGGAAGCTGGCGGAGGAAAAGGGTGTGACGGCGGGGCAGCTGGCGCTCGCGTGGGTGCAGGCCCAGGGCGAGGACGTCGTCCCGATCCCGGGGACCAAGCGCCGCAAGTACCTCGAGGAGAACGTCGCGGCGGCTTCGTTGGAGCTGACGGCGGAAGACCTCGCGGCCATCGCGGCCGCGGCGCCCGCCGAGGCGATCGCGGGGGAGCGTTACCCCGAACGCCTCGCCCGCGCCGCCGGGAAGTAGCTTCTGAGCCTTTTCTGAGATCTCCGGAGCAGGCTCGGCGCCGATCAAGGTCGGTGCCGAGCTTCAGGAGGTCGTCGTGGCGGAAGTGCTGGACTATCTGGTCGTCGGGGCCGGTCCCGCCGGGTTGCAGCTGGGGCAGCACCTCGGCCACGCCGGGCACCGGTACCTGGTGCTGGAGGCCGGTTCCGCGCCCGGCCACTTCTTCGAGACCTTCCCCCGGCACCGGACCCTCATCTCCATCAACAAGAAGCACACCGGGTACGCCGACCCGGAGCTGCGGATGCGGATGGACTGGAACTCCATCCTCGCCGACCCCGGCGACGAACTCGTCTTCACCGACTACAGCGAGCTCCTCTTCCCGGACGCGCCGGACTTCCTGCGCTACCTCGCCGACTACGCGGCGAAGCACAAGGTCGACGTCCGCTACGACACCCGGGTGACGCGCATCCGCCGTGACCCGGAAAGCGCTGTCTTCATCCTCACCGCCGGTGACGAGGAGTTCAAAGCGCACCGGTTGATCATGGCCAGTGGCGTCACGAAGCCGTACATCCCGCAGTTCCCCGGCGTCGAGCTGATCGACCAGTACGTGGACGTCAGCGTCGACCCGGACGACTTCACCGACCAACGGGTGCTGGTGCTCGGCAAGGGGAACTCGGCGTTCGAGACCGCCGACAACCTCATCGAGAAGGCCGCGGTCGTGCACGTCGGCGGCCCGCGGCCGGTGAAGCTCGCCTGGCGCACGCACTTCGTCGGGCACCTACGCGCCTACAACGCGGGCATCCTCGACATGTACCAGCTGAAGCTCCAGCACGCGATCCTCGACGGCGAAGTCCGCGAGGTCCGCAAGGACGCCGACGGCTACCACGTCAAGTTCGCCTTCGCCCGCGCCGACGAGGTCATCAAGGAAATCCGCTACGACCGCGTGATCGGCTGCACCGGCTTCCGTTTCGACGCGTCGTTGTTCGACGAGGACTGCCGCCCGGAGCTGGTCATCGACGACCGCTTCCCCGCGCAGACGCCGGACTGGGAGTCGGTCAACGTGCCCGGCCTCTACTTCGCCGGCACGATCACGCAGGTCCGCGACTTCAAGAAGGCCACGAGCGCGTTCATCCACGGCTTCCGCTACGGCGTCCGCGCGCTGGCCAAGGTCCTGAACGAGCGCCACCACGAGACGCCGTGGCCGAGCACCGAGCTGCCGGCCAAACCGGACGCCATGGCCGAGGCCGTGCTCACCCGGATCAACCGGACTTCCGCGCTGTACCAGCAGTTCGGCTTCCTGGGAGACGTCCTCGAGATCGACGGTGACACCGCCCGCTACCTCGAAGAGGTGCCGGTCGACCGGGTCCTGCGGGACGCGCCGGAGGACGTCTACGTCATCACCCTCGACTACGGCCCCGACCACGACAAGATCGACCCGTTCGACTTCGTCGCGCGCGCCGCCCAGGACAAGGCCAACGACCACGGCGAGGGCCACTACCTGCACCCGATCGTCCGGCACCACCGCCGCGGCGAGCTCGTCGCGACCCACCACGTCACCGAGAACCTCGAAAACGAGTGGGACGACCAAGAGGTGCACGTCGAGCCGCTGACCGCGTTCTTCGCCCGGGAGCTGTGATGCGCACGGTCGCGGAGTTCGAGGCGGCCGCGCGGGAACGCCTCGACCCGGTGCACTACGACTACTTCGCGGGTGGCGCGCAGGACGAGATCACCGTGGCGGAGAACGAAAGCGCGTTCAAGAAGCTGCGGCTGCTCCCGCGGGTCCTGCGCGGCAGCGACAAGCGCGACCTGAGCGTCGAGCTGCTCGGGACGTCGTCGTCGATGCCGATCCTCGTCGCACCCACGGCGTTCCACCGGCTCGCGCACGCCGACGGCGAGCTGGCCACGGCCCGCGCGGCGGCGCGGGCGGGCACGATCATGATCGTCAGCATGGCCTCGACCACGGCCGTCGAGGACATCGCCGCGGCGGCCCGCGAGGTGACGCCGGACCCGGGCCTGTGGTTCCAGCTCTACCTGCAGCCGGACCTGGAGTTCACCGAGGCGATCGTCCGGCGTGCCGAAAACGCCGGCGTGAAGGCGTTCGTCGTCACCGTGGACTCGCCTGTGCTCGGCCGGCGCGAGCGCGACGACCGCAACGACTTCCACGACCTGCCGTCGGGGCTGGTCGTGGAAAACCTCCGCAACCTCGAGCTGGAGAACCGCAGCGGCGGCAACGCCAGCCACGTCCGCGACATCGTCATGTCGGCCGCCCTGAACTGGGACCACATCGCGTGGCTGCGGTCGAAGACCAAGCTGCCGGTGCTGATCAAGGGCGTGCTGCACGCCGAGGACGCACGGCTGGCGGTGCACCACGGCGTCGCCGGGATCGTCGTGTCCAATCACGGTGGCCGCCAGCTCGACACCGTGCCGGCCACGATCGATGTCCTCCCGGAGATCGCCGCGGCGGTGGGCGGCGCGATTCCCGTTTTGCTGGACGGTGGGATCCGCCGCGGCACCGACGTCGTCAAGGCCCTGGCGCTGGGCGCGGACGCGGTCGGCGTCGGCCGCCCGGTCGTGTGGGGCCTGGCCGCGGGTGGCCGCGAGGGCGTCTCGCGGGTGCTGGAGCTGCTGCGCGAAGACTTCGACCAGGCGCTGGCGATGTGCGGCGGCCGGCACCCGGCCGACCTCACACCGGACCAGGTGCGGCGATGATCGGCAAGGCACTGGCCGCGGCCGCCGTGGCGACCGCGCCGGCCTGGCTGCCCAGCCGGGTCGTCGCGCTGCGGATGAAGATCTTCTCGCTGGTCAACGGCCAGGACACGGTGACCATCCCGGGCGAGCAGGTCGGCGTCGAGGACTTCCGGCGCGTCTACGCCGACCCGGCCGCGAACGGCCGCAGCCGTGGCGCCGCGCTGTCCGACCTGTTCTGGTACTGGCTCGCCCCCGGCCCCGAGGTGCACCAGGAGCACCTCGAGCCCGGGCCGCGCTACGACGAGGTCGCCAAGTGCACCCGGCACATCCTGGTCAAGTCCAAAAAGGACTCCGAGGAGCTGGCCCGGCGCGTGGCCGCGCGCGTGCTCGACGGGCTCGGGCCCGGGCTCGTCCGGCTGCGCGACGAGATGATGCCGGTCTGGGCCGAGCTGTACTACGAGCTGGTCTTCGAAGAGCCGTGCCCGCCCGAGGCGCGGGACCTCATCGTCGCGCACGCCGACGACGTCGTCTCGGCGCTGAAGTGCGTGCGGCCGCGCAACATGCGCCGCCGCGCCCGGCTGACGAAGTACCTGCGGCGCCGGCTCGCCGACGTCCCGCACCCGCTGCCGGAGTCACTGACACCGGAGGAGCAGGTCCACTACCTGCAGGGGACGTTCTTCAACACCGCCGTCGTGCAGATGTCCGAGGCGATGGCGCACCTGCTGATGATCCTCGCGCGGGACGAGGACACCCAGCGGCGGCTGGCCGCGCACCCGGACGACGACGCCGACCTGGACCGGGTGATCCTCGACGGCCTGCGCACCTTCCCGCTGTTCGGCATCGCGCACCGCATCTCGACGGCGGACATCGAGCTGGCGGACCTGACCATCCCGGCCGGGACGGTGCTGTGCTTCAGCTACCCCGGCTTCGCCGCGCAGGCCCCGAAAGAAGAGTTCCTCCCGTTCGGCGTCACCCAGAACCGCGCCTGCCCGGCCCGCGGCCTCGCGCCGCTGACCATGCGGATCGTCACGCGTGAGGTGCTGCGCCGGTTCAGCCTCGCCTCGACGGCCGGGCACACCCGCTCGATCCCCAACCGCGGCCCGGCGCTGTTGACCCCGCGCGGAGCCCGGCGAAAGCGCTTGCCGCTGCTCTGGCTGGCCGTGCGTGACCGCTGGGAAGACGTCTGGCGCAGCCTCGCCCAGCTCGTCTTCGGCACGTACATGGTGCTCGACGCCCGCAAGAAAGCCCTGTGCTCGACCTACTTCGCCGGAGGAAAGTCATGAGCCCGTCGGAAGCGGCACCGCTGTTCTTCCTCGCCGTGGTGGTGATCCTCCTGGTGGTCCGGGTGGTCTGCATGGTCGCGGTCAAGCTCGGCCAGCCACCGGTGGTCGGGGAGATGGTCGCCGGGGTGCTGCTCGGGCCGTCGCTGTTCGGGCTGCTGCTGCCGGACGTCCAGGCCGCGCTGTTCCCCGGCGAGGTCCGCTCGCTGCTCTACGTCGGTGGTCAGATCGGCCTGGTCATCTACATGTTCGGGGCGGGCTACGAGTTCAACCTGAACAGCATCCGGCAGTCGCGGAAGTCGGTCGCGGCGATCTCGTCGGCCGGGACACTGGTGCCCCTGGCGCTCGGCGTCGGGGTCGCGGTGCTCGGCACGTCGTGGGTCGGCATCGGCAAGGAGGGCGTCTCGCTGGTGACCTCGGCCGCGTTCGTCGGGGTGGCGGTGGCGATCACGGCGTTCCCGATGATGGTCCGGATCATCACCGAGCGCGGGATCGGGGCGACGAAGTTCGGCTCGCTGGCGCTGGCCTGCGGCGCGCTCGACGACGTCCTCGCGTGGCTGCTGCTGGCCGTCGTGCTGGGCATGCACGCCGGGTCGCTGGGGCCGATCGCGCTCGCCCTCGGCGGCGGGCTGCTGTTCGCGTTGCTGGTGTTCATCGTCGGGCGGCGGCTGCTGACCCGCGTCATGGGCAGTGACCGGGTGAGCGTCGACCAGCGCGTGCTCATCACCGCGCTGACGTTGTTCGCGGCCGCCTGGTTCACCGACACGATCGGGCTGTACGCGGTGTTCGGCGCGTTCACCGTCGGCGTGGCGTTCCCCCGCGGTGCTGCCGCCGACGCCGTGCTCGCGAAGATCATGCCGATCGGGTCGATCGTGTTCGTTCCGCTGTTCTTCACCTATTCCGGCCTGAACACCCGGTTCGCGCTGCTCGCCGACCCGAACCTGCTCGCGTTCGCGCTGCTCACCGTGGTGGTCGCGATCATCGGCAAGCTGGGCGCGTCCTGGGGTGCGGCGCGGCTGGCGGGGGAGCCGCCGGCGATCGCGACGCGCGTCGGTGTGCTCGTCAACGCCCGTGGGCTGATGCAGCTGATCGCGCTCAACGTCGGGCTCGCCGCGGGCATCGTGTCGCCGGCGTTGTTCACCGTGCTCGTGCTCGTCGCGCTGGTCACGACGATCATGACCGCGCCGGTGCTCGGCTGGCTCGACCGGCGGGACGCCCGCCGCGGGAGTACCGAGGTGCTCCTGACGGCCGAACCGGTCCCGGTCACCGGGAAAAGTTGACCGTTCAATTTCGGAAAATCACTGCCAGTATGGGTTTGTGTACGATGGGGCGACGAAATCGCGGGTGCTCCTGGTCGAGGACGACCGGGAACTGGCGGGCATGCTCGGCGAGCTGCTCGCGGACGAAGGCTACGAAACCGACGCGGCGCACGACGGGCAGCGGGGTCTGCACCTCGGGCTCACCGGGCACTACGACGTGATGATCATCGACCGCCGCCTCCCGGTGCTGGACGGCCTCGAACTGCTCGCCCGGCTCCGGGCGCGGGCGGTGACCACGCGCGTGCTGGTGCTTTCGGCGCTGGGCGAGCTCGCCGACCGCGTCGGCGGGCTCGACGCCGGCGCCGACGACTACCTCGTCAAGCCGTTCGAGGCCGAGGAGCTGCTGGCCCGGCTGCGCGCGCTCGTGCGCCGCGACCTCGACGGCGCGGAGTGCCTCCCGCTCGGGGCCGCGGCGCTCGACCTCGCGCGGCACGAGGTCGTGCTGCCGCGCGGGGAGCGGATCACGCTGTCCGGGCGGGAGTTCGAGCTGCTGCGGACGCTGGCGCAACGGCCCAAGGCGATCCACCCGCGGGCGGCGTTGCGCACGAACGTGTTCGCCGACTCGACCGGGGAGTCCATTGTGGACACCTACGTCTACTACCTGCGGCGCAAGCTCGGCCGGGACGTCGTGCGGACCGTGCACGGCCTGGGGTACCAGATCGGCGCCGTATGAGAACCGACGCCGAACAGCGGGCCCTGCGGAAGGCGCGGTGGGCGATCACCGCGCAGATCGCCGTCGTCGTCTCGCTGCTGGTGGGCGTCGCGGGCGGGATCGCCTACGGCATGCTGCTGTCCGGCCAGCACGCCGACGCCGACCGCACGCTGGCCAGGACGATCGAGCTCGGGCCGGCCAGCACCCCGCCCGGGTGCGTCTGGCTGTTCACGCCGGTGCTGCGCGCGCCGGGCGGCCCCGTGCGCGCCGGGATGCCGATCGCGGGCCTGAACGCGACGGTGCCCTCGCCCGGCGACGTCCACACGGAACGGCGTTCGATCGGCGGCATGACGTACACGATCCGCGTCGAGAACCGCGGCGGCGTCGTGTCGCAGGCGTACTTCGAGGAGGTCTACCAGATCCAGGACCGCTCGTCGCTGGTGTTCGGGCTCGTGCTAGCCGAGGTGCTCGCGCTGCTCGCGGCCGTCCTGTGCGGCCGGGTGCTGGCGTGCCGGGCGATCCGGCCGCTGGAGGACGCGCTGCGGCGGCAGCGGACGTTCGTCGCCGACGCGTCCCACGAGCTGCGTGCCCCGCTGACCCGGTTGCACACGCGGGCGCAGCTGCTGGCCCGGCGCTCGTCCGGCCGCGACGCGGCCGATCTGGAGCAGCTGGTCCGCGGCACCCGGGAGCTCGGCGAAGTCGTCGAAGACCTGCTGATGTCGGCTGCCTGCGACCGCCCTTCGCTGGAGCTGGTCGAGCTGGGCGTGCTGGCGGAGGAGGCGGTCGCGGCGGAAGCGGTCCGCGCGGGGGAGGGCCGGGTCCGGCTCGCGGTGACCCGCGAGCGGCGGCCGTACGTCGTCCAGGGCGTGCCGACGGCGTTGCGCCGCGTGCTCTCGGCGTTGCTGGACAACGCGTTGGGCCACACCCCGCCGGGCGGCTCGATCGAGGTGTGGCTGGGCGTGCCGGACGAGCGGCACGTGGAGCTGCGCGTCCGCGACACGGGCGTCGGCTTCCCGGCGGCGGACGCGGAACGGATTTTCGAGCGTTTCGCCCGCGGCTCCGACGGCGACGGTCGCCGCTTCGGCCTGGGCCTGGCCCTGGTCCGCGAGGTGGTGAACGGCCACGGCGGCACAATCGCGGCAGCAGGTCACCCGGGCGACGGCGCAACATTCACCCTGCGCCTCCTCCGCGCCGAACCCACGTGATCGAAACCGAGACTCACGTGATCGAAGCCGGATCTCGTGTGATTGGAGCCGGAACTCGCGAGTTCCGGCTCCAATCACGCCAGTCACGTCCTCAATCACGCGAGTTTCGGGTTTGGGGAAGGGCGAACCGGATCTGGCGAGCCACCTCCGGCGGTGCGAGGGGGAGCCGCGCTTCGATTTCGGTTGCCAGCTCGGGGGACGGTGCCGTGTAGGTCGCGGCCGAGTGGTGCACCCAGGTGTGCAGGTCTTGTTCGGCGTTGGGGCCCAGGTCCTTGTCGGGTAGCAGGGTGAGGTTCGTGTGCAGGCGTAGCCATGTGTCGCGGTCGCGCAGCAGTGCCGCGGCGGCTCGGCGCGTGTGGATCGGGTTCGCCGGGGCGAGCAGCTCCCGCAGCGTGGCGACCTCGACGAACCTGCCGCGTAGGAACTCCACCACCTGGCGGGTCACCGCGGGGGACGGGTCGCGCAGCAGCGGCTCGACCGCCGTCGACTCCGGCGCCACCCGGCGCAGGCCGCGGACGGCCGTCCGGCGGATCCGGGGCCGGTCGTCGGCCAGGTGCCGCTCCAGCAGGTCGGCGTCGGCCGCGGTGCCGGTTTCGCCGAGCCCGGCCAGCATGCCGAACGAAACCGGCATCGCGCGGTAGTGCGCGGCCGGGTCGTCGCCCGCCTGCCGCACCAGGAACTGCGCCATCGACCGGACCGCCGACACCCGGTCGGCCAGGTGCTCGTCGGCCCGGCCGGCCAGCGTCAGCGCCCGCATCCGGACCTTCGGCGCCCCGGCCGCGAGCAGCTCTTCGACGCACTCGCCGCGGTCGAGCAACGCGTCCCCGCACAGCGTGCGGACCACGAAGTCGTTGTCGCGCAAGGCGATGTCCAGCAGCCGCTCTCGCGAAAGGAGACCGAGCGCCTCGCGGTGGGCCCAGCGCCGGGTTTCCCGGTCGTCGACCGCAAAGGCGGTGTCGAGCAGATCCGGGAGCCGGTCGCGGAAGAGGGTGGTCATCCAGTCGTCGACCTGACGCCGCCGCAGGACGCCGAGCAGCGGCAGCACCGCGCGCAGCGACGAACCGTCCAGTTTGGACACCACCGCGCGGCGCGCCGCTTCCCGCACCGGCCGGACCCAGTCGACGCAGCGGATCAGCAGCAGCGGCAGCGCTTCGGGGTCCGGACTCGTCGCGAGCCGGTGAACGGCGGCCTCACGCAGGTAGCCGTCGGCCGAGCAGGCGGCGACGACCAGCGCCTCCCGCGGGGTGCAGCGGGTGCCGGCGGGCCAGTACGACCGTCGCAGTTCGAGGTCGAAGCCGGCCCACCGGCGCACGTCACCGGCGTTGAGGAGATCGAGGTCCAGCACCCTCTCAGCGTGCCAGGCGCGTCGAGCGGGTTTCAGCCCAGCAGCGCCCGGACCGCGGCCGGCGCGTCGGCGATCGCGACCGGGTTCTGCTCCCGCGTCGCGAGGCTGCGGACGGTGACGTTCCCGGCGGCCCAGTCCTCCTGGCCGACGATCACGACCGCGACCGCGCCCGCCTTGTCCGCGCGGCCGAGCTCCTTGCCCAGCTTGCGGTGCTCGATCGGCGTCGACGTCCGGAGCCCGGCGGCGCGCAACGACGTCGCCACCGAGCGGGCCGCGTCCGCGAGGTCCTCGGTCACCGGGATCACCATGACGTCGACCTCGCTGCGCGGGGCCGGGGTCAGGCCGTGCGTGTCGAGGAAGTCGATCAGCGTGACGTCGCCCATGCCGAACCCGATGCCCGGGATCTGCTGCGGCGTGAACATCGACGCGAGGTCGCTGTAGCGGCCGCCGCCGAACAGTGCCCGGCGGTTCTCCGGCGAGGTGTCGAAGACCTCGAACACGGTCGACGTGTAGTACGCCAGCCCGCGCACGATCATCGGCTCGTACTTCACGAGCGAGCCGGCGCTGCTCCGAAGCACGCGAACCAGGTTCGACTGCTCGCGCACCTCGGCCGGCAGCTCGTCGAGCAGGGCCTCGCCCGCGCCGAGCGTCTCGGCCAGCTTCTCGAACCCCTTGTCCGACAGCCCGATCTCGGCAGCGCTCTCGGCCAGCTTCTCGCGCGGGTACTTCTCCCAGCGGTCGACCAGCGCGAACACCTGGGTCAGGTGGTCCGCCGACACGCCGGCGACGTCGGTGAGCGCCGACGTCAGCAGGTTCCGGTCGTTGACGCGCAGCACGAACATGTCCGGCGACGCGCCCAGCGCGGCCATCATGTCGTGCACCAGCTCGAAGATCTCGATCTCGCAGTTGGCCGAGTCCGAGCCGAAGATGTCCGCGTTGATCTGCCAGTGCTCCCGCACGCGACCGCGCTGCGGCGCCTCGTAGCGGTGGCAGTTCGGGTGGCTGTACCAGCGCACCGGGAACGACAGCGACTTCGCGCTCCCGGCGATCATCCGCGCCACCGACGGCGTCATCTCAGGCCGCAGCGCGAGCCGCCGCCCGCCCTTGTCGGTGAGGGTGTAGAGCTGCTTGTCGGCCAGCTCCTGCCCCGACTTCCGCTCGTAGATCTCGGCGGACTCGAGGATCGGGCCGTCGTAGCGGAGGAAGCCGCGGCGCTCCAGGACGTCGTAGAGATGACCGAACACCTGGGTACGCACGGACATTTCGGCGGGCAGGAAGTCCCGGGTCCCCTTGTAGGGCGCGGTCGGCAGGTATTCAGGCACGTCACCCAGCTTAACGACCGGTTCAGAGGACTCCGTAGGCGGTGAGCAGCACGGCGGCGGCGAGCAGCACCGCGCCGACGCTGGTGACGCGCCCGCCGAGCTTGCCCCGGTTCGGCAGCAGGTGCAGGAAGAAGCCGCCGGACTGGGCGAGGATCCCGAAGAGCAGCAGGAAGCAGGTGACCCACAGCGTTGCGTCGGACAACGTCGTGCGGCTCAGGATCTGCAGCACGACCAGCGCGAGGATCAGCAGGACGCCGGCGTGCGCGTGGCCGGCGCGGAACATCGCGCGCTGGTGTTCGGTGAGCTTCTTCTCGCGCATGACACCCATGAGCGCGTAGCCGCCGTACATGACGGTGGGCAGCGAGACCAGGGCGATCACCGTGAACAGCTGGGTGGGTCCGTGCATCGGGGGAACTCCTTCTCCGAGGTGGGCGCGACTACCGTAACACTGTTTTAAAACGGTGTCACCAAACCAGGCATTCCCCGATCGGGAAACTAGGCTTCGCGGCCCTGAGCGAGCACCAGCAGGGGATTGCGAAGCGCGGCGAGCGAAGCCAGCGGATCACCTTCGACGACGAGGACGTCCGCCGCGAGCCCGGGCTCGAGCCGGCCGGTCACGTCCGCCAAGCCCAGCCCGGCCGCCGAGTCGCAGGTGGCGATCTCGAGGATCCGGCGCCGGGGGAACCCGAGCCATTCGTAGAGCTCCAGCGCGCCCACCGGGTCGTCGAACACCGAGCCCGGCAGCCCCGCGTCGGTGCCGGACAGCAGCCGGACGCCGTGCTCCTCCAGCCACGGCAGCCGGCCGTACATCGTCTGGGCGGCCTCGTCACCGACCTTCTCGACGATCATCCGCCAGTTGCGGCTGCTGGTCGAACACGCCGAAATGCCCTTGGCGGCCATCTGCTCCGCGACGGCCGGCCGGCGGTCGACGGCGCGGGGCCCGGTCAGGAAGGTGCAGTGCTCGATCGTCGACACCCCGGCCTCGACCGCGGCTTCGATGGCGTCCGCGCCGTGGGCGTGCGCGGCGACCGGCAGCCCGTGCGAAGCCGCGTGCGAGACGATCAACGCCAGCTGCCGGGCGTCGAACTGCGACTCCCACATGTCCGCGCCGCCCTCGGTGATCTGGCCACCGCTGGCCATCACCTTGATGACGTCCGCGCCCGCCGCCGCGTTCTCGTCGACCAGGGCGCGGATCCCGGCGTCGGAAGCGACCGCGCCGCCGAAGAAGTGGCAGTGCCCGTCCGGCACCGTGATCGGCGGGCCGGAGACCAGCAGCCGCGGCGCCACCGCACCCGCGAACGACCGCCGGACCGCCGCGCCGAGGTGGCCGCGGTCGCCGAGGTCCCGCACGGTCGTCACGCCGCTGCGCAGCATCGACGTCAGCCGCGAGCGGGCCCCTTCGACCGGAGAGTCCTCCGAAGAAAAGTGCGCCAGCATCTCCCGGGAAGCGTCGAAAGCCAGGTGCACGTGGGCGTTGAACAGCCCGGCCAGCGCGGTCCCGGTGGGGAAGTCGCGGCGTTCGGCGCCGGGTGCGGCCTGCGCGACGACGTCCGCCCGCGGACCCGCGGCGACGATGACGCCGTCGCGCACCAGCACCGCGCCGCCCGGCACCGGCGTCGACGGCCGGGTCAGCACTCGGCCGGCGGTGATCACGGTGTCCACGTCAGGACTCCATCGCGGCCGACAGGGCCAGCAGTGGCCGCACGTCCGATTCGATGTCGTCGGCCGGCGCGGGCAGGACCTGCTTGGCCTGGCCGTCGCTCTCCTCGCCCGCCGCGTGCCGCGCCAGCGCGGTCTTCAACGCGCCCGCCGCGGCGCGGGGATCGGTGGCGACGACCTGGCCGAAGTCCGCGTCCAGGTACGGCGACAGCTGCACCAGGCCGTCCCGGATCTCGATCACCCGCCGGTAGTGGATGCGGTGGATGCTGCGCGGCGAAAGCCGTTCGGTGCGGCGGCGCGGCGGCGTCCGCAGCACGATGCTGGGGAACGCCTGGACCAGGACCGTCCACAAGGGAGCCAGCGCCTGGTGTTCCCGCCGGTGCTGACGGCGACGGCGCAGCGCCGAGACCCGCGCCCGCACGCCGGGATAGGTGACGCCCAGCAGGAAGAGCATCCCGCCGAGGATCACGAACGGCACGCCGAGCAGCAGCAGGACCTTGACGACCGGGCCGAACGCCCACGCCACCACGATGTAGGCCGCGCGGAAGATGCTGCCGATCGCCGCGCTGGCCAGGCCGACCGCGCCCATCCGCAGGCCGATCCGCAGGTTCCGGTCGGCGACCCGCTGGTACCGCAGGATCCAGGCGGTGCAGGCGATGAGGCCGTAGATGAGGTACAGCCCGGCGCCGAGGTAGAAGAGCGCGACACCGCTGTCGTGGATCGTCGAGGGGCCCAGCGGGAGCCCGCGCAGCTCCGGCGGGGTCAGGTCCATCGCGACAACCATCAGCGCGATCGCCGCGCCGAGCGGGATCAGCTCGACCGCGACCCGGCCGTACCGGCGGACCGGGCCCAGCGTCGAGCCGAGGAAGAAGATGACCAGCGCGCAGACCGCGCAGGCCAGCAGGGCGTTGTTGGCCACGCGGGCCGCGCCGAGGCCGATGACCGCGTCGATCTCGTCGGAGATCACTTCCTGCTGCAGCAGGAACGCCGCCGCGAAGCCGGCCACGCACGCGGTGACGGCCCAGTTCGGCACCGTCGGCGCGCGCTGCACCTGGTAGATCCGCCACGACAAAGCGGCGGCGAACAGCACCATCGCGACAAGGTTCACGGGGCTGCTGTGCCTTTCCTTGCCGATCCGACCACAGTCATGGCCGGATAGCTTTCGTGACAACGGTTACGTGCTGCTGGGGGACCGGCCTACTTTTGGCCGGATCGGCAAGAAGTGTGCTCACAACCACCCTTGGTGATCGCCGAGCGCCCCCTGGATCCGGCGGAGATCCCGGTCAGCGGCGCGCCTGGGGATCGTGTAGTTCAGGACGGACGCCCACTCGAGGATGATCGTCGCGACCGTTTCGGCTTCCCACTCGTGCGCGTCATCGTAGGACGAGCGACGCAGTGCGCGGTGTACGGCATCCGGGTCGAGATCGGGTTTCGGGCCGCGCAGGAAGTCGGCAGGCTCGGCGTCGCCGTGCGGGTGGTGATCGGCGAGCATGTGCCCGAGCTCGTGCAGGATGATGTGGTCCTGGTGCGATTTCGTCGTCTCGGCCTGGTAGAAGATGTAGTCCGCGGCCGACGTCGCGATCCAGCAGCCGAACGGGCCCGGCACCTCCAGCGGGTACGCCATCAGCCGGATCGGCTTCCCCCGCTGTTCACCCAGCCGCGCGCAGAGCACCTCGACGTCCAGCGGCGGGCCGATGTCCAGCTGCTTCAGCAGCTTCCGGCACCGGCGGCGCAGCTCCCGTTCCTTCATCGCGCGGCGTCCTCCGGGTTCCGGCCCTCGCGTTCGGCCCGTTCGTAGCGCTCCACCAGCTCCAGCAGGTCCATCACCTGCCGTCGTCCCTGCGGCGAGAGCTCCTGCGCCCGCATCGCCATCAGCTGGGCCTCCCCGGCCGGGGCGGCGGCCGCCTCTTCGTCGAAGAAGTACGTCACGGGCACGCCGAACAGTCTCGCCAGCGCTTCGACGTAGTGGATCTTCGGGTTGACCCGCTTGCCCGTGGCCAGCTGCTGCAGGTAGGCGGGCGACATCGCCGGCCCGCCCGCCCGCTCCACCGCGGCCGAAATCTCGCGGTAGCTGTGCGGCGCGTGGCCGTCGACCCGAGCTGCCTCGATCAGGGCGCTCAGCCGCTCCGCGAAGGTGCGTTCCCGTGCCATACCCGCCCCCTAGGGTTCCACCGCGAAAATTCTAACCGGGGAAGCCACTGTACGCACATGTTGACAGCCGTCGTATGCAGTGGTTTACAGTTGGCACGCCTCTCGTCTTGCTCTCCGTACCCTGGGGGTGTACGGAACCGCAAGACGAGAGGCCGTCGTGCCCGCCGACTCGTCATGATCGGCCGTCTGTAGTACTCTTCAGGGGTCGAGGTTGATCGCCCTCGTGGCGAACCCTTGACCACGGCCTGTTGCCGGAGGTCGACCCCCAGGGCTTCCGGTGACAGGCCCCCTTACGTTTCAAGCCATGAGGGTCGCGGCCAAGGTGCCGCCCAGTTCGGTGCACGCTTCGAGCGTCCTCTTGTCCGGCTCACCCGTCGAGACCACCGGCTCCGCCACCTTTTCCCAGGCCAGGCCGGTCGTGATCGAAAGCAGCTGGCGTTCGGTGCCCGCGGTGTCGCTGTTGCCGTGGATCCAGTACCCGAACGGGCGACCCCGCGTCGCGTCCAGGCACGGGTAGTAGACGGTGTCGAAGAAGTGCTTCAACGCGCCGCTCATGCTGCCGAGGTTCGCCGGCGTGCCCAGCAGGTAGCCGTCCGCCTCGAGGACGTCGGGGACAGTCGCCGCCAACGCCGCGCGGCGAACCACCTCGACGCCCTCGATGTCCGGGTGCGTCGCACCCGCCAGCACCGCTTCGAACAACGCCTGCGTCGACGGCGAAGGCGTGTGGTGCACGATCAGCAGCCTCGGCATCAGGCGAGCAGCTCCTCGACGCCGGCCCGCAACGCCGTCAGCCGCTCCTGCGCCGCCTCCCGCGCCTCGTCCAGCGAGCCGGTCACCGGTGCCACGACCTGCAGGTACGCCTTCAGCTTCGGCTCGGTCCCGGACGGCCGCACCACCACACGCACGCCCTCGCCGGTCAGGCGCAGGACATCGGCGTCCGGCAGCAGGTCTTCCAGCGTGACCGCGACGTCGCCCAGCTTCGCCGGCGGGGTCTCCCGCACCTTCGTCATGAGCCGCCCGCGGACCGCGAGGTCGGTGACCCGCAAGGAGACCTGGTCGGTCAGGTGCACGCCGTGGCGCCGGGCCAGGTCGTCGAGGACGTCGAGCGGGGTGCGGCCCTCGGTCTTGAGCCGGGCGGCGAGCCCGGCCGCGAGCGTCGCGGCGGCGATGCCGTCCTTGTCCCGCACGAACCCCGGGTTCACGCACAGGCCGAGTGCTTCTTCGTAGGCGAACACGAGCCCTTCACCGGCGCGCACCAGCCACTTGAAGCCGGTCAGCGTCTCGGCGTAGCGGGCGCCCTCGGCCTTCGCGATCGCACCCAGCATCGACGACGACACGATCGTCGTCGCCACCAGCGGGTCCGGCAGCAGCGTCCGGTCCACTGTGGACAAGACATGTGAGCCGAGCAGCACGCCGGTCTCGTCGCCGCGCAGCATCCGCCACTGCCCGTCCCGCTCCCGCACGCCCAGCGCGCAGCGGTCGGCGTCCGGGTCGAGCGCGATCGCCAGGTCGGCGTCCACTTCGGACGCCAGCGCCAGCAGCAGGTCCGTCGCGCCCGGCTCTTCGGGGTTCGGGAACGACACGGTCGGGAAGTCGGGGTCCGGCGACGCCTGCTCGCCGACCAGGTGCAGGTCGGTGAACCCGGCCCGCTCGAACGCCGCCCGCAGCGTGTCGGCGCCGACGCCGTGCAACGCCGTCGCGGCCACGCGCACGGTGCGCTCGGCGCCGAGCGGCAGCGTCGCGACCTCTTCGAGGTAGGCGTCCAGCAGGTCGACGACCGCGGCGCCGGGCGCGCGCGGCACGCTCACCGCGGCGGGCGCGGCCTGGATGGCCCGCTCGATCTCGCCGTCGGACGGCGGCACGATCTGCCCGCCGGTCGCGTCGTAGAGCTTGTACCCGTTGTCCGCCGGGGGGTTGTGCGACGCGGTGATCTGGATCCCGGCCACCGCGCCGAGCCGCCCGACGGCGAACGCGAGCAGCGGCGTCGGCAGCGGCTTCGGGAACACCTTGACGTCGAAGCCGGCCGCGGTGAGCACCTCGGCGGCGGCGGTGGCGAAGGCCTCCGAGCCGTGGCGCGCGTCCCGGCCGACGACGACCAGCGCGCCGGCGTGCCCGTGCGCCTTCAGCCACTCCGCGACTCCGTGGGTGGTGCGCGTGACGACGGCGACGTTCATCCCGTTCGGCCCGGCGCGCACCGGCCCGCGCAGCCCCGCGGTGCCGAACTCCAGCGGGCCGGCCATCCGGTCGGCCAGGTCCTCGGCCGCGCCGGGCGTGCCGCCCATCGCCTTCGCCAGGACGTCTTGCAGCTCGGCGCGGGTGTGGTCGTCCGGGTCGTCGGCGATCCAGCGGAACGCGGCGTCACGCAGGGTGGAGGTCACAGTCACCGAGCCAGCCTACGGGCTAGGGTCGGGTAGGTGCGCTTGCTCTTCACCTCACTGGGGTCCTTCGGTCACACCTTCCCGCTCGTGCCGCTGGCCGTCGCCGCGCGCGACGCGGGCCACGACGTCGTCTTCGCCACCTCCGAAGACTTCCTGCCGCAGCTGACGAAAGCCGGGCTCGAGACGGCCCCCGCCGGGCTCGCCATGCGCGACGCCTTCGGCCGGGCGTTCGCGGAAGCCGGGCCGCCCGGCCCGCGGCGGGCGCCCGGCGAGATCCCGCCGGAGGTGCTGGGGCCGATCGTCGGGAAGGTGTTCGGCGAGCTCATGCCCCAGCGGTTCGTCGCCGACCTGCTGCCGCTGTTCGAGCGCGTCCGGCCCGACCTGGTGGTGAGCGAGGCCGGCAACTCCGGCGGCGCGTTCGCGGCGATGAAGGCCGGGATCCCGGTGGTGGCGCACGGTTTCGGCCGGGTGTCGAGCGACGACCCGATGGTGACGCGGATCCGCGACGCCATCCGTGAACACGGCGCCTCGCTGGGCATCACGGTCGGCGAGGACCTGGCGTTCGCCGGGCCGTTCATCGACATCTGCCCGGAATCGGTGCAGGAGCCGGGGTTCCTGGCGCGGGCGCACCGCGTGCCGCTGCGGCCGGTCGGCTGGAGCGAGCCGGGTGAGCTGCCCGCGGGCGTGCTGGACAAGCCCCGGCCGCTGGTCTACCTGACCCTCGGCACGGCGATGGGGCACGCGGGTGTCCTGAGCGCGGCGATCGCCGGTCTGTCCGCTTTGGACGTCGACGTCCTGGTCGCCACCGGCCCGACGGTCGACCCGGCGGCGCTCGGCGAAGTGCCGTCGAACGTCCGGCTCGAGTCGTGGGTGCCCCAGTCGGAGCTGCTGCCGCACGTGGACCTGGTGGTCCACCACGGCGGCAGCGGCACGACGCTCGGCGCGTTCGGCGCGGGCCTGCCCCAGCTGCTGCTGCCGCAGGGCGCGGACCAGTTCAGCAACGCGGACGCGGTCCTGGCGGCCGGCGTCGGCGCGCGCCTGCTCGCCGCCGACATCACGGCCGACGCCATCACCTCGCACGCCCGAACCCTGCTCACGGACACCGCGGTCGCCGACGCCACCCGCAGGTTGGCCGCCGAGGTCGCGGCCATGCCCTCCCCGACCGAGGTAGCGGCCCAACTCCCGACTTACGCCTGACCCAAAGCGGCACTTTCCCTATGAAAGTGCCGCGGAGGACCGCCCTCCGGATCACTTTCGTAGGGAAAGTGCCGCCCTTGGTCAGGCGCGGGTGACCAGTTCGCGCAGCAGGGAGCCCATGCGGGTGGCCGCCGCGCGGCCGGCCTCCAGGACTTCCTGGTGGTTCAACGGTTCGCCGGTCATGCCCGCCGCCAGGTTCGTCACCAGCGACAACCCGAACACCTCGACGCCGGCCGCGCGGGCCGCGATCGCCTCGAGGACGGTCGACATGCCGACCAGGTCCGCGCCCAGCGTGCGCAGCATCCGGATCTCCGCCGGCGTCTCGAAGTGCGGCCCGGTCAGGCCCGCGTAGACGCCTTCTTCGAGCGACGGGTCGATCTCCTGCGCGAGCTTGCGCAGCCGCGCCGAATACAGGTCCGTCAGGTCGACGAAGTTCGCGCCGACGATCGGCGAGCGCGCGGTCAGGTTGAGGTGGTCGGAGATCAGCACCGGCTGGCCGACCTGGAACCCTTCGCGCAGCCCGCCGGCCGCGTTCGTCAGCAGCACCGTCCGGACGCCGGCCGCCGCCGCGGTGCGCACGTTGTGCACCACCGGGTCGATGCCCTTGCCCTCGTAGAAGTGCGTCCGCCCGAGCAGCACGAGGACGTTCTTGTCCCCGATCTTCAGCGAGCGGATGGTGCCGCCGTGCCCCACCGCGCCAGGCGTGGTGAAGCCGGGCAGTTCGGCGAACGGGATCTCCGTCTCGCACTCCCCGATGACGTCCGCCGCCGGGCGCCAGCCCGAGCCCAGGACCACCGCGATGTCGTGCGCGTCCACGCCGGTGCGCTGGGCGATGGCGGCCGCGGCCTCTTGTTCAGTCATGCGAGGGAGCGTATCCGGACGGCCCGCACCACCAGGAACACCACCAGCCCGAACGGCGAGAGGAAGATCGTCAGCAGCAGGATCGGGCTCACGACCCACGCCGAGATCCCCCGCTCGCGGCCCTCGAAGTACATCCACCGCGCGATGAACAGGTCGAACGCGATGAGGTGCGCCCAGACGAGCCCGGCGCCCCACGGCGTCGCCAGCAAGGTCTGCAGCACGCCGAGGTCGGGCGAGAGCATCGCCCGGCCCCACTCGCCGAAGTGCGGCAGCTCGAGCGCGAAGTAGCAGGCCAGCGGCAGCAGCGGCACCCACGGCGACGCCATGATCCGCGACGTCCACCGCCACTTCGGGGCCAGGATCATGAGCGCCCAGAACGGCGCGGCCAGCGGGAACGCCAGGCTGAACAGGGTCATCGGACGCGCACCGCGGCCCACGAGCCCAGCCCGACGCCCGCGACGAGCACGGCGAACGCGCCCAGCGTCAGGGCGTCCGGGTGGACGATCGACTGCGCCCGCAGTGCCTGCCAGGTCACCAGCGCGGTCAGCCCCGCGTACCCGGCCGCGCCGACCAGGACCAGCCGCGCGCGGACGACGTCGTGCCGCAGCCGGGCGAAGCGCGGGGCCAGCGCCGAGAGCGCGATGGCCAGCAGCGGCAGCACCTGCAGCGCGTGCATCCCGATGAAGTGCGGGATCCGCAGGTCGCCCGCCACCGTGCTCCAGCCGAGGATGGGCAGGCCGGGGCCGCCGTCGGCGAGCCCGACGGTGTGCGCGCCGACCATGTCCGGCGTCCCGCCGGTCTGCCACTGCGCGAGCTGCTGGGCGGTCGGGTTCGTCATGAGGATGCCGAGCGAGAGCCCCACCAGGGACAGGACGGCGCCCGCGCGCACGGCCCAGAAGCTCGCCCGGTCCTCGAGCTTGGTGAACATCACCAGCACGGTCAGCACCAAGGTCGCGCTGAACAGCCCGATGATCATCTTGCCCATGACGTTGTAGATCAGCGCGTCCTGCGGGGTCGCGTTGTTGAAGTGGCTGGCCCGCCCGCGCGCGGCCTGGAACACCAGCAGGACGTACTCGGCGGCGAAGATTGCGACCAGGAGGTTCGTCAGCCACGACGCCGTCCGCCGGAACCGCGGCAGCAGCGACACGAGCCAGCTCCAGGTGGCGAAGTAGAGCGCGCCGGACACGGCGAACTTGAACGGCTTCGCCCAGATCGGCGCGCCCGCCAGGGTGCGCTGGTCGACGATCAGGGCGGCGACGCACAGCACCGCGACCACCCCCAGGGTGGCCGCCGCCAGCGCGGACGGCCGGTGCCACCCGCTGGTTCTGCTCCGGACATCGGCAAGGATGGTCATGGTTCCTCCCAGAACGGATAGTGAAGCTCTCCGTTATGGGAAGCTAAACTATCCATACTGAGAAGTCTTCAGGGTTGACCCGGAGTCCGACCCTGGGATCGGAGCGGGTGCGCATGCGGATGGCCGAACTGAGCGCCGAGTCCGGGGTGCCGGTCGCGACCGTCAAGTACTACCTGCGCGAAGGCCTGCTGCCGGCGGGTGAGCGCACCAGCCCCAATCAGGCCCGGTACTCGGCGGCGCACGTCCAGCGGCTCCGGCTGATCAAGGCGCTCACGGACGTCGGCGGCCTGCCACTGGCCTCGGTCGGGGCGGTGCTGAGCGCGATCGACGACGACCGCACCCCGCACGAAACGATGGGCGTCGTCCAGGAGGAGCTGGCGGGCGAGCCCCCGGCGGTTTCGCCGGAAGCCGCGGAGTGGGCGTCGGAGCGGCTGCGGGAGCTGGCCCACCGGCACGGCTGGAAGTGGCACGGTGAGGAGGACCGCACGCTCGCCAACCTGATCGCCGCGCTGGCGACGGCCAAGGAGCTGGGGCACGAGAAGCTCGCGGACCGCCTGGACGAGTACTTCGCGCTGGCGATGCGCGTGGCCGAGCTGGACGTCGAGGTGGTGACCGGCCTGACGTCGTTCGACAGGATCATCGAAGCCGGCCTGGTCGCGACGGTCCTCGGCGACCGGATCTTCACCGGGCTGCGCCACCTCGCGCAGGAGTTCGTCTCCCGCGACCTGCTGGACCGCGCGCCTTAGTCCGTGACGGTCAACGTCGTCGCGACGCGGTCGAAGACGTCGCGCCGGGCCGCGTCCTGCTGCTCGGCCGGCACGGTGACCGACAGGATCCAGAGGCTGGAGCCCGCCTTGACCAGCTTCGCGAACGTCACGCGCGTGCCGCCGCCCTCACCGCTTTCGGGCAGGGTGCTGCGCTCGGCCAGGCGGTAGGTCAGCGTCGAGCCGGTGCCGTCCGGCAGCGGCTGCGGCCCGTACAGCTCGAAGGCGTCGGGCGGGTAGGACTGCTTCAGCCAGGCGATGTACTCGTCGTCGCCCTGGTACTCGTCGAAGTACTTCGCCAGCCGCTCGACCCGCAGCGACCGGCGGCCGTCCGGCGAGACGTACTGGATGGCCAGGCTCACACCCAGCTTCGTGTTGTGCGGGGCGACGAACTTCTGCCAGCCCTCCGGCACGGACAGCCCGAAGTGCCCGCCGTCGCCGGTCGCGTAGCCCGCGTCGCCGGACATGCTCACCAGGTTCGGCGCCGGCACGTCGGTGGGGCCGTTCACCGGGCTCCGCGGCGCGGCGGCCGGGGGCAGCAGCGACTGCCCGCCGACCGTCCTGGCCAGCGCGAACCCGCCGCCGGCGGCGACCAGGAAGAGCAGCACCGCGACGGCGATCAGCACGGCGGTGGCCCGCGCGCCGCGACGCCCGGGCCGTGGCGGCGCGACGAAAACGGTGGCCGGCTCGGCCGGCAGCGGGCCCGCCGGGGCGGGCGGCCGCAGGAACGGCAGCGGGCCGGGGTCGGTGGCGAGCTCGCTGCTCGACTCCTCCGACTTCTTCTCCGGCTTCTCGGGCAGGACGGTCTTGATGACCTGCGTGTCCGTCGCGTCCGGCTGCGCGGACGTCTTCTTGCCGTCCGGGGTGTGGAACAGCTCGGGCCCGAACAGGTCGAGCGGCGTCTTCGACTGCAGCGGGTACAGCCGGTGCCGGACCTCGCGCAGCGTGATCCGCTTGCCCGGCTCCTTCCGCATCAGCGCGCTGATGACGTCGGCGAGCGGCCCGGCCTTCGGCTTGGGCACCTTGCCGTTGACGACCTTGCCGACGGTCTCCAGCGGGTCGCCGTCGGCGTCGTACGGCGGCGCGCCCTCGACCGCCGCGAACAGCGTCGCGCCGAGGCCCCACAGGTCGGCGGCCGGGATGACCGCGCCGCCCGAGGCGACCTCCGGCGCGATGTAGGCGGGGGAGCCGAGCATGATCCCGGTGCGGGTCATGGTGGCTTCGGAGACGTTGCGGGCGATGCCGAAGTCGGTCAGCTTGATCCGGCCGTCGCTGGCGACCAGGACGTTGCCCGGCTTGACGTCGCGGTGGGTGATCCCGGCGGCGTGCGCGGCCTCCAGCGCGGACGCGACGGCGATGCCGACGGCGGCGGCCTGCTCGACGGTCAGCGGCCCGTGGTCGCGCAGGATGTGCGCGAGGCTGCGCGAGGGCAGCAGCTCCATCACCACGAACGGCTGGTCGTTCTCGCGGGCGACGTCGTGCAGGATGATCACGTTCGGGTGAGAAAGCACGGCGATGGCGCGGGCCTCACGCAGCGTGCGTTCGCGCAGCTCGTCCGCCTGCGACGCCGGGATGCCCGGCGGCACCTTCATCTCCTTGACGGCGACCTGCCGGTGCAGGAACTCGTCGTAGGCGGACCAGACGGTGCCCATCGACCCGGAGCCGAGCACCGAACGCAGCCGGTAGCGACCGGCGACCACTCGTGTGTCTTCGCTGGAAGGGGGCACGACCCAATTGTGTCGTACCCGGGCCGCCGCCCCCTAACCTCCCCGGCGTGCCCCCCTAGCGCGACGCGAGTCACAGGTCGGCCGCGGCGAGTGCCTCTACCATCACTGGGTATGACTGAAGTGGCCGGTCCGGAGTCAGTGCCGATCTCCGAACTCGACCTGGCGGCCGAGTTCCCCCAGGTGACGCGCGAGCAGTGGCAGGAGCTCGTGGCCGGGGTGCTGCGCAAGAGCGGCAAGCTCCCCGAAGACTTCGCGGGCGCCCCGGAGAGCAAGCTCGTCACGCGGACCTACGACGGCATCGAGATCCAACCGCTCTACACGGCCGAAGACGTGCCGGGCGAGTCCGGTTTCCCCGGGCTCTCGCCGTTCGTGCGCGGCTCCCGCGCCGAAGGGCAGATCAGCACCGGCTGGGACGTCCGCGCCCGCTTCACCGGCGAAGACGCCCGAGCCGTCAACAAGGCGATCCTCGCCGACCTCGAAGGCGGCGTGACGTCGATCTGGCTGACGATGCCGCCCGCGTCGATCGCCGACGCGCTCAACGAGGTCTACCTCGACCTGGCGCCGGTGGTCCTGGACGCTGGCGCTTCGTACGAAGAAGCCGCTTCGGAGCTGTTCACGCTGTTCGACGAGCGCGAGATCCCGGCGAGTGAAGCCGTTGCCGTGCTCGGCGCGGACCCGATCGGGCTCGCCGCGCGCAGCGGCGCCGACGTCGACCTGGCACCGGCCGCCGCGCTGGCCGCGCGTGTCGCCGGGAAGTACCCGAAGGTGCGCACGATCGTCGCCGACGGCCTGCCGTTCCACGAAGCAGGCGGATCGGACGCCCAGGAGCTGGGCGCGCTGGTCGCCGCCGGCGTCACGTACCTGCGTGCGCTGACCGACGCCGGCCTGGACGTCGAGACCGCGGCCGGGCAGCTCGAGTTCCGCGTCGCCGCGACCGCCGACCAGTTCTCCACCATCGCGAAGCTGCGCGCGGCCCGCCGCCTGTGGGCCCGCGTCGCCGAGGTGTGCGGCTTCTCCTCGCCGATGCGCCAGCACGCGGTGACGTCGCCGGCGATGCTGACCCGGCGCGACCCGTGGGTGAACATGCTGCGCACGACGGTCGCCTGCTTCGGCGCGGGCGTCGGCGGCGCGGACGCCGTCACGGTGCTGCCGTTCGACGCCGCGATCGGCCGGTCCGACGCGTTCTCCGCGCGGATCGCCCGCAACACCCACGCCGTGCTGCTGGAGGAGTCCAAGCTGGCCGGCGTCATCGACCCGGCGGGCGGCTCCTGGTACGTCGAGAAGCTCACCGAGGACCTCGCGCACGCGGCCTGGGCGGAGTTCACCGCCATCGAATCCGCCGGTGGCCTGGTCGCTTCGCTGGCCTCAGGTGAGCTGGCGGCCGGGCTGGCGACGACGTGGGAGAAGCGTTCTTCTCGCATCGCCACCCGGCGTGACCCGCTCACCGGCGTCAGCGAGTTCCCGAACCTGGCCGAGAAGCCGGTGGTGCGGGAGCCCGTGGAGTCCACTGTGGAAGGTGGGCTGCCGCGGCACCGGTACGCCGAAGGCTTCGAAGCCCTTCGGGACGCTTCGGACGCGTATCTCGCTTCGCACGGTTCCCGGCCCAAGATCTTCCTCGCCACTTTGGGGCCGGTCGCCGCGCACACCGCGCGGGCCGGTTTCGCCGCGAACCTGTTCCAGGCGGGCGGGATCGAAGCCGTCAACCCGGGCGCGACCGACGACCTGCCCGGCGCGTTCCGCGAATCCGGCGCTCGCGTTGCCTGCCTCTGCGGCACTGACGACGCCTACGCCGCTTCCGCGGCCGAAGCCGCGGCGTCGCTCGGCGCCGAGTTCGTGCTGCTGGCGGGCAAGGGCACCTATGACGGTGTGGACGGCAACGTCTTCGCCGGCTGCGACGCCCTCGAAGTCCTCAACGGCCTGCACGTCAAGCTGGGAGTCACCCGATGAGCATCCCGAACTTCGCCGGCCTCGACCTCGGCACGCCGTCGCCGGGCGACCGCGACGCGTGGGCGCGCGCGGTCGAGACCGCCACCGGCAAGGGCCCGGACGCGCTGGCCTGGGAGACGCCCGAAGGCATCGGCGTCAAGCCGGTCTACACGGCGGCGGATCTGTCCGATGTGGACTTCCTGGGGACGTACCCCGGCGTCGCGCCGTTCCTGCGCGGCCCGTACCCGACGATGTACGTCAACCAGCCCTGGACCATCCGCCAGTACGCCGGGTTCTCGACCGCCGAGGAGTCCAACGCCTTCTACCGGCGCAACCTCGCCGCCGGCCAGAAAGGGCTTTCGGTCGCCTTCGACCTGGCCACCCACCGCGGCTACGACTCCGACCACCCCCGCGTCTCCGGCGACGTCGGCATGGCGGGCGTGGCGATCGACTCCATCTACGACATGCGCCAGCTCTTCGACGGGATTCCGCTCGACAAGATGTCGGTGTCCATGACGATGAACGGCGCGGTGCTGCCGGTGCTCGCGCTGTACGTCGTCGCGGCCGAAGAACAGGGTGTCAAACCGGAGCAGCTCGCGGGGACCATCCAGAACGACATCCTCAAGGAGTTCATGGTCCGCAACACCTACATCTACCCGCCGCAGCCGTCCATGCGGGTCATCTCCGACATCTTCTCCTTCACTTCGCAGCACATGCCGAAGTACAACTCGATCTCCATCTCCGGTTACCACATGCAGGAAGCCGGCGCGACGGCCGACCTCGAGCTGGCCTACACGCTCGCCGACGGCGTCGAGTACATCCGGTCCGGAGTGGACGCCGGCCTGAGCGTCGACAAGTTCGCGCCGCGCCTGTCGTTCTTCTGGGCGATCGGGATGAACTTCTTCATGGAGGTCGCGAAGCTGCGCGCGGCGCGGCTGCTGTGGGCGAAGCTGGTGAAGGGCTTCAGCCCTGCCAACGCGAAGTCGCTTTCGCTGCGGACGCACTCCCAGACGTCCGGCTGGTCGCTGACCGCGCAGGACGTCTACAACAACGTGGTGCGCACGTGCGTCGAGGCGATGGCCGCGACCCAGGGGCACACGCAGTCGCTGCACACGAACGCCCTCGACGAGGCGCTCGCGCTGCCGACCGACTTCTCCGCGCGGATCGCCCGCAACACCCAGCTGCTGCTGCAGCAGGAGTCCGGCACCACGCGGGTGATCGACCCGTGGGGCGGGTCCGCCTTCGTCGAGAAGCTGACCTACGACCTCGCGCGCAAGGCGTGGGGCCACATCAGCGAGGTCGAGCAGGCCGGCGGGATGGCCAAGGCGATCGACGCGGGCATCCCCAAGCTGCGCATCGAAGAGGCCGCCGCCCGCACGCAGGCGCGCATCGACTCCGGGCGGCAGCCGGTCATCGGCGTCAACAAGTACCAGGTGACCGGTGACGTGGACGACGCTGTCATCGAAGTGCTCAAAGTGGACAATGCGGGCGTCCGGACGCAGCAGCTGGAGAAGCTGCGGCGGCTGCGTGACGAGCGTGATGCCTCGGCCACCGAGGACGCGTTGCGGCGCTTGACCGAGGGTGCCGGCAACGGCGGCAACCTGCTGGAGCTGGCGATCGGCGCGGCCCGGGCGAAGGCGACCGTCGGCGAGATCTCCGACGCGCTGGAGAAGCTCTGGGGCCGGCATTCCGGGCAGATCCGGACGATTTCCGGCGTCTACCGCGAAGAGGTGGGTAAGTCGCAGAACGTCGAAAAGGCCCGCGCGCTGGTCGAGGAGTTCGCCGCCGAGGAAGGCCGCCGCCCGCGGATCCTCGTCGCGAAGATGGGCCAGGACGGCCACGACCGCGGCCAGAAGGTGATCGCCACCGGCTTCGCCGACATCGGCTTCGACGTCGACGTCGGCCCGCTGTTCTCCACTCCGGCCGAGGTCGCGCGGCAGGCGATCGAGGCGGACGTGCACGTGGTCGGCGTCTCTTCGCTGGCGGCCGGGCACCTCTCGCTGGTGCCGGCGCTGCGGCACGAGCTCGCCGAGCTGGGCCGCGAGGACATCATGGTCGTCGTCGGCGGCGTCATCCCGCCGCAGGACTACCCGGCGCTGCGCGAGGCCGGCGCGGCCGCGATCTTCGGGCCCGGCACGGTCCTCGCCGACGCCGCCATCGACCTGCTCGGCCAGCTCACCGCGCAGGAGTCCTGACCCTTGCCGCGCAAGATCGACGTCACCGCCTACGCCAAGGGGGTCCTCGCCGGCGACCGCGGCACGCTGTCCAAGGCGATCACGCTGGTCGAGTCGCAGCGCGAGGACCACCGGGCGTTGGCGCAGGAGCTGCTGGTCGAGCTGCTGCCGTCGTCCGGTGGCGCGCGGCGCGTCGGCATCACCGGCGTGCCCGGTGTCGGCAAGTCGACGTTCATCGACCAGCTGGGCACCGACCTGACCGCGGCCGGCCACCGCGTCGCCGTGCTGGCCGTCGACCCGTCGTCGACGCGCACCGGCGGGTCGATCCTCGGCGACAAGACCCGCATGGCGCGCCTGGCGGTCGACGAACGGGCGTTCATCCGGCCGTCGCCGACGTCGGGGACCTTGGGCGGGGTCGCGCGGGCGACCCGCGAGACGATCGTGCTGATGGAAGCGGCCGGCTACGACACCGTGCTGGTCGAGACCGTCGGGGTGGGACAGTCCGAAGTGACCGTCGCGAACATGGTCGACTGCTTCCTGTTCCTCACCCTGGCACGCACCGGTGACCAGCTGCAGGGCATCAAGAAGGGCGTGCTGGAGCTCGCCGACGTCATCGCCGTCAACAAGGCCGACGGCGACCACGGGCGGGACGCTCGCCGCGCCGCGCGCGAGCTGTCGGGCGCCTTGCGGATGATCTACGGGCCCGAAGCGTCCTGGACGCCACCCGTGCTGACCTGCAGCGGCCTGCACAACCTGCGTCTCGACGAGGTCTGGGGCGCGATCGAGCAGCACCGCGAGACGCTCTCGGCGTCCGGCGAGCTCGACGCCCGCCGGCGGCAGCAGCAGGTCGACTGGACGTGGGCGATGGTTCGCGAACAGCTGCTGAGTCGCCTGGCGGCGCATCCGGACGTGCGAACGGTCGTTCCGGACGTCGAACGGGCGGTGCGGGACGGTGAGCTGACGGCTACCCTCGGTGCTCAGCGCATCCTCGACGCGTTCGGTCCACCGCGTGGTGGCTGACGCGCCGGGTGGTTCGCGGGCAGAATGCCTGGTCGTGGCGAAGGGATGACATGGCGAAACTGCGGGGTCTGGTCCTGGTCGGCGTGCTGGGCGCGGTGCTGTTCACCGCGTCGCCGGCGGTCGCTTCGCCGGTGCGCCCGGCCGCGGTCGTGGTGACGGTGGCGCACGCGCCCGCCTCGCTGGTCCCGGCGCAGACACCCAACCCGGGTCCCGTGCTGGACCCGGCCCAGACCGACAAGGCGAACAGCCAGAAGACCAAGAACAAGCTGATCGCGGGCGTGGTCGCGGTCGTGCTGCTCGGCATCGTCATCTGGGGCAGGCGGATCCGCTCGAAGAAAGCCAAGAAGTCCTGACGCCTTCGGCGTTGCCGAACTCCTGCACGCCGTTCAACGCAGATCCGGTACCGGCCATCTAGGACGGCGCTTTTCGAGGCGCGCGTTGCCGCCTGCATGGTGCACGATCGTCTGCAAATGCGTACGACAGATCGATCGGCACGTTGCGTGACCCCAGCCGCTGCCCGGGTTACCCGTGTTGCGGGAGGAGGTGCGGCGTGACGGTGTTGGACTCACGACCGGACGTTCCAGGCGACCCTCATGGGCGCATGATGACCCCTATGGAGGGGCCTGAAGCGCTCATTTCCGAAGCCGGCGTAAGCATGGCTCCCGTGGAGGACCTTGGTGCGGGCCGCGGCCCGTTCTGGCTCGACGACTGGCTGCGCGCCAACGCGACCGACGTGCTCGCCTGGCGCCGGCACATCCACGCGCACCCGGAGCTGTCGCGTCACGAGTTCGCGACCACGGAACTGGTCGTCACGCTGTTGCGCGCGGTCGGCCTCAAGCCGTGGGTGCTGCCCGGCGGCACCGGCGTCGTGTGCGACATCGGCACCGGCGACCGGTGCGTGGCGCTGCGCGCGGACATGGACGCGCTGCCGCTCACCGAGGACACCGGGCTGCCCTATTCGTCGACGGTCGAGGGCGCGGCGCACATGTGCGGCCACGACGCCCACACGGCGATCCTGCTGGGCGCGGCCCGCGCCCTGGCCGGCGCGCCGGAGCTGCCCGGCCGCGTCCGGCTGATCTTCCAGGCGGCCGAGGAGGTCATGCCCGGCGGCGCGCTGGACATGATCGCGGCGGGCGCGCTGGAGGGCGTCGAGCGGATCTACGGCCTGCACGTCGACCCGCGGCTCGAGGTGGGTCGCGTGGGCATGCGCGTCGGCGCCCTGACGTCGGCGGCGGACCTGATCGAGTTGCGCCTGACCTCGCCGGGCGGCCACACGTCCCGCCCGCACCTGACGGCGGACCTGGTCCACGCGCTGGGCTCGGTGATCACCGGCTTGCCTGCGCTATTGTCGCGCCGGGTCGACCCGCGGTCGGGCACGGTGCTGGTCTGGGGCGCGGTCCACGCGGGCCAGGCGGCCAACGCGGTCCCGCAGGACGGCGTCCTGCGCGGCACCCTGCGCACGGCGGACCACGAAGTCTGGACGGCCCTGGAGCCCCTGGTCGCCTCTTCGGTGGAGTCCCTGCTGGCGCCGCTGGGCGTCGGCTTCTCGCTGGACTACCGCCGCGGCGTCCCACCGGTGGTGTCCGACGCCGACTCGACGGCCCTGATGCGCGCCGGCACCGAAGCCGCCCTCGGCGAGTCCGGCGTCGCCTCGACAGAGCAGTCATCGGGCGGCGAGGACTTCGGCTGGTACCTGGAGCACGTCCAGGGAGCCTTCGCCCGCCTAGGCGTCTGGCCCGGCCCCCCGGCCCCCCAGTCGGACATCCACCGCCCGACATTCATCCTGGACGAGCGAGCCCTCCTCTGCGGAGTCCGAACCCTGGTCCACACAGCCCTAACAACCCTCGCCTGAGCCGTGTCGTCTCTCCAATCACGCGTGTCGACCTTCTAATCACGCGTGTCGACCCTTCCCGCACGCGAGTTGTGCACAGGGTTATCCACAGGTGGGTAGTTGTCCACAGATTGAGAATGAGGCCCTTCCACCCGGGCGTGGGAGGGCCTCATTCTCGATCTTGTGACCGAGTGGGCAAGACGACATGGAGTGCTCTCGCGTGCCGAGGCCGACCGCATCCTGGGGCGGCGCAAGGTGCTCGAAGGGCTTGAACGCGGGCTGCTCTCGCAGCCATGGCGAGGCGTTGTCGTGCACGCCACCGACCTCTTGAAATTGCCGACGAGGGCTGCCGCCGCGTTGCTCGCCGTCAAGCCTCCCGTCGCCGTGGCCGGGGTTACTTCCCTTGCCTTGCACGGCATTTCGGCGGCCGATGACCGCGACATCCACGTGATGGTGCCCTACTCGCGGCGCGTTCGATCGCGGCCCGGTCTGGTCGTGCACCAAGGTGGCTTCCGGGACGAAGACGTGATCGAGATCGATGGCCTGCTGACCTTCCTCCTCGATCGTGCCTTGGCCGACTTTCTCTGCGACGGGGGTAAGCGAGCGGCCTTCACCGCGCTCGACGAAGCCCTTCGAGGTCTGCCGCCGGATCACTGCGCGAAACTCCGGGAGAACGTGCGCGACCGGCTCGCCGACCGCCGCGACCGGCGAGGTATCCACAGGGCGCTGATGCTGCTGGACCTCGCCACCGGCAGGGCGGAGTCGCCTCCGGAAAGCGTGCTGCGGCTGATCGTCGTCGAAGCCGGCTTCCCAGTGCCGGATCCGCAGCACGAGATCACCACAGTCGACGGCCGCAAGCTCTACGTGTTCGACATGGCCTGGCCGAGCCGACAGATCGCCCTCGAATACGACGGGTTCGCCGCTCACGAGGAACGCCGTGAGTACGACCGGGAACGCGACGAACGGATGGCGGCCCGTGGCTGGATCACCCTCCGGGCCGTCGCGGCCGATCTGCGGGATCCAAGTCGTCTTCTGACCGAGCTGCGCAATGCCTTCGACCGGCGAGCGGGCCGAGCGGCGTGATCAGCGGGTCGACACGCGTGATTGAAGGGTCGACACGCGTGATTGGGGAGACGACACGAGCTAGCCGGTTATTCCGGAGCAGGGGCGGGTTCGGAGGTCGTCTACGTAGTCGGCTGGGGCACCTGCGGTCTCCGCGGCGTCCGCCAGGACGCCCAGGTAACGGGCGGAAGGGAGGCCGCCTTCGTAGGCGTCCAGGACGTAGAGCCAGGCCAGGGCCGAGCCGTCCATGGTCTGGACGCGGAGGCGGATCTTCGAGTGGATGCCCAGCTCGCCGCCCTCCCAGCGGTCCAGGCCCGTCTCGTCCAGGGACGTCACGTCGTAGAGGACGACGAAGACCCGGGATGCCGGGTCTTCGACGATCGTGGCCAGGGCACCTTCCCAGCCGAGGTCCTCGCCGCCGAAGGTCAGGCGCCACCCCTCCAGCCAGCCGGTGCCGGCCATCGGCGAGTGCGGCGCGCGCTCCAGCATCTGGGCGGGCTCCATGTTCGATCCGTACGCGGCATACAACGGCACGCGGACAGCCTAGCGACCCCGCCCGCCCCCGGTCGGACGCACTCGCCGTGTTCGCCCACTTCAGTGTCCGGCCACCTTCGCCGCGTACGGTGAGAGCACCGCAAACGCTCATCCAGAGGAGGACCCAGGTGACCAGGATCGTGATCATGGGCGGGGGCCCGGCCGGCTACGAAGCCGCGCTGGTCGCAGCCCAGCACGGGGCCGACGTCACGATCGTCGAGCGTGACGGCCTGGGTGGCGCCTGCGTCCTCTACGACTGCGTTCCGTCGAAGACGTTCATCGCGAGCTCGGGCGCCCTGGCGAAGATGCACGACCTCGGCGAGCTCGGCATCAACACCGACCTGGCCGACACGCGCGTCGACCTCCCGACCGTCCACGGCCGGGTGAAGGGCCTCGCGCTCGCCCAGTCCGCCGACATCCGCGCCCGCGTACAGCGCGAAGGCGTCCGCGTCATCGCCGGCGAAGCACGCTTCTGCGACGAAGAGCCCGGCCTCGCGACGCACAAGGTCGCCGTCACGACCGCCGAAGGCACCGAGAAGCTGCCCGCCGACGTCGTCCTCATCGCCACCGGCGCCACCCCGCGCGTGCTGCCCGGCGCGGTGCCCGACGGTGAGCGCATCCTCGACTGGCGTCAGCTCTACGAGCTCCAGGAGCTGCCCGAACACCTCGCCGTGATCGGCTCCGGCGTCACCGGCGCCGAGTTCGCGTCCGCCTACACCGAGATGGGCGTCAAGGTCACCGTCGTCTCCAGCCGCGACCGCGTCCTCCCGCACGAGGACGCCGACGCCGCCGCCGTGCTCGAGGAGGTCTTCTCCCAGCGCGGCACGACCGTCGCCAAGCAGGCGCGCGCGGACCGCGTCGAGCGCACCGAAAAGGGCGTCGAGATCCACCTCGCCGACGGCCGCGTGATCGAAGCCAGCCACGCGCTGATGACCGTCGGGTCGGTCCCCAACACCACGGACATCGGCCTCGACAAGGTCGGCATCTCGCCCGGCCCCGGCGGGTTCATCACCGTCGACCGCGTTTCGCGCACCTCCGTTCCCGGGATCTACGCCGCCGGCGACTGCACCGGCGTGCTCATGCTGGCCTCGGTGGCGAGCATGCAGGGCCGCATCGCGATGTGGCACGCGCTGGGCGAAGGCGTCGCGCCGATCAAGCTCAAGACCGTCGCCGCCAACGTGTTCACCCACCCGGAGATCGCCACCGTCGGCATCAGCCAGCAGGCGATCGACTCCGGCGAGGTGCCCGCGCGCACCATCATGCTGCCCCTGGCCACCAACGCGCGCGCGAAGATGGAGGGCCTCCGCCGAGGCTTCGTGAAGCTGTTCTGCCGCCCCGCCACCGGCGTGGTCGTCGGTGGCGTCGTCGTGGCGCCGACGGCGAGCGAGCTCATCCTTCCCATCGCGCTCGCCGTCCAGAACCAGCTCACAGTGGACCACCTGGCACTGACATTTTCGGTGTACCCGTCGCTGTCGGGCTCGATCACCGAGGCCGGCCGCCAGCTCATGCGCCACGACGATCTCGACTGATCCGTTACGCAACCCCTTCGCACCCCGTCGCGTCTTGTCGGTGGTAAGGCTGAAGGACGCGAAGGGTGCGAAGGTGCGCAAGACGGTGGTTTTCGTTGCGGCAGCGGTGATCGGGGCGACGGCGCTGGCAGCGCCCGCGACAGCGCAGCAGACCAGCGGCAGTCCCGCGCCGAGCGCGCCAGCGGGGCGCGTCCAGCTCAACGTCAACACCGCGTACAACACGACGCTCGTGGACAAGTACGTCCGCGACGCGCCGAACGTCGCGCTGGCCAAGTGCGCCGAGGACAAGGGGACGTTCGCCTCGCCGGTGCTCAGCTTCGCCAACTACGTCTCGGGCCCGTTCATGGGCACCGACGCGAACATCAGCGCCGACGTCGAGCTGAAGCCCGGCACCGCGGCGGGAACGTACCCGCTGACCGTGACGTGCGGCGCGAACACCTACCGCACCCAGTTCTCGGTGCCGGCGCCTCAGGTTTCGAAGGTGCCCTCCGGCGCCGCCAAGGCGGGCGACGGCAGCATGGCCGGCTGACCGCCGCCGGAACCCGAACCACCCCGGAATGCTTCCGGGGTGGTTTTTTCTTGGACGCAACCCCCATTCCCGTGACACGTCTCATGAAGTACAGGGAAGCGAAAGCCGAGGCAGGGGGACTGCGATCGGCGTTCGCGAGGCGAATCCGCCGCATTTCCGAGCGTCCAGGAAAAGGGGAGAAAACAATGCGCAGGACTCTTGTGCTCGCCGTCGTCTCGGTGGGGTTGCTGCTCGGTGGCCCGGCGGCCTTCGCCGCGCCGTCCACCTCGGCGGAGCCCGCGGGAAACCCGAAGGCCTACCTGCGCGTGCTCCCGGGGGCCGCCCGGCCGGGCGCGAAGGTGGAGATCCGCCTCGGCTGCGAGGCCTCGGCCACGCAGAACCCGACGTCGCCGGTCCTCACCATCGGCAACCTGCGCCGGGTCGGCCCGCAGCACGACCCGGCGAAGGCGCCGGCCGCGGCCGCGTCGGCGGTCGTGAAGCAGGCGAAGCCGGGCGTCTACGCGGTGTCCTTCTCCTGCGGTGGCGCCGAGATCACCACGAAGTTCACCGTTCTGAGTGAAGCGAAGCAGGTCGTCAAGGTGCCCTCGGGGGCGCCGCAGACCGGGGGCGCCGACGGTCCGTCCGACGGCGGTCCGCTGGCCGCGGCCGCCGCGATGGGCGCACTCGCGGTGGGCGGCGGCGGGCTCGTGCTCGCCCGGCGGGCGCGGCGGCGCTGAGCGCGGCGGTACGGTCGGACGCAACCGAACGAGCCACCCGGACGTGTGAACGGCAGGAGCCAGGCACGGGGGAGACATGAGCACGAGGAGCATGAGCAGACGGGGCTACCTGATCGCCCTCGTCCTGGCGTTGCTGGCCGCGTTGGTGGTGCTGGTGCTGACGCTCGGCGGCGGCGCCGAACCGTCCACCGCGCAGCCGCCGCCCGCCGCCCAGCCGGTCGCGGTCGACCCGGAGCCGCCGGCCCAGGGCCAGGACGCCGTCGCGGCCCTGCCGAAGTCCGAGCCGGTCTCGATCGACATCCCGAAGATCGACGCGCACTCTTCGCTGGTCCCGCTGGGTGTCAACGCGGACAACACGATCCAGGTGCCGCCGGTGACCACGCCGCTGCAGGCGGGCTGGTACACCTACGCGCCGACGCCCGGCGAGGTCGGCCCGGCCGTCGTCCTCGGCCACGTCGACGGCAACCACCAGAAGGGCATCTTCTTCCGGCTCAAGGAACTGGCGCCGGGTGACCGGGTCTCGGTCGCCCGCCGGGACGGCACGACGGCGTCGTTCGAGGTGACGAAGGTGCACCAAGTGCCCAAGAAGGACTTCGAGGCCGAGGGCGTCTACGACGACACGGCCGGCCCGGAGCTGCGGCTGATCACCTGTGGCGGCGTCTTCGACCGCAGCGCGCACAACTACGTCGACAACATCGTCGTCTACGCCAAGCTCGTCGGCCGCTGAGAGTCCTTCGGCCCTGGTTTTGTCGGTGGTGGGTGCCAGACTGTGTCGGCCGTCACCTCGGCGGCGCGGACGAGGGTTGGGAGCCGACATGTTGTTCCGGGACGAGCGGTGGCCTGACGGCACACCCAGCTGGGTGGACCTGATGGTCCCCGACCAGGCGAAAGCGGTGGCTTTCTACAGTGGCCTGTTCGGTTGGGACGTGCAGAAGGGCGGCGAGGAGACCGGCTTCTACGGCATGGCGCAGCTGGGCGGCCGGTCGGTCGCCGGGATCGGCCAGACCCCGCCGGGCCAGGAGATGCCGGCGGTGTGGACGACCTACCTCGCGGTGTCCGACGTGGACCGGACGGCGACGGCGATCACCGAGGCCGGCGGGCAGATCCTGATGCCGGTCATGGAAGTGCTGAAGGAAGGCCGGATGGCGGTGGCGGCCGACCCGGCGGGCGCGGTCTTCGGCCTCTGGGAAGCGGGCGACCACATCGGCACCCAGGTCACGGCGGCGCCCGGCACGCTGGCCTGGAACGAGTGCATGAGCCGCGACTACCCGGCGGCGAAGGCGTTCTACGAGCAGGTGTTCGGCTTCGGCTTCCAGGACCTGTCGAACGACGACTTCACGTACGCGGTCCTGCTGATCGACGGCCGCCCGGTGGGTGGGCTCGGCGCGCTGCCCGGCTCGGTGCCGGCGGAGGTGCCGTCGAACTGGTCGGCCTACTTCTCGGTGGCGGACGCGGACGCGAGCGCGGCGAAGGTCGTCGAGCTGGGCGGGCAGGCGCAGGGGCAGCCGTTCGACTCGCCGTACGGACGGCAGGTGCGGGTGGTCGACGACCAGGGCGTGCCGTTCCTGGTGATCTCGCCGAACGAGCAGTCCGGCAAGCCGGAGGGCTGGGACGCCTGAGTGAACGAGCCGGAGGCGCCGCGTGGCGCCCCCGGCCCGAGCCGCTCAGTCCTCGTCGGCCACCCAGTCGAACGTCTTCGTCACGGCCTTCTTCCAGTTGCGGAACTCGCGGTCGCGGCGGGCGTCGTCCATGGCCGGGTCCCACTGCTTGTCCTGGGCCCAGTTGTTCCGGATGTCGTCCTCCGACTTCCAGAAGCCCACCGCCAAGCCGGCCGCGTACGCGGCGCCCAGCGCGGTCGTCTCGTTGACCACCGGGCGGATCACCGGCACGCCGAGGATGTCGGCCTGGAACTGCATCAGCAGCTCGTTGACGACCATCCCGCCGTCCACCTTGAGGGAGGTGAGCGAAACACCCGAGTCGGCGTTCATCGCCTCGAGCACCTCACGCGTCTGGAACGCCGTGGCTTCCAGGACCGCGCGGGCGAGGTGGCCCTTGTTGACGAACCGGGTGAGGCCGACGATCGCGCCACGGGCGTCGGAGCGCCAGTAAGGCGCGAACAGACCCGAGAACGCCGGGACGAAGTACGCGCCACCGTTGTCCTCGACGCTGCGTGCGTGTTCCTCGATCTCGGCCGCGGTCGCGATCATGCCGAGGTTGTCGCGCAGCCACTGCACCAGCGAACCGGTCACCGCGATGGAGCCTTCCAGCGCGTAGACCGTGTCGTTCGAGCCGATCTTGTAGCAGACCGTGGTGAGCAGTCCGTTCTGCGACATCACCTTTTCGGTGCCGGTGTTGAGCAGCATGAAGTTGCCGGTGCCGTAGGTGTTCTTGGCTTCGCCGGGCGAAAGGCAGGCCTGGCCGAACGTCGCGGCCTGCTGGTCGCCCAGGATGCCCGCGATCGGCACCCCGGCCAGCGCGCCCTTCTCGCGGACCTTGCCGTACTCCTCGGACGAGGAGCGGATCTCCGGCAGCATCGAAAGGGGGATGCCCATCTCGCCGGCGATCTCGGCGTCCCATTGCAGGGTGTCGAGGTCCATCAGCATGGTGCGCGAAGCGTTCGTCGGGTCGGTGACGTGCACACCGCCGTCGGCGCCGCCGGTCATGTTCCACAGCACCCAGGTGTCCATGTTGCCGAAGATCAGGTCACCGGCTTCGGCCTTCTCGCGGGCGCCGTCGACGTTGTCGAGGATCCACTTGATCTTCGGCCCGGAGAAGTACGTCGCGAGCGGGAGGCCGACCTTCTCGCGGTAGCGCTCCTGGCCGCCGCCGAGGTTGCCGAGCTCGGTGACGATCTTGTCGGTGCGGGTGTCCTGCCAGACGATGGCGTTGTACACCGGCTTGCCGGTCGCCTTGTCCCAGACGAGCGCGGTCTCGCGCTGGTTGGTGATGCCGACGGCGGCGATGTCCTTCGCGGTCAGGTCGGCCTTGGCGAGCGCGCCCGCGGCGACCCGGCGCGTGTTCTCCCAGATTTCCTCGGCGTTGTGCTCGACCCAGCCGGCCTTCGGGAAGATCTGCTCGTGCTCGCGTTGGTCGACGGCGACCACGCGGCCTTCGTGGTTGAAGATCATGCACCGGGTCGACGTCGTGCCCTGGTCGATCGCGGCTACGTACGAAGTCATGTGTGCTCCAGGAATCCGTTGGGTGAGGCGATCAGGTCAGGTTGTGCACACCGAGGTAGAGCAACGCGGCCAGCGCGCCACCGGCCAGCGGGCCGACGACCGGGATCCAGGAGTAGCCCCAGTTCGCGTTGGCCTTGTTCTTGATCGGCAGCAGGAACGCGTACGCGATGCGCGGGCCGAGGTCACGGGCCGGGTTGATGGCGTAGCCCGTCGGCCCGCCGAGCGAGGTGCCGATCACGAGGACCACGAACGAGACGCCCGCGTAGCCGAGCGCGGAGTTGCCGAAGGTCGGCACCCCGTCGCCGCCGGCCGCCGCCACCGGGCTGAGCAGGATCCACGCCACCAGCACGAAGGTGCCGATGATCTCGGTGACGAGGTTCCACACCTTGTTCGGGATCTGCGGCGCGGTGGAGAAGATGCCGAGCGTGTTCTCGGGTTCGGGGTGGTCGTCGAACTGCAGCTTGTAGGCGGCCCAGCAGAGGACGGCGCCGAGGATCGCGCCGACCATCTCGCCGATGAAGTAGAAGGGGACGTCGGCCCAGGCCGTCTTGCCCGAAATCGCCAGGCCGAGCGTCACCGCCGGGTTGAGGTGGGCGCCGGTCGGCGCCGCGATGCTGGCGCCGGTGAAGACGGCGAAGGCCCAGCCGAAGTTGATGAACAGGAAGCCGGCGTCATGACCGTTGTTCTTGCGGAGCACGTGGTTCGCGACCACACCGTTGCCGAGCAGGATCAGCGCGGCCGTTCCCAATATTTCCCAGACGATTATTGCCCCAGCACTCACCGCTGCACCTCCACACTGGACACTCTGCGCAGGGTCGATCACGGCGTGCCACGGCACCGTTGCCGACCCACGTCGGGGGGACGTTACCGGTGTGCCGAAGATCATTCCAGGCACCGGGTAGCCGAATCTTTTCAAGATCCTTGACGGTTACGCCACACGTGTCATCCGTGGACGGGCGGAGGATCACCAGGTCGTGCGATGCTGGGAGCCTCGCCAGTACGAGGAGGAATGTCACGTGGCGCAGCACGCAGCGGAGACGAACCCGGCTCGGCTCGGCCCGGTCAAGCGGGACGAGACCTGGCAACGGCTGGGCAGCGAAACCTTCGACCTCGTCGTCATCGGCGGCGGTGTCGTCGGCGCGGGCACGGCGCTGGACGCCGCGACGCGCGGGCTGCGGGTCGCGCTGGTCGAGGCCCGGGATCTCGCGTCCGGGACGTCGAGCCGGTCGAGCAAGCTCTTCCACGGCGGCCTGCGCTACCTGGAGCAGCTCGAGTTCGGCCTGGTCCGGGAAGCGCTTCGCGAGCGTGAGCTGATGCTGACGACCATCGCGCCGCACCTGGTCAAGCCGGTCAGCTTCCTCTACCCGCTGACGCACCGCGTGTGGGAGCGCCCGTACACCGCGGCGGGCCTGCTGATGTACGACACGATGGGCGGCGCGCGCAGCGTCCCCGGCCAGAAGCACCTCACGCGCGCGGGCGCGCTGCGGATGGTGCCGGCGCTGAAGCGGTCCGCGTTGATCGGCGGGATCCGCTACTACGACGCGCAGTCCGACGACGCCCGCCACACGATGACCGTGGCGCGCACGGCGGCGCACTACGGCGCGATCGTGCGGACGTCGACGCAGGTCGTCGGGTTCCTGCGCGAGGCCGACCGGGTGTCCGGGGTGCGCGTGCGCGACGTCGAAGACGGCCGCGAGACGGAGATCTCGGCGGCGGCGGTGATCAACTGCACCGGCGTCTGGACCGACGAGCTGCAGCGGCTGTCCGGCGGCCGCGGGCGGTTCCGCGTGCGCGCCAGCAAGGGCGTGCACATCGTGGTGCCGCGCGACCGGATCGTCTCGGAGTCGGGGATGATCCTGCGCACCGAGAAGTCGGTGCTGTTCGTGATCCCGTGGCGCAATCACTGGATCGTGGGCACGACGGACACCGACTGGAACCTCGACCTGGCGCACCCGGCGGCGACGAAGCACGACATCGACTACCTGCTGGAGCACGTCAACAGCGTCCTGGCGACACCGCTGACGCATGACGACATCGAAGGCGTGTACGCGGGCCTTCGCCCGTTGCTGGCGGGGGAGAGCGAAGAGACGTCGAAGCTTTCGCGCGAGCACGCGGTGGCGCGGGTCGCCCCGGGCCTGGTCGCGATCGCGGGCGGCAAGTACACGACGTACCGGGTGATGGCGGCGGACGCGGTCGACGCGGCCGCGGTGGACCTGCCGGGCCGCTCGCAGCCGTCGATCACGGACAAGGTCCCGCTGCTGGGCGCGGACGGCTACCACGCGCTGGTCAACCAGGCCGACCACCTGGCCGCCGAGCACGGCCTGCACCCGTACCGGGTCCGGCACCTGCTGGACCGCTACGGCTCGCTGGTCAACGAGGTCCTGGCGACGGCGGAGGGCCGGCCGGAGCTGCTGAAGCCGATCGAGCACGCGCCGGACTACCTGGGTGTCGAGGTCGTGTACGCGGCTTCGCACGAGGGGGCGCTGCACCTGGAGGACGTCCTGGCCCGCCGGACGCGCATCTCGATCGAGTACGCGCACCGCGGGGTGGACTGCGCGGACCAGGTCGCGACGCTGGTCGGCGAGGTCCTCGGCTGGTCGGCCGAGACGGTGAAGCGCGAGGTGGAGGTCTACCGCGGCCGGGTGGAGGCCGAACGCGAGTCCCAGTCCCAGCCGACCGACGAAGCGGCGGACGCGCTGCGGATCGCGGCCCCGGAGGCCCGGTCGGGCATCGTGGCCCCGGCCGGCTGAGGGGTCAGGAGGTCCGGTGCCACCGGATCAGCCGCTCCCCGGTAGCGGCCGGATCCGGTTCCGGGCCCAGCAACGTGAACCCACAGCGCTCCGCCACGATCGCCGACGCCGTGTTGCTCTCCTCGTACCGGTAGCTCACCTCGGTCAGGCCGAGGCCGCCGAAGCCGAACCGCAGCGCCGCGCTCAACGCCGTCGTCGCGATGCCCTTGCCCCGCTCCGCCGGGTGGACCCAGATCGTCGCCTCGGCGTACGCCGCGGGCAGGTCCAGCTCGCGCAGCCCCACCTCGCCCAGCAGGCGGCCCGACGTCGGTTCGGCGATCGCCCACGAACAGCGCTCGTCGCCGGCCCACTGGGCCGCCCGCAACGCCACGTACTCCGTTGCTTCGTCCACCGTCCGCAGGCGGTAGTTCAGCACGTACTTGCGGTGCGTCGGGTCCGCGAACGCCTCCATCAGCACCCGGCGGTCGTCGATGTGCCGGTCGGCGCGCAGCTGGCGCAGGTAGTAGGTGCCCGCGTTGATCTCCACCGGTTCCACTCCACCCAGCCTAGCCAGGCCGGACGCGCCCCGCGATCAAGGCAGCGAGTAGCGCCACACGACCGGACGGCCGCCGTTCGTCGTCGGCTCGCTGTTCGACACCACGCCCGCGATCGTGCCGTCGTCGCCCACTGCCTTCGCCCAGGCCTGCGTGAATCCGGGCGCCGGGGGCAGCGAGCCCATCGACCGGGTGCCGAGCCAGGCCGCGAGCGGGGTCGCCGAGGTGTCGTACCCCACGATCAGGCCGTACCGGTTGATCCCGAACGCCGCGTGGGACGACGGCAGCGCCGCCGGCTCGGTCGGCGTGCGCCACACCGCCGCTTGGCCGGGACCCCCGGCGAATTCGGCCGAGTTGCCCGTGACCTGCCCGTTCCGGATGGCCTGGGCGAAGGTGTAGGGCTGGCCCGGCAGGGTGGTCAGCTCCTGGAACTCGCCGTCGCGCCAGAGGACCGAGTGCGGGTACGAGTTCAGCAGGACCGTGCCGTCGTCGTCGATGTCCGTCGCGGACAGGGACGGCAGCCCGGTGATCTCCACCGGGTGCGCCCGGTCGGCCGCGTGCCAGACCAGCACCACCGATTCGCCGCTCCAGTTCGACGCGTTCCCCACCACGTCGCCGCGCTCGTTCAGCGCCACCGCCGTCACCAGCGGCCACTCGGTCGGCTGGGCCAAGCCCTGGTAGCCGCCGTCGCGGCCGAGCAGGAAGAGCTGGTGCTCCGAGGCGGCGCCGACAGAGTCGCAGAGCACCGTCCCCGCCGAGTTCTCGTCCGCCACCGCGGTCGACTCGAAGCCCGTGGGCTGGGGGTGCACCGTGGGCTGCCCCTTCGACCACGTGACGACGGTGCCGTGCCCGTCCAGCACGAGGTGCCCGGCGTAGCCGCCGTGGCTGTCGGTGCCGCGGACCCACCCGGTGGCGTCCGGGTGGCCGGCCGGCAACGCCAGCAGGTTCGCCTCCCAGTGACCGACGGCGGCCTCCGCGGGCTGCGCGAGCGTGGTGGCCAGCAGCGCCGCACCGATGGCGGCGAGCATCTTCGACCTCATCCGTTCCTCCCCTGTCCGACGCCACCACGCGCCGGCCCGGGGAACGGTTTAGAGCAGACCCCGCCGGAGCGCCTCGGCGACGGCGGCCGCGCGGTCGCTCACCCCGAGCTTCGCGTAGGCCTGGCGCAAGTGGGTCTTGACGCTCGCCTCGCTGATCACCAGCCGGCTCGCCGCCGCGCGGTTCGTCGCGCCCGCCGCCACCAGGCGCAGCACCTCCAGCTCCCGGGTCGTCAACGGCGACCGCAGGCGGTCCAGCAGGAAGCCCGCCGCGCGCGGGGACAGCACCGGCTCGCCGCGGGCCGCCGCGCGGACCGCCGCCAGCAGGTCCGGCACCGGCGCGTCCTTGAGCAGGTAGCCCAGCGCGCCCGCTTCGATCGCCGGCAGCACGTCGGCCGACGTGTCGAACGTCGTCAGCACCACCACCCGGACCGCGGGGTGCTCGACGGCCAGCCGCTTGATCGCGCCGACGCCGTCCAGCTCCGGCATGCGCAGGTCCATCAGCACGACGTCGGGGCGGTGCCGCGCCACCAGGGCCAGCGCCTCCACGCCCGACGCCGCCTCGCCCACGACCACCAGGTCCGGCTCGCCGGTGAACGCGCCGCGCAGGCCGTCGCGGACGATCGGGTGATCGTCCACCAGCAGGACGCGGATCACGCCGGGATCGCCGGGACCTGGGCGCTCACCGCCGTGCCGCCGCCCGGCGCGCTCTCGATCGCCAGCGTCCCGGCCACCCGGCGGACGCGCTGGCGCATCGCCTCCAGGCCGAACCCGGTGCCCTCGCCCCGGTCGCCGTCGCGGAAGCCGACGCCGTCGTCGACGACGTCGAGCAGCACCAGATCGTCCGAATAGGACAGCGTGAGCGCGATCCGCGACGCCTTCGCGTGCTTCTCCGCGTTCGCCAGCGCCTCCTGCGCGACGCGGTAGAGCGTCTCCTCCAGGTCGGGCAGCAGCGGCCGGGCGTCCCCGGTCGTCTCGGCGCGGACGTCTGCCCCGGACGTGCCGGCCACGCGCGCGGCCAGCCGGGAAAGCGCTTCCGGCAGCTGGGCTTCGGCCAGTGGCTCGGGCCGCAACGCCTGCACCGCGCGACGCGCTTCGCCGAGGCTCTCGCGGGCGAGCACGCGCACCTGCGCCAGCCGCCGGTCCCGGTCCGGGCCGTCGGCGGCCTGCAGCTGCGTGACGATCCCGGTCAGCCCCTGGGCGATCGTGTCGTGGATTTCGCGGGCCATCCGCTGCCGCTCGTCGAGCACGCCGGCTTCGCGTGCCTGCGTCAGGAGCTGGGCGTGCAGGTTGGCGTTCTCCTCGAGCGCGGCCTCCAGCCGGACGTTCGCCTTCCGCCGCTGTTCGCTCTCCGCGCCGACGAACCACGCCGCGTACAGCAGCGGCCCGGCCATCGACAGGACCAGCACCCAGGTCGGGCTCCGCGAGTCCGAGTTGGCGGCCAGCAGCGGCAGCGTCGCCGTCGCGGCCACCGCGAAGAAGCCCCAGCGCGCCGGGAAGAGCACGAAGGCGAGCGGGTACCCGAAGGACGCGAAGCCCATGAAGGAGTCGTCGTTCGCCACCAGCACCGTCGCGGCCGCGAGCACCCCGGCGTAGTAACCCGCGGCCAGCCACGGGTGCGTCCGCCGGTGCGGGAACAACGGGATCAGCAGCGGCACCCACACCGCCGCCGCCACGGCGACCACCAGGGTCACCCCGCGCAGCCCGGACCCCCAGAACGCGCACGCGGCGAGCCCGGCCAGGCCGACGCCGGTGAAGATCGGCCCCGCCAGCCGTTCGCCTCGGGCGTCCAGCGCGCCCGGAACCACGCCCATCACGGGGTGATTCTCGCAGGCTCAGCGCCGGCGGCGGGCGCCGGCGAGCATCGCCACCACGAGCGGCAGCGCGACCGAGATGATCAGCAGCCGGCCGCGGGACAGGATCAGCACCACCACCGCCAGGACGATCGCGATCGGCACGGCGCTGCGGGTCAGGAAGTTCGCCAGCGGGCTGTCGCCGCCGGACATGACCGGCACCTGCGGCGCGGCCGCCCCGTTCAGCAACGCGCTCGGGCGCGGCGAGGGCAGGTCGTCGAACAGCGGGATCAGCTCGCTGACCCGCTTGGCCGCGGTGACCTTCGCCGATCGCGACCCGTACTCGTCGATGTCGAGCCGCCCGGTGCGGACGTGCTCTTCGAGGACGTCCAGGGCGTCCTGGCGTTCGGCGTCGCTCAGCAGCATGTCGCTCACGGCGGGATCAGTGGTCCAGGCCGCGCCGCTGGTCGCGGTAGGACTCGCGCAGCGCGCGGCGGCGTTCGCGGTCGCGCACGTGGTGCTCGTGCCGCCGGTGCTGGTGCCCGCCGTGGCCCCACATCGACCGGCCGAAGACACTCAGGCCGATCGGGACGAGGATCAGCGCCCCGTGCACGACGCCGGTGGCGATCAACGCGATCGTGGCGATCCAGACCAGCGGGATGAACGCGGCGATGAACCGCTGCGGGCTCGTCCAGCCCTCCGGCGCGGCCGGTTGCCGCGGTGCGGGCGCGGCGGCCGGCTCGGGTGCCGCGACGGCCTGCGGGACGTCGTCGTACTTCGGGTGCGGCGCCGGCAGGTCCGCGAAGATCTCGACGAGCTCGCCACGCGTCTTCGCCGCGGTGATCCGCGCCGAGCGCTCGCCGTACTCCTCGATGTCGATCCGCCCCGCGGTCATGTGCTCACCGAGCGCGGTCAGCGCGGATTCGCGGTTCTGGTCGCTGATCCGCAGCTGCGGAGACGGGACTTCGGTCACGTAGTCGATGGTAGGCCGCCTCGGGGGCGGCCCACCACGACATCTGTAACGAACTGTCCTACTTGAGCTCGAGAAGCTGCGTGCCCTGCGTCACGGCGGCGCCGACCTCGACCGCGAGGCCGGTGACGGTGCCCGCTTTGTGTGCGGTGACCGGGTTCTCCATCTTCATCGCCTCGAGGACGACGATCAGCTCGCCGGCCTCGACGCTCTGGCCCTCTTCGACGGCGACCTTGACGATCGTGCCCTGCATCGGCGCGGTGACGGCGTCGCCGCTCACCGACGCCTTGCCGCCGCCGGCGCGCTTGCGCGGCTTAGCCTTCACGGCGGTGCCGCCCCCGCCGCCTTCGAGCGCCAACCCGCCCGGCAGCGACACTTCGAGCCGGCGCCCGCCGACCTCGACGACGACGTTCTGCCGCGGCGCCTCTTCGGGCGTCTCGACGTCCGGCGCGACGAACGGCTCGATCTGGTTGTCGAACTCCGTCTCGATCCAGCGCGTGTGCACGCTGAAGCCGTTCTCGTCGCCGATGAACGCCGGGTCGTCGACGATCACGCGGTCGAACGGCAGCACCGTCGCCATGCCTTCGACGACCATCTCGGCCAGGGCCCGGCGGCTGCGCTCCAGGGCGTTGTTCCGGTCCGAGCCCGTGACGATCAGCTTCGCCAGCATCGAGTCGAACTGGCCGCCGACCACGCTGCCGTCCTCGACACCGGAGTCGACGCGCACACCGGGACCGCTCGGCGCGACGAACTTCGTCACCGTGCCCGGGGCGGGCAGGAAGCCGCGGCCGGCGTCCTCGCCGTTGATGCGGAACTCGATCGAGTGGCCGCGCGGCTCGGGGTCCTCGGTGATCCGCAGCTTCTCGCCGCGCGCGATGCGGAACATCTCGCGCACCAGGTCGAGGCCGGTGGTTTCCTCGGAAACCGGGTGCTCGACCTGCAGCCGCGTGTTGACCTCGAGGAACGAGATCGTGCCGTCGGTCGCGACGAGGTACTCGACCGTGCCGGCGCCGTAGTAGCCGGCTTCCTTACAGATCGCCTTCGCGGATTCGTGGATGCGCTTGCGCTGGTCGTCGCTCAGGAACGGCGCGGGCGCCTCCTCGACGAGCTTCTGGTGGCGGCGCTGCAGCGAGCAGTCGCGGGTGCCGACGACGATCGCGGTGCCGTGCATGTCGGCCAGGACCTGCGCCTCGACGTGGCGCGGCTTGTCCAGGTAGCGCTCGACGAAGCACTCGCCGCGGCCGAACGCGGCGACCGCCTCGCGCGTCGCGGACTCGAACAGCTCCGGGATCTCTTCGCGGGTGCGCGCGACCTTCAGGCCGCGGCCACCGCCGCCGAACGCGGCCTTGATGGCCACCGGCAGGCCGTGCTCGTCGGCGAACGCGACGATCTCGCTCGCGTCCTTGACCGGCTCCTTGGTGCCCGGCACCAGCGGCGCGCCCGCGCGCGTCGCGATGTGGCGGGCGGTGACCTTGTCGCCGAGGTCGCGGATGGCCTGCGGGCTCGGCCCGATCCAGGTCAGCCCGGCGTCGAGGACGGCCTGGGCGAAGTCCGCGTTCTCGGAGAGGAAGCCGTAGCCAGGGTGCACCGAGTCGGCGCCGGCGCGCTTCGCGGCGTCGAGCAGCTTGTCGAAGTTCAGGTAGCTCTCGGCGGCCGTGGTGCCGCCGAGCGCGAAGGCTTCGTCGGCCAGCCGGACGTGCGGTGCGTCGCGGTCCGGGTCGGCGTACACCGCGACGCTGGCGAGGCCCGCGTCCTTGGCGGCTCTGATCACGCGTACCGCGATTTCACCCCGGTTGGCGACCAGGATCTTGGTCACCGGACCACCGGTGGATTCGCCGACCTGCTCGGCCACCCCGCACCTCCTGCGTCCCGACAGCTGCATTGCTGTACCGCCCGAAGCGGCATTGGGGAAGTCTACGGATATGCGGTCGTGAGTCTCTGGAGTGAGAGGTGGACCACGCTCAGACGTGGTGGCGCAGCTGTTCGGGCAGCGGCGAGTCGAGCACGATCACGTCGTACGGGTTCGCCGCGTGGACCTTCGGCAGGTGCTCGGTGTTCACCAGCACCCACGGCTGGTGCTCGCCGCAGCAGTCGATCAGCCGGTCCAGGGCGGTGAACGCGACCAGCGCGGTGCGCCCGTCCGGGGTGCGGCGCAGCTCGATCGAGGCGCCTTCGGTCTCGGCGCTGGCCGGGCCGGTCGGCAGGTACAGGGCGGGGGGAAGGTTGGGGTTCGTCACTCGGACAACATAGACGGACACGTTCCGCTATTCGCGGCCCCGTCGATTCCACCCGGCCGACGAAGGTTGTGCCCCTACCGGGTTGAACCGGCCACACCCCGCCGGGGCGCTGCCCACACACCGTCGCGAAGCGGCTTACGCTCTGTCTTATGCGGACTTCGGCGGCGCGGACGCCACGGTCGGCGCTGCTCACCGCGGTGCTGGCCGCGGTGGTGACCCTCGGCGCGATCGGCGCGGTGTTCGCCCTGCGCCCGCGGCCCGAGCCGCCCTCGGGCGCGGCCGAGCCCGCGGCCGCCCCGGTGACGCCCGTGGTGACCTGCGGCGGCGGTCCGTGCCGCCAGCTCGCGGCGATGACCGTCGGCGGGACGCCGGTGGTGCTGCTCACGGACGCTTCGGGCGGGTCGGCGCGGGTGCGCGTCGGGCCCGAGCCGGGCACGGTGTTCGAGCTGACGATCGCCCAGCTGGGCGTCCGGCTCGACCAGAACTCCCTGCGCTGCATCGACGGCGCGGCCCCGGCGTGCCTGGTCCGCGGCACGATCGGCGACGACAACTCGGCGGCGTACGGCGAGCTGCTGGTGGAAAGCGGGGGAGTGTGGCGTGACCCGGGCAAGCCGTACTTCGCGGACGCCGGGACGCTGTCGCTCTACGACGTCACGGCCGACGGCCGCCCGGACGTGATCGTGGTCCGCCACGACTGCGCGTCGTCGGCCTCGGGCACCCCGAAGTGCGAGGCGGCACCGGTGGTTGGCCAGGTGTACGACCTGACCGGCAAGACGGTCGGCTGCACGCGGCGCGTGACGGCGCCGTCGGACCTGCGCGGCTGGCCGGACATCCGCCTCACCCGCGCCGACCTGCGTTCCTGCCCGTCCTGAAGCGCCCCAATGTGGCCTTGGTTGCTCCACCGATGCCCCCACCGCCACCCTCAACGGAGGCGCTCCGCGCCGCAGTGCCCATTCAACGCACCCAATGTGGCCTTCGGTGCGTCAGACGCACCGAAGGCCACATTGGGGCGCTTGGGTCAGGCGGGGGCGGGTTCGGTGTGGCGGGCCGCGGAGCCGTCGTCGGTGGTCTGGGGGCGGTCCGTCGGGGCGTTGAGGACCTCGTCGTCCAGCAGACCTTCGGCGCGGGCCACGATCGTCGGGACCACGATCTGGCCCGCCACGTTCGTCGCCGTGCGCATCATGTCCATGATCGGGTTGACCGAGTAGATCAGGGCCAGGCCGATCGCCACCTGCTTGGCGTCGAGGCCGATGAACGACGTCGTCAGCGTGAACGCCGTCAGCCAGCCCGTGGTCCCGGCCGTCGCCAGCGCGCCGACCACCGCGACCACCACGATGCCGACGTACTGCCAGAAGTTCAGCGACACCCCGGCCAGGTTCGCGACGAAGATCGCCGCGATCGCCGGGAAGACCGCCGCGCAGCCGTCCATCTTCGTCGCGCTGCCGAGCGGGGTCGCGAAGGCCGCGTACGCCGGCTGGACGCCGAGGTTCACCGCGGACTGGCGGGTCAGCGGCAGCGTCGCGGCCGAGGACTGCGAAGCGAACGCGAACTGGATCGCCGTCGCCGACTTCGAGAAGAACTTCAGCGGGCTGACCTTCGCCACGAACTGCAGCAGGATCGGGTAGACGACGAACAGCACGACCAGGCAGCCGACGTAGACCGCGAGCGTGGTGGAGAACAGCGGGCGGAACAGCGCGTCGCCGTAGTTGGAGACCGCCGCGCCGATCAGGCCGACGATGCCGATCGGGGCCAGCCGGACGATCCAGCCGAGGTAGCGCTGGATGATCTCGAACACGCTCGAGGTGAAGTCCACGAACGGCTTCGCCTTGTCACCCAGGCTGTAGGCCGCCGCGCCGATCACCAGCGCGAGGAACAGCACCTGCAGCGTCTCGCCGTCGGCAAACGCTTTCACGAAGTTCTCGGGGAGCAGCCCGTTGATGAAGGAGTCCCACGAACCCCAGCTGCTGACGCTCTTCGCCGCCTTGTCGGCGTTCTTCGCCGTCGCCTCGACGCCGCCGAGCCCGCCGGCGCCGGGGTTGAAGATCCGGCCGGCGGCGATGCCGATCAGCGACGCGATGAACGAGGTGATGGCGAACCACATCACCGTCTTGCCGCCGAGGCGCGCGGCGGTGCGGCCGCCGCCGAGCTTCCGGAGGCTGTTGATGCCGACCACGATCGCCGTGAAGACCAGCGGGATCACCGCGATCTGCAGCAGCGTGGTGAAGATGGTGCCGATCTGGTCGAGGAGATCGGTCAGCCAGCCGGCCTCGGTCTGCCGTGCGACGACGCCCAGCAGGGCGCCGACGACGAGCGAGCCGAGAACCGCGGCCGCGAACACCCGCGGCTTGGTGTATGTCCGTACGAAAGACACGGGGCGACTCCGGTGCTCGAAAGTTCCTGTCTGACTTGCCTCGTGAAGAGAACGTTAGGCAAGGCAGGACTCTTCCGGATCACCCGTTCGTGTGGTGCCCTTCTCAGGATGCGGGACGCGACCAGAGATCCACGACACTCACGCCGACCTCGGCGAGCAGCCGGCGGGTCAGCGGGAGGCTGATGCCGATGACGCTCGTGTGGCCGCCGTCGAGGCCGTCGACGAACCAGCTGCCCAGGCCGTCGATCGTGAACCCGCCGGCCACGTGCAGCGGCTCGCCGGTGGCGATGTAGGCGTCGATCTCCCGCGCGCTCGGCGTGCCGAACCGGACGGTGGTCGACTCCCAGCCGCTGGTCTCCTTCGCGCGCGTCCCGCCTTCGAGCCGGACGACCGCGTGGCCGGTGAGGAGTTCACCGGATGACCCGGCCATCCCGGCCCAGCGCTCCCGCGCGATCTCCGGGGTGGCCGGTTTGCCGACCATCCGCCCGCCGATGTTCAGCATCGAGTCGCAGGCGACGACGACGGCGTCCGGGTGCGCCGCGGCGACCTGGTCGAGGACGGCTTCGGCCTTGGCGGCGGCGAGCGCGGCGACCAGCTGTGACGGCGTCGGGTCGGTCAGCGAGGCGGCGACGGCGTCCTCGTCGACGCCGGAGACGAACACGGCCGGGTCGAGGCCCGCGGCGCGCAGGAGGGCGAGGCGGGCGGGGGACTGGGAGGCGAGGACGAACTGCACCCGGCGAAGGTACCCGGACGTCCGTCGTGACCGAATTGTGACCGGCGCCACGTTCGGACGGGGCTAGTTTGTTGTGGCGCGCAACATATGGCGCCGGAAGACGTGGAGGTGACCGATGACCGTCCGGGTCACGGAATCTACGCCGGCCACCCGGCCGCATTCGCTGTGGTGGTCCAGGCTCCGCGCGACGAAGGGCCGGGCGACCATCCGGGCGGATTCGGCCTCGGCGCCGAAGAGCACCCGCTGAACCACCGCTCCCGCGGTCCGTGCGAGCCTCCGGTACCCGACACCCGGAGGCTCGCACGGTTTCACGCCGCGGCGGCTTCGGTGGCCGGCGCCGGGGTTTCCCAGCGCGGCTTGACCTTCCGCATGACGGCCGCGGAGAGCACGCCCAGCAGGAGAACGCCCATCGGCAGCAGCATCGTCAGGCGGGCCGCGTCCGTCAGTCCACTGTGGACCGCTTCCGAGGCCAGCTTCCCCGCCTGGGCGGCAATCTCCGCCGGCAGCCCCGGCATCGGCGAGGAGCCACCGGCCGAGCCGAACTCGCCGGTGTTCGCCGCGGCCTTCGCGATGCCTTCCGCGAACGGCGCGCGGTACGGCTCCGGCAGCTGAGCGGCCGCCTTCGTGGCTTCGTCCGCGATCGACGAGCTGACCAGGGCCTGCAGCATCACGCCGATCGCCGCGGAGCCGAGCACGCCGCCGACCTGGCGCGAGGTGTTGAAGATGCCCGACGCGGTGCCGGCCAGCCGCGGCTCGACCGAGCCCATCGTCATGTTGCTCATCGGCGAGAAGATGCAGCCGATGCCGAGGCCGCACAGCAGCAGGGCCGGGATGAACGACCACGGGCTGCTGTCCGGCGCCGCCTGCAGCGCGATGACGCCGAGCCCGGCGGCCAGCGCGGCCAGGCCGAACATCACCAGGTACTTGCCGTTCACCTTGTCCGACGCGCGCCCCACGAACGGCGCGATGATCCCCGACAGCAGCGACATCGGCGCGGTCAGCAGGCCGGCCATGGTCGGGGTCAACCCGAGCACCGACTGGATGTAGATGACCAGCGGCAGGAACATGCCGGTCATCGCGAAGCCGACGGTCGTCGCGGTGAGCGTCCCGGCCGAGAAGTTCCGGTTCGCGAACACCTGCAGCGGCAGCAGCGGCTCACGCTTGTTGTACTTCTGCCACACCAGGAACGCGGCCAGCAGCACCACGCCGGCGCCGATGATCTCGAACACCGTGATGCCGCCCCAGACCGTGCCCCAGTCGTACTGCTGGCCGTTCTGCACGCCGAACACGATGAACAGCAGCGCCAGGCTGGAGAGCAGGATGCCGATGAGGTCGAACGAGTGCGAGTGCTTCGGCTGCCAGTCCGGGACCAGCGCCAGCGTCAGGGCGATGGCGATGACACCGATCGGCACGTTGACGTAGAAGATCCATTCCCAGCCGAGGTGGTCGACGAGCACGCCGCCGAGCAGCGGGCCGGCGATCGTGGCCAGGCCGGCGACGCCGCCCCACATGCCCATGGCCGGGCCGCGCTTGGCCGGCGGGAACAGGTGCGTGATGAACGCCAGCGTCTGCGGCGTCATCAGCGCGGCGCCGAGCCCCTGCACGGCACGCGCGGCGATCAGCATCTCGACGTTGCCGGACAGGCCGCACCACAGCGACGCGCCGGTGAACACGACGAGCCCGGCGAGGAACACGCGCTTGGGCCCGAAGCGGTCACCGAGCCGGCTGGTGAACAGCATCGGCACGGCGTAGGTGAGCAGGTAGACGCTGATCACCCAGACGACCGAGTTCAGCCCGGCGTTCAGCTTGTTCAGCATGGTCGGGATCGCGATCGACACGATCGTCGTGTCGAGCAGGATCATGAAGAAGCCGAGGCACAGCGCGCCGAGCGCCGCCCACGGATTAGCTTGTCTTGCGTTCATCGTCGTCTTCCTGGGTGATGAGCGTGAGCTTGGGTTGTTCGCAGTCCTGGAACTGGATCCGCCCGGACTCGAGGTCTTGGCGCAGGCGCTCGGTCCATTCGAGCTCGAACCTGCGGTGGTCGCACTTGTACCGCCAGTCGAGCCAGTAGATCGGCGGCGTGTGGTCCTCGGCGAGGCGCTCGAGCACGGCCTGGTCGGCCGCGACGGCCGCGCGCAGCCGCGTGATCCGGTGTTCGAGCTCGATCAGCGACGTCTCCTTGCCGAGTTCGTCGATCACCGCGAGCCCGGACAGGTACGCGGGAAACTCTTCGACGAGGTCGCCGAGCAGTTCGCGGCCGCGCTGGCTGAACTCGTCCAGGCCGGCCTGCGTCATGCCGTAGACGGTCCGTTCGGGCCGCCTGCCGTCGCGCTGGGTGTCGACGACCTCGATGAAACCGCTGCGCTGCAAGCGTTCCACGGTGTGGTAGAGCGACCCGGCCTTCACGTTGACGCGGGTGCTGACGTACCGCTCCCGCATCAGTGAAGCCATCTCGTACGGGTGCATGGGCTTCTCGTGGAGCAGCTCCAGCACGGCGAGACCGAGCGGGGTCAGCTTGGCCGAGGCCATGATCATTGCTCCCTTCGGATGACTCCAGGTCGTTTATTCCACGTGGACTATACGGCGCAGACTAGCGACCGGTCCACCGTCATTCCTGTGACGGTCCGTACACAGCGCGGAGGCCCCCATGATCCCGTCATGGGGGCCTCCGCGGCTGCTCTCAGAACGGCCAGTCGGCGTTCGTCCCCGCCTCGAGCAGGGGAATCATCCGGAAACCCTGGTCGGTCAGGCCGCCGAACACGTGCCGCCGCGCGCCGCCGGACGGCGCGTGGCCGAACCGGTAGCCCGCCAGGTTCCACGTGTACAGCGGAACGTGCGGCGGCAGCGCCTGCCCGACGTCGCCGCCGCCGGCCTGCTCGTCGGTGAGGATGACGACGCGGTCGTGGTTCGCGAAGTGCCGCTTCACCGCGGCCACCGTGTTCGTGCCGCCGCCGAGGAAGTACCCCCGGGACTTCCACCGCTCGACGTCGCTCAGCAGCGACCCGCCCGGACGCAGCTTGAACACCTTCGTGTGCGCGCCGCCCAGGAGGAAGCCGTCCGAGAACGACACGACGTCGGCGTCCGCGCACCGCCGGCCCAGCGCGAGCCCGAAGACCGCGGCGGCGTCCCAGCGCAGCAGGGTGCCGTCGCGGCTGAAGCCCATGTTCATCGACGTCGAGGTGTCGACGAGCACGAGCGTCCGCCCGGGCAGCTCCGGAACGTTCGCCAGCGAGTGCGCGATCGCCTGTTCCAGCGCCCACGCCCACCGCAGCGACGGCGCGGCCCGGTAGGCCGACAGGAACCGCATCGGCAGCTGCCGCGACTTCACGACCCGCGCCGGATCGGCGAGCTTCGCGGCAACGCGCTGCGCGACTTCGTCCGAGACGCCGGTCTCGTCGAAGTTCCTCAAGTTGCGCAGGAGCGCCATGTAGCCCATGGACGGGATGAGCGCCTCCCAGGCCTGCGCGTCCAGCGGACCCTGCAGCCAGCCGGCGACCGATTCCCAGGTCATGCCCGCCGCGCGCAGGACGTCCGCCGCGTCCGGCCGCGCGAACAGCTCGCGCCGGCGTGGCGCCTCCCACGCCGTCAGCTCGGCGCGGGCACGCAGCACGTTCAGCTCGGCCGGCAGCGGGTTGCCGCGGTCGTGCCGCTCGTCGAGGACGTGCTTGAACAGCTCGCCCTGGGCGGTGTCGCGGTTGGCCGGGTGCGTCAGCTCGAGGACGTCGGCGAAGCGGAACGCCCGCGCGGCCGAGTCCCACTTGACGTACGAGCGCTCGTCGTAGAGCTTCCGCGCCGCGTCGGCGACGCCGCGCTTGACCGGCTTCGGGATGTTCTTGCCGTGCACGCAAGTCCAGTAGGCGAGCAGTTCCCCGGGTTCGTCGGCACGCTGCAGGACGTCGGCGACGAGCTGCCGGCCGAGCCCGTCGAGTCCGGCGTCGAGGCGGGCCTTGGCGAACTCGGCCGCGCCGACGAGCGACGCGGTCCGCAGGTTCGCCTCGGAACGCAGCCAGCGCAGGAACCGCGCGGTCCACTGTGGATCCTCGAGCGTCGCGGCGTGGACGAGCGCGGTGTACCGCGTGTCGCGCGCGTTCGCGGACTCGTAGAAGGTGTGCTCGCCGACCATGTTGGTGACGGCGAGCAGGAAGAGTTCGGACCGGGCGTCGCGCGCGTAACCGGCGCCGCCCTCGTAGGTGGTGCCCGAAGGCGTGGCTTCACCGCGAACCGGCGAGGTGGCGGCGGGCGCGCGTGCGGTGTTGAACTTGCTCATTTCTCCCCCTTGGTTCGTGGGGGAGTCACGGCTTCGGCGATGCCCGAGATCGAAGTCGGTGAAGGTACGGTTGCTGCTCTGCCAGCTGAGCTACCGGACCGCGTGGTCCGGGAGGGATTCGAACCCCCGACCCGCCCATTCGGAGTGGAAGTAACCCTCGCCTGCGCACCGGGCATCGGTGAAGCCGTGACTCCCGAGGTCGTGCTCGCACCGGGAGTGCGTTCGTCGCCCGAGATCGAAGTGGTGAAGGCTGTTGGGAGTCGAACCCGAGGAATACCAGAGAAGTAACCCTCACCGCCGCACCGGGCGAGAGCAACGTTAGCCGCCGCGGCAGCGGGAGGGAACCGAATATCCCGCCGGCCCCGGCGCACCTGGCGACCGGGGTTGGTTCGTGCCAAGAACTATGTATAGTCAGTTCGTAGCACGAACTAAAACTGGGAGGAATCATGACGCACTTCGGCATCGGCGTCTCCACGGCGGTGACGGCCGTCGAAAGCACCCTGCGCCTCGCCGAGCAGGCCGACCGCGGCGGCCTCGACCTGCTCACCGTCTCCGACCACCCGTACCACGCCGACCGCCTCGACGCGTACGCCGAGATCGGTGTCCTGCTGGGGAAGACCGAACGGATTTCGGGCCTGGTCAGCGTGTCCAACCTGCCGACGCGGCCGGCGTCGATGCTCGCGCGCACCGTCACCAGCTTGTCCGCGCTGACCGGTGGGCGGATCGTGCTCGGCATGGGGGTCGGCGGGCTCTGGGACGACATCGCGCGGCTCGGGTTCGCCAAGCTCACCCCGGGGCAAGCCGTCCGGGCCTTCGAAGAGGGGATCCGGCTCGTGAAGCTGCTCGGCGGAGGGGGCGCGCCGGTGAGTTTCGACGGCGAGTTCTACCAGGTCACGAACCTGGCGCCGGCCGAAGAAGCGATGCCGCCGGTGTGGACCGGGTCCGTCGGGCCGAAGTCGCTCGCCGTCACCGGGCGGGTTGCCGACGGGTGGCTGCCCGGGCACGCCGCCGACTGGCTCAGCGAGCGCTACCGCACCTCCCGGCCGCTGATCGACAAGGCCGCCGTGGACGCCGGTCGCGATCCCGCCGCTATCGCCACCGTCTACAACTTCCCCGGCCGGATCACCGCGGAGCCGCTGCGGACCACCCGCGCCGACGACGGCCGCTGGATCGGTGGCTCGCCCGCCCAGTGGATCGAGGAGCTGACCGGTGCGGTGCTGGACCACGGCGCCGCCGGGTTCGTGCTCTTCGGCCCGGGCGGCAGCACGCCGGACGAGACCGCCGCCGCACGCTGGGCCGAAGAAATCGTTCCCGCCGTGCGGGAAGCCGTAGGCTGACCGGATGGGGAAGAGCGGGGAGGACATCGGTGTCGTCGCGGGGCTCGTGCGCGCGTCGTTCCTGGTGAACGCCGTCTACGCCGAGTCGGCCCGCGAGTACGGGCTCACCGTGCAGCAGGGCCAGCTGCTGTGCGTGCTGATGGGCCGCCCGTACGGCATGGGTGACCTCGGCGCGACGCTCGGCCTGGAGAAGTCGAGCCTCACGGGCCTGGCCGACCGCGCGGTCCGGCGCGGGCTCGTCCGCCGCGAGCCCGACCCGGACGACCGGCGGGCCGTGCAAGTCGTGCTGACCGCCGAAGGCCGCACCCTGGCCGAGGACTTCTACGCGGCGACCTGCCGCCGCGTAGACGAGCTGGCCGCGGGCCTGACCGGCCAGGACCGCGAACGGCTCGCGACGCTGCTCGGCACCGTCGTCCGCGAGAACGAGGTCCCGACCGTGTTCCTCGACGTCGTGGCGCGCTAGAAGCCGGGAAGTCCCGAAGCGCGCCAAGCGCCGTCGCCGGGATGGAGCGGCTTCCGCAGCGAAGCACCGTGATCGCCCCACCACGACGTACGCGGCTTCGGCTTCTCGGCAGGCGCCGCCGCCGAAGCCGCGGCCACGACGGCCGTCAGCGCCGCCAGCTCGGCGTCGCTCGGGTTTCCGCGGACCACCCGCAGCAGGGGGCGCTTCTCGGGCTCGCTCATAGCGGGATGTTCCCGTGCTTCTTCGGCGGCAGCGACTCACGCTTGTTGCGCAGCAACGACAACGCCCGCGCGACGTGCCCGCGCGTGTGCGCCGGCACGATCACCGAGTCGACGTAACCGCGTTCGGCCGCCGCGTACGGGTTCAGCAGCGTGTCCTCGTACTCCTGGATCAGCTCGGCGCGCAACGCGTCCACATCGCGACCCTCGTTTGCCGCGTTGGCCAGGGTCTTGCGGTGGACGATGTTCGCCGCGCCCTGGGCGCCCATCACCGCGACCTGCGCGGTCGGCCAGGCGAGGTTGATGTCGGCGCCGAGGTGCTTCGAGCCCATGACGTCGTACGCGCCGCCGTACGCCTTGCGCGTGATGATCGTGACCAGCGGGACCGTGGCCTCCGCGTAGGCGTAGATCAGCTTCGCGCCGCGGCGGATGATGCCGTTCCACTCCTGGTCGGTGCCCGGCAGGAAGCCCGGGACGTCGACGAAGGTGAGCACCGGGATGTTGAACGCGTCGCAGGTGCGGACGAACCGCGCGGCCTTCTCGGACGCGTCGATGTCCAGGCAGCCGGCGAACTGCGTCGGCTGGTTCGCGACCACACCGACGCTCTGCCCGTCGACGCGGCCGAAGCCGACGATGATGTTCGGCGCGAACAGCTCGTGGACTTCCAGGAACTCGCCGTCGTCGACCACGCGGTTGATGACCTCGTGCATGTCGTACGGCGTGTTCGGCGAGTCCGGGATGAGCGTGTCGAGCTCACGGTCGGCATCGGTGACGTCGTCGAAGAAGCCGGCCGGGGCGTCGGAGGGCTCGAACACCGGCGCGTCGGAGAGGTTATTCTGCGGCAGATAGGAGAGCAGCTCCTTGACGTAGGCGATGGCGTCTTCGTCGTCGGAGCCGAGGTAGTGCGCGACGCCGGACTTCGTGTTGTGCGTGCGGCCGCCGCCGAGCTCCTCGAACGTGACGTCCTCGCCGGTGACCGTCTTGACGACGTCCGGGCCGGTGATGAACATCTGCGAGGTCTCGTCGACCATCACGACGAAATCGGTGAGCGCGGGGGAGTAGACGTGCCCGCCCGCGTTCGCGCCCATGATCAGCGAGATCTGCGGGATCACGCCGGACGCCTTGACGTTGCGGTTGAAGATCTCGCCGTACAGGCCGAGCGAGACGACACCCTCCTGGATGCGCGCGCCGCCGCCTTCGTTGATGCCGACGATCGGGCGGCCGGTCTTGATCGCCAGGTCCATCACCTTGACGATCTTCTCGCCGTACACCTCGCCGAGGCTGCCGCCGAAGACGGTCACGTCCTGGCTGAACACGCACACGGGCCGGCCGTCGACGGTGCCGTAGCCGGTGACGACGCCGTCGCCGTAGGGGCGGTTCTTCTCCTGGCCGAAGTTGGTCGAGCGGTGCCGGGCGAGCTCGTCGAGCTCGACGAACGAGTTCTCGTCGAGCAGCAGCTCGATCCGCTCGCGCGCGGTCTTCTTGCCCTTGGCGTGCTGTTTCTCCACGGCGCGGGCCGAACCCGCGTGGACCGCCTCGTCGTAGCGGCGATAGAGGTCGGCCAGCTTGCCGGCCGTGGTGTGGATGTCCGGTTCGTCCTCGGGCGGCGTCCCGAGCGGCTCCGTCGCACTGCTCATTCCCGGGAGCTTAGCTACTTGCCGGTCACTTCGCGTGTGGCGTAGGCAACGTCGGATGGACATCCGGATACTGGGGGCCGCGGACCTGCCCGCGTGCTCCGACCTGGCGGAATCCCGGTCGTGGCCGCGCGAGCCGGCCAAGTGGGCGCTGCTGCACGACGTCGGGCGCGTGTTCGGCGTCGACGCCCCGGATGGCGACGGCCTGGCCGCGACCGCGGTCGTGGTCGTGTTCGGCTCGGTGGCGTCGATCTCGATGGTGCTGGTCGCGAGCCGGTACGAGCGGCGAGGGCTGGGGCGCGCGATCACCGCGCAAGCGCTTGCGGCGGCCGGGGACGGCGTGACCTTCCTGCACGCGTCGACGTACGGCCGGCCGTTGTACGAGTCGATGGGGTTCGTCCTCGACGGCGGCTGCCAGGGTCACGTCGGCACGTTCGCCGACGACGGCGGGCCGGGTGCGGCGCCGGGGACGGTGTCCGACGTCGTGCCGCTCGACCGCGCGGCTCAGGGCGTGGACCGGCGGCCCTTGCTCGAGCGGCTGGGGACGCCGTTCGTGGTCGAGGGCGGGTTCGCGTTCGGCGTGGACATCGGGCACGTGACGGTCATCGGCCCGGTCGTCGCCGAAACCGAAGAGGGGGCGAAGGCGGTGATCCGCGGGGTCGCGCGGTCGGCGTCCGGACCGGTGCGGGTGGATCCGGACTTCCGGTTCCCGGCGCTGACGGCGTGGGTGCGGGAGCGCGGGCTGGTCCCGGGCGTGCCGGCGCCGCGGCTGGTGCTCGGCGGCCGCGCGCTCCCCGGCGAGGCGTCGATGCGGATCGCTCCGTTCACCCGGGCGGTGTAGGCCGCACCAGCCCGGACTCGTACGCCGCGATCACCAGCTGGGCGCGGTCGCGGGCCGCCAGTTTGTGCAGCAGGCGGCCGATGTGGGTCTTCACCGTCGCGATGCCCAGGTGCAGGCGCGCCGCGATCTCGTCGTTCGACAACCCGCGCGCGATCAGCGTCAGCACCTCCTGCTCGCGGGCCGTGATCCCCGCCAGCCGGGTCGTCACCGGGCCCGCCGGCAGCCGGGCGAACTCGGCCACCAGCCGCCGCGTCACCGACGGCGCGAGCAGCGCGTCGCCCGAAGCCACGACGTCGATCGCCGCCAGGAGGTCCGCCGGGCGGGTGTCCTTGAGCAGGAAGCCGCTCGCGCCCGCCCGCAGCGCCGCGTAGACGTACTCGTCCAGGTCGAACGTCGTCAGCATCAGCACCCGGACCTCGGTTTCCGCGCAGATCCGGCGGGTCGCCTCGATCCCGTCCATCTCCGGCATCCGGACGTCCATCAGCACGACGTCCGGGTGCTCGCGGCGGGTCAGCGCGACGGCCTCGACGCCGTCGGACGCTTCGCCGACGACCTCCAGTCCCGGCGCGCTGTCGACCAGCACGCGGAAACTGCCGCGCAGCAACGCCTGGTCGTCGGCGATGAGGACGCGGGTCACCGGGCCACCGCCGTCTCGTACGGAAGCCGGGCGAACACGCGGAAGCCGTCGCCGGCCGGGGCCGCGGAGAACTCCCCGGCGTAGACCGCGACGCGCTCGCGCATCCCGATCAGGCCGTGCCCGGGGACGGCGACGCCGCCGCGGCCGTCGTCGAGCACTTCGATGCGCACTTCGCCCTCGCCGCCGGTGACGCGCACCCGGCAGTTCGCCGCGTCCGCGTGTTTGACCACATTGGTCAATGCCTCCTGCACGATCCGGTACACGGACTGGCCGACGCCGCCCGGAAGCTCGTCGAGGCCTTCGATCACGAGCTCGACCGAAGGGCCGGCCTGCTGCGCGCGCTCGGCGAGCACACGCAGGTCGTCGAGGGTCGGGGCGGGCGCGAGGGCCGGGACGCCGGTGCCGTCCCGCAGCACGCCCAGCATCCGCCGCAGCTCCGCCAGGGTCTCGCGGCTGGTGTCTTCGATGACCCGCAACGCTTCGCGTGCTTCGGCGGGCTGCTCCAGCGCGACGTGGTTGCCGACCGCCGCCTTCACGGCGATCAGGCTCATGCTGTGCGCGACGACGTCGTGCATCTCGCGCGCGATCCGCAGCCGTTCCGCGGAAACCGCCTGGCGTGCGTGGTTTTCCCGCTCGATCACGGCGAAGTCCCGGCGGCTGCGGACGGTCAGGCCGAGCACGAACCCGACGACCAGCGCCGACGCGCTGAAGTTGACCGTGGTGGCCGCACTGGGGTTCGTCACGACGAGGGCCAGCACGCCGAGTTCGAGCAGGCCGGCCGCGAGGCCGACCTGGCCGACCCGGCTCCTGCACCGCAGCACGACGAGGTAGAGCGCGCACCCGGCGCCCACGACGGCGACGCCGAACACGGGCCCGCCGATCGGGACGGCGGCCGCGGCCAGCACCAGGCTGAGCGCGTAGCTGCCCAGCGGCCACCACCGCCGCGCCACGATCGGCACGACGCTGGCCAGCAGGATCGTCCAGCCGAGCCAGCCGGGCAGCCACGGCGGCAGCGTCCACGCCCCGGCGGCGAGGTTGCCGCCGGCGCCGACGGCCAGCACGAGGGCGGCCAGCACGTCGATGGCCACGCGGATTCGCATGGGACGAACGTAATGCGGACGCGGGTGCCGCGCGTCAACCCTGGGTCGGACGCTCCGCGTAGTGCTTCCGCACCGATTCGACCTGCTCGGAAGTCCAGTCCGGCAGCTCGACGCCGTGCGTCGCGGCGAACAGCCGGTCCAGCTGCTCGTGCCGGCGGGCCAGCTGCGCGGGAACGTCCGCTTCGGCCGCTTCGGTGAACTCGACACGGGTGCCGTCGAGCGGATCCTGCTCCACGTGCCAGCCCGGCTCGTCGGGCAGCAGTGCGCGAACCTCGTCGACCGGCTTCCAGACGAGGTCGCGGCGGAAGCGGATCGTGCCGTCCGCCAGTACCTCGCCGTAGCCCAGCCCGAAATCCTCCACATAGGACGCCATCGCGTCGTGCCAGCGGGTCGGCGGCGTGAAATCGCGGCCGGTGAGGCGGGCGTCGAGGGCGTCGAGGCAGACGTCCCAGCCCGCCGCGTTGCGGCCCGCCGCCAGCTTCGCGATCGCCGGGTCGCCGCGGCCGAACGTGTGCGTGAACTCTAGGAGGCTGCCGTCGCCGTCCGGGGAGATCAGCCAGCGCAGCGTGTCGTCGTTCCAGACGAACGTGAACTCCCGCGGCGGGTCCACGGTGACCACCTGCCCGGTCGTCGTGGTGTCCTCGCCGGGGAAGGTGAACCGGATGGCGCCACCCGCGCGCAGCTGGACGTCGACCTCCGCGGGGAACCAGTGCGCCAGCTCGGCCGGGTCGGTGAGCGCGCGCCAGACGTGCTCCGGCGCGTGCTTCAGGCGGCGCTCCAGCCGCAGCACCGGACGATCATCGACGGTCGACAGCTTCGCGGACACGGCGTCCTCCCGTTGGTTGCCTGTGCCCGTATATAACCACCGAGGAATATGCGGGTCAAGCGCCGCGGACGGCGGCGGCCGCGGCGGCCAGCTCCGGGTCGCTCGCGGCCTTGTCGAGCGCGGTCCGCAGCACGCTGCAGTACGTCGGCTCGGTTTCGGCGTAGCGCTTGCGGCCGGCGTCGGTGATCACCGAATAGACGCCGCGGCGGTCGTCTTCGCACAGGTCGCGAATGGTCAGGCCGGCGTCTTCGAGGCGCGCGCACATCCGGCTCACCGAGCTTTGGTTGAGCCCGATCGCCTCGGCGAGCTCCTGCATGCGCAGGCCGCCGCGCGGGCCCGCGACCAGCTTGCCGAGCGCGCGGTACTCGGACAGGCCGAGCCCGTGGCGGCGCTGCAGCGCCTTCGTCAGCTCCTGCTCGACCCGGGCGTGCAGCACGAGCATGCGTCCCCAGGACTGTTCGTCGACGGTCATTTCCCGCCCTCCTCTTGACTCCAGAGTAGTCCATGGGCAGTCTTTATATGTACATGCAAATACCTGAGGGGACTGACTCACCATGACGCGGAACTTCCTCTTCCTGGTCGGCGCGGCGCGGGCGGGCGGCAACACGGAGATGCTGGCCCGGCGGGCGGCGAAGGCGCTGCCCGGCGACGTCGAACAGTGCTGGCTCCGGCTGCCCGAGCTGCCGCTGCCGCCGTTCGAAGACCGCCGCCACGGCGCCGGTTCGCACCCGGAGCCGGGCGAGAACGAGCAGCTGCTGATGGACGCGACGTTCGCCGCGACCGACATTGTCGTCGTGTCGCCGGTGTACTGGTACTCGGTCGCGGCGAGCGTGAAGCTCTACCTGGACTACTGGTCGGGCTGGATGCGGCTGCCGGTCGAGTTCAAGGCGAAGATGCGCGGCAAGACGCTGTGGGGCGTCAGCGTGCTGAGCGAGACGGCGCGGGAGGCCCAGCCGCTGATCGGCACGCTGGAACTCTGCGCCGAGTACCTGAGCATGAACTGGGGTGGGGTGTTGCTGGGCAACGGAAGCCGTCCCGGCGACGTGCTCCTGGACGCCGACGCGATGTCGGCGGCCGAGACGTTCTTCGACCGGGCGCTCGTGACCGCCTAGGGCAGGGCGCCCGCCGCGATCAGGCGCAGGCCGCGGACCAGGTCGGCGCCCGAGGGCGCGTGGTCCGGGTCGATCAGCCACTGGAGCATCACGCCCGAAAGCAGGGCCTGGTGCACGGTGCCGACGGCCCGGGCCTCGGCGCTCTCGTCGTCGAGGCCCTGGAAGAGGTTCGCCAGGCCGAATCGGGCCTGCTCCAGGGCGTTCGCGAGCTGCGCGCGGACTTCGGGGTCGAGGTCCACCTGCGAGTAGGCCTCGAAGCTGACCGCCCACATCCGGCGGTGCTCCTCGAACGACTCGATCACCCGCTGCCAGATGAGCTCGAAGCGCTCGGCCGGGGACGCGTCCGCCGGCGTCTCGACCTGCAGCACCCCGGCGAGGGTCTCGCCCCACTCCTGGTTGGCCTCGATCAGCGCGGTGTTGAGCAGCGCTTCCCGGGAGCCGAAGTGGTAACCGATGGCCGCCATGCTGACGTTCGCCGCCGAGGCCAGGTCCCGCACCGTCGTGCGGGCGTAGCCCTTCTCGTTCAAGCAGCGCTTCGCACCCGCCAGGAGTGCTTCCTTGTTGCCCATGGCCGGAGCCTAGCACGAACGCCTTAGGCAAACGTCTTGCGCGATCGCCCAAATCGCGGTTATGGTTCCTGGCATGCAGAACAACCGAGTCCTCATCTCCGGCGCCAGCGTCGCCGGCCCTGCCCTGGCCTTCTGGCTCCGTCAGCACGGCTTCACGCCGACGGTCGTCGAACGCGCTCCCGAGCTGCGCGACGGCGGCTACGCGGTCGACTTCCGCGGCGCGTCACTGCGGGTTCTCGAACGGATGGGCCTGCTCGGGCAGGTCGAAGCGGCCGCGACCCGGATGGGCGACGTGACCTACGTGGACGGCGACGACCGGCCGGTGGTCGTCACGCCGGCGACCTACCAGAGCGGCGAGCTCGAGGTCTTGCGCGGCGACCTCTCGCGGATCCTGTACGACGCGACGAAGGACGACGTCGAGTACGTCTTCGGCGACTCCATCACCGGTCTCACCGAGCACGCCCGCGGCGTCACGGTCACCTTCGAACACGGCGAGCCGCGCGAGTTCGACCTGGTGGTCGGGGCCGACGGGCTGCACTCGAACGTCCGCTCGCTCGTCTTCGGCGACGAGTCCGCCTGCCGGCACGACCTCGGGTACTACGTCTCGATCTTCACCGTGCCGAACCACCTGGGTCTCGACCACGTCGGCCGGTTCTACAACGAGCCGAACCGAACGATCGGCGTCTACAGCGCGCGGGACAACACCGAGGCCAAGGCCATGTTCTGGTTCGGCTCGGCCGCGCTCGAGTACGACCACCGCGACGTCGAGCAGCAGCGGCGGATCGTCGAGGAGCGCTTCGCCGGTGTCGGCTGGGAGACGTCGGCGCTGCTCGAGGCGATGCGCGAGGCGCCGGACTTCTATTTCGACTCGGCCAGCCAGATCAAGCTGGACTCCTACGCGAAGGGCCGCGTGGTGCTGGTCGGCGACGCCGCGTACTGCGCGGCGCCGCTCTCGGGCATGGGCACGAGCCTCGCGATCGTCGGCGCGTACGTCCTGGCGGGCGAGCTCGCGGCGGCCGCCGGCGACCACACGACGGCGTTCGGCGCGTACCGGGAGGAGATACGCGGCTTCGTCGACGCGTGCCAGAAACTGGCCGTGGGCAACGGGAAGTGGTTCGTCCCGCCGACCCGCGCCTGGCTGCGGTTCCGCAACCTCAACTACAAGCTGCTGCCGTACCTGCCCTGGCGCAAGCTGATCGAGGAGCTGCCGCTCAAGGCGGGCAACGCGATCACGCTGAAGGAGTATGCGGCGGCGCCGGCGTGACGCCGCGGCGCTTCGCGATGCCCGTCATGTTCTCCTCGCCCCAGTCACCCAGCGGCAGCAACGCGGTGTTCAGCCGCTGACCGAGCTCCGTCAGCGAGTACTCGACCTTCGGCGGGATCTCGTGGAACACCTCGCGGTGCACGATCTCGTCCGCCTCCAGCTCCCGCAGCGCCTGGATCAGCATCTTCTCGCTGATGCCGGCCACCTTCCGCTTCAGCTCGCCGAACCGCAGCGGCTCGGCGTGCAGCGCCCAGAGGATCAGGGCCTTCCAGCGACCGCCGATCACGTCGACGGCCGCGTCCAGTCCGCAGCGGTAGGTTCGCGCCAGCATCCAGGATCCTTACCTTTTGGTGAGTACCCGACTAATTAGTCGGTACTTGTCCATAGTAAAGCGCTGCCCGCAGCATGGAACCCATGGGAGAAAGCAAAAAGCAAGTGGGTGTGCTCGGCTTGGGGCGGATGGGCACCGCCCTCGCCGGCGCGCTGCTGGGGGCGGGCCACGACGTCGTGGTGTGGAACCGGTCGCCGCTCAAGGCGGGGCCGCTGCTCGACCGGGGCGCACGGCTCGCGGCCACCCCGGCCGAGCTGGCTTCGGCCGACTTCGTCGTCAGCTGTCTGTCCACTTACGACAGTCAGCGGCCGGTGCTGGCGGCCTGTGCGCCGAAGGTGCTGGTGAACCTCACTTCGGGGACGCCGGCGCAGGCGCGCGAGACCGCCGCGTGGGCGTCGTCCGCCGGTGTCGAGTACGTGGACGGCGTGATCATGGCCGTGCCGCAGGGCATCGGGACCGCGCAGGCGCGGATCCTGTACGGCGGATCGTCTTCGGCGTTCGACGCGTGGCGCGATGTGCTCGCGGTGCTGGGGGAGCCCGTGTTCCTCGGCGAGGACACCGGGTTGCCGGCGCTGTACGACCTGGCGCTGCTGGGCATCATGTGGTCGACGATGGCCGGGTACCTGCACGCGCTCGCGCTGGTCGGCACCGAGGGCGTCACGCCTGAGACGTTCACGCCGATGGCGCTGGCGTGGCTGTCGTCGGTCGGCGGGTTCCTGTCCGGGATCGGCGCGCAGGTGGCCAGCGGGGACTACCGGACGGATGTGTCCGCTTTGGACATCAACGCGGCCGGCCTGGCGCTGCTGGAAGAGACGAGCCGCGAACAGGGGATCGGGTTTTCGGTCCCGGCCGCGGTGCGGGAGTTGTTCGACGGCGCGGTGGCGAAGGGCCACGGTTCGCACGCCATCGCGAGTGTCATCGAGGAGATCCGGTGAAGTACCAGGGGAAGAAGGCCGTCGTCACGGGCGGCACGCACGGCATGGGGCTGGCGGTGGTGCGGGCGTTGCTCGACGGCGGCGCGGAGGTGCTGCTGACCGGCCGGGACGTCTCGGGGGTGGACCTGCCGGCGCACCTGTTGTCTTCGGACGCGTCCCGGCTCGCCGACATCGACGAGCTGGGCGCGGTCGCCGAAGCGAAGCTGGGTGAGCTGGACCTGGTGTTCGTCAACGTCGGGTACGCGACGTTGACGCCGTACGCCGAGGCGACCCCGGAGATCTACGACCGGACGTTCGACGTCAACGCGAAGGGCGCGTACTTCACCGCCCAGCGGCTGGCGGGCCTGGTGCGGCCCGGCGGTTCGTTCGTGTTCACGACGTCGGTGGCGGCCGAGGCGGGGATCGCCGGCATGGGCCCGTATTCGGCGGCGAAGGCGGCGGTGCGGTCGTTCGCCCGGACGTACGCGGCCGAGCTCGCGCCACGCGGGATCCGGGTGAACGTGGTCAGCCCGGGTTACACGGACACGCCGACGATGGGTGTGACCGGGGTGCCTTCGGAGGTTTTGGCGGCGTTCAAGGAGACGGGCGACGAGATCACACCGCTGAAGCGCCACGCGACCCCGGAGGAAGTGGCGGCGGCGGTGCTGTTCCTGGCCTTCGACGCGACGTTCACGACCGGCGCCGACCTGCCGGTGGACGGCGGCCTGGGGCAGCGCCTCACGCTGCCCGTGTGAGGGCCGCCGGGCGCCTGCGTGCGGGGTGGCGCCCTCGTTTCGCCCCGTGAGGGCTCGCCGGGTGGCGCCCGCATGTGGGCAGCGCACTTATTTCGCCCGTGTGAGGGGCCGCCGGGGTGGCGCCCGTGTGTGGGGCAGCGGCCTCATTGCGCCCGTGTGAGGTGTGCGCTCAGCCCGGTCACGCCGGGCGCGCGGTCGGGGCGCAGCACCAATTCTTCGTCGTAGTCGCCGCTGTTCTGCGTGCGGAACGGGATGGGTTCGGCGGTCTCGAGGGTGCCGAGCCGGGCGCGTAGGAGTTCGCGGGCCTCGGCGAACTGCGTGTCCGGCACCCGGTCGGCGCTGTGGACCGCGACCGGTGGCAGCACCGACATCCCGGCGTAGAACAACGTCCCGTGGTGCAGTGGCCAGAGGACGTCGGCCAGCGCGCCGTTCACCCCACGCGGTCCCATGGCCGGTTCGCGGGCGCCCGCGGTGAGCACCACCATCGCGCGCTTGCCCGCGAGCCGGCCTTCGCCGTAGCGGAGGGTGCGGCCGTCTTCCGCCCGGACGCCGTAGCCGAAGCCCTTCACGAAGACGCGGTCGAACCAGCCCTTGAGGATCGCGGGCAGGCCGTACCACCACAGCGGGAACTGCACGACGACCGCGTCCGCCCAGACCAGCTTCTCCTGCTCGGCCACGATGTCCGGGCTCAGCTCGCCGCGCGCGTGCGCACGGGCCGACGTCGCCCCGACGACGAGGCGTTCGTCCCCGGCCTCGGCGCCGAAGTCGGCCGCGTCGACGACCGGGTTCCACTTCATCGCGTACAGGTCCGACTCGCGGACGTCGTGCCCCAGCTGCCGGAGCGTCCGGACACCGTCGTCGCGGAGGGCCCCGCTCAGCGAGCGCGGCTCAGGGTGCGCGAAAACCCACAAAACGTTCATGACCTCGATGGTCACGCAGGTCGCGGTCCGGATCGAGTGGCCTGATAGCCAACATGTGCAAGAATCGAGCCATGGCCGAATTCGTGCACCCTTCGAGGCACCACGTCGCGGTGCTGGTCCGCCACGGCATGCTCGTGATGGAGCTCGGCATCGTCCACCGGCTGTTCGGGCAGGCGCGTTCGGCGTCCGGCGAGCCGCTGTACGAGGTGGTGACCTGCACGCTCGAGCCCGGGCCAGTGCGCACCGACTCCGACATCACCATCCCGGTCGAGCGCGGCCCCGAAGTGCTGGCCGAGGCCGACACCGTGATCGTCCCGGCGTCGCTGGTCGAGTACGAGCCGATGGCGCGCGTCCTGACCCCGCCGCTGGCGGCCGCGCTGGCCCGGATCCCGGCGGCGGCGCGCATCGCGTCGATCTGCACGGGTGCGTTCGTGCTCGCCGCGGCCGGCCTGCTCGACGGCCGCCGCGCGACCACCCACTGGCGCTCCGCCGACGAGCTCCAGACCCGGTTCCCGGAGGTCGAAGTCGACCCGTGCGTGCTGTACACCGACGACGGCAACGTCCTCACGTCGGCGGGTGTCGCCTCGGGGATCGACCTGGTGCTGCACATGATCCGCCGCGACCACGGCGCGGCGGTGGCCAACGACGTCGCCCGCGGCACAGTGGTGTCCCCGCACCGCGAAGGCGGCCAGGCCCAGTTCGTCCGCCGGCCGGTGCCCGAACCCCGCACGTCCTCGACGAAGGCGGCGCGGGCGTGGGCACTGGAGAACCTGCACCGCCCGCTGACGTTGCGCGAGCTCGCCGCCCGCGAAGCGATGAGCACCCGCACGTTCACCCGCCGCTTCCGCGACGAGGTCGGTGTCTCGGCGCTGCAATGGCTGACGCAGCAACGGATCGAGCGTGCCCGCCAGCTGCTGGAGGAGTCGGACCTGCCGGTCGACCGCGTCGCGGCGGAGGCCGGCTTCGGCACGGCGGCGTCGCTGCGCCAGCACTTCCAGGCCGCGCTCGGGGTGTCGCCGAGCGCGTACCGGACGACGTTCCGCGGCGAGCTGGCGGCGCAGGCGAGCTGAGGCCGGTTCGGCGCGAGTGGCTTTTGTGGCACCGAATTCATTAGTCTCGCCGGCATGGACTGGTACGCCACGCACAGCCGGTTTTCCGAGCCGGGCGCGCAGGCCCCTTGGCTGGACGCCACGCCGTCCGAGCTCGGCGCGCTGCGGCGGGCCGCTTCCGAGCTCGTGTTCCATTACTGGGCCCAGGGTGACATCACCCGGCACGGCTTCCCGGCATCGCGGCGCGAAGAGATCAACCTGCGCTACGCCGCGGACATGTTCGCCCGCCTGCGCGAACTCGACCCGGCGCCACCCGGCGGCCCGCGCTCGCCGCTGAAGCGGATCGTCGGCTGCTGCCGGGACTTCACGCTGCTGTTCGTGTCGATGGCACGCCACCACGGCATCCCGGCCCGCACCCGGGTCGGGTTCGCGAACTACCTGGTGCCGGGCTGGCACCTCGACCACGTCGTCGCCGAAATCCACGACGGCACCGGCTGGCGCCTGGTCGAACCCCAGCTGCAGGACGACTTCGGCGAGTTCGACCTCCTCGACGTCCCCCGCGACCGGTTCCTCGTCGGCGCCGACGCGTGGTCGGCCGCCCGCGCCGGCGACCTCGACCCGGACCGGCTGGTCGTTTCACCGGAGCTGGACGTGCCTTTCCTGCGTGGGTTGCCGTACGCGCGCCACAACCTGGTGCTCGACCTCGCCGCGCTGAACAAGCACGAGATGATCCTCTGGGACCTGTGGGGCGACCTGAACGACGACGCCCCTCTAGCCCCGGCCGCCGTCGCCCGCGCGGACGAGCTCGCCGAGCTGATGGCCGACGCCGGCCTCGAGCAGCTGCGGGCCGCGTTCGAGGCCGAAGACGTGCGGGTACCGCCGGTGATCCGGTCGCTCACCCCGCCGGAACAGCACCCGGTCGAGGTAGTGCTCCGCTAGCTTTCATGGCGCTGCTTTTGACAGCGCTGTTCTTGATGGCGCTGGCTTCGAGGGCGGTGCCCACGAACCGCGCGATGCGCAGGTCCCGCGCCCCGGCCGGCCAGGCGAGCGCCAGCGAGTAGGGCGTCGCGTCGACGACCGGCCGGTAGACGATGTCGGCCCGCGCCCGCCACTGCGCGACCGACGCCGGCAGCAGCGCGATCGCCTGCCCGAGCGCGACCGTCTCCAGCAGCTGGGCGCTGTCGTGCACCACCGGCCCCGGCGTGACCGCGCGGCCGGTGACGTCCTGCCCCGACCAGTACGCCCGGTCCGCGGCGGACGCGTCCGGCCAGAACGGGGTCGGCCGCCCGGTGAAGTCCGCGCAGACCAGCGCGGCCCGGCCGGCCAGCTCGTGGCCCGAGGGCAGCGCCGCGACCCGCGGCTCGGTGAAGAGCACCTCGACGTCCAGGTCGTCGTGGTCGCCCGGGCAACCGAGCAGGGCCACGTCGGCCCGGCCCTCGCGCAGCATCTCCGCCTGCTCACCGGACCCGCTGACCCGGATCTCGACCGGGTCGGCGTGCACGTCGGCGATGCGTCGCAGCAGTTCGGTCGCGACACCCGGTTTCGCGGTGACGACGAGCGCCGGCTTCTGCTGCGCCGCCCGCCTCGTGCGCCGGACGGCGGTGGTGACCGCGTCCAGCGCCTTCGCCGACTCCGTGAACAGCACGTTCCCGGCCGGGGTCAGCGAAACGTGCCGGCTCGTGCGTTCGAAGAGCTGGACGCCCAGCCGCCGCTCCAGCAGCCGGATCGCGCGGGACAGCGGTGGCTGCGCCATCCCGAGCCGCTCGGCGGCGCGGGAGAAGTTCAGCTCTTCGGCCACCGCGCGGAAGTACCGCAGCTCACGGACCTCGACGTCGTCCATACCGCGAGGGTATCGCGGCAGGGTCCATCGGTCTTTCCCTTTCTGTGTCGCGAATGGTGGGTTCGGTGTCGAGAATTCCACAATGGACGGAGCCGGAGACGCCTTCGTCGGCGTCGAGCACGTGGCCTAGGGAGCCAGGCCGTCGAGGAGCGCACGCACGACGGACTCCGCCGCCGGCGGGACCTCGGGGCCCGTGTGGGGCAGCACCTCCGCCAGCACCACACCGTGGCAGTGGCCGACCAGCAGGGCCGCCGCCGCCTCCACCCGGGACTCCGGGCGCAGCCGGCCGAGGATGCGCTCCGCCTCCAGGTACCTCAGCAGCCGGTCGTGCCAGTGGCTTGTCCGCGTGCTGAGCTCCGCGAACCGCCTCAGCACCTTCGGCTGGCCGAGCAGGCCGACGAACGCCGGGACGAGCACCTCGTGCAGGGTCAGTCCGTATTCCAGGTGCTGCATGAGGTTGTCCGCCACCGTGCCCTCGCCCGGCACCGGCAGCTCGTCGAGGTCCGCTTCCGTCTCGCGCACGTGCTCCAAGAGGGCCCGGGCCACCAGCTCCTCCTTGTCGGAGAAGTGGTTGTAGAGCACACCGTCGGCGACGCCGGCCCGGCGCGCGATCTCGCGCACGGTCAAGCCGACCGTCCCCTGCGTGTCGATCAGCTGCCGGGTGGTTTCGACCAGCAGGTCGGGCAGGGACTGGCCGTCTCGTTGGGCGGCGGCTTTCCTCGGTGACATCCGGGCCATCGTACGGCTGCCCGCTACGACCTCCTTCCCGTGACCAGCCACGCGGCGCCGCGCAGCCGGACCGCGTCCGGGTGTTCGAATGGTTGCAGTGCTTCCGTGAGCGCTGCGACCGCCTTGGCCGCTGTCGCTTCGTCGACCTGGCCCAGGTGGTGGCGCACCGGGCCCCAATCGGCGATGAACCGGGCCGCGTCGGGAACATCGCGCCCCCAGACCTGGTCGGCTTCGACGCGGGTCGACACCACGTCTTCGAAGCCGGCCTCGGTCAGCACCGCTCTCGTCCGCTCCGGGTCCGCGAACGACGTCGGGCCGCTGCCGTCCGGCCCGGTCGGCTGGGGGAGGAACGGCGCCATCGCGCCGAACACCCGGCCGAGGTCGGTGCCCGCGAGCGCCGTCATGCAGAGGAACGCGAGCCGCCCGCCCGGGCGCAGGGCCCGCCGGACGTTGGCGAACGCCGCCACCGGGTCGGCGAAGAACATCACCCCGAACCGGCTGACCGCCAGGTCGAACCCGCCGTCCGGGAACGGGTGGACCTGGACGTCACCTTGCTCGTACGTCACGTTCGGCACTTCCGCCGCCCGTTTTCGCGCGGTGGCGAGCATCGGTCCGGAGAGGTCGACGCCGAGCGCCGTCCGGGCCCGCGCCGCGGCGAGCCGGGTCAGCAGGCCGTTGCCGCTGCCGATGTCGAGCACCCGGTCTTCCGCGCTCACCAGGTCGAGCAGGAAGCCGTTGAACCCGCCGTTCACCGCGTCGTAGCGGTCGGCGTTCGACGCCCAGTGCTCCCCTTCGTAGCCGTTCCACGCGGCTGCCTGCGCGGTGTTGACGATCCCGGTCATCCCGGCTCCCCTCATCGTGAACTCGCGTTCATGAACCTCCATTCATGGTGTCGCCATCGGCCGGGGCTGTCAAGGCATCGGCCACCCCGCCACGGATGTCGGCCAGGTGGCAGATCTTCCGGGCGGCGCCGCGCGGAAGACTTCTCGTCATCAGGGCAAACCGCCTCTGACCAGCGCAAAGGAGCTAAAAATGGCCGACGTCATCGCCAACATGTCCATGTCCCTCGACGGCTTCGTCGCCGACCCGGAGGACCGCATCGATCACCTGTTCGAGTGGTTCGGCAACGGTGACGTCGAGGTGCCCACCGCCGTCGACTGGGCGACCTTCAAGACCTCCGAAGCCAGCGCGAAGATGCTGCGCGACGCGATGGACAACGTCGGCGCCCTGCTGACCGGCCGCCGGCTGTTCACCCTCACCCAGGGCTGGGGCGGGGCGCACCCGATGGGCGCGCCGGTCTTCGTCGTCACCCACGAGGCGCCCGCCGACTGGGCGCACCCGGACGCGCCGTTCACGTTCGTCACCGACGGCCTCGAGAGCGCCGTCGAGCAGGCCAAGAAGGTCGCCGGCGACAAGAACGTCGCCGTCGCCAGCACGACGCTCGCGCAGCAGTGCCTCAACCTCGGCCTGCTCGACGGCATCCAGGTCGACCTGGTCCCGGTGCTGCTCGGCGCCGGCGTCCGCTTCTTCGACCACCTCGACGCCACGACCAGGCTGACCGGCCCCGAGGTCGTCGAGGGCACCGGCGTGACGCACCTGTCCTACCGGATCAAGCGAGGAGCGTGACGTGCAGCGCGGCGAGGCGGGCGGGGTCGGCGATCACTTCGTACGCCGCCACCCGCTCGCCCTCGACCGTCACCGCGAGGGCGAGCAGCAGCCGGCCGCGCGGGGCCACGACGACGCCGACCGCGCCGTCCAGCAAGGCCGCTTCGGCGAAGTGAGCCCGTTTCCCGAACACCTGCGTCTCCTCGGCGACCGCCCGCGCGCCCCGTGCTTCGAGGGCCGCGCCGACCGGCAGCGCGGCCGCGTCGGCCCGGCGGACGACGTCGGGGGCCAGCACGTCCAGGAGCTCGCCGAGGTCGCCGCCGCGCGCCGCGGCCAGGAACGCGTCGACCACCCGGCGGTGACGCGCCAGGTCGGCCGCCGGCAGCGGGGACGTGCCCCGCACCCGCTGCCGGGCGCGGCTCGCGAGCTTCTTCGCGGCCACCGGCGTCCGGTCCAGCACCGGCGCGATCCGGTCGAACGGCACCGCGAACAGGTCGTGCAGCACGAACGCGATCCGCTCGGCCGGGCCGAGCGCGTCGAGCACGACGAGCAGCGCACGGCCCACCGACTCGGCCAGCTCGACCTCGCCCGCCGGGTCGGCGTCGGCCGCCGGCTCCGCCAGCACCTCGAACGGCTCCTCGCGGCGGGCTTTGCGCGTGCGGAGGACGTCGAGGCAGACGCGCGAGACGACCGTGGTCAGCCAGGCCGCCAGGTTGTCGACCGAGCCGGCCCGGTTCAGCCGCAGCCAGGCCTCCTGGACGGCGTCTTCCGCCTCGGCCGCCGAGCCGAGCATCCGGTACGCCAGCCCGCGCAGCCGGGCGCGTTCGGCTTCGAACCGGGCCGCCAGCTCGTCCATCGGTCACCTTTCGTCGGCCTCCACCGTCGCCCCCACGACGGATCCCGACAAGCAGAGGTGACCGGATGAGCTTGCTGACCCCCGCCGACCTGGGCGGCTGGCGCCTGCCGAACCGCGTGGTGCTGGCACCGACGACTCGTGCGCGCGTTCCCGGCGGCGTGCCCGGCGAACTGCAGGCCGCCTACTACGCCCGGCGCGCCGGCGCCGGGCTCGTCATCACCGAAGGCACGTGGGTGAGCGAGCGGGCCGTCGGGTTCTCGGACGTCCCCGGTCTGCACACCGGTGAACAGGTCGCCGGGTGGCGGCCGGTCACCGACGTCGTGCACGCGCTCGGCGGGCGGATCGTCGCGCAGCTGTGGCACACCGGCGCGGTGTCGCACCCGGACTTCCTGGGCGAGCCGCCGGCCGGGCCTTCGGCGGTGAACCCGGGCGAGCCGGTGCACACGGCCTCGGGACGGCAGCCGACGGTGACCCCGCGGGCGATGAGCGCGGCCGAGATCCGGGCCGTCGTCGCCGACTACGCCGCCGCGGCCGCGAACGCCCGCCGCGCCGGCTTCGACGGCGTCGAGGTGGCCGCCAACGGCGTGTATCTGCTCGCGCAGTTCCTCCACCCGCGGCTGAACCACCGCACCGACGCCTACGGCCGTTGCCGGGGGAAGCTGCTGCTCGACGTCGTCGACGCGGTGCGCGCGGCCGGGATCGCCGTCGGAGTCCGGCTTTCGCCGTGGTGGACCGGCGGACTGTTCACTGTGGACGAAGCACTGCGCGCCGAGTACGACGAGCTGGTGGCTTCACTCGATGTCTCCTACCTCCACCTCCGTGGGCCTGACTCCGGGCCGGACTTCGCCGGCTTCGCGCGCTACCGCCGGCTGTTCGCCGGCTCGCTGATCGTCAACAACGGCTTCGACCGCGACTCCGGGAACGCCGTGGTCGCCGCGGGAATCGCCGACGCCGTCTCCTACGCACGCCACTTCGTCGCGAACCCCGACCTGGTGACGCGGTTCGCGCTGGACCTGCCGCTCCGGGCGGCCGATCCGGCGACCTACTACGGCGGTGGGGCCGCCGGCTACCTCGAGCGGGCCGTCACGGCGTAGCGTCCGGGCACCACACAGCCAGCTCGCTCCCGCCGGGCTCGCGGAAGTGGAAGCGCCGCCCGCCGGGGAAGGCGAAGGGTTCCTTCGTCACCTCCCCGCCGGCCGCTTCGACGGCGGTTCGCGCCGCCGCCAGATCGTCCGTGCGGATCGTGATCAGGGGTGCGCGGGGCTGCTCGGCCGCGTCGGCCTGGAAGCCGAAGGTGAGGCCGGCGGCCCGGACGTCGGTGTAGTCCGGGCCGTACGGCGTCACCGCCCAGCCGAAGGCGCGCGTGAAGAACTCGCCGGACGCGGTGGCCGACGTGGACGGGAACTCGACGAAGTCGACTTCGAACATGGCTCGACGCTAGCGGCCACCACCGACAAAAACGGGCGGCAGAGGTAGCGACCGAACCGGCTCAGGCCGGGCGGCCCGCACCCGCGTAGTCGTCGCCCTTCGAGTGGTACGTGTGGATCTGGATGGCCTGGCCCTCGGTCGGGGCGTTGATCATCAGGCCGTTGCCCAGGTACAGGCCCACGTGGTGGATGCGCGTCGCCGGGCTGCCGTAGAACACCAGGTCGCCCAGGCGTGGTTCCTGCGCCGCCGGCACCGGGGGCAGGGCGCGGAACTGGCTGTCCGCCGTGCGCGGCAGGGCCACGCCCGCGCTGTCGTACGACGCCTTCGTCAGCCCCGAGCAGTCGAAGCCCGCCGCGCCCGCGTCGGGGCCGTTGCCGCCCCAGACGTACGGGAGGCCCAGCTGGCCCAGCGCGAAGCGGGTCGCCTGGACCCGCGGTGACGACGCCGACGACGGGTCCAGGGACAGCGTCGCGTAGAGCTGCGCCATGCCGAGGACGCGCTGGCGGAACAGCTCGGTCCCGTCGCCCGGGTGGTACGCCGCGATCGCCTTCCACCAGCCGGGGCCCGCGCCGAGGTCCGTGCCGCCGGCGCACAGCGCCCGGCCGGCCGCGATCGGCGCCTCGCCGCCGTACTTCTTCGACTGGGCCGCCGTCAGCCCCAGGAGGTCGCCGCCCGCGCGGCCGTGGTTCGACGCCGCCGACCCGACACCCGCCAGCGTCACCCACGACAGGTGGCACGACGGGTCTTCGCTCCGCAGCGCCAGCTCGCCGTTCGCGTACCCGATCAGGGCCTCCGCCGGGATGTCCAGTGGCCCGGACAGCTGCTCGGCCCACTGCTGCAGCGGGCTCTTGCCGCCCTGGCCGGACGCGCCCTGACCAGGCTCCCGCACCTGCACCGGGGCGCTGACTTCGAGGACCGACGGCCCCGAAGCGGCGGCCACCGGCACCGGGGCGGGCGCGGGTTCCGGCGACCGGTCGGCCAGCAGCCAGCCCGCGGTCACCAGCCCCGCGACGAGCGGCAGCGCGACGAGGCCGCGCAGGGCCGCCCCACGGGCCCAGGAACTCGGCTTCGTCGTCACGGGATCCAACTTAGAAGAGCGCACCTCTAAGTGAACGACTGAGTGGCTTGCACGTTAGGGGGACTCCCATATGGTGGACACATGGCCGAGATCGACGCTGCCCGCCTGAACGCGGCGCTCAAGGGCCGGTTCGCGCGGATCGACGTCGTCGAGCGCACCGGCTCCACCAATGCTGACCTGCGCAAAGCCCTCGACGAAGGGGTCGCGGACCGGACTGTTCTGCTCGCCGAAGAGCAGACCGCCGGGGTCGGACGGCGGGCTCGGAGCTGGAGCTCGCCGAAGGGCGCCGGGCTGTACCTCAGCGTGGCGCTCCGGCCGGGCGTGCCGTTCCACGCCCTCGGCTCACTCTCCGTCGTCGCCGGGCTCGCCGTCCGGGCGGCCGCGGCCGCCGTCGGCATCGACGCGCGGCTGAAGTGGCCGAACGACGCCCTCATCGACGGCGCCAAGTGCGCCGGCATCCTCGCCGAAGCCGTCGCGGGCGAACCGCCGTCGGTCGTCCTCGGCATCGGCCTGAACGTCCTGCCCCTGGGCGACGTCGAGCCCGGCCCCGGTGGCCTGCCCGCGACGTCGCTCGCCGAGCACGACGCCTGGAACACCGACCGCACCGACGTCGCCATCGCGCTGCTCAGCGAGTTCGACGGGCTGGAGAAGCGCTGGCGGCTCGCGGCCGGTGACCTGACCGAAGCGGGCCTGCTCGGCGACTACCGCGCCGCCTGCGCGACCCTCGGCCAGGACGTCGAAGTGCAGCTCCCGGACGGCGCCTCGCTCATCGGCCGGGCGGCCGACATCGACCCCGCCGGGCAGCTGCAGGTCGACGTCGCGGGCGGCCAGCGGCACACCGTGTTCGCGGGTGACGTGGTCCACGTCCGCCGGGCCTGATTCTTCGGGGCGTTGCACTCACCGGGCAGGCGTCTCGCCGGTACGGTGAAGCGACATCGCCGCACCGACCTTGGGAGCGTCCGCCGTGGCTTATCCGGACGATTTGCTCAGCGAGCAAGAGCACGTCGTGGTGCACAGTCACCCGCACTTCAAGATGCTGATCTTCCCGACGCTCGCGTTCCTGGTCACCCTGGGCGCGGGCATCTGGCTGGCGATCCTCGCGAAGGACGCCGGCTCGCCGTGGAACACGGTCGGGCTGATCGCCATCGGGGTCGTCGCCCTGGTGCTGATCGTGTGGCTGTTCCTGGCGCCGCTCGTGCGCTGGCGCACGACGCACTTCATCGTGACCACCGACCGGCTCATCGTCCGCGAAGGCGTCCTGAAGCGCACCGGCATCGACATCCCGATGGGCCGCATCAACAGCGTCCAGTTCGAGCACGGCCTGCTGGACCGCGTCTTCGGCTGCGGCTCGCTGATCATCGAGTCGGCGTCGGACGAGCCGCTGCGGTTCGAGGACATCCCGCACGTGGAGAAGGTGCACACGGTGATCTACCGCGAGGTCAACGACAACCCGTACGACGACTACCGGCCGGGCGCGCCGCAGGCCGGCCCCCAGCAGGCCGGTCCCCAGCAGACCGAGCCGCTGCCGCCCCAGGGCGGGCACCCGCCCCGCGGCGATCGACGTCGCCGCTGATGGGCACGCGCGAACTGGGCCTGCCGGACCGGGTCCCCGCCACGGGTGAGCTGCCGGAGCGGGTCACGATCTGGGAAGTCGGCCCGCGGGACGGGCTCCAGAACGAGAAGACGATCGTCCCGGTCGAGGTCAAGCTGGAGTTCCTCGACCGGCTCGCGGGCGCCGGGCTGACGACGCTGGAGGCGACCAGCTTCGTGCACCCGAAGTGGGTGCCGCAGCTGGCCGACGCCGAGCAGCTGCTGGCCGGGCTGGACCGTCGCGAAGGCGTCCGGTACCCGGTGCTGGTGCCGAACGAGAAGGGCCTGAACCGGGCGCTCGACGCCGGTGTCGAGCACATCGCGATCTTCGCCAGCGCGACGGAGACGTTCGCGCAGAAGAACCTGAACTCCTCGCTGGACGACCAGTTCGCGATGTTCGAACCGGTCGTCACGCGAGCCCGCGAAGCCGGCGTCGATGTGCGCGGCTACCTCTCGATGTGCTTCGGCGACCCGTGGGAGGGCGCGGTGCCGGCGAAGCAGGTCGCCGACGCCGGCCGCCGCCTGCTGGAGATGGGGTGTTCGCAGCTTTCGCTGGGCGACACGATCGGCGTCGCGACCGCGGGCCAGGTCGAGCACCTGATCGGGCTCTTCGGCGATGTCGGCAGTTTGGCCGTGCACTTCCACGACACCTACGGCCAGGCTCTGGCCAACACCCTGGCGGCGCTCCGATGTGGAGTGTCGACTGTGGACTCTTCGGCGGGCGGGCTCGGCGGTTGCCCGTACGCCGAGTCGGCGACCGGGAACCTGGCGACCGAAGACCTCGTCTGGATGCTCGACGGGCTGGGTGTCGCGCACGGGGCCGACTTGGACGCGCTGGTGGCGGCCAGCGCGTGGATGGCGGGACAGCTCGGCCGCCCGAGCCCGTCCCGGGTGGTCAACGCGCTGAGCTGACCTCGGTGCGCCCGCGCCGGGCGGGTGCGGTATCAAGGGTGACCGGCAGCGCCGCGGCCGCGTCGAACAGCGTTGTGCCCGCGGGCACCGACCGAGCCGGAGGATGGGTGTGACCGAGCCTTCCGAGGCGGGCTCCGAACCGGTCGAGGCCGACCTCGACACCGGGCCGGTGCAGCTGCCCGGGTACGGCGCCGAGGACGCCCCGACACCGCCATCGGGGAGCCCGGCCGCGTGGCCGCACGCGGTGTCGCCCCTGCTGCCGCCGTTCCCGCTGCCCCCGGCCCCGCCCGCGCCGCCGTCGGTGCCGAACCCGGTCCCGCCGCCGGTGGCCGGGCCGCCGCCGAACCCCGGCTCGCCCGCGCCGCTGCCGCCGCTCGGGTCGCCGCGCACGGAACGGGAAAGCGTTGTCGCGCTCTTCCTCGTGCACATGTTCCCGATCGGGCACCTGCCGGTCGCGATGGACCGGCCGGCGCTGCAGCTGCCGCTGCCCGAGGACCCGGACGGCTTCGGCCCGAACGACCACCCGGACGCCCGGCTGATCTTCGACGACCAGGCGCTGACCAACGTCACCGCGGGGTTCCGCCGCTCGCCGACCGCGCCGTCGCGGCCGGTGCCGCGGCACCTGACCGACGGCTACGTGCCGTACGCCCACGCGACGCAGGCGGTGTGGATCCGCCGGTTCGTCGTCGGGCACAGCGAACTCGGCCCCGAGTACGCGTGGCCGCCGGGCGACCACTACCCGGAGGGCGGCGTCGACCACGCCGAGCCGGTGATGGTCCCGGCGAACACGGTGCTCGACCGCTTCGGCCCGGCGTACGGGCGGGTGTTTTCCGCCGACGGCACGCGCTTCGCGGAACGCTCGCTGCCGCCGGGGATGCTGGACGCGGAGTACCGCCGGTACGTCGTGGTGCGCGCGGTGCCGATGTGGCGTTCGGAGACGGCGAACTGGTTCGGCCAGGTCGGCGGCGGCACCCGGTACCGCGCCCTGCTGGCCGCGGACGAACTCGTGACCCTCGGCTACCTGGCCGAGGCCAAGGGGGAAGAGGATTGATGAACACCCAGTCGATCCAGCGCTGGCTCGGCGTGCTGGGCGTGCCGCCGGAGGTCGTCTCGCTCGGCGCCGAAGTCGACAACGCCTGGTGCCTGATGCAGGGCGAGGACGAGGCGTGGGAGGTGTTCTGGCGCGAGCAGGGCAACCGGTACGACTGGGCGCGGTTCACCAGTGAGCAGGTGGCTTGCCATTACCTTTTCGGGCGGCTGGCCTGGGCGCAGGTCGCCCGCGGTGCGGTCGGTCTGCTGCCGGGTTCCTGAACCCGGAAGCGGCACTTTCGTCGTGAAAGTGCCGCTTTTGCTCAGCGCTTGAGGATCGCCAACGCTTCGTCGTGCAGGCGGCCGTTCGTGGACAACGCGCTCCCGTTGTCGTAGCGGGCCAGCCCGTCGAGGTCGCTGAAGCGGCCGCCGGCCTCGGTGACGATCACCTGGGCCGCCGCGACGTCCCACGGGTTCACGATGCACTCCGCCGCTACGTCCAGTGCGCCCTCCGCCACCAGCACGTGGTGCCAGAAGTCGCCGAACGCGCGGGTTTCCCAGCACGCGTCCACCAGGTCGAGGTACTTCTCGCGCGAGTGGTGCTCGGTCCACGAGTTCAAGTCCGTAGTGGACAGATAGGCGTCGGAAAGCGACGAAACCCCGGAAACCGACAGCTGCCGGGTGCCCGCGGAGTCCGACGAAAACGCCCCCGAACCCGTGGCCGCCCACCAGCGGCGGCCCAGCAGGGGCGCGCTGATCATGCCGACGACCGGGTCGCCGTCCGACACCAACGCGATCAGCGTCGCCCAGACGGGTACACCGCGGAGGAAGTTCTTGGTGCCGTCGATCGGGTCGAGCACCCACGCCCGGCCGGTCGCCGCCGAACCGCCGCGCTCCTCGCCGAGGACCGCGTCGGAAGGGCGCTCCGATGCCAGCACCGCGCGGATCGCGTCCTCGACCGCGGTGTCCGCGTCGGTCACCGGGGTGCGGTCGGGTTTGCGCTCCACCGCCAGGTCCAGGGCGCGAAACCGCGCCGTCGTGATCGCGTCGGCGGCGTCAGCCAGCCGGGTGGCGAGGGCCAGATCATCTCCGTAGCCAGGCACGGTCACGATGGTTTCACGCCCCGCCGCCGTAGAGTTGACCAGGTGAGCATGGTCCTACTTGCCGAAGACGATCCGGCCATCGCCGAACCGCTCTCCCGCGCCCTCGAACGCGAGGGATACGAGATCCACGTCGTCACCGACGGTCCTTCGGTCCTCGACGCCACCGCCGCGCAGAGAGTCGACCTGCTCGTGCTCGACCTCGGGCTGCCCGGCATGGACGGCCTGGAGGTCTGCCGCCGGCTCCGGGCCAACGGCACCGAGCTGCCCGTCCTCATGCTCACCGCCCGCACCGACGAGGTCGACTTCGTCGTCGGCCTGGACGCGGGCGCCGACGACTACGTCGCCAAGCCGTTCCGGCTCGCCGAGCTGCTCGCCCGGATCCGCGCGCTGCTGCGCCGCCGGGTGCCCGAGGTGCTCGAGGCCGGCGGCGTGCGGATGGACCTCGGCGCCCGGCTCGTCACCGTCGACCTGCACGAGGTGCAGCTGGCGAACAAGGAGTTCGAGCTGCTGCGCGTGCTGATGAGCCGCGCCGGGCAGGTCGTCAGCCGCGACGAGATCCTCGCCGAGGTCTGGAACGACCTCGAGTCGAAGACGTCCAAGACCCTCGACATGCACATGTCGTGGCTGCGCCGGAAGCTCGCCATCGCCGCCGACGAGGCCGCCGGGCGCACCACCAAGGCCCACGACGGCGAACGGCGGATCGCGACCGTCCGGGGCGTCGGCTTCCGCTTCAACGCCGAATAAGCCGTGCGCCGCCGCATCCTGCTGGCCATCCTCCTGGCCGTCGCGGTCACCGCGGCGGTCCTCGGCATCCCGCTGGGCATCGTGGCGAGCTGGCAGATCGAGTCGAGCTACCGGGAGACGCTCGCCGAGAACGCCCGCGCGGCGGCGGCGATCCTCGACACCGAAATCGCCAACGGCCAGGAGATCGACCTCGACCAGGTGCGCGCCGCCGTGCCGGCGAACGGCCTGCTCACCGTCCAGGTGCCCAGCCAGCAGGAGAAGCGCTACGGCTCGGACCCGGGCGCCGACACCGTCACCGAGACCGCGGACCTGGCCCGCGACGGCAAGGTGGCGATCGCCGTCCCGGCCGGCCCGATGCACGAGCGGCAGACGACGGTCACGCTCGTCGTCGTCCTGCTGGTGCTCCTGTCCGTCGGCACCGGCGCGGTGGTGGCGATCGCGACGGCGCGGAGGCTGGCGAAGCCGCTGCGGCACGTCGCCGAACGCGCGTCCCGCCTCGGCGGCGGCGACTTCCGGCCCGACCCGAGCCGCTACGGCGTCGGCGAGCTCGACATGGTCGCCGAGGCGCTCGACGCGTCCGGCACCGCGCTCGCCCAGCTCGTCCAGCGGGAACGGCAGCTCGTCGGTGACGTCTCGCACCAGCTGCGCAGCCGCCTGACGGCGTTGCAGCTGCGGCTGGAACCGCTGACCGTGCACCCGGACGACGAGGTCGCCGACGAGTCGAAGGCGGCCCAGGAGCAGGCGGACCGGCTCGCCGAGGCGCTCGACGAGCTGCTGGCGGCGGCCCGGGCGGCGCGTGAGGTCGGCGCGGAACCGGTCGACCTGCCGACGCAGCTGCCCGAGATGGCGCAGGAATGGCGTGAGCTGCTCCGCTCGGAGGGCCGCAACCTGCGGATGCGCGTGGCCGACGGGCTGATGGCACGAGCGACCCCCGGCCGGCTCCGCGAGGTCATCGGGGTGCTGCTGGACAACGCGCTGCGCCACGGCTCGGGCACGGTCAACCTGGTCGCCCGCCGCGGCGACGCCGAGGGCACCGTGGTGATCGAGGTCAGCGACACCGGCTCGGGCGTGCCGGACGAGCTGGCCCCGCACATCTTCGAGCGCGGCTTCTCCGGCGGCGGCTCGACCGGCGTCGGGCTGGCGCTGGCGCGGGCGCTGGTGGAGGCCGACGGTGGCCGGCTGGAGCTGTCGAACCGGCGGCCGGCGGTGTTCAGCCTGTTCCTCAAGGTGCCGCGCCCGAGCGACGTGCCCGAGGTCCGGTGGCCCGCGGAGCGCGTCCCGCGTTAGCCGGCGTCGGTCGTCACCAGCAGGACGAACCCGGCCCGCGCGGGCATGCCCAGGCTGGGCCACAACGTCGACGGATCCGTCGAGGCCAGCGCCAGCCGCGCCGGGGAAGCGCTTTCAGTGGCCAGCTGCCCGGTGTCGAGCACGGCCCGCAGGGCGGCGTCGAGCAGGTCGTGCTCCTCGCGGACCGCCCCGGCCCGCGCGGTGACGAGGTAGGAAAGCGCGCAGCGACGGGCCGCGCGCTTCCCCTCCCTCTCTTCCGCGTCGACGGCGTCGTGCAGCGCGAAGAGGAACAGCTCCACGCTCCGCACCGGCGACTCCGTCTGCCAGGCCGGCTTCGGCGGATCGAGCCGGATCTGCGTCCCCGCCGGCAGGCGGGGACGCAGCAGCCGGCACAAAGCCTCGTCGACCTGGGCGATCATGGGTCAGATCAACCCTTCACGCAGGGCGTACGCGACCGCGTGCGAGCGGTTGCGCAGCTGGAACCGGTTGGTGACGTCGTGCAGGATGCTCTTCACCGTCCGCTGCGAGTAGCACAGCTCGTCGGCGATCTCCTGCGTCGAGTACCCCGCCGCCACGAGCCGGAGCACCTCCGTCTCCCGGTTGCTCATCCCGCCCAGGTGCAGCCCGCGTGGCTGGAGCACCTGACGCTGCAGGCGGGACACCCGGTTCAGCAGCCGGCCGAGCAGGTCGGGCGGCAACGCGCCTTCCCCGGCCGCGGCGGCCTTGATCAGCCGGACGAGAACCTCCGGTCCGGCGTCGGCGCGGCGGGCCACCGCGCAGACGCCGTGCTCGACGGCGTTGAGGATCTCGTTGTCGTCGACTTCGCCCGCGATCAGCACGATGCGGGTGAAGCCCTGGTGGTGCAGCGCGGACAGCAGCTGCGTCATCGTCTCGTCGAGCCGGTCGGCGACCAGCAGCGCGACCACCGCCGCGTCGGCCGGCTCGCCGTCCACCACCCGGACGTCGTCACGCGAACGCAGCGCCATGCAGACGCCGTTGTGCAGGATCGGATCGGTGGCGCGGACCACCACCGGTGTCCGGTCGGTTTCGAACATCGTCACCCATTCCCCTCGAACGGTGCGAAGGGGTTCCACCCCTCACGGTGACCACAGTGCCCGCCGAGGTGTCCCGGGCACATGGGACCGGCGTCCCGATGTTGCCCGGACCGGCCGCCCTTCAGGACTGGCCGAGGCCCGCGTCCCGGGCCCGGACGATCGCCTCGGCCCGGTCGGCGACGTGCAGCTTCGCGAAGACGTTCGAGATGTGGTTGCGCACCGTCTTCGGGCTCAGGCACAGCGTGTTCGCGATGACGGCGTTGCTGTGCCCGGCCGCGATCAGCGCGAGCACCTCGCGTTCGCGGCCGGTCAGCTCCGGGAAGACCGGCTCGCTGGCCGGCGGCTGGTTGAAGAAGCCGAGGACGCGGTTCGCGATGTCGGGCCCGAAGATGGCCTCCCGCCGCGCGACCGCCTGGACCGCGCGGATGATCTCGTCCGGCTCGGCGTCCTTCAGCAGGTAGCCGCGGGCACCGGCGCGCATCGCCGCGAAAACCGACTCGCTTTCGTCGGCCATCGTCAGCATCAGCACGCCGGTGTCCGGGCTGGCCTGGGCGATGTGCCGGGTCGCCTGGATCCCGGACAGGTCGGGCAGGTGGAGGTCCATGACCACGACGTCGGGGCGCAGCGCGGCCGCGGCGTCGACCGCGGTGGCGCCGCTGGCGGCCTCGCCGACGACCTCGATGCCCGGTTCGGCGGAGAGCAGCGTGCACACCCCGAACCGGAACAGCGGGTGGTCGTCGACGACGAGCACGCGCAGACCCATCCGGTCACCTCCCCGGCCGTCACCCCCGGTAATGGTAGGGGAACGCGGCCGCGTTCTCACCCGCCCAGTTCGCGAAAGTCAGCGGCGGGCGGCCGAGCAGCCGCTCGACGGTGTCGAAAACGACGTGTTCGCGTTGGGCGGATTCCCGCTTGAGCGCGAAGAAACCGTCGACGGCCTGGGCGGGCCAGCCGTATTTCCGCATCATGCGTTCGCGGGCGGCGCTTTCCGGTTCTTCGACGAATTTCACCGATCGGCCCAACGCCGCCGAAAGAATCGCGACCTGCCGCTCGGTCGTGAGGGCTTCGCCGCCGGTGAGCTCGTACGTCGCGCCGTGGTGGTCCGGCGTCGTGAGGGCGAGCGTCGCGACCGCGGCGATGTCGCGGACGTGGATCAGCGCCGACGCCGGGTCGCCCTCGGCGGCGTACACGGTGTTCTCGTCGCGGATGGTGTCGCGCCAGGCGAACCGGTTGTCCATGAACGCGCCGGGCCGCAGGATCGTCCACGCCGGCCCGGCTTCGCGGATCGCCTGCTCGGCATCGGCGTGGGCGCGGGTGATCGGATCTGTCTGTCCGAAGTGGACACCGGTGGTGGACAGCTTGACGAGGTGTGTCACACCGGCGCGGGTGGCGGCCCGCGCGACCGCCGCTTCGCGTTCGGTGCTGTGGCCCTGGGTCAGCACGAAGACGCGGTCCGCGCCGTCGAGCAGCGCGGGCAGGTCGGCGGTGTCGAGGTCGCCTTGGACGACGTCGGCCCGCGGGTCGACGGTGGCTTTCGCCGGGTCGCGGGTGAGGGCGCGGACGTCGGCGCCGGCGTCGAGCAGGGTGGGGACGAGGGCGCGGCCGACCTTGCCGGTGGCGCCGAGGACGAAGATCATCGGGATTCTCCTTCGAGCGGGACGTGCGGGAGCGCGAACGCCGTGACGAGGGCGAGCGCGAGGACCGGCAGCAGGGCGAGGAAGACGCCGTGGGTGCCGGCTCGGTAGGCGAAGCCGAGCGCGACCGGGCCGAGGGCCGAGCCGAGCGCGCGGGCGAGGTTCACGGTGGCGGCGACGGCGCCGCGGTCCGCCGGTGGTGCGGTGTTCTGCGTCGCCATGGCCAGGACCTGCAGGTTCAGCCCGGCCGCGAGACCGAAGAGGACCAGGCAGGTCATGATCAAGGGCAGTCCGTGGACGGTGGTCAGGCCGAGCACCGCGAGCAGGCCGAGCGCCATGCTCAGCCGCGGCGCCCAGCGGTAGTGGCCGGTGCGGGCGATGATCTTGCTCGCGACGACCGAGGACAGCGACACGGCGAGCGTCATCGGCACGAGCCGCAGGCCGCCTTCGGCCGGGCCGGCGTCGGCCTGCAGCAGGACCGCGATGTAGTTGATCGAGCCGAGGAACGCGAAGCCGGCGAGCACGCTGAGGACGATCGACACGCTGAACGTCCGGTCCTTGAAGAGCCGAAGTGGTAGCACGGGCGCCTCGGCTCGCCGTTCGACGACGACGAAGGCGACGGCGGCCGCCGCGCCGAGCGCGATGGACCACGGCGTCAGCAGGGTGAAGCCGGTGATCGTCGCGCCCAGCAGGACGACGCCGGTGAAGTCGAACGGTGCCGCACGTCGTCGTCTCGGGAGATCGAGCCGGTTGACGAGTGCGACGGCGACGAGCCCGAGCGGCAGGTTGACGAGGAAGATCGACCGCCATCCGGCAACGCCGGTGAGCAGGCCGCCGACGACCGGCCCGGCGAGCGACGCGACGGCGAAGCAGATCGAGAACCACCCGAAGTACTTCGCGCCTTCGCGGGGCGTGAACATCTCGCCGAGCGAAGCGCCGACGGAGACGAAGAGCCCGCCGGAGCCGGCGCCCTGCAGCACCCGTCCGACGATGAGCGCGGTGGCTGTCGGGGCGAGGCCGCAGGCGAGTGAGCCGAGCAGGAAGAGAGTGAGGGCGCCCAGGAGCACGCGTTTGCGGCCGAAGACGTCACCGAGCTTCCCGAAGAGCGGGGCGGTGACGCTGCCGGCGAGCAGGTAGGCGGTCGTGACCCAGGCGTAGGCGCCGGTGCCGCCGAACTCGCCGGCGATCCGGGGGAGCGCGGTGGCGACGACCTGGGCGTCGAGCATCGCGAGGAAAACGGACAGGAACAGGCCGGCGATGGCCGGGCTTTGGGCGCGTTTCAGCGCGGTGGCAGGCAAGAAATGTCCTTGGTTCGTCAGAAGGGACGAGAGATGCGGACGTGTTTTTACGCACGTCCCGTCGAGTCGGGAAAAGGCTCCATCGTCACCCGTGGAACGGGTGCGACCTCTTCGCGCTCGGAAACCACCTCGAATCGTCCCGCTCGCCCGGCCGAATCCGGACGGCGTCCTCACGAAGGAACACTGTCGAAGATGACTGTAGACAACTACATGTCAGAAGACAAGCACTTTTCCGGAACCGGCGTGAGCAGGGCCGGGGCCCGCCGGGAATCGCGGGAAAGGGTCAGCGGAGGCGGGTGACGTCGCCGTTGTCGCGGCGGCGCTCGCCCAGCTCGTCCGGGAAGACCCACTTCTTGAAGCCCCAGAAGCGGAAGAACATCGCCAGCAGCATGCCGATGATCGACCCGCTCGCGAAGTCCGCGACCTCCTGCACCAGCCGCGTCACGTGCGGCATCTCCAGGTGCAGCACGTACCGGGACACGTACAGCGGGATCAGGTTCACCACGACCGCGACGCCGCTGATCACGAAGAACAGCGCGGCCTCGTGGTGGCGCTCCCGGCCGCCGCGGGTGCGGAACGACCACTCGCGGTTGAGGATGTACGACACGATCGTCGCGACGATGATCGCGATCGCCTTCGCCGTGGTCGGTTTCGACTCCAGCACCGACAGCTTCAGGAAGTACCAGACGCCGTTGTCGACGAGGAACGTCGTGCCGCCCACGATCGCGAACTTCAGCAGCTCCCGGTGCTTGATCAGCACCGAACGCAGTGGCTCCGGCGTGCGCTTGAGCACGGTTTCCACAACGGTCACATGACGCAGTCTAGAAGCTTGTGGGGGTCCGGGTGGCGGAGCCCCCGGCCCGGGGCGGAGCCCCGGTTGTTACGGCACACCGCGTTGACCTGTGGTTCAGGCGGCCTTGCGGTCCTGAATGTCCGGATCATCCACGACCCGCAACACGCGGCCGTCTTCCTGCGGGAAGACCCACTTCTTGAACGCCCACCAGCGGAACACCGTGCCGAGCAGGGTGCCGATGATGATCCCGCTGACGAAGTCGGCCACCTCGACGCCGAACGGCGACAGCCGCGGCGCCTGCAGGTCCAGCACGTACCGCGAGAACCACTGCGGCAGCGCGTTCAGGCCCAGCGCGATGCCGCTGAACAGGAAGAACAGCGCGGCCTCGTGGGTCCGCTCGCGGCCGCCGCGGGTGCGGAACGACCACTCGCGGTTGGCGACGTAGGAAAAGATCGTCGCGACCAGGACGCCGATGATCAGCGCCGTCACCGGGTGGGTCCGCAGCACGGTGAACTTCAAGCCGTAGTTGACGGACATCGTGATCACGAAGCTGATCCCGCCGACGACGGCGAAGCGGAGGAGCTCGCGATGCTTCTTCAGCAGCTCGCGCACCGCGCGGACGCTACCCGGTCAGCCAGCCGAATCCCTTCCCGGGGGTGACGGTCGGCCGCTGGTCGCCGGGCCGGCCGGTCGGAGGTGGCGGCGGCGCGCTGGTCGTGGTCGTCGACGTCGGAGGCTCGCTCGGCTCGGTCTTCGACGTCGTCGCCGGCGGGGTGGACGACGGCTTCGGTGTCGTCGGCTTCGGCTTGGTCGGCGTCGTCGAAGGCGAGGTCGACGGCGACGGCAGCGGGTCCTTCCCGCACCAGTGGTGGTAGCAGCCGAAGTCGATCGTCACCGGCTCCGCCGACGCCTTGCCGAGCTTCGCGTTGATCGTGACGCGCCCGTCGTCCGGGCGGCCCTTCAGCCGCACCCACAGGTTGACGTGCTGGCCGGGGGCGACCGCGCTCTTCGTCGTGCAGCTCGCGCCGCCGTCGGTGGGCGTGCACGGGAAGCCGCGCAGGCTCCACCACTGCCACAGCGGGTGGTCGAAGGTGACCGTGACCGGCCGGGTCGTCTCGCCGGTGTTGCGGACCCGCACGTACACCAGCGGGTTGCGGGTCCAGGGGAACGCCGAGAGCCCGTCGCCCTGGGCCTCGAGGACCACCGCGTCCGGCGGCTGCTTCACGGTGACCTTGACGCTCACGGCGACGTTGATCTGCACGCCGGCGGTGACCGACCCGGTCACCGTGCCGCCCTGGGCGTCCTCGTCGGCCTGGAGCCGGAAGTTCAGCGTGGCGCTCTGGCCCGGCTGGAGGCCGCTGCCGGTCTTGCAGGTGACCGTCCCGTCGCCGCCCGGGCAGTTCACCGAGATCGGCGCGCCGGCCTGGGCGAACGCCATCGGCGCGCCGCCGCCCGCCGCGTCGACCGCGTGCACGCCCGGTGGCAGCTTCAGCGCGACGGCCACCGGGTCGGACGGGCTGCCGCCGTCGTTGCGGACGGTGATCGGCAGGTTCGTCGCCGCGCCGGGGCTCAGCTCGACGCCCTCCGGCGGGGTCGTCGCGGACATCGACGGCGGGGCCGGCGCGGGCGGGGCCGGCGGCGCGGGCGCGGGCGGCACGACCGGCGCCGGCGGCGGTTCGA
>NZ_JAMXQV010000025.1 GCF_024703995.1 Amycolatopsis iheyensis | reverse complement strand
CCCGCTGGCGAGCCCTCCGCCACGTCAGCCTCTGCCCCCACCGCATCGGCGCGATCGTGCAAGCGGCCCTGGTCCTCACCCAGTTTGAGCACCAGGGCCGCTACTGAGAAAACCTCATTGGGGCGCTTGGGCCGGGTGGTTCAGTCCAGGACCGGGCCGCCCAGCGGGTCGAGGTGGTACGGCCGCATCGCGCGTTCCGCGCCGCGGTAGACGTGGACCGAGATCGCCGGGTCCGGGCCGTCGTTGCGGACCTCGTGGACGTAGCCCGGGCCGAAGACGCGGGACTGCCCGGCGGAGAGGGCGTGCAGCTCGGTGACCGCGCGGCCGTCCGGCGCGCGGCGGGCCACCGCCTCCGACAGGTGGCCGCTGACCACGGTGAACGCGCCGCTGGCGAACGCGTGGTCGTGCAGGTCGGTGCGCTGGCCGGGCAGCCAGCCCATCAGCCAGACCTCCTGGTGCTCGTCCTTCTCGACGAGCGTCGCGAACCGCTCGTCGGGGTCGTAGCGCAGGAGGTGCTTCCAGCGGTCGCGGTCGGCGGCGACCTCCAGCGCGACGCGCACGGGGTGGCGCAGCGCGGGGTTCTCGGGACGCAGCAGGGTGTTGTCCGGAACGGCGAACATGGGGGTCCTCACGGAAGAAAGGGTGTCGAGCTGGGCCGGGGCGGGGTTCACCGACAACAGCGACACGCGCACATGACGGCGCGAAGGCCGTGGCGGCCCCGCAGCTCAGTCATCTCGCACGCGAACATGGCGCTCAGCGTTCCCCACCGCCACGACCCGGTCAAGACGTCCCACCTGCCGGGAGGATCAGGACCACTCGTGTTTCTGCGAGCGGCCGAGCAGCTCGGCGCCGGCCTGCCGCGGGTCGACGCCCTCGTGGCAGACGCGGTGCATCGCGTCGGTGATCGGCATGTCGACACCGAGGCTCAGGGCGAGCGCGCGGATCGACGAGCACGACATGACGCCCTCGGCGACCTGCCCGCCGGTCGCGGCCTGCGCTTGTTCGAGCGTCTCGCCGCGGCCGAGGCGCTCGCCGAAGGTCCGGTTGCGCGAAAGCGGCGACGAGCAGGTGGCGACCAGGTCGCCGATGCCGGCCAGCCCGGCGAACGTGAGCGGGTCCGCGCCCAGCTTCGCGCCGAGGCGGGCCATCTCGGCCAGGCCGCGGGTGATGAGCATCGCCATCGTGTTGGTGCCGAAACCGAGTCCCGCGGCCATCCCGGTGCTGAGCGCGATCACGTTCTTGCACACGCCGCCAAGCTCGCAGCCGACGACGTCGGTGTTGGTGTAGGGGCGGAAGTAGGAGTTGGCGCAGGCGCGCTGGATCGCGACGGCGCGTTCGTGGTCGGCGCAGGCGAGCACCGAAGCGGACGGCTGCCCGGCGGCGATCTCCTTGGCCAGGTTGGGCCCGGTGACCACGACGACCTGGTCGGCGGCGATCCCGACGATCTCGCCGATGACCTCGCTCATCCGCTTGAGCGTGCCGAGCTCGACGCCCTTGGCGAGGCTGACGAGGATGGCGTCTTCGGGCAGGAGTCCACGCCACGCGGTCAGGTTGGCCCGCAGGCTCTGGCTGGGCACGGCGAGGACGACGGCCTGGGCCCCGTCGAGGGCCTTCGCCGGGTCGGTGGTGGCGGTGATGTTCTCCGGCAGGCCGACACCGGGCAGGTAGGAGCTGTTGACGTGCCGCTCGCGGACGTCTTCGGCGACCTGCTCGCGGCGCGCCCAGAGGGTGACTTCGCGGCCCGCGTCGCCGAGCACCTTCGCGAAGGCGGTGCCCCAGGAGCCGGCGCCGAGGACGGTGACGCGCTGGACGTCGGCGCGCATCAGGTGGGTTCCCCCGGCTTCGCCGTCGGGGGTTCTTCGTGCCGGATCTCGCCGAGCAGGCGGGTCACCTCGTCCATCATGACCTTGGTGACCTCGCGCAGCTTGGACGCGCTGCGGGTGTTGCCGCCGCGGAAGGCGGACAGGTCGAGCGGGTCGCCGACGCTGTGGGTGATGGTCTTGCGCGGGAACGGCGTGAACTTCTTGGTGTAGCCGTTGAAGAGCTGGCTGGTGCCCCAGCGGGCGATGGGGATGACGGGGACGTCGTTCTGGATCGCCAGGCGCGCGGCGCCGGTGAAGGACTCCTTCGGCCAGCCGGCGGGGTCCTTGGTGATGGTGCCCTCGGGGTAGATCACGACGATCTTGCCCTCTTGCAGCGCTTGGTGAGCGGCCTTGAGACTGTCGCCGGCGGCGGCCGAGCCCCGCGAGACGGGAATCTGCCCGGAGCCGACGAAGACCTTCCCGAAGACGGGCACGCGGGTCAGGCTCTCCTTGCCGAGAAAGCGGGGAACCCGCTTCGCCCGGTGCACGAACACGGCGTCGACGACGGGGTCGAGGTGCGAGATGTGGTTGAGCACGAGCAGCGCGGGCCCTTGCCGCGGCACTTTCTCGTCGCCGACGTAGACCCGCCGGGCGATACCGGTGAGCGGGTAGAACACAGCGGCGGCCAACCCCACCCAGAAGCCGCCCTTCTCACGCCGGGCCACGATCTCCTCCTCCACGTCTCACGTCCGCCCCAGATCCTGCCGCGCCGGGGTCGGAGCAGTCCAGGGAGGGTGGGTTCGGGTGGTCGTTCGGGGTTCGGGGAGGAGGGCCGGCCGGGTCCGGGGGCGGGTTTTCGGCCGGCCACCAGCGGCTGTTACCCCTGCCGGGCCGGCTCGACCGACGGCTGCCGCCCGCCGGCCAACCCCAGCCCGCCCATCTCGCACACCTCGCCGACCAGCCAAAACCCCATCGCGGCCGGCCACCACCCCCCACCACACAGCGCCCACCCTCCCTGGGGGCCACCCCGAGTCAAACCTACCGCCGCCCACCGACCGAACCACCCAAAGAAGGCCCACCCACCCCCACGTTGTCCACAACCCCCGTCGCCTGTGGACAACTCACGCGACCCCACCACACCCCGCCGCCTTTTGCGGTAAAGATGGATACGTGGACGTGGACCTGGTCGTGCCGATGAAACACCCCCGCGACGGCAAATCGCGGCTGCGGGGGGCCGTCGACGGCGCGCGCCATCCGGCGCTCGTCCTCGCGCTCGCCGCCGACACGCTCGCCGCCGTCACCTCGGCCGGGCACGTCCGGCGGGTGCTGCTCGTCGCCGCCGATCCCGACAGCGTCCGCGAGCTGGCCGAGCTCGGGGTGGAGATCGTCGCCGAGCCCGTGAACCGAAAGAACGCGAAACCCGGCGAGCAGAGCCTCAACGCCGCGTTCCGCCACGGCGAGGCCCTCCTCCGCGCCGACGATCCCCACGCGGTCATCGGCGCCCTCCAGGCCGACCTCCCCGCTCTGCGCGCCGGCGACCTGGCGGCCGCGCTCGCCGAAGCGGCCGGGCGCCGGGCCTTCGTCGCCGATCGGCAGGGCACCGGCACCACCCTGCTGCTCGCCGCGCCCGGGCAGCCCCTCGACCCGCGCTTCGGCCTGGGCTCGGCGCGCGCCCACGCGGCTTCCGGCGCCGTGGCGCTCGGGCAGGAGCTGCCGAGCCTGCGCAGTGACGTCGACACCCCCGAAGACCTCGAGCACGTCCGCGCGCTGGGTGTCGGGAAACACACCGCCGCCCAGCTGGGCGAAACCCCCGCCGCGCCAGGCTGAGCTGTTCATCTGACCTTCACCGTGGCCTGCGCAATTCCGCCCTGCGTGGTGAACAATGGGCTCCGTGAGCACAGCAGACGGCGGCACGCCCGCACCGCGGAGGCGCAGGAACCCGGCGAACGGATCCCCGGAGACGGCGAAGAAGACGATCACCCCCGCGAGCGCGGCCAAGCCCAAGCCGGCCGCGAACCCGGCCAAGCGGGCCGAGCCCAAACCGGCCGCCACGGTCAAGAAGACGCCGTCGAAGTCCACCGCGCGTGACACCGCCGCCCGTGCCACCGCCGGCAAGGCCCGGCCCCGCAAGACCACCGCCGCCGCGGCCACGCCGGCCGCGACGAGGCGCCGCAGCGCCGCGCAGGGCAATCCGCGTGGCGCCGAGGAGTTCCGCGCCGTCCCGTCGGCGCCGCCCGCGGTCACCACCGCGCCGACCGCCGCCGAGACCCTGCCGGACGACCGCTACTTCAACCGCGAGCTCTCCTGGCAGGACTTCAACGCCCGCGTGCTCGCGCTGGCCGAGGACGAGTCGCAGCCGCTGCTCGAGCGCACGAAGTTCCTCGCCATCTTCGCGTCCAACCTGGACGAGTTCTACATGGTCCGCGTCGCCGGCCTGAAGCGCCGCGACGAGACCGGCCTGCTGGTGCGCAGTGCGGACGGGCTCACTCCGCGCGAGCAGCTGGACTACATCTCCAAGCGCAACCAGGATCTCGTCGAGCGCCAGACCGGCGCGTTCGAGAAGCACCTGCGCCCGCAGCTGGCCGAGCACGACATCCGGATCGTCGGCTGGGCCGACCTCACCGGTGCCGACCAGCTCCGCCTCTCCAGCTACTTCTCCGAGCAGATCTTCCCGGTGCTGACGCCGCTCGCGGTCGACCCGGCGCACCCGTTCCCCTACATTTCGGGCCTTTCGCTCAACCTCGCGGTCACGGTGCGCGACCCGGAGGGCGGCACCGAGCGCTTCGCCCGGGTCAAGGTGCCGAGCAACGTGCCGCGCATGATGCGCGTCGAAACCGAGCGCACCAGCCGCACGGCGACCTTCCTGCCCCTCGAAGAGCTCATCGCCGCCCACCTGGGTGAACTGTTCACCGGCATGGACGTCACCGAGCACCACGTCTTCCGCGTCACCCGCAACGCCGACTTCGAGGTCGACGAAGACCGCGACGAAGACCTCCTGCAGGCCCTCGAGCGCGAGCTGGCGCAGCGCCGGTTCGGCCCGCCGGTGCGCCTCGAGGTCGCGCAGGACATGAGCGAGCACATGCTCGAGCTGCTGCTGCGCGAGCTGGACGTCGATCCGGCCGACGTCGTCGAGGTGCCCGGGCTGCTCGACCTGACCTGCCTGCACCAGCTGTCCGCTGTGGACCGCAAGGAGCTCAAGGACCGGCCGTTCGTCCCGGCGACGCACCCCGCGTTCGGCGAGCGCGAGACGCCGAAGAGCGTCTTCGCGACGCTGCGCGAGGGCGACGTCCTGGTGCACCACCCGTACGACTCGTTCTCCACGAGCGTGCAGCGGTTCATCGAGCAGGCGGCGGCCGACTCGAAGGTCCTCGCGATCAAGCAGACGCTGTACCGGACCTCGGGCGACTCCCCGATCGTCGACGCGCTGATCGACGCCGCCGAGGCGGGCAAGCAGGTCGTCGCGCTGGTCGAGATCAAGGCGCGGTTCGACGAGCAGGCGAACATCACCTGGGCGCGGACGCTGGAGCGCGCGGGCGTGCACGTCGTGTACGGGCTGGTCGGGCTGAAGACGCACTGCAAGGTGTCGATGGTGGTGCGCCAGGAGGGCTCGACGATCCGCCGCTACTGCCACATCGGCACCGGCAACTACAACCCGAAGACGGCGCGGCTCTACGAAGACCTCGGCCTGCTCACGGCCGACCCGAGCATCGGCGCCGACGTCACCGACCTGTTCAACGTGCTGACCGGCTACTCGCGCCAGGACACCTACCGGACGATCCTGACGTCGCCGCACGGCATCCGCCGCGGCATCGTGCGGGCGATCGGCGAGGAGATCGAGCTGGCGCGCGCCGGGCAGCAGGCCGGGATCCGGATCAAGTGCAACTCGCTGGTCGACGAGCAGGTGATCGACGCGCTCTACCACGCGTCGCAGGCCGGCGTGCCGGTCGAGGTCGTCGTCCGCGGGATCTGCGGGCTGAAGCCGGGTGTCGAAGGGCTGTCGGAGAACATCCACGTGCGGTCGATCCTGGGCCGGTTCCTGGAGCACTCGCGGGTCTTCCACTTCCGCGCGGGCGGGACGCACTGGATCGGCAGCGCGGACATGATGCACCGCAACCTGGACCGGCGGATCGAGGCGCTGGTGCGGGTCAAGGACCCGAAGCTGACCCGGCAGCTCGACGACATCTTCGACTCGGCGCTGGACCCGGCGACGCGGTGCTGGGTGCTGACCGCGAGCGGCGAGTGGTCGCCGTTCCCGGCGGACGGTTCGCGGGTGCGCGACCACCAGCTGGAGCTGGCGAAGCTGCACGGGGCCGCCGGATGACCCAAGAGGTACGGGCGGCCGGCGCGGTGCTCTGGCGCGTCGCCGCGGGGGTGACGGAAGTCGCCCTGGTGCACCGCCCGCGGTACGACGACTGGTCCCTGCCGAAGGGCAAGCTCGACCCGGGCGAGACGATCGCCGAGGCCGCGGTGCGCGAAGTCCGGGAGGAAACGGGGTTCGAAGCGGTACTGGGCCGATACTTGACCCGGACGTCGTACCCGGTCTCGGCGCGCAACGGGTCCGGGACGGTCCCGAAGACGGTCGACTACTTCAGCGCGGAAGCCGTGTCCGGCGAGTTCGCGGCGAATGACGAGGTCGACGAGCTGCGCTGGCTCGACCCGTCGGCGGCGGAGAAGCTGCTGACGCGGCCGGCGGACGTCCACGTGCTGCGGGCGTTCTGCCAGCTGCCGGTCGGCTTGAGCACGCTGGTGCTGGTGCGCCACGCGAAGGCGGGCAAGCGCGACGAGTGGACCGGCGACGACGACCTGCGGCCGTTGTCGGAAGCGGGCCTCCGCCAGGCGAATGCGCTGCGGCGGGTGCTGGCGTTGTTCCGGCCGGACCGGGTGCTGTCGGCGCCGCGGCTGCGGTGCGTGCAGACGGTCCACGGCGTCGCCGAGGACCTGGGCGCCGAAGTACGGCACGAGCCGCTGCTGTCGGAAGAGGGCTACTGGCCCGACCCGGTGCTGGGTGTGGCCCGTCTGCTGGCGGTGGCCGGCGACTGCGGGACCCCGGTGGTCTGCAGCCAGGGCGGCGTGATCCCGGACCTGGTCAGCGCCCTGGCCGACCGCGACGGCGTCGAGCTTCCGGCGGCGCGCGGCGGGGTCGTGCCGAGCAAGAAGGGGTCGTTCTGGGTGCTGTCGTTCCGCGCCCGGACCGCCGACGACGGCCCGGTGCTGCTGGCGGCGGACTACTACCCGAGCGCGCTGCCGACGCCGTCGCCCAGCCACCCCTGAGCCGCGCTCACCGGCACGAGACAGCGCCGTGACAGTCGATCTTGGTGTACTGGTTCCGGGTTCCCGCTGGGCTGCGCCGGGCTAGGGGTACGGCGCATCCCGGGCCGGGGGCCGGTCTGTCGGCACCGTCGCCAGCAGGGCCCGGATCTCCGGAACGCGGGGATCGCCGAGGCGCTGGCTGACCGTCAGCGCCTCGGCCCAATGGCCGCCCGCTTCGCGCGTCCGGCCGGTGCGGTGCCTCAACCGGCCCAGGGTGATCAGGACGTCGATCGTCCCGTAGTCCGCGTTCAGCTCCCTCAGCTCGGCGAGTGCTTCCAGGCCGGCCTTCTCCGCGTCGTCGTGGCGGCCGGCGCCTTCCAGCGCTTCGGCGACGTTCCCCAGCGCCAGTGCCGCGTGGTAGCGGTCGCCGAGCTCGGCGAACGCCTCGTGCGCCGACTTCGCGGCTTCCGCCGCGTGGTCGTAGTCGTGGAGGCCGATGCGGCTGGCGCTGACGTTCAGCAGCGCGTGCGGCACGAACGTGCGCTGGCCGTGGTCGCGGGCGAGGCGGACGGCCTGCAGTGCGTGGCGTTCGGCTTCGGCGTATTCGGCGCGGACGTAGTAGGCGCCGGAGAGGTTGGACAGGATCGCCACGGTCAGGGCGCCGCTTTCGCCGGTCTCGGCCGCCGCGCGGGCTTCCTCCAGCGCTTCCAGCGCCTTGTCCGGCTGGAGGGTGCGCAGGTAGGCCGAGCCGAGGTTGTTGGCGCTGTACTGCAGGCCCGTGTTGTCGCCCGCGGCGCGCGTCGCCGCGACGGCCGTGCGGGCCGTGGTGATCCAGTCGTCGCGGTCGTGGCGTTCGGCGAAGAAGCCGCGCAGGAGCCAGGCGAGTTTCCAGGCGTGGGTGGTGAAGCCGTTCTCGGCCGCGACGCCGACGAGCGCGGTGAGCGCCGCGCGTTCGGTGGTGTACCAGGCGATCGTCTGCTCGTGCTGGGTGAAGCGGACGGCGGGCAGCGGCGCGGGGTCGAGCGTGATGTCCTCGGTGACCAGGTCGGGGCGGACCAGTTTGGTCGCTTCGGCGACGCTCGCGAGGTACCAGTCCAGCAGCCGGCGCAGCGCCGCCGACCGCTCGGGCGCCGTCGTCTCCGTTTCGACGAGCTCGCCCGCGTAGACGCGCAGCAGGTCGTGGAACTGGTAGCGGTCGGTGCTCGGCTGGTTGAGCAGGTGCGCGGCGGCGAGCTGGTCGGCGAGCTCGCGGGCCTCGCGCAGGTGCGCGCCGGCGAGCGCGGCGGCCGAGGACAGGCTGAAGCCGTGGCCGGGGTGCAGGCCGAGCAGCCGGAAGAACCGGGCGGCGGCCGGGCTCACCGCCTTGTAGGACCAGGAGAACGCGGCACGCAGGTCGGTGCCCGCGTCCTGCGGGTCGCGGAGGGTGTCGAGCCGCAGCCGCTGGTCGCGCAGCTCTTCGACGATCCCGGCCAGGGAGACGCCGGGAAAGCGCGACGCGCGTTCGCCCGCGAGCGCCAGCGCCAGCGGGAGCCGGCCGCAGAGCTGGACGAGCTCGGCGACGGCGTCCGGTTCGGCGGCCAGCCGCCCCGGTCCGACGCTGCCGGCGAGCAAGGCGGCGGCGTCGCGGTCGTCGAAGGAGCGCAGGGCGATCCGGCGGGCGCCGTCGCGCGCGACGAGGCCGCGCAGCTGGTTGCGGCTGGTCACGACGACGAGGTTGCCCGGCCCGGGCAGCAGCGGGCGGACCTGGTCGGCGTCGCCGGCGTTGTCGAGCAGCATGAGCGTGCGGCTGCCGGCCAGCCGGCTGCGCAGCAGCGCCGAGCGTTCCTCCACTGTGGAAGGCAGCGTCTCGGGCGGGACGCCGAGCGCGCGCAGGAACCCGGCCAGGGCGGCTTCGGGCGTGACGGGTGTGGCCGCCGAGTGGCCGCGCAGGTCGAGGAACAGCTGGCCGCCGGGGAACCGGTCGCGGACGCGGTGGGACCAGTGCACGGCCAGCGACGTCTTCCCGACCCCGGCGGTGCCTTCGATGACGACGACGCCGGACGCACCGCCGGGCGGCAGTCGGTCCAGCTCCGCGAGTTCCGGGCCGCGGCCGGTGAAGCCGGCGACGTCGAAGGGCAGCTGCCGCGGCACGGTCGCGGTGACGTCCGGTCCGGTGTCGGCGGCGAGCAGGTCGGCGTGCAGGCGGCGGAGGTCCTCGCCCGGTTCGACGCCGAGCTCGTCGGCCAGCAGCGCGCGAAGCCCGGCATAACGGGCGAGCGCTTCGGCCCTGCGCCCGGACCGGGCGAGGACGCGCACCAGCCGTTCCCACAACGATTCCCGCAGCGGGTGCTGGGCGACGAGGTCGGTCAGTTCGGCGATGAGCCGGGCGTCGGGGACGAGCCCGGCGTCGAGGTCGATGCGTTGTTCGACGGCGAAGAGGTACCGCTCGGTCAGCAACGGCCCCCATTCGGCGGCGAGCACGGGCGCACCGACGCCCTCGAGCGGCGTGCCACCCCAGGCGGCGAGCGCGGCGGTGAGCAGACCACGGCGACGAGCGGGTTCGGTCGCGGCGGCGGCCTGGTCGAGGGTGCGGAGGAAACGCAGCGCGTCCACCCGGGACGGGTCGGTGACCAGCCGGTACCCGTCCGGTTCGGTGACGACGGTTTCTTCGCCGCACAGCCGGCGCAGGCGCATGACGTAGGTCTGGAGGCTGCCGCGGATGTGCGCGGGCGGCGCTTCGCCCCAGACACCACGGGCGAGGGCGTCGATCGACACGAGGCGGCCCGCGGACAGCGCGAGTGTCGCGAGCAGGGCACGTTGACGGGAGCTGGTCAGCACGACCGGCGAACCGTCGACGAGCACCTGGAACGAGCCGAGCAGCCGGATGTCGATGGTGGTCGCCCCCAGGTTCGCCGCGCCGCGGGGCCCGCCGGACGCGGCCCCGAGAAACGCAGCGTGGCATCACTCGGCCGGGCGCTCAAGCCACTTTGCGAAATTGGGCGGAACCGGTCCCGGCGCGGCAGAGTGCTCCGAGCGGGTGGTGCCGAGTCCCGTTCGGACGGCAGATCTCGTCACTCACTGACGGCACCCGACTTCGGTCCGATCGGCCCGTGTATTCGAAGCGCCGGCTCGCCGGTTTGGCGGGTCGGTCGGCGTACTTGGAAGGTCGGCTCGCGTGCCTGGAGAGTCGACTCGCGTGCCTGGGCAGTCGACTCGCGTGCCTGGGCAGTCGACTCGCGTGCCTGGGCAGTCGACTCGCGTGCCTGGGCAGTCGACTCGCGTGCCTGGGCAGTCGACTCGCGTGCCTGGAGAGTCGGTTGGCGTGCCTGGAAGGTCGGTTCGTGAGCCGACCCTCCCGGTACGCGAGCCGACTCTCTGCGTGCGCGAGCCGACCCTCCGGGTACGCCACCCGGCGGACCGCTTCCCCCTTGGCGTCCGGAAACGCGGCAGGGCCCCGCGCAGCTGCTGCGCGGGGCCCTGCCGGAAAGCCAAACGCCCAGCGGAGGTAACCCCCTGGGGGATCCCCGGATTTCACGTTACCGCAGGGGTACGACAGTTTCGGGTGGTCAGCTCTTCTTCGCCGTCGAGGTGCGCCGGGCCGGGGCCTTCGCTGCCGTCGTCTTGCGAGCCGTCGTGCTCTTCGCCGCTGTGGTCCTCGACGCCGTGCTCTTGGCTGCCGTGGTCTTCGCTGCTGTGGTCTTCGCTGCCGTGGTCCTCGACGCCGTGGTCTTGGCGGCCGCGGGCTTGCGGGCCGTCGTCGGCTTCGCCGCGGTAGCCGACTTCGCCGCCGTCGGCTTCGCCGCTGCCGTCTTGGGGGCCGCCGCCCTCGTGCGCGTTGTCGCCTTCGGAGCCGCGGCCGCGCGCGTTGCCGTTGCCCGGGCCGTGGCCGGCTTTGCCGCCGCCGCCCGGGTACTCGTCGCCCGCGTTGTCCCCGCCCGCTTCGCCGGGGCCGCCTTGGCCAGCTTCTTGGCACCCGAAACGACGTCCTTGAAGGTGGTTCCGGCGCGGAACGCCGGCACGTTCGTCTTCTTGACCCGCACCGTCTCGCCGGTGCGCGGGTTCCGAGCCGTCCGCGCCGCGCGGGCGCGCTTCTCGAACACCCCGAAGCCGGTGATGGTGACCTTTTCGCCCTTGTTGACCGTCCGGATGATGATGTCGACCAGACCGTCGACCGCCTCGGAAGCGGCCTTCTTGTCGCCCAAGCGCTCCGTGAGCGCCTCGATCAGCTGGGCCTTGTTGGCCATACCAGTCCTCCAAGAAGGAAGTACTCGTCCACGGCCGCGTCGGCCGACCAGCACCACGGTATTACCAACGCAGCGCAAATTCCATCGGCACGCGCGATCCCGGCGCGGGTTCCACCGGGCGGACGACGGCCACCCACCGCACGAAAAGGGCGGGACTCCTTGACACGCAAGGAATCCCGCCCCGAATGACCTCAGCCCGCGGCGACCGGTGTGGTCGTCGGCTTCCACGACGGACGGGCGGCCTCGAACGTGTCGATCCCACCGGCGTGGCGCAACGTCAGCGCGATGTCGTCGAGACCTTCGAGCAGCCGCCAGCGGACGTAGTCGTCGATCTGGAAGGGCGCGGTGAAGTCCTTGGCCCGCACGGTCTTGGTCTCGAGGTCGACCGTGACCTCGGTGCCGGGCTCGTTCTCCAGCAGCTTCCAGAGCAGCTCGACGTCGTGCTGCTCGCACTGGGCGGCGACCAGGCCGCCCTTGCCGGAGTTGCCGCGGAAGATGTCGGCGAACCGGGCGGAGATGACGACCTTGAAGCCGTAGTCCATCAGCGCCCAGACGGCGTGCTCGCGCGACGACCCGGTGCCGAAGTCCGGCCCCGCGACCAGCACGCTGCCCCGGGAGAACGGCTCCTGGTTGAGGATGAACTCCTCGTCGCCGCGCCAGGCGGCGAACAGGCCGTCCTCGAAGCCCGTCCGGGTCACCCGCTTGAGGTAGACCGCCGGGATGATCTGGTCAGTGTCCACGTTGGACCGGCGGAGCGGGACGCCGATGCCGGTGTGCTGGGTGAACGGTTCCATGGTGGGAGCTCCTCTCGGGTCAGCGGGTCGCGGTGAGCAGGTCTTCCGGGGACGACAGCGTGCCCCGGACGGCCGTGGCGGCGGCCACGAGCGGCGAGACCAGGTGCGTCCGGCCCCCCTTGCCCTGCCGGCCCTCGAAGTTGCGGTTCGACGTCGACGCGCTGCGCTCGCCCGGCTTCAGCTGGTCCGGGTTCATGCCCAGGCACATCGAGCAACCGGCCTGCCGCCATTCGGCGCCCGCCGCGGTGAAGACCGCGTCGAGCCCCTCCTCCTCGGCGGCCTTGCGGACGCGCATGGAGCCGGGAACCACCAGCATCCGGACCGAGTCCGCCACTTTCCGACCGCGCAGCACCTCGGCCGCGGCCCGCAGGTCCTCGATCCGGCCGTTGGTGCAGGAGCCGAGGAAGACGGTGTCGACGGCGATCTCGCGCAGCGGCGTGCCGGGCTTCAAGTCCATGTAGGACAGGGCTTTTTCAGCGGCGATGCGGTCGTTCTCGTCCGGGATGCGCTCCGGGTCGGGCACCTCGGCGCCCAGCGGGAGGCCCTGGCCGGGGTTGGTGCCCCAGGTGACGAACGGCGTCAGCTCGGCCGCGTCCAGGTGCACCTCGGCGTCGAACTCAGCGCCCTCGTCGGTGCGCAGTTCCTTCCACGCGGCGACCGCGGCGTCCCAGTCCGCGCCCTGCGGCGCGTGCGGACGGCCCTTCAGGTACTCGAACGTCGTCTCGTCCGGCGCGATCATCCCGGCGCGGGCGCCGGCCTCGATCGACATGTTGCAGACCGTCATCCGGGCTTCCATCGACAGCGCTTCGATCGCCGTGCCGCGGTACTCCAGGATGTAGCCCTGCCCACCGCCGGTGCCGATCTTGGCGATCACCGCGAGGATGATGTCCTTCGCCGTGACGCCGGGACGCAGCTCCCCGTCGACCGTGATCGCCATCGTCTTGAACGCGCGCAGCGGCAGCGTCTGGGTGGCCATGACGTGCTCGACCTCGGACGTGCCGATGCCGAAGGCGATGGCGCCGAACGCGCCGTGTGTGGAGGTGTGGCTGTCGCCGCAGACCACGGTCATGCCGGGCTGGGTCAGACCGAGCTGCGGGCCGATGACGTGCACGATGCCCTGCTCGGCGTCACCCATCGGGTGCAGCCGGACACCGAACTCCTTGCAGTTGCGGCGAAGGGTGTCGACCTGGGTGCGCGAGACCGGATCGGCGATCGGGAGCTCGATGTCGACGGTCGGGACGTTGTGGTCCTCGGTCGCGATGGTCAGGTCGGGGCGGCGCAGCGGCCGCCCGGCCAGGCGGAGACCGTCGAAGGCCTGCGGGCTGGTCACTTCGTGCAGCAGGTGGAGGTCGATGTAGAGCAGGTCCGGTTCGGCGCCTTCGCCTCGGCGCACGAGGTGGTCGTCCCACACCTTCTCCGCCAGTGTGCGGGCCTTGCCGGTCGGGCTGGTCATCTCCGGCTCCTTCCACGGTTCGTTGTGGTGGTGGAACTCGGGCGCACACCTGCGGAACTGGTGCGAGCCAAGAGGGAGGGGCGCAGCTCGAGTCCGTGTTTCCCAGATACTGGACTTCCCAAAGTGCGGGACGCTAGTATCGGGTCGTGGGACAGCATAGCGGTATCGGAGTACTGGACAAAGCAGTGGCCGTCCTGCAGGCGGTCGCGGACGACCCCTGCGGCCTCGCGGAACTGTGCACGCGAACGGGTCTCCCGCGGGCGACGGCGCACCGGCTCGCGGTGGGCCTCGAAGTGCACCGGCTGCTGCGCCGCGGTCCCGACGGGCGCTGGCGTCCCGGCACCGCGCTGGCCGAGCTGGCGGGCGGCTCGACGGACCCGCTGCTCGACGCGGCCGGCGTCGTGCTGCCGAAACTGCGCGACGTCACCGGCGAAAGCGTCCAGCTCTACCGGCGCGACGGCGTGCAGCGCGTGTGCGTGGCGACGGCGGAGCCGCCGTCGGGCCTGCGCGACACGGTGCCGGTGGGCTCACGGCTGCCGATGACCGCCGGTTCGGGTGCGAAGGTGCTCGCGGCCTGGGCGGATCCCCACACGCAGCGCACGATCCTGGCCGACGCGGTCTTCGGCGAACGCACGCTGCTCGAGGTGCGCCGGCGCGGGTGGGCCCAGAGCGTGGCGGAGCGCGAACCGGGCGTCGCGAGCATTTCGGCGCCGGTCCGCGACTCGGCGGGCACGGTCGTGGCAGCGGTGTCGGTGTCCGGCCCGATCGAGCGGATCGGCCGGAAGCCGGGTGCCCGCTGGGCGGCGGACCTGCTCGCCGCGGCGGACGCGCTGCAGGAACGCCTGTAACTCAAGCCTCAGGAGTCACACGAGACTCAGGCCTGCCCGGTCTCGAAGCGCGCCACCTTGCCGTCGCGAACGGTGAACGCCCAGCGCGTGCGCATGGCGCCCCACGTCGAGTTGGCGTAGTTCGCGACGAACTTCCGCCCCTCGTCCTCCGCGGACTCGACGTCGAGGTGGCCCTGGCTCGAGAAGATCTCCTTCTCGGTCCACTCCGCGAGGTCGCGGTCGCGGCCGTCGTCGGACATCGTCGCGTCCGGGGTGAGCGCGGCCTGGAACGCTGTGCGGTCGCCCGCGTTCAGTGCGTCGATGAACGCGCGCACCGCCGGGTCGCCGATCGAATCCGTCATGGGGTCATCGTGCACCGTTCGGGGGAACCTCGCGAAACCCGCGTATTCGGTGACGGCGGTCACGTCTCTTTCAGGTCAGCTCCACAGAGGGGGACGACCATGCTGAACCAGAGGGCGTTGGCGATGTTGCGGGCGGTCGGCGCGGGCCGGGCCGAGCTCACCTGCAGCTGCGAACCCGACCTGCGGGTCGACGGGCTGCCGTGCTGTGATCAGGCGACCGCGCACGAGCTCGCGCGGGCCGGGCTGATCCGGCCGGCGCGGGGGCCGGTGGTGGCGCTCGGGCAGTGGACGCGGGCGGAGCTGACGGCCGACGGCCGGGAGGCCTTGGCCGGACGGCTCGCCGCCGCCTGACTCAACCCTTCGGCCACCTCGCGCGTACTACCTGACGAGGAGCACCGCGAGGGGGATCTCATGAAACTCGTTCCAGGACTGCTCGGCGCCTGCCTGGTGCTGACAGCGTGCACGGGGACGGACACCACCGCGCCGACGGTGACGGTGACCGCGCCCCCGACATCGGCGACCCAGCCGGCCCCGCCGTCCCCCGACCCGGCGACGCTGACCTGGATGGACGGCTTCTGCGCGGCGATCAACGGCTACCGCGAGCGCACCAACCGGGAAGCCAAGCCGGCCCAGCCCGACCCGACGACGGTCGCGGAGGCGCAGCGGCGGCTGAGCGCGCTGCTGGGCGGGATGGCGGCCCGCACGGGCGAGGTGGTCGACCGGCTGAGCGCCCTGCCCCCGGCCCCGGTCCCGCTGGCCGAGACGGTCCGGCAGGCGTTCGTCACGAAGTTCACGACGTCCCGCGACCGGGCCGGCGACGCGAAGACCGCCCTCGACCACGCCAAGCCGGGCGACCAGGCGTCCCAGGACCCGGCGGGCCAGGCGCTGGAGCAGGCCCAGCAGGACGTCGACGGGATGTACGACCCGGTCGCGCCCATGGCGGCTTCGCCCGAGCTGATGCTCGCCGCGGGGAGCGCGCCGGGCTGCAAGATCTAGAGCGGGTGCGCCCGATAACCATCCATCGGCTCGCCGAACTCGAGACCGTTCTCGTCCAGGGCATTGGCGACCGCCATCGCCACGCCCTCGAAGACGAACCGCGGCGTCACCGACCGGCTCGCCAGGCCGGCGTCCGCCCATTCGAGGAACTCCACCGAGTGCAGCTCGAGCCCGTGCAGCCCGGCGAGATCGGCGGCGGAACGGTGGTTCGCCGTCTTCGCACCACTCCGGGCGGGCCCGCGGGTCGATCGTGTTCCACGTGATCGACAGGTCGGCGAACTTGGTGTGGCACAGCTCGACCTGCTCGCCGTCGAAGTCCAGCAGCACCGGCGCGTCCGCGAACCAGCTGTCGTCGTCGCGGTCCCACACCAGCCACGCCCGGCTCAGCCGGCGGCCGAACGTCACCGCGCCATCATCGCTTGAGCGGCGCCTGCAGCGGCAACGACCTCGACGAGTCGCCCACCTGCACGGTGAACCCGCCCTTCACCGGCGTCCACGCGTGCCGGCCGGTGTCCCACACCGAGAAGTCGCGTGCGGCCAGCCGGATCGTCACCCGCTGGGACTGCCCCGGCGCCAGGGAAACCCGCGAGAAGCCCTTCAGCTGCCGCGGCGGTTCGCCCGCGGCCGACGGGAAGCCCAGGTACAGCTGCGCCACCTCGGCGCCCGCCCGGTGGCCCGTGTTCCGGACCGTGAACGTCGCCGTCGCGCCGTCGCCCGTGGTGCGGACCGACAGGCCCGAGAAGGCGAACGTCGTGTACGACAGGCCGTGGCCGAACGGGAACAGCGGCGCCCGGCCCTGCGCGTCGAACCAGCGGTAGCCGACCTGCAGGCCCTCCGAGTACTCCGCGACCCCGTTCACGCCCGGGAACTGCGCCGCCGTGTTCGCCGGGGTGTCGGCGTCCGCCGCCGGGAACGTGATCGGCAGCTTCGCCGACGGGTTGACGTCGCCGAACAGCACGCCCGCCACCGCCGCGCCGTCCTGCTGGCCCGGGTACCACGCCTGCAGGATCGACGGCACCGAAGCCGCCCACGGCATCAGCACCGGCCCGCCGCTCTTCACCACGACCACCGTGTGCGGGTTGGCCGCCGCGACCGCCGCCACGAGCGCGTCCTGGTTGCCCTCCAGGGCGAGGCTCGGCCGGTCCTTGCCCTCGGTTTCGTTGTCGCCGACCATCACCACCGCGACCTCGGCGCCGGCGGCCAGCGCGGCCGCCCGGGCGGGGTCACTGCCGTCGTCCAACGTCACCGCGGCGCCCGGGACCCGCGCCCGCAGCCCCGGCAACGGGTCCACAGTGGACGTCGGGATGACGGCCGAGCTGCCGCCGCCGCCCGTCTTGGCCTTGGTGGCGAACGGCCCGATCAGCGCGATCGACCGCACCGCGGAGCTGAGCGGGAGCTGCGCGTGTTCGTTGCGCAGCAGCACCATGCCGCGTTCGGCGAAGTCCTTCGCCGCGGCGTCGTGGCGCGCGGTCGGCAACGGCGTGAGGACCGGCGGGTGGTCGAACTGCCCGAAGGCGAACATCGTCCGGAAGCGCGGCAGCAACAGCTCGTCGACGCGCTGTTCGCTCACCTGCCCGGCGAGCACGGCCTGCTTCATCTTCTCGCCGTACCAGGTGCCGTCGATCATCTCGAGGTTCATGCCCGCGTTCGCCGATCCGACGGTGCTGTGCGCGGCGCCCCAGTCGGACTGGACGAACCCCTCGAACCCCCAGTCGTCGCGGAGCTTGTCCTGCAGCAGCGCCGGGTTCTCGCACGTGAAGACGCCGTTGATCTTCGGGTAGGCGCACATCACCGAGCCCGCGTGGCCTTCGGTCACCGCCTGCTCGAAGTGCGGCAGGTACAGCTCGTTCAGGGTGCGCTCGTCGATGTGCTCGTCGATGCTCTGGCGCTGGGTCTCCTGGTTGTTCGCCGCGTAGTGCTTGACCTCGGCGATGGTCCCGTTCTCCTGGATGCCGCGGATGTCCGCCGCGCCCAGGGCACCGACGAGGAACGGGTCCTCCCCCATCCCCTCGAACGTCCGGCCGTTGCGCGGGACGCGGGCGATGTTGATGTCCGGCCCCTCGGACACGTTGTGCGCCAGCGCGCGGGTTTCGGCGCCGACCAGCCGGCCGTACTTCCGGGCGACGTCGGTGTCGAACGTCGACGCCAGCGCCATCGTGGCGGGCAACGCGGTCGCCGGCTTCTGCGGTTTGTCGTCGGCCGGGCCCATGCCGGCCGGGCCGTTGGCGATGCGGAAGCCGGGCACGCCGAGCCGCGGGATCGGCGGCACGAACCGCTGGTGCTCGGCGTCGGGCTGCAGGTGCAGCTGGGAGATCTTCTCGTCGAGCGTCATCGCGGCGACGAGCTCGGCGGCCCGCCGGTCGGGTGACTGCCGGGCGTCGAGCCAGGGTGCGGCGCCGGCCACCGCGGGCGCCGCCAGCGACAACCCCAGTACCGCGACGAGAACCAGTGGGCCGTTGCGCATGGAAGCTCCCTCGCCACCGAACGGATCGACGGCGGACAAGCTAACCCATACGTGATGGCGAAACATAGACTCGATAGTTGTTCATGTACTTGAACAACGAGTGGACTCAACCATTTTCCCGGCTCAGGCGTGGAGCGAGCACGAACGAGAGGGGACGAGTCATGGTCAAGAAAACACTGATCGGCCTAATCGGGGCCGGGGCGGCGACGCTGGCGCTGAGCACCCCGGCCCACGCGGAGCAGCCCGTCGTGTGGTCGCTGACGCAGTTCGTCGAGCCCGGCGGGCAGGTCCAAGCGGTCGTGTTCTCCGAGTGGGAAGTCGGCTGCGTGCCGAGCGGGCCGGTCACCTCGGCGGGCTTCACCGAGCCGCTGCAGTGGACCGAGGACGGCCCCTGGGGCCGGTACGCCGGCTACGCGACGGCGGTCGAGCAGCCCGGCGAGTACCCGGCGTCGTTCCCGTGCGCCGACGGCCGGACGGCCGCCTACTCCTTCACCGTCACGGACGACACGGGAGGCCAGGCATGATCAGGAAGGCACTGGCCGGCCTGCTGGCCGCGGGCGCGGCGACGCTGACGCTCGGCGCCCCGGCCTTCGCGGACGAGGTGACCTGGGGCATGTCGACCGAAGTGGCGCCCGGCGGGCAGATCTACGCCCAGGTGCTCTCCGGGGTCGGCAACGGCTGCACCCCGGCGGGACCGGTCACGTCGAAGGGGTTCGCCGCTCCGCTGAACTGGACCGAGGGCGGCAACTGGGGCAAGCACGCCGGATACACGACGGCGATCGGGACACCGGGCAAGTACACGGCGTCGTTCCCCTGCACCGACGGGCGGGAGGCGACCCAAGCCTTCACGATCCTGGGCACCCCGCCACCCAAGACGTCGACGAAGCCGCCGACCACCACGGCGAAGCCGAAGCCGAAGCCGACCGCGACCTCGAAGCCCGCCAAGGCGGCGAAACCGCAGGTCGCGGTCAAGCCGGCCGGGGCGCCGCAGACCGGGGACGGCTCGCTGAGCTGACCATCCACAAAGGACGCCGGAACGTGCGCGCTCCCCAGGCCCGCCGTTCCGGGGCCCGCCCACCCCCCAGGGGGCGGGTCGCCGGCCCGGCGTGCGGTGCCCCGCCGCCGGGCCGGTCTCAGCGGGCCGCGGCCACCCGCAGCGCCCGGTGGACGAACTGCTGGTCCCCCAGCCGGTGCCGCAGGTCGCGCTCCAGCCCGGCGATCGGGTAGAGGTTCTGCGGCGCCCGCGAGTCCTTGTACTCCACCGACGCGAACCGGCCCAGCACCGACTGCGTGAGGTTCGCCAGCTCGGCCACCTCCGCGCGGCCGAGGTGCGGCGCCGCCTCCACCCGCACCACGCCCGCCCACGGCGGGCCACCCACCGACGGCAGCCGCAGGTACCAGGAGTGCCGGACCCACGTCGTACCCATCAGGAACACCGGCGTGCGCTGGTGCGCGTCGAGCCGGCCGACCATCGCGTTGAGCTCGCCCGGCAGGTACGTCGTCTGGTGGCTCTTGATGAACCCGACCGCCCGGGGCAGGTGCGTGCGGCCGCTCAGCGGGCCGTCCACCACGAGCAGGTCGCGCCCGACGTGGCCGGCGATCGCCTCGCGGGCGTCGTGCGCCGTCTTCAGCTCGGTTTCGGCCAGCTGCTCCTGCACCGCCGAGGACAGCACGACCGCGAGCGGCTTGTCGTCCTTGGCCGTCGCGCGGAAGGCCTGGAACTCCCCCGCCGACGTCCGGATGCCCTCGGCTTCGGCCGCGACGGTGAACAACCCGCGCCGGACGTCGTTCGCGACGACGTGCGCCCGTCCGTCGCAGCAGCACACCACCCCGGCCGCGTACGACGCGCAGAGCCCGATGGACGCCGAGTTCGTCCCCGCCGGGTCGTCGATCCAGACGCGGGCGTCGATCCGGCGGACACCGTCGACGAACAACACCGCGTCGGGCGGCGAAACCGGCGAAGGGTCGATGGGCGCCCACTCCGCCGCCGGCACCTCGACCTCGAGCTCGACCTCGGCGCCCGAGCGCGCCAGCTCCTCGGCCTCCATCGAGCTGCCGTAGCCCGGGTCCCACGCGTCGACGCTGAAGTTCATCCCGGCGACCGCCGTCATGCGCCCTCCTTGGTGATGTGCGAGCCGGCGCCGTCGCGGGTGACCAGGAAGCGCACCGGCACGCGCTCGGCCAGCGCCGGCACGTGCGTGATCACCCCGACCATCCGGGAGCCGGTGGCGGCCAGGTTCTCCAAAGTGGACGCCACGACGTCGAGGGTGGCCTCGTCGAGGGTGCCGAAGCCCTCGTCGAGGAAGATCGACTCGAGCTTGGTCGCACCGTCCGCGGCCATGGCCCCGAGCTGCGACGACAGCGCGAGCGCCAGCGAAAGCGACGCCTGGAACGTCTCCCCGCCCGAAAGCGTCTTCACCGGACGCCGGGCGTCGGCCTCGTTGTGGTCCACCACCAGGAAGTCACCCTTGTCGTGGGTCAGCTCGAACTGGCCGCCGGAAAGCTCCAGCAGCGACGCCGACGCTTCGGCGACCAGCGTGTCGAGCGCCCCGGCGATCAGCCAGCGCGGGAACTTGTCCGAGCGCAGGAGATCCGCGAGCAGCCGCGCGACCTGGGCCTCGGACTCGGCGGCGGTGATGTCGCCCTGCAGGCCCGCGACCCGCGCCACGCGACGTTTCATCTCCGTGTGATCGGCTTCGGCGCGAGCCCGGGCCGCCGCGACGGCGACCGGGACGCGGTCGCGCACCGGCCCGTCCGGCAGGGCGACCTCGAGGGCGGTGACGTCTTCGGCGACCGCGCGTTCCGCCACCCGCAAGGCTTCGGCGGCTTCGGCCTCGGCGATCGTGGCGGCGGCCAGGCGTTCGCGGTGCCGGGCCGCCTGCCCGGCCGCCCAATCCGTGAGCGCGGCCCAGGCGCCGAGGAGGCTCTCGCCATCGATCGGCGGGGCGCCAAGACTCACCAGCGGATCGCGCGCGCGGGACAGCCGCTGCCGTTCGGCGTCGACCTGCTCGGCGACGCGTGCCTGGGCTTCCGAGGCTTGTTTCGCTGCCGCGCGGGCGCTTCGCAGGGCCGCGTCGGCCGCCTTCGCCGCGCCTTCGAGTTCGGCGACCTTCGCGAGCTGCTCGGTGACGACCTCGGCCGCGGGCGCGGCGGCCAGCGTCTCGACCAGTTCGTCGTGACGGCGCCGGGTGTTCGCCTGCTCGGTGCGCGCCGACTGTTCGGCCAGCGCGGCCTCCGAGGCCCGCTTCCGCCGCTGTTCCGCGTCCCGCTCAGCGGTCTTGAAGCCTTCGGCCGCGACGACGGCTTCCTTGCCCGCGGCTTCGGCGGCCGCTTCGAGCGAGGCCAGGACGGTGCGCCGGTTCTCGCCTTCGGCCGCCGCCCACGCGGTGAGCCGTTGCCAGCCCGCCGGGACGTCTTCGCCGTCGATCGCCGGCGCGCCCAGCTCCACCAGGGGATCCCGCGCCGCCCGCAGGGCTTCTCGCGCGGCCGCGAAGGACTTCTCGACGACGTCGGCATCGTGTTGCGCCGCCGTGCGTTCGGCGCGGGCCGCCGCGAGCTCCGCGTCCGCGGCACGCGCCGCTTCGGCGACACGGGTGCGGCCGTCGATCGTCGCCGACAGCCACTCCCCCCGTTCCCGCACGGCGGTGACGAGGTCCGCGAAGTCCTGCTCGGTGAACGAGGCCTCGACCGGGCGTCGCAGCACCGCCGACTCCGGCGGGCCCTCGACCTCCGCGAGCACCACACGCAGTTCTTCCGCCTGCGTGGCCGCGGTCGCCGCCGCATCGGCGTCCCGGTCCACCGCGCGTTCGAGCTTGCGCAGCGCGGCCTCGGCCGCCGCACGCTCGCGCTCGGCACGTTCGACGCGTTCGCGGGCCTCGGCGAGGTGGGCGTGCCCGCCCGCGTCCGGCAGCGTGTGCACTTCCTGCTCGCACACCGGGCACGCGTGGCCGACGGCGAGCCCGGCCCGCAGCACCAGGGCCTGCCCGGTGCGTTCGGCGTCGGCCAGCGCGGTCTTCGCCGCGGTGAGTTCGGTGTCGGCGCCCGCGAAGGACGTCCGCGCGGCTTCCAGCTCGGTTCGCCGGGCGGCCTGCTCGGGCGCGGCCTTCCGGTGCGCGTCGCACACCGTGTAGAGGGTGCGGGCGTCGGAGCGGGCGGCCGCGAGCGGCGCGACGTCGGGCTGCGCGGCGAGCGCGGCGCGGGCTTCGGCGTCGGCGGTCTCGGCCGCGGTCAGCCGGGCGCCGGCGGCCGCCAGACGGTTCGCGACGCGCGCCGAATCCGCGGTCAGGTCCCCGAGGTCCGCCGGCGGCCGCAGCCCGGCCAGCCGATCGCGGTCCTGGCGAGCGCGCGCGGCTTCGGCGGCCGCGTCCTCCGCGGCCCGCGACGTCTTGTCACGCGTTTCGCGGGCCGCATCGAGGCCGGACACCGCCTCGGTCACCGCGGCCGCGGCGGCTTCCTGCGCCTGGGACGCCGTTTTCGCGGCCGCTTCCAGGCCGGGAAGGGCCTGTTCGGCCGCGACGAGCTCGGTGCGGGCCGCGCGGATCCGTTCCAGCTCGCCACGATCGGGAGCGGCGGCGAGCGCGGCACGGGCCGTTTCGTCCGCGGCTTCGGCCGTTTCCAGCCCGGCGCGCGCGGTCGTGGCCGCCTCCGCCGCCGCCGACCGGCGGGTTTCGAGGTCTTCGACACCGTCCGGGCGTTCCACCGCGTCGAGGACACCCAGCTCCGCCGTCACCTTCGCGACGAGCTGCCGGGCTTCGTCGTGCGCGCGGGTGGCGTCGGACAACCCGGGCAGGGCCGCGCTCACCCGCGCGTCGAGGTCCGCGAGTGCCGTCATCCGCGCGGAAAGCCCTTCGACGGCTTCCTCGGTGGCGTCGGCGTAGCTGCCGAGCTGTTCGGTGAGGACGGCGGCACGCTGCTTCTGCTGCTCCGCGGTCACCCCCGCTCGGCGGCCGATCCGCTCGTAGACCTCCAGGCCCAGCAGCTTGATGAGGATCTTCTGCCGGTCGGCGGCCTTCGCGTGCAGGAACTCGGCGAAGTCGCCCTGGGGCAGGGCCACGCAGGTGCAGAAGTGCTTGAAGGTCAACCCGAGCAGGCGTTCCACGGCCGGGGTGACCTCGGAGTCCGCGGCGACCGGGTCGGCGTCGTCCTCCGGGCCGCCGAGCGCGGTGGGGTCGGCAAGCCGTTCCAGGCGGACGTTCTTGACGCTGACCGTGGGTTTCTTCCCGCCACCGCGCCGGACTTCGCGCACGACGTGGTAGCGCGCGCCGCCGGCGTCGAAGACCAGCCGCACGGTGGCGCGGTTCACCGTCGGCGCGAGCGCGGGCGCGACCAGGCCTTCGTGGTCCCAGCGGGCGACCGAGCCGTAGAGGGCGAAGGTGAGCGCGTCGATCACCGTGCTCTTGCCCGCGCCGGTCGGGCCGACGAGCGCGAAGTAGTCCGTGTCCTCGAAGCTGACCTCGGTCTTGTCGCGGAACGACGCGAAGCCGGTCATCTCCAGCAGCACAGGCCGCATGTCACACCCCGCTCGTCTCGTCGTCGTGCAGCCGCGCGAACAGCGACTGGACGCGCTTGTCCTCGATCGTCCGCTCCTCGCAGAAGCTCGCGAACAGCTCCCCCGGCGAACGGTCCGCGATCGCCCGGTCGCCGCCCGACGTCGTCACGGTGGCGGCGAACTCCGGGTCGATCCGGATCTCCAGTGCGTTCGGCAGGGCTTCCTGGATCTCCTCGCGCAGCCCGGCGCGGGTCGCCTCGCGGACGTACACGCGGAGGTAGTCCGCACCGAACTCTTCGGCGCGGCCGACGAGTTCGGCCACCGTGCCGTGGACGGTCCGCAGCTTCCGCCCGGCGGTGAGCGGGATGTCGGTGATCTTCGCCGGCGTCGTCGGCGTGACCTCGACCGACAGGACGACGCTCGTGTTGTCCTGCTCGCCGAAGTCCACCGCGAACGGCGAACCGCTGTAGTGCACCGGGCACGCGGCGGGCAGCGACTGGCGGCGGTGCAGGTGGCCGAGGGCGACGTAGTGCGGTTCGGCGCCGAACGCCGTCGCCGGCACGTGGTACTCGAAGATGGACTGCGCCGCGCGTTCGCCGCCGCCCATCGCGCCGCCGGTCACCGTCAGGTGCGCCATGACGAGGTTCACCGCGCCGTCGGAAAAACCGGACTTGAGGTGGTCCAGGATGTCGCGCACCCGCTGGTCGTACTCGCCGACGTTCTCCGCCGGGGTGCCGGTGAGCAGCTCCGCGGCGCGGATCGCGTAGCGCTGCGAAAGGAAGGGCAGCACCGCGACGTTGACGCGCTCGCCGGTCGAGCGCGCGTCGAACGACACGACGCCGCCGTCGGTGGCCGGGCGCGGGTTCCCGGTCAGGTGGATGCCCGCTTTGCGCAGCAACGGCCGGTACGCCTCGAACGTCGCCGCGTGGTCGTGGTTCCCCGCGATGGCGACGACCTCGGCGCCGGTGTCGCGCAACGCCATCAGCGCCTGGACCACGAGCTCCTGCGCCGACGCCGAGGGCGCGGACGTCTCGTAGAGGTCACCCGCGACGAGGATCGCGTCGAAGGTCTCCTGCCGCGCGATCCGGACGATCTCGCCGAGCACCGCGCGTTGCTCGTCCAGGCGGTTGCGGCCCTTGAGGGTCTTGCCGACGTGCCAGTCGGAGGTGTGCAGGAACTTCACGCTTCGTCCTTTCCTTCCGTTCGGGTGACGGCGACGGCACCGCTCAGAACGGCGGCGGGTCGTCGCCGAACGGGTCGGCGCTTCCCGTGGGCAGACCGGCGAAGGGATCGGCGCGCTTCGAGGACTCCGTGGTCGAAGGCACCTTCCCCGCCTCGGAAAGCCGCGTGGCCCAGGCCGGGAACGGGAAGCCGACGGCGATCGGCACCGGGATCTCGGGCTGGCTCACGAACATCGTGCCGGGTGTGGCGAGCGTGGCCCGGACCCGCTGGCTGGCCGGGAGGAAGCCGTATTCCGGCCGTGAGGCTTCGGCGGCGTCGAGGCGCCCGACGATGCGGACCGAGCTGTTGCTGACGATCCGGCGCTCCACCTCGGAAGCGGTCTGCTGCGCGCCGACGAGGATGACCCCGAGGGACCGGCCGCGCTCGGCGATGTCCAGCAGCACCTCCTTGATGGGGCTGCTGCCTTCGCGCGGCGCGTACTTGTTGAGCTCGTCCAGCATGGTGAACAGCAGCCCGCCCGGGCCGGCGGCTTCCTTGCGCGCGGTCTCCGCGGCGAGCGTGACACCGACGACGAACCGCTGCGCCCGCTCGACGAGATTGTGGATGTCCACGACGGTCACCTGCTGGTTTTCCGTCGACAGTTTGCGGGCGGGGTGGTCGGCGAGATCGCCGCGGATCAGCCCGTTCAGCGCGCGCTGGCTCGAGCGCAGGCGGCGGATGAACGCGTTGACCGTGCCCGCGCCGGTGACCGCACCCGCCCAGCTCGCGCGGGTTTCCTCGTCGGTGACGCGCTCGCAGACGACGTCGATGAGCTCGGCGTAGGTGCGGCACAGGACACCGTCGACGTTCGCCGCGCCGTCCTTGCCCGCCGGGGTGCTGTCGAGCCGCAACCGGTTCGCGACCTGGTGGATGACCATCGTGTACTGGTTGCGCTCGTCTTCGGCGTCGGCGAAGACGTAGGGCAGCAGGTCACCGGCGCAGAACTCCGCGATGGTCCACCAGAACGCGCCGACGCCGGAGGTGCGCCCGGTGACGTAAGGCTTCCCCGTGGTGTCCGAAGGCGTCGGCGGCGCGTAGAACCCGACGGAGGCGAAGGGCTCCGCGGGCAGGCCCAGCTTGGCGTACTCGGCCTTGAGCTTCTCGTCGAGGTGGACGTTCGGGGTGTCGAGGAACAGCAGGTCCTCGCCCTTCACGGAGAACACCAGGGCCTTGGCGTTGTGGGCGTTGGGCAGGGCGCCGCCGCGGAAGATCGAGTGCAGCAGGAACAACGCGAACGACGTCTTGGTGGCCACGCCGGAGACGCCGCTGATGCTGACGTGCGCGCCGCGGGTGCCGTCGAGGAAGTCCATGTTGAGGAAGACCGGTTCGCCGTCCCGGCCCAGGCCGACCGCCACCTGGCGGGTCATGTTGTCGAAGTACAGTGCCTGCGCGCGATCCTCCCCCACGGCCCGCGAGACGACGGCGCCCGGCTTGGGCGGCACGTAGCACTCGGGCTCGACGCGGGTGGTGGCGATCTCGGCGATCTCCTGCACCTGCGCGGGCAGGACGCCGTCGGAGATCAGGAAGACGTCGCTGCCGAAGCTGGCGCCCTCGTGCCGCGCGCTCACCTGCGTGACGACGCCGAAGGACGTGACTTCGCCCAGGCCAGGGAGTTCCCGCCGGGTGACGACCACGTCGTCGAGCTGCAGATAGGCCTCCGGGTCGATGGCCACGTGGAACTGCAGCGGCGTCGAATCCTCGGTGCCCGCCACCCGTCCGACCACGGTGGTGCGCGTGTCCTGGTCCACGGTTCTCCCTGTCTCACCCGGTGCTTCCTCCGGCCGCAGACTAGCCCGCTCCCACGACAGTCCCGCGCTCAACACGGGGTTGCGCGGAGTGCGTCACCACCGGTTCTTGCTGCGCCGAACGAGTGAGTTCACCCGCCAGGGAAGATCCTTTTGCCGCCACGGGCATCCCGGCGCGGCCGCCTCCGGTTGCGGCGCAACGACGTCGCCGCGCCTCCGGGAGGTCGCCCCGGGCGGGTGCGGCGGCACCGCGGCCCGGTTCCGCGTTGGCCCCACGGCGAAGCGGCGTCCGGACCCCCGCCGGCGGGTCGCGGCGGGCCCTCCGGCGGGGGCGCCGGCGGGGCCGCGATCCCCGATCGCAGCGCGGGATCGGGGCCGGGGTGGCCCCCGCCACACGCCGGGGGACCCGCCACCGGCGTGTCGCGAAAAAAGTCCTCCGAGGGGCCTCGGGTCCTATATGGACGACCACTGTGGACGGCCTGGCTACCAGGTTTTGGCTGCTCAGAGCCATGGTCGACGTCTCGGCTCGGTTCCGGGCCCGGTCCGGCGGAGGCCCCTCGGGAGGCGGAACCAGCGCCCGTACAAGGAAATATTTCGACCCCCGGTTGGATTTTGTGCGGTATTGGTAATACCGTGTGCAGTGTCGGCCGAGATGGGCCGTGTACGAGTAGTTCCACTATGGAGGACTGGAATGACGAACAAGGCCCAGCTGATCGAGGCGCTGTCGGAGCGTCTGGGCGACAAGAAGGTGGCTTCGCAGGCCGTTGACGGTCTGGTCGACATCATCATCCGGACGGTCAACAAGGGCGAAAAGGTCAACATCACCGGCTTCGGTGTGTTCGAGAAGCGCGCCCGCGCCGCTCGCACCGCGCGCAACCCGCGCACCGGTGAGGCTGTCCGCGTCAAGAAGACCAACGTGCCCGCCTTCCGCGCCGGCACCACCTTCAAGGACGTCATCTCCGGCACCAAGAAGCTGCCCAAGGCCACCCCGGTCAAGCGCGCCACCGCGGCGTCGACGACCACCCGCGCGGCCACCGCGAAGGCGTCGGCCCCGGCCAAGACCACGAGCACGCGGGCCACCTCGACCCGTGCGGCCGCGGCCAAGCCGGCCACCGCCCGCGCGACGGCCACCCGGACCCGCGCCACCGCGGCGAAGCCGGCCGCCAAGGCGACCGCGGCCAAGGCCACCGCCACCAAGGCGGCCCCGAAGACCGCGGCCAAGGCTCCCGCCAAGGCCACCGCGGCCAAGGCCACTACCACGCGGGCGAAGGCCGCCGCCAAGCCGGCCGCCACCAAGACCGCCGCGGCCAAGAAGACGACCGCTGCCAAGGCCCCGGCCAAGCGCACGTCGGCTGCCAAGAAGAAGTAACACGCTCCACCTCGGAAGGGCCCCGCACCGGTTCGGTGCGGGGCCCTTCCGTGTTCCCGGGGTGCGGAACTCCTCCCGCGCACGCGGATTCCCCGACCGGCTTGAACGGCGTACACGACGGTTGCGCCGGGGCCGGGCGGGGTAGCCGGGAAAAGTGAGGGGCGTTCCGACACGCCCCGCCCGAGGAGTGGTGATGACAGCGAACGAGAACCGGCCCGAGGATCTCGCGCAAAGCCGGCAGCACATCAAGGAAGCGAAGGAAGCGGCCCGCGAAGCCGACCTCGCGGACCCCATCGAGGCGGACGAGACGCCCCAGGCCGACGCGCCCCACCAGGAAGGCGAGCAGGGCACCGCACCGTAGGAGCCGCTGTTCCGTCCTATCCGGACTCCCGTGCGATCGATCAGGTGTTCGCACGCTTCTCCGGCGCCGCGCCGCCACGCGAGAAATCCCGGGCAGCCCGATTGCCCCGAAACGCGCGTAGGCGACGGTAAATTGCCGTGCGGATCGCCGGGTGGATACACTCCACCGAAGAACGTCGGCCATTGTGCAACTTGTCACACGTCGTGTTCTCGGACGCACATCCACCTTGAGGAGCAATAACGTGGCCCAGAAAGTCCTCGTCGAGATCCTGGACGACATCGACGGCAGCACCGCCGCCCAGACGGTTCAGTTCGGTCTCGACGGCGTCACCTACGAAATCGACCTGTCGGACGAGAACGCCACGGCCCTGCGCGACGAACTCGCCCGCTTCATAGGCGCGGGCCGGCGGATCGGCGGGCGCAAGGTGCGTGTCGCGACCGGCCAGTCGACCACGACCAGCAGCACCGACCGCGAGCGCAACCAGCAGATCCGCGCCTGGGCCAACGCGAACGGCTACGAGGTCTCCGAGCGCGGCCGCCTCTCTTCCGAGGTGATCTCGGCCTACGAGGAGGCCCAGGTCGCGGAGGCCGAAGCCCCCGCGCCGGCGGCGCGCAAGCGGGCCCCGCGCAAGAAGGTCGCCGCCGCCAAGAAGTGACGGCGGTGGTCGCCGGAACACTGGGGAAAAGACCAGGCCGCCGGCGGTGAGGACGTATCCCGCGTCCGCACCGCCGGCGGTTCTCGTTCAGCCGGGTTTTGTGACTCCCGGAACGAACAAATCCGCACCGCGATAACTGCTCATCGCCCCGGTTCGCCGAGCCCACCGGTCAACCGCGCCGGCTCGAACCGCACGTAACGTCCGTCGCCGGCCGCTTCGTTGAGCCGCCGCGGTTCCGTGCCGTCGCTCCAGCGGCCGGTCTCGATCCGCGACTCCAGCGCGTGCAGTGCCGCGATCGTCTCCGACGTCCGGAACGCGCAGTGCCCGGTCGCGCCGACGTAGGCCTGGCGCAGCAGGGATCCCCGGCCGGCGCGCCGCACCTGCCCGGCGTACCAGTCCTCCTGCTCCACCGGCACGAGCTGGTCGGCGGTGGTGTGGATGTTCAGCGTCGGGACGCGCAGCCGGCCGGTGACCATCGACGTGCGCGCGAGAGTCCGGACCGCCCGCGGGTCCGGCCGGATGTCGGCGTCGCGCGTCAACTTCGCCAGATCGGCGTCGAGGTCCAGGCCGGCCGCGCGGTAGAGCGCCCGCACCTGGCGGGCGTGGCCGCTGCCGCCGAGCAGCGTGCGGTAGTCGACGCCCGCGGTGAACGCGCTGTTCCCGCCGGCGGCCAGCTCGACCTGGTACCGCCCGGCGACGACGAAACCGAGCACGAGCTGCGTGAGTTCCTGCTGCTGCTGGACTTCCTGGCCCGCGTAGTCCGGCGGCGGCGTCGGGCCGGTGAACCAGCCGGGCTCGTTCAGCAACGCCGCGGCGAGCGCGATCCGCGCCCGGCCGGCGGGCGAACCCTGCGCGTCGGTGGCGATCTTCGTCAGCGCCGCGGCCGACGCGGCTCCCTCGGCGGGACTGGCGAACCGGACGAGCTTGACCGGCTGCCCGGGGGCGAGCAGGTGGGCGAGGGCGTACTCGCCGTCCAGCTGGTAGTTGTTCAGGTTGAGCGCGCCGGCGACGAGCCCGCAGGTGGAGAGCACGCCGTCGAGCCGGCCGTCTTCGGCTTCGAGGGCGCTGACCAGCCCGCCCATCGAGGTGCCCCAAGCGATCGTCCGGCGTGGGTGGCCGGTGAGGCGCTCGAGGGCGGCCAAGGCGTCGAACTGGTCGCGCACGGCGGAATCGAGTGCCCACCACGACGGGCCGCTGTAGGAGGAGCCGACGAGGGCGTAGCCCTGGCCGAGCAACGCCGTGCGGGTCTCGTCGTCCGGTGCGTTCTGGGCGGTGAGCGGGCCGAAGCCGTGGCTGTAGAGGATGGTCGTGCCGTTCCAGGCGGCGGGCACGTCGGCCACCCAGGAGGCGCCGTCCGGCAGCTGCCCGGTGTGGTGCCCGCTCGTGGTTCCGGCCGCGACGCCGGTGCTCAGGCCGACGGTGGTCAAGATGGTGGCGATCAGTGCCAGGACGCGCATGGTGGTGCCCCTCACCCCGGGCCACTCCGCCCGGCTCGCCGAGCAGCGTGCCACGCACTCCCGCAGATGTACAGGTTTCCTGTCTTTTCAGTGCGAGGGCCGATCCGCCAAGGCGGCATGACAGGCGACGACGTACTCCCGGAACCGCCCGGCATCCCCGCGGCCGAGCCCGGCGACCATCCGCCGTTCGACCGCGGCGACGTCGTCGCGCACCCGGTCGAGAACGTCCTGCCCGGCCCCGGTCAGCCCGATCACCCGCCGCCGCCGATCCCGCGGATCCCCGGCCCGCACGATGAACCCGAGCCGCTCGAGCGCGACGACCATGTCGGCCATGGCCTGATCGGTGACGAAGGAGTTCCGCGCGAGTTCGGCGGTACTGAGCCCGGACCGCCGCTCGAGCACGGTGAGGGCGGTGTACTGCAAGGGCGTGAGCCCGACGGGCCGCAGCACGTCGTCGAGCCGAGCCCGCACGGCGAGCTCGAGCTGCTTGACGAGGTAGAGCAACCCAGGCCCGGCGGCGGCAGAAGAAGACACACCCCCATGGTGACCGACGATCGCGGAGGTGTCCCGTCAGCCTCCCCGTTCCGAGATCATCCGCCCAGCTCATGGGCTTTTTCGTGACCCCGCCACCTTGACGAGGTCGTGACCTCGTGGCGTTTCGCGCCCACGAACGGCGGGTAGTGAATGCGCTGCGAACATCCTGTGGTGCGGACGGAAACCTCCCACCGGGAATGGCGGAGAGGGGACCCCGATGAACTGGAACCAGTTCCTCGCGCCCGTGGCGAGCGGGGTGACCGTCGCGCTCATCTTGGCCGGGCTTCGGTCGCTGTGGCGCCGTACCCGGTTGCCCACTGGGCTTTCGCAGCGGATGACGCGCCGGAACTACCTCGCCGAAATGCTGGTCATCGCCAAGAACGACCAGGTCGACCGGCTCGACGCGCTGGTGCCGAACCTGCTGCCCGCCGACGGGTCGAAGGTGCTCGCGAAGATCCAGGAGTCGTGGGCGCGGATCAACGAACGCCGCGGGGTCCGGGTCATCACGCGGACCGAGCCGGTGTCCCTCACCGCCGGCGCCGAGCTGCTCGGCGCCGGCATCGAGGTCCGCGTGTCGCGGGCGCTGACGTCGGACCACTTGTCGTACCACGTGTTCTCCGGCGCCGACCAGCACACGGTGCTCAACCGCCGCACCGGCGGGAAGGACCGGCCCGAGCGGCTGGACGAGATCTCGGCCGCCAAGGTGTTCCGCAGCCACTTCGACGAGGTCTGGACCAAGGCGGAGCCCCTCGAATCAGTCCTGGCGGCGGAAGTCCTGGCCGGCAGCGACGACACGTGGCCGCACCTCGCGGACCGGATCCGCGAGCTGCGGACGGCGTACCACCTGTCCCCCAAGGCCGAGGACGCCGTCCTGCGGCACCTGGCCTTCCGCCACCGGGCACCGGTCATCTTCGTCACGGGCCTGCCGGGCGCGGGCAAGTCCCTGGTCCGGCGGGCGCTCGCGGCGGAGCTGCGCCGGTGGCGGCTGCAGGTGGACGAGCTGAGCGACTACGTCTACGCGTTCGAAGACTTCCTGCATTCGCTGATGCTCCTCGACGACGGCCGCGGCACCGGCTACAGCGCCCAGTTCGGCGGCGCGTTCCAGGTGGAGCGCGAGGAAAACCTCCGCCCGGCACTGCACGCGCTGGGCCACCGGGTGTGGCAGAACCGCCGCAGCAGCCCGATCACCCTGGTGGAGTTCGCCCGGGCGGACACGATCGGAGCCCTCCAGGTCTTCGGCGACGAGGTGCTGGCCGCGTCCCAGATCATCCACGTCCGCGCAACGGACGGCATCCGCGCCGACCGCCTGGCCAGGAGGGGCGAGCCACCACGGCTTTCGGTGGCGGGCCAGTCGATCAACCTGCTGGTCTCGGACGAGCACCGCCTCCCGAGCAACGCGGCGCACAAGCTGTACAGCAAGGACGACTTCGCGCTGCTGAAGGCCCAGAAGAACCTCGCGGGCCGAGTCCACCTGGTGGACAACGACACCGACGGGACGTCCCATGTGGACGAACAGCTGACGTCGTTCATCGAGACGGTCGTGCGCCCGTACCGGAACCTGGCGGCGTAGCGGAAGACCCCGCTACTGCCCGGTTCCACTCCGGCAGACCTCCGACAGACAGCAGCGCGGCGGGAGCCACCGGATCCGGGCGGAGCCGCGGCCGTCCAGCTCCAGGACGATGCGACCCTCCGGGAAGCGGCCGGCCAGCTGGTCCGCGACGTGGATCGCCAGCCCCAGCGGTCCCCCGTCCGCGGCCGCGACCAGTGCGGCCAGGTCCTCGCCGCAAGCCGGCGAGGCCGGGAGCTCCAGCGGTCCTTCGCCCGGACGCGGTGGGTAGGGGTGATCCGGCAAGCTGAGCCAGCCGACCGTCTCCGTTTCCTTCACCGCCACCCGCACCGGGCGGAACGTCGTCGCGTCCACGACCGTGCTGCTGCGGACCACCTCGTCGAAGAACCATGCGGAAGCGATCAGCGCCAGCACGCCGGGTGACTCGCCCAGTGCCGCTTTGAGCCGTGGCGCTTCGAGCAGGCGGAACGCCTGGTTGATCGCCGGCCCGGTCGCGCCTTGGTCGTCGTAGGCGACCTCGCCCGCGTGCAACGCCATCCGCAGCCGGAACCGTTCGCCGGGCTCGTGGGTCTCGTTGTGCCGCCGGACTTCCCGGGCGAGCACCGCGGGCAGGACCTCCACGAAGGGGCCCTTCAGGATCTGCGCGGGCACCAGCACGAACGTGCCGTCCCCCGTGCTTTCGTGGCGGCAGTCGAACCACGGCACGCCCGCCTCGTGGAAAGCGCGGCGCAGTGCCTGGTCCAGCCCGTGGCGGACGGCCAGCCGGTGCGGGGTGGTCCGGCGCGGATCCCCGTACCCTTCGACGTCCACCGCCAGGATCGTCCGATGGACGACCAGACGTGAGTGTTCCATTTCCCACCACCAAGTCCGATGAAGCCAGGGAGACGCGCATCCGGCGCGCCGGGAGCGGGTCCTACGCGGACCGGCGGCGGTCGCGAGCCGCACCCGCGGGACCGGCCGCGGCGTGCGGGACGCAGGCGAAGCACCGCACGCAGGGCATTCCCGTGATGCCGTCGAGCACTTCCGTCACGGCCGGGTCCAGCAGGTCCCCGCACAGGGTTTCCAGCACCGGCGGCGTCGGCCCGTGCGCGGCCGGCGCGACGAAATGCACCTGCCGCTCCCGTTCTCCGGCACGGCGCCCGTCCGCACGGGGCACCCCGCGCCGGATCCGGACGGCGACGACTCGGCGGTTTCGAAAACGGCGTTCGGCAGACATGACGTGTCCGTTCCTCGGTGCGGGCCACCCCGTGGGGCCGGGGTGGTTCCCAGTTCAGGCGCGAAGATGCGATACTCGGCGGCGCGGGACCGGCCGGCTGACGACCGGAGTTCCGGCCCCGCGCCGCGGTTCTTCCAGGAGAGGGACCGGATCAGCCGATCAGGGTGCGGCCCTGGTCGGCGAGGGCGGTCAGCAGGATCACCAGGTGCGCGGCGACGATCGTGATCACCACGCAGCCGATCCTGCCGGCCGCCCTTTTCCGGTGCTTTCCGGCCATTTGACCTCCTGCTTCGACGGGCTGCCGAAGCAACCCTGCGGCTCCTGCTCGTGCGGCGGGAGCCTCGGCGCTCCGGGGAGCGCCGAGGTTTTCGGGACGCGCATGCAGCACCTCCGGATCCGGGTGGGGACGACTGAGCCGATCTGGCTTCGTTTTCGACGTTATCGGGTGATCAATTCACTGGGAAAGCATTGCACGGTCAACGGGTTGAATCGTGCGACGACCGGTTCTCCGGTCGACCAGTTGAACGTAACTACCCGATCAGTCGCCACCGGGGCGAGTATTCCGATACTGATCGGATAATGAACGGATACTGATTTCTTCTCGGGTCGGCCGGCACTATCCTTTTACTCCCCCGCAGGTGGCCGGCGGCTCGGCACGCGATCGCGTCATCCGTGCAGGGGCCGCGGACTCGGGGGTTCCGCGGTGTAGGCCGCGCGCAGCTGCTCGGTGATCAGTTGCCGGATCGTATCGAGCGAGACGCCGCGATACTTTTCGCGGAACCCCTGCTCGAGCAGGTTCCGCTGCCGCTGGTTCTCGGCGCGCAACTGCCAGTTCGTGGTCTGCTCCAGCTTGAGCGCCGCCCCGAGCACTTCGACCCGCTCGAGAAGTTCGCAAGCCGTCTTCGACATCGACATCAGCACCGCGCGCAACGCGACCGGATCCTCGATCGGGTGCCGCGACCGTTCCACCGGAACGCTCGCGTCCGCCGGGACCCGCGCGGCCGGGATCGGCAACACGGGCTCCGCGTCCCACACCGGCGACAGCACATCGGCTGCACGCTCCGGCCGGCCGCCGGACCGGATCATCTCGACGGTGACCACCGGCTCGTCGATCCACTCCGGGGCGATCACCGGCCCGGCGTAAGCCCGCGTGGGACGGTCCCGCCCGACGCACCGGGCGAACAGGGCCGCCGCCTGGGCCAGCACTGCCTCCCGGCGCACCGGGGGCACCGCGACCTCCACGATCTCGACGATCCGTTCCCACGGCGGCGGGCTCGTCGCGCCCTGCCCGAGGGACTTGGCCAGCAGGCGCGTCAGCGAGTCCTTGGTCTGGCCGGCGCACCAATGTCCTTCGCGGTCCCCGTAGGCATCGAGGAGGCACTGCCGCGCCTCCGCGAGGCTTTCGGCGTCGTCGGCCAGGTTGACCAGGAGGAACAGGATCAGCTTGCGTTCCTCGGGCGCGAGCGGGGACTTCTTCGTCCCGGCGTCGAAGGCCGCGGTCGACGGAAGCCGCCCCAGCGCGGTCCGGCCTCTGGTGCGCGGGCCGCGCCGCTCGTCACGGGCACTCACGATCTGCCCCTTCATCGGGTGGTCGGGCGCGCCGGCGCCCGAGGGCGTCCAGCGCACGGTGGTTCACCTTCGGTTCGATGACGGGTCCGCACTTCGCGAACCCGGCGGCGTCCCTCGCCCCGACAACGAGGTGCGCGCCTTCAGCGCCGGTGTCTTCCGGCGTCGGCGTTGTCCGGTGCCGTGGTCGGTGGCGGAACGACGAATCCCATGGTGCGTACTCCGTGAAAGGGCGGGGGAAGGACGGGAAACCTCCCGTGGGAATCCCAACCTAGCCGTTCCCGCACGACCCGGTACGCGCTCACCACGGGCCGTTTCGACACCGGCGCGCACCGGGCAAGCTCCCCCGAATGGCGCAACGTGTCACACTTCAGCGACACCTGGCCGCCTTTTCGGTCGGCGGGACCGCCACCCACGGTGCAATTCGGCTCACCTCAATGGAGCAGTCGCACCGGGACCCCCGCCGCCGGCGCGGGCCTGGCTGGAATATTCCGGAATCCGATCAGAATATGCAGGCCCAGGGCACCGGAGCGGCTCCGATTCCGCCCGGCCGCCGAGCGATTCCGACATATCAGGCAGACGTCCGCTCGAACACCCGCACAAGATACATACGTGTCTGCATGACACGGCCGTCCGGCACGCGCACGCGCGCCCGCACGTGCCGATACGCAGGCATTCAACGCCAATCGGGTGAAGATTTCACACCTCTCGGCACCATGCCCCCGCAGCCACTTGCAACAGGAATATTCACGATCTATGCCTGAATAAGTCGGATATTCCAAACTGCACTCAACGCTTGACAAAGGGGGAGACATGGATATCGGAAACTACGACCCGATGGTCGCCGGGGACGCGTTCGACGCGGACCGCTGGGAGCGGAGCCCGTTGTGCGGGCCTGACCAGGGCGACTGCGTCGAGATCAACTTCGGGCGGCCCGGCCTGGTGGCGATCCGGGATTCGAAGCTGGCGAACAGCCCGGTGCTCGTGTTCAGCACCGCGGAATGGGAGACCTGCACCCGGGGCCTGCGCGAGCCGAGGTGACCCGGTCGCCCGCCACCGGTGGCGCCGGGTGAACCGGCGCCACCGGGACCAGGCCGCCGGCCCACTCAGCGTGGTTGTCCGGCGGTCGCGCCTACTATCATCGGTGGCAGCACGCCTCCCGATTGGACGACCTCACCGTGGCGCGGCCGCCCTCCCTCTCACCCCAGGACGACAACGAGCAGCGACGACTGCTCGGTCTCGCCGTCCGCGAGCTGCGCAAGCAGGCCGACCTGACCCAGGAGGCGCTCGCGAAAGCGGCGCACTCCTCCCAGGGCGCGATCAGCCGGCTGGAGCGGGGGTACGTGGGCAGTTCGGCGATCCTCGAAGGCGTCTTGGCGGCCCTCGCCCCGGCGCCCGAGGTGGTGGCCGAGCTCCGGCGGCTGAACCTGGCCAACGAGCGGGGCCAGGAGAAGCACCAGAAGGACCTGATCGAGGCGACCACACCGTGGTTCGGCAAGGTCCTGGAGCTCGAGCCGCGGGCGACCGCGATCCTGAGCTGGACCGGCGAGCGCGTCAAGGGTCTGCTGCAGGCCGAGAGCTACATGGTCGAGCTGTTCCGCGGAAGCGACGTCGACAGCATCGCCGACGCCGTGACCGGGCGCGCCGCCCGCGCGACGCGGGCGTTCATCGAAAACGCCGAGTGCCGGTACGAGTTCCTGATCAGCGAAAGCGCGGTCGACCGGCTCGTGCGCTGCGAGACTTCGACGAAGTACGTCGCGGTCGACCAGCTCAAGCACCTCGTCACCCTGGTGGACCGGAACCCGAACATCGGCGTCCGCCTGGTGCCCTACGCGAAGCTCCTGTACGTCGAACCCGATTTCACGATCATGGAGTTCGCGCCGCCGGAGGCCGCCTTCGGCTACAGCGACCTGCTGAAGAGCCTGGTCACGACCGAGCCGAGCAGTGGGCTCGACCTCGACCACCTTCGCGAGTGCTGGGCCAAGCTGAGCCACTCCGCCCTCGGCGCCGGGGAAACCCGCGACGCGCTCGAAAAAGCACTCCGGCGGTGCCAGGAGTCACCCTGATGCCGCCTGTGACCGGCAGTACCACCGAATAGGATAATTCGATCGACAACGCTACGGGGAGCGAACCATGACGGCGTCGGGAAGCGAGCCCTACCCTCCGGCCGGGGTCGACCTCAGCCATCCCAGTATCGCGCGGATCTACGATTACTACCTCGGCGGCGACACCAACTGGGAAATAGACCGGCAGTTCGCGGAAAAACTGCTGACCGAGTTCCCGATCCTGCGGCCGGTCGCGCGCTCGAACCGGTTGTTCCTGCACCGGCTCGTCCGGCACCTCACGAAAGCAGGCGTCCGGCAGTTCATCGACCTCGGCTCGGGCGTGCCGACCATGGGGCACGCGCACGAGGTCGCCGACCAGGTGGCGCCGGGCGAGGTGCGGGTGGCCTACGTCGACCACGAGCCGGTGGCGGTCGCGCATTCCCGGAGCCTGCTGCGGCAGTACGGCGACGAAGACCGGCACATCGCCATCCACGCCGACATCCGCGATCCCGAAGGACTGTGGGAAAAGATCGGGGCGAGCGGGGTCATCGACCTGGACGAGCCGGTGGCGCTGCTGATGATCGCGGTCCTGCACATCCAGCAGCTGCCGACGCCGGACAGCCCGGTGTCGGAGGACCTCGGCCCCCAGCTCGTCGCGACCTACCGCGACCTGCTGCCGAGCGGTTCCCACCTCGCCATTTCCCACGTCACCGACGAAGGAATCCCGGCCGGTTCCGCCGAGATGCTCGACCGCATCAAGACGATGTACGACAGTTCGGGCAGCCCGGTGATCTGGCGAACGAAAACCCAGATCGAGGCGTTGTTCGGCGACTTCCGCATCATCGACCCGGGACTGACGTGGACGCCGTTGTGGCACCCGGAAGAAGCGTCGGTCACCGACGAGACACCGAACCTCGACGAACCGAGCAAGTCCATCGTCCTCGCCGGAGTGGCGAAGAAGGAATAACCGGTTCACCGGTCTCCGGCCGGCTTTTCCCGGAGTTCGGCCAGCTTGCGGGTCGCCCATTCGCGCCCGAAAGCGTCGAGCGTCGGATCGGTGGTCAGCGCTTCGAGCAGCGCCGCGCCGCGGTGCCCGTCGGCGCGGCCCAGTGTCGCCGCCGCCCACACGCGGTCCGACGCGTCGAGTCCGGGACCGAGCGCCATGGCTTCGAGCAGTTCGGCCCCGCGGAGCCGGTGCCCGTCCAGTTCGGCCAGCGTGCCGGCGGCCTGCAGGCGGCCAGGCACGGGAAGAGTGGGCTCTTCGGCCAGGGATTCATACAGCCGCGCCCCGCATTCGACGTCCACGTCGAGCAGGAGACGGGCGGCCTGCAGGCGTTTGATCGTGGTGCGGGCCGGGTCCAGTGCCCGGCCGCGCAGAACCCGGACCGCCCGCACCGGGTCGACTTCGGCCAGCGACCGGGCCGGCTGCAGCCGGTCGTAGGCGTCGCTTTCGGTCAGCGTTTCGAGCAGCCGCGCGCCGGTGTCCCGATACCCGTCGAGCCGGGCCAGCACCCGGGCCGCTCGCAAGCTCCGGGCGGCACTGTTGCCGGTGACGACGCTTTCCAGCAACCGCGCGGTCCGCGCCGCCCCCACCTCGGCCAGCAGCCCTTGCGTCCACGCCACGTCCGCGTCGAGCAGGGTTCTCGCCACCTCCAGTTGTTCGGCGATGCTGAGGGCGGGCTTCACGGTCCGGGCTTCACGCCACAACGTGCCCCCCTCCCGCCAGGAAGAAGCGCGGTCGAGAGCGGTGGCGAGGCCTTCGCGGATGCGCGGGCCGGTTTCGCGATGCCCGTCCACCCGAGCCAGCGCCTCGCCCACCTCCATGGACTGGTAGACGTTGTCGAACGGGCCGTTGGCGAGGCTCGCGAGCAGCCGCGAGCCCCGCACCACGTCGACTTCGAGCAGCACCTTGACCGCCTGCAGGCGCTCGAACGGCGCGAGCGCGGGGTCGGTGGCGAAGTGCCCGAGCTGCACGGCGGTGGATTCGGCGGGAAGCCGGGTGCGGAGCCGGACCTGGGTCAGCACGAACCGGCACGCGGCCGCGCCGCCGGAGTCGGTGAGCTCGGTCAACCGCTCCTCGGTCTGCCGTCCGATCCCCGCTTCGTCGGTGGCCAGCAACTGGTCGAGGAGAAACCCGATATAGGACGGCTCCTGGTCACGCCACTCGCCGCCGGGCCCGAACAGTCGATACAGCGTTTCCCGGCGTGCGCGGTGGTCACGGGTGGCGTGGCGGGCGGCGTGGTATTCGAGGAACGTCTGGTGGGGGAAGCCGAGGCCGTCCGCTTGGTGGACCAGCAAGCCGGTGTGCCGCAACAGGTCCTCCACGAACGCACCCCACAGCTCCGGGTGCACCTTGCCCGGGCGACGCACTTCGCCGTGCGTGGCCAGCACCGTCGCGGCCGGCGCCTGGTGGCCGGTGATCCACTGGTGGGCCAGGTATCCGACCAGGTCCGGCAGGAGCTCGTGGACCCGCTGCGTCGCTTCACCGGCGTCCTTGCGGGCCTGCGGGCTCTGGAGGCCGGCCACCAGGTGCCGGATCGCGTCCTCATGGCTTTCGGCGATCCGCTTGCCGCGGTTGTTCTCGTAGATCAGGTCCGTGAACAGGTCGTAGAACCGGGTGCGGTCGTGGGGCAGCGGGTGATCGGGGCGGGCGAGGTAGAGCTGGCACAGCATGAAGGCCATCAACGGCGTCTGCGCCAGCTCGGTCAGCGACGCGTCCCGGAGCGCGCCGGTGAACCGGCGGGCGCGCCGGGCGGCTTCCGCCGCCGGCCAGCGGGTGCCGAAGTACCGCTCGGTGTAGGCACGCACGTCCTCGGCGGTGAACGGCTGCAGGTCGTACCGCGGCACCTCGGCACCGAGGGCGTCGTCGAGGACGGCCAGTTCGGGCTCGGCCGCGGGGCGGGTGGCCACCACGCACCGGTAGAGCGCCGGGTCGCTCGCGACGGCGTTGGCCAGTTTCTCCAGCACAGAGCGGCGTTCGTCGGCGTTGGGGAGCTCGTCGAGGCCGTCGACGAGCAGCTGCCAGCGCGCGCCGTCGCACGGCCGCCGCAGGAAGCGCTCTTCGTCCAGACCGGGACGGAGCCCGTAGCGGCTGAGGCTCCTGGTGGCGGCCGCGAGCGCCTCCGGGACCGGCGTCGCCTCGCCGGCGAGGGCGCGGGCGCTCACCCAGACCGGCACCGCCGCCGAGACCTTTCCCGTGCCGTTGAGCCATTCCTCGGCGGCGTCACGCAACCGGGTGCGCAGCAGCGTGGACTTGCCGCCGCCGGGACCGGCGACGAGCACGCACACCGGGTCGGCCTTCCGGAAGATCGCCTCGGCGGGCTCCGGCGGCGCGTCCGTGGCGACGTGCTCGCCGGGACCGTAAGCGCCCGATCCGTCGCGGGCGGTGCGGCTGTTGAGCTGGCGCACGTAGATCTCACTCAAGGACGGCGGCGCGGCCCGGCCGGGGATGCCCTGGTGCGGGTGCTGCCGGGCGGCCTTGCGCGCGGCTTCGAGGTAGGCACGCACCGGGTCGTCCAGGCCGGTCGGCTGCCGGGCCCGCTCGTGGAGGTCCTTCCAGCGACGGGCCTCGGCCGCGGCCGGCCGGCAGCCGGGCGGCCTGGTCCAGTCCAGCAGGACCGCGACCACGGACCACAGGTCCGCGAAGTCCCGCGGCACGCTGGGCTCCTTCGAGCCGTCCCGCTTGGGGAACCAGTCGTTGACCGCCTGCACCGACAGGTCTTCGCCACCGTCCTTGCGCGGCCAGGGCAGGCTCTCCCGGCGGCCCGCGGCCCCGCGCCGGCAACGGTTGGCCTCTTCGACCGCGGCTTTCTGCGTCTTCCCCCGCTCGCGCAGCTTCTCCTGGAGCGCCCCCAGCTCCGCGGTCAGCGCGGCCTTTCCCGAGGCGGGCTCCGCCGTCCCGGTCACGTCCCGGCCGCCCGATCCGGCGTGATCCGGTGTCCCACCGCCGAACCGTGCCGTGACCTGGTCGTTCGCCGCCGGGAATCCGGCGATCCGGCAACCGTGGCCGACCGCCCGGAGTGCTCGTGAAGCTGACGCCAGCCGCTTCGCGAAAGGACGAACCCATGGACTTCTGGCCGGCCGCAATGCTCCTGGCGGGGCTCGTGATCCTCGCGATCACCACGGTGATCGTCACCCACACGGCGTTGAAGGACACCGCGCCGCAGGACCGGGCCGCCATCCTGGCCGCGATCGCGCAGCTCGTGCGGCAGCTTCGCCCGTGACTGCTCGCGCCTGGCCACTCCTCCGGTCACCTCAAGCCGGACCGGGCGCCCCCGGCCCTTCCGGTGTCCGGTCGACGACCAGCAGGGCCGCCAGGCGTTCGAGGTCCTTGCCCATGTCGACCCGGTCGTCGAGCAGCCACTGGACCTGCAGACCGTCCATGACCGCGACCAGGATGCGGGCCACCCAGGCGGGGTCCGCGCCCGGCGGGACGCGGTCGGCCAGCCGGCCGGCGAGGTCGTCGCGAACCTGGCCGTAGCGGTCGCGGACCCACTCGTGTGCCGCGTGGCCCGGTTCGGTCGCCTCCGCCGACGTCGTCGCGTACAGGCGGACCAGATCGGGCGTCTGCGCGTTCCGGCGCGTCGCCTCCAGCAGCCCGGGCAGCGGGTCTCCCCCACCGAGCAGGGCGGCGGTTCGTTCGTCGCGGGCGGCGAGCACCGCCGCGAGCATGGCCTGTTTCGAGCCGAAGTAGTGGAAGAGCGTCGATTCGGTGACCCCGACGCGCCGCGCGATCTCCTTCACCGACGAGCCGTGGTAACCGCCCTCGGTGAACACCTCCAAGGCGGTGCGGAGGATCTGTTCCCGACGCTCGGTGCCCTTCGCGTAGGGACCTCGGGGACCCGATGCGGCCATGTCGTGACACTACCCCACCACGAAAATCGAGCGCCACTCGGTTTTCGGGGTACAGTCCTGGCCGACAGCCCTTCGACCGTTCGGGAGACGCCGTGGACACCTCGCCGGCCCGGGAGCGCGACATCCGCGCCCTGCTGGGCAAACTCGACCTGCGCCAGAAGGTGCGGCTGCTCACCGGGGCCGACTTCTGGCGCACGCACGCCGAGCCCGCGATCGGGCTGCGCGCGATGGTGCTGTCCGACGGCCCGGCGGGCGTGCGTGGCCGCAGCTTCGACGAACGCGACCCCTCGCTGTCGCTGCCGTCGGGCACCGCGCTGGGCGCCACCTGGGACACCGCCCTCGCCCGGCGCTACGGCGCCGCACTCGGCGCCGAGGCGCGCCGCCAAGGCGTCGACGTGGTGCTCGGTCCGACGATCAACCTGCAGCGCACTCCCCTGGGCGGCCGGCACTTCGAAGCGTTCGCCGAGGACCCGCTGCTCACCGCCGAACTGGCCACCGCCTACGTCGAAGGCGTCCAGGCGGCCGGCGCGGCCGCGACCCCCAAGCACTTCGTCGCCAACGACGCCGAAACCGACCGCTTCACCGTCGACAACCGGATCGACGAGCGCGCACTGCGCGAGGTGCACCTCGCCGCGTTCGAAGCGGTGGTCGTGCGCGCGCGGGCCTGGCTGGTGATGTCGGCCTACAACTCCGTCAACGGCACCACGATGAGCGAGCACGAACTGCTGCGCGATCCGCTGTCGCGGGACTGGGGTTTCGACGGTGTCGTGGTGTCGGACTGGACGGCCGTCCGCAGCACGGTGGCCGCCGCGAACGCCGCCCAGGACCTGGTCATGCCCGGCCCCGAGGGACCGTGGGGACAGCGGCTGGTCGACGCGGTGCGCGCCGGCGAAGTCCCGGAAGCGGCCGTGGACGAGAAGGTGCTGCGGCTCCTGCGCCTGGCCGCCCGAGTGGGCGCGCTGGACACATTGCCGCCCGCCGTCCCAGTCCCGCCGCCCGCCGAGGACGGCGCCGCACTCGCGCGTGAGGTGGCGGCCGGCGGAATGGTGCTGGCGCGCAACGACGGCAGCCTGCCGTGGAGTCCGGAGCGGCTCGGTTCGGTCGCGGTGCTCGGGCAGAACGCGGTGCGTGCCCGCACCCAGGGCGGCGGCAGCGCCACCGTGCGACCACGCGAAGTGATCTCCCCGCTCGCCGGGCTCCGCGCGGCGCTGGGCGCGGAGGTGGTGCGCTACCGGCTGGGGGCCACGGTCACCGAGGGGGTGCTCGCCTTCGACCCGGCCGAGCTGACCAACCCGGTGACCGGCCGGGCCGGGGTGCGGGTGCGCTTCCTCGCCGAGGACGGCGCCGAGCTGGGGAGCGAAGACCGGCTCGCCGCGGCACTGGTCTGGCTCGACGACCTGCCCGCCGGAACCCACACGATCGAGCTGCGCACGGTGTGGGACGCCCCGGCGGGCACGCACCACGTCGGCGCGTCCGCGCTCGGCGGGCTGGTGCTCACGGTGGACGGCGCCGAGGTGCTCGACGCGGTCACCGACGCCGACGGCGACCTGCTCGGCGCGGCTTTCCTCGCCCCGCCCGCGGTGACCGCGGCAGTCGGCTTCGCCGGCGGCGCGGCGGAAATCGTGGTGCGCTACACGAGCGGTGCCGGCCCGGACCTGCCGCTGCGGGCGGTGACCTTCGGCACCGCCACCGTGCCGGCCGACGCGGACGCGGAGATCGCCGCCGCCGCGGCGCTGGCCGCCGGCTCCGACGTCGCGCTCGTGGTGGTCGGGACCGGGGAGACCATCGAGAGCGAGGGGTTCGACCGGACGTCACTCGCCCTGCCCGGCCGGCAGGACGACCTGGTGCGCGCGGTCGCCGCGGCCAACCCGCGCACGGTGGTGCTCGTCAACTCCGGGGCACCGGTCCTGCTGCCCTGGCGCGACGAGGTGGCGGCGGTCCTGTTCGGCTGGTTCGGCGGCGAGCGGTTCGGCGAGGCCGTCGCCGACGTGCTGCTCGGGGTGCGCGAGCCGGGCGGCAGGCTGCCGGCGAGCTGGCCGGCGACCGGCGACGAACGGTCCGTGCTGTCCGGCGTTCCGGCGGACGGCGTCGTGCCCTACGCCGAGGGTGTCCACATCGGACACCGAGGCTGGTTGCGCAACGGCGACCGGCCCGCGTACCCGTTCGGGCACGGCCTCGGCTACACGAGCTGGGAGCTGCGCGGGGCGCGGGCGCCCGGGCAGGTGACCGAGGGCGAGCCGGTGCCGATCGCGGTCGAGCTGGCCAACACCGGCGCCCGGCCGGGCCGGCAGGTGGTCCAGGTGTACCTGTCCCGGCCGCACAGCGCGCTCGACCGGCCGGCGCGGTGGCTGGCCGGCTGGGCGCTCGTCGACGCGCCGCCCGGCCCGGCGACCGCCACCGTGACGCTGCCGCCACGGGCGTTCCAGCACTGGGAGGACGGCGCCTGGCGGACCGAGCCGGGTCCCTTCACCGTCCACATCGGAACGTCGGCAACCGACACCCCGCTGGCGACCCGCGTGACGGTGCGCTGAACCGAGCACGAAAACCCTGGCACTACCGGGTCTTGCCGTCGGGGGCGGCCGCGCGCATACTGCATCCACCACAAATTTCGAGTGTCACTCGATTTTCATGTCGGGTGTCACCGGCCTCCGGACGCGAGGAGCGCCATGCCCGAATCACCCGCCCCCGGCGGCAGAACCGCCGCCCCGTCGACCCGCGGCACCGCGACCGCCCGGCTGCTGCCGTCGCTCGCGGTCAACACTCTCGTCCTGTTCGCCACCTACTCCGGGCTGATCGGCGTGCTGCTGCCGAACCAGGTCGCAGCTTTGGACCCGGTGCACAAGGTCGCCAACCTCTCGCTGGTCACCACCGTGTCATTCGTCTTCACCCTGTTCGCGCAGCCGATCGCGGGCGCGCTGAGCGACCGCACGCGCAGCGGGCTCGGCCGCCGCGCCCCGTGGCTGCTCGGCGGCGCCGCGGCCGGCGCCGGGTTCCTGCTCGGTCTCGGCGGTCTGCGCGAGCTCTGGTGGATCGCCGTGTTCTGGGTGCTCGTCCAGGTGGCGCTGAACGTGCTGCAGGGCCCGCTTTCGGCCGTGGTCGCCGACCGGTTCCCCCGGCAGCGGCGCGGGATGGCGAGCGCCATGGTCGGCATCGGCACGATGGCCGGGGTCAGCGGCGGGGTCCTGCTGGCCGGGCAGGTCGCCGGCCGGGTCGGCACCGGGTACACCGTCTTCGCGGTCGCGGTGCTGGCGGTGACCGGTGTCTTCGTGCTGCTCAACCCCGACGCGCCGACGCGGGACGCGGCCCGGGAACCGTTCTCCTGGCGGGAGTTCCTCGCCGGCTTCTGGGTGGATCCCCGCCGGCACCCGGACTTCGCCTGGGCCTTCGCCGGCCGGTTCCTGTTCATCCTCGGCTACTTCGTGGTCTACGGCTTCCAGCTCTACATCCTCACCGACTACGTCCACCTGCCGCTGGCCACCGCGAACCGGACGATCGGGTTGCTCAGCCTCGCGAGCCTGGCCACCACCCTCGTGTCGATCCCGCTGAGCGGCTGGCTGTCCGACCGGCTGGGGCGGCGCAAGATCTTCGTCTACTTCGCCTCGGTGACGCTCGCGGCCGGGCTGCTGGTGCCGCTGGTCGCTCCCACCGTCACCGGCATGGTCGTCTCCGGTGTGATCCAAGGGCTCGGGTACGGCGCGTACCTGGCCTGCGACACCGCACTGATGACCGAGGTGCTGCCGGGCGGCGGCGCCGCGGCGGGCAAGGACCTCGGGATCCTCAACATCGCCACGAACATCCCGCAGGCGGCCAGCCCCGCCGTGGCCGGGCTGCTGATCACCACGCTGGGCGGGTATCCCGCGCTGTTCCTGTTCGCCGCCGTGGTCGTGCTCCTGGCCAGTCTCGCCATCGTCCCGATCCGCACCGTCCGATGAGGAGCGCCATGTCCGGCACCACCGTCGAAATCGTCACCCCGCACGGCCGGTTGCGGGGCGTGCGCCGCGCGAACGGGTCCTGCGCGTTCCTGGGCGTCCCCTACGCCGAGCCGCCGGTGGGCGAACGCCGGTTCGCCGCCCCGGTGCCGCACCGCGGCTGGGCCGGTGTCCGCGACGCCACCACGCCCGGCGCGACACCTCAGCGCCGGCAACTGGCCGAGGTCACGCTCATCCCGGAACCGTCGATCCCCGGTGAGTCCACGCTCAACGTCGACGTGTTCACCCCCGACCCCGGGCCGGCGCGCGACGGCGGGCTGCCCGTGCTGGTCTGGATCCACGGTGGCGGCTTCGTCGCCGGGTCGCCCGCGAGCCCGTGGTACGACGGGGCCGCGTTCAACCGCGATGGCGTGGTCACGGTGTCGGTGTCCTACCGGCTGGGGTTCGACGGCTTCGGCCGGCTCGACGACGCCCCGGGCAACCGCGGCGTCCTGGACTGGCTGTGCGCACTGGAGTGGGTGCGCGACACGATCAGCGCGTTCGGCGGCGATCCGCGCCGGGTGACGATCGCGGGCCAGTCCGCGGGGGGCGCGGCGGTGCTCACGCTGCTCGGGATGCCCTCGGCGCAACAGCTGTTCACGGCGGCGCACTGCCTGTCCGGGCCAGCCGTGCACATCACCACCGGGCAGGCGGAGTCGTTCGGCCGCGCGCTGGCCGGCCGGCTCGGCGTGCCACCCAGCCGTGCCGGCTTGTCCACAGTGGACGAGACGCGGATCCTCGCCGCGCAGCGCGAGCTGGCGCCGCTCGGCGAAGCACCGGCCGACCCGGTGGCGGCGATCACGGGACTGACGAACGGCCTGGTCCTCGGCCCTGTGGTCGACGGCGACCTGCTCCCTGAATCCACTGTGGACTCCCTCCGCGCCGGCCGTGGCGCGGACAAGCCGTTGGTGCTCGGCGCGACGGAGCACGAGTTCGCCTTCGGGTTCGCCCGCGCCCGCGAGCGCCTGGCGGACATCCCGGCGACGGCACTGCTGTCCGCGGCGGGCGTCCCGGAGTCAACAGCGTCGGGCTTCGTGGCCGCGCACCCCGGCCTCGACACCGCGGACCTGATCGGCAGGTACGTCACGGACCGGCTGTTCGGCGTGGCGGCGGCCGAGACAGCCGACGCCCGCGGCACCGCTCCGACGTGGCTGTACCGCTTCGCGTGGCCGTCTCCGGTGTTCGGCCAAGCGGTGCACTGCCTGGACGTCCCGTTCTACTTCGACTGCTTGGGTGCCGACGGTGTGAGCGCCGTCGCCGGGCCGCGGCCTCCTCAGGAGCTAGCCAGCGAGGTGCACGCCGCAGCGGTCGGGCTGATCACGGCGGGGGATCCGGGCTGGCCCGCCGGGGAGGTCCGGGTGTTCGGTGGGCCGTCGGCCTTCGGTGCGGACACCTATCGCGCGGCCCGCGCGCTGCTCGTCACCTGAGTCCGGCGCGCCGGCGTCACAGCTGGGAGCGGATCTCCCAGAGCTCGGGAAACAGCCGCGCGGCGATGCGAGTGAAGAGGTAGTCCACTCCGGACGATCCGCCAGTCCCCGCTTTGTACCCGATCTGGCGTTCGACGCTCAGTGCGTGGTGCGTTCGCCACCGGCCGAACGCCTGATCGACGTCGAGGAGGGCTTCGGCCACCCGTACCAGCTCCCAGCGCTCGGGGGACAGGTCCTGGTAGCCGTCCTGCCAGAGCTTGGCCAGCGGGTCCACCCCCGAGCGCTCGGCCACGGCGATGAACGCCTCCCGCAGGCTGGGTTCCGCCAGTCTGCGGGTCAGGCGTTCGCGCTCGGTGTCGGTGAGCCTCGCCCGATCCAGGTAAGCGCTGTCCTTCAGGCCGGCCAGGAACTCGATTTCGCGGTACTGCGCCGAATCGAAGCCGCTGCCGCCTTGGAGGGTGTTGCGGAACGCCAGGAAGTCCATGGGCAGCATCGTGTCCAGCACCGCCCACTGGGAAACCAGCACGTTCTGGACCGCGACCAGCCTGCGCAGCAGGTGCTCGGCCGCGTCGAGGCGGTCGGCCAGCAGGAGGTCGCGGGCCTCCTGCAGCTCGAAGAGCATCAGCTTGAACCACAGTTCGTGCACCTGGTGGACGATGATGAACAGCAGCTCGTCGTGCGCGCCGGATTCCGGTTGGCACGCCAGCAGCCGGTCGAGCCGCAGCACGTCGCGGTAGCTCGTTCCCGCGGTGTGCTCCGCGCGGTTTCGCCGGTCCGGCTCGGCCACCGGAACCTCCTCGGTCGACGACGTTCTGGGGCACGGCACCAGTCCAGGTTAGGAACCACGCCCGGCAGCGGCCAGTGCCCGAACGGGCGCACCCAAGGTGTCCGGCCCGCCGCTCGGGCCAGTAGCCGAACGAGCAGTCGCGGGCGGTCAGTCCGCTGTGCTGCACTGGCCATTCAAGATCCTCAGAATCCGTGAAGAGGTGGCACATGCTCCACAACGTCGTCATCGTCGGTGGCGGTACCGCTGGATGGATGACCGCTACCTACCTGAAAGAAGCATTCGGTGAGCGGATTTCGGTGACCGTCGTCGAATCCGCTCGTGTGCCGACCATCGGCGTCGGCGAGGCGACCTTCAGCACCGTGCGGCACTTCTTCGACTACCTGGGCCTGGCCGAAAAGGACTGGATGCCGGCCTGCAGCGCGACCTACAAGCTGGGCATCAGGTTCGAGAACTGGCGCGAACCCGGCCACGTCTTCTACCACCCGTTCGAACGGCTGCCCAAGGTGCACGGGTTCACCATGGCCGACTGGTGGCTCAAGCTCGGCGGCGAGCAGTTCGACCGGGACTGCCTGGTGATCCCCGCCCTGTGCGACGCGCAGCGGGCGCCCAAGTACGTCGACGGGCAGCTGTTCGAGCGCAGCCTGCACGACGGCGGTGACCGGCCGCGTCGGAGCACGATGGCCGAGCAGGACACGCAGTTCCCGTACGCCTACCACTTCGACGCGGCCCGGCTGGCCGAGTTCCTCGCCGGCTTCGGCACCGACCGGGGTGTCCGGCGCGTGCTCGACGACGTGCTGGAGGTGCGCCAGGACGAACGCGGCTGGATCAGTCACCTGGTCACCCGCGAGCACGGCGAAATCCACGGCGACCTGTTCGTGGACTGCACCGGGTTCCGCGGCCTGCTGATCAACAAGGCGATGCAGGTGCCGTTCCAGTCCTATCAGGAGTACCTGCCGAACAACCGGGCCGTGGCCCTGCGCGTGCCGAGTGACATGGCCGAGTCACGGATGCGCCCGTGCACGACGGCGACCGCGCAGGACTCCGGCTGGATCTGGACGATCCCGCTGGCCAACCGCATCGGCACCGGGTACGTCTACGCCGACGACTTCTGCACGCCGGAAGAGGCCGAGAAGACGCTGCGCGAGTTCGTCGGCCCGGAAAGCGCCGACGCCGAGGCCAACCACATCGGCATGCGCATCGGCCGCAACGAGACGTCCTGGGTGGGCAACTGCGTGGCGATCGGGCTGTCCAGCGGGTTCGTGGAACCGCTGGAGTCGACCGGGATCTTCTTCATCCAGTACGGCGTCGAGCAGCTGGTCAAGCACTTCCCCGACGAGCACTGGCGACCCGAGCTGACCGCCGGCTACAACCGGGCGATCGCCCGCTGCCTCGACGGCGTCCGCGACTTCCTGGTCGTGCACTACCGGTGCGCGGCTCGGGCCGACACGCGGTACTGGAAGGCGACCAAGGAACGCCCGCTGCCGGACGGGCTGGCCGAGCGGCTCGAGTCGTGGTCGGTCCGGCTGCCCGACGAGTCGTCCGTGTACCCGTACTACCACGGTTTCGAGCCGTATTCGTACAACGTCATGCTGCTCGGCCTCGGCGGTCACCTGCCCGCCCGGTCGCTGCCCGCGCTCGACTACCTGGACGACGCCGAGGCCCGGGCGGAGCTGGCGCGGGTGCGTGAACGGGCCGCCGCGCTCGTCGGCACCCTGCCGAGCCAGCACGACTACCTGAAGTCCGCGCACTGACACTGCTCCGGAGGGGGAACCGACGGTCATGACCACGCACGAATCCGACACCCGCACCCTGCTCGAGGTCCCGAGAGTCCGGCGCGGCGACGGCGTCGGTGGCATGCTCGCGTTCCGCCGTGACCAGCTCTCCTTCCTCCGGCGCGGAATCGACCGCTATGGCGACGTCTTCCGCTTCCGGCTGGTCGGCATGGAAATGGTGCTCGTCAACCAGCCCGACCTCATCCGGCAGGTCCTCGTCGAGCGGACGGACCGCTACAACAAGGGCGCCGCGTTGTTCGAGATCGTCCGCCCGGTGCTGGGTGACGGGCTGATCGTCTCGGACGGCGAGCTGTGGCACCGGCAGCGCCGCATGATGGCCCCGACGTTCACCATGCGCACGGTGCCGCGGTTCGTGCGGACCATGACGACCGAAACGCAGCGCATGGTCGACGGGTGGCGCGACCGGACGGATGCGGACGGCCCGGTCGACGTCTCCACCGAGATCGGCCGGGTCGCGCTGCGCATCGTCACCCAGTCCCTGTTCAGTGCCGACGTCGCGGCGACGATACCGGCGTTCGAGCGGGCCTTCGCCACGGCGAACACGGTCATGGGCGCGTTCTTCCGGTTCCCGTTCCCGCCGCTGAAGGTGCCCACGCCGGGGCACCGGCGGCTGCTGCGGGCGACGACCGCGATGGACGAGTTCGTGTCCGGGTTCATCGAAGCCCGGCTGGCGAAGGACGCCGGCGCGGAGGAGGACGCGGACCTGCTCACTCTCCTGATGCACGCCGTCGACGAAGAAGACGGCACCAAGATGGACCTCAAGCAGCTCCACGACGAGGTCCTCAACCTCTGCATCGCGGCCTTCGAGACGACCACGAACACCCTCGCCTGGGCCTTCTACCTGCTGGCCCGGCACCCCGAGGTCGAGCGGACCCTGCACGCGGAGGTCGACGAGGTGCTGGCCGGCCGGGTGCCGGCGTTCGATGACATCCCGCGGCTCACCTACACGCGCATGGTCATCGACGAGGTGCTCCGCATCTACTCCCCCGCCTACCAGACCATGCGGCACGCCTCCGTCGACGACGAGCTGGGCGGCTACCGGATTCCGGCGGGTACCAACGTGCTCATCAACAGCTACTTCCTGCACCGGCACCAGGACTTCTGGCCCGAACCGGAGGAGTTCCGGCCGGAGCGGTTCGGCCCGGACCAGGCGGGCGACCGGCCCCGGCACGCGTACCTGCCGTTCGGGAGCGGGCCGCGGATCTGCATCGGCAAGCACTTCGCACTCGTCGAACTGGTGCTCGTGCTGGCGACGGTGGCACGCACGCACCGCCTGGTCGCGCCGGAGGGAGCCGCCGAGGTGCGGCCGGATCCGCTGATCACGCTGCACCCGCACGGCGGGGTGCACCTGTACCCGGTGGCCCGCCGCTGACCGAGCCCGGGCACCTCGACGGCTCGCCGAGGCGCCCGGGCTCGTCAGTCAGCCGGGTTCTCGGCGCGCGCCGGGAACCGGGGCGCCGTCATCAGCAGCGCGCTCGCGGCCGCCAGCAGCCCCACGGACACGATGAGGACGACGCTGTACCCGCCGGTCGCGCTGCGCAGCCAGGAGATCAGCAGCGGGCTGAGTCCCGTGCCGACCACGAAGATCGCGTACAACACGCCGAACAGCCGCCCGTAGCCGGCCATGTCGTAGTACCGGGCGATGAGGTAGCCCATGACGTCCACCTCGCCGCCGAGTGCGACGCCGAGGCCGAGCGCCGCGGCCACGGCGAGGCCGGGGCCGCCGAACAGCAGCGCGAGCAGCCCCGCCGCGGTGACCACCAGCACGGCCGCGGCGATCTTCGGTGCGAAGAAGCGGTCGACGAGCAGGCCCACCACCAGCCGGCCGACGATCAGCGCAATGCCGACGAGGCCCGCCGTGCTCGCGGCCGTCGCGGCCGGCACCCCGGCGTCACGCTGCATCGGCACCAGGTGCACCGTCAGGCCGCCGATGGCGAGCGCCAGCAGGAAGAAGATCACGGCGAGCCGCGCGAAGAGCGTGGTGCGCAGCAACGGCAGGATCTTCGGGGCCGCCGCCTCGCTGCGGGCCGCCGGGGTGGCGAGCCGGCGTGAGTTCGGCATCAGCACGCCGACGAGCACCGCGCCCACCAGCACCACGATCCCCAGTGTGCGGTAGCCGCCGCGCCAGTTCTCCGCGATCTGCCCGCCCAGGACCTGCGGGGCGAAGAAGGCGACCAGACCCGCGCCCGCCAGCGCGATGCCGAGCGCGATGCCGCGGGCGCGGTCGAACCGCTCGTTCACCGCGCGGGTGAACGACACCGGCGAGGAAGCCAGTGCCAGCACGTACATCGCGACCATCAGCAGCAGGAAGTTCGAGAAGGCCGGCCCCACTTCGGCGAGCAGCAGGAAGGCGGCGCCGAGCGCGAGCAGGGACACCACCGACGGGACGCGCACGCCGTAGCGGTCGATGATCGCGCCGACGACCGGTGTCAGCAGGACGTTGATCAGCGAACCGATCAGCAGGATCGACGAAAGGCTGCTGCGGCTCCAGCCGAACTCCGCCTCGAGCTCCGGGATGAACAGCCCGAACGTGTAGAACGGCAGTGACGCGACACCGACGCCGATACCGATCGTGGCGGCCGTGAGCGGCCGCCAGCCCCGCAGGAACTCGGCTCCGACGCTCGGCCGGGTCCCGACTGCCTTGACCATGGTTTCCCCCCTGGAGGCGGTTTTCGGTGGACTCGAAGCACTTACACCTTGCGGGCGCCGGCGGCCCAGTACTCGTCACGCAGCTCGCGCTTGAGCACCTTGCCGACGGTCGAGCGGGGCAGCTCGCGGACCAGGATCGACTTCGGCGCCTTGACCGGCCCGAGCCGCTCCTCGCAGGCCCGCAGGATCGCCTCGACGTCGAGCGTCTTGCCCGCCTTCGGTTCCACGACCGCGGTGACCGCTTCGCCCTGCTTCTCGTCCGGCAGGCCGATCACCGCGCAGTCCTTCACGTCGGGGAAGGTGTGCAGGAACGCTTCCACTTCGGACGAAAACACGTTGTGCCCGCCCACGATGATCATGTCCCGCTTGCGGTCGACGACGTAGAAGAAGCCGGCTTCGTCGCGCACGCCGATGTCGCCCGTGCCGTGCCAGCCGTGCGGGCGGCGGGTTTCCGCCGTCGCCTCCGGGTTTTCCCAGTACCCGGAGAAGACCAGGTCGGAGCGGACGGCGATCTCGCCGGGCTGCCCGGGCGGCAGCACGTTCCCGTCGTCGTCGATGATCTCGACGCGGGCGACGATCGTCGGCCGGCCGCAGGAGGCGAGCCGGCCGCGGTCACCGCCGGGCGCCACGGCCTCGGCGATGTCGCGTGGGGTCAGCACCGTGCACGTCAGCGGCGCTTCGGACTGCGAATAGAACTGGGCCATCACCGGTCCGAACACGGCCACGGCTTCGGCGAGCCGCTCCGGGGCGACCGGCGAGGCCGACAGGAGGAAGTGCCGCAGCGAGGAGTAGTCGTGGTCGCGGACCGACGGGTGGTCCAGCAGGTCGTACAGGTCGGCGGCGGGCAGGAAGAGGCGCGTGGCGCGGTTGCGCTCGATCGAGGTCAGGATGTCCTCGGGCACCACTTCCCGGTGCAGGATGACCGAACCGCCCTGGCCCAGCACGGGAAAGGCGAACGAGCCGCCCGCGTGGGCCATCGGCGTCGCGATGAGGTAGCGCGGCGGCTCGGGTTCGGGGGCGTGCGCGGTCAGCGCGACGTACATCAGGTGGGCCTGCCGGTTGTTGATCGGCAGGATCTTCGGCTTGCCCGTGGTGCCGCCGGTGCCGGCGAACAGCATGTTCTCGCTGGAGTCCACCGGGCGCATCGGCGCCCGCGCGCCTTCGGGCGCCATCCAGGCGGTCAGCTCCGGGTCACCGGGTCGGCCGGGTCCGATCGAGACCGTGGTCCGCAGCGTCGCGAGCCGGTCGACGATCGTGCCGGCGTGCTCGGCCAGGGATCCGTGGTAGATCATCCGGGTGCACCCCGCGGCGCCGAGGAAGTCGACGAGCGCGTCCACGGCGTGCGTCGCGTGGGCCGCGGTCCAGATGCCACCGGCCCGGATCACCCCGACGATGCAGGCGAACGCGTGGGCGTCGTTCGGGCTCAGCACCGAAACCCGGTCACCGGGCTGGAGCCCGTCCGCCAGCAGCGCGACCGCCACCCGGTGGCTGACCGACGTGAACTCCTCGTGCGTCATCAGCACGGTGCCGTCGGGCGCGATCATGCACGGCGCCTGCGGGTCGATGCCGGAGCCTCGATCGAGGTAGTCGACGAACATCATGGGTGCGGCATCCCCTGTCTGGCGGGCCGGGAAACGGTCGAGCCGGGTCAGTGTTCCACCGGTGGGCCGCCGGCGTGAATGGTTTCGGAAATTCGGCAGGCGGTCAGTTTCCCGGCCACGCCGTCGCGCAGCAGCGCCGAAATCCGCTCGTCGCGGTATTCGCGCCACGGCGCGGTCCGGGGGTCTTCCGCCAGCACCTTGCCGATGAGCGAGGTCAGCACTTTGCCGCCGCCCGCTTCCACGAAGTCCGTCACGCCGGCGTCGCGCAGGTACCGGACGCCGTCGGCCCACCGGACCGGGCGGATGACCTGCGCGGCCAGCACTGCGCGGATGGCGTCCCCACCGGACGCGTAGGGCAGGCCGGTCACATTGGTGACGACGGGTGTCCGCAACTCGTCGAAGGTGACCGAGTCCAGAACCACGCGGAATGCCTCGGCGGCCGGTTCCATCAGCGGTGAATGGAACGCGCCGCCGACGCGCAGCGGGACGAATCCGCGCACGCCGGCCGTCCCTTCGAAAACCGCCCTGAGCCGGTCGAGTTCGGCCGTGGGCCCGGCCAGCACGAACTGTTCCGGCGCGTTGTGGTTGGCGATGACGACGCCCGCCGCGTCGTGCGCCGCCAGCGTTTCCTCGATGACCTGCTGGGGAACGCCGACCACGGCCGCCATCCCGCCGCCGGCGCACCGGCCCATCAGCTCCGCGCGGTGCCGCACCAGCGTCAAGCCGGTCACGAAGTCGAAGGCGCCCGCCGCGAGGAGCGCGTTGTACTCGCCCAGGCTGTGCCCGGCCAGGTAGTCCGCGGCCGGGCTCGCGGCCCGGTGGTGCAGTGCGTTGACGACGTAGATCGCCGGCTGCGCGTACTCGGTCCGGCTGAGCCGCCGGCCGGGATCGGCGCGGCACAGTTCCTCGACCGAGTACCCGAGCACGTCGTCCGCCTGCCGGGCGACGTCGGGGAAGCGCTCGAACAGCCCCCGGCCCATGCCCCGCCGCTGGCTTCCCTGTCCGGGGAACACGAAGGCCCGCATCAGCCGGCCTCGTGGTAGGTGGCCGCGCACGCCCGCTCGATCGCGGCGCGCGGGCCGTCCTCGTGCAGGAGGGTCATGTGGTTGGCCGCCTCGACGTCGACGACGCGCAGGCCCGGCAGCTCCCGTTCCCAGTCCTGCCAGTAGGTGACGTGGTCGAGCGAGAAGGTTTCGCCCGCGACCTGGAAGTACGGCTCCAGCTCTCCCAGGAAGAGACCGCGGCGGTTCCGGAAGTACGTGCACACCGGCGCTTCGGGCTCCTCGAGCGGCCGGATCCGGAACTCGTCGACGCGGTAGGCCAGCTGGACCCGCATGTTCCGCTCGACGAAGTGCACGATCCGGTCGCGGTCCATGGCGAGCCCCCGCTCGGCCGCCAGCTCGGCCAGCCGCCGCACGAACGCCGCGTCGCCGGTCACTCCGGCGACTTCGTCGCGGTGGATCAGCCGGGGCCGGACCTCGTCGAGCTGCTTCTCCCCGGCCGGCCACAGCATCGAGTTCACCACCTGGAGCGCGGCGCTGCGGGCCGAGCCGGACCCGGTTTCGTTCGACTTCGCCCAGCCGGTGTTGTCCGGCGAGTCCACCATGGTCAGCGACCGCACGACCTCTCCGCGCTGCTGGAGCAGGCGGGTGATCTCGTACGCGACGAGCCCGCCGAGGCAGAACCCGCCGACGTCGTAGGGCCCCTCCGGCTGCACCGCGCGCATGATGTCCAGGTAGTACCCGGCCATTCCCGGAATGCCTTCGACGGGCTCGTCGTCGGTCAGGAAGCCGCGGGCCTGGATCCCGTAGAACGGCCGGGTGATCGACGCGGCGATCGTGCGGTAGGCCTCGACGCCGGCCAGTGCGCCGTGGACCCAGAACACCGGGCGGCCTTCGCCGACGTCGTTGAGGTGCAGCAGCTCCGGGAACCGCGCCCGCGCGGCACTCCCGCCGGCTTCGGCCAGCCGGGCGGCCACGTCGTCGAGGGAGTCGTGCGTCTGCAGCCACTCCGGCCGGAACGCCGGGAACGCGCCGCGGAGCCTGCTGAGCACGCCGGTCAGGAGCAGCGAGTTGAGGCCGTAGGCCGCGAGTGGTTTCGCCCGGTCGATCTCCTGTTCCGGCAGGCCCAGCACCGAGGCGACGACACCGGTGACGAAGTCCGCCGGCCCGGGCGTGCCGGCCGCGCTCGAGTGCTGCTCCCGCGCGAAGCAGAACCGCCGTTCGAAGGGGTAGCCCGGCAGCGGAACCCGCTTTCCCCCTTCCGGTGAGCTCCACTCGACCGGCCGGCCCGCGGTCCACTGTTCGGCGAGTGCGCTCAGGCGCGTTTCCCCGCGCTGGGCCTCGGCGACGACCCGGGACCGCGCGTGCGGTTCGGCGTCGAGCCAGTCCCGGAGCGCGGCGGCCGCTTCGGTGGTCGTCGCGGCGATCACGGCGACGCGGCAGTCCATCTCCTCCCGCCCGGTCCGGAGTGTGTAGACGACGTCGGCGAATGCCGCCGGGTCCGCGGCCGCCAGCCGGACGGCGAGCCGCTCCGCCCGCTCCCGGAGGGCTTCTTCGGTCCGGGCCGAGAGCACGAGGAGCCGCGGCCGGATGTCCTCGGCGCGGCCGGGACCGCGTTCGACGTACTGCTCGAGGACCGCGTGCGCGTTCACTCCCCCGATGCCGAAACTGTTGATGGCCGCCCGGCGCGGCAGCGGGCGGCCGGCGTCGTCGGTGCGCTCGGGCCACGGCACGGCCGTTTCGGCGATCCGGAAGGGCGTGCCGGCGAAGGAGAGCTCCGGGTGCAGGCCGCCGAAGCCGGGAATGGCCGGGACGACCCCGCGCCGCAGGGCTTCGACCGTCTTCACCAGCGCGGCCAGTCCCGAGCACACTTCGGTGTGCCCGATGCACGGCTTGAGGCTGCCGAGGTAGGTGACGTCGCCGTCGGCCCGCGGGCTCGCGCGCAACGCCGTGAGCTCCGCGCTGTCGGCCAGCAACGTGCTCATGCTGTGGGTTTCGATGTAGGCGACGGAGCCGGGGTCGACCGCGGCGTCGGCGTAGGCACGTGTCACGGCCGACTTCATCCCCCGGATGTTCGGGGCAGTCGGGGACACGCCCCGCCCCCCGTGGACCACGCCGGTCCCGCGCACGACGCCGTAGACGAAGTCGCCGTCCTCGATCGCCTTGGCGAGCGGCTTGATCAGCACGGCGGCGACCCCTTCGCCACGCGCGGTGCCGTCGGCGTCTTCCTGGAACGGCCGGACGTTCCCGGTGGCGCTGAGCATCCCGCCGGCCCGCATCACCTCGAACGCGGCCGGTGACGCGGCCAGCTGCACGCCGCCGACCAGCGCCTGCTCGCACTCGCCGGCCCGGATGGCCCCGATGGCCCGGTGCAGTGCCACCAGCGACGACGAGCACGTCGTGTCGTAGTGCTCGCTCGGGCCACGCAGGTCGAACAGGTGCGAAAGGCGTCCCGGGATCATCGCGGGCGTCGGCAGGCCCAGCATGCTCACTTCGCCGTCGGGCGCGCCGGGCCGGTACTCGCTGTTCGTGGCGGCGACGAAGACCCCGGTCGGCCGTTCGCGCAGCTGCTCCGGCCGGTAACCGGCGTCTTCGACGGCGTTCCACGCGGTCATCACCAGCAGGCGGAGCTCGGGTGGGAGCTGCCGGGCCTCCGTCATCGACATGCCGAAGAACAGCGGGTCGAAGTCGTGGACGCGGTCCAGGAACCCGGCCTGCCACGCGCTCGTGTCCGCGCCCGCCCAGTCCGCCCAGTCCGCGCGCCCGGCCGGCGGGGCGCTCAGGCGCCGTTCGCCCGCCTCGACCAGCCGCCAGAACTCCTCGACGTCCTCGGCCCCGGCGAAGCGCGCGGCCATCCCGACGATCGCCATCCCGGTCGGCTCGGCGGCGGGGATTTCCGGGGCCGCGGGGGTTTCGACGCGGATCCCCGAGGCGTACTCGGTCGCGATGAACTCGCCGAGGTCCGCCAGCGTGGTGTATTCGAAGAGCAAGGTCACGTCCAGGTCGAGCGCGAGTGCGGCCCCGACCGCCCGGGCCACCTGCACCGCGTAGATCGAGTCGAGCCCGTAGTCCGCGAAGGCGCCGTGCCGGTCGATCCGGGCGGGGTCGACGCGCAGCGACTCGGCGAGGATGCCGAGCGCGACACCCTCGACGTACTCGCGAAGCCGGTCGGGAGCCACGGGTTCCTCGCGAACGCGCACCGGCTCGGCGGCGGGGGCAGCCGGGGCCGGCTCGCCGGAACCCGGCTGGCGCACGACGCCGTCGCTCACGGCCACGATGATCTGCTGGCCGAGGTCCGCGGCTTCCGCCGCGGGCCAGGTGACCGGCTCGAACCCGGCCTCGGCCAGTACCCGCTGCCAGCCTTCGGCCGACAGCAGCGGGCTGCCCGGGATGCGCGTTCCCGTGTCCTCGAACCGCCACCAGCCTTCGAGCAGCGCGAAGGTGAACTGGTTGATCAGGATGTTCGCGGTCGCCTCGTTGAGCAGCAGCAGGCCGCCCTTCCGGAGCGCGGCCTTGGTGTTGCGCAGGGTGGTGCGGATGTCGCGGGTGGCGTGCAGCACGTTGGCGGCGATGACGACGTCGTGACCGCCGACGTCGATCCCCTGCTCCGCCACGGGTCGCTCGATGTCGAGGAGCCCGTAGGTCAGGAACGGGTTGTCCGGCCCGTAGGACCGCTCGGCGTGGTCGAGGAAGGCGCGGGAGAGGTCGGTGTAGTGGTACTCGCGCACGGCGAGGCCGGCCGCGCGGACGGCGTCGAGCACGATGGCGCTCGTCGCCCCCGTGCCCGCGCCGATCTCCAGGATCCGCGGCGCGAAACCGGGTTCGGCCTCGGCGCGCTCCCGCAGGTGGGCCACCAGTTCGCCGGCCAGGACGCGGTTGAAGAACACCGACTCCGGGTTGGCCTTGTACACGTTCTCGACCAGTTGCGTGGAGCCGCCGGGGAACATGATCTCCGTGGCGCGCCGGTTCCCGGTGAGGACGTCGGGGAGCGCGCGGAGCATCGTCTCCAGCAGCACGTGGATGTCCGCCAGGTCGGGGTTGTCGCGCCACCGCGGTGCTTCGGCGTCCCACTCCCGCCAGAGTTCGCCGGACGGCCGGGCCGGCCGGGATCCGGGGTCCCGCACCGGGTAGCCCGCGGCCGCCAGCACGCGAACGGACTCGGCGAACCAGGCGTCGTACGCCGGCAGCAGGCCGGCCGCTGCCGGTCCCCGTTCGAACGCATCCAGGGAACGCAGGCCGGCCCAGAGGAAGTCGAGCAGCAGTCGTTTCATCGGGGTTCCTCCGCAGTACGCACGGTCAGATCGCCAGCGCCGTCAGGTCGGCGACCCGTGCGCGCAGCTCGTCCAGGTCGTCGAACTCCTCCCGCGGCGCCCGGGAACCGGCCGGCGGCGCGGCCGGCGATCCGTCCGGGAGCAGGAGGACTTCGTCGTCGCCCACGGTGATCCCGCGGGCCGGGCCGGACTTCGTCAGGGTCAGCCGGCTCGCCGGGCCTGCGCAGAGCCGTTCGACCGCGGCCACGAACTCGTCCGGGCTGATGAGCGGGACGTCGGTGTTCAGCAGCGTGGAGCGGCCGGCGCCGTCCGTCGCGTTGGTGAAGCAGTAACCCAGGTTGATCACCTTGGCCACACACCCGTGCCGCTGCGGCACCGTCGCGGCGAACGAATCCATGAACGTGCAGGCGGCCGCGTAGTTCGCCTGTTTGATGGCCTTCAGGTAGGAGTTGATCGACGAGAGGAACAGCGCCAGTTCGAGCGAGTCGCCGCCCCAGGCGTCCAGTAGCCGCACACTCGCGTCGACCTTGCTCCGCAGCACGTCGTGGAACTCCGCTTCGGTCATCCTGGCCAGGCTCGCACCCGCGAACACGAGCCCCGACTGGACGACGCCGTGCACGGGGCCGAACCGCCGGTCGGTTTCCGCCCGCGCGGCCCGGAGGGCGGCGGCGCTGGTGGCGTCCGCGCGGATGTAGTGCGGCGGCGGGCCACCGGAACCGGCCGCGCGGCCGATCGCGGCTTCGACGCGCGCGTCACGGGGTCGTCGGCCCAGCCACACCACCTGGGCGCGGTACCGGCGGATCAGGTGCTCGGTGAGGGCCACGCCCAGCCCGCCGGCCCCGCCGGCGATGACGTAGGTGCCGCCCTCGCGGAACCGCGACGACTCCGGCGCGCCGGCCCGCACGGGCAGCAGGCGCTGCCGGTACCACGTGCCGGCCCGGTGGATCCGCAGGTCGCCGTCCGGGTCGGCGGGCTGGCTCAGCACGGCGGCCAGCGAGTCGTCGTCGTACGCCTCGACGTCCGCGACCCGGACCGTCCACAAGGGATACTCCTTGGCGGTCGAGCCGGCCAGGCCCGCGATCCCGGCGTGGGCGGGATCGATCAGCTCGGTCTCGTGCACCGCGTGCGCGCGGTGCGTGATCAGGGTCCACCCCAGCCGCCGGTCGCCGTACCCGGCGGCGAGCACCGCCTTCACCGTGCGGAAGACCTGCAGCGTGCCGGCGGACTGGGCGTCGATCAGACGGTCGGCCGAGGACTCCGCCGCGTGTTCCGGCGCCACCCAGATCAGGTGGTCGAACAGGGGCGCGTCCCGGACGGCGTCGTCGATTTCGCGCTGCGAACCGTAGGCGGGCAGCACGTGGGCCGCCGGGTACCGGGCGGCGAGGACCTCCCGCGCGGCCGGGCTCGCCGCGACGACGCCGACGACGTCCGCGGTCGACGGCCAGGTTCCGGTGTCGCTCTCGCGGACCGGGTCCCAGGACGGGAGCAGGGTCAGGGCCGCCGGTTCGGCCCCGGCGCGGCGGACCGTGATCCCCCGCAGGGCCAGGCACACCTCGCCGTTCTCGCCGGCCAGGTCGACGTCGATGCGCCCGGCGTCCGGCCCACGGCGGATCCAGGCCCACATCTTCGCGGTGCACGGCCGGAGGATCTCGGCCCGCTCGATGGCGAACGTCAGGCCGCCCTCGGCGTCGCCGGTGCCGGTGCCGGGGAGCAGGCGCATGGCCTGCAGCGCCGAGTCCACCAGAACCGGGTGCAGGGGGAACTCGCCGGTCACTCCCTCGGGCAGTTCCAGCTGCGCGAGCACGGTTCCGTCGCCTTCGTACCCGGCGACGCAGCCTCGGAACGCCGGACCGTAGTCGACACCGTGTTCGCGGTATTCCGCGTAGAAGCGGTCCGGCTCCATCGGTGTCCGCCGGAGGTCCCGGAGCAGCGCGGGCAGGTCGAGCGTCCGCCGTTCCGCGCCCTCGCCGGTCGCGAGCCGGCCTTCGCAGTGCGTCACCGGAGTGTCGGACGAGTCCGTGGAGGACACCTGGAACCCACCGTCCGCGCGCACGGCGACGTGCACCTCACGGGCGCCTCCGACGACGTCGAGCGGACGCAGGAAAGCGATGTCCCGCAAGCAGACCACCTCGCCGGCCGACTGCGCGACGGCGGCCCGGACCCATTCGAGGTACATCGCCCCGGGCACGATGGCCGTGCCCCGCACCCGGTGCTCCCGCAGGAAGAACTCGGTCCCGGTGAGCACCACGCGTTCCGGGGAGCGCGGGCGGTCCGGCAGCGGATAGCGGCCCCGTTCGAAGGGGTAGCCGGGCAGCGGCACGCGGTGGCCGTCGCGGAACAGCGCCGCGAAGTCGGGTGTCCCGCCGTCGACGTACTCGGCGGCCAAGCGGCTCAGCTCTTCGTCCGGTGCCGGCCCGGGCTCGCCTTCGCCGGAGAGCTTGCGCTGCAAGTCGGCCAGGTCGTTCGCGACGCAGGCCCAGCGGACCGGGAAGTGCTTGCGTCCCAAGAGAAGCGAGTAGCTCACGTCGGCCAGGTCGAGGTCCGGGTGCGCTCGGCAGTGCCGGGCGAGGCGGGTCAGCTGCTCCCGCAAGGCTTCGTCCGTCCGCGCCGACAGCGCGACCAGCCGAGGGCCGGCCGGCGTGGCCCGCCGGGGCCGGGCCGGCGCCTCCTCGATGACGGCGTGGACGTTCGTCCCGCTGGCCCCGAGGGACGTGACCGCCGCGCGGCGGCGATCACCCGGTGGGGCCACCCAGTCCCGCGGCTCGGTGTGCACGAAGAACGGGCTGCCGGCCAGCACGACGCTGGGATTGGCCTCGCGGAAGTGCAGCAGGCCGGGGATCGTCCCGTACTTCATCGCCAGCAGGGTCTTGATGATCCCGGCGACGCCCGCCGCCTCCAGCGCGTGCCCGATGTTGGCCTTGACCGAGCCCAGCGAGCAGAACTGCGCTTTGTCCGTCGTCGCACGGAAGGCGCGGGTCAGGGCGTTGAACTCCACGGGGTCGCCGAGCTTCGTCCCCGTTCCGTGCGCCTCGACGAGCTGGATGCCGGCGGTGTCGATCCCGAACTCCCGGTGGACCCGCCGGATCAGGCTCTCCTGGGAGCTCCCGTTCGGCGCGGTGATGCCGTTGGAGGTGCCGTCCTGGTTGAGGCCGATGCCGCGGACGACGCCGTGGATGTGGTCGCCGTCGGCCTCGGCGTCCGAAAGCCGCTTGAGCACGATGACGCCGGCCCCCTCCGCGGGGACGAACCCGTCGGCGGCCGCGTCGAACGAGCGCGACCGCCCGGACGGCGCGAGCATCCCGGCCCGCGAGCCGGCGACGTAGACCCGCGGCGAACACTGGACGGCGACGCCCCCGGCGAGCGCGAGGTCGGTCTCGCCCGTCCACAGTCCTTGGCACGCAAGGTAAACGGCGGTGAGCGAACTGGAGCACGCCGTGTTGACCGTCATCGCCGGACCGTGCAGGTCCAGGTAGTAGGCCAGCCGGGCCGGCACCATCGAGTTCATGTTCCCCCAGTACGCCTGGGCGGGGTAGGCGAAGGGGGAAGTCAGGTCGAAGTAGTCGCCACCACCGCTGCCGACGTAGATGCCGCAGCGTTCCCGGTCGATCGACGCACCGGCGTGGCCCGCGTCTTCGAGCGCGTTCCACGCCTCCTGGAGGAACAGCCGCTGCTGCGGCTCCATGTAGCCGGCTTCGGCGCCGGAGATGCCGAAGAACAGCGGGTCGAACTCGTCGATGCCGGTCATGAACCCGCCGTGCCGGCAGGTGGTCTGCCCGTCCGGGAGGTCCCAGCGGGTCACCGGGGTGACCGGGTCGTGGCCCTCGGCCATCTGGCGCCAGAACTCGTCGAGGTCCCGGGCGCTGGGGAACCGGCCGCTCATCCCGATGATGGCGATGGGTTCCCGCAGCCGGGGCGCTTCGGTGGCCGGCGGCGGTTCGGTCTCCTGCGAACGGGTCGGCTGGGCCTCCGGCGACCGGGATGACCCGGTGACCGGCTGCGGCTCGATCTCCCGCGGCCGGACCTCCTCCACGCGCGGCTTGTCCTTCGGCCGATGAGCGGTGATGTCGCCGCCGTGTTCCTCGACGAGGAACTTCGTCAGCCGCCGGATCGACGGGTTGTCGAACAGCACGCTGGCGTCGAGGTCGGTGCCCAGCGCCTCGTTGAGCATCCCCACCATGGTGACCCCGGTGAGGGAGTCCAGCCCGTAGTCGGCGAACGGCGCGTCGGGCTGCAGCTCGTCCCTCGTCAGTTTCAGCGACTCCACCAGGCAGCGCGCCAGGGCGTCCTCGACGTACTCCGCCGTCGGGCGTTCCGGCTCGGTGGGGTGGCTCGCTCGCGCCGAGACGATCTGCATCCCCAGCTCCCTGGCCGGTCCGCCCAGGACACCGACCGCGTCGAACCCGTTGCCGCGCAGCACCTCGCGCCACGAGTCCGCCGACAACGCGGGCCCGCCAGGGATGCGGCGGCCGTCGGCGTGGCGGAACCAGCCGTCGAGGAACCCGAACGCGAGGTGCGCCCACCACTCGTTGGCGGTGACCTCGTTCAGCAGCAGGACCCCGCCGGGCCGCAGCAGCGCCCGGACGTGCTCGACGGTCTCGGTGATGTCCCGGGTGGCGTGCAGCACGTTGTTGGCGACGACGACGTCGTACTCCCCGACCGCGAATCCCTGCGAGGCCGGCGACCGCTCCGCGTCGAAGACCCGATAGGTGAGATAGGAGTGATGTCGGGAGAAGCGCTTCTCCGCGGCGTTCAGGAACGCCTTGGATATATCGGTGTACGAGTATTCCGCTATCTCCCCTTCGACGTCGGCCAGCCGTTCGAAGATCCACTTGCTCGCGCTGCCCGTCCCGGCGCCGACCTCGAGGATCCGGAGGCCGGAACGCGCGTCGCCGCGCAGCCTGCCGACCTCGGCGCGCACCTCGTCCGCCAGCGCGCAGTTGAAGTAGTCGGACGCGATGTTCCGGTTGTACACCGCCTCGACGAGGTCGAAGGACCCGCCGGGGAACAGGACGGCCGTGGCCGTCGACCGGCCCGCCAGGATGTCCGGCAGCGCTTCGAGGGAGCGGGTGGTCACCGTGGTCTTGGCCGCCAGCTCCGGATCGCCTTCGTGCGCGGCCGTCCACGCGCGCCAGGCACGCCACGCGCCGTCGAGGTCCGGGGTCCGCGGGAGGTCGCCGGCGCGGCTGAGCTCGCCCTCGTCCGCCAGCACGGTCACCGTGTGGTCGAACCACTTCGCGTGGCTGGTCGCGAGCACGCCACGCCGCCCCGGCTCCCGGAACACCCCGGCCGACCACAGCTGGGCCACCAGCAGCCGGCGCAGGATCGCGTTCATCTCGGCGGTGGTCTGCCGGCGGCGCGCCAGGAACCGGTCGACGCCATCGGCGCCCGCCGCGGCCACGAGCAGGGCTTCTGCACCGGACGATCCAGGCGAGGTGGCCGGCGCGGCCTCGGGCTGGGCGGCCGGTGAGGCGGCAGGCGGTGTCGCGAGCCGGGTGGCAGGCGAGGCGACAGGCGGAGCGGTAGGCGGGTTCTGCGTCGTAGCAGGCCAGAACCGCTTCGTGTCGAACGGATATGTCGGCAAACTCACCCGCCGCGGCGGGGTCGGGCCGTAATAGCGGTCCCATTCGACGTCGATGCCGCTCACCCACAGCGCCGCGACCTTCTCCCAGTCCCCACGCTCGACCCAGTCCGCCCCGAGCTCCTTGAGCTGCGCGGTCCGGGCGAAGAGCGAGACCAGCTCGTCGTCGCCCCGCCGGGCGCTGCCACCAAAGGCCCCGTCGGGCACGTGACCCGCCGCGCACGACTCGAGCTGCTCGATCAACTCGTCGAAGCCGTCGACCACGAACGCCATCCGGACCGCCATCGGCCGCCGTCCGACCTGCAGCGTGTACGCCAACGAGGCCAAGTCACCGCCGTCGGCCGCATACCCGGGCAGAAAGGACAGGAACTCCCCGGCGAGCGCTTCGAGCCGGGAACCGTCCCGCGCCGACAGCACCACCAGGTGCGGTCCCTCCGCCGATGGCGACACCCCGAGGTCCGCGCGTTCGAGCACCGCGTGCGCGTTGGTCCCGCCGATGCCGAACGAGCTGAGCCCCGCCCGCACCGGCTCTGCCCCACTCGATTCCAGCGAAAGATTCCGGTCGGTCACGAAGAACGGCGAATTCGCCCAGTCGATGGCCCGGTTCGGCACGGAACAGTGCAGTGTCTTCGGCACTTCGCCGTGGTGGAGGCTCAGGGCCAGCTTGATCAGGCCGGCGATCCCGGCGGCGGCGTCAAGGTGGCCGATGTTGCTCTTGACCGAGCCGATCCCGACGTAGCCCCGCCGGTCCGTGTAGTGCCGGTACGCCTCGGTCAGCGCTTCGACCTCGACGGGATCGCCCAGCTTGGTGCCCGTGCCGTGCGCCTCGACGTACCGGATCGTCTCGGGGTCCACGCCCGAGGCGTCCAGGGCGGCGCGGATGACGTCGGCCTGGCCCCGCACGCTCGGGGCGTAGAACCCGGCCTTGGCGCCGCCGTCGTTGTTGACCGCCACCCCGCGGATCAGGCAGTAGACGTGGTCGCCGTCGGCGATCGCGTCGCGGGCGCGCTTGAGCACGACCACGCCGACGCCTTCGCCGCCGGTCATGCCGTCGGCCGCGTCGTCGAACGCGCGGCACCGGCCGTCGCTGGAGAAGTTCAGGCCCGGCTGGTGCACGTAACCCAGCTCCATCGTGGACCCGAGGCTGGCCGCGCCGACCACGGCCTGGTCGGCCTCGCCGGAACGCAGTCCCTGGCACGCCAGGTGGAGGCCGCTCAGCGCCGACGAGCAGTTGCTGCTCACCGCCATGCTGGGGCCGCCGAGCCCGAGCCGGCTCGAGATCATCGTGGGGACCGTGCCGCCCTGAGCCAGCAGCCACGCCGCGTAGCTCTCGGTGCTGGCCAGCACCCGGGTCCCGGCGGCGTTCTCCATCAGGCTCGGCAGCAGAGCCTGGTAGAAGTTGTTGCTCACCGACGTGAAGACGCTGGTGCGGGGCACGTCCTCCGGCCGGTGGCCGGCGTCCTCCAGCGCTTTCCACGCGTGCAGCAGCAGGAGCCTGCCCTGCGGGTCCATGAACTCGGCGTCGCGCGGCGAGATCCCGAAGAACGCCGCGTCGAACTCCGCCGTGCCCTCGATCCCCGGCCGGTGCGGCACGTACCCGGCGCGGCCGACCAGCTCGTCGGGCACGCCGAGGGCGCGCAGCTCCTCGGGCGACCAGGACGCGTTGCCCGCCTTGCCGTCCTTCAGGTCGGTCCAGAACGCCCGGTGGTCACCCGCGCCGGGGAACCGGCAGGAGATGCCGACCACCGCCACCGCGTCGTCGAGGTACTCGCGATCGACGGCGGCAGGCGCGGCGACGTCCCGCGAGGCGGCCGCGGGCTCTTCCAGGTGCCGGGCCATGGCCGCGATCGACGCGTGCGCGAACAGGGCGGTCGGCCGCAGGTCGCGGCCGAACACGCGGTTGATCTCGGTCACCACTTCGATGGCCGAGAAGGAGTCCCCGCCCGCGTCGAAGAAGCCGCCCTCGCGGTCGATGTCGTCGCGGCCGAGGACCGCGGTGAAGATCCTGCGCAGGGCCCGCTCGGCCCGGGACGAACCGGAGGCGTCCCGCGCCGGAGCAGCCGGAGTCCGGTCGCCGGCGCCGCGCAGCCGCGCCCGGTCGATCTTGCCGCTGGCCGTCAGCGGGAAGGAAGCCAGCACCACGAACGCACTGGGCACCATGTAGGCGGGCAGGGTCTTCTCCAGGTGCGCGCGCAGTGCCTTCTCGTCGAGGGCGCCCCCGGGCAGCGTGAGGTACGCCGTGAGCCGGTCGCGCTCGACCACCACGACACTCGCGGCGACGTCCGGGTGCCCGTCGAGCGCGGCCTCGATCTCGCCGGGCTCGATCCGGTAGCCGCGGAGCTTGACCTGGTCGTCCATCCGGCCGAGGACGACCAGCTCGCCGTTCGGCAGCCGGCGCACGACGTCGCCGGTCCGGTACATCCGCCCGCCGGGCACGAACGGGTCCTCGACGAACCGTTCGGCGGTCAGCCGCGGCTTCCCGTGGTACCCCAGCGCCACGCCGTGGCCCGCGATGCACAGCTCCCCCGGCACCCCGACCGGCACCGGCTGCGCGTGCCGGTCGAGCACGTACAACCGGGTGTTCGCGACCGGCGTCCCGATGGTCACCGGCTCGTCGGCACCAAGCCGCTTCATCGACGAGTAGAGCGTGGTTTCCGTGGGCCCGTAGAGGTTCCACGCCGCACCGAGGGCCACGAGCCGGTCCTTCAGGTGCTCCGGCAGCGCTTCCCCGGTGCAGAGCACCTTGGCGCCGCCGGTGTTGCGCCAGCCGACGCGCAGCAGCATGGCCCAGGTGACCGGCGTGGCCTGCACGACGGTCGGGCCCCACCGCGTCAGCTCGGCGGCGAGCAGGGTGGCGTCCTTGACCGTCGCCGCGTCGTGGATGCGGCACTGGCCGCCGGTGATCAGCGGCAGGAACAGCTCCAGGGCGGCGATGTCGAAGCTGTAGGTGGCGATGGCGGGCAGCCGGTCGTCCGGGGTGATCCCGAGCGTCCGCCCCACCGAGAGCAGCAGGTTGGTCAGCGACCGGTGGGAAACCACCACGCCCTTGGGCTTTCCCGTGCTGCCCGAGGTGTAGATGACGTACGCCGCGCCCGGCCGCGCGACCGCGTCCCCGGGCTCGGCGGCGGGGACGTCCGGCCGGTCGAGCACGTGCAGCGCGGCGCCGCGGAGGTCCACATCGGACAGTGCGGCCACGGACGCCTCGTCGCAGACGACCAGTCCGGCGCCGCTGTCTTCGACCAGGTACGACAGGCGCTCGGCCGGCAGGCCCGGGTCCAGCGGCACGTACGCCGCACCGGTCTTCATGATCGCGAGCAGGCCGGCGCTCAGGTCGAGCGTCCGCTCGAAACTCGCGCCGACGCGGTCGCCGGCCCGGACTCCCCGGCGCAGCAACGCCTCGGCCAGCGCCGAAGCGCGGTCCGCGAGCTCGCCGTAGGTCAGGGTCCGGTCCCCGCAGCTCACCGCGGGCCGGTCCGGGTGCGCGGCCGCCCGCTCGGCGAACAGCTCCCAGACCGTCCGGTCCCCGGGGTACTCGACGTCGGTGCGGTTCCACTCGTCCAAGACGAGCCGTCGCTCCGCCGGAGCCAGCATCCGCACCCGGCCGAGCTGCATGGGCCCGTCCCCGGCGAGGAGGGCGTCGAGCAGCACGCCGAAGTGGTCGGCCAGGCCCGCGACGGTGGCGGCGGAAAACGCGCCCGGGTGGTACTTCCAGTACAGCTCGAACCCGTCGCCGGGGACGACGTCCAGCGTCAGGTCGTATTCGCCCAGCTGGTGCAGGCCCGCGACGACCTGGAACGACCACGTGTCGCGCAGCTCGGCGGCCAGTTCGCCGAGCCGGCCGGTGAGCGAGAAGTTCTGGTAGTTGAAGACGGCCTGGAACACCGGTGAGCGGAGGTCGCCGCGGTCACCGGTCTCGCGCACGATGCGCGGGAACGGGTAGGACGCGCGGTCGAGGGCTTCGAACACCGTGGCCTGCAGGCGCCGGGCGAACTCCGGCACGGCCAGGTCGTCGGCCGGCTTGCTCCGGATGGGCAGGACGTTGACGAAGTAGCCGACGGTCGACTCGAAGCGGCCCGAAGGGCGCGCGGCCACCGGCATCCCGACGACGATGTCCTCCTGCCCGGTGTACCGGTACAGCAAGGTCTTGAAGACAGCCAGGAGGAGGACGGCCGGCACGACCTCGTGCGCCGCCGCGAACGCCGTGACGGCGTCGGCCTGCTCGCGGGAGAGCCGCGCGGCGTGGACTTCGCCTTCGTGCGGCGCGTCGGGGGGAAGGGTCGCGTGGGTGGGCAGGCCGGTGAGCGGGACCCGCCCGGCGAGCTCCCGCCGCCAGAAGTCCCGGTCGCGGCGGGCCGGCTCGCCATCGAGGAAGTCCCGCTCCCACGCGACGAACTCGCCGTAGTCCGCGGCATCCGGTCCGGCGGGCGGCTCCCGGCCCTCGACCCGAGCCCGGTAGGCGTGCAGCAGGGTGTCGAGCACGAGGCACAACGACGGCCCGTCGAGGATGACGTGGTGCACGACCACGAGGACGTAGACCTCGGCCTCGGCGCGCGTGAGCACCGACACGCGCACCAAAGGTCCGTCCGCGAGGTCGAACGGCTGCTTGGCCCGCTCCTTCAGGTGATCGAGCACGCCGTCGGCGGGCACGTCGGAGATGTCCGCGCGCTCGACCCGGAAGCGGCCGGCGCCAAGGGACACCAGGTGCGGCCCGTCGTCGTCTTCGCGCACCGCGGACGCCAGGATCGGATGCCGCGAAACCGTGTCGTGCAGCGCTTTCTCGAGCAGGACGGCGTCGACGTCCGTGCACGACAAGCAGACCGGAACGTTGTAGGAGTAGGTCTCCGGCTCCATCTTGTGCAGTGCCCACAAGCCACGCTGCCCCTCCGACAGCGGGAGCTTCGCGGGCGCGGCCAGCTCGGCGCGCAACTCCGTCGTCGACAGCTCACCGGCGTCGTACCGGCGAGCGATTTCCCGAAGATCCCTGCTGGCGTCCCGCATTCGAAGATGCTGACAGGTCGGGGAGAGCGCGACACCGTCTCGCTGGCGTGCCCTTCGGAGGTGCCCATCCGGGCACCGAGCCGTTCGCGCCCCTTTCCCGGGCCCGACCGCGGAAACCAGAATCGAGCGGAATCGAGCGGAAGGAACCCGATGACGTTCGCGGCAGGTCCCGTCCCCTCGATCGGCGCCCACCAGATGCTGGTCTTCCTGCTCCAGATCGGGGTGCTGCTGGCGGCCGCGGTGGTGCTCGGCAGGCTCGCCGGCCGGCTGTCCCTGCCGGCCCTGGTCGGCGAACTGACCGCGGGTGTCCTCTTCGGCCCGTCGTTGTTCGGGCAGCTGCCGGTGTCCCACTGGCTGCTGCCGCGGGACCCGGCGCAGACGCACCTGCTCACCGCGGTGGCGCAGCTCGGCGTGCTGCTGCTGGTCGCGATCACCGGGGCGCACATCGACCTCGGGCTGATCCGGCGCCGGCGCGGGCAGATCGGCATCGTCAGCCTGGGCAGCGTGCTGCTGCCCCTCGCGGCCGGCTTCGGGCTCGGCTTCCTGCTGCCGGACTCGCTGATGGCGGCCGCCGCCGACCGGCACGCCTTCGCGCTGTTCGTCGGGGTCGCGGTCGCCGTCAGCGCGCTCCCGGTGATCGCCAAGACCCTGCTCGACATGCGGCTGCTGCACCGCAACGTCGGTCAGGTCATCATCGGCGCGGCGGCGATCAGCGACATCGTCGGGTGGCTGCTGCTGTCGGTGGTGTCGGCGATGGTGACCAAGGGCCTGCGGGCCGGGATGGTCCTGGAGTCCGTCGGCTACCTCGTGGCGGTGCTCGTGTTCACCTTGGTGGCGGCGCGGCCGATCGTCCGGCTGCTCCTGCGCCCGGCCGAGCGGGCGCACCAGCCGGGTGCCGGTGTCGCCACCGCGGTGGTGCTGATCATGCTGTTCGCGGCGGGCACCCAGGCGCTGGGCATGGAACCGATCCTGGGCGCGTTCCTGTGCGGCACGGTGATCGGCTCGCTCGGGGGCGCGGCCCGCGGGTTCCTCGACTCGATGCGCCCGTTCGTGCTGTCCACGCTGGCGCCCTTGTTCTTCGCGACCGCGGGGCTGCAGGTGGACCTGTCGGCGCTGGGCCGGCCCCCGGTGCTGCTCGCGGCGGTGGTGCTGGTGCTGGTGGCGGTGGTGACGAAGTTCGCCGGCGGCTACCTCGGCGCCCGGATCGCCCGCCTCGACCACCTCGAGTCCGTGGCCATCGGCGCGGGTCTCAACGCCCGCGGGGTGGTGGAGATCGTGGTCGCCACCGTCGGCCTCCAGCTCGGCGTGCTGACGACCGCCACTTACACGATCGTCGTCCTGGTGGCCGTGCTGACCTCGGTGATGGCTCCCCCGCTGCTGCGCCACTCGACGCGCGGGGTTCCGGAGACGGCGGTGGAGATCGAGCGGGAGCGGGAGTACACCGGCCGCCGCGACTGATCCGGGGTCACGCTCCCGGCCACGCGGCGTACCGGCGCAGGCCGTAGAGCAGCGGCGGCGCCTGCCGGTGCGCCATCGCCACGACTTCGCCGAGCACGATCACGTGGTCGCTCGCCGCCATGGTCTGGGTGACCGCGCACTCCGCGATGGCGTGGGCGTGCGTCACCAGGTGGGGCAGTCCGAGCCGAGACGTCGGCGTCCACGGCAGCGCGGAAAACCGTTCGGGGCGGCCCGAAGCGAAGATTTCGGCGGCGTGCCGGGCGTTGCTGTGGAGCAGGTTGACCGCGAACCGGCCCCGGTCCCGGATGACCGAGAGGGTCGCGCTGCGGTGGGAGACGCAGACGAGCAGCGTCGGCGGCGCCACCCCGACGCTGCAGAGCGACGAGCAGGTGAACCCGTGGGGCCGGCCGGCGCCGTCCATCGCGGTGACCACCGCGAGCCCGGTCGGGAACGCGCTCATCAGCTCCCGGAACGCGGCCGGGTCCTGAGTGGTCACCGGGTCGTCGAGGGCACGGGCCGGTGCGGGCTCTGGCATCGGTTGGCTCCCTTGGCGTTCGTGATCCGCTCTATCGCCGCGATCTCCACGATATAGCGCGGAAAGTGCGCCGGTAGTGCCTGTTCGGCTCCCCCGCCGTCCACCCCGGAGCGGCACGTTTTCCCGTGGCCGCCGGGTATTCCGCCACCGGGCCGTCGCCGAACGGCTACCCCGCCGGTGCCCGATCGGCCGCACCGTCCGGGGTTGGCCGGATCCGGCCCGGCCCCGGATCCTCGGCTGACACGGGGCACGACGGACAGGAGCCCGCATGACCGACCTCGCCGCCCAACCCCCGGACGCCGCGATCGGCACCCTCGCCGAAGTGCTGCGCGACAACGCCGAGAGTGCGCCGGACGCCATCGCGTTTCGGTTCTTGCCACCCGGCCACACCCCCGGTGAACGCGGCGAAGCACTCACCCGGGCGGAGCTGGATCTGCGCGCCCGCACCATCGCGGCGGCACTGCAGCGGGCCGGCGGCGAGAAAGCGCGCGTCCTGCTGGTGCTGCCGCCCGGCCCGGACTTCCTCGCGGGCTTCGCCGGCTGCGTGTACGCGGGCGCGGTGGCCGTGCCGTGCTCGCCCGACGTCTCCACAGACGCGGCCGGGCGGCTCCTCGCGGTGGCCGCGGACGCCGAAGTGACCGTCGTGCTCACCACCGACGTGCTCGCGCCGGCGCTGCGGGACCGGTGGGACCCGGCCGCCGCGCCGCCGGTGACCTGGCTCACCGTCGACGCTCCGGACGAAGACCAGGCGTGGCAGTGGGTGCCGCCCGAGGTCGCCGGCGACGACCCGGCTCTCCTGCAGTACACCTCGGGCTCGACCGGCCGCCCGAAGGGGGTGGCCGTGTCGGTGGGCAACCTCTCCGCCCAGATCGCCAACTTCCGCGCGCTCACCGGGCTGCCGCCGGGCGGGAACGTCGTCTGCTGGATGTCGCCGCTGCACGCGCTCGGCCTCGGGCAGCTGCTGCTCGCCCAGCTCGTCGGGGGTGAGGCGGTGCTGATGACCCCGGAGGACTTCGTCGCCGACCCCTTCCGGTGGCTCGCGGCGATCTCCGCGACCCCGGGACCGGTGTTCAGCGGCGGGCCGAACTTCGCCTACGAGCAGTGCGTCAAGTCGATCGGCGAGGACCGGCGGGCCGGGCTCGACCTGTCCGGCTGGGCCGTCGCCCTCATCGGCGGCGAGCGGGTCCAGGAAGCCACGCTGGACCGGTTCGCCCGCGCCTTCGGCCCGGCCGGGTTCCGCCGCTCCGCGTTGTTCCCGGCCTACGGCCTCACCGAGACGATGCAGATCGTCGTGGGCAAGCGTGAACCCGCCTCGCTGGGGGTCGTCCTCGACGCCGCGGCGCTGGAGCGGGGACGCGCCGAACCCGTGCCGCCCGGGACGGCGGTGCGCACCCAGGAGCTCGTGGGCTGCGGGGGCGCCGGGCCGTTCGGGCGGGTGCTCGTCGTGGACCCCGGGTCCCGCACGGAGTGCGCCGCCGGCCGGGTGGGCGAGGTGTGGGTGAGCGGGCCGGTCGTCTGCCAGGGGTACTGGAACCGCCCGGCGGAGACGGCCGAGACCTTCGGCGGCACGCTGGCGAACGGCGACGGCCCGTTCGTCCGGACCGGCGACCTGGCCTTCTTCCACGGCACCGACCTCGTGCTCTGCGGGCGGCTGAAGGAACTGATCATCATCAGCGGCCGCAACCTCCACCCGCAGGACGTCGAAGAGGCGGTCCGGCGGGTCGAGCCCGCGCTGGCCACCCGGCCCGGCGCGGCCTTCTCCGTCGACGCGCCGGACGGCGAGCGGCTCGTGGTCGTGCAGGCGGTGGCGCCCGGTGACACCGCGGCCGGCCCGGACGTGCTCGCCGAGCGGATCCGGCTCGGGGTGACCAGCGCGCACGGCGTGGACGTGCACGACGTCGTCCTCGTCGAACCCGCGGCGATCGCGCGGACGCAGAGCGGGAAGGTCCGCCGGCGGGGCACCCGCGACGCCTACCTCGAGGGCAGCCTCGTCCCGGTCGGCCGGAGCACGGCGGCGGCCGCGGCACCCGACGTCGCCCCCTCGGCCGCGGGCGGCCTGCTGCTCGCGCTGCCCGCCGAGGCCCGGGTGCCCGCCGTCACCACCGAACTGCGCAGGCGGATCGCGACCCTGCTCGGCGTGGACCCGGCGACGCTGCCGGACGACCGGCCGCTGATCGGCCTCGGCCTGGAGTCGGTGCGGATGATCAAGCTGCGCCACGAGGTCGAGCACGGCTACGGCGTCTCCCTGCCGATGGCCGAGTTCCTGCGCGCCACCCTCGCCGACCTGGCCGCCGCGGTGCTGCGGGAGCTCACCGGACCGTCGAGCTGACCCCCGAGAGCGGACTGGAGACCCATGGACATCGCCGAAGAGTGGCTGCTGGCCGACTCCGCCTGGTGGGGCGCCGGGCGCCGGTTCGGCCGGTGCGCGCTGCGCCTGCGTGACGGCGTTCCGGCCGCGGCCGGGCCGGTCGCCACCGGGGCCGTGCCGGCCGGGGCCCGGGTGCGCCGGCTCGGCGGCACCGTCCTGCCGGGCCTGCGTGACGCGCACGTGCACTGCGGGCTGGTGGACCTGCGTGAGGTCCGCGCCGGCGGGATCGCCGAGGTCCACGACCTCGGCAGCGCCCCCGAAGTGCTCGAAGCCCACCGCCGGGCCGATCCCGCGAGCCTGCCGGGGATGCGGGTCGTCGGCGCGTTCCTGACGGCCCCGCGCGGGTACCCGGGCGACCGGTCCTGGGCCGCGCCGGGCAGCTTCCGCGAAGTGCGTTCGCCCCTCGACGCCGAGGCCGCCGTCGGCGAGCAGCGCCAGGCCGGCGCGCAGGCGATCAAGGTCGCGCTGAACTCCGACGCCGGCCCGGTGTTCCCCGCCGCCGTGCTCGTGGCGATCGTCACCGCCGCGCACGCCGCCGGCCTCGACGTCGTCGCCCACGTCGAAGGCCCGGCCACCACCCGGCTCGCCGCCGAAAGCGGCGTCGACCGGCTCGCGCACACGCCGTGGACCGAACAGATCGACGACGCCCTGGTGGCCGACCTGGCCCGCGGCACGGTGTGGGTCAGCACACTCGACATCCACGGGTACGGCGCCGACACCCGGCAGCTGCGCACCGCGACGGGCAACCTCAGGCGGTTCCTCGAACACGGCGGGGTCGTCCACTATGGAACGGACCTGGGCAACGGACCGCTGCCACTGGGAGTCAACCCCCGCGAGGTCACCGCGCTGCTGGCCACCGGGCTCTCCCCGGACGACGTGCTCACCGCCATGACCGGCCCGGGCGGTCCCGTCCCGCCGTGCTGGGTGCCCGGCGGCCTCGACCTGGAGCCCGGGCGGTTCGCCGGGTCCCTGGTGCTCGCGCGGGTGGTCGACACGGTCACGCACCGTCTCCCCACGGGGGTGCCACGGTAGCTCTCGGTGACAGTCGCACTGGTCACCCACACGGACGGCGGGGGCCGGGAAAGCCGAGGCCCGGGACGTCCGCTCTCCGCGAACCGGCAGTGCCGGAAGCACCCGCCGGTGAGATCACGACTAGAGTGAGGTTCGCAGGTTGGAATGCGGTAACGAAGGAGAGCGACACATGGACAAGTTCGAGCAGCGGCAGGCCGCGGCGCCGTTCATGGCCGGGATCGGCCACCCCACCGCGTCCACCCCGGTGAGCGGCCTTTCCTGGGGCGACTCGCTCTACGACCGCCTCCTCGCGCAGCGGATCATCGTGCTCGGCCAGGAAGTGAACGACGAAATCGGGAACAAGCTCTGCGCGCAGATGCTGTTGCTGGCCGCCGAAGATCCCAGCGCCGACATCGCGATGTACATCAACTCCCCGGGTGGTTCCATCACCGCGGGAATGGCCATTTACGACACGATGAACCTGATTTCGTGCGATGTGGCCACCTACGCCATGGGAATGGCCGCGTCGATGGGTCAGTTCCTGCTCACGGCCGGGCACCCCGGAAAGCGTTACGCGCTGCCCAACGCCGAGATCCTCATGCACCAGCCCCTGGGTGGCGTCGGCGGCAGCGAGTCCGACATCGCGATCCAGGCCGACCGGCTGCGCCGGATGAAGAAGCGCATGGCTTCGCTCATCGCCGAGCACAGCGGGCAGTCGCCCGAGCGGATCATGCTGGACTCCGAGCGCGACCGCTGGTTCGGCGCGGACGAGGCCAAGGAGTACGGGCTCGTCGACCACGTCATCACGCGCGCGTCCGACACGTCGGCCACGAACCCCACGCAGCCGGGACGCTGATGGGGTGACGTCCGGCGGTCCGGGCGCCGGGAGGAGCGACGACGAATGTCCTTGCACAGCCGCGCGATGGACAAGCTGATGAGCGACATGTTCGACGACCGGACGGTCATCATCGGCGGCGAGCTGGACAGAAGCGTCTCGACCTCGGTGACCTCGCAGTTGTTGCTGCTGAACGCCACCGACCCCGACGAAGGGGTCAAGATCTACATCGACAGCGCGGCCGGCTCCGTGTCGGCCGCGTTCGCGATCTGCGACATGATCACCTGGATCAAGCCGGAGGTTTCCACCCTGGCCATCGGCGCGGTGGGGTCGGTGGCGGCCATGGTGCTGTGCAGCGGGGCGAAGGGCAAGCGGTACGCGCTGCCGAACTCGGACGTCGTCCTGCGCCTGCCCGGCCCCGAGGAAGGGTTCGCCGAGGAACCCGTGAAGCCGACGGCGGCCGCGCACGAGCGCTGGGGCGAGGAAATGGTGCAGTTGCTGGCCGAGCGGACCGGGCAACGTCCGGAGGCGGTCGCCGCCGATCTGCGCAACCACCACCGCCTCTCGGCGGCCGCCTCGGTCGCCTACGGCATCGTGGACCAAGTGGTGGTCGGCGGGAAGTTCGCGCCCCAGTCGAACTGAGACCACCGCGGCTCACTCGCTCAACAGACCGTCCCGGATGGCGTAGGCCACCGCGAGCGTCCGGTTCGGGCAGTTCAGCTTGGCCAGGAGATTGGCGACGTGCCGCTTGGCTCCGTGCACCGAGATGCCGAGCCGGCGGCCGATCTGCTTGTTGCTCATCCCTTCGGCGAGCAGGCCGAGGGCTTGCCGCTCGCGCGGGGTGAGGCGGAAGTCGGTCGTTCGCGGCTGCCCTTGCCGGCGCAGCTCCGCGAACAGCTTCCTGGCCAGCGAGGACGGCAGCGCCATGTCCCCGCGCTGCAACCTCAGCAGGGTGTCCTCGAGCGTCTTCGGTTCGACCGCGGACTCCAGGAGGAATCCCTCGGCCGGCAGCGTCGCCGCTTGCGCGACCGCGTCGTCGCTGATGTCCCGCAGCATGGCCACCGTTTTCACCCCGCGCCTCGCCGCCACCGCGGCGACCTGTTCGAACTCGTCCAAAGCGCCGGCGGAGAGCAGGACGATGTCGAAGGTCCGGTTTTCCAGCAGGGTCACCGCCTCGCGGAAGCTCGCGCACCCGTGGACGGCCTTGACCGGGGAAAGGCTGCGCAGCATGTACGTGAGACCCCACCTCGAGACGCCGTTCGGAAGCGCCACCAGCACCGACAGCTCGACATCGCGCAGCCGGGCGACACCTTCGACAACGCGGTCTTGAGCCGCGGCGGTCTGACCGTTTCTCACTTCGACAGCTCCCAGAGTCGCTTTGCCGGCTTCGCGCGGAACGCTACGACAGGCCACTGAATCCCCCATTTCCCCATTGCGGCGCGGTGTTCACCACGCTCGTCCATCCTAAAAGGACAGTCGCCGGCCGTTGTCAAGCCCGGTCCGGCGCCGCCGCGGGCTTGCGGGCCCGGATGATGACGTCGAACAATCCCGGGTACTGCCGGTCCACGGTCTCGAAACCCGCTTCGGTGTACCACTTCTCGAATTCGGCGGTCGTGTAGGAACGTCCTTCGGGTGAGGCGACCGCGTGGACGTAGGCCGACATCCACGCGGCGTGCGCCGGGCCGGTCTCGTCGTCGTTCTGGGCGCAGGCGACGATCAGCAGGTGACCGCCGGGCTCCAGCGCCCGGTAGGCCTTCTCGAACAGCCCGCGGACGCGCTCCGGGGACCAGATCTCGAGGAACCGCGAAAACACGATGCAGTCGTGCGTGCCTGGGAACTCGTCCTGCATGATGTCGGTTCCGACGGCCTGGACGCGTTCGGACAACCCGGCCTCGGCGATCCGGTCGGTCGCCAGCTTCGCCACGTTCGGCAGGTCGAGGATCGTCGCCCGCAGGTGCGGCCACCGCTGGGCGAAGCTGATCGCGTTGGTCCCGGTTCCCCCGCCGACGTCGAGAACCTGCCGGTAGGAAGAGAAGTCGACGGCGTCGATCAGGTCCTGGACCACCGCTCGGCCGTGGTGCTCCATCATGGCGGTGAACGCCGTCTCGAGGTTCTTGTCTTCGGCGAGCAGTTCGTAGAGCGTGGTCGCCGAGGACCCGGCGAGCAGCTCGCGCTGCAGACCCGCGTTTTCGTTGTGCACCAGCGATTCGTAGAGCCGGCCCATCGGCCGGTACAGCATTTCCTGGGTGTAGCGGATGATGACCGGCATGAAGCCGTCCGGGTCGTCCGCGATCAGTTCGGTCGTGGCGGTGTTGTGGTAGCCGTCGCCGTCCTTGCGCACGAGCTCGAACGCGCAGCACCCCAGCAGCAGGACGTGCCCGGCCCGGTCCGCCAGCCCCAGCGCGTCCGCGATCTCCTCGCGGGTGCTGGCGGGCCGCTCCTTCAGCAGGGTGAACAGTCCCAGGCGCATGGCCGCCTGCAGGAACGGGAACCGGAAGCTGGTGTAGACCAGCGACCGCAGGTCTTCCATCGCGCCTGCCGATACGTCGGTCATGGTGCTCCTCTCACGCTTTCGGGGATTCGGCTTCCGGGCGGAAGTCCTTGGTGGTCGTGAACTCCAGCAGTGACCGGTTCCGCCGGTCGATGGCCGCCCGGGGCAGGCACCGGAAGTACGCGTTGCGCAGCGCCACCCGCACCGGCCCCTCCCACTGCTCCATCTTCGACATGGCGTACGCCAGCTCCACCATCCGGCGGGTGCGCGGCCGGCGTTCGTCCTCGTAGCCGCGCAACGCGGCCACGACGTCCTCGGCGCCGGCGAGGTGGTGGGCCAGCACCGCCGCGTCCTCCATGGCGAGACCCGCGCCCTGGCCGAGCGACGCGTGCACGGGATGGGCGGCGTCGCCGAGCAGGGTCACCCGGCCCCGCCCCCACCGCTCCAGGAACGGGCGGTCCCGGGCCGGCACGACGAGGATCTCGTCCTCGGCCGTGGCCTCGATCAGCCGGGCGATCTCGGGTGCCCACCCGGCGAAGGTTTCCAGCACGTCTTCGCGGTTCCCGCGCCACGCACGGGCGACCGACGGCGGCACGTTCTTGGTGCCCCACCAGTAGATGCGGCCCGAGCCGATGTTCGCGACGCCGAACCGCCTGCCGCTGCCCCAGTAGTGCGCGCCGTAGGCGTGCGGGAACTTCGGGTCGGTGTGGAAGGGGGTGGCGAACCAGCAGACACAGCCCGGTTCGCGGGGCGACTCCGGTCCGACGAGCCCGCGGCGCACCGCGGAGTCGAACCCGTCCGCGCCGATGAGCAGGTCACCGCGCACCGAGCGGCCGTCCGCGAGGTGCAGTGTCACCCCGTCGTCGTCGGTGTCGAAGCCGGTGGCCGCCGCGTCCAGTGTGATCGGGGTGTCCCCGACCGCGTCCAGGAGCACGCGTTGCAGGTCGGTGCGGTGGATGCCGTAGCTGTGCGCGCCCAGCCGCTCGGTGAGCTCCCGGAACCGCAGTGTCTTGATCGGCCGGCCCTGAGTGGTGACGAAATGCAGGTCCGCCAGGATCGCCGCGTGCGCCCCGAAATCCGGGTCGAGCCCGAGGGTGCGCAGCGCGAGCACGGCGTTGGACATCAGGGACAGGGCGCCGCCGGCGGGCTTCAGCTCCTTGGCCCGTTCGTAGACTTCGACGTCGAGGCCGACCTGCCGCAGGGTCGCGGCCGCGGTCAGGCCACCGATGCCGGCGCCCGCGATGATCGCCTTGAGCGACGTGCGAGTGGTCATGGGGTGACTCCTCCTCCGACGGGGCGTGCCTCCCGCAGGACGGCGGTGATCGCGTCGGCGACGGCACGCACGTTCGGCTCGTCCATCAGGCTGAGGTGATCGCCCGGGACCCCGACGACGTCGAGCTTCCCGGTGGTGAAGCCGCCCCAGCCGTTGGCCGGGTCCTGGTGGGCCGTGCGCCTGCCGTGCATCGGCAGCAACGCCGCGGGCAGCGGCTGTTCGGCGCGCAGCAGGGTCAGGTCCAGATCGGCGACACCGGGCCGGTAGGCGACCAGCGCCGCCCAGTTCGCCTGGTACACCTCGAAGAGCCGGCGCACGGTGACGCGGGCCGCGGCGGGCGGCAGGATGCCCGCCGCCGCGGCGTGCTCGGCGATGAGGTCGAACTTCTCTTCGCGCGAAAGCCGGGCCGGGATCGGCTCGACGCGCGTGCTCGCGCCCGCGTCGGCCCAGAGCAGCTCCCAGTAGAACCACTCCAGCAACGCGTCCGGGGCGGGATCGGGCGCCCGTCGTTCCGGCGGCTCCGGGGCGATCGCGTCGACGATCACGAGGTGCTCGACGGTCTCCCCCGCCGCGCGCAGCTGCCGTGCCATCTCGAAGGCGACGAACCCGCCGAACGACCAGCCCGCGATCCGGTACGGCCCTTCGGGCTGGACCCGCCGCACCGCGTCCACATAGGACCGGGTCAGGTCGGCCATGGTGGCCAGCGGGCGGGTGCCGGGGGCCGCCCCGGCCGCCTGCAGGGCGTACACCGGCTGGTCGCCGGGCAGGTGCCGGGCCAGCCGCACGTAGCAGAGCACGTTGCCGCCCAACGGGTGCACCAGGTGCAGCGGTGGCCGGGCGCCACCGGGCCGGATCGGCACGAGCGGGTCGAACGCGTGCGGCACGGCGCCGGCGTCGATCCGCCGGGCGAGTTCGGCGACGGTGGGCGCGGACACGAACGCCGCCAGCGGCAACGGGACGCCGAACGCCTTCTCGATCAGCACGATCAGCCGCATCGCGGTGAGCGAAGTGCCGCCCGCGGCGAAGAAGTCTTCGTGCACACCGATCGCGGAGCGGCCGAGCAGGCCCGACACGAGGTCGGCGAGCAGCCGTTCGCGCTCGTCGCGCGGTGGCGTCACCTCGGTCGCGGTTCGCTCGGCGAGCGGCAGCGCACGCATAGCCGCGTCGTCGCGCTTGCCGCTCGGGGTGATCGGCAGGGCGGGCAGCCACGTGAAGTACGACGGCACCAGGTGTTCCGGCAGCGTCGCGCGCAGCCGGGCGCGGACTTCGCCGAGGTCCACCGATTCCGCGTCCCCGACCAGGAAGGCCGCGAGGAACGCGTCACCGGCGTCGCGGCGGCGGGCCACCACGGCCACCTCGCGGATGCCGGGGTGCTCGTCGGCCAGCGCCAGCACCGCGAACTCGACCTCCGCGGGCTCCACCCGGAACCCGCGCACCTTGACCTGGCTGTCCGCGCGGCCCAGGTAGCCGAGGGTGCCGTCGGGCAGCACGCGAGCGAGGTCGCCCACCCGGTACAGCCGCGCGCCGGGACGCCACGGGTGCGGCACGAACGCCTTGCCGGTCAGCTCCGGCTGTCCCCGGTAGCCGTGCGCCAGCCCGACTCCGCCGACGTACACCTCACCCACCGCGCCCTCGGGGACCGGGTGCCGTGCGTCGTCGAGCACGTGCACCTCGAGGTAGCCGACCGGGGGGCCGATCGGCGGCAGGGCGGGGAACGCGGCCGGGTCGCCGGTCATCGTGAACTTGGTGACGAGGTGGGTTTCGGTGGGGCCGTACTGGTTCTCCAGCACCGTGCCCGGGCGCTGGGCGCACAGCCAGCGGATTTCGTCCGTCACCCGCAGCTGCTCCCCCGAGGAGACGATCACCCGCAGGGCCCGCGGCCGGATGTCCAGCAGCCGCGCGGTCTCGGCGAGCTGCTGCAGTGCGACGTAGGGAACGAAGATCCGCTCGACCTCTTCGCGGTCCATCAGCCGGGCGAGCGCCGCCGGGTCGCGCCGGTGCTCCGCCGTGATCAGCTGGAGCGTGCCCCCGCCGCCGAGCGTCGCGAAGATCTCCTGGAAGGCCACGTCGAAGCTCAGCGGGGCGAACTGCAGGGTCTTCCCGCCGAGCGCGTTGGCGGCCGCGCCTTCCGGGCCGAGCTGCCACTCCAGGTAGTGGGCGAACGGCCGGTGCGGCAGCTCCACCCCCTTCGGCCGGCCCGTCGAGCCGGAGGTGAACAGGACGCACGCGGTGTCCTCGAGTGTGACCTCCGGCCACGGCGGGATGACCGCTCCCGGCCGGGCGCCGACCGAGCCGATCGGCAGGACCAGGTCCCGGTCGCCGATCAGGTCCGCGTGCCGGTCATGGACGAGCACGAACCGCGGGCCGGCGACCTCGATCATCAGCGCCAGCCGCTCTTTCGGGTAGCCGACGTCGAGCGGCACGCAGGCGGCGCCGGTCTTCACGACCCCCAGCACCGCGGCGATCATCTCGGGCGAGCGGTCCATGGCAATCCCGACGCACCCGGTGCGGTCCACACCGCGGGCGAGCAGCCCGCCGGCGATCCGGTCGACCTCCTCGCCGAGCCGCCGGTAGGTCCACCGCTGCTCGCCCGAGGCCACCGCGATCGCGTCGGGCACCCGCTCGACGTGGTCGGCGAGCCGGTCGAGCACGTGCCGCGGCGGCACTTCGGGTGGCGGGACGAAGCGTGGTGGCGCGGCCAGGAACCGGAAGTCCGGCGCTTCCCCGGGTGCTTCGACCGTGCGGCGCAGGATGCTCAGGTAGGTGCGCGCGATCAGCTCCGCCTGCGCTGGGGTGAACCCGCGGCCGGGGTCCACCCGCAGCCGCGGCCGCCGGTCGACCGGGCTGGTGACGAGGTGCACGATCAACGCGAAATTGCTCTCCTCGAACGCCTGCACGTCGAGCAGCTCGATCTCCGGCGCGGCGAGCACCGGCGCCAGCACGTGCAGGTCGACGTAGTTGAAGCCGGTCTCCAGCACCGTGTCGCCGCCGCGGTCGTCCTGGATCGCGCTCAGGGGGTAGCGCCGGTACGGGTACGCCGCACGCTCTTGGCGCAGCACCTCACGCACCACGCCGAGGCGGCTGTCCTGCTCCCCGGCGAGCCGGATCGGCACGGTGTTGAGGAACAGGCCCGTGGTGCGGTCCGCGCCGGTGACCTCGGGCCGGCCGTGGGTGAACAGGCCCGTGGTGACGTCGGCCGCGCCCGCGAGCAGACGCAGCGTCAGGCAGTGCGCGGTCAGGTAGACCGAACGGGCCGGGACGCCGTGTTCGGCGGCGAAGCCGCGCACGGCTTCGGCCAGGCCGTCGGGCAGGTCGAACCACCGCACCGGCGTCCGCGTGGCCTGAGGTGGCTCGTGCGGCGCGTACGGGTCGAGCTGCAGCAGCGTCGCGCCGTCCAGCGCCGTCCGCCAGAACTGCCGTGCCCGCTCGTCGGCCCGCGCACGGCGTTCCTCGAGCACGTGCCAGGCGGGCGAAGGCGGGTCACCCGCGGGCACCGGCTCGACGTCCGCGCCCAGCCCGCACAGGTAGTCCCGGCACAGCTCGGCGATCAGCGTGCCCGCGCTCCAGCCGTCGAGCAGGGCGTGGTGGAAGCTGAACACGATGTCCACAGTGGACTGCCGGACGAACACGCCGAAGTGGTACAGCGGCGCTTCGTGGAAGGTGTAGTCGTGGAACCGGCGCTCTTCGATGTGCGCCCGCACGACCGCTTCGGCCCGGTCCTCGCCCGCCGCCCGCAGGTCGGCCACCGACAGCGCGCCCTCGACCGCGGGCCACACCACCTGCAGCGGCTCGGCGAACCCGACGAGGTCGTAGGAGGTCCGCAGCACCGGGTGCCGGCGCACCAGCCTGCCGAACGCCCAGCGCAACGCCGCCTCGTCCCAGTCGACGGCGAAGGTGTAGCGGAACACGTCGCGGTACACCGCGGAACCCTCGTCCTCGCGGCTGTGGAACAGCACGCCGAGCTGCATCGGCGTGACGGGGTACGCGTCCTGCGCGCCGGACAGGCGTGCCCGGTCCGCTTCGGACACCAGAGCGAAGGGGGCGAGTTCCGCCGGCGCGGTCTCCTCCGCGAGGGTGGCGAAGGGGGCGAGCTCCGCGATCGTCGGGTGCGCCACCAGGTCCGCCAGCGTCACGGTGAGTCCCCGCCGCGCCGCGCCGGCCCGCACCCGGAGCATGAGGATGGAGTCGCCGCCGAGCGCGTAGTAGTCGTCGTGCGCGCCGACCGCGCGCACGCCCAGGACGTCGGCCCAGACCTCGGCGAGCACCGCCTCCACGTCGGTCCGCGGCGCCGGGCCGGCCGCCACCCGGCCGACGTCGGGCAGTGCCCGGCGGTCGGTCTTGCCGTGGGGAGTGAGCGGGATACTGTCCACGCGCGCGAACCGGGCCGGGACCAAGTAGCCGGGCAGTATCCGCGAAAGTTGCGCGCGCAGGTGCACCGGGTCGATCTCCTCCGGGGCGACGTAGTAGCCGACGAGGTGCACACCCAGCTCGGGCGAGCGGTGGTCGACCACCACCGCGTCGCGCACCCCGGGCAGCTCCGCGAGCCGATGCGCGGCTTCGCCGGGCTCCACCCGGTTGCCGCGCACCTTGACCTGGTCGTCGGTGCGGCCCAGGTATTCGACCGAGCCGTCGGCGAGCCACCGCGCGAGGTCGCCGGTGCGGTACATCCGCCCGCCCGGCACGAACGGGTCGGCGACGAACTTCGCCCGGGTCAGCTCGTCGCGGCCGAGGTAGCCCCGGGCCACGCCGACGCCCGCAACGTGCAGCTCCCCCGGCACGCCCACCGGCTGCGGCCGGTCGTCGCGGCCGAGCACGTAGAGCCGGGTGTTGTCGATCGGGCGGCCGATCGGGACGCGCCGCACCGGCCCGGGTGGGCAGTCGAACCAGGAGACGTCGATCGTCGTCTCGGTCGGGCCGTACAGGTTCACCAGCTCCGCCGTGCCGGCGAAGAGCTCGTGGAACCGGTTCACCTGCGCCGGCGGCAGCGCCTCGCCGCTGCAGAACACCCGGCGCAGCGAGTCCGGCCGGCCGCGGGCCGCGACGGTCTCCAGGAACGGCCCGAACAGCGACGGCACGAAGTGCACGACCGTGACCCGCTCGCGCTCGACGACGTCCAGGACGACCTCGGGGTCACCCGCCACGCCGGGCGGCAGCAGCGCCAGCCGGGCCCCGGTGAACGACCACCAGAACAGCTCCCACACCGAGACGTCGAACGACGCGGGTGTCTTCTGCAGCAGCACGTCGCCGTCCCCGATCGGGTAGCGCCGCTGCATCCAGTGCAACCGGTTGACCACCGAGCGGTGCTCGATCAGCACGCCCTTCGGCCGGCCCGTCGTCCCGGAGGTGTAGATGACGTAGGCGAGGTCGTTCGCGGTGGCGAGCGGGGCCGGCGGGGTGTCCGGGCCGTCGAGCCGGGTGTCGACGTGCCGCACCCGCGCGGTGGTCCCGGCCGGCTCCGGCTGGTCCGACGCGGTCAGGACGACCTTGGCCCCGCTGTCGTCCAGGATGAAGCGGACGCGTTCGGCCGGGTGGCCCGCCTCGACCGGCAGGTAGCAGCCGCCGGCCTTCAGCACCGCCAGCAACGCCACCGGCAGCAGCGGGCCGCGGTCCAGCAGGACGGCGACCACGTCACCCGGGCCGACGCCGTCGGCCCGCAGGGCGTGGGCGAGCCGGTTCGCCTCGGCGTCGAGCTGCGCGAAGGTCAGCGGGGTGGCATCGGAGGCGGGCACCACCGCGACGCGGCCGGGGGTCCGGGCCACCTGCGCTTCGAACAGCCCGTGCAGCGTCGCTTCGGCGGGGAACGCCGCCTCGGTCGCGTTGCGGCCGTAGAGCACTTCGTGCCGCTCGTCGTCGTCCAGCAGCGGCAGCTCACGCAGCGGCCGGTCCGGCTCGCGCACCATCGCCGTCACCAGGGTGCACACGTGCCGCGCGAGCGCTTCGACCGGGAAGTCCTCGTCGAACACGTCGAGGGCGTGGCTGAGGTCGACGCGGACCGGGCCCCGGTCGCCGAAGTCGTTCACCACCACGGCGAGCACGTCGGAGTCGTGGGCGCGGGTGCCGCCGCGGATCTCGGCGCGCAGGCCGGCGGGCGGCGGCGTGCCGGGCCACCGCACGTAGGACAGCGTCACGTCGAACAGGTCGCGGGGCGCCCCCGCGGGCCGGTCGCGCAGCAGGTCGCCGATCGCGAGCCGCTCGCGGCGCTGCAGCTCCCGGCTCGCGGCCCGGACCAGGCCGGCCAGCTCGGCCGCCGTCGACGCGCCGTCGACGCGCACGCGCAACGGCAGCGTGTTGACGAAGTGGCCGATCGTGTGGAGGTGTGTGCCTCGCCGGTTGAGCAGCGGCACGCCGAGCACGACCTCGTCGCCGCGGTGCACCCGGCACAGGTAGGTCGCGAACGCGGCGGCGAGCACCGCGAACACCGGCTCGCCGCGCCGCTCGACCTCGTCGAGCAGCTGCCGGGGCAGCGTGAACGAGTACTGCGCGCTGTGCCGCGAGCCGCTGGGCGCCCGCCGGTCGAACAGCGCCGGGACCACCCCGTCCAGCGCGGCGCGGAAGTACTCCCGGTCCTCGTCGTGCCGGGCGGAGGCGCGGTAGCCGGCGTCGTCGGGGACCGCGGTGAGGTAGGACGGCGGTTCGGCCGGGGTGGCACCGCCTTCGACGCGGGCCGCGTACCCGGCCTCGATCCGCGCGAAGCACAGCCCCAGGCCGAACGCGTCGGTGACGATGTGGTGGGCCTTGACGTAGAGGTGCACCGCGGCCGGGCCTTCGCGCAGCAGAACCGCTTCGACCGCGGCCACGCGCACGTCGAGCGGCCGGTCGAAGTCCGCCGTGATCCAGTCGTGGCACGCCTGGCCGGGATCGCCGGCGGCGGAGAGGTCCAGCACCCGCGCGGCCGGCGCGTCGGCGTGCGTCCACTGGTGCGGGACGCCGTCCTGCTCGCCGAACCGCAACCGGAACGCGTCGGCGTGCGCGAGCGTCTCGTTCACGCTGGCCCGCAAGGCTTCGAGGTCCACCGGACCCGAAAACCGCTTGCTGAGAAAGACGTTGTACTGCGGCAGGCGCGGAAACCGTTCGTGCGCGGCCCAGATGTCCTGTTGGGCCGAGGTCAGCCCGCTCTGTCGCGTAAGAATCACCAGTCAGCCCCAGCGTGCGTCGGTGAGAAACCCACCGGTCGAAGCTAGGGCGGTGTGGAAGGCGGATCCAGAATCCCACTTGCCTGCCGCGCCGGGTTCCAGGCTGAGCCGGCGCCCTCGAAGTCGATGACGACCTTGAGCCGGCCCCGGCGCGCCGCGGCGGCCAGCTCGTAGGCCCGGGGCGCGTCGTCGAACGGAACGACGTCGGTGACCAGGTCCGGCACCAGCTCCGGCCAGTGCCCGACGTACTCCTGGGCGGCCGCCAGCGCGGCGCGCCGGCCCCGCGCCAGCCACCCGCCGCTCAGGGTCAGCCGCTTGCGCAGCAGGGACTTCACCGACAGCGGGTAGACGTCGTCGTCGGGAATGCCCAGGTAGTGGATGCGGGCGCCCTCGGCCGCCGCGAGCACGGCGTCGGTCAGCGTGCCGACCTGGTGCCCGATCGCTTCGACGAGCACGCCGCCGACCCGGCCCGCGTGGCTCGCGGCCCACCGGTCGGTCGAGCTGCGGACCACCTGGTCGATGCCGAACGCCCCGGCGACGGCACCGCGGTCGACCCGGTCGACGCCGGTCACCCGGGCCGCCCCCCGGGCCTTCGCCACGTGGCAGACCAGCAGCCCGATCGGCCCGAGGCCGAGCACCGTCACCGGGCGCCCGCGAAGGTCGCCGAGGTCGTCGAACGCGGCCAGCACGCACGCCAGCGGCTGCAGCACGACGGCCTCGGCGGGGGTCAGGCCCGGGTCGTGGGCGAACAGGTCCGCCGCGTCGTTCACGACGACGCCGGCCAGCCCGGACCACCGGCTCGCCCAGCCGACCACCCGCTCGCCCACCGCGAGCTCCGGGTCCGCCGAGGCGAGCACCCGGCCGGCGACTTCGTGGAGCGGGAAGCCCGGCAGGTGCGCGGCGCCGTCCGCCGTGTCCGGGAGCGTCGCGTGGACCCGCCCGCGGACGTAGGGCAGGTCGCTGCCGCAGATCCCGCCGGCGAGCACTTCGAGCACGACCTGACCGGGCTCGAGGGACGCGGCGCCGGGGACCGGCAACCGCACCCGCCGGAACTCGTGCGGCGCGACGAGCAGCCAGCCGCGGCAGCTCCCGGCCTCGCCGTGGAGGCGGGCGAGCACGCGGTCGAACAGGGTCCGGGTGGCCGGTGCGGGCACTCCCGCGCGGGCGGCGGCCCGCAGCACGGCGCCGCCGATCGCGTCGAGCTCGCCCGCCGTGCCCGCACTCAGGTCCCGGGCCAACGAGCTGGTGGTCCGGCCCGGCAGGGCGCCGAGGAGCCGGGTGACGCGGCGGGCGTCCACGCGCACCCCCAGCCCGGCCGCCGCGGCGCAGGCTTCGGCCGCGCAGTCCTTCATCAGGTCCTCGACGACCGAGTCACGGCGAACCGCGTCGACCGGGCCCGCCACGGCGGTCGCCAACGCCAGCGGCGCGAGGAACGCCAGCTTGCGCCAGAGGATCCCGGCGGGGTCCTCGGCGGCCCGGACACCGATCCCGGCTCGCTCCAGCTCCGCGACGAGCCCGGCGGGCGGGCCGGCCAGCTCGAGCTCGGTGAACAGGGAGTCCCGGACGACCTCGCCCGCCCCCGTCCGCCGCGCCTCGACGCGGATGGCGCCGGCCACGACCCGGTCCCCGAACACCGCTTCCAGGACCGCCAGGTGCTCGACGCCGTTCAGCAGCGGGACGACCAGCGCCCGCTCGACGCTCCCCGCGGGCACGGCCGCGACGGCGGCGTCCAGCTGCGGCGCCTTGACCGCGACCCACAGGACGTCGACGGGACGCTCGAGCCGCGCCACGGCGGGCACGGCCACCACGACGTCGTCGACGTCGGCCCGGCGGACGCGGATCGAGCCGGGGTACGTGGGCAGCGAGGTCTCCCGGAGGACGAGGGTGACGTCACTGCCCGCGCGAGCGAGCTCGGCGGCCAGCGCCAGCCCGACCCCACCGGCGCCCAGCACCGCGTGACGGAGTCCACGACCGGGTTCCCGCACCGTCATCCCACCTCCCGACACAGCAACGCGAACACCTCAGCCACCCAGTCCAACCCGGCGTGCAGGCTGACCCCGGCCGCCGCGGCGACCAGCGCCAACCCCACACCACCGGCACCGAGCACGACATGGCCGAGTCCACGACCGGATTCCCCCACCGTTATCCCACCTCCCGACACAGCAACGCGAACACCTCGGCCATGCGGTCCAGCCCGGCGTGCAGGGTGGCCAGGTCCGTCGCGAACGAAATGCGGACGTGCCCTTCGCCGCCGGGCCCGTACTCGCGTCCGGCCCGCACGGCCACGCCGTGCTCGCCGAGCAGCGCCGCGACCTCGCCCGAAGGACGCTCGCCCGGGTAGCGCACGAGCACGTAGAACGCGCCGTCGGGACGCACCGCGGAGACCCCGGGCATGGCGTCGAGCCGGGCTAGGACCGCGTCCCGTCGCTCGGTGTACGCGGCGAGCATTCCGTCGGCCAGGCCGGGCCCGTGGCGCAGCGCGGTGAGCGCGGCCCGCTGGACGGCCGAGTTCACCGGGCCGTTCACCGTCCGGTGCACCAGCTTGATCGCCTGGGCGATTTCGGGCGGCGCGACGGCGTACCCGATCCGCCAGCCGGTCATCGCGTAGGTCTTGGACAGCGTCTGGACGTGGATCAGCCGATCGGCGAGCGACTCGACGGCCGGCGCGCCGGTGAACTCGCAGCCGGGGTGGACCAGGTGCGCGTAGGCCTCGTCGACGAGCACCAGCGCGCCGGCGTCCGCGGCGAGCCGGCCCAGCTCCGCCAGCTCGGCCGCGGAGTGCACGACCCCCGTCGGGTTGACCGGGTTGCAGAGCACGACGAGCTTCGCGCCGGGCAGCGCGCGAGCGAGCGCGTCGAAGTCGAGCCGGTGCGCGGGCGTGCCCGGAACGTGCACGGTTTCGCCCCCGGCCAAGCCGACGGCGTCGGCGTAGAGCGCGTAGACCGGTTCGGGGACGACGACGCGGTCACCGGGGTCGACCACCGCCAGCACGGACGCGGTGACCGCGGCCGTCCCGCCGTGCGAGATCAGGACGTCCGCCGGGGACACCGCGCGCACGCCGGCCGCGCTCGCTTGCGCGGCGATCAACGCGCGCAGCTCCGGGTCGCCGTTGAGATCGGCGTAGTGGGTGGTGCCGTCTCGGAGCGCTTCGATCGCGGTGTCGACGATGACCGACGGGGTGGCGAAGTCGGGTTCCCCCATGTTGAGGGCGACCCCACGGCCGGCCGGAACGCTCTCGGTGGGCCGCAGGGACACGGCCCGCACCCGGCGCACGGCCGCCGAGACGGGGGTGACTCCCCGCGACATCGCGAGCTTCGCCAGGACCTCCGCGCACGCGGTCCCCTGTTCGCGCACGAAGAAGTGGTCGCCTTCGAACGCCCGCAGCGACCAGGACCGGGACGTGTAGGAACGCCACTTCGCGGCCGTCTGCCCGGAGACGGCCCGGTCGGCCACCCCGAACCAGGAGACGAGGTCGACCGGGACCGCGGCCCGGTCCGGCTCCGGCGGGACGTACCCGGCCAGCACCCGCAGATCGGCCCGCAGCGCGGGAACGACCACGCTCGCGGCGGGCGAGTCGCGCAGGCTGCCGGAGATCAGGCCGGCCGCGCCGAGCGCGTCGAGCATCTCGCCGTCGCCCAGCTCGGCGGCTTCGGCGAAGAGGGCCGACGAGACGTCGTGGGGCGGGCGGCACGCGGCGACGACGACGAACCGGGGCAGCGCGCGGCCCTCGGCCGCGGCCCGGCGCGCGAGTTCGTAGGCGAGCAAGCCGCCGAAACTGTGGCCGAACAGCGCGTACTCGCGCTCCGCCGGCAGTTCGTCGAGCAGCCCGCCCACGACGTCGTCCAGGGTGCGTGCCGGCGGGCGGCGCACCTTGCTCCCGCGTCCGGGCAGGTCGAGAGGAACGATCCGGCACGCCGCCCCGGCCGTTTCGCGCCACCGGGCGAACTCCCGGGCCGAGGCGCCCGAAGAGGCCAGGCACACGACGTCGACGGTGGTGGTGGTTTCGCGGTCCGTCATGGCACTCCCTGGGTCATTTGAACGAGCTGACCTCGACGGCGTCGTGGAAGGTGAGGCGGCCCGGCCGCTCGTGCGGGGCCAGCAGCGAGAAGAGCCGCCGCCGCAGCGCGGCCTCGTCGATCCCATCCGGGGAGACGTGCAGGTCGAGGGCGATCACGTCGGCGACGGCGTCGTGGGCGGCCCGCGCCCCGGTCACCCCCGGCAGCGAGGTGGCGATCGCCCGCAGCGAAGCGAGCGACACCTTCTCCCCACGCACCTCGACGAAGTCGGTGAGCCGCCCGGTGAGGTAGAGGTAGCCGGCTTCGTCGAGGTGGCCGAGGTCGCCGGTCGCGAGGACCGGGCCGGGCAGCAGTTCCGCGGCGGCCCGTTCACGCGCGACGCCCACCCGCTCGACGAAGAGGGTGTCCGAGTGGACCAGGACCTCCTGCTCGCGCGGGCCACGCCCGACGTCGCGGAGGGACACCCGCACGCCGTCCACCGGCACGCCGACGGAGTGGTGGCGGTGCGGTGGTTCGCGGTGGGCGGCCAGCGTCGTCACGCGCGGGCCGGCCTGGGTGAGCCCGTAGGTGAGGTACAGCTCCAGACCGGGGTGCCGGCCGAGCAGGTCCGCGGTCCGCGCGGGGGCGAGCGCCTGTCCGCCGACGGTCAGCGCGCGCAGGCCGGCCGGCAGCACCGCGCCGTCGTCGAGGAGGGCCGAGACCAGGATCGGGGTCAGCGAAGCGTGGGTGATGCCCTCTCGCGCGAGCACTCCGGCGTACTCCCCCGCGTTGAACGGCGGTCCGCCCAGCACCGGCGTCGCCCCGCTGACCAGCGCGCCCATGAGCTGTCCGACCAGGGCGAACGAGTAGTACAGCGGCAGCGTGATCAGGACCCGGTCCGCCGCGGTGAGCCCGACCGCGGCCGCGTGCCGCCGCGCGTTGCGCAGCAGTGCGGAGACGTCGTGCAGGCACCCGGTGGCAGGCCCCGACGTGCCCGATGTCAGCAGGATGGCCTGCCCCGGCCGGTGCCGGCGGCGCTGGTGCCCCGCGCAGAGCACGACGTCCAGGTCGCCTGCCCGGCGGGCGTCCGCGCTCGCCCTGGCCCGGGTGCCGATGATCGCCGCGGCGCCCAGCCGGGCCGCGGTCTCGGCGATCCGCGGCCCGGGCGTCGACGGCGCCATGAGCACCGGGACGTAACCCGCGAGCAGGCACCCGAAGTAGGCACGCACCAGACGGGCGCTGTTCGGCAACGCGAGCACGACGACGTCGCCCGGGGCGATCGGCAGCTCGGCGAGTCCGGCGGTCGGCGGCGGCGTCGGCTCGGTGGGCCGGAGCCGCCCGAGGAACTCTTCGAGCACGCCCGGGTCGAGCGTCACGCCGACGCCCCGGCCGCGACCCAGTGACAGGTCGCGCGGTGCGCGTCCGGCGCGTCGACGGTGTACGAAACGATCGCGACGCTATCGGCAGCGGGTGGTTCGCTCGTGAGCCAGTCCTCGGCGAGCACGCCGGCCAGCTCGCGCCCGGGCGCCTCGGGCATCGTGAGCAGGAGACTCGGCCCGGTGTAGCCGAGTTCGACGCAGCCGAGACCGATCAAGGTGCCCGGGCCGGCCGCGACGAACCGGCGCGGCGAGCTGTGCCCGAGCGCGGCGTCCGCGGCCACGGCCAGCAGGGTCTGCCGGGTGGCGACCTCGCTGATCCCGATCACCCCGACGGCGCCGCCGGCGGGCCCCGCGGGCCGGGCCCGCTCCAGCGCGGACCGGACCAGCCACGCGGCGGGATCGGCGAACTTGCGCGGACCACGCCGCTCGACGTCGCCGAGGTCGGCGACGACCACGCTCACCGGATCGCCGGCGACGAGGCTGGCCGGGAGGGAGTCCGGGGATCGCGTCGTCCGCATGCGTCGTCTCCTCGTTGCAGCGCTCGCCGGGTCACCCGCAGCGAGGTGGGACTCACGGGGGCGGGAGTCGGGGGATCGCGTCGGCATGGGCCGCCTCCTCATCACAGCGCCCACAACGAGGCGGGACTCGCGAGAGTCGGGGGATCGGGTAGGCATCCGCCGCCTCCTCATCACAGCGCCCACAACGAGGCGGGACTCGCGAGAGTCGGGGGATCGGGTAGGCATCCGCCGCCTCCTCATCACAGCGCCCACAACGAGGCGGGACTCGCGAGAGTCGGGGGATCGGGTAGGCATCCGCCGCCTCCTCATCACAGCGCCCACAACGAGGCGGGACTCGTGAGAGTCGGGGGATCGGGTAGGCATCCGCCGCCTCCTCATCGCGGCACTCACCGGATCGCCCCGGACGAGGCGGGCCGGGAGAGATCGCGTCGGCCTGCGTCGTCTCCTCGTTGCAGCAGCAGGCACGTGGTGAAGCCGCCGATGCCCAGGGTGAGGTTCAGCGCGAACTCGCCCGAGACCGCCATCGGCGCGCCGATCGGCAGCGGTAGCGGGAAATCCGGCGGCGCGGCCCGCAGGTGCGCGATCGGCGGGGCCGTGGAATCCCGGAGGGCAAGCAGCGCGAGCACGGTCTCGATCGCCCCGCTCGCGCCGAGCGTGTGCCCGAAGGCGCCCTTGGCGGCCAGCACGACCGGACCGCGCGCGCCGGCGCCGAAGACCCGGCGCACGACCTCCGCCTCGGCGTCGTCGTTGGCCGCCGTCGCGGTGCCGTGCAAGCTGATCACGCCGACGTCGGCCGGCTCGCAGCCGCCCGTGGCGAGACTCCGCAGCACGGCCCGCGCCCCGCTGACCCCGGAGGTGTCGGGCTCGTTGAGCGACGTTCCGGCGTTGGCCGAGCCCCACCCGCGGAGGAACCCGTGCACCGGAGCCCCTCGCCCCCGCGCGGCGCTCAGCCGCTCCACGACCAGGACCGCGGCCCCTTCACCGGGCAGGGTGCCGTCCCGGCCGGTGTCGAAGGGCCGCAGCACCGTCGGGGACATCACACCCATCGCCGAGTGCCCCAGGAGCTTCGCGGGGGAAAGCAGGTCCACGCCGCCGGCCAGGCAGCGGTCGGCCCGGCCGGCGCGGATCAGGGTGGCCGCGACGGTCAGCGCGTCCGAACCCGCCGAACACGCCGTCGAAACGGCGACGGGTGCCGTCGCCACCGCCAGCCGCCGCCCCGTCTCCGCGGCCCAGGCGTGGAGCGAGCCGGCCGCGGGCGCGTCCGCGTGCGGGCCGAGGCTGGTCCCGAACACCAGCCGGCAGCCGGTCGCGTCGGCGAGCCCGGCGTCCGCCAGCGCCCGGCGAGCGGTTCCGGTGGTGACGGCCACGTACTGCTCGGCGAAGCCGCCCGGCCGCGGTCCGGTGGCGAGCCGGGCCGCCAGTTCGTTGCGCACCGGGACGGCCGACGGGAACGCCCGGAAGCCGTCGTCCCCCGCCAGCACCCGTTGCCAGACTTCCTCGATCCCGGAACCGAGCGCGGTGTCCCACGCCATCCCGGTGACGGCGATCGGGTCGTCGCGCGGGGGCGTCACCGGTCCGGCCATCCTCAGCGGTGCAGTTCGAGGATCAGGTCGCGCACCGAACCGACGGAGTGGAAGCGGACGGAGTTGAACTGCTCGTCGGGAATCTTCGTGGCGAATTGCCGCTCGCACTGCACCCGCAGTTCGGTGAAACCGAGCGAGTCGAGGCCGAGATCGACGGCCAGCCCGTCGGACGCGCGAATGGAATCCACCGGCAGATCGAGATAGGCGTCCTCCACCAGTATTCGCTTGATCCTCGATTCGACCTCGTCTGCCGAAAGGGAAAACATGGCTCGACGGTACACGAGCCGACCCGCCGCGACCATCACGAAACCGTTGACGGGCAATCGATGTCTCCCGTAGTCGCCGATCGGGCAGGCCCGATCGGGCACCGGATGTTGACACCCCGGCGGCCCCCTGGAACATTCCGTGGTCGATGCGGAACTGGGGAATCCTGTGAACGAAGCGGACGGCAGAATTCGATTGACCGTCGTCGGTGCCGGGGTAATGGGAATCGGCATCGCCACCCTCGGTGTTTCCCGCGGGCTCGACGTCGTGCTCGTCGACGTCGACCCGGCGAAGGCGGCGTCCGCCCCGGGCCGGGTGGCCCGCGAACTCCGGCTGGCCACGCTCACCGGCGCGCTCGACCGCGACGCCCCGCTCGGCGCGGTGCGCGCGACCACCTCGGTCGACGACGCCGTGTTCGACGACGGCGTGCCCGCCGACGCCGTGGTCGAGGCCGTCGTCGAGAACGCCGCTGTGAAGACCCGGGTGCTCGCCGCCCTCTCCCACGCCGTCGGCCCGCACGTGCCGATCGTGACCAACACTTCGTCGATCCCGGTCGACGAGCTCGCGGCCGGCGTCCCGCACCCGGAAACCGTGCTGGGCATCCACTTCATGAACCCCGCCTACCTCGTCCCCACCGTCGAGGTGGTCCCCGGATCCCGCACTTCCGACGCGATCCGAGCCGGCGCGTCGGCGCTGCTCGCGCGGCTCGGGCGCACCGGCGTCGAGGTCGGCGACGGTCCCGGGTTCGTCACCAGCCGGGTCTCGCACCGCATGATCAACGACGCCATCAAGATCGTCGAAGAGGGCCGGGCCTCGGCCGCGGACGTGGACCTGCTCATGCAGAACTGCCTCGGGCACCCGCTCGGCCCGCTGCGGACCGCGGACCTGATCGGCCTCGACAACCTCGCCGACTCGCTCGCCGTGCTCTTCGACCGGACCGGCGACGACACCTTCCGCCCGGCCGGGCTGCTCCTGGCGAAGGTGGCGGCCGGCGACCACGGGCGGAAGTCCGGCCGGGGTTTCTACCCGTACTGACGAACCGCACTGACGACACGCGAACCCCGGGGAGGCACGAAGTGGCCGGACAGCTGACCATCGACGCGGATCTCGCCGCCTACGTCCGGCGCGTGTCGCTCGACGAGGACGAGGTCCTGGCGGACCTGCGCCGGGAGACGGCGCGGTTCCCCGCGCTCGAAACGATGCTGGCGATGCCCGAGGAAGCCCAGTTCCTGGGCCTGCTCGCCGCGAGCACCGGCGCCCGCTCGATCCTGGAAGTCGGGACGTTCACCGGCTACACGACCCTTCGCCTCGCCCGCGCGCTCCCCCCGGGCGGCCGGGTGGTGACGTGTGAGATCAGCGAAACCTGGGCCGGCATCGCGACCCGGTACTGGCGGCGCGCCGGGGTCGAGGACCGCGTCGACCTCCGGCTGGGCGACGCGCTCGGGACGCTCGAAGACCTGCTCCGGCGGGACGGCCCGGAGAGCTTCGACTTCGTCTTCGTCGACGCCGACAAGGAAAACTCGGTGCCGTACTACGAACACGCGCTCGCGCTGGTCCGCCCCGGCGGACTCGTCGTCGTGGACAACACACTCCTGTTCGGCCGGGTCGTCGATCCGGCCGCCACCGACCCCGCGACCCTGGCCGTCGCCGAGCTGAACGCGCGGCTGCGGGACGACCCCCGCGTGGACATCGCCCTGCTCGCCATCGCCGACGGCGTGACCATCGCCCGGAAACGTCCCGGCTGACCTCGCCGGCCCCCAGCCCGCACCGACCGGAGAAGAGTGAGCCATGACAGACATCGCCGATGCCGGGAAGCTCACCGCGCAGTCCGCCCGCGCGGAGCTGACGGGGTTCCTGGAGACGAGGACGCGGCAGTCCTGGGCCCCCACGTCCGACCTGTTCGCCTCCGGCGCCGTCACGTCCATCTTCGCGATGGAACTGGTCGTCCACATCGAACAGACCTACGGCATCACCATCGAGGGCGACGACCTGAGCATGAAGAACTTCCGCACCGTCGACACCATGGTCGCGCTCATCACCCGGATCACCGCCGGTGGCTGACCCGGCCGCGCTCCTGACCGAAGCGGCCGGGCCGCACGCCGGCTCCTGGGACGTCGCGGGTGCGCTCCCCCGGGAGCTGCTGCGCCGGCTGGGCGGCGAAGGCGTCCTCTGCGCGGCCGTTCCCGCCGAGTTCGGCGGCCTCGGCCTGTCCGGCTTGGCCGACGGCAGGCTGACCGCGCACGCGGGCAGCCTGTGCGGCTCGCTTCGCAGCGTCATGACGTCCCAAGGCATGGCGGCCTGGACCATCCGGCGGTTCGGCGACCGCGAGCAGCGCGCCGGCCTGCTCGCCCGGCTCACCGGCGGGGACCTCGCGGCGGTCTGCTTCAGCGAGGCGGAAGCCGGCAGCGACCTCTCGGCCGTCGCGACCCGGATCACCGACTCCGCCGACACCGACGGGATCGTCGTCTCCGGCGAGAAGGTCTGGGTGACCGCGGCCGCGTACGCGGACCTGCTGCTGGTCGCCGGAACGTACGGATCCGGCGCGGCGATCGCCGCGGTCCCGGCCACCGCGACCGGCGTCACGGTCGAGAAGATCCCCGACCCGCTCGGCTGCCGGGCCGCCGGGCACTCGAACGTCCGGCTGGATTCCGTGCGGCTGCCCCGTTCCGCTCTGCTCGCCGGGTCCCGGCTGCCGATGACCGTGCTCGTCACCATGGCGCTGACCCACGGCCGGTTGTCGGTCGCCTGGGGCTGCGTCGGCATGCTGCGGGCCTGCCTGGCCGCCGCGGTCCGCCACGTCGGCGCCCGGCACCAGTTCGGGACGCCGCTCGCCGGGCACCAGCTCGTCGCCCGGCACGTCGCCGACCTCCACGTCGCCGAGCGCACCGCGACGCTCGCGTGCGAACGGGCCAGCGACAGCTGGGACCGGAACTCGCCGGACCTGGTGACCGACGCCGTTCTCGCCAAGTACGTGGCGTCGGGCAACGCCGCCGCGGGGGCCGCGCGTGCCGTGCAGGTCCTGGCCTCGGCCGCGGCGCAGGACGGGCACGTCGTTGCCCGCGCCTACCGCGACGCGAAGCTGATGGAGCTCATCGAAGGCACGTCCGAGATCTGCCAGCTCGTCCTCGCCCGCCGAGCCATCGAGGAGCATTCGTGACCATCGGCATCGGCGCCATCGCGTGCCTGCTCCCCGGCGACCTGGTCGAGGTGGCCGAACTGCCGGAAACGCGGCGCTTGGGTGCGCGGGAACGGGAGTTCGTGGCGCACAGCGGCGTCCGGACGGTCGGGGTCTTCGACGGGAAGACACCGGTCGACCTGGCCGCGCAGGCCTGCCGGGACCTGCTCGCCGATGACCCGCGCGTGCCGGACCAGCTGATCGCGATCGGCTCCCGCGCGCCGGAGGTGCTGATCGGCTCGGACGCCTGCCACATCCAGTTCGAGAGCGGCCTGCGCGACACGTTCCCGTTCACCCTCGACGGCCTCGGCTGCGCGGGCTCGGCCGCGGCGTGGTCGCTGGCGAGGGATCTGCTCGTCGCCGACCCGGCCCGCGACAGCGTCATGATCACCTACGCGAGCCGGCCGACCGGTGTCGACCGGATCCGCTTCCCCGTCACGGTGATCGGCGACGGCGCCTTCGCCATGACCCTGGTCCGCGACGGGCGCCCGGTGCTCAGGGCCCACCGGATGGCGGCCGACGGCCGGTTCCACGGCCTGTTCCGGGTGGACTACAAGGACACGCCGTTGGCGCGGTGGCGGGAGGAGTGCCGCGACCTCGACCAGTACCGGTTCGACCTGGCGATGCAGAGCCGCACCCGGCTCGGCCACCTCGTCGAGGAGGTCCTCGCCGAGGCCGGCGCCACCAAGGCGGACGTCGCCACCACCCTCCTGCCGAACGTGACCGCGAGCGCGTACACCTTTTACGAACGGTCGCTCGGGCTGCGCGTCCACCCGGTGTGCGGCGAACACCTGGCCCGCTTCGGCCACCTCGGCGCGATGGACGTCGTCCTCAACCTCGACCGGGTGCGGGCGAGTGGTGGGCTCCGGCCCGGCGATCTCGTGCTCGTCCTGAGCAACAGCCCGGTGGCGGCGTGGACCGCCACCCTCTGGGAGTTCTAGGGGAAGGGATCCGTGAGCCCGCAGGAAGATCTCGTGAAGTGCCTGATCTGGGACCTCGACAACACGCTGTGGCGGGGCACGCTCCTGGAGGACCCCGAAGTCCACGTCGCCGACGAGATCCGCCGCGTGGTCGTGGAACTGGACCGGCGGGGCGTGCTGCAGTCCGTCGTGAGCCGCAACGACCACGAACACGCCTGGCAGCGCCTGGAAGAGCTGGCCGTGGCCGAGTACTTCGTCCTGCCGCGCATCGGCTGGGGCCGCAAGTCCGACGCCGTGCGCGCGATCGTCGCCGAACTCGGCTTCGCCGAAAGCACGGTCGCCTTCGTCGACGACCAGCCCTTCGAGCGCGCCGAGGTTTCCCGGTCCCTGCCCCGGATCCGCTGCTACCCGGCCGAGCGGGCCGCCTCGCTGACCGGGCTGCCCGAGTTCAGCCCGGCCACGGTGACCGCCGACGCGACCCGGCGGCGGGCGATGTACCAGGCGCGGGTCCGGCGCGAGGCGGACCGGGCCGCCTTCCGCGGCCCCGACGAGGAGTTCCTGAAGAGCCTCGGCATGGAACTCGTCGTCGCCCGGGCCGGGCCGGGCGACCTCGCCCGCGTCGAGGAGCTGACGCGGCGGACGAGCCAGCTCAACGCCACCGGCATCCCCTACTCGCGGGAGACGCTCGACGCGCTCGTCGCCGACCCGGCCCACGAAGTCCTCGTCGCGACCCTCGCCGACCGGTTCGGCCCGCACGGCGCCGTGGGCGTGATCCTCCTCGAACGGCTCGCCGCCGCCTGGCGGATCAAGCTGCTCGCGACCTCCTGCCGGGTCGTGGCCTGCGGCGTCGGCTCGGTCCTGCTCCGCCGGATCGTCGACGCGGCGGCGCGCGCGAACGTGCACCTGCTGGCCGACTTCCGGCGCACCGAACGCAACCGCATGATGGAGATCGCGTACCGCTTCGCCGGTCTGGAGCACGCGGAATGCGCGTGTCACGCCGGAACCGGGTCGCCCGGCGAGGTGCAGCGGCTCCACCTGGTTCCCGCACCGCAGCCACCCGAGACGACGATGCGGGTCACCGCGGCCGGTCTCACGCCGAGGGCGAACAGCTGAGCGGGCCGATACGATCGGTCTTCACCGGCTGTCCGGCGTCGGGGGACACACCGTGACGGAGGGGGCGTGATGACCGGGGCGTCCGAACCGCTGTCGCCCGCGCTGCGGCGCATGATCGTCGTGGTCGTCGTCGGGTCCTTCATGACGTTGCTGGACTCCACGGTCGTCAACGTGGCACTGCGGCGGCTCTCGACGGACCTCGGCTCGCCGCTCACCACGGTCGAGTGGCTGGTGACGGCGTACCTGCTCGCCATGGCCGCCGTGCTGCCGGTGACCGGCTGGGCGGCGGCGCGCTTCGGCGCCCGGACGGTGTACGTGGGCGCCATCGCGCTCTTCACGCTCACCTCGCTGGCGTGCGGGTTCGCCGGCTCCGCCGGGGTGCTGATCGCGCTGCGCGCGGCGCAGGGCCTGGCCGGCGGCCTGTCGATGCCCGTCGGGCAGATGATCCTGGCCCGGGAGGCCGGCCCGGCGCGGATGGGCCGGGTGCTGAGCCTGACGTCGGCGTCGTCGATCCTGGCGCCCACGCTCGGCCCGACGATCGGCGGCCTGCTGCTCGCCCACGGCGGCTGGCCGTGGATCTTCTTCGTGAACGTCCCGATCGGCGTGCTCGCCGTGGTGCTCGCGCTCCGGCTGCTGCCCGCGGACGGCACCACCGCGGTGCCGGCCCCGGACCTGCCCGGGCTCGTGGCGATCACCCTGGGCAGCGTGGCGCTGACGTACGGCCTGGCCAACCTCGGGATCGCGGGTGGCGGCGGGCCGTGGGTGGTCGCCGTCGTGCTGCTGGTGGCCGTCGTGCTGTTCGCGGGGTTCGTCGTGCGCGCCCGCGGCGCCGCGCACCCGGTCGCGGACCTCCGCCTGTTCCGGGACGCCCGCTACCGCGCGGCGGCCACCAGCAACTTCTTCGTCGGGGTCTCGATCTTCGGCGCGGTCATCCTGATGCCGTTGTACTTCCAGATCGTGCGCCACGAGGACACGGTCACGACCGGCCTGCTGTTGCTGCCGCAGGGCGCGGGCGTCGCGGCCGCCCTGCTGCTCAGCGGCCGGCTGATCGAACGCATCGGCAGCGGCTCGACCCTGCTGGCCGCGGCCGTCCTGACGGTGGCGGCGACGATCCCGTTCGTGCTGCTGCGGGACGACACGCCGTACTGGTTCCTGCAGCTGGTGATGGTCCTGCGCGGGGTGGGCATCGGGGCGTGCTCGGTGCCGGCCATCGCGGCCTCCTACCGGGCGATCGCGCCGTCGAAGATCGGCGACGCGACGGTCCAGCTGAACATGGGTCAGCGTTTCGGCGGTTCGGCGGGCACCGCGCTCTTCACACTGGTGCTGCAAGCGGGGCTGACGGGCGCGATGACTCCGGCCGGCCAGGCTGCCGCCTTCGCCACGACGTTCTGGTGGGTCCTCGGGGCGGCGGTGTGCACCGCGATTCCGGCCGCGGTCCTGCGCCGGGCCGAGCGCCGGGTCACGGTGGGCACCTGACCGCACCGATCAACCCCAGCTCGGCCACGCGCGCGACCGAGCACCGGCTCACCGCACACCGACAGTCCCCTGACCGGCGCCACCCCGATCACCCCCCGAGCTCGGGCACGATCCGCTCAGCGACGTACGAGATGGTCTCCAACGCCACCTCGGCGGAGGCGGCGACCGGCGCCATCCGCAGGTGCACATCGGTGACCCCCCACTCGCGGTACCGGCGCAGGTGCGCCAGCACGTCGTCCGGCGTGCCGACCAGCACCGGCGCCGCGTCGCCGACGGTGTTCCCGGGCGTGGGAGTGGCCGTCGGGTCGTACACCACGGGGAGGTTCCATGCTCCCAGCGCGCCGTAGAACTCGTACACCTCGCGAAAGTGGTGCGCGGCGCGCGCCCGGGCGGTGGCGCGGTCGGCGGCGATCAGGCACAGCCGGTTCGCCGCGACGAGCGGTTCGCGGCCCGCCGGCAGCCGCGCCAGGTAGCGGGCGGCCTGGGTGCGCACCAGGTCGTCGGAGTATCCGGTCGCCGCGTACCAGCCGTCGCCGGCGGTGGCGGCGCGGACCGCCGCGGCCTCGCTGAACCCGCCGACGAGGATCGGTGGCCCGCCCGGCTGCACCGGCCCCGGCCGGAGCCCGTCACCGGCGGCGTCGCGCCACTCCCGGCGCACCCCGTCGAGGAGTGCGTCGAACGCGGCCCCGCCGGGGAGGTCCGGGCCGCCGAGGGCGCCGCGCAGCGCGTCCTCGCCCAGGCCGATGCCCAGCGTCAGCCGGCCCTCGCTGATCTGGTCCACCATCGCCGCTTCGAGCGCGAGGCGACGCGGGTGGTACGCACGCGCCAGCAGCACCCCGGTCCCCAGCCGGAGCGGGGTGAGGGCGGCCAGGTGGGCCAGCGTCAGCAGCGGCGCCGGGAGGTGGAACGGCCCGGGCCGGTGGTGGTAGCTCTCGCCGGCCCAGACCGATTCGATCCCGGCTTCCCGCGCCCGGGCGAGCAGCGGCTCGGCGGTCCGCAGGCGTTCGGCGAAGGGAAGGGTGGACCCGAAGTCGAGCGCGAAACCGAACCGCATCGACGTCCTTTCCGGAGGTGGTCGTGGTCAGAACTCGCAGGGCAGCCGCTTGACCCCGTTGACGAAGCCGGCGACGAGCCGGTCGGGCGGGCCGGCGGCGCGGATGCCCGGCAGTCGCCGCAGGAGCTCGCCGAGCAGCACCGTGATCTCGTGCCGGGCCAGGTGCGCGCCGAGGCAGTAGTGCGGCCCCCACCCGCCGAAGGTGACGCTCTGCCGGGTGTCGCGGGTGATGTCGAAGCGCTGGGGTTCGGCGAACACCGTTTCGTCGCGGTTGGCCGACCAGTAGAACAGCAGGAGCTTCTCGCCCTCCTCGAAGCGCAGTCCGCCGAGCGCCACCCCGGGCCGGGCCACGGTCCGGCGCATCCAGTTGATCGGCGGCGCGTAACGCAGGATCTCCTCGACCGCGGGGCCGAGGCGGCCGTCGAGATCCGCGGTCAGCAACGCCTTCTGCGCGGGGTGCTCGGTGAGCAGCCGCAGGGCGTGCGCGAGCGCGTTGCGGGTGGTCTCGTTGCCCGCCAGGACGAGCAGGATGAAGAAGGAGCCGACCTCGGACGCGGTGAGCCGCTCGCCGTCGACGTTGGCGGTGGACAGCGCCGTCACCAGGTCGTCGGCCGGGCGCCGCTGCCGGTGCTCGCACAGGTCCAGCACGAGCTGCTGCAATGTCCCGCAGGCCTGCAGCACTTCGGCCGCCCACGCCTGCGGACCGCCGGGTGTGTACTCCGGGTCGGCGGCGCAGACGAAGAGGGTGGACAGCCGGTTGACGGTCGCCCGCTCGCGCTCGGGGATGCCGATGAGGTCGCAGATGACCGTCAGCGGCAGCCGCGCGGCGACGTGCTCGACGAAGTCCGACGGGCCCCGCTCGGCGAGCTCGTCGACGATGCCCGCCGCGGTCGCCCGCACCCCGGAGACGAGCCGCTGCACGGCGCGGTGGGTGAACGCGCGGTTGACGACGCGGCGCATCTTCGCGTGCCGCGGGCCGTCGAAGTTGATCAGGGAGTCGAAGTAGTGGGCGTAGCCGGGGTCGGGGTTCTCGAGGGCGGTGGCGATCGGCGCGGAGGTGAAGTCGGCCGGGCGCCTGCTCACCTCGACGACGTCGGCGTGCCGCACCACGGCGTGGTAGCCGGGGCCCATCGGCACCACGTGCTGCACGGGCTCGGGGAAGAACGCCAGGCCCGGCAACGCCCGCAGCCGGGCGAACGCGGCGTCGCGTTCGGCCACGGGCGCCTGCCAGAAACTCATGTCGGACAACGGGATGTCGTCGATCGCGGTGCTTTCCCGGGGCAGCGGCACGGCTTGTCGCCTTTCGTCGGTGGGGATGGCTTCGCCCTCAGCCGGGCACGTGCAGGACCAGCCGGGCGTCGCCCAGGTCGTCCTGCCACTCGTCCAGGACGCGCGTGGTCGTCTGCTCGCCGCTGCGGGCGTGCCGGATCGTGACGATCCGATCGCCCGGGGCGTACACGGCGTGCTTGTCCCACCACGCCCGGAACGAGTCGCTCACCGCGGTGAGGGCGCCGACCAGCGCGTCGAGCCGGGGGTGGCCGTACCAGCCCGCCGCTGCCCAGCGCAGCCGCGCGACCTGGGCGCGGGCCTCGGCTTCCCAGTCGACGATCCGGTCACGGGCCGCGTCGGCGGTGAACATCCACCAGAGGAGGTTCCGCTCGGCGTCGGGCATCCGGCCGAAGTCGCCGTACTGGTCGACGGCCGCGTCGTTCCACCCCAGCACGTCGCCGAAGCGCGAGGTGGCGAGGGCGGGCAGTGGGTTCAGCGCCTTGGTCAGCTCCCACAGCCGGGCGCTGTCCTGTTCGGTGGCCGGCCGGTGCATCGGGTCCCGTTGCGCCAGCCGGCTCAGGTAGACGCGCTCCCCGTCCGAGAGCCGGAGCACGTCCGCGATGCCGTCGAGGTTCTTCGCCGACGGCGACACCGAACGCGCCTGCTCGAGGTAGGTGTACCAGGTCGGGCTCATCCCGGCGAGCACCGCGATCTCCTCGCGGCGCAGCCCGGGGGTCCGCCGGCGGGCCCCGCGGTGCAGCCCCAGCTCGGCCGGATCGGTGCTCTCGCGGCGCTTGCGCAGGAAGTCGGCGAGCTCCCGCCGCCGGATTTCGTCGCTCTCCACCGGCGGGTGGTACTGGCTCGGGATCGGGAGCCGCCGGCCGCCACCGGCGTCGTCCGGCGCCGGTGCCTCTTCCGCCGGCAGCCGGACATGGCTCGACACGGGACTGGTCACACGATCCCCTCCTGGGTGTGGCCGGCGCGGGGGCGCGGCCGGTCGGAAACGGCGTCCGCCGCGCCGAGCTCGGCGACGAGGCGGCCGGTCAGGTCGTCGGCGGTGGGGTGCTCGAACACGACGGTGCCGGGCAGCGCCAGGCCGGTGGCGGCGTTGAGCCGGTCACGCAGTTCGAGCGAGGTGAGCGAGTCGAACCCGAGGTCCCGCAGCTCCACACCGCTCAGCGACTCGGGCGGCTCGTGGGCGAGCACGGCGGCGACGGTGGTGCGCACCAGCTCGAAGACCAGGTCGTACCGCTCCCGCGGCGGCTGTCCGGCGAGCTTGGCCACGAAGTCCGCCCGCGCCGCACCGCCGTCGGCTGCCGGGCGCAGGCCGGCGCGGGCCCGCAGGGTGGCGAGGTCGAGCCGGGCCGCGACGAGCGTCGGCTGCCCGGCGGTGAGCGCTTCGTCGAAGAGCGCCAGCCCATCGGCGACGGGCATCGGCAGCACCCCGGCCCCGGCGAGGCGGCCTCGGCCGGCGGCGTCGAGCTGCCCGGCCATGCCGTCCTCCGACGCCCAGAGCCCCCAAGCCAGCGACGTCGCCGGCAACCCGAGCCGGGCGCGGTGCGCGGCGAGCCCGTCGAGGAAGGCGTTGGCCGCGGCGTAGCCGGCCTGCCCGGCGCTGCCGAGCACCCCGGCCAGCGACGAGAACAGCACGAAGGCCGCCAGGCCCTCGGTCTGCCGGTGCAGTTGCCAGGCCGCACCGGCCTTCGGCTGGAGCACCGCGGCCAGCCGCGCGGGGGTCATGGTCGCGATCGGACCGTCGTCGAGCACGCCGGCCGCGTGCACCACGGCCCGCAATGGACGCTCGCTGGGGATTTCACCGAGCACGCGGGCCAGCGCGGCCCCGTCGGCGGCGTCGCAGGCGATGAGGTTCGCGCTTGCGCCCAGGTCGGCCAGTTCGGTGAGCAGCCGGGCCGCGGCGGGTGCATTTTGCCCGCGCCGGTTGAGGAGCAGCAGGTGCCGGACTCCGTGCCGGGTGACGAGGTGCCGCGCGATCAGCCTGCCCAGCGCGCCGGTCGCGCCGGTGACGAGGACGGTCCCGTCGGTCAGGGTGGCGCCGGTGCGGTGCGCCATGAGCTGTGCGGTGGTGGCCTGCTCGGACTGGATCGCGGGAACTGTTCCCTCGGCCAAGGCTGAGTCGGCGCGGTGCCCCACGAGCGGTGGTGTGGTGGCCATTCCGGACTGGATCGCAGACTCCGGCGTGCCGGAGCCGAGAACCGGCCCTTCGGCAGGGGCTGAGTCGGTGCGGTGCACCACAAGCCCTGCCGTGGCGGCCTGCCCCGACCGGACCTCAACCTCCGGCGTGCCGGAGCCGACAACCGCCCCCTCGGCCAAGACCGAGTCGGTCCGGTGCCCCACGAGCGGTGGTGTGGTGGCCTTTCCGGACTGGATCGCAGACTCCGGCGTGCCGGAGCCGAGAACCGGCCCTTCGGCAGGGGCTGAGTCGGTGCGGTGCACCACAAGCCCTGGCGTGGCGGCCTGCCCCGACCGGACCTCAACCTCCGACCCGCCAGAGCCGACAACCGCCCCCTCGGCCAAGACCGAGCCGCTCCCGTGCACCACAAGCCCTGCCGTGGCGGCCTGCCCCGACCGGACCTCAACCTCCGACCCGCCAGAGCCGACAACCGGCCCGCCGGCAAGCGCAGCGCCGGTGCGATGCACCACAAGCCCTGGCATGGCGGCCTGCCCCGACCGGACCTCAACCTCTGGCCCGCCAGAGCCGACAACCGCCCCCTCGGCCAAGACCGAGTCGCTCCCGTGCACCACAAGCCCTGCCGTGGCGGCCTGCCCCGACCGGACCTCAACCTCCGGCCCGCCGGAGCCGACAACCGCCCCCTCGGCCAAGGCCGAGTCGGTCCGGTGCCCCACGAGCGGTGGTGTGGTGGCCTGGCCCGACCGGTTCGCAAGCTCCGGCCCGCCGCCAAGGGCGGCGCCGGTGCGGTGCACCACGAGCCGTGGCGTGGCGGCCTGCCCCGACCGGATCGCGAGCTCCGGCGCGCCGGTGGCGAGCGCCGCGGGAACCGCGCGCCAGGACGCCGCGGTGTCGTCGGTGTCCAGCAGCACGAACCGGCCGGGCTCTTCGGCCTGCGCCGCGCGCACCAGACCCCAGACGGCGGCCGCCGCCGGGTCGATGTCGTCCGTAGGCCGGGTGGCGACCGCGGCCGTCGTCGCCACGATGAGCCGGGCCGCGGCGAACCGCGGGTCGGCCTGCCACTGCTGGACCTCGGCGAGCACCCGTGCGCACCGCCGCTCGGCGCGGACCGCCGCATCGGCCTCGCCGGCTTCGGCGGCCGTGGCGAGCAGCACCAGGTCCGGCGGGCTCGCCCCAGCGTCGAGCGCGGCGCGGAGGTCGCGCACGGTGGCGTACCGCTCGACGTCCGGCCCACCCTCGCCCACCACGACCAACCCAGCCGAAAACCGGTCGCCCGTCGCGAGCGGTGACCACGCCTGCCTACGCAGCACCGGACGCCCGGCGCCGAGGTCGGCCAGGGATACCGCCCGGGTGTGCAACTGCGCCACTTCCAGCACGGGCACCCCGCGCTCGTCCGCGACCGTCACCGACACCGAACCGCCCCCGGCGCGGGTGAGCCGCGCCCGGACAGCCGCCGGACGGCCGCCGTGGAACCGGACCCCGGCCCACGCGTGCGGCAACCGGACCGAACCGGACGGTTCCGCCAGTGCCAGCGGGTGCAGGACCGCGTCGAAGAGGGCCGGGTGCAGCCGCCAACCCTCGACGTCCAGTGCGTCGGAGGCCGCCTCGACATCCAGGTCCTCGCCCTGTCGCCAGGCCGCGCGCACGGCCCGGAAGGCCGGTCCGTAGCCGAGGCCCGACGCGGCCAGCCGCGGATACGCGCCGGCGAGGTCGATCTCCTCCCCTGCGCCGGGTGTCCGGGCGGGCAAGGCATCGGCGGGGGTCCCGTCGTCGGCGACGAGCGCCCCGGTCGCGTGTTCGGTCCAGGCGTTCGTGTGCAGCCGTCCGTGGATGGTGATCGCGGCGGCGCCCGTCCCGTCGGCGGCCGCGACCCGCACCTGGACGTCGACCGCCCCGGTCTCCGGCACCGGCAGCGGCACCTGGACGACCAGCTCGCGCACCACCGGCCGGCCGGCCTGCGCACCCGCGTGCAGCGCGAGGTCGACGAACGCGGTGCCGGGCAGCAGGACCACGCCCGAGACGGTGTGGTCGGCGAGCCAGGGCTGCCGCCGGAGCGAGACCTGTCCGGTGAGCACGACGCCGCCGTCGGCCAGTTCGACCGCCGCGTCCAGCACCGGATGGCCCGCGTCGGCGGGCTGCGGCGTGAGCCAGAACCGCTGGTGCCGGAAGGGATAGGTGGGCAAGTCGGCGGGCCGGATGTCGGCCGGGAACACCGCGGAGACGTCCGGTCGCACACCCGCGGCGAACAGCCGCGCCAGCATCGTGACGGCCGCGTCCGGCTCGGGTTCGTCCTTGCCGAGCACCGCGACGACCGCGGGTTCGGGCGTGGTCCCGGCGACCGTGGCGGTGACGTCCGGCAGCAGCACCGGGGTCGGGGAAAGCTCCAGGAACGCGGTCACCCCGCGGTCCCGCATGGTCCGGACGCAGTCGGCGAACCGCACGCCACGACGCAGCTGCCCGGCCCAGTAGCCGGCGGAGCGCAGCTGCTCGCCGGTCGCCTGCTCACCCGTCACGGTCGAGATCAGCGGAATGGTCGCGGGGTGCAGCGTCAGCCCGCCGACGACGGCGCGGAACTCCTCGGCGGCCTGGTCCAGGTGGGCCGAGTGGAACGCGTGGCTGACCCGCAGCCGGGTGGTGCGCCTGCCGCGCGAGCGCCAGTGCGCCACCAGGTCGAGCACGGCTCCGGCGTCCCCGGAGACGACGACCGACCCGGGCGCGTTCACCGCGGCGACGGACACGCCCTCGCCCGGGTCGCCCAGTTCCGCCTCGTCCGCCTCGATCGCGGCCATCGCGCCGCCGGTGCGCGCGGCCTGCATCAGCCGGCCGCGGGCGGCGACCATGGTGCACGCGTCGGCGAGCGACAGCACCCCGGCGACGTGCGCGGCGGTCAGTTCGCCCAGCGAGTGGCCCGCCACGCAGCCGGGCACCAGTCCCCAGCTCTCCACCAGCCGGTACAGCGCGACCTCGACGGCGAAGAGCGCGGGCTGGGTCCAGGCGGTGTCGTGCAACGCCGGGTCTTCGTCGCCGTCCAGGCCGATGACCGCCCGCAGGGGCCGGTCCAGGTGGCGATCCAGCTCGGCGCACACGGCGTCGAACGCGGCGGCGTACACCGGGAACGCCGCCGCCAGCTCGCGGCCCATCCGGTGGCGCTGGCTGCCCTGGCCGCCGAACAGCACGGCGAGCTCGCCGTCGCCGGCCGTGCCGGTGACGACGGACGAGCCCCCGTCCGCGAGCTTCCGCAAGCCGGCCAGCAGCTCCGCCCGAGTCCGTCCGACGATCCCCGCGCGTGCGGGGAACACGCTCCGCCGCGCGAGGGCCGCTCCGGTCGCGGTGGTCGAGTGCCCGGGGTGCGCGAGCAGGAAGTCACGCAGCTGCCCGGCGCGCCTCCGCACTCCCGCCGCCGTGGGCGCCGACACCACCCACGGCACCACGGCGCCGTCGGGGGCCTCGGGCGCGGCTGGCTCGTCGGGGCCCTGCTCCAGCACGACGTGTGCGTTGGTGCCGCTGATGCCGAACGACGAAACACCCATCCGCCGCGGCACGCCGCGGTCCGGCCAAGGCGTCGTCTCGCGCAGCAGGCGCACCGGTCCGCGGGTCCAGTCGACGTGGGGTGTCGGCCGGTCGACGTGCAGCGTGGGCGGCAGCACGCCGTGCCGCATCGCCTGCACCGCCTTGATGATCCCGGCGACACCCGCAGCCGCCTGCGCGTGCCCGATGTTGGACTTCACCGAGCCGAGCCAGAGCGGCCGCGCACGTCCCGCTCCGTAGGTCGCCAGCAGCGCCTCGGCCTCGACGGGATCGCCGAGCGGGGTCCCGGTGCCGTGCGCCTCGACGGCGTCGACGTCGTCCGGGGCGAGCCCGGCGTCGGCGAGGGCCCGCCGCACCACGCGCTCCTGCGCGGGCCCGCTCGGGGCGGTGAGCCCGTTGCTGGTGCCGTCGGAGTTGACCGCCGAGCCGCGCAGCACGGCCAGCACCCGGTGGCCGTGGCGCCGGGCGTCGCCGAGCCGTTCGAGCAGGAGCAGCCCGGCGCCCTCGGAGAGCGCGGTGCCGTCGGCGGCCGCGGCGAACGGCTTGCAGCGGCCGTCGGGGGCGAGCCCGCGCCGGCGGCTGAACTCGAGGAGGGCGGCTTCGGTGGCCATCACCGTGACCCCGCCGGCCAGTGCGAGCCGGCATTCGCCGGCACGCAGCGCCTGGGCGGCCAGGTGCACCGCGACCAGCGAAGACGAGCAGGCCGTGTCCACCGTGATCGCCGGGCCGGCGAAGCCGAGGTGGTAGGCGACCCGCCCGGACGCGACGCTGCCCGCGCTGCCGGTGACGAGGTAGCCCTCGGTTTCCGCGGTGGGCCGCGTCGCCCGGGTCCGGTAGTCGCCGTACATGACGCCGGTGAAGACGCCGACCGGCTCGCCGCGCAACGAGTGCGGGTCGAGGGCCGCGTGCTCCAGGGTCGCCCACGCCGTTTCCAGGAGCAGCCGTTGCTGGGGGTCGGTGGCGGTCGCTTCCCGGGGGGTCATGCCGAAGAACTCCGCGTCGAAGCCCGCCGCGTCGGCGAGGAAGCCCGCCTCCCGCGTGTAGATCGTGCCGGCGCGGGCGGGGTCGGGATCGTAGAGCGCGTCGAGGTCCCAGCCCCGGTCGGCGGGGAACGGCCCGATCGCGTCCCCGCCTTCGGCGACCAGCCGCCACAGCTCGTCGGGGCCGTGCACGCCGCCCGGGAAGCGGCACCCCATGCCGACGATCGCGATCGGCTCGGCGGAGGGGGCGCGGACCACCTCGGCGGGCCCGGCCGGTTCGCCGGACAGCTCGCTCCGCAGGTGGCGGGCCAGGGCGTCCACGTCGGGGTGGTCGAACACGACGGAGGTGCGCAGCCGGAGCCCGGTGGCGGCGGCAAGCCGGTTGCGCAGTTCGACGGCGGTGAGCGACTCCATGCCGAGCCGGCTGAAGGTGCGATCCGCCGGCAGCGCCCCGCGGTAGCCGAGGACGGCGGCGGTGAGCCCGGCGACGAGTTCACGCAGTTCCCGCTCCTGCTCGGCCGGTGGGAGGCGACGCAGCCGATCCCCCGGCCGCGACGGCGGGGGCGCGGCGGCGGCGTGCGGCGGGGGCGCTGTTGGGCTCGCGGCGGCTTCGCTCGGTAGGAGCGCTGCCGGGGTCGCGGCGGCTTCGCTCGACAGCAGCCCCGCTGGGCTCGCAGCAGCTTCGCCCGACAGCAGCCCCGCCACGGTCTCAGCGGCGTCGCGCGAAAGCAGCGGCGCCGAGGGCACAGCGGCGTCGCTCGACAGCAGCCCCGCTGGGGTCGCAGCGGCTTCGCCCGACAGCAGCCCCGCCGCGGTCTCAGCGGCGTCGCGCGAAAGCAGCGGCGCCGAGGGCGCAGCAGCGGCGCGCGACAGCAGCCCCGCTGGGCTCGCGGCGGCTTCACTCGACAAGAGCCCCGCCGCGGTCGCAGTGCCTTCGCGCGACCGGAGCGCCGCCGGGTCGAGCTGGGCCGGGACCACCACCGGGTGCGTTCCCGCGAGCGCCGCGTCGAGCATCGCGAGTGCCCGTTCCGTGGGCATCGGCGTCAGGCCCGAGCGCCGCAGCCGCGCGCGGTCGATGTCGGTGAGTGAGCCGGTCAACCCGCTCTCGGCCGCCCACAGCCCCCAGGCGAGCGACCGGGCCGGGAGGCCGAGCGCCGCCCGGTGTCCGGCCAGCGCGTCGAGGAAGGCGTTCGCGGCCGCGTAGCCGGCCTGGCCCGCGGTGCCGGTCGTCCCGGCGATCGAGGAGAACAGCACGAACTCGGCCAGGTCGAGGTCGCGGGTCTGTTCGTGCAGGTGCCAGGCGCCCGCCGCCTTGGCGTGGAACACCGGCCCGAGCCGGGCCGGGGTGAGCGCTTCGACGGTGCCGTCGCCGAGCACCCCCGCCAGGTGGAACACGGCGGTCAGCGGGTGCTCGGCGGGGATCCCGCGCAGCAGGGCCGCCACCGCGTCCGGGTCCCCGACGTCGCAGGCGGCCACGGTGACGACAGCGCCCAGCTCCCGCAGGTCCGCGGCCAGCTCGGCGGCGCCGGTGGTGTCCGGGCCGCGGCGGCCGGCCAGCACGAGGTGCCGCACGCCGTGCCCGGTCACCAGGTGCCGCGCGACGACCGAGCCGAGCGTGCCGAGCCCGCCCGTCACGAGCACGGTGCCGTCCCGGTCGAGGGGCCGGGCGGGAGCGGAACCCGCGGCCGGCACCAGGCGTGGGGCGGTGAACCCGTCCGCGCGCAGGGCGAGCTGCGGTTCGCCGGTGGCCAGCGCCTCGGCCAGCTGCCGCGCCGACGGCGGCGCGAGCGCATCCAGCAGAACGATCCGGCCGGGGTGCTCGGTCTGCGCCGACCGCCCGAGCCCCCACCCGGCGGCCGCCGCCGGGTCGGCGGGATGCGGGTCACCGGCCGCGCCCGCGGTGAGCAGCACGAGCGGCGGCCCGGCCGGTCCGGCGAGGTGACGCTGGATCGCGGCGAGCGCGTGCGCGGCAACTTCGCGCGCCGACGCGGCCAGGTCTGCTCCGCCGCCGTCCAGCCGGACCACCTCCGGCGTGACTGCAGAGGCCTCCCCATCACGCGCCGGCGCAACGACATCCGCCGCGCCACCGGGCCGCACCGGCCGCCAATCCACCCGCCACAACCGGACTGCGGGTCGCAGCACGAGCGAACCAGCGCGCAGCAGCGGCGCACCCGAGACATCGTCGACCGCAACCGACACCCGCCCCGCCGCGAGCAGCCGGATCCGGACCCGCGCCCGCGTCGCCCCAACGGCCGACAACGTCACCGAAGACCACTCGAACGGCAGCAGCGGCGCGGTCTCTTCACCCACCAGCAGCGCCGGATGCAGCGCCGCGTCCAGCAGAGCCGGGAAACCACCCGCCCCGATCCCGGCGGGCAGCTCGACCTCGGCCAGCACGTCCGGGCCCGACCGCCACGCCGCCGTCAGGCCGCGGAACGCGGGCCCGTAGCCGTAGCCCAGCCCGGCGAGCCGCGCGTAGCCGGCGGCGACGTCGATCGGGACCGCGCCCTCCGGTGGCCACTGGGCCGGCGGCCCGGGCACGTCCTCGGCGACCGGCTCGCCACACAGCAGACCGTCGGCGTGCCGGAGCTGGTCCGCGCCGGAGTGCACCGAGAACGCCCGCGTCCCGCCCGCGCCCGGTTCGGCCACCACGACCCGCAGGTGCGCGACGCCGTTCTCGGGCAGCACCAGCGGCGCGTGCAAGGTCAGCTCCGCGATCGCCGGGGTGCCGAGCTGCCGCCCGGCCCGGGCCGCGAGCTCCAGCACCGCCGTCCCGGGCAGCAGCCGGGTCCCCAGGACCGCGTGGTCGGCGAGCCATGGGTGGGTGCGCGAAGAGACCGAGGCGGTGAACAGGACACCACGGCCGTCGCCCAGCTCCGTCGGCGCGGACAGCTGCGGGTGGTCCGGCTCCCGGCCGGTGTCCAGCCAGAAGCGCGTGTGCTGGAACGGGTAGGTGGGCAGGTCGACCGGGCGGCCGGGCCCACCGCCGAGCACCGCGGGCCAGTCCACGGCGAGGCCGCGCACGTACCCCTCGGCCAACGACGTCCGGAAGCGCTCCAGGCCGCCCTGGTCCCGGCGGAGGGACCCCAGCACCACCGCGCCCGGGCCGGTGCCGTCGTCGGCCGTCTCTTCGATCGCCGCGGTCAGCACCGGGTGCGGGCTCGCTTCGACGAACCACGTGTGGCCCGCCGCGAGCAGCGCCCGGGTGGTCTCCTCGAACCGCACCGGCTGCCGGAGGTTGCGGAACCAGTACCCGGCGTCGAGACCGGTCGTGTCGAGCACCCCCGCGGTCACCGTCGAGTAGAACGGGATCGCCGACGCGCGCGGCGCGATCGGCGCGAGGAGCTCCAGCACCCGCTCGCGGATCGGCTCGACCCGCGGCGAGTGCGACGCGTAGCCGACCGGCACCCGCCGCGCCCGGATCCCGGCGGCGGCACACGCCTCGAGCAGCGCGTCGAGCGCTTCCGGCGCGCCGGAGACCACGGTCGCCGACGGCCCGTTGAGCGCGGCGACGTCGAGCGCGTCGCCCCACGGCTCGAGCAGCTCCGCCACGCGAGCCGCGGGCCGCGCCACCGACACCATGCCGCCCGTGCCGGTCAGCTCGGCGAGCGCCTGGCTGCGCAGCGCGACCACCCGCGCGGCGTCCTCGACCGTCAGCGCGCCGGCGACGCAGGCGGCCGCGATCTCGCCCTGCGAGTGGCCGGCGACCGCGTCGGGCACCACCCCGGCCGACCGCCACAGCTCGGCGATCGACACCAGCACCGCCCAGAGCACCGGCTGCACGACGTCGACCCGGTCGTGGCCGGGCGCGCCCCGCAGCATCTCCGGCAGCGACCAGTCCACGTGGGCGCTCAGCGCGGCCGAGCACTCGGCGAGCCGTTCGGCGAACACCGGCGAGGTGTCGAGCAGCTCCAGCGCCATGCCCGGCCACTGCGAGCCCTGGCCCGGGAAGACGAACACCGTCTTCCCAGCCGGCGACGGCGTTCCGGTGACCAGGCCGGGCAGCGGCCGTCCGGCGGCGAGCGCGTCGAGCCCGGCGAGGAACCCGGCCCGGTCGGCGGCGACCACCACGGCGCGGTGCTCGAACGGCGTCCGCGTGGTCGCGAGGGCGAGCCCGACGTCCGCCGGGTCCAGCGCGGCGACCCGAGCACGCACCCGGCCGGCGAGTTCGCGCAGCGGCCGTTCCTCGCGGGCCGAAAGCACCCACGCCGACGCGGTGCCGGGCGCGGCCGGGCGGTCGGCCGGCCGCGGCGCCTGCTCGAGGATCACGTGCGCGTTGGTCCCGCTGATCCCGAAGGCGGACACGCCCGCGCGGCGGGGGCGGCCGGTTTCGGGCCAGTCCACCGGCTCGGTGAGCAGCTCGGCCCGCCCCGCCGACCAGTCGACGTGCCCGGTCGGCTCGTCCACGTGGAGGCTTCGCGGCAGCCGGCCCGCGTGCATCGCCTGGACCACCTTGATCACCCCGGCCACCCCGGCGGCGGCCTGCGTGTGCCCGATGTTCGACTTCACCGAGCCGATCCGGACCGGCGGACCGCCCAGCCGGTCCTGCCCGTAGGTGGCGAGGATCGCCTGGGCCTCGATCGGGTCGCCGAGCGGTGTGCCGGTGCCGTGGGCCTCCACGACGTCCACGTCCGCCGCGGCCAGCCCGGCGTCGGCCAGCGCCTGCCGGATCACCCGCTGCTGGGCCGGTCCGCTCGGCGCGGTGAGCCCGTTGCTCGCGCCGTCGGAGTTGACCGCGGACGCGCGGACCGTGGCCAGCACCGGGTGCCCGTTGCGCAGCGCGTCGTCGAGCCGTTCGACCAGCAGCACGCCTGCGCCCTCGCTCCAGCCGGTGCCGTCGGCCGCGGCGGCGAAGGGCTTGCACCGGCCGTCGGGAGCGAGCCCGCGCTGCCTGCTGAACGCGACGAAGAGCCCGGGGGTCGCCATCACGGTGACGCCGCCGGCGAGCGCCAGGTCGCAGTCGCCCGCGCGCAGCGCCTGTGCCGCCAGGTGCAGCGCGACCAGCGACGACGAGCAGGCCGTGTCGACGGTGACGGCCGGCCCCTCGAGACCGAGCGCGTAGGCCACCCGGCCGGACGCGACGCTGCTGGTGATCGCCGTCGCGAGGTAGCCCTCGTAACCCGGCGCCTGCTTCAGCCGCTCGGCGTAGTCGTCGTACATCACGCCGGCGAAGACACCGGTGCGGCTGCCGCGCAGCGTCCGCGGGTCGATGCCCGCCCGCTCCAGCGTCTCCCAGCTCGTCTCCAGCAGGACGCGCTGCTGCGGGTCGGTCGCGAGGGCCTCGCGCGGGCTCATCCCGAAGAAGGCGGCGTCGAACCCGGCGGCGTCGTCGAGGAAACCGCCGTGCCGGGTGTAGCTGTGCCCGGCGGCGTCGGCGTCGGGGTCGTAGAGCGCGTCGACGTCCCAGCCGCGGTCGGCCGGGAACTCGCCGATGGCGTCGCGCTCGTCGTCGACCAGCCGCCACAGGTCCTCCGGGGACCGGACCCCGCCCGGGTACCGGCAGCCCATGGCGACGATGGCGATCGGTTCGTCGCTGCCGGCGAGAACCCGAGGGGCGGGTTCCCGCGCGGAGCCGAGCACCTCGGCCCGGATGTGGGCGGCCAGCGCCGCCGGTGTCGGCCGGTCGAACAGCACGGTCACGGGCAGCTTGAGCCCGGTGGCCGCGTTGAGCCGGCCGCGCAGCTCCACGGACATGAGCGAATCGACGCCCAAGCCGGTGAACGCCGTGGCCGGGGCGACGGCCTCGGCCGAGTCCAAGCCGAGGACCGCGGCCGCCTGCTCGCGCACCAGCGCCAACGTCAGCGCTTCCTGGTCGGCCGCGGAGGCCGCCGCGAGCCGCGCGGACCACGCCGGCCCGGCCGCCGTGACCTCGACATCACCGACGGCGGGAGCGGGCACCAGCTCGCGGAACACCGGCGCCTGCCGTCCGGCGCGGGCCTGGGCACGCAACGCCGCCAGGTCCAGCCGGGCGGCCACCAGCACCGCCTCGGACGCGCCGAGCGCGGCGTCGAACAGCGCCAGCCCGGCCTCCTCGGGCAGCGCCGCGACGCCGGACCGGCTCAGCCGCGCGAGGTCGGCGTCGGTGAGGTGCGCGGTCATCCCGCTCGGCCGCGCCCACAGCCCCCACGCCAGCGACGTGGCGGGCAGCCCGGCGGCCCGTCGCCGGTGGGCGAGGGCGTCCAGCGCCGCGTTCGCCGCGGTGTACCCCGCCTGGCCGGGGCTGCCGAGCGTGCCGGTGACCGAGGAGAACAGCACGAAAGCGGCCAGGTCGTGGTCGCGGGTCAGCTCGTGCAGGGCGAGCGCACCGTCCACTTTGGACCCGAGCGCGGTGTCGAGCCGGGCCGGGGTGAGCGCGGTGAGCACGCCGTCGTCGAGCGTCCCCGCCGCGTGCACGACCGCGCGCAAGGGACGGTCCGCCGGGATCCCGGCGAGCACCGCGGCGAGTGCTTCGCGGTCGGTCACGTCACAAGCGGCGAAGGCGACGTCCGCACCCAGCGCGGCGAGCTCGGCCGCGCCCTCCGCGTGCTCGCCGCGCCTGCTGACCAGGAGCAGGTGCCGCACGCCGTGCTCGGCGACCAGGTGCCGGGCGAGCCGAAGGCCCAGCGTGCCGGTGCCGCCGGTGACGAGCACCGTGCCGCCGCCGAGCGGCACCGGCGCCGCCGCCGCGGTGGTGCGGACGAGCCGGGGCGCGAGGCCCGTCCCCGCGCGCACCGCGAACTCCGGCTCGCCGGCGCCCACCAGCGCCCGCAGGGACTCCGCGTCGCCCGCGTGCTCGACGTCGGCCACCACGAACCGGCCCGGGTACTCGGCCACGGCGGTGCGCAGCAGCCCGTGCACCGCGGCTCCGGCGAGGGCGGGCACCGTGTCACCCGCGGGCACCGCACCCGAGGTCACCACCAGCAGCGTGGTGCGTTCGAGCACCTCGTGCGCCAGCCAGTCGCGCAGCAGCGCGTGCGCGCGGTGCACAGCTTGGTGCACGGAACCGCCGTCGAAGTCGGTCAAGTCGGCCACGACGACGTCCGGGCCGGCGCCACTCCGCCCGGCGGCGGACACGAGCGCGGCGACGTCGTCGTGCGCCTCGGCCGCGAGCCCGAACCGGCGCGCGGTCCCCAGCGCCGCCCACCGGCGCTCCACCGACGGCGGCGCCGCCGAGATCGGGGTGGTCCAGGAGACCCGCAGCAGGGGGTCGGCGGCCGGCGCGGCCCGCAACGTCAGCGAGCCGACCGTCGCCACCGGCGCGCCCGCCGTGTCCGCGAGCACCACGGACACGGCGTCCGGACCCGCGGGCCGCATCCGCACCCGCAGCTCGGTGGCCCCGGTCGTGTGGAGCCGGACGTCCCGCCAGGCGAACGGCAGCAGCCGGCGGCCCGGGTCGTGGAGCAGGCCGACGGCCGCGTGCAGGGCGGCGTCGAGCAGCGCCGGGTGCAGGCCCGCCCGGGCGGCGTCCGGGCGCTCGGGGGCGGCCAGCGCGACCTCCGCGAAAACGGTGTCGCCCTGCCGCCAGGCGGCCTTCAGCCCCCGGAACGCCGGGCCGTAGTGGTAGCCCTCGTCGGCGAGCCGCGCGTACAGCTCGTCGACGTCCACCGCGGCCGCGCCCGGTGGCGGCCACGCCCCGGTGAGGGCGACGCCGTCGCCGCCGTCGCCGAACGTCCCCGACGCGTGCAGCGTCCACAGCTCGCCGTCGGCCCGCGCGTAGACCCGCACGGTGCGCTGGTCTTCCGGCGGCCCGAGGGCGACCTGCACCTGCACCGCGCCTTGGCCGGGCAGCCTGAGCGGCTCGGCGATCACCAGCTCCGCCAGCCCCCGGCACCCGGCCCGGCGCCCGGCGGTGAGCGCGAGCTCGGCGAACGCGGCTCCCGGCAGCAGCACCGCGTCGCCCACCGCGTGGTCGGCGAGCCACGGCTGGGTGCGCGGCGACAACCGGCCGGTGCACAGCACCCCGCCGCCGTCGGCCACCGAAACTTCGGCGCCCAGCAGGAGGTGCTCCGCGGCGGCAAGCCCCAACGCCGTGACGTCCTGGGTGGCTCGGCTCGTGATCCAGTACCGGCGGCGCTGGAAGGGGTAGGTGGGCAGGTCGGCGGGCCGGACGTCGAGACCGGCGAACGCCGCCCGCCAGTCGACGGTCACGCCGTCGGCGAACGCCTCGGCCAGCGACCCGAGCAGCCGCCGCGGGCCCCCGTCGTCGCGGCGCAGCGAACCGGCCACGGTGACGTCGTCGCCGGCCGTGGTCCGCAGGGCCGCGGTCAGCACCGGGTGCGGGCTCATCTCGAGGAAGGCGTCGTGGCCGTCGTCCGCGAGCCCGCGCACCGCCTGCTCGAACAGGACGGTGCCGCGGAGGTTGCGGTACCAGTAGCCGGTGTCCAGCGCCTCGGCGCCGAGCAGGCCACCCGTCACCGTGGAGTGGAAGGCGACATCGGCCGGGCGCGGCGTGATCCCCGCGAGCAGCCGCTTCAGCTCGTCTTCGAGGTCCTCGACGTGCGGCGAGTGCGAGGCGTAGTCCACCGGCACCCGGCGCACCCGCACGTTCTCGGCTTCGCACCGGCGCTGCAGGCCGGCCAACGCGTCGAGGTCGCCCGCCACGACCGTCGCGGCCGGGCCGTTGACCGCGGCGACCGACAACCGGCCCGCTCCGGCGAGCCGGTCCCGCACCCGGTCCACCGGCAGCTCGACCGCCAGCATCCCGCCACGCCCGGCGATCGCCGTCAACGCCTTGCTCCGCAACGCCACCACGGCGGCGGCGTCGGACAGCGACAGAGCGCCGGCCACGCAGGCGGCGGCGATCTCCCCCTGCGAGTGACCGACGACGGCGGCGGGCTCCACGCCGAAGGACCGCCACACCTCGGCCAGTGACACCATCACCGCCCACAGCGCGGGCTGCACCACGTCGACCCGCTCGAGCAGGCCGGCCTCGGCCGGCGCGCGCACCACGTCGGCGAGCGTCCAGTCCACGTGCGGCCTCAGCGCGTCCGCGCACGCCGCCATGGACCGGGCGAACACCGGCGACGTCTCGAGCAGCTCGGCGCCCATCCCGGCCCACTGCGCGCCCTGGCCGGGGAAGACGAACACGGGTCTGCGCGCCACCACCGGGCCGGGCGGCTCGTCACGCGCCACCCGCGTCAGGCCGCGCCGCAGCTCGCCGATGGTCGCACCGATGACGACCGCGCGGTGCGCGAACACGGCTCGTCCGGTGGCGAGCGTGTACCCGGCGTCGGCGGGGTCGAGGTCGCCGACGTCGAGCAGCGCCCGGGCCCGCGCACGCAGCGCGTCCGCCGAGCGCGCGGTCAGCACCCAGGGCACGGGCACCGCCGGCCGCGGGGGCCGCTCGCCCGGAGCCGGCGCCTCCTCGATGATCAGGTGGGCGTTGGTGCCGCTGATGCCGAACGACGAGACGCCGGCCCGGCGCGGCCGGCCGTCAGCCGGCCAGGGCGCGGCCTCCGTGAGCAGCGACACCGCACCCGCGGACCAGTCGACCCGTGCCGACGGCGTGGCCGCGTGCAGCGTGCGCGGCAGCCGGCCGTGCCGCAGCGCGAGCAGCATCTTGATCAGCCCGCCGACCCCGGCGGCGGCCTGGGTGTGCCCGACGTTGGACTTCAGCGAGCCCAGTCTCAGCGGGCGGTGCGCCGGGCGGTCGCACCCGTACGTGGCGATCAGTGCCTGTGCCTCGATCGGGTCGCCGAGCGTGGTGCCGGTGCCGTGCGCCTCCACCGCGTCGACCTCGTCGCCGCGGAGCCCGGCGTCGGCGAGGGCCTGCCGGATCACCGACTCCTGCGCGCGGCCGCTGGGCGCGGTGAGGCCGTTGCTCGCCCCGTCCTGGTTGATCGCGGAGCCGCGGATGACGCCGAGGACCGGGTGCCCGGCGCGGCGCGCGTCGGAAAGCCGTTCCAGCACGACCATCCCGGCGCCCTCGGCCCAGCCGGTGCCGTCGGCGCCGGCGGCGAACGCCTTGCACCGCCCGTCGGGGGCGAGGCCGTGCTGCCTGCTGAACTCCACGAACATGCCGGGCCCGGCCAGCACGCAGACCCCGCCGGCGAGCGCGAGCGCCGACTCGCCCTGCCGCAGCGACCGGCACGCGAGGTGCAGGGCCACCAGCGACGACGAGCACGCGGTGTCGACCGTGACCGCCGGCCCGCCGAGGCCGAGCGCGTAGGCGATCCGGCCCGAAACGACGCTCGGCGTGCGCCCGGTGAGCAGGTAGCCGCCGGCCTCGCCGGCGGTCTCGTCCGGCCGCGGGCCGTATTCCTGCGCGGTCGCGCCGACGAACACGCCGGTGGCGCTCGCCCGCAGCGCGGCGGGGTCGAGGTTCGCGTGTTCCAGTGCCTCCCAAGCCGTTTCGAGGAGGACGCGCTGCTGCGGGTCCATCGCGGCCGCCTCGCGCGCGCTGATGCCGAAGAACGCGGGGTCGAACAGGTCGGCGTCGTAAAGGAATCCGCCGTACCGCGTGGCCGAGCCGCCGGGGCGGTTCGGGTCGCGCAGCCGGTCGAGGTCCCAGCCGCGGTTGTCCGGGAACTCGCCGATCGCGTCGACCCCGCCGTCGACCAGCCGCCACAGGTCGTCGGGATTCCGCACACCGCCTGGGTAGCGGCACGCCATGCCGACGACGGCGATCGGCTCACCGGCCGCCGCGGCGACTTCCGAGGCCGGGTCCGGGTTCCGGCGCGCGAGGGGCTCGCCCAGCTCGGCGGGGGTCGGGAGCCGGCGCGCGAGGTGCTCGGCCAGCTCGGCCGAGTCCGGGAGCCGGCGCGCTAGGTGCTCACCCAGCTCGACCGGGTCCGGATGCCGGTGCACGAGGTGCTCGCCCAGCTCGACCGGGTCCGGGTCCCGGTGCACGAGGTGCTCGCCCAGCTCAGCCGCCGCCGGGAGCCGGCGCGCGAGGTGCTCGCCCAGCTCGACCGGGTCCGGGTCCCGGCGCGCGAGGTGCTCGCCCAGCTCAGCCGCCGCCGGGAGCCGGCGCGCGAGGTGCTCGCCCAGCTCGACCGGGTCCGGATGCCGGCGCGCGAGGTGCTCGCCCAGCTCAGCCGCCGCCGGGAGCCGGCGCGCTAGGTGCTCAGCCAGCTCGGCGGGGGTCGGGAAGTCATACAGCAGCGTGTCCGGCAGCCGGGTCCCGGTCGCCTCGCCGAGCAGGCCGGCCACCTCGACCGCGGCGAGCGAAGCGAACCCCTGCTCGCGGAAGTCCCGGCCGGGATCGACAGCGTCCGGCCCGGCGTGCCCGAGCACGGCCGCGGCGGTGGCGCGGACGAGCTCGAGAAGCTCGGGGCCGCTGCGGCCGGCGGCGGCCGGCGCGGCGGGGCGCGCCGGCGGTGCGGTGTCGGTGAGCCAGTGCCGGGTGCGGTCGAAGGCGTAAGTGGGCAGCGGGACACGCCGCGGTCGCGCCGGGGCCAGCACCGCGGCCCAGTCGACGGGGACGCCCCGGACGTGCGCCTCGGCAAGTGCGGCGAGGACGGTGTAGGGCTCGTCGCGCTCCGCCCGCAGAGCCGGGACGACGACGGTGCCGGGCGACCCGGCCAGGCACGCGCGTGCCATCGGGCTGAGTACCGCGTCCGGGCCCAGCTCGACGAACACGGTGGCACCCCGGTCACGCGCATGGCGCACGCCGTCGGCGAAGCGCACGGTGCCCCGCAGCTGCCGGGCCCAGTAGTCGGCGGACCCCAGCTCGGCGGTGGTCAGCGGCTCGCCGGTGAGGGTGGAGACGACGGGGATCGCCGGTTCGGCCGCGCGCAGCCCGCGCACGGCGGCGCGGAACTCGTCGAGCACGCCGTCCATGTGCGGCGAGTGGAAGGCGTGGCTCACGCGAAGCCTGCTGCTCCGGCGGCCTCGGGCGCGCGCCCACGCGACCACCTCGGCCACCGCGTCCTCGTCGCCGGACACGACCACCGCCGACGGTCCGTTGACCGCCGCGAGCGACACGCGTTCTTCCTTGCCGCGCAACCATTCGGTCAGCTCGTCCGGGTCGGCTTCGACCGCCGCCATCGCCCCGGACGCGGGAGCCGCCTCCATCAGCGCACCGCGCGTCACGACGAGTTCGGCGGCGGCGGCCGGCGTCAGCCCACCACCGACCTGGGCGGCGGCCAGCTCGCCGACGGAATGGCCGACGAGGTGACCCGGGGTCAGGTGCCAGGCCGAGAACAGCCGGAACAGCGCCACTTCCACGGCGAACAGCGCCGGCTGCGTGTAGCGGGTGCGGTCGAGCCGTTCGGCGGCCGGGGAGCCGGGCTCGGCGAACACCAGGTCCCGCACCCGGACGTCGAGGTGGGTGTCGAGCTGCGCGCAAACCTCGTCGAACGCGTCGGCGAACACCCGGTGGGCGCGGTAGAGCTGCCGGGCCATCCCGGGACGCTGGCTGCCTTGCCCGGCGAACAGGAACGCCACCCCCGGTGCCCGCGGTCCCGCCGTCCCGCGCACGACCCCCGCCGCGGGCATGCCGCTCGCCAGCCCGCCCAGCCCGGCGAGCAGTTCACCGTCGTCGTGGCCGAGCACCACGGCACGCTCTTCGAACGCGGTCCTGGTGCGGACGAGCGAGAACGCGGTGTCCACCGCAGACCAGGCCGATCGCTGATGCCGAAGCCCGCGGTGCACGGCGGCGGCGTCGGTGTTCTGGGCGGATTCGGCGGCGCCGCCAGCACCCCGAGCGAGTTCGGCGGCGCCGGTCCCCCGGGCGAGTTCGGCGGCGCCGCCGGCACCCCGAGCGGATTCGGCGGCGGCGGTCCCCCGGGCGAGTTCGGCGGCGTCCCCAACACCCCGAGCGAGTTCGGCGGCGCCGCCAGCACCCCGAGCGGATTCGGCGGCGCCGGTGCCCCGAGCGAGTTCGGCGGCGTCGGTGCCCCGGGCGAGTTCGGCGGCGCCGCCAGCACCCCGAGCGGATTCGGCGGCGGCGGTCCCCCGGGCGAGTTCGGCGGCGTCCCCAACACCCCGAGCGAGTTCGGCGGCGCCGCCAGCACCCCGAGCGGGTTCGGCGGCGTCGGTGCCCCGAGCGGGTTCGGCGGCGTCGCCAACACCCCGAGCGAGTTCGGCGCCGTCCCCAACACCCCAAGCGAGTTCGGCGTCGCGGGTCACCGCATCGCGCAGCCGCTCGGCCTGGCCGCGCAGGGCCGGCCCGCTGCGTGCCGACAGCACCCACCCGACCACGTCAGGCGCCGCGCCGCCGGACCGGGGCCGCTCGGGCGCCGGTCCTTCGGCCAGCACCACGTGGCAGTTCGTGCCGCCCATGCCGAAGGAGCTGACCCCGGCCAGCAGCCGTCGCCGCGGGTGCGGCCACGGTCCGTCCTCGGTGTGCACCCGCAGCTTCAGCTCGGCCAGCGGAATGCCCGGGTTCGGCGTCGTGAAGTTCAGGCTCCGCGGCAGCCACCGGTGGCGGATGCCGAGCACCGCCTTCAGCAGCCCGGTGACACCGGCCGCACCTTCGAGGTGCCCGACATTGGTCTTCACGGAACCGACCAACAGGCTTTCGGCGCGGCCCACGCCATACACCGCACCCAGCGCGGCGGCTTCGGCCCGGTCGCCGCGCACGGTGCCGGTGCCGTGCAGCTCGACGTACTGCAGGTCGGCCGGGCTGACGCCGGCCCGCTCGCACGCGGCGCGCAGCACCAGTTCCTGGCCGTGCGGGTCCGGCGCGGTCAGGCCGTCCGTGGCGCCGTCGCCGGTGACGGCGCTGCCCAGCACCACGCAGTACACGGGATCGCCGTCCGCGAGCGCGGCGGCCAGCGGCTTCAGGACGACGGCGGCGCCGCCTTCACCACGCACGTAGCCGTTGGCGCGCGCGTCGAAGGTGAAGCAGCGCCCGTCGGGGGACAACCCACCGAACTCGTCGGCGCCGAGCATGCTGTCGGGCGCCGCGATCACGTTGACCCCACCGGCGATCGCGAGGTCGGACTCGCCGCTGCGCAGGCTCTCGCACGCCAGGTGCACCGCCACGAGCGACGACGACTGTCCACTGTCGACGGTGAAGCTCGGCCCGTGCGCACCGAGCAGGTAGGACAGCCGGTTGGCGACGAGTCCGCGGTTCCGCCCGGTGAGCGTGTGCCTTCCGACGCCGTCGATCCCGAGCCTCGCGCCCAACGTCGTGTAGTCGTCGCCGATCGCCGCGGCGAACACGCCGGTCCGGGTGCCGTGCAGCGTTGCGGGCACGATCGCCGCGTCCTCGACGGCCTCCCACCCCAGCTCCAGCAGGAGCCGCTGCTGGGGGTCCATCGCCGCGGCCTCGCGCGGTGAGATGCCGAAGAACGCGGCGTCGAAGGTGGCTATCCCGTCGAGGAACGCACCGTGGCGGAGGGCGGGCGACGGGTGGCCGGCGAAGGCCGCCGGGTCCCACCGGTCCTCGGGCACTTCCCCGACAGCGCTTACTCCCTCGCGCAGCAACCTCCAGAACGCGCCGGGATCCGGTGCCATCGGCAACCGGCAAGCGACGCCGATGACCGCGATCGGCCCAGGTTTCTCTCGTGCGCCCACAGCATGCTCGCCCCCCTCGCGCATGGTTTCGCTCTCCCTCCCCTCCCCAGGGTGCCGGTCGCCAGGCCGGCGCTCACCACATGAACTGACCGCCGTCGACGATGAGCTTCTGGCCGGTGATGTAGCGCCCGCCGTCGCCGATGAGGAAGGCGAGCGCGGCGGCCATCTCCGCGGGCGTGCCGATGCGGTCGAGCGGAATGCCGGTGACCATGCTGTTCCGGTGTTCGGGCGCGGCCGCCGCCACCCGCGTCCGCATGTCCTCGGTGTCGATCATCCCGGGGATCAGGCAGTTGACCCGGATCGTGGGCGCCAGCTCCAGCGCGAGACATTTGGTCAGGTGCAGCAGGCCGGCCTTGCTGGCGCAGTAGTTCACGCCGTGGAAGCGCGGCCGGATGCCGGTGGTGGCGCCGATGTTGACCACCGACCCGCCACCGGCCTCGAGCATCGCCGGCGCCAGCGCGCGGGTCACGTAGAACGGCCCGGACAGGTTGGACCGGATCACCACGTCCCACTCCTCGTCGGTCATCGCGAGGAAGGGCTGGTCGATGTTGCGGCCGGCGTTGTTGACCAGCACCGACGGGGTGCCGTGCTCGGCCAGGACGATGGCCGCGGCCCGGCGCACCTGATCCGGGTCCGACACGTCGGCCTTGAGCGCGACGTGGTGTTCGCCGAGTTGCCGCGTGGCGGCTTCGGCCGACTTCTCATCGTGGCGGTAAAGAGAGACGACGCGATATCCCGACTTCACCAACATGGCACTCAACTCGAGGCCGATTCCCTTGGTGCCGCCAGTGACGACAGCCAGGTTCACGAATGGAGCAACGGACGAGTTTTCCGAGGCGCGAGCATGCATCGGATGAGACACTAACCCCCCTGCCGGTCACACCGGTCCGAACGCTTACTCCACTCATATTCGCTCGTGCGTTCGGTGCTGTCAAGGCGTAGACTCGCCCACCGGGGGCCTGCGACGTGGGTCGACGCATCCAGGGGGAGGGCTGGGGATACTGCGCGCCACGCCCGGAACAGGGCGCGGCGAAGACCTGATTCACCACCATTACACGGCTTCTTCTTCCCCCGTTCTTCGAATTTTGTGACACCTCACGGCGAAACCGACACAAATGACGCGAGGAGATCATGAGCGAGCCGCAAACAACCGCCGAAGACGTCGATTTCGAGGAAATGTACCAGGGGAAATCGCCGCTCGGCACGCGGATACCGTGGGACACCAAAGAGCCACAGCCGGGGGTGATCGCGCTCGAAGCGAGCGGGCAGTTCGCCGGCGAAGTGGCCGACCTGGGGTGCGGCCCCGGCGACAACGCGATCTTCCTCGCGTCCCGCGGGCACCGGGTCACCGGACTCGACGGCGCGCCGTCGGCGATCGAGCAGGCCCGCGCCCGGGCGTCAGCGAAGGGCGTAGAGGTCGGCTTCGCGGTCGCGGACGCCACAAAGCTGGACGGGTATGAAGATCGCTTCGACACAGTTCTCGACAGCGCGCTCTACCACTGCTTCACCGAGGAAGTCCGCCACACCTACGTCGAGGCACTCACCCGGGCCACGAAGCCCGGGGCGCGGCTGCACATGTTCTGCTTCACGGACGCAATACCGGCCGGTGTCCCGGTCCCCTTCTTGATCAGCGAACGCAACCTCCGCGAGACGGTCGGGCGGAGCTGGGAGATCACCCGGCTGGAGCAGGCGAGCTACCGGACGGCGTTCACCCTGGACATGCTGCACGAGGCGTCGCGAGCGGTGCTGGGCACCGACGCCGACCCGGCCACGATCGCCGCACTGGACATCGACGAGCGGGGCAACCTCGTCCTCCCGGTCTGGCAGCTCACCGCTCGCCGTCCGTGAGCACCGGGGTTGACGCTGTGCGGCCGCCGCATGATCTACGTTTTCACCATGACGCTCATCGATCACCAAAACCACCGTGCGGCCTTCGAGCGAGCTGAAGCCGGCACCACCGGCCGGGGTGCGGCGTGACCAAGACCCCTGCGCACGCCGCCACCTCCTACCGTGACGCGACCGCCCACTACACCTCGCCGAACCGCCGTGACCCGGTCAAGACGATGCTGGAGGAGCTGGTCACCCACCGGGTTCTGGGCGAGGCCATCCGGACGATCCGCCCCGAACCGGGCGAACCACTGCGGGTGCTCGACCTCGGCTGCGGCACCGGGGACGGGCTTTCCCTGCTGACCGAGCAGCACGGGCCGCTCCCCCCGCTGACCGACGCGAACACGCTCGAGTACGTCGGCGTCGACGTCGACCCCGACATGGTCGACACTGCACGCTCGCTCCACGCGCACCTGCCGGCCACCTTCGAGGTCGCCGACATGCGGTCCGCACCGCCGGCCGGCGACTTCGACCTCTACATGTCGAGTGGCGTCCCGTACTCCCACCTCCCCCACGCGGAGGTCGCCGACGTCCTGACCGGCCTCATGCGGCGGATCGTCGAGACCCGCGACCGCGCCGCGCTCGTCGTCGACGTCCTCGGCCGCTACTCCGTCGAGTGGACGCCGCAGTGGCCGCGGACGCGGTGGTCGTACGACATGAGCTTCTTCGAAGGGGCGGGCGAAACCCTCCACGACCAGATGAGTTTCTTCGACCGCCGGTCCCTCGACGAGACGCTCGTCGAGGCCGCGACCCGCGCCGGGGCCCGGCTGTGCGGCACGACGTTCACCGACCGGTCCATCCTGGCCGGCCGGCACACCGCCACCCTGGCCTTCACCAAGGCGATCCCGCCCTACCGCACGCTCCTCAACGAGCTCGCCCGCGGCACCGCGGACGTCGACCCGGCACGACTGCGGTTCCAGGTCCCCGAGGGGGAGGCGCCGCAGAGTGTCGAAAGGTTCTTCGCGGCCTTCGCCGAACGCTGGAACCAGACGATCACCACGTCCGTCGGCGACGGCCCGGGGCTGCGCTCGCCCGAGCACGCGAAGCAGCTGGCCGACGCGTTGTTCGAGTGCGAACAGCAGGTACAGCAAGGACTCGGCGTCGGGCACTCCCTGATCGCCAACGTCGTCGTCGAGCGGCCCACCGCCGCCTGAACGGGCCGCGCCGTCCGGAGAGGACAGAGAATGACCGCCACCGTCTTCGACCTCGACGAAACCCTGGTCGGCAGTGCCCCGGCCTGGAACCGCGTGATCGAGGGTGTCGCGGGCCGCCACGGCCACCGCTGGTCGCCGCGGGACTGGGCGGCGATCCAGGGCACCGGCACCCGCCACTGGACGGGCTACCTCGCCGGCCGCTGCCCCGGCCTGACCGCGGAAAGCGCCCTCACCGAGTGCGTGGACGGCATGCTCGACGAGCTCGGCCGCGGCGGTTTCGGCCCGCTGCCCGGCGCGGCCGACGCCGTCGCCGCCGCGGCCGAGCTCGGCCCGGTCGGACTCGTCTCCGCCTCACCCCGGCGCTACGTCGAGGCGACGGCGGAGGCCTGCGGATTCGCCTCGCGGCTCGCCACGGTGGTGACCGGCGACGACGTGACGCACGGCAAGCCGGCCCCCGACCCGTACCTGCTCGCCGCACGCAACCTCGGCGTGCCCCCGGCGCGGTGTCTCGCGATCGAGGACTCGGGATCCGGCATCCGGTCGGCCCACGCGGCCGGGATGACGGTGCTGGCCATCCCGAACGAGGCGACGGCGTCCGACGTCGAGGTGCTGAAGCTCGCCCGGTACCAGGCCGCCGACGCGCACATCGCCGCGAAGATCCTGCGCACCTGGCACTCGGCTCCGGGCGAGGCCTGACATCCGCCGCCCCACCATCCACACCGCGAAATCCGCGCCGACCTCGGTCAACGCGGACTGCGTGGTTGCCGCTGACACCCCGGCCGGGTACGACCTGCCGCGACTGCGGTCGGTCCGCGCTCGCAGGAGCCGCGCCAGGGCGCCCACCCGGTCCGGCCGTCGATCCCGTTCTCCTCGGGGCCGCCGCCCGCTCGGTACTGGCGGCTCACTGGGCTCAGCGTCGCCGGCGTGCTGGTGGTCGCGGGCCGCCGGGCCGGACCTGTCCTCAGCCTGACCCGACGAAGCCGCACCGAGAAAGGATCCCGCCATGACCGCCGAGCCGTTCGAGGTCAGCGTCACCGACGCCGAGATCGAAGACCTGCGCGACCGGCTGCGCCGCACACGCTGGCCGGAGCCGGAACCCGTCGACGACTGGTCACAGGGAGTCCCGCTGGCCTACACGCGGGAACTGTGCCGCAGCTGGGCCGAGGACTACGACTTCGGGTTCGCCGAGCGCGTCAACGCCTTCCCGCAGTACCGCGACACCGTCGACGGGCTGGGCCTGCACTTCCTGCACGTCCGCTCTCCGGAGCCGGACGCGTTCCCGCTGGTGCTCACCCACGGCTGGCCGGGCTCGGTGCTCGAGTTCCTCGACGTCCTCGGCCCGCTCACCGACCCGCGCGCCCACGGCGGCGACCCCGCGGACGCCTTCCACGTCGTCGCCCCGTCGCTGCCCGGCTACGGGTGGAGCGACAAGCCGTCGACGACCGGCTGGGGCGTCCCCCGCATCGCCCGCGCCTGGGACACCCTGATGGTTTCCCTGGGCTACGAACGCTACGGCGCGCAGGGTGGGGACTGGGGTTCGGCGGTCTCCGGCGCGCTCGGCGAAGTCGCGCCCGAGCGGGTCGCGGCCGTGCACCTGAACCTGGGTTCCGTGGCCGCGGGCACGTTCGACGACCCGACACCGCCGGAACTGGCGAACCTCGCCGCGGAGAAGGAGTTCCGGCGCACCGGCCGGGGGTACTCGGCGATCCAGTCGACGCGGCCGCAGACACTCGGCTACGGCCTCACCGACTCCCCCGCCGGTCAGGCCGCCTGGATCGCCGAGAAGTTCCAGGCCTGGACCGACCACGGCGGCCACCACGAAGACGCGGTGCCCCGGCAGAAGATCCTCGACGAGATCTCGGTCTACTGGTTCACCGCCTCGGCCACGTCGTCGGCACGCCTGTACTGGGAAAGCTTCGCCCGGTTCCGGGACCGGGTCACCGCGCCGTCCGGGCTGTCGGTCTACCCGCGCGACATCACCCGCCCGTCACGGCGGGAAGCCGAGCTGCGGTTCACCGACCTGCGCTGGTTCGAGGAACTGCCCCGCGGTGGCCACTTCGCCGCGCTGGAGCAGCCGGAGTCGCTGGTCGAGCAGGTTCGCGGGTTCTTCCGCCTCTTCCGCTGACGTGGCTGAAAGCGTCGGGAAAGGACTTTGAAAGGCCGCTCGGGTCAGATGGTGCCGGCGCGCCGCGAACCAGCGGCCGGCGATCACTCAGGGGGACCGGGCAATGGCGGACGGGCAGGGCTACGCAGTCGACCTCGACAGTTTCCAGCGAACTTTGACAGACCACGTCGATCCGGCGGTCGACCACCTGCGGGAGGGCGCCGACTCGCTGCGGCCGATCGGCGGCCTCGCGACGGCCCGGTTCGTCGGCAAGGATCCCGAGCAGATCTACGGCGGCTTCACCGGCCAGGCCGACGCGCTGCAGAAGCGGATCGCCACGGCCAACGACGCGTTGTGGGACTCCCTGCGCCAGCTGAGCCAAGCCCTGTGGGAGGCCTACCGCGTCTACTCCCATACCGAGCAGACGCACGCGTCCCGGCTGACGTCGGTCTACGAGGATTGAGGGGCGGCCATGGTCAGCACGGATCGGTTGTTCTTCGGCCTCGCGCCCGAGTTCTTCGAAGGGGACGGCACGCGGTTGCTGACCGATGTGGCCAACTGGGCCGACCTCTGCACCGCACCGCGCGGCGCCCCGGTCCAGCACCCGGAGTCCGGCATCAACAACCAGGTCTACGAGAAGTCGGTGCTCGCGGACGGCTCTCCGCTGGACAACCGCCCGGCGAACCTGCCGATGCCGGACGTGACCATCGGCCGGTTCTTCGCCGCCGCGCACGCGGTCTCCGGTCCGGACATCGACTTGTTCGGCGCCGCGGGCGCCCCGCACGCCCTCCTGCAGGCTGCCTGCCTGAACCTGGGCAGCAACCTGACGAACAAGGCGGGCGGGGGCGCGGACCCCGCGGGTGGCCTGATGGGCCTGCACGACGCGCTGGAGCGGCTGTTCGAGAACTGGCAAGGCAGCGCCGCCGAGGCCTGCAAGGACTACGCCGGTTCCCTGTACACGTTCATGGCCCACGAACTGGAGGTGATGGCCGGCCTCGTCGACGTGCTCACCGCGTACTGCGCCACCGTCAAGGCCGCACGCCGCCGGTTGATCGGCCTGATGCAGGCGTTCGTCGCGGCGATGCGGGCGAAGGAGGCCGAGGACGTCGCGAACGCCCAGCAGTTCCCGTGGGGTCTCGTGGCCGCCGCACTGGCCACGGTGGTCGGACTGGGCTTCGGACTGGCCGGCGCCATCGAGGCGGCCGTGATAGCCGGGACCGAGGTCTCGACCACCGGGGCCGCGAGTGTGCTGTTGCCGCCCCTGGCGAGCATGGCGGCCACGACCGCCGACAAGATGCTCGACTCGGGGACCAAGTACATCCCCGCGACCGACTACGCGGTGGCCGCGAAGACCTACCTCCACATGGCGAACCAGGTCGTCGAGGACGTCCGGTCCTCGACCGCGTCGCTCACGCAGCAGGTCACCGACATGCTCGACGGCTTCATGGACCCGCCACCGCCACCGCTGACGAAGGTGAAGTTCGAGGCCGACCCGCATGCCCTGGAACCCGCGCCCTGAGCCGGGCACCGGCTCAGGGCACCGGCGACCGGCCGTGTGCGGCGAGCTTCCCCGCCACGGTCGCGGCGGCCGGATGATCCAGCCGGACGAACACGGTGTGCGCCCGTTGCCAGGCCGCGATGGCGCTGTCGAGGTCGCCGAGGGCTTCGTGGACGTCGCCGAGGCCGTCGCTCGCGAACGCTTCGTCGACGTGTTCGCCGTTCCGCTCGAACTGCTCGGCCGCGGCGACGCAGTCGGCGATCCCGCCGGCGTGGTCGCCGAGCGCGATCCGTGCGCGACCGCGGCTCTGCAAGGCGTACAGGCGCTGGTTGTGCCGTCCGAGCCGATCCCAGATCGCCAGTGCCGCTTCGGCCAGCCGGAGCGCGGTGGGATAGTCCCCGGTTCGCGCGCACGAGTCGGAAAGCTGCTCCAGGGAGTCGGCTTCCAGCGACGCGAAGCCCAGCCGTCGTGCCAGATCGACGGCCTGGGCGAGGTGGGCGTACGCCTCGTCCGGCAGGCCGGCGGTGTTGTACTGCAAGCCGAGGTTGAACAGGGCATGCAGCTCGCCTTCGGCGTCATCGAGTTCGCGGGAGATTTCCTGCGCCGCCCGGATGGCGTCGAGGGCGGATCCGTGACTACCGGCAAGCCCGTGCATGGTGCCGAAGCCGCTGAGCATCGCCGACTCGGCCCGGCGGTTCCCCAAGGTTCGCGCCGCCGCGAGCCCGATTTCGAAAGTCTCCTGCCAGACGTCGAACCGTGAGCTGGCGATGAAGCCCACCATCATCAGGTACGGAAGCTGCCACGCGGCGACCGGCCTGCCGTGGCTGCTCGCCCATCGCACTGCGGCGGCCACGTTCACCTCGTGGGTGCTCAGCCATGCTGTCGCCGCGGAATGGGAACCGAACGCCGGCGCGTCCGGCAGATCGCCGGGCAGGGTCAGGATGTCGTAGCGCCGGTAGGGTCGGGCGGTTTTCGACGCGTTGAACGCGGCCACGGTGTACCAGTCCAGCAGGCGATCGAGCAGCCGGACGCGGGTCTCGGCCGGTTCGGCGCGGCCGCATTCGGCGGCCGCGAACTCACGAAGGAGGTCGTGGAAGGCCCAGCGGCCCGAACCGCGCTGCTCGAGGAGGTTCGCCGTCGCGAGCTCGCGCAGCAGTTCTTCCGTGCGTGGCCGGTCGAAGCCGACCAGCACCGCGGCGACGTCCACGTCGAGGAACGACCCCGGATGCAGGCCCAGCCGCCGGAACAGGCACGCTGCCTCCGGGGACAGGAAATCGAGCGACCGGCCGAAGACCGCGCGAAGATCGGTGTCGTCCTCGTCGTCGAGGACGAGTGCCGCCAAGCGGCCGTGCTCCCGCCGCAGCTCGCTCACCACCTCCGGCAGAGACGTCGGTTGCCGGCGGATGCGCTGGCCGAGAATCCGCAGGGCCAGCGGAAGGCCGGCGCACGCCCCGACCAGCTCGGCCGCCGCCTGCGGGGCGTCGTCGAACGCGGTCCGCCCGGCGGAGTCCGCAAGGACAGTGAGTGCGTCGGCCGCGGACAGCGAACCGAGGGCGATGCGATGCGCCCCCTCATGCACCCCCAGGCTGCCGAGCCGGCGCCTGCTGGTGACCAGCGTGAGCCCGCCCTGCCCAGGCAGCAGCGGGCGAACCTGGGCGGCGGAACGCGCGTTGTCGAGGACGAGGAGGATCTTGTGGCCGCTGGTCCGCTCCCGCCACAGCGTCTGCCGCGCGTCGAGACCCGGTGGCAACTCCTGTCCCCGGACGCCGGAGGCCCACAGCAGGTCTTCGAGCGCGGTCGCCGGGTCGACCTGGGGTCCGGGGCCGAACCCCCGCAGATCCACGAAATAGTGGCCGTCCGGGAACAGGGGCGCGAACCGGTGAGCGCACTCCAGCGCGAACGCGGTCTTCCCGGCGCCGCCGATCCCGTCCACGGTCACCGTCCGGGGCGGCAGCCCGGACTTCATCACACCGTCGAACGCATCGAGCTCGGCGGCACGCCCGGCGAAGTGTGGTGCTGGGGCAGGAAGCTGGTGCGGCACCGGACGGACCGGATCCGCGGTCTCCCGTTCGGGCCGGTGTGGTGCCGGCCGCTGGTCGTTGAGCAGGCTCAGGTGCAGCTCGGCCAGTGCCTGCCCGGGATCGAGGCCCAGCTGGTCGGCCATGGCCGCAGCGGTCCGTCGGTAGGTCTCGAGTGCCTCCACGCGCCGGCCGGATCGGTGCAAGGCGCGCATCAGCAGCTCGGCGAGCCGCTCCTGAAGGGGATCCTGCTCGACCAAGCTGGTCAGCAGCGGGATTGCGGCGGCCGGCCGCCCCGCCTCGATCGTCGTCGCCGCCCAGTCCAGCTGGGTCTGCCGGTGCAGTTGCTCGAGAACAGGATTCTCTTCGCGGTGGAGCGAGCTCGATTCGACGTTCGCCAGGGGCGGGCCGTGCCAGAGCGAGAGCGCCTTTCCGTAGAGCGTGGCAGCACGAGCGACATCATGCTCGGCCACCGCTCGTCCCGCCGCCGTCCGCAGACCGCGGAAAACCGACAAATCCAGCGATTCGCCGTAGATCTCCGCCCGGTACCCGCCGTGCTCGGTGATGATGGGGACCACGGTGCCCAATGCGCTGCGCGTCCGTGCTATGTAAGTCTGGATAGCGGCGCGAGGACGCGCGGGCTCGTCGCCGTCCCACAGCCAGCGCCCGAGCTGGTTCGGCACAACCACTTCGCCGGCATGCAGCAGAAGGCCGGCCAGGACAACGCGGACCTTGCTGCCACCCAGCGGCAGCACGACGTCGTCGACGCGAATTTCGACCGGCCCCAGCACCCGACACTCGACGACGGCCATTCGCCGATTATCGGTGAAACCGCCACGAGCGTCAGGCGAACCGGAGAACGGCCCGAAATGTCCGGACGGCGACGCCGGCAGGCTGCCCTCGTGGTGGTCACCCGGTAGGGGGTCGACGCCCGACCACGGCAGACAGTGGCGGGACAGCATTCGGTAAGGCCCGGCGGGCACGGTGAATGTCGGCGCATCCACTACGGGTGCTCATTACTGCGAACAAAAGGGGAGATGCGCAGTGTCGAAAGTACGGATTCCGATTCGAATCGCCGCCGCGGTTGCCTGTCTGGCCGCCACGCTCGCGGGCGGTGGCGTTGCCACAGCGTCACCAGGCACGACCGTGACGCCCAAGAACGCGTGGGGGTGCAACGGACAGGTGTGCATCACCGTCGTCGGTGACGCGAAAGCGTACAGCGTGGGCGGATCGGCACGGTCTGTGTGCCCGGATGCGTGGGCGGCTTTTTCGGACATTTCGAGTTCCTTCTGCCCAACCAGCATTTGTCCACCTACGATCGGTGGCACACGCCTGGTGAGTCGGTTACGGAGTGGGTGACCAGGGTTGGCGGCGGTCAGGTTTGCGTTCGCGGCTGGTCGAAGAACAGCAATGGCAGCTACACCGAGATCGGCCTTCCTTGCGAGTACGTGCGCTAGGCAGGCAGTTCGCTGACCCGCACGGTCGGCGGGTTCTGCGGCGCCGGAAGCAGCAGCGCCGCCGGTGGTGTAGGGCTAGTCGACCACCAGCACGCCGTCGGCGGTGAGCAGCAAGTTGTTCGCCCGCGGGCCGGCAGCTGGAGGCGTCGCCACACGCAGCTGTGAGTGCGCCCGACGAAGGGCCCCGGCGGTGCGCCGGGGCCCTTCAGGAGCAGCTACTTTTCTGGTCCGTGTGGAATCCCACCGTGCCAGTCGTGGTCGACGAGACGCTGCGAAGCGACCGAAGTGCCTCACCCCGCGCGAACCCCGATGAGCGCGTCCCGCGACCGCACCTTCAGCTTCCGCAGGACATTGGCCACGTGCTGTTCCACCGTCCGCCGCGAAAGGAACAGCACCTCCGCTATCTCACGGTTCGTGTGGCCGTCCGACAGCAGTGACGCCACGTCGAGCTCCCGTGGCGACAGCTGGTCGCCGTATCCTCGGCGGCCGCGGCGTGACGGGACCGATCCGCCCGTCGAGCGGGACGTGTGGCGGCAGCGGGCCGCGTCGCGAGTGGCTCCCAGCGCCGCGAAGACGTCCGCGAGCTCACCGAACTCCCCCGTCACGCTCGTGTCTCCGTGGCCGAGACGGCTGCGCGCACGGCGTTCCGCGGCCAGCGCCGCCGGGTACGGCGCCGGAAGGTGGTCGTAGCGTTCCCGGGCCTCGTCGAAGAACCGGACCGCGGCCGGCTCGTCGGCGGCCGTCGCCGCGACGATCCCGCGAGCGTCGGCGAGGACCGCGCGGGCCATCGGTGCGTCCAGAGCGATCGTCTCCCGGTCGAGCTCGTCCAGCAGCGCGCGGGCCTCGGCGACGCCCCCGGTCCGGCAGAACGCCTCTGCCGCCGCCGGGATCAGGTCGCCCGCCCAGGCCCATACTCCCTTGGTGCGCAACACCTCCAGGCCGCGGGCGGCCTCGGCGGCCGCCGCTTCGGCGGAGTCCTGCGCCAGCAGCATGCCCGCGGTCCCACCGTGCGCGGCGACCACCACCGGCGTGACCGCGTTCTCCGGGCGGTCGACGCCCGTCGCGGCAAAACAGGCCGCCGCGCGCTCCCAGGCGCCGCGGGCGCCGGCCAGCAGACCCAGGACCAAAGACAGCTCGCTGCTGACCGGCAGCAGGTCGCGGTATTCGGCCAGCAGCCCGAGTGCGCGTTCGTCCAGTCCGGTCCACTCGCCGCTCAGCCAGTCGATGTGCACGCCGGTGGTGCGGGCCGTGCTGACGACGTACGGCGTCCCGGAGTCGGCCGCGAGCTGCACCCCGCGCTCCAGCAGCCGCCGGGCTCGCCGATGGTGCCCGGTCCACGCGCCCGCGTCGGCGGAATTGCAGTACAGCCGCGCGAGCTGGCGTTGTTCCTCCGCCGTCCCGGCGGCGGGCGGGACGCTCTCGAGCTCGGCCCACGCCCGGCGGTCGCCGATGTGCAGCCGCGACGGGACGTTGTTGGCCATCAGCGTCAGCCGCAGCCGGGTGTCGGACGCGGTGGTGATGAGCGTGTCGACGCGGTCGAGCCACGGCCGGTGGGCACGCAACGGCGTCGCCCCGATCCACGGCTGGGCCAGCACCGCCATCGCCCGGCCGGCCAGGTCGGGCCGGTGTCCCAGCCCGCTCAGCGCCACTTCGAGCTCGACGCGGGCCGCTTCCAGCCCACCCGCCTGCCGGGCGAGCAGCAGGCCCAGGCTCAACCGGATCTCCGCCGACAACCGGCCCGACAGCCGGGCGTCGCTCAACAACCCTTCCAGCGTCGTGATGACGTCCGTCTGCGAAACCCCGTTCGCGGCCACCGACGCCAGCTTCACCGCCAGTCTGTCCACTACGGACGGTTCGAGGTCCGGAGTCGCCAGCAGGGACCGCAGCAGCCCGATCGCCGTCGCGGGATCGCCGACGTCGATCGCTCGGTCGGCCGCGGCTTCGCCGTACCGCAGTGCGTCCGGCACGTCCCCGGCCTTGCGGCTGTGCTCGGCCAGCCGGACCAGGGGCGCCGGGTTCCGCCCGGCCAGGGCGCGGACCGCCCGCCGGTGCAGTTCCTCCCGGTTCGGGCCGCGAATCGTCCGGTACGCGGCCTGCTGCGCGAGCTCGTGCCGGAAGCCGTAGCGGCACTCAGCGACCTCGACGAGCACGGCTCGTTCGAGAGCCAGCACGAGCGCCTGCCTGCCGCGCGCCGCCGTCAGCCCCGCGATCTCGCCGAGGAGCGCGCCGGACGCGGGTTCGGCGAGTACCGCGGCCGCTTCGGTGATCCGCCGCGCCGTGAGCGGCAGCGCCGCCATCCGCTCGGCCGTCGCTTCCCGCAACGACACCGGCACCTCGGCATCGTCGAGCACCCGCCGCGCCACCTCGGCGTCCTGGACCCCGCCTGCCGTGTCCCGCAGCGGGTGCAGGACTTCTTCGACGACGAACGGGATCCCGGCGGTGCGCTCGTGCAGCCGGGCCGCGAACGCGGCCGGGACGGCGGGCTCGTCGAGCAGTGCCGCGGCCAGCCGCCGCACGTCGTCCGGTTCGAGCGGGCCGAGCCGGATCCGCGTGGCCGGGCGGTGCGCGTGCCCGAGCGGCATCCCGCCGGGCGCGTCCTCCGGCCGGTAGGTCACCACCAGCACCGTGCCCGGTGGCAGGTCGCCCATGAGGAACCGCAGCAGCCGCCGGGACCCGTCGTCGGCCCAGTGCAGGTCTTCGACCACCAGGACGAGCGGGCCGAGCAGGTCCAGCAGCTCCCGGACCGCGCGGAAGAAGCGGTGCGTCTCCGCGCGGCTGTCACCGAGTGGCTCCGGTGGCGGGGGCAGCGACGCCGCCAGCTCCGGGAGGTGGCGACCCACGACGCCGGTGAGCGGGCTCAGCCGCCCGGCCGCTGGCAGGTACTTCCCCGCGTCGCGCAGTGCCTCGACGATCACCCCGTAGGGGAACGGCTCGCGCAGTGGCCGGCACCCTCCGGCGAGCACCCGCGCCCTGGCCAGTTCGGGACGCGCCAGCAGTTCGGCGGTCAGCCGGGTCTTGCCGACGCCGGCCTCGCCCTCGACCACCAGGAGCGCGGGCGGGCGCAGGGCGGCGGAGGTGAGCGCGGCCAGCTCGCCGGCCCGGCCGACGAGCACCGGCGAACCGGTCCCGGCCACGATCCCGTTCGTCATCGCCGTCCCTCGCCTGGTCGACGCGGCGGCACCACGCCCGGACCGCCTTGTCCGGATTGCCCGAGCGTAGATCCGCCGGCGACCCGCGCGGAACCCGCGGCGGCAGGCACGGAACTTTCGTAGGGAGCGCGCCGAAGGCATTTGTTTAGGTAGCCCTACGGGGCACCGCCTCGCTTGTTCTCGCAGATCACCGCACCCGACAGTGAGTCGGCGGTGGCTCTCGGTCACCCGCGGCGTCACGGCCGACCGCGACGCGATTCACCTGTTCGAGTGAGTGGAGCTGAAGCATGCGCACAGTTCATCGGAAGGCGGGCGTGCTCGCCGCGGCGGTGCTGGCCATCCTGGCCACGACCGGCGTGGCGACCGCCGCGCAGCCAGAGGGCGCCGTGGTGCCGGCCCGCCGGCACTACGGCGACCAGTACATCGTCGTCCTGAAAGACGCGCAGGCGCTGACGAGCTCGGCGTCCCTCGCTGGGCGCTACGGCGGCGAAGTCCGGTCGACCTACCGCCGCGTCCTGCACGGGTTCTCCGCACGGCACCTGAGTGCGCAGCAGGCCCGGCGGCTCGCCGCCGACCCCGCGGTGGCCACGGTCTACGAGGACGGCACCGCGCGGACCGCCGGCACCCAGGCGAACCCGACCTGGGGACTGGACCGGATCGACCAGGCGAACCTGCCGCGCGACAAGTCCTACACCTACCCGAACACCGGCGAGGGCGTCACCGCCTACGACCTCGACACCGGGATCAAGCCGGACAACCCCGAGTACGAAGGCCGCGCGTCGATCGGCAAGGACTTCGTCGGGGGCAACGGAAGCGACTGCAACGGCCACGGCACGCACACCGCGGGCACGATCGGCAGCAAGACCTACGGCGTCGCGAAGAAGGTCAAGCTCGTCGGGCTCAAGGTGCTCGGCAACGACTGCTCCGGCAACGGCCCGGACTCGGCCGCGGTCGACGCGATCGAGTGGGTGACGGCGAACGCCGCCAAGCCCGCGGTGGCGAACATGAGCCTGACCATGGACCAGGTCGGCGTCGGCGACGACGCGATCAAGCGCTCGATCGCCGCCGGGATCGTCTACTCGGTGGCCGCGGGCAACAGCTCCACCGACGCCTGCAACACGAGCCCGGCGCACGTGCCCGAGGCGATCACGGTCAACGCCTCGGACGAGAACGACAACCGCGCGTCGTTCTCCAACTACGGCAGCTGCACCGACATCTTCGCGCCGGGCAACAACATCACGTCGCTCGGGCTGTCCAACGGCAGCAGCGCGAACATGAGCGGCACCTCGATGGCGACCCCGCACGTGACCGGCGCGGCCGCGCTCTACCTGGCGGCGAACCCGGGCGCCACCGCGCAGCAGGTGCGGGACGCACTCGTCGGCGGCGCCACTTCCGGGGTGATCAAGAACGCGGGCAGCGGGTCGCCGAACAAGCTGCTGAACGTGTCGTTCATCGGCGGCGGGACCCCGCCGTCGCAGTGCGGCGCGAAGTCGAACACGACGCCGGTGGCCATCCCGGACGCCGGCGCGGCGGTGACCAGCTCGATCACCCAGGACGGCTGTGCCGGCAAGGCGTCGGCGACGCTGGCGGTCAAGGTGGACATCACCCACACCTACCCCGGCGACCTGACGCTCGACCTGATCGGCCCGAGCGGCACGGCCTACTCCCTGCAGAAAGCCGGCGGGACCGGATCGGGGTCGGGCATTCACACGACGTACCAGGTGAACGCGGCCGCGGAGACGGCGAACGGCACCTGGCAGGTGCGCGCGCAGGACGTCTACCGGTACGACACCGGCAGCCTGGACGGGTTCACGATCACCTTCTGAGACCGGGGCGGGGAGGCCGTCGCCTCCCCGCCCCGCGTCCTCATTGGACGGTAAGCGTGTACTTCGCCGTCACCGTCTTGCCGGTCGAGTCCTTCGCGGTGATGGTCACGGGATACGTGCCGCGCTGGAACGGCCCGACCACCTGCATCTGCGACGTCCCGGCGCCGTTCAGCGTCGAGGGGTTGAAGAACGGCGCGAACGACAGCCCGGTGGCCGACAGCGTCACGGTGCCGGTGCCGCCGGACACGGTGACGGCCGCGGTGGTGAAGAAGCCCGGCTGCACGGTCCCGCTGCCCGGGTTGACGCTCACCTTCAGGTCGCCCGTCGGCGGCTGGCCGCTGCCGACGGTCAACGTGAGCTTCGCGGTCGCCGTGCCGCTGGGCCCGGTGCCGGTGATAGTGATCGGGTAGTCCTGCTGCGGGGTGTTCGCGGCCGTCTCGATCGTCAGCTTCGCGCTGTCGCCGGAGTTGAACGTCGACGGCTGGAACGTCGCCTTGGCTCCTTCGGGCAGGCCGGACGCGGTCAGGTCGACCTTCTCGGGCCCGTTCTTGCCCGCGGTGCTCGTCACCGAAGTGGAGACGTACTTGCCCGGGTCCACCTTGACCGCGCCGGGCGAGACGCCGAGACCGAACGTCTCCGGCGGGGTGACGTCGCCGATCTGCTGCTTGACCCAGTCGCCCATGTCGTTGTTGAGCCGGCCGTAGACGCTGTACCACTTGAAGTCGCTACGGCTCCACGACGCGACCCCGGTGACCTTGCCGTCGACGATCAGCGGGCCGCCGCTGTCGCCGGGCAGGATCGTGACGTGGCCGTCGGAGTAGCCGCTGCAGATCATGGTGGCGTCCTGGAACCCGGCGCCGACCCCGCTGCAGTTGGTGCCCGCCACGATCGGCAGGCTGAACTTGGTCAGCGTGACGTCCCGGCTGGTGTCGTTGAAGTCCTTCTTGCCGTAGCCGAGGCCGAGCCCGGTCTTGCCGGGCTTGTTCAGATCCGTGTCGGCGGAGGTCGCGACCTTCGCGTACTGCCCACCGGGCACGGGGACGTCCCGGTCGGTGGTGACGACGGCGACGTCGTAGCCCTGGTCGAAGTTGACGTACTTGGGGTGGGTGTCGTAGCTGACGACGCCGATGGGCGTGCCGCCGCCGGCGCTGAGGTCGTCGAGTCCGTACAGAAAGGACTTTTGCCCGTCCGCGGCCTTGCAGTGCGCGGCAATGAGGATCTTGCGCGGCGCGACGACCGACCCGGTGCAGGTCTGGCCGAGCGGCCGCGGACCACCTTCCCGCAGGCCGGCGATGATGAACGGATAGTCCTTGACCGACGCGGGCGTCCCACCGACCGAAGACGGCGAAACGCCCGCGGGCAGCGGAGTCCCGCCAAGCGGAGTGACTGCCGGCGGGTGGCCGGCCGCACGGGCTCCGGGCACGGCGACCAGCGGCAGAACGAGGACGGCGGCGAACGCCCCCAGCAAGCGTTGTCTCGAGTTCACGGCAGCTCCTTCCGAGGTTGCTGCCGGTCACTGTCCGGTGACGTCGGGTGCGAGAACAACCGGGGAGCCGCCCCGTACGACTACGGATCTATTGGCGGCGTTCCCCGGTCAGGTCGTACCGGAATGGACCGCGTGTCACGTCCGCTGGTCGGGTCGCGGCGTTGGCCGCTGTTACTTGCGGGCCCCCAACTTCATCGGCGCCCGCGCGCTTCAGGCGCCCTGGCCTGAACTCCCGCGTCCGCCGAGGCGAGAAGGAATTCTTGGAGGTCGCTGTGCCGGAACTGGACAGCAGCGCCGGATACGCGCACCAGGCCCGCGTTGTGCGCCCAGTCCAGAAATTGTCCAGGGCGGCCGGGGAGTTCGCCACTTCGCCTGAGCTTCCACACAGTCAGCGCGTACAGCGGCCCAGGCGACCCGATCAAGCCGACCGCAAGGGCGAATGCCAGGCCGATGGACAGCCAGCCCACCCACCAGCTGGTGAGCCCGACGACCTTCCAATCGGTGAACATCATGGCGAACCGGCCCGTGAGCCAGCCGATCGCACCGCCGGCGAGCCACGCGACGACACCTCGCACGAGATCCCAGGTCAGAGCCTGCCGCATCGGGTCGCTCGGCTGCGAAGCCGTCATCTGCGCAGCAGTCAGCCCACCGGTGACGCCGAAGACCAAACCGATCGTGACTCCCGCAGTGAGTCCGACCGGCAACCCGATCGGCAGACCCACCGCGATTCCGAACGCCAGCCCCAAGCCCAGACCGACGGGAAGCGCGAGCTTCAGGGCCTTCATCAACCCCTCAGCCAACTTCCGCCGCCCAGCGACACTCAGGGCAAGGCGCACTTCGAGACGTTGCGGCGGCTTCATCGTCGGTGAGCTGGTGTGCTGGAAGATCCAGCCGAGCAGGATGACGATGCCGAAAGCAGCAATCCAGCCCCGCGCCGTCGTGGGTGGGTGGAATCCGGTGAAGGTCGCGGACTGCACCACGAAGACGAGCACGGGCAAAGCGATGACGGCGACGGTGAGAGCCGCGGCCCAGAACCTGATAGCACGCCCGGGAGGGTTGCCGGTCGTGCGCCACAGGTGGTGGAGGTGCAGGTCGACGGAAGAGTGCCCGTTCTCACCCATCCACGCGAGGTGTTTCGCCAGCGAGCGCAGCCACCGAGTCACTTCTTCGGCATTGTAATAGGTGCCGTTTCGCCGAGGGTGGTGCGCGACAATGGCCGGCACCAACTGATCGAACAGCCTGGCTTTCAGCGTACGCGGAAGCGATGACTCGTTCCGCTCGGGATTGCACATCTCGCGAGGCTCGCTGCGTGGATCGCGGTAAACCGTCACCGCCACGTACAACATCAGGGGCTTGGTCAGGCAGGTCGCCAATTGGCCTTTCGGATGCCTGCGCAGGGTCGTGATCACCCGACGCCATCGGCTCTGCACGCGGTCAGGTTTCGCGGACGGATCCGGGAAGCGATGGGAAAGCCACCCGATAACCTGATCGATCTCAAGCGGCTCGACTTCGACAGTGACAGCGTCCACCAGCGCAACGCCGTGGTTCTTCGCGAGTTTCCGATAGCGCTCCGACCTACAGGTCAGGACTACCGGCCAGGCAACGGGCACAGGCCGGTTGAGAGCGGCCAGGATCGTCTTGGCTCGCTCGAATTCGCTCGTATCGGCATCCATCTCGTCGAGCCCGTCGAGGATCGGAAGCAGCCACCCGTCGTCGAGCAGAGCCCGGGCGATCGGCGCCGGCAAGCCGTACACTTCGACGAGCTGTCCGCAGATCCACGAATCCAGCCTCTCGCCCGCCGCTCTGGCCATCGACCTGCGGTAGCGATGGGGGAACGCCGAAAGGCTCAGCCTGACCGGCACGCGGATACGCGGCTCGCCGGCCTGGCAGGCGGACTGCGCTTCGCTGACGAGATCGAGCAGCAGTCGCAACACCGTCACGGTCTTCCCACTACCGGGCTCACCCACGACGACGAGCCGGCTCCGCCGTAGATACTTCTTGTAGTCGTCGGCGATGGTGGTCAGCGACCCGCTGTGAGGGTCACCGTCCGAGCGCCAGTGTCCCTCCTCGGATCGCAGCCCGAGGTCGGCGGGGCGGGGATCACCCACGTCACCCAGCAGGTTCGCCAGAGCGCGAGCCTCCACCACCGCGACCGTTCCGAGCAGCGTTCTCGCGTGCGCCCACAGCTCGCTGTACCGCAGGTAGGAACGCGACCGTCGTCCTGCGCCGGCCGACGCCACGCTCAGCACAGCGCTGACCACACTGGCCGGAAGCGCGAGCACGTTGGCGATCCCAGCCCCGTCAGCACCTCCCGTTCTGGCCAGCAACCACCAGGTGGCAAGCGACAGCCCGCCCATCAGCGATACCGCGGACATGGCCCACCACACGCGGGTCCACCGACGTTTAGCACTCACCAGCACAATCTTGGCCATTGAGGCTCCGCGTCGCCACCATCCGCTTCCTTGAGGCCGCTCGACACAGCAGGTGCATGGGCAGGAATGGGCCGCTTGTCAATCTCAATGACCGCGAACACGCGCTGTTACTCCATGAATCACTCTATCGAGTGCAGCACATGGAATTGACACTGAAGCTCACTTCGTCGGTACCCGGCCCGCTACCGCTGTTCGGCGTTCTCCCAACGGGAGATGAGTGGCCGCCCAACGCCGAGACCGTCCAGGCTGACTGCTCTTGGGCGCAACGAAGAACGAAAGGGTGTTTCGGCCCTCCCGTGGGGGAATACTACTGCTCTTCGGCTCCAAAACGCGAGTGCGGCGCCGTCACCCGCACCAGCCCCGAGCAGCTCAGCCAAGCACACTCATAGCCGCTGAGCTGCGGTTTTGCCAGCAGTTACCGCTGAAGCCGAGACTTCACGGGGTCCACAGACAGGCGAGTACATGCGAGTGCTAACTTCCGCCGATACCACCTCCCGATCCGTCTCGGATGGTCGACCGCCGAGAAGGAAGGAGGTGAGATATGAGGACACCGCGCTTCCAGGTCATCCTGAAAGTGAGCGGTCCGGTCACCCTCGAGGTGACCGGGTCCGCCGTCCTCATGGCGGTGCTGAGCGTGCTCCTGCTGTTCGTCGGCTAGCTCGGCCTCGCCGTTCCACCTGGGGAGGGAAGCCGGGTCCGACCGGCTTCCCTTCCCAGCGCGTTGATCTTCGTAGATGACGATCGCGCGCAGTGAGGGTAACGCCGCCGAAGGCGATGGCTACAGGCCGGGCCGCCGCGGGTCGGGTACGAACAGCAATCACCCGACTCGCCAGCTCGCCGACCTGCGAAAATCAGCGAAGCTGACACTCGTCGAATTGGGTCGTCGTTGACGGGAGCGGTCATGACCAAGACCACCGCAACGACCTGACGCTGGGCGTCCAGTGCTTCTGCACCGGACTGGTCGCCCTCGGCGTGGCCTATGCCTCCTGCCAACACGGACGCCAGTTCGCCCTCGTTCTCGGAGATGACCCGACAACCGCGGCGATCTGGCTGCTCACCGTCGACGGACTGCTCGTCATCGCGACCGTAGAACTCCGGCGGTCCGGCGTGAGAAGCCGACGGCAGGCCTGGCTTGCTTTCGGCTTCGGTATCTCGCTCTCCCCTCTGCGTGAACATCGGCTCCGCTCCGGAGCTGAGCGCCTTCGGTATCGCGGTGGCCGCTTGCCCTCCACCGGCTTTGCTCCTCGCCGTCGAACTGCCGAACCGAACCCTGAACTGCCACCGCGTCGCGCCACCAGCTACCCCACAGACGACGAATGTCGGCAGGGGCGGAACCCAACGGCGGCCGATCTCGACCGGGTTGCCGGCGCGCCGGGCTGGAGATCGACGTCGTTCCCTTGGACGGTGGGGTCGTGGTGCTGCTCAGCATTCCGGCCCAGCCGGAGCACACGAAACCGTTCGTCGTCACCAAGGACGGCAGCTCCGTCATCTACGAACGTCGAGGGGACCGGACAACCCGGCTGTCTACGGCGGAGGTCCGTGCCGTCCTGGCCGCGGGATGACGAAAGTAGTCGCGGGAATCTCAGTCGAACACGCGCTTGCCACGACGCCGGACGGCTTGGGTGCACGGCAGTCACGACTACCACTTCATCAAAGTCGGGATGTGCAGGCCCGGCGCTGGTCTGCGCTAAGACTGCGCGCGGGTGACCGAGCGGAACGGCGGGCAGAATTTCGCCGGGACTTCGGTCGAACCGGCCAAGCAGACCGCCGCCCTCGTGACGACGACTTCGCTCACGGGCGCGGCCTGGCGAACCACCGCCTGCAGCAGCGTCCAGCACCCTTCGTCGCGTTCCCGCCCCGCCGTCTGCGGAAGGAGCCAGGACGATCCGCGGAGCGCGATTTTCTCCCGGCGTTCCCGACGCTCAGGTAGCCGGCGATCGACTCTCCCGGCACAGCGCAGCGGCCCGGAGGTGTACTCCCATTCCTTACCAGGCGATGGCGCTGTACCGACCGCACGAGGCGGCTGGCATCGGCGAAGGCGGCCAGGTCCTCGCGTCGAGACCCGCGCGAGCTCCGCCAAATCTCCCGCTCGGTCGGAGTACCGGAGCCGGACCGGCAGTTCGCGCGGCGCCCGCCGGACCTGCATGTCACCGCCCGACACTTGGCAAGGAACAGGCGCGCTGGTCGCAATGCCCCGTCGTCGACCACGCCACCAGCGTACGCAGTTGCTCCGCTTCGACTGTGCGATAACCGTCGTATTCCACCTGAAGTCGATGCGGCTCTACGGTCCTTCGGCTGCGAGTGCCGCCACTCGACCAGGCCGCAACGATTCCTTGCCTTTATCCTGATATGCCGAGATATCTCCAGTCGGAACTCGCCAGCAAGTGCACCGCGAGTCACTCCTCACAGACCCGAACCTTGCCGCACACGACAAACCCCCCAACACCGCCATCGGACACGACCAGCCTCTCGTAGCGATCCTCATGACGCTCCGGAACCTCGATAAAACTATCGATTTCGGAACCATCCTCGGCGGTCTCAATAAACAGCTCTTCATAGTAGGACTTGACCTTCATTCCCAGGACGTCCAGGAATTCTATCTCGATCATCTCCCGTCCATCGCCAAATTGAGTGCGCAGGATCAGCCTTCGATGGGAAACCGAATATGTCCACAATTCGAAGGGTCGCTTGATGTGCAGCGGAAGCACAGCGGACGAAATGACCACAAGAGCACCAAGCTTTCATTCGAATGGATTTTTTGTGACTTTTCCATATTTATCGTACCAGATGACTCGAGATTGAACCGATACCGGTGCAGCCTTGATCTGGGCCAGCTCCCACGGCGTGTACTGTCCGTCTCGGGGGCGAGCTGACACCTTCCGCCAGCTTGGCATATGCATTCGCATCGTCTATTCCCGCGAGGCTGAAGTGGATCTCCACTGTACTACTTGGATCGAGCGCCTCTCTGACGATGTCTTGCCAGTGCAAATCGTTCGGCCAATCCTCATACATTTTCGCACCGACGCGCTCAGCGAAGTCAACCAGCGCGTACTTATTGTTTTCGACTCCAGTCCGGCCCAGTGCAATGGAGCTGGGGCAGCCCCGTTATGGACGAGAATCGGCGTGCGATCGGCTAGCACGTAGTATGTGTGGACGTCGCTGACGGTGAGATTGTAGGTCCGGGTGCTCGCGGCGAAACGATGGCTGCTGATCAGCTTTGCGTGACCGCCGCGCGGTGTATCCAGCCACGTGCCTGACTTGAGATCCGCTGCCGAGTGCCACGCATGAGCGGTAGCGTTCCAGAACAAATGGTGTGCAGTCGTGGTGATCGTAGCGCGACCGTCGGGAGTGGTGACGGTGAGGTCGACGAAGTCGCGGTCGGCGTCCGTCACATGAATGTTCTCGACTCTGTGTCGCTGAAGCTGCGGACTATCCGGCTCCGCGTCGGCGATCTGGTCACCGATCTTGATGTCTTTGATCTGCCTGGTAGTGGCCCGCGCCGGCCTCATCCAGCTGCGGGCCTACCCTCGAGCCCCGGCATCGGTCGCCCACCACTGAGGCTGTAACGCCGTCGCGTGGCCGCCGACTTACCTGCGTTCAGCCCGCCGGTGCCCGCGGGCCTGTGAAGGAGTCTTCATGTCGCAACGCGAGATCGAACTGGTCGTCGGCGGCTGGGACGGTGATCCCACCGAAATCGCCGATGCCGGAGACCGGCTGTACGAAGAGCTGGACCTGCTCGACTTCGACCGGCTGGACAGGCCGGCGATCCCGAGCGAGCCCGGCACCCGCTCCGGCGCTGCCGTGGCCGCCGGCACGCTCGTCGGGTTGCTGGCATCCCCCGTCGTCCTACGTGCCGTCGTGGACGTCGTCAAGAGCTGGCTGGAACGGCAGAAACGAGGAACGGTCACCATCAGGGTCGACGGCGACAGCATCGAGCTCACCGCCGCCACCCGTGCGCAGCAGAACGCGCTCGTGCAGGCGTTTCTGGACCGGCACGCCGGAAGCTGACATGGCCCGCCGCTGCCTCATCATCGCCAACCAGCACTACCAGGACCCCGGCTTCGCCGAGCTGCCCGGCGCCGCCGAAGACGCCGTCGCTCTGTCGGACGTGCTGGCACAGACCGACATCGGCGGCTTCGAGGTCACGGTCGTGCGTGACGCCGGCGCCCTGGCGTTCCGCCGCTCCATCGAATCGTTCTTCCAGCATGCCGACCGCGAAGACCTCCTGTGGTTGCACCTGTCCTGCCACGGCATGAAGAACCGGGACAACCGGCTGTTCCTCGTCGCGACCGACACCGAACGCGACTTCCTCGCCTCGACCGGCATCGACAGCACTTTCATCAGCGACCAGGTCGAGAGCTCCCGCTCCCGGCAGGTCGTGGTGTTCCTGGACTGCTGTTACAGCGGCGCCTACAGCCGCGGCCTGCGTACCCGCTCCGCCGCCGACTCGGTCGACGTCGCCGAAGCTTTCGACGGCAAGGGCCGCATCGTGATCACCGCGTCCAACGCCCTGCAGTTCAGCCACGAGTCGATGACGACCAGCCGCGCCGCCGCCCAGCCGTCGATCTTCACCCAGGCAATCGTGCAGGGGCTCGCCACCGGGGATGCCGACCTCGACCTCGACGGCCGGATCAGCGCGGGCGAACTCTACGACTACATCTACCGCGAAGTCCGTACCCAGCTGCCGAACCAGACGCCCACCCGCAGCGTGTCCAGCGCCGAGGGGACGATCCTGCTCGCCCACAACGCCCGCGTCGGCGCGTCGAAGCTCCCCGCCGAACTGGTGAAGACGAGCCTGAGCCCACTGGGCTGGCAGCGCATCGGCGTTCTGCACGAACTGGAGAACCTGCTCGGCAGCCGCCGCGAGGACATCCGCCGCGCCGCCGAAGACCTGCTCGCCCAGCTCGCCGCCGACCCCGACCGAACCGTCTCGGCGCAGGCACGCGCGCTGTGGTTCGGACGCGGCCTCGGCGAACTGCCGGTCCCCGCCGCCGTGGAATCCTGGGCGGACGGCGGACACCCGATCGGCATCGACTTCGGCACCACCAACTCGGCTGTCGCCGTCTACGTCGGCGACGAATGCCGGGTGCTGCCCAACGAGTTCGGCAACCGGACGACGCCCAGCGTCGCCGCCCTGACCGCCGACGGCGATTGGCTGGTCGGCGAGCGAGCGAAGAACCAAGCAGTCACCAATGCGGCGCGAACGTTTTCGGCGATCAAGCTCCGGCTCGGTTCGGGCTGGTCCACCGAGGTCGACGGGCGACGGTTGACCGCCGAAGACATCGCCGGCGTCATCCTCCGGCACCTCGTGCGAGACGCCGAACGGGCACTGCAGGCCGGCATCCACCAGGTCACGCTCACCGTCCCGGCCTACTTCGGCCTGCCCGAACGCCGCGCGCTCGTCGAATCAGCGGAGAAAGCCGGCCTCACCGTGCAGCGCGTCCTGACCGAGCCCAACGCGGCCGCACTCGCCTACGGCCTGGCCAAGGGCACCGACGAGCAGATCGTCATGGTCCTCGACCTGGGCGGCGGCACCTTCGATGTTTCCCTCATCGAGCTCGGGTTTTCGCCCGATAGGCCGGACTCCCCAGGAAACCTGGTCATTGCGAGCGTCCTGGCGACCAGCGGCGACAACCACTTGGGCGGCGAAGACTGGGACACGCGGATCGCGGACTGGCTGATGACAAGGTTCGAGACTGCCCACGGCATCGACCTGCGCGCCGACGCCGCAGCGCTGCGGCGGCTCCGCGAGGCCGCCGAGCGGGCGAAGATCGAGTTGTCCGCGGCCCGGCAGACCGCGATCAGCGTGCCCTACCTGGCCGCGGGCCTGTCGCTGGACGAGCAGCTGTCGCGAGGGCACTTCGAGCACTTGACGGCGGACCTGCTCACGCGGATCAAGATCCCGATCGAGGCGGTCCTGCGTGACTCCGGCACCGCGCTCGAAGACGTCGACGAGGTGCTGCTGGTCGGCGGCGCAAGCCGGATGCCCGCGATCGGCGGACTGGTCACCGAACTGACCGGGACCGCACCACGACGCGGTCTCATCCCGGACGGCGTCGCGCTCGGGGCGTCGATCCAGGCCGCTGTGCTCCGAGGCCACGCCCGCGACACCCTCCTGAGCGACGCGGTCCCGTGGTCACTCGGCATCCGAATCCAAGACGGCACCTTCGCCAAACTCATCGAGCGCAACACGACGATCCCCACCAAACGCTCGGAACTGTTCACCACAGTCGAGGACAACCAGACATCGTTGCAACTGCATGTGTTCCAAGGCGAAGAGGACGACGTCTCCCGCAACCTGCAGCTGGCTACGGTCACCCTGACCGGGATTGAACGCGCCCGGCGGGGCGTGCCCCGGATCGAGGTGACCTTCGACATCGACGCAAACACCACCGTGCACGTGACCGCGAAGGACTTGGCCAACGGCAACGTGAAATGGGTGGTGATCGACGCGGAAGCGGCGCGTGCGGTGGCCCTGTTCGATCCGCACGCGGCAGTTGCCCGATTGGCATCAGGTCCGCCTCCGAAGCTTTAGCTCAGGGTACGCGGGACAGGCCCGGGCGGGTTCTCATCCGCTGAACCCCACGAGCGCGTCGACCCGTGTCGAAGACACGCAACAAGGTGCCCGGTGAGTCCGAGCAACTCGGAGGTCCGCCGGTTGTGGGGGCCCGCCGCGACGCAGCGGAACCGTCCGCCGCTTCGAGCACCACCGACCTCAGCCGGGTGGACGCGCTCCCGAACCTCGCCGTCAACCTGGCGAAGGCACCGCGAGAGCTCCTCTACGAGCTGTTCGAAGTCACCCAACTCAATGTCCACGTCAGCGGGGCGGGCAATGAGGTCACGATCACAGTTAGACTACCTGTGGATCACTTACCCGAAGCGGCACAAGCCGCGGAAAGGATCTCTGACGCGATGGTATCCACAACGCAAAAAGCTGCGTCGACCTCGGTCAACGCAGCTTGCGTGGATGCTGCTGGTACCCCCGATGGGATTCGAACCCACGCTACCGGCGTGAGAGGCCGGCGTCCTAGGCCGCTAGACGACGGGGGCTTAGGATCTTTCCCTGGTTTCCCAGGGGCTTTTCTGTTTTTCTTGCTGGAGAGAACTTACCAGAGGCGATTTCTCGCCCCGCAGGGGGGTCACTCTCCGCAGCTGGGGTACCAGGACTCGAACCTAGACTAACTGGACCAGAACCAGTCGTGCTGCCAATTACACCATACCCCAGTGAGGTACTTTCCCGGCTCGCCGGTTCAGCACCGCACGAGGAGAAATACTAGAGCACGCCGTTCCGCACCGTGAAAGCGGGGGTCCCACTCATGCGCTGGGCCGGGACGCCGATCGTCGCGTACTCCGAAACCAGCAGCTCAGGCAGCTCCGCCAGCCCCGCGATCGTGTGGACGCCCTCCGGGGCGCGGTCGCCGATGTCGTCGCGGTCCAGCCAGACCGCGCCCAAGCCCGCGTCGCGGGCGCCGATCGCGTCCGTGTCGAGCTTGTCACCGACGTGGACGGCCTGGGCGGGTGAACAGCCCAGGCCGACGCAGACCGTGTGGAACATCACCGGATCGGGTTTCGCCACCCCCAGCTCGCCGGCGATGGCGACGTGGTCGAAGAACGGGGCCAGCCCGAGGTCGGCCATTTTCTTCCGCTGGTGCGTGCCCGAGGCGTTCGTCACGGCGGCCAGCAGCAGGCCGGCCGCGCGGAGCCATTCCAGGCACGGGAGGACGTCGTCGAACAGCTGCCACGAGTGGTCCAGCAGCTCTCTTCGGCGCCGCTCGAACGAGCTCACCTGCTCGGCGTCGGCGAAGATGCCGATCTCGGCGAGGAAGCAGTCCGTGCGGCGCTGGTGCATCGTCGCGTAGTCGAGCTCGCCGGCGACGACCAGCGCGACGTGCTCTTCGGTGATCAGGTCCCACAACGGCCACAGGTCGCCCCGGCCGGTGAGGATGTGGAGGCTGCGGCGGATCGCGGCCGTGCAGTCGATCAACGTGTCGTCGATGTCCAGGCACACCAAACGCAGCTGAGGCGGCGCCCAGGGTTCGGGCGCCGCCTCAGCTGGGGCGGTTCGCGACGGGGTCCGGGGTGCCAGGGCGAAATCCACCCAGTGAGGCTAGGGCAACCGCCACGTTCGCGACGCTGCCAAAGAGGTGATTACCGGTGCCCCGTTCCGGCGCACCGGCTCTACTCCCAGTTGGCGAACCGTCTTCTTTCGGTTATCCGACCATCGCGCGGCGAAGACGTCCCAGTGAGACGTCGCGGCCGAGCAGCTCCATGGACTCGTACAGCGGCGGGGAAACGGTCCGGCCGGTGATCGCGACGCGGACCGGGGCGAAAGCCTTGCGGGGCTTGAGACCCAGACCGTCCACAAGGGCGTCTTTGAGCGCCTGCTCGATGGCGGCAGTCTCCCACGAAGGCAACGCCTCGAGCGCCGCGACCGACGCCGCGAGCACCGGCTGCGCGGCCTCGCCGAGGTTCTTCGCCGCAGCGTCCTCTTCGGGCGCGAACGCCGCTTCGTCGACGAACAGGAAGCGCACCATGGCCGCCGCGTCCGAAAGCACCGTGACGCGCTCCTGCACCAGCGGCGCGATCGCGCTCAGCCGGGCCAGCTGCTCCTCGCTCGGCGCCTCGGGCAGGACACCCGCGGTGACCAGGTAGGGCGTGACCCGCGTGACGAACTCGGCGGCCGGCAAGGCCCGCACGTGGGTGCCGTTGATCGCTTCGGCCTTCTTGAGGTCGAAGCGCGCCGGGTTGGCGCTGACCTTCGTGACGTCGAAGGCGGCGACCATCTCCTCGACGCTGAACACGTCGTAGTCGTCGGCGATGGACCAGCCGAGCAGCGCCAGGTAGTTCAGCAGGCCTTCGCGGACGAACCCGCGGTCGCGGTAGTTGAAGAGGTTCGACGAAGGGTCGCGTTTGGACAGTTTCTTGTTGCCCTCGCCCATCACGTACGGCAGATGGCCGAACCGCGGCGTGAACTCCGCCACGCCGACCCGCTGCAACGCCTCGTACAGCGCGATCTGCCGGGGCGTCGACGGCAGCAGGTCCTCACCACGCAGCACGTCGGTGATCTTCATCAGCGCGTCGTCGACCGGGTTGGTCAGCGTGTACAGCGGCTCGCCGTTGGCACGCACCAGGACCGGGTCCGGGATCGTGTTCGCCGGGAAGCTGATGTCGCCGCGGACCAGGTCGGTCCAGCCGAGGTCCTGGTCCGGCATGCGCAGCCGCAACACCGGCGCGCGACCCTCGGCGCGGTGGGCGGCCCGCTGCTCGTCGGTGAGGTCGCGGTCGAAGTTGTCGTAACCGAGCTTCGGGTCCAGGCCGGCTGCCTTGCGCCGCGCCTCGACCTCCTCGTTCGTCGAGAACGCTTCGTACAGCTCGCCGGCTTCGAGCAGCTTCGCGGCGACGTCGGCGTAGATCGCGCGCCGCTCACTCTGGCGGTACGGCCCGTAGGGGCCGCCGACCTCGGGGCCCTCGTCCCAGTCGATGCCGAGCCAGCGCAGCCCGTCGAGCAGCTGCTCGTAGGACTCCTGCGAATCGCGCGCGGCGTCGGTGTCTTCGATCCGGAACACCAGTTGCCCCTGGTTGTGCCGGGCGAAGGCCCAGTTGAACAGCGCCGTGCGGATCAGCCCGACGTGCGGGGTGCCGGTCGGCGAAGGACAGAAGCGCGCGCGAACCACCGATGTCTCACTCATAGCCCGATCAGCGTATCCGTCGCCACAACGCTTGACGCCGGGGACCGGCCGGGTGCATCCTCAGCTTATTCAACAAGCGATGAATAGATGGGGAGATGGTGGAGATGACCGAGCGCACGGGCTGCGTCGTCATCGGTGGCGGACCGGCCGGGATGGTCACGGGGCTCCTGCTGGCGCGGGCCGGTGTCGAGGTGACGGTGCTGGAGAAGCACGCCGACTTCCTGCGTGACTTCCGCGGCGACACGGTGCACCCGTCCACGCTCACGCTGCTCGACGAGCTGGGCCTCGGCGAGAAGTTCCACGCCCTGCCGCACAGCGAGCTGACCGCCGCGGGCTTCCCGGAGGAGGACGGCACGCTGATGAAGCTGGCCGACTTCACCCGGCTGAAGGTCCCCCACCCGTACATCGCGATGGTGCCGCAGTGGGACTTCCTCGACCTGCTCGCCGAAAGCGCGCGCAAGGAGCCGACGTTCGTCCAGCGGATGGAGACGGAGTGCACCGGTCTGGTCCGCGAGCACGGCCGCGTCGCCGGCATCACCTACCGCACGAGCGCCGGCGAGACCGGCGAAATCCGCGCCGACCTGGTGATCGCCGCCGACGGCCGCTGGTCGCTGGCCCGGCGTGAGGCCGGCCTGGTGCCGCGCGAGTACGACTGCCCGTTCGACGTCTGGTGGTTCCGGCTCTCGCGCGGCGAAGGCGAGGAAGGCGGCATGCTGCTGCCGAAGATGCGGGACCGCCGGTTCGCCGTCCCGCTCCCCCGGCCGGACTTCTACCAGGTCGCCTACCTCGCGCCGAAGGGCGAGGACCTGCGGAAGCAGGGCATCGAGGCGTTCCGCGACAACGTGACGCAGATCTGCCCCGAGTTCACCGACCGGGTACACGAGCTCGAGACGATGGACGACGTCAAGTTCCTCGACGTGCGCCTCAACCTGCTGCGCAAGTGGCACGTCGAGGGGCTGCTCTGCCTCGGCGACGCGGCGCACGCGATGTCGCCGATCGGCGGCGTCGGCATCAACCTGGCGGTGCAGGACGCGGTCGCGGCGGCGACGCTGCTGGCCGAGCCCCTGCGCCGGGGCCGCCCGTCGGCGGCCGACCTGGCGAAGGTCCGTTCGCGCCGGCTCGCGCCGACGCTGATGGTGCAGGGGCTGCAGCGCCTGATGCACCGCACGGTCGTGCGCGGGGTGATGAACGGCAAGCGCAACGGCCCGCCGGCGCCGATGATCAAGGCGTTCGCGCGGTTCCCGCGGCTGTCGTACTTCCCGGCCCGGCTCCTCGGCCTCGGGCTGCGGCCGGAGCACGCTCCGGCGTTCGCCCGGCGGCCGATGGAGCCGGTGCAGCGTTAGACGTTCTCGACCGGGTTGGTCAGGGTGCCGATGCCTTCGATGGTGATCGAGACGCTCTGGCCGCCCTCGATCGGGCCGACGCCCTCGGGCGTGCCGGTGAGGATGATGTCGCCGGGCAGCAGCGTCATGACGCCGGAGACGAACTCGACCAGCTCGGGGATCTTGTGCACGAGGTCGGAGGTGCGGCCGTCCTGCTTCAGCTCGCCGTCGACCGAGGCCTTGAGCGACAGGTCGGAGGCGTCGAGCGACGTCTCGATCCACGGGCCGAGCGGGCAGAACGTGTCGAAGCCCTTGGCGCGGCCCCACTGGCCGTCGGACTTCTGCAGCTCGCGGGCGCTGACGTCGTTCGCGACCGTGTAGCCGAGGATCGCCGAAGCGGCGCGCGCGGCGGGCACGTTCTTCACCGGCTGCCCGATGACGACGGCGAGCTCGCCCTCGAAGTCGACCCGGCCGACGCCCGAGGGACGGCGGATGGGCGCGTTCGGGCCGATGACCGTGGTCGACGGCTTGAGGAACAGCATGGGGGCGCCGGGCACCTCGTTGCCGAACTCGGCCGCGTGCTTGGCGTAGTTGCGGCCGACGGCGATCACCTTGGACGGCAGGATCGGCGCGAGCAGCCGGACGTCGGCCAGCGGCCACCGCTTGCCGGTGAAGTTGGGGTTGCCGAACGGGTGCTCGGCGATCTCCAGGACCTGGGCGTCGTCACCGTCCCCTTCGACCGAAGCGAACGCGACTCCACCGGGATGAGCAATTCGGGCTAGGCGCACGGCGTCAGTCTACGTGCGGCGGGTCCGTGACCGGGGCCACGGTGGTGCTCTTGTGGACCAGTGCGTCGCAGAGGGCCAGCCAGCTGGCCTCGACGATGTTGCCGTGCACGCCGACCGTGGTCCACTCGCGTTCGCCGTCGGTGCTCTCGACCAGCACGCGCGTCACCGCGTCGGTGCCCGGGTGGCCCTGGAGGATGCGGACCTTGTAGTCGGCGAGCTCCACACTGTCCAACCAGGACAGGTGGGGACTCAGCGCTTTCCGGAGCGCGGCGTCGAGCGCGTGCACCGGGCCGATGCCCTCGGCGGTGGCGATGACGCGCTGGCCGCCGACGTGCACCTTGACCGTCGCCTCGGAGACGACCTCGGCGTCGGCGCGGTGGTCGAGGACCACGCGGTAGGACTCGAGTTCGAACGGCGCCTCGGCCGGGACGTCGGCCTCCTGCCGCAGCAGGAGCTCGAGGGAGGCGTCGGCGGCCTCGAAGGACCAGCCTTCGGCTTCGAGGCGCTTGACCTTGGTGATGGCGCTCGTCAGCGCTTCGGGCCGGCCGGCAAGGTCGACCCCGAGCTCACGTCCCTTGAGCTCGAGGCTGGCCCTGCCGGCCATCTCGGTGACCAGCACCCGCATGTCATTGCCGACGGAAGACGGATCGATGTGGTTGTACAGCAACGGATCCACCTTGATCGCGCTCGCGTGCAGTCCTGCCTTGTGGGCAAAAGCCGACGCCCCTACGTAAGCCTGGTGGGTGTAGGGGGCGATGTTCGCGATTTCGGCAAGGGCATGGGAGACCCGGGTCAGCTCGGCAGCTCCTCCGGTCGGGAGGACGTCCATGCCGAGCTTGGTCACGAGGTTCCCTGTCACGGCGAACAGGTCGGCGTTGCCGGCCCGCTCCCCGTAACCGTTGGCGGTGCACTGGACGTGCGTCACGCCGGCCTGCACCGCGGCGACGGAGTTCGCCACGGCGCAGGAAGTGTCGTCCTGGCAATGGATTCCGAGGCGGAACCCGGTCTTGTCCTTGATGGTGCGGACGGTCTCGGCGAGCCCGAGCGGCAGCTGGCCGCCGTTGGTGTCGCAGAGCACGAGGACATCGGCGCCCGCGTGTGCGGCGGCGTCGAGGACCCGGAGGGAGGTTTCGGGGGAAAACGCGTAGCCGTCGAAGAAGTGTTCGGCGTCGAGGAAGACGCGGCGACCCTCTTTCACCAGGAACCCGACGGTGTCTTCGACCATGGCACAGGCTTCGTCGACGTCGACCCGCAACGCGCGTTCGATGTGGCGCAGATCGGACTTCGCGACGAGCGTGATGACCGGGGCTTCGCTGTCGAGCAGGGCCCGGACCTGCGGATCGGTGTCGGCGGTGGTGCCGGCCTTCCGGGTGGCCCCGAAGGCGACGAGGGCCGCGTGGTTCAGCTTCAGCTCGCCCTTCGCGGCGCGGGCGAAGAACTCCGTGTCCTTGGGGAGCGCCCCCGGCCAGCCACCTTCGATGAACCCGACGCCGAGCTCGTCCAGCAGCCGCGCGACGGCGAGCTTGTCCTGGACGGAGTAGGTGACGCCCTCGCGCTGCGCACCGTCGCGCAGGGTCGTGTCGTAGAGGTGGAAGGCATCGCCGAGCGGGGTATCGGCGGGCTCCTGGCGGGTCACGGTCTTCTCCTAAGGCTTTCGTGGCAACAAAAAAACCTCCCGCATGGGTGCGAGAGGTTGCGCGCCGGGGGCTCTTGTGGAGCTATCGTCCGGCGCGCTCGATGATAATGATCGCGAAGCTGGTCACGGTCGCATCATGCCACAGGACTTCCGGCGAAGTCCACAAGCTGGGTCAAGCTCCCACCATCCGGGAACACCCCGGGCACGAAAGAGCCCCGCGCCACGGGGGCGCGGGGCTCTTCCGAACGAGAAAGACCTCAGCCGGCCGTCCGCACGTTGGACGAAACCAGCGCCGCCAGCCGGTCGCCGATGGCCTGCGTGGCCCCCGGCGAAGCCTGGTCCCGCGTGGCCAGGTCGAACGCCACCGAAGCCTCGATCCGCCGGGCGGATTCCTTCTGCCCCAGGTGGTCCAGCAGCAGCGAAACCGACAGCACCGCGGCCGTCGGGTCGGCGAGCCCCTGCCCGGCGATGTCCGGCGCCGACCCGTGGACCGGCTCGAACATGCTCGGGTTCCGGCGAGTGATGTCCAGGTTCCCGCTCGCCGCGAGCCCGATGCCGCCGGTCACCGCCGCCGCCAGGTCCGTGATGATGTCGCCGAACAGGTTGTCGGTCACGATCACGTCGAACCGGGACGGGTCGGTCACCAGGTGGATCGTCGCCGCGTCCACATGGGAATAGGCGACCGTCACCTCCGGGTGCTCCAGCGAGACCTCTTCGACGATCCGCGACCACAGCGAACCCGCGTACTCGAGCACGTTGGTCTTGTGCACGAGCGTCAGGTGCTTGCGCGGGCGGCCCTCGGCGCGGTTGAACGCGTCCGCGACGACCCGGCGGATGCCGAACGCCGTGTTGACGCTGACCTCCGTCGCGATCTCGTGCTCGGTGTCCTTGCGCAGCAGGCCGCCAGTGCCCGCGTACGGGCCTTCGGTCCCTTCGCGCACGACGACCATGTCCACGTCACCGGCGTCGGCCAGCGGGCCCCGAACCCCCGGATACAGCCGCGCCGGGCGCAGGTTGACGTGGTGGTCCATCTCGAACCGCAGGCGCAGCAGCAGGCCGCGCTCGAGGATGCCGCTCGGCACCGTCGGGTCGCCCACCGCGCCCAGCAGGATCGCGTCGTGCTGGCGCAGTTCGCCCAGCACCGACTCCGGGAGCAGTTCACCCGTCGCGTGCCACCGGGCGGCGCCGAGGTCGTAGTTCGTGATCTCCGCCGTCGGTACTACTTCGCCGAGCACCTTCAGCGCCTCGGAGACCACCTCGGGCCCGATCCCGTCACCTGGGATCACCGCGAGCCGCATCCACACACCTCCGTCGACGAGGCCACCGGATGCACCGATGGCCCACCGCAACAAAACGCCAGCAGCCGGAAGGTTACCGGCCGTAGACAAACGGCCGTAGCCGCACCACCCTTATGCCGCATCCTCCCGCAGGGTGAGACACCCGATCGGGTGAACGTGAGCGGGGCGTTCCCAGTGGGAACCCACCGGGAACGCCCCTGTTCCTGCATCAATCGATCTTGCCCCGGCTCAGCGGTGACCAGCCCCGATCGGCTGACGCTCGTTGCCGGGCCGGGCGCCCTGGGCGGCGTCCACCTTGACCACGTTCGCCCGGTTCCCCGCGGCGTTGTGGTGCTCGATGGCGAGCAGCCCGAGAGCGTTGTCCGCCGCGGCCGAGGCCGCGTTGCGGGTGACGACCAGCGCCGTGCCCGGCTTCGCGACGTAGCCCAGCGCGGCGTCGCCGCCGCCCTGCACCGAGTAGCCCGGCGCGAGCGCGTCGAACGAAAGCGGCGTGCCGACGTAGTCGATCAGCCCGTTCGTCGTGCCCGGCGCGACGTAGAAACCGCTCACGCCCACCGTGTAGGAAATCCGGTGGCTGTCGGCGTTGGCGTCGATGCCCAGCGCGGCCAGGGAAACCGGCAGCGTCAGCACGTTCGTGTCGAACACGTTCGTGTCGACGTCGCCGAGCTGCCCGTTGACGGCCTGGATGTCGACGGTCGGGAAGCCCGGGGTCAGCGCGACCGTGACGGCCAGCAGGACGTCGGTCGCCGTCGCCTTGGTCACGTAGGTCTCGAAGTCCGGCTGCCCGTCCCCGGTGGTGTCGATGTCGACGAACGGCGAGGTGTTGCTGCCGATGTTCGCCCAGTCGCCCCAGGTGGACAGGCCGAACGCGAGGACCGCGTTCTCCGGCTCGCCCTGCGCCTTCGCCAGCGGAGCGGTGGAAGCCGCGCCGACGTAGCGGAGGTCGCCGCCCTTCGCGGTGTTGTTCACCGTGCAGTCGGTGACCACGTCCGCGTCGCACTCGGGCAGCTGCGGGGACTCCGCCTGCAGCTCGAGCACGCTGATCAGCGAGCGGTACCGCTGCGCGCCGGAGCCCTGGTCGAAGCCCTTGCCGCTCAGGTTCAGCACGGCCTGGGTCGCGTCCGGGGTGAACTTCACCGACGCCGGAGTCGAAATGGTCGAAGCCGGCTTGGGTGCGGCGTAGACCGCGACCCGCAGCGGCACCTTCGCCCCGCTCTTCGGCGTGAAGGCGACGCGGCCGGAGGCGTCCGCGACGAACTGGCGCGCGAGGCCGGCCTGGGTGGCCTGCATGGTCGGGTCCATGACCTTGCGCAGCGCCTTGGGGTCGGTGATCTTCAGCGTCACCTTGACCTTGGCGGTGCCGCGCGGGGTCAGCTTCACCGTCTGCTTGTCCACTGTGTACTCGACACCCGGCAGCGCGTTGACCGCCTGGTATCCCACGGTGTATTCGGCCGGGGTGACGCCCTTGTTGACCAGCTTGATCGTCTTCGAGAGGGTCACCGGCCCGGACGCCTCGACGGTGCCGAAGCTGACGCTCACCGCGCCCGGGTCGTCCTGGACGTAGGCCAGCACCTGGTTGTCCAGCGCCGCCTTGGCGTCGATCCGGCCGCTGCCGACGCGCTGCGGCGCGTAGGTGTGGCCCGCGCCGTCGGAGACGTCGTGGCCGGCGGTGTCGATCACCGAGGCCTTGACCTCCTCGACCGACCAGTCCGGGTGGGACTGGCGGACCAGCGCCGTGATGCCCGTGGTGTGCGGGGCGGCCATCGACGTGCCGCTCAGCACGGTCCGGCCGTTGCCGCTGCCGCGGAAGGCCGAAGTGATCGTGTCACCGGGCGCGGCGACGTCCGGCTTGACGGCCGGGCCGCGGGTGCCGCGCGAGGTGAACGAGCTCGGGGTGTCCACGATGGTCTTGTCGTAGGTCTGGATCGACGCGCGCCCGGTGCCGTAGAGCCGGATCTGCAGCGTGCCCGCGGTCAGCGCCGCACGCAGCGTCTTGGTCGCGGAGCCGGTGAACTGGAACATCGGAATCGCTTCGTTGCCGGCGATGCCCGCGCTGAAGTGCTCCAAAGTGGACGAAAGCAGCGCGCCCTTCGCCCCGGCGGCCTGCGCGTTGCCGGCGCGCGCGGCCGAACCGCAGGCGCGGGTCGAGTCGTTGTCGTCCCACTCCAGCCAGACGAACTTGCCGGCCGCCTTCGCCTTGTCCGCGGCGGAGTACGGCGCGCAACCGGCGTTGTTGGCCGCCGAGAGCGTGACGACCGGCGCGGTCAGGTTCAGCGTGTCGTAACCGGTGTAGTTCTGGCTGTACTGCCCGGTCTTCTGGCCCTTGGCCGCGGTCGGCGCGGTGGCCTCGGCGGCGTCGCGGAGGATGCCCGCGTCCCGCGTGCTGGCGACGGTGAGCGCCTCGGGGGTGTTGCCCGGGGAGCCGGCGATGTCGTTGATGTCGCCGCCGTTGCCCGCGGAGATCACCGGCAGCACGTTGTTCGCGGCGAGCTTGCGCACGAACAGCGAGTCCGGGTCGTCCGGCGCGCCGAAGTCGGAGCCGAGCGAGAGGTTGACGATGTCGAGGTGGTCGGTGAAGTCGCCGTCGCCGTCCGGGTCGAGCGCCCAGTCCAGGGCCTGCGAGGTGACGTTGGTCGAGCCGGTGCAGCCGAACACCTTGATCGCGTAGAGCAGCGACTTCGGCGCCGTGCCCGGGCCGATCTGCATCGCGTCGACCTTCTTGGCGTCCAGCTTCTTGTAGTCGCCCTTGAAGGTCTTGCCGTCGGCGGTGACGCCGAAGCCGCCGATGGTGCCGGCGACGTGCGTGCCATGCTCACCGCAGGCGAGCGGGTTCGCGTCGGGCTTCGGGGTGGTCTTGCCGGGCGTCGCGGCGTCGTAGTCGTTGCCGACGAGGTCAGTGCCGCCGACGACCTTGGCACTCGGGAAGAGCGGGGTCGGCTTCGTGCTGTCGACGCTCTTGTAGGCGGCCGGCGTGCCGGGGCCGCCGAAGTCGGCGTGGGTGTAGTCGATGCCGTCGTCGATGACGCCGACGCGGACGCCGTCGCCGAACTTGCCGGTCTGCTGCCACGCGGCGAGGGTGTTGGTCAGCTGCTCGGCGCTGGCGTTGGTGCGGGTCTTCGGGACGACCGTGCGCACCGAAACGACGTCTGCCCGCTTCGCGACTTCGCGCAGCTTCGCGGCGTCAGCGGTGACGACCACGCCGGGGACGGCGTTGGCGGTCTGGGTGACGACCTGCGGCTTCGCGTCGGCCGCGCGCAGCTGGCCGAGCACCGAGTTCACCGCGGCGGCGGTGTCGTCCTTGGCGGCCCGGGCGGCGCGCTTGGCGGCTTCCTTGCCCTGGGACTGCGTGGCGGTGAACGCGTCGACGGCGGGCTTCTTGGCCAGCTCGACGAACGCGGTGACGCGGCCCTGCGCGGCGCCCAGCCGCGGCGAGAGCTTGCCCTGCAGCTTCGCGTCGTCGATCTTCGCCGGCGCTACACCGTCGGCGAGCGGGGCGTCAGCGGCGCTCGCGACCGGCGCGCCCAGCGCGGCGGCCAGCACCACGGCGAAGAACGCCGTGGTGGCGCGAGCGGGTAAGCGGGATCTGCTCATGAGTCGGCCCCTTACTCGAGGTCTGGACCCGAACCTGCCTGCCGCTCCTGACACCCCCGACGGTGAAGCGCGGCACAGCGCCGTGCCCTCGACGGCGCGTTGGTTCAACCTCGCGGGGAGAACTTAATGCCCCAAATCACCTACTTACGTAGGCAAAGGACTCCGTTATGTGAATGTGATTGCGCACGAAGGCCCCCTGCCTGGTGACTTGGGTTCTAGTGGTGGTTGCAACACCTGAGCTGTTGAGGGGTTGCAGTGTTCGAGATCCGCGGGGACCGGTCGCCTCAAGGTCCGAGGAAGCTGGGCGACGAGCGCCAGACCTATCTTGATCTTG
>NZ_JAMXQV010000024.1 GCF_024703995.1 Amycolatopsis iheyensis | reverse complement strand
GGCCGCAGATGCCCGTCGCGGCACCCGACGGAGTGATCCCGCTCCGCCGCTGACACCGGTTACGCTGCACTCCTCAGCTGGCCCATTTCGGAGAGCATGGCTGGCCCATCTCGGAGAGCGCCATCAGTGTCCATGTTCACCGCCTGTCGCCCCAGTGAACCCGCGCTGGGGAATGGTGGGCCGCCTGGGGCTCGAACCCAGAACCTACGGAGAATAAGCCCAGGTCAGCGGCTAGTTCTCGTCATCTGTCGATACCAGTCTTCACCTGCAGGGACGTCCGCGCGAGACGATCATGGTCGGTCGCTGGTTCTCGTCGTTCTGCGTCGTTTCCCAGGGAAACCGGGGAGATGATCCAGCACTCTTCGCGGTTCTTGCTACCAGCTGGCGCGTACCTACTGTACCGCCCACGGTTCCCCCACCATCCCGATGCGAAGCCAGCACCCGGCCGTTGCCACGATCAAGGTTCGGGATGATGCTTACCGCCGACTGGGCGTAACGCGGTGGCATCTGAAGGCGCCCCGGGTTGTACGACTAATCAGCGAGGGAGGGCTCGACGTTGGCTGAATGGCTTGGACGCGTCGTCGGCGGGCGGCGCTGCACTGCTGCAACGAAAGCGGCCACGCCACGCCGCTCGGCCGACAGGCAGAGCGGAGCCGACCGTGCCGGGCGTGAGCGTGGTCGCCAACAGGAGCAGCTACGCCAGGCGACCGGCGCGCCGCCCGGCAGCTCGCCCTTGATCCTCATAGAGCCAAGTTCGGCAAGACGAGACGGCGACAATGGAAAGATACGCACCTCGAAGCAGCAGTCGAGTCTTTCTGAGGTCCTGAACCATGGCACGAGCACAGGGGGCCACCCCGCGCGCGTCATCTGCAGCTGCACGAAAGCGGATGATGGCTAACCGACGGCGCGACACCGGACCGGAGCTAGCACTACGCAGCGAGCTTCATCGTCGAGGCATGAGGTTTCGAGTGGACTACGCGGCCCTCTCGAGTAATCGACGGAGGCGAGCAGACATAGTTTTTACGAAAGCAAAGATCGCCGTGTTCGTGGACGGCTGCTTTTGGCACGGCTGCCCAGCACACCAGACGCGACCGGCCGCTAACTCCGACTACTGGCGCACCAAGATCGAAACCAATCAGGCGCGAGATGCCGACACTGACCAGCAACTTCGCAACGCAGGCTGGACAGTGTTGCGCTTCTGGGAACACGAGGTGGCGACGGCAGCGGCAGACGTCGTCGAGTCAACCCTGAGGTCCACACTCGAGGCCGGCATCAAGCGCCCTCAGAACGCGACTTGCCAGTACGACATGAAGCAGGCGGCGTCGCTAGCGACTCGCCCGCGACACGGGCTTCGTAATCACCTACTCGAGTAGCAACTCCGACTTGACTTGTCGCCTCGAGCACGCTTAAATGACGAAGGTCCCGGACAAGACGTCCGGGACCTTCGCTCGAGCTTACGACCGAGAGTCGCAACACTGCTGATTGGCGTCTTCAGTGTAGCTACTCCGAAGTCAGTAGCCAATCACTAGGAGATGTGCATGACACAGCCGAATACGGCTCTGAAGGGTATCGACCCCAGTAAGGCGGCCGGCATCCCGTGCCTGGTCGTTGACGATCAGACCGTGCTGGCCACCCTGGCTCTCAGCCACTTGCTCCAGCTCGTGCCGGACCCCACACAGTTCGAGGACAAGCGTGCTCAGCATGCGCTGTTCACCAATCCAGCACTGTCGGACCTGGCCGAGAAGCGCCAGGAGGTTCAGCGGTACTTCACGGGTGCGAAGAAGTCGAACCTTCCGAAGTACGCCAGCTTCATCTTCGAACGGGTCGAGGCTCGAACGCACCGCGGCACTCCCCCGATCTGCCTCGGGACGTCGTCCAAGCTCACCGTCGTGGAGGGCCCGGAAGGCACCGCCAAGGTGGCTATCCCGTTTGGACGCTACTTCTTGGCGGTCGACGGAGAGACGCAGCGAGCCGCCTGGACACTCGTTTCGCACCGCGTGTACGAGATGGTTCAGGCCGGCTTGGCGGAGGAGGAGATCCTTGAGAACGTCAGGATCCCGGTCGAGATCCACCATGGCTTGTCCGTCGAGGCGCTGCAGGCGCTCTTCTACGAACGCAATGTCCTCGGCGCGAAGGTCAACGTCAATGAAGCAATCTCAAAGGATCAGCGCGATCCGGCGACCAGGATCGTCCGAACGATCATGGCGATGGCGATCACGCAGCCGAACGGCCAGAGGGTGCCGATCAGCAGTGTAGTCATGCAGCAAAGTCGCCAGGTGGGCAAGAAAGCCCCTGAATGGATCACGCTGAGCGCACTCCGAACATTGGTCGTCACGACGATGTTCGGCCGTTCAGGACTGCAGTACGGGGCCAAGCCGGTACCGCCGCTGGTGAACGTCGACGAAGAGGCCGTCAGCACTGAGCTTGCACACATCGTTCACGCGATCTTACAGACCTTCGCCGACAAGTTCGCCGACAAGGAGCGGTATCTGATCGGAGCGCCATCGATCATGGCGGGTATCGGTGTCGCCGCACACCAGGCTGTGACCAGCATGCCGCGTTCGTCCGAGCAAGGCCCGCTGACGTTAGACCAGCTGCTGGCGAGCCTCTCTGAGGTCAGGTGGGACAAAGAAGGTGGCTTCTGGGAGGGCATCGGAACCCGGAAGACCCCGAAGGGAGCGACCACTGTGGCTGGCCCGAAGGAAGTTGGCTACGCCGTCTCGGATGCACTGGAGGGGACAAATCGCACTACAGCGGCGCAAGTGCGAGGTCTTCCGACACCGCAGCAGGAGTTGCCTGGTTCACAGCAAGTACTGAGTCCCACACTCAACTGATAACTCGATAGCCGACGCGGGCTGGCCAGGACATCCAAACGGCCAGCCCGCGTCGGCGTGTCGCGATCCCTCCTCCAATCTCAACCTAGGAGTGGTCGTAAGATCGCAACGTGCAGTCAGGTAGCCAGTCAGGGGAGCAACACCCTCTTCGCTGCAGTGAGAGACCAGACTTCGAGCTCGGCGACCCGGCCGTCCGGCTCGTTGACTTGTTCAGCGGCTGCGGCGGCCTGACCCTCGGGGTTGCACAGGCGGCTCGCAGCCTCGACATGGCGCTCGACGTCGCGCTATCGGTAGACATCGAGATGCCGATGGTCGAAATATTTCAGCGGAACTTCCCAAAGGCGCGCGCCAAGACGTCGGACATTGCCGAATTAATAGACGGAGAGGTTTCCACGCCTCTCACAAAAAGTGAAAAGTCTCTCAAAAAAGGCGTAGGTCCAATTGATATTCTAGTGGGTGGCCCCCCCTGTCAAGGACACAGCGACTTAAACAATCACACCCGACGGAATGACCCAAAGAACGAACTCTATCTTCGCATGGTTCGGGCAGCAGAGGTTTTCAAGCCAAAAGTCTTAATGATCGAGAACGTACCTGCAGTTCTTCACGATAAAACGAATGTCGTTCAACGAGCAGTTAATGCACTCAAGATCCTCGGCTACAAAGTCGCTGATGCAGTTATCAAACTTGATCAACTTGATGTCGCCCAGCGGCGCAGGCGTCACATTTTAGTTGCAGCGAAAGGAAAGATGCCGTCGCCGTCACTAATACTTGGGGAGATCGCAACCAGGCAAGGTGCCAGAAAGTCTCTCTCGTGGGCAATCGGAGATCTTGCGTCGATTAAGGACCAAGTTGGATGGGATAAGCCGTCGCGCGTCAGCCCTGAAAATTTGGAACGGATGGAATGGCTCATTCAAAAGAACGAGTACGACCTTCCAAACTTTATGCGACCAAAGTGTCACCAGCAAGAACATAGTTACAAGTCAATGTATGGACGCCTCAAGTGGTCCGAACCTGCACAGACAATCACCAGCGGATTCGGGAGCATCGGGCAAGGCCGCTACATGCACCCTGATCTTCCTCGCGCCCTAACTCCGCACGAGGCGGCTCGCATTCAAGGATTTCCGGATTACTTCTCTTTTGATGAAATTTCTCGCCGTACAGTGCTGTCGACAACCATTGGAAACGCCGTCCCCCCTCCTCTTGCGCGCGCAGTACTGACACCATTCCTGAGGCAGTTGAAGGCGAGTCGGTCTAGCTGATCTCCATGACGAAACGCAATTCGTAGCGGGCCTGCCGGGAAAAAGGTATCCGCAGTCTCAAGGGCAGAATCGTCTTCCACACCAAAGCGATCAGCGCCACGGAACGTCTGCGTGATCTGTATAACTGGGCGATTCGCCGGGATGTCCAGGAGCTTCGCCTCCTCTGCAGTCGGCGTGCGATATCGAGGCGCTCTTCGTACTGATTGACCTCGTGCCCAATGGTCGAGAACCGGCCGACGATGCCCTTGTCGGCGCGCGAACCCTCGTGGGGTAACTCAATATCCGTTCCGCCCGTGACGGCCAACGGCTCCCACGCGAGACTACTCGTAACCGGCTGCCACGGGTTCCCCATCCGAATGATGTACCGAGTGCAGGTCACCGGGTCGCCCTCGTTGATGCCCAGCCGCTCGGCAATGTTGGCCGGCGCCGTCGTCTTGGTCGTCTTATGCTCGACCTGCATCTCGACATTCGCGGCCTCGGCCTCACGCACGTACGTACGTGCGGGCCTGGCCTCCTGCCCGCCGGACTGGACACCAGAGCGCGTGAAAGTCGTTGGACTTGAGCCCGTCTCCTCAGAGTCAGCCAAGAAAGTAAATTATCCAGCAAAGCTTTGAGGAGCACAGGGAAGACGTCGCAAGGAAAATTTTTCACTTAGAGGGGTAGTCATTCTTCAGATTAACCCCAATTAAAGTGAAATCTGCCGAAACTACCGCCTTCAATCATAAGCACAAGGCCGCAGGCTACGGGGTGAATTTACTACAATTACGACTACTGGTGCACGCAAAGCAACGCCTACACCTGCTGCACCTCTTACGTCTGACTCCCGCCCGAGATCTTCAGGCCTCGACCTGACTTCAATTCACGCGACTTCTTCCATCTGAGACATTGAAGTTCGAAGCTACTGACGTCTGGTGCGAGGTTGGGCTTCGTCGGCCGACGCACAAGTCATCGGTTCGTCGCCGCGATAACTCGGTATACCCGTCGACAGAGCTCCACGCGCAACTGCCGAGCCGTGGACCTGTTCTCGTGTTCTCGCATCCGGGTGCCAGTTGGCCTACTTCGCCATCTTTGTCGACCCAGCATCGCCAAGGCACGTGCAAGAGGGCACCATCTGTCGAGCGTGCTCCCAAGAGCAGTCGCTCGGCACTGGCGATAGCCTCCGAGATGGAGTCAGGCCTCTCGCGCACAGTCCGCGCGGCCCCGCCCGGCACATCGGAAGCGTCCCCTGCGGCGATGTTGAGGCAGTCTTGACGCAGGGGGCACTGGGCCGCTTCCGCGAGCGTTCAGCCGGAGACCGCACGAACGACCGTGGCGAGACTTGCCGACGCATCGAACACGGCGACCAACGGTTTGGACACGGTTACTCGGAGGTCTGATGGTTAAACCGTCGGCCCCCCTCAACCCGGGGAGCCGATCTTGACCGGTGGCGACCGGCAGGCCGCTGACCAGGGAGTTTGAGTGGGCCGCCTGGGGCTCGAACCCAGAACCTACGGATTAAAAGCCCGCAGGGCCTCCACATGACCGCCGTCAGCTTTGCCAACCACAACGCTCCTACCTGCATTTATACGTCAACCCTGTGACATTTGCCTTCGCAACTCGCCCATGTGGGCTCCGTTAGGTCTCCGTCCGTCCAGCCGTGCTCATTGGGCCCGCGCTGCGGCGTCGCCGGCGCCTACGCCGCACGCGGCTGCGGCCGCCGACCGACTGCTTCCTGGCACCCGACTGGACGAACGACATCGCCGGCACCCGTGTGACCCCGTTTCTATACGCCCTTCGGCGTGACTACGGCTGGCACCCGAGCGGCAGCAGCTGTCGGCGATCTGACGCAGGTTTCTATACGCCCTTCGGCGTGACTACGGCTGGCACTCGCAGATCGGAGTGCTGTTGTCGGCGCGCCGCGACCATGTTTCTATACGCCCTTCGGCGTGACTACGGCTGGCACTGGTGTTCCCGAACGCAACGGCGCTCAGCTCGCTGTTTCTATACGCCCTTCGGCGTGACTACGGCTGGCACCCTACCCGGCTGAGCATGTTCTCTGACCAGCGCGAACGGCGGTGCTGTGCACGGCACCGTTGTGCGCGGGCTCGAGAAGATCGGCATCGGGCTGCGTTGGTACCGTTTGCGCTGGTCGGGGGGCGTGCACGCGAGACATGATGTCGATCTTCAGCTGGCCTTCCCCCGTTCGGGCTAGCCGGGTCACAGCGCGATCCAGTACGGGCGGTCGGGTTCGAGGTCGGCTTGGCCGGGTACGACGGTTTTCGACCAGCACGTGGCACACAGCGGCACTCGGTGCACCGCGTCGGTGCCGGGGTTGATCATTCCGGCGAGCCGCTCGCGGAATTCGGGAAGGTCGGCGGTGTCGATCAAGCAGACGAACACGCTGCGCTGGATGCGGTCGCCCCAGTGCTGAAGGTATCCCGCGACCCGGGCACGGGCGGCGTCGCGGGAGATGTCGTAGCAGACCAGCGTCGTCAGCGCCATGACAGTCCGCTCAGCTCGGTCACGGTGCCCTCGACGTAGCCGGCGATGTTCTGTGCCTGACGGTACAGGTGCCGGCGCAGGCTTCCGGCGAAATCCGGCAGTGCTCCTGTGGTGGTTTGCAGCATCCGGCGTTCGTAGCCGTCGAGCACGGCCTGGCGGCCTGCCCTGGTCAGCAGCACACCGTCACGTTCGGTGTCACGGCGGCCGTGTTCGGCGGTCAGGCGGCGCCGGCGGAAGGCCTCGAGCACGAGCTGGTCGACGACCAGCGGCCGGAACTCCTCCGCCAGGTCCAACGCGAGACTGGGGCGGTCACCGTCCTCGGCGTGCAGGAGGCCGACGGACGGCTCCAGCCCGGCGGCCACCAGCGCCGAGGTCTCTCCGAAACCAGCACCGCGTCACCGAACGACAGTGCCGCGTTGACGACATCCCGCGGCGGGCGCCGGTTGCGGCCGGTGAAGCCGAGGTCGCCGGGCAGGAAGGCGCGCCAGGACTGGAAGTAGGCTCGCGCGGCCGCGCCTTCCAGCCCCATCAGCTCGTCTCTGCTGGTCGCCTCCGGCAGCAGCGCCAGGTAGCTGTCGATGGCGCTGACCGCCACCCCCAGCTCCTCGGCCGATTCCCCGCGCATGGTCCGGCGCAGCAGCACGGCCTGCTTCCGCAGCTTCGCCGCCACCATGACCCGCGCCGCGGGCAGCGACCGGGCCGGGTCCTGCGCCGTCGTCAGCTGCCGCCGAAGCCGGGACGCACGCACCGCGGGCCCGCCGATCGTCTGCCCGAGATAACGACCCCGGTGGGAACAGAACACCAACTCGATCCCGGCCGACAAGGCCCAATTTCGCAGGCCCGCGCTCACCCCGACCGCGCCGAAACACACGATCCTCGCCACCAGGCCGATCGGCACGTCAAGCAGACGCTCCTCGTCCTTGGCGACGACGAGCCGCCCGTCCTCGACCCGCGCCCCGCTGCCCTGCACCCCCAGAAACACCGTCCGGTGCTGCGGAACCGCAGCGCCACGCTCGAGGACCGGCGGATACCGGGAACCGAAGTCCTCGCCCAGAAACGTGAAGCCGTCGGCGAAGGACATCACCGCGGTCTTGTCCGCCCCCAGGGTCATTCCGGCCTCCTCCACCGCCGCGCAGACCACCCGCGCTGCCTCCCACGCCTCATCCCGGGACCGCGCCACCACACAGAAATCGTCGCCGTAGCGCACGACCGGAAACCCGGCTCGGCGAACCCGCTCGTCGATCGGCTCCAGCACCCAGTTCGCCAGCACCAGCGACAGCGGCGACCCCTGCGGCAAGCCCTTCGGCGCGAGCAGATCGCGCTGCCCGGGACGCCGCGCTTGTCGCGCGAGCAACAACCGGACAACGGCCACCAACTCGGCATCCCCGATCAGCGCCGACAGGCTCCGCGACAGCCTCTCCAGCGGTATCGAGGGGAAGCAGTCGTGCACATCAGTCCGCAGCACCCACGCGAACCCCTCCTCACGCAGCCGCGCAACCTCCCGGACCGCGTCACTGACGCCCAGCCCCGGCCGGTAGGCGAAGCTGCCCGGTCCGAGCAGCGCGTCGATCGCCGGGCCCAGCACACCGAGGATCGACCGTTCCACGACCCGGTCCCGAACCGCGGGAACACGCAACACCCGCTCACCGCCGTCGGTGTCGGTGATCGCGACCTCGGTCAGCACGCCCGGCTCGTAGCCACCGCCTAGCAGCTGGGCCGACAGCTCGGCCAGCCGGTTCTCGACGCCATCCCGGAACCGCCGCACACCCGCCGAGAGCACCTCGTCCCGCGCGTCGGCGAGCAGGACATCCGCCCAGGCCGCCGCCAGCGCCGAGGGCGCGGCGACCCGCACCATCGACGCGCCCGGGGTCACCGCCCCGGATGGAGCCGGACGCCGCCGAAACCTCTCGTCGTGTGCGCGCCCACGCCAGCGTAGGGCGCGATCGCCAGCAACTTCCCCACCGCGTCCCGAAGCCCGGGATCCTCGACCGCGTACGTCACTCGCCCGCGAAAGCCACCCACCGTCACCCGGACCGGCACCCGCTCCCCAGCCGCGTCCGGACGCTCGTGCAGCACGAACCGCTCCACCTCGCTCGCACCCCTCACGTCAGTAACCACCACCGGATCCAGGGCCAGATCCACCTCCAGGTCGCCGGCGTGCGGCGCGGCGAACCGCCGCCAATCAGCGCGCAGGCTGCCCAGCACTGCCGACGGGGACGGCCAAGGCAGCAACCGGTTGCCCCGGCGGAACGTCACCGGGCTCACGAACTCCACGGCCCACGCACCCCTAGAGCCACCCGCCACCTCCGACCACGCCACCGCAGCGACCTGCCGCAGCCCCCGGCCGGCTCCCGCCAGCAACCGCCCCACCGCACCATCGTCGAGCACACCGATCTCGATCCCCTTATTCGTCGCCTTCCACGACCACGCCTTCCGGTCAGCCCGATGATCAGAGTCCAGCCACGAAGCCAGCAACCCGTGCAACCGGCGCCGATCAACCACGCCCCCGGGAACCGGCATCTCCCACAAACTCGGCATGACCACCTCCACTCCCGACCACCGAACGCACCAGGACGCATCACGCGAACACCGCTGGAGTCGGCGGCGACCCGCCCCAGGTTTCACCGCCACCGAACCCGCCGTCGAATCGTTACCCGACACTCCCCGCCCGACAACCTCCGCAAAATCCGCCTGCCACGTCCGAACACCACGTTTCAATACGGCCTTCGGCGTGACTGTGGTCGGCACTGGACGACCCGAACGGTTCGCACCGCAAGCCCCAGATTTTTCTATACGCCCTTCAGCGTGACTCCACTCGGCGCGAGGAGCTGCAGGTGGGACGGAGCGGCTTCAGTTTCTATACGCCCCTCGGCGTGACTGTGGGCGGCACAAGCAGGCCAAGAAAGCGGTTCGCAGCCTCACCAGATTTCGGCGTGACTGTGGTCGGCACGGCAGCGACGAGCCGATCGACCGCATCAAAACAAACGTTTCTATACGCCCTTCGGCGTGACTTTGGTTAGCACCACCGTCAAGTACGCCCTGGGCTCCATCCGCCAGGATTTCTATACGCCCTTCGGCGTTACTGTGGTCGGCACCGGACTTCAGCTACCCGTACGACATCCACGTGCTGTCCTACAAGTTTCTATACGCCCTTCGGCGTGACTGTGGTCGACACTGTCCAGGCAGACCGACATGCTCCAACAGGTTATTGGTTTCTATACGCCCTTCGGCGTGACTGTGGTCGGCACGACGGCGCTCAACTACCTGGCCTCGATCGGCCAGAGTTTCTATACGCCCTTCGGCGTGACTGTGGTCGGCACCCTACCTGGTTGAGGGTCGCTCTGATCAGCGCAAATACTTGGGTCCTGCACGGCAGTTCCGATTTTCCGTTCCGGATGATCGTCGTCAGGGCTCGCCTGGCTTGTGTTGGCTGGTGGGGGGGGGGGACGTGCACGCGAGATGGCATGTGGATCTTCGCCGCTCCATCGCCCGTTCGGTCTAGTCACGTAGGTCATCTCCGCTGCAAGAGCAACCTCGAGCCGGTCAGAGTGTCTCATCGGTGGGAGCACCGAGCCAGGTGTTCCAGATCGCGGTGGCGGTGGCGGCCGAGGGCAGGGTCAGGGGGCGGGGTGCCGGTCCTCCGTCGAGCCGGAGGACCGCTTCCTGCTCGGTAGGGGCGAGGTCGGCGTAGAAGATGTGGGTGAACACGGTGTAGTTGTCGGTGGCGCCGAGCCGGACGGGGGTGAGCCAGACCGGGGATGCGCGGCGCGCAGGCTGATTGTCCAGGTGCAGGTTGACGGATGCTTCGAGGCCGTCTTGCGGGCGGTAGTAGTTGACCGGGAGCCCGAGGGCAGCGACCGGGTAACTGTTATCCGGTCCGAGGATTGTGGTGCCCCATTCCGGTGTCGCCGCGGTGTAGTCGTCGGTGGCGGCGTCGTTGCGGAAAAGGCGCCAGGCAGCGCCCGTGCGGTGCAGCGCGTCCGAGAGTGGCCGGGGCTGGAGGTCGAGAGCGTTGGCGGACCAGGTTTCTTTCGACAGTATCGGGAACGGGCTGAGGCCGCCGCGGGACTTCCGGCGATTGTCGTCCGGGTCCGGCGTCTCGGGAAAAGCTGCTTTGGTGGCGTAGGCGATCTCGGCTGGGACGATGGTGCGCCATCGGGCCAGCTGAGCGCCGGGGGTGCCGGTGGGGTGCAGCAGCGCCGGGCTCCAGCCCGGTGGTGGGTTGTTGATCGCGATGCAGGACAGGCGGCCGAATCCGCGGCGGGTGCGGGCGCCGAGCCCGCCGTAGGTCAGCCACGCCCACAGCGCGAGCATGAACCCCTGGGTGATGCCTGGGTTTTCAGGTAGGGCGACGTTCAGGTCGAAGGTGGTGTCGACGGGCAGGTGGGGGCGGCTGAGAGTGGGTTTTCGCCCGCCGGTGCAGAGTCCTTGCCCGAGCAGGTACCGGGCGCCGGCGAACCCGTTTTCGCTGCGACGTGCCCAGGCGGGAAGGATGACGGCATTCTCGGCGGGAGCGGCGGGTGGGGTGACGCGCAGCCGGATCGGTGACGGGGTGGCGGTGCTGCCGAACACGGCGGTTTCGGAGTCCGCCAGCTGCGGCAGGTCGTCCACGCTGCGCATCGTGTGGCCGGCTGCGACGGCGCGATACCAGTAGCGCAGCACGCCGCGGATCGACGGCGGCCGGATGATCGTCCCGGCGTCGGCTCCGGTGGTGCCGCCGCTGAACAGCGGGGTGTCGACGCGGAGGGTGAACGTGGTCCACACGGTCATGAGGGGCCTCCTCGGGTGCGTTTGAGCCGGCCCAGGGGCGCGGTGACGGGCCGGTCGTCCCACAGCACCTGCGCGGCCAACCCGACGGCCAAAGACCAGCCGGTGAGCAGCAGCACGAACCCGGCCGGCGCGGCCGCGGCACCGGCGTGCAGCGCGTCGGCGCAGGCCGCCGCCTGGGCGGGTAGGTAGGGGTGGGCGGTGTAGGGCGGGTGCTGCCACCAGCCGAGCAGGCACTGCCCGTCCTCGGCGACGCTCGGTGCGGCGAACCCGAGGATGAGAATGCTCAAGGTCATCGCGTAGCCGGCCCCGATCAGGCCGATCACCGTGCCGCGGCGCACGGCCGCCCACACGGGGACGCCGTGCAGGCGGGTCTCGATGATCAGGTAGAGCATGGAGACGGCGAGCAGGCCGAGGCCGACGCGCCAGGCGTCGGGATCCAGCCACCAGCGCGGGGTGAAGCTCAACAGCACCAGCGCCCCGGCGGCCGAGGCCGCGGGCAGACGCAGCAGCAGCAGCGCGTCCCGGCGTGGCCTGGCCGCGATGACGGCGACCATCCCGACCGCGAGTTGCGCCAGCGCGACCCAGCGGGCGAGCTGACCTGCCTGGGCCGCGTAGAGCAGCAGCGGCGCCAGCGCCAGCGACCCGAACGCTGCTGCTCGACGCCGGCCGCCGGGACCGGACGCGCGGCTTCCGACCGGCAGCGCCGCCCGGGGAAGCCAGTGGTGCTCGGCGACCTCACCGGCGACCCGGTCCTGGTCATCGCCGCGTTCGATGTCCCCGGCCCGGCGGGCAACGAGCGCCAGCCGCCGCCCCCGCACGTCGGCCGCGGCGGTGTCGTCGGGCCAGGCGTGGGTGACCCAGCGCAATTCCCATTCGAACCGGGCGGGGTCGGTGTGGTGGACCGCCGAGAGCCACGGGTCGTCCTGCCAGGCCCGCAGGTGGCTCAGCCACTCCTCGCGCGCCGTCCGGGCCAGCAGGAGCACCGCTTGATCCACCTGCAGCATCTGAGGTGGCGGCGGCTGGTCGCCGGGGCGGGTGGCCGGCGGGTCGACGCGCTCGGGCAGGACATCGGCGTCCTCGCCGAGGGCGCGCAGCCGGAACGGCAGGCTCCAGACCACGAACCGCAGCCGCGCGGCGCGGGACCGCATCGGCTCGGGCACCAGGTGCGCGGGCAGGTGCTCCAGCCACACCGCCAGCGCGGCCAGCAGGTCGGTGCGGCGCCGCCCGCTCGCGGCGCCGAATCCGTCCAGGCAGCGCGGGTCGGCGAGGAGCCCGGCCAGCACGACCGGGTCGACCCGGTCGGTGACCGCCGGCAGCGGCAGCCGCGGCAGCGGTGACATGCCGGTCGGCAGCACCATGTCCCAGTAGCGGGCGACCAGGTCGGTCATCGCGGTACTTCCAGCGCCCACAGGGTGCGGGCGAGGATCAGCCCGGCTTCGGTCAGCGCCCGGCGGCCGGTGAACGGCTCATCGCGCAGGTAGGTGCCGCGGAAGTCGTGCAGGTCGTCGACGAGCAGGTGATCGCGGGTGCCAGCTGATCGGGACAGGTCCTGCGCTCGTTCGAGCAGGGTGCCGGTGAGCCAGCGCACCGGCAGCGAGACCGGCTGTTCACTCGTTTCGTGCAGGACCTGGGCGCTGACGCGGGAACCCGCGCCAAGGCGGCACCGGACGACGGTGGCCACGGCGTCGGCGGTCAGCAACAGGTACGGCAGCAGCGCTTTGTAGCCGCCGGTGAGATGGAAGACGACGCGGCGGTCGGCCCCGGTGTCGCAGAGGTCGTGGGCGACGGCGCGGCCGATCTCGCCGATCGCCAGCCAGGTCCGGCTATCCGGGGCGCCGCCGATGTCGAGGTCGAGGCCCGGGATCCGGACCAGCAGCACCTGCCCGGCCGCCATGGTGATCCCGGCCGGGGACGCGACCGGGTCATCGACGTAGCGGGGCAGGCTGCCCGCCCGGGAGGCGAGCAGGTGGGCCAGCAGCGCCGCGGCGCGCAGCCCGTCGTCGGTGTCGGTGGTGACCAGCACGATCGAGTCCCCGCCCCGGTTCGGGGGCTCGGTTCGGGTCCGGTCGTGGGCGTCCAGGGCGGTCAGCTCGGCGCTGTGCTTCGGCGTGAGCTGCTGCAGCTGCGCGGTCACTGCGGCGGCCTGGCCGGGATCCGCGTGCAGCAGTGGCTCGAGCAGCAGCCGGCCGTCGCCGCGGTCAGCTTGGCGCAGCAACCCGCGCAGCGGCGCCCCGCCGGCGAGGGCGTTGCGGACGGGGATCGAGACGCGCCGGTCGGCGGCGAGGTGCTTGAGCAGGGACGTGCCGACGGGCACCACGTGCACGAACCCGGTCATGACGGCTCGACGACGGTCACGGTGCAGTAGCCGTACCCGGCGGCGGTTTTCGCCCCGATCCCCCAGTCCCCTGCCGCGTCCGTCAGCAGTGCCACCATCGCCTGCACGGCGGTGGCGCGGCCGATCAGCTGGGTGTGGAAGGGGGTGGCCTCGACGGCGAGGAAGTGCACCGGCACCGGGTTGTGGTACTCCGCCGGTGGCGTGACCACCTCGGCGCCGGAGTTCACCTCGCGGTAGTAGCCGCCGCCGTGTGGGGTGAGCACGTCGAGCACCACGTGCGGCGACCCGGCCGGGAGCGCGTCCAGAATCGTCACCGCGCCTTGACCGGCATTCCCGGGCGTGCCGGGGCGTGGGCTGCCGAAGAGCTGCTGCACCAGGTCGGGTCGGTCCGGCCAGCGCCGCGGCACCTGCGCCGCGGCCGCGCCTTTCAGCCCGGATCCCGGCCACATCGGCACTCCGTAGGTCGGCGACCAGCTCAAGCCGGTCTCGTGGACGGTGTTCTCCCCGTGCCCCACCACCACTCGCCACTGCGGCACGAGCTGCACCTCGACGCTGACCAGCTCCGGATCACGCGCGGCCAGCGCGGCCGCGGCCGCTCGGCGCCGCGCCGCTATCGACTCGAGCAGTCCCGCCGGCACCGCACGAGCCGCTGCCGCGACCGCCTCCAGGTGCTGCAGCTGCCTCTCGGTGTCGTCGGCGACCGTGCCGTTGTCGCCCAGCCCGCACCACAGCCGTGACCACAGCAGGTACCCGTTCGGCTGCGTCTCCAGCTGCTGGATCGTCTCCCCCGTGGTCACGAGATCGCGCAGCGACCCGTAGGTGAGCGGCCGCGGGGTCATGTCCGCGCTCCGGCGGCGTGGTGGCGGGCGGCGGCCAGGCGGGCCAGCCACACCGCGAAGCCGCGGGCGCGGCGTTCGGCCAGGCGATACCCGGCTTCGTCGGCGCACAGGGCATCCAGGAGGGGCAGCGGCGGGCCCGTCACCGGGATTCCGACGAAACGGGCCGCGTCCTCCAGCAGAGCCTGGGCCACGCGCGCGTACCGGTCCGGGCCGCCGTCGCCGGCGGGGCGGACGCGGGAGAGCAGATAGGCCGCAGCCGCGGCCAGGCCGCTGCTGTGCAGCATCACCGGGACCGTCCGGATCACCGTGAGGTAATCCTTATCGACGGCCTCAGGCAGGGCGCGGGCGGCGGCGACCGCGAGGTCGCGGTCCAGCCGCATGCCGGTCACCGCGTTACCCGCGGCGGAATCGAGGCCGGGCTCGGCCCGGCTCCCCCGGGCCGACGCGGCGCCGCCCCGGTCGTCGCGGCGGGAGCAGTCTCCACCACGGGTGCAGGCGTGGCCGGCGCCGGTGCCGCGGCGGCGGAGTGTCGGGGCAGTGATGCGGCGTCATGCACCCGGCACCACAGCAGGCCTTTGCCGATGGTCTGGTCCCCGCCAATTCGCACGGTGGTGCCGTCGAGCAGGCCGCTGAGCCGGACCAGCAGCTCGTTCTCGCCCGAGAGCAGCGCGACCAGCGCGGTGTCACACGGCAGGTGCTCGGAGTAGAACGGCCCGTTCGCGACGGTCTTATCGGCGTTGAGCTGCACCCGGGCGACGATGTCGGTGCCGGTGTCGCTCAGCTCGGCCAGCACGCCGTCGTCCACCACCAGCAAGTCCTCCCGCAGCTTGGCGCGGGAGTGATCGAACGCGGCGCCGGCGGGGAACACCAGCTCGGCGAGATCGGCGGCGATCCCCGGCAGCGCGCGATCCGGGCGGACGGTCTGCACTAGCGGGCCGAGCGCCTGCCGCCCGCTCCACGTCTCGCCCGCGATGGCCGTGGAACCCGGTGGCGTGGTGAGGGTCCATCCGGTGCTGGTGCCGGACAGGACGGTCGCGCTGCGTCCCAGCCGGGACAGCAGCAGCGGCGAGGTGACCCACGCGAAGGTCCGCACCAGCGTAGGAACCGGCAACAGCAGCAGCCGGGCATCCCCGAACGCCACTCCGCCCCGCGTGGTGGCCCGGTCGCCGGTCGAATCCTGGCCGGCGGTTACGGGTGAGCCGAAGATCCTGGTGTCCTCGCCGGAGTCCAGCTGAGGGCGCAGGGTGTCGCGCAGCGCGCCTTTGAGGCTCTGGCCCCAGATGATCGGCAGCCGGGTGGCGGCCTCACGTTGGATCGGCAGATCCACGATTCCTGTCGCCTCGCCGCCGCCGGCGTGCACCGGGGTTTCCGCGAGCAGGACCAGTATGCGTTGTGCCATCACCATCTCCCTGTCAGGCACGTCCCGAATCCAGCGGTCACCACGGGGTTCTCCGCGCGCGGCAGCCCCGGCAGCAACCCGCCGTGGAACCGCGCCGCCCACTCGTGCGCTTCTCCCGTGGAGTCGAAGCGCAGGTAGTACAGGCTGCCTGCGGGCACCGCCCACATCAGCCGGCTGGTCGCGCCCGGGTCCTCCGACGAGGCGGTGGCCACCGCCTGCGGCCCCGCCACCGCCAGCCCGCACAGCCGCGCGGACGTGCCGGGCGGGACCCAGCGCACCTCACGCACCAGCGCCGGCGTCGCCAGGTACACCACCAGCCGGCCACCCGGAAAGTCCTCCGGCGCCGGGGGAAACGGATCCGCCGCCTGCGCCGGTGTCGCCGATGCCATCCGGGACCGGCCACCCAGCGGAACCACCGTCGCCGCGACGTCAGGGGGCGGGGTGTGGTGGTCGCAGCCGACCACGAACCGCAGCCCCTCGACCGGGCGCAGATGCCCGGCCCGGTAGAACATCCCGTCCAGCACCGTGCCCGACGCGGTGTCGCGCGCGATCCCGACGTGCGGTTCCGGGTGCCACAACGCGGTCTCGGTCCACTGGGCCCAGGTATCGGGCTCGATCTCCCCCGGTGGCAGCGCGTCCGAGCTCAGCCACGCGGCCATCCCCTCGGCCGACAACCAGCCACCGACCGGATCTCCCTCTCCGGCCAGGGCGTGGCTCAGCCGCGGCAGCGCGCCCAGCTCATCAGGGTCCGGGTCGAGGTCGCTGATCTCGTGCTCCGGGCGCGGCCGCACCGGCAACCGGGACAGCCGGCGGCCGCGCGCGAGGTCGCCGGTCTCGACCACGTCGACCGGCATCGGGAACATCGGCGTGTCGTCCAGGTGCGCGACCGGACCGACGATCCGGTCCACCTCGCCGCCGTAGACGCGTGTGACCACGCCACCGAACGTGCTCGGCGCCGGCGCCACCCCGGCCGCCATCGAGGAGTCACCCCCGGCGAACCGCCGTCCGTCCCGCACCATCAGGCTGTCCAGCGGCGCCACCGACAGCCAGGTCCGGGTCACTCGCCCGGCCGCGGTCATCGGCACTCCTGGGCGAGGAAACGCGCCACCAGCATCGTCCGCGCCGGGCGGAACGCGTGCTCCGGGCCCTCGGCCCGTTCAGCCGCGCCCAGAGCGGCGAACGCGGCCGCCACCGCCGGCCCGCCGCCTTGCCGGGCGACCCGGCGCCGTATCTCGTCTTCGGCCACGTCCCGGAAACCCTGCAGGCTCAACGCGTCCAGCTCGGCCGCGTCACGTTCCACGCTCGAAGCCAACGCCGCCGACAACGCACCGGCAGCGGCGTCCGGCGCCACCGCCCGCAGCAACTCCACGGCACTGCGGCCGGCCACGGTCCAGGGCAGCACGGTGCGAGCCCGCTCACCGCCGCGGCGCAGCGCCACCACCGTCACCGCGTCCCGGTCCCGCCCATCCGCACCCGGCGCGTCCTTGGCCGCGGCGAGCGCCTCCTGGGCCGTGGACACCACCTGCTGCAACGGAGCGCTGAAATGGGCGAACACGACCGCCGTCGAGGCCGTCGCCCCCGCCAGCGGCGTCCCGGCGAGATGCCGGTCTACCTCCTGGCGCAGCGCGCCGGCCAGCTCGAGTGCGTGCGCCGCCGGGGCGAAGGCAAAGAAGTCGTCACCGCCGGCATAGACCGGCACCCCGAGATAGTCCGGGGATTCGCTGAGCAGACGCTGCGCCCGTCCCAGCTCCGTCAGCGTCGCGGAGGCCGACCGCTGGGCGGCCAGTCCCAGCCGGCTCACCTGCAGACCCAGCCGATCCAGATCCTGGACCACAACCGCGTAGTACGAGCTCAGCGTGACCACACCGGCCTGCTGAGCTATGGCGGCGATGTCGTGGGCCGCCGCGGCCCCGCGCGCCACCGTCTGAGGATCCGCGTTCTCGGGCAGCAGGTCCCGGCTGTCCGTTTCAGACCACAGATCCGAGTAGACAGCGGTCCCCAGCCGGTCGGTCAGTGGCTCCAGCCCGGGTGGTGCACCTACTTGGGACACCTGTGTGTGGCGATCGTCGATCAGCGCGGAGAGCACCTGAACCGGGGGGCGAAGCCGATCGGCGATCGTGCCGTCTTCGGCGGCCACGCGCAGCAGACGGGCGCGGTAGGCGGCGGACGCGACCACGGTCGTGGCGGGAAAGCGGCGGCCAGGCGGGTATTGAAGGTTGCCGGCCGCGCGTTTGGTCCAGCCCGCGGCCGAGAGCAACTCACGACGTTCATGGCGCGCGGACGTCCGCGGCGCCGCAGCGGCCGGGACGACGGCGGACTGCTGGCACAACCGCACCCGCTGCCACGCGTGTGCGATGAAGACCCGGCTGCGGCGCCGCGCGGTCATCGCCGCTTGCGCACGTTCCCACAACACCGTGTGGTCCTCGCCGTCCTCGCCCGGGACACACACCCACGCAACATCCGGCATGCCAGGGGTGTCCGGGACGTCGCCGGGTGATCCCGCGTAAGCATCGCGCACGTGGTCGCTCCACGTCTCTTCGGCGATCTTCTGGGCCCGGCGAGCCAGCTCCGCGCCCAGCCCACGCGGGCCGAGGAAGGCGATCTTGTTCGTCACGCCCTCGCGCGTGGACAGCGCGGCAGCGGGCGGGAAGATCAGGCCCGCAGGTGCGGGGTGCGCGCTCAATGCTTCGTGGACCTCGGAGGCTGCCGTGATCACCAGGTGTCGGACGACGAGACTGGCTCCCGCGATGTCCACGGTCTTGCGTGACTCGGCGAGGAAGCGCTGAACGCCGCCGACGGTGAACAACACCAACTCGACAGCCACGAACCCTCCCCGAACCGTGCCGACACAGACCTCCATCCAGTCGCCACACGAGCACCGGATGTTTCACCTCTGGCCGAGATCCGATCCCGCGACGGGCCATGCCCTCGAGGCAGCGGCCGCAGGTGATCTCCTCGTCGGTGACCTGCAGCCGGCCGCGGAAGCCCCGGCCTCCGATCGCGGGCCCGCAGGCGTGCGGCCCTGGCCTCGGTCTCGGCCTGCCGCTCGTGGGCTGACAGCACCGGAACTTCAGGGACCACCGGCACGGCAAACGAACAGCTCCACCACGTCGGGCACCCGAGCGACATGATCAACCCGGTGCTGGTTCGCTACCTCGGGGGGATCTTCGACACGTGCGGCTCATATCTGCTGAGGCTGAAGCAGAACCCGTACGAGATCTACGCGGACAACGAAATCGCCGCCGGGATCGAGTCGTAGCCAGGTCCGCGCACCACGTGACCAGCAGATTCGCTCGGTCGGATCTTGCCCGGTTGTCCAGGCCCCAGCAAAGTGAAAGAGACCGGTGCGCCACCACACACTCCAACTAGGAGGTCGAGATCTGCATGCCCCTGCTCGATACCGCGGCCGGCGATGCCGGTGACCCGCTGATGCCGACGGCCGGGCGGTTCCCGGTCAACGTCGGTGCCCGGCCGCTCAGCGACGAGAACCCCAGCACCGTACGGCCGTTCATCCTTCGCGCCGTGCGAGCACGGCGCATCCAGGTGGTGCCGGAGGCCAAGCACCGCACTACCGCGCACGACACCTTCCACGCGCGCAACTGCAACGAGGACGGCAGGCTGGTCGACGACTCCTACACCACCCCGGATGACTGAGCACCGCGATCCGCTGGTCCTGATGGTCGGCATCCGGGAGGACTGGGCGGCCACCGCGGTCGGCCTTGAACTCGACGCCCGCGGCATCCGCTGGCAGGCGGTCAACGTCGGCGACTTCCCGCTCACCATGTCCCTCGGCGCCGAGCTGACCCCGGACACGGCCGGCTGGCGCGGTGCCCTGCGCACCACCGAGCACGACGTCCTCCTGCACGAGGTCACCGCGGTCTACTACGGCAAACCGACCGAGCCCGTCATGCCCGCCGGAATGTCCGGCCCGGAGCTGCGGTTCAGCCGGGCGCAGGCCCGGGTCGGGCTCGGCGGGGTCCTGGCGAGCCTGCCGGTCACCTGGGTCTCGCACCCCTCGGCGCTGGCCGACGCCGCGTACAAGCCGCGGCAGCTGGCCGTGCTGCGCCAGGCCGGGCTGGCCGTCCCGCCGACGCTGATCACCAACGACGCCGACGCCGTCCGCGCGTTCGCGAAGACCTTCGGGGAATTGATCGTCAAGCCGCTGGCCGAGCCGGTGGTCTACGAGTCCGGCGGCGAAGCCCTCGTCTACACCCGTCGTCTCGGCCGCGACGAACTCGACTCGCTCGAGGGCATCGAGGTGACGGCACACCTGATTCAACAGTGGCAGCCGAAGCAGTTTGAGGCCCGCGTCACCGCGGTCGGCGACCGGCTGTTCCCGGTGGCGATCCACGCCGGCAGTGAGAAGGCGCAGGTAGATTGGCGCTCGGACTACGACGCCCTGACCTACGCGGTGATCGACGTCCCCGATCACGTCCGGGCGGGAATCGCCCGCTACCTGGACGCGGCCGGGCTGGCGTTCAGCGCGTTCGACTTCGTCGTCCGGCCGGACGACAAATGGATCTGCCTGGAGGCGAACGCGGTTGCCGCCTGGGGCTGGCTGGCCGAAGAATGCGACTTGCCGATCGCCGCGGCGATCGCCGACGCACTGACCAAGGAGTAGAAGCCGTGGATGCCCTGGACACCGGCACCTGGGAAGCCCGGGCCGCCGCCCTCGCCGACGAGCTCGTGTTTACCGGTGTCCTCGCTGACCGCGCCTGGCACGCCGCGTTCGCCGCGACGCCCCGGCACCTGTTCGTCCCGCGCATCCTCGACGGCGCCGCCTCACTCGGCGCGGGCGATCCAGGCTGGCTGGACGCGGTCTACTCCGACGAGGCCCTGGCCACCCAGACCCGGCCCGCCGGCGACACTGCGGCCGGGCGGGAGATCGCCAGCTCGTCCTCGAGCAAGCCCACCGTCATGGCCGTGATGCTGGAACGGCTCGGTGTCGAGCCGGGGCACCGGGTGCTGGAGATCGGCACCGGCACCGGCTACAACGCGGCCCTGCTGTCGCATCGCCTCGGCGCGGACAACGTCTACACCCTCGACCTGGATCCCGAGCTGGTCGACATGGCCCATGAGCACCTGACCGCCGCCGGGTACAGCCCGCACCTGGCCGCTGGCGATGGCTACCAGGGCTGGCCTGGCGAGATGAGGTTCGACAGGATCATCGCCACCTGCGCGGTTACCGCGATCCCACCGGCCTGGATCGACCAGCTCGCAGACGGCGGGCGGATCGTCGCCCCCCTCGATGCCGGCGCCGCCGGCCCGCTGCTCGTGCTCGACAAGACCGCTGACGACGAAGTCAGCGGCCGCATCGACCCGTTCCCCGTGCTGTTCATGCCGATGCGAGCCGACGTCACCAGCCCGTTCGCTGCCGACCACGAGCCACCAGCGGCCGCGACCGGGATTCCGCATTACGGCACGACAGCCGTGGACCCCGCCACGCTCCTGAACCGGCCCGAGCTGGCGCTGTTCCTGTGGCTGCACGCTCCGGGCCTGCGGCTCGCCGGCAGCGTCGCACATGGCGTTGTTGTCGCCGAGCGCGGACCAGCGCGCGCTGAGGTCGACCTGACCCCGCTGACCGAGGGAACCTGGGCGGTCCGGCAGTCCGGGCCCTACCGGCTGTGGGACACCATCGAACACGCCGCCACCGCGTTCAACGCCCTCGGCAAGCCGGACGCTGTCCGGCTCGGCGTGACCGCGCTCAATCTGCCGGGCAAGCAGTTCGTCTGGCTCGACGACCCGGACAGCGACTACAGCTGGCCGCTGGGCATCAGCACCTGAGCCGGCCCCCTGTCGGCCGGTGAGGCTGTATTCGCGCCCGTGCACGGGACTGATTGCGCTGAGAATGAGCGGATGGCGTCAGCAGCGCCGCGTCCGCGCCCGCCAGGCAGCCAAGGCCGTCAACCCAGCCGGGCTAATGCTCGACGTGGGTCGTGCGGTAGATCTCCAGGATCCGGCGCAGCCCGGCGGTGTCCAGCAGCAGATCCACCATCGGATCAGCCAGCGGGAGAGGCTCGCTGTTGAGTGCGTCAGCGATCTTGGCCAGCGCGGCGTGGGGCATCCGGGAGGCGGCCAGCTGCTCGACCAGCCGTGGGTAGCGCGCCCGCGTCGCGAGAGTGAACAGCCCGCCCACCCGCGCCGTCTGCGGCGACGCATCCGTTCCGCCGTCCGCGTCGGCTAGCTCGGCGGTGAGCTCGGCCGGATCAGGTCCGAGATAGGGCAGGACAGAGCGGATGATGTCGAGGGTGCTGGGGCCGATGTTGGGGACGCCGAGTATCGCCGTGTCCGGGCAGGCCTGGACTTCCTCGGTGCAGGTGAATCCGCCGCGGCTGAGCTGGGTGTAGCCGCGACCGAGGCCGTCGGCGGCCCGCAAGATCGCCTGCTTGACGGTGTGCAGCGAGGTGCGGGTCTCGGGCATCGGCTGCAGCGTCCACCCGGTCACCGCGCCGGAGCCATAGAGGTGGCGCAGCTGCTCGGCCATCTCGCTGGCGCCGATCACGTGCAGCACCCGGGCCGGCACGACCCTGCACACGTGCGCGGTGCCGTACGGGGAGTCCTCGGCGCGGCGCTCGCCGGCGATCTCCCAGTGCTTGCCGCGGTCGTAGAAGTCGAACGCCTCCGCGATCCGCCCGGCTTCCTGCTCCGGTGTCCGGACCGCAGGCTTGCTCGCGTCGTCGTCGACGTCGTGGGACATGGTCTGCTCTCGCGCTAGTGAGGGAGCGCGGCGTAGATGTGACGCGCGGTTTGGAACTCGAGCATGTCCCGGCACCGATTGCACAAGATGATCGCCTCGGGCACCGGAACCTCCCCGCACTTGAAACATGTCCGCTGCTCGGTGGCTCCAGCCTCGTCCGCCACACCCGCCTCCTCTTCACACTCCCCGCGCGCTTCCTGCCTGCGCGGCTCCGCCGTCGCGACCCTAATCCCCGCCACCGACACAACCGGGCGCACCGGCGTGGGCGCGGCGTGTCCGAACCGCGGGAGGCGGGGTGCGCCGGTGTAGAACGACACCAGCGGCGCCAACGCGGCGCGCAGGCCAGGGCAGGAGCGACGGGATGACGCAGACGACACCGCGGTACGCGGTCGAGCCAGGCACCGACTGCAGCTGGCTGATCGTCGACCGCGGCGAGGACCGCACCGGCCGCCGCGCCATCGAACGCCTCACCAACGAGCAGCACGCCCACCGCGAAGCCCACACGCTCTCGCAGATGGACGAGGTCACCGCCGCCTTGCCCGCCCCGGCCGCCGACGACGGATTCGCCGGAATGTTCGCCGCCGCGCTCGCCCACACCCAGGCCGTCGACGAGGCGCACAACGTCGACCACCTACTGCAGGCCCGGCAGTGACCGGCGAGACGCCCCCGGCGGCCGGGCAGGACCTGCTGGCGGTGTGCCAGATATGCCTGCAGCTGATCGCCGACGGCGACGGCGCCGTGTGGTGCCGCCCGGAGGCCGCAACCGCCGAACGAGGTGACCGCGGCGATCAGGAGACGTGGTCGTCGTTCACGCTCGAGGAGATGCTCGCCGCTCCGGACGAGCGAGTTCACTGGCGGGTCACCCACGAGCGCTGCGAGCCCGCCACGGGCTACCTGATCGCGGTCGAGCGGATCCGGACCTGGCCGGCCTACCTGCACTGGACCGCGCACCTGATGGGCAAGGGCTGGTTCGCCAGCACCAACTGGGACGACCTGATCCTCGACACCCTCGACCCGACCAGCACCCAGCCTGGACTCCGCCCAGCCACGGTCCGCGACCTCGGCCACCGCAGCGTCGGCGACTGACCTGCGCTGACGGCACTGCCGAACAGGCCGAAGCCAGGAGCAGGGTGCACCTCTATCGGGGAGGCGAACGAATGAAGATGCTGTGCTCGGTACGCACCTTGCTCCCGCTCCCGATCTAGGCAGGCGGAATCGGCATGATCCTCGGCGCGGTCCTGGTCCAGTCGGTAACGCGACCGCGGACCGGGTGCGGTGGCAGTGCCAAGGCTGGCTCACCGTCCGCGACAGCGAACGCCCCAACGCCGGGATCATCCAGCTGACCCTCGAGCCGGAGGAGGTCGTCGGCGGGCAAGCGCTGCAGCTGCAGCTCGGGTCGATGGGCCAGGACGCCGACGCCGCCGAGCGGGCCGGCCGGGCGCTAGTACGGATCCAAGGCCTCCTCGGCCCAGACGCGATCTACACACCGTTGCTGGACGGCGGCCGCGGACCGGCCGAGCGCGTCCGGCTCGTCCCGTGGGGCGAACCTCGACGCCCCGTGCTCGAAGACCGCCCGTGGCCAGGACGCCTGCCCGTCCCATCACCGACGCTCGTCCCGTCTCGCCCGGTTTCAGTGATCGTCCTCGACGCCGTAGGCAACGTCGTGCGCTGCAGCGAGCGCGGAGAGCTCAGCCACCCGCCAGCGACGGTCGCGGGCGGCGACGGGCCGCCGCGCCGAGTCCTCACAGTGGCCGGCCCGTGGCTGGTCCGCTCGGCGCTGCCGGGTCAGCGGCAGCGGGACCTGGTGCGGCTGCAAGTAGTCCTGGAACGCGATGACGACGAACTGGCGTTGCTGATCGCCGGCACCGTCGGCGCGGATCCTCAGTGGACAGTCGAGGGTGACTTCGACTTGCTGGGCATCGTGTGCGAGCGATGCCGCCTGCGTCAGTTGTTTTCAGCCCATCCGGCGCCGACATGGCGGCGATTGACCACCGAGCCGTGTTCGGCGCACGCGATCTCGGATCGGTTGCCGACTAGGGCTAGTTGGTTCTGGTGTTGGGCAGATGCGAGCCGAGGTAGCCCACGCACAGCAGGCCGCTGCGGCCGGTGTCGTCGAGGAAATGCAGCCGGGGTGCCGGCGGCTTGAACTTCTCCAGCGCGATGTGCGCGCCGAAGAACCCGTACCCGCTCGAGTCGACCTCGACCGGCACGGGAAACACCCGGGCGGCGCGGAGGCGATCGTTGCTGGTCACCGTGTCCGACTCGCTCAGCTTCAGCGCTTGCATGCTGATCAATGCGCCCGGCTGGCCGGTGCGGATGAACTCCCGCAGCGTCACCACCCCACCACCGGCCGCCGAGCCGCTCGTGCGTGCGGCGGCGTAGGAGTCCAGGGTGCTCAACGCCGCCCAGGCCCTGGCCCGCCACACCGCCGCCTTCCCGTCCTCGTCCAGCGCCCGCGCCGACTCCTCGGCCGCGGTGATCGTCAGGTTTCCGAACGTGGCGCGGGCGGCGGCCAGCAGTGCGGGGAACGACGCGTACTCGCGCGGTGGCGCCGCCGGCACGTCCGCCGAGATCGGTTGCCCGGCGGTGGTGAGCAGGTGGGTGATGCGCCGCAGAGCCTGGGCGAGGTCGTCTTCGGTGTCTTCCAGCGCCGTAGCGTAACGGGCCACCGTTTCGTGCAGCTGCGCGTTCTCCTCCGCCAGCGTGGCGGCGTGGGCCAGGTCGACGGTGCGGGCACGCAGCCGGTCCAGCTCGGCGGCGTCAGTGGCGTGCCGGCGTTGCAGCTCGGCGTGGGCGCGCTGGGAGATGTCGAGGCTGCGGCGGGTCTGCTCCAGCTCCCGGCGCAGCTGCCGCGCCTCTGACTCGGCCGCCGGGGTCTCGGGCGGTGCCGGGTGGAACGGGTCGTCCCGATCGAGCCAGCCGGTCAGTGCGGCGTCTTGCTGCCAGGGCACCGGGATCTTGGCGCGGCGACGCCAGTGCAGCAGCGGCTGCAGCAACTCCTCACGCGGCAGATCCATCAGCTGCGTTTCGGTCATGCTGGCGGCCACGATGGTGTCGGGCTGCTGGTCACACGGCGCGGCGTAGAGCCGGTACCCGGACGGGAGCTGCTGAGCGAGCGGGACCCGGGCGTTGATCGCCTGGCGCAGGCCCTCGTCGATGACCACGACCTGCACCATCCCCGACCATCCCCGCACGTCGGCGACGACCGCTGCCCGGTTGATGACCAGCAGCGCCGTCGCCCGGACCGGCGAGGTGATGCTCTGCGACAGCAGCGCGGCGACTTCGTCGCGTTGCGTGTCCTCGTTGATGATGTTGAGCCGGCGGGCGTCGACGGCCAGGCCGCCGCTGTCGCAGGCGTCGGCGCGGGCGGCGAAGCCGAGCCGCTCGGCCGGTGGTTCGAACTCCGGACGCCATGGGCGGCTCGCCGCCGCGGCCAGCAGCCACGCCGCCCGCGGGTCGCCCGGTGTGTGGCGCAGCGACAAGATCGCCGCGACCTCGACCCGCAAACCAGGTTCGGTCCAGGTGACTTCGACGTCGAGTTCGTGCTGGGCGCCGCGTTCGTCCAGCCGATCGGCGAGCACCGTGTACGGCCCGCGCGCGTCGGCCACGGCCTGTCCCGAGACCAGCTCCCGGCGAAGGGACCGCAGAGAACCCTCGTCGGCGAGGGCAACGAATCCGTCGTGCCAGATCCGGTAGAGCTTCCGCGGCCGCAACTGCCCTGCATCGAGGCCGGGGCCGGTCGAAACAAGGTGGTCGCTGAAGGTCACGGTGCCCCTTTTCGCCAACGGAAGACACGGAGAGCCCCAGTATCCCGCGCCCACCAGCGCGACCATCAGGCTGCCTCTCGCAGTATCGGCGGTCGGGCCGGTGACCGGTCGAAATGCTGGGCCAGCCCAGGCGGAGTTGTCGACGCGGTGGAGCGCCCAGATAGATCTCGCGCCCTACGCCGAGCGCGTGGCCATCGACGTGATGATGCACCGCTGGCACGAGGGAGGACGCTTGCCCACGATGCCGCGCCTCGCCGTGGAAATCTTCGCCATCGAATAGGAGTCAAATAGTGGACAGTTCCTACCCGCTGAGGTTGCAAAGCGGCGTATGCATGTGCGGTAGGGCATCCTGATCATCGGCAGCTGGCCAACACAGGACAGGTACGGATGGGAGCCGCCGTGGGCGGGGTGTTCATCAACTACCGCGGCGACGACAGCCGCGCCATGGGCGAGCTGCTCGACCGCGATCTCGCCGCGACGTTCGGCCGGGAGCAGGTGTTCCTGGACTGCTACTCCATCCGGCCAGGTGCCGACTTCGCCCAAGAACTGATGACACAAGTCCGGAGCTGCAGAGTTCTACTGGTCGTGATCGACCGCGACTGGCTCACCATCACCACACCGGCCGGCGGTCGACGAATCGACGACCCCGCTGACTGGATCCACCGCGAGATCGTCGAGGCATTCACCGCCGGAGTCCGAGTCGTACCAGTTCTGGTCGACGACACGGACCCGCCCACCGAGAAGCAGCTGCCCGCCGACCTGCAGGCACTCGCGCGCTGCCAGGCTGTGACCGTACGCCGGCGTCATACCCGCCTCGACGTCAGCGCCTTGATCCACCAGCTGTGTGACGTCGAGCCCACACTCGCCCTGGCGGCCGCAAGCGCGCCGAGCACCCAGGACACGACGATCACCGACGCTCCCGGGCCGCGCGGCGTGAACGTCACCGGCGGCGTGCACGGCACTGGAGCAGGAATCACGATTGGTGCGGCCACCGGCGACCACGTCACCATCGGCACACCACCTCCCTCTGCGCAGCAGCCGCACCACCCTCGCTAGCCGACGCGGACCACGGGCACACCACGTCGGCGGCCGACCCGCTCCACCCCGGCACCACCCCGGACGCCGGCACCGCGGTGACCACGAGCATCCACGGTGACCTCGTCGCCACCGATCGCGGTGCCGCCGTCGGTGTGGTGCACGGCAACCTGAACCTGCACCCGCCACCCCCGCGACCCGCGCCGCCCATCCCGCGGCAGCTGCCCGCCGCACCGGGACTGTTCACCGGCCGGACCACGGAACTGGCCCGCCTGGACCGCGCCCTGTCCGACGCCGCCGCACCGCAGGGACCAGGCACCGACACGCCGGAACCGACCGCCGCAGCCCCCACCACCGGCCCGGCGGCTGTGGGGGCGACGGTGCTGGTCTCGGCAATCGGCGGCGCCGGGGGCATCGGCAAGACCTGGCTCGCCCTAGCCTGGGCACACCGGCACCTGGAACGGTTCCCCGACGGGCAGCTGTTCGTCGACCTGCACGGCTTCAGCCCCACCGACGAACCGGTGCAGCCGGCGACGGCGGTGCGCGGGTTCCTCGACGCCCTGGGCGTCGACGCGAACCGCATCCCCACCGACCTCGACGCCCAAACCGCGCTCTACCGCAGCCTGGTGGCCGGGCGGCGGATGCTCATCGTGCTGGACAACGCCGCCACCAGCGACCAGATCGCACCCCTGCTACCCGGCTCGCCGTCCTGCACCGTGCTGGTCACCGGCCGGCACCGGCTGGACTCGCTGATCGACCGGCACGGCGCCCGCCACCTGCCCCTGGACGTCCTGACCCCCGAGGAGGCCCGCGGCCTGCTGACCGCCCGCCTCGGCGCCGACCGCGTCGCCGCCGAACCCGAAGCGGTGGACGAACTGATCAGGCTGTGCGGGGGCCACCCGCTGGCGTTGTCGATCACCGCGCGCACCGCCGGCACCCACCCCGACATCGCACTGGCCGAGGCCGCCGCCGAACTGCGCGACCTCGGCCTGGAGGCCCTGGACCACGACACCGACCCGGCCGCCAGCCTGCCCACCGTGCTGTCCTGGTCCCTGCGCTACCTCACCGACACCCAGCGCACCGTGTTCGCGCTGCTGGGCATCGCCCCCGGTCCCGACACCACCCCGCCCGCCACCGCCGCCCTCACCAGCCTGCCCGACCGATCCGCCCTCAGAACTCTGGCGGTGCTAGAGAACGCCTCCCTGCTGGAACGGCGGCCGGGCCGCCGCTACGCGATGCACGACCTGGTCCGCCGCTACGCCGCGGACACCGCCCACACCACCCTGCCCGAGCAGGTGCGGGAAGCGGCCCTGACCCGGATGGGGGACTTCCACCTGCACACCGCTCACGCCGCCGACCGCCTCCTGAACCCCCACCGCGCGCTCCTGTCGCCCGAGCCGCCCGCGCCCGGCGTGCACCCGCACCCGCTGCCCGACACCGCCGCGGCACTGACCTGGCTGGACGCCGAGCACGCCACCCTGCTGGCCACCCAGCGCACCGCCGCCACCCTCGGCCACCACCACACCGTCTGGCACCTGGCCTGGAACCTGAACAACTTCCACTTCCGACGGGGACACCGACACGACGAGATCACCACATGGCAGGCCGCACTGGACGCCGCCAACCACCTCCCCAACCCCGCCACCCGCGGCCGCACCCACCGGTTCCTCGGCCATGCCTGCTCCCTGCTTGGCCTGCACGAACAGGCCACCAACCACCTGGAGCAGGCCCTGGACCTGGCCCTGCGCCACCACGACCCCACCGAACAGGCCCTCACCCACCGGGTGCTCGCGTCAGCCTGGGAACAACGTGGGGATGACCGGCAGGCGCTGGAGCACGCCCACCGCGCCGTCGCCCTCTACCGCGCGCTCGACCGGCCGGTGTGGGAAGCCGGCGCGCTCAACGCGGTCGGCTGGTATGCCGCGCGCCTGGGCCGGTTCGACACCGCCCGCGAGCACTGCCAGGCCGCCCTCACCCTGTACCGCCACCATCAGTACCCCGCCGGCGAGGCGGCCACCCTGGACAGCCTGGGCTACATCGCCCACCACACCGGCGACCACCACCAGGCCCTCCACCACTACCATCCCGCTCTCGCCTTATTCCGCGGCCTCGGCAACACCTACGAGGCCGCGGACACCCTCGACAACATGGGCCACCCCCACGCCGCGCTCGGTCGGCATGAGCAGGCCCGCACGGTGTGGTGGGAGGCGCTGGAGCTGTACCGGGAACAGGGCCGCGACGCCGACGCCGGGCGCGTCCAACACCAACTCGACGACCTCGACCACACCTGAACCGCGACTCTGCTGCCGGGCAAGCAGTTCGTCTGGCTCGACGCCCCTGACAGCGACCACAGCTGGCCGCTGGGCAACAGCACCTGAGCGGCCCGCGCTGCCTCGCGGTCGCCGACGCGGTGTGCACGCACCTGGCGCGCTCGGCAACCCGCTACACCTACGCCGAGGTGACCCGCCTCGACCTGCTCGCCGACGGCCGCCCGCTAAAGCCACCGCGTCCCGACGCCACCGAGGACGACGACGTCCTCTGGGACCCGACGTGGACCGCGCCGACGCACTGAGCTGCAAACGCGATGCTCTCACCCAACCCAACCCCGATCAGCGGTCGCTCCACGGGTACGCGGCACTGAACTGGTCGAACGCCGCGTTTAGCTCCGCATCGCAGGCAACGTGATCCACAACGATCGAGGATGCGGCGACGACGCCGGCAGCGTCGAGGACTCCGGCGACCGCGTGCACGATCGCCGCGTACCGACCTTGGGGCACGTCGATCGGCAACAGAACCCGAATCTCGCGTGATTCCACTCGCTCAACAGTGCCTGTCGTTCACCGGTGACACCATGTCGCGACCGGGTGATCTCGCGGGTGACGCGCACTCGGCTGTCAGCGTGCTCGAGGTGCTCGCGGCGCAGGAGATGCTGCTCGGCGACAGCGTCGAGGACCGGGTCCGTCGGGAGGTCGGCCGCGTGCTGCGCGAACGGATCCTCGCCGAGTTCGCGGCCGACCGCACCCACGCGATGCCCGTCCGCGCGTAGAGCTGCTCCGCGGCACATTGCGGTGGCCTTCGCCTGGTCGCGAAGGGGGCCACCGTTTCGCCGGTGTCGTGCAGGCCGACGCAGGTCGCCGTGGTCATCGACGCGGTCGAGGACGACCTCGGCGGTGAACACCAGCCGCGCGGCGTTCCGGCAGGCGCGAACTTCGTCCCAGGTGATGGTGGCCGCCCACGATCCGGACAGCTGCTCTACATCGGGGTCGGGGACGTGGGCATCGGCTTCAGCGAAGCCGAGCTGGAGCAGCTGCAGGCCCGGGCTGACGGCCGTTGAAGTTACTTCAGCACGCGAATGCCCTGACCAACGCGCTGCTCGCCTGGTCGAGTCGCCGTGGTCATGCACGCTCGGACGCTGTCGACCTAGGCGAGTGCTCGGCGTTCGGGCGTCGGCGGTCGGCCGGGATCCACGTAGCCGAAGTAGGCCAGGGTCGTGGCCGAGACGCCGAGGGCGGTACGTACGCCGATGCAGCAGATCGCCACCGTCGCCGCGCTGATCTGGGCGCTGCCGGTCTCGGCGGTGATGCCGGGCAGCCGGCCCGCAGCGTCTTCGGCTTCTTCAATGTTGACCTCATGCACGTGTACGGCACATCCAGAGCGAACTGCGTTACAAAATTCACCTGAACGGACGTTCCTTCGGCGGCATTTGCCCTGCTCACGGACCTTGCTCTGACTTTCCGTAGCGAAAACCTTCCCGATCAATGCTCCCCTGTCGTACAGTGGGAGTTGTGGAGCTGTGCTCGACACAGAAAACGGGGCCGCCCGTAGGCGACCCCGTCGAGGAGCAGACCGGCACGGCCGGACTAGCGCGGGTACCAGGTTCCCAGGCCAATGAGCACCAGTACCGCGAAAGTCACCAGTTGCCGCACCGTCAGTGTCACCGAGCCGGTGATGCTGATGGTGAGCCTTTCTCTCCTGCGGGTCGGGGATATGCCTCTGTAGGGGCATCTCCGCTAACCACCTTCCTCAGCGAGGTTCCGCCTGCCATGCGACAGGACGGAGCCGAGGCAGCGCCGCTTCCTCGACTGCAGTACGAGAAAATTAGCGCGCAGTAGCCGACCCGGGTGCAGCCTAGGCCCGGCGGGTAGCAGCTTCGGCGAAGACACGCCGTTTGCTTCCTTCATCGACGGCTCGACCGTGGACGTCAACGAGCGGGTGATCGAGCGGGCGCCTGTCGGCGTCGCTACTCACCGATGACCGGCGAAGCAGTCAGCTCCTCGGTTTCGAAGATGTAGCTCGGGCCGTGATCGATCAGGTAACTTGGCCGCGTTTTGCGAAAACTACCGAGCCCTGTACGTGCCGAGAAATGCATCCGCGCAGCTCCGGGGGCGTCGGCGTGTGACCGATCGCGGTCCAGCATGACCGCATGTCGTTGCCACCGCAGCCAGCCCGGCATTGCTCGATCACGAGACTCCGCTACGCCGGAATGCCGGTCAGGATGGCCCCCGCCGTCAGCCCGACGGCGATCGCAGCGAGACGGAGCTGATCGGTTAGAAGACACTTCCTCCCGACACCGGCGCCATGTGCGTGTGTGAACGCGTCATCCCGAGCCCGGCGCTGCCCGGGATGTCGAGACGGCCGCGGCGGAGATCGCCCGCGTGGTGCCGAGACTGCTCGGCCGCGAACTGTCGGCGAACACGCTGCGCATCTGGGCACGCCCGGCAAGCCCTCAAGCGCGAGCCCGACGAACACGGCTGGCCGCGGTACCGCGTCGGCGAGGTCATCGACACTGCGCTCGTGACCTCCATCCGCGCGCGCATGCCTCCGCAGGGTTAACAAATTCCGTTCGCGCTGCGCTCGACATACTGTGACGTGATGACGACCGTGCTGGACAAGGGGCCCGACGCTGGGCCGATGCTCTTGTGCGACCTCGACGAGACCCACACGTACACCACGTGGTTTCTGGCGCTGCGGGACATGCGGACCGTCAATGGCCGCGACGAGACCACCGGGGCCGGTGACGGCAACAACTCGTGGATCGGTCTTGCGCTGGGCATGATCGTGCTCGACATCCTCTCCACCACCAACCGGGACGAAAAGGTCGGCAACCGATTCCGGCGCCTGCTGACCGAACACGGCATCGACGCGGACGACGCCGCGTTCATCTACAAGTTCCGGTGCGCGCTGCACCACGCCTACGGCATACCCAAGCCCGTGACCGTCGGCAACCGCAACCTGTTCGTCACGCCCGCTTCCGGAGCGTACGCCGTCGACACGCGGCGCTCAGACCGTGTCCTGATCAGCGTCCCCGTTTTCTGCGGCCGGCTGGTCGAGCGCATCGCGTACGAGGCCGTGCCGACGTGGCAAGGCTCAGCACTCATCGACACCTACGTACAACTCGACTAAGCGAAAGGACAGCCTGCCCTCGCCAATACACTGGCGCTGGCCAGAGCCGCCCGCTGCCCGGAGGAGAAAGTCAGAACCCGCGAAAGTCGTCCATGTCAGCCGGTCGGGTGAACCTCACCGCCGGTACCCGGCAAGGCGTGCCCTACGCCGTGTGGCTGGAGATGACCGCACCCGCACCCATCGACGACGCGGCCGCCGTGGCGCAGCTGCCGGGACTGATCGTCGACCTGCTGAAAGCCGGCTGGGACGTACCCGCAGTCCCCCGACTCGACGACGACGTCGAGGACGACGCTGCAGGCGAGCCCGGGCTTGTCGATCTCAGCGTGGTCGGCTACGCGGACGGCGCCATGATCGGTCTCGCGGTCGACACCGACGTCCTCGAGGTCGCCACGACGATCGGTGCCAGCCTCTGCCGACACCTCGCCGACGCGGCACCCGCGCTGCTGGGCTGGACCACCGATTCACTGCGCGTCACCACAGTGACCACCCCTGACGCGGACGGGAATTGGCTGCCGCGCCTGCGTGAGGATGGTCCGCGGTTCCCGGTCGCGGAGCACCTGCGTGACGACCTGCTCGAAATGGAAGCCCAGTTCCTGCTCGCAGCCGCCGTCCGCGACCTGCACGACCCCACCGGCGAAAGCCGCCGCACCCCGAACGCCGTCGACGCGGCCGACCTCATCGGCGGCGCCGTCACCCAGCACCCCTGGGGCCGGGAGCTGGCCAGCGAGCTCGGCACCCTCCTGATCGCCGCCGCCGAACACGAAACCGCCGCTGGCACGCGCCGGCCGCTGACCGGGCACGGCAACGGCGACACCGCGCTGGCACAGCATCTGCTGAGCGCGGTACGCGCCGAGATAGACCAGCCGGCCACCGACTACGACGATGACCGGATGCGCGGCCACGTCCTGCTCGACGACTTCATGCAATGCCACGACCTGCGATGGAACCACCGCAGCGACGACCTCGACGACGCCGCCTACCAGCTGCGCAGCCGCGCGCAGCTGCGGGCACTGCTTTGGGCGGGACTACGCGTCCTGGCCACCGTGACCCACGACGTCACCGAACACGCCCGCACTCCCTGGCTCTGGCTCGACGCGCTCGACAGCGACGACGCGAACCCCGCCGTCGAAATCCTCGCCGAAATCGACGACGAACACCTCACCGCCTCCGACGAGGAAGACGACGACGAGCTCACCGCCGCCGCCGACGCACACGTCCTCATCCGCGCCGCCCTCCTGCGCCCTGACCTGCTCGAGACCCCGGCCCTCGGCGCCCCCGGAGCAGCGTTATCCGATGTCACTGTCACTGCCGGGCCGTTGCACCACGTGGCCCACGACGCCCTGCTCACCGTGGGCGCCGACGCCATCCAGGCAGCCGCTGACACCGCAGACCTCACAACGACCGCGAACCGCGTCCTGCCTGCACTGCGCGCGATCGAAGCCCTCCGCGACGACGACAGCGATCCGCAGGCCGACCCGTACAACGATCTCTACGACGCGCTCGACCACCTGCTCCCCGCCGACGACACCCACGACCGGCGCGTCCGGCTCGCCCGCGAACTCCTGAGGCTGATCACCACCGCCGCCGGCGCCACCCCCGACATGCCGGCCCGGGTCGCCCTCGAACTGTTCCTCGACCCCGCCGCCACCGCCAGTGTCCTGCTCACCGGCGACAACAACCACCGGACCGTGCGACGTCTGCGGACCTGCATCCTCAGCGCCGCAGCCGCACTAGACCCCGCCCTCGCCGGCAGCTTCGCCGCTGACCTGCCCGCTCTGCGCAGCACCGACCCGCGCGTGCGCGAGCTGACCACCACGCTGCACGCCTTTGCGGGTGTCCAGCCGCTCATGGACGCCTTCCTCACCCCGCTCCTGCGACCGACCCCACCCCCAGGCACGTGGCCCCCGAACGCCCGTCTACGGAAGTGATGCTCGCGACGAACTAGCTGCCGAATGCAACAGAGAAGCCGGGGAACCTGTGGAGCAGACCTGGCTGCCGCTCGGCCCGTCACCCAGCTTCGCCGACGGCGAGGCCTTGATCGCAACCTGGCGAGCGGCCTTGAAATGGCGCCAAGCCTGCGCGTGAGCATCCCTACGACGCACGCGAGTTTCTCGATCGCCAGGCGACGCTACTGAACCTGGAACCGCTGAACCCGCCCACGTGCGGATAAGGCTGACCCGATCCAGCGTCCTATGGCGGGTCCGGTAGTAGTTGTCGTCGTGGCCACGGGCAGCAACAAACTCCACGCCGAGACCGCGGACACCGAGTCCATCGGGAGAGACGCGGCAGCCCCTGCCGCCGCTGCGAGACCTGCAGCAGCGGGTTCGCAGAAACCGCCCAACGGGCCGACTGGCTCACCGCACACCCAGCTGATCGTGCTCCGGGGCCCCTCCGGCGCCGGCAAGAGCACCGTCGCCACGGCCGCACGCGCCCAGCTCGGCCGCGGCGTCGCGCTGGTCCAACAGGACGTCCTGCGCCGAGTCGTTCTGCGCGAACACGATGTCCCCGGCGGACTGAACATCGCGCTGATCGCGACGGTCTGCCGATTCAGCCTCGACGCCGGATACCACGTCATCCTCGAGGGCATCCTCACAGCAGCCCGATACGGGCCGATGCTGCGCCAACTCGCCGCCGACCACCACGGCCGCACCACCTTCTTCTACTTCGACGTGCCCTTCGCAGAGACCGTGCGCCGCCACGCCACACGCCCCCAGGCCAGCGAGTTCACCCCCAAGGACATGAGCGACTGGTACAGCGCGAGCGGGCGTCTGGACGTGCCCGGCGAGCAGATCATCGCCGCCACCTCGTCGGCGGACACGTCCGTAGCCCGGATCGTGGCGTACATGACCGGGAACGGGTCGGACGCGTCCCATGCCTGACCGGTGTGACGCAGTGAGGACGTGCAGGTCGGGACCCGCGCGGACGACCGAGCGGCTACAAGGAAGGACGCAGGAATCCTGACGCGAGCACACGCTCGATCGAGTGACTGCCCTCGCGCGAGTCCGCCGGATAGCGCGACGATGCTGGTCATGAGCGCGATCGCGCCTCGCGAAGTGGGAGTCCAGCGAGTACCCGCTACTGGTGGTTTCTGCTGGCTGTGCGGACGTCCCGCGGTGTCCGGCGAACGTCTTCCCGGCCGACGGCATCGGGTACGCCTGTTGTGTCGCCAGCACGACCAAGCGGTGTTCAACCCGCCTGCTGATGACACCGCCGACCGAGACCTGTAGCCGCTGTCTGGCTGGCGATCGTGCCTGGTTGCGCGATGATCTCGGCGCTCTTGCCCGGGTGGAGTGGGCAAAGTTGTACGGGCGGATCCGGCGGCTCGTTGGCGGCTGCCCTCGACGTCACCCCGTGCGTCTATCGCCGTGTTCGTGGCCGCCGCGGTAACTAGCTTGATCGTTCTCGCCGCTCAGGCCGTCGCCGCGAGTCCGGCGGGAACGCCTTGCGCGGGCTCTGCGTCGGCATCCGAGAGCACCCTGGCGGGCACCACCGGGTTTGGAGGCGGGCCCGGTCGTTGAGGGGGAGGGAACAACCGGGCCCGGGCACAACCTACCCAGGTCCGTAGCCGAAAGTGTCTCGATGCCTGAACCTCATCCACGTGGACGCCGATCCCGGCTTCATGGTCGCGCAGGCGGGCAAACGTCGCGTGCCGATCCCGCCGACGTTCGCGAGTACGCGCAGTACGTCGCCGCCACGCGCGGGCCGAGCGCGCACGTGTACTGCGGCTCGGGGGCCCTTGGACCGGTGGCGCACTTCCGCAGCAGCTCAACGTGATCCGGGCAGCCGGCCGCAGGCTAAACAAGCCGAGGTCATACTTGACTTCTGGTAGGCCGGAAGCCCACGTGGATGCACCGGGCCCCACCATGGCTGTCCCCTGAGATCGCCCCAGTGTGCCTGGATCTGAGATCCTAGCCAGGCAGACGAGAGATCGTCGATTCTCGAAGAGCGAAGGCGTCATGTCAGCTACGGATTTGGGCCCCAGCACGGCACCGCTGTCCGGCGGCCACGCCGAGGCCGGTATTCCGGTGATCCTCGATGTTGTCGGGTTAGCCACGGCGCTGATCGACCGAGGCGCCGTCCTGAGCGCGGAGGAACTCACGGTTGCGCTGTTCCGGGTGCCGGGCGACGAGGGCCCGGTCCTGCTCGATGCTCTGCACCGGCACCGCCTGGTCACCGATCTCGCCGTGAGCCGGGTCGTCGGGCTCGTGTGGTCGAGCGCCGAGTACCCGGACCGCGTCCTCACTAGGACCCGGTGGCGGGTCCTCTTCGCTGCCGCGGGCTACACCGAAGACGGCCACCAGGTTCCGCGACCCACGGGGCCTCAGCAGCTGTACCGCGGATCAGTCGCCGACCGGCGAGCGGACTGGTCGTGGACCGACTGCCGAGACGTCGCCCGGGCCTACGCTGCCGGCGGCTTCGGTGGCCGACTGCCCGGCGCGATCTGGACCGCGACCGTTTCCCCGGAGCGGTTGCTGGCCCGCAATCACGAACGCGACGAGTTCGAGTACGTCGTCGACACCACCGGCCTCACGATCGAACCGGTTCCGGGCTGCGCAGCCTTCGCCGCCGCGCCGAGCTGAGCACGCGCTGTCGCTAGCCCGATCAGCGGTCGCTCGACAGGCATGTATACCGAACTGGTCGAACGTCGACGTGGCCGGTAATTCGTCGCACTGGACTCCCCGGTTCGCCTGCGTTGATTTCGACTGCCCCTGACCTACGTGTCCGGCTGCCGTTGCACTACTTCGCTGGTGGTGTCTTTTTGGGCTTCGCGACGGTTTGTGGCACGGCTCCTGCCGGGCCTTCCGTTGTCCTGGGGTTCGCTGTGGGCTTTTGGCTACCTTGGGTTCTTTTGGCAGTCCGACCGGTCACGTTGGCGCGGTCATTGGCCCCGGGTTTCCCGTGCTGCATCACTGCTCCTTTTTGACCTATTTGGACTTGGCCGGAGGTGGGCTCGCGGGCTTCGCAGGGGTCTGGGGCATCGGCCCTGCCGGACCCGCGGTCGTCCTCGGGCTTACCGTAGGCTTCTGGCTCCGCTCCTCGGTGCCCTGAGCATCCATCGTGGTCGCACGTGCCACCAAGTGAGCACGGTCGACGTTCTCGGCCATTCTTCCTCTCCTGCCTCATCGTCGCCGGTTGATGCCGGCGGGATTTTCATGAACTCCACAGCGATAGCGTCCTCGCAATTCACCCACACTCCGGACCCACCATGGGGGTGAACCTTTATCGACTCCTCCTCGCCTACGAAATTTCCTTGCCCGTCCAAGGTCCACAAGTTGGTCAAGTATAGGTCTCGACGACCCGGCGACTGCGACATGTGTCCGTCTTCGCGGTTTACGAAGCCGCCCAACTGGAGTCCATCCTTGAATCGGATTCGAACCCATCCTTGCCCGAATCCTTGAACAGCGGCGTAGTCCCAGGAGGTCTGATACCGCGAGCCTCGAAAGAACTCCCCAACCGGAAGCTTAAAGCTTCCCACACGCCTAAAGACTCGCCACCAATGCCATGCGACCGCACACAAACTCGGCACGATGAATACGCACGCTAAAATCATCAGGCTAGCAAGCTTGGCGAACCGAATCGGGTCTGAAAGTTGAGATAGTATATATCGAATCGGATCACTAAAAAGCCACGCATAGAGCACGTCGAAGATGATCGTCAGACTTATGAGCGCAAAAATTCGAGACGATACTGGCCGGTCCGAATCGGTAGCGCCACGCCACCAGCCATCGGCCACCTGAAACACATAACCAGGCAGCACAGCGCAAATGACGATGACCAGCTGCTGCCAAGTCTTCGCGTCCATGCCAGTGATCCACTTTCCAATGCGGTCGTCGAACGTGCTGATGATAGTTGCACCGCCGACGGAGAGGACCAAGACATGCCCACGTTCGAGTGGATCGAGATCGACTACGACGGCATGGCTGAGATGTTTCGCCTTGGTTGTACGCCGCCGAGCAGGCCTGCCGACGCCGCGCGCAGCCGAGCTCGCGAAGCGAGGGCGGCGGCCGTTGCCGGCTGCATCGTTCCCGCAAGCGCAGGGTCCCCTCCGGCGATGCTGATCGCAGTCTCACAATCACCAGTTCCGGCATCAACACACCGCGGCAGCGGACGCGTCGTGCGCGCGCGCCGCCTCGTCCGACGAGGACCTGGTCGCCACCGACATCGACGCGCGGTCCGATCGTGTCGCCGCCTGGCCTGCTCCAGTCGTGACGTCGCGCTGTCGAGCCGGTGGAGCCTACGCTTGACTGGACGTCTGGTCGTCGCGCGTCGGCGGGTGAATCATCTGCACGTTCGAGACGCCACCCTGATTCAAACAGTCCTCGGCGAGATCGTGCACGTGCCAGTAGAAGTCCACCGATGACTCCGAAGCGTTCACCGTCGTCTCGACGGGCGTGTACCGGTGGAGAGGGGTCGACACGCCGTCGTAGTCGTAGCCCAGGTTATCCGTGGACAGGATCGTGAGCGGCAGGTCGCCTCTCCACTCGATCCCGACCCGAACGTCGTACTCGTCATTGCCCGTCGCTTCCGCGGTCGTGCGCAGGAGAGCCATCAGGTCTGCGATCGCGCACTCGACAGCAACCGATCTGACCTGTCGACCTTCGAGCCATTCGCCGTTACGCGCCCGATGCCCACCGACGGCAGCTGCGAGAGTCACCGAGCCATCGTGGTGGATGCTGATCCACGACTCCTTCCACACAGAACTGTCTTCAGTCGCCGTGTTCACGGCGACCCAGCGGCGCAACCCGGGACGGGGGTTGAGCCGGTCCACACTCTCCAGCGGATGAATCCCGCCACGCCCCGCATACACCAAGGCCAACCCCTCGGTTTTCGACAGAACCTGTCGAGCCTCGTCGCGAGTGATACGCATCCGGAGAGCCGGGACACGTGGGTGCGCCACCGCAACCAACCATGCACGCCGCTCGCTGTCACGACCGCCAGCAGCATCGGCGAACAGAGTGTCAAGAGCCTCATTCGCGTGCCGGCGCTCGTCGAACCGAGCTCGGTACATGGCCTCGATCTGACGCTCTTTCATCCACACGGTGTCGGCGTCGTTGCGTACCGGCGCGCCGAAGTACTCGTTCCTGTAGATCAGATGCGGCCCGTCGACGCTCGCGGGGACCTCGACGATCACAGCCCGTTCACCCTCAGCGCCAAGGCGGTGCACGTTTAGACCGAAGACCGGCGGAGAGATCGCGGTGATCGCCACGCTACGCAGCGAACGCTCGTAGGTCTCGTCGAAGTCACCCACGTCGACCCGGTCGACTGCCGCCTTCTGCGACTCGCGCACGCCGAACACGATCACTCCGCCGCCACTGTTGGCCATCGCCGCAACATCCTTGGGGAAATCGGTTTGCGCCATCCCCTTTGCCGGCGGCAGTTCGGACTTCCAGTCGAGGTCACTCGACTCCGGGACACCTAAGGCCACAGCTCGGTTGAGGAGAGTGTCACTCAGCGGCTCGGGGTCAGCCCCGACTGCCCGATGAAGAGCGGTGAAGGTCATTCGGCAAGAGTAGGGACGATGCCCGATCGAGACTGGCTTGCCCCACGGCGAGTCCTCAGAGGGGGCGTGGTTGCGGGCTGATCCTCGCCGCCTGGGCAGAGGGACGACCCCACCCGGGCGGTCGTCACGCTGGGGTGGCTCTCGCACAACTCCGCTCAGCTTCGGCTTGACAAGGCCGTCACCGCCTTTCATCATTCGAACACAAGTTCTATTCGAGGTTCTGGGTCGCCCGTGGCTCCCCACGCGGGTGTCTCCGGTGCGTGTTCATGGTGCTGGAGGTGCGGCGTGGCGCTGGCTGAGGCGGTAGCCGGGCTTACCGCGATCCCCGGCGTCCGGACGGCCGCACAGCTAACCACCCCCAGCTCGGAGACTCCCGAAAGCCCTGGCGGGACGCTCGCGGTCGCGTCGGCGCTGGCCGGGCTGCTGCCGGCAGGCGGGCTACGCCGCGGGACCACCGTGGCGGTCACCGGGTCGGCGGCGCTGGTTCTCGCGCTGCTCGCGGAGGCGACCCAAGCCGGATCGTGGGCTGCGATCACCGGCATGCCCGACCTCGGCGTCGCGGCCGCGGCGGAACTCGGCGTCGACCTCGACCGGCTCGCCCTCATCCCCGACCCCGGCGCCGAACTCGCCGCCGTCCTCGCCGCGCTGATCGACGGCTTCGACCTGGTCGTGCTCGGCCCCGTCGCACCCCAGGGTGTACAGCCGCAGCTCGCGCGCCGGCTGACCGGGCGCGTCCGCAATCGAGGCGCCGTCCTGTTGAGCACCGCGCCCTGGCCCGGCGCCGACCTCGAACTGTCGGTATCCGCGCGCCGCTGGCGCGGCATCACCGCCGATGGATTCGGTTACCTGCAATCCTGCGAGCTCGTGGCGACCAGCCGCGGCCGCGGCGCTGCGGCGCGTCCACGAACCGCTTCTCTGCTGCTTCCGGGACCGGGTGGCGCCGTCGCCCCCGGCGAGCCCCGCACCGCTCGGCGGCTGGCTGAGGTGGCCGGGTGAGCGGCGACGCGGTCCGGTTGCTGGTGCTGTGGTGCCCGGATTGGCCGGTCGTCGCGGCCGGCGCCGCTGCCGGGACCCCGCCTCTGGCTCCGGCCGCGGTGTTCTCGGCCAACCGCATCGTCACCTGCTCCGCGGCCGCGCGCCGCAGCGGGGTCGGGCGCGGGATGCGCCGCCGTGACGCCCAGTCTCGGTGCCCGGAGCTGGTGGTGCACCAGCACGACCCGGACCGCGATGCCCGGCTGTTCGAACCCGTCGCCGCCGCGGTCGAGGCGCATGCGGTCGGGGTCGAGGTCGTGCGGCCCGGGATCGTGGCCGTCCCGGTCGCCGGCGCGGCCGGGTACTTCGGCGGCGAAGAAGCTCTCGCCGAGCTGCTGATCACCGAGGTCGAAGCCCGCGCCGGCGTCGAGTGCCAAGTCGGTATCGCCGATGGTCTGTTCGCCGCGACCCTCGCCGCCCGCCGCGCGACCTTCGTCTCGCCCGGAGGCACACCCGGGTTCCTGGCGCCGTTGTCAGTCGCCGAGCTGGACCAGCCTGGCGAGAACCGCGGCGAGCTCGTCGGGCTCCTGCAGCGCTTGGGGCTGCGGACACTGGGTGCGTTCGCCGCGCTCACTGAGCGCGAGGTCGCCGGGCGCTTCCCCCGCGACGCGATCACCGCGCACCGGCTCGCCCGAGGCCTTTCCCACCGGCCGCCGGTGCGCCGCGCACTCCCACCAGACCTGGCGATCACCGAGACCTTCGAGCATCCGCTGGAGCGTGTCGACGAGGCCGCGTTCGTCGCGAAGACCCTCGGCGAGCGCTTCTTCGGCGGGCTCGCCCGGCACGGGCTGGCGTGCACCCGGCTGGCGATCACCGCGGTCACCGAGGCCGGGGAGGAGCGGGTGCGGGTGTGGCGGTGCGCCGAGCCGCTGACCGCCCGCGCGGCAGCGGATCGGGTGCGGTGGCAGTGCGAGGGGTGGCTCACCGTCCGCGACGGCGACCGGCCCAGCGCCGGGATCGTGAGACTGACCCTCGACCCGGAAGAGGTCGTCGGAGGGCAGGCGCTGCAGCTTCAGCTCGGATCGATGGGCCGGGATGCCGACGCGGCTGAGCGCGCCGGCCGCGCGCTGGTGCGGATCCAGGGGCTGCTCGGGCCCGAGTCGGTGGTCACTCCGTTGCTCGACGGCGGCCGTGGCCCTGGCGAACGCGTCCGCCTGGTCCCGTGGGGCGAGCCCCGCTGCCCGGTGACCGAGGATCAGCCGTGGCCCGGCCGACTACCTGCGCCATCACCCACATCCGTGCCTCGTTGCCCGCCTTCGGCGGTTGTGCTCGACGCGGTCGGCGACGTCGTCCACTGCACCGAGCGCGGCGAACTCAGCTATCCGCCCGCCACGGTCGCCGTGAACGGCGGCCCGCCATGCCGAGTTCTCAGCGCGGCGGGCCCGTGGCTCGTTCGCGCCGTTCCGCCTGACCGGGGCGCTCCACCGCTCGTGCGCATCCAGGTGGTACTGGAGGGAGCCAACAGTGACGTCGCGCTGCTGCTCAGGGCTAACGTCGCTCTCGATCTACAATGGACACTAGAGGGTGGCTACCACTAGCTTTCCGGACGACGGCACGATTTCGAGTGCTGGTTCGCATCAGGCCAACCACCCGCGCTGCCGCGACAGGCCGCCTCCGCCCTCGGCTGCACCGCGACGCTGTACGACCATCCCGAGGCCCGCCTCGCACAGCGTGTTACGACGGGTTGCAGTGCGCCACCACGACATGGCGGCGTCCGGCCCTGAGCGGATCTTCCGCTCGGCTGCCGGCGTTCAGCGCCTGGCATGGCGGTTTTCCGGACCGCCTCGTGAACGCGGCGATCCGGCCTACCAACTCTCGCGCGGCGAGGAACCGAGCCGATGGCGCGGTCACGCCAGCTTCGCGACCAGGACGACGGCGACGATCGCGAGGGTCAGCACCGCGACCGCCAGCGCGGCGCGGATCCACGGGGTCCAGGAGCTGCTGGAGATCGTGGGCTGGAAGAACTGCAGCACCGCCAGCACGATCGTGGCCAGGGCGGCGCCGGTGAAGACGCCGGCTGTGGTCTGGTTCGTCGGGTCATTGGACTGAGGTTGGTCGTCGCTCGAGGCGTCGCCTGGCATGCCGGTCACCGGCCGCCTCCGACCGTCGACATTCTCTCGGCCTTCTTCTTCACTGCTTTGCGTGTCTTGAGCTGCAGGCGTTGGCGGTCCCGGGTACCGAACGGCGACATGAGTGCCCGGTGGTGAACGGTGCGCCGTCCGGCAGGGTGCCGGTGGTCGAGGACCTTCACAGGGCGTTGAATGAGTACTCCCGCCTGGTCGAGCTCGCGGTATCCGCGCTCGGCGGTGCGCTCGCTGATCCCGTACCACTTGGCCATCCGTTCGAGGGCGACGCTGAAGGTGGGGGTGGTGGGAGTCTGGGTGTCGTGGAGAAGGACCAGGAACATCGCCTTGCCGGGCAAGGTGAGTTTCTCGCTCAAGCCGCTAGTCCAGTACTCGTGGGGGACGACGAAGAAGCCAGGCCCGTCCTCCTCGGAGTCTTCACCGGCGCGCGCCCAGGGGGTTCCATCACCGGTCTCGTTGAGCGGGCTGATCAGGGTTCGGCGCCCGTCCTGCTCCCGGGTCAGCAGGTTCATCTCCTCGAGGACCGAGAAGGTCTTGCTGGCGGCGTTCGGGGTACAGCGGTTCCCGACGGACAGGATCCGCGCCCAGGTCTTGACGTCCAGAGGGTCGTCGCGGGTGACCGGGTGGAGCGCGTGCATCAGCAGGAACGCATCCAGCCCTCGTTGCTGCCGGCTGTGGACGATGCTCCCCAGGACCGACCCTCGGGGTTCGTCGTGCTCCCCTCGACGCTTCTGGACGAACTCCTTGCGGAGGGGAACGTAGCCGCGCCGCGCCTGCTGCAGGAGGGCGGTGCGCGTCTCGGCCGGAGTGGGTTCCGGCGCATCTTCAATGCCCTCGAATGGGTCGAGGAACGATGTCGTAGCCATGCGGCAACAGTAGGCCTGGCTGCCAGCGTCACCAAACGTCCGCGTTCCGCATTGGTGGCCTGCCGGGTGCCAGTCTGGGAGACCAGTGGCATGTCGCCTGGTAGACCAGGTGGCAGGCCATGGTACGCGGATCATGGTGCTGGGCCCGAGGCACCGCCAATTAGATGTTCCGGCCCTACGCGATGGCCTTCGGGCGACCTTTTCGCGGCTTTCTCAGGCGTCCAGCGCACGCGGTCGCTTTCCGTCGTCGTTATGTCACCCTTTGTATGATCGGCTTGGGCTGGGCCCGGCTGGGGTTGCCGGTCCGGTTCGAGCGGCGGCTTCTGGAGGCGTTCGCCGAACGCCACCGTGCGGGCCGGTTCTCCCGCGATGCGGCCACGCGAGTACCGCTTGGACGGAGTTGGCGTAGCGGCGGGCGTTGCCGCCGGCACTGGCGACACCCGCGGCTCGACCACCACGCCCTGACTCGGCTCGGCTTGGCGCCGATCGCCCTGTTCGCTGGAGGCCGAGGACTCCGAAGGCCAGGTCCTCGACTCGACAGTCCGGACCTCAACAGGTTTCTCCGTGTACCGCACCGCCTCGAATCGCGCGAGCTCCGGGAAGGGCAGGCGCAACGCCCTCGCGCTCACGCTCACGCCGGCACGTCCTCGGTCTTACGCCGCCGCAGAAACTGTCGGTGCGGTCGTGTATACGAAGAGTCAAGATTCTGATGCGGAGGAGGCGCGTTGATGGCCGATGTCCCGGTGTTCCGCCGCGACGAGGTACCCGAGTACCTGATGACGAACCAGCAGCTGCGCGTCGCCGGGCGCCGAGCGGGGGATCCCCGCCGGCCGGACGGCTACGTGCTGGTTGAACTGTTCGATGCCCGGTTCCGCGACGATGAGTTCGTAGAGAAGTTCGACCGGCGCGCGGTCGACCGGCAGCGGGCTGCGTTGTGGGCGCAGGAGGTCCTCGACGACCCGAACACTGTGCTGCTGGACACCGAGTCCACCGACTTCGACGGCCGCGTACTCGAGATCGCGGTGGTATCCCCGACCGGGGAAGTGTTGCTGGAGTCCCTGGTGAACCCCGAAGGCGAGCCGATCGTTGCGGAGGCGGCCGCCAAGCACGGCATCACCGCCGAGATGGTGTCCGCGCCGGGGGTGCCGATGTTCGCCGACGTGCACGACGAACTGGTGGAGTTGCTCTCGGGAAAGCGGGTCGTGTGCTGGAAGACCGCGTTCGACCGGGAGCTGCTCACCGCCGAGGCAAACCGGCTGCTGCCGAGCTGGAGCAGGGCCGCGGAGACCGACTGGGTGCCGGCCCGATGGGACGACGCGATGGCGCGGCACGCGGAGTGGGTCGGCGAGCCCGCACCGGACGGCTCGGGCTACCGGCGTCACCGGCTCGACGGTGAGCACCGCGCGCTCGGCGACTGCATCACGATGCTGGCCAGGCTGCACGAGATGGCCACCAACCCCGAGCCACTCCCGCCGGAGCCGAAGGCCGGCACCTGGAGCACCGCGGATGACGATGAGCTGACGAGGATGGACTACGCACGCCTGACCCGGATCAGATCCAGGCACGCACCGGCCGGACGGAGACCGCGATCCGGTGGCGGCTGTTCAAGCTGGGGCTGGCCCCGTTCCCGGTCGACCTCGTCGGCGAGCGCGCCGCGCCCAGGCCAGCGCCGGCCTACACCGTCGAAGACCTGCGGCGGGTTCATCCCAACTCGCACAAGCGCTGGACGCCGGCGGAGGAACAGCGGCTGGCCGATCGCCATCGCGACGGCGCGACCCTGGCGGAGCTGGTGGTTGAGTTTGGTCGCAACGAGAACGGCATCGCCGGCCGGCTGGACGTGCTGGGCCTCACCGAGCCGTCGGCCGAAGCGGCCACCGTGTCGCCGCCGGCGGCCCAGTGACCGATCACTCCGCGCCGAATCGAGCCTGTGACAGTTGCTTGATCTCCAGGTGGTCCCGCGCGGCAGGGACCGGCTACCGGTCACCAGAAGGGTTCTCAAGCACGCTTCGTAGCGATCGCAGATCAGCTGGTCGGTCTCTGCGCAGTCGGCCTCGTCCATCGGCAGCCAGGTGTGCTGGTTTGATGATCACGAGCCGCAGTCCATGGGCGGGAATCTGGTCGTCGCGGCGCTGGTCGTAGAGCGCGCGTTGCCGGCCGCGGTGGACGCCGCTGATGGTGAGCCGGTCGGGCTTGTCGAAGTGGCGGACTGGGCGGTCATGCTGGATCTCCCGGTACTCCACCACGAGTTTCAGGTGTTTCCAGTAGCTGTCTACAGGCAGTCGGCGGCCGCGGCCGTTGCGGCCCGGATCGCCGACCAGCCAGCCGAAGCGCGCCTGTCGCTGCCCGGCTTCGCCCAGAATCTCATCGCACAAGTCGAGGACGTAGGCTTCGTCACTGGTCTCGCGCCCCATGACACCCATCGTGCACCCACCCACGATGAGGCCCAGGTCAGGCAGCGCATGGTCGCCAAGCAAGCAAGGCGGTGGTCCCCCGATCGCATGCCGGAACCACTGACGGCGCACTCCCCGCCCGTACAACGCCGCGGGCGGAGAGTGCGTCAATGATCAGCGACCTCGACCCAGGTAGGTCGGTCACGGAGCGTGTGCGCTGTGATCAACGACTGGCGCAGCTGCCTACCGGCTGGCTGGAAGTAGGTAGTGTCATCGGGCAAGGCGTAGCAGCGCCCGCCGCCAATTGACGGCCGGTCGGCGACCTCGTAGATCGTCGCTCCGGTCAGGTCCGGCTCCTCCGCCACGCGTCCTCACAATCCATCGTTCGGCCTAATGACCTCGTTGTGTAGTCAACCACCCAGAGCACGTTCTATCACGCATCTCCACACCCCACGGCGGCGCTTTCACCTGCGGTTACCAGCGTCACCTCGATTTGACTGTAGCTGCTGGTCGGTCGCATGATGACGCCACCTATGGAACAAGTGTTCGAACAGGTTGTGACGGTGTGGCTACCGCCTTCCCCGCGGTGCTCGTGGCGTGTGGGAGTTCGTGGTGTCCAGGTTCAACGGCGGTGCGGGGACCCCGTGGTCCGAGCTGGAGAGGATCGCGTCCGGCCGGCCCCCGGTGCAGGGCGACGGCGGCCTGGTCACGTAAGCGCGACGGCTACCGCGCACCAGCGGACGTGCCGGTGCGACGCAGCCGCGACGACGGCGCCGGCGAGCACCGCCGCCCGTACGCCGAGCTGCACGCGCACAGCTACTTCAGCTTCCTCGACGGCGTGTCCTCGCCCGAGACCTTGGTCGAGGAGGCTGCCCGGCTCGGGCTCGAGGCGATCATGCTGACCGACCATGACGGCATGTACGGCGCGGTCCGCTTCGCCGTCGCCGCGCGCGAGCTCGGCGTGCGCGCAGGCTACGGCGCGGAGCTGAGTCTCGGGCTGTCCGCGCCGCAGGCCGGCGTCCCGGACCCGGAGGGCACGCACCTGCTAGTGCTTGCGCGCGAGATCGAGGGCTACCGGCGGCTGTGCCGGGTCATCTCCCACGCCCAGCTCGCCGGCGAGGAGAAGGGCCGCCCGGTCTACGACGTCGACGAGGTCGTCGACGAGCTGGCCGGACACGTGCAGGTGCTCACCGGCTGCCGCAAAGGCTCCGTCCGCCAGGCCCTCGTGCAGCGCGGGCCGGGCGCGGCCGCCGGCCGGGTGAGTCGGCACGGCCGCGCGGCGACAAGGGCCGCTTGCGGCAGCTCGACGCGCAGGAGGGGCACGCGAAGCGTTCTTGGCGGCGCAAGGTTGAACCTTACGGCGGGACGGGCGACCAGGAGCCGGTCTTGAAGTCGCGTTCGTGGATGATCTCGGCGGCTTCATCATCGATAGGGCATGATCGCGGCGCCCGAGACCAGCTCGGGATGGGTGGGTGGGTACCCCGATCCGGCTGGCGTCGCTCCGAGTGCGACGTCAGTCAGGCCGGGACTGTGTCGGTGCGACTGCAGGTAACCCGGCGAGTTGCAGGTTCCCGCGAATGGAAGCCTGGCGCCGCTTAGCTGCCGCCGGCAATGGTGTAGCGCAGTTGGTGGCGGTGTGACCCCTTCAGCATCACCGTGACTTCCACCGGGGATCCGCCGGTGTCGCGGATCAGCCGCAGCTGGCGGATGACGCTGGCGCCGTGGGGCAGCTGCAGTTTCTCGACCTCGGCGGTTGTGGGCGGCCGGACCGCGATGCGGTCGACGAAGGCGACGTCCTGCGGGTGGCCGAGCTCGGTGAGCAGCCGCGGGGCGCCGCCGGGGATGCGTCGCTTGCGGGCCAGCGGCGTGCCAGCGGCGATGTCGTGCGGGTAGTAGCTGGCCGAGAGCTCCACCGGGTGTCCGTTGTGGAGCATCAGGCGGCGTCGCAGGATCGCCTGCTCGGCCTGCAGGAGCTCGGCGACGTCGGGCGGCGGGGTGGCCGCGGCGACGTCGAGCAACCGGTACTCGAAGCCGTCGGGGGTGACGGGAAGGTAAGCCGCGGCGTCGACGACGAACGGGGGCTCGTCGTGGACGAAGACGCCGGCGCCCGGGCGGCTGCGCACGAGACCTTCGGCCTTGAGCAGGTCCAGCGCGCGCTGGACGGTGGCGTTGGCGGTCTCGAACTCGGCGACGAGCTGGGTGACCGAAGGCAGCCGGGCTCTGGGGGCCAGGGAGCCGTCGAGGATGCGTGCGCGCAGCTCGGCGGCGACGCGCTCGTGCTGCGGACGCGGGTCCGGATTCGGTCTGGTCACGTGTGGTCCTTCGCGGGCGGGGTCGGCGCGGGCAGGGCGAGGTCGTAGGCCAGGCCACGTCCGGGCGCGGTGCGGGCGATCACGTCGACCTCGACGGGGTGGCCCTCGTGCAGGAGCTGGCGCAGGAGCTTGAGCACCCACTGGTGCTCGCCGAGCTGCAGCAGCCGGCGTTCGTCGGCGGTCGGTTGCTCGGCAGTGACGTACTCACGGCACCGATCAGGGCGGTAGCCGAGCAGGGCGAGCTGGGCGGTCGCGCCGCCGCGGATTGGCTTGGCCAGCGCCAGCGGGGTGCCACCGGCGAGCGCGGCCGGGTAGTAGGAGTCCATGAGCTCGACCGGCCGGTCGTCGGCGAGCACCAGCCGCCGGCGCCGGATGACCGCGGCGTCCGCGGGCACGCGCAGGGCGGCGATCACGGGGGCGGGCACGGCCCCAGGAACCGCGACCTCGAGCAGGCGGCTGCTTCCGGCGCGGCCGTGCTCGGCCGCCTCGGCCGCCCACTGCGCGACCGGGTCGGCGTCCAGATAGGACATGGACTTACTGGCCCATGGCAGGTCGTTCACCGGCTTTCTCCCTTCGCGGTCCTGCTCGCACAGTACCGGTAGAGCAGTACGGCGCGGCATCCCGCAACCCTCAATTGGGCTATAACACTATTCCGGAATAGTAGTATTGTTGCGCCGATGGTTATCCCAGATGGGAGGGACAAGATGGGTACTGCGGTCAAGTCACGAGTCTTCGCGTCGGTGGTCGACCAGCACGCCACATGGCTCGCGCTCAATCCAGTCCAGGGCTGCTTCAAACGCTGCGCCTATTGCTTCCTCACGCAGCGCGGCCAGACCCGGGTGCCGCCGGTGGTGGTGGCCGACGCCTCGAGCGCCGTCACGCAGCTGCTGGCCTCGCCGCTGTACGCGCCGCGGCGGCCGGTGGCCCTCTACACCTGGACCGACGTGATGGACACCGTCGTGGCCCGCCGGCACCTGCACGCCACGCTGCGGGAGCTGATCGCCCGTGAGGTCACCAACCCGATCGTGCTGATCACCAAGTGCGGCGTCCCGGACGAGACGATCGCCGCGTTGGTCCAGGCGCGGGACGCGGGCCTTCAGGTGCTGGTGTACCTGAGCTACTCGGGCCTGGACCGCCGCGTCGAGCGCGGGGTCCGGCACCAGGACCTGATCGCGAACTTCCCGCGGCTGCACGCCGCCGGGATCCCGATCGTGCACTACTGGCGCCCGGCGCTGCCGGAGTCGGCGACCGAACCCGTGATGCGCGGCGTCCTTGACCATGCCGCCGCCTACGCGTCCGCGTCGATGGTGGCCGGGCTGAAAGTCGAAGGCGAGCAGATGCTCGCCGACCTCGCCGCGCTGTGGCCGGAGCTGGCTACCACCGACGGGGTCGCCGACGCCGAATGCGTCTACCCGCGCGCCTTCTGGGACTTCACCCACCGCACAGCCGAGCTGCATCCGGACTACCCGGTCTTCCACAGCAACAGCTGCGCCCTGGCCTACGCGCTGGGCCGCCCCGACGCCCACGGCGTCCACGGCACCGGCCTGTGCCGCCGCAGCCACTGCCCCGCCGGGCAGCGCGCCTGTTGCGCGGCTGCCGCCGGCGACCGCGTCGTACCGACGAGGGTGACGGTGTCGACCGCGCTGGCCGCCCGGGGCCTGGCCGAGGTCGAGTTCACGCTCCAGCCCGGCGGCCGCGAGCTGCTGATCCACGCGCCGGTGCCGACCGCGGCCGTGGCCGCGCTGACCCAGGACCTCGGCGTGCGGATCGAGGTCGTGCGCGAGGCCGGCGACCGGTACTGGAACTCCGGCACCGCCGGAGCCGGGCCGGTGATCATCGGATGAGCCGGATCACCGACCAGCTGCCCGCCGCCGTGGCCGCGACCACGGTACTGCGGCGCCGCTTCGCCGCGACCGCGCCGGTGGCGTGGGATCCGGTCACTGCGGCCGCCGAGCTGCTGCGCCAGCTCGGGCACCTGGCGGTGTGCCTGCTGCGCGAGGACGGCGCCCTGCCGGCCTCGGCCGACGACCCGCAGCGCGTGATCGCCGACATCGGCGACGAACTAGCGGACATCGTGCTCTCAGCCGTCAGCGTCGCGGTGCTCGCCGACACCACCCCCGAGCCCCCAGCCTGCGCCGAGCCCGTGCGCAACGCCGCAGTCGTGCTGTTGCGGCTGCAGCTGGACTGCGGGGACCTGGCGGAGGCCGCCCTGTGCCACACCGGGGCCCGGCACACCCCGACCGGGACCCTGCCCGGCATCGCCGCGGCCGCCGGCGCGGTGCTGGCCGGCTGTGATGCCTTCGCCGCCCACCGCGGCCTGGACCTGGGCGCGGCGTTCGCGGCCATGGTCTGCGACGCAAGCCGATTCCTCGACCTACAGGGAGTGCCCCGATGAGCACCTTCACCCGCTGCACCCGTGACGGCGACACCGTGCACAAGCAGCTCGCCCCGGCCGCGGTGTTCGCGGCGTTCACCGACGCGCTGTGCCGCGACGGCCTCCCGGCGATCACCGGCTACCTCGCGACGCTGCGCGCGGCCGGGGTGCGGCTGCCTGACCGGCTCGAGCTCGTCGACGGCGCGAACACCGCCGAGGGGCGGCCCGCGCGGCTCGGCGTGCGGCACCGCTGGATCGACGGGCGGCTGCTGCCCGAGATCATCACCACTGACCCGGCCCGCGCGGTCACCGCGATCCGGACCGTGCTCGGGTGGCTCACCGCGCTGGAGAACACCGACGCCCGGATCGACACCAACCTGGCCAACTTCTGCCTGCCCGACGACGGCGCCCCAGTCCTGATCGACCTGCTGCCGCCGTTGATCCCGTCCGCCCGCCCGGCCGCGCGGACACCGTTCGAGACGCTGTTCGACGCGTTGTGCTTCGACACCACCCTCACCCGGGCAGCGATGCTCGGCTACGCCGCCCGCGCGCTGCTGCAGGCTGGGCACACCGCGGCCGCGGCCAACGTGCTGCGGCTGGCCCCGGCGACCGCCGGGACCGCCTTCCCCGCCGCGTGGTTCGGGGCCCGCCTCACCCTCGCCCGGGCCGCCACCGAGGACCGGGTTCCCCTGCAGGCGATGCTGCAGCTGTTCGAACGCACCTCCGTGCTCGCGCTGAGCCGGCTGCGCCCCGGCGAGCAGCGGCGGCGCGTACACGACACGCAGGCCGCGGTCGAGGCCTGCGCCGCATGAATCCCGCCGCCCTGAGCGACCAAGCCATCAGCGACTGGGCCGGCGACGTCGCGGTCACCGTCCACGCCGCGCCCGGCGTCCTGGCCCAGCAGCGCGACTACCTCGCGCACTACCTGCCCGGGCGGGCCGGCGACCAGCGCCTGCCCGGTCTCGAGCTGACCGTGGAGCACGGCGCGGCCGGACAGGCTGGGCTGGCCGAGGCCACCGCCGTTCTCGCCGCGGGCGAACACCGCACGATCGAGCACATCCCCGGCGTGGTGCTGCTGGAGGCTCGCTCGCGCCGCGGCGCCCGCTGGTACACCGTCGCCGCCGACACCATCGAGCACCGGCCGGCCGCGTTCGCCGTCCGCGCCGTCAACGGCACGGTCACCGTGTTCGAGCGCGACCCGCTGCAGCCGGGCTACGGCCGGCCGCTGCGGCTGATCCGCGAGGCCATGCTGCGCACCTACGAAGACCACGCCGGGGTCGTGTTCCACGCCGCGGGCGCCGACCTGAACGGGCTCGGCGTTCTGGTGTGCGGGCCCCGCAACGCCGGCAAGACCAGCCTGCTCACCCTGCTGTGCGGCTCGTGCGGCGCCGCGGCCCTGTCCAACGACCGCGTGATCCTCACCCCGAGCACAGCCGGGGCGCCGCGGATGGTCGCCGTGCCGCTGCCGGTCCCGATCGCCCGCGGCACCCTGGAGGCCACCCCGCTGCTGGCCCGCGCGGTGCCGCTGCTCGCCCGCCCGGCCCCCGAGGACCTGCCCGCGGAGTTCGGCACCCCGGTCAAGGCCATGTTTAGCCCCGACGAGTACACCCGCGCGCTGCACACCACCATGCGCGCGGCGTCCAGCCTGCAGGTCGTCGTCCTGGCCGGGCTCGACGACACCGACACTCCCCCGCAGATCCGGCGTCTGTCCGAATCGGACGCGCAGCAAGTCCTGTCCCGCAACTGTTTCACCCCGCGCGACGAGTTCTGGATCGAGCCGTGGTTCCTGCCTCGCCGCCGCCGCGGCGTCGAGCTGGCCCGCGGCGCGCTCGCGTTCGTACGTGAGCTCAGTGCCACGGTGCCAGTGCTGCAGCTGCGCAGCGGTGTGCACGCCGACCGGCACCGGATGATCCAGCTCCTGCGCGAGCACGTGGAGGCCTGCCGATGACCCACACCCTGCCCGCCGTCATCACCGCCGGCGGCGCCGGAACCCGCTTCGCCGAGTTCACCCAGATCCTGCCCAAAGAAGTCCTGCCGGTCGGAGGCCGCCCCGCAATCACCTGGGTGATCGCCGAATGCCTGGGCGCCGGAGCGACCGAGGCCATTGTGGTGACCCGCCCCGGCGACACCGCGATCCCCGCCCTGGCCCAGCGGCTGCACCGCGAACACGGCTGGCCCGTCACCACCGTGCCCGAAGACGTCGAACCCGGCTACGGCAACGCGGTCCCACTGCTGACCCTGCGCGAGCGGCTCGCCGAGGCGACGACATTCCTGGTCGCCTTCGGCGACGACGTCCTGCTCGGCGAGCCCAGCCCCGGGCACAACCTCGCCGCCATGGCCCGCCAAGTCCGCGCCGGCGCGGACGCCGCGATCGCCGCCCAGCTCGTGCCCCGCGACCGCATCCCCGCCGTCGGCATCATCGACCCCCGCCCAGACAACGCATCCCTCGTCGCGCAGATCCGGCAGCGCCCACCGGCCGACACGGTCGGCGAACCGCTGGCCGTAGTGTCCCGCCTCGTGCTGCGCCCGACCATCCTCGACCGCCTCGTCCCGACCGCCCACGCCCGCGGCGAGATCGACCTCGGCATCGCTGTCGGCCAGCTCGCCCACACCGGCGAGGTCGGCCTGCACCGGCTGACCGCAACCTGGGTCACCGTCGGCGACGCCCGCAGCTACCACGCCGCCAACACCGCCTTCTGGAACCTGCACACCACCAGCCCCGCCCTCACCGCGCTACCGCCCCTCACCTCACAGGCGCTTCTCACCACACAGACAGGAACCACCCGATGAGCGAACAGATCGACATCGTCACCGACCTCAACCAGCCCACCGGCACCACCGCCGACAAACGGGAGGCGCATCGGCAGGGACTGTGGCATCGCACGTTCTCCGCCCTGGCTCTCGCCCTACCCCGCCGCAGCGTGCTGCTGCAGATCAAGTCTCCTAACCGGATCCCGGGCGGCCCACCGGCCCAGCCGATCGCCGACTTCACCGTCGGCGGCCACTACCGCGCCGGCGAGCCCACCACCTCCGTGCGCGAGGTCGACGAAGAGTTCGGGCGCAAGATCGCCTACACCGACCTGCACCCGATCGGGATCCGCCAGACCGTCGCCACGCTCAGCGACACCTATATCGAGCGCGAGTTCCAGTACTGGCACCTGCTGCCGATCGAGGACGACCTGGCCGCCATCCGGATCGAAGATGACGAAGTCGTCGGGCTCGTCGAGGTCGGTATCGACGAGGCGATCCGCCTCGCCGACGGCTCCGACACCAGCGTTCCGGCGCTGTGGGGCCACCGTGCCGCGGACGGCCTGCTGGTCACCGAAGGCACCCTCGACACCGCCAACCTGGTCCGCAACTTCCTGGGCACCGACCAGATCTACCTCCGACTGTTCCTGGCCGCCCACCGCTACCACGCCGGCGAGCGCACTCACCTGTTCTGGTAGCCGCGCACCAACCCGAGCCGCCTCAATGATCAGTCAGCGTTGTTTGCCTACGAGGGTCACCGGAGCGAACGGGCACCGCACACGCCATCATCTCCAGGTTCCGGCGACCCGGACGCACCCGAGTTCACAATTCGCGGGAAACCTGGTGGCGCGCCTTGCCGCCGGCGACAACATCGGACGACCGAAGGGTCACGGAGTGATCGCGTCGGCTATCTGAAGGTGCGCCGTAGGCATCGCGATCGCGATGCTCTTGTCGTCGTGGCGTTTGGCACGCGGCAGATTCACCCCCGCGGGGTCGTCCCGAGCTTCCCAGTCCTCGCATCGGCGCAGGATCTGTTCGAGAACTCCGGGTCCAACGGATGCAAGCTGTGGCCAGTCGTCCAGATGAAGGTGCTGCATCGGCTTGTAGGCGCCATCGGTAGCCAAGCCGACCCACGGAATTTCCGTGGTTCGGAAGCGATGGACGACGGCGTTCCGGGCTGCAGCAGGCTCTGCCTCGGCGATCCAGTATCCCCCCGGCCGGTTGCGACGTTCCGCCTGCTGCGTCTGCAGCTCGCGCAGGATGTTTCGGTGAGCCGCGTCGAACCCCAAGCCGCGGCCGAGGCGCTGCCGGTATCGCCTGCTTGGCTCGAGATCGAGCTGGCTCAGTCGCATGTCCGTGATGACTGTCTTGGGCAGCACGACGAGATTGTCACCCAGCAGCAATAGATCGAGCCAGCCGCCGTACTCGCGCACGATCGTGACTGTGCTCGAGGGCGACTTGCCCGGGCGAAGATCTAAGCGTGCCGCGACATCGAGGATTGCCTCACCGAGGACCTCGGCAAGGTCCGCGCCGGGCGAGTCGACGAGGTGGGCACTGAGTTGTGCGCCGAGCTCTGCAGCATAGATCGCCGGAGGAACTGGCATGGACACAAACGCCGACGCCCCGTCGAGCATGATCACACCCTTGGGAAAGGTGACGATCTTGTCGTCGCTGGCGTGGATTGCCGGCAGCTGAGCCGATGCTATTTCCACGTGCTCACCACACGAAGGGGCCGGCGAGCAGTTCGCTGGCGCTGACGTGCCGGTCATCGACGAAGCAACGCACCACCATCGAGCATGACGTGTCACCGGTCATGGTGAACAGTGCCGCGAGGTTGTTGGCCAGGAAATGAGCGGCGCCGAGCGAGCCGATCGTGTGAATTCCGGCGATGTGCACGACTACCCGCCCGTCCCGGATTTGCCTGGCGATGTAGGCAATGTCGCCAGATCGCGGGGTGGGTTCATCCGCTGGGGAGCCGTGTCGGACACCGGTGCCGACCTCCTCGACCCACCAGCGAGATCCGGCCTGGATCACGCGCAGCGCAGGGTCGGCTTCGAGCAGGTGGGCGCCCACCGGCGCAGACTTCGGTCCACAGACGACAACGGCGTCGCCATCCGGGAGCGCTGATTGTTCGGGCTCGATCTGCCGACGGGTGACGACGAAGGACAAGGAGTGCAGCAGCTCCGCCACCTGGTCGGCGGCCTCGGCGTCTTCAGCCGCGATCAGCGGGCGTTCCCGGTCGGTGACTTGATAGCGCAATGGCACGCTGATGCTGACGGGACCATGGCCGAAGACGAGGCGCTCGGCGGCCGGCGCGGTCTTCATCAGCTGTGAGAGCCGGCTCTTGGTCAGCCCGACCTCCGGGGCGATGTCCTTGTCCCTCATGTTGAGGTCGGTTCGAGCGCACTCGATCGCGTGCCGGCGGATGCGGGCAAGCTCAGCGGCCAGCTGGTTGTAGGCGGTCAGCAATTCGGTCGCCCGGCGCCCGCGGCGCAGCGGATCGGGGTCACGGCGCAGGTCGTCGAACTCGCGATCGATACTCACCCCAGCGAGTTTAGACCCCTTGACTAGCGCGCCCGCCCCACCCTAACATCCAGTTAATACCACTAAACTAGGCGCCGACCTTCAATGCAGGCACAGAGTTGAGGGGTATCAACCACGATGTTGAGGGGCAGACGAATGGCGCGAGCATGGCAACAGGCACTTCACCACGCGTCCGCCGTCGGGAATCTGCGGACCCTCGGCCACCACACCGCGACCTGTCGGCCGATTCCCATCCCCGACCCAGATCGAGCCCGATCGTGAAGGAGCCCATCTGATGACCGCAATACCGACGGCGACCAGGCCTTCCCTGTCCGATCTCGTTACCCACTTAAGGCGAGGGGCTCGCCGCGTCGATCGCCAAGCCGAGGTGATCGCCGAGCTGCAACGCTCACCGCTGGCCCCGGCATGCTTGGTGCCCGGGATCGAGCACCAAGCCGCGGCCGCGATCGTCCGGGCCGGCCTGCCCACCGTCGAGCACCGGCGCCGCACCCTGCAGCCGCGCATCGACGAGCACCTGTTCCTCGACACCGACGCCCAGGCAGGCGTGCGGATCCTGGCCTGCTGGGACGACCGTGCACACCGTGTGCGGATGCACGTCGCTGAAGTCGGCGAACCGGGTCTGTGGCACCGCATCGTCGTCCACTTCGCCCAGTGGGAGATGTCCGGACGACCGGTCCCGCCCATGGTCGGGCCGAGCAGGTCGGCCTCGTGACGCCGATGGCCGCGGCCCTGAAGACGACCTCGGCGAGCAGCCCGTCCTCGCCGCCACGCGCGGCCGCGGTGGTCCGCGCGTTCACCACCACTCCGTCCGGCGGCTATCAGCACCCGGTCTTGGCCGCGGCCTCTGCCCTGGCCACCGCGAATCGGACGCGCGCGCAGGTCCACCGGGTGCTCGGCGATCCCGACGCCGACGCGCACGCCATTACCGCCGCGATCCGCGCCCAGCAGCGCGGCGACGCCGCGTGCGCAGCGCTGATCGACCGAATCGACCGATGGGGCGCGGTCGAGCTGCCCCAGCGCCGGACCGGGGTACTGCACACCGAATCCCTCGGCCAGCTCATCGAGCGGCTAGTGATCGTGTGGATGCGCGGCCAGCTGCTCGCCGAGGACAGGCACGAGCCCGCCGATCCGCAGGTACGGCTGGCCGCCCGACAGCTCGGCGAGCTCGCCCGCGCCTACGACGACCTCGTCACCGACCTGCTACTCGGACGCCGCCAGCTGCCGGTCTTCCAGACCTCCGCCGGCCCAGACGGGATGGCGTGAGCCGATGGAGGAGGACATCCGCCCAGTGGTGGGCGTGATCGTCGCGACGAACAGCCCGCTGGGACGCGCCGCCGAGGCCGCCAACGACCTGAACCGACACCTGCCAGCCCCCTCCGCGCCGGGCATCTGCCCGACCTGCGCGGGCAGATTCTGGCCGTGCGCCTACTTCGACGACGCGGCCGCCCGGCTGCACACCGCGCGGCTGCGGCTGAGCGACCTGGTCCCACTCGACCTGCACCCACGGCTGTGGCCGCTACCACCGCCCGCCGTAACCCCAGAAGTCGCGTGGCCGCAAGACCCCGGCCCTGGAGAGGGAGATCGACATGGATGACGTTCTCCGCACCACCCTGTACACGGCGGTCTACGACCGCCTCGACTACCTCGACACGATCGTCAACGACGCCGACACCCCATCGCGGGTGGCGCTGGCCGACTCGGCCACCCCGATGCTGACCAGCGCATGGCGAGATCTGCTGAACGAGCACGAACCCGACGAGCACGGCCGCTGCCGCGCCTGCTCACCCCGGTGGACACGCCGCGCCCGAGCATGCTCGGTCTGGCAGATCGCGCACCGCCACCTCACCCCCGACGTCCTTGAAGGACCCGCAGCCGGTGACAAGCAGATAGCCGGACGGCACACGCTCCGGCCCGCGAGCTCGCCCGCCCAACGCGCCGGCACCTCGGCGCGCCAGTGACGCCGACATCTTGAAGATCTCGCGTCAGGCGGTAGCCCGGCCGAATCCATGTCGCCCCGCGCGTGCTGGCCGATGCAATGGCGCGGCCGCGTCGGCTACTCGAGCTGGCGGTAATGACCGGCGGCACCTGACTACCGACACCGCCGAGAAGCCTGCTGCCAGCCGATACCGGGCGCAAGCACCCAATTACCGGAGGCTCTCGACGATCTCCGCGGCCAGGCTGGCGGTCCCGGCAGCAACGAACCGCTGTCGGCGGTCCATGGCCTCGGCGATGTCGGCAATCGAGCCGAAGTGGTAGTCGAGCGGTACGGGCTTCCCGTCGAGGTCGAGCACGGTGCCGCCAGACGCGTGGAGAATGTAGTGCCCAGGGGCGAGGTCCCAAACCGCGAAGCCCTTGGCGAACTCGACGGTAGCTTCCGTCATGCCCGCCGCAACATGGCAGAGGCTGACGGAGCCGAAGTCGACCCCAATCCGCCCCCTGCTCTTACCGTCGTCTCCTGGCGTGTCGAGCGCCTCAAGAAACTTCGACTTCCGGGCGAGCGGGAGAAAGCGCTCACCCGGGCGCATCAGAAAGTTGGTAACCAGCGACTCTCTGAGTCGCTCACTTGTCTTCTGTCGGAGTTCGTACGCCTGAGAGTCGGCCGTGACGACGAAGGCGTGGTCGACACCGTGCTCGTCACGCGCGCCGACGTAGAGCTGGAGGTGATGAAAGATGTCCCCGACCACCGCGACGACCGGCCGAGCGGCGGCGCGGGAGTAAACCATGCAGTGGGTGTAGCCGAGCAGGCCGCGGACGGCGAGTTCACTGGTGTCCAGAGGGTCGACCAGGACGCAGAAATCCGGGTCGGGGTCAGCACCGATGATCTCTGGTTCTGCTTCTTCAGATGCGTAGACAAATTCTCCGAGAATCGGGGCGAGCAGCTCGCGGTAGCGACGATGCATCCACAAGTCATGTTCAGACAGGAAGTTGTCTACATGCCGCGGGTTCTCGCTTTCGCCGCGTCGGCCTGATAGCGCAGCCTCGACCAGCTTGGGACGCAACTCTAGCATCACCCCACGTACCATCTCGGCGAGCCTGCCGGCGATACCAGGAACGCTGCTGACCTTCTCCACCACTGTCTCCCCATCTGCTCAGCGAAGTTCCAAAGGTGGCTCGATTCCCGGCGGGCTCATCGTCGCGGCGATGAACACCGCATCAAACCGAGCCGCCTGCATGATGGTTGCGCCGGTGAGATCATCGAAGCTCTGCACCTCTAAAGAATTGCCCTTAGTCATAGCGCCGAAGACCGCGAAGTACAACTCTGCTCCTGGGTATCGTTCACGAAGCTCCCGCGCCACGAGACCGACGACGTCAGCATGCTTGACCTCGAAGTCGCAAATTACGATCACCGGCGCTTCCACCGATTCAGGGTAGTGGGACTCGGCCGCGAAGGTGATCTCATTCCGAACGCGGTTGCACCTGAGATACCCGATAGAGCAGCGATTGAACTGGGCGGACGCCAGGAAGGTCGCCATGACCAAACCCGCCTCGTTGATTCCGACGCAGATGTCCGCGTCAAGCCGTCGCCCGAGACTCTTGATCTGTCGCATCAACCGCTGCACCCCAAACCCGAAGGTGTTCCAAGTCAAGTCGAGCAGTTGTCCCGGATTTGGGTTCGGCAACGAGAACACGGAGATCGCCGGATTTCCATTGTCGATCGTCGGCACGACTAGGTTGAAGTCCGGCCCTACGGCATTGTCGGTCGTATTCGGGCCACCGACCCCGGCGCCGCGCACCTGGAGTAAGTCGCTGGCAGTGTTGGACGGATGGTCACCTGCAGCCTTCAGCGCTAACTGATCTTCCGGGGCCAGCTTCTCGTACGCCTCCTGAACAAGGTCACCCGCGAAAATGAACTCACTAGCAGTTCCGTGCGGTCCAAGTCCGTACGCTTTTGCCAGGATAAGCAAGCTTGCAAATGACGGCGGAGAGCCGACTCCAGAAGCTCCCCGCGTTCGCGCCCAACTTTCCCAGGCATTGATCGTGGTTCCACCTAGCGTCGTCTGATTACCAGCGACCTCGTTGTAGCGGACGGCTGCTTGATCTTGCGACAGCCCAGCAGAGTACCGGAACGCTTGAATACTAGGCAGATCCCGATGCCGGTTCATCAACTCACGGGCTGCGGCTTTGACGGATCCACAGGAGGCAAACAACTCCCTGCCCTGTTTCGCAAGTTCTCGCCCGCGGGCTTGAGGTGACCCACTCTGGTTATTCGCCACGTTTGCGCCCCCCCGTCGCCCCGTTTGCGGCTCACCACCGGCGGACCGCTGACGTCCACACTACTGGTACCCATTGCGGTGGGCAACTTAGCCGAGCGTGGACAAAACCCCAGGTCAGAGCAGCACAGACACCCGAGGGAAACCGGACCGCGTCGCAGGTGCGCGAAAGCCGCAGCCAATGGGACGGTTATCCGGGTTGATCAAGACCCGTCGAGTACGTAAAGGCCTAGGCCCGCAACCAAGGAATAGCGCATGAGCACCTGGCCCGGCCAGCAAGCCCACCTTGGCGACCATGTCGGCATAAGATTCAGCGACCGCGGTGTACTCGGTGTCACCGCAGTCGTCCTGATCGGCGCGGACCCGGGCGTCGCCAGCCATCCCCAAACCGTTGACGATGCACTTGAAAAGCTCGAGCGCGGTGACGGTGTGGCCCCCGCGCAGGATCTCCGACACCAGGCCGCGGAGGACGGCGACGGCCATGCGGCCCTGACTAGCACTGGCTTACTGCTGAACCGAATACAACGAGGTCCCGATGCCACGGTTCTTGAGGACCGGGCGGACTTCGGGTCACTGCCAAGCTCATTCCGATGGCGCCGGAGTGCCGCTGTTGCTCTTAAGCGCACCCGGACTCATACCCTCGACGACAGTGAAGCACGCTGGCGCGGATTTCTCGCCGCGACGGCAACCATCATGAGTTCGCCTTCGAACAATCACGCACGTGTCCACCGAGTCCATCGCGCCATGTTGGCAGCGACGCGCGTGCTCGCGCCGACGGAGTCGCTGCGGGACATGATCGACGTGGCTTGTTCGCGGCGCGTCCGCCGCCACAGAACGTCCGCTGCCGAGACTGTCAAACCCAGCCTTGCTGAGGCAGTGGGTCTCACGACGCTGCCGGCGGGACGATGTCGCACTCGGCAGGTGTGGCTGGAGTCGCCGCCAACAGCAGGATCGACGTCCCTGGTGTCAGCGGGCGATCTGCCTACCACGCCAACCGAATTGCCATCCTCTGGACTCCTCCCCGCAGGCATTGTCGCTCCTAGCGTCAACCGCGTGACGGCGCGCGACACGAGCGACTATTTAGGCGCCGTCTCCGTGTTCGCTGGCACGAGGCAGCGCGAGTCAAGAAGTCTTGATCAGGCCCATCCGATCAGCCAACCCGCGTACTTCGCGGGCCACCTTCTCGCGCCGGGCGCGGGCAAGCATCGTAGAAATGATGTCGCGTACGAACGGGTTCGTCCGCGTACGGATTCGCCCAAGTTTTTCAGCGCGGATCAGAAGCGCCAGCACCTCCTCGTCGGGGCGGCGGATGCCGTACAGCGCGCGAGCGTGCTCTATCAAGAAAGTCGTGCGGCGAGAGTCGATCGTCAGGTCGGCAGGATCGAGAGTCGCAGCAAGGCGCGCGGCTTCAGCGTGGTCGCCTCGCTCCAGCGCGGAGGAGATGCGCCACAGCACGACGTTGGCCGGGCCGAACAGGAGGAAATTCCGGTTTCCGAACTCGACGTGCTCGGCCAGGCCGGCGGCCTCATCGAGGGCGGCCGCGGCGTCCCCGCCAAGCACGGACTCGGTGTATCCCGTGGTCAGCGTCAGCGCACCCCGTACGTCATAGGCGTCGGCGGGCACATAGCTCAGCGCACGTTCGGCGAGTTTGCCTGCTCGCTTATGCGCACCGAGGCCGGACAGCGCCTGAGTGCGCGCGAACTCGGCGAGCGCGATCCAACCGGGCTCACCGAGCCGCGTCGCGGCCTCGTGGCCACGTTCTGCAGCGATCCATGCCAACTCGAAGGCACCCAGCCCTTTAGTCAGCAAAGCCGTGGTGTGCGTCGCGGTAACCAACGACCGAAGAGCTTCAGGCTTGCTGGCGTGCGTATGGAGAGCCGACAGCAGATCCGGGAGACGTCTACCGACCTCGGCGTCCTGGTTGGCCTGCCGCAACGCGGCCAACAGCTGCGTCTCGGACAACAACTGGCCAAGATCGCCGAATGGGGCCTCAGCGCCGTCAAGGTCGGTACTCAGCAGCGCATCACGGATGGCCGGGATGGCGCTATCAGCCTGGGGGTCGCGGATCTCCAGGCCGTCGCCGGTGATGTCAGACAGGCTGACCCGCAGAGCGCGAGCGATCGAGACGATTGTCGACCGCTTGTCGATCTCTTTGAGGTCATTCTCGACTTTGGACAGGTACCCCTTCGACAACCCCGACAAGCCCGCAAGTTGGTCGAGGGACAGGCCGCGCCAGCGGCGGAGGCGGCGGATCGTGGTGCCCATCGAGTCCATGGGTTCAGCTTACCTAGCTGGGTTTCCCGCTGGGAAACCTTTGTGACCTGCGTCTTCGTAACATCACTTACTATGTGTAACCCTGCGTCTACCTGCTGGACCGTCGAGGGTGTCGATTCGCAGGGCAACCCGGCTGTCCTCGCGGTGGTGCGCGACGACGGCCGGATCGCGCTCTTCAGCTCGACGGCGCCAAGGGAACCGGTCTTGCTCAGCGCAGATGCTACCGCCGAGCTGCGGAACCAGCTCGGCGCTGCCCTGACGGTCTCTCTGCGTGAGGCACGCACGAGCAAACGGGAAGCGACGTCATGACCGGTGACGCGGATCGCGAACAGACAATTTTCCGACGCGTCGGTTGGCGTCGCACCACGGATAGCCACATGCCCGACCGCGTCCTCCGCTCCACGGCGGTGGCCATCGTGATCCGGCTTCTGCAACGTCGTCGGGAACGGCGACGACTCGCTGTCATCCGGGCGCGGCACGCGCTCGTCTCGCTGCCGACCGTCTGCTGGCGCGACGATAGCTCCGAGTACCTCGCCCGAGTCCGGCTGCAGGAGATCACCGCAACCGTCGACCGAGCACTGCGCCTTCTCCACGGCTCCTCAGATAGCACGCTCGCCTTGAAGTACGCCGACGCTCGGCTTACCGGGTTCCTGCAGGGCTGGAACGACCCTGAGCTGATCGCGCCCAATGAACTTCCAGAGATGTACCAGGGCCTTATCGCCGCCCTGCACAGCCTCGCTCTGCGACTTGCAGCAGAGAAGGACGGGTGCCGGCACGCGCACATCACACTCCTGACCGGTCCGCGCGCCTCGACCGCCAGCAATCGCCAAATCCGCGGCGCTCGAGGCGTTCCAGCCATCCCGATACCGAACCAACCAGGTGATCATGGACAATCCGTCACTCACGCCAGCTATTGCCGATCATCCAGTCACGGCAACTTCCGCGGTCGAATCCGCTGAGACCACCTCGCCGGGCACCGGTTTGGCGCCCGGGTTCGTCCCAGCCCGACTAAAGTTCGGCGTCGAACTACCGAATGGGCGCACGGTCGGTGAGACCGATCGCGCCGTCCATCTCATCCGCGTACCTGCCGGGGGTTCGATACCTGAGCACCTCACGGCCCTGTGCGGGCTGGAGATCCGGCCAGACCACGCCGAACACGTCAATGTCGGAACCGGAATGCCGTGCGTGCCCTGCGTCATCATCGCCGCTAGGCCGGACGACGTCGCGCTCTCTGAGATGACGGACCCGCAATGATCAGTCTCCGGATGAGAGCGAGCCGGTCGACGTCAGCGGACGCCGCAGGTAACGACGTCGCCTGGGCAGGTCGAGCCCGAGAAGGAGCGCGCCGATCGGCCGTCACGGTGGTCGAGGAGCGCCGATGACGGCCAGCGACTATGACCACGAGCTCGGCAGGAAGGACGCGGCCGGGCTACCCGGGTCGATGCTCGCGGAGCTGGACTCCTTCGTCGGGCGTAGCGAGCTACTCGGCCACCCTCGACCGACGGTCACTGCCACGCGGGAGCCGCATCTATGACTGTCAGCGACGACGACCTCCATTTCGCTAGCCGAGACGCGCCCAGTCGCACCGAATCGTCGGTGCCGGTGGAGCTGGACTCGTTCATCGGCCGCAGTCGGTTGCTCGAACGCGGCAGGACGCTGCTGAACAGCCACGGCACTCGGCTGGTGACGTTGACAGGCTTCGGCGGAGTGGGCAAGACCAGGCTTCTGCTGCGCCTTGCCCACGAGCTAACCGCCTCCCGCGGATACCCCGACGGTGTGTTCGTGGCCGGCCTGGCCGAACTGCGTGAGGGCGGTGACCGGCTCTATGCCGCCGTCGCTGACGCGCTCCACATTCAAGACAGCGCGTCGACGCCGGGACTGGACCGGCTCCGCGACTACTTTCGGGATCGGCAACTGCTGCTGATGCTGGATAACTGTGAGCATCTGATCGGTGACATGCCCGGCACCGGTCCGGTGCCGACGCTGTTGAACACGCTGCTGCAGCAAGCCGCGGGGCTCCAGGTCGTGGCAACCAGCCGGGAGCGGCTCGGCGTGCGGGGCGAGCGCCTGCTACTGGTTCCGCCGTTGTGCGTCGGTGACGAGGACCGCTGTGACTGCGGCGCCGACAACGGTGGTGTGCATGATGCATTGCAGCTGTTGATCGACCGCGCCGCCGAGCTGGGCGTCACGATCCGCGAACGTGACTACGACACGGCGGCGCGCTTGTGCCGGCGGCTCGACGGAATCCCGCTCGGCATTGAACTGGCCGCGGTACCGCTGGCGGGCAACGCCATGACGCTCCAGGCTCTCACCGAGCACGCTGACCTGTTGTCGCTGCTGGACCGCGGGACATCCGGCCAAAGCAACCACCAGACGCTGCATGCCATGGTGGACTGGTCCTATTCACGGTTGCCCGAGCCTGAGCAGAAGCTGTGGGCGCTCGCCAGCATGTTCGAGGGCACCTTCGACCGCGAGGCCATAAAGGCGATCGGCCTCGACAACGGGATCGTCGAGGCCGAGGTGCAGCCCCTGCTCATCAGCTTGGTGGGCAAGAACGTGCTCAAGGGCGTCGAGCGTCAGAACCGGCTGCGCTACCGCATGCTGGAGACGATCCGTCAGTACGGCCAGCTGGTCGTGGAATCCGGTCAAGCCCCCCGATCACGCCAGGCCTACACGTCCTATCTCGAGACGCTCGCCGAGCGAGGCACCCGGGAATGGCAAACGCGGTACCAGCTCGAGTGGATGCTGCGGTTGAACGAGTTCCGGCCGGACCTGATCGCAATCCAGCGGCACCTCCTCGCCACCCGGCAGACCGCGGCGCGCGGGCTTGAACTGGCGATCCACGTGACACAGACCTGCGCGTTCATCTTCGGCGGCCGGCTCAACGAGAATCTCCGTATGCTCGGCGCCGGGCTGGCACAGCATCCTGACGCTCCGAGTGCGAACCAAGTCACGGCGCTCTCACTGGCTGCGTGGATCGCGCTGATCCAAGGCAACCATGAACGCGCTGCACCTCTGCTGTCCCACGCTGAGGCCGCAGCCACTGCGCTTGGCGTCGCCGACGACTTCGGCCCGCTCGACGTCGCTCGCGGAACGTGGCTGTGGCTGGCCGAGCAGAACCTCACGCGGGCGCGGAGGGCGCTCACTGCGTTTCGCGGGGCAGCATCGGCATTTCGCGCCGCGGGCGCCAAGCCTGACGAGTGGATGGCACGGCTGTTCCTCACGATGTCGGCCGCGTCGCTGGGTCGTCTTGATGTCGCCAAGGCCGAGAGCGTGACCTTGCTGGCGGACGCGGAAGCAGCCGAAGCTCCGTGGTGCATCTCCTGGGCCCTGTGGTGCCGCGCGCTCGTCAAGCTGCTCGACGGCAAGCCACACCAGGCCACCGAATCGGCCCAAAAGGCGCTGTGTATCCAGCTAGATATCGGCGATGCCTGGGGACCCGTGTTGAGCCTGTGGCTGCTCGCGTTGATCGCCGCGCGGCTCGGCGACTACGAGGCCGCCGCGCGGGTGCTGGGCGGTGCGCAGGCGCGGCAACTGGCGACGCAGGCCACTGTGCTCCAGACGGGGCCATTCCTGCGGCTGCAACGGCTGGCCGAGGCCGCGGGACGGCACGAGCTCGGCGACGACGAGGTCGGCGACGACAGGTGGACCATTTTCGTCACCTCCGGGCAAAACTCGTCCGCGGACGAGATGCACGCCCTGGCCCTGGGTCCGCTGGGAACGACACCGCAGCCGACGACTCCGCGAGACGGGCTCTCCCCTCGCGAGTTCGAGGTCGCCAGATTGATCGCGAAAGGCTTGACCAACAAGGAAATCGCCGGCCACCTCACGCCGATCACTCCGCGGACCGTCGGCGTGTACGTCACGAATATCAACCACAAGCTGGGCACGAAAACCCGGGCGGCGATCGCCGCGTGGTACCTCACCATGGTTGCCCCGGCTGCGGGGAGACGGAACCAGGACTCGCCGTGATGGTTGCACCCGTCGTCGACCCCGGATCGTTAGCCCAGAATTGCCGGTAGCTCGCCGTAGCTCCAAGGGATCATCACCGGTTGTCGCCGCGCCAGCTGGTCCGCCTCGACCGCCAAGCGAGCGTTCGGGAACCGCCGGGCCAGTGCGCCCCACGCGCTCTCGGCCTCGATGGAACCCAGCAGCGCACCCAAGCAGTAGTGGATGCCATAGCCGAATGCCAAGTTGGGCTCGGTCCGATGGACGTCCAGCTGTTCAGGACAGTGGAACTGGCGATCGTCGCGATTGGCGCTCAAGAGAGAGATGAGCACGATCTCACCCGCGGGGATGGTAGTCCCGTCGATGGTGATCTCTTCCGTGGTGAACCGATGCGTCGTGGTGGCGACAGCGGATTCGTGCCGGGCGAACTCCTTCACCGCGCGGGGCAGCAGTTGCGGCTTCTGCGCCAGCTCACGATACAGCTTCGGACGTTCCAGGAGACCTTTGATGCCGTTGCCGATCAGCGCGGTCGTCGTCTCGTGCCCGGCGACGAACAGCAGGAGCAAGGTGCCCAGCAGCTCCTCCTTGCTGAGGCGATCCTCGGCCTCGGCGTCCTGGACGAGCGCCGAGAGGAGGTCATCGCCCGGGTTCGCCCGCGCGGTCTCGATCAGCTCGACAAGGTATGTGTACATGTTCTCCGAGGCCGCGCGAGCCCGCTCCGGATTGTCCTCCATCAGGGCAAACGTCCACGCGCGCAACAGCCTGCGTTTCTCCTCCGGCACACCGATCAGCTCACAGATCACGTTCAGCGGCAGCGGGAACGCCAGATCCGTGATCAGGTCGACCTCTTCCCCCTTGGGAAGCTCGTCCAGCAGTCCGCTCACCATCTGCTCGATCCGCGGCCTCATCGCCTCCATCCGGGTCCGGGTGAAGTGCTTCTGAAGCAAGCCGCGCAACCGCGTGTGCTCCGGGGGATCCAAGAAGATCATGTGCTTGACCTTGAACATGGCGCTGAGCTCAGGTTCCACACCGTCCACAGTGAGGTGCCGGTTCAGGATCGCGACTAGCCCCGCGCCATCCTTCGACAACCGAGGATCACCCAGCGCCGCCCGAGCTTCCGCGTAGCGAGTGATGACAAACACCGGAATTTTCTGGCCGCCCCACGGGAGCATTGCGGGATGGACTGCACCTTTTTCTCGCAGTTCCTTCGCGATCCTGTGCGCGTGGTTCCACCAGTCACGGCCGAAAATTGCGAGCTCCAACGTCATCGCGGTGCCTTTCTTGTACGTGACCCGCTCTCGCGTGCACTGCGGCCGCATCGCGTGATGCGTGTCGGGATGCGCCTCGGACACCATCTGCCGGTGACAGCTACTTTGGCTGCCGCCGGCATGTAAGGGTCGCCCGCGGCCGTGTCCAGTCGGATGAGCAGCAGCGGCTGCACCCTCCGGCTCGTGCCTGCGACGGTCTCGCGGTGGGTCTGAGGCCGGTGCGGCGCGCCGCTCGTTGCCCGCACGCACTGGATGCGTGCACGTCAAAGGGTCGCCGATCATCGCCCCAGGCACCATTAGGAAAACCACATAGGCGCGGCTGTTCAAACCACCTACCGGGTTGGCCGGCACAAGTATCCGTCACCGCGAAATCGGGTAGCTGTGCCCCGTACCCTGCCCTAACAGGCGCGGCTCCGGTTCCTCCCTCAGGTGATGTCGACCGGGCGAGGTCGACGGCGCAGACCGGCGACGCAGACAACTTCGCGATGACAAGCCTGAGCCTTCGCGTCACACAGGGGCCCGTATATGTGAAACCACATAGCCCATACGCGTGAGCTACAAAGTGGCCTGCGAAAAATTCGTTCGTTGTGTTGACACGGCGGACTTCTGCTCTATCGTCGTCTAGGTTGATAGGCCCCGGAGCGAACACCACGTTTCAGAGAATCCCACCGTGCTCGATTCCGGAACTGATTTTTCCAGCGTCATGCCGCGCCGTACCTGTTTGTGCCAGCAGTGGCATCGACCCTGTGAACCCAGTTGACCTCGGGATCAGCTTCCGACGAAGGACGCCATGACATCCGCCGACAACCACGGCCAGCCCGCGACCCCCGCCGACACAACGGACACCGCACGGCCGCGACGAGTCGATCACCGGGAACGGTGCTCACCGCACCGGCCGACGGCCGGTATGGCGCTCACCGGTGTCGATGTCGGCGCTCTCCAGGTGCCCGTCACCGGGACCTCCGCATACGCGAACAACAGGCGCGGCCCCCGCGGAACGGGGCAGGCGCCCTCAGCGTCCGGTCACCCCCAGGCCGGACCGGAAGGTGGGGTGGCAAACCCTCGACGGCCCTCGCGGCGCCCGCGACGTTCCTCCGCGTGGCTGTGCCACCCCACCTCTCCCTCTCGTCCTCGCTGGGCTTCACGGCCAGATTGCTCCCCGCGTCGACAGCAGCCGACGCGGCGATGCATCGGTTCCGCAGCTCGTGTGGTCGGGAGTTTCACGACCGCGCTGTGCCGGCCGTCCGGTGTCATCGCCTCGACTGGGCGCCGCTCGTGCGCATCATCCCGTCTTGGCCGGCGGCGAGGGCGCGCGCCTGCCTATGCAGGCTCGCGGCGACGCTTTATGCCAACGGTGTCACGTCGGTATGCGCCGCTCCCGCCCGCGGCGCGGAGGGGCGAGGCTGAGCACGGTCCGGCGCTCCCGGCGGGGCGGCCCACGCCTCGCGGCGCGCGAGTGGTCGCGGCCCGCCGTTGCGCGCGACTCCAGCCACCTGGCCCACGACGTCGTCATGCGTACCTCCTGGCTTCTGTTCCCTCCATCTAGGACATTCGGGACTCGATCACTCATGACTCACACGACACCCACGGGCATCCGGTCCGCTGGCCTCAAGCTCGTGGCGAGCGCGGCCGAGACGATTGCCACCGCTGCCCGGGCCAACATCGACCGGAACTGGCACCGCGGACACGACCACGACGAGCTGCAGCACGAAGTCGTGCAGCTGCGGCGCCAGATTGAGCAGCTGGCCCATGGCCGCGAGCTCGCGTTGACAGCGGTCGCCGGTCAGCTGGAGGCGCTCTTCCGCGGCGAGCAGCCGCCGGCATGGTCCGAGGCCAAGGACGAGGGCACCGTGGATTCCGCAGCTGCCGACGTGGTGCGGCTGGTTGGCATGCTGCAGGATCGGGAGGCAGGCATTGTCAGCTCCGTCGTGTCGCTAGCGCAACGGTGGCAAACCGAAGCACAGAAGATTGAGGACCTTGCCCTCACGATCCTGAAACGGCATGAAGACGACGCGGATGCGCTTCAGGATTACTTCAGCATCAGCCACGCCGCTGCCACGCAAGCACGGGCCGCGCAGTCACTGGTCGTGCTAGCCGGCAAACGCACAGCTCGGCAGTTTGCGGAGCCGCAGCCGCTGGACAAGGTAGTCCAGCACGCCTCCGCGTACATCGTCGACTACCAGCGTGTCCAGGTGGAGGGCACTCCGGGCGTAGCGGTGATCAGCGTCCTGGCGGAGCAGCTGATTCACCTGATCGCCGAGCTTCTGGCCAACGCCACGCGGGAAGCACCGCCCAGCACGCCGGTCACCGTCACGTTCGAGAAGGTCGACGTCGGATGGGCGATCACCATCCATGACGATGGTCCGGGCCTGGGCGATCGGCTGCGGTGGGCGCAGGACCGCGTGTCCGGACAACGACGGGTCGGGTTGCACGAGCTGGGCGCAATCCCTGAGACCGGGCTTGCCGTCGTTGGGGCGTACTGCCAAAAGCACAAGTTCCGCGTGCACCTCGACAGCACGGCCAACGGCGGCGTCCGCGCCGTCATCACGGTGCCCCAGCACCTGCTCGTTCCGGTCGTCGCCAGCCCGGACCTCCCGGTGCCACCGGCGCCTCGACAGCCGCCCCTTACCTCGGCACCGTCGGAACCTGCCGCCCCAGGCAAGCACCGCGACCTCGGACCCGAGGCCATTCCCACCGGCGGGACAACCCGCGGCGGGCTACCGATCCGAGTCCCTCAAGTCCCTATACCGGGCAATTCGCCGACTACGCCAACGGCACCGCCGCATGCCTCGGCACCCGACCCGGCCGCCGAAGGCGACCTCATGAAGGCGATCGTGCGGGGCTCGCTTGCCGACCCCGCCACCACCACCAGCGATGCGCCGACCACGATCGACGGGGAGGAACCGCGATGACGTCCGATGAGGACCGTTGGAAGCTGGCGGAGCTGACCCGGATCCCCGGCGTACGGTTTTGCCTGGTGTTTGCCGTCGACGGCATTCTTCTGACCAACACCGCCGACATCGACGAGGACGGCGCTCAGCGGATCGCCGCAGCCTGCTCGGGTCTGCTTTCGCTGGCGACCGCCTTGAACAAGGACATCGGCTTCCAAAGCCCGCTCTTGCAGAACTTCTCCCGGTGGTCCGACGGCTACGTGTTCGTGCGCCGCGCCGCCGACAAGACGTCCCTGGCCGTGGTGACGTCCGAGACCGCCGACCCCAGCCTCATCGCTCACGCGATGGCCGAGCGGATCCAGCGGATCGGCGAGTCCGCCTTAAGCACCCCCGGCCGCGCCCCCGCCGGTGCCTGATGTCCCCGACCGACCATGGGTTTCGGCCGGGCCCGGTCAAGACCTACGTGCTCACCGGTGGACGCACCCGCCCGAAAGCCACCCTGCCTGCGGAAACCCTCATCATCGCGCTCCGCAACGCCCCTGTGTCTGCGCGGACAAACCGGCAGCAGCGGGATCTGCTGAGGCTGTGCCGCGGACAGCTGGGCCTCGCCGAAGTCGCCGCCCACCTCAAGCTGCCGATGAGCGTGGCGCGGATCCTGGCCTCGGACCTCATCGACGCGGGCTTACTCGGCGTGCGGGACCCCGGCCAGGACACCAGACCGAAACTCGAACTGATGGAGCAGGTCCTTGCCGGACTCCGCAAGCTGTGACCGCGCCGACATCGCGTACGTACCGGAGACGGTGATCCAGTCGGCGAAGCTGATGGTCGTCGGGGCCTACGGTGTCGGCAAGACCACTCTGATCGAGACGGTCAGCGAAACCCGGCCGCTGCACACCGAAGAGCCGATCACCGACGCCAGCGCAGGCATCGACTCGCTCCACGGTGTCCCCGACAAGGTGACCACCACCGTCGCCCTGGACTTCGGCCGGATCACCCTCGACACCACCGTGCTGTTCCTGTTCGGCACACCGGGGCAACAGCGGTTCTGGTCCGTGTGGGAGGACCTGGCCGAAGGTGCCATCGGTGCCCTGGTCCTGATCGATCTACGCCGCATCGAGGACAGCTTCGCCGTGCTCGACCAACTCGACACCAGCCGGAGCCGACTTCCCTACATCATCGCCGTCAACCGCTTCCCCGGCACGCGGGACTACGCCGACGACGAGGTACGCCAGGCGCTCGCCCTGCCCGAGGCAGTGGTGGTGCGCTGCGACGCCCGCGACCACCGCTCCTCGGTCGACGCGCTGATCGCCCTGGTTACCCATGCAATGACCTGCCACGACTCCGCGGAGGCCCGACTCTGATGACCACGCCCAAGACCGGCTGCCCCCTGGAGAAGCTGAACGACCTCACTCCGCTGTCGGCCACCACGACCTGCCCCGACCCGGCGGCCGCCTACCAGCGGCTCTGGACGGACTGGGGAGGACCGGTCGCAGCGGTCGAGCTGGAGCCCGGGATTCCGGCATGGCTGGTGATGGGCTACCGCGAGCTCCGGGCCGTCGTTCGCAACGAACAGCACTACTCCCGCAACTCGAAGAACTGGCGACTGCTCGCCGACGGCCACATCGGAGCGGATTCAGGGCTGGCGCCAATCATGTTCCCCCGAGACAACGCCTACTTCTCCGACGGCGCCACGCATCGCAGATTGCGTGCCCCGCTCGTCGACGGGCTCGCCAGGATCAGCGAGCATCGCGTGGCCCGCGACGTCGGCGAGACCTGCGACCGGCTGATCGACCGGCTGCCCGCCGATGGGCAGCTCGACCTGGTGGCGCAGTACGCCGCACAGGTTCCGATGCTCACCGTCGCCGGACTGTTCGGCATCGCCCCCGACCTCGGCGACCGGCTCCAGACCTGCGTGATCGCCCTGTTCGGCTCCGGCGAAGACTCCGCGGAACGCTTCCACGAGATGGAAACCATCCTCACCGGCGTCATCAATGAACACCACACGGCGCCTGCGGAGGACCTCACCACCGCCTTCCTGCACCACCCCTGCCATCGTGACGACGGTGAAGTCCTGGCGTCGATGCTGCTGATGCTGGGCGCGGGCTGGGAAACCCTGCAGGTGTGGATCGCGCAAACGCTGCGGATCATGCTCACTGACCCCCGCTTCGACGGCAAGGTGCGCGGCGGGCACCTCGGCATCGACGACGCACTCGATCACGTGTTGTGGGCCGATCCGCCGATGGCCAACCAGCCCACCCGATGGGCCCTGACCGACACCGTCGTCGGCGGCCAGCGCATCGCCCGCGGCGACGCCCTGATCCTCGGGCTGGCGGCAGCCAACAACGACCGCTGGGCCGGCGCACACGACCGTCATGACCCCGGCAACCGTGCCCACCTGGCCTTCGGCGTCGGACCGCACGCCTGCCCCGCCCAGCGCACCAGCCGCATCATCGCCCGCACCGCCGTCGAGACGATCCTGCACCGCCTACCCGACGTCCGCCTGGCCGTGCCCGCCACCGAAATCCCGCTCCACCCCTCGCCCTGGACCCGCGGCCCGGCCCGGCTACCCGTGACCGCGACCCGCGCCCTCGGCCAGGCAACGCCCGTTCCGAGCCCGCGCTCCACCGAAGCACCACCGAACCGATGACACACACCAACACCGCACAGCCTGCACCAGCTCGCCGACGCGCCACGACCGTGCCGACGTGGTGGCAGCCCTGCGGCGTCGATCGAGAGCGGATCAACCTCGCCTACCTCTACGATGCGTTCCGCGAAGCCAAAGACAGCGACGGCTGGCTCGCTCCGACCGTGAAATTCGCCCACGACAACGAACTCGACGCAGCTCTTCTGCTCGGCACACGGGTGCCGGACGCAGGGTTCGTGTTCCGGTCCGAACAGGCTTTTCTCGACCGCGCAGCCACCTATCTTGCCACCCGCCAACGCGTCAGCAGCATCGTGGTCGCCGGCGCGGGCCTGCCACACATTGACGGCGACGACGATCTGCACTCGACGGTCCGTCGCGGCGAGGCCATCAGCCGCAACCGCGCGCAAAGCTCAGCTCGCACCACGGTGATTTATGTCGAACGCGACCCGCTGACGCTCGCCCAGCTGCGCACCATCGCCGACCCCGACGACGGCGTCCACGTCGTCGACGCCGACCCCTGGGACCCGGACGCGATGTGGAACACCCTCTACAACACCGCCAGCGAAAACCCCGGTCTCATCTGTTCCGACTTCGAACGCGTGGCGTTGCTGCTGGGCGGCGGAGTGATGTCGTTCTATGGCGGCAGCCGTGCCGCAGCCGCCCAGGTCGTGCAGACGCATCTCGCGCGGTTGCCAGCCGGCAGCTTCGTGGCCATGACCCACCTGTTCAGGCCCGAGCACCCCGGTCTCGCCGCCCAGGCACAGCAGTTCGAGTACGCCTTGCAATTCCTCGGTCTTGGCGCCGGGTGTCTCGCGACCGAAGCCGAGATTCGGGCGATGATCGACGGCACCACAGTGCTCCCGACCGGGATCGTGCCCGCGTTCACCTGGTATCCCGAAGGACCGCCCACGGGCACACCAGCGTGCGGACACTTCACCGCCGCGGTCCTCGCCCAGAAACCCTTCCCTCACGACGACATCCCCGAACCACCACGAACACCACCGCCGAGACCTCCTGATTTCCTCGCCGTCCGCGGCCCCTTGTCGCGGACGGCTGGGGATCCGGCGCCGGCCGTCCTTGCACGTACTCCGGCTACCTGAGAAACGACCGCCGGCAGTCCGGACTCGACCGGCCACTAGCGGTGGCCGGTCACAGCTCACGCACCCGCAGGCCCCACACGGACCCCGCGGGTCGTGCGGTGCCTGGCTGCACACCTCCATTCCCGTGCGCAGCCAGGCATCTCCACCACTACGGTGCTCCGCCTTCTGCGGCTGCACCACAACTGATTACCGAGAAAGGACCCCTCTGCTCGTGCGTCTCAGAACGACAGTCGCATCGACACTGGCACTGCTGTCGGTGCTGACCGGCGTCTCCACCGCGGCCGCCGCCCCACCACCGCCGACCGACACGGTCTCCCCTCAGCTCGTCGGCGGTGACCCGGCATCGCAGGCCTACGCCGGCGCCGGCTCCCTGCAGCTGCTCGACCACGGCGACCCGAACTGGCATTCGTGCGGCCTCACCTTCATCGACCAGGGCTACGACGAGAACGGCAACCCCGCGTCGGTGGCGGTGACTCAAGGCCACTGCCTCACCAACGAACCGTCGCTGCCCGAGCAGGCGCGGATGCCCGCCCAGGTCAAGGCCCGGTTCGTGGCCCTGCGCTCCGCCGCAGGCGACCCGGACATCGACCGCAGCGACCCGACGATCTACCACGCCCGCTTCGGCTCGACCAACCGCCTGCACGGCGGCCTCGTCCGCAACGGCACCGAGATCGACGTCCCGCCGGGCTGGCGATGGGGCTACCCCGACGCCGACGGCTGGATCTGGGACATCGCCCTGATCCGCCTCGACGGCCACCTCGACGGCATCCGCGCCGCCCGCATCGCCCCGGCCCAGCCCCGGCTGCCGGCACGCTCGATCGGCTGGGGCACCCGCAACGTCGACCCCACCACCTGGACCGGCCCGGCCCCCACCGACCTGGCCCAGCTCGACATCCCGCTACTGCCCAGCACGAAGTGCGCCGACGGCGGAATCGGCACCGGCGAGCTCTGCGGCGGCGTCCCGCCCACCGGTGGCGGTGCATGCACCGGTGACTCCGGCTCCGGGCTCCTGCAGAAGCACGGAACGACCTGGTACCTGATCGGGACCGCCTCCCGCGGCGCGAGCCCGTACTGCGGGGTCGCACCGACCATCTTCAACAACGTCTCCGCCTACGAGCCGTGGATCACCCAGCACGCCCACCAGCTGCTGCCCGGCCGTCCCAAGGCCACCACGCACACGGCCCTGCCCGCCACGCCCGCCACCTAACCCCCGAACATCCCGACGCGGTGTGGCCACGGCACCTCCGATGCTGTGGCCACACCGGCCGCCGGATGGACGGCCTCGGCGACGGCCCAATCCCGCCACGAAAGCACACCGACATGCCACGACTCACCACAGCGACACCCGCTCACCAGCGCGCACAGGATGGCGAACGCGTCCATCCCGACATCGAAAGCCCCCGCCGGGACGCCGTCGTCGACTACCTGCTTGATGGCTCTCTCAACACCGCCATCGACCGGATCTTCGCCGACCGCCTCATCGCCGAACACCCGCAGCTGCCTCGGCTGGCGATCGCGGCCGCCGCTTGGGACCGTGCCGCCGCCCAGGCCATGCTCGAGCACGGGCTACGCCACTTTCTCGTTCTCGGCACCGGCGGACTGCCCATCTGGGCCCATTCCTCGACATTGGCTGACCTGCACGACGCCGGCGCACGGATCATCGTGATCGAACACGACCCGGTCACCCGGAACCTGCACGACCACATCGACCGCGGCGCCGCCGCCGGCCGCGCCCAGGTCCTCAGCCTGCCCGCCGATCGCCACCACGACCTCGCAGCAACGTCCTCGGTCACGGACCTGCTCACCGCCGGCGCGCCGATCGGGATCCTCGTCACTGGGCCGCTCCGACCAGCCGGGATCCGCCTCGCCACCATCCTGGCGCTGCTCGACAAGGCACCGCCTCACAGCGTCGCGGCGATCACCCAGCTCACCGACCACGGCGCGGGCGTCCCGGACGGCACCGACGTGTCCCTGCTAGCCAGGCGCTTCGCCGAGGCCGGCATCCCGCTCGCCGTCGAAGACCGGCTCGTAGCCGATCAGCTCCTCAGCAACATCGCGCACCTGCCGGCGCACTCGGTCGCACCGGCCGTGATGGACCGAGACGCGGTCGCCCGCGTTCTGCGCGTCGGGCTGGTCAGCCGCCGTCACTCACCCACCTCAACTGCGGCGCCCCGGCCGTCCACGCAACGGGTCCTCGACGTCGACGAACTGGGAGATTGCCGATGATCTCGAGTTTGGCCCGCTTCGGTGGCGTTGTCGTCGTTGGCCCCGTCGAGACCGCCACAGCCGGGGACGTCGTCGCGGCCTACGAGCACGCGGCGTTTCCGGCGCCGGCGATCGGGGCGCAGCTCTACCGGCACCCGACGACACCGCCCCGCCAGACCGCCCCCATCAAGGCCGTCTTTCTCGAAGTGGACAGGCTTGGCTGCCGTGTCCTGGCGTGTGCAGTGGCGCTCATAGTTGTGTTCGCTGTCGGCTCGTCGGCCCCTGCGGTCCCGTGATCGGCGGTGAACGGACTCCCTCTCCTGAACCAGACGTGCGCGTTGTGCAGCCACACCGCCGCGCCCGCCGTCCTCCTGGACGGCCCGGGCATGACCCAGCCCCTCTCCCTCTGCAACACCTGTCTGACCACCATGCAGCAGTTCACCGAATACACCTGCGTCCACATCGACCTGAACCACAGCCAGGCCCAGCCCACCGCGGCCGACATGCTCGAGACCCTGCGCCGCGAATGGGATGTCACCAAAGCCGGCTTCGCGCGATCCGTCGGCTACACCCACGCCCACGTCTCCCGCGTCCTGACCGCAGAAACCAGCATCAGCCCCCACTTCGCCCACAGCGTCCAAGAGGCATTCGGGCTCCGCGCGCTGCACCTGCTACACCGCCAAAGCGCCGACCAGCTCAAGATCATCGCCCACACCGCTGCGTCGTCGCGGTCAAACCCCCGCAAAGGCAACACCGTCGATGTCGATGAAGCCCAGATCGAGGAGAACTATCGCCGCCACACCCCCATCCACGAAATCGCCCGGAGCAACAACATCTCCTATGGAACGGTCTGGCGCATCCTCGACAAACGCGGCGTCCCTCTCGAACCCTTCGGCGGCCCCGTACCGGGCCGACCTGCCGGCGCCGAACGCGGCCTCCGACCCCACCGATCATCGCACTGACCCCATCGCGCCTCGCACATTCCGCGCCGAGCGCATCCCCGGAGGCCACCGACCCGTCCGACGCCACCGGCATCACCATGAAATGACGAACTCGCATGGACTTCCTGTTCACCCGGATGCTGTGCTCGGCCTACCCAACCTGTCGGGCGGGAAGGTGCCGCCCGCACCGACCTCGCAGCTTGACCGTCCCACCACAGCCACGATCCGCCTGCCCGCCGCCGCTCTGTCACACCGAATCCGCACCACGTAGGAAGTGTCGTCCCATGCCGGTCCCATCACATCCCGCCGGTTCCACCAGCGACCCGACTACGCCGCCGTTTCCTGGCCTCGACATCTCGTCGGCGGCTCAACCGTCCCTTTCGGACACAGCGCTGAAAGTCGCTGCACGCCAATGGACACCACCACCACTGGATCTGGAGAACGTGCACCCCGCCCGTGTCAGGGACCATTTTCTGGGAGGCGATCAGGCTTTCGCGCTTGATCGAGAGTGGTGTGCCCAGGCGACGCACCTCGTGCCGACTCTGCCGCGGACATACCGCGACGAGCGTGACTTCCTGCACCGAGCGATCCGCTTCGCGTCGCGACAGGGACACATTCACCGGTTCCTCGTCCTCGGTGCCGGACTGCCCTACACCAGGCCCATTCACGACGACGTCCTCCCGCATCCCCGCGGCATGGTGGTGTACGCCGACCACGACGAGTACGTCACCGCGCATGTTCGCCTGGTCGAACCCGAGCTACCGCAGATCGCCGCTGTTCGAGGGGACTTCCTGGAACCCGGAACGATCTTCTTCGACGACGCGGTCCGCACACTGCTCCGCCACGGTAGCCCGATCGGCCTGGTACTCACCGGAGTGCTCGAGACGGTCGCCGACACCGACCAGGCGACTACGGCGTTGCGCTGCTACACCGAGCGGCTGCCCGCAGGCAGCGTGGTGATTGCCACCCACGCCACTGTCGAGGGCCTCGACGCCGGCGACACCGCGGACGCCACCCTTGCGGAACACCGGCGCATTCTTTGCGACACCTACGGCAGAACCGCCCACCGGCCGCCGCAGCACCTCCGCACCACGGAGGAGCTGCGCCAGATTCTGGGCTGCCTCAGACTCATCCCGCCCGGTATCACCCACACCTCGGCCTGGCACAACCCCCGCCTCGCGCACGGAGATCGCCCCGTCGAATCGTTGTGCCTGGCCGCCGTCGCCCACCTGCGCAGACCCAGAACGCCGCCCTCGTCCGCGGGCCACCTCCGGAGCGTGGACGGTGGCACGCGATGAACGACGCCGCAAGGCCCGACAACGTGGCAACGGCAGCCAGCCCGGCCCGCCTCGACTGCGCCTCGCTCGACCACGACAGCGGTAAGTACCAGCGGGGCGTACAGACCGCTACCCAGCACAGCCCTGCACGGCCGACGGATCCATTGCCATCGGGTCCTCGCCAGCTGCCGCCCGTCACCGCACATTTCGTCAGCCGCGCTGACCAACTCGCCGACCTGGACAGACTGGTGACGACCCCGGTACGCGAGGCGGAGCAGGCGGCGAGCGTGGCGGTGGTCATCGGCCCCGGCGGTGTCGGCAAAACAGCGCTGGCAGTGCAGTGGGCCAGCTCGCACACCTCCCGCTTCCCCGACGGCCAGCTCTACGTTGACCTGCGCGGCTTCTCCTCCGACAGCACTGCCGTGACACCAGTCGACGCGCTCGGCCTGTTCCTTCGCGCCCTGGGCACCCCGCCGGACCAGGTACCCACCACCCTGGCCGAACGGGTCAGTGCATATCGCACGATCACCGCCGCGCGACAGGTCCTGCTGCTGGTGCTGGTGGACAACGCCACCTCGGCCGAGCAGGTCCGACCGTTGATCCCCACCTCGACCCGCAGCGTCGTCCTCGTGACCAGCCGGCTGCAGCAGGACGGCCTGTTCGCCGACGGCGCCCACCTGGTGAAAGTCCCGCCGCTGCCCCACGCCGACGCGGTGGCGCTGCTGACCCGGCTCATCGGCGAGCACCGAGCCGCGCGCGAGCCCGACGCGCTGGCCGAGCTGGCCCAGCTGTGCGGTCGGTTCCCGATCGCGTTGCGGGTGGCCGCGGCCCGGCTGATCACCCGGCAGCGGTGGTCGGTGTTGCGCGTGGTGACCCGGCTCCGGGACGAGCGGTCACGCCTGGCTGCGCTGTCACACCCCACCACCGCGGCCGATTCCATGACCGCGTTGTTCGACTGGTCCTACCACTACCTCGAGCCCCACGCAGCTGAGCTGTACCGGCTGCTGGGCGAACTGCCCGCGGCGGAGTTCGGGGTGGGCGTCGCGGCAGCGGTGACAGGGCTGACCGAGCCCGAGGTCGGGCACGGCCTGCAGGTCCTGGTCGACGCGAGCCTGCTCGAGGAAGTCGACCTCGACCGGTACCGCTTCCACGACCTGGTCCGGCTGCACGCCCGCACCCAACCCGACCAGCGACGATACGAGGTCATTCCCCGCGCCGGCGCCTGGTACCTGCAGGAAATGACCCGGGCCAACCTCGTCATCATCCCGGCATCGATGCGCTGGCGGGTCAGCCCCGTAGCCGGGCAGCTGGCCGGCGAACCCGCCAAGTTCGACACGGACGGCGCCGCCCTGGACTGGCTTGCCCGCGAACTGCCGAACGTGCTGGCGGTACTGGAGGAAGGCGCTGCCGACCGGCACGATGAGCTGGCCTGGCAGCTGTGCGAGGCGTTGTGGGAGCTGATGCTCTACCGCAAACCTCTCCCGGAGTCGCTGCGCGCGCACGAACTCGGGATCACCGCGGCACAACGCTGCGGCAACCCCGTCGCCGAGTCCCGGCTGCGCCACCAGCTCGGCCGCGTGTACCTGGACCTCGGCCAGTGGGATTCAGCCGAGGCACAAACCCGGCACGCCATCGAGCTGGCACGAGACGCAGCCGACCGCCGCACCGAATCCGCAGCCGTGGAACAGCTGGGAAGGGTCGCCCAAGCACGCGGCGACGTCGACACCGCGATCGCGCACTACCGCACGAGCTTGGGCATCGAGGCCGACCTCGGCATCGACCGCGGCGTCGCGGCTCGGCACCGCCGGATCGGCGACGCACTGCTGCAGGCCGGCCGTGACGCCGACGCACAACCGCATCTGCAGACCGCCCTGGAGATGTTGACCAAGTTCGGCGACGACAAAGACCAAGCTCGGGTCACACTCGGCCTGGCCCGGATCCACGCGCGCGCCGGACACCAGGACACCGCTGTCGCGCTGCTGACGACCGCGCGGCAGGTGCTGCGCCGGACCGGCTCGGCGGCATACGAGGCAAACGTCCTGGTCGCCCTCGCCGAAGTCGCCCAGCTCGACGGCGGCATCGATCAGGCCCGCGGCTACCTGTCCGAAGCAGTCGAGGTACTCCAGGACCTCGGCGGGGACTCGCTGGACCGAGCCCTGGCAGCACTGGCCGCCCTCGACCACGCCGATCCACCCCGCGCCGAGGGGAACCCCGGGCCGGCGTGACCACCTCCACAAAGACGGCCGCGCCTGTCGCCGGCTCGACGACCTCATCACCCAGCTCACCACCCTCGACAACCCTGTCGCCACACGCGACCTCAACGCCGCCACAGGAGGCGCCGCTCATGTCCCCGCCCACCGCCGTCGTCGACGCGGCCGCGGCTCCCAGCGCGCGCGACCGCGAGTACGCCGTCCTGCACGCACACACCGACGCCGACCAGGCCGTCGCTCGGTACGAGCGGGTCCTCACCGACGCCCTGACTGGCCAGCCGAACTGGGGCCCGTGGCACCGCAAGAACAGCCCGGGCCCCGTCACCAGCAGCCGCACCAGCGAGTTCCCGACCACCAAGCGCGACAACGCCACCCGAGCCACCCTGCCGCTCCGGAACACCCCGGCGCTCTGCCCGCGGAGCGCCGCCGGCGACCTCGTTGCCGACCGCCGACGTCACTACGCCCTCGCTCAGTTCGGCGGAGGCCGTAACGCCGTACTCAGCCCGCTCGCCGGATGCCACCTCACCCCCGGGCCTCACCGACGCGGCACGCCCGCCCCCGTCACCGCGCCGCCCGGCTGGAGCACCCGATGATCCCCGCCCGCGCCCAGCACGAAAAGGACGCTGCGCTAGCCGACCGGCTCAACGCCGCAGGCATCCTGACCGACCCGGCCTGGCTCACGGCCGTCTGCCGGACCCCGCGGCACAGCTTCGTCCCCCGCTACCACCATCTCCGGTCAGCTGGCCTACGCAACGAGATCGTCGACTCCGCCGACCCGGCCGACCGGGCCATCTGGCTCGACGCGGTCTACGGCGACAACGACCTGCCGATCCTGCTCAGCCGCGACACGCCAAGCGCCGTCCTGTCCACCGCGACGGCACCCGCGACGCTCGCCCGGATGCTGGAACTGCTCGCCGTACAGGACGAGCATCGGGTTCTGCACGTCGGCACCGGATCGGGCTACCTCACCGCACTGCTGTGCCACCGCCTCGGCAGCGACAACGTCGTCGGGCTCGACATCGAACCCGACCTGTGTGAACTGGCACGGGCCCGGCTCGCGCGCCTTGGCCACACCCCCGACCTGCGCACCGGCGACGGCTTGGAAGGCTTCGGCAAACACGCGCCCCTCGACCGCATCGTTGTCACCGGCGCCGTCCCGGCGATTCCGCCCTGCTGGCTACGCCAGCTTGCCCCCGCCGGGGCGATCCTCACCGAGCTGGCGATCGGGTCGCGAGCCGGCAATCTCATCCGGCTCGACCGGGTCGGCGAGCGGGTTGTGCAAGGCCGGTTCGCGGACGTCGAAGCCGGCTTCGAGCCGCTGCGCACCTGGGATGCCGTTCCGGATCAGCCTGCGTCCTGGGCTCCGGCCGCCACTCAGCCCTGCGTCAGGCGCAGGACCGTCCTGGACCCGATGGTGCTGGAGCAGCCGGAGAACCGGATCGTGTGGTTGCTGGCCGCGCTGAACTTCGGCCGGAACCCGTACATCCGCCGCACCATCATGATGGGCGACTGCGGGCCGCCGTACGGGATCTTGCTCGCCGCACCGGACGGCTCCAGCGCACAGATCGGCCTGAACTCCGACCGCGTCATCGAGGCCGGTCCACGGCTGCTCTGGCGAGCGGTCGAGCGAGCGTACCGGCTGTGGCTACGGCTCGGCCGACCCGGCTGGGACCGGTTCGGGCTCACCGTGACCCAGCGCGAACACACCCTGTGGCTTGACGACCCGGCCGGCGACTACCGCTGGACTCGGCCCACCAGCACCAGCCTCCGCGCCTGGCGACCGCACCGCACCCGGCATCCCTCGATCCAGCCAGCATCACCCGCGCCCAGCGACGCCAAAGGACACCGATGAGCGACACCGAAACTCCCGACGGCTCGCAAAGCTCGGCAAATCGAAGGGGATGTCGATGAACCAGTCCTACATATCCGCGGACCTGGGCAGCTCGATGGTCGATCAGATCGTCGCCGGCGGCCACGCCACGAACCCCGGAAAGCGGACCGCGATGGAGCGGGTCCGCATCGAAGCCTTCATGCCAGACCTCCCGCTCGCCGAGGCGTACAGCCCTCGGCGCACAGGAAGCCCCGGCGCTTACACCGCGCGCAGCATCGATCCCATCGTGATCGCAGCGATGCTCCACCAGCTCGACGTCCGCCCCGGTCAGTCCGTCCTGCACGTCGGCAACCGGCACCGGCTACACCGCCGCCCTGCCCGCCGGCGGGTCACGCCACCGCCGTGTTGTGACACCCGGCGTGCCGACGTCGTGATCCAGCTCGGTAAGCTTAATCCGCGGGCCGCTAGCTCAGTTGGTAGAGCAGAGGACTTTTAATCCTTGGGTCCAGGGTTCGAGCCCCTGGCGGCCCACTTACTACGCAGGTCAAGCGATGGGTTGACGACTGAGCACTTGGACGCAACCCTCTCACTGGGCGTTAACCCCCTGTTACCTTGTGTCATATCCCTGCGATCTGTATCGCACTCGCACTGCGCCTCGGCACGAGCTGGGCCGTGGCCTCCGCGGTCTCGCGAGCAAGTTCGGGCAGCACGTGAGTGTAGGTGTCGGCCGTGATGGCGATGGTTGAGTGGCCGAGCAGCTCCTGGACGGTTTTGAGGTCTGCTCCGGCAGCCAAGGCCAGCGTCGCGGCGCCGTGACGGAGGTCGTGTAGCCGGACCGGCGGAAGTCCTGCGGCTTCGGCGATGGCATGGAAGGCGTCGGTGAGCTTGGCCGGGTGAATCGGACTGCCGTCGGCCTCAGTGCAGACCAGCCCGTGTTCGACCCAGTGCGCCGCGGCCTCGCGCATCGCGGTCTGGCGGCTCTTCTGCCGGTGGAGCACCTCCGTGCTGGCGACATCGAGGGCGACGATCCGGCCGGAGGCGTCGCTCTTCGGTTCGCCGAATTCGGCGTGCCACCCGATCTGGATCAGTGTCTTGCTGATCGTGATGGACTGGCTCGTGAGGTCAACTTCCCACCAGGGCAGCCCGCAGGCTTCGCCTCGGCGAAGCCCCCGGTAGGCGATCAGGTGAAACAGGACGTAGTAGGGGTGCCCTTCGGCGTGATCGAGGAAATGTCCGGTGTGCTCGGGCGTCCACACCATGACGCGGGAGGGCTTCTCACCCGTCTGTTGCCACTGTTCGATCCGGCCTGGCGTCCACAGCAGCGCTTTGGGACGCTTGCCTGATTCGAGTTCGACGTAAGAAGCCGGGTTGAAGGTAATCGGGATCTTCGGGTTGCGGATCGCGGAATTCAATGCCGCGCGCAGCGTTGCCCGGTAGCGCTGCATGGTGGCCGGACCAATGACCCGCAGGTTCCGGACGCTGGCTTGGGCAGCCGGGTCGTCGCTGGTTTTCGCGGCGGTGATGGTGTCGTTGCGTTCGGCCATTGCGTCGAACATGCGGGCAATGTGTTCCATCGTGAGCAGGTCGAGCCGGTAATGTCCGAGGTAGGGGATCAGCCACGACTCGATGTGCTGGAGGTAGCTGCGGCGCGTGCCCTTTCTGACCTTGCGGGTCGAAAGCCAGTTCAGCAGCCACTCGCCGACCGTTGGGATCGCGTCGACCGCGGCGTTTCCGGCGTCGAGTTGTTTGGCGACCAGTTCGGGAGCCGGAAGGGGTTCGTTGGCCTGGAGACGTTCGTCGATGAGATCGCCGACGGCGATCAGCGCGCTATCGCCATGCTTGCCACCCACCTCCAGGAGCGCGGCGATGTCGCCGAGCATGGTTTGTGCTTCGGTCTGGCTGGCGAAGCCGCCTCGGCGGCGCGTGCGACGATCACCGCGGTTATTGTGCGGGAGTTCGGCTTGGAAGGACCATGTTCCGTGGTTGGAACTCCAGGTGCCGTTGCTGCGCTTGAGTTTCGGGCAGGTTGCGCCAAGTTGTTTGTCGGTTTGCGGATGTCGACAGGTACATCGCTTGTAGGTGCTTCCTTTGAACGTGCGGGATGTCATGCGGGTTTTCCTGTCTGGAAATCCGTAGGTCGGCCGTGATGCACAGCGGCTATCTACGCTCGCGATCGTTCAGAGGGCAAGGCTCAGGTACGAGGCTCTCTGCCCAGTCCGAATAGCTCGACGATCGAGGCAACCGCGACGCGGTAGCTGCGTCCGATCCGAACTGTTGGCACAGGGAACGCCCCGTTGCGAGCGAGCGTGTAAGCTTTGGTTCGTTTGATGCCGAGCAGATCGGCGGCTGTCATCAGGTCGGTGGTGAGACCTAGGCCTTCCAAACGCTCGGGTGACCAGGACGGCACCGACCTGGGGGAAGCCGCGTGGGCTGGTTCAGGGCTCAGTTCCCCCGGTTCAGCATCTTGCATGGCGAACTCCTTGGAGTTGTCTGTGGCGTCTCTCTAGCGCACCGGGTGCCGGCGAGATCAGTGCTCGGCAGCCAGTGCGCTGTCCGTGGCGTGGCCGCTCCGGCAGCTGAAGGGGGAGCAACCGTCGGGGTCGTCTTCGTCCGCTCCGGGGCGGCCTCGGGTGAGGTCCAGGTCGACCTGGTCGAGCGGAAGCAGCGATCGGTGGAGGAAGAACTTGCCTCGCAACGGTTGGCCGTCGGCGTTGGCACGGGGGCTGCCGTGGCGGATGGCCCGGTCGAACTCGATCAGGTCCGCCCAGGCGTCCGGATCGGTGTCCCGGATGAACCGCAGCCGCGAGTTTCCCGAGTACGGGCAGCCGATGCAGGAGCTTTTCACGACGTCGCCGAGGCCCCGCTCGCGCAGATAGGTCATGCAGTCCGAACGCGACATCCCCAAGTCGAGCAGCGGGAAAATATTGCGGGTGTAGTTGACGTCCGAGTCCTTGGCGCGGTGGAACTCATCGGTCGAGATGCCGATGGCCTGATCGACGAACACCCCGCGCGGCACCCGCTGCGGGTGCGGGTACCCGAGAATCTCGCGCACCGCCTTCTTCAGCGGCCGGATCTTGTACTCGCCCGTGCACTGCCGGCGGGCCATGCCGCGCGACCCGTCAGGGTTCTTGACGAACAGCGGCATGGTGACGAACCGCGCGTTCGGTTTGAGGGCGTCGTGGCGAATGTTGCCGCTGGACACCGTCCGTACCGGAATCCCGGCCTGCGCGCCGAGGCGACGTGCGGTGTCGAGCTGGGCATACACCTGTTTGGGTTCCCAGCCCGTGTCGGCGAAGAGGGCTGCGTCGAAGGGCGGGATCTCCTTCTCGCACGCGAGCAGCAGCACGCACATGCTCTGGACCCCGGCACCAAGGCTGAGGTACCGGCCGCGTGGCGTTCCGGGGTAGCGCTCGCGGCGCCGCCGCGCCGTTGGCGGGCTTGCCGGTGGGCGGCGCCGGTCTCGAGACGAGCTGTTCGGTCGTGATGTGGCGGTGCGCCGGGTGGCGGGCGCGTGGACGGCGGTCACGGGCTCTCCTCACTGCCATGGCCGGCGGGACGGTCGTGGGTGGAAGCGAGCAGGCGGTGCGGGACACGCCGGACACTGGTGGCCGGGCTTTGAGCTGCCCAGAACAACGCGGGGGTGATCAGGGCCCGGTGCGCGGGCTGGTCCGACAGAACCCACTCGCTGGCGGGGCGGAAGGCACCGTGCTCGTCGCGAGTACAGGTGGCCTGGTAGCCGGTGTACTTGACGTTGGTGAGGATCGCGGTAACCGCTGCGGGCGGCCACGCGGTGTGCGTTCCGGGCGGCGGGTAGCGGTCGAGGTCCGCGTCGAGCCGAGCCGTGATGTGCTCGACCGACAGACCGGTGACCGCGCGCCAGTAGAAGATCGCCTGCACCACTGGGGCGCGGCGCGAGTCCGGGGTGAGCCGGGTCCGGGCGTTGCCCCGTCGGCTCGGCGCCGCCCTGGCGACGGTCATGGTCGTGTAGCCATACGGCGGGCGGTGGACGTTCCAGCCGGCCCGGATCAGGGCGGCGACCGCCTCGGCCGACCGCCTCGTCACCGGGTGCGTCAGGGCGTCGACCTGTTGGTGGGGACCTCCGGTCCCGACGAGGTTCGATGGCCGCCTGTGCCGCCGCGAGGTCAGGTGATGGCGGACGGCGCGAACCCATCGCCGCAGGCCGCGGGGTCGATTCGTGTTGGCGCGGACGGGCATGGCAAGACCTCTCTTTCCGGGTGGAACCGGCGAGGATGGAATGCGGCGCTGCGGGGCGGGCTCTGGCCGGTCGGCTTCACCGCTCCGCAGCGCCGCGAGTTCAGCGACGCGAGCCGGCGCCGGTGCGGCGGGTGCGCTTGCTGGCCGCAGTGCGAGTGGCGGCGGGACGCCTTGTGGTGGTGGTGCGTCCGCGGTGGTCGGATACTCGTGATGGTGCGGCGGTCGGCGGGTGCCAGGAGCAGGTGAGGTGGGCGAGGTCCTCGAGCAGCAGACGCAGGGCGTGGGCGGCTTGCTGGGGCATGACGCCGTTGCCGAGCGCACGCAGCTGGGCGGTGCGGGGCAGGTCGAGGTGCTCGGCGGTCACCCAGCCCGGCGGCAGGCCCATCAGCCACTCGACGAACGCGGGCGCAAGGACGGGACGTCCGTGGCGGCCGGGCTGCGTCGGGTAGGGCGCGGGGTGGCTCGTGATGAGTTCCCAGCGGTGCACAGCGGCGGCGTACTCGCCCCAGTCCACCGGCGCCGGTTTACCGCGTGCGGCGCGGCCTCCGCGGGGTGCGCGGTCGGTGGTCACGATCAGTCGCATCCTTCCGCGTGGCGGGGCGTCGGCGGGGCCGGGTGACGGCTACGGCGACTGACGGCAGCATCAGGTCGCCTTTCGAGCCGCGTTGCGCGGGGCATCCCTTCGTCCCGTCGGTCACCCGGGGCGTGGGCAGCAGGCGTAAGGTGTCCGACAGGGACGGACCTCCTCGTCGTGAGGCAGCGGAGATTCCGTTGGAAGAACCGTCGTGCGCAGTCGGTGTCGGCAGCAGTGCCCCACGCGCCGGGGGAAAGACAGCTACGAATCCCCCCCCCCCCCCCCGGAATTGTGTTGTCGCGCAACACGTCTCCTCGCCGATCGAAGCGGGTGTCGTCAGTGCGCGTGCCCGATCGGGAAGGGATGGTCCGCCATCGTGGGTGCGGCGTGTGCAGTTTCGGGCGTCCGAGGCGGTTGGCGTGGGCAGCACCGGCGCCGTGTCGGCCACTGCACACCCGCGCGGAAGCGACGCCACGTCCGCCAGGTCCTCGTGTGCCGCCGGCTCCGTCGGTGTCACCAGTGGCAGCACTTGCTGCGACAGAGGAGGGCGGAACCCGCGGCCGGCGCGTCTGCCCGGTGACCCGGTGTCCGATGCGCGGGGCGTCGGCAACAGCTTCGCCACCGCGTGCACCGCGTCGTTGAGGTTGACCTGGTGCCCGCCCGCGCGGCGCCGCGCCGGGTCGACCGGGCCGCGGGGCTCGCCGTCGCGGGCCTGCGGTGTCGGCATCATCCGCAACCCCTCCCGGCTGGGGGACGGCACACACGAACACCCGCTCGCGGCGGTGCGCGGCGCCGATGTCGCTGGCTCGTACGCAACGCCAGACCGCGTCATACCTCGTTTCGGCCAGGCCGCCGAGTACGTGGTCGAGCCCGCCGTTTCTCCAGCGGAGGGCGGCGACGTTCTCCAGGATGACGAGGCTGGGTCGTAGGACGCGAACGGCGTCCAGCACGTTGCGCCACAGTCCACTGCGAGTGCCTTTCTCGATGCCTGCGCGCCGGCCGGCCGCGGAGATGTCCTGACAGGGGAATCCGGCTGTGAGCACGTCCACCTGCTCGACGCCGGTGAAGTCGATCGTCCGCAGATCGCCGAGGTTCGGCACGCCCGGCAGCCGGGCAGTGAGGATCCGCTCGGCGTGCGGATCGATCTCGCTGTACCAGGCGATCCGGCCGCCGAGCACGGCCGCGACCGCGAGATCCAGGCCCAGCAGGCCGGTGCACAGCGACCCGATCACCGGCCCCTCGGTCGCCACAAAGTGCGCGGCGTCGTCGGCGTCGGCCGCAGGCGTGGCGTCGTCACGGTGAGGTGCGCTCATCGCTGCCCCCCTCTCCGCAGCCAACGACCAGGAATGGCGCAGATCCGATCGCCTGCCGTGTCCCGGGCACTGTCGGCTCCGGCCGGTCTGGTGCGCAGCGGTGACGGGCCGCGGCGCGGCGCGCTCGGTCGGGCCACCGGCGGTGTGCGGTCCAGCCGCAGGACGGGCATCGCGCGCGGGCGCTCACGCCGGCACCTCACTGCCGCCGCCGGCAGCCACCTTCGAACTTGAGCGGGTTAGCGGGCGGCGCAGGACCACCACGTCTTCGTGCGCGATCAGATGCAGCGGCAGACCCTGCTCGCGTTGTTTGCGGATGAAGTCGCGCTGAAAAAACGAGCCCCGGGCGACGAGTCCGGTGTCGGCGACGCGGGCCAGCAAGGCGACGCACCGCTCGACCGGGACCAGCCCGGCGGCGTGGCCGCAGGCGATGATCTGCGAGGGCAGGTCGATCAGTTCGGAATGCTCGCGCCACGGGCGCACGGTGATCGCGACGTGCCCGCCGGGGCGCAGCACGGCGGCGCAGCCGGTGAGGATGCGGGTGAATCCCGCGAGCAGCCGGTGGTGGCCGACGTTGGCCAGGTTGCCGCGGTCGAGGGCGTTGCCGTAGCGGTGGTGGTACTTGTGCACCTTCCCGTCTGGGGAGTCCGTCGTCGCGGTGACGACCTGCCCGTGCAGCGACGGCCCGTACGGGGGTGAGGTGACCACCAGCGCGACCTGCCCGCGGTACTTCTCGGGCAGCAGGTGCGGTAGCTGGCGGGCGTCCCCCGGCACGATCTCGGCGTCTACCTCCTGGCCGCGTGCGCGGGCCAGCTCGAGGTTCGCGCGGGCGACGTCGACCCAATGCGGTTCGTACTCCACCCCGACCGCGCGGCGCCCGGCGTCGATCGCCTCGACCAGGGTCGTGCCCGACCCGGCCATCGGGTCGAACACCAGGTCCCCGGGGTTGGTGTAGTGGCCGATGGCGTGCGCAGCTACCGCGGGCAGCATCTTGGCCGGGTGTGCGGTGGAGTCGGCGACGTAGCGGCCCTTGCGCTGCGCGGCCGGCGAGGTCTGCGCGGTCACCCACACCGACAGCGGCTGCTCTCCCGCCCTGGCCGGCTCGGCTGCGGCATCGGGCTCGGTCGGGTCGCTCACGGCGGTGCCCGCCGGTCGCTGAGGTGTGGTGTCCAGGGCCTCGATGAGCGCGCGTGAGACCGGCACGGTGGGGTCTCCGTCACGCGTGCTGGGGCCGCCGGTCGCCGGCTCTGTGGTCGGGTGGGACGGCTGCGGGTGGGACATGAGCGGGCTGCCTTTCGATGCCGGAGGAACGGCCGCCGCGGCGGCGGGCGACGGGGGCACGGGGTCGCTCACCGCTGGTCTTCGGGGCCGGGCCGATCCCCGGGAGCCGGGACCTCGGCGGTGTGTGTGAGCGGTGAACCTGCGGGGCTCGCAGGCTGGGCGAAGACCAGGACATCGCCGTGCGCGCGCAGATGCGGTGCAGGCATCCCGCGCACCGTCGCGCGGTGCGCGGTGCGGTCGTACTCGGCGGCCATGGACGCACTCGGCGCGGCGTGCAGGCGCCCCGCCCGGACCGGGGTGTGCAGCACGACGATGTGCTGCAGGTAGAGCAGATCGGCGTGCTGCGCGGCCGCAACAATCGCGCCGGTCGGGTCCAGCAACCGCCCCCCGTTCCAGTCGCTGTGCGTATACACCGCGAAAATGCCGCCGAGGCGCAACAGGCCTGCCGCGCGCAACGCGAGCCGGTCGATCGACACCCGTTCGGCGGCGTGTGCGGACAGCGAGACAAGCATCAGATCCGCGAGCTCGGCCGGCCACGAGCATGGCGCGGCGCGCCCGTGGATGGCGGCATCTCGGGCGGGGCTGGTCGTCGGGTCCGCGGGTGTCCCGGTGGGGCTGGCGGCGTCGTGGATGAGGTTGGCCCAGAACGGTTGTGACGGCGTGGCGGAGGAGTCCGCGCGCGTGTCGAGGACGGGCGTGGTGACGGTGCGGCCGAGGGCGTGAACCGCCGCCCGCACCGCTGCCGGGACGCCCTCGCCGGGCGCGGTGGGGTCGCCGGTTGCGGGAGGCGTGATCGTCGTCGCGGCGGTGCCGGTGTCGACGAGGACGACGTGCGCGCCGGGTCCGGTGAACGCGGTCGTGATGCGCTCCACGATCGGCGCCGGCCACGCCTCGTGCGCGTCGATCGGGTCCGGCCCGCACGTCCACACCGTGGCCGGAGTCGGCTCCGGCGCTGCCGTGCTCGCCTGCTTGTGCGGACGTGCTTTCGGGCCTTCCGGTCGTGAGGTCGCGCGGGCGCCGCCGGCGCCCGCAGCGGTGGTGTGGGTGCGGGCTCCGGGATAGGGAGCGAGCTCGCCCCCGCGACGGGCGCGCGGCGGGCGAGCCGAGTCCCCGCGGCGGCGGGGACGGCCGTCCGGGGACGGCGGGCGCTGGGCCATGTGAGGTCCTCCCGGCGAGAACAGCCGGGTGTGTGATGCCCGGCATTGGCTGGTGCTGTCATCAGGCAATAGAGAGAAACCCGCGTTTTGGAGACAACCGCCACTGAAAATTCCGAAACTTTTCGGCGAGGCCCACGAAAATGGGCCGCCGAACACCCATCCACGTTCTGGACCCATCGGAACGCAGCAGCGACCATCGTCGCGATCCACAGCCGCTTGAGAATTCAATTCTCTCTCGCCGTCACGGCAGGCGCCTCAACGAGGCACGTCACGAAAAAACACTGAGGCGCCACACGACGCTATGCCGCTTCCGCCCAGCTCAGAGTGCCCGGAAGGGCATAGCAGCGATCGAGGCACACGCCACGCACTCATCCATACCCCAGTAGTTGAATTTTCACACACTTAACCCTTGAGGCGCTTTGGTCGCGCTTAAGAGGCGCTTTTGAGGCGGTTTTGAGGCGTCCACGATGGCTCACTGACGGCTCACCACTCAGCCGATGCGCTTACGGAGCTGTCATGGATTTTCCGCATCCCGAAACCGATGTCGACGAGCGCGGGTTTTACGTGCGCGCCACTCCTGATTTCGTCGCCAGTTCGGATGTGTTCGCGCTGGCGCGGACGACCTTCGCGTGGCTGGTGACCGGGCCGGAGCCGGTCAGCGTGGACGGCCGCGAGATCGCGGAGCTGCCGTCACGTCCGGTCCCGTTGAACGAGCTCGGCACCCTCCTGCTCGCCGGGGACTGCCCGCAAACCACTCGGGACGCCGTGTGGGCGCATCTGATCACCCGAGCCCGCGCCGAGAACGGGGCCGACGGCGGCACCTGGACGATGGCGTGCGTCGGGCTGGCGTTACCGGTGCTGCTGCGGGTCGCCGCGCTCGTGACACGCCGGTTCACCGGCGACACCCACGACCTCAACGCCGCCGTCCTGGCCGGGTTCCTGCAGGGGCTGCACGAGGTCGATCTGACCCGCCCGGCGATCCTCGCGCACCTGTACTGGGCCGCCCGTGCGGAGGGACGGCGCGCGTTGCGCGAAGCCACCGCTCACCCGATTCCGGTGGACGATCTCGAGTTCGGCTCGGCGCCACCGCCGCGCCAGGAAGACCATCCGGATCTGGTCCTCGCCGAGGCCGTCCGCGCCGGCGCGATCACCACCGAGGAAGCGGGCCTGATCTCCGAAACCCGCGTCGGTGAGGTGCCACTCGCCGACGCAGCGCACGCGCGCGGCGTGCGCTACAAGACAGCCCAACAGCGACGTAACCGGGCCGAGCACCGCCTCGTCGCCTACCTGAACGAGCAGGACGACGCGACGCTCGAGACACCCGTCGACCGGCGACTGGACACCGCTGCCGGGCACCCGCTTCAGCGCCGCCCGAACTCCGCAACCGCGCCCGCGTCCTCCCGCCACACCCACCGACTGAAGTCACGCACCGTGACCGACGCGGCGGGCGAGCCGGCGACCGATGTTGGCGCACCGGTGTCTCCGCACGGCCCGAAATCGCCTATTGCCTCGTGCGGGACCCGCGTGCCCGCAGACCGCCGTCCCCGCGCCCGCCGCACCGCCTCCGGCCCGGCTGCGCCGACCCGTCGGGAGGTCCGCTCATGCGACTGACACCACGACACCGCCGCCGAACCCCACACCACCGCACACCCTCGCCCCGCTTGGTCTCGCCCGGCCGCGCGATCGCGCTCGCCGGCGTGCTCGCCACGACGACCCTACTGCTGTCCGGGCCGGCGGCGCACGCGGACACGGTGACCTACGTCGCGCTCGCCCAGACCGTGGATCAGGTCCTGACCAACATCCGCAACTGGATCATGGGCATCCTCGCCGGGGTCGCGCTGGTGTTCATCACCATCGGCGGCCTGCGCTACCTGATGGCCGGCGACAACCCCGGGGAAGTCGAGAAGGCCAAAGGCGCGTTCAAGGCCGCCGGAATCGGGTTCGGCCTGGCCGCGCTGGCGCCGCTGGTGGTCGAGATCCTCAAGACCATCGTCGGCGGGCTGTAGCCATGGCCACCCCCGCCTCGCCGAACCGCCGCATGGTTCACCCGCCCGAGGACACACCCCGCCGCCGGACCGCCCGACCGCGGCGACGCCGGAGCCTCATCGTCCTGGGCCTGCTGCTGGCGGCGGTCCTCGGCGTGCTCGCCACGGCCAACGCCGAACCGGCGCCGACGGTGGCGTCCGGCTCGCTCGCGCCGCAGCAGGTACCGCCACTGCCGCTACCGCCCAACCCGAGCTGCGCGCCCGGCTCGGCGGAACCGGCCTGTCACCTGCCCAGCCTCAGCCCGACCCCGACCATCCCGGCCACGCCGCTGCCACCCCCGACCGACCTGCCGACCCCCGCGCCATCGTGTTTTCCCGGTTCGATCCTGCCCGGCTGCGCCCCCTCACTGGAAGGGCCGTGCCAGGGCCCGGACTGCATCCCCCAGCCCTCGACCCTGGCCCCGGGCGTCCCGCCCCGTGCACCGACACCGGACGGGACCGACGGCGACGCCGCCGAGTGCGGGCTCACCGACCTCACCGGCTGCATGGTGGCCGCTGCGAGCACACTGTTCGCCGCACTCGTGGCCGCCGGGCTGAACCCGCTGCTGGACCTGCTCGGCAAGACCCTGCTGAGCACCCCCGAGCCCGACCAGCTCCCCGGACTCGGCGCGGTGTGGACCGGGTCGTGGCACATCCTGCTCACCGCCTACGGCGTGCTGGTCCTGCTGGCCGGGCTGATCATCATGAGCTACCAGACCCTGCAGGCCCGCTACACCATCAAGGAACTCGCCCCCCGGATCGTGGTCGGATTTCTCGCCGGGACGCTGTCGCTGTTCCTGACCACCAAAGGCGTTCAGATCGCCAACGCCGTCTCCGGCGCGGTGCTGGGCGAGGGCACCGATCCGGCCGCGGTGACCCGCAGCCTGGTCAACATGGTGCGGGGCTCGATGCACGGCGGGAGCCTGTTCCTCGGCGTGCTCGGCCTGGTCGTGGTGGCCCTGCTGCTGGTGCTGCTGGTCGTGTTCATCGTGCGGGTGATCGTGACGATCCTGCTGATCGCCGCCGCGCCGATCGCGCTGATGTTCCACGCGCTACCCCACACCGAGGGCATCGCCTTCCTCTGGTGGAAAGGCTGCGGCGGCGCCCTGGCGATCCAGGTCGGCCAGTCCGTGACCCTGGTGGCCGCGGTGAAGATCTTCTTCGCCCCCGGCGGGTTCACCATCTTCGGGCCGACGCCCTCGGCGGTGATGAACCTGCTGTTGTGCATCGCGCTGCTGGTCGTGCTGATCAAGATCCCGTTCTGGTTCCTCGCCCCGCTGCGCTCCGGCCGCCCTTCGTTGCTCGGGCGAGTCGTGCGCGGGGTGCTGGCCTACAAGACGATGGGAATGCTCAGCGGCGCCACCGCCGCTCTCGGCGGACGTCGCGGACGGCCCGCGCCGCATAGGCGTCCCGAGGGCGGCCAGCGTCCGCCAGCAGATCCGCCCTCGACCCGCACGGGCCAGTTCATGCTCCCGATGCGGATCCGCCGGACCCGGCCCGACGTGCCGCGCTCGCCACGGCTGGGCGAACTCGACCCCACCGCACGGCTCACCGACCGGTATCCCGGACCGGGCCAGCTGTCGTTGTTCACCGCCACCGGGGCGGGCGAGCGACGACGCGTGACACCGAATCCGCGTGCCGTGGCACCGAAGTCACTGCCGAACGCGCTACCTCGGAATCAGCTCGGACTGCCGATCACCACCCGCCGGGACCCTGACCGCGTCGGGCGCCGGTCGCTGGCCGACGACCTCGCCGACCACCCACCCGCCACCCCGCCGCCGGTGCGCCAGCCCGGGCTGCTCACCACGGACGGGCGGATCAACCGCAACGCCCGGCCCCCGGCGACGCTGCCGCACGCGCTGATCGCCCCGGAAACCGGGATGCTCCCGATCCACCTGCGCCCCGCCCCCACACGTCGATCCCGGCCCACGCTCGCCGAAGCACCTCCCGCGCCGCCGGTGCGGCAGACCGGGCCCGGGCTCATCACCCCGTCCGGGCGGATCAACCGCGCCGCCCGGGCGCCGCGCCGCCGCCCCCGCGACGCCTACACCGGCAACCGGCCGCTCGCCTCCGGCCAGTACCCGCTGCCGCTCGGGCTGCGCCGCCAGCCCAAGCCAACCCCGTCACCCGACGCCACCCCGCCGCCAACGGCGACGCCGACACGGCGCGCCGGGGTGCAGCTGCCGCTGCCACTCGACCTGCCGAAGCGGCCACGCCGCAGCCCTGTCCCGAAGAAGAAGTGAGGACTTTGCGATGACCAGTCCTGTGCGTGTGCGCGCCGATGTCGACCGCCCCGACCGGGTCCTCGGCCCGTTCACCGCCCGGCAGCTGATGATCCTCGGCGTCACCGGTTTCCTGCTCTTAGGCCTGCACTCGCTGACCCGCTCGCTCGTGCCGCTGCCGGTGTTCCTGATCGTCGCGGTGCCGGCCGGGATCGCGGTCACCGTGCTCGCGCTGGGCCAGCGTGACGGGGTCCCGTTGGACCGCCTCGTCCTCGCCGCGATCCGCCAGCACCTGTCCCCGCGGCACCGGGTCGCCGCCCCCGACGGGGTGCGCGCGGCTCCGGCGTGGCTGACCGCGCACCAACACGCGGCCACGCGAACTCGGGCCCGTCCCCGGCGCGCCGGGGCGACGGGCGCGGACTCGGTGTCGGCGGCGCCGCTGGAGTTGCCGGCCACCGGTGTCGCCGAGACTGGATCGCGAGCCGGTGTCGTCGACCTGGGCGGGGACGGGCTCGCGGTCATCGCCGTCTGCGGCACGGTGAATTTCTCCCTGCGGACGCCGGCTGAGCAGGAGGCCCTGGTCGCCTCCTTCGCCCGCTACCTGCACAGCTTGACCGCGCCGGTGCAGATCCTGGTGCGGGCCGAACGCCTCGACCTCGCACCCCAGATCGCGCAGCTGCGGGACCGGGCGCCTGGGCTGCCGCACCCCGCGCTCGAGGCCGCCGCACGCGATCACGCCGACTACCTCGCCGAGCTGACGGCGCACGCCGATCTGCTGCGCCGGCAGGTGCTGCTCGTGCTGCGCGAGCCACTGCGCACCACGCCCGCGCCCGCCGTGTCGAGCCTGCTCCGGCGACGGCGGGGCAAGCAGCCGGTGGACGATCGCCTGCGGCAGGCGGCCGAGCAGCGGGTGGTGCGCCGCCTGGATGAGGCCACCGAGCTGCTGTCCTCAGCCGGGATCGTGGTGACCCCGCTGGACGCGGCCGCGGCGACCGGGGTGCTGGCTGCGGCGTGCAACCCGGACACGTTCCTGCCGCCTTCGGCGCAGCTGGCCGCGGCCGACGACGTCGTCACCAGCACGAGCACCTTCACCGACCTCTACGGCCTCAACCCGGACCCCGCTGCCCCGCCGGCGCCGCCGCCCGCGCACCGGCAGCCGCGCCGCCACATCGCCGCCCCGCCGGATCGCGCGGCGCACTCCCGCCCGCTGCCGTCGCCGGCGTCGCGGTCAGGGCCATGGCTCTCGGACGACGAGGACTTCGACTACGACGACGAGATCGAGGGCAGGTAGCCCGATGGCTCGCATCTGCAACCACAGCACGCGCGGCGGGTCCGCGGGCGCGTTCACCCCGGACTCGTTGTCGGTGGCCGCCCGGCATCTGGAAGTCGGCAACGAGTTCGTCGCGTCCTTCGGCGTAACCGGCTATCCGCAGGAGGTGTATCCCGGGTGGCTCGCCCCGCTGCTGACCTACCCGGCCCGCCTGGATGTGTCTGTGCATATCCAGCCCGTCGACCCGACGACCGCCGCGACCGGGTTGCGCCGCCAGCGCGCCAAGCTCGAATCATCCCGCCGGCACAACGCCCGCCACGACCGGCTCGACGATCCTGACCTCGACGCCGCCGCCGAGGACGCCGCCGAGATGTCGCGGCGCATCGCCCGCGGCGACGGACGCCTCTTCAAGTTCGGGCTATACCTCACCATCCACGCCCCCGATGAAGCGTCGCTGGCCGAGGACGTCTCGGCGTTGCGGTCGCTGTGCGCGTCGCTGCTGCTGGACGCCAAACCCGCCACCTACCGGGCGCTGCAGGGCTGGGTCTCCACCCTGCCGCTCGGGCTGGACTCCCTCGGCCTGACCCGGACATTCGACACCCCCGCGGTCGCCGCGGCCTACCCGTTCACCTCCCCCGACCTGGCGCCGGTCGATCCCACCACCGCCACGGTCTCGGGTGTGCTCTACGGCTACAACGTCGGCTCCTCGGGATTGGTGCACTGGGATCGGTTCGCCTGCGACAACTACAACTCCGTCGTCCTCGGCCGCTCCGGATCCGGCAAGAGCTACCTGGTCAAACTCGAGACCCTGCGCAGCCTCTACGCCGGGGTGCAGGCGTTCGTCATCGACCCGGAAGACGAATACGCCCGCCTCGCCGCGCAGGTCGGCGGCACCTACCTGCACCTCGGCGCGAACGGCGTCCGGCTCAACCCGTTCGACCTGCCCGTCCACACCGACCCGGCCGGGCGGCGCACCGCACCGGCGGATGCGTTGCGACGCCGGAGCCTGTTCCTGCACACCGTCCTCGCGGTCCTGTTCGGCACCGCGATCACCCCGGCCGAACGGACCGTGCTCGACACCGCCATCACCGGCACCTACGCGGCCGCCGGGATCACGGCCGATCCGCGCACCTGGACCCGCCCCGCCCCGCTGCTGCGCGACCTGCGGGACGTCCTCGCCGCGACCGGCAACCGCGGTGACTCGATCGCGGCCGACCTGGCGGCGCGGCTGCACCCGTTCGTCGACGGCGCCTTCAGCGACCTGTTCGACGGCCCCACCTCCACCACCCCCGACGGGCACCTGGTGGTGTTCTCGCTGCGCGACCTGCCCGACGAGCTCCGCGCGATCGGGACGCTGCTGGTGTTGGACGCGGTGTGGCGGCGGGTGTCTGACCCGGCGCAGCGGCGGCCGCGGCTGGTGGTGGTCGACGAGGCCTGGCTGCTCATGCAACAGCCCGAAGGTGGCCGTTACCTGTATCGGATGGCCAAGGCGCTGCGCAAACACTGGGGCGGCCTGACCGTCGCCACCCCGGACGCCCCGGATGTGCTCGGCAGCGACCTCGGCAAAGCGCTCGTCGCCAACGCCGCCACTCAGATCCTGATGCGCCAAGCACCCCAAGCCATCGACGAGATCGCCGAGGCGTGGGACCTCTCCGCCGGGGAACGGCAATTCCTGCTGTCGGCCGACCGTGGCCAGGGCCTGCTGGCGGCCGGCGCGCAGCGCGTCGCTTTTCAATGCCTGGCGTCGCCGACGGAGAACTTCCTGGTCACTACCGACCCCGCCGAACTTGCCCAGTTCGCGGCCGAGGACCCCGACGCTATCGACGGCAGCCTCGCCGACGCCTACGTCGACCTCGGGCCCGCCGGTACGGCCGAGCCAGCCGCCGAGGCCGACCTCGAGGGTCCCGGGTCCGACATTGAGCAGGTCGATCTCGACCCGACCTGATGTCCAGCCCCTCACCTCGCTAGACGACAGGAGTTTGCTCATGACCGCACACACCGGCGCTCCGGCACCCGGGGGCTGGGTGGGTGATTATCTTCGCGCCCCCGGTGGCGCCATCGAGGTGCTGCTCGCCGCGTTGCGGGACTGGGCGCTGGCCTGGGGCCCGGTCGCAGTTCCGGCTGCGGCCGTCGCGGTGATCGGCTGGGTGGTGGTTCGCCGCTGGTGGCGCACGCGCTGCCACCAGGCGCTGCTGGCCGACGCGCGGCGGATCACCGTCCTCGCCCCGCCCACGGTCGATCCCGCCGGCGGGGCCGCGGTCTGGGCCAACCTCGTCGGGCTGCTGCGCCCCGCCTGGCGCCGATGGTGGACCGGGCAGCCACACCTGGCCATGGAATACGTGTTCGGCGAGCACGGCGTGACCGTGCAGTTCTGGGTTCCCGGTGTCATCCCACCGTCCCTGGTGGAGCGGGCCGTCGAGGCGGCCTGGCCCGGCTCACACACCCGCACCACCCCGGCCACCTCCCCGTTCCCCGACCTGGCGGCTGGGCGGCGGCGGATCACCGTCGGCGGGCAGCTGCGACTCGCCCGCCCGGAGTCGCTGCCGATCCGCACCGCCTTCGATGCCGACCCGATCCGCGGGCTGCTCGGAGCTCCCGTCGGGCTCGGCAGGGACGAGCGGGCCTGCGTGCAGATCCTCGCCCGCCCGGTCACCGGCCGCCGCGTCGCCCAGGCCCGCCGCGCCGCCCGCCGCGTCCACCACGGCGCCTCCGCCTCACTCGGTGGCCGGATTCTTGACCTGATCACCCCCGGCGCGAACGCGATCCGCCCGGGCCGGACGGCCGACGCTCGGCGCATCAGCCAGGACCCGCAGCTGTCGCTGGAGTACTCCGCCCAGAACAAGGCCATCGTCGGCAAGCAGCGCGGCTCCCAGTACGAGACCCTGGTGCGCTACGCCGTGTCCACCGACCTGCCCGCCGACACCGCCGAACAGCTGGCCCGCCAGGCCCGGGACACCGCCCGCGGCCGAGCGCACGCGCTCGCGGCCGCGTTCGCCGCCTACACCGACCACAACCACTACACCCGCACCCGGCTGCACCACCCCGCCCGCGCCCTCGCCCACCGCCGACTCGACCGCGGCGACCTGCTCTCCGTCCCGGAACTCGCGGCGCTCGCCCACCTGCCGACCGACGCGGAGATCCCCGGAGTCGAACGTGCCGGTGCGAAAGCCGTCGCCCCACCTCCCGGTGTCGCCACGCCCGGGACGGAGGTCAAACCATTGGGGCAATCCGACACCGGCCACGCCCGCCCGGTCGGGCTACGCGTCGCCGACGCCCGCCATCACCTGCACGTCCTCGGCGCCACCGGCTCGGGCAAGTCGACCCTGCTGGGCACCCTGATCCTCGACGACGCCGAGGCCCGCCGCGGCGTCGTGCTGATCGACCCCAAAGGCGACCTCGTCACCGACATCCTCAACCGGCTCCCGGCCGCCGCGGCCGAGCGGGTGGTGCTGTTCGACGCCGACTCCCGGCACCGGCCACCGTGCCTGAACGTGCTCGAAGGCGGGGAAACTGACCGGGAGGTCGACAACCTCGTCTCCGTCTTCCGCCGCGTCTACTCCGCGTTCTGGGGTCCCCGCACCGACGACCTCATGCGCGCCGCCTGCCTCACTCTCCGCGCCCAGGAAGGCGTCCCCACCCTGGCCGACCTGCCCAAGCTGCTGACCAGCGAGGCCTTCCGGGCCCGGATCACCGCCGGCCTCACCGACCCGGTCCTGACCGGGTTCTGGGACTGGTACGACGAGCTCACCGACAGCTCCCGATCTCAGGTCATCTCGCCGCTGATGAACAAGCTGCGGGCATTCCTGCTCCGGCCCTTCGTGAAGGAGGCCATCGCCGGCGGTCGCTCCACAGTGGACATGGCCCACGTGCTAGACGAGGGCGGCATCTGCCTCGTGCGCATCCCCAAAGGCTCGCTGGGGGAGGAAACCACCCGCCTCGTCGGGTCCCTGGTCGTCGCCCGGACGTGGCAGGCCACCACCGCCCGAGCCCGCACCCCGCAACGCCTGCGCCCCGACGCGTCGCTGGTGATCGACGAATGCCACAACTTCCTCAACCTGCCCTACCCGATGGAAGACATGCTCGCCGAAGCCCGCGGATTCCGGCTGTCGATGACCCTGGCCCATCAGCACCTCGGCCAGCTGCCCCGCGACCTCAAGGAAGGCATCTCGACCAACGCCCGCAGCAAGATCTTCTTCTCCGCCTCCCCCGAGGACGCCCGCGAACTCGCCCGCCACACCGCACCTCGCCTGTCCGAGCACGACCTGTCCCACCTCGGCGTCTACCACACCGCCAGCCGGCTGGTCGTGCACGGCGAGGAAACCGAGCCCTTCACCATGACCACCGCCCCACTCCCCGCCCCGATCCCTGGCCGGGCGCGGGAAATCCGCGCCGCGTTGCGCGCTCAGCGGCGCCGACACAACGCCACGCACACCACGGGCGGTGCACCAGTCCGCACCACGGAGACCACCCGGACGCATCCCACGTCACCCACGCGGCGCATCCCGCCGACCCGGCCGGCCAAGACGGACCCGCGCCGCACGCGTCCCTGACCGCACCGCCTGCCGCTGAAGCACGCCAGGCCGCCCCGCCGGGATTCACGGTGCGTTGCCCACAGCACTTATCCACACCTTGTTGACTATTCCGAGGAGAACGCGTTGATCACCCGCATCTTGCATCAGAAGGCGATGCACGGCCCGCTGCCCGGCCGCCCGAGCGCCCGCGCGGCCGGCTCGGTGGAACACCAGGCCATGCTCGCCTCCCGCCTCACCGCGAGGGACAAGTGGCTGCTCGCGCTGCTGCACGAACACCGGGTGCTGACCACCGCCCAGATCCAGGACGCCGCCTTCCCCTCCGGCCGCTCGGCGCGGCAACGCATCCGCGACCTCTACCTCTGGCGCGCGGTGTCGCGGTTCCAGCCGTTCCAGCAGCTCGGCTCCGCCCCCATGCACTACGTGCTCGGCCCGGCCGGCGCCGCGGTCCTGGCCGCCGAGCACGGCCTGGATATCAAAGAGCTCGGCTACCGGCACGACCGCGCCATGGCCATCGCCCACAACCAGCGCCTCGCCCACACCGTCGGCGTGAACGACTTCTTCACGTCCCTCATCGCCTGCAGCCGCTACGCCCGCGCCGCCGGGACACTGGTCGTGTGGTGGTCCGAAGCGCGCTGCGCCCGCCACTTCGGCGACCTCGTCATCCCCGACGGCTACGGCCGCTGGCAGGCCAGCACGCGCAACGGCAGCGAAGTGGAATGGTTCCTCGAGTTCGACACCGGCGCCGAATCCCTGACCAAGGTCGGCCGCAAGCTGGCCGGCTACGCCCGGCTCGCCGAGTCGACCGGGATCGCCACCCCGGTGCTGGTGTGGCTGCCCACCAGCCGCCGCGAAGCCGGAGCTCGCACCGCTCTGGCCCGCGTGCACGCCCAGCTCGACGCCCCGCACACCGTCCCGGTCGCCACCGCGGCCGCCGACCTGCTCGACCCGGCCGCGCCGCACCCGAGTCCCGCCGAGCCGGTGTGGCTCCCCCTCACCACCGCGCGCGTCAACCCGTCCGGGCCCCGCTACAGCCTCGCCGACCTGCCCGGCGCCTGGCCTGGCCTCCCACCGGCCGCCGACGCCACCAACCCGGCCGAGGGCGAGGGCGGTGACGTGCCGGCGGCCTCGCCCTATCGGCTGCCGCCACCGAGCCCGAGCCCGCCGCGAGCCACCCCCAACCGCATCGCCCGCGGCGAGCGCTGACCACCGCCGGTCGCCGACAACGGCCGCAAGCCGCGCCCACGAGGACTCACTCATCAATGCCCGTGCCCGTAATGCGTCACCGGAAAGGAGTACTGCCGTGGGGAGCAAGATCGGAGCCGGCATCGCCGCTGCCGTCCTCGCCATCCCGCTGCTCATCGGCGCCCAGGCCACCGGCATCGTCGGCCAACTGTTCAGCAGCGGCTCATCCGCAGGCTCACTGACCTGCACCCCCGACGGGGCACCGACCGGGTCGGTACCGGGCATGACCGCCGAGCAGATGGGCAACGCGGCTGTCATCGTTGCCATCGGCAAACAGCGGGGCGTGCCCGAGCCCGGCTGGATGGTCGCGATCGCCGCCGCGCTCCAGGAATCCGGGCTGCGCAATCTCTCCTATGGCGACCGGGACAGTCTCGGGCTCTTCCAGCAACGCCCCTCCATGGGCTGGGGCAGCCCCGCCCAGCTCACCACCCCCGCCTACGCGGCAACGACATTCTTCGAACACCTCCAGGCAACACCGGGCTGGCAGCAGATGAGCGTCACCGACGCCGCCCAAGCTGTGCAACGCTCCGGCTTCCCGCATGCCTACGCCAAGCACGAGGACGCCGCGCGGGCGATCGTGGCGGCCGTATCCGGTGTCCGGTGCGAGCCCGCGCCCGCCGTGACCGGGCCAGGAAACTGTGACACGATCCAAGTTGCCTCACCCGCCGCGATGGCCGCCATCAACTATGCCTGCGGGCAACGGAAACTGCCCTATTTGTGGGGCGGCACGAGCCCCGACACCGGATTCGACTGCAGTGGCCTGACCCAAGCCGCCTACGCCGCCGCCGGGATCGCCCTGCCTCGCACCTCACGCGAACAGTACGCCGCCGGGCCACACGTCCCCGCCGGCCAGCCACTGGCCCCTGGCGACCTCGTCTTCTACGCCACCGCCGGACACGTCCACCACGTCGGCCTCTACATCGGCGGCGGCAACATGATCGACGCGCCCGACGTCGGCCAAACCATCGGAATACGCCCTTACCACCATCCCGGCGATGACTACTACGGCGCCACGCGACCATCTCAACGCGTCGTCGTCGACGGCGGGGCCAACTAACCAGGATCCGTCTCGGCGCCACCGCCACTCGAGTCTCCGCCCTCGACGAGCAACCAGTTTGTGCCCGCCGGCAGCCCTGGTCCCGTCGGGTGGCCCGTGTCCGCTGCGCCGGACCGAGCAGGAGCACGCGACCGGGCCGATCCGACAACGGCACGGATCGGCCCGGTGACGCTGGCATCGCGACGTCCTTCCGTGCCGCACCTAGGGAACCGCGCGGCTCAACTGATCGGACAGGACCCGAACATCGTCGCTTGTGGCGAAACGAAGCCCGTTCTCGGTGATCGTTCGTTCCTGGTCCGCATCCAGCTCGGCCTCGGGTGGAAGCATCGGCTTCGCCGCGACCGGAGCATAGTGATCATCGAGGATCAGCGCCCACGGTTCGACGCGGCGCGAGACCACTTCGGGGCCACGGGCGCGCAGGTGGAAGGTCTCGACGATCAGGAACTCCTGCGTTCCGTCGGCCAGCGCGGCATAGTCGTCGCCGCGGATGCGGGTCACCGACACATCAGGGCTCGACCAGTCGTACCTGCAGACCAGCACGACCTCGTCGACGGGATCGAATATGGGGCACCCCGACGGCGTTTGCCCGACGAGGTCGATTAGAGCGTCGCGAGCCGGGCCGACCTCGTAACGCAGCCACCACATTGCGGCGATCACACGCGGCCGGAACCAGATCAGGTGAACGATGGCCTCCGCGCCAAAGACCGCGCCGACGAGCAGGCTGGGCGCCGCCGCGGCCGGGTGCCACCACGCGTTGGCGAACGCGCCGATCGCGACGGCCGCGCCAACGCTGGCTGCGACGTCGCAGACGGGCCGGAGAATCAGGTGCGGCGGCCGCATCACCGTGTCCGCAGTTCCGCCCCGGCAAACTCGGTGTCCGGTCTGCCGGAGGCGAATCGGATTCTCTGGGGCGGCTGTTCGAGTTCGAGGATGTCGGTGTGCAGGCTCATGATCGCGGCTGCGGTCGGCGCGATCAGATGCGGCCAGGAACCGTCCACACCGGGCCAGATGCCCACCCGCTGCCACCGTTTCCCGTTGACCAGCCGCATCTCGACGTCGGCGTGGCAATCCGGGTCACAGCGCGCAGGCGAAGCGGTCGGCTCGTGCAGGAGGACGACGAGGTCGCCGTCGTGGTGCCGGTCGGCCGTCGGCAGCGTGGTCAGCCACACACCGGTCATGTGCAGCACGTCGCCGTCGCAATCCAAATCAGGCCCGCTGACGATGTCGACCTCGGTCAGCAGGAATGCCCCGAAGCGCTCAGGACAGCGCACGGGGATCGGGCAGTCGGCGGGGACCAGAACAATATCGGCCGCGACGCCACTCGGCCGTTCGTCAGGTGAGGCCACCCCATCGTCGGTGCGGGCGGGCAGCACTGTTTCGTCCACAGGAGACACATCCTTCGTGAAGGTAGACCGCACGTTGGTCCATGACATGTCCATCGACGCTCCGTAGACGGCCGAACGTCAAGCGAATATGGCCGGATTCGTCGAGAAACCTCACAGGCCTTCGACTCCTATGCCGCTGTGACTTTGCACGATAGATGGCGGAACGGATCACAGTAGTTGGCTGACGGCTCGAACCAAGAGGCTCAAAGATCGAGCACTGCGCGCAGTTCGTCATCGGTCAGATAGAGCGTCCCAACGTGGACCCTCCACGCACCTGCGTAAGGGCCGATATCGCAATACTGTCGGTCCAGAACCTTCACTCGAAGCTTGTTGAGGATGCGCTCAAGCGTGACGGGAGCCTGCGGGTCGGTATTTTTCGCCGTGTCCATGGGGACGATCCACGCTCCGTGTATCAGAAATGTCAAGCGCACCTTGGCGTTGGAGCCGCCAACTAACCTGCTTCGTCTCGCCCACCATCGTGCGTTGTCACAGCCGCAGCATCCACAAGAGACGGATAAAGGTCGACGGATCGCTTGACATGGAGGCAGTGACGAAGCGTCCATAGTCGTGTAGCCCGAACCACCGGATGCGCACCGGCGGGCCAAGCCCCGGCCGGGGCATGACCATCCCCTTCCCACCGATCCACACGGAGAACGTTATGTCCCACAGGAACACCACCACCGACCGTCCCCTGCACGCCATCTCCGGCACGAACGACGCATCGACCACGGCAGACAAGGTGCGCGCCGTGCTGGCCACCAAACCCGGATCGACGACCGCCGAACTGGCGATCGCGGCCGGGGTGGGCCGCTCGACCGCCGCGAAGATCCTCGCCCGCTGGGACCGCGACGGCGCGGCCGTGCGCACCGCAGCCGACGGCCCTCGCAAGCCCGACACGTGGACGCTCATCCCGTCGGACACCGTTATCACCGCATCCGAACCGCAGGACACGCTGCCGGACCCGGCCGCGCATGCCGATTCCAACGGCAAGACTGCCCCGGCGGACGTCGCAGCCAGCGAGCAAACCGAACCGATCAGCGACGATGGAGAGGACCCCGCCAGCGACGAGACTGTGATCGACGATCGGGCAAGTGGTACGGACGCCAAGGCCGACGCTGCCGCCGGCGGCGGACCCACCCTAGCCACCGACGACGACAGCACGCAGGAGAACCACGCCCGGCCGCCGGAGGCACCAGTGAGCGACAACAAGCCCGGCGCCGCCGTGGACTCGCCGGGTTCGAGCGTGGTGACGGCCGAGGCTCCGTCGACGGGGAAGGACCGGTTGGCGAAAGGTGCACTGCGGGGGCTGGTCGAGGAATACCTGTCCGAACGCCCGGGCGAGAGCTTCGGGCCCGCACAGATCGGCAAGGCTCTCGCTCGCTCCGGCGGGGCGGTGAACAACGCGCTGGAGAAGCTCGTTGCCGACGGCTACGCGATCAAGACCTGCGAGGCACCGAAGCGGTTCACGATCAACCCGGACAAGACAGACACCCCGGTTGTTGCCCCCACCGCGTGAGCACGCGGACGGTCGGTTCTCGCTTCCCTGGTCACCAGGTAGCCGACCTCGCGGGGTCGCCGCCATCATCGTGGCGGCGGCCCCGCGCCTTCGTGCGCGGTGCCGCGGTTCCAATGCGGGAACCGTCACGACTGAGCACGCCCTGCGAACCAGCGGATTTCCGCAGGCGCTGGTCGCAGGGTGTCCCCCCCGGGTGATGGTCCGGCGTCCCGCCGCGCTCGGCGCCCGACCTCGACGGGCCCAACGGTGCGGCGATGTAGCTGCGCCACCGGCACCCGGCCGACCAAGGTCCCGCGGGGTGAGATGCGCGGGGTTCTGGGCGGCTGGTTGTCGGCGCGGCACACGTCTCTGATCAGCAGCTATCGGCGTTGCGCACGGCTTCCCGTCCACGTCGGCCGCAGGGACGCGGGGCTGGCCACTCGCCCTGCGACGCCCCGGGCCTGCCGGCGCGCCAGGGTCGGGATTGCCGCGAAGAACGAGAACCCGCAGGTCTCGGCCGGTGCGACCGCGTTTCTGTCCGGTCCTTGCCGGCGGAGTTGATCCCCGAGCCAAGGACTGCGCGAGGACTCACCCGACCCGTCTGATCAGCAGGTTCTCGCTGCCAGGCGGTGCCCGAAGCCGAATTGGGCTGGCGCGGCGAAGAACTGCACGCCGCACGGCCGCCCACGTACCGTGCGACCAGCGGAAACGGTAGCGAGGTCGCCGAAAACGGCGCCTGAACAGGCGTTTCCGGGTCTACGATGCCCCAGAAACCCCAGTTCGCGGGCAGCATGGAGGCACCAGCCCCGCAGAAGCAAAACTGCTGGTCTAGGCACGTCCGCAGGCCTTCACCTTCGATACCGCAGACTTCCACAGGTCGCGAAAAACCCGGACAGACCCTCACGGGCCGGCACCCTGGTTGAACAGCAGAAACGACACTCCGGGCGATCCTGGCAGCGGCCACTCGGCCATGCTCCGCGCCGGTGGCCAGGTCGGAGGCTTCAGGGGCTCACCGACCGACGCTATCGTGGTGCACGTCACAGACCTGGGGGGTGGGTTTGGATTTCCCATGCGCTGTTTGTGGTGGCCATGATGGTTCTCATCCCGGCGCGTCGTACCGCACGGTTTCTGCTTCGAAATCGGCGGTCTGCGCCATTCCTCTCTGTCTCGCAAGGAGCTGTCGTGTCTGTCCTGCTGTCCCAGGCTCGTCTTCGTCCGCGTTGGACCTGCGGCACGGTCGCAGCCGGCCACAGCGTGGTGTGGTTTCTCGTGTTGGCGGCCTTCGTGGTTGTGCTCGTCGCCCTGGGGCAGCCGCTGCCGGCGACGCTCGGTGCCGCAGCCGCGGTAGCGGCACTCGCGTCGTCACGCCAGTCTCTCGCGGCGAACTCGGCGATCCGCCGCGCCCTCGAAGCCGCGCTCGTCTCACCCGCTCAGGCACAGCGATGACGCCTGCGGAGATCCGCCACATGGCCACGGGGATCTCTGAACGGCTCATCGTGCTTCATCAGGCACGCTTCCCCAGCCCGGGGCGGATCACCGAGGCATCGTTGGCCGCGATGCTGGCCGTCGAGATGGGGGTCGATGTCGACACGATGAAGGTCGTTGTTCGGCCTGGGCCGAGGCTGGCGCCGTGGAGCCGCTATGAAGCGGCGCTCGCGGCGCTGGGCGCCGATCAGGAGGTCACCGAGTGGTTCTCGGCGGCCCACGATGCGCTTTCCGAGGTCTTCCCAGCGTGGCGGCCGCCGCCGCGAGACATCGCCGACATCACCACGGCCGCCGAGTTCATGGCCACGCTGCGCCGGGTGCGGGAGACACCTCGCGCGATCTCGGTTTCCGCTCTCGCGAGGGACATGTGCAGCCGCGACAGCAAGAACGCCTGGCGGCGGACTCAGCTTGGCCACATCCTCGACGCGGCGAACCTGCCGCCGGCAGGGAAGGAGGCGTCCGTCCGGAATCTGCTCAAGGCGCTCTGCGAGAACGCGCGACGTCCGCCGGCGGACGTCGACCACTTCCTCGACGCGTGGCACCGCCTCCAGCCCGCCAGCGCACCAATACGACAGGCCACCACCGTCGCTCCCCTTTGGCCGCTGCCCGAGGCTCGCCGTGACGACGAGGTCGAGGCGCCCGTGGTACCGGCCGGGTCATGGCCGCCGGCGGTGAAGACGCTGATCGCGGTCTGCTTGATCCTCGTCATTGTCATCGTGGTGGTGGCAGCCGTGTTGTGAATGCCTAGCTATCTCCGTGAATTTCGACGGCACTTACTCACGAAAATCGGCGGCGCCCAGCATGATCGATGCCCGCGAATGTTGACAGCACCCGGGCCCGTCCAAGGCGCCGATCGTCGCCGCTGCTCACTGCTGGTCCAGGTCGTCCGTCCTCGCCGCGCTGCGGGCGCTCCACCTGGAGCAGCAGGTTCGTCACCGGCGAGATGGCCAGGACGAGCGGACCCAGCAACTGAGGCCCGTGGGCAGCAGCGACGTCGACATTCGCGAGCATGGAGTCGCTTTGCGTGAATGCGGCGTCATTGATGCCGGAGAATCGACGTCCAGATTCACGGTCAGAACCCAATCCCGGTTGCCCAGCGCGGGCGGCAACTGTCCGGCTCGCCGCCGGACATGCGTGCGGCGGCCCGTTCGGGAACGAGCCGCCTTGCACAAGCCAAGTACGACGTAGTCAAGGTGCCGGCCACCCGGCTGAGCGTTGCCAAGCGTCGGCCTGATCGGCTACAGCGACTCCCTCGGATTTTCCGGCACGATGTGGAAGGTCCACTCAAGGGTGTCGATGCGGTAGTTGCCGTCCGGATCGGGGTCGATGCGGAGGGGCAGGTAGCCGTCGCAGGCACGCAGGTGCTGGTGGACGTGGACGAGAGTGTCGCCGTCGAAGTACACCTGCGGGTGGTCCTCGGGGACGCTGTCGTGGTTGCCGCTGCAGGTCACGGCCACCGCTTCGGCGATTTCCGGGCGAAACACCGGAATGCTCGCCAACGTGCCGGGACGGGACTCGATGTAGGCGGGGTAGCCGCTGCCGGGCAGGGTGACCGGGTCGCAGGTGACCACTGTTTCGCCCGGCCGAGGGTGGTGACGTCCGACGTCGCGCAGCACGTCGAGCCGGTGGCGGAACCGGGCTGGGGTGCGGGTCGGGCCGGAGAGAAACCAGCGGCCGAGATCTCCGAGCCGGTAGCGGCCGTCCACGTCGAGCGCGATCTCGTGACGGTCGTGGGCGGCCTCTCCGGTGAAGACAATCAGCAGGTCGTCCTCGATGCGGGCCAGTGGGTACCAATCGGGGTTGCTTGGGTAGACCAGGTTGAGCCATTCGCACAGGGCCTGGGCGACCTCGGGACGCAGCCGGGGCCGGACCCAGAGCCCGTGGTGGCGGCGGGATTCGATCATGGCTGGGAAGCTGACCTGATGGGGCTGGTCGGAGGTGGCGGGGACGAGTTCGATCCAGTGCTCGCCGGCGGCGAGGGCTGCGCCGGCGGAGAGGTCCGCGGTGGTGGTGAGCGACGTCATCGAGGCTCTCCTCGGTCAGGGTCTGCTGTCGAGGCGGCGGGGTGGGTCCACCGGTGTGCCACGGGGTCCCAGGTGGCAGTGGTGAGGAGGCGGTTGAGGTCGGGCTGGCCGGGGCCGATCATCCAGCCGAACTCTTCGCACTCGGCGGTGCCGGGCCAGCGTCCGGTCCATATGTCTCGCGGACAGCGACACGTCGGTGGATGGCCGGTGCGCTGCAGTCCGGTGGCCAGACAGCGGGCGACAGTGCACCTGTCGTCGTGGGCTTGGCCGACCCCGGCGGGGCATTTCGGGCAGTTCGGCTCCAGCGGCGTGGTGTCGGCGGTGTGCCTGGTCATGCCTTTTCCTCGGGCTTGCGGTGAATGTCTGTGAGCAACGTGTCCCACTGGTAGGCCTCGGATCCGAGGCTGAGGTTGGGCTTGTAGCCGTCGGCCTTGAGGCGAAGCTGGGTGGCGAGGAGTCCGGCTCCGGCGGTGAGGGCTTCGGCGAGACGCAGATGCATGTCAGCCCAGTCCAGGCAGCGCCGGTATTCGTTTTCGTGGCCGACGGAGCCGTTGATCGTCGGGTGCACCTCGCGGGCGCGTGTGAACAGCGCCTCGGCGGCGGCGTGGTGCTCGGCGGCGCTACGCGGGGCCACCGTCGCCGCCGCTTCGGTGGTCGGTGCGTGCGGTGAACTGTCGTGGATCATGGTGTCCTCCGTGATTGTCATGCGCGATGGTCGTGGGCCAGCGGATTTCAGTGGACGGTCAGGACCGCCCGGGTGTGGCGATCGGCCAGCGCAGGGTGGCTGGCGTGGCGGTGGGCATCGGCGATGAGGACGCGGACGCTGAAGCGGGGTGGGCCGCCGTCGGGGTCGGTCCATCCGTAGAGGGCGGGCAGGCTGGCCAAGGCGTCTCGGGCGAGGTCGGCGGCGGGGTCGTCGGCGCGGTAGCCGAGGACCTCGATCTCCAGCTCCACGGCCGAGGAGTCGGCGGTGACGGCGTACCGCAGGTCCGGTGCCAGCCGCAGGCGCAGCGCGGCGAGCTCGGATGGTGTTCCCGGGCCCGGCGGCAGGGTGAGGTCGGCCAGGATCCGCATGCCGAGTTCGTCGATGTCGTCGCAGTGGGTGTGGCCGAGCAGCGGACCGTAGCGGCGGGCGGTGGTGTCAGCGGCGTCGATCCCGGTGTAGCCGCAGGTGTCGCGCGCTGGTGGGAACACCACCGGGGACTCTTCCGGGCTGGGCGGGACGTAGTCGCCCGCGCGGGCCAACCACCGCTGCCCCCGCGGGCAGGTCCACACGGCGCCACCGTCGAAGGCATACGTTCGGTCGGTGCCGTGGCTGGTCGGCCACAACCATTGCCAGGTCGACGATGGTGGGCTGGTGGCGTAGCCCGTCTCGTCGCGGCAGACCATGAGGCAGAGGCGCTCCACGCGCCGGCGGAACTCCTCCGCGGTGCCTGCTCGTTCGATCGCGGCGAGGCTGGAACAGGCGCATTGGTTGAGGTCGATCGAGGCGACCCACTCGGCGTCCGGTCCGCGACCGAGATAGAAGTCGTGGGTGATCGCGCAGTTCATCGGGGTGCTCCAGCGGGAGTAGGGAGTCCGGTGGCCGGGTCGCGCATCAGCGGCATCGGCACCGACGGCGGCGCGGCCGGGTCACGCACCCAGGCCGCCAGGTCGGGCGGGCCGAGCGGGTCGTCGCCCGCGGGCATGCACGGGCAGCGGGGGTTGATCCGGTGCCACGCCACACCGCCGCCCACGGTGATGAACACCGCCTTCTCGCCCGGGTCGAACGCGACAATCCAGCTCGAGATGTGGCTGGTCCACCACGGCCACGGCCAGCCGCCCCGACGCGGGTAGGCGTCGCCGAGGTCCTCGCAGGCCCAGACGACGAGCAGGTCGTCGACGGCATCGCGGTAGGTGGCCTCGTCGGTGCTGGTCAGCGCGAGCCGTCCGGGCGGGACGGCGAGCACGTCCTCGGGGTGCGCATCGCGGGCGATCGAGCCGACCCACTCGGCACTGGTGCCGCGTCCGAGGTAGAAGTCCGTCTTGGTCGACATCATCGGCTCCCGGTTAGCTGGGGCGGCGCGTACGGGTTCCCGTCGCCCCGCACCGGGGTCGGGACGGGAACGCACGCGTAGGGATCGGGCGGGAAGTGCGGTGCAGGCGCGAAGTGCTGGCTGGGAGCGTGGTGGTCCTTGCCGGCGCGGCTGAGGAGGTAAGCCAGCACGATGACCGGGGTCCACGGCCCGGGCAGCGCAAAGGCGAGCACCGTCCACATGAGACGCGTCTTGTTGTCCTGCATGGGTTTGTTCCTCTCCCTTGTTCCGGGCAGTCGGATCAGGTGAAGGTGGGGACGCTGCCGAGGGCCGCGACCCCCGCGACGGCGGCGGACACATCCGGGACGGTCAGCAGTCGCCATGGCGACACGGCCCGTACCGAGGTAAAAGTCGATGCGTAGACATCTCACTCGGCCTCCTTGTCGTTGGTAGGCGCGGCGAATTCGCAGTCCGGGTGGTGGCCGGGGTCGCCCTGGAACTCCGGGGGTGCGGCATCCGCGCCGTGCTCGCCGAACTCGGGGGCGAGGTGGGCACCGAGGTCGGTGAGGCCGGCGATGCGTGCCAGCGGAACGCCCGGTGCCTCGCAGTACGGGCACTCGCCCAGCAGCAGCCACCCCCACATCGGGTTGAATCCGGTCAGGTCGGGTATGAATCGCCAGCGGGCGCCGTCGTCGCCGTGGACCTCGATCAGATCTCCCGGCATCCGGCTGGTCCCGATGCCGTAGTGGCGGTCGGGGCCGTCGCGTACGAGCACCGTGTCGACGGGCACGCCGAGCGCGGCGGCGATGTGGGTGGCGGTGACCGCGCGGCGGTCCCAGCGCAGCCGGAGGGTGGCGCGGTCAGCGAACTCGTGCGGTGCGATCTCGCGGGATCGGCGGGCGGCGGCGATCGCGCGATCGGTCAGGGACTGCGGTGCCGTGGTCACGGTGGGTTGGTTCCTCTCGTCGTTGTCGGTGGGTGTTGTCAGGCGTGCGGTGAGTTGGGTTCGGTGGGTTCGCTGGGCGGTGGCACGAGGACCGGGCCGCCGAACGCGACGGCGAGACGGCAGCCGAACGAGTCGCGGGCGTGCACGTCCCAGAAGCCTCGGCAGATCGCCTGGGAGCCGACTGGGTTGGCGGTGCCGGGCAGCGTGCGGTGGCAGACGATCCAGCTGTCGTTGGCCAGCGCGGCGCGGACTACGTCGTCGCGTGTGCCGTCGGTCAGATGCATGAGGTTGCCGGGGCGGAAGATGCAGGTCTCGCATTTGCGGGTGAGCAGGCGCGGGAGGCCCGTGCTGCGGTCGACGACGTCGCCGATCGGTGATGTGGTCGCGTCGGTGGCGGTTGTCGCTCGTGGCTGCTGCGCGTGGCGCGGCATGGGGTGCCTCCTCGTTCTGGGGGTGGTCAGGACGGGAGGAACCCGAAGAGGCGGGCCAGATCGGGTGCGATGGTCATGGCGTGGTCGCGGTGGACGACGAACCGCATCTCCACGCGCGGTGACGCGGTGTAGAGGGTGATTTCTGAGCGGCCGTCCGGCAGCTTGCACGTGGTTGTGTCGCTGTAGCGCCGGGATACGAGGTTGACCGGTCCGCCGAATCGGTGAGCTATGTCCGCCGCTTGGCTGAGGTCGTTCTGTAGCCGTTCCTGACGGCGTGTGTTGCGGGCCCGGATTCGTTGCGACCAGTAGCGGTAGTCGGGTAACACCGTCATCTCGATGAGTTCGGCTGCCTCGCGGGCCGAGGCGGTGACCGGGATGGTGATGCCGTTCGGGATGCGATCAGCTGGGAAGGACCACTCCCGCGGGTTTTGCCCCGTGCGGTCAATGCCGTACTGCTGTCCGTTCCAGCCGATGGCATCGCGGTCTTCGTCCTCCGGGAAAATGGGCTCGATACGGTAAGCCCAGGGGTGTTCGCCGTGGACCTCGTGGACGCGGAGGATCTCGCCCACCGGGCCGATGAGCAGCAGTGCCCGCCACAAATCGATATCGCGTCGGGCGTACCGGCCGGTCGCCAGTGCCCACGACCCGTCCAACTCGGCGGTCAGGGCAAATACGGCGGCGATGATGCGATCTTTGCGGGTGTTCATGGTGAACTCGGTGTCCTTTCAGGGCAGATCCGAAGTAGCGGGCGGGCCGTCGGGGCAGCGGGCGGCCAGTTCGGCGCGAAGGCCGGCGAGCGTGCGCCCGTCGCGGGCCAGCCGCCACAGGTGCCAGCCGTTGACGGTGACCGGGGTCGCGAGGCTGGTTGCCAGGGCGGAAACGGCGGAGCCGCCCAGCTCGCGCAGTTCGGTGCCCTGAACCAGTGCCCCGCCGGGGCAGACGGTGGCGGTGTGCTCGTTCCATTCCAGGTGGTCGCCGACCGCGACGAGTCCGGCGTCGATCAGCGTTCCGAGTGCGTCCGCCGCGTCGGGAGGTGGTCCGATGTGTGCGCAGTCGCTGCCGAGCGAAGCGGCGAACGCTCGCCACGTCAGGGTGCGGACGGCTTCCTCGGCTAACCCCCTCATCCAGGACAGCACCGTGGTCGCCACGTGATGCGGCCAGCGGGTGTCCAGGGCGGGCAGGGTCCGGACGCTGGTCCAGCCGTCCTCGCGTGCGGCGAGGACCTCGACGTCGGCGCGTGTGCGGTCGCGGTCCGCCGGCGCGGTGAGCCGCACTGCGACGTCACCTCGGTTGAGGCTCGCGGGTGGCGGTCCGGGCAGCCAGCATCCGGCGAACAGCGCGGTGATGTCGGTGTGTACCGGGCCGGGATGGGGTGCGGTCGGATCGGTACCGCATCCCGCGATGGTGAGCCCGACCGTTGTGACAACAAGAGCCCAGACGCCCTCGGGGGTGCGCAGGGGGACCCGGTCCGGGGCAGCGGGAACGATGGTCACCGCGTCCGGCGGGACGGTCGGGCCGGCGGTGGCGCGTGTCGCGTGCATGGCGGTGCTCCTGTCCTCTGGGCGGTTGCTGGCCCCGGGCGCGGAGGGTGCCCGGGGCCGCGGACTACCGGGTGGCACTCAGCGCGGCGGTGGCGGCCTGTCCGATGGCACGGGCGGTGGTGGCCGGGTCGGTCAGGGTGTGCACGGTGGAGCCGTCCATCGGTTCGGTGCCGTTCTTGGCGGGTTCCAGCCACAACACGGCGCATCCGCTGTCCCGCAACCGGTCGAGCATCGTCTGGGCCCGATCGCGGTTGTCAGCCTCGAAGTTGCCGTCGGAGATGATCACCAGCAGCCGGGCGGCGCTCGGGCGGGACAGGTCGAGGGCACCGTCGAGGGCGCTGATCGCGGTGTCGATGACGTGCCCGCCCCACCGGGTGCCGAATTCGGTCACCTTCGCGGGGGTGATGCCGGGGCGGGTGATCGGGGTGACGATGCCTGCGCCGAAGACCACGGTGGCGGTGGTGGCGGGTACGGCGGTGTGGCGGGCGGCGTGGGCGAGGATCCAGGCCGCCGACGCCACGGGGCCGGTGAAGGCGCTCATCGACTTGGTGACGTCGCAGATGATGCCGAGCCGCAGCGGCGGGGTGGGCACGGTGGCGCGGGTCGTGCGGGTGAACGGTTCGGCGGTGGGGATCGCGCCCGCCGCGCGTTGCGCGTCGGCGGTCATCGCGCCGCGCATCCGCAACCGTCCCGGCGGCACGGTGGAGCGGGTTTTGGTAGCCGTGCGCTCCCGGTGTCCGGCGGTGGTCAGCGCGCGGGCCAGTTGCCGCGCGGCGGTTTGCTCGGTGGTGCCAGGCGGACGGGTTCCCCGGATGTGGCGGGCGTTCGGGTCGTATCCGGTTCCGGCACCGCTCCCGAATACCGCCGTGGCGGCGTTCTGCGCTTGCTGGCGTGCCTTGCCGTCGGCGGCCCGGGCTTCCAGGGCCTGCGTGGTGGGATCGGTGGGGGCGGGTTCGGCGACGACCGCGCGACCGATCGCGGAGGCGGCGCTGGTGACCGCCTTCGCCAGTGCCGACGGTGCTCCGTGCCCGCTTGCCTTCCGGGTCGGGTTGCCGTTGTTGGTTGCGTGGGGGTCGGGGGTGTCGGGTGTTTGGTGGGGGTCGGTGCCGATGACGTCGCACCAGCGGCGTCCGAGTTCGATCATCGCGGTGGCGTTGTCGTCGGCGGTGCGGTGCGCGGCACGCCAGATGGTACGCAGCTTCCTGAGGGTGTCGGTGCCGAGAATGTGGCGCACCACGCGCTCGACGTCCGCGACCTCATGGCGGGTGAGGATGCCCGCGTCCACGCGGGCCAGCAGGAGCGCGGCGCTGTGCGCGGCGTCCTGTGGGGACATCGTCGGTGCCGTGGCGGGGTTGCTGGCGCGGGTGTCGGCGAGGATGAGGTTGGTGGCGCTGGCGCGCAGCCAGTACCGGTCGCCCGGGCGGCGGCGCACCTGCGCCGCTTCCATCCGGCTCTCTTCCAACAGGTCCGCCGCCGCGACCGCGCCCGGGGGCGCGTCGTCGGGAGCGCGCCACACGGAGTGTTTGGCGTGGCCGCATTCGTGGGTGAGCAGGCCCCACGCGGTGCGGTAGCGTTTGCGGTCCCCGACCCGGTGCGGTTCGACCGTGGCGGGGTCGACCCCGGGGTCCAGGTGGACGCCGTCGACCTCGATGGCGGCCAGGTCGGGGAAGAAGCACGCGGGGGCACCGTGCCCGGCCCCGGGGGCAACGGTCACCACCAGGTCGTCACGGTCGGCGATGAGAGGGACCTCGTCCCCAAACGCGGCGGACAAGGCCAGCCATCCGGGGGCGGCGGGGAACACGGCGGTGGGCGTGGCGGCGGGGGCGGCTACGTGGGTGCTCACGGGGTGTCCTTTCCGGACGGTCGCGTGGGGGTCGTGGGCGCGGGCCCGAACTGGGGACCCAGCGAAAGCGGGGCGGCGTTGACGCCGAACACGTTGCGCACCACCTCGGCCACGACGTCCCGGTCCTCCTCGGGTGCGATGCCGACCAGGTTTCCGGCGGCGGCGGTGATGCCCAGCACGTCGGCGATCCGGTTGAACGCGATCAGTTCGCGCAGCTGGGGTGCCCAGCCGATCTCGCCCCGTTTCTGCCGGGTGGCCAGATTCCGCGCTGCCCGGACCGCTTTCTCGTCGATCGCGAGCTGGGTGGCGAGGTCGTAGTCGGTCGACACCTGGATCTGCGCGGCGAACCGGGAGGAGAGCGCATCCGTCAGGACCGCCCCGTGCACCCCGGGGTTGTGTCCGGCCACGACGTAGAACCCGGGCGCAGCGTCGACCACCTCGTTCTTGTGGGTTTTGATGAGGATCTGGCGGCGTCCGTCCATCGCGGGATACACCACCGCGAGCACGGTCGGCGGGATCAGGGTGGCGTCATCGATGAACAACGCGCGCCCCTCGCGCATCGCGATCACCAGTGGCCCGTAGGCGAACTCGTAGCGTCCGTCCGGGGTCTGGGTGTAAGAGCCCACGAAGTCGTCGGTCACGGTGTCGCTGTCGCCCTGGATGGTCACCAGGTCGTCGAACGCGGCCTCCACCACCGAGGTCTTCCCGGTCCCGGGTGGGCCGTACATGAGCGCGGACACCCCCGCCTCGCGCAGCCGCCGCAGCGCTGTCACGTCCGATAGCCCGGACAGTTTGCGCGGGTGGTACATCTGCCCGTTCGGACGCCGGACCGGTGTGGTCACCAGCGCGGCGGAGGCTGGCGGCTTGGCGGGTGGCGTGGTTGGCGCGGACGGTGTGGAGGCGGGGGTGGCGCGCGGGGTGATGGTGGCCGTTGTGGCGGCGTCGGCGGTTTTGCGGGTCGCGCGGTAGCTCAGTGGCTTCGTGCCGACCGGTGCGGCTTCCCCGCGCGCTTCCAACACCGCCAGCGCGTTGCCGACCGCGCCGGACGAACGCCCGAGAGTTCGCGCGATCGCGCCGGGGGTGAGTGCGGCAGTTGGGTCTTGGGCGAGCTGTTCGGCCACCATGCGCCGGAGTTCGCCGTTGCGCAGTCGGATTGCCGTGCCCGGGGCGGCGGGCCCGGGGCTCGGTGCCGGAGTCGTGGCGGGGGTGGTCATCGTGTCGGTCCTTTCAGATGTTCATCGTCTACAGTGGACACGAGTGCGGCGGTGGCGTTACACGCCGTCCGGCGTGTCCCACATGAACATGCGCCCACCGAACCAAAACCGGCCGTTCCCGTCCGCGTTGTGTCGTACGACTTCGTCCGGCTCGCTCCCCTGCTCCCAGTCAACCGAATGCAACGTCATGACCACCGTGTCGCCGTCCCACTCGGCGGACCAGCCGGATCCAAAGGCGGCACGAACCATGTTGATCCACTTCACGAACTGCTCCGTCGTCTCACGGGTGAAACCCGCGATGACACCGGTCCCGGTCCGGATGCGTGCCGGAAACTCCGGGTCACCATCCGCGCCCAACTGGGTTAGCTGAACGTGGCCGTCAAACTCGCGCTCCATAAGTCTTTTCCTTCCTATCGGCCCGCAATGGACACGGCGCAAGTGCGGGCGCGCCAGCACCTACGGGCAACACGCCGGCTGATGACGTGGCCATCGGCGGCTTACTTTTGCGGCGGGTGCGGGAATTCAGGCGACACCGTGGGGCGATGTTCGGCCCACGATGCGACGGCACCAACATTCGCGGCTTCATCGGATGGCGCAGATGGCAGCCGATCCCGGGTGGCGGCTTGACGCCGCCCGGGACCGCGCGGGCGTCATCCGTGGCATGCAGCCCACGCGGCCGGGTCTTCCCGGTACAGCTGTTCGCTTTCTTCGTATTCGTCGATGTGGGCGCGTCCGGCCGCGTCGGCGGCGTCCATCGTGGGGCGGTCCACCGTCCACCCGCAGTAACACGAAATCGTCACCGTGCCGTTGTCGTTCACGGTCACGTTGTCGTCTTCAATGGTGCACACAGTGGTCCCCAATCATGATTTCCCGGTTTGACGGTTGACGTCCGGGCGGGTGAATGTTTGCGGCTTCCGGCTTTCCCGGTGACACAACAAACGTAACTCGATCCACGGTGTCCGCGCAATAGTTTTCCGGGCTAATTTCAGGGAGTTTTTCCCACTTTTTCCCGGAAATGGCGCGCCATTCCGGAAGTGTTTGCGCAGGTTAGACGGCTGTCGCGCCACTGATACCGGATGCGCCGGCCAGACGTTGCCGCGAGCAGGAATAGCAGGAAAAATAGAACAGTCGAAGAAGCCGGATGCGCCGGGACGAGAGCGATGGATACGAGCCGATCCAGTGGACATCGCGGCGGAGCCGCCTGACGTCGGTGCCGGGCCTGATGTGTTTACCCGCTTGGTGTCAAGCGAGTCTGGGATACTGGTGGATCCCCCTACTGTCGGGTTGACCTGCACAGATGCGCGCGACAGGGGGATCCAGCTTGACCGGATACCGGAGGACGAGGCTGATCGGCCGGGTCGGTGGTCCCACGGCCGGCAATCACGCTGCGCGTCACCGGTGTCGGTCAGCCTGCCGGGCGACCGCGGAACGAGAGGGGAAGACCCGGCGCGAGAGGCGCTGCCGCTGCGGCCGGCGATGCGGCACCAGGGCGTCTTCGAGGTGTGCGGCAACTGCGCACGAGACTCGACATGCCTCGGCGCCGGACTTGGCATGGAATACTCATTCGCGCCCACTGAATTCTTTTTCTTCGACCTCGATAGCGGTGTTGTCCCTGTCGACGCTAGCATCAACAGGGACCGCGTGACGGCTCGGAATCGAGGCATTTCGCTGTTCCGTGCAATTGCTGTTACGGTGCGCGAAACACGCATCGATTGGCGTCGTGTCGAGACGTTGTCGAGAATAGCCGGTTGCTCATTCATGAGGCAGTGGATCGGGGGATGTCGCCGAGGGAGATGCCGGTGTGGTGGTCACGCAGCCGCTGGGCGAGGTCGACGGTGTCAGGAGTGGGTGTGGTGTCGAGTTCGGCCAGGCGAGTCTGCAGGAGGGTGAGGGTGCGGGATATGGCGTCGTGCCGGCCGAGAGCGTGCTGAAGGCGCATGATGTCGCGGTAGAGCAGCTCATTGTGCGGATCGAATGCTCTCGCGGTCTCCAGCAGATCCAGGGTGTAGTCGGGATCGGTCTCCACCCGGGCCCGGGCGAGCGCGGCCACCGCGTCGAGCGCGTCGCGGCGGGTCGCTTCCCGCGCGGCGCCCAGCCACTCGGTGTCCAGGCCGTCGGCCAGCAAGCCGCCGTAGTGCGCCACGATCGCCTCGTAAGTGTCGGCGCGCTGCTCGGGTGTGGTGGCAAGGCGGCGGCGGGTGACCGCAGCGGCGAAGTCCCAGTAGTCCACGTCCACGACGGCCGGGTCGAGCCGGTAGTGGCCGTGCTCGGCCAGGACCAGCTCGCCGCCGGCTCCGCGGGTGGCGGTGTCGAGGGTGCGGCGGATCCGGGAGAGCACCGTGCGCAGCACGCTGGCGGGGTTGCGGGGCGGCTCGTTGGGCCAGAGGGCATCGACGATCCCGTCCCGGGATACCCCGCCGGGATGCACCGCGAGAAATACCAGTAGTTCGAGCGGTCGGCTGCTCAGCTCCCCGGACAGGTCGCGCGGCTCCGCCCCGGGGCCTCCAGTATCGGGTCGCCAGTGCAGGGCCGGGGTGCCGAACACCGTCAGCAGCAGCGAGGCAGGTTTCCCCGGGTCCGTGGCCGCCGCCGGTGGTGGCAGCGGGCGCGGCTCGCCGGGCTCGCTGGGGCGTGGCTCCAACGCCGGCGGGCCCGCGGTGATTTCCAGGCGATCAGGACCGCCTCCGGTGTCCCCGAGCCTGGGCGACTTAGCCCACTGTCCGGTGTGCGGTTCGGTCTCAGCACCGGCATCACCGGCTCGGCCGGGGGCCTGGGTGGCACGCAGGAAGGCCAGCAGGTCGCGGGTGGCGGTCTCGGGCAGCGTGAAGGCGCGGGTGCCGCGCAGCGGTTCGCCGAGTCCCGGGTCGGTCGCGGAGATGATCCCGCCGGCGGTGACGTAGGCGGTCACCCCGGCGCGCCATTGGCCCAGCAGCAGCGCGGTGAGGCCGTGCTGGGCGCCGTTGTCGAGCAGTTGCTGCAGCCTCGCCTGCTGATCCATCTCGCCCGGGGGCGCCGCGATCAGAACCGTGGGCCGGTGTGGGTGCGGCGCGTCGAGGGCGGTCAGCGCGGTGTCCAGATCGGGCACGACGGTGACCGTGTCCGGCAAGTCCCCTGCTGATGGTGGCAGGCCGAGCAGGCGGGCCAAATCCGTGACGGGCACGAGCACCGCCGGCGCCGGCCGGCCCTGCGGCCCAGCGGCGAGGATGGTGAGCAGCAGCGCGCGGGCCGCGGCGTAGCCGCCGGGTCCCACGAGGCCGAGGCCGTGGACTCTGGCCAGATCGAGAGCAACCCGCACTCCCCCACCGGATGCGGCGTCGGTCGTTGCGCCGTCGACACCCGACGCGGTCGCATCGAGCGCGATGTCCACCGCCGCCGTCGATGCCTGCACTCCCCCGCCAGGCGGCCCGGCGACCACCCGCCGGATACGAGGCGCGAGCGCACGCAGCCGGGCTGCGTCGTCGGCTGCCGCGGTGACCTGAGGAATTTCGTGGCGGTGCTCGTGTGCGGCAGGGTCGTCGAGCGTGTGGCCGGCCTCGCCGTGCTGCTCGGTGTCGGGCTCGGTGTCGTCGTGTTGGTGGTCGCGCAGGTGAGCCAGCCGCAGCTGGTACACCACGGGCGCGATCGGCAGGTCGTCGTCGCGGCGCCCGCTGCCGGGCCGGTAGCGGGCGTTGCGGCGGTGCCGGGCGAGCAGCAGCAGCGCGCTGACGGCCGCGGCCAGGCCGAGGCTGACGAACACCTCGCCGCCATCCCACGACGCCGCACCCGTGACGGGCTCGGCCGCCGTCGGCGCCACGGTCGGCGCTGTGGACGGGGCCGGCGCGGTGGACGGTGGCGCAGTGGTGCTGGGCGTCGGCGGCGCGGGCTCGGTCGCGGGTGGCGGCGGATTGGCCGGCGCGAGCCGGGGCGCTACCGCGGGCGCGGCGGGCGGGCCATTCCCGGGGAGGCGGAGACGGTCGCCGGGATGGATCAGATTCGGGCTGGTCAGCACCCGCCCGCCCGGCTGCGTGCTGCCCTCGTTGAGGGCCCAGACCTCCGGCCACCGGTCCCCGTCGCCCAGGCGGCGCTGCGCGACCCGCCACAGCGAGTCGTGCACCCCGTCCGCCGGCGGCCGGACCCGTTCGGTTCCCGGCTCGGCCGATGTCCGGCGCTCCGTCAGCGACATTACGGTGTGCTCACCGGCGATCGGAATGACGGTGGTTGGCACCGTTTTGGTGCGTGCAGTCGCGACGAGTGCGGTGTTCCCGCCGGGGCGTACGGCACCGGTCGGCCCGGCGGGTGCGGCGGTGGCGGTGCGGCCCAGTACGGCGATCAGCAGGGCGCCGACGAGCACGGCCGCGATCCGTCGCACCGGCCCACGCTGCCGCCGCAGATGCGACCACCGCGCGCCCCGGGCGACGTCGACGGCGCAGCCAGCGACGTCGACGACGAAGACCAGCCACAGCAGCCAGGCCAGGCACGCGAGCATGTCGAGCAGGACATGCGCCGACATCGGCGCCATCAGCAACGCGCCGATCTCATCCACGCTCGGGACGTGGCCCGGCAGGGGCCAGCCGACGCCGACGATCAGTGCGGCGGGAAGCCCTGCCACCAGGGCGGCCAGCAACGTAGCCGCGAGCAGCCCGCGCACCACCCGGCCGACAAACCGTGCGGTGCGGGCGATCCGTGTGCGGCCGACCGGCGCGGTCATCAGCGGCGCGCCGCGTCGGCCGCGGCCGACGTGGCGCCGACGGGCTCGGATGCGGCCGGTAGTGCCGGCGCGACCTGTCGGGCGACGCGCGGCGCGGTGGCGGTTGGCTTGGTGGTACCGGTGGTGTCGCCTTTGGTGTGGGGGCGCTTGCGCTTGCCGCTGCGGGCGGGTTTGACGGCCTGGTTGCGCCAGCGGGTCAGGTCGTCGACGGCGACGTCGGTGACCGCGGCCAGCTCGGGTATGTCGATGACGTCGCCGGCCGCGGTCAGCGCCTCGCCGAGCTCGCGTTCAAGCGCGGCGATCGCCCCGGCCAGCTCGGTGTGCCGGCGAGCCAGCTCGCCCACGATGGTGGCCGCCTGCTGCCGGCGCGCGCTGCGCGCGGTGTCGGTTTCGGTGAGGCGGCGGGTGATCTCCTCGTCCGATGTGACCATGCCGGGTTTCCCTTCTCGTGATGGGTTCTGTCGGCGTCAGTGCTCGAGTGCATGAAATGTCGCGAGTTCACCGGGGGATCTCGGTCCCAGGTCGAGCCTTTGACCTGGTAGGGGCGGGTTCATTCGATCGCGTGGAGAATCCGATCGAAGGTCGAGATTTCTGACGAAGTGCCGATGTTCTAGGCAGATTCCGTCTCCCGATGAACAGGGGTCCCCGTGACGCTGGCTGAGTTCGGCCTGTCCGTCGCAGGTGCCGAGCGCTACACCACTGTCCTCGACCCGCCTGATATCGATGAACTCTGAGCGACACCGGCGATATCCGGTCGCGGGACGCACGCCCTTCGCGGCACCATGCCACCTATGGGTCACTCGTTCATCCCCGGGCTGGAACTGTCGCGCCGCTTCTACCACGAGGCAGTACGCCCGCTGATCCACGCGCACTTCGGGGACTTGCCCCACACCGCCGCGCGGATCGGCGCCGGCTCGGAAGTCCTCGGCTTCGACACCGCCCGATCCGCTGACCACGAATGGGGACCACGCCTGCAGTTGTTCCTGCACCCCCACGACGCGGACAAGCACGCTCACGACATCGTCACGGCATTGAGCAACGAGCTGCCCAAGACGTTCCACGGCTACCCGACGAACTTCGCTCCCACCGAGAACGAGCACGTGCGCTACATGGCGGTCACCGACGGCCCAGTCTTCCACCGCGTCGACGTCACCAGCCTCGAGCTGTGGTTCGCCCAGCACCTGGGATTCGATCCACGGGACGCCATCACCACACTCGACTGGCTCGCCACCCCGACCCAGACCCTGGCCGAGATCACCACCGGTGCGGTCTTTCACGACCACACAGGCGAACTCACCTCCGCTCGTTCCCAGCTCGCCTGGTACCCCGAGCAGATCTGGCGCTATGTGCTGGCCTGCCAATGGCAGCGGATCTCCGAGGAAGAAGCGTTTGTCGGACGATGCGGAGAAGTCGGCGATGAACTCGGCTCGGCCGTCGTCGCGGCCCGACTGGTCCGCGACCTCATGCGGCTGAGCCTGCTCATGCACCGCCGCTACCCGCCCTACAGCAAGTGGCTCGGCAGCGCCTTCGCCCAACTCCCCGTCGCCGCCGACATCACCCCGGCACTGGCCGCGGCGCTCGCCGCCACCACCTGGCACGAACGGGAAGACCACCTCGCCACGGCCTACTCGGCCATCGCCGAGCTGCACAACCAACTCAGGCTCACCGAGCCGCTCGACCCCAGCATCCGCCCCTACCACGATAGGCCGTTCCAGGTTCTGCACGCCGAGCGATTCAGCCAGGCACTCGTCGCCAGCATCACCGACCCCGAACTTCGCGCCTTGCCACTCACCGGGGCCGTCGACCAATTCGCCGACAACACCGATCTGCTCGGCGATCGCACAGTAACTCGCTCCGTGACCGACGTCCTGACCGCAGCAAGGTCCACACCAGATTCCTGATCCGGTCGGAGTCGGCCACCACTGCCCGTCGGTTGCTGGACCGAAGCGTGCAGGTACCGTCATGACGCACCACCAGCACTTCTGTTCCCGCCGTTCAATACTTCAGAATTCGCGAACCCCAGGGAAACGCTGGACACGCCGAGTTGCGGGTGGGCGGAGCCGGTGCCGTGCGCGTGGATCTGGCGCACGCCGATCAGCGAGAGCAGCTGGGTCGGCTGGGTGGTCGTGACGGTGACGGTCACGGTGTCGTCGGCGACGGTGACGGTCCCGGTGGCGCTGATCCCGGCGAGGTAGCCGCGGGCGAGCGCGTCGGCCTGCGCGGGGACGAGCCGGAGCCGGCCGGTGGTGCGATAGAGGCCGAGGTCGATCGCCTGGGCGCCGGCGCGGGCCGCGGACTCCGCCTGGCCGGTTGCCCGGACTTTCGCCGCGAGCGCGAGCCCGCCGTCCAGTCCCAGACCAGCGAGAGCGAGGATGCCGATCAGCAGGACGACGACGAAGGCTGTGACCTGGCCGTCCTCGCTCCGCCACCGCACCCGCCGCCACCCGGCCGCGCCGCGCGTCCCCGCAGCCGACGCACCAAGCGGTCGAGCAGACTGTCCGGTGTGACCGACGCGCCGCATCCGCCCACGCCGTGCTCGCGCGAGGACAGGCTGACCGCCTGGCACGAGGCCGGTCACGCAGTCGTCTACGTGCTGCAGGGCCGTTCGCTTCGGTATGTCACCCTGCGCCCCCGCGGCACCGGGCGGGCCGGGTTCACCGCGGTCCGGCCGCGCCAGGTGGACCTGTCCTCGGTCGCAGTAGTCGCGCACGCCGGGCCGCTGGCCCAGGCCCGCCACATCCTCGACACCACCGATGCGGTCGAGCTGCGGCGGGAGGACCTGACGGCCGAGGACATCACGCTCGATGCCTACCTGCACGGCGGCCACGACGACCTCGGGCTCATCGCCCGCGCGCGCCGGGCGTACGGGCTCCCCGCTCGACGGGCCGACCCGTGGGCGGGCATCGCACGGGACCTGATCAACCGGCACTGGCCGCAGATCGGCCACGTCGCGACGGGGCTGCTCGAGCACCGGACGCTGACCGGACGCCAGGTCCGCGCATGCCTCGCGGGCGCGGGGTCCGCGCACTGATGCGCTCATCGGAACTCCGGCAGCTGAGCTTGGGACCGGTAGGTGTCGATGACTTCGGTCGCGGTGGCCTGCACGGCCCGGCTCGCAACGCCGAGCAGCAGGGCCTGGGCGACATCGACGGTGCACCGCACGACGACGATGACCGTCCCGCCCGGGGCGGCCGTGGTCGTGGTGCTGGTCGACACGTCGTGGCAGGCGATCCCGGCCTGCGCGAGTGCGGACGTGGCCGTGTCGCGAGCCGCGACGGCCGCGGCGGTGGTGGTGCGTTGCAGGCTGGCGGCGCGGGCAGCCTGGTGCGCTACGTCGTCGAGGCGCATCCGGGCGTCGACACCGCGATGGACCACGACCGCGATGAACACCAGCAGCAGCACCAGGATGGGGGTGAGGAGCACGGCCTCAGCCGTCACCGAACCACGGTCGCCGGTCCACCACCGGTGCCGCGGCGTCCGCGGTGCTGCCGTTGCTGTCAAGGCGTGCCGTCGCCGGCTCGGGGAGGTCCGAGCGGTGTCCTCGCGAAGAGCGCGCTGAGGCGGGACGCGAGGTCGCGGCGACGACGCGGCCGGGACGGGGTGGGCTGTTCCCAGGGGAATGGTCCGGCGTCGGTGACGTCGCGGGCGGCGGTGATGTAGGCGAACACGGCTTGCGGCAGGGCTTCGGCGGCCTCGGACAGTCGCCGCAGCTGGTCGGGGCCGGGCAGGGCGGCGAGCGTGTGTTCGGCCCGGGCGGTGAGGTCGGTGTGGCGCAGTTTGGCCTCCCAGGCGCGGGTCAGCGCGAGGCAGCCGTGAATGTGGCTCACGACCTCCTCCAGCGCGTCGTCGATGGCGGTCACAGCGTGGCGCGCCGCGGCGGCGAGGTCGCCGACCGCGGAATCGGGGTCGGCGGCGAGTTCCGCAGCGAGCCCGCGGGCGCCGCGCGTGCGGTCCAGGCAGCACAACGCCTGCCACGCCACCCGATGCACCTCAGTGCACAGCGCCGGGTCGATCCAGTCGCGGGCAGGGCTGCGGTAGAGCTCGTCCACGCCGGTGAATAGCGTCCGTGCCGCCGCACTCGCGGTGCCGAGGCCGCTGAAGTCGCGGCTACGGAGAAAGAACTCTCCCCGCACCCGGTCCAGACGGCAGGGACGTGCCGGACCGTGACGGTGGTCGGACTCGATGCGGCTGGCACGATGCCAGCCGGCCAACACGCTCCCACTCACAGTCAAAATTCCCGCGCTCAGCGCGAGCACCGCGGCGACACCGTCCCCCAGCACGCCCGCGAGCACGAGCAGCAGAATCCCGGCGAGTTCAGTGAGGAAGAGCCACGGATACAACGCGGCCCGGACCAGTTCCCGGTGCCATTGCGTCTCGGAGACATCGGGGTTGCGCAGCACCGAATCCGGCCCGTCCGGAAACATGGCTGCCTGCACCGGTGACCCTGTCGAGTGCAGTTCTTTCTGTGTCATCGGGTCTTCCTTTCGGCCAAGCGTCGAATGTCTGCCACAACACGGGGTCTCAAGGCACGGCAGCCGCCTACGTGCCGACGAACCTCTCCACGGGCCCAGCGGCTTCGGCATGCACGGGAACGTGCACACCGGGCAGGACGGCGGTCGCCTCTCCGCGGATGCTCACCGTCGCCGAGGTCGCGGTCCGCGTGAGGTCGATCTGCGGGTCGCGCAGCGGGCCCGCGGCGAGCTCGTCGAGCAGCTGCTGTCCCGCGGCGTGTCCGGCGCTGCTGCTGCCGTCCTGCACGCGAGCCGCCGCCAGCGCCTGGGACGCGGCGGCCTGCGCGACGTGGGTGGCGTGAGACCACAGCGCGAACTGGATGATCGTCAGCAACGCCAGCAGCAGCAATGGCGTCGCGATCACCAGCTCGACGGTCACCGCTCCCCGATCGCCCGCCACAGCGCGCCGCACACGAGCCAGCAAGCGCTGAACTCGGGCGGATCTGCCGAGCATGTCAGCCCAGCCCGAGGTCGATCGAGTTCGCCTTCTGGACCAATTTCGCCACGATGATCGCGATGATGGCGATCGCGGCGATGGCCATCAGGGCGGTGACGATGACCGTGGTGGTGATCTCTCCGCGTTCCGGCTCGGCGCGCAGCAGGGTGATGCGTGCTCGCGTCAATTGCCAGAGTGTCCGGATGTGGTGCAACATGGTGGTGTCTTCTTTCCGTTGTGGTTCATTGCCTTTCCCGGGTTCAAGTGGGGTACGGAGCGGTCAGAGTCCATTGAGGACTTGGATCACCGCGGGGTAGGCGATAAATCCCAGGAATCCGAGGAACAGCACCGTGACCGGCAGGGCCATGCGTTCGGTGGCGGCTTGGGCGTCGGTTTCGGCGTCGGTGACCTGGTGGGTGCGCAGGGCTTGGGCTTTCGCCGCGAGCGAGGCGCGGATGCGGGCGCCTTCGGTGCCGGCCAGGGAGATCGAGGCGGCGAGTTCGGCCAGTTCGGTGATGTCGAGTTCTTCGCCGAGCCGGCGCAGGGTGGTCCACGGGGTGCTGCGGGTCAGCTGTGTAGTGCGCAGGGCGCGGCGGATCGCCTCGAACGCCGGGCCCGCGCCGACGGCCGCGGCGTCGCCGAGGGCGGCCTCGACGCCGGCTCCGCCGGCGAGGGTGATCCCGACGAGGTCGAGGAACGCCGAGAGCGCGTCGCGGAACTCGCGCCGCAGCCGGGTGGCCTTCCCCCGGGCGTCCAGATCGGGGGTCAGGAACCCGAGTGCGGCGAGTACGAGCCCGGCCAGCAGCGGAACCTCGGCGCCCGGCGACAGGCCACCGAGGGCGAGGAGGGCTTGCAGGAGCCACGGCGCGAGCAGCCCGGCGGTGGTGAGCAGGGCTTTCGCGGCAAGGTGGGTGTCAGTGCCACGGCCGGTCATCCGCAGATCGGCCTCGACTTTTGCTCCGGGCAGTCCGAGCTTCCGCAGGCCAGGCGCGAACAACCGCGCCCAGGCAGTGACCCAGGCCGCCTCGTCTGCGACGACGATCGGCGCGTCCGGTGGTCGGGTGCGCAGCTGGGCGAGCCGGGCGTGCAGCGCCGGGCGGGGAGGCAGGATCCAGGTCAGCAGCAGCCACCAGCCGACGCCGGCGCCAGCGCCCAGCAGGAGCGCGATCACAAGCGCTCACCTCCCCCGGCGATCGGCTCGTCACCGTCGGGTGTTCCGGCCGCATCCGGGGCGTTCAAGGCCAGAACGCGGGTCGGTCGGCCGCTGGTTGCGATGCGGGAGAGCCAGGCGAATCCGGCGGCGAACAGGCCGCCGATGAGCAGCAGGACGATCTGGCCGGTGGCGGTGTTGTAGACGTCGAGGTAGGCGCGGTTGGCCAGCACGACCGCGGCGGCGAAGGCGAGGGTGGTGGCGACGATGACCCGGACCGAGGTGCGGGTCCGGGCCCGCCCGGTTTCCACCCGCATCCGCATCGCGGCTTGCCCGCGGGCGGTGGTGGCGAGTGAGCCGAGGAGGTCGCCGAGCTGGCGGGCCTGGTGCTCGGCGGCGAGCACGAGGGCGGCGAGGACGAGGTCCGCGGTTGGGTCGTCCAGCTCGGATGCCAGGGCCCGCAGCGCCGGCGCGAGGCGCTGCCCGCTTTCCAGGCGCGCGGCGAGGGTGGCGACCTCGCCGCGGATCGCCGCCGGGGCGAGCGGGGCGGTGGCAAGAATGGCTTGCTCGAGCCCAGCCGCCGCAGAGAGCACGTCGCGCAGCATCTCCGTCCAGGAGGCGATCGCCTCGATCCGCGCGACCCGGCGGGCGTGGGTGCGGTCCGGGCCGACCAGCCGCGGCAGGAACCACACCGCGGCGGAAGCCAGCACAGCACCGACCACCCACCCGGTCACGACCCCTGCCAACAGGCCCGCGCCGGCCGCCACCGTCAGGCGGACCAGTGCACGCCGGTTGCCGACCAAGCCGTGTATGGCACGCACCAGTCCGGCACCACGGGCGGATGGCGATACCGCGGCGGTTCGGCGGCACGCGGCGACGATCAGGATGACGCCGACGGCGGTCCCCAGACCGAGCGCGGCGGCGGTGACAGTGGTGGTGGCGGGGTTCATGGCGTCCACCAGCCCTCCGGGCGGCAGAGCAGGTCGGGGTCGAATCCGGCCGCGATCAGGTCCTCGAGGGTGTCCGCGCGCAACGCCCCGGCCACCGGCACCGCGCGGCGGTCTGGGCCGCGGCGGTAGACCTCGTTGGAGATCACCGAACCGGCCTCGGCGTCGACAACCTCGCGGATGGAGGAGATGACCCGGGTCGTGCGGTCGGCGGCGCGATCGAGATGCACGACGAAGTGCACCGCCGAGGCGACCAGGAGTGCGGTGGCTTCCAGTGGCAGCCGCTCGGGCCCCTGCGCGGCGTAGGAGGCAAGTCGGGTGAACGCGATCTTCGACGACGAGGCGTGCAGGGTGGCCATGGAGCCGTCGTTGCCCTGGGACATGGCGTTGCACATCGGGATGACCTCGGGTCCGCGGATCTCGCCGACGATCACCCGGTCCGGGCTCATCCGCAGGCCCCAGCGAACGAGCTCGGCCTGGTCGATCGCGCCTTCGCCCTCCACGTTGGCCTCGCGTGCCTGCAATGCGGTGACGTCGGCGTGGCGCGCGGGATCCAGCCCGAGGCCGAGCTCGAAGGCGTCCTCGATGGTCACGAGGCGTTCCAGCGGATCCATCTCGTCGGCCAGCGCACGCAGCATCGTGGTTTTCCCGACGCCGGTGCCGCCGGTGATCATCGTGTTCTTCCGGGCTCGGACGATCGCGCGCAGGAAGCGTTCCAGGCCAGCATCGAGGGTGCCGCGGCGGCGCAGCTGGGCGAGGGTGGCGGTGAGGTAGCCGTGCCGGCGGATCGTGCATGCCGTTACCCCGCCTGCCGTCAATCCCAGTACGGCGAACAGGCGCTCGCCGCCGGGTAGCTGCAGGTTCAATGCGGGTGCGCCGCGGTCGAAGCGGCGTTCCTCCGAGGACGCCCGTGCGGCCAGGGTGCGGATCAGGTCGGTCAGTTCGTCGTTGGAGGCGGCCACTGGGGCGGCCTGAGTGCGGCGGCCGTCGGTGTGCTGGAGGAAGACCCGGTCGTGGCGGTTGACCGCGATCGTCTCCACCGTCGGGTCGTCCAGCAGCGGCTGCAGACCGCCGAGGCCGAACACGTCATCCAGCACCTGCTGGACGAGCCGCTGCTCGGTGCCGGAGTCCACCAGTTCGCGGCCGGCGATCAGCTCGGCCTCGCTGTGCGCGGCGATCGCGCCGTCGAGGACGTCGCGGCCGATCTCTCGCCGCCGCGCCTGCGGAAGCGGCCCCGACGCTGGTCCTGTCGCGGCCTCGACGCGTGCGGGCAGCTCCGTGGCGAGGGCTCGTCGCAGCCGCGTGTGCAGCCGCTGCTCGGCGCCGTCGGCCCCGATGGGGGCCGCGCTCGGTTGCGTGGGGCGCCTGCTCGCCGTCATGGCCGCGGCTCCGGCTCGGTCGGGGACGACGGATTGCTGCCCCGCGACAGGTTCCCGGCTGATGGAGGTCGACGTCCGCGAGACGGGTCGGTGTGGGAGGGCTGGGCGATGATTCCGTCGGCCGTGTGCTGCTGACCTGCAGCCGTGGCAGCGGGCGCAACGGCGGCGGAGGCGGGTGTTGCCAGGCTGCGCGCGAGCGCGGCGACATGGCGGGCGAGTCCGCCTGCTCGGCGGCGGTGTGTGAGTGGTGGTCGATGACCGGTCAAGGTGGCCGCGGCGGCCGGATCGTGAGGCAGGCGCCCGATGGTCGGCACGCCGAGCTCGCGCTCGACCTCGGCGGTCGGGTAGCCGTCGCCGGCGAGCAGTAGGCCCCGCCGGGGCGTCCAGCGGGCCAGCTCGCTCAGCCGCGCCGCAGTGTGGGCAAGGTCCTCGTCGCGGGCACCGGTGAGGAGAACGAGCGTGTCCGCCTGGCGCGCGATCGCCTCGGCCGGGGTGCCGGGATCAACACGGCCGCAGTCGGCCAGCACAACAGCCTCGGGTTCGCGAGCGGCAGCGGGCAGCAGCTGGTGGGCGGCGCCGGCCAGGATCTGCAGAGCGGCGCGCGCGTGTCCGCTCCCGGGCGGGGCAACCAGCACCCGCGCGCCGCCGGGTAGCTCCTGGGTGTGGTCCCACACGACGTGGGGGCGAGGCTGCCGGCGTGCGGCGGCGGCGAGGCTGGCCAGTCCCGGTGTGGTCGGCAGGTGCAACCGTATCGCCAGGTCGCCGCCGGCCGGGTCGATCTCGGCGATCAACCGGCGGGGTCGGTTCGTGTCGGGCCAGTGCGCGGCGAGGGCGACGGCCAGGGTGGTCACGCCCGGCGAGCCGTGAACGGAACACAACGCGATCAGCATCACCGGCCACCGCCCGCGGGCCGCATCACCAGGGCGAGCCGGTCGGCCGGCACCTGGGCCAGCGCCTCGGCGTCGGCGGCGGAGAGGTCGAGCGACACCACAGTCGTCTGGTCCGTGGCCGCCGGTGCAACGCCAGCCACGATGGCGCGCCAGGTCGTGCCTGCCACGGGCGCCTGCCCCGTGGTCGCGGGCTGAGTCCCAGCGGCGGTGACGATCGCGGTGATCGGGGCGCCGGCGGTCAGTGCGGGCGGGAATTGTCCGGGTTTGACCCCGACAGCAACGATCGCCCGGCCCGGAACGGGCAGCTGTGCGGCGCCGACGGCGTCCGGGGTCAACAGGGCTCCAGGCCCGAGGTTGGTCGCCATCGGTCGACCGAGGACGCCGGCAGCTTCGTCGGCCGGGACGAGGACGGTACCCGCAGATGCGGAGACATCGACGGTGCGCAGGTCCGCCATGGACAGCACGTGCCCCACGGTCACGGCCCTGGCCACCGCCAGGGTCGGCGTCCGGTCCTGGGTGCTGGTCGTCCACCAAACGGTTCCGCCGGCGCAGCACACGACGAGCATTGCCCCGGCAGCCAGATGCGGCACTCTCCGCGGGTGCCGGGAGGTCGGTGTGGCGGGTGTGCCGGTGCGGTCCAGCCACGACGACGGCGCCACTGCACCGGCAGGCTTCTGGCCGCGCGCCGGAGTGTCAGTGCTGGTCATGGGTCGTCCCTCCAGGTGTAGCTCGCCCGTGCCCGCGGAATCCGCGGCGAGCGAGAACGAGATCAGGAAACGGAAGTCGGGTGGTGCAGGCACGGTGCGCAGGACTTATCCGGTGACGAGCGCCTGCGCTTCCGCAACCCGCAGTGCGCCGACGGCGCTGGTGGTCAGGTCCGGAAACGCGCCTGCGGCTCCGCCGCCCACCCAGGTGATGCGCCACGACACCGTGGCGGTGACCGGGAACCGTTCGCCGGGACTCGCGGCCGAGGATTTCTGGTAGGTGTGTCCGCAGTCCGGCGACGTGGCCTGCGCGGCTCCGCCGGCCGGGAACGGGGTTCCGGGACCGTTACAGGTCACCGTGGCTCCGTCGCCGGTGGACCAGGACACCGATGTCGGGGTCGCGGTCGCGGTGACCGACACCGCGGGCACCGAGGCCGTCGCCGAGCGCGGCTGCCACATCGCCCGGTCCAGCCACAGCCACGTCGGCAACCGGACCAGCTGCGTGCCTGCCGGACTCGAGCCGATTACCGGGCTCGGCAGCCGCAGCTGCGAGCGGGCCTGCTCGGCCAGTTGCTGCGGCGAGGGCACCGCCGCCGCGCCGGGGGCTTGCCCGTCGGGGATCCACACCGGCGCTCGGAACAGCGCATCGCGCGAACCCGGACCGGAGCACTGGTAGACGTACCAAGCCCCGGCCTGACCGGGTGCCTGCACCAGCCGGGGCTCGTGCGAGGTGGACCGCTCCAGGGAGGCGAACCTTACGCCGTCGGACGATGAGTGGCCGAGGCGATGGCTCGCGGTTTGGATTCCGGTGGAGGGTGGCTGATAGTCGCTTCGGACGTACGAGCAGTCCGCCCGGGTGTCCTCGCCGCCGACAATCCGGTCTCCCGGCGGCGTGGTTGTGTCGCGCTGGCCGGAGTGGTTTTTCGGCGCGGTGGGCTGCGGGTCCGACCCCGGTGCGGGCGCATCGTGGCCGCGTTGGCCCGCGCCCAGTTCACAGCCGGGATAAGTCGACTGTCCACAGTCGACGTCGCCGTACCAGTCCCGCGCGAGCGCCGGCGTGATGCCCGCGAACATCGCCGCCGAGGTGACGGTGGCGACGATGCCGAACCGGTGCGCCGCGGTCAGCATGATCCGGTCCGTTCCACGGCGAAGCGGGTCACGCGCCAGGAACCATCGACGGCCAGCTTGACTTCGGCGTCGATCAAGTGCTTGCCGCCGGGCTTGTCATCGGCCGGTTTCCCGTTGTCCGCCCGGTACTTCAGCCAGGTGCTCGCATCAGAACAGTCGCGGATCACGACCGTTTTGGGCTCGTAGGGCGAGTCGACGGACTGGGCGACCGGCGAATTGACCGGAGCGCCTTTGCTGACCACGCCGTTGTAGTGATCGGCGTAGAGCTGACGCGAGAGCACCGAGAGCGCGTCACCGGTGGCGTGCTCGGCCAGCCGGGGCGACCGCCAGTCCGAGGTGATCGCCACGGCGGCGACGTCCCGCCACATACCCAGGTAAGCGTCCACGGCTTTCTGCTTCGCCGTGCTGGCGGGTGATGCGGTCGTGGCGGTCGGAACCACGGCCGCCGGTGTGCTTGCCGAGGATGCCGGCACGTCGGCTCCGCCCGAGCTGCAGGCGCTCACAGCGAACCCAAGTACCGCAACGGCACCAACGCCGAGGCGCCAGCGGTTACTCGCGTGCTGGGTGCGCGCGAGCGGTATGACGGTGCGAACAGGCAAGATGGCGGGCAGAGTGATCATGCGAGATCGGGAGGAGCCGTGGAGCTGTCGACGAACGGTCTCTGGTGGGTCCTCGGCGCCGCTGCGGTCGGACTGGGGCTCGGCGCCGCCTTGAGCGCGCTCACCCGTCGGCTGCTGCACCACGACCGCGCGATCGCCGGTTCGTGGTGGCTGGGCGCCGTGGTCACCTCCGTGCTGCTGGCGCTGCTGGCGTGGCGAGTCGGTGATCGCGGTACGTTCGCGGTGTACGGGTTCGCGGCGGTGCTCGGCGTGCCGCTGGCGGTCCTGGACTGGTGCGAGCATCGCCTGCCCCGACAGCTGTCTTGGCCGCAGCTGGGGGGCGTGATCGCCGGTTTCGAGGCCCTGTGCCTGGCCCATAACGACGTCGAACCCGGCGTACGTGCGCTCGGCGGCCTGCTTGCCACCGGTGGTCTGGTCCTCGTGCTGGCTGTACTGACCAACGGTGGCGTTGGGGCCGGGGACGTCGTCGTCGCGGCGCTCGTCGGCGCCGTCTCCAGCTGGATCGGCTGGGCGCAGGTGGCGGGCGCGCTGGTGGTGGCCTCTGTGCTGGCCTTGCTGCTGCTCGCCGTCCCCGGTGCCCACCGCGACGGCGAGCGGGGCCAGGCCACAGTGCCGTTCGGACCATGCCTCTTCGGCGGCGCATTCGTCATGATCCTGATTAGTAGCTGAGCCGACCCTTGCGACAACGCCTCCCGCGTCCGTTCGCAGGCGCACGAGGTGCAGGTACCCCTCCGTCACACCCGCGGCGCGCGGCATGGGGCGGAGAACCGGCGTCGGCTCTCGCGGCGCTCCCGGCGCGGCGAGCGCCGATTCGGTGGGTCGCGTCAGCAGCTGCTGCACGGACGCGGGGTAGTCGCGTGGTTCATTCATGACTGCGCTTTCGCTGGAGGGGTGTGGGAGGCGGCCGGTGCTGGAGGGTCGTTGCGCCGGCCGCCTCCCGGGAGGCGGCCACCTATCGACGTGGGGAGGTGGTGGCCGCGGGTTCACGAGCCCGGTGAGGCTGTCACCGTGGCCAGTGGGTCATCGACCTGCGTGGGGTCAGCACCAGGGCAGGCGGGTCGGATCCGACCCGCCACCCGGGTAGGTGTGCTGGGTGATCGACCACAGGTCGTGGCGCATCCAGCCGGATCGCCAGCCGGCTGAGGTCTGCACGCTCAGCCAGCCCCACACGTAGCCGTCGGAACCGGGGATCTGGCAGCCACCCCAGGCGGTCTGCCCGGGGTAGGCCAGGCCGATCACCGAGCCCCGGGGCACCGACGTGCGCAGCCGGGCGCCCGAAGCGAGGATGTCGACCTCGACCGCGCTCTGCGTCGAGGCCGCCAGGCCCTCACGGGTCGTCGGGCTGGTGCGGTTGGCGTGGCCGCCGAACGGAAGAGCCGTCAGCCCCCAGATCCGGGTGCCGTCCGGTGCGATCACGGCTGCCGAGGAATCGACCTCGCTCGGGACCCCGACATCTCGGGCCGCGCTGTGCGCGGCGGGCGAGGTCACCGGGCTGTGGATGGTGGCAGCGTCGGCGAGACCGGCTCCTCCGACCACGGTTGCCGCCGCGGCGGCGACCACGAGCCCGAGTCGAGCTCGATGAGACAACGTCATTTTCTGCTCCTCTGGTGAATTTTCTTGACCGAAATTCGAGGAGTCCCACCCGAGCCTGCGGATCGCGGAGAGCCGATTCTGTTCTCCGATGAATTGAGTAATTCGATCCATGTCGACGCGTGCACCGTGCTGCCAGGTTCCCCAACCTGTCGGCATACGCAGAGGCTCGGACTTACTGTGGTGACCCCACGATCAGCGCCTGTGTTTGCTGATGCCGTCCACGCTGCCCTACGGAAACGATCGAAGTCAAGGACACCGAGTCGGCTTTTTTGTTTTTTTAGATTGCCCGTTTTTGGGCAGCACTGATTAGCTATCGACGTTCTGTTGGTTGATGATGAATCGCGGTCCGGCTATCTCAACCGCGGCCGGCGAGAGAGATTCGGCTCGCGGTGCCGGTATGCCGGAGGCTCTACCACCAGATCCTGGTGCCGTTGGGAGCGACTACCAGTGCCCCTCCGGGGGATGCGTCGGTGATCGAGCCCTCGCGGGTGTCGGGACCGGCCGGGCCGGCAGTCACCGCAGCATGGTGTGTCGTCGCGGCGGCGGCACTCGCCCCGGTCACGATCCCGGCGACGATGAATGCTCCAGCGAGAATGGCCCGGACGATCTGGCTCTGCTGCATGGCGGTTCCTTTCGGTTGGTGCGGTGGTCGCCGCGGTGGTGCGTTTCCGATGCCCGCACGAGATTGCGCGGGTGCTTGTGGGTGGCCGTCAGCCTCACCGGGTCACGGCGTGCACGGACGGGACGGCCAGCTGCTCGTCACACCGGCCGAGGAGGTAGTCCCGACGTAGCTGGGTGACGCGAGTTTCCGCGAGCGCGTCCAAACCCGGGACGTTGACTACGTCGGCGTTGAAGGCAGGGTCCGTGCGGAATTCGACTAGGTCGGCCGGTTCGTAGGGATCCAGGTTCACGCCCACGTGCTCCACTCCTGGTGCGATGTAGAGCAGCGACCCGGGGGCGTGCAGGAGAGGCGTCAGGTCGGGGCCGACCAGGGAGGCGATCCTGCCGCACACGACGTAAACCTGGATCTCGGACTCTGCGTGGATGTGCGCGAGCGCGTGGTGGCCGCCGGGCATCCGCACTGTCCCGGACGACAGATTCCGAATCGGGGCCAGGCCGGAGTGCACAGCGACGGTGAGTTGCTGTCGCTGTGGTCCCATGACGGCCTCGCCGAGACCCCCGGTGGCGATCCGGATGTCGCGATGTGAAATGAGCTGAGTCATGATCGTCTCCTTTGCGCGTAGGTTTCCGCTGTTCCTGATTGGCTTGAGCTGGCCGGGGTCATCGTCGGCCGGTGCGGGCGTGGGCGGGCCGTGTCCGCCGGTGGCGACCGGTTTCGTGGCGAACTGTGGCCGGGGTTGCCTGTGGCGAGAAGCCCAGAACTCGGGCAGCTAGGCGCCGAAGGTAGGAGATGAGCGGGCCTGACCCGACGGCTATGAGCAGAGTTCCAGGCGCGAGCGCTCCGAGATGCATCGCGTTGTCGGGGCCGAGCAGTGCGATGCCGCCGGCGAGACATGTTGTGTCGATGCTGATGCGTGCGAGCGCAAGGCGTCGCGGTTCCGCCTGGGTGATGTCGCGTGCGCCGGCGAGGGCGAGCATGAGTGCGTCGCGCGGAAGCTGCCCCAGGGCGGCCGTGAGGTAGGCGGCGACGCCGCCGCAGAAGAGAAGTCCGCCGAGCAGCAGGGCCAGTGTTCGGATCACCAAGCCCAGCGCCTCGGGCAGCGGGAGGTAATCGGCGGTCGGCATCAGCGACAGAAGGGCGTCGGCGACGGCCGCCGGGATGACGAGTGCGACGGGGGTGCCGATGCCTGGCCGGATGCGCAGGGGCAGGAATGTCGTGGCGAGGATGAACTGGCACACCAGGATGCTGCTGCCGAATGTCCAGCCGAACGCGTGGCTCACTGCGGCGTGTAGGACGTCCATCGGGACCATGCCCAGTCGTGACCACACCAGCAACGCGATTCCACTGCCCATGGCTGTGGTGCCGCCGGCGAGTGCGGTGAGTCGCCCACGTAGTTGGGGTCCACCGAGGCTGACTGTCGGGTGTGCTTGTATGGCTTGCATTGTCATTCTTTGCCTCCAGGGGCGTTCGGCAGCTGCCGACGAGGAGGAGCTGCGTTAACTGTTTGAGTCGCAATCGGTGCGAGCGACCCGGTCGACAAGTCCGGTCGTGTCGCCGAGTAGGCGTCACCCACCGGCCGGCTTCCCCCGGAGGCACGCGATCGATCGGAGGCCGCGAGATGCCCGTTCCCTACAGGCGAGAGCAAGGGTGAACCCTCCGAGGCGACCGCATGCTGGCCATTTACCGCACCAGATGCAATGACCGGCCGGTCGACGCTGCTGGAGCCGCCCTCGCATCGTCATGTTCGGTGTGAATGCCGGTCTGCCCCGGTGCGCGGGCGACGTCTGCGGCGACTCGCTCGAAGAGGAACGCGGTCGACCACGAACCCACGCGGTATGCGGTCGCCAGTCGGAAGCCGGTTGTCGTCATCCCCGTCAGCAGGGCACGCTCGCTCTCGCACAAGAGGAACCCGGCGATTCGCGGTTTTCGTCGAGGGTCGATGTCGTAGGCCACCTGAGCCCACCCTGTCTCGTCGTCACGAACGACGAGCACCGTGCTCACAGACGGACACACACACGCGTTGTCATCCGATCCAATCATGCTTTCCTCAATTTCATTGAAGATTAGTCCGCGGCTAGGCGCTCGAACTGGAAGCGTTGCCGCTGACGCCGCGAGACTTTGTTTCGGGGCTCAGAACCCGTGTAGATAAGTGCTTCGATCTGCTCAGATCCGGAAGTTCGGTATCGGTTTGGCTTATGCGACACGATAGACCGACCGGGTCACATGGCGTCAATGCGTGAACTCGCGTATTCGTGACCAGGCGCGACAGGTCGACACCGATGCAGTACGGGCTTGCGCGTAGCCACGCCGATTGGGTGCACGTTTCCGCTACACGAAGTAGCAGTTGCGGCACACAGAGATGTTGATCGACTACAGACCGTTCGACACAGCCGAGCTTTCCTTAGTTTCAATTATTCGATCGATATTCGGTGCATCGATTTTGAGTGCAGCCAACCAGTTGCCGGGCTTGCCGCCACGGTTACCGGCTACGCGTACGTGTCTCCACGTACGCGCTATCCGCTGGCTACGTGGTGGTGCCGGGACAAGGTACGTGTTTGCGCCGATGGCTGAGCGAGGCCACTCCACCATGCTGAGACCGAGGAATGTCATCGGTCAGCAGACGGGGTACGGCACTCAACGAACCGCAACTGCGGCGGATTTGCCTGCCGCGCACGGCGGCGCGGAGTCGTCGTGCCAGGTCGGTCGCGGCCGTACGCGCGCGCGGCTCCCGACCGGGCGGGGACAGGACTGGAGGGCAACCATGACCGTGGAGATCTTCGACTGGGAACACGCCCACGAGGCGGCGAAGGCACTGCGAGAGCGGGGCTCTGTGCATCAGGTAACCCTGCCCGGCGGTGTCACCGCATGGGTGATCGGGAATTACGCAGATGCGCTGGCCGCCCTCACAGACGAGCATCTCAGCAAGGACAGCGCAGGCATACACCGTATTCTCGGCGCTCAGCTCCTGCGCGCGGGCAAAACCCCCGAGCTGTCGCGGATGTTCGGCTCGTCGAGCATCCTGTTCATGGACAACCCGCGTCACGACGAGCTGCGCCGGCGGGTGTCCAAGGTCTTCACCCTCCGGCGGATCCAGTTGCTCCGCCCGCGCATCGAGCGCCTGGTCTCCGAGATGCTCGAGGCCCTGCCTCGCGACCGCCCCGTCGACGTGATCGAGCACGTGGCCTTCCCGCTGCCGCTGGTCGTGATCTGTGAGCTGCTCGGCGTGCCGCTGGACGAGCGTCATCAGTTCCGCGACTGGACGACCGCGATGATGGAAGACGACCCGGACCGGGTGCTTCCCGCGTCGCGTGCCATGGAGGACTACTTCGACAAGCTGATCTTGGGCAAGCGGGCGAGTTCGGACGACGGTCTGCTGTCGGCGTTGGTGCAGCTGGCCGAGCGTGGCGAATTGAGTGCCGACGAGGTGATGGACATGGTGTTTCTTCTGTTCGTCGCCGGCCACGAGACATCGACCAACTTGATCGGGAACGGGGTACATCACCTGCTGGCCGATCCACGGCGCTGGCGGCTGCTAGGCCATCGCCCGGAGCTCGTTGCGGGCGCCGTCGAAGAGATACTGCGGTTCGACAGTCCGGTACGTATGGCACCCTACCGCTGGACCAGGGAGTCGGTTCAGTACGGCGGGGTGGTGATCCCGGCCGATGAAATCGTGCTGGTGTCCCCGTTGAGCGCCGGCCGTGATCCGCATCAGTATCCGGAGGCCGACAACTTCGACGTGCGCCGCAACGCGACCCATCTGTCGTTCGGACACGGGATCCACTACTGCCTCGGCGCTCCACTGGCGCGGCTGGAAGCCGAAGTCGTGTTCACCGCGTTGACCCGCGATTTTCCCAACGCACGCCTGGCCGCTGAGGCCGATCAGCTACGCCACAACCCGAGTGTCATCATGAACGGCTTCAGTGCATTGCCCGTGATACCCGGCGGTCGTTGAGCAGCAGCTCCTCGGCGCCCGCACGGCTGAGGGCAGCCTTCACCCATGGATCGCAGCGCGGGGATCGCCAGCGGTGTCGACGCGCCGTCCCTGCGCGTCGAGAATCGTCATGCCTCCGACGGGGCGACGGTACGCAGGTACCACACGGCGATGTCCGTGCGGGTGCTCAAGCCGTACTTGGCCAGGATCCTTTGTACATGCTTCTCCACCGTGCGGTGGCTAATTCCGAGTCTCTCAGCGATTTCTTCATTGCTCATCGGCTCCGACACCAGCTTGGCAATCTGCAGTTCGCGACCAGTCAGCCGGTCTGCGGGCCGTGGGACGGCCGATCCCTCGTCTTCTGTGTCGAACTTTTTCGCGGCTGACGCGTAGACCTCTTCGATGGATGCCGCGCGGTCTTCTCCGACCCTGAGCTCCTCGTCGAACCTGTCCCCGAACCTCTGGCGAGCGTACGACTTGACGTCACGCTGCACCCGCAAGAACTGTGACAACCCCAGCACATTGGTCTGAGTCAATCGCTGCGCGACGCGCGCACCTCCGAGCAGCCACGCACCTTGCTTGAACTTGCCCAGCCGCAGCAAGATCAGAGCGATCAGCCACAGTGACCAAGGCGGGCCGAACCGATCCTTGATCGCCAGTTGCAGTCGCAGCGCTTCCTGCGCCAGCCGGATCGCAGTCTGCAGGTTGCCGTGGAGCAGTTCGGTCAGGCCGCAGGTCCACTTGGCCCACGAAATGCACCACTGTGCCCGCGCCGCGGTGGCCGTCTCCAGTACTTTGGCACTCGCTGCGAACGCGGCGTCCGCGCTGCCCAGAAATACCGTCGCCATCGCACCGTACAGCTCCGCCATGAATTTGTTGCCTTGATCCCCGGATCTCTCGAAAGCGGCTTCGGCCTGGGCGAGCAGGGCAATGCTGCCTCGCGCACGATCCTGGTCCGGTTCGGCCAGCCACAATCGGCAACCTTGTGCGTACAGCAGCGGCCCGAACGAGTCCTCGCAGCCGAGGCGACGAGCGAGCTGCTCGGCTGCGGCCAGGGCAGGTCCTGCGGAGTCACTTCCCTGGATCTGTGCGATCCAGGCGATCTGACACAGGGCTGTGAGCTGGACAATGGTCGGTGTGTCCTGGTGTTGCTTTTCAAGCCCGCGGGTCAGCATGCGCAGGCAGTCGGCCAGCACACCAGCGAACACAAATGCACGCGACGCCGTGATATCGACGGGGAGCTGGAGACCCTCTTCAGCGGTGTTGGCTGACGACAGGAGAAATTCCTGAGCAGCGCGTGAGTTGGGAAGCTCGGCTCGCATTCCCAGCAGCAGCGTCGTCTCCTGCGAGCCGAACCACCGCTCTCGAACTCTCGAGGCGAAACGAACTATGTAGCGCGCATGCGCGGACCGGAGTTCGCACTCTTTGTCCGCGTCAGATACCAGCTGCAGGCCGAACTGGCGGATGAGCTCGAGCATGCGGTACCGAGTGCGGTCTCCGGTCGCCTCAGCCAGTAGCAACGACTTGCGAACCAGGCTCCGCAGCAGAGCCGGCACCTGCGAGGCGTCGATGCCGGCTTCCGGGCCGACCGCGACGGCCGCGTCGAGGTCGAATCCGCCTTCGAACACCGATACGGTGGCCAGCAGGCGCTGTTCCGGCTCATTCAGTAGGTCGTAGGACCATTTGATAGTCGCGTACATCGTGCGGTGGTGGCGTTGTTCGGACAGGCCGTCGACGAGCAGGCGCAGCAATTCGGGATGGTCGACAATCTCGGCAAGAGTCATCACATCGAGTTGCCCGGCCGCCAGCTCGACAGCCAAGGGCAGACCGCCCAACATCTCGCATAGACGTTCTGCTAGCGGCAACTCGGCATTCGTGATAGTGCGACCTGCGGCCTGTGCGCGGTCACGTAGCAGGCACAGGGCATCCGCCGAAGACAACGGTTCGATGTGCAGTAGGTGTTCGCCTGCTACGCCCAGCTTGACCCGGCTGGTCGCCACCACGGTCAGGTTCGGCGCTGCGGGCAGGAGCGCGGACAACAGCCGGGACACTTGTCCCTCGCCGAGGGCTCCCTCGGTCAGGTGTTCGCAGTTGTCGAGCATCAGCAGTGCGCGGCGATCCCGAAAGAAGTCACGCAACCGGGCGACGGGCGATCCGTCCGCGTTGTCCATCAAGCCTAGCTGGTCGGCGCATGCTGCGGCGACCAGATCTCCTCGGGCCGGCACATCGACCAGCCGGACGACCCAGACTCTATCCGGGTAGGCCTTCTGCACGTCGGGCTCGGCGGCCAGCCGAAGCAGGAGACGGCTCTTGCCCACGCCCCCCAAGCCGAGCAGTGTGATCAGGCGTGCGCTACTGAGTCGGTGCTTGGCTCGGGCAATCAGATCAGATCGGCCGATGAAGCTGGTCATCTGTGTGTCCGCCACCGCCGCCGGCACGTCGCCAAACCGTTCGTCCGTCGACGCATCGCTACCCACGGCTATGTGGGCGGCGTCGACGTCGTCCTCGGCCACACCTCTCCCGTCTCGCGGTCCAAGTGCGGTCGCAGACCTCTCGCGACGCCTGCGACCGCCACGTTCTAGTGTCTCTACCTCTGGCATTGGGCGGCCCATATACCGTCACGGCGCTGCCGTCGGCGGGCGGGGACGTGCTCCCGTAATCCGGCCGAGGTGGCCAGCGTTGCGCAGGGGTCGTGCCCAACATCGGACGTCTGTACGTCGCGAGGCGCGTATGGACTCATCGTGATCTCCCATCCCCCTGTCCCAGTCTGGTGCTGGACTCCCTCACAACGCCACCACCTGGTGTTTCGACTTCACCCGAAACACCAGCGCGGTGGGGGACGCGCTGTCGCTCCTCGGTTTCGTTCTGTGAGAGAGCGGCTGGTGACCGTCCCAATCTGGGTTGGCTGGGGTGGTGTTGAGGGCCAGGACCTCGTCTGTTGGCACCTGCCCTGTTGATCACCGATGTGGGAGTATCGGATACCGACAGCCGCAGGGGGAGGGGGCGGGATGGCCAGGTCGACAGAAGACGCGGACGCTGCACCAAGCCGCCCGCAACCCCTGACCGCCGCGCAGCAGTTCGGCGCGGCCATGCGACGCCTCCGTCGTCTGAAGAAGTTGACCTTGCGGGCGCTAAGCGAAAAGGTCAATTACCACTACAGTGTGCTTAGCCGTATCGAGCTTGGCCAGCTTCCACCCACTATCGAGGCGGCCAGGGCGATCGACGAGGCGCTCGGGGCTGGCGGCGCCCTCGTCACTTTGGCTGAAGTTGCCCGGTCGGAACCGTACGCAGCGCTGCCTCCTCCGCCCCCTCTGTTCGTCGGCCGAGAGCACGCACTGGGCGCGTTGAGCAGCGCGTTGATCCATGAGGTCCACCCCGACCGCTCGACCGTCGCGTTCGTCTACGGCCCGCCCGGGACCGGCAAGACCGCGCTCGCCAGGTGGTGGGCCAACTTGCACCAGCATGATTTCGATCATGTGCTCTACGCCGACCTTCGGGGCTTCGACCCTCGTCAGCCGGCCGAGGCCGGGGAGATTCTCGAGCGCCTGCTGCGTGGTCTCGGTGTGAGCGACGAGAGAATTCCGTCTCAACCCTCGATGCAGCTGGACGTTCTGCGAGGCCATCTCGAACAGCGAGCGACCGTCGAGCACCGTGTGCTCATTGTGCTCGACAACGCACAGGATTCGCGACAAGTCGCTCAAGTTCTGCCTGGTTCGCGCAACACATCCGTCCTGATCACCAGCCGAAGGCGGATGTCCGGCCTGGTGATCACTGCCGGCGCCGAAGCCATAGCGCTGCAGGCGATGACCAAGGACGACGCGGTGGAGCTGATCCGCGGGTTCGTCGGCAAGCACCGCGTCGAGGCTGAACCGGCGGCCGTAGCGCGGCTGGCCAATCTGTGTGCCCGGCTGCCGCTGGCTTTGAACATCGCGGCGGAGCGGGTCGCGAGCAATGACACGTTGACCATCGCACAGCACGCCGAGCTGCTGGCGCACGGTGCCTTGGAGCTGCAGGTTGCCGACGACGAGTCGATCGGCGTCCGCGCCGCTTACAGCTACTCCTACCGCCAACTGAGTGACGACCAGGCCCGCGTCTTCCGGCTGTGCGGGCTGCACCCGGGTGTGCAGCTCACAGCCGACTCGGTGGCTGCACTCGCCGACACGACCAGCGCCGAGGCGTTCCAGCTCATGGAGCAGCTGGTCCAGCTGTCGCTGATGCAGGCGCTTCCAGCACGCGCGTTCCGTCTACACGACCTCCTCCGCGACTACGCAGCGGAGGAGGCCGCGCGGCCGGATCGTGACGAGGAACGGGAACCGGCGATCCGGCGGCTGGTGCACTGGTACCTGCACACCGTCAACGCCGCATCGTGGGCCATCACCCCGGAACGACCGGATCACCACATCCACCTCGGGCCCGCGCCGGACGCCGTGACCCCAGTCGCGTTCCCCTCGTTTGACTCGGCCTACCGATGGTCTGTGCGCGAGCTGCCAAATCTCGCCGGCGTAGCCGAACTCGCGCTGGATCACGGCATGCTGTTCCCCGCATGGCGCATCCCCGTCGAGTGTTTCGACTTCTTCATCCACTACCGGCCGGTCAGCGCGTGGATCGACTCGTTCGAGGTCGCTCTCAAAGCCGCAGAACTGGCCGACGATTACCTGCGGGTCGCACAGGCGGCCGACGAACTCGCGGAGGGCTACCTACGCCGAGGCGACCCGGTCTCCTTGGAGCGAGCCTTCACACTGGCCGCGCGCGCGATCGAGGTCTGCGAAGGGCACGAGCCGCCTCGCTTCATGGCCTTCGCCTACATCGAGCAGGGCGAAGTCGCCTTCATCCGCGGAGATTTCGAACTGTCAGCGCAGCTGTGCGAGCAAGCACTGGCCGTCGCGCAGCAGGTCGGAACGAAGGTCGGCGAGACCCTGGCACGAACGCACCTGGGCAGCGCCTACCGGGCACTGGGCCGGTTCGAGCTCGCGGCACGGCACGGCGAGACAGCGTTCACGCTGCTGGAAGCAGCAGACGATCCACATGGGATGGGCTACGCGGCGGTGCCGCTGGCCCGCACCTTGCGCGCGTCCGGTGATCTGGAACGCGCCCTGCACTACTGCGAGCAGGCTGCACGCGCCTTCGACCGGCGCGACGATTTTCAAGGAAAGGCGGAGGCGCTCGCCGAGAGAGGGCTGACCCTGCTGGCGCTGGGCGAGCTCGAGGAGGCGCGCACGACCTTCGACGGCGCGCAAGATCGGCTTCGCCAGATCAACCAGCGAGTTGCCGAGACCTACGCTGCCGAATGGAATCAGCAGACCGCAGCGGAACGATAGTCCACTGCGGCCGCACACCGCCGCGGATCATGCGACGTCCGGCTTACGAGCGATCAGATAGACCTGTTCCTCGGCGTCAGCCTCATCGCTGGCAGGAACAAAGGACACAACCTCCTCGTGCAGTACCTGCAGACCGGCTGCGGCGACGTGCTCTTTCAGCGCCAGTGCCGTAAAGCTGTACGTGCGAACGCGATGCCCCATCCAGTCACTCTCCCGCCCGCCGCAGCCTGCCGGATGCGGCACGGTCGCGGCGAGGAAGTAGCCGCCGGGCGCCAGCCACTGTGAGATGCGCTCGAGCATCTGCAGCTGATCGGCGTGAGGCAGCTGCAACAGCGAGAAGACGGTGAGTGCAGCGTCCCAGCTGCCCTCGCCGAAACTCAGGGAACGCATGTCGCCCACCTCGAACCTGGCGTCCGGGACGTGGGCTCGCGCGAAGTTCACCATCCGCTCCGACACGTCGTAACCGGTGACCGCGTGTCCCCCCGCGGCAAGAGTCGCCGCGACCGGACGACCGGTCCCGGATCCCAGATCCAACACTCGAACGCCGAGAGGCAAGGCCCGAACCAGCGCATCGAGAACGCGGGTCAATCCCGGCTGCTGCCCGAAGGCGGCCTCATAGGTTTCGCCGATCGCGTCGTAAAGCTGAGCGGCGGATTCCGGCGAGTGAGGATCGGACATGAGGAGCGCCTTTCACACCGTGGGACGTCGGACATCGTCATCACCAAGAGGAAGCTCGGTTTGGTTCTGCCCGAGCCCGGCAACTGACGCCGGGCCAGGACCTGCCGGCTGCACGACCTTGTCGGGCCGGCGTGTGAGCCACCGCGCGTGGGTGCACAGCACGACGAGGGCGGTCAGGTAAGGCAAGGTGTGATAAGCCTCAGACGGCAGGCCGAGGTCGCGGGTTTGGGCAAGCAAAGCCAGCCCGTCGAGCCCGGCGAACAGCAGGGCGCCTGCCACCACTCCGCCGGTCGTCCGGCGGCCGATGATGACGACTGCGAGAACGAGGAATCCGCGGCCGCCGCTCATGAGTGGGGTGAAGATGCCGATCGTGCCTAGGACCAGGACGGCTCCGGCGGCGCCGGTCAGTGCCCCCGCAAGTAGAGCGGCGACAAGTCGGTACTTCTGGGCGGAGATCCCGCGGAGGGTGGCGGCGCCGAGGTCCGCTGCGGCGCGCAACCGGAGTCCGAACCGAGTACTGCGCAGGGTCCACGCGATCACGGTTGCGGCGCCGAGCGCGAAAAGCAACCCGGCTCCGACTGCGCGAAACGGTGCCCCTAGTCCGGGTAGGTCCGCCAGGCCGGGGATCCTCACGGTGGGCAGTAGCGGCGCGCTGATATTGGCATGGCCGGCCGGGGCGATGATCTGGAAGGCGTAGCTGGAGGTCCCGGTGCCGAGGATGGAGATCGCGATTCCGACAAGCACGACGTCGACTCCGTAGGCGGTGCCGGCGGCGTAGACGAATCCACAGCACGTCCCGACTGCCATGCCGACGAGCATTCCGAACCATGGTCCGGCGAACGCTGAGCCGAGCACACCCGCGAGCGCTCCCAGCAGCAGCATGCCCTCGATACCCAGGTTGAATCCAGCTCCCGAGCGTTCGAGGAGCATCTCGCCGAGCCCGGCAAGGATCAGCGGCGACGCCGAGACAAGGGCACTTCCCAGCAAAAGCACGAGAAATTCAGTCACTCGGCCTCCCGAGTCGTACACGGCGTTGGGTCAGGGCGAGCGCCAGGGCGACGGCGAGCAGCAGGATTCCTTGACTGACCACTCCGATCGATGATGGTGTGCCGGACAGCAGCTGGACACCGTCGGCTCCGGTGACCAGCGCCGCCATGATTAAGCCGGCCGCCACGATCCGTACCGGCCGATTGCCGCCGAGAACGGCGACGACCAGGCCGTTGAAGGCGATCCCGCCGGCGACGCCGGGGGTGAGCCGCCCGTCGGGCCCGGCGACTTGCATCCAGCCCGCGAGCCCGGCGGCCGCGCCCGAGACGGCAGTTGTGGCGAGGATGGCCCTCGCCCGGCTGAGGCCGAGTCGGGCGGCCAGCCACTTGTTCTCGGCGAATATGTCCAGTAGCCGGGCAGAACGGCTGTGGTACCACCAGAGTCCGACCGCGACCAGCACCAGCACCAGCAGCGCCGCGGCGGTAAGCCGGCCGGAAACGGGAAGGAACGGGATGCGGGCCGTGTCGGGAAGGTCTGCGCTGCGCGGTACCGAGTACCCGCCTGGATCGCTCAACGAGGTGCGCAACAGATAGGCCAGCAGCTGCACAGCCACGAAGTTGGCCATCAGCGCGGTGAGGATCTCGCTGGCCTGCCAGCGCAGCAGCGGAACGGCCGGGATCATCGACCACGCGGCGCCACCCAGCATGCCGGCGAGCGCGCCGATCGGCAGGGCGAGGACAGTCGGCAGCTGGCCGAGCGGCGACAAGGCAGTTACGGTCGCGGTGATCGCGCCAAGCTGCATTTGGCCTTCGGCACCGACGGCGATCACACCCGCACGCAGGGCAGGAGTGACGCCAAGAGCGACCACGACCAACGGAACAGCATATGCCGCGGTTTGCGCAGCGGCGTACGGCGTGCCGAGCGCGCCGTACAGCCAACCGGTCAGAACGTCGGCGAGGCGTCCGCCGGTGACAGCGACCACGAGCGTGACCAAGGCGAAGCCGACGAGCAAGCACCTGCTGACGACGAGCGCGGTCAGCGCAGGGCTGGAGCGGCTCCGGCCGCGGGCCCTCAGCACGGCGTGCTGGCTCCGCCGGGCGTGGTGTCGACCAGTTGGTGGACGATCTGGTCATACTCGGCTGCGGTGTACTCCTTGACGACGCGGCCGCCGCGTATGAGCAGAACACGGTCGGCGAGTTCCTGGGCCTCATCGTGGTCGGTGGGTATCAGCAGCACGGCGGTGCCGGACGTCGCCGCGTCCCGGATTTGACGTCGCACAGCGTGAGAGGCGCGCAGGTCGAGGCCCTGGGTGGGCGCGTGCAGGACGGCGACGCGCGGTTGCGAGGCAAGCTCACGTCCCACAACGAGCTTCTGGGCGTTGCCGCCGGACAGCGCGGCGGCCGGCAGTTCGGGGTCCGGCGGGCGTACGTCGGCTTGGGCGAACAGCTCGCGCGCAGCTGCGGCGACTTCGCCGCGGCGAAGGATCCCGAACCGGGAGAACCGCCGCCTGCGTAGTTGCGGAAGCACTGCAGACCATTTGATAGGCAGATCCGACAACAGCGCGGTCGCGCGGTCTTCGGGAACGTAGGCGATCGGGTTGTCGGCGTGACGGCGCCCAGACGACGGTGGGATGACGCCGGCGGCGACGTCGGCCAGGGCGCGTTGCCCGCTGCCGACGGTGCCGACGACAGCCACGATCTCGGCTGGACGGACCTGAAGGTTGATGTCGCGGACTGGCGCGAGGTCGTCGGTGGCGGCGCAAACGCCGTCGAGGATGAGCGCTCCCGGGCCACCGGTTTTGACCCTCGCGCTGCGTTCGAGCGTGTCGAGCGGGTCATCGCCGATCATCGCAGTGGCCAGGGCGGTGTCGTCGGTGTCCTGCACGCGACCGTGCCACGTGACCTGGCCGTGGGAGAGCACAGTCGCAACATCGGCTACTGCGCGCAACTCAGTCAGACGGTGGGTAATCAGTACGATCGCGACCCCCGTCGCGGCAAGCTCGCGCAACCGGGCGTGGAGACCACGGATCTCGCCCGGGTCAAGAACCGAGGTCGGCTCGTCGAGGAGCAGGATCCTGGCGCCCTGCGCGAGCGCGAGCGCGACTTCGCCGAGCTGCTGCTGCGCGCGGCCCAGCTGCCGGATGGGGGTGGCGAGATCGATGTCGAGGCTCGCCGCGGCTGCGGCGCTCGCGAGCGCCCGCCGGAGCCGGCGGCGCCGGAGGACGACCTGCGGCTGCGTGAGCGCGAGGTTCTCCTCCAGGGAGAGTTCGGCCAGCAAGCTGCCGCTCTGGGGGATCAGGCCGATTCCGTGCCGGGTGGCCTCCTCCCGGGACCGTAGCCGCAGCGGTGTGCCGTTCAGTTCGACGACGCCGGAGTCCGGCCGGTCGAGGCCGGCGAGAATCCGGACGGCAGTGGACTTGCCGGCCCCGTTCTCCCCGAGCACCGCATGCACCTGGCCGGGTTCGATGCGCAGGTCCACCTCGTGCAGAGCTTGGACGGTGCCGAACTGCCGGGACACGCAGTTCAGCGAGAGGGCCTGAGTCACGGGCCGATTTTCACGGTTCCGTCAGCGAGCTGCTGAGCGAGACGTTCGGCTCGCGCCTGGATGTCGTCGGGAAGGCTGGGCGCGGCAGCGACCTTGGTGATGGTGTCCAACACGAGAGACTTGTTGGCGATGGTGCTGATCGAGGTGCGGTTGCCGAAAGTACCGTTCTTCAGCCGGTCGATCATCGGTCGCAGGACAGGGAGCAGGTCGAGGCGGGCGCGACCGACATTGATCTTCTTCGCAGTGTCGCTGGTGGCCGAGTTCATACCGACCGTCGCGACGTTGCGTGCGGCGGCCGCTGCGGCGATGCCAGGTGAGAAGCCTTCGGCGTTGGTGGCGATCAGGTGCGCGCCGGAGTCCAATTGGGCCACCGCAGCCTGGTTGGCCTTGGTCGCGTCCTCCCAGCTCCCGGTGAAGATCGGCTGGCGGACGGTTGCGGTGGGGTTGACGGCGTGGACTCCGAGTTCGAAGCCTTTCCACTTGCGGACCTGGGCGGGGATGGGCTGGCCATCGATGATGCCGATCGGGGCTAGCTGTGTGTTTCCAGCGATCCAGCCCAGCAGGTATCCGTACTGGGTGTTGTCGTAGTTCCAGGTCTCGATATTCGCTGCTGGCTTTTGCTTGTCGCTGGCGTCACCAGTGACCAGGAAGCGAGTCTTGGAGAACGCTGGCTCTCTGCCGACCTGGTACACGGCGTCGGAGAAGCTCGCTGACCAGCCGATCACGAGGTCGTAGCCGGCGTTGGCGTACTCGCGCACGGCCGTCTCGGCGTCGCGGGCGTTGGCCACCGATTGGCGGATCTGCGCGCTGATTTTGCCCTCGCGCTGCAGAGCCTCCACTGCGCCAGCGCCTGCTTCGTTGAACCCACCGTCATTGGCTACACCGCCGAGGATGATCGCGACTCGCGTGGTTCGTGGCCCCGCGTCCGGCTGCATGCCGGATCCGCATCCCCCAATCACAGCCGCTGTCAGCACGACTCCGGCAACCGCCGTCCCCGCGGTCCTCCACCCCATGTACCGGCTCCCCCTCCGTTTCGCCGGACACAGTGTGCCACCGCCGGGGCTTGTTGCAGAGAAGTTCGAAACAACCGCACAGCGACGACCAGCGCTCGTCAGCTGCTAGGTGAGCGCGTCCGAGTAGTGCCTTGTCGATGACTCGACGTGATCCGGCTCGTTGCGGTGAGGCGAGGGGGCCTGCGCGAAGCCGGGCAGGCAGCACTTGGTCAGTTGGACAACCGGCGAGGTTGCCCAACTGCAAACGAACCCCCTGCATGATCGCTAAACTCTCCGGCCCGAAGAACATCGACTTCGTCGCTCACGTGCTACAGCACGATGCCGAAGTTCGTCATCTGACCGTCGCGAGCGAGATTTTCCGGCTCGCCCAAACTCGACAGAAGATCGCGCTACGCGGTGCCGGGGGCCCAACGACGAGGCGACTGAAGACGAGCCTTCGACCCAGCAGACCGGTCACGTTTTCCAGAGACGGGGCCACGGCTGCTGCACGCTCGGGCATTGCTCGATCACGAGTCTTCATGAACGGTCATCACCCTGGAACAGGTCGCCCGTTGACTCGCCGGCTTCCGGTGTTCCGGTGAGAAGCTGAGGGACTGTGGCCCGGAGGTGCAGGGCGCACCGTGGGCATATCCCGTCCTGTCGGGGGATCACCGTGCGCAGGTTGATGCCCGGCCGGTCGTGGTCGAGGGGATATGGGTCGTCCAGCACACACCTCGGGCGAAGGAGGCACAATCGTGGATTCCCCAGCTCGGCGACCCGGTAGAGATGCACCAGCTCGTCAGCCTCGAACAGGTGCCACTCCCACCGGACACCGTCAGACGGAGAGATCCATTCAAGGGGCAGGTCGACGAACGAAGTCACCGAAACCTCCGTTGCGCTCACCGAACCGCCGAGCGGTGCAACCAGAGGCCCGTCCCGAGTCCGTCATCCCCACGTCCGGCCAGCAAGCAGTTGGGTACCTCACGCGGCGATCTCCCTCGGACCGAAGGCCAACGGCCGAGGTTCGTGCGACACCACCAGACGCAACTGACCGCAGCAGGAACCGTCGGGAGCGATCGGCAGAGGTTTGCACGCCTGCGCAGCGGCACCGGGGAGACCTGACGCGGCCCTGACATCGACGGACGCATCTTCTGCCTCGTGCAGGTCCTCCAGAGTCGGCCAGTCGTCGTCGGTGACCAGTGCGACCAGCTTCGCCTCCCGATCCGCCATCGCGGCGCTCTCCTGCGCAACCTCCGCAGCTCGCGCTCTGATCGCACCCCGATAGGCCTCAATCCGCCGCCGCAGCCATTCCTCCCTATTCCGAGGACTCTGCCGCTGAAGCTGCCACACCGTCGGGCGGTCGCCTTCAGGCACCTCGACCCGCCGCGGCGCCACGTCACAGAACACGAGCACCACCGCCACGACGACCACGAATACCAAGACCGACACCCCGAAAATGACACCCGGTTCACCGGCAAGCAAGGCAGCCCACACGGTCCGCGCCTTCATGTCATCACCCCTCAATTCCGGGACGCGCCACGACGTCCCTACATTCGACCGTGGCCGGAATCGAGGCAGCAGGGCAAATCGAGACTGCCTGCGCCTCGCTTGCTGTCAGCGCAGTAGTTCCGACTACTACACGTCACCGCGCCACCACGAAACCGTAGGGCTGGATCGATAGGCATTCAAGCCCGCGTTGCGGAATACGCAAAGGTTTCTCTATAGCCGGTGCCACACTTGCCACACAAGCCAGCATTAGCTGTTTATCCGGTTTCGGCGTGCGCTATATTCGACGGCGTCCCAGCATCAAGGCAAGCACTCTGGAGCCACGGCATGGCACGGAACGTAAAAGTAGAACTACTGGACGACATCGACGGAACCGCGGCGACTCAAACCGTGACGTTCGCACTCGATGGCATCGAGTACGAGATCGACCTGTCCGATGAGAACGCCGAAGGCCTCCGCGCGGAACTCGGCGGCTACATCGAAGCCGCGCGCCGAACCGGTGGCCGCAAACGCAGGAACACGGCGACGGGGTCGACCAGCGTCTCAAGCAATTCGACCAGTCGTGAGCACTCGAAAAAGGTACGCGCATGGGCTAAGGCCAATGGCCACGAGATCTCCGATCGCGGCAGGCTGTCCACAGAGATCATCGACCTGTACAAGCGCGCCCAGGAAACCGAACCCGAACCAGCGAAGCCAAAGCGTGGCTCGCGGAAAAAGGTCGCCGCAGCCAAGAGGTAGACGCAGCCGCTGCCGCGGGATGGGCCCACCAGATTCGCGCTCATCCCGCGGCGAGGCATGGACGTACCTTCGCCGCCGGATCAGCACGGCACGCGTCGCACTGGACCACCTCGGGACCGTCGCGGCACCCGGTCCTGAATTCGACCTGTCGTTGCCAAGACGCATGCGAACCGGCCCGCCTGGCGCACGCGCGCCGGCCAACCCGATCGCCCGGTCCGGCCGACTTGTCATCCTGACCTTCGGTCGAACCGAACTTTCGTTCGACCACTTCGGTGGGTTTAGGCAGCGTTTGGCCGTCAGGCGCGCATGCGTGATGACATGCTGAAGATCGCTTATCAAGTTCGGGAACCGGCTGAAAGGCTCCCAGGTCAAGGGCACGCGTGCAGGTCAACAGGGACCCGTCGGACGGCGGCCGGTGGACTCGCACGCGAGAGGGAAGGGGAAGAAGCGATGAGCGGGCAACAGCGGGACCGCACAACGGAAGAGCCGGCCGAGCCGGGGCCGCTCGGGGTTCAGCCGATGAATCTGTGGCGCGCGGCCTATCACCACGCTGAGGTGATTTTCGGTCGGTTCGATCGACGCGCAGGCCTACTACCTCCGGGCTCCGTCGATCAGACGGAACGTGCGGTAGAGCTGGTGATGCTCTCGTTCGCGATCACGGCGACGACCGCCGCTGGCATCATCCCCCAAGCCCGCGAGAACGTCGTGAATGGGCCCGCAGTGCTGGCGGACGTGTCGTTGACGGACCTGTCCCGCGACCACCTTGCCGCGGGGGCCTTGTTCAAGGAGTTTCTTCTCATCACCCAGGGGTGCGAACCGCGGCCGGGCGATCCCGGCTATGAGGTCTACGTGAAACTGCGGAGGCGGATGAGTGTCGCCGACAGTACCGCGGCCGCGGCTTTCGACGACTGGGAACGTCACTGCACCGCACTCTGCCGCATCGTCAACGCAGAGATCCTGCATCAGCTCACTGGAGACAGCGCCAACCTCGGCCCTGACGTCACCCTCGCGATGCTCGCCGGCCCCTGACACGCAACTCCCGTTTCCGCGCCGCGACCCACCTCGCCTTGGTCGAACGTATGTTCCATGTGCTGCTACCGTGGTCGGAGGCGGGTGCGGTCAAGCCGTCAGCGGGAGGGCACGTGGCGTGGTTGTTGCGAGAGCGGGCCACCGGGCACGAGTGGCGCGTCGGGAACAGTGATCTCGCCTGGGACATCGGCGGCTACGACACGGCTCGATTCGAGCTTCACGTCCTCGACAAGGCGGCTGCCGGCACCCCGGAGGTCCGCCCAATCGAGTCGCAGGACAAGGGACGAGCCGGCTGAACACCGAGGGTAGCTGTCGTCGGACTGTCGGTGCCGGCTCCTACTCTGAGAGGGCCTACCGCAGGGAGGTTCGCGGATGTCGACCTTGGTGCGTTACACCCCTCGTCCCGGGCAGGACCGTCTGCTCGACCTGGCCGAACTCAATACCGCTGATTTCGCCGTGATCAGTGCGTTGCACGGCCAGATCCATCGCGGCGACAAGATCTTGCTGTGCCAGCAGGCCAGCATCCGCGAGCCCGACGGCACGAGCCGGGCGGCCGGACCAGACGAGGACGGCGCGGAGATGTACGTCAAACGCATCGGGGACCGCTACTGGGCGGTGCACTTCCCCGGCAGCCGCTGCGCCGAGAAACACGCGATCGCGCGCGAGTCCGACGAACACCGGATCCAGAAGGACTACTGGCAGCGCGCCGCTGAGGACGCCGGCCACCCGGCCACCCAGGAGCAGCGCACCGGCGCCGGCACCATCCTGGACGTCGCGATCTCCGGCCCGCGGCCGACCGGCATCGAGGTCCAGCACTCCCAGGTGCAGACCCAGTCGGTGAAAGCCCGCACCACCCGCTCATTCCAAGCCGGATGGCTGGCGGTGTGGTTCCTCGACTCCGACCGGCCCTCGGCCTGGTTTTTCGACGTCCCCACCGTCGGCAGCAACCCCCGCCCCTGGAGCTCGCTGCCGCCACGCCGGGCCGCGACCGCGATCGGCCCGCGCCGACTGGTCGCCACCCGCTGCACCGTCACCACCCTCGGCAACTGCCCGAACGGCACCCGCAAGCGTCCCAAACCGCCCTGCGGCGGATTCCATCCGATCGCCGAGCCGTGGCCGGGGCTGACCGTCGACGATGTCGCCGAGCAGGTGCCGGCCCGCCGGATCGTGCCTATCATCGACCTACGCGGCAGCGTCCGCCTCATCCCCCATGAGGACCTCGACCTGCTGCGCGACCTCACCGACGACGCCAGCCGATACGTCTACCAGCCCGGCTCCCGCAGCCGGCCCGGCCGTCGGGCCAGCCGAAGCACGGTGTGCGAAAACCCGCACGACGCGCTGCGCGCGACGACCGCTCCGCTGACCTGCACGAAATGCCACCAGGCCCCGCGAGGCCCCGGCGGCGTCCTCTGTCCCCGATGCTTTCAGATGATCGCCAGCCGACCTCCGCAGAGCTTCTACAACCTGGCCGCGCCGCAACCGCCCTCGGCATGAGCCACGACGACGTACCTGCGGTCCGCGTCGTCGGCCGGCGCGTGCAGACAGGTCCCGGAGTGCCACAGGTGTGGCTTCCGCGGAATGGACAGGTCATCGCGAAGATCCCGGCCCGCAAAGGCAACCGCCGGTGGCTGCACGAGACCGTCCGCATCCGATCCCCTCAACTCGACGGGGACCGGTGGACGTTGCCGCGCAACTGCCTGACGCGGCTGGTGATCGCGGCAATCGACCGCTACGGCTACGTCGTGGTCTGCCGGGACATGTCGACGCTGTCGCGGTGCACCCGGGCCTGCCTCGAGGCGACCGGTGTCGACTGCGACTGCTCGTGCCTGGGTGTCCACCACGGGGCCGACTCCCACGGCTGGTTCGAGCGCGTCGGCGAGGCGATGGTCGCCGATCTCGGCGAGATCAAGCGCGCGGTCGTCGTTTACGGCGCGCAGGGCGACAGCGCGCAGCCGGTGATCTACAACGGCGAACTGGGCGGACGGCAGTACCGCACCGACCCAGCAGGCCGCCGCGGTTGGCCCGCCGCCGCGCGGTTCATCTGTGCGGGCTGCCTAAGCGAGCCCGCCCGGGTGTGGGACCACTGCCACACCCACGGGTTCGTCCGCGCGCCACTGTGCAACACCTGCAACACCCGGCACTGGGGCGGCTGGCAACCACAGCACGGACGGGCCGCCCCGAGCAGCAACCTCGATAGCAGTTACTACCGCTGGTGTCCTCGATACGGCGACGAGGGAGAACCACCGTGCAGCAAGTAGCTCCATCGGCCAGTGTCCGGCATCTGCAAGGTGCTCACCGCCGCAATGGCGTCGGCCGATGGGTGGCAGGCTCAGAAGAACCGAGCGGTCTCGGTGATGATCTGGAGGCACTGGCGCTGGGTCCATAGGTCGGCGTGCAACGCCCGTTGCAGGGCCGAGTCGGGCAGGCCGTGCGGGTGATGGGCGATGAATTCCCGGGAGTTGAAGATCGTGGCGCGGTTGAACTCGGCCGCTGTCACGTTCCGCAGGTCTGGCCGGTTGGTCCGGTGGATGATCAGCCCGAGGTAGAACGATCGTGCCCCTGTCATCTCGTCAGTCTTCCCTATCCGGTCACACGATGGAGATGCGCTGCCATGCCGACACCTGGGCACTAATCTCCGACGAGACGTGGAACGCTTCGTCGCAACTGCCACAAGAACGAGCCACACCTGCCCGGAGACATGATTGAGGTCATCCCGCCGGGCGAGCCTGACAACACTTCTTGCCAGTACCCCGAGTGGTCGCCCGCGCAGAGCCCGCGTGACGTCACCTTTCACTCGAATGCATGAACATTGTCCTCCGTTTACACCAGAGGCCGATCACAGCGGCAGTTTTGTCGGACCTCGTCGCTAGCGTCCGCGCCCATGTCAACGCAACACATCCCTCCTGCACCTCGCAAGTTCCGTCCGGTCCGCCTCGGCATCGATGTCGGCACCTACGGCACCGGCTACGCCTGGACGATCATCACCCCGGACTCGCCCAGCGGCGGTCAGCGTGAGATCACCAAGCGGCGAAACTGGCCCGGTGCCCCGCAGGACGCGGTCAAGACGCTCACGCGCCTGCTGCTGGACACCGAGGGCGAGGTGGTGGCATTCGGCTACGACGCGCAGCACAAGGGAGACCTCCGCAACGCCGGTGGCAAGGACTCCGGACTGCGTCTGGTGGAAAGCATCAAGATGCTGCTGGGCCGTTCGCCGGACAAGGCCGTGGACGCCACGGTCACGATGGGGCAGCACACGGACCTTCCCGAGCGCTATCTGGCGTTGTTCCTCAAGCAGGTCTATCGGCTTGCCCTGACCGATATCGCTCGGGCCGGGTACGGTGAAGACCAGATCCAGGTCTGCATCACGGTCCCCGCCGTGTTCACCGACCACCAGAAGCAGCTGGTCCGCGAAGCCGCCTACGCTGCCGGGGTCTCCCAGGACAAAGGCGCCCTGGTCCTCGCACTCGAGCCGGAAGCCGCGGCCCAGTATGCGCTCACCTCAGGTGTGCGGATCGGAACCGGAATCGATGCCGTGCCCGTGGATCTCACCACACCGGGCACCCGGTTCGTGGTCGTCGACTGTGGCGGCGGCACGATCGACATCACCGCGTACCGGCGCGACTCCGACGGAATGACCGAGATCGGCAAGGTGCGAGGCGCCTGGCGGGGCAGCGTGTACCTCAACATCGCGTTCGAGAACCTGATCCTCAAGCCACGCTTCGGCGGAGACCGGGCCTACGCCAAGCTGCTCGATCGATGCCCGGCGGCGATCCGCAGCATGCGTGACGCCTGGGAGCAGGCGAAACGTCACATAACCGTCGACCACGACGACCCGCTTTACCTTCAGATCCCGGCCGAGATCGCGCAGCACCTCAGCCCCCGCACCAAGAAGAACCTCAAAGACCAGCAAGATGGGCAGGCGACCCAGCTCATCATCACCGCCGAGCAGATCCACGCCGTCTTCGCCGAGGTCATCCCGCAGATCATCGAGCTGGTGGAACAGCAGCTTGCCTTCGTCGTTGACGAATTCGGGCCGCTCGAACAGCCGGAGAACATCCTCCTCGTCGGCGGATTCGCCGACTCGGAGTATCTGCGGCAGAGCCTCGCCGACCACTTCACCGGCCGTGCGACGATCCTGACTCCGCCCGACCCCGGTGGCGCCGTCGTCGCCGGCGCCGCCCATTTCGCCTGCGAACCCGACACCCGCGCACGCCGCGTCCGGTACTCCTACGGCATCCGCGTCACCGAAGACTTCGACATCAACGCCGGCCATCGCGACGAACACAAGATCGTCGTCGACGGAAAACTCAAGTGCCGCAATGTCTTCTCATCGCATGCACACGCCGGCGACATCGTGCCGACCACCAAAACCGTGTCGCGACGCTACTTTCCGCTGTACGACGACCAGACTGGGATCAAGTTCGATGTGTACCGCTCGACGTCACGCACTCCCACATTCGTCACCGACCCGTCGTGCGACTACGTCGGCAGCCTGGAGGTCAGTCTGAAAGAAGTTATGAAGCGCGACATCGACCGACGCGGCGTCGAGGTCCGTTTCCGGTTCGGCGAGACCGAGATCGACGTGTGGGCCTACGTCATCGAAACTGGCAAGCCCGTGCACGTGGAGTTGGACTTCGTCAAGCTCGAAGCCCTCGCGGTGTGACACAGCCCGCCTAAGCGTTGGCCCGACAAATCGGCTTCCCCTGCGACGCGGCATGACCCAGCACAGCGACGGCGGAGAGAGTGGACCGCACGGGCGACCTACCCTCTCCGCCTGCCGGCACCCGCCGCCATCCGGACTGCACTCCCCTGCTCGAAGGCCTCCCACGATTTCCGCGGCGCGGAGACCTTCCGCTGCGGATGCGACACCGGTGACCAGCAGGCCCTGCGTGCGGGCGGACGCGGGCGTCGGCTTCGGCCTCGGCGCGGGTGGGGATGTCGTAGTGGCCGTCGCGGACGGCGTAGCGGTCCCGGTCGTCCTGGAATACGAGGGTGTGGGTGCTGTAGACGCCGTCGGTGCGGGTCAGCGCCGCAGTCGCGGCGTAGCGCCGACGGTTGCCCGCGTCGAACCGGGTGATCTCGACGATCTCGATGTGGTCGAGCCGCCGCGGCGCCTTGGCTCGGAAATTCAGGTCGGTGGTCCGCGCGTCGCTGGTCACGGTGGTGTTGACGTTCACGGCATCCTCCAGCCCTTTGGTGGCTTGCCACCAAAGACAACCCTGGCTTGTTTGGTGGCAAGCCACCGTGCGAGGATGGTCGCCATGCCCAGCAAGCACCGCGATCCGGCGTTGACCACTCGTCCGCCGAAAGACTTGAAGAAGGACGCTCAGGTGGTGCTGTCGGGTCGCAAGCTGGAGATGCGCGCGTTCGTGGTGGCCTGCTTGACCGCGCTGACGAAAGACCCAGAGCGGTTCCTCGCGGCGTTGAAGCCGCATTGGCCGGACAAGAAGCCGTATCTCGGCGGGCGGGCGGCGGCGAAGACGTCGCGGGAAGACCAGCAGGCCACCACCTCGGGGTAAGCCGCCGCGATCTTCGTCCGTCGCGATTGAGTCGTGCCCCTCATGATCGGGTGAAGCATGGAGTCAACCGGCCAAGGATTTGGTCGCACCGGACGGAACAGAATCGCGGTGCCGTGTCGTGGGATGGGCATGATGAATGCCATCGAGCTCGCGGATTCCGTCGATGTCGCTTACGCGCCCAAGGCGATGCCCCCGGAGATTGCGCGTATCCACCGAAGTGACTTGCTCTACGAGGACGGCACGACCCCGACGCCGGAGCACTTCCCGCGGATGCGGCACCTCTCGGCTGGCGACGTGTTCACCGTGGTCCTGCGTGCGCACAGCCCGCTGCCTGCGGAGTACCTGACCGTTCCACTGCCGCCAATGACCTCCGCCTGGCGGCTCACGCTCGGCGTCGCGTGGTGGAACCTCCTTTGCGAGGCCGCGCAGTTCCGCGGACGCGCCATGGCACGAATCGAGCTGCCGGACGAGATCCGAGCAGTGGCGGCCCGGGGCGACCACAACGTAGTCTTCGTCCCGCGCACACGGTCGCGCTACTACGAGTACGCCCCGCTGATGCATCTGCTGCCCCGCGCGACACTCGACCGGTTCGGGCTGCCATGGCTGCGGACCGGGCAATGGCCATTCGTGGCGGACTTCGCCGGCGCGGAGCAGTACCTGCCGGCTGACTTCGAGACTCGACTCTCGCGAGCCTGGGCATCGACGGTGTGGCGAGATCTCATCTCCGGGTCGCCGATCAGCGGATTCTCCACCGACGACCCGATCCGGATCCTCGCCCACAACCTGGACTTCTGGCTGCCGCCGGTCACCAACGTGCTTGAGCAGATCCTGCGAGGCCTTCCCCCCTCTGACAACGGCGTCGAGGAGGAACCCCCGACGCTCGAGGACGGCACGCCCTTCGGCGGCGGGGTGCGTACCAATCCCCGGGTGGCTGCGGACCTGTGGTGCGGCGAGGCCGAGGCTGCGGACGTCGTCCACCGCACCATCGAGGCCGCCGATGCTGGAGGCCGGCTTCGGGGCATCCTCGAGGCCGTCCGCGCCAACCGCGTCGAGGACGACTTCTCCGAACGTTGGACGAACGCGCGCATCGACTTCGAACGAAAACTGCACCACACCCGCAACAAGGTGAAGGTCCGCTTCGTCGAGCTGACCGACACCATCCCCGTCCAAAGCCCGGACACCGAGATCGAAGGCCGGTTGGTCACTGCCGACTTCATGGCGCTGCTCGACCCGACCAGCCGCCAGATCGTGGTGCTGCTCAACAGCGGCTACACCAACCTCACTGAGATCGCCCAAGCCCTCGGCTACCGCAACCACAGCCCAGTCTCCAAACGGCTCACGCGCATCCGCGACCAAGCCACGCGCTTCTTCGACGACTACTGATCACGGAAACCGGACGATGCGGCTCGCGGTGTCGCCGGCGAGACGTCACCGGTGACACCGACTGGTCGGTGATCGCGGGTCGGGCGGCCGTGGCGTCCGGCCCGCGCCTCGGTCCAGCCGGTCGTCGACTTCATTCGTGCGTTGACCAGGCGATTCGGGAACCGGCGAAATTTCCTTCTGGTCGTTGTAGACAGGACGCCGCGGTTTTCCGAGCCCTTTGTGGACGGGATCGAGAGGGGGCACGAGGATGAGCACCACCCCGCTGCTCGCCATCGCGGCGATCTCGGCACTTGGCGCATTGACACGGCAGCTGATCGCCCTGCTGCGGTACCGCGTGCGTCGAGCCAGCGTCGAGCGAGTCATCGCCCAGGCCGCACCCGGCAGCCGGATCATCGACCGTGACGCCGACGGCGCGGTCGTCGACGTCACGATCTGCGACATCGCTCCGGAACCTGACGCGAAATGTCGCGTTGACCGGAACGACCCGGCAGCATGACACGCATGGGATCGCTGGGGCCGCCGTCCGCGCCGCTGGTGGAGAGCTTCGAGGAGTTCTACCGCTTGACCGCTCCTCGGACCTTCCGCGCGGTTCTGCGGATTGCCGCCGGCGACTCCTACATCGCGCAGGATGCGACCCAGGAGGCCTACTGCCAGATGCTCCGCCTCTGGTCGCATCGGCAGCACGTGTCGTCAGAGGACAACCGCAAGTACGTGCTGGGAATCGCGTCGAAGAAAGTCATGGACGTGTACCGCCGCCAGCGCAAACTCGCAGATCTCGACGACGAGTTGGAAGCCTGGGCGCAGGAGGACATCCATCTTGCCGCAGTCCTCGACGAACTCACCGTGCTCAGGGTCGTGCGGGAGTTGATCGCCCAGCAGCCGCCTCGACGCCGAGCCGTGGCTGTGCTGTTCTTCATCGAAGAATTCAACTACGACGAGGTCGCCTACGCGCTCACAATGAGCAAGTCAACCGTCCGAACCCACGTAGAGCGTCTACGTGCCGTCCTGAAACCCGGGCTCGACCAACTCAACCAGACCGACCAAGGAGGCGAGAGGCAATGACCGAGCCGAACGACGCCATCCGCGATCTGGTGCAGCGCGCCCATGAGGAGGAACCCCACCTCATCGAGTTCGATCCCGACGCCGGTCTTGCCGACCTGCGCTCGCGAGTTCCTCAACAGTTCCGAGACGCAGGAGAAGGCGACGCGGGAGCCGGGTTACAGCAGGGTGCCCTGCTGATTGGGCCTGACTTCCGCACGCGTCCGCACGGCGGCTCTGAGGCCGAGCCGCATTCAGAGGACCGGCCACCTCGGCACCTCTCCCGTCTCAGCGCTTTCGCTATGCCGGAGTCGGACGACGGCGTACCAGAGCTCGTCGGAGCAACTGGCCTGGTCAGGCCTTACATGAAAACACGTGGTCGCACCCGGGCTCCTCAGTTCGCCTTGGAAGCACTTGTGGTCACCGCCCCGGGCCTGGATCCGGCCACGGTGCGCTCTCTGGAGTGGAGCCGCGTCTGCGAACTGTGCGTTCGCCCGACGGCCGTTGCGGAGATCGCTGCACGGCTAGAGTGGCCGTTCGGAGTAGCGCGCGTTGTCATCGCCGATGTTGTCGACGCGGGCCTGGCGACGGTGATCCTTCCTCAGCTCGAGGAGGACGGCGGTCCCAGCCTGGCGTTAATGGCCGTCGTACTTGAGCGACTTCGCGAGATGTGAACCAGGACCGTGGACAGGTATCGATCACCGAAGGCTGACCGAACAGCGCTGAATTCTGCGGAAGGTGGGCGACCAAGGTGTCCCAGTGTCCGTCGGCGTCGCGGCGGCGTCGGTCCTGTTGGTGTCCTTCGGCTCAGTAGCGCAGGGGGCGGTTGGAGGGCCAGATGGCGGCGGCGGCGTCGAAGGGATCGTGGTCACCGCCTCCGCAGAGGCGGCGGATGACCTCAGTGCAGACGGTGTTTTCGGTGAGGGGGTTGGCGGCGATGGCCTGCCAGTGGGGTGAGGCTAGGACGCTGGCGATGGTGATGATGTCGGGGCAGCACACGGGGTGGGCTGCGGAATCGCCGAGCGAAACGCGGGTCAGGCCGGGTGAAGGCGGTGCAGGCGTCGTCATTGGCGCCGGCCGAGAAGGTCGTAGCGGTGTGCGCGGTCCCAGGCGTCGATGGCGACGTGCACGACGTAGCTGGTGGTGTGGTCGCGGTGGCGGCGCAGCGCCGCGACGACCTCGGGCAAGACGCCGATGTCGACCGGGCCGGGAGTGTCGATCACCGCGGTGCTGCCGGGACTAAGCGAGCCGAGCCAGATGCGGTGGCGCAGGCAGACGTGATGGTGCGATCGCGGGATCCGGACCGGGCCACCGAGGTGGCGGTGGGGGCAACGCGGGCAAGACCCGGTGGGGCACGAACCGCGCCTGCGGCGACTCGAGTTTCGAGTTGCGGCAGCGCCCGGACCAGCTCGGCGACGTTGCGTCCGGTGAGCGCGGCCAGGGCCGCGGCGGTGACGCCGTCATTGCGTCCAGTCGCGATGGCGATGTCATCGGGGTCGAGGTGGTTGACCGCGGCGAGCCCGGGGCTGACAGCTGTCTGGCACGCCAGTGAAAACGGAGACGCAACGGAGCCCACACAGCCGTTTCCAGCAGCACAGGTGGCTGCGCCGACAACAAAACGGCTGGTCAGACGTGTAACATTCGGCGGGCCGCCTGGGGCTCGAACCCAGAACCTACGGATTAAAAGGACGAAGGATCATGAAACTTTAAGATCCGACCGTAGAGTCTGCCGCCCGGAGAACCGACTAATCGGCGGTCTCCGATTGGGCTCCGTTGCTCACGGAGCGCCCGATACCGCGAGACACTGCACGACACTGACTCTTGCAGTAAATGTCGCCTGACCTGCACAGATTAGACTTGCTCGACACTATTTGGGACTAATTGAAACCATAAACCCGGGAATTAAAAGTCCGCAGCTCTACCAATTGAGCTAACGGCCCGCGCCCCAAGTTTAGCCAGGTCCCCCGCACCCACCCGCACACCGGGTCCGGCTGACGTCGCCGCCGAGGTCAAGACTGGTTCTTCACCCGGCCCTGTGCGCATGATGCCTGCATGCCAGGTTCACTGCTGATCCTCACCGGGCCACCCGGTGCCGGGAAGTCCACCGTCGCGCGGCTGGTCGCCGAGGATGCGCCGCGGCCCACCGTGCACCTGCACACCGACAGCTTCTACGTGTGGATCAAGACCGGGTTCGTCGCGCCCTACCTGCCCGAGGCCGCCGAGCAGAACGACGTCGTGCTCGGGGTGATCGCCGAGGCCGCCTGCGGGTACGCCCGCGGGGGTTACGACGTCGTACTCGACGGCGTCATCGGTCCCTGGGCGCTCGAGCCCTTCCGCGACGCCGCGAAGCGCGATGACCTCCCGCTCTTCTATGTCGTGCTGCGGCCCACTCTCGAGGTCACCCTCGCCCGGGGGACCGCCCGCGAAGGCAAGGAGCTCACCGAGGTCGAGCCCATCAAGGGGATGCACGGCGCGTTCGTCGCGCTGGGCGACCTCGAGGCGAACGTCCTCGACACCTCCGGGCAGACCATCGAGGAGACCGCTGACGCGGTGCGTCGCCAAGCCCGCTCGGCGACCTTCGCACTGTCCTGAACAGACACGCGCGCGGGGCCCGGCCGGGCCCCGCGCGCGTCGGGACATCAACTCAGCACTGCACGAACAGCCCGGTGTAGGCCGTGCACTTCTTCGACGCCGTGTCGTTGGCCGCGTTCGGGTCGGCCGGGGTGCTCGCCGACCGCTGGGCCGTCGCCGTGAACGCGCCCCAGGCGAAGACGCCGCCCTCCGACGTGAACTTCGCCGTGGCCGAGGCGCCCGGCGCCAGGTTGCCGATCGCGCAGGTCAGCGTCGATCCCGAGCGGGTGCAGCCGGTCGCCGAGGTGACCGAGCGGCCCGACCCCGCGTTCGCCGTCACGCGGACGCCGGTTGCCGTGCCCGGGCCGGTGTTCGACACCGTGATCACGTAGTCGACGCGGGCGACCAGGCCGATGCGCGGGGTGGCGGTCAGCGCGACCTTGACGTCGGCCTTCGGGGCCGCGGTGATCGTGACGGCCGGGCCGTCCTCGACCGAGAACGCGTAGTTGTCGCCCGCGAACTGGTGCTGCAGCGTGAACTCGCCGCCGGTCACGTCCTCCTTGACGCGCAAGGTGAACGTCACGGTGCGGCTCTCGCCCGCGTTCAGGTCGCCGACGCCGCCGCGGTAGCTGCTGAGGTACTGGTCGCAGCCGATCGTGCCGGCGCAGGAGACCAGGTCGACGAGGTCGACGATCGGCTTTTCCTTGGCGTAGAGCGCCGCCTTCGCGCCGGTGACCGTGAAGTCCGTCGGGTTGTACAGCTGCTCGGTGACGGTGAACGTGTCACCCGCGTGGAGCGAGGTGTCGCTGACGTCGATCGTGCTGGGGGCGGGCGCCGCGGACGCGACGGCGGGCGCCGAGAAGAGGGCCGCCGCGGTCAGCGCGGCCAACACGGCGGTTCTTCGACCGGTTCGCTCCATAATCCTGATCTCCTGATTCCGGGCCGAGGGGTGCCGCTCCAACCGGGGTGGGGACGGGTGATCGCAGCAGCTGACGAAGATCAGATCGCCGCTCCCCGACATTCGTTACCGGGTTCGCGAAACCGTGTCTGAACTGGGGGTTTCCGCTGGTTGCCCGGTCACCGGCCACAGCGGCGAACCGAAATTGTCGGACCCCTGTGGCACGCTCCGCACATGACCGAACACACCGTCCCCGTGACCGCCCCGGCCCGCCTCACCGGCGACCGGACCGACCCGACACCGATCGCCGGCGAACGCCAGGCGCTGACCGAAAGCCTCGAGTACTACCGGCGCACCTTCGAACTGAAATGCACCGGTCTGGACCCCGGAAGACTGTCCGAACGCTCGGTTCCACCTTCGACGTTGACCCTGCACGGGCTGCTGCGGCACCTCACCGGCGTCGAGCGCTGGTGGTTCCGGATCCAGTTCGCGGGTGAGGACGTGCCGGTCCTGTACTACTCCGATGACGATCCGGAACAGGACTTCACGTCCCTCGACGGCGACGTCGACGAGGCGTTTTCCTTGTGGCACGCGGAATGCGCGCGCTCCCGGGAGATCGTCGCGGCGAGTGCGCTGGAGCAGACGGGCACTCGCATCAGCACCGGCGAACCGTTCACCTTGCGGTGGCTGATGCTGCGCATGATCGGCGAGTACGCGCGCCACATCGGCCAAGCCGACCTCGTCCGCGAACGGATCGACGGCGTCACCGGGGAGTAGCGGCTCCGGTCGCCGAGCGGCGGCGAAGCCGGAGGAGGAGGGCACCCAGGAGGGGAATGACGACCCAGCAGGCGTAGGCCCATTTCGTCGCGAACGCGACCGGGATGGAGACGGCGAAGGCGGCGATCATCGTGCCGAGGCCGTGGTAGACCCCGCCGAAGAGCTCCGGAGGGGTGTCCACGCGGTACAGGTGGCGACGCTGGATCCGCCCGGCCATCAGGAGGAGGAGCGACAAGGCGACGACCTGCACGAGCGCGTAGAAGACGAAGCGGAATTCGAACCCGCCGTCTTCGGCGATCACCTTGGTGGCGAACGGCATGATCACCTGCATCAGGAGCCAGCCGAAGGTGAGGCGGATCAGGGTCCCGTCGACCTTGGTCACGTAGTGGAAGAGGCGGTGGTGGGCGCGCCAGTGCCCGCCGATCACCGCGAAGCTGATCAGGAAGGAGACGTATTCGGACTGGTGATGACCGAGTGAACGCAGCAGTTCGGCGCTGGTGGGGCCCTCCGGCAGCGGCAGCTCGAGCGCGAGCAAGGTGATCGCGATCGCGACGACGGCGTCCGAGAAGAAGACGAGCCGTTCCGCGGCGATCCCGCGAGGCTCGATGTCTTCGACGGCTTCGTCGGGCGTGGCGCTGCTCATGGCTGGTGAGCGTGCCAGACCCGGCTGTGTGACGGCTGCCGAGGTAGGGCGCGTGCGATGCTGACGCCATGACCGTAGACCCCGATTCCGGACTCCTGTCCCCGGTGCGGGCCGGTACGCCGGCCGAAGCGTCGACCGGCGACGAGGCCTGGTTACGCGCGATGCTCGACGCCGAAGCGGCGCTGGCGAGAGCACAGGCGCGGCTCGGGACGGTCCCGGCCGAGGCCGCGGCGGCCATCACGGAGGCGGCGGGCAGTGCGCGGATCGACGTCGTCGAGCTGGCGCGTGGGTCGCGGGCGACCGCGAACCCGGTCGTCGGCTTGGTGCAGGCGCTGACGTCGGCGGTCGGTGAGATCGTGCCCGGCGCGGCGGAGTACGTGCACCGCGGCTCGACCAGCCAGGACATCTTCGACACGGCGATGATGCTGGTCGCCGACCGGACGCTGCGGCCGCTCGCGGCCGACCTCGACGCGACGGCCGAGGCGCTGGCCGGCCTGGCGCGCGAGCACCGGGACACGACGATGGCCGGCCGGACGCTGACGGCGCACGCGGTCCCGACGACGTTCGGGCTCAAGGCCGCGGGCTGGCGGCAGCTGGTGCTGGACGCGGCGGTCCGGATCCGTCGCGTGCTGGACGGCGGGCTGCCGGTGTCCCTCGGCGGCGCGGCCGGAACGCTGGCGGCGTACATCGAGTACGCCCGCCTCGCCGGCGACGCGCGCACCGAGCCGGCCGACGGCAGCGGGGGCGGGGGCGATGATCTCGCCGCCGCCATCGACGGCGACGGGTACGCGGGGCGCCTGACCGCCGCGTTCGCCGTCGAGACGGGGCTGGCCGCGCCGGTGCTGCCGTGGCACTCGCTGCGCACGCCGGTGGTGGACCTGGCGAGCGCGCTCGCGTTCACGGCGGGTGCGCTGGGGAAGCTGGCCGTCGACGTCGAGACGCTGACGCGCACGGAGCTGGGTGAGGTCACCGAGCCGGCCGCCGACGGGCGGGGTGGCTCCTCGGCGATGCCGCACAAGCGGAACCCGGTGCTCGCGACGTTGATCCGGTCGGCCGCGCTGCAGGTGCCGGTGCTGGCCGCCGGGGTCACGCAGTCGATGCTGACCGAGGACGAGCGCTCGGCCGGGGTGTGGCACGCCGAGTGGCAGCTGATCCGCGAGTGCCTCCGGCTGACCGGCGGTGCCGCGCACACCGCCGCCGAGCTGGCGCGTGGGCTCACCGCGCAGCCGGAGCGGATGCGGGCGAACCTGGCGTCGACGCACGGGCTGATCGTCTCCGAACGGCTCTCCGCGGCGCTCGCGCCGCTGCTCGGCAAGGCGAAGGCCAAGGAGCTGCTGGGCGAGGCGTCGCGACGCGCGGTGCGGGAGGAGCGGCCGCTGCGTGAGGTGCTGGACGAGCTGCCCGCGATCACCGAGGTGCTCACCCCGGCGGCGCTGGACGGCCTGGTCGACCCGGCCGCCTACACCGGCGCGGCGGGCGCTCTGGTCGACCGCGCGCTCGGTGAGCCGGGGGCGGGCGGCGCTTCGGCCTGAGACCGGGGCGGCCGCGGGCGATGGCGGCTGCGGGCGCGGGGTGGCTGCGGGCGGCTGCAGGCGCCGGGCGGCTGCTGGCGTGGGGTGGCTGCGGGCGGCTGCAGGCG
>NZ_JAMXQV010000023.1 GCF_024703995.1 Amycolatopsis iheyensis | reverse complement strand
CGCAAACGCTGGACGATGCGCTGGAAACCCGCGTTGAACGCGTTCGAGATCGCGTTCGACGGCCGCCTGGCCGCCGGACGCAAGTAGATCCTTTCAACCCGAGTTACACCGCTCGTTTGACAGACCCTACCTGGAGGGTCGGTTCGCCGGAACTCGCGTGATTGAAGCCGGAACTGGCGTGATTGAAGGCGGAACTCGCGTGATCAGAAGGGCATCTCGCGTGATTGGGGAGGCATCACTCGTGATTGGAGGGGCATCACGGGTGGACTTGTCAGGCGGGGACTGGGCGGGTTGAGCCGATTATTGCCACCGCGTTGCCCGCTCGGGTGATGTGGACTGTGAAGTCTGCGCCTTCGCGGCTGAAGCGGGCGATCAGCTCGCGTGGGGTGCTGCGGTCGTGGGCCTGCCAGCCGCGCTGTTCCAGCGTTGGGCGGACGACCTCGGTCAGGCGGCGTTCCGGCTCGCCGGGGTGGTCGAGCCGGACGCCGTACTGCCAGCACCGCACCTGGCCGGGGCGGGTCGGGTCGCAGTCGAGCTCGCCGTCGACCGTGCGGTCGGCCGTGGGGCCGAACACCGCCGCGACGCTGTCGATCACGTCCGTCAGCTCGCCCGCCAAGCGGTCCAGGTCCGACGCGGTCATCGCAGCACACCCCCGTCGTTCAGGAACTCGACGCCGTGCTCCAGGATGCCATCCGGCTGGAAGGTGCCGTCAAGGGTCGTGGGACCGCTGGTGACGACGCGGTAGATGTTCGTCCACGACTCCGAACCCGGCTTCAGCACGTCACTGTGCGAGGACAGCCCCCACAGCTGGTCCCCGGACGCGGACCGCCCGGTCTCCAGATCGGTGACGCCGGGGAAGGTGTCCGGGTCCGCGCCGTGCCCGATGCCGGTCCACTCCAGGCCCCACGCGTTGCCCTGGGCGATCTCGATCGGGTCGAGCGGCGCGGTCATCGAGTACCGCTGGACGCCCGCCTGGCTCGCCGGCAGGTCGGCCGGCGACCAGACGCCGTGCCCCATGCCCGCCGACTCGACGTGCAGCACCCGGTCGACGTCGAGGCCCTGGGTCTCGGCCAGCCCGACCGTCGCGCCGCCGTAGCTGTGCCCGATCGCCGTCAGCGCGACGTCGGAGCCGGCGTGGCTCGCGATCTCGCCGCGCAGGTCGTCGGTGAAGTGCTTGAGGTCGGGCGCCATCGCCTCCGCGTAGCTCGCGGAAGGACCCTGCACCACCGGGTTCTGCGGGAACACGCCGTCGGCCCAGACGACCATCGCCGTGCGCCCGGTCGGGTCCGCCGCCACCAGGCTGCGCCCGAGTCCGGCGTAGGCGTCGAAGTTGGACATCTGCGTGTTGACGCCGGGGACGAACAGCCCGACGTTGCGCGTGCCCGGCTCGATGTGCCCGACCAGCTCGGCGATCCGGCCGTTGCCCGCCGGGTCGAACTTCAGGATCTGCCGGTTGTTCGCCAGGATGTCCTCGTACAGCTTGATCCGCGACTGCGACCGCGCGATCTCGTCGGCGTCGGTGAGCGACGCCAGCCGGGTCCGTTCCGCGGTCAGCGCGTCGGACACCTTCGTCCGGTTGGCGGCGATCGCCTGCGCCCACGCGCCGGTGTCCGCCGAACCACCGATGCCCGCGGGGTTTCCGGCGGGCGGCAGGGGATCCTCGGGCAGCAGGGCCCGGTACATCGCGGCGATCTGCGCGTCGGTGCGGCGATAACCCGCCGCCGACGCCGTCAGTCCGTTTTGGACTGTCTGCAGGTGCGACACCTGGGACTCGAGCTTCGAACCCAGCTCGGTCATGGTCTTTTCGAACGTCTTGGCCGCGGCCTTGGCCTCGTCGACCTGGCCGAACGCGGTGGCGGGCACCTTCTCACCCGCAACCGCCCGCTGCGCCGAGGAAAGTGCCTCGGCGAGGGTGCCGTACTGGCCGGCCACCTGGTCGAGGCGGGCCGGGGCGACGCGGTATCCAGCAGCCGTCACGGCCCGCCTCCAACTAGAGAGTGACTCAGTACGCTTCCGGCTCTTCGCCGATCACCGGAGGCGCGACCGGGGCCGACTGACCCCAGACGTTCTCCGTTTCCACCAGCCACGCGGGAATCCGGCGCCCGGACCCCATGTCGCCACTGCCGCCCATGCCCATCGGCATCATGGGCATCATCGGCATCGCGCCCTTGGCCGCCGACGCCGCCGCGGCTCCGGCCGCGCCGCCGGCGAGCCCGCTCAGCGCGTTGCCCGCGCCGCCGTCGCCGGCCAGGCCGGAGTGCGCCGCCGGGCCGTCCGCGCCGCCGCCGATGCCGGCGCCGCCGGGAATGCCGCCCGCGCCGCCCAGCGAAGGCGCGTCACCGCCGCCGATCGGGATGCCGCCACCGGCCCCGCCCTCGACGCCGGCGCCACCGCCGCCGAGCTTCGTGCCCGGCGCCTCGTCCTTGTTCTCCTTGGGGTCCTTGCCCGACGCCCACCCGGGCACCTTCGGCATGATCGACCCGAACCGGCCGAACGCGGCGGCCGAAGCCGCGGCGAGCCCGGCGGTGAACATGTCGCCGAACAGCGGGTTCGACGTCGGCACGGTCGTCCCCGGCTGCTGCGGGGTGCCGGTCGAGGGCAGCGGGTGCCCGTCGCCCGGGGTGACGACGACGCCGGGGTCGGTGACGCCGTTGCCGACGAGCCCGGGCGAACCGGCGCTCCCGGCCCCGCCGCCGGCGGGCGGCGCGGTCGGCGTCTCGACGGCGTTCGGTGACGCCGGGATCGAGTCTTCGGCCACCGTGTACTCACCGGCCAGCTGGGTCATCACCACGATCGCCTTGCCGTGCGCGTTGCCCGCGGCGTTGGCGGCGGACTGCTGCGCCTCGACGTTGGCGATGGCCTGCTGGCGCTGCTGCGCCGCGGCCTGCATGACGGCGGGCGAGGCGTCCGGCGGCAGCAGCGGCGGGTTGACCGCGAGCGCGACGTCGGCGGGGGAGACGTCCGGCACCGAAACCGGCGGCGGCATCTCCTTCTTGGCCTTCACCAGCGCGTCGGCGGCGTCGTCGAGCATCACGTTCATCGCTTCGGCGGTCTGCGCCACCTTCGAGATGCCGTTCGCGAGGTCGACGATCATGTGCTGGTACTGATCGGCGGCGCCACCGGTCCACTGGTCCTTGAACTCGGTCAGCTCGCCGTTGAGGTTGTGGGCCTGCTCGTGCAGGTGCAGCGCGGCGGACTTCCACTTGTCGGCGGCGTGCCGCGCGCTGTTCGGGTCACCCGCCTGCAGCATCGCGTACAGCTGCTGGTGGCTGTACGCGGCGAAGTTCGTGTGCGCGGTGTTCGTCATCCCTTGCGGCTCCCGTCCGAGTCGCCCAGGCCGAGCAGGCCGAGCACGGGGTCGAGCAGGCCGGTGACGGCGCCCGAGGTGTGGAGGTCTCCGGCGACCGCCTCGTCGGCGTGCTGGTAGCCGTCGGCGACCGTGGTGGTGACGTCCTGCGCGAACCCGATCGCGCTGCGGACCTGGTCGAGCACGCCCTGCATCTCCGCGACGGCGGCGCGGTGGGCCTCGGCCAGCGAGCCGGCCTCGCCGAACTCGCCGAACAGCAGCGGCTCCTGGCCGAGGGTGAGCAGGAAGTCGTTCGGCTTGGCCATCGCGTGGATCTGGGTTTCCAGCTCCCGCACGAAGTCCTTCAGCGATTCCAGGTGGACGTAGTACGACTGGTCTGGCATCGGGTCCCGGCTCTCTGGGTCGCACGCTCTGACAGTGGGAAAGCCGGTCGGCCGGTGCGAGCGGGGGGTTTCCCGCACCGGCCGACCGACGTCTGGGCGCGGATCAGCCCGCGAACAGTCCCTGGTTGCGGTTCTCCAGCGACTGCTGGAGGTCGTGGGCCTCGCCGACCTTGCCGCCGAACTGGGCGATGATGGCGACGATGTCCGCGGTGGCCTGGCGCAGCCGGGTCTCCGACTGGCGGGCCGCGTCACCGGCGGAGCTGCCGGAGGCGTACCAGGTCGCGGTGATCGGCTGGAGGTTCTGGTGCAGCTGCTCCAGCTGCGAGGTGAGGGCCTTGGCCTTGGCGGCCAGGGACGCCGAGCTGTGCTGCAGCGCGGCGAAGTTGATTTCGACGACGTCGGCCATCGATCAGTCCTCTCAGGTCAGGGGTTGAGGCGGGGGATCACGCCCGAGCCCTCGAGGGTGTTGCCGACCCCCTGGAAGCTCTGGTGGACGTCGGCGTCGCCGCGGCCGTAGTTCTGGTGGCTGGTGTGGACGAGCTGCGACATGGTGTCGAGCTCCTTGACCGCCACGGTCATCTTCTCCTGCAGGCGCCGCTGGAGGTCCCAGAACGCGACAGCCTGGTCACCCTTGTAGTTGCGGAGCGCCTCGGTCAGCTCGGACTCCAAGCTGGCCATCGTGGACTTGGCGTTCGTCGCGGTTTCCTCGAAACCCTGGACGGCGCGCGTCATGGCAGCGGAATCTGCCTGGAATCCCGGACTGGACATCGACGGGCCACCTCCTTCCTGAAGCGAATAACCCCTGGCGCGGTGGTCCGCGCGGTGTGAAACTCACGCTAGAAAAGAGCGTGGTGTGGTCAAACGGCACAACTGCCGGTCGCGGTGACGGCTTTTATACCCACAGGGATCACCCCGCCCGCGCGTCTGCCGTGGCAGACGGGGAAAACCGCAGGTCGGCGCGGTTCTGCCGAAATTCTGAGATCCGCCCGGTAGACCCGGAGGCCCCGGGCGAAAGGCGGTCGAGATGGTCCACCCGCAGGCACTGCTGGACGAGCTGGGGCGCGCCCCGGACGTCCCGGCGTTCGAACTCGGCTCGCGGGTCACCACCCGCGGCGCGCTGCGGGAGCTCGTCGGGCGGTGTGCCGCCGGCCTGCGGGCCGCCGGGATCCGGCCGGGTGACGGGGTCGGGCTCGCCACCGGGGTCACGCCCGAAGGGTTCGCCGCGCTGGTCGCCGTGCACGTGCTCGGCGGCCGCGCGGTCGCGGTGCGGGCCGGGCTCCCGGAAGCGCAGGTGCGCCACGTCCTCGGCGACGTCGCGGCGGTCGTCGTGGACGGCTCCGTCGAGCTGGGTGCCGCCGGGGTGCCGGTCCTGCGGCTCGACGACGTGCTCCGGGCGGACTACGCCGAGCCGGTGCCGCGGGGGCGGCCGGACGACATCGCGACGGTCGTGTTCACCAGCGGCAGCACCGGCGTCCCCAAGGGGGTGGCCTACAGCTACCGCGCGCTGACCGAGGGCCGGGTGTGGCAGCCGCCGGCACCCGGCTCCGCCCACGCGCGGCTCGGCGAGAAGTTCGGCCGGTACCTGCTGTTCGGCTCGCTCGCGAGCGCGGTGATGGTGGAGCAGCTGGCGTTGTCGCTGTTCGCCGGCGGCACCGCCGTGATCCCCGAAGACCTGCCGGACTTCCCGTACATCCTGCCGCGGCTGCGGATCACGGCGGCGCTGACCACCGTGCCCCGGCTGATCCAGGTCCTGGACGTGCTGCGCACCGAAGACGTCGACCTGAGCGGGCTGCGGATGTTGATGGTGGCCGGTTCCCCGGTGCCGCCGCACAAGCTGGCCGAGGCGGCCCAGCGGGTCGGGCCGGCGATGCACCACGCGTACGGGCAGACCGAGACCGGGATGCTGACCGTCTGCCGGGCCGACGAGGGCCCGGGCTCGGTCGGGAAAGCTTGTGACGCCGTCGAAATCGACGTCCGCGCCGGCGGCGAGATCTGGGTGCGGACGCCGTCGGCGTTCGCGGGGTACTGGCGGGACGAGGCGGCCACGGCCGAAGTGCTGCGCGACGGCTGGGTGCGCACCCAGGACCTCGGGCATCTCGACGCGGCGGGTTACCTGCACCTGTCCGGCCGCGCCCGCGACGTCGTGATCGTCAACGCGATCATCCACTACACCGGCCCGATCGAGCGGGCGATCGCCGCGCACCCGGACGTCGACCAGGCCTACGTCGTGGCGGTTCCGGACGAGCGCACCGGCGAGGCGGCGCACGCGTTCGTGGTCCCGGCGCCCGGCCGGTCACCCGAGCCGGCCGCGCTGCGCAAGGCGGTGGCGGCGGAGCTGGGCGAGGCGGCGGTGCCGGCGCGGTTCACGTTCGTGGGCGCGGTTCCGGTGGCGCCGTCGGGGAAACCGGACAAGGCGGCGCTGCGGCAGTCCATTGTGGACTAGAAGTGGGTGGTCACCCCGAAGGCCTCGCGGAGGTGGCGCATGTCCGCGAGGTCGTGCGGCCGGGCGTCGTAGCCCTGGTGGAAGAAGACCTGCTGGGCAACGGAAACGCACGGCACTTCGACGCCGAGGACTCGGCCGGTGACGAAGCAGTCTGCGGGGTACGGAAAAGTCGCGCCCTGATCGTCGGCGGCCTGGGTGGCCGAGCCGTCTTCGGCGAAGACGAGCGGGTGCAGGTCCAGTTCGGTCCGGCCGTCGGAAAGCACGAACCGGACCGGGCGCAGGTCGAGGGTTTCGCGGTAGCCCAGGCCGTCGAGTGCCGCCAGCACGGCGGGCTCCTGGTCGGCGCGGTGCAGCAGGTCGAGGTCGCGGTGTTCGCGTGTCCGGTGGCCCAGAAGCGCGTCGATGCCCCAGCCGCCGGCCAGCCACACCCGCGCCGGGCGAACGGCGTCGAGCACGCGCAGCAGCGTGCCCGCGTCCATCATGGATCGGCACGCAGGTCGGTGATCACCTTGGCGACGCGACGCTGCCGGGTCTCTTCGGTCTTCGCTTGGCCGATCGGCAGCACGAACCGCTGCTTCGCGCTGTAGGAAAGGCTTTCGAACCGGGCCCGCGCGATGTCGTCAGCGGCGAGCGCCGCGGTCAGGTCCGGCGGGATCTCCAGCACCCGCGGCGCGGTGTCGAGCGCGATCTCCACCTCGACGTCGTCGCCCGCGGCGACGCCGGCCTTCTCGCGGTTCTCCGCGCTCAGCGACAGCAGGAACTGCCCGGCCCGGCTCGCGACCGTCGTGCGGTAGGTGTGCCCGCCGAGCGTCACGGTGACCGCGGGCTTCTTGCCGGCGCCGAGCGCTTCGACGACCTCGGCGGGAACCGGCAGGCCGGTCGCGGTCTTGCCGCCGAGCAGCACCTGGGTGCGGAACTTCATGGCGCGAGTATGCCGCGGGAAGGCCGAAGCGGCCTCCCCGCGACACTCCGTCAGACGCCGGCGGTGGTGCGGATCCAGCTGCGGCTCGAGTCGATGCTCGCGTAGTTCTGCGTGCCCTGCGGGTTCGAACCGGAGTTGTTGCCCGTCGAGCAGACGCCCACCTGGACGCCGTTGTAGAGCTGCGGGCCACCCGAGTCGCCGTGCCACGCCGAGCCGTTGACGCCCTGGCTGGCGATCGCGCGGCCGCCGAACGCGTCGGTGCTGGTGCCCGTCACGCGCACGTTGGCCGCCTTGAGGGTGCTCGAGGGCGGGCTGGTGCCCTGCGTGCGGCCCCAGCCGTAGATCTGGTTGGTCGAGCCCGTCGGCGGGTTCCCGGTGCCGAGCTTCATGAAGGTCGTGTTCACCGCGGTGCTCAGGTGCAGCAGCGCGATGTCACCGTTCGGCGAGGCCTTCTGCTGGTCGACGTTCGCGTTCGTGCCCTGCTGCAGCGTCACGTTGCCGACCTTGACGTGCATGCCCGGCGAGTTCAGGCAGTGCTGGGCGGTGAGCACCCACTGCGGGGCGATGATCGTCCCCGAGCACTCGAAGCCGCCGTAGGTCGTCACGTTGTTCCAGTAGATCTGGGCGCCCCACGGCGCGGAGGAGACGGTGCTCCCGCCGATGATGTCCTCCTGGGCGTTCGCCACTCCCGCTGAGACCAGACTCAACGCCGCGGCGGCAGCACCCACCGCGGCAACAGCCCTCGACATTCGCATGAAAATGCCCTTCGGCCCAGGTGATCCGGATATCCGTCCCGAACGGGACGACCAGCTCAAACTAAAAGCCGTGAAGGATTCGCGAAACCTACCGAAGTCGGGTAATCGCTGTCAGCGACAGGTCTGGGCCACGGCCGGGTCGTGGTCGTAGCGGAGACCGGTGCGCCCGACCGCGTGCACGAGGTTGTCCCAGAACCGGCCGAACGTCAGCGGCGCCCGGACCGAGTCGAGCATCTCCTGGTTGTGCGGGCACGCCAGGGTGCGGCGGATCGCGTCGAGGTGCTCCGGCGTGAAGTCGCCCCGCGCCGCCAGCTCGGCCGGCGACGTCCCCTGACCGAACTGGGCCGCCTCCCAGTCGATGCCCGCGTACTTGTTGTGGCCGATCCGCCGGTCCGCGTACGGCGTGGTGTGCGCGGCGACCGGGTTCGACAGGCCGATCGGGTCGTGCACCCACATGTCCAGCGGCAGCAGCTGGCCGGGTCCGCCGATGTTGAAGAACGTGACGACGCTGTGCCCGTTCGACGACGGGTACCGGTGCCAGCTGCCGTCCTTCGCCGGCACGAAGACCGACGGCGTCGGGTCCGCCGCCAGGAGCGCTTCGATCGGGCGGGTGATCACCGTGAACTGGTCGAAGTCCTCGGCGAGGATCGGGTGGACGTGGTGGCTCTCGGACACGTACGCGGCCCGCTCGTCGGCGATGCCCAGCGTCTCGTTGAACGGCTTCGCCAGCGGGGTGTAGTCGGTGCGCAGCCAGCCCGCGGCGACCACCGCCCACGCGCCGAGCGCGAGCGCGGGCACCACGGTGGCCCGGGTGAGCTTGACGACCAGCACCGGCAGCAGCAGGCAGAACAGTGCGGGCAGCAGCATCCGGGCGTGCATGAAGTCGCCGCCCACGCGGACCACGTAGAGCGCCAAGGCGGCCGCGCCGACCACGGGCACGGCCACGACGACCGCGACGCGCCGGTCGATCCGGGTCCGCAGCAGGGCCAGCCCGCCGAGCAGGACGCACAGGAGGAGCGGGACCCAGAGGTAGTACGGGTCGGTGAAGTCGCGCAGGTACGCCCAGCCGCGGCTCCACAGCGTGTTGGAGGCCTCCTTGACCAGGGCGGTGTTCGGCGTGAGCAGGCCGTAGTAGCCCATCCGGAAGATCTGGTAGGCGACCGGCAGGGCCGCCGCCACCGCCACCCACGCCACCGCGCGCAGCCAGCCACGCCACTCGAGCACCAGCAGGCCGAGGCCCGCGACCGCGGTGAACAACGCCAGGTCGGGGCGGACGAGCACGCCGAGGCCGACCACCAGCGCGGTGACCCACACCGGGCCGGCGGGGGTGTTGCGCGCGTGGCGCACGAGCAGCCACCAGGTGACGCCCAGCCACAGCGTGATCAGGCCGGTCTCCAGGCCGGAGGTGGCGAAGTCGCGGAACGGCGGCAGCGCGATCAGCACGAGCGCGCCGGCGGGCGCGACGAACGTGGGCCGCGCCGCCCCGACGAGCCGCCGGGTGCCGTCGAGGGCGAAGAGCAGGCCGCCGGTGGAGCACAGCAGCCCCATGACCACCGCGAGCCACTCGAGCCGCAGCCCCGGGATCCAGGCGAACACCGCCAGCAGGTACGTCCAGAGCGTGCTGGTGTTGGACTCGACGCGCTCACCCATGTTGAAGACCGGGCCGTTGCCGTCGAGCAGCTGGCGGACCGTGCGCAGGACGATCAGGCCGTCGTCGCTCATCCAGCGCCGGTTCCAGGCGAGCACCGCGAACAGGGCGACGGTGAGCCCCAGCGCGAGCCAGTTCCAGAGCCGCGCGCGCCCGCCGCCTTCGGTCTCGTCGACGGGCGGAGCGGGGGTCTCGTCGGCGACGACCGTGCTCATCTGCGGGAAGCTCCTTGGGCCGAAGGTCCCGGGCGCACCACGGGGTTCGCGGCTCCGGATGATCGATGCGCCGCTCGCGCGCACTTTACCAACCAGCGAAAACGGCCCGGGCCAGGGGGAGTCCCCGGCCCGGGCCGTCGTTCCCGCGCGGCTCGCTACATGATCGTGATCGCCCGGGGCAGCGGAACCTCGCTGTTGTAGGCGAAGTTGTCGTGCCACTTGACGCTGGTGCCGACGAACTTGGTGCCGTCGGACACCGCGACGTAGACGTCGGCGGCGGTCCCGCGGGTGAAGACCGCGATGTCGGCCTTGCCGTCGCCGTTGAAGTCGCCGGTCGCGGGGATCTCGCCGTCGAGCCCGAAGGCGTCGTGCCACTTGACGCTGTTGCCGACGAACTTCGTGCCGTCCGACAGCGAGACGAACACGTCGGACGTGGTGCCGCGGGTGAACGTGGCGATGTCGTCCTTGCCGTCGCCGTTGAAGTCGCCGACCGCCGGCTGCTCGCTGTTCCACGCGAAGCTGTCGTGCCACTTGACGCCGTTGCCGACGAACTTGGTGCCGTCGGACAGCGCGACGTAGACGTCGGCGGTGCTGCCGCGGGTGAAGACCGCGATGTCGTCCTTGCCGTCCCCGTTGAAGTCCCCGATCGCGGGCAGCTCGGTGCCGTAGCCGAAGTCCCCGTGCCAGAGCGCGCCGGCGCCGAACTTGGTGCCGTCGGAGAGGGCGACGTAGACGTCGCCGGAGGTGCTGAGCGTGAAGGTGGCGATGTCGTCCTTGCCGTCGCCGTTGAAGTCGCCGACCATCGGGACCTCGCCGTTGGGGGCGAAGTAGTCGTGCCACAGCACGCCGTTGCCGTCGAACTTGGTGCCGTCGGACAGCGCGACGTAGACGTCGCCGGTGCTGCCGCGGGCGAACGTCGCGACGTCGGCCTTGCCGTCGCCGTTGAAGTCACCGGAGAGCGGGATTTCGCTGCCGACCGAGAAGCGGTCGTGCCACAGGACGCTGGTGCCGGCGAACTTCGTCCCGTCCGAGCCGGCCACGAAGACGTCGCCGGCGGAGCCGCGGGTGAAGGTGGCGATGTCGGCCTTGCCGTCGCCGGTGAAGTCGGTCAGCGACCGCGCGCCGGTCGTCACCGAGAACACCGGGCTCATCGTGCCGGTGGAGGAGACGATGAGGTAGGACCAGGTGGTCTTGGCCGTGGCCGAGTGCAGGAACGTCGTCCCCGGCGTCTCGGCGACCCGCAGTTCCGCGGCCGGGCTCGGCGTGCCGTTCGGGCTGGCGTAGACGGAGTAGCTGGTGGCCCCGGCCTCCGGGGTCCAGGACAGCGTGACCCCGTGACCGACGGCCTTCGCCGTGCCGACGATGGCCTGGCCGCGGATCCAGGAGGTCAGGTCGTCGACCCGGACACCGGTCGTACCCTGCTGGGTGCCGGTCTCACCGAAGCAGCCGTGCTGCCAGGAGGTGCCGGTGACGGCGACGACGGTGCCGTCCGCGCGGTAGACCGGCCCACCGGCGTCGCCCTTGCAGGCGTCGACCCCGCCGGCCCCGGTCAGCGCGAGGGTGGTCGCGGTGCTCGTGGCGGCGGTGAACGCGGCGACGTGCGCCTCGTTGGGCACCCACTCGGTGGCGGTGCGCCCCCAGCCGGCGAGCGTCAGCGTGTCGGACGGCCCGGGCACGCCGGCGGCGGCGCTGAGCTTGAGCGGCGTGACGTCGGTGACCGCGGTGTCGATCCGGGCCAGCGCGACGTCGCGGTCGGTGCGCTTGACCAGCGAAGTCACCTTCGCGGTGTGCCCGCCGACGGTGACGGTGACGGGCTTGACCGCCGGGTCGTCGGGGAAGCAGCTCGCGGCGGTGAGGACGAGCGCGGGCTCGACGAGCGCGCCACTGCAGGCGCGTCCCTCCGCGGTGAGCTTCGCGGTGAAGCCGATGTTCGTGCCGGCACCGCCGGGGACGGCGCTCGCGGGAACCGCCGCCAGCAGACCGGCGACGACCACCGCCGCCGAGACCGTGGCGGCTCTTCGGGAGTTGATCACGGGTTTCCGTTTCTCTCAGGGGTTGGCGATGCAGGAGTCCGGCGCGGCGGTGACGCCGGTCGCGGGCGTTGCCGCTTCGCGAGCGAGGGATTGCCGTCGGCGACCACGACCGCAGTCGGGCGGGCGGTTCTCGCGCTGCGCATGGTTTTGGTGTCCTTCTCCGGTGGGTCAACCGGGATCCGGTACTGGTCGGCGGCGAAGTCCTCGCCGACCGTGCGGAATGCACGCGGCATGGTGTTCGCTCACCGAAATTTCGGCGCGTTCGGCCGAATGGCGTGAAGAAGCGCTCCCCGTTTCCCCGCCTGGTATTCCTCCCCTAGTCGACCCCGCCTGACCTGTCCATACGCCGAATGTCGCAACCGCTGTGACGGCGGCCGCAGGCGCGGAAAAGGTCCCCTCTCGGGCTTTTGTCCGTTTCCGGGTAATGACTGGAAACGGCTGTTCGCCCGTTGATCCCATCGTTGACGGGGAAGGGGCATTACCGGAAGCATCGGTGATGTACCTCACATTCCGGCCGTCGAGGTGGTTGGTTAGTGTGTGAAAGCCTGCCCTCTTCGGGGTGGTGCTGAGGGGATATTTCTATTTATTTGGCGAGCCGCTTTTTGTGGTGTTCGCAATTCTTTCGCGCGACCGCTTGGGCGCGTGGGTGTAGGCCCGTAGCCGGTTGGCTGCGGGCCTGTCCCATGTTCGGTTGTCAGGCTGCGGTGGGTATCGGTTGGTGGAGGTTGTTGCGCCGGGGTTGTCGGCGCTTGTCCAACCACACCGGCGGTAAGAACTCCGGAAGCCCGTCAGCCGCGATGCGGACCTCCCACCCGGAACGATGCAGCAACCGGTGGTGGTGAGCGCACATCAACGCCAAGTTCATCAAGTCCGTCGGGCCACCGTCAGCCCAGTGCCGGATGTGATGACCCTGGCAATGCCGCGGTGGACGATGGCAACCCGGGAAGGCGCAGCCGCGGTCACGCAGGTAGAGGGCGTTGCGGATATGGGTGGGGATCAAGCGACGGGCACGGCCCAGGTCCAGCGGGGCGCTGGCGCTGTCGAGGACTGCGGGGATCAGCCTGCAGTCGCAGGCATGGATCCGAGCCTCCGCCGCGCTCATCGTGCCGGTGTCACCCAGCAGGGCCGTGCCGAGGCCGGAGGTCAGATTCTGCAGCGGGATGGTGACCATCACGTGGGCTCGTTCGCCGGCCTGGGTGGGCAGGTCGGGGGTATTCAACGCGAGGTCGATGGCGTCGGAGAACGCGTCGCCGTAACGCTCGGCCGGGGACCGGTGGTCCTCCGAGCCGCGCCGCTGGGCCAGCGAGTCCAGCAGCGCGCTGGCCCGGGTGCCGGTCTCGTCGTCGAGATGACCGGACAGTTCCCAGATGCCGGTCTTCTTGCGGCGGAGGGAGAGTTCGCGCTGGGGGGTGGCGGGTTCGGTCTCCTCGGGCGCGGTGCCGTCGGGGTCGAGGTGGGCCACGATCCGCGCGCCCAGGGCCGCGACCTGCTTGTGCCCGGAGTCTTCGGCGAAGCTGAGCAGACTCTGCTCGGCTTCCTCACGGTGCTCGGGTGGGATCTGGGTCAGTGTCGCGACGATTGTGTCGATCATCGGGTTGCTCAGCGAGCCAGACGCGGCAACCGAGCCGGTGGCGGGAGCGATCGCCGGGATCGGGGCGCCGTCGAGAGCGCGGGAGGGATTGATGGTCCGGGCGCGCTTGAGGAGCTTCTCGGCGGTCGATTTGGGGATGTCGGCCAGTTGTGCCAGCAGGTGGGGAACGGAGCGGTAGCCGAAGAGTTCCAGGACGCCGCGGGTTTCGATTTCCACGAGCAGCGTCCCGAGTTCGGCTTCGGCGGTCCGGACGACGCCCAGCAGAGTGCTGATCCGGTCGGCGAGGGCGACCGGATCGGCTTGCCAGGCGAAGTTTCTGTCCACACCCCAAGATTACCGGGGTTCGAACACCAGTTCATCACACGATCAGGTGGCAGGTTAACGAACCGTCCGGACCACAGAACACCAGCCACAGCAGCAAAGCTAGGGAGAGATTCGTTGCGTGGGGAATCGGCGCTACCGGCCACACCAGGAATAGACCACAGGGCGCCGATTTCCCACGCCCCGGCGAAGCCGTATCAGTAAAATCAGGGAAAAGTCAGGAATCCACAGGCTTAGTCCAAGCAACTTGAACAAGCCCAGTCCCATAACGCCGAGAAACAAGAGTACCCCGCCCAGGAGGCTGCAAAGAAGGCTTCACATCAGCAAGCAAAGCCCCTTCATCCTTGGTCCCAGACATAACAAGCCCAGGAGAACCAAGCTCTCGCAACCGCTGAAGAACGGGCTCGAAGAGAGCCCGCCCAGCCCCACCGGACCCCCGAACGATCACAAGGTGCAACCCGATATCCCGAGCTTGAGGAAGGAACTCGAGCAAGGGCTGCAAGGGATTCCGCCCAACGGTGGCAACAAGCTCATAGTCATCGACAAGCACGAAAAGCTCAGGCCCCCGCCACCAGGACCGGTTCCGCAGCTGCTCGGGAGTGACGGAAGGCCCAGGCAACCGGTTCCGCATGGCGGTAGCACACTCACCGATGAGATCGGTCAGCTTCCCTTCAGCACCGGCATAACCGAGAAGGTGCTCCTCGGACACAGCCCCGAGCAACCCCCGCCGATAGTCGGCAACGATGATCGCGGCTTCCTCGGGCGAGTAAGCCGAAGTGATCCCGTGGGCGAGAGCACGAAGCAGCGAACTCTTACCGGACTCGACGTCGCCGAAGGCCACAAAATGCGGGTCGGCGGCGAAGTCCAGGTGAACCGGCCGCAACGTCGATTCCGCGATGCCCAGGGTGACCTGCCGCGAAGGAGCAGCGGGAAGGGTGTCCAGAGGCACTTCGGGCGGCAGCAGCCGGACCTGAGGAGCCCGCGGCCCCTTCCAAGCATCGGAAATCCGCCGGGTCAGGTCGACACCCCCGGCGCCGATCGTCTCCGGGCGCTGGTCGGCGTCGATGCGGGGCAACGCCGCCAGGAAGTGCAGTTTTTCGGCCGTGATGCCACGTCCCGGCCGGTCCGCCGGGACGTTCACCGCCACCTTGCGGTCGATCGACGAGTCCTGGGGGTCACCCAGCCGCAGCTCGAAACGGGTGCCGATCGCGTCGCGCAGCTGGGCGCGGACGCCGATCCACTGGTTCAACGAGACGATCACGTGGATGCCGAACCCGAGCCCGCGCGCGGCCAGCCCGGTGATCTGCTCCTCCAGCTGCTCGTACTCCTGGCGGATCGTGGTCCAGTTGTCCACGAACAGGAACACGTCGCCGAACTCGCGGCCGTCCGTGCTCTCGGTGAACTCGGCGCGGCGCTGGCGGAACGTCGTGATCGACTCGATCCCGTTGGCGGCGAAGAACTCCTCGCGCTGCTCCAGCAACGTCGTGAGCTCGGCGACGACCCGGCGGCAGCGCTGCGCGTCGCGGCGGGTGGCGTAGCCGGACGTGTGCGGCAGGCCGGCGATCGGGGCGAGCGCGCCGCCGCCCATGTCCAGCACGAAGATCTGCACTTCGGCCGGGGTGTGGGTGAGCGCGAGCATGCCCGCGATGTCCTTCATCAGCGTCGACTTGCCGCTCTGCGGCGCGCCGACGATCATCGCGTGGCCGGCGGCGCCCGAGAAGTCGGCCCACAGCATGTCCCGGCGCTGCTCGAACGGCTTGTCCACCAGCGCGACCGGGATCGTCAGCTTGCCGTTGCCGCCCCAGCCGAGCGGGCACAGGCCGCGGGCGGCGTCCTCGCCCAGCGGGGGGAGCAGCTGGTCCAGCGTCGGCGGTTCGGCCAGCGGCGGCAGCCAGATCTGGTGCGCCGCCGGCCCGCGGCCCTCGAGCCGGGACAGCATCGCGTGGATGATCGTCTCGCCGGTGCCGTCGACGACGGGGGCGTCCGAGACTTCGGTGGTCACCGGGATCTCGACCGGCGCCAGGGAGAACGGCAGCACGCCGAGCTCCTGGCCGTCCTCGCGGACGACCGTGCTGCGCGGCGGCAGCTCTCCGGAGACGTACGCCGCCTTGAGCCGGATCAGCGTTTCCGTGTCGGACTTCAGGTACGCCGACCCCGGCACCGGCGGCAGGTGGTAGGCGTCGGCGACGCCCAGCACCGTGCGGCTCTCGGCGGCCGAGAACGTCCGCAGGCCGATCCGGTACGACAGGTGCGAGTCCAGCCCGCGCAGCCGCCCCTCCTCGAGCCGCTGTGACGCCAGCAGGAGGTGGATGCCGAGAGATCGTCCGAGCCGGCCGATCGCGACGAACAGGTCGATGAACTCCGGCCGCGCGGACAGCAGCTCGGAGAACTCGTCGATGATGACCAGCAGCGACGGCAGCGGGTCGAGCGTCACGCCGTCCGCGCGCGCCTTCTCGTAGTCGCGCACCGAGGCGTAGTTCCCGGCCGCGTGCAGCAGCTCCTGGCGCCGCAGCAGCTCGCCGTTCAGGGCGTCGGCCATCCGGTCGACGAGCGCGAGGTCGTCGGACAGGTTCGTGATGACGGCGCAGGTGTGCGGCAGATCGGTCATGCCGGCGAACGTCGCGCCGCCCTTGAAGTCGATCAGCGCCAGGTTGAGCGTCTCCGACGAGTGCATCACGGCGAGCGCCGTCACCAGCGTGCGCAGCAGCTCGCTCTTGCCGGACCCGGTCGCGCCGATGACCAGGCCGTGCGGGCCCATGCCGCCCTCGGCCGACTCCTTGAGGTCCAGGTCCACCGGGCGGCCCTCGGGGTTGACGCCGAGCGGGATCCGCAGCCGGTCGCGGGCCGCGCGCGGCGCCCAGGTCACCGTCGTGTCGGTGTCGCGCGGGTCGCCGATGCCGAGCAGCCCGGCCAGCCCGAACGTCGACGACATCGGCTTCTCGCCGACGACCGCGGCGGGCGTGTGCAACGGTGTCAGCATGCGGGCCAGCGCCTCGGCGGCGCCGCGGTCGAGGACGTCCGGGCGGCCGAGGAAGCCGAGGCGCTGCTCGGTCGCGTCGCCGACGACCATGCCGAGCGACTCGGGCTCGGTGTGCAGGCTCAGCAGCCGCTCGGTCGAGTACGTGCGCGGGTGCTCCTGGCCGATCTCGAGCACCGTGACGCCGAGGCGGCCGTCCTCGCCGATCAGGCGGGGCTCGCCGTGGGCGTTGCCGCCGTCGACCACCACGATCAGGTGCGGCAGGTCGAGCTCGGCGGCGCGGCGGCTGAACGCGGGGCGTTCGCCCAGGTCCGCGCCGAGCAGCTCGGCCAGGCCGGCCGCCGAGTCCGCGGCCAGCCGCCGGGAGCCGACGGCGTCGGACGCGCCGGCCGCCGTCGCGTGCGGCAGCCACTTGGCCCACTCCCAGTCGTGCTGCCGGTCGGCCGGCACGCACAGCGCGACCCGCAGGTCGGAGGGGGAGTGGAAGGCGACGAGCTGGCAGACCAGCGCCCGCACCAGGCCCAGGACGTGCGGCCGCCGGCCGGCCACGGTCACCGCGGCGAACGAGCGCAGCGACAACGCCACCGGCAGGCCGTCGACCGTCGAGTAGGTGCGGATGAAGTGCTTGAGGCTGGTGGAGGACACCGGGTCCAGGTCTTCCAGCGGCACGGTCTGCGGGGCCTTGAGCGGGGTCGCCAGCCGCTGCGGGCCGGTGCCCGCGCGGACCTGCGCGAACTGCGGGTCGGTGCGCCGCCGGTCCCAGAGCTTCCCGGTCTCGACGTAGGCCCACAGGTCGGCCGGGTCGGGCTGGACGGCGATCATGGCCGCGCGCTGGCCGTCGGCGATGTCGCGGACCTGGGCCCGCAGGCCGGAGAGATAACGCTGGTAGTCGCGGCGCTCGTCGTTGATCTGCGCTTTCTTGGCCATGCCGCCGCGCCCGAGCGACATCACGACCATGCCGCCCATGGCGCAGATGAACAGCGCGCCGAAGATGTAGGTCATCACCCCGCCGTCGCGTCCGATGTAGACGAACGACATCGCGCCCATGCCGAGCATCATCGGCAGGAACATCATCAGCTGCAGCATCCCGCCGGAGCTGCTCTTGGGGAGCATCGGCGGCGACTGCAGCACGATCTCGGTAGGGCGCTCGGGCGAGAGGCTCATACTGCAATGCTCCAGCGGATCGGGGTGGCTCTCACCGGTATTTTGGCCACTTGCCGACACGGCGCGGTGGGTACTTTTGCCGTCCGCCCGCTTCCGGGGCCGAACTTACGCTCTGCCGAGCAGCCACCCGCGGAAGGAGAGCCATGGCCGGCGAGTACCGGGCTGAGCCCGAGGCGATGCGCTCGTCCGTCGGCAACGTCGGGGGCATCATCGCGCACGGCATCAACGCCGTGGCCGACCTCGAACGGCTGGTCGTGCAGCCGGTGTCGTTCGCGGGGTTCGGTAGCGCGGTCGCCGCCGCGAACGCGGCCCTGCACTCCAGCCAGGTCACCGCCGTCCGCACGCTCCTGCAGCTGCTGCAGCAGATCAACGCGCTCGTCAAGGCCAGCGCCGACGCCTACCAGGCGGCGGACCGCGACGCCGCCGCCGGCTACGGCGGTGGCCACGACGGGTCCACGACACCCACGTCGTCGATCTGGGGGAGCCCGCACGCGTCCGAGCTGGCCACGCTGGCCATCAACGACAGCGCGGGCGCCCACGGCGAGCCGTCCTCGGTCGGCAACGTGCTGCGCTACCTGGGGGACGCGCAGCTGGGCCGGCTCGGCGACCACCCGATCACCGACACGCGCTTCCACGGTGTCGCCGACTTCAACGACTGGCTGGCCGGCGACGCCGACAACCAGGCGCGGGTCGGGCTGATCGAGGTCTACGCCGGCACGGCGCGCACCTTTTCCGACGTTCCCGGCGGCGTGCACAGCGGGGACGTCGTGGTGGTCGAACCACTGCTGTTCTCCGACCGCCAGCCGGTCATCGGCGTCGCCGGCGACGGCGGCCGCCTGTACAACCACGGGCTGCTCGACGCCCGCATCAGCGGGCTGGCGAAGGTCAGCGTGTACCGGCCCGCCTCCGTCGTCTGATCGTCCTGTGCTCACCAGAGAGAACTTGTGAGGTCCGATGCTGACTTTCCCGAACTCCAGCGCGATGGACGCGACCGCGTCGTCGGGCGGGCCGATCACCATCCTGCCGCAGATCGTCACCGGCCAGCCGGAGCAGATCGCGCAGCACGTGCTCGACCTGGTGAAGAAGGCCGAGCAGTTCCTGAGCATGTACACCGAGCTGAACAAGGCCGCCGACCAGCTCGGCAAGATCTGGTCGGGCGCGGCGAGCGAGTCGGCGCTGAAGAAGATCGGCGACTCCCTCAAGCAGCTCGAGACGATCATCAACGTCGTCCAGAAGGGCGCGGAGCTGCTCGGCATCTCCGGCACGCTGATCAAGACGGCGCAGCAGGCCTACCGCTCGGTGGTGGCCGCGGTGAACCCGACGGTCGCCTCGCTGATGTCGAACCCGTGGACCTACGGTGCGGCGGTCGCTTTGTCGACGGCGACCAGCGCGTCGCTGCGCGCGTTCATCACCGCGATCGGCGCGCTGCTCAAGGCGCTCGGCGCGGGTGACCTCGCGCAGCAGGTCACGCAGCTCGCGCAGGTCATCGGCGCGATCGAGAAGCTCTTCCACCACGACTCCGGCAGCTCGGGCGCCACGACGCCGTCGATCGGGAACACCCCGGTCACGGCGCCCCAGGCCCCGCCGTCGGTGGCAAGTCCGGCCGGGCAGCAGGCAGCGTCGTCAGGAAGTCCCACCCCCGGCGGTGAGGGGATCCCGCAGCAGCCTTCGTTCACCGACTACACCCCGCCCGCGCTCGCCAGCTCTTCGCCGAGTTCCAGCGGCGGCGCGACGACGCCGGTGACCGGCAACGGCACCCCGCTCGACCCGTCGAACAGCTGGATCGCGGTGAACCCCGGCCAGAACGGCGCCACCGTGCCGACGCAGCCGTCCCCGGTCACCCAGCCGGCCCCGGTCACCGGCGGCGCGGGCTCGATCGGTGGCGCGAACGAGGTCACCATCCACACGAACCTCACCACCGGTGAGTCCACTGTGGAGGCTCCGGGCGGCCAGGACTTCGACATCGACATCGCGATGGACTACAACGGCAAGCACTTCAGCCAGCACGTCGGTTACGACGCGGCCGGGAACTAGCCCATGTGGTCCTCGGGGGTGGTCGACGCGTCGGGAGTGGTCAGCTCCGTGCTGTCCGGGTACCGGCGCGTCCTCGTCGAGTGCCAGAGACGCGTCACCGGGGATCCCGGTGCGCTGAGCGCCGCGTCGCAGCGGGTCGCCACCCAGGCCTCGACGGTTTCCGGCAAGGCGAAGGAGATCGACGAGTCCGCGAAGAACCTGCACGCGGACTGGGACGGCGACGCCTACACCGCGTTCGCCACGGCGGCGCAGACGCTGAACCAGGAGCTCACCGAAGCCGCCGCGAAGCTCGACGACCAGGCGCAACGGCTTTCGACCGCGTCGCAGCTCGTGCAGTCGGCCAAGGCCGCCGTCGACTCCGTCATCGCGCAGTTCGACCAGTACGCCCAGCAGCTGACCGCGCAGGCCCGCGCGGTGAACTCCGCGTCGGTCGGCGCGTTCATCCAGGCCGCGCGGCAGCTGGGGGAGCAGAGCGTCGAGGCCGCCCGGCAGGTCGTCGACGAGTTCTCCGAGGCGCTCGCCGAGCTGTTCCCGCCCGAGGGCACCCAGCGGCTGGAGTACAAGCTCGGCAAGAAGACCGGCGGGCCGCTGGGCTGGCTCAACGGCAGCCCGCTCGACGGGCGCAAGCGGCCGCGGAGCGCGCCGTCGTGGTTCAAGAACTCGGGCTGGAAGAAGCTCACCTGGGACGGCCTCGAAGGCACGCGCGCGCCGAAGAAGGCGGACACGCCGTTCGGGCAGCCGAAGCCGGAGAGCGTCAAGGACAAGCTGGGCCGCAACACCGAGATCACGTACTACAAGTTCAAGCACGAGCAGGACGGCTTCAGCCCGGAGTACGACGGCAAGATCACCTCGAAGGGCTGGGACGTCGGCGCGTCCGGGCACACCGAACTGGCCGCGGTCAAGGAAGAAGCCGAGCTCAAGGGCGACTGGGGCCCCGCCGCGGCGCACGCCAAGGGCACGGTCTTCGCCGGCGGCGAGGCGAGCGCGTCCGGCACGATCGGCGCGCACGGCGTCGGCGCGCACGCGAACGTCTTCGCCGGCGGCAAGATCGAGGGCGAGGTGGCCGCGGACGTCGCCGGCATCGGCGTCGGCGCGAACGGCACCCTGCAGTACGGCATCGGCGCGCAGCTCGACGCCCAGGCCGTGTACGACGCCGGGCATCTCAAGGTGAACTTCAAGGCGGGCGCGGCGCTGGGCCTCGGCGCCGGGATCGGCGCGAAGATCGACATCGACCTGCCGAAGCTCGGCCACACCATCGGCGAGTACGGCGGCGCGGCGGTCGACTACGTCGGTCACGCGGCCAACGACGCGGCCGACGCCGTCGGATCCGCTTGGGACGACGCAGTTTCGTATGTGGGGCTGTGATGACCCTTCCCCTGGACCTCGTCATCCCGGACGGCTGGACGGCCGTCGACCCGGGTGACTCGGGCGCGGTGTTCGTCGCCGTGCACGACGCGCCACCGGGGGAGTTCGTCCCGAACATCACCGTGAGCGTGCAGCAGCGGCCGGACGAGGCGTCGATCGACGCCATCGCCGCCGAAGCCGTCGAACGCCTTTCGCTGACCTCGGCCGGGCTCGACGTGCTGAGCCGCCGCGACGTCGGCGCCCCGGCCGCGCCCGGCGTCATGCAGCTGCTCCACCTGCGCACCGGCGAAGGCGAAGAGCTGATCCAGACCCAGGTGCACCTGACGGTCCCCGGCGCGACGCCGGCGGAGCGGCTGGTGCTCGAGCTCGCCTGCACGGCCGCGCCCGCGACCGCGCGGACGCTCTCACCCGGTTTCCAGCGGTTCGTGGGCAGTGTCCGCGTCCGCCAGCACGAAGGGATGCAACAGTGACCGATCCGTACGCGGTGCCGGACATGGACGAGCTGCTCGCACAGGTGCGCAAGCAGACCGAAGAGGTCCAGCGGATCCAGCGCACGGTCGAGGCGATGGAGGTCAAGGCGCACTCGCGGCAGAACGAGGTCACCGTCACCCTCCGCGGCGACGGCCGGTTCACCTCGATCGACATCGACCCGCGCGCGATCCGCGAGTACGACGCCCGCAACCTCTCGGAGATCGTCCTCGAGGCGGTGAACGCCGGGCTGTCGAAGCTGGCCGAGGCGTCCAACGCCAAGTTCGCCCCGGTGATCGCGGCCGCGAAGAACGTCTGATGACCACCGCCGACGTACTCTTTTCCGCGGAGGCGGCATGACTACGGCTCTTACGGGGACGACCCGGCGGGTCACGGTGGTGACCCCGCGGGCTCGCGTCGACGTCGCGCTGCCGCAGCAGTCGACGTTCGCCGAGCTGGTGCCGCAGCTGGTCCGGCTGGCCGGGGCGGCCGGGCAGGCGTCGGCCGAGCACCCCGGCTGGGTGCTGTCGCGGCTCGGCGGTGCGCCACTGGCGCTCGGCCTGAGCGTCGCGGCCGCCCAGATCCGGGACGGCGAAGTGCTGCACCTGACCCCGCGGGAGCGCCCGCGGGGTCCCTTGCTGTTCGACGACGTCGTCGACTCGATCGCGAGCGTCGCCGACACCTCCGGCGGCTGGGGTCCCTCGGTCGCGCGGCGGTCCGGCTTGGTCGCCGCGGTGGTGCTGCTGCTGGCGGGCGGACTTCTCGTGCAGGCGGCGGCGTCCGGCAGCGTGCTGGCGCCGGTCGGGACCGGGTTGCTGGCCCTGGTGCTGCTGCTCGGCGGTGGCGCGTTGAGCCGCGCGTACGGCGACGCGGAGGCCGGGGCCGCGGGCGCGGTCGCCGGTGTCGGCGTCGCGTTGCTGGCCGGGATGTCCGTGCTGCCCCCGCACCCGCTGTTCTCGCTCTCGGCCGGGCCGCTGGCGGCCGGCTTCGCGGCGGTGACGGTGTACGGCGTCCTGGCGGCGGTCTCGGTGGCCGACCGGCTGCCGTGGTTCGTCGCGATCACCAGCGCGGCGGGCTTCGGCGCGGTGACGACCGGGGTGGTGCTGCTGGCGGGGGTGTCCGCGGGCTCGGCCGCGGCCGTGGTCGCCGTGCTGTGCACGGCCCTGGCGGCGGTGGCCCCGATGCTGGCGCTGCGCCTGGCGCGGTTGCCGCTGCCCCGCGTGCCCGACGACATGGCAGCCTTCCGCGCGGACGAACAGCCGTCGCTGGGCACCGAGATGATCGGCCGGACGTCACGTGCCCAGGCGGTGCTGACCGGGTTGCTGGTCGGCCTGGGCCTGGTGGTGCTCTGCGCGTCGATCGTGCTGTCCACGGGCGGGCCGTGGGAAGCCGGGCTGGCCGCGGTGCTCGGGGTGGCCTGGGTCCTGCGGTCGCGGTCCTACGCGGGCAAGGCGCAACGCCTGGTCCTGGTCGGCTTCGGCGTCCTCGGCCTGGTGACGGCCGGGGTGTGGCTGGTGGCCTCGGGCAACCGGACGGTGGTGTTCGCGGCGGGCTGCGCGGTGGTCCTGGCGGCGGCGATCTGCCTGGTCTACGCGACGCGGGTGGCGCGCGGGCTGCGTTCGCCGTACTGGTCGCGGCTGCTGGACGTCTCGGAGTTCCTGGTCCTGCTCTCGCTGGTGCCGTTCGTGGGCATGATCGCCGGGGTGTACGACGCGGTTCGCGGCTGAGCCTCACCGCTTGAGCGTGAAGGTGAAGTCGCCGGAGAGCCGGCCGTCCAGCCGGACCGCCGACACGAGTTTCCCTTCCGCAAGCAGCCATTCGACTTCGGCGCGCGGTAACGCGCACCCGTCGGCGATCAGCCGCACCGGCCGGATCGGGATCGGCGTCGTGAAGCGGACCGACACGTCGATCACCTCGCGGTCGAGGTGAGCGGACCCGCCGGTGTCGAGCCGCCAGGCGCCCGCCCAATCGAGGGCGACACGGTTGCGGCGCCGCAGCGCCGGGTCCGCCAGCAGCTCGGCGGCGAGGCCGGGATCGTTGTGGTGCAAACGATCCAGCAGCTCCGGCCGGACGGACCGGACGTTCGCCCGCTCGAAGACCGTGAGCTTCACCGTGTCCCCGCACGAGGTGCAGAGCGCGAGGAGCCAGGCGTCGATCAGCTTGTGGTGGGCGTTGACCCGGAACTTGCCGGTGGTCCGGAAGGTCTCCGACGCGCACGCGTGGCAGCGGCGGCGGACGAGCGGCAGGCGGGTGGGCAGGACGAACCAGGTGGTGAGCACAGGAGTACACCGATTCCAGTGAGAAGACCGCAGCAGAAGGCGGCGCGGCGCACAGCGGCGACGCGCGACAGATCAGCGTTCGGGGGTTCTCACATCGTGTACAACGGCACGTCCTGGCCTGGGCGACTCGGTCCAGCCGGACGTTAGCGGCGCCGGGCGGCGCCGTTCCACTCGTTTTTCAGCTGTCCAAGGCGAGGGGCAGGGTCCGGCGCACCGCGGCGCCGTGGCGGCCGTGCAGCGGGACCACCGGCAGGCCCGGCGCGGGCACCGGAGCCCCCGGCCGCGCCCCGACGCGGATCGTCACTTCGGCCTTCTCCCGCCCACCCGGCGTCCGGGACAGCGTGTACGACGTCGCGGTGAAGGCCGCGTCCGGCGTCGACCAGTCCAGCACCTTCGGCGACCGCGGCGCGAAGCACATCTGCGCCGCGTCACCCCACGTCCACGCACGCCAATGATCCGGCGGGCCCGAAGCCGCGCCCTGGACGCCCAGCGCCACGCGAAGCTCCTTCGCCAGCTCGCCGGCCTCCAGCACCGTGCTCTGGTACCCGGCCTCGGCCAGCGCGCCCATCAGGCTCAACGCCGCCGACGCCGTGCTGCGCAACGCGCCCAGGTCGCCGCCGCCGCGGGCCAGCGCCGCGATCGGCGCGAGGTCCGGGCGGTAGCGGACCGCCAGCCAGCGCACCCGCAGCACCTGGTCGCCGCGCGGGATGGCCCAGGTCAGCAGCTGCGCCGACGCCAGCGGGACGTCGGTGCGCCGGTAGGCCGCACGCAGCACGTCCACCAGCGGCCCCGGCGCGCCCGGGCCCTGGGTCAGCCGGACCAGGGCACTCCAGCCGCCGTCGACCTCCGCGACGCCGAAGCGGTTGCCCGCGCGGTCGACGTGCTGGCGCACCTTCACCGGGCCGGCCACCGAAAGCAGCGCGTCCGGGCTTTCGCGGCGCGTGTCGTGGCGGCGCAACCGGTAGGCCGTCCACGTCAGCGCCCAGCCCCCCGCGTGCCGCCCGGCGAAGCGCACCGAGGTGAGCAGCACGAGCAGCCCGGCGGCGGCGCTGACGCCGATCCGCAGGGGCTGCGGCACGGCGTCCACCAGCCACACGAGCAGGACGGCGATCCCGGCGATCTCCCACAACGCGGCCTGCAGCGGCCGGATCGGCAGCAGCCACGGCAACGGCGTCGATGCGGGCCGGGACGGTGCCGGGCGCACGGCGCCGGCGGTTTCGACGGACACGGGTTCCCCTTTCCCCGGGCCTGCGACGCTACTGCCTCCCCAGATACCGCGTGGGCGTAAAAATTACCCTCGCCGGGCCCGCGGGTGCGGCTTAACCTCGGGCACTCGGGAGGACGACGCACACAGCCGGGGGCACAGCGCGTGTGGACGCAGCGGGACCAGATCCAGGCGTACCAGTTCCTCCGGCGCAGGCTGGTCTCCGCGCTCGTCGCCGCCGACGCCAACCACCCCGTCTCGCCCAGCCGCCGGCTCGTCCTCGCCACCGTGCTGGGCCTCGTCGCCGCGCTGCTCGTCACCGCCGTCTTCGGCATCATCGGCCTGCTCAACCCCTCCGGCGGCAAGGACTGGCTGGCCGGTGGCAAGGTGATCGTCGAGGAGGGCTCGGGCGCGCGGTTCGTGCTCGGCGCCGACGGCGTGCTGCACCCGGTCCTCAACTACGCCTCCGCGCGGCTGCTGGCCGGCGGCAACGGCGACGCGACGGTGTCCGTCTCCTCGGAGAACCTCGGCAAGGCCGGCCGCGGCACCCAGATCGGCATCCCCGGCGCGCCCGACTCGCTGCCGGCGGCGAGTGCGCTGGTGGCCACCCCGTGGACGAGCTGCACCCGCACGACCCAGGACGCGCCCGCGTCGGCTGAGCCGCGCACCGCCGTCCTGCTCGCCGCGCCCGCGTCCGGCGTCGAGCTGCCCCGCGACCAGGGCGTGATCGTCCGGCTGCCGTGGGGCGACCGCTTCCTGCTCGCCGACGGCCGCCGCTACAAGCTGAGCGACGAGGCCGCGACCGCGTTGCAGTTCGACAGCTACCCGACGATCGCGGTGTCCGCGCGGTGGATCGACACCGTCCCGGCCGGGCGTGACCTCACCGCGCTGCCGGTCGACGGCGCCGGCGGCCCCGGGCCACGGGTGGGCGGGCGCGACACCCGCGTCGGCGAGGTGCTCGCGGTCGTGGACGCGATGGCCGCGCCCGGCGCCGCGACGTCGTACTACCTCGTCCGCCCCGACGGGCTCGAGCCGGTGGGGCAGACCGAAGCGAGCCTGCTGGTGACCACGGAGGCCAACGCCGCCGCGTACGAGGGCGCGCCCAAGCCGGTGGAGGTCCGCGCGGCGGACGTCGCCGCGGCGCGGAAGGTCGGCGCGCCGCGGGCCGGTGGCGCCGACCCGGCCGCGTTGCCCGACCGCATCCCCGGCAAGGCGCCGATCACCGGCAACTCGGTCGCGTTGTGCATCCAGGGCAGCCGGTTGCTCGTTTCGGCCGAATTCCCGCTTCCCGCCGGCGCCAAGGCAATCCAGGTCGCGACGAGGACCGAAGCTCGGGTGGCGGACGAGGTGTTCGTCCCCCCGTCGGGGGGCGCGGTCGTCGTCGAATCCGGTTCGGCCACCACCTACCTGGTGACCGACACGGGCCGGAAGTACCCGGTGGTGAACGCGCAGGCGGTGGCTTCGCTCGGCTACGGAAGCGTGGCGAAGTCATCGGTCACAGGTAGTTTGCTGGCATTGGTGCCGACGGGCCCCGCGCTGGACCCGGCCACGGCCGGGCAGCCGGCTCCGTCGGGTGGAACGGGGTGAAAGTCGTGCAGATGACAGAGGAAGAGCGTTCGACCGACGACGTGCCGGGCCAGGGGCGGGTCCGCGTCGCGGTCGTCGAGGACCACCCGCTGTACCGCGTCTCGGTGGAGCGGGTGCTCGCCGAAGCCGACTTCGTCGAGCTCGGCGCGGTGGTCGATTCGGTCGCCCGGTTCCACGTCCACCGGCAGCCGCCGGGCAGCGTCGTGCTGCTCGACCTCGGCCTGCCCGGTGTCGCGGGGGCGGCGGCGGTGCTGGAGGTCTGCGAGCTGGGGCACCACGTGCTCGTCGTCTCCGCGCAGGCGGAGCCCGAGGTGGTGCTGGGGGCGATCGCGGCGGGGGCGCGCGGGTTCCTGTCCAAGGACGTCGACGCGGACGAGCTGCTGATCGCGATCAAGACGGTCGCCGGGGGCGGCGCGTACGTCTCCGCGGTAGTCGCCGGGATGATCATGAAGGACAACGCCGACCGGCCCGCGCCGTCGGCGGAGGTCGAGCTGTCGCCGCGGGAGGAGCAGGTGCTGCGGCTCGTCGCGGCGGGGGAGCGCGACGTCGACATCGCGCTGATCCTCGGCATCGGCGTCCGGACGGTCCGGGGTTACCTCGACCGCATCCGCGACAAGACGGGTGAGCGACGGCGACCGGGCCTGGTCAAGGAAGCGATCCGGCGCGGCCTCATCGGCGGCACGGACCCGCGGCGCGGCGGCCGCAAATGAGCGAGCCCGCCGAGGACGCCCCGGCCCCCCGACGGATCCACGTCGGGGTCATCGAGGACCACCCGCTCTACCGGTACGCGCTCACCCGCGTGCTCACCGAGGCCCCGGACATCGAGCTCGGCGCGGTCGCCGACTCCGTGGCCCGGTTCGCGGTCCAGGACCAGCCCGCGGGCAGCGTGGTGGTCCTCGACCTGAAGCTCCGTGGCGTCCAGGACGCGGCCGCGGTCCTGGAAGTGGGGCAGATGGGGCACAAGGTGCTGGTGGTGTCCGCACACGCGGAACAGCCGGAGGTGCTCGGCGCCATGCAGGCGGGCGCGAAGGGCTTCCTGTCCAAGGACGTCGACGGCGACGAGCTCCTGCGCGCGATCCGCACCATCGCCGACGACAACGCGTACGTGTCGCCGACGCTGGCCGGAATGATCATCCAGGACAGCGAAGAGCGGCACGCGGGCCCGAAGATCGTGCTGTCCGAGCGCGAGAAGCAGGTCCTCCGGCTGGTGGCGGCCGGGGAGCGCGACGTCGACGTGGCGGAGATCCTCAACATCAGCGTCCGCACGGTCCGGTCCTACCTGGACCGCATCCGCGACAAGACGGGCGAGCGCCGCCGCGCCGGCTTCGTCCGCGTGGCGATCCGCGAAGGCCTGCTTCGCTAGCACTTTCACGTGAAAGTGCGGCTCAGCCGCCGGCGGACGCCGTAGCCGGTCGCGGCCATCGCCAGGGCGAAGGCCCACAACGGCCACAGCAGCATCGGCAGGGTGACCAGCGGCCAGTCCGTCACCGCGGCGAGGGCCGAGTCACTCGTGGCGAAGGACAGCAGGAGGTCCTTGGCGGTGGTCGCCACCAGCACGGCGACCACCAGGCCGGGCACCACCGCCAGCCGGACGGGGACCCGCTTGCCGCGCAGCCCGGGGATCCAGCGGGGGAAGACCTCTCCCCAGGGCCGGATCAGCCCGCTGGTGAGCCAGGCGCCCGCGGCGGCCGACACGGCCAGGCCGAGACCCGCCCACAGGACCGGTTCGCCGAAGCCGAACATGGCGAACCCCGGCACGCGGAAGAACATCAGCACACGGGTGAGCGCGTAGAGCAGTGGTGCTTCCATCGCGATCTTCGTCCAGAACCGGGTCCGCGCCGTCACACGGGCGAGCCGCTGCGCACGGTCGTCGGTCGGCTCGGTGTGGCCGAGCCGCAGGTGCCGGGCGAGGACGGTGCCGAACGCGGCCACGGTGCCGAGGAGCGTGACCTGCAGCACCAGGCCCGGAGACAGCAGGACCGCCGGGCTCACCTCGGCGAAACCGAGGACCGAACCGACCAGGATGGCCGGGAGGTAGCCGACCAGGATCAGGCCGGAGCCGTCCATCAGCAGCACCAGCGCGAGGATCGACACCCCGGCAGCCCAGATCGCGACCCGGCGGCTCGCCAGCAGCCACAGCGCCCCGGCCAGCGCGACGACCGCGCAGGCGGTGAAGATGCCGTTGGCCCAGCCGTCCGAGTAGGCGGCCAGGGCCGAGCTGAACTTCCGGTCGGGCCGGTCCAAGGGATTGGGCCGGCCCTGGACGAGCCAGTACAGACCGAGCACGCTCAGCACGAAGCTCGTCACGGCCGCCGCCACCAGCGGCAGGCGTGGCCCGGGATCAGTGGTTTCCATGGCGGCAACCCTCGCTGTCCCAGGGGCTGCCGCACTTCCCCCGCCGGGACGGGCCCGCTCCCTCTCCGGCGGGAGCCGGCCCGGCGCCGCGGCCTCGGCTCAAGCGCCCCAATGTGGCCTTGGTTGCGTCAGACGCACCGAAGGGCCCCTTGGGTGCGTGAGACGCACCGAAGGCCACATTGGGGCGCTCGGGACCGGAGTCAGAGCCGGCGGTTGGCCAAGGCGCCCGTCGCCGCGCGGGCCTTGGCCGACACCGCGGTGTCGACGTCCACCACCAGCGTCTCCGGGGCCGCGCCCGCGGCGGCGTGCACCCGGCCGAAGCCGTCCGACACCGTCGAGTAGCCGATGCCCGTCGGGGCCTTCGGGTTCACCGTGAGGCCCGTCGCCGCCGGGTCGGCCTGGCCGCACGCCAGCACCCAGCAGCCCGAATCCAGGGCCCGCGCCCGCACCAGCACCTCCCACTGCTCGCGCTTGCCCTCGCCGGCGCCCCAGGACGCCGGCAGCAGCACGACGTCGGCGCCGTCGTCGGCCAGGGCGCGGAACAGCTCCGGGAACCGCAGGTCGTAGCAGGTCGCGACGCCGTAGACGACGCCGTCCAGCTCGAAGGTGGTCACCGCGTCGCCGGGGGCCACGGTGTCGGACTCGGCGAAGCCGAACGCGTCGTAGAGGTGGATCTTGTCGTAGCCGCGGTGCTGCCCGCCGCCGGTGACCAGCAGCGTGTTGCGCACCCGGCCCTCGTCGGCGGGGGTGAACATCCCGGCGACGACCAGCACGTCGTGCTCGGCCGCGACCGCGGCCACCGCCGAGGCCCACGGCCCGTCCAGCGGCTCCGCGACCGGTTCCAGGGGCCGCCCGAACCGCGCCATGGTCGCCTCGGGGAACACGACGATCCGCGCGCGGTCCGCCACCGCGGCCTCGACGCCTTCACGAACCAGCTTCAGGTTCGCTTCCGGGTCGTCACCCGAGTTGACCTGGCACAACGCGATTCGCGCCACTGCTGCCTCCTGCATGCTGGGATCCGCCGTCACGGGGGAGTATCGCTGAAAACCCCTTCGGCGTGACCTCGTACCCTGGGGGCATGTTGAACCGCACCGACCTGCGTGGGCAGGTCCCGACCGCCGCCGAACTGCGCGCCACGCTCCCACGCGCCGAATACGACGTGGACGCGGCGCTGCATCACGTGCGCCCGGTGGTCGAGGCGGTCCGTGACCGCGGTGTCGATGCCGTCCTCGAGTACACGGAGAAGTTCGACAAGGTCCGTCCGGCGTCGGTGCGGGTGCCGCGTGCTTCGCTCACGCAGGCTCTGGAGCAGCTGGACCCGGCTGTGCGCGCCGCGCTCGAGGAGTCGATCACCCGCGCCCGGAAGGTGCACGCCGAGCAGCGCCGCACCGACGTCACGACCACGGTCGTCGACGGCGGCACGGTCACCGAGAAGTGGGTGCCGGTCGAGCGCGTCGGGCTCTACGCGCCGGGCGGGCTGGCCGTGTACCCGTCCACTGTGGTCATGAACGTCGTCCCGGCGCAGATCGCCGGCGTCGGCTCGCTGGTCGTCTGCTCGCCGCCGCAGGCCGCTTTCGACGGCCTGCCGCACCCGACCATCCTCGCCGCCGCCGAGCTGCTCGGCGTCGACGAGGTGTGGGCGGCCGGCGGCGCGCAGGCCGTCGCGCTGCTCGCGTACGGCGGCACGGACACCGACGGCGCCGAGCTCACCCCGGTCGACATCGTCACCGGGCCGGGCAACATCTACCTCACCGCGGCCAAGCGGCTCCTGCGCGGCCTGATCGGCATCGACGCCGAGGCCGGCCCGACCGAGATCGCCATCCTCGCCGACGAGACGGCCGACCCGGTGCACGTCGCCGCCGACCTGATCAGCCAGGCCGAGCACGACCCCCTCGCCGCGAGCGTCCTGGTGACGACCTCGCTCGAGCTCGCCGACGCCGTCGACAAGGAACTGGTGAACCGCGTCGCCGCGACGAAGCACTCGGAACGCGTCGCCGAGGCCTTGGGCGGCAAGCAGTCCGGCGTGATCCTGGTGTCCACAGTGGACGATGGGCTGCGTGTCGTCGACGCGTACGCCGCCGAGCACCTCGAGATCCAGACGGCGGACTCGCGCGCGGTCGCGGCCCGGGTCCGCAACGCGGGCGCCATCTTCGTCGGCGCGTACGCCCCGGTGTCGCTCGGCGACTACTGCGCCGGGTCCAACCACGTGCTGCCCACCGGCGGGTTCGCCCGCCACTCCTCGGGGCTGTCCGTGCAGAGCTTCCTCAAGGGCATCCACGTCGTGGACTACACCGAGGACGCCCTGCGCGAGGTCGCCGGCCGCGTCGTCGCGCTGGCCGACGCCGAGGACCTGCCCGCGCACGGCGAGGCCGTCACTGCGCGCTTCGGAGGTTCGATCCGATGACGATCGGCGAAGACGTCACCCTGGACCAGCTGCCGCTGCGCGAAGACCTGCGCGGCAAGTCGCCCTACGGCGCGCCGCAGCTGGACGTCCCGGTCCGGCTCAACACCAACGAAAACCCGTACCCGCCGCCGCCCGCGCTGGTCTCGGACGTCGCCGAAGCGGTCCGTCTCGAAGCGGCCGAGCTGCACCGTTACCCGGATCGGGACGCGGTGGCGCTGCGCCAGGACCTGGCCGACTACCTGAGCGTGTCGACGCGGGTGGTGCTGTCGGAGGCGAACGTGTGGGCCGCCAACGGGTCCAACGAGGTGCTGCAGCAGATCCTGCAGGCGTTCGGCGGGCCCGGGCGCAGCGCGCTCGGCTTCGAGCCGTCGTACTCGATGCACCCGATCATCGCGTCGGGCACGCGCACCGAGTGGGTGCCCGCGCCGCGCCGTCCCGATTTCACGCTGGACACGGCCGCGGCGGCCGCGGTCATCGCCTCGAAGCGGCCCGACGTCGTGTTCGTCACCAGCCCGAACAACCCGACGGGTGGCTCGATCCCGCTCGACGAGCTGCGCTCACTGCTCGACGTGGCCACCGGGATCGTGGTCGTCGACGAGGCGTACGCGGAGTTTTCGTCGCAGCCGAGCGCGGTTTCGCTGCTGGCGGACTACCCGGCTTCGTTGATCGTCTCACGCACGATGAGCAAGGCGTTCGCGTTCGCGGGTGGCCGGCTCGGCTACCTGGCGGCGGCCCCGGCGGTGGTGGACGCACTGCAGCTGGTGCGGCTGCCCTACCACCTGTCCCGCCTGACGCAGGCGGCGGCGCGGGCGGCACTGCGCCACGCGGACGCCACTTTGGACAGCGTGCACAAGCTGGCCGCGGAGCGCGACCGCGTCGTGGAAGCGTTGGCGGGCCTGGGGTACGACCCGGTGCCGAGCGACTCGAACTTCGTCCTGTTCGGACGGTTCGCTTCGCCGTCGGCGGCTTGGCAGTCCTATTTGGAGTGCGGAGTGCTGATCCGCGACCCGGGCATCGAAGGACACCTGCGCGTCAGCATCGGCACGCCGGAAGAGAACGACGCCTTCCTCGAGGCGAGTAAGGAAGTTTCCCGATGACCCGCATCGGCAAGGTCGAGCGCACCACCAAGGAGTCCTCGATCTTCGTCCAGCTGGACCTCGACGGCACGGGCGAGGTCGACATCTCGACCGGCGTCCCGTTCTACGACCACATGCTGACGGCGTTCGGCGTGCACGGCTCCCTGGACCTGAAGGTCGAGGCCACCGGCGACGTCCACATCGACGCGCACCACACGGTGGAGGACACGGCGATCGTGCTGGGCCAGGCGATCCGCCAGGCCCTGGGCGACAAGAGCGGCATCCGCCGCTTCGGCGACGCGTGGATCCCGATGGACGAAACGCTGGCCCACGCGGCAATCGACGTCTCGGGCCGGCCGTACTGCGTGCACGTGGGCGAGCCGGAGCAGTTCAACACCTTCACGATCGGCAACAACTACCCGTTCGTGCTTACCCGCCACGTGTTCGACTCGCTGTCGTTCCACGCGCAGATCGCGTTGCACGTGCGGGTGATCCACGGCCGCGACCCCCACCACATCGCGGAGGCGGAGTACAAGGCGGTGGCTCGCGCGTTGCGTGCGGCAACCGAACCGGACCCGCGCGCGGCCGGCATCCCGTCGACGAAGGGCGTTCTGTGAGCAAGGAAGTCGTCGGAGTCCTCCTGCTGGCCTTGGGCGGCTTCCTGGTGGGCGGGGTGTACTCGACGTGGAAGACGGCGAAGTTCATGGCGGGGGTGCTGGGCATCGCGGCGCTGCTCGCCATCGGCGGCGCGATCTTCTGGTTCGCCAGCTGACCGATTCCTTTCGCGGGCGCGGGCGGTCCACCTTGCAGACGAGCCGAGGAGGACCATGCCCACCGACGAGGAGTTCCGGACCTACAACCAGGGCGTCATCAGCGAGTTCCGCGCCAACCACGGCACGGTGCGCGAACCACCGTTCCCGATCCTGCTGCTGACCACGACCGGGGCGCGCACCGGACGGCGGACGACCGTGCCGCTCGGCTTCGCAGTCGACGACCGGGGCCGCATCTTCGTCGTCGGCTCCAAGGCCGGTGCGCCGCGGCACCCGGCCTGGTTCCACAATCTGCGGGCCGACCCGGCCGTGACGGTCGAACTCGGCGACGGCACCTATCGGGCCCAGGCCGTCGTGACGACCGGCGAGGAACGCGACCGCCTCTACCGCCGGGTTTCCGACGGCACCTCCGCCTACGAGCGGAACACCGACCGGGTCTTCCCGGTGGTCGTCCTCGACGGTGTTCCGGCCCCGGCCTGAACACCGTGAAGGGCACCCTCGTGGCTTTCAAGCCCACGAGGGTGCCCTTCACGGCACAGCGCTAGCGGCTCGCGCCGACCAGTTCACGCTCGTCATCGCCCGGAGCGTCGAGGTGCTTCGTGAGCTTCTCGCCCTCCACGTCGACGTCCGGCAGGATCCGGTCCAGCCACTTCGGCAGCCACCACGCGCCGCGGCCGAGCAGGGACATCACCGCCGGCACCAGCGTCATGCGGACCACGAACGCGTCCACCAGCACGCCGAACGCCAGCGCGAAGCCGATCGACTGGATCAGCGCCGACTCGGCCAGGATGAACCCGGCGAACACGCTGATCATGATCAGCGCCGCCGCGACGACCACCCGCGCGCCATGGCGGAAGCCGGTGACCATCGCCTCCTGCGGCTCGGCGCCGTGGACGTGCTCCTCGCGCATCCGCGTCACCAGGAACACCTGGTAGTCCATCGCCAGTCCGAAAAGGACACCGATCAGCAGGATCGGCAGCATGCTCATGATCGGCCCGGTGGACTCGACGCCGAGCAGGTCGGTCAGCCAGCCCCACTGGAACACCGCGACCACCGCGCCGAACGTCGCCGCGACCGAGCCGAGGAAACCGATCGTCGCCTTCAGTGGCACCACCACCGAGCGGAACACCAGCATCAGCAGCACGAACGCCAGCCCGACGATCAACGCGAGGTAGGGGAGCATCGCGTCGGACAGCTTCTCCGAGACGTCGATGTTCGCCGCGGTCTGCCCGGTGACGGCCAGCTTCGCGCCGGTCGCGTTCTCCAGGACGCCGGATTCGCTGCGGATCGCGGCCACCAGGTCCTCGGTCTGGGTGCTGCTCGGACCGCTCTTGGGGATCACCGTGAGCAACGCCGTGTCACCGGCCTGGTTGACGCGCGGCGGGGTGACGGCGGCGACGTCGGGCAGCTTCGCGATGTTCGATGCGGCCTGGCCGAGCGCGACCTGGCGGTTGGTGCTCGCGCCGGCGTCGACGACGACCAGCAGCGGGCCGTTCGAACCCTCGCCGAAGCTGCGGCTGGCGATGTCGTACGCCTTCTTCTGCGTCGACTCGGGCGCGGCGGTGCTGTCGTTGGGCAGGCCGAGCTGCATGCCGAGCGCGGGCAGCGCGACGACGGCCATCCCGGCCAGCGCGACGAGCAGCACCGGGATCCGGTGGCGGGCGACGAACCGCGCCCAGCGCTCGCCGTGCGTCGTTTCGACGGGCTTGCGGCGCAGGCGGATGCGCTCGCCGGCCACCCGGGTGCCGGCGAAGCCGAGGATCGCGGGCAGCAGCGTCAGGGCGATGAGCACGGCGACCGCGACGGTCACGGCCGCGGCGACGCCCATCTGGCCGAGGAACGGGATGCCGACGACGGTCAGGCCGGCCAGCGCGATGATGACGGTGAGCCCGGCGAACACGACGGCCGAGCCGGCGGTGCCGGTCGCGCGTCCCGCGGCCTCCTCGGGGTCGCGGCCGAGTTTCAGCTCGTGCCGGTAGCGGGAGACGATGAACAGCGCGTAGTCGATGCCGACGGCCAGCCCGATCATCAGCGCCAGGATCGGCGTGTTCGAGTTCAGCTCGAGGAACCCGGAGGCGAGGAAGATGCCGCCCATCCCGGTGCCGACGCCGATGAGCGCGGTGAGCAGCGGGATCCCGGCGGCGACGAGCGAGCCGAAGGTGATGATCAGCACGACGGCCGCGACCGCGACGCCGAGGCCTTCGGTGGCGCCGGTCTCGGGGATGCCCTGCACGGCGTCGCCGCCGAACTCGACGGTGAACCCGTGCGCGCGGGCCTCCTCGGCGGGCTCTTGCAGCGCCTCGCGGTCACCGTCCGTGAGCTCGTACGCCTTCGCGCCGTAGCTGACCTGGGCGAGCGCGACGCGCTTGTCGGGCGAGATCGACTGCGCCTGGAACGGGTCCACGACGGCGGCGACCTTCGGCGCGGTCTTCAGCTGCCCGACCAGCGCCTCGACCGCGGCCTTGCCCTTGGCGTCGGTGACCGTGGTGCCGGCCGGCGCCTCGATGACGACGCGCGCGGTCGCGCCACCCGCGTTGGCCTGCGGGAACTTCTCGGTCAGCTGGTCGATGGCCCGCTGCGACTCGGTGCCGGGGATCGTCACCGAGTTCGACAGCTGGCCGGAGAGCGTGAGGGCGCCCAGCCCGAGCGCCACGAGGACGGCCGCCCAGACGGCGGCGACCAGCGCTCGCCGTCGGAAGGACAACCGGCCCAGCCGGTACAGGAAGGTCGCCACGAGTCAGCTCCGTTTCGCCCGAACGGGGTCGGTTCACTCCATAAGGTTGCCCCTCCAAGCTAGCCGATCGGCTAGGCGACTTCCAAGCCGATCGGCAAGTATGTGACTTGCCGAACAGCAAGGTTTATCCCAGCCGATCGGCAAGGAGACGGTTTGCCGATCGACAGGCAGTGACGTACGCTCCGACGGCTCGCTGAGGAGGAAGAATGACCGCCGGCCCGGCCGAGGACACCCGGACCCGACTGCTGCACACCGCGTTGCGGCTGTTCACCGAACACGGGGTCGAGGGCACGTCGCTGCAGATGATCGCCGACGCGCTGGGCGTCACGAAGGCGGCCGTCTACTACCACTTCAAGACGAAGGCGGAGATCACCGAGGCGGTGGCCGAGCCGGGCGTGCGCGACCTGGACGAGCTGGTGCTGCGCGCGGCCGCGCAGAAACGCCGGGGCGCGCAGGTGGACCTGCTGCTGGAGGGGTTCGTCGACCTGGTGATCCGGCACCGCGCGCTGGTGGCGCTGTTTTCGAGCGACCCGGGCCTGGTCCGCGCGATCGAGAAGTCGGCCCACGGCGGCATGGAGGGCTTCGGCCAGGCCCTTTTGGGAATCCTGTCGGGCCCTGACCCGGACGCGACGGCCCGAGTGAACGCGATGGTCACCCTGACCGGAATCGCCATGGCCGGCGGCTCCCCGGACCTGGCGAGCCTGAGCGACGACGAACTCCGCACCGAGCTGCTGGACGTGGGCCGCCGCCTGCTGGGCCGCCCCCGCCGCCGAACCCCCACCGTCGTGTCGACCCTTTAATCACGAGTGTCGACCCTCCCATCACACGTGATGTCCCGCTGATCACACGACTCCCGCGCCGAATCACGCGAGTCCCGCCCCCAATCACGTGAGTTCCGGCTCCGATCACGTGAATCACGGGCCCGATCACGCGAGTTCCGTGCCTGGCTGGACGACTCGCGGGGCTGGAGGGCCGGGTTCATGTGCGCGAAGTCGGGACTCGCGTGATTGGAAGCCGATCTCGCGTGATTGGGGAGGCATCACGTGTGATTGGGGGGACGACACGGGTCAGGTGAGGCGGTGGAGGAACTCAGGGGGGACGGTGGCGGTGAGCCAGACGTTGTTGGCGCTCACCTGGAAGCTGTGGCCGGCGGCGGACATCGCGGCGGCGTCGATCCGGAGGATGACCGGCTTGCCGCGGCGGGCGGCGACGACGCGGGCCGTGTCGGTGGTGGGGGAGAGGTGGACCGCGTGGCGGTTCATCGGGCGGAGGCCCTCGCGCAGGATCGCGTCGAGGAACTTCGGGACCGTGCCGTGGTAGAGGATGTCCGGTGGGGTCGCGTCCGGGAGGCCGAGGTCGACCGTGACGCTGTGGCCCTGACTGGCGCGGATGCGCGTGCCGGATTCGTCGAAGGCGAAGCGGCGCTTGTTGTTCGTCTCGACGACCTCGTCGAGCTGCTCGCGCGTGATGCGCAACGCGGCGAGGAGGGCGTCGACGGGGACCCAGCCGCCGGGGGCGAGGGTCAGGCCGATCGCGGCCGGGTCGTGACGCAGGTGCCGTGACATCCGCTTCGAGATGCGGGTCAGTTCTTTTTCGTTCATTGCCTCCCCAGCGTCCCCCGGCGGGCAACCGATTTAGATGCCGCCCTCTAGTGCTGGGCGTAGTTTGCTTGCGCCGGGGCCGAAGCGGGCCAGCTGGTCGTCGTTGTTGTAGAGCGCGCAGCTGCGTAGTGACAGGCAGCCGCAGCCGACGCAGCCGGTGAGGCGGTCGCGGAGGCGTTGCAGGGCGTCGATCCGGGCGTCCAGCTCCTGTTGCCAGTCTCGGGACAGGCGAGCCCAGTCCGCTTTTGTCGGGGCGTGGTCCTCGGGGAGTGTCGCCAGCGACGCGCTGATGTCCTCCAGGGAGAGGCCGACCCGTTGCGCGGCGCGGATGAACGCGATCCGCCGCAGCACCGAGCGCGCGTAGCGGCGCTGGTTGCCCGCCGAACGCTCCGAGCTGATCAGCCCTTTCTCCTCGTAGAACCGCAGCGCCGTGTGCGGCACCCCGCTGCGTTCCGCCACCTGTCCGATGCTGAGATGTTCAGCGAGCCTCGTCACCAGCTCAGGCTATCCTTGACTTCGAGTTTAGTCGAGGTTGCATCGTCGGAGACATGACCACTGCGACCGAACCGGGCTACGCCGAGCTGCCGCGACTGATCTCGCTGATGACGGGCGACGACAAGCACCACGCCGCCGCCGAGTCCACTGTGGACGTCTTGTGGGTGCTGTACGACCGCGTGCTCGACGTCACGCCCGAAACCTTCCGCGAGCCCGGCCGCGACCGCTTCCTGCTGTCCAAAGGACACGGTCCGATGGCTTACTACGCCGTGCTGACGGCGAAGGGCTTCCTCGCCGAGGCGGAGCTGCCGACGTGGTCCGACCCGGTGTCGCGGCTCGGCCACCACCCCGACCGGCGGCGCGTCCCCGGCGTCGAGATCTCCAGCGGCTCCCTCGGCCACGGCCTGCCGATCGCCCTCGGCACCGCGCTCGGCCTGCGCGCCCGCGGCCTCGGAAAGCCGAAGGTCGTGACGCTCGTCGGCGACGCCGAGCTGGACGAGGGCTCGAACCACGAAGCCATCGTCGTCGCCGCCCGCGCCGGCCTCGAAAACCTCACCGCGGTGGTGATCGACAACCAGTCCTCGACGCGCGGCTGGCCCGGCGGCATCGCCCGCCGCTTCGACGTCGAGGGCTGGGAGACCCGCACGGTGTCCGGCCGCGACCACGACGCGCTGTACGACGCCTTCACCACCGCCCACCCCGGCCGGCCGCTGGCCGTGGTCGCCGTCGTCGAACCGAAGGGCTGAACCCATGCTGTCGATGCGGGAAACGTTCCTCGCCACCACCGAGCGGATCCTCGACGCCGACCCGGACGTCGCGGTCGTGCTGGCCGACATCTCCGCCGCGCAGCTCGCCGGCGCCGCCCGGCGGCACCCGGACCGGGTGATCAACGTCGGCATCCGCGAGCAGCTGCTGGTCAGCACCGGCGCCGGCCTGGCGCTCGCCGGGCTGCGGCCGATCGTGCACACCTTCCCGTCGTTCCTGGTGGAACGCGGATTCGAGCAGATCAAGCTGGACTTCTCGCACCAGGACGTCGGCGGGGTGCTGGTGTCCTACGGCGCCTCCTACGACATGACGACGGCCGGGCGCACCCACCAGTCGCCGGGCGACGTCGCGCTGATCGACTCGCTGCCGGGCTGGACGGTCCACGTGCCGGGCCACCCGGAGGAGGCCCGGCGGCTGCTGCTGGAGTCCATCCCCGGCGACGGCCGCGTCTACCTGCGCCTTTCGGCCCAGGAGAACGCGGAATCCCACCTCGGCGTCGGCTTCACGCGGCTGCGCCACGGCTCGCGCGGTGTCGTCGTCGCCGTCGGCCCGGTGCTCGACCGCGTGCTGCGGGCGACCGGCGGCCAGGACGTCACGGTGCTCTACGCCTCGACGATCCGCCCGTTCGACGCCGCGGGCCTGCGCGCCGCGGCCCTCGACGCGACGGCGGACATCGTCCTCGTCGAGCCGTACCTGGCCGGCACATCGGCGCACTGGGTCGCCGAAGCGCTCTCGGACGTGCCGCACCGCCTGAAGTCCCTCGGTGTCCGGCGGGACACCGAGATCCGGACCTACGGCGAGATCGCCGACCACGACCTCGCCCACGGTCTCGACGCGGGCACCCTGCGGGCGTCGATCGCGGAGTTCCTGGCCCGGTAGCTTGGGGGCCATGGGGTCTGCGATCCGTCCGCTCGCGCTCGGGGTCATCCGGCGCGGCGACGCACTGCTCGTCTTCGAAGCCGTCGACGCCGGCAAGGTCTTCTACCGGCCGCTCGGCGGCGGCATCGAGTTCGGCGAAAGCAGCGAAGCCGCGCTCCGGCGCGAGTTCCGCGAAGAGCTCGACGCGGAAGTGACGGTCGGCCGGCTGCTCGGCGTGCTCGAGAACGTCTTCACCTGGCAGGGCCGGCCGGGGCACGAGATCGTCTTCCTCTACGAAGCCGCCTTCGCAGAGGAAGGCTTCTACGCCCAAGAGGAAATGAAGATCATCGACGACCCGAACACCGCGTACTGGATCGACCTCGCGGACTTCCGCGAAGGGCGCAAGACGCTCTACCCCACCGGGCTCACCGAGCTGCTCTCACCGGATCAGTGACCGCGAAGTCGCTTCGAGGCTCACCTCCCCGGCGGGACGGCTGAACGACACCGTGAACGGCCCGTCTTCGCGCACCGGCAGCTGCGGGAAGGTGTTCGGCGACGGCTCGGTCTCGAACACGGCGAACGCCGAGGGCGGCGGCTCGCCGAAGGTCACGTCCAGACCGGCGCCCGGTGGGGGCGCGGCCAATCCGCGCCGGACCGGGCGCAGCAGCAGGACGTTGTCCGAGTCCACCATCGTCGCGTTCGCCTCGTCGCGGAACTTCCGCCACACCTCGCCGAAGTAGAACGCTTCCAGCGCCGCCTTCCGGTCGGCGAGGGACCGGAAACCCCGCAGCCACACGAACTCGTCCGGTGACGCCCGCGACCGGAACAGCCCGAACAGGTGCGCGCCGGCCGCTTCCTGCGGCTCGACGAACTCGCGCTCGAACAACGAGATCAGCTCATCGCGCCGGCCGGGGCGCAGGGTGTAGCGCCGCAGTTCGAGCACGGTTTCGAAAGCAGAGAAGTCCATGCCCGGGAAGCTACCCGGCACCACCGACAAAAACCGGATCAGCGGAACGCGGCCAGCCCCGTCACCGCCTGGCCGAGTGACAGCGCGTGCATCTCCTCGGTGCCTTCGTAGGTCAGCACCGTCTCGAGGTTCGCCATGTGCCGCATCACCGGGTACTCCAGGGAAATCCCGTTCGCGCCGAGCATCGTGCGGGCTTCGCGCGCCACGGAGATCGCCGAGCGCACGTTCGCCATCTTCCCGAAGCTGACCTGGTTGTGGTGCAGGGAACCGGCGTCCTTGAGCCGCCCGATCTGCAGCGCCACCAGCCCCGCGCGGTTCACCTCGACGACCAGGTCGGCCAGCTTCCGCTGGGTCAGCTGGAAGCCGGCGAGCGGCTTGCCGAACTGTTCCCGCGCCAGGGTGTACTCCAACGCCGATTCGTAGCACGCGCGCGCCGCGCCGACGACGCCGAACAAGATCCCGTACCGGGCTTCGTTCAGGCACGACAGCGGCCCGCGCAGCCCGCGGACGTCGGGGAACGCGGCCGAGGCCGGCAGCCGCACGCCGTCGAGCACCAGTTCCGCCGTCAGCGAAGCCCGCAGCGACAGCTTGTGCTTGACCTCGTTGGCGGTGAACCCGGGCGTCGACGTCGGCACGACGAACCCGCGGATCCCGTCGTCGGTCTGGGCCCAGACGACCGCGACGTCGGCGACGGTCCCGTTGGTGATCCACATCTTCGTGCCCGAGAGCACCCAGTCGGACCCGTCGCGCACCGCGCGTGTCCGCATCGAGCCCGGGTCGCTGCCCGCGTCCGGCTCGGTCAGCCCGAAGCAGCCCAGCGCGTCACCGGTGGCCATCCGCGGCAGCCACTCCTGCCGCTGCTCTTCGCTGCCCCACTTGTGGATCGCGTACATCGCCAGCGAGCCCTGCACCGAGACGAAGCTCCGCAGCCCGGAGTCGACGGCTTCGAGCTCACGGCACGCGATGCCGTACGCGACCGCGCTGGTGCCGGCGCAGCCGTAGCCCTCCAGGTGCATGCCGAGCAGCCCGAGCGAGCCGAAGCCCTTGGCGAGCTCGGCGGCGGGCAGCGCGCCCGTTTCGTACCAGTCGGCGACCCGCTCCAGCAGGTGGTCCTTCGCGTACGCGCGGACGGCGTCGCGGATGGCGCGCTCCTCCTCGGCGAGCCCGGCGTCGAGGTCGAGGAAGTCGTGCGGATCAGGGGTGCGGCTCATGAGGGGCTCCCGGGGACGCGTCGGTGCGGTCTCCGCAGGAAACCACAGTCAGGCGTCTGTTCCCCGCGTGGCGTTCGTCACGCGGACAGCAGACGCGGTCGGCGTGCACCGCTTCCGCACCTGCTGGCGCGGGATCAACAGCTCGCTGAACTGCGGGAACGGCACGCTGTCCACGTCGTCGCGCCAGGCGTGCAGCATCTCGGACAGCAGATCGTCCTCGCCCATGTTCGCCTCCCTGGCGTCCGGTCGCGCGGGGCTGAACCCACACGATCGGGTGACTTGGTACCCAGCGAGCGGGACGACGAAACGTCGTCGGCCGAGATTCTTCCGGCGGCTCACCCGCTCGTGGCAGAATCGCGACGCCGCCGCCCAGGCTCTACTCCCGAGGAGCGCTCATGCGCGCGGCCAGTCTGCTCGCCCTCACCACCGCCGCCCTGCTCACGGCCACCGGCGTCGCCACGGCGCACGAGCCGCAGTGGCGTCAGGTCGGCCACACGACCGCCGAGAACCGGGTCAGCGGCGAAGGCATCACGACCCTCCGCCTGCCCGGCCACGCCCCCGAGACCGTCTACCGCAACGGCGCCACCATCCCGCAGCCGCTCAAGGACGAGGGCTGGGGCCACGTCGGCGACCCGGACTCGCTGCGCGGCTACCTCTTCGACGTCTACCAGCACACCGTCACGCCGACGCCGACAACGAAGATGTACCTGGTCACCAAGCCCGACGGCACCACGACCGAGTTCGTCCACCCCCTGCAGGCCGACGAGCCCGCCGCGAACGCCAACGCCCAGGTCGCGGCCACCCCGGACGGCCAGTGGCTCGTCTCCGGCCCGCTCGGCGAGATCGACCGCCTCTACGTCTCCGCGACGCCGTTCCTCAACCCCCGCGGCCCCAGGACCGCCGGCGACCTGCCGGTCGCCGCCCGCATCCACCTCGACCACCACATCCGCAGCGCCCAGGGCTGCGACTTCGTCACCTCGACCCGGCTGGTCTGCGCGACCAGCGACCCGTATAACGACTTGTACCCGACGAACCTGCAGCTCCTGCAGATCGACCTGCCCCGGCCGCTCAACGGCCACGACGTCACCGCGAAGGTCCGGGAAATCGGCCAGGTCCCGCTGGTCAGCACCTGCACCGGCACGTTCACGCCCGAGGGCGTCGACTACGACGCAGGAGTGCTGCGGGTCGAGGTCGTGCCGCCGGCGCCGTGCAACACCGTGACGGACGTCTATTCGTTCGAGCGCCGCTGAGGGCGACGGCTACGCTGGGTGGCGTGTCTCGTGTGGTGATCCTCGACTACGGTTCCGGCAACCTCCGCTCCGCCGAACGCGCCGTGGCGCGCGCCGGGGCCGAAGTCGAGGTCACCGCCGACCCGCACGCCGCGCTCGAGGCCGACGGCCTGCTCGTGCCCGGCGTCGGCGCGTACTCGGCGTGCATGGCCGGGCTCCTGGAGGTCAAGGGCCACCGGATCATCGGCAAGCGCCTCGCCGGCGGCCGTCCGGTGCTCGGCATCTGCGTCGGCATGCAGATCCTCTTCTCCCGCGGCGTCGAGCACGGCGAGGAGACCGAGGGCACGGGAGAGTGGCCGGGCGTCGTCGACCGGCTCAACGCCGACGTCCTGCCGCACATGGGCTGGAACACCGTGCGCGCGCCCGCGGACTCGCAGCTGTTCGCCGGGCTCGACCCGGACGAGCGGTTCTACTTCGTGCACTCCTACGCCGCGCGCAAGTGGGAGCTGGAATCGGGCATCGGCCAGGAGCCGAAGGTCACCTGGGCCGAGCACGGCGAGGACTTCGTCGCGGCGGTCGAGAACGGGCCGCTCTGGGCCACCCAGTTCCACCCGGAGAAGTCCGGCGACGCGGGTGCGAAGCTGCTGAAGAACTGGCTCGCCACCCTCTGACCGGGTGACCGGGGTCTCCGCTTTAGAGTTAGCGCGTGACTTTCACGCTGCTTCCCGCCGTTGATGTGGCCGATGGCCAGGCCGTGCGACTCGTCCAGGGCGAGGCCGGCACCGAGACCTCCTATGGCAGCCCGCTGGAGGCGGCGTTCGCCTGGCAGCGCGACGGCGCCGAGTGGATCCACCTGGTCGACCTCGACGCCGCGTTCGGCAAGGGCAGCAACCGCGAGCTGCTCGCCGAGGTCGTCGGCAAGCTCGACGTCCAGGTCGAGCTGTCCGGCGGCATCCGCGACGACGCGTCGCTGACGGCCGCGCTGGCCACCGGCGCCCGCCGCGTCAACCTCGGCACGGCCGCGCTCGAGGATCCGGAGTGGACGGCGCGCGTGATCGGCGAGTACGGCGACCGCGTGGCGATCGGCCTGGACGTCCGGATCACCGAGGCGGGCCACCGCCTCTCGGCCCGCGGCTGGACTTCCGACGGCGGCGACCTGTGGGACGTCCTGGAGCGCTTGGACCGCGACGGCGCGTCCCGGTACGTGGTCACGGACGTGAGCAAGGACGGCACGTTGCGCGGACCCAACCTGGAGCTGCTGCGGGACGTCGTCGCGCGGACCGACGCGCCGGTGATCGCGTCCGGCGGGGTGTCCAGTGTGGACGATCTGGTCGCGCTGGCCGGGCTGGAAGCCGATGGGGTCGAGGGGTCGATCGTCGGGAAGGCGCTGTACGCCGGGGCGTTCACGCTGCCGGCGGCGCTGGCCGCGGTGTCTCGCGCGTAACGCCGCGCATGCCGGTGGTGACCTTCACCGGTGTTGACGGATGTGGAACGTGCCCTCGTCGAGTGCGTCGAGCGAGGCGAGCCCCTGGACCTCGCGGGTGAGCGGACCGTCCGGGCCTCGGTCATCCGGCAGATCCTGATCGGCACGCTCGCGCCGGAGCCGGATCCGCACGGGATCGACCTCACCGGTGCGCGCATCGAGGGCCGGCTGGACCTGATGAACGTGCGGAGCACGGTCGCCATCCGGCTGACGGCTTGTCTGCTGGCCGAAGGCATCGATGCTCGGTACGCCGATCTGGGGCCGATGCGGCTGGCCGACTGCCGGATCGAAAGCGAATCCGATTTCGCACTCAACGGGAGGCAGCTGAGCACCCCGAACCTGGTTCTGCGAGGCGCGACGATCGTGTCGGATGGGGCAGCCGCGTGTTACTTGCGGGAGGCGCGCATCGACGGTGCTGTCGTCTTGGCCAAGGCGACGGTGACGAGCAGGTCGAGTCTGGCCTTCGACGGGCAGTCGATGGCGGTCTCCGGCACGGTCGACCTGCGGGAAGGCAAGTTCGAAGCGTCCAGCTCCCGTGCTGCGATCTCCCTTTACGGCGCGCACATCCGCGGCTCGCTCGAGGGATCGGGTGCCGTCATCCGCAACGATCTCGGCGCTGCCTTGGATCTGGAGCTGGCTGTCGTCGAACGGCCCGCGTTGCTGCGGTGGGGGTTCATTGCTGAAGGAGTCGGGCGGCGTGGAGCGATTTGCCTCCAGCGGGCTGACCTGTCCACGCTGGAATGCCCCGGCGCGACAGTGCGCAACACTGCCGGACCCGCCATCATGGCCCACGCCGCTCACGTGCGGGGGCAGGTCCTGATCAACAAAGAGTTCGTCGCGCACGGTGCGAAGGGTGCGACGGTCGACCTGTCCCGGGCTCGCGTCGACGGGCTGTTGAACTGCGAAGGCAGCAAGATCGTCGGCCGCGGCGGGGTGGCGCTGGATGTCTCCAACGCTTCGGTTTCCCAGTCGGTTCTGCTGCGGAAGGTGGTCATCGAGGGAGACCACGAGTTCGGCGCCGTCTCGCTGTTCGGTGCGACCATCGGCGAAGCAGTCGAGTGCGCCGGCGCGGAGCTGAAGAACTCCGGAGGGCCTGCGCTCTACGCGAACTACTTCGCGGTCGCCGGACACGTCCTTCTGATGGACGGCTTCACGGCCTCCGGGTCCGGCGCCAGGGGCGCGGTCTCCCTCGTCGGGGCCAAGATCGGCGGGTTGCTTTCGGTCGTCAGCGCGCGGTTGTGGAATCCTTCGGGGCCCGCATTGGTCGTCGCGCTCGCACAACTGGGGCGCACGTTGGAGATCTTCGGTCCGAGCGCCGAATGCACGGGATCGGGTCGGGGCGGTGCCGTGGACCTGACGAGCGTCCGGGTCGCCGGAAACGTGAGGATCCAGCATGTTCCGATCCGCAACCGGACTGGGTGCGGGCTGAGCCTGAACCAGGCCGTTGTGGGGGAGTCGGTCGAGATCGACGCCACGATCACCGGTGGCGGTGACCCCGTCGCCCTCGACCTGGAGCGGGCCTCGGTGGCCGGCACCTTACTGCTCAAGCCTGACCGCATCACCCACAAACAGTCGCCGAGCAAGCGCATGCAGGTCGACGGGCTCACGTTCGCCGGCCTGCCGCAGGGCGTGACGAGCGCCGAATGGCTGGCCTTGCTGAGCACCGGGACTCCGCACTACTCGGCCCAGGCCTACCAGCACTTGGCGGCGGCCGAAAAGACCGCGGGCAACGACGGCGGGGTGCGCAAGGCGTTGATGGCCCAGCGCCGCGACCAGCTCGCCAAGAACGCGCTGACCAGTACGTCCGAGCGTGCCTGGGTGAAGCTGACCGGAGCGGTGCTCGGCTACGGGTACCAGCCGTGGCGCGCCCTCGTCGCCCTCTTCGCGACGCTGCTGGTCGCGGTGGTCGCCGCAGCAGTCCTCGGTGGTCTCGGTGGCTTGGCGAAGGTGCGCAGCGTGCCGACAGCGCCGATCGAGCAGTGCGCCGTGATCGACCGGGTCGCGGTCGGCTTGGACGTCGGCACGCCGTTGACCACCTCCTCAGCCAGGGCGAGGTGTGAGCCGACCGAGAGCGCGATCGGCACGGCGTTGACGATCGCCGGCTGGGTGCTGAAGGTCTTCGCGTGGGCGTTCGCCACGCTGTTCATCGCCGGGTTCACCGGCGCGGTCCGCAAAACTACGTGAGAGCATTACCTCCCGCGTAATCGACGCCGAGCACCCCTCAAGGCAGCATTCCTTTCACCAGCAGCGAAAGGAACCCCGATGACCGCCTACGGACTCGCCCACCTGCGTCCCGCCGACACGCTCCACGAGGAAGTCTTCCGGTACCTGGAACGCATCCAGGCGACGCTCGACCCGTACGGCGGCAAGTTCGTCGTGCACGGCTCGCCCGTCGAGGTCATGGAAGGGGAGTGGCCCGGCACGCTCGTCGTCATCGAGTTCCCCAGCCTGGACGCCGCGCGCGAGTGGTACGACTCGGCCGCCTACCGGGAAATCCTGCGGATGCGGGCCGACCACATCCCGGGTGACCTGGTGCTCGTCGACGGCTGCGGGCCCGACCACGACTCCGCCGCGCTCGCCGCCGTGTTGCGCGCCGCCGCGTAGGCCGAAAAGCGGCTGACAGCGACCGCCCGCTTCCCCTAGGTTGCCGCGGGTGGAGGAGATCGTCACCCAGCTCGAGATGACCACCGTCGGGCAGTTCAACCCCGCGCCCGTCGTCGACGGCGTCAGCCTCGAGGCCACCGAGCCGGGGCCGGACATCCAAGACCTGCACGTGCGGATCGGGACGCCCTACGCCTGGCCGAGCGCCGCCCGCACGGACGACGCCTGGGAAACCTGGCTCGCCGAACCGGAACGCCGGTACCGGCTCGTCGAATACCGCGGCGAGGTCGCCGGCGCCGCGGACTTCGAGGCGCAGCCCGGCAACAGCGTCGAGATCACCACCTTCGGCCTGTTGCCCGAGTTCGTCGGGAAAGGACTCGGCGGGTACGCGCTCACCCTCGTCGTCGCCGACGCGTGGGCCGTGCCCGGGACCCGGCGCGTCTGGCTGCACACCTCGACGCTCGATCACCCGAACGCGCTGCCGAACTACCTCCGGCGCGGCTTCCGGGCCTTCAGTCGTCCAGCTTGACCGCGATCCCCACCGTGCGGTCGGCCGGGCCGCGCAGCTTCGAGAAGAACATCGTCACGCGCCCGACGATGCCGTACTTGCGTGCGATCGCCTTCCGCACGCGCTCGGTCTCGGCCAGGTCCAGCAGCCTCGCCTGGCCGCCGACCACCGCGCCGTGCGTTTTCTGCCCACGCAGGTCGCACGCCTGGACCTCGACGCGGCCGCTGTTGCGGATGCGCTTGACCTTGCCCGCCTTCCGCTCCGACCACAGCACGAGCTCGCCGCCATCGCCGGCCACCCAGATCGGGGTCGGCACCGCACGCCCGTCTCGGCGGAACGTGGTCAGGACGACGTAGCGCTCGGCCGCGAGCCGGTCCGTTTCGGATGCCATGGCCCCACGGTAGTCAGGGCGTCCGCCGCCGCAGCGTCGCCGCGCCGAGCACCAGCGCCAGCAGCGCGCAGCACGCCACCACCACGAGGTTGCGCAGGATCACCGCGTCCACCGTCGACGACGCCGTCACGCGGGTCAGCGCCTCGACCGCGTACGACAGCGGCATCACGTCCGACAGCCACCGCAGCAGCCAGCCCATGTCGTCACGCGGCACGAACAGCCCGCACAGCAGGATCTGCGGTAGCACGAACACCGGCATGAACTGGATGGCCTGGAACTCGGTGCGCGCGAACGCGCTGACGAACAGCCCGAGCGCCATGCCCAGCAGCGCGTCCAGCACCGCGATCACCAGCAGCATGCCGACCGAACCGGCGAGGTCGAGCCCGAGCCACCACAGCGACACCCCCGCCGCCAGCGCGACCTGCACGACGGCGATCGCGCCGAACGCCAGCGCGTAGCCGAAGAGCAGGTCGAGCCGGCCGATCGGGAGCGTCATCAGCCGTTCGAGGGTCGCCGTGGTGCGCTCCCGCAACGTCGTGATCGACGCGATCAGGAACATGATCAGGAACGGGAACACGCCGAGCAGCGCGGGCGCGATGTGGCTGAACACCAGCGTCGAGTTGAAGACGTACCGCAGCAGGATCATCAGCAGCGTCGGCACCAGGACCAGCATCACGACGGTGCGCGGGTCGTGCCGCAGCTGCGTCAGGATGCGCCGCGTGGTGGCGAGCGTCAGTGCCGGGTTCACGATGCGGTCCTCACCAGGTGCAGGAAGGCCCCTTCGAGGTCCGCGGCGCCGGTGCGCTCGCGCAGGGCCAAGGGCGCGTCGTCGGCCAGCAGGACGCCTTCGCGCATCAGCAGGAGGCGGTCGCAGCGCGCCGCCTCGTCCATGACGTGGCTGGAGACCAGCAGCGTCGCGCCCGCGTCGGCGAGCCGGCGGAACAACGCCCACAGCTCGTCGCGCAGCACCGGGTCGAGCCCGACGGTCGGCTCGTCGAGCACCAGCAGCTCCGGCTTCCCCAGCAGCGCGACGGCGAGGTTCGCCCGGTTGTGCTGCCCACCGGACAGCGAGCCGACGAGCTTGCCGGCGTGGTCGGCCAGGCCGACTTCGGCGATCACCCGGTCCACATCGGACGCCGGGGCGCGCAGCACCGCGGCGAAGTACCGCAGGGCCTCCCGGACGGTCAGGTCCGCGTAGATCGCCGGGTTCTGCGTGGCGTAGCCGATCCGCCGCCGCAGTGGCGGGCTGCCGGCCGGCAGCCCGAGCACGGTGACCGTGCCGCCTTCGACGATCTGCACGCCGACGACCGTGCGCAGCAACGTCGTCTTGCCGCAGCCACTCGGGCCGAGCAGCCCGGTGACGGCGCCGCGGGGCACCTCGAAGCTCACGTCGCGCACGACCACCCGGCCACCGCGCCGGACCCGCAGGCCGGTGACCGCCAGCGCAGAATTAGTCATGTGTTTAATTCTGCGCGCGATGAGAAGCGGCCGTCAAGGGGGCAGCCGGCGGAACCGGATCCCGCACGTCGGCAGAAGCGCGTCAACCTCTTGGTTTGCGACGATTTTCGGGTTGGGCTCCACCCATGCACCGGAGGGCAGGTCGATGGCCGTCACGCAGGCAGTACCGGTTCACCCGCAAGCGCGTTTCTTCGGCGCGGGGCCCTACCCCGCGCGGCGCACCGTGGTCGCGCTCGTCGCGATCCTGGCGGGCTTCGCGCTCACCGCGCTGTGGTCGGCGCCGTTCGTCGACTCGGTGATCGGCGACAGCGTCGCGAACGGAATCCTCGGCCACGACGCGAAAGCGACCCCGATCAGCGGGGTCCTCGCCGGGACGTTGTTCGCCTTCGTCTCCGGGCTCGCGGGCTCGTTCACCGCCTGCAACATCGCCGCCTTCGGCGCGGTCGCCCCGCTGGTCAGCGGCCAGGCGAACGAGAAGCGGCGCTTCGCCACCACGCTCAAGCCGCTCGGCTGGATCGCCGCCGGCATGCTCACCGTGTCGATCGGTTACGGCGTGGTCGTCGCGCTCGTCGGCACGCGGATGCCGCAGTTCTCCACCGCGACCGGCAGCGGCCTCACCCCGCGCAGCATCCAGTCCATGGTCGCCTTCGGCGTCGTCGGCATCGTGTTCCTGGTCATGGGCCTGATCGCGCTCGGCATCGTGCCCAACCCGTTCGCCGGGTTCGTCGCCCGCCACCCGGTCGCGCCGCTGGTCCTGATGGGCGCGCTCATCGGCGGCTTCCTCATCGGCCGGCCGTACCCGTTGTTCCGCGTCATGTTCCGCAGCGCCGCCGAGCAGCACAACGTCGTCTACGGTGCGGCCGCGTTCGCCCTGCAGTCGCTCGGCAACATCGTCGTCATGGCGGTGCTGTTCCTGCTCCTGACGCACGCCACCGGCGGGCGCGTCCAGCGTTGGCTGGCCGCGAAGCCCGCCCGCGTCGCCACGGTCACCGGGGCGGCACTGCTCGTCGGCGGCACGTTCACGGTGCTGTACTGGGACATCCGAGTGCTCGGCCGGCTCGGGATCATCTGGTTCCCGATGGTCAGCTGGTAGCCCGGCCGAGCCACCGGTAGTCCGGGGCGGGGTCGAGCCGGACGCCGTCCGCGACGGCGACCAGCTCGGTCTCCGGGCGCGCGCCCGACACCGTCAGCCACCGCCCGGACGGCAGCTTGACCGCGACCATCGCCGCCTCGCCGTTCTTCGCCGCCACGAAGAACCCTTGGCCGCCGCGCACGGTGATAGGCGCGGCGCCGTTCACGCCGGGCGAACCCGTGCTCGCCACGGCCCGGACCGGGCCCGCCGGGCCGGTCGCGGTCAGCTCGGTGCTCGCGTCGTCCGGGCGGGTGCCCTGCACCGCGGCCGAGCGTTCGGCCAGCCCGGCCGGGAGCGGGCCGAAACGCAGCTCGCCGTGGACGCCGACCGGTTCGGCGGTGACGTTCTCGGCGACCCGCTGGGCGACGGCGCGGGCGTCGGGCACGCCGTCGACCTGGGCGGTCAGCACGTGGCCGGCGTCGAAGAGCCAGGTGAGCAAGGCCGCCCCGCCGGTGTCGCCGGTGACCATCGCGACGCGGCCGTGCACCACAACCTGGTCCTTGACCGACGCGATCCGCAGCGCCGTCCGCGACCACTCGGGGTCGTCGGTGGAGTACGCCGAGAGCGTGATCGCGGCCGGCCCGGCGAACCACCGCCGGACCTGCGGTGTCGTGCCGGGGCCGCCTTCGCGGTACTGCTCGGTGAAGCCGTCCGGCAGCCAGTCCGGGCTGTAGCCGAGCACCGGGCGCCCGGCGGCGGGTTCCAGGTCGGTCGAGGTGACCACCTGGGTGCCGACGAAGACCCCGGCGACCAGCACGACCACCGCCGCGGCGACCAGCGCGAGCCGGCCCGCCGGGCGGCGTTCGCGCCTCGCGAGCGCTTCGCGGACCGCCCGGCCGTCGGGGGCGCGGGCGGCGAGGCGGTCGAGGCTCTCCCGGATCAGCGTCTCGGTCTCGTGCTCGCTGCGGGTCATCCGTGGTCTCCGGTGGTGAGGACGTCGGCACGCGGGACGGTCCGCAGCGTGGCGAGGGCGCGGGAGATCTGGCTGCGCACGGTGGAGACGCCGCAGCGCAGGACGGCGGCGATCTCCTCGTCGGAGTAGCTCTCGTAGTAGCGGAGCACGACCGCCGCGCGTTGCTTGCGGGGCAGGGTCTCCAGCAGGCCGAGCATGGCGTCCCGCTCGTCGTAGGCGGTGGCCGGGTCGGCTTCGGGCGGACCGAGCGCGTCGAGGACGTCGTGGCTGCTCGGCACCATCCGGCGGACCGCCCGCCGCCGCCACGACAGGTACTCGTTGGTGACCATCCGCCGCACGTAGGTCGGCGGCGCGGCGATCGTGGCCCACCGCTGCTGGGCGCGCAGCAGCACGTCCTGGACGATGTCCTGCGCCAGGTGCGGGTCGTTCGTCAGGACGGTGGCATAACGCAGCAGCCCGTCCAGCCGCTCCGCCACGAAGTCTTCGAAACCCACGCTCCATGGACGCGCGAGGGGCCCGGGCTGATGCATGCGGGCGTGATCTTTTTTTCGGGTGCCGGGCGGCTCAGCGCGGGATGACGTCCTCAAGGCGCACGAACGCGAAGCCCGTGCCCGGGTCGCGCTCGCCGTCGTGGACCACCAGGAGGCCGTGCGGGAACCGGCGGCCCAGGTAGGCGGTGCTGATCGCCGAGCCGTCCGAGTGCTCGACCGAGTCCGTGCCCCGGCCCGCGACGATCCGCAGGTCGCGCGTCCGCGGGCCGTAGACGACGAACCGCGAGTCGCCCTGGCTGGAGGCGAACAGCTTGCCGTGGGCGAGGGCCAGGCCTTCGGCGTCGGCCTCGAGCCACTTGCCGCCGAAGCCGGGGTCCGGACCATCGGCGACGCACTCCTCGGTGGCCGCGTCCCAGCGCGCGGGGACGCCGTAGGAGCGCACGCGGTCGAGCAGCTCGGGCCGCCCGAAGCCGCGGGTCGAGACCGGGATCCGCCAGATCCCGACGTCTTCCTGGGCGGTGTAGAGCACGCCGCCGTCGAGCACGGACCCTTCCAGCTGCGGGCCCTCGCCCGGCTCCTCGCACGGCGACCAGGTCGTGCCGTCCGGCAGCCGGAACGACGAAGGCAGGTCGATGGTGGCGAGCGGCGCGGTGCCGACCATGCCGCCGGGCCGGTCGACGAGCTGGAGCAGCGCGACGCGCGTCTCGTGGCGGCGGGTGACGGCCACCCACCGCGTCCCGGTCTTCGGATCCCGGCCGGCGGCGAGGCCGTAGGCGGTGCGCTGTTCGTCCACATCGGACTCCGGGAACACCCGGCCGGCGGCGGGGTCGGTGACGTCCCGCAGCACGGGCGTGTGGGCCGGGTCGATCCGGTAGACGCGGACCCGGTCCTGCCCACGATCGCTCACAACGGCCAGGTCACCGACGACGTCGACGTTGTTGAACCGGCCGCCGGGCCCGGCGGGGACGATCTGCAGGGTCCGCGCGTTCAGGTCGAACGCGGCGAGGCCGCCCTCCTTGAGCGTGCCGAGCACGATGCTGCGTCCGGGATCGCGGGGGTGCACCCAGATCGCGGGGTCGTCGGCGTCGGCGGGCTCGGCGAAGGTCTGGGTCTGGAGGACGGGGGAGGGATCCTTCGCGCTTGCGTGGGCGGGGGAGGCGGTCAACAGGACGAGGGCGGCTGCGGCCACGGGGAGGAGTCTGCGCACGCGGCGCAAACTAGACGAATCGGGTGTCCTTGGTGTGAACGGCGGGTGCCATCAGCGCCCTGATTTCAGGGAAGCGAGGACCTTCTCTGCCACTGCGTGGGCTACCTCGCACGGATCGGTTTTGCCGATCTTCTCCTTCGTCTGGAAGATCGTGATGTCCACGGTCGAGTGGTCGGTCGTCCCCAGCGCCACCGAACAGCGGCCGGTCGAACGGGCGTCGGAAGTCCCATAGGCGACCACGGGGTAGCCCTCGATCGCTGCCAACGGCTGGAAGAACTTGTACGCCTTTCCTTGGGCGCGGTACACGCTGGTCAGCCCGAGGTCGTCGACGGTCGTGAAGAGAACGTGCGCACTCGCGCGGGAGCCGTCGACCGTGTCCCAGTCGCATCCAGGACCGCCCGGGCCCGTGGGGTCTGGCTTGGGTGCCACCGGGTAGCCGAACAGTTCGGTCACCTGGTCCTGTGACAGTGCGGTGCACGGCGCGGACTTGAAGGCTTCGGTGTCGAGCGGAACCTCGACCTTCGGGACACCGGGGCCGGGGACTTGCCCGCCGTCGGCCGAGGGTGGGGTGGAAGCCGGTAGAGCCTTGCCGGAGACCGAGGGCGAACATGCGGTAAGCACCATGAGCCCGGCGCAGGTCAGGAGAAGAACTCGGCGCACTAGATGATGCCTTTCGCGGAGTCGCCGATCTCGGTGGCGTGAGTGTCTTCAGCAGTCGCGTACTTGCCCAGCGCGGCTGCGAACTTGTCGGCCATCGAGTCACAGTAGTCAGCCCGCTGTTGCAACGTGTCCGCGAGAGTCTGGCCGGAGGATCGAACCAGTTTCGCGTTCTGCTCACTGGCGTAGTCGAGACCAGGACCTTGCGTGCGGGCGATCGCTTCCGCGTTCTTGATGTCATTCCGAAACTCGTTCGCCAGGTCGCGCCACTCGCGGGCGAGGCTGTGCAGCGTCGCTTCGTCGTACTCGAAACCGGCACCACCGGCCTCGGCTGCACCGTCGTACGACCCGCTGTGCGGGACCAGCGGCCGCAGCGGAGCCCGACGGGTGTTCGGGTCGTACTCAGCCACGAACGACCCCCGACGGAACTTCCACGCCAGCCCTCCCCGGCTAACCGTACGAAGTCGCCATCTTACAACGAGTGAAGTGGGTCGAGGTAGTACTGCGCCACCGGCGCCAGCAACGCGACGATCTCCTCGTCGTCCGCATCCGCCAGCGGCGGCAGCTTGATCACGTACCGCAGCAGCGCGACGCCCATCATCTGCGCCGCGATGCCCGTCACCCGGATCTTCGGCACCTCCAGGGCTCGGGCCACCTCCGCCAGCACCGTGCGCTCGATGAACTGGCGCATCATCAGCGCCACCTGCTCGTTCGTCGCCGCCGCGCGCAGCATGGCGATGAACGGTGTTCGGCCCTCCGGGGCCGCCCAGACCGCGAGGAACGCCCGCACCAGCCGTTCGCCCAGGCCCGGCCGTGGGCCCGCGAGGATCGCCGGGACCAGTGACGCCGGGTTCACCGGCAGGTTCATCGCCGCCGCGAAGAGCTGTTGCTTGCTGCCGAAGAAGTGGTGCAGCAGGGCCGCGTTCACGCCCGCGTCGGCGGCGATCCCGCGGACCGTCGCGCCGTCGTACCCCAGCTCGGCGAACCGGTGCCGCGCCGCGTCGAGGATCTTCTCGCGCGTCTCGGTCTGCCCCGGCCGCCGTCCCGCCCGTGCCATCGGTCGAGCTTAGAACGCCCTTGACTACGCTGGCGGGCATGTCTGTCGCGGTGCGGGTGATCCCCTGTCTCGACGTCGACGCGGGCCGGGTCGTGAAGGGTGTCAACTTCGCCGGCCTGCGCGACGCCGGCGACCCGGTCGAGCTGGCCCGGCGTTACGACGCCGAAGGGGCCGACGAGCTGACGTTCCTCGACGTCACGGCGTCTTCCGGCGACCGTGAGACCACCTACGACGTCGTCCGCCGCACCGCCGAGCAGGTGTTCATCCCGCTCACCGTCGGCGGCGGCGTCCGCAGCAACGAAGACGTCAACCGGCTGCTGCGCACCGGCGCGGACAAGGTCAGCATCAACACCGCCGCCATCGCCCGCCCCGAGTTCCTCCACGAGGCGTCGCGCCGGTTCGGGTCGCAGTGCATCGTGCTGTCGGTCGACGCGCGCCGCGTGCCCGAAGGCGGCGAGCCGACCGCGTCCGGCTTCGAGGTCACCACCCACGGCGGCCGCCGCGGCACGGGCATCGACGCCGTCGAGTGGGCCGCCCGCGGCGAGGAGCTCGGCGTCGGCGAGATCCTGCTCAACTCGATGGACGCCGACGGCACCAAGAACGGCTTCGACCTCGAGCTCATCGAGCTCGTCCGCAAGGCCGTGCGGGTCCCGGTGATCGCCAGCGGCGGCGCGGGCGCGGTGGAGCACTTCCTGCCCGCGGTGCGGACCGGCGCGGACGCGGTGCTCGCGGCCAGCGTGTTCCACTTCGGACAGCTGAAGATCGGCGACGTCAAGGACGCGCTGCGCGAAGGCGGGGTCGAGATCCGATGAAGTCCTGGGCCGCACCGGTCGAGGTGAAGGTCACCGCCGGCCTGCTGGTCGGGCTGCCGGTGGCGTGGGCGCTGCTCGACCTGATCCCGGTGCTCAGCGCCGGGTCCGGGCTGGAGATCTACCGGATGCCCGCGCTCGCGCTCATCCTCGGCGGCGTCGTGACCACCGGGCTCGTCCTCAAGCTGGGCAGCGCCCGCATCGGCGGCCTGGTCGTCGCGGTGGTGTTCGCGCTGCTGCACGCGTTCCTGCTGCTCGCCGCCGCGCTGTGGTGGAACAAGCTGTTCTCCGGCCTGTCCTTCGCCGGGTACGGCTACGCCTTCGTCCTGCTCAACTCGATGCCGCTCAAGCGGCACATCCTGGGAGCCCGAGCATGAGCCTCGACCCGGCCGTCGCGGCGCGCCTCAAGCGCAACGCCGACGGCCTGATCGCCGCCGTCGTCGTCGAACACGCCACATCGGACGTGCTGATGATGGCCTGGATGAATGACGACGCGCTCGCCGCGACGCTGTCCACCCGCCGCGGCACGTACTGGTCGCGCAGCCGGGCGAAGCTGTGGGTCAAGGGCGAGACGTCCGGCCACTACCAGCACGTCCGCGAGGTGCGGATCGACTGCGACGGCGATACGGTCCTGCTGCGCGTCGACCAGACCGGCCCCGCCTGTCACACCGGCACGCACACCTGTTTCGACACCGAGGAGCGCCTGCTCCTGGCCGACGAGAAAGAGCACGCGTGAGGATCGTCGCCGACGTCCTGGTCGGGCTGGTCGCCCTGATCCACGTCTACATCGTCGTCCTGGAGATGTTCCTGTGGACGACGCCGCGGGCCCGCGCGGCCTTCGGCACCACCGAGGAGTTCGCCAAGGAGAGCGCGCCGCTGGCCGCCAACCAGGGGCTGTACAACGGTTTCCTGGCGCTGGCGCTCGTCTGGGGTCTCATCGCGAGCGACCCGACGGGCTTCCAGCTCAAGCTCTACGGCGTCGTCTGCGTGATCGTCGCGGGCCTCTACGGCGCGGCGACGGCGAACAAGCGCATCCTCTTCGTGCAGGTTCTGCCGGGCACGCTGGCGCTCATCGCGCTGCTGCTCGCGCGCTGAGCAGGCCGTTTTGTGATCTCGCGGCGGTACCCTCCTGGTCCTGGGGAAGGGGACAGCCATGGGTCTGCGGTGGGGGAGAGGCGCGCTCGCGGCCGCGAGTGTGCTGCTGGGCGGTGGCGCCGTGGCGGTGTTCGCCGGCTGGCTGGTGACGGGCGGGCCGACGCTCCCCGTGGTGCTGCCGCTGGCGGCTCTTTCGTTCGTTTGCGCGGTGTGGGCCCGCCGGTTCGGCCGCCGGTACGCGGCCGCCACCGGAGCGGTGCCACCCGGCTGGGACGGCGTCGACCTCGAGGTCCAGACCGCCGGACTGCGCGTGCTCGCGACCTGGGCGACGATCGGCGCGGTGGTCTGGGCCCTGGTCGCGGCGGCCGCGGTCGCCGGCGGTCTGGCTGTGTTGGGATCATCGGGTTCAGACCCGGACGCCGAAGTCACCGCGGGCGGGATCCTGGTGGTGGCTGCCGTGGCGCTGGCGGGCCTCGTGTTCTCTCTCGTCGCGGCGGCGGGCTGGCGGCGGCGCCACCGCGCGGTCACCGAAACCGGCTGGCGGGCCGGCGCCGCGACCGTGCGCGCGGGCGGCAGCGGGCTGCCCACGGTCACCGTGGCGGTCGAGAACGCCGCCGACGTGCGCACCCAGGCGTCGACGTCGGTGCGCGGCGCGGCCCACATGGCCGACTTCCCGGGCACGGCGGTCCAGGTCGCCGGGCGTGGCCGGTGGATGGTGGTGCTCTTCCCGCGCGGGTTGTTCCGCAACATCCCGTACGCGGTCCCGGTGCGTTCGCTCGAGCAGCGATGATCCGGGGCTGAGCGAGTGCGCTACGAGGACTGGCTGCCCCGGCCGGAGAAGCGGGCGCCGCCGTGGGCGGACCGCGCCACGGCGACGCTGGACCGGCGGTTCCAGCTCTGGGCGGTGGTCATGGTGCTGGGGATCTTCGTCGCGGTGGCGTGCCTGTTCACCGGCCAGGTGGTGGCCATGATCATCGGCTTGCTGATCGGGGCGGGCGGGGTCCTCGGCGCGTTCCTCCCGGAGCGGCGCCTGCGCGCGGCACGCCGGACGGGCTGGCGCAAGGCCGAAGTGACCATTTCCCTCAAGCCGGGCGAAGACAAGTACGCGCTGATCGCGGTGCGGTTCGCGGACGGCAGCCGGATCGACCTCTGGTCCCGGCCCGGCAGCATGACCGTGCCGGCGCTGGCGCAGCCGCCGGGCCTGCCGGCCCTGGTCGCCGGGTACGGGCCGGCGATGAGCGTGCTCGTCCTGCCGAACCCGCCGTTTCGCGAGAAGCCGGTGCTGTTCGGGGCGCGCGCCGAGACCTACCGCTGGGTGCCGAAGGACTGACGTCGCAGCACGGCGAGCGCCGACTGCGAGTGGTGCCCGGCCTGCCGGGCCTTCGTGTCTCGCACCCACGACCGGCCCCAGCGCCATCTCGACACAGCTGTGCGACGACTCGCACAAAACGGCTGAACCGACCAACATCTGGTTCACCGGGCGATCTCCAGTAGCAAGCTCAGCGAGGCCTCTTCACTCAAAGCCAAGTCACGAATCTGCTTGGCGAGTTGTTTCTGGTCCGAGGTCTGAGCTTTCTCGTGGAGGAAGGCCGTCGAATTGGCGTGCTCCACGGAAACGATCGGTAGTGCATCGGCGAACTCGTAGATATCGAACGGGCCGATCAGACCTGGGTGGTAGCCGATGCCGGCAGGTACGATCCGCAGACGGACGTTGGGGCGCTCCGACATCTTTACCAGCTGATCAACCTGGTCGGACATCACCTCTGGCCCGCCGAAGTTCTCGTGGAGTGCGTGTTCGCCGAGCAATACGGTGAACTGCACCGGATCCGGGCGAGTGAGGATCTGCTGGCGCTTGAGCCGGACCTGCAGCCGCGTGTCGGCTTGCTCGAGGGTTACGGGGGCGTTGTCCATGATCGAGCGGATGTAGTCCGGGGTCTGGAGCAGACCCGGAACGATCAGAGGCGACCACGTTGTGATCGCTGTCGCCGTGCTTTCGAGGGTCAGCCGCGTGGTTAGGGCGAAAGGAGGGCCGGCAGTGCTCGAGACGAGCCAATTCGGCTCCCGGGCGTGCCTCGCGAGCGTCCGGATCCGGTCGCGCTTCTCTCCGGTCACCCCCAGCAACGCGAGGATCGCCGACACGTCCTCGACGCTCGGCAGCCGCTGCCCCTTCTCCCACAGCGACAGCACCTGCGGCAGGATCCCCAACATGTCCGCGAGCCTGCGAAGGCCGACGTTGCGTGTTTCGCGTTCTTCGCGCAGTGAAGCGGCGAGCGTTCTCGCCGCCGGCCCTGAAGACGTTGGCTTCATGGGCAAAGGATACGAATCCCGTCGATTCCCCGAATGTGCGAACACCGTCAGCGAAAGGCGACGGAAGGCCGTTCCGTTCCGGCGTCCGGGTGGCCGGAACGTGATCAAGCGGCTCTAAGCTCGTCTCATGACGCTCGAAGCCCGCGGCCGGCGGGTCTGGCTGATCCTGCTCGTCCTGGGCGTGCTGGTCTTCCTGGTCTTCGCCGCGGGCACGACGTACTCGCTGCTCGCCCCGGGCTACGTCTTCGAGGACGGCGAGCTCCTCGGCGAGGCCGGCATCCTGACCGGGTCCGCGGCGCTCGTGGCGTTCGCCTCCCACCGCCTGCGCGTCGCCGAACGGCGGATCCTCGCCGCCGACAAGGACTTCGGCGCCTGGCTGCCGGGCGAGGTCGCCACGACCGGCAGCGACGGCGTCGACCTGGCCGGGGAAACCCGCCGCCTGCGCCGGATCGCCCGGCACGCGGCGGCGCTGACGCTGGTCTGGGTCGCCTTGTTCGCCGGTGGGCTCACCGTGGCGACGCTGGTCGACACGGCCGCCGAGGACCTGCTCGCCACCGGCGTGCGCACGGCCGGCGTCGTGACCGCCGTGCACAACCCGGCCAAGGGCGCCCCCACGATGCAGGTCGAGTACGAGTCGCCGGGCCGGCACTGGTCCGCCGAGATCCACCGCGACTCGGGGCGCGCCTACGGGGTCGGCGACGCGGTGACCGCCGTCTACGACCCGGCCGACCCGGCGCACGTGCGCACCACCGAGGAGATGAACGAAAACCAGGTGCTCGTCGGCTCCGGCGTGGTCCCGATGCTGGTGGGCCTCGGCGGGCTGCCGTTCACCATCGTCGCGGCGGCCGGCTGGCGGCGCCGGGTCCGCGCGGTCGCCGCGACCGGGTGGCGGCTCGCCCGGGTGACCGTCGTGCCCGACACGCGCGGCGGGCGGCGCTCACGCCTGGCCGACGTCCACGTCGCCTACCCCGACGGCAGCGCGATCGTGCTGCGCTGCGTGCTTTCGACGCACAGTCCCGGCGCGCTGGAGAACGAGGCGAACCGCCGGGCGTGGATCGGCGGCTGGGGGCGGCAGATGGTCGTCCTCTTCCCGTACGGTCCGCGCAAACCCGGCCCGCTCCTCGTGCCGGTCCACGCGACGAGGCAGCGAGTCAGCCGATCTCCCCGGTGAGGTAGCGCTGCACGTTCGGCGCGACCGCGGCCACCAGCGTGTCGATCTCGGCCGCGGCCATCGGCTCGAACTTCGCGACGTACCGGATCATGCCCATGCCCACCAGCTGGGACGCGCAGAGCGTCATGCGCAACGGGATCCGGTCGGAGCCGATCGAGGTGATCAGCGCCGTGAAGAACTTCTGGAAGAAGTCACGCAGCGCGTGCCCGGCCTGCTCGTGGCCGGTGATGCTGCGGACGAGGGCCTGGAAGACGTCGCCGCCCGCGCCGTCCCAGCGGGTCAGGAAGGCGCGGACGATCCGCTCGCCCATCTCCTCGTCCGGGCCTTGGCGGATCTCCGCCTGCAGCTCCATCGGGTCGAACGGCAGCTGGAGGACCGCCTTCGCGAACAGGCCCTCCTTGCTGCCGAACCAGTGGTTGACCATCGCCGCGTCGACACCGGCGCGAGTGGCGATCGAGCGCACGGTCGCGCCGTCGTAGCCGTTCTCGGCGAACACCGCCCGCGCGGCGTCGACCAACGCCGTGCGGGTGTCCTGGCCGGCGGGCCTGCGCCCGCGGCGGCGGCCGGTAGTGTCGGGACTGTCCGTGGTGCTCACGCGTCCATCATGACTCATGCCACCGGCAATATTCAACGGTTATTGAATTTGACACCCGGCGGGGGCCCGGATCGCCGGTGGCGGCACAATGAGCCGCATGGCCAGCGCATCCGCCGGTTCGGCCGGCCCCGGCTCGATCAGCCCGTCCCGCGAAGACTTCCGCGCCCTCGCCGAGAGCCGCCGCGTGATCCCGGTCGTGCGCCGGGTCCTCGCCGACGGTGAAACGCCGATCGGGGTGTACCGCAAGCTCGCCGCCGACCGGCCGGGCACGTTCCTGTTCGAGTCCGCGGAAAACGGCGCCTCGTGGACCCGCTGGTCGTTCATCGGCGTCCGCAGCCCGGCCGCGCTCACGGTCCGCGACGGCGAAGCGGTCTGGACCGGCACGCCGCCGGTCGGCCTGCCCACCGAGGGCAACCCGCTCGACGTCCTGCGCGAAACGATCGAAGCGTTGCACACCGAGCCCCTGCCCGGATTGCCGCCGCTGACCGGCGGCATGGTCGGCTACGTCGGCTACGACGCCGTCCGCTGGCTGGAACGGCTGCCCGAGCTGGCCGAACGCGACCTCGACATCCCCGAGCTGACCATGCTCCTGGCCACCGACCTCGCGGCGTTCGACCACCACGAGGGCACGGTCACGCTCATCGCGAACGCCGTCAACTGGGACGACTCGCCCGAGCGCGTGGACGCGGCCTACGACGACGCCGTCGCCCGGCTGAGCGCGATGACCGAGCAGCTCCAGGTGCCCGCGCCGGCCACCGTCGCGGCGTTCGAGCGGCCCGCGCCGGAGTTCGTCCGCAAGCGGTCCAAGGAAGACTTCCACGCGGCCGTCGAAAAGGCCGTCGAGGCGATCAAGGCCGGCGAAGCGTTCCAGATCGTGCCGTCGCAACGGTTCGAGATCCCGACCGCGGCCGACGCGCTCGACATCTACCGCGTGCTCCGGACGTCCAACCCGAGCCCGTACATGTACCTGCTGCGGCTGGAAGGCTTCGACATCGTCGGCTCCAGCCCCGAATCGCTGGTCACCGTGCGGGACGGCCGCGCGACCACGCACCCGATCGCGGGCACCCGCTGGCGCGGCGCCGACCCGGAGGAGGACGCCCAGCTGGCCAAGGACCTCCTGGCCGACGAGAAGGAGCGCGCCGAGCACCTGATGCTCGTCGACCTCGGCCGCAACGACCTCGGGAAGGTCTGCAAGCCGGGCACCGTGCGCGTCGTCGACTTCTTCCAGATCGAGCGCTACAGCCACGTCATGCACATCGTGTCGACCGTCACCGGCGAGCTGGCCGACGGCAAGACGGCGTTCGACGCGGTCACCGCGTGCTTCCCGGCCGGGACGCTCTCGGGCGCGCCGAAGGTCCGCGCGATGCAGCTGATCGAGGAGCTGGAGCCGGTCCGCCGCGCGCTGTACGGCGGCGTCGTCGGCTACCTCGACTTCGCCGGCGACGCCGACACGGCGATCGCGATCCGCACGGCGCTGGTGAAGGACGGCATCGCGCACGTCCAGGCGGGCGGCGGCGTCGTCGCCGACTCGGTGCCGGACTACGAAGACACCGAATCGCTGAACAAGGCCAGGACCGTGCTCTCGGCCGTCGCCGCGGCGCAGACGATGGTGGCGGCGGGCGCGCTCGACCCGGCCGCGGACTCCGCGCATGTCTGACACGCCGGAAACCAGGCCGTCGCGGCGTCCACTGTGGATGATGGTGGTCGCGCTGCTGCTCGGCGCGCTGGCGTTGTGGGGCGCGTCACGGCTGACGTGGTTCGCGGAGTTCCGCGACGGCGGGGTGCGCGGGACCGTGCTCCACAGCGAAACCGGCGAGCAGCGGTCCACGGCGCTGGTGCCGCTCGCCCTGCTCGCGCTGGCCGGCGTCGCCGGGCTCGTGGCCACCGGCGGCTGGATGCGGCGCGTGCTGGGCGTCGTGCTGGCGCTGGCCGGGGTCGCCGCGGTCTGGTCGGGCGTGGCCGGGGTGAAGTTCTCCGGCTGGGCCGACGGGCTGCCGGTGACGGAGATGCTGCTCGGCCGCGGACTGGCCGTGCTGGGGGGAATTCTCGTCGCCGCGGGTGGGTTGGCAGCCGTCAAGGGCGCCGGGAAAGCCGCGCGGCTCGGGGCCAAGTACGCGGCTCCGGCCACACGCAAGAAGGTGCGGGATCCCGACGCCGAGCTGTGGGAAGCGCTGTCGGAAGGGGAGGACCCGACGGCCGCCCGGGACCGGCATTCGGAGTAACGCGCGCACCCGGAACCGGGCGCTCCAGATGCGGGGGTTAGCATCGTTTCGGCGGGAAGGGGAAGGTTTTTGTGAGCGACCTTGCGAGTGAAACCGTGAGCACGTGCCCGGGCGGGGGCGCCCGGTGAGCGTGCTCGAAGACATCGTCGCCGGCGTGCGGGAAGACCTCGCCGTGCGGGAATCCGCGCTGCCATTCGACGAACTGAAGGTCCGCGCGGCGGCCGCTCCGGCGCCCCGCGACGTGATGTCCGCGCTGCGTGAGTCCGGCATCGGCGTGATCGCCGAGGTGAAGCGGCGCAGCCCGTCCAAGGGCGACCTGGCCGACATCCCCGACCCCGCCTCGCTGGCGAAGGACTACGAAGACGGCGGCGCGCGGGTGATCAGCGTGCTCACCGAGCAGCGCCGCTTCGGCGGCTCGCTGGCCGACCTCGACGCGGTCCGCGCGGCGGTCGACACCCCGATCCTGCGCAAGGACTTCATCGTCAGCCCGTACCAGGTGCACGAGGCCCGCCTGCACGGCGCCGACATGGTGCTGCTGATCGTCGCCGCGCTGGAGCAGAACGCGCTCGTCGCGCTGCTCGACCGCGTCGAGTCCCTGGGCATGACCGCGCTGGTGGAGATCCACAACGCCGAGGAGGCCGACAAGGCCCTCGAGGCGGGCGCGAAGGTCATCGGCGTCAACGCGCGCAACCTGCACACCCTCGAGGTGGACCGGGACGTCTTCTCGCGGCTGGCCCCCGGCCTGCCGATGGACGTCTACAAGGTCGCCGAGTCGGGTGTCCGCGGGCCGGGCGACCTGATGTCGTACGCCGGGCACGGCGCCGACGCGGTGCTGGTCGGCGAAGGGCTCGTGGCGTCCGGCGACCCGAAGGGCGCCCTGGTCAAGCTGGTCACCGCCGGCTCCCACCCTGCCTGCCCGAGGCCCAGCCGGTGACAACTGAGCACGACAAGCACGACCCGGACGAGCGCGGCTACTACGGCCCGTACGGCGGGCGGTTCATGCCGGAGGCGCTGATCGGCGTCGTCGACGAGGTCGCCGCCGAGTACGACAAGGCCCGGCACGACCCGGAGTTCCTGAACGAGTTCAACCGCCTGCTCAAGGACTACGCGGGCCGCCCGTCGCTGCTCACCGAGGCCAAGCGCTTCGGCGAGCACGCCGGTGGCGCGCGTGTCTTCCTCAAGCGCGAAGACCTGAACCACACCGGCTCTCACAAGATCAACAACGTGCTGGGCCAGGCGCTGCTCACCAAGCGGATGGGCAAGAAGCGCGTGATCGCCGAGACCGGCGCGGGCCAGCACGGCGTCGCGACGGCCACCGCGTGCGCGCTGCTGGATCTCGACTGCGTCGTCTACATGGGCGAGGTCGACACCGAGCGCCAGGCGCTGAACGTGGCCCGCATGCGGCTGCTCGGCGCCGAGGTCATCCCGGTCAAGACCGGTTCGCGGACGCTGAAGGACGCGATCAACGAGGCCCTGCGCGACTGGGTGACCAACGCCGACACCACGCACTACCTGTTCGGCACGGCCGCCGGCCCGGCGCCGTTCCCGGCGATGGTGCGCAACTTCCACCACGTCATCGGCACCGAGGCCCGCGAGCAGATCCTGGAGCAGGCCGGCCGCCTGCCCGACGTCGTCGCGGCCTGCGTCGGCGGCGGGTCGAACGCCATCGGCATCTTCTCCGGCTTCTACGACGACCCGTCCGTGCGGCTGGTCGGCCTGGAGCCGGGCGGCGAGGGCATCGAGGGCAACCGCCACGGCGCGACGCTCACGAAGGGCACCCCGGGCAACCTGCACGGCGCGATGACGTACCTGCTGCAGGACGAGGACGGCCAGACGGTCGAGTCGCACTCGATCTCCGCTGGGCTGGACTACCCGGGCGTCGGCCCCGAGCACGCGTGGCTGAAGGACACCGGCCGCGCCGAGTACCGGCCGGTCACCGACGCCGAGGCGATGGACGCGTTCCAGCTGCTCTCGCGCACCGAGGGCATCATCCCGGCGATCGAGTCGGCGCACGCGCTGGCCGGCGCGCTGGTGCTGGGCCGCGAGCTCGGTCCGGACGGCCTGATCGTCGTCAACCTTTCGGGTCGTGGCGACAAGGACATGGACACGGCGGCGAAGTGGTTCGGGCTGGTGAACGGATGAGCGGGCTGGACGACCTCTTCGCGACCACGCGCGCGGAGGGCCGCGGCGCGCTGATCGGCTACCTCCCGGCGGGCTTCCCGACGGTCGACGGCTCCAAGGACCTGATCGCGGCGTGCGTCGACGGCGGCGCGGACCTGATCGAGGTCGGCGTCCCGTATTCGGACCCGGTGATGGACGGCCCGACCATCCAGGCCGCGTCGGTGACCGCGCTGGACAACGGGTTCCGGCTGAAGCACCTGTTCGAGGTGGTCGAGTCGGTGTCGGCCCGCGGTGGCCGCGCGGTCGTCATGACGTACTGGAACCCGGTGAACCGCTACGGCGTGGACCGCTTCGCGCGTGACCTCGCCTCGGCGGGCGGGCTCGGCCTGATCACGCCGGACCTGATCCCGGACGAAGCCGCCGCGTGGATGACCGCGTCCGAGGCTCATGGTCTGGACCGGACGTTCCTGGTGGCGCCTTCGTCTTCGGAGGAGCGGCTCGCCCTCACGGCGGCGGCGTCGTCGGGCTTCATCTACGCGACCGCGGTGATGGGCGTGACGGGCGCGCGCGACCAGGTCGGCGCGGGTGCCGAGGAGCTGGTCCGCCGCACCCGGGCGCACACTTCGCTGCCGATCGGCGTGGGCTTGGGCGTGCGTTCCGGCGAGCAAGCGGCCCAGGTGGCGTCGTTCGCGGACGCGGTGATCGTGGGCTCGGCCCTGGTCACGGCGGCCGCGGAAGGCCCGTCCGGGGTGCGTGCGCTGTCCGCCGAGCTGGCCGAAGGTGTCCGCCGGGCGGTCACTCCGGCTTGACCCGGAGTGCGCTCCAGGTGTCACTCTGGATTCGTGACGTCTTACACCCCGGCCCAGGTGACCGAAAAGACCGGTTTCACGATCGACACGCTGCGCTACTACGAGCGCATCGGCTTGCTGCACGAGGTGGGCCGCACGGCCGGCGGCCGGCGGTTCTTCACCGAGCAGGACGTCGAGTTCCTGCAGTTGTTGAGGTGCCTGCGGTACACGGGCATGCCGGTGGCGGAGATGCTGCGGTTCGTGGAGCTGCTGCGCTCGGGTGACGCGACGCGGGAAGAGCGCGTCGACGTGCTCCGGGAGCACGAGGCCCGGGTGGCCGCGCAGATTTCGCGGCTGGAGGAGCACCGGGAGCACATCCGGTTCAAGATCGAGCTGTACAGCGGCGCCGGCCAGCTGGCCTCGACCGGCTGAACACGGGAGGCCGGATCCCGCTCCCCGTGCTGTGATGGCCGGGTGACTGCGACTCCGCACGGGTGGGTGCCCGTCGAACACCGGTTCCTGGGCCTGGACCGCCGGACGTTCCCGCCCGCGCTGATCGCGCTCGTCATCGCCCTGCTGCTCGCTTACGGGCTGCCCGCGGTGAACGCGGCGATCCCGTGGCACAACGAGATCAAGGCCGGCGACCGGCTCGACCTCGGCGCCGGCGCGACCGCCATCCCACCGGTCGGCTGGCAGCTCCAGAGCGGGACGCTGCTCGGCGCGACCGCCGCCAACGCGCGCAGCCTGCAGATCGACCTGGCCACCGGCGGCGCGACGATCGCCCTGCGCGGCGCGCCGTTCCGCGGGTCGGCGGACGCGTTCCTCGACCAGGTCGAACGCGCGGAGGGCGCGGTGCCGGGGATCGACGCCGCCCGGGGCACGGTGACGACGTCCGGCGGGCTCGTCGGGGTCGGGCAGGCCGGCACCGGACCGGGCGGGGACGCCCTCGACGTCGCGTTCAAGGTGGCCGGACCGGGGGAGACGGCCGACGACGCGCCCGCGTTGCTCGTGCGGGTGCGCACCGCCCCGGGCGAGTTCGAACGGCACCGCGCCGAGATCGACGGCGTCCTGCGCAGCGTCACCCCGGGCCGATGAGCGACAAGGCGGCCCAGCTGGCCGCGATCGAGCAGTCCGGCTGGGGGCAGCCGTTCCGGTTCTTCCAGCCGCACAACCTGGCGTTCTGGGTGTACCTGGTCGGCGTCGGCGGCGGTGCGCTCACGATGGTCCGCTACTTCGGCCAGGGCTTCTACACGCCCGCGCTGACCGGCGGGATCCTGCTGTTCGGGCTGTACCTGGTGCCGTGTTTGCTGCTGCTGCGCCGCCAGAACCGCTACACGGCCCAGCCGGGTGGGCTGCTGGCGGCGGCGTTCGCCTGGGGCGGCGTCGCGGCGACGTTCTGGGTGGCGCTCCCGGCCAACTCCGCGTTGCTGGAGATCTGGACGAAGCTCGGCGGCACCGCGTTCGCGTCGAACTGGGCGGCGGGCCTCACCGCCCCGATCGACGAGGAGTTCGCGAAAGCGCTGGGGCTGGTGCTCCTGATCGGGCTCGCCCCGCGCCTGGTGCGCGGCGCCTACGACGGGTTCATCATCGGCGCGTACCTCGGCTTGGGCTTCCAGGTCTTCGAGGACGTGCTGTACGTCTACAACGGCGCGGCGCAGAGCTTCGGCGCCGACCAGCTGGGCTCGTCGCTGCAGATCTTCGTGCTGCGCGGGGTGACCGGGATCGTGTCGCACGCGTTGTTCAGCGCGATCTTCTGCGCCGGCCTGATGTGGGTGCTGGGCGGCGACCGCGCCGACCGCGACGTGGTCCGCGGCGTGCTGACGATGCTGGCGGCCATGGTGTTCCACTTCGCGTGGGACGACATGACCGGCCTCGGCGGCGGGGTGTGGCTGCCGTTCGTCCTCGCGGCGGTGGAGCTGACGTTCCTGTTCTACGTCCTGCGTCACGCCGCCCGGCGGGAGCGCGCGTGGACGCGGGACCTGCTGGGCCCGGAGGTCGAGGCGGGCGTCCTCGATCCGGCGCTGCTGGCCGCGGTGAGCGGGTTGCGGAAGCAGCGGAAGGCGTATCGCAAGCACGTCCACAGCCGCCGCGCGGCCCGGCACCGGCTCGCGGCGGCGAGCGATCTGGCGCGGGAGATCGCGCACGCCGGTGGGCAGGAGACCGGTCGCGTCGCACACGCCCGAGCCGAAGTGGTGCGGCTTCACCGGTCCTGAACGGCGTGTCGCACCGGTGTGACGCCCTCACCTGATCCAGAACTGTCGGTGGCGGTCCGCATACTCCTCGTGTGATGATCCACAACGCGTTCCTCTTGCCGCGAAGACCGGACGGCTGGACAGCTGACGACGTTCTCGCCCTGCCCGAAGAACAGACCCTGCTTCAACGGATCGAACTCGTAGACGGGATGCTGCTCGTCAGCCCATGGCCGGGACTGGAACACCAGCGGATTCTGGGGAAGCTCCAATTCGCCTGCGCACCCGCGTTGCCGGTCGGCGCCGAGTCACTGCCCGGGGCGAATGTCCGCCTCACGGCGCGGAGACTGCTGACCCCCGATTTGGTCATCGTCAACTGCCCCGGAGTCGACACCGCGGCCTACGCGGCGAGCGAGGTTCTGCTGGCGGCGGAGATCGTGTCGCCTTCGACGAAGATGCAGGACCGGATCCTCAAGCGCGCCGTCTACGCCGAGGCGCTGATCCCGTTCTACCTCCTGGTCGAGCCGGGGGACGAGAACATCGCCACCCTCTTCGAACGCCAAGGCGAGGACTACGAGCCCATCGCCAAGAGCGAAAACGGCGAACTCCGCCTCACCCGCCCCTTCGAGGCCACTCTCCGCCTCTGAACCCCTTTGTACGAAAGCTGTACGCGGCCCGCCCAAGATCCACCCCATGGACCCAGCTCACCTCCCGCGCCGCACCTTCCTCCGCGGCGCCGCCGGCCTCGCCGTCGTCGGCGCCGGGCTCCTGCTCCCGCACACCGCGCAGGCCGCCACCGCCCCCAGGATCTACAGCTGCGCCGAGTGGGGCGCCCGCCCGCCGGCGGACCCGCTCACCACCCTCGACCACCCCGCCGACCGCATCCTGATCCACCACATCGCCTGCCCCAACAGCACCGACTACTCCCTCGAGCACGCCTTCCAGGTCGCCCGGGACGATCAGCACGACCACATGGACAACAACGGCTGGTCCGACACCGGGCAGCACTTCACCGTCAGCCGCGGCGGCTACCGCCTGGAAGGGCGGCACGGCAGTCTCGACGCGCTCAAGAGCGGCACCACCATGATCCAAGGCGCGCACTGCCCCGGCCAGAACACCAACGCCATCGGCATCGAGAACGAAGGCACCTACACCAGCGTCGAGCCGCCGCAGGCGCAGTGGGACTCGCTCGTCGTCTTCTGCGCCTACATCTGCCGCCAGTACGGCATCGACGTCGAGGAGATCAAGGGCCACCGCGACTTCTACAACACCGAATGCCCCGGCGATCGCCTCTACGCCAAGCTGCCCCAGCTCAGGGCCGAGGTCTCAATGCAGGTAGCGCATCAGCGCGCACAGCTCGCCGGGCGGCAGTGAGCCCAGCGCGTCGATCTCGCCGCGGCGCACGTCCAGCACCGTCGTCGCCAGCTCCGGCCCGAAAGCCGAAGTCAGCTCGGCGTCCGCTTCGAACGCCTTCACCGCGTCGGCCAGCGACGTCGGCAGGCGGACCGCCGACGGCAGCGTCGCCGGGTCGACGTCCACCGGCTCCGGCAAAACGGCCGAAGCGGCAACACCCGCCAAGCCCGCGAAGATCAGCGCGGCCACCACCAGGTACGGGTTCGCGGTCAGGTCGAAGCACTTGACCTCGAAGTTCGCCGCCCGGTCGCGCTGGCCGGCCGGCCCCTGCACCAGCCGCAGCGGCGCCTCGCGGTTCTCCAGCCCCCACGCGCTGAAGACCCCGGCCCAGTGCGACGGCTCGAGTCGCAGGTAGCTGACCACCGACGGCGCGCCGATCGCCAGCAACGCCGGCAGCCGCGCGAGAATGCCGGCGCCGAACGCCTCCGCCGTGCCGGTCAGGCCGAACCGGCCGTCACCGCCCGAGCAGAGGTTGCGGTCGCCGTCCCAGAGGCTCAGGTGGACGTGACCGCCGTTGCCCACGCCGTCCGGCGCGAACTTCGGCGTGAACGACGCCCGCAACCCGTGCCGGTCGCTGACCGTCCGGATCGTCTCGCGCGTCAGCACCGCGACGTCCGCCGCGCGCACCGGGTCGGCCGCCGCCACCGACAGCTCGAACTGCCCCGCCGCATACTCCGGGTGGATCTGCTCCACCACCACACCTTGAGCGGTCAAAGTGGACACCAGCGCACGCAGGTAGTCCGCCTGCGCGGAAAGCCGCGCGTAGCCGTAGGCCGGGCCGGCAGTGGCCGAGCGCGGGTCGTCCGGCGCGTCGGCCGCGGTGATCACCCACTCGATCTCGAACGCCGTCCGCGCGTTGTACCCGAGCGAAGCGAGCCGGGCCGTCGCCGTCGCGGCGAGCGCCCGCGCGTCCTGCGGATGCGGCTCGCCGTCCTGGTCGTAGCGGTTGGCCGGGGCCCACGCCCAGCCCGGCTGCGCGGCCAGCGGCACGAGCGCGTCGAGGTCCGGGTGCAGCCGCAGGTCTCCGACCGGGCCTCGCGAGTAGGCACCGCCCACGATCTCGTCGGTGGCGAGGAAGAAGTCGAACGAGTTCGACGCGCCGACGCCCCACGCCGCCGCCGACCACAGCCGGTCCACCGGGACGGCCTTCACCCGCGCGATGCCGCTGTTGTCCACGAAGGTCAGCGCGACGAGCTCCACCCCGGCCGCGCGCAGGCCGTCGGCCCGGATCGCGCCCTGTTGTGCGAGTTCTGCCCGATCGAGCTGGCTCATTTCGCTCCCGTGGAGGTTCACTAGGTGACTCAGAGAAGAGGTGGAGATCGTGTCAGACACCGTCGAAACCCGTCCAGGGCTGCGCCGCTCCCTCTCCGTCTGGCAGGCCGTCGGCCTGTCGGTCGCGTTGATGGCCCCGAGCATGGCCGCCAACATCAACCCCCAGCAGACCGCGGCCGCCGCCGGCCGCGCCGTCCCGCTCGCCTTCCTGCTCTCCGCGGTCGGCGTCCTGCTGGTCGCGTACGGCTTCGTCAAGCTCTGTCAGCACTACCAGCACGCCGGCTCGGTGTACGCCTTCGTCGGCGCGACGCTCGGCCCGCGTGCCGGGGTGGTCTCCGGGATCGGCCTGCTCGGCACGTACACGTTCTACGCTGTCGTCACCAGCTCGGCCGCGGGCACGCTCGGCACGGCGTTCCTCACCCAGGTCGGGATCTGGCCGAACCCGCCGTCCTGGGGACCCTTTGTCTTGACGGCCGTCGCGTTGCTCGGCGCGTGGCTGCTGTCCGTGGTGCCCGCGCGCCGCGGCACGAGCACGCTGCTCGCCGTCGAAGGCGCGACGATCGCGGTGATCCTGCTGGTCACGGTCGTGATCCTGGTCCGCCTGCTCGCCGGGAACGCACCGGACGGCGCGAGGTTCACGATGGACGTCTTCGTCCCGGAAACCGGCTTGTCCGGCGTGTTCCTCGGCGCGGTGTTCGGCTTCCTGTCCTTCGCCGGCTTCGAAGCCGCGGCGACGCTCGGCGAGGAAACCCACGACCCGAAGCGCAACATCCCCCGCGCGATCCTCGGCACCGCGATCTTCGGCGGCGGCTACTTCGTGGTGGTCACGGCGGTCGAGATGATGGCGTTCCGCACGGACGCGACGGCGTTCCACGACTCACCGTCCCTGCTCGGCGACCTCGGCAGCCGCTACGCGGGCGCGTGGGTCGGCGACGTGATCAGCGTCGGCGCGGCGATCAGCGCGTTCGGCTGCTGCCTGGCCTGCGTGGTCGGCGGCTCACGCCTGCTGTTCGCCCTCGGCCGCGACGCGTTCGGCGGCCGCGGCATCGGCCGGACGTCCAGCCGCGGCACGCCGGTGGCCGCGGTCAGTGCGGTGACCGGCGCGGCAGTGCTGATCATCGGAGTGTGCGCGCTGTTCTTCGGCGCGACGGCGTCGGACACCTTCGCGTGGAGCGGTTCGATCGGCACGTTGATCCTGCTGGTGATCTACCTGCTCACGACGATCGGCGCGATCCTGCTGCTGTTCGTGAAGCGCCGCATGCGCGTGCCGGCGTGGCACCTCGTGTTCCCGATCGGCGCGCTCGCCGTGCTGGGTTACACGGTGTACGTCAACGTCGTGCCGTACCCGACCGAAGGACCGGCGCGGTGGTTCCCCGTGGTCGCCGGGGCCGTGCTGGTGCTGGCGGTGATCTTGGTGCTGTCCGCGCCCGGCTTCGCTCGTAGGGTGGGGGACAGGCTCAGCACAGTGGACGGAGGCGCATGACCGACCTGCTCCCGTTCGTCGCGGACCTGCCCCTGGTGGACCACCACTGCCACGGCGTCGTGACGAAGGACGTGGCGCGCGCGGACTTCGAGGTGATGCTGACCGAGGCGGACACGACGTCGCCGCTGGGGACGAGCCTGTTCGACTCGCTCATCGGGCTCGCGGTGCGCGAACGCTGCGCGCCCGTGCTCGACCTGCCGAAGCACGCTTCCGCGGAAAGTTATCTCGAACGCCGTGCCGAGCTGGGTGCGGCCGAGGTCGCGCGCCGGTTCCTGCGCGCCACCGGCACGACGGACTTCCTGCTGGACGGCGGTTTCCTGCCCGAGTCGCTGACCACGACCGGCGAGTTCGCGGCGCTGGTGGGCACTCGCGCGCACGACGTCGTCCGGCTGGAGCAGGTCGCCGAGGCGGTGATCCAGGGGACCACGGCCGCGGGATTCGCCGGCGCCTTCGCCGACGAACTGGGGAAACGCGCCGCGACCGCCGTCGGGTTCAAGTCGATCGCGGCCTACCGCGTCGGCCTCGACCTCGAGGGGGAGCGGCCGTCCGCCGCGGAGGTCGAAGCAGCCGCCGGACGGTGGCTCGCCGCGGGTGGCGGCCGGCTGGCCGACGAGGTCCTGCACCGCCACCTCGTCTGGACCGGGCTCGACCTGGGCCTGCCGGTGCAGTTCCACGTCGGCTACGGCGACTCCGACGTCGACCTGCACCGCTGCGACCCGCTGCACCTGACCGGGCTGCTGCGTGCGACCCGCGACCTCGGCGTGCCGGTCCTCCTGCTGCACAACTACCCGTTCCACCGCAATGCCGCGTATCTCGCGCAGGTCTTCGAGCACGTGTTCGTGGACGTCGGGCTCGCCACCCACAACGCGGGCTTCCGCGCGCCGACGGTCCTGGCGGAGCTGCTGGAGATCGCGCCGTTCGGGAAGGTCCTCTTCTCCACCGACGCGTTCGGCCTGGCCGAGCTGTACCACCTGGGCACGGCCCTGTTCCGGCAGGGCCTGTCGGACTTCCTGCGTGCCGCGCTCGCCGCCGACGCGCTGTCCGAAGTGGACGCCGTCCGGCTGTGTGCTTTGGTGGGACACGAGAACGCGAAGAGGATCTACCGCTTGGAGCACGGGTGAACGACCTTTGGGGCCGCTGGACGAAAGCGATCGACGACGAGCTGCCCGCGGCGGTCGAGCTGCGGCACGCGGTGCACGCCGACCCCCGTGGCTCCGGCGACGAGGAGGACACCGCCCGCCTGGTCGCCGGCGCGCTCGGTGCCGGTGAGGGCACGCGCGTCGCCAAGACCGGCCGCGCGATCCCGCTGCCCGGCGGCGACGGCCCGGTCGTGGCGCTGCGGGCGGAGCTCGACGCGCTGCCGGTGCTCGAGGGCACCGGCGTGCCGTGGGCGTCGGGCAACGAGTACATGCACGCGTGCGGCCACGACGTCCACCTCGCCGCGCTGGTCGCCGTCTGCCGGGCGGCTGTGCGCGTCGGCGTCCCGCGGCCGATCCTCGCGCTCCTGCAGCCGCGCGAAGAGACGTCGCCGCCCGGGGCGCTCGACATCGTCGAGTCCGGGGTGCTGGCCGAAGCCGGAGTCGACGCGGTGATCGGCGCGCACGTCCAGCCGCGGCTCGCGCACGGCGTCGTCGCGGCGGTGCCCGGCCCGGTGAACGCGTCCACCGACGAGTTCGAGGTGACCATGCACGGCCAGGGCGGCCACGCAGGCTACCCACAGCTGCTGCGCGACCCGATCCTCGCGCTCTCGCAGCTGGTGGTGAGCCTGCAGCAGCTCGCGTCACGCCGGATCGACCCGGTGTTCGGCGCGGTCTGCTCGGTCGGAAGGATCCAGGGCGGCGCGGCGGCGAACGTCGTCCCGAACAGCGCCAGCGCGTTCGGCTCGCTGCGCCTGATGCGCGCGAAGGACCGCGAGCGCGCGCTGGAAACGCTCGCGGAGATCGTGCACGGCACGGCGAAGGCGCACGGCTGCACCGCCGAGCTGGAGATCAGCCCGTGCGAGCCGGTGCTGAGCAACGACGTCGCGCTGGCCGAGGGCGCGGGCCGCTGGCTGGGCCACGCCGGCTTCGTCGTCGACGACAAGTTCCGCTCGTTCGGCGCCGACGACTTCGCCCACTACTGCGGCGGCGGCACGCGCGGGCTGATGCTGTTCGTCGGCCTCGGCGACACCGCGGGCGTGCCCAGCCTCCACGACGAACGGTTCCTCCCGCGCGACCAGGCTGTGGTCCAGGTCGCGCACGCGCTGGTGGCGGGCTACCTGGCCGCTGTGGAAGACCAGCCGCGCTAGCGCTACGGTGGCCCGGTGATTTCCGCCTACCTCGCGACGATCCCCAGCCCCGACCGCGGGGTGTGGCACCTGGGACCGATCCCGATCCGCGCGTACGCCCTGTGCATCATCGCCGGCATCATCGTGGCGATCTGGTGGGGGGAGCGGCGCTGGGCCGCCCGGGGCGGCACCAAGGGCACGGTCATCGACGTCGCCGTGTTCGCCGTGCCGTTCGGCCTGGTCGGCGGCCGGTTGTACCACGTGATCACCGACCCCGAGCTGTACTTCACCGAGGGCAAGAACCCCTGGAACGCGTTCGCGATCTGGGACGGCGGCCTCGGTATCTGGGGCGCCATCGCCCTCGGCGCGGTGGGCGCGCTCATCGCGTGCCGCCGCAAGGGCATCCCGCTGCCGGCGATGGCCGACGCGATCGCCCCCGGCATCGTCGTCGCGCAGGCCATCGGCCGCCTCGGCAACTACTTCAACCAGGAGCTCTACGGCGCGCACACCGACCTGCCGTGGGGCCTGGAGGTCTTCCAGCGCTTCAACCCGGACGACCCCAACAACCTGCTCAACGGCGTCGCGACCGGGCACATCCCGCTGCCGGAGAGCCCGGTCCACCCGACGTTCCTGTACGAGCTGATCTGGAACCTGCTGGTCGCGCTGCTGGTGGTGTGGGCGGACCGCAAGTTCAAGCTGGGCCACGGCCGGGCGTTCGCGCTGTACGTCGCCGGCTACACGGTGGGCCGCGGCTGGATCGAGATGATGCGCACCGACACCGCGAACCACATCCTCGGCCTGCGGGTGAACGTCTGGACGTCGATCCTGCTGTTCGTCGCGGCGGTGGTGTACTTCGTGCTCGCCGGGAAGCGGGGGCCGCGCGAGACGCCGGAGTCGCTGCGGAGCAAGGACGCGCCCGGGCCGGAGGAGGTCCCGGTGGCCGACTCCGCCGAGGAGCCCGAGCACGCCAGCGTGCCCGCGGACAAGCCGGCCGAGGAAGCGCCGGAAGAGAAGCCGGAGAAACCCGCCGACAGCTGAGTCCTTCCGACGAAAAGGCCCCCACTTCGCGTGGGGGCCTTTTCGCTAGCCGAGGAACGAGCCGCCGAAGTAGTCGTCGTCCGACCCGGGCTCGTCGCGCCGCTTGCGCCGCGGCGGCTCCGGGGATGAAGGCCGCGGCGGCGGGGCGTCGTCGGCGAGGGGATCGGCGAAGTCGTCGTCGTCCAGCTCGGGCTCGGGCGCGCGGTGCCGCGACGGCGGTGTCGGCGGCTCGGCCGGGCGGTGGTGGTCGGCGGGCGGCTCGGCGGGGCGGTGGTGGTCGGGCTGGCTGGGGTCGGCTGACCAGCGGGGGTTGGTTTGTGGGTGGTCGGGCCGGCCGGGGTCGGCTGACCAGCGCGGGTTGCCCTGCGGATGGTCGGCGGGCGGCTCGGCAGCCCAGCGGGGGTTGGCTTGCGGGTGGTCGGACTGGCCGGGCTCGGCCGACCAGCGCGGGTTGCCCTGCGGGTGGTCGGCGGGCGGCTCGGCAGCCCGGAGCGGGGTGTCCGCCGAATAACCACCCTGCGGAGCGGGCCCAGCCGCGTACGGCGACCGGCCGGTGTCGGCCAGCGGGTCCGCGGGCCGGCCGCCTTCGCGGGCTTCGAGCACCTCGTCGGCCGTCGCGCCTTCGCGCAGCTCGTCGTACATCTCGTGCGCCTCGCCGAGCGGGCCCAGGGCAAGCGCTTGCACCTCGGGATCGGCGAACGCCCGCCCGGAGGCGACGTCCTCCCAGGTGAGCTGGCCGGCTTCGACCTTGCGCTTGAGGAGCTTCAGCTGCGGCGGCGCGTCCGGTCGCGCGGCGGCGGCCTTGATCGCGGCGAGCCGCTCGGGCGACACGGTCCGCTCCACCGGCGGCAGCTTGATCTTCTCCAGATCCTTGAGCAGCTGCCGCGACTTGCTGACGCTCCGGTCCAGCGCGGACTCGGCCTCGCGGATGGCGGCCGTCTTCCAGGCGTCCGGCGGGATGGGCTGGGACATGGGTTCTCCTAGTCGATCCGGCCGCTGATGCGCCCGCTGGCCGGCCGGACCTTGGCGGCCCGCTCCTCACGGCGTTTCTCGGTCTCCGCTTTGCGGTCGCGGTGCTCCTCGACGCCTTCCTTGGCCTTGTCCTTGATGTCGTGGGCGCTGCCCGAGATGCTCTTCGCGTCGTCCTTGATGTCGCCGACGTCCCCGGCGATGCCCTTGCCGATGTCGACCAGGTCGCCGACGCTGTGCACGTCCTTGATCTTCGCCAGCTGCGAACCGATGTCCTTCAGCGAGTTCCACAGGTCGCCGACCTTCTCGACGATGTCCTTGATCATGTCGATGATCGAGATCAGCGCGTCGATCAGCGGGATGATCTCGCTGAGCGCGGTGATCGCGTCCGCGACCCAGCCGGCGATCGGGACGCACGCCTCGGCGGCCATCACCAGCAGCCGGTCGATCAGGCTCTTGAGCAGGTCCAGTGCCTTGGCGGCCAGCTTCTTCGACGTCTCGGCCAGCAGGTCGAAACCCTTGGCGATGAGCTCGGCGATCCCGGCTTCGGCGGCGAGGCCGGCCTTCCACCCGAGGTCGACGTACGCGCGGTGCGCCAGCGCGGCCGGGCCGGTCCAGTGCTCGCCGAGCACCTTCTCGTTCTCCGACATCACCACGGAGAACGCCTTCATCGTCTCGCCGATGTTGCGCCACGCCACCGCGTCGGCCGACATCTTGGAGAAGTCGCCGGTCAGCGGCTCGATGAACTGCTGGGTCAGCGTGGTGCCGGTGATCTTCTGGTACACCCACTCGACGGCGAGCACCTCGACCCCGGCGTCCTTGACGAGGTCCTGGACGTCGTCTTCGGAGGTGTCTTCGGGCTTCTGCAGCGGCTCGGTGATCGAGCTGCCGTCGTCGAAGCCGAACGACGTCTGGGCGCCCGCGCCCGGGGCCGGCGAATGCTCCTTCGGCTCGTCGCCGCCGCCGTCGTCCTTCTTCTTCTTTTCTTCGGGCTTCTCGTCCTTCTTCTTCGGCTTGTCCTTGGTGGACGTCCCGCCGCCGTGGTGCGACTTGGCCATCTCGGCTCCCCCTCGTCTCAGGCCGGGTGCGGCATCGTCGGGAAGTCGTCGGGCACCCCACCCGGCTCGCCGGCCGCGCCGCCCGCACCCGCCGACTCGAGCTTGGCGCGCAGCTCGTCCAGCAGCTTCGCCGAGTTCATGTCGTGGGTCGTGTACGCGGCCGCCGCCGACTGGACGCCCTGGCTGAGCGAGGTCAGCCGGGCGTCCCCGAACTTCAGCGTTTCGCCGTAGAGGTTGCCGACCAGGTCCACGACCGGGTGCAGCACCGTGAAGAGGCCGGTGAACCCGGACTTGTCGCACGCCGTCGAGCGCATGTACTCGTCGATCTTGCCGACGGCCTGGTGCAGGCCGTCCACCACCCCGGCGTACTCGCGCATGGCCGCGGGGTCGACTTCGAAGTCGGCCACGGATCTCCCCCTCGTTCTCCCCTGGTGATCCCTATGGTCGGGCCACACTATGACACCGGGTGGACACGAGGCGTGGGTGGTTCGGCGAAAAAATCGCCGGTCAGGACAGATCGGGCAAACCCAGCTCCAGGTTGGGGGACTGCAGGCCGCCGTCGACCTCAAGGATCTTGCCGGTGAGGTACCCGCCGGCCCGCGACGCCAGGAACACCACCGTCGCCGCGATGTCCTCGGCCTCGCCGATCTTCCCCAGCGGCGTCGCGGCCTCCATCTTCGCCTTGAGCTCCGGGTTGCCGACGACGATCTCGAGCGCCGACGTCGCCACCGAACCGACCGAGATCGCGTTCACCCGCACCCGCGGCGCCAGGTCCGCGGCCGCCAGGCGCGTGTAGTGCGCCAGGGCCGCCTTCGCCGTTCCGTAGGCCGCGAAACCACGGCCGGACAGCCGGCCCATCACCGACGAGATGTTGACGACCGAGCCGCCCGAGGCCACCAGGGACGGCGCCGCCGCCGCGGTGAGCGCGTGCGCCGTCGCGACGTTGAAGCGGAACGCCTCTTCGAGGAACTCCGCCGTCGTCTCCAGCAGGGGTCGCGGGTACGTGCCGCCGACGTTGTTGACCACCAGGTCGAGCCGGCCGAACTCCGCCACCGCCGTCGACGCCAGCGCCGCGGCGGCTTCGGGGGAGGAGAGGTCCACCGCCACCACGTGGGCCCGGCGGCCCGCGGCCGCGACGCGCGAAGCCACTTCGTCGAGCTGGGCTTCGGTGCGGGAGGCGATGACCACGTCGGTGCCCGCTTCGGCGAGGGCCACGGCGGTGGCCGCGCCGATCCCGCGGCCCGCGCCGGTGACCACCGCGACCTGGTCGGTGAGCTTGAACCGGTCGAGGATCATGCGGCGAAATGTAACACGTTCTAGTGACCCGCGGCACACTTCCGGGTGAGCCGGGTCGGCCGCGTCACGTTGGGCTTGACGGGCGTTTGCGGGCCGTATACTTAGCAGAGCGAACTACCGGGAACCCATCAGGAACTATGTCGTTCCACGCAGCCAGATCGTTACCGTCCGGCGCCGTTCGGGGCGCTCCGAAACGATGCTGGCCTGTTTCCCAGGTGTTAAAGTCGCGCTAACAAGCGGGCCATCGTCGTCCCGTGCGCTCCCCGGCCGGTAGCCCGGCCCCGCACGACAGACGACGAAGGAGGTCCCTTCATGATCTTCTCCGCCATTCCCGGCAAACAGGGTCTCTACGACCCGGAGACCGAACAGGACTCCTGCGGTGTGGCCATGGTGGCCGACATCCGCGGGCGCCGTTCGCACGGCATCGTCACCGACGGCCTGGCCGCGCTGACCAACCTGGACCACCGCGGCGCCGCCGGCGCCGAGCCGACCAGCGGTGACGGCGCGGGCATCCTCCTGCAGCTGCCCGACGCGCTGCTGCGCGCCGAGGCCGGCTTCGAGCTGCCCGAGCCCGACGACCAGGGCCACCACCGCTACGCCGCCGGAATCGCGTTCCTGCCCCAGGATGACGAACAACGCCGCAAGGCCGTCGAGCTCGCCGAGCGCATCGCCGTCGAAGAGGGCCTCGAAGTCCTCGGCTGGCGCGAGGTGCCGGTCGACGCCGACCGCGCCGACATCGGCCCGACCGCCCGCTCGGTCATGCCCTGCTTCGCGATGCTTTTCGTCACCGGCGACGGAAAGTCGGGACTGGAGCTGGACCGGCTGGCGTTCTGCCTGCGCAAGCGCGTCGAGCACGAAAGCGCGAACTCGGGCTGTGGCACTTACTTCCCGTCGCTGTCCTCGCGGACGATCGTCTACAAAGGCATGGTCACGCCGGAGCAGCTGCCCGCGTTCTTCGGCGACCTTCGTGACGAGCGGCTGGAAAGCGCCATCGCCCTGGTGCACTCCCGCTTCTCCACCAACACCTTCCCGTCGTGGCCGCTGGCGCACCCATTCCGGTTCGTGGCCCACAACGGCGAGATCAACACCATCCGCGGCAACCGCAACCGCATGCGGGCCCGCGAGGCGCTGCTCGAGTCCGAGCTGATCGACGGCGACCTTTCGCGGTTGTTCCCGATCTGCTCGCCCGACGCGTCGGACTCGGCGTCGTTCGATGAGGTGCTCGAGCTGCTGCACCTCGGCGGCCGCTCATTGCCGCACGCCGTGCTGATGATGATCCCGGAGGCGTGGGAGAACCACGCCACCATGAAGCCGGAGCGCCGCGCGTTCTACCAGTTCCACGCGAGCCTCATGGAGCCGTGGGACGGCCCGGCGTGCGTCACCTTCACCGACGGCACCCTGGTCGGGGCGGTCCTGGACCGCAACGGCCTGCGCCCGGCGCGCTGGTGGCGCACGGCCGACGACCGCGTCGTGCTCGCCAGTGAGGCGGGCGTCCTGGACGTCGCACCCAAGGACGTCGTGGCCAAGGGGCGGCTCAAGCCCGGCCGGATGTTTCTCGTGGACACCGCCGCCGGCCGGATCGTGGACGACGAAGAGGTCAAGTCCGCCCTCGCCGGCAAGCTCCCGTACGAAGGCTGGCTGCACGCGGGCCTGCTGAAGATCGCCGAGCTGCCCGACCGCGACCACGTGGTGCAGAGCCACGACTCGGTGCTGCGCCGCCAGCTTTCCTTCGGCTACACCGAAGAAGAGCTGAAGATCCTGCTCGCGCCGATGGCCGAGAAGGGCGCCGAGCCGATCGGCTCGATGGGCTCGGACACCCCGCCCGCGGTGCTGTCGAAGCGGTCCCGGCTGCTTTACGACTACTTCAAGCAGAACTTCGCCCAGGTGACCAACCCGCCGCTGGACGCGATCCGCGAAGAGCTCGTCACCTGCATGGCGCGGATCATGGGCCCGGAGCGCAACCTGCTGGCCCCCGGTCCGGCGTCGTGCCGGCACCTCAAGCTGCCGTACCCGGTCATCGACAACGACGAGCTGGCCAAGCTCATCCACATCAACGACGACGGCGACCTGCCGGGCTTCGCCTGCAGTGTCCTTTCCGGACTGTACGAAGTGGACGGCGGCGCCGAGGCGCTGGCCGGTGCGATCGAGCGCGTCCGGCGTGAGGCGTCCGAGGCGATCGCGGCCGGCGCGCGCACGCTCGTGCTGTCCGACCGCGACTCCGACCACCGGATGGCGCCGATCCCGTCGCTGCTGCTGGTCTCCGCGGTGCACCACCACCTGGTCCGCACCAAGGAACGCCTGCGCGTCGCGCTGGTCGTCGAATCCGGCGACGCACGCGAGGTGCACCACATCGCGCTGCTGCTCGGCTACGGCGCCGCCGCGGTCAACCCGTACCTGGCCTTCGAGACCATCGAGGACATGATCGGGCAGGGCGCGGTCACCGGCATCGAGCCGGCGAAGGCGGTCCGCAACTACGTGCAGGCGCTGGTCAAGGGCGTCCTGAAGATCATGTCCAAGATGGGCATCTCGACGGTCGGCGCGTACACCGCGGCCCAGGTCTTCGAGTCCCTCGGACTGGGCCAGGACCTGCTCGACGAGTACTTCACCGGCACGTCGTCGAAGCTCGGCGGCGTCGGGCTCGAGGTGCTCGCCGAAGAGGTCGCCGTGCGGCACCGCCGCGCGTACCCGGACAACCCGACCGAGCGAGTCCACCGTGGACTCGACACCGGCGGCGAGTACGCCTACCGCCGCGAGGGCGAGCTGCACCTGTTCACGCCGGAGACGGTGTTCCTGCTGCAGCACGCGTCCAAGACCGGCCGCGAAGAGGTGTACCGCTCCTACACCGACGAGGTGCACCGCCTCTACCGCGAGGGCGGCACGCTGCGCGGGCTGTTCTCCTTCCGGAACGGCGTGCGCGAGCCGATCCCGCTCGACGAGGTCGAGCCGGCCGAAGCGATCTTCAAGCGCTTCAACACCGGCGCGATGTCGTACGGCTCGATTTCGGCCGAGGCACACGAAACCCTGGCCATCGCGATGAACCGGCTCGGCGGCCGGTCCAACACCGGCGAGGGCGGCGAAGACCCCGAGCGGCTCTACGACCCCGAGCGCCGCAGCGCGATCAAGCAGGTCGCCTCGGGCCGCTTCGGTGTCACGAGCGAGTACCTGGTCAACGCCGACGACATCCAGATCAAGATGGCGCAGGGCGCGAAGCCCGGCGAGGGTGGCCAGCTGCCGCCGAACAAGGTGTACCCGTGGATCGCGCGGACCCGGCACTCCACGCCGGGCGTCGGCCTGATTTCCCCGCCACCGCACCACGACATCTACTCGATCGAGGACCTGGCGCAGCTGATCCACGACCTCAAGAACGCCAACGAGCACGCCCGCATCCACGTGAAGCTGGTGTCCTCGCTGGGTGTCGGCACGGTCGCGGCAGGCGTGTCCAAGGCGCACGCGGACGTCGTGCTCATTTCGGGGCACGACGGCGGCACCGGCGCGTCTCCGATGAACTCGCTCAAGCACGCGGGCACGCCGTGGGAGATCGGCCTGGCCGAGACCCAGCAGACGTTGCTGCTCAACGGGTTGCGCGACCGGATCACCGTCCAGGTGGACGGCGCCATGAAGACCGGGCGCGACGTCGTCATCGCGGCGCTGCTCGGCGCCGAGGAATACGGCTTCGCGACGGCCCCCCTCGTCGTCGCGGGCTGCATCATGATGCGCGTCTGCCACCTCGACACCTGCCCGGTCGGCGTCGCCACGCAGAGCCCCGAGCTGCGCAAGCGCTACACCGGCCAGGTCGAGCACGTCGTCAACTTCTTCAAGTTCGTCGCCGAAGAGGTCCGGGAAACGCTGGCGTCGCTGGGGTTCCGGACGCTCGACGAGGCCATCGGCCACGCCGAGCTGCTGAACACCGACGAGGCCGTCGACCACTGGAAGGCGTCCGGTTTGGACCTGGCGCCGATCTTCGAGATGCCGTCCGAGACGCCGTACGGTGGCGCGAAGCGGCGCACCCGCGGCCAGGACCACGGCCTCGAGCACGCCCTGGACCGCACGCTCATCCAGCTCGCCGAGGCGGCGCTGGAAGACGCGCACCAGGTCAACATCGAGCTGCCGGTGCGCAACGTCAACCGCACCGTCGGCACGCTGCTCGGCTCGGAGATCACCCGCCGCTACGGCGGAGACGGCCTGCCCGAGGGCACGATCAACGTCACGCTCACCGGATCCGCTGGGCAGTCGCTCGGCGCGTTCCTGCCGCGGGGCATCACCCTCGACATGGTCGGCGACGCGAACGACTACGTCGGCAAGGGGCTTTCGGGCGGCCGGATCGTCGTCCGCCCCGACCCGGACGCGGCGTTCGCCGCCGAAGCGCAGACGATCGCGGGCAACACGATCGCCTACGGCGCGACGGCCGGCGAGATCTTCCTGCGCGGCCAGGTCGGCGAACGGTTCTGCGTCCGCAACTCCGGCGCCACGGTCGTCGCCGAGGGCGTCGGCGACCACGCCTTCGAGTACATGACCGGCGGCCGTGCGGTGGTGCTCGGCCCGACCGGGCGGAACCTGGCGGCCGGCATGTCCGGCGGGGTGGCGTTCGTGCTCGACGTCGACCGCAAGAAGGTCAACCAGGACATGGTGGACCTGCTCAAGCCGAGCGCGGACGACCTGGTCCAGCTCAAGAAAACCGTGCAACAGCACTACGATCTCACCCGCTCCGCGGTGGCGGCCTCGCTGCTCGGCGACTGGCCGCGCCGCTCGGCGGCGTTCACGAAGGTGATGCCGCGCGACTACCAGCGGGTCCTGGACGCGGCGAAGGCGGCGCGTGCCGCCGGCCGCGACGTCGACGAGGCGATCATGGAGGCCGCTCGTGGCTGACCCGACCGGTTTCCTGAAGTACGACCGCGAAGAGCCGCCGAAGAAGTCTTACGAGGAAAGGCTTTCTTCGTGGGGCGAGGTCTACGCGGACGTCGACCCGGGCGAGCGCAACGAGAAGGTGCGCAAGCAGGCGTCGCGGTGCATGGACTGCGGTATCCCGTTCTGCCACTCCGGTGGTTCCGGCTGCCCGCTGGGCAACCTGATCCCGGAGTGGAACGACCTGGTCCGCCGCGGCGACTGGGCCGCGGCGAGCGACCGGCTGCACGCCACCAACAACTTCCCCGAGTTCACCGGGAAGCTGTGCCCGGCGCCGTGCGAGGCGGGCTGCGTCCTGTCGATTTCGCCGGCCTCGGGTGGGCCGGTGTCGATCAAGCGCGTCGAGCAGACGATCGCCGACCAGTCCTGGGAAGCGGGTTACGTCCAGCCGCAGGTGTCGGAGGAGTCGACCGGCCGGCGGGTGGCGGTGGTCGGCTCCGGGCCGGCGGGCTTGGCCGCGGCGCAGCAGCTGACCCGCGCGGGCCACGAGGTGACGGTGTTCGAGCGCGACGACCGCCTCGGCGGGCTGCTGCGCTACGGCATCCCCGAGTTCAAGATGGAGAAGAAGGTCCTCGACCGCCGCCTCGCGCAGCTGCGCAAGGAAGGCACCAAGTTCGTGACGAGCTGCGAGGTCGGCGTCGACCTCACGGTGGAGGACCTCCGCGCGCAGTACGACGCGGTGGTGCTGGCGGTGGGCGCCCTGCGCGGCCGCGACGACACGACGACGCCGGGCCGCGAGCTGACGGGCATCCACCTGGCGATGGAACACCTGGTGCCGGCCAACAAGTTCGTCGAGGGCGACGGCCCATCCCCGATCGACGCCCAGGGCAAGCACGTGGTGATCATCGGCGGCGGCGACACCGGAGCCGACTCCTACGGCACGGCAACACGCCAGGGCGCGCTTTCGGTGACCCAACTGGACCAGTACCCGACCCCACCGTCCACAAGGGACGACTCCCGGTCGCCGTGGCCGACGTGGCCGTACATCCTGCGCACGTACCCGGCCCACGAAGAGGCGGGCGAGCGGAAGTTCGCGGTGGCGGTCAAGCGTTTCGTCGGTTCCCCCGAGGGCCGCGTGACGGCGGTGGAGCTGCAGCAGGTCCGCGTCCAGAAGGACCCGGCGACCGGTCGCCGCGAAGTGATCCCGGTCAGCGAAGAGGTCCAGACGCTGCCGGCGGATCTGGTCCTGCTGGCGATCGGCTTCGAGGGTGTCGAGGAGATGCCGCTCCTTTCGGGACTGGGTCTTTCGTTGACCCGCCGGGGAACGCTGTCGTGTGGGGCGGATTGGCAGACCGAGACGCCTGGGGTGTTCGTCTGCGGTGACGCGCACCGTGGGGCATCGCTGGTGGTGTGGGCGATTGCCGAGGGTCGCTCGGTGGCGAACGCGGTGGACGCGTTCCTGACCGGGGCGTCGGATCTGCCGGCGCCGGTTCATCCGACTGCGCTGCCGCTCGCGGTCGTCTGACGTTCGGTTCACGAAGGCCCCCTCGCCACTCGGCGAGGGGGCCTTTTCGTTCCGGGTGTAACACCCTCCGCTCAGCCGACGACGCTGGGAGTGCCAGCAGAGGGGGACTGTCGATGAGCCAGCCGGACGAGCCGGTCACCGTCGAGAACGGGGTCACCGTCAGCGGCGACATGAGCGGGACCGTCGTCCAGATCGGCGCCGTCCATTACGGCACGCCCGGCCCGGCGGCGTGGTTGTACCTCGGGACGGTCCGCGACGTGGCGCCCGGCAGGCTGGTGGGGCGCGAGGCCGAGCTGGCCGAGCTGACCCGGTTCTGCCTGGCTCCCGACCCTTCACCCGGCTACGTGTGGTGGCGGGCGGAGGCGTGGAGCGGGAAGACCGCGCTGATGTCGACGTTCGTGCTCGACGCGCCCGAGGAAGTCCAAGTGGTCTCGTTCCTCATCACGGCACGGGATACGCGGGCCGACACACGTGCGGGTTTTCTGCGGGAAGTCGTTCCGCAACTGGCCGCTGTGTCGGAGGTCAGAGCCCCCGAGCCGGCGACTGAATCCGACTTCCGGGGTCTGCTCGAAACCGCGGCCAGAGTGTGCGCGGACCGCGGGCGGCGGCTGATCCTCGTCGTCGACGGGCTGGACGAAGACCGGGGCGCGGGGGACGAACGCGGAGCCAAGAGCATTGCCGAGCTGCTGCCGCGGCGCCCCGCTCACGGGCTGCGCGTCATCGTCTCGGGGCGGCCGAACCCCGGCATCCCGGCGGCGGTGCGCGACGATCACCCCCTGCGCGACCCGGCGATCGTGCGCGAACTCGCACCATCTCCCGCGGCTTCCGCGGCGAAGTACGCGATGAAGCTCGATCTCGAGCGCTTGCTCGCCGATGACGCGGGTGAGGCGAAGGACGTCCTCGGCTTGCTCGTGGCCGCCCGCAGCGGGCTCAGCCGCCGGGACCTCGAGGAGCTTGGTGGGACCCACGTCAGTGAGGTCCTGAACAGTGTCAAGAGCCGGGCATTCAGTCGCCGGCACGCCCGTTGGCGGCCCGAGACCGCTCCCGAAGTCTACTTGCTCGGCCACCAGGGCTTGTTCGCCGAAGCTGCGGAGAAGCTCGGAGAGCAAGCGGTGCGCGCTTACGGCGAGCAAATCACGAAGTGGGCCGAGAGCTATCGCGCCAAAGGGTGGCCGCCCGAGACGCCGCAGTTCCTGCTGCACGGCTACCCGCGGTTGCTCCAGGAAGCCGGGCAGCTCGATCGCGTGGTCGAGTGCGTCACGGATCTGCCGAGGCAGCGCCGCCTCATCGAGGTCGCCGGTGGCGAAGAAGCGGCTCAGGCGGAAATCGCCGAAGTCCATGCGGCATTCTGCGCCTCACCCGAGCCCGACGTCATGAGCCTGGTCAAACTCACGATGCACCGCGACGACCTCAGCGACCGGAACGCGCGGACGCCTGAGCGGCTTCCGGCGTTGTGGGCCAGGATGGGTGACTTCGACCGGGCCGAAGCACTCGCCCGGTCGATTTCGGCAGAGGACCGGCGGGCCGACGCCATCTTTGAACTGTTGGAAGTCATGGTGGCGGCCGGGCTGATCGACCGCGTCGACCGGCTGCTGGTCGAAGCTCTGCGCGAAGATCAGCACCCCGACCTTCGTACCCGGCTCGTGAGCGCGATCGCCGGAACCGGGGACTTCGCCCGCGCGAGATCGATGGCCGAAGGCCTCGCGGATTCCGATTGGCGTGCACGAGCGCTTCTCGTGGTCGCCGCCGCCGAACGGCCGGAAGATGTCGCATTGCTCCGGACAGTCGCCGACGAGATCCGTGAAGGAGTTTTTCGGCACCTGGCGATTCGTTGGGTGGCGATCTCATTGGTCGAGGCGGGTTTTCTGGAGTCTGCGATCGAACTTTCGGCTGGGCTGAATCTTTCGTACTTGTCAGTCGTGATCGAGCGAGCTGCTCGCGCGCTCTTGCCGTCGGGTGGCGAAATTTCTGATGTGCACCGGATCGCTGGCAAACTCGGCGATGAATCGGCGCGAAAACTGTTCGCCAGGATGGACCTTGAAGCGGCGGCGCGGGTCGATCCTGAAGTGGCGGTTGCAGGGTTGAGCGCTTTCGAAGAGTGGCAGCGCGAGAGCCTGCTGCTGAAGATCATAGAAATCGCTCTCGAGGACGACAACGTCGCTTTCGCGGAGTCCGCGCTCGGCGGCCTGGGGTCCTCCTACGACGAACTCGGCCTTCGCAAAGTGCTGAAGCACCTCGTTGCAAAGGGGGAGATGGCACGCGCCGAGACACTTTTGCGAAGCAGTTTGTCGGATCGGGAAGGTGAGCGGGAGTTCGCTGCCCGAGCCGCGGCGCTGACCGCGATGGCCGAAGGTGCTTTCGAGGCGGGCGACCTTGAAGCTGCCCGGGAGCTGGCCTGGCGAGCGGAAGCGATCGCTCGCCAGGTGGATGTCTCTTACCGCTACACCGGTGCGTTGCGGAGCTTCGTGGAGTTCGTCACGACGACGAAGAACGTCGACGCCGCCGAGCGGCTCGCCGCGGTTGTCCTGGTTTCCGATTTGACGGCATACGACGTCGAGCCGACTGCCCGGCTCCTGGCGGAGTCGGGCGACGTGAACGTCGCGGAGTCGCTCGCGTTCCGGCTCGGCGACCCGGCCGAGGTAATGAAGACTCTTACGCCGTTGCTTCGCCGTCTCCGAGAACAAGGGCAAACTGGCGAGATACGCCGCATCGTCGAGCGCGTCGACGGCCTTCCCGGCGAGCTCGACGCGCGGTATGCGGTCGAGTTCTACTGCGCGGCGGGGTTCCCCGACCGTGCGCTAGAGCGCGTGGACACTGTGGAAAACCGATATCAACGCGGGCAGGCGCGGTGCCGTGTGATCGAAGAACTGTGTGCGATGGGAAGGGACGATGACGCTGTCGGCATCGTCCGGCAGGCGGACAGTGATGACCGGGCCGAGTACGCCGAAGCACTGGCAAAGGCCCTCGGAGCTGCGAAGTGTGACGATGGAATCGAAATCCTGCTCGGTCTCGAGCTCAGAGGCAGCTCGGCGGTCCGGACGTTCCTCGGGGAGTTGGCCAGGCACGACGGCGAGCGCGCACTGCGGCTGGCGGTCACATCGCTGGAATCTTTCGACCTGGAAAGGGCTCTGCTGGAGATCGCGGGCAGTGTAGACGGGCCCCTTCGGTCGCGTGTGCTCGCCGAGTACATGCGGGGTGGTGACTGGGCTCGGGTCCTGCCACTGCTCAACCCGGCCGAGCAGGCCGGCTTGACCGAGGTGGTCGACCAGTTCGTCACGCTGCAGGAAGCCCGCCTGGGTCTGCGCCCCGAAGACGGCTGAAGCGCCGGCCCATTACGCCGAACGGTGGCTGTGCACTGCGTACACGGACAACTACTTTCGAGTAGTTATGCCGCTTTTGCGACAATTCACCTCCGCGGAAAGGTGGGGCGTCTTGAAGCACACGACTTTCCGGGCAGCGGTCGTCACCGCGGTCCTCTCCCTTGCGTTCGGCCTGGTCGGTGTGCCCGCCCAAGCCGCGGTGAAACCCTTCTGGACGCCCGAGGCCATGCGGGCGGCCGTTCCGATGGACCACCTCGTCAAGGCGCCCGCCTTCACGCCGCAAGATGTGGCGAAAGGACAGCGCGCGATCATCCAGAGCATCCCCAACGGCGGGGGTGTGTGGACCGGCGGCGGCCAGGTCACCCACACCGCCGGGCGGGTCTTCTTCGTCTTCAACGGCCAGAACGCCTCCTGCTCGGGTGACGCCGTCACCAGCACCAACGGCAGCGTCGTCGTCACCGCCGGGCACTGCGTCAAGTACCAGGGCACCTGGCACACCCAGTGGACGTTCGTCCCCGGGTACGACAACGGCAACGCCCCCTACAGCCAGTGGGCCGCCAAGACCACCCTCACCACGCCGCAGTGGGAAGCCAGTGAGGACATGAACTACGACGTCGGCATGGCCGTCGTGAACCCGCTCAATGGGCAGCGGCTCACCGACGTCGTCGGTGCGCAGGGCATCGCCTTCAACCAGCCCAAAAACCAGAGCATGTACACCTTCGGCTACCCGGCCGAGGCGCCCTACGACGGCACCAAGCTGGACTACTGCAGCGGCACCACCTTCACCGACTTCCTGCTGACCAAGGACCACGGCATGCGGTGCAACATGACCGGCGGCTCGAGCGGCGGCCCGTGGTTCCTGTCGTTCAACGAAGGGACCGGCGCCGGCGTCCAGGCGTCGGTGAACAGTTTCGGGTACGTCTTCCTGCCCGGCTACATGTTCGGGCCGTACTTCGGCGCCGACGCGCAGAATCTCTACAACCGCGCGCAATCCTCTTGACCGTCGTCAGCCCAGGGGTGGACTCGCGGGGCCGGCCCCTGGGCTGACGTCCGCGACCGCTTGCCGGGCCAAGCTCAGAACATGCGAAAAGCGTTGGTACTCCTGGCTTTCCTGCCCTTGCTCGCGACGCCGCCGGCCGAAGCCTCGCCGAGTCTGAAGTGGACGGCGCCGTGCCCGGACTACGGGCTGTCGCCGTCGCCCACCGCCGGCCTCGAATGCGCGAAACTGCGCGTGCCGCTCGACTACGCGCACCCCGGCCGCACGATCGAGCTGACCATCTCGCGCCACGCCGGCGTGCCCGGCAAGCGGCGTGGCGTGCTGCTGATGAACCCCGGCGGCCCGGGCAGTCCCGGGCTCGCCATGCCCGCCCAGCTCGTGCAGCGGATGGGCGGCTCCGGCCTGCCGGACGCCTACGACGTCATCGGCTTCGATCCGCGCGGCACCGGCTACAGCACGCCGGTCACCTGCGACCTGACCGCCGAGCAACGCGGTGCGGTGCTCGGCCCGTACGCGAACGGACCGCGTGACGTCGTCGCCACCGCGGCGAAAGCGCGGGTCGTCGCCGGGAAGTGCGGTGCCGCCGCGACCGCGGACCTGCTGCCGCACATGACCACCGCGAACACCGCGCGCGACCTCGACCGGATCCGGGAAGCGCTGGAGGAGCGGAAGATCTCCTACTACGGCGTCTCCTACGGCAGCTACCTCGGCGCCGCGTACGCGTCGATGTTCCCCGGCCGCGGCGACCGGATCGTGCTCGACAGCGTCCTCGGCCCGCGGGGTCTCGACGTCGTCGCGAACCAGCGGTTCGCCGAAGGCTTCGACGACCGGTTCCCCGACTTCGCCGCGTGGGCGGCCGCCCGCGACGACGACTACCACCTGGGGCGGACCCCAGCCGCGGTGACGGCGAAGTTCGCCGAACTGGCCGCCGTCCGCGGGCCGGAGTTCCGCGCGAACACCTGGAACGGCCTCTACGACGACGCGTCGTTCCCGGCGATCGCCGCGGACTGGGTGGGCACTTCGCGGGCCGCGGCGGGGCCGCTCGACAACGACTCGCACGCCGCGTTGCAGCTGCAGGTGATCTGCAACGACAACGACTGGCCCGAACGCCTCGGTTTCTACCAGCACGCGGTCGAACGCGAACGGGCGCGGCACCCGATGTTCGGCCCGGCCGCGGCGAACGTGAACCCGTGCGCGTTCTGGCCGGTCGAACGCGCGGAGCCGCCGGTGCGCCTCGGCGGCCCCGGCCCGGCGAACGTCCTGCTGGTGCAGAACCTGCGCGACCCGGCGACGCCGTTGTCGGGCGCGCGCGAGACGCGGGCGGCGTTCGGGGCCCGCGCGCGTCTGGTCACCGTCGACGCCGGCGGGCACGGTGTCTTCACTCGGAAAAACGCGTGCGGGAACCAAGCTGTGCTGGGCTATCTGCGTGACGGGGTCTTCCCCGCGGCCGACAGTTCCTGCCAATCTGCTCGATAGGGGGAATTCGCGCCGGTCGCGACGGTGATTCATTTCCCCCTGCGGTACACAAAAAGGGGAGAAATCATGAAAAGAATACTGGTTCCGGTGGTGACCGCACTCGCCGCTTTCGGCCTGCTCGCCGCACCCGCGGCCGCGCAGCCCGCGCCGTCTTCCACGGTCTGCATCCCGGAAAGCGTCCGGCTGACCGGGGTGGACGGGACGTCGATCTGCCTCGCGGTGCCGACGCCGTCGATCGACCCGCCGTTCCGGGCCGTCCGGGAAGGCAACGGCAGCCAGGACGACTGGTGCCTGTTCACCGGCCCGAAGTACAGCGGCCTGGTGCTGCGGTTGCCGGCGTTCTCGGCCGCGAACGTGTTCGCGACTTTCGCCTCCGGGCGGCCGTGCTGAAAAGGTCCGCGGCCCGAAGGTGCTGACTCCGGCGACGGGGACGAAGGCCGCCAGGTGACCCCGGCCCGCCCGGGGTCACCGGCGAGCCGGTAACCGGGATGAGAAGTCCCCAGCTCAGCGTGGGAAAAAGGCGGTCGTGAGGGTCTACACCCCGCGCGCCGGGGGCTCGGTGGCCCACCGGCAGCACCGCTGTCCGGCGGGAACCTTATCCTGGTGGTCGTGAACTGGACCGTGGACGTCCCCGTCGACACCCTGCCCGAACTGCCGCCGCTCCCGCCCGAACTGCGGGCCCGGCTCGACAAGGCACTGGCCCTCCCGGCCGCGCAGCAGCCGGAGTGGCCCGACCCCGACGCCACCCGCCGGGTCCGGGGCGTGCTGGAGAGCGTGCCGCCGATCACCGTCCCGCCGGAGATCGACCGGCTGAAGGACCGCCTGGCCATGGTCGCCCGCGGCGAGGCCTTCCTGCTGCAGGGCGGCGACTGCGCGGAGACGTTCGAGTCCAACACCGAGCCGCACATCCGCGCCAACCTGCGCACGCTGCTGCAGATGGCGGTCGTGCTGACCTACGGCGCGAGCCTCCCGGTGGTCAAGGTCGGCCGCATCGCCGGCCAGTACGCGAAGCCGCGCTCGGCCGCGACCGACGCGCTGGGCCTGCCGGTGTACCGCGGCGACATCATCAACTCCCTGGTCGCCAAGCCCGAGCTGCGCGTGCCCGACCCGGGCCGGATGATCCGCGCGTACGCGAACGCGGGCGCCGCGATGAACCTCGTCCGCGCCCTCACCGGCGCGGGCATGGCCGACCTGCACCAGGTGCACGACTGGAACAAGGACTTCGTGTCGGCCTCGCCGGCGGCGCAGCGGTTCGAGGCGCTGGCCAACGAGATCGACCGCGGCCTGCGGTTCATGAACGCGTGCGGCGTCACCGACACGTCGCTGCAGTCGACCGAGATCTTCGCCAGCCACGAGGCGCTGCTGCTCGACTACGAGCGGTCGATGCTGCGCCTGGACAACGCCGACGCGGCGAACCCGAAGCTGTACAACCTGTCGTCGCACTTCCTCTGGGTCGGCGAGCGGACCCGCCAGCTAGACGGCGCGCACATCGCGTTCGCCGAGCTGCTGGCCAACCCGATCGGGTTGAAGATCGGCCCGACGACCACGCCGGAGCAGGCGGTGGAGTACGTCGAGCGGCTCGACCCGCGCTTCGAGCCGGGCCGCCTGACGCTGATCGCCCGGATGGGCAACGGCAACGTCCGCGAGGTGCTGCCCGGCATCGTCGAGCGGGTCGAGGCGTCCGGGCACAAGGTCATCTGGCAGTGCGACCCGATGCACGGCAACACGCACGAGTCGTCGACCGGCTACAAGACCCGCCACTTCGACCGCATCGTCGACGAGGTCCAGGGCTTCTTCGAGGTGCACAACAAGCTGGGCACCTACCCGGGCGGCATCCACGTGGAGCTGACGGGCGAGGACGTCACCGAGTGCCTGGGCGGCGCCCAGGAGATCTCGGACGTCGACCTCTCGGGCCGCTACGAGACCGCGTGCGACCCGCGGCTGAACACGCAGCAGTCGCTGGAGCTGGCGTTCCTGGTCGCGGAGATGTTGCGAGGTTAGGCCCCGGCGCCACCGTCGACCGGCACGATCGCGCCGGTCACCATGGACGCGCGGTCGCTGAGCAGCCAGGCGGCCGCTTCGGCGACCTCGCGGGGCTCGGCCATGCGCCCGAGCGGGATCGACGCGGTGATCTGCCCGACGACCCCCGGGCTGGCCGCTTCCCACGCGTCGATCATGTCCGTGGCGGTGCCGCCGGGTGTGATGCCGTTGACGCGGACGCCGTGCGGCGCCCAGGTCACGGCCGCGGTCTCGGTGAGGCTGTTCAGCGCCCGCTTCATGGCGCCGTAGGCGGGCAGAGCGGGGTTTGCGCGGCGGCTGCCGATGCTTGAGGTGTTCACGATCGCCCCGCCACCGCCGCGGCGCATGAGCGCGGCTTCGGCGGTCATCGCGGTCCAGTGCGCGCGGAAGTTCACCGCGAACTGCTGGTCGATGTCTTCCTCGCTGGTGGTCTCCAGCGGACCGGGCCGCTGGCCGGCCGCGCCGTTGTTGAACGCCCCGTCGAGGCGGCCGTGCCGCTGCTCGACGTGGTCGACGGCGGCCCGGATGCTCGCGGGATCGGCCAGGTCCAGCGCGACGGCGTCGGCGTCGCCGCCCGCGTCGCGGATCTCGCCGGCGATGCGCTCGAGGCGTTCGACGCCGCGTGAGGCCAGCACGACGGCGGCGCCTTCCCTGGCGAAGAGGCGGGCCGCGGCGGCGCCGATGCCGCGGCTGGCGCCGGTGATGAGCACGACCTTGCCGGTGAGCAGGCCGATCGAGGGGGAGTCGCTGGTGTTCGTCATGGTGGAGACGCTGCCCCGGTCCGGCGCCGGTAGGCAGGCACAAGCCGTACCAGGATCCGGTGGCGGCGCGTCCGCATACTGGACGGGTGGACAAGCAAGAGCTCGGGGCGTTCCTCCGCAGCCGTCGTGAGCGGCTGCGGCCGCAGGACGTCGGCCTGCCCGCCGGGCCCCGCCGGCGAACGCCGGGGCTGCGCCGCGAGGAGGTCGCGGTGCTCGCGCACATCTCCACCGAGTACTACGTCCGCCTCGAGCAGGGCCGGGCGCCGCGTCCGTCGGGTGAGGTCCTGGCCGGGATCGCCGAGGCGTTGCGGCTGACCGACGCCGAGTCCGCGCACCTGCACGTCGTCGCGGGCACCGCACCGATCCGCGGCGGCCGGCACCCCCGCGACGTCCGCCCCAGCATCCTGGCGCTGCTGCAGCGGCTGCCGCAGACCGCCGCCTTCGTCATCTCCGCGACGTTCGAGGTGCTGGCCTGGAACGACCTCGCCGCCGCGCTCATGGAGGACTTCGCCACCGTCGCGCCCGAGCGGCGCAACCTCGCGCGCAAGGCGTTCCTCGGGCCGGCCGAGCCGCCGTACGGGATCTCCGACGCCGCCGAGTTCCGGCTCACCGTCGTCATGGAGCTGCGCGCCACCCTGGCCCGCTACCCGGCGGACCCGGACGTGCGCGGGCTGGTCGAACAGCTGCGGGCGGGCAGCGCCGACTTCGCCCGGCTGTGGGAGCGCCACGACGTGCAGGCGACGCCGGTGCTCACGAAGACGTTCCGGCACCCGACGGTGGGCGAGGTGACCGTCGACTGCGATTCCCTCGCCGTGCCCGACTGCGACCAGCACCTGGTGCTCTACACGGCGCCGCCCGGTTCGCGCGGGGCCGAAGCGCTGGCGTTCCTGGAGGTGGTGGGCTCGGCGGGCGTCAGGTCCTGAGCGCCCCAATGTGGCCTTCGGTGCTCCACCGATGCCCCCACCGCCACCCTCAACGGAGGCGCTCCGCGCCGCAGTGCTTATTCAACGCACCGAAGGCCACATTGGGTGCGTCTGACGCAACCAAGGCCACATTGGGGCGCTGGGGGCCGGGGCTAGCTGGCGTCGAGCAGGCGGGACGCGGACTTCAGGACCGCGTCCCGCAGCGAGCCGACGTCGGTCACCGCCTCGCCGTTGACCTGGAGTCCGATGTGGACCGCGTCGCGGTAGGTCGCCACCGCGATGCCCACCGCGTGGCGCGGGGCCAGCGGCACGAACGGGTACACCTCCGCCAGCCGCGCGTCGTCCAGCGACAGCCGTGCCGGGGGGATCGGGACCGTCGTGATCACCAGGTCGAACAGCATCGGCGCGGCCTGGCCCGCCGTGCGCGTGCCCAGCCTGTGCAGCAGCGCCGGGACGCGGTCGGCCAGCAGCGGCAGCGCGCCCGCGCCGCGGCTCGGGCCGGCCGCCTTGTTGCGCGTCATCGCCCGGCGGACCACCCGCAGCCGCTCGACCGGGTCGTCCTCGCCGACCGGCAGGTCGCACAGGTACCCCGACAGCTTGTTGCCGCCGAGCTGGGCGCCCGCCCGGCCGCGCACGCTCACCGGGATCAGCGCGCGCAGCGTGCGGCCGTCGGCGCGGTGGCCGCGGTTCACCAGCCATTCGCGCAGTGCGCCGGAAAGCACCGCGAGCACGACGTCGTTGGTCGTGCCGCCGTGGGCCTGGCGCACCCGGCGCAGGTCCGGCAGCGGCAGCCGCACGAATCCGAGCCGACGCTGCGCCGACGGCGGCGCCGACACCGGTGACAACGGCGGCCGCGCGGCCCGCACGAGTGACGAAGCGATGCCGGCCGTCTCGTTCGCCTGGCCCCACACGGTGCCCAGCGCGTCCTTCACCGTGTCCAAAGTGGAACGCGGTGCCGGGATCGGCCGGGCCGGCGCGGCGATCCGCTCCGGCAGCTTGACGCCGTCGAGCAGGCCGGCCGCGACCGCGTACGCCCCGGCGCCGTCGGTGAGCGCGTGGTGGAGTTTCAGCAGCAGCGCGAACTTCCCGTCCGGCAGGCCGGTGGCCAGGGTGAGCTGCCACAGCGGCCGCGTGGTGTCCAGCGGCTCGGCGATCCACCGCGACGCGTACGCCGCGAGCGGCTCCGGCTCGTAGAGCGAGCTCAGCACGACGTGGTGGATGTGGTCCGCCGCGACGAACCCCGGGTCGTCGGCCCAGCGCGCCGCGCCCGGCGGGAACAGCTCCGCGCGCGCCCGCTGGCGCAGCTTCGGCAGCCGGGCGGCCCGCTCGGCGAGGATCGCGGTCAGCGCGGCGGGATCCACTCGCCGGCGCGGCGAGAACGTCACCACCGCGCCCATGTGCATCGGGGAGTTTTCGCTTTCCAGGCAAAGGAAAGCGACGTCGAGTGCGCTGAGCGGCGAGCCTGCCATGAGCGACCTTTCCGGGTTCGCGGGTGTGCACGGCCACGTGCGTCGGAAGGGGAGGAGACTCACAACACCAGCCCGACATGACAGCCGGGTGGTCGAAGTGTTTCCACGACGCTAACTACCCACCCCGTTCATCCATTCGAGATACCCCGGGCGCCGGTGCCCGGGGTCACAGACCAAGAATCCGGCTACTCCCCGGGGGCGGGCTCGGGCTCGTCCGCCCGAACCACCGCGGGCCCCCATTCCGGGGTGAGCGCGACCTGCTTGCCGACGCGGCGCACCGGCAGGCCGTTCACCTGCCGCTTGCCCAGCCCCGGCCAGATTTCCGCGGCGTCCTTCGCCGCGGCCCGGATCGCGCCGCCGTCGAGCGTCGTGCGCGACTCGGCGATCTCGCGGTCCGTCCACTGCACGACGAGCTTGAGCGGGCCGGCCGGGGGCAGCGGCCAGAGGAACACCTCGTGGTCGACCGCGAAGCGCGTGCCGCCGGTCGGCTGCGCGCGCAGCACCGGGCCCTCGGGCTCCGACGCCGAGGGCACCGAGATCGTCTCCGAGCTGGCCCGGCTGCCGTCGGCGTAGAGGACGCCGATCAGCAACCCGTTGTAGTCCGGCTTCCGCCGGTGGTCGATCAGTCCCTCGGCGGGGTCGTCGAGCAGGCTGTCGCGCCCGTACACGGTGATGCGCAGCGTCAGCGACTCGGGCCACACCTCGATGGCCCGCAGCGCGATCACCGTGCGTTCGGACCGGCCCAGCGGCTGCGCCCACGGCAGCACCGCCGGGACGATGTGCTCGCGCGGGGGATCGGTCCAGTGCCGTCCGTTGAACGCGTAGAGCTCCTGTTCCGGGACGGGGAACAGGGGACGCTCACGCGGACCGCCGTTGAAGAACGTCATCGGGCGGTCCGCGACAGGCTGTCCGGCACCATGCGCCCACGGTAGGACACCGGCCCGGGAATTTCCGCCCCCGATCGGGCGTACGGCCCTTGCTTCCCGTGATCCGGGACACAAGGGCCGTACGCAGAGTCACCTACTAGTCGCTCAGCTTGAGCTCGCCGTTCTGCCGGGCGTGCTCGTCGAGCTGCTTCTCGGTCGGCTTGCCCATGGCGTCCATGAGCTGCCGCGCCAGGCCGAGACCGGTTCCGCCGAGCGAAAGCGCCTTGGCGAACATGTCCGACATGCCGTCGGCGCCGTTGAGCACGACCATGTGGTCGACGTTGCCGAACGCGCTCGCGCCGGCCTCGACGATCTCCGGCCAGCGCTCGGCCAGCTGCTGCGCCACGACGGCTTCCTGGTTCTCGGCCAGCGCCGCGGCCCGCGCCTTGATCGCGTCGGCCTCGGCGAGACCCTTCGCCCGGGCCGACTCCGCCTCGGCGAGGCCCTTGGCCTGAGCCGCTTCGGCCTCGGCCAGACCACGTGCCTTCGCCGCGGCCGCCTCGGCCTCACCGGTGGCCCGGGTCGCGCTCGCCGACGCCTCGGCGCGCGCCTTCGTGGCCTGCGCCTCCGCCTCGGCCGCCGTCTTCACCCGGGTCGCGTCCGCCGCGGCCCGCAGCTCGGTCTCCTTCGCCTCGGCCTGGGCCTTGGCGATCGACGCGTCACGGGCGGCGTCGGCCGTCGTCCGCGTGTCGTACGCCTTCGCGTCGGCCGGCTTGCGGACCTGCGACTGCAGCCGCTGCTCCGCGAGCGCCGCCTCCAGCTCGGCCGCCCGCGTCTCCTGCACGACGACCTCCTGGCGCGCGGTCGCCTCGGCCAGCGGGCCGGACTGGGACGCCTTCGCCCGGGCCTCGTCGACCTCGGCCTGGTAGCCGGCCTGCTGGATCTGGCTCTCGCGGACCGCGGACGCCTTCTTCGCCGCGGACACCTGCTCGACCTCGGCCGCCTCCTGGTCACGCTGCGCTTCGGCGATGCGAGCCGACGCGGCGATCGCGGCGGCGTGCGGCTTCCCCAGGTTGTTGATGTAGCCCGACTCGTCGTCGATCTCCTGGATCTGCAGCGAGTCGACGATCAGCCCCAGCTTGATCATCTCCGTGGCCGAGGACTGGCGCACCTCGCCGGTGAGCGCGTCCCGGTTGTGGATCATCTCCTCGATGGTCAGCCCGCCCACGATCGAGCGGAGGTGCCCGGAGAACAGCTCGTGGATCGTGTCGTTCATGCCCTTCTGCTGGTCCAGGAACCGGCGGGCGGCGTTGGCGATCGAGGCGAAGTCGTCGCCGACCTTGTAGATGACGACCGCGCGCACGGTGACCGGCAGGCCCTGCTTGGTTACGCAGGAGACCTGCAGGTTCACGCCGCGGGTGTCGAGCGACAGCCGCCGCGCGGTCTGGAAGCCGGGCAGGACGTTCACACCGCGGCCGGTGATGATCTTGAAGCCCAGGCTGTCCGCGGTGTCCGCGCGGTCGACCCGGACGCCGAGCCCGGAGATGATCAGCGCTTCGTTCGGCTCCGCGACCTTGTACAGCAACCGCAGGATCCCGAAGATCACCAGCAGTACGACGATGAGTCCACCGGCGGAAAGCAGCACGATTTCCAAGAGGCTCATGGCACCGACCCCCTCGCTCTTTTCTGTTGTGGGTGCGTTGGTGCCTCTACGACGCCCTCAGCGGCTCAACGGTTGCCACCGTTCGACATAAACCGTCCGCGGGGGTTCGAAGTCCACGACGAGCACCTGCGTGCCGGAGCTGAAGGTCTCGTCCGGGTCGGCCGGGTAGGCGTAGAACGCCTCCGTGCCGCCCCGGACGTTCAGGAGCACCTCGCCGATGAGGCCGGGGCCGATCGTGCCGGTCACGCGGCCGCGGCTGCCGATCATCCCCCGAAGCCCTTCAGCTTGACCTTGCTGCCCTTCTGCACGAACGTGCCCGGCTGCGGGTCCTGGTTGAACACGAAGTCGAACCCGCCGCCGTTGCCGCGGCCCCGGCCGCCGTCGCGGTCGGCCTTCAGCCCGGCCTGCTCGAGGATCTTCTGGGCGTCGTCGAACGACCGGAACCGGACGTCCGGCACCTGCACGGCGTTGTTGACGAAGACGCCGATCCGCTTTTCCTTGGCCGTCGAGTTCGCCGGCGGGTCGGTGCGGGTGACGGCGCCGCCCGGGACGTCCTGCTTGAACTCCTCGCCGGCCTGGAACGGCTCGAACCCGGCCTGCTGCAGCAGCTGGAACGCCTCGTCCTTGCTCCGCCCGGTGACGTCCGGGACCGGTGGCAGCGGGATCGGGCCCTTCGACACGATGATCGTGACCTGGCCGCCGATGTTGAGCTGGCTGCCCGCCGACGGCTCGGTGCGGATCACCGCGCCCTGCGGGACTTCGGCGTCGTAGTCGTCGGTGCCGCGGGCCGGGGTCAGCTTCGCGGTCTTGATCGCCTGCTCGGCGTCGGGCAGCGCGGTGCCGGGCCGGATGTCCGGCACGACCGGGCGGCCCTTCGACAGCACGACCGACACGGTCGAGTTCGGCTGCAGCGGCGTGCCCTCCGCGGGCTCGGCGCGCAGCACGGTGTTCGACGGCACGGTGTTGTCGTACTCCTGGCTGAACTGCGGGTTGAGCTTCACCGCGCGCAGCGCGTCGCCGGCCGCGGCCTGGTTCAGCCCGACGAGGTGCGGCACGCTCGCGGTCTTGTCGCCGCCGGTGTCGGTGAGCATGAAGACGAACGCCGTGACCAGCCCGCCGAACAGCAGCACCGCGCCGGCGATGATGGCGAACTTCTTCCGGTTGTCCACCGGCTTCTTCTCCGGCTCGGGCTCGCTGCGGCGCCGCGGCGGCCGGACCGGTGGGATCTGCTGGGTGAGGCCCGGCGGCGGCGTGCCCGGGTGGCTCAGCGCCCGCGTCGCGTTCGGGCGGTGCACCGGCATCGTCTTCTCGGTGTCGGGCAGCACCTGCGGGATCCGCGGCAGCGTGCGTTCGGTGTCGGCGACGTCGCCCTGGCCGCGGGAGACCGGGATCGGCACGGTCACCGGCAGCAGGCCCAGCTGCGCGCGCACCGCGGTCAGCTCGGTCAGGAACTCCCCGGCGTCGGCGGGGCGCAGCGCGGGGTCGCGGCGGGTCGCGCGGGTGATCAGGTCGTCGAGCGCGGGCGGCAGGTCGGGCCGCAGCTCGCTCGGGCGCGGGACGTCGTCGTTCACGTGCCGGTAGGCCACCGAGATCGCGGTGTCGCCGGTGTAGGGCACCTGGCCGGTGAGCATTTCGTAGAGCAGGATCCCGGCCGAGTAGACGTCGCCGCGAGAGGACGCCGAGCCCGTCTCGACCTGCTCCGGCGACAGGTAGGCGACCGTGCCGAGGATGACGCTCGAGCTGGTCGTGCCCGCGCTCGCCACCGCCCGCACGAGGCCGAAGTCGGCGACCTTCACTGCGCCACCGGTCTGCCCGGAGCGGCCGATCAGCACGTTCTCCGGCTTGACGTCGCGGTGCACCAGCCCGGCCTGGTGCGCGGCGGCCAGCGCCGAGAGCACCGGCTCGGCCACGCTCAGCGCGAGGGCGATGTCGAGGGGGCCCTTCTCGTCGAGCAGGTCGCGCAGCGTGCCGCCGTCGACCAGCTCCATGACCAGGAAGGCGAGCCCGGACTCGGCGCCCGGGGGCAGGTCGAACCCCTGGTCGTGCACCGCCACGACGTGGGGGTGGTGCAGCTGCGCCGCGGACTGGGCCTCGCGCACGAACCGGTCGACGAACGACCGGTCGTCCGCGAAGCGCGGGTCCATGATCTTGATCGCGACCGGACGGTCCAGCCGGGTGTCCGTCCCCCGGTAGACGGAAGACATTCCGCCGTGGGCGAGCAGCCGGTCCACCCGGTAGCGCCGCTCGAGGAGCGTGCCGACCAGGCTGGGGTGGGTGCGTGTCACAGGTAGGGATCGTACGGAACCCGACACGGTTGGTGGACGACACCTCGCGGGTCACCCGTGCGCACTAGCGGGTGAGGGGACGAAATGTGGCACAGTGTCACCTGTGAGTGGGATTCCTGTCGCCGAAGACATCCTCGACACCGCCATCGCGGTCCTCCCGTTGACGGAGGTGGCGACCGTCCTCGGGACCTCGGCCAACAAGGTCCGGCAGATGCTGCGGGACGGCCAGCTGATCGCCCTCAAGCGTGGCGGCGAACTGTGCGTGCCCGGCGCGTTCTTCGTCAAGGACGGCGTGGTCAAGGGCCTGGCCGGGACGATCACGGTGCTCGCCGACTCCGGCTTCAGCCGGACCGAGATGCTCCGCTGGCTGTTCACGGCCGACGACACCCTGCCGGGCAGCACCCCGGTCAACGCCCTGCGCACGAGCCACGGGACCGAGGTCAAGCGGCGCGCGCAGGCGATGGCGTTCTGACCGGCTGAGCGCCCCGGCCACCAGCTGCACCCCGGCCGCGCAGAGCAGCGCGGCCGGGAGCGACCACGCGGCCAAGGGCCCGGCCAGCGCCGCGCCCGCCGCCAGGCCGGTGATCTTCACGCTCGCCGCGGTGGTGAACACCTGCGCCCGGACGTGCGCCGGCGCTTCGCGGTGGCGGATCGCGAACAACGCCGTGAGCTGCGGTCCTTCGGCGAACCCGGCCAGGATCGCGCCGCCGATCAGCGGGATCGGGCCCAAGGTCGCCAGGACGGCGCTCGCGGCCAGGAGCAGCGTGCTGAGCCGGACCGTCCGGTCGGGTGACCAGGGCAGCGGATGTTTCGCGAGGACGGCGTTGGCCAGCAGGGACGCGACGGCGAGGACGGTCAGCAGGAGCGCGCCGTCCCGTGGGCCGCGAAGGTGGGCGGCGCCGAGGAGCGGGTAACAGACGGTGACCATGCCGATGCCGACGAAAGAGATCGTCGACGTGAGGGTCGCGCTCCTCAGTGGTGCGTTCTTGACGAGGACCGCGAAGCCCTCTCTGAGCCGAGCCGCTTTGGCGGGCTTTGCCCTTTTCGGCAGCAGCCAGGCGACCGGGATCGCGGCGGCGATCAAAACGACGGCGACGACCAGCCCCGTCGGCCCACCGAGGAGACCCGCGAGCCCGGGCCCGGCGAGCGCGGCGACGGTGAAGGTCATGGCGTCGAAGCGGCTGGCTCGTTCGAGCGTTTGCCCGGCGACCGCCGGCAGCTGAGCGGTCCACCCGCCGGCGATGGCGGGGTTGAGCAGCCCGGTGACGGCGGCGATCGCGACGCCCAGCGGCAGGTTGCCGAAAACGGTGGCGACGACCGCGAGTCCGCCGGAGTACCCGGCGAGCGCCAGGGCCAGCAGCCGCCCGGGCGCCGGGCTGCGGTCGAGGAGGGCCCCGAAGACGGGCCCGCCGACGGCGGCCGCGGCGGTCAGCCCGGCGAGCAGCGCCGAGCCGGCGTTCGGGCTCAGGGTGAGGCCGAGCAGGAGGAGGGCGGGTCCGGACAGCTCGTCGCCGGTCCTCGCCAGCGTCGTGCCGACCAGGTAACGCCTTAGCATGTGCGAGACGTTACAGTGGGCTATGGCCTTTCCGCACCGGGATTCCGTGCAGCGTGCTGTCGACCTGCTTGATGTGCTGCTGGTCCCATCGCCTGAGCCGGCGGCGGTGGCTGCGGTCCTGCACGCGCACGGTGAGCCGGAGGTCCGGCTGTCGCCTTCGGACGTCGCTGCGCTGCGCACGGCGGCGCTCGAGCTGCGGTCGGTGTTCGCGGCTCCTGACGTCGCTTCGGCGGCTTCGGCGCTCAACGCGCTCTTCGCGGCGTACGCGGGGCCGCCGCGGCTGACCGACCATGAGGAGGGCTACGGCTGGCACCTGCACGTCGATGCGGCTGACGATGGGCCTTGGGGAGCGTGGCTGGTGACGTCTTCGGCGCTGGGGCTGGCTTCGCTGCTGGCGTCGCGGCAGGACGTGCCGGGTGGGCTGTGCGCGTCGCCTTCGTGCGGGAAGCCGTTCGCGCACACCGGTGGGGGGAGCGCGCGGAAGTACTGCTCGCCCCGGTGCGCGACGCGGGAACGGGTCGCCGCGCACCGGCAGTCGGCGAGGTCGTAGGGCCTGTCGATCAGGGTCTTTCGGCCTGTTTTCGGCCGCGGACCGTAATACCGTGCCGAGGCCGGGCGACGGGGCGTGCGAACGCGTCGGCAGACCACGAATCGAGCACGCATGTCCGTCCCCGCAACCCGGCCCCCGGCCGGCAAGAAGCACCCCAAGTGGCCCTGGATCGCCGCGGCGGTGGCCGCCGTCGTCATCATCGGGTCGATCTCGGCCACCACCGAGCCGAAGCCCGCGCTGACGGCCGACGCGACTTCGCTGGACACCGCACCCGTTCGCACGACGGATCCGGCCGCCGCGGCCGCCGAGCGGAGCCGGTACGAGGAAGCGGCGAAGGCGTCCTCGGAAGTGGCCGAACAGTCGTCGAAGGCTGCTGCCAGCTCGGCGGCCGCGGCGGAGGCCCAGCGCAAGGCCGAGGAGGAGGCCGACCGGAAGGCCCGCCGGATCACCTACAGCGTCACCACGACCGGCTCCGGAATTTCGATGATCACGTACCTGAAGCCGGACTTCGACATGTCCCAGGAGACCGGCGTCCGCGGGAAGAAGTGGTCGAAGACGATCGACGGCGAGGGCGACACGCTGGGCATCAACATGAACGCCCAGAACGCGGGCGGTGGCACGATCTCGTGCCGGATCTCCCGCGGCGACGGCAGCGTCATCGCCGAGAACAGCAGCTCCGGGCCGTACGCCGTGGTCAGCTGCGGCTGACGAAAAAGGCCCGCCCCGGCACCCCGGGACGGGCCCGCGACAACTTCAGCTGTTGGTCTTGTCCCGCCAGGCGACCCACTTCTCGAGCGCGCTCAGGTCGTGGTCCGGCCCGCCGACCCCCACGGTGTACGTCGTGACACCGAGGTCGAGCAGCTTCGGCCCCAGCTCGTCCGGCTCGCCCTGCACGCCGCAGGATCGCTCGATCTCGCCCGGGTCGCGGCCGACGTCCGCGCAGTGCTGGTCCAGGATCTTGACCTTGCGCTCGACGACCTCCGGGTCGCCGAAGCCGTGCCAGATGTCTCCGTGCCTGGCGACCAGCTTGAGCGTCTTCTTCTCGCCGCCGCCGCCGATGAGGACCGGGATCTTGCGGGTCGGGGCCGGGTTCAGCTTGCCGAGGCGGGACTCGATGCGGGGGAGGGCCTCCGCGAGGTCGTCCAGGCGGCCGCCCGCCGTGCCGAACTCGTAGCCGTACTCGTCGTAGTCCTTCTCGAACCAGCCCGAGCCGATGCCGAGGATGAGCCGGCCGCCCGAGATGTGGTCCACCGTGCGGGCCATGTCCGCCAGCAGCTCGGGGTTGCGGTAGCTGTTGCACGTCACCAGCGCGCCGATCTCGACCCGCGACGTCGACTCGGCCCACGCGCCGAGCATGGTCCAGCACTCGAAGTGCTTGCCCTCCGGCTCGCCGTAGAGCGGGTAGAAGTGGTCCCAGTTGAAGACGATGTCGGCGCCGAGCTCTTCCGCGGCGGAGGCCGTGCGCCGGATGGCGTCGTAGTCGGCGTGCTGCGGCTGCAGCTGCAGCCCGATCCGGATGCGTCGTTCGGTCATGATCGCAGCCTACGACCGCCCCGGAACGTCTCGCGCGCCCAAACCGTCGCCAAGGGGGGTAGCGCGACCACCAGCCTCCGCGAGTTCGGCACCACCGCGCGCCGCGACAGGATGTCGTAGTCCAGCGCGACGATCTCGTCGAGGATCCCCTCGTAGAGCGTCAACGCCGTCCGCACGCACGGCCGCGACTCCGGGCGCAGCAACGCCACCCCGGCTTCGGCCCGCCGGTACACCGCTCGCGTCCGGGCGACGAAGTACGCCAGGGCCGCCCGGATCCGCGGATCCGGCCGCCGCTGCTCCAGCATTGCGCGGGTGACGCCGAACGCCGCCAGCTCCGCGGTCGGCAGGTACAGCCGGCCGCGGTCGAGGTCCTCGCCGATGTCGCGCAGGAAGTTCGTCAGCTGGAACGCCTCGCCGAGCGCGATCGCTCCCGGCTCGGCGTCGGCCAGCGGGCCGATCGTGCCGAACACCGGCAGCATCTGCAGCCCGATCACCGCGGCCGAGCCGTACATGTAGTCGCCCAGCTCGCCGAACGTCCGGTACTCGACCGGTGCGAGGTCCATCCGCATCGACTTCAGGAACGCGTCGAACAGCTCACGCGCGATGCCGTAGCGCCGCACGGTGTCGGCCAGCGCCGCGAGCACCGGGTCGTCCGGAGTCCCGCCTTCGAAGACGACGTCGACCAGGTCGCCGACCCGATCGAGGGCGGCCGCCGGGTCGCTGCCCGGCGCCGGGTTGTCGACCAGTTCGTCGGCCATCCGCGCGAACCCGTAGAGCGTGTGCGCGGCCGGCCGGGCCCGCGCCGGCAGCAGCCGGGTGGCCAGGAAGAACGTGCGCCCGTGGTGGGCGTTGATGCGGCGGCACTCGGTGTAGGCGGCACGCAGGTCCGGCGCGAGGATGCCCGCGGCGTCGAGCTCGTTCACCCGGTGATCCGCCGCGCCGCGAGCCGTCCGGAGATGAGCACCGGCGGGATGCCGACGCCCGGTGTCGTGCCGCAGCCGGCCAGCACCACGTTGCCCGCCGCGCGCACCAGGTTCGCCGGCCGGAACGGGCCCGTCTGCGTGAACGTGTGCGCCAGCGAAAACGGCGTCCCGGCCGCGAGCCCACGCGCCGCCCAGTCCGCCGGGGTGAGCGTCTCGTCGACGGTGAAGTCGTCGCCGAACCCGGTGAGCCCGCGTGCTTCGAGCGCGCGAAGCAGCTCTTCGCGGTACGGACCGCGGACGCGCTCCCAGTCGATCGGCCCGCGGCTCAGGTTCGGCGCGGGCGCCAGCACCGAGACGATCTCGCCGCCGCGTCCGGCCAGCCCGGGGTCGGTCGCCGTCGGCCGGGTGACCAGCAGCGACGGGTCGCTCATGAGCTTCCCCTCGCGGATGATCTCGGCGAACGTCCGCTCCCAGGCGCCGCCGAAGAAGATCGTGTGGTGCCCGAGGTCCCACTTTTCGGTGGTCCGGCCGTGCAGCACCACCGCGGACGGCGAATACCGCAGCGGCACCGGCCGCCGGGGCCGCGCGCCGATCAGCCGGTACGCCGAGCTCAGCTCGGTGGCGAGCACGACGGCGTCGCACGCGATCCGCTCGCCCGAGCGCGTCCGGACCGCGCGCACCCGGGACGACACCCGCTCGAGCCACGCGGCTTCGGTGCCGAACCGCACGTCCGCACCCGCCCGGGCCGCCGCGCCGGTCATCGCCCGGCCGATCTCGCCCATCCCGCCTTCGGGGTAGTAGACGCCGCCGACGGTGTCCATGTAGGCGATCACGCCGTACGCGCCGATCGCGCTCGCCGGGTCGAGGCCCGCGTAGAGCGCCTGGAAGGTGAACAGCCGCCGCACGCGCTCGTCGCGCAGGTAGCGGCCGACGCGCGGGCCGAGCCGGCCGAACCCGCCCAGCGCGGCGAGCTTCGCCAGCTCAGGGCGCGCGAGGTCGAGCGGCGAGTCGAAGTTCGTCGCCAGGAAACGGTCCTTCTGCACGGCGTACAGCTCGGTCAGCCAGCGCCGCAGCGCGCGGTAGCCGACTGCTTCACGAGCCCCGGCGAACGCCCGGATCTCGGCTTCCATCGCGTCGGCGTCGGTGCGCAACGCCAGCTCGCTGCCGTCGGCGAAGCGCGCCCGGTACGCCGGGTCCAGCCTGGTCAGGCGCAGGTTCTTGGCCAGGGACTCCCCGACCGCGGTGAACGCGTCGTCCAGCAGTTCGGGCATGGTGAGCACGCTCGCGCCGGTGTCCACGGCGTTGCCGTCGAACGTCCGCTGCCCGGCCCGGCCGCCCGGAACGTCGGCCTGCTCCAGCAGCGTGACGCGCCGGCCCGCGCCGAGCAGGTGCAGGGTCGCCGAAAGCCCGGCCAGCCCGGCCCCGATGACGACGACGTGGTCGCCGGGACCCTCGATCTTGCGCACGTCAGTACGTCCGCTGGGTGGCCTTGACGACCAGCCCGGTCAGCGCCTCGGGCGCCGGCTCGGCCAGGTGCGCGCGCTCGAGGGCGGCCATCGCCGCCGTCGTCAGCTCGTCGATCCGCCGCTCGACGGCGTCGACCGCGCCGACCTGCTGCAACGCCAGCCGGACGGTCTGCACGTCCTCGTCGGTGAGGTCGGCGGCGCCGATCGCGTCGCCGATCACGGTCGCCGCGGCCGTCTCGCCCTTCTCGGCGGCCAGCTGCAGGCCGAGTGCGACGAGCAGGGTCCGCTTGCCCTCGCGCAGGTCGTCGCCGGCCGGCTTGCCGGTGACCGACGGGTCGCCGAACACACCCAGCAGGTCGTCGCGCAGCTGGAAGGCGACCCCGACCTCGCCGCCGAACTCCAGCAGCGTCCCGATCAGCTCGGGGGACGCCCCGCCGAGCGCCGCGCCCAGGTGCAGCGGCCGCTGCACGGTGTAGGCGGCGGTCTTGAGCCGGTCGATCTTCAGCGCGGCCTCGACCGAGGCGTCGCCGGTGGCCTGCGTGCGGACGTCGAGGTACTGCCCGGCGAGGACTTCGGTGCGCATCGCGCGCCAGGCCGGGCGCGCCGCGGCGAGCGTCTCGGCGGGCAGCGGCGCGTCGGCGAACATGTCGTCGGCCCAGGCCAGCGCCAGGTCGCCGACGAGCACCGCGGTGGCCAGGCCGAACGTCGCAGGGGAGCCGAGCCAGCCCTGGTCGGCGTGCAGCTTCGCGCCGGCGATGTGCACGGTCGGGAAGCCGCGGCGGGAGTCGGAGGAGTCGATCAGGTCGTCGTGGATCAGCGCGCACGCCTGGATCAGCTCGAGGCTGGCCACCGCCTGCAGCACGCCCTCGGCGTCCGGGCCGGCCGGGTCGCCGCCCGCGCCGCGCCAGCCCCACCAGGCGAACGTCGGGCGCAGCCGCTTGCCGCCGTTCAGCACGAACTCGCTCAGCGCGTCGATCCCGGCGGCCACGGTCGGCTCGGTCCCGGTGATCTCCGCGCCCGCCCGGCCGAGGAACCCGGCCAGCGCGCGCTCGACGTGGGCGGGCAGGTCGGCGTCGGAGACGGGCGCGTTCATGCCGCCATCCTCGCGGAACCGGCGGGGGCACGAACCGCCGGGGCGCTCGGATGTGGCGAATCAGACTCCGGCCGTCGTAGGCGCCCAGAACGGGCCGGTCAGGCCCGCCTCGGCGAAGTAGGCGACCGCGCTGTCCGGTTCGCGCCGCCGGTAGCCGCGCTCGAGCCGGCCCTCGTACCAGCCGCGGGCCAGCCGCCAGAGCGTGACGAGGTCCATCACGTAGCCCTTGTCCTGGCCGGTGTCCGCGAGCCAGGCGTCCACACAGGACTCGCAGCAGAAGAGCCGCTGGTTGCCGCAGGTGTGCAGGACGTCGTCCCACATCCGCGCGGCGGGCACCATGAAGTGCGCCACCTGGGCGCCCTCGGGCGGCCCGGCCCGGTTCACGACCAGCGCGTGCGGCTGGGCGCAGCCAGGGCAGCGGGTCGCGACGAGCACCTCCGGCTCGTCGGCCACCAGGTGGGGGATGGCGAAGGAGTCCCACGCGCAGCCGCCCCACCAGAGCGTGTGCGAGCCCATCACCGAGAAGCCGAGCGACTTCGCGGCGAACGGGTGGGCGAGGACGACGTGCTCGCACTCGTCGAGCACCAGGTGGTGGGCCCCGGCGAGGCGGTGCAGCGCCTGCTTGGCCACCGCCAGCGACCCACCCGCGGCGTCGGCCAGCTCCGGCGCGGACGGCGCGCGGCCGCGGTCGGCGAAGGCGTGGTAGACGGCGAGGCGCACGTCCTCGTCCCAGCTGGCGTCGTCATACCTCATGGCTCACTCCTGTATCGAGTCTAGAGCCGGGACCCTTAACATTCGAGACATGACGTCGGTGATCGAGCGGTTGCGGGGAGACGAGCCGAAGTTCTCCATCGAGTTCTTCCCACCTCGGGACACGGCCGACGAGGCCGTCCTGTGGAAGGCGATCCGGGAGCTCGAGCCCTACGACCCGGCCTACATGTCGATCACCTACGGCGCCGGCGGCTCCAGCCGCGACGGCACGATCCGCAGCATCGCCCGCGTCGCGACCGAGACGACGCTGGTGCCGATGGCCCACCTGACCGCGGTCAACCACTCCGTCGCCGAGCTGCGCAACGTCATCGGCTGGTACGCCTCGGTCGGCGTCCGCAACATCCTCGCGCTGCGCGGCGACCCGCCCGGCGACGTCTACGGCGACTGGATCCCGCACCCCGAGGGCCTGACCTACGCCGAAGAGCTGGTCCAGCTGGTGCGTGAGCTGGGCGACTTCTGCGTCGGCGTCTCGGCGTCGACCTACGGCCACCCCCGCTCGGCCGACCTGGAGACCGACACGAAGTACCTGGTCCGCAAGCTGCGCGCGGGCGCGGACTTCGCGATCGCGCAGCTGTTCCACGACGCCGAGGACTTCCTGCGGCTGCGCGACCGGGTGGCCGCGACCGGCTGCGACGTCCCGGTGCTGCCCGGCGTCATGCCGCTGACCACGATGCGGACGCTGCAGACGACGATCAAGCTGTCCGGCGCGCCGGCGCCCCGCAAGCTCCTGGACCGGCTCGAACCGCTGGCCGATGACCCCACGGCGTTCCGCGCGGCGGGCATCGACGTCATCACGGAGCTGTGCGAGAAGCTGATCGCCGAGGGCGTGCCGAACCTGCACTTCTACACGTTCAACCGGTCCAAGGCGACACGCGAGGTGATCGCCCGGCTCGGGCTCGTCCCCGCCCGTGCTTAAGTACGTACCACTGCGTCCGAGTGGCCCGGTAGCGTGCGGCGCATGGCTCCTACTGCTTCCGATGGCGTGCACGAGATCTGTGACCGCTACGTCGACGACTTCGCGGCCGCGGACCCGGTCGCCGCGACCGCCTACGGCATCTCCGGGCACGACCACCGGCTGACCGACTACTCGGCGGACGGGTTCGCCGAGCGCGCCGCGCTGGCCGCGCGAGCGCACGCCGCGGTCACCGCCCTCGAGCCGGCCGACGCCGGCGAGCGCGCCGCCAAGGCCGTGTTCACCGAGCGCGTCGGCCTGGAGCTGGAGATCCACGAGGCCGGCCTCGACGTGGCGAGCCTCAACGTCATCTCCAGCCCGGTGCAGGAGCTGCGGATGGCGTTCGACCTGATGCCGCTGGACACCGAGCAGGACTGGACGGTCGTCGCGGCCCGGATCGGCGAGGTCCCGGCGGCACTGGCGAGCCTGCGCGCCGGCCTGCTCTCGGCGGCCGACGCGGGGCACGTCGCGGCGCTGCGTCAGGTCGCGAAGGTGGCGGAGCAGTGCGAGACGTGGGCGGGCCTGAAGGACGAGACGGGCTACTTCACCCAGCTCGCCGGCGGCGCGTCTTCCTCGGCGCTCGCGGCGGACCTCGCGCACGGCGCGAGGGCGGCCGAGGAGGCGTTCGCGGAGTTCGCCGGGTTCCTGCGCGCCGAGCTGGCGCCGAAGGCCCCGGTCAAGGACGCCGTCGGCGAGGACGTCTACCGCCTGTGGTCGCGGTTCTTCGTCGGCGCCACGCTGGACCTGCGCGAGGCGTACGAGTGGGGCTGGGCGGAGTTCGCGCGGATCGAGGCGGAGATCCGCGCGGTGGCGAACCGGATCAAGGCGGGCGCTTCCCCGGCGGAGGCCGCCGCGGTCCTGGACGCCGACCCGCGTTACCGCGTCCGCGGTCGCGCCGAGTTCGAGGCGTGGATGCAGGGCCTGTCGGACGAAGCACTGAAGTCGTTGCGCGGCAAGCACTTCGAGATTTCGGACCGGGTGATGGCGCTGGAGTGCAAGATCGCCCCGCCGGGCGGCGGCGTCGGCGCGTACTACACGGGCCCGAGCGAGGACTTCGCCCGCCCGGGCCGGATGTGGTGGTCCCTCCCGGCGGGTCGCGACGAGTTCTCGACGTGGCGCGAAACGAGCACGGTGTACCACGAGGGAGCACCGGGCCACCACCTCCAGATCGCGACGGCCGTCGACCAGTCCGAGGGCCTGAACAAGTACCAGCGCCTGATGGCGTTCACCTCGGGCCACGCGGAGGGCTGGGCGCTGTATTCGGAGCGCCTGATGCAGGAGCTGGGTTATCTCTCGGACGACGGCGACCTGCTGGGGATGCTGTCGGAGCAGCTGTTCCGGGCCGCCCGGGTGGTGGTCGACCTGGGCATGCACCTGGAGCTCGAGATCCCGGCGGGCACGGGCTTCCACGAGGGCTCGCGCTGGACGCCGGAGCTGGGCCTGGAGTTCATGCTGACCCGCACGATCACGGACCAGGCCCACGTCCGCGACGAGATCGACCGCTACCTGGGCTGGCCGGGCCAGGCCCCGGCGTACAAGATCGGCGAGCGGCTGTGGCTGGCCGCGCGGTCGGAGGCGCAGGCCCGGGCCGGGGGAGCGTTCGACATCAAGCGGTTCCACACGGAGGCGCTGCGCATGGGCGGCATGGGCTTGGACACGCTGCGGGAGCAGCTGGCCCAGCTGGACTGACGACCCGGGCGGCCGCCGGAAATCCGGTGGCCGCCCGCAGGTCTCCGCCACTAGGTTCGGTCCGTGCGCCGAATTCTGTTCGTCACCCCACCGCCTCGCGCCTGAGCGGGGTGGTCCTCGCCGCGTGGCCTCCAGCGCCCGCGGCTGATCTGTCGTGCACAACCGCCCCGCGTCGTCGAACTCCCTTTTCCTTCGACGCAGGAGCCTTTCCATGTCTGTCGACCTGCCCACGCGCGCCCGTTCCTCGGCCGCGCTCGTCATCGCCGGTGTCCTGTGGGGCACCGGTGGCCTCGCCGGTTCGCTGCTCGGCCAGCGCGCCGGCCTCCACCCGCTTGCCGTCGCCGCCTACCGCCTGCTCGTCGGCGGTGGGTTCGCGACCCTCTTCGTCCTCCTGAACGGTGGCGCCCTCCCGCGCACCGCCCAAGCGGCGAAACGACTTCTCGCCGTCGGCGCGTTGTTCGCGCTCTTCCAGGCGAGCTACTTCGCCGCCGTCTCGCTCAGCTCGGTCAGCATCGCGACCATGACCACCATCGGCGCCGCACCCGTCATGGTCACCCTCGCCGGGACCCGCCGGCCGTCCCGCTGGACGCTCGGTTCGCTGGCCGGCACCCTCGCCGGGCTGGTGCTGCTCCGGTGGACTCCCGACGAGCCGGCTCATCTCCTCGCCGGCCTCGGTCTCGCGCTCCTCGCCGCGGCCGGGTTCGCGACCCTCACCCTGATCACCGCGAAGCCGGTGCTGGAACCGTTGTCCACCACGGCGTTCGGCTGCCTGGTCGGCGGCATCCTGCTCACGCCGGTGGCGAGCTGGGCGGGCCTGGCGCTCCCGTTGCGCGTGGACGTCCTCGCGCTGGTCTGCTACCTCGGCGCGGTGCCGACCGCACTCGCCTACGCCGCGTACCTGCGCGGCCTGGCGACGGCGCACCCCGTGCTCGGCGCGCTGTCGGCGGTGCTCGAGCCGCTGACGGCCGCGGTGCTGTCCGCGCTGCTGTTCGGCGAACGGCTGAGCGTCCAGGCGTGGTGCGGCGCGGCCGTGCTGGTCGCGGCGCTGGCCGTCGGCTACTGGCGGCCTGAGCCGGCCTAGCGCGGGTCGAGGGGCAGCGCCCGCCCGAGGATCGCGAACGGCCGCGGGTCGCCGGCGAAGTGGTAGTCACGCAGGACGTCGACGAAGCCGGTGCGCCGGTAGAGCTTCCACGCCCGGCTGGTGCCCTCCGGCGTCGACAGCAGCACGTTCGCGCTCGGCACACCTTCGAGCAGGCCGCGCAGCAGGTCCTCGCCGATCTGGTGACCCTGGTTCTCCGGCTTGACGTGGATCTCGGTCAGCTCGAAGTAGTCCGCCAGCCAGCGCTCGGCCTCGGCGGGCCCGGACCGGCGGCTCAGGCCGTGCCGGACCTGCTCGTGCCACCACTGGCCGGCCCGGCCGCGGTAGCCGTAGGCGAGGCCGAGCAGGACGTCGTCGGCGTCGAGCGCGGCCATGCAGCGCCAGCCCTCACGCAGTGCGTGGGTGAGCCACATCGGCTGGCGCTGCTCGGCCGTGCCGGCCGGGTAGCGCATCGCCCGGACGTAGATGTCGAGGGCCTCGGGCAGGCGCGCCCGGAACTCGTCCGCGGAGAGCTGGACGTACCGGGAGCAGCCGGCGGGCATCGCGGTCACGGCTGTCCATCCTCCTCCGCGCCGTCGAGCGCGCCCGGGGTGCCCCCGGTCAAGGCCACGAGCTCCGCGAACGTCGTCGGGTAGACGGTCTTCGGGTGCCCGGCGGCGGCCCAGACGACGTCGTGGGCGCGCAGCGCGGTGTCGACGAGCGTCGGCAGCTTCGCCGGGTGCCCGGCGGGCGCGACGCCGCCGATCGGCTGCCCGGTGTGCGCCCGCACGAAATCGGCGTCGGCCTTGCCGATTTCGCCGCCGGCCAGGCGCTCGAGGGTGGCCGGATCGGCCCGGTGGGCACCCGAGGTCAGGGCGAGGAGCGCGTTTTTGTCGGACCCCAGGCGGAAGATGAGGCTGTTGGCGATGGCCCCGACGGGCACGCCGAGCGCTTCGGCCGCCTGGGCGGCGGTCCGGACCTCGGCGGGCAGGACACGGATGCCCTCGGCGGCGGCGTGCTGCCCGGCTTCGGCGAGCGCGGCCGCCACCTTGGCGACGGCGGGGTGGTCCAGCGAACTCATGAACCTATGAGATCACGCCACCGACCAGGTGTCCCGCACCACGTCCGGGGATTCCACCCCTGGGGTTGAGCGGACGCCGGGTCGGGGGTTACTCTGGAACTTGTTCGAACAGACGTTCGACATCCGGTGAGCGCGCACCGGTCAGGCGCCCGGCGCCGGGACGGGGGAAGCGTCTCGGCGCCGGCCCTCGACCGGGCTCACGCCGTGCAGGAGGAGGGTCGTCATGTCCGTCTCGGTCGTGTCCCCCGCGGACCCGGGGCAGCCGCAGCTGCCCATGTCACTGCGCCTGCCCGACGAACCGGCTGACGCCGGCCGTGCCTCGGTTCCGGCCGAGGGTGGTCGGTCTCACCGGCCGCGCTCGGCTGAGCCGCCTGTTGCGCCGGCGGCGGCTGTCCGCCAGCCGTTGTCGCCGCGGCCGGCCGCCGAGTCGGTCGAGACCGCTGTTGTCCACCAGCCGCAGCTGCCGCTGCGCCCCGCCGAGTCGCCCGCTGACGGCGGCCCGCGCCCGGCCGTCGGCTCGGAGGTTGTTCGCCGGCCGTTGTCGCCGCGCCCGGCCGCCAGTGTCGAGCGCGATCAGCCTCAGTCGCCTGGGTCCGCCGCGCGGGAGGCTGCTGTTGTCCATCAGCCGCGCCCCGGCGCCGGTGCCGAGGGTGATCGATCCCAGCCACACCCGGCCGCCGAGAGTGAGCAGCTTCCGATGCCGCTGCTCGCGCCCGCCGAGGCCGGTAAGTCGCCGTCCGTTGCGCACCAGCCGCGGCTGCCGCTGTCGCGGCCCGCCGCCGGCACCGAGCGCGACCGGCCCCAGCCGCGGACCCGAGCCGCTGTCGTTCACCAGCCCCAGCTGCCCTTGTCCCCGGCCGCGGGCCGGGTTCCGGTGCCGCCGGTGGAGGCCGCCGGCGATTCTGGGCAGTCCCAGCTGCCCATGTCGCTGCGGGCACCCGCCCCGCCCGTTGCCGCCGGTCTCCTGGCCCAAGCCCGGCGCGGGCTGGCCGATGCCGAACGGGAAACCGATCCCGTCGAGCGCTTCGTCGGCGCCTATCTCGCCGCGTTGCGGGGTGCCGCCGCCGTGCTCGCCGCCCGGGGGCGGCCGCACCGGGGGCGCTCGCGGCCCGCCAGCACCTGGGTGCTGCTCGACTCCGTCGCTCCCGAGCTGCGGGAGTGGTCTGCCTTCTTCGCGGGAAACTCGGCCACCCGCGCCGCCGCGCAGGCGGGGATCACCGGCAAGGTCACCGGCGAGTCGGCCGCCGAGCTGGTGCGTGCCGCCGTGCCGTTCCTCGAACTCGTCCGCCGGCTGGTGCACGGCCTCCCGATCACCGGGGAAGCCCATGTCGCGTGAGCACGGCCCGGTCGACCAGGGGCGGCTGCTCACGGCGCTGGGCATCGAAGGCCGGGTCCTGGCCGAAGCGGTCGGCGCCGGGCCCGGCGAAGCGCCGGTGCCCGCCTGCCCTGGCTGGTCGCTCGGCGAAGTCGCCCGGCACGTCGGGAGCCTTTACCGGATGGTCCGGTGCCGGCTCGCCGAAGGCCGCGTCCCCGAAGACTGGCCGCGTGACCCCGAGCCGGGCCAGAGCCTGGCCGCCTACCTCGAGACCGGCCTGACCGAGCTCCTCGACGAGCTCGCGGCACACGACCCCGAGGAACGCGCCGACACCTGGTGGCCGGCCGACCCGACCTACGGCTTCTGGCGCCGCCGGATGCTGCACGAGACCGTGATCCACCGCGTCGACGTCGAACAGGCGGCCGGCACCGAGTCGCGTGGTGTCGACGAAGACGTCGCGATCGACGGCATCGACGAAGCGCTGACCCTGTGGTTCGGCCAGAAGCTCCCGATGCTCGGGCTCACCGGCACGAAGGCGGGCTCGGTCGGCGTCCGCGCCGGCGCGCACAGCTGGATCGCGCGCGCCGGACCCGACGTGACCGAGGCCTGGCGCTGCTCGGCCGAGGAGGCCGAGGCCGCGGACGACGTCGTCACGGCGAAACCCCCGCAGCTCTACCTGTGGTTGTGGGGCCGGGCGTCCCTGACCGCGGTGACCGTGCGCGGGGTGCACGACCAGGCGGCCCAGCTCTGGGCGCTGCTGCGGCTCGCGACCCGATGAACCGGCCGGTGGGGAAGCCGAACCGGAACTGTCGGTGGTGGCGGTTAGCCTGCGGCACATGAACACGCGCCTGGTGAACCTGGTGATCGACGCGGCGCGGCCGGAAGTCCTCGCGGGCTTCTGGGCCGCGCTGCTCGGCTGGCGTGTCGCCGTCGAGGAGGCCGGCGAGGTCGACGTGCGCGCCCCGGAGACCGACGGCTGGGACCTGGACCTCGTCTTCGTGCCCGTGCCCGAACCCAAGGAGGTGAAGAACCGCATCCACCTGGACCTGGCGAGCACGAGCCGCGAACACCAGGCCGAGCTGGTCGAGCGCGCCCTCGCACTGGGTGGCAGCCGGGTCGACCTCGGGCAGGGCGAAGTGCCGTGGGTCGTGCTCGCGGACCCGGAGGGCAACGAGTTCTGCGTCCTCGAGCCCCGCGACCGGTACCTGGGCTCCGGCGCGGTGGCGGCGATCGTCGTCGACGCTCGCGACCCGGAGCCGCTGGCGGGATTCTGGGCGGGGATCACCGGGTGGCCGGTCGAGGCCCGCGAAGGCGACGTCCTGGTGGGCCTGCACGCGCCTTCGCGACGCGGGCCGTGGCTGGAGTTCCTCCGCAACGAAGACGCCAAGCGCGGCAAGAACCGGGTACACCTCGACGTGGCGCCCCCGGCGGACGCCGAGCACGCGGCGGTGGTGTCGGAGGTGATCGCGGCGGGCGCGGCGCCGGCGGACCTGGGCGGGCCCGCACTGCCGTGGCGCGTGCTGACCGATCCGGAGGGCAACGAGTTCTGCGTGCTCACCCCGCGTTGATCTAGCTTCGGGGCATGGAGACTTTCGACTGGCGGGGCCGCCGGATCGCCTGGAGCCGCGCCGGCTCCGGGCCCGCGGTGGTGTTCTGCCACGGCACGCCGTGGTCGTCGTGGCTGTGGCAGCCCTTCGCCGAGGCCCTCAGCGACGACTTCACCGTGTACCTCTGGGACATGCCCGGTTACGGCCGGTCCTCGAAGGAGGCGGACCACGCCGTCGACTTCGGGGTCCAGGCCGAGGCGTTCCAGGCGCTGCTGACGCACTGGGGCCTCGACCGGCCGCACGTCGTCGCCCACGACTACGGCGGTGCGGTGTCGCTGCGCGCGCACCTGGTCCACGGCCTGCCGTACGCGTCGCTGCTGATGGCCGACGTCGTGGCCATCCCGCCGTCGGGCTCGCCGTTCTTCCGGCTGGTCAAGGAGCATCCCGACGTGCTCGCCCAGGTGCCGCCGTACATCCACGAAGCACTGGTGCGCGCCTACATCGGCAACGCGGGTTTCCGTCAGCTGCGCGAGGCCGACCTGACGGCGTTGACCGCGCCGTGGCTCGGCGAAGCGGGCCAGCCGGCGTTCTACCGGCAGATCGCGGCGTACGACGAGAGTTTCCTGGTGGAGAACGAGGACCGGCTCGGCCGGATCGACCTCCCGGTGCGCGTCCTGTGGGGCGTTGAGGACACCTGGATCCCGCAGGCGACCGGCGAGCGGCTCGCGGCCGGCATCCCGGGCGCGACGTTCACCCCGGTCCCCGACGCCGGCCACCTCATCCAGCTGGACGCGCCGGTCGCGCTGGCGACCGAGCTGCGCTCGTGGCTGACCCGTGTTTCGCCGGGGTTGCCGGGCGACGCCGAACGCTGACCTGCGCGAAACACCGGCGCCCCGGAGCGGCAACAACGCCGCGGGAGAGTGCGGGCATGGAGATCTCGAGTGTGGTGCCCCAGCCCGCCCGGACGGCCACCGCCGACGACGCGCCGCCGGTGTGGCGCGTGCGGGTCCGGATGCACGACCACCCGGGCACCCTGGCGCGGCTCGCCATCCGGCTCGCCGACCTCGAGTGCAACATCCTCGGCCTGACCGTGCTGCCGGTGCCGGGCGGCGTGCTCGACGAAATCGTGCTGCGCCCGGCGACCGGCCTGCCCCGCGGGCACCTGGTGGCCGCGATCCGCGCCGAGGGCTGCGAGTGCACGGCGGTCATCGACGCGGACGTGCACGACCTGGTCGACCCGGCGTCCTCGACGTTGCTGGCGGCCCGCCGCGCGATCGACGACCCGGCTCGCCTGGCCGACGTGCTGAAGGACGCGCTGGCCGCGGACGTCGTCACCCGCGTCCCGGCGGCCGAAGCGAACCCGGGCCGCACCGAGAGCGGGCACCGGGCGGTGTTCGGGCCGGTCGCGGGCATCGCCCTGGTGGCGCGCCGGCGGTGGGCGCCGTTCGTGCAGCTGGAGCTGACGCGCGCCGAAGCCCTGCTGGGCCTGCTCACCGCGGCGGCTCGCAACCTCGCGGGCCCGGTGGTCCTGGACCGCCCGGACGGCGCGGCGATCGTCCTGCGCAGAGGCGTCCCGGCCGACGCCGGCGCGGTCTCGGACCTGCACCGCCGCTGTTCGACGGCGACGCTGTTCCGGCGCTACCACTCGGGGGTGCGGACGGTGCCCCGCCGCTGGCTGCACCGGCTGCTGGTGCCCCCGCGCGGCACGAGCGTGCTGGCGGTCTTCGGCCGCGACGTGATCGGGCTGGGCCAGCTGATCGGCGCGGAGATTTCCCTGCTGGTCGAGGACACTTGGCAGCGGCAGGGCATCGGCACGGCCCTGCTGGCCCGGCTCGCGGTGCTGGCGGAGGCGGACGGCGTGACGGAGCTGAAGGCGGACTGCCTGCCGGGCGACGAAGTGCTCGCGCGCACCGCGGCCCGCGCGGGCCTGCGAACCGAACGCGGCGCGGCGGACGGCACCCGGCTGCGGTTGGTCCTCCCGGGCTGAGCGGCCCGGCCACCCGAGCGGGATCAGCGCTTCCAGAACCAGTCTTTGCCGCGTGCCTCGCGCAGGGCCGTCTTCTTGCGGTCGGCCGTCAGGCGGTCCAGGTACAGGATGCCGTCCAGGTGATCGGTTTCGTGCTGGAGGCACTGCGCCAGCACGTCTTCGCCTTCCACCTCGATCGGCTCGTTGTGCACGTCGACGCCCCGGACCTTCGCGTGCTTCGCGCGGTTGGTCGGGAACCAAAGCTCCGGCACCGACAGGCAGCCCTCGTCGATCTCGTGCGTCTCTTCCGACAGCTCGACGATCTCCGGGTTGATCACGTACCCCGTCAGCCCGGCGACGTCGTAGCTGAACACCCGCAGCCCGACGCCGATCTGCGGGGCCGCCAGCCCGGCGCGGCCGTCCGGCTTGACGGAGTCCAGCAGGTCCCGCACCAGCGCCTCGAGCTTTTCGTCGAAGACCGTGACCGGGTCGCAGGCGGACTTGAGGATCGGGTCCCCGAAATAGCGCAGTTCGCGCATGGCCATGAGCAGAACATCCTTCGTGCGTGTCGGACTGGCAGCTTAGGCCCGCAGACGCAGCCCCGAGGGCGTGGCCCGGAAACCGGCCTCCCGCAGCACCTCCGCCAGCTCCGACGTCAGCGCTTGCTCGCCGTCCGCGCGCTGGACGGCCAGCTGACCCAGCCAGCCCTCCCGGACCGCCGCCGACAACGCCTGCGCCGCGTCCGACAACGGTTGCCGTTCGTCGGTGAAACTCAGCAGGGACCGCCCGCCTCGCTCGACGTACAGCGCCGGGACGCCGTCGACCAGCACCGCCAGCGCGCCGGCTTTGCGCGCCGGGCGGTGCTTCGTGTCGCCGGTCGCCGCGGGCCACGGGAGCGCCGCGCCGTACGGCTGGGCCGGGTCGGCCGCCGCCAGCACCACCGCGCGGCCGGGCGCCGGGCGGCCCGGGCCGGACAACGCGCGCAACCGGTCGACCGCGCCCTTCGCCGCGAACTGCGCCGCGCCGAGGCCTTCCACGACGTAGCCGCGGATCACCTGGCCGGTGTCTTCCATGCCGCGCAGCACCTTGTAGATCCCGGAGAACCCGCCGGTGACGCGTTCGGTGTCGAGCGCGCCGCGGGTCAGGACGCCGTGGCGTTCCAGGAACGCCTCGGTGCGTGCGTGCGCCCGCCGGGTCGCGTCGGTCTCGCGGACCGGGGTCAGCGCCCACCGCCCCGCGACCGTCGGCGGCCCGGACCGCGACGGCATCTGCGGCCGCCCCGCCCGCAGCCGCGCGTACCGGCCGCGCGGCGCCTGGCGCCGTGGCTTGTGCGCGCCGTGCCCGGCCACCTGGGCCCGCAGCGGCCCCAGCGTGTCGCCCGTGACCAGCCCCGCCCACACCAGGTCCCACAGCGCGGACACCACTTCGGCGTCGTTCGGCGCCTTCTCCACCAGGACGCTCGCGCGGTCCACCAGCTGCCGGAAGAACAGCGCCCCACCCTCCAAAGTGGACACCAGGGCGTCGTGCAGCGGCCCGGTCGGGATGTCCTCGACGACCTCGGGCAGCAGCAGGTCGGCGACGTCGGTGGGGGCGAGGGCGATCCAGCCGTCGCCGCCGGACAGCGCGCCGCAGCCCGCCCAGGTGACCTCGCCCGCGGTCGTCAGCTCGTCGAGCAGCGCGGGGGAGTAGCCCGGCAGCCGCCCGGGCAGGATCAGCGACTCCACCGCGCTCGCCGGCAGCGGCGCCCCGGCCAGCTGCTCGACGACCGACAGCACGTCGTCCGCCGTCGGCGCCGCGCGGACGCGGCCGCCGAACCCGTGCCACGACGGCAGGAACCGGCCCAGCGCCGCCGGTTCGACCGGCTCGACCTCGGCCCGCAGCTTCGCCAGCGATGCCCGCCGCAGCCGGCGCAGCACCGCCGAATCGCAGTATTCGATCCCGACACCATGGGTGTCCGGATGTCCGACGGGGCTCAGCTCGCCGCGCACCAGGCGGCCTTCCCCGGTCATCCGGTCGAGGACGCCGGTGACGACGGCGAGCCCGAGCCCGAACCGCTGCGCCACCGTCGACGCCGCGAACGGCCCGCGGCTGCGGGCGTAGCGGAACAGCAGGTCGCCCAGCGGATCCGCGACCGGTTCGGTGAACGCCTCGGGCACGCCCACCGGCAGCGCGGTACCCAGCGCGTCACGAACCTTGCCCGAGTCTTCGATCGCGAGGAACCGCTCCTCGCCGCCGATCCGCACCCGGATCGCCCGACGCGCCGACTCCAGCTCGGCGAGCCACTCGGCCTGGATCCCGCGCTCGGCCGCCTCCTCGACGGTCAGGTCGCCGAGGAACCGCAGCAGGTCGGCGGCGTCCTCGGCCGAGCGTGCGTGCCGATCGGGCTCGAGCCGCTGCAGCGACCGCTCCACCTCGCGCACGGCCTCCGGGTCGAGCAGTTCGCGGATCGCCTCGGTGCCCAGCAGCTCGGCCAGCAGCCCCGAGTCCAGCGACAGCGCCGCCGCGCGTCGTTCGGCCAGCGGCGCGTCGGTTTCGTACAGGAACATCCCGACGTAGCCGAAGAGCAGGCTGCGCGCGAACGGCGACGCGGCCGGCGTCTCGACCTCCACCAGCCGGACCTTGCGGGCCCGAACGTCGGCCATCAGCTCGCGCAGGCCGCCCACGTCGTAGACGTCCTGCAGGACCTCCCGCATCGCCTCCAGCACGACCGGGAACCGCTCGTACTTCGCCGCGACCGACAGCAGCTGCGACGCGCGTTGCCGTTGCTGCCACAGGGGAGTGCGGCGCCGCGGATCCCGCCGGGGCAGCAGCAGCGACCGCGCCGCGCACTCGCGGAACCGCGCCGCGAACACGGCCGAGCCGCCGACTTCGGCGACGATCAGCTGCTCGACCTCTTCGGGGTCGAGCAGGACGTCGTCCGCGCCGATGGTCACGTCGCCACCTTCGGAGTCGAAGGCTTCCGGCAGCCGCAGGACGATGCCGTCGTCGGAGTGCGCCACCTGCGCGTCGACGCCGCGGTTTTCCCGCAGCCGCGCGGCGATGGCCAGCGCCCACGGCGCGTTCACCTGCGCGCCGAACGGCGAATGCACGACGATCCGCCAGTCGCCCAGCTCGTCGCGGTAGCGCTCCAGCAGGATCGTCCGGTCGTTCGGGACGTGCCGGGTGGCTTCCTTCTGCTCGGCCAGGTACTGCAGCAGGTTGTCGCACGCCCGCTCGTCCAGCCCGGCCGCGGCCGCCCGCTCGCGCGCCTTCTCGGCGTCCGATGTGGACAGTTCGCGGACGAACTTGCCCAGCGCCCGGCCCAGTTCCAGGGGCCGGCCCGGCGCGTCGCCCTTCCAGAACGGCATCCGCGCCGGTTCGCCCGGCGCGGGCACCACGATGACCCGGTCGTGCGTGATGTCGGTGATCCGCCACGACGACGTGCCGAGCAGGATCGTGTCGCCGACGCGCGACTCGTAGACCATCTCCTCGTCGAACTCGCCGACGCGCGACCCGGGCTTGTCGTCCCCACCGGGCGTCATCACGGTGAACAGGCCGCGGTCCGGGATCGTGCCGCCGGAGGTGACGGCCAGCCGCTGCGAGCCCGGGCGCCCGCGCAGCTCGCCCGCGATGCGGTCCCAGGTGATCCGCGCGCGCAGCTCGCCGAACTCCTCGCTCGGGTACCGGCCGGCCAGCATGTCGAGCACCGCGTGCAGGGCGTCGTCCGGCAGCGACGCGAACGGCGCCGCCCGCCGCACCAGCGACGCGAGGTCCGGCACCGTCCACGGTTCGAGCGCCACCATCGCGACGACGTGCTGCGCCAGGACGTCGAGCGGGTTGCGCGGGTAGCGGACCGCCTCGATCGCGCCGGTCGCCATCCGTTCCGCGACCACCGCGCAGGAGACGAGGTCACCGCGGAACTTGGGGAACATCACGCCGGAGGAGACCGCGCCGACCTGGTGCCCGGCGCGGCCGACGCGCTGCAGCCCGGACGCCACCGTCGGCGGCGCCTCGATCTGCACCACCAGGTCGACCGCGCCCATGTCGATGCCCAGCTCCAGCGACGACGTCGCCACCACGCACGGCAGCCGCCCGGACTTGAGGTCTTCCTCGACGTGCGTGCGCTGCTCCCGCGACATCGACCCGTGGTGCGCCCGGGCGATCACCGGTGGGGCGCCGGTGCTGACCCCGGACTGCCCGACGGCTTCGGCCGGGAAGGAGTCCTCCGGAGTCAGCTCCGTCTGTTCCGCGGCCAGCTCGTTGAGCCGGGCCGTCATCCGCTCGGTGAGCCGCCGGGAGTTGGCGAACACGATGGTCGAGCGGTGGCCCTGGATCAGGCTCAGCACCCGCTCTTCGACGGCGGGCCAGATCGACGGCCGCTGCACCGGGTTGCCGGCCATCTCCTCCAGCGTGCCCAGCCCGCCGGGGGCGATGTCGCCGGGTGGGAACGCCTCGGTCAGCGAATCCAGGGAACCGAGCGACTCCAGTTCGTCGAGCGGGCTCGGCGCCGGGCCGCTGCGCGGGGCGTCGAGGTTGCTCATGTCCTCGACCGGGACTTCGACGCGCACTTCGATGGTCTTCGCCAGCTTCGGCTGGACCACCCGCACCGGCCGGCCGCCGGCCAGGAACGCGCTCACCTCGTCGATCGGGCGGACGGTCGCCGACAGGCCGATCCGCTGCGCCGGCTTCGGGAGCAGCGAGTCCAGCCGCTCCAGCGACAGCGCGAGGTGCGCGCCGCGCTTGCCGCCCGCGACCGCGTGCACCTCGTCGACGATCACCGTCTCGACGCCGCGCAGCGACTCCCGCGCCGACGAAGTGAGGATGAGGAACAGCGACTCCGGTGTGGTCACCAGCACGTCGGGCGGGGTCTTGGTGAAGGAGCGCCGCTCGGCGGCCGTGGTGTCGCCGGTGCGCATGCCGACTTCGATTTCGGGCACCGCGAGCCCGAGCCGCCGCGACGCCTGCGAGATGCCGGCGAGCGGGGCCCGCAGGTTTCGCTGGACGTCGACCGCCAGGGCCTTCAGCGGCGAGACGTAGAGGATCCGGCAGCGCTTGGTGGCCTCCGCCGGTGGTGGCGCCACCGAGAGCCGGTCCAGCGCCCAGAGGAACGCGGACAGCGTCTTGCCGGAGCCGGTCGGCGCGACGACGAGGGCGTGCTCGCCCGCGTGCGCCGCCCGCCAGGCGCCTTCCTGCGCCGCCGTGGGCGCGGCGAAGGCCCCCGCGAACCAGTCCCGGGTCGCGGGGGAGAAGAGGTCGAGCACGTCACCTGCCACGTCGTCCATGATGCGCGGCACCACCGACAGTTTCGGGAGCGCCGGCCACGATCACGCTGTCGGCGAACGCCGGGTAGATGGTGTCGACCCGCAGCTCGTCGGTGATCAGCCGGTACTCGCGGTCGAGCGGCGTCCAGTAGGAAAAAGGGGCCTGGTCCAGCTTGGAGCGGTCGGCCAGCACGTACGCCTCGGCGCCCGCGTGCAGCATCGCGTGCTTGACCACCGACTGCTCCAGTGACGGGCAGCACAGCCCTCGGCCGGGCACCAGGCCGTCCGCGCCCAGGAACACCCGATCGGGTGAGATGTGCCGCAGCTGGGCGAGCACGGTCTCGCCGAGGATGGCCTCGTTGGGGTGCCGCAGCCGGCCGCCGAGGACGATCAGGTCGATTCCGGCGAAGCCCGCGAGCTCGCGGATCGCGGTCACGCCGTTCGTGACCACCGTCAGCCCCTCGCGGTGGGCGAGGTGGCGGGCGAGCCGGCCGGTGGTCGTGCCGGCGTCGAGCAGCACGACCTCGCCGTCGCGCACCACCGCGGCGGCTTGCCGGGCGATGGCGTCCTTGGCCGCGGCGTTTTCGCGGTCCTTCTCACGCGGGCTGCGTTCGGTGTCGAGCGCGCCGCCGTAGGTGCGGACGACGTGCCCGGCGCCGGCGAGCGAGGCGAGGTCACGGCGGATCGTCGACTCCGAGACGCCGAACTCCTCGGCCAGCTCCGCGATGCCGCCCGAGCCGTCGCGGACGGCTTCGAGCAGCATCGCGCGCCGGTCACGGGTTCCTGGACGCGGCTGGGACATGCGCCGAGTCTTCCACGACCGCCGGCTTCAGCCCGAAGAACGCCAGCGCGGCGGCCACCGCGAGGAACGCGGCCAGGACGACGAACCCGGTCGTCGCGCTGCCGGTGACGTCGGTGAGCCAGCCGACCAGGTACGGCCCGGCGAACCCGCCGAGGTTGCCGAGTGCGTTGATCAGGCCCATCGCCACGGCCACGACCTCGATGCCGAGGATCCGGCTGGGGATGGCCCAGAACGGCCCGTACGGCATGTAGACGCCGGTCGCGACGACGCAGAGCAGCACGAGCTGCACCGCGGCCGGCCAATGGACGAGGTTGCCGAGCAGCAGCCCGGCGATCGCCACGACCAGGGGCACGGTGACCGCGAGCCGCCGGTTGCCGGTGCGGTCCGACCAGTGCGCGCACGCGACCATCCCGGCCAGCGCGAGGACGTACGGCACGGCCGACAGGAACCCGACCGCGGTGGCCGAGCCCCCGGTCATCGTCTTCACCACTGACGGCAGCCACAGCGAAAAGCCGTAGAACCCGGTGATCCAGAAGAAGTAGATGCCGATCAGCAGCAGCACCTGCCGGTTCGCCAGCGCCTGCCGGTAACCCTGTTTCGCGAACGCGGGCTTCGCGTCTTCTTCGGCCTTCAAGGTCGTTTCGAGGTACTCGCGCTCTTCGGCCGAGATCCAGCGGGCCTTCGCCGGCCGGTCGGCCACCGCGAACCACCAGACGATCGCCCACAGCAACGGTGGCAGGCCCTGGATCACAAAGACCCAACGCCACGACATGTGGTCGAGCATCAGCCCGGACAGCGGCGACATGATGATCGCCGAGATCGGCAGGCAGGTCATCCACAACGCGTTCGCGCGGGCGCGTTCGGCCTGCGGGAACCAGGACGCCAGCAGGATCAGCACCGCGGGCCAGACGCCGCCCTCGAACAGCCCGAGCAGCAGCCGGGCCAGGTGCAGCTGGGTTTCGTTCCGCACCAGTCCGCAGAGGACGGCCGCGAACGCCCACGCGACCATCAGGATCAGCACCGTCTTGCGGGCGCTCCACTTCGCGGCCAGCACCGCGGCCGGGATCTGCAGCACCAGGTAGCCGACGAAGAAGATGCCGCTCGCCAGCCCCTTCGCGCTGGCGGACAACGGGAAGTCGTCGCCGATGTAGGGCAGGATCACCGCGACGTTCGTGCGGTCGAGGTAGGCCAGCATGTACATGACCACCGCGACCGGGATGACGTACGCCCAGCGCTTGCGGGGGATCACCGGATGCTCGGCGGGTAGATGGCGGGCAGCTTCCGCGCGTACGGCGCCAGCGTCGCTGCCGCCTTGAACGCGGCGCGCATGGTGCCGTGCGAGGCGCGGCCGGTGCCGGCGATGTCGAACGCCGTGCCGTGGTCGACCGACGTGCGCAGGATCGGCAGGCCCACGGTCACCGAGACGGTGCCGTCGAAGTCGTACGTCTTCGACGCGATGTGCCCCTGGTCGTGGTAGAGCGAGAGCACACCGTCGAAGCGGCCCTGGATCCCTTGGTGGAACACGGAATCCGCGGGGATCGGGCCGACGACGTCGAGCCCCGCGGCCCGCGCGGCCGCCACGGCGGGCGCGATCGCGACGATCTCTTCGTCGCCGAACTTGCCGTTCTCGCCGCCGTGCGGGTTCAGCGCCGCCACGGCCAGTCTCGGTTTCTCCGTGCCGAACACCTCGAGCGCGGTGTACGCCTCGCGGATCGCGTGTTCGATGTTCTCCCTGGTGATCTGGTTGATCGCTTCGCGCAGCGAAAGGTGCCGGGTGGCGAAGAAGATCTTCAGCCCGGACACCCAGAACATCGTGTTGAACCGGGTCGACCCGGTCAGCTCGCCGAGCATCTCGGTGTGCCCGAGGTGCTGCGAGCCCGCCGCCCAGATCGCCTCTTTGTTGATCGGCGCGGTGACGACCGCGTCGACCTCGCCGGCCAGCGCGAGCCGGGTCGCCACCTCGATCGCCCCCACCGCCGCGGCGCCCGCGGTCGCGTTGACCTCGCCCCACGGCAGGTCTTCGGTGACCACGCCGAGGTTCAGCACGTCGATCACGCCGGGGGTGAAACGCGCGTCGGCGACCGTGGCGATCGGGTTGACCTCCAGGTTCAGGCCCAGGTGCCGGACCACGCGGTCGAGCACCACGACGTCGCCGACCGCGACGCCGCGCGCGAGCTGCAGGGACTCCGGTTCGGCCAGGGTCTTGACGGTGATCTCCGGGCCGATGCCGACGGGGTCGCCGAGGGTGACGGCGAGGATGGGGAGGTCGCTCACGGGTTCTTCCTTCCGGTGGCCAGGACGTGGTTCAGGTGTTCCAGGCAGGCGACGGCGGCGTCCCGGCCGCCGATCAGCCCGCCCTTCGTGGCGAAGGGCAGCCTGGTGTGCGGGCCGCCGGTCAGCCGCCCGGCGACCGCCAGGGGCAGTACTTCGGTGTCGATCTCGAAGCCCTCGGCCCCGAGGGCCCTGGTGACCTCGACGGCGATGTCGCCGCCGGTGGCGTAGAGCCCGCCGATCCGGTGCGTGGCGAGCACGAGCCGGGCCGCTTCGCCGAGTGCGGGCGGGATCCGCGCCGCCACCGCCGGGTCGACCGGCGCGCCCGGCGCGGGTGCCCGGGTCCGGATGCCGACCACGCGGTGCCCGGAGCCGAGCAGCTTCCCGGCCGCGGCCGCGATGGCCGGCGGATCGGGCCGCTCCGCGTCGACGTCGACGTACCGCGCGTCCAGCACCAGCTCGGTTTCCAGCAGCTGGTCGTGGGTCTGCCCGGTGATGCTGCCGACCACGGCCAGCACCGGCGGGACGGTGTCGTGACCGGGGGCGAGCCCGAGCGCGGCGGCCAGCCGGACGCCGAAGGGCCCGGAGTCCACGGAGATCCACCGAGTGTCCTCGGCCGCCAGCCGGGCCGCGGCCTTGGCGACGGTGGTGAGGTGGCGGTTCGTCGTGGCGTCGCAGACGACGATCCCGGCGGCGCACCGCAGCGCCGCCTCGACCGCGGCCACGCCCTCCTCGACGACGTCCAGCGGCAGCTCGGCGATCTCGCGGTCGGTGGGCTGGAGCAGGGTGCGGATCCGCGACGTCTTCACCGGCGCCAGCGGATCGCGCGCGGCGGGGCTTTCGGCCAGCGGCACGCCGTCGACCAGGTGCAGGCCGCCGAGGGTGACCCGGCCGGCGTCCGGGAAGGCGGGCACGACCAGCGCGCGGGCGCCCGGCGCCGAGGCCAGGACGGCCTCGGTCTCCGCGCCGACGTTGCCGCGCAGCGTCGTGTCGACGCGCTTCACCGTGAGCTGAACCGGCCCGGCCAGCTCGATCGCCTCCCGTACCGCCTGCGCGGCGTGTGACGGCGAAGCGTGCCGGGTACCCAGGTTCACCACGAGAGCGTCGATCCCGCTCTCCGCGCGGAAACAGGGCGCGTCCGGCGCCACGGGCGCGTTGACGGACACCGCGCGCAGCCCGAAGCGGGCATACAGCGCCCCGGTCGCGTTGCTGCCGGTCAGGTCGTCGCCGAGGACGAGCAGCTTCGGCATCACCCGCTCCTTTGCGCAGTGTGTGCAACTCGATTGACCGAACCGCGCAACTATCGTGCACCGTGATCGACCTCTCCGTCAAGGAGCGGCGACTTTCGCGGGTCCGCACGCACGGTGACCGCGCGCATGGCAGCATCACCGCGAGCGCCGTCAAGGCGTGGTTTCGTGAAGGGGAGTGCTGTGCGGATCCTGTCGGTGGACCTCGGGACGTCCAACACCGTCGCCGTCCTGTCGGCGCACGGCAGGCCGCCCCGGGTCGTCGAGGTGGACGGCTCGGCCAACATGCCCTCGGCGGTGTTCGCCACCGAAGAGGGCACGATCATGGTCGGCCGCGACGCCGAGCGCCGTGCGCGCCTCGACCCGACGCGCTTCGAGCCGAACCCCAAGCGCCGCATCGACGAGCAGACCCTGCTGCTCGGCACCGACGTCGTCCCGGTGACCGACGCGCTGGCCGCCATCCTGCGCCGCGTGCTCGAAGAGACCTCCCGCCAGCTCGGCGGCGAGCAGCCCGACGAGGTCCGGCTGACCCACCCCGCGCAGTGGGGGCAGACCCGCCGCAACGTCCTGATGTCCGCCGCCCGGCTCGCCGGGATGGGCCAGAACATCCTGCTGGTGCCCGAGCCCGTCGCCGCGGCCGCGCACTTCGCGTCGTTCCCCGGCAAGTCCCTCGCGCCGGGCCAGGCGCTCGCGGTCTACGACCTCGGCGCGGGCACCTTCGACGTCGCCGTCGTCGGGGCCACGCAGAACGGCTTCACCGTGCTCGCCGAAGACGGCCTGCCCGACCTCGGCGGCCTCGACGTCGACCAGGCGCTGATGGTGCACGTCGGGCGCGAGGTCTCGCACTCCGACCCGCAGCGCTGGCAGCGGCTGCTGCGTCCCGAGTCGACCGCCGACCGGCGCACCCGGCGCGCGCTGCAGGAAGACGTCAAGGCGGCCAAGGAGGCGCTGTCGCGGCACCCGCAGACCGAGGTGCCGATGCCGGAGCCGTTCAAGGACGTCCTCGTCACGCGCGGCGAGCTGGAAGGCCTGGTCCGGCCGGCCATGCTGCGTAGTGTCGAGCTGCTTTCGCGGACGCTGCGCTCGTCCGGGCTGACCCCGGATCGCCTCGCCGGCATCTACCTCGTCGGCGGGTCGAGCCGGCTGCCGCTGGTCGGCGCGATGATCGCGGAGAAGCTCGGCGTCGTGCCGGGCAGCCTCGACCAGCCGGAGACCGCCGTCGCGCTCGGCGCCCAGCACGTCGCCCGGGACGGCCTGGGCGCACGCACCCAGAACGTCGAAGGGGCGGTGGCCGCGGGGACCGCGCCGCACCGCCCGCAGTACGCGCCGCCGCCTCCGCCGCAGTACCCGGGGTACACGCCCTCGAACTTCCCGCCCAGCGGCCCGCAGCCGGTGCCGGCGAACTTCCCCGCGTATTCGCCCGCGGAGCAGGCCGAACCGAAGTCCGGCGGGAAGAAGAAGCTGCTCATCGGCATCGCGGTCGCGGTCGTGGTGGTGCTCGCGGCCGGGCTGACCTACTTCCTGACGTCGTCGTCCTCGGTCGCCACCTACACCGCGGACCAGTGCCAGACCCCGGGGCAGGCCGACGACAAGGGCTTCACCGGCTGCCTGCGCCAGCTCGCCGGGAAGATCGCCGACACCGGCGACTGCAAGCCGGGCATGGGCAACGGCCCGGCGGCGCCGGCGGAAAGCCTCGGGGTGTCCTCGACCTGCTCCGCGCCGGGCCGGGCGGGCACGCAGGTGACCTACGTCCAAGGCGACGCCGCCACGCTCAAGCAGTACACCGACGGCCTGCTCGCCTCCGCGGGCGGCGACCGCACCGAGGCCGACTGGGGTGGCAACGGGCTGAAGGGGCACTACTCGTCGGCCGCGGGCAAGACGTCGGCGGTGCTCGTGTTCACGGTGGCGGACCGGCCGCTCGCCGGGTTCATCTACCAGCTGAATTCGAACGAGCAGGCCGCGGCGACCACGCCGGGCACGCTGGCCGACTACTTCGAGGCGAGCGTCCAGCCCGGGGAGTAGCCGGACCGTTCGCGCCCGCCGGTTAGAGTGGGCTCGATGCGGATCACGGTTTTCCGGCGGCTGATGGCCGAGGAGTTCGGCCCCGGGCGGGCCCAGGTGCTGGCCAGGGACCACGTGCTCAGCGGGCTCGGCGGGCGCACCGTCGACCAGGCGCTGACCGCGGGAATTCCGGCGAAGGAGATCTGGCGCGAGGTCTGCGACGCCTTCGACGTCCCGGCGGAGCGGCGCTGACCTGGGCGATCCCCGCCCGGCCGGGCGAAAATCCTAGCGCAAGGGTGTGTCGCTGCCGACCTCGAACAAGTGTTCGTCTAAGGTGTTGTCCACATCGGGTCCAGCGATCCACAGATTGGGCGCCGCGCCTGGAATTGTCGGTCCCCGCCGCTAGCGTCGGACCGGACAGCTGAAGAACTGACACAGAGGGCCCTCGATGGGGGCTCGGACCAGCGAGGTGGACTTCCATGCCTGCAGCACCCGACAAGGACAAGGCGCTCGAGCTCGCGCTCGCGCAGATCGACAAGCAGTACGGCAAGGGCTCGGTCATGCGGCTCGGCCAGGACGGCCGCGCGCCCGTCTCCGTGATCCCGACCGGCGCGATCGCGCTCGACGTCGCCCTCGGCATCGGCGGGCTGCCCCGCGGCCGCGTGATCGAGGTCTACGGCCCGGAGTCCTCCGGTAAGACCACGGTCGCCCTGCACGCGGTGGCGAACGCGCAGCGCGCCGGCGGCATCGCGGCGTTCATCGACGCGGAGCACGCGCTGGACCCGGAGTACGCCAAGAAGCTCGGCGTCGACACCGACGCGCTGCTGGTCTCCCAGCCGGACACCGGTGAGCAGGCGCTGGAGATCGCGGACATGCTGATCCGCTCCGGCGCGCTCGACATCCTGGTCATCGACTCCGTGGCCGCGCTCGTGCCGCGCGCGGAGATCGAGGGCGAGATGGGTGACTCGCACGTGGGTCTGCAGGCCCGCCTGATGAGCCAGGCGCTGCGCAAGATGACCGGTGCGATGAACAACTCCGGCACCACCGCGATCTTCATCAACCAGCTGCGCGAGAAGATCGGCGTCATGTTCGGCTCCCCGGAGACCACGACCGGTGGTAAGGCGCTGAAGTTCTACGCGTCGGTCCGGCTCGACGTGCGTCGCATCGAGACGCTCAAGGACGGTGGCGAGCCGGTCGGCAACCGCACCCGCGTCAAGGTCGTGAAGAACAAGATGGCCCCGCCCTTCAAGCAGGCCGAGTTCGACATCCTGTACGGCGTCGGCGTCTCCCGCGAGGGTTCGCTCATCGACATGGGTGTCGACCAGGGGATCCTGCGCAAGTCCGGCGCTTGGTACACCTACGAGGGCGACCAGCTCGGCCAGGGCAAGGAGAACGCGCGGAAGTTCCTGCGCGACAACCCGGACATCGCCAACGAGATCGAGAAGCGCATCAAGGAGAAGCTGGGCATCGGCGCGCAGGTCGACGCGGAAGCCGCCGTCGAAGCCGTGCCGGCGCCGGTCGACTTCTGATCGATCGAGTTCGGGGTCCTCACCGTGGCGCGGTCCACGGTGAGGCGCGGATGAACGACGAGGAGTGATCGAGGGTGGCGAGGGCGCCGAAAATCCCGCCGGCCGAGCTGCCTCCCGAGGAGCGGTACAAGAAGGCCAAGGAGATCTGTTACGACCTCCTGGCCGTGCGTGCGCGGACTCAGGAGGAGCTCCGGCAGGCGTTGCGCCGCAAGGGGTTCGACGAGGAGACCAGCGAAACCCTGCTCGGCAAGCTCGACCGGGCGGGGCTGGTGAACGACGCTGAGTTCGCCGAGCTGTGGGTGAAGTCCCGGCACGAGACGCAGGGGCTGTCCCGCACCGCGCTGCTGGCCGAGCTGCGGCGCAAAGGCGTCGACGACGAAGTCGCGGCGCAGGCGGCGGGCGAGGTCGACCGCGAGTCCGAGGAGCAGATGGCCAGGGAACTGGTCCGCAAGCGCCTCGGCTCGCTGGGCAACGTCGACGAGCAGACGGCGCTGCGGCGGCTCCTCGGCTTCCTGGCCCGCAAGGGCTACCCGCAGGGCCTGGCGTACACGGTGATCAAGGAGGAGCTCCGCGAGTACGGCGCGGAGTCCACCTTGCTCGACGACGCCTACATCGACTGACCCGGAGGTGCGCGGTCGGTCAGTTCCGGAGCTTCTCCGCCTGGCCGGGCTCGCGCAGCTCCGACCCGTGGCACCGGCGATCCGCGCCCGCCGGCGGGAAGCGAGGCACCAGTTCCACGCGAGGCGGCGGCGGTGAAACCCGGGCGGCCGGCGGGGCCGGGGTGAGCACCCGCGCCCGGCGGTCCGAGCGGTGCTTGCGGACCGCCAGCAAGAGCACCGCCAGCAACCCCATCGCCACGCACGTCACCGCGGCCGACAGCACCAGGAACTCGTCGAGCTCGCCGGCCGCCAGGTAGGCGCCCAGGGCCACCGCCACCAGCGCGCACACCGCTCGGTCCACAATGGACTCCATCGATAGCAGCGTCGCGCGGTGGCGGGAGTCCGGGATCGAGTCGTTCAGCAGCTGCTTCTGCACCGGGAACGCGATACCCGTCGCCACCGCGAAGACGCACAGCAGCACCACCGTCGCGAGAGGGCTCGCGAACACGACCACGCCCAGGCAGAGCGCCATCACGATGGTCAGCGTGAACACCGAGCCCACCGGGCCGATCGCGCGGCGCAGCCGGTGCGGGCGCGCCGCACCCAGGGCCTCGAACACCGTCATCGCGGCCAGCACGGCGCCGTAGAAGTTCACCGACAGCGACTTCGACTCCAGGATCGGCTGGAACAAGTTCACCTGGCAGATCCGGACCAGCGTGAACATCGCGATGCCCTGCACCATCAGCAACGCCAGCCACCGCGAAGCCCGCAGCGTCGACAGCGCGCCGCCGACTCCGGCCAGCAGCGAGGCCGTCTTGCCCGACACACGACGGCCGCCCGGGATCGGCGGAAGTTTCAGCGCGAACGCCAACGCCACGGCCGCGTTGATCGCCGTCAGCCAGTACGGGGAGGGGAGGTTCCACGCCATCAGCAGGCCGATCACCGGCCAGTAGACGATCTTGCCCACCAGGCTGTACGCCCGGCCGACCCCTTCCACCCGCAGGTAGTGCTCACCGGCGCCGGACGCGTGCAGGAACTCGTACAGGTACGCGCTCTGCGCGCCGGACACCAGCGAGCGAGCCAGCGCGATCAGGACGAAGTGGATCAGGAACCCGCTGTAGGACCCCAGGAACACCGGCACCAGGTTCGCCACCACGAGCACACCGGCGCCCGCCGCCAGCGAAGTGCGGTAGTCGAACCGGTCGGCGATCAGTCCCGTCGGGATCTCCAGCAGGCAGAACACGACGTAATAGATGCTCTGGATGCCGAAGATCTCGCCGTCGGAGAGGCCGACGAGCTTCTGGTACTGGTAGAAGATCGGCACCCACAGCAGCAGGCCGAAGAAGAACTGGAACCCGTAGGTCAGCCGGACGGCGCGCTGAACGGCGGGTTTCGCGGGCAGGCGAAAGCCCAGCATGATCGTGTCTCCCGGAACTCAGGCGGAATACGGACGCAGCTGCAGGAGATGGACGTGCTCGCCGTCGGCGAGCCATTCGATGTCCACCGGCGAGCCGAACGTGTAGTCGGGCGAGAAGTGGCCCTGCAGCAGGCGGCCGGCGACCGCGAGCCGCTGCAGCTGGTCGTGGGCCCGCTCGTCGAGGTCCGCCGTCGCGTCGCCGAGGGACACCGTGCGCCCGCCGCCCTCGACCGTCGAGTACAGGTACTGCATGGGCAGCGCCGACCCCTCGACGACGTCGGTCACCCGCGGCGAAACGTTGACGTACACCGTGCGGAAGTCCGCGCGGTTCATCGGGTTCGTCGTCACCAGCACACCGCCGAAGTCCGCCTCGACCTGCTCCTGGATCACCACGCCCATGTAGCACTCGTCGAGCGGGATGCCGGCCTGGTGCCGCAGCCGCACGCTGCGCACCGACACCAGCGAAGCCCAGACTTCCTTGACGCTGGCGAAGATCCGCTCGGCGGTGGTGACGTGGTTGAGCGACTCGTAGATCCCGGCCGCCGAGAACCCGGCGAGGTCCTCGGCGTTCGACGAACTGCGCACCACGAACGTCCGCACGCCGGCCAGCTGCGACACCAGCGCGGAGTCGATCTCCCCGGCCAGCGCGCCCGGCAGCCGGGCCGACCGGATCAATCCTTGCAGCTCGACGCACAGCGGCTCGATCTCCCGCGCCTCCAGCTCCAGGGCCATCTTCAGCTTGCCGATGGCCTGCTGGATCCGCGGCGACGACTCGAGGAACCGCCGCTGCAGCGAGAACGGCAGCGCGATGCCCCGCGGCACGCGGACGTGGTCGTCGAGCAACCGGCGGGCGCCCGCGACCAGGTCGCCGCCGGCCGGGACGTCCAGCAGCCGCGAAAGGTAGGGCAGCAGGTTCTCCCGCGGCGGCCGCGGCACCTGGTAGAAGCCGAGCAGCCGCTGCGAGCCGTGGGCCAGGACGTGGTGCAGCTCGCCGAGGTTCGCCGCCTTGGTGCCGTAGCGGTGCCGGTCGGTCGCGCGCAGCCGCGCGAGGTTCACGATCGGGCTGCGCTCGGCCTCCGGCGCCTCCAGCGTGACGCGCTGGGCGTACCAGCTCGGCGGCGTGGCCGAGGCCGGCTCGGCGACCTCCCGCAGCGAGGCGGCCTGGGCGTCCACTGTGTACTCGACCCACTTGCCGTCGAGCCCGCGGCGCTCGACGTCGTCGAGCGCGCCGAGCTGGACGGCGTTCGGGATCTGCCAGCCGGTGGCCAGCACGTTGGTGTGCGACAACGGCGTCGTGTGCCGGGCATTGACGATGCCCGACAGCCGCGGGATGTCGTCGGGCACGCGGTCCATCACGATGATGTCCGACCAGTCCAGCGTCGCGGCCCGGTACTCGGCCTCGGTGCGGAACGCACGCAGCCGGCCGGTGGCCGTGCCGGGGTTCAGCGCGACGAACGGCGCCGTCGAAAACAGCTCGTGCGCGAACACGCGTGGCAGGTCACCCGGCGGGATCTCCCGGACGATCCGCTCCTGCAGCTGGTTGGCCGGCTTGAACAGCAGCGGCAGCGACGCGTCGACGTGCCGGGCGACGAACGCGTGGAACTCGCGGATCAGCTCGGCCGGCATGGTGTCGACCTCGACCGTCTCCAGCGACAGCATCCGCGGGTGCCGGGCCAGGACGCCGAGCAGGAACCGGCGGTCCGCCCCGTGGTAGAAGTCCTGGTTGTACGAGTCGATCTCCGCGCGCACGCGTTCTTCGGGGACGCCGAGGATCTCTTCGCCGATATAGATCGCGTGAAAGGAATGGCGCGCGTTGTTCAGGAAGTGGATCACCGGCTTTTCCCGGTCCACCACGACCTTGACGAAACAATAGCCGCCCAGCGTGCCACCGAGCTGGTGGAACGCGGACAGGGAAAGACGTTCGCCGACTAGCGCGGCGGGGCTTTCGGGGGCAGCACTGGGGGCGACCACGCTGGTCAGGCTCACGGATTCTCCTCGCTGGAAACAGCGAGGAGGAACGATAACAGGGGGTGAATCACCGACTGTCGAGCAAATGGCCCGTTCAGTGGCACAAACGGGGGAACGCATGACCGCCGCCACACCCGCTCGGAGTACCGTTCCAGCGCGCTGGAACGGTACTCCCGGAATCCGGACGCCGGTTCCGCCGTTCGGACCGGAATTCCGCGGGGGTGATCTCCGCTACACGCGCAGTTTCGCGGCCTGCTCGGCCAGCTTCTCGATCGCGGCGGGATCGAGCGACGCCGTCAGCCACGAGCCGCCGATGCAGCCGACGTTCGGCAGGGCCAGGTACGTCGGCGCCGACGCCGCCGTGATCCCGCCGGTCGGGCAGAACCTCAGCGACGGCAGCGGCCCCGCGATCGACTTCAGGTACGCGACGCCGCCGGACGCCTCCGCCGGGAAGAACTTCAACGCCGACAGCCCGCGTTCGGCCAGCCGCATCGCCTCGGACACCGTGCTCGCGCCGGGCAGGAACGGCAGCCCGGTCTCGAAGCAGGCGTCGACGACCGCGTCGGTGCAGCCCGGCGTGACCAGGAACTTCGAGCCCGCGTCGGCGGCCTGCTTCGCCTGGTCCGGCGAGGTGACGGTGCCGGCGCCGATGACGATCTCCGGCACCTCCGTGGCGACGCGCTCGATCGCCGACAAGGCCGCCGGGGTGCGCAGGGTCAGCTCGATGACCCCGATGCCGCCGGCGAGCAGGGCCCGCGCCGTGGGCACCGCGTCGTCGACGTCGTCGATCACCACGACGGGCAGCACGGGGGACAGCTCGAGCAGGTCCTGACCGGTGGTCACTGACCGACCTCCTGGGTTGTGAAAGCGGGCATTCCGAAGTGCTCCGGAGTCAAACCGCCGAACACGGAAGCGCCCTGGTCAGCGGGGCCGACCGCACGGCGCAACGCGGCGAACAGCTCTCGGCCGGTGCCGGTCCAGGATGCTTCGGACGGCGGTGCGTCCACAAGCTCACGGCGGGCGAGTTCTTCGTCACCGACGAGCACGTCGAGGCTGCCCGAGGAGGCGTCCAGCCGCACGACGTCGCCGTCCGCGATGCGCGCGATCAGGCCGCCCGCCGCGGCTTCCGGCGTCACCTGGATGGCCGCCGGGACCTTGCCCGACGCGCCCGACATGCGGCCGTCGGTGAGCAACGCCACGGCGTGCCCGCGGTCCATCAGCACACCCAGCGCCGGGGTCAGCCCGTGCAACTCCGGCATGCCGTTGGCCCGCGGCCCCTGCTGCCGGACGACCACGACGACGTCGCGGTCCAGCTCGCCGGCCTCGAACGCGGCCTTGAACTCCTCCTGCGTCGTGAACACCCGGGCCGGCGCCTGTACGACCCGGTGCTCCGGCGCCACCGCCGACACCTTGACCACCGCGCGGCCGAGGTTGCCCTCGACCATCCGCAGCCCGCCGTCCGCGGCGAACGGGCGCCACGCCGGGCGCAGCACCTCCTCGTCGAGGCTGCGGGTCGGCACGTCGCGCCAGACGAGCTCGCCGTCGGAGAGGATCGGCTCGGCCCGGTAGCGGTGCAGCCCGAAGCCGGCGACCGTGTGCACGTCCTCGTGCAGCAGCCCGGCGTCGAGCAGCGTGCCGACCAGGAACTGGATGCCGCCGGCGGCGTGGAAGTGGTTGATGTCGGCGCTGCCGTTCGGGTAGACCCGCGCCAGCAGCGGCACGACGGCCGAGAGGTCGGCGAAGTCGTCCCAGGTCAGCTGGATGCCCGCGGCCGCGGCGATGGCGACCAGGTGCATCGTGTGGTTGGTCGACCCGCCGGTGGCGAGCAACGCGATGACGCCGTTGACGAACGCCTTTTCGTCGAGGACCCGCGAGACCGGCGTGTACTCCTCGCCGCGCGAGAGCGCGACGATCCGCCGGCCGGCCTCTTCGGTGAGCGCCTGCCGCAGCGCCGAGCCGGGCTGGACGAAGCTGGCACCGGGCAGGTGCAGGCCCATCACCTCGACGACCATCTGGTTCGAGTTGGCCGTGCCGTAGAAGGTGCAGGTGCCGGCGGAGTGGTACGACGCCGCTTCGGCGTCGAGGAGGTCTTCGCGGGTCGCGAGGCCCTCGGCGTAGAGCTGGCGGACGCGGGCCTTCTCCTTGTTCGGCAGGCCGGAGTTCATCGGCCCGGCCGGGACCAGCACCGCAGGCAGGTGGCCGAACGACAGCGCGCCGATCAGCAGGCCCGGCACGATCTTGTCGCAGACGCCCAGCAACAGCGCCGCGTCGAACATGTCGTGGGACAGCGCGATCGCCGTCGACATCGCGATGACCTCGCGGCTGAACAGGGACAGCTCCATGCCCGCGCGGCCCTGGGTGATGCCGTCGCACATGGCCGGCACGCCGCCGGCGAACTGCGCGACGCCGCCCGCGCGGCGCACGGACTTCTTCAGCCACGCCGGGTACTCCTGCATGGGCTGGTGCGCCGAGAGTAGGTCGTTGTAGGAGGACACGATCGCGACGCCCGGGGCGCGCGCGGCCCGGAGGGCTTCCTTGTCGACGCCGTCCATGGCGGCGAAGCCGTGGGCGAGGTTGCTGCACGCGAGGCCGCGGCGGACCGGGCCTTCTTCGTACGCGGCGGCCACGCGGCCGAGGTAGGCGGTGCGGGTCGCGGCACTGCGGGCGGCGATGCGCTCGGTGACGTCGGCGACGACTCGGTGCAGCTTCGGGGTGGGAGTGGGGCTCATGTCCGGCTCCGGATCACTGGTGTGTGGTGGTCCGCGGGACGGCAGCGCTGACGCCTCTGGGTCGTGACACTGGCCACAGTACCTCGGGAAAACGCCGAATCAAAATCGATTCAGAAGATCCACCCGCGTGACCCCGATCACCTCCGGAACCGTTAGTGTGCTAGTTGTCACATCTGCACGACGCGTGGCAAAGCCCTACGGCGAGCGATCGTCCGGCCGGCTCCTGCCAGCCCCACCACCACCGGGAGGCATGATGTCCACCTCCGAGATCGCCGAGCTGCGGCGAACCATCGGCCAGCTCAGGCAGTGCGTCGGCGCACTGCGCTCTCGTTACGGCGACGCTTCGGCGGTACGCCGGCTCGCGAACGACGTGGAGCGCCTCGACATCGACACCGCGGACCTCGACGGCACGCCGCTCGCGGTGCCCGCCCAGGCAAAACCCGCCGAGCGCGTACCGGTCCCCGACACGCCCTACGACCCGGCGCTGTGGCACGGCGCCGATGACGAGGGTGTCGGCGGCTACAAGCGCGACCAGCGGTGAGCGCTCCGGCTGACAACGGCGTCGGCACCGGCGTCCGGGCCCCCAGGCGGGCCCGGATCGCCGAGCGCACCCTCCGCACGGACCGGTGGTGGCTCCAGCCGCTGCTGACCGTGCTCGGACTGTCGGCGTTCATCATCTACGCGACGGTCCGGTCGTTCGTGCGCACCGCGTACTGGGTGCCCGACTACCACTACCTGACGCCGTTCTACTCACCCTGCCTGTCCACGTCCTGCGTCGAAGGCTCGAGCCACTTCGGCCACTGGTTCGGCGACCTGCCCGGGTTCATCCCGCTCGGCTTCGTCGTGCTGCCGTTCCTGCTCGGGTTCCGCCTGACCTGCTACTACTACCGCAAGGCCTACTACCGGGCCGTGTGGTTCTCCCCGCCCGCCTGCGCCGTCGCGGAACCGCACGCCAAGTACACCGGCGAGACGCGGCTGCCGCTCATCATCCAGAACGTCCACCGCTACTTCTTCTACGTGGCGCTGATCGTCTCGCTGGTCAACACCTACGACGCGATCACGGCGTTCCACGGCAAGACCGGCGGCTTCGGGTTCGGGCTGGGCAACATCATCCTGCTCGCCAACGTGGTCCTGCTGTGGGCGTACACGCTTTCCTGCCACTCGTGCCGGCACGTGACCGGTGGCCGGCTGAAGCACTTCTCCAAGCACCCGGTGCGCTACTGGATCTGGACGAAGGTCTCGAAGCTCAACACCCGCCACATGGCGCTGGCCTGGACGACGCTCGGCACGCTGGTGCTGACCGACTTCTACGTCATGCTCGTCGCCAGCGGCGCGATCTCGGATCTGAGATTCGTCAACTAGCGCACCCCTTCCCCAACAGCGAAGTCCCCAGTTCCGAGGTGGAATTCTTCTATGACCGAGGTCGAACGCCACAGCTACGACGTGGTGGTGATCGGAGCCGGTGGCGCCGGTCTGCGAGCGGTGATCGAGGCGCGCGAACGCGGTTTCCGCGTCGCCGTCGTGTGCAAGTCCCTGTTCGGCAAGGCGCACACGGTGATGGCCGAGGGCGGGTGCGCGGCGTCGATGGGCAACGCGAACTCGAACGACAACTGGCAGGTCCACTTCCGCGACACCATGCGCGGCGGCAAGTTCCTCAACAACTGGCGGATGGCCGAGCTGCACGCCAAGGAGGCGCCGGACCGCGTCTGGGAGCTGGAGACCTACGGCGCGCTGTTCGACCGCACCGCCGACGGCCGGATCAGCCAGCGCAACTTCGGCGGGCACACCTACCCGCGGCTGGCGCACGTCGGTGACCGCACCGGCCTCGAGCTGATCCGCACGATGCAGCAGAAGATCGTTTCGCTGCAGCAGGAGGACTTCGCCGAGACCGGCGACTACGAGGCGAAGATCAAGGTCTTCGCCGAGTGCACGGTCACCGAGCTGCTCACCACCGAGGGCAAGGTCGCCGGCGCGTTCGGCTACTGGCGCGAAAGCGGGCGGTTCATCCTCTTCGAGGCGCCCGCGGTCGTGCTCGCCACCGGCGGCATCGGCAAGTCGTTCAAGGTGACGTCGAACTCGTGGGAGTACACCGGCGACGGCCACGCGCTGGCCCTGCGCGCGGGCGCGAAGCTGATCAACATGGAGTTCGTCCAGTTCCACCCGACCGGGATGGTCTGGCCGCCGAGCGTCAAGGGCATCCTCGTCACCGAGGGCGTGCGCGGTGACGGCGGTGTGCTCAAGAACTCCGACGGCAAGCGGTTCATGTTCGAGTACGTGCCCGACGTCTTCAAGGGCCAGTACGCCGAAAGTGAAGAGGAAGCCGACCGCTGGTACGCCGACGCGGACAACAACCGGCGCACGCCGGACCTGCTGCCCCGCGACGAGGTGGCCCGCGCGATCAACTCCGAAGTCAAGGAGGGGCGCGGCTCCCCGCACGGCGGCGTGTTCCTCGACATCGCGAGCCGGCTGCCGACCGAGGAGATCAAGAAGCGGCTGCCGTCGATGTACCACCAGTTCAAGGAGCTGGCGGACGTCGACATCACGGCCGAGCCGATGGAGGTCGGCCCGACCTGCCACTACGTGATGGGCGGCATCGAGGTCGACCCGGACACCGCCGCGGCGAGCGTGCCCGGCCTGTTCGCCGCGGGCGAGTGCTCGGGCGGCATGCACGGGTCCAACCGGCTCGGCGGGAACTCGCTGTCGGACCTGCTGGTGTTCGGCCGTCGCGCGGGTCTGGGCGCGGCCGAGTACGTGGCCGGTCTCGACGGGCGGCCCGCCGTCAGCGAGTCCGATGTGGACGCCGCGGCGAAGATGGCGCTGGCGCCGTTCGACCCGCCCGCCGGCGCGTCGGCGGAAAACCCGTACACCCTGCACACCGAGCTGCAGCAGTCGATGAACGACCTGGTCGGCATCATCCGCAAGGCCGGGGAGATCGAGCAGGCGCTGGTGAAGCTCGCCGAGCTGCGGCAGCGGATCCTGCACGTCACGGTGGAAGGGCACCGGCAGTTCAACCCGGGCTGGCACCTCGCGGTCGACCTGCGCAACATGCTGATGGTCAGCGAGTGCGTCGCGAAGGCGGCGCTGACGCGGACCGAGAGCCGCGGCGGGCACACCCGGGACGACTTCCCGGGCATGGACGCCGAGTGGCGGCACAAGCTGCTGGTCTGTGCGGCGTCGGAGGGGGACAATCCCGTCGTCCCGGACATCGGCGTCACGGTGGCGGAGCAGGTGCCGCTGCGGCAGGACCTGCTGGAGCTGTTCGAGTTCGGTGAGCTCGGGAAGTACTACACCGACAACGAGCTCGAAGCGCACCCCGGGAGCAAAGCATGAGCTACAAGGCGAGTTTCCGGGTCTGGCGCGGCGACGACACGGCCGGCGAGCTGCAGGACTTCACGGTGGAGGTGAACGAGGGCGAAGTCGTCCTCGACATCATCCACCGGCTGCAGGCCACGCAGGCGTCGGACCTCGCGGTGCGCTGGAACTGCAAGGCGGGCAAGTGCGGCTCCTGCTCGGCGGAGATCAACGGCAAGCCTCGCCTGCTGTGCATGACGCGGATGTCGACGTTCACCGAGGAAGAGGTGATCACGGTGACGCCGCTGCGGACGTTCCCCGTGATCCGCGACCTGGTCACCGACGTGTCGTTCAACTACACGAAGGCACGCGAAATCCCGTCGTTCACCCCGCCCGCCGACCTCAAGCCCGGCGAATACCGGATGCAGCAGGTGGACGTCGAGCGGTCGCAGGAGTTCCGCAAGTGCATCGAGTGCTTCCTGTGCCAGAACACCTGCCACGTGGTGCGTGACCACGAGGAGAACAAGGAGTCCTTCGCCGGGCCGCGCTACCTGATGCGGATCGCGGAGCTGGAGATGCACCCGCTCGACGTCGCCGATCGGCGTGACGCGGCGCAGGAGGAGCACGGGCTCGGCTACTGCAACATCACCAAGTGCTGCAGCGAGGTCTGCCCGGAAGGCATCCACATCACCGACAACGCGCTGATCCCGATGAAGGAGCGCGTCGCGGACCGCAAGTACGACCCCATCGTGTGGCTGGGCAACAAGCTCTTCCGCCGGGACAAGTGACGCTCGCCCGTTCGACGCTCGCGAACCGTGTGCGGGCCGCCCTCGAGGCGGCTGAAGCCGGTTCGCGAGCTTCGTTACGGGGCTCGCTCGCGCGCGGGACCGCGGACGACTACAGCGACATCGACGTCGAGTGGCTGGTGCCCGCGGCCGCGTTTCCCGGCTGCGTGGACGTCGTGCCGGTGTTGTCGGCAGTGCGGCCGGTGGCGGCGGTGCGGTTCTCCCCGGACTTCCTGCATTCGCCGGTGCAGCGGCTCGTCTTCGTGCGCTTCGAGGGCGTGTCCGTGTTCTGGCGGCTCGATCTGGACATCCGTACTGACGCGGCCGACGACCGGCCCGGGCCGGCGGCCGAGGGCGAATGGTCGCGGCCCGCGAGCGCGTTGGCCAACGCGCTCGGCGCGGTGAAGGCCGTCGCACGTGGTCGGTTCGAGGACGCGCGGGGGTTGCTCGACCGGGGCTTCACGCGGATCGGCTCCGCCGACCGAGCCACCGGCGACTGGGCGGCCGACGTCGGCCGGCTGGCTGCCGCTTGCGCGCGTCTCGAGCCGGGGCTGGCCGGGTTCGCGGCGGAAGTCGCCGCGTCCGCGTGACAAGGTGGGGCCATGGAGATCGAGAAGCTGGAGCCGTCGGCTGACCGCGCCGTGATCGAACGGATCGCGGCCCTGGTCAACCAGGTCTACGCCGAGTCCGAGAAGGGGCTTTGGCAGGGGAGCACCGACCGGACTTCCGCCGACGAAGTCGCCGGGTTCGTGCGGGCCGGGGAGATCGCCGTCGCCTTCGTGGATGGTGACTTCGCCGGCTCCGTGCGAGTGCGGCGGCTCGACGACGCGACCGGTGAGTTCGGCATGCTCGCCGCCGATCCCGCGCGCCGCGGCGCCGGCGTCGGGCGGGAGCTCGTGGCGTTCGCCGAACGCTCGTGCCGTGCCGCCGGCTGCCGGGAGATGCAGCTCGAACTGCTCGTGCCGCGTGAGTGGACGCATCCGTCGAAGCAGTTCCTCGCCGAGTGGTACGACCGGCTCGGCTACCGCGTGACGCACCGCGCCGACCTCGCCGAGGACTACCCGCACCTCGCGCCTTCGCTGGCCACGCCCTGCGACTTCCTCGTCTACCGCAAGGCGCTCGCGTGAGCGTGCTCGCCGGGGCGCGGGTGCTCGACCCCGACACCGGGGAGACCACGCGCGCGGACGTCCGGCTCGACGGCGACCGGATCGCCGAGGTCGGGCCGGCCCTCGACGGCGACCCGCGGGTCGACTGCTCGGGTGGGCTGCTGATCCCCGGGCTCATCGACTGCCACGTGCACGTCGCCTTCCCGCGGCCCGAGCCGTTGCCGCGCAGCGCCCGGATCCTCGAAGCCGTGCCGGTGCTGCGGGGGTTGCTCGCCCGTGGCATCACCACCGTCCGCGACGCCTGGGGCGCCGACGCCGGCTTCAAGCACGCCTTGCGTTCCGGCTGGATCACCGGCCCCGACCTCCTCGTCAGCTTGCGTCAGCTGGGCCCGACCGGCGGGCTCGGGGACAGCTGGGAGCCGCCGGCGGGCGCCGTCGACCACTTCGGGGACCCGTCGCTGCCCGATCCGCTGTTCGACGGGCCGGACGCGGCACGCGCGGCCGTCCGCCGGATGGTGCGCGCCGGCGCCGACTGGATCAAGGTCGGCGCGAGCGGCGCCATGCGGGCGGTCCGCGACGGCGTCGACGTCCGCCCGACCGACGACGAGCTCGCCGCCTTGGTCGACGAAGCCCGCCGCTGCGGCCGGGACGTCCTGGCGCACGCGCACACGTCCGCCGCGGTCGTCTCGGCCGCCCGCGCCGGCGCACGCAGCGTCGAGCACGGCACCTTCCTCGACGACTCCGCCGTCGCGGCCCTGAGCGACGCTTGGTACGTGCCGACGCTCTCGCCGATCAGCACCGGCGAGTTCGCCGACACGCACCGGCGCTCGCTGCGCCTGGCGGCGGAAGCGGGTGTCCGCATCGCCGCCGGCTCCGACCTCGCCCCGCGTCCTCATGTCGACTTGACGACCGAGCTGCGCCTGCTGGCTTCGGTGCTCGGCGACGCGGCCGCCCTGAAGGCGGCCACGTCCGAGGCGGCGCGGTTGCTCCGGCTCGACGACGACCGCGGCCGGGTCGAGCCGGGCTTGCGCGCGGACCTGGTGCTGCTCGACGGCCCGGACCTGGACGTGACGGATATTTCCGGCCGGGTCCGGGCCGTCTGGCACGACGGGAACCGGGTCAGGTCGTCATGAGATCGAACTCCTCGGCCAGCCGGACCAGGAGCTCCCGGGACGCTCGTTCGGACAAGGCAGCCTCCTCAAGCCGCGTGCGGAGGACGTAGAAGGCTTCGACCGCCACGCGCTCGTCGATGAACAACGCCGCGGCGAAGGTTTCCTCGTAGGCCACCGGCGGGTGGTCGTCGAACTCCATGATCGTGAACCGGCTGCCGACCAGGTGGTACGGCGGCGCGGACAGCGGGACGACGCGGATCGTGCAGTGCGGCAGGTTGGTGGCCAGCACCAGGTACTGCAGCTGTTCGTGCATCAGGGCCGGGTCGCGCAGGACGGATCTCAGGGTGTGCTCGTAGACGAAGTAGGTGCAGTGGGGCGGGTTTCGCCGCTGCAGCAGCTGCTGCCGGTCGAGCCGGGACTGGATCAGCTGCTTCAGCCTGCCGGCGGTGTACCGGCCGGACAGCTCGTAGACCGTGCGCACGTAGTCTTCGGTCTGGAGCATGACCGGCAGGGCCATCGGGCTGTTCGAAATTACGCTGGTGGCGAGGTTTTCCTGGATGATGAGGGACTTCATCGGGTCGGCCAGCTGGTCGTAGTACGGGCGCACCCAGTACAGCTCGCTCGGCGGCCGGGTCAGCTCCAGCAGCCGCGCGCGCTCCGGGGCCTCGGTGCCGCAGTGGGCGAGGTAGATCGCCGCGTCGATCGGGGAGATGCGCCGGCCGTTTTCCCAGCCGGACACCTTCGACGCCGACCAGTGGGCGCGCCGCGCGACTTCACGCAGCGACAGTTGTTTCGACTCGCGCTGGGTCTTCAACTCCGCACCCATCTCGCGGGTGCGCACCGTGCTCTTTTCGGTCATGCCCGCACGCTAAGGGCAAGCACCGACAAAATGTCCCTTGCCGCGCAGGGGTTCACCGGAACGGATGTTGTGTTCTGCCTGTGTGACAAAGGATTCCGGCTGCGAAGCGGTGCGAAGCAGCTTCGCACATTGAAGCGTGCTTCGCAGTCTTAAGGGGGTGGAATGGGGGTGTGGACTTCGGTTTGGGAATCGGTTCGAGGTGCCGGTTCTTTGTCGTATCTTTGGGGCAATGCGGTGTATCGACAGGAGGTGTTCGTGGGCCGATGTGCGGGAGCAGACGATCATTTCGTCGTCGGCGCCGACGCGCGCTGAACCAATGCCGGCCGCCGCGGCTGATTGAGGCAACTCCAGCCGGCGCCCACGCGCGCCGGCCCGAGCGGTGGTTGACTGCGCACATGGCTGAGCCGAAACCACGTGACCTGGCCGCACTCCTCCTGACCCTGACGGTCGTCACCGGGGTCGTCGACGCCGTCAGCTTCCTCGGGCTGGGCCGCGTCTTCGTGGCCAACATGACCGGGAACGTCGTCTTCCTCGGGTTCGCCGCGGCCGGCGAGACGACGCTGTCCGTGCTCGCGTCGCTGACCGCGGTGCTGGCCTTCCTCGCCGGTGCGCTGGCCGGCGGCCGGCTCGCGCGGACCGACGACGACTACGGCGCCCTCCGCCAGGCCACGGCGGTGCAAGCAGCGCTGGTCGCCGCCGCCGTCGTGCTGTCCGCGACGCTCGGCAGTGGGTCGCGGCTGGGCAGTGAGCTGCTGATCGTCGTGCTGGGGGTGGCCATGGGCCTGCAGAACGCCGCCGTCCGGCGGATCGGGGCTCCCGATCTCACCACCACCGTCCTGACCATGACCCTGACCGGCTTCGCCGCGGACTCCAAAGCGGCCGGCGGGGCCGGGGCGCACCCCCTTCGCAAGGTGGCCGCGGTCGCCGCGATGCTGATGGGCGCCTTCGCGGGCGGGCTGCTGCAGCTGCACGTCGCGATGTGGACCGCGTTGACGCTCGCCCTCGTGCTGATCCTCGGCGTGCTGGTCGTGCTTCAGCTCAACCGAGCGCGCGGCCGCCGTCGACCAGCAGCCGCTGGCCCGTGACGAACCCCGCCTCCTCCGACGCGAAGAAGCTCACCGCCGCCGCGATGTCCTCCGGGGTGCCCAGCCGGCCCGACGGGACCGACGCGCGGTACTGCTCGCGCTCCGCCGCCGGCACCTCCGCGTGCCGCTCCACCGGGATGAACCCCGGGGCCACCGTGTTGACCGTGATGCCGTCCGGGGCCAGCTCACGCGCCCACGCGCGGGTCAGGCCGATCTGGGCGCTCTTCGCCGTCGCGTACGCCGAGCGGCCCGGTGGTGGGCGGTCCGCCACCTCGGAGTCGACGTGCACGATGCGGCCGTGGCCGCGCGCCCGCATGCCCGGCAGCACCGCGTGCCCCAGCAGCACCGGTGAGCGCACGAAGAAGTCCAGCTGCGCCAGGTGATCCGGCCAGTCCACTTGCGACACCGGCGCCTCCGGCTGCGGCCCGGTCGCGTTGAGCACCAGCACGGTGACCGGCCCGAGCAACGCCGTGACGGCGTCGACGAGCTCGCCGACCTGGCGCCGGTCGGTGACGTCCGCCGCGAAGGCACCCGCCCGGCCGCCTTCGGCGAGGATGCTTTCGGCGGCGGTCTTGAGGTCGGTGTCGTCGTGGTGGCCGTTGACCGCGACGGCGAACCCGTCGCGGGCCAGTCTCCGCGCGATCACCCGGCCCAGGCCGCGGGAGCTGCCGGTCACCAGTGCGACACTCATGCGCCCGACGCTAGGGGAGACCCCGGGACACGACAAGGCCCCCGGGACGGATCCCGGGGGCCTCGAACGAGTGACTCAGGCGGACGCGGCCACGACGTCCTCGGCCGCCGTCGTCGTCGCCATGACCTTCTTGTTGCGGCGGTTGCGGCGCTCCAGGTACGTCGCCAGCGCCGTGAGCAGCAGGCACATCACGACGTAGATGGCGGTCGCCACGATCGTCGACGGCACGATCGGCCGGCCGAACGCACCCTGCGAGCCGATGTAGCGCGCGTAGTACAGCAGCTCCTGGTACGTGATGATGAAGCCGAGCGCGGTGTCCTTGAGCAGCACGACGAGCTGGCTGATGATCGTCGGCAGCATCGCCCGGATCGCCTGCGGCAGCAGGACCAGGAACATCACCTGCGTCTTGCGCATGCCGAGGGCGTACGCGGCTTCGCTCTGACCCTTCGGCAGCGACTGGATGCCCGCGCGGAAGACCTCCGCGAGCACCGAGCCGTTGTACAGCGTCAGGCCGAACACCACGCCGAGGAACGGCGTCATCGGCACGCCGATCGTCGGCAGGCCGAAGTAGAAGAAGAACATCAGGATCAGCGCCGGGATGGCGCGGAAGAACTCCACGACGAACCCGGCGATCCCGCGGATCCACGCGTGGTCGGACAACCGGCCCGCCGCGAAGATCGCGCCGAAGACCAGCGCCAGCACCGTCGCGGCCGCGAACGCCTCGAGCGTCGCCAGCACCGCGTTGGCCAGGTCGCTCTGGACCTGCGCGTACTGCAGCCACTCCCACTTGCGGGCGGTGAACTGGCCGCTGTCGTAGAAGCGCCAGCCGACGTAGCCGATGAAGGCCACGACCACGATGATGCCGACGACGGCGTAGCTGCGGTAGCGCAGCCGGGCCTTCGGCCCCGGGACGTCGAAGAGGACATTGCTCATCGGGCCACGCTCCAGCGCTTCTCCAGGCTGCGTTGGACGAACGACAGCACGGCGACCAGGATGATGAAGCCGAGGGCCACCCACAGCAGGCCGACCAGCTGGCTTTCACCGCGTTCGGACAGGTACGCGCGGATCGCGCCGGCCTCGGCGACGGAGAAACCGGCGGCGATGGTGGTGTTCTTCAGCAGCGCGATCAGGGTGCTGATCAGCGGCGGCACGACCGAGCGCAGCGCCTGCGGCAGCACGACCTGGCCGAGGATCTGGCCGAAGGTCAGCCCCAGCGCCCGGCCCGCCTCGGCCTGGCCGACCGGCACCGTGTTGATGCCCGAACGCACGACCTCGCAGATGAACGCCGAGGTGTAGACGATCAGCGCGGTCAGGGCGGCCGGGAAGTAGTCGAGCTTGACGATGTCCAGCAGCGGGTACGCGAAGACGAAGAACGCGAACACCAGCGTCAGCGGAGTGTTGCGGGCGATCGTCACGTACGCCGTGCCGACGGCGCGGAACACCGGAACCGGGCTCACGCGCAGCATCGCCAGGATCGTGCCCCAGATCAGGCTGCCGACCGCCGCGAGCACGAACAGCTCGATCGTGCGGAGGAAGAACGGACCGAACAGGTCCAGGTTGTTGAGCAGGACGTCCATGGAGCCTTCCCCGCGTCCGTGGTCAGGTGGATGTGAGAGGCCGGTGGACCGGGAACACCCGATCCACCGGCCTCAGGTCACGTCAGTACTTCTCGAGGGTCGGCTTCTTGGCCTGCGAGCCCGACTTGCCGAGGGTCGCGTCGTAGATCTTCTGCCAGGTGCCGTCGTCCAGCGCCTTCTGCAGGATCTCGTTGACCTTGTCGCGCAGGACCTTGTCGTCCTTGTTCAGGCCGATGCCGTACTTCTCCGTGGAGAACGGCTGGCCGACGACCTTCAGGCTGTCCGGCTCCTGGGCCGCGTAGCCCTTGAGGATCGCGTCGTCGGTCGTGACCGCGTCGACGTCCTTCGACTGCAGCTTCTCGACGCACTGCGAGTACTTCTGGAACTCGACGATGTTGCCCGGCTCGGTCAGGTTCTCCGAGCGGATCTTCTGGATCGGCGTCGAGCCGGTGACCGAGCAGACCTTCTTGCCCTTGAGGGTGTCCTTGCCGGTGATGGACGTGTCGTCCTTGCGCACCAGCAGGTCCTGACCGGCGACGAAGTACGGGCCGGCGAAGGAGACGAGCGCCTTGCGCTTGTCGGTGATCGAGTACGTGCCGACGTAGTAGTTCACGTCGCCGTTGGCGATCGTCTGCTCGCGGGCGCCGGAGTCGACCGTGCGGAAGGTGATCTTCGACGGGTCGAAGCCGAGGCCGGCCGAGACCAAGCGCGCGATCTCGATGTCGAAGCCCTCGAACTTGCCGGTCGTCGGGTCCTTCTGGCCGAGGCCGGGCTGGTCGTCCTTGGCGCCGACGGTCAGCGCGCCCGCGGCCTTCATCTTGGCGAACACCGGGGAGCCGGCCAGGTCGACGCCGGTCGCGACCGGGTAGGTCGGCAGCGCCGCGGCGCTCGAGCCGTTCTGGTCACCCGAGCCCGGCGAGGTCGGCGTGCCTTCCTTGCCGCAGGCGGTGAGGGTGGTCAGCGTCAGACCACCCACGAGCACTCCCACCGCGAGGGTGCGGATCCTCATGTGAATCTCTCCTGTGTGTCGTCACCCGCGACGCAGCGGCGTCGCGGAACGTTCTCTCAGTGGGTCAAGATCTTGCCGAGGAAGTCCTTCGCGCGCTCGCTCTTGGGCGCGGTGAAGAACTCTTCCGGCGTCGTGTCCTCGACGATCTCGCCGTCGGCCATGAAGATCACCCGATCGGCTGCCCGGCGGGCGAAGCCCATCTCGTGGGTGACGACCAGCATCGTCATGCCGTCCTTGGCCAGGCCCGTCATGACGTCGAGGACCTCCTGGACCATTTCCGGGTCCAGCGCCGAGGTCGGCTCGTCGAACAGCATCACCTTGGGCCGCATGGCCAGCGCCCGGGCGATGGCGACGCGCTGCTGCTGACCGCCCGAGAGCTGGGCCGGGTACTTGTCGGCCTGGTTGGCGATGCCGACGCGCTCCAGCAGCTCCATCGCCGTCTTGCGGGCTTCGGCCTGCCCGGTCTTGCGGACCTTCACCGGCGCGAGCATGACGTTCTCGACGATCGTCTTGTGCGCGAAGAGGTTGAACGACTGGAACACCATGCCGACGTCGGCGCGCAGCGCCGCCAGGGCCTTGCCCTCGGCGGGCAGGGGAACGCCGTCGACGGCGATCTCGCCCGAGTTGATCGGCTCGAGCCGGTTGATGGCCCGGCACAGGGTCGACTTGCCCGACCCGGACGGACCGAGCACCACCACGACCTGGCCGCGAGGCACCTCGAGCGTGATCTCCCTGAGCACGTGCAGGTCGCCGAAGTACTTGTTCACGGCGGACGCCTTGATCATCGGCGCCGCCACCTCCGCGGTCATCTGGCCTCCAGGGTCGTTCGGATGCGGCAAGGGTCACCACAGATGGCGAGAACCTACCGTTGCTTTACCGGCTGGCAAGGCCGCTTGAGCAATACTTAGGGTTTCAAGTGGGTATCGATGTCCATTTTGGGCCGGATCGGCGGCCGCGCCACTCCGCTTCACCGAGAGTGACCGTCCGGGTGGCCGGTGCGCCCTTCGCCCGGACGTCCTAGAGTTCGTCGCTACCGGCCGGTGAAGCAGGTCACCATGGGAGGCGGACGGGTGCGGGTGCTGCTGGTGGAGGACGACGACCGGGTCGCGGGCGCCCTCATCCCGGCGCTGACCCGCCGTGGCCTGGCGATCGCCCGGCTGGCCACCGGCGCCGGCGTGCTCGACCGCGTGCACGAGGTCGACGTCATCCTGCTCGACCTGGGCCTGCCCGACATCGACGGCGTGACGCTGTGCCGCCAGATCCGCGCGGTCAGCGACGTCGCGATCATCGTCGTGTCGGCGCGCGGCGAGGTCGACGACCGGATCCAGGGGCTGCGCGCGGGCGCCGACGACTACCTGGTCAAGCCCTACGACGTCGAAGAGCTGATGGCCCGGGTCGAGGCGGTGCGCCGCCGCCGCGGCGAGCACGCCGCCGCCGAGCCGGTGGTGATCCGGGTCGGCGACGTCAGCGTCGACCTGTCCCGGCACGAGGTGCTCGTCGACGGGCAGGCGGTCGCGCTGTCGCGCAAGGAGTTCCAGGTGCTCGCGCTGGTGGCGGGCGCGCGGGGCGCGGTCTGCTCGCGTGAGCACGTGCTCACCGAGGTGTGGGGGCACCGCGGGCCCGCGGAGAGCCGGTCGCTCGACGTCCACGTCGCGACGCTGCGGACGAAGCTGGGCCGGCCGACGCTGATCGAGACGGTCCGCGGGGTCGGCTACCGGCTCGGCGGCCAGGTCGCCCGGAGCTGAGGGGCGTGCGCTTCCGGCTGCAGGGCATCGTGCTGACGCTGGTCGCGTTGCTGGTGTTCGGCCTGGGCATCCCGCTGGCCCGGTCGATCGCCGCCGGCGCGCAGCAGGACCTGTTCCTCGACCGGCTGACCGACACCGCCCGCTTCGCGTCGCTGGCGCAGCGCCCGCTGCTGGACAACAAGCCGTGGCTGCTCGAGCCGGACCTGCACCGCTACACCGAGGTCTACGGCGTCCGGGTGGTCGTCGTCGACCAGGACGGCAGGCCGGTCGCGCGGTCGGACGCCGAGCCGATCGACCTGAAGGCCGAGCGGCTCAGCGACCCGGTCCACGAAGCGCTGGCCGGGCGCCGCTCCCAGCCCGCCGGCGTGCTGATGCCGTGGGACGACACACCGCTGGTGCTCGCCGAGCCCGTGCTCGCGGACGGCGAGGTGCGGGGCGCGGTGGTCAGCGTGTCCGACACCGGCTCCGAGCGGGCCGACGTCCTGTGGTGGTGGCTGCTGCTCGCCGCGGGCGGGATCCTCGCCTTCACCCTCGCGCTGGCCGTGGCGATCCCGGTGGTCCGCTGGATCCTGCGGCCGGTGCACCGGCTCGACGACGCGACCGGCGCGCTCGTGGCCTCGGTGGTCAGCGGGCGGGAGGCCGAGCCGGTGGGGGAGAGCGGCGGGCCGCCGGAGCTGCGCCAGCTCGGCCGCTCCTTCGACCGGATGGCCGCGAGTGTGTCCGGCGCGCTGGCCGCGCAGCGCGCGTTCGTCGCCGACGCCTCGCACCAGCTGCGCAACCCGTTGACGGCGTTGAAGATCCGGCTCGGCAACCTCGACGGCCACGTGGTGGACGAGCAGTCCGCCGCCGACCTCGACGCCGCGCGCGTCGACGCCGGCCGGCTGCACCAGATCCTCGACGGCCTGCTCTCGATGGCCCGCGCCGAGGCCTCCGGCGGCGAGCTGGACCCGGTGGCGCTCGACGAGGTCGTCACCGAACGGGTCGCCGACTGGTCGGTGGTCGGCGAGGCCCGGGACGTGCGGCTGGTGGTCGACACCGACGCGAGCGAGGGCGCGCGGGTGCGGATGCCGCCGCGCGGCGCCGAAACGATCCTGGACGCGCTGCTCGACAACGCGCTGAAGTTCACCGCGGCCGGCACCGAGATCCGGGTCGCCGTCCGCCGCGACGGCGACCGCGTCGCGCTGTCGGTGCGCGACCACGGGCCGGGGCTGCGCCCGGACGAGCTCGAGCGCGCACTGGACCGGTTCTGGCGCAGCCCGGCGCACCAGAACGTGCCCGGCTCGGGTCTGGGCCTGGCGATCGTCAGCGAGCTGACCGCGCATTCCGACGGCGAGCTGACGCTCGACCTGCCCGAAGGCGGCGGCCTGCGGATCTCGATGACGTTCCCGGCGGCTTAGGTCTTCTGCGCGCGGTAGTAGCGCAACGCGCCCGGGTGCAGCGGGATCGGCTGGGTCTCGATGCCCGGGTGCACGTCGATCGACAGCGCCGCCGGGTTGGCCGCGGCCAGCTGCCCGCGCGCGTCGAACAGGCCGCGGACCAGCGCCTCGGCGACGTCGTCGCGCATCGAGCTCGAGACCACCAGGAAGTTGGGCACCACCAGCGTGGTGACCGGGCCGGCCTGGTTGTAGGTGCTGGCCGGGATCGACGCGATGCCGTACACCTGGTTGAGCGCCTGCATCTTCGGCATCACGTCGGCGATGTCGAGCAGGCGCAATGACTTCGCGTCGTTGTAGCGGGACAGGAACGGCGTCGGCAGGCCGCCGGACCAGAAGAAGGCGTCGACGTCGCCCTTCAGCAGCGCGTTGATGGAGTCTTCGAGGCCGCGCGTGGAAGTGGTGACCTTGCCGGCCAGGCCGGTGGCCTGCAGCAGCCGTTCGGCGATGTACTCGACGCCCGAAGACGGCGAGCCGATCGCGATCTTCCGGCCCGCCAGCTGGCCGACGCTGGTGATGTCGGAGTCGGTGCGCACGACGATGTGCAGGTAGTCGTCGTGGATCCGGGCGAGCGCGGCCAGCCGCGGGTCCTTCTTGTTCTCGTCGGTGGCCACGTCCGCGGCGACGAACGCGACGTCGGCCTGGCCGCCGAGCACCTTCGCGACGTTGTCCGGCGAGCCCTGGGTCTGCAGGACCTGCGGCCGTTCGATGTCCAGGCCGTTCTGCCACGCGGTGGCGAGGGTCTGGGCGAGCTTGTCGTAGACCCCGCCGGGGTTGCCCGCGGCGATCCGCAGCTCGAGCGTGCCGAAGCCGGCGGTGCAGGCGGACAGGACCAGGGTGAGGGCGGCCGCCATCGCGAGTGCGCGCATCCGCCGGGTCGAGGCCACGGCCTGATCGTGCCAGACTCAGCCGACTTCGGTCAGCTTGCCGGTGGCGACGTCGAAGACGAACCCGCGCACGGAGTCCTTCTTCGGGATGAACGGGCTGCTGCGGATCCGCGCGATGGACTGGCGGACGTCGGTGTCGAGGTCGGTGAAGGCTTCGGCGGCCCAGGCCGGCTTGACGCCGACGTCCTCCAGGATGGACTGCTTGAAGCCGTCGTCGGTGAAGGTGAGCATGCCGCAGTCGGTGTGGTGGATGAGGATGATCTCCTCGGTGACCACACCGCCGGCGTTGCGGATGACGTGGGCTTCGCCTTCCGGAAGTGGTCCCGAGAACCGCGCGGCGTAGTCGGCGTTGTTGGCCAGGAGCTCGTCGGTGACGGACATGGTGATCCTTCCCTGGGGGAGTCGATTGCACCGCCCGGCGGCGCCGGGCGCGCAATCGCGCCCAAGTGCTGGACGCGCGGTGGTCCGCTCTCTCACTTGGCCCTGCTTGCGCCGGCATCCGCTTAGCGTCGCGGCCATGAAGACAGTGGTGATCAAGGAGTTCGGCGGCCCCCGCGGGCTGGCCGTCGTCGACGCGCCGGCACCGACGCCCGGTGCGGGGCAGGTGCTGATCGACGTCGAGGCGATCGGGGTCGGCGGTGTCGACGTGCTGGTCCGCAGCGGCGCGATCGCCGGGTTCGCGGCGGGCCACGTGCCCGGTGGGGAAGTGGCGGGCACGGTGACGGCGGTCGGCGCCGGCGTCGATCCGATGTGGACCGGCCGGCGCGTGTGGGCGTTCACCGGCGTCGGCGGTGGATACGTCGAGCAGGCGCTGGCGCCGGTCGAGGAAGTCCTTGCCCTGCCTGGGGAGTTGTCCGCCGCCGACGCGGTGACGCTCGGGAGCTCCGGCGTCGTGGCGCACTTCGGGCTGGCCCACGCGCACTTCACCGCGGGCGAGTCGGTGCTGGTGCGGGGTGCGGCGGGCGGCATCGGGACCATGGCGGTGCAGCTGGCGGCCCGGGCCGGGGCGAGCGCGGTGGCGGTCATGACGTCTTCACCCGAGCGCGCCGCCCGCCTCCGCGCGTTGGGCGCGACCCACGTGCTCGATCGTGCGGGCGGTTTCGACGTGATCATCGACGTTGTCGCGGGGGCGGCGCTGTCGTCGTTCCTGACCCGGCTGAACCCGAACGGGCGGTTGGTGGTGGTCGGCGCCGTGGGCGGCCCGCCACCGGCGGACGTCGGGACGACGCTGATGACGGGGTTCCGGCAGTCGTGGTCCTTCGCGGTGTTCAGCGCGGCGTCGATCCCGGTCGCGGAGCGGCAGGCGGTGCGGGCCGCGCAGTTCGAGGCCGCTGTCCGTGGCGAGCTGCGGGCGGTGGTGCACGAGCGGCTGCCACTGGCGGACGCCGTGCTCGCCCACGAAAAGCTCGCCGCGCGGGCGGTGTTCGGACGGCTGGTGCTGGTCCCGTGACGGGTGAATCGGATTCCGGCGTAAACCGGACGGAGCAGCCGGGAGTGTGCATGATGAACCGAACGATCTTCCTGACCCGAAAAGGTGCTCCATGTCCGCTCGCGCACTGCTCCTCCTGGCCGCCGGCGTCGTCCTGCTGAGTGCCGGATGCTCGGGTGGGGTGAGCGGCACCGCCGCGCCGGCCCCGTCGGGCACTCCGGTGGCGCCGCCGAGCACTTCCGCGCCGTCGACCACCTCGGCGCCGCCCGCCACGAGTTCGACGGCGCCTTCGACCTCGGCGTCGGCGGCTGGTGGCGGGGCCGTCGAGCGGTACGAGGCCCTGCTGCACGCGATCGGGCGCCAGGACGTCCCGACGGCCTGTGAGATCGCCGGGCCCGCCGCCAAGCAGGCCGAGGACGAGGGCTTCGGGACGTGTGAGCAGACCTTCCCGATCATGTTCGGGATGATCTCCCCGGCGCAGAAGAAGGCACTGCAGACCGCCACCATCGACCAGGCCCAGGTCGTCAAGAAGAGCGCGACGAAGGTCGAGATCCCGGTCAGCGCGGTGAAGGCGAGCGTCAAGTTCGGCGAAAGCGACCTGGGTGACGCCGTGTTCGAGAAGCGCGGCGGGACCTGGTACATGGTCGACTAACCGAGGGTCGCGATCCCGGCCAGGAAGATGTCGACGCCGGCGAGGAACTGCGCGCGGTCGTCGTGCGCACGCAACTGCGTCGCCGCCTTGTGCACGAACGGGTACTTCGCGGGGTCGAGCCGGGTCCACTGCGCGGCGACGCCGGCCAGGAAGTCCGACCGGTCGGTGGTGGCGAGCCGGGCGTTCGCTGCGTTCTGCCCAGCGACGCCGAGCACGTAGTTCACCAGCGCGCCCGCGGCGTCGAAGATCGCGTCCTCCGGCACGCCGAGCGCGTCGAGCCGGCTGCCGATGCTCTCGTAGATCTCCAAGAGCGCGGGCCGCCACGGCTCCCGGGCGAGCTGGGCGCCGACCCAGGGGTGGGCGTCGATCGCGTCGAACAGGCGCAGTGCGACGGTTCGCAGGGCTTCCCGCGGCTCGGTGCCGGCGACGACGCCGGTGGTGACACCCGCGATGACCTCGTCGGTGGCCGCGGCGAGGAGATCGCTCTTGTTCGCGACGTGGTGGTAGATCGCCCCGTAGCCGGTGCGCAGGCTGGTCGTGAGCGCGCGGAACGTCAGCGCGGCCTCGCCGCCGTCGTCGAGAAGGCCGGTCGCGGTCTTGACGATCAGCTCCTGGGACAACCCGTCGGTGCGTCGTGGCATGAGGCCATCATCGCACGTTTGGATCGGCGATCCAAAGTCGTGCTAGCTTGAGTGGAGTGACGATCCAATCAAGCTCGGGAGGCACCCCGTGAACCCATCCGTGACGATCATCGGCGCCGGGCTCGGCGGGCTCGTGCTGGCCCGGGTCCTGCACCGGAACGGCATCCCGGCCACCGTCTACGAGGCGGAGGCCTCGCCGGCCGCGCGCCGCCAGGGCGGCATGCTCGACATCCACCCGTGGAACGGGCAGCCGGCCCTCGATGCGGCCGGCCTGCTCGAGGAGTTCCGGGAGCTGGTCCTGCCGGGCCGCGAGTCCTACCGCGTCCTCGACCGCGACGGGACCGTGCTGCTGGACCGGCCCGACGACGGCACCGGCGAGCGCCCCGAAGTCCAGCGCGGCGAGCTGCGTCAGCTGCTGCTCGACTCCCTGCCGCCGGACGTCGTCCGGTGGGGCCACAAGGTCGGCGGCGTGCGGGCCCTCGGCGACGGGCGCCACGAGGTGAGCTTCGCCGGCGGCACCACGCTCACGACGTCTCTGCTGGTCGGCGCGGACGGCGCGTGGTCGCGGGTCCGCCCGGTGCTGTCCGATGCCACACCGGCGTACGTGGGCATGGTGGTCGTCGAGACGTTCCTCTTCGACGCCGACACCCGCCACCCCGCCACGGCGAAGGCCGTCGGCGCCGGTTCGCTGTTCGCGCTCGCGCCGGGCAAGGGCATCCTGGCCCACCGCGAAAGTGGCGGCACGCTGCACGCGTACACGCAGCTGCGGAAGCCGGAAGACTGGCCGGCCGACGCACTCGCCGTCGGGGAGTTCGCCGGCTGGGCCCCCGAACTCACGACGTTGCTCACCGCGAGCGACACCCCGCCGGTCGTGCGCCACCTCTGCACGCTGCCGGTCGGCCACCGCTGGGCGCGCCACCCGGGAGTGACCCTGCTCGGCGACGCGGCGCACCTGATGCCCCCGAACGGCGAAGGCGCCAACCTGGCCATGCTCGACGGCGCCCAGCTGGGGGAGGCGATCGCCACCCACCCGGGCGACGCGGAAGGCGCGCTGGCCCAGCACGAAGAGGCCATGTTCGCACGCGAGGCGCACGACCAGGACGTCTACGACGTCATGTTCGGTCCCGAGGCGCCGCACAGCATGGTCGCGCTGCTGTCCTGAGCGGCCGGCCGCGCAGGGCACCGACGAGCAGCAGGTGAGCGCGGGTTTACTCTGGTAGTCGATGACCGAGACACAGGCACCCAGGGCGTACCAGATCCGCACCTTCGGCTGCCAGATGAACGTGCACGACTCCGAGCGCCTCGCCGGGCAGCTCGAGGACGCCGGGTACGCGCCGGTCGAAGACGGGGCCAAGCCCGATCTCATCGTCTTCAACACCTGCGCCGTCCGGGAGAACGCCGACAACAAGCTCTACGGCACCCTCGGGCACCTGCGGCCCGACAAGGTCGCCAACCCCGACCTGCAGATCGCCGTCGGCGGGTGCCTCGCGCAGAAGGACCGCGGGGAGATCGTCAAGCGCGCGCCCTGGGTCGACGTCGTCTTCGGCACGCACAACATCGGGTCTCTGCCCACGCTGCTGGAGCGTGCGCGGCACAACGCCGAGGCCGAGGTCGAGATCCTCGAGTCGCTGGAGACCTTCCCCTCGACGCTGCCCGCGCGCCGGGAGTCGTCCTACGCGAGCTGGGTGTCCGTCTCCGTCGGGTGCAACAACACCTGCACCTTCTGCATCGTGCCCGCGCTGCGCGGCAAGGAGCGCGACCGGCGGCCCGGCGAGATCCTCGCCGAGGTCGAGGCGCTCGTCGCCGAGGGCGTGCTCGAGGTCACGCTGCTCGGGCAGAACGTGAACTCCTACGGCGTCGAGTTCGGTGACCGGCTCGCCTTCGGGAAGCTGCTGCGCGCGGCCGGCGCCATCGACGGCCTCGAGCGCGTGCGGTTCACCTCGCCGCACCCGGCCGCGTTCACCTCCGACGTCATCGAAGCCATGGCCGAGACCCCGAACGTCTGCCACCAGCTGCACATGCCGCTGCAGTCCGGCTCCGACCGGGTGCTGCGCGAGATGAAGCGGTCCTACCGCTCGGCGCGCTTCCTGAAGATCCTCGACGAGGTCCGCGCGGCGATGCCGGACGCGGCCATCACCACCGACATCATCGTCGGCTTCCCCGGCGAGACCGAGGAGGACTTCCAGGCCACGCTCGACGTCGTCGAGCAGGCCCGGTTCTCCAGCGCGTTCACCTTCCAGTACTCGATCCGCCCCGGCACGCCGGCCGCGACGATGCCGGACCAGCTGCCCAAGGCCGTCGTGCAGGAGCGCTACGACCGGCTGGTCGAGCTGCAGAACGCGATCTCCTGGGAAGAGAACAAGAAGATCGTCGGCCGCCGCGTCGAGCTGCTCGTCGCCGCGGGCGAGGGCCGCAAGGACGCCGAGACGCACCGGATGAGCGGCCGCGCCCGCGACGGCCGCCTGGTGCACTTCACCCCGGGCGGCGCCCAGGTCCGCCCTGGTGACGTCGTCGAGACGGTGGTGACCTACGGCGCGCCGCACCACCTGGTGGCCGACGGCGACCTGCTGTCCCACCGGCGGACGCGCGCCGGTGACAACGCGGAAGCAGGGCTGCGGCCGAAGACGAGCGGCGTCACGCTGGGCCTGCCGGGCTTCGGCGCCCCGGCCGCCCAGCCCGAGCCGATGAGTGGGTGTGCGCTGTGACGGAGTCCAAGGGCAACGGCGAGCTGGCCGAGCTGGCCGCCGAAATCGACGAGGTGGGCCACCACGCGTCGCGCACGGTGGAGCTGGGCCGGCGCGGGTTCACCATCGCGGTGTTCTCGTTCGTGCTGCTGGTCTGCCTGATCCTGCCGTGGGTCGGCGACAAGGCGGGCTGGCAGGTGCTGGCCGGCGAGGGCGGCGGCATCCCGCAGCTGTTCGCGGCGACGTCGACCGGCGTCGGCATCCTCGCCTCGGCGCTGGCGCTGGTGACGCGCCGGTGGTGGCTGGCCTGGGTGTGCGCCGCCGGCGGCTGGTTCGCCTCGGTGGACGGGCTGCTGGCGATCTGGTCGCAGCAGTCGTCGCACGCCAGCGGAGCCGCGGGCGGCGGACCCGGGTTCGGCCTGATCATCGCCTGGATCGCGATGATCTGCCTCGCGGTGTCGTGGATGCGGACGGCGTTCTCGCGGTCCTAGATCACCACGAGACCGATGACGCTGGACACGGCGCTGACGTAGAGGTCGGTCTCCGGGTGGAAGACCCGCAGCGTCAGGCTGGCGCGAACGCTGAAGCTCAGGCTGAACACGAAGTTCCCGTTCGGCCGGCAGGTGCCGGTGGTCAGGTTCACCCAGACACCGGCCCGCAGCTGCTGGACGATGACGGGCTCCCCGCCGGTGATGGCTTCTTCGCCGCCGAGGTCGGCGAACGAGCCCTTGATCCTGGTGGTCTCGCCGACCTTGACGCGTGACTTGTCGGCCTTGGCGTCGACCTTGGCCTTGTGCTTCTTCTTGCCGTGCACGACGGCGGGGGCGGGCCCGGTGGCCGCGAGCGCGACGGCCGGGGCGGCGAGCGCGACGGTGCAGGCGATGACCAGTGCGGACACGAGGTTCGATGTCTTGCTCATGATCGAAGTGCAGCACCGGCGACGGCGGAAAGCGCCGGAAGACACCTGGCCGTGCAGCGCCTCACACCGCTTCGGGTGACGCGTTAACCGTCCGATTACCGCCGAAGGCCCCCTCGCCGGAACGAGGGGGCCTCCGGGCGCGAAACCTCAGCGGTCGGCGACCGCGGCTTCCGCGGCCTGCAGCCACTCACGCCACTGGGCAGCCTGCTCGTCGGCCTTCTTCGCGCGCCGCTCGTCGCCGGCGGCACGCGCCTTGGCGGCCTGGGACTCGAACTGCTCGACGCGCTCCCGGAACTGCGCCGCCCGCGCCTGCGCCTCCGGGTCCGTCCGGCGCCAGCGGGTGTCCTCGGCCGACTTGACCGAGTCCTGGACCGCCTTCAGCCTGCCGTCCAGCTCGCGGATGCGCTCGCGGGGGACCTTGCCGATCTCGTCCCACTGCTCCTGGATCTTGCGCAGTGCGTTCTTCGCCGCCTCCAGGTTGGCTGCCGCGTCGATCTTCTCGGCCTCGACCAGCAGCTCCTCCTTGCGGGAGGCGTTCTGCGAGAACTCGGCGTCACGCTCGGAGAACACCGCGGACCGGCGGGCGAAGAACTTGTCCTGTGCCGCGCGGAAGCGCTGCCACAGCGCCTCGTCGCTGTCCTTCGGCGCCCGGCCCGCCGCCTTCCACTCCGTCATCAGGTCCTTGTAGCGACCGGCCGTCTCGCCCCAGTCCTCGGACTCGCTGATGGCCTCCGCCTCGGCGATGAGCTCTTCCTTGCGCTGCTTGGCCGAGGCCCGCTGCTTGTCCAGCTCGGCGAAGTGCGACCCGCGTCGCCGGTTGAAGCCCTCGCGAGCCTTCGAGAACCGCTTCCACAGCTCGTCGTCGGTCTTGCGGTCGACGCCCTTGACCGTCTTCCACTCGTCCAGGATCGCGCGCAGCCGATCGCCCGCCGCCTTCCACTGGGTGGAGTCGGCCGCGATCTTCTCGGCCTCCTCGGCCAGCTCCTGCTTGCGGGCGACGGCGGCCGCGCGGGCCTCCTCGCGCTCCGCCTTCGCGCTGGCCAGCGCCTTCTCGGCGTGCCCGATGACGTACGCCAGCCGCGCGGCGAGCGCGGCCAGGTCGCCGACCAGGGCGGCTTCGGCCAGCCCGTCGCGGATCTGGGTGGCGCTCGACAGCGCGTGCTTCGGGTCGCCGGCGCCGGAGACCAGCCGGGTCTCCAGCAGCTCGACCTCGGTGCGCACGTCGTCGAAGCGGCGGGCGTAGTGCACCAGGCCCTCGTCGGGGCTGCCTGCCTGCCAGACACCGACCGCGCGTTCACCCTCGGCGGTGATGACGTAGACGGTCCCCTCGTCGTCGATCCGGCCCCAGGTGGACGGGGTGGGCTCGGCGGGCGGCACGGGCGGGGCGGCGTGCCCGGTGTGCAGCGCGTGCGGCACCGGGTGCGGGGCCGGGGTACCGGTGGAAGTGTTCTCCTGGGCCATCGCAGGCTCCTTATCGCCTGTACGCCCGCTCGCGCGGGCGCCCCGCCGCGGAAGCGGGGCCGGGTAATGCGGTCGTCACGGGCCGTGCTCGGATGCTACGGCCTCCAGTCGGCATTCAAGCAGCTCAGCGCGCACCGTGGTACCGGATGAGCCACTCGAAGCTCGTGATCCTACTTCCGGTGGACGCTCCGTGTCGGCCCGCCGGTATCGTCAGCCGCCGTGAACAGCCCTGTCGCCGTGGTCGGCCCGACGGCCACCGGCAAGACCGCGCTGGCCGTGGACCTGGCGCTGGCACTGGGCGGCGAAGTCGTCAACGCCGACGCCCTGCAGCTCTACCGGGGCATGGACATCGGCACTGCGAAAGCCACCGAGGCCGAACGCCGCGGCGTCCCGCACCACCTGCTCGACGTCCTGGACATCACCGAGACGGCGTCGGTCGCCGCCTACCAGCGCGACGCGCGCGCCCAGATCGAGCGGCTGCTGGCCGCCGGCCGGGTGCCGGTGCTCGCCGGCGGGTCCGGGCTCTACGTCCAGGCCGTGCTCGACGACCTGCGCTTCCCGGGCACCGACCCCGCCGTGCGCGCCCGGCTGGAGGCCGAGGTCGCGGAGCTCGGCACGCCCGCGTTGTACACCCGGTTGGGGGAACGCGACCCGGCTGCGGCGGCCGCGATCCTGCCGACCAACACACGCCGGATCGTGCGCGCCCTCGAGGTCATCGAGATCACCGGCGAGCCGTTCTCGGCGAACCTGCCCAAGCCCGGCCCGGCCCGCTACGGCACGGTCGTGGTCGGCGTCGACCGGGAGCCCGCCGAGCTCGACGAGCGCGTCAACGAGCGCGTCCGGCGGATGTTCGAGGCCGGGCTCGTCGACGAAGTGCGCGAGCTGGAAAAGCACGGCCTGCGCGACGGGCTGACGGCGTCGCGGGCGCTGGGCTACCAGCAGGTGCTCGCCGAACTGGACGGCGAAGGCGACTTCGACGCGGCCGCCGACGCGACGGCGCAGGCCACGCGGCGCTTCGTCCGGAAGCAACGGTCCTGGTTCCGGCGTGACAAGCGGATCGACTGGTTCGACGGCGCCGAGACCGGGCTGGCCGCACGCGTCCTGGATACCCTGGGCCGGTAATCTTGCCCCTATGGGCGGAATCGAGTTCCTCAAGGGGCACGGCACGCAGAACGACTTCGTGCTGCTTCCCGACGCGGCGGGCCGCCTCGAGCTGACCGAGGCCAGGATCGCCGCGCTGTGCGACCGCCAACGCGGCCTCGGGGCCGACGGTGTGCTGCGCATCGTGCGCGCCACCGCATTGGACGTCCCGTCCGCGGGCGAGTGGTTCATGGACTACCGCAACGCCGACGGCTCGATCGCCGAGATGTGCGGCAACGGCGTCCGGGTCTTCGCCCGCTACCTCGTCGACGCCGGGCTGGCCACCGAAGGCGAGTTCGTCGTCGGCACCCGGGCGGGCGACCGTCCGGTGGTGGTGCACCCGGACCGCACGGTGACGGTCGAGATGGGCCCGGCGACGATCACCGGCACGTCGGTGACGGTCGTGGCCGGCCGCCCGTTCTCCGGCGTCGCGGTCGACGTCGGCAACCCGCACCTGGTGTCGCTGCTCGACGACGACGTGGCGGACCTGGACCTGCGCGACCAGCCCGACTTCGACCACGACTTCTTCCCGCACGGGGTCAACCTGGAGTTCGTCAACCGGCTCGGGGAGGGCGCCCTGCGGATGCGCGTGCACGAGCGCGGGGTGGGCGAGACGCGGGCGTGCGGCACGGGCACGGTGGCCGCGGTGGCGGCGGCGTTCCACCTGGCGGGCACCGACACCGGCGCGTCCACAGTGGACATCCCGGGCGGCCGGGTGTCGGTCACGGTGTCCCGCGGTGGTTCGACACTGTCGGGCCCGGCGGAGATCGTGGCCCGCGGCGAGCTCGACGAAGCCTGGTGGGCCGCCGCCGCTTCGTGACGGCGACCCACCCGGGTCAGACTTCGGCTCGCACCGCGAAGTCGCCTTCGCGGGTCTCCGCCGAGGAAATCACTCCCGCGACGCGGATGTCGGGCTCGATCTGCTTGAACCGCGCCACCAGCTCCGCCGGGCCGGTCACCGTCAGCGTCTCCACCGCCGTGCGCATCGACACCTTCGCGTCCGTCTTCGCCCGGCGCACCGCCGCGATGACGTCGCCGGCCAGGGAAAGCAGCTCCGGGTCACCGTCGGCCGCGGCCACGGCCGGCCACGGCGCGCGGTGCACCGAACCCTCCTGCCACCACGACCAGACCTCCTCGGTCGCGAACGGCAGGAACGGCGCGAACAGCCGCAGCACCGCCGACAACGCCGTCACCAGCGCCGCCTGGGCCGAAGAGGCTCCCAACGGACCCAGGTCGCCGTACGCGCGGCCCTTCACCAGCTCGACGTAGTCGTCGCAGAACGTCCAGAAGAACGTCTCCGTCACCTGCAGTGCCCGCGCGTAGTCCAACGCCTCCAACGCCGCCGTGGCCTGGGAAACCACCGTGGCCAGCGACGCCAGCAAAGCGCGGTCCAGTGGCTCGGAAGCGACCGCGTCGGGTGAAGGCACGCCGAGGCCGAGCACGAACCGGCTCGCGTTGAGCAGCTTCGTCGCCAGGCGGCGGCCGACCTTCATCTGGCCCTCGTCCACCGCCGTGTCGACGCCGGGGCGCGCGCTCGCGGCCCAGTAGCGGACCGCGTCGGAACCGAAGCGCTCCAGCAGGTCCACCGGTGTCGTCACGTTGCCCTTGGACTTCGACATCTTCTTGCGGTCCGGGTCGAGCACCCAGCCCGCGATCGACGCCGCCCGCCACGGCAGCACGCCGTGCTCCAGCTCCGCGCGCACCGCCGTCGAAAACAGCCAGGTGCGGATGATCTCGTGCGCCTGCGGCCGCAGGTCCATCGGGAAAACGCGCGCGAACAGGTCGTCGTCGAGGCTCCAGCGGCCGACGATCTGCGGCGTCAGCGACGACGTCGCCCAGGTGTCCATCACATCGGGATCGGCGGTGAACCCGCCCGGCACGCCGCGCTGCTCCTCGGTGAAGCCCGGCGGGACGTCACTGCTCGGGTCGACCGGCAGCGCATCCGGCAGCAGACGCGCGTCGTGGTCCGGCTCGCCACTCGCGTCGAGCCGGTACCAGAGCGGGATCGGCACGCCGAAGAACCGCTGGCGGCTGATCAGCCAGTCACCGGCCAGGTTCTCCACCCACGACGAGTACCGGACGCGCATGTGCTTCGGCACCCAGTTCAGCTCTTCGCCGCGCGCCAGCATCTTCTCCCGGAACGCGGCGTCGTTCCCGCCGTTGCGCAGGTACCACTGCCGGCTGGCGACGATCTCCAGGGGCTTGTCGCCCCGTTCGTAGAACTTCACCGCGTGCGTGATCGGCCGCGGTTCCCCGTGCAGGGCCCCGGCTTCGCGCAGCAGGCGGACCATGATCTCGCGTCCCGTGTGGACGGTCTTGCCGACCAGCCGCGCGTACGCGTCCGAAGGCACGCCGGACGGCGCGTCCGGCAGGAACCGGCCGTCGCGGCCCAGCACCACCCGCGTGGCCAGCCGCAGCTCGCGCCACCAGGTGACGTCGGTGGTGTCCCCGAACGTGCACACCATCGCGATCCCGCGGCCCTTTTCGGGGTCCGCGAGGTGGTGCGCCACGACGGGCACCTCGACGCCGAACACCGGCGTCGTCACGGACTTCCCGAAGAGCGGCTTGAAGCGCTCGTCATCGGGGTGCGCCACCAGGGCGACGCACGCGGGCAGCAGCTCCGGCCGCGTCGTCGCGATGACGACGTCGGCGCCGTCCGGCCCGGTGAACGCGAGGTCGTGGAAGGCGCCGGGGCGTTCGCGGTCCTCCAGCTCGGCCTGGGCGACGGCGGTGCGGAACGAGACGTCCCACAGCGTCGGCGCTTCCGCCTGGTAGGCCTCGCCACGCTCGAGGTTGCGCAGGAACGCGCGCTGCGAGATCAGCCGCGACTCGTGCCCGATCGTCTGGTAGGTCATCGTCCAGTCGACCGAGAGCCCGATCTGCCGCCACAGCTGCTCGAAGACCTGCTCGTCGGTCTCGGTCAGCGACTCGCACAGCTCGACGAAGTTGCGCCGCGAGATCGAGACCACGTCCTTGCCCGGCTTTTCCGGGGCGCGGAAGTCCGGGTCGTAGGGCAGCGAAGGTTCGCAGCGCACGCCGAAGTGGTTCTGCACGCGGCGTTCGGTCGGCAGGCCGTTGTCGTCCCAGCCCATCGGGTAGAACACCTCGCGCCCGCGCATCCGCTGGAACCGCGCGAGGACGTCGGTGTGGGTGTAGGAGAACACGTGCCCGATGTGCAGCGACCCGCTGACCGTCGGCGGCGGCGTGTCGATCGAGTAGATCTCTTCGCGCGTCTTCGTGCGGTCGAAGCGGTAGGCGCCGGTGGACTCCCATACGGGTACCCACTTGGCCTCCAGACCGTCGACACCGACCTTGTCCGGGACTCGTGGGCGCTCGTAAGGGTTGCTCATGAAGCAACTCTAGGCGGCGGTGGCACCTGCTTTTTCGACGGTCGGCAGGTCGTGCATCTTCCGCAGCGGGGAGCACACCACCCACAGCGCGGCGGCGGCTTCCCCGGCGACCGCGACCCACACCGCGCCGCGCAGCCCGAGCCCTTCGCCGAGCGCGCCACCCAGCAGGCCGCCGAGCGGCAGCGTGCCCCAGACGAGGAACCGCACGCTCGCGTTCATCCGGCCCAAGAGCCGGTCGGGGCAGATCGCCTGGCGGTAGGAGACCTGCGCGACGTTGTAGACGATCACCCCGAACCCGTAGACGACCTCGCCGAACGCGGCGAGCGCGAGCCGCCAGTCCGCCCCGGTCCAGGGGACCAGCAGGTGCGCGGGCCAGGACAGCAGCGGGATCAGCCAGATCGTCCGGGCGTGGCCGATCCGCCGGGTGAGCGCGCCGGAGAAGACCGCGCCGAGGATGCCGCCCGCGCCGCCGACGGCGAGCATCACACCGACCACCGCCGGGGACAGCCCGACCGTGTGGGTGAAGAACAGCACCTGGACCGCCACGAACGCGCCACCGAAGAGGTTCGCCGTCGCCGTGCACGCCACGCTCGCGCGCAACGGCTTGTCGGAGAAGACGAACCGCAGGCCTTCGGCGATCTGCGGCAGCAGCCGGGCGTGCCCCGAGCGGTCCGGCTCGGGTTCGGTCGCGCGGATCCGCAGCAGGCACAGCGCCGACGCGAGGTAGCCGAACGCGGTGACGAGCACCGTGTTCGCCGCGCTGACCAGCTGGACCAGCACGCCCGCGCCACTCGGCCCGGCGACCTGCGCGACGGACTGGACCGCCTGCAGCTTCGCGTTGCCCTCCAGCAGGCGTTCCCGGCCGACGAGCGAGGGCAGGTACGACTGGTAGGCGACGTCGAAGAACACCGTCGCCACGCCGACGCACAGCACGACCACCAGCAGCTGGGCGAACGTCAGCACCCCGGCCCACCAGGCGAGCGGCACGCTCAGCAGCAGCGCGAAGCGGGTGAAGTCGGCGGTGAGCATCACCCGGCGGCGGCGCAGCCGATCCACCCACACCCCGGCGGGCAGCCCGATCAGCAGGAACGCCAGCGTCTGGGCCGCGGTCAGCAGGCCCATCTCGAACGGTGTCGCCGACAGCGTCAGGACGGCGAGCAGCGGAATGGCCGTGTACCCGACCATGGTGCCGAACTGGCTGGCCGTGTCGCCGGCCCAGAGCCGTCTGAAGTCGGCGTGGAAGAACAGTGACCCCCTGCGCATGCGCCGAGTGTGGCGTGAGTGATTGGAAAGTGTCAATCACTGTTCGCTCTAGGCTGTGCCGGTGCCACCCGAGAAACGACGTACCGCCACCGAAGCCGAGGCCGCCGCGCTGGCCTCCGGAATACGGCTGCGCATCATCCGGTTGACCTTCTCCGAGGCGCTCACGAACAAGGAGCTCGCCGAGCGGCTCGGCCGGGATCCCGCGACGACCCTGCACCACGTGCGCAAGCTCGTCGAGACCGGTTTCCTGGCCGCGCAGCCGCCGCGGCGCGGAGCCCGGGGCGCGAAGGAAATTCCGTATCTTTCGACGGGACTTTCCTGGACACTCGACTCATGCGGTGACAAGGACGTGGAGCAGGCGGTACTCGAGGCCTATCTGGCCGAGATCGCCGAAACCGGATTCGAGGGCGTGCACCAGACGCGCCTGGTCGTCCAGGTGGCCCCCGAGGAGCGGGCGGAGCTGGAAACGCGGCTCAACGCCCTGCTCGAGGAGTTCCGCACGCGCCCCCGCCGTCCCGGCGCGGAGCGCACCGCGCTCTACCTCGCCACCTATCCCAGCTCGTAAAAGTTCGGTTCCCGCGGCGAAACGTGGGAACATGGAGGCACGATGACAGAACTGACACACACCGAAGACCACGACGACGACCTGTACGACGGTGACCCGTCGACGGGTGAGATGGAGCTCGAGGACCGGGCGTCGCTGCGCCGGGTCAGGGGACTGTCCACGGAGCTCGAGGACGTCACCGAGGTCGAGTACCGGCAACTGCGGCTCGAACGCGTCGTGCTGGTCGGCGTGTGGACCGAGGGCACGGCCCTGCAGTCCGAGGCGTCGCTGGCCGAGCTGGCGCGCCTGGCCGAGACAGCGGGCTCGGAGGTCCTCGAAGGCCTCATCCAGCGGCGGCCCAAGCCGGACCCGGCCACCTACATCGGCTCGGGCAAGGTCAAGGAGCTGCGCGACATCGTCGGCTCCACCGGCGCCGACACCGTGATCTGCGACGGCGAGCTCTCGCCGGGCCAGCTGCGGCAGCTCGAGGAGAAGGTCAAGGTCAAGGTCATCGACCGGACCGCGCTGATCCTCGACATCTTCGCCCAGCACGCCCGGTCCAAGGAGGGCAAGGCGCAGGTCGAGCTGGCCCAGCTGCAGTACCTGATCCCGCGCCTGCGCGGGTGGGGTGCGTCGCTGTCCCGGCAGGCCGGTGGGCGTGCCGGCGGCGCGAACGGCGGCGTCGGCCTGCGTGGTCCCGGTGAGACCAAGCTCGAGACCGACCGGCGGCGGATCAACAAGCGCGTGGCGAAGCTGCGTCGCGAGATCGCCGCCATGGACACCATCCGCGAGACCAAGCGCGGGCGGCGGCTGGCCAACGAGGTGCCCAGCGTGGCGATCGTCGGCTACACCAACGCCGGCAAGTCGAGCCTGCTCAACGCGCTGACCGGGGCCGGGGTGCTGGTGGAGGACGCGCTGTTCGCCACCCTCGACCCGACCACGCGGCGCGCGCAGACCGCCGACGGCCGCGGCTACACGCTGACCGACACCGTCGGGTTCGTGCGGCACCTGCCGCACCAGCTGGTCGACGCGTTCCGCTCGACGCTGGAGGAGGCCGCGGACGCGGACCTGCTGCTGCACGTGGTGGACGGGTCCGACCCGGCGCCGGAGGAGCAGGTCAGCGCCGTGCGCGAGGTGCTCGGCGAGATCACCCGCAAGCGCAAGGAGCCGCTCCCGCCGGAGCTGCTGGTGATCAACAAGATCGACGCGTCCGACGAGGTCAGCCTCGCCCGGCTGCGGCACGCGCTGGCCGGCTCGGTCCAGGTGTCCGCCCGGACCGGGGCCGGCATCCCGGAGCTCGTCGAGGTGCTCGCCGACCGCTTGCCGCGGCCGGAGGTCACGGTCGACGTCCTCCTGCCCTACACGCGCGGCGAGCTCGTCGCGCGGGCGCACGCGGAGGGCGAGGTGCTCGAAGAGGAGCACGCCGAGGACGGCACGCGCCTGCTGGTGCGGGTCCGTCCGGACCTCGCGGCGGCTTTGCGCGAGTACGAGACCAACTCGACCAGGGCCTGAGACGTCTACATTCCAGTGTGCGATCCACCGGGGGTCGCACACTGGAATGTTTTCGGAGGTGGCTGGGTGCGCTGGGTGGTCGCTTGCGCGGCGGGTTTCTTGGCTTTGCTGAGCGGGCCGGTCCCGGCTTCCGCGGCTCCGGCCGCTCCGGAGCCGTTGTGCACGATGAAGGATTCGCGGATCGGCGAACTGTCCGGCCTGGTCTCCGACGGCTCGAAGCTCTACGCGATCAACGACGGCGGCACCAAGGTCCAGGTGTTCGTGCTCGGGCGCGACTGCAAGGTCCAGAAGGTCCTCACGGACAAGACCGACCCGTTCGACGTCGAGGACCTGGCCCGGACGCCGGACGGCACGCTGTGGCTGTCCGACACCGGTGACAACAAGAAGGGCCGGCTGACGGTCGCCCTGCTGGAGATGAGCCCGGCGGGCAAGCTCACGCTGCACCGGCTGACCTACCCGGACGGCCAGCACGACACCGAAGCGCTGATCATGGACAAGGCGGGCACGCCGTACCTGATCACGAAGGACATCCTCGGCCAGGCGCAGGTGTACCGGCCGTCGGGCCCGCTGGGCAGCCCCGGGCCGACGAACCTGGAGAAGGTCGGCACGGTGAAGATCGAAACGACCGACACGCAGGGCGGCCCGGTCGGCTCGATCGGTTCGGTGCTGGTGACCGGGGGCGCGTCGACGGCCGACGGCAGTGTCGTCGCGCTGCGGACCTACACCGACGCCTACCTCTACCCCGCGCCGGACGGCGACGTCCTGGCCGCGCTGCAGCGCACGCCGGTGCGGGTGCCGCTGGCGGGGGAGAAGCAGGGCGAGTCGATCGCGTTCGACCCCGACGGGACGTTGCTTTCGGGGAGCGAAGGCGTCGGGCAGCCGATCCGCGCGGTGAAGGGCGCGGCCGCGCTGGCCGTTGCCTCGTCCGACGAAAAGCCGGCTTCGAGCGCGGCCGGAGGGTCCGCTTCGGACGGTGGGGGAGTGCCGTACCTGCCCGCGGCGGGAATCGCGGTGGCCGTGGTGGGACTCGGCTGGTTCGGATTCAGCAAGCTGCGCCGCCGCCGGGGCTGAGCACCGGTTCGTCCTTCGCGTGGTGCGGGGCGCGGCGGCTCAGGCCGCGCAGTCCTGCGCACCACGCGAAGGAAACCTCGACCGGCGCGGCGGCGGACCGGGCCGGGCTCCCCGTCCACCCGCCGCACCGCGGTCAGGCCTGCGCTCGGCTCCCCACGGCCGAAGATCATCCGATCCGGTGAACCCTCCCGGGCCGTGCGATAGCCCGGAAGGCACCGCTCACAGGCGGCGCAGGACCGCGACCACCTTGCCGAGCACCGTGGCGTCGTCGCCCGGGATCGGGTCGTACGCCTCGTTGTGCGGCATCAGCCAGATGTGGCCGCCCTTGCGCTTGAACGTCTTGACCGTGGCCTCGCCGTCGATCATCGCCGCGACGATCTCGCCGTTGTCCGCGTCCGGCTGCTGGCGGACCACGACCCAGTCGCCGTCGGTGATGGCCGCGTCGACCATCGAGTCGCCGGTGACCTTCAGCAGGAACAGCTCGCCCTCGCCGACGATCTCCCGCGGCAGCGGGAACACGTCTTCGATGGCCTGCTCGGCCAGCACCGGGCCACCGGCGGCGATCCGGCCGACCAGCGGCACGTACGCCGCCTTCGGCATCACCGGCTGCTGGTCCATCTCGATGCCCATGGGGTTGTCGTCGGTCGCCGACAGGACGCCGACCGCGCGCGGCCGGTTCGCGTCCCGCCGCAGGTACCCCTTGCGCTGCAGGGCGCGCAGCTGGTGCGAGACCGACGACGTCGAGGTCAGGCCCACCGCCTCACCGATCTCCCGGACGCTCGGCGGGTAGCCGAAGCGGCTCACCCACGAGCGGATCACGTCGAGGACCTGCTGCTGTCGGACGGTGAGGGTCTCGTCCACGTCGTACACCTCGGGCATGGAGTGCACGCTGCCCCCGGGGGACCCACTGGTCCTGCCCGCCTTGTTCTCCTTCGCCACTGCGTCGCCTCCCAGACGTTCGCTGCACGTATCGCGCGCCGGCCGCCGCCCGCCGGGTGCGGGCAGGCTCGCCGGCGGCATCTGCCCGGCAGATGCCCTGGTCACCGACGTTAGCCCCCGGGCACGACGATTTCAAACATCTGTTCGATCGACACGCCGTGTCCGCTCGATTTTGTCAGTGGTAGGTGGTAGACCTTCGCACGGGCGTTCGATAGAACGCTTGTTCGACCTTGATCCACGGGCCGGTCCCGGCCCCGGAAACGGGCGGACACAGGGTTTCGAGGAGGTTCGGATGTCCATTCTGGCCGAACGCGGAGCGGTCCGCCCGGCGACCCCGGCCCCGGCGCACCCTCGTCCGGTGCGCGTCCTGCGCGGGCGCCGCGGCGAGGTCCAGCGCCCGCCGACACGCGCGCGGGTCGTGGCGGGCCGCCGCCCGGCGGGTGCGCCGT
>NZ_JAMXQV010000022.1 GCF_024703995.1 Amycolatopsis iheyensis | reverse complement strand
CCCGCTGGCGAGCCCTCCGCCACGTCAGCCTCTGCCCCCACCGCATCGGCGCGATCGTGCAAGCGGCCCTGGTCCTCACCCAGTTTGAGCACCAGGGCCGCTACTGAGAAAACCTCATTGGGGCGCTGCGTCAGCCGGTGGGCTGATCCAGCTCGGCGAGCCCGGACTCCCACCGCGCACGCCGTTGCGCGGACGTCTGCTCCCACCACGGTTCGCCGCGTTCGCCCAACGCCACCTTCGCCGTCTGCGTGCGCCCGCGGTCTTGCACGCGCCTGGCCGCCATCAGGTGCTTCTGCAGGCGGTCACGGACGTCGTCGGGGATCTCGGGATCCGTTGCACGCCAACGGCGGCCGTCCACGATGATGTACCGGCCGTCGGGCGTGTGCTCGGGCATCAGTACTCGCTGGTCGCCGGCCAGGTGTCGTCGTGCAGGAGACGCTTGAGGATCTTGCCCGTCGCGTTGCGGGGCAGGTCCGGCACGAAGTACACGTCCCGCGGCACGGCGAACCGCGCCAGCCGCTGGTGGATGTAGGCGCGGATGTCCTCGGCGTGCAGCGAAGCGCCGCGCCGCGGGACGACGTAGGCCGCCAGCCGCTGGCCCCACTCCGCGTCCGCCACGCCGACCACCGCCGCGTCGTGCACGCCGGGCAGCGCCACCAGCGCCTCCTCGACCGGACGCGGGAAGACGTTCTCCCCACCGGAAACGATCATCTCGTCGGCGCGGCCGGTGACGAACAGCCGGCCCGCCGCGTCGAGGTAGCCCACGTCGCCGGTGGCCATCAGGTCCGCCGCGCGCGCCGGGTCCGTGCCGTTCGTGTAGCCGTCGAACAGCATGTCGTTGGCGACGAAGATCTGACCCTCACCGCCGGGGGAGACGGGTTTGCGCTCCTCGTCGAGGATCGCCACCCGAGTCCCGAGCGGGCAACGGCCGGCCGTGGTCGGCGCCGCGCGCAGGTCGGCCGGGGCGGCGATGCTCGCCCACGACACCTCGGTCGAGCCGTAGAAGTTGTAGAGGACGTCGCCGAAGGTGTCCATGAACTGCGTGACGAACGCCCCGGACATCGCCGAACCGCTGCTCGCGACGATCCGCAGCGACGAAAGGTCGTAGCGCGCCCGGACCCGCTCGGGCAGATCCATGATGCGCTGCAGCATGATCGGCACCGCGAACAACGCGTCGCACTTCTGCTCGGCGATCGCCCGCAACGTCTCCTCGGCGTCGAACTTGCGGATCAGCGCGAGCGACGCGCGCAGCGCCATGCCGATCTGCATCGCCGCGAGGCCCCAGCTGTGGAACAGCGGCGCCGCCACCAGGATCCGGTCGCCGGAGCGCAGCGGGATGCGGTCGAGGATCGCCGCGGCCGAGCCCAGGCCCTTGGGCGTGGGCCGGCGCGCGCCCTTCGGCGTCCCGGAGGTCCCGGACGTCAGCACGACCACGCGGCCCGGCCGGTCGACCGGCTTCGGCGGGTCGGCCGGCGCGGCGTGGATCAGCTCGTCGACGGTCGGGTAGCCGGTTTCGGCGTCCGGCCAGGTGCTGATCCGGGCGAACTCGCCAGGGACGTTCGCGATGGTCTGCGCGAACTCGTCGTCGGCCAGCACCGCGGCCGGCTGGTGCTCGGCGAGGACGTCCTTGACCGAGGCCGCGGACAGGCCGGTGTTGAGCAGGATCAGGTCGGCGCCGAGCTTGCTGGCCGCGACGAACGACTCGACCATCGCGGCGTGGTTGCGGCACATCAGCGCGATCCGGTCGCGTTCGCCGACGCCGAGCTCGCTCAGCCCGTTCGCGAGCCGGTCGCTGCGCTCCTGGACCTGGCGGAACGTGCGGAGGTTGCGCTCGTCGTGCAGCGCGGGTTCGTCGGGGACGCGCGCGGCGGCGGCCTGGTAGCCGCCCGCGATCGTGGCGCCCCACTGCGCGAGGGAGTTCAGCTGGCGGGCCAGCTTGTCCGGGCGGCCGGCGCTCAGCACACCCGCGCGCAGCAGGACACTCGTCGTGCGCAGCTTGGTGGCCTTGTTGCCGTCGCGGTCGGCTTCGGGGTCGGACTGCCCGGCCAGGTGCAGGTCGAGGCGCCGGGCGACGGCGCGGATGTCCTTCTTGATCGACGACACCAGATCCAGGTGCGCCGGCGGCAGCATCATCCGGACGAACAGCTCGGTCCGCCCGCCGGCCAGCGGTCTCAGCTCGAGGGAGACCCACGTGCCGTCGTCCGGGACACCGCACCACACCACGTGTTCGCCCGGCCGGAACACGACGGCCTGGACCTGGGACTCCAGCATCGGCCCGCGCTCGGGCACGATCCGGACGAAGCCCTTCGGCCCGCGGCCGCGCGCGGGCGGCTCCTGGATCTCGCACCAGCTTATTTCGGGCACGAACCGCGAATACCACTCCGGCGATCCGACGATCTGCCACACCACGTCCGGCGTGTGCCCGACCACCGCACTCGCCTCGACCACATCGTCACGCATCGTCTGCCCTCGCCGAGGTGTACCGAACACACGTTCAGGTCACGGAGACGTCACATTAGCAGCAAACGGGTGATCACGGATACTCCGAACGGCCAGATACCGGAGAGTAACGGACACTCGCAGTAGGTCTTCCTAGTGTCCACTGTGGAGTGATTAACAGCGTTCACCGAGCATAACGGCAGTCCGGTCTCCGCGCCGGATGGGTGAGCCCGGTCAAGAACGGCGGGAACTCCGTTGAACACGCGTTGAAGAGGCAGGCGCACTCGAATGGGTCATTCCGGACTTTGGTGGCTATAACGGGTGACGAGCTCCGCGCCCAGCCGTGCCAGCTCGGCCCGTACGGAAGCTGGCCCTTCCACGTCGACGAGCGCGCCCCACCCGGCGAGCTCCTGCGCGATCATGAGCGGCGCCGGTGCGGCCACCCGCGCGCGGACGCGGTCGTCCGGCAGCTCGGCGACGAGTTCGCAGTGCCGGCCGAACCGGTCGCGCAGCACGCCGTAGTGCCGGCGCTCGAGCACGACGTCCGCGGCGAGCAGTGAACGGCGCTTCTCCATCTCTTCGACGACTTCTTCCCACACCGAGGCCAGTTCCAGGTCCGACGGCCGGTCCGCGGCGGCTTCCATCGCGGCCGCGGCGCTGATCCGGTCGACGCGGAACGTCCGGCGGCCCTTGTCCGTGCCGGCGACGAGGTACCAGACATCGTCCTTGTCGACCAGGCCCCACGGGTCGGCCAGCCGTTCGCGCCCCGCGTACGTGAGGCGCACGCGCCGGCGGGCGATGACGGCGTCGCGGAGCAGTTCGACCATCGGCGGCCGGGACTTCGGACGCTCGCCCCAGCCCGCCTGGTCGACGACCACCGCACTGGCGGCGGCCTCGGCGTCCGCGCGGAAGGTGCCCGGCAGGGCGCCCATCAGCTTGCGCAGCGCGGACTTGACCTCGGGAGCGGCGGCCGCGGCCGGTCCGGCCAGGAGGAAGAGGGCCTGGGCTTCGCGCGCGCTCAGGCCGGAAAGGTCGGTGCGGGCGCCGCCGACGAGCTGCCAGCCACCGCCGCGGCCCGGCTGCGGGTAGACCGGCACCCCGGCTGTCGAGAGGGCTTCGAGGTCGCGGCGGGCCGTCGCGACGGAGACCTCCAGCTCGGCGGCCAGCTCACCGGCCGTGACGCGGCCGCGGGTCTGCATCAGCAGGAGGGTGGCCACGAGACGGTCGGCGCGCATGGGGCAAGTGTGGCAAACAAAGTGCGCACTCGATGAGCACTTTGACTCCGCATGATGGCGCCAGACCCAGTCGAGAGGAGCAGGACATGCTGCGAGGAATGGCCACGGTTTCGTACTTCGCCGACGACCACGAGGCCGCGAAGGCCTGGTACACGGAGTTCCTGGGGATCGAGCCGTACTTCTGCCGCCCGGGGTACGCGGAGTTCCGGATCGGCGACCACCAGCACGAACTGGGGATCGTCGACGGCAAGTACGGCCCGGCCGAGCGCGGCGGCGCAATCCTCTATTGGCACGTCGACGACCTGGCGGCGACCGTCGCGCGGCTGGTGGAGCTGGGGGCCGTGGAGCACGAGCCGATCATCGAACGCGGACCGGGCTTCGTGACGGCGTCGGTGCTCGACCCGTTCGGCAACATCCTCGGCGTCATGACCAACGTGCACTACGTGGAGATGTCGCGGATCCGCGACAGCGGCGAGCGCGCGGACGCCGGAACTGTCGGACCCCGGTGACAGAATGCGCTCATGGCGACACCCTTCGCGACACCCCGGGCGAGAGCGCTCGGCTTCGGGCTGCGCAAGTGCCGGGAGGAGCGGGAGCTCGGCGTGCGCGAGCTGGCGCGGGTCATTGGGGTGCACGCGCAGGAGGTGTCCAGCTGGGAGTACGCGAAGCGGGTGCCGCGGGTCGAGCAGGTGGCGCTCGTGATGGGGGCGCTGGTCGTCGAGCCGGGGGAGCGGGCGAGGTTGCTGGAGCTGGCGCGCACGGCGGCCGAGCCCAGCTGGCTGGAGAAGGTGATGCCGGGACGCAAGAACTTCACGTACGTGCAGTACGAGCGCGAGGCACGCGAGTTGTTCGGCTGGGAGCCGGTGCTGGTTCCCGGTCTGCTCCAGACGCCGGCCTACACGCGAGTGGTGCTGACCGGTCTTGGTGTGCCCGGCGAGATGATTGAGCGGCAGGCGGTGAGCCGGCAGGCGCGGCGAGGCCTGCTCACCGGACCGCACCCGATCCCGTTCGCGGCGATCGTGGGCGAGGCGGTCTTGCGGCCGGGTTTCGTCGAGCCCGCGCCCATGGCGGAGCAGCTCCGGCTCCTGCTCGAGCTGTCGCGGCGGCCGAACATCTCGCTGCGGGTGCTCCGCGGCAGCCCGGTCTGCCATCCGGGACTGTGCGGACCGTTCGTGATCCTCGACTTCGAGCAGCTGCCGCCCATCGTGTTCGTGGAGCAATACCGGGCGAGTGCCTACCTCTACGCTGACGATCAGGTCGCCGACTACCGGGCGGCTGCCGGAACTTTGGCGGCGCTGGCCCTCAGTGAACACGACAGCCGCGTGCTCATCGGGGAGGTGATCGCCGACCTCGGAGGCTCGGATGGGTGAGTGGCGGACTTCCCGCTATTCAGGCAAAGACAACTGCGTGGAGGTGGCGCTCGGACCTGTGTCCCGGATTCGGGACACCAAGGACCGGGCCGGCGGCACCCTCGAAATCTCCACCCGATCGTGGGTCTCCCTCCTAACCTCCCTGTGTAGCCCGTCACCACCGGATCTTCGCAAGCTGTAGCTCTCGCGCACATAGCCCGCGACGGGCGTCACGCTTACCGTTCCCGTCCATGACCAGCGATCTGGACGGGCGCACCGCCCTCGTCACCGGCGGGGCCGGCGGTATCGGCCTGGCCTGCGTCCGCGCACTCGCCGCGGCCGGGGCCAAGGTGCACGTCGTCGACCTCGACGGCGAGCGGGCCGAAGCCGCCGCCACCGAGGTCGGGGGCTGGGCGCACACTGCCGACCTCGCCGACCCCGCCACCATCGACCGCCTGCCTACCGAGGTCGACGTCCTGGTCAACAACGCCGGGATCCAGCACGTCGCGCCGATCCAGGACTTCCCGCCCGGCGACTTCGCGCGCATCCAGGCGCTGATGGTCACCGCGCCCTTCCTGCTCATCCGGCACACCTTGCCGTCGATGTACGCCAAGGGCTGGGGGCGGATCGTGAACATGTCGAGCGTCCACGGGCTGCGCGCGTCGCCCTACAAGGCCGCCTACGTCGCCGCCAAGCACGGCCTCGAAGGCCTCTCCAAGGTCGCCGCCCTCGAAGGCGCCGAGCACGGGGTCACCAGCAACTGCGTGAACCCCGGCTACGTCCGGACCCCGTTGGTGGACAACCAGATCGACGCGCAGGCCGCCGAGCACGACATCCCGCGCGAGGACGTCGTCTCGAAAGTCCTCCTCAAGCGTGCCGCGATCAAGAAGCTCATCGAAGCCGACGACGTCGCTTCCCTGGTGACGTGGCTGTGCTCGCCGCACGCCGGCCACGTCACCGGGGCGTCCATCCCGCTCGACGGTGGCTGGACAGCCGCCTGAAAACCCACAAGGAAGTGGAGCCCCCAGTGAGCCAACCCCAGCGGTCGGCGATCGCCAAGATCGTCGGCGCGAGCCTGATCGGCACCACCATCGAGTGGTACGACTTCTTCCTCTACACCTCGGCCGCCGCCCTCGTGTTCAACAAGCTGTTCTTCCCGACGGCGAGCCCGCTGACCGGCACGCTGCTGGCGTTCCTGACCTACGCCGTCGGGTTCCTCGCCCGCCCGATCGGCGGCCTGGTCTTCGGCCACTACGGCGACCGGCTCGGCCGCAAGAAACTGCTGGTCGTCAGCCTGGTCATGATGGGCGGCTCGACCTGCCTGATGGGCGTCCTGCCGACGTTCGCGAGCGCCGGCGTCGCGGCGCCGATCCTGCTCACGCTGCTCCGGCTCGTCCAAGGCTTCGCGCTGGGCGGCGAGTGGGGTGGCGCGGTCCTGATCGTCTCCGAGCACGGTGACGACCGCCGCCGCGGCTTCTGGGCGAGCTGGCCGCAGTGCGGCGCGCCCGGCGGCAACCTGCTGGCCACCGCGGTGCTGGCGATCCTGTCGGCCACGCAGTCCGACGCGACGTTCATGTCGTGGGGCTGGCGGGTGCCGTTCCTGCTCTCGGGTGTGCTGCTGCTGATCGGGCTGTGGATCCGGCTCGCCGTCTCCGAGTCGCCGGTGTTCCTCGCCGCCCAGGAGCAGGCGGCCGCGCACACCGAGAAGCACGTGCCGGTCGTGGAGGTCTTCCGCGACAGCTGGCGCCAGGTGCTGATCACGATCGGCGCGCGGATGGCCGAGAACGTCTCGTACTACGTGATCACCGCGTTCATCCTGGTGTACGTCACGACCGGGCTGCACCTGCCGAAGGGCGTCGGCCTGAGCGCCGTCCTCATCGGCTCGGCCGTGCACTTCGTGACGATCCCGCTGTGGGGCGCGCTGTCGGACCGCGTCGGACGCCGTCCGGTGTACCTGTTCGGCGCGATCGGGATGGCCCTGTGGGGCTTCGCGTTCTTCGCGCTGCTGGACACGAAGTCGACGGCGGTGATCGTGCTGGCCGCGACCGTCGGGCTGCTGCTGCACGGCGCGATGTACGGCCCGCAGGCCGCCTTCTTCGCCGAGCAGTTCCCGACCCGGGTGCGCTACACCGGGCTTTCGGTCGGCGGGCAGCTGTCCTCGATCGCCGCCGGGGCCGTCGCGCCGCTGATCGCCGTCGCGTTGTTCTCGGCCTGGGGCAGCACCGTCCCGGTGTCGCTGTACGTCGCGGCGATGTGCGTGCTCACGGTGATCGCGCTGCTGGCGGCCCGCGAGACGCGCGGCGAGTCGCTGCACGACGACGACGTCCAGGCGGAGACGGCGGCCGTTTCGCCCTAACATGACGGCCGTGACCGCACCCACGGACGCGCTGCGCCGGCTGCTCGACCTGCTCGCCTCCGGGGCGAGCAGCGAGCAGCTGGCGCACGTCGTCGTGACCGCGCGGGCCGAGGGCGCGCTCGGCGCCGCCGACCTCGCCGAGCTGGCCGGCGCGGGCGAGCTGGCCCTGCGGATCCGCGAGACCCTGGAAGAGCACCGGCGGCGCGAAGCCCAGCTCGGCGCGTTGTTCGACACCGCGAGCGAGCTCGCCGCACTGTCCGATCCGGACACCGTGTTGCGCTCGATCGTCCGGCGGGCGCGGGCGTTGCTGAACGTCGACGTCTCGTACCTGTCGCTGAACGACGAGGCCGAGAACAAGACCTACGTCCGGGTCAGCGACGGTTCGGTGTCGGCGGAGTTCCAGCAGATCGTGCTGGGCATGGGCGAGGGGCTCGGCGGGCTGGTGGCGCAGACCGCGCGGCCGTACGCGACGGCCGACTACTTCCACGACGACCGGTTCAAGCACACCCGCCACATCGACTCCGGCGTCCAGGACGAGGGCCTGACCGCGATCCTCGGCGTCCCGCTGGCCATCGGCCCGAAGGTGCTCGGCGTCCTGTTCGCGTCGGACCGCGGCACGCGGGACTTCTCGGCGGACGAGGTGGCGCTGCTGTCGTCGCTCGCCGACCACGCGGCGATCGCCCTCGACAGTGCGAACCTGCTCGACCAGACCCGCCGCGCCGTCGCGGAGCTCAACGAGGCCAACGCGACGATCCGCGCGCACACCGAGTCGATGGAACGCGCCCAGGACGCGCACGACCGGCTGACCGACCTGGTGCTGCGCGGGGGCGACCTGCCCGATGTCGCGGCCGCGGTCGCCGGGGTGCTGCACGGCGACCTCACGGTGTACGACGCCGACGGCACGCTCCTGGCGAGCTCGGCGCACCCGACACGACTGGACCCGGCGGCCCTCGCGGTGGCCCGCGGCGGCCGCGCAGTGTCCACTATGGACAGCTGGGTGTGCGCGGTGCAGGCCGGTCCGGAGCTGCTGGGCAGCCTGGTGCTGGCCGGCCGCGACGGCCTCACCGACCCCGACCGGCGGCTGTTCGAACGCGCCGGCGTCGTGACGGCGTTGCTGCTGATGCTGCGGCGCTCGGTGGTGCGCGCGGAAGACGAGGTGCGCGGCGAGCTGCTGACCGACCTGCTTTCGGCGCCCGACCGCAACCCGCGCGCGTTGCTGGCCCGCGGCCGCCGGCTGGGGATCGACCTGTCGGCGCCGCACGCGGTGCTGGTCGCCCACGCGGACGGCGCGTCGCGGCGGCGCGTGGCGGGCGCGGCCGCCCGGCACGCGACGCTGGTCGGGGTGCACGCGGAGGAAGTCGTGCTGCTGGGCACGGGCGACCCGGACGAGCTGGCCCGGCGGGTGGCCGCCGACCTCGGTTCGGCGACGGGCCGTCCGGTCACGGTGGGCGCGGCCGGCCCGGCGAGCGGCCCGTCGGCGATCGCCGCGGCCCACGGGGAAGCGGCACGGTGCGTGCGGGCGTTGCTGGCGCTCGGGCGCACTGGCGAAGGCGCGGCGATGGCGGGACTCGGCTTCCTCGGCCAGCTGCTCGGCGACCACGCGGACCTGGACGCGTTCGTCCGGCAGACGCTGGGACCGGTGCTGGACTACGACGCGCGCCGCGGCACGGAACTGGTGGCGACGCTGCGGGCGTACTTCGGCTGCGGGGCACAGCTGGCGCGGACGAAGGACGTGCTGCACGTCCACGTCAACACGGTGGTGCAGCGGCTGGAGCGGGTGGCGTCGCTGCTGGGGGAGGACTGGCAGGCGCCGGACCGGGCGCTGGAGATCCAGCTGGCGCTGCGGGTGCACCGGTTAGGCGGGTGAGGCGAACGCCTTCGCGCGCCACACCACGAGCGCCGACGTCAGGCCGCCGGCCGTCGCGATGAGCACCGCCACCGGGAGCAGGCCCGCGTCCAGGCTCCAGCCGCCCAGCGCCGCGCCCAGTGCGATGCCGACCTGGAACGCCACGATGTACACTGCCGACGCCAGGTCCGGCCGGTCCTTCGCCACCCGGAGCACCGCCGCCTGCAGCACCACTCCGATCCCCGCCGCCGGACCCGCCCACACCACGATCGCCGTCCCCGCGACGAGCGGGCTCGGGGACACCAGCAGCGCGAGCATGCACACCGCCAGGCCGGCCGTCGTGACCAGCGCCGTCGGGCGCGGGTGGTGGTCGATGTGCCGGCCGATCAGCACCAGCCCGAGCAGGCCCGCCGTGCCGTGGGCGAACAGCACCGCCGAGGTCGCCGGGCCCGTCACGTGGACGTATCGCGTGATCAGCGCCGTGATGTAGGTGAACGCGGCGAAGTGCCCGGTCACGACGAGCAGCGTCGTCACGTTGACCGGGAGCAACGCGCGGTCGGCGACGATCCTCGGCCCGCGAGCCGGCGCATGAGCGGGCATCGGGGCGACGGTCACGCGGATGACCAGCGCCGTCACCGCCGCGGCGGCCGCCACCGCCAGGACCGCGAGCCGCCAGCCGAGGGTCGTGCCGAGCCACGAGCTCACCGAGAGCCCGAACAGGAAAGCCAGGGAGTTCCCGGCGAACACGACCGCCGTCGCGCGGCCGCCCCGGCCGGGGCCGAGCAGCCGCGCGGCCATCGACGCGACGACCGACCAGAACACGCCGTGCCCGACCGCCGCGACCACCCGCGCGACCACCGCGACGCCGTAGTTCGGCGCGACGGCGAGCACGACGTTGGACACCACGATCAGCGCGATCGTGACGAGCGCCGTCGTGCGGCGGTCCCAGCGGCCCGTCACCGTCACCAGCGGCACCACCGAGACCGCCACGACCAGTGCGTAGCCGGTCATCAGCAAGCCGATGGCCGACTCCGGCGCGTCGAGCCCGGACGCGAGCTGCGGCAGCAGCGCCACGGGCAGGTTTTCCGAGGTCACGGACACGAAGCAGGCCGCGCTGAGCGCTCCCAGCGCGAGCCTGGTGCGGGGCTCGACGAGCATTGTTTAACGATACACAGCTAGGGTGGGCGGATGTCCAGGCCCACGATGGCCGACGTCGCCCGTCGTTGCGGGGTCTCGGCGATGACCGTGTCGTACTGCTACAACCAGCCCGACCGCGTCGCGCCCGAGACCCGGCGCCGGGTCCGCGAGGTGGCCGCCGAGCTGGGCTACCGCGGGCCGGACCCGACCGCGCGGTCCCTGCGGCGGCGGCACAACGGCGCGATCGGCGTCGTGCTCGGCGAACACCTCGCGTACGCCTTCGAAGACCCGCCGGCCCGCCGCTTCCTGGCCGGCGTCGCCCAGGTCTGCCGCGAGCGCGGGAGCGGGCTGAACCTCATCCCGACCACCGGCGCCGACGACGACGTCGAGCGCGTGCGGTCGGCGTCGGTCGACGGCTACATCGTGTGGACGACCGTCGACACGGACCCGGTGCTCGATGTCGTGCGTGGGCTCGGGAAGCCGGTCGCGATCCAGGGCGGGCCGGCCGTGGACGGCGCCCGGGTGGTCAGCATCGACAACCGGGCGTCGGCGCGGGAACTGGCCGCCCGCACGTTCGCCGGCTCCGCCCGGCCGGCCGTGCTGAGCTTCCCGTTCGACCGCGACCGCCGGCCACGGCTCGAAACCCGGCCCGCGCCGGAGGAGGTGGCGTTCCCGGTCACGCGGGCGCGGCTGCTCGGGATCTACGACCACCTCGGCCCGAGCGAGGTCCTGGTGGCCGTGGCGGCGCGCAACGACCGCTCGGAAGCCGCGGAGATCGTGGACGCGTTGCTCGACACCGGGCCGGACGCGGTGATGGCGATGAGCGACCAGCTCGCGTTCGCGGTGCTGGACGCCGCGCGCCGTCGTGGGCTGCGGGTGCCGGAGGATGTCGCGGTCAGCGGCTGGGACGACGGGCCGGCCGCCGAACGCGCCGGGCTCACGACTGTGGCGCAGTCGCTGTTCGACCAGGGCCGGGACTGCGCGCTGATCGCGCTGGGGGATCGGGGTCCGGTTCGGGTGGCGGAGTGGAAGGCGACGGTGCGGGCGACTACTCGCTGAGCGCCACGACGATCTTTCCCCGCCGCGGCCCGCTTTCGGCTGCCCTGTGCGCGGCGGCAGCGTCCGTGAACACCGCCTCCACCGGCACGCGGAACCGGCCCGCGGTGAAGAGATCGGCCGCGGCCGCGAGCCCGTGCCGCCCGTCCGGCTCCCCGCCCAGCTCGCCGACCGACACACGGACTCCGTGCGCCGGGCCGTTGAAGTCTGCGAGTGTCACCACCGCCGACGGCCTCCCCGTCACCTCGATCAGCGCCGGCAGCGAGCCCTTCCCCGCGACGTCGAGCGCCGCGTCGACCGGGCCCACGCGGGACAGGAACCCCGTACCGTACGGAACCGGTGTCGCGCCGAGGCTTTCGACGAACTCCTGGTTCCCCGGCGCGGCCGTCCCGATGACCCGGGCGCCGCGTGCGAGCGCCAGGCCGACGGCAAGGCTGCCGACCCCGCCGGACGCGCCGTCGACCAGCACCGTCATGCCCTCGCGGACGTCGAGCAGGTCGAGTGCGCGGGTCGCCGTCTCGATCCCGGACGCCGCCGCGCCCGCCTGCGCCCACGGCATGGCCGGCGGTTTCGCGGCCCAGAAGGCGAGCACGGCGAACTCCGCGGTCGCCCCGCCGAGCCGGGCGACGTCCACCGCGCCGAAGATCTCGTCGCCGACCGCCGCACCAGGACCGGCTTCGTCCACGACCCCCGCGGCGTCGACGCCGGGGATGTGCGGCAGGGAGATCCGCGACTTCCCGGCACGGATCGCCAGGTCCACCGGCGAAACCCCGGCCGTCCGCACGCGGATCCGGACCTGGCCGGGGCTGGCGTGCGGCTCCGGGAGCTCGCCGCGGGCAAGGACTTCGGGCGGGCCGAACCGTTCGAACCGGACTGCGAACACGCTCACTCCAGGGAAGCTCCGACGACCTGAGGACGCTTACGCTAGGAGTGATCACCGGCGAGGAGCGGGGAAGTGAGAGCCATGCTCGGTGAAGTGACTCGGAACCGGCGCGCCGACGCCGAACGCAACCGGCGGCACCTCGTCGCGGTGGCGCACCAGGCGTTCGCCCGGCACGGCACGGACCTGCCGGTGCGGGAGATCGCCCGGCGCGCGGGCCTGGCGCCCGCGACGGTGCACCGGCACTTCCCGTCCCGTGAAGACCTCGTCGACGCCGTGTTCGCCCGGCGGGCCGAGGCCTGCGGACAGCAGCTGGCGGCCGCACTCGACGACCCGGACAGCCGGCGCGCGCTGTCCCGGACGTTCCACCGCTTCGGCGAGTGGCAGGTGGGCGAAGGACCGCTCACCGACGCGATGCTGGCGCGTCCGGCCTACGCCGCCCTGCGCCGCGAACACACCGACGCGTTCACGCGGCTGGTCGAGCGGGCCGGCGCCGACGGCGTCCTGAAGCCGGGGATCTCGGTCGAAGACGTGCGGATCGCGCTCATGGCGTTGACGTCGGTGCGTGCGCTGCCGCGTGGTGAAGCGCCGGTGGCGGTGCGCCGGCTGACCGCGGTGTTGCTGGCCGGGCTGGTGAACTGAGGAGGTGCGGCCCGGCCGGCACCACGCTTCAGCACTGCCCGTCGGCGAGCACCCAGTAACCGGGTGACGTCTCGCGCAGCGCGTGGCTCGTGAACGTGTTCCACAGGCCCATCGCCTGGTTGGAGCCGTTCGCGTAGGTCTGCCCGCCGCTCTGGTGCGCGCGGCCGGCCTGGGTGTGGGCGTAGTTGCTGGCGTTCACGCACGTGCCCGGCGGCTGGGTGGTGGTGGTCGTGGGCGGCGCCGTCGTCGTGGTGGTCGGCGTGGTCCCGGATCCCTTGTCCAGCCCCCAGAACACGCCCGTGTAGTAGCTGGAGCAGATGCCCGCGAGGAAGTACGCGCCGGTGCTGCCGCACTGCGTCGCGCCGGTACCCGGGTCGACCGCCGTGCCGTGCCCCATGCCGGCGATCGAGTACAGCTGGACCTTGTCGCCGTAGTTCGTCAACGTGGTGCTGCCCGGCAGGGACTGCGTGCTCGTCGGCGTCTGCGAGACGCCGTGCACCGCGGTCCACTGGTCCCGCAGCTCGGTGCCGTTGACCGGGTAGACCGTGTAGTCGCCGGTGCCCTGCCAGATCGCGACGCGCGGCCACGGCCCGCCGTAGCCGGGGAACTGGGCCTTGGCCTTCGACGCCCACTGCGCCGGGGTGAGGTTCTGGTTGTTCTGCTGGCAGTTCGTCGCCTCGGTGACGCTCGTGGCGCACTGCGCGGGCAGCCCGGCGTCGATGCCACCGCCGGCGAAGACGTCGGGGTAGGCGGCCAGGAGGTCCGCGGTCATCCCGCCACCGGCCGAGAGGCCCGTGATGAACACCCGCGAGCGATCCGAGCCGTGGTCGCCGATGGCCTTGTCCACCATGGACTTGACCGACGCGGCTTCGCCGTTGCCGCGGGTGTCGTCGGCGGTGGAGAACCAGTTGAAGCACTTCAGCGAGTTGTTCGCGGTCGACTGCTGGGGGAACACCACCTCGAACCGCCACTTGTCGGCCAGCGCCGGCCAGCCGGAGTGCGTGTAGTAGTCACTGGCGCTCTGGGTGCAGCCGTGCAGCGCGACGACCACCGGCCGGCCGGACTCGAGCCCGGACGGCGTGTAGGTGTACATCGCGAGGGCGCCGGGGTTGGCGCCGAAGTTCGAGACCTGGACCAGGGACGCCGCGGGCGGGTCGGCGGCCGAGGCCATCCCGGCGGTGGTGAGCGCGGCGGCGGTGATCGCGGCGAGTCCGGCGAAGGCGAGCTTGCGCATGGGGAGTCCTTCTCGTCGTTGAGAGGGTTTCCAGCGACGCTAGGTCGCCCGCCTGGTTCGGACCATGTGGCCGCTCACCACATCAGGGCGGCGATTCATGGTGGCCGCCGGGATGGCTGCCGCGGGACGCACGCGCTTGGGTTCTATTCTATCGAGACCGGAGGTGAACCGTGCGCAGATGGCTGGTTGTGGTTCTGGCGGGCGCGCTCGCGACAGCGGTGCCCGCGTCGGCGTCGGCTTCGGCCGGGCGGTGCCGGGCCGACGTGCCCGGGGCGGAGCGTCAGGTCGCCGTGTGCCTGGACGACCTGACGACGACCGGCACGCGCGCGTCCGGGCACACCGTCGAGGCCGACTGGGCGGGCCTGACCTCGGCCGGGCTGCCCACCTACGGCCGGGTGCCCGGCGTGCAGGTCGACGGCTACTTCCCGGACACGTCGACGGCGAACACGAACAACGGCTGGAACCACGACTCGCAGTTCGTGCTCCGGTTGCCCGCGCGCTGGAACGGCGGCCTGGTCGTCGCCGGCTCGCCGGGCGTGCGGCGGCAGTACGCGAACGACCGCGCGATCGGCGACCAGGCGCTGGCCGAAGGTTATGCGTTCGCCGCGACGGACAAGGGCAACACCGGCGCGGCGTTCTTCGACGACGGCGGCCGGCCGGGTGACGCGCTCGCGGAATGGAACACGCGCGTCACGCAGCTGACGGTGGCCGCGCGCGGCGCGGTGGCGCGGCACTACGGCCGGCCGCCGGCGCGGACGCTGGCCGCCGGGCTGTCCAACGGCGGCTACCTCGTGCGGTGGCAGCTGGAGAACCGGCCGTGGCTCTACGACGGGGGAGTCGACTGGGAGGGGACGCTGTGGCGTGCCGATGGGCCGAACTTGTTCACGTTCCTGCCACCGGCCCTGCGGAACTACCCGGCCTACGCGGCGGGTTCCGCGGCGGCACGCCAGTCCATTTTGGACGCCGGGTTCGCCCCGGGGTCGGAGTTCCTGTGGGACTACCACTATCGCGTGTACTGGGACCTGACCCAGCGGATCTACCGCGAAGAGGTCGACCCGGCCTTTGACGGCTCGCTCTCGGCGGGGGTCCCGTTCTGCGCCTCGGGAACGCCGTCCTGCGACGCGGACTACGCGTACTCGTCCCGGCCGGCCTCGGTGGCGCGGGCGGTGGAGCGGATCTCGCTGACCGGCCGGATCGGCAAGCCGCTGCTGACCCTGCACGGCACGCTCGACACGCTGCTGCCGATCACCCGCGACTCCGACGTCTACGACCGGATGATCAGCGCCGCGGGGCGTGGCTCGCTGCACCGGTACTACCGGATCGTGGACGGCAACCACGTCGACGGGCTCGTCGACCAGTATCCGGACCGCCTGCGCCCGCTGGGTCCGTGCTTCCGGACGGCGTTCGACGCCCTCGCCGGCTGGACGCGCGGGGTGCGTCCGCCGGCTTCGGGGACGATCGCGCGCCCGGCTGGGGCGACACCCGCGGAGCTGGCGAGGTCCTGCTCGCTCGGCTGAGGCGCGGGTCAGTCCATCCGGCGCAGGCCGTCGAGGATGCGGCGCATCAGCTCCGTGTCCGGGGCCGCGAACGCCAGCCTCGGCACGAGAACGCGACCCGACGGCGGGCGCGCCGGTGGCACCGTGCGCGGCACCCGCCACGGCAGCCGGTCCGGGGAGGAGTTCCGGTCCGGCTGCTCCGGGATCGGGAGCGTCGGGAGCGCGATCGTGCCCGCCTCGGCCAGCCTTCGCGCGGCCTGCTCGAAACGGAGGCGGGCCTGGATGCCGGCGACCGTCCAGTCCGGCTCCGGGTCCACCTCCGGCACGGCCGGGGCCGCGCGGGGGCGTCGTTCGAGCGCGATCGCCCACGCCGCGGCGGCGACCGCCGGCAGCAGCAGGCCCGCGACGATGGCGAGGCCGGGCAGGTCCGCGGCGGCCATCAGGTGGCCCCGTCGGCGGATAGCAGCATGGCTTTCACTTCCGGACTTGCGGTTCTTCCGAAGCATGGCCGACACCTGGGTATTCGACGTGAACGAATGTTTCGCGGACCCCGGAACCCCATCATGAACGACGGGCAACACTCCCGCAAGCGGCCGAACGACGGTCGCCCGTCCGGACGTTGAACCGCAGGTCAGGAGCCGTTTTCGGGTAAGACTGACGAGCCCCTCACCCAGTAGTACGGGCACCCGTGGCATCCGGTTCACTTTTGTTCTTGTACGTCTCGTGTACGCCGTCGCGGCAAACTCGCCGAATGCGCATTTCGCCCTGGCTCGTGGCCGCCGCGCTGGCGCTCACCGGCCTCGCCCCCGCGTCCCCGGCCCTCGCCGCGGACGGCAACCCCCTGGAGAAGACGAACGGCTTCTACGTCGACCCGGGCTCGAACCCGGCGACGTGGGTCCGTGACCACCCGGACGACAGCCTGGCCGGCCCGATCCGGACGTCGATCGCGACCAAGCCCGGCGCCCGCTGGTTCGGGAACTGGAGCGGCGACATCCGCGCCGCCGTCGACCAGTACACCTACGCCGCCGACATCGCCGACAAGCTGCCCGTCCTGGTCGCCTACAACATCCCCGGCCGCGACTGCGGTGGCGAGTCGACCGGCGGGGCGGGCAGCCCGCAGGCCTACCGCGACTGGATCTCCGCGTTCGCCGACGGCATCGGCGGCAAGCCGGCCGTCGTCGTCATCGAGCCGGACGCGCTCGCGCAGCTCGACTGCCTGACCGGGACCGCCCGCCAGGACCGGATCGACCTGCTGAAGTACGCCGCGACCCAGTTCGCCCAGAAGGCACCCAACACCTGGGCCTATCTGGACGGCGGCAACGCCACCTGGATCTCGGCGCCCGTGATGGCTTCGCGGCTGAAGTCGGTGGGTGTGCAGTCCATCCACGGCTTCGTGCTCAACGTGTCGAACTTCTACACCACCGCCGAGTCGACGACCTACGGCAAGGCCGTCGGCTCCGCGCTGGGCTACGCGGCGCCGTTCGTGGTCGACACCAGCCGCAACGGCAAGGGCCACGGCACCGACTCCGACTGGTGCAACCCGCCGAAGCGCAAGCTCGGCGCGACGTCCCAGCTCGGCGGCGGGCCGGAGATGCAGCTGTGGATCAAGGTCCCCGGCGACTCCGACGGCAGCTGCGGCTACGGCACGGGCATCCCGGCCGGCACGTTCAGCCCGGTGCTCGCGAAGCATCTGATCGACGGGGACTGAAGGCCGCTGTCGATCCGGGGGCCCGTCGTTCGTGTAGGCGGCGACGGGCCACCCGGACGGCCCGCGGAGCGGAAGGACACCCCATGCGTTCGATCGGCGTCACCATGAGCGTCACCCTCGACGGCGTCGTGCAGGGCCTCGGCCGGCCCGACGAAGACACGCGCGGCGGCTTCACCCACGGCGGCTGGGGCACCGGCTATTCCGACGACGTCATGGCCCGGGAGATGGCCAAGGGCATGAGCCGCGCCGGCGACATGCTCTTCGGGCGGCGGACCTGGGAGGACTTCATCGGCGCGTGGGCGCACCGCGACGACGGCAACCCCTTCACCACGCACATGAACGCCGCCACGAAGTACGTCGCCTCGACCGCCCTCGACGACGCCGACGCGTGGCAGAACTCGGTGCTCCTGCGCGGCGACGCCGAGAAGACGGTCGGCGAGCTGCTGGCGCGGCCGGGCAAGGACCTGTCGGTAATCGGCAGCGCCTCGCTCGTGCGCTCCCTGCACGCCGCCGGCCTGGTCGACCACTACACGCTGCTGATCCACCCGCTGACCCTCGGCACGGGCCGGCGCCTGTTCGAAGGACCGGCGCCGCTGACCGAGTTCACGCTCACCAGCAGCGTCCCGACCACGACGGGCGTGCTCATCACCCGGTACGAGCGTCGCTGAGCGCGGCGGGCGACTCGGCCTCCGGGATCAGCAGCCGGGCCGCGCCCGAGCCGTCGGCCGGGACCGCCCAGACGTCCGAGTGGCCCGGCCCGCGGGGCATGCCGTAGCCGATCGTGTGGTCGTCGAGCCAGGCCGGCTGGTCGTCGACGCTGCGGGTCTCGGCCAGCGGCGTCACCTTCGCGGCCGCCAGGTCGAGCACCGAAAGCCGCCAGCCCTTCGCCGGGTCACCGTCCACAGCGGACTTGAACGCCACCCGCGTCTGGTCCGGGGAGAGGGAAGGGCACTCGACGTTCTCGCGCAGCGCGGCGATCGTGTGCGCGGCGAAGTCGCCCGCGACGAGGTAGCGGTGGCCGGCCGTCGACATCGTCGCGTAGAAGTGGCGGTCGTCGCGGGCGAACGTGACGCCCCAGAAGTTGAGGTCGGCCGCCTGGTACGGCTTGCCGTCGAGGGTCACCGCGTAGTCCTCGAGGGTGCCGGCCAGGTCGCCGGTCGCCGTGTCGAGGATGCCGGCGCGGGTGGAGAACATCCCGCCGTTGTAGGAGTCCCCGGTGACGAACACCGTCCAGGCGAGCATCCGGCCGCTCGCCGACACCCGTGCCCGGTTCGGCAGCCCGACCAGCGGGATCTCCCGCTTCGACGTCAGCTGCGCGTCGAGCACCACCAGCTGGTAGGTGGTCAGGTCGCCGTCCGGGCGCAGGCAGAGCCCGGCGCCGCCGGCGGCGTAGACGCGGGAGCAGGCCAGCGGCGACACCGTCCGCGGGCCGGCGGGGTCGGTGGTGGACACCGTGGCGACGTGCCCGCGGTCGGCGTCGGCGGTGCTGCGGAACAGCAGCCGCGGCCCGGGGGACAGGCTGACCACGCCGGTCGCGGTGACGTCGTGGCCGCGCGCGCTGGCGAGACCGACGTACGCGACGGCCGCCCCGGCCAGCACGAGCACGCCGGCGACGGCGACGAGAATCCGGGTCTTCACGCGACCTTCCTGGGGGAGAGCACGGTGAACGTCACGGCGATCGCGACCACTGCCGCACCGGCGGCGACGCCGATCGCGAGCTCCGCGCCGAAGAACTGCCAGGCCAGTCCGAAGAGGACGGACGAGGCGAAGTACGCCAGCGCTTGCGCCGTCTGCACCAGGGAAATCCCCGTGGTGCGCAACGACTCCGGCAGCAGCGGGCCGGCGAGCGCCATCAGCACGCCGTCGGTCGCCGCGTAGAACGCGCCGTACAACGCCAACGCCAGGACGAACAGCGGCCAGCCGGACACCGGCCCGGCCAGCAGCAGGTAGACGAGCGCCAGCGCGCCGTAGCCGCCGAGCACCACCGGCAGCCGGCCGACGCGGTCGGCGAGCGCGCCCAGCGGCGCGGCGAGCAGCAGGTAGCTGAGGTTGGTGCCGACCGCCAGCAGCGGGAACCAGCCGGTGGCGATGTCCTCCTTGTGCTGCAGCAGCAGGTAGACGAACCCGTCGCCGACCGTGGCCAGCCCGAGCACGCTCGCGGCCACGAGCAGGCGGCGCACACCGGCGCCGCGCAGCAGGCTGGCCGCGGCCCGGGGCGAGACCGGGTTCGCCGCGGGTTTCGGCGTCCGGTGGTCGCGGACGAACAACACCAGCAGCAGCACCGCGATCGCGGCAACGCAGAAGCTGACGACGAACACCGCGTCGAACGCCTCGGGGTTCGTCGCGCCGACCGCGGCCAGCACGGCGAGCGCGACCAGCGGGCCGGCGAAGGCCCCCACGCTGTCCATCGCGCGGTGCACCCCGAATGCCCGCCCGAGCAGCGGTTCCGGCGTCGACAGGGTGATCAGCGCGTCCCGCGGCGCCGTCCGCAGGCCCTTGCCGGCACGGTCGAGGGTGATCACCGCGCCGATCGCGGCCGCCGAAGACCCGGCCGCGAGCAGGCCGAGCTTCATCACCGCGGACAGCGCGTACCCCGCGCCGGCCACGACCTTGCGGCGGCGGACCCGGTCGGCGACGTACCCGCCGGCGACCCGCAGCAACGCCGTCGCACCGGTGTAGAGGCCGTCGACCAGGCCGTAGGCGGCCGGGCTCAGGTGCAGGCCGAGCACCAGGTACACCGGCAGGATCGCGGTGACCATCTCCGAGGAGACGTCGGTGACCAGGCTGACGGCGCCGAGCGCGAAAACGTTCGCGCCGACCGCCGAGAGCTTGCCTTTCGCGGTGTGCTCCCGGCGGCCGATGGTGGCGAGGTACACGCGGTTACTGCCAGACGTCGAGGATCGGCGACTTGCTCGCGGCGCCGCCGATGCCCGGCAGGCCGTAGGACGCCTCGATCGTGCGCAGCACGGTGTAGTGGTTGATCGATTCGCTGTAGCTGCCGGCCTTGACGTGCGCGCCGGTGAAGCTGGTGAAGATCTGGTTGACCGACGTGCCGCTGTCCTCGTCGAAGGTGGTGATCAGCAGGCTGTTGTGCGTCTTGGCCCACTGGGCGTAGGCGTCGAGGTGGTTCTTGAGCCAGGTGTCGCCGGTGCCGACACCGCAGTCGTGCATGTCGTTGCACATGTCCGGCGTCACGAAGGCGACGGTCGGGAGCTGGGTGAAGTCGCTGGGGAAGCTCGAGTACCGGACGTTGCTCGCGGCCGGGACGTTCGAGAAGTCGACCCAGCTGTTGTGCTTGCGCCGGTAGGTGCCGCTGGAGCAGCCGGTGTAGCCATCCGAAGGCATGGCTTCGGAGTAGCCCTTGAAGGTCTTGCCCGCGCCGATGAGCTGCTGGCCGAGGTTGGCCTTCGCGCCGAGGTTCGCCGGGCAGCTGTCGTCGGTGACACCCTGCGTGGCGCCCGAGAAGAGGGCGACGTAGTTGGGCTGGCTCGGGTGGGTGATCGCGAAGGAGTTCGTGAACTTCGCGCTCTGCGAGGCGAGGGTGTTGAAGTAGGGAGCGCTGGAGCTGCCGTTGATCGAGGAGTACTTCTTGTTCTCGAACATGACGAGGACGACGTGGTCGAACGCCGGCACCGTGGACGCGGTCGGCTCGATGGCCGGCTCGTCCGTTCCGGTGACGACGGCCGCGGTGACGACACCGGCTGTGACCAGGGTGGCGGCGAACGCGGCGAAGATCCGCTTGCGGATCATGGGTCCTCCAACGGTGGCGGGTGAGGGCGCCTCATGATGTCCGCCGCCCCGGGCCGGCGCGTGCCGTGTCGACGTCCGGCTCGTGAACATCAGGAATCTTCCGGCGGACAACGGAAAGAGTGGGTGAATCGCTTTCGGGTGTCAACCTCCTAAGGTAGGTGTCTATTGTGGACAGTCAGGGAGTTGACAGGTCGCACCCAGGTCGTTCAAAGGAACGACGTCGAGACTCGTCGGCATGGACCCCTTCACGACCGGCGGCGCGGCCCGCCGAGAGCACGGCCGCCGCAAGGCCGCCCTGGCCACGGCGGCCGCGGCGGTGCTGGGCGCGGCCGCGGTGGGCGCGATCGGCTTCGGCCTTTCGAACGCTTCCGCCTCGACTTCCACCTCGGATTCGACCACCACTTCCACCGGCTCCCAGGACCAGCTGCAGTCGCCGTCCGATGGCGGGTTGAGCAGCGGGTCGGGCAGCGCCCACACGGGCTCGGGTGCGTCGTGACCACCGCGGCGAGGGCGTTCCCCGCCCTGGGCACGACGGCGGAGGTGCTGGTCACCGACCCTCGCCGGCTCGATGCCGCGGTTTCGTTGTTGCGGGCGGAGCTGGCGGCGATCGATCTGGCGTGCAGCCGGTTCCGGCCGGATTCGGAGATTTCCCGGCTGCATGAGCGGGCTGGTCGGCAGGTGCAGGTCGGGGCGTTGCTGGCGGAGGCGCTGGGAGTGGCGTTGCGCGCCGCTCGGCTGACCGATGGCCTGGTGGATCCGACGGTCGGGGCGGCGGTGCGGGAGCTCGGTTACGACCGCGACTTCGCCCTGGTCACGGACAGTTCGGTCGACGACGGTCGCGCTCGGCGGGCCGGCCCCGCCGCCGGTGACACGGCCGGCGGCGGCGAGTCGGCTGCCGCCGATCCGGCGTGCGGGCCGGCTGCTGCCGGTCGGTCGTGCGGGCCGGTTGCCGCCGTTTCGGCGTGCGGGCCGGTTGCTGCCGGTTGGTCGTGCGGGCCGGTTGCCGCCGATCCGGCGTGCGGTCCGGCGGTCGCCGATCGGTCGTGCGGGCCGGCTGCTGCCGGTTGGTCGTGCGGGCCGGTTGCTGCCGATCCGGCGTGCGGGCCGGCTGCTGCCGGTTGGTCGTGCGGGCCGGCCGCAGGTGCTGAGCCCGCTCCCGTTCCCGCGCCGGGCTGGCACCGAGTCCTCTTCGACCCCGCCCAGCGTCTCGTCGTCCTCCCGCGTGGCGTGCACCTCGACCTCGGCGCCACCGCCAAAGCCCTCGCCGCCGACCGGGCCGCCCGGCGCATCCACGCCGCGCTCGGCTGCGGTGTCCTCGTCAACCTCGGCGGCGACCTCAGCGCTCAAGGCCCGACCCCGGCCGGGGGCTGGCAGGTCGCCCTCGGGGACGACCACGCCGACGCCCGCTCCGACACCACCGTCGCACTGAGCCGCAGCCTTGGCCTTGCCAGCTCCGGCACCACCCGCCGGCGCTGGCGCCGTGGCGGCCGGACCGTGCACCACATCGTCGACCCGCGCACCGGGGATGTCGCGCAAACCCGGTGGCGCACCGTCACCGTCGCCGCGAAGTCCACTGTGGACGCCAACACCGCGAGCACCGCGGCGATCGTCCTCGGCGCGGAAGCACCCGCGTGGCTGGCGAACCGGCGGCTGCCCGCACGGCTGGTCGGCGTCGGCGGCGACGTCGTCACGACGACCGGGTGGCCCGCGACATGACCTCCGCCGTCTGGTACTTCAGCCGCGCGACCGGGCTGGTCTCCCTCGTGCTCTTCACCGGCGTCGTCGTGCTCGGCGCGCTCGGCGCCGGCCGCTTCGCCACCCGGCAGTGGCCGCGGTTCACCCTCGCCGCCGTGCACCGGAACCTCGCGCTGACCAGTCTCGCCTTCCTCGCCGCGCACATCGCGTCCGCGATCCTCGACGGCTACGTCCCGCTCGGCTGGCTCGACGTCGTCATCCCGTTCGGCGCGGACTACCAGCCGCTGTGGGTCGGGTTGGGCGCGGTCGCGATCGACCTGCTGCTCGCGATCGTCGTCACCAGCCTGCTGCGCACGCGGATCCCGGCCCGGGCCTGGCGCGCGGTGCACTGGCTGGCCTACCTCTGCTGGCCGGTCGCGCTGGTGCACGGCATCGGCATGGCCGAGAACGACGCCGCGCACGGCTGGCTCATCGCCCTCGACGTCGGGTGCGTGCTCGCCGTCTTCGGCGCCGTCGCCTTCCGGCTGAGCAGCACGAACGCCGACACCGAAACCCGCAAGCTCTCGCCGCTCGGAGGGACCCGATGAGCATCCTGCCCCCGCACCGGCTCGACCTGGCCGGGCACCGGCGCCGCAACGGCGTCGTGCCCTGGGTCGCCTACCACGGCGACGACGGCCGCGACCGGCTGATCGAAGCCGTCGCGGCGGCCGACCTGCGCGGCCGCGGCGGCGCGGGCTTCCCGACGGCGGTGAAGCTGCGTGCGGCCCGGGCGCGGCGCTCGATCGTCGTCGCGAACGGCTGCGAAGGCGACCCGCTCAGCCGGAAGGACGCCGCGCTGCTCACGCTGGCACCGCACCTCGTCCTGGACGGCCTGCAGCTCGCCGCCCACGCGATCGGCGCCGGCGAGGCCGTGCTTTGCGTGCACGCGGGCAGCCCGGTGCTGCCGAGCGTCGCCGCGGCGCTGGCCGAACGCGACGACCTCGTGCCCGTGCGGGTCGCCGAGATCCCCCGCCGGTACGTCGCGAGCGAGGAGACCGCGCTGGTGCACTACCTGAGCGCCGGCGACGCGCGGCCGCTCGGCAAGCCGCCGCGGCCGGCCGAACGCGGCGTGCGCGGGCGCCCGACGCTGGTGGACAACGTCGACACCCTGGCGCAGCTGGCCATGGTGATCCTGCTCGGCCCGCACCACTACCGCGCGGCGCGGACGGACCTGGTCACCGTCACCGGCGCGGTCCGGCAGCCGGGTGTCGTCGAGGTGCCGGCCGGGTCGTCGCTCACGGCGGTGCTGGCCGCGGCGGGTGGCGAGCCGGTCGAGGCGGTGCTCGTCGGCGGTTACGGCGGAACCTGGACGGCCGATCCGCGGGGCGCGGTTTCCGGGGTCTCGGCGGTGTACGCGCTGCCGCCCCGGGCGTGCGGGCTCGCCTACACCGCGGAGGTCCTGGCGTTCCTCGCGGCCGAGTCGGCCCGCCAGTGCGGCCCGTGCATGTTCGGCCTGCCGGCCATCGCGGCGGACTTCGCCGAACTGGTCCGCGGCGGCGCGGCGGACCGGCTGGCCCGCCGCATCCCGCTGCTGACCGGCCGCGGCGCGTGCGCCCACCCGGACGGCGCGGCCCGCCTCGCGGCGAGCGCGTTGCGGGTCTTCGCGGCCGACGTGGAAGCGCACCTGGCCGGTGGCCGGTGCCGGATCCTGGAGGGTGTGGCGTGAAGCTTTCGGTGGACCCGATCGGCTGCCGCGCGCACGGGCTGTGCGCGGATTTGCTCCCTGAGTCGGTTCGGCTCGACGAGTGGGGGTACCCGGTGCTGGCCCAGGGCGAGCTGCCGCCAGGGTTGGTGGCGGATGCCCGCCGCGCGGCGGCCGCGTGTCCGGCGCTGGCGTTGCGGTTGCGGACGGAGTGAACCGGCAGCCGGGTAATTCGGTCGTCCGACACCGAACGGGTCGTTAGCCTCCTTGAGATGGAACTCAGCGCGGGCGTCTCCAGCACCCCCGGCATCCTTTGCAGCCGGTGCGCGAGCCCGGAGCCGCCGGCCCGGTTCACCGGCGGCGGCTCGAAATGGTCCTCTTCGGACAGACGTCGGCCGGCGGCGTGGTCTTCCGCGTGCGGACCGTGGCCGCGGCGGACGAAGTCTTCGTGGCCGTCGGCGGTCCGGTCCCGGTGGGGCCGGCCGCGGCAGTGCGCCCGGTGGCCGCGCCGGTGATCCGCGACGCCCGCGACGGCGACTGGCCGGCGATCTGGCCGATCGTCCGCGACGTCGTCACCGAGCAGCGGACGTTCCCGTACGACCCCGCGCTCACCGAAGCCGCCGCCCGGCGGATGTGGCTGCTCGCGCCGCCCGCCCGGGTGGTGGTCGCCGCCGACGGCGCGCGCGTGACCGGGACGGCGAACATGTACGCCAACCGCGCCGGGCCCGGCAGCCACGTCGCGTCGGGCAGCCTGATGGTCGCGAAACAGGAGCGGGGCACGGGCGTGGGCCGCGCGTTGACGACGGAGCTGATCGCTTGGGCGCGGCGAACCGGGTTCGCGGCGATCCAGTTCAACGCGGTCGTCGACGTGAACACGGCCGCGGTCCGGCTCTACGAAAGCCTCGGGTTCGTGACGCTGGGCGTCGCCCCGGGCGCGTTCCGCCACCCCGACCACGGCGAGGTCGGGCTGCGGATCATGTGGCTCGACCTGCGGGAGGCCTAGCGGCCCAGGCCCGCTCGAACTCGGCCGCGGCCACCCGCGAAGCCGTGAATTCCGGCTGCGCGTTGATCTCCTCGAGCGGTGGCACCGGCACCACGCCGAGCCCGGTGCCGCCCACTTCGTGGTCTTCGTCGGCCCAGCCGACACGGCCATCGCGGAAGTACTCGACTTTGCGCCGCTCGTAGCCGTCCGGGCCGATCTCGCTGATCATCTCGACCGGTTCGTCGGCGAAGTCGTGCGTCCACGTCGCGTGCAGGTACCACGCGCCCGCCGTGGTCATCGGGGTTCGCCGACCAGGCGGCAGCAGCCCGCGCGGCAGTCGGCCAGGCAGTCCGCCGCGTTCCGGCGGACCCGTCGCAGCTGCTCGATCCGCTCGTCCAACCGGGCCACCACCGCCTCCAGGCGCCAGCGTTCCGTTGCGCACGTCGCGTCGCCGGTGTCGTGGGCCTGCAGGGCTGCCACGACCTCGTCGAGCGTGAAACCCAGCTCCTGCAACGCTTTCGCCGAACGGATCCGGTCCGCCGCCGACGGCGGGAACACCCGGTAGCCCGAAGGACGCCGCTGCGCCGGCGGCAGCACGCCGCGGCGTTCGTAGAAGCGGACCGTGTCCACGCTCACCCCGGCCGCGCCGGCCACCTCGCCGATCTTCACGCTGTCTCCCTTGACTCTGGAGTCAGGTCCAGACTCTAGGCTCGCCGGCACCGAGAGACCAGGAGCCCGCCATGCAGATCCCGCCCGCTTCGACCCCCGTCGCCTGCGACATGTCCACCGCCCGTGACACCCCCGCCGAACGGCTCGCCGAGTACCAGCGCCTCTTCGCCCGGGCGCTCGTCGCGCGGGAACGGACCGACGTCGGCATCCGCTTCCGGTTCCGCGCGGACCCGGGGGTCGAGGACTGGGTCCGCGACCTCGCCGCCCGCGAAAAGGCGTGCTGCCCCTTCTTCGGCTTCGACATCACCGCCGAAGCGTCCGAAGTGCGGTGGGACGCGGCGGTGCCGGACACCGAAGCCGCCCGTGCCGTGCTCGAAGACTTCTACGCGCTGAGCTGACGTCACTCGAACGGATCGCCGCTGCGGGCGACGACGTGCTTGCGGACCCGCCCGTCCCGGATCGGGATGCGCACCGTCGGCTGCGGGGCGGCGGCGCGCCACGCCGTCAGGACCTCCTCCGACTCCCAGTACTCGAACAGGTTCACCCGGTCCGCTTCGACGGGGTCGGCCGAGATCGAGAGGTCGAAGCAGCCCGGGTGCCGCCGCGCCGCTTCGACGATGACGCGGTGGCCTTCGACGAAGCGGTCGCGGTCGGCGGGTTCGACGTACACCGGTCCGGCGATGAGCACAGTCATGAGTGTCCTTTCCCGAGGGCGCCGAGCACGAAACCGACGAACGGCGCCCGGGGGAACCGACACTCAGGCCACGGACAGGGGCGTCGTCGTCAGCAGACGCCGGGCGGCGGTGCTCGCGCCGTCCGAGCGCACCGCGGCCGCGAACTGCCGCGCCTGGAGCGCCACTTCCGGCCGCAACGCCGTGTCGAGCGCCGTGGTCAGCGCCGCGGCGCTCGGCACACCGGGCTCGGTCGCCGCGCCCAAGCCCAGCGAAGCGACCCGGCCCGCGAAGTAGTGCTGGTCGTACATCTGCGGCACGACGACCTGCGCCGCGCCGGCCCGGGCCGCCGTGGTCGTCGTGCCCGCGCCGCCGTGGTGGACCACCGCCGCGACGCGCCGGAACAACGCCTGCTGGTTGCTTTCGCCGATCCCCAGGCAGTCCGGCGCGTCGGCCGCGGCCAGCTCCGCCCAGCCCCGCGTGATGATCGCGCGCCGGCCGTGCGCCCGCGCGGCTTCGAGCGCCGCTTCGGCGACTTCGGCCGGCGCGCGCATGCTGCCGAAGCCGAAGTAGACCGGCGGCTCGCCCGCGTCGAGGAACGCCCGCAGCTCGGGCGCCAGCGGCCGCTCGTCCGGCCAGGTCCAGGCGCCCGTCTGGACGACCCGCGGGGCACCCGGCTCCGGCCACGGCGCGAGCGCCGCGTCGGCCGCGAGCCACGGCTGCCCGGAGAAGACGTGCGTCGGCAGGTCCTCGACCGGGGGCTGGCCGGCCGCGGCGCGGAATTCGTTGACCCGGCCACCGAAGAAGGTGTTCCAGCGCCGCGCGTCTTCGTCCCAAAGGGCACGGTTTTCCGCCTTTCCAGGCGACCGCCACGGCATCGGCGGCGGCGCGTGGAGATCCGAAGGCAGGGTGATCGGGCAGAAACTCGCGTAAACGTAGGCGGCGCCGATCCGTTCGGCGATCGAGCGGGTGGCGAACTGCAGCGCACCGGCCGCGACCAGGACGTCACACCCTTCGGCGGCCACCGAGACCGTCTCGAACTGGGTGGTGACGGTGTCCTCGGCGGCCTTGCGGATCCGGTCGGCCGTCGGCGGGACGCGGTGCGCGGTCGCGGTCCCGCGCAGCTCGGGACCGATCGGCACGACCGCGAACCCCAGGTCTTCGAGCCACTCCCGGAAGTCGGGCGGCACGCACAGGCGGACGTCCTGGCCGAGGGCTCTCAGCTCCGAAGCCAGCGCCACGACCGGCTGCACCTCGCCCCGAGAGCCGATCGTGGACAGCAGAACACGCATCAGGAATCCCCTCACTGAAAATGGTGAGCCCGAATTGTGGACCCGCACCGGGGTCTTGCCACAAGCCCCGGGGTCGGCTATATGTTGAAGTGGGGAGAGGGAATTGCTTCGTCGCCGAGCATCGCCCGGAAGCCGGCGACACCCCGGAACCAGTGGGTGCGAAAGCCCAGCGCGGCGGCCGCTTCGACGTTCACCAGCGTGTCGTCGACGAACAGGCACCGCTCCGGCGGCGCCCCGGCGGCGAGGCTCGCCCTGCGAAAGATCTCCGGATCCGGCTTCGCCAGCCCGAGGTCGCACGAGAGCAGCACCTCGTCGAACCGGCCCAGCTCCGGCTGCATCGCCCGGACCACGCGCCAGCAGTAGGCGTCCACATTGGACAGCAGGACCAGGCGGCACCGCTCGGCGAGCGGGCCGACCAGCTCGGCCATCCCCGGCATCGGGCCGGAATAGGGGGTCAGCCAAGCTTCCTCGAAGTCCGCGTACGGCCTCGTGTAGCCGTGCTTGGCGATCAGCCGCTCGTGGATGTCCGCCAGCGTCACCCGGCCGGTGATCACCTCGCGGCGGGCCATCAGCCCGGCCAGCCGCCGGACGGCGTCTTCGGGGTCCGCGCAGTGCTTCGCCAGGCGAGCGGGGACGATGTCGTTGTCGAAGCGGGTGAAGACCCCGAAGAGGTCCATCACGAGAGCGTCCGGCATCAGCCCAGGGTAAACGGATCCCGCGTCCCGCCGGTCAGCTCGACCCAGACCGCCTTGTCGACCAGGTACTCGTCGATCGCGTGGACGCCGTTTTCGCGGCCCAGTCCCGAGTTCTTCACCCCGCCGAACGGCACCGACGGCGCCACCACCCGGTAGGCGTTCACCCACACCGTCCCGGCCTTGAGCTTCGCCGCGACGCGGTGGGCGCGGTGCACGTCCTTCGTCCACACCGCGCCGGCCAGGCCGTACGGCGTGTCGTTGGCCAGGCGGATCGCTTCGGCCTCGGTGGTGAACGTCAGCGCGGCGAGCACCGGCCCGAAGACCTCCTCGCGCACGACCGTCGACTCCGGTGTCACCCCGGTCAGCACGGTCGGGCGCACGAACAGCCCGCCGAGGGCGGGTTCGGCCTCGCCGCCGCAGACGACCGTCGCGCCCTCGGCCTTCGCCGTCTCCAGGTAGTGCAGGACCTTCTCGTACTGCGGCGCGTTGGCCACCGGGCCCATCTCGGTGGCCGGCTCGTTCGGGTCGCCGAGCCGGATCGCCGACGCGCGTTCGGCGATCAGGCGCACCAGCTCGTCGTGGACGTCCTCGTGCACGATCAGCCGCGAGCCCGCCATGCACGTCTGGCCGGTGGCCGCGAACACGCCGGCGACGACCCCGTTGGCCGCCGCCGCGAGGTCGGCGTCGGGGAACACCACCTGCGGCGACTTGCCACCCAGCTCCAGGGTCACCTTGTTCAGGTTCCCGGCCGCCGCGGCGGCCACCGCGCGGCCGGTGGCGGTCGACCCGGTGAACGCGACCTTGTCGACGCCGGGGTGCCCGGCCAGCGCGGCGCCCGTCTCGCGGGAGAGCCCGGTGACGACGTTGACCACTCCGGGCGGGAACCCGGCCTCGGTGATCAGCTCGGCCAGCCCGAGCGTCGAGGCGGGGGAGTGCTCCGACGGCTTCACCACGACCGTGCACCCGGCCGCCAGCGCGGGCGCGAGCTTCCAGGTGAGCAGCAGCAGCGGCGAGTTCCACGGCGTGATGGCCGCGACCACGCCGACCGGCTCGCGGCGGGTGTAGACGAGGTAGTCCGGGTTCGGCGCCGGGATCTGCCTGCCCTCGATCTTGTCGGCCAGGCCCGCGAAGTAGTGGTACCAGCCGCCGAGTCCGGTGAGCTGGCCGAGCATTTCGCGGTAGAGCTTGCCGGAGTCGTTGACCTCCAGCCGGGCGAGGCGCTCGGCGTGCTCGCCGATGAGGTCGCCGAGCCGGCGCAGCAGCGCGGCGCGGGCGAACCCGGTGGTCGCGCCCCACTCGCCTTCGAGGGCCGTGCGGGCCGCGGCGACGGCGTCGTCGACGTCCTCGGGCCCGCCGTCCGGCACGATCGCCCACGGCTTGCCGGTGTAGGGGTTCTGGGACTCGAATGTCCGGCCCGAGCGCGCGGCGACGGCCGTTCCGTTGATCAACAGGGAAAAGCGCTGCTCATCCATGGTGCGACCGCCTCGACCTCGGGCTGTGGTGGTTTCAGCCGGCACCGGTCCGGGTACTTCAGATGACCCGGTCGGCAGGAGGTCAGGATGACACTTCGCAGCGTTCTCCTGGAAGACGAGATCATCCTGTCCGTCGACGGGCTCTTCGACGGCAACCTCGCCCCCGACTACCACCACGCGGTCGAAGACGCCTTCGCCGCCGGGGTGTGCCGCGTGGTCGTGGACCTGACGATGGCCACGGCGGTCGACGGCGGCGGCGCGGCCGTCCTGGCCGCGACGGCCGCGGGGTGCGCGTCGCGCGGCACGCACCTGATCATCGCGATGCCGCGGGGTGTCGAGGCGGAGATCCGCGATCCGGCGCAGGTCAGGCTGCTGCTGCGCAGCTTCGAGCCCTGGCAGGACGCGGGCTAGCGCACCCGGACCGTCACCGAGAACCGGCGTAGCTCGCTTTCGGGCGCCCACGGCCGGGCGTGCCGGGCCACCAGCGTCGTCTCGCCCGGCTGGTCCGCGTGCAGCACGAACCGGTGTTCCCCGGTGCCGCCGGCCCGGCCCACCGCCGGGTGGAGCGTCTCCGCCACCACGTGCAGCGGTGGGTCCGGGCCGTCGAGCACCCACTGGTAGCCGGTGCCCGCGTTCTCGGGCAGCCGCAGCTCCAGCCGCTCGCCGGGCGCGACGTCCGCCGCCGCGCCGTCGGCTTCGAGCGTGAGCACCTTCACCAGAGGTAGATCTCGTGGATCAGGCCGTCGGTGGCTTCGGGATAGGTGATCGACCCGGCCAGCCGGCCCGACGAAGCGAGCGCGAGCAGCGCCTCGTGGACGCTGTCGCTGTTCGTCGCGAGGCGTTTCCAGCCGATGCCGTCGACGTAGGCGTAGCCGTTGCGGTCGGCGTTGTTCGTCCAGAGCGCGAGCACCTTCTTGGTCGACTGCCAGGCCGCGGCCGTCGTGGCCTGAACGGCGGTCTGCGGCGCGCCGGGCGGGCTCAGCACCGGCGCGGTGCCGGGCTCGGCGGTCACGGTCGTCGTCGCGGCGGTCAGCTGCTCGAGGGTGAGCGGCTGGGGCGCGTTGTCCGGGCTGGCGGCGGGAGCCACCGTCGCGGGCGCGCTGGACGGGCTCTTCGATGCCATCTCGCGGCTCCTAGAAGACGTAGGTCTCGATGATCGTGCCGTTGTTGTTGAACGCGTTGACCGGACGGCCACCCTGCTTGGCGGCGACGAGCTCGGTGAGCATCGCCTTGTTGACGACCTCGTCGTCGGAGGCCAGGTGCAGCCAGCCGAGGTCCTTCAAGTACGCCCAGGTGTTGCGGTCCTGGTCGTTGCTCCACACGCCCAGCACCGACGTCGAGCCGGTCCACGAGCGCAGGTTGACCGAGCCGACCTGCTCGACCTGCCAGGTCTCGATGCCGCACTCGCCGTAGGCGATCCGGAAGAAGCCCGCGTCACCCCAGCTGGTGCTCCAGCTGTTCTTCGCGATCCAGCAGCCCTGGGCGTCGTCGTAGCCCACCAGCGTCACGCAGTGCCCGCCGGCCAGGCCGCCGGTGACGTGGCGGTACACGCCCGTCTTGTAGGAGAAGAAGTCCTGGTACACCAGGAAACACGCGATCAGCGCGCCGCGGGCGGCGAGCTGTTCCTTCATCGCGGCCGGGTTGCCGGTCAGCGCGCCGTAGGACGGCGTCGTCGCGAGCCGGTTCGGCCAGTCGGCGTTCAGCTTGGCGCCGGAGCGGTTGCGCGGGCTGTACGGGAAGTAGTCCTCGTAGGTGATGCCGACGTCGTGGCAGGCCTTCAGCGCCCGGTCGGGCATCCAGCCGGTGTCGCAGGTCGCGTTGTCGTTCGCGCCGTGGGTGTAGAACAAGTGCGCTTCGGAGAGGTCCAGCTCGAGGCCCGGCTGCCCGCGGGTGAACGCGGCGACCGTCTCCACCGCGGCGACCGTGCCGAAGGAGACGCACGAGCCGCAGTCGCCCTGGTCCTTCACCGGGGTGACGTAGTTGGCGCCGCCCGCGCTGCGGCTGTCGAACTGCGCGGGCGCGCCGGCGCCGGAAACCGCGGTGGCGCGGGCGGCTTCGCCGGCGGCGAGCGACTTCGCCTGCGATTCCAGCTGCTGCCGGTCGTTCTCCGGCGGCAGCGGCACTCCCAGGCGATGCCGTCGCTGGTCTTCTTCCAGGATCGTCATGGAGTTCTCGCCCATGACCCAGGGGTGGCCCTGCGCGGCGAGTTCGGTGCGGACCCGGTCGAGCTGGACCGGCGGCGCCGGGGTACCGGGATCGGCCATGATCGGACTTCCCTTCTCGAGCGGCACGCGGCGGTGGCCGTGCCCGCCCGTTGTACCTCCGCCGCGACGGAGGTCACCAGGGTCGTCATCCCTTTGCCGAGGAGCAGTTTTGTGGCGCCGGGAATTGCCGTGCGGGTCAGGAAATCTCGACGGGAGCGCCGATTTCGGCAGGCGTTTCCACCGTCAGTTCTTCGGCGAAGATCGTGTCGATCTTCCGGGCCGCGGTCCGGAGTTTCGCGACGGCGGCGACGAGCAGCAGCAGGGCCGCGGCGGGCACGACGAGCAGCACGGGCGGCCACCCCGCGCCGACGACGGCGACGACGGAGATCACCGCGCAGGCAAGGAAGAGCGTCCTGACGGCCACGCGCGGCCACGCTGAGCGTGGCTTGGCGTGCCGCCCGCGCGGTGCTCCGAAAACCGGCCGCGCGAGGGCAGCGTGGACACTCATCAAGACCTCCGGAAAGTCGTCGAACCGGCCGGGACGGGGATTCCCGGCGGTGGGCCCGGCCCGTTCGGCGCGGCCGGCACACGTGTGAGGTGTCGGGGCTGAGCGCGTTCCGGTTACCGGTCGTTATTGCTTCGAGTCCGAATTCGGGAAATCGAATTCAGGCTGGGTTACGGTCTATTCGAGACCGCTTCCCGGCACTAGGGCCGATGGGCCCGGATGTGCCTCGCCGGAGGTCCCGCGCTCAGGAGTCGCGGCCCTTGCCCTTGCCTTTGCCGTGGTTCTGGGTCCGCTGCGGCGGGCCGGCGGGTTTGGTGGCCTTCGGCTTGCCCGGCCGGGTGACGGCGGCCGGTTCGAGGTCGGCCTCGGTTTCCCGCGGCTGCGCGGCGGGACTCCCGGACTCGGCGGCCGGCGCGGAGGACGCGGGCGAGGAGGTGGTGACGGGCGCGGGCGGCTGGGCGGGCGTGGTGGTGGGGCTGTCGTGCGTGGTGAGGAGGGCGGCGGACACGGCGGCGACGGCGGCCACACCGAGCCCGGCGACGGCGAGCACCCGGCGGTGGCGGGCGGGTTCGGGTGCGGGCGCGCCCCAGCGACGGCGGCTGGGTTCGGGTGTGGGTGCGCTCAGCTGGCGGGTGTGCGGGTCGCCGGTGGCTGCGGCTTTGAGTGCCGTGCCCCAGCGGCGCCGAGTGGGTTCGGGTGTGGGTGCGCTCAGCTGGCGCGTGTGCGGGTCACCGGCGGCCGCGGCCCCGAGTGCCGCGCCCCAGGAACGCCGGGCGGATTCGGGTGCGCTCGACTGGCGGGTGCCCGGATCACCGGCAGCCGCGGCCCCGAGCGCCGCGCCCCAGCGGTGCCGGAGCGGATCACTGTGCGCCGGCTCGATCGCCGGCTGCTCGTCCCGCGGTTCGGGCTTCGCCGTCCGCCCTCGCCACCACGAAGCCAGCGGCAGCACCTGCACCGGCGTGGTCAGCAGCTGCCCGACCTCCGCCGCCGTCGGCCGGTCGGCCGGTTCGCGACGGGTCATCCGGCGCAGCGTGTGCGCCAGCGACGGCGGCAGCCCCTCCGGGATCCTCGGCGGCCGGGTCAGCCGGGCCATCGCCGCCTCGATCATCGTGCCCAGGTACTCGCGTTGGCCCGTCACGCACTCCAGCAGGATCAGCCCCAGCGCGTAGACGTCCGCCGGGGGACCGGCCGGCTCGCCGCCCACCTGCTCCGGCGCCAGGTATGCCGCCGTGCCCGGGACCACACCCGTGCCCGTGATGTGCGTCGTGTCCAGCGCGTGCGCGATGCCGAAGTCACCGATCAGCGGGCCGTCCGCCGACAGGAACACGTTGGCCGGCTTCAGGTCGCGGTGCACCACCCGGCGGGCGTGCACGTGGGCCAGCGCCTCGGCCAGCCCGGCCGCCAGCGCGGACACCTCGGCCACCGGCAGCGGGCCGCCCAGCAGCCGCTCCGCCAGGTTCTCACCCTCGACCAGCTGCATCACCAGGTAGGTCCGGCCGTGCTCGGTGCCGCTGTCGAGCAGCGCCACCACACCCGGGTGGGTGATGCTGCCCTGGATGCTCATCTCACGCAGCCGGCGGCGCTGGTCCAGCGCCACCGCGTCGCGGTCATAGATCTTGACCGCGACTTCGCGGTGCAACCGCAGGTCGAAGGCCCGGAACACCCGGGCCGTGCCGCCGCTGCCGATCAGCCGGCCCACCTCGTACCGCCCGGCCAGCGGCTCGAGCGGCACCTCGTCGGAGAGCGGGCGACGCGCGCCGGGGAACTCGCCGAGCGCGAAGCGGGCACACGTGTCCTCGTCGGTGTCGCTCATCGGCGGCACCCCGGTTCTGCCCGCTTCGTCGGCCACGGCCCGCTTGTACCCCGAACCGGTGAGTGACAAACGTCAGAAGATCACCAGGCGTCGACCCCGGTGAGCCGCGCCGAGAGCGTCCACAGCCGCTCGGCCTGCTCGCGGTCGACGGCGTACCGGCGCACCCCCGAGGCCGACATCCCCTCGGCGTCCTCCGGGGACAGCTCGGCGACGTCGCAGTCCTCGAGGTACAGCCCGCCGAGGCCGTCGAGCTGCGGTGAGGTCGCGGCCCAGACGGTCGTCGCCGCGCCCTGCTCCGGCGTCTTGAACTGCATCAGGAAGTTGCCGGCCTCGTCGATCCAGCCGCGCTCGATCATCTCCGCCTTCGGCAGGTGCCGCTGCAGCGGCGTCATGATGCCGCCCGGGTGCAGGGCGAACGCGCGAACACCCCGCGACGCGCCCAGCTCGTCGAGCCGGACCGCGAAGAGCACGTTCGCCGTCTTCGCCTGCCCGTAGGCCGCCCACTTGTCGTAGCCGTGCTCGAACTGGACGTCGTCCCAGCGCATCGGCGAGTTGTGGTGGCCGCGCGAGGACAGCACGACGACGCGCGCGCCGTCGGCGACCACCGGCCACAGCCGGTTGACCAGCGCGAAGTGGCCGAGGTGGTTGGTGGCGAACTGGGCCTCCCAGCCCGGGCCGACGCGGGTCTCGGGGCAGGCCATCACACCCGCGTTGGTGATGAGCAGGTCGATGCGGCGGCCGGAGGCGAGGAAGCGCTCGGCGAACGCGCGGACGCTCTCGAGGTCGCCCAGGTCCAGCTCGTCGACCTCGACGTTCGCGAGCCCCGCAAGCGCCTGCTCGGCGGTCTCGCGGCGGCGGGCCGGGACGACGACGTGGGCGCCGGCGCCGGTGAGCGCGCGGGTGGTCTCCAGGCCGATCCCGGAGTAGCCGCCGGTGACGACGGCGAGCTTGCCGGTCAGGTCGATGCCCGCGACGACCTCGGCGGCCGTGGTGGTGGCGCCGAAGCCCGAACCGATCTTGTGCTGTGCGGTGGTCATGCCCCCGACGGTACGAGCTGGAGTGCGCTCCAGCGCAAATCGCGGACGGGGCCGAAAGAGGGGACAATCGGGGGCGAGAGGCAGCCGACCCAGGAAGGCGCTGATGTCCGACTACTACGGCAACCAGCCCCAGGACGTCCGACCGGGGATCGACGCAGGCCGCCTGTGGGCCGGCGGCGTGGCGACGGCGGTGATCGCGGCCCTGCTCGCGGTGGTCGGGCTGCTGATCGCGCGCGGGGTCTTCGAGGTCGAAGTGCTCGCCCCAAAAGGCGAAGGCGTCTGGGGCAACGCGAGCACCACGACGTACGCACTCGTGGCCGCCGCGGTGGCCCTGCTCGCCACCGGGCTGATGCACCTGCTGAGCGTCGCCACACCGGCGCCCTCGCAGTTCTTCGGCTGGATCATGGTGCTCGTCACGCTGATCGCGGTGGTGCTGCCGCTGACCCTCACGGTCGCGCCGAGCGCGAAGATCGCCACCGCGGCGATCAACCTGGTGATCGGCCTCGTGATCGCCGCGGTGGTGAACAGCATGGCGGCCAGCGCTCGGACGCTGCACCGGCGGCGGCGCCAGCAGAACGCCGCGCCGCCGGCCCAGCGGTACCCGCAACAGCAGCCGCCGCCGACCCGGTACTACGACCAGTGACCACCGCCGACGTCCGGGAGACGAACCGCCGCGTGATCCGCCAGTTCCGCGCGGGCGGCGAGGTCGACGGCATGCACCGGGAGCGGCTGGTGCTGCTCACGACGACCGGCCGGACGACGGGCGAGCCTCGCACGGTCCCGATGATGTACCACCGCGACGGCACCCGCCTGCTGGTGGTGGCGTCGAACATCGGCGCGCCCCGCCACCCGGACTGGTACCTGAACCTGATCGCCGACCCGCGCGTGACGGTCGAGGTGGACGGCGCGACCTTCGAGGCGGAAGCGCTGCCGCTGCTGGGCGCGGACTACGTGCGGATGTGGACGGAGCTGGAGACGCGCTACCCGTTCTTCGCCGATCACCAGGCGAAGGCGCGGCAGGCCAAGCGCGTCATCCCGATCGTGGAACTGTCCGAAGAGGACTGACCACGGTTCACGCCCGCGCCGCTCGGTAACGCAGCAGCGCGGCCGGACCGCGCTGCGTGGCCGACACGAGTTCGAGGTCGACCGGTCCGGCGTACCACCGGCGGCCGGAGCCGAGCACGACCGGGAACACGAGCAGCCGGACCTCGTCGACCAGCCGCTGCTCGAGCAACGTGTGCGCGACGCTCGCGCTGCCGATGACGACGACGTCGCGTTCCTCGCGCAGGCGCCGCACCTCGTCGGTGAGTTCGCCGGTCAGCACGGCGGAGTTCGCCCACGCGCCGACGTCGGTGAGGGTGCGGGAGACGACCCGCTTGGGGGCGGCGTTCATCCGGGCCGAGAACTCGTCGGAGCGGCCCGGCCACAGCTTCGAGAACTGCTGCCAGGTCCGGCGGCCGAGCAGCAGCACGCCGTCGTCGAGGCGGGAGCCGAGCTCGAACTTGTCGCCGGCGACGGCTTCCGGGCCGTACCGGAACGCCCAGCCGCCGGTCGCGGTGCCGGCCGACCCGTCCGGGTCGTCGACGATCCCGTCGAGGGTGGTGAACTCGATGACCGTGACGTCGTGCATGGGGTGCCTCCTGGGCTCCGGGGTGCTGTCACGGGTACATACCGGCGCGTCGCGCGAAACTCATCGCGGATTCGCGGAAAATCTTCGCGTGGTCACGGACACGGACTTCGAGGCGTTCCGGCGCGAGCTGGTGGTCTACTGCTACCGGATGGTGGGCTCGGTGCACGACGCCGAAGACCTGACCCAGGAGACGTACCTGCGCGCGTGGAAAGCCCGCGAGCGCTACGACGAGCAGCGGGCGTCCGTGCGCACCTGGCTCTACCGCATCGCCACCAACGTGTGCCTCACCGCGCTCGAAGGGCGACCGCGCCGGCCGCTGCCCTCCGGGCTCGGCACCGCGAGCGACGACCCCGGCGCCCCGCTGATCCCGGACTTCGAGGTGCCGTGGCTGCAGCCGCTGCCCGAGCGCTACCTGTCCGCCGACCGGGACGACCCGCAGGCCCGGCTGGCCGCCCGTGCCGGGGTCCGGCTGGCGCTGGTCGCCGCGATGCAGGTGCTCCCGCCGCGGCAGCGGGCGGTGCTGGTGCTGCGGGACGTGCTGGGGTTCAGCGCGGCCGAGGTCGCCGGCCAGCTGGACACGACGACGGCCTCGGTCACCAGCGCCCTGCAGCGGGCGCGGGCCGCCGTCGCCACGGCCTCGCCGAGCGAAGACGGACTGCGTGAGCCGGCCGCCGGGCCGACCATCGAGCGGTACGTCCGCGCGTTCGAGGCCTCGGACGTCGACACGCTCGTCACGCTCCTCACCGCCGACGCCGTGCTCGAAATGCCGCCGGTGCCGCTGTGGTACCGCGGGCGCGCGGACTACGGCCGGTTCATGGCGCGGGTGTTCGCGATGCGGCCCGGCGCCTGGCGCGTGCTGAGCACCACGGCGAACGGGCAGCCCGCGCTGACCGCGTACTGCCCCGACGACGGTGGGGGACACCGCCTGCACACCCTGCAGGTCCTCACCGTCACCGCCGCCGGGATCGCGCACACCGTGGTGTTCCAGGACCCGAAGGTGTTCGCGGCCTTCGAGCTGGCACCGTCTCTTTAGGACAGACCTACTTGCTCGCCACCCGCCGGTACTTCGCCGTCGCCAGCGGGGCGAACACCGCGATGATGGCCACGCAGCACAGGATCGCGTACAGCGCCGCGTTCTCCGCCGGCCAACCGGTCGGCGGCGCTCCGAAGCGGTTGCCGAACAGGTCGCGGGTCGCGTTGATCACCGCCGTGAACGGGTTCCAGTCCGCGATCGCCTTGAGGAACGGCGGGAGCGTCTGCGTCGGGACGAACGCCGAGGAGATGAAGCTCAGCGGGAACATCCAGACCAGCCCGAGGCTCTGCGCGACCTCGACGCTGCGTGCGGCCAGGCCGATCAGCGCGCCCACCCACGACAGGGCCCAGGCGAACATCAGCATCACCAGGTAACCCAGCAGCGCGTCCCAGAAGCTGCCGCGGATGCGCCACCCGACGATCAGCCCGCACGCCGACATCACGACCAGCGCCACCACGCTGACCACCAGGTCCGACGTCGTCCGGCCGAGGACCACCGCGATGCGGGACATGGGCAGCGAGCGGAACCGGTCGATGATGCCCTTCTGCAGGTCGTTGGCGAAGCCGATGACCGTGAACGCCGAGTTGAACGCCACCGTCTGCGCGAAGATCCCGGCGATGAGGAACTCGCGGTAGGCGGCGCCACCCGCGTCGCCGCCGATCGCGTTGCCGAAGACGTAGGCGAACAGCAGCACGAACATGATCGGCTGCAGGGTCGCGGCCATCAGCCAGTCGGGGTTGCGGCGGACGTTCATCAGGTTGCGCCAGGTGATGATGCCGCCGTCGGAGATGCCCTTGGCGATGGTGTTCACTTCTCGGCCTCCTGAGCGCCGTGGCCGGTCAGGGACAGGAAGACGTCGTCGAGAGTCGGCCGGTGCAGGGCGACGTCCTGGACGGCGATGCCCTGCGCGTCCAGCCGGCGAAGGGCCTCGATGAGCGCTTTCGGCCCGGTGTCGACGAGGATCTCCGCCCGTCGCGTGTGGCCGTCACCCGACGGTTCGCCGGCGCCGACCTCCCGCAGGACCTCCAGCGTCGCGGGCAGGTCCGCGGCCGAGGCGACGACCAGCTCCAGGCGTTCGCCGCCGATCTGGGCCTTGAGCTCGTCGGCGGTGCCGCGCGCGATCACCTTGCCGTGGTCGATCACCACGATCGAGTCGGCGAGCTGGTCGGCCTCTTCGAGGTACTGCGTGGTCAGCAGCACGGTCGTGCCGTCGGCGACCAGTTCCTTGATGACGCCCCACGTGTCGAGCCGGCCACCCGGGTCGAGGCCGGTGGTCGGCTCGTCCAGCACGACGACGGTGGGCTCGGCGACCAGCGCGCCGGCCAGGTCGAGTCGCCGCCGCATGCCGCCCGAATAACCCTTGGCGGGCCGGTCGGCGGCCTCTTCGAGGGCGAAGCGCGCCAGCAGCTCACGGGCGCGCGAGCGGGCCGCGGCCTTGGGCCGGCCGTAGAGCCGCCCGACCATGTAGAGGTTCTCGAAGCCGGTGAGGTTCTCGTCGACCGCCGCGTACTGGCCGGACAGCCCGATCCGCTGCCGCACCTCGTCGGGCTGGGCCAGCACGTCGTACCCGGCCACGCGCGCCTCGCCGGAGTCCGGCCGCAGCAGTGTGGTCAGGATGCGGACCGTGGTGGTCTTGCCGGCGCCGTTCGGCCCGAGCAGACCGAGCACGCGCCCGGCCGGGATGTCGAGGTCGACGCCGTCGAGCGCGCGCGTCGAACCGTAGGTCTTGACCAGCCCGCGCACTTGGACGGCGCTGTCCGGTTCCGGCATGGCGGTTCCCCTCTCGGTGACCCCGCCAAGCTAGGCCAAGTGCGTCCGGTTTGTCCTCCGGGTTTCTCCCTGAGGCGGCTCAGTTCGCCGAAAGCGTGACGGCGAACTCGGGCGGGGTCCGCAGCGACTGGAAAACGACGCAGTAGCGCTCGGTCAGCTTCTTGAGCGTCGCGAGCTGCTCTTCGGAGGCGTCGGTGTCCAGGTCGAACGACAGCCGGATCGCGCGGAAGCCCACCGGCGCGTCCTTCGCCACGGCGAGCGTGCCGCGGAAGTCGAGGTCGCCCTCGGCGCGGACCCGCCCACCGCGCACCTCGAGGCCCAGTGACGTCGCGACCGCCCGCAGCGTCACGCCGGCGCACGCGACGAGCGCCTCCAGCAGCATGTCGCCCGAACAGGCGAGGCTGCCGTCGCCGCCGGTGGCCGGGTGCAGCCCGGCCTCCACGACCGCGCGGCCGGTCTCGACCTTGCAGGAGATGCCGAGGCCGGCCAGTTCGGCGTCGGCGTGCAGGGTGACGAGCGCGCTCTCCGGCCGCTCGCGGTACTGGTCCTTCAGCGGGGCCTGGGTCGCGCGCAGCTCTTCGGTGTCCATGCGCCGATTCTGCCCCCGGCACGCGAAAACGGGGAGGCCGGGAATCCCGGCCTCCCCGCTTTCAGCGGTTCAGCTTCAGCTCAGGGTGACAGCCACGTCGTCGATGACGAACGAGGTCTGCAGCGAGCTGTCCTCGGTGCCGCTGAACTTCAGCGCCAGGGTGCCACCGGCGGCCGACGAGACGTCGATCGTCCGGAGGGCGTACCCGGAAGCCTTGTTCAGGTTGGAGTAGCTGCCCAGCGTCGCGCTGCCGTTGGAGACGGTCAGCTTGTCGTAGGCGGTCGTGGAGGTCGTCTCCGCGGTGTCGATGTGCAGGTAGAACGTCAGGCTGGCGTGGCAGCCGGCCGGGATGCTCACCGACTGGGCGATCGACTCGGTGTGCGTCGAGCCGTACCCGTCGAGCCAGGACGCGTAGGTGCCGCCGTGCGCGGCCTGACCCTGCGAACCCCACTGGCCGATCGAGCCGGTGGTGCCGGTCCAGCTGCCGCTGCCCGACTCGAAGCCGCCGTTGACGATCTTCTGGCCGGTGCAGCCGCCGGTGGTGCCGACGGTCCAGCTGAACGACGCCGTGCCGGTCTTGTTGGCCGCGTCCTTCGCCGTCACCGTGACGTTCGAGGTGCCCGCGGTGGTCGCGGTGCCCGAGATCGTGCCGGTGGAGGCGTTGATGGACAGGCCGGCCGGGAGGCCGGTGGCCGACCAGGTGTACGGCGCGGTGCCGCCGCTCGCCGAGAGCGGGAGGTTGACCGAGGCGCCGGTCACGGTGGACTGGTTGCCCGGGTTGGAAACCGTGACGGTGCCGGTCGCCGAGCAGGTCGGGTCGGCCGACTGCGCCGGGACGGAGATCGCGTCCCACGCCGCCTTGACGGTGTTGAACTCGGTGCAGCTGCCCGGGAACAGGTTCTTCGCCGCGGTCAGCGTCCAGGTGCGGTACTTCAGGTACGAGCTGCTGGAGGTCTTGAGCAGCATCGCGTTGTAGAAGATCTTCACCGCGTTCTGGACACCGATGCCGGTGATCGACGAGCTGTTGCAGGTGCTGCTGGTCGGCTGGCCGTTGGTCGGGTTGGTGCCTTCGGCCAGCAGGTAGAACCAGTGGTTGCCGGGGCCGGCGGCTGCGTGCACCTCACCGTTGGGGACGGAGCTGTCGTAGCAGTTCTTGTCGCCCAGCGCCGACGGGTTGTACATGTTGCGGATCGGGCCGGAGCCGACCAGGTTCACCGACTCGCCGACGAGGAAGTCCGGCACGTCGCCGCCCGCGGGCTCGTTCGCGAACCACTCGGTGGAGGCGCCGAAGACGTCCGCGACGAACTCCTGGGTACCCGCGCGCGAGATACCACCCGGGGTGTGGTCGTCGATGCCGTGGCCGTGCTCGTGCGCGACGACGTCGATCGAGCCGATCCACTGGTTCTGCGTGTTGTGCCCGATCTGGACCTGGCTGCCGTCGTAGTAGGCGTTCTCGTCGTTCAGCCCGACGCGGATCGGCCAGCCGCCGCCGTTGCCGTCGAAGCCGTTGCGGCCCAGCCACTGCGAGAGCATCTTGTTCTCGGTCTGGGCGGCGAACAGCGAGTCGACGCAGCCGGTTTCGCGGCTGGTGGCGTTGCCGTTGCCCCATGCGTCGTCCGGGCCGCTGAAGGTGGTGTTGTTGGCCGCGTCCTGGCAGGACGTGTTGGTGATGTTCGGGTCCTTCAGCGTGTACGTGCTGCCCGAGTGGGTCGTGTCGAGGTGCACCGGGTTCGGCCGGTTGTACGCACTGGTGCCGTCGCCGTTCATGACGTGCTCTTGGGTGTCGAGCACCTTGCCGGTGGCGGCGTCGACGATGACGTCGAGCCGGCTCGGGCCTTCGTTGTCGCGGCCGGTGACCGTGCTCTTCCACGCCAGCGCCGGGGTGCCGAGCGCGAACACGACCTGCTGCGCCGGGCTCACGCTGTCCACGACGGACAGCTGCTGCCGGGCGGTCGTCTCCGCCGCGGCCTTGGAGACCTTCGCGGTGGTGGAGGCGAGGTCGATCGTCTGGTCCTGCGCGACGGAGGTGCCGAGCACCTGGCCCGTCGAGTTGGTCGCCACGACGAAGTCACCGCCGACGACCGGCAGGCCCTTGTAGCTGCGCTCGTACGGGACGTACTTCAGCCCGTTGACCGAGGAAATCGCTTTCTGCGCCACGAAAACGTCGTCCGCGCTGGCGTGCAGCGCGGCCGGCTTGCTCGCCACGAGACTCGCGGCCGCGTTGACGGCAAGGGTCTGCGCGTCGGTGGTGGCGGCCGGGCTCGTGGGCTGGGCCTGGGCGGCCGTGGTCGTGCACACCGCGGCGATCAGCGCGCCGCTCGCGGCCAAGACGATTGGACGTCTCAGATGCATCGAAGAATCCCTCCGGGCAGGGCGAACCGGCCCGGTGCAGGCCGGGCCGAGAACGGGAATCGGGGAAAACGGTGCTGCTTGGCGGAAATCAGGATCCGGCGCGGAAGCCTCGTGAACAAGCGACTAACGTACGGTCTTATCTACCGGTCGCAATACTTCCCAAAAAGGACATTTCCCGCCTTTGGGATGTCTGCTGTTGACTGTCCACTCAGGACGGAAGGCGGATCACCGCCGTTCGGGTGATCTTCGGCGCGTCCGAAACGACGAAGGCCCCCTCGCCGAGAATCGGCGAAGGGGCCTTTGGTGGTACGAGTGTGTCAGGCGGTCTTCTCGCGCTTCGGGAGCTTCCAGCCCGGGCGCACGAAGTGGCAGGTGTACCCGTTCGGAATCCGCTGCAGGTAGTCCTGGTGCTCCGGCTCGGCCTCCCAGAAGTCGCCCACCGGGCTGACTTCGGTGACGACCTTGCCCGGCCACAGCCCGGACGCGTCCACGTCGGCGATCGTGTCTTCGGCGACGCGCTTCTGCTCGTCGTTCTCGAAGTAGATCGCCGAGCGGTAGCTCAGGCCGATGTCGTTGCCCTGGCGGTTCTTCGTCGTCGGGTCGTGCACCTGGAAGAAGAACTCGAGCAGGTCGCGGAACGTGGTCTGCGCAGGGTCGTAGACCACCTCGATGGCCTCGGCGTGCGTGCCGTGGTTGCGGTAGGTCGCGTTCGGGACGTCGCCGCCGCTGTAACCGACCCGGGTCGAGATCACCCCGGGCTGACGGCGGAACAGCTCCTGCATGCCCCAGAAGCAGCCGCCGGCCAGGACGGCCCTTTCGGTTGACGTGGTCACGGCGTCACTCCTTCTCCTCGTGGTGCTTCCGCGGTGTACAACTGCGCGGGCGCACCGATGATTCCACGTGCGGGCCTTACGAGAGTGTGACACGGCGAACCGTCGTTACCGTTAACTTGATATCGATGATACCCGCTGGTAGCGTCGCTACCATGGACTTGCGAACGCGGATACTGGTGGCCGCCGACGAGCTGCTGTCGGCGTCGGCCGACGTCTCCACGAGGGCGGTCTGCGAGGCCGCCGGTGTCGGGGCGCCGGCGCTGTACCGGCAGTTCGGTGACAAGGACGGGCTGCTCGCCGCCGTCGTCGACCGCGGGTTCGAGAAGTACCTCGCCGGGAAGCGGGCCGCGAAGCCGTCCGCCGACCCGGTGCGCGACCTGCGGGCCGGCTGGGACAACCACGTCGCGTTCGCGCTCGAGAACCCCCACCACTACCGCCTGATGTATTCGGGCCTGTCGACACCGCCGGGCGCGGCGGCCGAGGCACACGGCCTGCTGCTCGAGGTGCTGGAGCGCTGCGCGGCCGCGGGCCGGCTCGAGCTGCCGCCGGCGTTGGCCGCGCAGATGGTGATGGCGGCGAACGCCGGCGTCGCGCTGTCGATGATCACCCGGCCGGCGCAGTACCCGGACCGTGAGTTCTCGGTCCGCGTCCGGGAAAGCGTGCTGGCGGGAATCCTCGCCGAGGAGCCGGGTGCGGCGGACGACCTCGCCGTGACGGCGACCACCCTGGCCGCCCGGCTGCGTTCGTCGGCGCCGGCCGAGCTGACGGCGGGGGAGTCGACGCTGTTGCAGGAGTGGCTGACGAGGTTGAGCCTCCACAGTGGACAGTCAAGCGGCAGGCGCTGAGCCGGACGGCCGCGCGGGTTGGACCGTCCGCGTGTGTCTGCGCGTTCCGTGCGGCCGGGGCCGGGCCGGAGTGGGACAATCGGCCGGGGCCGCCCCGATCCGGCCCCGGGGAGGCGCGCCATGCGCGACCGGAACGGAGCCGTCACGGAGCGGACCAGCGGCGCGCTGGTCGTTGAAATCCGGGGCGAGCTGGACATTTCCACCGTGCTGCGGTGGACGACCCTCATCGAAGCCGCCATCTGCGAACTGCCGGAGCCGCACCTGCTGGTGCTCGACCTGTCGTCGCTGGAGTTCCTGTCGGCGCGCGGGGCCCGGGGGTTGCTCGAGGCGGTGGAAAGCTGCCGGGAGCGGAACATCGGCGGCTGCGTGATCGCGACGCCCGGCGGCGTGGTCGACCGGATGGTCCGGTTGGCGGGCCTGGCGGAGGCGGTCCGGGTGTTCCCGAACCGCCTGACGGCGATCGCCGCCTGCCAGCCGGTGCAGATGCGCTGGCTCCCCGGCTGACCCGGCGGTCGTCGTCCCGGTCAGGACGGCTCGCGCCGTCGCCCTCGCTCAACGGCCGGGTGACCGGCCGGCGGTCACTCGCCGCGCATCGAGCGGCGGATCTCCGCCAGCCGGTCCTTCGCCGCCTGGTCGCGGTCGGCGATCTTCTTGTCCAGCGCTTCCGCGGTGTTCTCCGTGCCGAGACCCGCCACGTCCGTCGCGCCCAGCGACGTCGTGTAGCGGTTCTCGATCTTGTCGCGGACGAAGTCGAAGCTGGGGACGCCGCCCTCGCTGTAGTCCGGGTCGGGTAGGGGCGGGGACGGGACCGCCAGTGCCGCCGTCGGGGTCTCGTCCACGAGCTCGCCGTCCACGATGTTCGGGTCGTCCTGGGGCTTGTCCATCGTCTTCTCCTCCGGCGCCGGTCCGCCCCACCGACCCTAGCGCTCAGCCCAAGGACTCGCGGACGGCGCGCTCCACCAGGATCGGGACGAACGCGTGGATCCGCGCGTCGGCGAACCGGTCCCGTTCCCGTTCGACCAGGGCGTGGGCCGACCGCGGGTCCAGGCTCGTGTAGTCCTGGCGCAGCCGGTCTTCGACCACGGTCAGCTGGAAGTCGAGTTGTTCGGACGCGATGGTGTCGAGCGTCTGCGTAGTCATGACGGTCTAATACCGCGCCAGGCGACGTGCAGATGAACTGAAGATGAACGACAGGTGAGACCTCGGCAGTGGGTAATTCGGCCGTGGAGCGGCGTGGCGCGGTGGGGAATTCTCGATCGCGCAACGCCGGAGTCCGGAGGGAGCAGACCATGGGTGCCGGGGCCTACCACGCCGAAACGACGGAAATGGGGACGGTCGTCAAGGCGGTGGAGGACGTCGGTTCGTCCTTCCTGTCGACGACCCGCGACCTGGAAGGCCTGGTGCTCGACGCGCTGTCGTTCGCGGGCATCGGCAGCGGGGTCGCCGCCGCGAACTCGGCGCTGCACTCCTCGCTGGGCAGCGCGCTCCAGAAGTTCCTCGGGCTGATCACGAACGTGAACCAGAACGTCCAGACGGCCGCGAACGGGTACAACGCGGCCGACACCGACGTCGCGCAGGCCTACGGCGGCGGCCAGAACGCGGCCCAGGGTGGCGGGGGCGGCGCGGCGGCCGCAGCGGCGCCGCAGCAGCTCGACCCGCGGGTGGTCGACTCGATCATGCAGTCGGAAGGCGCGACCGGGGAACAGGGCGGCGTGCCCGAGGCCTACGGCTTCCGCCAGAACATGCACAACGGCTACGACCGGATCATCGCCGCGCGCGAGCAGTACGGGCAGGGCAGCGCCGAAGAGCGCGCCGTCGTCTCCGATCTGATGACGGCGAACGCGCGCACGGCCGGCGCGCTCAACTTCACCGACCCCGGCACACAGGCCGCCATCATGTCGGGCGCGCACATGCGCGGTGCCGGCGGCGTCCGCGCGATCCTCAACCACATGGGCGGCGACGACATCGTCCAGAGCTCGCGCACCCTCAGCGACGCCGCGGTCCAGCACGCGCAGGGCCTCACGCCGCAGCAGTTCCAACAGGAGTTCCACGACGCCCGCATCGAGTACGACCGCCAAGTCTACGGCGACACGACCACGCGCCAGGGCGGGCACACGCAGAACTGGTGGGACCGCTACGGCAACGGGCTGACCCAGCGCTACGACCGCGAGCAGAACGAGTTCCTCCAGTTGTCGCAGCCGCAGAACTGATCTTCGACGATTCGAAGATCCCAAAACTGGGCACCCTACACCGCGTAGCCGAACGACAACGGGAGGCACGCGATGAACCGGAGGATGATCGCACTACTGGGCGGGGTCGCCGCGATGGCGGGGACCTTGGCTTTCGCGGGGACGGCCGAAGCGGCGGCGACGCCGTGCGACGCCGCCGCGAAAGCCTGTGTCCAGCGCAGTTCGAATACCGCTTGGTTGACCGACGGCGCGGGGAACGTCACCTACGGGGGCGTCCCGATCACCGTCGGGCTCGCGAAGTACCCGACTCCGCTCGGGACGTTCCACGTGCAGTACAAGGACATCGACCACTACAGCAAGCAGTTCAACGGGCCGATGCCGTACTCGGTGTTCTTCACGAACACCGGCGTGGCGTTCCACCAGGGGAGCCTGAAGGTCAAGTCCCACGGCTGCGTGCACCTTTCGCACGCGGCGGCGGTGACGTTCTACAACTCGCTGCACCCGGGTGACGTCGTCCAGGTCGTGCCCTGACCCGTCCGGTGTGGACGGTCCAGGAGCGCGCCGGTGACGGCGCCGAACACCAGGTGGTCCAGGACCTGCGGGGCGCGGGGAAGCGCCTGAACGGCCGGGTACGCCCGGCCGGCGACGCCGAGGTCCAGCGCCGCGATCGCCAGCCCGGCCGCCGCGCCCCGGAACGACCCGAGGCGACGGCGGCGGGCGATCGCGGCGAGCACCGCGGTCCACCCGGCGGAAACCAGGACGTGCGCGACCAGCCCGGCGGCGACGCCGGGCCGATCGCGCCGGCCCGGGCACACCGTGCCGGCGGCGCGGGTCGCGGCGAGGATGTCACGGCCGGTGCACAGGGCGTGGACGGTCGACGGGATACCGCTGACCACCGCGGCGATGGCGCCGGCGCGGACGGCTCGGCGGGCCTCTCCGCCGCGCTCCGACGAGTCATTCACTGCGTTGCCCGGCCGCCAGGTAAGCGGCCAGGCGGATGCGCAGCCCGCGCACGTGGGGGAGCGCGATCGTGAACTCGTCGGCCGGCCGGTAGCCGGGCCACGGGTCACCGTGCGTGCAGGGGCCGGCGAAGTAGACGAAGCCGTCTTCGTCGTCGTAGCGACCCGGTGACCACCGCGCGGCGTCGCCGGCGCGGGGATCGGCGCACGCGGCTCGCGCGATCCAGTACGTCTCGTGCTTCAGCACGCGTTTGAGCTGGCCGGCGAACTTCGGCAGGTCGGCTTCCGGCAGACCGAGGCCGCGGCCGCCCCAGACGCGCGGCGTGCGTTCGGACGGGCGCGCGGGGCAGCCGAACGTGACGTCGCCACCCGCGCAGTGGCGGGTCCAGCGCGTGGTTTCCGTTGCCAGTGCGGCGAATTCGGGTCCGCCGGTGATCTCCAGCGTCATGGGGGAACGATAGTCGATCAAGCGAATTCCGGTACCGCCGCGTGGGTGTCGATCAGTGATCCCATGGTGTATACAGTATGCAGTAGGCTAGCGTGGGCAGAGGAGACCGCCATGTATTCCGTCACCAACCCCGCCACCGGTGAACTCGTGGAGGAGATCCCGAACTCGACCGACGAGGAGGTCCGCGCCGCGATCGACCGCGTCCACGGCGGGTTCGCGGCCTGGCGCGCCCGGCCGGTCGCCGAGCGGGCCGCGATCGTGCTGCGGGCTGCGGAGCTGTTCGCCGAACGCGCCGACGAGCTGGCCGCGATCATGACCCTGGAGATGGGGAAGCGGATCAACGAAGGCCGCGGCGAGGTCGGCGTGGTCGTCGACATCTTCCGCTACTACGGCGAGCGTGGCCCGGAGCTGCTGGCCGACGAACCTCTTACGCTGCGTGGCGGCGAGGCGGTGCTGACGAAGGAGCCGATCGGCGCGCTGCTGGGCGTCATGCCGTGGAACTTCCCGGCGTACCAGGTGGCCCGGTTCGTCGCGCCGAACCTGGTGCTGGGCAACACGATCCTGCTCAAGCACGCGTCGATCTGCCCGCGCTCGGCGGAGGTGATCGAGGACGTGCTGCGGGCCGCCGGCGTGCCCGCGGACGCGTATGTGAACGTGTTCGCGTCGAGCCGGCAGGTGCCGTGGATGCTCGAGGACCCGCGCCTGGTCGGCGTCTCGCTGACGGGCAGCGAGCAGGCCGGGATCTCCGTGGCGGCCGAAGCCGGCCGCAACCTCAAGAAGTGCGTCCTCGAGCTGGGCGGCTCCGACCCGCTGATCGTGCTGGACACCGACGACCTGGACGAAACGGTCAAGATCACCGCGACCGCCCGGATGCGCAACTGCGGCCAGTCGTGCAACGCGCCCAAGCGCATGATCGTGCTGGGCGAGCTGTACGAGGAGTTCGTGGACCGCCTGGCCAAGCGCGTCACGGAGTACTACGTGCCGGGAGACCCGGCCGACCCGGCGACGACGCTGCCCCCACTGGCCTCGAGGGCGGCGGCGGACGAGGTGGCGGCCCAGGTGGAGACGGCGATCCGCGGGGGAGCGACCCTGCGCGCGGGCGGCCACCGCGTCCCAGGCCCGGGCGCGTACCTGGAGGCAACGGTGCTGACGGACGTCACACCGCAGATGGCGGCGTACCACGAGGAGATCTTCGGCCCGGTGGTGCTGGTGTTCCGCGCGGAGACGGAGGAGGAGGCAATCGCGCTGGCGAACGACACGCCGTTCGGTCTCGGGGCGAGTGTCTTCGGGACGGATCGCGAGCGGGCGGTGCGGGTGGCACGGCGGATCGAGGCCGGGATGGTTTATCTCAACAAGTCGGGTGGGTCCGAGGCGGATCTGCCGTTCGGGGGGATCAAGCGGTCGGGGATCGGGCGGGAGCTGGGGGTGTTGGGGATTGAGGAATTTATGAACAAAAAGCCCATCCGCCTCTAGAAACCACGCTCAGCCGGATGGTTCCTCGCTCCGCAGAGACCGGGCGACCTCACGGTCGATCTCCGCCTGCTCGCGCTCCGAACGGGCCGTCGTCGCCGTCAGGCGGGCCCTGGCCCTCGCCACTTCGGCGTCCGCCCGGTCCAGGTGCTGGTGGTCGAGCTCCGTCAGGGTTGCCTCGAAGTCCGGTTTTGCCCCTGGGAACGGCTCGAAACGGGCTTCGTGGAACCTGATGCGCTCTTCCCGCTTGTCCGCCAGAGCCTCGCGGCTGTCGGCCACGCGCTCGCGTTCGTCGGCGATCCGGTCGCGTTCGTCCGCGCGGCGGTCACGCTCGTCCGCGAGCTCGTCGCGGCGGTCGGAGATGCGCGCGCGCTCCTCTCGGTCGCCCATGCCTCCCAGTGTAGGGGCGTGCGCTACGCCTGACCCGGTGGCTCACGGAATGATGCCGCGGGAATTCAGCGCGTCCGTCAGCCGCTCGCGCAGCTCGTCCGCCGTTGCGCGGACGTCGATCTCCGCCGGTGGGGACAGCACCTTCGAGATCACCGTCGACAGGTTCTGGTACGCCGGGGTGAGCGGGCGGACCGCCGCGTCCGTCAGGGCCGCCTGGATGTCGCCCTTCATCGGGTACTGGTCGGCCATCGTCGGATTTTCCTTGGGGTCGGCCGGTTTCGCCGGGTCCAGTGGTGCGTTGTCGCGGTAGATCGACGCGATGCTCGGCGGGATCCCGTCCACCAGGGCCTGGTACTTCTGCGACGTCGCGTTGCGCAGGCACAGCGCCGCTTCGAACGCTTCGGGCTTGTGCCGCGAGTACGTCGAGACCGCCAGGTTGAACCCGCCGATCGTGACGCGGCTCGCCCGGCCCGGGTCCACCGACGGGTAGCGCGTCCACTTGAAGTGCGCCAGGTCCCGCGGCTTCTCCTTCGCGTACGACGCATACACGAACGGCCAGTTCAGCTCGGTCGCCGCCTGTCCGCGCTGGAACGCCTGCCGGATGTCGTCCTCCTTCTGGTTCGTCAGCGACGGGTCCGTGATCCCGGCCGTCGTCAGCTGCTTGAGCAGGGCTAGCGCGCGCACCGCGCCGTCGTCCATGACCACGGACTTGCCGTCGTCGGACAGGATGTGCCCGCCCGCCGACGCGACCAGCGTGTTGTAGAAGACGACCAGGCCCTCGTACTGGGCGCCGGTGAACACGACCTGGTACGGCTTCCCGGCCGCCTTCAGCTCCCGCGCCTGCGTCATCAGCTCGTCGAACGTCTTCGGCGGCGACGGCGTGATCCGGTCGTCGTACCAGAGCAGCTGGACGTTCGTGTTCTTCGTGGCGCCGTAGAGCTTCCCGTTCCACTTGGCGGTGGCCAGGGGACCCGGCAGCACGTCCCGCGCGGCCGCGGCCGCGTTCGCGCCCGTCCACTCCTGCGCCCAGCCCGCCTCGGCGAACTCCGGCACCCACGTGACGTCGAGGCCGAGCACGTCCAGCGACGAGTCCCCGGCAGCGAGCCGGCGGACCATCTGCTCACGCTGGCCGTCCGCGCCCCGCGGCAGCTTGTTGTAGACGATCCGGTACCGGCCGCCGGCCTCCTGGGTGCAGCGGTCGACCACCGTCTGCAGGTGGTCTTCCGGCGAGATGTAGAGGTTGATCGTCAGGCCGGTGGCCGACGAACAAGCGGTGAGGGCGAGCAACGCCGTGGCCGCGAGCGGGACGAGCTGGCGCATGTCGGCCTCCTTGCCGGACAGGCGATTGCAAGCGCTTGCACCGATGATTAGCCTCGATCATGGCGGGTGTCAATGGGAGTCAGGCAGCTGGTTGCAAGCGCTTGCAACGAACGGGGTAGACGCATGCCGGAGAAGCTCGACGACGTCGCCCGGCTGGCGGGCGTCTCGGCGGCGACCGTTTCGCGGGCCCTGCGCGGGGTGCCCGGGGTGGCCGGGCCGACGCGGAGCCGGGTGCTCGCGGCGGCCGCGCGGCTCGGGTACGCCATCTCGCCCGCCGCGTCCAGCCTGGCCACCGGCCGGACCGGGACGGTCGGCGTGATCGTCCCCTACGTCGACCGCTGGTACTTCGCACGCCTCATCTCCGGCGTCGAGCGCGTGCTGCGGGAGGCCGGGACCAGCCTGCTGCTCTACAACCTCGGCGACGACGCCGGCCGCGCCCGCTTCTTCGCGGACCTGCCGCTGCGCCGCCGGGTCGACGCGGTACTCGTGCTCTCGCTCCCGCTGGCGGCCGCCGAACGGGAGCTGCTGCTGGGGCTCGGCGTCCCGCTCGTCACCATCGGCACCGAGGAGCCCGGCGCGGACTCGGTCGGCATCGACGACCACGGCGCGGCGGCCGGCGCGATGCGCCACCTCGTCCAGCTCGGGCACCGCGAAATCGCGTTCATCGGCGAGCACAGCCCGATCCCGCTCGGGTTCACGACCCCGCTGCGGCGCCTGGCGGCCTACCGGATGGTCTACCACGCGGTGTGCCGTGAGGACGGCCGCGAGCCGGAAGCCGCGTTCGAGACCGGGGGCGGGTTCACCGTCGCCGGCGGCGAACGCGCGATGAGCGCCCTGCTCGGCCTGTCCCGGCGCCCGACCGCGGTGTTCGCCGCGTCGGACGAGATGGCGTTCGGCGCGCTGCGGACGCTCCGGCGGGCCGGCCTCCGGGTGCCCGAGGACGTCTCGGTGCTCGGGTTCGACGACCACGACCTGGCCGACCTGCTCGAGCTGAGCACGGTGGCGCAGCCGGTGGCCGAGCTCGGGGAGCGGGCCGGGCGGCTGCTCGGCGCGCGATTGTCCGGCGGAAAAATCGCGACATCGCCGTCGATTCTGGGGACACGCTTGGTCCTTCGCGGCAGTACTGCGCCGCCGACGAGGCGTTGACCTGCGGTTTTTCCGGCGTTGCTCCACTCGGTCGATTGCGGCCTACTCGATCATTAGGTCAAATAATCGCCGACAAGGATTAATCGCCGTGAGGAGCTGGCTGTGCACTGGGGGTCCGTGCTCGAAGAAGGCGGAGCGGGGATGGTCCGCCCGTACTTCCGCACCCATGGCCGTACGCGTCCGACTCGGGACCTGCCGATCGAGACGCTCGTGTCGATCACCCAGCGGGGGCGGGCGGTCGTGCGGGGGAGCACGCAGGAGGAGACGGAGATCTGCGCGCTGCTGCGGACTTCGCAGTCGGTCGCCGAGGTCGCCGCGCGGCGCCGGATCCCGCTGGGGGTCGCGCGGGTCCTGCTGTCGGATCTGGCGGACCGGGGGATCGTCGCCGTGCACACCGCGCGGAAAGGCTCGGGGAACCGGCCCAGCCTGGAGCTGATGGAGCGCATCCTGCACGGCCTCAGCCGGCTGTGAACTCCCCGACCAGCCGCGCGAACTCCACCGGCTGGTCCAGCGGCAGCAACGTGTAGCTGTCCTCGACCTCGACGAGCTTTCCCTTCGGCAGCAAGGCCGTCAGCCGTTTGCCGTGCTCGAGGGGCATGACGCGGTCCTCGCCGGCCCAGACGACGAGCGCGGGCCGGTCGAAGCCGGGGAGACGCTCGGCCACTTCCTGGAGCACCCCCGGATCGGCCGCGAAAGCCCGCAACGCGCGGACCGTGTCGCGCCGAACACCCGCCTGGCTCAGCAGCGGCCGGAGCCAAGCCGCGGAAACCGCGTCGCCGCGTTTGGTCAGCCAGCCGAACGCGATCGGGAGCCGGCGCACGGCACGCACCCGCATCTGCTGCATGAACAACCCGAACAGGCCCGGCGACAGCTTTCCCGTCAGGAACAGCGTCTTGCCGGTGAGCCCGGGCGGGAAGTTGTCGAACGCGTCGCACGAGCCCAGCACGACCCGGCTCACCCGTGCGTCGCCGGTCGCCATCAGCAGCTGGACCAGCGCGCCACCGGTGTCGACGCCGACCAGGGTCACCTCGCGCAGGTCGAGGCGCTCGAGGAGCTCCGCGAGCAGCACGGCGATCCCGGGCAGTGAAAGGTCGGCGTCCTCGCGCATCGGCTGCCGGTGCGCGCCGAGCGGCAGCGTCGGGACGACGCACCGGTAGCCGGTGAGCGATGCGGTCACGCCGTCCCACAGCGTGCCGTCCATCAGCAGGCCGTGGACGAAGACGAGCACGGGGCCCGGCCCGCCCGTGTCGGTGTATTCGACGGTGCCCGCCCCCAGTGCGATTTCCATGCCAGAAGTGAACCACGCGGTTCACATTGTGTCGAGAGCTTCCTCCCGCGCGACCGCGCGCAGCAGCGCCTCGAACCCGGCCTCGGCGCCGGAACCGTCGTCGCTGGTCAACAGGTCGACGAGGAAGCCGCGCAAGGTCGCGAGGATCATCGAGGCGACTTCGAACCTCCGCCGCTCCGGCCACTCCGGCGGGCAGAACGACATCAGTGTCGGCAGGTACTGCTGCGACGCGCCCCGCCCGAGCGCCGCGTACCGGCCCGGGTCGTACATCGCCAGGCCCATCGCCTGGTCGAGGACGCGCCGCAGCTCCGACTCCTCGTCGCGCAGGCTCACCCAGGCGGCGCGGACGCGGTCGGTCAGCGTCGCCGGCTCCGAAGCGACGGCCGCCAGCGCGTTGCCGATCCGGCGTTCACGCAAGCCCAGGACCACCTGCCGCAGCAGGTCTTCGGCGCTTTCGAAGTGGTAGAGCAGCACCTTGTGCGTGGTCCCGGCCGCCCGCGCCGCGCGACGCAGCGAGAAGTCGACCAGGCCGTTCTCGGCGACGTCGTCGGTGATCGTCGTCAGCAGCTCCCGGCGCCGGGCCGCACCGCGGGGCGAGCCGGTCGACCGCCGGTAGCCGGTAGCGTTGTCCATGGCGGACAGCTTGGCACGGGGAGGGGACGCCGATGCGGGTGCTGGTGACCGGGGGCAACGCCGGGATCGGGTACTTCGTCGCGGAGCAGCTCGCTTCCGCGGGCGAGGAGGTCGTGCTCGGCAGCCGCGACCCGGCGAAGGCCGAGACCGCGGCCGCCGCGATCCGCTCGCGGGTCTTCGGCGCGAAGATCGGTCACGTCCGGCTCGACCTCGCCGACCCGGCCTCCGTCGCGGCGGTGGATCCCGGTGAGCTCGACGCCGTCGTCTGCAACGCGGGAGTGGCGCTCGACGACCCGCCGCGACGCGAGACCGGAAGCGGCCACGAGCTGATGTTCGGCACCAACCACCTCGGCCACTTCGCGCTGGTCGCGCGGCTGCTGCCGGCGCTGGCGCCGGACGCGCGGATCGTCACCACCGGCAGCTTCGCCGCGAAGTCCGCGAGCCTCGACTTCGCCGACCTCCAGAGCGAGCGCGACTACCGGCCGAAGCGCACGTACGAACGTTCGAAGCTGGCGCAGATGCTCTTCGCGCTCGAGCTCGACCGGCGGCTGCGGGAAGCCGGCTCGAAACGGCTGAGCGTCCTGGCCCACCCCGGTGGCGCGCTCGACTCGCTGACGCCCGCCCGGCCGCCGGTGCACACCCGGACCGCCGGCCGGTGGCTGACGGGCCAGCCGGCCCGGCTGTTGCTGCACGGCAAGGACGCCGGCGCGCGGCCCGCCGTCCGCGCGGTGCTCGGCCCGGACGTCACCGGCGGGCAGCTGTGGGGCCCGCGGGTCTTCGGCCTGCGCGGCCGGCCGCGGCTCGAACCGCTGTGGGCGAACCTCACCGACACCGCGGCCGCCGAGCGGCTTTGGGCGGAAAGTGTCACGCTGACCGGAGTGGAACCGCTGGGCTGATCGCACAGTGCGCGGGCCCGGACTGTGCACATCGCACGGTGACGGCGCCGGGACCGCTGCTTACGGTGCGGGGAACCGTTTCCCAGCCCGGAGAAGGAGGTCGGCGTGGCCTCAACAGTCGGTGTCGATGACTATGCCCTGACCAGAGTGCCGGACCACGCCCGGTACTCGTGGTGGTCGGTCGCCGTCCAGCGGTTCGGCCAGGTGTCCGCCCTGTCCCAGTTCCTGCTCGGAGCCACCGTCGGCTTCGGGATGAGCTTCTGGCCGGCGGTCCTGGCCTTCACGCTCGGTTCGGTCATCCTGGAGCTCATCACCATCCTCGTCGGCGTCATCGGCGTCCGCGAAGGTCTGTCCACGTCCATGATCGCCCGCTGGACCGGCTTCGGCCGCGGCGGCTCGGCGCTCATCGGGCTCGCCATCGGGATCAGCCTCATCGGCTGGTTCGGCATCCAGTCCGCGGTGTCCGCGCAGGGCCTCGTCTCACTCATCGGCGGCCTGCCGGAGTGGGGCTGGGCACTCGTGTTCGGCCTGCTCGTCACCGCGATCGTGGTGCGCGGCTTCCACTCCATGGCCTGGACGGCGTACCTGACCGTGCCGGCCTTCCTGGTCCTCGTCGGCTGGTCGATCATCTCGGAGCTGACCCGCCACGACCTCGGCACGCTCGTCTCCTCGGCCCCGCCCGGGCCGTCGCTGAGCCTGCTGCAGGGCACCACGCTGGTGGCCGGCGGCTTCATCGTCGGCGCCGTCATCACCCCGGACATGACCCGCTTCAACCGCACCACCGGCGACGTCGTCAAGCAGACGCTCGTCGGGATCACCCTCGGCGAGTACGTCATCGGCCTCTCCGGCGTCCTGCTCGCGCACGCCGTCGGCAGCGCCGGGATCACCACCATCGTGACGTCGTCGGTCGGCTGGGTCGGGCTGCTGATCGTCATCGCCGGCACGATGAAGATCAACGACTGGAACCTGTACTCCTCCGGGCTGGGTGTCGTGAACTTCATCGGCACGGTGTCCGGGCGCAAAGCCCACCGCGGCCTGGTGACGGCCGTGCTCGGCGTCGCGGGCAGCGTGCTCGCCGCGGCCGGGATCCTGGCGAAGTTCACCGACTTCCTCACCGTGCTGGGCGTCGCGTTCCCGCCGATCGCCGGGATCATGGTCGCCGAGTACTTCGTCGTGAAGAAGTGGCGCGGGGACCTGGAAGCCGCGCGGGCGCGGGGAACCGTGCCCGAAGACGCGCCGGTGTGGGTGCCCGCCACGATCGTCGTCTGGATCGCCGCGGCGCTCTTCGGCGAGTTCGTCGAGTGGGGCCTGCCGAGCATCAACTCGCTCGTCGTGGCCTTCGTCCTGTACGTCGTCGCCGGGAAGCTCGGGCTCGTGCGGGGGATCGGCAGCAGCCGGACCGCCGAGGCCGCTCCCGCCGTCCAGTCCGCTTAAGGAGAATCTCAGTGCGCATCGGCATCGACGTCGGCGGCACCAACACCGACGCTGTCCTGCTCGACGGCCGTCAGGTGCTCGCCTCGGTCAAGACCAGCACGACCGCGGACGTCACCTCGGGCATCGTCGCCGCGATCGACGGCCTGCAGCGGCAACGCGCGTTCGACCCGGCGGCGGTGCGGGCGGTGATGATCGGCACCACGCACTTCATCAACGCCCTCGTCGAGGCCCACCGGCTCGCGCCGACCGCGGCCGTGCGGCTCAGCCTGCCGGCCGGGGCGTCGCTGCCGCCGATGGTCGACTGGCCGCAGCGGCTCGTCGACGCGGTGTCGGGGCGCAGCTACCTGGTCCACGGTGGACACGAGTTCGACGGCCGGCACATCGCGGAGCTCGACGAGAGCGAGCTGCGCAAGGCCGCCGACGACATGGGGGCGGCCGGGGTGCGCAGTGTCGCGATCACCTCGGTCTTCTCCCCGGTCAACGCCGAGTTCGAGGCCCGCGCGGCCGAGATCATCGCCGCGCAGCTGCCGGACGTCGCGATCTCGCTGTCCCACGAGATCGGCCGGATCGGCCTGCTGGAACGGGAAAACGCGACGGTGATCAACGCGGCGCTGCGTGAGCTGGCCGCGCACATCGTCGACGGGCTGTCGGCGTCGGTCACCGGCGCGGGCATCACCGCGCCGCTGTACCTGAGCCAGAACGACGGCACGCTGATGGACGTCGACTTCGCCCGCCGCTACCCGGTCGCGACCTTCGCGTCGGGGCCGACGAACTCGATGCGCGGCGCGGCCGTGCTGTCCGGGTTGGACACCTGCGCGGTGGTCGACGTCGGCGGCACGACTTCGGACGTCGGCGTGCTGCGGCAAGGGTTCCCGCGTGAGGCGACCACCGACGTCAGCGTCGCAGGCATCCGGACCAACTTCCGGATGCCGGACGTGCTCTCGATCGGCATCGGCGGCGGCAGCCGGGTGCGCGGGAACGTCACCGTGGGTCCGGATTCGGTCGGCTACGAGCTGACGTCGAAGGCACTCGTCTTCGGCGGGGACACGCTGACCGCGACCGACATCGCGGTCGCCGCCGGGCGCGCGGACATCGGTGACCCGTCGCTGGTGTCGCATTTGGACAAGGGTCTGGTCCGGGCGGCGCTGGAGAAGATCGCCGCCGACGTGTCCGATGTGGTCGAACGGATGCGGACGTCGGCCGAGCCGTTGCCGGTGGTCGCCGTCGGCGGTGGTTCGGTGCTGCTGCCGGACGAGCTGGCCGGCTGCGGCGAGGTGCACCGGCCGGAGAACTACGCGGTGGCCAACGCGATCGGCGCGGCCATCGCGCAGATCGGCGGCGAGGTCGACCGCGTCTACGTGATCGAGCCCGGCCGCCGGGACGCCGTCGTCGAGGAGGCGAAGCAGGAGGCCGTCGACCGGGCGGTCGCCGCCGGCGCGTCGCCGGCTTCGGTCGGCATCGTCGACTTCGACGAGGTGCCCATCCCGTACCTGCCCGGCAACGCCACGCGCATCCGCGCGAAGGCCGTCGGCGACCTGCAGCTGGGGGCGTGATGCGCGAGATCACGGTGAACGACCTCGACGACATCGCCCGCGGTGCCGCCATCCTCGGCACCGGGGGCGGGGGCGACCCGTACATCGGGCGGCTGCTGGCCTCGTCGGCGGTCCGGCAGCACGGTTCGGTGCCGCTGGTCCCGCTGGCGGAGGTCGGTGACGACGCCGTCGTGCTGCCCGTGGCGATGATGGGCGCGCCGACCGTCATGGTGGAGAAGCTGCCCTCGGCCGAGCAGGTGGGGCTGGCCGCGCGGACGCTGGCCGGGTACCTCGGCAAGGAGCTGACGCACATCGCGTGCGCCGAGGCGGGCGGGGTCAACTCGCTGATCCCGGTCGTCGCGGCCGCGCAGCTCGGCCTGCCGCTGGTGGACGCCGACGGCATGGGCCGCGCGTTCCCGGAGCTGCAGATGGTACTTCCCACACTGTATGGAATCCGGGCTACGCCGATGTCGATTGCCGACGAAAAGGGCAACCGCGGAGTATTGGATACAGTCGACAACCGGTGGGCGGAGCGGCTGGCCCGGTCGGCGACCATCGACATGGGCTGCTCGGCGATGATCAGCAACTACGCGATGTCCGGGGCCCAGGCCCGGGAGTCGCTGGTGCCCGGGACGCTCAGCCTGTGCGCCGAGCTGGGTGCGCTGGTCCGTGCGGCGCGCGCCGCGCACGAGGATCCCGTCGCGCGGGTGGTCTCCCGGTTGGGCGGGCGGCGGCTCTTCAGCGGCAAGGTCGTCGACGTCGCGCGCCGGACGGTCACCGGGTTCGCCCGCGGCGAGGCTCGGCTGTCCGGAATGGACGGTGACACCGGCGCGGAGCTGATGCTGCGGTTCCAGAACGAGCACCTGGTGGCCGAGCGCGACGGTGTCGTCGAAGCCTCGGTGCCGGACCTGATCTGCACGCTGGAACGTGAGTCCGGCGAGGCCGTCACCACCGAAGGCCTGCGGTACGGCCAGCGTGTCACGGTCATCGCCGCGCCCGCCGACCCGCGCTGGCACACGCCCGAAGGCATCGCGCTCGCCGGGCCGCGGTACTTCGGCTACGACATCGACCCGATCGGAGTCGCCGGGTGAGCTGGACCCTGACCGAGGCCGACCTGCCCGACCTCGCCCGCGGCGCCGCCGTGCTCGGCACCGGCGGCGGGGGCGACCCGTACGTCGGGCGGCTGCTCGTGCGCGAGGCGATCCGCGCGCACGGGCCGATCACGGTGCTGCACCCGTCCGAAGTGGACGACGACGCCCTGGTGATCCCGACCGCGCAGATGGGCGCGCCGACCGTCGTGCACGAGAAGCTGCCCAACGGCGCGGAGCCGGTGCTGGCCCTGCGCACGCTGGAGCAGCACCTCGGCCGGTCCGCGGACGCGACCATGCCGATCGAATGCGGCGGCATCAACTCGATGATCCCGCTGCTGGTCGGGGCGCGCCTCGGGCTGCCGGTCGTCGACGCCGACGGCATGGGGCGGGCGTTCCCCGAGCTGCAGATGGAAACCTTCGGCGTCTACGGCGTGCCCGGCTCGCCGATGGCGATCGGTGGCGAACGCGGCGAGACGACGGTGATCGACACCGGCGCGGACAACCGGCGGATGGAGTGGCTGGCCCGCGGGGTCACGATCCGGCTCGGCGGGGTCGCGCACATCGCCGAGTACGCGATGAGCGGCGCCGACGTCAAGCGGACCGCGGTGCCCACGACCTTGTCGCTGGCGCTCACTGTCGGCCGGACGATCCGGGAAGCGCGTTCACGCAACGAGGACCCGGTCGACGCGCTGGCTTCGGCGTTGCGCTCGACGCCGTATCAGCACCTGCGGGTGCTCTTCCGCGGCAAGGTGTCCGATGTGGAGCGCCGGACCGAGGCGGGCTTCGCCCGCGGACGCGCGGCGGCGGTGTCGTTCGACGGCGCGCACAAGCTGGAGATCCTGTTCCAGAACGAGAACCTGCTGGCCACTGTGGACGGCGCGGTGCGCTGCGTGGTGCCCGACCTGATCTGCGTGCTGGAGTCGGCGACGGCCGAGCCCATCACCACCGAGACCCTCCGCTACGGCCAGCGCGTCACCGTCGTCGGCATCTCGACCCCGCCGCTGATGCGGACACCGGCAGCGCTGGACACCTTCGGGCCGGGCGCGTTCGGCTTGCCGCACCCCTTCGTCCCGGTGGAGGAGATCGGATGAGCCTCGCCGGGAAGCACGTGGTGATCATCGGCGGCGGTTCGGGCATCGGCCTCGAAGTGGCCCGGCGGGCCGCCGCTGCGGGGGCTTCGGTCCACCTGGGTGGCCGCACGGCGGCGAAGCTGTCGGCGGCGGCCGAGGAGGTGGGCGGGACCTGGCAGGTCGTCGACAGCACCGACCAGGGTTCCCTGGCCGCGTTCTTCGGCGCGCTCGACCGCGTCGACCACCTCTTCACGCCGGGTGCGTCGTACACGGTCGGGCCGCTGCGGGAGCTGAGCGACTCCGACGCCGCGAGCCCGTTCGTCACGAAGTTCTGGGGGCAGTACCACGCCGTCAAGCACGCGGTGCCGAAGCTGGCTCCCGACGCGTCGATCGTGCTGATGTCCGGGGCGGCCAGCGTCCGGCCGCCGGGCGCGGCGCCGGCGTACGTCGCCTGCAACGCGGCGGTCGAAGGGCTCGGCCGGGGGCTGGCCGTCGAGCTGGCGCCGGTGCGGGTGAACGTCGTCGCGCCGGGGACGATCGACGGGCACCTGTGGGCCGGGCGGCCCGCGGCCGTGCGGGAGGCGAGTTTCGCGCAGTACCGCGCGGACACGCTGCTGCACCGCGTCGGGCAGGAGGCCGAGGTCGCCGACGCGGTGCTGTACCTGTTCGGCAGCACGTACACCACCGGGTCGACGCTCTACCCCGACGGTGGCTACGCGCTGCGCTGAGCTCGTCTACTGTGGTCAGTCATGCGCATCACCGCTGGTGACGTGGCCGCCCTCGAACGCGGGGTGGCCCTGCTCGGCTCCGGCGGGGGCGGGGACACCGCCACCGCCGCGGTGCTGCTGCGCCGCGTGCTCGAACGCGGGCGCGAGCCGGAGGTGCGGCCGGTGGCCGAGCTGCCGGCCGAGGCCCGCGTGGTGCCGGTCGGCGTCGTCGGCGCGACCGCCGCGTTCACCGAGAAACTGCCGGGCGGCGACGAGTTCGCGTCCGCCGTCGCGGCGGTCGAACGCTGGACCGGCGAGCGTGCCGACGCGGTGATGTCGATCGAGATCGGCGGCCTCAACGGGCTGATGCCGCTGGCGGTGGCCGGCGAGCTCGGCCTCGCCTACGCCGACGCCGACCTCTCCGGGCGCGGCCTGCCCCGGCTCGACCAGCTGGCGGTGGCGGCGACCGGCCGCGGCGTCGCGCCCGCCGCGCTGGCGGAGCAGAGTGGCCAGGTCATGCTGCTGGCCGCCGGTTCGGACGCGATGGTCGAGCGTGGCGCCCGGGCGTTCGTCGCGGGCTCCGGCGGCTGGGCGGCGTTCGCGCTCGCGCCGATCCCGGCCGGCGAGCTGGCGGCGTGCTCGATCCCCGGCACGACGAGTGCGGCACTGGCGCTCGGCCGCCGCGTGCTGGCGGCGGGGGAGAGCCCGGCGCGCGACCGGCTGGAGGCCGCGCTGGAGGGCACGGTGCTGGCCCGCGGGCGGGTGCTGGAGGTGGCGCGGCACGTCGGGCCGGGGCAGCTGGGCAGCCCGGGGTTCGGCCGCGGCAGCGTCATCCTCGCCGACCACCGCGACGGCGCGCTGCTGCGGCTGGAGATGGAGAACGAGTACCTGCTCGCCCTGCGCGACGGCACGCCGGTGGCGTCGACCCCGGACATCCTGTCGGTGCTGGACCACCGCACAGGAGTCCCGGTCGGCTGCGACGCGATCCGCACGGGCCTGGAGGTCGACGTGGTGCGGCTGGCCTCGGCCGAGTTCTGGACGGACCCGCGGCGGCTGCCGGTGCTGCAGCCGCGCGCGTACGGCATCGACTGCGACCCGGTGAGGCTGTCATGAGCCCGCGCCTCCCCCCCGGGGCCCACCCCCCCCTTGGGGGGGGGGGGGCCCCCCCCCCCCCCCACCGCCACATTGGGGCGCATGGGGCGGGGCGGGGCGAACTGGTGAGGGCGTCGTGAGTCTGGCGCGGGTGCTCGCGCTGCCGGGCTGGGCCGAGCACGTCCGGCTGCTCGCCGGCGGGAGTGGGCTCGACCGTCCACTCGCGACGGTTCAGGCCACTTTGGACGCTTCGCACGATCCGGCCGCCGGGGAGCTGGTCGTCGTCGTTCGGCCGGTCGCCGGGACCGACTGGCAGATCGACGCGCTGCTGCGGCGGTGTGCCGACGCCGGGGCGGCCGGTGTGCTGCTGCCCGGCACCGAGCCGCTCACCGCGTCGCGGCTGCTCGCCGACCGGCTCGGCGTGCCGCTGCTGGGCACCGCCGCGGCGCCGCTCGACCTGCTCGTCGAAGCCCGGCTGCTGCTCGCCGCGCCCGAAGTCGACCGGGCCGGCCTGCTGCTGGCCGCGCACCGGGCGCTCGGGGACCGGCTGCGGCCGCCCGAGGAGGTCGTCGCCGTGCTGCGGCGGCTGCTGCGCTCGCCCGTCGCCGTGCTCGACGACCGCGGGCAGGCCCTGGCCGGCGAGGTGACCGGGCGCGTCCGGCTGGACGAAGCCGTGCCGCAGCGGACCGAGCTCGACGACGGCGTCCTGCTCGCCCACCCGGTGCTGCTGCACCGCCCGGCGATGTGGCTGGCCGCCGAACTGCGCGGGACCGAGGCCGCCCGGGCCGACATCGTCCCGCCCGCGCTCGCCGTCGCCGCCGGGGCACTCCAGCGCTGGCTGCTCGCCAACCGGCTGGAGCTGGAACGGGACGCGCGCTCGCGCACGGCGTTGCTCGGCGACCTGCTGCGCCTGGACACCGAGCCCGGCGCGGACCTGCGCCGTCGCGTCGCCGACGCGGGCTGGCGGCTCGGTGGCTGGCACGTCGGGCTGCACATCGGCGTCCCGGCGGCCGTCGACACCGTGGCGCGTACCCAGGAGGTCATGCGGGCGCTGGACGTCGAGGCGGTCGTCGAGCACGGCGACGGCTGGACCGGCTGGGTCACCTTCGACCACGAACCCACCGCGGAACGGGTGCGTGCCCTGGCGACCCGGCTCCAGGCCGCGCACCGGACGCTCCGCCTCGGCGCGCACATGGGCGTCGGCCGGCCGCACCCGCGCCCGGAAGGGCTCGCGGCGACCGTCGCGGAGGCCCGCGACGCCGCCCGGCTCGCCGCGACCCGACCCGAAACCGGGCACTTCCTGCACGTCGACCAGCTCGGCATGGCCCAGTTGCTGCTGGAGTGGACCCGCACGGACACCTTCGAGCCGGCGGCCCGCGCGCTGGTCGCGCCGCTGCGGTCGGTGCCGGGCGACCTCGTCCGGACGCTCGCCGCCTACCTCGACGCCGAGTCGTCGATCGCGGAAACCGCCACGGTGCTGGGCGTGCACCGCAACACCGTGGCGGCCCGGGTCACGCGGATCGAGCAGCTGCTGGGGGTCGACCTGTCCCGCCCGGACGAGAGGCTGGCGCTGCACCTCGCGTCACGGGCGGTCATCCTCGCGGACGAGTGACTAGTCGTCGTCCCCGCCGGTGACGTTGCCGATGCTGGCGGGCACGCCCTTGATCATGTCGACGACGGTCTTGCCGGCCAGGCCCGACTTGCCGAACCACGGGTCGGTCATGACCTTGATCGCCGACTCGAACTTCTCGGCGGCGGCCGGGTTGCCGAACAGCTTGCCCAGCTCGTGCACCGAGTAGTTGCTGATCTTGTCGAACTTCTGCATGATCTCGGGCGTGACACCGTCCACTTTGGACAACTTGTCCTTGATGACGTCGGTCATCTGGTCGGTGAACGGCTTGTGCTTCCCGGGATCCGGGGCCGGCGTGGGGTCGGGCTTGGCCGGCTCCGGAGTGGACGAAGACGGCGCGGGGTCCGGCTTCGCGGGCTCCGGCTTGGGTTCCGGCGTGTTCGACGGCGGCTTCGGTTCCGGATCCGGTGTGGAGGACGTGGGCTTCGGCTCGGGGTCCGGTGTGGACGAGGAAGGTTTGGGCTCGGGGTCCGGTGTGGAGGACGTGGGCTTCGGCTCGGGGTCCGGTGTGGACGAGGAAGGTTTGGGCTCGGGGTCCGGGGTGGAGGACGAGGGCTTCGGCTCCGGGTCCGGTGTGGACGAGGAAGGCTTCGGTTCGGGGTCCGGTGTCGAGGACGAAGGCTTGGGTTCGGGGTCGGGCGTGGACGAGGACGGCTTGGGTTCCGGGTCCGGTGTGGACGATGAGGGCTTGGGTTCGGGGTCCGGTGTGGACGAGGACGGCTTGGGTTCCGGGTCCGGTGTGGACGAGGACGGCTTGGGTTCCGGGTCCGGTGTGGACGAAGACGGCTTCGGCTCGGGGTCGGGTGTCGGGGACGAAGGCTTGGGTTCCGGATCAGGCGTCGACGAGGACGGCTTGGGTTCCGGAGTGGCCGACGACGGCTTGGGCTCCGGCTTCGGCGTCGGCTTGGGGGTGGGCGTCGGGGTCAGGCTGCTCGACGGGGGCTTCACCGCCACCGCCTCGTCGCCCGCCTTGCCCATCTTCGCCAGCGCCTTCACCAGGTCGCCGAGCTTCTTGGCCAGCTGCATGAGCTTCGTGCCGATCTTGCCCAGCGCCGTCGCGACCGTGCCGATCGTCGTCGTGACGAACAACGCGATCGACGCGCCGAACGTCACCGGGGCCAGCGCCGCCGCGATCAGGGCGCCCTTGACGATCGTCGCCAGGAGCATCGCGATCAGGTCGCGCAGGATGCCGCGGAACGCGCCGACGATGCCGCCGGCGATCTTCATGTTCTTGCCGGCCTGGTCGAGGTAACCACCGAGGGAAGCCAGCTGGTCGGTGACCGCGTCCATGTCCTTCTTGAACTGGTCCGCCGCCTTGCCGGACCAGTCCTTCATGAGCGTGTCGAGCGCCGTCTGGTGGTCCGTCGACCACTGCTCCAGCTTCTTCTTCTCCGCCGAGAGCGCCTCGCTTGCCGCGGCGATGCCGATGGGGTCGCCCATCAGGATGTCCAGCGGCCACCGCAGGATCGTGATGTGCTCGATGAGCCAGCCGATCCCGGCCGTCAGCAGGCTGCCGATCGGGTCCAGCACCAGCCCGATGGTCTCCAGCGCCATGCCCGCGGCGCCGATGCCGATCGCGACCTTGTCGTTGTCCTTGACGGCCTTGTCGAGGCCGATCGCCGCTTCGAAGAACCCGGCGCCGGCGGAAGCGTTGTCGCTGTTGAAGAGTTCGGACCCGTGGAGGCTGACGTCCTTGCTCTGGTAGTCGTCGCCCACTATTCGAACCTCACGATCGAGTCGACGGCGTCTTCCTCGCCCGCCTGGTACTTCTTCGCCGCGTCGGCGACCTTGTCGGAGAACTCGCCGATCGTCTTGGCGTAGTCCCCGAACTGGTGGTGGGCCTTGTCGGTCCAGGTGCTCGCCCCGGCCGCCATCAGCTGGCACGCCGGGTTGATGCCGAACATGCCCGGGTCGCAGGTCATGCCGCCGACGAGGTCCGCGGTGCCCTGCAGGTTGCTCTGGAGCTCGTCGAGGTGCTTCCCGAAGTTGGCCAACGGCTCCGCGTTGACCTTGAAGCCGCCGCCGCTCACCAGGGGTTCGATTCGTCGTCGAAGTGGTCGTCGGCCGGGGGACGGCGACGCGGAGCGGGTCCGGCCGGCGGCGGGGCCGGGGGTGCGGGCGGCCGCGCCGGAGGCGCGGCGGGCGGCGGCGGGGTCCGCTCGGGCTCGGCGCTTTCCGGCGCCGCGAAGTCGCCGTCCGGCGGCGGGTCCGGCGGCAGGAAGGACCGGACCATGTCGGTCGACTCGCCGTCGCCGTTGATGGTGGCGAAGGAGTCCGCGACGCTGCGGGCGGTCCGGCGCTGCGCTTCGCGGACCGTGCTCATGATCGCCGCGGTCAGCCGCGCCGGGCCCAGCTCGGTCGCCCGGTGCCCGAGCTCGAGGTTCGTGAGGGCGCCGTTCGGGGCGAGCGTCACGGTCACCGCGCCGTCTCGCGAGCGGACCGTGGCCCCGGCCGCGGAAAGCGCTTCGCTGAGTGACGCGGCCTTCGTCTGCAGGTCCCGGACCTGCCGTTCGAGCAGGAGCTCGAAGTCTTCACCTGGCCCCAGGTTCGGTTGCACGAATTCGACTCCTCGCCACACGGGGGATACGGGGCCCGGGCCCCACGATCCGGCCAGGTTAGCGCACCCCGAACGTTCATCTGGTGTAAGTCGGGGGTGTGCCTCGTTGTCTCCCCGAAGTTGCCCGCGAATGCCCTCGATCGGGTTGACCCGGACCGCGCTCCGGGTTGCACGATCGAGGGCATGACACGACTGGACGACTACCGGCCGCTGGGCCGATCCGGGCTGCGCGTCTCGCCGCTGGCGCTCGGCGCGATGACCTTCGGCACCGGCGCCTTCTGCGCCGACGACGACACCGCGCGCAAGGTCTTCCGCGCCTACGTCGAGGACGGCGGCAACTTCGTCGACACCGCCGACAACTACAGCGCCGGCCGCAGCGAGGAGCTGGTGGGTGAGTTCCTGCGCGACGTCGAGCGCGACGACGTCGTGCTCGCCACCAAGTACTCCGGGCCCGGCTTCAGCGGCGGCGAGCCGCGTTCGGACCCGCGCCGCCGCAGCAACGGCCGCAAGAACATGGTCGCCTCGCTCGAGGCGTCGCTGCGGCGGCTGCGCGTCGAGCACGTCGACCTGTACTGGCTGCACATCTGGGACGGCTTCACCCCGGCGGAGGAGGTGATGGCCGCGTTCGACGACCTGGTGCGCGCCGGGAAGGTTCGCGCGGTGGGCCTCAGCGACGTCCCGGCTTGGTACGCGACGAAGGCGGCCATGCTCGGCGGCCCGCCGGTGACAGCCCTGCAGCTGGAGTACTCCCTGATCGAGCGCGCGATCGAAGCCGAGTTCGTGCCCCTGGCGAAGGAGTTCGGCGTCGCGGTGCAGCCGTGGGGCGCGATCGGCGGCGGGTTCCTGTCCGGCAAGTACACCCGCGACGGCGGCGGTGAAGGCCGGCTCGCGGACGGCGCGGCCTTCCGCTCCCTGCCCGAACGCCGCTGGGCGATCCTCGACGTCGTCCGCGAGATCGCCACCGAGGTGGACGCGACGCCGGCCCAGGTGGCGCTGCACTGGGTGACCCGCCGGCCGGGGATGCCCGCGCCGCTGATCGGTGCGCGGTCACCGGAGCAGCTGGCCGAGACGCTCGGCGCGCTGACCCTCGGCCTGACCGACGCCCAGCTGGACCGGCTGACCGAGGCGAGCGCGCCGGAGCTGCCGTTCCCGCACCGGGTGCTGGCGCGGCTGAACGCGGGCTTGCCGAGCTAGCCGCGCCCGCGGTGGCCGCCGCCGCTGTCGTCGGCGGCCGTTTCCGCGTGGGGTTCGCCGTCGCGGCAGGTCACGATCACCACGTTCTCCGTGCCGCCGTTCTTGAACTTCAGCGAGGCGCTCGCGGCCGGGCCGCGGGAGACGTCGTCGGCGCGGAATCCGGTGTCCGGGCTCCACGACATCAGCTCGACCTGGTCTCCGGTGCACTTCGCGACCAGGGTGCCGCCGGGGACGGTCAAGCCGCGCGGCGCCGGTGCGGTCGAGGCCGGCGTGATGGGCGGCGGCGGGGTCGTGCCCGTGGGCACCGTTTCGAGTGCGCGGGCCACGTCGTCCTGGGAAAGCGGCTGGTTCTGCGGGCCGAGGATCCCCGCGCCGACGACGTCGAGGGCCACCGTGCCCACGCCCGCGGTGGCGACGGCGGCCAGCAGCCAGCCCGCCGCCATCAGCACCCCGCGCCCGGTCATCCGTCCACTGTGCCATCCGGAAGGGTTAAGGCACGGCTAAGGCGTCCTTAGCGTTCGCCGGGAACCCGGTGCCGCGCCCGGCCGTGTGTAGATTCCCGGGCATGGCGACCGTGCTGCTCGTCGAGGACGACCCGACCATCCGCACGGCCGTGCTGCGGGCGCTGAGCGAGCGCGGGCACACGGTGACGTCCGCGCCGACCGCGATGGCCGGGCTGCAGGCCGCCGTCACCGACCGGCCCGACGTCGTCCTGCTCGACCTCGGCCTGCCCGACCTCGACGGCCGCGAGGTGCTGCGGATGGTGCGGGCGGTCAGCGCCGTGCCGATCATCGTGGTCACCGCCCGCGGCGCCGAGGCGGAGATGGTCCGGCTGCTCGACGCCGGCGCCGACGACTACGTGGTCAAGCCGTTCGGCGGCGCCCAGCTCGACGCCCGGATCCGCGCCGTGCTGCGGCGCGCCGAACCCGAGGAGACGACGGCCCCGGTGGTCGTCGGCGGGCTGTCGGTCGACGCGCGGACGCGGGAGGCCTCCCTCGACGGCGCGCCGCTGGACCTGACCCCGCGCGAGTTCGACCTCCTGCACTACCTCGCCAGCCGGGCCGGGACCGTGGTGAGCAAGCGCGAACTGCTCGCCGACGTCTGGAAGCTGCCGTATGCCGGGGCGGACAAGACCGTGGACGTGCACCTGTCGTGGCTGCGGCGCAAGCTCGGCGAGACCGCGCAGGAGCCGCGGTACCTGCACACCGTGCGCCGGGTCGGCGTCCGGCTCGCCGAACCGGGGGCGCCGGCGTGAGGAAACGGCTCGCCCTGCTGGTCACCGCGGTGATGACCCTGGTGCTCGTCGCGTTCCTCGTGCCGCTGGCGATCCTGCTGCGGTCGGTCACGGCCGACCGCGCGGTCACCGCCGCGACGGCGAAGGCGCAGTCCCTGACGTCCCTGGTCGCGACGGCCGACGCGGCGACGCTGCGACCGGCGGTCGACCAGCTCAACACCACCGCCGGCCACCCGGTGACGGTGTTCCTGCCGGACGGGACCGTGCTCGGCGCGCCGGCTCCGCGCACCCCCGGGGTCACGCTGGCCGCCGCGCAGGGCAGCAGCCTGACCGTCGAGGACGCCGGCGGGCGGGAAATCCTCGTGGCGGTCCAGGGCCTGCCGCGCGGGACGGCCGTCGTGCGCGCGTTCGTCGACCAGGCCGAGCTGAGCCGCGGGCTGGGCGCGGCGTGGCTGGTCCTGGCCGGGCTGGGGGTCGTGCTGCTGGCGCTCGGGGTGCTGGTCGCCGACCGGCTGGCCCGCTCGATCGTCCGGCCGGTGCACGAGCTCGCCGCGGTGTCGCGGCGGCTGGCCGAAGGAGACCTCGACGCGCGGGCGCGGGCGGGTGGACCGGCGGAGGTGCGGTCGGTCGCCGCCGCGCTCAACCTGCTGGCCGCCCGGATCCGCGACCTGGTCCGGCAGGAGCGCGAGGCCGTCGCCGACATTTCGCACCGCCTGCGGACGCCGTTGACCGTGCTGCGGCTGGACGCGGAGTCCCTGGCCGACCCGGCCGAGGCCGAGCGGATCACCGCCCACGCCGAAAGCCTGGAGCGTCAGGTCACCGCGTTGATCGACCAGGCCAGAGCGCGGGATTCGGCGCCCGGCTCCTGCGACGCGGCGGCGGTCGTCCGGGCGCGGGCCGAGTTCTGGTCGGTGCTGGCGCAGGACCAGGACCGCGCGGTGACGCTCGCGCTCGACGACGGCCCGCTGCCGGTCGCGGTCGGCGAACCGGAGCTGGCCGCGGCCCTGGACGCGTTGCTGGGCAACGTCTTCGCACACACCCCGGAGGGCACGGCGTACGCGATCCGGCTGACGGCGACCGACGGCGGCGCGCGGGTGGAGGTGTCGGACGAGGGGCCGGGCTTCGACGAAGTGTCGCGAGGGGACAGTGGCGCCGGGTCGACCGGGCTGGGGCTGGACATCGCCCGGCAGACCGCACGCGCGTCGGGCGGGTCGTTCGCCGTGACGCGTGGGCCGGGCGCGCGGATCGTGCTGGACCTCGGAACGGCTTTAGGGATGCCTTAAGCGTCGCGCAGTGCGCCGCTATCACCGGCCGAGCGATGCTTCTTTTCGTTGTCGGAGAACGAGAAGGAGCAGACATGCGCAAGATTCTGGTGATCGCGGCGGCCGGCGCGGCGCTCGCGGTGGGCGGGACCACGGCGGCCCTGGCGCAGTCCGGGGCCGACGACGGCTCCCCGGCGCCGGCCACGACGTCCAGCGGTCCCTCGCCCATCACTTCGGCCGCCACGAGCAGCAGTGCAGCGACGATGTCGCCGACCACGTACCCGACCCGGCCCGCACCGAGCACCTACCCGTCGCGGACCCACGACCTCGGCGACGACCACGGCGGCCGGCACGCGGAGCCGGGTGACGACCACGGCCGGCACGGTGGCGAGCCGGGCGACGACCACAGTGGCCGCCGCTGACCTCGAACGTCCACAGTGGAGCTACGGCTGGGCGGGGCCCGCGGTCACCGCGCCGACGGTGAGCGCGTGCGCTTCCGCCGAGTCGTCGAGCGGGCCCTGGTTCCACGGCAGCGTGATCGCCGGGTCGCTGGTGTCGCCGCGCGGCGTGGTCGTCTGCGGCGCGGTCACCGTCACGCTCGACGGCTCGACCTGGCTCTCCGCGGCTTCGATGCCGGTCCAGTGCAGCAGCATCGACGCCGGCGCGCCCTCGGTGACGGTCACCGACGGCGCGTCGGCGGCGGCCGGGTCGGCCGTCACCGTCACGCCCGGCGCGTCGGCCAACGCGACCGGCAGCGCGCCCTGCAGGGTGCAGGTCTCACCCGGCTTCGCGGTGAACTGGACGAACGCGTACCGCTGGCCCGCGCCGGGGGACCCGGCGACCAGCGTCGTGTCGACCTGCGAGGACGTGCAGCGGAAGTCGGTCGGCATGGCGGCCGCGGTGCCGGCCGCGGCGACGACGGCCGTCGCGGCGGCGCCGGTCACGGCCAGGGCGGTGACGGTGCGGCGGATGCTCGGACGAGCAGACATGAGCGGAAACCCCTTCCGGTGTCGGTACTTCCCGTACACCTGAAGAGATGCCTCACGACCCGGTCAGGTTAGCCCCGCAGTGGGATGGCCCGCACGAAAGCAACCCCGGGTGATCTTGAAACGTCCTACTGCTGAGCGGCCCGCTCTATCTCCGCGTACCGCGCGGCCCAGAACGCGCGGTCCCGGGTCGGCGCGCTGGTCGCCCCGTCGAGCTGTTCGCGGAGGATGTCGGCGTGCCCGGCGTGCCGGTTGGTCTCGGTGAGCACGTGCACCAGGACGTTGAACAGCAGCACGTCCGGCCGCGGCCACCACGGCACGTGCCCGGGCGCGTCGACGGGCAGCGCCGCGATCGTCGCGTCGGCGTGCGCGGCGGCGCGGCGGTAGCGGTCGACGATCTCCGCGCGCGTCTCGTCCGCGGTCGCCCAGAAGTCCCGGCCGCGCGCCTCGATATCGTCCCAGCGCGGCAGGGGCTCGGGGAACGGCCGGCCGAACACCTCGCCCAGGTACCGGGTCTCCCACAGCGCCAGGTGCTTCACCAGGCCGAGCAGGTTGGTCCCGGTCGCGGTCAGCGGGCGGCGCACGGAGTACTCGTCCAGCCCGGCAAGCTTCTCCAGCACCGCCTCGCGGGCCTCACGCAGATCGTCGTGCAGGTACTGCTTCGCGAAGTCGTCGATCACACCCCGAGCCTGCCAGAACTCACCCGACCGGGACGCCGCGCACGGCGACCGGCCCGCGGGTCGGGTCGAGCTCGGCCGCCTGGTCCACGCCGGCCGGCGTCAGCACGTCGAACGCCTTGGGCGCGGTCGCCGGGTCCGCGGCGCAGACCGGCGCCGTGCCACCCGCCGGGCAGAGGCCGAACGTGTACGGGCCCGCCGTCGGGGTGAAGGGCCGGGCCTGGTCGGGGGAGTTGCCGTCCTGGCCGGTGAGCACCACCGCGAACGTCCAGCCGGGACCCGGCGTGCCGAACGCCGGCTTCGCCACGCTCACGGTGATGTACCGCGTTGCCTGCGAAGCCCGCACCGACGGCGTCGCGAGCGAAGCACCCGAAGCGTCGACGAGGGCGGGCTCGGCGAAGCCCTGGACTTCGACGCGCCGGCTCCACGCGTCCTGCACGGCGATCGAGTACGCCCGGCTCGGGAACGGCGCCGCGGTCGAGGTCGCCGTCGCGGCCGGGTCGTGCGCGTAGATCGTCAGCAGCTGCGCGCCCAGCGGGGAGCCGAACGTCGGGGACAGGTCGCGGACCTGCGCGCGGAACACGAGGTTCGCGCCCGAGTCGATGACCTGGAACCGCTGCAGGTCGAACGCGCCCGCGTGGAAGTCACCCGCCGTCGGGTAGGTGAACGTGCCCGGGCCGTTGTCGTCGCCGTCCGGGTCGGTGGTGTCCAGCAGCACCGACCCGGTGACGAAGTCCGAGCTGATCGTCTTCTGCGCGTACCCGGTTCCCGGACCCGTGGCCGTCGCGGTGACGACGTTCGCGCCCAGCGGTGTCGGCACCGTCGCGGAGAACGTCCCCGCCGCCGAAGCCCGCACCGACAGCACCGAAGTCGTCCCGGCGTCGGTGGCCGAGGCGGCGAGGTCGACCCGGCTGCCGGCCGGCGCGGTGCCGGACACGACGGCGGTCGCGGTCGACACCGACGCGGGCGCGTCGAGGGTCACCGCCAGCGCCGCCGGCGGCGCGTGCGTGACGTACCGGGACCGGACGTCCGCGGGCTGCTCGGGCAGCCGGCCGTCGGCCAAGGCACGGGCCAGCCGCACGGACTGCGACTGCGCCCAGCTCAAGGGCGCGACCGAACCGGCGGGCTGACCGGGGGCGAAGCCGATCGACGCCGTCCGCGGGTCCGAGCCGTAGGGTGACGCCGGCAAGGCCGGGTTTTCCCACGCCTGCTCGGGAATCAGCCCGGTGCCACCGGTCTGGGCCCGCATCGCGCGCAGCAGCCCGGCCGCCCCGGCGCGGTCACCGGTCTGCACGGCCTGCTCACCGCGTTCACCCGCGAGCACCGGCCACAGGTGCCCGGACCCGGTGTTCGTCGACGGCCACGGCGCCCCGGTCGGCGCGCAGTTCGTCGGGTCGGGCTCGTAGCAGTCGCCGTAGCCGTCTTCGCTGCCCGCGGCGGAAGTCCCGTAGCGGTACCAGCCCGGCCCGGCCGGGGTGTCCCGCTTGATCACCCGGTCCACGACGCCGAGCGACGCGGCGACGTCCGGGTCGTTCGCCGGCAGCACGCCGAGGCGGGTCAGCTCGAGGAACCCGGCGTCGACGACCGCGCGCTGGTCGGCGTCGACCGAGCCGTTGCCCAGGTTGTAGATCCACTCCGAGTTCGGGTCGCCGTTCTTGGTCAGGCGCAGGAAGTACCGGCCGCCGTACGGCCCGTTCGACGTCACGGTCCAGCCCTTGATGCTGCGCTGGAAGTGATCCGCCGTCGCGCGGTAGACGCGGGCGCGCGCCGGGTCGCCGTTGCGGTCGGCGATCACGCCGGCCGCGACGAGCCCGGCGATCTCCGCCGCGATCGTCGAGGGGGAGTAGCCGCCCTGTTCTTCCCAGCGCTCCGAGCCGAACGCCGGGCCGTGCGCGACGACGAAGTCCGCGGCCGCGCGGATGTGGTCGGTGTAGAGCGTCCGGTCGCCCTCGAGCCCGGCCTGCAGCGCCATCAGGATCGGGTAAGCGCTCTCGTCGAGCTGGTCGCCGCCGGAGTCGGGTGCTTTCTTGCCGTTGAGCATGGAGTTGCGCGGGAAGCGGCCGTCGGGTTGCTGCTGGCGGCCGAAGAGCCAGCGCACGCTCGCCCGGGCCGTCTCCCGGTCACCGGCCGCCAGCAGCCCGGAGAAGCTTTCGTAGAGGTCGCGGGCGAAGATCTCGCGGTAGGACCCGAAGTAGACGGGCTTGCCGCCGGGTGCGTCCCCCGCCGAAACCGCCTGCCCCCACGGGCTGCCGAGCGAGGCCACGACCGCACCCGGGAACGTCTTGTCCTCACTGGCCTTCAGCACGTTGACCGACTGGTAGTACGCGTCCGAGTCCTTGCCACGCAACGGGATCAGCCCGTTGTCGTAGTCCCGCCAGCCACGGGCGTACTCGCGGTAGCTCTGGTCGAACGGCGTGCGCAGGCTCGCCCCCGCGGTCTGGACCGCGGCCCGCGCGTCCGCGCCGAAGCCCAGCGCCAGCTCCACCGGGCGGCGCGGCTCGAGGTCCAGCTGCGCGGTCTGCACCACGTTGCCGTCGACGGCCGACGACGCCGGGTCGGTGAGCCGGTGGTCGCGGTCCAGCTGCGCCAGCCCGTCACCCGCCGTGCCGGCGAAGCCGCTGGACGTGCTGAGGAACCGGCGGTCGGCCCGCAACGCGGCGGCCAGCGGGGTGCCGTAGTCGCGGGCCGGGGCGCTGGACACCGTGTTCGCGTCCGCGCTGACCAGCGCGCTCGTCGCCGGGTCGACGGTGGCGGTGTCCCCGCCGCCGTTGGCCGGGCCGCCCCCGCCGTTGCCGTTGACGCTCGCGTCGAACCGCACGTAGACCTTGAGGTCCCGGCCCGAGCCGCGCAGGGGCTCCAGCCGGGTCCGGATCAGCACACCGGTGCGGGCCGGGTCGGTCAGGTAGTCGGTGACCAGCCGGTAGGTCCCGCGGCGGGGCGTCGAGGTCACCTGGCAGGCCATCCCGCCCGCGCTCGTGGCGATCGTGTAGGTCATGTCGCGGGCCTGCAGGTCGGTGAAGGTGCGCCCGTCGGTGACGGCGAACTGCAGCGACTCGACGTTCGTGTTGTCGATCACCGGCGCGTAGACGTCGGAAAGCACGCCGCCCGCCACGGTGAACCAGGCCTTGCTCGTCGAATTTCGCGCGGTGCCCAGGCAGTCCTTGCGAGCCAGGCCGAAGTGGGAGAGCGCCCCCGGTCCCGGGTCCGGGGCGGCGGCTGCCGCCGGCGCCGGCAGCAGGGCCGCGGCGAGCACCGCGCTGACCACCACGGACCACGTCGACCGAGTCATCCGCACATCCGATCACGGCGGTTCACGCCGCACCAGAGCCGAACGGCAGCAGGCTCGTCGTTGCCCTTGATTGAGAAACCCGACCGGTGGGTAGGAAACCCACAGTCCCCCGAGGAGGTGAACGTGGAAGAGCACGGATCGGACGGCTGGCGGTACCGCGGCACCGTTTCCCCGCGCACGTTGCCGGGCCTGCGGCGGCACCTGGTGTCGTGGCTGCGCCGGAGCGCCGGTGACGAGGTCGGCCGCCAAGCCGACGACGTCGTCCTGGCCTGCTGGGAAGCGATGGCGAACGTGCTGGACCACGCCTACCGGGGCCGGCCCGGGCTGATCGACGTCCGGGCCCACATCGACGACGACGTCCTCATCGTCACCGTCGCCGACCAGGGCCGCTGGACGTCGGTGTCCGAGCGGGCGGACGGCGGCCGCGGCCTGCGGCTGATCCAGGCCCTGGTCGACGGGCTGGACCTCCGCTCGACCGACGACGGCACGGTGATCACGCTGACCTGGCCGTTCCCGGCCCGGCGCAGCGCCTAGCTCTCGTTCCCCGACGAAAGCTCCTCGACGAACCGGGTCGCGACGTCCCGCAGCTTCACGTTGGTGTGCTGCGACTGGGCGATCAGCCGCTTCATGGCTTCGTCGGCGCTGACCCGGTGCACCGCCATCAGGATGCCCTTGGCCTGCTCGATCACCGCACGCGAGCTCATCGCCTTCTCGAGCTCGGCGGCCCGCTGTCTGGCCTGGTGGTAGCGCCGCGTCGTGCGCAGCCCGAACGAGACGATCGTGGTGTAGAGCGCCAGCAGCCGGGAGTCGGTCTCCTGGAACCCGTGGTCGCCGTAGCCGAACAGGTTGAGCGCGCCCGCCAGCCGGTCGTCCACCCGCAGCGGCGCGGCGAGGTAGCTGCCGACGCCGAGGCGGCGGGCGTGCTCGGTGAACTCGGGCCACAGCTGCCCGGCCGTCGCGAGCGGCACCCGGACGATCTCGCCGGTCGCGGCCGCGCGCAGGCACGGCCCTTCGCCGGCCGCGTACTGGACGCGGTCGATCTCGACCGCGCGGTCGTCGGTGGAGGCGGCGGTCGCCGGCTCGCCGTCGCGGATCGCGGTGATGCTCGCCATGTCGGCACCCGGCACCGCGCGGACGGCTTCCGCGCACACCGCGTCGAGTATCTCCGCTTCGGCGGGGGAGCTCTCCAGCGAGCTGGTGAGGTCCGCCATGGCGGCAGTCAGCTCGTCGAGGTGCTCCGAGGGGATCGGCTCACCGGTCACTGGTCATCTCCGTCCCGCGGCTCGGGTCAGGGGGCGAACCGCTGCGGTGGCAACGGGTCGGCGAACAATACCCGTGTGCGCCCGGGAGCCGGTGCGGTGGCTCCGGCCCGGCGCTCGCTGCTGAACGTCGTGGGTTGGGCGCCGGGGCCACCTGGCGACGGCCGGCAGCACAACCCACCCGCGACCGTCACTGGAATTGACGTACCCACTGGGCAGTCGCCCAATCACTCAGCGGATGGTCACTTCGGCGCAGCGGGCCAGCCCGGAGACCCGCAGGACGCGGTCGAGCAGCCGCGGCGCGGTGAGCCGCAGGTCGTGGACGGTGGCCCGGTCGAAGAGCACCGCGATGCCGGCACTGTCCAGGTAGGTCACCCCGGTGAGGTCCACCACGACGGGGCCGCCGGCGGCCAGTTCCCGGTCCAGTGCCGCGCCGAACTCGCCGGCGTTGCTCATGTCGATCTCACCGGTGGCGGTCAGGACCCGCTTCCCGTCGTCGCCCGCGCCGGTGACCAGCGTGAGTGCCGTCGTCACGAACCGATTCTCCATTCCAGCGTGACGGTGGTGCCCGCGGCGCCGTGCCGGACGGTGACCGTGTCGGCCAGCGCCTCCATCATCGGCACGCCGCGGCCGCGCAGGACGTGGTTGTCCGGCGGTGGCTGCTTCCAGTGGCCGTGGTCGGTCACGGTGACGACCAGGTGCGCGCCGGTGAGCCGGGCGGCCAGGTGGGCGTTCTCCTCGGCCCCGGCCTCGCCCGGGTAGGCGTGCTCGACGGCGTTGGCGCAGGCCTCGCCCGTGGCGACCAGGACGTCTTGGGCGAGCTCCTCGTCGAGGGCCACGTTGCCCAGCCACGCGCGCAGCCAGTGCCGCGTCGAGGCGAGGCTGTCCGGGTGCGCCGGGAAGTCCAGCGCGAGCGGGGGCGTCGAGCGGCGGTACAGGAGCAGCGCGACGTCGTCCTCGTAGCCGCCGGTCGGCCGGAGCCGGCCCATCAGGTCGGCGGCGAGGTCCGCGAGCGCGGCGTCGCGGCCGTCGTGGGCGACCGCGGTGGCCCGGTCGATGCCGTCGTCCAGCGACTCACGGCGGCGTTCGACCAGCCCGTCGGTGTAGAGCATCAGGAGCGAGCCGATCGGCACGACCGCGGTCGCCTCCGGGCGGACGGCCGCGACCCGCACCGCCAGCGGCACGCTGCCGGCCGCGTCGAGGAACTCCGCGGTGCCGTCGCGGTGCACCAGCGTGGCCGGCGGGTGCCCGGCGCTGCTGTAGGTGAGCGACCCGGTGCCGGGGTCGAGGATCCCGCAGAACACGGTCGTGCACAGCGCCCCCGGCAGCCGGTCGGCGAACCGGTCGAGCGTGGCCAACGTGTGCGCCGGGCCGTTGGCCTCCAGCAGCAGCGCGCGGCAGGCGCTGCGCAGCTGGCCCATCACGGCGGCCGCGGCGAGCCCGCGCCCGACGCAGTCGCCCACGACGATGCCGATCCGGTCGCCGGCCAGCGGGACGACGTCGTACCAGTCACCGCCGACCTCCAACGGTGGGTTCGCCGGCTCGTAGCGCACCGCGAAACCGTCGGGCAGCAGGGCCGGGCCGAGGATCGAGCGCTGCAGCGCGATCGCGACCTCGCGCTGGCGGTCGTCGAGGTGCGCGCGGCGCAGGGCGTGCGCGAGCGTGCCGGCCAGCAACGCCAGCAGCGTCTGGTCCTCAGTGCCGAGCGGGCGGGCCGGCGAGGGTTCGACCCACAGCGTCAGCCGGCCGCCGGGGTGGTCGAGGGTCGCGGCGGCGCCGCCGTCCTCCCGGGTCGCGTGCAACGCGGGCAGCGCGCGCACCCGGTCGAGCGTCGCACGCAGCTCGGCCGCCAGACCGGTCCAGCGCAGCTCGGCGGCGTCCGTGGACACCAGCCCGGGCTCGTCGTCGGGCCGCCAGGACACCGCGAGCACGCGCTCGGCCTGCCACAGGTCGCGCAGCAGGTCCAGCGCGGTGCGGATCACCTCCGGCACGCCGCTGACCCCGGCCAGGCGCTGGCTCATCGACGCCAGCGCGGTTTCCCGCTGCACGGCGTAGCGCTCCGCGGTGACGTCGCGGAGCGTGCCGATGAGCCGGCGGCGGCCCTCGTCGTCGTACAGCTCGTTGTAGGCGAGCGCGGCCCACACCCGGTGCCCGTCGCGGTGTCGCAGGGGAAGCACGAAGTTGCCCGCCGGCTCGGTGCGCGACCGCTCGAGCGCGGCGGCGACCTGCTGGTGGGCCACCGGGTCGTCGTCCCGGCTGGGGGTCCACGGGAACGGAGGGGCGTAGGGCAGGCCCTCCGCGCCGAAGCCCAGCAGCTCGGTGCACGCGGCGTTGATCTCGACGACACGGCCCTCGGCGTCGCACACGAAGAACCCCTCCTGCAGGGAGTCGATCATCGCCACGCGCCACCGCGAATGCTGGGTCCGCAGCCGCGCCAGCCGGATCGTCGTGCGGACGCGGGCCTGCAGCTCGCGGGCGGAGAACGGCTTGACGAGGTAGTCGTCGGCGCCGGCGGCGAGCCCGTCGACGGCGGCCTCCTGGCCGGCCCGGGCCGAGAGCAGCAGCACCGGCACGGCGGCGGTGCGCGGGTCGCGCCGCAGCTCGGCGAGCAGGGCCAGGCCGTCCATCCGCGGCATCATGACGTCGCTGACGATGAGGTCGGGCGGGTTCGCGCAGGCCGCCGCGAAGGCCTCGACGCCGTCGTGCACCGCGGTCACCGCGTAGTCGTCGCCGAGCAGGCGGGCCAGGTAGTCGCGCATGTCCGCGTTGTCGTCGGCGATCAGGACCCGCGGGCCGGCCGCCGTGGCGGGCACGGGGAGGCCCGCGGTGCCGTCCGGCCCTGGCAGCCAGCGCAGGGCCTCCTGCAGGTACGGCTCGACGGTCTCGGCCGCGATCCCGCCGGCCGAGGGCGCCGGGGCGAGGTGCTCGGCCGCCAGGTGCCGGGTGCCCAGCGGCACCCGGATCCGGAACGTCGTGCCCGCGCCCGGGGTGCTCTCCACCGAGACGGTGCCGCCGTGCATGCCGACGAGCTCGCGCACCAGGGCCAGGCCGATCCCGCTGCCCTCGTTCGAGCGGGCCCGCACCGACGGGATCCGGTGGAAGCGTTCGAAGAGGCGAGGCAGCTCGGCCGCGTCGATCCCGATCCCGGTGTCCGACACGGTGACCACGGCGTGCTCGTCGTCGAGCCCGGCGCGCACCCGGATCGCGCCGTCGAAGGTGTACTTGACCGCGTTGGACAGCAGGTTGAGGACGATCTTCTCCCACATCCCGCGGTCGACGTGCACCGGCTGCGCCAGCGGCGGGGCGTCGACCTCGAAGGCGAGCCCGGCCCGCTCGACCGCGGCGCGGAAGACGCTGGCCAGCTCCGCGGTGAACGCCGCCAGGTCGACCGGTTCGAAGCGGGCCTGCATCCGGCCGGCCTCGATCCGCGAGAAGTCGAGCAGGTTGTTCACCAGCCGGCCCAGCCGCAACGCGTTGCGGTGGATGACGTCGACCTCTTCGCGCACCCGCTCGTCGGCGCCGGCGAGCGCCGTCCCGAGCTCGGCCGCGGGGCCGAGGATCAGCGTGAGCGGGGTGCGGAACTCGTGGCTGATGTTGGCGAAGAAGGTCGTCTTCGCCGCATCCAGTGCGGCCAGGTCCTCGGCGCGCTGCTGCTGCGCCCGGTAGGCCAGCGCGCCGTTGACCAGCGCCGCGGTCTGCTGGGCGACGAGCCCGAGGAACGTCCGGTAGGACTCGTCGAGGGCGCGTCCGGCGCTGGCGGCGAGCACGATCACGCCGGTGGCCGGACCGCCGGCGTCGCCCGGCAGCGGCAACACGACCGCCTCGGCCGGGGGCGTGGTCCAGCCGCCCGAGGGCAGCTCGCCGAACTTCGCGGTCAGGTCGGGCACGACGCGCGGGCCGCCGCCGGAGAGCACGGCCTCGAGCGGCCAGCCGGGTGCGTGGCCGGCGCTGTCCCCGCCCGGGGTGACGGCGGCGAGGGTGAGGCGTTCCTCGTCACGGACGTGGATCGCGGCGTAGGGGATGTCGGCGCCGGCGCGGCCCAGCACCCCGGCGACCAGCTCGCACGCTTCGCCGACGGTGCGGGCGATCCCGGCCTGGGCGCCGAGCTCGCGCAGGGTGGCCATGCGGCGTTCGCCGATCACGCGCTCGGTGGTGTCGGTGACCGCGGTGAACACCGCCCGCACGGCGCCCTCGTCGTCGTGGACCGGGCTGTAGGAGTAGGTCCAGTAGGTCTCTTCCCAGTAGCCGTGCCGGTTCATCGGCAGCAGCAGGTCCTCCGACCAGGTCGCCTCGCCGGTGGCCATCACGCCGTCGAGCATCGGGCCGATGATGTGCCAGATCTCGGTCCACACCTGCGAACCGGGCTTGTCGAGCGCCGGGTGCTTGGTGCCGAGCAGCGGCAGGTACGCGTCGTTGTAGAGGAACCGCAGTTCCGGGCCCCACCAGACGATCATGGGGAAGCGGGAGGTCAGGCAGATCCGCACGGCCGTCGTGAGGCTCGCCGGCCAGCCCGCCGGTTCCCCCAGCGGGGACGAAGCCCAGTCGAACTCCCGCATCCGGGTCGCCATCTGGCTGGTTCCCGGGAAGGCGGCGCGCTGGACGGATTCCTCGCCGACGCTCATCACACTCCTGGTTCACGCAGCCCCGCGTGAGCGTACTCGACCTGCGGCCCGCCCGCCGCGCGCGCGAACGGCGCACGCCCGGGTGAACCCGGGGCCAGACAGCGTGGTCAGACAGCGCCGTCGGCGAGCCAGGTCATCGTCACCGTCGTGCCGTCTTCCCGGTGCACCTGGGCGCTCTGGTCGGCGAGGCTGTCGATGAGCAGCAGGCCGCGCCCGCGCAAGCCGTTCGTCGGGACCGGCACCCGCCAGGCGCCGTAGTCGGTGACCGTCACGGTGAGCCGTCCGTTCAGGGCCTCGGCACGGACGTCGATCGGCCCCGCTTCGCTGTCGCGGTAGGCGTGTTCGGCGGAGTTGGCCATCGCCTCGTAGCCGGCGAGGACGACGTCCTCCCGCTGGTCGGCGCTCAGGTCGAGCGTGCGCAGCCAGTCGGCGAGCTCTTCGCGCAGTTCCGGCAGCCGGTCGGCCACCGCGACGGTGCGGCGGTGGAACGTCGCCGGCGGGGCGGACGCGCCCGGGGGGAGGGGCTCGGTCATCTTGCGTCCTCTCCGCGGTGGTGCACGTGGATCAGCGCGATGTCGTCGTCGTGGCGGCCGTGGGTCAGCTCGTCGACGAGCTTGTCCCAGGCCGTGCCGAGGTCGGCCGCGCTCAGCAACGCCGGGATCCCGGCGAGCAGCCATTCGACGCCGAGGGTGAGGTCGCGGGTGCGGCTCTCGACCAGGCCGTCGGTGTAGAGCACCAGGTCCGCGCCGGGCGGGAAGACGGTGCTGTGCTGGGGGAACGCCGAGCCGACGCCCAGCGGCTGCGCCAGTGCCTCGCCGATCTCGCGCAGGGCGCCGCCGGGGTCGACCAGGATCGCCGGCAGGTGGCCCGCGTTCGCGAAGGTCAGCGTGTCGCCGGCCGGCTCGTGGACCGCGTAGAAGCAGGTGACGAAGCTTTCGCCGAAGAGCCCGCCGGTCAGCGCCGAGACGTTGCGCAGCACCTCCGACGGCGGCAGCTCCAGCAGCGCGTAGCAGCGGATGGCGGTGCGGACCTGGCCCATCACGGTCGCGGCCGTGACGCCGTGGCCGACGACGTCGCCGATGACGAACGCGGTCGCGCCGGACGGGAGCCGGAAGACGTCGAACCAGTCGCCGCCCACCTTGGTCCCGGTCGCCGCGGGCAGGTAGCGGGTGAGCACGTCGAGGCCGGGCAGGTCCGGGGCGACCGGCAGCATGCTGCGGGACAGCTCGGTGACGAGGTTGCGCTCGCGTTCGTAGAGGCGGGCGTTGTCCAGCGCGATGGCCGAATAGCCGGCGATGCCCTCGGCGAGGTACTCGTGGCGTGCGGTGAACCGATCGGGTTCGGAGTGGCCGAAGAAGAACCCGCCCAGCACGTCGTCGGTGGTCGGGCTGAGCACCGGCACGGCGAGGTAGCTGCACACCGGCAGGTGCCCGGCCGGCATCCCGTGGTAGGGCGCGTTCTTCCCGAACCGCGGGTCGCGGGTGATGTCGGGGCTGCGGACGGTGCCTTCGCCGTCGAAGGTCGGGGCGAACACCGCGGTGTTGCGCGGCATCGGGAACTTCGCGAACGCCTCCCGCGGCACACCCGAGATCGTGTACAGCGTGTAGGACTCGCCGAGCTCGTCGACGAGGTTGTAGAAGAACGCGCCGAACTGCGCGCCAGTCGCCTTCGTGGCGGCGTCGGTCGCGTCCTGCACGATCTGGTCGAGGTCGAGCTGGGCGGTCAGCAGCCGGCCGGTGGAGTGCAGCGCGTCGACCACCGCGGCCTCGCCGCGCAGCCGCCGCACGGTGTCCGCCAGACCGGCGGTGGCGGCGTCGATGCCGGCGGCGACGAGCGCCGGCCGCCCGCCGACGTCGCCGGTGGTGCAGACCAGCGTGCCGCCGCCTTCGCCCGCGACGGCCACCGCCGCGGTGACCGCGAGATCCGCCAGGAGCGCGGGATCGGTGACGGCCGCCACGACGTGGTCGCCGAGCACCGCACGCGCTTCCAGCGGGCCGAGGGACCGGAGTTCGGTGGCCACCGGGGCGCCGGTGTCGTCGACGAACGCCCGGCGCACGGCGTCGAGTACTCCGTCGGACCCCGGCTCGGTCATCAGGTGGCCAGGGCCTCGGGCAGGGACGGGTAGATGGCGAGCTCGTCGATCAGCCGGGTGAGCTCCAGCGGGCGCAAGGTGATCCGGCCGCTGGCGACCACCCGCAGGGGCGCCGATGTGACGCGGCCCCGGTGCGCCCGCACGAGCTCGGCCATGCCCGCCGAAGCCAGGAAGGTGACGCCGGTCAGGTCGATCACGAGCAGCGCCGGCCGCAGGCGCGCGGCGCGCTCGGCGAGCTGCCGGAGTTTCGGCGCCAGCGCGAGGTCGAGGGCGCCGTCGACGCGCAGCACGGCGGTGCCGTCCTGGTGCTCCAGGGCGACGGAACCCGCCGAGCGCGTGGCGTCCCCGAGGGAGTCACCGGTCGCTTCCGTTTCGGCCATGTCGACCATCCTGCCTGCTCGCGGGTTTCGCGCAAAGCGGAGGGGACGCTGACACGGCGGCCGGGCGCGGGTGCGGGCATGATTGATCGCGGTTGAGCAAACAGCCTTCGTGATCACGCGCGCCCGCCGGACGTCCCGGTGGCGCTGCCGAAGGCGAGGAGAAGTCACGATGACGGAACACACCCACAGTGAAGGTGCGGCGACCGCTGTGCCATTCGGCGAGTTCCGGATCGCCCGAACGGAGCAGGACGGCGCGGTCGTCGTCGAGGTCGCCGGGGACGTGGACACCACCACGGCGCCGGCCCTCGTCCAGGCCGCCGGCGAGGCGCTGGCGGCGAACCCGCCGCTGCTCGTCGTCGACCTGACGCGGGTCGAGTTCCTCGCCTCGCCCGGCCTGACCGCGTTGCTGACCATCCACCGCAACGCCGCGGCCGGCACCGCGGTGCGGATCGTCGCGTCCGGCCGGGCGACCCTGCGCCCGATCCAGCTGACCGGGCTCGAGGACAGCCTTTCGCTGTTCCCGACCCGCGAAGCCGCGCTGGCCGGGAGCTGACGCGCTCGTCCCGGCCGCGTCAGCCGCCGGCCGGGACGACCTCGCGGCGGATGGCCAGCAGGGCGACGTCGTCCTGGGCCGGCTGGTTGCCGATCATCGCGGCCATCAGCTGCGCGCAGACCCGCTCGGGCTCGCCGGCGCGCAACGCGTCCGCCAGCTGCCGCATGCCGGTGTCCACCGGCCGGTCACGCCGTTCGACCAGCCCGTCGGTGTAGAGCGCGAGCACGCCGCCCGGCGGCAGGGCGAGCACCGTCGTCCGCCGTTCGGGCTGCCCGATGGTCAACCCGATCGGGGGATCCGGTGGTACGTCGACCAGCCGGCCGGACCCGCCGGGTTCCACGAGCACCGGGGGCAGGTGCCCGGCCAGCGACAACGTCAGCGTCTCGCGGCCCGCGTCGATGATGCCGTAGGCGACGGTGGCCATCGCGCCGTGCTCGAAGTGGTTGGCCTTGCGGTCGAGCTTGGCGAGGACCTCGGCCGGGCTCTCGCAGTCGAGGGCGTAGGCACGCAGGGCGCTGCGCAGCCGGCCCATGATCACCGCGGCGTCGAGGCCGTGCCCGGAGACGTCGCCCATCACGACCCCCAGCCGCTCGCCCGGCAGGAGGAACAGGTCGTACCAGTCGCCGCCGAGGCCGGTCTCCGCGCCCGGGACGTACCGCGCGCCGAAGGTGAGCCCGGGAACCGCGGGCAGCCGGCTCGGCAGCAGGCTGCGCTGCAGCGCCATGGTGGCGGTGCGGTTCTCTTCCAGCGCCTCCGCCAGGGTCACCGTGGCGAGGCGGTCGGCGAGCAGCTGCAGGGTGGCGACGTCGGCCTCGGTGAACCGGCGCGGCGCGACGGACCCGATGTGCAGCACCCCGACGAGCTCGGTGCCGGCCACCATCGGCACGCCGAGCATCGAGTGCAGGCCGCGTTCCCAGAGCAGCGCGTTCACGACGGTGGTCTCGTCCACGTGGTCGAGCACGACGGGCTGCTGCTCGAGCGCGACCCGGCCGGCGAAGCCGCTGCCCACCGGCACCCGCACGCCCTGGTGGACCTCTTCCTCGATGCCGGCCGCGGCGAAGGCCACGAGCTGGTGGCCGCTGGCCTGGTAGCGCAGCACGGTCGCGGTGTCGACGCCCATGGCCTCGCGCAGGCGCCGCAAGGTCTCGGTGAGCTGCTCGGCCAACCCGAGGTGGCCGGCCGGGCGGCCGATGATCGTTTCCAGCTGCTGCAGCCGGTCCTGGGCGTCGAGACTTCGCGACATGGACCGACCCTAGCCGGAACTCCTTTGCGGGCCTAACCATCCCGGGTTTCGACGGCGGGTTGCCGGGGGTAACCACCCGGGCGTGAGCGTCGACTTGGACTGGGTGGGTGTGCTGCGGCACGGCCAGAGCACCGGAAACGTGGCGCGGGAGGAAGCGGAGTCGGCGGGGGCGGATGTGATCGACATCGCCGAGCGCGACGCCGACGTCCCGCTGACCGATCTCGGGCGGGAGCAGGCGAAGGCCGCGGGTGAGTTCCTGGCGGAGCACCCGCCGGACGTCGTCGTCACCTCGACCTACCGCCGCGCCTGGGACACCGCGCGGCTGGCCGCGCCCGAGGGCGTCGCGATCGTGCCCGACGAACGGCTGCGCGACCGCGAGCTCGGCGTGCTGGACCTGCTGACCTCGCACGGCGTCCGCGAGCGGTGGCCGGACGAGCTGCGGCGCAAGCAGCGGCTGGGCAAGTTCTACTACCGGCCCCCGGGCGGGGAGTCCTGGGCGGACGTCGTGCTGCGGCTGCGGTCCCTGCTGAGCGAGCTGAGCGCGAGCCGGCCCGGCGGGCGGGTGCTGCTGTCGGCGCACGAGATGACCGTCTACGCCCTCCGCTACCTGCTGGAAGGGTTGCCGGAGCCCGATCTCATGCGTGCCGCGCACAGCACCGAGGTCCCGAACGGCTCGGTGACGACCTGGGAGCGCGACCGCGACGGCGGGTTCACCATGGTGCGGGCCCAGGAGGTCGGCCACCTGCACGCCACCGACACCCCGCCGACGGCGGACGACGATGCCGCGCAGCAGCTCTCCTGACCCGGCGCCGATCAGCCCGGCCCTGTTGCGGGACAGGCGGATCGGCACGCGGGACCGCGGCACGGTGCTCGTCGTCGGCGGCGCGCGGACGGTGCCGGGCGCGCCGGCGTTGTCCGGCACGGCCGCGCTGCGTGCGGGTGCCGGCACGCTGCAGCTCGCGGTCAGCGAACGGCACGCGGTGGCCCTCGGTGTCTCCGTGCCGGAGTCCTCGGTGTTCGGGTTGCCGGAGACGCCGTCGGGCGCGATCGCGGGCGACGCGGTGGACCGGCTCGGTTCGCCCCGGACGCCCGGGTGGTGCTGGACGCGTTCGCGCTCGGCGCGTTGAGCCGGTCGCCTTCGGGCAGCGGCGACGTCCTGGCGGGCCTGACGGGCGGCTTCCTGGCCCGCGGCGCGGACCCGGCCCAGGCCGCCGTCTGGGCAACGCACGTCCACGCGGTGGCGGGCCGGCGCCTGATCCCGGACACCGGAACCACAGGCCTGCTGGCCCGGGAGCTGGTGGCCGAGATCCCGCGGGTGATCGCGGAGCTGGAACGCTGAGCCGTGTCGACCCCCCAATCACACGTGATGCCCCTTCAATCACGCGTGATGCCCCTCTGATCACACGCGTGCCCCGCCGATCACGTGTGATGCCGCGCGGGAACGTCGACACGCGTGATCAGCGGGTCGACACGCGTGATTGAACGGACGACACGGGCCGGGTCAGCGCTGGGCGGTCGGCCGCACGACGACCTCGTTGACGTCCACGCCCGCCGGCTGGCCGATCGCGTACGAGATCGCGCCCGCGATCGTGTCCGGCGGCAACGTCACCGCGCGGTAGGTGCGCATCGCTTCCCTCGCCCCGGGTTCGGTGATCGTGTCCGCCAGCTCGGACTCGACCACGCCCGGCGACACCGTCGTCACGCGGATGCCCGGGTCGGCCTCCAGGCGCAGGCCTTCGGTGATCGCGCGGGCCGCGTACTTCGTTCCACAGTAGACCGCCGCCGTCGGCACGACCTCGTGCGCGCCCGTCGAGGCGATCGTCACGAAGTGGCCGCCGCCCTGGCGGCGGAAGTGCGGCAGGACCGCCGCGATCCCGTGCAGCAGGCCGCGGACGTTGACGTCGAGCATCCGGTCCCACTCGTCGACGAGCAGGGAGTCCAGGCGTGACAACGGCATCACCCCGGCGTTGGCGACGAACACGTCGAGCCGGCCGTGCGCGCGCACGGCGGCGTCGGCGAACTCGGCGACCTCCGCGCGGTCGGTGACGTCGAGGCGGTGCACGTCGGCGGTGCCGCCCGCGTCGTGGATTTCCTTCGCCAGCGCGGTCAGCCGGTCTTCCCGGCGGGCGCCGAGCACCACGTGGTGGCCTTCGTGAGCCAGGCGCAGGGCGGTGGCGTGACCGATGCCGCTGCTGGCGCCGGTGATGAGCACGATCTTCACGGAAAACCCTTTCAGGAGGGGAAGTCGGCGGCGAGGGTGACCTCGCGCCAGCTGTCGAACTCGGCCCGCAGGGTGTCCAGGCGGGCCGTCGCGATGTCGTAGGCGGCCTTGCCCAGCAGCAACCGCAGCGGGGGATCGGCCGCGGAAACGGCGTCGATGATCGCCTCGGCCGCCCGCGCGGGGTCGCCCGGCTGGTGGCCGTGGGTGGCGGTGGTGGCCGTGCGACGCGCGCCGGCCGTCGCCGCGTAGTCGTCGATGCGGGTCGCCGACTGGCGCATCGACGGACCGGACCAGTTGGTGCGGAACGCCGCCGGCTCGACGATCGTCACCTTGATCCCCAGCGGCGCCACTTCCGCCGCCAGTGACTCGGAAAGCCCTTCCACGGCGAACTTCGTCGCGTGGTAGTAGCCGGTGGCGCCGAACGCGGCGAGCCCGCCCAGCGACGACACGTTCACCACGTGCCCGCTCCGCCGCGCCCGCATCCCCGGCAGCACCGCCCGGGTGACGTCGGCGAGGCCGAACACGTTGGTGTCGAACAACTCCCGGACCTCGTCGGGCGAGCCTTCCTCGATCGCGGCGAGGTAGCCGTAGCCGGCGTTGTTGACCAGGACGTCGATCCCGCCGAACGCGGTTTCGGCCGCCCTGACCGCGGCGGCGACCTGCGCGTGGTCGGTGACGTCGAGGGCCAGGGCCAGCGCGCGGTCGCCGTGTGCCGCGACGAGGTCGGCGACCTGGCCCGGGTCGCGGGCCGTGACGACGGCGCGCAGTCCCCGCTCGAGCACCGCGGTGGCCAGTGCCCGGCCGAGGCCGGTCGAGCAGCCGGTGATGAACCAGTTTTCGGGCATGACGAAACCTTCCGTCCATTGTGGAACAAAGAAAAGAAATCAGCTCGCGGCGAGACTGCCGAGCAACGCGAGCGCAGCTTCCGACGAGCTGCCCGGCTCGGCTTGGTAGACGACGAGCTGCTGGCCGGGCGCGCTGTTCACGGTCAGCGCTTCGTAGCTCAGCGTCAGCTCGCCGACCTGCGGGTGGTGGAACCGCTTGGTCTCGTGCGTCTTCTGCCGGATGTCGTGGCGCGCCCACAGCCGGCGGAAGTCGGCGCTCTTGACCGACAGCTCACCGACCGTCTCGATCAGCCGGGGATCGTCCGGGTCGAGGCCCGCGGCCACCCGCAGCCCGCCGACGGTGTTCACCGCGACGCGCTCCCAGTCCGGGTAGAACCCGCGCGCGTCCGGGTCGAGGAACACCAGCCGCACCAGGTCACCGCTGTGGGTGTGCCCGGCGAACAGCGCCTCGCCCAGCACGTTGTGCGCGAGCACCTCCAGGCAGCGGCCGAGCACCAGCGCGGGGGTGTCCGGCCAGCCGGCCATCAGCCGCAGCAGGTTCGGGCTGACCTGCTCCCGCCGCCGCACGCGACGGCGTTTCGGCGCGGGCCGGGCCAGCCGGTGCAGGTGCGCGGTGGCGTCCTCGTCCAGCGCCAGCCCGTGGGCCAGCGCGTCGAGGACCTGCGCCGAGGGATTGCGTTCCCGGCCCTGTTCGAGCCGGACGTAGTAGTCGGTGCTGACGCCGGCCAGCACCGCGACCTCCTCGCGGCGCAGCCCCGCGACCCGGCGCGCCCCGCCCGCGGGCAGGCCCAGCTCGTCCGGTCCCACCTGTTCGCGGCGGGCCCGGAGGAACTCCCCGAGCGCGTTTTCCCTGGCCATGACCTGACCCTAGCCCCGGCCGGGCCGAAGAGGGTGGCCGCGCCGCACCCACCCTCGCGCTCAGGTGAGCCGGATCGGCACCTCGTCGCGGCCGGGCTGCAGGAGCGTCGCCGTGGCCGAGCGGCCGTCGACGTCGAACGTCATCACGGCGTTGCCGAAGTGCGGCCCGGACACGCAGCTCCAGGTCAGCGGCGCGGGCGGCACACCCACCCGGCGGGCCAGCCAGGTGCTCAGCCGGGTCAGCCCCCGTGCCCAGCCCGCGCGGAACAGGCGGTTCATGTACCAGGGCACGGTGTTGTGGATCGGCGAGCAGGTCAGCTGGTGGACCGGCGCCCCGGGTAGCTCGGCCTGCGCGACGTAGGCGTGGTGCACGTCGCCGGACAGCACGTTCACCGACGCCGCGCCCTCGTCCGCGACCCGGCCGATCAGCCGGGACAGCCGGTCGAACGACGCGCGGAAGGCCGGCCAGTGCTCGAGGTCGGCGAGCTGCCGGAACCACTCGGAAACCTGCCCGACGAGCCCGGGCCGCGCGCAGAGGCGCTCGTTGACCGACTGGGCGGCCGAGAGCGCGGTCGGCATCAGCCACGGCAGCGACGTCCCGATCAGCAGGTGCTCGAACTCGCCCTGGGCCTGCTCCTCGATCCACTCGAACTCGGCGTCGCCGATCATCGAACGCTCGCCGTGCTCGAGGATCCGCCCGGCCCGCGAGTCGATGACCAGCAGCCGTACCGGCCCGAAGTCGCGCCGGTAGGACCAGCGGGTGCCCTTGGCGCCGTCGGCCTCCCGGTCGGCCCGGTCAGCGAACGCGCGCAGCAGCTCCGCGTTGTCCACCCCCGACGTGCTGACCCGCTGGTAGACCTCGTCCTTCGCCAGCTCGTCCGGCCCCAGGTTGCCCAGGTGCTGGTAGACCCAGTACGACACCAGCGCGCCGCGGATCCGCTCCGGCCACCACGACGTGCGAGCCATCTCTTCGCGCCAGGCCTGCGAGGTGTTCCAGTCGTCGCGGACGTCGTGGTCGTCGAAGATCATCGACGTCGGCACGGTCGAGAGCAGCCAGCGCACCGACGGCTCGCACCAGGCCTCGAAGTACAGGTGGCAGTACTCTTCGAAGTCGGCGATCTCGGTGCCCGGCGGCTCGCTCGTGTCGCGGCGCGTGGCGAGCCACTGCTGCGTCGCGTCCGTGGTCTCGTCCGCGTACACCTGGTCGCCGAGCAGCAGCAGCGACTCCGGCCACTCCTGCTCGCCGAGCCCGGCCATCCGGTGGGCGTACGCGGCGAGCGCGTCCGGGCCCAGCGCGTCCTCCTCGCGCGGCTTGCGGCACGACCCGAACACGAGCCGGAACCGCGGGTCACCGGGGGCGAGCGTGCGGATCCGGCTGGGCGGCAGGTCGCTGTCCGGCTCGGGCCAGACGACCTCGCCGTCGAGCCGGACCTCGTACGGCGTGTTCCGGCCGGGTTCGAGCCCGGTGAGCACGACCAGCGCGTAGTGGTGGCCGGCGATCTCGAACGTCCGCGCTTCCGCTTCCGCGACGCGGACTTCACACGGTGCGTTCGTTTCGACCCAGATCGTCGCCGAGGTCGCGTCGACGTGCCGGAGCAGGGGGCCCAGGAGCAGCTCGGTCATCCCCGGATCCTTTCAGCAGAACGGCTTGGCGGCAGTTCGAAAGGTCCCGAAACATTGCGATAATCGTTGACCGGTACCGGGTGGCGAACGAACGATCGTCCCAGCTGCGCCCTGCCACCGGAAAGGATTCCCTCGAGTGCGAAGACTCTGCACCGCCCTCCTCGCCGCCGCGTTGTCGATCGCCACCGCCATCGTGCTGGTGATCACGGCGCAGCCCGCGTCGGCCGCCACGCTGACCCGGGTCACCGGCTTCGGCGCGAACCCCAGCAACCTCAACATGTACGCCTACGTCCCCGACCACGTCGCCGCCAAGCCGGCGCTGCTGGTCGCGCTGCACTACTGCACCGGCTCCGCGTCCGCGGTGTTCAGCGGGTACGCCCACGACTACGTCACCGCGGCCGACCAGTACGGCTACGTCATCGTGTTCCCCGAGGCCACCCGCAGCGGGCAGTGCTTCGACGTCTCCTCGCCGCAGGCCCTCACCCGCGGCGGCGGCAGCGACCCGGTCGGCATCCTGTCGATGGTCGACTACGCCAAGCAGCACTACAACGTCGACCCCACCCGGGTGTTCGTCACCGGGTTCTCCTCCGGCGCGATGATGACGAACGTCCTGGCCGCGGAGTACCCCGACGTGTTCGCCGCCGGTTCGGCGTTCATGGGTGTGCCCGCCGGCTGCTTCGCCACCACCGACGGCTCGAGCTGGAACAGCCAGTGCTCGGGCGGCCAGCTCACCAAGACCGCCCAGCAGTGGGGTGACCAGGCCCGGCAGATGAGCGGCGGGCAGGCCGGCCCGTACCCGCGGATGCAGCTGTGGCACGGCACGGCCGACGACACCCTGCGCTACCCGAACTTCGGGGAGGAGATCAAGCAGTGGACCAACCTGCGCGGGGTGAGCCAGACCCCGGCCTCGAGTGACGCGCCGCAGTCCGGCTGGACGCGCACGCGCTACGGCAGCACCGCCGTCCAAGCGCCGGTCGAAGGGATCAGCGTCGCCGGTGCCGGGCACGCCCTGCCGCAGAACGGGATGGTGGCGTACGCGATCGCGTTCCTCGGCCTGAACAGCGGCAGCCAGCCGACGACGTCCCCGACGCCGTCCGCCGGCACGACGCTGGGCAGCGCGGCGAGCGGGACCGGCCGCTACTTCGGCACCGCGGTGTCGGCGAGCAAGCTGTCGGACAGCGTCTACACCGGTATCCTGAGCCGCGAGTTCTCCATGATCACCCCGGAGAACGAGATGAAGATCGACGCCACCGAGCCGTCGCAGAACCAGTTCTCCTACGGCAACGCGGACCGGATCGTCGCCCAGGCGACGAGCCAGGGCGCCCGGATGCGCGGGCACACCCTGGCCTGGCACTCCCAGCAGCCCGGCTGGATGCAGAGCATGGAGGGTTCGGCGCTGCGGTCGGCGATGCTGAACCACGTCACCCAGGTCGCCACCCACTACCGCGGCAAGATCTACGCCTGGGACGTCGTCAACGAGGCCTTCGCCGACGGCAGCTCGGGAGCGCGGCGCGACTCGAACCTGCAGCGCACCGGCAACGACTGGATCGAGGCGGCGTTCCGCGCCGCGCGGGCGGCCGACGCGAACGCGAAGCTCTGCTACAACGACTACAACACCGACGACTGGAACCAGGCGAAGACCCAGGCCGTGTACCGCATGGTCCAGGACTTCAAGTCCCGCGGCGTGCCGATCGACTGCGTCGGCTTCCAGTCGCACTTCAACAGCAACAGCCCGGTGCCGTCGAACTACCGGACCACGCTGCAGAACTTCACCGACCTCGGCGTGGACGTGCAGATCACCGAGCTGGACATCGAAGGGTCGGGCAGCGCCCAGGCCGACAAGTTCCGCACGGTCACGAACGCCTGCCTGGCGGTGGCGCGCTGCACCGGCATCACGGTGTGGGGCATCCGGGACACCGACTCCTGGCGCGCGTCGGCCACGCCGCTGCTGTTCGACGGCAACGGCCAGAAGAAGGCCGCCTACACCGCGGTGCTCGACGCGCTCAACGGCGGCACCACCCCGCCGCCGACCACCACACCCACCACACCCACCACGCCGCCTCCGACGACGACCACGACCCCGCCGCCGGGCGGGTGCACGGGGACCTACGCCAAGACGGCCGAGTGGAACGTCGGCTTCAACGGCCAGGTGACGGTGACCGGCTCGAACAACTGGGTCCTCACGATCACCTTCCACGCGCCGCAGAAGGTCATCGGCAGCTGGAACTACACCGGGACGTACGACAGCACCGGCTACGTGCTGACCGCGCGGCCCAACGGGAGCGGCAACGTCATCGGGTTCACCGTGCAGCACGGCGGGAACCTGACCGACCCGACCGTGACCTGCTCGGCGGGCTAGAACAGCCGGCCGACCTCGTCCGCGGGCGGTTCCTCGAGACTCAGGAGGAACCGCTTGCGGTCGAGGCCACCGGCGTACCCGGTCAGCCCGCCGCTGGTGCCGACCACGCGGTGGCACGGCACGACGACGCTGATCGGGTTCCAGCCGTTGGCGTTCCCGACCGCCTGCGCGGCGCCGGGGTCGCCCAGCTCGGTGGCCAGCTGCCCGTACGTGCGGGTCTCGCCGTACGGGATCTTCGTCAGCAGCGCCCAGACCTGCTTCTCGAACGCCGAGCCGCGCGGCGCGAGCTCGAGGTCGAACTCGCGCCGCGTGCCCGCGAAGTACTCGTCGAGCTGCTGCCGCGCCGTCTCGAAGGCGTCGTCGTCCCGGGGGCCGAGGTCGGTGATGCGGGGGGTGCGCAGGTGGCCGTCGAAGTACAGGCCGGCCAGGGCCTCGCCTTCGCCGACCAGGGTCAGCGGCCCGATCGGTGACGCGATGACGGCGTGCTTCATGCCGCCCAGCCTACTGTCAGCCCTGGCTGGTCCTGACCGAGAGGGAGTCGACGCTCATCTCCGCACCGGGCGTGATGTCCGCGCCGGGGGAGGTGCAGCCGCACACCTTGTTCGGGTAGGAGCCGCCGATCGCGACGTCGAAGATGACGAAGAAGCCGTGGTCGACAGCGGCCTTCCAGGTCGCGTCCGAGACCTGGTTCTGCTGCACCGAGAAGGTCTGGTTGCCGTCCAGGTAGAAGCGCAGCTCTTCGGCCGCGGCGTTCCGCCGGTCCACGATCACCGAGTAGCTGTGGTAGCCCTCCTGGCAGCCGGCGCAGTCCTGCAGGTCGCTGGTGATGCCGTCCGGGTCGTGGCACTCGCCCTGCCACTGTCCACAGTGGAAGGTGGTGGAGTGCTTGCTCAGCGCGTTGACGTCTTCCATGATGTCGAGCTCGCCGATGCTCGGCCAGTTCGTCGCGCCGACCGGGCGGGCGTCGGCGCCCATCGCCCAGAACGCCGGCCAGTAACCGAGGCCTTTCTCCGGAGACGGCTGCTTGAGCGTCGCGCTGATCTCCAGCTGGCCGCCTTCGGGGGCGGCGAAGTCGGTGCGCTGGGTTTCGATCCGGCCCGACGTCCAGTTGCCGCCCGCGTCGCGCAGCGGCTTGATCGCCAGGTGGCCCTGGCCGTCGTGGTGGACGTTGTCCGTCGAGTCGGTCGAGGTCTCGATCTCGCCGGTGCCCCAGTTCGCCGCGCCACCCGGGTAGCCGGTTCCCTTGTCGTAGAGCCAGTCCTGGGTGTTCAGGCCGGTGCCGGCGGCGCCGTCGAAGTCGTCCTGGTAGACCGTGGTCCAGGTTTCCGCGGCGTGCGCCGGGGCGGCGGTCAGGACGAAGGACAGGGAGGCCAGCACGGCGGTGAGCTGCTTGACGGTGCGCATGAGATCTCGCTTCCGGAGGGGAATGGGTCGTCCACGACCTGCGAGGCCCACCACTGTCCACGGTCGTTCGAGCCCGCGTCAAGGGGAGTGCCCGGAAGTACCGGGCACGCGGTACCCCCGGGCAGTGCCGGGGGAGTCCCGTTTGGAACTTCGCGCCGCTGGGCACCGCGCGGGCCGGGTGAGGCTGTGGTCTGGACCTTCTTTCGAAGGGTTGCCAGGTAACGAAACCGGAGTCATAGTTTGTTTACGTCCACAACGAATCCTGCGAACCGCCCTCGGATGTCCATTATGGACTCTGCAATCCGTCTCCTCAACGTGGAGGACATCATGATCTCCCGTCGCTCGTTCCTCAGCCTCACGGCGGCGACGCTCGCCACGGCCACCGCGCTGCCCCTCGCGCGGTCCGCCTACGCCGCGACGCCGGACACGTTCGGCCTCAAGCTGGTGAACAACTCGGGCTCCGGCACCGTGTACGCCTACGTCACCGGCACCACGCCGGACGGCAAGCTGGTGCTGCTGCGCGCCGACGGCACGCCGTACTACCCGGACTCGCCGTCCGCGCCCACGACCCCGCTGCCGGAGGACTGCGCCATCCCGATCGGGTCGGGCGCGCAGGTGACGGTGCCCAAGATGGGTGGTGCGCGCATCTACGTCGTCACGGACGCGAAGCTGGACTTCTTCCTCGACCCCGGGCCCAACCTGGTGCACCCGAGCTTCCTCAACTCCGGCGACGCGAACTACGGCAAGAACTGGTCGTTCAGCGAGTTCACCTTCAACGACACGCAGCTGTTCGCCAACATCAGCTACGTCGACTTCGTGGGTATCCCGATGGGGCTTTCGCTGACGACGAAGGGGTCCGGGACGCCGACGGTCAACGGGCTGCCGGCCGGCGCGCTGGACCAGGTCGCTTCGGCGCTGAAGGAGCTGGGTGGCGAGTGGGCCGGCCTGGTGCAGACGGGCGACGGCGGCACGCTGCGCGTGCTGTCACCGCACCACCACGCAACGCAGTTCGGCGGCTACCTCGACGCCTACATCGACCAGGTGTGGCAGAAGTACGAAGGCACCGACCTGGTGGTCGACTCGCAGAACCCGGGCGTCGGCAAGTTCACCGGCCGGGTGACGGGTGGGCAGCTGGTGTTCGGCGCGGAGTCGTTCGCCAAGCCGGCGACGGCGGACGTCTGGAGCTGCGACAGCGGCCCGTTCGCGCTGGCCGAAGGGGCGAGCGACGCCCGCAAGGCGATCGTCCCCCGCCTGGCGGCGGCGCTGAACCGCACGACGTTGCTGGCCAACCCGAACCAGCCGACCGGTGAAGACCCGGCCAAGTTCTACCAGGGCGACACGACGAACCACTACGCGCGGATCGTCCACTCGAAACTCCCGGACAACCGCGGTTACGCGTTCCCGTACGACGACGTGAGCCCGGGCCCGGACTTCAGCGGCGCGGTCTTCGCGGGCGACCCGGACGTGCTGACGATCACAGTCAACCCCACGCACGGCTGAGGCCGTGCGAAAACTGTCGGTGGTGGCGGCTAGCCTCAACACATGAACACGGACGACGCGACGGTCCCGGCGGACCAGCTGACCAAGGGCCAGTGGTTCTGGCACGAGCCCGCGCCGGGCCTGCCCGCGTGGCAGCTGCAGGTGACCTCGGCGGAGTTGCTGGAGGACTCGGTCGAGATCTTCACCACGGATGAGGAGCGGGAGCTGGTTTCGTACCCGCGCAAGCGCTTGGTGCGGCTGGCCAGCGCGGCTTGATGGTGTGATGTAGAGCACTCCGAGGGGCGGGGGAGAGCCCCTCTCGGCTGCTGTGTCAGCCGGCGGGCAAAGGCCTGCCGCCGCAAGCGTTTGTTCTCTTGCGGCGGCAGGGCCCTGTCCGGCGTCGAGCACTCTGCGGGACTTCTCCGCGCAATGCCTGCCGCGTAAAGGTTCTTTCGCTTTCGCGGCTCGTGTCAGGCCGGGTTCCCGTGGCGGAGGGCGGCCGGGCGCCAGGTCATCGTCACCGTGGTGCCCTGGCCGGTCGAGTCGACGTCCGCCTGGTCCGTCACCTTGTCGATCAGCAGCAGGCCTCGCCCGCCCGAAGTGCGCAGGCCGGCCTGGCGGGGGCGGGTGGCCGAGATTCCGCAGCCGGTGTCGGAGACCGTCACCGTCACCGCGTCGCCCTCGTGCACTGCCTGCAGGCGTGCCCAGCCGTGGCCGCTCGGGTACGCGTGCGCCGCCACATTGGCCAGCGCTTCGTACGTCGCCAGCGTGATGTCGTGCTTGCTGTCCGGGTCCAGGGTCAGCTCGCCCAGCCAGTGGAGCAGCTTGCGGCGCAGGCCCGCCATCTCGTTGGGCAGGGCCGGCGCCAGTTCTTCGAAGGGTGCCGTGGTTACCGCCCTCGCTGCGTGGTGCTCCGGGACGGTGGTCCCAGCCTGGTCGGCGTCGGTGCTTTCGCCGGTATCGACGCCAGGGTCCGGGGTATGTCGATACACGATCCGCTCCCTTCGGTCCGCCTCGGTTCCCCCGTTCATCGGGCTTCTCCCTTCAGAGCTACCCACGGCGACCGGGACTTACCCGTTGCGCTTTCGATAACCCTTCGCTACCGTTGAGTTGCTCCTCCCGGACGCAGGCCCCTTGGCCGCCCGGAGGCAGCTCCCGGATCCAGGCCACTCGGCCTCCTTCCTTTTTTCGCCGGCCACCGGTCGGCCTTCTCATCAGGAGACACCCATGCCTTTCAACGGAATCCTTGACCTGTCAGGAAAAACTCCCTTCGTCCGCACCGGCCACCGGTCGGCCCCGGACGACATCGCCGTTCCGCTTTCCCTGGTGCGCAAGCACAAGCTGCGCGCCGGCGACGAAATCACCGGCACCACCGAGAACATCGAGAGCGTCAACGGCTTCGACCCGGCGCAGCCGCGGCCACATTTCGCGGACCTCGTGCCGGTGCACCCGGACGAACGGCTGTGGCTGGAAACCACGCCGGCCCGGTTGGTGCCGCGGGTGCTCGACCTCGTCACGCCGATCGGCAAGGGGCAGCGTGCGCTCGTCGTTTCGCCGCCGAAGGCCGGAAAAACCACGGTGCTGCGCGAAATCGGCCACGGCATCTCGGTCAACCACCCGGACTGCCGCCTGCTCGTGCTGCTCGCCGACGAACGCCCGGAGGAGGTCACCGAGCTGAGCCGCACGATCCGCGGCGAAGTGATCGCCTCCACCTTCGACCGGCCGCCCGCCGAGCACGTCGCCGTGGCGGAGCTCACCATCGAGCGCGCGAAACGCTGGGTCGAGCTGGGCGAAGACGTCGTGCTGCTGCTCGACTCGCTCACCCGCCTCGGCCGGGCGTACAACCTTTCGGCCCGCCCCTCCGGCCGCACCCTCTCCGGCGGCGTCGACGCGGCCGCGGTGCAGCCGATGAAACGACTGCTCGGCGCGGCGCGCAACGTCGAAGGCGGCGGGTCGCTGACGATCATCGCGACCGCGCTGGTGGAGACGGGCTCGCTGGCCGACACGGTGTTCTTCGAAGAGCTGAAGAGCACCGGCAACGCCGAGCTGAAGCTCGACCGCAAGGCCGCCGAGCGGCGCGTGTTCCCGGCCGTCGACATCCCCGCGTCCGGCACCCGGCGCGAAGAGCTGCTGGTCACGCCGGAAGAACTCGCGGCGATGCGCGAGGTCCGCCGGGCGCTGCAGGGGCCGCACGCGCTCGATCAGCTGCTCGAGCAGCTCCGCAAGACCGATTCCAACGCCGAATTCCTGCTGCGGGTCACCGGCGCGACCCAGCTCGCGGCGGCCTGACCCACAGCCACGCGAACCCCCTCAGCTGCCCCGCCCCGTGCTCCGCTGCAGCTCGTCGATCCGCTCGGAAGCCTCGGCCTTCGTCAGCTCCTCGGGCACCTCGACCCCGGCCTCCTGCGCCAACGTCTGCAAGTACGACTTCTGCGGACCGGTCATCGGCTCGTCGCCCGTGGTCCACTCGCTCGGGTCCTTCTCCGGATTGGGCTCCGTCATCGCTCCTCCGTCCCTCGATCGAACACTTGTTCGCTCGTCTCCGACTCCAACCCGGGGGTCCGACAACTTCGGATCGGCGGAGTGCTCGGCGGCCCGGCCTCGTGGCCCGCGCGCCCGCGAGTCCGGCGGGCGTCCTTGAACTGCTGCTCCTGCACGTGCCGGCGACCGCCGGTCAGGCCCTCGCGCACTTCGCGCGTGAATTCGCGGGTGGTGCGGTAGTAGCCGTCGTCGTAGTCCTCGACCACCTGGAACGTCCAGCGGTCCGGGAGGACGTTGAGCCCGATGAGCTCCTCGTCGATGCGGTCCGCCCACTCGGGGTGGCCGGCCTCCCGCAGCATCTTCGCCGCGTCCTCGAACAGCAGGTCGCCGGTGCCCGTCATCTGGTGGAACGCGTAGAGGTGGCCCCGGGCTCGTTCGATCGTCTCGAACGCCTCGGTGACCTTGCCGACCGCGTCCGCGGTCGCCTTGTCGACGTCGTCGTGCTCGGCCATGGACGCAGAGTGCCCCGTCCGGGAGGTTCCACACCTCCCGAACGGGGCACTGACAAACGGGGAGCGTCAGGCCGTGGGCCGCGTCGCTCCCGCGTACTCCTTCAGCAGCGGCGAGATCTTGACGACGTCACCACTGGTCGGCGCGTGCACCATCTTGCCGTCGCCGATGTACATCCCGATGTGGGACACCGGCGAGTAGTACGCCACCAGGTCGCCCGGCTGCAGCTGGTCGCGCGGCACCGACGTGCCGAAGCCCGCCTGCGCCGACGACGTCCGCGGCAGGCTGATGCCGGCCTGCTTGTACGCCCACTGCATCAGGCCCGAGCAGTCGAACGTGCTCGGTCCGGTGGCGCCGTAGACGTAGGCGCTGCCCAGCTTGCTCAGCGCCGCGTCGACCGCCTTCTGCGCGGCAGCGGAGGCCGCCTTGACGACCGGGGCGTCGCCGCCGGTGTCCTTCTGGGCGGTCTTGTCGGCGGTGCTCAGCGTCTTGCTCTGGGCCTCGATCTGGTCGATCTGCGCCTGGAGATTCTTCTTCTTGCCTTCGATGTCCGAGGCCAGCTTCGCCGCCGCGTCACGGGCGTCGGTCGCCCGCTTGGCCGCGTCGGTCGCCGCCTTCTCGGCGGCGGTGGCCTTCCCGGCCGCGTCGGTGAGGCCGTCCATCGCGCCGTTCTTCTCGGTCGCGATGACCTCGAGCGCCGACGAGCGGTCCAGGAAGTCCTGCGTGGACGTGCCGGCCAGCAGCGCGGACAGCTTGTTCAGCTGGACGCCGCTGGTGAACGACGCGCCGGCGAACTTGTCCACCTGGCCCTGGTACTTCTGCTTGGCCTCGATCGCCGAGGCGCCGGCGTCCTTGGCCGCGGTGACGTCGGCGTTGGCCTTGTCGAGCTGGCCCTGCTTGGCGGTCAGGTCGTCCTGGGCCTTCAGGAGGTCCTCGTTGAGCTTCTCGGCCTGCGCCGAGAGGTCCCGGTACTTCGCGAGGGCGTCGGACCCGGTGGGCGGGGCCTGGAGGACGGGGACGGGGGCGGCGCTGGCCGACGGCTGGGCCATGGTGACGACTGTGATCACCGAGGCCGCGGCGAGGGCACCTGACACCACGCGCTTGACGGGATGCGAACGCATTCTCGCGCGGGTCTCCTTTGCTGATCGGCCGCCTTCGGGCACCGGGCGGCGAGTCGGGGGCCTCGTCCGCGCTGACCCGGGCGTGCGCTACCGCAACAGCGAATAGACACGCGGTGGGCCCGGTACCCGGCAGGGGGTATCGGCGGCGATCTCGCGTCGCCGTCTCATCGACGACCGGGGGCCGCGAGATCTCGAACAGGTTACGAAACGAATACAGCGGCGTCCAGGGGTGGGTCGTGAGAACTCTCCGTGACCGCAAGAAACACGCTTGGACCAGTGGTAACCGGGTCGACTGTGCTTCGGATTACATGTCGTGACCGTGATTGATTACCCTACCCCCCTAGGGTATATCTGAGGCATGGCAGACACGACCTACACCGTCTCGGGCATGACCTGCGACCACTGCGCCCGCTCGGTCGAAGCGGAAATCCGCGCGCTCGGCGGCGTCACCGGCGTCACCGTCGAGCTGACCACCGGCGCGGTGACCGTCCGCGGCGCCGGGGACCTGTCCGTCGCCGACGTGCGCGGCGCTGTGGAAGAAGCGGGGTACCGGCTGACATGAACACCGCAGCGAAGCTTTCCGCCTACGGTGCGGCGCTCGCCCTGGTCGCCGCGGGCGCCTGGGTGACCGGCATCGCCGTCGGTCCCTTCCCCGGCCAGGCGGCCGAGGGGCACGGTGGCGAGGACGCCGGGCACGGGGACGGCCACGGCGGCACCGTCGCGGAGGTCGCCGACCACCAGCCCGGTGGGCTGGCCTCGGCCGCGGGCGGCTACACCCTCACGCCCGCCGGCACGACGCTCACCCCCGGCGCCACCACGAAGTTCACCTTCCGGGTCATCGGCCCGGACGGCGCCCCGGTCACCGCCTACGACGTCGAACACGAGAAGCGGATGCACTTCATCGTCGTGCGCCGCGACACCACCGGCTACCGGCACCTGCACCCGGAGCTCGGCGCCGACGGCACCTGGAGCGTGCCGGTCACCGTCGCCGAAGCGGGCAGCTACCGCGCTTTCGCCGACTTCACGCCGGCCGGCGGCCAGAGCCTGACGCTCGGTGTCGACCTCGTCGCACCGGGGCTGTTCCAGCCAGTCGAACACGCCGAGACCCGGGTGGCCGACGTCGAGGGGTACCGCGTCCGGCTCGACGGCGACCTCGTGCCCGGTCGCTCGTCGCGGCTGACCGCGACGGTCACCAAGGACGGCCGCGACGTCACCGACCTGCAGCCCTACCTCGGCGCGTACGGCCACCTCGTGGCGCTGCGCGGCGGCGACCTCGGCTACCTGCACGTCCACCCGGACGACCCGGCCGGCGATCGCAAGAACGGGCCTCGGGTGACGTTCCTCGCCGAGGTGCCCTCGGCCGGCACCTACCGGCTGTTCCTGGACTTCCGCCACGGCGACGTGGTCCGCACCGCCGAGTTCACCGCGACCACCGGGGGAGGCGACCGGCGATGACCCGGCAGCTGGAAGCGAAGAACGTCGAACTCGCCATCACCGGGATGACCTGCGCGTCCTGCGCGGCGCGGATCGAACGCAAGCTCAACAAGCTCGACGGCGTCACCGCGACCGTCAACTACGCCACGGAAAAGGCGAAGGTCGCCTACGCCGGCGAAGTCGCTCCGCGAGACCTCGTGGCGCAGATCGAGGCGGCGGGCTACGGCGCGACGCTGCCCGCCGAGAAGCCCACCGAAGCGGAACCCACGGATCCCACCCGGACCCTGCGGCAGCGGCTGCTCGGCGCCGCGGTGCTCTCGGTCCCGGTGGTCGTCCTGGCCATGGTGCCCGCCTGGCAGTTCACCTACTGGCAGTGGATCTCCCTGGCGCTGGCCGCGCCGGTGCTGGTGTGGGGCGCGTGGCCGTTCCACAGGGCCGCCTACGCCAACCTCCGCCACGGCGCCGCGACGATGGACACGCTCATCTCGATCGGCACCCTCGCGGCGTTCGGCTGGTCGCTGTACGCGCTGTTGTTCGGCGCCGCGGGCACCCCGGGCCTGAAGCACCCGTTCGAGCTCACCATCGAGCGGATGGCCGGCGACGGCGCCATCTACCTCGAGGTCGCCGCCGGCGTCACGACGTTCATCCTGGCCGGCCGCTACTTCGAGGCCCGCTCGAAGCGCCGCGCCGGCGCCGCGCTGCGGGCGTTGCTCGACCTGGGGGCCAAGGACGTCGCCGTCCTGACCGGCGGCGGTGAGCGGCGGATCCCGATCGGCGACCTGGCCGTCGGCGACCGGTTCGTGGTCCGGCCGGGGGAGAAGGTGGCCACCGACGGCGTCGTCGCCGACGGCGGGTCCGCGATCGACGCGAGCCTGCTCACCGGTGAAAGCGTGCCCGTCGAGGTCCGCCCGGGCGACACCGTGGCGGGCGCGACGGTCAACGTCGGCGGCCGGCTCGTCGTCCGCGCCACCCGCGTCGGCGCCGACACGCAGCTGGCGCAGACGGCGCGGCTGGTCGAGGCGGCCCAGACCGGCAAGGCTCAGGTGCAGCGGCTCGCGGACCGCGTCTCGGCGGTCTTCGTCCCGATCGTCATCGCGCTGGCGGTGGCGACCCTGGCCTTCTGGCTCGGCGCGGGTGGCTCGCCCTCGGCCGCGTTCACCGCCGCGGTCGCGGTGCTGATCATCGCCTGCCCGTGCGCGCTGGGCCTGGCCACGCCGACGGCGTTGCTGGTCGGCACCGGCCGCGGCGCGCAGCTGGGCATCCTGATCAAGGGCCCGGAAGTGCTCGAGTCGACCCGGCGCGTCGACACCGTCGTGCTCGACAAGACCGGCACCGTGACCACCGGCAAGATGGCGCTGGTCGAGGGGGACGGCGAGGTGCTGCGGCTCGCGGGCGCCGTCGAGGCCGCGTCCGAGCACCCGATCGGCCGGGCCATCGCGGACGCCGCCCGGGCCCGTTTCGGGACGCTTCCGTCCGTTGTGGACTTCCGGAGCACGCCGGGGGTGGGCGTGCGCGGCGTCGTCGAAGGGCGCACGGTCAGCGTGGCGCGCGCGGACGGCGCCGGGACCACGGTCGGCGTGACCTGGGACGGCGAGGTGCGCGGGAGGTTGACCGTCGCCGACACGATCAAGCCGACGTCGGCCGAAGCGGTCCGGCGGCTGCGCGGGCTCGGGCTGACCCCGATCCTGCTCACCGGCGACAGCGAGCGGGTCGCCCGCGCGGTCGCCGCCGAGGTCGGCATCGAGCGCGTGATCGCCGAGGTGCTGCCGAAGGACAAGGCCGACGTCGTGCGCGGCCTGCAGGAGGACGGCAAGGTCGTCGCGATGGTCGGCGACGGCGTCAACGACGCGGCCGCGCTCGCCCAGGCCGATCTCGGCCTGGCCATGGGCACCGGCACCGACGTCGCGATCGAGGCGGCCGACCTGACGCTGGTGCGCGGCGACCTGCGCGCGGCGGCCGACGCGATCCGGCTCTCGCGCCGGACGCTGCGGACGATCAAGGGCAACCTGTTCTGGGCCTTCGCCTACAACGTCGCCGCGCTGCCGCTGGCCGCCGCGGGCCTGCTGAACCCGATGCTCGCCGGCGCGGCGATGGCGGCCAGCTCGGTCTTCGTCGTGACGAACAGCCTGCGTCTGCGCACTTTCCGCGCGAGCTGACCGCCCGGTTTGTACGTCCCTTGTATCGGGCCGGGTGATCCTCCCGGGCGTAAGGATTCCGACCGATGGAGGACAGGGATGTTCACGAAGGCCGCCGTGCTGACGGCGTTGACCGCAGCGGCGTTCGCCGTGGCCGCACCGGCTCAGGCCGAGCCCGCGGCCACGGCGGCGCTGCCCGCGGCGAACATGGAGGCCGTGCTGAAGGCGGCCCAGATCGACCCGCGCCGCGCCGACGACACGCAGACGCCGGGCGCGCACGACAGCGTCCTGCTGGTGGAGCAGGCACTGCAGGCGAAGGGCCTGCTGGACAGCAAGTACGTCGACGGGTACTTCGGCACCACGACGATCACGGCGTACTCGCAGTACCAGAAGTCGTTGGGCTACACCGGGATCGACGCGTCGGGCCTGCCGGGCAAGACGTCGCTGGAGAAGCTCGGCGACGGCCGCTACACCGTGACGAGCACGGTCTCCGCGGGCAGCCGCGTCGCCTACCGCGGTGTCACGATCAACACCCGCACCAAGGCGATGCTGCTGGAGGCGGAACGGCTGTCGGGCACCACGGTCAGCCTGACGCAGGGCTCGTACAACCCGGGCGGCGTCGACGCTTCGGCCGGCACGCACGACGGCGGCGGCGCGATGGACATCTCGGTGTCCGGCATGTCGTCGACGACCCGGACGAACTTCATCAAGGCGCTGCGCCGGGTCGGGTTCGCGGCCTGGTACCGCACGCCGGCCCAGGGTTTCGCCTACCACGTCCACGCCGAGGCGATCTCCGACCCGGACCTCTCGTCGGGCGCGCAGCACCAGACGGGCGACTACTACCTGGGCATGAACGGCCTCGCCGGCCGCGGCGCCGACGACGGCCCCTCGGTCACGAAGGTCACCTGGGAGGAGTACCAGCGCGGCTGACGCCGGACGCGCGCCCGGCCGTGGTGGCACGGCCGGGCGCACTGGTGGTTGGATCGTCGGTACCGACGACTTTGGGGGTACTTCGATGGTCGACAAGGCGTTCCGGTTCGGCGTGGTCGCGGCCGCGGCCGAAGGTGGCGCGAAGTGGCTGCAGACCGCCCGCCGTGCGGAGGAGCTCGGCTACTCCACCCTGCTCTGCCCGGACAACCTGAACCTGCCGACGCCGACCGCGGCGCTCGCGGCCGCGGCGGTGGCGACGACCGAGCTGCGGGTCGGTTCGTTCGTCCTGGCCAGTCCGCTGCGCACGGCGCGGGCGGCGGCCTGGGAGTCGCACAGCCTCACCGTGGTGACCGGGGGCCGGTTCGAGCTCGGCATCGGCACCGGGCTGCCGACGATGCGCCGGCAGGCGGAGTGGCTCGGCCTGCCCTACGGCTCGGGTCAGGAGCGGCTCGACTCGATCGCCGAGACGATCGACGAGGTGCGCCGGCTCGACGGCGACACGCACACCCCGGTGATGGTCGCCGCGGGCGGGCCGAAGATCCGGCGCCTGGCCGGGGAGAAGGCCGACATCGTCACGCTCGCCGGGGGTGTGCTGACCCCGCGCGCGGAAATGGCCGGGCACGCCGAGGAAATCCGCGCCGCGGCCGGTGACCGGGACATCGAGCTGGGGCTCAACGTCTTCGTCATCGGCGAGCAGGTGCCGCCGTTCATCCAGCAGTTCACCGGCGCCGACGCCCAGACGCTCATCGAGCACGACTCGCTGAGCATGCTCCGCGGCAGCGTCGACGACATGGCCGCCGAGCTCGAGCGCCGGCGCGAGGAACTGGGCGTGTCCTACATCAGCGTCAACGGCGCGTTCATCGAGCAGTTCGCGCCGGTGGTGGCGCGGCTGTCGGGGAAGTGAGCGTCGCCGGGTCGGTGTTCGCGCCGCAGAGCAGCACGGCGACGCGCTCGCCGGGCGCCGGGCGGTAGGCGCCGCCGAGCAGGGCGGCGAACGCCGTCGCGCCGCCGGGCTCGACGGCGAGGCGGTAGCGGTCCCACAAGACCGCCCGGGCCTCGGCGATCGCGGAATCTCCCACCAGCACCGATCCCGCGTTCGTCCGGGTGGCCACGGCGAAGGCGATGTCGCCGAGCCGGGACGCGCCGAGGGAGTCGGCCGCGAGGCCGGCCACCTCGACCGGCACCGGCTCCCCGGCGGCCAGCGCGGCGTGCAGCGTCGGCGCCGTGTGCGGTTCGACGCCGACGACCCGCGCCCGGCCTTCGACCGCGGCCGCGACGCCGGCCAGCAGCCCGCCGCCGCCGACCGCGACCAGGATCGTGTCCAGCCCCTCGACCTGTTCGAGCAGCTCCAGCCCGGCGGTGCCCTGCCCGGCGCAGATTTCGGGTTGGTCGTAGGCGTGGCAGAAGAGCGCGCCGGAGTCGGCCGCGTGCTTCACGGCGGCGTCGTAGGCGTCCGCGTACTTGTCGCCGACCAGCTCGACGGCCGCACCCAGCTGCCGCAGCTTCACCACCTTGACCGCGGGGGCGGTCGCCGGGACGAAGACCCGGGCGGCCACCCCGAACTCCCGCGCGGCGTAGGCGATGGCGAGCCCGGCGTTGCCCCCGGACGCGGCCACGACGCCGGCCGCCGAAAGCTCACCCGCGGCGATGATCCGGTTGAACGCGCCGCGCGCCTTGAACGAGCCGGTGTGCTGCAGCTGCTCGAGCTTGAACCAGACGCCGTCGTCGGCGAACACCGGCGTGCGGCGGACCCGCCCCGCGATCCGCGCGGCGGCCCGTTCGACATCGGAAGTGCTGATCATGACCCCAGCATGCGCGCGGCCGGGCGTAAGCACCAGCGGCGTCTTCTATCCTGGCAACAGTCCTGCTTACGGCTGGAGGAGCTGTGCTCGACGCCCGCCGCCTCGCCTTGCTCGCCGAGGTCGCCCACGCCGGCTCGATCGCCGGGGCGGCCCAGCGGCTCTCGTTCACGCCGTCGGCCGTCTCGCAGCAGCTGGCGAAGCTCGAGCGCGACCTCGGCGCGCCCGTGCTGCACCGCAACGCGCGCGGCGTCACGCTCACGCCGGTCGGGGAGGCGCTGCTGGCGCACGCGGAGACGATCGTCGGGGAGCTGCGCACGGCCGAGCGCACCGTCCGCGCCCTGCTCGACGAGGAGCCGGCGCAGCTCACCGTCGGCACGTTCGCCAGCGCCGGCGTGACGCTCGTCCCGGCCGCGCTCGCGCGGTTCCGCCGGGACCACCCCGCGGTCGCGCTGCGGCTGCTGGACCTGGAGCCGCCCGACGGCTACGGCCTGGTCAGCTCGCGCGACCTCGACCTGCTCATCACCCACCGCTATCCCGGCGCGCCGCTGCCGGACCCGCGTGGGCTCGAGCGGCGCCTGGTGCGCTCGGAGCGGTTCCGCCTGATCCTCCCGGCCGGCCACGCGAAGGCCCGCGTCCGCCGGTTGACGCTGCGGGCGCTGGCCGGGGAGGACTGGATCTCCGGCAGTCCCGGCGTGCCCAACCGCGGGTGCCTGGAGCAGCTGGCCGAGGCCGCGGGCGTGCGGTTGCGCGTCGCCTACGAAACCCGCGACTACCAGGTGATCCTGGCGCTGGTCGAAGCCGGGCTGGGGATCGCGTTCGTGCCCGAGGACGTGCTCGGCCGGGCGGGCGCGGCCCGGATCGAGGTCCGGGACGCGGCCGACGCGCGGCCGGTGCGGGACATCTTCGTGGTCCACCACCGGCGGCCGGGGCCGCTCGTCACCGAAATGGTGGCCCGGCTCAACCGTCCACTGTAGACACCGGACGCCCGGCTTCCCCATGGTGCGGGCTCGGGTGCCCGCCGGACCGTCCGCCGCGCCCTGCCGCGGGTGTCCCCGGTCCCGGACGCTGAGCTACGTCAACGGCACACGAGCAGGGGAGAACACGGTGGTGTGGTCCGGAAGGAAATGGGCGCGGAGACTCGGGGTCGTCGTCGGCGGCCTCGCCGCGGCGGCGTGCGTGGTCGTTCCCGCGGCACACGCGGCGCCCGCCGCGTCGTCGGGGCAGTGGGTCGTCACCGACTACTCGGGCAACTTCGTGCGAGGCGGCGGGGTCACCGGCTACGCGAAGCTCGGCACCGGGCGCTACGAGGTGACGTTCAACCGCAACGTCGCGGGCTGTTCGTACGTGGCGACGGTGGCGGATCCCGGCAACGGCTTGGTCTACAACCCGGGTCTGGTCTTCACGGCCGGTGGGCACAACAGCGCCAACGGGGTGTACGTGGAGACGAAGAACCTGGGTGCGGGGCTGGCGGACTACCCGTTCCAGCTCCAGGTCCAGTGCGGCGGCTTGTGGGTGGCGACCGGCTATTCGGGCAACTTCGTGCGCGGTGGCGGCGTCACCGGCATGACGCGGCTCGGCCCCGGGCGCTACGAGGCGACGTTCGGCCAGAACGTCAGCGGGTGCACGTTCGCCGCGACCGTGGCGGATCCCGGCAACGGCTTGGTCTACAACCCGGGTCTGGTGTTCACCGCCGGTGGGCACAGCAGCCCGAACGGGGTGTACGTGGAGACGAAGAACCTGGGTGCGGGGCTGGCGGACTACCCGTTCCAGCTCCAGGTCCAGTGCGGCGGGTTGACGGTCGCGAGTGACTACTCGGGCAACTTCGTGCGCGGCAGCGGCGTGACGGCGTTCGCGCGGCTCGGCGTCGGCCGGTACGAGGCGACCTTCGGCCAGAACGTCGCCGGCTGTTCGTACGTGGCGACGGTGGCCGATCCGGGCAACGGGCTCGTCTACTACCCGGGTCTGGTGTTCACCGCCGGCGGGCACAGCAGCCCCAATGGCGTGTACGTCGAGACGAAGAACCCGGGTGGCGGGCTGGCGGACTACCCGTTCCAGCTGCAGGTCGCCTGCTAGTGCTCAGCCGACGGGCCGCCCCGCGCTTTCGAACCGCGCGGAGGCGGCCCGGAGGGCGTCCAGGCAGGCGCGCACCGCGCCGCGATCCTCTTCGCCCGCCCGGCAGATCGCGTAGATCGTGCGGGTCAGCGGCGGCCGCGTCGCCAGGATGCGGACGCCTTCCGGCGGCTGCTCGCGGGCCAGGCGGGGCACCAGCGCCGCGCCGACGTTGCCCGCCACGAGCGCCAGCTGCGTCGGGTAGCCGCCGACCGTGCAGCTGATCCGGGGCTCCAGCCGCTGCTTGCGCAGCACCTGCACCAGCCAGTCGTAGCAGCCGGACCCGGCGCTCCAGCCGATCCACGGCAGATCGTCCACTTCGGACAGATCGACGGTCTTGCGGTGGGCGAGCCGGTGCCCGGCGGGCAGGGCGAGGTCCGCGACGTCGGAGAACAAGGCGATCTGCGTCGTCGAGGGCGGGAGCACCGTCGGCCGGTCTTCCCAGCTCTCCAGCACCGCGACGTCGAGGTCGCCGGCCAGCACCCGGGGCATCGTCTGCTCCGCTTCGCCCTCGTGCAGCGTCACGGCCAGCCGCGGGTGCTGCGCGGCGAGCGTGGTCAGCGCCGGCGGCAGCAGCGCGTGCACCGTCGTGGGGATCGCGCCGATCCGCAGCGGCCCGATGACGTCCTCGCGCAGCAGCTCCAGATCGGCCTTCGCCTCGGCGACCTGCGCCAGGATCCGCTCGGCGTGCCCGGCCAGCAGCTGACCCGCCTTCGTCAGCCGGACACCCCGGCCGCGTGGCTCCAGCAGGCGCTGCCCGGCCTCCCGTTCCAGCTTCGCCAGCTGCTGCGACACCCCCGACGGCGTGACGTGCAGGGACGCGGCCGCCGCGGCGACCGAACCCTGAGCGGCGACGGCGTGCAGCGCCCGCAGGCGATCAAGTCCAAACACGGTAGACATGCTACCGAATTCCACGCAGAAACATTCGCTTGTCCTTGACAGTCGTGACCTCCACGCTGGAGGCGTGACCACGACCGCCCCGCGCCCCACGACCACCGCCGCCTTCACCGAGCGCTTCGACCCGCGCCTGCTCGCCGCGCTCGGCGGCTTCTGCATCTCGCTGTCGTCGGTCTTCATCAAGGTCTCGCACACCAGCGGCAGCACGAGCGCGTTCTGGCGCTGCCTGATCGCCCTGCCGGTCCTGCTCGCGCTCGCCGCGCGGGAACGCCGCGCGAACCCGGGCGCGCGCCGCCGCGCGCTCCTGCCGCTGCTGGCCGGCACCGGGCTCGGCCTGGACTTCGTGCTGTGGGGCGAGGCGATCCCGCGCGTCGGCGCCGGCATCGCGACGGTGCTGCTGGCCGTCCAGGTGATCATCGTGCCGCTGCTGGCGTTCGCGTTCCTGGGCGAACGGCCGACGAGGCGGTTCCTGGCCGCCGTGCCCGTGCTGCTCGGCGGCGTTGTGCTGGCCGGCGGGTTCGCCGGCACCGGTTCCTTCGGCTCGGACCCGGTCACCGGCGCGGTCGCGGCGATGCTCGCCGGCGCCGGGTACGCCGCCTACCTGTTCCTGATCCGGCTCAGCGGCGGCTCGGGGACGCAGGCGCACTCGCTGGTGCTCGCGACGGTCTCGGCCGGCGTCGTCGCGGTGGTGCTCGGCGTCCCGACCGGCACACTCGACCTGGCGCCGGGCTGGTCGGCGTTCGGCTGGCTGGTCGCGCTCGCCGTCGTCGGCCAGCTGGTGGGGTGGCTGCTGATCTCCGCCGCGCTGCCCCGGATGTCGGCCACCACCGGCGCGACGCTGATGCTGCTGCAGCCGGTCGGCGCGGTCCTGCTGGGGATCGGCCTGCTGGGGGAGACGCCCGGGTGGGCCCAGCTGGTGGGCTGCGCGGGGGTCGTCGCCGCGGTCTGCTTCGCCGGGCGAGGATCTGCGGGCGGGCGTTCGCGCAGCTAACGTCCCCGGTATGCGTGTGCTGGTGGCCGGAGCGTCGGGGTTCGTCGGCACCCGGTTGTGCCCGGAGCTGGAAACGGCCGGGCACGAGGTCCTCGCGATGACCCGGCACCCGGCGAAGTACTCCGGCGCCGGGAAGGCCGTCCGCGGGGACGTCGCCGACGTCGGTTCGCTGCGGGACGCGCTCAAGGGTGTCGAGGCCGCCTACTACCTGGTCCACTCACTCGACAGCGTGGACTTCAAGCGCCGCGACGCCCAGGCCGCGCGGGCCTTCGCCCGGGCGGCGGCGGACGCGGGCGTGCGCCGGATCGTCTACCTGGGCGGCCTCGGCGACGACGACGATGCGCTGTCGGAGCACTTGGCCAGCCGCCGCGAGGTCGAGCGGCTGCTGGGGGAGACCGGCGTGCCGGTGACCGTGCTGCGCGCCGGGATCGTGATCGGGCACGGCGGGACGTCGTGGGAGCTGACCCGCCAGCTGGTGGAGCACCTGCCGGCGATGGTCACGCCGCGCTGGGTCGGCACGCGTACGCAGCCGATCGCGATCGCCGACGTCGTCCGCTACCTGGCCGGCGTGCTCGAGGCCCCGGAGGCGGCGGACCGGGTGTTCGAGATCGGCGGCCCGGAGGTGCTGGCCTACCGCGACATGTTGCAGCGCGTCGCGGCGATCGAGGGCCGGCCGCTGCTGATCGTCCCGGTGCCCCTGCTGTCCCCGCGGCTCTCGTCGTACTGGCTGTCGCTGGTCACCGACATCGACGTCACGACGGGCCGCGCGCTGATCGACTCGATGACCAACGAGGTCGTGGTCCGCGACGACGCGATCCGCGACATCGTCGAGTTCGAGCCCATGGGCTACGACGACGCGGTGCTCCAGGCACTGGGCGAGCGGGCGAAGAGCCGGCGGACGGCGTGAAGAAGGCGTTCTTGGCCGCGGTGACGGCGGGCGGGTCGGGACTGCTGGGCGCGTCGCTGGCCAGCGACCCGGGCTCCCGCCGGTTCCACGTCCTGACGGCGTCGGTGGCGGCGACGTGGTTCGCCGGTGCGGGCCGGGTCGCCCGCGGCCGCCCCGACGTCGCCGGCCCGGTGGCGGTGGGCGCGGGCGCGTTCGGCGCGTTCTACGGCTGCGCGCTGGTGGCCCGCCACATCCCCCTGCTGCGCCGGGCGATCGCGGGCGTGCTGGACCACGCCCACCGCGGCCCGACACCCACGGTGGCGGCGACAACGCTGGTGACGGGCGCGGCGGAGGAGTTCTTCTTCCGCGGCGCGCTGTACTCGGCGTTCGGGGCGCGCGGGTCGACGCTGGCGTACGTGCTGTCGACGACGGCGACCCGCAACCCGGCACTCGTGCTGGCGTCGGCGGTGATGGGGACGTTGTTCACGCTGCAGCGCCGCCGGTCGGGCGGGGTGCAGGCGCCACTGCTGACGCACGTGGTGTGGTCGGCGTTGATGCTGGCGTTCATGCCGCGGTTGTTCCCGCCACCGGGTGACGCGAGCGAAACGCGGTGATCCGCGACCGCCGGAGCGGTGGGCAATTTCCTTTCAGCACTGCTTTCGCGGGCGGATCCCGGTTCTTGTGATTTCGTGTTCCCGGGGCGTACGGTCAGGCCGGGAAAGGCATGCCATGAACGGTCGTCGTCCGCGTCGAAACGCTTTCGCCGTCCTTGGTTGCGCTGTTCTTCTGGCCGGTTGTGGCGCCAATCCCGCCGCCACCGCGCCCACGATCGCCTCGACGTCTCCCAGCGCCTCGGGTTCCTCGACATCGGCGCCGTCTCCCGTCACCACCAGCCCGGCCGCGGCGGCGGCCGCACCGGGGCTCGCGGACGGCACCTACCGGCTGAGCGCCGACCCGCAGTGCGGGGAGTTCGCGATGGACGGGTCGAGCCTGGTGGTCCGCGGCGGCAAAGCCACCCTCACCCCGGGCCGCTGGGCCGGTTCGGACACTCTCGGTCAGCCGGCAAGCGGCACGATCACGACGCAGGGCAAGAACGTCCGGGTCCACGTGACGAACGGGACGGCCGCGATCATCGACCTCACCGCCACGATCGGCGCACCGGGCACCCTCAGCGGCAGCGGCAAGTCGGGTGGTCTGCACCTCAGCGGCGAGACCGGCTGGGCGTGCGAGTTCACCTTCACCGCAACCTCGGGGCCGGCCACCGGGACGACCGAGAACGTCACGACGTTCTATTCACCGACCCGCAACATCAGCTGCCAGATCCTGCCCGATTCGGTGTACTGCCAGACCCGGACACCCCCGCGGTCGGTGACACTGACCGCCGACGGAACCTACAAAACCTGCGAAGGTTGCTTAGGGGATCCAGGCGAACACACCCCGGTCCTGGCGTACGGGAATTCGACGCGGGTCGGCGCCTTCACCTGCGTGTCGGAATCCGCCGGAGTCACTTGCACGACCGCCGGAAAAGGCTTCGCCATTTCCCGTTCCGGCATTGTGAAAGCACCCTGACCCGCGTCAGAAAGCCCGATCCGGATCCGGTGACCAGTCGCGGGCCGCGGACAGCACCAGTGTCCGCTGCTCGTGCACCGACAGCAGCATGCCGTCCGCGCCGCACACCGCCTGGTCGAAGTCACCGCAGGGGCTGTGGTCGTTCGCCAGCGCCGGGTAGCGCTCGGCGACCGTGCCGACCGGGTGGCCCGCCAGGACGATCTCTTCCACCACGGTCATCGTCGTGACGTCGAGGACGCGCACGCGGCCGTTCCCCGTGTTCCACGACGCGTAGCCGCCCGGCAGCAGCTGCAGGTCCGCGCCGGGCAGGTCGCTGCCGTCCGCCTCGGCCACCGGGTCGACGTCGGCCCAGCGCAGCTCGGCCGGCTCGGTGCCGGCCGGCCACGCGCGGCGGACCACGCGGTCGTCGTCGGCGGTCAGGAACCAGCTCCCGTCCGGCCCGAACAGCGTCGGGAGGCTGTCCTCGGCCGGGAGCAACTCCGGGGTCAGCGTCGTGCCGTCGTCGTGGATCAGCCACGACTGCTGCCCGTCCTGGCCCGCCGCGACCCACAGCACCACCCGGTCGGCGCCGGGGTGCGGGCAGAGCATGACCGCCGAACCCCGGTACTCGTCCGGCACCCTCACCTCGCGCACCACCACCCCGTCCGGGGTCCGGATCGACACACCGACGTCGTCACCGGTGCCGACGGCCACCCACAGCCGGGACGGCTGCCACAGACAAGCGGTCTCGGCCGACACCTCGACGTCGACCCCGGCCCCGATCCGGAGGCGGCCGTCGACGACGCACGCCCAGGACTTCCCGTCCGGGGAAACGGAAAGGTCGGCGACGGCACCACCCAGGTCGGTCCGCCGCACGACGGCCAGCCGCCGGTCGACGACGGTCAGCGCGCCGTCCGGCGCCGCGGCCGCGAAGCCACTGCCCCACGGGCGGACCACGAACGCGCGGTGGTCGAGGGTGAGGGTGGCGGTGACGCCGACTTCCCGTACCGGATGCACCGCCGAAACCTACCGGGTGGCACCACCTTCCCCGGCATCGGCGGCCGCCGGCGCACCTGCGGCCCCGTTCCCGGTGCGGGCAACCATTGTCCGGAACGAGCCAGAACCGGGCGGAAACCTTCAGAACCACGCGCCGGCTTCCTATGCTGGAGCGAACCCCGGTGCGTGGAGAGGGATGTCGATGCGGACATTGCTCGTGCTGCTGCTCGTCCTCGGTTCCCTGACCCCGATTCCGGCCGCCGCGGCGGCGGGGATCTCGGTGTGCGTGACCTCGTGCGACACCCTCGACCCGTCGAGGGCCGCGCGTGAGAGCTTTCCGTTGCCCGACAAGGTGATCAACGGCCGGATCGTGCGCCTGCACGCTTCCGACCCCGACGGGATGGCGTGGGCGAGCATCGACAACGGCGTCGCCGGCGACAGCGTCTGGCTCGACCGGTCGTGGGACGGCGGCGCCACCTGGGAAGGCCTGCTGGGCAAGGCGAGCATCCCCGGCTCGTGGACCGGCACCCGCACCCTGATGTACAACCTCACCGACCCGCAGCACCACCGCCGCGGCCTGGTCCGGGCGTGCGGGGACGCCCAAGGCGTCGGCTGCACGGCGTGGATCTACCCGGACGTCTGCGACGCGGCCTGCGACCGCGTCGCGCCGGGTGCCGGGGACAGCCAGCCGGTGGCCGCCACGACGCTCTTCGGCCGCACGATCCGGCTCCACTTCGACGGCCGGGGGATGGCGTGGGCCGGGATCGAAGCCGGTGGCGCGGGTGACGAAGTCTGGCTGGACCGCTCCTGGGACGCCGGCGCGAGCTGGCCGGACGGTTCGTCGCTGGGCCGCACGAGCGTGGCCGCCGGCGCGACCGGCACCCACACGACGGCGTTCGCGACCCGCGACCCCCGCGGCCGGCTCTTCGGCGGCGCGGTCCGCGCGTGCGGGCGCGAAGCCACGCACGCGCAAGGCAGCTGCACGGCTTGGGCGCGGCCGGCGACGACCCGCGCGGCCGGCGCGCTCGACGCGCTGATGTGGTCCTACGACCCGTACACCGCGTGGTGGCCCTCGAGCTGGTGGAACTCGGCGGTCGCGGTGACGGCGGTGGCCGACGCCGGCGGGTTCGACACCGCGCTGGCCCGCACGTTCGACGTCAACCGCGCGGCGTTTCCCGCCGGGGTCCGGAGTTCCGACGCGATCGAGGGCGACTTCGTCAGCCGCGCCATCGACGACAGCGCGTGGTGGGGCCTGGCCTGGGTCGCCGTCTACGACCGCACCCACGACTCGCGCTACCTCTCCGAAGCGGTGACGATCGCGAACTACGTCCACGGCTTCTGGGACACGAGCAGCTGCGGTGGCGGGGTCTGGTGGAACCGCGAGCGGACGTACAAGAACGCCGTGACGGCCGGGTTGTACCTGCGGCTCATCGCGTCCCTGCACAACCGGCTCGCCGGCGACACAGTGTGGGGCCAGCGCGCCAGAACCGCGGGGGACTGGTACCTCGCCAGTGGCCTGGTCAACTCCAGCGGCCTGGTGAACGACGGGCTGACGAACTCCTGCGCCAACAACGGCCAGCAGGTCTGGACCTACAACCAGGGCCTCGGCATCGGCGGCCTGCTGGAGCTGTGGCGCGCCACCGGCACGACGTCCTACTTGGACGGTGCGAAACGGCTGGCGGACGCGGCGATGACGCGGCTGACGTCGAACGGCGTGCTCGTCGAGTCCTGCGACACCGGCAGCGGCTCCTGCGACGACAACCAGAAGCAGTTCAAGGGCATCTTCCTGCGCTACTTCGGCGACCTGGCCACCGCGACCGGCTCGGCCACCTACCGCGCCTTCGCGCAGCGGCAGGCCGACGCGCTGTGGGCGAACGACCGGGACGCGCTAAACCGGATCGGCCAGCGCTGGACCGGGACCACGCCGAACGTGACGGACTGGCGCACCCAGGCGTCCGGGCTCGAAGCGGTCCTGGCGGCCGGGTAGGTCCGCACGCCAGAATGGGCCCGTGCGGATACTCCTGCTCGCGGCCGTCGCCGTGCTCGCCACCGGGTGCCAGGCCGACGTCACGGGTCAGGCCGAGCCCACCGGGTTCGTCGTCAAGGACGGCACGGTGCTGCGGTTCCGCCCGGTGCTGGCCGAGGTGCCACCGGGGCCGGCGACGGGCTCGGCGACCGAGCGGCAGAGCGCCGACCCCGCCACCCAGCAGGCCGCCGCGCAGGCCTTCGACTGCGCCCAGGGCCAGCCGGACCCGCTCGACGGCCGCGACGACCCGGCGCTGCCGCTGATCAGCTGCGACCGCGCGCTGGGCACGAAGTACGTCCTCGGCCCGGGCTTCCTCAGCGGCGCGGACGTCAGTCGCGTGGACGCCGCGCCGGACCCGCGGACGGGCCGCTCGGTGATCAACCTCAGCTTCACCGCCAAGGGTGCGAAGACCTGGGCCGAGTGGACCGGGCAGAACGTCGGCAAGCAGGTCGCGATGGTGCTCAAGAGCCGGGTGCTGACCGCGCCGACCGTGCAGTCCGCCATCACCGGCGGCGAAACGCAGATCACCGGGCAGTTCACCCTGCCCGAAGCGCGGCAGCTGGCCCGCGACATCGCCGGCGGCTGACGTTCAGCAGACCGGCGGCCGGACGGCTTCCGTGCAGGCCTCGATCTCGGACTTGTTCGTCGCCTGCTGCAGCAGCGTGTAGAGCGTCTCACGCTGCTCTTCGCTCAGCCCGCGGAAGACCTCGTCCTCGACCGCGGCGAGCGCGAACTCGGCCCGCGCGAGCAGCTTCGCGCCGACGTCGGTGAGCTCGACGACGTGGCGCCGCCGGTCGACGGGGGAGCGGCGGCGCTCGATCAGGTTCTCGGTCTCGAGGTCGTTGAGCAGCCCGACGACGTTCGTGCTGTCCATCTCGAGGGTCTTCGCCAGGTCCTGCTGCGAGCTGCCGCCCTGATCGCGCAGGACCGTGAGCGCGATCAGGTGGCGCGGCCGCAGCCCGAGCGGCGTCAGCACCGACTCGCTGCGCGTCTGCAGCCGGCGCGCGAGCTGGCCCAGCAGCGCCCCGCAGCGGTGGGGCGGCTGGTTGACGACCGGCAGCGAGGTCATGCGCCCAGTATATGGGCAATCCAATGATCGATGTGCTATTAATGGTTTGTCTAACACCAACGATCTACGGACGGCTAACGACATGGCGCATCTCCTGCACATCGACTCGAGCATCCAGGGCGACCGCTCGGTGAGCCGCCGCCTCAGCGCGCGGGCCGCGGCCGCGTGGCGCGCCGCGCACCCGGACGGCACCGTCACCTACCGCGACCTCGGCGCGAACCCGCTACCGCACATCGACTCCGCGAGCGGCGGCGCCGGCGTCGTCCCGGCCGGGCAGCACACGCCCGAGCAGGCGGCGGCGTGGGCGCGGACCCGCGAGCTGGTCGACGAGATCAAGGCGGCCGACACGGTGCTGCTGGGCCTGCCGCTGTACAACTTCGGCGCGCCGAGCAGCGTCAAGACCTGGGTCGACCACCTCATCGCTCCAGGGCTCTCGGTCGACCAGGAGACGCAGACCGGCCTGCTCGGCGGCCGGGAGTTCATCGTGCTGGCCTCCCGCGGTGGCGGGTACGGCGAAGGCACACCCCGCGCGGGCTGGGACCACGCCGAACAGTGGCTGCCCCACGGCGTTGCGCTGACCGGCCTCGAGCCGCGCTTCATCACGGCCGAGCTGACGCTCGCCCACGTGAACCCGGCGATGGCCGAGCTCATCCCGCTGGCGGACGCGAGCCTGGCGACGGCGGAGAAGACCATCGACGACCTGTGGGTCCCGGCCCGCGTCTGAGCGGCGGTGGGCCGGGCGTCACGACTGCGCGGCGCTCGGCCCCAGCGTCAGCAGCTGCTCGAAGAACCCGCCGATCCCCAGGTCGCGGTCGACCAGGTGGACCTCGAGGATCCAGTGCGACGTCTGCCCGTTCCGGTCCGGCCGCCGCATCGGGCCGTCACTGCCCGGCGCGATGTAGGAGTCGATCTTCGCGCCGTCGATCTTCTCGTGCGGGAACTGCCCGACCAGGTGACCCGCGATGTCGCCCCCGAACTCCCAGCCCGCTTCCCGCGCCAGCTCCACTATGTGCGCGTACAGCTGCGCACCCGTGATGTCCGGCCGGGCCGCGAAGTACGCGCGGCCCGCGTCGAAGACCGGCGGCAGCGAGTCCCGCAGCCGGTGCTTCACCGGGTCGTCGCCGAGGACGAACGTGCGGCCGAAGTCCGCCTCCCAGTCCTCGAAGATCGGGCCGAAGTCGGCGAACACGACGTCGTCCTCGGCCAGCACCCGGTCCGGCGGGTTCTCGCGGTACGGCCGCAGCGTGTTGACCCCCGCCCGGACGATCCGCTTGTGCCAGTAGCGGCGGATGCCGAGCAGGTCACCGGCGAGGTCGCGGATCGCGTCGCTCGCCTCGGTCTCCCGGACACCGGGCGCGAGGATGCCGCGCTCCTCGACCGCCGCGAACAGTTCGACCGCCTTCGCCTGCGCGTCCAGCAGCCGCTCGGCGCGCAGATCCTCGTCCTCGACGACTTCGCCCATGGCCCCGACGGTAGCAACGGGACAGCGGCCGGTACCGTGCCGCCGGAGGCCGGGTGGCAAGATGCGGAGCCCGGACGGTCCGCACCTGGGCGAGGAAGGTCAGGTTTGAGCGCGCACACCTCCCAGATGGACGATATCCGGCTGGTCGCGCAGCCCAGCGCGCTGCCGGTCACGGAACTGTTCGTCCGCCTGATTCTCACCGACTGGTCCCTGCTGCCGATGCTGGAGCAGGCGACCGCGACCGCGAGACGGCTGGTCGAGACCGTGATCGAGGCCGGCGACCCGCGGTCACCCGCGTTCGTCACGCTGCGGCTGCGGCTGCGTGCCGAGGTGCTGGTGGTCGAGGTCGACGACGACGTGCCCGGGCTGCCGGAACCCAAGGTCGCCGGGCCCGGCGAGCGCGTGGGCGTCACCCCCGGCGTCGGCGGGGCCCGCACGACCTGGTGCGAGCTCGAGCTGCCGGGCGGCATCAACGCGCGCCAGGTGCGCCTCCCGCGGCGGCAGGACCGCCGCACCCTCGTCGACGAGCCGGTCTCCGGCGATCCGGTCGCCGCCGACCCCGAGGTGCTGGAGCGGCTGCTCAACCGCCTGAGCGGCTGGTCCGGCACGGGCTGAGGTGCGCACCCGGCCCGTTCTCGTCGTCCTCTACGACGACGTGCGCCTGCTCGACGTCTCCGGCCCGCTGGAAGTCTTCGCCGAAGCCAACGAGCACGGCGGCCGGTACGACCTGAAGACCGCGTCACCCGGCGGCGCCGACGTCCGCGCCAACACCGGGACGCGCCTGGGCGCCGACCTCGACCTCGCGCAGGTCGACCCGCGCGGCGCGACCGTGCTCGTCCCCGGCGGCCCCGAGTGGGTCCGCACGATCGCCGACGCCGAGCTCATCGCGCAGATCCGCCGGCTGGCCGGCGGCGCGGACCGCACGGCGTCGGTGTGCGCGGGCGCGTTCGCGCTCGCCGCGGCCGGTGTCCTCGACGGCCGCCGCGCCACCACCCACTGGGACCTCGCCGGGCAGCTCGCCCGCCGCTTCCCGCTCGTGCGGGTCGACGCCGACGCGATCTTCGTCCAGGACGGCCCGGTGCTCACCTCGGCCGGCGTCACGTCCGGGATCGACCTGGCCCTCGCCCTCGTCGAGGCGGACCTCGGCGCCGAGGTGGCGCGGCTGGTGGCCAAGCACCTGGTGGTCTTCCTGCAGCGCCCGGGCGGGCAGTCGCAGTTCAGCGTCCGGCTGGAGACGGGCCGCCCGCGCACCGAGGTGCTGCGCGGCGTGCTGGACTCCGTCGCGGCCGACCCGTCGGCGCCGCACACCGCGGCCACCATGGCCGCCCGCGCCGGGGTCAGCCCACGCCACCTCACCCGGCTGTTCCACGACGAGCTCGGCCGCACCCCGGCGCGGTTCGTCGAGCAGGTCCGGCTGGAGTTCGCCCAGCAGCAGCTGGAGCGCACGACCGACCCGCTGGACGTCGTCGCGCGCCGGTCGGGCTTCGGAACGGCCGAGACGCTGCGCCGCGCCTTCGCCCGCGGCCTCGGCGTGACGCCGAGCGACTACCGCGCCCGGTTCCGGACCACCGGGGTCGGCTGAACCGGTCCTGCCCCCGATCCGTGCATCCAGGCAGGGAGAGGACGTGGAGGCGAGGAGGCGGCCGTCGTGCGGATCGTGATCGCGGAAGAGGACGCCCTGCTGCGGGAGGGGCTGGTGCTGCTGCTGCGCAGCGAGGGCTTCACCGTGGCCGCCGCCGTCGACCACCCCGGCGACCTGCTGGCCGCCGTCGAGGAGACCGCACCCGACCTCGCCGTCGTCGACGTCCGGATGCCACCGACGTTCACCGACGAGGGGCTGCGAGCCGCCCTCGACGCGCGACGGCTGGTGCCGGGGCTGGCGATCCTCGCGCTGTCGGCGTTCGTCGAGGACGGCTACGCCGGCGATCTACTGGCCGCCGGCGGGGGCGGCGCCGGGTACCTGCTCAAGGAGCGCGTCGGCAAGCCGGACGAGTTCCTCGACGCCCTGCGCCGGGTCGCCGCGGGAGGCACGGTCCTCGACCGCGACGTCGTCGCCGTCCAGCTCGCCCGAAGACGCCCCGGCGACGCGGTCGCCGCGTTGACCGACCGCGAATGCGAAGTCGTCGCGCTGCTCGCCGAAGGCCACTCGGTGCCGACGATCGGGCGGCTGCTCGGCATCGGCACCGCGGCCGCCCGCCGGCACGCCGGGGACGTCAGCGCGAAGCTGCGCGTCCCCGACGAAGCCCAGGCGATGCTCAGCTATTTACGAGCGTGAGCAGCTCGGCCTGCTTCTCCCGGTACTTGGCGACGTTGGCCAGCTTGACGTCCTCGTAGCCGCGCACCAGATCCGGCAGCTCGGCCAGCGCGAGCACCCGCGCCCGGTCGACGTTCCCGGCGCGGAACGCCTGGGTGACCACACCGCGGTAGTCGTCGATCAGCTCGCGTTCGACCCGCCGCACGTGCGCGCGGCCGAACGGGTCGAGGCCGGTGCCGCGCAGCCGCCGCAGCCCGTGGAGCAGCCGGAACGCCGGGCGGAACCACGGACCGAGGCTGATCTTGCGCTTCATCCCGAGCGCGCGCAGCACCGGCGGGTGCAGCCGATAGGCGTACGTCGTGTCCTCGCCGAACTGGTCGGCCAGGCCCGCGGTGAACGCCGGGTCGAGCGAAAGCCGCGCGACCTCGTACTCGTCCTTGTACGCCATCAGCTTGTACAGGTGCTTCGCGACGGCTTCGGTGATCTCCGTCGGCCCGTCCTCCCAGACCCGCACCTGCTCGACAAACTCCGCGTAGGCCCGCGCGTACCGCTCGTCCTGGTAGGCGACCAGGTCCGGCAGCCGGACGTCGAGCAGCCGCGCCAGCTCCGACCCCGGCTCCGCGTGCACCAGCTTCCGCGCGGCGGGCTGCTGCACCGTGCGCGCCTTCGCCGGGGCGTTCGTGAGGGCCTCGGGCTCGGCCACGAGCTGGCGGCCGCGGCGGAAGGCCTGCAGGTTCGCGGCCACCGCGGTGCCGTTCAGCTCGATCGCGCGCTCGATCACCGCGGCGGGCAGGCCGATCGCGCCGGTCTGGAAGGCCGCGCCGAGCTGCAGCACGTTGGCGAACTGGTCGTCGTCGAACAGCTCCTCGGCCAGGCCGCGCGCGTCCAGCGACACCGTGCGTTTCGCGGCCGCTTCCAGCGGCGCGAGCACGCTGCCGGGGTCCGGGAAGGACACCGTCGTGTCGACGACCATCCGGCCGGTCGGCACCTCGGTGGTCGAGACGACGGCGGTGGTGCGCGCCGCGTCGGCCACGCCGAGGTTGGCCGCGTCCGCCCCGACCAGCGCGTCGCACGCCAGGTAGAGGTCGCATTCGCCGGTGGCCAGCTTCGGCGCCTGCTCGACCGGTTCCGCCGTCACCTTCAGGTCGGACACCACCGCGCCGCCCTTCTGCGCGAGCCCGGTCTGGTCCAGCGTGCGCACGTGCCGGCCGTCGAGCACCGCGGCGGTGGCGAGGATCTGCGTCACGGTGACCACGCCGGTCCCGCCGATCCCGGTGATCCGCACGGTGAAGTCGGTTTTGGCGGCGGCGGGCGCCGGGACGGCATCGGCGGCCAGCTCACCGAGCTTGCGGCGCTGCTTCTTCCCGGTCGGGACCACCGTGACGAACGACGGGCAGTCGCCGGCCAGGCAGGAGTAGTCGACGTTGCACGACGACTGGTGGATCGCGGTCTTGCGGCCGAACTCGGTCGCGACCGGCTGCACCGACAGGCAGTTCGACTTGGTGCCGCAGTCACCGCAGCCTTCGCAGACGCGCTCGTTGATGACCACGCGCGTCGTGGGCGTCTCCTGCTTGCCGCGACGGCGCTTGCGCCGCTTCTCGGCCGCGCACTCCTGCTCGTGGATCAGCACGGTCACGCCCTTGACGGCGGCCAGTTCCTCCTGGGTGGCCAGCAGTTCGGCGCGATCGCGGACGTCGACGCCGGCGGGCAGCTTGCGACGCTTGATCCGCGCGGGCGCGTCGCTGGTGATGACGACCCGCTTCGCGCCTTCGATGAGCAGCAGCTCGGCGATCTTCTCGACGGGCAGCCCGCCGACGGCGTCCTGGCCGCCGGTCATCGCGACCGCGGAGTTGTAGAGCAGCTTGTAGGTGATGTTGACGCCGGCCGCGACCGCCGCGCGCACGGCGAGGCTGCCGGAGTGGGTGAACGTGCCGTCACCGATGTTCTGGACGAAGTGCTCGGCCTCGACGAACGGCGCCATGCCGATCCACTGGGTGCCCTCGCCGCCCATCTGCGTCACGCCGAGAACGGTGCCGACCTGGTCGGGCTCCATGAACAACGCCATGGTGTGGCAGCCGATCCCGCCACCGACCAGCGTGCCTTCGGGCACCTTCGTCGACGAGTTGTGCGGACAGCCCGAACAGAAGTACGGCGTCCGCGCGAGCAGCGGCACCGAGATGCGCTCACGGCGGCGTCGCGCTCGGTAGGCGTCGACGGACGCGATGCCTTCGGGCAGCCGCCGGGCCAGGCCGGTCGCGATGCCGTCCGGATCCAGCTCGCCGAGCTCGGTGAACAGCGTCCGGCCGTCGCGGTCCTTCTTGCCGGTGATCGCGGGCGCGCCGGCGACGCCGTAGAGGACCTCTTTGAGCGCGGACTCGACGAACGCGCGCTTCTCCTCGACGACGACGATCTCGTCGAGACCCTCGGCGAACTCGCGGACGATCCCGGGTTCGAGCGGGTGGATCGCGCCGAGCTTCAGCACGCGGATCCCGTGCCGCGCCAGCGCTTCCGCGTCCAGGCCGAGGCTGCGCAGGGCCTGCTGGAGGTCCAGGTAGGACTTCCCGGCGGCGACGATGCCGATCCGGTCGGCCGGTCCTTGTCGCGTGATCCGGTTGATGCCGGCGGCGCGCAGGTAGTCGAGCACGAGCGGCAGGCGGACGGTGAAGAGGCTGCGCTCCAGCTCGGCGAGGCTGGTGCCGAGCAGCCGCGACGTCGGCGTGTGGCGGTAGCCCTTTTCCAGCTCCGGCGTGGTCCACTGTGGACTCACAGTGGCCGTGCCCGACGCGTCGGCGACATTGGCGACGACCTTCAGCGACGTCCACACCCCGGCGGCCCGCGACAGCTCGACCGCGTGCATGCCGAGGTCGAGCACGTCTTGGGAGTCGCTGGGGTACAGGATCGGGATCGCCAGGTCGGCGAGGGCGAGCTCGGACGCGCACGGGACGGTCGAGGACTTCGCGTTCGGGTCGTCACCGACCAGGGCCACGGCGCCGCCCCGCGGGTCGGTGCCGGCCAGGTTGGCGTGCCGGAGGGCGTCGCTGGCGCGGTCGAGGCCGGGCGCCTTGCCGTACCAGAAGCCGGTGACGCCACGCCGCCCACCGGCGCCCGCGACGAGCTGGCTGCCCATCACCGAGGTCGCGGCCAGCTCCTCGTTGAGCCCGGGCCGGTGCACGACGTCGTGCTTCTCGAGCAGCTTCGCGCGGCGCCCGAGTTCGAGGTCGTAGCCGGCCAGCGGCGAGCCCTCGTAGCCGGAGACGAACACGGCGGGATCGCCACCGCGGGCGCGGTCGTGGCGGACGCGGTCGAACAGCAGCCGGACCAGGGCCTGCACCCCGGTCAGGTGCACGATCCCCGCTTCCCGCAGGTAGCGGTCCTCCAGCGTGAACGTCTCCACGGCGCGGCTCCTCTCATTGTGCTTCCCGGCACACTGCGACGCGGGCCACATCCACGCAACAGGCCACAGCGGTTTGAGACTCTATACGCAAACTTCGGTGGCTCTTCGCTTCGGTTGGCTTGTTTTTTTGCGTCGAGTTACGCTCCGGCGCATGACCGATGACCTGCTCGACGCTACTGACCACGAGATCCTCGGGCTCCTGCGCGAGGACGCCCGGCGGACGCTGTCCGACATCGCCGGTCGGGTCACGCTCTCCACGGCGGCCGTCAAGCGGCGGATCGATCGGCTGCGGGAGACTGGTGTCATCACCGGGTTCACCGTTCAGGTCGATCATGCCAAGCTCGGTTGGGGGATTGAGGCCTTCACCGAGCTTCGGTTCGTCGGGAATACCAAGGTTGCCGAGATTCTTCGTACTACCACTCGGATGCCTGAGGCTCAGGCTGTCTTCACCATTGCTGGGGATCCTGATGCTCTTGTTTGGTTGCGGGTTCGGGATATGGCTCATCTTCAGGCGACCATTGATGAGATTCGGCGGCATCATCAAGTTACTGGGACCAAGACTTTGATTGCTCTCGAGTCTTGGGCTCGGGGGAGTTGAGACTTTACTGATACGGCTTCGCCGGGGCGTGGGGAATCGGCGCCCTGTGGTTGTTTGGTCTTGTGGCTGGTAGCGCCGATTCCCCACGCAACGAATCTCTCCCTAGCTTGCTGCTGTGGCTGGTGTTCTGTGGCCCGGACAGTTCGTTAACCTGCCACCCCTTCGTGTGATGAACTGGTGTTCGAACCCCGGTATTCTTGGGGTGTGGACGGAAACTTCGCCTGGCAAGCCGATGCGGTCGCCCTCGCCGACCGGATCGGCACCCTGCTGGGCGTCGTGCGGGCCGCCGAAGCCGAGCTTGGGTCGCTGCTCGTGGAGATCGAAGCCCGCGGTGTGCTGGAACTCTTCGGCTATCGCTCTGTTCCCCACCTGCTGGCACAGCTGGCCGATATTCCCAAGTCGGCCGCCGAGAAGCTCGTCAAGCGTGCTCGGGCTCTCAATTCCTTCCGCGCTCTGGACGGCACCCCGATCCCGGCGATCGCTCCGGCGACGGGCTCTGTTGCTGCGGCAGGCTCGCTGAGCAACCCGATGATCGACACGATCGTCGAGGCGTTGACCCAGATCCCGCCCGAGCATCGCGAGGAAGCCGAGCAGAGCCTGCTCAGCTTCGCCGAGGACTCCGGGCACAAGCAGGTCGCGGCCTTGGGCGCGCGGATCGTGGCCCATCTGGACCCCGATGGTGCCGAGCCCGACGAGACAGAACCCGCTACCCCACATCGGGAACTCTCGCTACGGCGGAAAAGAACCGGTGTCTGGGAATTGTCGGGCCGTCTCGACGACGAGACCGGCACCCGGGCCAGCGCGCTGCTGGACTCGCTGGCTCAGCGGCGCGGTGCGGATGACCACCGTTCCCCGATGGAGCGTTACGGCGACGCGTTCTCCGACGCCATCGACCTCGCGTTGGATGCCCCGGACCTGCCGAAGCAGGCGGGTGAGCGGGCCCATGTGATGGTCACCATCCCGCTGGAGAGCTTGAAGTCCGGCCTCGGCACGGCCCTGCTGGGTGACACCGGCACGATGAGCGCGGCCGAGGCCCGGATTCACGCCTGCGACTGCAAACTGATCCCGGCGGTCCTGGACTCGGCCAGCGCCCCTCTTGATCTGGGCCGTGCTCGTCGGCTGATCCCCACCAGCATCCGCAACGCGCTCTACCTGCGTGATCGCGGCTGCGCCTTCCCCGGCTGTCACCGCCCACCACGGCATTGCCAGGGTCATCACATCCGGCACTGGGCCGACGGCGGCCCCACCGACCTGAACAACTTGGCGTTGATGTGCGCTCACCACCACCGGTTGCTGCATCGCTCCGGTTGGGAGGTCCGCATCGCGGCTGACGGGCTACCAGAGTTCCTCCCGCCGGTCTGGGTGGACAAGCGCCGACAACCCCGGCGCAACAACCTCCACCAACCCATACCCACCGCAGCCTGAGACAACCGAACACGGGACAGGCCCGCAGCCAACCGGCTACGGGCCTACACCCACGCAGACTTCAGCCGCGGAGCAAAACTCCCGACCGACGCTCCCGCTCGAAGAAGAACTCCGGCCACTCAAGAGAGTCCGGCGGCGCGTCCACAGCGGCAGCGCGCCTCCGAAGCTCGTTCATGTAGTCCGTATCCAACACCGCCCGCGCCGAGAGCGGCTCCCGCAGCAAGAGATCAGCCGGCCCCTCGTACAGGTACGCGTCCACCCCGGGATAGCCCCGCGTGCCCGGCGGATACTCCCGGCTGGTCGGAAAGTACGACGCGTCCAGCGTCCCCAGCCAAGAACCCTGCATCGGCACCAAAGCCGGCCAGGCACCCAGCCGCCGCTCCAACCGCGCGTTGTCCGTCGTGAACCCGTAGTGATCCGCCACGACGTACGCCGCGCCCGGGTATTCACGCTCCAGCTGGGACACCGCGCCGCTGCCGCCGTTGTGGGTCAGGTGCCCCAAGCCGAACAGCATCAGCACCTTCCGGTTCTTCTGCAGCACCTGCGTTTTCACCACCGACACGATCGACGCGTCCCGGTCGTGGAACGGCTCCGCGTCCGCGGGAGTCCGGACCTGGCTCCAGTCGATCGGGGGGTCGCAGGCCAGCACGCGGATCTTTCGGTCCGGTGGCAACGACGCGTTGACCTGGCGCACCAGGGCGAAGAGCTGCTCGTAGAACGTCGAGAATCCGCAGCTCGGCTGCGTCGTGTCGCGCCAGACGTGGCTGATCTCCGGCACGTCGCCGCCGAGGATGTAGGCGTCCAGCAGGGGCTGGAGGCGCGAGTTACCGCACTCCACCGCGATGTCGGTGAGGCGGTCCGGGAACCGGGGGTCGCGGACCAGGTCGAACACGAACGTGCCCGGGTCCGGGCTCGACTTCGCGACGATCGTGTGCGTGTCGAATGCCTTCAGCGCCGCGCCCACGGCGTCGGGTGGGTGCGGCTGGCCCGCGTCCGCGGGGGCGGCCAGCAACGCCGCCGCCGCGCACGTGGCCAGGATGATTCGGAACAAGCGCATGACGGAACTCCCCAGAGCCGAATACCTGCTGTCTTAGGACTATAAGACAACTCGGCCGGGGTGCTGTCAAGGCGGGGTCAGTGCCGGAACGCCTCCGCGAGCCACCACGAGCCGCCGTCGTCGGCGATCTTCGCGTCGATCACCAAAGGGGCGTCGCGTGGGCCGGTCAGCCATGCGCGCACCGCGAAGAGGTCCTCCGGCGAGCGGACCGTCACCCCCTCACAACCGAAGCCGCGGGCCGTGGCCGCCAGGTCCGAGTCCGGGAAGCGGACCGTCGTCATGTCCGCGTCGCCGAAGTGGTGGATCTCCGCGCCGTACGCCGCGTCGTTGTAGACGATCACCACCAGTGGCAGGCCCAGGCGGACCGCCGTGTCCAGTTCGGACAGTGCCATGTGGAAGCCGCCGTCGCCGGTGCCCAGCACCGGGAGGCGGTCCGGGCGGGCCAGTGCCGCGCCGATCGCCGTGCCCAGGCCCAAGCCGATGCTCTGGAACGCCTGCGTGAAACAAAACCCCTGCTCGTCGGGCACGGACAGGTAGGCGCTCGGGTAGCCCATGAAGTTGCCCGAGTCGATCGAGACGATCCGTTCCGCCGGCAGCAGCTCGTCCAGCAGCTTGCTCAGTGTGCGCGGGTCGATCCGGCCCTCGCGGGTCAGGTCTTCGTGCTCGACGTCCGTCCAGTGGCCCGCCGCGATCCGGGCGGCGACCTCCTCCGTGCGGTAGCCGACCGCCTGGTGGTCGCCCAGCTCGCTCAGGACGTCTTCCGCGGTGCAGCCCGCGTCGCCGACCACGCCGAGGTCGATCGGGCGGTGCGCGCCGAGAGCGCTCTGCTCCAGGTCGACCTGGACGAGGTTCGCGTGCGGGCTGAGCAGCTTGCCGTGCCGCGTCGTCCACATGTTCAGCGCGCACCCCCAGCCGACCACCAGGTCGGCGCCCACGATCAGCTCCGCGGCCGTCGGTGACGCGAACCCGCCCGAGATGCCCAGCGCGAACGGCTCGTCGTGGAACAACCCGTGCGCCACCGCCGAAGTCGCCAGCAACGCGCCGGAACGCGCGGCCAGCTCCTGCAACGCCTTCCGGCTGCCGCGGGCGCCGCGGCCCGCGATGAACACCGGCCGCTGTGCCGCGATCAGGAGATCCGCCAGGTCGGCCGCCGCGCCGATGTCCGGCCGCATCGGGGCCGGGCCGGGGATCGACGGCAAGTTTTCCGGGGGAGTCGCGGGCTGGGCCTGGACGTCCAGTGGCAGGTTCAGCACCACCGTCCGGCGCTCCTGCCGCGCGGTCCGGAAGGCCCGCACGGTGTCCGCGACCGCGCTCGCGGCCGAATGCACCCGCTCCGGCACCGCGCCGACGGCCTTGGCCAGGCCGTCCTGGTCGATCCGGAAGTTCGACAGCACCGACGCGCCCGCGGAGTCGGCCGTGACGACCAGCATCGGCGTCCGGCTCTTGGCCGCCTCGGTGATGCCGGTGACGGCGTTGGTCAGCCCGCAGCCCTGGTGCAGCGACAGCACCGAAACCTTGCCGCTCATCCGCGCGTAGGCGTCGGCCATGCTCGCCGCGCCGCCTTCGTGGCGGGCGGCGACGAACCGGACGCCGCCCGCGCGCAGCGCGTTCGTCACCTCGAAGTTGCCGCTGCCCACCACCCCGAACGCCGTGCCGACGCCGAGGCCGGCCAACGTGCGGCCGACGAGTTCGGCGACGTTCACCGCTCCACCAGGGCCAGCACCCGGGCCGGGCTGCCCGAGCCGCCGACGATCGGCAACGGCGAGACCAGCAGCAGCACCCCGGTCGGCGGCAGCGAAGCAAGGTTCTGCAGCTGCGTCAGGCCGTGCTTGCCCGCGCCCAGCAGGAGTTCGTGGCACGGGAACATCGGCTCCAGCGCGGGCGCCTGACCGGCGTCGGTGCCGACGGTCTCCACACCGAACCCGGTGATCGGCGCCTCCTCGGCGAGCCAGCGCGCGCAGTCGGCGGAAACGCCGGGCGTGTGCGAACCGGCTTCGTCGGCGTTGAGGAACGCCTCCTGGTCGGCGCTGTGGACGTCCCAGCCGGTGCGGTAGAGCAGCCAGCCGCCGTCAGGCAGCGGGCCGTGCTCGGCCGTCCACTCGCGGATGTCGTCGACCGAGAGCAGGAAGTCCGGGTTGCCGGCCGCCTTGGCGGAGAAGTCCAGTACGACCGCGGGCGCCACCAGCGTCTTCAACGGCACCTGCGAGACGTCGTGACCGTCCTTTCCGGACACCCAGTGCACCGGGACGTCGAGGTGGGTGCCGGTGTGCTCGCCGGTGTGGATGTCGTTCCAGTACCAGCGCGGGCCGCGCTCGTCGTAGCGGCTGATCTCCTCGAGCCGGAACGGGATGGTGTTGGCGAACGGCTCCGGCAGCTGGAGGATCGGCGTGCTCGAGCTCAGGGGAGCGGTGAGGTCGACGATCTCGATCGCCCCTCCGGTGATCGCCTTGCTCAGCCCGTCCAACAACGACATGCCTGCCTCCCGGTGCCGGTGTGCGTCTCGATCGAGCCCCTATGCCCGCCCGGGCCTTCTTGACAGCGGCGTGTTCCCGGGTGTTGTCTTAATGTCGTAAGACAATAGGAGGGTGGACGGGGTGATCGAGTTCGTCCTGGACGGCCGCTCGAAGGTGGCCACGTACATGCAGCTCGTGGTCCAGGTGAAGCAGGCCCTGCGGGTCGGCCTGCTGCGCCCGGGCGACCAGCTGCCGAAGGTGCGCGAAGTGGCCCAGGCGCTGGCGATCAACCCGAACACCGTGCTCAAGGCCTACCGCGAACTGGTCCTGGAGGGGCTCGCGGAAGGCCGGCCGGGGGTGGGCACGTTCGTCACCGGCAGCCTCGCCGGGCCGTCACTGGGCAGCCAGGCGAGGCTGCGGGACGAGCTGGTGGCCTGGCTGGAGCGCGCCGAAGCCGCGGGGATGTCGCCCGACGACGTCAACGCACTGATCGAGACCACGTTGCGCGGCACACCGGTGCCGCACGAGCAGTCGTAGGGGAGTTCCGGGATGGAACCGGCAGTCGAGGCCCACGGACTGGGCAAGCGGTACGGGCGGAACTGGGCGTTGCGGGACTGTGCGCTGGAAGTGCCGTCCGGGCGGATCGCCGCGCTGGTCGGCCCGAACGGCGCGGGCAAGACGACGCTGCTGCACCTGGTCGTCGGGCTGTCGCGGCCCGACGCGGGGGAGGCACGCGTGTTCGGCCGCGCCCCGCGGGACATGCTCGCCGAGATCGGGTTCGTCGCGCAGGACACCCCGCTGTACCGGGACTTCACCGCGGCGGAGCTGGTCACCATGGGCGGCAAGCTGAACCGCCGCCGGTGGGACACCGCACTGGCGCGGGAACGGCTCGCGATGCTCGGCATCCCGCCGGACCAGCCGGTGGGGAAGCTGTCGGGCGGGCAGCGCGCGCAGGTCGCGCTCGCGCTGGCCCTGGCCAAACGACCGCGGCTGCTGCTGCTCGACGAGCCGATCGCCAGCCTGGACCCGCTGGCGCGCCGGGAGTTCATGCAGACGCTGATGGGCGCGGTGGCCGAGAGCGAGACCACCGTGCTGCTGTCGTCGCACCTGCTCGCCGACCTCGAACGCAGCTGCGACTACCTGATCGTGCTGCAGCGATCCCGCGTCCAGCTGACCGGAGCGGTCGACGAGCTGCTCGAGACGCACCGCACGCTCGTCGGCCCGCGGGCGGGCAGCGAATCCATCGCCGGCGTCGCGAAAGTGGTGCGCGCCAGCCACACCGAACGCCAGTCGACACTGCTGGTGCGCCGCGGCGACGGCCCGATCGATCCACTGTGGACGGAGCACGAAGTGACCCTGGAGGACCTGGTGCTGGCCCACCTCGCCGAAGCCGGGACGCGCGTGGCCGCGTCGGCCTGGGAGGTGCCGGCATGATCTGGCTGACCTGGCGCCAGCACCGCAAGCAGGCGCTGTTCACGCTCGTCGCTCTCGGCGTGCTCGCCGCGATCATGGTGCCGACGGGCCTCGCGATGCACGCGAAGTACGACAGCCTCGGCCTCGCGGCGTGCCGGGCGGCGCTCGGCAGCGCGTCGCTGATCACGCAGACCGAGTCGCTGTCGGACTGCGCGAGCCTGGGCCACCAGTTCCAGGAGCAGTTCAGCGGCATGGTGTTCGTGGCCGTGTTGTTCGTGGTCCTGCCGGTGCTGGTCGGCGTGTTCTTCGGCGCGCCGCTGATCGCGCGTGAGATCGAGCAGGGCACCCACCGGCTGGTGTGGACGCAGGGCGTGAGCCGGCTGCGGTGGGCGCTGGTGAAGTTCGGCCTGGTCGGCGCGATCACCGCGGTGCTGGCGGTCGGGTACGCGCTAGGCGTGTCGTGGTGGTTCCGGCCGCTGGTGAGCGCGACCACCGGCAGGCTGACGTACATCTCGTTCGACGTCCAAGGGGTCGTGCCGATCGCGTACACGCTGTTCGCGCTCGCACTGGGGGTCTTCGCGGGGGCGTTCTGGCACCGCGTCCTGCCCGCGATGGGCATCGCGCTGGTCGGGTTCGCGGCGGTCCGCGTCGCGATCGAGGTCCTCGCCCGGCCGCGGTACCTGCCGGCGCAGGCCCTGACGTTCTTCCCGGACGGCACGCAGACCCCGAACCCGGCGTCGGGCGACTGGGTCCTGAGTCAGGGCGTCCGCAACGCGGCGGGGGAGATGGTGCTGCCGAACGCGGAGCTGGGTCCCTGCGGCCCGCAAGGCTGCGGCCGGGCGATGAACGAAGTGGGCCCGGGCGCGTACAACTGGCTGCAGTACCAGCCGGGCGACCGGTTCTGGGCGTTCCAGGGCATCGAGACCGGAATCTTCGTCCTGCTGGCGGCGGCGCTGGTGTTCTTCGCGATCCGCCGGCTGCGCACGATCGCCTGACCTGAAGCGCCCCAATGTGGCCTTCGGTGCGTCAGACGCACCGAAGGCCACATTGGGTGCGTCTGACGCAACCAAGGCCACATTGGGGCGCTCGGGGCGAGCACCGACGAACGGCGGATTTACAACGTTGTATCCACCCGGTACAACTGTTTTTACAACGTTGTAAATGAGACCGGAGGCTGGTCACCGTGTCGCTGAGCCGTAGGCAGTTCGTCACCGGAGCCGTTGCCGCCACGCTGCTGACCGGCGTCAACCCGGGCACGGCGGGTGCCGCCGCGCGGGCCTGCCGGAAGGTCGCGCCCGCGAAAGGCGGCCTGTACGCCCCCAACGCCGCGCCGCTGAAGCCCGCCGCCTTCCTCAAGCTGCCGCCCGGGGCCGTCACCGCGCGGGGCTGGCTCGCCGGCCAGCTGAAACTGCAGCTCGACGGCCTCTGCGGGCACTACGCCGAGACGTCGCACTTCCTCGACTTCGCCACCAGCGGCTGGGTGCACCCCGAACGCACCGGGTGGGAAGAGGTGCCCTACTGGCTGCGCGGGTACGTCGACCTCGCGGCCGTCACCGGCGACGCCACCGCGCGGGCCACCGCCAAGAAGTGGCTCGACGCCATCCTCGCCACCCAGCAGTCCGACGGCTTCTTCGGGCCCACCGCCCTGCGGACCGCGCTCAACAACGGTCCCGACTTCTGGCCGTACCTGCCGCTGCTGCAAGCCCTGCGCTCCTGGCAGGAGTACACCGGCGACACGCGCGTCATCCCGTTCCTGACCCGGTTCCTCAAGTACATGAACGCCCAGGGCAAGAGCGCGTTCGACTCCAGCTGGGTGTCCGTGCGCTGGGGCGACGGCCTCGACAGCGTCTTCTGGCTGTTCAACCGCACCGGCGACGCCTTCCTGCTCGACCTCGCCGACAAGATCCACGCCTATGGCGCGAGCTGGGTGAACAACCTGCCGAGCCTGCACAACGTCAACATCGCCCAGGGCTTCCGGGAACCCGCCCAGTACGCCCTGCGCTCGGGCGACGCGAACCTGACCCAGGCCACCTACGCCGACTACAACACCGTCATGGCCACCTACGGCCAGTTCGCCGGTGGCGGCTTCGCCGGCGACGAGAACGCGCGACCCGGCTTCGGCGACCCGCGTCAGGGCTTCGAGACCTGCGGGATCGTCGAGTTCATGGCCAGCCACCAGCTGCTCACCCGGCTGACCGGCGACCCCGTCTGGGCCGACCGCTGCGAGGACCTCGCGTTCAACTCCCTGCCCGCCGCGCTCGACCCGGCCGGGCGCGCCGTCCACTACATCACCAGCGCGAACAGCGTCGACCTCGACAACGTGCCCAAGAGCGAAGGCCAGTTCCAGAACGGCTTCGCGATGCAGGCCTACCTGCCGGGCGTCGACCAGTACCGCTGCTGCCCGCACAACTACGGCATGGGCTGGCCCTACTTCACCGAAGAGCTCTGGCTCGCCACGCCGGACAACGGGCTCGCGGCGGCGATGTACTCGGCCAGCAGCGTCACGGCGAAGGTCGCGGGCGGCACCTCGGTGACCATCACCGAGGACACCACCTACCCGTTCTCGGAACAGATCACCTTCACCGTGCGGACGCCGAAGCGGCTGGCTTTCCCGCTGTACTTCCGGATTCCCGCGTGGTGCGCGGCGCCGCGGCTGGTCGTGGCCGGCGCGACGGTCGCGGCCGCCGCCGGGCCGACGTTCGTGAAGGTCGACCGGACCTGGGCGGACGGCGACGTCGTCACCTTGACGCTCCCGCAGCGCACGACGACGCGGACCTGGGCCGCCAACCACGACTCCCTGTCGGTCGACCACGGCCCGCTGACCTACTCGCTGAAGATCGGCGAGAGCTACCAGCAGATCGGCGGCAACGCGCAGTTCCCGGAGTACGCCGTGCACGCGACGACGCCGTGGAACTACGGCCTGACCGCCGGCGCCGCGCTCACCTTCGCCGCGGCCGGCGGGACGCTGCCGGCGAACCCGTTCACGCCGGACACCGCGCCGGTGAAGATCACCGCGTCCGCGCGGAAGATCGCCGAGTGGACGGCGGACGACCAGAACGTCGTCACGCCGCTGCAGGCGTCACCCGCGCGCAGTGACGCGGCGGTCGAGACGGTCACGCTGATCCCGATGGGCGCGGCCCGCCTGCGCGTCACGTCGTTCCCGACGGCGGACCCGAACGGCCACCCGTGGTCGCCGGGCGGCGGGGGAGCGGGCTTCCGGATCGTGAACCGCAACTCCGGCAAGGTGCTGGGGGTCGATCAGATGTCCACCGCGGACAGTGCGCGGGTGGTGCAGTTCGCCGACAACGGCACCGACGACCACGTCTGGCACCTGGTCGCAGGCGGCGACGGCTGGTACCGGATTCGCAACCACCACTCCGGCAAGGTGCTCGGCGTGGACCAGATGTCCACTGCGGACAGTGCGAAGGTCGTCCAGTTCACCGACAACGGCACCGCGGACCACCTCTGGCAGCTGGTCGACAACGGGGACGGCTGGTGGCGGCTGAAGAACCGCAACTCCGGCAAGGTGCTGGGCGTCGACGGGATGTCCACCGCGGACAGTGCCCAGGTGGTGCAGTTCGCGGACAGCGGCACGGCGGACCACGTCTGGCGGCTGGTCCCGGACGGCCGGGTGCGGATCGAGAACCGCAACTCCGGCAAGGTGCTCGGCGTGGACCAGATGTCCACAGCGGACAGTGCGCGGGTCGTGCAGTTCGCCGACAACGGCACCGACGACCACCTGTGGACGTTCGACCCGGCCGCCGACGGCTGGTTCCTCATCCGCAACGTCCACTCGGGCAAGGTCCTGGGCGTCGATCAGATGTCCACCGCGGACAGCGCCATCGTCGTCCAGTTCACCGACAACGGCTCGGCCGACCACCTGTGGCGGGTGCGTGACGACGGCAGCGGGTGGTTCCGGATCGTGAACCGGAACTCCGGCAAGGTGCTCGGCGTCGACCGGATGTCCACCGCGGACAGTGCCCAGGTGGTCCAGTTCGGGGACACCGGCACCGCCGACCACCTGTGGCGGCTGCGCTAACGCTTGACGCCGACGATCCCGGCCACGCACTTCGCCGACTCCGACAGCGGCGTGAGCCGGGGACCGTCGGGCCACCACTCGTCGCACACGGCCAGGCCGGGTCCCGAGGTCGCGTTGGGCTGCAGGATCTCCAGCCCGGGCAGCATCGACTCGATCTCGGCGCGGGTGCGGAACCGGCCCGCGCCGAGCGGGCCCTGCACGAGGATCTGCTCGATGCGCTTGGCGATCGCGGTCAGCTCCGGCACCTCGGGGTCGTAGAAGTGCGACAGCACGACGTAGGAACCCGGGGCCAGCGCGTCGATGTACTCGCGCATGACGTCGACCGCGCCGTCGCCCTCGAAGTGGTGCATCGTGCCGACGTGCAGGAGCGCGACCGGCTCGGAGAAGTCGATGTGCTGCCGGACATCCGCGTGGGTCAGCACCGCCTCCGGCTTGAAGATGTCCGCCTCGACCATGTGCGTGAAGTCGTTCTCCACGAGCAGCGCCCGGCCGTGCGCGAGGACCACCGGGTCGTTGTCGACGTAGACGACCGTGTTGTCCTTGTCGATGCGCTGGACGATCTGGTGCGTGTTCTCCGCCGTCGGCAGCCCGGACCCGCAGTCGAGGTACTGCCGGATCCCGGTCTGCGCCGCCAGCATCCGCAGCGCGCGGTTGTGGAAGCCGCGGTTGCCGCGCGCGATGTCGACCGCTTCCGGGACCGCGCCGCGGATCTTCTCCATGACCACGCGGTCGACTTCGTAGAAGTTGTTGCCGCCGAGGAACCCGTCGTAGATCCGCGCGATGCTCGGCCGGTCGGGGTGGACTCCCACCGGCGTCTGGCTCGGGGACGGGGCGTCGGACATGGCGACCTCGCAAGTACTTCGGCGGGCGGCGTTGGGCCACCCAGCGTAGTAGGTCGCGTCCGCGCGGTGAACCCGAGGTCAGCCGCTCGGGCGTAGCCGCTGGTCGGGGATGTCGTCGGCGCGCTCGCGGCGCAGCCGTTCGAGGTGCTGCTCGATCCGCCGGTCGAGGTCGCGCGCGGCCTCGGACAGTTCCGTCAGGTCGCGACGGGACGTCGTGGGCCCGACGGCCCCCGTGTCCACTTCGTCCCCTGCCCTGTCCACTACCGGCACCTCCTGGATCGGATCGGCCCTGACCCCCTGTCATGGCGTTACTGCCCCAACGCGCGCTCGCCAAAACAACCGGGCTCGTGACGTCCGGCACGCCGGCGTGCCGCCGTCCGGTGGACCGGCCCGGAAATCCCTGGCCCCAATTTTGACCAAGTGGTAGAAATTGGGGGTCAGGTGCCACCGGTGACCCTCTGGAGCTGGGGATGAGCGAGCTTTCCGTGCAGCTGTACTCGGTCCGCGACGCCTTCGCGGCCGATCCCGCCGACACCCTGCGGCGGCTCGCCGCGATCGGCTTCACGCGGGTGGAGCCCTACGGCGTCGTCGAGAACGTCGAAAGCCTGCGGGCCGGCCTGCCCGCGAACGGCCTGGCCGCGCCGACCGCGCACGCCCGGCTGATCGGCGCCGACCAGGCGGCCGTCTTCGCCGCGGCGGCCGAGCTCGGCATCGGGCTGGTGATCGACCCGCTGGTCAAGCCGGAGCAGTGGCAGGACCCGGCCGACATCGCCGCCACCGCGGACGCGCTCAACGCCGCCGCGAAGGTCGCGGCCGAACACGGTGTCGCCGTCGGCTACCACAACCACTGGTGGGAGCTCGAGTCCCGGATCGACGGCCGCAGTGCGTTCGAGGTCCTCGCCGACCAGCTCGACCCGGCCGTCGCGCTGGAGGTCGACACCTACTGGGCCACCGCGGGCGGCGAGGACGCACCCGCTTTGCTGCGCCGGCTCGGCGACCGCGTCCGCGCGATCCACGTCAAGGACGGCGGCCTCGCCACCGACGCCTCCGGCCAGGTTCCCGCCGGCCAGGGCCGGGTCCCGGTCGCCGACGTCCTCGCCGCCGCGCCGGACGCGTTGCGCGTGATCGAGTTCGACGCCTACGACGGGGACCTCTTCGAGGCCGTCGCCGCCAGCCACGCGTTCCTGGTCAACCGGTGAGCGGCGGGCCGGTCGGCGTCGGGATCGTCGGCGCCGGCGTCATCAGCGGCACCTACCTCGAGAACCTCACGAGCTTCCCGGACGTCCGCGTGCTGCGGGTCGCCGACCTCGACACCGAGCGCGCCGCGGCCCGCGCGGCCGAGTACGGCGTCCCGCGCTCGGGCACGGTGACCGAGCTGCTCGACGACGCCGAAGTCGAGATCGTCGTCAACCTGACCATCCCGGCCTCGCACGTCGACGTCGGCCTCGCCGCGCTCGAAGCGGGCAAGCACGTCTGGGCGGAGAAGCCCCTCGCGCTGGACCGCCAGACCGGCCGCAAGCTGCTGGATCGCGCACGGGAGAAGAACCTGCGCGTGGCGAGCGCCCCCGACACCGTCCTCGGCGCCGGGCTGCAGACCGCGCGCCGGGCCGTCGACGCGGGCCGGATCGGGCGGCCGCTGACCGCGTTGGCGTTGTTCCAGGTGCCCGGGCCGGAAAGCTGGCACCCGGCGCCGGAGTTCCTCTTCCAGGCCGGCGGCGGCCCGCTGCTCGACATGGGCCCGTACTACCTGACGACGCTGGTGCAGCTGCTCGGCCCGATCCGGCGCGTCACCGGGGCCGGCGGGCGGGCGCGCGACACCCGCGTCATCGGGTCGGGGCCGCGGGCCGGGACGGAGTTCCCGGTGACGGTGCCGACCACGGTCACCGCGCTCGTCGAGTTCGAGCGCGGCGGCTCCGCCCAGCTCGTGCTGAGCTTCGACTCGGCGTTGAAGCGCGCCGGGTTCGTCGAGCTCACCGGCACGCTCGGCACGGCCGTGCTGCCGGACCCCAACCGGTTCGACGGCTCGACGGCGCTGCACCTGCTCGGGCACGCCGAGCCGGAAGAGCTGGCGCCGCAGGGGCACTCGGCGTCGCGCGGCACCGGCACGCTCGAGCTGGCGCGAGCCATCCGGGCCGGGACGCCGGAACGCGCGTCCGGCGAGCTGGCCTACCACGTGCTCGACGCGATGCTGGCCATCGACGAGTCCTTGACGCGTGGGCAGTCCGTCGAAGTCACGAGCAGCGTCGAGGTGCCGCCCGCGCTCCCGCCGGGCTGGGACCCGGCCGCGAAGACCCTCTAGAGCGGGACGGTGAGCAGGTTCTGCAGGCAAAACCGCAGCGAGCCGACGAGGTCCACGTCGCCGGGCACGGTCAGCCACTGGACCTGCAGGCCGTCCATCAGCGCGATGAACGTCAGCGACGCCATCGCGGGGTCGACGCCCTCCCGCAGCTCTCCGCGCGCGGCGAGGGCTTCGAACGACTCGTGCACGCCTTCGCGGGCGGCCCGGTAGTGCCGCTCGAAGTACGCGTGCGCCGGGTGGTCCGGGGACACCGCCTCGGCCGCCAGCCGCGAGTAGAGGTCGACGATCCCGGGGTGGCGGACGTTGTGCTCGGCGAGCGCGACGAAGTGGCGCAGGACGTCGAGCCCGGGCGGCACGGTCAGCTGCTCGCGCTCGGAGTCCTCGGCGTCGCGCCGCTCGAGCACCGCGGCGAGCAGGGCTTCCTTGGTGGGGAAGTAGTACAGCAGCCCGGCGTGCGAAATCCCCACGCGCTTGGCGATCTCGCGCAGCGACGAGCCGTGGTAACCGAGCTCGCCGTAGGCCGAGGCCGCCGCCGTGATGATGTCCTCGCGGCGGATCCGGCCCTTCAGGTAGCCCCCGGTCACGGGGTCGCGGTGGTCTCGGCGGCGTGCACGGGACCATCATGCCGCAGCGGCCGTTCGCACAATCGACGTGAGTGGACGAACAAATCGGTTGTGCGAATGTGCGGCGCTTGCGAGCATCGCGGGGTGAAGAGCGCGGAGCGGCAACGGGTGATCGTGGAGCGGTTGCGCGACGCCGACCAAGTGGGCGTCGCCGAGCTGGCCTCGGCGACCGGGGCGTCCGAGATGACCGTGCGCCGCGACCTCGACCAGCTGGCCTCGCGCGGCGTGCTGCGCCGGGTGCACGGCGGAGCCGTGCCCGCGGCGCCCTCGGGCATCGAGCCGCCGTTCGCCGCGCGCGCGACGGCCGCGATCGCCGCCAAGCGGGCCATCGCCGCGGCGGCGGCCGAGCTGATCCGCGACGGCGAGACGATCGTCCTCGACAGCGGCACCACCGCGCTGGAGCTGGCGCGGCTGCTGCGCGGGCGCGCGGTCACCGTGATGCCGCTTTCGCTGCACGCGGCGGCCGAGCTGGCCGACGATCCCGACGTCAGGCTGCTGCTGCCCGGCGGCGAGCCGCGGCCGGGGGAGCAGGCCCTGGTGGGCCCGCTGACCGTCGCGTCGCTGCGGGCGCTGCGCTTCGACGTCGCCGTGCTGAGCCCGTGCGCGTTCGGCCTCGACGCCGGTCTCATGGCCTTCGACCTCGGCGACGCCGAAGTCAAGCGGACGGCCCTCGACGTCGCGGCCCGGGCGATCGTGCTCGCCGACGGCGCCAAGTGGCGCCGGGCCGCGCTCGCCCACGTCTGTTCCGCCGACCGCGCGGACGTAGTGATCACCGACCCGGGCGCACCCGAGGACCAGCGCGGCGCGCTGGCCGACCGTGGTGTGCTCGTGCACGTCGCCGTCCCTTTGGAGAACCGATGACGACCGCCCCGCCCCGCCCGCGTGCCGCCCGGTTCGCGACCTTCATGTTCTTCGCCCTCAACGGGTTCGCGATGGGCATGTGGGTGGTGCACATCCCGAGCATCGAGCGCGCGACCGGCATTTCGCACAGCACGCTGGGCGCGCTGCTGCTGGTGCTGGGCGGCGCGGCGTTCGCCGGCATGCAGGTGTCCGGCCCGCTGGTGGACAAGCTCGGCCACCGCCGGCTCGTCCCGGCGGCGGGTGTGCTGCTCGGGCTGGCGTTGTGTGCCCCGGGTTTCGCGAGCTCCTGGTGGACGCTGGGGCTTTCGCTGATCCTGTTCGGCTTCGGCAACGGCGCGATCGACGTCGGGATGAACGCCCACGCGGTCGTGGTGGAGCGGGCCTACCCGCGCCCGATCATGGCGGCCTTCCACGCGATGTGGTCGATCGGCGGCGCGTTCGCGGCGGTCATCGGCGCGGCGACGCTCGGCGCGGGCGTGGCCACCGGCGTCACGCTGGTCTGCACCGGGCTGCTGTGCGTGGTGCTTTCCCTTGCGTCGGCACGGTTCTTGATGGAACCGTCGGAAGCGCCGGCCGAGGTTTCGGCGGCCGAGCCGGAGCCGGTGGTCCGCCGCCGGACGCCGGGCCGCGTGGTCTGGCTGCTCGGGCTGCTCGCGTTGGCGCTGATGCTGTCGGAGGGCGTGGCGAACGACTGGGCCGCACTGCACATGGAGAAGGTGCTGGGCACCTCGGCCTCGACGGCGGCGCTGGCGTACGGCGCGTTCGCGGTGGCGATGACGACGGGCCGCTTCCTGACCGACCGCGTCGCGGCCTGGGCCGGCCCGGCGGCGATCGTCCGCTACGGCGCGGCGCTGGCGGCGGTCGGCCTGACGACGGCCGCGGCGGCGCCCTGGGTGCCGCTGTCGTTGGTGGGCTGGGCGCTGTTCGGACTCGGCCTGTCGGGCGGCGTCCCACAGCTGTTCACCGCGGCGGGCAACCTGGACACGCGGGCATCGGGCGCGCTGATGGCCCGCGTGGTCGGGCTGGGGTACGTGGGCTTGCTGGCGGGCCCGGCGCTCATCGGCGGGCTGACGCGGTGGATGCCGCTGAACGTGACGTTCGCGGTGCCGGTGGTGCTGTGCGTGCTGGCGGCGGTGTTCGCCGGGGTGCTGAGCCCGAAGCCGGACCCGGACCCGGTGGAGCAGCCCGTCTGCTGAGCTCGCGGCTAAACCGCCGGGCCGTCGCGCGCGTGCTTCGTGCGGGGTGATGCGGATGGCGGGCTTCGGTGGCGTGCTGCGCGTCCGGGAGTTCCGGGCGTTGTGGCTGGCCGAAGGGCTGTCGGTGGGCGGCGACCAGATCGCGCGGGTCGCGCTGGCGCTGGTCGTCTTCGCGCGGACGAACTCGGCGGCGCTGACCGCGCTGACCTACGCGCTGACGTTCGTCCCGGCCGTGCTCGGCGGGGTGCTGCTGTCGGGGCTCGCCGACCGGTACCCGCGGCGCGCGGTCATCATCACGACCGACGTCGTGCGCGGGCTGCTCGCCGCCGCGATGGCCGTGCCGGGGCTGCCGTTGTGGTTGCTGTGGGCGCTGATCGGCGTGCTGACGCTGGCGGCGGCGCCGTTCAAGGCCGCGCAGCTGGCGCTGCTGCCCGACGTCCTGCCCGGCCCGTTGTTCCAGGCGGGCATGGGCCTGCGTCAGATCACCACCCAGGCGGTGCAGGTGGCCGGGTTCGGGCTCGGCGGCGTCCTGGTGACGGCGACCGGGCCGGCCGTGGCGCTGCTGGCCAACGCGGCGACGTTCCTGACCAGCGCGGCGGTGGTCGCGCTGGTCGTCCGGCCCCGCCCGGCGGCACGGGCCACGCGCTCGCCCGGTCCGGCCGCGGAGGTGGGCCCGGTGCTGGTCGCCGTCTACGCGTTCGCGGCGCTCATCGGGTTCCTGGTGGTGCCGGAAGGCTTGGCGGCGCCGTACGCGGCGTCGGCCGGCGTCGGCTCGGTGGGGGTCGGGGTCCTGATGGCGGCGGACCCGGTCGGCAGCGTGCTGGGCGGCTGGTGGGCGGCCCGCACGGCGGCGAAGCCCCGGACGCCACCGCGGTCGGTCGCCGTCCCGGCGGCGCTGGCGGGCCTGCCGCTGCTGGTGTGCCCGCTGCTGCCGGGCCCGTGGTGGGCGGCGGCGTTCTGGGCGTTGTCGGGCGGCCTGTCGACGGTGTACCTGATCCGCCTGCAGGCCGCGGTGGTCGACCTGATCCCGGACGACCGCCGCGGAACGGTGATGGGCCGCCTGAGCACGTGCCTCTACAGTTCCCAGGGCGTGGCGATCGTGGGCGCGGGCCTGCTGGCCGAGCAGGTGAGCCCGGCGGCGGCAATAGCGATCTCCGGCGGCTTGGCCACGCTGACGGCGGTGGCCGCGGCCACGATCTGGCGAGCGGCCGCCCGTGATGCCTCCCCAATCACGAGTGATGCCTCCCCAATCACACGTGATGCCCGGCCAATCACGCGTGATGCCCCGAACTGACCCGTTCGTGCGCCTGGTCCGCGCCGGTCGCCGGCTCGGTGTGGACCACCACCGCCGTCAGGCGCGGGATCTCGTGCAGCAACCGGTGTTCGACGTCGTGCGCGAGGGCGTGCGCCTGCCCGACGGTCAGCTCCGCCGCGACGGTCACCGCCAGCTCGGCCCGCAGCTGGTGGCCGATCCAGCGCATCCGCAGGTCGCGAGTGCCGAGCACGCCGCCGACCGCACGCGCGGTGCGCTCGGCCAGCTCGACCGACGCCGGGTCGACGGCGTCGAGCAGCCGCCGGAACACCTCCTTCGCCGCGTCACGCAGGACGAACAGGATCGCGACCGTGATCCCGAGCCCGACGATCGGGTCCGCGGCGGGGAACCCGAGCGCGACCCCGGCCGCGCCGAGGACGACCGCGAGCGAGGTGAAGCCGTCGGTCCGGGCGTGCACGCCGTCGGCGACCAGGGCGGCCGAGCCGATCTCGCGCCCGGCCTTGATCCGGTAGCGGGCGACGAGCTCGTTGCCGGCGAAGCCGATCACGCCGGCTGCCGCGACGACCCACAGGTGGCCGACGGGCCGCGGGTCGAGCAGCCGCACGACGGACTCGTACCCGACGGCCAGGGCCGAAGCGGCCACGACGAGCACGACGGCCACCCCGGCGAGGTCTTCGGCGCGCCCGAGCCCATAGGTGTAGCGCCGGGTGGCGGCCCGGCGCCCGAGCAGGAAGGCGGCGCCGAGCGGGACGGCGGTGAGCGCGTCGGCGAAGTTGTGGATGGTGTCGCCGAGCAGCGCGACCGACCCGGTGACCAGCACGAGCGCGAGCTGCGCGAGAGCGGTCCCGAACAGCGCGGCGAAGGACCAGGCGAGCGCCCGGACGCCGCGCCGGCTGGTCTCGAGGGTGTGGTGGCCGTGTCCATGCATGGGTTGACTATCTGCGCACACACGCAGATACGCAAGTAGTAAGGTCATACGCATGCACGAGTCGCTGCCGGACTTCGACATGCCGACGGAAGAGCAGGTCCACCTGGCGGCGGAGTCGTTCCGCCTCCTCGCCGACCCGACCCGCATCAAGGTGCTGTGGGCGTTGCTGCAGGGCGAGTCGTCGGTGGCGTGCCTGGCGCAACTGGCGGGCGCGGCCCCGACGGCGGTGAGCCAGCACCTGGCGAAGCTGCGGCTGGCGGGCCTGGTGAAGGGCCGCCGAGAGGGAACATTCGTGTACTACTCGGCGGCGGACAACCATGTGCGTGGCCTGTTGGCGCAGGCACTGCACCATGCGGAGCACGTGGACCGGGAGATTCCGGCGGGGGAGCACGCCCACCACCCGCGTACCGGCTGACCTGTCGAGTCCGGCCCCACCCGTTCGTCCTCGGGGACAAGAACCACCTCGAAGAAGGAGCGGCCATGGACACAACCGACCTCTACCGACGCGCCCAAGACGGGTTCGACGCAGCCCTAGCCGAAGTCCGCGAAGACCAATGGGACCTGCCCTCCGCCTGTACCGAATGGACGGTCCGCGACGTCACCGGTCACGTCATCTGGGGCCAGCGGCAGCTGCAGGCCTGGGCGACCGGCGCCGACTACGCCGAGACGGCCGGTGCGCCAGGAGCGCCGCACCCCGCGGTCCTGGCCACCACGGACCCCCTCGAAACCTGGCGGGCCGCGCGCAAGGAGTCGGTCGCGACGCTGACCGACGAAGCCCTCCGCCGCACCGTCACGCTGCCCGGGCTCGGTGCGGTTCCGCTCGCCGGCATCGTCACGCTGCTCATCACCGACCTGGTCGCGCACCGCTGGGACATCGGCTCGGCGCTCGGCCGGGACGTCCGCCTCGAGCCGGACCTGGTCGACGTCGCGTTCGGCTGGGCGCGGGCGAATGCCGTGCGGCGGCCGGGGTTCTTCGGGCCCGAGCTGGTGCCGCCCGCCGGGGCCGACGAACAGACGCGGATGCTCGCCTTCCTGGGCCGGCGGGCCGTCCCCGCGTGAGGGCGGGTGGCGGTGGGTAACCCGAGGTGACGCAGTGACGAAACGGCGGAGGGAAGACCGATGCCTCACCTGACAGCGCCCCCGGCGCCACCCGAGCCGGAGCCTCTCGTGCCCGACCCGGCGATCCCCGAACCCGGGCCGGACCAGCCGAGCCACGAGCCCGGCACGCCGGTGCCGGACCCGCTGCCGCCGGACGCGGAACCCGGACCCGAGCGACGGTAGAGATACGTGACTCAGATGATATGAGTTTCATATGATCTGGTGTACGCTCGTGGCATGACAACAGCGCAGAACTACCGGCGGATGGTCAACGCCGGCAACAAGATCGTGGTGGGGCTGCAGCGGCTCGGCGTCGCGTTCGGGCCGATGCAGCTGCTCACCGTGCCGGGGCGGCGCACCGGCGTCCCGCGCACGTTCCCGATCGCGGTCATCCCGATCGACGGCGACCGCTACATCTTCCAGGCCTACCCGAAGGCCGCCTGGGTGGCGAACGCGCGGGCCGCGGGCGAGGTGACGCTCACCCGCGGCCGCCGCACGTCGGCCGCCCGGCTGACCGAAGTCCCGGTCGAACAGCGGCGCCCGCTCCTGCGCGAACTGGTCGCGAAGAGCCCGGCGAGCGTCGGCAAGCGCCTGGTGACGACGGGGCTGGCGGAGGCGGCGACCCCGGACGCGGCCGCCGCGGCGGCGGAACGCATCGCGGTGTTCCGCGTCGAGCCGGCTTAGGACGTCCGCGCCGACAGCTGCTCGAGCCCGGCGCCACCCAGCCGGTCCAGCGCCGCCGCGCGCCCGGTCATCGCCAGCACCAACGCGAGCAGCGGGCCGCTCACCTCGGGGCCGGTCCCGGCCGACCAGTCCGCGTCGGTCGCTCGCAACGCCAGCCCGGCAACGCGGTTCTTCGCGCCGATGAGCAGGTTGGACCTGCGGTAGAACTCGGCGACCCGGACGAGCGTGGCCGCCGGGAACGCCCGGTCCAGCCCGAGCGGCCACCGGATGTCGGTGCCGTGCACGACGACCTCGCCGAGCCAGGAGTCCGCGGGCCCCGGCGGCCCGGTGGTGTCGTCGGCGTGGGCGCGCAGCTGCGCGAGCGTCGCTTCGGGGCCGGCCGCCGTCTCGCGGGCGATGTTCTTGCCCGTCATCGCGGTGAACCGGAAGCCGGAGCCGGCCAGCCGCGCGAAGAAGGTGACGGGCGTGAGCTTCGCCGTCGCGACGACGTGGCCGAGTACCTCGTGGACTGTCCACTCGCGACACAGTGACGGCGTCGGCCACGCGTCGGCGGGCAGCTCGGCGAGGTCGGCGGCGAGCGCGGCGCGTTCGCGGTGGATCTCGGGCCACGGACCGGAATCCGGCATCGGGCCTCCTCGGGCCGTCCGGGATCGGCGATCCCGGTGACCGCACGTCGTCCGCGGCGCCCGCGTTGTTACAGCCGGCGCAGGCCGGCCTCGTCGTCCGGACGGCTTTCGAAGGCCAGCAGCAGCTGCTCGGCGGCCCTGCGTGCGGAGCCGCTCGGGTGGATCGTGCGGTCGCCGTCCGGCTGCGGGGCCGGCGCCCGGGCCAGGAGCTCCACCACGGCGACGGCGAGTTCGCGGACCTTGACGTTGAACTCCTGGCTCGCCCGCCGCAGGGTCTCCCACGCCTCGTCGGGGTCGAAGCGGCGCAACGCGATCACGATGCTCGGTCCGATCCGGACGGGCCGCTTCGGCGACGGCGAGCGAGGCCAACCGCTCGTAGCGGCGCAACGCCGTCAGCGTCTCCTCGGTGGCGGGGCGGTCGAACAGCACCGTCCGGGGCTGCTGGCCGCGCTGGACGACCTGCGCCGGCTGTGGGAGGAGCTCCCGAGCTGGGAGCCGGAGCTGATCACGGCCGGCCGGGCCAGCTGGGTGGCGCTGGCGCCCGCGCTGGGCGTGGCCAGCCGGCAGGCCGCGGAACGGCGTTACCTGCGGCTGCAGCCGTCGGCCACCGGCGAGAAGACGGGGGAGGCCGGCGACCGGGCGGTCGCCGACTGGGCCCGCCGCAACTCGGCGTTCCTGCGCCGGCTCGCGGGCCGCGTCAGCGCGCTCGACGGGCTCGGCCGCCCAGGAGAGCGCGGACCGGCTGGGCGATGACGACGCCGCGACCCTGCTGCCCCCGCTGGCCGCGGCCCGTACGCACCTGACCGGCGACCACGCCGGCCTGGCCGACGAGCTGGGCGAGGTCGCGGCCGCGGCGGACCGGCTGCGCCGTGACGCCGCCGGGAACCGCCGGACGAAGGAGTAGTCCCGTTTGTCCGGCCCGTCGCCGGGCACCCTTCGCGACGGAAGGACCTAGCGACGGAAGGACGCCGCCATGACCGCGACACCCCCGGATCCGGATCCGCGCCGGACGCCGGACCTCGAGGCCGGTGGCGGGGTGCCACCCGGCAGCACCCCGCCAGACTCCGCGCAGACGTCCGGCCTTTCGCACCCGCAGCCGATGCCGTCGAAGACGACGCCGGTGCTGTGGCTGGTCCTCACCGGTGTGCTCGTGCTGATGGTCGCCGGGCTGATCGTCGCGCTCGGCTTCGGCTGGCTCGGCGGTGTCTGAGATCGCCGCCGCGCGGGTACCCGGTGCTCATGGCACGTGACGCGGAACCCTTCGACGAGCGCAACAAGATCCCCGAGCGGGCCGGGAGCCGGGCCGAGCTGCTGCCCGAGGAGCAGGCCGCCGACAGCGCCGACCCGGAGGCCCAGGCCCGCGAGGTGCTGCGGGACTCCGACCGCCGGACCGAGGCGCCGGAGCCCACCATGCGCCGCCGGCCCGAGGAAACGGCCTAGACCGAGGTCAGCGACGCGGCAGGCTGCTTCTCACCACGCAACGCCAGCACCGCGACCAAGCCGAACGCGGCCACGACGGCGAAGAAGTAGAAGCCCCACGGGTAGGCGACCCCGGCGGTGACCAGCGCGCCGGTCACGAACGGCCCCAGGATCGAGCCGAGCCGCCCGACCGCCGACGTCAGCCCGAGCGCGGTGCCCCGCAACCGCGCGGGGAACGCCTGCGCGACGTACCCGTAGATCAGCACCTGCGCGGAGAACACGAACACGCCGGTCAGCAGCACCACCGTGTTGAGCAGGAAGGCGTTGCCGATGCGCAGGCTCAGCGCCGCCAGCAGCACGGCCCCGGCGCCGAACCAGATCCGGGCGATCGGCCGGATGCCGAACCGGTCGGCGATCGTGCCGGCCAGCACCAGCCCGAGCACCGCGCCGATGTTGAGCACCAGCAGCAGCGTGATCGACGTAGAGATCGGGTAGCCCGCGGTGCGCATCAGCTGCGGCAGCCACGTGTTGAGCCCGTAGACCAGCAGCAACCCCATGAACGAACCGGTCCACACGGCGATGCTGATCCGCCGGAACCGCGCGCCCAGCACGTCCCGCAGCCCGACGCGCTCGGTGGCGGGCTCTTCCTTGGCCGCGAGGTAGGCCGCGGACTCCGGCAGCTTCCACCACATCAGCGGCACGGCCAGCAGACCGACGATCCCGCCGCCGTAGAACAGCACGTGCCAGTCTTCCTTGGCGTACAGCGCCAGGATCGACGTCAGCACCGCGCCGACGTGGTAGCCGGTCATGGTGAACGTGCTCGCGCTGGCCCGCCGCCTCGCCGGCAGGTTCTCCGACATCACGGTCAGCGCCACCGGCATGCACGCGCCCAGGCCGAGCCCGGCGACGAACCGGAACACGCCGAACGTCGCGACGTTCGGCGCCACCGGCGTCAGCAGGGTGAACAGCGAGAACAGCAGCACCGAGCCGATGAGCATGCCGCGCCGGCCGAACCGGTCGGTGAGCGGGCCGAGGAACGCCGCGCCGACGGCGACGCCGATCAGCGACACGGTGGCGACCGCCGTCGCGCCGGCCGCGGTGAAGCCGAGGTAGCCGCTCTTGAGCAGGGTCGGGATGGTGGCGCCGAGCGCGACCAGGTCGTAGCCCTCGAGCAGGACGGTCAGCCAGCAGAGGACCGCCGTCCACACCGGACGGACGGGAGACGTCGTCATTGCCGTGCTCCTTCTAGAAGGGGTAGCCCGCGATGTCCGCGCGGACGGTCAGCCACTGGGTTTCGGTGAAGGCTTCGATGTTCGCCTGCGCGCCGCCGAAGCGGGAGCCGTTGCCGGAGGCGCCGACTCCGCCGAACGGGGCGGTCGCCTCGTCGTCGACGGTCTGCTCGTTGATGTGCACCTTGCCGGAGCGGACCTCCTCGGCCAGCGTCATCGCCGGGCCGACGTCGCCGAGAATGCCGACCGACAGGCCGTACTCGGAGTCGTTGACCAGCCGCGCGGCCTCGTCGAGGTCGCGGTAGGCGCGCACCGGCGCGACCGGGCCGAAGATCTCCTCGCGCCACGCGGGCGTCGCGTCGTCGAGTCCGAAGAGGACGGTCGGCGGGTAGAACGGCGCGTCCGGCTTGCCGCCCGCCACGACCCGGGCGCCGGCCGCGACACTGCGGTCGACGACGTCGGTGACGTGCGCGAGCTGCCGGTCGTCGATGATCGGGCCGAGCGCGACGTCGCCGGCAGCCGGGTTGCCGACCGGCAGCCGCCGGGCCTTCTCCGCCAGCGCTTCGATGTATTCGTCCACTTGGGACTCGTGGACGAGGTGGCGGCCGGTGGCCATGCAGATCTGGCCCTGGTGCAGGAACGAGCCGAACGCGCCGGCGGACGCGGCCTTCGCGACGTCGGCGCCGGGCAGCACGACGAGCGCGTTGTTGCCGCCCAGCTCCAGGTGCACGCGCTTGAGCGCCCGCGCGGCGGCCTCGCCGACCTTGCGCCCGGCCGCCGTCGACCCGGTGAACGACACGACCGACACCTCCGGCGCGTCGACCACCGCGGCGCCGACGGCGGCGTCGCCGGGCAGCAGGTGCAGCAGGCCTTCCGGCAGCCCGGCCTCTTCGAAGACACGCAGGATGCTCACGCCGCCGGACACGGCGGTCCGCAGGTCCGGCTTGAGCAGCACGGCGTTGCCGAGCGCGAGGGCGGGCGCCACCGAGCGGATCGCCAGGATCAGCGGGAAGTTGAACGGCGAGATCACCGAAACCACCCCGGCCGGCACGCGCCGGGCCAGCGACCAGCGCGGCTGCTCGGTGCTCAGCACCTCACCCCGGGGATGGGTGGGCAGTGCGGCGGCCTCGAAGCACTCGGCGGCCGCGGTGCCGGTCTCGGTGGCGGCCTTCGGCCGGGTCGAACCGGCTTCGCGGACGAGCCAGTCCTGCACCTCGGCGGCGTGCTCCTCCCACAGCTCACCGGCGCGGCGCAGCACCGCGGCGCGCTCGGCGGGCTTGCGCCGCGCCCAGTCGCGCTGGGCCTTCGCCGCTGCCGAGGCGGCTTTCGCGACGTCGTCCGGGGTCGCGATGCCCACGTCACCGAGGGTTTCCCCGGTGGCCGGTTCGACGACGGGGTGGGTCCCACCGGCGCCGTGCCGGAACTCGCTTTCGAGCAAGGTCATGATCACTCCGGGGCGGTCGGTTCGGTGTCGACCTGGAGCAGCCGCGGGCCGTCCGGGGTCGTCTTGAGCTGGGCACGCAGGTCGTCGACGTCGCCGACGGTCGTGGCGGGCACGCCGTAGCCGGCGGCGATGGCCGCGAAGTCGAGGCCGGGGATCTCGGTGCCCGGCACGTCTGGCGTGCCGAGCAGCTCGCCGAACCACCGCAGCGCGCCGTAGACGCCGTTGCGCAGGATCACGAACGTGACCGGGACGCGGTAGTGCGCCGCGCTCCACAACGCCGTCACGCCGTAGTTGGCCGAGCCGTCGCCGATGACGCCGACGACCGGGCGGTCCGGGCTGCCCATGGCGACGCCGACCGCGGCGGGCAGGCCGAAGCCGAGCCCGCCGGCGGCGGGGAAGAAGTACGAGCCTTCGCGGCGGAGGTCCATCTGCCGCCACCACGCCGAGTTCGTCGACGTCGACTCGACGACGTAGCGCGTGTCGTCGGGCTGGGTGTCACGCAGCGCGGCGAAGACCTGCTCCGGGTGCAGTGCGTGTTCGCCGGTCTTCGGCTCCGGGTTCGGGACGTAGCCGGGTTTCGTGGTCCGGGCGGGCACCTTGGCCAGCAGTGCCTCGATCACCGGCGCCGGGTCGGCCACCAGCGCCTCGCCCATCGGCGCGCGGGCCGCGGCGCCGAAGTCGTCGGTGATCTGCACCAGCCGGGTGCCCTCGGGCAGGTAGGCGCCGGGAACGTGCTGGTGGTAGCGGAATACGGGCGCGCCGAGCACGAGCACCAGGTCGTGCCCGGTCAGCGCGTCGGAGATCGGCGCGATGCCGGCCGGCAGCACCCCGCGGAAGAGCGGGTGGCGGTTGGGGAAGGGCAGCCGGTGCGGCGAGGGCGCCACCCAGGTCGGCAGGCCGAGGTGCTCGGCGAGTGCGACGGCCCGGTCGAACAGCCCGAGCGCGTCGAGGTCGCCGCCCAGCACGAGCGCGGGGTTCTCGGCCCCGGCGACGCTCTCGGCGAGGTCCTCGAGCTGCGCCCCGCTCGGGGTAAGTCCTCTTTGGACACTCCGGTCGAGGGTGACGGCGGCGTTCGCGCCCAGCTCGACGGCCCAGTCGTCGTAGGGGACCGAGAGGTAGCTCGGCCGCCGGTGCAGCTCGGCCTCGAACACGGCCTGCGCGAGCGAGCGCGGGACGTCTTCGGCGCAGCTCGGCTCGCCCGACCAGGCGACCAGGGGGCGCATCAGCTGCGTCGCGTCGACGTTGGCGAGCATCGCCTCCATGCCGATGGCCGAGCGCACCTGCTGGCCGGCGGTGAGGACCAGGGGCGAGCGCGAGTAGACGGCGTTGGTGAGCGCGCCCATGGCGTTGCCGGAGCCGGCGGCGGCGTGCAGGTTGACCAGCACCGGGCGGCCGGTCACCTGGGCGTAGCCGTCGGCCATCCCGACGACGGCGCCTTCGTGCAGGCCGAGGACGTACCGGAAGTCCTGGGGGAGCTCGGCGAGGAACGGCAGCTCGTTCGAGCCGGGGTTGCCGAAGATCGTGGTCAGGCCGCGGCGGTGCAGGAACTCGTGGGCGAGCCGGCGGGCGGTGGGCATGCGCGGGTCCTCCTCGGGCGGGTTGGCCCAGACCCTAAGCAGCGCGGCGGGTTGTGTTCCAATAAATGTTGGCTGGTGCCTACATAGACAGGATCGATGATGCCGGACTTCGACCTCAACCTGGTGCGCACGTTCGTGCTGCTCTACGAGACGCGCAGCGTCACCGCGACGGCGGAGTCCCTGCACGTCACGCAGCCGACGATCAGCTACAGCCTGCAGAAGCTCCGCCGCCGGTTCTCCGACGAGCTGTTCCGCCGGACGGGCGGCGGCCTGGTCCCGACGACGACGGCCCGCGCGCTGTACGAGCCCCTGCACAGCGCGCTGTCGGACATCGAGACGGCGGTCAGCGGCGCGTGGTCGTTCGACCCGTCGACCGCCCGGGCGGCGTTCACGCTCTGCCTGTCGGACCTGGGGGAGATCTCGCTGCTGCCGCGCCTGATGGCGGCGCTGCCCTCGGCCGCCCCCGGCGTCACGCTGACGGTCCGCCCCCTGGACGTCGACCGGGCGGCCGACCAGCTGGGCCGCGGCGAGATCGACGCGTTCATCGCGTCCCCGCTGATCAGCTCCCAGCGCGTCGCGCGGATCCCGCTGTTCTCGGAGGGCTACCTGGGCATGGTGTCGCGCGATCACCCCCGCCTGGGCGCCGAGGTGGACTTCGCCGCGCTGGCGGCCGAACGCCACGTGACGGTCTTCGGCCCGACCGGCCACGACGGCCCCCGCCGGGCGCTGGAGGCGTGCGGGCTGCTCGACCGGGTCGTCCTCGAGGTGACCCGCTTCGCGGCCCTGCCGTACCTGGTCCAAGACGGCGAGCTGGTGGCGATGGTGCCCCGCCTGGTGGCGGAGGTGTTCGCGGCGGAGCACCGGGTGCGGCTGTTCGAGCTGCCGATGGAGGTGGAGCCGGCCCAGGTGTCGGTGTACACGCGCCACACGCACGCGCGAAGCCCGGCGCAGCACTGGCTGGTGACATTCATGCGGGAAGTGCTCGGCTGATTTAACACGCATTTTTCATCGTGCCCATTTCCCGCCGAAAGATCTGGGCCGAACGTGTAGTGCTTGGTGCTGAACCGATCCCGCCCTGCCTAGTGTCGATCACGGTCCTGACAACCGAACTAGGGAGAAATCCGGTGAAGCTTGTCCGCCTGGTCAAGAAAGCGCTTCCCAAGAAGAGCCTGAAGGCCTACGCCTGGTACGGCTGGATCTGATCGCGCGGCCGGTCCCGGTCACCGGGACCGGCCCCCGTTCCCTTCGAGGAGTGCCGAACGTGGTCATCGCTCCCGCCCACCGCGCGGTCGACTTCGCGCCCCGTCTCGAGAAGCTGCTGCGCGAGCACCGCGACGACGGGCTGTTCCGCCTCGAGCCGGACACCGTCGGGATCGCCGATCCCGAGCTGATGGACGCCGTGCTGCGCGCCCGCCCGGCCAACGCCGAGGAGCGCCCGACGTTCAAGCCGGTGCTCGGCCGCCGGGTCACCCGCGCCGAGTCCGCGAGCCTGATGCAGGCGCTGGGCGCGGACGTCCGAGCCGCGCTCAAGCGGCCGGTCGAACACCCCGACCTCACCGGCGCGTGGCCCGCCGTGCCCCACGACCACCTGCGCCGATTCGTCTTCGGGCCCGAGACGCGCCGGTTCCGCGTGCTCGTCGACCGCCGCCTGGAGCTGACCCCGAAGCTGACCTGGTCGGCGGTCGCCGCCGGCGCCGCGTTGGCCCGCCCGCCGGCGCCGGACGCGGAGCTGTCCACGCTCGCCCGGCAGGTCCTCGCCGCCGAAACCCTGGCCGAGCGGCGCTTCCGCATGTACCTCTACCGCCGCGTCGCCGCGCCGATCTGCTTCACCGTCGCCGCGCTGGTGACCAACGCGGTGTGGCTGGGCGCGCCGTTCGACGACGACGTCCCGAACGAGTGGGTGATCAACGAGGCGCTGCGGCTGCTGCCGCCGTCCTGGAACATCCTGCGCGTCCGCTCGCCGGAGTTCGCCGAGGTGGACGCCCGCATCACCCCCGGCGACGACGTCCTGCTGCTCCCGCTGCTGAGCCACCGCTCACCCCGGCTGTGGGAGGCGCCGGCCGAGTTCCGGCCGCGGCGCTGGGCGGAGCTCGACGCCGACCGGCACCCCGGCTACCTGCCGTTCGGGCATGTCAGCGAGCGCTGCTGGGGCCGGCACCTGGTGCTGCCGCTGGCGAGCCGGCTGCTCGACGTCGTCCGGGCCGAGGGGCTGGTGCCCGACCCGCGGCGCACTCGCGCGCGCGTCGAGCTGGACGGCCTGCTGGAGCTGGCCGACGTGCGGATGGTCAGCCGGCGTCGCAGGGAGCGCCGTTGAGCGTGAACCCGCCCGGCGCGGGATTTCCGCCATCGAAGGCGCCGTTCAAGCCGGTGCTGACGGTCGCGCCCGGCGCGAGCGTCGCGTTGTAGGACTCGGCGTCCACCGTGACGCGGCTGCCGCTCTGGCTGTACCGGCCGTCCCAGCCGTGCGTGACGCGCTGGCCCGCGGTGAACGTCCAGGTCAGCGTCCAGGGATCGAGCGTTTCGCTGCCCTTGTTGGTGATCGCGACGTCCGCGGTGAAGCCGTCGTTCCACTGGTCGCGCACGCTGAACCGCACCACGCACGTCGAGGCGGGCACCGGTGGCGGCGGCTTCGGCGCCGTCGAGGTTTGCCGCAGCACGGTCGGGATCGGCGTCGGACTCGGCTTCGGCGGCGCGGGCGCGGTCGTCGAGCGCGGCGTGGTCGTCGCCGGCGTCGTCGCCGGCGCGAGCGGGCCCGGCGGGGTGGCCACCTGGCGCCCCGGCGAGCTCTCCGACGTCACGGCGATGAGCACGAGGCTGCCGAGCACCACGACGGCACCGCAGATCGCGGAGACCCAGCGGATTCGGCGGCCGGCCCGCTGCTGGTGGGACGCGGCTTCGCGGGCCCGCTGCTCGAGACGCTCCCGGTAGCCGTCACCGGTGTCTTCCGCGCGGGCCGGCGCGGCCTCGGGGGCGCGACCGAGCGCTCGCGGCGTCGCCCCGGTCTCCCGGAGCAGCTCGGCGACGGTGAGCTCGTCGTCGTCCCGCCGCGCCATCGGCGAACCTCCGTTTCTGCGGCCCGACCGGCGAATCCTAGGAAGCCGCGGCGACCTTGTAAACCGTGTGCACGCGGCGTGCACCGGGCGTGCACGAGACGCTGATGTCGCCGGGGTTGCCTGGGCTGGTGGCCGGACCACCCCGGCCCGCTCCAGGAGGTTTTCGATGTCCGACAAGAAGATCATCGCCGTCGTCGGCGCCACCGGTCAGCAGGGCGGCGGCCTGGCCCGCGCGATCCTCGACGACCCGGAGCAGCGCTTCGCCCTGCGCGCGCTGACCCGCAACCGTGACTCCGCGGCCGCCCAGGCGCTGGCCGCGCGCGGCGCCGAAGTCGTCACCGCGGACCTCGACGACGAAGCGAGCCTGACGACGGCGCTCGAAGGCGCGTACGGCGCGTACCTGGTCACGGCGTTCTGGGAGTACAACTCGGTCGCGCGCGAGCAGCAGCAGGCCCGCGCGATGGCCGCGGCCGCGAAGGCCGCCGGGCTGCGGCACGTGATCTGGTCGACCCTGCCGGACACCCGGCTGCACCTGCGCGACGAGAGCGTCCCGACGCTGCACGAGCGGTACAAGGTCCCGCACTTCGACAGCAAGGCCGAGGCGGAGGCGTTCTTCGTCGAGGCGGGGGTGCCGGCGACGTTCCTCTCGACGACGTTCTACTTCGAGGCGTTCGTGGACTTCTTCCGCCCGGCCCGCGACGAGGACGGCGTCCTGGCGCTGCACCTGCCGATGGGCGACGCGCGCCTGCCGGGCATCGCGGCGGAGGACATCGGCCGGACGGCGTTCGGCGTGTTCGCGCAGGGGCCGTCGCTGGTCGGCGAGACGATCAGCATCTCGGGCGAAAACCTGACCGGCGAGCAGTACGCGGCGGCGTTCACGAAGGAGCTGGGCACGGACGTGGTCTACCGGCCGATGACCGTCGAAGCCCTGCGTTCATCGGGCTTCCCGGGCGCCGACGACCTCTCGAACATGTTCTTCTACTACGCGGAGCACGAAGAGGCGTTCGCCGGCGCACGCGACCCGGAGGCGGTGCGGCGGCTGAACCCGCGCCTGCAGGACTTCGCGACCTGGCTGGCCGCGCACCGGGAAGCGTTCGAGGGGCTCTGACGGAATACCGCCCCACAGCGGCCGGTTGCGCTCTGCGTGACCGATGCGACGCGCTACGAAGTGCTGGGCCCGGTCCGCGCGTGGCGCGGCGACGTCGAGATCGAGCTGGGCCCACCTCAGCAGCGAGCGGCCCTGGCGGCCCTGCTCCTCCAGGGCGGCACGCCACTGTCGCCATCCCAGCTGGTCAAAGCGTTGTGGGGCGGAGCCGAGCCCCGGGCGGCGGTCGGCATGGTGCGCTCGTACGTGTCCCGCCTGCGGCACGCGGGAGTCCCGATCGAGTCCATCGGCGGTGGTTACGCCCTGAATTCGGCGTCCCTGGACCTCACGGACTTCGAGCGCGCACTCGCCTCAGGCTCCGGCCTGCGCGCCGCCCTCCGCCGCTGGCACGGAACCCCGCTGTCGGGCATCAACGGCTTCGAGCCGGAGCGCGCCCGCCTGGAGCAGCTGCGTTTGAGGGCCCGCGAAACCCTGGCGGCGGCGGACATCGAGGCCGGCAGCCACGTCCTGGCGGCGGCCGAGCTGGCGGACCTGATCACCGAGCAACCGCTGCGGGAGCGTCCACGAGAGCTGCGAATGCTGGCGCTCTACCGATCCGGCCGCCAGGCGGAGGCCCTGGACGTGTTCACGTCGATCCAGCGCCTGCTGGAGTCCGAAAGAGGCCTCTACCCAGGCCCCGAGCTGCGGGAGATGCAACGCCGGATCCTCACCAGCGACCCGACTCTGCTGCCGGCGCCCCGTCCATCGCAGCTACCCCCACCACTCCCGGAGTTCGTCGGCCGCACCGCGGAAATGGGTGCGTTGTCCGCAGCCCTGAAACGGACCCCGGTGATCGGCATCGAGGGCTTGGCGGCGATCGGCAAGACGACGTTGGCGGTCCACCTGGCCCACACCCTGACCTTCCCCGATGGCCAGCTGTTCGTGGACCTCTCGGCGTCAACGGACCCGTTGTCGGAGCTGCTACGCGGCATCGGCGTCACGGCCCCACCGACGTCGCCAAGCGAGCGGGCGGCGCTGTGGCGAACGCACACAACGGGCCGGCGCCTGCTGGTGATCCTGGACAACGCCCGAGACGCGGAGGAGGTCCGCCCGTTGCTCCCCGGCACGGGTTCGGCGGTGGTGATCACGGCCCGCCAGCGCCTGTACGGCCTGTCACCCGCGGTGTGGACCAGACTGGGCGGCTTGAGCGTGTCGGAGTCGATGACGTTGCTCGAGCGCTTGTTGGGTGCTGCCCGAGTCCACGCCGAGCCAGCTGAATCCTGGGAGCTGGCCACCCGCACGGCGGGGTTCCCCCAGGTCATCCAGGCAATAGCGGCGAGGCTGGCGTCCCGCCCGAACTGGAGCATGGCCTCGGCGTTGACCCGCTTGGGCCGGCCGGCCCCGGGAGCCCCGGTGACACCCCCGGAGTGCGGAGCGATAGAGAGGCCGTACGAGTCAGCCCTGGCCGACCTGACCCCGGCGCAGGCCCGGGCGTTCGTATCGCTGTCTCTGATGTCAACCATCACAGTGGAGACAGCCTCGGAGGCTTTGGACCTGGCCACCCGAGACACGACGGTGTTGTTGGAATCCCTGGTAGACGCCCACCTACTGGAGCCGGCGGGCCAGGAGGGCTATCGCTACGAGGAGCCTTTGCGCTTGTTCGCCCAGGCCCGAGCGGCTGAATCGATGCAGACAGCGTGAAACGGCTGATCATCTCAGACTGCTGCGGCGGCAGGATTCTGACCCCCCTGAACGAGGGTGGGGGAGCGCCGTATACTCTTTCTTCAGCAGGTCCGAGTGGCGGAATGGCAGACGCGCTAGCTTGAGGTGCTAGTGCCCTTAACGGGCGTGGGGGTTCAAGTCCCCCCTCGGACACAGTATTACCCCACGGATCGCGAAACGCGATCTTGAGGCTGGGGCGATCGTAGTTCAGCTCGAATCGATGTTCTGCAGGCGCCATCCGGCGCCGTCGTAGACGATGATCTTTCCTGAGTTGTGCAACGCTGCTGCCACACGTCTGAGACGTGGCCGATCAAGCTCCGGTCGCCGTCGTTGCCTTCGTCTCCGAGCCGGATGCTGATCTCGTCGACGAGGTGGTTCTCGCGGATGTACCGCGTTTTCGGCCGCGGCCGGCCCGGGGACTGGGGGCTGGTGTAGCCGTGGTGGCAGCGATAGGTCGGACGCCCGTGGTTCCAGTGCGAATCCAGGCGCCGGTCGCAGACACCGCAGCGGATCAGCCCCGCCAGAGCGAATCGGCGAGCCCTGCCGTCGCTGGCTAGTCGCGCCGCTCGGATCCGCTGCGCGGTGACGACGCCGACGCGGAGGCTGGTCCTTCGGACGCGTTCGCCCGGCGATTCCAGATCTGCCGACCGGTATAGCGCGGGTTCGCGACGATGGCGGCGACGATGCGCAGCGTCCAGGCGCCGCGGGTTCGGTGCCGGTTGCGGTCCGGGTCGCACTCGACGGACAGGGGATACTGCGCTCGTTGAGGTGCCGGGCGACGCTGTGCCCGGCGAGACGCTGACGGAACATCCAGGCGACGTGGGGTGCGGTTCGGGGGTCGGAGCGAGTCGTTGCAGCCGTCGGACCCAGCGGCGTCGGCGGGTTTGGTTGGGAGCCGGCGTCGACAAGTTGGCAGCCGTGCAGCTCGACATCGTGCCGGCGCTGACCTCACGCACCGTCAAGGACCTCGAACGACAGGAGCTCGTGACCCGCCAACGGCGGCCGCGAGCTGCTGCGCCGGATCGGCGCCCGGCTGAGTGCCATCCTCGCCGACTCCAGTGGCTGGGAAATCCGGCGAGCGGACTCAGGCCCGGGGTACCGTCCAGAGGTCCCGGAACGACCGCGACACCACGGAGTCGTAGCCGGCGGGCGCGTCGAGCAGGCCGGCGTCCTGGCCGAACGCGACCAGCGCCGCCGCGGCTTCTGGCGTGATCCGGGGGTCGTAGAACGGGACGTCCCGGCGGACCAGCGAGGCGATCAACGACGCTTCCCGGGCCGGGAACAGGCGCCTGCCCACTTCGGTGGCCCGGTCGGGCTCGGCGGTCAATACCGCCTGGGCGCGGACGATGGCGCGGGTCATCGCCGCGACCGCGTCGGGGTTCCGGTCGATCGTCTCGTCCGTGACCGCCAGGGCCGGGAAGGTGTACGCCTCCGTTCCCGGCGGGCCGTCGCCGCGGCGGGCGTCGAGGACCACGTGGCCCGTTCCGTCCAGGACCGCCAGCTCCGCGCCCATGCCGTTCGCCCAGAAGCCGTCGATCAGGCCCGCCGCCAGCGACTGGGCCGCCGCGAGGCCGAACGAGGTGCCCGCGCCTTCCGTGGCCGGGACCGGGCCGATGTCGACACCGGCGATGCCCGCGGTCGCCAGCAGCCGGCGCAGCCCGAGGTCGGGGCCGGGGGCCGCGCCGATGCGTGAGCCGGGCAGCGTTTCGAGGGAGAGCCCCGGCCGGACGACCAGGAACCAGTACATGTTCTGCGACAGCGCGGCCACGAGCTTCGCGCCGCGCCAGCCGGGGAACGCGTGCATCGGCGCGTGCGCGGCTCCGGCGAGGAAGTCGATCTTCCCGGTGCGCAGTGCCTCGGCGGCGTCCGTGACGGGGTACAGCAGTTCCAGTTCGACGTCCAGGCCCTCCTCGCGCGCCAGGCCGAGGTCGATCGCGGCGATAGCGGGGAAGTACGACGGGGAAACCAGATCGGGTACGGCGAGTCGCACGGATGCCCCTTCAGTCGATTTCGGCGGACCGGACGACGGAGTCGAGCAGCGACGTCCGGCGCAGGAACGCGCGCTGCAGCTGCTTGTCCGCGCTGATCTCGGTGAGCCGGTCGAGGCGTTCCTTCCGGACCGCGGGGTCCTTCTCCTCGAGCCGCTTCTTGTTGTCGACGGTCTGCTGCTGGACGAACTCGATGTTGATCGTGCGCCGCCGCCGTTCGTAGCGGTCCACAAGGGACGGACTGGTGTCCAGCGTGCGCACCAGTTCCAGCGCGTCGTGTACGCCGCAGTTCAGGCCGAGGCCGCCGATCGGGTTGTTGACGTGTGCCGCGTCGCCGGCCAGGAACGTCCGGCCGCTCCGGAACGATGCCGCCACCCGCTGGTGGACGTTGTAGATGTTGCGGTGCAGCAGTTCCCGCGGCCGCTCGTCCGGGTGGATCGCCGTCATGACCCGCGACGCGTGCTCGTCGCCGAGCGCTTCTTCGTCGGTCTGGTCCGGACGCGCGGCGAACACGACGCGCCAGCGGCCGCGCAGGTCGTCGCCGGCGACTTTGAAGAGGTTGACCCACTGGTTCGGGTCGGCGAAGTAGCTGCGCGTGGCGCAGCCCATCTCGGTGCCGAAGTCGTACGACGTCGTGAGCACCGCGAAGCGTTCCGGCCAGGTGTAGCCGTCGAACTCGATGCCGAGGGCCTTGCGGACGGTGCTGCGGCCGCCGTCGCAGCCGAACAGCCAGTCGCCGGTCAGGACGTCGGTCTCGTCGCCGGAGGAAACGGAAACCGTGACAGTGTCGGCGTCCTGGGTGATCGTGTCGATGCTCCAGCCGAGCCGGACGTCCACATCGGACATCTTCTCGAGGCGGTCCAGGACGATCCGGACCAGCTTGTGCTGTTCGGTCTGCACCACGTACGGGAACGGCGTGTCGTCGCGCAGGTTGTCGTGGTCCATCCGGGCCACCAGCGTCTCGGTGGTCTTGTCCCAGAAGTCGAAGTACCGGCAGACCAGGCCGACGGAGATGAACTCGTCGATGACGCCGACCTCGTCGATCAGCTCCAGCGTCGAAGGGTGGAAGGTCGCCGCGCGCGGCGCGTGGTCGATCTCGGCGTTGCGCTCGACGAGCGTCACGCGGAAGCCGCGCTGGGCGGCGGCGAGCGCGGCGACGGCGCCCACCGGGCCCGCGCCGGCGACGATGATGTGTCCTCGGTCAGTCATGGCTCCGCTTTCGGAGAAGGGGTTCAGTCGCGGTCGGCGGTGGCGTCGGCCCAGGGTGCGACCTTCGTCTCCAGCCAGCCGACCAGCCGGGTGAGCCCGACGCCGAGCGCCATCAGCACGATCACCGGCACGAACAGCCCGGCGGTGTCGAAGCGTTGCCCGGCCAGGATGATCTGGCCGCCGAGCCCGCCGATCGCGGTGAAGAACTCGGCGATGACGATCGCGATCACCGCACGGCCGATGCCGAGACGCAGGCCGGTCATGATGTGCGGCACGGTGGCCGGCAGGATGATCTTGCGCAGGACGGCGAACTCCGACGCCATGAACGACGTGCCGACCTCGGTCAGCGCGCGCGGCACCGCGCGGACCCCGGCGCGGGTGTTGATCACGACCGGGAACACCGTCATCACCACGACGATGACGACCTTGACCGTGAACCCGAGCCCGAACCAGAGCATGAACAGCGGGATCAGCGCGACCAGCGGCATCGCGTACCCAGCGGTGACGTACACGCCGAGCGCGGCGTCCGCGGCCCGGTAGCGGCCGACCAGCAGCCCGACCGGGAAGCCGATCAGCGCGGCGACCACGAAGCCGAGAAGCAGCGGCTGGAGGCTGTCGAACAACGCCTCGACCAGCAGCCCGGACTTCAGCTGGACGCCGAACTGCCGCACGATGGCGGTGGGGTAGGAGGAGAAGATCGGGTTCATCTGCCGCCCGACGACCTCCCAGAACACCAGCACGACGAGGATCGACGCGGTGGTGATGAGACCGGCGCGGTGCCGCCGCGCGAAGGACGGCCGGGTGCGCGGGGCCGCGGTCGGGGCGGGTGCGCTCTGTTCGATGGTGGTCACGTCGGTAACTCCGTCCAGGAGGGACTAGCTGGCGATGGCCGGCGTGGGCGCCCCGGCCATGAGGCGGCGCCAGATCTCGTAGCGCCTCGTGCTGAATTCGGTGAGCCCGCGCACGGTCACCAGGTCGGTGCGCGGCTTCGGCAGGTCGACTTCGAAGACCTCGTCGATCCGGCCGGGGCCGGGCACCAGCAGGACGACGCGGTCGGCGAGCAGCACGGCCTCGTCCAGGTCGTGGGTGACGAAGACGATCGTCTTGCCGGTCTCGGCGTGGATGCGCAGCACCTCGGCCTGCAGGCCTTCGCGGGTCTGCGCGTCGAGCGCGCCGAACGGCTCGTCCATCAGCAGCACCGCGGGGTCGACGCTCAACGCCCTGGCCAGCCCGACCCGCTGCTGCATGCCACCGGACAGCTGGTCCGGCCGCCGGTCGACGGCGTGCCCGAGCCCGACGAGCTCCAGCTTCTCCAGCGCGGTCCGCCGCCGCTCGGCTTTGGGCACGCCGCGCGCCTCCAGGCCGAACTCGACGTTCTCCAGCGCGGTGCGCCACGGGAACAGCTGGGCGTTCTGGAAGACCATGCTGCGGTCCTCACCGCAGCCCTTGATCTCCGTGCCGTCGACGAGAACGCGGCCCGAGTCGGCCTTTTCGAGGCCGAGCAGGATGCGCAGCAGCGTCGTCTTGCCGCAGCCGCTCAACCCGGTGAGGGCGATGATCTCACCCGGCTCGATGTGCAGTGAGATGTGGTCCAGCACGTGGACCGACTGCACCTGCTTGCCCACGCGGACGGTGAACGTCTTGGACACGTCTTCGATCGACACGCCCGCTCGGCTGGGGGCCATGGGATTCTCCTTCAGGGGCGCGGCATCGCGAGGGCTTCGCGCTGCGGGCGGTCGTTGACGAGCTTGGCGAGGTCGGCGGGCTTGGCGAGCTGGCCGGACTTCGTGAGCGTGGTCGACAGGTAGGTCAGCCGCTGCATCGCGACGCCCGCGTCGGGGTCCACGAGCTTCTTGCCGGCGATCAGGTCGTGCATGTACGTGACGTACGGGTCGTCCGGTGTGGTGCCGGCTTCCTTCGCCGCGAGTTCGAGAGCCTCGTCCGGGTGGGCGTAGGCGTAGCGGAACCCGTCCATCAGCCCGGCCAGGTAGCGCGCGGCGGCGTGCGGTTTCGCGGCCAGCCGGTCGTTGCGGGCGATGATGGAGTACCGGGGGTAGTCCGGCACGACGTCGGAGGCCAGGGCCAGCACGTTGACGCCGTCCTTTTCGGCCCGGGGAACGTAGTCCGCGGGGGAGGAGGCGCTGTCCACGGTCCCGGCGACCACCGCCCGGTAGCGGTCGGCGTTGCCGCCGCCGTTGAGCTGCGGCATCGACTGCGGCGAGACGCCGGCGCGAGCGAGCATCACCTTCGCGATCACCGCGGGCAGGGCCGTCGGCGACGAGATTGCGATGCTCTTGCCCTTGAGCTGGCCGAGGCTGGTGATGTCCTTCTTCGCGTAGATCGCCCACGGCAGCCCGATCATCGTCGAGCCGATGATCGACGCGTTCAGGTTCCCGCGCTCGGAGGCGATGAAGAACGCGCCGGCGTTCTGCTCGACGGCGTCCACTTCACCGGACGCCAGCGCGGGCAACGCTTGCGACGCGCTCTGCAGCGTCACGAACTCGACGTTGACGCCGTACTTCCCGAAGAAGCCCTTCTCCTCGGCCATCCGCAGGAAGCCGCAGTCGGTCGAGCACTGCAGAACGCCGACCTTCCAGGTGCTCTGGTCGCCGGCCGCCGTCGCGCAGGCCGTGACCGCGGCCAGCACCGCGGTGAGGAGCAGGGGCAGCAGCCGCCGGGATTTCACGGCTGCACCCGGTAGCGGACTTCGAACGTCAGCACGCCCTCGTCGGTCCGCCAGGGGCCGTGCGGCATGCCCGGCGGGCGGCAGGCGTACTCACCGGCGCTGAAGGTCTTGTTCAGCGACAGGTCGGTGAACGAGCCTTCGAGGATGTAGACCTCCTCCCAGAAGTCGTGCTTCTGCACACCCATCGGGGTGGAGTCGGCGCCCGGCTCGTAGCGCAGGATCCGTGTCGCGACCCCGCTTTCCGCGTCCGCGGAGAGGATGCGTTCGATGATCTTCGGGTCGCCGCCGGGGCAGACGGTGAACCCGACGTCGGCGACGGGGAAGAACTCGTGTTCCGGCTTGCTCATGGTGACTCCTACCGCGGGGCGGTCGTGTAGGTGTGGGTGAGGGGGGCGGCCGCGGGCAGGGTGAGGCTCAGCGACCACGTGTCGCCGTGCACGAACTTGCCGCCGATCAGCGCGAGCGTGCCGCAGAACAGCACGAAGTCGCCCGCGATGTCGCCGATCGTGGCGGTCATCCGCTCGAGCAGCTCGGCCGGGTGCCGCAGGCTCGACACCGCGCCCGACTGGTACGGCTGTCCGTCCACTTCGGACCCAGCCTGGGCCTGGTCCCAGTCCGGGAACACCGGGGTGGGGCCGAGTTCGACCACGGCGCCGCCGACGGGCTTGGGGCACGCGGCCTTCGACGCGGCGATGTCGTCGCGTTCCAGCTCGCGGTCGGTGTGGTCCGAGCCGACGCCGAGGTAGTAGGTGCCGTCGTGGCGGATCAGCACCGGCTCGACCTCCCCGGACGTCGCTGTGCCGTCGACCGTCACCTGGGCTTCGGTGCTGAGCAGCGCCGGGTCGAGGTCGTAGAACATCGGCACCGCGGGCGGGGGCGGGACGCCGATGGCGGCCAGCTCCTCGATGTGCCGGGCCACGGCGGCTTCGTCGCGGGCGGTGTAGCCGGCGACGATCAGCTTCTCCGGCCGGACCGGTAAGCGCTTACCGGAGCCGGCCACGGTGAGGTCCAATGTGGTCATACGGGGGTCCTCGCTGTTCGAGCGGTGAAGGGGAGATCGGTGCGCCGGTCGGCGAGCACGGGGAACTCCGCCCGCGCCCGCTCGACGACGCCGGGATCGGTGTCGCACCAGGTGATGCCCGGTTCGGTGCCGGCTTCGACGAGCACGGTGCCCCACGGGTCGACGACGCGGCTGTGCCCGCCGAGTTCGACGCCGCCCTGCACGCCCACGGCGTTGCACGCGACGAGCAGGACCTGCTCCTCGACCGCCCGGCAGGAGGTGAAGAGCCGCCAGTGCTCACGCCGGGCGGCGGGCCAGGCGGCCGGGACGACCACGATCTGCGCGCCGCCGTCGGCGAGGCCGCGCCAGAGTTCGGGGAACCGGAGGTCGTAACACGTCGTCGCGGCGACCGGGCCGAGTTCCGTGGTGGCGACGGAGATCCCGTCGCCGGGGGTGAGCAGTTCGGCCTCGCGCGACCGGTAGCCGAAGACATGGATCTTGCGGTATACGTGCTCGACCTCGCCCGCCGGCGAGATCAGCACGGCCGTGTTGAAGAGCCGTCCGCCGGCATCACGCTCGACGAAGCTGCCGAGGTGGACGTGGGCGCCCAGCTCCGTCGCCCAGCTTTTCGCTGCCGCGAGCGTGGGGCCGTCGAAGGGCTCGGCTTCGGTCTCGTAGGCGTCGAAGGCGAAGTAACCCACCGCCCACAGCTCCGGCAGCACCACGAGATCGGCCCCGGCGGCCGAGCGCGCCAGCTCGCCGACCCGGGTGCGGCGGTCCGCGGCCGGCTCGTCGGCCGGACTTTCCAGCTGGACCAGCGCGACCCTCACGAGAGGCCTCGCACGGAGTGCTCGCCGGCCAGGTCGCCGCGGATCGGCAGGCGCAAGACGGCGAGGGTGCTCGAGAGGTGGGCGGCGAGGGCGTCCCCGGCGTCGCCGTCGGCGAGGGCCCGCACGATCGCGGTGTGCTCCTCGAGGACGTTGCGCGCGCGGTTCTCACCGCTGGCCACGGCGCGGATACCCATCCGGATCTGGCGTTCCCGCAGGGATTCGTAGAACTCGGCTAGCACGGGGTTGCCGGCTTGGCGGACGAGCAGGCGGTGGAAGGCCCGGTCCAGCTCGATGAACGCGGCGGGGTCGTCGATCACCGCTTCCTGCTCGGCGATGAGGCTTTCGAGCTCGGCGACGAACGCGGCGTCGGCGGGCACGATCCGCTGGATGCACCAGTCCTCGACGAGGGCACGCGCCTGCATGACGGCTTCGATCTCGCTGTCGGAGATCGGCGGGATGAAGGCCCCCTTCTTGGGGACGATCTGGAGGAACCCCTCGGCCTCCAGCCGCAGCAGTGCTTCCCGTACCGGCGTCCGCGACGTCCCGGCCTGCTTGGCGACCTCGGACTCGCTCAGGAAGACGCCGCCGTCCCGCGACAGCTCGGAGATGTGCTTCTTCAGCCAGCCGTACGTGACGTCCTGCGCGGACGGGCCGCGCGTGCCGACATTCTGTGGACTGCTCATAGGCAACATGTATACATGTGGTCGACATGGCGGAGCAAGCCCGTCTTGCGCCGGGTGACGCTCAGGTGGCCGAGCTGCCCGGCCGGTGATCGTCGCCCGCGAAGCGTTGCTCGAGCTGGGCGAGCGTCCGGTTGCACTGCGCGATCGCGGCCGGGTCGAGGTCGTCGAGGAGGCCGGCCAGCAGTGCCGACCAGGAGCCGCGGAGGACGTCGAGGTTGGTCCGGGCCAGGTCGGTCGGGTGCACGGTGACGGCCCGGCCGTTGCCGGAGCGGGTCAGCATGGCCTTGGCTTCGAGCCCGCGGAGGGTGGTGCTGACGTTCGTGCGCTGCAGGTGGCTGCGTTCGGCGATCTCGCTCGGCGAGCACCCGGGGTGCAGGTCGACGATGCGCATGACCTGGCGCTCGGTGGCGGTGAGCGGCACGACGTGCGGCTCGGCCGGGGTGCGCAGGCGGATCAGGCGCGCGACGTTGAGCACGAGGTCGGCGAGGTCCGCGTACGGATCCGGACGCTGGGGGAGCGGCACCCCTTTACGCTACCCGATGGTTATGTCACGATAATTATGTATCGATAGCCCAGCCGGGGGAGTCGTGCCGATGAACCGCAACGAGGGTGTCCTGCACGCCGGACCGGCCGGTCTCGCGGATCTCGCCGCGGTGCTCGGCGACGCGGTCCGCGACGTCGGCTCCTGGATGTCCGAGTACGGCGGCTACGACCCGCACCCGTCCCAGGACGTGCCGCTCGCCGACCTCCGGCGGGCGACGGCGGACCTGCACGAGCGGCTGCGGGACAACTACCCGTTCTTCCACCCCCGCTACGTCGGGCAGATGCTCAAGCCGCCCCACCCGGCGGCCGTCGTCGGCTACCTGAGCGCGATGCTGATCAACCCGAACAACCACGCTCTCGACGGCGGGCCGGCCACCGCGGCGATGGAGAAGGAGGTGGTCGCGGACCTGGCGGCGATGTTCGGGCTGCCCCAGCACCTCGGGCACCTGACCAGCAGCGGGACGATCGCGAACCTGGAAGCCCTGTTCGTCGCCCGCGAGACGCACCCTGGCAAGGCGATCGCGCACAGCGCCGACGCCCACTACACCCACGGCCGGATGAGCCGGCTGCTCGGCGTCGAGGCCGTCCCGGTGACCACCACCGCGGCGGGCACGCTCGACCTGACCGCGCTCGAAGACCTGCTCTGCACCGGACGGATCGGCACGGTGGTCGCGACCACCGGGACGACGGGTCTCGGGGCGGTCGATCCCGTCGATGAGATCATCGCCCTGGCCCGCCGGTACGGCGCCCGCGTGCACGTGGACGCCGCCTACGGCGGGTACTTCCGGCTCATCGCCGACGACACCGCCGACGGCGTGCGCTCGGCGCCGTTCCGCGCCATCGCCGACGCGGATTCGGTGGTGATCGACCCGCACAAGCATGGACTGCAGCCCTACGGCTGCGGGGCCGTGCTCTTCCGCGACCCGTCGGTCGCTCGCCACTACCTGCACGACTCCCCGTACACCTACTTCACCTCCGACGAGCTGCACCTCGGCGAGATCTCCCTCGAATGCTCCCGGGCCGGCGCCGCGGCCGCGGCCTTGTGGCTGACGTCGCGAGTCCTGCCCCTGACCCCGGCGGGGCTCGGCGCGGTCCTGCGCCCCGGGCGCCGCGCCGCGCTCGCCTGGGCGGACCTGATCACCGGCAGCGAAGAGCTGACGCTGTTCCAGCCGCCGGAGCTCGACATCGTCGGCTACTTCCCTGCTCGCGACCGGCTTTCCGAGATCGATCGGGCCAGTGCTCACGTCCTCGACGCCGGGATGCGCCGCGCGCCGGAGCAGGCCCTGTTCGTCGCGACGTACGCGGTGGCCGGCGCCGACCTCGCGCGCCGGGGCCACCGCGTGGACGGCGACATCGCCCGTGGCCGGATCCTGCGCAGCGTCCTGATGAAGCCCGAGAGCGAAGCGCACCTTCCCGACCTCCACCGCGAGATCGCCCGGCTGAGCGCCGACGCCTGATCCGCTCGACCTGCTGATCGGCCGGCTGCGTCGGGAGTGAGGCCGAGGTCTCAGACGGCGGAAGCGGCTGCCGTGGAAGACCGACGGTGGTGTTCCGGCCGTGCGCAGGCGGTGGATCTCCAGGAGCGCGATCACGTGGTCGCCGGCCGGGCCGGCGACGGCCGGGTCGGTGCGGTCGTTCGCGACCGGCTGCTGTGGCCGTCGCTGGTGCTGCGCCGGCTCGTCGGTCCGGCGCTGATACCGGACCGGGCTGATCATCGTGGAACCGCCAGCTGCCTTCCGTCCTGGCGATGAGCGGACCACGGGCGCGGGCGGTTGACGTCGCTGGCGTCGGGTACCCGCCACCCATGGACATGCAGAGGCCGGGGCCGCTGCGGTGGATCCGGTACGTCTACGGCGGACGGCTGCCCGAGCGCTATCGGGAGTGGGTGCTGCACGACGCGACCGCCAAGACCTGGCTGCTTCGGTTCGCGGTGCGCATCTGCTTCGAAGCACTCCCTTGGCTCGCCGGTGCTTTCGCCCTTTTGGTCGCCTTCACCCCGGTGCCGGTTCCGCTGCTTCTCGGCGGTCTGGCGCTGAGCCTGGTGCTCGGGTTGTTCTTCACGCTGACCAGCGCGGACGAGCTCGCCGAAGTCCGGCTCGGCAAGCACGGGTTCCCGCGCGGGACCGGCAAGAAGGTCCGCGCCGAGCACGGACGTGCGGCGACGTGGCCGTGAGCCGACGCAGCACCGACGCCGGCTGCGGGCGGACCACGTCGCATGCCCGGACGTCCTGCCGGCGCTGTTTCCACTGCGCTCCGGCCTACGTTCGGCCGCCGATGATTTCGACGACGCCGTCCGTAGTGCCGGTGACGTAGCGGGTTCCGTCGGCGGGGTCGACGGCGACGGTGTTGGGCTGGCGCACCGTCGGGATCGTGGCGAACACCCGCGGGGTGCCGGACAGGTCGATCCCGGCGAGCTGGTTGCGCGCGGTCAGCGTCACCCACAGGTGGTCGCGGTTGGGGTCATAGGCGACGCCGTAGGGCGTGCCCGGCAGGTCCAGCCGGGACAGTTCGTGCGCCGGCGACCTGGGGTCGAAGGTCAGGATGGCGCCGCCGCGGGTGTCGATGACCACCAGGTGCCCGCGCCGGTCGGCCACGACGTGTGTGGGGCCGGCGCCGGCGGGTAGCCGCGCGGTGCGGGTGAGGCCGGCGGCGTCGTAGATCGAGAGGTCGTTCTGGCGGACGTCGACCAGGCCGACCAGGTTCCCGACCGCGGCCAGCCCGGCGGGCTGGGTGACGTCGGTGAAGGTGTGCTGGACGCGGCCGTCGGCGACGACGGCGACGCTGCGGCCGTTCTCGTTGGCGGCGAAGATCCGGCCGTTTCCGGCGCGGGTGGCGTCGTGCGGGGACATGCCGGTGGGGACGTCGGCCAGCCGCTGCCCGGTCGGCAGCCCGATGGTCAGGAGCCGGTCGGACGTCTCGTCGGGCACCAGGACCGGGCCGCCCGGCCCGGCGAGCTGCAGGTGCCGCAGGTGCCCCGGCAACGGCACGGTGGTCGCGACGCGGCCGGTAGCGGTGTCGAGCAGGACGAGCCGATCGGGCCGGCGGACACCGACTGCGACCCGGTGCGTCGTGGCGTCGGCGACGATGCCTTCCGGCTCGGCCCCGACCGTGACGACTGTTCCCGCCGGGGCCGCGGAGAGCGGGGGTGCCGCCGCGGGCTCGGCGGCGGGCGGAAGCTGCGGGGGAGCGGGCGGGGTGCCGCTGCAGGCAGCCGCCGACAGTGTGACCGCGAGCAGGAGGACTCCGGGACGCATGCCGCCTCACGGTAGTCGCCGGCCCGCAGAACAATGGGATGTGTAAGAAATCCGTAAGCGGCTATCCGGGTATCGGCCGGATTCGGCGACCAGGGTGACGGTGGGGCGGAAATGAAAACTCTTCGGAAAGACGTGCGAGCACCTGAGAGCCGGCGGTTGAGGGCGTGCGTCCACGTCGCCGATGGCACGATCACAACGGGAAACCTGGTCGTCGCGGTCGTGCGGAATGCCATGCTGGGTGTCGAGGGTGCGCGGTGCATGCTGCGGGTGGCCACGGAAGACCACGCGGTGGCCACGGCCCTCGGCCACGCTGGCATCGCTCGGGCAACAGACCGGTGAGACAACGGGAATTTCCGGCCGGCAATCGGATGACCGCTTCTCCCGAATTTCTTTCCGGCCCGCCCGGAGGCGAATTGCGGGTATGACGCCAGAGCTGGACGTCGTTTTCCCGCGGCCGGACGAAACCACGGCGGTTGCCCACGCCTGCGACACGGACGTGGAGGAGCCCGGTGGCGGATCGTTGCAGGCGACGTGGCGCACCGTGCTCCCGGCCGACGGCAACATCGGCATCGGCGGCGCGCCCGTCCGCCTGCTGCGCCGGGTCCGCGTGCGCAGCACCACCGGCCAAGCGTTGACCCCACACCGGCAGGTCAGCCGGCCAGGGTGATCGCGGCGTCGGCTTCGACGACCCGGAAGCTGAAGCTCTCCTCGAGGTAGAGCGTCACGGTGTCGGCGTCGTGGTGGCTGTACCCGACCGCGAGGTCCTGGCCGAGTTCGAGGGAGAAGTCGCCGCCGTTCAGGCTGACGATCAGCGCGCCGTCCAGCCCGGGCGCGCGGACCACCTTCCCGCCGCCCAGCACGCGCCGGAGGTGGTCGAACAGCAGGTGGCCGCCGTGTTCGGTGCTCTCCACGATGCGGGTGTAGCCCTCCGGGGCGATCGCCAGCCCGTAGGGGCCTTTGATGCCGGCCTGGCGCAGCGTGTCCACCGCACGGGCGACGACGCCGGGGTAGGCGTCGGGGTCGTCGCCGAGCGCCGGCCGGTCGTACGGACAGGTTTCGGTGATCCCGCTGATGCCGGCCGCGGCCCAGCCGTGGAAGACGGCGCGGTTTTCGATCATCGCGATCTGCTTCGCGGCGCGGTCGAGGTCGTCGAACTCCAGGTCGTCGGCGCCGCGCTCGGCGTCGTCCAGCTCCGCGCGCGACACCGTGAACGGCACGCGCACCTCGGTCAGCGGCAGCACCCGCCGTTGCCGGACCACCGCGCCCTCACCGACGTCGGCCAGCGAAGCGGCGGCGAGAGTGGTGGTGCGGCCCAGGTCGGTGGCGGAGTGGCGCCAGCCGTGCGGGCCGGCCACGTCGACGAGGCGGCGGGCCGCGAGGTGGGTCTGCAGCCGCTCCCTGGCCTCGGCGTCGACCTCCTTCCAGCCCGCGTCGGTGATCGGGGCCAGGTCACGCATCAGGTGGTTCATGTCAGTCCTGTTCCTTGAGGCTGCCGATGCCGAGGGAAGCGTCGGCGGGACGGTCGCCGAGTTCCTGCTCGACGTACTGCCGGGGGTCGAGGTCGCTGACGTCGAGGTCGCGAGCGCCCTCGTGCTGTCGCTTGAACTCGAGGAACCGGCGGCCGAGCTCTTCCCGCAGGCCGGGGTCGGCATGGCGCCGGAAGTCGGCGAGGCCTTCGTCCTCTTCCTCGGCCATGTGCTCGCTGTTGGCGAACCGCGCCTTGTTCACCGCTTCGTGCCACGCGGTGCTCCCGACGGGGTGCAGGGCGGCTTCGTGCACGCCGTCGCGGATGTCGTTGTGGTCGCCGATGGCGTCGAGGGTTTCCTCCTCGGCGTCTTCGCCGCGGCGCAGCAGGTGGGGGTAGAAGATCTCCTCTTCGGCGCGGGCGTGCACGTCGAGAAGGTCGGCCAGGGGCTGCCAGACCGCGGCCAGGTCGGCGGTGTCGGTGAGGTCGTCGAGCCGGGCGAACTGGCGCCGGAACCAGTCGTGGTCGTCGAGGATGAGGCTGGTGATGTCGGCCATCTGGCATTCCTACCCCGGCTGTGGGGTGGCGCAAACCCGAACTGCCGGTCGGTCCGGCCCGGCCCCAGGTGCCGGGCGTGGATCGACCGCGAAAGTGTGACCGTTGCCTGCACCGGTCGAGACGGTGCGCCGCTATGGTGGGTCTGGATGAGCACCGGCTCGAGTAGCCGGCTCAGGCGATCCACACGGTCTTGACGCCGCCGAAGGAGACTTCCGGGGTCGATTCCGTGAACTTGTGGATGTACATCATCCCGGTCTCCACTTCGGTGACGAACCGCTGTTGCTCGGTTTCGTCGTGGGCCGTCCAGAACAGGGCGACCGGCCCGAAGAACTCCTCGCGGTGGCCGGGGGAGCCGTCGGGGATGCCGGCCAGCACGGTGGGCTCGAAGTAGTTGCCGGGAAGATCGCGGTGACCGGCAACTCGAGCGACTCGGGCTTGACCGGCGGCAACACCGCCGTCACCTCGACCCCGGGGGTACGAGCAGCGAAGCCGACCACCACGGCGACCTCGGGCAGCTCGGGTACCGCCGCGTGCTCAACCGAGGGCGTCGCGCTCGTCCCTCGCGGTGAGGAGTTCTTCGCGGGCTCGAGCGACGCGGGACCGGACGGTGCCGATCGGGCAGTCGCAGACTTCGGCGGCTTCGGCGTAGGAGTAGCCCAGCAGCTGCGTCAGGACGATTGCTTCGCGGCGTTCCGGATCGAGCCCCTCGAGGAGCAGGCCCGCCTCGACGAGGTCTTCGAACCCCGCGCTCACCCGCCGGGCCGACTCCGCCTCGGCGGCGGCTTCCCAGTCCTGCCCGTGGGTCCGGGGTCGCGCGGACCGCGCGCGGAAGTGGTCGACGACCACGCGGCGCGCGATGGACAGCAGCCACGTCCGGGCCGACGAACGTCCCGCGAACCGCGCCAACGCCGTCACGGCCCGGGCGTATGTCTCCTGAGTGAGGTCGTCGGCCACCCCGGAGCCGGCCAGGTGGGCGACGAAGCGCCAGACGTCGGCCTGGGTCCCGCGCACCCACGCCTCGAAGGCGCGCTGGTCGCCGTGGGCGGCCTCGAGTGCGAGGGCGGTGATCCGCTCGTCGTCGCGGTCCCTGCCGGTAGTCACAAACCGACACCGTAGCCGACACCGGTGGGAACTCCGGCGGCCCCAGGGCCGACCATTGGAGTGTGAACTGCTCTGACTTGCGTGAATCGCTCTCGGCCCGGATCGACGGGGAGCAGCCCGCGGTGGCCGACGACGTCCTCGACCGCCACCTGGCGGGCTGCCCGGCATGCCGGGATTGGCAAGAGCGAGCGACCGCGCTTCGCCGGGCGACCCTGGTCCGGGAAGCACCACGGGTGCCGGACCTCACCGCGCGGATCCTCGCCGAGGTGCCCGCGCCGCGGCCGGAGCCGTGGCGGCTGCGGGTGGCACTCGGGCTGGTCGCGCTGGTGCAGAGCGGCCTCGGGCTGGCCGAGCTGCTGGGCGCCGACGTCGGCCACGCCGCCCACGGCGGGCTGGTGCACCTCGGCAACGAGAGCGCGGCCTGGAACGTCGCGGTCGGGATCGGGCTGCTCTGGGCCGCGCTGCGCCCGTCCGCCGCCGCCGGCCTCCTGCCCGCCCTCGGCGGGTTCGTGGTGGTGCTCGGCGTCGTCTCGGGCGTCGACCTCTCGACCGGGCAGGTCGCGATCGACCGGGTGGCCTCCCACGCACTGGTCGTCGCCGGCGTGGCACTGCTCTTCGCGGTGCGACAGCAGCACGCGCGACAGCCGGCCCCGCCGTCGGCCGACCGCGTACCCGCACCGGGCGCGAGCGGGACCGGCGAATCCGGCGACGTGGTGGGTGGTGTGCCGGAGCGGCCGCAGCGGCGCCGGTTCCCCCAGCTGCCCACCGGCCGGCGGGCGGCCTGAGACCCGTCGGGAACCAACCGGGCCCGGCAGCCGACTACCGGAAGAGGGGACCCGACGACGAGGAGTGGGTGGTCATGTCCGAACACGGTTCCGGGATGCGGCACATCGCGACCTTCTGCGGCCAGTGCAACTGCGGGTGCCCGGAGTTGTTCCTGGCCGACGGGGCGCCGCCGGAGCGTGAAGTGGTGATCACCGACGACTTCGGCCAGCGGATCGAGATGAGCCGCGAACAGCTCGCGGTGCTCGTCGCCGACGTGAAGTCGGGAGTCCTGGACGCGGTCCTCGCCCCGGTGGGCTGAGCGGGCCGGCGGCGGCTCCCGGGAGCCTCAGGAGTGGAAAACTCTCAGCGGCGCCGCCGGCCCTGGTGCGAGGACCGGGTGATCCCCGCGCTCCAGTGGTCGGCTGCCCGCGGGACGGAGTTCCCCTGAATCCACAACGGACAAAGTGGTTCCGATCACCGGAATGCCGGGAACCAACGGCGCTCCCGGACCGACTTGTGCTGGAGGAGGGCGGCTGAGAGGAGCCTGATGTCCATCGACCAGCGCGAAGAACCGGCGGCGGCCGATCCCGCCGGCGAAGCCCCCGCGGACCAACGCTTCGGGTGGTCGGCAATCCGCCCGCTGGTGCTGCGCCTGCACTTCTACGCCGGCGTCTTCATCGGCCCGTTCCTGCTCGTGGCCGCCGTCACCGGGCTCGCCTACGTCTGGGCGCCCCAGCTGGAGCAAAGCGTCTACGACCACGAACTCCACGTCGCGGCCGCGGCCGGAACCGTTCCCCTGGACCAGCAAGCCGCGACGGCGAAGGCGCTCGTGCCGGACGGCACCCTGACCGGAGTGCGCCCCGGGCCGACGCCGACCGACACGACGCAGGTCATCTTCAACCGCCCCGGCCTGGAGCCCAGCTTTCACTGGACGGTGTTCGTCGACCCGCACACCGGAGCTGTCCGCGGGCAGCTGGAGACTTACGGTTCGGGGCAGGCGATGCCGGTCCGGGGCTGGATCGACGTCCTGCACCGCAGCATGCACCTCGGGGACTTCGGGCGGCTGTACAGCGAACTCGCGGCCAGCTGGCTGGGGATCGTCGTGCTCGCCGGGCTCGCCCTCTGGTTCGGGCGCCGCCGCCGCAAGCGCGCCGCCGCGCCCAGCCCCCGCGCGAAACTGCTGACCTGGCACGGCCGCACCGGCCTGGTCCTGGCCATCGGGCTGCTGTTCCTGTCCGCCACCGGCCTGACGTGGTCGAACCACACCGGAGCCAACATCAGCGAGCTGCGAACGCAGCTGGACTGGACCAGCCCCTCGGTCTCGGCGAAGGTCCCGATGACGACCGGCGCGCGGGACATCGGCTTCGACGGCGCCCGCGAAGCGACGCTGCGGGCCGGGCTCACCGATCCGGTCGAAGTCCGCCCGCCGGCCGGGCCCGGCAAGGGCTACGTGGTCGCGCAGATGGGGCGCAGCTGGCCGGTGCAGGCCGATTCGATGGCCGTCGACCCGGCGACCGGAACCATCACCGACACGCTCCGGTTCGCCGACTACAACCTCGCGGCCAAGCTCAGCACGTGGGGGATCGACGCGCACATGGGCTTCCTGTTCGGGATCTGGAACCAGATCGCGCTGACGCTGCTGGCGGTCGCGCTGATCTGCGTGATCGTCTGGGGCTACCGGATGTGGTGGCTGCGCCGGCCCACGCGCGGCGAAGCCCGGGCCGGGCGGCCACCGTTGCGCGGCACCTGGCGGCGGATCCCGGGACGGGTGCTGGCGCCCGTGCTGGTCGTGGTCGCCGTCGTCGGCTACTACCTGCCGCTGTTCGGGTTGTCACTACTGGGTTTCCTCATCGTGGACGGCCTGTTCGAGGCGCGCCGGCGGAAGGTGGACGCATGATCACGGCCGAGGGGCTGCGGTGGATCCTGACCGCGATGTTCGCCCTGACCGGAGCCTTCTGCGCCTACCGCTGCCTCCGGCAGGGGACGGCCGCGGAGCGGGCCGGCGACGTGCTGCACGTCGTGATGTGCGTCGCGATGGTGGCGATGGCGTGGCCCGCGACGATGAGCATCGCCCGCTGGCCGCAGACGGTGTTCTTCGTCCTGGCCGCGGTCTGGTTCGCGGTCGTCGCGGGCACCGGCGCCGCGCACGCGGACCACGGCGGCCGCCGGGTGGCCGTCTACCACGTCGTCATGATGGCGGCCATGGCGTGGATGGTGTTCGTGATGCCGCGCGCCATGAGCGGGATGGCGGGTCCGGGGGGCACGATGGAGATGGCCGGGCACGAGGGGATGGCGATGCCCGTGTCCGGCGCCGCCGGATCGACCCCCGCGGACGTCACGACCGTCGCGCTGGTGCTCGTGGCCGTCTTCGTCGTGGCGGGACTGGTGTTCCTGAGCCGGGCGATCGACGACGCCCGCGCGTCGCGGCCCCCGTTGCGGTCCCTGAGTGGCGGCGCGAACGGCGTCATGGCCCTGGGCATGGGCCTGATGTTGCTCACCATGGCCTGACCGTCCTCTGTGGACTGTGTGGTGGCTCACAGGCGGGAACCGGGACCGGGGTCCATCCGACGGCTGAGGGGTGAAGACGTCCCGGTTCCGCGCCGTGGTCGTGACGGCGGTGGTGGCCGGGCTCGCCCTGGTGCTGCTCGTCGTCGCCACCGCGGGTGATGTGTACGCGCCGTTGGGCAACGCCGATCCGGGGCCGCTGACCACCTACGGCTTCGCGGTGGTGCGGTTCGCGGCCGACGCCGCGGCGGCGGGGTGCTTCGGCGGGCTGGTGTTCGCCGCGTTCGTGGCGCCCGGTCGCCGGGGCGGTGCGTTGTCGGCCGACGCGTATGCGGCGAGCCGGTTCGCCGCGGGGTGCGCGGCCTGCTGGCTGGCCGCGGCGGTCGTCGCCGTGCCGTTCTCGGCGGCGGTCGCCGCGGGCCTGCCGGTCGCGCGCGTGCTGCGGCCGGAGGTGTTCCTGCCGACGTTGAGCGCCACCGAAGAGCCCAAGGCGTGGTTGTGCGTCGCGGTCGCGGCGGCCGTGACCACCGCGCTGGCGTGGCCGGCGATGGCCTGGCGGACGGCCGTCGCGGCGGCGGTCGCCGCGGGCGTCGGCTTGCTGCCGCTGGTGTCGGTCGGGCACGTCTCGGTGGGTGCCGGCCACGACGTGGCGACCAATGTCATGTTCTGGCACGTCCCCGCGGCGAGCGCGTGGCTCGGTGCGCTGGTCGCGTTGCTGGCCCGGCTGCGTCGCGGACCCGACGCTCTCGTGCTCCGCCGGTACCACCGGCTGTCGCTGGTCTGCTTCGTGGTGACCGCGTTGTCGGGCGCGGTGGCCGGATTCGTGCTCGCCCGGCCGGACGGACTGATCAGCCGTTACGGCTTGGTTCTCGCGATCGAGACGGCGGTGCTGCTGGCCGCCGGGTGCTGCGTCGCGGCATGGCGTCGACGGCGGTCCGGGGCGCTGCTCGTCGTGGCGGAGCTGGTTCTGCTGGCGCTGGGCACCGGTGGCTCGGCGGCGTTGTCGGCGCTGGTCCCGCCGTCGTTCGTGAACCACCCGGCCACGGTGCAGGAAACCGTGCTCGGCTACGGTCTCGACGCTCCGCTGACCCTGGCCCGGCTGGCCGGGGGCTGGCGTCCGGACCTGTTGTTCGCGCCGATCGCCTTGGCCGCGGTGACCGGATACCTGCTCGGGCTCCGGCGGCTGCGCCGTCGCGGCGATCACTGGCCGCCGGGACGCGTGGTGGCTTGGCTGGCGGGGTGGGCGATCGTCGTAGTGGTCACGTCGTCGGGGCTCGGCGTCTACGCGCCGGGGACGTTCAGCCTGCACATGGTGACGCACATGGCGCTCAACATGTTCGCGCCGGTCCTGCTCGTGCTCGGCGGCCCGGTCACGCTCGCCCTTCGGGCTCTGCCCGCTCGCGGTGACGTCCCCGGCGCTCGCGAATGGATCGCGTCCCTGCTGCACGCCCCGGTGACGCGGTTCTTCGCCCACCCCGCGGTGGCCGCGATCCTGTTCACCGGGTCGTTCTACGCGTTGTACTTCTCGGACCTGTTCGGCGAGGCGATGCTCTACCACTGGGCGCACCAGCTGATGAAGCTCCACTTCCTGGCGACGGGGTATTTGTTCGCCTGGGTCGTGGTCGGCGCCGACCGGACGCCGCGGCCGCTGCCACACCTGGTGCGGCTGGGGATGCTGTTCGCGGTGATGCCGTTCCACGCGTTCTTCGGCGTGATCCTGATGAGCAAGCAGACGCTGATCGCCTCCACCTACTACCACTACCTCGCGCTCCCGTGGGCCGGTGACCTGCTCGCCGACCAGCGGCTCGGCGGCGGGATCGCCTGGGCCAGCGGGGAAATCCCGATGGTCGTCATGGTCGTGGCCCTGCTGGTGCAGTGGTCGCGCGACGACGAACGGAAGGCCCGCCGGGCCGACCGCAGCGGCGAAGCCGACCGCGACGCCTACAACGCCATGCTCGCCGAACTCGCGGCACGCCGGAACTGAGGAGTTTCAATGATCGTGTCAAGCGCCAGCTGCGGCTGTGACCGGTGGTGAGGGATGGAACTCACGGCCGTCGCGCAGCAGTGCCCAGATGACGTCGACCAGGCGGCGGGCCAGGGCGATCAACGC
>NZ_JAMXQV010000001.1 GCF_024703995.1 Amycolatopsis iheyensis | reverse complement strand
GGCGACCAGCTGCCCGGCCCGCACGCCGGCGTCGCGCGCCGCCGGGGGCCGCACCGCCGCCAGCTGGCCGGCCAGCAGGGCCGCGAAGTCCGCGGCACGCGCCGGGTAGAGGGCGGCCAGCACGTCGTGCGCCGCCTGCGCCGCCGCGGCTTCCGGGGCCGCGTGGCCGGGGACGTCGACGGTGAACAGGTAGGGCCGCCCGGTGCCGGTCGTCGCGACGACGGCGTCGTGGATCGCCGCGTGCAGCAGCGCGAAGCTCCGGGTCGCGTGCACGGTCGCCGGCTGCAGGCCGGGGGTGCGGACGACGGTCAGCAGCTCCCGGTTCCAGGCCAGGACGACGCCCGCGCCACCCGGCGGGGCCGGCGCCGCGGCGGCGGGTGAGGGCAGGCCGGCGGTGGCGAGCACGGCGGCGGCCGCGCCGCCGGTCACGAGCAGCTGCCGGCGCGACATCGAGGTGGTCATGGCGCTCCCAGGTCGTCGAAGGGTTCGCCTGCCGATACGGTGACGAGTTACGGCGTAACCCGGACGCGTATCTCTCAGGTGGCGGGAAGAAACGGCGGGGAGAAGGCGGGCGGTGCCGGTGGCACAGCGGTTCCGGCGCAAGCGCGCCGAACAGGACGAAGCGGGCGCGGCGCCACGCGCCCGGTTGCACTCGGTCGGCGCGGACGTCTACCCGGACTGGGAGGCGGTCTACCGCGACAACGTCGACCGCGTCTACCGCCTGATGTTCTCGAAGGTCGGCAACCGGCCCGACGCCGAGGACCTCACCACCGAGGTCTTCCTGACCGCGCTGCGGCCACTGCGTGTCTCGGCGAGCGTGGGCGAGGTCCGGGCGTACCTGCTGGCCACCGCGCGCACCGTGCTCGCCGGGCACTGGCGGCGCACGCTCGGGCGGGAGATCACCACGCTGGACGAGGAACGCGACATCGCCGCGTTCGAGGCCGCGGCCGTCGACCCCGGCCTGCTCGCCCGCGCCGAAGCGATCCTCGCGCAGCTGCCCGAGCGCTACGGCCGGATCCTGCGCCTGCGGTTCCTGCAGGCCTGTTCGCTCAAGGAAGCGGCGGCGGAGCTGGGCACCACCGTCGGCAACGCGAAAGTGTTGCAGCACCGCGCACTGCGTCAGGCGGCTCAGCTGGCGGAAGGGATGGAGACGTGAGCACTCGAGGCGTCCGCCGGTTCGTCAAGGACCTCCTGCGGCGGCGACGGCCGCACCCGTTCGCGGCCGGTCCGGCCGACGAGGCCGAGCTGCGGACCGCGGTGCTGCTGCGCGCCGCCCGGCCGGGTGCGGGGGCGGCGAGCGAGGAGTTCGTCGCCGGGCTGCACCGGCGGCTCGCCCAGGAGCTCGGGGAACCGGCCCCGCCCCGCGGCGGCAACCGCCGCCGGTTCATCCAGGTGTCGTCGGCCGCCGCCGCGGCGGCCGCGGCGGGCGCCGGGGTGGAGTACCTGGTGACGTCGGGCGCCGAACCGGCCGCGGCGCCACCGCCACCGCCGCCGGAAGAGGTCCTGCGCCCGGAGAACGGCCAGTGGCGAGCGGTGACCGCCGCCCACGACCTGCCCGAGGGCGGCGTGCTGCCGTTCGACTTCGGCGCGGTGGCGGGGTTCGTGCACCGGATCGGCGGCCAGGTGCGGGCGGTGTCGGCGACCTGCACGCACCTGGGCTGCCGGCTGAACCTGGACGCCCCGGCCCGGCGGCTGAACTGCCCGTGCCACCGGACGTCCTTCGCGGTCGACGGCGGGGTCCTGACCCACCAGCTGCCGGTCACGCCACCACCGCTGCCACACCTGGTGGTGCGTGAGGCCGCCGGAGTCGTCGAAGTGCTCGTCCCGCCGACGGGGGCGTAACCCGCCCGCGTATTCCTCACCATGAGGAATTCCCTTGGGGTGAAACACTTTCTGCTCGTGACGGCAGCCGCGCTGTCGCTCGCGGCCTGCGCCGGGCCGCAGCCGGCCGCCGCGCCGCCGCCGTCGATGTCCGACATGGCGAGCATGACGGCGCCACCGCCGCCCGCGGCCGCGAACTCCACCGCGAACGCCGTGGCCATCAAGGACTTCGCGTTCGCGCCGGCCGCGACGACGGTCAAGGTCGGCACCACGGTCACCTGGACCAACCAGGACCAGGACGCGCACACCGTCACCAGCACCGGATCGGGCGGCCCGCTCCGCTCGCCGACCCTCCAAACCGGACAGTCCTACCAGTACACCTTCACGACGGCGGGCACGTTCGAGTACCTGTGCACGATCCACCCGTTCATGACCGCGACCGTGACGGTGACGCCGTGACCGAAGACGAGGGCATGACCCGCCGCCAGCTGCTGCGCCACACCGCGTGGTTCGGTGCCGCGGTGGTCCTGACCGTCACCGGCGGCGAGGTGCTCAGCCGAATCGCCGCGCCCGGCGAGGCGGTCACCGACAACGACCCGAACGCACTGCGGTTCGTCCAGGTCAGCGACAGCCACCTGGGCTTCAAGGGCCCGGCCAACACCGCCGTCGAGTCGTCGTTCTCCCAAGCTCTCACGCAGATCAACGCGCTGGGGTGGCGCCCGGACTTCGTCATGCACACCGGCGACCTGACGCACCTGTCCACGCCGGCCCAGTTCGACCAGGTGAAGCAGATGCTGGGCACGCTGGACACCGGCCATGTCTCGACGGTGCCGGGCGAGCACGACTCGGTCGACGACGCGGGTCAGAAATACCGCCGCGCGTTCGGCGCCGGCACCGCGGGCGACGGCTGGTACAGCTTCGATGTCAAGGGCGTCCACTTCATCGCCCTGGTGAACACGCTGAGCCTGGAGAAGCTCGGGCACCTGGGGCCGGACCAGCTGGAGTTCGTCCGCAAGGACGTCGCGAAGCTCGGCTCGGACACGCCGATCGTGGTGTTCAGCCACATCCCGCTGTTCGCGATGTACCCGGCGTGGGGCTGGGGCACCGACGACGCGACCCAGGCGCTCTCTTACCTGCGGCGCTTCTCGTCGGTGACGTGCCTGAACGGGCACGTCCACCAGCTGTTCACGAAGACGGAGGGCAACGTGACGTTCCACAGCGCGACGACGACGGCGTACCCCTTGCCGGCGCCGGGATCGCGCCCGGCGCCGACCCCGGTGACGTTGCCGGCCGGCAAGCTCGCCGACGCGCTCGGCATCCGCGAGGTGTCCTACCGGCCCGGCACCCCGGGCCTGGCGGTGAAGGACGTGAAGCTGGCATGAACCTCTTCCTGCGCATCACGACGGCGGTGTGCCTGGCGTTCAGCGGCTTCCTCCACGCGCAGCTGTACGTCGGCGGCTACCGGGTGATCCCGGTGATCGGCCCGGCGTTCCTGGTCCAGGCAGCGGCGGCGTGGGCGGTGGCCCTCCTGCTGCTGGCGGGCGGCCCGTTCCTCCTGCGCCTCGCGGCGGCGGCCCTGGCAGCCGGGGCGCTGGCGGGCTTCGCACTGTCACGGACGACCGGGCTGTTCGGCTTCGCCGAGCGGGGGTTCCAGCCCGCGCCGCAGGCCCTGCTGAGCGTGCTGGCCGAGGTGGCGGTCGTGGCCCTGGTCGGGTTCGCGTGGTTCCGGCGGCCGCGCGCGCGGCCTCGCGCACGAGCGGAGGACGTTTCCGCGACGTCCCGGTGACGGCCGGCTGCGACGCTTTCCTGGGTTCCCACAGCGGGAGGACCGACCCGAGGTTCGCGGGGGGCGGGTCACCCACGCCCACCGCGGGAGGGCGCTCGCCGCGTCCTGATCGACGCCCACCTCGCGGCCGGCAACCGTGCGGCGGCCCAGCACCAGTCCGAGCAGTGGCTCGCCGCCGCGGGCCGCGGCTGTACTGCTGGATCTCCGGCTAGCGCTCAGTAACCGACCGTGAAGTGCCGATCCCTGCTGGGCCGCTCCAGCTCATCGACCACCGCAACCGCCAGATCCTCAGCCGAAACCCGGGAAGCACCATCCGGCAGCGTCAGCAACGCCGTCGTGCCGCGGCGGTAGCTTCCCGTCCGCGTGCCCGGCTCCAGCACCGCCGGTGGGCTGAGGTACACCCAGTCGGCCGTCTGGTGGGCCTGGCACACCGCGAGTTGCGTGGCACTCGCCTCAGCGATGGCGCGGTACTGCGGTGGGACATAACGCGGGTCGTCGAGGACCAGGCCGCCGCCGGGGGCGCGGAGCGGGGCCGCGCCGCCGACGACCAGGATGCGGGCGCCCGCCTCCGCCGCCGCGTCCAGCAGTGCCGTCGTCGTGGCCGGCACCGTGTGTTCCTGCCCCGGCGCGGGTCGGGTCGCGGCGACCACGGCATCCGCGCCGGCGAACAGCGTCGGCAGCCGGTCCGGCTCCGCCTCCGCGACGATGACACCTGGCGGCAGCGTGTCCGGCCGGCTGGTGCGCAGGAGCGCGACGAGGTCATGGCCCCGCCGGGCCGCTTCGGTCAGCACACGCGAGCCGACCATGCCGGCCGCACCGGCGACGACGATCTTCACTTCGTAGTTTCCTTCCGAGAGAACGGAGCGGGAAGCTGACCGGCGACGAGCGCGGCCAGCCCGGGCGTCTGGTCCAGCACGACCGCGCCGGCAACCGCGAACTTCACTTCGAACTTTCCTTCCGGGAGAACGGAGCGGGAAGCTGGCCGGCGACGAGCGCGGCCAGCGCGAGCGCGAAGCCGGCTAGCTGCACCGCGCCGAGCGTCTGGTCCAGCACGACCGCGCCGAGCACGGCCGCGACCAGCGGGGAAAGCAACGCCAGCACGGCCACCGACGCGACCGGCAGGCTGGTGACGCCGCGGAACCACAGCGCGTACGCGAGCAGGCCGCCGACCAGGCCGAGCCAGAGGTAGCCGAGCACCGCCGGGCCGTCGACGGCCGGCGGCGCTCCCTCGACGGCGAACGTGACCGGCACCAGGAACAGCCCGCCGGCGGTGAGCTGCCAGCCGGCGAACGCGGTCGGGCCGACCCCCGCCGGACGTCCCCAGCGCTTGGTCAGCGTCACCCCGAGGGCCATCGTCGCCGCGCCGGCCAGACCCGCCGCGACGCCGACGCCGTCGAACGACGCTTCCGGCCCGATCACCACCAGGCCGACCCCCGCCATGCCGACCGCGCCCCAGCACAGCCGCCACCCGGTCAGGCGTTCGCGCAGCACCACCACGGACAGCACGGCGACGACGAGCGGCTGGGCGGCGGCGAGCGTCGCGGCGACGCCGCCGGGCAGGCGTTCGGCGGCGACGAACAGCAGCGGCAGGAACAGGCCGATGTTCAGCACGCCGAGCACGAACGCCTTGCCCCACCAGGCGCCGCGCGGCAACGTCCGGGTCAGCGCCAGGCCGAGCAGGCCGGCGGGCAGCGCGCGCAGCAGGCCCGCGAACAGCGGGTGGCCGGGCGGGAGGAACTCGGTGGTGACGATGTAGGTCGTGCCCCACACCGCCGGCGCGAACGCGGTGAGCGCGACGCGCGGCACGTCCACGCGGCGGGTGGCCGCGGGCGAGAGCTGACTGGTCATACCGGGAATTCCACCGGAGCGGGATTGATGAGTCCAACACATGTTTGTCACCCCAGCGATCGCGATCCAAGATGGCCGGGTGGAACTTCAGCAGCTCCGGTACGTCGTCGCCATCGCCGAGACGGCGAACTTCACCCGCGCCGCCGAGCGGTGCCTGGTGGTCCAGTCGGCGCTCAGCCACCAGGTCGCGCGGCTGGAGCGGGAGCTCGGCGCGCGGCTGTTCGACCGGACGAGCCGCCGGGTGCGGCTGACCCCGGCGGGCGAGGCGTTCCTCCCGGCGGCACGCCAGTGCCTGGACGCGGCGGAGCGGGCGGCGGCCGAGGTCGCGGCGGCGATCGGCGAGGTGCGCGGGCGGCTGGCGGTCGGCCTGATCCCGACGGTGACCGCGGCCGACGTCCCGGCGACGCTGCGCGAGTTCCACGAGCGGTTCCCGCAGGTGCGCATCAGCCTCCGGGTGGGCGCGAGCGACGACCTGATCGAGCAGGTCCGCGACGGCACCCTCGACGTGGCGTTCCTCGGCCTCCCGACGACGGCCCGGCCGACCGGCGTCGCGGTCCACGAGCTGGCCCGCGGCCACCTGATCGCGGTGGTGGCCCCGGACCACGAGCTGGCGGGCGCGGCGACGGTCAGCTTGCGGCGGCTGGCTTCGGAGGTGTTCGTCGACCTCCCCGCGGGCACGGCGGGCCGGGCCCAGTCGGACGAGGCGTTCGCCGCGGCGGGCCTGGCCCGCGAGGTGGCGTACGAGGTCACGAGCGCGGACTACATCGCCCGGCTGGTCGGCCCGGGGCTGGGCGTGGCGATGCTGCCGTCGGGGTACGCGCCCCAGCTGACGGGGGTGGCGACGATCGACATCACGGACGCGCCGGGCCGGGTGGAGTACGTGATCTGGGCGGCGGCGAGCCCCACCCCGGCGGCGACGGAGTTCGTCACGCTGCTCGGCATCCACCCCCGGCGTGACGGCCAGGCGGGCTAACCGCGATCACCCGATGCGATCAGACGGCAGGGGTAAAACTCGGCATCCCGGGTAAACCTCCCTTGAAGGAGCCGCGCCTGTGGGGGAGCGTGGCGACAGGAGGAGTCGCACAGTGCGGGTGAGCTGGAGCGGAACCGACCGGAACGGGTGGCACGTCCTCGACGTGGGCGGGGTCGGCCGGACCGGGCTGACCGCCGCGCGGCAGTGGGCCGAGGGCAAGCTCGCCGTGCTCGGGGAGGCGTCCCTGGCCGACATCCTGATCGTCGTCTGCGAGCTGCTCGAGAACGCCTACCGCCACGGCGGCGGGCCGCGGCAGCTGCGGATCCACCACGCCCACGACCCGTGCGAAGTCACGGTCGCGGTGGCCGACGCCGGAGCCGGCGAGCCGCGGCTGCGCACCCCCGACCACGGCGGCGGGCGCGGCCTGCTGCTCGTCGACCGGCTCAGCCTCGCGTGGGGCGTGAGCCACCACGACGAGGGCAAGCTCGTGTGGGCCCGCGTCGAGTGCCAGGAGGGCTAGGACAGCCGCGGCACCAGGGCGAGCCAGGCCAGCGCCTCGGCCGTGCTCCACTGCACCGGCAGCGCCCGGTCCAGGCCCAGCGCGGTGATCGGCCGCAGCAACGCCCGACGCCGGCCGGCCAGTGCGAACGGGACGCCGAGGCGGCGGGCGTCCGCCGTCGTGTTCAGCAGGACCGTCAGCACCCGGGCACCGCAGAACGTCACCGCCGAGGCGTCGAACACCAGCGCCGGCGGTTTCAGCCGCAGCTCGCGCCGCAGCAGGGTTTCCAGGCGGCCGGTGACGGCGAGGTCGAGATCTCCGCCCGCGGCGACCTCGCTCGCCTCGGCCGTCGTGATGACGTCGAACGTCGGAGCGGTCATGGTGCGGCCTTCCACAAGGGGATGGGGGGATGGCTGCAGGCTGAACCGCTGCCACCTTACAACCGATGCGAAATCGATGCACCCGACTGCTCCCGTCGGAACCGGGCCGGCGTCGTGCCCAGCTCGGCCCGGAACGCCCGGGAAAACGCCGATTCGGACTGGTAGCCGACCTGAGCGGCGACCGCGCCGACGGTCGCGTCACCCGCGAGCAGCAGCTGGGCCGCGGCCATCAGCCGGGCGCGGGTGCGGAACGCCCCGACCGTCATCCCGGTCTCCCGCGAGAACCGCCGCAAGAACGTCGCACGGGACATCGCGGCGGCGCGGCTGAGCCGGTCGATCGTCCAGTCCTCCCCCGGCGCGTCGAGCACGCTCTCGACGGCGGCCGCGATCTCGCGGTCGGACGCGGCGGTCCAAAGCACCTCCGCCGTCGCCGCGCCGCGGGACGTCCGCAGCACCATGGCCAGCAACACCGTGCACAGCGCCGAAAGGATCGCCTCGGTGCCCTCGCCCTCGCGGCTCGCTTCCCCGCGCAGCAACGCGCTCAGGCCGCGCAGCACTTCGTCCGCCGGCCCGAACGACACGTGGATCACCTCGGGCAGGCTGCGGAACAACAGCGCGCCCGCGCCCGCGTTCACCGTGTAGCGGCCGCAGAAGAGGTCGATCACCGGCTCGCCGCCACGCGCGCTGCGCTGCGTGTCGAAGGCCTCCCCCGCCGTTTCGACCGTGCCCTGCCGCCGGCCCGAGCCGGGGGTGAGCACCCGGTGTTCGGCGCCGCTCGGGATCAGCACCACGTCGCCGGCCCGCAGGTCGAGCACCCGGCCGCCGACGTGCAGCCGGCACTCCCCCTCGAGCAGGACGTGGAACGGCACCTCGCACGCGCCGAGGCGGGCGACGTCCATCCGGGTGGCCGCGCCCAGCAGGCAGCGCTTCTCGAGCCGGGCGCCGAGCCGCGCCACGCGCAGCAACCGGCTGACCGTGTCCACGGTGATACTCTAGGGCAGAAAAATGACATGGACGAGCCTGGCCGGATCACCGGCCCGGCAGCAGACTCGGCCGCATGGCACCCACCACGCTCTCCGCGGACGTCCTGGTCATCGGCTTCGGCAAGGGCGGCAAGATGGCCGCGCACGGGCTCGCCGACGCCGGCCAGCGCGTCGTCCTGGTCGAACGGTCGGCGAACATGTACGGCGGCACCTGCCCGAACGTCGGCTGCGTCCCGACCAAGATGCTCGTGCACTACGCGACCGCCCGGCACCTCAAGGACGACGCGCAGGAGTACTTCGCCGACTCGGTCGAGGGCGTGCGCGCCCTGACGAGCGCGTTCCGCGCGGGCAACTTCGCCTCGCTGGACGGCAAGCCCACCGCGACCGTCCTCACCGGCACCGCCCGGTTCACCGACCCGCACACGGTCACCGTCGGCGAGGGCGACGACCGCGTCACCGTCACCGCGCCGACGATCCTGCTCAACACCGGCTCCGCGCCGGTGATCCCGCCCATCCCCGGCCTCGCGACCAGCGAGCACCTGGTCAGCAGCACCGAGCTGACCCAGGCCACCGCCCTGCCCGAGCGCCTGGTGGTCGTCGGCGGCGGCTACCTCGGGCTCGAGTTCGCGTCGATCTACCAGCACTTCGGCACGCACGTGACGGTCCTCGAAGCGGCGGCGGAGCTGCTGCCGCGCGAGGACGACGACATCGCCGCCACCGCCCGGGAAATCCTCGAGGGTGACGGCGTCCGGATCATCACCGGCGCGAAGGTCACCAAGGTCGTCGACCGCGGCGCCGTCGCCCGGGTCGAGTACGAACAGGACGGCGAGACGCACAGCGTCGAGGCCGGCGCGCTCCTGCCCGCCACCGGCCGCCGTCCGGTCACCGACGACCTCCACCTCGACGCGGCCGGGGTGAAGACGGCGGCGAACGGCGCCATCGAGGTCGACGAGTACCTCCGCACGAGCCGGCCGCACATCTACGCTCTCGGCGACGTCAACGGCGGCCCGCAGTTCACCTACGTGTCCCTCGACGACTCCCGCATCGTGCTGGACCAGCTGCTGGGCCAGGGCGAGCGGTCCACGGCCGACCGCGTCGCCGTGCCGCGCACGCTGTTCATCACCCCGCCGCTGGCGACCGTCGGGCTCTCCGAGCGCGAGGCCCGCGAGCAGGGCCTGAACTTCACGGTGGCGCGGGAGAAGGTCGCCGACATCGTCGCGATGCCCCGCGCCTACACGGTCGAGGAGACGCGCGGGCTCATGAAGTTCGTCATCGACGCCGACACCGACCTCATCCTCGGCGCGGCGCTGTTGAGCATCGACGCGCAGGAGGTCATCAACACCGTCGCGCTGGCCATCCGCCACCACATCACCGCGACCGAGCTGCGGAGCTCGATCTACACGCACCCGAGCACGACCGAGGCGTTCAACGAGGTCTTCGGCAAGGTGACCCCTGGGCACTGAGCACACCCCAGACGTCACCTGGTGGAGGTTTTCCCCATGGCCAGAGCGGGACCACCGCCCTAGCGTGGGGGCACGGTGACGAGGAGGTTCCCGCGGATGCTGATCGACGACCTGGCCGCCGGGCTGCCGGCGGACCGCCTGGTCCGCGACCCGGACGTGGTGGCGAGCTTCGCCCACGACGAGGCCGAGTGGGCGCCTTACGCTCCGCCCGCGGTGGTCGTCCGGCCGCACACCGCCGAAGAGGTCCAGGCCGTGGTCAAGGCCTGCCTGAAGAACCGCACCCCGCTCGTCACGCGTGGCGCCGGGACCGGGCTGTCCGGCGGCGCGAACGCCGTCGACGGCTGCGTCGTGCTGGTCACCGACCGGCTCACCGCGGTCAAGGAGATCGACGAACATGAGCGGCTCGCCGTCGTCGAACCCGGCGTGGTCAACGACGATCTGCGGGCCGCCTGCGCCGAGCGCGGCCTCTGGTACCCGCCGGACCCGGCCAGCTCGCCGTGGTCGACCATCGGCGGCAACGTCGCCACCAACGCCGGCGGCGTCTGCTGCGTCAAGTACGGCGTCACCCGCGACTACGTCCTGGGCCTGCAGGTCGTCACCGGGACCGGCGAACTCGTCCGGCTCGGCCGCCGCACCGCCAAGGGCGTCGCCGGCTACGACCTGACCGGGCTGATGGTCGGCTCGGAGGGCACGCTCGGCGTGATCACCGAGGTCACCGTGCGGCTGCGGCCCGCCCGCGCGGCGGAACGCACGGTCGCCGGGTACTTCGACACCACTGTCGCCGCCGGGCGGGCCGCCGCGGCGGTCGCCGCGCGAGGCGTGCTGCCCTCGGCGCTGGAGCTGGTCGACCGGCACTGCCTGGCCGCCGTCGACCGGTGGAAGAACATGGGCCTGAGCGCCGACGCGAACGTCGTCCTGCTCGCCCGCACCGACGCCCCCGGCGCGCTCGGCGAGCACGAAGCCGCCGAAATCCTCGACTGCTTCGAGCAAGCCGGCGCGACCTGGGCCGCCCAGTCCACCGACCAGGCCGAGGCCGACGCGCTGTTCTCCGCCCGCCGCCTGGCCTACCCCGCCCTCGAACGGCTCGGCCCGCTGCTCACCGAAGACGTCTGCGTCCCGACCCAGGCCGTGCCCGAAATGCTGGCCCGCATCGACGCGGCCGCGGAGCGCCACGGCGTCCTCATCGCCAACGTCGCCCACATCGGCGACGGCAACCTGCACCCGCTGCTGGTCACGCCGGCCGGCGACGAGACGGCGAAGAAGAACGCGCAGGCCGCGTTCGACGACATCATCGCCGGCGCGCTCGACCTCGGCGGCACCGTCACCGGCGAACACGGCGTCGGCCTGCTCAAGCAACCCGGCCTCGCCCGCGAGCTCGGCCCCGAAGTGGTCGAACTGCACCGCGCGGTCAAGAAAGCCCTGGACCCGCAGAACATCTTCAACCCCGGCAAGGTCTTCCCCGAAGGGACTCTCGCATGATCGTCCGCACCATCGCCGGTGACGTCCGCGGCGAAGCGATCGCCACCGGCGTCCGCTTCCGCGGCCTCCCCTACGCCGCCGCGCCCGAAGGCGAGCTGCGGTTCGCCGAGCCCGCGCCGGTCCCGCCGTGGGACGGCGTCCGCGACGCCCGCGAAGCCGGGCCCACCGCGCCGCAACGGCATCGCGAGATCCCCGGCCTCGACCTGTCGGCCGTGGTCGGCACCGGCTGGCGGAAGGGCCCGGAGTTCCTGACCGTCGACGTCTGGACGCCGGACCCGAGCGCGGAAAACCTCCCGGTGCTGGTGTTCGTGCACGGCGGCGCGTTCATCGGCGGCACCGGCTCCGCGCCGGTCTACGACGGCACGGCGTTCACCCGCGGCGGCGCGGTGCTGGTCACCGTGCAGTATCGGCTCGGCATCGACGGCTTCCTGCCCCTCGAGGGCGGCGCGACCAACCTCGGCCTGCGCGACCAGCTCGCCGCGCTGCGCTGGGTCCGGGACAACATCACCGCGTTCGGCGGCGACCCGGCCAACGTGACGCTCTTCGGCGAGTCCGCCGGCGCGATCAGCGTCGCCTGCCTGCTCGGTTCGCCCCGGTCGGCCGGGCTGTTCCGCCGCGCGATCGTCCAAAGTGGACACGCGAACATGGTGCGCGGCCGCGCGGAGGTCGAGCGGATCGCCCGCGCGGTCGCCGACGGCCTCGGCGTCGAGCCCACCGCCGAAGCGTTCCGGAAGCTGTCGACCGAGCAGCTGCTCGACGCGCAGGACGCGCTCCTCAAGCCCGGCGGCGGCCCCGACCTGCGCGGTGAGGACGGCCTGGACCGCAGTTACGGTCTCAGCCCGTTCCTGCCGCTGGTCGGCGACGACGTCCTGCCCGAGCACCCGGGCACCGCGATCCGGAACGGCGCGGGTGCCGGCGTCGACCTGATCGCCGGGACCTGCCGCGAGGAGATGCTGCTGTACTTCGGCCCGACCGGGCTGCTCGACGTGCTGACCGACGAGCAGGCGGTGACCATGTTGTCGGCATCGCACCCGGACGCGGCGGGTGTCCTGAAGAGCTACGGCCTCGGCGGCGCCCGGACGGCGGGCGAGGTGTTCGTCGAGGCCATGACCGACCTAGTCTTCCGCGACGGCGTCAAGGAGCTCGTCGAGAGCCACCAGGGCCGCTCGTTCCGGTACGAGTTCGAGTGGCGCGCCCCGAAGCTCGGCGCGTGCCACGGCATGGAGCTGCCGTTCGTGTTCGACTCCCTGGCCGCGTCCGCCGGGCTCGTCGGTGAGAACCCGCCGGTCGAGCTCGCCCGCGAAGTCAACGCCGCGTGGACGCGGTTCGCCGCCACCGGCGACCCCGGCTGGGCCGAGCACGAGACCACGCACCTGGGCTGATGGACGTCCACGGCCTGCGCGAGCTGTACGACCTCGTCCTGCGCCTGTCGGCGGTCCACGACCTCGACGCGCTGGCGCAGGAGGTCGTCGACCACGCGCGGCGCCTGCTCGGCGTCGACGTCGCCTACCTCGCGCTGGCCGAGCCGGACGGCTCACTCGTCATCCGGGTCACCGACGGCTCGCTCGGCCCGCGGCTGCGCGGGGTCGTGCTGCCGCCGCACGGCGGGCTGGCCGGGCAGGTCGCCGACACGGGCGAGCCGGTGCAGAGCGCCGACTACCTCGGCGACGCCGGGCTGACGCATCTGGGCGAGGTCGACCGCGTCGCCGAGGACGAGGGCCTGCGCACGATCCTCGGGGTGCCGTTGCGGTTGCGGGGCAAGGTGGCCGGCGTGCTGATGGTGTCCCAGCGGGCGGTGCGCCGGTTCACCGCGGCGGAGTCGTCGCTGCTGACGTCGCTGGGCTCGTTCGCCGCGATCGCCATCGAGAACGCCAAGCTGGTCACCGCGCTGGCGGCGGCGAACGACCGGCTGGAGCGCGCGGTGCGGCTGCACGACCGGCTCTCGGAGGTCGCCCTGCACGGCGGCGCGCCCGAGGACGTCGTGGTCCCGCTGTCGGAGCTGGTGCCCGGGCTGGTGCTGGTCGCCGACGAGCACGACGAGGTCCGCGCGGCCGCCCGCGCCGGAGCGCTTGTGGCCGCGCGACTCGAAGGCAAGCCGTCGAAGCTGTTCGCCCACGTTCGGCGAACTCGCGTGGACGGGCTCTCGGTGACCGTGCCGCTGGCGTCGGCGAACGCGTACTTCGGGGCCCTGCAAGTGGTTCCCGACGCCCCGCTCGACGAGGCGGACGTCCGGTTGCTGGAACGTTCGGCGATGACGATCGCGCTGGTGGCGTCGGTCGAGCGCGCCGAACGCCGGACCACGGCGGAGCTGGTCGAGCACGTGGTGACCCGGCGCGTCCGCGAAGTTCGCGACCTTCGGCGCCCGCACCTGGTCGTGGTGAGCGAGGACCCACGGCTGCGGAACCTCGCCCCACTCTCGTCCACAGTGGACGGAAACTGGGTCGCCCTGGTCCGCGCCGACGAGGCGACGGTCCGTTCGTGGCCATTGGGCACAACGGGCCTGGCGGGCCCGGCCACCGGAGCGGCCGCGCTGGCCGACGCCTACGACGACGCAGCCGCGTGCGTCCGGGTCCTGAACGCGTTGGGACGCCAAGGCGCCACGGCCTCACCCGCCGACCTCGGCCCGTACCGCTACCTGCTGAGCCAGGCCGGGCGCGAAGAGGCGAGCACCTTCGCCGGACGCACCCTCGCGCCGCTGCTGACCCACGACGAAGACCGCGGCACGGACCTGGTCCGCACCGCGGAAGTCTTCCTCCGCAACGGCCGCCGCAAGACCCCGGCGGCCGAGGAGCTGACGATCCACCCGAACACGCTCTACCAGCGCCTCGACCGCATCACGGCGCTGCTGGGCGAGGACTGGCAGGAAGGCGACCGGGCGCTGGACATCCAGCTGGCGTTGCGCGTCCACCGCCTGGCCGACGACCTCACCTGACGCGGTCAGCCGTCCGATTCCGCGGACGGGATGAACGCCCCCGGCACCTGCTCCGGCGCCACGACCTGGCGCTCACCCGGGTAGGGCACCGACCAGCCGTGCGTCTGGTACCACGTGAAGTGGTTCATCTGCGCGGGGTTCGCGTAGTCCGCGACGGCGTTCGGGCCGGTCAGCCGCTGGTGCGTCGTCCACTCCTGCCACTGCGCGGCCACCTGCTTCTTGTCCGCCGGCACCGCCGAAGACGGCACCGGAGCCGCTGCCGGGTTGGCCGCGGCGGGCACGTCGGGCCCGCACGACGGCTGCGTCGCCAGCCCGGCCGTCAGCGACGTGCGGTTCGGCAGCGCGGTGAACGGCGTGAAGTCCGGCTTCTTCGTGAACGCCGCGCTCATCGGCGTCGCCGCGCTGTCCTTCTGGTTCATCGGCTTGACGCCGAGGATCTGCTCGATCGTCCGGATCATCGTGATCTGCGAGTAGTAGTGGCTGTCGACGACGCCGTGCTGGGCGAACGGGCTGATGATCTGCACCGGCGCCCGGTGCCCGTCGACGTGGTCCAGACCGGCCTGGGAGTCGTCCTCGACGACGAAGATCGCCGAGTCCTTCCAGTACTTGCTGTGCGAGATCTCGTCCACGATGCGACCGACCGCGAGGTCGTTGTCGGCGACCTGGGCGGCCGCGTTCGGCGGGCCGCCGGTGTGGTCGCTCGACAGCCAGAACATGTTCAGGTTGGCCGGCCCGTGCTGCTCGAAGTCGTTCTTCCAGACCTGGTACCGGTAGACGTCCGGCACCGACGTGTCGAACTTCGGGAAGCCCGGCACCGAAACGTTGTTCAGCGACGGGATCGGCGACGACGACACCAGAGGGTAGGCCGTCGGCTCACCGGTGGCCATGTTCTTGGCGTCGCAGTACAGGTTCTGCCAGCTCGCCCCGGCCGGCTTGGTCAGGAACTGCTGGAACTCACCGAAGTCGCGCACCGACTTCCCGGCCGCCTGCGCGCCGGTCCAGAGGAACCCGGTGCTCTGGTGGCCGAGGGCGTCGTCCTCGGTGTCGTAGCTGCGCAGGTACTCACCCGCCGAGGACTCGGTGTACTCGGGGTTGTCGGCCTGCATCAGCCAGTTGTGGCCCTCGGCGGAGTTCGTGCCGATGTCGTAGGTGTTGTCGTACAAGCCGAACTGCTTGGCCAGCGCGTGCTGGTTCGGCGTCACGTTTTCGCCGAACTGCGTCACGGCCGGGTCGCCGTTGCCACGCGCGTCGTCGCCGAAGACCTGGTCGTAGGTCCGGTTCTCCTTGACCAGCAGGAAGACGTGCTTGATGGTCGACGGGTCACCGAGCCGGTCCGGGACCGGCACCGGGCTGCGGTGGCCGTTGTCGTGCGCCACCTGGACCGAGTTGTCCGTCCAGCCGTTCTGCTTGAACACCTGCGCGGTGTAGCCGCGGATCGCGCGGTCGTCCGGCAGCCGGAAACGCTGCACGCTCGACGTCGTGTCGTGCGTGCCGTGCCCGGCCGCGGTGGTGGGCCGGCGGGCGTCGATGCCGCGGGTGTTGGAGACCACGACGTCCTTGCCGACGGTCGTGATCGCCGTCGGGAAGTAGTCGGTGGGCAGCAGGCCGACGTAGCTCACCGGCTCCTGCGCCCGTTGGAAGCGGTAGACGGCGACCGCGTTCGCGCGGCCGAGCGTGACCAGCAGGTGCCCGTCGCCGGTGAGGGTGACCCCGTCCGGCTCGTACCCGACCGAGGCCTGCGGCCACGGCTGGGTCGCGATGGTCTGGACGACCTTGTCTCGGGCCGGGTCGATGACCGACACCGTGTTGCTCGCGGTGTTCGTGACGAACAGCGCGCCCTTGGCGGCGTACACCGCGGTCGGGTGGAGGCCGACGTCGATGCTCTTCGGCGTGGCGGCCGCGTTCGCCAGGTCGATGACGCTGACCGTGCCGCTGGTGGTGGCGCCGGTGAACGGGCTGGCCGGCACCTGGGTGTTGTAGGAGTTCAGCGTCGGCTCGCCGGGCTTGGCCGCGCGGCCGCCTTCGTTGCTCACGTACAGCTTGCTGCCGACGCGGACCAGGTCGCGCGGCGCGTTGCCGGTGGCCCAGCTCTGCTTGATCGCGCCGGTCGCCGCGTCGAGGGCGACGACGCGGTTCTGGCCGTTGACCGCCGAGTACACAGTGGACCCGTCGGGCGAGAACACGGCCTGGGCGACCAGCGCGTGCTTGGCGCCGTCGGCCGGGATCTTGACCGAAGTCGGGGATGCGACCGTGCCGTCCGGGTTGACGGAAAAGCGCGTGTAGCCGTCGGTCTGGGCCAGCCACAACGACTTCCCGTCCGGCGAGTACGACGGCCCTTCCTGGCCGACGTCGTTGCCGGCGATGCGCAGGTTCGCCGTCGCCGAGTTGCCGACGAGCTGCTGCACCTGCCAGGTCTTCAGGTCGACGACGGTGAGCGCGATCCCGCCGTCGGTGGTCAGCGCGGCGAGGTGGCTGCCGTCCGGGCTGACCGAGGACGCCATGATCTTGCCGTTGTCGACGACCAGGCGGTCGCCGATCGGCTTGAGGTACTGGTCGGCGGAGACGACCTGGCCGTTTTCGGTGACCTGGCCGACCTGGTCCTTGCCGAACTGCGCCGTCGACGCGACGCCGACACCGGTGCCGGTGGCGACGAGCACGAGCGTGGCGGAACCGGCCGTCGCGTAGCGCAGCCGATGCCGGCTCGCGCGGTTCTTCCCGGCACGCCGTCTGCGGCGGGTTACCTGCATCGGGACTATCCCTTCGTGGTGGTGAGCAGCTCGACGTTCCCGTCGAACTGCCAGAGCGGGTTGGGTTGGTCCCCGGCCGGGGTCCGCACCTGGAAGTAGCCGTTCACTTCCTTCGGTCCGTCGCCGTCGGCGACGTACCGCCCGTCGGAGGTGATGTCGAGCTGGTAGATCGCCTGTCCCGTCGCGTCGATCCCGGGCAGGTGCCAGGAGACGACGCACCGCCAGTCGTTGCCGGGCCCCTCGGGCTCGACCAGGCCGTCGCCCTTCGTGCATGCGGCGGTGGCGCCCAGCTGCGCTTCGGTGACGTCGGGCCGGTTGAGCTGCCCGGCCTGCAGCCGGTAGAGGTGGGCGAACGAGGTGGCGAGTGAGCGCTGGACCTTGTCCTGGTCGATCCCCGAGCCGGTGGCCGGTGTCGCCACCGCGAGGATCCCGGCGGTGACGGCCAGCAGCGCCACCAGCGGCACGGCGCCGACGACGAGCCCGCGCCGGCCGGAGCCGTCGTGGCCGAGGTCGGTGAAGTCGCGGCGCACGAACAGCAGGTAGGCCAACGCGGTCGCGGCGACGGCCCACGCCAGGCTGACCCCGACGCCGATCAGCAGCGGCCCGAGCTGGCCCGGGTCGGTGAACAGGCCGTTCCACGCGATGAAGGCGTAACTGGGCAGGGCGAGCCGGAGGGCGACGGGCAGCGGCAGCAGCTGGGCGAGCGCCATCACCAGGGCGACGACGGCGGGCAGCAGCAGGCCCATCGGCGACCGGCCCCACGCGACCGACCCGAGCAGGCCGATCGCGCCGAGCGCCAGGGTCGGCGCGAGCACGCACACCCAGGCGAGCGTGACCTGCACAGCGGCGTCACCCGGGATGAGCAGGTGGCCGTCCAGCCCCGGCAGCGGCCGGTTGCCGGCGGCCAGCACGCCGCCCACCGCCCCGGAAACGGCCATCCCGGCCACGAGCACCAGGATGACGGTGAGGCTGGCCAGCGCTTTCGCGACGAAGATCCGCCGGGTCGAGCGGACCGCGACCAGCAGGTGGCGCCAGGTGCCGAGCCGGTCTTCCGACGCGAAGACGTCACCGGCCACCACCGAGGTGAGCAGCGGCAGCGCGTACGTGCCCGCGAAACCGAGCATCACCAGCGGCCCGGCCCAGCCGGTCGCGTTCATCCAGCGCCCGAAGAGGGTGTCGACGGGCAACGAGCTCTGCTCGCTCACGACGGCGACGAACAGCGCGGGCGCGATCCAGCAGGCGAGCACCAGCAGGCGGATGCGCCAGGCGGCGAAGAGCTTGACGAACTCGAAGCGGTAGCCGCGGGCGACCGGGACCGGCTTGGCGGCTTCGACGGCGACCGCGGTCATCGGTTCACCTCGGTCAGCGCGAGGAAAGCCGCTTCCAGCGGGGAAACCACGGGGGCGAGCTCGCGCACGGCGATGCCGTCCTTCGCCAGGCGCAGCACCAGTTCGTCGAGGGCGGGCACCAGCGCGCGCACCACGAAGACGTCGTCGTCGCGGTCGGCGAGGCGGACGCCCGGGGCGTCGGCGACCAGCGGCCGCGCGGCCGCCGGGTCCGAGGTGCGCAACCGGTAGTCCAGCTCGCCGTTTTCGGCGGACAGCTTGGCCAGCGGGCCGGTGAAGACGATGCGGCCGGTGGCGAGGATGGTGACCTCGGAGCACAGCGCCTCGAGATCGTCCATGCGGTGACTGGAAAGCACGACGGTGGCGCCGCCCGCCGCCAGCCGGTTCAGCACGCCGTGCACGTGCTTCTTGCCGGCCGGGTCGAGGCCGTTGGCCGGCTCGTCGAGGACCAGCAGCCGCGGCTCGGTGAGCAGGGCCGCGGCGAGCCCGAGCCGCTGCCGCATGCCCAGGGAGAAGCCGCGCACGCGGTCGTCGGCGACGTCGGTGAGCCCGACTTCCTCGAGCACGTCCCCGATCGCCGCGGCCTGGCCGCGCAACGCCGCCAGCGCGGCCAGGTTCTGCCGCGCGGTGAGCGCCGGGTAGAGCCCGGGCCCGTCGACGAACCCCGCGACACCCCCGGGCGCCGCGAGTGCGCGGCCGACCGGGGCGCCGAAGATTTCGAGCCGGCCTTCGTCGGCGACCGCCAGGCTGAGCAGCAGCCCGAGCAGCGTCGTCTTGCCCGCGCCGTTCGGGCCCACCAGGCCGTGGATCTGGCCCGGCGCGACGTCCAGGTCGATGCCGTCGAGCGCGACGACGTCACCGAAGCACTTGGTGATCCCGCGCGCTCTCACTGCCAGGGGTGCGTCCATGGGTCCCTTTGCCTTCGTTTCCGTGGCTTGCGCCAGAAAACTTAGGGACCGCAAATTACGCCGGCGGGCGAGCAGGGTGAACGCTGATCGAACGGGAGCCGACCGGCGGCCGCCGCCGTGGTGAAATGTCCGAGTTAAACCGGAGTCTTGCGCCGGCTTAACCGTAGCCTTACCTCAGTAAATGTCCACAATGGACTCAGCGACGGTTGCCGTTGTTGTCGCGGCGGCGCTCCTTGTCCAGGTCCTTCTCCCGGTTGTGGCGCTCCCGGTCGATGCCCTTCTTGCCGCCCAGCATGCCCGCGATCTTCGAGATCAGGCCCATTTCGAGGTTCCTCCCAGTTGTCGATCTTCGTTTTCAGGGTACCAAAGGTTCACGCTCAGTGCCTGATCCGATACAGCCGCATGGTCGCCGGCGCGAACACGCCGACCAGCACCGCGCACCAGAGCAGCACCACCCCGACCTGGCCGGACGTCACCGTGCCGCCCATCGCCGCGCGCACCGCCGTGGTCAGGTGGGTGATCGGGTTGAGGCCGACCACCGACGACAGCCAGCCCGGCATCGTCTTCGGGTCGACGAAGATGTTGCTGGCGAAGGTGAGCGGGAGCATCACGAACATGCTCAGCGACGTCACCGCCTGCGGGGTGCGCAGCAGCAGCCCCAGCGTCGTCCACAGCCAGCCGAGGCTGAAGGAGAACACCAGCACCAGCGCGACCGCGGCGAGCACCCCGCCGAGCCCGCCGGCCGGCCGGAAGCCGAGGACCAGGCTCAGCGCCAGGACGATCACGCAGCCGAGCAGGTACCGCGCGCCGTCCCCGAGCAGCGCGCCGACCAGTGCCGACGGCCGCCAGATCGACAGCGAGCGGAAGCGGTCGAAGACGCCGGACACCCGGTCGGCGTTGAGCGCGCTCCCGGTGGTCATCGTGATCATCACGATGGTCTGCACCAGGATCCCCGGCTGCAGGAACTGCAGGTAGTCCCCGGTCGAGCCGGCGATCGCGCCGCCGAAGAGGTAGGTGAACATCAGCGTCAGCATGATCGGGAACGCGGTGACGTCGATCAGCTGCTCGGGCAGGTGCTTCAGCTTCAGCAGCGTCCGCCGGCCGAACACGAGCGACGTCGTGAGCGGGCCGGGCCGCGGCGGGCGGGGGCGCGAGGTGAGCACCGCCCGCAGGTGCGCGGTGGCGAGCTCGTCGAGCGGCGGTGCCTGGGTTTCCGTCACGTCAGCTCACCTTCTCCTCGCGCTCGACCGGTTTCCCGGTCAGGGTCAGGAAGACCTCGTCCAGGCTCGGGTGGCTCAGGCCGAAGTCGGCGACGCCGATCCCGTCCCGCGACAGCGAAGCCAGCGCGACCGCCGCCTGCTCGGCCGCGGCGCCCGCGACCTGCGCGGTCAACGTGCCCGGCTCGGCGCCGAAGCGCACCGGGACGCCGAGCTGGCCGGCGAGCAGCCCGTGGGCGTGCTCGCGGTCGGCCGGGTCGGTGAGCCGCAGCCGCAGCGCGGCCGAGCCGACCGACGCCTTCAGCTCCCCCGACGTCCCTTCGGCGATCACCCGGCCGTGGTCGACCACCGCGATCCGGTCGGCCAGCTGGTCGGCTTCGTCGAGGTACTGCGTGGTGAGCAGCACCGTGGTGCCGGTCGACACCAGCGCGCGCACGATCGTCCAGACCTGGTTGCGGCTGCGGGGATCGAGCCCGGTCGTCGGCTCGTCGAGGAACATCAGGTCGGGGGCCACGACCAGGCCGGCGGCGATGTCGGCCCGCCGGCGCATGCCACCCGAGTACGTCTTCACCGGCCGAGCCGCGGCGTCGGTGAGGTCGAAGACGTCGAGGAGCTCGTCGGCGCGGTCCTGGGCCTCCCGGCCGCGGAAGCCGTGGAGCCGGCCGAGCAGCACCAGGTTCTCGCGCGCGGTGAGGTCCTGGTCCAGCGACGCGAACTGGCCGGTGAGGCTGATCCGGCCGCGCACCCGGTCGGCGTCGGCCACGACGTCGTGGCCGAGCACCCGGGCCGTCCCGCCGTCCGGCGGCAGGAGCGTGGCCAGCATCCGCACGGTGGTCGTCTTCCCCGCGCCGTTCGGCCCGAGGATCGCGTAGACCCCGCCGGCCCGGACCGCGAGGTCCACGCCGTCCACCGCGCGGGCCTTCCCGAACGTCTTGGTCAGCCCGTGGGCCTCGATGGCGAGCTCGGCGCTCATTTCGCCCGCGCCACCACGTGCTCGAGGTGCTCGACGACGCCGTCGACACCCGGCAGGGCCAGCATTTCCCGGTGCGCGCGGCGCACTTCGGCCTGGACCGCGCCGTCGCCGAGCAACGCCGTGACGGTCTCCGCGATAGCCTCGCCGCTCTCCTGCGGCACCTTCTTGCCCAGGCCCATCTTCTCGGCGCGCGTCGCGTGGTACTCCTGGTCGCCCATCAGCGGCAGCCCGGCCATCGGGACACCGGCGCCGACCGCTTCGCGGGTGCTGTTGTAGCCGCAGTGGGTCAGGAACGCCTGCGCGCACTGCAGCAGCAGCGGCTGCGGGATCCAGTCGTAGAGGTGGACGTTGGCGCCCACCGGCACCTCGACCGGGTAGCCGCCGGTGGCGACGACCGCGTGACAGTCCACTTCGGACAGTCCGGCGACGATCGCGGCCAGCGGCGTCGCGGCTTCGGGCGAGTGCTCGTCGGCCGCCACACCCTGTTCGCGGATCGTCTTGACCATGCCGAGCGTGGTGCCGATCGACGCGATCACCAGCGGCTTGTCGCCGGAGAGCGCGGCGACCTCTTCGGGCAGCCGCAGGTTGCGCTTGACGTCGAGGGGCTGCCGGTAGGCGAACGCCTGCGGCGGACCGTAGTTCGCGAACGAGTAGCGGTGCGGCATGCAGTCGATGCGGCCGTTGCGGTAGATGGCGTCGCGATCGGTGCTTTCGGGCAGGCCGACCTCGCGGCGGCGCTCGTTCAGCAGCGGCAGCAGGCCGTCCGGGTCGAGGGTGTTGCCCGCGCCCGAGGGCACCGACAACAGCGGGACGTCGAGGGCCTCGGCGATCAGGCAGCCCGACAGCTCCGAGCCGTCCCGCAGCACGAGATCCGGGGCGAAGTCCTTGGCGAGCGGGAACGTCTTCTCGTAGGCGTTCGTCACGTGCTTCTCGCCGGCGAAGGAGATCATGTCGAGGCGCTCGTCCGGCACCCCGCCGTTGTGCCGCTCGGAGTACGCGCGGATGTTGAGGATGACCTCGCCGAGGTCCGGCATGGTCACCCGGACGTCCACGGGCTCGCCGTCGTAGGTCTTCACCAGGTAGTCCGAGGTGGCGACGAGGACTTCGTGCCCCGCCTCCACCAGGCCCCTGGCGATCGGGAGCATCGCCCTGGCGTGCGAGGGCGAGCCGGTCACTGTGCACAGAACTCGCACGGTCAACACCTTCCATTGTGGATCGCCGGATGCTTCGGACACTAGGGAGGCGGCGACCGCGGCGACAACCCTTAGCCACCCCTAGGCGGCAGCGCGTTCCCGCAGGCCGGGGCGCAGAAGCGCGACGATCCCGGTGCGGTGGTGGTCGAGGTAGAAGTGCCCGCCGCGGAAGGTGTGGAGCGTGAACTCCCGGCGCGTGTGCTGCTCCCACGCGGCGATCTCGGCCACCGTGACGCGCGGGTCTTCGGTGCCGGTCAGCGCGACGATCGGCACGTCGACCGCGGCGCCCGGGGTCGGCTCGTACGTCTCGACCGCGCGGTAGTCGGCCCGGATCGCCGGCAGCACCATGCGCAGCAGCTCGTCGTCGCCGAAGAGCGTGGCGTCGGTGCCGGCCAGCGCCCGGACCTCGCGGATCAGCTGGTCGTCGCCGAGCAGGTGCGACGTGCCGCCGCGGTGCGCCGACGGCGCGGCCCGGCCGGAGACGACCAGCGCGGCCGGCGGCACCCGGCGCGCCACTTCGAAGGCGATCGTCGCGCCCATGCTGTGCCCGAAGAACGTCATCGGGCGGTCGCCGCCGGCCAGCACGGCGGCGATCTTCTCGGCCAGCTCCTCGATACCCGCGGCAAACGGTTCGGCCCGCCGGTCCTGCCGGCCCGGGTACTGCACGGCGACGACTTCCGCCGGGCCGCCCGGTTCGGCCGCGAACGCCTTCGCGAGCGGGTAGAAGTAGCTCGCGGAGCCCCCGGCGTGCGGGAAGCACACCAGCCGGTGGCCGTCGCCGGGCCGGTCGTGGAACGTGCGGAGCCAGCTGCTTTCGGGCACGGTCATCCCCTTCTCCCAAGGCCTTTCGGAGCAGATTCGCAAAGCCCGCACACCGGGGACAACCCCTATCGCACCCTGCGCGACCCCTGTCCGGCGCCATTCCGGAATAGGAGCCGCCCACCTTGACACGACGATCGGCCGTCCGGCACATTCGAGAGACGCAGAACACATTCCGCGTTTCATTCCCGGTACCGAAACGACACGGAGGACGACTCATGTCGAAAATAAAGGTCACGCTTTCCGGCGGCCCCACCGAGCTGATCGAGCGGCACCGCGAGTGGACGGTCGGCGACATCGCCGACGTCGCGAAGGTGAGCTTCGGCGCGGGCTACGAGCACTTCACCCACGAGGGCGAGTTCACCACCACGACCGGCGGCGCCACCCAGCCGGTGTTCACCTGGTGCGGCCGCACGCGGGTCGCCGAGTGATCCGCTAGGGGTGCCCAGGGGTATCCGGCCAACGGCGTCCGCGATTACCTTCGGCACGGGCACGATGTATCCGTCCGTTCTCATCGCAATTGTCTCGTGCTCGGCCACCGCATTCGACCCCGGCCCGCAGAAAGGCACGATCGCGCATGACCACATTTCCACTCGAGCGTCCGCGGGAGAACGGGACGCTGTCCGGTCCGCTGACCATGTTCGGGCCGGACTTCCCGTTCGCCTACGACGACTGGATCGGCCACCCGGCCGGGCTCGGCACCCTGCCGCCCGCGGTCCACGGCACCGAGGTGGCCGTGGTCGGCGGCGGCATCGCGGGCCTCGTCGCCGCACACGAGCTGCTCCGGCTGGGCCTGCGCCCGGTCGTCTACGAAGCCGAACAGCAGCTCGGCGGCCGGATGCGGTCGGCGGCCTTCGACGGCCACCCCGGTTCGGTCGCCGAGCTCGGCGCCATGCGGTTCCCGGTGTCGGCGACCGCGCTCTACCACTACATCGCCGAAGCGGGCCTGAGCACCAAGGCGTTCCCGAACCCGCTCGGCCCGGACACCCCGAGCACGGTCGTCGACCTCGAAGGCGAACGCCACTGGGCCCGCACCGCCGCCGACCTGCCGTCGATCTACCAGCAGGTGTCCGACGCCTGGGACAAGGCACTGCAGGAGAACGCGGAGCGCTCCGCGATCGAGGACGCCATCCGCCGCCGCGACGTCGGGACCATCAAGGCCATCTGGAACAACCTGGTCTCCCGGCTCGACGACCAGTCCTTCTACGAGTTCCTGGCGAACTCGACGTCGTTCTCCTCCTTCCGCCACCGCGAGATCTTCGGCCAGGTCGGGTTCGGCACCGGCGGCTGGGACACCGACTTCCCCAACTCGATCCTGGAGATCCTGCGGGTGGTGTTCAGCGGCGCGGACGACGACCAGCGCAGCATCACCGGCGGCTGCCAGCAGCTGCCGGAACGGCTCTGGACCCACCGCCACCACGGCGTCCCGCACTGGCCGGCCGGCACGTCGCTGGCCGACCTGCACGGCGGCCACCCACGGCCGGGCGTGGCGCGCCTCGAGCGCGACGGCGACGAGATCGTCGTCCGCGACACCTGCGGAGACGTCCGGCGGTACCCGGCGGTCGTGTTCACCCCGCACGTGCGGCTCCTGCTGACCCGCGTGCGCACCGACGAACGCCTGCTTCCTAGTCCACTGTGGACGGCGGTCGAGCGCACGCACTACATGGGCTCGTCCAAGGTGTTCGTGCTCACCGACCGGCCGTTCTGGCGGGACACCGACCCCGGCACCGGCCGCGACACGCTGAGCATGACGCTCACCGACCGGGGCCCGCGCAGCGTCTACCTGATGGACGACGGCCCGGACCGCCCCGGCGTGATGTGCTTGTCCTACACCTGGAACGACGACTCGGCCAAGCAGGCCACCCTCGACGACGACGAGCGGATGGACAGCATCCTGGCCGCGCTCGAGCGCATCTACCCCGGCGTCGACATCCGCGCCCGGCTCGTCGGCCCGCCGATCACCGTGACGTGGGAGAACGAGCCGAACTTCAACGGCGCGTTCAAGGCCAACCTGCCCGGCCACTACCGCTACCAACGGCGGTTGTACACCCATTTCATGCAGCAGGAGATGTCCCCCGAACAGCGGGGTTTCTTTCTCGCCGGAGATGACATATCGTGGACAGGCGGTTTCGCGGAAGGCGCGGTGACGACGGCGCTGAACGCGGTCTGGGGCGTTTTGAACCACCTCGGCGGCACCACGGTTCCGGGCAATCCGGGACCGGGCGACCTCTTTTCCGAACTGGCCCCGGTCGACCTGCCGATGGACTGATTTTCGAGCAAGAACGCAGCGAGAACACAGCCACCCCGGAGCAGGCGCTCACTCCCCCGGCGCCCGGTCCAGGGAGTATGACAGCGGCCGGGCACGCCACGCGCGTGCTCGGCCGCTGTCTTTGCGTCCAGCCCAGCATATGCGCAGGTCAGCGCGGTTCGAGTGGACCGGCTCCACCCGACGGACGAGGCCGGCCGGGCCCCACCCGGGCACCGGACCTCCACCCGGATCTCCACCGTGCGGAGGTCCTGCTCCACCCGGGTGGACCACTAGTGTTCCTCCTGTCGGAAGCAGTCGGAACCGGCGCGGAGAACACCCGGAAAACGGGTAGGACACAGTTATCACGGAGGTAATTCGCCATGGGTGAAGTCATCGGTTTCATGCTGCTCCGGTTCGCCATGATCGGCGGCGGAATCCTGTTGCTGCTGCTGGTGCTGGGCGTTGTCGTGATGGCCCTCAAGAAGACGGGCCGGTTCGACCAGGCGAAGTCGATGGTCGAGCCCGTCGTGCGCAACAAGCTCAACAAGAGCAGCGGTTACAAGGGCGCGCTCGGCACCAAGGCGCTCGACTACCTGAGCGAGCGCGAAAAGCAGGGCAACGTCAAGCACAAAGACGCGGACTGACCAGAAGAACCGGTTGATCGGAGATTTTCACGATGGACACCACGACCGTGCTCGCGGACACGAGCTTGAGCGACGTCATGGACATCATGCTGCACCGCTACCTGATCATCGGCGGGATCGCCCTGCTCGCGATCCTGTTCCTGGGCGTCATCGTCCTGATGTTCAAGAAGAAGAGCTAGGACCATGGCGGGGCCGGGCGACGAGGACACCGAACTGGGGCTGGCCGAACGGGTCGCGCCGGGGTGGCTCGTCGTCCAGGTGGTCAGCACGCTGCTGCTGTTCGGCGCGCTGCTCACCGCGCGGGCGACACCGCTGGTGTGGACGGTCTGCGGCGCGAGCTTCCTGTGCTGGCTGGTCTTCGCGCTGACCGATCGTTCGATGCCGAGGCTGTCGACCGCCTCGCTGGCCCTCAGCTCGTTCCTGCCCGCCCTCGTGGTCGGGTGGAGCACGGACGGCACGGCCATCCTGATGGCCGGCGTCCCGCTCGGGGTCTTCGCCGCCCTCGCCGGGGTGAGCGCGAACCTCATCATCGCCTTCGCCGGGTTCGAGATCGCCGTGGAGGTGGCCGGCTGCGCGCTGGCCCGCGAATCCTGGGTGACCATGCTCGGCTACGCCGTCGTGATGCTGATCTCGACCCTGTTCGGGTTGAACCGGCGGCAGTACCAGGTCCAGGCGCACCAGGCGGAACTGCTGCTGGAGCAGACCCGCCTGATGCACGACGAACACGCCAAAGCCGCGGCGCTGCAGGAACGCACCCGCATCGCGAGGGAGATCCACGACGTGCTGGCCCATTCCCTCGGTGCGCTGAGCGTGCAGCTGGACCTCGCCGAGGGCCTGCTGAGCGTCAAAGGCGACCGCGAAGCCGCGCTCGAACGGCTGCGCCGGTCCCGGCGCCTGGCCAACGAAGGGCTCAACGAAGCCCGGCGCGCGGTGGCCGCACTGCGCCGCAACGCCCCGCCGCTGCCGGAGTCGCTGCGGGAGATGGCCACCGAGCACGAACACGACCACGGCGTCCCGGTCACGTTCGAGACCACGGGCGAGCCGCGGCCGATCCGGCCGGAGACCGCGATTTCCCTGCTGCGCGCGGGTCGCGAGGCCCTGACGAACGCGGCGAAGCACGCGCCCGGCGCCCCCATCGGCATGGTGCTCGGCTTCTCGGCGGCGAAGGTGACCCTGTGCGTCCACAACGAACAGGTGCCGTCGCCGCGCGAACCCGTGGCCGACTCCCCGCCGTCGGGCTACGGGCTCGTCGGGATGGGTGAACGGCTGGCGCTGGTCAGCGGCTCCCTGGTCGCCGGGCAGCCGGAAGACCCGGCCCGCGGCGGCTGGCTGGTCACCGCCGAGGTCCCGGAATGAGCGCACCGGCGATCCGCGTGATCGTGGCGGACGACCAGCAGATCATGCGCGAAGGCCTGGTCGCGTTGCTCGACCTGATGGACGGCATCGAGGTCATCGGCAACGTCAGCAACGGCGAAGAGGCGTTGCGCGTCATCGCCCAGGACCCGCCGGACGCCGTCCTGATGGACCTGCGCATGCCGGTCCTCGACGGCATCGAGACCACCCGGCGCATCGCCGCCGAGCACCCCTCGGTCGCGGTGCTGGTGCTCACCACCTACGTCGACGACGAGTCGATCGCCGCCGCGCTGCACGCCGGGGCCAAAGGGTACGTCACCAAGGACGCCGGCCGCGAGCAGATCGCGGCCGCGTTGCGCGCGGCCGCGGCGGGTCAGATCACCTTCGACGCCGCGGTTTCGCAGCGGCTGGTGGCCGCGCTCACGCAAGACACACCGACGATTCCCGCGGCGCGGGGCAATCCCTCTTCCCGCACCGGCGCTCCCGGCCTGACGACACGCGAGTCCGAAGTGCTCTCGCTCATCGCCCGCGGCCTGAGCAACGCCGAGATCGCGGCGGCCATGCTGATCGGCGAAGCGACCGTGAAAACGCACGCCAACAATGTTTTCATGAAAATCGGCGTGCGCAACCGCAGTGAAGCCGTGCGGTACGTCTACCAGCACGGACTCGCCGACTGAATAAGGGGCCCGCTAGGGGTCACCGAAACGCGGCAGGGGTTGTCCGCCCACCAGCGCCTAACTAGCCTTTCGATCGAACGGTTTCCCGGAATTCCCGGAAATCGCACCGACCGCGTTCCCGCATTCGAAGCCGGGACGAAACACGGGGTGCGTCCGCGAGACGAAAGAGTCGGCGCAGATGAGCAACGAGAGTTCAGCACATCCCTTCGGGCTGGCGGCGGGCGACCAGGTGCTCGTCGTCGCCCCGCACCCGGACGACGAGACCATCGGCCCCGGCGGCACCCTCGCGCGGCTCGCCGCCGCCGGCATCGGCGTGCACGTCCTGTGCGTGACCGTGCGCGCCGCCAAGATGTGGGGCTCCCACAGCGACCCGAACACGCGCCTGGCCGAGTTCGAAACCGCGTGCAAGGCACTCGGCGTCACCACGCAGACCATCGCGTGGGTCGACGAAACCGGTGAGCTGGACATCACGAGCAAGCAGCGTGACCTGGTCAACCTCATCGAGTCCCACGACGAGTGCTCGCTGTCCGCAGTGCGCCCGGAAGCGCTCGTCATCCCGGCCGCCGGCGGCTACCACCAGGACCACCAGGCGGTGTTCCGGGCCGCGTTCGCCGCCGCGCGCATCCACGGCCCCGGCCTCAAGCCGACGCCGCGGATGGTGCTCGGCTACCGCGGCGTCGAGGACCGCTGGTCGGCCGACTCGGAACCGTGGTGGGTGCACGTCGACATCTCCGCTCACTGGGGCGACAAAGAAGAAGCGCTGCGTGCGTACGGCACGCAGATGCGCCCGGGCCGCCAGCCCCGCTCCCTCGCCCACGTCCGGACCATCGACGCCGCCACCGGCGGTTCGCACTGCTGGGAATACGGCGAGTCGTTCGTCCCGTACCGGCTGTCCTGGTAACCGACCTCAACACAGAAAGAATCCGAGGATATCGCCATGGCTGACACCGATCGGCATATCGTAATTCTGGGGATCGGGTACACCGGTCTGCCCTTGGCTGTCGCGCAGGCGCGCCTCGGCCGTCAGGTCACCGGCTTCGACATCAGCGCCGAGCGCGTCGAAGCCGTCAACGCGCGACGGTCCCCTGTGGACACCGTGCTGGACGCCGAACTGTCTGAAGTGGCCGGGAACCTCCGCGCCACCCTCGACCCGGCCGCACTGGCCGAGGCCGACGTCGTCGTCGTGTGCGCGCCGACGCCGGTCAAGGAGGACGACCAGCCCGACCTGGCGCCGCTGGAGTCCGCGGTCGCCACCGTGCGGGACCACCTGAAGCCGGGCCAGCTGGTGATCGTGGAGTCCACGACCTACCCGGGCACGACCGACGCGTTGCTGCTGCCCATCCTGGAGGAGTCGGGCCTGGTCGCCGGTGTCGACTTCGACCTCGCCTACTCCCCCGAGCGCATCGACCCGGGCAACGCGAAGTTCGACCTGAGCAACACCCCGCGGCTCGTCGGCGGGCTGACCGAGCGTTCGCGCGACCGCGCCGCGGAGTTCTACCGCGGCGTCACCCTGGTGCACCTGACCAAGGGCATGCGCGAGGCCGAGGCCGCGAAGATCCTCGAGAACACCTTCCGCCAGGTGAACATCGCGCTGGTGAACGAGTTCGCCCAGCTGTGCCACAGCATGGAGCTCGACGTCTGGGACACGATCCGTGCCGCGGCCACGAAACCGTACGGCTTCAAGGTGTTCTGGCCGGGGCCGGGCGTCGGCGGGCACTGCATCCCGGCCGACCCGCTGTACCTGGTGCACCACGCCACCACGCTCGGCCTGCGGTTCCGGATGGCGGAGACGGCCAACGACGTGAACAAGGGCCAGCCGCTGTGGGTGGCCGACCGGGTGTGCAAGCACCTGGAGAACAGCTCCATCGCGGTCGACGGCGCCAAGGTGCTGGTGCTGGGCGTCACCTACAAGCCCGACATCGCCGACACCCGCGAGACGCCGGCCGAGCCGATCATCGCGCAGTTCCGCGACCGCGGCGCCGAGGTTTCCTTCCACGACCCGTACATCGACGTGTTCGCCGGCCTGCAGTGCGTCCCGGACCTGGCGGCGGCGCTCGCCGGCGCCGACCTCGTCGTGCTGCTGCAGCCGCACCGGGAGTACAGCGCCGACGTGCTGGCCGGGGCGGCCCGGCTCTTCGACACGACCGGCGCGGCCGCGACCGGCGCCGCGGTGACCAGCCTGTAGCCCGTTTCCCCCGGAAGACCGTCTTGACAGCGTCGAACGCTGTTCAAGGCGGTCTTTTCGCGTTCGCGGCCGGTGTTTCGCGTTCCGACGACACGGTCCGGTGACCGGGATGCGCCCTCGACCGGCCCGAAACGCGGCACCGGCCCTTTTGACCTGGCGCGACCGGCGGGCCCGGCCGGCCCCGGGTGGAATTCCGATCGGCCTATAGGTATAGACCTTCCCGCCCAGTGGGCCACGGGGCCATTCCGGCGCCTTTTCCCACCGTTCTCTTTCCGGTCACCCGGTCGTGACACCGCCCCGCCGGACGTCACCGGAAAACCGGCCGCCATTCCGCCGTGCGGGTGGAGACACCCCGAGGGCCTCGCCGAGCCGGTACCCGTTTTGCCCGGTTCAGGGGGGTCCGTGCGGACCGGAACCCCTACTCGACCCCTATCGTCCACGGCTGTTGACGGGGGAGACCCACTTCATCCCAACCCGTGCGGGGTGGAGACCCCCGGACCGCCCCGCCGGGCCAGGTGGAGCGCGGTTCTAGTCCGATCAGGTGACGGCACATGACACCCAGTCAGAGATCCGCCTCCGACGGTGACCGCACATGTGGCCTCCGACCTGGAGATCATCTCGCTTTCGGCTGACCGCGGCCGCTTTCCACCTCTGCTCGCCTGCCGGCCGCCACCACTCTGCGTGGTCTTCGCCGGAGCGTCGACCACGGAGCGCGCCAGTTTAGGCCGAACGAGTTAGACCCTCAATCGATTCCGACCCGATGTCCGATTTAGCCCATTCATGCGGCGTGCCCCGGTCGTGCGATCTGCATCCCTCCGTGACGGAGCTGCCACCAACCGTCAGAATCCGGGCCGGACTGACGCTCCGGAACCGGTTTTTCACTCGTATGGGTGATTGAGGGCCTGGGTCGCGCTTCGAGAACCGAGCGAAAATCGAATGGTTTTCACCCTGGTGAATGCGGTGCGCGAGGGGTCCCGACCCCGGCTCTCCACTCCTCCACCTGCGCTGGTCAACCCGTGCCGGGGCGGCTACGTTTGTTTTTGCCGAAGAGCACACGGTTGATGGTGACCGGCTCTTCGTCACCGGAAGTAACTGGGGATAGCAAGCTACGCCGAAGGGTCGTCACTGGGGTGGTCACACACCTTCGGCGGGGAACATCACTGGGGTGATAGACAGATGGCTTTGGTGGAACGAGAAAAGGTTCTAGACAGTCTGATCGAGCTCCTCGACGAAAGCCGCGGCGGCAACGGGGTCGTCGCCCTCCTGACCGGGGGCGTCGGCAGCGGGAAGACCAGCCTGCTCCGCCGGTTCTCCGAACGGGCCGCGGACTCCGGGGCGCTGGTGCTGAGCGCCTGCGGGTCCTTCGCGGAAGAAGACGTCCACCTGGGGATGCTGGACCAGCTGTTCGGCAACCCCCTGCTGCCGCCGGAGACGGTGACGCAGGCCCACCGGATCATGGCTTCGGCCGCCGACGCGGATTCCAGCAGCGGCCTGCGCTTCGACGCGCGCGTCGCCCACGGCATCTGCGTGGCGCTGCTGGAGCTGTCGAAGGAGCGGCCGCTGGTCGTCCTGGTCGACGACATGCAGTTCGCGGACCGCGCGTCGCTGCGGACGCTGCTCTACATCCAGCACCGCATCGGCGTCTCGCGCGTGCTGATGATCCTGACCGAGTCCGCCAGCGCGCGGCCGGCCCGCTCGCGGCTGCACTCGGAGATCATCCGGCAGCCGCACGCGCGGCACCTGACCCTGCCGCCGCTGTCGGTCGGCGGCGTCGCGCAGGTGCTCGCCGAGCGGCTCGGCGCGGACACGGCCGCCCGGCTGGCCGGGGCGTGCCACCGGCTCACCGGCGGCAACCCGCTGCTCACGCACGCCCTCGCGGAAGACTGCGACCAGGCGGGCGCCACGGAGCTCACCGCCGGCGTCGCGTACGAACACGCGGTGCTGAGCTGCCTGCACCGCAGCCCGGCGCACCTGGTGCGGACGGCACGGGCGGTCGCGGTCCTCGACGGCCACGGCGGTGCCGAGGACCTGGCGCAGATCCTGCGGATGGACCAGGCCAAGGTGACCGCGGCGCTGAACACGCTCGAGCACAGCGGCCTGATCGAGCACCACCGGTTCCGCCACGAGCGGGCCGCGCGGGTTGTGCGGGGCGAGCTGCCCGAGGACGAGGCGCGGGCGTTGAACCTCGAGGTCGCCCTCCGGCTGCAGCAGCAGGGCAAGCCGGACACCGTCGTCGCGAACTACCTGCTGCGCGGCGGGACGACCGAGTCGTGGGCCCTGCCGGTGCTCTGGGGCGCCGCGCAGGAAGCGTTGCGCGACGACCGCGTCGACGACGCGGTGGCGTACCTGACCCTGCCGAAGCAGGAGAGCATGACGCCGCGCGAGGCGGCCGCGTTCACCGCGCGGCTGGTCCAGATCCAGCACCGCACGAACCCGGCGGCCGCGGCGATGCGGCTCGGCGCGCTCGGCGAGTCGTTCGACCAGGGGCACCTGAGCACGCCGAACACCGCCGACTACCTCTATTCGCTGCTGTGGCACGGCCGGCTCGACCGGGCCACCGCGGTGCTGGCCGAGCCGAGCGCGGAGTGCTTCGCGGGCAGCCAGTGGGTGCGCGTCTGGTACCCGGGGGTGGCGGGCGAACGCCCGGCTTCGGGCCGCTACGAGAGCACGTGCTCGAGCCAGGCCCTGGCGCTCTCGCTGTCGTCGAAGTACCGCGAGGAAGCGCTCGCGGCGGCCGAGCAGGTGCTGGAGAGCTGCTGGCTGATCGAGGTGCCGCAGCTGGAGGAGGTCGTCGCGGCACTGCAGGCGTTGATCCTGGCCGGCGAGCCGCACCGGGCGGACCGCTGGTGCGACGAGCTGCTGAAGATGAAGGCGGTGCACACGTCGCCGACGTTGCGGGCGGTGATCACCGACGTCAAGGCCGGTGTCGCGCTGCGGCTGGGTGACCTGAACGCGGCCGAGCGGTGCGCGCGGCAGGCGTTGTCGATCCTGCCGGCGCAGAGCTGGGGCACGATGGTGGGGCTGCCGCTGGCGCACCTGGTGGACGCGCTGACCCGGATGGGCCGCTACGAAGAGGCGGCGGCCGAGCTCAAGCGCGACATCCCGGTGGCGGTGCGGCGCACGGCGTTCTGGCTGCAGTACCTGACCGCCCGCGGCAACCACTACCTGGCGACCGACCGGCTCCACGCGGCGCTGGAGGACTTCGCGACGGTCCGTACCTTGGCGATCCGGTGGGACCTCGACCACCCGGAGCTGGTGCCGTGGCGCTTGAGCGCGGCGAAGGCCCACGCCCGCCTCGGGCACGCCGACCAGGCCCGCAAGCTGTTGCGGGAGCAGCTGGAGCGGTGCGGCGAGGAGCGCGTCCGGGCGTACGCGGTGTGCCTGCGGGCGCTGGCGGAGGTGAGCGAGTTCAAGGAACGTCTCCCGATGCTCCGCAGGGCGGCAGAGCAGCTCCAGACCTGCGACGACCGGTTCGAGCTGGCGCACGTGTTCGCGTCGCTCAGCGAGTGCGCCCAGATGCTGGGCGACTACAACCGGGCCCGCACGGCCCAGCGTCGCGCGGTCCAGCTGGCCAAGTCCTGCGGCGCCGAGCCGCTGTGGCGAAGCCTGACGCCGGCGGGCGCCCCGGCGGTCACGGACGCGCCTTCGCCGCCCTCAGATGATTCTTCGTCCGCGTTGAGCGCGGCGGAGCAGCGGGTGGCGTCGCTGGCCTCGCTGGGGCACACGAACCGCGAGATCGGGCGGAAGCTGTACATCACGGTGTCCACTGTGGAGCAGCACCTGACCAGGGTGTACCGCAAGCTGAACATCAACCGCCGGACAGAGCTGCCGAGTGGCCACCGCTGGCTGTCCCACGCCGGCGACGTCGACCAGATGCCGCGCCACGAAGTAGCTTCCTGGTAGTCCCGCACCGAAAGACAGGCCCGCAGCTCCCGTAGCTGCGGGCCTGTCCCGCTTCACCGCCCGCAAGTCCCGCCCAATCACACGTGATGCCCCGCCAATCACGCGAGATGCCCGCCGAATCACGCGAGATGCCCCGCCAATCACGCGAGGTACCCGCCTGCTCACGCGAGTTCCGCCCCCAATCACGCGAGACTCGGCTCTGATCACGCGAGTCCCGGCCCCGATCACGCGAGTCCCGGCCCTGCTCACGCGAATTCCGTACGGAAGCACCGGAACTCGCCCGCCCGAGCCGAACCTCGCGCCATCCGCGCCCAATCTCGCCCGCCCCGCGGGCGAACCACGCGCACTTCTAGGCCAAAGCCACGTGATCGGAACCGAGACTCGCGTGTTTGAGGCCGGAACTCGCTCTCCCCGGGGGACTGTAAAACGAGCGGTGTAACTCCCGATCATGGAAGTGCACCTGATGACCGACATGATGTCCGGCGTGGAGAACGCTGAGGACTCGAAGTCCGAGACGGGGCTGGACGGCCTGGACGAGCAGCTCGTCGCGCAACTGGTCAGCCGCGCGAAGGCCAGCGGACTGCAGCTGACCGGCGAGGGCGGGGTGCTGGCGCAGCTGACCAAACGGCTGCTCGAGTCCGCGCTCGAGGGTGAGATCACCGACCACCTCGGCTATGACAAGCACGACCCGGCCGGCCGCGGGACCGGCAACTCACGCAACGGCACCCGCGCCAAGACGGTGCTCACCGACGTCGGCCCGGTGAGCACCGACGTGGCCGGGACACCGGAGGGCGGACCGCAGGGGCCGCCCAAGGTGAACGTCACGATCACCCCGGACGACCCGAAGTCCGTCGCGGACCTCGACTCCGCGTCGGTCCAGGTGCGGATCGCCACCGAGACGCACGCGGGCGTGCTCGCGGTGCCGGTCGGCGCGCTGCTGGCGCTGCGCGAAGGCGGGTACGCCGTGCAGCTGCCGGACGGCACGCTTCGCGCGGTCAAAACCGGGATGTTCGCGCGCGATCTGGTCGAGATCAGCGGCGCGGGGATCACCGAAGGCCTGACCGTGGTGACGACGTCGTGACACCGGTCCTGGCCCTGCGCGGGGTGAGCAAGCGCTATCCCGGGGACGTCGTCGCGCTCGACGACGTCACCCTGACCGTGGCCGACGGCGAGCTGCTGGCCATCGTGGGCCCGTCCGGCTCCGGGAAGTCGACGTTGCTGCACATCGCCGGCACGCTCGACCGGCCGACGTCCGGGACGGTGGTCGTGGGCGGCGACGACGTCACGACGTTGTCCGACCGGCAGCTGTCCGCGCTGCGCGGCCGCCGGCTCGGGTTCGTGTTCCAGCAGTTCCACCTCACCGACGGGCTGTCCGCCGTGGACAACGTGGCCACCGGCCTGCTGTACGCGGGCGTGCCGCGCCGCCGCCGTCGGCCGATGGCGGTGGAGGCGCTGGGCCGGGTCGGGCTCGCGCACCGCGTGGCGCACCGGCCGCACGAGCTGTCCGGCGGGGAACGCCAGCGCGTCGCGATCGCCCGGGCCGTGGTCAACGACCCGGCGCTGGTGCTGGCCGACGAGCCGACCGGCGCGCTCGACACCGCGACCGGCCACGCCGTGCTGGACCTGCTGACCGGGCTGCACGCCGAGGGCACGACGATCGCCGTCATCACCCACGACCGGGACATCGCGGCCGGGCTGCCCCGGCGCGTCGAGTTCCGCGACGGCCGGATCGTCGGGGATTCGGCGTGACGCCCGCCGACGTGCTCGGCGTGGGCCTGCTCGGCATCCGGACCCGGCCACTGCGGGCGGTGCTCTCGGCGCTGGGGATCGCGCTCGGCATCGCCACGTTGATCGTGGTCACCGGGATCCCGGCGTCGAGCCAGGCGGCGCTGCTGGACCGGCTGACCGCGCTCGGCACGAACACGCTGCGCGCCGAACCGCAGCCGAACCAGACACCGCCGGTGGTGCTGCCGGAGTCGGCGCTGGGAAGCGTGCGGCGGATCGGCCCGGTGACGACGTCCGCGGTGGTGGCGAACACGCACGCCGTCGTCCGGCGCTCCGACCGCGTCGACCCGCAGGACGGCTCCGGGCTTTCGGTGCTGGCCGCCTCACCGGACCTCCTGGCCGCGCTCAACGGCACCGTCCAATCAGGACGGTTCAGCCCGGCGGACCTCCCGGTGGTGACCCTGGGCTACGTCGCCGCGGCCCGGCTCGGCATCCCGCGGGTGGTGCCGGGACAGCCGCCGCCGGTCGTCCTGATCGGCACGACCTGGTACACGGTCACCGGCGTGCTCGCGCCGATGCCCTTGGCGCCGGACGTCGAACGCGCGGTGCTGGTCGGCTGGGGCTCGGCGAAACGGTTCCTGGGCTTCGACGGCCACCCGACGGTGGTGTACGTGAAGGCGCGCGAGGACGCGATCGACGACGTCCGGGCCGTGCTGCCGGCGACGCTGAATCCGTCGTTCCCGGGGCTGGTGCAGGTGTCACGGCCGTCGGACGCGCTGGCCGCGAAACAGGCGACGCAGACGGCGTTCTCCGCGTTGTTCCTCGGGCTGGCCGGGGTCGCCCTGCTGGTCGGCGGGGTCGGCGTCGCCAACACGATGTTCGTCTCGGTGCTGGAACGCCGTCGCGAAATCGGCCTGCGGCGGGCGCTGGGCGCGACGCGCGGGCACATCCGCGACCAGTTCCTCACCGAAGCGGTGGCGCTTTCGGGCCTCGGCGGGCTCGCCGGGACGGCGCTCGGCGTGCTCGTGACCTTGGGCTACGTGACCTACCAGGGCTGGCCACCGGTGCTCCCGCCCGCCGCGGTGGCGGGCGGCGTGGCCGGGGCGCTGGTGGTGGGGGTGCTGGCGGGGCTGCACCCGGCGCTGCGAGCCGCGCGGATGCCGCCGACGCAGGCGCTGGCATGAGTCGCTCACGGCGTCCTGACGAGTTCCTGAAAAGCGGCGGTCATGCTTCCGTCATGGCTCTTCGCTGGTTGGTGCTTCCCGTCATGGCCTTGGGTTTGGCCGCGTGCTCGTCCCCGCCTCCGGCTCCGCCGCAGGTGGCTTCGCTTTCCACGCCTGCGTCTTCTTCCTCTTCTGCGGCTGCACCTTCGACGGACGCGGACGGCGGCCGCCCCCGCCACCGCGTCGACGAGACGGCGGGGGAGTCCCAGCGCCTGATCGAGCCGTGGCGGACGTGCATGAAGGACCACGGCGCGGACGTCGACACGCAGCCGAACTCCATCGAGGGCGCGAAGAAGTGGAGCGCGGACCACAAGGACGCGGGCGACGCGTGCCGGTCGAAGCTGCCGCTGCTGCCGTGGGGCATGGACCGCGAGAACCCCGCGTACCAGGACAACATGCACAAGTGGGTGCAGTGCATGAACGACAAGGGCATGCACGTGGTGGAGACCCCGGACAACGACGAGTCCCCATGGACGTACGGCAGCGACTCCCAACCGCCGAACGCGGACAAGATCGAGCACGACTGCGAAGTGGCGATCCTCGGCCCGAGCGACAAGTGACTTGACCTCCAGCAACCTGGAGGTTCCAGCATGGGGACATGACCGATTTGACGAGGGGCGTCACCGAGCTGGTGCTGGAAGCCCGCGACCTCGAGGCGTCCGAACGCTTCTACACCGAAGTCCTGGGCCTGCCGGTGGTCCTGCGCTGGGAAGGCCCGGCGTGGCAAGGTCGCGAAGCGGTGTGGGTCCAGTCCGGCGAGCAGACGCGGATCGGGCTCTGGAAGCCGTTCACGGGCATCGCCGGCGCCCGTCCGGGAACGCACGTCCACTTCGCGATGACGGTGGCGGAGGACGACTACGCGGCGGCGGTGGCCAGAGCCCGCGCCGCCGGAGCCGGAGTGGACGAGGTGTACTTCGGCGACGACCCGGCGGCCCCGGGCCAGCGCTCGGCGTACGTCACGGACCCGGACGGCCACGTGGTGGAGCTGTGGACCCGCGACGTCGCCACCCAGGTCGACGCGGGCCCGCCGCACGCCGTGACGCCCGGCGTCTTCGGGGTCTAGGTTCCACCCGCTTGCAGGCTTGCCCCCGCTCCGCCCGCCCGGAAACATCCGGCGGTCTGAGGGTGGGAGGACGCCGTGACGAGCCTGGAAGGCCCGGCCCTGAAGCTGGGCGGGAAGATAGCCACATCCGCGGCAAAATCGTGGTTGCAACGGCGGAAGGCGACGTTCGAACGATCCGCCGACCTGAGCGAGCTGGCCGCCGCGGAGCTGAAGGGCCCGCTCGAACAGCGGAAGCTGGAGAACCTCGTCCAGCACATCGGGACGCAGGTCGCCGAGCAGCTGGAGCAGGTCCTGGCGGACCGGTTCGCGACGCTGCCGCGGAACGAGATCGACGCGGCCTTCCTCGCTGTCGAAGACGCGTTGACGAAGACCGACCTGTCGGACGAGGCGTTCCTGGCCACGGACGCGGACCCGGAGCAGCTGGCCAGGAAGATCCGCGGCGAGCTCCCCGACCTCGCGGCCGAGCGGGAGCTCGCGCCCAAGGCGGCGGCGCTGTACGAGCTGGCGCTCGACCAGGCGTGCCGCCACCTCGTGCAGGTGGTCCGGCATCTGCCGTCGTTCCAGCCGCGGGCGCTCGCCGAGGTACTGGCCCGGCTCGGCCGGCAGAGTGACCAGCTCGAAGAGCTGCTGGCCCGGGTGCCGAAGACGAGCCTGGCGGCCCCCGAGGGCGTCGACCACGACGCCGAGTTCGAGACGAGCTACCTGAACCTCCTCGCCCACGACCTCGACCGGCTCGAGCTGCTGGGCCTGACGATGGACGACCAGCCCGCGTTGCCCCTGACGGTCGCGTATCTGAGCCTGAGCGTCTCTCCCGAAGGCGAGCCGCGGCGGGCCGAGCGCCGGATGGACGAACTGTGGTTCGAGAAGCGGCAGAACCGGATGGGCAGCGCGAACATGCGCGTCGAAGCCGCGCTCGGCGGGACGAGCCGGGTGCTGGTGCGCGGCGAGGCCGGTTCGGGCAAGACGACGCTGCTGGACTGGCTGGCGGTGACGGCGGCGCGCCGCGGGTTCACCGGCAAGCTCGACGGCTGGAACGGCCGCGTGCCGTTCCCGATCCGCCTGCGCAGTTTCGCCGCCGAGCCGTTGCCGCGGCCGGAGGAGTTCGTCGGGCACATCGCGCCGGTGCTGGCCCCACCGGAGGGCTGGGCCCGCCGGGTGCTGACGGCCGGCCGGGCCATGGTCCTGGTCGACGGCGTCGACGAGGTCGGCGCCGGGCACCGCCGCGAGGTCAAGGCCTGGCTGCGGGAGCTGGCACTGGCGTTCGAGGGCACGTTGTTCGTGGTGACGTCCCGAACGGCGGCGGCGGACCAGCGCTGGCTCGCCCAGGAGGGCTTCGACTGCGTCCTGCTGGAGTCGATGAGCGCGGACGACATCGAGGCCCTGGTGACCCGCTGGCACAAGGCGGCGACGGCGGGCGGCACGGTCCGCCCGGGTACCGACCTGCCGTCGATCCAGCGGCGGCTGCTCAACCAGCTCGACAGCCGGCCGCACTTGCGGACGTTGGCGGCCAGCCCGTTGCTGTGCGCGATGCTGTGCGCGTTGAACCTGGCTCATCGGTCGGAGCTGCCGCGCGATCGGATGGATCTGTACCGCAAGGCGTTGTCGATGTTGCTGCACCTGCGGGACGCCGAGCGGCACATCGGCGTGCTCCTCACCCAAGCGCAGAAAGAAGTCCTGCTGGGCGACCTGGCTTGGCGGCTCACCCTGGCGTCGAAGGTGGAGCTGCCGAAGGACCGGGTGCTGTCCCACATCACGCGCCGGCTGCCTTCGCTGCCGCACGTCGACCACACGCCTCAGGAGGTGCTGGACCACCTGCTGGAACGCAGCGGAGTGCTACGCGAACCGGTCCGTGACCGGGTCGACTTCGTGCACCGGACGTTCCAGGAATGCCTGGCCGCCAACGAAGCCACCGAGCAGGACCACCTGGAGACGTTGATCGCGAAGGCCCACCTGGACACGTGGTGGGAGACGTTCGTGATGGCGTGCGGCCACGGCAAACACCACCAGGTGGGAACGTTGCTGACCGGGATCCTGGACCGGGCGGACGACGAGCCCCGCCACGCCCGCCACCTTCGTCTGCTGGCAGCGGCGTGCTTGGAGACGGTCAGCAACACTTCTCCGGACGTGCTCGCCCGGGTCGAGGCGGTGATCCGGGAGCAGCTGACGCCGCCGCGGAGCCTGCGGGAGACGCGGTCCTTGGCGTCGATCGGGCATCGGGTGTTGCGGTATTTGCCGGAGAGTCTGGAAGGGTTGTCGGACGCTGTGGCGGCGGCGTCGGTGCGGGCAGCCGCGCTCACTGCCGGAGACGATGCGCTGGGGCTGTTGCGCAGTTATGCGCAGGACTCACGCGCGGCCGTGCAGGAGCAACTGAGCCAAGCTTGGCAGTACTTCGATCCGGAACGTTATGCCGCCGATGTCTTGGCCGACTCACCGCTGGTGCACGGCAAGATCCGGGTGGAGGCGGTGCGATTCCTGCCTCACGTCGGTCACCTGAAGAACCTGACCAGGCTGAATGTCAACCTGCCTTCCTCGGAAAAACAGGCCGACCTCAGCGCGTTCACCGGCCTGCCGTGCTTGACCGCCATCCAGCTCGACTGCCATTCCGACAGCATCATCGACGTCACCCCTCTCGACGAACACCGGCGACTCACCACTGTCTCCCTCTTCTTCGCCGGCGGGTTCACCCACGTTCGACGTCTGAAGAGCTTGGAACACTTGACTTATCTCAGCCTTCTGGCCGGTGTTCCCGCCGAGTGCGACGTCGATGCGCTCGGAGAGCTGACCAAGTTGGAAGGGCTTTCCATCAACCAGTTGTACGGCGTGCACGACTTGGCACCGCTCGCCGCACTGACCGAGCTTCGAGCACTCAATATCGGATCGTTTCCCGCGGACCTGCTGGTCGACTCGGCTCCGCTGAGCACCCCGACCCGCGTCTCGCTCTACTGCCCGCAACGGGAAGACGGCAAGGAAGTCACCACCGCAGCAGTGCGCAACTGCTTCCCTGGGGTAACCGAACTGAAACTCTACGGTCAGGCGAGAGCGGATCTACAACCGTTGTCCGACCTGCCGCTCGAGACGATCAAGCTCGTGCTGACGGAGGTGCCCGACCTCCGCCCGCTCACGGCCATCACCAGCCTCCGGGCCGTCGTGCTCGACCGGCTCACCACTGCCGTCGACCTCAGTCCGCTGGCCGACCTGAACCTCACCATCGAGTCGACCGACACCCGGCTCCTCGGCACCGAAAAGCTCGGCCCGGGAGTCAAGCTGATCGTCCGCTAACCCTCCGCCAGCTCCCGCAACGCCGGCAGCAGCGCCCGCAGCGCGAGCCCCCGGTGCGACTGGGCGTCCTTTTCGGACGGCTCCATCTCCGCCGACGTCCGGGACTCGCCGTCCGGGACGAAGATCGGGTCGTACCCGAACCCGTTCACACCGCGCCGCGAGCGCACCAACGACCCGCGCCACTCACCACGAACCACAGTCTCTTCACCAGACACCAGCACCAAAGCCGCAGCACAAACGAACTGCGCCCCGCGCCGCTCGTCCGGGACATCCCCGAGCTGGGCCAGCACGAGGTCCAGGTTCGCCTCGTCGTCGCCGTGGCCACCCGACCAGCGCGCCGACAGCACCCCCGGCATCCCGTTCAACGCGTCGACCGCGATCCCCGAGTCGTCGGCGATGGCCGGCAGCCCGCACGCCGCCACCGCGTCGCGGGCCTTGGCGACCGCGTTGCCCTCGAAATCAGGCGCGGTCTCCGGGGCCTCCGGAAACGCGGGAACATCCGACAGCCCGATGACCTCCAGACCGGAGATCCCCTCCGAAGCCAGGATCCGCCGAAGCTCGCCGAGCTTCTTCGCGTTACGAGTAGCCAGAAGCAGCTTCGTCACTTCGAGCCCTTCTTCTTGTCCGGACGCGGCTCCGGCAGCTCGCCGGGGTACGGCAGCGCCAGCGCCTCGTTCTGCAGCCGCGTCAGCTCCGCACAACCCGCCAGCGCGATGTCCAGCATCTGGTCCAAAGTGGACCGTGCGAAGGTCGCGCCCTCGCCGGTGCCCTGGACCTCGATCAGCGTGCCCGCGTCGGTCGCGACGACGTTCATGTCGACCTCCGCGCGCGAGTCCTCTTCGTAGGGCAGGTCGAGCCGCACGCGGCCGTCGACCACGCCGACGCTCACCGCCGCCACCGAAGACGACAGCGGCTGCGGGTCGTTGAGCCGGTTCGCCGCGCCCAGCCACGTGATCGCGTCCGCCAGCGCCACGTACCCGCCGGTCACCGCGGCCGTGCGGGTGCCGCCGTCGGCCTGGATGACGTCGCAGTCGATGACGATCGTGTTCTCGCCCAGCGCGGCCAGGTCGATGCAGGCCCGCAGCGAACGGCCGATCAGCCGGGAGATCTCGTGCGTGCGGCCGCCGATCCGGCCCTTGACCGACTCGCGGTCACCACGCGTGTTGGTCGCCGACGGCAGCATCGCGTACTCGGCCGTCACCCAGCCGAGGCCGGAGCCGGCCCGCCAGCGCGGCACGCCTTCGGTGACGCTCGCCGCGCACAGCACCCGCGTGTTGCCGAATTCGACCAGCACCGACCCCGCCGGCCACTGCTGGAACCCCCGGGTGATCTTGATGTCACGGAGCTGGTCGTCGTTCCTGCCATCTTTTCGAGCCACGGGGAGCACTCTAGAACCGGGGGTTCACACGTCGTAGACGGCACCCTGCTTGACGACCTCGGCCCCCGGGAACTCGACCGACGCCTCACCCAGAACCGCGCCCGCGTCCGTCCACGGCGCGATGTGCGTCAGCAGCAGCCGCCCGACACCGGCGTCGCGCGCCAGCTCACCGGCCTGCTTGCCCGACAGGTGCACGCCGGCCGGCCGTTCCGCCGAATCCGTCCACGACGCTTCGGCGAGCAGCAGGTCGACGCCGTCGGCGAGCTCGTTCAGCGCCCGGCACGGCCCGGTGTCGCCGGTGAACGCCAGGATCCGGCCGCCGTAGGAGATGCGCAGGCCGTAGGCCGGGGTCGGGTGGTCGACCTCGAGCGCGAGCACGTCGAACGGGCCGATCCGGAACGGCTCGGGCCGCAGCGGCAGGAAGTCGTAGACGTCGGAGAGGTCGGTGACGGCCCGCTCGGTCTCGTTGGGCGCGTATGCGTTCGCCAGGCGGGTCGGCGCGTCCGGCGGCGCGTAGAGCGGCAGCAGCCGCGGGCGCGCCGGGTAGGGCTTCGCCGGGTGGTAGCGCCGCAGGACGGTGAGTGCGCTGACGTCGGCGCAGTGGTCCGGGTGCAGGTGCGTGAGCACCAGGGCGTCGAGGTCGAACGGGTCGGCCACGGCCTGCAGCTGCGCCAGCGTCCCGTTGCCGAGCTCGAGGCCGAGCAGGAACCCTTCGGCCTCGACCAGGTAGCCGGACGCGGCGGTGTTCGGCCCGGGGATGCTGCCGGAGCACCCGAGGATGGTCAGTCGCACTTCGACACCCTAAGCGCCCGTTGTCCCGATCACGCGGTGGTGGGAGTCAGAACACCCGGGGCGAACCCCATGAACCGCGCGGCGAGCCGGGCGAACGGCTCGGCCGACCCGGTGGCCAGGAACTCGTGCCGCGGCGGGGTGTCCCGGGCCGTCAGCAGGTCCCGTTCGGTGAGCACCCGCACGAGGTCTTTCGCGGTCTCCTCGGCGCTGGAGACGAGCGTGACCTCCTGGCCCATCACGATCTGCAGCACGCCCTGCAGGAGCGGGTAGTGCGTGCAGCCGAGCACGACCGTGTCGACCTCGGCGTCGAGCAGCGGCTGCAGGTAGCCCTGCGCCAGCCCGAGCACCTGCCGCCCCGAGGTGATGCCGCGCTCGACGAAGTCCACGAACCGCGGGCAGGCGACGCTGGTGAGCGTGATGCCGGGCGCCGCGGTGAAAGCGTCTTCGTAGGCGCGCGAGCGCACCGTGCCCTCGGTGCCGATCACGCCGACCCGGCCGGTGTGCGTCGCGATGACCGCGCGCCGCGTGGCGGGCAGGACGACCTCGATCACCGGGACGTCGTAGCGCTCGCGGGCGTCGCGCAGGCAGGCCGCGGACGCCGTGTTGCAGGCGATGACCAACGCCTTCACGCCGCTTTCGACGATCTCGTCGAGCGCCGCCAGCGCGTAGCTGCGGGCGGTGGCGATCGGGAGCGGGCCGTACGGGTTGTGCGCCGTGTCGCCGACGTAGCGGAGCTGTTCGGCGGGCAGCTGCTCGAGGATCGCCCTCGCGACCGTCAGCCCGCCGACGCCGGAATCGAACACGCCGATCGGGGCATCAGCGGGCGGAGACGTCACACCCCGAGGTTACCCGGGGTCGCCGGCTCGGCTTTCCGGGACTTCCCGGTGCGGCTCGTCAGCCACGCCGCGAGGACACCGGCCAGCGCGCCGAAGACGTGCCCCTGCCAGGAGACGCCGGGGTTGCCCGGCAGCAGCCCGGCGAGCATCCCGCTCCACACGCCCAGCAGGACGACGGCGACCAGGATCTGCCCGGCCGCGCGGTTGAAGATGCCGCGCACCAGCAGGTAGGCGAGCCAGCCGAAGGCCAGCCCGGACGCGCCGACGGTGACCGTGTTCGCCGGCCCGATCAGCCACACGCCGAGCCCGGAGACCACCCAGATGATGGCCGTGACCAGCGCGAACCGGCCGATCCCGGCGGCCATCGCGAGGAAGGAGAACAGCAGCACCGGCACCGTGTTGGCGAACAGGTGCGACCAACCGGCGTGCAGGACCGGCGCGAACAGCACGCCGTCGAGGCCGGAGAGCCTGCGGGAGACGATGCCACCCTGGTCGAGGTCGCCGGGCAGGATCACGTCGACCAGCTCGACCAGGTACAGCAGCAGGGTGAACGAGAGCGCCACGATCGCGGCCGCCTTGGGTTTCGGCGGCAGCACGCGCTTGGCGGCGTCGGTTTCCGGGGCGGGACTCACGGGCGAAGTGCTCACGCCATCGACGCTACGTCAGCTCCCCGGCGCCGCGCCTCGGGTGAAATCCCTGATCCGGCGTTTTTGTCGGTGCCCGCCGCTAACGTTTCCGGCCATGGGGAACTTGGACGTCACGGGATACCTGGCGCGGCTCGGGCTCGAGGCCGAGCCGCCGAGCGCGGCCGCGCTGCGGCGGCTGCACGCGGCACACGTCGAGCGCGTGCCGTACGAAGCGCTGGAGATCCAGCTCGGCCGGCCGACGCCGCTGGCGCCGTCGGCGTCGCTGGCGCGGATCCTGCGCGGCCGCGGCGGGTACTGCTACCACCTCAACGGCGCGTTTTCGGAGCTGCTGCGCGAGCTCGGCTACCCCGTCACGAGGCACCTCGGCGGGGTGCAGGGCGGCGCGGGTGACGCGCCGAACCTCGACCGCAACCACCTGGCGCTGACCGTCGCGGCGCTGCCGGACGAGCCGGCGACACCGTGGCTGGTCGACGCCGGGCTGGGCGACGGCTTCCACGAGCCGCTCCCCCTACGGGAAGGCACCTACGTCCAGGGCCCGCACACCTACCGGCTGCGGCGCTCGGAGGTGGCGCCGGGCGGCTGGCGCTTCGACCACGACCCGGCAGGCAGCTTCGTGGGCTTCGACTTCGCGCCCGGGGTGGCGGAGCTGCCCGACTTCGCGGAGAAGCACGCGTGGCTGTCGACCTCGCCGGAGTCCGGCTTCGTCCGCGTCTGCGTGATCCAGCGGCGCGACGCGGCGGGCGTCGACACGCTGCGGGCGCTGACGCTGAACCGCCATGGCGCCAAGGAGCTGGTGGAGTCCCCCGAAGCCTGGTGGACGGCCGCGGCGGACGTCTTCGGCATCACTCCGGACCTGTTCACGGCCGAGGAGCGGGCGCGGCTGTGGCGGCAGGTCGTCGCGCAGCACGAGGCGCACACGAGCGAGGGGCCGGTGGTCGCGGTGTGACTCAGGCGGGCGGCCGGGGCAGCTCGGCGGCGCCCAGCGCGAAGTCGACGGCGGCCTCGGCGTGCAGGCGGGTGGTGGGGAAGGTCGGCACCGGGCTGTCCTCGGGGCCGACCAGCAGCTCGATCTCGGTGCAGCCGTAGATCACGCCCTCGGCGCCCGCTTCGGCCAGCCGGGCAATCACCCCGCGGTAGGCCTCGCGCGACTCGGGCTTCACCACGCCGAGCACCAGCTCGTCGTAGATGACGCGGTGGACGAGGTCGCGGTCCTCCTCACCGGGCACGAGCACGTCGAGGCCGTGCGCGGCGAGCCGGTCGCGGTAGAAGGGCTGCGCCATGGTGAACCCGGTGCCGAGCAGCCCGATCCGCCGGATCCCGGCGGCCGTGACCGCGGCGGCGGTGGCGTCGGCCAGGTGCAGCAGGGGGATGCCGAGCCCGTCCTCGAGCCGGTCGGCGACCTTGTGCATGGTGTTGGTGCAGAGCACGACGAAGTCGGCGCCGGCGGCTTCCAGCGCGCGAGCGGCCCGGTTCAGCTCGGCGCCGGCCTCGTCCCACCGGCCGTCGGCCTGCATCGCCTCGATGGCGGCGAAGTCGACGGAGTAGAGCACGGTGTGCGCGGAGTGGAACCCGCCGAGGGCGTCCTTCACCCGTTCGTTCACGAGCCGGTAGTACTCGGCGGACGACTCCCAGCTCATGCCGCCCAGCAACCCGATGACCTTCATAGTGGTCAGCATGCCCGAACTCCGCACGGCCTTCGCCGGGGTGTCGACCGTCCTGGTCACCGACGGCACCTCGAGCGTGCTGGCCGACGGCTTCTTCTCCCGGCCGTCACTGCTGAAGATGGCGACCCGCGTGGCGCCGGACCGCGGCCGGATCGACGACGCCCTGCACCGGCTCGGCGTCACGAAGCTGGACGCCGTCCTGGTGGCGCACTCCCACGTCGACCACGTCCTCGACGCTCCCGTGGTCGCCCAGGCGACCGGCGCCACGCTGGCCGGCTCGTCCTCGACGCGGAAGGTCCAGGAGGGCTACGGCCTGGCCGCCGAGCCGTTCGAGGAGCTGGTGCCGGGCCGGCCCGTGGAGTTCGGCGCCTTCACCGTCACGCCGGTCGACGCACTCCACAGCGCCGGCGACCGCGTCCCCGGCGAAATCACCGAGCCCGTCCGGCTGCCGGCCAGGGCCAAGGCGTTCAAGACCGGCCGCTGCTACTCGTTCCACCTCGCCCACGCGGCGGGGAAAGTCCTGGTCCACGCGTCGGCGAACTTCGTGCCCGGCGCGCTGGCCGGCTACCGCGCGGACGTCGTCTACCTCGGCATCGGCGCCGTCGGCAAGCAAACCGAGCGGTGGCGCGAAGAATACTGGCGCGAGACGGTCGGCGCGGTCCGGCCGAAACGGGTCCGCCTGATCCACTGGGACGTCTTCTGGCGCCCGCTGAGCAAGCCGCTGAAGCGGCTGCCCAAGATGTTCGACGACCTGGGCGAGACGATGGCCACCTTCGAGCGGCTGGCCGAGGCCGACGGTGTCGACCTCGCCCGGCCCGAACTCTGGAAAGCGGAGTGACTCAGGCCCAGAGCTGCCCGTCGAGCCGCTCGGCGGCTTCGTCGAGCGAGCCCGCGTAAGCCCCCGTCGACAGGTACTTCCACCCGGCGTCCGCGACGACGAAAGCCACGTCGGCGGTCTCGCCGCGAGCCGCGGCCTTCTCCGCGACGGCCAGCGCCGCATGCAGCACCGCGCCCGTCGAGATGCCCGCGAAGATGCCTTCGTGCTCCAGCAGTTCCCGGGTCCGGCGCAGCGCGTCGTAAGCGCCCACGGAGTACCGGCCGTTCAACACCGAGGCGTCGTACAGCTCCGGGACGAACCCCTCGTCGAGGTTGCGCAGGCCGTACACCAGCTCGCCGTAGCGCGGTTCGGCCGCGATGACCTGGACCTCGGGCTTCGCCTCGTGCAGGTACCGGCCGACCCCCACCAGCGTGCCGGTCGTGCCGAGGCCGCCGACGAAGTGCGTCAGCGTCGGCAGGTCCTTGAGCAGCTCGGGCCCGGTGCCGCGGTAGTGCGCGTCGGCGTTGGCCGGGTTGCCGTACTGGTAGAGCATCACCCACTCGGGGTTCGCCTCGGCCAGCTCCTTCGCCCGCCGGACGGCCTCGTTCGAGCCGCCCGCGGCCGGGGAGAACACGATCCGCGCGCCGTAGGCCTGCAGCAGCTGCTTGCGCTCGGTCGAGGTGTTCTCCGGCATCACGCAGACCAGCCCGTAGCCCTTGAGCTTGGCGGCCATGGCCAGCGAGATGCCGGTGTTGCCCGACGTCGGCTCCAGGATCGTGGAGCCGCGGCGGAGCTTGCCTTCACGCTCGGCGGCTTCGATCATGGCCAGCGCGGGGCGGTCCTTGATCGAGCCAGTCGGGTTGCGGTCCTCCAGCTTCGCCCACAGCCGCACGTCGTGCGTGGGCGAGAGCCGGGGCAGCCCGACCAGCGGGGTGCCGCCGAGCGCGTCGAGCAGGGACTCGAAGCGAGCCATCGATCAGCCACCGGCCACGGCGGGGAGGATGGTCAGGGTGTCGCCGTCCTTGACCTCGGCCTCGAGCCCACCGGAGAAGCGGACGTCCTCGTCGTTGACGTAGACGTTGATGAAGCGGTGCAGCTTCTCCTCCTTCACCAGGCGGCCCTTGATGCCGGCGTGGCGGGACTCGACGTCGTCGATGACCTCGAGGACGGTCGCGCCCTTCGCCTCGACGGACTTCTCGCCGCCGGTGTGGGTGCGCAGGATCGTCGGGATGGAGACGGTCACGGCCATGGGTTTCTACCTCCGGTGGGTTCTTAAACGCAGACGCCGATGGCGCGGCGGTTTATTCCGAGGGGTCAGTCGACGATCTCGACCGGCTCCTCGGTGATCTCGGCGTCCACGATCCGGTACGAGCGGAACTCGTGCACTTCGGGGTCGCGGGTGGAGACGAGCACGTAGTGCGCGCCCGGCTCGGCCGCGATGTTCGCGTCGGTCCGCGACGGGTAGGCCTCGGTCGCGGTGTGCGAGTGGTAGATCACCACCGGCACTTCGTCGTTCGCGTCCATTTCGCGGTAGAGCTTCAGCAGGTCGCCGCTGTCGAACTCGTAGAACGTGGGTGAGCGCGCGGCGTTCAGCATGGGGATGAACCGCTCGGGCGAGTCGGACCCGTCGGGCCCGGCGATCACGCCACAGGCCTCGTCGGGGTGGTCACGACGGGCATGGGCGACGATCTCGTCGACGAGGTCACGGCGGATCCGGAGCACATCCACATCTTAGGTGGTGGACACAAGCTGTCCAGATCGTGAGACATAGCGCTCACCAGGGAATTCAGGCGAAAGCTTCCGGCCACACGTCCCGGTACGCCGGCACCCCGCCGGCCGTGGTCGCCGCGAGCAGCCCGTGCACCATCGCCCGCGCGAACACCCGCGCCGCCGCCGAGCACAGCGCGTCCAGCCCCGCCGCGCGCGCCGCCGGGCCGAACGGACCGCTCGCCTCCGGCAGCGCACGCGCGCCCGTGGCCAGCGCGAACACCGTGTCGCCGTCGAACATCGTGTGCGCCGGGCGCACCGCGCGCGCCAGCCCGTCCTGGGCCGCGACCGCGATCCGCCGGGCCTCGGCCTTCGACAGCGCCGCGTCCACCGCGACCACGCCGATCGTCGTGTTCAGGTCGGTCGCGCGAGACGGCAGGTCCGCGGGCCGCGAAGGCCACGTGACGCCGAAGTCGCCGTGGTCGGCCGCGAAAGCGCGCCCCGTCGAGAGGTCGACGGCCTCGCCCGCCGCGTTGACCGCCGCGATCGCCCCGACGGTGTACTCGCCGACGACCTCGCCGGCCGAGCCGATGCCGCCCTTCAAGGACCCGACAGCGGCACCCGCGCCCGCCCCGACCGTCCCCGAGGCGAAGGACTCCGAAGCCGCTTCGCACGCCGCGTACCCGAAGGACGCGTCCGGCCGGTTGCCCCACTCGCTGCGCGGCAGGTCGAACAGCACCGCCGCGGGCACGATCGGCACGACCTCGTGCGGTTGCGTGCCCACCGGGAAGCCCAGGTTCCGCTCCGCGAGCCACCGCATGACGCCGTCGGCCGCGGCCAGCCCGTAGGCCGAGCCACCCGACAAGCAGACCGCGTTGACCCGCTGCACCAGGTTCTCCGGCTCCAGCAGGTTCGTCTCGCGGGTGCCGGGCGCGCCGCCGCGCTGGTCGACCGCGCCGACCGCGCCTTCGGGCACCAGGACCACCGTCGTGCCGGTGGCCCAGCCGTCCCCGACCCGCTCGTGGTGCCCGACCAGCACGCCGGGGACGTCGGTGATCATCCGGTCAGCGCCTGGATCAGCGTCTCCTGCACCCAGGTCAGCCAGTGGTAGACGCCCAGGTGCGGCGCCCGCGGGTCGTCCTCGGGCAGCTCGTCGGGCATGTCCTCGGTGACGTCGAGCGCGGTGCCCAGGGCCAGCCGGACGTCGTTGAGCGCGCCCAGCCAGGCGTCGGCCTGCTCCTCGGTCAGCCGGACGTGACCACCGTCGCGGGGCAGCGTGTCGAGCACGATCTTCGCCACGCCGACCTTGATGTCGAGCAGCTCCGGCTCGTGCAGCGAGCGCATCGCCGACGCCGAGTCGAGGTCTTCGCGGGTCGGGTTGTCCGGGTCGAGCTTGTGGAAGTCCGGGAGCAGCCGCGAGAGCACCGGGTCGTCCGGCGACTCGGTGGGCCCGGTGCGGATGCCGGTCAGCTCGGCGAGCTCGTCCTGCGGCGCCTCCTCGGCGCGCGCGGTGAGCATGTCCTCGAGCTGGCTGACCAGCCCGCGCAGCACCGCGGCTTCCTGCTGTTCGAACCCGGCGTGGATGACCGCGCCCTTGCGCCGCCACCCGTTCACGAGGTCTGCTCCATCGTGGCCCACAGGCCCGCCGCGTGGAGTTTCGCCACGTCGGTCTCCACCTTCTCCTTCGAGCCGGACGAGACGATCGCCTTGCCCTTGTGGTGCACGTCGAGCATCAGCTTGGTGGCGTGGTCACGGCCGTAGCCGAACAGCTTCTGGAAGACGTACGTCACGTACGACATCAGGTTGACCGGGTCGTTCCACACCACGGTCCGCCAGGGTGTGTCCGACTCGGCGACCTCGGCTCCGGCCGGCTCGACCTGTGTCTGCTCGGCTGCGACAGGCAAGGACATGCACCCCATGGTGTCACGGAGCCGACAGGGTACGCCGCGCCAGGTCCGGCCATGTGGGTGAATAGGCTGACCCCATGGGTTCACCGGAGCCGGCCACGACCAGCACTGCGCTGCTCACCGACCACTACGAGCTGACCATGCTGGGCAGCGCGCTCGCCGACGGCACGGCCGACCGGCCCTGCGTCTTCGAGGTGTTCGCCAGGAGACTGCCGGACGGGCGCCGCTACGGCGTCGTCGCGGGCACCGCCCGCGTCCTCGACGCGATCGCGGACTTCCGCTTCACCGACGCCGAACTGGCGCAGCTGGAGGCCACCGCGGTCGTCGACGACACGACGCTGTCCTGGCTCGCCGGCTACGAGTTCTCCGGCGACATCGACGGCTACGCCGAGGGTGAGCTGTACTTCCCCGGCTCGCCACTGCTCACCGTCACCGGCTCGTTCGGCGAGTGCGTGCTGCTGGAGACGCTGGTCCTGTCGATCCTCAACCACGACAGCGCCATCGCGTCCGCGGCCGCCCGGATGTCCGGCGCCGCGCACGGCCGGCCGATCATCGAGATGGGCGGGCGCCGCACGCACGAGTACGCCGCCGTCGCCGCCGCGCGCGCCGCCTACCTGGCCGGCTTCGCGACGACGTCGAACCTCGAAGCCGGCCGCCGCTACGGCATCCCGACCCGCGGCACCGTCGCGCACGCCTTCATGCTGCTGCACGACAGCGAGGAGGCCGCCTTCCGCGCCCAGGTCGAGAAGATGGGCGCGGACACGACGCTGCTGGTCGACACCTACGACATCACCGCCGGCATCGACGCCGCGGTCCGCGTCGCCGGACCGGAGCTCGGTGCGATCCGGATCGACTCGGGCGACGTCGGCCCGCTCGCCCGCCGCGCCCGCGAGCAGCTGGACGCCCTGGGCGCGAAGGACACCCGGATCGTCGTGTCCGGCGACCTCGACGAGCACGCCATCGCGGCGTTGCGCGCGGAGCCCGTCGACGCGTACGGCGTCGGGACGTCGGTGGTCACCGGCTCGGGCGCGCCGACCGCCGGGATGGTCTACAAGCTGGTCGAGGTGGACGGCAGGCCGGTCGCCAAGCGCAGCGCGCACAAGGAGTCCCGCGGCGGGCGCAAGTCCGCGCTGCGGCGCCACCGCGGCACCGGGACGGCGGTCGAGGAGGTCGTCTGGACCACGGCCGGGAAGGCGCCGGAGCCGGAGGCCAACGACCGCCCGCTGCAGATCCCGCTGATCCGCGCTGGCCGCGCGGAGGCGGACCTGCCTACGCTCGACGACGCGAGGCAGCGGCTGCGCCGCGGCCTGGTCAGCCTGCCGTGGGAGGGCCTGAAGCTCTCGCACGGCGAGCCCGCTATCCCGACCCTGTTTCTCTGAGAGGGAGTTCGACCATGGGGACCGCCCTGATCGTGGTGGACGTGCAGAACGACTTCTGCGAAGGAGGTTCGCTCGGCCTGCCGGGCGGGGCCGCCGCGGCCGCCGCCATCTCGAAGCAGGCCGCCGAGGGCGGGTACAGCCACGTCGTGGCCACCCGGGACAACCACATCGACCCGGGCGACCACTTCAGCGACACCCCCGACTTCAAGGACAGCTGGCCCGTGCACTGCGTCGCCGGCACGCCGGGCGCGTCGTTCCACCCCGCGCTCGACGTCGTCCCGATCGGCGAGGTGTTCTCCAAGGGCGAGTACAGCGCGGCGTACTCCGGCTTCGAGGGCGCGGCCCGCGACGGGAAGTCCCTGGAAGCGTGGCTGCGCGAGCACGACGTGACCGACGTCGACGTCGTCGGCATCGCGACCGACTTCTGCGTCCGCGCGACGGCGCTCGACGCGGCGAAGGCGGGCTTCGGCGTGCGCGTGCTGCTGGACCTGACGGTCGGTGGCTCGCAGCCGACGGTGGACGCGACGGTCGAGGACTTCGACAAGGCCGGCGTCACCCACACCGGCACGGCGTTCGTCGGCTCGCCCGCGTGAAGGACATCCGGGCCGCGCTGGCGGAACACCGGCTGGTCGCGATCCTGCGCGCCGCCGACGCGGGGCGGTTCGCCGACGCGGCGATGGTGCTGCACGCCGCGGGCATCCGCCTCCTCGAAGCGACCCTGACGACGCCCGGAGCACCGGCCGCGATCACCGCGCTGCGGCTGGCGCTGGGCGAAGACGCTCTGGTCGGCGCGGGCAGCGTCCGCGAACCGTCCGATGTGGACGTCGCGGTCGACGCCGGCGCGGCGTACCTGATCACGCCGACGGTCAACCCGGCGGTGCTGGAGCGCGCGGCGGAGCTGGACACGCCGGTGATCTGCGGCGCGCTGACGCCGACGGAGATCGACCAGGCGTGGCGCCTCGGCGCGGCGGCGGTCAAGGTGTTCCCGGTGGCGGCGGTCGGCGGCGTCGCGTACTTGCGCGCGGTGCGGGCCCCGCTGCCGGACGTCCCGCTGGTCCCGACCGGCGGCGTCCACCTGGCCGACGTCGAGAGCTACCTGCGCTCGGGCGCGATCGCGGTGGCGGCGGCGACGCCGTTGCTGGGCGACGCGCTCTCGCCGAGCGGCAGCCTCCCGGACCTCGCGGCCCGCGCGGGCGAGTTCGTCGCGGCGGCCGCGCGCTTCAAGACCGCCAAAGCGTAACTTTCCCTACGAAAGCTCCGCTTTGCGCCGCAAAGCGGAGCTTTCGTAGGGAAAGTGCCGCGCTACTTCTTGCCGAACGGGTCGCAGGCCGCCGTGCCCAGGTAGATGTCCCCGCTCGCGGGGCCGCCCTGGGGGAACAGCACGATGTGCAGTGCGTGCGTCACCATGCTGCCGTCAGGTGGCTGGGGCGTCACCGTCTCGTTGAGGATCACCGTCGCCAGCGCGGTGCCCGCCGGGCCGCCGGGGATGACGATCCGGTCGTTCGGCGGGATCTGCGCCGGCACCGCGATCCCCTCGACCGCGCCGATCGACACTTCACCGCCGCTGCCGGTCGCGTTGGTCGCGCACTTCGCCGAATAGGTGCGGACAGTGAGCACCGGGCCGCCGAAGCGCTTGAGCACGGTGGCCTCGAACCGGTGCCCGGACGCCTGCGCGACCGACACGTCGCCGGTCCGCCCGCACCCGGTCTCCCCGGTGCCGAACGTGGCGATGTCGCCCGTCGCACCTCCAGGCGTCCGATCGCCGTACGGGCCGTCCGCGGTGCATTTCGCCAGCTCACCGGTGACGACGTGCTCATTGTCGAGCAGCACGTCGAGCGAGCCGGAAGACGCCCATCCGGTGGACGTCACCGGCGCCGCGGCGACCAGGAGCGGGGCCGCGAGCGTCGTCACCGCCAGCACCCGGAATGTCCTCTTCCTGGCGTTTCGCATGCACCGGCCTCCACGGTTGTCGTGACAGTTCGTAGTTACCCTCTTCGTCATCGGCAGGCGCGCCGGAACCCCTGATCGGGTCCACCCGGACGAGTGGCCGGTGACGAAGGCAACTTCCCGGGTTCGCGGCGTGGTAACGAGCGTTAACGTCGATCGTCCGCACACCCAGGGAGGTTTCGTGTCTTCGCTGTCCTTCGCCGGCAAGCGGCCGGTGCTGGCCGATCTCGTGCCCGGCTCGCTCGTCCGGGACATCGCGCTCGTCGCCGGCGGCGCCGTGCTCACCGGCGCCGCCGCGCAGCTGACCATCCCGGTGCCGGGCAGCCCGGTGCCGATGACCGGCCAGACGTTCGCCGCGCTGCTCGTCGGCGCGTCGCTCGGCATGTCGCGCGGTGCCGCGTCGATGCTCGTCTACCTGCTCGTCGGAGCGGTTGGTGTGCCGTGGTTCCAGCACGGCACCGCGGGCCTGTCCGGCGCGAGCGCCGGCTACATCGTCGGGTTCGTCTTCGCCGGCGCGCTCGTGGGCGCCCTGGCCGGCCGCGGCGGCGACCGGACGCCGGTGCGCACCGCGGGCACCATGGTGCTCGGCAACCTCGTCATCTACGCCTTCGGCGTGCCGTGGCTGATGGCGTCGACCGGCTTCGACCTGTCGACGGCGTTCGCCAAGGGCGTCACGCCGTTCCTGGTCGGGGACGCGATCAAGATCGTCGTCGCCGCCGGGTTGCTGCCGCTGACCTGGAAGCTGGTTTCGGGCCGCACCGAAGACTGACGGCCTCGGTGATCCGGCGCGAGTGGCCCGTTCGCGACGGATCACCGATCCTGTCGGCCCCGGCGGCTAATGTGTGTCGCTGTGCCCGCCCGAACTGATTTCCCCGGCGTCCTCGAACTCCTCACCCACGCGGTGGAGTCCGTCGGTGGTGCCGAACGCCCAGGGCAGGTCGAGATGGCCGACGCCGTCGGCCGCGCCATCCGCACCGGCGAGCACCTGGCCGTGCAGGCCGGCACCGGCACCGGCAAGTCGCTGGCCTACCTCGTCCCCGCGATCCGCCACGCCGTCGAGAAGGAAGCCACCGTCGTCGTCTCCACGGCGACGATCGCGCTGCAGCGCCAGCTCGTCGACCGCGACCTCCCTCGCCTGGCGAAGGCGCTGAAGAAGCCACTCGGCCGCGAGCCGACCTTCGCGATCCTCAAGGGCCGTCGCAACTACATGTGCCTGCACCGGCTGGATTCCGGCGCGCCCGACGAGCCGGAGGACGCCCAGCTCTTCGACCCGTTCGCGGTGTCGCGCCTCGGCAAGGAGGTCACGCGGCTGCGGGAATGGGCGTCCGACACCGAAACCGGCGACCGCGACGAGCTGGTTCCCGGTGTCACCGACCAGGCGTGGCGCCAGGTGTCGGTGACCGCGCGCGAATGCCTCGGCGCGTCCCGCTGCCCGATCGGCACGGACTGCTTCGCGGAGAAGGCCCGCGCCGAGGCCGGCCGCGCCGACGTCATCATCACCAACCACGCGCTGCTCGCGATCGACGCCCTGCAGGGCTACCAGGTCCTGCCGGACCACGACGTCGTGATCATCGACGAGGCGCACGACCTGGTCGACCGGGTCACCTCGGTCGCCACCGGCGAGCTGACCAGCGCGATGTGCGCGTCGGCCGCGCGCCGCTGCGGCAAGCTGATCGACGCCGACGTCGCCGACGGCCTGCTGGAGGCGGGTGACGGGCTGGCGCTGATCGTCGACGACCTGCCCCCGGGCCGGATGGACGAGCTGCCGAGGCCGCTGAAGGGCGCGATCCCGGCGGTCCGCGACGCCGCGCACGCGTGCATCACGGCGCTGGGCTCGGACCGCAAGGAAGACGTCGAAGGGGCCACCGCGCGCAAGCTGGCGCGCTCGCTGCTCGACGAGGTGCACGACACCGCGGTCCGGCTGCTGGAGGCGTTCGACGACGACCAGGCCCACCAGCGCGACGTCGTCTGGCTCTCGGGCGACAAGTACTCCTCGAACCCGCGGCCGCCGGCGCTGAAGGTGGCGCCGCTGGGCGTCGCCGGGCTGCTGCGCGAGCGCGTGTTCAACCAGCACACGACGATCCTGACGTCGGCGACGCTCACCCTGGGCGGCACGTTCGACACCATGGCGCGCCAGTGGGGGCTCCCGCCGGGCGCGACCCGCGTCGAGAAGGCGCCGGGCGCGGCGACGGACAAGGAAGCGCCGTCGGACGACTCCGGCCCGAAGTGGACCGGCCTGGACGTCGGCTCGCCGTTCGACCACAAGCGCAACGGCATCCTCTACCTGGCCAAGCACCTGCCGCCGCCGGGCCGCGACGGCCTCGCTTCGTCCACAATGGACGAACTGGCCGAGCTGATCGAGGCCGCGGGCGGGCGCACGCTGGGCCTGTTCTCCTCGATGCGGGCGGCCAAGCAGGCGGCCGAGGAGATGCGCGGGCGCCTCGACTTCCCGATCCTCTGCCAGGGCGAAGACGCGACGTCGCTGCTGGTCCAGAAGTTCTCCGAGGACGTCCGCACGTGCCTGTTCGGCACGCTGAGCCTGTGGCAGGGCGTGGACGTGCCGGGGCCGTCACTGCAGCTGGTGGTGGTCGACCGGATCCCGTTCCCGCGCCCGGACGACCCGGTGTCCTCGGCCCGGCAGCGCGCGGTGGAAGCCCGCGGCGGCAACGGGTTCCTCACCGTGGCGGCCACGCACGCGGCGCTGCTGCTGGCGCAGGGCACCGGCCGGCTGCACCGCTCGGTCAGCGACCGCGGGGTGGTCGCGGTGCTGGATTCGCGGCTCGCGAACGCCCGCTACGGCGGATTCCTCCGCGCGTCACTGCCGCCGTTCTGGCCGACGATGGACCCGAAGGTGGCCCGCGACGCCCTGCGCCGGCTCGACGCAGCCGCGCCCGCGTGACGCGGTCCACAACACCGACCGGTACGGTGAAGCAACCGAAGCAATAAAGGGAGCACCGGTTGACCCAGGATTCGTCCAGCGCACAGTCCCGGACCGTCAGCGTCGACGACACCGGCGTGCGGCGGCGGCTCGCGGACGGCAGCGAAGAAGCTGTCACGTGGGCCGGCCTGTCGTCGGTGATGGTCCGGGTGATCCCCGACGGCCCGTGGAACGAAGACGTGTTCTTCATGCTGGTGGGCACCGACGGCAAGGGCACGGCGGTGCCGAGCGGAGACCCGGCGGCCGACGCGCTGATCGAGCGGCTGCAGGCCCTGCCCGGCTTCGACAACGAGAAGTTCATCGAGGCCATGACGACCGACGCCGACCAGGCGTACGTCGTCTGGGAATCCAGCGAGAACTAGGCCTCCGGGAAGCTCTCCGTCACCGGAATCCCCTTCTTGAGCGTCCGGCTCACCGTGCACAGCCGCTCGATCGCGCGGTCCACGGCGCCGGCCAGCGCCTCCCGCTGATCCGCCGCCAAAGTCGACACGTCGACATCGAAAGCCACGTGCATGGCGTCCAGCTCCGAAGCATCCTCACGCCGGTCGGCTGTCACGGTCACGCGGAACTTCGCGTCTTCGCCGATCCGCCGGGTGATCAGCTGCTCTGCGGTCACCGCGCTGCAGCCCGCGGCCGCGATCTGCAGCAGCTCGGCGGGTGAGAACGCCCCCTCGGCGTCCTTTCGGCCCAGCCGGACCTCGGCGCCGCGGTCGTTGCGCCCGACGAACGTGTGCTCGCCCTCGCGCTCCACTTCCAGTCCCATGCCCGCTCCAACCGGCTCAGGAAGCCCCTTGTTCCGGCTCCCACTGCGCGAGCACGGTGAGCGTGCCCGGGTCGACTTCGGTGAACCCGGCGTCCCGCACGGCGACGACGCGGTCGCGCCGCCACGCCCCTTCGGGATCGTCGCCCGGATGCAGTTCCTTCCACCGCGCGACGCTCGGGGTGCGCACGGCCGTCCGGTAGCCGTTGGCGGCCCACTCGGTCCGCTCGGCGTCGCCCAGCAGCGCGGCGAGGATCATCGTGGCGTGGCCGACCTGCGCGGCGGCCTTGCCGACGGTCATCGGCACGTGCGGGTTGAGCAGCAGCAGCGGCACCCCGCCGGGCACCGGGCCCGGCTCGTCGGGCGGCAGCTCGCTGCCCGAGATCTGCAGCCGCGAGACCTCTTTGGGCGTCTCGACGACCAGACCGGGCACGAGGGCACGTGCCTGCGCACCCTCGACCTCCACGGTGATTCCCGGCAGGTCCTGGACGGCGGCCCAGTGCGTGCCCCGCGCCCGCCGCGCGACCTTGCGGATCCGGTTGTCGAGCCACGCGTGCATCGGCTCGGCCCACTCGCCGCCGGGCTCGGCGCGCTCGTCGAGGCAGACCGCCAGCGCCGCGGTCGCCGCCGCCTCCAGCAGCGGCGTGCGGCCCGGCGGCTCGGCCCGTTCGATGCGCAGGATGACCGGCATCGCCCGGACTTCCTCCGGAAGCTCGTCCGAGGTGTCCGACGTGTCTTCGGCCGGGAGGCCCAGCCAGTAGGCGTAGCGGGCGCCCAGGGGGTCGAGAACGCTGCTCACGGACGCATCAGCTCGAGGCCGTCGGCCGCGTCGGCCGCCTCGACCTCGCCGCGGGTCAGGCCGAGCACGAACAGCACGGCGTCGAGGTACGGGTGCGACAGCGCGGTGTCGGCCACCTCGCGCAGCGCGGGCTTGGCGTTGAACGCGACGCCCATGCCGGCCGCGGAGAGCATGTCGATGTCGTTGGCGCCGTCCCCGACCGCGACGCACTGCTCGAGCGGGATGTCGTACTCCGTGGCGACGCGGCGAAGCACCTTCGCTTTACCCGCGCGGTCGACGACCTCGCCGATCACCTTCCCGGTGAGCTTGCCGTCCACGATCTCCAGCTCGTTCGCCGCCGCGAAGTCGAGCCCGAGCTCCTCCACCAGGCTGCCGATGACCTGGGTGAACCCGCCGGAGACCACCCCGGTCTTGAAGCCCATCCGCTTGAGCGTGCGGATCGTCGTGCGGGCGCCCGGCGTCAGCTCGATCGACGCGGCGACCTCGTCGATCGCCGTGGCGGGCAGCCCTTCCAGCAGCGCGACCCGGCGTTCGAGCGACTCCGCGAAGTTGAGCTCCCCCCGCATGGCGGCCTCGGTGATCTCGCGGATCTCCGGTTCGACGCCGGCGTGCGCACCCAGCATCTCGATGACCTCGCCCTGGATGAGCGTCGAGTCGACGTCGAAGACGACCAGCCGCTTCGCCCGGCGCGTGATCCCGGCCCGCTCGACGGCGATGTCGACCCCCGCCTCGACGGCGGCGTCGGCCAGCTCGGAGCGCAGTGCGGTGTCGGCTTCGGGCGTGTCCCGCTCGACCGAGACGTACAGCTCCAGCCCGGTGACCGGGTAGTCGGCGACGCTGCGGATCGCGTCGATGTTGACCCCGAGCGACGCGAGCCGGCGCGCGACCTCCGAGAAGCCGCGCGCGGTGACCGGGCGGCCCAGGATGACCAGCACGTGCGAGGAGTCGCGGCGGCCCAGCGCGAACGGGTCGTCGCCGATCGCCGCGCCGATCTTGACGTCGACCTGCATGCCGACGGACGCCATCGCCTGCTCGACCGACTCCTGCAGGCCCTCGGGATCGCGGTACACCCCGGCGAGCACACCGAGCACGAGCTGCCCGCGGATGACGACCTGCTCGACGTCGAGCACGTCGACGTCGTGGCGGGTCAGCACGGCGAACAGCACGGACGAGACACCCGGCTTGTCAGGGCCGGTCGTCGTGATCAGGACGGGGGTCTGGGTCACTGGTCATCCCTCGTTCGGCAACGCTGCACGATCAGTCTGCCGGTCCGGACGCGGACATAAGTAGAGCGCGTGCCCGGCTTCACAAAAGCCGGGCACGCGCTCACTCGATCAGGTTCCTACTTGTCGTCGCCCTGCTCGCTCGCGTTGTCCCTGGAGTGGTCTCCCGGGATCACCGCTTCGGTGAGCACCTGCGACGGCGCCGCGTGGCTGAGCTCCTTCTGCTTGCCGAAGAAGCCGATCTCGCCCTCGCTGTGGATGCGCTCGATCATGTGCGGGTAGTGCAGCTCGAACGCGGGCCGCTCGGAGCGGATCCGGGGCAGCTCGGTGAAGTTGTGCCGCGGCGGCGGGCAGGACGTCGCCCACTCGAGCGAGTTGCCGTAACCCCACGGGTCGTCGACCGAGACGATCTCGCCGTACCGGTAGCTCTTGAAGACGTTCCAGATGAACGGCAGCGTCGAGGCGCCGAGGATGTACGCGCCGATCGTGGAGATCGTGTTCAGCGTCGTGAAGCCGTCACTGGTCAGGTAGTCCGCGTACCGCCGCGGCATGCCCTCCGCGCCCAGCCAGTGCTGGACGAGGAACGTGCCGTGGAAGCCGATGAACGTGGTCCAGAAGTGCCACTTGCCGAGCTTCTCGTCCATCATCCGGCCGGTGATCTTCGGGAACCAGAAGTAGATGCCGGCGAAGGTGGCGAACACGATCGTGCCGTAGAGCACGTAGTGGAAGTGCGCGACGACGAAGTAGCTGTCCGACACGTGGAAGTCGATCGCCGGCGCGGCCAGCATGATGCCGGTCAGGCCGCCGAAGAGGAACGTGACGATGAAGCCCATCGAGAAGATCATCGGCGTCTCGAAGGACAGCTGGCCCTTCCACATCGTGCCGATCCAGTTGAAGAACTTCACGCCGGTCGGGACCGCGATCAGGAACGTCATGAAGGAGAAGAACGGCAGCAGCACGGCGCCGGTGGCGTACATGTGGTGCGCCCACACCGCGACCGACAGCGCCGCGATGGCCAGCGTCGCGAAGACCAGGCTCTTGTAGCCGAACATCGGCTTGCGGCTGAAGACCGGGAAGATCTCCGACACGATCCCGAAGAACGGTAGCGCGACGATGTAGACCTCGGGATGGCCGAAGAACCAGAAGAGGTGCTGCCAGAGGATCACGCCGCCGTTTTCGGGGTCGAACACGTGCGCCCCGAGGTGCCGGTCCGCCAGCAGGCCCATCAGGGCCGCGGTCAGGATCGGGAAGGCGAGCAGGATCAGGATCGACGTCACCAGGATGTTCCAGGTGAAGATCGGCATCCGGAACATCGTCATGCCGGGCGCGCGCAGGCAGACCACGGTGGTGACCATGTTGACCGCGCCGAGGATGGTGCCGAGACCCGAGACCACCAGGCCGGAGATCCACAGGTCCGCGCCGACGCCCGGCGAGTGGATCGCGTCCGACAGCGGGGTGTAGGCGAACCAGCCGAAGTCGGCGGCGCCACCCGGGGTCAGGAAGCCCGAGAGCACGATCAGGCCACCGAAGAGGTACAGCCAGTACGAGAACGCGTTCAGCCGCGGGAACGCGACGTCCGGCGAGCCGATCTGCAGCGGGAGCACGAAGTTCGCGAAGCCGAAGAGGATCGGCGTCGCGTACAGCAGCAGCATCACCGTGCCGTGCATGGTGAACAGCTGGTTGTACTGCTCCTGGGAAAGGAACTGCTGCCCGGGCCGCGCCAGCTCGGTGCGGATCAGCATGGCCATCGCGCCGCCCGCCATGAAGAAGGCGAACGACGTGACCAGGTACATGATCCCGATCTGCTTGTGGTCCGTGGTGCGGAACAACCGCAGCAGGTACGAACCCTTGACCGACTCGTGCGCGGGGTACGGGCGCGTCGCGATCGGCTTGGGGGCTACGGCCGTCACTCCTGCCTCCAACACTGAAACCTCGTGGTGGTCATCGTCCGGCCGCCGAGGTGGGCGGAGCCCGGTTCAGCGGTCATGGAGGATCGTAGCCCTCGTCACCGACAGTCGCGCGCACCGGCTGGCAAGATCGGGCCGTGGCCGACGAATACACGCGGACCGCGGTCCGCGCGGCACTGGCCGTGACCGCCCGGCTGGGCCTGCCCACCCGGGCGCCCGCGGTGCTGCACGAACGCTCGAACGTGCTGGTGAGGCTGGGTCCGCTGGTCGCCAGGGTGCCCGGTACCACCCGCCTGGCACGCCCCGGTCCGGCCTGGCAGGAACGGGACCTGGCGGTCTCCCGGTTCCTCACGGAACGTGGTGTGCGCGTCGTTACACCGGCCACGGATCCCCCGGCCGGACCGCATTTCGCCGAGGGTCTCCCGGTCACGCTCTGGAACTGGACGCCGCACGATCCGGACCACCGGTACGCACCGGACGTCGTCGCGCGCTCGCTCGCGGGGGTGCACGCGGCACTGCGGGAGTTCCCCGGCGAGCTGCCCCGGCGCGGCCCGCTCGACGACCTGGCGCGCATCTTCGACCGGCACGACCTCGACCCCCGGTTGCGCGCCGAGGCGGACCGCCTCGGCGCGCTGCTGCCGGACGTCGCCGTACAGCCGCTGCACGGCGACGCGCACCCGGGGAACCTGATCGCCACGCCCGAGGGCCCGTGCTGGCTCGACTTCGAGGACACCTGGCGGGGTCCGCTGACCTGGGACATCGGGATCCTCGCCCGCCAAGGTGGTCCCGAGTACCTGGCCGCGTACCCGGCTTCCGTGGACGAAGACGCCCTTCGCGTGTGTACGCGACTGAGGGAGCTGTACTCGGTCGTGTGGCACCACGTCATCGCGATCAGGTTCCCGGACCGCCTCGACGGCGCCCGCTCGGCGCTCGCCGCCTACTTCTCGTGAGTGGCGGGGTACCAGGACAGGATCGCCTCGACCACGCCCGCCGGGTCCTCCAGCGGGGTCAGGTGGCCGACCCCGGGGAGCACCACGAGCGTCGCGCCGGCCACGGCTTCGACCATCTCGCTCGCTGCCGTCACCGGCGTGATCGGGTCCTCTTCGCCGACGACGACCAGCGTCGGGACCTTCGCGTCGCGAAGCAGCTCGAGTGAATCAGGGCGCGTGCGCAGCGCGAGAGCCGTCCAGGAGATCCCCTCGGGCGGCTGCGACTCGATGATCTCCCGGACGGTTTCGACGATGTCCGGGCGCTGCTCACGGGTCGACCCGGCCAGCAGGTTCGGCAGGTTGGCCTCGGCCAGCCAGCCCTGGATGCCTTCGTCGTCGACGCGCTTGGCGACGTCCAGCCGGCTCTGCGCGGCTTCGGGGGTGTCGGGGGTCGCCTTGGTGTCGATGAGCACGAGCCCGCCGACCCGCTCGGGCGCCAGCCGCAGCACGGCCATCGCCAGGTAGCCGCCCATCGAGCAGCCGCCGAGCACGACCCGGTCGAGCTCCAGGCGGTCGAGCAGGGCGAGGACGTCCCGCGCGGCGTCTTCGAGGCTCGGCTCGCGGCCGGACTCCGGCAGCGGCGAGCGACCGAGCCCGCGCTGGTCCGGTGTGATCACCCGAAGGTGTGAAGCGAGGGGCTCGCGCACCGCGTTCCACATGCGGGCGTCCAGGGGAAAGGCGTGGAGGAGGACCAGCGGCAGTTCGGTCATGCGGGCCATTTTGTCGGACCCCCGCGCTAGCTTCGCCTCCGTGTTCACCGACATCGAAACCGACCGGCTGCTGCTGCGCCCGCTCCACGAGGCGGACCGGCAGGCGATGGTCGACATCCACACCGATCCCCGCACCAACCGCTTCCACCCGGACCCGCCCGACGTCCCGCGCGCGTCGGCGATGTTCTCGGACTGGCTGGCGCACTGGGCCGAGCACGGCTTCGGCTACCCGGCGGTGACCGAGCGCGGCGGCGCCGCCGAAGTGCTCGGCATGTGCGGCGTGCGGGTGCGGGAGTTCCACGGCGAGAAGGTGCTCAACCTCGGCTACCGGTTCCGGCCGTCGGCGTGGGGCAAGGGCTACGCGGTCGAGGCCGGCCTGGCGGTCCTCGAGTGGTGCGCTCGCGAGCTGCCGTCCGTGCCGGTGCTGGCGAGCGTGAGCGTCGACAACAAGCCGTCGCTGCGGGTGGCGGAGCGGCTCGGCTTCACCGACTACACGGAGGAGGTGTACGAGGGCGCGCTGTCCCGGCACTACCGGCGCTGATCAGCGGCGGCGCTGCGGCCGCCGGCGGGCGCGGGCTTCCCAGCAGGCCCGGTGCCAGTGCCGCCGGTCGGCGACGGACCCGGTCTCGTCGGCGGGCCAGACGACCAGGTGCGGCGTGCCCGGCCGGATCTCGTGGTCGCAGCCGGGCAGCGGTAGGTCTTGGTGGCCTGCGACCCGGGCACGGTCCGCACGAGCCAGTCCCCGTCGGCCCCGGCCTCGGCGCGGGCCCACCCGGTGGCGGCGCCGAGCGCACGGTCGGCCGGCCCACCGGCCTCCCGCCGGCCGGGACGATTACGTCGAGGCACCCCCGAACGGTATCTGCCCACCCACCCAAGCCGACCCGCCAGGCACGCAACCCGACCGCCCAGGCACGCGAACCGACCGTCCGGGCACGCGAGTCGACCGTCCGGGCACGCGAACCGAACCTCCAGGCACGCAAGCCGACCGTCCGGGCACGCGAACCGAACCTCCAGGCACGCAAGCCGACCGTCCGGGCACGCGAACCGAACCTCCAGGCACGCAAGCCGACCGTCCGGGCACGCGAGTCGACCCGCCAATCACGCGTGATGCCTCCCCGATCACACGCGATGCCCCTCCAATCACGTGTGATGCCCCTCCAGACACACGTGATGCCCGCCGGGGCCGGGCCCGCGCGACCCGCGACCGGCACCTACCCCTGCGCTAGGGCCAGCGGGACCAGCTGCTCGGCGGTGGTCAGCGACCCGTGCTGCCCGACCAGCGACGTCTCGATGGCCTCGGCGAGCCCCCGCACCATCCCGAACCGCCCGCGGGCCGCCGCGACGACGTCGCCGATCCGCGGGCGCACCCGGTCGCTCACCGTGGGCCCGAACCAGCCCTCGGCGACGGCTTCCTCCCGCGACCGCACCCAGGCCCGCTCGCCCAGCACCGCCCGCCAGGCCGCGAGGACGTCCGCGGCCGCGCCCGGCTCGGCGTAGACGTGCCGGGCGCGCACCTCTCCCCCGAACGCCCGGACCCCGGACAGCAGCTCGGGGACGTCCTCGAGGTCGAGCTTGTCCTCGACGGTCACCATCCCGTGGTCGGCCACCACGGCGAGCAGCGCGCCCGGCGGCAGACCGTCCACAAGGGACTCGACGAGCCGGTCCACCTGGCGCAGCTGCATCCGCCACGCCGGGGTGCCGGGGCCGTAGACGTGCCCGAGCAGGTCGAGTTCACTGTGGTAGGCGTAGCAGAACGCGCGCCCGTCGAGCACCGACAACGTCCGCGCGGCGAGGTCGCCCAGCGCGTGCACACCGGCGTACCGCGCACCACCCTGGGTGGCCGAGGTCAGGGCCGTGTCGCGGAACTTGGCCGAAGACACCACCACGGCGTCGACGCCCGCCGCGGCGGCTCGCTCGAACGTCGTCGGCAGCGGCTGGACCTCGCGGGGCGGCAGGGCGCCGCGGAGGTCGGCGCCGTCGTCGTGGCTGCACCAGCGCAACGCGTTGAGCACGCCCGTGCCCGGAACTTCGAAGGTGTAGCCGACCATCCCGTGCTCACCGGAGGCGAGCCCGGTGCCGATCGCGGCCACGCCGGCCGCCGTCGTCGACGGGAAGCCCACGCGCAGCGACTCCCGGGCGAGCTCGGTCAGCACCGGGGCGTCCGCGGCGTGCTCGGCGAGCAGCTCCCAGCCGAGCCCGTCGACGAGCAGCACCGCGGCACTGCGCGCCTCCGGCAGCGCCAGGGTGTTCGCGAAGCCGGGCACCCCCAGTGCGGCGAGCAGGGACGGGACGACCTGGCCGAGGTGCGCGACGTCGGCGAGTGAAGGCGGCTGCACCTGCCCACCTTCCCATCCACCCCGCGCAATGGCGATAATCGCGGCATGCCGACCTACGCCTACCGCTGCCGCGAGTGCACCGAGACCTTCGAGCTCCTGCGCCCGATGAGCGAATCGAGCGCGCCGGCGGCCTGCCCGGACGGCCACACCGACACCGTCAAGCTGCTGACCACGGTCGCCCTCACCGGGGCCGCGAGCGGTCCCGCGGTCCCGGCGGGCGGCGGCGGTGGCTGCTGTGGTGGCGGCTGCTGCGGCTAAACCGCTTTCAGCGCCTGCTCCAGGTCGGCCCACAGGTCCTCGACGTCCTCGAGGCCGGCCGACAACCGGATCAGCTGGTCGGACACGCCGGCGTCGCGGCGGTCGTCCGCGTCGACGATCCGGTGGCTGATCGAACCCGGGTGCTGGATCAGCGTGTCGACGCTGCCGAGGCTGACGGCCGGCGTGATCAGCCGGACGGCGCCGATCAAGGCGTGCGGGTCGCCGTCGACCTCGAACGCCACCAGCGGCCCGCCGACGCGCGGGTAGTGCACGGCGGTCACAGCCGGGTGCTCGGCGAGGCGCGCGGCCAGCGTCGCCGCGGTCGCCGAAGCGGCGTTCACCCGCAGCGGCAGCGTGGAAAGCCCGCGCAGCAACAGGTATCCGGCGAGCGGGTGCAGCACGCCGCCGGTGGCGAAGCGGATCTGGCGCAGCCGCGCGGCTTCCGGCGCGTCGCAGGCGACGATCCCGCCCATCACGTCGCCGTGGCCGCCGAGGAACTTCGTCGCGCTGTGCAGCACGATCCGCGCGCCGTGGCGGCCCGGGCGCTGGAGCACCGGCGTGGCGAACGTGTTGTCCACCAACAGCGGCACCTCGCCGCAGGCCGCCGCCAGCGAGGCGATGTCGGCCTCGGCGAGCGTCGGGTTGGCCGGCGTCTCGACGAACACCAGGCCCGTGTCCGGCCGGATCGCGGCGGCGACCGCGTCCGGCGCGGCCCAGGTGACCTCGGTGCCGAGCAGCCCGGACTCGAGCAGGTGGTCACTGCAGCCGTACAGCGGGCGCACGGCGACGACATGCCGCTTCCCCTGCGCCACCGCGGAAAGCAGGCAGGCCGACACGGCGGCCATGCCACTGGCGAACGCGACGCCGTGCTCGAAGCCCTCGAGCTCGGCGAGCGCCCGCTCGAAGCGTTCCACGGTGGGGTTGCCCACCCGGCCGTAGATCGGCGGGCCGTCGAGCTCGCCCCCGGCGGCGAACTCGTCGATCCGGGCGGCTTCGGCGGCGCTGTCGCGTGACGGGTAGGTCGTGGACAGGTCGAGCGGAGCCGCGTGCACGCCGAGGTCCGTGAGATCGTCACGGCCGGCGTGGACAGCTCGGGTGCGCAGCGAGGAAGTCATGACGGCATCGTCGAGCTTTCACCGGATGCGGGGCAACAGTCTCGGATATCATTCGCCGATGGCCGATTCCGTCGAACTCAGTCCGGTGGACCTCAAGATTCTGCGCCTGCTGCAGAACGATGCCCGGGTCACCAACAAGGACCTCGCGGCCGCGATCGGCATCGCGCCGTCGACGTGCCTGGACCGGGTGGCGCGGCTGCGCGAAACCGGCGTGATCACCGGGCAGCACGCCTCGGTCGACGCGGCGAAGCTCGGGCGGCCGCTGGAGGCGTTCCTGTTCGTCCAGGTCCGCCCGCACCGGCGGCCGCTGGTCGACCCGTTCGTCGAGCACCTGCTGTCCCTGCCGGAGGTGCGCGCGGTCTACCACCTGACCGGGCCGGACGACTTCCTCGCGCACGTGGCGACCAGCTCCGCCGGCGAACTGCAGCGCCTGGTCCTCGACGAGCTGACGGCACGCGACGAGGTCGCCCGGGTGCACACGAACCTGGTGTTCCAGCACTGGAGCGGCGGCCCGCTGCTGCCGCCGGGCTAGCCTCCCAACGTCGCGAGCCAGCGGCGGGTCTCCCGCGCCGACGTCAGCCGGACGACCGCGGGCCCCGGCGGCGAGGCGGCCCACTCCCGGATCCGCGCCCGCTTCCGCGCGAAGGACGCGAAGTGCCACCGGATGATCGAGTCCGCGGAGAACATCTGGCGGAACGACTCGACGTTGCCGTTGCAGATCCGCTCCCGGGTCAGCGAGCGCAGGGCGGTCCGGCGCACCAGCCGGCCGAGCGAAAGCCAGCGCGGGTAGTCGAGCCCCACGATGAGCTCCGCGCGGGGCAGCACGATGTCCTTCCACCTGCTGTACGCGGCGTCGAGGACCCACCGCTCCCCGGCGCACACTTCGGCGATCCGGCGGGCCTGCTCCTCGTCCGGCACCGCGACCCAGCCCGGCAGCCAGGTGAGGTCGTCGGCCGAGACGTAGGGCAGGCCCGTGCGCTCGGCGATCCGGGCGGCGAGCGTCGACTTGCCCGAGCCGGTCACGCCGTAGACGAGGACGCGGTCAGGCACCGAGGTCACCGGCGGGCTCCCGCGGGCCCCGGTAGGGCAGGGTCTGGCTGTAGACGACGTTGGTGGTCGTGCTGCCGAACTGGGCCAGCTCGTCCATCGTGTGCTCGAGGTGTGCCATGGACGCGGCCGCGATCTTGAGCGTGTAGCAGTCGTCTCCGGTGGTGCGCAGGCATTCGAGGATCTCGAGGCGGTCGGCGAGCAGCTTGTGCAGCGGCTCGTGCCGGCTGCCCGGGTACTTGAGCCGGACGACGGCGAGCACCGGGTAGCCGACCTTGCCGAGGTCGACGTCGGCGCGGTAGCCGGTGATCACGCCCGCCGCCTCGAGCCGGCGGAGCCGTTCGGTCGCGGCGGAGGCGCTGAGGTTCACGCGGCGGCCGAGCTCGGTGAGCGGCAGCCGGGCGTCGCGCTGGAGCTCCACCAGGATGGCCCAGTCCGTCTGATCGAGACTCTCGGTCATGAGGCGAATCTACCGCGAGATCCACGGCCCAAGCCGTCGAACGCCGTGATCGTTCCCTTCCGATCAGGGCTGCGGCCTCGATAGCCTTGCCCGGTGAAGATCGGCGTGAACGTCCCCAACTTCGGCCCCGGCACCGACCCGGGCGTGCTGCGCGCGTGGGCGCGGACGGTGGAGGGCCTCGGCTTCGACCTGCTGATGGTGTCCGACCACGTCGCGATCACGCCGGACGTCGCCGGTCAGTACCCGGCGCCGTTCTACGAGCCGTTCACGACGCTCTCGTGGCTGGCCGGCGTCACCGAGCGGGTGCGGCTGGGCACCACCGTGCTGGTGGTGCCGTACCGGCATCCCCTGCTGGTGGCGCGGATGGCGGCGAACCTGAACGCGCTGAGCGGCGGCCGGCTGGTGCTCGGCGCCGGCATCGGCTGGGCCAAGCAGGAGTTCGACGCACTGGGCGTGCCGTTCGAGAAGCGCGGCAAGCTCACCACCGAGCACCTCCGCACGATCCGCGCGGCCTGGGCCGACCAGGACGACTACCGCGCGGGCCCGATCCCCCTGTGGCTCGGCGGCCACAGCGACGCCGGGCTGAGGCGGGCCCTGGAGCTCGGCGACGCGTGGCACCCGCTCCGGCTCACCCTCGACGGCTTCCGGGAAGGCCTGACCCGCCTGGAAAAGCTCGCCGGCGACCGGCCGGTGCCGTCGTTCGCGCCGCGGATCCTCCTGCGGGTGACCGAAGCCCCGGTGACCGGGCCGGCGCGCCGGGCCGGTGAAGGCACGCTCGACCAGGTCCTCGACGACCTGGCCCGGCTGCGGGCGATGGGCGCGGAGACCGTCGTGCTCGACCCGTTCGACTCGGACCCGGCCGAAACCCTCCACCCGGAGGTGGCGTGGCGGGACCTCGCGGCGGTGGCCGCGTCCTGGAAGGAGATCCGGTGAAGGACACCGAAGAAGCCCTGCTGCGCCGCGCGATCGAGCTGGCCCGCGAGGCCCGCGAGGAGCACGGCAACCCGCCGTTCGGCTCGTTGCTGGCCGACGCCGACGGCAACGTCCTCGCCGAGGACCGCAACACGTCGTTGACCGACAACGACATCACGGCGCACCCGGAGCTCAAGCTGGCCCGCTGGGCAGCACAGCACCTGACTCCGGAGACCGCGGCGGCGACCACGATGTTCACCAGCACCCAGCCGTGCGGGATGTGCACCGGCGCGATCGAACGCTCCGGGCTGGGCCGGGTCGTGTACGCGCTCTCGTCCGAGCAGTTCCTCACCCTGCGCCCGCCGGTCACCTGGGGCTACGAGCAGGACGGCCCGGCACTGTTCGACGAGGCCCGCGTCCCGGTCGAGGGCTACTACCAGTGACGAGCTACGAGGTGCGTCCCGTCGCCCGCGTGGTGTCGCCGCTGACCGACCGCGGCACGGCGCCGAAGCAGGGCGACGAGGGCGCGCCCCCGGCTCGCGTGGTGTTCGCCCCGGAGTACCGAGCGGCGGCGGCCGACCTCCGCCCGGGCGATCGCCTGGTCCTGCTGACCTGGTTGCACGAAGCCGACCGCGAAGTCCAGGCGGTGCACCCGCGCGGCGACCCGGACCGCCCCAGCACCGGGGTGTTCTCGACGCGCTCGCCGGACCGCCCGAACCCGATCGGCCTCCACACGGTCACGGTGACGGCGGTCGCGGACGGCACCCTGACGGTGACCGGTCTGGAGGCGATCGACGGCACGCCGATCCTGGACGTCAAGCCCGTCCTCGGTGCGGTGCGCGACCGCTGATCAGTAGTCCTTGAACCCCTTGCCGGTCTTCCGCCCCAGCCGGCCCGCCGTCACCAGGTGCTCCAGCAGCGGCGCCGGCGCGAAGCCCTCCTCGCGGAATTCGTTGTACAGCGTCCGCTGGATGGCCAGCGACACGTCCAGGCCGACGACGTCCAGCAGCGCGAACGGGCCCATCGGCAGGCCGCAGCCCACCTTCATCGCGGTGTCGATGTCGTCCGCGCCCGCGTAGTGGGCCTCCAGCATCTTCACCGCGTCGTTCAGGTACGGGAACAGCAGCGCGTTGACGATGAAGCCCGCGCGGTCTCCACAGTGGACAGCGTGCTTGCCGACCGCGGCGCAGACCGCGCTCGCGGTGGCCACCACGTCCGGGGCCGTCGCGATCGTCGAGACCACCTCGACCAGCTTCATCACCGGCGCCGGGTTGAAGAAGTGCAACCCGATCACGTCGGACGGCCGGGACGTCGCCGCCGCGCATTCGATCACCGGCAGCGAAGACGTCGTCGTCGCCAGCACCGCGCCCGGGCGGACCACCTCGTCCAGCGCCGCGAACACCGCCTGCTTCACCGACAGCTCCTCGGCCACCGCTTCGACGACCAGGTCGACGTCGGCCAGCGCTTCGAAGTCGGTCACCGGGGTGATCCGCGCCAGCGCCGCGGCGGCGTCCTCTTCGGACAGTTTGCCCTTGACCACGGCCTTGTCGAACGACTTCTTGACGCGAGCCACCGACGCCTGCGCCTTCTCCAGGCTCCGGGCGCGCAGCACGACGTCGAGACCCCGCTTCGCGAACACCTCCGCGATGCCGGTGGCCATCGTGCCCGTGCCGACCACGCCGACGCGGGCAACCGGCCGCGCGCCCGATGCGTCCACAGTGGACGCGACGTCGGCGGCGACGACGTTCGGCGAGTCCGGGCCGTCGTAGGTGTAGAAGCCGCGGCCGGTCTTGCGGCCGAGCAGCCCGGCCGTGATCATCTGCTTGAGCAGCGGCGCCGGCGCGTGCAGGCGGTTGCGCGACTGGTGGTACATCGTGTCGAGGATTTCGTACGCGGTGTCGAGCCCGATCAGGTCGAGCAGCGCGAGCGGGCCCATCGGGTAGCCGCAGCCGTAGCGCATCGCGGCGTCGAGGTCCTCGCGCGTGGCGTAGCGCTGCTCGTACATCCGCACCGCGTGGTTGAGGTACCCGAACAGCAGCGCGTTCGCGATGAACCCGGCGCGGTCGCCGATCACCACCGGCACCTTGCCCAGCCGCTCGGCGAACGCGACCACCTCGGTGACCACCTCCGGCTCGGTCACCACCGTCTTCACGATCTCGACGAGCTTCTGCACCGGCGCCGGGTTGAAGAAGTGCATGCCGACGACCTTGCCGGGCCGCGTGGTGTGCACGCCGATCTCGGTGATCGACAGCGACGACGTGTTCGACGCGAACACGACCTCGGGCCGGGTGATCTTGTCCAGCTCGGTGAAGACGTCGGCCTTCAGCCCCAGGCTTTCCGGGATCGCCTCGATCACCAGGTCCACATCGGACAGATCGGAAAGCGAGGTGCCGTACCGGATCCGGCCCAGCAGGGCGTCACGCCCCGGCGCGTCCAGCTTTCCGCCCGCCAGCGCGCGCTCGGTCGAGTGCTCCAGGTGCCCCCGGCCCCGGGCGACCCCCGCCTCGTCGAGCTCGACCGTGACGACGTCGAGCCCGCTGCGCGCGAGCACTTCGGCGATCCCGGCCCCCATCGTGCCCAGGCCGACCACACCGACCGTCGAGATGTCCCGCGCCATCGAGGCCTCCAGAGATGTTACTCGCTGGTAATTGGCCACGACTCTGCCACACGGAACCGCCGGAAGCCCAGACGGAATCGAGTCAGTACCGCGCAAGTCACCCGGTCGGCGACCCCGGTTCACTCGCCGAAATTGCCGTCCACCAGCTCTTTCGCCTTGTCCAGCGCGGCGGACGCCTGCGGCCCGCGCGCCCGCACGCGGATCCGGTCACCCTGGCGGGCGCCCAGCGACATGAGGGCCAGCACGCTGTGCCCGTCCGCCTCCTGGTCGCCGAGCCGCACGCTGACTTCGGCGTCGAACGCGCTCAGCGCGCGCACCAGCACCGCGGCCGGCCGCGCGTGCAGCCCGACTTCGTTGTGCAGCACCAGTTCGACCTCGTCGCCCCCGGCGGTCGCCTCCGCCGGCTCGAGGTCCTCGGGCAGCCCGGCCGCCGCGGCGGCCTCCGCCACGGCCTTGCGGTCCTGCCCCGCCTGGGCCGCGACCGCCGCCGCGATCGCGCCCTCCACCAGCGGCCCGTCCGCGACCACCGCCGCCGACGGGTCGGCCAGCGACTCGACGGCCAGCTCGGCGGTCATCTGCGCGCTGCCGAGGTCGTAGAGCAGCACGACGCCGGCGCCGGAGTCCGCGCGCTGGGTGGCCGCGACGACCTCGTCGTAGTCCGTGCCGATCGACCCGTCGGAGAGGCCGCCGGCCGCCACGATGGTGACGTCCGGCGCCATCTGGGCGGCCAGCTCGGCCAGGCCTTCCGCGAGCTTCGAGCTGTGCGAAACGAGCACGATGCCGACGCTCACCGGGCGGCCTCCGCGAACGCGCGCAGCAGCAGCGCCGACGACCGCGCACCGGGGTCCATGTGCCCGACCGCGCGCTCGCCCAGGTAGGACGCGCGGCCCTTGCGCGGCACCAGGTCCACTGTGGACTCCGCGCCGCGGTCGGCCGCGTCGGCCGCCGCGGTCAGCACCGCGGCGACGTCGCCGCCGTCCTCGGCCGCCTTCTCCGCGGCCGAGACCGCGGGGATCAGGGCGTCGACCATGGTCGCGTCGCCGCCCACGGCCTTGCCGCGGGCCTGGACGCCTTCGAGCCCGGCGCGCAGCGCGTCCAGCAGCGCCGGGACGTCGAGATCGGCTGCGGTGCCGAGCTTGGCCGAGGCACGCAGGAAAGCCGTGCCGTACAACGGGCCCGCCGCCCCGCCGACCTTGGAGATCAACGTCGTCGCGACGAGCTTCAGCACCCCGCCGGGGGTGTCCGGAACCGCGGTGTCGAGCGCGGCGACGACGGCGGTGAACCCGCGGTTGAGGTTCTCGCCGTGGTCACCGTCACCGATCGCGCGGTCGAGGTCGACCAGCTCGGCGCGGTGCTCGGCGACCACGGCCGCCGCGGCGCGCACGGCGGCCGCGACCCCGTCGGACTTGCAGGTCATCAGAGCCCCCACCGCAGGGCCGCGGTGTTGACCGGTGCGTCCCAGAGCTCGGTCAGCTCGTCGTCCAGTTTGAGCAACGTCAGACTCATCCCCTGCATCTCGAGGCTGGTGATGTAGGGCCCGACCAGCCGGCGTTCGACCACGATCCCACGCTCGGCGAGCAAGCGCTCAGCGATGCCGTGGGCCAGGTACAGCTCGACGAGCGGGGTGGCGCCCATCGAGTTGGTGAACAGCAGCACGCGGTCGCCGCTCTCGAACGGCAGGTCCGAGGCGACGGCCTCGACCAGGCGCGCCACCAGCGCGTCGGCCGGCTCGAGCGGGATCCGCTCGCGGCCGGGCTCGCCGTGGATGCCGATGCCGAACTCGATCTCGCCGTCGCCGAGGTCGAAGCTCGGGGTGCCGGCGTGCGGCACCGTCGGCGCGGTCAGCGCGACGCCGATCGAGCGCACCTGCCCGATCACCTTCTCCGCCAGCGCGGTCACGGCGTCGAGCGAGTCGCCGCGCTCGGCGGCGGCGCCGGTGATCTTCTCCAGCAGGACGGTGCCGCCGACCCCGCGGCGGCCCGCGGTGTAGGTCGAGTCCTTGACCGCGACGTCGTCGTCGATCACGACGCTGCGCACCTCGAGGCCCTCGGCGGCGGCCAGCTCGGCGGCCGTCTCGAAGTTGAGCACGTCCCCGGTGTAGTTCTTCACGATGAGCAGGGCGCCCGCTTCACCGGTGGTCGCGGTGACCGCGGCCTGCACGGCGTCGGGCGTCGGCGAGGTGAACACGGCACCCGGCACGGCGGCCGCGAGCATCCCCCGGCCGACGAACCCGCCGTGCAGCGGCTCGTGCCCGGACCCGCCGCCGGAGATGACGGCGACCTTCCCCGCGACCGGCGCGTCGGCGCGGACCACGACGTCGGGATCGGTCTGGACGCGGAGGATGTCGGCGTGCGCGGCGGCCAGGCCCCGCAGCGACTCCGCGACCACGTTCGCCGGATCGTTGATGATCTTCTTCACGGCAGCCTCCGGCACATCGGCGGGTGGGGTGTCACCTTCCTACCTCGCCGCGCGGGCGGGCGCCAGGTCAGGCTTTCGGCAGCTTCGTGACCACGTTCTTCGCGACGGTGACGGCCTTGCCGCACGGGTCGTCGGCGTCCGGGTTCCCGCTGGTGTTCCGGTAGTCCACTTGGGCCAGCTCGACGTCGTCGCCCTGCCACGGCCGGTGCTGCCACTCGACCTGGCACTCCGACGCGCTCCCGGTCCCCTTCTTCTGGAACCCGGTGACGCCGCCGCCGAGGTCCACCTTGGAGTATCCGTCGCCGACGATCGGGGGCAGGCCCGGCAGGAACTCGACCGTCACGGTCGGGTTCCGCCCGCGGTCACCCGTCCAGTCGCACGAATGCAGGCCGGACGGCGCGGCCTTCGGCGACGGCGCCGCCTGGGCGACCGTCGCGGAGTCGGCCATCGCGCACGGGTCCGCGACGAGCACCGTGCCCGGCGGCGTCGAGTACTTCTCCGGGGAGCTGTGCAGCTTCTGCACGATGGCGTCCATCAGGGTCTGCCCGGCCCGGCAGGGGTCACCGGCGTAGGCGACCGTCAGTGTCAGGGCGCTGTCGGGGTTCAGCGACGTCATCGCCGCGACCGTGCAGTCGGTGTCGTCGGTCTTGTCCACGCGCAGCGGCAGCCCGCCGACCTGCCCGGTCGTCTTCTCGGCGTTCGGCAGCAGCGTGTCGCCGAGCTCGAAGTCGAACCGGATCTCCTTGCCCCCGGGGTCCTTCGCCTTGTTCGAGCACTTGCCGAAGGAGATCGACGACGGCGACGGGTCGTCCTCGGCGGTCCCGATGCCCAGCGCGCCGAGGGCTTCCTTGCTCAGGAACGGGCACGGCTTGACCGTGCGCAGCACGTTCGCCGCCACGGCGGCGTCGGTGATCGGGCCGTCGGAGACCTGGCCGGTGCCGGCCGCGGCGGGCACCGTCGTGCGCGCGAAGTTGGACCGGCCGAGGTCCTGCCCGCACGCGGTCAGCGGCAGCGCGAGGGCGGTGACCAGCAGGAACAGCTTCGGGAGACGGCGTCGCCGAACATCAAGGAGCACGCGGAGCACGGTAGCCGCACCCGCGCTCCGCTGTCCGGACAACCCGGCTATTCGGCCGCGGCCGCGGCTGTGTCGTCGCTCTCGGGCTCGGCCGGCACGACCAGCGGCCGCGCCTTCGCCCAGATGATGAACAACGCGGCCACGACCAGCATGCCGATGCCGGCCCACAGGTTGATGTTGACGTCCGCGGCCTTCTTGATCTCCTCGTCGGAGGTGAAGGCGGCGCCCATGACGGTCAGGATGACGCCGTAGACGCCGATGAGCAGGGCGATGATCAGCCGGATGTCGAAAGCGCCCGCCTTCCGCGGCCGCGCGCCGGACTCGGTAGCCATGACGGACCTCCTAGAAGATGGCGTTGAGGGCGATGGTCAGGATGAGCACGATGCCCGCGAGCAGGCCCGGCTTGCGGTACCAGCCCGCGTTCTCGCCGGTGTCGTCGTGCTTGCGCGACTCCTTCGGCGTCAGCGAGTAGACCAGCCCCACCAGCTCTTCGTCCGGCTTCGGCTTGGTCGCCAGCGACACCAGGACGCTCACCAGGATGTCGACGACGAACGCGGTGCCCGCGGCGACGAAGCTCGTGCCCTGGCCTTCGAGGCCGAGCACCCCGGCCTGCGACAGGCCCCAGACGGTGATCGCGGACGCGGTGCCCAGCACCAGGCCGCTCCAGCCGGCCTGCGGGGTCATCCGCTTCCAGAACATGCCCAGGATGAACGTCGCGAACAGCGGCGCGTTGAAGAACGAGAACAGGTCCTGCAGGTAGTTCAGGATGTTGCCGGAGTTCGACGCGATGAACGCGGTGCCGATGGCGAGCACCGTGCCGACCGAGGTCACCACGCGCCCGAGGCGCAGGTAGTAGCCGTCCGGCTTGTCCTTCTTCACGTACGTCTGCCAGATGTCGTAGGTGAAGACGGTGTTGAACGAGCTCAGGTTCGCCGCCATGCCGGCCATGAAGGACGCCAGCAGACCGGCGATCGCGATGCCGAGCATGCCGTTCGGGAGCAGGTCGCGCATCAGCAGCAGGAGCGCGTTGTTGAAGGTGACGCCGCTTTCCGCCGTGCCGCCGTCGAGCAGGACCTGCTTGTCCTGCACGTACTCGTGCACGCTGACCGCGGCGATCATGCCGGGGATGATCACGATGAACGGGATCAGCATCTTCGGGAACGCGCCGATGATCGGGGTGCGCCGCGCGGCGGACATGCTCTTCGACGCCATCGCGCGCTGGACCTCGACGAAGTTCGTCGTCCAGTAGCCGAACGACAGCACGAAGCCCAGACCGAACACGATGCCGAGAATCGACAGGAGGTTGTTGCCGAAGCCGGTCAGGTTGTCACCGGGCCACGAGTGCAGCTGCGCGGTGCCGCCCGGGCTGTTGGTGACCTTGTCGACCAGGCCTTCCCAGCCGCCGACCTTCACCAGGCCGATGATCGTCAGCGGCACCAGCGCGATCACGATCACGAAGAACTGCAGGACCTCGTTGTAGATCGCGGCGGAGAGGCCGCCGAGCGCGGTGTAGGAGAGCACGATCACCGCGGCGATGATGATCGACACCCAGATCGGCCAGCCCAGCAGCAGGTTGACCACGCTGGCCAGCAGGAACAGGTTCGCGCCCGCGATCAGGATCTGAGCGGCGGCGAAGCTGATGCCGTTGACGAGGTGGGCCGGCTTGCCGAAGCGCCGCCGCATGAACTCGGGGACGCTGCGGACCTTGGAGCCGTAGTAGAACGGCATCATCACGATGCCGAGGAACAGCATCGCCGGGATGGCACCGATCCAGAAGTAGTGGAACGTCGGCAGGCCGTACTGGGCGCCGTTGGCCGACATGCCCATGACTTCGACCGCGCCGAGGTTCGCCGAGATGAACGCCAGGCCGGTGACCCAGGCGGGCAGCGAGCGGCCCGACAGGAAGAAGTCGAGACTGCTGGACACCTGACGTCGTGCCAGGTACCCGATGCCGAGTACGAGCACGAAGTAGAACGCCAACTCGATGTAGTCGATCGCGCTCGCGTCGAGTCGCAGGTTCGCATCGGCTAGGACGAGCACCCGACCCACCTCTTTTCAAACTGGACAACAACCCACAGGAATCACCACTGTCCTGTCGGATCCGGACAGTACTGCATGGATTCAGGGTCGGCACGCTGACCTGTCCAAAGTGGTCAGAAGGCGCGTCTCCCCGGCCCTTGAGCTGGGGAAACGCGCCCTCTGTCACACGCCGCGGGAGCGGGAGTGGATCACCGGTCGGTCGGCACCGCGATCTCGCCTTCTTCTTCGATCAGCTTCGCGAGCACCGCGTCGGGCAGGTACGTGCGGTGCGGGAAGCCCGGGCCCCACGAGTTGAGCAGCGGCACGGCGCCGAGCTCGTCGGCCCGCGGGTTGGCGAGCACGGCGTGCACGTCTTCGACCGACTTCGCCCAGCGGAACGCCTTGATGCCCTGCTTGGCCTCGGGCACGTACTTCTCGCGGGCCTGCCAGTCGTCGTCCTTGTGCGCCTCGTCCCACACGACGTGCCCGGACTCCTTGAGCACCTCCGCGGCAGCGCGTACCGACGTGCCGTTGTCGTCGCCGGGGTTGGTCTCGGGCCACTCGTCGCGCTTCTTGGCCGTGTCCCACAGCCAGCGGGCGGTGTACTCACTGCCGTTGAAGATCGACATGCACCGCGACCAGCCGAAGCCGACGCAGGCGCCTTCGCGGCCCTGGTCGTAGAAGGCGTACCAGGCGTCGGTGTCCGGGGTGCCACCCGGCTCGAGGCAGACGCAGTGCCCGCCGCGGATCCGCCCGAGCTGGGCGACGCCGCCCTTGGCGATGAAGAACTCGCCGGAGGTCTCGTCCTGCTCCGGGGTGTCGAAGGCGGAGTACCAGTTGACCCCGATGACCACGGGCGCCCGGGTGGGCCGGTCTTCGTCGGCCAGCGCGCTCAGCGGATATCTTTCGACATGCCGCCAGTCGTCGGGAATGAACCGGCCGAGCCGCGGGTCCGCCGGATCGGAACCGAGTGGGCGATAACGCATGAGATCCTCCTTCGTGCAGGCGAAAAAGCGCGCACACCGGCCGGCTGGCACACGCACACCGAGCTCGAAGGCGGACTGAAAACGTTGGCACGACGAAGAAAGACGGCCGAGCGCACCACCCTCCGGCCACACCGGAAGCACCGGCGGAACCCCTCGGAATAAGTGTGCCACGACTGCGCCCACCGAGATCCCGAACTCACCCGAACAGCGCATAACGGCAGGTCAGAAAGGATCCGATCACTGCGCGACGACGTATCGGGTCAACGATTTCCTTGCGGAGGAATCAGCGGGGAATGAGATACGGAAATCCGGCATCGATTCGGTATCGGCCGGCTCGGCGCCCGCCGCGGCCGGTTTCTGTCGGTGGTACCTGGCAGACTCCGGCCCGACGACCGGAGGAGGCTGGATGATCCTGGTGACCGGCGCGAGCGGCACCGTCGGCTCGGCCCTGCTCGCCGAGCTGCGTGCACTCGGCGCACCCGCGCGGCCCGCGTACCGCGACCCCGCCCGGGCGGGTGACGGCGCGGTGGTCCTGGACCTCGCCGACCCGGCGGGCTTCCCCGCCGCGCTCGAGGGCGTCGACGCGATGTTCCTGCTGGCGCCGACGAACCCCGCGCAGACGGCGCTGGAGCTCAGCGCGGTCGCGGCCGCCCGCGCGGCCGGGGTGCGCGTGGTCAAGCTGTCGGTCTGGCGGGCCGACGAGGGCCTGACCCCGATCGCGCGGCTGCACCGGCCGGCCGAGGAGGCGCTGGCCGCGTCCGGCCTGCGCTGGACGTTGCTGCGCCCGAACTTCTACCTGCAGAACTTCCTCCGGCAGCCCACGATCCGCACCGAAGGCGTCTTCTCGCTGCCGCGGATCGAAGCCCCCATCAGCTTCGCCGACACCGGCGACATCGCCCGCGTCGCGGCCCGCGTCCTGACCACCGACGGCCACGACGGCCGGGTCTACGACATCACCGGTCCCGAAGCCCTCACCTATGCCGAGGCCGCCGACCGGTTCTCGGCGGTGCTCGGCAAGCCGGTCCGCTACCTCGGACCGCCGGACGAAGAAGCCCGCGCGGCGATGCTCGCGCGCGGCCTGCCGGAGTTCCAGGCGGACGCGCTGATCGAGGTCGCCCGCGCCTACCGCCACGGCGGCGCGGAGCGGGTCACGCCGGTGGTCGGCGAGCTCACCGGCCGCCCGGCCACCACGTTCGAGGAGTTCGTCCGCGCGAACCGGGCGGTCTTCAGTCCGTGACGCGCCGGAAGCGGGGCACCCCGCCGACCTTCTCGGCGAACATCGCGAGCGGACGCACCCACAGCCCCCGGGCGCCGTACAGCGCGCGGTACACCACGAGCTCTTCCTCGGTTTCGCTGTGCCGGGCCACGCCCAGCACCTCGTACTCGCCGCCCTTGTAGTGGACGTACCGGCCGGGCTCCACGTCAGAACAGCCGGAACTCGTCGGACTCGATGCCGCGCAGCTCGTCGTAGTCCAGCGTCAGGCAGCGAATCCCGCGGTCCTCGGCCAGCGTCCGGGCCTGCGGCTTGATGATCTGCGCCGCGAACACACCCTGCACCGGCGCCAGCAGCGGGTCGCGGTTCAGCAGCTCCAGGTACCGCGTCAGCTGCTCGACGCCGTCGATCTCGCCGCGGCGCTTGATCTCCACCGCCACCGACTTGCCGTCGGCGTCGCGGGCCATGATGTCCACCGGGCCGATCGCCGTCGGGAACTCGCGGCGGACCAGCGTGTAGCCGTCGCCGAGGGTCTTGATGTGCTCCGCCAGCAGCTCCTGCAGGTGCGCCTCGACGCCGTCCTTCTGCAGGCCCGGCTCCGCGCCCAGCGCCTGCGAGTAGTCGTGGAAGACCTCCTCGATGGAGATCACCAGCTTCTCGCCCTGCTTGTTCTCGACGATCCAGAGCTTGCCGTCCTCGATCAGCCAGCAGGGCGGGCTCATCCAGTTCAACGGCTTGTACGCGCGGTCGTCGGAGTGCACCGACACCGAGCCGTCGGACTTGACGAGCAGCAGGCGGGTGGCCATCGGCAGGTGGGCGGTGAGCCGGCCGGCGTAGTCGACCTGGCACCGCGCGATCACGAGACGCACCCGAGGAGGGTAGGACAGGTTGGGGATACTGGACGGGTGGACCCCATTCAGCGTGTCGCGTCCCGCGAGGTGTACCGGAACAACTGGATGACCGTGCGGGAGGACGACATCCGCCGCCCTGACGGCTCGGCCGGCATCTTCGGCGTGATCGACAAGCCGCCGTACGCGCTCGTCATCGCCCAGGACGGCGACCGGTTCCGGTTGGTCGAGCAGTTCCGCTATCCGCTCGGCGAACGGCGCTGGGAGTTCCCGCAGGGCACCGCGCCCGACCGCGAAGAGCTGCCGCCCGCCGAGCTCGCCGCCCGCGAGCTGCGCGAGGAAACCGGGCTGAGCGCCGGTTCGATGGTCGCGCTCGGCCGGCTCGACGTCGCCGCCGGGATGAGCAGCCAGCGCGGCTGGGTGTTCCTCGCGACCGAGCTCACCGAGGGCGAGCCCGAGCGCGAGCAGGAGGAGCAGGACATGCGCAGTGCCTGGTTCCCCCGCGCGGACGTCGAGAAGATGATCCTGGCCGGCGACATCACCGACGCGCAGTCGATCGCCGCGTGGGCGCAGCTCATGCTCCTCGAGCGGCACCGGCCCTGAGCATGCTTCTTATCCCCAGGTGGTGGAACGGCTTGATCAGCGCGAGGTAGGCCCGCCCGACGCGGTTGTGGAAGTGCACGATCGTGCCGAGCCGGAAACCCCGGGGCACCGCTTCGACCGTCAGGTAGCCGTTCAGGTGGTTGTCGTCGATGCCGAGGACGAGGTACCGCTCCGGCTCACCGGCCCGGACGGTGAAGAACGCGACCCGGTCGCCGGGCGCGAACCCGACGTCGTCCGGCCGAAGCTTGCCGAAGCGCGGGACGGCCGCCGTCCGCAGCCGCAGCGCCTTCGCGAGCAGGACGCGGACGCCGAACAGGGCCTTCATCCAGGCCGGCGACCAGCTGAACATGCCCGCGACGAACTCACGCAGGCTGTTCTCGCTTTCGATCTCCTTGAATTCGACGTAGTCGGCGCCTTCGGCGAACGGCTCGGTCATTTCCTTCTCCCCAGTACGAGTTCCAACGCGTTCTTGAGCTGCCGGCCGGACGGCGGCGGCAGCACCTGCCCCGCGCCGACGACGACCAGGAACAACGCCAGCGCCAGGTCGGCGTCGCCGCTGATCTCGGTCAGGTAGGCCAGCCGGGTCCGGTCGACGCGCTCCTGGACCGCCCGCGCTTCGGCGTCCTGCAGGGCCCACGCCCGCACGGCGATCTCCAGCTCCAGCCACCGTCCCGGCGCGAGGACGAGCTTCAGCAGCGCGTCCAGCCGATCACCGCCCGCCGCTTCGGCCTGCTCGACGAACCGTGTCGTGCGTTCGGCTTCGAAGTGCTCCAGCAGGGCCGTGCGGAAGCCGGTCATGCCCTTGAAGTGGTGGTAGAAGGAGCCCTTCGACAGGCCGAGCCCGTCGGCCAGCCGCTCGATCGTCACCGCCGGCGCACCCTGCTCCGCCAGCAGCGCCAACCCCGCGTCCAACCAGTCCCGCTTGCCCGCCATGCCTCGACCGTACCATACGGTATGGTATGGCGAGCGGGCAGCGCAAAGCGGAACTTTCCCTAGGAAAGTGCCGCCTCAGTCGGGCCAGGAGGGCTTGCGCTTCTCCAGGAAGGCCGCCATGCCCTCGCGGGCGCCGGGCAGCTGCGACGCCGAGGCCATGACCTCCAGCGCGATCGCGTACGCGTCGGCCTCGGGCCGGTCGAGCTGGGCGTACAGCGTGACCTTGCCCATCGTCTTGCTGGCCCGGCTGCCGCGCGTGGCCCGGCCCAGCAGCTCCGCGACGGCGTCGTCGAGCTGCTCGTCCGGGACGACGCGGTTGACCAGGCCCCAGTCGAGCGCGGTGGGCGCGTCGACGACGTCGCCGGTCAGCGCCAGCTCCATCAGCCGCTTGCGGCCGATCGAGCGTGCCACCGGGACCGCCGGGGTGTGGCAGAACCAGCCACCCTTGCCGCCGGGCAGGGCGAAGCCCGCGGACTCGGCCGCGACGGCGAGGTCGCACGACGCCACCAGCTGGCAGCCCGCCGCCGTGGCCAGGCCGTGCACCCGCGCGACGACGACCTGCGGCACCGACTGCATGGTCTTCATCAGGTCGGTGCAGAGCGTCAGCAGCTCGCGCACGCCCATCAGGTCCCGCGCGGCGACGTCACCGAAGTCGTGCCCGGCGGAGAACACCGGCCCGGCGCCGGCCAGCACGATGCCGGTCGCGTCGGACGTCCCCGCCTCGTGGAACGCGGCGAGCAGCTCGGCCAGGTGGTCCGCGGACAGCGAGTTGCGCCGCGCCGCGCGGTTCATGGTGATCGTGACGGTGTCGCCGTCGCGCTTGACCAGGATGTGCTCGTACTCGGTCATGCCTCGACGGTAACTCTTCGGAACGTGCGCCGATAGCTGTCCGGCCCGACGCCGACTTCGGCGTGCATCCGGCGGCGCAGGTTCGCGGCCGTGCCCAGGCCGGAGCGCTGCGCGACGCGCTCGACCGGCAGCTCCGTCGTCTCCAGCAGCCGTTGCGCCAGCCGGACGCGCTGCACGCGCAGCCACCGTCCCGGCGTGCTGCCGGTGGCCGCGGCGAACTCGCGGTGGAAGGTCCGCTCGCTCATCCGGGCGTGCCCGACCAGGTCTTCGACGCCGATGTCGTCGCCCAACCGGGCCAGCGCCCAGTCCATTGTGGACGCCATGCCGGGCTGCGCGGCCGCCGGCGGCACCGGGGTGTCGACGTACTGGCGCTGCCCGCCCTCCCGCACCGGCGGCATCACCAGGCGGCGGGCGAGCGCGGCGGCGACGTCCGCGCCGTGGTCGCGCCGCACCAGGTGCAGGCACAGGTCGAGGCCGCCGACGACGCCCGCCGACGTCAGGACGCCGCCGTCGTCGGTGTAGAGCACGTCGCGCCGCAGGTCCGCCAGCGGCGCGACGCGGGCGAGCGCGTCGAGGTCGCGCCAGTGCGTGGTCGCCGGGCGGCCGTCGAGCAGCCCGGCGGCGGCGAGGGTGAACGCGCCGGAGCACAACCCGGCGACGGTCCGGCCGTCCCGGTGCGCCCGCCGCAGCGCGGTCACCGCCGCCGGGGGCACCGCGGCCAGGGGGTCGTCGCGGCCCGGCGCCAGCACGAGGTCGCAGCCGTCGAGCCCGGTGAGCCCGTGCGTCGCCGCGACGTCCCCGAACGGCGACACGGGTGTGCGCACCCGGCCCGCACTGCACAACCGGACCGTGAACGGGCCGATCCCGCTGTCGGTGCGGTCCTGGGCCCAGACCTCGCCGATCACCGCGAGGTCGAACATCCGGGTGCCCGGCAGGAGCAGAACGCCGATGGTGCGCATGGCAGAAAAGTATCGCATCGCGCGTCTTCTGCCACTCCCCCGAGACCCCGCACGCGCGCGAAACTCGAGACCATGACGGCACTCATCCTGATCGACGTCCAGCGCGGGTTCGACGACCCGGACCACTGGGGCCCGCGCAACAACCCCGGCGCCGAAGCGAACATGAAGGCACTGCTCGACGCGTGGCAGGAGCGGCGGCTGCCGGTCGTGCTCGTGCACCACGACTCCACGAAACCGGACTCGCCGCTGCGGCCGGGACAGCCGGGCAACGACTTCAAGCCCGAACTCGACGGCGCACGCCCGGATCTGGTCTTCGGCAAGCAGGTCAACTCGGCGTTCCTCGGCGATGTCGACCTCGACGCGTGGCTGCGCAAGCGCGGCATCACGAGCTTCGTCGTGGCCGGCATCCAGACAAACTTCTGCTGCGAAACCACCGCGCGGATGGGCGGAAACCTCGGCTACGACGTGACTTTCGCCCTCGACGCGACGTTCACCTTCGACCTGCCGGAGGTGACCGCCGACGAGCTGTACCGCGTCACGGCGGCGAACCTGGCCAACCAGTTCGCCACCGTGAAGTCCACGAAGGACATCCTGGCCGGGCTCAGCTGAGCCCGTTGCGCTCCCGGACCAGCGCGACGATGCCGGCCATGATGTCGGTCAGCTCGTAGTCCTTGGGCGTGAACACCCGCGCGATGCCGCGCTCGGTCAGCAGCGCGGCGTCGTCGGGCGGGATGATCCCGCCGACGATCACCGGGACGTCCCCGGCGCCCGCCGCGCGCAGGCCGTCGACGACGTGCGGGACGACCTCGAGGTGCGAGCCGGAGAGCACCGAAAGCCCGACGACGTGCACGCCCTCCTGCACCGCGGCCGCGACGATCTGTTCGGGCGTGAGCCGGATGCCCTGGTAGACGACCTCGAAGCCGACGTCGCGCGCCCGGACGGCGACCTGCTCGGCGCCGTTGGAGTGCCCGTCGAGGCCCGGCTTGCCGACGAGGATCCGCAGCCGTTCGCCGAGTTCCGCTTCGGTGGCGCGGACGAGCTCCCGGACGCGCTCGATCTGCGGGTCGCCACCACCACCAGGGGCGGCGGAAACCCCGGTGGGCGCCCGGTATTCGCCGAACACCTCGCGCAGCGCGCCGGACCACTCGCCGGTGGTCACGCCGGCCCGCGCACAGTCCACAGTGGCCTCGAACAGGTTTTCCGTGGTGCCCGCGCGCTCCTTGAGCGTGGCCAGCGCCCGCTCGACGGCATCGCTGTCGCGCTGGGTCCGCCACTCCTCGATCGCGGAGACGGCGGCCTTCTCGACGGCGGGGTCGATCGTCTCGATCGCCTTCGCGCCCTCGGCCTGCAGTGGCGACGGCTCGGTCGTGTCGAACTTGTTGACGCCAACCAGGATCCGCTCGCCGTTCTCCATCCCGCGGCGGTACTCGGCCAGCGACGCGACGAGCTGCGACTTCATGTAGCCGCTCTCGACCGCGGCGACCGCGCCGCCGAGATCCTGCACTCGGGCGATCTCCTCGCGCGCGCCGGACATGATCTCGTCGACCTTGGCCTGGATGACGTGCGAGCCGTCGAAGATGTCCTCGTACTCGAGCAAGTCCGTCTCGAAGGCGAGCACCTGCTGCATGCGCAGAGCCCACTGCTGGTCCCACGGCCGGGGCAGGCCGAGCGCCTCGTTCCAGGCCGGCAGCTGGATCGCGCGGGCGCGCGCGCCGCGGGAGAGCGACACCGCGAGCATCTCCAGCACGATCCGCTGGACGTTGTTCTCGGGCTGGGCTTCGGTGAGGCCGAGCGAGTTCACCTGGACGCCGTAGCGCAGGCGGCGCGCCTTCGGATCCGTCACGCCGTACCGGTCCCGCGTGATTTCGTCCCAGAGCGCGGTGAACGCGCGCATCTTGGACATCTCCTCGACGAACCGCACACCGGCGTTGACGAAGAACGAGATCCGCGCGACGACCTTGGCCATGTCGGCCTGGTCCACCTGCCCGGAGTCGCGGACGGCGTCGAGCACGGCGATCGCGGTGCACAGCGCGTACGCGACTTCCTGCGTCGGCGTCGCCCCGGCTTCCTGCAGGTGGTAGCTGCAGATGTTGATCGGGTTCCACTTCGGCACGTGGTGCACGGTCCACGCGATCATGTCGGTGATCAGCCGCAGGCTCGGCCCCGGCGGGAAGATGTAGGTCCCGCGGGACAGGTACTCCTTGATGATGTCGTTCTGCGTGGTGCCGGCGAGCTTCGCCAGCACCTCGTCGACGTCCCGGCCTTCGGCTTCGGCCTGCTCGCGCGCCACGGAGACGTACAGCGCGAGCAGCCACATGGCCGGCGCGTTGATCGTCATCGACGTGTTGGCTTCCGCGAGCGGGATGCCGTCGAAGAGCCGGCGCATGTCCCCGATGTGTGACACCGGCACGCCGACCTTGCCGACCTCACCGCGCGAGAGCTGGTGGTCCGGGTCGTAGCCGGTCTGGGTGGGCAGGTCGAAGGCGACCGAGAGACCGGTCTGCCCCTTGGCGAGGTTGCGCCGGTAGAGCTCGTTCGACGCGGCCGCGGAGGAGTGCCCCGCGTACGTACGCATCACCCAGGGGCGATCCCGCTCGTGGTCGGATGGGTACGGCACTGGGCACCTCCGGCGGTGGACGTTTCGTCGAGTGTACCGGCCGGTAACTTACGGTGGCAGTGGAATCGAACACGTCCGGGTGGTCTGGCGGGCCCGCGAGTCGGCGATGAGGCCGGCGACGCGCTCGGCGTCCGGGAGGAGTTCGAGGCACGGGACGAACCTGGTCAGCACGCGCGCGTGGAGCGCCCAGCGGAATCGCTCGCGCCGACGGTGGATCATCGCCGCGACCTCGCTGAAGACGATCGTGTCGAGGTGACGCGGGCCGGGGACGAGCAGTGGGCGCCCGAGCGCGCCCAGGTAGTGGGCGCGCTCGCGGCGCCACGGCCAGGTGCGCGCGACCAGCAGGCGCCGGCTGGTCACGCGGTAGCTCGTCGAACGCCGGACCAGCCGGGTGACGACCAGCGTCGTGAACCAGAGCAGGCCCACCATCGGGAAGATGATCGTCCACCCGGGGCTTGCCGGGGTCAGCGCGATCGGCAGGCCGATCAGCTCGAAAACCGTCCCCCAGATGACGAGAGACCACTCGCCGTAGGTGAGCTTGGGGCGAGCGGGCGCGCCGGACCAGCGCAGCTGTTCGCCCGGCAGCAGGTCAAGCATCGAGGGGCCGGCCTTGGGCCTCGGCGATCAGCTCGCGCACCTGACCGGCGTCGGGGATGCCGCGGAACTCCACGCGCCGCGGGGACAGCGAGCCGTCCGACGGCGGCGTTCCCGGCAGTGGCCGGGAGAACACCGCCATGACGCGCGCCGCCGGATCGGGCCAGCCGAAGGACAACGTGCCGGTTCCCTCCCGGCCCTCGCGCAGGGACGGGACCGGCACCAGCGCCAGGTAGTCCCACCGCACCCGGCGCCACGGCCGTTCGTGCACCGCCAGCACCCGCAGGGTGGTGACGAAGTAGGTGGTCGAGCGCGCCATCCGCTGGCGTCCCAGGAGCAGCGCAGCGGCGGGCAGCAGGCTGAACACGAGCAGCACCGGCAGGAAGTACACCATCGGGTTCTGCCGGGCGAGCGTCGCGGCGAACAGCACGCACAGCAGCGCCGTCCACACCCCGAGCACGCCCAGGATGAACCATTCTTCGAAACGCAGGGGGTGCCGGCGTGGCCGTCCCGACCACAGCACCCGCTCACCCGGCATCAGGACATTCGTCGGCAGGTCCAACACGCCTCCGCTCCCCCATGTGGACAAAGGGGACACGCGTGGTGGAGCCGGGTGGTTGCCTAAGCGGCCGAAGTGTCCGGCTCCGGAGGTGCCTGACGGGCCTTCGCCTCGTCGATGGCCTTGGTGAGCAGGTCGCGGACGCGCTTCGGCTCGCCGACGCCCATCAGCGTCACCGAGCCGGACTCCGCGAAGGTGAGGGTGCCGGTGCGCGACGGCCCGGGCTTGAGCACCGGCGCCGACAGGCCGGCCAGCTCGCTGGCGCGTTCCTTCTGGCGGAACAGCCCCGTGCGCGCGATGACCCGGCTGTCGGTCACGGCGTACGTCGTGCGCCCGAGCGCGAGGTAGCGGACGGCTTCGCGGCCGACGGCGCCGTAGAGGCCGATCACGAGAACCACGACGGCGGCGGCCATCGCGGGCCCGGCGGGTTCGGTCGTGAGCAGGAACCAGAGCGCGGCGACGGCGAGGACGAGTCCGGCAGGGGCGATCACCCCGTCGGCGGCGACGTAGAGCGGACGCTGGACCGGCTCTCCCGCCCAGAGCACGCGCTCACCGGGTAGAAGATCGATTTCCCCTGCTGACATGGCCGAACACTACTCCGCGGGGGTGCCCTCCGCCGAGCCCCGAGCGCGCTGCACGTGCTCGAACACCCTCTGTGCGTGATCGATCGCGCGGAGCGTGGGACCGCCCCTCCTCGTCGCTGTGGACGACGATCCGCCGGTCGGTCACGAAGCACTCGACGAGGTCGGCCTGCCGCCGCCGCGAGTACTCGGACCAGCCCGCCGACGCGATGCCGGCCACCGCGAGCACCGCGGCCGGGGTCGACTGCCCGAGCGCCACGAACACGACGATCGCGACGACCCAGCCGAACGTCAGCGACACCAGGACGGCCGTGTTCCGCCAGAGCAGGTTTTCGCCGTCCTGAAGGGCGAGTTCCCCTCGGTGCACGGCCACGAGCCACGCGGCGAACGGTGTGACGGAAATCCGCGAGACCGGACCGATATCCGTCGGTTAGCGTGGGCAGCCGTGACGTGGAGTGTGTACGGGAGTTACCTGGTCATCGTGGTGCTGATCGTGCTGGCGCCGGGACCGGACACGATGGTGATGCTGAAGAACGCGCTCTCCGGCGGGTTCCGCGGCGGGCTGCTCGCGTCGCTCGGCATCTTCGCGGGCAACGCGGTGCAGGGCAGCGCCGCGGCGCTCGGGCTGGGCGTGCTCATCGCGAAGTCGCAGCCGGTGTTCCTGGCGCTGAAGTGGGTCGGCGCGGCGTACCTCGTGTTCCTCGGGTTCCAGGCACTGCGCGGGGCGTTCCGCGGCAACTACGACGTCGTCGAGCAGGCCCAGCGCCGCCGCGGCGGCGGGTTCCGCCGGTTCCGCGAGGGGTTCCTCTCGAACATCACGAACCCGAAGGTGCTGGTGCTGTACCTGTCGGTGCTGCCGCAGTTCCTCACCCCGGCCTCCACGCTCGGCGACTCGCTGGTGCTGGCGTACACGGTCGCGGTCCTGGGCGGGGCGTGGCTGCTGGTGCTGCTGCTGTTCGTGCACCGGGTCCGGGCGTGGCTGGGCCGCCGCCGCGTCCGCCGCACCCTCGACGGCGTCACGGGCACGGCCCTGCTCGGCTTCGGCGCGGCGTTGGCCCTGGAGTCCTGATGACGTGGAGCACGTACGCGGCGTTCGCCGGGATGATGGGGTTCCTGGCGATGATGCCGGGCCCGGACACGATGGTGGTCCTGAAGAACGCCCTGACCGGCGGCGCCCGCGGCGGCGGCTGGGCGTGCGCGGGCATCAGCGTCGCGAACTTCCTCCAGGGCACCGCGGTGGCGTTCGGGCTGGGCGCGGTGATCACGCGATACCAGCCGTTGTTCCTCACGGTGAAGTGGCTCGGCGCGGCTTACCTGGTGTTCCTGGGTTTCCAGGCGTTGCGGGGAGCTTGGCGCGGGGACTACGAAGCGTTGGACGGCGTTCGCCAGGCGCGCGGCTCCCACGGGCGGCGGTTCCGCGAAGGCTTCCTCTCCAACATCACCAATCCCAAGGTGATCGTGCTGTACCTGTCGGTGCTGCCCCAGTTCTTGACCCCGGCGTCGACGTTCGGCGATTCGCTGCTGCTGGCGTACACGGTGGCGGCGCTCGGGGTGGTGTGGCAGGTGCTGTTACTGCTGTTCGTGCGCCGCGTGCGGGGCTGGCTGCAGCGCCGCCGGGTCCGGCGGGCCATGGACGGCGCGACGGGGATGGCGTTGGTGGGTTTCGGCGCGGCGCTGGCTCTCGAAGGCTGAGACCGCCGCCGCTCCCGGCCTAACCTGGCGTCATGACCTGGGGAACCTATGGCGCGTACGTGCTCTTCGTCGTGCTCGTGCTGATCGTGCCGGGACCGGACACGGCCCTCGTGCTCAAGAACTCGCTCGCCGGCGGCCGGCGGGGCGGGGTGCTGACCGCGCTGGGCATCGGCTCCGGGAACCTCGTCCAAGGCGTCGCCGCCGCGCTGGGGCTCAGTGCCCTCGTCGTGCGGTCCGAGCCCGTTTTCCTCGCCCTGAAGTGGGCCGGCGCCGCGTACCTCGGCTACCTCGGGGGCAAAGCCCTCGTCGCCGCGTGGCGCGGGAACTACCGCGCCCTCGAGCGGGCCGCACCCACCGGCGGCCGCCGGTGGCGCGAAGGCTTCCTCGGCAACCTCACTAACCCGAAGGTCCTCGTCTTCTACCTCTCGATGCTCCCGCAGTTCCTCACGCCGGACTCGACGCTCGCGGAATCCCTGCTGCTCGCCGGTACCGTCGGGGTCCTCGCCACGCTCTGGCAGCTCGTCATCGTCGCCGGCGTGCACCGGATCCGCCACTGGCTGCGGCGGCGCCGGGTCCGCCGGACGATGGACGGCGTCACCGGCGCCGCCCTGCTCGGGTTCGGCGCGGCGTTGGTGGTCGAAGGCTAGAGCGTGCGGTCCAGCCAGTCGTAGATCCGGCCGGCCGCCAGGCGCTGGGCTCCGACGTGGCAGTGCGCGTCCGCGCCTTCCTCCGCCGTGAAGGTCAGCAGCGTCTTCGGGGCGTTCAGGTGGTCGTACAGCCGGCGCGGCTCGGTCTCCGTCTCGCCGGCGAAGAACAGGTCGTCCGCCGCTTCGCAGACCAGCGTCGGGCACGTGATCTTCTCCGCGACGCCGCCCTCCAGCGTGTACTCGAGGTACTTCGCGACGAACTCGCGGTCGGTCGCCGCGCCCAGGACGTAGCGGCCGTGGTCGCACGCCCAGCGCAACGTCGAGTTCGCCTCGCGGCCCGCCGCCAGCAAGGCGTCGAACTCCGGGTCCTCCGGGGCGTTCGCGCGGCGGACGATTTCCGTGCGGTCCCACGGCAGGGCGCCGGTCACCGCGGCGCCGGCGTCGTAGACACCGTCGACCGCGACGACGGCCGCCAGCCGGGGCTCGAACGCCGCCGCGCGCGGAGCCAGCATGCCGCCGAGGCTCACGCCCAGCAGCGCGATCCGCGAACTGTCGACGCCGTCGAGGCCGAGCGCGAAGTCGACCACCGGGGTGACGACGTGCTCCCAGTCCGGGCGGAACACGAGCTCGTCGTGCCGGATCGCGCTCGGCTGGCCGGGGCCGTCGAACGTCAGCACGTGGTAGCCGTGCTCGGCGCCGGCCGCCGCGCCCATGTAGTGGCATTCCTCGGCGCTGCCGTCGAACCCGTTGTGCATGATCAGCAGCGGCTTCGGGCCCGCGCCCGGCGCGCGGTAGAAGTAACCGCGCAGAACCGTTCCCCCGTACGGGATTTCGACCGGCTCGGCGACGCCCGCACGCCGGAAGCACTCGACACTGCGGTCGTACGCCGACGCGATCCGCGGGTCCGCCGGGTCGCCGTGCAGGAAGAACTCCGACGAGAAGTAGTACGTCGACGCGCGCAGCAGCAGGTCCCGCGCCGTGACCGGGCCGGCGTCGGCCGCCTCGGCGTAGAGCCGGTCCGCCATCGCGCGGTAGGCGTCGTGCCAGCTGTCGTAGTCGCCCGGCGTCACCGTCGACGCCGCCGCGACGACCTCGCCGAAGTCCGAGCCGCCGTAGGACGCGTGGCCGAACAGGCGCAGGGTCTCGAACCAGAACTGCGGGTCCTCGGTGAACATGATCTGCTTCATCGGATTTCCTCCTCGACGAACGTGGTGAACGAGCGGGCGGGCCGGCCGGTGAGCTGCTCGACGGCCGGGGTGACGCGGTCTTCGGTGCCGCGGCGGATGTCCTCGTCGAGCGCGGCGAGCACCGCGGCGAACTCCGCCGGAACCCCCGACGCGGCCACGCGGGCCGCGAAGTCCGCGGTGCTCACCGCGCGGTGCCGCACCGGGCGCCCGGTGTGCGCGGCGATGATCGACGCGGCTTCGGCGTAGCTCACGGCCGAGGGACCGGTCAGGACGTGTTCGGTGTTGTGCGGTTCGGGATCGGTCAGCGCGCGGACGGCGACCGCCGCGATGTCGCCGGCGTCGACGAACGCGATCCGCGCGTCGCCGGTGGCCGTGACGATCTCGCCGTCCCGCACCCCCTGGGCGACCAGGTGCTCGCCGGTGAAGTTCTGCATGAACCACGACGGCTTCAGCACGGCCCACTCCGGCGCGGCGCGCACGAGCCGTTGCAGCTCGCCGAGCCCGGGCGTGTCCGCCGTGACGGCCGACGAGCTGAGCAGGACGAACCGGCGGACACCCGCCGCCAGCGCGTCGGCGAGGAACGGCGACACCAGCCCGGCCGGCTCGGCCTCGCCGATCGGGGCGACAATGTATACAGCGGATACATTGCGTACTGCGTCGCCATGGGATGCGCGGTCGGCCCAGTCGAACCGGACCTGACCGGGCTCGCCGGGCTTGCGCGTGGCCGCGCGTGCCGCGAATCCCGCGTCGCGCAGGCCCGCGACCACGCGGCTCCCGGTGGTGCCGGTGCCGCCGAGGACCAGGACGTCAGCCACCGAAAGCCGCCGTCAGCTCTTCGACGCCACCCAGGATCTCCGCCGCGGCGAGTGGGCTCCAGTAGTCGCGGTAGTGCCGGATCTCGCCGTTCCCGCCGGTGATCACCGCGACGTAGGAGAGCTCGTACGGCTTCCCCGAAGCCACCACGACCCCGGCGACCGTGAACTCGGCGACGACCACGGCCGGGTCGGTCGTCTCGTGCACGGTCTTCGCGACGACCTCCCGGATGTCCAGCAGGTTCGGGTAGTCGCGCAGGTATTCGGTGATCGCTTCGCGCCCCTCGACGCGCTTCGGGTAGCCCGGGCCGGCGAAGGGGAACTCGAGGACGCCGTCGGTGGCCCACAGCCCGGCGAACCCGGCCATGTCGTGCTTCAGCAGCAGGTCGATCCCGTGATCGACGAGGTCTCGCAGCTCCATCGGAGCCTCCTTGAACGTTTGGACGAGACGGTGCCGTCCCGACGTCAATATAGACGGGACGGTACCGTTCCGTCCACCCGCTACACTGCTGTCCATGGCACGCACCCCGACCGGCGCCGCGGTCCTCCAGCCCGAGGTCACGCAGGCGATCACCGACGCCGTCCTCCACGAGCTCGCCGAGCAGGGCTACGGGCGGCTGTCGATGGAGGCCGTCGCGAAACGCGCCGGCGTCGGCAAAAGCGCGCTCTACCGGCGGTGGCGGTCGAAGGACGAGATGATCGCGGCGGTGGTCACGGAGTTCAGCGTGACGCGCGCGGCGGAGGCGGACACCGGCTCACTGCGCGGTGACCTGCGCCAGACGATGCAGTCACTGATCGACTGGCTGACGCACCCGCTGTTCTCGCGGATCCTGCCGGACCTGGTCGCGGAGGACGCGCGCAACCCGGACCACGGGCGCGACACGCGCGAGAACATCGGCGGGCCGCGGCGCGAGGTCGGCGAAGCGATGCTGCGCCGCGCGATCACACGCGGCGAGCTGCCCGAGGACCTGGACATGGAAATGGCGCTCGACGTGCTGGCGGCGCCGATCTACTGGCGCCTCGTGGTCCGCCGCGCCGAAGCGGAGCCGGACTACGTCGAGCGGCTGGTGGCCTACGCCCTGCGCGCGCTCAGCGCGCAGGGCGGGTGATTCACGTCCGGTCGGGCTCGCCGCTGACCCGCTCGATGCGGGCGCCCAGGCGGTTCAGGTTCTCGACGAAGTGCGGGTAGCCGCGGTCGATGTGGAAGACGTCCCAGACCTCGGTGACGCCGTCCGCGCACAGCCCGGCCAGCACCAGCCCCGCGCCGGCGCGGATGTCGGACGCCCAGACCGGGGCGCTGGACAGCCGGGAGACGCCGCGGACCACCGCGTGGTGGCCGTCCGTGCGTGCGTCGCCCGACAGGCGGATCATCTCCTCGATGAACCGGAACCGCGCCTCGTAGACGTTCTCCGTGATCATCGACGTGCCTTCGGACACCGCCGAGAGCGCGACCGCGAACGGCTGGAGGTCGGTCGCGAAGCCGGGGTAGGGCAGCGTCACCCAGTCGACCGCCTTGGGGCGCTCGGGCTGGACCACGCGGAAGCCCTTGTCGCCGAACGTCTCGACGTCCGCGCCGGCCAGCTGCAGCTTGTTCAGCACCAGGTCGAGGTGGTGCGGGTTGACCCCGCGCACGGTGACGTCGCCACGGGTCATCGACGCCGCGAACGCCCAGGTCGCGCCCACGATCCGGTCGCCGATGACGCTGTGGGTGGTCGGGTGCAGCTGCTCCACGCCGTGCACGGTCAACGTCGACGTGCCGGCGCCGTCGATCTTCGCGCCCATCTCGGTGAGCATCGTGCAGATGTCGACGATCTCGGGCTCGCGCGCGCAGTTGTCGATGACCGTGGTGCCCTCGGCCAGCACGGCCGCCATCAGGATGTTCTCGGTCGCGCCGACGCTCGGGAAGTCCAGCCAGATCTGCGCGCCGACCAGCGTCTCGGCCTTCGCGACGACGCAGCCGTGCTCGATCGTGCTCGTCGCGCCCAGCTTGCGCAGGCCGTTCTGGTGCATGTCCAGCGGGCGCGAGCCGATCGCGTCGCCGCCCGGCAGCGCCACGACGGCCTGCTTCAGCCGGCCGACCAGCGGGCCCAGCACGCAGACGGACGCGCGCAGCTTGCCCATCGCCGCCGAGTCCGCGCGGTGCGACAGCTCGGCCGGGGTGGTGATGGTGGCGGTGTCGCCCTCGATGACGACCTCGCAGCCGACGCTCCGCAGCACGTCGCCCATCAGCGGGACGTCGAGGATCTGCGGGCAGTTCGTGATGGTCGTCGTGCCTTCCGCGAGGAGGGCCGCGGCCATCAGCTTCAGCACGCTGTTCTTGGCGCCGACCACGTCGACCTCGCCGACCAGCCGGGCTCCGCCATGCACGTCGAAGTGCTCGCTCATGGCCGCCAATCATGCCCTCTCGCCCGGATTCGGCCCGGGCGGGGGCCGCTATGGTGGGTTCATGGTCGTTCGCATCAACCGCGTCTACACGAAGGTCGGCGACAGCGGCACGACCGCGCTCGGCGACGGGTCCCGCGTGCCCAAGACGTCCCCGCGCCTGGGCGCGTACGCCGACACCGACGAAGCCAACTCGGTGCTGGGCCTGGCGATCGCGATGGGCGGTCTCCCCGGCGAAATCGCGGACGTGCTGCGTACGGTGCAGAACGATCTCTTCGACGTCGGCGCGGACCTCTGCCTGCCGATCTCCGACGACCCGCCGTACCCGCCGCTGCGGATCACGGAGAAGTACGTCGAACGGCTCGAAGGCTGGTGCGACGAGTTCAACGAGCGCCTGCCGAAGCTGACGTCGTTCATCCTGCCGGGCGGCACGCCGGGCGCGGCGTTCCTGCACCAGGCGCGCACGGTGTCGCGGCGGGCGGAGCGCAGCGCGTGGGCGCTGCACGAAGCCGAGCCGGAGACGACGAACCCGGTCGCGGTGAAGTACCTCAACCGGCTCTCGGACCTGCTGTTCATCCTCGCCCGGCTGGCGAACCCCGAGGGTGACGTGCTGTGGCAGCCGGGCGGGCAGCCCGCCTAGATCCCCCAGCTCTCCCGCAGCGACCGCAGGGCCTGGTGGAAGCCCGGGAACGTCTTCTTCACGCAGTCCGGATCGTCCAGCGTGATGCCCTCGGTCAGCAGGCCGGTGATGCTGAACGCCATCGCGATCCGGTGGTCGCGGCGGCACTTGACCTCCGCGCCGGTGGGCGTGCCCGGCTGGATCTCGATCCAGTCCCGGCCCGTCTCGACCTCGATGCCGAGCGCGAGCAGGTTCTCCTCGCACGCGTCGAGGCGGTCGCACTCCTTGATGCGCGTGTTGTAGACGTCCTCGATGCGCACCGGCCCGGACGCGAACGGTGCGATCGCGGCCAGCGTCGGGACGGTGTCGGAGATGTCGCGCATGTTCACCGTGACGCCGCGCAGGCCGTCCGACGGGCCCGCGACCGTCACCGAGTCCTCGGCCAGCTCGACGTGCGCGCCCATCTCACGCAGCACGTCGGCGAAGCGCACATCGCCCTGCAGGGCCGACGAGCCGAGGCCGGGGATCGTCACCGTGCGGCCGGTGACGGCCGCCGCGGCCAGGAAGTAGCTCGCCGTCGACGCGTCGGGCTCCACCGGGTAGTCGCAGGCCTGGTACGGCTGCGGCGGGACGACGAACGTCTTGCCCTCGCGCCGGACGTCGACGCCGAAGCGCCGCATCATCTCCAACGTGATCTCGACGTACGGCACCGACACCAGGTCGGTCACCGTGATCCGCAGGCCTTCCGCGGTCAGCGGCCCGACCAGCAGCAACGCCGTCAGGAACTGCGACGACAGCCCCGCGTCCAGCGTCAGCGAGCCGCCCTTGACGCCGTTCGCGCGGACGGTCAGCGGGTGGTGGCCCGGCTCGCCGTGGAAGGTCAGGTCGACGCCCAGCTCGGCCAGGGCGTCGGTCAGCGGGCCGAGCGGGCGGCGGCGCATCTGGTCGGAGGCGTCGAAGTGGAACGTCCCGGCGCCGGCCGCGGCCAGCGCGGGCAGGAACCGGGCCGTCGTGGCGCCGTCGCGGCAGAAGACGTCGGCTTCGGCGACGCCGGGACCGGCCGGGCGGCCCTCGATGGTCCACGCGCCCGGCTGCCGGTCGACGCGGTAACCCAGCTTGACGAGCCCCTCGGCAAAGCCCTCGGTGTCGTCCGAATGCAGGGGACGGCCGAGGGTCGTGGTGCCGTGCGCGGCGGCGGCCAGGAACAGGCCGCGGGCGGTGACAGACTTGGAGCCGGGGATCTCGACGAGGGTCACGGACCCCAGTTTAGTGGGGCTGGATCTCGGCCATCGGGCCCCAGTCGGAGGCGTCCTGGACGTTGATGATCTGCGGGTGGTCGCTGATGTAGGCACCCAGGTTGGCGACGGCCCACTTGAAGTGGTCGGACCCGACGTGCGCGACCGCGGCGTCCTGGCCCTCGAAGCCCTCGACCAGCACGTAGGTGTTCTTGTCCTCGAGGCTGCGGGACCATTCGAAGAACCGGTTGCCCGCTTCGGCACGGGTGTTCTTGGTGTAGTCCGCGACGATGTCCGGCCAGTTTTCCGCGTGCTCCGGCTTGACCGGGAACTTGACCACGATGAAGATCATGCGCTCAACCGTAGGCCAGATCAGCGGGCGTGGCTGTCCCAGTTTGAGACATTCAAGAGGCGCGCGGGAGGCGTCGCCCGGGTGGGGCGGATTCGAGCCAGGAGAGAAACCCGGTGAGCGCGCCTGGCCCCATGGCGATCTCGATCGCCTCCTGGGTCTCGGACTCGCAGCGCAGCACCGTCGAGCCCTCGGGCACCGCGTACGCCTCGCTGCCGGACGGGTCACGGCGGTCGGCGATCTGCATGCTTTCGCGCTGGAAGACGCGGTCCGGCCCGGTGCGCAGGCTCCACACCCGGTACCAGACGAACTCGTCACCCTCGTAGCGGCCCAGCCCCAGGTGCCAGCTGGACCGCGCGGCGTCCGGACGCCACCGCAGCGCGACACTCACGCCGCCACCGCGGCGCATCCGGATCCACCGCTGGCCGTACCAGGCGACCAGCACGGCGAGCACGATCAGGAGCCCGACTACCACCACGGTGATCTTCACGGCCCGGCTCCTGCCCGTCTCCCGCTCAGGCCGACTGACCTGCCGCGCGGAGCTGGGCCGAGGCCCTTGCCCGCTCGGTCTCGTCGTCGGCGCTCAGTGCCGCCTTCGCCGCGTCGACGTCGATCTCGTCGGACAGTTCGGCGCTCTCGGCGAGGACGCTCACCCCGGTGCCGGTCACGGAGAGGAACCCGCCGTGGACGGCCGCGCAGACCGTCTCACCGTCGGTGGTCGTCACCTTGACCACGCCACCCTCGACGAGCTGCCCGAGCACGGGTTCGTGGCCGGCCATGATGCCGATCTCGCCCTCGGTGGTCTGGGCCACCACGAATGTGGCGGTACCCGACCAGAGACGGCGCTCGACGGCCACCAGCTCCACGGACATCTCAGCCACGTAGCACTCCTTAGCTCGGGGTGTTACTCCCGAGTGTAATAGGTCTGTCTGGAGCTATGAGAACGGCGGGGGCGCGAGTCCACAATGGACACTGCCCCCGCCGTCGTCAGGACATCACTTCTTGGTGATTTCCTTGTACTTCTTCTCGAGGTCTTCGAGGCCACCGATACCCAGGAACGCCTGCTCCGGGTAGTGGTCGAAGTCACCCTTGGTGATGCGGTCGAACGACTCGATGGTCTCCGACAGCGGCACCGTCGAGCCCGGGATCTGCGTGAACGCCTCGGCGACCAGCATGTTCTGCGACAGGAACCGCTCGATGCGGCGCGCGCGCTGAACGGTCAGCTTGTCCTCTTCCGAGAGCTCGTCCATACCGAGGATCGCGATGATGTCCTGCAGCTCCTTGTACTTCTGCAGGATCCGGATGACCTCGGAGGCCACGCGGTAGTGGTCCTCACCGACGATGGCCGGGTCGAGGATCGTCGACGTCGACGCCAGCGGGTCCACCGCCGGGAAGATGCCCTTCTGGAACACCGACCGGGAGAGCTCGGTGGTGGCGTCCAGGTGGGCGAACGTCGCGGCCGGGGCCGGGTCGGTGTAGTCGTCCGCGGGGACGTAGATCGCCTGCATCGAGGTGATCGAACGGCCTCGGGTCGAGGTGATCCGCTCCTGCAGCTGCCCCATCTCGTCGGCCAGCGTCGGCTGGTAACCCACGGCCGACGGCATGCGGCCCAGCAGGGTCGACACCTCCGAGCCGGCCTGGGTGAACCGGAAGATGTTGTCGATGAACAGCAGCACGTCCTGGTTCTGGACGTCGCGGAAGTACTCCGCCATGGTCAGCGCGGACAGCGCGACGCGCATGCGGGTGCCCGGCGGCTCGTCCATCTGGCCGAAGATGAGGGCGGTGTCGTTGATGACGCCGTCCTCGGACATCTCCAGGAAGAGGTCGTTGCCCTCACGGGTGCGCTCGCCGACGCCGGCGAACACCGAGGTGCCACCGAAGTTCCGGGCGACGCGGGTGATCATCTCCTTGATGAGCACCGTCTTGCCGACGCCGGCACCGCCGAACAGGCCGATCTTGCCGCCCTGGACGTACGGGGTCAGCAGGTCGACGACCTTGAGGCCGGTCTCCAGCATCTCCGTCTTGCCTTCGAGCTGGTCGAAGGACGGCGCGCTGCGGTGGATGCCCCAGCGCTCGAGGTCGTCGCCGTAGCCGGGCTCGTCGAGGCACTCGCCGAGCGCGTTGTAGACGTGACCCTTGACCTTGTCGCCCACCGGGACGGTGATCGGCTTGCCGGTGTCGGTGACCTCGGCGCCCCGGACCAGGCCGTCCTGCGGCTGGAGCGAAATGGTGCGGACGAGGTTGTCACCCAGGTGGGAGGCGACCTCGAGCGTCACGGTCTTGCGCAGCTGCTCGAACTCGATCTCGACCTTGAGCGCGTTGAACTGGTCGGGCACGGAACCGCGCGGGAACTCGACGTCGACGACCGGACCGGTCACCGACACGATGCGCCCCTTGGCGCGCGGGGCTTCAGTACTGGTCATCAATCATCACTTCCTGCTGCGGTGAGCGCGTTCGCGCCACCGACGATTTCGGAGATCTCCTGGGTGATCTGCGCCTGGCGGGCCTGGTTCATCTCCCGCGTCAGGTTGCCCACCAGTTCGTTCGCGTTGTCCGACGCGGCCTTCATCGCGGTCCGGCGGGCGGCCAGCTCGGACGCCGCGGACTCGAGGAACGCCGCGTAGAGCCGCGTGTTGATGTACTTCGGCAGGAGCGCGTCCAGCAGCTTGTCGGCACTCGGCTCGAACTCGTAGCTGGGGAGGAGCTCACCCGCGGGCTTCTCCTCCTCGCCGTCGGTGTACTCGACCTCGAGCGGCGCGACGCGCTTGGCGACCGGCCGCTGGGTCAGCATCGACACGAACTCGGTGTAGACGATGTGGATCTCGTCGACACCCGTGATGCCGTCGGCGTTGCCGTGCGCGTCGTCCGCGCCGAGCATGAACGACTCCACCAGGGCGTCACCGGCGGCGACCGCGTCGGTGTACCCGGGCTGGTCGGAGAAGCCCGTCCAGCTGTCCACGACCGGGCGGTCGCGGAACCGGTAGTAGTTCAGGCCCTTGTTGCCGGTGACGTAGACCTCGGGCTCCTTGCCCTCGTCACGGAGGAGGGCGAGCAGCTCTTCGGTCGCGCGCAGCACGTTGGAGTTGTAGCCACCGCACTGACCCTTGTCACTGGTCACGACCAGGACGGCGGCCCGCGTCGGGTTCGGGCGCTCGACCAGCATGGGGTGGTCGAGGTTGGCCGCCGCACCGGCCAGCGCCGAGAGCACCTTGGTGATCTCGTCCGCGTACGGCCGGGAAGCGGCGACCTTCGCCCGCGCCTTGGTGATGCGCGCGGTGGCGATGAGCTCCATCGCCTTGGTGATCTTGCCGATCGACTTGGTCGCCTTGATGCGCGACCGGAGTTCCCGGAGTTGTGCGGCCATGAGCTATCAGCTCACTTCTTCGGGGCGGGCTTGTTGACCTTGACGGTCTCGTGCCCGACCTTGTCGGCGTCCATCGCGTCGGCGTCCGCCTCGACCAGGGCCTTGCCCTCGGAGGTGGTGAACTCCTTCTTGAACTCGTTCACCGCGTCGACGACGGCTTCGCGGGTCTCCTGCGGGAACTTGCCCGACTCGCGGATGCCCTTGATCAGGTCGGCGTGCTTGCGGCGGGCCGAGTCGATGAACTCGTGGTTGAACCGGCGCACGTCCTCGGTCGGGACCGAGTCGTAGTGCCCGTTCGTGCCCAGGTACACCGTGAGGACCTGCTCCTCGACCGGGATCGGCGAGTACTGCGGCTGCTTGAGCACCTCGTACAGCCGGGCACCGCGCTCGAGCTGCGCCTTCGACGCGTCGTCGAGGTCCGAGGCGAAGGCCGCGAAGGCCTCCAGCTCGCGGTACTGCGACAGGTCGATCCGGAGCGAGCCCGCGACGTCCTTCATCGCCTTGACCTGCGCGGCGCCACCCACGCGGGACACCGAGATGCCCACGTCGATGGCCGGGCGCTGGCCTGCGTTGAACAGGTCCGACTGGAAGAAGCACTGGCCGTCGGTGATCGAGATGACGTTCGTCGGGATGTAGGCCGACACGTCGTTGGCCTTCGTCTCGATGATCGGCAGCCCGGTCAGCGAGCCGGCGCCCAGCTCGTCCGAGAGCTTCGCGCAGCGCTCGAGGAGACGGGAGTGCAAGTAGAAGACGTCGCCCGGGAAGGCTTCACGGCCCGGCGGGCGGCGCAGCAGCAGCGAGATCGCGCGGTAGGCGTCGGCCTGCTTGGTCAGGTCGTCGAACACGATGAGGACGTGCTTGCCCTCGTACATCCAGTGCTGGCCGATGGCCGAGCCGGTGTACGGCGCGATCCACTTGAAGCCGGCGGAGTCGGACGCGGGGGCCGCGACGATGGTGGTGTACTCCAGCGCGCCGGCGTCCTCGAGGGACTTCTTCACGGCGGCGATCGTGGAGCCCTTCTGGCCGACCGCGACGTAGATGCAGCGAACCTGCTTCTTCGGGTCGCCGGTCTCCCAGTTGGCCTTCTGGTTGATGATCGTGTCCACGGCGACGGCGGTCTTGCCCGTCTTGCGGTCACCGATGATCAGCTGGCGCTGGCCGCGGCCGATCGGCGTCATCGCGTCGATGGCGGTGATGCCGGTCTGCAGCGGCTCCGAAACCGGCTGGCGCTCGACCACCGAAGCGGCCTTGAGCTCCAGCGCGCGGCGGTCGGAGGTCTCGATGTCGCCGAGGCCGTCGATCGCCTGGCCCAGCGGGTTCACGACGCGGCCGAGGTAGCCGTCGCCGACCGGCACCGACAGGACCTGGCCGGTGCGCTTGACCTGCTGGCCCTCTTCGATGCTTTCGAAGTCACCGAGGATCGCGGCACCGATGGAACGCGCGTCCAGGTTCAGCGCGACGCCGAGGACGCCGCCGGGGAACTCGAGCAGCTCGTTGGCCATGGCCGAGGGCAGGCCCTCGACGTGGGCGATGCCGTCACCGGCGTCCACCACGATGCCAACTTCTTCCCGGCTCACGTCCGGGGCGTAACTCGAGACGTAGTTCTCGATCGCGCTACGGATCTCATCCGAGGAGATCGTCAGCTCGGCCATGTCTTTCCCGCTCTCGCTTCGTTCTTGCCAGTATGCAAAGTCTTGTGTGACCTGGGGCTATGCCCGGGCCAGCCGCCTGCGCAACGCGGCCAGCTGACCTGCCGCGCTCCCGTCGATGACCTCGTCGCCGACGCGGACGACGAGCCCGCCGCCGAGCTGCGGGTCGACCTCGACGTGCAGCGCGATCGGCCGCCCGTAGATGTCGTTGAGCTTCGCCGCCAGCTGGGCGGTCTGCTCGTCGGACAGAACGTTCGCGCTGGTCACGTAGGCGACCGACCGCTGACGGCGTTCCGCGGCCAGCTTGACCAGGTGGTCGAGCCCGACGCCGACGCCGCGGCCCTTGGCCCGGCGCACGACCTGCTCGACGAGGGTCTCGGTGACCACGTCCACCTTGTCGGCGAACAGCCCGCGCACCAGGGTGCGCTTGGCGTCGGCGGGACCGGTCAGGTCCGACAGCGCGGTCTCGAGCTCGGGGTGGTTGGCCACGACCCGGGCGACCTGGAAGAGCTGGGCCTCGACGGTGTCGACGTTCCCGGTCTTCTCGGCCGCGGTGAGCAGCGCCGAGCGACCGACCGACTCGAGCCCGTCGGTCAGCTCACGGGGGCTGGACCAGCGGCTGCCCGCCACGGAGTCGAGCACCTTCAGGGCCGGTTCGGAGAGCTTGCCCTCGAACAGCCGGCGCACCAGCGCGGTGCGCGCCTCCGGCGTCGTCGAGGCGTCGCTCACCGCCCGGCGCAGGCCGATTTCCCGGTCCAGCAGGTCGACGACCGAGAGCAGCTCGTCGCCGACCGTGGCCGCGTCGGCTCCCGCGTCGGCCAGAACCTCGCCGAGGCGTTCCTCGGCGAGGCCGAGCGCTTCACGGCTCGCAGCATGCAGCGTCATCTCTGGTTACTTCCCCGCTCCGTTGGAGGCACCGGCGGTGTCCAGCTCCGCGAGGAACCGGTCGACGGTGCCACGACGGCGCGCCTCGTCTTCGAGCGACTCACCGACGATGCGGCTGGCCAGCTCCACGGCGTTGCGGCCCATGTCGGCCCGCAGCTCGGCGATGATCTGCGCCTTCTGGGCCTGCAGCTGAGCCTGGCCCTGGGCGACGATCCGCTGGGACTCGGCTTCGGCGTCGGCCCGCAGCTCCGCCTTGATCTGCTCGGCTTCGAGCCGGGCGTCGTCGCGGATCTTCGCGGCTTCGGACCGGGCTTCGGCCAGCTGGGCCCGGTACTTGGCCAGGGCCTCTTCCGCCTCGGCCTGGGCCTTCTCGGCCTTCTCGATGCCACCCTCGATCTTCTGCGCACGCTCTTCGTACGCGGCCTCGAAGCGAGGGACGACGTACTTCTTGAGGATGAACAGCAGGATGAGGAAGGCGACGATGCCGAGGATCACTTCCGAGATTTCGGGAATGATCGGGTTGTGCGTTTCACCCTCTGCGGCGAGGACCAAAGCACTGTTCAGCACGGCGTCTCCTTAAAGCGATGAGCCGAGGACTCAGGCGGCGGAGGCGATGAAGTAGATGACGATGCCGATCAGGGCGAGCACCTCGGTAAGCACGAAGGTGGCGTAACCGATGCCCTGGAGCTTGCTCTGCGCCTCCGGCTGACGCGCGGTGCCGTTGATGACGGCGGCGAAGATCAGACCCACACCGATGCCCGGGCCGATCGCGCCCAGGCCGTAACCGATGGCGGCGAGACCGGGGTTGATGTTGACGGCCTGCTCCGCGGCCTGGGCCAGAACGATGTTGCTCACGTGCATTTCCCTTCACTTCGGTCCACGCGCTCGCGTGGATCGGGGGCTTGTGTTCTCAGTGCTCCGACGCCAGCGCGGCGCCGATGTACCCGGCCGACAGCAGGGCGAAGATGTAGGCCTGCAACACCTGGATGAAGGCCTCGAGGAAGGTCAACCCGATGGCGAACAGCCACGCCACCAGCGAAACCGGCTTCAGCGCCCAGCTCGACGTCTCGGTCAGCAGGAAGGTGCCGCCGAGGGTGAACACCGCCAGGATCAGGTGACCCGCGAACATGGCGGCGAAAACACGGATGGCGAGCGTGATCGGGTTGAGGAAGAACTTCTCGGCGAACTCGATCAGCGCGAAGAGCGGGAGCACCGGGCCCGGCACACCGGGCGGGGCGAGCTCCTTCTTGAGGTAGCCGCCCAGGCCGTGCCGCCGGATGCCGACGGAGTGGTACACCGGGTAGACCACGAGGACCGACAAGGCGATCGGGAAACCGAACCGCGCCATGGTCGGGAACTGCAGGACGGGAATGACCCCGTAGAGGTTGTTCACCAGGATGAAGGTGAACAGCGCGAAGATGACCGGGACGAACCGCTTGAAGTCCTTGCTACCGATCTGTTCGCGCGCGATGTTGTTGCGACTGAAGTCGTAGATCGACTCGGCGACGAACTGCCCCTTGCCCGGCACGACCTTCAGCTTGCGGGTCGCGAGCAGGAAGTACGTCGCGATGATCACAACCGAAAGCACGACGAGCAGCATCGGCTTGGTGACGATGCCGAACAACGGCGGCAACTCGAAGCTTTCGGCGCCGGGCGGCGCGAACACCGCGCCCTCGGCCAAAACCAGCGCGCCCACTGGGCTCCTTCCGGTTCTCCCGGCCGGCGTTCACTCCGCCGGGGGAATCGTCACGATCTGGACTTAACGTACCCGATACGCATCGGGCCGCTGGAGGCGGCTACCCCACCGTCCGCAGAACACGCCTTCACGTTCTGCACACGGGGTTGTCTCGCGTGAACACTGCCCTGCGGTCTACTTCGGACCAGCGGCGGAAGAGGCGGAACTACACGGTCGCCACACTGCTGATCGCGGTTCGTCTTAGGGAGCGTGCGGCCGAGGCCGCCACCCTTGACGCGGACCATACCAGCAGGTCAATCCGTGCCGTACAGGCGTACTCCATACCAACCGATCAGCCCAGGACTTAGGTCCCGGGTGGTCCCGGGACCCAGGTCCGGAACCGGTCGGGACCAGTCCCGGATCGGTGCAGGCGGGCCCACCCGAGGGGTCCCGGCGCCCCGTTCGCGAACCACGGGACGTGACGCCGGTCACACTCGTCCGGCCGTACCTCGGCTCACCGTGGGTAGCGGCGTCAGGAGGGGACGATCGTCGGGATCTTGGTCTTCCGGAAGGCCGCGAACTCGGCCCCGGCGGCCACCAGGATGGCGACGATCATGGTGATCCCGAGCGACATCGGGTGCAGGGCGGTGACGCCCTTCAGGAGGGTCAGCGCGCCGAAGAGGACGATGACCTTCACGACGTACCCGGTGAGCGCGACCACCATGACGAACATCGGGTCGAGCCCGGCGCTGAAGCGCATCATGCCCAGCGTCGAGAGCGACGCGAGCATCGCCAGCACGGCGCCGACGAGCGAGCCGAGGAAGCCGTGCAGGCCGTTGAGGATGCTGAAGAGCACGATGCACAGGAGCACGGCGGGCGTGGTCACCAGCAGCGAAGCCCGCGTCATCGCCCGTGCGGCCTCGATGACCGGCTTGGCGTGCGGGTTTTCCTGGGTTTCGGTCTCGCTCACAGCTGGCTCCCTGCTCGGTTCGACTCCCGAGTGTAGAGAACGCGGCGCGTCAGGTCCCCGGCTGGTTGCGGGAGCGCAGCCGCGGCACGATCGACACGAGCACCGCGAACACCAGCCCGGCCCCGATGATCCACAGCGCGGCGGCGTCGTCGAAGAGCGTCACCGACACCGCGCCGAACGCGAGGATCCCGGCCCACAAGTAGATGAGCAGCACCGCGCGGCGCTGCGAATGCCCGATCTCCAGCAGCCGGTGGTGCAGGTGCATCTTGTCGGCCGCGAACGGGCTTTCGCCGCGGCGAGTGCGCCGGATGACCGCCATGATCAGGTCCAGCAGCGGCACGAACAGCACCGCCGCGACGACCACCAGCGGCGAGAGCAGCGCGATCGCGTCCTTGCCGCTGAACTGCGGGTACGGCACGCGCCCGGACGCCGACGTCGTCGCGCCCGCGAGCATCAGGCCGATCATCATCGACCCGGAGTCGCCCATGAATATCTTGGCGGGCTGGAAGTTGTAGGGCAGGAAACCCAGACACGCTCCCGCGAGCGTGGCCGCGATCAGCGCGGGCGGGTAGGTGCCGACGTCACCGCCGGAGCTGTCGAGCAGGCCGAGCGAGAACGCGCACGTCGCGGCCGCGGCGATGAAGCCGAGGCCGCCGGCGAGCCCGTCGAGGCCGTCGACGAAGTTCATCGCGTTGACCATCACCACGACCATCACGACGGTGAGCAGCGCGCCCTGGTTCTTGTCGAGCACCAGCACCGAGCCGAACGAGCCGCCGGTGCCGCCCCATGGCACCCAGAACGACACCCACTGCACGCCGAAGATGACCAGGATCCCCGCGCACATGACCTGGCCGGCCAGCTTCGTCCAGGCGTCCAGCTCGAAGCGGTCGTCGAGCGCGCCGATGAGCGAGATGACCCCGGCGGCCAGCAGCACGCCGACCGAGTCGAAGGAGGCGTCGAAGCCGTGCGACAGCGCGGGCAGCTGGTGCGCCAGCCCCATCGCGCCGGCGACGCCGAGGAAGATGCCGATGCCGCCCATCCGCGGGATCGGGGCGACGTGGACGTCACGCGCCCGCGGGTTGGCGATCGCGCCGACGCGGATCGCGAGCCGGCGCACGACGCCGGTGAGCAGGTAGGTCACGGCCGTCGCGGTCAGCGCGACGAGGATGTATTCCCGGATGGGGAGGAGACCGGATGTGGGCGGCACGGGGTGTCACGCTCGCGGGGTCGGGGTCACCCGCGACACGCTATCGTGCCGCGGATCTTGCCGTGATCCGGCTTCAGGCCAACGATTCCGCGGGCACACCGAGCACCTCCGCGACCGCCGCCTTGCTCACCGCGCCCTCGCGCAGCACCACCGGCTCGGCGCCGGTGAGGTCCACGATGGTCGACGCGACGGGCTCGCCGCTCGACCCGCCGTCGAGGTACACCGCGACGGAGTCGCCGAGCTGTTCCTGCGCCTCCTGCGCGGTGCTGGCCGGCGGCCGCCCGGAGACGTTCGCACTCGAGACGGCCATCGGGCCGACGTCGCGCAGCAGTTCGAGGGCCACCGGGTGCAGCGGCATCCGCAGCATCACGGTGCCGCGGGCGTCGCCGAGGTTCCACTGCAGACTCGGCGCGTGCGGGAGCACGATCGAAAGGTCGCCCGGCCAGAAGGCTTCGACGAGCGCCCGAGCCTGCGGCGGCACGCCGAGCACGAGGCCGTCCACAGTGGACCAGGAGCCGACGAGCACACCGACCGGCATGTCCGGGCCGCGGTTCTTCGCACGCAGCAGCGCCTGGACCGCGCCGGCGTCGAAGGCGTCGGCGCCGATGCCGTAGACCGTGTCGGTCGGCAGGACGACCAGCCTGCTCGACCGCACCGCGCCCGCGGCCGCCGCCAGTCCGTCGGCCCGGGACTCCCGCTTGCTGCAGTCGTAGACCACGCTCATGGTGGCCAAGAGTAGTCCGGCCGCCGGAGCGGGCGTTCGCCGCGTCACACCGGGTCGGCCTGGCTCGGTCCTGGGTCGGCGCGGCTCGGTCCAGGGGTGCGCGGCTCGGCGCGGGGTCGCTCCATGGTGGGCGCGGCTCGGTCCCAGGTAGAGCGCGGGTGAGCGCGGCTCGGCCCGGGTCGGCCCAGCGTGAGCGCCAGCCAGCCCCGGTGAAGCGCGGCTCGGTCCCGGATGAGCGCGCGCCGGCGCGGGTCTATCCCGGTGAAGTGATGCCCCTCCAGACACACGCAAGTCCCGCCCAATCACACGCGATGCCCCGCGCGGCTCGCTCCCGGGTGAGCGCGGCTCGCTCCCGGGTGAGCGCGGCTCGGTCCGGATGGGCGCGGCTCGCTCCCGGGTGAGCGCGGCTCGGTCCGGATGGGCGCGGCTCGCTCCCGGGTGAGCGCGGCTCGGTCCCGCGCGAGCGCGATGGCGCGGGCCTCACGGTGGCGGCGGGCGGCTCGCCAGACCTGTCAGCCGCCGCCGGGCCCGCGGGGGCGCCCCCGTTTTCCACGCTACCGGCGCGCACCGACGGTTTCCGGCGTTCCCGGCGCGCGTGACCGGAGTTGTCCACAACACCGCTCACCGGTGGACAAACCGGCCAGACTTTCGTCGTGGGGCAAGCGGGTAAACCTCGCCGCGAGGCAGAACCGGGACAGCGTGGCTCAATACGGTCGATCACCGGGAACCACCATCCCCGTGGGTTCCCAGTGAAGGAGCCGCAGATGCGCCCCAGAACCCCGAAAGCGCTCGCCCTGCTCGCCGCGGTCACCGTTCTCACCGGGCTCGGCGCCGGCACCGCCGCCGCCGAGCCGCTGACCCGTGGCTGGCCGGCCCCGATCGACGCCGCGCACTGGGAGAACCAGGACCACATGACCTGGTCCGACTACAAGAAGGTGCCCGGCACCAACTGGGCGGACCCGAACCTGAAGCCGACGCAGCGCACCTTCAAGGGCGCCGTCGTCCTCGCCGACTACCCGGACCAGGACTTCGTCGTCACGCAACCGGCGAACTCGACGGTGTTCGGCAACCCCGCGCCGAGCGCCGCGAACATCCCGCGGGCCGGTGTCGCGCAGTACTACCAGGACTTCCTCAACAAGCCCGAGGCCCTCAACAACGGGCACACCATCAACGAGTACTGGATGGAGGACTCCGGCGGCCGCTTCGGCGTGCAGCTGACCGCGTTCGGGCCGTACCGGATGCCCGGGCAGTCCTACGAGTACGGCATGGAGTTCCAGCCGAGCGCGTGCCCGCCCGGCGCGAACTGCGACCGGGACATCCGCAAGGACGCCGGCGACGCCTGGCGTGCCGACGTCGGCGACACCGCGAACCAGTTCGACTTCGTCTTCTACCTCTCCGCCGGCCAGGACGAGAGCTCGACCTGGCAGGAGTTCGGCGAGATGAAGTTCGGGACCAAGGAGAGCGTGCCGGACGCGTTCGGCCCGCCGAAGCACGACCTGCCCAACTACGCGGCGACGCGGTACGTGCCATGGACGTCCTGGAAGTCGGCCGCCAGCATCTGGCCGAACGCCGAGGACGGCAGCTCGGTGCAGGCCGAGAGCTCGGGCCAGTCGACCTACGCCCACGAGTTCAGCCACATCCTGGGCATCGGCGACAACTACAACAACCCGTTCGGGAACCCGCCGTCGCGCAGCTACAGCGGGCCGTGGGACATGCTCTCGCGCGGGACGTTCAACGGGCCCGGCGGCCCGCACACCCGCTGGCAGATCCCGGCGACGCAGGGCAGTTCGATGGGTGCCCAGCACCAGCTCCGCAACAAGCTGAAGCTCGGCATCGTCGACCCGGCGGACGTCCTGCAGCTGGACCGCGACGCGCTGGCGACCACCGGCCCGGTCTCGGCCCGGCTCACCGCACGGGAGACCGAGGCCCAGCCGGGAGCGTTCACCGGGCTGAACATCAAGCTCACCGGCGGGGACAAGGCGCCGAAGTGCGACCGGGCGAAGGACCCGTTCTGCGACGGCGGCGGCTACGACAACTACACGCTCGAGGTCGTCGACCGGATGGGCTCGGACTCCTTCGCGCCGGACTCCGGCGTGCTGATCACCAAGACGAAGAACAAGGACAACGCCCCCTTCGACTGGGTGATCGACGCGAACCCGCAGGACATCGGCATCACCGACTACACGAAGCCGGACGGCACGCCGGTCAAGATCACCATCGGTGACTACCGGCAGCTCAACGACGCCCTGTTCAAGGCGGGCACGGAGGCGTCGAGCCCGTACGAGTACACCGACCAGGCGAACCGGCTGAAGTTCCTGATCACCGACCTCGCCCGGGACCGCCACGGCGTCCTGTCGTACACGGTGACGGTGGCTTCGCTGGACGGCTCGGGCAGCCAGGCACGCGGCGCGGCGCTGACCCCGGCGCTGCCGGCGTTCGCCCGCGGCGGCCTCGCGACCTGCGACTTCGGCCTGCTCAACACCGGTTCGGCCCGAGGCGCGCAGGCGCCGTACGACACCGACACCTACCGGCTGAGCGTGTCGACCGACGCCCGCGGCTGGCAGGTCCGCCTGCCGAACGAGCTGGCGACGGCGAAGTTCGGCGGGCGCGTGAAGGTGCCGGCCTTCGCCCTGCGGAAACGCGGCGCGGACTTCACTGCCCGGGTGAAGCTGACGGCGACATCGGTGAGCGACCCGTCGAAGACCGCGACGGCGACCTGCACGGCGTTCGGCTTCTGACGTGAAACCGGCGGGGGCCGCGGCCCCCGCCGGCTTCCGGTCACTCCGAAGGGGCGGCTTCAGCTTCTTCGACCATCTCGACGAGCTCGGCGATGTTTTGCCGCGCGCCCTCGTCGCCGGGGAACCACTCTTCGACCGCGGCCGGCAGCTTCTCCCGGATCACCCTCATGATCTCGGCGCCCTGCGCTTCGGAATAGCTGCTCAGCGAGAGGAACGCGTAGTTCCCGGCCACGAAATCCCGTAGGTCCGCGGCCAGCTCGGGGTCCTCGACCTCGTCCGCGACGAACTCGAGGACCCGGTGCAGCATGCCCCGGGAGGGCGACCAGTCGAGGAAGCCCAGGTCGCGCTTGCCCCGCGGGTCGATTATGAAGTCACCGGACACGACTCACCTCAGGATGAACACGAACGGCTCGAAGGGCTGGTGAACCCCCTCTTGACGCGGGTCTCCGCGCTCGATCGACCTCGGGAGCCGGACTCGGAAACCGGCCGCTCGTTCTACCCGGCGATCAACTACGCCACCAGAGCCGTTCGGGGTAGCGAGCCCCCGGCCCGGCGAAGATCACACGCTCAGCCGAGCCTGCGTGCCGTCACGAACCGGGCCCGGCCGGTCAGGTCCGCGTGGTCCTCGACGCCCGTCAACACCCGCCGCGCCCGCACCAGCGCCGGCACGGCCGAACCGTGCGTGTCGTCGTGCTCGATCGCCAGCCCTCCCCCCGGCCGCAGCAGACGTGCGCCCGCCGCGATCGCGTGGCGGATCACCGCCAGTCCGCTCTCCTCCGCGAACACCGCTCGCGGGGGGTCGTGCTCCGCGACCTCCGGCGGGACCGGTGTGCCCTCCGGGACGTAGGGCGGGTTGCACAGCACCAGGTCGACGAGGCCGTCGAGCTCGGCGAACATCGTCGGGTCGCCGATGTCGCCCGAGTACAGCCGGATCGGCGTGTTGCCCGCGTCGGCGTGCACGTCCGCGTTGTGCCGCGCCCAGGCCAGGGCCTGCGGGTCGACGTCGACGGCGTACACCACCGCGTCGGGACGTGCCTGCGCGACCGCGAGCGCGAGCGCCCCGGAGCCGGTGCAGAGGTCGACCACGACCGGGAACTCCCGGCCCTGCAGGAACTTGACGCCCCACTCGAGCAGCAGCTCGGTCTCCGGCCGCGGCACGAACACCCCGGCGCCGACCGCGACCGTGATTTCGCCGAGCGCGGCCCAGCCGGTCAGGTACTGGAGCGGGATCCGCTTCGCGCGCTGCTGGACGAGCTGGCCGATGGCCTCGATCACCGGCGGGTCGACCAGGGGCACCATCGGCAGCCGCCCGCGTTCGACGCCCAGCACGTGCGCCGCGATCACCTCGGCGTCGAACCTCGGTGAGGCGACGCCGGCGCGCTCGAGAATCCGGGTGGCCTCGATGATGGCCAGGCGCAGCGGCTGCCGATTCACTCGTCGTCCTTCACCTCGTCGAGCCTGGCACACCAGGCGGAACTCCCCCGTCAGGACACGCGCCGGTCCTACGCCGTCCAGCGTATCGAGGTGGTCTGCCCGGCCCGGAGCTGACACGTGTGACAAACACCCGCGAAACAGCTGTCACGGCCAGAATGGAACCCGCAACCGTGGTGGCGAGGTCGCGCCCGGTTCCTAAGATGACGGTGACACCGACCCCCGGGAGTGCCAGTGCCGACCGAGCCGACCGAGCGCCGCCGGGTCGCGTTCATCTTCCCGATCTACGACGAGGAGGGGAACGTCGACCTGCTGCACAAGACGGTCGACCAGGTCACCGCGCCGCTGGCCGGCCGGTACGAGTTCAGCTTCGTCTACGTCGACGACGGCAGCCGCGACGACTCCCTGGCCCGGCTCACCGAGCTGGGCGAGCGCGACCCGCGGGTCACCGTCGTCGAGCTCTCCCGCAACTTCGGCCACCAGATGGCCGTCACCGCCGGGCTCGACCTGGTCGACGCGGACGCCGCGATCATCATGGACAGCGACCTGCAGGACCCGCCGCGGGTGGCGCTCGAGCTGATCGAGAAGTGGGAGCAGGGCTACGACGTCGTCTACGCGCAGCGGCGGTCGCGCCGGGACTCGGCGTTCAAGCGGTTCACCGCGAGCGCGTTCTACTGGTTCCTGCGGAAGATGGCCGCGGTCGACATCCCGAAGAACACCGGCGACTTCCGGCTGATCGACCGCAAGGTCGTCGACGAGCTGCGCAAGTACCGCGAACGCGACCGGTTCCTGCGCGGCCTCGTCAGCTACGTCGGCTTCAAGCAGACAGCGGTGCTGTTCGACCGCGACCAGCGCCACTCCGGCGCCACCGGCTACCCCCTGACGAAGATGCTGCGCTTCGCCGCCGACGGCATCCTCGGGTTCTCGACCACGCCGCTGCGGATGATCACGCGGATGGGGTACCTGATCTCGATGCTGAGCTTCCTCGGCGTGCTCTACGTCGTCGGGGTGAAGCTGTTCGCGCCGGAGACCGCGGTGCCCGGCTGGGCGTTCATCACCATCGCGATGTTCTTCCTCGGCGGCATCCAGATCATCATGCTCGGCGTGCTCGGCAGCTACATCGGCCGCACGTACTCCCAGGTGCAGAACCGGCCTTTGTATACAGTGTCGTCAGTGCGTACCGGAGTCCCCGAGTCCGCCGATGACCGCCGGAGCGCCACGCGATGAGACTCGTGACAGCCACCCAGGTGCGCTTCGGGATCGTCGGGATCGCGAACACGCTCGTCGACGCGCTGGGCTACGTGCTCCTGGCGACGCTGGGCGTGCCGATGTTCGTCGCCAACTTCATCTCGACCACCGCGGGCATGCTGCTGTCGTTCACGCTGAACCGGAACTTCACGTTCCGCGCGAAGGACGGCGACATCCGGCGTCAAGCGCTGCTGTTCTTCGGGGTGACCGCGTTCGGGCTGTGGGTGGTGCAGTTCTTCGTCATCTGGCTGGTCGGGCGGCTGTTCCCGGGGATCAACCTGCTCGTGCCGAAGGGCGCCGCCATCGTCGTCGGGCTGTTCTGGAACTACCTGCTCTACCACTACGTCGTGTTCCGGCACCGGCCCGTTTCGCCCGTTCCCGGTGCAGCACCCGCCGACTCTGCGTGATCTCGTACGCTGTTCCGAGTGCGATTCCGTGAACTGCGCTTCGGCTTGGGCGTCTTCGTCCTTTCCCTGGGCGTCCTGCTGGTCCGGTTCCTCGTACCGAGGCCGGTCGGGATGGCGGACAACGGCGACGGCTGGCGCCTGCTGTGCGACCTCGGCGGCCGGCACCCGGAGCTCAAGTCCGAGTTCTTCGTCCACTTCAGCTACGGCCCCGGTTCGGCGTGCAAGAGCGACTACATCTCGAGCCAGGCGTGGCTCGACTGGGCGGCGAGCAAGCTCGGCAAGGTGCTCGGCTCGTCGGCGGAGTTCAACCTGCTGGTGCTGGGCGTGATCACGTGCGTGCTGGTCGCGGTCGGGGTCGCGGCGACGGTGCTCGGCCTGGAGCTGAGCCGCCGCAACCGCGTCATCGCGGCGGTGTTGCTGCTGCTGGTGATGGCCGACTCGGCGTTCTTCGGCTACTTCGCGTCGGTGCTGAGCGAGGGCGCGGGGTTCCTGGGGATGCTGCTGACGGCCGGCGGCCTGCTGCTGATGCACCGCACCGGCGCGTGGCGCTATTGGGGCGCGGCGCTGACCGTGGTGGGCGCGTTGATCGGCCTCAACGCGAAGTCGCAGACGCTGCTGCTGATCCCGCTGTTCGTGCTGGCGCTGGCACTGGTCAAGCCGCTCGGCAAGCGCGGCTGGGCGCGGTGGCTGCTGCCGCTGGGTGTGCTGGTGATCGTCGGCGCGGGCACGGCGGCGGTGCAGTCCCACGGCGACCCGGCGAACGCCGAGTACCGCGAAGCGAACATGTACCACGTGGTGTTCGACAGCATCGTGGACGGCAAGCACGACACGGATGCCGACTTGGCGGCGCTGGGCCTGCCGCAGAGCGCGAAGAAGTTCATCGGCACGGGCTGGTGGGCGGCGAGCCCGTGGACGGACGCGGACTACAACGGCTTCCGCGACAAGATCAGCCGCCGCAACGTGGTCAAGTACTACGCGGGCCACCCGGAGCGCACGCTGCAGATCCTCCAGCAGGGCGCGGTGGACACGCTCACGGCCCGCCCCGCGCGTCTGGGCAGCTTCGCCGAGTCGGCCGGGTTCCCGCAGATGGCCCAGGAGTACCGCGTGCCGGTGTTCTCGGGGCTGTCCGCGCTGGCGGCGCCGCTGGGGCTGTACCTGCTGGTGCCGTTCTGGCTGCTGCTCGCCTGGGCGGGCGTGCGCGCGTTCCGCCGTCAGCGGCGCGAGTACGGGATCCTGGTGTTCTTCCTGCTGCTGTTCGCCGTCGGGCAGTTCGGGCTGTCCGCGCTGGGCGAGGGCGTCGAGGGCGTGAAGCACCAGCTGCTGACGCTGTTCCCGACCGTGCTGGCGTTCGTGTTCGCGGTGCTGAGCTTCTTCCCGAAGCCGGCGCGGCCCGAACCCGAGCCGGCCGAGGTCCCGGACGAAGAGCCGGTGACCGAGGTGTTCGACGCGTTCCGGGAGCCGGAGAAGCCCGCCGTCCGCTGAGACGGCGGGCTCGGCGTCAGCCGGCCGACTCGGCCAGGCGCTCCTCGCGGTCGGCGTTGGCCAGCGCGTCCAGGACCCCGTCGAGCTCGCCGTCCAGGACCTGGTCCAGGTTGTACGCCTTGTAGTTCACCCGGTGGTCCGAGATGCGGTTCTCCGGGAAGTTGTACGTCCGGATCCGCTCCGACCGGTCGACCGTGCGGATCTGCGACTTGCGCGCGTCGGACGCCTTCGCCGCCGCCTCTTCCTCCGCGATCGCCTGCAACCGGGCCTGCAGCACCTGCAGCGCCCGGGCGCGGTTCTGGATCTGGGACTTCTCGTTCTGGCACGACACGACGATGCCGGTCGGCAGGTGGGTGATCCGGACCGCCGAGTCCGTCGTGTTCACGCTCTGGCCGCCCGGGCCCGAAGACCGGAACACGTCGATGCGCAGGTCGTTCGGGTCGATCTCGACCTCGACCTCCTCCGGCTCCGGGTAGATCAGCACCCCGGACGCCGACGTGTGGATGCGGCCCTGGGACTCCGTCGCCGGCACGCGCTGGACGCGGTGCACGCCGCCCTCGAACTTCAGGCGCGACCACACGCCGTCGACCACCGCTGACTTCGTCTTGATCGACACCGTGACGTCCTTGAAGCCGCCCAGGTCGGAGTCGACCGAGTCGAGGACCTCCGCCTTCCAGCCGTGGCGCTCGGCGTAGCGCAGGTACATCCGCAGCAGGTCGCCGGCGAACAGGGCCGACTCCTCGCCGCCCTCGCCGGACTTGATCTCCATCACGACGTCGGAGCCGTCGTACGGGTCGCGCGGGAGCAGCAGCTCGGTGAGCTTCGACTCCAGCTCCGGGATCTTCGCCGACAGCTCTTCGGCTTCCGCCGCGAACCCGGCGTCCTCGGAGGCCAGCTCGCGAGCGGCGGCGAGGTCCTCGCGGACCGTGTCGAGCTCCTGGACCGCGCGGACGACCGGCGTCAGCTCGGCGTAGCGGCGGCCGAGCTTGCGGGCGATCGCCTGGTCGGCGTGCACCGCCGGGTCGGCGAGCTGCGTCTCCAGGTCCGCGTGTTCGGCGAGCAGCCCCGCGAGCGAGCTCGAATCCACCTCAGTCACCTCTCAGCCCAGGATGAAACACAAAGAACGGCGCCCACCCGGAAGTACCGGATGGGCGCCGTGGAAAGAGCTACTTGGCGTCGGCGTCCTTCTTCTGCCGCTTGCCGTAGCGAGCCTCGAAGCGCGCGACCCGGCCACCGGTGTCCATGATCTTCTGCTTGCCCGTGTAGAACGGGTGGCAGTTCGAGCAGATCTCGACGTGGATGTTGCCGCTGGTCTTGGTGCTGCGCGTGGTGAAGCTGTTGCCGCAGTCGCAGTTCACGTTGGTGACCACGTACTCGGGGTGAATACCGCTCTTCATGGTGTCCTCTCTCGTTGGCTCCGGGTCCCCAGTCGATCCCACGGGGTGAACCGGCGCCGGACTTCAGCGGGTAATTCTGCCAGACGGGCAGACGGTGACTGGAACGCACCCCGCTGACCAGCTATTCCCAGTGGTTGAACCGTCAAGTTTGTATGGATCTTGTACACCGGTGACGCACCCTGGCGAGCCTTCGTGATTCTCTCACCGCCAGGAGGAGCAATGCGAAAGGTTTTCACAACGCTGGCCGCGGCCGCCGCCCTCGGCACGGCCGCGCTGGTGGCGGCGCCCGTCGCGAACGCCGACGTCACCACCGCCGACACCCATCCCGAGCTCGCGACCTTCACCACCGCGCCCGCCGCGTCGATCCAGGCCGCGGGCGACGGCACCCCGGCCGGCGCGGTCCAGTGGTACAAGAACCACCAGGGCAGCACCGCCTACCAGGGCCTCTGCGAGAAGGCCGCCGAGAACGCCTACGGCACCACCGGCGTCTGGGCCTCGGCGAACGCGCACTGGAACGGCGCGAGCCCGAAGCACACCACCGGCACCCCGCCGGCCGGCTCGTTCGTCTACTGGAACATCAGCGCCTACGGCCACGTCGGGATCGCCGACGGCAACGGCGGCTTCTACGCCTCCAGCGTCGGCGGCGCGATCGGCCACGGCTCCAGCGTCAGCTACTTCACCAACTACCGCGGCTGGACACCCGGCGCGGTCCCGCACCAGTAACGACGAAAAGGCCCTCCCGGCGAACCGGGAGGGCCTTTTTCGCGGAACGAGACTCAGTCGTCTTCGCCGCCGCCGAGGGCGGTCTTCGAGACCTGCATGAGGAACTCGACGTTCGTCTTCGTCTTGCGCAGCCGCGAGATCAGCAGGTCGATCGCCTGCTGCGAGTCGAGCGCGTGCAGCACCCGGCTCAGCTTCACGGTCACGGCCAGCTCGTCCGGCGAGAGCAGCAGCTCGTCCTTGCGGGTGCCCGACGGGTTGACGTCGACGGCCGGGAACACGCGGCGCTCGGCGATCTTCCGGTCCAGCTTGAGCTCCGCGTTACCGGTGCCCTTGAACTCCTCGAAGATGACCGTGTCCATCGTCGACCCGGTCTCCACCATCGCCGTGGCGAAGATGGTCAGCGAGCCGCCGTTCTCGATGTTGCGCGCCGCGCCCAGGAACCGCTTCGGCGGGTACAGCGCGGTCGAGTCGACACCACCGGACAGGATCCGGCCGGACGCCGGGGCCGCCAGGTTGTACGCGCGGCCGAGACGCGTGATCGAGTCGAGCAGCACGACGACGTCGTGGCCCATCTCGACCAGGCGCTTGGCCCGCTCGATCGACAGCTCCGCGACCGAGGTGTGGTCCGACGGCGGCCGGTCGAAGGTCGAGGCGATGACCTCGCCCTTCACCGAGCGCTGCATGTCGGTGACCTCTTCCGGACGCTCGTCGACCAGGACGACCATCAGGTGGCACTCGGGGTTGTTCGTCGAGATCGCGTTCGCGATGTCCTGCATGATCGTGGTCTTACCGGCCTTCGGCGGCGACACGATCAGGGCACGCTGCCCCTTGCCGACCGGCATGATCAGGTCGATCACGCGGGTGGTGAGCTTGTGCGACTCGGTCTCGAGGCGCAGCCGCTCGTTCGGGTACAGCGGGGTCAGCTTGGTGAAGTCCGGACGCCGCTTGGCCTCGTCCGGCTCCAGGCCGTTGATCGAGTCGACGCGCACCAGCGGGTTGAACTTCTGCCGCTGCTGCTCGCCCTCGCGCGGCTGGCGCACGACGCCGGTGATGGCGTCACCGCGGCGCAGGCCGTACTTGCGGACCAGCGACAGCGAGACGTACACGTCGTTCGGGCCGGCGAGGTAGCCGGAGGTGCGCACGAACGCGTAGTTGTCGAGCACGTCCAGGATGCCCGCGACGGGCAGCAGGACGTCGTCCTCGCGGATCTCGGTGTCCGGCGAACCGCCGTCACGCTGGCCGCCGCCACTGCCCCGGCGACGGCGGTCGCGGAAGCGACGGCCGCGACGGCCGCCTTCCTCGTCGTCGTCCGGCTGCTGGTTGCGGTTGTCCTGGCCGCCGCGGTTGCCGCCGTCCTGCTGCTGGTTGCGCTGGCGGTTGCCGTCCTGGCGGTTGTCGTTGCGACCGCCGCCCTGGCCCTGCTGACGGTCGCGGTTGCCGCCGCCCTGGCCCTGCTGGCGGTCGCCGCTCTGCTGGCGGTCACCGCCGCCCTGGCCACCCTGGCCGTCGGGCGACCCGGCGGCGCGGTTCGAGCCGCGGCGACGCCGGCTGCGGCCGCCTTCCTCGGGCTGACCGTCCTGGCCCTGCTGGCCGTCCTGCTTGTCCGAACGGTCCTGCTGCGGGCGCTCGGCCTGCGGCTGGGTGTCGGCCGGCGCGGGAGCGGCGGCCTTCGGCTCCGGCTTGGTCTCGACCGGGGCGGCGGGCGCCTCGGCCTTGGGCTCGGCCTTCGGGGCCGACGCCTTCACCGGCTCGCCGACGCCCTCGAGGGGCAGCGTCTCGGCGGCCGGACGCTTGCGGGACTTGCCCTGACGCTCACGGATCGCGGCGATCAGGTCGCCCTTGCGCATGCCCGTCGTCTCGCCGACGCCGAGCTCCCCAGCCAGCGAACGCAGTTCCGCCACGGTCTTCCCGGTCAACCCGCCGACCGTCTTCTTGGGAGCGGGGGTGGTGCCGTTCGACTCCGCGGCGCTGCTACCCACGTCGCTCAAAAGATCGGTGTTGCTCACACATGTCCTTCCTGACCGATCCACGCCTCCAGGCGGATCAGCGGACTGCCGCTCGCTTCTGATCGCGAACCGGCGTAACTGCCCCCCGATACGGGAGATGAGCTCTTCGGCCGTGCGGAACACAGCTGGAGCGCCTCCACCACAGGGGTTTGCGTCCTCCATTCGGAGGATGCGGAATCCGACACCGCCGAGACCGGAAACCCGCCTACGTCGCTCCGCGTTACCCCGCTTGCCAGGCGGTGCGGATTCGGCGGATCAACGAAGGATGCGATCCCAGAGGACCGGCATCGGGTGCGGAAACGCACGGTGATCGAACGCCCCCGAGGGTAGACCGCGCGGGTGCCGGGTGCAACAACCACCCCCCGCGTGGCGGCCCCTACCGCGGGCACGTGACCCAGCCTTTACTGAGCCGCAACCTGCACACCCGCCAGATCCACGGGCAGTTCGAGGACGTCGAAAGCTTCAACGCCGGGCACTGGCGGCAATATTCCCGTCGTGGTCAGCGCGAGCACCGTCGGTCCGGCGCCGGAGACCGCGGCGGCCACGCCCTGTGCACGGAGCGTCGCCACCAGCTCGGTGCTCGCCGGGTAGGCGGGCGCGCGGTAGTGCTGGTGGAGGCGGTCTTTGGTGGCTGCGAGCAGCAGCCGGGGCTCGGCGGTCAGCGCGTGCACGGCGAGCGCGGCGCGCCCGGCGTTGTGCGCCGCGTCGGCGTGCGGCACGGTCGGCGGCAGCAGGCCGCGCGTCATCGCGGTGGCCGAGCGCTCCGCCGGCACGGCGACGACCGGCCGGATCGACGGGTGCGGCGTGAGCCGCTCGGCGTGGAACTCCGCGCCTTCGCACCAGGCCAGGACGAGCCCGCCGAACAGGCTCGCCGCGGCGTTGTCGGCGTGGCCTTCGAAGCCGGCGGCCAGCTGCAGCGCGCCGAACGGGTCGAGGTCGCGGCCCGCCAGCGCGTACCCGGCGGCGACGCCGGACACCACCGCGGCCGCGGACGAGCCGAGGCCCCGCGCGTGCGGGATCGCGTTGGCGCAGCGCAGGTGCAGGCCCGGTGGCTCGACGCCGAGGTGCGCGCAGGTCCTGCGGATGGCGCGCACGACGAGGTGCGTCTCGTCGGTGGGCACGTCGGCGACCCCGCCCGCGCCGGCGTCGATCACCTCGACCTTGAGCCCGCCGTCGGTGACCTGCACCTCGACGACGTCGTACAGGCTCAGCGCCATGCCGAAGGCGTCGAAGCCCGGCCCGAGGTTCGCGGTGGAAGCGGGAACGGTGATCTTGAACGCGGTCACCGGAGCGCCCCAATGTGGCCTTCGGTGCGTGAGACGCACCCAAGGTGGCCTTCGGTGCGCAAGACGCAACCAAGGCCACATTGGGGCGCTTGCGAGCCGGGGGTCACCGCAGGTCCAGGGCCGCCGCGACCGCCGACGGGTCGACGGCCAGCGGCTCGACCTCGACGTTGCCCGCCAGCGCCGTCTGCGGGTCCTTCAGGCCGTGCCCGGTCACCGTGCAGACCACGCGGGACCCGCGCGGCAGCCTGCCGTCGGCGGCCGTGGCCAGCAGGCCGGCCACGCTGGTGGCCGACGCCGGCTCGACGAACACGCCCTCCCGCCCGGCCAGCAGCCGGTAGGCCTCGAGGATCTTCTCGTCGGTGACGGCTTCGAAAAGCCCCTCCGACGCGTCCTTCGCCGCCACCGCGGCGGTCCACGAGGCCGGGCTGCCGATCCGGATCGCGGTCGCGATGGTGTCCGGGTCGCGCACCGGCTCGCCGTGCACGAGCGGCGCCGCGCCGGCCGCCTGGAAGCCGAACATCCGCGGCGTGTTCTTCACCACACCGTCGGCCGCGTACTCCGAATAGCCCGCCCAGTAGGCGGTGATGTTGCCCGCGTTGCCGACCGGCAGGCAGTGGATGTCCGGCGCTTCGCCGAGCACGTCGCAGATCTCGAACGCCGCGGTCTTCTGCCCCGCGATGCGCACCGGGTTCACCGAGTTGACCAGGGTGACCGGGTAGTCGTTCGCGGTCTTGCGGGCCAGCTCGAGGCAGTCGTCGAAGTTGCCGTCGACCTGCAGGATCCGCGCGCCGTGCAGCACCGCCTGGGCGAGCTTGCCCATCGCGATCTTCCCCTGCGGCACCAGCACCGCGCAGGTGAGCCCGGCGCGGGCGGCGTAGGCGGCGGCCGAGGCCGACGTGTTGCCGGTCGACGCGCAGATCACCGCCTTGAGCCCGCTGGCCAGCGCGTGCGTGATGGCCACGGTCATCCCGCGGTCCTTGAACGAGCCGGTCGGGTTCGCGCCCTCGACCTTGAGATGGACGTCGCAGCCGGTCACCTCGGACAGGTGCCGCGCGGGCAGCAGTGGCGTGTTGCCTTCCCCGAGCGTGACGACCTGCGCCCCGTCCGGGACCGGGACGCGGTCCCGGTACGCCTCGATGATCCCCGGCCAAGCGTTGCTCACTGGTCTTCGCCTTCCACGCGCATGACGCTGACAACTTCGTGGACGACGTCGAGCTTCGCGATCTCGTCCACAGTGGACTGCAGGGCCGCGTCCGGCGCCTGGTGGGTCACCACGACCAGGCTCGCGCGGTCGCCGACGTCGCTCTGGCGCACGGCCGCGATGCTCACACCGTGCCCGGCGAACGCCTGCGCCACCTGCGCGAGCACACCGGCGCGGTCGGCCACGGAAAGGCTTACGTGGTAACGGGTCGGCGTCTGCCCCATCGGCCGCACCGGCAGCGCCGCGTGCGCGGACTCCCGCGGGCCGCGCCCGCCGGCGACGAGGTTGCGGGCCACCGCGACGAGGTCGCCGAGCACCGCGCTCGCGGTCGGCGCGCCGCCCGCGCCCTGGCCGTAGAACATCAGCTCGCCCGCCGCGTCCGCTTCGACGTAGACGGCGTTGAACGCGCCGCCGACGCCTGCGAGCTGGTGGCTGCGCGGGATCATCACCGGGTGCACGCGGGCGGAGACCGACTCGACGCCTTCGTCGTCGGTCACGCGTTCGCAGATGGCCAGCAGCTTCACCGTGCGGCCGAGCATGCGGGCCGCGGCGAGGTCGGCCGCGGTGACGTCGGCGATGCCCTCGCGGTGCACGTCCGACGCCGTCACGCGGGTGTGGAAGGCCAGTGACGCCAGGATCGCGGCCTTGGACGCGGCGTCGTAGCCGTCGACGTCCGCGGTCGGGTCGGCCTCGGCGTACCCGAGCCGGCTGGCCTCGTCGAGCGTCTCGGCGTAGCCGGCGCCCGTGGAGTCCATCGCGGACAGGATGTAGTTGGTGGTGCCGTTGACGATGCCCATCACGCGGGTGATCCGGTCCCCCGCCAGCGACTCGCGCAGCGGGCGCAGGAGCGGGATGGCGCCGGCCACCGCGGCCTCGAAGTACAGGTCGACGCTCGCCGCGTCGGCCGCTTCGAAGAGGTCGGCGGAGTGCTCGGCCAGCAGCGCCTTGTTGGCGGTGACGACCGACTTGCCGGCCTTCAGCGCGGCGAGCAGCCAGCCGCGCACCGGCTCGATGCCGCCGACCAGCTCGACCACGACGTCGACGTCGTCGGACGTGACGAGCTGCTCGGCGTCGGCGGTCAGCAGCTCGGGCGGCAGCTCCGGGTGCTTGTCCGGGCGGCGGACCGCGATGCCGGCCAGCTCGACCGGCGCGCCCGCCCGCGCGGCCAGCTCGCCGGCCTGCTCGGTGAGCAGGCGGGCGACCTCGCCGCCGACGGTTCCGCAGCCGAGCAGCGCGACCCTGATCGGATTCCGTTCCGGTGCAGACACTGTTGCTCAGACCTCCAGGCGCAGCATGTCGTCGGTCGTCTCCCGCCGCAGCAGCAGCCGCGAGCTGCCGTTGCGCACGGCGACCACGGCCGGGCGCGGCTGCCGGTTGTACGTGCTCGCCATCGAGTAGCAGTAGGCGCCGGTCGCCGCGACCGCCAGCAGGTCGCCGGGAGCCAGCGTGTCGGGCAGCCAGCAGTCTCGTACGACGATGTCGCCGGACTCACAGTGTTTTCCCACGACCCGGGACAGCACGGCCTGCACCGGCTGCTCGTTGTCGCCCGCGGAGCGGGAAACCAGCCGGACGTCGTAGACCGCGTCGTAGAGCGCGGTGCGGATGTTGTCGCTCATCCCGCCGTCGACGCTGACGTACCGGCGGACCGCGTCGTCACCGAGCGAGACGTCCTTGATGGTGCCGACCTCGTACAGCGTGACCGTGCCGGGCCCGGCGATCGCGCGGCCGGGCTCGCCGGCGATCCGCGGCACCGGGAGGCCCGCGTACGCGCACTCCTTGCGGACGATCTCGCGGATCTGCGTGATCATCTGCGCGGGTGGCGGCGGGTTGTCCTTCTCGGTGTAGGCGATGCCGAAGCCACCGCCGAGGTCGACCAGGCTGAGCTGGTCGAGCAGCTCCGTGCCGTGCTCCTTGGCCAGGTCGGCGAGCAGTCCGACGACGCGGCGGGCGGCGACCTCGAAGCCGTCGGCGTCGAAGATCTGCGAGCCGATGTGGCTGTGCAGGCCGACGAGCTTGAGCGACCGCGCGTTGAGCACGCGGCGCACCGCCTCGGCGGCGTCGCCCGACGCCAGGGAGAACCCGAACTTCTGGTCCTCGTGCGCGGTCGCGATGAACTCGTGGGTGTGCGCCTCGACGCCGACCGTGACCCGGATCAGCACCGGCTGCACGACGTCGTGGCGGGCGGCGAGGTCGGCCAGCCGGGCGATCTCGTAGTAGGAGTCGAGCACGATCGTGCCGACCCCGGCGACGACCGCGGCCTCGAGCTCCGCGGGCGACTTGTTGTTGCCGTGGAAGGTGATCCGCTCGGCCGGGAAGTTCGCGCGCTGCGCCACGGCGAGCTCGCCGCCGCTGCAGACGTCGAGGCTCAGCCCCTGCTCGGCCACCCAGCGGGCGATCTCGATCGAGAGGAACGCCTTCGACGCGTAGTGCACGAGCGCCGGGTCGTCGAACGCCTCGGCGTAGTCCGCGCAGCGCGACTTGAAGTCGGCTTCGTCGACCACGAACAGGGGTGTGCCGTGCTTTTCGGCGAGTTCTCGGACGTCGACGCCGGCGATCCGGACGACGCCGTCGCCGCCGCGGAAGGTGTTGCGGGGCCACACCTTCGCGGGCAGCTTGTCGAGCTCTTCGGCCCCCGACGGCTGGAGCCCGGAGGTGTCGGCGTGGGGGTAGACGTCGGCGTGCCTGGGGCCCGCGGGGTGCGCCATTTCTTACATCCGTTCCGGAGCGGAGACACCGAGGAGCGCGAGGCCGTTCGCCAGCACCTGGCTGGCGGCTTCGCAGAGCGCGAGCCGGGCGTGCGTCAGAGGGGTCGCCTCTTCGTCGCCCATGGGCAGCACGCGGCCCACGGTGTAGAACTTGTGGTAAGCGCCCGCGAGTTCTTCGAGGTAGCGCGCGATCCGGTGCGGCTCCCGCATTTCGGCGGCGCGGCGCACGGTTTCCGGGAACTCGCCGATGGTGCGGATCAGGTCGCCCTCGGCGGGCAGGGTCAGCAGTCCGAAATCGACGTCCGAACCGGACTTGATGCCGAGATCGGCGGCGTTGCGCTGCAGGGACGCCAGCCGCGCGTGGGCGTACTGGACGTAGTAGACCGGGTTGTCGTTGGAGTGCTTGCGCAGCAGGTCCAGGTCGACGTCCAAAGTGGAGTCCACGGAGTAGCGGATCAGCTCGTAGCGGGCCGGGTCGACGCCGACGGCCTCGACCAGGTCCTCCATGGTGATCACGGTGCCCGCGCGCTTGGACATCCGCACCGGCTTGCCGTCGCTGACCAGGTTGACCATCTGGCCGATCAGCACCTCGACCGTGGCCGGGTCGTCGCCGAACGCGGCGGCGGCGGCCTTGAGGCGGGCGATGTAGCCGTGGTGGTCCGCGCCGAGCATGTAGATGCACAGGTCGAAGCCGCGGTTGCGCTTGTCCTTGAAGTAGGCCAGGTCGCCGGCGATGTAGGCCGGGTTGCCGTCCTGCTTGATGACGACGCGGTCCTTGTCGTCGCCGTACTCCTTCGACTTCAGCCACCAGGCGCCGTCTTCGAAGTAGAGGTTCCCGGAGTCCTTCAGCTCCTGGACGGCGGCGGCGACCGCGCCGGACTCGTGGAGCGAGTTCTCGTGGAAGAAGACGTCGAAGTCGGTGCCGAACTCGTGCAGGCTCTGCTTGATCTCGCCGAACATCAGGTTGATGCCGATCCGGCGGAACGTCTCGTGGCGCTGCTCTTCGGGCAGCGACAGCGCGCTCGGCTCGGCCTTGATGACCTCGGCGGCGATGTCGTTGATGTAGCCGCCCGCGTAGCCGTCCTCCGGCGCGGGCTCGCCCTTCGCGGCGGCGATCAGGGACCGGACGAACCGGTCGATCTGGGCGCCGGCGTCGTTGAAGTAGTACTCGCGGGTGACCTCGCCGCCCTGCGCGCCGAGCACGCGGCCCAGCGCGTCGCCGACCGCGGCCCAGCGGGTGCCGCCCAGGTGGATCGGGCCGGTCGGGTTCGCCGAGACGAACTCGAGGTTGATCTTCGTGCCGGCCAGCGCGTCACCGCGGCCGAACGCGGCGCCGGCGTCGAGCACCTGGCGCACGATGTCGCCCTGCGCGGCGGCGGCCAGGCGAAAGTTGAGGAAGCCGGGGCCGGCCACCTCGGCGGAGGCGACGCCGTCGTCGGCCGAAACCGCTTCGGCGAGCGCCTCGGCGAAGTCGCGCGGTTTGAGGCCGGCCTTCTTGGCCACCTGCAGGGCCAGGTTCGTCGCGTAGTCGCCGTGGTCGGGGTTGCGCGGGCGTTCGATGGTCACCTGCTCCGGCAGCACGGCGTCGTCGATGCCGCGTGCGGCGAGCACCTGCACGGCGGAGCTGCGGACCAGGTCGGCGAGAGCGGCGGGAGTCACTCGTCGAATTCTAGGTGTGCCCTGGTGGGGCGCTCGCAGCGGTCTCGGCAAGGTCACGACACCCGCTCTTCGGGGGTCCGGGTGGCGGAGCCCCCGGCCCGAGGCGAAGCCTCGGTTGACACAGCATCCGCGTGAGGCGTTAACGGTGATCAGACGGCCGGTCTCTACACTGGCCCGGGCGGGAATCCGTCCGCAGCCACCAGAGGGAGAACGCGGGAGCCATGGCGAACGGGACAACTCGGAAAAAGGGTGCGGTGAAGGCGGCCCGCGGCTCCGTGGTGAGCAAGAAGGGCACGCCCTGGGGCACGATCATCGCCGTCGTGGCCATCGTCGCCCTGCTCGGCGCCGTGATCACCTACTACATGGTGAAGTCCGCGCCGAAGCGTGACCAGGCCGGCCGCGAGGCGGCGGCCGCCTCGTTCGCGCCGACCGCGTCCGACCCGGACCCGTCCAAGCGCATCCCCGGCGTGGTGACGGCCAACTACACCGGCAGCGTGCACGTGCTGCCGACCGAGCGCGTCGCCTACGACAAGACCCCGCCGTTCGGCGGCCCGCACGACCAGACGTGGGCCACCTGCACCGGCGTCGTGTACCCGACCGCGGTCCGCACCGAGAACATGGTGCACGCGCTCGAGCACGGCTCCGTCTGGATCGCCTACAACCCGCAGCAGGTCACCGGCGACGCGCTGAACCTGCTGAGCGTGCGCGTCAAGGACAAGCCGTTCACGATGATGTCGCCGTACCCGGGCCTCGACAAGCCGATCTCGCTGCAGTCGTGGGGGCACCAGCTGAAGCTGGACGACGCCAACGACGCCCGCATCGACGAGTTCATCGCGGCGCTGCGGAGCAACCCGAACGGGGTGTACCCGGAGGTCGGCGCGTCCTGCGACGCGGTCCCGGGCTCGTTCGACCCGGACAACCCGCCGCCGTTCGACCCGTCGAAGCCGGGTCCGGACGCGAAGCCGATGGACTACAAGGGCAGCGCCCAGGCCCAGGGTGAGCAGGGCATGCCGCAGTCGGCCCCGGCGTCCGCCCCTTCGGCCACTCCGACCAAGTGACGTCCGAAGCCGACCTCGACACCGAAGAGGTCCCCGAGCAGCCGACGTGGTCCCGCTGGGTGATCATCGGCGGCGCGCTGCTGGCGGTCCTGCTCATCGGCGGCGCGGCGGGCATGTTCCTCACCCGCGCCGTCGACGACCCGGGGTCCACCGCGACCCCGGCCCGCGGTTCGGTCGAGGTCGGCTTCGCCCAGGACATGTCGACGCACCACCTGCAGGCGGTCACGATGGCGGGCATCGCCCGCGACCGCACGACCGACCCGCAGATCAAGCAGCTGGCGTTCGACATCGAGCGCACGCAGCTCGAGCAGGTCGGCCGCATGAAGGGCTGGCTCATGCTGTGGGACCAGCCGGAGCAGGCGATCGGCGCCCCGATGGGCTGGATGACGGAGCCGATGCAGGGCCACGGCGGCATGTCGGCGCCGTCGTCGGTGAACCCTTCCGGTGGAGCGCTGATGCCGGGCATGGCGACTGACAAGGAGCTGTCGAAGCTGCGCTCGTTGTCCGGGCGGGAGTTCGACGTGTACTTCCTGCAGTTGATGCTGCGGCATCATGAGGGTGGGACGTCGATGGCTCAGTATGCCGCGGCGCATTCTTCGCTGCCGGCGTTGAAGGCGTTGGTGAACAGTATTCTGATTTCGCAGGGTGCGGAGATGGACCAGATCAAGCTGATGCTTTCCGGGCGCGGAGCCCAGCCACTGCCGGCTTAGGTTTCCTCTTCGACGGCGGCAAGCGCCACGGCGGATTTGCGAGTATCAGGGTGGTCCTCGCCAAGCACTCGTTCGCGACGGGCGAGAACATCTTGGTGTATTTCGCGGGAACGCTCGTTTTCACCGAGATTCTCGAGGCTGACACCGAGGTTGTAGCCCGAAGCGAGTGTATAGGGATGGTCCTCGCCCAAGATGCGTTTGCGCCGGGCTAAGGTGTCTTTGTCGATCTCGTAGGCCGCTTGGTGTTCGCCCAGCTCAGCCAAGCAGATCGCGAGATTGTTGGCCGAGACGAGCGTATCGGGATGGTCCTCGCCGAGAACACGTTTACGACGAGCGAGGATGTCTTCGCCGAGCACATGAGCACGCTGCAGATCGCCCAGATGTGTGAGGACGGCAACGACGCCGTTGGCCGCGGCCAGGGTGGCACGGTGGTCCTGCCCGAAAAGCCGCCTGCGGCGTCTGAAATTGTCTTCGATCAGCTCAAGGGCCTGCTGGTATCGGCCGAGATCGGCGAGCAAGGCCGCGAAGTTGCTGGCGGAGATCAGGGTGCTGAGGTGATCATCCCCATTCAGGTCCCGGCTTGACTCGTAGCTCCGTTTGCTTAAGGGCAGCGCACTTCGGCAGTCACCTCGGCTGCGAAAGTAGGAAGACGTGCAGTCGAGGATTTCGACGACTGTTCCAGTCGCGGCTTGAACATCGCGCGAAGCATCGGTCACAGCGAGGAAATGAGGCAGCAACGATCGCCAAAGCGGCCATGACGGCGGGTTGTTCCAGGGATCTTCGGGGCGCCCCGCATTCATCGCTCGGACAACTGTCGCGGACCAGCCATCATCCTTGGTGCGGGCCCGCAGCAACGCCGCCGGAACCCGGTGCAGCTGCACCGTGGTGGCCGTGACATCAGCCATGCCACGCACCCTCAACACACCCATCACATCCGCGAACGCCAGCGGATCACCCACGACAGCCGCCAGCTCATCAGGCCCGTGCTTCAACAAAGTCAGCGGCACAGGCTCCGGAGCCAACCAAGCGACAAACGTCAACGCAAGCAACGCCGCAGGATGATCCTGCCCCAACTGCTCGAACGACAAAGTCCAAGCCGCAGCCACCGAAGTCGGATACCCGTTGGTCTCCTCATGCCGATCCAGCAACTCCTCGGTCCGCTGCGCCAGCAATCCGAGATACGTATCCGCCGACCAGCCGTTCCCGGCGAGCAGCCAAGCCGCCTGGTCGACAGCCAGCGGCAGGTCACCGAGCGCGTCGGCCATCCGATCGGCGTCCGCGTCCCCCAGCGAGGGCAGCCGCGACTGCAGCAGCTGCACCGACTCCGACCGCGCGAACTCCCGCACCGGCAACGCCGTCGCGATCCCCGCCCAGTTCGGGTTGCGCGACGTGATGATCACGTGCCCGTCCCCGCCCGGCAGGAACGGCTGCAGCGCCGCCGCGTTCACGGCGTTGTCGAAGACCAGCAGCCACCGCCCCCGCGTGCGCAGCACGCCCCGCAGCCGGGCCAGTGCCGTGTCGGTCGAGTCCTGGTCCGTCGTCAGGTCGAGCGTGCGGGCCAGGTCGGCGAGCCGGCCCGCGATCAGGTCCGGGTCCTCCGACGGGACCCACCACGCGACGTCGTAGTCCCCGCTGAACCGGTCGGCGTACACCGACGCCACCGTCGTCTTGCCGACGCCGCCCATGCCGTGCACCACCGCCGGCTCACCGGCGCACAACGCCGAGCGCAGCCCCGACAGCAGCTGCTCCCGCCCGGTGAACTCCACCGTCCGCGCCGGGATGCCCCAGATCCGGCCGGCCGGCATCGACGCCTGCTGCGACCGCGGCAGCTCGGTCAGCGCCTGCAGGAGCGCCGTCTCCAGCTGGTCGGGCGAACACACCGTGGTGACGGTGAGCCCGCTCTCCAGCAACCGCTGCCGGAACGCCTCCTGCCGGGGCCCGTGCCGCAGGTCCCGGAACAACGCGGCCGGCCCCACCGTCTCCTCACCGACGACGAACACCAGCCGCGGCATGCCGTGGTCGGTCGCCGTCTGGAACTCCTGCTCCGTGTAGGAGACGTCGCGCACCAGGCTGCCGTAGTGGAACCCGGCGATCAGCACGTAGACGTCCGCCTCCGCCAGTTTCTCCTGGTCCACCTGCTCCGGCGAGACGTTCCGGGCCGTGAAGTAGGCCATGTCGGCCACCGCGTCACCGGCCCGCGCGACCGCCGACTCCGCCGCCGCCACGAACGAGCGTGGCTCCGGCAACGCGCGCAGCTCGCTCGTGTGGCTCAGGAACACCCGCCGCGCCGACGGTTCGCGTTCCGGCCACAGCGACCCCCACGCGACCCGCGGGTGGACGTGCAGGGTGTTGCCGTCGCCGATCTGGACACCGCGGCTCCCGGTGACGTGGATCCGCGGCGCGTCCGGGGGCACGTCAGAAGTTCAGGTTCATCGTGTTGCCGTCACCGATCTGCACACCCTTCGAATCGGTGACCGTGACGTTGTACTTCCCCGCGCGAGCGCCGTCCGGGTCCACCTCGCGCAGCACGGCCCGCGCGGCCTCGACCACCTCTTCGGTCACCTCGGCCGAGGACAGCTCCTCCGCCAGCTCGTCGGGGTCTTCCGGCAGCTCGTCACGCCCGACGAGGCGCAGCACGCCGGACTTCAAGCCCGCGTACGCGTCCTTCACCGCCGCTGTCGCCGTTTCCTTCGCACCCGCGGCCGCGCCCGCCGCCAGCGCGGTCACCACCAGCTCCACAGCCTCGATCGCCACCGCACACTCCCGCCGTCGTTTCCCCGGAGGAGTCTCCCGGAGCCGGACCGGTGTTACCGATCCGGCGGGTCACCACGAGAGCTCTTGGCACCGCCGGGCGCACTGCGGCGCCTCGACCTGCAGCGTCGCGTGCTCGATCGCGTAGCGCGACGCCAGCAGGTTCTGCGCTTCGGTGAGCACGTCCGACTGCTGCGCGGGCGGCGCGAGGGTCAGGTGCGCCGAAGCCACCTCCATGCCCGACGTCAGCGTCCAGACGTGCAGGTCGTGCACGTCCGCGACGCCCGGCAGCGCGGCCAGCTCGGCGTTGATCGCGCCGACGTCGACGCCCTGCGGCGCGTGCTGGAAGAGGATGCGCAGCGCGCGGCGGGCCAGCGTCCACGTGCGGGGCAGCACGAACAGCCCGATCGCGACACCGATGATCGGGTCGGCGTAGCGCCAGCCCGTCAGCAGCGTCAGCGCGCCGCTGACCAGCACACCGACCGAACCGATCAGGTCGGCCAGCACCTCGAGGTACGCGCCGCGGACGTTGAGGCTCTCCTTCGCGCCCGAGCGCAGCACCGCGAACGACACGATGTTGGCCGCGAGGCCGGCGGTCGCGGCGAGCAGCACCGGCAGGCCGGGCACCGCCGGCGGGTCGCTGATCCGGCCGATCGCCTCGAACAGCACGTACCCCGCGACGCCGAACAGCAGGACGGCGTTGGCCAGCGCGGCCAGCACCTCGGCGCGGTAGAGCCCGAAGGTGCGGCTGACCGTGGGGCCGGAGCGCCGCGCCAGGACGATCGCGGCCAGCGCCATGCCGACCCCGAGCACGTCGGTGAACATGTGGGCCGCGTCCGAGATCAGGGCCAGCGAGCCGGTCGTGAAGCCGACGACGAACTCGAGCACCATGAAGCCGGCGCCGATGGCCAGGGCGATGGTCAGGCTCCGCACGTACCGGCCCGACGCGCTCGCCGGCGCGCTCGTGTGCCCGTGTCCGTGGCCGTGTCCCATTCCGCCTCCGTTCGCGGTGCGCTGTCGAGGCCAAACATATAGTCGGATGCGCATATGTGCAATAGAGGGCAGCCTAAGTTCACTCTCCCGAAAGCTACTCCGCGGGCGAACGGCGACCAATCCACCAGGCGGGGTTTCCCGCCAGGCGGACCTGTCACGCTTCGACGTCGACCATGCGCGTCAGCAGGTCGCGCAGCTGAACGCGGTCCGCGGGGTCGAGCGCGGCCAGCGGCTCGGCGGCGAAGCCCAGCGACCGCCGGAAGTTCCGGCCCAGCACGGCGCCCGCGGGCGTGGCCACGATGTTCTTGATCCGCCGGTCCCGCTGGTCCGCCCGGCGCTCGACGAGCCCACGCGCTTCGAGCCGGTCGATGATCCCCGTCACGTTGGACCGCTCGGAGTTCAGCTTCTCGGCGATCCGGTGCATCGGCAGCGGCTCGTCCAGCGCCTGGAGCACCTTGGCCTGGACCGTCGTCAGCCCCTGCGCGGCCGCCGCGGACTCGTAGGAGTCGACGAACCGGTCGACGATCCGCGCGAGCAGGGCGACGACCTCGTCGGTGATCGGGTCAATGGTCATCGACCTAGTGTAAGCCGATAGTTGACTGCATGAACCATCCATGCCTATAGTCGTTTTAGTTCACTACATTAACCATAACCCACCTGAACCACATCGAGGTCCCGCCATGAGCAGCACCCGCGTCGCCCTGATCACCGGCACGTCCACGGGCATCGGCCTCGCCACGGCCGTCCAGGCCGCCCGCGCGGGCTTCACCACGGTCGCCACGCTGCGCGATCCCGCCCGGGCCGACCGCCTGCGCGAAGCGGCCGCCGAAGCCGGCGTCGAGCTGGACATCCGCCCGCTGGACGTCACCGACGCCGCGTCGGTGCGGGCTGCCTTCGAGGGCGTCCTGGCCGACTACGGCCGGCTCGACGTCCTGGTCAACAACGCCGGGGCGGGCCACGTCGGCACGATCGAGCAGGAGCCGGTCTCCGCGGTACGCGCGACCATGGAGGTCAACTTCTTCGGCGTCGTCGAGACGACGAAGGCCGCGATGCCGGCGTTGCGCGCGAGCGGCGGCCGCGTGCTCACGGTGACCAGCATCGGCGGCGCCGTCGGCCAGCCCTTCAACGAGGCCTACTGCGCGGCGAAGTTCGCCGTCGAGGGCATGATGGAGTCCCTCGCGCCGGTCGCGGCGGCCCAGGGCGTCACGGTGTCGGTCATCGAGCCCGGCGCGGTCGCGACCGAGTTCGTCAGCAACATCGGCGTCGACGAACGGCTCTTCGCCGAAGCGGGCCCCTACGCGGAGTCCCTGCGGAAGTACATCGCGAACGTCTCGAACTCGTTCGAGGGCGCGCAGACGGCCGACGAGGTCGCTGCGGTGATCCTGGCCGCGATGACGGCGGACACGCCCGCGTTCCGCATCCAGACGTCGAAGCAGGCCGAGGAGTTCACGGGGCTCAAGTTCGCCGACCGCGACGGCTCGGCCGTGCAGCGCCTGACCACCGGCTGGCTCGCCTAGCGCACCAGCCGGAAGAACCCGCGCACCTGGTCGACGAACAGCCCCGGCTGTTCGAGCGCGGCGAAGTGCCCGCCGACGGGCAGCTCCTCGAACCAGCGCAGGTCGGTGTAGCGCTGTTCGGCCTGCCGCCGCGACGGGCGCACGATCTCCTTGGGGAACACCGAAACCCCGGCCGGGACGTCCACAGTGGACTGGACGGTTTCCCGGTTCTCCCAGTACATCCGCGCCGACGAGGCCGCCGTGGCGGTGAACCAGTAGACGGAGATGTCGTCGAGGATCTTCCGGCGGTCGACGGCGTCTTCGGGGTGGCCCTTGTTGTCGGTCCAGGCCCAGAACTTCTCGGCGATCCAGGCGGCCTGGCCGGCCGGCGAGTCGGTCAGGCCGTAGCCGAGCGTCTGCGGCCGGGTGCCCTGCTGACCGGAGTAGCCGCTGCCGGTGCGCCGGAACTCCTCGAGGTCGGCGAGGGCCTGACGCTCCCGCGGCGTCGCGTCGTCCCGGTCCAGCCGCACGGGCGCGAAGTTGACGTGCACGCCGGCGAGCCGCTCGGGCGCGACGGAGGCGAGGGCGTTGGTGATGGCGGCGCCCCAGTCGCCGCCCTGCGCGCCGTAGCGGTCGTAGCCGAGCTCCCGCATGAGCTGGTCCCACAGCGAAGCGACGCGCGGGATCTTCAGCACGGGCTTGTCACTCCACCCGAACCCGGGCAGCGACGGCACGACGACGTGGAAGGCGTCGGCGGGGTCGCCACCGTGCGCGGCGGGGTCGGTGAGCGGGCCGAGGACGTCGAGGAACTCGAGCACGGACCCGGGCCAGCCATGGGTGAGCACGAGCGGCAGCGCCCCGGGTTCAGGCGAGGTGAGGTGCACGAAGTGCAGCCCGACCCCGTCGATTTCGGCCCGGAACTGCGGGAAGGCGTTGAGCCGCGCGGCGAACCCGAAGTCGTACTCCTCACCCCAGTCCCGGCAGAGCTCCCGGACGTAGGCGAGCGGCACCCCCTGAGACCAGTCCCCGACGGTCTCGCGCTCGGGCCACCGAGTCCGCCGAAGCCGCTCCCGCAGGTCGGCGACGTCGAGCTCGTCGAGAGACACCTGGAACGGCTTGACCATCTCGGCTCCTTCGGGCGGGGCCCACCACGCTAGCGACGCCCCCGCGAAAGGATCAACTTCATCGCCTTGACCTGCGGGTTCGTGGATGTGACCACCTGCGCGCGGGGGTGCCGGGAGATGCGCTAAGCTTTCGGAGTCGCCCAGCGATGGGCCCTCGTAGCTCAGGGGATAGAGCACTGCCCTCCGGAGGCAGGTGTCGCAGGTTCGAATCCTGCCGAGGGCACCGCAAGGATGGGAACGGGAGAGATGTCGGACATGACATCCTCCCCCTTCTTGTTTTCACGGTTTCGCCGTTCGAGCCGCCTGTCTCGGTCGAACGGCAAGATGGTGGCTTCGTGGGCAGCCTGGCGTGCCGCCGCGACAGTCGGTCCGAGCAAGGTGACCGTGCACTTCACCCGGTTGGTGCTCTTGCAGTAGCGGAGTTCGAGCCGGAGCGCTTCGAACAGCCGCCGGGCGACGTCCTCCGGTAGCTCCTCTACCTGAACCTCCCCCATTGGCAAGGCGTCAAGCAGGTCGGGGTTGACTGTCTGCTGATTCTGCTCTTCGGCTTCGGCGAGCTGAGCTTCGAGCTGACCTTTGCGTTTGTGAAGAGTGTCGCGCTCGTCGTTGACCTCGTCGACGAGGTCCTTGGTCGGCCTGTCGAACAGAGCCAAGCTGCGGACGAGGTTCTTGATCATGCGCGTGGTGTCATCGATCTCCCGGCGCAAGGCGTCGATGCGCTGCTGCCGCTCCTGCTTCGCGGCGGCACCGAGTTCTCGGGCGGTGTCGCCCAGCAGACTGCGACGGTAGCTCCCGAAGATGTGAGCCGACAGGAACTCGTTGAGCTTGGCGACGATCGCGTCTTCGCGGATCCAGAAGCTGCCCGCGGCGGGGTGCCCCTCCGGGACGTAGCCCTTCTTCGGCGCGCACACGTAGTAGGCGTGCCCACGGCGGGTCTTGCCGTTCATGCGTCGGCCGCAGCCGCCGCAGAACAGGTAGGTGCGCAACAAGTAGCTGCGTTTGGTCTGAGGATGCTTGACGTTGGTGTTGCTGGTGCTGCGGGACCCGAACCGGTGTTTGCTGATTTCCTGGGCCTGCAGCCAATCCTCCAACGTGACGAGAGCTTCGTGAACCGGCTGCGCGGACCAGATCCACTCCTCGACAGGATTGAACTGGTTGCCGCGGGACTTGCGGCCGCGCACGTTCCACACCATGTGCCCGGTGTACTTCGGATTGGTGAGGACGTCGCGCACGTTCGAGGAAGTCCAGTGGCCGACAGCGCGTTTCGGGTCGACCGGAACCGGCGGTGGGTAGGTGGCGGGGTCGCGGTTGAGCCGGTCCGCGATCGCCTGGTAGCCGAGGCGTTCAGTGATCCGCCAGTGGTACGCCTTCCGCACCGCGGGCGCCTGCGCGGAGTCGACTTCGAGGAACGTCTTCTTGGCGCCCTTGGCACGCTTGGCAGGGACCGGGTGCGGGACGTGCCGGGCGCGGTAGCCGTAGCAGGGCTTGCCGATGTTGTAGCCGGCCTCGGTGTGGACGGCGTAGCCGTCCCACGACTTCTCCAGCATGTCGACGACGTAGAACTCGGACAGGGTCTGCTTCACGCGCCGCGTGAGCAGCTGGGTGGCCCGCTTGGGTTTGCGTCCGTCCACCAGCCCGAGCTGGAACGGTTCGTCGGAGGCCAGGAGGCGCACTCCGGCCTGTTCCAAGCGGTGCTCGATGGTGGTGCTGTAGTACATGTGCCGGGCAGCTTCGCTGCGACGACCTCGCGGATGTCGCGTACGGCAGGCACCGTAGCGAACGCCCCTGCTTCCCGGTGGAAGTCCCGGAGCTTGACTCGACTCGGCCGTACGTCCACGGCGCAACGTCAGGCAGGGCCATGCCGATCAGCTCGGCGGCGCGTTCCGGCTCGCGGGTGATCAGGTGGGCGCGAGCGAGCCCCACGAGGTCGAAGGCGCGGTTGCGGACCCGATCGGGATCGCGCAGGGCGATCGCGCAGCCGATGCAGTCCTGGGCGTGGGCCGCGTGCAGGGGGCGTGTCGGGATAGGTCGCGGTGGCGGGCGCCGATGACACCCATCAGCTCGGCTTCGTCCAAGCTCCGGACCGAGGGGGTTGCTGCGTCGCCGTCCCGGAGCCCCTCGCTGAAATAGTCCTCGGCAAGCCGGACGGACCGCCGGAACGCGGGCGCGTCACCGAGTTGGGCGTGCGCCCATGCCTCGCGGGTGGCCAGGACAGCGCGCAGCCGTGGGCTGGCCGTCCGGCGCGTGGCGTACTGCGCCAGCTGCACGACCTCGAGACCGTCGGCCGGCCGGTCGAGGGCAAAGCACTGCCTGGCCAGCGAGGCGAGAGCGACCGCGGCCAGGGCGTCATCGCCGGCGACGTGGGCCAGCTGAGCCGCCAGCTTGAAGTAGCGCCGCGCCGTACGCAGCTTCCTCCGGCCGAGCCGAGCAGCGGATGTGGGCGTACTGCGTGACCGAGCGGGCCAAGAGCCCCACGCCGACCGGCGCGGAGCTGGATCGGATCGCGGGCACGAACAACCACAGCCGCAAGGTACTGCGCAGGTGGAGGCAGGCCGGGCACCTGGTGCCCGTCCGGTCCGGTGCTCACTTCCCGGCTACCCCGCCGGAACCCCGGCCCGGCCCCGGCTGCGGCAACCGAAGAGACCAAGCTCGTTTTCCTCCCGGGGCGTAGACTGCCTGCGGCGCCCCAGCCCCCGGCGATCCTGTTTCCCCGTTACCGGCTGCGTCAGCCGGCGACCGAACCGGACATGAGGGCACGATGGTGGGGCGCGTGGCGGCGGTCGGTCTGCTCGGTCCTGCTTGCGCCTTGGCCACGATCGGTGCGCTGGCCCTGCCGTGGGACGTCCTGGCCGGCTGGCTGCTGCTCGGCGGCAGCGCCGGGCTGCTCGTGGCTTTCGTCGTCCCGCTGCTCGCGCGCGGCGATGCCGGGAGGAGCGGGCCTGAGCTGCCGGTGGGCCTGGCGACCGCCGCGGCGTTCGTTCTGTTTTGGCTGATCGTCGCCGGCCTGCGGACAATCGTGGGTGGTGGCCTCACGGTGGCGATCGTGGTCCTGTTCGTCGTGGCCGGCTTGGGTGCCGGTTACCGTTACCTGGCCACGTTGCCCGCTGCGGCCGAGCCGGCCGGATCTTCGGTACCACGGGCCGTCCCGGTGGCCGAGATGGCGACCGACGAGTTGTGCCTGGCTTGGCGGCGCAGCTACTTCCTCCTGCTCCTCGCCGCCGATCTGCAGGCGCGTCGGCTCGTCGTCGAGCGCCGGCAGGTCTTCCTCGACGAAATCGAACGACGGGACCGCAGCGGGTTTCTCCGCTGGCTGGCCGACGGCGCCCGGGCCGGCGGTGATCCCGCTCCGTACCTGACCACCCGGACCTGACCGACCGAAAGGCTCACCATGGCGATGGTCGACGGCGCGCTTCTCGCTTCGGCGATGTCAGGTGATCGCGCCGCGACCGAGGCGCTGCTGGGCTGGCTGCGCCCGGGTGTGCTGCGGTACTGCCGGGCGCGCCTGGGAAGCCGGTGCTACCGGGACAGCGACGCGGACGACTGCGCGCAGGAGGTGCTGCTCGGTGTGCTCGGTGCGCTGCCGGGTTATCGCTACGGTGCTGCCCAGTTCATGAGCTTCGTCTACGGCGTCGCGTCGCACAAGGTCGTCGACGCTCACCGCCGCCGGGAAAGCGATGCGAGCCGCCCGGTTTCGCAGTTCGCCCCGCTGACTTCCGACCGGCCGGGGCCGTTGCGCCAAGTCGAACACCTCGAACTGTGTCAGCGGATCGGCTTCCTGCTGGCCCTGCTGGGGCCGGAACAGCGCGATATCGTGGTGCTACGGGTCATGCTCGGCCTGTCCGCCCGGGAGACGGCTGCCACGCTCGGCGTCGCCAGTTCGGGCGCCGTACGCGTGAGCCAGCACCGCGCTCTCACCACGTTGCGCCAGCATCTTGCCGCACCGATCCGGTGACGCGTTCACCCGGCAACGGTGTCGCTTTCAGGACACCTTCGGCAAAAGCCGCTCTCTCGTCGAGATCGTGGCCGGGCGGCTGAAATCGCCCGGGCCGGCCTCCGCTCAGCGGCCGGTCCCATCCGGCAGGGCCGGGTAGACCGCCAGCACCTGGTCCGCTTTGGTGAGAGTGATCATTCGCAAAGGCTCGCCGGCTGCGAGCACTCTCAACCTTGTGCGGTCCTCGGCGGCGCGCCGGGCATCGAGCAGGACGTGCAGGCCGGTCACGGACAGGAAGCCCACCCCCGTCAAGTCGATGACGACGTCGGCCGGCTGCTGGGCGACGGCGGCCGTGATCACGTGGGCCAGTTGTGGCCCCGTGCGCAGGTCGACGGTGCCCTCGGCGATCACCACCGGCACTACGCCGAACCGGCGCACCGACAGCACCAGGTCTTCCCGGAGGCCGTCCGGTCCGCCGGGATCGGAATCGCGACGTGTCACGCGGATATTTTCGCCCGGGCACACGGTGTGGCGCACCCCCGACGCGAGGTTTTAAATGCGGCTTGCGGAGGCGAGTGTCGCCCACACCACCTTTCCGCCCGACCAGCGCCGGCTGCTTCCCCACGCCGTCGCGGTTTGGGTGACGATCCGCAGGCCGATGCCCGGGTCGCGCAGGCCGGATCGCTCCAGGAGGATCGCCGGACCGGCGTGCTCGTCGGCGACAGCGATGGTGAACAGGCCCCGGCGCAGATCGAGCCGCACGTCAGGTGCGGACCTGGTGTGCCGGAGCGTGTTGTCGACGAGCTCGCCCACGACCAGGAGCCCGTCGTAGGCCAGCTCGGGCACGCCCCAATCCGTGATGCGGTCCCGGAGGAACGTGCGAGCGAGCTCCGGCGCGTCCTCGGTGCGGGGGAACTTCCGCTGGGCCCATCGGCGGGTGGGGATCTCCTGGCTGTTTTCGGCGGTCTCGACGTCGTCACAGACCGCGACAAGGCGGTCGGTGCCGTGGCCGTGGAAGGCGTGCAGATGCACCCGCTGACGGGTGACCAGGGTGAACGGGATGCCAGGCCAGTGCCCGATCCGGCGGGCGACCAGGGGGAAGACGGCGGCGGGGGACAGTGCGTCGATGACCAGCCCGTCGACGTCGGCGATCAGCCCGGGCGGGCCGTCGGCGGCCACCTTCAGCAGGCCGTCACGCAGAAACCGGTAACCGGAGAGGTCGAGTTCCCCGGTGACGGTGACCAGGGTGCTGGCGAGCCGAGGAGCAGGCGCCAGGGTGATGCCGACGGCGATCACGGCACCGGTTCGGCGGCACGCCCCCGCCGCTTCCGATTACCCGTCACGGGTGGCGCCGCCATACCGGCCCGGACTCCCGGGGATCGCGCACTTCGGCGATCGGGTGTCCCCGCCGGTTCGGCAGCAGGACGGCCCAGACGACCTTGCCGCCGGCCCAAGACGGGCTGCATCCCCAGCAGTGTGCGGTCTGGGCGACCAGCCGGAGTCCGAGACCGTTCTCTCTGGGGCGCTCGCGCAGGACTGCCCGCCGCGGGTCGTCGTCGGCGACCGCGATGGTGAAGGTGTCCGGGCGCAGCTCGAGCCGCAGCCGGGGGTGCGATGTCGTGTGCAGGATCGCGTTCTCCACCAGCTCGGTCGCGACCAGGAGAGCGTCGTCGACGTGCCGGCGCACGTTCCACTGCGCGCAAGTCCGGCCGACGAACGCCCGGGCGATCGCGGAGGCGTGCGGCGATGCGGCCAGCAGCTGCACCGCCCGCCGGCGGGAAGGGCGCTCGCGTGCCTGTTCGGCCGCGAGGACGTCGGCGTGGACCGGCACCTCCGCTCCGCGCGCCGCCAGCTGGGCCACGTGATCCGCGCGGTCGGTGACCACCGCGAACGGAAGCCCGGGCCAGTCGCCGATCCGCAGCGCGATGACGGTGAACACACTCATGAGGCTGTCGTCGTCGACGTCGAGACCGTGAATGTCGGCGATGACGCTCTCCGGCGCGTCCGTGGCCAGCTTGAGCACGCCGTCACGCAGCTCCCGATAGCCGGCCTCGGTCAAGGCGCCGGTCAAGGTCGCCACGGTCGACTCCGCCCGGTAATGCGGCACCAGGTGCAACCCGGTTTCACCGGTCATGTACCCGCCTCGCTCCCGCGACGCCACCCGCGGTCATCGGCCCGGGAGCGATGCTCTCCCGACACGCCGTCGGCGGCTTCCAGGCCGAGCACGGCGAGCAGCGAAGCGCAATCTTCGGCGTCGCTTGCGGCTGAGGCGACCAGCCGGGCACCGCGATACCGCTGTTCGGGCGTGAGCGCCATGGCGCCGGTCTCTTCGGGTGGTATCGCGACGCGCCTCATCGGTTGCGCAACAGACACTGAGGCGCCGGTACCCCTGAATTCGTGGCGGTCACCAGTCACCACCACGAACGAGTGCGTTCACCGGATCTTCTCGGGGATCTCTTCGAGCGTCCGCAGCAAGCGGATCGCCAGCTTGCGGGCTTCTTCGGCCGACAGCGGCGAATTCTCCTTCACCGTGTTCTCGACGAGGTTCACCCGCTGCTCGTAACGGGACACGAAGTCCATGTCTGACCTTCTTCTCTCTCGATGACATCCGGTGGTGGGAGGTCCGGCTCGATCAGATCGGGAAAAGCACTTCGTCCCGAAGGACCGATGTCACCGCCGGGCGCGGCCGGACGGGTCGTACGCCCGCTTGCCGGGCGCGGCGGACCGGCGCTGCGGCAAGCGTTCGGTCTCGTCTCCGGAAGCGGGGGCCGGGGTGTACACCGGCTGGCGGAACAAGCTCCCGTACCGGCTGTCCTGGGGTGTGGTGAGCGTTCCGGGACGGGGTTGTTCCGCGATGGGATGGCTGAACAACGAGCTGTCCATGGTGGGAGTACTGATCAGGAAATCCTTTCGGGTACGCCGCCGGAGGGCGGCGTCGGAAGTGCGAGCGGCGGGCCGGGCCGCGGAACAGCTCACCGAGCGACGTGCCCGGGCTTCAGCGCGGCAGTAGTTCGGCGAGGGTGGCTTTCGGGTCCGACGGCATGTCGGTGCTCCCGTCCCCGGCCGCTGGCAGCGCCGGATTGGGGCCGAGGACGGCGCAGGTTCGACCACTTGCGCGCGAAATGCTCTCGGTCAACACCCAGCGTACATGACGGCCGCGCTGGGTGTGTTAAGACTGGGTTCTAGCAAAGGGGCCCTCGTGGACCAGCTCAGTCTCGGCGTCGTCGCGCGTTCCCGCAAGGAGAACGAACGGCGGCTACCGATCCACCCACACCACCTGGACCGGATCGACGCCGATCTCCGGAAGACCATCTACCTCGAACACGGGTACGGCGTACCTTTCGGGGTGCCCGATGAGCAGCTGGCGCGCGCGGTCGCGGGACTGCGCACGCGCGAGCAGCTCATCGCCGAGTGCGAGGTGGTCCTGTTGGCCAAACCGCTGCGGGAGGACGTCGCGGAACTCCGGGAAGGCCAGGTGCTGTGGGGCTGGCCGCACTGCGTGCAGGACGCCGAGCTGACCCAGCTGGCCATCGACCGGCGGCTGACCGTGATCGCGTTCGAAGCCATGAACCACTGGCGGAGTGACGGCTCGTTCGGGCTGCACGTCTTCCACAAGAACAACGAACTGGCCGGCTACTGCTCGGTCCTGCACGCCCTGCAGCTGATCGGCTCGACCGGCGACTACGGCCGCCGCTTGCGGGCGGTGGTGATCGGCTTCGGCGCGACCGCGCGCGGCGCGGTGACCGCGCTGAACGCCCACGGAGTCCACGACGTCGAAGTCCTCACCGCCCGCGGCCTCAGCGCGGTCGGCTCACCGATCCATTCCGCGACGATGGTCCACTTCGACCACGACAAGAACCACCCGGGCGACCCTCGCCGCAGCCACGCACACACCAGCCACGGCCGGGTGCCGCTGGCCGGGTTCCTCGCCGAGCACGACATCGTCGTCAACTGCGTGCTCCAGGACACCGAAGCGCCGCTGACCTTCCTCATCGAGGACGACCTCGCCGCGTTCACCCCCGGCAGCCTCATCGTGGACGTCTCCTGTGACGAAGGCATGGGCTTCAGCTGGGCGCGGCCCACCACGTTCACCCGGCCGACCTTCCAGGTCGGCCACGGCGTCACCTACTACGCCGTCGACCACAGTCCCTCCTACCTGTGGAACTCGGCGACCTGGGAAATCAGCGAAGCGCTGCTGCCGCACCTGCGGACAGTCCTTTCCAGACAGTCCACTTGGGACGAAGACGAAACGGTGGGACGGGCCGTCGAGATCCGGGACGGCACGATCCGGAACCCCGCGATCCTCTCTTTCCAGCAACGCGCCACGGAATACCCGCACGTGCTGCGGCTCAAGGCACCGGAACCGTCCACCTGAGACAGGTACCACCGTCGGCCGGGCGTTCGAGCCGCAACGACCCGCCCGCTTCCGCGGCCCGCCGCTCGAGGTTGCGCAGCCCGCTGCGCGCCACGGCTTCCGGTATCCCGATCCCGGTGTCGTAGACCTCGACGACCAGGTCCCCGGCCACGGACACGGTGACCGCCAGCTCCGCGGCACGCGCGTGCCGCAGGACATTGCTGACCGCTTCGCGCACCACCGCCTCGGCGTGCTCGGCCAATCCGGCGGGCACCCGGTCGAACGCTCCGGACAGCCGCACTGTCGTGCGGATCGCCGAGTCGGCGGTCGTCTCGGTGATCGCGTTCTGCAGGCGGGCCCGCAGGCCCCACCCGGCTCCCGGCCGGGCGTGCAGGGCGAAGATCGCGCTGCGGATCTCTTCGATGACGTCCTGGAGCTGGTCGATGTGCTGGGTGAGCCGGGCGGTGACCGCGGGCGAGTCCGTCCGGCGGCGGGTGCCCTCGATGCCCATGCCGACCGCGAACAGCCGCTGGATGACGTGGTCGTGCAGGTCCCGGGCGATCCGTTCGCGGTCCACCACGACGTCGAGCTCGCGGCGGGCGGCCTGGCTTTCGGCGTCCCGCAACGCCAGCGCGGCCTGGTCGGCGAAGGCGGACACGAGCTGGAGCTCGTGCTCGTCGAAACCCGGTGCGCCGGAAGCGCGGATCGTCAGGAGCACGCCCGCGGTGGACTCGCCGGAGCGCAACCGCACCGCCAGCGCCGGCCCGAGGTCCGTGCCCAGGCCGTACGCCAGGTTCGGGACGTTGCGCGGGACGTGATCGCGCAGCACCGCACCCGAGGTCGACTCGTCGAGCGGGATCCGGCGGCCGGTCAGTTCCTCGGCGTCGGGGCCGGCGCACACCGTGACGACCAGTGCCCCATCGGGCGGCACGGGCAGTGCGATGAGCGCGTCCTCGGCGCCGGTGAGTTCGGCGGCCCGGCTCGCGACCAGGCGCAGCACCGTGTGGACGTCGGTGCCGCCCAGGAGCTCGGCGGAGATCTCCCCGGTCGCTTCCAGCCACCGCTGCCTGCTCCGGCTCTCCTCGTAAAGCCGCGCGTTGTCCACCGCGATCCCGGCCGCCGCCGCCAGCGCGACGATCGCCCGTTCGTCGTCGGCGGTGAAGGCCTGCTCGCGGCCGAGGTGCAGCCGGCCGAGGACCGCGCCCCGGACCACGAGCGGGACGTCGAGGACAGCCGGCATCGGCGGGAGGCGGCGCGGGATGGCGTCGTCGATGCCCGTGGCGGCGAACCCGGTGGTCCGGCCGTCCTCGTCGAGCAGGGTCAGCGCGCCGCAGCGGACGCCGACCAGGCCGGCGGCGGCGGTGACGATCCGGTGCAGCGTGGTCTCGAGCTCCAGACCGGCGGAGAAGGCGAGCATGGCCGCCGGCAGCGCGTCCATCCGGTCCCGGCCCGACGTCGTTTCCCCGGGCATGCCACCACAGTGGCACGCCCGCCCGGCCCGTGGCGGGATCCGGGGGAACCGAACCACGTTCGCAACCGGCGACCTTCGCCCGGCCACGGGTGCCGTTCGGCCCTTGGCCCGCGCCGGTGTCCGGGCGGACGGTGGCGGGACAGCCAGGAACCCAGCAGTTCGGAGCCGTCCATGAAGACCGGTGTCATGCCCGTCGGGCACCTCAGCGCGAGCCAGATGCGATCCGTGCTCCTCGCGGCCACGGCTCCGCCGCCGCTGCGCCGCGGGCGGCCTTGGCGGTTCCAGTGCACGCCGGATGGTGTCGAGCTGTACGCGGATTCGCTCTCCACCGGTACCGACAGCGACCAACGGGAACGCATGCTGGACTGCGGGGCCGCCCTGCTGAACCTGCGGCTGGCGATCAAGGCGGAAGGCAGCCACGCCGACGTGCGGCTGTTCCCCACCGCGGACCGGCCCGATCTGCTCGCCGTCGTGCGGCCGAACGGCTACGAGACGATCGCCCCGGAAGACCGGGAACTCGTGGGGGCCATCGCCGGCCGGCAGAGCAACCGGCGCCCGTTCACCGCCGCCCTCGTCCCCGACGCGGTGCAGCGGGAGCTCCGGCGGGCGGCCGAAATGGAACGCGCGTGGCTGGCCACCATCACCGACGACCAGGTGCCCCAGCTGCGCGACATCATGCACCGCATCGAAGTCCCTCCGGCGCGGCCCGGCCCCGGTGGTGGGAACGACCTCGACGTCGAACCGGGCCGGCTGGTCGTGGTCATCGGCTCGCTGCGCGACACCACGCTCGGCCGGCTCCAGGCCGGCCAAGCCCTGCAGCGGGTTCTGCTGACCGCCACCGCCGCCGGGCTCTCGGCGGCGCTCTCCTCGCAGGTGATGGCGGTCCCGGCGACCCGGCGCGAGCTGCGGCAGCTGCTCGGCGGCGGGCTGTGGCCGCAGATCATGCTGCGTCTCGGTCACGGCACCGCCGTTCCGTCCCCCACGCAGACACAGCTCGAAGACGTCGTGATCAGCGACGCGCACCCGTTCGGCCGTTAACCGGCCGGACGCCGCTGCGCGCCGTGGATCCCGGTGACCAGAACCGCCGCCTGGGACCGGCGCTCCAGCCCGAGCTTCGCCAGCAGGCGGGACACGTAGTTCTTGACGGTCTTCTCGGCCAGAAACATCCGCTCGGCGATCTGCCGGTTCGTCAGGCTCTCCCCCAGCAGGTCCAGCAGCACCAGCTCCTGCTCGCTCAACCCCGCCAGCGGACCCGGTTCCCCGGTCTTCGCGCGCAGCTCGGCCACCAGCGCGGCGACCGCCCGGCCGTCCAGCAGGGTCTCACCCGATCCCACCCGGCGAATGGCGTCGACCAGCTGCAACCCCTTCACGTCCTTGATCACATAACCCTCGGCACCGGCCAGGACCGCGTCGACCATCGAATCCGAGTCGGTGAAGGAGGTCAGCATCAGGCACCGCAGGCCAGGCAGTAGCGCGCGCAGGTCGCGGCACAATTGCACCCCGTTGCCGTCGGGGAGCCGGACGTCCAGCACCGCCACGTCGGGGCGCAGCGCGGGCACCCTGGCCAGGGCTTCGGCCACCGACGAAGCCTGCCCGACGACGCTCAGGCCGGGTTCGTCGCCGACGAGTTCGGCAACCCCGCGCCGCACGAGTTCGTGGTCGTCGACCAGGAAGACCGTGATGACGGGCAGAGCGCGCTGCGGGCTGTCATCCACCACCCCAGGCTACGCCCGTCGCGCCGAAGGGCCCCCGGACAGAGGTCCCGCGACTCTAGGCCGCGGGGCGCCGGGCGGACCACGGTGGAGGAATGACACAGATCCAGCACCGGCCCGATCACCACCTCAAGACGGCCGTCACCGACGAACTCGCCTGGACCCCCAGTGTCAACGCCGAAGGAATCGCGGTGAGCGTCGACGGCGGTGCCGCGACGCTGGCCGGACACGTCGGCACCTATCCCGAGAAGGAAGCGGCCCTGCGCGCCGCGACCCGGGTGCACGGCGTGACCACGACCGTGGACCGGATCCTCGTCCGGCACGGCCACGCGACTCCGGCCGACGTGGATCTCGCCCGCGAAGCCATGGCCGTGTTCGACCGCCGCACGGTTCTCGTGCCGAAGAACTCGGTGCAGGTCGACGTGCGCGACCAGGTGATCACCCTGCGCGGGTCGGTGGACTGGCACCACGAGCGCGAAGCCGCCCGCCGGGCGGTGGCCGCGCTCCCCGGCGTCAGCGGAGTGCGGAACCTGATCACCCTGCGGCCCGCAACGGGAGTGACCGCGGCCGAGACCAAGGCACAGATCCTCGCGGCGCTGGCCCGGCACGCGCCGGGGTCCGCGCAGCACGTCGAGGTCGCCATCGACGACGGCCAGGTCACCCTGACCGGTGCCGTCCGCACCCCGGCCGAACGCCGGTCGGCCGAGCACACCGCGTGGTTCGCCCCCGGCGTGACCGCGGTCGACAACCAGGTGCAGCTCTCCGGCTGAGCCTCCGCCCCGGCACGAGTCGCGAATTCTGGAGCACGCCGAAGGCGAATCTCTCGCCGCCGCGGTCCAGCCGAAACCGGCCACCGCCGCGACCGGTCCCCGGACTCCGCGGTGTTCTGTCCGAAAAGGACAGCACACTGTGGACCCGGACCGCGCACCGGATCCGTGAGGAGACGTCATGACCACCGCCAGCCCGCCGGTACGACTCCTGCTCCCGGACGGCGAAGTCGCTCTCGACGCAGCTGTCCCACAGCTCCGGCGTTGAGGTGTGCGTGCAGCCGTTCCCGGATCCCGTCGTTCCCGGCGTGCGATCACCACCCCGGTCGCGGCGACTCCACCGTCGACGTCACCGCGGCACCTCGGTCGGCAGGCGGGGTTCGCGGTGCAGGAGTTCGAGCGCGTCGGTGTCCGCGACCGCCGGGAACTTCCGGTAGCTGTTGCGCACCGCGTGCAGCCAGGGCAGCGGGCGCAGGCAGACGAACTGGTCGACCTCGCGGGCGAGCCGGTCGAGGACGGGCGCCGGGGCGACCGGAACCGCCAGCACGATCCGGCGCACCTGGCGGGCGCGCAGGACGCGGATCGCCGTGTGCGCGGTCGTGCCGGTGGCGGCGCCGTCGTCGGCGAGTACCACCGTCCGGCCCGCGATCGGCACCGGCGCGACGTCACGCCGGTAGACGGCGACCCGCCGGGCCAAGCCGTCCCGTGCCCGGTCGGCGAGCCGGGTGAGCCCGTCCGCCGAGATGTCGAACCGGCGGATGGCGCCGTGGTCCCAGACGACCAGGCCGCCCTCTCCGACGGCGCCGAGCAGCACCGGTGGCGGTCCGGCGGCCTCGATCCGTGAGGTGAGCAGGATGTCCAGCGGCGCCCCGAGGACGTCGGCGATCTCGGCGGCGACCACGAGGCCGCCCTCGGACAGGCCGAGGACCACGGCGCGGTCGCCGCGCAGCGGGCGCAGGCGAAGGGCCAGTCGTTCGCCCGCCTCCCGGCGATCACGGAACCGCATAGGGCACTCCTGCCGTCGGGAGCCGGTCGGCCGTCTCCCAGCATGTCCGCACCGCGTCCGCGGGCGGGAGGGCTGTTGGTCACTCACCAGCGGACCGTTCGGCACCTTTCGCTCGACAGTCCACAAAGGATTGCTCAGCGCGGGCGGCTCACCGTCGAGGGCGCCAGCACGACCGTGGGTGCGAGGTCGCGGTCGGCCAGGGCGCGGGCCACGTCGCTGAGCCGGCGGTTGTTCCGCCGGGCGTAGCCGCGCAAGGCCGTGAACGCCGCGTCCATGCTCAGCTGCCCGCTGACGGCGAGCACGCCCTTGGCCTGCTCGATGATCACCCGGCTGTTCAACGCGGTCTGCAGCTGCTCGGAGAGGAGCTCGCCCTGGCGGAAGGCCCGTTCGTGGAGGATGCCGATGGTCGCGGTGTCGGCCAGCCCTTGCGCCAGTGCCACGTCGTCGGCCGACAGCTCACCCGGGGAGTGCCCGAAGAGGTTCAGCGCCCCTACCGTCTGCCGGCGCAGCCGCATCGGTACCGCGTGCACCGACGCGAACCCGTCCCTGGCCGCCTCGGCCGCGAACCGCGGCCACCGTGCCGCCGCCGCGGCGATGTCGGCCACCAGGACCGGAGTGCTGGTGGTGAAGCACTCGACGCACGGCCCCTCGTCGATGTCGAGCTGGAACAGCTCCAGCAGCCGTGCCTGTTCGGTGGACGAGGCCAGCACCTGCAGCCCGCCCCGCTCGTCGGCCAGCGTCAGCCCGGCCGCCGCGACGTCGAGCAGCTCCACGCACTGCACCACCAGCGTGTGCAGCAGATCCGCGACGTCGTAGTCGTCGACCAGCGTGTCCGCGAGTGCGACGAACGCCCGCGTCACCTGTCGTTCACGGTCGGGCATGCCCACCATCTCCTGAATCGTCAGCTGCCTTCATGGTGATCCTCACCGGAACTCCTCGTCCAATCGCAGCCGCCCGCCGACGATGTCGGCCGCAACTTCCCCCAGGGAACGCCCGTGGCCGAACGCGTAGGCCCGCAACCGGGCCAGCGCGGCCGAGGCGGGCAGGTCCAGGTGCGCGATCAGCATCCCGGTCGCCTGGTGCACCTCCCGGAACCGCATCCCCGCGCCTTCCATCCACCGCCCGTCACCGTCCAGCCAGCGCTCGCCCCCGTCCCGCAGCCCCGACAAGGCGAGCGCCGCGATGTCGGCCACCTGCAACGCCGTCGACAGGTCGGTGGCGTCAAGCGAGCCCGGTGTCGAGCGGTAGGTGTCGAGGGTCGCCACCCGCACCGCCCCGATCTGCACCGGGAACGTGAACAACGCGGCCACCGGCTGCGCCGCCGCCTCCGCGGCGAACACCGGCCACGCCGGCGGCGGCCCGGCGGCCAGATCGGGCACCAGAACCGGCCCGCCCGAGGTCTGGGCCTCGAAACACGGTCCTTCGCCGAGGGAAAACTGCAGCTCCGCCAGCGCCATGCTCACCGCGTCACTGGCGTAGACGATCTCGCGGTGCCCGGCGCCGGCCACCACCGACACCGCCGCTCCGTTGACCGGTAACAAGCGCACACACGCCCGGCACACCCGGCCGACGACGTCGACCCCGCTGCCGGGCCCAGCCTCACCCAGGGCGGCCAGCACGCTCGCGCGCAGGTCCTCGACCTCAGCCACCGCGAACCCACCACCGGCGAGCTCCGCGTTCCGGCATCCGGTTCCTTCCGGGTCGGTGCTCGTGATCGCCACACCAACACGGACACCGAGTCCGGATCAGCGCCGCTGCCGCGGCTGCGTGCACCGAGCGTACCCACCCGGCCATCAGGGCACCCGGCGAGCGGACCGGGTGCCCTGATGGCTTCACGTGGTCAGGGACGGCGCGGCATCGCGGCCGGCGTGCCTCGCCCCGGCGAGAATGTCCTCGGCACTGGCGTTGGTGTCCGGGTCAGCGGCCGTCCGCAGGGCGGCGGTGGCGTCGTCGCGTGCGGTGTCCGGCGCCACGACGAGCAGGATCAGGCGCCGCTGTTGCGTGCCGATGAGCGCGAGGGTGTCCGCCTGCATCGAGTGGAACCCTTCCAACCGGACGATACGGCCGTCCACCACAAGCTTGCGGTGGGCGATCTCCCAGCCGTCGCCCAGCGCGTAGCTGATCCGCTCGACGTCGCCCACCTGCTCGTGCACCGCCGCGAGGACGCCGGGGAACTCGGCGACGGCGTCGCGGGAGCGCGGCCACCACGCGCCGTCGACGTACCCGCCGCCGGCGGCCGGTTTCAGCTGCAGACGGACCTCGTCACCAACGGCGGTCACGACCGGCTCCGGTCCGGGGTCTCGACGAGCAGACCGCGTTCCGGCTTGCCGAACCCGCGGGGCGCCACGGAGTAGCCGGGGTTGAGCTTGCGGGCCAGGCGTTCGGGCTTGGGCCAGCGGACATCGTTGGCCCAGCTGACCTTTTCGAACAGCCAGATCAGGCGCGCGGACATGTCGAGCTGGCCGCGGCGGACGCCGTGGCGGGCGCCGGTCGGGTCGGCGTGGTGGGAGTTGTGCCACGACTCACCCATGGAGGCGATGGCCAGCGGCCAGAAGTTCGCGGACTTGTCGCGGGCGGCGTAGGGCCGGTCACCGATCAGGTGGCACAAGGAGTTCACCGACCAGGTGACGTGGTGCAGCACGGCCACCCGCACGAGGCTCGCCCAGAAGAACGCGGTCAGCGCGCCCCACCAGGACATCGTCACCAGGCCGCCGAGCACGGCCGGGGCCAGCAAGGTGACGACGGTCAGCGCCGGGAACCAGCGGTCGATCCGGGCGATGTCGCGGTCGGCGAGCAGGTCGGGGGCGAACCGCCGCGCATTGGTCTTCTCCCGGTCGAACAGCCAGCCCATGTGGGCGTGCCAGAAACCCTTCGCGAGCGCGGCGGCCGAAGTGCCGTAACGCCACGGGGAATGGGGATCACCCTCGCGGTCGGCGAAGGCGTGGTGGCGGCGGTGGTCGGCGACCCAGCCGATCACCGGCCCCTGCATGGCCATGCTGCCGGTGACGGCGAGCGCGATCCGCAGGCCGCGGTTCGCCTTGAAGGCGCCGTGGGTGAAGTAGCGGTGGAAGCCGATGGTGACACCCAGGCCGGTCAGGAAGTAGAACCCGATGGCCAGGGCAACGTCGGTCCAGCCGAGGCCCCAGCCCCACGCGAACGGCACCGCGGCGGCCAGCGCCAGCAGCGGCACGACCGCGAACAGCTTGACCAGGAAGGTTTCGGTGCGGGACTTTTCGCCCGCGAGCATCGGCTCCGCGGTGTTGGGTGGCCGTTGCAGCGTCTGTGTCATATCGATCGCTCTTTTCCGTGACGTATCTGGCCGCCAAGGTCCGGGGCGATCAAATTCCGGGTAGCCCGCTGACGGCGGCCTAAACCGGGGATGGTGGAGGTTGCCGGAACGTCCTGCCCGCCGCATGAGCGGAGCAACCAATATCTATAACGCACGAGCCGCCGGAATCGTTCCCGTACAGGTGCCCTTTCGAAGGCCGACCGGCCCGGGCCCATCCGGCACGCCCATTGGCGGCCCTCTAGCGTGGCGGTCATGGAACACCCCGAACCCGACGCCCGAACGCTCGAGCGCGCCCTCGGCGAGTACGTGCGGGCGGTGGCGTCCGTGGTCGGTGTCCCGGACGAAAGCACCACGGTGGAGATCAGCGACACCGCCACCGCCTACCTCGGGCTGCCGCTGCGGTGGCCCGACCGGCCCGGTCACGACGTCATGCTGGTTTGGAACGAACGCCGGGGGTGGTCCCTCGCGGTGGAAACCGACCCCGGCGCGGCCGCGGTCGTCCTCGCGCACCACGGCGACGACCTCGTCCCCACCCCGGACGCGGTGGCCCGGTTCGTCGCCGACACCGCCGCCGGCCGTCCCCCCGGCCAGGCGTCGGCCGGACCGGCTGCAGACGTGTCCCGCCGCGTGCTGGCCGAGCGGCTGCGGCCCTACCTCGGCGACGCCCCGAACGGCTGACCGCGGTCCGGCTCCCGTGGTTCTCCGCCGGCCCGCGGGGGGCATCCGCCCGGCGGTATGCTCGGAAAACAGCGCCCAGACCCCGCTCTCACCTCGACCGGCCTCATGCCCGGTCATCGCCAGGAGCAGGTTCTTCATGAATTCCCCCTCATCACCACGCGCTGATCCGCAGAGCGGCCCCGGGGCTTTTCCGGTGCCGTACGGGCTCCGCGTCGCGGCCGCGGTCTCGTGGCGCCTGCTGGTCGTGGCGGCGGCCCTGACCGTCCTCGGTTTCGTGGCCACCCGGCTGGCCTCGGTGGTCGTCCCGGTCGCGGTGGCATTGCTGCTCGCCGGGCTGTTCTCGCCCGCCGTCACCTGGCTCGCGGCCAGGAAGGTCCCGCGCGCACTGGCCACCGCGATCGTGCTGATCGTGGGCATCGCGCTGGCCGGCGGGATCGTGACGTTCGTCGTCATCACCGTCACCGTGGGCATGCCCGCGCTGATCGACCAGATCACCGTGAGCCTGACCGACCTGCACACCTGGCTGCGGACCGGCCCGCTGCACTTGAGCCAGGGTCAGCTCGACGACATGCTCGGCAACCTGACCGCCATGCTCGGCCGGAACAAGTCCGTGATCGCCTCGGGCGCCCTCACCACCGCGGTCACCGTCGGGGAGCTGCTCGCCGAAGCCCTGCTCACGGTGTTCTGCCTGATCTTCTTCCTCGCCCAGGGAAACCCGATCTGGGCGTTCCTCGTCCGGGGCGTACCCGCTCGGCTGCGCGAGCGCGTCGACATCGCCGGGCGCAGCGGGTTCACCACCCTGGCCCACTACGTCCGCGGCACAGCCGCCGTCGCGTTCGTCGACGCCGCCGGCATCGGCCTCGGTCTGGTGATCCTCGGGGTCCCTTTGGCGGCTCCGCTGAGCACGCTCGTCTTCCTCGGCGCGTTCATCCCCGTCATCGGCTCGGTGATCGCCGGCGGGATCGCCGTCCTCGTGGCCCTGGTTGCCAACGGAGTCTGGACGGCCGTCATCGTGCTCGCCGTCGTCGTCGGTGTGATGCAGGTGGAAAGCCATGTCCTGCAACCGCTGCTGCTCGGGCGGGCCGTCCGGCTGCACCCCCTGGCCGTCGTCCTCGCCCTCGCCGTCGGGCTCGTCACCGCCGGGATCGTCGGCGCCCTGCTGGCCGTCCCGCTGCTCGCCGTCTTCAGCTCGGGCGTGCGCAGCCTGACCACCCGGCCGGAGAACCGCTCGCCTGCGGGAGCCGACCATCCTGCCGATCCGGAGGACCATGCCCTGGGTTCCGGCGACCGATGACGTGCACGCCGCCGGGCGGGTGGTCTATTGAGGACAGTCAGAAGCCGGCGGCTTGGCCTGGCGCCGGACGGAGTCTCCCACCCCTGGGCAGCCGGTCGATGCCCGTCCGCCGAGCCTCCCTCCGGGGACAAGCGACGAGGTGGTGACTGATCAGCAACAGTGCTCGCCACGCCGGGCCTGCCTCGACCGCGGTTATCCCGTCGAACAGGAAGCGACCATCCGAGCGGCGCTCAACGCAATCCTCGGATCATGACTGCCGTCCTCGACACCTGGGATCGACAGCGGGCGCCACCAGCGGTTCGGCGTACACCGGGACACCGATCCGAGACCTCCCGGTAACCAATCACGGATGGCAAGTCGCACCTGCCGGCGCGTTCTCCAGCCGCACCACCGCAACAAGATCCCGCGACGTCACCGCGCCGACCCGAAGCTGCTTCCGCAGATTCTCCGCGGAGATCGGGCGCCGGTAACGCCGCCAGTGTTCGGCGTCCGCCTGCCGGGCGCGCTCGACGAGTTCCCCGCGGAGGTCGGCGCCTCCGCGTGCCATCGGTGCCTCGTGCTTGTCGCATTGCGGGTGTGCCGAATCCGGTACGTCCTGCTCGAGGCTGCCATTCACCAGGCTTCTGGGAGAAGACCCGGCTACCGGCGACGATCGCAGATCGGCACTCGCCGCGGCCAGCGCACGAAGGAGGCCCGGACCAGCTTCTGCCCAACCGATCAGCAGGAGCGGGCCGACCGAGTCGAACGCGGCCTTACCCCACTGACCAGCGAACACCGGGTCGGCGACGTTCAACAGCAGGGTCACGGCGCTCGCTGCTAGCAGCAGCCGCCGCGCCGACCGCAACACATCATCGCCGGCCCCGGACAGGGCCAGATGCCGCGTACCGACGAGCAAACCCAGCACCGTCAAGTCGACAGCGGGTGCCACCAGCGGCGCCACGAACACCGGCACCTGCAGCTTCAATGCCAGGTTCAACACATTCCCGAACCCGAATAGAAAGGTGAGGCCGATGACCAGCCCCATCGTGGTCGTGACGAACCTGGCAACTGCCTGCGAGCTGGCGTTCACGTCGAACTCCCGCCGGTGGCCGGAAGCTCGAAGCTCGCCTCGACCACCAGAGTGCCTACGTAAAGTCCCTGGTCAGACCCGTTCCCATCCTTCGGCAATCCTGCCGAGGGCACACTTACTTCTCGTTCCTCATCGGCGCGGCCGATTGTTCTCGACACCACCGGGCGGCGAATGTCGCGGTGGTAGACCCCGGCAGCGACGTCCCGCTGGGCCAGCACCAACGCCAGCGCTTCGGCGACGACCACCGATCGGTGCCGCCCACCCGAGCAACCCACCGTCACCTTGACCGTGTCGGGCCTCGCCACGATGACCAACGCCGCGATGGCCGCAGCCTGCGCTCTCACGAACTCGATCGCGCCCGGCCGCGTCAGGACGTTCACACGGACCGCGTGGTCACGGCCGGTTCCGTAGCGCAGTGCCGGGGGCACGTGGGGATCCCGCAGCAGCTCCCGCAGGTCGATCACCAGGTGCGGCGTGTCGACGACGAGTGGCCGGGCCGGCCGGTGGAGGAAGCCGAAGCTCTCGATCACCACCTGGGTGCGGACCATCGGCTCGGCCGGGACCGCCCGGAGACCGAACTCGCCCGCCGGCTCGGTGCCCGGCCAGCGGACGTCGAACAGGGTCAAGTCCAATTCGCACTCCTTGCCGGCACCGAGCGATATAGGTCGCTCGGCGAACTGTGAACGTAACCGCTCATCGCCTTTTGTCCAAGAAATTTCCAAGATCTGTCAACTTTTCATTTCCCGAGATCGAACCGTTGCCGATAAATCCTGTCACAATGGTCGCGAGCGGTAACGCCGCAAATGGCTGATGAGACTTCGAACGTGGCAACGTACTCAGTGAAGGGCGAGCACACCATGGCTGTCACCTGCTGGTCCGGGCAGCGCGCCGCGAGGACCGCGGACCGGTTGCGGCGGCCGGTTCGGCCATGATCCTCGAATTCCCCGCCGAACACCCCGTCCTCGAAGACCTCTCGCTGGAAGCGCTGCCTCCCGCGCCCGCGCCGGTCCTGATGCCGAGCGCGCCACCGCCTCCCGAGCCGGCGCCGGCGCGCCCGAAGCCGAACGAAGCACCCCAGTTCAAGACGGCGGCCGGGATCATCGCGGCGGCCGTCGTCGTCACCATCGTCCTGGTCGTCACCATCGTCGCGACCACCAAACGCACGCCGCCCGGCGGAACCGGCGACGTCGCCGCTCCCGGCACGACGACCTCGGTCGAGACCGCGACGGCAGCCGACCCGACGACGACCACCGCTGAGGCGACGACCGAAGATTCGGCCCGCAGTCTGCTCGAAGCCGAGGTCGCCCAAGATCGCCCGCAGGTCGAAGCGCTCGTCGAGTCCTGGGTGCCCCAGCTCTCCTCGAAGCGGCTCGGCCTCGTCGCGGACGGGACCAGCTACGACAACCGGGCGATCTGGGCGAACTTCACGAACCTGCGGGCGCAGCACCCCGGCGCGCTCCTGCTGTGGTCCGGCGACTACAGCAGCTTCCGCCAGCCGGACTTCTGGGTCACGGTCGTGCCGCAGTCCTACGGCAGCGGAGAGGCCGCGAACAGCTGGTGCGACAGCACCGGAATCGGCAAAGACGACTGCTACGCGAAACGCATCACCCACACCGGCGGATCCGCGGGCAGCACCGTCCTCCGGAAATAACGGCCGCCGATTTCCCGGCAAGAAACGGAGCGAGTGTCCGGTGACCCAGGTCTTCCTCAGTTATCGCACCACTGACGAGCCCTTCGCCGTGGCTTTTCTCGACCACGAGCTGACGCGCGAGTTCGGCCCGGGCGCGGTGTTCTTCGCCTCCCGGTCGATCGACCTCGGCGCCGACTGGGAACCGGCGATGTTCGCGGCCGTGACCGCCTCCGACGCCGTCCTGGTGATCATCGGGCCGCGCTGGCTGACGGCGGCCGACAAGAACGGCCGGCGACGTCTCGACGACCCGGACGACTTCGTCCGCCGGGAAGTCGAGCTGGGGCTCCGGCTGAACAAGCAGGTCATCCCGGTGCACCTCGAACGCCGCCACCCGCTCGACCGCACCACGCTGCCGGAACCCCTGTGGGACCTCGCCGCCAAGCAGAGCACGGTCGTCGCGTTCCGCAACAGCGAACCCGACATCGGACGGCTCGTCACCCGGTTGCGCCGGCAGATCCCGGGGCTCCGCCCGGCGCGGCCCGCCACCAGCCCGGCGAACGACCACAGCACGCACAACACGGTTCACGGCCCGGTCCACGGCACCGTCTTCCAGACCGGCAAGCAGATCGGGGGCATCTTCTTCGGTGGCCCGCCCGCCGGCACCTGACCGATCTCCACGCCTGCGTGAAGCCAGAGGAGTGACCGCATGGTCGACGAAAAGCCGCCCAGCCCACCGGACAAGCCGCCTGCCCAGCCCCCGCCCGCGGCCGCGGGAACGCCCGCCGCGCCCAAACCCGGCGAGAGCCCGGCGGCCAAGACCGAAGAGAAGCCCGACGACAAGGCGCAGGCCCGGCAGCCGGACGCCGAGCGAGACTCGGCGGTGCGGAACCTCCAGGCCGAGGCCGCCAAGCTGTCCCAGACCGAGATGGGCCGGTACCTCGCCCGCGGGATCACCCAGTTCAACGCCGAGACGATCACCATCTTCGCGGGTCCCTCCGAGGAAGCACCCGCCGACGGGCAGCGGTCCAGGCGCCGGCCGGGGCGGCTGCGCTACACCGAGCGGGACCTCGAAGAGGCGACGACGTCGTTCGTCGAACCGCCCGGCTTCCGGGACGAGCTGGACCTGCTCGCCGACCGGAACCTGGTCGTCCTGGCCGGCCCCGTCCACACCGGCAAGCGGACCCGGGCCCTGCAGCTGCTCAAGACGAGCATGCGGGACGCCGGCCTCGACCAGGCCGTCGAGGAGGTCCCCGCGTCGGTGCTCACCAACCCGATGTGGCGGGTCCCGCGCAAGGACACCGGGTTCGTCGTGTTCGACGAACCAGGCCGCAAGGACGCCTTCACCGCCGCCAAGATCAGCGAGGAGTGGCTGCGGAACACCGCGCAACGGCTGCACGAAGCGAACAGCTACCTGGTCGTGGTGACCGGCCCGCCGGCCGGATCGCTCGCCGAGGCCCCCAACCGCGCCGAGTTCGTCCTGGACGAGTGGGAGCTGCCCGACTCCGTCGAGATCCTGCAGCGCCGCCTGCGCGACACGGTGCCGTCCGAAGCCGACGAGCTGATCGAGCGGCTCGCCGGCACCGAGCTGCCCGAAGTGCTCGCCGAGCGGGACAACCCCGCGTTCGCGGTCCGCGCGGCGACGGAGGTGCTCGAGAGCCATCGAGCCGGCCGCAGTCTCGAAGAGACCGCGGCGAAGCTGGGCAACGCCGAAGGCCTGGTGCACGAATGGCTCAGCCGCGACCCGGAAGCGAAGGACCTCTCGCTGGTGGTGGCCACCGCGGTGCTGGACGACACCGGGTACCTCAAGGTGGCGGACGCGGCGGTTTCGCTCTACCAGCGGCTCAGCGGCGGCGGCAACGCGCCGATCTCCTTGCGGTACACCCAACGGCTGCTGGCCGACCACACCTGGCTCCAGCTCGTGCCCGCCGAGGACCGGCGGCGCGCCCCGGTGATCCGGTTCCGGCACCCGCGGGTCCGGCCGGCGGTGCTCGGCATCGTCTGGTGCGGCTACGACGGGGCCCGCGCCAAGATCCTCGACTGGCTCAAGGAGCTGGCCACCCACGCCGACGTCGAAGTCCGCGCGGGGGCCGCGCAGGCCATCGGGGTCCTGGCGCAGCAGGACTTCCAGCACGGCGTGCACGAGTACCTGCAGCCGTGGGGGCGGGAGAGCTCGACGCTGCTGCGGCAGACGGCGGCACAGGGGTTGAACGTCGCCGGCGCGCTCGGGGACGAGCAGACGGCCTGGTCGGTGCTCGAGGACTGGGCGTCGGCCGCGTACTCCGAGAACACGGAAAACCTGTGCACCACAGCGGCTCTCGCGGCCGGTGGCCCCCTCGGCATCCGGAAACCGTGGCGGGCACTCGGCGTGCTGCGCGATTTCGTCGTCTGCGAGGGCAAGTGGGACGTGCTGTGGGCGGTGGCCGCCAGCGCCCGCGCCGTCTTCGGCGCCGGTCGCGGCCGTGAGGTGCTGGAAGCGCTGTACGAGTGGACGGAGCCGGGCACCGAGACGGACACGCTCGTCAAGGCCCTGCTCGTGTTCACCTGCGTCGTCCAGCCCGACACCGACGAAAGCTGGCCGGTGGTGCTGCGCACGGCGGACGAGAACCGCGACCTCGTGTCCCTGATGTGGAGCCGGGCGATGGCGAACCGGTTCGTCCGCGAGGCGGCTCTCGACGGACTGCGTGCCTGGGTGCGGCGGGCCGACGACCACCCGGACGACCACGCGGTCGTGCTCGGGCTCGTCGCGGACATCTCGGACGAGAGCCCGGGCGACAAGAACCGCGTCCGCCACGCGCTCAGCCAGTGGGCGCAGGACCGTTACCGGCCTTCGGTCGCCGCGGCGACGTTCTACGACTTGATGGACGAGGCGGAAGAAGAGGTGTCATGAACCTGACCTACAACCCGATTCTCGGGCGCACCGAGGTGGCCCGGCGCTGGTTCCGCTCGGCGTCGCCGTCGCCCGAGCTGGGCACGGCACACGTGCTCATCCGCACGGCGGCGGAGCCGATCGTGGTGTGGCACGGGCACCCCGGCCCGGTCGAACGGCTCGGTGAGCACCGCCGGTACGTGATCGACGTCGCCAACCACCGCCTCTCGTTCACGGTGCGGGCGGCGAGCGCCGAGGCGGTGTTCCCGTTCGCGGTGCGGGTGGACCTGGCGTGCCGGGTGCTCAACCCGCTCACCATCGCGCGGGACAACGTCCAGGACATGACCGCGGCGCTGCTCCCCTCGCTCTCCCGCGAGATCCGGGACACCGCGGCCCGGTTCGCGGTGCTACGCCCCACGGACGCGGCGCGGGCGATCGAGATGCGCCTGAGCTCGGCCCACCCGTCTCCGGACGTGGAGCTCGGCGGGTACTCGGTCACGGTGGAGCCGGTGAACACGCAGGGCGTGGTCGAGGCCAAGCAGGAGCTGGGCGTCCAGGAGCTGCGGCGCAAGGAGATGCGGGACGTCTCGCACGGCAGCCCGGAGGAGCAGATCGCCCAGCTGCTCGCCACGAACAACGGCGACGTCCGCGAGGTGCTCGAGTACCTGAGCAGCGAACGCAACACCGAAGCCGAGATCAAGCTCAAGGCGCTGCAGATCGCGATGGGCGGGAACCTGGAGGACATGGACGTCGCCGAGGTGCACCGCACCGCGTTCGGCAACCTGTTCGGCGGGAAGCACACCGGCTTCGACGGCAAGCGGGAGAGCATGCGCGAACGCGTCGAGCGGCGGACGAAGGCGGCCATCGAAAGCCGTCCGGTCGTTTCCGAGGCGGCCGAGCCGGCTTCGAACGACAAGCCGGCGGGAGCCCTGCCGGACAACGCACCGGCGGACAAGGCACCGGCGGACAAGGCGCCGTCCGCGGCCAACGGGTCGTCCGGTGCCGAGCCGTCCGGCGACGCCTGACCACGGGAGCGACGTAAATCGCCTGGTCAGGCCCGTTCCCGTCCGCTGGTGGCCCGGCCGGGGGCACCCCCGTTCGACCAGCCCCTGCCGGCGAGCTGCCGCAGGGGCTGGTTCACGTCCACGGCGGAACGCGGCATTCGCATAATCCGAGTCACCCGGAATTCGGCTTGTCACCCATTCGTGGTGATCGGCAAGCGGCTATCCTCCCATTCGCGCGAAGCGTCCGGCATCGAATAGGCCGGGGTGCCGTCGCGGACTGGGGTCGCCGGGATTCGCCGGCTGCGTGAAGGGGGTCGTGCCATGCTGAACGGACCACGGGTGGATCTCACCGAATTCATCAGCGGGCTGATCGGACCGGGACGAGGTCAGGACGCCTACGAACGCGGTGACTACACGGCGGCCGCTCATCAGTTCGAAGCCATCGCGCGAGCCACCGCGGAACGGGAATCGGCGGCCTATTACGGACTCGCCGCGCGGTGCTGGATTCGCTGCGAAAAGAAGGACCACGCGGTGCGGGTGTTGCGAATGGCCCGCGGCGAAGCGGACGTGCTGGCCCCCTTGATCGTTTTCCAGCTCGGCCTGCAGGGGGACGAAAACTCCCCGCTCTCCGGGCCGCGGACGGTGTCCCGGGACACCGAACAGCGCCTGGCCTACGAAGCCCTCGTGGAGGCCGGGCACCACGACTTCGGCCCCCGGGCGACCGTCAACCTCGCCGCGCTGGAATACCGGATGGGGAACCGGGCCCTCGCGCAGCAGCTTTTCGAACGGGCACTCGCCGGCACCTCCCGCATCGCGCGCGTTCAGGCGGCTTACAACTTGGGCGCCTTGGCGGACGAACGCGGACACCGCGCACAGGCGAGACGCTATTACCTGAGAGCGGTTTTCTCGGGCGGCGACCGCGGCTTTTCCCAGCGCGCCTTGCGCAAGCTCGTCCGGAAACCGGCGAACCGGCGGAAGTAACCGGGAGAACTCCGCCCGACTCGGACATTTCCCACGAGAGCGGACCGGCGGAGGTCGTCGCAGCCCGGCCGTGGCCGGCTGTCCCGTGCTCGACGCCCCGGGCGGCCGCGGCCACCCCCGCACGTACCACGAACTGTGACCACCGCCACTGCGGCCGGCGCCACCACCCCCTACGCCCGGCGGTTCCCGCGGGGGCTGATCGTCGGGCATAATGGAACACTGCGTCCGCGATAGGGAGGCTGGTCGACGTGCGGTCAACCGATTCAGAGGTCCCCACGGAATTGCTCGATCTCACCCGTGTTTCCCTGCGGGACCTTCCCACGCTCCGCACCCCGTCGCTGAACACGGCAATCAGAAAAGTGTTCGACCACTCGAAAAACATCGACGTCGACGAGGTGCAGGGGCAGATTTCCTCCTGATCCGGGCGAATGAGCCCGCGGCTGGAATTCGCAGCAGAAGGAGCACGCACCGGATGCAGGCCGAACTACTCCGGCACCAGCTGCCACTGCCGTTCTTCGCCCAGCTCTCCGCCGGGCCGGCGTCGCCGGCGGTCCTCGGGCGGCTGCGGGCCGGGCAGCTCAGCCGGCGGAAGCTGCAGCTGCGTGCGCTGACGGAGTTGCTCGACCTCGAGCCCGACGCCGGCGAAGGGCCGGAAACCCCGGCGCACGCCTGGTCCGTGCTGGTCACCGCGGAGCGCCGGCACCCCGAAATCGTCGAAGAGCTGCTGCTGCACCCATCGGCCGGGGTGTGGCTGACCCGCACGCTCCGGACGCTGTCCGGCGCCGCCGTCGACAGCACGCCGCTGAGAACCGACCTCGGCTACCTCTCCTCGATCGCCGCCGCGGCGGCCCTGCGCTGCGGCGTGGCCTGCACCATCAGCGTCCCGGTCGTGCACGGCGTGGCCACTTTCCCGACGGTCGGCCAGGCGAAACCGCCGTCGAGCCTGCCGGTCGGCAGCGCGAACCTCGAAGTGACGCCGGGCGGAACGGGCACCTTGCGCGCACGCTCGGCGATCACCTTCTCGCCGGCTGAGGCGAGCCCCGGGTTCGTCCCGGTCAACCGGCACACCGTCGAGTCGGGCGGGCTCCGGCTGTCGGTGGAGATCGACGACCGGGGGCCGTACCGGACCTTTTCGACGCCGATCGCCCCGCGGCCACTCGATCCGCTCGAATACGCCGAATGGACCAAGCTGCTCGACGAGGCCTGGCAGATCCTCACGTCGGACCACCGCGGGTTCGCCCGGGAACTGTCGAGCGGAATGACGACTCTCGTGCCGCTCGAAAACGACGCTTCGTTCGCCGGCGCGTCTTCGTCCGTCGCGTTCGGGGCGATCGCGATGACCGCCAAGTTTTCCGCGGTCGATCTGGCGGAAGCACTCGTCCACGAATTGCAGCATTCGAAGCTGAACGCCCTTTTCGACCTAGTCGAACTGCTGGACCCGGATTTCGGCGAGCTCCTGCACGCGCCATGGCGCGAAGATCCACGCCCCGCGAGCGGGCTCCTGCACGGCATCTTCGCCTTCGTGACCGCCGTGGAGTTCTGGCGGGTCCGGCTCGCGAAGGACGAGGACGACAGCCGGTACGCCCAGTTCCACTACGCCCAGCGGCGTCGGCAGGTCCGGCACACGGCCACCGTGCTGCTGGGTTCCCGGGCGCTGACCGGGCTGGGCCGCAGCTTCGTCGAATCGCTGTCCGACCGGCTCGCCGCGGCCGAAGGGGCGCCGGTCGCCGCCGAGATCCAGGACGCGGTGACCATGGTGGCCGACGAGCAGCTGGCCACCTGGCGCCTGCGGCACCTGCGTCCCGACGACGACTGGGTGAGCGCCGCCGCCGAGGCCTGGCTGGCGGGCGAAGAGCCGCCGCGGGCCGGTCCCGCGTCTGTCACGCCGTGGCGGCGGTCGCTGACCGGGTCCGCCCGCGTCGACCTGGTGAAGCTGCGGCACCTGGGCTACCCGGTGCGGCCCGCCCGCCGGCGCGAGCTTTCCGCGGCGGATCTGGCGTACGTGCACGGCGAGTGGCACGAGGCCCAAACCGCGTACGTGACGACGATCCGCGCGACACCCCAGGACGACCAGGCGTGGCTCGGCCTGGGCCTCGCCGCGGCGATCGGGCCCGGCGGGCACCGGAACGCGATGCTGACGGCGCCGCACCTGGTGCTGGCCGTGCGGGACCGGCTGCTGAGCCGGAACCACCCTTGCGATCGGCCGGTGGAGCTGGTCGCGTGGCTGGGCCGCGCCTGAGTCCGTCGGATCAAGTCGGCTCGCCGCGACCGAACCACACCACCCGGGCCCGCCGGGTGGAGTCGGCCGCTGGGCGTGGCTGGGCTGCGCCTGCCGGGTGAGGCCGGCGCGCTGGGCGTGGCCGAACCACACCACCCGGCCCACCGGGTCAGCGGCGAACGCGGGCAAAGAGTCGGCCCGACGAACGCGACCGGACCGCACAGCCCGCCAACCGAACCGCGGACCCGGCAAGGTCAACCCACCGCGACCGGCCGAACCACACCACCCGGGCCCGCCGCTCAGCGACGGACCCGGGCGAACCAGCTCAGAGCTGCATGGTGTCGGTGTCGCAGTTGGCCCGCTCCGACTTGACCGCCGCGGCAACAGCCTGGTGCCGGTCGCCGAGGGCCTTGCGCAGACCGGCCAGGGTGTTCGTGTGGAGGATTGCCGCTTCGTCGTCGCGGCCCATTGCGCGCAGGTCGATCGACAGGTTCACCGCGATCGCCAGCGTGGCCGGGTGGTCCTTGCCGAGCACCCGCCCGGACCGCTCCAGGTTGGCGACGTCGAGCTCGTGCGCCCGGGTCGTGTCCCCGAGGGCCGCGAAGTCGCTCGCCAGGTTGGTGACGCACACCATCGTGGACGGGTGGTCGTCGCCGAACACCTTGCGCAGCGCGGCCGCCGACCGGTCGTCGAGGTCCCTGGCCTGCTCGACGTGGCCCATCAGCCGCAGCGTGATGCCCAGGTTGATCGCCGCCACCAGGGTGAACGGGTGCTCCTCGCCGTGGGTTTCGACGAACAGCCGGTGGCTCGACTCGCCGAGCTTGCGGGCCTCGGTCAGGTCGCCGAGGTGCCGCAGGTCGGCCGCCATGCACGTCTCCGACGTGATGGTGTCCAGGTGCTCGTCGCCGTGGCGGCGCCGGTAGCGCTCGACGCACTCCTTGGACAGAACGAACGCGCCGTCGTGGTCACCCGCCTTGCGCCGGGCGACCGCCAGGTTGCGCATCGCGCCGATCGTGCGGGGGTGGTCGGCGCCGACGACCTCGCGCTGCCGGATCAACGTCTCTTCCTGCAGCTGGCACGCTTCGACGTACTGACCGCACTCGCGCAGGTCCATCGCCAGCGCGTTCAGGGTCATGAAGGTGTCGATGTGCTCCTCGCCGAGCACGATCTTCTTGCGCCGCCAGACGTCTTCGTCGATGTCCTTGGCCTGGAAGAACCGGCCCACGAGCCGCAGCGTGCTCGCGAGGTTGTTGCCCGCGGCCAGTGTCGCCGGGTCGTCCTCGCCGAGGACCCGCCGCGAGCGCTCGAGGATGTCCTCGCCCATCTCCAGCTCGCGGTCGAACCGGCCGAGTGACCGCATGTCCTGGCGCACGGTGTTGGCCACGCTGAGGAAGAGCTCGTTCTCCTCCCCCAGCGTCTCCTTCACCAGCTGGTAGGTCCGGCTGTTGAGCTCCCGCGCCTCCTCCATGCGGCCGAGCCGCCAGAGGGAGACACCCTGCAACCGGGCCATCGACAGCGTGTCGGGGTCGCTCTCGCCGAACATGGCCTGCCACTTGGTCAACGCCTGCTTCGACGTCTCGCGGGCCTGTTCGTAGTCGCCGTAGCTGACGAGGTAGCGGACCAGGTTGACCATCATCCGGCGGACCCACGCGTCGGACTGGCACTCCATCATCCGCGACACCATCGCGTGCGGGAGCAGCTCCGAGTAGGTCTTCCAGTTGGCCGAGTTCTCCGGGTCGTTCGGGTCGCCGTGCACCAGCAGGATGTGCACGGCGTGCCGCAGCTCGTCCTGCTCGGCCTCGTTCAGCTGGTTCTTCAGCACGGTCTGGACCAGCCGGTGCAGCTGGAGGGTGTTGCTGCGGTGGTCCAGCCGCGCCAGGCTGTACCGGCTGATTTCGCGGATCGCGAGGTTGAGCCGGATCGGCTGGCTGAGCGCGTTGCCGAGGTCCTCGGGCACGGGTGCGTTGCGGACCGCCGTGAACAGGCTGCGGGAAATCGGCTCGGGGCCGAAGAACGCGCAGACCTGGAGCAGCTGCAGCGCCGCGGGGTGCGACGCGCGGAGCTTCGCCAGCGGGACGTTCCACGCCGCGGCCACCGAACGCTGGTAGTCCGAGGAGACCTCGAACTCGGTCAGCTCGGCCAGGTTCTGGTCCAGCAGCTGGAGGTATTCGACGACCGGCATGCCCGTCTGCGCCCGCCAGGCCGCGGCCTGCTCGATGGCCAGCGGCAGGTCGCCGAGCGCTTCGGCGAGCTCGTTGGCGTCTTCTTCGGTGATTTCCCCGCCGGCCCGCCGGAGCAGTTCCTTGCTTTCTTCGCGGGTGAAGAGGTCGACCTCGACCGTCCGGGCGACACCGGACCACTGCGAGTTCCGCGAAGTGACGACGATGTGCCCGGTGTGCCCGGAAATGGCCGGGAAGAACGGGCTCACGACGTCCGGGCGGTCCGCGTTGTCGAACACCAGCAGCCAGCGCCCGTACGGTTCGCCCTTGCGCAGTGCTTCGAGCACGCTCGGCACCGCCGCGTCCGCCGTGCCGGGGACCTGCAGCCCGAGGCGCTTGGCCAGTTCGACGAGGCTGCTCGAAATCTGGGACGTGTGCTCGGCCGGGATCCACCAGATCACGTCGTACTCGGTGGCGTGCCGGTAGATGTATTCGACGACCGTCTGGGACTTGCCGACACCGCCCATGCCGTGCAGTGCCTCGGGTAGCACCGCCGTCGCCCCGCCGGCCTGCACGAGCCGGTCCCGGAGCTGCTCCAGGAGGTCGACGCGGCCGACGAAGTCGGGGTTGCGCAACGGGATCGTTCCCCAGATCTGCGGCCGTACCCGCGGCTGCGGACCCGCGGCCGAAATCGGCGAAGCAGGAGTGGTCACGGCGTCGTCTCCTCCGGAAGGGGCGGTGGTACCCGCGGGTTCACCCGGCGAAGTGCGGGTGTCGGTCGTGGTCAAGTTCTGGTCCTCGCGATCGTGGCGGCCGTTCTGAATTGATCCAGAAACAGTGTTTCGCACCACAGTAGAGCCTGGGCCCGAAGGCGCAAGATCCGCCTCGAGCTTCTTCGCGCGCCGCGCGTAGCGGCCCGAGAGCGCCCGGAAAACCGCTTCCTGAACGCGCAGGTAAGGCAGGTTTTCCGGCGATGCCTCAAGTCGGGACGTCGCGTCCGGATCGTCGACGGCGTCGCGGTAGTTCCGCAACGCGGCGATGCGGGCGCCCGCGTAGTTGCCGAGAACACGCGCGACGCGCACGGTCGTGTCCCGCCGTTCACCCGAAAGGAGCTCCGCCCGAATTCCGTCGCGGAATTCGAACGTCACTTCGGAGGGATCCGCGGAATCGGCGTTGCGCGAAACCCGCTGGAGCAAGCCGCCGAGCAGGACTTCGGCCAGCGCCGGCAGGCCGGAGCCCGGCAGGAGCACCCGCTGGACCAGCCGCATGATCGGCAGGTTCAGCGGCGCGGCGGCGAGCAGGCCGGCCAGCTGGAACGCCTGGGCGGAGGCGTAGGTCCGGAAGCGGAGCACCTGGCTGCGCGGGGTCAGCTCCTCCGGCGGCTCGGCGGGACCGCCGGCCGCCAGCCGCTTGCGGTGGTCGCGGTGCGCGAGCACCGCCGTCGTTTCGATCGTGGTCGCCGTCGAAACGAGCTTCGCCCAGTCGCCGAGCCAGGATTCGGACAACGTCAGCACGGGCACCGGGACCGCGCCCTCGGCCACCGCCGGCGCGACGTCGCCGCCCGCCTCGCGGGGTCGCACGCGCAGCCGCCGGTTGGGCACGCCGGGCGCTGTCGCCGACAGCCGGAGCCGGCTGGGCGAAAGCCCGCCCCATGTCCACAGCCGTTGCGGCAGCATGTGCGCGACCGCCACCGGCATCTGCTCCGACCAGCGCGCCAGCATCTCGTGGGCCACGCCGTCGTGCCAGTTCGCGCCGATCGCGTCGGTCAGCACGATGACCATCCGGCGGCCGGTGGGGTCGGCCAGGTCCCGGGCGCGGTAAGCGGCGCCGCCGGGCCCTTCCGCGCGCAGCACGGGATCGCCGGTCGACGGCGCCGAGCTGTCCAGCAGGTGCACCCGGACGTCCCGGAAGGCGCCCTGCCGGCGCGCGAGGTTCCGGAACTCGCCGACCGTGTGCTGCCAGATCTCCATGGACGGCGCGGTGTCCACCACCAGCGACAGCTCGAAGCGGTGCCACCGGTCGGGTTTCCACACCGGCAACCACAGACCGTCGTCGGCCGCTTGGACCGCGGTCCGCTCTTCGTCGAGCACAGTGGCCCACGGCGAAGGCGAAGCCCGCATCAGCGGCCGCAGCGCCCGGCTGATCTCCCGGGCGTGCGGCAACGCGGGCGCGGTCGGCCAGTTCAGCGGCGCCGCCTCGCGGCCGTCGTCGGCCGTCACCCCTGCGGCGCGGACGAACCGGGTGGGCCCCGGCAGCCAGTCCTGCCAGCCGAGCGGCGGCACGTCGGCCTCCGCCAGGTCGCCGGGTTCGGGCCGGACAGCGCCGGCCGGCTCGTCGGTCGCGGGGCGATCGGACCCGGGCGGCGGCTGGTCCGCGTCGTCGAGCACCGGCTTCTTCTTCGCCGGCTTCGGGGGCTTGGCGGGTTTGGCGGGTTCCCTGGCCGAGCGCGGCGTCCCGAGCCGGGTGGCCAGCCACAGGACGTCACGCAGCTCCCGGAACGTCAGGTCGCGGCTGCGCAGGGAAGGCTCGGGGGTTCCGGGCGCCGGCGGCTCGTCGGCGGGCGTGGTCATTCCGACTCCAGCGACGACAGCGGGTGCCAGATCGCCTCGAGCAGGTCCTTCCAGTCGTCGTCGGTCTGGTACGCGCCGGACGTCGCGAGCCGCGCGGCGAGGTGGACCGCGTTCAGCAGCTGGTCGGACGCCAGGCCGCCGACGCGTTCGCTGCGCTCGAGGAACTGGTCGATGATCAGCCGGATGTCGAGGCCGTCGGTGTCGCCGAACTGGGCCGCCACCATCAGGCCCAGTTGCTCGAACGTCGGCGGGCGCATTTCCAACCGCAGGCACCGGCGCAGGAAAGCGGGCGGGAACTCCCGTTCGCCATTGCTCGTGAGAATGACGATCGGAAACGCGTTCGGCCGGACCCGGCCGTCTTTCACGGTCGCCGATCCGCCGCGATCGTGCGTGAGCACCGTGACTTCCGGCTGCTGTTTCGCGAGCCGCACGAGTTCCGCGATTTCGTATTCGCCGTCCTCGAAGACGTTGAGCAGATCGTTCGGCAGGTCGATATCGCTCTTGTCCAGTTCGTCGATCAGCAGGACGCGCGGTTTTTCGAACGGCAGCAATGCGGTGCCGAGCGGGCCGAGGCGGATGTAGTCCCCGATGTTCGTCCGTTCGGCGAGGTGCGCGCCCGCGGCCTGGACGCGGCCGATGGCGTCGTAGAGGTAGAGGCCGTCCTTGAGCGTGGACCGGCTCGAAATCGGCCATTTCAGCACCGGGCCGAGCCCCAGTTCGGTGGCCACCAGATAGGCCAGGCTCGACTTCCCGGTGCCCGGGCGGCCGGTCACGAGCAACGGCCGGCGCAGGTGGATCGCCGCGTTGACCATGGCGACTTCCTGCTGGTCCGCGACGCGCGGCTGGGCGCGCAGCCGCCCGATGCGGCGGCTGCCGTCACCGCCGTCGTCGTCCGGGCGGGTGACCGGGCCCTCGCCGTCGAACTCGCGCCAGGGCGGCGGGCTCGGCAGCGAAACCGCCGCCGGGTCCGCCGGGAGCCCGGTGCCGCGGTAGACCCGCCAGTCTTCGGCCTCGTTCGCCGATTCGGCATTCGTCATGCGGTGGGCACCGCCTCGGGCGCGGCCGGGCGCTGGGGCACGACGATGCGTTCCGGATCGTCGTAGAGAATCGCCAGCCTGCTGCCGACGTGGGTGCCCTCCGGTCCTTCGGCGAAAGCGGACAGCCTGATCAGCCGCAGGCGCTCCAGCAGGTGGTGCGGGTCCTCGGCGTGCAATAACTCTTTCACGGTGTGGGAAAATTCCTCCGAACGGCAGTCTTCACGATGCCAGACCATGATGGGAAACCCCGCGCGGAGCCCGACCGCGATTTCGTCGCTTTCCACGGTGAACGGCCGGGGCGGCTCGCTCAGCACGAAGGCGACGAGGTTCGGTCTCGCTTCGAAACGGGACGTGAGTTCACGCAGGTTCCGCGTCTCGCCGCGCAGGCTCCAGAACCCGGAGTCGAGCGCGATCGGGCCGCCGCCACCCGCCTGTGCCTTGAGCTCCTTCCACCGGACGAACCAGGCGCGGTGCCACTTGCGCGCCTTCATGCGTTCCAGACTGCGCACGCCCAGCGGGAAATGGCAACCGAGTGGTTCGGGCATCGTCGTGTCCGCCTCCCACTGCCACTGGTCGACGTCCAAATGGAGCAGGTCCCGCGAAAGGATGAAGTCCAGCCGGATGTCCGGGTCGTAGGGCGCCCATTCTCCTTCGACCTGTTCGGCCAGCACGGCGACCTGGTACTTCACCTCGTCGAACCGGCCGACGAAGTCGCGGCCGCGCTCCGGGAACCAGCCTCCGGAAACGTCGAGCTGGCGCCAGTGCGAGAGCCGGTAGCGATCACCTGTCGGCCCTTCGGGCTGCAAGAGGAAAACCAGGTACGCCTCGGCTCGCGGCTTCGGCGGATCGACCGATCGGGCCACTCCCTTGACCCGGCCGCGAAACGCGCGGAGCTCGGCGGTCAGGTTCATCCGATCGGTTTTGTCCTCGACCCAGCGGCGGATCTCGGAAGCCAGGTCGAACCGGACGCGGGCCGCGATCAGTTCGACGAACATCAGGCTCTTCGGCAACCCGTCCGGGCCGGCGTTCAGCGTCTCGAGGCGCAGGAACGCTTCCTCGAGCGACGCTTCGGGCGGCAACGGCAGCGCGCCGTCGCCACCGACCAGGCCGTGCAGCTCCGCGACGTCGGCGACCGCGACCCCGGACAGCAGGCCGAACAGCTGCCGCCGTTCCTCGGCCGACCAGCCTTCCAGCGAGCTCATGTCGCCGATGAGCTGCCGCACGGACGTCATCGCGATGGTGCCCGGCTCGATTTTCTCGAGCACGGCCAGCAGGGCGGTCAACCCGTCCGGCCGCTGGCGGCACGCCTCCACGATTGCGAACAAATGGAGGTTCGTCTGCGGGTATTCGGTAACCGGCAACGAATAGCCGAGTTCGTCGGAAAGGATCTGGAGCACGAGCCGCCTGCTGTTCAGATCGACCAGGCACGAGACCCGGTGCAATGCTTCGACGAGTGACCACAGGACACCCCCACCCGGTGCCTCACCCGCCATCGCAAGCCCTCCGCCGCACTATGGGGACAGGCCGACCATGGTAGCGAGGTTCGGTAACGGCTCATAGCGCGGACAACGCATCCGACCGGGCGAACCCGGAAATCGTCGCTGACCAGCGACGATTCACCGGTTCGGGGCAATACGCCGAATGCGTGACGGCCTTTGTCCGCTCCCATTCCCCGCGTGGATGATCATTTTCCGGACTCGGCGGACAACGCTTCGAATGCGCTGTCGACCGCGGGGCCAGGGCCGTTGGGTCGGTGCCCACGGACCGGGCTGTGCGCCCTCGTTCCTGTCGAAAGGCTGTGAATCGGACAGACCCGGCACTCTCCGCGACGCTCGCGCGTTGTCCGGGCAGGGAGAACGGAGGAACCATGGGTGCGTTGGGGACACTGCTCGGCTTCGCGCTGAGCCTCTACCTGCTCGTGCTGATCGCGCGGATGGTGCTCGACTGGGTCGGGATGCTGGCCGACAGCCCGCCGTGGGCGCGGCGCGCCCGCAGCCTCGCCTACTCGGCCACCGAGCCGGTGATCGGGCCGGTGCGGCGCGTGGTGCGACCGGTGCGGATCGGCGGGATCTCGCTCGACCTGGCCTTCACGCTGGTCTTCATCGGGGTCGTCGTGCTGCGTGGGATCGTCTTCGCCCTCTAGGCGCGGAAGCCAGCGGACAGCCGGTCGATGCCGCGTTCGAGCTCCGCGCGCACGCCGCGCAGGTCGATGCCGTCGGGGTCGACGAGCGCCTGGATCGAGATCCCGCGCAGCTGGGCGAGCAGCGCCGAGGCGTAGGCGTCCGCGTCGCGGACACCGGTGATGGTCCCGTCCGCGACGCCGCTGGCCACGGTCTGCGCGATGGCGAACCGGAACCGGCGGTCGGCCTCGGTCAGCGCGCCGCGCATGGCCGAGCTTTCGGCCGCCGCGTCGCCCCAGAGCGCCAGGAACGCCTGGTTGAGCGTCGGCATCGTCTCGATGAGCTCGAAGATGATGTCGAGCAGGGCGCGCAGCATGTCCATCGGCGTCGCGGTCGCCGCGCCGGTGCGGGCCGCGACCGCTTCGCTGTAGGCGTTGGTGAACTCCTCGACGGCGTGCTCGACGAGCCGCTGCCCGAGCCCGTCCTTGTCGCCGAAGTGCTGGTAGATCACCGATCGCGCGTAGCCGGAGCGGGCGCAGACGCTGCCGAGCTTCAGCCGGCCGAAGCCGTCCTCGGCGATGAGGTGCGCGGCGGCGTTGAGGATGCGCGCCTCGACGTGCTCGTCGCCATCCTGCTGGATCCGGCCTGCGGCGGACTGGTCCACCGCGTCATGCTAACCACTCGAAACCCCCACCACCGGCCGAACGGTCAGCGAACCGTGCGAGAACCGTCAGCGCCGCCGCGCAGTCTCGGGTCAGCCACCACCGACCCGAGAGGAACCTCCGATGACCGCCAAGACCGTGCTCGTGTCCGGAGCCAGCATCGCCGGCCCTTCCGCGGCCTACTGGCTGCACCGCCACGGCTACCGCGTGACCGTCGTCGAAACCGCGCCCGAGCTGCGGCCCGGCGGCCAGGCCGTCGACTTCCGCGGCGAGCAGGTGAAGCTCCTGCGGGCCATGGGCGTCCTCGACGACATCCGGCGGCACGAGACCGCCATGGGCGACCAGACCGTGCTCGGCCTCGACACGCGCCCGGCGCTGACCGTGCCCGGCGCCGCCTGGAGCGGCGAGGTCGAGATCCTGCGCGGCGACCTCGCGCGGATCCTCTACGACCACACGAAGGACTACACCGAATACGTCTTCGGCGACCGCGTCACGAGCCTCACCGAGACCGCGGACGGCGTCGAGGTCACCTTCCGCCGCGGCGCGCCGCGCAAGTTCGACCTGGTCGTCGGGGCCGACGGCGTGCACTCCGGGGTGCGGGCCGCCGCCTTCGGACCCGAAGAAGACTTCCGGCACGACCTCGGTTTCGGCATCGCCGGGTTCACCGCGCCCAACCACCTCGGCCTCGACCACACCAGCGTCATGTACAACGAGCCGGGCCGCGGCCTGACCGTGGGCAGCCACCGGCTGCCGGACAAGCTGCACGTCGCGCTGGTCTTCGCGGCCGACGGCGTCGAGTTCCGCCGCCGCGGCGCCGACGAGCAGCGCGCCTTGGTCGCGCAGCTGTTCGCGGACACCGGCTGGGAGACCCCGCGGCTGCTCCAGGCCTTGCCGGCGGCGGACGACCTCTACGTCGACTCGATCAGCCAGATCCACCTCGACCGCTGGTCGACGGGCCGGGTCGTGCTGCTCGGCGACGCCGCGTGGTGCGCGGGGCCGGGCGGGTCCGGCACCGGGCTCGCGATGATGGGCGCCCAGGTGCTGGCCGGCGAGCTCGCCGCGGCCGGCGGCGACCACGTCACGGCGTTCGCGAAGTACGAACAGCGGCTGCTCAAGCCGGCCACCGTCGGGCAGAAGAACGGCAAGGGCTCGGGCAACTTCCTCGCGCCGCGCACGGCCGCGAAGATCCGCAGCCGCAACCGCGCCTACAAGATGATCAGCACGCGACTGTTCGGCCGGGTGTTCAGCTGGATGACCGACCGGGCGGCCAACGCGCTGGAGTACCGCGAGTACCCGGCGCTGACCGCCGCGTGAGGCTAAGATCTTCGTCTCATCGGGGGACTCGGGTGGCGGCCCGGCGTGACGTGCGTCACTCTTGACGCCATGTCAATACGCCGGGCCCCGGAAACCGCGGTCAGGACGGCGCTCGCCGGGCTGACCGTGCTGACCCTGGCCGTGGTCACGGCGCTCAACGTCCGCGCGCTGCCGGTGATCGGCGACGGCACGACGTACTCCGCGGAGTTCACCGAGGCGGCCGGCGTGTTCGAGGGCAACGACGTCCGCGTCGCCGGGGTCGAGGTCGGCCGGGTTTCGGACGTGCGCCTGAGCGGCGACCACGTGCTGATTTCGTTCCGGGTCAAGGGCGCCTGGCTCGGCGACACGACCGGCGCGGCGATCCGGCTGAAGACCGTGCTCGGCCAGAAGTACCTCGCGCTCGACCCGCAGGGGAATGGGACGCTCGACCCGGTAAAGCCGATCCCGCGGTCGCGCACCACCGTTCCCTACGACATCCTCGAAGCGTTCGGGCAGCTTTCGTCCACTGTGGACAAGATCGACACCGCGCGGCTGGCGAAGAGCTTCGACACGCTGTCGGCGACGCTGGCGAACACCCCGCAGAGCGTCCGCGCCGCTCTGACCGGGTTGTCCCGGCTCTCCGACACGCTCGCCACGCGCGACAGTCAGCTCGCCACCTTGCTCGGCAACACGCGGGTTGTCTCGCAGACGCTCGTCGACCGCGACGCCGCCGTCCAACGGCTCCTGACCGACGGGAACCAGCTCCTGGCCGAGGTGAGCGACCGCGAACAGGCGATCACCAGCCTGCTCGACGGCTCGCGGCGCCTCGCCACCGAGCTGTCCGGGCTGATCGACGACAACACCGCCCAGGTCGGCCCGCTGCTCACCCAGCTCGACCAGCTGACCTCGATGCTGCAGCGCAACCAGAACTCCCTCGCGGACGGGATCCGGAAGTTCGCGCCGTTCATCCGGCTGGGGGTCAACATCGCCGGCAACGGCCGGTGGATCGACGGCTACCTGTGCGGCCTGCTCCTGCCGTCGTTCGGCCCGCTCAACGAGGAAGGCTGCCACGGCTGAGCCGCGCGTGGCATGCTCGCGCCATGCGATACCTGCTCCTGCTGTGCGGCGACGAAACCGCCGCGGCGGCGGCCGGGCCGGAGATGGCGCGGCGCTGTCACGGTTGGGCGGAAGAGGCCGAGCGCCAGGGCGTCCGGCAGGCCGGCACGGGCCTGGCCCCGCCCGCCGAAGCGAAGACGATCCGGGTGCGGGACGGCGAAGTGCTGCTGACCGACGGCCCGTTCGCCGAGACCAAGGAGCAGATCGGCGGCTACAACGTCCTCGAGTGCGCGGACCGCTCGACGGCCGTCGAGGTCGCTTCGCGGCACCCGTGGGCCGAGGTCGGCACGCTCGAGCTGCGCGAGATCCCGGACGTTCCGTGATCTCCACCGTCAGGACAGGATGAGCCGGAACCCCGCGTCCCACTCCGGAAGGTCGAGCAGCTCCGCGTGCTCGGCTTGCCAGCGACCGGAGTCCAGATCCGCCCGCAGCCGCGCGATCCCCCGGTCGACCGCGACCGGAGACGTCTGCGCCAGCGCCGAGCACGACTGCCGCACCGCCGGATCCAGATAGGCCTCCGGCCGGCGCCAGTACGCCGGGAAGACGCCGTCGGTGAAGTCCCACGGCACCGGCAGCTCGATCACTGAAGACGCGCCCAGGAAGGCCGCGATTTCCGGCGCCGACGGACGCGCGGACTCCAGCGCCGCGACCTCCGGCACGTACTCCCGCACGAGCCAGAAGTCGTTGTGCAGTGCGGTGTCGTAGGCCAGGACGACCTGGCGGGCCGACACCCGGCGCAGCTCGTCGAGGCCGCGACGCCAGTCACCCCAGTGGTGCACCGTCAGGACGGCCAACGCGGCGTCGAACGCCGAAGCGGCGAACGGCAGCGCCTCCGCGACCGCCCGCACGACCGGCGCCGCGCCGGGACGCCGTTGCCGGATCATCTCCGCCGACGGCTCCACCGCGACGACCCGCCGGCCGGGCGGCTCGTAGGACCCCGTCCCGGAGCCGACGTCGAGCACGGACCCCGCGGTGCCCAGCGCGTCGAGCACCGGGGTCAGCCAGCGCGGGTCGGTGCGCCTGCCCAGCGCGTAGCCGACGCCGATCTCGTCGTAGCGCGTCATCAGCGCTCGGGACCGTCGCCGCCGTTCTGCTCGGCCAGGAACCGCTCGAACTGCGAGCCCAGCTCCTCGGCCGTCGGCATGTGCTCCACCGATTCCGCCAGCAGCGAACCGCGCTCGGAGGCCTCGATGAACGTGTCGTACTGCCGCTCCAGCGCGCGGACGACGTCGGCGACCTCGTCGGACTCGGCGACCTGCCGGTTGATCTCGGCGTCGGCCAGCTCGGCCGCCGCGCGCAGCTCGCCCTCGGCCAGGCTCAGCCCGGTCGAGCGGCCCAGCGCGTCGAGCACCACCAGCGACGCGGCCGGGTACGTCGACTGCGCGAGGTAGTGGGGCACGTGCGCGGCGAACCCGAGCGCGTCGTGGCCCCATTCGCCGAGCCGGTACTCCAGCAGCGCGGCGACGCTGCCCGGCACCTGCAGCCGGTTGGGCAGCGGCTGGTGCTCGCCGACGAGGTCCTTGCGGGTGGCGTGCGCGGTGACGCCGAGCGGGCGCGTGTGCGGTGCGCCCATCGGGATGCCGTGGAAGCCGGCGGTCAGCCGGACACCCCAGCGTTCGACGAGGTTGCGGACCGCGGCGCAGAACCGCTCCCAGTCGTGGTCCGGCTCCGGGCCGGAAAGCAGCAGGTACGGCGTGTCGTCGGTGTCGTGCAGCAGGTGCACCACCAGCTCCGGCGCGTCGTAGTCCTCCCAGTGGTCGACCGCGTAGGTCATCGTCGGGCGCCGCGAGCGGTAGTCGATGAGCCGGTCGACGTCGAAGCGGGCGACCACCCGGTGGTCACCGCCCAGGAGGTGCTCCGCCAGCAGACGGCCCGTCGAGCCGGCGTCCATGAACCCTTCGAAGTGGTGCAGCAGCACCGCCCCCGTCAGGTCGGGGACGTCCGAGTCCACCTCGTACAGGTCGTCGGGATCGAATCCCACCGGATCCTCCAGCTTTCCGACACGTATGTGAATCCTTCAAGCACAACACACCCCGACGGCGAATCCATTCCTCCGACGGTGTGGCCGATCGTAACGGCTCGCGATCGAAGCCGGACCGGATCGGCATCGTGACACTTGTCGTGGGCGGACAAGCCGCCGATCGGGCACGCTTGAGGCGTGAGCGAACACAGCACGAACACAGTGGCGTTGCGGTTGCGGCCGCCCGCGCACCGGGTCAGCCGCCGGGCCATCGGCTACTGGACGGCGACCGCCGCGATCCTCTGGGTCGTGCTGATCGGGATCCAGTCGGTCATCGTCGCGACCAGCGACGACGCGCCGGCGTTCCTCACCGTGACGCTGGTGGTCTCCTGCGTGCTCGGGCCGCTGCACCTCGTCGTGATGCCGCAGTGGCGCTACCGCGTGCACCGCTGGGAGGTCACCGGCGAAGCCGTCTACACGCAGGCGGGCTGGCTGAAGCAGCAGTGGCGGATCGCGCCGGTCTCGCGGATCCAGACCGTCGACATCGAGCGCGACCCCTTCGAGCAGCTCTTCGGGCTGGCGAAGATCACCGTGACCACGGCGTCCGCGGCGGGCCCGCTGCGCATCTCGGGACTCGCCCACGACCACGCGCTGGCGCTGGCCGACGAGCTGACGAAGACGACCCAGGCGGTCCGAGGGGACGCGACGTGAGCAGCCCCCAAGCCGTCGTGACCTCGCCCGGCGAAGGCACGCAGGACGCGCCGTGGCACCACCTCGACCGGCGCATGCTGCTCATCCGGCCGGTGCTGGACCTGGTGCGGTCGCTGCCGGTGCTGCTGGGCGCGCTGCTGTTCGGCCACGGCGAGCCGTGGCAGTGGATCGGCCTGGTCTTCACCGCGATCGCCGTGTTCACGGGTGTCTCGCACGTGCTGACCTCGCGCTACCGGATCACCGCGACGCAGGTCGAGTGGCACACCGGGGTGCTGCTGCGCAAGCAGCGGGCCATCCCCCGCGACCGGATCCGCACGGTCGACGTCACCTCCGAGCCGAAGCACCGCCTGTTCTCCCTGGCCGCGGCGCGGATCGGCACCGGGCGGCACTCGCACGGCAAGGGGCCGGGCAAGGACGAGCTGGTCCTCGACGCCGTCACCGTCACGGAGGCGCAGCGGCTGCGGACCCTTCTGCTGCACCGCAAGGCGGAAGTGGTCTCGGAGGAGGCCGCCGCGCCGCCCGAGCAGCTCGTCGCCGCCGTGGACAAGAAGTGGCTGCGGTACGCGCCGTTCACGCTGTCCGGGCTGGCGGTGGTCGGCGCCGCCGTCGGCACCGTCTACCACTTCGCGCACGAACTGCACTTCGACCCGGTCCAGTTCTCGCTGGTCCGCACGGTCGTCGGGCACTTCGCCGACACCCCGACCTGGCTGAGCCTGGTGCTGGCCGCCGCCGGGTTGCTGGTGCTCGTCTCGCTGCTGTCGGTCGGCGGGTACGTGCTGTCGTTCTGGAACTTCCGGCTCACCCGCGAACCCGCGGGCACGCTGCACATCCGGCGCGGGCTGATCACGACCCGCTCGGTGTCGATCGAAGAGGACCGGCTGCGCGGTGTGGAGATCCGCGAACCGCTGCCGCTGCGGCTGGCCGGCGGCGCCCGCTGCGTCGCCATCGCCGGCGGCCTGCGCGAGGGCAAGGGCGCGGACAAGAGCGGCGGGCTGCTGCTCCCGCCCGCGCCACTGGCGAAGGCGCACGAAGTCGTCGCGGAGGTCCTCGGCGAAGACCCGGTCGCGACGCCGCTGACGCGGCACCCGCGCCGGGCGTTGTACCGCCGGATCTCCCGCGCGGTCACCGGGGTGCTGCTCCTGGCTGCCGCGCTTTACGGCCTGGCGTGGCTCGGCGCGCTGCCGGACTGGCCGTGGCAGGTCGCGCTGGTGCTGCTGCCCTTCGCCGCGCTCGTCGGCTGGGACCGTTACCGCGGCCTGGGCCACGCGTTGACCGGCCGCTACCTGGTGACCCGCTCGGGTTCGCTGGACCGCGGCACGGCGGCCGTCCGCTGCGACGGGATGACCGGCGTCGTCGTCGAGCGCTCGTACTTCCAGCGCCGGGCCGGGCTGGTCACGATCATCGCGCCGGTCGCCGCGGGCAAGGGGCACTACCGGGTCCTGGACGTCGGCGAGTCCGCCGGGCTCGCGCTCGCCGACCAGGCCGTGCCCGGTCTGCTGACGCCGTTCCTGACCGGTCAGCGGGACCGCGGTTGACGCCTGACCCGCGCCGCTCGTAGCGTGAAATCCGCCGTCCGAACGTAGCTGCCCATCACGTTCGTCGAGAGGACGGCAGGAATGTTCCGGAAGCTCCTTGGTGTGCTGGCCGCGGGAATCGTCGTGGCTTCGGGGTTCGCCCCGGCCGCGCAGGCGGCGGACAACCCTTACGGTGACCCGAATCTGGTGCCGATGTTCGACGGCACGTCGTTGAGCGCTTGGACGTCGTCCAAGGCCGGCTTGTGGTCGGCGAAGAACGGCGTCATCCACGGGAATGGCACCGCGCGCGGCTGGTTGTACTACACCAAACAGCAGGTCGGCACGTTTCGGTGGATATTCAATGTCCGGCAGGTCAAGGGCAACCACAAACCGACCGTGCTGATCTGGGGCACCACCGACCCGATCCGCGACGCGCTGAGCGCCATCCAGTTCCAGCCGCCGAACGGCGGCCACTGGGACTACCGGCCGGGCCACAACGACGGCGGCGGGAAACTGTTCACCCAGCTGCCGCACAGCACCATCGACATCAAGAAGTGGGCGCAGTGCGAGCTGATCGGCAACGCGACCACCGGCGTCGCCCGGATGGCGTGCTGCCCGCTCACCGGAACGGCCGTGACCTGCAAGGGCGTCGAAGTGCTGCGGTTCACCGACCGGACCGCCGGCCGCGTCGGCCCGCTCGCGCTGCAGGTGCACAACTCCGGGATCCAGGACGAGTACCGCGGGCTCTACGTCGAGTCACCGGTCGTGACGAAACCGGACGAGTTCCTCACGCTGTGACCCGCGATTCCGCTCGAATGGCGGAATGCTGGCCTTCCTTTCACGCAACGTGCTAATTTATTCACCCCGTGTGATAGCGAAGGTCGTTTTTGTCTCACCGAGAGGTCATGATGACGCCTGCCGTCAGTGCCGTCGACGGTTCCGCCACCACTTCCCCGCGCCGCACTCCCGGAGCCAGCAGTTCCCGGAAGGTCCTCCAGCTGCTGCTCGCCTTTTCCGAAAGACGCTGGGAAGCCAGCGTGGCCGAGCTCGCCGCGACGATCGGCACCCCGGTCGCGACGACCTACCGCTACGTCGCACTGCTGAAGGAGCTGCAGCTGCTCGAGGAGGGCCGCGCCGGGCACTACCACCTGACGAGCCAGGTGATGCCGCTGGCGCGGGCCGCCCAGCTGGCGAACGACCTCGTCCGGCTCGCGAAGCCCGCCATGGAAGAGGCGGCTCGCGAGCTCGGCGAGACGGTGATGCTGTTCCAGCAGTTCGGCGACGCCGCCGTGTGCGCCGACCGCGTCGAGTGCGACCGCGCCATGCGGTTCACCTTCGAACCGGGGCATTCGCTGCCGCTCGGCCTCGGCGCGTCCGGGAAGATGCTGCTCGCGCTGCTGCCCGAGATCGAACGCGACCGGCGGCTGCAGCCGATCGTCGAGCAGCGCGGCCCCATCGTGCGGGACGAGCTGAAGCACGCGCTGGAGAACCGGTATTCGGTCAGCTCCGGGGAGATCGACGAGGGTGTCTGGGCGTGTTCGGTGCCGGTGCTCGCCTACGGCAGGCGGCCGACGGTGCTGACCATGGCCGGCCCGGCGGCCCGGATCACCGATGAGGCGCGGGACGGCGCGATCACCGCCCTGCAGGAGTACGCGATCCGCATCCAGCGCACGATTTCGTCTTATTCGCTGTGAAAACCGCGCGCGGGCGCGTACGAATGCGTTCGTGATCCGGCTCGCGCGCCCCGACGACCTGCCCGCGTTGCTCGACATCGAGCGCGAAGCGGGTGAGACCTTCCGCGCGCTCGACATGGCGGCGATCGCGGACGACGACCCGGGCTCGGTGGCGGAGCTGGCGGTGTACCAGGCCGACGGGCGCGCCTGGGTCGACGTCGACGACACCGACCGGCCGGTGGCGTACCTCATCGCCGAGGTCGTCGACGGGCACGCGCACGTCGAGCAGGTCTCGGTGCGGCCTTCGCACGCGCGACGCGGGATCGGCGGCGCGTTGATCGACACGCTCGCCGAGTGGGCGGCTTCTCGCGGGTTGCGGGCCCTGACGCTGACGACGTTCGCGGCCGTGCCGTGGAACGCGCCGTACTACGAGCGGCTGCGGTTCCGTGTCCTGGCGGACGTCGAGCTCGGCGCCGGGCTGCGGGCGATCCGCCGCGCGGAGGCCGCCCGCGGCCTGGACGCCTGGCCGCGGGTGGCGATGATCCGGCCACTCTGAGTGGCTCTCACCTGCGCGGGGGATCCGGTGGCGCAGCCTGTCGAACATGTGTTCTACTGTGCTCGCCGGCCTCGGAGGGGGAAGCTCCTGGGCCGGCCCACAGACTTCGGGAGGTTGATGTGGCGGTCAAGATCACCCACCTGACGAACGGCCAGCAGGTGCGGTTCGCCAACGCCGACGGCGCCCGCCGGTACGCCGAGATCATGGGCGGCGGCGTGGACAAGTGGCGGTTCACGGTCGTCCCGGTCGCCGTCGAGGACCCGATGGCGCGAAAAATGTCGGACTCGGTCGTTAACGTGCCCGTATGGCGCATGACTTCCAGGTAGTGGTGGACACAGCCGACCCGCATGTGCTCGCGGACTGGTGGGCGGAGACGCTCGGCTGGCCGGTGGAGCCGACCGACGAGGACTTCGTCCGCGAGATGGTCGCGAAGGGGTACGCGAAGGAGGAAGAGACCCGGACGTATGGCGGGAAGCTCGTGTGGCGCACGGGAGCGGCGATCCGCCACCCGGACTCGCCACCGGAGGGTCCACCCCGGCGCGTCCTGTTCCAGGAGGTCCCGGAGCCGAAGACGGTGAAGAACCGCCTCCACCTCGACGTGTGGGTGGGCGCGGACAACGTCGAGGCAACGCTGGAAAAGCTCAAGTCCCGCGGGGCAACGTACTTGTGGCGCGGCCGGCAGGGCCCGCACAGCTGGGTGACGATGGCCGACCCGGAGGGCAACGAGTTCTGCATCTCATGAGCCGAACCCAGTGAGTTCCGGCTCGAATCACGCGAGTTCCGGCCTCGATCACGCGAGTTCCGGCTCCGATCACGCCGGGCTCGTGTGGTCCGCGGCGCGGTGCACGTCCGGAACGACCCTTTCCTGCCGTCGGAGGACAGGAAAGGGTCGTTCCGGCCGTCGGCAGCCTCAGCGGTCGGCGGCCAGCCGGTCCAACGCTCGCGGCAGCGCCGCGGCCAGCAGGTCCAGCTCCGGCTCGGCCGCGACCAGCGGCGGCGACACCGCGACACCGCGGCCCAGGTTCCGCACGATCACGCCCTCGTCCCGGCACGCGCGCTGCAGCTTCACCGGCGCGCCCGGGTCGGCGTCCATGACCTCCGCCGTCAGCTCCACCGCGGCCAGAAAGCCCAGGCCCGCCCGGACTTCGGCGACCAGCGGGTGGCCGGCGACCCCGGAAACCGCGTCGGCCAGTGGCTTCTCCAGCTCGCGCCCGCGTGGGATCAGGCCGTCGCGCTCGTAGATGTCCAGCGTCGCCAGGCCGGCGGCGCAGGCCACCGGGTGCCCGGCGTAGGTCGCGCCGTGGCGGAAGATCGGGGCGCCCGGCTTGCCGGTGAAGAACGGCTCGGCCACCCGCGGCGCCACGATCAGCGCGCCGAGCGGGATCGTGCCGCCGGTGATGCCCTTCGCCGTCGTGATCATGTCGGGCTGGACCGTCCAGCGGTCGATGCCGAACCACGTGCCGAGCCGGCCCCACGCCGCGATCACGCAGTCGGCGACGAACAGCACGTCGTGGCGGCGGCAGATTTCCGCGACGGCCTCGATGTACCCGTCCGGCGGCAGCAGCACGCCACCCGCGCCGATCACCGGCTCGCAGAAGAACGCCGCGACGCGCGACGCGCCCACCCGCTCGATCTCGGCTTCCAGCGCCGACGCGCTGTCGTAGGGAACGTGCGAGAACTCCGGCGGCTGCGGGCCGACCCCGGCGGCGTTGGCCGGGATCCCGCCGACGGCCGTGCCGAAGCCGTGGGTGCCGTGGTAGCCCTGCGACCGGCCGATGACGTGCACCTTCTCCGGCCGTCCGGTCTGCGCGAAGTACGCCCGCGCGAGCTTCACGGCGGTGTCGATGACGTCCCCGCCGCCCGAACCGAAGAAGACCTTCGACCCCGGGGTCGGCGCCAGGCCGGCGACGCGGTCGGCGAGCTCGAGCGCCGGTTCGTTGGCGTTGTAGCCGAACAGGTTGTACGAGTCGAGCGTCTGAAGCTGCTTGGTGACGGCTTCGGTGATCTCGGGGCGCCCGTGGCCGAAGTTGGCGTACCAGAGCGACGCGGTGGCGTCGAAGTAGCGGCGGCCCGCGTCGTCCCAGACGTAGGAGCCCTCGCCGCGGGTGATGACCATCCGGTCCCCGTCGACCGCGCCCATGTCGGCGAACGGGTGCCACAGGGCGTGCTGTGCTGACATCGGTCCTCCTCAGTGCCTCCCCCATCCCTACCAGGGCGTCGCGGCGAGCGCGAACACTCCATCGTGCACAGTCCGCGGTTCCGCCCACGCCGGTCCGGCCAACGGGACTGCCTCTCACCCACCGCCAGACATCGGAGGGATTCCCGCTCACCGGCACGCGAACCGCGGGTAGTTCCTACTAACGGACGTAGACATCCGACCTCTCTCGGGTGTTTGTTGTTGAGTGAGTTTGTGCAGAGTTGCGCACTCCTGGAGGGATCATGCGTTTTCTCGTCGGGCTGGCGGCCGCCGTCGTGGTCGCCGCGATCGCCACTCCCCCACCCGCCCGAGCCGCCGAGCCGGCCCCGGCCACCGACGCGCAGCAGCCGGGGCAGCTGCCGCCGATGGGCTGGAACAGCTGGAACAAGTTCCACTGCGACATCAACGAAGAGCTCATCCGCGAGACGGCGGACGCCATGGTGAGCTCCGGCCTCGAGGCGGCCGGCTACCAGTACGTCAACATCGACGACTGCTGGGCCGAGCAGAACCGCACCGCCGACGGCAAGCTCGAGGCCAGCCACACCCGCTTCCCCAGCGGCATCAAGGCACTCGCCGACTACGTCCACGACCGCGGCCTCAAGCTCGGCATCTACACCAGCGCCGGCACGCTGACCTGCCAGAAGACCATGCCCGGCGGCCTGGACCACGAGGACGTCGACGCGCAGACGTTCGCGGACTGGGGTGTCGACTACCTCAAGTACGACAACTGCAACAACCAGAACCGCCCGGCGATCGAGCGCTACACGAAGATGGGCGAGGCGATCAAGAAGACCGGCCGGCCGATCCTCTACGCGCTCTGCGAGTGGGGTCAGAACCAGCCGTGGCTGTGGGGCAAGGACGCCGGCGCGCAGGTCTGGCGCACGACCGGCGACATCAGCGACAGCTGGAGCAGCATGACCGGGATCCTCGACAAGCAGGTCCCGCTCGTGGGCTACTCGGGCCCGGGCGGCTGGAACGACCCGGACATGCTCGAAGTCGGCAACGGCAAGATGACGACCACCGAGTACCAGGCGCACTTCGCGTTGTGGGCGTTGCTGAACGCGCCGCTGCTCGCCGGCAACGACCTGCGCTCGATGTCCGACACGACGAAGAAGATCCTGGCGAACAAGGACATCGTCGCCCTGGACCAGGACTGGGCGGGCAAGCAGGGGTACCAGCTGCGCGACGACGGCGACACCGAGGTCTGGACCAAGCCGATGTCGGACGGCTCGGCGGCGGTCGTGCTGTTCAACCGCGGCCTCGCCGCCGCGCCGATGTCCGCGACCACGACCGAGCTCGGCCTCGGCAAGGCCCGCGACTACCGCGTGCGCGACCTGTGGAGCGGCGCCGAAACGGAGACCACCGGCACGCTCCGGGCGTCGGTCCCGAGCCACGGCGCCGCGGTGTTCCGCGTCTGGCCCGCGAAGTTCCCGAACGCGGCGCCGCTGTCGACGCTCACCGTGCAGGCGCCCGACTTCGCCGACGCGGCCAGGCCGTTCACCGCGACGCTGAAGCTGACCAACGACGGCAGCACCCCGCTGGTCGCCGCGCAGGTGAAGCTCACCGCGCCGGCCGGCTGGCGGCTCGACGGCCGCGGCGACACCCTCGTCCCGGCGGTGGCGCCCGGCCGGTCGTGGCAACGGTCGTGGACCGTGCGGCCGGCCGCACCGAGCGGCGACCACGTGACCCTGACCGCGACGGCGAGCTACTGGACGGCTTGGGGAAAGCGTTCTCTCGCGGCCGACGGCGGCGCGCCGGTCGTCACCCCACCGGCACCCGGGGTGACACCGCTGTCGAAAGCGACGTGGCTCTCCGCGGAGAACGGCTACGGCCCGGTCGAACGCGGCACGAGCAACGGCGAGTCCAAGGCAGGAGACGGACACAAGATCACCATCGGCAAGGTTGCCTACGAAGACGGCCTGGGTGTCCACGCGCCATCGCGCATCCGGTTCTACCTCGGCGGCGGCTGCACGACGTTCGGGGCGTTCGTCGGCCACGACGACGAAAAGGCCAAGGGCAGCGTCGCGTTCCAGGTCCTCGGCGACGGCAAGGAACTCACGGCGACCGGCGTCCTGACGGCGGGCCTGCCCGCGCAGCAGCTGACGGCGAACCTGGCCGGGGTGCGGGTGCTCGACCTCGTGGTCACCGACGGCGGGGACACCAACGACTCCGACCACGCCGACTGGGCGGACGCCACGATCACCTGCTGAGCTTCAGCAGCAAGGTCTCGGCCTCGCGGAGGTAGCGGTCCAACGCCGTCTCCGCGAGGTCGAACCGGCCGCGGCGCAGGTCGGCCAGGATCCGCTCGTGGCTGTCGAGGAACGGCTCGTAGAACTCGCGGGTGTTCTCGTTGAGGACGAAGAACAACCGGGTCTCGGCGAGCACCTGGCGCATCGTCGCGGAGATGCGCTCGCTGCCCGCCAGGTCGGCCAGCGCCTGGTGGAAGTGGATGCTCGCGGTGCCGACCGCCGGCCAGTCCTCGTGCCGTGCGGCCGCACGGCCGTCTTCGAGCGCTCGCTCCACAGCGGACAGTTCCACTGTGGACAGTTCCGCCGCGCGCCGCAGCGCGCCGCATTCGGTGGCGCGCCGGACGACGTAGAGGTCTTCGATGTCCTCTGTGGTCAGTTCGCGCACGAACACGCCGCGGTTCAGCTCGTGCACCGCCAGCCGCTCGTGGGCCAGCAGCTGGAACGACTCGCGCAGCGTGTTGCGCGAGACGCCGAGCGCCGAGCTGATCACCGGCTCCGAGAGGCGCTCACCGGGGGCGAAGACGCCGTCGGTGATGTACTGGCGCAGGATCGCGGCGACCCGCTCGGCCGTCCCGCTGCGTTCCAGCTGGTGCCGCTCGCTCGAAAGCCCCGAGGCGTCGACGGACACGGCGCTACCTGACGCCGAGTTCGAAGTCGAGGCTGTAGCGGTTGCCCGGCATCGCGCCCGCGGCCTTCGCCCCGTCGATCGGCAGCACGACGCCGTTGATGAACCGGGACTCGTCGCTCGCCAGGAACACCACGGCCTTCGCGACCTCCCACGCCTCGCCGACGCGCGCGGCGGGCGTGCTCGCGACCAGCTGGTGCTGCTTGGTCTCGAACTCCTCCGGCGAGTTCAGGGTGCTGCGCAGCATGTCGGTGTCGATCGCGCCCGGGTTCACCGTGTTCGCGCGGATGCCCTGGTGCGCGTGCGCGACCGCGATCGACTTCGTCAGCCCGACCAGCGCGTGCTTGGTGGCGTTGTACACCGGGTCGCCGGGGCGGCCCATCACACCGCCGTTGGACGACGTCGTGACGATGCTGCCGGCCTTGCGCTCGATCATGTGCGGCAGCACGGCACGCGTGCCGAGGAACGCGGCACGCACGTTGAGCGCGAAGATGTTGTCGAACTCGGCCAGCGTGGTGTCGGCCAGCGGCTTGCCGAGGTGGATTCCGACGTTGTTGAACAGCACGTCGATCCGGCCGGCTTCGGCGATGACACCGTCGACGAACGCCGCCACGGCATCCTCGTCCGTGGCGTCGACGATGGCGTGCCGGTAGCCCTCGATCGCTTCGGCGGGCTCGCGGATGTCGGAGGCGAACACCGTCGCGCCCTCGGCGAGGAACTCCTTCACCGTGGCGAGGCCGATGCCCCGCGCGCCGCCGAAGACGACCGCCACCTTGCCGGCCAACCGACTCATGTCACTTCCCCGCTCTCAGTCGTGCTGTCTGCGCTTCGTCCACCGCGTAGTCCTCGGGCAGCCGGACCAGCGCGTCCGGTGCGCCGAGGTACCGCACGGCGACTTTGTATACATTGGATGCCGTGTCGACCGAGACGTAACCGTCGACGACGTCGGCGAGCACCGCCGCCACCGGACGTTCGGACGGCGTCCCGTACCCGCCGCCACCGGGCAGCGTCACGTCCACGACGGCGTTCCGCGCGAGCGTCACCCGGCTCTTGGCGGGCAGGTCGTCCCCTTCGCGCAGGCCGAACCGCCCCGCCGAGCCCGGGCCGCCACCGGCGACGCCGGACGCCGCGGCCCGCACGCGGTCGACGTTCCCGTTGACGCTCCAGGACTCCCCGTCGCGCAACGCCATGGTCGTCACCTGGCCGAGGCCGCCGCGCCACCGGCCGGCGCCGCCGGAGTCGGCGCGCAGCTCTCGCGAGCACTGGATCAGCGGCGCCATCGTCTCGATGACCTCGGTCGGTGTCGAGCGCAGGCCGCTCGGGAACCCCGTGGTGTTCAGGCCGTCCTTGTCCGCCCGCGCGCCCATGCCGCCGGTCTGGAAGACGTTGAGCATGAACCCCGGACCGCGCCAGATGGTCATCCACAGCGCGTCCGCGCTCGGCGCGATCGCGGCCCCCGGCAGCGCGCCGATCAGCAGCGACGGCAGGAAGTGCCCGATCAGGTGCCGCGACGCGACCGGCGCGGGCGGCAGGCAGTTCAGCACGGAACCTTCGGGCGCGCTGACGCGCACCGGCCGGAACGATCCCGCGTTGTGCGGCACCTCCGGCGAGATCGCGGCCTTGACCGCGAACGACGCGTACGCCCGCGTGTAGTTCAGCACGACGTTGATCCCGCGCCGGCTCTGCGGCGACGAGCCCGCGAAGTCGAGGTGGATCTCGTCCCCGGTCACCGTGGCCGTCACGCGCAGGACGACCTCTTCGTCGTCGAAGCCGTCGGTGACGATCTCGTTGGTGTAGACGCCGTCCGGCAGCTCCCGCAGCGCGTCGCGCAGCGCCTTCTCGGAGCGGTTCATGATCTCGGCGGCGATGGCGTCGAGCGAGTCGAGACCGAACTCGTCCAGCAGCTCCAGCAGGCTGGCCGCGCCGACCTCGTTGCCGGTGACCTGCGCGTACAGGTCGCCGATGGTCTCCTCCGGCGTCCGGACGTTGGCCCGGACGAGCCGTTCCAGGTCAGCGTTGACGACGCCCGCGTTCAGGAACTTCATGATCGGCAGGCGCAGGCCCTCTTCGAAGACCTCGTGCGCCTCGGCGGACACCAGCCGGCCGCCGATGTCCGGCGCGTGGCAGCACGAGGCGAACCACGCGACGAGCCTGCCGCGCAGGAACACCGGGGTCGCCACCGTGATGTCGTTGATCTGCCCGGCGGTCTGCCACGGGTCGTTGGTGAGCAGCACATCGCCGGGTGCCAGGGTCTCCGGTGGGTAAGCGGCGACGAAGTGGTGCATGCCGGTGGCCATCGCGTTGATGTGGCCGGGCGTGCCGCCGACGGACTGGCCGATCATCTCGCCACGCGAGTCGAACACCGCGCACGCGAGGTCGAGCGACTCCCGCACGACGGCCGAAAAGGCCGTGTTGACCAGCGCGTTCTGCTGCTCGGCGAGGATCGAGTGCAGCCGGTTGCCGAACAACCCGACGACGATGGGATCGGTGCTCACACCGTCACCTCGAGCGCTGCGTCTTCCCGGACGACGCAGCGCGCGCCCGGCGGAACGACCACAGTGGACTCGCGTTCCTCCACGATGGCCGGTCCCGCTACGCGCGCACCCGGCGTCAGGAGGTACCGGTCGAACACGGCCGTGTCGACAAATCCCCCTGCCGAGGGGAAGTAGGCCGGGCGGGTGCCCTTGCGTGCGTCACCACCGGCGGCCTGCGTGGTCAGCCGCAGCGTGACGGCCGGCGCGGGCCCGCTCGAGACGACCCGCCAGTTCAGCACCTCGACCCCGACCTCGGGTCCGGTGCGCTGGTAGAGCGCGCGGTAGGTGGCGGTGAACTCGTCGATCAGGGTCTCGGGCCAGCGGCCGCCGCGCACCGGCACGCGGATCTCGTAACCCTGCCCCGCGTACCGCATCTCGGCGATCCGCCGGTGCGTCACGTCGTCCACTCCGGACTTCGCGAGCAGCGCGGCGCCCTCGGCTTCCATCTCGGCGAAGAGCGCGTCGACCTGCTCCCACGCCAGATCGTGCACGGCCGCGCGGGCCGAGCGGACGAAGTCGAACGCGAGCGGCGCGGTCAGGAACCCGGCCGCGCTGAGCACTCCGGCCGCGGGCGGCGCGACGACCGACGGCGCGCCGAGCGCCCGCGCGACCCCGACGCCGTGCACCGGGCCCGCGCCGCCGAAGGTGTACATCGGCAGCTTCGCCGGATCCTGCCCGCGCTCGACGGCGTGCACCCGGGCGGCGTTGGCCATGTCCTCGTTGACGCTCGTGTGGATGCCCCACGCGGCCTCTTCGACGCTCACCCCGAGCGGCCCGGCGATCCGGTCGCGGATGGCGTCGCGGGCGGCCGCCGCGTCGAGTTCCATGCCGCCGCCGAGGAAGTAGCCGGGGTCGAGGTAACCGAGCACGAGGTCGGCGTCGGTCACGGTCGGCTCGGCGCCGCCGCGGCCGTAACAGGCCGGGCCGGGCTCCGAGCCTGCCGAGTCGGGGCCGACGGTGAGCAGCCCGAGCGCGTCGATCCGGGCGATCGACCCGCCGCCGACGCCGATCTCGATCAGGTCGATGACCGGCACCTGCACCGGCAGCCCGGACCCGGGGAGCAGCCGGTACTTGCGGTCCACCTCGAACTGGTGCGTCACCAGCGGCGCGCCGCCGGCGATCAGGCACAGCTTCGCCGTGGTGCCGCCCATGTCGAAGGCCAGCAGGTCGGGCGGTCCGATCGCGGCCGCCGCCAACGCACCGCCGGCCGGACCGGACTCGAGGATGCGGATCGGGTGCCGGGCCGCGGTGTCCACCGTGGCCAGACCGCCGTTGGACAGCATGATGTGCGGCGCCCCCGGGATGCCCAGCCGACGCAGCCGCTGTTCGAGATCGTGCAGGTAACGCTCGGTCAGGCCCTGGACGTATACATTGGATACGGTCGTCGACATCCGCTCGAACTCGCGGATCTCCGGGACGACGTCGGACGACAACGCGACCCGCAGTCCGGGCGCCACTTCGGCCAGGATCTCGGCCACGCGCCGCTCGTGCGCGGGGTTGGTGAACGAGTGCAGGAAGCAGACGGCGACCGCCTCGATCCCGCGTTCGGCGAGCTCACGGCCCAGCCTCGAGACGTACGGCTCGTCGAGTGCGGTGCCGACCGACCCGTCGGCGAGGACGCGCTCGGGAACGTCGAAGCGCAGGTGCCGCGGAACCAGTGGTGCGGGCAGCTCGATGTGCAGGTCGTAGAGCTCGTACCGGTGTTCGCGGCGCATCTCCAGGACGTCGCGGAAGCCGGCGGTCGCGAGCAACGCGGTCCGCGCACCCTTGCGCTCGATCAGCGCGTTCGTCACCAGCGTCGTCCCGTGCACCACCTGCTCGACGACAGCCGGGTCCGTGAGCAGCGCGGCCAGGCCCTCCTCGACCGCGCGGGCCGGCTCGTCGTGCGTGGTCAGCACCTTGCCGACGGCGGCGATCCCGGTGGCGTCCACCGCGCAGAGGTCGGTGAACGTGCCACCGATGTCGACCCCGATCCTCACTTGCGGTACCACCGCGGCGAAGTGTTCAGCGGCGGCTTCAGCTTGGCCTTCACGACCAGGACGTTCGGCTCGTCCGACTCGACGAACTCGCCGAGCAGCCGCCGGAACGCGCGCCCGAACCCGGACACACGGTCCGCGTGCACGCCGAAGGACCGGGCCAGCCCGACGAAGTCCGGGCTGTCCCAGTCGACGCCGCGGTGCGGCAGGCCCTCGCGGTCCTGGTCGTAGCGCAGCATCCCGTAGCCGCCGTCGTCGACGAGGACGACCGTGACCGGCAGCTGCTCCTGCGCGAGCGTCGCCAGATCACCGGCGGCGTAGAGGAACCCGCCGTCGCCGGTGATGCAGATGGCCCGGCCGGCGCCGGCCGCGGCGGCGCCGAGCGACGCCGGGAAGCCGTAGCCGAGGGTGCCCCAGCCCATCGGGTAGGCGAGCTTGCGCGGCGCGCGCACCCGGTGGAAGCCGCCGACCCAGTACCCGGCGACGCACATGTCGGACACCACCACGGCGTCGCGCGGCAGCACCTCGTCCAAAGTGGACAGGAAGTCGAGCGCCTGCGGCTCCTCCTCGCGGATGCGCTGGCGCACCTTGCGGCCGATCGCGGCCAGGCGGGTCGCCGTGTCGTGCAGGCCCGGCCGTTCCTTGGGCAGCAGCCGTTCGACGATCGCGCGCGCGTCGCCGACCAGCGTCAGGTCGGGCGGGTAGTTCTTCGCCGCGTCGTCGGCGTCGACGTTGACCGCGATCAGCGTCGGCGGCTTCGGCATGGCCCAGTTCTGCGTCATCAGCCCGTCGAAGTCCGTGCCGACCGCGAGGACGACGTCGGCTTCGTCCCACAGCTGGCCGACTTCGGGAGTGTGCACCGGGTTCGGCGCCAGGCAGGGGTGATCGAGCGGCAGCAGGCCGCGGGCGGCGAACGTGGTGAGCACCGGCGCGGCCAGCTTGTCCGCGAGCACGCCGATCGCCTCGCCCGCGCCCGAGCGCAGCGCGCCGCCGCCCGCCCAGATCAGCGGGTGCTTCGCGTCGGACAGCAGCGCTTCGGCGCGCGCGAGGTCGGGGACGTCGCCGTCGGGCTTGCGGTGCGGCGCGGGCGGCCGCCGGTGCGGCACGGTCTCGCGCAGGTAGTCGGTGGGAACGCCGAAGTAGACCGGGCCGCTCTGCGGCTCCAGCGCGAGCCGCGCGGCGCGGTGCACGGTGGTGCCGATCTGGTCGGCGGCCCGCACGGTGAAGACCCCTTTGGTCACCGGCGCGAACATCGCCTGCTGGTCGGACGTCTCGTGCAGCACACCGCGGACGACACCCGGGCGCCGCATCTTCGACGGGATGTCGGTGGCGATGATCAGCACGGGCGCCGCGGAGGCCATCGCCTCGCCGACCGCGCCGAGGGTGTTCGCCGCGCCGGGACCGGTGGTGACGAGTGCGACGCCGAGCTTCCCGGTGGCGCGCGCGTAGCCGTCGGCGGCGTAGCCCGCGGTCTGCTCGTGCCGGACCCCGACCACCTTGATGTCCGTCTGGGCGAGCGCCTCCCACAACGGCAGGTTGTGCACTCCCGGGAGCCCGAAGACGATCTCCGTCCCGAGCGCTTCCAGCGCGTCCACCAGCTCCCGAGCACCACTCACAGCCACGGCGCGGATACTGCCAGATCGTTCAACGATCTGGCAATCAACCCCTAGACGATGTGCCGCTCCACCGGTGCGGTATCGACGGTTTCGAACCGCCGGACGTCCAGCGCCGCGATGTCCACGGCGGTCGGACGGCCCAGGTAGAGGTCCCGGACCAGCTCGCCGGCGGCCGGGCCCATCTGGAAGCCGTGTCCCGAGAAGCCGGTCGCGTAGAAGAACCGCGACACCAGGACGCTTTCCCCGATGATCTGGTTGCGGTCCGGCGTCGTTTCGTACAGCCCGGCCCACGTCGCGCGGATGCCGGCGTCGAGCACCGCGGGGATCCGCCGGCCGGCCAGCTCGGCCAGCCGCGGCAGCCAGTCGCCGGCTTCGTAGCGCGTGTCGAAGCCCGGGAAGCCGTCGTCCTCGCTGAAGGACATCGCCAGGCCCGGACCTTCGCGGTGGCAGTAGAACGCCGACGGCAGCTCGATGGTGAGCGGGACCCGCTCGGGCAGCCCGGCCACCGGCCCGGTGAACACGACCTGCCGCCGGAAGGGCCGGACCGGCAGGTCGAGCCCGGCCAGCTCGCCGACCTTCCCCGACCACGCGCCCGCCGCGCACACGACCGCGCCGGTCCGGACGAACCCCGCCGTCGTGTTAACGCCCGCTAACGTGTCCCCGTCGCGCTCGATGCCGGTGACCTCGACGCCGGTACGCAGCTTCGCGCCGCACGCGCGGGCCGCCTTCGCATACCCCTGGACGACCGCGTCCGGCGTCGCCTTCGCGTCGTCCGGCGACCAGAGAGCGGCCACGATCCCGTCCGTTCGGAGCAGCGGGAGGACGCCGGCCGCCTCCGCGGGATCGAGCAGGTGGCTGCGGACGCCGTACTCGCGCTGCAGCTCCGCGGAATGTCCGATTGCGGTCACGTCCGCCGGGTCGGTGAGCAGGTAGAGGTAGCCGTCGCGGCGGAAGTCGATCTCGACGCCGAAGTCGCGCGAGAAAGCGCTGTACGCGGCGAGCCCGCGCAGGCCGAGCTCGACGTTCACACGGCTGGTGAACGACGACCGGATGCCGCCCGCGGCCTTCGCCGTCGAGCCTTCGCCGAGCCCGCCGCGCTCCAGCAGCAGGACGTCGACCCCGGCTTCCGCCAAGCGGAACGCGCAGCTCACGCCGATCACACCGCCGCCGATCACGACGCACTCGGCCATCGGTGGCAAGGACGTTTCCCCGGGCCCGCGGACGGTCATACTCGCCAATGTAGAACGTGATCCACCCACGGCCGTCGAGCGCGTACAGTCGGCGTGCCGAGTGCGGAAGGTGATGTCCCATGGCGATGATGCCCGTGACCGACTCGATGTTCCTCCTGGTCGAAACGCGCGAGCATCCGATGCACGTGGGCGGCCTGCAGCTGTTCAAGAAACCCGACGGCGCCGGCGACGACTACCTGCGCGACGTCCGTCGTTCGCTGCTCGAGTCGGACAACATGCGCTCGGTGTTCCGGCGCCGCCCGGCCCGCCCGGTCAACACGATGGGGCACGTGGCCTGGCGAGCCGAAACCGACCTCGAGCTCGACTACCACTTCCGGCACTCCGCGCTGCCGCAGCCGGGCCGCATCCGCGAGCTGCTCGAACTGACCTCGCGCTGGCACAGCACGCTGCTCGACCGGCACCGCCCGCTCTGGGAGACGCACCTCATCGAGGGGCTCGCCGACGGCCGGTTCGCGGTCTACACCAAGGTCCACCACGCGCTGATGGACGGCGTCTCGGCGTTGCGGCAGCTGCAGGGCACGCTGTCGGACGACCCGGGCGACCTGGACTGCCCGCCGTGGTGGGGCACCCGCCGCAAGCCCGGCGGAGGCCGCGTCAAGAGCCCCCGCTCGTTCCTGGAGACCGCCGGCAAGACCGTCAACCAGCTCGCCGGGCTGGCGCCGGCCGCGATGAAGGTCGCGCGGGAGGCGTTCAGCGAGCACACCGTGACCCTGCCGGGGCAGGCGCCGCGGACGATGTTGAACGTGCCGATCGGCGGCGCGCGGCGGTTCGCGGCGCAGTCGTGGTCGCTCGACCGCGTCCGCAAGGTGGCGACGGCCGGCGGGGTGTCGCGCAACGACGTCGTGCTCGCGATGTGCTCGGGCGCGCTGCGGGACTACCTCATCGAGCAGCGCGCGCTGCCGGACGCGCCGCTGATCGCGATGGTGCCGGTGTCGCTGCGCCGGCAGAACGACCCGGGTGAGGCGGCGGGCAACAACATCGGCGCGCTGCTGTGCAACCTGGCCACCGACCTGCCGGACGCGGGCAAGCGGCTCGTCACGATCCACCAGTCGATGCGCAACGGCAAGCGGCTGTTCTCGGAGCTGACGCCGTTGCAGACGCTGCTGCTGTCCGGGATCAACGTGGCGCAGCTCGGCATCTCGCCGATCCCGGGCGTCGTCAACAACACGCGGCCGCCGTTCAACCTGGTGATCTCCAACGTGCCCGGGCCGCGCAAGCAGATGTACTGGAACGGCGCGCAGCTCGACGGCATCTACCCGGCGTCGGTGCTGCTCGACGGCCAGGCCGTGAACATCACGCTGACCAGCAACGGCGACAACCTCGACTTCGGCGTCACCGGCTGCCGCCGCAGCGTGCCGCACCTGCAGCGGATCCTGACCCACCTCGACACCGCGCTGGTGGAGCTGGAAGCCGCCGTCAAGTAGCCCGCTGACCGGCACCGCACTGCGCCATCGGAAGGAAACTTTCCGAATTGGACTGGCCAGCCCGATCACCTCGCTCCTACCGTGGCGGTTCACGGAAAGGAGCACGACATGACCGAGGTGTGGACGACTCCCGACTTCGTCGAATACGAAACTCCCATGGAGGTGACCGCCTACGCGGCTCGCCTGGCGGACTGACCGATGCCCGTCGAGCCGCTCGCGGAAAGCGCATTCATCGGGGCCCTGCGCGGTCTTTCGGACCGGTACTGGGGCACGCACCCGTTCCACCGCCGGCTGCACGCGGGCGAGCTCGACGAGCACGAGCTGCGGGTCTGGGCGGCCAACCGCTGGTACTACCAGAGCCGGCTGCCGCAGAAGGACGCCGCGATCATCAGCAACTGCCCGCTGCCGGAGATCCGCCGCCAGTGGCTGGACCGGATCGTCTACCACGACGGCGCGCACGCCGGCACCGGCGGGATCGAGCGGTGGCTGCGGCTCTGCGAAGCCGTCGGCCTGGCGCGGGACGAGGTCCTGGCCGAGCGGCACGTCGCACCCGGCGTCCGGTTCGCCGTCGACGCGTATGTGAGCTTCGCGCGCACGAAACCGTGGTGGGAGGCGGTCGCGTCCGGGCTCACCGAGATGTTCGCCGGGCACCTGATGCAGCAGCGCGTCGCGGACATGCTCGCCCACTACTCGTGGATCGCCCGCGAAGACCTCGCCTACTTCACCAACCGGATCGACAAGGTTTCCGGCGAAGGCAAGGACACCTTGGACATCGTCGTCCGCCACTGCGTCACGCGCGAACAGCAGGACCGCGCGATCGCCGCGCTGTCGTTCAAGTGCGACGTGCTGTGGTCGATGCTCGACGCGATCGAGCGCGGATGATCGCCGTCGGCTCGGTGCCCCGGCTGCGGCGCGGCGTCCGGCTGAGCTTCGACCACGTCCGGGAAACGCACGTGCTGCTGTTCCCCGAGGGAGTCCTGGTGCCGAACACGACGGCGGCCGCGGTGCTCGAGCTCTGCGACGGCGCGCGGACCGTCACCGACATCACCGAGATCCTGGGAAAGCGCTTCACCGGCGTCCGCGAGCAGGACGTCCTCGACGTGCTGGCCCGGCTGGGCGAGCGGCAGGTGGTCGCGTGGACGTGACCCCGCCGCTCGGGCTGCTGGCCGAGCTGACCCACCGGTGCCCGCTGCACTGTCCTTATTGCTCGAACCCGCTCGAGCTCGTCTCGCGGGCCGCGGAGTTGTCCACTTCGGACTGGATCTCCGTGTTGTCGCAAGCGCGTGAGCTGGGTGTGCTGCAGGTGCACATGTCCGGTGGCGAGCCGTTGGCGCGGCCGGACCTGCCTTCGTTGGTCGAGCACGCGAGCTCGCTCGGTTGCTACGTCAACCTCGTCACCTCCGGGCTCGGGCTGACCGAAGCACGGCTCGACGACCTGGTTTCCCGCGGTCTCGCGCACGTCCAGCTGTCGGCGCAGGGCGCGACGCGGGAGCGTGCCGACCTGCTGGCCGGCGCGAAGGCGTTCGACCGGAAGCTGGCCGCGGCCGCGCTGGTCAAGGAATCGGGGCTGCCGCTGTCGCTGAACGTCGTGCTGCACCGGCGCAACCACGACCAGCTCGCCGCGATCATCGAGCTGGCCGAGCGGATGGGCGCGGACCGCCTGGAGCTGGCGAACACCCAGTACTACGGCTGGGCGTTGCGCAACCGCGAGGCGCTGATGCCGACGCCCGCCCAGCTCGCCGCCGCCGAGCCGGTGGTGCGCGCGGCCGTCTCGCGGTTGCGGGGCACGATGGAGATCGTCTACGTCGTCGCCGACTACCACGAGCCGTACCCGAAGCCGTGCATGTACGGGTGGGGCGCGCGGCAGCTGACCGTGGCGCCGGACGGGACCGTGCTGCCGTGCCCGGCGGCGTCGGCGATTTCGACGCTCTCGCTGTCCAACGTCCGCGACACCCCGCTCGCCGAGATCTGGTACTCCTCGTCGTCGTTCAACGCCTACCGCGGCGAGGACTGGATGGCCGAGCCGTGCCGGACGTGCGACCGCCGCGGCGTCGACTTCGGTGGCTGCCGCTGCCAGGCGTTCCTGCTCACCGGCGACGCCGCGGCGACCGACCCGGTGTGCTCCCGGTCGCCGCAGCGGTCGGTCGTCGACCTGGTTCTGGCGCGGCCGCCCGAGTCCGAGCTGGTGATGCGCCGGTGAAGGTGATCCTGCTCGGCACCGCGGCGGGCGGCGGGTGTCCACAGTGGAACTGTGCGTGCCGCCTGTGCACGGCCGGGCTCCCGCCGCGCACGCAGGACTGCGTCGCGGTCAGCGCGGACGGCGCCGGCTGGTACCTGCTCAACTGCTCACCGGACATCCGGGCGCAGATCCTCTCGACGCCGGCGTTGCGCGCGGGGCCGGGGCCGCGCGAGATCCCGGTGCGCGGGGTGCTGCTCACCGACGCCGAGCTCGACCACTCGATGGGCCTGCTGATGCTCCGCGAGGCCGGCAGGCTGCCGGTGTTCGCGCCGGACGCGGTGTCCGACGCGTTGTCGCCCTTCCGCGCGATCGTCGACGGCTACGGCGGCTGGACGGCTCTCACGGACTTTCCCGGGCTGGCGGTCTCTTCGCTGCCGGTGAGCGACAAGCGGCCGAAGTACGTTTCGGCCACCGGGCCCGGTCCGTGGGTGGTCGCCTACCGGATCACGGATCTCTCGACCGGCGGTTCGCTGGTGTACGCGCCGTGCCTCGCGAGCTGGCCGGCCGGGTTCGACGACTTCGTCGCGGGTGCTTCGCTCGTGTTGCTGGACGGAACGTTCTACGCGCCGGACGAGATGGCGGGCGTCGGCGGCCCGGACCAGCTCGCGATGGGGCACCTGCCGATCACCGCGAGCCTGTCCCGGCTCGCCGGCCGGCCCGGCCGCTGGGCGTTCACGCACCTGAACAACACGAACCCGGTGCTCGACCCGGCGTCGCCCGAGCACGCGGCCGTGCTTTCCGCCGGCGGGCTGCTCCCGGTGGACGGCACCACGTTCGAGTTCTAGGCGATCCCTTCCGGCGCGGCGCCGGCGACCTGGACGGCGTCGGCGGTGATCCGGTCGATTTCGGCCAGGTCATCGGATGTCAGCTCGACGTCCGCGGCCGCGAGACTCGCCTCGATGTGCCTCGGCTGCCGCGCGCCGACGATCGCGGCGTGCACTCCGGGCCGGGCGAGCGTCCAGGCGATCGCGAGCTGGCCGACCGCGAGCCCGCGCTGGGCGGCGAACGCTTTGAGCTCGTCGACGATCTTGAGGTTGCGGCGCAGGTTGTCGCCCTGGAAGGCGCTCGACTTGGAGCGCCAGTCGGTGGTCTCGAACGTCGTGTCCGGGGTGAGCGCGCCCGTGAGCAGGCCACTGCCGAGCGGACTGTATACAAAAACGCCGATGTCGTGGTTCTTTGCATACGGCAGTGGATCGGTCTCGATCCCGCGGCGGAACAGGTGGTAGGGCGGCTGCAGGGTCTCCGCCGCGCCGAAGTCCGCGAGCTGTTCCGCGTTGTAGTTCGAGACGCCGACGTGCCGGATCTTGCCGGCGTCGACGAACTCCCGCAGCAGCCCGGCGACGTCCGCGGCCGGGGTGTCCGGGTCGGGCCAGTGCACCTGGTAGAGGTCGATGTGGTCGACGTCGAGGTTGCGCAGGCTCTGGTCGAGCCCCTGGGTGAGCCAGGCGCGGCGCGAGTCGCGGGGCCGCTGCGCGCGCGGGTTGATGCCGCCCTTGGTGGCGAGAACGACGTCGCCCTGGTTCTTGAGAGCGCGCCCCAGCAGCACCTCGGCCCGGCCGCGGCCGTAGGCCTGGGCGGTGTCGAAGAAGTTCACGCCGAGGTCGCGCGCGTGGTGGACGGCCGCGATCGCGGTGTCCTCGTCGAACGCGCCCCAGTCGCCGCCGAGCTGCCAGGTGCCGAAGGCGATCTTCGACACTTCCAGGCCGCTGCGGCCCAAGATCGTCATACGCATACGTCCAGCACAGCACAGACATCGGACGACCGGGGCGATCTTCCCGTCCAACGAGACCCCCAAATAACTCTTTGACGGTCGTGGCAGACTGGCCGCATGCCCCACGATCACCTGCGCGTTCTGGCGCACCCGCTCCGCATGCGAATGCTGTCGCTGTTGACGGGCACGGCGATGAGCGCGGCCGAGGCCGCGCGCGAGCTGGGCGAAACGCAGGCGAACATCAGCTACCACCTGCGGCGCCTGCACGAAGCGGGCCTGGTGGAGGTGGCGGAGGAAGTCCACATCCGCGGTGGCCGCGCAAAGCGCTACCGCCACGACCCGGACTCGGGCCGCCGCGTGACGAGCCGCGACCCGGTCGAGAAGCAGCTGCTGACGAAGGCCATCGCGGGCGAGCTGCTGCGCCGGGCGTCGCAGCGCGCACCGGACCGGCCGGCCTCGCTGACGGACGCCGAGCTCTGGGTGGACCCGGAGGTGTGGGCCCGGCTGCTGAAGCAGGCATCGGCACTGAGCCAGGAGCTGCACGACGCGGCGCGGGCACCGCGAACACCGGGGACGGTGCGGGTCAGCGCGAGCATGGCGCTGTTCGAGCTGGCCGAATCCCCCTGAGCACTCTTCCCGTCCCCCCGAACCCGGAGCCGCCCATGGCCACCCCACTGCTCGTGCCGCTGCGAGAACCCCGCTTCCGCGCCCTGGTCACCGGGCGCACCTTCGCCGACTTCGCCAACGCCGTCGCGCCCTTCGCGCTGGCCTTCGCCGTCCTCGACCTCACCGGTTCCGCCGTGGACCTCGGGATCGTCGTCGGGGCGCGGTCGATCGCCAACGTGCTGCTCGTGCTCTTCGGCGGGATGCTGGCCGACCGGCTGCCCCGCTCGGTCATCCTGCAGGGCACCGAAACCGCAGCCGCCCTCACGCAGGCCGCGATCGCCGTCAGTGTCCTCGGTGGCTTCGCTTCCGTTCCGCTGCTGGTCGGGCTCAGCCTGGTCAACGGCGCCGTCTCGGCGATCTCGCTGCCCGCGGCCGCGTCGCTCACACCGTTGACCGTGCCCGCGCGGCTGCTCACGCCGGCGAACGCGCTGGTCCGGCTGCTGTCCAACACCGGCCGCATCGCCGGCGCCGGGCTTGCCGGCGTCCTCGTCGCCTTCGCCGGGTCGGGCTGGGCACTCGCCGGCAACGCCGTACTCTTCCTCGCCGCCGCCGTGTCCTACCACCGCATCCGCCTGCCGCGCGGCGAGCGGATCCCGGGCCGCCGCCCGCTCGGCGAGCTCGCCGAAGGCTGGCGGGAGTTCAGCTCCCGGCCTTGGGTGTGGCTCGTGGTGCTGCAGTTCATGGTCGTGAACGCTGTGACCGCCGGCGCGCTGAGGGTGCTCGGCCCGCTCGTCGCCGACGACACCTTCGGCCGCACCGGCTGGGGCCTCGCCCTCGCCGGGCAGACAGCCGGCTCCCTGCTCGGCGGCGTCATCGCCGCACACTGGCAACCCCGGCGGATGCTGCTGATCGGCGTCGCGCTCGTGACGGTCGACGCGCTGCCGATGCTGGTCCTCGGCGAAACGCCCTACCTGCTGCCGCTGCTGTTCGCGATGTTCCTCACCGGTATCGCGATCGAGCAGTTCGCGGTCGCGTGGGACGTCTCGCTGCAGGAGCACATCCCGCCGGAGAAGCTCGCCCGCGTCTACTCCTACGACATGCTCGGCTCGTTCGTCGCGATGCCGCTCGGCCAGATCGCCGCGGGCCCGCTGGCCGAGCACGCCGGCCGCGAGGCGACGCTGCTCGGCGGCGCGGCCCTGGTCATCGGCGCGACCGTGCTCGTCGCGAGCCACCCGCAGGTGCGGCGCCTGGTGCGCCGCGAACCCGTCAGCCCGGGCGCACCAGGATGAGGTTCAGCAGGCTCGCGCTGAACACGACCGCGTCCTCGGCGCCGACGAACTCGACGCGCGTGCGCACCAGCCCCCGGTCGGGCTTCGACCGCGATAGCCGCGCCTCGGTGACGGTGGCGCGCAACCGCAGCACGTCACCCGGCCGCACGGGCCGCGGCCAGCGCAGCTCGTCGACACCCGGACTGCCCAAACTGGACACAGTGGACAGGTAGTTGTCGGCGTAGAGCCTCATCATCAGGCTCGCGGTGTGCCAGCCGCTGGCGATCAGCCCACCGAACGGGCCGTCCGCCGCCGCGACCGGGTCGGTGTGGAAGACCTGCGGGTCGTAGCGCCGGCCGAACTCCAGGATGTCGGCCTCGGTGACCTCGACGGTCCCGCAGTCGTGGGTCGCGTCCGGGACGTAGTCCTCGAAGTACTTCGTCATGGCCGCAGCGTGCCACCCGCGCGCTACCGGCCGACGCGGGGCTCCGGGGTCAGGTCGCGGCTGCCGTCGAGGCGCCACCAGCTCTCGAGCGTCTCGCGCAGTGCCTTGAGCAGCTCGCCGCCCATCTCCAACGGGACCATGACCGCTTTGCCGTCGTCCACCCGGAGCGCCGCCGTGAGCCGGTCACCCCGCTCGACCAGGCCCACCACCACGCGGGTCGGCTCGCCGGTCACGTCGACGGTCGGAATGGCGCGCTCGTACCGCCAGCCTTCAGCGTTCACCCGGCCGAGGTTGGCACAGCTTTCCCCGCCGCGGCCGGGGTTTCACCCTCACGTGTGGTCAGGCGGGCGCCCAGGGCCGGACTTCCTCCAGCAGCTTCGCCACCGCCAGCACGAGGTCGTCCGAGTGCCGCGGCCCGACGATCTGCAGGCCCACCGGCAGCCCGGTCGACGTCGTCCCGGCCGGCACGCTGATCGCCGGCTGCTGGGTCATGTTGAACGGGTAGGTGAACGGCGTCCACTCCGGCCACTCGCTCAGCCCGCTGCCGGGCGGGACGTCGTGCCCGGCCTCGAACGCGGGGATCGGGATGGTCGGCGTGATCAGCACGTCGTAGCGCGTGTGGAAGTCGCCCATCAGGATGCCCAGCGCAGCGCGCTCGGCGGTCGCGTCGAGGTAGTCGCTCGCCGACCACTTCCGGCCGAGCTCCCAGACCTTCCGCAGGCCCGGGTCGGTGTGCTCTTCGGACCCGGGCGGGAACGAGCCGAGCAGCTTCGCCGCGCCTGAGGACCAGAGGATGTCGAACGCCGGCTTCGGGTCGGCGAAGCCGGGGTCGGTCTCCTCGATGCGCAGTCCGGCGTCGCCGAGCGCACGCACCGCCGCCGCGACGACCTCGGCCACCTCCGGGTCGACGTCGACGTAGCCGAGCGTCGGCGAGAACGCGGCGATCAGCCCGCGCACGTCGCGGCGGACCGCCTCCCGGAACGAGCCGACCGGCGGCGCCAGCGCGGCCGGGTCCCGGTGGTCCGGGATCGACAGCACGTCCAGCAGCAGCGCGGTGTCGTCCACCGACCGCGCCATCGGGCCGGCGTGCGACAGCGGCCCGAACGGGCTCGCCGGGAAGAGCGGGATCCGGCCGTGCGTCGGCTTGAGCCCGACGATCCCGCAGAACGACGCCGGGATCCGCACCGAGCCACCGCCGTCGGTCCCGACGGACAGCTCCCCCATCCCCGCCGCGACGGCCGCGGCGCTGCCGCCGCTCGAACCTCCCGCGGTCTTCGACGGGTCGACGGGGTTGCGCGTGATGCCGCACAGCGGGCTGTCGGTGACGCCCTTCCAGGCGATCTCGGGCGTGGTCGTCTTGCCCAGCACCACCAGGCCGGCTTCGCGCATCCGCGCGGCGACCGGGCTGTCGACGTCCCACGGCTGGTCCGGGCTGATGCTCTTCGAGCCCCGGACGGTCGGCCACCCCTGCGTCAGGAACATGTCCTTGATCGACGACGGCACGCCGTCGAGCCAGCCGATCGGGTTGCCGTCCCGCCAGCGCACCTCGGACGCCTTGGCCTGCTCCAGCGCACGGTCGGCGTCGACGAGGCAGTACGCGTTGCACTCGCCGTCGCGGTCTTCGATGGCCTGCAGCGCGTTCTGCGTCGCCTCGATCGGTGAAAGCTCACCGGTCGCGTAGGCGGCGACGAGCTCGCTGGCGGTCAGCATCCTGTCGTTCATCCGGCTCCCTGGTTCCCCGACGGCACGTAGCCGAGCGACTTGTCGACGACATTGCGCAGCGGCTCCCCAGCCTGCCAGCGGCGGAAGTTTTCGGTGAACACCTCGACCAGTGTGTTCCGCCAGCCGAGGAAGTCCCCGGACATGTGCGGCGAGAGCAGCACGTCCGGCATGGTCCACAGCGGGTGGTCCGACGGCAGCGGCTCGGTGTCGAACACGTCGAGCGCGGCGCCGGCGATGGCCCGGTTCTCGAGCGCCGCGACCAGGTCGGACGTCACGACCAGCTCACCCCGGCCCACGTTCACGAACCGCGCCGACGGCTTCATCGCGGCGAACGCGCGCGCGTCGAACATGCCCTTGGTGTGCTCGGTCAGCGGCGCGACGGCGACGACGTAGTCGGCGTCCGGCAGGAACTCGGACAGGCGCGCGGACTCGTGCACGACACCGAAGTCCGGGTCGCCGGTGCGCGCCCGGCGCCCGGCGCCACTCACCCGCAGCCCGGCGGCGCGCAACAGCCGCGCGATGGCCCGCCCGATCGGCCCGGTGCCGACGACCACCACCTCGCGCCCGGCGACCCGCTCGGTTTCGCGGTGCAGCCAGCGGCCTTCGCGCTGCAGGTCGTGCGACCGCGCGAAGTCCTTCGCGAAGGCGAGGACGACACCAAGCACGTACTCCGCGATGGCGCCGTCGAAGACCCCGCGCGAGTTGGTCAGGACCACTTCGCTCTCGATCAGCCCGGGGAACAGCACCGGGTCGACGCCCGCACTCGCGATGTGCAGCCAGCGCAGGCGATCGGCGGCGTGCCAGGCGCCCGGCACGGCCGTGGAGAGGAAGTCGTAGACGAAGAGCGCGTCGGCTCCGGACAGCGCTTCGGGCAGTCCCGCCGCGTCCGTGTAACGCACGACCGCCCCGGATTCGACAGCACGCATGTCCGGTGGGCGGTGCTCGCCACAGAGCACCGCCAGGACCGGGGCTTCCTGGATTTCCGCGGCGACCACGTTGACACGGTAAAAGTCACTCGTATGATTGTCAACAATCCGAGGAACGACCCCCGGAGCACCGGACGTGTCATCAAGTACAGACGTATTCCGGAGGCTGAGCCTTGGATTTCGACTTCCTGGCGTTCGACGGCCCGCTGGCGCAACGCGGCATCGGGGTGATCGCGCCGTTCGACCTCGCCCTGGAGCGCGAGCTCTGGCGCTGGGTGCCGATGGAGGTGTCCCTCCACCTCGCCCGGACGCCGTACGAGCCGGTGCCGGTCAGCATGGAGATGGCGCGCCTGGTCAGCGACAGCCACCACCTGGCCAGCGCGACCCGCGACGTGCTGCACGTCGAACCCGAGGTCGTCGCCTACCTCTGCACGTCGGGCAGCTTCGTCAACGGCGTCGACTACGAGCGCTCGCTGACCAAGGCGATCTGCGACGCCGGCGCGCCGGACGCCGTCACCACCTCGGGCGCGCTGGCCGAGGTGCTGCACCAGCTCGACCTGCACCGCGTCTCGGTGCTGACGCCCTACGACGGCGACCTCACCCAGGCACTGCACGACTTCCTCGCCGAGCTGAACGTCCGGACCGTCGCCAGCGATCACCTCGGGCTGGGCGGCGGGATCTGGAAGGTCAGCTACCGGACCATCGCCGAGCGCATCCTCGCCGCCGACCACGGTGAGGCCGAAGCGATCTTCGTCAGCTGCACCAACCTCCCCACCTACGACCTGATCGAGCCCCTGGAAGCCGCGCTCGGCAAGCCGGTGCTCACCGCCAACCAGCTGACCATGTGGGCGTGCCTGCGCCGCATGAACCTGCCCATCGTCGGACCCGGAAGGTGGCTTCGTGACGTGTCGTGAAGGTAGTCCTTGACCATCCCTCTAGGATTGTCGACAATTTGCGTCTCTCCGGAGGTTCCGTGACCACGATCGGCTTCATCTACCCCGACCACGCGGCCGAAGACGACTACCCGCTGGCCGAGCAGCTACTCGGCGGCGCGGCCGTCGACGAGGGCGACATCCGGCTGGCGGTCGAGCACATCTACGGCACCGACAAGCACGCGGTCGCCGAACTGCTCGACCTCGGCAGCGAAACCCGCCTCGCCGACGGCGCCACCCTGCTGGGCAAGCACGAGCCGGACGCGGTGGTCTGGGCGTGCACCAGCGGCAGCTTCGTCTACGGCTGGGAGGGCGCCCGCGAGCAAGCCGACCGCCTCGCCGCCGTCGCCGGGGTGCCGGCCTCCAGCACCTCCTTCGCGTTCGTGCACGCCGCGCACGCCTTGGGTGTCAAGCGGGTCGCCGTGGCCGCCAGCTACCCGGACGACATCGCCCGGCTCTTCGTCGACTTCCTCAAGGCCGGTGGCATCGAGGTGGTCGCGATGGCCAGCGCCGACATCATCACGGCCGCCGAGGTGGGCGCGATGTCGTCGGAAGCCGTCGTCGAGCTCGCCGTGCGCCACGATCACCCGGACGCCGACGCGGTGCTGGTGCCGGACACCGCGATGCGGACGCTCCAGGAGATCAACATCGTCGAAGCCGCGCTGCGGAAGCCCGTGCTGACCGCGAACCAGGTGACCGTCTGGGAGGGCCTGCGCCTGACCGGGCAGCACCGGCTCGTCCGCTCGCTCGGCGCGTTGTTCCGGCAGCTGCCGGACGGGAGCGCCTGAGATGGCGATGCCCCCGGGCATGCTGCCCGAGATCGAACCCGTCAGCCGCGAGTCGACGGCCGCGGTCATCGCGCGCCAGCTTCGGGACGCGATCATGACCGGCGCCCTCCCGCCCGGGACCCAGCTCGGCGAAACCGAGCTGGCGTCCCGGTTCCAGGTGTCACGGGGGCCGCTCCGGGAAGCGATGCAGCATCTCGTCTCCGAAGGGCTCCTCCGGAGCGAGCGGCACCGCGGGCTCTTCGTCATCGACCTCGAGCCCGGGGACGTCTACGACATCTACGCCGCCCGCTGGGCCATCGAGCGGGCCGCCATGCTGCGGGCCCTCCGTGGCGGGGACCGGGACCGGATCGCCGACGTCCTCGAGCGGACCGTCGCCGAGATGGCGACCGCCGCCAGCGAGGACGACCCCACCGCGCTCTCCACCGCCGACCTCAGGTTCCACGAGGCCCTCATCGACGCTTCCGGCAGCAAGCGGCTCGTCCGGATGGCCCGGACCCTCCTCATCGAGACCCGGATGTGCCTCACCGCGCTTCAGAGCACTTACCAACGGGTCGAGGAGCGCGTCGACGAGCACACAAAGCTCATCCAAGCGCTTCGCGACGGCGACGAGGAGACCGCGCTCGTCCTCCTCGAGGCCCACATGGAGGACGCTGTCCAGCGGCTCGCGCCGGGGACGAGCCTCACCGGAGGTCACGCTCCGCCAGTGCCGGGCAACGCGTGAGCGGAGTTCCGGCAGCCGTTTCTTGAGGCCCGACACGCGTTCCCGGAGCTCCGACACGCGTGACGGCCCGATCCGCACCCGGATCCGCCGGAACCGTTCGCGCACCTCTTCGGACGGCTCGGGTATCCGCAAGGACGACACGCGAGCGTGCACGGCAGGCACCGGGATCGGGAAGCAGTTCGCCGGCCTGGTGCACCCACAGCTAATCGCCATGGCGCACCCCCAGCACCGGCTGGCCGCCACGGTGGTCGGCGGACCACGGGAAGCGACCCTGCGCGTCCGCGTGGACCAGTTGCAGCGCAGAGATTTCCTCGCCGTACAACGCCGCCGCGAACAGCAGATGCGCCGACGGCTCCGCGAGCGGGACGGCCTCGATCAGCGGGCCGCCCCGCAACGGGATGCGTTCGCCGGGCGTGGGTGGTGACTCCTGCAACGAGTGCGCAGCCAGGTTGTTGAGCAGCTTCGCCGCCACGAGCACGGGTAAGCCCGTGACGACCAGCTCCGGCTTGCCGTACTCGCTCAGGCCGATCGTGTAGGCCCACGGCGGGTCCACCCCCTCGCCGTCGACGCCCTGCACGAGCCAGCCACGCTCGGCCACGCCTTCGCGCAGCCGGGCCAGGTACCCGGGTCTGTCCGGGTTTTCGCACTGCCGGCACATCGGTGCCTCCTCCCCCTCGGTGGGTTCGTGAGCCACCGTGCCGGAGGGCACCGACAAAAACTCAGCCCAGCGTTTCGGCCACCGCCGTCCCGAGCCGTTCTGTGCTATCCGTGCCGCCGAGGTCCGGGGTGCGCACGCGGCCGTCGTCGAGCACGCGGTCCACCGCGGTGCGGATCGCTTGCGCCGCAACGGTTTCGCCGAGGTGTTCGACGAGCATCGCGGCCGCCAGGATCTGCGCCACGGGGTTGGCGATCCCCTGCCCGGCGATGTCCGGGGCGCTCCCGTGGACCGCCTCGAACATCGACGGATGTTCACCCGATGGGTTGATGTTGCCGGACGGCGCCATACCGAGCCCGCCGGTGATCGCGGCCGCCAGGTCGCTCAGGATGTCGCCGAAGAGGTTCGACCCGACGATGACGTCGAGCCGGTCCGGCGCCTGAACCATCCGCGCGGCCAACGCATCCACGTGCATCTGTTCACTGTGGACATCCGGGTACCCGGCCGCGACCTCGGCGAAGATCTCGTCCCAGAACGGCATCGAGTGGATGAGCCCGTTGGACTTCGTCGCCGAGCAGACGCGCGAAGACCGCGTCCGCGCCAGTTCGAACGCGTACCGGATGATCCGTTCGACGCCGACGCGCGTGAAAACCGACTCCTGCAGCACGAACTCGTCCGGCCGGCCGGCGTTGTGCCGCCCGCCGATCGCGGAGTACTCCCCTTCGGAGTTCTCCCGGACGATGACCAGCTCCAGCTCCTCGGCCTTGCGCCCGGCCAGCACGGACGTCGTGCCCGGCAGCAGCCGCACCGGGCGCAGGTTGACGTACTGCTGGAACGCGCGCCGCAGCGGGATCAGCAGGCCCCACAGCGAAACGTGGTCCGGGACGCCCGGGAAGCCGACCGCGCCGAGCAGGATCCCGTCGAACGCCGAGAGCTGCTCGACGCCGTCGTCCGGCATCATCGAGCCGAGCTGCGCGTAGCGCTCGCAGCTCCAGTCGAACTCCGTCCACTCCAGCGAGAAGCCGAAGCGCGCGGCCGCGCGGTCGAGGACCTTGTGGGCCTCGACCGTGACGTCCACGCCGATCCCGTCGCCCGGGATGCTCGCGATGCGGTAGGCCGTCACAGGGCCACCGCGATGTACTTGGTCTCCAGGAACTCTTCGATGCCGACCGTGCCGCCTTCGCGGCCGAGGCCGGACGCCTTGATCCCGCCGAACGGCGCCGCCGGGTTCGACACGATGCCCTGGTTGAGCCCGATCATCCCCGCCTCCAAGGCTTCGGAGACCCGCAGCGCGCGCTTGAGATCACTGGTGAAGACGTAGGAAACGAGGCCGAACTCGGTGTCGTTGGCCTTCGCGACCGCCTCTTCCTCGGTGTCGAACGGCGTGATCGGGGCGACCGGCCCGAAGATCTCTTCGTGCGTCAGCCGCGCCTCCTGCGGGACGTCGGTGAGCACGGTGGCCTGGTAGAAGTGGCCCGGCCCGTCGACGCCCGCGCCGCCGGTGAGCACGCGCGCACCGCGGTCGGTGGCGTCCTTGACCAGTTCGGTGACCTTGTCGACGGCCTTGTCGTCGATCAGCGGGCCGACCACGACGTCCTTCTCGGTGCCGCGGCCCATCGGCAGCGCCTGCATGCGCTCGGTCAGCCGCCGCGAGAACTCCTCGACGACGCCGCGCTGCACGTAGAACCGGTTGGCCGCGGTGCACGCCTCGCCGATGTTGCGCATCTTCGCCTGCATCGCGCCGTCGATCGCCGCGTCCATGTCGGCGTCGTCGAAGACCAGGAAGGGCGCGTTGCCGCCCAGTTCCATCGACGTCCGGAGGATCTTGTCGGCGCACTGTTCCAGCAGCTTCCGGCCGACGCCGGTGGAGCCGGTGAAGGAGAGCTTGCGGGCGCGGCCGTCGCGGATCAGCGGCTCCATCACGCCGCCGGAGTCGCTGGTCGTGATGACGTTGAGCACGCCTTCGGGCAGTCCCGCCTCGGCCAGGATGCCGGCCAGCGCGAGCATCGACAGCGGCGTCTGCGCGGCCGGCTTGATCACCGACGTGCAGCCCGCGGCGATCGCCGGCCCGATCTTGCGGGTGCCCATCGCCATCGGGAAGTTCCACGGCGTGATCAGCAGCGTCGGGCCGACCGGCTGCTTCGTGATGAGGAACCGGCCCACGCCGTTCGGAGCGGTCGCGAAGCCGCCGTCGATGCGGACGGCCTCCTCGGCGAACCAGCGGAAGAACTCCGCGGCGTAGGCGATCTCACCCTTCGACTCGGCGAGCGGCTTGCCCATCTCGAGGGTCATGAGCAGGCCGAGCTCTTCCTGGCGCTGCATCAGCAGCTCGTAGGCCCGGCGCAGGATCTCGCCACGCTCGCGGGGCGCCATCTTCGCGAAGTCCGCCTGCGCGGCGACGGCGGCGTCCAGCGCGGCGACGCCGTCCGCCGGGGAGGCGTCGGCGACCTGGCACAGCTCCTTGCCGGTGGCCGGGTCGACCACCGGGAACGTCTTCCCGGACCGGGCGGCGACCCACTTGCCGCCGATGAACAGTTCCTTGCCGACCGCGTCGACGACGCCGGACTCGGTGCTCGCGCTCATCCCGACTGCTCCTCACGTGTTGTCCCGAGGGCCATGCTATGGATATTGTCAACAATCGACAACCCGCTCAACCGACCTAGGAGCACGCTGCCATGGCCCAGCTATCTCCGCTGCTCAAGCAGGCAACGCCCGTCGTGGTCGACCACGGTGAAGGGGTTTACCTCTACGACGTCGACGGCAAACGCCACCTCGACTTCACCGCCGGCATCGGCGTCACGAGCACCGGGCACTGTCATCCCCACGTCGTGGCGGCCGCGCAGGAGCAGATCGGCAAGCTCGTCCACGGGCAGTACACGACGGTGATGCACCAGCCCCTGCTCGAGCTCACCAAGCGCCTCGGCGACGTCCTGCCGAGCGGCTTGGACTCGCTCTTCTACTCGAACTCCGGCAGTGAAGCCGTCGAAGCGGCGTTGCGGCTTTCGCGGCAGGCGACGAAGCGCCCGAACGTCATCGTCATGCAGGGCGGCTTCCACGGCCGGACGGTCGCGGCGGCGTCCATGACGACGTCCGGGACGCGGTTCAGCGCCGGCATCGGCCCGCTGATGGCGGGGGTGCACGTCGCGCCGTTCCCGTACGCCTACCACTACGGCTGGGACGAGCAGACCGCGACGAAGTTCGCGCTGCGCGAGCTCGACTACCTGTTCCAGACGGTCAGCGCGCCGAACGAGACCGCCGCGATCTTCGTCGAGCCGGTGCTCGGCGAGGGCGGCTACGTCCCGGCGAACACCGAGTTCATGGCCGGCCTGCGCGAGCGCGCCGACCGGCATGGCATCCTGCTCGTCCTCGACGAGATCCAGACCGGCTTCGGCCGCACCGGGAAGTTCTGGGGCCACGACCACTTCGACGTCCGCCCCGACATCGTTCTCATCGCGAAGGGCCTGGCGAGTGGCTTCCCGCTGTCCGGCATCGCCGCTTCGCAGGAGCTGATGGCGAAGGCGCTCCCGGGTTCGCAGGGCGGCACGTACGGCGGCAACGCCGTCTCGTGCGCCGCGGCGATCGCGACGCTCGAGGTCATCCAGCGGGAGAACCTCGTCGAGAACGCCGCCGAGCGCGGCCGGCAGCTGCTCGAAGGCGCGCGGGTGATCGCGGACAAGACGCCGGCGATCGGCGAGGTGCGCGGGCTCGGCCTGCTGGTCGGCTCGGAGTTCACCACCGCCGACGGCGAGCCGGACGCGGCCACCGCGGCCGCCGCGCAGCAGACGGCGTCGAAGAACGGGCTGCTGCTGCTCACCTGCGGGCCGTACATGAACGTGGTCCGGATGGTGCCGCCGCTGATCGTCAACGCCGAGCAGGTCGACGACGCGCTGCGCACCTGGGGAGACGTCGTCGCCTCGGTCACGGGGAGCTGAGCATGGCCCGGTACATCACGATCACCCTCGACAAGCGCGGGGTGTCCTGCCGCGCCCGGCTGCTCGACGACGAGGCGCCGCGCACCTGCAAGGCGGTGTGGGACGCGTTGCCGCAGAGCGGTTCGGCCTACCACGCGAAGTACGCGCGCAACGAGGTCTACACGCTCGTGCCGCCCTTCGCGGAGCCGAAGCCCGGGCGGGAGAACCCGACGATCACGCCGATCCCCGGCGACGTCGTGTACTTCGGCTTCGAAGCCTGGGAGATCGGCAACCCCGCGTACGGCTACGAGGACGACAGCGAGGCGCACGGCGACCAGGGCGCGACCGACCTCGCCATCTTCTACGGGCGCAACAACCTGCTGATCAACGGCGACGCGGGCTGGGTGCCCGGCAACGTGTTCGCCACGATCGAGGAGGGCCTGGCCGAGATGGCGGCCGCCGCGCAGGACCTCTGGCTGCGGGGTGTCGAGGGCGAGACGCTCTCCTTCGCCCGAGCCTGAATCCCTTGTCCGGCAACGGGACGCCGGGTGCGATCACGCACCCGGCGTCCCGTTTTTCGTGTCCCGAGCCACTCGAAAGAGTGATCGTCGGGAGTTCACCTTTCGTAGCCGGTGATCACCGGATCGAGCTACGCGATTACCCGGGATGCCGGATCAAGGTCGAAATCACCCACAGTGACTTTTTCCCTTCTCGCTACCCAGAGTGGCTGACCGTCGAAACGGGCACCCCGGCGTCGAACACGAAGGGATTACGTGTTTAGCATGGGAAGATTCCGCGGTGCCCGATTCGCCGGGAAATGGCTCTTTGACAGGCCGCCAGCACGGTGAAAACCTGATCCCGCTCCCCACCCGGGAGCATCTCCAGGGAATCACGAAGTAATCATCAAGGAGCCCTTCCATGCAGATGTTCGCTCAGCACGCCCACTACTGCCACGACATCATCTCCGGCGCGCTGGCGCACCTGGCGCACGTTCTCGGCTGGCTCGTCTGATCCAGCGCGGAACTACGGGCCCGGCCGCGGGAAACCGCGGCCGGGCCGTTTTCACGCCAGCTCGGACAACCGCGTGAAATCGTCTTCGGAAAGCGCGACTTCGGACGCCGCGCAGTTTTCTTCGAGGTGTGCGAGCGAAGACGTGCCGGGAATGGGAACCACCACCGGCGACCGGCGCAGCAACCACGCGAGGGACACCTGAGCGGGTGTCGCGCCGAGACCGGCCGCGACCTTGCCGAGCACTCCACCGGCCGTCGCGTGGTCACCCCGCGCGATCGGCAGCCACGGGACGAACGCGATCCCCTCGCGCTCGCAGTGATCCAGGACGTCGTCCGACGCGCGGTCGGTCAGGTTGTAGCGGTTCTGCACGCTCGCGATGGGCGCGATCGCCCGCGCTTCGGCCAGCTGCGCGACGCTGACCTCGGACAACCCGATCCGCGCGACCTTGCCCTCGTCCCGCAGCCGGGCGAGCGCGCCGATCTGGTCGGCGAGCGGCACCAGCGGGTCGAGCCGGTGCAGCTGCAGCAGGTCGAGGCGGTCGACGCGCAGCCGTCGCAGCGAAAGCTCTACCTGCTGCCGCAGGTATTCGGGACGGCCGAGCGGCACCCACTCGCCACGGCTCGGACGCGCGTGGCCGCACTTCGTCGCGATGAACAGCCCGTCGTACGGGTGCAGCGCGTCGGCGAGCAGTTCCTCGTTCAACCCCAGGTCGTAGGCGTCGGCGGTGTCGAAGAAGGTCACCCCGAGCTCGGCCGCGCGCCGGGCGACCGCGGCGGCGCCGGGGCGCACGTGGTCCCATTCGGTGAGCCGCATGGCGCCGAATCCCAGCCGCCGCACGGAAACGCCGTCTTCGAACGTGTACGTCGATGTCATGGCGACAGCTTCACCCCGGCCGGCATCACCCACCAGAGATTTAGCCTGAGCTAAATCCTGCTGTGTAATCGCCTGATCACAGGTTTCACCCGGATTTCATCGCCCCTCCCTAACGTCCTCGACGCAGTGATCAACTGACGGAGGGGACTGCGCAATGAAGAACCTGAAACGGCTTTCGCTGATCGGCGCGGCGGTGGCCGCGCTCGTCACGGGGTTCGCCGGGGCGCCGGCCGCGCACGCCGAGGGCGCGCACTACTACATCCTGATCGGCGGCACCTGCAACGGGAACGCCGACCAGTACCAGGAAGCGTGGCTGCGGGGCGGGATCCGCAAGGTGGTGAACTACCCGGCCGGCGCGTCCGGGCTGCCGGGACCGTGCGGGCAGACGCCGATGGACCAGAGCGTCGCGATCGGCCGGGAGGAGGCCAAGCGCGTCGTCCAGGAGTCGTTCGACGCGGACCCCGGCGGCGAATTCTTGTCTGCGCCTGGAACTGGCTGGCGCTCGGGGTGTCATCCTGACTGCTCCTGCTGGTCAGCGGCTCGGCGGAGGGCTTGTGCCGAGGTCGTTGGCGGGTTGCTCGTTTAGCCCTGGGATGTCGCGCGCGATGTTCGGGGCAAGTCGATGCCCTGGTCCCAGGGACGTGCATTGATCGTCTAGGCGCCCGAGGCCTGCTGTGGCAGTTGATGTTTCGGGCCCAGTCCCGTCTTGGTCAGTGTAACCTGCACGCATGGCGGACAGCTATGACTTCCAGCCCTCTATTCAGCTGGTCGAACAGGCCATACGCGCGTGGATCGTGGATTCGGAGACGTCCCGGCTCAAGCAGCTCCTGCGAGTTGACACAGCCGAGGTCAGCGTGCCGGACGAGCTGTTTGCACAGTACGCCAGAGATGCGCCGGACGATCGCGTCTTGAGCGAGATCTTGCGTAGTGCGACTGCCAAGGCGCGAGCCGACTGGCATGCGGCGGCACCGACATTCTGCGACGAGATGGTGGCACAGCCCGACTATGACGTGCCCTTTATGTGGCTGGCGAAATTCTTGAAGCAGAGTGGTGATACCGAGCTTGCGGTCGCACTGCTCAGGTATGCGGCGACGAGATGTCGCCGTAAGTCCATCCTGCTGTCGCGTGCGGGCGAGTATCTGCTTTTTGCGGGCAGGACACGGGAATCCGTGCATGCTTACGCGCAGTCGATCGCGGGGATGGTGGCGCCGCCTCAGCCTGGTCAGTTCGAGCAGCAGCGGTCGTTCTTGTGCATGGCTGAGTTGCTCGAGGTGTTTGAGGACGTCCGGGGGTGGCGCTGGATACGACGCCAAATCCAGGAAACCGTCCTCGGCGAGGAATTCGCGCGCACCTTTCGCGACGCCGCCTTCCAGACATCGACGTCGGAACGGGAGCAGCTTCTCCGCGAAGTTCCGTTGATCAGCCGTCGACTTAGGCAGTTGTTTCCACGTGAGCCACTGGCCGTTGTCCCGGAAATTCGCCAGCCAGCTTCGTGGCTCCGTGACCGCCGTGAGCAGCGCACACGGCAACTGATGGTCCGAAGCTGGGCGGGGCGGATCGCGGCGAAGCGTGACGCCAACCCGCCGCTGCCGACAGGATTGGAGTCCGCGGCCCAACGCGTCGCCGAGTTGGCGGTCGCCGATCACCGCGCCCACCTCGCCTTGACAGATAAGCAGCGGAAACAGTGGCACGATCGGCAATATCTCGATCACCTCGCAGGCAGTGGGGAGCAACCGGAGAAGCATCTGCGGGCAGTGGTCGAACTTCGCGCGATAGGACATCAATTGGACAAGGGCGGTGGCATCAATTTGATGATCGCGGTCGCCGAGCGCGCCGAGGTCCTGGCCGGCGCAAACATTCTCCGAGACATCGAAATCTGTTGGGACGGAATCGGCGACTGGATGGGCTGACGTCCTCGCGACATCGTCGGTTCGACGCATGGCAGGGTGCGGGTGGTCGTCTGCCGATCGGAATGAAGAGCCTGCGGCGGCGGTCGGCCGAACTGGGTGGATGGCGAACGCGGCCGCCGATGCGCCCACGATTCCTCGGCGCGTAATCCCATGCGATTCAGCGCACGGGACGAATAGCGCGAATCGTGGAACTCGCTGACGAGTGGCGTGATAGTTTTCTTTGGTGGTTCCTCGTACCTCGATACTGAAGCCTATTCGCAGTTCGATAAGTCGAACGTTCGAGGTCGTCATTTCGGAACCTTCCGACGGTCAGCGGCTCGCGTCAGAGCTGGGATGCCGAGGCTGACGGCGGGTCGTCGGAGCTGGCGTTGGGTGTCGTCGCGCTTGGCTCGTAGGAAGGTGAGGCAGCCGTGCCCTGCCCGTTACCGGCTTGGGTTCCAACGGGCTCAAGTGGGCCAGCGCGCGACGGCGTTGCGGCGAGGACGGCACCGGATTGACCACCGGTCCGCGACCGTGATGGCCGTGGTATTCGTAGAACCCGCTCACCGAGGACAAGGCGTGGTTGATCGTCGTGCGGGCATAGCCCGGCCGCCAGCGTCGGCTTGCCGGTCCTCGGATTGATCCCGCCAGGCCCGCTGGTACCTGGTGCGCTCCGTCGGCGCTGCGGGTTCGGCGCGGTACGCAGCCAGCCGACCAGCACGGCAACCTCTGCCTCGGTCGCCTTCTCCCAGGTCACGCCGAGCAGCCACAGCATGCGGAACCACCGCAGCAGGCCGAACGCGTAGCTGCGGCCGCTCAATGGGCTGGCGTCGCCCAGAGCCAGGTCGCGCAGGTACTCCGTGACGTCGACGATCTCGACGCCCGCCGAGTCCAGGACGACGAACGGTGGGTGGATTCGCTCCACTTTGGTTACTGATCCGACTAGGGGCACGGACGCACGGCCTTCCATGAGCTGACGACGAAGGTCCACTGGCTTCTCCTTGATCACGACGTGAAGCGCCATGATCAACCAGTGGGAGATGGTGCAGATAACTGAGCACCATCGTCGGGTACTCGCAGGGCGCGATCGTCGCGAACTTCGTGCTGAACGACGTCGCGGACGTCGTGAACGTCGACCGCAGCCACTTCAACGCCAAGCTGTACGCCGACCCGATGCAGCCGGTCGGCCCGCCCGGACGCGGGATCAGCGCGGTCGTCCCGCAGGGCGCGGGCGCGCCGTCGCCGTTCGGCGGGTACGTCTCGTTCGGGCCCGGCCGGACGGACTTCGGTGGCATCCCGTACATCCGCTACTGCATCCAGACCGACGGCGTGTGCTACGTCGAACGCCCGATCATGGCCGACACCCGTCGCCGACGGGGTCTACACGAACTCGTCGATCGAGCTGCCGCGCCAGGACTGCCGTCCGCCGTGGCCGATCGGCTGAGCTCCTACAGCCGGCCGAAGTGGCCGGCCGCGAAGTCGGACAGCCGTCGCGCCGCGACCGACAGGTAGGCGTCCTCGCGCCAGACCAGGTTCAGGATGCGGTGACAGTCCGGGACGTCGAGGTGCAGCCAGACACCCGGGATGTGGGTGACGGAACGCGAGAACGCGGGCACCAGGCCGATGCCGAGGCCCGCGCTGATGAGGTCCCCGGTCGCGCCTGGCTCGTCGCTCTCGCAGGTGTAGTAGGGACGCAGGCCGGCCGCCGCGAACAGGCGGTCGGCCAGCTCCCGCGGCCAGTAGCCGGGGCGGGTGGTGACGAACGGTTCGCCCGCGAGGTCCGCCATCCCCGCCCGCTTCCGCCCGGCGAGCCGGTGCCCGACCGGCACGGCGAGCAGCACCTCTTCGCGCAGCAGCTCCCGCGAGCGCAGGTCCGGCCCGGGCAGGGGCTGGGACGCGAAGCAGAGGTCGACCTCGCCGGCGCGCAGCTGGTTCGCCATCTCCGTGGCCGAGGACTGGTAGAGCCGGATGTCGACGCCCGAGTGCGCGGCGCGGAACTCGGTGATCAGCCCGGTGAGCGTGAGCAGGGTTTCCGCGGCGACGGCGACGCTGCCGTGCTCGAGCCCCGCGGCATCGGCGAGCTCACGGCGGGCGTCGTCCAGCTCGGCCAGCACCCGGTCGACGCGGCGGAGGAAGCCGGCGCCGAACCGGTTGAGCCGCAACCCGCGGCCTACCCGGTCGAACAGCGGGACGCCGAGGTCGGCCTCGAGCCGGGCGATCGCGCGGCTCAGCGAGGGCTGCGCGACGCGGAGTTCCGCGGCCGCCTGGCTGAGGTGCTCGCGACGGGCGACGGCCTGGAAGTAGCGAAGCTGAAGCAGGTCCATTCATAGCCCTGACGTCATGACTCGATGTCGATTCCGGTCTTGGACAGCATAGAACGACGGTCCTAGCGTCGATCGTGTGATCAAGACAGAAGGGGTGGTGCGCGGGTTCGTCACCCTGCACGCCATCGCGATCTTCGGCCAGCCGGTCTTCGCGGGCAGTTACCTGGTCGGCGACTACGGCATGCTGGCGCTGCACCGCTTCGGCGCGAACCTCGTCTTCGCCGTCGGGCTGGCGCAGCTGCTGCCGACGGCGTGGCTGTGGTGGCGCGGCGGGCCGCGCTGGCCGTTCCTGGCGAGCCTGCTGCTGGTGCTCGGCGAGACCGCGCAGTACTTCGCCGGGATGGCCGGCGCGCTGGACCTGCACGTCCCGCTCGGGGTCGCCCTGGTGACCTCGGCCGTGGTCATGCTGATCGCGGTGTGGCGATGAGCGGACTGTCCCGGCGCCGGTTCCTGGGCCTGACCGGCGGCGCGGGGGTGGTCCTCGCGGCCGGGCTCGCCGGGCCGCGGCTGCTCGGCCGCGCCGCGGCCACCGGGGAACTGCTCACCAGCGAAGTGCCCCTGCCCGCGCCGTTCCAGGTCCCGCTGCCGCTCCCCGCCGTGCTGCGGCCGGTCGCCCGCGACTCCGGCGCCGACCACTACGAGATCGTCCAGCGGCCGGCCACCGCGGAGATCCTCCCCGGCCTGCGCACGCCGATCTGGGGTTATCAGGGGACCTTCCCGGGGCCCACGATCGAGTCCCGACGCGGCCGGACGGCGATCGTCCGGCACCGGAACGAGCTCCTGGTCCCGACCGTGGTGCACCTGCACGGCGGCCGCACACCCCCGGAGTCCGACGGCTACACCACCGACCTCGTGCTGCCGGCGGGCGGCTGGCGCGCGACGCACTCGGGCATGCTCGACCCGGACGCGAAAGTCACCCGCGGCGTGCGCGACTACGTCTATCCACTGCGGCAGCGCGCCGCGACGCTCTGGTACCACGACCACCGGATGGACTTCACCGGCCCGGCCGTCCACCGCGGCCTGGCCGGGTTCCACATCGTGCGCGACGCCGAAGAGGACGCGTTGCCGCTGCCGCGTGGTGAGCGGGAGCTGCCGCTGATGATCACCGACCGCGCGTTCGCCGCGGACGGTTCGATGCGCTACCCCTCGCGCGACTCGACGTTGAGCACCGTGCCCGGGGTCGAGGAGCCCTACGTCGCGGGCGTGCTCGGCGACGTCGTCCTGGTGAACGGCGCGCCGTGGCCGATCGCCGAGGTGTCCGCGACACGGCATCGGCTGCGCGTGCTCAACGCGTCCAACGCGCGCCGCTACGACCTCGCGCTCGACCCGCCGCCACCCGGCGGCCCGGCGTTCACGCAGATCGGCTCGGACCAGGGCCTGCTCGACGCGCCGCGCGCGCACGACCACCTGCCGATCGCGCCGGCCGAGCGATACGACCTGGTCGTCGACTTCGGCCGCTATCCCGTGGGCACCGAAGTCACGCTGCTCAATCGGACAGGCTCGGGGAGCACCGCGTACGTCATGCGGTTCCGCGTCGCGCGTCGCGGCGCCGAGGACAGCCACATCCCGGACCGGCTGAGCGTGCTCGAACCGCTCAATCGGACACAGGCGGGAGTGACGCGGGAGTTCTCCTTCCGCGGCGCGCCGTCCGGGGACGGGCACGGCTGGCTGATCGGCGGGCAGCCGTACTCGCCGTCCCGGATCGACGCGCGGCCGCGGCTCGGCGACGTCGAGGTCTGGCGGTTCGTCGCGGACCTGCACCACCCGATCCACCTGCACCTCGTGCAGTTCCGGGTGCTTTCGCGCGGCGGCCGCGAGCCCGGGCCGTTCGACGCCGGGCTCAAGGACACCGTCGATCTGCGGCCGGGCGAAGCCGTGGAGGTGATCGCGCGCTTCGACGGGTACCGGGGGCGCTACATGTTCCACTGCCACAACGCGGAGCACGAAGACATGGGCATGATGGCCAACTTCGAGACCCTCTGAGCCGAATGTGAAAAACCTTCATGGCGGCGTACCGGCGGTACGTACTACGCTGCGGTAACCACAGCAACGGCGCGGAGGAGAGGCTGTCGATGGGCGACGTGGCGGCACGGCTGGCCGAGATCGTCGGGGACAAGAACCTGCTGACCGGCGAGGCGATTTCCGAGGACTACGCGCACGACGAAGCGTTGACCGCGGAGCCGCAGAAGCCCGCGTACGTCGCGAAGCCGGCAACCCCCGAAGAAGTCGCGGAGCTGCTTAAGGCCGCTTCGGAGTTCAACGTCCCCGTCACCGCGCGAGGCTCCGGAAGCGGCTTGTCCGGCGCCGCGCGGCCGCGCGCGGACGGCCTGGTGATCTCCTTCGAGCGGATGAACGCGGTGCTCGAAGTCGACACCGGGAACCACGTCGCCGTCGTGCAGCCGGGCGTCACGCTCGCCGAGCTCGACGCCAAGACCGCCGAAGCGGGCCTCTCCTACACCGTCTACCCCGGCGAGCTGAGCGCGAGCGTCGGCGGGAACGTCGGCACCAACGCCGGCGGGATGCGCGCGGTGAAGTACGGCGTCACCCGCAACAACGTCCTGGGCCTGCAGGCCGTGCTGCCGACCGGCGAGATCCTCCGCACCGGCGGCAAGACGTCGAAGGTATCCACCGGATACGACCTCACCCAGCTGATCATCGGCTCCGAAGGCACCCTCGCGCTGGCCACCGAGATCACCGTCAAGCTGCACCCGCGGCTCACGCACGGCGCCACGGTGCTCGCCCCGTTCGGCGACCTCGCCCAGGTGATGGCCGCTGTGCCGGCGATCCTCTCCAGCGGGCTCGCGCCGCACATCCTCGAGTACATCGACAACCTGACGATGGCCGCCATCGTCTACAACGAGAAGCTCGAGCTCGGCGTCCCGGACAAGATCCGCGAAACGTGCGAGGCCTACCTGGTCGTCGCGCTGGAAAATCGCGAGGGCGAACGGCTCACGGAGGACGTCGAGACCGTCGGCGAGCTGCTCGGCGAACTCGGCGCGGTCGATGTCTACGTCCTCGAAGGGCCCGCCGCGCGCAAGCTGATCGAAGCGCGTGAAAAAGCCTTCTGGACCGCGAAGGCGGCCGGCGCCGACGACATCATCGACGTCGTCGTGCCGCGCACCGCGATGCCGGAGTTCATCGCGAAGTCGCGCGAACGGGCGATGGCCGCGGGCGGCGGCGCGCTCGGCTGCGGCCACGCCGGCGACGGCAACGTCCACTTCGGCATCTTCTGCAAGGACGCGGGCAAGCGGAAGCAGCTGCTCACCGACATCTTCGCCCACGCCATGGAGCTCGGCGGCGCGATCTCCGGCGAACACGGCCTCGGCCGCACCAAGGCGCCGTACCACCAGGACCTCGAAGATCCGGCGAAGCTCGAATTGATGCGCCGGATCAAGCAGAGCTTCGACCCCGCCGGGATCCTCAACCCCGGCGTTCTCTTCCCCGAAGGAACCGCATGAGCGAGCTGAACGGCGCCCAGTCCCTGATCCGCACGCTGGTCGACGCCGATGTCGAAGTGTGCTTCGCGAACCCCGGCACGTCGGAGATGCACTTCGTCGCCGCCCTCGACTCCGTGCCCGAGATGCGGGGTGTGCTCGCGCTGTTCGAGGGTGTCGTCACCGGCGCCGCGGACGGGTACGCGCGCATCGCGGACAAGCCGGCCGCGACACTGCTGCACCTCGGCCCGGGCCTCGGCAACGGCTTGGCGAACCTGCACAACGCGCGCCGCGCGAACACGCCGATCGTCAACGTCGTCGGCGACCACGCGACCTACCACAAGCAGTACGACGCGCCGCTGGAGTCGGACATCGAGGCCGTCGCGGGCTCGCTGGAAGGCTGGGTGCGCCGCTCGGAGCACACGAAGGACGTCGGCGCGGACGCCGCCGCCGCGGTCGCCGCCGCGCAGGACGCGCCCGGCCGCGTCGCGACGCTGATCCTGCCGGCCGATGCTTCGTGGGGTGAGGGCGGCGAGACGTGCGCGCCGATCCCGCCGCGGGTGCCGCAGGCCGTCGACGCCACCACCGTCAAGGACGTCGCCGCGGTGTTCGGCGCCGGCGAGCCGGTGGCGCTGCTCGTCGGCGGGAGCGCGTGCCGCGAGGAGGGCCTGCGCGCGGCGAGCCGGATCGCGGCCGCGACCGGCGCGAAGGTGTTCGTCGAGACGTTCCCGTCCCGGCTCGAGCGCGGCGCGGGCCTGCCGGCGATCGAGCGGCTCGGGTACCTCGCCGAGCAGGTGACCTACCAGCTCGACGGGATCAAGCACGTCGTCGTCGCGGGGACGAAGGCGCCGGTGTCGTTCTTCGCCTACCCGGGCAAGCCGAGTGATCTCGTGCCCGAAGGCGCGCAGGTGCACACGCTTGCGTCCGTCGGCAAGGACGTCACGCGCGCGCTGAACGAGGTCGCGGACCTCGTCGCCGCGGACACCGAGCCGGTGCTGCAGGAGGCGTCCCGGCCCGCGCTGCCGAGCGGCCCCCTGACGCCGCAGAACTGGGTCGACGTCATCGGCGCGCTGCTGCCGGAGAACGCGATCATCGCCGACGAGGCCAACACGTCCGGCCTGCTGCTCCCGACCGCGACGGCCGGCGCCCCGCGCCACGACGTCCTGACGCTCACCGGTGGCGCCATCGGCTACGGCATGCCGGTGGCGACCGGAGCTGCCGTCGCGGCGCCAGACCGGCCGGTGCTGAACCTCCAGTCGGACGGCAGCGCGCTGTACACGATCTCCGCGCTGTGGACGCAGGCTCGGGAGAACCTGAACGTCACGACGGTGCTGCTCAACAACCGCGCGTACGCGATCCTGCGGCTGGAGCTGCAGCGCGTCGGGGCGCAGGGCGGGCCGAAGGCGAACGAGCTGCTCGACCTTTCGCGCCCGGACATGGACTTCGTGAATATCGCGGAGGGCATGGGCGTCCCGGCGACGCGCGCGACGACCGCCGAGGAGCTCGCGGAGCAGCTGCAGCGGGCGTTCGCCGAGCCCGGCCCGCACCTCATCGACGCGGTGGTGCCGCCCCTGCTCTGAATCGGACTATTCTCCCCGCACACCCTCGACCCGGGAGCGGCGGATGAGCGAAGACGAACACGCGAAGCGGGGCATCGACCTCGAGAGACCGAACGCGGCGCGCGTGTACGACTACATGATCGGCGGCGAGCTGAACTACGCCGTCGACCGGATGTTCGCCGACCGGATCCTGGGGGTGCTGCCGAACGCGCGGCACATGGCGCTGGTCAACCGGGCGTGGTTGCGCCGCGCGGCGAAGTTCGCCGCGGAGCAGGGCGTCCGGCAGTTCCTCGACATCGGCTCCGGGATGCCGACGGTCGGGCACGTGCACGAGGTCGTCCAGGCCGTCGACGCCACTGCACACGTTGTATACGTCGACAACGAACCGATCGCGGTCGCGCACAGCGAGATCGTGCTGGAGGACAACGACAACGCGGCGATGGTGCAGGCCGACGCCGAGTATCCGGACGAGGTGCTGGAGCACCCGACCACCCGGGCGATGCTGGACTTCAGCGAGCCGGTGATGGTGATCATGGCGGCGTTCGTGCACTTCATCCCGGATTCACGGGACCCGGCCGGCCTGATCGGCGCCTACCGCGACGTCCTCGCGCCGGGCAGCTACCTCGCGCTGTCGTCGGGCACGTGGGAAGGCCAGGGCGAGGAGTCGCAGCGTTCGGTTTCGCTGTACGAGAAGAGCGGCACGCCCCTGACCCTGCGGTCACCCGACGAGCTGCGGGCGCTGGTGAAGGGTTTCGAGATCCTGCCGCCGGGAGTGGTGTTCACACCCGAGTGGCGTCCGGACGAGCCGCTCGAGGACCCGCCGGAGCTGTCGGGCGGGCTGGCGCTGGTGGCGCGCAAGGAGCGCGGATGACCGACGAGCACGCGCCGCGCGGGATCGACTTCGACAAGCCGAATGCGGCGCGCGTCTACGACTACCTGATCGGCGGCAAGCTGAACTACGCCATCGACCGGATGTTCGCCGAACAGATCCTGGCCGTGCGGCCGGAGTCGCGCGACCTGGCGCTGCTGAACCGGCGCTGGCTGCGCCGGGCCGTGCGCTTCGGCGCCGAGCAGGGAATCCGCCAGTTCCTCGACATCGGCTCCGGGATGCCGACGGTCGGGCACGTGCACGAGGTCGTCCAAGCCATTGACGCCACTGCACACGTTGTATACGTCGACAACGAACCCGTCGCGGTCGCGCACAGCGAGATCGTGCTGAAGGGCAACGACAACGCCGAGATGGTCCAGGCCGACGCCGAGATCCCCGCGGACGTGCTCGAACACCCGACGACCGAGCGGCTGCTGGACTTCGACCGGCCGCTGATGGTGATCATGGCCGCGTTCATCCACTTCGTCCCGGACTCGCGCGACCCCGCCGGCCTGGTCGCGGCCTACCGGGACGTGCTCGCGCCGGGCAGCTACCTGGCGCTGTCGTCGGGCACGTTCGAGGGGCAGGGCGAGGAGGTCCGCCGCGCGGCGGAGATGTACCAGAAGAGCGGGACCGAGGTCGTGGCGCGGTCGAAGGCGGAGCTGGCGGCCCTGCTGGACGGCTTCGAGCTGGTGCCGCCGGGGATCGTCTTCACCCCGCAGTGGCGGCCGGACGACCCGGCCGAAGTGGGTGCGCACCCGGAGCTGGCGAGCCAGCTGGCGCTGGTGGCGCGGAAGGTCTAGCGATGCGCTGGGTGTACGTCGTCGCTCATCCGGAGGCCACGCACCACGTCGAGCGCCGGGTCGGCGGGTGGTTCGACTCGGCGTTGACCACGCGTGGCCGGGTCGACGCGCAGGCGATCGCGGAGCGGCTGCGGGAGCTGATCCCGCCCGCGGCGCGCGTCGAGCTGTACAGCTCCGACCTCCGGCGCACGGTCGAGACCGCTTCGCCGATCGCGAGCGTCTTCGGGGTCGACGCCGTGCTCCTGCCCGAACTGCGGGAGAAGTCCTACGGCATCGCGGGCGGACTACCGCAGTCCTGGCTCGACGAGCGGTTCGTCCCGCCGCCGGCCACGGGCGAGCGGCTCGACCACGACGAGGGGATCGAGGGCGCCGAGACCAAGCTCGAGTGGGTGACGCGCGTGTACCGCGGCATGGACCGCGTCCGGGCCGGGACCGCCGAGCACCAGGTGATCGTCACCCACGGCGGCTCGCTGAGCTGGGTCGTCGCGGCGTGGCTCGGCCTGCCCGTCGCGGCGTGCGCGCACGCCGCGTTCCGCTCGAGCGCCGGGGGCATCACGGTGCTGGGCGAGGACGACCGCTTCCACAACCGCACGCTGCACACGCTGAACGACGTCGATCATCTGGTGACGACGCCGCTGCCCTGGGTGTCCGGCTATTCTCGCGGCAGACCTGACTCCGGGAGCGGCGGATGAGCGAAGACGAGTACGCGCGGCGGGGCATCGACCTCGACAAGCCCAACCCCGCGCGGGTGTACGACTACATCCTCGGCGGCGAGCTCAACTACGCCGTGGACCGGATGTTCGCCGAGCAGGTGCTCGCCGCGCAGCCGAACGCCCGCGAACGCGCGCAGCTCAACCGCCAGTGGCTGCGCCGGGCGATCCGGTTCGGGATGGACCACGGCATCCGGCAGTTCCTCGACATCGGCTCGGGCATGCCGACCGTCGGGCACGTCCACGAGGTCGCGCAGGCGATCGACCCGACCGCGCGGGTCGTGTACGTCGACAACGAGCCCGTCGCGGTGGCACACAGCGAGATCGTGCTGGAGGACAACGAAAACGCGGCGATGGTGCACGCCGACGCCGAGTTCCCGGACGACGTCCTCGAGCACGACACCACCGAGACGATGCTGGACCTGGACCAGCCGGTGATGGTCGTGATGGCGTTGTTCGTGCACTTCATCCCGGACGAGCGCGACCCGGCCCGGCTGGTCGCCGCCTACCGCGACGCGCTCGCGCCCGGCAGCTTCCTCGCGCTGTCGTCGGCGACGCCGGAGCAGCAGAGCGACGGCACCGCCCGCGCGGTCGCGATGTACCAGAAGAGCGCGAACCCCGTGACGCCGCGCACCGCGGACGAGCTGCGCGCGCTCGTCGACGGCTTCGAGATCCTCGACCCGGGCGTCGTGTTCATCCCGCAGTGGCGGCCCGACGACCCCGCGGACGTGCCGGCGAACCCGGCGGAGTGCGGCGGGCTCGCGCTGGTGGCGCGCAAGAACTAGCCGACACCCACCAGCTCGGGCGCCACCTTCGTCTTCGGGACCAGCGCCGCCAGCAGCACGCCCGTCAGCGCGGCGAGCGCCGCGACCGCGAACGTCGCGCGGAAGCCGAACAAGGACGGCACCGACAGCCCGCCGACGGTGATCGTCAGCTGGGCCAGCATCGCCGCCATCACCGCGCTCGAAATCGCCGTGCCGACCGAGCGCATGAGGGAGTTCAGGCCGTTCGCGGACGCGGTTTCGGTGACCGGCACCGAGCCCATGATCAGCGCGGGCATCGCCGCGTAGGCGATGCCGACACCGGCGCCGATGATGACCGACGCCGTGATGAGCTCGAACGCGTTGTCCATCAGCACGATCGCGAACACGTACCCGACGGCGATCACCAGCGCGCCGCTCATCAGCGTCGGGCGCGGGCCGAGCCGGGTGATGAGGCGCGCCGACACCGGCGAGAGCAGCATCATCACGAGGCCGTTCGGCGCGAGGGACAGCCCGGACTCCACCATGGTCTGGCCGAGCCCGTACCCGGTCGACGCCGACGCCTGCAGCAGCTGCGGGAACGACAACGCCATCGCGTACATCGAGAACCCGACCATGATCGACGCGAGGTTCGTGAACAGCACCGGCCGGCGCGACGACACCCGCAGGTCGACCAGCGGGTCGCGGCGCCGCAGCTGGTAGGCGCCCCAGCCGAGCAGGATGACGACGGCCGCCGCGGCGAGCCCGAGCGTCGGCGCGCTGGTCCAGCCCCACGTCGCGCCCTTGACCACCGGCAGCAGCAGGCAGAGCAGCCCGGCGGCCAGCCCGAACGCGCCGAAGTAGTCGAACGGCGCGGGCGTGCGCACCGGCGACTCGGGCACGAACTTGGCGATCAGCAGCACGAAGACGAGCCCGAGGCCGGCGGCCATCCAGAAGAGGACGTGCCAGTCGGCGTTCTCCGCGACGACGGCCGCGACCGGCAGCCCGATCGCGCCGCCGACGCCGAGCGTCGCGCTCATCAGCGAGATCGCGCCGCCGACGCGTTCGGGCGGCAGCTCGTCGCGCATGATGCTGATGCCGAGCGGGATGACGCCCATCGCGCAGCCCTGCAGGCCGCGGCCGAGGATGTGCAGCGCCAGCTCGCTCGACGTCGCGGACACGACGGAACCGGCGATGAGCAGCGCGAGGCTGACGAGGATCATCCGCCGTTTGCCGTAGAGGTCACCGAGCCGCCCGCTGACCGGCGTGATGACCGACGCGGCCAGCAGCGTCACGGTGACCACCCACGACGCGTCGGCCGGCGAAGCGTTCAGCAGCCGCGGGAACACCGGGATCAGCGGCACGACCAGCGTCTGCATGAACGAAGCGACGAGCCCACACGCCGCGAGCACCACGACGATCGCCCGCGCGGACCGCCCGGGACCGGACACCAGCACACCCCCAGTGTGAAATCAGTGCAGTGTGAAATTAGTACGCATCATGCAACTTCATGCACTGTACCTACGGGATGGCGGGTTTCCGACCGATCGGGGATTCGTCACAACCAGGTGCGGACCCCGCCGTGGCCGGAGCAGGTGCCCGAGCGGTGCTGGCTGTAGCTGTAGGTGCCGTCCTTGCACTGCGCGGTGGCGCCGGCCGGGTTGTCGCTGGGCCGGTGGACGCAGTTGCCGCTCGAGTTGACGTAGTAGTCGCCGCCGCACGTCGCGGGCTTCGGCGCGGCCTGCGCAGTGGTCTTCGGCGCGGCCTTCGGCTTGGCGACCGCGGTCGTCTTCGGTGCGACGGCCTGCGCCTGCGTCGAGGTGACCGGCGCTTCGGAAGTGGTGACAGGTGCTTCGGTCGTGACCGGGGCGGCCGAGGTGGGCGTTGTAGAAGTGGGCGTTGTATACGAAGTCGACGGTGCATCCAGAACCCCGACATTGCCCGGCGCCTTCGACGGCACCGTGCCGACGCCGCAGCCCGCGACCAGCAGGCCCGCGGCCAGGATCCACCCCAGTTTCTTGCTCACGAGAACTCCTTAGCAACACGAATCAATGCCGCCGTAGTCGCTGGCCCGGAAGCGTTTGTTACGCCACTTAGACTCGGACGTATGCGGCGTTACCTACCCGAGTCCGCGGTCACCGTCGCGGTGCTCGTCGGGTCGTTGTTCGCCGTGCTCAACGACGGGGCCAAGCCTCCGCACCACGCCGTCGCCGGGTGGGTGCTGACCGTTCTCGCGTGTGCCGCGATCTTCTTCCGGCGGCGGTACCCGCTGAGCGTCGCCGGGTTCACGCTGGCCTGCTGCGCCCTCTACTACCCGCTCACCGATCCCGACGGGCTCGTCCTGCTCGCCTTCGCGTATGCGTTGTATACAGCCGCGGCGGCGGGGCGGATCCGGGGTGCCGCGCTGCTCGTCGTCGCCGCGATGGCCGGGGTTGCCGTCGGAGAAATCAGCTCGCGGAGCGGGCGGCACGTCGACAACTTCGCGTTCTTCCTGATGACCGGCTGGTTCGTCGCGCTCGTCGCCGGGGGCGCCGTCGCGCACTACCGCGCCGAGGCCGAGCGCACCAAGGAGGCCGAGGCGCGGGCGCGCGCCACCGACGAACGCCTGCGCATCGCCCGCGAGCTGCACGACGCGCTCGGGCACCACCTGGCGCTGATCAACGTCCAGGCCGGCGCCGCGCTGCACCGGCGTGATCCCGGGCAGGCCGAGGAAGCCCTCGGCGCCATCAAGGACGCCAGCAAGACCGCGCTCCAAGAGCTGCGCGCGACACTCGGCATGCTCCGCCAGACCGAGCCGGGCCTGTCGCGGGTGGCCGAGCTGGCCGAGTCGGTGGGCGCGTCCGGGCTCACCGTGCGCACCGAGATCGACGGCGTCGCGCGGGAGCTGCCGCCGGACGTCGAGCACGCCGCCTTCCGGGTGGTCCAGGAGGCACTGACGAACGTCGCGAAGCACGCGGCCGCGAAGACCGTCGTCGTCCGGCTCGGCTACCGCGCCGACGAACTGTCCGTGCAGGTCGACGACGACGGCCGCGGTGGCGACGCCCCGCAGGGCAACGGCATCCGCGGCATGGCCGAACGCGCGCGGGCGCTCGGCGGCGAGGTGACCGCGTCGCCGCTGGAAAACGGCGGCTTCCGCGTGCGCGCGCGGCTGCCGGTGCGATGATGAGCCGATGATCCGGGTCCTGCTCGTCGACGACCAGCGGCTGGTCCGCGCCGGCTTCCGGTCCATTTTGGACGGCGAGGAGGACATCACGGTCGTCGCCGAGGCCGCTGACGGGCGCGAGGCGCTGCAGGCCGCGCACGAGCACCGGCCGGACGTCGTGCTGATGGACATCCGGATGCCGGTGCTCGACGGCCTCGCCGCCACCCGGCACCTCCTCGAAGACCCGGGCGTGCGCACCAAGGTCGTCATCCTCACGACGTTCGACCTGGACGAGGACGTCTACGGCGCGCTGCGCGCGGGCGCCAGCGGGTTCCTGGTCAAGAACACCGAGCCCGAAGAACTGATCCACGCCGTACGCGTTGTATACCGTGGCGACGCACTGCTCGCGCCGTCGATCACGCGGCGGCTGATCTCGGAGTTCGCCGCGCGGGTCACCCGGCCGTCGCCGCCGGCGGCGCTCGACCGGCTCACCGACCGCGAACGCGAGGTGCTGTCCCTGGTCGCGGCGGGCCTGTCGAACGACGAGATCGCGCGGGAGCTCACCCTCAGCCCGGCGACGGCGAAAACGCACGTCAGCCGCATCATGACCAAGACCGGCGTGCGTGACCGCGCCCAGCTCGTCGTGCTCGCTTACGAGTCCGGCGCGGTCACGCCGCGCTGGCTGACCCCCTAGCCGTACTCCCCCGGCAGTACGGGAAACGCCTTAGGGGACAACGCCGGGAGCACGGCAAGTGTCCTCCGCCGCGCGACGCGCGGTAGTGCCCTCGCCGCGAATCCTTGTCCCCCATGGACACCATCACTCGCCCCACCGGGGGAAGCCTGGCGAGACTGGCCTGGTGGGCGCAACGCCACCGCTGGCTAGCCGTCGCGCTCTGGGCCCTGGTCCTCATCGGCGTCACGTTCACCGCCCGCCTCACCGGCGACGCGTTCCACGACGACAACTCGCTGCCCGGCACCGAATCCCAGCAGGTCGTCGATCTGCTGGCGGGCACCGCGCAGTCCGGCGCGAGCGCGCAGATCGTGCTGAAGGCCGACGGCGGGCTCCCCACGCAGCGCGCCGCGGTCGAAAACATCCTGGGAAATGTCCGATTGCAGCCGCACGTGCGGTCGGTGACCGAGCCGACGCTGTCGTTTGACGGCCGGATCGGCTACGCCACCGTCACCTTCGACGCGGCCTCGACCGACCTCCCGTACGACGACATCGTGAAGTTCGCCGACGCCGCGAAGCCGGCAGGTCCGGTCGAAGTGGCGCTCGCCGGGGCTCCGGTCGAACGGATTTCCGGGGGCGGCGGGCCCGCGGAAGGCGTCGGGCTGCTGGCCGCGCTGGTCATCCTCGTGTTCCTGTTCCGCTCGCTGCTCGCGGCCGGGCTGCCGGTGATCACCGCGGTGTTCGCGGTGGGCAGCACGCTCGGCGTGATCACGGTCGTCTCGCACTACGTCGACATCGCCAGCTACACCTCGCCGCTGATGATGCTGGTCGGGTTCGGCGTCGGCGTCGACTACGCCCTGCTGATCTTTTCCCGCTACCGCACCGAAATCCTCGCCGGCCACGACCGCGACGCGGCCGCCCGGCGCGCCCTCGACACCGCCGGCCGCTCGGTGCTGTTCGCCGGCACGACGGTGATCATCGCGCTGCTCGGCCTGCTGGCGCTCGGGCTCGGCGGGTTGCGCGGGGTGGCCGTGGCGGTCGCGCTCACCGTCCTGATGACGATGCTGGCTTCGGTGACGCTCCTGCCCGCGCTGCTGTCGTTGTTCGGCAGGCGGCTCGAACGCGGGATCCGCAAGCACGCCGCGCGGCGAGAGCACGGCAAGGCGTGGCGACGCCTCGCCGACGCCGTCCAGAAGCGGCCCGCGGCTCCGCTCGCGATCGGGCTGCTCGTCCTCATCGGGCTCTCGCTGCCGGCCGCGGGCCTGCGGCTCGGGTTCGCCGACGCGGGCACCGACCCGGCGGGATCGACGACGCGGCAGGCGTACGACCTGCTGGCCGAGGGCTTCGGGCCGGGCTTCAGCGGCCCGCTCGCGGTCGTCACCGAAGACGGCGACCCCGGCGCGCTGCAGCAGAAGCTCGCGTCGACACCCGGGATCGCGCAGGCGTTGCCGCCGATGGGCCGGACCGTCCTCGCGTTCCCGACGACGTCGCCGCAGGACACCGCGACCGCCGACCTCGTCACGCGCCTGCGGACCGACGTCCTGCCCACGCTGCCCGGCCACTACCTCGTCGGCGGCTCGGTGGCGGCCGCCACGGACTTCGCCGGCGCCGTCGCCGACCGGCTGCCGCTGTTCGTGCTGGTCGTCGTCGGCTTGTCGGCGCTGCTGCTGATGGTCGTGTTCCGGTCGATCCTCATCCCGCTGAAGGCGGCGCTGCTGAACCTGCTGAGCATCGGCGCCTCGCTCGGCGTCATGACGCTGGTGTTCGGCGACGGCTGGTTCGGCGCGCAGCCCGGCCCGATCGAGGCGTTCGTGCCGGTGATGATCTTCGCGATCGTCTTCGGGCTGTCGATGGACTACGAGGTGTTCCTGGTGTCCCGGATGCACGAGGAGTGGCGGCGCACCGGCGACGCGCGGCTGGCGGTGCGCGAAGGCCTCGCCTCGACCGGCGGCGTGATCACCGCGGCCGGCGCGATCATGGTGCTGGTGTTCGGCGCGTTCCTCCTCGATCCGTCGCGGATGCTCGCGCAGTTCGGGCTGGGCCTGGCGGTCGCGGTGCTGCTGGACGCGCTGGTGATCCGCTGCCTGGTCGTCCCGGCGATCATGCGGCTGCTCGGCGCGCGGGCGTGGTGGCTGCCGCGGTGGCTGGACCGCCGGCTGCCGCACGTCGCGCTGGAACCCCAGGTGTAAGGCCTGATCCCACGAACGCGGTTGGCTCGCCTGATCGTCGAGCAGGGCGGTCGGCAGCAGGGAGCCCGCAACAAACGAGCCACTCCCGGCTTGCCGCGCAACGCCTATCGCAGCCCACGCACCGGCACCGCGTTCGTGCGCACGGTGCTCGACGACCACTCCCGCGTCGCCTGCGCCGAATCCACGCGGACGAAACCGCCGCCACCGGTCATCCGGCTGACCAACGTCGCTGGAACCCTAGGTCAGGCGCGCCCGCCGCGTTTCCAGGAACGTCCGTTCGGCGTCGTTGGTAGCCAAGGTGATCGCCTCGGTGTAGGCGGCCTCGGCCTCCGGCGTGCGGCCGAGGCGGGCGAGCAGGTCCGCGCGGGTGGCGGGCAGCAGGTGGTAGCCCGGCAGGTCCAGGTCTTCGATCGTGGCGAGCGCGAGCGCCGGGCCGTGCACCTCGGCGACGGCGACCGCGCGGTTGAGCGCCACGATCGGGGTCGGGGTGTGCCGGAGCAGCTGGTCGTAGAGCGCCAGCACCTGCGTCCAGTCGGTCGCCGGGCCGTCGGTGTGGACGGCGTTGATCGCGGCCTGCAGCTGGTAGGGCCCGGGCTGGTTGCGGCGCAGGCACCGGCGCACCAGCTCGTGCCCTTCGGCGATCAGCTCCCGGTTCCACCGCGTCCGGTCCTGCTCGGTGAGCACCACCAGCTCGCCACCGGGCCCCACCCGCGCCGGCCGCCGGGCTTCGGTGAGCAGGAGCAGCGCCAGCAGCCCGAGCACCTCCGGCTCGTCCGGCATCAGCTCGGCGAGCGCCCGCGCCAACCGGACTGCCTCCAGGCACAGGTCCGTCCGCAGCAGCTCCCCCGACGTCGACGTGTACCCCTCGTTGAACACGAGGTAGAGCACGGTGAGCACCGAGCTCAGCCGGTCGGGCAGCTCGGCGGCGGCCGGCACACGGTACGGGATGCCGGCGTCGCGGATCTTCTTCTTCGCGCGGACGATCCGCTGCGAGATCGTCGCTTCCGGGACCAGGTAGGCGCGCGCGATCTCCGGCACCTCAAGCCCGCCGAGCAGGCGGAGGGTCAGCGCGGTCCGCGCGAGCGGCGACAGCGCCGGGTGGCAGCAGGTGAAGATCAGGCGGAGCTGGTCGTCGCGCACGGGTCCCACCTCCTGGGGTTCGTCGGGTTGCTGCAGCAGCAGCGCCTGCGCGTGCCGGGCCTCGCGGGTGGACTCCCGGCGCAGGCGGTCGATCGCCCGGTTGCGGGCGGTGGTGACGATCCACGCGCCGGGGTTGGGCGGCAGCGCGTCGTCCCACTTCGTGACGGCGACGGCGAACGCGTCCTGCACGGCCTCCTCGGCGAGCCCGATGTCCCCGAGGAGGCGCGTCAGCGTGGCCACGCACCGGCCGTACTCGGCGCGGTAGATGCGGTCCAGGTCCATCAGCGCCGGCGCGAGCCGTCGTCGAACGGGCGGACCTCGATCGGCTGCCCGCAGGCGGCCGCGCACTTCCCGGCCCAGGCCAGCGCCTGGTCGAGGTCCTCGACCCGGATCACCCAGAACCCGCCGAGCTGTTCCTTCGTCTCGGCGAAGGGTCCGTCGGTGAGCGTGGTCGAGCCGTTGTCCACCCGGACGACGGTGGACGCGTCCGAGTGCTCCAGGCCGCCGACGAACACCCACGAACCGGCGGCCTTCATCTCCTCGGTGACCCGGCCGGTCCGCGCCATCTGCGCCCGGACCTCTTCTTCCGGTTCCGGCGGGGCGCTCTCGTCGAACTGGACGGCGAGCAGGTACTGCTTCATGGCGGAGCTCCTTCGAGGCGGATCAGGCGGGCAGGCGGCGGGCGAGGGCCGGGATCACGATCGTGGCAGCGACCAGGTGCGTCAACACCAGCAGCCCCTTCGTGGTCACGGTCGCGTCGGCGAGCGCGTCCGGGACGAGGGACAGCGCGGTGAGCACGAGCGTGGTGCGGACGAACGCGGGACGCGGGTGGCGGGCCACGCGGGCCAGGACCAGGGCGAGCACCAGGCCGGCCACGGCGCAGATCGCGGTGAGCACGGCGAACCCGGACGCCGGGATCGGCGCGCCGTCGACGACGGCGCCGATCCCGGCGAAGTCACCCGCCGCGGCGATGGCCGCGGTCGCGGCGGCGGCGCCGGCCGTGGCGGCCAGACCCCGGGTGATCAGCGGTTTCGCGGGAGCGTGGGTGATGACGGACATCGGAGTCCTCCGGTGCGTGACGACCGGCCCGGTGCCGGTCTCTCACCTGGGCTACGAACGAGCCCGGCGCCGTTCGACACCCCGCGGAAAATTCAGCTCCCCCAGGTCGTCGGGGTCTCGGACAGGCGGACGTCGAGACGCCCGCCGTGCAGGAAGGAGGCGTCGAGCTTCCAGTCCCGCTGCGGGCGGCCGTCCCGCCGGACGTCCCGGACGTACGTTCCGCTGCCCGACGTCGTGATCCGGATCGGCGCGCCCGCGGCCGGGCGGATCACCGCGGCCGGGAACAGCGGGCTCGACAGCAGCAGCTCCCCCGAGCCCGGCGTGCGCGGGTAGATCCCGAGGGCGGCGAAGACGTACCAGGCGGACATCGTGCCGAGGTCGTCGTTGCCGGGCAGGCCGGCCGGGCCGGTTTTGTATACATTGGATACGAGCTGCCGGACGGTCTCCTGCGTCTTCCACGGCTGCCCGAGCTCGTTGTACAGCCAGGGTGCGTGGATGTCGGGCTCGTTCGTCGGGTCGTACTTGAGCGGGCCGCCGCCCTTGAGCTGCCAGTTGCCGCTCGCGTCGTGGAAGAACCCGTCGAGGCGCGTGACGGCGGCCGCCTTGCCGCCCATCGCGTCGGCGAGGCCGGAGACGTCCTGCGGGACCATCCAGGTGTAGGCCGCCGCGCTGCCCTGCGCGAAGCCGCGGTCGCTCGCCGGGTCGAACGGCGTCACCCAGCTGCCGTCGACGTTGCGGGCCTGCGTGTACCCGGTGGCCGGGTTGAACACGTTGCGCCAGTACGCGCCCCGGGCCCGCAGCTCCGCAGCCTCGCGAGTGCGGCCCAGCTGCTCCGCCCAATGTCCGATTGCGGAGTCCGCGACGGCGTCTTCGAGCGTCTCGGCGGCGCCGCCCCAGCAGTGGCAGACGTCGTTGGGCGCGTAGTGGGACGTCAGGTACTGCGCGAGGTTCGGCCGCTGGCCGACGCACTGGCCGGGACAGCCGCCGTCCTGCAGCCCTTCGGGACGCGGGACCGTCGCCTGCCGGTAGAGCGAGTCGAACGCGCCGCGGTAGTCGAAGTTGCGGACGCCCATGGCGTAGAAGGTCGCGAGCGTCGCGGCCGACGGGTCGCCGGTCATCACGTGCGTCGCGCCGTTGACGTGCACCCAGCGGTCCCAGACGCCGTCGTTCTGCTTCGCGTAGTTGTAGAGCGACTGCGCGAAGTTCCCGGCGACGCGGGGTTCGAGCAGCGCCAGCAGCTGCACCTGCGCGCGGTACTGGTCCCAGCCGGAGAAGTTCGAGTACTGCGCGTCCTGGCCGCGCTCGACGCGGTGCGGCTGCCGGTCCATCCCGAGGTACTGGCCGTCGACGTCGCTGACGAGGTTGGGCTGCTGCAGGCTGTGATAAAGCGCGGTGGTGAAGGTGATCCGCTGGTTGGCCGTGCCGCCGGCGACGTCGATCCGGCTCAGCTCGGTGTTCCAGGCTTTCTTCGTCCGATCGGCGACTTTGTATACATTGGATCCCACCGGCTGCTCGGCGCGCAGGTTGCGTTCCGCGCCTTCGAGCGACACGTAGGAGATCGCGAGCCGCAGCGTGACTTTGCTGCCGGGGGCGAAGGAGACGTAACCGCCGGAGCCGCGGCCGGCGCGGTCCTTGCCGGTCGCGTAGCCCTCGCCGCCGGTCTGGTCGGTGCCGCCGGGCTGCAGGGTCGCGTCCTTCCACGTCCCCGTGCCGGTGACGGGCCGGTCGAACTGCGCGGTGAAGTACAGGCGGTAGTACGACTTGCGGTTGTTGACGCCGCCGTTCGCGCGGCGGCCGCAGAACGCGCCGGTGAGGACCGACCCGGTGACCCGTCCGTGTGCGGCGTCGATGTGGGTCTCGGCGTCCTCGCTGCCGTTGAGGGAGTTGGACGTCCGGAAGAGCAGGTTCGCGGGCTTGCCTTGCGGGAAGGCCAGCGTGCCGAGGGCGGTCCGTTCGGTGGCCGCGACGTCGGTCGTGACGCCGTTGGCCAGGCCGAGGCGGTAGCGCCCCGGCGTCGCCGCCTCGTCGGCGTGGCTGAAGTCGCTCGCGTAGATCGCGTCGGTGGTGTCCGCGCTCGGTGAGGAGGTGACGTCGCCGGTGAACGGGAGAATCGGCACGTCCCCCGCCGCGCCGGGGTTGCAGCCCGCGCCGTTGACGTGGGTGAGGCCGAAGCCGCGCAGGCGGGTGGTGTCGTACTGGTAGCCGTTGGCCGCGCCGGTCGACGTCTGGTCGCCGCGGGTGCTCGTCGGGCTCCAGGAGAGCATGCCGAACGGCGCGGTGGCGCCGGGATAGGTGTTGCCGTCCCCGGCGGAGCCGATCAACGGATCGACGAAGTCGGCAGGGGTCAGATCGGCGGCGGTTGACATCGTTGTCAACGCGGAGGCGAACAGGGCGGCGGCCACTGCCACCGTGACGGGACGGCGCATGGGCGGAGATTAACCGGCTCCAGTGGCTTTCCGGCGAACTCGAGTGGACAGGCTGCCGGACACTTCGGCGCCCGGCGAACCCTCCGGCTCCTAGTTTCGCGGTCATGGAGATCAAGCCGCGCATCCTGTACATCGGCACCCCGGTGGTGCTGCTGAGCACCGAGAACGACGACGGCAGCCCGAACCTGGCGCCGATGTCGTCGGCGTGGGCGCTCGGCTGGACGGTCGTGCTCGGCCTGGGCGTCGACGGCCAGACCGCGCACAACCTCCGCGCGCGCCCGGACGTCGTGGTCAACCTGCCCGGCCCGGACCAGTGGGAGGCGGTGGAGCGCCTGGCGCCCCTGACGGGCCGCGACCCGGTCCCGGCGGCCAAGCCGGCGTTCCGCCACGAGCGCGCGAAGTTCGAGGCCGCGGGGTTGACGCCGCTGCCGTCGCGGAGCGTGCGCCCGCCGCGAGTGGCGGAGTGCCCGCTGCAGCTGGAGGCGCGGGCGTCGACCGTGCAATCGGACACCGCCGGGGAGTTCCTGATCGTCGAGGCGCGGGTGCTGGCGGTGCACGCGGACCCGGCGCTGGTCGTCCCCGGCACCGAGCACGTCGACCCCGGGGCGTGGAGTCCGCTGGTCTACAACTTCCGGCATTACTTCGGCCTCGGCGCGGAGCTCGGGCACAGCTTCCGGTCGGAAACGCCGTGAGGAGGCGCCGCACACCCGAGAGGCGGCTCGTCGTGAAATGACGAAAGCCGTCACCGGACTCCCGGTGACGGCTTTCGTCAGTCAGCCCTTATTCGTAGATCTCGCCCTTGGCGGCCTTCTCCACCAGCGACGCCGGCGGCTCGAAGTGGTCGCCGTACCGGGCGGCCAGCTCGCGCGACCGGTCCACGAAGCCCTGCAGGCCACCCTCGTACTGGTTGATGTACTGGATGACACCGCCGGTCCACGCCGGGAAGCCGATGCCGAAGATCGAGCCGATGTTGGCGTCCGCCACCGACGTCAGCACGCCTTCGTCGAAGCACTTCACCGTCTCGAGCGCCTCCGCGAAGAGCATCCGCTCCTTGAGGTCCTCGAACGGCACCTCGGTCGAGCCGGACTTGAACGCGTCGCGCAGGCCCGGCCACAAGCCGGTCCGCTTGCCGTCTTCTCCGTAGGAGTAGAAGCCCGCGCCGGTCGAGCGGCCCTTGCGGTCGTACTCGTCCAGCATCCGGTCGATCACGGCCTCGGACGCGTGCGCCTTCCACGTGCCGCCCGCGGCCTCGATCGCCTCGCGGGTCTCCTTGCGGATCTTGCGCGGCAGGGTCAGCGTCAGCTCGTCCATCAGCTGCAGCGGCGGCGCCGGGTAGCCGGCCTGCGAACCCGCCTGCTCGATCGACGCCGGCTCGACGCCCTCGCCCAGCGCGGCGACGGCCTCGTTGATGAACGTGCCGATGACGCGCGAGGTGAAGAAGCCGCGGCTGTCATTGACGACGATCGGGGTCTTCTTGATCTGCAGCGTGTAGTCGAAGACCTTCGCCAGCGTCGCCGGCGACGTCTTCTCGCCGCAGATGATCTCGACCAGCGGCATCTTGTCCACCGGCGAGAAGAAGTGGATCCCGATGAAGTCCTCGGTGCGCTGCACGCCCTCGGCGAGCGTGGTGATCGGCAGCGTCGAGGTGTTGGAGCCCAGCACCGCGTCGGCGTTGACGACGCTCTCGATCTCGCCGAACACCTTGTGCTTCAGCTCGACGCTCTCGAACACGGCCTCGATGACGAAGTCGACGCCCGCGAAGTCGGCCGGGTCACCGGTCGGCTTGATCTTCGCCAGCAGCGCGTCCGACTTCTCCTGCGTGGTCTTGCCGCGCGAGAGGGCCTTCTGCTCCAGCTTCTCCGCGTAGCCCTTGCCCTTCTCGGCCGCCTCCTGCGAGACGTCCTTGAGGACGACGTCGATGCCGGCCTTCGCCGACACGTACGCGATCGCGGCACCCATCATCCCGGCGCCGAGCACACCGACCTTCTTAGCGGTGTACTTCTCGAAGCCGTCCGGCCGCGAACCACCCGAGTTGATCGTCTGCAGGTCGAAGAAGAACGCCTTCGTCATGTTCTTCGAGACCTGGCCGGTGGCGAGGCTGATGAAGTAGCGCGTCTCGATCAGGATCGCGGTGTCGAAGTCCACCTGCGCGCCCTCGATCGCGGCGGCCAGGATCGCCCGCGGCGCCGGCATGTTCGCGCCCTTGATCTGCTTGCGCAGGTTGGCCGGGAACGCGGGCAGGTTGGCCGCGAAGCTCGGGTTGGACGGCGTGCCACCCGGGATCTTGTAGCCCTTGACGTCCCACGGCTGAACGCCGCCTTCGGGGTTCGCCTTGATCCACGCCTTCGCGGCGGGGACGAGCTCCTCGACGGTGTCGACGACCTCGTGCACCAGGCCCAGCTCCAGCGCCTTGCGCGGACGGTGGCGCTGGCCCTGCAGCAGGACGTTCAGCAGCGCGCTCTGGATGCCGAGCAATCGGACAGTGCGCACGACACCGCCGCCGCCGGGCAGCAGGCCCAGCGTCACCTCGGGCAGGCCGATCTGGCTGCCCTTGGCGTCGGCGGCGATGCGGTGGTGCGTCGCCAGCGCGATCTCGAGGCCGCCGCCGAGCGCGGCGCCGTTGATCGCCGCGACGACCGGCTTGCCGAGCTGCTCGATCCGCCGCATCTGCCCCTTCATGAGGCTGGACGACTCGGTGAACTCGACCGCGTTCTCCGGCTTGGCCTGGATGAGGTCGTTCAGGTCGCCGCCGGCGAAGAACGTCTTCTTGGCGGACGTGATGACGACGCCGGTGATGGCGTCCTTCTCGGCCTCCAGGCGGTCGACCGTGACACCGAGCGACTCGCGGAAGTCGGCGTTCATCGTGTTCGCCGACTGCTTCGGGTCGTCCAGGGTCAGGGTGACGATGCCGTCGGCGTCCTGCTCCCAGCGGATGGTCTTGCTCTCGGCCGCGTTTTCGTTAGACACAGTGGTCCTCACACCCGCTCGATGATGGTCGCGACGCCCATGCCGCCGCCGATGCACAGGGTCACCAGGGCGCGGCGCGCCTGGCGGCGTTCCAGCTCGTCGACCACGGTGCCGACCAGCATCGCGCCGGTGGCGCCGAGCGGGTGGCCCATGGCGATCGCGCCGCCGTTGACGTTGACCTTGTCCTCGTCGAGGTGCAGGTCCTTGATCCACTTGAGCACGACGGACGCGAACGCCTCGTTGAGCTCCCACAGGTCGATGTCCTCGGGCTTGAGGCCCGCGGTCTTGAGGACCTTCTCGGTGGCCGGCGTCGGGCCGGTGAGCATGATCGTCGGCTCGGAGCCGATCGACGCGGTCGCCACGATCCGGGCGCGGGGCGTCAGCCCGAAGGTCTTGCCGATCTGCTCGGAGCCGACGAGCACCAGCGCGGCGCCGTCGACGATGCCCGAGGAGTTGCCGCCGGTGTGGACGTGGTTGATGCGCTCGACCGAGTGGTACTTCTGCAGCGCGACGGCGTCGAAGCCGCCCAGCTCGCCGATGCCCGCGAAGGCCGGCTTGAGCTTGCCGAGGCCCTCGACGGTGGAGCCGGGGCGGCGGTGCTCGTCGTGGTCGAGGACCGTGACGCCGTTGATGTCCTTGACCGGGACGACGGACTTGGCGAAGTAGCCGCCGGACCAGGCCGCCTCGGCGCGCTCCTGCGAGCGGACGGCCCAGCGGTCGACGTCCTCGCGGGAGAAGCCCTCGATGGTCGCGATCAGGTCGGCGCCGGTGCCCTGCGGGACGATGTAGTTGTCGTACGCGGTGGCCGGGTCCATGAACAGCGCGCCGCCGTCGGAGCCCATCGGCACGCGCGACATCGACTCGACGCCGCCGGCGATGACCAGGTTGTCCCAGCCGGAGCGGATCTTCTGGGCGGCGGTGTTGGTGGCCTCCAGGCCGGAGGCGCAGAAGCGGTTGAGCTGCACGCCGGCGACGGTCTCGGGGAGACCGGCGTTCAGCGCGGCGGTGCGCGCGATGACCGCGCCCTGCTCGCCGACCGGGGAGACGACGCCGAGTACGACGTCGTCGATCACCGCGGGGTCGAGGTTCGGGTGGCGGACCTTGAGCTCTTCGATCAGGCCGACCACCAGGTCGACCGGCTTGGTGCCGTGCAGGGCACCGCCCTTGTTCTTGCCGCGAGGCGTGCGGATCGCCTCGTAGATGTAGGCCTCGCTACTCACAGAACAACTCCTCGCGAGCGTGTGGGACGTCTTCGTACCGTGACCGACGATACCGGCCAGTAGTGCTAATGGCCATTAACATATCGTCGGATAACCCCAAGGTGTCAATGGGTTGCGAGTGTGCCGTTAGCCGCTATCGTCGACTCACCATGACCGACTCTGTGCGAAGTGCGCGCCCTCGCGACCGCAAGGCCCAGCTGGCCGCGGTGGCGGCGGAGCTGTTCCGCGCCCGCGGCTTCCCCGGGGTCGGCATCAAGGACATCGCGGACGCGGCGGGCGTCACCGGCCCGGCGTTGTACCGGCACTTCGCGGACAAGCAAGCGATCCTGGCCTACGTCGTCCTGAGCGGCTTCGAAGACCTGGAAGCGGCGACGGCGGAAGCCCTGTCGGATGGAATTCCCCCCGCCGACCAGCTGGAATCCCTGCTGGGCCGGCTGGCGACGCAGGCCGTCGAGCGCCGGGAGATCGCGGCGCTGTGGCGCTGGGAAGGCCGTCACCTCCCGAAGGAGGACCAGCGGGAGATCGCCCGCCGCTCGACGCTGGCGCTGACCGCGTGGTCGAAGGCGCTGCTCAGCCGGCGCCCCGAGCTGGCCGCCGAGGACGCCGAACTGCTGTGCTGGGCGGCGCTGTCGGTGTTCGGCAGCGTGTCGGTCCACCACACGTCCGTGGCCCGCCGCCGGTTCGCCGCGCTGCTGGTCGAGCTGGCCCTCGATGTGCTCAACGCCACACTGCCGACACCGGCGCCGCGCACGGAACCACCTTCGCTCCGCCTCGGCACGCCGTCACGCCGCGAGCAGGTCCTGGCGGAGGCGACGGCGCTGTTCGCCCAGCGTGGCTTCCACGACGTGAGCATGGAGGACATCGGCGCGGCGGCGGGCATCGCGGGCCCGAGCGTCTACCGCCACTTCCCGAGCAAGGCGGCCCTGATGGTGGCGATCGGCCACCGGGCCGCGGACCGGCTGGCCCTGGCCGCGGAGCGAGCGCTGCAGGCCGCGGACGAGCGTTCGGCGCTGTGCCGCCTGGCGGCGTCGTACGTGCACACGATCCTGAACACCCCGGAGCTGCTGGTGTCGTTCTCGGCGGACCGGGTGACGATGCCGGACCGCGACAAGGCGGACCTGCTGCGCGTCCAGCGCGACTACGTGGCCCAGTGGGTGACGCTGCTGTCCTCGGTGCGCCCATCGCTGCCGGCGCGCGAAGCGAAGATCACGGTCCACGCGGCGCTGACCATCGCGAACGACCTGGCCCGCACGCGCCGGCTGGCGAGCAGGCCCTGCTTCGAAGCCGAGCTGACGACGTTGCTGCAGACGGTGCTGGGCGTCGGGTAGTCACAGGGGCAGTGGATCGATGTCGCAGTCGGCGCGGACCTCCCGCGCCGCCTGGGCCGTGGCCGGATGGGTGTCACCGAGCATCAGCCGATAACGCATCAGCACGTCTTCGTACAGCCGATCGGCGTCTTGGCCGAGGGCTCGCAGGTCCAGGCACCGGTTCAGCTGGACGGCCAACGTGGTCGGGTGGTCAGGACCCAGCACCCGCCGCGCCCGCTCCAGCGCCTCCTCGTCACGCGCGGCGGCCTCCTCGACCCGCCCGAGCGCGAACAGATCACTGGCGACGTCGATGGCGCACACGATGGTGTGCGGATGATCCGGGCCGAGGTGCGCGCGGAACCGTTCGAGCGACCGTTCGTCCAGCCGCAACGCGCTGGCCGGGTCACCTGACAGCCGAAGGGTGACACCGAGATCGACCGCGGCGGCCAGCGTGTGGGGGTGGGTCTCACCCAGGCTGTCGTCGTAGTGGTCGAAGACGTCCTCGCCCAGCGCACGCGCCTTGTCGAACTGCCGTGAGTGGCGCAGGTCGATCGAGTGCCCGAGCGCGCAGGCCAACGAGAGCGGGTGGCGGTCGCCGTAACGCGTCCGCAGCCGCCGCATCGCATCGACGGACAGCTCACGGGCCCTCTCGTGGTCGCCGTCCTTGCGGGTCGCGACGGCCAAGTGGTGGTAGCACAGAAGCGTGCCGGCACTGTCGCTGCCGCGGATCTGTTCGATTCGCCTCGCGATGTTCTCCTGTTCGATCCGTGCCCAGGGGTAGTCGCCGAGCTCCCGCTGAGCGACTACCAGCAGCACCTGGGTGGCGATGGTCGCGGCGTTGTCGGAGCCGAGAACCTCGCCCCGCCGGGTGTAAGTCTCGTCGGCAAGGTCCCGCGCCCGGTCGTACTCACCGGTGAGCAGCAGTGCGTTGACGCACTCGTGCGCGACCGCGAGCGTGATCGGGTCGTCCTGGCCCAGCAGTTCCTGTGCCTTGCGGTGAAGCTCCTCCGCCAGTCCGCGGGAGGCCTTGAAGTCACCTTCGGCGACCAGGATCTTCACTTTGGTCAGCCGCGCGTGCAGCGTTTCTTCGTCGTCCGGGCCCAGCACCTCCGAATACCGGGTCAACGTGCGCTCACTCGTGATGGCGGCATCGGCGTACCGGCCCACCGACCACAGGTAGCCGGCCAGCCGCTCGGACATCCGCAGTTCCGGCGGTGAGTACTCATCCCGCTCTTGCCGGTCCTGTTCCCAGCTGTGAACGGCGTGCTCGGCCAGGTCCAGCGCCCCCTGGTGATCACCCCAGTGGTGCAGGAACTCGGCCATGTTGACGACCAGGTTCCGCACCCACTGGTCGGCGCACTCGACCAGTTCCGCGGCGTAGACGTGCGGCAGCACCTCCAGGTAGCTCGGCCAATGCCGGGGAGCTGTCGGATCGTTGGGATCCCGGTACGCCAGCAGCACGTGCACGCCGTGGCGCAGCTCGCGCCGGCGCGGCTCGCTCATGCGGTTGCGCAGCATCAGCCGGACGAGCCGATGCAGAAGCAGCGTGTCGTTGCCGTGGTCGATCTTCGCGAGGCCGAAGCGGTTGATCGCCCGGATCGCCCGTCCGAGCCGAAGGGGGTCCTTCAGAGCGGCATCGAGTTCGGGAGCCACCAAGACGCCGCGGGCCCCGATCAACAGGCCACGAGCAATCGGCTTCGGCGCGAAGAACGCGCAAAGCTGCAGCAGCTGGTGGGCGGCCGGGTCGGCTGACGCGAGCGCGTCGAACGACACGTTCCACGCCGCGGCGACCGCGACTTCGTAGTCCAGCGGCGTAGCCGATTCGAGGAACTCCACGACCCGCTTGTCGAACAGCCGCAGGTACTCCGCGGCCGGCATGCCGATCTCGGCCAGCCACGCCGCGGCTTGTTCGATCGCGAGGGGGAGGTCACCGAGCTTCTCGGCGATCCGGTCGGCGTCTTCCTCGGTCAGCTTCGGACCGCGCCGGCTGAGCAGCAGCGTGCTTTCTTCCCGTGCGAAGACGCCGACTTCGAGTGGCCGGGCGACGCCGGCCCAGCCGGGGTTGCGGGACGTCACCAGGATCTCGCCGACGTTGGAGGCCGGGAAGAACGGCCGGACGAGATCCGGGTCCTCGGCCGAATCGAACACCAGAAGCCAGCGGCGGTACGGCCTGCCGACCCGCAGCGCCTCGAGCGCGGCAGGCACCGCGGTGATCGCTTCGTCGGCACCGGAGAGGCTCAGGCGCTGGGCGAGTTCCGTCAGGGACGCGCGGATCTCCGACTGGTGCACTGCCCGGATCCACCAGACGATGTCATAGTCGGCGAGGTGCCGGTAGATGTGCTCGACGGCCAGTTGTGTCTTGCCGATCCCGCCCATGCCGTGCAAGGCAGTGGCCCCCGGTGCGAGGTACTCCGACAATCGGGCGAGCACGTCGAAGCGACCGGTGAAGTTGGGGTTGCGCGGCGGAACCGCCCCCCAAACGGGCGGCGCGTCCACGTGGCGGTCCTCGGGCATGATTCGATGCTACGGAAGATCGGTGGTCCGACCATCCACCGAAATTGTGTTTTCGACGCCGGTGTCCGCTTACTCAGCGGTCAAGTTGCGAATTCACCGAATACCGGCCACTCGGCAAACCGGTAGCGCTTCGATGAAGTGCCCGCTACAGAGCGTGTCTTGCTTCTCGAATGCCGAACACCACCGATCACGGGATCGAACAGGGGTACGATGAACCTTCTGGGGCTCACCGACACCCGCAATACCCGCACCACCAGGCCAAACCGCGAATCCGAAGGTGACACGACCGGGCGAGCCGCCACCGTGATAACTTACGCCCGCCTCCAACCGGGCACTCCTATGACGAGGGGAAAAATTCGCGATGCGATCGCCGGGTGGCAGCGGACAGCCGGGGATCAAATCCGAACTCCTGGACGTGAGTGCCGTGCCGCTGTCAGAACTGCGGGTACTCGACGCCGCCACGCTGCGCTCTTCGTTGCAGTACGTCGTCGAGCGGACCGGGCACATCACCGTGACCGCAAGTGGGAGCCAGGGCGCCAAAAGGGTGGAATGACCCTGCTCCGGAAGGGTTCCCATGTCCCCATCGCGTAGCACCCCAGCCGAACTCACCGTGCACACGCTGTCCTGGCCGGACTTCGATTCACTGGCCCAGGGCGCGAGCGGTGCCGACGGTGTCCGCGCACTCCGAGCCGCTGAGCGCAGCCGTCGGCTGCTCCTGCTGCGTGGCCTGGTCGACGACAGCCTCGATCCTCGGCTCCATGCGCCACTGGCCTCACCGGATGGGGCGTGGGACCTGCTCGCGAGGGCAGAGGAAGCCGCGCCCGAAGCGGTCGAAACCGTCATCGCGCACCCGTACACCGGAAGCTGGGCGGGGTACACCACCAGGCTGATCCACCAGGGTCTCACCGGAACGTGTCCACTGTGGATGCACGTCGGGCACCTCCACGCACTGGCGGCGGCCGCCGCGGTTCGCGCCGGCCTCGAATTCCACGCCCGGGTCCCCATGTGGAAAGGGCACGTCTCGCTGCCCTCACTGGGTTCCGCCCATTTCCCCGGCGCGCCGGAATTCGATTCCGCCGAAATCCGCGGCCACTCCGGCACGGCCGAAATCCGCTGGCACGACGCGGTCGTCCGGATTCCGTTCCCGTCGCGGGAGGAAACGGCCGGGTGGTCGCCGCTCAGGACGTGGGACTTCGAAGCCGACGGCAAACGGCTGACGCTGACGATCGACGACCTCGACCCCTACCGCGGCCTCTTCACCCCGCTGACGCCCGACCGGCTCGGCGACGAGGACCTCACGATCTGGCACGGCAAGCTCACCGAAGCGTGGCGGCTGATCGCCACGCACACCCCGGAATTCGCCGACGCTCTTTCGGCCGGCCTCGACACGATCGTGCCGGAGCCCCCGTTCCCGTTCCGCCTGCCGAGCGCGTCCACGGGAGAAGCGTTCGGCAGCGCGATCATCTGCCGTCCCGAAGACGCGGTCACCCTGGCCGCTGCGCTCGTGCACGAGTTCCAGCACATCCGGCTCGGCGGGCTGCTGCAGCTCGTCCGCCTGCACGACGACGACCGCACCGAACGGCTTTACGCGCCGTGGCGCGATGATCCGCGTCCCCTCGGCGGGGTCGTGCACGGGGTTTACGCGTTCTTCGGCGTTTCGGTGTTTTATCGCGCGTACTGCGCGGCCAACCCGGACGACGAGGCGTCGGCGTTCGAGTACGCGCACTGGCGGGGCCAGGTCTGGCGCACGCTCGAAACCATCCGCGAAGACGCGGCGTTGACCGACGCGGGACGCCGGTTCCTCGACCGGATCGCCGCGGAAATGCGCGAGTGGCACGACGAACCGGTGCCGGCGGCCGCGCGCCGCCGAGCCGACACGTTGGCCGCCGACCACTACGCGGGCTGGCGGTCGCGGCACCTGCGTCCGGCCGAGGAGACGGTCACGACGCTGCTCCGGGCTTGGCGATCGGGCACACCGTGCCCACCGGTGTCCCCGACCGGACACGAAACCCTGGACACCAAACCGGACGGCGACTGGTCGGACGCCCGCTCCGACCTGATGCGCGTCCGCCTCGGCAAGGACGGCGAAGCCGCCGTGCGAAAGGCCTGGCCCCGAATCGAGGGCGGCCTCGAGCCGGACGCGGCGTTCATCAACGACGACGCCGAGAGCGCGGTGTCCGGGTACCGGGCGGAGCTGAGCCACGACCCGGACAGCCCGTCGGCGTTGGTCGGCTTGGGCCTGGCGTTGCGTGACGTCGATCCGTTGGCGGCAGAGGCGTTGGTGACGGTGCCGGAGCTGGTCCGCACGGTGCACCGCGCCGCTCGCACGTCGGCGACCGCGGTGCCTTCTGTGGAGGAACTCGCACGCTGGCTGCGAAGTGGGGTCACCACCATCCCTCCGAAGTGAGCGGTGCTACTGTCCGGGCCAGCCGAGTTCGGCCTTGTGACTGATTAGCCATTAGGAGCAAGCAATGCCGGTAATCCGCGAAGGCAAAGGCGAGAGCCGTCAAAAGGTTTGGTCCGGCACCATGGCTGACCTCAAGAGGACCGGCACCGAGGTGAATCGAGTTTGCCAAGACGTCTCGGAAATAATCCGCGTGCCGTCAGCCAGCGTGGAAAACAAGTTGGTTCCGCCATTCGAGGTGGAAATAGAGCTCGACACCGAGACTCTCCGAGGGACTCTCGACGAGGTCTTCGATGAGGCGGACCCGAAGCGGATGCAGGCGGTCCGGTTCGTCGGCAGGTCACCCGCGATCGAAGCAACGCTCGTCGAGCTTTCGATCGAGATGCGAGGCCGGCGCGAGGATGCGGTCGAACTGTCGGTCAAGCCGATGAACGCCGTCACGGCCGAACTGATCCGCACCAGGCTCGAAGGCCGGATCAAGGCCCACAAGCCGAGATGGTCGTTCATGCTGAAGCCGATCGGGTGGGTCCTGTTCGCCATCTACTGGATATTGCTCCCCGCCGGCACCGTTTCCGTGGCATTCGCGCAAAGCGCAACCCTTCTCACCACGGCGACGGCGGGTACCATCACGACTGTCTTTTTCAGCGCGACTCTGGTTCACGCCCACAATTACATTTTTCCGCAGTTCCACCTCAAGGGGAACGACGGCTTCTCGCGCGTCAACCGGATATTTCTTGAGATGTTTCCGCTCGGAATCTCCATCGTGAGTGTGCTCTTCAGCGTCCTGCACAAAGGCTGAAGCCGGTCAAAGCGGCGTCGGATCGATGTCGCAGCCGGCCCTCGTAGCCTGTTCCGCCGCCGTTGCCGCCGGGTGGCCTGCCCGCAACGCTCGTCGGTAACGCGCCACCGCGTCCTGGTGCAGTGACAACGCCTCCCTGATCCGGCCGAGCCGCTGGAGGTCCAACGCGCGGTTCAGCTGGGCCGCCAACGTGATCGGGTGGTCCTCGCCGAGGACGCGCCGGGCGCGGTCGACGCTGTCCGTGTCTCGCATCAACGCCCGCTGGACCTCGCCGAGTGCGAACCAGTCGTTCGCCAGCTCGATCCCGGCCGCCACCGTGTGCGGGTGGTCGGGGCCCAGCAGGTTGCGCAGCCGCCGGAACGCGCTTTCGCCGCACTCGTGGGCCGCGACCGAATCACCCAGCTGCCGCAGCGTGACGCCGAGGCCGACCTCGGCGACCACCGTGTGCGGGTGCCCGGGGCCCAGGCTGCCCCGGTAGAGGTCGACGGCCTGCTGGCCCAGCTGCCGGGCCGCGGCCAGGTCGCCCGCGTGGCGGAGGTCGATCGCGTGGGCCAGCGCGCACGGCAACGTGTTCGGATGGCTTTGCCCGTACCGGAACCGGAACCTGTCCAGCGCGCTGCGTGAAAGCGCGTACGCCAGCGTGTGGTAGCCGTCCTTCCGCTGGGCCACCGCGAGGTGGTACTCGCGGCGGACGACCCCGGCGTTGTCTTCGCTGAACAATCGCCGGACGCGTTCCACCGTCTTCTGCAGCTCGATCCGCGCGAAGGTGTAGTCACCGAGCTCGCGGCGGCAGATCGCCAGGATGTTCAACGTGCTGATGGTGGCGGTGTTGTCGTAGCCGAGCACTGCCGTGCACCGCTCGTACGTTTCCTCTCCGATCCGGTGCGCTTCGGCGTACTCACCCGTCAGCAGCAGGGAAACGACGAGGTCGTGCGCGGCCGTGAGCGTCTTCGGCTCGCCGGGACCCAACGCCCGCGAGGCCTCGTAGTAGGTCGCCAGGTTCAGTTCCTTCGCACCCGCGAAATCCCCGCGCGCCTTCAGCACCACGGCGACCGAAAGCTGCGCGTTGAGCGTCTGCTCCGACCGCTTGCCGCCCGCGTCCTTCTGCTGGTACAGCAGCAAAGTCCGATTGTTGATCTTCTCGGCTTCTTCGTACCGGCCGAGCACCCACAGGAAGAACCCGAGCCGTTCCGACGCCTCCAAGGTCAGCGCGTTCTCTTCGCCGAACTTGACCGACCACGCCTGGACCACCTTCTCCGCCAGCGCCGTCGCGCCGCTGTGGTCCCCCCAGTGGTAAAGGAACTTCAGGAGGTTGATGACCAGCTCGCGGACCCAGTCCTCGTCGCAGCCGATCAGCTCGGCGGCGTAGATGTGCGGCAGCACCAGCTGGTACTGCGGCCACAGCCGCGCCGACGCCGGGTCTCCGGGGTCGCGGTTGGCCAGCAGCAGGTGCGCCCGGTGCCGCATTTCCTCGCGGTGGGTTTCGCTCATCCGGTTGCGCAGCACCAGCTGCACGAGCCAGTGCAGCAACAGCGTGTCGTTGCTGTAGTCGAGCCGGGCCAGCCCGAGCCGGTTGACGTCCCGCAGCGCCTGCTCCAGCAGCGTCGGGTCGTGCATCGCGGCGTCCAGCTCCGGCGCGACCGACACCCGGTGGACACCGGTGAACAGGCTCCTCGAGATCGGCTCGGGCGCGAAGAAAGCACAGATCTGCAGCAGCTGGTGCGCGGCCGGGTTGCGCGTGCCGAGCTCGTCGAACGACACGTTCCACGCCGCCGCGATCGCGACCTCGTACTCGGTCGGCGCGGCCGTGGCGAGGATTTCCGCGACCTTCTGGTCGAACAGCTCCAGGTAGTCCTCGACCGGCATCCCGGTCTCCGCGCGCAGCACCGCGGCCTGCGCCAGCGCGAGCGGCAGGTCACCCAGCTTCTCCGCCAGCCGGTTGACTTCCTCGTCGCCGAGCCCGGGATCGCGGTTGCGCAGCAGCTCGATGCTTTCGGCGTGGTCGAACAGCCCGACCTCGACCGGCTCCTCGACGACCGCGCGCCACCCGGGATCCCGGGAGGTGACGATGATTTCGCCCGGCCCACCGGTCGGGAAGAACGGCAGGATGCTCTCCGGCCCCTCCGCGGAGTCGAAGACCACCAGCCACCGCCGGTACGGCCGGCCCTCCCGGAGCGCGTCGACCGCCGCGGGCACGGCGGTGACGGTCTCGCCCGCGCCCGGCAGCCGCAGCTGCCGCGCCAGTTCCGTGAGCGACGCGCGGATCTGCGTCTCCTGCGCGGCACTGATCCACCACACGAGGTCGTACTGACGCAGGTGCCGGTAGAGGTACTCGGTGGCGATCTGCGTCTTGCCCAGCCCGCCCATGCCGTGCAGCACCGCGATGCCGACTTCACCGAGCCCGTCTTCGAGGGCCTGCAACAGGGCCTGCCGGCCGATGAACGCCGGGTTGCGCGCCGGCACCGCACCCCAGACGGCGGGCGAGTCCGTCGTCAGCTCCCGGACCCGCCGGAGCGAGTCGGCGGCCTCCTCGCGGACGTTCGCGACCATCGACTCGCTCGCCGTGCGCGGGGCGGGCTCGGCCCCGGCTCGCGCGGTGCCGGACAACTGGCGCTCCAAGCCCTGCAACCGCTCGGCACGCGCCGCATACGGGCCGGACAGGGCCCGCATCACCACGCGCTCGAGGACGACTTCGCCGGCGAGGCCGGGGTCCGGGATCGGCGTGCGCTCGGGGTCCTCCAGCGCGTCGCTGATCCGCAGCAGCACCGGGTGCCGGTCCCCGAACTCCCGCCGGGCCGCGACGACGACCTGGGCGGTTTCCGAGCGGCGGCCGGCCGCGAGCAGGGCTTCCCGGACCGCCGCGGAGAACTCGAAGACGACGTCTTCCCCGTCCTGGTCGCCGTCGAAGGTCGACGGGGTCTGCAGCAGGCCGCTGGTGAGGACCTCGGCCAGGTCCGCGCTCCCCGCTTCCGGCACCAGCTCGGCCTGGACGAACCGGGCGATGGGCAGGCTCACGGGCACCGCGGCCAGCAGCGTCGCCAGCCGGAAGGCCGGTTGCGATGCGACCCCGTGGAAGAGCTTCACCCGTTCCTGGGCCGTCGGCTGCGTCCCCGTCTCTTCCCACCACGAAACCGCGGGCTCCGGGTGGTCCCGCGCCAGCAGGACCATGGCGGGCACCGGATCCGGCTGCGCCCGGGTGACCAGCCGGGCCCACCAGCCGAGCCAGCGCGCGTCCAGCTCCACCACCGGCACCGGCACCACGCCCGCGGGCTCGGGATCCTCACCGGTCACCCAAGCGTCCGGCAGCTCCACGCCGTAGCGACGGTTGGGCCGGAACGGCCCCGGTGTCGTCAGCCTCGCCTGGTGCAGGGGCAGACCGCCGCGGCCCCACAGCCGCCGCGGCAGCATGTGCACGACGGCGACCGGCATCACCCGGGCCCACTGCGCGAGCAGCGGCGAGACGAGGTCTTGGCGCCACGACTCGCTCGCGCCGTCGGTCAGCACGAGCAGCACCCGGTTCCCCGACCGGTCGAGCAGCTCCCCCGGACGCCGTTCCGACGCCCCTGGTGTCCCGCCGCGCAACACGGGAACGCGGATCCCGTCTTCGGCGCGGCCTTCCGTCTCCAGCAAGCGGATCTGGACGGAGCGGAACGCGCCGAGCTGCCGGAGCACGGCGAGGAACCCGCCGACCGTCGGCTGCCACAGCGCCATCGACGGGCTCGAGTCGACCACGACCGTCAGGTCGAGCCGGCGGACCAGCCCCGGTTTGGTGGCCGGCAGCCACAGCTGGTCGTGCATCGCGCGTTCGGCGGTCAGGTCTTCGTCGAGGACGACGTCGTCCTCGTGGAGCGAGCGGCGGGTGAGCTTGAGGGGCCGGAGCGCGCGCACGATGTCGGCCGCCCCGTGCAACACACCTGTCGCACCCACGCGGCTCCCGGGCCCCGATGTGTGCAAGGTCCCCGCCTCGCGGGAGAACCCGGCGACGAACCGTTCGGCCGGTTCCCCGGTGGCCGCCGGATCCGCGGCCGGGAGGTCCGGCGGGGGTTCCGGTGGTGGGCCGGCGTCCTCGTCCTCGTCGCCGGGGGCGCCGGGCGAGCCGGCATCCGGGCGGGCACCCGGCTCGGCGCCGTCGATCACCGCGGCGAGCCAGAGCGCGTCGGCCAGCTCGCTCCAGCTCAGCCCCCGCACGACCGGCACGTCCGGCGGTTCCGCCGCCATGTCAGGGGACCGTGGGGTTGATCTGCCGCCAGAGCGCGTCCAAGAGCCGGTTCCAGGACGGGCCGTTCTCCTGGTAGGCGCCGGAAGTCGCCAAGTGGACCGCCTCCATCAGCTTGTCCGAGGGGAGACCACCCGTCGCCACGCTGCGCAGCGAGAACTCCTCGATGATCCGCGAGCGCAGCTCGTCGGCGGGGTCGGGCAGGTGGGCGGCGACCATCGCGGTCAGCTGCTCGATGTCCGGCGCCTTGGTTTCGTAGTGCAGGCAGCGGCGCAGGAAGGCGGGCGGGAAGTCGCGTTCGCCGTTGCTGGTGATGACCACGATCGGGAAGGCGGAGCAACGCACGCGGCCGTTCTCGATTTCGGCCGTGCCCTCCGGATCGGCCGTGAAGACCTCGATCGTCGACGTCCGGCGGGCCAGCCGGACGAGCTCCGGGATGCTGAACTCGCCGTCCTCGAACAAGCTGAGCAGGTCGTTGGGGAGATCAGCTTCGGACTTGTCGAGCTCGTCGATCAGCAGCACCCGGGGTGCGCGCCGCGGCAGGAACGCGGTGCCCAGCTCACCGAGCCGCACGAACTCGCCGATGGCTGGCTCGGTCCCCTGTTCCCCGGCCATGGCCGCCCGCGCGCCGGCCGCCGCCTGGGCGCGGCCGATGGCGTCGTAGCCGTACAACCCGGTTTTGACGGTGGTGTGCGAGGCGATCGGCCACTGCAGCACCCGGCCGAGGCCGAGTTCCCGGGCGATCTTGAAGGCGAGCGTCGACTTCCCGCTGCCGGGCCGCCCGGTGACCAGGAGCGGGCGCCTCAGGTAGATGGCCGCGTTGACCATATTGACTTCGTCGGGATCCGGACGCGGCACGGAAAACGCGCTCCGGCCGCCGAGCCGCCGTTCCATCTCGCCGTCGTCCGGCGGCACCACGTCGGTTTCGGGGCGCCTTTCGCTGCGGAAGTTCCGCCACGGCGGCGACACCGGCACCTCCACCGTTCCCGAGGCCGGGGGAATTCCGGTGCCGTGGTAGATCCACCACTGCGGTGGGTCAAGAGGCTCGTTCATCGGGGGTCCCCGGCCGGTACGGCGCGCCGTCGAGGAAAACGAGCCGGCTCGGGTCGTCCCAAAGGATCACGAGATTCCGGGCGATGCGCAGATCGACGGGGATCGTGGTATTCCGGAATGCGGCTCGCCGCGAATCCTGGACGCGCGCCGGAAGATCGCCGAGACCACCGTTGCCGACGAGCCACGTGACCACCTCACGTAAGAGATCCAGCGAAGCCTCGGGGTGCCATAGTAGTGCGGGCAGACCCGAGCGCAATCCCGCGGCGAGCTCGTCTTCCCCGGGCCGGGGCCGTGATGGCGGCGCCGCGGCGAGCACCATCATCACCCATTGGACATCACTGAGGATGGCGTCGAGCCGATGCCGTTCACCGGTGTCTTCGGTCCGGCAGAAATACACCCGATCAGCCGAGGGATCGGTCATCAGCGCTTCCCAGCGTATTCGCCAAGCCCGGTGCCATTGCCGCGAACGCATCCGTTCCAGCGAACGGACGACGATCGGGTAATCGAGGAAAAGCGGCCGCGGATCACCGGTTTCGTGTTCCTTGCACCAAAGGTGCACGGGCAGGTTCAGCAGCGGACGCGGGAGCACGAACTCGAGCGCGACCTCGCCGGGGAATTCCGACCACGCGCGCTCGGCGTCGACGATCAGCGCGTCGACGTGGTGCTCGAGCTGGTCCCCCTGGACCGTGACGGTGCCGCCGCGGGCCGGCGGCCATTCGGCCGGGTCCTCTTGGCGCCAATGCGAAACGACGTGCAGGTCCGCGTCGATCGCGTCCTGCTGCACGACGATCATCAGGTGCAGCCGCGAAACCGCGGCCCGGTCCGGCTCCCGGTCCGCGCGCAGCTCGGCGAGCCCGGCCTCGGCCTGCAGCCGGCGCGCCTGCGCGGTGTTCCAGTCCCGCAGCTCGTCACCGATGGTGCCACCGCAGTCGGCGGCGACGAATTCGACGAACGCCAACGCCGGCGGCAGGCCGTTCGCCGGGGTGTTGAAATCGAGGAAAGCGCAGAACGCGCCCCACGCGTCCCGGACTTCCCGTGGCGGGACCGCGGTTCCCGCAGCGCGGCGGGTGAGCACGGCCAGCCGCGCGGGCACCAGCCCGGACAGGATCGAGCGGAGCCGCATGAGCTCCGTTTCCGGGAGCAGGTCGTGGGTGCGCGGTTGGTGGACCAGCCGCCGCACCCAGTCCGATTCCGGGGACTCGGGCCGCATCAGGCGCACCGCGTCGGCGAGCGCGTTCAGCCCGCCGTCGGTTTTCGCGCAGGCGTTGATCACCTCGATGAGCTGGTCACGCCCGGTCGCCTGTTCCGGAATCGTCAACGGGAAACCGAGGTTGTCGTGGATCAGGTCGAGCAACAGCGCCCGGCTGGCCGGTTCGATCCCCAGTCCAGCGGCGGCCAGGACGTTCACGAGCGCTTCGCGGACCGCGAGCCGGGTCCCCGGCCAAGCCCGGAATTCCCGCCCGTGCGGATTCTCGCCCGACAACACGACGAACCACCTCCCCCGCCGCGGTGTGCCCGGGAGTCGTGAGTTTACCTATCCGCGGTCGCCACCGAGGGGCCAAAAACTGGACACCGCGGATTTCAGGACCAGCTCCCCGTGCCCGGCGGCCAGTTTTCGACGATCTCGGCCAGGTGGGCGACTTCAGGGGATTCCGGATCGATGGTCCGGACCACATCGAGCAGGCAGTCCAGCCCGCCGTCGAACCGGAGGCACGTCCTGGCCAGCGCGATCACGTGCAGCCGGTCCTGGGCCTGGTGGGGCACCTGGTCGGCGATCTCCCGGCGCGGGAACATCTCCAACAGCAGCCGGCGGCTTTCCGCGTCACGCAGGCAGGGCACGGCCATCATGGCGTTGACCAGCGCGAGGAAATCCGCCGCGGGGCGGCGGACGTGCGGGAGCTCCGGCGGCGCCGCGCCCAGCAGCGCGGCGCCCAGCAGCCGCAGCCAGGCGACCGTGGTGGTCTCCTTGACCGCGACCTCGATCCGCCGGTAGTCACCGGGGGCCGCCGCCGGGTCCTGGAGCACGACGTCCTGGAAGAACGTGTCGGACGCGATCAGCGCGAGGTTCGCGCCGGTGGCTTTCTGCGCGGCCTTGGCCGCCGGCGCGTCGAGGACGCGGAAGGTGAAGCTCACCGCCTTGCTGACCGAGCCGTGGCTTGCCTGCTGCACTTCGCCGGCGTTCAGGGCCAGGCGCAGCTGGATCCGCGCGGGCCGGGAGTGGACGGCGTTGTAGCGGCGCAGTTCGGCGTGCATCCGCTCGGGCAGCTGCGCGACGAGGTCCGCCTTCGCGATCTCGGGCGGCAGGAGGATCATCGCGCCGTCGCCGGTGTTCTCCACGAAGCACACGTCCCACGGGATGCCGGTCTCGGCGAACGTGCCTTTGAGGACCGACCACAGACCCTCGTGCATCTCGTGCAGGTGAGCCATCGTGCGGCCCGGGTCGTTGTAGCCGGCGATGTCGACGGCCATGATCGTCCGGTGCTGCGCAGAGGAATGCACGAACCACCTCCCCACGTCCCGGCTCCATTGTCCCAGACACATGCACGCTCGGCCATGTTCGCGCAGGGCGTTACGGCGAACCGGGAACTCTCTGACCTGCTTTCGTCCATAATTCGGCGTGCCCACGAGACGCCTGCACCTGGTGAGCGCGGATGAGGACCACCGCGTTTCGACCATCGAACTGTTCTTCGACCTCGTCTTCGTCTACGCCATCACCCAGACCACCCAGCTGATGGCCGACCACCTGAGCCCCGCGGGGGTGGGGCAGGGGCTGGCCATGCTCGCCGTCCTGTGGTGGTGCTGGTGCAGCTACGCCTGGCTCGGGAACACCATCCACGTCGACCACGGGGTCGCGCGGCTGGCGATGTTCGGGGCGATGGGCGTGATGTTCCTGGTCTCGCTGACCATCCCCGAGGCTTTCACCGACTTCCCTGGAGGGCTGTTCGCGCCGGTCTTCTTCGTCGTCTGCTACGCGCTCGTGCGGCTGCTGCACCTGGTCGCCTACCTCGGCGCCGCGCGGCACGACGCCGGGTTGCGGCGGGTGCTGCTCAAGATGTTCGCCGGCCTGCTGCCGAGCGTCGCGCTGCTCGGGCTGGCCGCGTTCCTCAGCGGGCCGTGGCAGCTCGGGCTGTGGGTCGTCGCGCTGCTCGCCGACTACCTCAACGTCTACTTCACCGGGCCCGAGGGCTGGCGGCTGAACTCGCCCGCGCACTTCGCCGAACGGTTCGGGCTGATCGTGATCATCGCGCTCGGCGAGTCGATCGTCGCCATCGGGATCGGGATCGGCGCGCTGCCGATGTCGTGGCTCGTCGCCGGGGCCGCCGTGTGCGGGCTGGCGCTCGCCGCCGGGATGTGGTGGACCTACTTCGACGTCGTCGCGCGCGTGTCCGAGCACCGGCTCACCCAGGCCACCGGCATCGAGCGCGCGAAGCTCGCCACCGACTCCTACACCTTCCTGCACCTGTCGCTGATCGCCGGGATCGTGCTCGTCGCCCTCGGCCTGAAGAAGTCGTTTGTATACATTGCCGACACTGCACACCATTCGCCGGGCGAAGCACTGCACGGCGTGCCGATCTGGACGTTGACCGGCGGGCTCGCGGTGTACCTGATCGGGCTGAGCGCGCTGCGCAAGCGCAACCTCGGCAGCTGGAACCACCAACGGCTGGTCGTCGCGGTGCTGCTGGTCGCCGCGACACCGCTGCTCGAGCACGTGCCCGCCGCCGCGCTGCTGCTCATCGTCGCCGGGCTCGTGCTCGGGCTCATCACTTTCGAGCGGCTTCGGTTCGCCGAATGGCGCAGAAAAGTGCACACCGCGCACTCGTAAGAGACCCCACACTGGCGCGTTGCCGTCTCCCGGGTTAACCTACTGACGAGTAGGTAACGGGATGGAGGGCCACATGGCTGCGCCAAGGAAACGGGACGCGATGGGCTGGGGACTGTCCGCGCTGACCCGGCTGGCCGGGAGCAAGGTCGTCGACCGGTCAGGGCTGCGCAAGCCCATCGAAGGCCTGGTCACGGCGGGGACCCGCAACGGCTTCCGCGTCGCCGGCGCGGCGACCCGGTCGTTCAAGTCGGCGCGGAAGCTGGGCCAGCCCGCCCGGCTCGCGCCCGCCGAGGACACCGGGCTGTTCGACCTCACCCCGAGCGAAGACCAGCAGCTCATCGTCGAGACGGTGACCGAGTTCGCCGCCGAGCAGCTGCGCCCGGCCGCCGCGGACGCCGACGCCAAGCTCGAGGCGCCCGAAGGCCTGCTGAGCCGGGCCGCCGAGCTGGGCATCAGCCTGGTCGGCATCCCCGAGGAGCTCGGCGGCGTCGGCGCCGAGCGCTCGGTCGTGACCAACGCGCTCGTCGCGGAGGCGCTCGCGCACGGCGACCTGGGCCTGGCCGTCGCCGTGCTCGCGCCGTCCGCCGTCAGCACCGCGCTGGTCAGCTGGGGCGACGAGCAGCAGCAGGCCGACTACCTGCCCGCGTTCGTCGGCGAGAACGTGCCCGCCGCGGCACTCGCGCTGCAGGAGCAGAAAGCGCTCTACGACCCGTTCAAGCCCGCGACGAAGGCGCGTCGCACGCCGAAGGGCTACCAGCTCGACGGCGTGAAGTCGCTGGTCCCGCGCGCGGCGCAGGCCGAGCTGTTCATCGTCTCGGCCGACCTCGAAGGCCGCGGCCCGGCGCTGTTCCTGGTCGAGTCGTCGAACGCCGGGGTGACCATCGAGGGCGAGCCGGCGATGGGCCTGCGCGGCGCCGCGACCGGCAAGCTGCACCTTTCGAACGTCGCGCTGCCCGCGGGCGCGCTGCTGGGCGGCGGCAAGCTCGACGTCTTCACCGACCTCGTCCGGCTCTCGCGGCTGGGCTGGGCGGCGCTGGCCGCCGGCACCGCGAAGGCCGTCCTCGACTACGTCGTGCCGTACGTGAACGAGCGCGTCGCGTTCGGCGAGCCGATCAGCCACCGGCAGGCCGTGGCGTTCTCCGTCGCGGACATCGCGATCGAGCTGGAGGGCCTGCGGCTGGTGACACTGCGTGCCGCGGCGCGGGCCGAGCAGGGCAAGCCGTATGCGCGGGAGGTCGCGCTGGCGCGCAAGCTGGCCACGGACAAGGGCATGCAGATCGGCAGCGCGGGTGTGCAGCTGCTGGGCGGGCACGGCTTCGTCAAGGAGCACCCGGTCGAGCGCTGGTACCGCGACCTGCGCGCCATCGGCGTCATGGAAGGCGCCGTCCTTCTCTAGGCTTCGGAAAGGCCACTCATGATCAACCTGGAAGCTCCCAAGAAGGCCGGCGCCCTGATCAACCAGGCGTACCAGGCCGCGGCCGAGGTGTTCCGGCCGATCTCGCGCAAGTACGACCGCGCGGAGCACACGTACCCGAGCGAGCTGGACATGTTCGCGGCGCTGCTGGACGGCTTGAATTCGTCCGGCGAGGGCGGCGCGGGCGCGGCGGGCGTCCGTCGTTCCGGTTCCGACAACGCCGCCAAGGGAAACCGCAACGGTGCCAACCTGAACGTCGTCCTCGGCACGATCGAGATGTGCTGGGGTGACGTCGGCCTGCTGCTGTCGATGCCGCGCCAGGGCCTCGGCAACGCGGCGATCGGCTCGGTGGCGACGGACGAGCAGCTCGAGCGCTTTTCCGGCATGTGGGCGGCGATGGCGATCACCGAGCCGTCGTTCGGTTCGGACTCGGCGGCGGTCAGCACGACGGCTCGCCTCGACGGCGACCACTACGTGCTCAACGGCGAGAAGATCTTCGTGACGTCGGGCGAGCGCGCGGACGCGGTGGTCGTGTGGGCGACGCTGGACAAGTCGAAGGGCCGCGCGGCGATCAAGTCGTTCGTGGTGGAGAAGGGAACGCCGGGCTTCGAGGTGGTGCGCGTCGAGCACAAGCTCGGCATCCGCGCCTCGGACACGGCGGTGCTGCGCTTCGAGAACTGCCGCGTGCCGGCGGAGAACCTCCTGGGCACCCCGGAAATCGACACGGCCAAGGGCTTCGCGGGCGTCATGCAGACGTTCGACAACACCCGACCGCTGGTGGCGGCAATGGCGATCGGCGTCGCGCGGGCGGCTCTCGACGAGACACGTCGGATCTTGACTGACGCCGGCGTCACGATAGATTACGACCGCCCGGCCAATTCGCAGCACGCTGCTGCGGCTGAGTTCCTTCGGCTCGAGGCGGACTACGAGTCGGCGTACCTGCTGACGCTGGAGTCCGCGTGGATGGCGGACAACCGCAAGCCGAACTCACTGCAGGCTTCGATGGCGAAGGCCAAGGCGGGGCGGTCGGTGGTGGAGATCGCGCTTAAGTGCGTCGAGCTGACTGGGGCTTATGGTGAGGAGTCCTTGCTCGAGAAGTGGGCTCGGGATGCCAAGATTCTCGATATTTTCGAGGGGACGCAGCAGATTCAGCAGCTGATCGTGGCCCGCCGGATTCTCGGGAAGTCGAGCGCCGAGCTGAAGTAGTTGTGAAGTAACGGAAAGCCGCCCGGTTGCTTGCCCTTCTCGGGGCTCTGCGACCGGGCAGCTTTCGTGTCGACGGGGGGCGGCGTCCTCGCCTTATTCGAACAGGCTGGGCGGGTTCCCCTTCCGCTCGACGACGGTACGAACATGATGCTCCCACCTCTTGACAATCCTATCCCACTCGACAGAATCCAAGTAAGACGAAGAGTCGTCGTCCAGATCGAACTCCGGGGCATAAAGCCCGGTGACACCTTTTTCCAGGATCCCGTCGGCCGCGACACCGCTCTCGCGCATGATCAGGATCGGAAGACCCAGCTGATACGCCATTGCCGGCTCGATGTGGACCCAAGGGGTACTCAGCCACACACCTTCCAGAGGAACTTCCGATATCCCCTCGACATCTGCGCGGAAGTTTCCAGTACCCGAATCCACATAAATCCTCCTGAAAGCCACCGCCAAAAGACCGTGAGACTCGAACATCAGACGCCGCACAGCCTTCAGGGGCGCATCCATGTCATAGTCGGTCACACCCAGGGTTCTCGGGAAGAATCCACGCCTTTTGAGATCTCGCGACAGATCTCGGATGAAATCCATCTGCCTGGAGTTGTACGGCTTCGGATAACTGAAGAAGACAGAGGTGCCGAATCCCGCATCCGGCTCGAGATAACGCGAGCGGCCATCGCCACTGAAATTGCCTTGGTTCTCGATCATCGATCAGCCCACCGAGCCGATCCAGCACGCTGCAACGTGCGCCCCACTCGATGCGCGATTTCTTCCGGACAGTCGGCCACCAGGTAACACTAGCAACAAGACACAGCACATCTCTTCGCCTCGATCCAGTTCGGCGGAGGGCGTCCCGAGCACCAGCCACGATGAGCTGCTGAAGCAGGTCACCCACGGTACCCTCGGGGACAGGGAGGCCGACCGTGACCGACTTCATCGTTCACCAGCCCGACGACTCCACCCCCATCAAGACGCCTGAAGAATGGGCCGCCGCGAGATGGGACAAAGACCGGCAAAACCCGAAGACCCTCGACGAAGCGCGCGCAGCCCTAGCCGCCCGGATCGCCGCTCACGACGAACCCGAAGCCGACACTGGTGCCTACGACGCGCTGGAGGGCTGACCCGTGTATGTCCCCTGGCTGGTCGATGCCGCACGCAGCACCGGGTATCCCGTGGTCGAGGTGCCCGGGTGGCAGACCCGCGGCCACGGCGGCATGCGCGTGGTCGAAGGCGTTGTCGGGCACCACACCGCCACCGCCGACTCCGCTCCGGGCGACTACCCCTCACTCGACGTCGTCACCAACGGGCGGCCGGATCTTGCCGGGCCCCTCTGCAACCTCGGGCTTGGCCGGAGCGGCACCGTATACATTGTCGCCGCTGGATGCGCTTATCACGCCGGTGCTTCGCGGTGGCTCGGGTTTCTCGACCTCAACGACGAGTTCCTCGGCATCGAAGCCGAGTCCGCCGGCGCCGGGAGCTGGACCGCCGCGCAGCTCGACGCCTATCCGAAGCTCGTCGGCGCCCTGCTGCGGTACATGGGCCGCGGTGTCGAGCGCTACGCCGGCCACAAGGACGTCTGCGTCCCCGCCGGGCGCAAGATCGACCCCGTCGGCATCGACACCTCCTGGCTGCGTGCGCGCGCGGCCGGTGCCGGAAACCCAGTGGGTGTCGAAATCCTCGAACGCGTCACCATCACACCGTCGGACGCCGGTGAGCACGTCGCCCGCGTGTTCCTCTCCGGCAGCCCCGGCAGTGCCATCGTGGTCCGGCCCCGGCTGGCCGGTGATGGCTCCGCGCGGCCGATGTGGGTGTCGAACATCTTCGCCTGGGGTTCGGACCATGTGGGGGTCGGCCGCAACCCCGGGCAGCTCCCGGGATACGACCCGAAGCTGACGTCGCACCGGCGCTACGAGGTGCCGGGCGCCGTGTGGGCGGACATCCGCTACAGCGCGGCGGAACCGTTCGACATCGACCTAGTCGGCTGAGGCTTGGTCGTCGAGGAACTCGTCCAGGTACCGCCACGTCGTGCCGCGGGCCTTGCGGCCCGTCAGCACGCCCAGGTGACCACCCGGCGCCGTCTTGAAGCGGACTTCCGGGGCCTTGTCCAGCAGCTCCACCACGCGCTCCACCGACGGCCGCGGCGCGATCGTGTCGTTCTCGCCCGCCACCACCAGCGTCGGGACCCGGACCGACGACAGCGAGATGATGCGGCCGTTCAGGTCCACCTTGCCCTCCGCCAGGTCGTTCGTGCGGAACAACCGGTGGTACAGCTGACCGAACGTGCGGCCCGGGTAGGCGTACATGTTGCCCATGAAGTGGTCGACCGCCTCGATCTGCGCCAGGTAGTCCCGGTCGTCGAGGTGCGACAGGATCGCGATCGGCTTCGTGATCTCCTTGCTGATGCCCGTCGCGCGGAACACGCGACTGACCAAATAGGACGGTGCGCCGCCGAACGCGCGGTAGATGGGGGTCAGCAGGTGGCCGTTCGTCAGGTCCACCAGCGGGCGGAACGGCGCGACGATCGGGATCGCCGTGAAGTCCACCGGGGAGCCGATCGCCGTGATCGACGCGATCGGGAGGTCCGGCTGGTCGGCGTTCACCAGCAGCGAGAAGATCCCGCCCAGCGACCACGACACCAGGTGCACGCCCTGGCCGCCGTTGTCGGCGCTCACCTTGCGGATCGCGCGCGGCAGCACCTCGTCGATCCAGTGCTCGATGCCCAGGCGCCGGTCCGAAAACGCCACCATGCCGTAGTCGACCAGGTACGCGTTGCGGCCGCCGTCGACCAGGTGCTCGATGAGGCTGCAGCCGCGGCGCAGGTCGAAGCAGATCGCCGGCGCGGCCAGCGGCGGCACCAGCAGGATCGGCGGCCCGGACACCGGACGGCTGCTGTGCGTCATCCGGTACACCGAGCGGTTGGGTCCCTGGTCGATCAGCACCCGCGGCATCGGGCGCAGGTCGGCGACACCGCCGTGCAGCACCTTGCCGACCACGTTCGACGCGGCGGCGGCCAGCCGTGCGGGCGGTGAAACCATTTCGAAAGCCTCCTGCGACGTCCCCCGGGCACTTCCGGTCAATCTTGCCCGGTCACGCCGGTGGACTCAACACCGCCCACGTCCAAATCGGACAGTCGCTAGGCCGTCCGAGTTACTCCTGGGACGCCCCGGGCGCGCTTTCCGCCGCGCGCGCCTCGTAGTCCGCGCGGGCCGGGGAATGGGCCGCTGAAGCCAAAAGCCGGTCGGCTTTCAGCGCGCGGGCCAGCGCTTCACCGGCCCGGCGCGGCAGCAGCCGGGTGAGCTTGCCCATAGTTCCCACGGACCGGGGCACGAAGACCTCGAAACGAGGCTTGCGCAGCGTGGATACGATGGCGTCGGCCACATCTTCCGGGCGCGAGGACTTGAACAGCTTCGCCTCGCCGAGGCCGCTGGCCAGCTCCGTCCGGACGATCGCGGGCATCACACACGAGACGTGCACCCCGGACCCGTGCAGCTCGAGGTGCACCGCTTCGGACAGCCCGACGACGGCGTGCTTGGTCGCGCAGTAGGTGGCCGCGCCGGGGAAACCGGCCTTGCCCGCGAACGAAGCGACGTTGACGATGTGCCCGGACCGCCGCGGCCGCATCCGCTTCACCGCCTCGCGCGTGCCGTGGATGACGGCGTGCAAGTTGATCTCCAGCTGACGCCGGGTCGTGGCGTCGCTTTCCTCTTCGAGGAGAGCGAGCGGCATGATCCCGGCGTTGTTGACCAGCACGTCGATCCGGCCGTGCCGGCGCTCGACCTCGTCGAGGAACTCCGTGAAGCCGCGGATGTCGGTGACGTCCAGCGGCAGCGCCTCGGCGTCCAGCTCGCCGGCCGTTTTCTCGGCCCGGACCTGGTCGAGGTCGCCGATCACCACCTTCGCGCCCAGCCGGGCCAGCGCCGACGCGGTCGCCGCGCCGATCCCCTGCCCGCCGCCGGTGATGACGACGACCTTGCCCGCGAGCTCCTCGGCCATGGCGACTCCTTCGTCTGTTGGCACCGCGTCAACAGTGTCACCCCTGGCTCGCGATCGCGCTACCCCACGCGTTGCTCGAGGACCTGCCCGACCCACTCTTCGACGCGGAACTGGACGGTCGGCTCGAAGCCCTGGCTCTCGTAATAACGCTGCAGGTCACCGTCGCCGCCGGCCCAGCAGTCCACGCGCACGAGGTCGATGCCGCGCCGCCGCGCCTCGTCGAGCGCGTACTCGATCAGCCGCGCGCCGACGCGCTGCCCGGTGAACCGACGCGACGTGATCAGCAGCCGGACGTACAGCTCACGCTCATCGACCGGCGGCACGTGCGGGTCGTGCTCCTCCGAAACGATCAACGCGCCGGCCGCTTCGCCGTCGACCACCGCGACGCGCAGCCCGGGGTCGGCGGCCATGCCCTTGACCCGCTCGACGCGCTTCGGGACGCCGCTCCACGGCTCGGTCCCCCACTGCTTCGAGCTGCCGCGGGCGACCAGCCATTCGACGGCTTCGTCGAAGAAGCCCAGCAGGATGTCGACGTCCCCGGAATCACCCGATCGGATGACGATGTTGTCCATGCCCTTGTTTACCGCACCGCGAGTACGCGCGGGCCGTCTTCGCCGATCCACACCGCGTTCAGCCCGCGGCTCGGTTCGTGTCATCCGAACTTCAGGGAGCGCTGATTGACTTCGTCCGTTCCCCACCTCTCTCGCGACGAGGACCAAGTGACACAGTCAGTGCCCCCGGGCGATCCGTTGGCCGCGTTCACCGTCGAACTCGAGGAAATCCAGGCAAAAGCCGCAGCCGCACAGGAAGCGCTCCGCGCCGCCACGGCCAGCGTGCAGTCGCCGGACGGCGCGGTCTCGGTGACCGTCGGCCCCAGCGGCGTGCTGCAGGACCTCCGGTTCGGCCCCCGCGCGTACGAACGCCCGCCGCAAGCCTTGTCCGGCTTGGTGATGCAGCTGATCGGCCGCGCGCAGCAGAAGGTCTCGGCCCAGGTCGCCAGTGCGTTCGACGGCATGGTCGGCGAGAGCTCGGCCGCCCGCGAACTGCTGGACGAGTTCCTGCCCGCGCCCGAACCGGACGCGGGACCGCCGCCTGACAAGAGCGACGTGTTCATGCCGGAGCAGGAAGCCGAAGACCGGCCGCCCGCGCCCCCGCACCGGCAGCCGCCGCCCCCGCCGCAGCACGGTCCGCCGCGGCGTCGTCCCCGGCCCGACCCGGCCGAGGACGACGGCGAAAGCAACCCCTGGTAGCACGGAGGAGAACCGGTGGTTTCCGGAGAAGGTTTCTCGGTCGACCCGGCCGAGCTGCAGAAGTTCAGCCAGTTCCTGTCCGGCACGACGCAACCGGCGGTGCAGGACGCCGCGAACCGGATGCAGGCCGCGAACGGGTTCGACAACGCCGCGTTCGGCATCCTGCTCGCCCAGGTGCTCGCCGTGCCCTCGCGGATCACGATGGGTGTCATCACCGGTGAGATCACCAAGCTCGTCGGGGACATCGGAAAGTCGGCCGACGACGTGAAGAAGGCCGCCGACACCTACGCGACCCACGACTCGAACACGGCCAAGGGTTTGAGCACCTTCGAGACGGAGCTGGGCAAATGACCGTCCCCATCACGTCCGCGAACTCGACGACCGGCGCCGGCGTCTTCGACAGCTGGAAGCAGGTCGGCGACTCGATCGGCAAGGTCCAGACCGAGCACGGCGGCGACCTCGCCGCCGTGAGCGTCGAGCTGGGCATCAACGTCGTCAGCGCGGTGCTCGACACCGTCGCGTTCGCCATGGACCCGCTGGCCAAGCTGATCGCGGCGGGCCTGGGCTGGCTGATCGAGCACGTCTCGTTCCTGAAGTGGCCGCTCGACCAGGTCGCGGGCAACCCCGCGGAGGTCACGAAGGTCGCCAACGAGCTGCACAAGATCGGCGAGTCGCTGCGCAACACCGGCACTTCGCTCGACGACACGCTCAAGGCCACGATCACCCAGTGGCACGGCCAGGGTTACGACAGCTTCAAGAAGTCGATCGACGACCGGAAGGGCTGGATCGACGCCAACGGCAAGGCCGCCGACGTCGCCGGCTACATGGTCGAGACCACCGGGGCGCTGATCGGCGCGGTCCGTTCGCTGCTGCGCGACATCATCACGACGATCCTCGGCGACATCATCTCCACGATGCTGATCGCGCTCGCGCTCGCCATCCCCACCTTCGGCGCGTCGATCGCCGTCGGGGTGACCAAGTGCGTCGCGACGGTCTCGGTGCAGGTCGCGGCGATGATGGCGAAGCTCGCCAAGGTAGTCTCCTACGCCGGGCGCACGCTGGCCCGGCTCACCGGGCTGTCGAAGCTGGTCAAGGGAAAGCCGAGCACCTCGGGCGCGGGCCACGAGCTGACGCCGATGCCGCCGCCGGGCACCGCGATCACCCACGACCGTCCCGGCGGCGGTGCCACGCCGAGCACCCGGCCCCCCGGCGACGGCACGACCCCCAACTTCTCGCGGCCGCTGCCCCCACCGGGCACGGCCGTCACGCACGACGGTCCCGGCGGTGGCGCCACCCCGAGCACCCGGCCGCCGGGCGACGGCACCACGCCGAACTTCTCGCGGCCGCTGCCGAAGCCGCCGGAGCCGGCCCCCGCGCCCAAGCCGCCGTCGCCGAAGTCGCACCTGAGCGACCACGACATCTCGACGATCAAGAAGCACGAGGACTGGCTGAAGACCAAGTTCGGCGACAGCTACAAGAAGATGAAGTTCGTCGACGACTGGCTCAAGGCCAAGGCCCCGGACTACTACCCGATGCTGAAGGCGCTGTCCGACGCGAAGAGCTCGAAGAACTTCGTGGGCTGGGCGGGCAAGGACATCGTGCAGGTCGACCGCGGCCTGACCGACATCCAGATGCAGGCGGAAGCGGCCTGGGCCGAGGAAGACAAGAAGCAGCAGCAGCCGCAGTAGGTCAGGCGACGCCGAGGTGCCGGGAGATCAGCATCTTCTGCACCTCGCTCGTCCCCTCGCCGATCTCGAGGATCTTGGCGTCGCGGTAGAAGCGGCTCACCGGGAACTCGTTCATGAAGCCGTACCCGCCGAAGATCTGGGTCGCGTCGCGCGCGTTGTCCATCGCCGCGTTCGACGCGACCAGCTTCGCGATCGACGCCTCCTTCTTGAACGGCTCGCCGCGCAGCATCTTCGACGCCGCCTGGTAGTACGCCAGGCGTGCGGTGTGCGTGCGGACCTCCATGTCGGCGACCTTGAACTGGATCGCCTGGTACTCGCCGATCCGCTTGCCGAACGCGACGCGGTCCTTCACGTACTGCAGGCACTCGTCGACGCACCCCTGCGCCAGGCCCACCGACAGCGCGGCGATCGCGACGCGGCCTTCGTCCAGAATGGACAGGAACTGGGCGTAGCCGCGGCCACGCGTGCCGACCAGGTTCTCCGCCGGGACGCGGACGTCCGAAAAGGACAGCTCGTGCGTGTCCGAGCAGTTCCAGCCGACCTTGGAGTACTTCGGCGCGACCGCGAAGCCCGGCGTGCCCGACGGGACGATGATAGCCGAGATCTCCTTGCGGCCGTTCTCCATCACGTCCGTCACCGCGGTGACCGTGACCAGGCGCGTGATGTCCGTTCCCGAGTTCGTGATGAACGCCTTGCTGCCGTTGATGACCCAGCTGTCACCGTCCAAAGTGGCGCGGGTGCGGGTCGCGCCCGCGTCCGAGCCGCCACCCGGCTCGGTCAGGCCGAAGCCACCCAGCGCGGTGCCCGCGCACAGCTCGGGCAACCACTTCTCCTTCTGCTCCTGGGAGCCGAAGCGGAAGATCGGCATCGCGCCGAGCGAAACCCCGGCCTCCAGGGTGATCGCGACCGACGAGTCGACCCGCGCCAGCTCTTCCAGGGCCAGGCACAGCGCGAAGTAGTCGCCGCCCATGCCGCCGAACTCCTCGGGGAAGGGCAGGCCGAACAGGCCCATCTCCCCCATCTTCGCGACGATCTCGTACGGGAACTGCTCCTTCTCGTACAGCTCGCCGATGACCGGCGCGACCTCGGCGTGCGCGAAGTCCTCGACGGTCTTGCGGAGGGCTTCGTACTCCTCGTCCAGGCGGAAGTCGATCACTGCTGCTCCTCTTGGGGCTTCACTACGGCAAGGGTTTCGTCCAGCGCGACCTGTTGGCCGGCCCGGACGGGGAGTTCGCTGACCACGCCGTCGATCGGCGCGGTGACGGTGTGCTCCATCTTCATCGCCTCGACGACCAGCAAGGGCGTCCCGGCCTTCACGACGTCGCCCGCGGCGACCTTGACCACGAGCACGGTGCCCGGCATCGGGCTGGTGACTGGTCCGGCGCCCGCGGCCTCACCGCGCGACGAAAGCACGAATTCCTGCTCCCCGAAGGGGAAGCTCAGCCCGTCGCGCGCGAGCCAGACCGTCCGGTCCGGACCGCAGGCCTGGCGGTAGCGGTCGAACCCGCCGGCGTGCCGGATCTCCAGGACGTCGCCGTCGCGGCGGGCCGAGACCTCGACCGGCTCGCTGTCGTCGACCTGGACGGCGGCCGCGGACGGCGTGCCCTGCACCCGGACCACCGCGCGCGCCTGGCCGGACTTCAGCCGGAAGACGACCCCGCCGGAGCCGCCCATCCGCCAGCCGTCCGGCACGTCCCACGGGTCCACAGTGGACCCCGACGGCTGCAGCTCCAGGAACCGGTCGAGCGCGGCCGCGACGAAGAACTCCGCGGGCACGTCGGCGGAGACCAGCTCGGCCAGCCGGCGGTCGACCAGCTCGGTGTCGAGCCGGCCTTCCCGGACGTCGGGGTCGGCCAGCAGCCCGCGCAGGAACGCCGTGTTGGTGCCGACGCCCAGCAACGCCGTGTCGGCCAGCGCCAGGTCCAGCCGGTGCAGGGCCGCCGACCGGTCGGGCCCCCACGCGATCACCTTGGCGAGCATCGGGTCATAGTTCGAACCGATCACCGCCCCCGGTGTCATCCACGAGTCGACGCGGACGCCGTCGCCCGCCGGCTCGTGCACCGCCAGCACCGTCCCGCCGGTCGGGATGAACCCGCGCGCCGGGTCCTCGGCGTACACGCGCGCTTCGACCGCGTGTCCGTTGAGGACGACGTCTTCCTGCTGGACGGCAAGGGGTTCCCCGGCCGCGACCCGGACCTGCCACTCGACGAGGTCGAGGCCGGTGACCAGCTCGGTGACCGGGTGCTCGACCTGCAGCCGGGTGTTCATCTCCATGAAGAAGAACTCGTCGGGGTTCTTCGCCGACATGATGAACTCGACGGTGCCCGCGCCGACGTACCCGACCGAGCGCGCGGCTTCGGCGGCCGCCGAGCCCATCTTCTCGCGGGTGGCCTCGTCCAGCAGCACCGACGGCGCTTCCTCGATGATCTTCTGGTGCCGCCGCTGCAGGCTGCACTCGCGCTCGCCGAGGTGGATGACGTGGCCGTGCTTGTCGGCCATGACCTGGATCTCGATGTGCCGCGGGGTCATGACGAACCGCTCCATCAGCAGCGTGTCGTCACCGAAGGAACCCTTGGCCTCGCGACGCGCGGACTCGATCGCCGCGTCCAGCTCTTCGGGCGCCTGGACGAGCCGCATGCCCTTGCCACCGCCACCGGCGGACGGCTTGAGCAGCAGCGGGTAGCCCACCTTCGCGGCGGCGGAAGCGAAGTCCCCGTCCGGAATGTCCACATCGGACGCGCCGGGCACGACCGGGACGCCGGCCTTCGAGACCGTCGCCTTGGCGCGGATCTTGTCGCCCATCGCGTCGATCGCGGCGACCGGCGGGCCGATGAACACGAGCCCGGCGGCCTCGCAGGCGCGCGCGAACTCCGCGTTCTCCGCCAGGAAGCCGTAACCCGGGTGCACGGCCTGTGCACCCGACGTCACGGCGGCGTCCACAATGGCCGGAATGGACAGGTAGCTGCGCGCGGCCTCCGCCGGGCCGATGCGCACGGCGGTGTGCGCCTCCCGGACGTGCCGCGCGTCGGCGTCGGCGTCGCTGTACACCGCGACCGCGCGGATGCCGAGGTCCCGCAGCGTGCGGATGACCCGGACGGCGATCTCGCCCCGGTTCGCGACGAGCACTGAGTCGAACATCTGCCTCACATCCGGAAGACGCCGTAGTTGACATCGGCCAAGGGCGCGTTGGCCGCGGTCGAGAGGGCGAGGCCGAGCACCGTGCGGGTGTCCGCCGGGTCGATCACGCCGTCGTCCCACAGCCGCGCCGTCGAGTAGTACGGGCTGCCCTGCGCCTCGTACTGCTCGCGGATCGGGTCCTTGAACGCTTCTTCGTCCTCAGTGGACCACTCGCCGCCGCGGGCCTCGATGGAGTCGCGGCGGACCGTCGAGAGCACCGACGCCGCCTGCTCGCCACCCATCACCGAGATCCGCGCGTTCGGCCACATCCAGAGGAACCGCGGCGAGTACGCCCGGCCGCACATCGAGTAGTTGCCGGCGCCGAAGGACCCGCCGATGACGACGGTCAGCTTCGGCACGCGCGCGCAGGCCACCGCGGTGACCATCTTCGCGCCGTGCTTGGCGATGCCGCCGGCCTCGTACGCGCGCCCGACCATGAAGCCGGTGATGTTCTGCAGGAACAGCAGCGGGATCGAGCGTTTGTCGCACAGCTCGATGAAGTGCGCGCCCTTCATCGCGGACTCGGCGAAGAGCACGCCGTTGTTGGCGACGATGCCGACCGGGTGGCCGTGGATCCGGGCGAACCCGGTGACCAGCGTCGAGCCGTACTCCTTCTTGAACTCGCCGAAGCGGCTGCCGTCGACGATCCGCGCGATCACCTCGCGCACGTCGTAGGGCGTGCGCGGGTCGGTCGGGACGACGCCGTACAGCTCGGCGGGGTCGACGGCCGGGGCCTCGGTCGGCCGGACGTCCCACGGGCGCGGCGTGCGCGGCCCGAGCGTCGAGACGATCTGGCGGACGATCCGCAGGGCGTGCGCGTCGTCGTCGGCCAGGTGGTCGGTGACGCCGGACTGGCGCGAGTGCACGTCGCCGCCGCCGAGCTCCTCCGCCGTGACGACCTCGCCGGTCGCCGCCTTCACCAGCGGCGGGCCGCCGAGGAAGATCGTGCCCTGGTTCCGGACGATCACGGCCTCGTCGCTCATCGCCGGGACGTACGCGCCGCCCGCGGTGCACGAGCCGAGCACCGCCGCGATCTGCGGGATGCCGCGCGCCGACATCGTCGCCTGGTTGTAGAAGATGCGGCCGAAGTGTTCACGATCCGGGAAGACCTCGTCCTGCCTGGGCAGGAACGCGCCGCCGGAGTCCACCAGGTAGACGCACGGCAGGTTGTTGTGCAGCGCGACCTCCTGGGCGCGCAGGTGCTTCTTCACCGTCATCGGGTAGTACGTGCCGCCCTTGACGGTGGCGTCGTTCGCGACGACCACGCACTCACGGCCGGAGACGCGCCCGATCCCGGTGATGATCCCGGCGGACGGCGCCTCGTCGTCATACAGTCCGTTCGCCGCCAGGGGCGAGAGCTCCAGGAACGGCGAGCCCGGGTCCAGCAGCGTGTCGACGCGGTCGCGCGGCAGCAGCTTGCCGCGTTCGACGTGGCGGGTGCGTGACTTCTCCGGCCCGCCGAGCCGGGCGCTCGCCAACCGTTTGCGGAGGTCCTCGACCAGCTCCGCGTGGGATGTGGCGTTGCGGGCGTAGGCCTCGCTGTCCGGGGCAGCGGTGGTCCCCAGTGCCGGCGTGTCCATGGGCTCCCTCGAAGTTAGCGGTCGTTAACCTCCGCCTCGATGTTAGCGACCGCTAACGTGGGTGTCCAGTCGCCGGAACGCCGGAGAGGCCACCCCGGCGCACCGGGCTGGCCTCTCCGGACGTGCTTCAGCCGATCGCCGCGCGCAGCGGGGCGTAGTAACCGCCCGACTGCCCGGCCACGGTCGGGTGGTAGGACTCGACCACCGGCCAGGTCAGGCTGTGCAGGTAGTCGTCGGCCGACGAGCAGATGTTGTGCCCGGCGAACGACGGCCGGACGTCGACGAACGTCGCCCCGGCGGCCGCGGCGCGCTGCTGGATGACCGACGCGAGCGTGTCCGCGCCGGAGTTGATCGCCGAGCGCTTGGTGTCGCTCAGCCCGACCCAGCAGGAGCCGGGCACGGTGTAGAAGCGCGGGTAGGACAGGACGACCAGGCGCGCGCCCGGCGCCTTCGCCTTGATCGCGTTGTAGGTGTTGGTGAGCAACGCCGGGAGGGTGTTGTTCACGTACGTCTTGGCCGTGTTGACCCGGTTCACGCAGGCCGAGTCGCTGTTGAGCGTGCAGGTGGTGATGACGTCGGTGAAGCCGGCGTCGTTGCCGCCGACCGTCACGGTGACGAGGTTGGTCCCCGAGGGGATCGAGTTGGCCTGGTTGATCACGTCGCCGGTCTTCGCCCCGGAGCAGGCGAGGAACGAGAACGACGTGCCGCTGTGGGCGTTGGCCCACAGCTGCGAGTACGCCTTGGCGCTGCGGTAGCAGCTCCCGGAACTGCCGTAGCTGCCGGCTCCGGTCCCGGAGGAGTAGGAGTCGCCGAGCGCGGCGTAGACGGTCCCGGCGGCGTGCGAGACGCCGGCGACCGCGAAGGTGGACAGGACGACAGCCCCCAGGGCTGTGCCGAACCGTTGGAGAAGACGCAGGGATTTACCGGTGGGAACAGCCATGGTCACTCCTTTGTGACAGAGCCGACCCGAATAGGACAGCAGGTGGAGACCCCACAAGGAACCCCTGGTTACCCGTAAGTAACCCACACGGCCCACACCGGAAGGCGGGAACAGTGTCAGCGGTCGCCGACCCGGGAACCCCGACGCCTTTCGGCGAGGCTGGAGCACTCGGCGTTGCCGCGGTCGCAACCCGGCTCAACCGGCCCGAAAGCGACGAACACGGGAACGGTGTTAGCGGTCGCTAACTTCCCGCTCTAATATGGCCGGATGCCGGCCAACTCCACGCCACTCGTGACGGGCGAGAAGGCGAACAGACGCGAACAGATCCTCGCCGCGGCCGCCGAGCTGTTCGCCCACCACGGCTTCCACGGCGTCGGGATCGACGACATCGGCGCCGCGGTCGGCATCTCCGGCCCGGCGCTCTACCGGCACTTCCGCAGCAAGGACGCGATCCTCGGCGAGATGCTGAACTCGATCAGCCGCTACCTGCTCGACGGCGGCACGGCGTGGGCGAGCAGGCCCGGCTCGCCGGACGACACGCTGACCGGGCTCGTGGCGTTCCACGTCGGGTTCGCGCTCGCGCACCCGGCGCTGATCACCGTCCAGGAGCGCAACCTCGCGAACCTCACCGACGCCGACCGCAAGCAGGTGCGCGCGCTGCAGCGCCAGTACGTCGAGGTGTGGGTCAACGCGATCCGCGAAGCCATGCCGGAGCTGGAAGAACGGCAGGCGCGATCGGCGGCACACGCCGTGTTCGGCTTGATCAACTCGACCCCGTACAACCGCCATCTCGGTGATGGCGAACTCGCCGAACTGCTCAGCCGGCTCGCGCTGGGTGCCCTCCGCGCGGCCGGATGACCGACCCGGATCAAGGTATCCCCACGACCGCCGTCGCTGGTGTTTGATGGGGCACGTGGATGCGGACTGGAACGAGCGGCTCGTCGAGAAGGCCCAGCGCGCGCTGACCGCGCTGAGCGTCGGTGACGACGCCGAGGCCCTCGTCGAGATCGCCCCGACGGCCGTCGAACCGCAGGCCCGCGCGGACGAGACGAAGGCGCTGATGCTGCTGCTGTTCGGCGAGTGCAGCGCGATGGTCTCCACCCTCGGCGACGGGGGCAGCGCGCCGGTCAAGGTCCAGGTCTTCGACGAAGACGGCGAAGAGGTCTCGATCGACCAGGCGGACCCGCCGGTGCGCACCGCGGTGCGGACGCTGCTGGCGGAGGTCCACGGCAACACCGAGGCCGCCCAGGAGCAGGTGGAGATCGCCCTGGCCAACGCGGCGCCGGACGAGGTCGACAGCCTGGTGCTGCAGGCGCTGCGCTGGACGATCCGGCTGTCGGTCGAATGCCTGGACCGCGACCTGCCGGTGGCCCCTTGGATCTCCGAAGCGGTCTCCGACTAGCGCCCCGGACCAGCCGGCCGCAAGGAGCGGACGATCGGGGCCAGGTACAGCTCGGCCACCCGGCGGCGCTCGACGTCGTCGTCGACCGGCAGGACCGTCTCCGGGGTCAGGACCAGCGACACCACGATGCGGATCAGCAGCTCCGCCATCCCGTCGACGTCCTCGGCGGGCAGGCTCAGCCGGCCCGCCGCGATCTCCGCGTGGAAGTGCGCGCCGATGCGGGTGCGCGCCGCCGCGAACAGGCCGCCCGCCTGCACCGTCAGCTGCGGCAGGATCAGCTCCGGCTCGGTGCGCAGCAGCCGGTTGAGCAGCCGGTGCCCGCGCAGGTACCCCAGGGAGAAGCTCAACCCCTCGATGAGCTTCTCCTCCGGGGACCCCTGCGCCTCGACGACGTCGTCGACCTTCGTCAAGAACCGCTTCATCTCCCGCAGCACCAGCGCGTTGAGCAGCTGGTCCTTCTTCGGGAAGTACCGGTAGATCGTCACCCGCGAGAGGCCGACGCGGCGTGCCACGTCGTCGACGGTGAACCGGCGCAGCCCGAAGTCCTCTGCCTGGGTCAGCGCCGCGCCCATGATCCGTTCCGCGGTCTCGTCACCGGGGAGGTCGGCTTCGAGGGCGTGCTTCAGGAGATCGCGCATGCGGTGACTTTACAACTTGACGAAGATTGTTTCATGCGTTCTAGTGTTACACGACACAGGGAGGTTCGCATGGGCGACCGTGAGGCGACGGCCGAGAGGCTGCTCAAGTCGAGCGCCCGGCTCTCCTACGACCCGGACGTCGACGTCCACTGGGCCGCGCCGCTGAACGAGGACCAGTTCTTCATCCCCGAAAAGCTCGTCTCGCTCTACGGCACGCCGGTGTGGGACACGCTGAGCCGCGCGCAGCGGATCGAGCTGTCGCGCCAGGAGCTCGTGAACACTGTCAGCGTCGGGATCTGGTTCGAGCTGATCCTCATGCAGATGCTGCTGCGCGCGTCCTACCGCCAGGACCCGACGACCCGGCACGTGCACTACGCGCTGACCGAGGTCGCCGACGAATGCCGGCACTCCACGATGTTCGCGACGCTGATCGAGCGCGTCGACGGCCGGCCGTACCGCAACAACCGCTGGCTGCAGCTGAGCGCCCAGGCCCTCCCGGTGATCCTGCGCGGGCCCGCGATGTGGGTCGCGACGCTGATCGGCGAGGAGATCTTCGACGCGCTGCAGCGCGAGCACCTCGACGACGAGTCGGTGCAGCCGGTGGTGCGCGCGGTGATGCGGATCCACGTCACCGAAGAGGCGCGGCACGTCAAGTACGCGCGCGACGACCTCGTCCGGGAGCTCGCGAAGGCGCCGTGGTGGCGCAAGGAGTTCGCGCGGGTCGTGGTCGCGGTCGGCGCGCTGCTGATGTCGCGGCTGCTCTCGCGGCCCCGGCAGTACCTGCGCGCGGGGATCGACCCGGGTGTCGCGGTGCGGGCGGCGCGCCACAGCGCGCACCGGCGGGAGACGCTCACCTTCGGCGCCCGGAAACTGGTGCGGTTCCTGCGGGACAACGACCTGATCGGCGGGCCGAGCGCGGTGCTGTGGCGCCGGGCCGGGATGCTCGAGGCGGAGGGGAAGTCATGGCACTGAAGGATCTGCTCGCCGTCGGCACCGGGCGGCTCGCCGACCGGATCACCACCGCAGGCGACGAAGCCGGCGAGCGCGCCGACGACGTCGCCTGGCGGCTGGCGAAGCTGTCCGACCGGGCGGCCGAACGCGTCGGTGACTACGCCGCCGGCGCGTCCCGCCGGGTCGCGAACCGCTTGGTGCGCCTGGGCGAGCGGGTCGCCGGCCGCTGACGCAGCAGGATTTCGACGACGGCCAGGTTCACGACCCAGCCGAGCGTCTGGCCGATCGGGATCAACGTCGGCGCGCTCGCCGGGTCGACCCCGCCGAACGGGACCTGGACCAGCAGGAGCACCGGCACGAGTACCCGTGACGTGACGGCGAGGAACGTCAGCGCGTAGTTCCGCAGCATCCAGGCCCGGTGCGCGGCGAAGTCGCGCCGCCGCGCCGCCCGGTACGCGAGAGCGCCGGTGACCAGCCACAGGACGCCCGCGGTGGTCAGGCCGAGCTGCGTGACGAGCCGGCCCGACCAGAGCGCGACCGGGATCGTGGCCAGCCCCGAGGGCAGCACCCCGGCGAAGAGGTAGAGCCGGCCCAGGGTGCGGTGGACCCGCCGGCGCGCCCGGATCTTCGGCACGAACTGCAGCGGGCCGAGCACCAGCGCCACCGCGGCCGTGAAGATGTGCGCCACCAGGACCGCGTACTGCAGGCTGCTGCGCACCGAGAGCCGGCTGTCGTCGATGTCGAGGCCCAGGTACGGGTAGACGAGCACCGCGCCGAACCCGAGCGCGACGGCGAACACCAGCCAGGTTTTCCGCATGCCGCCACGATCCCGCGGCGACCCGGTCGCGGTCATCCGCCGGAGAGCGGCGCGTGGCCGTACGCCCGGGGACGTACTAACCCAGCAGCGCCTTGACCAGCGCCGCGATCTGGCCGGTCTCGATGAGGAACGAGTCGTGGCCGTAGGGCGAGGAAACCACCGACGGCTCCGGCGTTCCCGGGATCCCGGCCGCGATCTCCGCCGACTGGTACAGCGGGTAGAGCCGGTCGCTGTCGACGCCGCCGATCACCGCCCGGGCCGTCACCCGGCCCAGCGCCGCCGCCACGCCGCCGCGGTCGCGGCCGACGTCGTGGGTGTTCATCGACTCCGTCAGCACCAGGTAGCTGTTCGCGTCGAACCGGCTGGCCAGCTTGGCCGCGTGGTGGTCCAAATAGGACTCGACGGCGAACCGCCCGCCCCGCAACGGGTCCTCGTCGCCCTGGTACGCCCGGCCGAACCGCTCGGCCAGCTCCGGCTCGCTGCGGTAGGTGACGTGCGCGATCCGCCGCGCGACGCCGAGCCCGGCGTGCGGCCCCGCCGGCGCGGCGTAGTAGTCACCGCCGTGGAAGAACGGGTCCGCCCGGATCGCGTGCAGCTGCGGCGCCGCCCAGGCGATCTGCTCGGCCGACGCCCGCGCGGTCGAGGCCAGCACCAGCACCGACGCCACCCGCGGGGGCAACGTCACCGCCCATTCCAGCGCACGCATCCCGCCCATGGACCCGCCGACGACGGCAGCCCAGCGCTCGATGCCCAGGTGATCGGCCAGCACCGCTTCCGAGGCCACCTGGTCCCGCACGGTCACGACCGGGAACCGGCTGCCCCACGGCTTGCCGTCGAAGTCCGACGAGGGGCCGGTCGAGCCCTGGCAGCCGCCCAGCACGTTCGGCACCACAACGAAGAACTCGCTGGTGTCCAAGGCTTTCCCGGGCCCGATCAGCCCGTCCCACCAGCCCGCGCTGGGGTGACCCGGCTCGGCCGGCCCGGCCGCGTGGCTGTCGCCGGTCAGCGCGTGCTCGACCAGGACGGCGTTGGACGCGTCGGAGTTCAGCGTCCCCCACGTTTCGTAGGCGAGGGTGAACGACGGCAGCACGCCACCGGCCTCCAGCGCGAGCGCGCCGGGGCCGGTGACGAACTCCCGGCGGCCTGGCGGGTCCCCGACCCGCCAGGCACCGGTAACGGTCACAGTTCGGCCTTCGCCGCCCGGAATCCGGCTTCCAGGTCGGCCTTGAGGTCCTCGATCCCTTCCAGCCCGACGGCGATCCGGACCAGGCCCGGCGTGACGCCGCTGGCGAGCTGCTCCTCGGCCGAGAGCTGGCTGTGGGTGGTCGAGGCCGGGTGCACGATCAGGCTGCGGACGTCGCCGAGGTTCACCAGCTGGCTGTGCAGCTCGGTGCCGTCGACGAACTTCCGGCCCGCCTCGACACCGCCGCGCAGGTCGAACGACAGGACGGCGCCCGCGCCGCGCGGCAGGTACTTCTGCCCGGCCTCGTAGAAGGGGCTCGACGGCAGGCCGGCGTAGTAGACCTTCTCGACCTCGTCCCGCTGCTCCAGCCACTCGGCGAGCGCCTGCGCGTTCTGGACGTGCCGCTCGATGCGCAGCGACAGCGTCTCGATGCCCTGCAGGATCAGGAAGCTGTTCAGCGGCGCGATCGCCGCGCCGGTGTCACGCAGGATCTGGACGCGGGCCTTCGCCGCGTACGCGCCGGGGCCGAGCGCCTCCCAGTACTTCAGGCCGTGGTAGCTCGGGTCGGGCTCGGTGAAGCCCGGGAACTTCGCCGGGTCCTTGCCGAAGTCGAACGTGCCGCCGTCGACCAGCACGCCGGCGATCGTCGTGCCGTGGCCGCCGAGGTACTTCGTGGCCGAGTGGATCACGACGTCGGCGCCGTGCTCGATCGGGCGCACCAGGTACGGCGTCGGGATGGTGTTGTCGACCAGCAGCGGGACGCCGGCCTCGTGCGCGGCGTCGGCGACGCCGCGGATGTCGAGGACGTTGCTGCCAGGGTTGGCGAGCGTCTCGGCGAAGAAGAACTTGGTGTTCGGCCGGACCGCGGCCCGCCACTGCTCGAGGTCGTCCTGGTCGTCGATGAAGGTGACCTCGACGCCGAGCTTCGGCAGCGTGTAGTGGAAGAGGTTGTAGGTGCCGCCGTAGAGCGACTGGCTCGAGACGAAGTGGTCACCCGCGCCCGCGAGGTTGAGGATCGCCGCGGTGGTGGCGGCCGAGCCGGACGCGAACGCCAGCGCCGCGACACCGCCTTCGAGCGAGGCGACGCGCTGCTCCAGCACGTCCTGCGTCGGGTTCATGATCCGCGTGTAGATGTTGCCGGGCTCGGCGAGGCTGAACAGGTCGGCGCCGTGCTGGCTGTCCCGGAAGACGTACGACGTCGTCTGGTAGATCGGGGTGGCCCGCGCGCCCGTGGCCGGATCCGGCGCGGCGCCCGCGTGGATCTGCCTGGTCTCGAAGGACCACGCCGAGGTGTCGTCCGCGCTCATCGGTTTCTCCTTGCGGCTCAAGGGGTCTGTTGGTCCGAAGTTACTTCGGCCGAACGGAGTACCCAACCGTTCTCAAGTCCTGGGAGCCTACCTCCTTGCTCCACGGATATCTCTGTGGCTAAGATATCTTATCAGGGAGATTCACAGACAGGGAGGAATCATGGAGGAGCGGACTCAGGTCCTGGTCGTGGGGGCCGGGCTGGGCGGGTTGTCGGCGTCGTTGTTCTTGGCTCGCGAGGGAGTGGACGTCCTGACCGTCGAACGGCACGCCGGGACGTCGGTCCACTCGCGGGCCGCCGGGCAGAACTGGCGCACGATGGAGTTGTTCCACTGGGCAGGAATCGACCGCGAGGTCCTCGAGGTGAGCCCGCGGGCGTCGCAGGGGCTGCGGATCACCGTCGCGACCAGCCTCGCCGGGCGCGTGCTGCACCGGCTGCTGGAGGACGGCAGCGAGTACGACATCTCGGCCTCGACGACGATGCCCGCCGGCATGGCCGGGCAGGACGTCGTCGAGCCGATCCTGCTGGCGCACGCGGAGAAGGCCGGTGCGCGGGTGCGGTTCCGGACCGAGCTCGTCGACCTGACGCAGGACGACGACGGCGTCACCGCGACGCTGCGGCACCGCGACTCCGGCGAGGAGACGGTGGTGCGCGCGGACTACGTCGTCGCCGCCGACGGCGGCCGCAGCGGCATCCGGGGCCGCCTCGGCATCGGGACCACCGGGATGGACGCGCTGAGCCACTGCCTCGGCGTGGTGTTCGACGCCGACCTCGGCGACCGCGTCCGGCCCGGCGTGACGGACCTGTTCTACCTGCAGCACCCGGACTTCACGGCCGGGCTGGTCAACACCGACGTGCCGAACCGGTACGTCTTCGCGCCGGACTACTTCCCCGCTCGCGGCGAGTCCCCGGCGGACTTCCCGCACGACCGGCTGGTCGCGATGATCCGCAGCGCCACCGACCTGCCGGACCTCGAGCCGCGGATCGTGTGGACGGGTTCGTGGGAGGTCGCCGCCCGGCTGGCCGACCGGTTCCGGGAAGGCCGCGTCTTCCTGGTCGGCGACGCGGCGAAGGTGACCCCGCCGACCGGCGGCCAGGGCGGCAACACGGCGGTCGGCGACGGCGCGGACATCGCGTGGAAGCTCGCCGCGGTGCTGCGCGGCGACGCGGGCCCGGCACTGCTCGACACGTACGAGGCCGAGCGGCGGCCGATCGCGCGGATGATCATCGACACCTCGCTGCACAACATGAAGCAGCGGATGCACCCCGGCCTGGACGTTTCGGGGATCACCCCCGCCGAGGACCCGCTGAACGCCGTCCTCGGGTTCCGGTACCGCTCGTCGGCGGTGCTTTCGGAGGAGCCCGACGACGGCGCGCGCGTCGAGGACATCCACGCGCCGACCGGCCGTCCCGGCTTCCGCGCGCCGGGACTGGCGTCCACTTTGGACCTGCTGGGGCGGTCGTGGGTGCTGCTGTGCGCGGGCGACGGCTGGGGCCCGGCCGCGGCCGAGGCGGGCATCGACTGCCACGTCGTCGACGACCAGCTGTTCGCCGCCCGCTACGGGCTTTCGACGGGCGGCGCGTCGCTGGTGCGTCCGGACGGCGTGGTGGCGTGGCGGGCGCCGATGTCGGTCGACGACCCGGCGGGCGAGCTGCGGCGGGTGCTGGACGCGGTGTTGTCGCGCTAGGCGCGGCCGAGCACCCAGTGGAAGGTGGCGTCGCCTTCGGGCTCGCGGATCGTCACCGGCTCGTCGACGACCAGCGTGAAACCGGCGGCTTCGAGGAGCCGCCGGTTCTCCGCCGGCGCGTGGCTGCTGAAGAACATCGGCGTCCCCAGCCAGTCGTCCTCGACGCCGTTCGCCTCACTGCACCCCAGCGCCGCCAGGAACCACCCGCCGGGGCGCAGCCAGCGCGCGATCCGGCCGAAGAGCGCGCCCTGCTCCTCGCGCGGGACGTGCAGCACCGAGTAGAACGCCGTGACGGCGTCGAAGCTGCCGTCCGGAAAGGACACCGCGGTCATGTCCGCCTGCTCGAACCGCGCGCCCGGGACGTGGCGCCGCGCGAGGGCGAGCTGCGTCGCCGACACGTCGACGCCGAGGACGTCGTGGTGCTCGGCCAGCAGCGCTGTGCTGGGCACGCCCGCGCCGCAGCCGAGGTCGAGCACCCGCGCGCCGTCGGTGAGGCGGCCGCTCAGCTCGGCGAGGAAGCGCTGCCGCGGGTCGTCCGTGATCCGGGCGCTCCACTCGAGGTACCGCTGCGCCGAGCTGTCGTAGCCGGCCTCGACGATCTTGCGTGCGTCGCTCACCGTTTCGACCCTAGGCGAGCCGTCCAGCGGTTTCTCGGCCAGAATGACGTCGTGGTCTCGGTGCGCAATGTGGTCGACCGGGTGGGGCCGACGCTGCTCCACGCACTCCAGGTGCCCGAGGACCCGCCCGCCGTCGCCGACGTCGTGATCGCCGAGCCCGGCGGGGCCGTCGCCGCCGGGGACCTCGTGCTCGGCGTCGCCACCACCGGTCCCGAAGACGCCGTCCAGCTCGTGAAGCAGAGTGCCGAGCAGGGCGCTGCCGCCGTGCTGCTCAAGCCGCCGCTCGCCGCGAAGCCGGCCGTCAAGCGGGCCGCGAAGGCCAGCGGGATCGCGCTCGTCCAGGTGCACGCCGCGACGTCGTGGGCCCAGCTCGTGTGGCTGCTGCGGACCGTCCTCGACGCCCTCGCCGACGAGTCCGAAGACCTCGACCCGGGCTCCGGTGACCTGTTCCGGCTGGCCGACGCCGTCGCGTCCGTCGTGGACGCGCCGGTGACCATCGAGGACACCAACTCGCGCGTGCTCGCCTACTCCGCGCGTCAGGACCTCACCGACCCCGCACGCGTCGCCACGATCATGGGCCGGCGCATCCCGGACGACGTGCTCGCGCGGTTCCGCTCGCGCGGGGTGTTCCGCGAGCTGTCGCGCGGCCGGCAGACGATCTTCGTCCCCGCGCAGCGCGACGGCACGCTGCCGCGGCTGATCGTGCCGATCCGGATGGGGGGCGAGCTGCTCGGGTCGATGTGGGCGGTCGTCGCCGGGCCGGTGTCCGACGAGCGCGCGGCCGCCTTCGCCGACGCCGCCCCGGTCGTCGCGCTGCACCTGCTGCGCCGTCGCGCGCACACCGACGCGCAGCGCCGCGCGTCCGCCGAGCTGCTGCGCGGGGTGCTCGAAGGCCGGGCGAACCCGCGCAAGGCGATGGCCGAGCTGGACCTGTCCGACGAACCGCACCGCGTGGTCGTCATCGAGGTGACCGGCGGCGACGGGCGCGACGCCGAGGGCCTGCGGCTGGCCCTGCTCGAGCGGATCTCCCAGGGCATCGGGCGCCGTCCGGTGGCGACCGAGCTGGGCGGGCTGCTCTACGCGGTGGTCCCGGACCGGCCGGGCCCCGGCGGCTGGACGGAGCTGCGCGACGCGCTGGCGACGACGGCCACCCGCCGCGGCGGCGCCCCGCGAGCCGCGGCCGGGGCGCCCGGCGAGATCGGCGACCTCTCCGCGTCGCGCCTCCAGGCCGACGAAGCCCTCGGCCTGCTGCGTGCCGAGCTCCTCGAGGAGCGGGTGATCACGTTCGACGAAGCCTGGACGGCGTTGACGCTGCACCGCGGCGCGACGGCGGCGGCCGGCGCGAGGGTGGCGGAGCTCGGCCCGCTGGGCGCCCTGCGCGCGCACGACGAATCGGGCAAGGCCGGTTACGTCGAGACGCTCTACGAATGGCTGCGCCACCCCGGCGACCCGCGCGCGGCGGCGCGCGAGCTGCGGATCCACCCGAACACGTTGCGGTACCGGATGCGCAAGCTCCTCGAGCTGGTGCCGCTGGACCTCGACGACCCCGACGTCCGGCTGGCGTTGCTCACCCAGCTGGTGGCGCTGCGCTGGAGCTGACTGCGCCGTTCGCCGCATGCGCTGCTCCGCATGGATCGCGCCGATCGTTCGGATTGTCCTTTCCCGCCGAAAGAGGGTGGATTCCGGTGATCGCCTGACGCATTTTTCTTCGCAGCACCCGGGGTAGCCGGGTCGGTGCAGAGGAGTGTCCATGAGCAGTTCGGAGCGGTTTCGCAGGGCCGTCAAGCTGGGTGCGGTGTCCGCGCTCTCCCTCGTCGCCCTGGTCGTCCCGGGCACCACGGCCGGGAGCGCGGTCGCCGCGCCGTCGGGCGACTGCTTCACCCCCACCCAGTCCGCGGACCGCAGCAAGGACGGTCACGCCGACAGCCTTTCGCCGGCCGAAGCGGCCCGCGTCGAGGCGGACATGCAGGGCAGGCTGGCCGGCAAGCGCACCGCGCTCGCCGCGGCGGCGGTGTCGATCCCGGTCTACTTCCACGTGATCACCAGCGGCTCGACCGGCAACCTCCCGGCTGCGACGATCACCAAGCAGATCTCGGTGCTCAACAGCGCGTACGCGAAGAGCGGCTACAGCTTCTCGCTGGTGAGCACTGACTACACGAACAACTCCAGCTGGTACAACGGCATCACCGACGGCACGTCCGCCGAGCGCAACATGAAGAACGCGCTGCACAAGGGCGGCAAGAACGCGCTGAACATCTACACGGCCAACCTCGGCGACGACCTCCTCGGCTGGGCCACGTTCCCGTGGAACTACACCTCCGCGCCGAAGATGGACGGCGTGGTGATCCTCGACGAGTCCCTCCCGGGCCGCTCGGCGACGAACTACAACGAGGGTGACACCGCCACCCACGAAATCGGCCACTGGATGGGGCTGTACCACACGTTCCAGGGCGGCTGCTCCGGTTCGGGCGACTACGTGTCGGACACGCCGGCCGAGGCAACGGCGACGTCGGGCTGCCCGGCGAGCAAGAACACCTGCTCGGCGGCGGGCAACGACCCGATCCACAACTTCATGGACTACAGCTACGACTCCTGCATGTACGAGTTCACCGCGGGCCAGACCACGCGGATGAACAGCTCCTGGTCGGCCTACCGGGCCTGATGCTTTCGCCGTGGAGGGCACTGGCGCCCTCCACGGCTTTCAGCCGGCCTCGTAGCTGAGGTCCGTCGCGACCAGCCGCGCCGGGCGCAGGTGCACCCAGAGCGTGTCGGCGTTGTCGTGCGGGTACACGATCTCCGCGTTGTCCACAGCCCGCGCCGAATGTGGACAGATCTCTTTCCCTCACCCGTATATCGGCCGAACTGTCGGGCACCGGCGATAGACTGAGCGGGGCTCGTCCCCCAGGGATGGGTGGGGCGCGGTGTTCCGGCTCCGCGGCCCACAGCTGGGCGACGACACCGTCGGGCCAGTCTTCGAGCGCCGTCGTACCCGGTGGGTCGCACGGTCGGTCCGTCCGTCGCGACCCGCGCGGTCAGGGGCCCCGCAGAACCCCGTCGAACCCGCTCATGCCACCAGCAGCGTCTTTCCCACCGTGGCACGGGATTCGATCACCGCGTGGGCGTCCGCCGCCTGCTCCAGCGGGAAGCGCTGCCCGATCACCGGGACCAGCCGGCCCGCCGCGGCCTCCGCCAGCGCCGACTCCGTGAACCCCCGCAGCTCCGCCGGGCTGCCGATCGAGCGCACCAGGGAAACCCCGCGCGCCGCGGCGTCCACTTCGGACACTTCCGCCCACGAACCGCCGGCCAGGCCGTAGCTCGCCATCCGGCCGCCCGGACGCAGCAGCCCGAACGCCGTCGTGCCGATCGCCCCGCCCACGCCGTCGAAGACGACGTCCACCTCGCCGACCGAAGCCGCCCAGTCGGCGCGTAGGTAGTCGACGACGTCATCCGCGCCCACCACCGAAGCCACCTTCGCCGGCCCGCCCGCCGCACCGACCACCGACGCGCCCGCCGCCTTCGCCAGCTGCACCAGCAGGCCGCCGACACCGCCCGCCGCCGCCTCCACGAGGACCCGGTCGCCGGGGCGCACCCCCGTCGCGTGCACCAGGCCCGTCGCGGTGCGGCCGTCCGCGAGCAACGCCGCCGCCGCGTCGAGCGACAACGCGTCCGGCACCGCGAACACCGACTCCGCCGCGACCGCGACCCGCTGGGCGTACCCGCCGGACCCGCCCGTCGACGTCACCACCCGCTGCCCGGTCAGCGCCGGATCGACCCCTTCGCCGACCCTGCTGACCACGCCGCCGACGCCGTTGCCCGGGATCATCGGCGGTGTCGCCCGGAACGGGCCGGGAGCGCCCGCCCGGAACTGCGTCTCCACGAACGTGATGTTCGCGAACACCACCTCGACCAGCACCTGGCCGGGCCCGGCGACCGGATCCGGCGCCTCCCCCGGCACGAGCACCTCGGGCCCGCCGAACTCCCGCAACCACACAGCTCTCATGGCGCCACGCTGCAACCTCGAGTGGGATCGAGGTCAACACACTTGTTCGCACGGAACTACGAATACGGCCGAGAAATGTCCGCGCAGCACGATGACACCGCCGTCCGGGTGGCTCACCGTGAGTGGCACCACCGCACCGATTTTTCGACGCAGACCGACCCAGGAGGCCGTCCGTGCGCATCGCTGTTCCCCGTGAAATCAAGAGGCACGAGTACCGGGTCGCGCTGACCCCGGCCGGGGTCCACGAGCTGGTCGGCCGCGGGCACGACGTCTTCGTCGAGACCGGTGCGGGTGTCGGCTCGTCCATCACCGACGACGAGTACGTCGCCGCCGGCGCGAAGATCCTCGCCACCGCCGACGAGACCTGGGCCGAGGGCGAGCTCGTCCTCAAGGTCAAGGAGCCCATCGCCGAGGAGTACCCGCGGCTGCGGCGCGACCAGGTCCTCTTCACCTACCTGCACATCGCCGCCGACCGGCCGCTGACCGACGCGCTGCTCGCCGCCGGCACCACCGCGATCGCGTACGAGACGGTGCAGACCGCGAACGGCGCGCTGCCGCTGCTCGCCCCGATGTCCGAGGTCGCGGGCCGGCTGGCCCCGCAGGTCGGCGCGTTCTCGCTGATGAAGCCCAGCGGCGGCCGCGGTGTCCTGCCCGGCGGCATCCCCGGTGTCCACCCGGCGCGCGTCGTCGTCATCGGCGGTGGCGTGGCCGGCCTGAACGCCGCCCGCGTCGCGCTGGGCCTCGGCTCGGACGTCGAGATCCTGGACACCAACGTCGACCGCCTCCGCCAGATCGACAACGACTTCGGCGGCCGCATCCGCACGGTGACGTCGAACCGGCTGTCGGTCGAGGAGTCCGTGCTGCAGGCCGACCTGGTGATCGGCGCGGTGCTGGTCCCGGGCGCGAAGGCGCCGAAGCTGGTCTCGAACGAGCTCGTGTCCCGCATGAAGCCGGGCAGCGTGCTCGTCGACATCGCGATCGACCAGGGCGGCTGCTTCGCCGACTCGCGCCCGACCACGCACGACGAGCCGACCTACACCGTGCACGAGTCCGTCTTCTACTGCGTCGCGAACATGCCGGGCGCGGTGCCGCGGACGTCGACCTACGGCCTCACGAACGTCACGCTGCCGTACGCGGTCCAGCTGGCCGAGCACGGCTGGAAGGCCGCGCTGCAGGCCGACGCCGCGCTGGCCAAGGGCCTCAACACCCACGACGGCAAGCTGACCAACGGCCCGGTCGCGGTGGCCCACGAGCTGCCGCACACCCCGCTGGACACCGTCCTCGCCTGAGCTATCCCACCCGAGCGGGCCCCTGTCGTTCCACGGCAGGGGCCCGCTCCCCTTTCGCCACCAGCCGCCGCCCGAACGCGATCGCGGGCTGCTCGACCCACTTGCGCAGGGCGCACGCGAAGAGCAGCGCGACCGCGGACGTCGCGGCGGCCTTCACCAGACCGGTCGGGAACAGCAGGCCGGTCACGCCCGCCGCGCCGGTCTGCGCGAGGTAGAGCGCGTAGGACCGGTCCCCGACGAAGGCGAGCGGCCGGCTCGAGAGCAGCCGCCGCACCGGCCCCTGGCCGAGCACGGCCACGAGCAGCAGCGCCGCGCCCACCGCGTAGACCGGCACGACGAACTGCCAGTTCCCGCCGAGCGCCTGCCCCAGCGGCTTGACCGACAGCTGCAGGGCGACGAACCCCAGCGCGACCAGCACCGCCGCGGCCGGGCTGGTCAGCGGGCGCAGCACCGCGAACCCGCGCGGGTGGTGCAGGGCGAGCGCGAGCAGGCAGCCGACGACCAGCGAGCCGTAGTGCACGCTCAGGCTCGCCCACTGGTGCGCGGGCGCCAGCGGCAGCACGCCGAGCACGAACCCCAGCGCGCCCGCGCCGATCAGCACCCGCAGCGCGGTCCTGCCGGACTTCGCGAACGACGTCAGCACGAGCAGCGCGGGCCAGACCAGGTAGAACTTCTCCTCCACGCCGAGCGACCACGACGTCGGGTACGGCGTGTTGAAGTCGACGACCTCGTTGAAGAACGTCAGGTAGTACGGCATCGCGTCCGACAACCGGCTGCTGCCGTAGGTACCGGCGAGCGTGACCGCCACCGCGGTGAGCCCGAGCAGCAGGAAGTACACCGGCATGATCCGGAAGACGCGCCGGACGTAGAAGCCCCGCAGCGAGATCCGCCCGGTGCGGTCTTCTTCGCGCAGCGCCAGCGTGGTGATGAGGAAGCCGGACAACACGAAGAACAGCTGGACGGCGATCCAGCCCTGCAGCCGGTCGACGACCGGGCCGCCGTAGTGGAAGAACACGACGGCGAGCGCGGCGAGCGCGCGCAGTCCGGTCAGGCCGGGGAACCACGACGACGAACGGTAGGCGGCGTGGTCGAGGGGCCGCCAGGAGATGATCATGCGCGCAGCGTCGGATCCGGACGCTGAACGCAGCCTGAAGCCGGCTTAAGAAGTCTTCAGCTCCGGGAGCCGGACGACGAACCGGCTGGCGCCCTCGAGCGCGGCCGTGCCGCCGTGGGCGCGTGCGATGTCCGCGACGATCGCCAGGCCCAGGCCCGATCCGCCGTCGTCGCGGGCACGGGCGTCGTCGAGGCGGACGAACCGGTCGAAGACGCGCTCGCGGTCCGCCTCGGGCACGCCGGGCCCGTCGTCGGTGACCGAGAGCACGACCCAGCCGTCCACAGCGGACACCTCGACGGCCACCCAGGACACCGCGTGCCGCCGGGCGTTGTCGACGAGGTTGCGGACGAGCCGTTCGAGCCGCGAGCGGTGGCCGCGCACCACGGGCGTCCCGCGCACCTCGACGTCGACGGCTCGCCCCGCCACGGCCGCGTCGACCACTTCGGACAGTGCGACGGGTTCGAGGCGGTCCGGCCCGGCGTGGTCGAGCTTGCCGAGCAGCACGAGGTCGGCGACGAGGTCCTGGAGCCGGGTGACGTCGAGCAGCGCGTTCTCGCACGAGTGCCGCCAGTCGAGGCGGTCGGGGTGGGCCAGCAGCACTTCGAGCTGCGTCCGCAGGGAGGCGAGCGGGGTGCGCAGCTCGTGCGACGCGTCGGAGGTGAACCGGCTCTGCCGCGTGACGGCCTCGTCGAGGCGCGCGAGCATGGTGTTCATCGTGCCGGCGAGGCGGGCGATCTCGTCGCCGGTGCGCGGGTCCGGGACGCGGCGGCTCAGGTCGTGCGCACCGATCTCGGCGACCTCGCCGCGGATGGCCTCGACCGGGCGCAGCGAGCGCCGGACGGCGAGCCACGCGATGACCCCGATGAGCAGCGCGACCGCCGGGACCCCGAAGGTGAGCACGGTGCGGACGGAGTCGACGGCGGCCTGGCCTTCGGTGTCGATCGCGGCGCCCGCGTAGACGTCGTACTTGCTGTCACCGCTGTTCGCGTGGACGACGTGCACGGTGACGTACTCGTCGACGTCCCGCAGCTCGGGAGCGCAGCCGACGGACGCCTGGTCGGCCCGGTCGATCTGGTACGGCGCGAGCGTGACATCCACGTCGTAGGCGGCGAGGGTGCCCTCGCGCAGGACCGGGCAGGACACGACGCTCTTGCCGGTGCGGTCCTTGACCTCGTAGATCGAGTCGCGCACGAGCAGCGTCAGGTCGGCGGGCTTCGCGCCGGTGTTCAGGAGCTGGACGATCGCGTCGGCGTGGGCGTCGGCGAGCTGCGTGGCGGCGCTCTCGAGCCGGCCCTGCGCCTGGAGGACGAACCACACGGAGACCGCACCGAGCGCCGCGGCCGAAGCGGCGAACGCCGTCACCGCGACGCGGAAGCGGGTGGTGCGCAGGAAGCTAGGCACCGGAGGTCGCCACGAGGTACCCGGCGCCGCGGACGGTCCGGATGGTTTCGGTGCCGAGCTTGCGCCGCAGCGCGCTGACGTGCACCTCGACCAGGTTGGCGGTCGCGGAGGCGGCGAAGTCCCAGAGGTTGTCGAGCAGCTCGGCCTTGGTGACGACCTGCCCCGGCCGTTGCATGAGGTAGGCGAGCAGAGCGAACTCCTTGCCGGTGAGGGCGATGTCGGCGGTCCCGCGCCGGCAGGTCCGGCCGGCCTGGTCGAGCTCGAGGTCCCCCAGTCTGAGGACCCCCGGCCGGGTGGCCCCGCCGCGGCGGATGAGGGCGCGCAGGCGGGAGAGCAGGACGCCGTAGGAGAAGGGCTTGGGGAGGAAGTCGTCGGCGCCGGTGTCGAGGGCCTCGATCTCGTCGTCCTCGCCGTCCTTGGCGGTGAGCATGAGGATGGGGGTGCTGTCGCCCTGGTCGCGCAGCCGCCGGCAGACGCGGTAGCCGTTGAGGCCGGGCAGCATGATGTCGAGGATGATCGCGGCGTAGGGGTGTTCGGAGGCGTGCCACAGCGCGTCCCGCCCGTTGTGCGCGACATCGACGGCGTAGCCCTCGGCACTGAGCCCGGCCCGCAGCGCTTCGGCCAGCCGCCGCTCATCCTCGACGAGCAAGATCCGCATCGCGTCACGATGCCACAGGCCCGGGAACGTAAGCGGCGACCCGCTCAACCAGCCTGGGGGTCACTGGGAGCGGGTCGCCACTTACTAGCTTAGAGGTGTCAGCCGGACTTTGCGCCACCGGGTCGGCAAGTCGAATGAATTCTTTACCGAGTTGATCTGCCACTGACAGCTCGCCCGGCCGAAATCCTCAGGTCAGCGCACTTTCGACACCACGCAGAGCCACGACGACCCGTAGCGGAAAGTGACGAAGGTCGCTCCCCGCGGGTTCGGCCGTTCCCTGCGCGCGGGCGGCGTCGGTAGGGCAGGATGACGCCGCATCAGCGGGAACGTTAGGGGACGGTATGCACGACGGCAGTGGCCGGATAGTGGTGCAGAACCTGAGCAAGCAGTTCGGCGCGGTGAACGCGGTGCAGAACCTCAGCTTCACGGTCGAACCGGGTTCGGTGACGGGCTTCCTGGGCCCGAACGGCGCCGGCAAGACGACGACGTTGCGCATGCTGCTCGGCTTGGTGACGCCCACGTCCGGCGCCGCGACGATCAACGGACGGCCGCACTCGCAGCTGGGGAACCCGGCGCGCGTGGTGGGCTCGGTGCTGGAGAACGAGGGGTTCCACCCGAGCCGCACGGCGCGCAACCACCTCCGGGTGTACGCGGCGGCCATCGGCGTCCCGGACCGGCGCGCCGACGAGGTGCTCGGCCTGGTGGGCCTGGGCAGCGCCGCGGACCGCAAGGCCGGCGGGTTCTCCCTCGGCATGCGGCAGCGGCTCGCGCTCGCGACGGCGTTGCTCGGTGACCCGCAGGTCCTGGTGCTCGACGAGCCGACGAACGGCCTCGACCCCGAGGGCATCCTGTGGCTGCGGAACTTCCTGCGTTCCTACGCGCGCGAGCAGCGGCGCACGGTGCTCGTGTCGAGCCACCTGCTGAACGAGGTCGAGCAGCTGATCGACCAGGTCGTCATCATCAGCCAGGGGATCACCCGGTACTACGGCCCGCTCGACCAGCTGCGCAAGAGCCAGCAGTCGCGCGTGCTGGTGCAGCCGGCGGACCCGGCCGCGCTCGTGAAGACGTTGCAGGAGAACGGCATCCAGCAGGTTTCGCCGACGCCGGACGGCCGGGTCGCGGTCGCCGGGTCGAGCGTCCAGCAGATCGGTGACCTGGCCGCGAAGGCCGGCATCGCGGTCTACGGCATGCAGGAGGACCACGCCGACCTGGAGCGGATGTTCTTCCAGCTGACGCAGGGCCAGTACACCGGCGGGCCGGGTTACCAGCCGCAGCCGCAGTACCAAGGTCCGCCACCGCCGGGGTACCCGCCGTCGGGGCCGCAGCAGCAACAGCAGCAGCACTGGGGAGGTCCGCAGCGGTGATGGGGAACCTGATCAAGGCGGAGTTCCGCAAGACGCTCTCGCTGAAGACCTGGTGGGTGCTGCTGATCCCGCTGGTGCTGGTGGCGTTCTGGCTGACCTTCGCGTGGGGCAGCCTCACGAACGACTTCGCGGACTTCCTCGGCGGCAAGGACGCCCGGCAGGTCAGCGACATGATCGGCCTCGACCCGAACAAGATCCCGGTGGGGCTGCTGGCGCTGGCGCACGGCGTGAACATCGCGCAGCTCGTGCCGGCGCTGTTCGGCGTCTTCGCGCTGGCCGGCGAGTACCGCAGCAAGACGATCACGACGACCTTCCTCACCGCGCCGAACCGGATTTCGGCGCTGACCGCGAAGATGCTCACCTACGCCGCGTGGGGTGCCATCTACGGCCTGGTCAGCTTCGGCGTCTCGGCGGTCGCGGTGATGACCTCGGTCGACTCGGGCCGCTGGCCCAGCACGGGGCAGTGGCTGGCCGCGCTCGGCGGGACGGTGCTGGCCGCGGTGCTCGTGACGTTGTTCGGCATCGGGTTCGGCGCGGTGCTGCGCAGCGTGCCGCTGGCCGTCGTGCTGCTGGTCGTGTGGTTCCTGATCCTGGAGAACGTCCTGGTGATCGCGTTCTGGGCCTGGGGCGATGTCCGCATCCTCGGCGGGATCCTGCCGAACGGCACCGCGAACGGGATCGTCGGCGGCATCGCGGCGGACGCCTTCGGGTTCAACTCGCTGGACCTGCCGAGCAGCGTGGACTCCGGCTCGCAGCTGGTGCTGCAGCTCACCGCGAGCGCGCCCGGCGTGCTTTCGTGGTGGGCTTCGGCGCTGATCTTCTTCGCGTGGACGATGGTGTTCTTCGGCCTCGGCTGGGCGGGCAACCAGCGTCGCGACATCACGTAGTCCGGCCCGTCCGAGAAGGCCATCCCGCAGCTCGGGGTGGCCTTTTCGGCGTTATGGGAAATAAATTGTCGGTGGCGGCGCTTAGTGTTGGAACGTGACCATCGCTCCGCCCCGCTCCCGTCAAGAGCTCCCACCCGCCGAGACCGTCGGCTGGGTCCGCCGGCTGTCCGCCGCGGCGTGGGAGCATCGCGCGCTCGTCGTGCTGTCGCTGCTCGCCGCCGTGCTCAGCGTCGGTGTGCAGGCCGCCAGCCCCCTGCTGGTGCGCTCGGCGGTCGACGACGCCGTGGCGGGGCAGACGGGCGCGCTGCCCGGCATCGCCGTCTTCCTGGTCGCCCTGCAGCTGGTGGCGTTCGGCACCGCGTTCATGCGCCGGTACTTCGGCGGGAAGCTGGCGCTCGACGTCCAGCACGACCTGCGCCAGCGCGTGTTCAACGCGGTTTCGCGGCTGGATGGTGGCAAGCAGGACGCGCTGCGCACCGGCCAGGTGGTCTCGCGCGCGATCTCCGACCTGCAGCTGGTCGTCGGGATCCTCATGCAGATCCCGCTGTCGTTCGGCTCGGTGATCTTCGCGGTGCTGTCGTTCGCGGCGATGCTGTGGATGTCGCCGGTGCTGACGCTGATCGCCCTGGTCGTCACCCCCGCGGTCGGCATCGTCATCGCCCGCAGCCGCAAGCGCCTCTTCCCGGCCACCTGGTCGGCGCAGCAGCGCGCGGCGGACGTCGCGCAGCAGGTCGAGGAGACCGTCACCGGTGTCCGCGTGGTCAAGGGCTTCGGCCAGGAGACGCGGGAGGTGTCGAAGCTCGAAGGGACAGCGCGCACGCTGTTCGCAGAGCGGCTTCGCGCGGCGAAGCTGGCCGCGGTGCCGACGGCGACCACGGCGGCGCTGCCCGCCGCCGGGCAGGTCGCGGTGCTCGGCATCGGCGGTGTCCTCGCGCTGAACGGCTCCATCACGCTCGGCACCTTCCTCGCCTTCGCGACCTACCTCGCGACGCTGATCGGCCCGGCCCGGATGCTGTCCGGCCTGGTCGTGCAGGCCCAGCTGACCCGCGCCGGCGCCGAGCGCGTGTACGAGCTGATCGACGCCCAGCCGGAGGTCGTCGACTCCCCCGACGCGCGGCTGCTGCCGAGCGGGCCGCTGGGCGTCGAGCTCGAAGACGTCCGGTTCGGCTACACCCGCAGCGAACCGGTGCTGTCCGGCCTTTCGGTCACCGCGAACCCGGGCGAGACGCTGGCGCTGGTCGGCACCGCGGGCTCGGGGAAGTCGACGATCTCGTTGCTGCTGCCCCGGTTCTACGACGTGCACGCGGGCTCGGTGCGCGTCGGCGGCCTCGACGTCCGGGACGTGCCGCTGCGGCAGCTGCGCCAGGCGATCGGCGTGGTGTTCGAAGAGGCGTTCCTGTTCTCCTCCTCGATCCGGGACAACATCGCGTACGGCCGTCCCGACGCGAGCGACGAGGAGATCTTCGCGGCGGCGCGCGCGGCGGAAGCGGACGAGTTCATCCGTGACCTGCCCGAGGGGTACGACACGCTGGTCGGCGAGCGCGGGCTCACGCTCTCGGGTGGTCAGCGGCAACGGCTCGGGCTGGCCAGGGCCCTGATCACCGACCCGCGGATCCTGATCCTGGACGACGCGACCTCGGCCATCGACACGGTCACCGAGGCGGCGATCCACGACACCCTGCGCTCGGTCACCGCGAGCCGCACGACCCTGCTGATCGCGCACCGGCGCTCGACCTTGGCGCTGGCCGACCGGATCGCGGTGCTCGACGAGGGCCGCGTCGTCGACGTGGGCACCGAGGCCGAGCTGATGGCGCGCTGCCCGCTGTTCCGCGAGCTGGTCGCCGGCCCGGGCGACGACGTCGAAGAAAAGCACCGCTGCGAGGGCCTCGACTGCGGCCCGGCCGGCGTCACACCGGCGCTGTGGCCGCGTGACGAGAGCCGCGACGAGGTCGACGACCTGGCCGACGCCGCCCGCCTGCGCAGCGGCAACGTCAACAGCAGCGGGTTCGTCGGCGGGGGCGGCGGCCTCGACGTGCCGCCGACGCCGGAGCTGATCGAGGGCGTCCGGAAGCTGCCAGCCGCCGACGACGAGCCGCGGCTGTCCGATGTGGACGTCACCGCGCCCGACCCGGAGTTCCGGCTGGCCCGGCTGCTGCGGCCGGTCCGCTGGCCGCTGGCGGTGGTCATCGGGCTGGTGGCGGCCGACGCGCTGGCGTCGATCGCGCTGCCGGGGCTCTACCAGTTCGGCGTCGACCACGGCGTCCGCGCGGGCGTGGAGTGGATGATCTGGCTGGCCGCCGGGATCGGCGCGGCGGTGATCGCGGCCGACTGGGCGGTGGTGTTCGCGCAGACGCGGCTGACCTCGCGGGTCGGTGAAACAGTCCTGTACGCGCTGCGCGTCCGCAGCTACGCGCACCTGCAGCGGCTCGGGCTCGACTACTACGAGCGGGAGCTGTCCGGAAAGATCATGACCCGGATGACCACGGACGTCGACGCGCTGTCGACGTTCCTGCAGACCGGCCTGGCCACCGCGGTGGTCAGCGCGCTGACGCTGGCGGGCATCACGGTGGCGCTGCTGGTCACCGACGCGGGGCTGGCGCTGTACGCGCTGGCGATGGTGCCGGTGCTGGCGGTCGCGACGGTGATCTTCCGGCGGGCGGCGTCGAAGGCGTACAACGAGGCCCGCGAGCGGGTCAGCCTGGTCAACGCGGACATGCAGGAGAACATGAGCGGTCTGCGCGTCGCCCAGGCGTACACGCGTGAAGACCGCTCGGCGGCGGCGTTCGCCTCACGCAGTGACGACTACCGCCGCTCGCGGCTGCGGGCGCAGCGGTACGTCGCGACGTACTTCCCGCTGGTCGCGCTGATGTCCGACCTGGCGACCACGACGGTGCTGGTGGCGGGCGCGAACCGCGTCTCGGCGGGCACGCTTTCGGCCGGTGTGCTGCTCGCGTTCCTGCTGTACCTGCAGCAGTTCTTCTCGCCGATCCAGCAGCTGTCGGCGGTGTTCGACGGCTACCAGCAGGCGCGCGTCGGCCTGAACCGGATCGGCGACCTGCTGCGCACCCCGACGTCGGTGCCGGCGGCGGAAAACGCCGTGGCGGTGCCGGCGCGGCTGCGCGGCGAAGTCTCCTTCAAGGAGGTCGAGTTCTCCTACACCGGCGCGGAGGCGAAGGCGCTGGCGGAGTTCTCGCTGGACGTCGAGGCGGGCGAGACGGTCGCGCTGGTCGGCGCGACGGGCGCGGGCAAGTCGACGGCGGTGAAGCTGGTGGCGCGCTACTACGACGTCACGGGCGGCGAGGTCCGGATCGACGGCACGGACGTCCGCGAGTACGAGCTGGCCGGGCTGCGGCGCCGGATGGGCGTGGTGCCGCAGGAGGCGCACCTGTTCTCGGGCACGGTGGCCGACAACGTCCGCTACGGCCGCCCGGCGGCGTCCGACGCGGAGGTGGAGGCGGCGGTCCGGGCGGTGGGCGCGTTCGACGGCGTCGCGGCCCTGCCGGCAGGCTTCCTGCAGCCGGTGGGCGAACGCGGCCGGTCGCTGTCGGCCGGTCAGCGCCAGCTGGTGGCGCTGGCCCGCGCGGAGCTGGTGGACCCGGACATCCTGCTGCTCGACGAGGCAACCGCCGCCCTCGATCCCTCCACCGAAGCGGCCGTCCTGCGCGCGACGGAGACGGTCTCCCGCCGCCGCACGACATTCGTGGTGGCCCACCGCCTCGCGACCGCGGCCCGCGCGGACCGAATAGTGGTCCTGGACCACGGCGGCATCGTGGAAACCGGAACCCACGAAGAGCTAGTGGCCGCCAACGGCCACTACGCCCGCCTCTGGGCCCTGGGCTGACCGTGCTTGAAGGGTCGACACGCGTGATCAGGAGGTCGACACGCGTGTTTGAGAGGTCGACACGCCGGCCCGGCCCGGCTCCGCCGTGTCGACCCTCCAATCACGCGAGTTGACCCTCCAATCACGTGTGATGCCTCTCTGATCACGGGTGATGCCCTCTTGCGCACGAAAGTTCGTGGCCGGGCGGCTGGGGCGCTGGGAGCATGGCGGGCATGTTCGAAGAGAAGCGGGTGCCCGACCGGCAGGTGCGTGCCGCGCAGACCGAGACGACCGTCCGGGTCTACCAGGCCTGCTCTCCCGCGGTCGCCGACGCCGCGCTCGACAAACAGACCTTCGCCGACCTCGACGGCACCGTCTGGCTCGACCCGTCCTTCCGCCTGGCCGCCTACCACAGCGGCAACGGGAGCAAGCCCGGCCACGAGCGCGTCCTGGCCGTCGACCTCACCCGCGACGGCTTCGAGTGGGCCTTCTCGCACGAGGGCCCGGTCCTCATCCAGTGGGACGCCGAGCGAGACCTCGACCACACGGCGCTGAACTTCCAGGCCGTCCGCCTCGGCCTCACCGGCGAAGCCCTCGACCGCTACGCCGGCGGGTGGATCACCGCCATCACCGACGTCACCCCGGTCATCCGGGACATCGCCGGTCTCCTGGCCACCGACCAGCTGCACAAGGCGGTCAAGCTCGTCCCCCATGAGCCGCCGTACCCGCTCGGCTAGGGCAGCGCCCGCCACTTCAGCGAGCCCAGCCCCGCCGCCTCGACGTCGGACCGCGAGGCCCACCGGAACGTCCCCGGCCGCACGTGGACGCCGGCGCCGACGAGCCAATCCGGCTCGTCGGGCTCGACCCACTCCATCTCCTCGAAGTCGGCCAGGGTGGGCCACACGGCCGCGCACGAGTCGCACCTCAGGACGACCGTGCCGGACTCCGTCACCAGCGGCCGCACCAGGCCCTGGTCCCAGAACGAAGGACATTCGACCAGCCACATCCACCCAGGAGAACCCGCCGCGGTGAACGCCCGACGGCAACCCCGGGAACCCCCGAAAAAGAGCCCGCGAACCCTGTACCGGGTCCAGTGCTTAAGGTTCCCTTAGCACATCTTGATCGAGTCAGTGACCGATCCCCTAGTGCGCCACGCCTCACACAGGCCGGTTCCATCACATCGCGGTCACCGAGGGGGTTAGCCTGGTAGGCGCATCAGCGGATTCATGATCGAGATCGAGACGGATAGAGGCGAGCCCCAGCCGTGTCCAGCAGCAGCCCTGCGTCACAGTTCGGCCCCAACGAGTGGCTGGTCGAAGAGATGTACGACCAGTTCCTCGCCGACCCTTCTTCAGTCGATGCCGCATGGCACGACTTCTTCGCGGACTTCAAGCCGACGCAGAGCGCCCAGGCCAAGGCGGACACCGCCCGGCAGCAGGCCGACGCCAAGCCCGCCACCAACGGCCAGGCCTCGCAGCCGTCGCCGAAGGCGGTGCAGAACGCCGAGTCGGCGGCCAAGCAGGCGGCGACCAAGCCCGCCCCCGCGAAGCCGGCGCCGGCCAAGGCGGCTCCCGCGAAGCCGGCCGCCAAGGCCGAGCCGAAGGCCGAAGCGAAGAAGGACGAGCCGGAGTCGAAGCAGCTGCGCGGCGCCGCGGCGGCCATCGCGAAGAACATGGACGCCTCGCTGAGCGTCCCGACCGCCACCAGCGTGCGCGCGGTCCCGGCGAAGCTGATGGCCGACAACCGCATCGTCATCAACAACCACCTCAAGCGCACCCGCGGCGGCAAGATCTCCTTCACGCACCTCATCGGCTACGCCATGGTGCGGGCGCTGAAGAACTACCCGAACATGAACCGGCACTACCAGCTGATCGACGGCAAGCCGTTCGCGATCACGCCGGAGCACGTGAACTTCGGGCTCGCGATCGACATGAAGGGCAAGGACAACTCCCGCACGCTCGTCGTGGCCTCGATCAAGGGCTGCGAGGACATGACGTTCCTGCAGTTCTGGCAGGCGTACGAGGACATCGTCAAGAAGGCCCGCAACAACAAGCTCACCGCGGACGACTTCTCCGGCACCACGATCTCGCTGACCAACCCGGGCGGCATCGGCACCAACCACTCGGTGCCGCGCCTGCAGGCCGGCCAGGGCGCCATCATCGGCGTCGGCGCCATGCAGTACCCGGCGGCGTTCGAGGGCACCAGCGAGAAGACGCTGGTCGACCTCGGCATCAGCAAGATCATGACGCTGACCTCGACGTATGACCACCGCATCATCCAGGGCGCGGAGTCCGGCGAGTTCCTCAAGCGCATCCACCAGCTGTTGCTCGGCGAAGACGGCTTCTACGACGACGTCTTCACCAGCCTGCGCCTGCCGTACGAGCCGATCCGCTGGGTCGCCGACATCCCCGAGGGCCCGGTCGACAAGACCGCCCGCGTGATCGAGCTCATCGACGCGTTCCGGATGCGCGGTCACCTGATGGCCGACACCGACCCGCTGAACTACCGCCAGCGCAGCCACGCCGACCTGGACGTCCTGTCCCACGGCCTGACGCTCTGGGACCTCGACCGCGAGTTCCCGGTCGGCGGCTTCGCCGGCCAGGAGCGGATGAAGCTGCGCGACATCCTCGGCGTGCTGCGCAACTCGTACTGCCGCACGGTCGGCATCGAGTACACGCACATCCTCGACCCCGAGGAGCGCCGCTGGATCCAGGAGCGCGTCGAGATCCCGCACGAGAAGCCGGACCCCGCGGTCCAGAAGTACGTGCTCTCGAAGCTGAACGCCGCCGAGGCGTTCGAGACGTTCCTGCAGACCAAGTACGTCGGCCAGAAGCGCTTCTCGCTCGAGGGCGGCGAGACCGCGATCCCGCTGCTCGACACCCTGCTGGACAAGGCCGCCGAGCACGAGCTCGACGAGGTCGTCATCGGCATGCCGCACCGCGGCCGGCTGAACGTCCTGGCCAACATCGTCGGCAAGCCGATCAGCCAGATCTTCCAGGAGTTCGAGGGCAACCTCGACCCGGGCCAGGCACACGGCTCCGGTGACGTGAAGTACCACCTCGGCGCCGAGGGCAAGTACTTCCGCATGTTCGGCGACGGCGAGACGAAGGTGTCGCTGACCGCGAACCCGTCGCACCTGGAGACCGTGGACCCGGTGCTCGAGGGCATCGTCCGCGCGAAGCAGGACCTCCTGGACAAGGGCGGCGAGGGCTACACCGTGCTGCCGGTCCTGATGCACGGCGACGCGGCCTTCGCGGGCCAGGGCGTCGTCGCCGAGACGCTGAACCTGTCGCTGCTGCGCGGGTACCGCACCGGCGGCACCGTGCACGTGATCGTCAACAACCAGGTCGGCTTCACCACCGCGCCGGAGCACTCGCGCTCCTCGCAGTACGCCACCGACGTCGCGAAGATGATCGGCTCGCCGATCTTCCACGTGAACGGCGACGACCCCGAAGCCGCGCACTGGGTGGCCAAGCTGGCCGTCGAGTACCGGCAGGCGTTCCACAAGGACGTCGTCATCGACCTGATCTGCTACCGCCGCCGCGGCCACAACGAGGGTGACGACCCCTCGATGACGCAGCCGGCGATGTACGACATCATCGACACGAAGCGCTCGACGAGGAAGACCTACACCGAGTCGCTGATCGGCCGCGGGGACATCTCCGTCGAAGAGGCCGAAGCCGCGTTGCGCGACTTCTCGAGCCAGCTGGAGCACGTCTTCAACGAGGTCCGGGAGCTGGAGAAGCACCCGGCGAAGGCGAGCCCCTCGGTCGAGGAGGAGCAGCAGGTCCCGGCCAAGGTCGCGACGGCGATCACGAGCGAGACGCTGGAGCACATCGGCGACGCGTTCGTGAACGTGCCGGAGGGCTTCACGCCGCACCCGCGCGTCAAGCCGGTCATGGAGCGCCGTCACAAGATGTCCCGCGAGGGCGACATCGACTGGGCGTTCGGCGAGCTGCTCGCGTTCGGGTCGCTGGCGATCGAGGGCCGCCTGGTGCGGCTGTCCGGCCAGGACTCCCGGCGCGGCACGTTCACCCAGCGGCACTCGGTGTTCATCGACCGCAAGACCGGCCAGGAGTACTCGCCGCTGCAGAACCTGGCCGAGGGCCAGGGCCGCGTGATGATCTACGACTCGGCGCTGTCGGAGTACGCGGCCGTCGGCTTCGAGTACGGCTACTCGGTGGCCAACCCCGAGTCGCTGGTCATGTGGGAAGCGCAGTTCGGTGACTTCGTCAACGGCGCGCAGACCGTCATCGACGAGTACATCTCCTCGGGCGAGGCCAAGTGGGGCCAGCGCTCGGACGTCGTGCTGCTGCTGCCGCACGGCCACGAGGGCCAGGGCCCGGACCACACGTCCGGCCGCATCGAGCGGTTCCTCTCGCTGTGCGCGGAGGGCTCGATGACGGTGGCGGTGCCGTCGACCCCGGCGAACTACTTCCACCTGCTGCGCCGGCACGCCCTCGACGGCATCCAGCGCCCGCTGGTCGTCTTCACGCCGAAGTCGATGCTGCGCAACAAGGCCGCGACGTCCCCGACGGACGACTTCACCGGCCAGAGCCGGTTCATGTCGGTCATCGACGACGTCACGCCGGACCCGTCGAAGATCCGCAAGGTGCTGCTGACCTCCGGGAAGCTGTACTGGGAGCTGGTGGCGGAGCGGACCAAGCGCGAGGCGCACGACGTCGCGATCGTGCGGATCGAGCAGTACTACCCGCTGCCGAAGAAGAAGCTGGCGGCGGCGCTCGAGCGCTACACGAACGCGGCCGAGGTCGCGTGGGTCCAGGAGGAGCCGGAAAACCAGGGCGCGTGGCCGTTCTTCGGCCTGAACCTGCCCCGGAAGTTCCCGGAGCTGCTCTCGGGCCTGCAGGTCGTGTCGCGCCGTCCGATGGCGGCGCCGTCGGCCGGCTCGTCGAAGGTGCACGAGGTGGAGCAGAAGGCGCTGATCTCGAAGGCGTTCGACTGATCGCTTGACCACGAAGGCCCCCGCGCTGCCGGCGTGGGGGCCTTCGTCGTTCTCACCGCAGGGACGCCGAAGCCGCCTCCGCGAGGCTGCGCGCGGTCCGGCGGCACTGGTCGGGCACGTCCAGGGTGACGAGCACGGTCACGTCGACGTTGCCCTGGTAGAAGTGCACACCGCAGCGCGGAGCGGCGAGCTCGACGTCGGCCGCTTTCGTCGCCCGCCCCAGCCCGGTGGTGATCGGCTTGCCGCCCACCGCGACAGCCCGGTCGTAAGCCGCGGCGGCGTACCGGGTGCCCGCGCCCGGCTCGTCCGACTTCGCCAGGTCCATCGTCACTTCCGCGGCCGGCGCCCAGGCACAGCTCACGCGGACGAGTTCGAGCTCGTCGTCCGAGGCGGTGCCGGGGGTCGGTGGGCCGTCGCGCACGAGCGGCGGCGGGTCGGGCACGTGGCCGCCGACTTCGGCGCAGCCCGGCAGCGCCGTGTACCGGTCCGGCTCACCCGACACGAGTTCGTCGTCCTTGGCCGTCAGCAGGAAGACCGCGCCGATCCCCAGCCCGGCCAGCACGAGGATCCCGACGGCCACGAGCACCACGAGCAGCACCGTCTTCCCGGACCTCGGCGGCGGGTAGCCGGGGTAGTCGGGAAACGGATACTGCGGTCCTTGCTGCACGAATCGGACACTAGGCCATCTCCGGGGGCAAGGCACCCGAAACCGATTGCCGACCGGCGCCGGTTCGCGGCAAGGTGTCGACCATGCTGATCCGCCGCGAAACCCCCGCCGACCGGAAGGCCATCCACACGATCCACAGCGAAGCCTTCCGGCGCGAACCCGGCGTCACCCCGGTCGAGGCGCCGCTGGTGGACGAGCTGCGCGCCGACGGCGACCTCGTCGACGCGCTGTCGCTGGTGGCGGTCCGCGGCGGCGAGCTGGTCGGGCACGTCTGCTGCAGCCGGGCCCGCGTCGGCGAAGACACATCGGCCGCGACCGGCCTGGGTCCGCTCGGCGTGCTGCCCGCGCAGCAGGCGACGGGCGTCGGCTCGGCGCTGGTGCACGCGGTGCTCGGCGCGGCGGACGCGCTGGGCTTCGGCGTCGTCGTCCTGCTCGGCAACCCGGCGTACTACTCGCGGTTCGGCTTCGTCACGGCGTCGACGCTCTCGATCGCGGCGCCGGACCCCGCCTGGGGCGAGCACTTCCAGGCGCGCACGCTCACCGGCTACAAACCCACGCAGGCGGGCGCGTTCGAGTACGCGCCGGCGTTCTCCCGGATCTGAGGAGCCTCGTTTGTATACACCGCATACGTCCGTCGGCGTCCGCATCAACCGCGAGCAGCACCCGTCCCGCCTGGTCGAGCTGGCGAGGCAGGCCGAGGCCGCGGGCCTCGACGAGGTCTGGCTGGTCGAGGACTGTTTCTGGGCGGCCGGGATCGCGACGGTCGCGACGGCGCTGGCGGTGACGTCGACGATCAAGGTGGGCATCGGCGTGCTGCCGGCGGTGGCCCGCAACCCGGCGATCGCGGCGATGGAGCTGTCGGCACTGGCGGAGCTGCACCCGGGCCGCCTGATCGGCGGCTTCGGCCACGGCGTGCCGTCGTGGATGCGCCAGATCGGCGCGTACCCGGCGTCCCCGCTGGCGGCGCTGGAGGAGACGCTGGTGGCGGTCCGCCGTCTGCTGGCGGGTGATCGCGTGTCGGTGGCGGGCCGGCACGTCGACCTGGACGAGGTGGAGCTGGTGTTCCCGCCGGCGTCGGTGCCCCCGCTCCTGGCGGGCGTCCGCCGCCCGAAGTCCCTGGCGGTGGCGGGCGCGTCGGCGGACGGCACGATCCTGGCTGAGCCGTCACCGCCGGAGTACGTCCGGACGGCTTTGGCGGGCATCGCGCCGGGTCGCGCGGTGGAGGGCGCGCCACCGCACCACGCGGTGGTGACGTACAACTGGCTGGCGCTGGGTGACGTCGAGCGGGCACGGTTGACGGTGGCGGAGTCGCTGACTCCGGGGGCGCGCGTGCAGGTGGCGGATCTGCCATTCGCTTCGGAGCTGCTGGCACTGGTGGATTCGGCGTCCACTGTGGACGAACTGGCGGCGGGGCTGCGTCCCGAGTGGATCTCGCGGCTGGCGATCTGCGGGGAGCTGGCCGAGTGCGTGGCTTCGGTGCGGGCACTGCACGAGGCCGGGAGCGGGTCGGTGGTGCTGCTGCCGTTGCCGGAGGAGCCGCCGGAGCGGGGCATCGAGGACGCCGCCCGCGTGGCGGCGGCCCTGCGCGGCTAAAAGGAGTGTGTGCGGGCCCGGCCGCGTGTCAGGATCGGCTCATGCCGGTCGACCCGCACCTTCTCCTCGCCTTCGTTCTCACCACGATCGTCGCGATGGTCACTCCGGGGCCCGACATGCTTTTCATCCTCGGCTGCGGCATGCGTGGCGGCCCGAAGGCCGGGCTGCTCGCCACCGCCGGGGTCGCCACCAGTGAAGCCATCCACGTCGCCGTCGCCGCCGCTGGGCTGGCCGCCCTCTTCGCCGCCGTGCCGGTCGCCTTCACCGTTGTCCGCATCGCCGGCGCCGGGTATCTCATCTACCTCGGCGTGCAAGCCATCCGGAACCGCAAGCCGCTCGTCGAACGGCGCAGTGACCGTGCCTACCTCAGTGGCCTGCTCACCAACCTGCTCAACCCCAAGATGGTCACCTTCACCATCGCCTTCCTCCCGCAGTTCATCGACCCCGCGCGCGGGCACGTCTGGCTGCAGTTCGCGATCCTCGGCGCCATCATGATCGTCTTCGAGTTCCTCGTCGACGGCGCCGTCGGGGTCCTCGCCGGGCGCGTCGGCGGGTGGGTGCGGCGCAAGCGGAACCAGCGCCGGATCGAGATCGCCACCGGCGGCGTCTTCATCGGCCTCGGCGTGAAGCTCGCCCTCGACTAGCTGCGGGCCAGGAAGTCCTCGGCGATGTCCAGCGGGTTGCGCTTCTTCTCGGTGAACTCGACGTTCAGCTGCGTCAGCCGCTCGGTGGTCAGCGCCGCCGAAACCCGGTTCAGCGCCGCCGCTTCAGCCGGCGACAGCGTCCCGCGCGCCACCAGCGGCACGATGTTCTGCGCCGGGAACATGTTCTTGTCGTCCACCAACGGCACGAACCCGTTCGCGGCGATCGTCGACGACGTGCTGAACAAGTCCGCCACCTGGACGTCACCCGACTTCAGCGCCGCCACCGTCACCGGGCCGCCTGTGTCCGTCGTGCGGATCTCCTTGAACTCGCAGCCGTAGAGCTTCTTGATCTGGTCCTTCCAGCGGCTGCTCCACTGGCCCGGCCCGCCGAACACCAGCTCGCCGCAACGCTTTCCCAGGTCCGAGAACGTCTTGACACCCGAGGCGGCCAGCTGCGGCCCGACCACCAGCAGGTCCTTGTCCTCCGCCGGCGCCTGGTCCAGCACCTCGAACCCGGCCGGGACCTTCTGCCGAAGCTGCGCGTAGACGTCCTGCGACGTCGTCGCGGACGTCTCCTTGTCGAAGTACCGCAACAGGTTCCCGCTGTAGTCCGGCACCACCGACAGCGACTTGTCCTGCAGGGCCTTGACGACGACCTCGCGGCTGCCGACCGGCGGCCGGACGGTCACGTTCGACGCACCGGCGTTGCGCAGCGCGCCGGCGTAGATCTGGGCCAGCAGCAGGCTTTCCCCGACGTCGGACGCGCCGATGATGATGTCGCCGTTCGACCCGCCCTCGCCGCCGCCCGCCAGCGGGTTGCCGCAGCCCGCGGCCAAGAGCAGCACAGCGGCCGCCAGAAAACGCTTCACGCCGTCACCTTCTTCACGGCCGCCGCGAGCCGGACGCCCCGGGGCACCAGCGCGCGGTTCAGCAGCGCGAACAGAACGTCGAGCACGATGGCGAGCAACGTCGTCAGCAACGCGCCCGCGATCACTTCGGAATAGTCCAAAATGGCCAGTCCGTCGAGCAGGAACCGGCCCAGGCCACCGAGTCCGACGTACGCGGCCACCGCGGCGGTCGCCACGAGCTGCAGCACGGCGTTGCGGATGCCACCCAGCACGAGCGGCAGCGAGATCGGCACCTCGACCTTCCAGAGCCGCTGCCAGCCGGTCATCCCGATGCCCTGCGCGGCGTCGACGACACCGTGGTCGGTCGCCTGCAGCCCGGCGTAGGTGCCGGCCAGGACCGGCGGCACCGCCAGCACCACGAGACCGATGATCGTCGAGGTGACGCTTTCGGTGAAGAGTAGGAACAGGAACGTCACGAGCCCGAGCGTCGGCAGCGCGCGGATCACGTTGCCCGCCCCGACCAGCACGACACCGCCGCGGCCGGTGTGACCGACGAACAGTCCCAGCGGGACCGCGATGACAAGAGCGATCACCAGCGACAACGCGACGTAGCCGAGGTGCTCCAGCAGCCGCTGCGGGATGCCGTCGGGCCCGGACCAGTGCGCCGGGTCGCCGAACCAGTGGAAGAGGTCGGTGATCATGCGGCGCTCACCCGTTCCCACGGCGTCAGGAGGTTCCGGATCCCGACCAGGATCAGGTCGACGACCAAGGCCAGCACCAGGGTCAGGACGATGCCGACGACGATCGGCGAGAAGTATTCGCGTTGGAAGCCGTCGGTGAACAGCACGCCGAGGCCGCCGGTGCCGATCAGCGCGCCGACGCTGACCAGGCTGATGTTGCTGACCGACGCCACCCGCACGCCGGCCGCGAGCACCGGCACGGAAAGCGGCAGCTCGACGGCGAAGAACCGCCGCACCGGCTTGTACCCGACCGCGGTCGCGGCGGCGATCACCGGCGGCGCCACCGCGTCCAGCGCGTCGAGCACCGGGCGGACCAGCAGCGCCGTGGTGTAGATCGTCAGCGCGACGACGACGTTGACGCTGTCCAGGATCTTCGACCCGATCAGGCCCGGGATGACGACGAACAACGCGAGCGACGGGATCGTGTAGAGCAGGTTGGCCAGCACCATCAGCACCTGCCGGGCGGGCGGCCAGCGGTGCCCGAGCCAGCCGGCCGCGACCGCGAGCACGATGCCCAGCACCAGCGGGAGCAGCGCCAGGTAGACGTGGTCACCCAGGTCGCCGAGGATTTCGGCACGCGTGTTCCCGCTGCTCAGGTACTGCCCGAGCTCGTCGAAGAAGCTCATGACGCCTGCGGGGTCGCCTCGATCACGTCCAGCACTTGCCTCGCGACCACCCCGCCGAGCACGCGGTGCTCTTCGTCGACGACCACGCCGAGGCTGGCCGGCGAAGACAGCGCGGCATCGAGCGCGCCGCGGATCGGCGTGCCGTGGATCCACAGCGAACCGCCGGCGACGAGGTCGTCTTCGGACAGTGCGCCGTCCACAGTGGAGTTCGGGGGCAGCCAGCCGCGGGGCTGCTTGTCCGCGTTGACCGCGAGCCGCCAGCCGTCGGTCGCGGAGACCGTGGCGCCGATCTCGACCAGCGCCAGCTCCTTCACCTCGACGCCGTCCGCGGAGAGGAAGGACAGGCCGCGGTAGCCGCGGTCGCGGCCGACGAACGACGCGACGAAGTCGTCGACCGGGTGGCGCAGCACGTCGGCGGGGGTGCCGTACTGGGCGAGCTTGCCGCCGACGCGCATCACCGCGACCTTGTCGCCGAGCCGGACGGCCTCGTCGATGTCGTGGGTGACGAACACGATCGTCTTGCCCAGCTGCGACTGCAGCCGCAGCAGCTCGTTCTGCAGGTCCTCGCGCACGATCGGGTCGACGGCGGAGAACGGCTCGTCCATCAGCAGCACCGGCGAGTCGGCGGCCAGCGCGCGGGCGACGCCGACGCGCTGCTGCTGGCCGCCCGAGAGCTGCGCCGGGTACCGCTTGCCGAGCTCGGCCGGCAGGCCGATGGTCTCCAGCAGCTCGGCCGCCCGCTTGCGCGCCTTCGCCTTGTCCCAGCCCGAGAGCAGGGGCACGGTGGCGATGTTGTCGAGCACTGTCCTGTGTGGAAAGAGACCGGCGTGCTGGATGACGTAGCCGATGCCGCGGCGCAGCAGCGCCGGGTCGCCCTCGGCGACGTCCTTGCCGTCGAGCAGCACCTGGCCGCCGGTCGGCTCGACCATCCGGTTGATCATCCGCAGCGACGTCGTCTTCCCGCAGCCGGACGGGCCGACGAACACGGTGATCGTGCCGTCTTCGACCGTCATGTTCAGCTTGTCGACGGCGACCGTCCCATCCGGATACTGCTTGGTCACGTCGCGGAATTCGATGGTCACTGCCCACTCCCCATGTCCGGTGCAACCGACCGTAGCCCAGTCGGCAGCCGTTGGCACGGTGTTCCGAACGGTGGTGACTAGGCTCAAGGCCCGTGAAGTCCCTCGACGACGTCCTCGCCGCGCACGGTGTCGGCGTCCGCCCGTTGTACCGCGTCATCGACCTCCTGCGCACCGGCGACCACGACCTCGCCGAGCTGGTGCGGCTGTCCACGGCGCCGCGGCGCAGCGTGGAGGACGTCCTGAACGCCCTCGGCGACGACCTCGACCGCAGCGGCGACCGGCTGCGGATCGCCCCCGGCGTCGCCGCGTCGTACCTGCAGTACAGCGCGCCGCGCTACGCCGACCCGCTCGACGAGGCCGTCGCGGGCCACGAGCTGCTGCCGAAGGTCGCCGAGTGGGTGGCCGAGGTACCGTCGCCGCTGGCCGCGCTCGACCACGTGCAGGCGACGCCGGAGACGGTGCTGCGCCGCGCGCTGTGGCTCGACGCGCACTACGACCTCGCGTCGGCGCGGCTGCTGTTCCTCGGCGACCACGACCTGACGTCGCTGGCGGTGCGCGCGGTCTGCCCGGCGGCCTCCTTGACGGTCGTCGACCTCGATGAGCGCGTCCTCGCCTACCTGGACGACCGCGGCGGGCGCGAGATCGCGACCGCGCACACGGACCTGCGCGTCGGGCTGCCACCGGCCCTCGCCGGCCGCTTCGACCTGGTGTTCAGCGATCCGCCGTACACCCCGGAAGGCATGGGCCTGTTCGCCGCGCGCGGCGTGCAGGCACTGCGGGAGCCCTCCGAGGGCCGGCTGTTGTTCGCCTACGGCTACAGCCCGCGGCACCCGGCGCTGGGCGCGCAGGTGCAGCGCTCGCTGGCGACGCTCGGGCTGACGTTCGAGGCGATCCTGCCCGGCTTCAACCGGTACTTCGGCGCGCAGGCGATCGGCAGCGCGGCGGACCTGTACGTCTGCCAGCCGACGGCGAAGGCCAAGAAGGTGCGCAGCGGCAAGGCGATCTACACGCACGGCCCGCAGTCGGTGGAGGCGGCCGGGACGAAACCGGCGTTGCTGGAGAAGCTGAAGGAAATCGCCGTCGCGGGCGGGCTTTCGCTGGAGTCGCGGCCGGTGGACTGGTCGATCTCCGGACCCGAGGGCGACGCGGTCGCGATGGACCTCTCGGCGGACCCGGGCCCGTGGCTGCTGCGGACGCTGCTGGGCACGAACGCCCGGCGGCTGGCGCTGCTGGTGCCGAACGCGCACCCGGACCTCGCGGACCAGGCGTCCCAGGAGGCGCTGGCGTCCCTCATCCGGGGCAAGTACGCGCTGCGTTACCTGCGCAGCACACCGGACAACCGGCACGCGGTGGTCGTCGCGGACGCGGTGGAGCAGCAGGACGAGGTCCTCACCCGGGCGCATGCCCGCCTGGCGAACGTCTCCCTCGACGTCCCCGACGACCTGGTGGACCTGCGCCTGGTCGACGTCCCCCGCCACCGCCTGACTGAGCTCCTCTGAGACGCCGAAAGCGGCACTTTCACGTGAAAGTGCCGCTTTGGCGCCGGGTCAGTCGGTGACGCCGTCGGCCTGAGCGGCCTTCGCCACCGCGGCCGCGACCTCGGGGGCCACGCGCGGGTCGAGCGGGGACGGGACGATCCGGTCCGGACCCAGGTCGTCCATCGCCACCGAGACGATCGCCTCGGCCGCGGCCAGCTTCATGCCCTCCGTGATCGCGCGGGCGCCGGAGTCCAGCGCGCCGCGGAACACGCCGGGGAACGCCAGCACGTTGTTGATCTGGTTCGGGAAGTCGCTGCGGCCGGTGGCCACGATCGACGCGTACCGCGCGGCCACGTCCGGGTGAACTTCCGGGTCCGGGTTGGACAGTGCGAACACGATGCCGCCGCCCGACATCCGGCCCAGCAGGGCCTCGTCGATCGTCGCGCCGGACAGGCCGAGGAACACGTCCGCGCCCTCGAGCGCCTCCGCGAGCCCGCCCTTCAGGCCGGCCTTGTTCGTGGTCGCGGCCAGGCGTTGCTTGACCGGGTTCAGGCCCTCGCGGCCTTCGTGGATGATGCCGCGCGAGTCGAGGACGGTGACGTCCCCGATGCCGGCTTCCTGCAGGATCCGGGCGCAGGCGACCCCCGCCGCGCCGGCCCCGGAGACGACCACGCGCTGGTCGGCGATCGCCCGGTCGAGCACCAGGTTGGCGCCGCGCAGGGCGGCCAGCGTGACGATCGCCGTGCCGTGCTGGTCGTCGTGCATGACCGGGCAGTCCAGCGCCTCCTTGAGCTTGTCCTCCAGCTCGAAGCAGCGCGGCGCGGAGACGTCCTCGAGGTTGACCGCGCCGTAGGACGGCCGCAGCCGCACCATCGTCTCGACGATCTCGTCGACGTCGGTGGTGTCGAGCACCAGCGGGATCGAGTCGAGCCCGCCGAAGGTCTTGAACAGGACCGACTTGCCCTCCATGACCGGCAGCGACGCGCTCGCGCCGATGTCGCCGAGGCCGAGCACCGCCGTCCCGTCGCTCACCACGACGACGAGCCGGTCCGCCCACGTGTACCGCTTGGCCTTGGCGGCGTCCTCGGCGATCGCACGGCTCACCTTCGCCACCCCGGGGGTGTACGCGATCGAAAGGTCACGCGGGCTGGAAATGGGGCGGGTGGCCGCCACCGAGAGCTTGCCGCCCTCGTGCCCGGTGAAGATCTCTTCGTCGGTGACCGGCGCGCCGGCGCCGGTGGGGTCGCTCATGGGCTTTCCTGTCGTCGTTTCCGGCATTCGTCCTGAGGGAATGACAGAACTCGCGGTTCGAACCTGTGTCACGTGAATTACTCCTGGGCATGCGAGCTGGGACCACGGCTACAGGGGACACCGTGGTGATTCCCGGCACGGCAGCCCAGCGCGGTAGCGCCGGCCTGTCGGCGAGGCGTCACGTCGGCCATCGGTGCCGTGGGTCTGGCGATGGCCGCGGACGCGGCGGTCCGTTCATTGTGACAGGTCTTGTCCGGCAGGTGACCCCTCGGTGCGGTTCATGTCACATCCCCCGACATTTCCGGCAATTCCCAAGACGTCCGTCCGGTTTTGTTGGCGGCGGATATGGTGACGGCATGCAATTCCGGCAGCTGAGCGTCCCGGACGCCTTCGAGTTCTTCCCCCGGGCGTTCCCCGACGATCGGGGCCTGTTCGTCGCCCCCTTTCAGGAGGACACCTTCCGCGAAGCGGCCGGGCACCCCCTGCGGCTCGGGCAGTCCAACCACAGCGTTTCGCGGCGCGGCACGATCCGCGGCATCCACTTCGCCGACACCCCGCCCGGCCAGGCCAAGTACGTCTACTGCCCGCGCGGCGTCCTGCTCGACGTCGTCGTCGACCTGCGCGTCGGCTCGCCGACGTTCGGCGCGTTCGAGGCGGTCACGCTCGACTCCAGCGAGTACCGCGCCGTCTACCTCGCCGAGGGCCTCGGCCACGCCTTCGTCGCCCTCGAAGACGACACCGTGATGGCCTACCTCTGCTCCGAGCCGTACAACCCGACGGGTGAGCACGCGATCACCCCGCTCGACCCGGCGCTGAACCTGCCGTGGCCCGCCGACATCGAGCTGATCCTGTCCGACAAGGACCGCGACGCGCCCACCCTGGCGGAGGCTCGCGAGCAGGGCTTGCTGCCGACCTACGCGGACTGCGTCGCGTACTACGACAAGCTGCACCTGGCGAACTGACCACCACCGCCCCGGTCGTCCGACTGCTTGCGAATTTACTAAGCGTGCATATAGTCTGCCCGCATGACACTTTACGAGTACGAGCACACCGAGACCTCCACCGCGCCCGCCGCCGCGATCTGGCCGCTCTGGGCCGACACCGCCCGCTGGCCGGAGTGGGACGCGGGCGTCCGCTCGGTGGTCCTGGCGGGGGCGTTCACCGCCGGGACCAGCGGGACGATGACGATGGCCGGGATGCCGCCGATCCCGTTCACGCTGACCGAGGTCACCGACGGCCGGAGCTTCACCGACGAGACCCGGCTGCCCGACGCGTTCCTGCGCTTCGAGCACGTCCTGACCGACGTCGAGGGCGGCACGCGGATCACCTACCGCGTCACCGTCGACGGGCCGGAGGGGTTCGGCCCGCAGGTCACGTCGGACACTCCCGACGCCATGCAAGCGCTTGCGCGACTGGCCGAGGCAAGCACCTCCGGGGGTCCGGGTGGCGGAGCCCCCGGCCGGGGCGAAGCCCCGTATGACGAGGCAAGCTTGCGAGCATGACCGCCCCGGAGTCCCGCCTGCCCGGCCCCGAACGCAGCCCCGGCTTCCTGCTGTGGCGCGTGACACTGGCCTGGCAGCGGGCGATGCGGGCCGCGCTGGCGCCGCACGACCTCACGCACGTCCAGTTCGTGCTGCTGACCACCACGTGGTGGCTCACCCGCTCGGGCGAGCCGCCGACCCAGCGGCAGCTCGCCGAGCAGGCCGGCACGGACACGATGATGACCAGCCAGGTCGTCCGCAAGCTGGCCGATCGCGGCCTGCTCGCCCGTGCCGACGACCCGGCCGACGCCCGCGCGAAGCGGCTGGAGGTCACGAAGGCCGGACTGGACCTGGTCGCGAAGGCGCTGAAGGACGTCGAAGCCGCCGACGCGTCCTTCTTCGCCGCCACCGACGACGGCTTCGTCGAGTCGCTCGCCAGGCTCAGCCCGTGAAGTCCTCGGCCAGGACGCGCTCGATGTTGCGCTCGGCCAGCGCCGTGATCGTCACGAACGGGTTGACGCCGGTGCTGCCCGGGATCAGCGAGCCGTCCGTGACGTACAGGTTGCGGTAGCCCTCGACCCGGCCGTAGTCGTCCGTCGCTTCGCCGAGCACCAGCCCGCCCAGTGGGTGGTAGGTGAAGCGGTTCTCGAACGGGCGCGTGTCGCCGAACAGGTCGTGGCGGTAGATCGTCCGGTTCGCCCGGTTGATCTTGTCGAACAGCGCCTTCGCGGCGTCGATCGACGGCTGCCCCTGCGACGCCGCCCAGTGCAGCTTCGCCGAGTCGGTCGCCGCGTCGTAGGTGAAGTGCCCGCGTTCGGGGTTCTTCGTGATCGCGAGGTACAGGCTGACCCACGTCTCGAGCCCGGCCGGCACCGGCGCGATCTCGGCGAAGGCCGGGTGCACCGGGTCGGCCCAGTTGTCGATGCCGAGCGCGGGCATGCCCGACTGCAGGCTGCCGGTGGTGTCCCAGACGTGGTTGGCGCGCCCGCACATGACGTTCCCGTTCGTCCCCCAGCCCTGTCCGATTGCGGCGTTCAGCCTGGGCAGGCGCCCGGTGTCGCGGGCGCGGAGCAGCAGCTCGGTCGAGCCGACGCTGCCCGCGCCGAGGAACAGCGACTTCGTGGTGACGTGCTGGGTGCCCAGGACCGTGCCGCGCTCGTCGATCTCCCGCACCACCAGCGTGAACGTGCCGTCCGGCTGCCGGAGGATCTCGCGGACCTCGGACAGCGCCCGGATGGTCACGTTCCCGGTGCCGAGCGCGGCGGCCAGGTAGGACTGGTCGAGCGAGCGCTTCCCGTGGTTGTTGCCGTAGATGACCTCGGACGCGTCCGCCGAGCGCGGCACCTCGCCCGCTTCCTCGCGCCGTAGGTAGTCGACATTGTATACAGTGGATACGAACGTGGTGGCGAACCCGGCTTTGCGCGCGGCCTTCCGCGAGACGCGCGCGTACTGGTAGGAGCGGCACGTCTCGAACCAGTCCGGGTCCACGACGTCCACGCCGAGTTCGGCCCGGGCTCGCGGGAAGTAGCGGCCGTACATCTCGTCGGCGTCGACCCGCGGCAGGATCTCCTCGAAGTAGGACCGCTTCGGCGTCACCGCCATCGCGCCGTTGACCAGCGAGCCGCCGCCGACGCCGCGGCCGAGGTAAACCCCCATGTCGCCGTAGCCGACCCGGTCGAGCACGCCGGCGTGGCGCGGGATGTCGCGGTTGGCCAGGTCGAGCCAGAGGAACGACGCCAGCGGCGCCTCGGTGCGGCCCTTGAACCACATCGCCCGCTCGTCGGGCGCGAGCATCGAGCAGAACACCTTGCCGTCGGCGCCGGGGCTGTTCCACAGCTTGCCCATCTCGAGCATCAGCGTCGGGATCCCGGCCTCGCCGAGCCGCAACGCCGTGACGGCGGCGCCGTAGCCGGTGCCGATGACCACTGCCGGCGAGTACGCCGGGAGCGGCGTGGCGGCCGCGGGCCGCGTCGAGACCGTGGTCAGCCCGAGGGCGGCGGCGGAGTTCAGGGCGGCGAGGCCGAGGAACCGGCGGCGGGAGAAGGCAGACATGGACCCGAGCATGCCCGAGTTCAGTAAACGGCGTTAACTAAATGAAACGTGTCTCACCCGGTTGAGGGAAATCCGAGGGCTTCCCCTGGGGGCGATCCCGGATGTCCGCGGCCCGCGGCGCGAGCAAGCTCACCGGCATGAAACTTCTCGCACTGGGGGCAGCCGCGGTCGCCGCGGCCGCACTGGGGGTCGCGCCCGGGACGGCGTCCGCGGAAGAGCTGCCGGTCTTCGACTTCACCGACTGCCCGGCGCCGCCCGCGAACGCCGACCCGGGCACGTGGCGCTGCGAAGCCTTTGTCTCCCAAGGAAAGCTGACGATCGGCGACCGGGTGATCCCGCTCGGCGAACTGCGACTCACGTTCAGCGAAGGCCGCGTGAACGGCGAGTACGCGCAGGTGTTCGGCTCGCTGCGACACGCGCCCGCGCGCGTCCCCGGCCTGGCCGGCGCGACGATCCAGCTGCGCTACGGCGGGTACTCCGACTTCCACAGCGACGACGTGCGCCGCGGCGAGCTCGACGTCTACGCCGTGCTGCGGCACCCGTTGCTGCGCAAGGGCTGCAGCATCGGCACCGCGGCGAAGCCGCTGCACACCGTCGTGCACGACGACCCGGCCGTCCCGCCGCGGATCATCTCGGAGAACCCGCGGACGGCGTTCTCCGGCGTCGTCGACCCGGACCTCGCGCTGCCCGGGACCACCGGCTGCGGTGCCCTCGGCAAGCTCGCCGACCGGCGCCTCGGCCTGCCGTCACCAGCCGGCGAGAACGCGTTCCACCAGGCGTCGTACGTGCGGTACAAGCAGCTCTAACGCTTCTTCGGCGTCACCCAGATCGTGATCGTCCCGGTGACCACCGGTTTGCCGTTCGTGTCCGAAATGGTCACCGGGACGTCCAGTTCGACACCCTCGTCGCCGAACTCGGGCAGCCCGGGCAGCGACGCCACCGCGCGCAGGCCCGTCTCGGCCTTCGCGACGTACTGGACGTTCATGCCCTTCGGCAGCCAGCGGTGCGTCGGCGGGACGGTCGCCTCGGCGAGCATGCCCATCGCGATCTCGGCGAGGTTGCAGGCGGCGATGGCGTGGAACGTGCGGATGTGGTTGTAGACACCCCACCACTTCGGCGCGGTGACCTCGCAGTGGCCCGGCCGCAGCTCCCGCACCGACGGCAGCACCGTGCGGAAGTACGGCACGCGCACGCACATCGCGGCGCTGAACAGCTGTTTTCCGCCCGGCTTCGCGGCCAGCTTGTGCCACAGCGCGAACGTCGGCGTCTCGGTCATCGCCCCTCCTTGAACTAAGCTACTGGCCAGTAGCTAAGCAGGCGACCTGCCGCCGCGCAAACGGCCGGTTATATTCGCCCGCGTGGCGAACCGTCTCTTCCTCCTCCGGCACGGCCAGACCGAATGGTCGCTGAACGGGCGGCACACCGGCCGCACGGACATCCCGCTGACCCCGGCAGGCGAGGGCCAGGCGCTCGCCGCGGGCGGCACGCTCCGGACGCTGGTCGGCGGGCCGTCGCTGGTGCTCTCGAGCCCGCGCTCCCGCGCGCTGCGGACCGCCGCGCTGGCCGGGCTGCGCGTGGACGAAGTCACCGAGGACCTCGCCGAGTGGGACTACGGCGACTACGAGGGCGTCACCACGCCGAAGATCCGCGAGACCGTGCCGGGCTGGACGGTCTGGACGCACCCGATGCCGGGTGGCGAAAGCGTTTCCGACGTCTTCGACCGCGCGGACCGCGTGCTTTCGCGAGCGCGTCAGGACATCGAAGCCGGCGACGTGATCCTGGTCGGGCACGGGCACTTCAGCCGCGTGCTGGTGGCGCGCTGGCTCGGCCTCCCCGCCACGGCCGGGGTCCACTTCGGACTGGACGCGGCCGGCATCGCGGTGCTCGGCGACGAGCGCGGCGAGCCCCAGATCGAACACCTCAACCTGCCGCCCGCCCTGGAGGACTGAAGTGCCCGACGACCGCATCCGCCGGATCCGGCCCGACGACGTCGAGGCCGCCGTCGCCCTGGCGTACGCGCTCGCGGACTACGAACGCGCGCCGGACGAGTGCCACCTGACCGCGCCGCAGCTGCACGAGGCACTGTTCGGCGACGCGCCGAAGCTGTTCGGGCACGTGGCCGAGGTGGACGGCGAGGTCGTCGGCTTCGCGGTGTGGTTCCTCAACTACTCGACCTGGCGCGGCGTGCACGGGATCTACCTGGAGGACCTGTTCGTCCTGCCGTCCCACCGCGGCTCCGGCCTGGGCAAGGCCCTGCTGGCGGCGCTGGCGGCGGAGTGCGTCGCGAACGGCTACGCCCGGCTCGAGTGGTCGGTCCTCGACTGGAACCCGGCAACCCAGTTCTACAAGGCACTGGGCGCGGTCCCGATGGACGAGTGGACCGTGAACCGCCTCACCGACGAACCCCTGAAGGCCCTGGCCGCGGAGGCGTAACCCGCGTGATCGGAGCCGTCATCCGCGTGATCAGAGCCGGATCTCGCGTGATCGAGGCCGTAACTCGCGAGATCCGGCGCTGATCACGCGAGTTACGGCTTCGATCACGCGAGTTACGGGCCTGATCACGCGAGTCCCGGGTTCAGTCTTCTTCGTGGCCTTCGCGCTCGGCGCGGCGGCCGGCCAGGCCGCCGCGTTCGGCGGCTTCCGTTTCCGTCTCGCCCTCGCGCAGGCCCAGCGCCCACTCTCGCGACGGGCGCCGGAACAGCAGCACCAGCGCGACGATCCCGAGCAGCGCGACCGGCACGCCCCAGACCGGCTCGCCCGACGGGCCGAGCAGGTACCAGCCGAGGCCGATCACGATCAGCGCGATCACCACCCCGGGCGAGCGGGCCCACGTGTGCCCCAGCACCAGCCCGGCCGACGCGGCCAGGAACGCCAGCGCCACCACGATGAACGTGCCCGACTCGACGAAGACGTTGTTGCCCGGCTGAGCCGGCGCGCCCAGGCCCTTGACCAGCACGATCACGCCCAGCACCAGCAGGGCGAGCGACGGCACCGCGGTGACCGCGCCGGCCAGCCGGACCTCACGGGGTGCGGGCGAGAGCTTCACAGCGGGCCTTCCGGGAGATCTTTCGCGGGGACACAGTGGACCCCCACCAGGGCGGGTCACCGTGCGTGAGCTGATTCGATCGTATGCCACCCGGTCGGCCGTTTTCCCGGGGCCGCCCGGGCCCTGAGAATCAAGGTGTCGTCGATGAGCGGGCGGTCGGCCCGGGTGCACTTGTCACGACGCGCGGACACCCGCACGTGAAGGAGGACCGCCCGCCACAGGGTCTCGAAGGTGCTGTTCCCCGGGGTTGCGCCCGTCACCATGGGCCGCCGGAAGGTTCTCGGACCGCCGGAAGTCACCTACTCTGCGGTGGTGCGCGCAATCCTCGTCGTGAACCCTCAGGCCACCTCGACCACCGCCGGTGGCCGGGACGTCCTGGCGCACGCGCTCGCCAGCCAGGTGAAGCTCGACGTGGTCGAAACCGACTACCGCGGGCACGCCATGGCCGTCGCGCGCTCGGCGGCGCGGGACGGGATCGACCTGGTCGTGGCCCACGGCGGCGACGGCACGGTCAACGAGGTCGTCAACGGCCTGCTGGCCGATTCCGACGGCGATCCCACGCAGATCGGACGTGTCCCGGCGCTCGGTGTCGTCCCCGGCGGCTCGGCCAACGTCTTCGCACGCGCCCTCGGCATCTCCTCGGACCCCGTCGAGGCCACCCACCAGCTGCTGCACGCGCTGGAGCACGAACGCTCCCGCCGGGTCGGGCTCGGCCTGGCCGACGGGCACTGGTTCACCTTCAACGCCGGCCTCGGCTGGGACGCCGACGTCGTCGGCCGCGTCGCCAAGCGCCGCGGCAAGCAGACGACCGCCGGCCTCTACATGCGGGCCGCCGTCCGCTCCTACTTCCGGCCGCCGCTGGGCCGGCCGGCCCTCACGATCCGCATCCCGGGTGAGGAACCCGCCGAAGCGCTGACCGCTTTCGTGTCGAACACCGATCCGTGGAGCTACCTGGGCGAGCGTCCGGTCCACCTCAACCCGGGTTGCTCGTTCGAGACGGGATTGGGTTTGTTCGCGTTGAACGGTCTGGGGTTGCCCACGGTGTTCAAGCATGTACGCCGTGCTTTGGCTACGAAGAGCAACCAAAAAGGCAAGCGTCTCGTGCGTCACGATGACCTGCCGATGATCCGCATCGACGCAGCTGAACCGGTAAACTTCCAGGTGGACGGCGACCTCGTCGGCCAGCGGACCCGAGTGGAGTTCTTCAGCGTCCCGAGTGCACTCACAGTAATCGTGTGACGACTGAGCCTCTGATCGCTTGCGGCAAAGTGCAACCTGCCGTTCGTCGACGCAGAAGCTCCACTCAGCGCATCAGCCTTCCGTCAGGCGGGCTGTTTCGGAGAGAAACCGCAGGTCAGAAGCGTCGCTCGGCCGGGTGAGCTGACTCACCGATCTTCAGGAAACCCTTGTCGAAAGCAGTGCTTCGTGAAAGCATTCACAAGCACCCGAAAACACGACCGCCATTGACGACTGTGGCGCGGCCCTCCCGCGCCATATGAAGGAGCTCACGAACATGGACTGGCGCCACGACGCGGCCTGCCGAGACGAGGACCCCGAGCTGTTCTTCCCGGTGGGAACCAGCGGTCCTGCTCTGTCGCAGGTAGCTCAGGCGAAGGCCGTGTGCCACCGCTGCACCGTCGCTTCCGACTGCTTGGCCTGGGCTTTGGCCAGCGGCCAGGACGCGGGCGTGTGGGGCGGCATGAGCGAGGACGAGCGACGCGCGCTCAAGCGCCGCCGTACGCACATCGGCACGCGTACCAACGCCTGAAGTTCTACACAGATCCACCGTTTCACCCGAGCCGAGTAGGAACTTCACCCGGCGGGCATTCCTGTGCCCACGCCGTCTGTGGTGATACCTACCTGACTCAAGTTTAACAACCGAGGCGAAACCACCCGAACACGGGTGCGCTGAAACCTCACCGGGACTTGCTTTCCGAAGCAGGACAGTCCTCCGCAAAACGTTGAACGGCCCGGCACCGCATGCACCAGGTGCCGGGCCTTCAGCGTGTTCACCCCTCCGCGACCGCACCCGATCACGTTCACCACAACGGGAATGCCCGGCGGTGATCGAGTCCAAACGCGACTGTCTACAAGCGACGCGAAAGAGGGATGCGCAGCGCGGCTTCGGTTCCGGTCACCCGGGTCGACGACGCCTCGGTGCGCACCTTCCGCAGCGACAGCGAGCCGCGCAGTTCGGACTCCACCAGCGTCCGCACGATCTGCAGGCCGAGGCCGTCCGAACGCTCCAGCGAGAAGCCCGACGGCAGGCCGCGCCCGTTGTCGCGGATGACGACGTCGAGCCAGCGCGCCGAGCGCTCCACGATCAGCTCGACCTTGCCGGACCGGCCGGCCGGGAAGGCGTGCTCGACGGCGTTCTGCACCAGCTCGGCCAGCACCATCACCAGCGGCGTCGCGATCTCCGCGACGACCACCCCGAACGAGCCCGTCCGCTTCAACCCGACCTGCGACTCCGCCGTGGCGACCTCGCCGACCATCGGCAGCACGTTGTCGAGCAGCTTGTCGAGGTCGACGCGCTCGTCGACGGAGATCGACAGCGCCTCGTGCACCAGTGCGATCGACGTCACCCGGCGCACCGACTCGGCCAGCGCGAGCCGCGCCTCCTCCGACGTCGTCCGCCGGGACTGCAGGCGCAGCAGCGCCGCCACCGTCTGCAGGTTGTTCTTCACCCGGTGGTGGATCTCGCGGATCGTCGCGTCCTTCGACAGCAGCGCGCGGTCGCGCCGCTTCACCTCGGTGACGTCGCGGACCAGCACCAGCGCGCCCGCCGCCTGCCCGGCCGGCCGGAGCGGCAGTGCGCGGAACAGCACGACGGCGCCGCGTCGCGAGTCAGCCTCCGTGCGGCTCGACGGCTTCCCGTCGAGGGCCTCGATGATCCGGTGCGACACCTCGGTCGCGTCGAACGGGTCGCGGATCAGCGACCGCGTCAGCGGCGCCAGGCGCGTGCCGACCAGGTCGGACTCGTGGCCCATCCGGTGGTAGGCGGACAGGCCGTTCGGGCTGGCGAACACCACGGTGCCGCTCGAGTCGAGCCGGATCAGCCCGTCGCCCACCCGCGGCGAGGTGTGCGTGTCGGTCGCGTTGCTGCCGTTCGGCGGGAACGTGCCGTCGACGATCATCTGGCACAGGTCGCCGGCGCTGCCCAGGTAGGCGATCTCCAGCGGCGACGGCACGCGCGGCGCGGCCAGGTTCGTCTCGCGGCTCATCACGGCGATGACGGTGTCGTGGAAGCGCACCGGGATCGCCTCGCGCCGCATCGGCAGGTCGCGGTACCAGTGCGGGTCTTCCTCACGGCAGATCCGCACCTCGCGCATGGCCTTCGCCAGCTGCGGATGCTCCTCCACGGTGAACCGGGTGCCGACGACGTCCTCGGGGTGCGCGGTGGGCGCCGTCGTCGGGCGTGCGTGCGCGACGCAGACGAAGTCGCCGCCGTCGGGCTGCAGCTCCTCGGTCACCGGGACCCAGAGCAGGAAGTCGGCGAAGGACAGGTCGGCCAGCAGCTGCCACTCCGCGACGACGGTCTGCAGGTGGTCGGCGGCCTCCCCGGGGAGGCCGGTGTTGTCGGCGAGCAGTTCGGCGAGCGTGGACACGGGACTACTCGACCACCCCGAGCAGGTCACCCTGCTGGACGAGGTCGCCCTGGCGGACGGCGAGGCGCGCGAGCGTGCCCGCACCCTCGGTGACCACCGGCAGCTCCATCTTCATCGACTCCAGGACGAGCACGGTGTCACCCGCGGCCAGCGCGGCGCCGGGCTCGGCGACGACCTGCAGCACGGTGCCGACCATTTCGGCTCTGATCTCGGCCATCGACACCCTCCTCGCGCTCGCCCGGACCACCCCATCCAACCAGAACGGGACGTCATGACACACTTGAGAGGTTGACCAGCTTTGACGACGAGGAGTGAACATGTCGAAGCGCGCCCGCAAGCGTCGCAGCCGGAAGAAGAACGCCGCGAACCACGGTGGCAAGCCCAACTCCTGAGCCGGCGCCGGCACGCAAAAGGCCCCCGCACCGAAGTGCGGGGGCCTTCGTCGTGCTCAGGCGCTACTCGGACCGCTGCTCGAGCGTGATCTCGGTGCGTTCCACCGTGACACCGCCGCGCGTGGCGACGGTCTGGCGGATCGACGCGCGCAGCCGGCTCTTCAGCTCGGCCGGGGCGTGGTCGCCGCCGCACTTGCGGGCCAGGAGCTGCTTGATGTGCTCGTCGATGCCGTACTCCTCGAGGCACGGCGGGCAGTCGTCGATGTGGGCGCGCAGGGCGGCGTCCCGCTCGGGGCTGCACTCGCGGTCGAGCAGCAGGTAGATGTCGGCGAGCGCCTCTTCGCAGCGGACCTTGTCGGACGCGCCCTCGCACATGTCGTTCATCGCCCCGCCACCTCCTCCTTGGCGCCGCGGATGAAGCCACGCTCGCGGGCGACGTCGGCGAGCAGGTCGCGCAGCTGGGCGCGGCCGCGGTGCAGGCGGGACATCACGGTGCCGATGGGGGTGTCCATGATCTCGGCGATCTCCTTGTAGGCGAAGCCCTCGACGTCGGCCAGGTAGACGGCCAGCCGGAACTCCTCGGGCAGCTTCTGCAGCGCGGCCTTGACGTCGGTGTCGGGCAGGTTGTCCATCGCCTCGACCTCGGCCGAACGCAGCCCGCTGGAGGTGTGGCTCTCCGCCTTGGCGATCTGCCAGTCGGTGATCTCCTCGGTGGGCTGCTGCACCGGCTGCCGCTGCCGCTTGCGGTAGCCGTTGATGTAGGTGTTGGTGAGGATGCGGTACATCCACGCCTTGAGGTTCGTGCCGGCCTTGAACGACGCGAAGGCGGCATACGCCTTGAGGTAGGTCTCCTGGACCAGGTCCTCGGCATCGGCGGGGTTGCGGGTCATCCGCATCGCGGCCGAGTACAGCTGGTCGAGCAGCGGCATCGCGTCCCGCTCGAAGCGCTCGGCGCGCTCGGCCTCGGTCGCTTCTTCCGACGCTGGGTTCTGCGTGCTCGGCAAACCGGTCCCTTCCCGCTCGGCGTCGATGCGCGTGCGCGCATACGGCGACGTCGAGTTTACGCGGGGGCCGGGCACACCGCGGTTCGCCGGTGCCTCAGGGCGGCGACGGCTGCGAGAGCGTGTGGTGGCGAGCGTTGTGGTCACGACCCGTACAACCGATCGGGTGGGGCGCGCATTCCCTAGACTGCGGCGCATGGCTGGCAAGGGCACCCCGGCGACGGCGGTTCTGACGAAGCAGAAAGTGCCGCACACGCTGCACGCCTACGACCACGACCCGCGCGCGGAGTCGTACGGCCTGGAGGCGGTGGAGGCCCTGGGACTGGACCGGGCCCGGGTGTTCAAGACGCTGGTCGCGGAGGTGGACGGCCGGCTCGTGGTGGGTGTGGTCCCGGTCACGGGCCAGCTGGACCTGAAGGGTCTGGCGGCCGCGGCAGGCGGCAAGAAGGCGAAGATGGCCGACCCGGCGGCGGCGCAGCGAGCCACCGGGTACGTGCTGGGCGGGATCTCGCCGCTGGGCCATCGGAGCCGGCTCCCGGTGGTGATCGACGCGTCGGCGCCGACGTTCGAAACGGTGTTCTGCTCGGCCGGGCGGCGGGGGTTGGAGATGGAGCTGGCTCCGGGTGATCTGGTCCGGCTGGCTTCGGCAGTGGTGGCGCCGATCGCCGCCTGAGCTGGGGAAATGCGGCCCAGGGCCACCCCGGACAGCCCCCGCCCATCCCGGGGGGCGTCCCTAGTCCAGCGTATCGGGCCTGGGGCCGAAAAAACCCAGCCGCGCGAATCTGTGGACAACCGAAGCCGATGTGGACAACTCAGGCCAGCGGACGCAGCACCCGAGACAGCCACTCGGTAGCCGCCCGCGACACCGTCTCCAAATCTTTCGACAGGCTGTGGTCCCCATCCACCAGCACGATCTCGTGGTGCGGCCCGGCCGCCGGCCGCCCGAACGGGTCCCGCTCCCCCTGCACCACCAGCACCGGGACCTCGACCGCATCCAGTTCCGGCTGGCGGGTCTTCTCCGGCCTGCCCGGCGGGTGCTCCGGGAACGCCAGGCACAGCACCGCCACCGCCTGCCCGGCCGACGCTGTCCGGCAGGCCACCCGGGCGCCCGACGAGCGGCCGCCGAAGACGAACGGCAGGGAGTCGAAGCGCTCCGACAGCTCGTCCGCGATCGTCAGCCAGGCCGTGTCCAGCTGGTTCGCCGGGGCCGGCGCGCGGCGGCCCGCCACCCGGTAGGGCTGCTCGACCAGCGCCACGTGCACGCCAGCCATCCGGGCCGCGCGCGTCACCGCCACCAGGTCCTTCGCCCCGAGGCCGCCGCCCGCGCCGTGGCCGAGCATCAGCACCGCCTCGCCCTCCTCGGCGCAGTGCAGGTACACCCGGGCCGGGCCGTACGCGGTGTCGATCGCCAGGGCCGTCATGACTTCGGCACGTCGAACAGCGCGTCTTCGTTCGCCGGGTCGACGCGCTCCAGCAGCTCGGGCCCGTTGTTGCGGACGTTGTTGACCAGCGTCGAGATCGGCCGCAGCTCCAGCGACTCGACGATGTCGTCCGGCGTCGGCACCAGCAGGTCCTTGACGTCCTCGCGGTCCGGGTCCAGCCAGCCGTCCCAGTGCGCCTTGGGCACGATCAGCGGCATCCGGTGGTGGACGTCGGTGAGCTGCCCGGCGGCGTCGGTCGTGATGATCGAGAACGTGATCAGCGGCGACGCGTTGTCGTCGTCCTTCGGCCGCCAGCTCTCCCAGATGCCGCCGAACGCGATCGAGGAGCCATCCGGCTCCGTCATGTAGAACGGCTCCTTCTCCTTGCCCGTGCGGCGCCACTCGAACCAGCCGTCGGCGGGCACCAGGCAGCGGCGCGACACCAGCGCGCGGCGGAAGGCGGGCTTCTCGGCGGCGGTCTCGGCGCGCGTGTTGATCATCCGCGAGCCGACCGACGGGTCCTTCGCCCAGAACGGCACCAGGCCCCACTTCATCATCCGCAGCGACCGCTGGGCGGGCTCGTCCTCGAGGACTTCGCCGTCGTCGTCGCGTGGGTGCCGCTGCACGACCGTGACGACGTTCTTGGTCGGCGCGACGTTGTGGTCCGCACGCGCGTGGCCCTCGGTGAGGTCGATCGCCTCGAACTCCTCGATCAGCTTCGCCGGGTCCTTCGTAGCGGCGTAGCGGCCGCACATGAGCAACCTCCTCTGCCGGACAGGACGCCATCGTTACACGCAGGCCAGGGCCCTGGCGAGCGGCGTGGGATCATTCGGGTGGACACCGGAGCACGGGAGGACGGCGGGGTTGGCGCGCAACGACTGGAGCAAGCTGGACGAGTCCGACGTCCGCGTGCGTCCGGGGAAGGGCACCCGCCCCCGCAGCAAGCGCCGTCCCGAGCACGCCGACGCGGTCAACGCCATGGTCATCGGCAAGGACCGCGGCCGCTGGACCTGCGCGATCGACGCCGATCCCGACCGGGTGATCACCGCGATGCGGGCCCGGGAGATGGGCCGGACACCGGTGGTCGTCGGCGACCGGGTCGGCGTGGTCGGCGACGTCTCGGGCAAGCCCGACACCCTCGCGCGGATCATCCGCGTCGACGAGCGCACCAGCTCCCTGCTGCGCACGGCCGACGACACCGATCCGTACGAACGGCTGGTCGTGGCCAACGCGGAGCGCCTGCTGATCGTCACCGCCCTCGCCGACCCGCCGCCGCGCACCGGGTTCATCGACCGCTGCCTGGTCGCCTGCTACGCGGGTGGTGTCGAGCCCGTGCTGTGCCTGACGAAAGCCGACCTCGCCAGCCCGGACGAGCTGCTCGCGGGCTACGCCGGCCTCGACATCCCGGCGATCGTGACCCGCTACGACGAAGAGCCCGAAGGCCTCGCGGAGATGCTGAAGGACCGCGTGACGGCACTGGTCGGCCACTCCGGTGTCGGCAAGTCGACATTGGTCAACCGCCTGGTCCCGGACGCCGACCTGGCCGTCGGCGTGGTGAGCGGGGTCGGCAAGGGACGGCACACGTCCGTCGCGGCGGTGGCGCTGCCGCTGCCGGACGGCGGCTGGGTGATCGACACGCCGGGTGTGCGCTCGTTCGGGCTGGCCCACGTCACCGCGGACGACATCGTCGACGCCTTCGAGGAGTTCGCCGAAGCCGCCGAGGAGTGCCCGTCGGGCTGCGGGCACCTGGGCCCGCCGGAAGACCCGGACTGCGCGCTCGACGACGTCGTCACCGAGGGCCGCGCCGGCGCCGAGCGGCTCACGTCGCTGCGGCGCCTGCTGGCCTCGCGCGGCGGCCACGACGTGACCCGGGCCACGGACGCCTGAGGCAACCGGGAACCGACTCCGCATCGTCACCGTCCCAGAGGTAACCATTCGCCCGATCGGGCGATAGTCCGAGCGGAAGATCCAACTCCTGAGGGGATTTCGATGCGCAAGACCACCCTGGTCGCCGCGAGCGCCGCGGCGTTGGCCCTGACGCTGTCGGCATGCAGTGGCAACACGTCCGGCACCGCCGAGCCGGCCGCCGCGGGCAGCCAGACCCAGGCCGGCGGCAGCGGCCTCGCCTCGCCGTTCACCGACGCGATCCAGCTGGCGTCGGCGTCCAAGCAGGGCACCGAGAAGTCCAAGTCGGCGAAGTTCACCATGGAGGGCTCCGCCGCCGGTCAGAGCATGAGCGCGACCGGCGCGATGGCCATCGACGGCGCGAACACCAAGTTCTCGATGACCAGCACCGCGGCGGGCCAGACCACCGAGATGCGCCTGGTCGACCAGGTCATGTACATCAAGCTGCCCGCCGACCAGCAGGCGCAGATGGGCACCGACAAGTCGTGGGCGAAGATCTCGTCCGAGGGCACCGACCCGATCTCGCAGGCCATGGGCAGCGCGCTGACGCAGACGGCCGACCAGAGCGACCCGAGCAAGATGCTCGAGCAGATCTCGAAGGCGGGCCGGATCATCTCGTCCGACCAGACCGAGCTGAACGGCAAGCAGGTCAACCACTACAAGGTCGAGCTGGACGTGGCCAAGGCCGTCGACCAGTTCGCCGGTTCCGCGCCGGCCGCGACCCGGGACAAGGTCGCCGGGATGCTCAAGGGCAAGGACATCAAGATCCCGGCCGAGCTGTGGCTGGACAAGGACAACCTGCCGGTGCAGGTGACCATGGACCAGGGCCCGATGATGCAGGCGCTGGGCGCGCCGGCGGGCGACGCGAAGTTCACGATGAAGTACAGCGACTGGGGCACCCAGGTCGACGTGACGGCCCCGCCGGCCGACCAGGTCGTCGACCTCGGCGAGCTGATGAAGAAGGCCGGTCGCTGACCGGACGACGCTGAGTAGCAGCGGCTCCCCCGAACGGGTTCGGGGGAGCCGCTGTGTTTTTGTTGGCGCCATGCGCAAAGCCGTCGTGCTGCTGCTCGTCCTGCTCGCCGGCTGTTCCGGCGCGCCACCCCCACCGGCGTTCCCGGACGCGCGGGCCCTGGCCGACGCCGCCACAGCGGCCACGACGAGCGCCGGCTCGGCGAAGTTCGGCACGGACGTCGCGGTGGGGTCCGTCCGCTCGAAGGGCCAGGGCCAGGCCCGCTTCGGCGCGGGCGGAACGGCACAGGTGATGACGACGGACTTCCTCGGCGACCCGCTGGAGCTGCGGCAGGTGGCGGGCAAGCTGTACGCGAAGGTCCCGGAGGGCTCGCGCGACGAGGTGGGCACGGGCAAGCCGTGGGTGGCGGTCTCCCCGGACGGTAACGACCCGTTCTCCCAGGTCCTGGGCGGCAGCTTGACGCAGCTGGCGGCCCAGAACGACCCGGCGCACACCCTGGGCGAGATCCGCACGGCGGGCACGATCGTCTCGTCGGAGCGCACGGAGCTGAGCGGGGTGGCCGCGGAGCACTACCGGGTGGAGCTGGACCTCGCCCGGCTGGGCGGCGACCTGCCGGCGGGGCTGCCCCCGGAGTCGACGGGCAAGTTCCCGGTGGAGCTGTGGCTCGACGACACGCACCGGCCGTTGCAGGTGGTGCTGGATCTTTCGCCGATTCTTCAGGGGGCGGAGGCTCGGATCACCACGCGGTACAGCGAGTGGGGTGGGCCGGTGGACGTGCAGGCGCCGCCTCCGGGTGAGGTGGGGTAGTCAGGTCCGCCTTCGTTCGAACGGCGACGGATTTGCGGTGTCGGTGATCGGGACGACGGGGCGCGCAGGCTTTTGGCGGCGGGCACGAGGTGCGTGGGCCGGCCTGGGATGCCTCACGCGCACCCGTCCGTCGAGGCGGCGAAGTGCGCCGGTGGAGCCGGGTGACTTGCCCTCTGATCCCGCCCTCTGGGCCTACACGGCCACGGCCGGCGCTGAAGGGTGAGCTGGGAGGGCCCTGCCGAAGTGGCTGGTTCGCGGATGCCGCTGACGTGGTCAGCGGATGCCCACGACCAAGCCGATGCCGCTGTAGCGGGGCGAACGCGCGTCCCCGAACCCGGACGGGTTCACTGCGGGCCGGCCCCCAGCCCCAAAAGACATCCCCCGCCCATCCCCGGGGGGCGTCCCCAGTCCAGTCTACCGGCCACCCCCCACGCGAACCCGCACTCAAGCCGAGTTGTCCACAGGTTGACCCACCTGTGGACAACTCAGAGGAGCTCCAGCAAGAACGGCAGTTCCTGCGGCGCATACCAAGCCAGTTCATGATCCTCGGCATCCCCGAGCGTGAACTCCGCATCGGGGTCACCTAGATCCGCCGCGTCGATCACCGCCGCGGCCGCCGACACGGCCTCGGCCGCCTCCGAAGCGTCCACGTGGATCGCCGCGACCAGTTTCAGCGGGATCGGGCCGCCGATTCGGACCACCGGGGCGTCCAGGTCCGGGCGCAGCGTCACGCCTTCCACGTCCGCCGAGACCACCACCCGGCGGGGCTCGCCCTTCTCCTCCGCCGCGATCAAGCGCAGCGACGCCCGGGCCGCGTCCAGCAACGCCGCGTACTCCAGCTCCTCGTCCGAGCCCGACGAGTACGCCTCGCGCAACGCCGGTGTCAACGCGAACGCCGTTCCGCTGCGGGCGCGGAACTCCCCCGACGATTCGAGGTCGCGAAGCATCGCGATGGTCGCAGGCAGATAAACCCTCACCAGTGCGCACCCTTCAGCTCTTCCAAGGACTCTTCGATCATCCCGGCCACCAGATCGACGTCGAACGCGGCCTTGCGGTCGCCGTTGAGTCCGAAGTAGACGCCGCCGTGGTAGGACGTCACCCCGATCGCCAGGGCCTGGGTGCGCATCAGCGGCATCACCGGGAACATCTCGACCAGTCTGGCCTCTCCCGCGTACATCGGCATCTGCGGGCCCGGCGAATTGGTCACCATCACGTTGAAGATGCGCCCGGACAGCGACCCCGCCGCCCGCGCGCCCAGCGAATGGAGGGTGGCCGGCGCGAAGCCGCCCACCTTGAGCAGCCCGCGCGCCGCCACCGAGCGGCCCGAGTCCAGGTGCTCGGCCATCGCGTGGCCGATGTGCTGCAGCCGCAGCACCGCGTTCGGCTCGCCGACCGGCAGGTCCACCAGGTATGCCGCCACCTGGTTGCCGACCAGCGCCGGCGTCGAGTACTCCGCCGTCTCCGCGTCGCGCACCGCCAGCGGCACCAGCGCGCGGACCGTCGTGTTCGGGGTCAGCGTCTCCTCGCGCGACAGCAGCCATTCGCGCAACGCGCCGGTGACCGCCGCGAGCACGACGTCGTTGACCGTGCCGCCGTGCGCCGCGCGGATCTTGCGGAAGTCCTCCAGCCGCGTGCGCACCGCCGCGAACACCCGGCCGCCGGACACCCGGACGTTCAGCGGGCCGGACGGCGCCGGGCGCACCAGCGTGCGCAGCGTCGACGCCACGCCGCCGACGGTGTCGGCGAGCTTGCCCGCCGCCGCGACCGCGTCGTTCGCCGCCGACCGGACGTTCTCCACCACCTCGCCCGGCCGCTGGACGCCCTCGCTGACCGCGTCCAGCACCAGCTGGGTGCGGCTCGGCTCGCGCCGCGGCGTCCAGATGTCCTCGAACGGCTCGGGCTCGGCCGGCGTCGGGTCGAGGATGAGCTGGCCGAGCTCGATCGTGCCGACACCGTCCACAACGGACTGGTGGGTCTTCGTCACCAGCGCCACCCGGTCGCCGGCCAGCCCCTCGATGAAGTAGGCCTCCCACAGCGGCCGCTCGGGCGCCAGGCGCCGCGACATCAGCCGCGCGACCAGGTCGAACAGCTGCTCGTCGCTGCCCGGCTGGGGCAGCGCCGAGCGCCGGACGTGGTAGTTCAGGTCGAAGTCGACGTCGTCCACCCACACCGGCCGCGCCAGGTGCCCCGGCACCTCGAGGACGCGCTGCCGGTACCGCGGCAGGTACGCCAGCCGCGCCCCGACGAGGTCGAGCAGCTGCGCGTAGCTGAACCCGGACCGCGGCCGTTCGAAGATCGCCACCCCGCCGACGTGCATCGGGGTCGCGTGGTCCTCGACGTAGCGGAACGAGGCGTCCAGCGCGGACAGGCGGTCGGGCATGAGCCGATCCTTACACAGTGCGAGACTGCCCGGTGTGGGTGATGACTCGACGATTTCGCCGAAGGACCGCTTCCTGACCGTCTACGGCCGGAAGCCGGTGCTGGAGGCGCTGGCGGACGACGGCCTGCGCGTCGACAAGGTGATCCTGGCCGACACCGCCCGCGGCCCCGGCGCGACCGAGATCCAGCGCGCGGCGAAGGCCGCCGGCGTCCAGGTGCAGCGCGCGAGCGCCCATCGGGTCAAGGTGCTCGCCGGCAACGGCAAGCAGGACCAGGGCGTGCTCGCCGACGTCGTCGCGCCGCGGATGCGCTCGCTCGCCGCCGCGCTGGCCGACCGGCGGCCGCCGTCGCGGGTGCTGCTGCTCGACGGCATCACCACGCCCGCGAACGTCGGGATGATCCTGCGGACGGCGACGGCCGCCGGGCTCGACGGCGTGATCGTGCCGCGCCGGGGCGTCGCGGCGCTGGACCCGCTGGTGGTCAAGGCTTCGGCCGGGGTGGCGTTCCGCGCCCCGGTGCTGCGCTGCGGTTCGGCGCGCGAGGCCGCCGAGATGCTCACCGAGGCCGGCTACGGCCTGTACGCGCTGGGAGCGTCGGCGCGCACCACGGTGTTCGACGTCGACCTGCCGCAGCGCGCGGCGTTCGTGCTCGGGGGCGAAACGGCCGGCGTCGGCGCCGAAGTCGGCGAGCTCGTCACCGACTGGGTTTCCATTCCCATGCCGGGTGACGTCGAGTCGCTGAATGTCTCGGCCGCGGCGGCCGTCCTGTCGTTCGAACTGGTCCGCCGCGCGCGCTGAGGCGTTTCACGAGTCCGGGAACAACACGCCGAGTTCGGTGAGCGTCTCCTCGACCGACCGGTGGTGCACCCCGACCATGCCCGCTTCGACGGCGCCGCGGACGTTCGCGCCGGAGTCGTCGACGAACGCGCAGCGCGTGGCGGGCAGGCCGAGCCGGTCGGCCGCGATCCGGTAGACCTCGGGATCCGGCTTGGCGACGCCGACTTCACCGGAAAACACCAGCGCGTCGAAATAGTCGAACATGGTCTTCTTGATCTCGGCCGACGCCCCGGGAGCGTTGGACAGCAGCGCGGTGCGGACGCCTCGCTCACGCGCGGTCAGCAGGTAGTCGTACAACCGGCCGGCGTCCGGATCGGTGAGAACTCCGGCGAAATCGACCAGCAACCCTTTCAGCACCCCGCACACCATAGCCGTGGGGCCGACGCGGTGTCGCGCATGATCGGCCCTTAGCGCGGTGCCGCCGGAGAATCCAGGGTTTCGGCGGTTCTCCCCCTTATCGGGCGATTCCGGTCGCCTTTCGCGGCCGTTCCTCCCTCCAAGCGATGGCGACGGTGAAATGCCGCGCCCGGGAGGGGAGAAAATGACCGAGGAACACCGCTTGCGAACACTGAACCACTGCGAATCGGCCCGCCGGGCGGACCGGCAGGCGGCGCCGCCCACGCGGGAGGACCACCGGCTCGACACCCGGTGGCCGGCGCCGAGACACCTCGGGACGAGCGAAGTGGGCCGCCTGCTGAACATGCTGCTGGAGGCCTACGACGGCCGGCGTCCGGTGCCGCAGATCCGCGGTCTGGTGGCGCCGGAGGTCTACGCGGGACTCAGCGGGCCGCACCTGGCCCGGCCGCGCCACCGGACGCAGAGTGTCCACACGGGCACGCCGGCGCCGGACGTGATCGAGGCGTGCGCGCGCGTGGAGGCGGACGGCCGGTCGTTCGCGCTGGCGGCCCGGTTCACCCGGACCCCGGTGGGCTGGCAGTGCGTACGCTTCGCGCTCCTGAAGCCGCCTGAGCAGCGGTCTCAGCGGGCCGCGGCGTGACACGCGCCGACTCGACCCGGGCGCCGCCGCCTCAAGCGCCCCAATGTGGCGTTGGGTGCGCTGGACGCACCGAACGCCACATTGGGTGCGTTCGATGCACCCAACGCCACATTGGGTGCGCTCGATGCACCCAACGCCACATTGGGGCGCTCTTGGCCGGCCGTCGTGGGTGGCGGGTCAGGGGCGGCCGGTGGTGACCGGGAGGGTTGCCAGGCCGCGCAGGGTCGTTGTCGCGTTCCACTTCGGACCGGCCGTCAGCCGCAGCTCGGGAAGGCGGCGGGCCAGCTCTCGGAACACGATGCGGCCCTCCAGCCTCGCCAGGGGCGCGCCCAGGCAGAAGTGGATCCCCTGGCCGAACGCCAGGTGCCGGCCCGGGGTGCGGGCCGGGTCGAACGTCTCCGCGTCCGGGACCGCCGCCGGGTCGCGGTTGGCCGCTCCGATGAGGACGATCACCTGGCTGCCCGCCGGCACCGTCAGACCGCCGAGGGTCGTGTCGCGCAACGCCAGCCTCGCCGTCAGCTGGACCGGTGAGTCGTAGCGCAGCACCTCCTCGACCACGCCCTCGGGCGCCGCCGTGCCGAGGCCGCCGTGGCGGAGCAGTGCCAGGACGCCGTTGCCGATGAGGTTCGTCGTCGTCTCGTGGCCGGCGATCAGCAGGAGCGTCAGCGTCACCAGCAGCTCGCCCTCGCTGAGCGCGTCACCCGCGTCGGACACCGCGACCAGCGCCGACAGCAGGTCCTGCCCCGGCTCGCGCCGGCGCCGGTCCGCCAGCTCCCGGAAGTACGCGACGAACGACTGGCGCGCACGGACCGCCGGCTCGATCGTCTCCGGGCGCTGCAGGAACGGCGGGTCCAGCGCCCGCGCCATCGCGTGCGACCACTCCGCGAACCGCTCGCGGTCGTCGAGCGGCACCCCGAGCAGCTCGGCGATCACCTCCACCGGCAGTGGCTTCGCGAGCGCCGTCATCAGGTCGAACTCGCCGCGCGCACGCTCGATGAGCGACGCGGTCAGCTCCTCGATCCGCGGCGCGAGCTGCTCGACCATCCGCGGCGTGAACGCCTTCGCGACCAGCCGCCGCAGCCGCGTGTGGTCGGGCGGGTTGAGCGACAGGAACGCCCGGACCACGCGTCCCGACTCGTCGACCGGCTGGTCCGGGAGCCGGTCCGCCGGGTCCAGGTACTCCGGTTCGGCGTGCCCGAACGCCGGGTCGCGCAGCACCTGCGTCGCCTCGGCGAGACCGCTGACGGCGAACATCCCCTCGGCCAGCGCCGCGACCGGGAACCGCTCGCGCCACCGCCGGTAGTGCGGGTACGGGTCCGGCCGCCGCTCGGCGCCGAACAACGCGAAGAACTCCTGCGGATCCGCCTCGACCACGCTCACCGGTCGTCCCCCATCCCTGCACGGAAAAACGACGGGGCCGGGGCACCCGCGGAACCCCGCGCGCACCCCGGCCCCGGTTGCGTCAGCGACGCGGGCCCTTCTTGCCCTTCTTCTGGGCGTCGCGCTGCGCGGCCCGGCGGTCACGGCGGGTTCCCCCACCGGCACCGCCCGCGGCCTGCGCCCCGCCGTCGGCGTGGGACTCGACCTCGCCGTCCTCACCCGGGCCCGACAGCGTCACGCCCGGCTGCTGGCCACCGCCGCCGAGGCCCTTGCCGCGCAGTGCGGCCGGGACGGACTCGGTGTCGGTCGTCGGCGGCTGCGGCGGCGCCGGACGGGCGTGCCGGCCCTCCGCCTGGCCGTTGCCGTTGCCGTTGCCCGACGCGACGCCGGTGGGCAGCGCGGCGGCGGCTTCGGCGGGCGGCGCCTCGGCGCGCTCGACCTGCAGGTTGAACAGGAAGCCGACGGCCTCCTCCTTCAGCGAGTCGAGCATCGCGCGGAACATGTCGAAGCCCTCGCGCTGGTACTCGATCAGCGGGTCGCGCTGCGCGAGCGCCCGCATGCCGATGCCCTGCTTGAGGTAGTCCATCTCGTAGAGGTGCTCGCGCCACTTGCGGTCGAGGACCGTCAGCATCACCTGGTGCTCCAGGGTCCGCATGCCCTCCGGGCCGACGAGCGCGTTGATCTCGGCTTCGCGGTTGTCGTAGGCGTCGCGGGCGTCCTGCAGCAGCGCCTCGCGGAGGCCGTGCGCGTCGAGGTCGCCGTCTTCCATCAGCTCGTCCCAGTCGAGGCTGACCGGGTAGAGCTGCTTCAGCGCCGTCCAGAGCTTCTCGTGGTCCCAGTCCTCGGCGTAGCCGCTGGAGGTCGCACCGTCCACATAGGCGTTGACGACGTCCTTGAGCATGCCCTCGATCTGGTCGCGCAGGTTCTCGCCGGCGAGGACGCGGTGGCGCTCGGCGTAGATCACCTTGCGCTGCTCGTTCATGACCTCGTCGTACTTGAGGACGTCCTTGCGCTGCTCCATGTTGATCTGCTCGACCTGGGTCTGCGCGCTCTTGATGGCCTTGGAGACCATCTTGTGCTCGATCGGCACGTCGTCGGGCAGCCGCATGGTCGTCATGACGCGCTCGACCATGGTCGCGTTGAAGCGGCGCATGAGCTCGTCGCCGAGCGAGAGGTAGAAGCGGGACTCGCCCGGGTCGCCCTGACGACCGGACCGGCCGCGCAGCTGGTTGTCGATGCGGCGCGACTCGTGCCGCTCGGTGCCCAGCACGTACAGGCCGCCTGCCTCGCGGACCTCTTCGCCTTCGGCCTTCGACTCCGCCTTGACCTGCTCCAGGACCTCGGGCCACGCGGCCTCGTACTCCTCGGAGTGCTCGACCGGGTCCAGGCCGCGCTCGCGCAGCACCTGGTCGGCGATCAGGTCGGGGTTGCCGCCGAGCACGATGTCGGTACCGCGGCCGGCCATGTTCGTGGCGACCGTGACGGCGCCCTTCTGGCCGGCGCGCGCGACGATCAGCGCCTCGCGGTCGTGGTGCTTCGCGTTCAGCACCTCGTGCGGGACGCTCAGCTTCACCAGCAGCTTCGACAGCCGCTCGGACTTCTCGACGCTCGTCGTGCCGACCAGGACCGGCTGGCCCTTCTCGTGCCGCTCCGCGATGTCCTCGGCGACCGCCTCGTACTTGGCGTCCTCGGTCTTGTAGATCAGGTCCGCCTGGTCGACGCGGATCATCGGCCGGTTCGTCGGGATCGGCACCACACCCAGCTTGTAGGTCTGGTGGAACTCCGCGGCCTCGGTCTCGGCCGTACCGGTCATGCCGGACAGCTTCTCGTAGAGGCGGAAGTAGTTCTGCAGCGTGATCGTGGCCAGCGTCTGGTTCTCGGCCTTGATCTCGACCTTTTCCTTGGCCTCGATCGCCTGGTGCATGCCCTCGTTGTAGCGGCGGCCGACCAGGATGCGGCCGGTGAACTCGTCGACGATCATGACTTCGCCGTTGCGGACGATGTAGTCCTTGTCCTTGTGGAAGAGCTCCTGGACCTTCAGCGCGTTGTTCAGGTAGCCGACCAGCGGGGTGTTCGCCGCCTCGTAGAGGTTCTCGATGCCGAGCTGGTCCTCGACGAACCGGACGCCCTTCTCGGTGACGGCGACGGTGCGCTTCCGGACATCGACCTCGTAGTGGTACTTCGAGTTGATCAGGTTCGTCTTCTCGGTGCGCTCGCGCGACCCCATCGTGGTGGTGTCGATGCCGTTCATCAGCGGCGCGAGCCGGGCGAACTCGACGTACCAGCGCGAGGACTGGTCCGCCGGGCCCGAGATGATCAGCGGCGTCCGGGCCTCGTCGATGAGGATCGAGTCCACCTCGTCGACCACGGCGAAGTTGTGCCCGCGCTGCACGCAGTCGTCGAGGCTCCACGCCATGTTGTCGCGCAGGTAGTCGAAGCCGAACTCGTTGTTCGTGCCGTAGGTGATGTCGGCGTTGTACTGGGAGCGCCGCACGTCCGGCTGCTGCTCCGACAGGATGACGCCGACCTCGAGGCCGAGGAAGCGGTGGATGCGGCCCATCCACTCCGAGTCGCGCTTGGCGAGGTAGTCGTTCGTCGTGACGACGTGGACGCCCTTGCCGGGGATGGCGTTGAGGTAGGCCGGGAGGACGCAGGTGAGCGTCTTGCCCTCACCGGTCTTCATCTCGGCGACCTGGCCGAGGTGCAGCGCCGCGCCGCCCATCAGCTGGACGTCGAAGTGGCGCTGGCCGAGCACCCGCTTGGCCGCCTCCCGGACGACCGCGAAGGCCTCCGGCAGCAGTTCGTCCAGGGACTCGCCGTCGCCGTTCCGCTTGCGGAACTCCTCGGTCTTGGCCCGCAGCTCGGCGTCGGTCAGGTCCTTGACGTCGTCTTCGAGGGTGTTGATGTGATCGGCGATGTTGCGCAGCCGCTTCACCATCTTGCCCTCACCCGCGCGGAGCAGGCGGTTCAGCACCATCCGGTCGACCTCACTAGCTGATCATGAGTGCGCCCAGGCCGGTCCCGGGCAGGTTTTCCCGCGGCGGCCGCCGTGGTCGGCGCCACCGTCCCACCCCATCGTAGGGAACAGGGGCGCCGGTGTGCACACGCCGTACGTCCTGACATGCGGGTGGCCCGCACGCGAGCGCGTGCGGGCCACCCGTGAAGGCCTCCTTCAGTCCGGCTCAGCCGAGCCGGATCACGCCGTAGTCGAAGCCTTTCCGCCGGTAGACCACGCTGGGCCGGCCCGCGTCGGAGTCGTTGAAGAGGTAGAAATCGTGGCCGACCAGCTCCATCTCGTAGAGAGCCTGGTCCACCGTCATGGGCTCCGCGGTGTGCTGCTTCTCGCGAACGACGCGACCGGGCTGGTGACCCAGGTCGTCGTCGGCCCAGCTCTGCTGCTGGGGCAGGTGGATCTCTTCGGCACTCGCGAAGCCGTTCGTCTGCGGTTCGGCTTCGGGTGCGTCCAACACCGCGGTCTGCGCGGCGGGACTGGCCGCGGCCGGGGATCCGCCACCCGGCAGGGCCGAGGTCGCCTCGGCGACCGATTCCGGGCGACTGCGCCCGTAGTGCACACGCCTCCGGTCGTGCGTCCTCCGCAGCCGGTTTTCCAGCTTGGTGACTGCGGAATCAAGCGCTGCGTAGAAGTCGGCGGCACACGCTTCAGCGCGTACGGCCGGGCCCCGCCCCTTTCCGGTGATTTCGACGCGCTGGCAGCTCTTGGCCTGGCGTCGGTTGGGTTCGTGGAACAGTTCCACGTCGTACCGGATGACTTTCCTGTCGTAGCGCTCGAGCCGGGCCAGCTTCTCGCTGACAAGCGCCCGATAGTGGTCGGGCACCTCCACGTTGCGGCCCTTGACGACGATGTCCATACACGACCTCCCTCGCTTCGAAAACTGCGAGCTGTTGAGTTCACACACGGCGCCGGTATTGCGGGGACAGAAGCCCGGATCGCGGGCTGAGAAGGAACTCGGGTGCGGTTCACGACGTCTCGTGCCGGTGCCCGAGCGCGGACTCAGCGCACCTCCGGCGCCAGGGACATGGGCTCGTCACCTCCCTGCCTGCGGGGATTGCTGATTGCGGAGCACGTTAGCTTCCTCACGCCCGTTACAACAGCCCCCGAGCCGGGGGATGTCGGGGAATGAGACTCCGTCACCCCGCGCAGTGAGCGGGGGGTGAACACCAGAAAACACCCGCTGGTCGGACGCGGTGCACGCTGCGTGCTTTCACACGGACGGCGCATCGCCGACTGCTGGTGGACGCCGAGGGTGACGGCCCGGCCGCCCGCAGCCGCCACCCCGGTGGAGTGGTGTGGCGGCCGAGTGGTCGTGATCGACTCCCTCATGCCCGGACAACGGCCGCGAGGCCGCTCGCGTTCCCGGCTGACGTCACCCTTGTAGGTGACGTCGGGGTCACCCGGGTGCGAGTCGTGTGGTCGGGGGCCTTTCTTCCTTCGGGTTGGTGCTGGTGGGGCGGGTTGGGCTCCGGGGTGTGGGCGGGTTTCTTGTGGCTGGTTGGTTTCGGGGCTTGGTTTGGTTTCTCGGGGTGGATTTCGGGTGGCCGCTGGGTGCGGGTGGGCTCGGTGCCTTGGCCGCGGTCGTGCTTGGTGGCTCGACCGGGTGAAGTGGTTCCCGCGGAGTGGGCCTCGGGCGGCGGGTGGGTGCGGCTGGGCCTCGCGTGGCCGCTGGGCGCGGGTGGGCTCGGCACCCAGGCCGCGGCCGCGCTGGTGGCTCGACCAGGTGAAGTGGTTCCCGAAGGGCGCTTGGCGCTGACTTGGCCAACTGGTCTCGCGGGCCACGGGGCGCTTGGCGAACTGGTTCCCACAGGCCGCCGCGTCGTGCCTTGCCGAGGCCACGTCAGCCGGCCGTGAGGAGGGTCAGCACCGCCGCCACCTCGACTCCCTCCGCCCCCAAGGCGTGTACGCAAGCCGCTGCCGTGGCTCCGGTGGTGATCACGTCGTCCACGACCACCACCGGGATTCCCGGGGGTGGGCGGCCGGCCGGTCTGAAGCGGAGCCGGCCGGCCAGGTTGGCCGCCCGTTGCGCTCGGTCGAGGCCGACCGCGTCGCGGGCTCCGCCGGCCAGCTCCAAGGCCGGGGCCACCGCCACTTCGAACCCTCGCTCGGCCAGCACTTTCGCCGCTTCCCTGGCCAGGCGTTCGACGTGCGGCCCACCGCGCACCCGCGCCGCCGACGGACGGCTCGGGGCCGGCACCAGGCACATCGCCCGGACCGGACTGGCCGCGCGGCCGGGGACACCCGCGCGAACCGGAGTGCACTCGCGGACTGGAGAGCGGACCGGGGAGGCGCGCTCACCCACCGAAGCGCCAGGGCACGCAAGGGGCGCGAAGTGCGCCGAGGCAACCGGGGCACCGGGCGATCGCCTCGGGAAGGCGGGCTCACCGGCCGAAGCGCCCAAGCCGGCAGGAATCGTGGGCCGCACCGCAACACCACCACACCCCGCGGAACCGGTTCCCCGCAACGGCAACACAGCCAACGCCCCGGCCAAGGCCCGCCCGAGCGAAGGCGCCAGATCCCGCCGCCCGCGCTCCTTGTACGCGATCAACAACCGCCGCCCCACCCCGCGGTACCGGGCCAGCGCGAACACCCGCACCAGCCCCGCCGTCGGCAGCCGGACCACCTCCGCCGCCGAGCCCCACACCCCTTCGCAACCCGCGCAGCACGGCGCCCCGCGCGCCCCGCAGGCCGCGCAGCGACTGGGTACCAGCAAATCGAGCAGTCTCTTCAGCACACGGACAGTGTCACCACCGGCACCGACAGTTTCGAACGTCCGGACGTCACCCGGAAGCGTGAAACCTCAGCCCGGGTAGAACGGATCCGCGTCCTGCATGGAGTGCGGCAACGGACGCCAGACCTCGCCCAGCACCGAAGCCGTCCAGAGGCCGCTCGCGTCCGCCACCACGATCGGACGGCCCGGGGCCGCCGTCACGCCGTGGACCTTCGGGGTCAGGTTGGAGCTGTTGAACGCGTCCAGGCGCTGGCCGTCGACCAGGACCCTCACCACCGGCTGGGACGGCGACGACGTCACCGCCACCAGGGTGTCCTGCGTGATCCAGTCCACGTCGGCCACGTCCGTGACGTCGTGGGGCTGGAGGTGACGGGGCTCGCGCAGGGCCACCGAATCACCGGTGCCGACCACCGACGCCACCCACAGCTCGCCGTCGATCACCGCCGCCACCCGGGCGCCGTCCCGCGAAAAGCGCAGCTCCGTGATGCCGCCCTGCTGGACCAGGTCCGTCGCGTTGACCGTCAACGCCGTCCACTGGCCGTTGGGGTTCAGCACCATCCGGCCCACCGTCAGGTGGTCGGCCACCGTCCACACCTCGCCGGTGCCCGGGCGCCACGTCGGGCGGCTCAACGTCGTTCCGCCCAGGTTGACCAGCGGCAGGTCGTGCCCGAGGTCGCCGATGCGCAGGCGGACCTTGCCGCCGTCGCGCTCCACCACCGCCAGGCGCTTGCCGTCGATCGACTGGGCCGCGCTCACCACGTCGTACTCGCCGCTGCCCGCCGGGCCCGGGACCGGCGCGCCGTCGCCGAGGGAACGCACCCGGCCGCCGACCGTCATCAACCCCAGCAGGTCCAGGCTCGGCGACAGCGTCGCGCCGTACGCGGGCAGCTCGTTCGACCGCCAGTCCGGGTGGTTCGGCACCAGCGCCGCGCCGTCGGCGAGGATCCGGATCCGTGCCGATGTCACGTACTGCAGCGTGAGGACGATTTGCGCGGCGATCAGCTTCCGGGTGTCGTCGGGCACCCCGGACACCCCGGTCAGCGGCACCACCAGCGTGCCGTCGTCGAGGCTCTTGACGTTCGTGTCGATCTCGACCGGCTCGCCGAGCAGGTTCTTCACCGACCCCGCCAGGCTCGTCGACGGCCCGTTGACCAGCAGGTCCATCACCCGGCTCGGCAGCCCGGACTGCGGCTTCGCGATCACGTAGCGCCGGTCGGGGACGAACGTCGCCGACGTCTCCGAGTAGAAGCTGACCGGCACCGCGGTGTAGTTCTCGCTGAAGTCGGACTCGGTCGCGTACAGGTCGGCGGGCGGGTCGACGATCCGCCACTGACCGCCCGCCTGCTTGCGCACCTTCACCTTGAGCAGCGCGGAGCTGTAGTCCGGCACGAACGCGTTGCTCTGGTCCAGCGTGCCGATGTCGATCCCGCGCACGTTGACGACCAGCGTGTTCGGGTCCGGCTGCGGATCGGTGTCGTAGACCGTGCCGAAGGTGTCCTGGATGATCGTCAGGCTGCGGCTGGGCCGCCACCCCGCCCGGCTCTGGTCGTCGAGGTAGGCGCGCGCCGCCGCGTTGCCCTGGCCCGGCTTCAGCGTCGCGCCGATGAAGCCGCGGACCAACGTCAGCGGGTCGATGTCCTTGGCCGGCTCGGGGACGACGTCGCCCGAGCCCTGGCCCTGGCGTTCGCCGGAGACGACGACGGGCTGGGATTCCAGCGGCACGTTCGCGCACCCGGCCACCAGAACCAGGCACAACAAAGCAAGCGCAAGCCGTTTCAACCGGGGCTTCGCCCCGGGCCGGGGGCTCCGCCACCCGGACCCCCGAAAAGCCTGTTCGTTCACTGCCCGATTTCCTCACGTTCGGCGAAGATCGCCTCCGGCGCCGGCGTGATCTCGATCAGGCCGAGCGGCACCTCGGTCTGCGCGCGGTCGGGCGGCGGCAGCACCAGCGGCGGGTCGCCGGCCGACACTTCCTGGCGGCGCGGCAGGACGAGCCGGAAGCAGGCGCCGTAGCCCGGTTCGCCCCACGCGTCGAGCTCGCCGCCGTGCAGGCGGGCGTCCTCCTGGCTGATCGCCAGGCCGAGCCCGGTGCCGCCGGTGCGCCGGTTGCGCGACGGGTCGGCGCGCCAGAACCGGTTGAACACCAGGTCGGCCTCGCCGGGCCGCAGGCCGACGCCGTGGTCCCGGACGGTCACCGCGACCGCGGTCTCGTTGGCCCCGACGGTGAGCACCACCGGCTTGCCCTCGCTGTGGTCGACGGCGTTGCCGAGCAGGTTCCGCAGGATCCGTTCGACGCGCCGGGCGTCGACCTCGGCGATGACCTCCTCGTCGGGCAGCACCAGCTCCACCGAGCTGCCCGCGTTGCCGGCGATCACCCGCACCTGCTCGACCGCGCGGGTGGCGATCGGGCGGACGTCGATGAACTCCGCGGCCAGCTCCTCGACACCGGCGTCGAGCCGGCTGATCTCCAGCAGGTCGCCGAGCAGCGACTCGAACCGGTCGAGCTCGTCGACCAGCAGCTCGGTCGAGCGCGCGAGGCCGGCCGGGAACTGCTCGCGCGACGCGTGCAGCACGTCCGCGGCCATCCGCACGGTGGTCAGCGGCGTGCGCAGCTCGTGCGAGACGTCGGAGGTGAACCGGCGCTGCAGCCCGCCGAACTCCTCGAGCTGGCGGATCTGACGCTGGATGCTGGCGGCCATCCCGTTGTAGGACACCGCGAGCTTCGACAGGTCGTCCTCGCCGAGCACGGCCAGGCGCTGGTCGAGGTCGCCGCCGGCGAACTGCTCGGCGGCCGCGGCGGCCTGCCGGACCGGCCGCACCACCTGCCGGGTCACCAGGTTCGTGATGCCCGCCAGCAGGAGCAGCAGCACGAGCCCGCCGACGAGCAGCGTGTTCTGCACGGTCGCGACGGTGTTCTGCTCGGTCGTCAGCGGGAACAGCAGGTACAGCTGCAGCGGGCTGGCGACGGTGTTGAGCGGCGTGCCGACGATCAGGTACGTCGTGCGCCCGCCGCCGTCGTCGGGGACGGTGTGCTCGAGGAAGCTCATCTCGTTGGCTTCGACGAACTGGCGCAGCCGCGGCGGCACGTCCTGGAACGGGCCGGCCGACGAAGGTTTGTCACCGGACTGGTCGTGCCCGCCGCTGGCGAGCACCGGGATGAACGTGCCGGCCGCCGAACCGGCCGCTTCCTGGCTGGTCGGCGTGATCGCGATCTTCTTGAGCGCGTTCGCGAGCCGGTTGGTCAGCGCCTCGTCGGTCTCGGCGCCGAGACCGACCAGCTCACCGGCCGCCGTCTCCGCGGCCGCGCGGGTCTGCGCGATGGCGGCCTCGCGCTTGGTGTCCAGCAGCCGCTCGGTGATCTGGTTCTGCAGCACCATGCCCAGCACGAAGACCACGGCCGAGGACAGCGCGAGCGTCGACACCGTCACGCGGAACTGCAGGGAGTGCTTCCACAGCTCGTTGAACGCGACCGCGCGCCGGCGCGCGAAAACGACGACACGCCGCACCAGGCGTGCCGTCGTACGCGCGAACGCGGGGATCCGTCTGCCGGGATCCGTGGTCATCGAACGATCACGGCGGGCCGGCCTTGTACCCGACTCCGCGAACGGTCAACACCACCTCGGGGTGTTCCGGGTCCTTCTCGACCTTCGAACGCAGGCGCTGGACGTGCACGTTCACCAGCCGGGTGTCGGCCGCGTGCCGGTAGCCCCAGACCTGCTCGAGCAGCACCTCGCGGGTGAACACCTGACGCGGCTTGCGGGCCAGCGCCACCAGCAGGTCGAACTCGAGCGGGGTCAGCGGGATGGCCTTGCCCTCGCGCGTGACCTCGTGGCCCGGCACGTCGATCGCCAGGTCGCCGATGGTGAGCGACTCCGCGGGCTCGGCCTCGGTGCGGCGCATCCGGGCCCGGACGCGCGCGACCAGCTCCTTCGGCTTGAACGGCTTCACGACGTAGTCGTCGGCGCCGGACTCCAGGCCGAGCACGATGTCGACGGTGTCGCTCTTCGCGGTGAGCATGACGATCGGCACCCCGGACTCGGCGCGGATCGCCTTGCAGACGTCGATCCCGTTCATCCCGGGCAGCATCAGGTCGAGCAGGACGAGGTCGGGCTTCAGCTCGCGCAGCGCGGGCAGCGCGCGCGAACCGTCGGCGACCACCGCCGTGTCGAACCCCTCCCCACGGAGCACGATCGTGAGCATCTCCGCCAGGGCGGGGTCGTCGTCGACCACGAGAACGCGTGCCTTCATGACCACATATTCGCACTAGTTCCGACGCCCGCACGCACGACCCGCGTGTTTGACCACCAGAAAGATCAAGATCGCGAGGGCCGCCTGCTCCATCCGGGTGCCCCCACCGGGGGCTTCGGCCGGTCCGCGGGGGCCGCGGGAGTTCCGGTGCGGCCCCCGCGGACCTGCGGGCGAGTTCGGGGAAACGGCCGGCCGGCCGGCTCGGCAGAGCGGGAAAGCCGCGCTTCGCGTGTCAAGAGATTCGCCCACTCAGCCGATAGGAATGCCGCGAAACGGATAGTGTTGCGCTATGCGGAACCAGGACTCGGGAAACGCAACTCAGAGCCAGGTGCAGTCGGTCGACCGCGCGATCAGCGTGCTGGAGCTGCTCGCGCGCAACGGCGAAACCGGCATCACCGAGATCGCGGGCGAGCTGGGCGTCCACAAGTCGACGGCGTCCCGGCTGCTCAGCGTCCTGGAGTCCAGAGGCCTGGTCGAGCAGCTCGGCGAACGCGGGAAGTACGCCATCGGGTTCGGCATCGTGCGCCTGGCCGGCGCCGCCACCGGCCGGATGGACCTGGCGAAGCTCGGCCGCACGAGCTGCCTCTCGCTCGCCGAAGAGCTGGGCGAAACCGTGAACATCGCCATCGCCGACGACGGCGTCGCCATCAACATCAGCCAGGCCCGCGGCTCGGCGGCGATCACCACGCAGAACTGGACCGGGCAGCGCACCCCGCTGCACGCGACCTCCAGCGGCAAGATCCTGCTGGCGTACATGGGCGACTCCGAGCGCAAGCGCGTGCTCAAGCGGAAGCTGGAGCAGTACACGCCGCGCACGACGGTCGAGCCGGACGAGCTGCTGACCGAGCTGGAGCGCGTGCTGGAAGACGGCTACGCGGCCTGCTACGAGGAGCTCGAGCTCGGCATGCACGCGGTCGCCGTGCCGATCCACGGGCCGGGCGGGGACGTCGTCGCCGCGATGAGCGCGTCCGGGCCGTCGTACCGGCTCTCGAAGCAGCGGGTGAAGCAGATCGTGCGCCCGATGACCGAGGCGGCGGACGACCTCTCCGCCCAGCTGGGCTACTTCCGGGAGTAGCCGAACATCCGGATATCCGGATATGTTGTCGGCATGCGTGTTCTCGTGATCGGCCGTGGCCCGGTGGCCCGGGTGCTGGTGACGTCGATGGCGCCGGCCCACCAGGTGACGCTGGCGGTGCGCGAGCCGGCCGCCGGTTCCCTGCTCGTGGAAACCCGTCGCCTGCGCGGGGCCCGGCGCGTCGAACGCCGGGTCGGCCTGACGCCGGCCGATGGCCCGGCCCAGGACTGGGACGTGGTGCTCAGCACGGCGTCGCCCATCGCGCCGGAGGTGGCCCGGCTGCTCGGCGCGTCCGGCGCGGTCGTCGCGGTCACGCAGGTGCCGTCGGAGGTGGCGCGGCTGCGTGAGCTGGCCGGTGACCGGCCGTGGGGGCTGGTGGTTCCCGAGTTCTTCGCGGCCGAAGACTGGTGGTGGCAGCCGGGGCGGTTCCGGTTCACGACCACCGGCCCCGAGGTGCTTCGTACGTTGGTCGACAACGCGCGGAGCGCACCGCTCGCCGCGCCGCTGGTGTCCGCGGCGACCATGATGCCCGTGGTGGCCGGGCTGCAGGCCGCGGACTTCGACGTCGTGACGGCCCGCCGGGCTTCGCGGCAGGCGGCGAACGCCGCAACCCAGGCCCGGGCCGCGGTCGCGGCGGAGTTCGGGGCCAGGCCCCCGAGACCGGTGCGCCCGGTCGCGGTCCGCGCCGCGCTCGCGGTGCTGCCGCGCTTGGCGCCGTTCGATCTGCCGCAGTACCTGCGAAACCACTTCGGCGGGCACCGCGCGCAGACCGTCCGCATGCTGCACGACTGGATCGAGCTGGGCCGGCGGCACGACCTCCCGACCGACGGGCTCGAAGGGCTGCTCCCCTCGACGGCGGAGGTGGCCGAATGATCCGCGAAGCGCTCACCACCGCGTTGCCGGTGCTGCGGGCCCTCGGGGAGGAGACCCGGGTGCAGATCGTGGGCGTGTTCCTCGAGCGCGGCGGCGCGGCGACCGTCGGCGAGGTCCAGTCGGCGCTCGGGCTGCCGCAGTCCACGGTGTCCCGGCACCTGCGGATCCTCCTGGACGCGCGGCTGCTGGCCGTCACCCGGGCCGGCGCGCAGCGGGTCTACCGCCTCGCCGTCCCCGCCGACGCCCTCGACGCGCTCGACACGCTCGTCGGCGAAGTGCGCCGGTGCCAAGCGGAACCCCACGGCTAGGGGTACAGCCGCGCCATCGCCCGGATCGTGGCCCCCATGTGCGCCACCAGGTCCGCGGGCGCCAGCACCTGCGCGTCCGCACCCAGCCGCAGCAGCCCGGCGGCCGCGTGGGGCACGCTCTCCAGCGGCACGCGGGCGCGGCGCCAGCCTTCGGCGTCCTCGGGTTCGAGCGTGCGGGCGACGAGCCGGGCGGCCCGCGGGCCCAGGATGTCCGGCAGGGCCTCGATGCCCGCCGGCGTCAGCCGCACGATGGCGGTCTCGCCGGTTTCGCCGTCCTCGTAGCTTTCGACATTGGCACGCCAGAACTCGGCGAGGTCGAAGCCGTCGGGCCGGGTGAAGGTCTCTTCCAGCGGCGTCAACCGCTCGATGTTCGCGACGCGGTAGGTGCGCACGCGCGGCCCGGCGACCAGGTACCAGACGCCCGCCTTGAGGACCAGGCCGAGCGGGCGCAGCCGCCGCGTCACCACGCCGGGCTCCGGGGACCAGCGGCGGTAGCGGACTTCGACGACCTTGTCCTGCCACAGCGCTTCCGCCGCGGCCAGCAGCTGCGGCACGGGCTCGGCCTCGCGGTACCAGCCCGGCGCGTCGAGGTGGAAGCGCTGCCGGATCCGCACCGACGCGTCCCGGTACGGCGTCGGCAGCGCCGCCATCAGCTTCAGCTCCGCCGCGGCCACCTGGGCGCCCAGGCCCAGCTCGGCGGCCGGCTGCGGCAGGCCGGTCAGGAACAGCGACCCGGCTTCGCCCGCGGTCAGCCCGGTCAGCCGGGTCCGGTAGCCGTCCATCAGCTGGTAGCCGCCGTCCGGGCCGGTCTCGGCGTAGACCGGCACGCCCGCGGCCGCGAGCGCCTCGACGTCGCGGTAGACCGTCCGCGGCGTCACGCCGAGCTCGGCCGCCAGCTTGGCCGCGCTCATCCGCCCGCGGTTCTGCAGCAGCAGAAGCAGGGACACCAGCCGGCTCGCACGCACGTCGCGAAGTCTGCCAGCTACCACTGACAGAAGATGTCAGTGGTAGCGCCCCAAGATCACCGCCATGAACGACTTCGACTTCCTCATCGGCTCCTGGACCGTGACGAACCGGCGGCTCGGCAAGCTCCTCGTGGGCAGTGCCGACTGGAGCGTCTTTCCCGGCACGACGACCTGCTGGTCGCTGTTCGAGGGCGGCGGCAACATGGACGAGATCGTGTTCCCGACCCTCGGCAGCCGCGGCTGCACCCTCCGGCTCTTCGACGTCGAGCGCGAGGAGTGGTCCCTGCACTGGGCCAACAGCCGGACCGGGCTGCTGCAGCCCCGGGTGGTCGGCACCTTCGCCGGGGGCCGCGGCGACTTCTACGGCGACGACGAACACGAAGGCACGCCGGTCAAGGTGCACTACGCCTGGACCGGCACGACCACCGACACGCCCCGGTGGGAGCAGGAGTTCTCCGCCGACGGCGGCAAGACCTGGGAGTCCAACTGGGTCATGGACTTCGCCCGGGCGTGAGCACCTTTTCGGGCGCTTGACAGCGCGTCGCGCATGACGCACTTTGTTGCCGAAGACGCAACTTCGTCGCCCGGGAGGAACCCGATGGCAGGACGTCCCCGGGTGGCCGTCATCGGCGCCGGCCTCGTCGGCTGCGCGCTGGCCGACGAGCTGACCGAGCTGGGCTGGACCGACGTCACCGTGCTGGGCGGCGGCGACCCCGCGGACGTTCCGGGGCTGGTGTTCCGGACGCACGAGGACCGCACGCTGACGGAGTTCGCGAAGTACACCGTCGCGAAGTACGCGGGCCTCGACGGCGAGTGGTGCTTCAACCCGGTGGGCAGCCTCGAAGTCGCGACGACGCGGGAGCGGCTCGAGGAGCTGAAGCAACGGCACGGCTGGGCGACGTCGTGGGGCGTGCGGGGGTTCCTGCGCACGCCCCACGAGTGCGCTGACCTGCACCCGCTCGTCGACGGAACACGCGTCCTGGGCGGGCTCCACGTCCCCGGTGACGGCCTGCTCCACGCGCGCCGCGCGGCCGAAGCCCAGGCGCGGCGGGCGAAAGCGCGGGGTGTGCGGTTCGCCGGCGAAGACGTCTTGGCGATCGACACCGCGGGCGGGCGGGTCACCGGCGTCGTCACCACGGCCGGCCGGTTCCGCGCCGACGTCGTCGTGTCGTGCGCCGACGCCGGGAAGCTGGTCGGCCTGAACTTGCCGCGGGCGACGCTGACGCACGACTACGCGATGACGCCGCCGCTGCCGGGACTCGAGGGGCGCAACGACGACCACGTGCAGGCGGGCCTGCCCGTGCTGCGGCACCTCGAATCCGGGATGTACGTCCGCGAGCACGTCGACCGGCTCGGCGCCGGGATCACCGCGGACGCCGGCCTGGTGCCCGCCCTGCGCGACGCCGAAACCGTGTCGACGGTGGTGGTGCCGGCCGGGCAGCCGCTGATCGGCGAGCACCCGTCGCTCGACGGTTTCTGGGTGGCCGAGGCCGTCCGGGCCGAGCACTCCGCCGGCGTCGCGCGGGAACTGGCGCGCTGGCTCGTCGAGGGGCAGCCGGCGCTGGCCCTGCACGGCTGCGACCCGGCCCGGTTCGTCCCGGGACCGGCGCGGCACAGCCCCTTCCACGAACGCCAGGCCGCGCTGGGCGCGCGCTTCGGCTCCGCCGGCGGCTGGGCGCGGCCGGAGCGGTACTCCTCCGACGTCGGCGCGGAGGTGGTCGCCGCTCGCGAGCGCGTCGTGGTGGTCGACCTGACGTCGGTGCCGCGGCTGGCCGTCACCGGGCCCGGCGCGCTGCCGTTCCTGCAGGCCATGACGACCGGCGACGTGGCGGATCCGGGCACCGTCACCGAAACCCTGCTGCTGAACGAAGCCGGCGGCGTGCGTGGCTGCCTCACCGTGGCCCGGCTGGGCGCCGACCGGTTCCACGTCGGCGCGAGCAGCCGCCTGGACTTCGACTGGCTGCGGCGGCACCTGCCCGGCGACGGGACCGCGCAGCTGCACGACACCACGCCCGGCACGTGCTGCCTCGGCGTCTGGGGGCCGCGGGCCGGTGAGGTCCTACCGGAACTGTCCACAACGGACTTCTCGGCCGCGGAGACGTACCTCGGCGACGTCCCGGTCGTCGCGTTGAGACTGTCCACTGTGGGCGAACCCGGCTGGGAGCTGCACACGACCGCCGACCTGGGCCGGCACCTGTGGGACACCCTCCGGGACCGCGGTGTGGTCCCGGCCGGCCACCAGGCCTTCACGAGCTTGCGGCTGGAGGCGGGCGGGCGCGTCGCGGGAGTCGACTTCACGACCGAGCACAACCCCTACGAGGCCGGGCTCGGGCACGCGGTCCGCTTCGACAAGGGGTACTTCCTCGGCCGGGACGCGCTGACCGGGCTTTCGGCGGCGACCGTGAGCCGTCGCCTGACCCGGCTGACGGCCGGAAAAGTGTTGCTGGGCAAGGAACCCGTGTACGTCGAAGGGCAGCCGGCCGGGTACGTCACCAGCGCCGGCTACGGCTACACCGCCGGCGAAACCCTGGCCTACGCCTGGCTTCCGGTGGAGCACAGCACGCCGGGCACCCCGGTGGAGATCGAGCACTTCGGCACCCGCGTGCCCGGGAGGGTCTCATGACGCACTACGACGTGATCGTGCTCGGCCTCGGCGGTGTGGGCAGCGCGGCGGCGTACCGGCTGGCGCAACGCGGGCAGCGCGTGCTCGGCCTCGACCAGTTCGCGCCGGTGCACAACCGCGGGTCCAGCCACGGCGGTTCGCGGATCACCCGCCAGGCCTACCTCGAAGGCCCCGAGTACGTGCCGCTCCTGCTGCGCGCGCACGAGCTGTGGGCCGGTCTCGAGCGGGACAGCGGACGCCGGCTGTTCACCCCGTGCGGTGGGCTCATGGTCGGCACGGCCGGGTCGCGGACGATCACCGGCAGCCTCGCCTCGGCGCGGGCGTTCGACATCCCGCACGAGCTGCTCGACGCCGGCGAGCTGCGGCGCCGGTTCCCGACCACGGCCCCGGTGGCCGACGAGGTGGGGTTGTACGAGCCCGGCGCCGGGCTGGTTTCCCCCGAGGGCAGCGTCGCCGCGCACCTGCAGCTCGCCGCGCGGTGCGGCGCCGAGCTGCACCACGAGGAGAAGGTGTTCACCTGGAGCACGATGGCCGGCGGCGTGCGCGTCGGGACGTCGCACGACTACTACACGGCCGACCGGCTCGTGCTCTGCCCCGGAGCGTGGGCCGGTGAGCTGCTGCGCGGCTTCGGCGTCGAGTTCACCGTGCGGCGGCAGGTGCAGTACTGGTTCGCGCCGTCGGGCGGGGTCGAGCCGTTCCGGGCGCATCCGGTGTACCTGTGGGAGGGCGACGGCTACACGTTCTACGGCTTCCCGGCGCACAACGCGGCCGCGGACGGTGTGAAGGTCGCGTTCCACACCGGCGGCCGCCCGTGCACCGCCGACGGCATCGACCGGACGGTGTCCGCCGACGAGGTCCACGAGATGGCTTCCGTGGTCAAACGGCACCTCCCGACGCTGCCCGGCGCGTTCCTCCGCGCGGCGACGTGTCTCTACACGAACACCGCCGACGAGAGCTTCGTCGTCGCACCGCACCCGGACGAGGAGCGCGTGGTGCTCGCGTGCGGGTTCTCCGGCCACGGCTTCAAGTTCGTCCCGGTGCTCGGCGAGATCCTCGCGGACCTGGTGGTCGACGGACGCACGGCGCACCCGATCGACCGCTTCGACCCCGCGCGGCTACGCGGTTAGCAGCGACTTCGCGAGCGCCTCGAGATCGACCCCGGCGACGCCGTCCAGGACGTGCCAGGGCGCCAGCCAGCCCGACGCGGCCAGCTCGTCGTAGACGGCCGCGCACCGGCGCTGCAGGCCGTCGTCGGTTTCGAAGGCGTCGCGCTCGCGGTCGGCTTCGGCCGCGGCCCGGCGTTCGGCGCGCTCGGCCGCCACCGCGGGCGCGACCCGCAGCAGCAGGTGCGCGTCCGGGCGAGGCAGGCCGAACCGGCCGACCTCCAGCTCCCACACCCACTTCACGACTTCGCCGGCGGCGTCCTGCCGCAGGCGCGCGGCCGCGTACGCGGCGTTGGAGGCCACATAGCGGTCGAGCAGGACGACGTCGTGCGCATCCCGCAGCGCCCGGATCTCGTCGGCGGCACCGCTGCGGTCGAGCGCGTAGAGCACGGCCATGCCGTACACCGAGTCGGCGAGGTCGCCGTGCCCGCGGTGCAGTGCCTCCTTGACGAGGTCGGCGTGCAGACTCTTGCCGTAGCGCGGGAACGCCAGCGACGCCACGCTCGCGCCCTTCGCGTTCAGCTCCGCCGTCAGCCCGTCGGCGAGCGTGCGCTTGCCCGCGCCGTCGAGCCCTTCGATGACCACCAGTCGACCCACGGGGAGTCACAGTACTGAGGTGGTGGACCGGCGGGCTCGGTGGAAGGGGATCGACGCCGAGCCCGCCGGTTCGTCTGTCAGGCGGAGATCCGCCTCAGGTGCAGCAGGTAGCCGGCCCCGCTGATCGCCAGGACGCCGACGAGGATCAGCAGCGGCACCCAGCCGGTGTCGTGGCCCGACGGCGCCGGTCCGCCGTCGCCGCGGGGCATCACCTGCGACGTCGCGTCGTAGCCGCCGGCCTCGCCGTCGAGGGCGTAGGCCGAACCCGGGAGCTTGTCCCCGTAGCGCTGCGAGACGGTGCGCTGGTAGTCGGCGACCGTGACGGTCTTCGGCTCCGACAGCGACGTGAGGCGGCCGTCGCGCACCGCGTACCAGGCGTCGACCTGCGGTTCGTGCAGCAGCTGGGCGTCCGGGGGCAGCTTGCGGGCGTACGCGCCCTCGACGTCACCCGAGGCGATGTTGCCGACCTGCCACACGCCGTCGTCGCCACGGACCGACCAGAGCGTCGCGGTCCGGCCGTCGGAGGCCTGGGCCGGGACGGCGAAGTAGGCGAAGTCGCCCGGCGCCGCGCCCGGCTTGCCCACGACGAAGTCCGGCGAGAGCTCGTAGACCGGGTAGGCGTCCGGCGCGATCCGGACCGAGACCGGCCCGCGGGCGTCCGGCGCCTGCGCGAAGAAGCGCACGAGGGTGTCCTGGAGGCCTTCGGTCGCGGCGTGCGCCGCCACGGCGTCGGCGCTGCTGATGCCGGCGGCCTGGGCCGCGCCTGACACCGGGGCCGTCATCAGCAGCGCCGCGCCGGTCAGCACGGCGAGGACCAACGCTCGCCTGCTCATCGGGCGATCCCGGTGAGCGTGTGCGTCCAGGTGAACGACGGGTTGTGCGCGTAGTAGCCGTAGGTGGACCAGTTGTAGCGCTTGGCCGGCCCGGGATCACCCCAGAAGACCCAGTCACGGCTGTTGTCGTAGCCGTAGACGACGTGCGCGTGGCCGCCACCCGAGCGGTAGCCGACCCGCGTCTCGACCGGCCGCTTGGCGGCGGTCTGCTGCCGGACGTCGGCGTAGGAGATGGGCCGGTCGAGGTAGCGGCCCGGCGAGCCGAAGCCGAGCTTCGCGAACGCGCGCTGAGGGCCGGCGAGGGTGCCCGGCAGGTTCGCGCAGTCCTGACCTGTTTCGCCGCGAGCGAGCTGGCAGAAGCGCGTCTGGCTGACGGCGGCGCCGTGGAAGGCCGCGATCGTGGCGCCGGAGCCGGCCCAGCACCATTGGTTCTTCTGCTGGAGCTGCATGACGATCTGGTCGTGGTACGTCGACGGCACTCCGGGCGCGGCTCCGGCGGTGACCGGCGCGACCAGGCACAACAGCAGGCTCACAGCCAGTACGGCGTGGACCCGGCTCGACTTCACCAGCACGGACGGCCTCCTGCTCGAACGTGGGCGAACCAGCGGTGGTCACAACGGTGAACAACGTGGTCACAAGGAGCAAGAACGCCATCCGGCTGAACGGACCGTTCCGGGTCACAGCCGGAACGCGGAACAGTCACCATCACGTGGCCAACCACCCTGAACGGGGGTCGGCACCAACACCCTACGCTGCTAACGTGAACGTTCCGCGGTGTTCACGCCCAGCGCACACACTGGTCGGGTGAAGGGACGAGCGGTGGCACAAGACGGGAACCTCCCACTGATCATCGATGGCGCCCGCACGAGCCGGGCCTCGGTCGCCGAACTGCCCAAAGAGCTGACCGAGGCACTCCGCACCGGCGAGTTCCACCACGCGCTGAGACTGGCCATCGCCTACCGCGGCCTCTCGCTGGCGCGCCTGCGCGCGCACCTCGCGCTGCGCGGCGTCCAAATCGGACAGTCCACGCTGAGTTACTGGCAGCGCGGCCTGCGCCAGCCCGAGGTGCCCAAGGCGCTGCCGGCGGTCCGGGCCCTGGAATCGGTCCTCCAGCTGCCCGCCGACGCCCTCGTGGTGCTCATCGGGCCGCGTCTGGTCCGCCGCGGCCACCAGCCGGCGGCGTCGTTCCACGACCTGCGTTCCGGTGACATGGGGTCGATCGTCGAGGACCTGCTGGCCGAGCTGGGCGCGTACCCGTCGTCGAACCACTACAACGCCGACCTCGAGCTGCTGTCGGTGCACGACACGATCACGTTCGACGCCGAACACCGCCAGGTCAGCCTGCGCACGCGGCTGGTGACGCGCGCCCGTCGCCACGGCCCGGACCGGTACCTGACGGTCTACAACGGCGACCCGGGCTGCCGCATCGACGACGTCGAGCTGATCACCGACGAGGGCTGCCGGGTGGGCCGGATGCGCCGCAACCCGGACGCGGACACGATGGCGACGGAGCTGTTGTTCGACCGCAAGCTCGCGGAGGGCGACATCCACGTGTTCTGCTTCGAGGTCCGCGACGACTCGGGTTCGGCGTCCCCGGGCTACTACCGGATGCTGCGTGACCGCTGCGCGAGCTACCTGGTCCAGCTGCGCTTCGACCGCAACGCGCTGCCGGCGCGGTGCACGCGCCAGGTCCGGGCGCGCGACGACGCCCTGCCGGTGGTGGCGGAGGAGCTGGCGTGCGACATGGGCGGCGTGAGCAGCGCGTTCTTCAACGACGCCGGCCCCGGGCTGGCCGGCGTCGCGGTGGAGTGGAACTAGCGGCACTTTCACGTGAAAGTGCGGCTCATCGGCCGCGGTGCTTGCGCTTCGCCTTGGCTCGTGCGAGGGCCCGGCGGCGCGTCGCCTCGGCGGCGGCACGGCGTTTGCGGGCGGCTTTGTTTTCGCCGGCCCGCTCGGCGACGGCGTGCTTCAGCGCCCGCTGGGCGGCGGTGCCGATGCCCTCGCCTTCATAGCTGCGCTTCCGATCCACCGGCACCGGCGGGGCTTCGCGCGCTTCGTCGGCCAGCCGGACGAAGTCGCGTCCGGCCGCGAAGGCGGCCAGCTCGGCGTTGTTCGGCTCCGCGCCGAAGACGTGCCGCGCGGCCCTGACCAGGCCGTCTTCGTGGATTTCGTAGACACCGACCCAGAACTGGCCGTTGTGGTACAGCGTGAACACCCCGCTCATCGGGAAACCTCCAGGCGTGACGGATCAGCCTGGCGTCACCGGTTTCCCAGGTGGGACAACGAGCCCTTCGCGGGGCCGCCCGGACTACCTACCGGGCCGTGAGGTTCGTGAAGCCAAGAACGGGCTCGAGGTTACGCGGGTCCGCCGCCGATGCCGAGCTCGTTTCCCTCGGGGTCGCGGTAGATGATCTTGCGGACGCCGTTGTCGTAGGTCTCGCGGTCGGCGGGTTCGATGCCGCGCGCGGAAATCCCGGCGACGCGCTCGTCGAGGTCGTCGACGAAGAGGGTGTGCATGGCAAGGCCGGCCCGCTCTGGCCGAAGCACGACGTAGACCGAGCCGTGGTCCGTGACCTGCCAGAGGGCTTCGGTCTCGTGCACGACGAACGTCGGCGGGGAGCCGAAGAGGCGCTCGTACCAGGCGAGGGCGGCGGGGTAGTCGCGGACGGCGATCCCGGCGAAGAGTTCGACGGTCACAGCACCTCGAATCCGTTGGCCTTGGCGGCATCGGCCTGCCGCTCGTCCCGGGTGACGAAGGTGACCGGCTCGCCACCGGTGAGTTCGGCCGTGGAGTGCATCGCGACGGCGATGTGGATCGCGTCCAAGGTGCGCACCGGGTAGTTCTCGGTGACCAGCCGGCGCGCGGCGGGAATGACCCGGCTCGGGTCGAACGGAATGAGCACCAGTTCCCCATCCGGGGAGGCGAGGTAGTCGAAGTGCGCCAGCATCGCCGCGGGATCGGGAATTCGGCCGGTCCGCTTGGCGGCCGTCACGGCACCGGCGAACTCGATGCGGGTGAAGTCGCTGCTCACCACCGGGGAATCCCCTTCAAGGAGAAGCTCGCGGAACTTGTCGTGCTCCGGCTCGTCCGCCAGGTAAGCCGTGACCAGCGCGCTGGTGTCGACGTACAGCACGGTCACCACTCCCCTCGGGTCCAGTCGAGCGCTTCGCTCACAGCTGTGCCCCAGCCCCGGGACAGGTCTTCGAGTTCATCCAGAGTCGGCACGTGAGCCGGTGGCTCCACGTGCACAACCTTGCCTTCGGCGATCAGCCGCCGCTTCCACTCCGCTCGAGTTTCGGTCTTCGCCACAACGCCCCTCAACGCTTCCGTGACCAGGTCGTTCATGCTGCGCCCTTCGGCTTCGGCTCGCGCCTTAAGCCGGGCGTGCAGCTCGTCGTCGATCCTCGTGATCAACTGCTTCACCCCACGATGATAGCACGTCACCCGATTGAGCTATCACTGTTCAAAAGGCAAAACAAAGGGCCGCCCCGAACACTTTCGGGGCGGCCCTGAACTGCTAAAACGCGGAAATCTCAGTACCGGTAGTGCTCCGGCTTGAACGGCCCCTCGACATCCACATCGATGTACTCGGCCTGCTCCTTGGTCAGCTTCGTCAGCTCCCCACCCAGCGCGTCGAGGTGGATCTTCGCGACCTTCTCGTCCAGCTTCTTCGGCAGCCGGAAGACCTCGTTGTCGTACTCCTCGTGCTTGGTGAACAGCTCGACCTGCGCGATCACCTGGTTGGAGAAGCTGTTCGACATCACGAACGACGGGTGCCCGGTCGCGTTGCCCAGGTTCAGCAGGCGGCCCTCCGACAGCACGATGATCGTGTTGCCGTTCGGGAAGATCCACTCGTCGACCTGGGGCTTGATGTTGATGCGCTTGATGCCCGGGTAGCGTTGCAGCCCCGCCATGTCGAGCTCGTTGTCGAAGTGGCCGATGTTGCCCAGGATCGCCTGGTGCTTCATCTTCGCCATGTGCTCGACCAGCACGACGTCCTTGTTGCCGGTCGTCGTGATGACGATGTCGGCCTCCGGGAGCGCGTTCTCGAGCGTGCGGACCTGGTAGCCGTCCATCGCCGCCTGCAGGGCGCAGATCGGGTCGATCTCCGTCACCACCACGCGCGCGCCCTGGCCGCGCAGGGACTCCGCCGCGCCCTTGCCGACGTCGCCGTAGCCGCAGACCACCGCGACCTTGCCGCCGATCAGCACGTCCGTGCCGCGGTTGATGCCGTCGATCAGGGAGTGGCGGATGCCGTAGCGGTTGTCGAACTTCGACTTCGTCACCGCGTCGTTGACGTTGATCGCCGGGAACAGCAGCTCGCCGGCCGCCGCCAGCTGGTACAGCCGCAGGACGCCGGTCGTGGTCTCCTCGGTGACGCCGCGGATGCCCGCGCCGATCTTCGTCCACTTGTCCTTGTCCGAAGCGACCGACGCGCGCAGCAGCTCCAGGAACACGCGGAACTCGTCCGAGGTGTTCTCGTCCGGGGTCGGCACGACGCCGGCCTTCTCGAACTCGGTGCCCTTGTGCACCAGCATCGTGGCGTCACCGCCGTCGTCGAGGATCATGTTCGGACCCTCGCCGTCCCAGGTGAGCATGCGCTCGGTGCACCACCAGTACTCCTCGAGCGACTCGCCCTTCCAGGCGAACACCGGGACGCCCTTGGGCTCCTCGGGCGTGCCGTGCGGGCCGACGACGATCGCGGCGGCCGCGTGGTCCTGCGTCGAGAAGATGTTGCACGACGCCCAGCGCACCTCGGCGCCCAGCGAAACCAGCGTCTCGATCAGCACGGCGGTCTGCACGGTCATGTGCAGCGAGCCCGACACCCGCGCTCCACGCAGCGGGTAGACCTCCGCGTACTCGCGCCGCAGCGCCATCAGGCCGGGCATCTCGTGCTCGGCGAGGCGGATTTCCTTGCGGCCGAACTCCGCGGCCTCGAGGTCGGCGACGGCGAACTCGATGCCATTGCGGGTCTCGTGCCGCTTGGCAACGCTTTCGGGGGTCATAGTGGCGATTCCTCCAAGACTCGGCGACACCGGAACACTACCGTTGTCCGCTCGGCTTCCCCTAGGTTGGTTAGGAGACCCTTACCGTGCCCATGCCCGGCCCGGACACCCGCGTCGTCGAAATCCGCGTCGCCGGCCTCGTGGGCACCAGCGGCGAGACGCTGCTCGACGCGGTGTCCACCGTCGACGTCGCCGGCGACGGCCTGGGTCGCGTGATCCGCCCGGCCGACCGCTTGCGGCGGCCGGCGCCCGGGCCCGTGCTGCCGGCACTGGGCCGGTCGATCCCGCGGACCCTCGAAGGCTACCTGTGGCACGGCATGACGTCCGGGGGCGCCGCGAAGGCCACCTGGGCGCTGCTGTTCCCGTTCTCCCTGGCCAACGTCGCCTTCTGGATGCTCCCGCCGGCCGAGCCGGGCCGCCGGCTCCCCCGCGTCCTCGGCGCGGTGTGCCGCGGTCTGCTGCGGGTCGGCGCGCTGCTGCTCACCATGCTGCTGATGGGCCAGCTCGCCGCGATCGCGCTCGACCTGTTCGCCACGCAGTGCCTCGCGCCCGGCTCGGGCTGCCTGCCGGTGGTCCCCGACGTCCTGCGCTCGGTGCCCGCCCGGATCGCGGTCGGCGTGCTGCCCCTGCTGGTCGTGATCTTCGTCCTGCACCGGATCTCGTCGGCGACCTGGGCGGTGCACGCCGAAGGCGGCCTGACCGACGGGCCGCTGCGGCTGCGGACCGACCCGGAAACCCCGGCGCTGCGCTGCCTGCACACCGTCGCGGCGCTGGTCTCGGTCGCGTTGCTGCTGCTCGGTGGCCCGTTCCGGGTGCCTGGCGACGTCTTCGGCCTGGTCGCCTGGATCGTGACGCTCGCGCTGGTGCTCGCCACCGTCGTCGCGGCGGCGATCGGGGTCGACACCGGCCGGTTCGCCCGGCCCGGCGTGCTCGCGTTCGCCGTGCTGCTGGTCGTCGTCGCCGCGGTGCGGCTGCGGCCCGGCCCGGGTCCGCTGCCGGGCACCAACGGCGTCGTCGAGGGGCTCGGCGCGGCCCTGGTCGCCATCACCGTGCTGTTCGCGTTGTTCCTCGTCCCGGCCGCGCTGCTGGCCCGGCCCGGCTGGCGGCACAAGCCGCGGCGGCTGCGGCCGTGGCTGGGCGGCTGGGCGGCCGCCCCGGTGCTCGCGCTGGCCGGCCTGCTCGGCGGCGGGTTCGGCGCCGGGATGGCCGAGGCGTTGCGCCGGCTTTCCGGCGCGGAGCTGCTCCGGGTCCCCGACACCTACGTGCTGGTCACCGTGCTGTGGGGCGCCGGGCTGGCGCTGGCCGCGGTGCTCGCCGTGCTGGGTTTCGCGGTCGCCGTCCCGCTGCGCCGGCTGCGCCGCGGCGTGCCGGAGATCGTCGAGCTGATGGAGCACGACGAGCGTCAGGAGGCGCAGGCCGCGGCGGCGTGGGCGCGCTCGGCGTGGGAACGGCGGCACCTGCACCACCTGGCCCTGACGGTGGCCTCGGCGATGTCCGTCGGCGGCGCCGCCCTGCTCGTGCTGCGGTTCGGGTTCGGGCTCGTGCCCGGCTGGTTCAAGCCGCTGTCCGCGATCGGCGTGTTCGCGCTCGGCGCGCTGGCCGCGGGTCTGCTGCGCGTGGTCTACACGGCGGCACGCACCCCGCAGCGCAGCCGGCACCTCGGGGCGCTGGCGGACCTGGTCTGCTTCTGGCCGCGGGCGGCGCACCCGACCGTGCCGCCGTGCTACGCGCTGAAGGTCGTCCCGGAGCTGGCCGCGCGGGCCCGCGAGCACCTCGCCGAGCCGGGGACGCGCGTGGTGCTCTCGGGCTACAACCTCGGCAGCCTGCTGACGGTCATGGCCGCCGCCCAGCTCGCCGGCGAGCTGCCGGAAGCGGACCTGGAACGCGTCGGCGTCCTCACCGCCGGCTCGCCGCTGCAGTGGGGCTACCAGCGTGCTTTCCCGGCGTTGCTGCCCCAGGAAGCGCTCGAAACGCTCTTCGCGGACCTGGACGGCCGGTGGCGAGCGCTGTGCCGCGGCACCGACATCTTCGGCGGCGGCGTGACGACCTGGCGGCACGAAGTCTCCGACCGGCAGCTCTTCGGCGTCGGCTACCAGCCCGAAGGCGGCGTCGGGCCGTTGAAGGCGAAGGCCGACCGCAACGGCGTCCTCATCCTCGGCGGCGACCACTGGCTCCCGGACCCGCTGCGCGGCCCGACCGGGCGGCACCGCTGGGCGCCGGGCGTGCTCAAGCACCAGGACTACGTCGTCGACGCGGAGTGGGACCACGCCGTCGCGATGGCCGCCGGGCTCGGCAAGCCTTCCGGCGGTGAGCAGGGCCTGCTCTTCGGGGACTTCCCCCCGAAACAGTGAAGGCCCCTCGCCGGGGCGAGGGGCCTTCAACCGGTCAGAACGTCACTCGGAAGCCTTGCGGCGGAACTTCAGCAGGGCGAGCAGGCCGCCGCCGCCGAGGATCAGCAGCGCGGCGATCCAGACCAGCCACATGTTGTCGAAACCGGTGTTGGCCAGGCCGCCACCGGTGCCCGACTCGTTGCCCGCCGGGACGGCGGCCGGAGCGGTGGTGGAGGTCGGCGCGACGGTCTCCGAGGACGCCGGAGCGCTCGGCTTCGTCGTCTCGGTCGGCTTCGAGGGCGTCGTGGTCTCGGTCGGCTTCTCGGTCTTCTTGCCGCAGAGGTACCAGTGATCGATGTCGGCCTGGTGGCCGTTGCGGCTGAACGGCGCGCGGAGGTCGGTCCACGGCGCGGTCTTCTCGAGGCCCTTGGCGCCCGGGGTGTAGTCGTTGAAGCCGTCGTCGCCGCCGACGACGACGATCCGCGTGACCGTGACGCCCTCGTTCACCTTGGAGATGTTCAGGCGGTTCTTGACGATCTTGAACTCGACGTCGCTCTGCTTGAGGTCGGTGCCCTTGGCGCACGGCGTCGCCTGGCCCGGCGTCGGGTGCGGGCGGTTGTCGTCACTGTGGCAGGCCAGCGCGGAGCCGGCGGTGCCGATGAGAGCAGCGGTGGTCAGCGCCATGACGGCCACAGCGCCACGGAAGGTACGTCTGCGCATAGAGAACTCCTGTAACCGGCGGGGAGAGAGCACTAGCGAAATCTGGGGTCGCGAAGCCACCGAACGTGCGAATCACGCTGCTGTAATTCACCCGTCAGTGGCACGCGAAGGATCGAAAGGTATCGCACGTCACTCAGCCCGCTACACCGGGTCCCCTTTTAAGCACGAAACGCAAGATCGTCCGATGTGAAGTCCACCGAAAAAGCCCCGCCGACCTGCGCGAACGCGGATCGACGGGGCTTCCCGTTCGAGTGGGTGACGCTAGGCGTCCGGCGCCTTTACGGGCTCGTCGAGCCCGTCGGCCTGACGCTTGCCGAGCAGCGAATGCCGGCGGCTGTAGCCGAAGTAGATCAGCACGCCCAGCACCATCCAGGCGACGAACCGCAGCCAGGTCAGCACGGTCAGGTTCAGCATCAGCCACAGGCAGGCGAGGATCGCCAGGATCGGGATCAGCGGCACCAGCGGCACCTTGAACGCGCGGGGCAGGTCGGGCCGCGTGCGGCGCAGGATCAGCACGCCCGCGGACACCAGCACGAAGGCGAACAGCGTGCCGACGTTGACCATCTCTTCGAGCTTGTCCGCCGGGAAGAAGCCGGCCGCGAGCGCGACCAGGCCGCCGACGATGAGCGTCGCCCGCTTCGGCGTGCCGTGCTCGCCCGTCTTGGCCAGCCCGCGCGGCATCAGGCCGTCGCGCGACATCGCGTAGATGATCCGGACCTGGCCCAGCATCAGCACCATGACGACGGTGGTCAGGCCGGCCAGCGCGCCGAAGGAGATGATGTTGGCGGCCCAGTCGACGCCGTTGGCGGAGAACGCCGTGGCGAGCGTCTTGTGGCTGCCGTCGCCGGCCGAGGTGGCCAGGTCCTTGTACGACGTCATGCCCACGACGACCAGCGACACCGCGACGTACAGCACGGTGACGATCGCCAGCGAGCCCATGATCCCGCGCGGAACGGCCTTCTGCGGGTTCTTCGTCTCCTCGGCGGTGGTCGCGACGATGTCGAAGCCGATGAACGCGAAGAACACCAGCGAGGCGCCGGCCAGCAGGCCGAAGACGCCGAACGAGCTGCTCGCGCCGCCCGCGATCAGGGAGAACAGCGACTGGTCGACGCCGGTCTCACCCGAGCCGCCGGTCGAGCCCGGCGGGATGTAGGGCGAGTAGTTGGCGCCCTTGATGTAGAAGATGCCGAGGATGATCACGAACAGCACGACGGCGACCTTGATGCCGGTGATCACCATCGAGACCCGCGAAGACAGCTTCGTGCCGACGGCCAGCAGCGTCGTCAGGATCGCCACGACGACCAGCGCGCCCCAGTCGACGGTCACGCTGCCGATGTCGAACGTCGTCTTGGTGCCCTTGCCGAAGAGGTAGCCGAGCACCGTCTCGAGGTAGACCGACCAGCCCTTGGACACCGCGGCCGCGCCGACCGCGAGCTCGAGGATCAGGTCCCAGCCGATGATCCACGCCATGAACTCGCCGAACGTGGCGTAGGAGAACGTGTACGCGCTGCCCGCGACCGGCACGGTCGAGGCGAACTCGGCGTAGCACAGCGCGGCCAGCGCGCAGGCGATCGCGGCGAACACGAACGCCAGCGAGACCGACGGGCCGGCGTAGTCGCCGGCCGTGCGCGCGGTGAGCGTGAAGATACCGGCGCCGATGACCACCGCGACGCCGAAGACCGTGAGGTCCCACGCGCTCAGGTTCCGTCTGAGCTTCGTGTCCGGCTCGTCGGTGTCCGAAATGGACTGTTCGATCGATTTAGTGCGCCACAAACCCGTTCCGGGCACCGTTGACCTCCTGCGGCTGGCCTGCATGTATCGCGGTAGGTCACCCTATCGGGTCAAGTGCGTGACGGCTCGCCGAGCGCTCCCGAGCCGATCTTGGAACCACTACTTCGCGAGGCTGCGGTCGAGGTCCGGTTCGAGGTAGATGAGCTTCGCGACCGGCACCTTGGCGCGCACGCGGGCTTCGGCGTCGTCGATGGCCATGGCCAGCTCGGCGGTGTCGAGGCCCGGCACCATCGCCAGCTTCGCCGCGACGAGCAGCTCGTCCGGGCCCAGGTACTGGGTGCGGATGTGGATGACCCGCTCGACCTTCCCGGCGGCGAGCTCGTCGACGATCGTGGCGAGGACGCCTTCGTTCGCGCCTTCGCCGATGAGCAGGCTCTTCATCTCGACGATCAGGATGATCGCGATCACCCCGAGCAGCAGGCCGATCCCGAGGGTGCCGACACCGTCCCAGACCGGGTTGCCGGTGATGACCGACAGCCCGACGCCCAGCAACGCGAGCACGAGGCCGATCAGCGCGCCGGCGTCCTCCAGCAGGACCACCGGCAGCTCGGGTTCCTTGGCCTGGCGGATGAAGCCCCACCAGGTGGCGTCGCCCTTGATCTTCTTGGACTCGCCGACGGCGGTGTAGAAGCTGTAGCCCTCCAGGCCGACCGCGACGAGGAGGATGATCACCGCGACGATCGGCGCGTCGAGCGGCTCGGGGTGGCCTATCTTGTGGATGCCTTCGTAGATCGCGAAGGCCGAGCCGAGGGTGAAGAGCATCAGCGCGACGATGAAGGAGTAGAAGTACCGGTCCCGGCCGTAGCCGAAGGGGTGCTCCTTGTCGGCGGCGCGCTTCGACGTCTTCTGGCCGAGCAGCAGCAGGCCCTGGTTCGTGGTGTCGGCCAGCGAGTGCACGGACTCCGCGAGCATCGACGACGACCCGGTGACGAGGAAGCCGACGAACTTCGCGGCCGCGATCCCGGCGTTCGCCCCGAGCGCGGCGATGATCGCCTTGGTTCCGCCTCCAGCTGACACGACCGCTCCCTGGTTACGTTCCCGATTTGCCGGTTTGGAGCCTAGAGGACCCTGATCGGTTCCCGCGCCGCACCGCCCGTTTTCTGTCGTACCCCTTCGCTACGGTGGACCGCTCGGACTCTGGGGAAGGTGGCCATGGCTCACTTCGGCGTGCTCGGGCCGCTCACCGTCGAGGAGCCGGCCGGGCACTGGGTCGCGCTGCGCGGCGAGCGCCAGCGCACGCTGCTCGCCGTGCTGCTGCTGAACGCCAACCAGCACGTCCACGTCGACGTGCTGGTCGAAGCGCTGTGGCCGGACCGGCCGCCGAAGTCGTGGACCTCCAACCTGCACACCTACCTCTCGCGGCTGCGCGACCGGATCCCCGGCCTGCGCGTCGAGCACGGGCCGCCCGGCTACCGGCTCTGCGCCGGGACCGGGGAGCTGGACCTGCTCGCCTTCCGCGCGGCCGTCGCCGAGGGGCGGCAAGCCGGGGACGCCGCCACCGCGTCGCGGCACTACCGGCGGGCGCTCGCGCTGTGGCGCGGGCCGGTGCTGGCCGGGCTGCACGTCCCCCGCCTCGACGCCGACGTCGCGCGGCTGGAATCCGAGCGGCTGGCGGTGTTCGAGGACTGCGTCGACGCCGAGCTGACCGCGGGGCGGCACGGGGAGCTGACCGGTGAGCTGCAGGCGATGATCACCGAGCACCCGCTGCGCGAACGGCTGGCCGCGCAGCTGATGATCGCGCTGCACCGGGCCGGGCGCCAGGGCGACTCCCTCGAGATCTACCGGCGGCTGCGGGCCACGCTCGTCGAAGAGCTCGGCGTCGAACCGGGCGCCGAGGTGCGCCGGGTGCACGCGGCCGTGCTGCGCGGGGAAGACCCCGTCCCGCGGATGCCCCCGGCGGTCTGGCCGGTGTGCCAGCTGCCGCCGGACATCGCCGACTTCACCGGCCGCGACGCCGAGATGGCCGAGCTCACCCGGGTGCTGGGTGGCGGCGCCGGCGTCCCCGTGGCGGTGCTCAGCGGCGAGCCGGGCGCGGGCAAGAGCACCCTGGCCGTGCGGGCCGCGCACCGGGTGCGCGCGCGGTTCCCGGACGGCCAGCTGTACGTGCCGCTCGCCGGCCGCGACATCGGCGACGTGCTGGCGGACCTCCTGCGCGCGCTGGGCGTGCCCGGCCCCGCGGTCCCGGACGACGTGGGTTCGCGCGCGGCGGTGTTCCGCGGCCGGCTCACCGACCGGCGGGTGCTGGTGGTGCTCGACGACGCCGCCGACCCCGGCCACGTCCGCACGCTCCTGCCGGGCACGCCGGGCTGCGCGGTGCTCGTCACGAGCCGGCGCCGGCTGAGCGGGCTGGCGGGCGCGCACCGGCTGCCGTTGGGGCCGTTGTCCGACGAAGACGCCGCGTCGCTGCTGAACCGGCTGGCGGGCACGCGGGTCGAGCGGGAGCGTGCCGACGCCGGCCGGATCATCGCGGCGTGCGCGCGGCTGCCGCTGGCCCTGCGGATCGCGGGCAGCCGGCTGGCCATCCGCCCGCACCTGCGGCTGGCCGAGCTGGCCGACCGCCTCGAGGACGAGGTCCGGCGTCTCGACGAGCTGACGGTGAGCGACCTGGCCGTCCGGAGCAGCATCGCGTTGAGCTACGAGGGGCTGCGGCCGGCCACGCGGCGGGCGTTCCGGCTGCTCGGCCGCTGCCGGCTCGCCGACCTGCCGGCCTGGGCCGTCACGACGTTGATCGACGCCCCGGACGCCGACGAGGCGGTCGAGGAGCTCATCGAAGCGAGCCTGCTGGAGGCGCACGGCCCCGACCCGACGGGCGAAGGCCGCTACCGGATGCACGACCTCGTCCGGCTGTACGCGGCGGAGGGCCCGGCGCCGGAGGGCGGCGCTTCGACGGTGCTGGCGGCGACGTTCGCCCTCGCCGACGCGGCGGCGGCCCGCCTGCCGCGCACGGTGCCGATGCCGGCGCCGGCCCGGGAGCCGCTCGCGCAGCCGTTGCCGGAGGAGCTGGTGGCGCGGCTGCTGGCGCGTCCGGACGACTGGTTCGACGCCGAGCGCGCGAACCTCGTGCGGCTCATCGGCACGCTCGGCGCGCGGGACGCGTTGCTGCTGCTCGACCGGCTCAGCGTCCACCTGTACCTGCACGGCCACTACGCCGACATGCGCGCGGCGTACGAGACGGTGCTGGCCGCGGCGGGCGAAGACCGTCCTCTGGCCGCGCTCGCCGAAGCGAACCTGGCGTTGCTGCGCCACGCCCGTGGCGAGTACGAGGAAGCCGCGGTCCGCTACCGCGCGTGCGCCAAGGAGCTGGAGTCGCACGGTGACCACCGCGCACACGCGTGGGTGACGGCGAACCTGGCGCACTGCCTGATCGGCCTCGGCCGCGCGGAGGAGGCGCTGAGCACGGCGGCGCACGCGCGGGAGCTGTTCACCGGTCCGGAGCCGGTCTTGGTGCGGGCCGCGGAGTCGGCGGCGTTGCTGCGGCTCGGCCGGGTGACCGAGGCCAGGGAGGTGGACCGGGCGGCCCTGACGTCGGCGCGGGCCACGGGCGACCCGCAGCAGATCAGCACGGCCCTGCACGGGTTCGCGTGGTCGTCGCTGCTGACGGGCGACCAAACGCAAGCGTCGGCGGCGATCGAGGAGTCGGTGACGCTGCTGCGCGGCACGGTGGCACGGTCGGCGCTGGCGAAGTCGTTGCGAACGCTGGGCGCGATCGCGGCGGCGGACTCGCGCGAGCACGCGATGGCGGCTTTCGGCGAGGCGCGAGAGCTGGCCAGGGCGTTGGACGAGCGGCCGCGAGAGCTGTCGTGCACCCGGGCCCTGGCGGCCGGCTGGATCGGCGAAGGCCGCGCGGCACAGGCGATCCCGGTGTTGCGAGCGTGTCTGGAGGAGTTCCGCGAGATGGGCGGCAAGTCGGCGACGGGCCTGACGTGGCTGGTCCTGCGGCGGGCGTACGAGGCCACGGGCGATGCGGTGGCGGCGGGGGAGGCGATGAGGGAGGCGGCGAGGTTGATGGATCCACGGGACGCCAGCGCGGCTGCTTTGCGGCGGGTGCTGCTGGCGTTGACGGAAGCGGCTTGACGGTTCGTGGCGGCTCGCCGGGCGGGCCGGTACGAAGGACGCCGCAGCGGCCGGCCGGCCGGCCGGCACTGACCGGGCCCGGGGTGCCCCGCAGCCCGCGCCAGCCCACGCGTCGGCGCGGCGGGCCGGAACGGGCTTCGCTGCAGCGACCGGGCCGAGGCGCGCCGCAGCCTCGCCAACCCACGCGTCCGCGCAGCGGCCCGACACAAGGCCCGCCCCCGCCCGCCGAGCAGCCGGGCCGAGGTCCCCCGCAGCCTCCCCAACCCACGCACCCACGCAGCGGCCCGACACAAGGCCCGCCCCCGCCCGCCGAGCAGCCGGGCCGAGACGCACCGCAGCCTCCCCAACCCACGCACCCACGCAGCGGCCCGACACAAGGCCCGCCCCGCCCGCCGAGCGACCGAGCCGAGGCGCACCGCAGCCTCCCCAACCCACGCACCCGCGCGGCACACCGGCCTCCCCGACCGGCGCCCCGAAATCCGCGAGCGCGGAACCCGGTGCGTGCCCCTCACCCGCACCGAATCCCCGCCACCCCAAGCGACACACAGCGAAACAGGGTGGTGCCGCCCCCTCGCGGCACCACCCCAAGCCCACGGACGCCGGGCCCCGCGACCGGCGTCACCCCCAGCGGGCTACCGACCCTTGCGGGCCTTCGCGTACCGGTTGACCGGTGGCAGCCACGCCAGCACCACGACCAGCAGCGCCGTCGCCAGGGTCAGCCACGCCACGCCGCGGATCGCGGCCGTGCCGCCCTCGATGTCCGTTGCCAAGCGCAGGGCCACTCCCGCGTTCGTCAACGCCGCCAGCGTCAGCAGCACCCGCACCCACACCGCTCCCCGCAGCGCGAGCAACCCCCAGAACAGCAGCACCACGCCGAAGAACACGGCGACGCCGCCGCGGACCGCGAGCGTGCTCTGGACCTCGTCCAGTGCCGCCTCGAACAGCGCGCCGCCGTCGGCCCGCACCGCGTCCGCCGACGCGCCCGTGATCGACGCGATCGTCTCCGCCGCGACGCCGGCCGCCATGTCACGGCCGCCGGTGAAGAACAGCACCCCGTCGACGATCGCGGCCAGCGCCGACACGACGGCCACCCCCACCAGCGCGAGCAACGCACCAGGCCGGGACGGAGCCGCTACCGGGGCGGGCTGGGGAAGCCCGATAGCGGCGTCGGGATAGGAAGTCACAAGCTCGTTCTCCTCGAAAATCGACGCGTTGGGGCGTAACAACCACCCCTACGAGCGATAGTGGAGAAGAGCACCACACGGAACGCACACAGAACCGCGGGAAACTCAGTCCTCGCAGGTTCCCGCGGTCGCCCGGAACAGCTGGGACCGCGCGCCGTCCAGCGGGCGCACGCGCACCGGCGGGTCCGCCGCCGGCAACCACACCGACTGGCCGCGCCGCAGCTCGACCTGCTCGCCCTCGTCCGCCGTCACCAGCAGGTCGCCCGCCGTGCACAGCAGGATCTGCGGGCCCACGCTGTCGACCGCGATCTCGTCGTCCTCGCCCGCCGCCCATTCGACGCGCGACAGCTCGAACTCCGGCGCGTCCGTGCGGTACACCGACAGCCTGTCCCCGCTGTCGCCGCACTGCACCGGCATCTCGCCGCACGCGAAGTCGACCACGCGCAGCAGCTCCGGCACGTCCACGTGCTTCGGCGTCAGGCCGCAGCGCAGGATGTTGTCCGAGTTCGCCAGGATCTCCACGGCCGTGCCGTGCAGGTACAGGTGCAGGTTGCCGGCCGGCAGGTAGATCGCCTCGCCCGCGCGCAGCGTCAGCCGGTTCAGGAGCAACGCCGCCAGCACGCCCGCGTCCCGCGGGTGCGCCTCGCCGAGCTCCAGGATCGTCCGGCACTCGACCGCGAACTCGCCGTGCTCCTGGACGTGGCGGACGCACGAGTCCAGCACCTCCGGCAGCAGCGAGTCGAGCGCCGACTGCGGCAGCGTGATCCACGTCGTGAACAGCGCCCGCAGCCCGGACGGGTCCGGCTGCGCCTCGATCAGCCCGGTGTACTTCGCCAGCCCGGGCGTCTCGATCGCCTTCAGCAGCTTCACCGTGCGGTCCGGGGCGCGGAACCCGGCCAGCGCGTGGAACTCCGTCAGCGCGCAGACCAGCTCCGGCTTCGCCGTCGGGTCCGGGTAGTTGCGGTTCGCCGCGTCCCGCGGGATGCCCAGCTGCTCCTCGCGGGCGTGCCCCTCCGCGGCCTGCGCCGCCGACGGGTGCGCCTGCATCGACAGCGGCTCTTCGGCGGCGAGGATCTTCAGCAGGAACGGCAGCCGCCCACCCCACCGCTTCGCGCACCGCTCGCCCAGCTGCCCCACCGGGTCGGCGTCGACCAGCTCCAGCAGGCTCCGCTCGGTCCCGTCGGGACCGATGACGTGCGACGGGTCGCCCGGGTGGGCACCCATCCACAGCTCGGCCTCGGGGTGCGGCGCGGGTACCGGCCGGCCCAGCAGCTCGGGGATCGCCGTCCGCGATCCCCAGGCGTAGGGCCGCACCGCGTTGCGCAGCAGCTCCACTGTCACCTCAACTCCACTCCTTCGGCACCGGCCGCGACCGGTGCTCGGCGGGTCTCACGCCGTCGCGGGGGCGAAGCGGCCCGCGCCGCCGATGCTGCCCGCCGCCAGCCCGAGATAGACCGCCGCCAGTTCGAACCGCAGTGCCAGCACCGCGGCCCGCACGATTTCGTCGGCCTCGATCTCCTCGGCCGGGGCGATGACGTCCGCACCGGGCAGCAGATCCTCGGCCTGGTAGCGCGCCGCGTCCGTGGCCGGACCGGTTCGCACCGAGAGGAGCAGCACCCGGGTCGGGATGTCACCAGAGGGATCGTCCGGATCGGCGAAGATGTCACGCTCCCGGCCGCCCGATTGTGCCGCCCGCCGCAACGCGGGACGCGCAAGAGCCTGCCGATAGTCTTCAACGTCACACACCGTGGCCGCATGGGCGGCGAACGCGTGCGCTGCGTGCTCGCCGACGGCGACCGCGACCGGGTCCAGCCCCCACAGCAGCGGCACGCGATCGGCGACCCGCAGCGCGAGCGCCTTGGCCGGGTTCGCGAACGACTCCCGGGCCAGGTAGTCCTTTTCGGCTTCCAGGTCGAGCTGGTCGGCCAGCGCCTGGACGTCGGAGACGAGCAGGCCCAGCGCGTTCGCGGTGAGCAGCCCGGCGGCCAGGCCGCGCGGGAACGCCAGCTCCGGCGGCACCGGGATGCGCGGCGCCAGCAGCAGGCCCTTGCCCGCCACGGCGGCCGCCACCGGGCCCTCGGCCGGCGCCGAGAGCACCACCGAAGCGCCGTAGCGCGCGGCGCGCTCCAGCGACGCGGCGAGCTCGCGGTCACCCGGGTCGTCGGTGTGCGCGAACACGACGTCGAGCGCGCCGATCCAGCTCGGCACCACCTCGGCGACGACCACCGGCACCGGGCACGACGGCGTCAGCAGAGCGGCCAGCAGCCGGGTGAGCGTCCGGCTCACGCCGGGCCGGTCGATCAGCACGAGCGCGCGCGGGCGGCCCCGGTCGAGCCGATCGGACAGCTCCAGCTCGGCCGCCAGCTCCGCGGTCGCCCGCACCTGGGCGCCGGCCATCGCGGCGGCCCGGAGCAGCCCCGAGCTGTCGGCCTCGGCCAGCCGCCCGGGGTCGTCGAGCAGCGAGTCGTCAAGCACTGTCGGCATCGGAGTTTCCGGATTCGCCGGGCAAGGTCGCTTCGTCGAGCAGCAGCACCGGGATCCCGTCACGGACCGGGTACACCCGGCCGCATTCGGTGCACGTCAGCGCGTCGGCCTCGGGGTCGCCCGGCGCCCCGGGGCGCAACGGGGCGTGATCGGGCGACGGGCACGCCAGGATCTCGAGGAGCTGGGCGTCGAGCGTGATGGCCATGGTTCCTCCATACCACGCAGAGGGGTGTGATGAAGGGCACCTTCCGGACACGGTTGCGCCCTTCATCGTGGACTTCTCAGCTGCGGATGATCGCGAGTACTTCGTCCACCAGCCCTTGCACGGCTTCGGCGTTCGCGGCTTCGACGTTCAGCCGCAGCAGCGGTTCGGTGTTCGACGGGCGCAGGTTGAACCAGGCGCCGCCGGGCAGCTGCACGGTCAGGCCGTCGAGCTCGTCGATCTCGACGCCGGAGCGGGCGCCGAAGGCGTCCTTGACGGCCATCATCTTCGCGACCTGGTCGTCGACCGTCGAGTTGATCTCGCCCGAGGCCGCGTAGCGCGAGTACGCGCTGGTCAGCTCGGACAGCGGGCCGTTCTGCTCGCCGAGCGCGGCGAGCACGTGCAGGGCCGCCAGCATGCCGGTGTCGGCGCGCCAGAAGTCGCGGAAGTAGTAGTGCGCGGAGTGCTCGCCACCGAAGATGGCGCCGGTGCGAGCCATCTCGGCCTTGATGAACGAGTGCCCGACGCGGGTGCGGACGGGCTTGCCGCCGTGCTCGGCGACGATCTCCGGCACGCCCTTGGACGTGATCAGGTTGTGGATGATCGTCCCGCCCGGGTCCTTGGCGAGCTCGCGGACGGCGACCAGCGCGGTGATCGCGCTCGGCGAAACCGGCTCGCCGCGCTCGTCGACGATGAAGCAGCGGTCGGCGTCGCCGTCGAACGCGACCCCGGCGTCCGCGCCGACCTCCCGCACCTTCGCCTGCAGGTCGACGATGTTCGCCGGGTCGAGCGGGTTGGCCTCGTGGTTCGGGAAGCTGCCGTCGAGCTCGAAGTACATCGGGACGACGTCGATCGGGAGCCCGTCGAAGACGGTCGGGACGGTGTGCCCGCCCATGCCGTTGCCGGCGTCGACCACGATCTTCAGCGGCCGGCTGCCCGACAGGTCGACGAGGTTGCGCAGGTAGGCCGCGTAGTCGGCGAGGACGTCCCGCTCGCTCGCGGTGCCGCGCTGGCCCTCGAAGCCGGGCACGCCCTGCTCGACGGTGTCGCGGATCTCGGCGAGCCCGGTGTCCTGGCCGACCGGGGACGCGCCCGCGCGGCACATCTTGATGCCGTTGTACTTGGCCGGGTTGTGGCTCGCGGTGAACATCGCGCCCGGCAGGTTCAGCGAGCCCGACGCGAAGTACAGCTGGTCGGTGCTGGCCAGCCCGATGCTCACGACGTCGAGGCCCTGCGAGGTGACGCCGTCGGCGAAGGCCTCCGCCAGCCCCGGCGAGGAGTCCCGCATGTCGTGGCCGATCACCACGGCCGGCGCTTCCGGCTTGATCAGCAGGGCGAACGCGGCGCCGAAGTCGCGGACCAGGTCCGCGTCGAGCTGCTCGCCGACCACGCCGCGAATGTCGTAGGCCTTCACGATGCCCGAAAGGTCTGGCACGCCGTCTCCCCGCGAATAGTCGTCCCGGCGCCCGCTGCGCCGCGCGGAAAGCCTACCGGCGAGGTGACCGGGTTACGCGCTCAGGCGCGACCGGGCAGGACCCGCAGGTGGCCGCGGCGCCCGGAGGGGCCTTCCGGCTCGGGCGCGGGAGCGGGCTTGTCGGACCGGCCGGCCTCGCGCACGGCCTCGGCCAGCGCCGTCAGCTCGTCGGCCGACGGGTCCGGCGCGGCGAAGGCGCCTTCGTGCCGGACGACTTCCCAGCCCTTGGGCACGGTCAGCCGCAGCGCGTGGGCTTCGCAGAGGTCGTACGAATGGGGCTCGGACGCGGTGGCCAACGGGCCGACAACGGCGGTGGAGTCGCTGTAGGCATACGTCAGCGTGGCCACTGCCGGCTCGAGGCAGCCGGTACGCGAACACTTCCGTACGCTCCGCACGATCCGAAACGATAGCGCGTCGCCGCAAGCTAGGAGGAGCGACACGCGCTGCGACCCGCCGACCGCATAGACTTCCGGGGTGGCGACGGCTCGTGACTACCGACAGCGGCGGCGCCTGCGAAGGGACCGGCACGGCCGGGGCCTGCGCGGGACGCTGTACCCGGCGACCCTGCCCGCCGCCGCGAGCCGCGCGGAGCGGTTCGACGCGCTGGTGCTCGACGCGCTGGAGCCGATCGAAGCCCGCTGGCGTCACGAGCTGACGAAGCTGGACGTGGCGGTCGACGACGTGCCGGAGGTCCGCGAGAACGGCCGTGCGCCCGCGGACGGCGTGCTGCACGACGGCGCGGTCCCGCTGTCGCGCCTGGTCCCGGCGGGCGTGGACCGCACGGGGATGCCGACGCGCGCCCGGATCGTGCTGTACCGGCGGCCGCTGGAGGCGCGCGCGAAGGATCCGTCCGAGCTGGCGGACCTGGTGCACGACGTGCTGGTCGAGCAGGTGGCCGGGTACCTGGGCGTGGAGCCGGACGTCATCGAAGGCGAGTGACGCCGGCCGGATCCGCTCTTCCTCGGGTTCCAGGGCAAAAGAATGTCCTCGCCGGACGGGCAGGCTCTGGGATGGCCACCAGTAGCGCTGTCCCCTCACTTTTGCGAGGTGGGCCGCGGGGTGGTCATCCCGTCGCCTGATCGAGGCCTATCACGTTGAGCCGGGCCCGCAAGCTTGCGCTGTCTTCTGCTTTTGGTCTGTGGTTGCGGGCCCGGCTCAACGTGATTTTCTGGCCTCAGGCGACGGGATGACCACCCTGCTCCGCTACTGGGGCAAGCCCCGGCGCCGGGCCGGGACCGCCGTCAGGATTGTGAACAGCACCGCCGCCAGCTGGGCCAGCAGCAGCAGGTTCCGTTCCGTGCCCGGGTACTCCACCGTCACCTCCGACGTCGTCGGCGGCACCGACACCGCCACCTGGTGGCCCCAGGCCGGGACGATCGGCACGCTCTTGCCGCCCACCGAGGCCTTCCAGCCCGCCTCCTGCTCCGCCGCCAGCACCAGGAGCCGGCCGGTCGGGCCGTCCGACACCCGGACCCGGACCTCCGGCAGGCCCGCCTGCACCGGCGCCACACCCGGCGTGTTCCCGGGTGCGCCGCCGCCGGTCACCGCCGCCTTCGCCTGTTCCGGCGAGATCAAGATCACCTGGCCGGCCGGCGGGAGCAGCCTCAGCACGCCCCGGCCGTCCGACGTCGGGGCGGCCACCGAGACCAGGTCCTTCGCCAGGGGGACGTACGCCTGCGGGTCGACGCCCACGGGCAGCACCACGAACTGCACCCCCGCGGCGGCCGCGGCGGCGAACGCGCGCTGGACCGCCGCCCCGTCGCCCTGGCCGAGGTCGCGGCGCCAGCCCGCCAGCCGCGCCGGGGTGCCGGGCGTCGGCGCCAGTTCGTCGTCGCCGTAGTGGGGCAGGCGGCCGCCGATCTGGCGGGTCGCGTCGGGTGCCAGGTCGAGCACCGACCGGCCCGACGCCGCCAGCTCCGCCGACACCTCCGGCGCCAGTGCCGGCCGGCCACCGGCGTGCAGCGGGCCCTGGCTGCCGACCACCGCCGCGCCGGCCGCCAGCGCGGCGAACACGACGACCCCGGCCACCGCGAACACCTTCGGCAGCCACGTCGCCGGCACCCCGGCCGAGCCGCCGCGCTCCCACGAGCCGAGCACGACCCACAGCAGCCCCGCGCCGACGATCAGCAGCGGCACGCCCGCGTAGCCGTGCGCCGCGGCGCCGCCCTGCATCGGCGTCGCGGTCACCAGGCGCACCAGGACCAGCCCGCCCGCGCCGAGCGCCGCCAGCGCGAACCCGCCCGCCGCGAGCTTCGTCGGGCGCACGACCACCGCGACCAGCGCCGCGGCGATCACCGCGACGCCGATCGGCCACGCGCCCGGCCCACCCGGGTCGAGGCCCGCGAGGTCGGTGCCGGAGACCGCGGCCGCGGCCCCGCCGAGTCCCTGCACCAGCAGTTCGGGGTGCCGGAGCAGCACCGTCGGCCACGGCAGCAGCAACGCCAGCGGCAGCAGCACCACGATCCCGACCGACGCGATCCGCCGCGCCAGCCCGGTCGGCGCCGGCAGCACGACGAACCCGACGAGCAGCCCGGCGAGCGCGAGCCCGTGCGCCAGCGGCGAGAACGCGCCCAGCAGCGCCACACCGAACGCCGAGAGCGCGGAGATGTGCAGCCACCGCGTGTCCGCGCGGACCAGCAGCCCGGCGATGCCCGCGGCGACCGGCGGCAGCACCAGGTGCACCACGACGACGTCGAGCCGGCCCTGCGCCACCCCGGCGGTCGCGGCCGGCAGCAGCGCGTACGTCGCGGCGACGACCGCTCGCACCCAGCGGCGCACGCGAAGCCGCCTTGTGGCCGCGTACGCGCTCAGGGCGGCCAACGGGATGTCGCCGAGGAGCAGGACCGCGACGAGCGCGGCCGGGCCGCCGATCGGCGCGAACACCGCGCCGAGCGTGCCGAGCACCGGCAGCGTCGCCGACGCGGGCGCTCCGGTGCCGCCCGCGATCGCGTGCCACGGCGTGAGGTACGACGTCCAGAGCTCGCCCAGCCCGCCGACCGGCAGCAGCTTGCCGCCGGCGAGGTCGAGCCCGAGCCGCGCGCGGTTGACGAACAGCCCGAGCGCGGTCATCACGACGAGCAGCACCACCGGCGGCGCGAAGATCGTCGCCGCGAGCACGCGGCGCCGGTTCACCTCGACGAAGACGAGCTCCGGCTCTTCCGCCGGCTCCTCGGTCTCGGAAACCGGTTCGGGCACCGGGGTTTCCGGCAGCGCGACGGCGACGAGCGTGCCCGGCTTGCGGAGCCCGGACCCGCGCGAGCTGAGCCCACGCAGCGCCCCCGCCGGCAGCGCGTCGGGCCCGACCGGACGGGTCTCACGCGCGTCGAGTGCTTCCGGCGTCACCCAGGCGGACTCGGTTTCGACGGTCTCGGGCACCCGGCCGAGCGCGACGTCTTCCTCGACACCGCGGCGCACGAGGCCGACGACACCGGCGCGGACGGCGTTGCGCAATCTCGTCAGGCGGCCGGTGAAGAGCCCGCGAACGGTGCCCGGCCGCGGATTCCGCCGCCGGAGCGCCCGCGCGGCGCGCAATCCGCCGCGTCCACTGAGGAGGTACGTCGCGGCGCCGAACTCGGCTCGCGCTTCGCCGGTGCGGCGCAGCAGGACGAACGCGAGCGCGCGCAGCAGGGACAGCAACGGGAGCCGGATCAGGCCCAGCCAGAAGGAAACCGGCGAGCAGTTCACCAGGAACACGCGCAGCCCGTGGGCGCGGTTCGCGGCGGCGAGCGGGGTGGTGACGGCGTCGGCCGCGCGTTGCCCGGTGGTGACGGCGCGGGCGTGGCGCACCCGCGCGGTCGGCACGGAGAGGACGAGGCCGCCGGCGGCGTTGGCGCGCCAGCCGAAGTCGAGATCCTCGCGCAGCAACGGGAATCCGGCATCGAAGCCGCCGAGGTCGTCCCAGGCGTCGCGGCGCACGAGCGAGCCCGCGCTGGGCACGGCGAGCACCTCGGCGGGCTCTTCGCCGAGGGCGGCGATCTGCTGGCGGTGGCCGGAGGCGTCGGTGGACAGGCCCGCTTCGACGATCAGCCGCGGGTCGGTCCAGTCGAGGCCGAGCGCGCCGAGCACGGTCGCCGACGGGGATTTGGTGGCCACGCGCAGAAGTTCTTCGAGGCAGTCGGGCTCGGGGGCGCAGTCGTCGTGGAGCAGCCAGAGCCAGGAGCCGGGATCACCCCAGCGTTCGGTGGCGTGCCCGACGGCTTCGACGACCGCGGCGGCGAAGCCGGTTTCGCTCGAAAGGGTGATGACACCGGACAGCACGGGGGCCGCGTCGGGCCCGGGATCCTCGGCGGCCTCGGCGAGCAGCCGCGCGGTCGCGTCGGTGGACCCGGTGTCCACGGCGAGCACGTGGCGGGGCCGGAGGGTGCTGCGGCGCAACGAAGAAAGCGCCAGCGGTAGCCAGTTTTCGCCGTTGTGACAGACCACAATGGCCAGAACGGGCGCGGTGCGCAGGGCGGGCGGCGCGGCGGTGCGGGGCAACGAAGACTCCGGATCAGGCGGCGGATCGGTGCGGCCACCCTACGGCCCCGCTCCGTCACCCGGTGGTGAACCCACGCCGAGTGTTCACCTCGTGGAATCACCGGTGACACGACGCATCACCGGTGATTCCCCCTCTAAATCGCGCGTTTCTTCAGCTTGCGGCGCTCCCGCTCGGACAGACCGCCCCAAATCCCGAAGCGTTCGTCGTGGGCCAGCGCGTACTCAAGGCACTCGTCCTTGACCTCGCAGCCCAGGCAGATCCGCTTGGCTTCGCGGGTGGAGCCGCCCTTCTCGGGGAAGAACGCCTCCGGGTCCGTCTGCGCGCACAGAGCGCGTTCCTGCCAATCCTGCTCTTCCTCGGTGGCATCGATGAGCTCGGTGAGATCTCCCAGAGCCTGCTCCGGGATCTCGCCCCAACCCATGACGTGCCCCCATTCCTTCCCATCGGCTTCCAACCGCACGTCCGCCTCCTCGCTCCCTAGCACTCCCCAGGCTGGCGGTGGTGAAACGACACTCGCCGTCCCCTCGACGACGAATGACATCACTGTGATTACACCCGTGTAGTGCGGTCAGGTCAAGCGGAGTAGCGAGTTCGGGGGACCCTTCGGCCCGATCGCGCAAGGGGACACGCCGGTAACTTCACACCGGGCATACGGAAGACTGGAAGCGTGCAGAAGTCAGCAGTGCGCCCCAGCCCGGTCTTCCTCGGCATCCTCGCGCTCACCGTGGCCGGTGGCGCCATGGCCGCGTTCGGTGACATCAACAGCGTTTTCCTCCGCGACCGTGATCCACTGCTCATCGCCGGCGTGGTGATCTTCGTCGCCGCCGGCTGGGTGGCGTCGCTGTCGCTGCACGAGTTCGGCCACGCGATGGTCGCCTACCGCGGCGGCGACTACAGCGTCGCCCACAAGGGTTACCTGACCCTCGACGTCCGGAAGTACACCGATCCGGTCCTGTCGATCGTCCTGCCGCTGGTCTTCCTCATCATCGGCGGCATCCCGCTCCCGGGCGGCGCGGTGTGGATCAACCGCGGCGCGCTGCGCTCGCGCGGGACGTCGTCGTGGGTGTCGCTGGCGGGCCCGCTGAGCAATCTCGCGGTCGGCGCGGCGCTGGCGCTGGTCGTCTCGCTGGTGCCGATGGCGGGCGGCCTGGTGATCGCGATGTCCTACCTGGCGCTGCTGCAGATCGTGACGTTCATCCTGAACATCCTCCCGATCCCGGGCCTCGACGGCTGGGGCGCGATCGAGCCGTACCTGCCACCGCAGGCGCGCGAGCTGGGCGCCAAGGTCCGCCCGTGGGCGCCGATCATCCTGTTCGCCATCCTGTGGTTCATCAAGCCGGCGAACGCGGCGCTGTGGGAGGGCGCGTACGCGCTCTTCGGCGCGTTCGGCGGTTATGTGGACGGCGCGCAGATCGGCTTCAGCGTCTTCCAGTTCTGGAACTGAGGTTCGCGTCGGGCGCCGCGCGGGAAGATCACGTGCGGCGCTCGGTCAGCCACAGGTGCGCCCGCTTCCAGACGACGCGCAACCCCGACCGCTCCCCGAGGTAGTCCCCCGCCGCGCCGACGACCGGCAGCATGCCGAGCGCCCGGTGCACGAAGTTGCCCCGCGGCCGCTTCTCCAGCTCGCCCGTGATGCCCAGCAGGCCCCGGCCGAGGCGCCAGAGCGTGCGGCCCGCGGCCTTGATCGTCGCCTTGCCGTGCTTCTTCTCCGACGCCGTCAGGTCCTCGGTCAGGCGCGCGGCTTCGTCCGCCTCCGCCGCCTCGTCGTGCTCCGGGTGCCGGCCCGCCGCGAGGTCCGCGTCGATGTCCCGCTCGAACAGCACCCACGCGATGAGCCGCACCCGCGTGCCGACGTCCGTGACGCCGTACTCGCCCGCGATCGCGCACAGCAGCAGCCCCTGCGACGCCGCCCCCAGCGCGTCCTGCACCGGCAGCCGGTCGGCCAGCGCGCCGCCCAGGCCCGGGATCGACGTCAGCAGCGCCGTGAACCGGCCGACGCGGTTCATCCACCAGCTCGACCGGTCGTAGCCCGTCATCCGCGCCCACGCCGCCGTGCCGGGCACCTTCACCGACGTCACGCCGTGGATCAGCTTCGCCTTCAGCCCGGACTCGACCTCGGCCAGGTCGTCGGCCGCGCGGGCCTGCAGGCCGAACGGGTCGGACTCGCGCAGCGCGTCGAGCATCGGCCCGCACGCCCGCACGAACGGCCGCAGCACGGCCACGACCTGCTTGTCGGAGATCGCCTCAGCCACGTCCCGGTTTCCTTCCCGCCGCCTGGCCCAGCCCGCCGCCGAGGGCCAGCGCGCCGGGCAGCGCGCTCGCGCCCAGCAGCACCAGCGCCCGCCAGTCCTGGATCAGCACCACGTCGCCGCCCGGGCCCAGCAGGCCGAACCCGAACACGACGACCACCCACACCGCCAGGGGTACCCACGAAAGCCCGGGCCGCACCAGCTTGCCCGTCGTCGCCACCAGCCACGGCGTGGTGACCGCGCCGACCAGGACCGTCACCGGCACCGGGACCACGCCGATCCGCAGCGGCAGGAAGAACAGCTCGACGATGGCCAGCACCACCGTGTCGAGGGCGAGCAGCACCAGCAGCAGCACCTGGCCCGTGGTCAGCCGCTCCACGGTCACAGCCCGCCGAACAGGTCGTGCCCGGCGCCGTCGGCCGGCCCATGCGCCAGGACGTAAGCGTCCCGGCCGAGGATCGGCTGGGCGATCTCGTTCGTCAGCGCGAAGTACGGGACGTCGTCGTCGACCACGGTCAGCTGGGTCGCGTGCGCGCGCAGCGCCGCCAGCTTCGCCGGGAGGTGCGCGGCGACGTCGAGGACGGTCGTGACCTCCTCGTCGGGCGTCGTGGGCAGCTCGTCTTCGGCCGGCACGCGGAACACCCGCTCGCGGTCACGCAGCGCGACCAACCCGGCGCGCACGGCGTCGCGCGAAGCGACCGTGTGGAACACCCGCCGCACCGACCGGGCCCGCGGCGCCGCGGCCATCGTGATCTCGTGGGCGCGGATGTGGTCGGGGTGGCCGTAACCGCCGAAGGCGTCGTAGGTGACGACGACCTGCGGCTCGAACTCGTCGAGGACCTCCGCCAGCTGCGCGGCCTGCTCCTCGGCGCGTCCCCCGGTGAACGCCCGGGGGTGCGACGCCGACGGCGTGCCCGCCATGCCCGAATCACGCCACCGCCCGAGTCCGCCCAGGTAACGATGCTGTGACACCCCCAGCGCGGCACACGCGGCCCTCAGCTCGGTGACCCGGTAACCACCGAGCTGGTCGGCCGCCCCGGCCCGCAGCCCGGCCAGCTCGGGCAGGCCGGCCATGATCTCGCCCTCTTCGCCCAGCGTGCAGGTCACCACCGCCACTTCGGCGCCTTCGGCGGCGTATCGTGCGATCGTGGCGCCGGTGGTGATGCTCTCGTCGTCGGGATGGGCGTGGACGAGCAGCAGCCTGCGCGGTAGCGGGGAGATCACGGGTTGAGCGTAATTCCCGTGCTCCGACCATAGTCGGGGACACCCTCGGTTATCCTCGCGCGAGTCGCGGCGTAGGAGGAACACCGCCGCGTCGCGATTGTCTGTACCCCCACGAAGGGCATCTGGTGAGCACTGAAGCAACCTCGGCGGACGTCGCCGGCGTGTCAGGATCGGTCCTGTCCATCTCCGACCTCAGCGTGTCGTTCCAGACCGAGGACGGCGTCGTCAACGCCGTCAAGGGCATCGGGTTCGACGTCAAGCCCGGCGAGATCGTCGCCGTGGTCGGGGAGTCCGGGTCCGGCAAGTCCGTCACGTCGATGTCGGTGCTGGGCCTGCTGCCCAAGACCAGCAAGATCGCCGGCGAGCTGCGCCTCGGCGAACGGAACCTGGCCAGCCTCTCCGAGAAGGAGAAGCAGAAGATCCGCGGCAACCAGATCGCGATGATCTTCCAGGAGCCGATGACCGCGTTGAACCCGGTCTACACGGTCGGCTGGCAGCTGCGCGAGGCCCTGCGCTCGCACCAGGAGATCTCCAAGGCCGCCGCCGACAAGCGCGCGGTCGAGCTGCTCGACATGGTCGGCATCCCGAACCCGGAACTGCGGTTCAAGCAGTACCCGCACCAGCTGTCCGGCGGGCTGCGCCAGCGCGTGGTCATCGCCATGGCGATCTCGTGCGACCCGAAGGTCATCATCGCCGACGAACCGACCACCGCGCTCGACGTCACGGTCCAGGCGGAGATCCTCGGCCTGCTGCGCAAGCTGCGGGACACCCTCGACACCGCGATCGTGCTGATCACGCACGACATGGGCGTCGTCGCCGACATGGCCGACCGCGTCATCGTGATGTACCAGGGCGAGATCGTCGAAGAGGCGCCATCGCGCGAGCTGTTCGCGTCGCCGAAGGAGGACTACACCCGCCGGCTGCTCGCCGCGGTGCCGGTGCTCGGCCAGCGCCCGGAGGGGCGCCGCCTGCTCGACGACGCCGGGATCGCCTCCGACAGCACCGAGGCGGCCAAGATCGCCGAGGAGATCCGGCTGGCCGACGCCGAGCTGGAGGCCGTGATCGAGGAGGCCGCGCCGGCCCTCGAGATCAAGAACCTGGTGCTCGAGTACCCGGGCCGCCGCGGCCAGGCCAAGAACCGCGCGGTGGACGACGTCTCGCTGACCATCGCCAAGGGCGAGATCGTCGGCCTGGTGGGCGAATCCGGTTCGGGCAAGTCGACGGTCGGCCGCTGCGCCGTCGGCCTGCTGCGTGCGACCCAGGGCACGATCGCCATCGCGGGCAAGGACATCACCACGATGTCGGCGAAGGAGATCCGCCCGCTGCGCCGGTTCTTCTCGATCGTGTTCCAGGACCCGGCGTCCACGCTGGACCCGAAGATGACGATCGGCGAGTCGATCGCCGAGCCGATGGTGCTGCACAAGGTGCTCTCCGGCAAGGAGCTCTCGGCCCGCGTGCGCTCGCTGCTCGACAAGGTCGAGCTGGGCGGGCACTACATGAACCGCTACCCGCACGAGCTCTCCGGCGGCCAGCGCCAGCGCGTCGCGATCGCCCGCGCGCTGTCGCTCGACCCGGCGCTGCTGATCGCGGACGAGCCGACGTCGGCGCTGGACGTGTCGGTGCAGGCCCGCGTGCTGGACCTGTTCCTCGACCTGCAGCAGTCGCTGCAGTTCGCGTGCCTGTTCATCAGCCACGACCTCGCGGTGGTCGACCTGCTGGCCGACCGCGTCGCGGTGATGCAGCACGGCAAGCTCGTCGAGGTCGGCACCCGTGACCAGGTGCTGCACTCGCCGCAGCAGGAGTACACGAAGCGCCTGCTGTCGGCGGCGCCGGTGGCCGACCCGGTGCTGCAGGCCGAGCGCCGCGCGGCCTGGGAGGCCGGCAAGCTCGCCCCGGTCGCCGACTGAGGTTCCCGACGCAGGAAGGCCGCCACCCGGCTCGGGTGGCGGCCTTCCGCCGTTCCGGGGCCGGTTCACATGCGCCCCAATGTGGCGTTCGGGGCGGCGGACCCCCCCACCCCCCCCAAGGGGGCGGCCCCCGCCCCCCCCCCCGCCCGGCCCCCCCCCCCCCCCCCCCCCCCTGGGGGGGGGGGGGGCCGCCCCCCCCCCCCCCCGCCACATTGGGTGCGCTCAACGCACCCAATGCCACATTGGGGCGCTTGGGGCGGGGCCGGTCAGGCGGGGTCGGCGAGGATGCCGTTCACGTACGAGCCCGGGTGGGTGGCCGCGTCCTGGCGCAGGACCGGGAGGTCCGACGGCCAGTCCGCGGTCAGCGGCTGGGTCGAGCCCGGCGGGATCGTGTTCAGGTGGGTCGGCGTCCAGGTCGGCTCGCCGTCCGCCGGCTTGAGGACCGTGATCGTCGCCGACGCGGTCGTGCCCGCCGTGACCTCGTTGTACTTCACGCCGTTGTTGATGCGCGGCAGGTGGTACACCGCGCCGAACGTCGCGTCGTCCGGGCCGACGAGGTCCACTCCCGGCACGCCGTACAGGCCGCACGTGTGGTCCGTCGTGTTCCGGAAGGTCAGCGGGATGTCGTACTGACCCGGCGCGTCGTTCTTCTCGGCCGGCTTGCCCAGCAGGACCTCCAGGTCCGCCGTGGTGCACCGCGGCGTCTTCGTCGACGCCGGCGCCACGCCACCCCCGGCCCCGCCGGCCGCCGGGGCGGAATCAGCCACCGGAGCCGGAGCCGCGGCCGGAGCAGCCGCCGTCGAAGTGCCGCAAGCTGCCAGCGCGAAGGCCCCCGCCGCCGTGCCGATCCCCACCAAGATGCGCTTCATGACATTCCTCCCTGTGTCCGGAAAACTCAGCTGACCGGCGTGACCTGGACGTTGTCGCCCTTCAGCGGCTCCCCAGCCGGCCAGGCGACGCTCACCGGCTGGCCGAACGGGCCGGTCGGCAGGTCGAACGTCACGAACTCCGGCGTGGCCGACGGCGCCGCCGCCGAGCGCTGGATGACCCGCGACTCCGCCGGGTGCCCGGCACGCAGGTTCACCGGGACGGACTCCGAGTTGTCCGGCGACGTCGTCACCGGCAGCTGCTGCCCGCCGGCCAGGAAGGACACCGCGGTCGGCGCGCCCTCGAGCTTGCAGTTCGTCGTCGGCGAGGCCGCGGTGTAGGTCAGGACGAAGGCTTCGTGCCCGGCGGCGCCCGACGGGTCCGGCGTGACGCTCACGTTCACGTCGGAGGCGCCGCACGGGGTGTCGCTCGGCATCGCGTTCGCGGCCCCCGTGGCCAGGAACAGCCCACCGGCCGTCAGGCCCCCGACGATCAGCGCGGTAGCGGTTCGCTTCATGGTGATCCTCCCTCGTTCCGTGATCAACTGGACTCACCAGGGAAGATGCCCAGCACCCCCACGGGGATGCGCCGGGATGGGGTCGATCACCCGAAAGCAACCCACCGGACGGTCAGACGTCAAGACAGATGTCAACCACGGCCGAAGCAGACGAACGGCATCAGCGGTTCCGCCCGCGCGGCGTCGGCCAGGGCACGCGCAGGGGGCGTGCCCGCCGACAGCGCCCGGTGGTAGGCCAGCATGACGCCGCCGGCGGTCCGGTCGTCGACCCGCGCCACGCTCGAGACCACCGTCCGGCTGCCGCCGTAGAGCAACGCCGCCGTGAACCCGAGGACCTCGTCGCCCGCGCGGACCACCGCCTGGCCGACGTCGCAGGACGACAGCACCACCTGCTCCGGCGCGGTCGCGAGCTGCTGGACGTCGTAGGCCATCAACGGCCCGTCGGCCAGGTTCAGCCGGGAGAACAGCACGTTCTCCTGCTCGTGGTGACCGTGCGCGGCGAAGTGCGCCAGCCGGCAGCCGTCGAACGCCTTGAGCGTCGCCGCGACCGTCGCCTCCGGGCCGGTCAGCACCTCGGCCTCGGGGTAGAACGGGGCCAGCGCCGAAATCTCGGCGTCCGCGTGGGTCAGGTCCGAGCCCGCGACGAGCAGCGGCGCACCCTCGGCCCGGCGGGGCCGGCGACCCGCGTCGAGCCAGGCCGACGACGACGGCGTGACCGTCACCGGCCGCCCGCGCACCGTCGGCAGCAGGCCCCACGGGATCGCCGACAGCGCGCCGGTCGGCACGACGACGACGTCGAGGTCGCCCAGCCGGGAAGCCAGCGGCGCCAGCAGGATCCCGTCGAGCGCGGTGACCTGCGTCCGCACCGACGCGCGGATGACCTGGTCGAGGCGGGCCGGCAGCTGGCGCCCGCACAACGCGTCGAGGTCGCTGTGCAGCCGCGCCACCGGCTCCGCCACCGCCGACGCCGGGCCGAGCTCGACCAGCGCGACGCGGTGGTCCGCGATCACCTGCGCGCACAACGCGCCGCGGTCGGCGAGGAAGCACACCATCGCGCTGCCGGTCTCGGCGAGCTCGTCGCCCACCTCGCGCAGCTTCGCCTCCGGGTGGTCCTCGCCGGCGCCCTCGGCCTGCCAGCCCTTCGCGCGGATTTCCCGTTCCAGCGCGGCACACCGCTTCACGGCCTGGGCGTCCGGCTTCCCGGACAGCTCGCCCGCGCGGATCTGCATCGACAGGAACCGCAGCTCGGCGACGGCGTCGACGGTTTCCGGGTGCGCGGGCGGGCGCACCGGCCGGAACCGGAACGCCTGCGCGCGAGACCGGTCGAGCCACCGGAACACGACGCCGGGCGAGCGCTGGGCCAGCGCGGCGGCCAGGCCGGCGTCGGCGAGCTCCTTGCCCAGCGACGTCGTCCCGGTCTGCAGGTCGATGCTGCCGAACCGGCCGCGGTGCCGTTCGAGCTGGGTCAGCCCGGCCCGCGCGTTCGTGAACGTGGTGCGCCGGTCGCCGGTCGCGGCCCCGAGCTCCGCCAGCGCGAGCCGGCGGACCAGGCGGTTCTCCAGCGGGGCGGTCCGGCGGTCGCGCGGGGCGATCCCGGCGCGGACGCCGTCGAGGTCGCCCAGCGCGATCCGGGCCCGCGCGGCCAGCAGGGCCGCGATTTCCGCGTCGTTGCGCAGGCCCAGCCCGGTGAGCCGGTCGGCCAGCGCGGTCGCTTCACCGGCGACGCGGGCGATCCGCCGGCCGGCCGCGAAGTCCGCGCGCAGCACGGTCAGCTGGGCCACCGCCGCCCAGGTTTCGTTGCCCCGGCGGCGAAAGCGGCGCTCGGCGCGGACCGCCCAGCTCCGCGCGGCCGACGGTTCGCCGCCAGCCAACGCGGTCAGGGCCCGGGTCAGCTCGGCTTCGGCGTGCTCCTGGTTCATCCGCAGCCGCGGGAACTGCTCGAGAGCGGCGTCGAGCTCGGCCGCGGCTTCCTGCGGGAGCCCGGCGGCGAGCAGCGCCCGCGCCTTGTCGACGGCCAGCACCGGCAGCATCCCGACGCTTTGGCGCGCGTAGAACCCGCTCGCCGCGTCGAAGTCGCGCAGGGCGCCCGGGATGTCGCCGGTCAGCACGCGCGCCTGGCCGCGGCCGTGTGCCGCCTTCGCGAAGATCCGCTCCAGGCCCTCTTCCGACGCCTGCCCGGCGCCGATCTGCTCGCACTGGTCGAGGTCGGCGAGCGCGAGCCGGACGCGCCCGGCGTACTGGTGCAGCATCGCGCGGTTGAGCAGCGTCCTGGCGAGCACGACGAACTCGCCGGCCTGGCGCAGCAGCGGGATCGCTTCGTCGAAGCACACCAGGGCTTCGTCCATCCGGCCGATCAGGATGAGCACCAGACCCCGTTGCTGGCGCAGGATCCCGCGTCCGGCGGCCGACACGAGGACGTCGGCTTCATCGAGCAGCGCGAGCCCGCGGGCGCTGTTGCCCAGCGCGGTTTCGACGGCCGCGTACGTGCCGAGGACGCGTGTCGCGAGGTCGGGCCAGGCCGGCCATTCGGCGGGTGGCGCGGTCGCGGGCAGGCCCAGCAGCCGCGCGGCGGACCGGATCAGGCGGCCGCCGACCACCGGCTGGCCGTTGTTGGTCGCCGCGACCGCACGCCGGTGCAGATCGCGCACCCGGTCCTCGACGACCTGCGCAGACGCCGCCACGGGGCTGCCCTTCCGGCCGGGACCGTCCCCCTCGGCCGAGAAGGGCGGGTCACAACCGTACCTCCGACGCGGTGTCGTCCAAGAACATCTCGCCCGGCGAACTACTCTCCGGGCCGATCGGCGACCAGTCCGGCCGGAACACTCCGGTTTCCAGGAACGCTCGCGCTACCCGCCGGACTTCGTCCATCGTCACTTGGTAGCCGGCCGGGATTTCCCGCGCGTGTGCCATGTAGTCGTAAATGACGTACCGGGCCGGCTCTTGCCAGGCTGGCGAGAGCTTGCGCAGCGTCGTGCGGACGCCGGCCGCCGGCACGCCGATTCCGTCGGAATCCGTTGCAGGGCGGGTCACAACTCGATGGCCGGCGTGCTCACCGTCCTCGACCGCCCGAGCGTGCGCACGAGGACCTGCACCATCCCGTGCGGCACACCGTTGACGGCGAACCGGCCCTCGGCGTCCGAGGTCGTCGTGAGCGGTCCGTCGGCGGTGCGGATCTCGATCGGGTGCTCGGCGGGTGGGGTGAGCCAGCCGTCCAGGCGGATCGTACCCGTCGTCTCCGGGCTGACGTTCACCATGATGGTGAGGCTTTCGCTGTCGAAAGTGATGAGTCTTCCCTGCTCGGCGGCGCTTCGCGCGCTCGCGAGCTCCTCCTGTTCACGAATCCGCATCACTTCCAGGTCGACGTCCTCCAGTGCGATCGCGAACCGGATCTGCTCCACCAGCGTGTCGGGCATCGGGTCGGCGTCTTCCCACAGCTCGCGCAATCCGGCCAGCAGCCGGAAGTCGAGCTCGTCCAAGGGCTCGTTCGCGCCGGGTGGTTCGACGGTGGTCACAGCCAATCTCCTTCGCCGTTGGCGAGTAGCTGCTCGCGCAGGCGCGCGAGGCAACGTCCCCTGGTCGGGCCGATACTCCCCCTCGGCATTCCCAGCCGGGCGCCGACTTCGGCGTAGTCCGGCCGGTGCACGAACGCCACGATCCGCAGCAGGCTGCGGCAGCGTTCGGGCAGGTTGTCGACCGCGCGCCACAACCGCGCGCGCTGGTCGTCACGCAGCACCCCCTCCTCGGGTGCCGGCACTGCTTCGGAAAGCCGCTCCGGGAGCTCCGGCAGCGGCCGTTCCACCTGGCGTTTTTCCCCAGCCCGCCAGGCTTCCCGCTTGGTGACGGTGATCAGCCAGCCGGTCAGCGCGACCGGCGAGCGGATCTCCGCGAACGAGCCGAGCAGCCGCAGCCAGGTCGTCTGCACGACGTCGGCCGCCTGGTCGGCGTCCAGGCCCTGGTCCCGCGCGACCTGCCAGAGCAGCGGCGTGAGCAGGGAAACCAGTTCGTCCAGCGCCGCGCGGTCGCCCTCCCGCGCGGCGTCGAACAAGGCCGCTACGCGGCTGTGGTCGGTCTTGGCCACGGTCACAGCGAGCCCAGCGCGGCCCAAGCCCGCTTGACCACGGTGTCGCGGTCCACCGTGTGCAGGTCCCCGGCCTGCAGAAGCGCCTTGGCCAGTTCGGCGGCGGCGAGCGGCGCGGCGAACGACGTCCCGTCCCAGACGGCGAAGCCGGCCGAGTAGTCGTCCGGGTCGAAGGAGCTGCGGCCCCGCTCGGGCACCTCGTGGTCGGCGGCCGCGGTGCCGCGGACGTCGGCCGGGAACGTGCTGACGACGCCGGCGCCGGTCGCCCAGCAGCGCACCCACGGGCCTTCGTTGGAGAACAGCGCCCGGCTCGCGCCGAGGTCCGGGTTGAGCGCGCCGACGCTGATCACCTGCGGGCCGCAGCCGCTGCCCAGCGGCTGGTCGGCGAAGGCGGCCGGGTAGAAGCGGCGGGTCGTGGCGTCGTTGCCCGCGGCGGCCACGACGAGCACGCCGAGGCCGAGCAGCTCGGCGATGACCGCGGCGAACTTGCCGGTGAAGGCGACGTCCACCGGGTCTTCGAGGTAGTAGCCCAGCGACAGCGAGACGATGTCGACCAGGTCCTGCGGCCGGTTGTTCGCCTGGGCGTTCCGCACGCGGTCGGCGAGCAGGTGCAGCGCCAGCAGCACATCGGCTTCGTAGGCGACGCCGTCGCTGTGCACGACGCGGATCGCGAGCGTGTCGGCTTCGGGGCAGGCCTGGCGGATGATGCCGGCGATGAACAGGCCGTGTCCGGTGTCGGTGTCGACGTCGCCGATCAGCGGCTGCCCGGTCGACGGCGCGTCCCAGTAGTCGGTCAGCAGCTGCGTGGGCACCGTGCTGGACGCGAGCTCGGCCTGCAGGATGGCGTCCTGGATGTCCGGCGCCACGGTGAGGCCGGTGCCGGCGGGCGGCGGGGCGGTGCGGTCGGCGAGCCCGAACCAGCGGTGCGGGCCGATGCCGGTGTCGAGCACCGCGATCACCGGCCTCCGGTGCGCAGGCTTCTTGCTGCGGAAGGGTGGTTCGGCGGCGAGCGTGACCGGGATCCGGTTGGCGCCGCGGGTGCGCCCGTACGAGCTGCCGGCGCCGAACCCGCTGGTCTCCCAGAGGGTGCCGCCGAGGCCGCTGGTCTCCCACGGCACCCCGCCGAACACCGGCGAGGTGAAGAGCAGGTGCTCGACGGACATCTCGGCGACGACGTCCGGGTCGATCTCGGGCTTTTCCCCCGAAGCGGCGGACCGCAGCAGCTGCAGGGCCTTCCAGCAGTCGACGACGACCGGCTCCGAGTCGTCGCGGACGTGCAGCAGGGCCCGGACGGGCAGGTCGTCGGACTGCCGCACGCGCTCCTTGCCGGAGTCGCCGCGGTCGGCCGGGGCCGCGTAGATGCCGATGCGGGCGAGCACCCGGTTGATCGCGGCCAGCGTCTCCTGGTCACGCAGGTAGCGGGCGGGGAGCAGGAAGGTGCCCGGCCGGTACACGGTCGTGCGCGGCACCGGCTGCCCGGCGACGACCACGGCGGTCGCCGGGTCGAGCACCCGCGCGCCGTGGCGGTCGAGCACCTGTCTGGGCGGGGCCGGGAGCTCGTTGAGCGTGCTCGCGTCCTCCGCCGCTTCCGCGGTCTCGTCCCGCACGAACTTGACGACCATCGGGTCCACCCTCCGCCATTGATCACTGATGGCACTCGGGAAAGACCCGCGGGCCGACACTGGGATACGACACGGACATCACGACTGGGTAACGAAGACGGCAATCGGGTGAAGACGTATCTGCGCGGCCTGTCTCACCCACCTGGCCGCCGAGAGGTCACGAACCCGAGTCGGGGGAGATCAGCATGGTTCCGCTCCGGTCGAGCGCGCAGGAGGCAGGCCGTCCCGCCCCCGTCCGGGGACTGGGTGGCGCGTTCACCCCGGAACCCGCCACCGGCGGCGGCAGCTTCACGGTGCCGCTCGACCTGCCGCCCGGCCCCGGCGGCAGCGCGCCCGCGCTGGCACTGCGTTACACCACCGGCGCGCCGAACAGCCCGTTCGGCGGCGGGTTCGCGCTGCCGCTGCCGCACGTCCGGCTGCAGGCCGGGCGCGCGCGCTCGGGTGCCGAGGGCCGGCTCACCCGCCGGGGCGACGGCTTCCTGCTGACCACCCGATCGGGGCTCCGGCACTTCCTCGGCCCGGCCGAGGGCGGCGGTGTGGCCTGCTACCTCGACCGGACCGAGGACCCGTTCGGCGACACGGCGGTGTTCGGCTGGGCGCACCACAGCGGGCAGGCGTATCTCGCGAAGGTCGCTTATGGACCGTACGAAGTGGACTTCTCCTACGAGCCGCGGCCGGACGTGCTGCGCTGGGGCCGCGGCGGCACCCTCGTCACGACGGCGTTGCGCTGCACCCGGATCGAGCTGCTGGTCCCGGGCACCCCGCGGCCGCTGGTCCGCCGGTGGCGGCTGGGCTACGACGAGGACGACGTCACCGGCGCCTCGCTGCTGTCGTCGGTCGCGCTCACCGGGTTCGACGCGCACGGCGCCGAACTGGCCGCGCCGGTGCTGCGGCTGGCCTACGCCCGCACCGAACCGCCGGCGCCGCAACGGGTCCAGCTCGCCGCGAAGGCCCGGTCCGGCGGCGGCGTGCTGCTGCTCGACACCGACCCGATGCCCCACCACTCGCTCGCGGCCGGCGACCTTCCGCGGGCCGGCGGGCTGAGCGAGATCGACAACGGGCTCGGGCTGCTCACGTCGGTCGAGTACGAGACCGTCGAGACGCTGCCGGTGGTCCGGCGCGTCTCGCGGCGCGAGGCGGTCACCGGACAGCTGGGCGTGACCGAGCTCGAGTACCACGACAGCCGGGGCGCCGGCTTCGGCCGGGTCGTCCAGGACGACCTCGGCGACGAGTACGCGCCGACGCTGCGGACCATCCGCTGGTTCGGCGACGGCGGGCTCCTCGACCGGGAAGAGGTCTACGGTCTCGACGGCTCGGCCGAGCAGGACCGGCCGTACCGCCGGGTGACGCACTCCCGACGTCCACAGTGGACACGTTCGGTCACCACCGTGTTCGAGCGCCGGGAGCGGCCGGTGTCGGTGACCACGACCGAGACCCGGTTCGACGCCGCCGGGAACCCCGCGCGGGCGGTCGTGACGACCGAGCGGCCCGGGCACGCGCCGGTCGTCCGCGAGACGCACACGACGTACGCGACCGACCCGGACCACCGCTTCACCGCGTTGCCATCCCGAATCCGCGAGCTCGACGGCGCCGGAAAAGTGTTGTCCGACAAGCTGTTCCGCTACGACGAACGCCCGGACGGCGGCGCCGGCTCGCACGGCCTGCTCACCGCGCGCGAGGAGCTGGTGCTCACCGACGCGCTCGCCGCCGACGTCTACGGCCCGATGCCGCCGGACTTCCGCCACCACGGCTACCACCGCCGTCCCGGCGAGGACGGCTGGTGGGTCACGACGTTCCACGGGCGGCTCGACACCGTCACCGGTCTGCGCACGACGACGACCACGCCGCTCGGGCACCTGCACGAGGTGCGATACTCGGCCGACCGCTGCTTCCCCGAGGTCGCCACGGACCCGCTCGGGAACGTGACGGTCACGCGCCACGACGTCCGCACGGCGCGGGTGTGCGAGGTGACCGACCCGGCGGGCGCGGTGACGACGGTGACCCACGATGCGCTGGGCCGGCCCGAAACCGTCGTCCGGCCGGGTGACACGGCGGACCTGCCGACCGTCCGGCACCGCTACGACCGGACGCGGGTGACCACCGAGCAGCGGGCGGTGTCGGGCGAGGCCGAGGTGCTGGTGACGACCGAGGTCCGCGACGGCGACGGCCGGCTGCTGGAGCGCCGGCACGCCGAGCTGCTCGGCGACGTCGTCGACGAGCACCACGAGTACTGCGCACGCGGGCTGGTCTGCCGGACGAGCCGGGCGTTCCGCGACGGCGGGCCGCGGTCCGAGCCGGCGGAGTTCCGCTACGACGCGCTCGGTCGTCCACTCGGGACGTCCACTTCGGACACTTCGGGCACTTCGGCGCCGGGTGTCCGCGACCTGCTCGGCCGGGAGCTGCGCGGTGCGGATGGCGTCGTGCACGCGCTGGACGCCGGCGGCAACCCGGTGGAGTCGCGGACCGCGGGCGGGCACACGGTGTACCGCGTGCACGACGCGAACGACCGGGTGGTGGCGGTGCTGGTCGACGACCCGGGCGGCACGCCGGTCACGACGTTCACCTACCACGACGGCGGGCTCCCGCTGCCGCTCGAAGCGGGCCCGCACAGCTGCGGGCGGCTGGTGCGCGTCGCCGACGAGTCGGGCGTGACGCTGTTCGGCTACGACGCGCTCGGCAACCCGGCGGGCAAGCGCTGGCGCCCGGCGCACGTGGCCGTCGAGTACCGGCTGGACGTGGTGCGCCGTGCGGACGGCCGGCTGTCGGAGGTGACCTACCCTGACGCCGGCGACGGCCGGCTGACGGTGCGGCACCAGTACGACGAGGTCGGCCGGCTGGTGAGCGTGCCGGGGTTCGTGGACGCGGTCCAGTACGACCTGCTCGGCCGCCGCACGGCGGTGCACTACGAGAACGGCGTGAGCGAGCACTTCGCGCCGGACCACGTGGTGACGGGACCGGGCGGGCTGCTGCACGTGGTCGGGCCGGGGCTGCCGAAGGCGCCGGAACGGTTGCCGGGCAGCGAAATCCGCGACGCGTTCGGCCGCCTGCGCGGCGTCCACGGCGACGACGGGGTGAACGCGCTGTACGGCTACGACCACACGGGCCGCCGCGTCCGGACGCTGATCACGAACGGCACGCAGATCCGCGAAGTCCTGACCCCGGACGAGCTGTACGCGCTGGAGGACGGCGAGCTGGTGATCGTGGTGGCGGGCACGGTCCGCCACCACGCGGACGGCCACCGCGAGTACCTCCACTTCGACGACCGCGCGGAGATCGCGCTGGTCACCGACGAGACCGGCGCGGTCGTCAAGCGCCCCAATGTGGCCTTCGGTGCGTGAGACGCACCCAATGTGGCCTTCGGTGCGTCAGACGCAACCAAGGCCACATTGGGGCGCTTGAGATCAGTCCAGGACTGCCAGGTCCAGGTGCTCCAGGCGGGCCGGGTCCGCCAGGATGTCGATCTCCACGATGCGGCCGCTCGCCACCGTGAAGCCCAGCACCGAGAACGGGCGGCCTTCGCGGGTCGCCACCACGCCCGCCGCGCCGTTGACCAGGGCCCGGCGCACCACGCCGCCGCCCGCGCCCAGGCGGGAGAACGTCAGGGCCTGGCCCGCGACCGCCGCCGCGCCGCGCACCTCCACCGAGCCGCCCGCCGACGGGCCGCGGTCCGCGCGCAGCACGACCTCCGGGTCCAGCACCGACACCAGCGCCTCGAAGTCGCCGCCGCGGGCCGCGGCCAGGAAGGCGTCGACGACTTCGCGTTGCCGGGCGAGGTCCGGGTCCGGCGCCACCGGCGCGCCCTGCACCCGCCGCCGGGCGCGGCTCGCCAGCTGCCGGGTCGCCGCCTCCGAGCGGCCGACGATCGACGCGATCTCGCCGAATGGCATCGCGAACATGTCCCGCAGCACGAACGCCAGCCGCTCGCCGGGGGTGAGCGTGTCGAGCACGACCAGCAGCGCGAGCCCGACCGAGTCCGCCATCAGCGCTTCGTGCTCAGGGCCGGCCTCTTCGCGGCTGATGATCGGGTCCGGCACCAGGACGTCCCACGACTCCTCGCGCCGGGCCTTGCGCGAGCGCAGCATGTCGAGGCAGACCCGCCCGACGACCGTCGTCAGCCAGCCGCCGAGGTTTTCGACGGCGGCCGAGTCGCTCCGGCTCAGCCGCAGCCACGACTCCTGGACGGCGTCCTCGGCCTCGGTCAGCGACCCCAGCATCCGGTAGGCGACGGACCGCAGGTGGTCACGGTGGGTCTCGAAGCTGCGGGCCAGCAGGTCGTCGGTCACGGGGTCGTCCTTTCGCGGAGCGGTCACCACCTTGACGCGGCCTACGACGAAGATGTGACAGATCGGACGACTGTATCCCGCTGATCGGCATCTTTCCTTGACGTACGATATATGACAGCACAATCATCGGACCTCTCCGGACGAAGGAGTGGCCCATGAGAGTCCGTGCCTGCCTCGCCGCGGTCGTCGTGCTGCTGGCGACCCTGGTCACCCCCGCACACGCCGAGCTGTTCAACCCGCGCCAGGACTGGCTGCGCGCGTCGACGGCCGGGCTGTTCCTGCACTGGGGCATGTTCACCGCGCCGCGGCACACCGACTGCGCCGCCTGGGAGCACGACGTCACCGCCGGCGGCTGGACGCCGGACTACTGGATCGACGAGGCGACGAAGCTCGGCGCGTCCTACGTCGTGCTCACCACCTTCCACAGCCGCCTGGGTTACGCGCGGCCGTGGCCGTCGAAGATCCCGGGCAGCTGCTCGACCCAGCGCGACTTCCTCGGCGAGCTGATCGCCGCGGGCCAGGCCAAGGGCGTCCGCGTCATGCTCTACATGACCGACGATCCCCAGTGGCACAACGAAACCGGCCACGAGTCGCTCGACTCGGCCGCCTACTCCGCCTACAAGGGCCACCCGGTCGACCTGACGACGCGGCCCGGCTTCGGCGAGTTCAGCTACGACCTGTTCGACGAGGTCATGGACCGCTATGCCGGCCTCGCCGGGTTCTGGATCGACAACGACAACGAGTACTGGGAGCAGCACGGGCTCTACGAGCACATCCGCGAGAAGCGGCCGTCCTGGCTGCTGAGCAACAACAACGAAGACACGCCGATCATGGACACGGTCAGCAACGAGCAGAAGACCGGCATGACCCCGTCCTACGACTACCCCCAGGCGATCTACACGCCGATGCCGCGGCTCACCGAGGCCGACTACAAGCTGCCGACCAACGGCGACTGGTGGTACAGCGGCGGCGACCAGGCCGTCGACGTCCGGCTCTCCACCGGCCGCTACATCACGAACGCGGGCTCGTCGATCAAGTCGCTGATGGCCGAAACCGCCATGCTGAACGGGAAGTTCCCGCCGCAGCAGGAAGCGTTCAACAACTTCATGGCGTCCTGGACGCAGCCGATCAAGAAGACGCTGACCGGCACCGAGGGCGGCGGCTACATGTACGGCGGGATGCAGCCGGGCTTCTGGAACGACGGCGCGCACGGCGTCATCACCGTGCAGGGGAAGACGCAGTACGTCCACGTCGTCACGAGGCCGTCGACGAACCTGGTCCGCCTGCGCGACAACGGCTACCGCGTCACCGGAGTGTCCGATGTGCGCACCGGCAAGCCGATGCGCTTCGCCCAGTCCGGCGGCTATCTATCCATTTTGGACATCAAGGACTGGGACCTCTACGACACGGTGTTCGAAGTGGACACCGCCGGGCAGCAGTACTTCTACGACAAGAGCCTGATCAAGGCGACCGCGTCGGCGAACGCGTCCTCGGCGGCGAACCTCGTCGACGGCAGCTACCTGAACTACTGGGACGCGGGTGGGCAGCAGCCGGTGTCGGTGACGCTGGACCTCGGCAAGAAGCGGTCCACGGCCTACCTGGCCGTGCACGAGCGCGAGTCGTCGCCGACGGCCGCCCGGGAGTCCTTCGGCCGTGCCGAGGATTCCGCGCGGATCAAGGACTACCGGGTCCACGCCAGCGACGACGGGAAGACCTGGCGCACGGTGCGCACCGGCGCCCTGCCGAGCACCCGTGGCGTCCAGTTCATCGACGTCGGCGAGGTGCACGCGCGGTACCTGCAGCTGGAAGTGCTGAACACGTGGTCCGGCCCGCAGGCCAAGCCGTTCTACCACCAGCTCGCCCTCGACGAGATCGACGTCGCCTACGGCTACCCGGACCCGCGCGGCGAGGTGCCGCTGGAGGCGGAGTCGTGGCGCAACGGCTTCGAGGGCGCGGCGACGCCGGTGTGGTGCGAGGCGTGCTCGGGCACGAACGCGGTGACCGGCCTCGACCACGGCGCGGTCGTCTTCCGGGACGTCCAGGCCGCGGGCCCGTCGCGGCTGCAGCTGGACACCGCGGGCCCGGGCACGCTCTCGGTGAGCGTGAACGGCGCCGCACCGGTCACCGTCGCGGCTCCGGGGGCGATCGCGGTGCCGACGAACGCCGGGGCCAACACCATCAAGGTGTCCGGCACGGCCGCCCTGGACCGGATCGCGGTGGCGCCGCTGCCACCCGAGTCGGCCACCCCGAAGACGACGCTGACCGTCGAACCCGCCGGTGTGCAATGGGTTTCGCCAGGGCAGCAAGTCTTGAAGATCACCGCCTCGCTGCGGCTCGACGTCGACGACCCGGTCGACCAGGTGTCCCTGGCCCCGGTCGTCCCGGCGGGCTGGACGCTCCAGGGCGCGCCGGTGACCGCGGCGAACCTGCGGCTCGGCCAGGTCCTCAGTGGATCGTGGACGGTGACCGCCCCGGCGGCCCAGGACGTCACCATCCCGGTGACGGCGAACTTCACGACGCTCGGGCGGGCGAAGTCGGTCAGCAAACCGGTGCCGGTGCGGCAGCGGCCGGCCGATCGCGTGTTCATGCGCGAGGCGGAGGATTCGGCGAACGACATCGGCGACGCCGGTGTCACGAGCTGCTCGCCTTGCTCGGGCGGGCAGAAGGTGCGCAACATCGGGCCGGGCGCGGCGGTGACGTTCCCCGGCGTGCTGGTTCCGGCGGGCGGTCAGTACCGGCTCTACCTGGACTTCACCGTCAACGGCGACCGGTCGTACTTCGTGTCGGTGAACGGCGGCGCGCCGGTGGAGGTGAAGGTCAGCGGCGTCGGGAACAACACCCCGTACACCACTTCGGTCCCGGTGACGCTGACCGCGGGCGCCAACACGATCCGGATCGGCAACGACCGGGCCGGCGCGCCGGATCTGGACCGGATTTCACTGGGTTAGCTCGCGCAGCACCCGGGCCGGGTCGATGGCGACGGCCGGGCCCGGGTCTTCGCCGGCCGCACTCCAGGCGACGGAGACCCACAGCTCGGCGTAGTCCCCGCGCTCGACGCCGGGCAGCTGCCAGGTGAGCCGCGCACCGTCGAGCTCGACGGCGCCGGCCAGCTCCCCCGACCAGTACGGCGGCACGTGCCGCCCTTCCCGGGAACACCGGCGCAGCTCCTCGACGCCGGGGCCGCCGACGCTCACCACGGCATCGGCGGTCTTGGCGGTGAAAGCGCCTTCGCCGGCCTCGACGTCCTCGGGTGCCCCGCCGAGCTCGGCCTGGACGACGAACTCGCTGAGCGCTTCCCGCGCCAGCACCCGGAAGACGACGGTCTCGCGGGTGATCCCGGGCTGCTCAGGGGCGGTGGCCCCGGAGAGCACGTCGAGCCGGACGGACTGGTGGCGCCACCGGCACAGCCGCGCGCCGGAGCCGAGCCCCCAGGTGTGTTCGGGTCTCGCGGGCACGTCCCAGCCACTGACGCGCACGGCGAACCGCACCTCACCGACCGGGGTGACGACGTCGAGGGCCCGCGGCGGAGTCCGCGACAGGACTTCGGTGTCCAGCATGCAGTCATCGTTACCCCGCGGCGGGGGCCCGCAAGCGAAGGTCACCCGTCCGTGGAAGATCGGGCGCATGGAAGAGGCACTGAACCGGCTGCGCACCTGGGTGCCGGAGTTGCCGCCGGTGGGTGCGGTGATCGAGCGGGACGGACCGGTCGTCCGGACCCACTACGGCACCCACGGCGAGGTGAGCCACGGGCCGTTGCCCGAGAGCGACCTCGACGCGCTCGTCGCCCGGCAGGTCGAGGCGTTCGCCCGCCGGAACGAGCCGGTGCTGTGGCCGGTGTACGGCTACGACACCGGGCTTTCCGAGCGCCTGCGCGATGCGGGCTTCACGGCCGAGCCGGCGCGCGCGGTGCTGGTCCGTCCGATCGGGACGGAGCCGGTGGACTGGCCCGACCGGGTCGAGGAGGTGTGGCTCCACGCCCGGTCCGCGGCGACCGGGCCCCACCGCCGCCCGTACGCCGAGTTCGCCGCCGACGGGAGCCACCTGGACCGCTCGGCCGAAGTCGCGTCCGACGCGGCCGGGAACGTCGCGTGGGGCCGGGCGGTCGATGAGTTCATGGTGCTCGACGGTGTCACCGGCCCCGGGTTCGCGGCCGCGCTGGCCGCCCGGGACTGGCGCAACCCGCAGCGTCCTGCCTTATGGCGCCACCCGGACGTGCGGTACTTGCTCGTCGAGGCCACCGGCGACCTGCGAGCCGCGTTCGAAGCGGCCGGCATGCGCGCGGTCACCACGGTCACCCGCTTCCACCGGCCGTCTCCCGGCGAGCCCGCGCGCACCCGCCCGGTGCGGCAGCTGTCCGCCGAACCGGAGCACGACGAGATCTGGGCGCGGTTCCGCGAACGGTTCGCCTTCCGGCCCGACACGAGAGTGTTCCCCGGCATCACCGAACCGCCGGGCTCGGCGACCTGGCGCGTCGGCGACCTCGACGACGCCCGGCTGGACGCCCTCTCCGAAATCGTCCACAAGGGACTCCGCGCCATCGGCGAGGAACTCTACTGGCTCGACTGGCAGCACGTCGGCTACCGCTTCGACCCGGCTCGGGTCGGCGGCGCCGGACCGCGGTGGCCCGGCGCCGTCTTCCCGGACGGTGACTACTTCGGCTACCTCACGTCAGACCTCCGCCTGGGCACCTTCGGGCACCCGTGGGAAGAAACGGTCTGCGTGTGGGGCGAGCTCCGGACGCGGATCGACGTCGAGCTGACCGCCGCGATCGGAGCGCCGCTCCGGCGGTCAGAACCCTGACGTGCCGTTCGGCGTGCCCAGCCCGGTCGGCCCGTCGTAGCCGGGGCCGGCCGTGCAGAGGTACGTGCCGCCGCAGCTGCCGTTCGAGCCGGACGTCACGTCGTTGAGCCCGCCGGTGTGGGCGTACGGGTACGACCCCGACGTCACCGAGTTGCCCGCCAGCGCGTACACGCTCGCGATCACCGGCGACGACAGGCTCGTGCCGCCGACCTGCACCCAGCCGTCCGCGCCCTGCGCGAGGCCCAGCGACAGCAGCAGGTCGCAGAACGACGAGCTGCCGCAGCTGTTGTACGTGTCGTACACGCCGAGGCCGGTGGCCGGGTCCGCGACCGCCGAGACGTCCGCGACCGTCCGCTTCGCGCACGCCGTGTCGTGCTGCCACGACGGTTTCGCCTCGAGGGTGGAACAGCCGCTGCCGCTGCCCTTCCACGTCGTTTCGGTCCAGCCGCGCGAGGTGCTCGCCGACTTCTTCAACGTCGTGCCACCCACCGCCGTGACGTACGGCGAGGACGCCGGCCAGCTCACGCCGTAGCCCGAGTCGCCCGAAGACGCCGTCACCGCGATGCCCGGGTGGTTCAGGTGCGCGTCCGCGGCGAGGATCGTCGAGTCCTCGGTGCCGCCGTAGCTGTTGGAGATCGCCACCACGCCCGGCGTCGCCGCGGCCGTGTCGACCGCCGTCATCAGCGGGTCGGTGTCCGGGGAGTCGGCCTCCACCAACAGGATCTTGCAGTCCGGGCAGGTCGCCGACACCGCGTCGAGGTCGAGGCTGATCTCCTCGGCCCAGCCGTAGTCGGGCGCGGGCAGGGGGCTCGCCGCGCCGTTCTGGTTGACCTTCTTGAAGCAGCCGTTGGCCGTCGTGCACGGCGAAAGTCCCCGCGCGGCGCGGAACTTCGCCAGGTCCGCCTCCGCCGTCGGGGCGTCCTGAGCGTCCACAATGGCCACGGTCTTGCCGTTCGAGTGCAGCCCACCGAGGTTGTACGCGGCCTGGATCTCGGCCGGCCCGTAGCCGACCGGGGTGGCGTTGAGCAGCGGGCCGTTGCCCTTCGGGGACCGGATCGCCTTGCCGAGGCAGTGCAGCTTCCCGGAGTTGGCACAGCCGAAGTTGACGACACCGCCGCTCGTCAACGGGGCAGCGGAGGCGGGGACGGCGGCGGCGACCGAAAGCGGAGCCGCCACGAGACAGAAGACGATGAGAGATCGGAACAGCCGCGAACGGGCCATGCTACTCCTCGGTAGGGGGACCGGGTGTGGCACGGGATCGTCGCATGTCACTCGTTCGTGGTCACCCGCTTGACGGGTGTTTCTCGGTTCAGTCATTCGCCCACCGCGCACTCAACCAGACAAGTGGTCACGAACTCCCTCACCCGGTCGAGCTATTGGTCCAGACAAATGTTATGCAAAAGTGACTTTTGACCCGCTGATCGGGAGCTACTTTGTTGTGACTCGCAACAAATGCTCGTGGATCCCCAACGGCGGAGGTGTCACGGCGTGAACCGGACCTTGGACAAGCTTCGACGACGCGGCCCGAGGCTCGCGCTCGTCGCATCCGCGCTGCTGGTGGCGGCCGGGCTCAGTGCCCCCGCCGCGCTCGCCGCGGACGACTACACCCAGAGCGTCACGCAGCTGAGCTCGACGCAGCTGCAGCTCAACTTCACCCCGACCACCCCGGCGCTGTACGTGGACGTCCACTACACCGGCGTGCCGGGTGTCGGCCAGCAGAACGTGCGGATGGTCAACGGCTCCGGCACCTGGCGGACCACCGTCAGCGGCCTGAGCACCGGGAACACGCTCGACTACTGGTTCACCTACGAGAAGAGCGGGCCGCAGTACGACACCCCGCACTTCAGCTACACCGTGGGCGGCAGCTCGACGACGGTCGCGGCGCCGACGTTCAGCCCGCCCGGCGGCACCTACTCCGCCGGCCAGACGGTGACGATCAGCAGCGCCACCTCGGGCGCGACCATCCGGTACACAGTGGACGGCTCGACACCCACCGCGTCTTCGACGCTCTACAGTGGACCGATCAGCGTGCCGAACTCGCGCACGGTCAACGCGATCGCGCTCAAGTCCGGCTCGACGACGTCGGCGGTGTCCAGCGCGACCTACACGATCGGCACCCAGGCGGGCTGCCCGACGCAGTCGGACACCCCGAACTTCGGCCCGAACGTGCGGATCTTCGACCCGGGCATGTCGGCGGCGACGATCCAGGCACAGCTCGACACCGACTTCAACAACCAGAAGGACACGCTGACCGCGCAGATGGCGGACCGGCGCGTCGCGCACCTGTTCAAGCCGGGCACCTACAACAACGTGCACGACAACGTCGGCTTCTACACCTCGGTGGCCGGCCTCGGCCAGAACCCGGGTGACGTCCTGATCAACGGCGACGTCACGGTCGACGCCTTCAACGCCTCCGACAACGGCGTCGCACTGCAGAACTTCTGGCGCTCGGCGGAGAACATGGCCGTCAACCCGTCCGGCGGCAACGAGCGGTGGGCGGTCGCGCAGGCCGCGCCGTTCCGCCGGATGGACGTCCGCGGCGGGCTGCAGCTGTACCCGGCGAGCTACGGCTTCGCCAGCGGCGGCTACATCGCGGACACGAAGGTGGCCGGCCAGGCCGCGTCGGTGTCGCAGCAGCAGTGGTACACCCGCGACTCGCAGCTGGGCAGCTGGAACGGCGGCGTCTGGAACATGGTCTTCTCCGGCACCAGCGGCGCGCCGGCGACCACGTTCCCGAACCCGCCGGAGACGACGCTCGCGACGACCCCGGTCTCGCGCGACGTGCCTTACCTCTACGTCGACGGCACCGGCAAGTACCGCGTGTTCCTGCCTTCCCTGCGCACCAACGCGTCCGGCCCGAGCTGGGCGAACGGCAGCACGCCCGGCACGTCGGCGCCGATGAGCCAGTTCTACGTCGTCAAGTCCGGCGACACGGCCGCGTCGATCAACAACGCGCTCGCCGCGGGCTGCAACCTGTTCTTCACGCCGGGCGTCTACCACCTCAACCAGACGCTCAACGTGACTCGCGCGAACACGACGATCCTCGGCATCGGCTACCCGACGCTGGTGCCGGACAACGGCGTCAACGCGATGCAGGTGTCCGATGTGGACGGCGTGCGGCTCAAGGGCCTGCTCTTCGACGCCGGCACGACGAACTCGCAGGCGCTGCTCACCGTGGGCCAGTCCGGCTCGTCGGCGTCGCACGCCTCGAACCCGACGACGGTCCAGGACGTGTTCTTCCGGATCGGCGGCGCGATCGCCGGCAAGGCGACGAACAGCCTGATCGTCAACAGCGCCAACACGATCATCGACCACATCTGGGCCTGGCGCGCCGACCACGGCAACGCGGGCACGTACGGCTGGAACACGAACACGGCCGACACCGGGCTCGTGGTGAACGGCGCGAACGTGACGGCGACCGGCCTGTTCGTCGAGCACTACCAGAAGTACCAGGTGATCTGGAACGGCCAGGGCGGGAAGACGATCTTCTTCCAGAACGAGATGCCCTACGACGTGCCGAACCAGGCGTCGTGGAACGCGCCGTCCGGCGTCGCCGGGTACGCGGCCTACAAGGTGGCGTCGAACGTGACGTCACATGAGGCGTGGGGGCTCGGGAGCTACTGCTTCTTCGACACGAACCCGGCGGTGTCCAGCTACCACGCGTTCGAGGTGCCGAACACCAGCGGCGTCCGGTTCCACAGCCTGCTGTCGGTGTCGCTCAACTACCGCGGCACGATCACGCACGTCATCAACGACACCGGCGGTGTCACGCCTTCGGGCACGGTGCCGGTGAACGTGGTCAGCTACCCGTAATCGGTCTGCCGCAGCCGGTCGTGAGTGTTTAGGGCGGTTCTAACCGCCCTAAACACTCACGACCGTTGGGGTTCAGGCGACGTGCAGGATTGCGTCGGCGGCGTCGAGTAGCTCCCGGGTGAGCGGCGCGTACCGGTAATCGGCGTCCGCCCGGGTGCGGCCCGCCGGGAGTTCGGTGGTCAGCCGCCAAACGTCGGTGCCGCGCTGCAGGTGGCCTTCGTAGGTGGCGGGGTCAGGCTCGCCGAGGCCGAGGGCCTCGCTGTGGCCGAGGCTGCCGGCGATGAAGGCGTACCGGTCGCCGAGCCGCGACGCGACCATCGCCCCCGCCGCGGCCCCCAGGTGGCCGTTGTGCGCGAACACGAACGTCCGGCCCGGCTGCGAAGCGTGGATGTCCAGGAGGTTCCGGGCCATGATGACCGCGCGGGCGCCCGCGAGCCGCGCGATCCGCGTGTCCTGATCGCCGGGCAGGGCCGACGCCGCGTGGTAGCGCAGCAGGTCGAGCCCGGCGGTGGCGTGGATCCTCGCGACGCGTGCGGCCGGCTCGACGCGGGCGTCGAGGGCCATGAGCAGGTCGTCCGCGATGACACGCAGCTCCCGGGCTTCGGGTGACGCGCCCGGTGACGCGGCCGGGTCGAGGATCGCTTCGGATCGGCTCCACCGCTCGTCGTCGCCGGTCAGGGCCGCGATGTCGACGTCGATGCGCAGGAAGTCGCGGGCGTGTTCGAGGTAGGTGCGCGGGCTGGGCGCGCTGAACATCTCGGTGGGGGCGTCGAAGCCGTGGAAGGTCAGCGGCTCTTCGGCGGTCTCGTTGTACTCGCGCAGCCACGCGAGCAGCTGCTGGTTGGCGGGCAGGTCGCCGAAGCCGTGCGTGAACTCGCCGTCGAGCGCGGCGACGCGGTCGGTCTCCAGCGCGATCGAGCGGAAGCCGTGCTCGGCGAGGCGGGCGAACAGCTCGTTGCGGATGCGCGCGAAAGCCGGCTCGAAGTGCGTCGGCTCACCGAAGGCGAGCAGTTCGGCCGTGAAGTCCGTGAGGTCCATGTGGTTGAATCGTATCCTTGAACACTCGGTTGAGACCTGCTGACCTCGCCCGTGAGCACGGCATCTCCACGCAGGCGGTCCGCAACTACGAGCAGGACGGCTTCCTGCCGCCGGCCGCGCGCACCCCGAGCGGCTACCGGGTCTACACGGAAGTCCACGCGTCGGCACTGCGTGCGTTCCTCGCGCTCGTCCCGGCGTACGGGCACGCGACGGCCGGCGGAATCATGCACGCCGTCCACGGCGACGACCTCGGCCGCGCGCTGACGCTCGTCGACCGCGGCCACGAGCAGCTGCTGCGCGACCGCGAAACCCTCAACTCGGTGCGGACGGCGATCGGCGACCTGACGTCCGGGGCGCCGGAGCCGACCGCGACCGCGTGGCCGATCGGCGACCTCGCCCACCGCCTCGGCCTCACCGCGGCGACGATCCGGGCGTGGGAACGCGCCGGCATCCTGACGCCGTCACGCGACCCGGCGACCGGCTACCGGGTGTTCCGGGCGGCCGACATCCGCGACGCGGAGCTGACCCACCTCCTGCGTCGCGGCGGCTATCCGCTGGCGCACATCGCGACGGTGGTCGGCCAGGTCCGCACCGCCGGCGGCACCGAGTCCCTGGTGGACGCCATGGAGACCTGGCAGGAAAGGCTCAACGCGCGGGGCGTGGCCATGCTGACCGCGGCCGGGGTGCTCGGCGAGTACCTGCGGTCACGGCCGTGACGGCGGGTGCAGCCGGTCGTATTCGAGGGCGGCGGAGTGCTGGGTGCGGACGCGCAGGGACTTTTCCTTGTCCTCGTCGTCGACCTCGTTGAGGCCGAGCTGCACGGCCAGCCGGATCTGCTCGCGGTTGTCGCGGACGACGGTGGAGAAGAAGTCGTCGATCCGCGGGTCGAGCAGCACTTCGAGCAGCACGCGGAAGGAGGTGTCGACGACCGTCCGCACGATCTCGTCGTGGAACGGGAGCCGCTTGAGCTTCCCGAGCTGCGGGTCTTCGGCGATCTTCTCGGCGATGATCGTGCGCAGCTCTTCCTTGTTGGCGCCGAGCGACTTGGCGAGGTTTTCGGGGTAGTTGCCGGTTTCGAGCACCTTGACGACCTCATCGAGCACGGCGATGGTCACCGGCTTCTTGATGGCCTTCACGATCGGCTCGGACAGCTTGTCGACGAGCCGGTAGGTGAACTGCTCGCCGACGGCCCGGTCCGCGGCCCGCCCGATCCGGACGAGCAGCAGCACGACGCTGACGAACTTGTGCGCGGCCATGGCCGGGTGCGCGACGGGGATCATCGCGAACAGCTCGTACCAGTTGCGCACGAGGAACTTCCGGGCCCACCGGCGTTTCCGCCACCGCCACAGGAACTCGAGGAGGAACACCCCACAGATCCCGCAGTCGACGTAGAAGATGACGAGGCCGACGTCCCGCGCGGGCGGGCTGAGCACCATGAACCCCAGCAACCCGACCGACCCGGCGGCGAGGAGAAGCATGATCCAGTCATCGGCCCGCACGTTCCCGGGCAGGATCCCGCTGTTGAGCTCCGGCTCACGGGCGTCACGAAGGGTGGCCATGCCCGATGATGGCACAGCCAGACCAGCAGCACTGATCCTGCGCCCGCCACGACCCGCTACAATCAGTACCAAGAATAAATTTTGCCGTAGCTTGTGTAGCTAAATCCTCCCCCCAACAAGCTTTAACTTCCGATCAGTCCGCGAAGCTAGGAATACTATGAGAATACTCTTCTATCTAGCCATCATGATTTGCGCAGCCGTGCTTCTATTGTTCGTCAGCAATGCGACGGCGGTCAGCTTGCTGACCGGCGTAATTGCAGCACCTGTCGTCGCGCTAATCGACTATTTTCTGATCAACCGAAGCAGTATAAACATTTTATTCGCATCCGTCCGCCACCGGAAGACACTGGTCAGAGTATCCGTTTCTTACATGATTAGGATAAAGTCGAGGGGCGAGTATCTTCTCATTCAAGGATCGCGTTATCCGGATCAATTCCAACCAATTGGCGGGGTCTACAAGTACAACCCCAGCGCTCGGGATAAGTTTACCAGATGGGGGATACAATCGGATAACCTTCTGCCAATCGACGAAACCAGCAACGACGACCTAAGAATTCGCGTTCCGGGTCGTCACCTGCGAGCTTTTGTGGCATGGTTAAAAACGGGCGAGAACCGGGAGATAGGCGCTATCCGTGAATTCCATGAGGAGTTGATTTCGACTCAGATTGCAAGCGGCTTGAGCCTATCAGATCTACGATTTGATTACATCAAGCAGCATATTCATCCGATCAGATACTCCGACTACGCTCAATCCTATGAACTCCTAATAGCAGATATCTTCGAATTTGAACCAAGAGGTGGAATCGAGGTCTTTAGGCAGAATTTGAGCAAGACCGCATCCGATCAAGATATCATCTGGGTCGACAGGGACCGTATTACTCGGCGAGGCGCAGAGCCCGGTAAACCTCACACCGTCAAAATTGCTCAAACGGCGGAATGGATATTATGATGACCGCTTGATTGGAACCGTTGTGTAAGGACGAACGAGAGACGGCAACCTCGCAGCACTCTTCAGGTATTCAACAGCTTGCGCCATACCAATCGACCTCGACGTCAAAACCGAACAAGTAGAATCATCGAGGTGCCCGACGCGGCGAAGACCGGTTGCATATGCTCGTTGAAGCCCAGTTCCCGTCTCGCGACGGGCTTCATTTCGCAACCACGCCAAGTCTTCGGGCAAGCCACCTAAAGCTAAGACGTTCGCAGCAACTCCACGGAGATAGTCTGGCTTGTGCCGATCTTTAGTCAGGTTACGAGCGCTGTCTACCCAAAGCTTTGGCATATCACCGCTAAATTCGAGCATCGCAGCAAATAGATAAGCTACAAGATAGTCATCGCGATAGACGTCCCTATTTGAAAGGTATTCCGTCAAGCCATCCCTAACGTACCCCTTATCGATATATCCAGATAAATAGTCGCCAACAATAGATGCCACTGGCGCCAAGACTTCCAAGTTATCCAGAACCAGTTTGCAAACATTTTCATCTCGCAGAAAGGCTAGCCGCCATAAACTGAATCGCGCTCCACGCGCGTCGACTCTACCCTTCTCAGCCAGGGAGTCTTCAAGAATTTTTCTAAGTAGCCTAACCGCCCGAGAGCCCTGCCGCGTGTCCAAAAGATATTGGGCAATCTCGCGCTCGGAGTCAAGGTCGACCTTCCGGGCAGCATCACCGTGCAGGACCACCGTTTTGACGGAGCTTACTATCAGTCCACGCTGCCTGCATTCAGCACCGAATCTACGCATCGCCCTAGTTAACTCGTCTCGCGTCTGACCAACGATACGCACGTCATCCATGTATCGCGAGTACTTGAATCCCTCTCTGATCATCGCAGCATCAACAGGCGCTAGATAGAAGTTGCCAAGGATTCGAGAAACGTCGGGCCCCTGCGGTAATCCCTGACCGGGAGCATTAGACCAAGCCGAGAGGTACGCGCCGAGGGCGCATCTTATATCTTTCGACACTCCAATCATTGACAGCTCGCCCAAAAGTATTTCATGGCGAATGCAGTCGAAGTAAGAGGATAAATCCGTCTTCACTAGCCAATCGTTGCCCGCTCGTGCCGAGGCTCGAACATACTTAGTCCACTTTTTCCACTGCCTTACCCCTTTGCGCAGTAAGGTATTTTCTTTTCTGGCTAGCCGCGTCAACTTTTCGGTCTGTCGATTTTTTTCCTGCGAATTGTATCTTGAAGAAAAGACCACGCCCATCAGGGTGTCATCTAGCTTTTCGGCAAATGTGCCGACTACTGCATGGTATGCAATTCGGTCTTCCAGTGTCAACAAGTGACCTGTTCGCGCGAAAAATTCTGCCTTTGGTATCTCAATTTCGACAACAGGGTCAATAATTCCAGCGTCGAACTTTTCTCGAACGTTTTCGAGTAGTTTACCTCGATCGGACAGTTTATCTTGAAATCGCAGGATGTCCGGGAACCAGATCTCGATGAAATCTGTCAACTCAAGCTGCAATAACGCCCTCTCGAAGTCCGGAACAGTTTCTATATCAGGTGCACGATGCTGCAGATAACCCGATCCTTCTATTCGGGCATCTTGAATGAGCCAACCAGATTCCGTCCAGCTGGCAGGCAAGACCCCGGAGGCGCACCATCGTCGAATCTTTCTCCGGGATTCTCCGAGTAGATAGGCTGCTTCGTCGACGGTCAAAAGCCTCATTCGCGCCCTCGGCAAATAATCAAGCTCCGACAATTGGAGCTCTCACACGAGGGATTCTTAACCGAGGCCATACGAGCGTTATATCATAGCCGTTAGACTTCAGAACCAACAGTGCGACCAAAGAGCTGGATAAGCACTTGGTCTGTCACTGTTCCAGCACCTCCCGCAGCTTCTTGGCGAAAGCCTCCGGCTGCCCGGCGTAACCGAACTCCCCACCCAGGAAACCCCCGTGGTGACTCGGGAACACGACAGCCTCCTGCCCCAGCACCGCGGCGGTCGCGAGAGCCGCCCGCCCGGTCATCACCTCGATCGACTCCTCACCCACCGCGATCACGACCCGGCTCGACGCCGCACGAAGTGTCTCGACGTCCAGCTCGTACGCCGAGACCGCCACGGACCGGTCGCTCATCAGCGGGTCGTCACGGCGGCCGTCGTCTTCCGATGGCATGCCGAACTGGGCCGGGTCGGCCGGGGGCTGGGCGAAGTAGTCCTCGGTGAACTCGCCCTGCCACGACGTCATCGCGATGAACGCGGCCATGCCCGCGCCGAAGCCGTTGGCCTGGTAGGCATCCCGGAACCCCTGGCCGGCGCGATCGGCCGCCGCGGCGTCCGGCAGTACGCCGACCAGCGGTGGCTCGTGCGCGACCAACGTGCTGACCTCGGCCGGGTGCGCGGTCACCAGCGCGAGCGCCGCCACCGCGCCACCGCTGCTGCCGAAGACCTCGACCGGGCCGGCGCCCAGCGCCTGGATGACGGCGTGGATGTCTTCGGCCTGGACGGCGGGCACGTGGTCCACCCGGCCGTCCTTCCGGACGCTGCGGCCGAGCCCCCGCGGGTCGTAGGTGACGACCGTCCGCTCGGGGAAGTGCGACGCGAGCACGCCGAACCCGTCGGCCGTCATCGGCTGCCCCAGCATGACCAGCGGCGGGCGCGGGCTTTCGGCGGGCGCCGGGCCGTGCACGTCGTAGACGATGTCGGCCTCGGGTGTGGCCAGAGTGTGCGTTGTGGACACGGTTCCTCCCCGGTTCAGGACTCCTGCGGAGCTTAAACCGGGGCACCGACAAAACGGGCGGGTTCCGGTTTCTCGGTCGCGCGCCGTGGTGTCGATCCACGTCGGCGAAGCTTATGAGGCTTCGCTGGTTGCCGAACCGCGCGCGTGGGGTGGCCGGCCGGACTCGCACCGGCTTCGCCCGGGGTCACAGCCCGGGGCCTCGTCTCCTTCGGCTTCGGCCACAGTGGAAGACGTGGGTGTCGAACCCACCGAGGTGATCTTGCAAAAATCGCCCGCGCTCCGGCGCGTCTCCCGGGAGCAGCGCGTCCGGGAGTCGAACCCGGGTCCCCCGGGTGAGAACCGGGGATCCGTTCCACTGGACCAACGCGCCAAGCGTGTCCCCGGCAGGAGTCGAACCTGCGACCCGCGGCTTCGGAAGCCGCCGCTCTGTCCTGCTGAGCTACGGGGACTGGACCCCGGCCGGCAGCCGACCGGGGGCGCACTCGCGTCCACCGCATTGATTGCGACGAAGACGAGCGCAGGGAAAAAGTATTTAAAATGCGCACGACAAAATGAAGAAAGCCGCCCGGATCGGTTTCCCGACGGGCGGCTCCCGGACCGTGACGCTCACGTCACGGCGGGGAGCCCGCGCGAAGTTCCCGCAGGTGGCCGAGGTTCGACACCCGCGCGGCAGCGGCGTGCCAGTGCAGCTGCCGCCTCCGCATGCGCGTCATGACCACTCCTCGGTTCGTTTTGGTGTGTCCCCATTAAAACCCACCCGGCGAACCGCGTCAACGAATTATCGGAATCGCGTTTCATCGGAATTTCATCGGACCGTGCCAGCCTGACCGCCGTGCGTGACCGGACCCCCGAGACCACCGAGGTGATCGACTGATGTCCCCCGAGCAGCGTCGCCGGCTCGTCATCGCCGCGGCCGCGGTGGCACTCGTGCTCGCCTTGGTCGTCGGATTCCTGGTGTGGCCCACGGATTCGAGGGAAGCCGGTTCGGCGTCGACAGCATCGCCCGCCGAGGTCGGCGCGGCGGCGGCCGACGCGCTCGCCGCCTGGCCGGCGGCGGCGCTGGCGGTCTCGTACTGGCCGTCCCAGTCCGCCGAGGACGAAACGCCGGTCACCGAGGCCGACCTGACCGTCACCGCCGACGGGAAGGCGGCCGGCACGTTGCGGGAGCCGGAGGTCGGGACGGCGCAGGCGGCCTGGTCGTCGGGCGATCTGTACCTCAACGGTGACGCCGAGTTCTGGGCGGCGCAGGAGCCGCAGCGCGCGCACGACCTGTCGTCGGCGGGCCGGTGGGTGAAGCCGGAGAAGCGTTCCGGCTACTACCTGCTCGACTCCTTCGGGGTCGACGCCGCCACCCTGACCCCGAAGGCGCTGGCCGATCTGGTGCGCGCGATCACCAGTGACCCGTCGGTGGAGCAGGCCGAGCCCCAGCCGGTCGAGGGTGGCCGCACCGCCACCGCGTACACGGCCGACGACTGGACGGTGCTGATCGAGGACGCCGCGCCGCGCACCGTGCTCGGGCTCGGCGGGAACCCGCACTCCAGCGAGAGCACGGTCCACCCCGCCGCGTGGCACCCCACGACCCCGGCCATCGCGCGTCCGGCGGTCCTCCGGCCGGCCCAAGACGAGCCCGACGACCACTACAGCAGCCCCTACCTGTCGGTGCGACCGCGACCGGCCGACCCCGCGAAGGCGGCCGAGGTGCCTTCGACCGTCGCCGGCGCCGCGTCGGCCGCCACCCCACCCGGCCCGGACTCCGGCGAATCCGCGACGAAGAAGGGCCCCGACTTCCAGGTCGACGAGGACAGCCCGGCCCTGTGCGACAAGCCGACCTGCGTGCACGTCTTCCAGGTCACGAACGCCGGCAGCGAGGCGGCCGACGCCACCCTCTACACCAATGACCCGGGTTCGCCGGGACAGCCGAACCCGCTCGGCACCCTCAAGCCCGGCGAGTCGCGGTCGGTCACGTTCAGCCACGGGAACCTCGCCCGCCCGGGCCAGACGGTGAACTACACGGTGAACGTCTGGGTGTATTCGTCGGCGCTGTACGGCCCCGACCCGGAGGTGCCGACGCGCCTGCGCGACCGGGGCCTGGAGCCCGACAAGCAGTCGGAGCTGAGCAGCGTGGACGCCCCGCTGCGGCCCGCGGCGACCCGGCTGCTCGACGCGATGACCAGGTCCGTCCCGCCGTCGGACCCGGGCGCGGGGAACATCAACGCGTCGGCGTTGAAGGCACTGGACAACGCCAACCGCCTCAAGCGGCTGCCGCTGCTGGCGAAGGTCCTCGACTCCGGCCGCCTGCAGAACCCCGACGACCTGCGCCGGCTGGTCGCCGAGAACAACACCATCGGCAAGTACCGCGAACTGGAGCAGGTGGCGCACCTGCTCCAGGCCGACCCGACGGCGCGGGTCTGGTTCAACGGCAAGTACCCGGCCCCGGACGGCGAGTACAAAGCCGACGCGATCTACACGGGCACGGAGAACGGAAAGCCGGTCCGGCGTTGCGTCCAGATCAAGACGGGCCTCGGCGAGCGCAGCCTGACCCGCAACCTCCGCGACGGCGCGGAGCAGCTCAACGGCCAGAAGACGGACTCGGACGAGCTCTGCCCACCGGGCTTCGAGCGCGTCTTGCAGGTCTACCTCGAGCCCACGGTCGGCGTGGCTCTGCACGACGCCACCCGCGACGCGCTGGAGGCGTACTTCAAGGACAAGCGGCGCCAGCAGTTCCGCCAGAACATGTGCGACGAGAATGGGAAGGTGCGGGTGGACCGGTTGGTGGTGATCAACTCGGTGGGCGTGCACCAGTGGACCGACTTGAGGAACAGCCTCGGCATCCCCTGCTGAGCGAGGCAGCGGCGCACGCCGACTTCAACGGCAAAAGTTTCCACCAAGTCCGACGTTAGTTACACCTAGAGTGTAAGCAACGACGGTAACTGAGGTAATATTTGCCGTATGAAGATGGAGCAGGCATTCGAGCTGCTCAGCGCTTTCACGGCCGAGCAGTGGGGCATGGTCACCAGCCGGCAGGCCAAGGGCCTGGGCGTCGATGCCGTGACGCTGCACCGGCTGACCAACGCCCGGTTCCTCGAGAGCGTCCGCCGCGGTGTCCACGCCGCGACCAGCGCGGCGGCCGGTCCGGCCCGCGAAGAGCAAGCCGTGTGGCTCGCGCTCAACCCGGCCACGCCCGGCTGGGAACGACCGCTGCTCGACCCGGACGGCGGCGTCGTCTCGCACCAGTCCGCCGCCCGCCTGCACGGCCTCGGCGAGCTGGTCAACAGCCGGCTCACGTTCACCGTGCCCAAGCGCCGCGACGTGCGCGACTCCGACGTGTGGACCAAGAAGGCATCTCTCGCCGAAGAAGACGTCATCGTGCTCGACGGCCTGCCTGTCACCACCGCACTGCGCACGGTCTGTGACCTGCTCGATCAGCACATCGACGGCAGCCACATCGCCACGATCATCCGCGAAGGCGTCCAGGCCGGAAAGCTGCGGCTCGACCGGCTCGCCGAGCACATCGCTCCCTACGCCCGCCGCTACGGGGCGCGGCCGGGGGACGGGGAAGAACTCCTGGAAAACCTGCTGTCCCAGATCGGACTTTCCATCGCCGATCTCGCGGTCCGCCCGACTCCGGCGGCAACCGAAGCCGGGCTCGCCGCCCTGGTGAAGGAGCTGAAGGCCATCCGAGAACAACCTGTCACCCGGCGGCAGCGCAAGGGCGTCGAACTCTTGCGGGAGGCGCTGCGCGACGCCGGAGTCAGTGACGCCGCCAAGGTTCTCCTCGACCTCGCGAACGAAGCTGACGACGAGGCGGAGGCATGAAGCCGAAACCACCGTCGAGTTCCCCCGCCGCGTACAAGGCGTCGGTCAACGCGTTGGCCAGGCAGGAGTCCGGTCGCTGCGGAACGCCGGTCGGCGAACTGGTCGAACTGCACTACCACCGGCGCCTGCTCGCCCGCGTCTTCGCGGCGGAGGGCGAGAGCTGGGTGCTCAAAGGAGGCCAGTCCCTGCTCGTCAGGTGGCCGAACAGCCGGCACTCCACCGACATCGACCTGATCAGCCGCCAGAACACCATCGATGCCGCCGTCGACAGCCTCATCACCGCGGTCTCTGTCGACCTCGACGATCCCTACGACCCGCTCGTCTACCACCACACCAGAACCGACAAGGTCCCTGACATGGACCGCCCGACCCGGAAGGTCTACTTCGAAGCCAGGATCGGCCTCACGAGGTTGGCGCGGACGAGCGTCGACGTCGTCACCGAAGGAGTGCGCCCGCGCGGATCGGTCGTCGTCGAGCCGTTGCCCGCCGCGTTCCCGAGCGGGTGCACCACCTGGCCCGAGATCCGGGTGTACCCGCTCGAAGACGTCGTCAGCGACAAGATTTGCGCTCTCTACACCGGGTACGGCGCCGACGGGGCCGGCACCTCGACCCGCTACAAAGACCTGGTCGACCTCGTCCTGGTCGCGGTGAAGAGCGCGCTGCCCGCCGAACTCACCCACCGATTCGTCCACCTCGAAGCCGAGCGTCGGCGGAACGAGGGCACGCCGGTCCGCTTCCCCGACCGGTTCAGAGTGCCCGCCGGCGACTGGCCCCGCGGGTACGCCCGCGCCGCGGCCGGCGTCGGCGCGTTGCCCGCGGACCTTCGGACACTCGACGGTGCGCACGGGCTGGCCGACGCCTTCATCAGCCCGCTCCTGCAGCCGAGTTCCCCAGCCGGAGCTTGGCGCATCGGTGAACGGGTCTGGCGCTGACGAAAAAGCCCCCTGCCGGCAGGGGGCTTTTCAGGTCTTCGGAGCCGCCAAGGGGGCTCGAACCCCTGACCTTCTGTTTACAAGACAGATGCTCTACCAGCTGAGCTATAGCGGCCTGACGCCAACGACGCCAACCCCAGTGTATCGGCCACCCCCGGCGATCTTGCCGACAGGCAGGATCCCCTGCTCCAGGCCACTATGGAGCAACGTGGTGCACGCCACTGCAACAGTCCGCACACATGCGTCGATGGTCCGGGCGAGAGGACTTGAGCGAGGAGGTGGATCTTGAAGATCAACGAGCGCACCAACGGGGGCCGGACCAGTAGATGGCCCCTTTTGGAACCGCCCGTGCAGCGGCCCAAGGTCCACACCCCGAGCCTGCTGCGGCGGCGGCCTTGGCACGTGCTCGAAGCTCCCACCGGGGAGTTTCCCGCCGTCGACGCCGAAGAGGCCATGGGGCCTCAGCTGCCCGACGAGGCCACCGTCAACTTCGTGCTCGACCTCTCCCTTCGCCTCGGTGAAGTGCAGATGGCCAGCGGGGCCGGCGCGTCCGACGTCACCGCCACCATCATCGCCATCGCCGGGGCGCTCGGGCTGCCGCACTGCGAGGTCGACGTCATCTTCACCTCGATCACCGTCACCTGTCACCGGGGCAGTGAGCTCTCGCCGATCACCGCGCTGCGGGTCGTGCGGAGCCGGAGTCTCGACTACACGCGGCTGACCGAGACCGAGAAGCTCATCCGGCAGATCGTGCGCGGGAACGTCGGCGCCGAGCAGGCGCAGACCGAGCTCGAGCGGATCACCTCCGCGCCGCACCCCTACCCGCGCTGGACCGCGACGCTCGCCTGGGGTGGCCTGGCCGCCTTCATCACCATCCTGCTCGGCGGCGGCTTCGACGTCGCCCTCGTCGCCTTCGTGATCAGTGCCGCCATCGACCGGCTCGGGCGGCTGCTCAACCGGTACTCCCTGCCCTTCTTCTTCCAGCAGGTGGTCGGCGGGCTGTTCGCGACGCTCTCCGCGATGGCCATCGTGAGCAGCGGCATGATGACCACCGACAGACCGACCCTGGTCGTCGCCGCGGCCGTCACCGTGCTGCTGTCCGGGCTGTCCACCGTCTCGGCCGTGCAGGACGCCATCACCGGCTACAACGTCACCGCGGCCGGGCGCACCATGGAGACCGCGCTGATGTCGGCCGGCCTGATCGCCGGGGTCGTGCTGGCCCTGAGGATCGCCGTGCTGCTCGAGCTGCCGCTCACGCCGCTGCCCGAGATCACCGGCTCGACGCCGCAGCAGCTGCCGCTCATCGTGCTCGGTGGGGCCGGCGCCTCCGCCTGCTTCGCCCTCGCCTCCTACGCGAAGCTGCGCGCGACGCTCGTCGCGGCCGCCGCCGGGGCCATCGGCGCCGCCGTCTACGGCTCGCTCATGGTCGCCCAGCTCGACGGCGTCAGCTCGTCCGCGGTCGCCGCGACGCTGGTCGGGTTCTGCGGTGGCGTGCTCGCGCGGCGGCTCGGCGTCACCCCGCTCGTCGTCGCCGTGTCCGGGATCACTCCGCTGCTTCCGGGCCTGTCGACCTACCGTGGTCTGTACCAAATCGGCGTCGAGCCCGGCGGGAACATCTCGACCCTCATGACGGCCGTCGCAATCGGGCTTGCGCTGGCAGCGGGCGTGGTACTCGGCGAATGGCTCGCCCAGCCGGTGCGCACCGGCCTGGGCAGGCTGGAGCGCCGGTTCGCCGGACCACGCATGGCTGGTCCGCTCGAGCCGACCGAAAGAAGCTTGGAGTAACGCTGCGGTCACCGGCTGTTCATCGCTCACGCGATAGGGTTTCACTCTGGGGCCGCGACCCAGGACGCGAGGAGCAGCGACAGTGACTGAACAGGAGAACGGGAACCAGGCCGACTTCGTCGTGGTGGCGAACCGGCTACCGGTCGACCTCGAGCGCACCACCGACGGCGAACGCCGCTGGACGGCCAGCCCGGGTGGGCTCGTCTCCGCGCTCGAGCCGTTCCTGCGGTCGCGCAAGGGCGCCTGGGTGGGCTGGCCGGGCATCCCGGACGTCGACGTCGAGGAGTTCGACGACGACGGTCTCGTCCTGCACCCCGTCTCGCTCAGCGCCGACGAGGTCCGCGACTACTACGAGGGCTTCTCCAACGCGACGCTCTGGCCGCTCTACCACGACGTCGTCGAGCGGCCGGTGTTCGACCGCGTGTGGTGGAACAGCTACGTCAAGGTGAACCGCCGCTTCGCGAAGGCCAGCGCCGAGGTCGCCGCCCAGGGTGCGACGGTCTGGATCCAGGACTACCAGCTGCAGCTGGTGCCGGCGATGCTGCGCGAGCTGAGACCGGACCTGCGCATCGGCTTCTTCCTGCACATCCCGTTCCCGCCGGTCGAGCTGTTCATGCAGATGCCGTGGCGCGCCGCGATCATCCGCGGCCTCACCGGCGCCGACCTCGTCGGCTTCCACCGCCCCGGCGGGGCGCAGAACTTCCTGTGGCTGTGCCGTCAGCTGATCGGCCTCGAGTCGACGCGCGGCGCGGTCGGCGTCCGTTCGCGGCCGGGCACCATGCAGGTCGGCGACCGGACCGTCCGCGTCGGCGCCTTCCCGATCTCCATCGACGCCACCGGTCTCGACGCGCTCGCCCGCACCAAGGGCGTCCAGGAGCGCGCGGCGCAGCTGCGGCGCGACCTGGGCAACCCGAAGACGGTCCTGCTCGGCGTCGACCGCCTCGACTACACCAAGGGCATCGACCTGCGGCTGCAGGCGCTGCACGAGCTCCTGCACGAGGGCCGGCTGCAGCCCGACGACGTCACGTTCGTCCAGCTCGCCACCCCCAGCCGCGAGCGCGTCGAGCACTACCAGCGGATGCGCGGCGAGATCGAGCAGATGGTCGGCCGGATCAACGGCGAGTTCGCCCGCGTCGGTCACCCGGTCGTGCACTACCTGCACCAGTCGGTCGACCGCACCGAGCTGGCCGCGTTCTTCTCCGCCGCGGACGTCATGGTCGTGACGCCCCTGCGTGACGGGATGAACCTCGTCTGCAAGGAGTACGTGGCCGCCCGGCACGATCTCGGGGGCGCGCTCGTGCTGTCGGAGTTCGCCGGCGCGGCCGCCGAGCTCTCTAGCGCATTCCTCGTCAACCCCCACGACCTGGACGGGGTGAAGGACGCGCTAGTGGCTGCCATTACGCTCGACCCCGCTGAGGGCCGTCGCCGGATGCGCGCCATGCGTCGCCAGGTCCTCACCCATGACGTCGATCGATGGGCGCGCTCGTTCCTTCAGGCTTTGGGCACCGAGGCGGTCGACTGACATAGTCCCCCGACCCTGCACGCTCCTGAGGAGGAGTGTTGACTGCCGAGGCCCTGCCCGCCGAGCTGCGGCGCGCGATCGTGCAGATCGCCCGTACTCCGCGTCTGCTGGTCGCCTGCGACTACGACGGCACGCTGGCACCCATCACGCTCAACCCGGACGAGGCACGCCCGCTGCCCGAGTCCGTCGGGGCCCTCAGATCGCTCGCCGGTCTGCACGAGACGACCACGGCGGTCATCTCGGGACGCGCGCTGCGTGACCTGGCGACGCTGTCGCGGCTGCCGTCGGAGGTGAACCTCGTCGGCAGCCACGGCTCGGAGTTCGACATCGGCTTCATCCACGCGCTCGACGAAAAGGCGCGGGAGCTGCACCGGCGGCTCGAGTCCGAGCTGGAGCAGCTCGTGCTCGACGTCCCGGGCGTGTCGCTCGAGGTCAAGCCGGCGAGCATCGCGGTGCACGTCCGCCGCGCCGAGCACGAGGCCGGCCGGCGCGTGCTCGCCGCCGTCCACAACGGACCGTCCACTTGGGAGGGCGTGTCGACCACCGACGGCAAGGAGGTGGTCGAGCTCGCGGTCGTCCAGACGGACAAGGGCCACGCGCTCGACATCCTGCGCCACCAGGTGGGCGCCACCGCGGCGATCTTCCTCGGCGACGACGTCACCGACGAGAAGGCCTTCGCCCGCCTGTCCGGCCCGGACCTGGGCATCAAGGTCGGCGACGGCGAGACCCTGGCCGGCTTCCGCGTGCCCGACACCGTCGACGTCGCACTGGTGCTGGCGTTCATGCTCGAAGAGCGCCGGAACTGGCTCTACGGTGAGTCGGCCCCACCCATCGAGCGGCTGTCGATGCTGGCCAACGAGCGCTCGGTCGCGCTCGTGACGCCGGACGCCAAGCTGACCTGGCTCTGCCACCCCGGGCCGGACGCACCCGCGGTGTTCGCCGACCTGCTCGGCGGTGAGGGCGCGGGGCACTTCTCCATCAAGCCGCACCGCAACGGCCTGCCGCTGGGCCAGCGCTACCTGCCGAACACGATGACGGTCGAGACGCGCTGGTCGCGTCTGCTCGTCACCGACTACCTCGAGCCGGAGAGCCCGCAGCACCGCACGGACCTCGTCCGGGTGATCTCGGGCGAGGCGCAGGCGGACGTCACGTTCGCGCCGCGCCCCGAGTTCGGCGGCGTGCCGGTGAAGCTGGAGATCACCAAGGGCGGCCTGAAGGTGCTCGGCACGTCCGAGCCGTTCGTGCTGTACGCGCCGGGTGTCGAGTGGACAGTCACCTCCGACGGCCTCAACGACACCGCTACCGCGCTGGTCCAGCCGACGCCGACCCAGCCGGTCGTGCTGGAGCTGCGCTGCGGCACCACGGACCTCGGCGAGCACGAACTGTCCGAAGTGGAACGCCGGGACCGCGCGGGCCGCTACTGGAGCGACTGGACGTCGAAGCTGCAGCTGCCGAAGGTCCAGACCGATCTGGTGCTGCGCTCGGCGCTGACCCTGCGCGGTCTGGTCAACACCGACACCGGCGGCGTGCTGGCGGCCGCGACGTCGTCGCTGCCGGAGGAGATCGGCGGCGTCCGCAACTGGGACTACCGCTACTGCTGGATCCGCGACGCCGCGATGACCGTGCGGGAGCTCGTGCACCTCGGCTCGATCGAGGAGGCCGAGGGCTACCTCAAGTGGCTGCACGGCGTGCTCGCCACGCTGGCCGGCCCCGAGCGGCTGCACCCGCTGTACACCTTGGCGGGCAGCGTGATCGGCGCCGAAGCGGTCATCGAGTCGCTGCCCGGTTATGCCGGTTCTCGCCCGGTTCGCGTCGGCAACCTGGCGAACCACCAGGTGCAGCTGGACGTCTTCGGCCCGGTCGTCGAGCTGGTCGGCACGCTGGCCGCGGCGCGCGGTGACCTGCGTGACGAGGACTGGCAGCTGGTCCGCGCCATGGCCGAAGCCGTGACGCGCCGCTGGAACGAGCCCGACCACGGGATCTGGGAGGAGCGGCACGTGCCGCGCCACCGGGTCTACTCGCGGGTGATGTGCTGGGTGACCATCGACCGCGCGGTCAAGCTGGGTCAGCAGTGGGGCCGCGGCGTGCCCGGCGCGTGGCCGGCGCTGCGCGACCAGATCTCCCGTGACGTGCTCGAACACGGCTGGAACGACGAGGTCCAGGCCTTCACCACGGCCTACGACGGCACGGACCTCGACGCGGCCTCGCTGTTCGTCGGGCTCACCGGGCTGATCGACCCGGCGGACGAGCGCTTCCAGCAGACGGTCACCGCGATCGAGGCGGAGCTGCGCAGTGGGTCCACTGTGTACCGGTACCGCCGCGACGACGGCCTTCCCGGTGGTGAGGGCGGTTTCCACATCTGCGCGGCGTGGCTGATCGAGGCGTACCTGCTCACCGGGCGGCGCACCGAGGCGCAGGAGCTGTTCGACCAGATCGTCGCGGCGGCCGGCCCGACGGGGTTGCTGCCCGAGCAGTACGACCCCATCGCGGAACGGTCCCTCGGCAATCATCCGCAGGCCTATTCGCACATCGGGCTGATCCGGTGCGCCAACTTGCTCGCGGCGAGTTAGCCCTTTCGTACTGAAGTGCCGTCAAGGCCACCTTGCGGGCGTCCGACGCCCGTAAGGTGGCCTTGAGGGCTTTCGGAGGTGAACCGTGCAGGGGACTTTCGGCCAGGTCGAGTTCGTGCCGCTGCCGCCCCGGTTCGCCGACCGCGTGCGGTGGGGCTCGGTGGTCGTCGGGTGCTCGATGATCGCCGGCATGGTGCTGCTGTTCGGGCTCACGACGTTCCTGCAGGGGATCGTCCACGGCCACGCGTTCCCCGACACGCTGGTCGGGAAGGCCGCGGCGGTGCTGCCGCCGCTGGGTGTGCTGGCGATCGCGGTGCTGGTCCTGTCGTCGAGGCGCTGCCTGCGCGGCGACTACCTGGTGGTCGCGAGCGCCGCGTCGGCCCGCAACGCGCTCGTGTTCACGTACGTGCTGACGCTCGTGCTGGTTCTCGGGTCGTTCGCGGTGCCGATCGTGTTCCGGGTGTGGCGCGACACGCCGCAGTTCCGGGCGCCGGACCTGCTCACGACGTTCTCGACGCTCGCCTTCGCCACCATGGGCTTCCTGGCGGGGATGTTCTACGTGCGGCCGTCGGTGCAGACGCTCCGGAAGTTCAGCGATCACCCGATTTGGTGAGGAAGGCCGACCAGGCGGCGGCGCTCAGGTGGAGTTCGCCCTGGGGTGCCTTGGAGTCCCGCACGGCGACGGGCGCACCGAAGGAAACCTCAACACAGTTGCTGTTGTTGCCACTGGTGCTGTGGCTGCTCTTAATCCACACCTCGACGCAGTCGCTGCCCGCGCCGTCGGTGCTGTAGCTGCTCTTGAACCACCGTGCGTCTACAGTGGACACCGCAGCCTCCCGATCAGAGCCGTTCGATCAGCGCGATCGAATCCTCCGCGTCCAGGGCCCGATCGGCGAAATCCTTGAACGCCAGCTTAGCAGCGGAGACCTCCGCCTCCTTCTCAACGTGAACCGAGCCGAAGATGTGCTCAACGTAGGCGATGTCCGGCTCTTCCGAGTCATCGAAGCTGGCCACGATGAGATTGCCGTTCTGCCCCGCGTAAGCGCCGACATCCTCCGGCACGATCTGCAAGGTCACGTTCGGCTGCCGCGCGCGCTCGACCAGGTGCCGCAACTGCTCCTGCCGTTCGGCCCGCCCGAGGATGGGCTTCCGCAGCGCGTACTCGTCGATGATCGCGTGGAGCTGCAAGATCGGCTCATCGGTGAGCCGCAACTGCCGCAACAAGCGCACAGTGACCTGGTTCTCGAGCACCTTCGGCTTCATCTGCACGCGCGCCGCGGCGAAGACCTCGCGCATGTACGCCTCGGTCTGCAGCAGTCCGGGGATGTAGCCGAACTGGAACACCTTCACCTTGCTCGCCTCGGCCTCGATGGGCAGGAACCCGCGATTGCCCACCCCGTAGTGGTGCCACCAGCCCTTCTCCTTGGCGCGGTCGTAGGCCGAGATGTACTCGTCCCAGTCCGAAACGATCACGTTGTAGCGATCGAGCAGCGCGCGGAAGTCGTGGTAGGGCGGCAGGTAGCCCATCTCGATCCGCGACACCTTGCTCGTCGACATGCGCAGCGGCTTGCCGGCCTCGTCCTGGGTCATGCCGAGCCGTTCGCGCATGCGCTTGAGCTGGCGCCCCATCTGCCGGGCGGGCAGGTTCGGCTCACCCACGTCGTCTGACCCCTCGGAACCACATGGGCACGGATAGTAAGGCCCGGGTCCGGCGATCTGGGATTCCCGCATACACAGATTTCTTTGCACACTTTCCTTTGCACAGCTACAGTGGCGTCATGACCAGCGCTCCACCACCGGAAGAGCTCGATCCGGACGCCCTCAAGGCCGTCACGCACCCGTTGCGCCGCCGGATACTCGGCGTGTTGTCCGCGGGCCCGGCCACGGCCACGAAACTCGCCCAGGCCCTGGGCGAGAACACCGGCGCGACCAGCTACCACCTGCGGGAGCTGGCCCGGTTCGGGTTCGTCGAAGACGTCCCGGAGCTCGCGCGGGGCAAGGAACGGTGGTGGCGGACGCGGCCGCGGGACATCCGCTGGCCGCGGCGCAGCTCGCAGAGCGCCGAATCCCGGGTGCTGTTCGACGACATGCACCGCCAGGGGTTCGAGGACGACCTCGAAAAGCTCAACCGGTTCGCGGAACAGCGCGACGAGCTGCCCGGCGACTGGCCGGACGCGCTGCTCTACGCGCGGGGCGGCACCTGGCTCACCGCCGAGGAGCTGAAGCAGTTCTGGGACGACTACATGGAGCTGTTCCGCCGGTACTGGCGGGCCGAGGACGACCGGTCACCGGAGGCGCGGCGCGTGCTCGTGCGCCTGCTCGCGTTCCCGGAACCAGGGGAATGACCATGACAGGGGGATCCACATGCGCACTGGGGCGCTACTACTGGCCGGGGTGATCCTGGCCCTTTCGGCACCACCGGCGTCGGCCGCGGACGGCTCGGACGTCACCTTCACGAACGGCGGCGTGACGTTGCACGGCACGGTCGTCGCGCCGCCCGGCGGGTCGAACCTGCCGGGCCTGGTGATGGTCCACGGCTCGGGGGAACACAGCCGCGAGGACTACCGCGACCAGGCGGAAGCCTTTGCGCGGCAAGGCATCGCAACGCTCATCTACGACAAGCGGACCGAGGGGTACTCACAGTTCTCGCGGTCGTACTCGACCCTCGCCGACGACGCGCTGGCGGCGGTCGAGGCGTTGCGGAAGCGGCCCGAGGTCGATCCGGCCCGGGTCGGCGTCTGGGGGTTGAGCGAAGGGGGCTGGGTGGCGCCGCTGGCGGCTTCCCGGTCCGCGGACGTCGCTTTCGTGGTCACGCTGGGCGCGAACGGCGTCGAACCGTCGCGGCAGCAGGCGTGGGCTATCGAGAACCAGCTGCGGCAGCTCGGCATGACCGGCTCGATGGTGCGGATGGCGTCGTCGACGATGATGCGCCAGCTGGTCGGCAGCGGGGTGTTCCCGGAGGCGTACTACGACCCGGTGCCGGTGCTGAAGAGCCTGCGGCAGCCGGTACTCGGGTTGTGGGGCGCGAAGGACGTCCTGACGCCGCCGGGCGAGGCCGTCCGGATCTTCCAGGCCTCGGTGGCGCACCACACGCTGCGGGTCTTCCCGGACGCGCAGCACCAGCTGCGCCGCACGACCGACGGCTACGACAAGCTGCCCGGCTACGCGCCGGGGTACCTGGAGCTGGTGGGCACGTGGGTGCACGACCTGCCCACGGCCTCTTCGGCGGATGCGCCACCTTCGCAGGACCGCCCGAGCAGTTCCGTGTCCCCGCTCTCCTGGTACGAGTCGACGTGGCTGCAGCTCGCGGCGCTGGTCGTGCTGCTGGGGACGTTCGGCTTCGGCCTGTTCCGCCGCCCGGGCCGCCGGCTGGCGGTGACCGGGCTGGTGACGGTGCTCGGCTTCCTGGTCGTCGACGTGCTGATCCAGACGACCATGGGCAAGGGCCTGGGCCCGGTGGTCCTCGGCCGGCCGCTGCCGTGGCTCGCGCTGCAGCTGCCGTCACTGGCCACGGTGGCGGCGGCGATCGGCACGGCGGTGGCGTGGTGGCGCACTCGCACCCCACGGCTGGGCGTCGTGCTGGCCGGCGGCGTGGTGTTCGTCCCGTGGGCGGTTTATTGGGGCCTGCTGGGGATCTAGGCGGCGTAGCCCTTCGGCGGGATCAGCGTCGCGAGCTGGTCGAAGGTCAGCCAGTAGAGCTGGTTCCCGCCGAAGCTCGCCGGATCGGCGATCTTGACGGTCCGGTCCGAGCTGTCGTACCCGATGATCGTGAAGTAGTGGTAGATCGTGTAGTTCGGGTAGCCGGGCGGGTGGTTGTTCGCGGGCGCGACGATGTTGGCGACGATCGGGTAGCCGTTGTCGATGTCGAGGGTGATGTCGCGCCAGAGCAGGTCGCGCTGGGCCTGGGTGGGCGGGTCGTTCGGCATCTCCTTGGTCTCGTACCAGGAGGTGCCGAGGTCGGCGTTGAGGACGCCGGTGACCTGCCCGACCCAGTCGGTGCCGTTGGTGGTGGTCCCGAGCTGCGAAGCGAGCGTCGCCTGGCTCGGCAGGTTGCCGGTGCGGGCGGACATGGCGATCCGGGTGGCGGCGGGACCGCACCAGTAGCCGGTTTCCTGGACTTGGTACTGAACGTTCAGGACGGCTTCGGTGGTGGCTTCGGCCACGGCGGGCAGGCCGACGAGCCCCAGGGTGGCGATGAGCGTGACGAATCCCAGGCGGAACCTACGCATGACGATCCTTCCCCAGTTGCGGCGTCAGTCGGTCAACGCCTCACCGGGATGATCGCGGTGCGGGGCGCGCCGTGTCTCTCACCCCACCCGGATGGATCACGCCGAAAGGCGGTCCCGGACCCGGCCGAGCCAGTCGAGGCAGGTCAGGCCGTCGACGGCGGGGTCGTACATGGCCCAGCCCTCGACGACCCAGATCCGGTGCGCGACGACGTCGTCCAGGCCGGCGGCGAACAGCGCGTCGAGTTCGGCCAGGACGGCCGTTCGCCGGTCGTCCTGGCCTTCGACGTAGGCGTCGACGACGCCGAAAACCGTGTCGGCGACCAAGTCGTAGTCCTGGTGGAAGTGCCCGGCCAGGTCGGCGAGCGCGGCGAAGGAAGGCGTCGCCTCGACCGGGAGCGCGCTGGTCCTCGCCTGCGCCTGCCGGGCGAAGGTCCGCCACCCGTCCTGCCGCGTCGCGACCACGTCGGCCATGACGGTCTCCGAAGCGGCCAGCTCGGGGTAGCCGAGGACGAACTCGTACCCCTCGCCGCGCCCGGCGCGCCAGTCTTCCGGGACCGCGCTGTCGAGGACCTCGAACACGCTGGTCGCGTACCACTCGGGGGCACGATCGTCGTTGCGGACCAGGAACGCCGGCCCGTTCCGGAACAACGCGAACCCGTAGACCTCGTACGCACGCCCCGGTGTCAGGTGGAACTCCGGCGGTCGGAGGTAGGTCAGGCTGTAGGCGGGCGCCACCCGTTGACCGCCGGATCCGGCGGTGCACTTCGCGATCATCGAAATCCCCCTATGTTGATCGTGAACGCTCGCGCGCGCTGCGGGCAACTGGGGGCATGCAGGTGATCCACGAGGGATCGGAGATCTGGGGGCACGACCGCCCGGACCTGGGCGGACCCGAGCCCGGCCCGGCGTTCGGGCGGCTCTTCGACACCCATGCCGCCGCGCTGCGCCGGTACCTCGCCCGGCGCGTCGGGCCCGAGCCCGCGAACGACCTCGTCGCCGAGACGTTCCTCGTCGCGTTGCGGCGGCGCGAGAGCTACCGGCCCGAGCTCGGCACGGCCCGGTCGTGGCTCTACGGCATCGCCACCAACCTGCTGCGCCACCACGTGCGGTCCGAGCTGCGCGGCCTGCAGGCCACCGCGCGGCTCGCCCGCACCGGCGACCACAGCCACGCGGGCCACGACGGCCGCGTCGCCGAACAGGTCGACGCCCAGGTCCGCGCGGCCCAGCTCGCCGGCGCGCTGGCGAAGCTCAACCCGGCCGACCGGGACACGCTGCTGCTCGTCTCGTGGGCCGGGCTCGAACCGGCCGAGGTCGCCGAAGCCCTCGGCATCCCGCCGGGTACCGTCCGGTCCCGGCTGCACCGGATCAGACGCTGGCTCAGGACGAACGCCCCGGCTCAGGAGGAGGTGCAGGACCTTGCGTGAAGACAACGTCCGGAAGATCTGGTCCGACGCCGAGCTCGACGCGGCCCTGGCCGACCTGCACGACGACGTCGACCCCGGCGACGACCTCGCCTTCGCCCGCGCGTCCCTGATGGCCGCGGCCGGCGAACCCGAGGCGCCGCCGCAGCGTCGCCGCGGGAGCTGGCGGTGGATCGCGGTGGCCGCGGCCGTCGTCACTCTGGTGGGTGGGCTCGCGGTGGTGACCCAGCTGCGCTCGCCCGCTCCGGAGCCGGCTCAGCCCGCGGCGACGCTCCAGGACATCGACCGCCCGCTCGCCGCCGGCGAATTCCACTACGCGCAGCAGACCAGCTGGGTGCCCCAGCTGGTCTTCGGGTTCCCCGGCAGGCTCCAGCAGGTTGTCGAGCTGTGGATCCCGGCCGATCCGGCCGGCGTTTGGCACCGCCGCACCCGCTGGACGGGCGGGGTGACCGGGGTGGACCAAAACGCCCTGCCGAAGCTGCGGATCGACCGGAACCCCGTCGACGAGTACGGCCCGGCCGGCATCTTCCCCCAGCGGCCACCCATGAACTGGCTGGCCCCCGACGCGTCGTTCGTCGCGTCGCTCACCCCCGACCGCGCGCAGCTGGCCAAGGACCTGATGCGCGATGCCCGCGTGCCCGCCGAGGCGCTCAGGATGGCTCGTCCGGTGTTCGCGCTGGGCCTGCTCCGCAAGGAAGTCCGGCTGGCGCTGCGCGACACGATCAGCGCGTTGCCCGGGACCTTCACCATGGCGTCGCAGACCTCCGACGGCCGCCCGGCGACGGTTGTCGCTTCGAAGGAAACGGGTGAGCGCCTGTACTTCGACCCGTCGACGGCACAGCTGATGGCCGCGACCAACGGCGCTGTCGAAGTGACCACGAGCCGCCACGAGGCCCCGGTGAGCATGTCCCAGGCGCCGCCGAGCACCGCCGAGATCCCGGCCGCGGGAGGCCCGGTGTCCACGCAGTTCCCGCCGCCAACCCCGCAGAGCTGGAACGAGCCGGACTCGGTCTACTCCTACGCGATCACCCGCACCGACGGGTGATCAGCGGGCGTGACTGGCCGCGTTCAGCGCGTCCGCGACGTTCGCCACCTCCAGCACCCTGATCCCGGCCGGCGGCTTCCCCGAATCCGGCGGCACCAGCGCATGGGTGAAACCCAGCCGCGCCGCCTCCGCCAGCCGGCGGCCGACGCTCGGAACCCGCCGGATCTCGCCGGCCAGGCCGACCTCGCCGACGGACACCAGCCTCGGCGACAACGCGACGTCTTCGAACGACGACGTCAACGCCAGCACCAGCGCCAGGTCGATGCCCGGCTCGGTGATCTTCATGCCGCCGACCGTGGCCGCGTACACGTCCTTGTCGCCGAGCTTCAGGCCGCCGCGCTTCTCCAGCACTGCCAGTACCATCGCCACCCGCGCCGAATCCAGCCCGCTCACCGCGCGCCGGGGCTGCGGCGCCGACGTCGACGACACCAGCGCCTGGACCTCGCCCAGCAGCGGCCGCTTGCCCTCCAGCGACACGGTGATCGCCGTGCCCGACACCGCCTCTTCGGTGCGGCTGATGAACAGCCCCGACGGGTCCGGCACCCCGACGATGCCTTCTTCCTGCAGCTCGAAGCAGCCGATCTCGTCGGACGCGCCGAACCGGTTCTTGATGCCGCGCAGCATCCGCAGCGTCGAGTGCTTGTCGCCCTCGAACTGCAGCACGACGTCGACCAGGTGCTCCAGCACCCGCGGGCCGGCCACCGAGCCGTCCTTGGTGACGTGCCCCACCAGCACCACCGGCAGCCCGCGCTCCTTGGCCAGCGCGACCAGCCCGGACGTCACCGCGCGGACCTGCGTGACCCCACCCGGCGAGCCCTCGACCTGCGGAGAAGCCATCGTCTGCACCGAGTCGACGATCAGCATGCCCGGCTTGACGTCGTCGACGTGCCCGAGGATGGCCGAGAGATCGCTCTCGGCGGCCAGGTACATGAGGTCGTGGACGTTGCCCGTTCGCTCAGCGCGCAACCGGACCTGGCCCGCGGACTCCTCGCCCGTGACGTACAGGGACCGGTCGACCGTTTTCGCCCATTGGTAAGCGACTTCGAGCAGCAGGGTCGACTTGCCGACGCCCGGCTCACCCGCGAGCAGCACCACCGCGCCCGGCACCAGACCGCCGCCCAGCACCCGGTCGAGCTCCGAGACCCCGGTGCGGCGGGCGCGCGCCGCTTCGACATCGACCTCGCCGATGGGCCGCGCCGGCGCGCTCGGCGCCCCGGCCGCGACGCGCTGGATGGCCGGCTTGGCCGGCGCCCCGCGCTCCTCGAGCGAGCCCCATTCCTGGCACTCCGGACACCGGCCCAGCCACTTGGCCGCTTCGTACCCGCAGCTGCCGCAGCGGTAGATGGTCCCCTTCTTCACCCCGCGAGGCTATCGGCGACCACCGACAAAACCGGGGACCTACCCCTTGTCGTGCGCCGGCGCCGCGACCGGCAGCTCGACGGTGACCGGTCCGGCGTTCTTGAAGACGAACGTGACCTTGATGACCTGACCCGGCCACAGCGCCTGCTTCAGCGCGCCCAGCGTCACGGTGCCCTTGCCGACGGTCGCGGGGGCCGCGGTCGGCGTCACGCTGCTGCTCGGGGCCTCAGCGGAAGAGGACGAAGACGAGGTGCCGGTCGACGTCGACGGGGTGGCCGAGGACGACGAGGTCGGCGCGCCCGAAGTGGTGGCCTGCTCCTGGTTCGTGGACTCGACGGCGTCGTCCGGGCCGATCACCAGCGAGTGGCCGGCGACGATGTCCTTCGAGCCGCCGACGGTGGCCTGGGTGCCGTCCTCGGTCGTCACCGAGACGAGCGTGTCGTCCTGGGCGCCCTGGTTGATGATCGCCAGCGTCAGCGCCGGGGTCGAGCCGGCGGCGTAGCCCGGGCCGGAAGTCGGGTACTGCACCGCGGCGTCACGCAGGACAATGGTCTTGACCTGGGCATACGTGCCGTTGACGGCGGGCTGCTGCGTGTCGGTCTGGGTGATCTGGCCGGCCCCGCACCCGGCGAGCGCGAGCGCGGCACCGAGCGCCAGCACGCCCGCGCCGAGCACGCGACGATTCTGCAGCCTCACGTCGCAGTCCTTCCCTTTTCACGGCCTCGTCGCCCCGAAGACTAGCCGGGCGCGATCTCCCCCACCGAACCGGTCCGCGTTGCGCCCAAGATCAACCGTCCACAAAGGATTTCCCACCGCTTGGGGAAACCCGCCCGCATCACCTGCGTGAGCACGGGGGTCGGACGTTTGTCAACCCCCGCTCAGGCCGCTGACCTGCGAGGACGAGTCCGGCCCGCTAGGTGGGCGCTGGCGGACCGTGATAGGATGGAGTCAGCGAAAGGGGCAGAGGACACATGGTTTTCAAGGTCGGAGAGACCGTCGTCTACCCGCACCACGGTGCCGCACTCATCGAAGCCATCGAGACCCGCGTGATCAAGGGCGAGGAAAAGAAGTACCTCGTCCTCAAGGTCGCGCAAGGGGATCTCACGGTTCGCGTGCCCGCAGACAACGCCGAGATCGTAGGCGTGCGCGATGTCGTCGGGCAAGAAGGACTGGACAAGGTCTTCGACGTTCTGCGTGCTCCGCACACCGAAGAGCCCACCAACTGGTCTCGTCGGTACAAGGCCAACCTCGAGAAGCTCGCCTCCGGCGATGTGAACAAGGTGGCCGAAGTGGTGCGCGACCTCTGGCGGCGAGAGAAGGACCGCGGACTTTCAGCCGGCGAGAAGCGCATGCTGGCGAAGGCGCGGCAAATTCTGGTCAGCGAGCTCGCGCTCGCGGAGGGCACCGACGAGGACAAAGCGGAAGTCCTCCTCGACGAAGTTCTGGAAACCGCGACGGTCTGAGCCCAGGGCATCCCGCTCGACGGGCGAGTGGGTGCCTCTACGATCGCGAACCGATGAACGTCGTCGCGATCGTGACCGTCGTACACCGTGCCACCGACGGAGAGCTCGCTCTCACGCCGGTCCACGGTGAAGCGCTACTCACGCACACCGTGCGGGGGCTGCTGGACGTACCGGAAATATCTACGGTGCTCGTGGCGGCCCCCCAGCGGTGTGCGTCGTCGTTTTCCGAGGCGGTCGGTCACCTCGGGTGCCGGGTCGTGCCCGGCTCACCACGGGAAGCTCTCGCGGCCATCGAGTCCGAGCTGGCCCGTGATTCAGTTGTACTCCTCCACGACGCCCTGCGGGCCTTCATTCCTGCGCAGACGGTGCGTGACGTGATTGCCGCGGTCGGTGACCACCCGGTGGTGGTCCCGGTGCTGCCGATGGCGGACACGGTGAAGCTGACTTCGGCATCGCTCATCACCGGCACGGAGGACCGGAACCGGTTGCGCACCGCCCAGACACCGATCGGCTACCGGCTCTCGGCGTTCCGCCCCTGGGACGTCACCGGCGCGGCGACGGTGCCCGGCCACCCGGACGCGATGCGCGTCACAACGGATTTCGAGCTGTCCCTGGCCGAGGCGATCGCGGCGGCACCGAAGAACGAGGAGACGCTGTGAGGATCGGCAACGGGGTCGACGTCCACCCGATCGAGCCGGGCCGCGAGTGCTGGATGGCGGGCCTGCGGTGGCCCGGCGTAGACGGCTGCGCGGGTCACTCGGATGGCGACGTGGCCGCCCACGCCCTGTGCGACGCACTGCTGTCGGCGGCGGGGCTGGGTGACCTCGGCGCGGTGTTCGGCACCGGCGATCCCCGGATGGACGGCGCTCATGGGGCGGACATGCTGGTGGAGGTCCGCGGGTTGATCTCGGCGGCCGGGTGGCGGGTCGGGAACGCGTCGGTGCAGATCGTGGGTAACGCGCCTCGCGTGGGGAAGCGGCGGGAAGAGGCGCAGAAGGTGCTTTCGGACGCGGTGGGCGGCCCGGTGAGCGTGTCCGGGACGACGTCGGACGGCTTGGGTCTCACGGGCCGAGGCGAGGGGATCGCGGCCTTCGCGACGGCGCTGCTGCTGGCCGCGGAATAGCTCCACGCCGGGGCCCGTTCGGCGTGACATGGCCCTCACCCTCTCGGACGACGTCCGCGCGCTGATCGACGGCAACAACTTCGCCACCGTCGCCACCATCGACCCCGACGGCGCGCCGCAGACCTCCGTCATCTGGATCGGCCTCGACGGCGGCGACCTCGTCTTCAGCGCGACCGAAGACCGCCGAAAGGTCCGCAACCTGCGCCGCGACCCGCGCTTGAGCGTCTCCATCACCGACGCCGCGAACCCGTACCGCCACACGCAGCTGCGCGGCACCGCGACGATCACCCCCGACCCCGGCAAGACGCTCCCGAAGACCCTCAGCCACAAGTACCTCCGGCAGGACCCGCCGGCCGAGAGCGCAGACACCGAGCGCGTCATCGTCCGCCTGCACGTCGAGAAGGTCGCCGGGAACGTGAAATAGGGTCCGGACCATGTTCAACGAAGCCACCAAAGCCCTGCTCGACGGCCGCAACTACCCCGTCGTCGCCACCACCAACGCCGACGGCTCGCCGCAGAGCTCCGTCGTCTGGGCCAAGCGCGATGGCGACACCGTCGTCTTCGTGACCGTCCAGGGCCGGCGCAAGGAGCGCAACATCCGGCGCGACCCGCGTGTCTCGCTGTCCGTCTTCGACCTGGCCGATCCCGAGAACTACGTCGAGATCCGCGGCCGCGCCGAAGTCACCGCCGAGGGCGGTCCCGAGCTGAACGACGAACTCGCCCGCAAGTACACCGGCGACGTCTTCCCGCCCGAGCCGGCCGACGTCGTGCGCGTGCTCGTCCGCCTTGTTCCCGAACACATCACAGGGCATTCGGCCTGAGGGTCCCGATAGGCTGGAAACCATGACGATCAGGGCGGTGTTGTTCGACTTCTCCGGCACGCTCTTCCGGCTCGAGCAGGACGAGTCGTGGCTCACCGAGCTGACCGACCACGAGGGCACGCCCCTCGACATCGAGGCGCAGGCCGAGCTGATGCGGCGGATGACCGCCCCGGTCGGGCAGGTCGTCGAGCTCGACGCCGAGCACGTGCACGCCTGGCGGGAGCGCGACCGCGACCCCGTGCTGCACCGGAAGGTCTACCTCGAGGTGCTCAAGAAGTCCGGCGTGCCGCGGCCCGAGCAAGCCGAAGCGCTCTACAACCGGCTCATCGATCCCAGCCAGTGGACGCCGTACCCGGACACCGAAGCCGCGCTCAAGGCGGCGTCCGAGCGGGGGCTGAAGGTCGGCGTGCTCAGCAACATCGCCTTCGACATCCGGCCGGCCTTCACCGCCCGCGGGTGGGACGCCTTCGTCGACGAGTTCGTGCTGTCCTTCGAGGTCGGCGCCATCAAGCCGGAGCTGGAGATCTTCCGCAAGGCCGTGCAGGCCCTCGGCGTCCCGGCCACCGAGACGCTGATGGTCGGCGACAGCGAGGAGGCCGACGGCGGCGCCCGCGCGCTCGGCTGCGAGTTCGCGCTGGTCGACCCGCTGCCCACCACCGACCGGCCGGACGCCCTGCTCACGGCCCTGCGCACGCACGGCGTCGCCTGAGGGTCCGAGACATCCCTCACGCCCGACCCCGTACCCTTTCAGGGTGGCCCTTCACCTTTTCGACACAGCGACCCGGAGCGTGCGGGAGTTCCACCCCGTCCGTAGCGGAACGGCGTCGATCTACGTGTGTGGCGCCACCGTGCAGGGCGTGCCGCACATCGGGCACGTCCGCGGGGCCGTGAACTACGACGTCCTGCGCCGCTGGCTCGTCCACAGTGGACTGGACGTGCTGCTGGTCCGCAACGTCACCGACATCGACGACAAGATCCTCACCAAGGCCGCCGAAGCCGGCCGGCCCTGGTGGGAGTGGGCGGCGACGCACGAGCGCGCCTTCGAGCAGGCGTACGACCGGCTCGGCTGCCTGCCGCCGTCGGTCAACCCGCGCGCGACCGGGCACATCACCCAGATGGTCGAGCTGATGCAGCGGCTGATCGACGGGGGCCACGCGTACGCGACCGAGGGCGACGTCTACTTCTCGGTGAAGTCGTTCGACGACTACGGCAAGCTCTCCGGCCAGGTCCTCGAGGACGTCCAGCAGGGCGAAGCGCCGACCCGCGGCAAGCAGGACCCGCGCGACTTCACCCTGTGGAAGAGCGCGAAGCCGGGCGAGCCGTCGTGGCCGACGCCGTGGGGCCCCGGCCGGCCGGGCTGGCACCTCGAGTGCTCGGCCATGGCGACCGCGTACCTCGGCCCGGAGTTCGACATCCACGGCGGCGGGCTGGACCTGGCCTTCCCGCACCACGAGAACGAACGCGCCCAGTCGAACGCCGCCGGCGACCCGTTCGCCCGCTACTGGCTGCACAACGCCTGGGTGACCATGTCGGGCGACAAGATGTCGAAGTCGCTCGGCAACACCGTGTCGATCCCGGCGATGCTGGAGCGCTACCGCGCGGCGGAGCTGCGCTACTACCTGGCCCAGCCGCACTACCGGTCGAACATCGAGTACTCCGAAGGCGCGATCTCCGAGGCCGCGCAGGGCTACCGGCGGATCGAGACGTTCCTGCGTCGCGCCGCGCAGTCGGGCGAAGTGACGCTGGGCACGATCCCGGCCGAGTTCGCCGCCGCGCTCGACGACGACCTGGCCACGCCGCAGGCGTTCGCCGTGGTGCACAACACGGTCCGCGACGGTAACGCCGCCTTCGACGCGGGCGACACCTCCAAGGCACTCGAATTCGCCGCGGCCGTCCGCGCGATGACCGACGTGCTCGGCCTCGACCCGCTGTCCGCGCGCTGGTCCGAGGCGGGCGGTTCCGACACGCCCACCAAGGAAGCTTTGTCCCGGATCGTCGAAGGGCTGCTGGCCGAGCGCCAGCAGGCCCGGGCCGAGAAGGACTTCGCCCGCGCGGACGCCGCCCGTGACCGCCTCTCGCAGGCGGGCATCGTGGTGGAGGACACCCCCAACGGTCCTCAGTGGACAGTCAAGTCCGACTGATCCCGTTACAACGCAAGGAACTTTCACCATGGCAGGCAACTCGCGACGCCAGGGCGCGATCCGCAAGACGGGCACCAAGAAGGGTGCCGTCGTCGGCTCGGGCGGGCAGCGCCGCAAGGCCCTCGAAGGCAAGGGACCGACCCCGAAGGCGGAGGACCGGCCCGGGCACAAGGCGTACCGCCAGGCGAACGCGCAGAACAAGCGCGACCAGGCCCGCCAGAAGAAGGCCGACAAGCCGGAGCTGATCGCCGGGCGCAACCCGGTGGTCGAGGCGCTGCGCGCGGACGTCCCGGCGACCGCGCTGTACGTCGCGCTGAACATCGAGATCGACGACCGCGTGAACGACGCCGTCCGGCTGGCCGGCGACAAGGGCATCTCGATCCTGGAGATCCCGCGCGAGGAGCTGGACCGCAAGACCAACCGGGCCGTGCACCAGGGCCTGGGCCTGCAGGTCCCGCCGTTCGAGTACGCCCACCCGGACGACCTGATGGCGGCGGCGCGCAACTCGGGCGAGGTGCCCCTGTTCGTCGCGCTCGACGGCGTCACCGACCCGCGGAACCTGGGCGCGGTGATCCGCTCGGCGGCCGCGTTCGGCGCCCACGGCGTGCTGCTGCCGGAGCGGCGCAGCGCGGGCATGACGGCGGTGGCGTGGCGCACGAGCGCGGGCACGGCGGCGAAGCTGCCGATCGCGGTGGCGACCAACCTCACGCGTCAGCTCAAGTCGTGGGCGAACGAGGGCCTGATGCTGGTCGGCCTGGACGCCGACGGTTCGGTCGACATCGACTCGCTGGAACTCGCCGCCGACCCGCTGGTGATCGTGCTGGGCTCGGAGGGCCGCGGCCTGTCGCGCCTGGTCCGCGAGACCTGCGACGCGACGGTGTCGATCCCGATGGCGGCGGGCGTCGAGTCGCTGAACGCGTCGGTGGCGGCGGGCGTGCTGCTCGCGGAGGTGGCGCGGCGCCGCCGTGTCGCCGGTCGGGTCTGACACCACCACCCACTCGGGTTAAGGTCACCGTCGGATAAAACCGAGGGGACCCGATGTCGTTCGTTTCGCCACTGTTCCTGTGGTACTTCATGCCGGCGGTGCTCGTCGCCGTGCTGGTGTGCCCCAGGACGTGGCGCAACGGCATCGTCGCGGTCGGCAGCCTGCTGTTCTACACGATCGGCGCCGGCCCGTTCGTGTTCCTGCTGCTCGGCTGCATGGTGGTCAACTTCCTGGCGGGCCAGCTGCTGGCCCCGAACCCGTTCGACGTCGGTGGCGGCGCCCGGCGGCGCAAGATCCTCATCGCGGTGGTGTCGCTCGACGTCGCGGTGCTGCTGATCTGGAAGTACGCGGGGTTCGCGACGCAGCAGATCGCGGCGGTGGCGCACTGGTTCGGCGGCAGCGTGCCGGTGGCGAGCCTGGTGGTCCCGATCGGCATCTCGTTCTACACGTTCCACCACATTTCGTACGTGGTGGACATTTATCGTGGCGAGCGCCAGGCGCTGCGGAACCCGGTGGCGTTCGCGGCGTACATCGCGATGTTCCCGCAGCTGGTGGCGGGCCCGATCGTGCGGTACCGGGAGATCGCGGACCAGCTCCCGCAGCTCAGGTCCCACCGCCTCGACGACCTCGCGGCAGGCTTCCCGAGGTTCGCACTGGGCCTGTGCAAGAAGACGATCATCGCGGACTCGTTGAGCCCGTTGGTCGAGGCGTGTTTCAAGGTCCCCCCGGACCAGATGACGTTCGCGACGGCCTGGCTGGGCGCGATCGGCTACACGCTCCAGCTGTTCTTCGACTTCTCGGGCTATTCGGACATGGCGATCGGCCTGGGCCGCATGCTGGGCTTCCGGCTGCCGGAGAACTTCGCGAGGCCGTATTCATCGGTGACGATCACGGAGTTCTGGCGCCGCTGGCACATGTCGCTGTCCCGTTGGTTCCGCGACTACGTGTACATCCCCCTGGGCGGCAACCGCCACGGAGCGGCGCGCACCTACCGGAACCTGTGCATCGTGTTCGTGCTGACGGGCTTTTGGCACGGCGCGCAGTGGACGTTCCTGGTGTGGGGCTGTTACCACGGAGCGCTGCTGGTGATCGAGCGCAGGTTCGCACTGGACCTGGACCCGGCGGTGCGCTGGAAGCGCTACCTGCGCAGGGCGCTGACGATGCTGCTGGTGGTGTTCGGCTGGGTGTTCTTCAGGTCGGCGGACCTGCCCCACGCGCTGTCGATGATCGGCCACATGCTGATCCCCGACTTCGAGGGCCTGGGCGTGGGGGTCGAGCAGGCGTTCACGAACCAGCGCCTGGTGCTGCTGCTGGCGGCGTTGGCGGTGTTCCTGCTGCCGGCCCACCCGGTGACGGGCCCGCTGCTGGAGTCGTCGAGGAGCAAGCCGGCGACGGCGTTGCGCATCGGGGTGATGACGGTGGGCCTGGTGTACGCGGCGATCCTGATCGCGACGGGAACGTTCAGCCCGTTCCTGTACTACCAGTTCTGACCGGGGAGACGATCCAGACCATGACCGACCCCACGGACCTCGCCAAGGTCCCAGGCGTGATCCCCTACGTGGACCACCACAACGGCCCAAGACGCCTCCTCACCCTGGAAATCCCCCACCTCGGCTACACGGTCCACAACTACGCCCCGATAGCGAGCATCGACGGCCGCCAGTACGTGGTCTCCTGGGGCTCGCTCTCGTTCGAAATCCCCGCCGACCGGAACGTGCACATCAGCGTCCACCTCCACACGAACAGCGGCCGGGACCACACGATCACCCCGTTCGCTTCCCTGGTCCTGCCGCCCCACCCGGCGCCGATCCGGCTCATGGCCCAGTTCGTGCCGAGCCAAGGCCCCCAAGGCGCCCTCGTCCCCGTCGGCTGAACAAGTGCTGACCACCCGCTACCTCTTCCTCACCCGCCACGGCGAAGCAGCACCAACCGGCCACCTCACCGAAGCCGGCCGCCACCAAGCGTTCCTCCTCGGCCGACGCCTCCGCGACATTCCGGTCACCGCGATCCACCACGGACCACTCCCCAGGGCGACCCAAACCGCCGAACTCATCGCGGGCCAGCTCCCCGGCGTCCCGCTCCACGTCGACAAAGCGGCAGACGACTTCGTCCCCTACACGCCCATGCGCGAGGAGCTGCCCGAGACCTCCGGCGACCTCCTCCACGCCTTCGCCCGACAGCTCCCACCGGCAGACGAAGAGCGAGCCGCCGAAGCCGAGCGCAGGTTCACCGGGCCCGTGCCCGGCGCCGAGCCTCGGTACGAAGTGCTCGTCACGCACAACTTCCTCGTCGGCTGGCTGATGCGAGCCGCCCAGGACGCCCCGCCGTGGCGGTGGCTGACCTACAACCAAGCCAACGCCGCCCTCACCGTCATCCAGTACTCGCCGGGGCGGCCCGCGGCCCTGCTGACCTACAACGACGTCAGCCATCTGCCGGCGGAACTGCGCTGGACCGGCTTCCCGCCCGAGTTTTACCTTCCGTAACCGGCGAACGCGGAGCGTTGCCACCCTCGAAAAGCGCTCTCGCCCGAATGGGCCAGCCTGTCAGGATGGCCGGATGAGTCCCGTGCCCTCGCCGACGTCCGATCGGCTCAGTGCCTACCTCGCGTCGGACGCTGTCGTCGATCACGAGCACCCCTTGATCCGCGCGCACACCGACGCTCGACGCGGCACCGCCGAGGAGCGCGCGAGAGCCGCGTTCCTCTTCGTGCGCGACGAGGTCGAACACGTCATCGACGCGGGCGATCCGCGGGTCACCTGGCGGGCTTCCGACGTCCTGCGCGAGCGCGTCGGGATCTGCCACGCCAAGGCGCACCTGCTCGCGGCTTTGCTGCGGGCGCAAGGGATTCCGGCCGGCTTCTGCTACCAGGAGCTCTCCGCGCTGCACGGGCTGAATGCCGTGTACCTGCACGGCAACTGGGCCCGCCTGGACGCCCGCGGGAACCGCACGGGCGCCGGCGGGGAGTTTTCGCTCGACGAAGAGAAACTGGCCTGGCCGGTCGACGTCGCGCGCGGCGAACGCGACCTCCCGGAGATCCATCCGGCGCCCGCACCCGCCGTCGTGGATTTCCTGATGAGCAGCCGGCCCGGCCCCGGCTGGTACGAAACCGGCCTGCCGAAGACACTTTGACCATGGTTTTCCGCCGTTTTCCGAAAACCCGCCGACCCGGTTAATTATTGCCCAGAGTGACCTCTGTCCGTCAGCATTGTCCCCCGAACTTCTTATTTCGCGGGCCCGTCCAGGCGCGTAAAGTGACTCCCCGCGCTCGAACAGACACTTTACGCATTCGTCCGTTCGGGTGGTTCGAGGGAGGTGAAGCAAGTGGCCGCGGATGGCGGATCCCGCCGCCGTACCCCACTGCAGGAGATCTTCTGGACCAGGACGAGCTTGCTCCTCACGGTGCTCGTCGTCGTCGCCGGCCTCAGCCTGTGGCTCGCCGGCCTGATGGACCCCGGCACCGGGAAGAACCTGGTGACGTCGCTGGGCACCGGGACCCTGATCTCCGCGATCGTGGGGTTCGGCACCACCCTGATCACCGCGAGCGCCTCGCAACGGGCGCTCGTGACCCCGGTGATCGAAGAGAGCAGGCGCGCGCTGGAGGACCTCAGCGCCGAATACCGCGCGCTCAACAAGGAGTTCTTCCCCACCGACGTGTTCGAGGCGACCACCGATCCCGACCCGGCGTTCAACCGCGGGCTGATGGCCGACCTCAACGCGACCCGGCAGTACTTCTTCCGCGGCTTTTCCGGTCGGCACGCGGCCGCCCGCCTGCTGCTTTCCCGCACCGAACGGGAACTGCGGGCGATCATCGCCGACCCGCGTGACGCCAATTCGATCAGCGGGCGCGCCCGCTACCTGCTGCGCCGCGAAGCGGGCGACGTCGACTACGAACAGATCCAGACCCGGCTCGACGAAGAGATCCGGATCGGGCTCGTCGGCCTCTTCCTGGCGCGCGGCCACTGCGCGCAGGTCGACATCACCGTGATCGCCGACCCGCCGCTCGACCGGCTCGAGCTGTTCGACGACAGCGTGTGGCTGTCGCTCTACAGCGACGTCCGCGGCGCCACGAAGCTGTACCCGCGGTCCCTGCGGTTTTCGGAGGGTTCCTTCCTCTACAACATGGAACGCGCCGAGTTCCTGCGCGTCTCGCAGTCCCGGACCGGCCGCCACTTCCGCATCACGTCCGCGACGACGCGGCCGGATTTCCTGGCGCTGTTCGAAAAGATCACCGGATCCCCGTTGTCCGAGGAGCAGTTCCGCGAGCTGGAGGGCAAGTTCCACGCTTTCCGCACGGAGTTCTCCGAAGTCGCCGAGCTAGGGAGCTGACCTTGCTCACCCGCCTGTCCCCCCTGTCCGAACTCGCCGCGCGCCTGCGCGCGGCCCGATTCCCGCTGTCTTCGGACTGGCGCGCGGTCGACGACTGGTTCCGGCCCTGGGCCGCCCAGCCCGGCTTGCGGGAGGAGCTGCGCGCGCAGCTGCGCGCGTTGTCCACCGCGGAAGCCACGAAGGTGCTGCGCTCGTCCCGGGAAACGACGACGCACTTCGCCTGGTGCCTGCTCGATTCGCCCGCCGACCCGTTTTCCTTCTGGCTGCACGAATACAAGGCGCAGGAGGACTGGCGGGAGGGCTACGCGGATTCCGTGCACAACCACAGGTACCACTTCTGCACCACCATTCTCCGTGGTGACTACCGCCACGAGAAGTACGGCACGACGATCGACGCCGAAACCGGCTTGATCAGCTCCGCGCGGTGGCGGCGCAGCACGGTGTGCGGCGCCGGGACCTGCATCACCATGCTCGCCGACGAGTTCCACCGGATTCCCGAAGCGGCGAACGGGACGATGACTTTCCTGGTGAAATCACGCCCGGTGAGCAGCTTCAGCCTTTCTTTCGATCCCGCCACGGGAATCGGCCATCGTCACGTTCCGGTAGAGGCCCGATTGGGGGAATTGGCCGACCGCATCTAGCTACACACCGGCGTCAGCGGCGCTTACCATTACTCCACCCGTCTGAACACCACGGCCGGGATGGGAGAGGTGTATGCGCACGCAGGAAAGCACGATCGACCACGTGACCGTCGGCGCCGTCGAGAACCGGGTTTACCGGCTGTGCCACCAGTACGCGGAACGGCTGCAGTTCCACGGTTGGCACCACGTGAACTTCGTCCGCACGAAGGCAGCCGGCTTCGCCGAGCACAACGGCGCCGACCGCACCGTCGTGGAAGTGGCCGCGCTGGTGCACGACGTCAACTACCTGGTGCTCCGCAACTCACCCGCCGCGGCGGGCCGGAGCCTGCGGCTGGACATCCTCGCGGAGTGCGGGGTGGCGCCGCACGTGGCGCGGTGGATCGACGAGATCGTCGACGAAGCCGAGATGGCCACGCGCGGCCGCGACATTTCGCTGGAGGCGCAGGCCCTGAGCGACGCGGACACGCTGTTCAAGGCGCTGCCGGTGACGCCGGTGGTGCTCGCGCACCGGTACCTGCGCGAGAACGGGCTGAGCCTGCGCGAGCTGGCGCACAAGATCGTCGGCGAGCAGTGCGACGTCCACGACGAGGGGTACTACTTCTACAACCCCGAGGCGGCGGCGACGTACTCGCGCTGGGCGATGGCGAACCTCCAGCTGTGGCAGTGCATCAAGGAGGCGGTCGACGACCCGACGGTCGTGGAGCTGCTGGACGCGGTGCACGCGGTCGACGCGCTGGCGTCGTAGCCAATTTTTCGTGAATTCCCCCGCGGCGGCGCGGCGGGTTTTGGTAAGCAGGCGGCTCCGGAAGTGAGGAGTCCGCATGACCGACGGCCCAGGAACCGAGCCGAGCCCGCCGCACCCGGGCGCGGCTGGCCAGCCGCCCTACGGCTACCCGCCGCAGTACGGCCCCCAGCAGCCGTGGGGCGGTCCCGGCGGCCCGGTTCCGCCGGCGAAGGGGCCCGGCCTCGGCGTGGCCGCGCTGGTGCTCGGCCTGCTCGCGCTCGTGCTGCCGTTCCTGCCCGTGGACATGACCGGGTTCCGGGCGTACGTGGCGTTCCCGTTCGGGCTGGCCGGGCTGGTCCTCGGCGTCCTCGGCTGCATCGGACGGCGGAGCGGGAAGGCACTGGCCGTGATCGGCGCGGTCGTGTCGTTCCTCGCCCTGGTGGCCGGGATGATCATGGTCGCCAACCAGGTGGTCCCGCACTAGGTCTGGCCGTAGCCACGCAGCCGGTCGACGACGTTGGCCACCTCGGGCGGCGGCAGCAAGGCGGGCCGGCCGGCGCTCTGCGCGAGCAGCCACACGCGGCAGGCCCACTCGAGCTGCTGCGCCCGGTGGTAGGCGGCTTCGAGGCCGTCGCCGTAGGTGAGGGTGCCGTGGTTGGCCATGAGACAGCCACGGCGCCCTTCGAGCGCCTCGAGGACGGCCGAAGCGAGCTCGGGGGTGCCATAGGTCGCGTAGCGCGCGACGCGGACCGAGGGGCCGATCGTGGCGAGGATGTAGTGGATCGGCGGCACCTCCCGCACGAGCGTGGAGACGGCGGTGGCGTGCGGCGAGTGCGTGTGCACGACGGCGGTCACCGGCTCGCGGTCGGGATCGCGCACGTCCCAGTAGACGGACAGGTGCATCGGCAGCTCACTGGTCGGCTTGAGCGAGCCGTCGACGACCTGCCCACCGAGATCGACGACGGGGACGTCGGCGGGGTTCAGGCTGGAGTAGGCGACCCCGGTGGGGGTGACGGCGACGAGATCGCCGGCCCGCACGGAGACGTTCCCGGAGGTGCCGACGACGAGGCCGTCACCGACCATCCGCCGCGCGTAGGCGCAGACGGCAGCCCGCTCGGTCTCGAGGATCATGGGCGGGTCCCGTTCTGGTGGGTGATCAAGCAGCTGCCATGCAGACTGCCAGCCACCCGGGACCTTCGGCCACCTCCCCGACTGGGGGATTTACCCGGTTGGCGCACACCGGGTGGGCAGCAGCACTCGGATTCATCGGGGCTCTCGCAGGTAGCTGGGGCGGCCAGCTCATCGCCAAATGATCGCAACCCTCCTGAGCTGGGAAGGTAAGGCTCACGGTCTACTCGAGGACCCGTCCCGGACAGCCGAAGGCACCGAACTCGCGGAAGCCGCGGCGCGCGGCATCACAGACTCGATCTACGAGCTTGCCGAGACCTGCCGCACAGAACTCGACCTCGACGGCGAGCGCGCCCTCGCTCGGCAGGAGCCCACTCGCCCCGACGCTGTCCGGTCCTAGTCGGTGGACCACTGGCGACCGGTGGGCAACCACGTCCGCCGGAGTTGGCCCGGCGCCCCTCGAGGATCCGAGGGGCGCCGGCGTCTTGGGGAAGGTCAGGCCTTCGCGGGAGCGGCCGGAGCCGGAGCAGCCTTGGGCGAGGGAGCAGGAGCCGGCTTCCGGTCCCCGTTCTCCGCCGCAGCCGGCTCCGGAGCCAGCAACCGCATGGCCTCCTGCACCGCCACATCGGTGGCAGCGATCCGCTCGGCCACCTTCGACCGCAGATCGAGCGCCAGCTTCCGGTTCCGATCAGCGTCGGACTGCTGGGACCGAGCCGAAGCCAGCGCAGCCTCGGTCTCCTGCTTCTTCCGCGCGATCTCCTCGTCGAACGCCTTCCGCTTGCCCGTGTACTCGTCGTCGAAGGCCTTCTTCTTCGACGCCAGCTCCTCCGAAGCCACCCGGTCCGCTTCCTTGCGGGCGGCAGCCGCCGAAGCCTCCGCCGCCGCGTCCGCTTCCTTGCGGGCGCGGTCCGCCGCCGCCGCCAGCTCGACCCGCTTCGCGCCCGCCGCCGCGTTCAGCTTCTCGATCTCGCCCTTCGCCTCCGACAGCAGGCGGGCGCGCTCCTCTTCCGCGTCCTTCGCCAGCTTGTCGGCTGTGCGGCGAGTCTCGTGCCCGTACTTGTCCGCCTGCTCGCGGGTCGACGCCGCGTCCGCCTCCGCCGCGGAACGCAGGTCCGCGATCTCCTCCTCCGCGAGCTGCATCATCATCCGGACGCGCTCGGCCATCGCGCCGGCACCGGACGGGCTCGAGCTCATCCGCGCCAGCGCGGCCTTCGTCTCGGCCAGCTCCTTCTGCGCGTACGCGAGGGCCTTCGTCAGGTCCGCGGACGTCGCGACGGCGTCGTCGCGGCTGCGGGACGTCTCGCGGAGGTCCTTGTTCAGCTCGGCGATGCGTTCGTCGACCTGGCGCTGGTTGTAGCCGCGGACACCCACGGCGAACTGGGCGGTCTTCGGGGCGGACTGGGGCTTCTCAGGCGCGACCATCGCGCCACCTTAATGAGCCGGGGCCCGTCCGCACGTACCGCCAAACGGATGCATCACGGATATTGGAACCCCCGGTGACGCATGGCATCCTGACCGTGTCGACCAGCGGTCGAGCGAGGAGGCCATTGTGGACGTACTCGCCGACATCGGCGCGCACTGGCACGTCTACGCCACCATGCCGCTCATCGCCGCCCTGATCGGCTACCTCACCAAGCGCGTCGCCATCGAGATGATGTTCCGGCCCCTGGAGTTCACGGGCGTCAAGCCGTTCTTCGGCTGGCAGGGCGTCATCCCGGCGAACGCGCGGCGGATGGCCACCACCGCCGTCGACCTGCTGACCCGCCACCTCGTCGACCCGCGGGAGGTGTTCTCCCGGCTCGACCCCGATGAAATGGTCAAAGAGCTCGAACCGCCCCTGCTCAAGGCCGTCGAAGAGGTCACCCGGGAGGTCATGGAGACCTACCAGCCCAGGCTCTGGGAACTGCTGCCCACCCGCGCGCAGCGGCTGCTCGTCGACCAGGTCCGCGCGCAGGCGCCCGTCGTCGTCAAACGCCTTTTGCGAGAGGTCTCGACCAACATCGACGACGTCCTCGACGTCAACGACATGCTCATCGGCGCCATGGTCCGCGACAAGTCGCTGACCTGCCGGCTGATCCGCGAGGTCGCCGCGCCCGAGTTCAAGTTCATCGCACGCTCGGGCATCTGGTTCGGGTTCGTGATCGGGCTCGTCCAGTTCGTCGCGTGGGCGCTGACGAAGGAGCCGCTGATCATGCCGATCTTCGGTTTCGTCACGGGCTTCGTCACGGACTGGCTCGCGCTCAAGATGATCTTCTACCCGCGCGAGCCGCGCGGGTTCGGCTTCTTCCGCTGGCAGGGCATGTTCCAAAAGCGCCGCCAGGAGGTCGCCGCCGACTACGGCGCGCTGATCGCCGACGAGGTCCTCACCGTGCGGAACGTGATGGAGGCCGTGCTCACCGGGCCGCGCGCGGACAAGCTGTTCGCCATGGTCACCCGCGAGGTGCAGCGCACGATCGACGCCCAGGCGAGCATCGCCAAGCCGCTCGTCGCGCTGACCATCGGCGGCCGGCAGTACCAGGAGATGAAACGCGCGGCAGCCGCCAAAGCAATCGAGTTCCTCCCCGAAACGGTGAAACACGTCGAGAGTTACGCCACCGGCGCGCTCGACGTCCGCAACACGATCGTCGGCAAGATGCGGCAGCTGACGCCGCTGGAGTTCGAAGGCATCCTGCGTCCGGCCTTCAAGCAGGACGAATGGAAGCTCATCGCCGTCGGCGCGGTGATCGGCGGGCTGGTGGGTGAACTGCAGGTGCTGCTCCTGCTGCACTGATCACGGGCCGATACCGTGCGCGCGTGGACTTCGGCACGCACTGGCAGGTGTACGTCACCATGCCGTTCATCGCGGCGCTGATCGGCTACGTCACCAAGCGCGTCGCCATCGAGATGATGTTCCGGCCCCTGGAGTTCGTCGGCGTCAAACCGTTCGGCTGGCAGGGCGTGCTGCCCGCGAACGCCGAGCGGATGGCGGCGACGGCCACCGAGATGCTGACGACCAACCTCGTCGACCCCCGGGAGATCTTCGCCCGGCTCGACCCGGCGCAGGTCGCGAAGGAGATCGAACAGCCGCTGCTGCGGGTCGTCGAGGACGTCACGCGCGAGGTCATGGAGACCTACCAGCCCAGGCTCTGGGAGGTGCTGCCGAACAGCGCGCAGCAGCTGCTGCTCAAACGCGTCCAGGCCGAGGCGCCGAAGGCGATCACCAAGATCATGCGGGAGATCGCCGACAACATCGAGGACGTCCTCGACCTGCAGCACATGGTCGTGACGAACCTGGTCCGCGACAAGGCACTGCTCAACCGGCTGATCCGCGACATCTCCCGGCCCGAGATGCGGTTCATCGCCCGCTCCGGCATCTGGTTCGGGTTCAGTCTCGGCTGCGTGCAGCTGGTGGTGTGGGCGCTGACGAAGTCGCCGATCGTGCTGCCGCTGTTCGGCCTCGGCATCGGCTGGCTCACCGACTGGCTGGCGCTGAAGATGATCTTCCTGCCGCGCGAGCCGCGCCGGTTCTTCGGCGTCTACACCTGGCAGGGCGTCTTCCAGAAGCGCCGCGACCAGGTCGCCGCCGACTACGGCGACATGATCGCGCGCGAGATCATCACCATTCCCCACCTGCTGGAAGCGGTGCTGCGCGGGCCGAAGTCCGACAAGCTGTTCGCGATGATCACCCGCGAGGTGCAGAAGACGATCGACGCGCAGGCCAGCGTGGTCAAGCCGTTCGTCGCCATCGCCGTCGGCACGAAGAAGTTCCAGGAGCTGAAGCAGACGGCGGCGGCGAAGGCCGCGGAGCGCGTCCCGGAGACGATCCGGTACGCCGAGAACTACGCGATCAACGCGCTCGACGTGCGGAACACGATCGTCGACCGGATGCGGAAGCTGAGCGCGCTGGAGTTCGAGCAGCTGCTGCGGCCGGCGTTCCGCCAGGACGAGTGGAAGCTGATCGCCGTCGGCGCGGTGATCGGTGGTCTCGTGGGTGAGCTGCAGGTGCTCGCGCTGCTCGGCTAGCCGGTACGGTTCCGTTTCTCGGGATGAGGAGGTCGGGGTGGACGCTGTCCTGCACGACCTCGCGCTGCACTGGCCCCTGTACGCGGTGATGCCGTTCATCGCGGCGCTGATCGGGTACGTCACCAAGCGCGTCGCGATCGAGATGATGTTCCGGCCGCTCGACTTCGTCGGCGTCCCGCCGCTGCTGGGCTGGCAGGGCGTCGTCCCGAAGCACGGCGGGCGGATGGCGGCGGTCGCGACCGAGCTGCTGACCGAGAACCTGCTCGACCTGCGCGAGGTCTTCGGGAAGATCGACCCGGTCATCATCACCGCCGAGCTGGAGCAGCCGCTGCTGCGCGCGGTCGACCACATCGCGCGCGAGGTGCTCGCCGAGCACCACCCGCGGCTGTGGGAGGTGCTGCCGACGCTCGCGCAGGAAATGCTGATCAAGCAGGTCCAGGCGTCGGCGCCGAAGCTGGTCCGGGAGTTCCTCGACGAAGTCCGCGAGAACCTCGACGAAGTCCTCGACGTCCAGCACATGACGGTCCAGCGGCTGACCCGGGATCGCGCGCTGCTGGTCCGGCTGATCCGCGAGACGTCCCGCCCGGAGATGGCGTTCATCGCGCGGATGGGCATCTACTTCGGCTTCGGGCTAGGCCTGGTCCAGACGATCGTGTGGGCGTTCACGCGCGAGCCGCTGGTGCTGCCGATCTTCGGCGGCGCGATCGGCCTGTTCACCGACTGGCTGGCGATCAAGCTGATCTTCGTCCCCCGCGAGCCGGTCCGCGTGGGCCGGGTGATCTTCCAGGGCAAGTTCCAGCGGCGCCGCGCGGAGGTGGCGCGGCAGTACGGCGAGCTGATCGCGAACGAGGTCCTGACGGTCCAGAACCTCCTGGACGCGGTGTTGCGCGGCCCACGCGCGGATCGCCTGGCGGCACTGGTCGAGCAGATGGTGTCGGCCGCGGTCGACGCGCAGCTGCCGCTGTCGTTCGCGGTCGGGGGCACGCGGCTTCGCGAAATGAAGCACGCGGCGGCGTTGAAGGCACTCGAGCAGCTGCCTTCCACGGCGCGTTATGCGGAGGGGTACCTCACCGAGGCGATGGACGTCGCGAAGGTGATCGAGCAGCGGATGCTCGCGTTGACGCCACTGGAGTTCGAGGGGTTGCTGCGGCCGGCGTTCCGGCAGGACGAGTGGAAGCTCATTGCGGTGGGTGGGGTGATCGGGTTCGTCGTGGGTGAGCTGCAGGTCCTGCTGATGCTGGGCTGACTCGCCGACGACGCGGCCCCGCCCGTCCCTGGGGGGGCGTGCCCAGTCCCAGTCTATCGACGGGCGCCGACAGGAACCGCGAATCGGCGGAGATGCGGCTGAGTTGCCCACATTCGCGCGAGGGTGTGGACAACCGGCCTTCGCGCCATCACGACTGGTCTTGCGGGGACCGCGACACGGGCCTCGATGAGCCAGTACTTCGGCGCAGTACCGCAGTCCTGCGCCTGGCGGACGACAACGAGAGTCCACTTCGGATGCGCCGGCAACGTCACCTGGGCTCCGGACAAGGTCGACCTCGGCTACGGCAAGCCCGGTACCCACCAAGCCCTCACCGGCCCATCCGGGCCGGCAGGCGCCAAGGCACCCGACCTGGGCCGCTTACCAGGCCATCGGCTACCCGAACTCGGACAGCACCGCGAAGAGCGACACGCTCCAGGTGCAGTAGCTCAAGCCGCCGCGACGAGGGCAGGCTCCACCGCGCTCACCCTCGTCCGGCGGTCACGCTGCCAGGCGATCACCCGGCACACGACGTAGATCAGGAACGAAATCGCCGTCACGAAGGCGCTCACCGGGAGCCCCGGCGCCAGCGAAAGCACGATCCCCCCGAGCGCCGACACCTCCGCGAACACGACCGACAGCACGGTCGCCTTCCACGGTGACGCCGTCACGCGCGCCGCCGCCGCGGCCGGCGTCACCATCAACGCCACCACCAGCAGCGATCCGACGACCTTCACGCTCAGCGCCGTCGAAACCCCCACCAGCAGCGCGAACACCACGGTCAGCGTCTTCACCGGCACTCCGCGCGCCACGGCCACGTTCCGGTCCACCGAGGCGAACAACAGCGGCCGGTACACCAACGCCAGCACCGCCAGGACCACCACCGACGACACCACGAACAACGTCAGGTTCGTCGAGTCGATCGTGATGATCTGGCCGGTCAGGATCCCGAACTTGTTCCCGGACCGTCCTTTGTAGAACGACAGGAACAGCACGCCCATCCCGAGGCCGAACGACAGGATCACGCCGATCACCGAGTCGCGGTCGGCGTCGCGGGCGCCCAGGATGCCCAGCAGCAGCGCCGCCACCACCGCGCCGATCAACGCGCCGTACTCCACGCCGATCCCGAGCAGCAGGGCCGCCGCGCCGCCGGTGAACGCCAGCTCCGACGTCCCGTGCACCGCGAACGACATCCGCCGCATCACGATCAGCGGGCCCAGCACCCCCGCCACCAAGCCGAGGATCAACGCGGCCAGCAGGGCCGTCTGGACGCCGGGAAGCTCGGTGATCAGCTCCCACGTCTTGCCGAAGTCGAACAGATCCAAGACTCAGCCCACTTGCTCTTCGACGTCGTGTTCGTGGTGGTGCGGCTCTTCCTCGCACAACGCGCTCTGCGCGCCCGCGATGTGGATCTGACCGCCGACCTTCAACACCTCGACGCGGGTGCCGTACAGCTCCGACAGCGTCTCGGTGGTCATGACCTCGTCCGGCTTGCCGATCCGGAACGAGCCGTTGACCAGGTACAACACCCGGTCGACGAACGGCAGCACCGGGTTGATCTCGTGCGTGACGAACAGCACCGCGGTGCCGGCCGCGCGCCGCCGGGAGTCGATCAGCTCGCTGATCGCGCGCTGGTGCGCCAGGTCCAGGGACAGCAGCGGCTCGTCACACAGCAGCACCTCGGGGTCGCCGACCAGGGCCTGCGCCACTCGCAGCCGCTGCTGCTCACCGCCGGACAGGCGCCCCACCGGCTGCTTCGCGTAGCGGGTCGCGCCCACCTCTTCGACGGCCGCCGCGACGCGACGGCGTCGCGCCGCCATGCCGAACAGGCCGGGGCCCCAGCGGTGCCCGTCGAGGCCCAGGCCGACCAGGTCGACGCCGCGCAGCGTCAGCGACTCGTCGATCGCGCGCTGCTGCGGGATGTAGCCGACCTTGCGGTTCGCGCCGCCCGGGCGGCCGCCGGCGATCTCGACCGCGCCCGCCGACAGGCCCTGCATGCCGAGCAGCGCCTTCAGCAGGCTGCTCTTGCCGGAGCCGTTCGGGCCGAGCACGGCGAGGAACTCACCCGGCTCGACGACGAGGTCCAATCCCGACCAGAGCGTGCGGGGACCGAAGGCGAGGCCCGCCCCGCGGACCCGGACCGCGGGGCGTACGTCGTCTGAGACGGGAGGCATGGTTACTTCAACGCTCCTGCCAGCGCGTCTACTTCCCCGGTCATCCAGCCAATGTAGTCGGTCACACCCTGGGGCAGCGTCTCGGTCACGTCGACGACGCCGATCCCGGCGGCCTTCGCCTGCCCGACGACGTCCTGGGTCAGCGGCGTCACCGTCTGCGCGTTGTTGATCAGCGCCTTGACCTGCTTGGTGGCGATGAGCTGCTTGTACTCGTTGACCGCGCCGGCCGGGACGTCGGTGTCGTTCTCCACGGCGTCCGAAAAGGCCTTCGGCGTCGCGTCGGTCAGCTTCGCGCTCTCGAGCAGGTAGTGCGCCACCGGCTCGGTGACGACGACCTTCGCACCCGGGTGGGTGGTGCCGAGCTCGCCGAGGCGCTTCTCCAGCGCGTCGACCTTCGCCTTGAACGCCGTCGCGTTGTCGGTGAACGCCTGCTTCGACGCCGGCTGGAGCTCACCCAGCTGGGCCGCGACCTGGTCGGCGACCTTGCCGACGCCCGGCAGGTCGTACCAGACGTGCTCGTTCTCGTCGCCGGTCGCGGCGATGTCGTAGGCGACGAGCTTCTTCGCGTCGCCGGCCTGGCCGGTGAGCTTGTCGAAGAACTCGTCGTAGCCGCCGCCGTTGGACAGCAGCAGCTTCGCGTCCTTCGCCGCGAGGGCGTCGTCGGCCGTGGTCTCGTAGGAGTGCGGGTCGGCCGACGGGTCGTGGATGACCGACTTGACCTCGACCTTGTCCCCGCCGACGGCGCTCACGACGCTGCCCCAGACGTCCGTCGAGGCGACGACCTTGATCTTGTCCGAGCCACCGGACTGCCCGCCGCCGTCGGAGGTTCCACCGGAGCACGCGGCCAGCGCGAACAAGGACAGGGCCGAAGCGGCGGCGAGCACGCTCCTGGTGCGGCGGGAACTCATCTGAAGACTCCTGCAGACGCTAATGGAAACCGTTGTCAGATTCACCTTACCCCATCCGGATGACTTCCTGGCCATCCGATCCCGGTTTGGTGTATGCGAGTTCATGCATGCGGATCGAGACATCGACCACCCGGGGTGTCTCTTCAAGAAAGTCATCTGAACCGTTACGGTTTGCTGATGGGACGTCCTATTCGCACCCGGAGGCAGGCGACACTGGCGTCGCTCGCGGCAGAGCTCGGTGTGTCCAGGACCACGGTGTCCAACGCCTACAACCGGCCGGACCAGCTCTCGCCCGAGCTGCGCCGCCGCGTTCTCGAGACCGCGCGCCGGCTCGGCTACCCCGGTCCCGACCCGGTCGCCCGCTCCCTGCGCACGCGCAAAGCCGGCGCCGTCGGCCTGCTGCTCACCGAGAACCTCTCCTACGCCTTCCGCGACCCCGCCGCCGTCGGCGTGCTCGAAGGACTGGCCCTGGCCTGCGAAGACGCCGGTGTCGGCCTGCACCTGGTGCCCGCCAGCCCGGGCCGGGAGGACGTCGCCGCGGTGCACCGCGCGGGCGTCGACGGCTTCGTCGTCTACTCGGTGCCGGACGACGACCCGCACCTGGCCGCCGTGCTGGAGCGGCCGGTGCCGACGGTGATCATCGACCAGCCGAGCATCGAGGGCATCGACCGCGTCGGCCCGGACGACGCGTCGGCGGTCGGCAAGATCGCCGAGCACCTCGTGACGCTGGGCCATCGCCAGGTCGGCGTCATCTGCATGCGGCTCGCACGTGAGCGCAACGACGACTTCGTCTCGGCCACCCGGCAGAGCGGCGCGCACTTCCACGTCCAGCGCACCCGGCTGGAAGCGCTCGCGGTGGCGTTTTCGGCCGCGGGTGTCGACTGGGCGGGCGTCCCGGTGGTCGAGCGCTTCGACCACACGGTGGACGACGGCGCGTCCGCCGCCCGGCAGCTGCTGGACGCGTACCCGCAGATCACGGCCGTGATCTGCACCTCGGACATCCTCGCGCTCGGCGCCATGGCCGAGGCCGAGCGGCGGGGGCTGCGGGTGCCGCAGGACCTGACGGTCACCGGCTTCGACGGCATCGCCGAAGCCGAGCGGATCGGCCTGACCACGGTCCACCAGCCGGTGCTCGAGAAGGGCAAGACGGCGGGCCGGCTGCTGCTCGGCTCGGCCGAGCGGAGCGCGCCGAAGGTGATCACGCTGCCCACCGAGCTGCGCATCGGACGGACGTCCGCGCCGCCGCGGACGGTCGAGGAGCCCTGGTTCGGCGGTTAAACCCGTCGTGACATAGCTCGTAGTGCATTGCCCGATCGGGCTCGGGCCGGTGGAATGGGAGGGATACGCCACCGGCCGGAAGGTGACCGATGACCTCGATCGATGTCCTCCTCAAGCGCAACCAGGAACTCGGCGACGCGACGCCGGGCGACCGCTCGTCGGCGAAGCCGTCGCTGCAGGTGGCCATCCTGACCTGCATGGACGCCCGCATCCGCGTGTTCGAGGTGTTCGGCCTGCTCCAGGGCGAGGCGCACGTGCTGCGCAACGCGGGCGGCGTCGTCACCGACGACATGATCCGCTCGCTGGCGCTGTCGCAGCGCAAGCTGGGCACGCGCGAGGTGCTGGTGGTCCAGCACACGGAGTGCGGCCTCTCGACGGTCACCGAAGACGACTTCAAGGACGAGCTGGAAGAGGCGACGGGGCTGCGCCCGACGTGGGCGGTCGAGGCGTTCCGCAACGTCGAGAACAGCGTCCGGACGTCGGTGGAGCGGGTGCGGCGGAGTGCGTACCTGCCGCACACGGACAACGTGCGCGGGTTTGTGTACGACGTGAAGACGGGCAAGCTCACCGAGGTCAAGTAGGCCCGGGGCCACGCCGCTGGAGCCGAGTTCCGCGGTGACCTGGACGTTCGGTGGCCGGACGGTCGACCGCGACCGGGCGGTCGAGGTGCTGCGCCGCGGGGTCCAGCTGGGCGTCGACCACATCGACACCGCCACGTTCCGCTTCTCCCGGCTGCGTTCGGCCAATGAGCTGAGCGACCGCGCGCTCGCCCGTACCCCGATGACCCGGTCGTCGCCTCCCAGGGCGGAACCGCGCCGTGATCCCGGTGGCCATGGCGCTCGCCGGCCCAGCCGAGCGAAGACGGCGAGGGAACCTGCGCCGACTCTTCGCCATCGCGGGCGCGGGCCGCGAGGCGGGCGCCGTCGGCGGCGAACACGCGGAGGTGCTCGCCATCGCGAAGGCGCACGAGGCGAGTGCCGCGCAGGTCCGGTCGGCTTGGCTGCTGCACCGGGGCCCGCACGTCCTCGTCATCCCCGGCACCGGCGACCCCGGCCACCTGGCCGACAACGTCGCCGCCGGCCGGCTGCGGCTCACCGAAGACGACCTCGCCCGCCTCGACAAAGTCCACCGCGAAGAGCCGGGTTAACCTCAGCTCGTGTCCGTTGACGCCGAAACCCTGCTCGACTGGTTCGCCACCCACGGCCGCGACCTGCCCTGGCGCGAGCCGGAGTGTTCGGCGTGGGGTGTGCTGGTCAGCGAGATCATGCTCCAGCAGACCCCGGTCGCCCGCGTGCAGCCGATCTGGCACGAATGGATGGCGCGCTGGCCGGTGCCCTCGGCGCTGGCCGCGTCCTCCCAAGGTGAGGTCGTGCGGGCCTGGGGCAAGCTCGGCTACCCGCGGCGGGCGTTGAGGCTGCACGCCGCCGCCGGGGTCATCGCGCAGGAGCACGGCGACGTCGTGCCGTCCGATGTGGACACCCTGCTCGCGCTGCCCGGGATCGGGGCCTACACCGCGCGGGCCGTCGCCGCGTTCGCCTACGGGCGGCGGGCGCCCGTCGTCGACACCAACGTGCGGCGGGTCGTCGCGCGGGCCGTGCACGGGGCCGGGGACGCCGGGCCCGCGTCGAACACCCGCGACATGAACGACGTCGAAGCCCTGCTGCCCGCCGAAGACGCGCCCGCCGCGAAGTTTTCCGCCGCGATCATGGAGCTCGGCGCGCTGATCTGCACCGCACGCACCCCGCGGTGCGCGGATTGCCCGATTTACGGCGAATGCGCGTGGCAGCTGGCCGGCAAGCCCGAGTACGCCGGCCCGGCCAAGCCCGTGCAGAAGTTCGCGGGCACCGACCGGCAGGTCCGCGGGCTGCTGCTGGACGTCCTGCGCGGCAGCGAAGGCCCCGTCGAGAAGGCGCGGCTGGACCTGGTGTGGCACGACGGCGGCCAGCGCGACCGCTGCCTCGACTCCCTGCTCGTCGACGGCCTGCTGGAGCAGACCAGCGGCGGGCTCTTCGCTCTCCCGGGCGAACACTGACGCGTTACGACCAAAGTTGGTCAATAGTTGTCATCGGCGCGAAGCGGAGCTACCTTTTCCCGCATGGTCACTGTTGACCGCCGGACCCTGTTCAAAGCGGGGATGACCGCGACCGCGGCCGGCGCACTGGGGATGACGACCACGGGTACGGCCGCCGCGGCCGTGCCGGCACCGACGATCCACGGTTGCGCCGAGTGGGGCGCGCGGCCCGCCAACGGGCCGATCGTGGTGGAGAACCACAAGCCGACCTACATCGTGGTCCACCACGCCGTCGATCCGCCGATGAACAACGACTTCTCGCTGGCGCGCGCGTTCTACGTCGCGAAGTTCATCCAAGACCTGCACATGGACAAGAACGGCTGGATCGACAGCGGCCAGCAGTTCACGAACAGCCGCGGCGGGTTCGTCACCGAGGGCAGGCACCGCAGCCTGGAGATCCTGCGCGGCGGCACGCAGCACGTCCAGGGCGCGAACGTCGGCAACCACAACAGCGAGGTCATCGGCATCGAGAACGAGGGCCTGTACAGCACGGTCGACGTGCCGCAGGCGCTGTGGGACTCGCTCGTCGGCCTGGTCGCCTACATCGCGCACCAGTACGGCATCGCGCCCGAGTTCATCAAGGGCCACCGCGACTTCAACTCGACCGAGTGCCCCGGCACGGTGCTCTACAACCGGCTGCCGGAGCTGCGGACGGCCGTCGGCCGCGTCCTCGGCGTCTCGGTCGCGCGGGCCGAGGCCGAGTGGCCGCTGCTGAAGCCGGGCGACACGGGCCGTCAGGTGCAGCTCGCCCAGCAGTTCCTGCGCTCGTCCGGGTTCGGCGTGCCGACCGACGGCGTCTTCGGGAAGTCCACAAAGGACGCGGTAGCCGCTTTGTCCGCTCGAGCCGGGCTGCCGCGCCACACGTGCACCGCGACCAAGGTGACCGACGAAACCGGCTTCCTCGGCGCGGACGTCTGGCCGCTGATCGTGCCCTCGGACCGCTCCACGGCGGCCTGGCGAGCAGACCTGACTCGCGCGTAAGCGGCACTTTCCCTACGAAAGTGCCGCTTCAGCGACCGAGAATCTGGCTGAGGAACGCTTCGATCGCGCCCCGGTAGATCTCCGGGGCTTCGTCGTGGGGCAAGTGGGCCGAGCCCGGCACCACCAGGTGCTTCGCGCCCGGCACCCGGTCCGCCAGCATGGCCTGCTGGCCAGGCGGCATCGCCGTGTGCTCGCCTTCCAGCACCAGCAGCGGGCACCGGATCTTGTCCACAGTGGACCAGTAGTCGACGCGGCCCCACTCGGCGGCGATCACGTACAGGTCGGCCAGGTCGGCGACCAGGTGGAACCCGTCCGCCCGCTCCTCGACGCAGTCCGCGAAGTACTCGCCCGCGGCGCCGAAGAACTCGCGGACGTGGTCGAGCGACTCCCACGGCACCGGCCAGCTCTCGAAGTAGCCACGCCAGGTCTCGACCGTCCGGCCGCGCTGGTCCGGCGCGAAGTCCTCCGACACGACCGCGCGCACCAGCTCCGGGTGCCGCGCCGCGGTGGCCCACGCGTGCAGGCCGCCCATCGAATGCCCGATCAGCACCGCCGGGCCGGCGTCGAGGGTCCGCAGCGCCGCGGCGACGTCTTCGGTGAACTGCCCGGTCGTCCACGGCCCGACGCGCGGCGCGTTGCCGTGGCCGCGCGCGTCGAGGCCGTACACCGCGCCATAGGGCCGGAGCCACTCCGCGACCCGCCGCCACGTCCGCGCGCGGCCCATCAGGCCGTGCAACAGGACGATCGGCACGCCGCTGCCGCCGAAACAGAGCACGCGGCCACTTAATCACATCGTGCCTGCTCCGGAACGTGACCGAGTGATCGCTTTCCATCACCTATGGTGGTCACCATGCGCCGACGACTCACCGCCCTCGCCGTCTGCGCCGCGGTCGTCCTCGCCGCGGCGTGCAGCGGTGACGCCGTCACGGGCGCCCCGGCGCCGCCGCCCATGCACCCCACACCGGGCGCGGCCGGCGCCGGTGATCCGTATTACCCCGAAGACGGCAACGGCGGTTACGACGCCCTCGGCTACCAGGTCGGCGTCGCCTACGACCCGCCGAGCGGCCACCTCGACGGCGACACGACCGTCACCGCGAAGGCGACCCAGGACCTCAGCCGCTTCGACCTCGACCTGCGCGGGCTCGACGTCCACAGCGTCGAGGTCGACGGGCAGCCGGCGCGGTTCACCCGCGAGAAGGCGTTCGAGCTGGTGGTGACGCCGCCGGCGCCGATCCGCGCCGGGACGACGTTCCGCACCCGCGTCCGCTACGGCGGCGACCCGGCGAAGACGCCGCACGAGGGCGGCAGCGAGAACGGCTGGCAGCACTCGGCCGACGGCGGCGCGTACATGGTCGGCGAGCCGCACTCGGCGGCGTTCTGGTTCCCGGTGAACGAGACCCCGCGCGACAAGGCGACGTTCACGCTGACCGCGCGCGTCCCGCCGGGCTGGACGGTGCTCTCGAACGGCCGCGAGGGCCCGCCGGGCACCTGGACCGAGCCGAACCCGGTGGCGAGCTACCTGACGACGCTCGCGATCGGTAAGTTCAGCGTCGACAAGTCGACTTTGCCGGACGGGACCCCGGTGGTCTCGGCGTACGCGCCGGGCGCCGAAGCCCACCGCGCGGTCGGCGACCGACTCCCCGAGGTGCTGACGTTCCTGACCGGCAAGTTCGGCCCGTACCCGCAGTCGGCCGCCGGCGGGATCTACCTGAACGAGGACATCCACTTCTCCCTGGAGACGCAGACCCGGCCGACGTACGCGAAGTGGGCCGACCTGCCGACGCTGGTGCACGAGAACGCCCACCAGTGGTTCGGCGACTCGGTCTCCCTGAAGGACTGGTCGGACATCTGCCTGAACGAGTGCTTCGCGTCGTACGCGCAGTGGCTGTGGGCGGAGCGCGAAGGCCAGAACCTGGACGACCGCTACCGCGCGGCGATCGAGATCACCCACGGCAGCACGGACTTCTGGGCGCAGAAGCTGGTCGGCATGGGCCAGGGCCACGAGTTCGAGGGTGTCTACAACAAGGGCATCCTGGCGCTGCACGCTTTGCGCCGCGAAATCGGCGACCCGGCGTTCGACCGCCTCCTGCACGACTGGCCGGCCCGCTACCGCCACGGCAACGCCGGCTGGGCCGACTTCGAGGCCATGGCGGCGCAGGTCAGCGGCAAGAACCTGCGGCAGTTCTTCGACGCGTGGTTCCGCGGCACGACGTTGCCCGCGGATGCCGATCTCTACCCGGGCTCACTGCGGAGCTGAGCTCCCCAGCAAGGACCGCGTCAACGCACTCCGCGCATCCTGCATCTCCCGCAACGCCGCCGAAAGCTCCTCGTCACCCACCACGACGTCCTCCTCCGGCCGGGCCGCCAGCGCCAGCAGCGAAGCCCGCCGCAGCAGCTCCTTCGCGAACGACGCCGTCACGCCCTCCGTCGCGGCCACCACCGGGGCCAGGTCCGCCGTCAGCTTCAGCCCGCGCGCGTACAGCCGCAGCAGTGCTTCGCGGCCCGCCGCGTCCGGGAGCGGGATCTCCACCGCCAGGTCCACCCGGCCCGGGCGGTCGGCCAGCGCGCGCTCCAGCTCGCTCGCGCGGTTGGTCGTCAGCAGGAACGTCACGTCGGCGTCGCCGCCCACGCCGTCCATCGCGTCGAGGAGCGTGAACAGCAGGGGCTGGACCTGCGGGCCGTAGCTGCGGTCCTGGGCGATCAGGTCGACGTCCTCCAGCACGACCACGCTCGGCTGCAGCCGCCGCGCCAGCTCCGCCGCCTTCGCCACGAACCGCATCGCCGTGCCGGTCAGGATGACGACCGTCGTCTCCGGCAGGCGGCCCATCAGGTACCGCACCGTGTGCGTCTTGCCGGTGCCGGGCGGGCCGTGCAGCAGCAGCCCGCGCTTGAGGTGCTGCCCGGCGGCCAGCAGCCGCTCGCCGTGCCGCGCGATGCCGATCGTGTGCCGCTCGATCGCGTCGAGCACGCCGTCCGGCAGCACGACCTCGTCGCCCCGCAGCCGGGGCCGCGGCAGGAACGTCAGCAGCTCGTTGCCGCGGTTCTCGCTGGTGCCGAAGGCCAGGACCTGCCCGCGCAGGAGGTCGTGCTCGACCATCAGCCGCTCGACGCGGTCGCGTGCCCCGGTGGCGATCACCCGCGACGTCGCGAGCACCTCCAGCCGGCACTGTTCCTGCCCCCACTGCGGGTTCGCGCCCCGCACCGCGAGCAGCACCGGCTCACCGCCCGGCGCGTACGTGCCGACGAGCCCGAGCTGCACCGCTTCGGTCGCGGTGTCCGGGCCGATCGCCGTCGTCGTGTAGTCGACCGAGCCGAGCTCGTACATCCCCTGCTTGCGGGCGATGGCGAGCATCCCGATCAGGTCCTCGTGCGTGCGCTGGCCACCCGCGATGCCGAACCAGTCGACCGCCGTGCCGTGCTCGGCCAGGTAGGCGTCGACGCTGCGCTGGATGTTCGCGTGCTCCCACATCGCCCAGTTGCGGGTCACCACCACCACGTCCGACAGCGGCGCCCCCAGGTGCCCGGTCACCCGCTCGATCAGTTCGCTGCCCCGCTCGCCGGCGACCTCGCCGGCGGCGGCGTGGACGATCCGGGCCAGGTCCGCCGCAAGCTCCGCGCTCCCCATGGGATTCACAGTGGCACGGATCACAGTGCCCCGACAACTACGCTGGGACCCATGAGTGTCGTGAAGATCAACGCGATCGAGGTTCCCGAAGGCGCCGGACCGGAGCTGGAGAAGCGGTTCGCCGCGCGAATGCACTCCGTCGACCAGCAGCCGGGCTTCCTCGGGTTCGAGCTGCTGCGCCCGGTTTCCGGCGAGACGCGCTACTTCGTCTACACGAAGTGGGAGACCGAGGAGCACTACCAGGCGTGGGCCAAGGGCGGCCCGGCCGCGGCGGCGCACTCCGGCGAGCGGGCCAAGCCGGTGTCCACCGGCGCCAACCTGCTGGAGTTCGAGGTCGTCCTCGGTTCGCAGCCGGGTGAGTGACGCGCTCGAGCGGGCCGCGGAGCTCCTGACCGGCGCCGGCGCGCTGCTGATCTGCGCCGGCGCCGGCATGGGCGTCGACTCCGGGCTGCCGGACTTCCGCGGCGGCGAGGGGTTCTGGCGCGCGTACCCGCCGTATGCCCGGCTCGGGCTGCGGTTCGAGGAGCTGGCCGACCCGCGGCACTTCGCCGACGACCCCGAGCTGGCCTGGGGCTTCTACGGGCACCGGCTGGCGCTGTACCGGAAAACGGTGCCGCACCAAGGGTTCAGCCTGCTGCTCGGCTTCGCCCCGGAAGTGCGCGTGTTCACGTCCAATGTGGACGGCCAGTTCCAGAAGGCGGGCTTCGAGCACGTCGCCGAAGCGCACGGCTCGATCCACCACCTCCAGTGCCTTTCCGGGTGCACCGATCAGATCTGGCCGGCCGCCGAAGACGTCGTCATCGACCCCGAAACCATGCGGGCCGTGCCGCCGCTGCCGGCGTGCCCGCGGTGCGGCGGACTCACGCGGCCCAACATCCTGATGTTCGGCGACTTCTCGTGGGTGCCGGACCGCAGCCAGGCCCAGCTCGACGAGCTGACCGCGTGGCGCCGGACCGCGCGCGACCTGGTCGTGGTGGAACTGGGCGCGGGCCAGGCGGTCCCGACGGTCCGGCGTTACAGCGAGCTGGCCAGCGCCGCGACCGGCGCGTTGATCCGGATCAACCCACGGGAGCCGGAAATCCGGCACGGCCGCGGGGTGTCGATCGCGGCCGGTGCGCTGGAGACGCTCACGAAGCTGGCCGCAGCCACAGATCCCGGTTCCCGGCGAGCATGACCCGGCCGTCGGTCAGCGTCGCGGCCACGCGCACCGGGGACTCCGCGCAGCCCAGGTCGCCGCGCTGCCAGCCCTGACCGGCCCGGACCAGCACCGCCGAACACGAGCGCGGGCGCGCGTTCACCGGCACCTGTTCGAACGTCCGCGTCGCCAGGACGGGATTCCCGTGCGCGTCCAGCGTGCCCGCCACCACCCCACCGGGACCCGGTATGTCCACTGTGGACCAGGCGCCCGGCTTGCCGGTGACCACGAACGGTTTCTGCGTGTGGCCGTCCGTGGTCTCGCCGTAGAGCAGCCACTGCCCGGCGACCGGCAGGATGCCGTATACCAGCGTTTCGTCCGACGGCGTCGCCGGCTCCGACAGCGTCCAGCTGCCGCCGCCGTCGTGGGACGCCCAGAGCTGCAGCCGCGGGTTCGAATAGCCGGCCGCGAGCAGCTCGGATCCGGCCGCCGCCACCGAGTTCGGTCCGTTCGCGCCACCCACGCCCGGCGCGAGCGGCAGCACGACCGTGCGTTCCGTCCTGCCCCCGTCGTCCGACACCCAGGCCACCGGCCGGGTCGTCTGCCCGTCGAGGAACGCCGTCCCGACCGCCACCAGGTTGCCGCCCGAACGCGCCAGCGCCCGCACGTCCCGCCGGCCACGCAGTTCGCCCAGCTCCGTGACGGTGCCGCCGGTGTCCCGGTGCGAGAACTTCGTGCGGACCCCGGACACCGAACCGTCCGGCTCCGGCACCGCGGCGATCGCCGGCAGGCCGCCGCCGATCGGGCCGATCCGCAACGCCGCGCAGTCCGCCCCACCGGTCCAGTTCACGTTGAGCATGCGGTTGCCGGTCGCGTAGTCGCCGATGCCGAGCACGCAGCCGCCCACCGGGACCAGGCCGGTGAGCCCGCCGGTCGTGGGAATCCAGTCGGTGTCGGACGGGAACTCCACCGCGCCCGCGTGCGCGGCGAACCCCAGCGCGCTCTTCGGGCCGTCGTCCGCCGGGGCCGCCGTGGACTGACCGCAGGCGGCGGCCAGCAAGACCAGGGCGAGCACGAGTCTTCGCATACCGGTCAGCCTGCCAGGAACACGGTCACGGCAAGCGCACTTCGGCGAACACCGCCCGGTGATCGCTGCCCGCGACGCCGAACACGCGGTAGTCCAGCACCGCCGCCCGGTTGTCGACCGCGAGGTGGTCGATCGTCACCACCGGCGACGACGCCGGCCACGTCGGCGTCAGCCCCGAGCCGCGGGCCTCCGCCGCGTCGTTGTAGCCGCGGGACAGCACGGTCCGGTACGCCGCGTGGTCGAGCGTCGCGTTGAAGTCGCCGGCCAGGATCCGCAGGCCGTGCTCACCGGACGCGCGCGAGAGGTCCTTGATCTCGCGCTCCCACTGCGGGGTGTCGACGTCCGGGGAGATCGGGTGGACGGCGACGATCTCGGCCACCACGCCGTCGCCGAGGTCGGCCTGCGCGCCCGGCTGCTTGGCCGCCGAGTCACCGGTCAGGTTGACCTCCTTCAACGGGAACCGCGACACGATCCCCGAGCCGAACGCGCCGGGCGCCGGGTGCAGCACCCGGTACGGCAGCGCCTGGAACAACCCGGCCGCGGTCAGGCCGTCGACCGCGCGGGGCGTCAGCTCGACCAGGTTCAGCACGTCGATCCGCTGCTCGCGCACCAGGTCGACGACGGCCTTCGGCTCCGCCTGGCCGTAGAGCAGGTTGGAGGCGAGCACCCGCAGTGTCTTGCCGTGCACGTCCCGTTGCTCGCTCGCCGACAGCCGGGGCGCCACGACGACGGCCAGCGCGACCGCCAGCAGCAGCGCGATCCCCCCGATCCACCAGCGCCGCAACACCAGCGCCAGCACGCCGGCCAGCACGCCCGCGGCCGCCACGAACGGCGTCAGCGCCAGCGCGATCAGCGTGTACCAGTCGCCGTCGTAGCCGATCAGGCGCAGCGCGGCGACGCCGGCCAGCGGCACCAGCGGCACCACCAGCAGGGCCGTGACCAGCGGGTTCTTCCGCCGGACGCGCGTCTCTTCCGCAACGGTCATGTGCCGAGTATGCCGAGGTGATCGCCGGGCGGCCCGGGCACCGACAACTCCTCCACAAGATCTCCACCAGCGCCTGCCAGCCGCTGCCAGCGCGCTGTGCGTGCGCTGCCAGCGCTGTCCGCCAAAGTCGTCGTCAGACAGCGACAGTGTTTTCTGGGGCCCAGCCCCAGACCCCGGGCCGGGGGCGAGCCCCCTGGACCCCCAAAGGCAGTTGGAGGAGGAACGCCCATGTCGCACGCGATCCAGGCCGAGGGCCTGGTCAAACACTTCGGGGACACCAAGGCGCTCGACGGGGTGGACCTCGAGGTCCCGTTCGGGCAGGTCGTGGGGGTGCTCGGGCCGAACGGCGCGGGCAAGACGACCGCCGTCCGCATCCTGGCCACCCTGATGAAACCCGACGCCGGCAGAGCCACCGTCGGGGGCTTCGACGTCGTCACCGACCCGGTGCGGGTCCGCAGCCTGATCGGCCTGACCGGGCAGTACGCGTCGGTCGACGAGGACCTCAACGGGATCGAGAACCTCGTCCTGATCGGACGGTTGTACGGCCACTCGCGCGCCCAGTCCAAGGCGAAGGCGGTCGAGCTGATCGAGCGGTTCGAGCTGACCGCCGCGGCCAAGCGGCCGGTGCGGACCTACTCCGGCGGCATGCGCCGCCGGATCGACCTGGCGGCCAGCCTCGTCGGCGGGCCCGAGGTGCTCTACCTCGACGAGCCGACCACCGGGCTCGACCCGCACGCCCGCAACGAGGTCTGGGACGTCGTGCGCAACCTCGTCGCCGAGGGCGCGACGGTGCTGCTGACCACGCAGTACCTGGAAGAGGCCGACCAGCTGGCCGACAAGATCACCGTGTTCGACCACGGCCGCGTCGTCGCCGACGGCCGCGCCGACGAGCTCAAGCGCCGCGTCGGCGGGCAGACGCTGCAGGTCCGGCCGACCCAGCTGTCCGACATGGACGCCGTCAACCGGATCCTCGGCGACCTCTCCGGCGTCCGGCCCACCCGCGACGACGCGACCGGCCTGCTCACCGCACCGGTCAACGACCCCGTCCTGCTGTCCACTTTGGTCCGCAAGCTGGACGAAGCCGGGATCACCGCCGACGAGCTGGCGCTGCGGCTGCCCAGCCTCGACGAGGTGTTCCTCGCCCTCACCGGGCACACCGCCGAACAGACCACTGAGGACAAGACCCTCGAAGGGAGCCTGGCATGACGACGCTGGCGCTCGACCGCCCGGCCCCGCCGCGGCACATCAGCCCCGCCAAAGGGTTCCAGCACGCGCTTTCGCTGGCGTGGCGCGGCATCCTGAAGATCCGCAAGAACCCCGAACAGCTCGCCGACGTCACCCTGATGCCGATCATCTTCCTGGTGATGTTCGTGTACCTGTTCGGCGGCGCGCTGTCCGGCTCGACCGACGCCTACCTGCAGCTGGTCGTCCCGGGCATCATCGTGATGAACATCCTGCAGGCGTGCCTGACCGTGGGCACGAACCTCAACACCGACATCACCAAGGGCGTGTTCGACCGGTTCCGCAGCATGCCGATCGCCCGGTCGGCACCGCTGATCGGCGCGGTGCTCGCCGACGTCGTGCGGTACGTCGTCTGCCTGACCGTGCTGATGGTCGTCGCGACGATCATGGGCTACCGGATCGCGACCAGCCCCGGCGAGTTCGTCGTGGCGATCCTGCTGGCGCTGGCGTTCGGGCTCTGCTTCTGCTGGGGCTCGGTGTTCGTCGGCATGGTGATGAAGTCGCCGGGCGCGGCGCAGGCCCTGATGTTCGTCTTCATCATGCCGCTGACCTTCGGCAGCAACGTGTTCGTGCAGACGTCCACGATGCCGGGCTGGCTGCGGGCCTGGGCGGACATCAGCCCGGTCAGCCTGATGGCGAACGCGTTGCGCGGCCTGATGAACGGCGGCCCGGTCGCCGGCCCGCTGGCCGGGGCGCTGGCCTGGATGGCCGGCGCGGTGGTCGTGTTCTTCCCGCTGGCCACTTGGGCGTACCGCCGGCGGGTGTGATGGGGGGACGGCGCCGGTTCACGGGGGTGACCCGCGCCAGCAGGTCGTGAGTGTTCAGGGCGGTTCTAACCGCCCTGAACACTCACGACCTTTTTTCAGTCCAGTTCGGACAGCAGCCAGGCGATGATGTCCTTTTTGGGCACCGCGCGCGCTTCTTCGTACCGCGCGTCGTAGTCCGGCACGGCGGCGCGCAGGTCTTCGATGAGCGCGCGGACCTCGGGGCTGCCGCGGTCGAGCCGGCCGCGGATGGCGGCCGACGCGGCGAGCACCCGGACCGCCGTCTCGGGCCGGCCCTGGTGCGCGCGGACGATCGCCAGCAGTTCCACCGCGCCGGCCAGGTCGGGCATGTCACCACGCGCGTTCGTCGCCCGGATCGCGACGGCGGCGTGCGGTTCCGCTTCGTCCGCACGGTCCTGCGCCAGCAGGATCCGCGCCTCGAAGGCGTGCACGAACTCGTCGCCGATGCCGCCGGGGAACCAGTCGTCGCCACCCATCGCGGCCACCCGGTCCAGGCCGGCCCGCGCCTCGGCCAGCCGGCCCGTGCGCAGCAGCAGCTCGAGCCGGCCGAACATCAGCATCGCCTGCTGCTGCGGGTTCATGATGTCGGCGCCGTAGCGCTCCGCGGCTTCCTGGTCGCGCCACGCGCCTTCGAAGTCCCCGGTGCGCGCCCGTTCGACGGCCAGCCGCCACCAGTGCTGCACCGCGTCTTCCTGCGAGCGCAGCTCGATCGAGAGCGCCAAGCCACGCTGGTAGGTCTCGATGGCCTTGGCGCTGTCGCCGTCCTGCGAAAGCGCGTACGCCTTGAAGCTCAACGTCATCGCGATGCCCCAGCGGTCGCCGACCGCTTCGAACCCGGCGTGGGCCAGCTCCCGCGCCCGGTCCGCGCCTTCGACGTCGCCCGCGTCGTCGAGCAGGAAGCTTTCCACCCAGTGCGCCCCCGCGCGGGTCCAGCCGTCCGCGCTCCGCCCGGCGCGCGCCACCTCGCGGGCGGCGATTTCGCGGTCACCACCGAGGAAGGCGAGCATCGGCAGGGCCACCGCGAGCCCGGGATAACGCTCCACGGCGTTGGTGCGCGCGCATTCGTCGACCAGCCGGAGGATCTCGTCCTGGTCCGAGCGCACCGGGATCGCGTCCATCAGGTAGACGAGCGCCCGGTAGGACGCCGAGACCGCCGGTGGCAGCCGGTCGCCGAACTCGAGGGTCTCGCGGATCAGGCCGCCGACCCGGCCACCCTGGCCGAGGATGGTCAGGTACCAGAACATGCCGTCCAGCAACGCGACCGCGTTGTCCACATCGGACATCTCGATCGCGCCGCGCAGGGCCGCGACCATGTTCGCGCTCTCGGTCTCGTACTGGTCGATCGCGCCCAGCTGGTCGGCGGTGCGCAGGACCGGCTCCAGCCGCTGCGCGAGCTCGGCGTAGTACGCGGCCATCGCCCGGCGGATCCGGTCGTGCTCACCCGACTCGACGAGCCGCTCGGTGGCGTAGGCACGCAGCGTTTCGAGCATCCGGTAGCGCGGCTCGCCCCGGCCGGTGTCCACGGTGTCCACAATCGACTTCTCGACCAGGCTGCCGAGCACGTACGGCACGTCGGCGGCCGGCAGCAGCTCGTCCGCGCAGACGGCCTCGATCGGGCCCGCCTCGGCGCCGCCGGCGAACACCGCGAGCCGCCGCGCCAGCACCAGCTCGGCTTCGGTCAGCAGGTCCCAGCTCCACTCGACGACCGCGCGCAGCGTCCGCTGCCGCGGCAGCGCCGTGCGGCTGCCCGAGGTGAGCAGCCGGAACCGGTCGCCGAGCCGGCCGGCGATCTGGGCCACGGTCATCGACCGCAGCCGCGCCGCGGCCAGCTCCAGGGCCAGCGGCATCCCGTCGAGCCGGCGGCAGATCTCGCCGACGTGGTCCACAGTGGACTCATCGAGCACGAAGTCGGGACGGACGGCGGCCGCCCGATCGAGGAACAGCCGCGTCGAGTCGAGCTCGGCGGCTTCGGCGGGCGCGGCGCGTTCGGCGGGCACCGGCAGCGGGCCGAGCGGGCACAGGGTTTCGCCGGTGATGGCCAGCGGCTCGCGGCTGGTGGCCAGGATCCGCAGCCGCGGCGCCCGCTGCAGCAGCTCGTCGGCGAGCCGGGCGGCCGCGTCGACGACGTGTTCGCAGTTGTCCAGCACCAGCAGCGCTTCCGCACCGCCGAGCACCTCGACCGCCTGCTCCAGCGGGTCGAGCGGCCGGCGGTGGACGTCGGTCTCGGTGCTGCGGATGTCGCGGACCTCCAACGCGCCCAGCAGCGTGCCCGCGAGGTCGTCCGGGTCGCGGACGCCGGCCAGCGCGGCGAACCAGACGCGGCCGTGCTGCTGGGCCGGGTGCCGCGACGCCGCTTCGGTGGCCAGCCGGGTCTTGCCCGCCCCGCCCGGGCCGATCAGCGTGACGAGCCGGGCCCCGCCGAGCAGCTCGGCCAGCAGCTTGAGCTCGTCTTCGCGGCCGACGAAGGTGGTCAGCCGGGTCGGCAGCCGGTCGGTCACCGGCGACGGCGGCGCGAACTCGCCGCGCAGCGCGGCGAGGTGGATCTCCCGCAGCTCGGCCGACGGGTCGACACCGAGCTGGTCGGCCAGGGTGCGGCGGAGCGTGTCGTAGACGGTCAGCGCCTCCGACTGCCGCCCGGCCGCGCACAACGCCCGGATCCGCAGCCCGGCGAGCCGCTCGCGCAGTGGTTCGGCCTCGGCCGCGGCCGACAGGTCGGCGAGGACGTCGGCGTGCTCGCCCAGCCGGATCAGGGCTTCGAACCGGTCCTCGGCCGCTACGGCCCGCAGGTCGGTGAGCCGCCGGGCGGGCGCGGGCGCGAACGGCGCGTCGAGGACGTCGGCGAGCGCGGCGCCCTGCCACAGCGCGAGGGCTTCGGCGAGCAGCTCGGCCGCGTGCGTGTCCCGGCCCGCGGCCAGCTCGCGGCGCCCTTCGGCGGCGAGGCGTTCGAAGCGCTCGGCGTCGACGTCCTCGCGGGCCAGCCCGAGCCGGTAACCGCCCGGCCCGGATTCGACCGCCACCGGCAGGGCCTTGCGCAGCCGCGAGACCAGGGACTGCAGGGCGTTGGCCGCGTCGGCGGGTGGCTCGCCGCCCCAGAGCCCGTCGACGAGGGTGTCGGCCGGCACGGCCCGGCCGGCGTCGAGGGCGAGCCTGGCCAGGAGCATGCGCAGGCGGGCGCCGCCGATGTCGATCGGGGTGCCGTCGTCTCGGGTCGCCCGCAGCGGGCCCAGCAGCGCAACGCGCATGCGTCCAGCTTTCCAGACGGCGACCGGGTGGCGGGGCGGGCCGACGGAAGTGCTGAATATCCGGACAAATACGACGCGCACTGCCGAAGGATGCAGTGCTGGCGATACGTTGCGGGACGAGGTCCAACCCCCAGACGGACAGGAGCCTTCATGAGGGGACAGAAAACGGTCGTGCTCGCGACGGCCGTCGTCACCAGCCTCTGCCTCGGCACCGGCATCGCGGCCGCGGGCGACGGCTGGGGCTCCGGCAAGCCCGGCAGCGACGGCGCCGGCGACAGCTACTACCCGCAGGACGGCAACGGCGGCTACGACGTCGCCGACTACAACCTGAAGGTGACCTACGACCCCGCGTCGCACCAGCTCACCGGGCTGCAGGACATCTCCGCCCGCGCGACGCAGGCGCTCAGCTCGTTCAACCTGGACCTGCGCGGCCTGACCGTCGACTCGGTGAAGATCGACGGGCGCGACGCGAAGTTCAGCCGCACCGGGGACCACGAGCTCGTGATCACGCCGGCGCGCACGCTGCGCCGCGGCGAGCGCTTCGAGGCCAAGATCGCTTACCACGGCGTGCCCGCGCCGATCGACGACCCGGCGCTCGGCAACAACGGCTGGCAGTACGCCCAGGCGGGCGGCGCGTTCGCCGCCGGCGAGCCGAAGTCGGCCACGACCTGGTACCCGGTCAACGACACACCGCTCGACAAGGCCACGTTCCACCTCGCGATCACCGTGCCCGACGAGTGGGGCGTGATCGCCAACGGCCGCGAGAAGCCGTCGATCAAGACCCCGAAGGGCACCACGCACGTCTGGGCCGAGGAAACGCCGATCGTGCCGTACATGACGACGGTCGCGATCGACAAGTGGACCTTCGACCGCCAGAAGCGCAAGGACGGCACCCCGATCGTCAGCGCGTTCGCCCCCGGCGTCCCCGACTCGACGAAGCAGGCCGAAGCGCGGCTGCCGGAGATCCTCGACTTCCTCGAGTCGAAGTTCGGCAAGTACCCGATCGACGCGGCGGGCGGCATCTTCCTCAACGAGCAGATCGGCTTCTCGCTGGAGACGATGAGCCGGCCGATCTACTCCGCGGGCTGGGCCGGCACGGTGCCGACGATCGTCCACGAGAACGCCCACCAGTGGTACGGCGACTCGGTGGCGGTCGAGCACTGGAAGGACGTCTGCCTCAACGAGTGCTTCGCGTCGTACGCGACGTGGCTCTGGGACGAGGCGCAGGAGGGCGTCGACCTGAACAAGCAGTACGCGGACGACGTCAAGAAGGCGTCGACGGCGTTCTGGAACGGCAAGCTCTACGACATGGGCGCCGGCAACGAGTTCACGTACGTGTACTCGAAGGGCCCGATGATGCTGCACGCGCTGCGCAACTACGTCGGCGAGCAGGCGTTCTCCCGGGTCCTTTCGACCTGGCCGGCGCTGCACCGCAACGGGAACGCGAGCATGCAGGAATTCCAGCGCTACACCGAGAAGGTCGCGCACAAGAACCTCCAGGGGTTCTTCGACGCGTGGGTCTACGGCGCCGGCAAGCCGGCCGACCAGTACCTCTTCCCGGGTGGTCTGAAGCCCGCCGCCTGAGTTCGACCCTTCGTGAGGGCCACCCTGCCGTCGTAGGGTGGCCCTCACGGCGTTCGGCGTTCGGCGTTCCGGTTCGGGGAGGGTGCATGGCCAAGGTGCTGTTGACGGGGTTCGAGCCGTTCGGCGGCGAGCCGGTGAACCCGTCGTGGCAGGCGGTTTCCCTGGTCGGCGCCCGCCGCGACGACGTCGCCGCGGTGGAGCTGCCGTGCGCGTTCGAGGCGTCGCTGCCGGCGTTGCGGGCCGCGGTCGAGGAGCACCGGCCTTCGCTGGTCGTGTGCGTCGGCCAGGCGGGTGGCCGGCTCGAGGTGAGCTTGGAGCGCGTCGCGATCAACCTGATCGACGCCCGCATCCCGGACAACGCGGGCGCGCAGCCGGTGGACGTCCCGGTGGTGCCCGGCGCGCCCGCGGCGTACTTCACGTCGTTGCCGGTGAAGGCGTGCGTGGCGGCGATCCGCGCGGCGGGCGTCCCGGCGGCGGTCTCCCACACCGCGGGGACGTACGTGTGCAACCAGGTGTTCTACGGCCTGCGGCATCATTTTTCCGAGTTGCGCGGCGGTTTCGTGCACGTCCCGTTCAGCCCGGAGCAGGTCGCGGCGTCGGGCAAGCCCGGCGCTTCACTGGGCGTGGACCGGGTGGCGGTCGCGCTGGAGGTCCTGGTGGACACGGCGCTGAAGACGACGGAGGACCTGGCCGTCACCGGCGGCGCGGAGCATTGACCTTTCCTCTGCCGCGGGTTCGAGAGCAAAAGAATGTCCTCGCCGGACGGGCAGGCTCTGGGATGGCCTCTCTCTTGCCGCTGTCGCCTCACCTTTGAGAGGTGGGCCGCTGGGTGGTCATCCCGTCGCCTGATTGAGGCCTATCACTTTGAGCCGGGCCCGCAAGCTTGGCCTCTCGTCCTGCTCTGGGCGGGTGGTTGCGGGCCCGGCTCAAAGTGATTTCACGGCCTCAGGCGACGGGATGACCACCCGGCTCCTTCATGGGGCGTGCGCGCCCGGCTAGCCGCCGCGGCCGGTGAGTTCGACGAACGCCGCCGGGCCCGGGACGTTGTGCCGCACCGTCAAATCCGCCACCCGATCACCGACGCCGAGCGGCGTGAAGCGCACCACCAGCGTGCACCGCCTGCCTGGCACCACATCGCGGCCGACGCACGCGCTTGCGTCCACCGCGAACTCGGCGTCGTCCAGCTCGGCTCCGGTCACCCGCAGGGCACTCGCGCCGACGCTGCGGACCGCCACCGTGCACGTCGTCGTCGTGCCGACCGGGGTGGTGCCGCACGTGACCGATGCCGGGACGAGCACCCGCGGTGCCGCGTCACCCGCGTCCGGCACCACCGGGAACGTCGCCGGGCGGCCGCGGGCGAGGTCGAGCACCGTCACGCCGGTGACCGTCAGGGTCAACGCGCCCGCGGCCAGCAGCACGATCGCGATCGCCTTGATGCCGCGCGCCGCGCTGGCGTCCTTGGCCGTGAAGCCGCCGGCCGCGAGGACCGTGACCAACAGCGTCGAAATCAGCGTCGCGTTCGGGCCGGCGCCGATCGCGGCCGGGACCAGCGCGCCGAGCAGCGACGCCGCGACCGTGACGCCGAAACCGGTCCAGGAGAAGCGTTTCGCCTCGCGCAGCCGCGTCCGCACGGTCGGCGCGCGAGGCTTCGTGACGGTGCTCATGCAGGTAAGAGCGCCGGCCGTCGCGGGCAGGTACGAGATTCGCCCGTTCGGCGGTACGGCGGCCCTCCCGTGATCTGGGGCACACCACCCGCGAATCACCCTGCCGGGCGATCGAACGGTGTTTACATGGCGGGACGCCCGCCCGAACAAGAGGTGAACGATGATCGGTTTCGAGACCGACCTGCAGGATCTCCGGGACTCCGCCCGCGCGCTGCTGGAGGCCGCGGGGGCCGCGGAAACCGCGTCCAATGGCCTGCGCGGCCAGGACGTCCCGCTGACCTCGGACGGCGGCGGCGGCCTCTTCGGCGGCATCACCGGGATGCTGCCCGCGCACAACGCCTTCGGGCGGTCGCTGGGCATGCCGGTGGTCGCCAAGGCCTACAACGACCACCTGGCCAAGATCCAGAAGCTGGTCGCGCAGCTGCACGAGACCACGCAGGACACCGGCCGCGCGCTGATGTCCGTCGCGGACCTGTACGAGCAGGCCGACGAAGACGCGAAGCAGCGCGTGCACCGCGCGGCCGCGAACCTGGAAGGGAACTGAGGGCGTGGACGGCTACTTCGACACCGGGCTCGACGCCCAGCCGATGTCCGGCGGCGACGACCGCCGCGCGGAGCTGCTCGAAGGCGTCTCCGACGACCTGCGCGACGGCGCGAACGACGCGCTCACCGGCCTCGAGATCCTCAAGTACACCGACTGGATCTTCGGCGTCGCCCGCCCGGACGACAAGGGTTACGCGGAGATGCAGGACGACATCGCCGCGTACTACCGCGAGTTCTCCGACGGCGACATCGACCACGAGTCGACCGGCGGCCTGCAGCACATGATCATGCAGCACGACGCGATCTGGAAGCAGCTGCAGCGCGACTCGAAGCCGAAGCTCGACGACGCCCGCCAGTTCCTCACCGAGTGGCGTGGTTCGGCGGCCAACGAGGTCAAGGCGTACCTCAACGAGCTGGCCGACACCTTCACGGCGGTCACGTCGAAGATCACCGTGCTGGAGAGCGACCTCGTCGCGGCCCGCGAAGCGATCGCGTCGGCCCGCCAGGACCTCAACAGCCTCGGCACGACGTTCCGGCAGACGGCCGAGGACTACCAGAAAGCGAAGGAACGCCAGCGCGAGGCCGCGGCGTCGAAGGTGCTCGCGGCGACGTTCGCGGGCGCGGTCGCCGGGCTGCTCACGGTGGCCACCGCGGGGGTGGGCGCCGCGCCCGGCGCGGCGCTGTTCACCGCGGCCGACGGCGCGCTGATCGCCGGCAACGCCGCCGGTGGCGCGATCACCGCGGTGGTGTCCAACCAGGCGGAGATCGAGGGCGACAACGCGTTCGACCTCTACGGCAGCTTCATCAAGAGCGCGGACAAGATCCGCGACGCCGCCGGCGAAGCCGCGCAGAGCCTGGCCGACCGCGTCAACGACGAGGCCGTCGACCTGCCGCCGATCCCCGAAGCGCCGGACGTCAGCCCGGGCTCGAGCTTCGACCCGAGCAACTTCGAGACCAGCCACACCTCTCGGCAGACGGAGAAGAACGTCCGTGACGAGAACGTCGACATCGGCCGCGACGGCGAGCTGTCGAGCGGGGCGACGCACGCGGGGAGGCTGGATGGCTGAGCAACCGGACCGCGAAACGCTGCTGGCCGAGCTGTCGGCGCTGACGGCGACGGCGACGTCCCCGGACGGCGTCGTCTCGCTGGCGGTCAACACCGACGGCGTGCTGACCCGGCTCCGGCTCGGCGACGCCGTCTCGGAGATGTCGCCGGCCCAGATCGCGGACACCGTGCTGCGGACGTACATCGAGGCGCAGCGTGAGTCGGCGAAGCGGACCGGGCAACTGCTGGCGCCCCTGGGCACCGGCGGCTACCTGATGGACCGGCTGCGCTGGCGGGTGGAGTTCGAGCCGACCCCGCTCCCCCCGGCCCCGGCCGCGGCGCCGCGGCCGGGGCCGGCCGAGCGGGACGACGTCGTGCTCAAGGACCGGTCCGAGGACGCCCCGCCGGCCGCGCCACCGGCCGGCCCGGTGGCCGACGACGACTACTACGGCCGCGGCCCGCGGATGGACCAGGCGTGGTGAGCCGTCAGGCCGGCTTGAGGTCGCTCTCGAAGTAGGCGGGCAGGTCGGCGGGGCCGGCGATCGAGAAGTAGAGCGCGGCGGCCTGGCGGTCGTCCGCGCCGAACAGGATGACCGACGTGACCTCGCCGGCCCCGGCGAGGTACCGGCCGTGCAGCCCGCCGCCGTCCCAGGTGCCGCCCTTGAGCTCCCCCTGGCCCATCTGCACCTTCGCGTTCGCCTCGAGGTCGGCCATGGTGATGCCCTGGTAGTAGGCGACGACGTCACCCTTGCCGAGCCCGCAGGAGACCGCGATCTTCGCGTGCACCATCTCGCCAACGGAGTCGGCGTGCACGCAGGTGGCGTGGTCCGGGACGGTGCCGGCGAGCGCCCGCAGGCAGGGCGTGAACCCGTCGCGGTCGCGGTCCGTCGTCGTCGTGCAGTCCACTGTGGACTGGGCGGCCGATTCACCGCGGGTGGTGAGGACGACGACGGTGACGACCACCGCGACGACCACGAGCGCGGCGAGCGCGATGAGCCACGGCTTGAGGTTGCGCCGCGGCTTCGCGGGCGGCGGTGGCGGGGCGTACCGCGGCAGCCGGACGGCCTGCTGCGGCCACGCCGGCGGTGGCGGCGCGACCGGCGGCCGGACGGGCGCGAAGGCGGGCACGGTGAGGTCGGTTTCGCCGCCGAGGGGCACGTGCTGCAGGCCGAACGCGACGGCCGTCTCGGGCTGGTCCTGCGTGGTCGGCACGACGCCGAGCTGACGGCCGAGGAGCGTGGCCAGCAACGGCATCCGGCTCGGCCCGCCGACGAGGTAGATGCCGCCGAGCTGCGCCGGGGTCAGGCCGGCGCGGCCGATGGTCGCGCCGAGCAGCTCGGCGCTGCGCAGCAGGCTGGGCCGCACGAGCGCTTCGAGCTCGTCGCGGCTGACGAGGACGTCGCCGAACGGCTCGGGCATCGGCACGTGGGTCCGGGTGTGCCGGGAGAGGCTTTCCTTGGCGTCGCGGACGTCCTGCAGCAGCGCGCGCCGGTTGCGGCGGTCGGCGGTGGACTGCGGGCGCAGCAGGCGTTGCCACTGCGCCGGGTCGGCGTGCGAGACCGAGCGGCCGATGTGGACGAGCAGCGCCTGGTCGATGTCGAGGCTGCCGAGGTCGGACAGGCCGTCTTCGGCGAGCACGGCGAAGCCCTGCGTGCTCACGCCGACGACGGCGCAGTCGAAGGTGCCGGCCCCGAGGTCGTAGACGCCGATCGGGCCGTGCGCGGAGTTCCCGAGACTGGCGTAGTGCGCGGCAGCGGCCACGGGCTCGGGGATGAGCCGCACGTCGAGCAGCCGGGCCTTGGCGGCGGCGGTGCGGATCGCGCCCTGCCGCGTGACGCCCCAGCCGGCGGGGTGCGAGATCCGCGTCTGCGCGGGCGGGCGGCCGAGCTGCCGTTCGGCTTCCTCGCCGAGCCGCCGCAGGACGGCGGCGAAAGCGTCGGTGAGGTCGACCCGGGTTTCGCCGAGCTGGATGACGCCCTCGTCGATGCGGCGCTTGGGGTTGGGTTCGAACCGGCTGGGATCGAGCCGGGCCCGCCGCTCGGCGTCCTGCCCGACGACGAGCAGCCCGTCTTCGCCGGCGAAGACGGCGGAGGACATGGTGACCGACCCGTCGACCTCGATGGCCCGCGGCCCACGTCCGAAGGCGGAGAGAACCCCGACGGTGCTGGATGTCCCGAAGTCGATCGACAGCACGTCCACGCGGTTTCCCCTCCCAAGGCCCGCGGGCATCGTCTCATGCGCCCCAATGTGGCCTTCGGTGCGTCAGACGCAACCAAGGCCACATTGGGGCGCTCGGGGTCAGGACAGCGGAAAGGGCGGCTCCCCGACCGGGGAACCGCCCTTCCTGCGTGCTGCTCAGCCGGCGATCACTCGCCTTCGGCTTCGCCGCCCTGCTCTTCGTGGCCCGCGCCGATGCTGACCGGCGGGGCGTCCGGGACCGACGACGGCTTGCGCTCACCGCGGAAGGTGAAGTGCGCCTGGTCGTCCTTGTCCTCGGGGTTGCCGCTCCAGCCTTCGACGTCGACCAGGATGATCTGGCCGGGCTCGACCTCGCCGAAGAGGATCTTCTCCGACAGCTGGTCCTCGATCTCGCGCTGGATCGTCCGGCGCAGCGGGCGAGCGCCCAGCACCGGGTCGAACCCGCGCTTGGCCAGCAGGCCCTTCGCCTTCGACGTCAGCTCCAGGTCCATGTCCTTGGCCTTGAGCTGCGTCTCGACGCGGCCGATCATCAGGTCGACCATCTCGATGATCTGGTCCTGGGTCAGCTGGTGGAACACGATGATGTCATCGATCCGGTTCAGGAACTCCGGGCGGAAATGCTTCTTCATTTCCTCGTTGACCTTTTGCTTCATCTTCTCGTACCGGTTCGTGGTGTCGTTGGCACCGGCGAACCCGAGGCTGACGGACTTGGAGATGTCCGACGTGCCCAGGTTGGACGTGAAGATGAGGACCGTGTTCTTGAAGTCGACCGTGCGACCCTGACCGTCGGTCAGGCGGCCGTCTTCCAGCACCTGCAGCAGCGTGTTGTAGATCTCCTGGTGCGCCTTCTCGATCTCGTCGAACAGCACCACCGAGAACGGCTTGCGACGCACCTTCTCCGTCAGCTGGCCGCCCTCTTCGTAGCCGACGTAGCCGGGAGGGGCACCGAACAGCCGCGACGCGGTGTAGCGGTCGTGGAACTCACCCATGTCGATCTGGATGAGCGCGTCGTCCTCGCCGAACAGGAACGCCGCCAGCGCCTTCGACAGCTCGGTCTTACCGACACCGGACGGGCCGGCGAAGATGAACGAGCCCGACGGGCGCTTCGGGTCCTTCAGACCGGCACGCGTGCGGCGGATCGCCTGCGAGACGGCCTTGACCGCGTCCTCCTGGCCGATGATGCGCTTGTGGAGCTCTTCCTCCATGCGCAGCAGCCGGGTGGTCTCCTCCTCGGTCAGCTTGAACACCGGGATGCCGGTCCAGTTGGCCAGCACCTCCGCGATCTGCTCGTCGTCGACCTCGGCGACGACGTCGAGGTCGCCGTCCTTCCACTGCTTCTCCCGCTCGCCCTTCTGGCCGAGGAGGGTCTTCTCCTCGTCACGCAGGCGGGCGGCCCGCTCGAAGTCCTGCGCGTCGATCGCGGACTCCTTGTCGCGGCGGACGTTCGCGATCTTCTCGTCGAACTCGCGCAGGTCCGGCGGCGCGGTCATCCGGCGGATGCGCATCCGGGCGCCGGCCTCGTCGATCAGGTCGATCGCCTTGTCCGGGAGGAACCGGTCGTTGATGTACCGGTCCGCCAGGGTCGCGGCGGCGACCAGCGCCGAGTCGGTGATCGAGACGCGGTGGTGCGCCTCGTACCGGTCGCGCAGGCCCTTGAGGATCTCGATCGTGTGCTCCAGCGACGGCTCGCCGACCTGGATCGGCTGGAACCGGCGCTCGAGAGCGGCGTCCTTCTCGATGTACTTGCGGTACTCCTCGAGCGTGGTCGCGCCGATCGTCTGCAGCTCACCGCGGGCGAGCATCGGCTTCAGGATCGAAGCCGCGTCGATCGCGCCCTCGGCGGCACCCGCCCCGACCAGCGTGTGCAGCTCGTCGATGAACAGGATGATGTCGCCGCGGGTCTTGATCTCCTTGAGCACCTTCTTCAGGCGCTCTTCGAAGTCACCGCGGTAGCGCGAGCCGGCGACCAGGGAGCCCAGGTCGAGGGTGTAGAGCTGCTTGTCCTTGAGCGTCTCGGGCACCTCGCCCTTGACGATGGACTGCGCCAGCCCCTCGACGACGGCGGTCTTGCCGACGCCGGGCTCGCCGATCAGGACCGGGTTGTTCTTGGTCCGGCGGGACAGGACCTGCATGACCCGCTCGATCTCCTTGCCGCGCCCGATGACCGGGTCGAGCTTGCCCTCGCGGGCGAGCACGGTCATGTTGCGGCCGAACTGGTCGAGCACCAGCGAGGAGGACGGGGTGCCCTCGCCGCGGCCGCCGGAACCGGTCTCGGTGGATTCCTTGCCCTGGTAACCCGAGAGCAGCTGCAGCACCTGCTGGCGGACCCGGTTGAGGTCCGCACCCAGCTTGACCAGGACCTGCGCGGCGACGCCTTCGCCCTCGCGGATCAGGCCGAGCAGGATGTGCTCGGTGCCGATGTAGTTGTGGCCGAGCTGCAGCGCTTCGCGCAGCGACAGCTCCAGCACCTTCTTCGCCCGCGGCGTGAACGGGATGTGCCCGCTCGGCGCCTGCTGACCCTGGCCGATGATCTCTTCGACCTGCTGGCGCACGCCCTCCAGGGCGATGCCCAGCGACTCCAGCGCCTTGGCGGCGACACCCTCACCCTCGTGGATCAGACCCAGGAGGATGTGCTCGGTGCCGATGTAGTTGTGGTTGAGCATCCTGGCTTCTTCCTGAGCCAGAACGACCACCCGCCTCGCGCGGTCGGTGAACCTCTCGAACATGTGCACTCCCTCGACTGCTGCGCCGGCGGCCCGTTATCCATCGTGCTTTCACCGCGATGGATTCAGCACCGTGAGACCACTCTAGTAGCCAAGCGGTCGCGCTGGCGTACCACTACGGCTCTTCGTGGCCTTTTCCGCACCCGGACGTGCGTTCCTCCGGGTGCGCCCATCTTCAGGTTGCCCTGCACCTTTACGTCGAGCACAACGAACGGGCGGCCGCTCGGATTCCGCCGTTCGCGCGGTGTCCGCTCACCGCGAACAGCCCGCACCCTGGGAGACCCGGCGGCGACGACCACCCGATCGGCGGATCCTGTTAGGTTAGGCACGCCTAATCACAATCGGGAGGACGGCGGTGAACCAGCAGCGCACCCGCGAACTCGGCGACGGCCTGAGCGCGTCGCTGCGGCGCCTCGCGCTGCGCCACGACGTCCCTTCGGGCTGGACCCGCTGCTCAGCGGCCCTTTCGGACCTGGACGAGTGGCGGACGCGGCTGTCGGGCTGGCTGCTGCGCGAGTTCGACGAAGCGCCGTCCCGGACCGCCGACGCGTACCTGGTCGCGTGGTACCTGCACGTACCCGCACAGGTGGGCGCACAGCTGCTGCACCACGAGCGGCGGGTGCCCTCGCTCCGGCCCGAAGACCTGGCCTTCCACCTGGGCGACGGCCAGCCGTACCCGGACGGCCTGGCCGTGCTCGGCACCGGTTTCTGCTGCCTCCCGACCGACCCCGCTTCGGCCACCTCGGGCGCGACGACGGTCCGCGACGAGCGAGCGCTGGCGGCGGTCCTGCGCGCCCGCTACACGGCCCACGCGGCCCGGTTCGTCCAGGCGTATGGACCGCTGAGCCGCTTCGGCCCCCGAACCCTCTGGGCGGCGGCGACGGACGCGCTGGAGAACGCGCTGTGGAGCGCAGGCCGGGAGGGCGGCACGCCGTCGGCCGAGGGCGCGGGCATGGCCGACGCGGCGCTGGTGCTCGACGCGCGGTACCCGCCGCTGACCTCGGCGTCGACGTTGCGCCTGGTCGAGCGCCAGTGGACCCGCCGTCGGCAGAACTGCTGCTTCTCGTACCTGCTCCCGGGCGAGCAGGAGTGCGACGGTTGCCCGCGAACGGCTCAGCGCGGCCAGGCCGGATCGCGCCCGGCGGCACCGAGCGCCCGCTGCAGCGGCAACGCCTCCCCCGACACATCGACAGCCGGGCCGTAAACACCCATCGACCGCGCCTGCTCACCCATCGCGACGGCCGACTCGAACACCGCTGTCGCCGTCTCCGGCGGGCACCGCAGCTCCTGGCCGCTCGCCCGGGCCAGGTCCCAGCCGTGCAGGACGAACTCGCCCAGCACCATGTCGCCGACCACCGACGCCGGCATCCGCGCCGTGCCCAGCGTCGTCTCGCCGGCCCAGGCCGACGGCGTCCCGAAGACGTCCACCAGGGTCTCCGTCTGCTTCTCCAGCGCCGCGAGCCAGTCGTCGCCGACGAGTCCCGCGTCCGCCTCGGTCGCGGCCGGCGACGGCGGGTCCTCTCGCCGTCCCGCGGCGGCGAGCCACGGGCCCCAGTAGAGAAGGTGGTTGAGCAGTCCGCGGACGTCGTAGCCGGAGCACGGCGTGGGGGCGGACAGGTCGGTCACCGCGTGGGCGACCCGGAGGAACTCGGCCGCGGCGGGCCGGACGAGCGAGGCAGTCATCCCGCGATCCAACCCGGGAGCCGCGAAGCCGTCTTGAAGAAATGCGACAGCTACCGTGAGCGCGTGGGCGAGCACCGGATCCCGCGCGGCATCGTGGCCGAGGCCACGGCGCGCACGATGTTCACGCTGACGCGGCACGCGCCGGCCCCCGAGCTGGCCGAATTCGTCGACTACCACTGGGTGCTGCGCTGGGACCTGCGCGGCAAACCGGCCCACGAACAACGCGTGCTGCCGAACCTCGCGGTGCACGTCACGTTCTTCCCCGGCGCCTCCGGCGTCCACGGCCCGGGCCGTGACGTCTTTTCCCACCGCCTCGAAGGCCGCGTCCAAGGCCTCGGCGTGCGTTTCCGGCCGGGTAGCTTCCGCGCGTTCCTCGGCCGCTCGGTGAGTGACATCGCCGACCGCGCTGTCCCGCTCACGGACGTTTTCGGGCCAACGGCGATCGACGCCGCGGAATCGGTGCGGACCGCGGCCGACGACGCGCAAATGGTCCGTGCGATCGACAACTTGCTGATCGCAAAACCGGTGCGCCTGTCCCCGGCCGCGCGCCGAGCCGTCGAGGCCGTCGAATCAATCGCGCACGATCCCGGAATTACCCGGGTGGCGCAACTGTGCGCGGATACTGGACTAACCACCCGCGCGGTGCAGCGGTTGTTCGCCGAACACGTCGGCTGCCCACCCAAGTGGGCGATCCGGATATACCGCCTCAACGACGCCGCGCAGCGGATCGCCACGGAAGGCGACCCGGATTACGCCGGTCTGGCGGTCCGGCTGGGCTATAGCGACCAGTCGCACTTCATCCGTGATTTCCGGACCGTGACGGGCCAGTCGCCCGCCGAGTACACCCGAACGGCGCGGGCGGCCGCCGAACCGGAACCGGACAGCGACCGGACATGAAGAAAGCCGCCGGGCGAATTCGCCCGGCGGCCTCCGCCAAACCCCGCTTCGGGAAGTCCCGGGCCGCCCGCCGGACGACGCAGGTCAGCGACCCGCGATCGGCGTCGTGCGCGCCGGCCCGAAAAACCCTCAGTTCTTCTTGTGGTACGCCTCGACGACCTCGGACGGGATCCGGCCCCGGTCCGAAACCGCGTAACCGCTCTTGCGGGCCCACGCCCGAATGGCCTGGTTCTGTTCCCGGTCGACGGCGGCCGGGCGGGCCGAACCCTTACCCGCGACCGGGCGCACCGAAGCACGCTTGCGGCCACCCGCGCGACGGGCGTGCTCGACATACTGGGCGAGGGCGTCCCGCAACTCCTCGGCGTTTTCCGAGGAGAGGTCGATCTGGTAGCTGACTCCGTCCAAACCGAACTCGACGGTCTCTTCCGCCTCACTGCCGTCCAGGTCGTCGACCAGCGAGACGAGCACCTTCTGTGCCATCCGATTCCTCCTGCGGGGACTTGCTCAATGATCTGGTTACGGGGCGAGCCCCGGGACAGAAGACTTTGTCTAGAACATTGATACCCGCTTCGGGAGGGCAGCGCAAATCTCATTGGGATAACCGACGGCTATCCCACACGGCCGGGTTATTCCGGCCGCACGAGCGGGAAGAGGATCGTCTCCCGGATACCGAGACCGGTCAGCGCCATGAGGAGCCGGTCGATCCCCATTCCGACGCCGCCGCTCGGCGGCATTCCGTACTCCAGGGCACGGAGGAAATCCTCGTCGAGCCGCATGGCTTCGCTATCGCCCTGCGCCGCCAGCCGGGACTGTTCGGTGAGCCGTTCCCGTTGGACGGCCGGATCGACCAGCTCCGAGTATCCGGTGGCGAGTTCGAATCCGCGCACGTAGAGGTCCCACTTCTCGGCCACGCCGGGGCGCGAGCGGTGCTCCCGCGTCAATGGCGACGTCTCCAGCGGAAAATCACGGACAAACGTCGGGGCGTGCAGGTGATCTCCGACGAGGTGTTCCCACAGTTCCTCGACGAGCTTCCCGTGGCCGAGCTTCGGATCCACTTCCAGGCCCCTGGCCTGCGCGAATCCGTGCAGTTTGGCGGCGGGCGTCTCCGGCGTCACCTCTTCACCGAGGGAATCGGACAACGACTCGTACATTCCGAGTGTGGTCCATTCGCCGGAGAGGTCGTACTCCGAACCGTCGGGCAGGGTGACGACCTGGGTGTCCAGCACCGCCTGCGCGGCCTCCTGGATCACCTCGCGGGTCATCACCGCATTCGTGTCGTAGGTCGCGTAGGCCTCGTAGTACTCGAGCATCGCGAACTCCGGCGAGTGCGAAGAGTCGCTGCCCTCGTTCCGGAAGTTGCGGTTGATCTCGAAGACCTTCTCGATCCCGCCGACGACGCAGCGCTTGAGGTACAGCTCCGGCGCGATCCGCAGGAACAGCTCCAGGTCGAACGCGTTCGAGTGCGTGACGAACGGACGCGCCGCGGCGCCGCCGTGCAGCGTCTGCAGCATCGGCGTCTCGACCTCGGTGAACCCGCGGCGGTGGAACGACTCCCGCAGCGACCGGACCACGCCGGCGCGCGTGCGCACGACGTCCCGCGCCTTCGGGCGCATGATGAGGTCGACGTAGCGCTGGCGGATCCGCGTCTCCTCGGCCAGGTCCTTGAAGGCGTTGGGCAGCGGGCGCAGCGCCTTCGACGTGATGCGCCAGGCGTCGGCCATCACGGACAGCTCGCCGCGCTTGGACGTGATGACCTCGCCCTGCACGAAGACGTGGTCGCCGAGGTCGACATCGGACTTCCACGCCGCGAGCGCGTCTTCCCCGACCTTCGCCAGGCTGATCATGGCCTGCAGCTCGGTGCCGTCGCCCTCGCGCAGGCTCGCGAAGCACAGCTTGCCGGTGTTCCGCAGGAACATGACCCGGCCGGTGACGCCGACGACGTCGCCGGTGGCGGTGTCGACGGGCAGGCCCTCGTGTGCCGCGCGCACCTCGGCGAGCGAATGCGTGCGGGGCACCTCGACCGGGTAGGGATCGATCCCTTCGGCGAGGATCCGGTCGCGCTTCTCCCGGCGCACCCGCATCTGCTCGGGCAGTTCGTCTTCGGCGGGCTCGCTGGTGGAAGCGGGGTTTTCGGTCATGGCCCATAGGGTACGAACCCGGCCACGCGCTACGCCAACCGGATTACCTTTCCTTTCCCTCGATTAACCTGGGCCGGGTGAGTGATCCCACACGCGCCGAGCGCGCTTCCTCCTTCGGCAGCCGAGCGGCCGCGTACGCCGAGCACCGGCCCGATTACCCGCGGGAGGCGATCGAGTGGGGCCTTTCGGGGGCGAGGAGAACACCGCGTCACGTGCTCGATCTGGGTGCCGGAACGGGCAAGCTCACCCTCGGTCTGGCCGAACTCGGGCTGGCCGTCACGGCGGTCGAGCCCGACCCGGAAATGCGCGCCGAACTGGGCCGGGTGGTGCCGTCGGCGACGTCGCTGGCGGGCCGGGCGGAACGGATCCCGTTGCCCGACGCCGCGGTCGACGCGGTTTTCGTCGGCCAGGCGTTCCATTGGTTCGACGTCCCGGCGGCGATGACGGAGATCGGCCGCGTGCTGCGGCCCGGTGGCGTGCTGGTGCCGATGTGGAACTACGAAGACGAATCGGTGCCGTGGGTCGCGGAGTACACCGCACTCGGCCGCGACGGCGCCCGCCGCCCGGCGGCGACCGACGATTTGCGCCAGTTCGAGCACCCTGCGTTCGAGATGTTCGAAAGCGATCGGTTTCGCCATGTGCAACGCCGCACGGCCGAGAGCCTGCTGGAAACGATCGCCACGTATTCGCTCGTGATCGTCTCGACCCCGGAGAAGCGGCAGGCGTTGTTGACGCGGCTGCGCGAGTTCCTCGCGTCGAATCCGGCGACGGCGAACGGCGAGTTCGACCTCCCGTTGCAGACGCTGGCCCTCCGCGCCCGCCGCCGGTGAGACATTCTTTGTCACCGGCGGCGTGCTAGCTTCGGAAGTGACCTTCACGGAAGGTTCCGGACGAGCGCGTCGTACCCGGTCAGGACAAGACGACGCAGTGCCTCAAAACACTGCGAAAGGGCTCGTCATGTCTTGGGTCGTCCTCGTCCTGTCCGGAATCCTGGAAACCGTCTGGGCCGCGTCGCTGAAGGGCTTCTTCCGGCCGGCGGCGGTGGTCACGTTCGTGGTGGCGCTGGCGCTGAGCATGGCGGGCCTGGCGTACGCGCTGCGGACGATCCCGCTCGGCACGGGCTACGCGGTCTGGGTCGGCATCGGCACGATCGGCACGGCGCTGTACGGGATGGTCGCACTGGGCGACTCCGCGACGGCGGCGCGGATCACGTGTCTCGTGCTGATCGTCGCGGGCGTGATCGGGTTGAAACTGCTGCCTTGACCTCCAGCAAGGTGGAAGTTCGATACTGCGGTCATGCGGAGCAAATCCCTGGGCCGGGCCCTGATTTCGGTGGTGTCTTTGGTGACGGCGGTCGGCCCCTATCGCGCCGACTGGAACGAAACCCACGTGAAGAACCCGGCGTGGCCACCCCACGCGAAGTTCCACAACGGCCAGACGATGAGCCTGGGGCTGGCGCTGGGAGCCACGAGCTTGTGGTAGCTGTGGCGGGCGCCGTCGGGCCGCGAGGGCCTGGACGCGGGGGCGGTGCTGGCGTCGCTGTACTGGGTGACGCAGATTTCGGCGCTGGCTTATCCGGGGTCGAAGGCGGTCGACCCGCCCGGTGAGGCGCGGTTTCCCCAGGCCAAGGTGGCTTTCCCGGCGTTGGCGTTGACGGCGCTGGGGTACGCGCTGGAGCGACGGCGGCTGGCCCGCGGCTGAGGCGGCTCCGGCACTTCTTCCGGACTCAAGGCCGGATGTTGCGCTCGAAGACCAGCCGCAGCCCGAGCAAAGTCAAGTCCGGCACGTGGTCGGTGATCGTCTCCGACTCGCCGATCACCAGCGGTGCCAGCCCGCCGGTCGCCAGCACCGCGACCGGTTCCGTCCCGCCGGGGGACAGCTCGCGGACGATCCGCTTCACCAGCCCGTCCACCTGCCCGGCGAACCCGTACAGGATCCCCGACTGGAGGCACTCCACGGTGTTCTTCCCGATCACCGATCGCGGCGGCACCAGCTCGACCTTCCGCAGCGCCGCCGCGCGCAACGCCAGCGCGTCCACCGAAATCTCGATCCCGGGTGCGAACGCGCCGCCCAGGAACTCGCCGCGCGCCGAGATCGCGTCCACGTTGGTCGAAGTGCCGAAGTCGACCACCACGCACGCCGTGCTGTGGAGGTGGTGCGCCGCCAGCGTGTTCACCAGGCGGTCGGCGCCCACCTCCTTCGGGTTGTCCACCAGCAGCGCCACTCCCGTGCGCACCCCCGGCTCCACCACGATCTTCGGCACCCGCGCGTAGTACCGCGAAAGCATCACCCGCAGCTCGCGCAGCACCGCCGGGACCGTCGACAGGGCACTGATCCCCGTGACCGCGTCCGCGTGCGGGCCCAGCAGGCCGCGCACCGTCAACGCCAGCTCGTCGGCCGTCATGCGGGCGTCCGTGCGCATCCGCCAGTCCCCGACGAGCGTGCTGCCGGAGTACAGGCCCAGCACGATGTTCGTGTTGCCGACGTCGACGGTGAGGAGCAAGCGGGTCAGCTTTCCGCGTGCAGCAGCGCGTCGAGCCGGCGGGCGTCCGCCGTCTCCGCGACCGGGAACACCGCCGTGTCGTCCTCCGGCGGCAGCGTCACCGTGCCGGACAGCAGCCCGGACCCCTCCGGCGCGTAGCCGGGGTCGGCGTGCCGGTGGACGATCCGGTTGTCCGCGTCGACGAACACCACGCGCGGCTCGTACGTCGCCGCTTCGGCGTCGTCCATCTGGCCGTACGAAATGAGGATGACCAGGTCGCCCGGGTGCACCAGGTGCGCCGCTGCGCCGTTGATGCCGAGCACGCCGCTGCCGCGCTCGCCCTTGATGACGTAGGTCTCGAGCCGGGCGCCGTTGGTGACGTCCACAATGGACACCTGTTCGCCGGGCAGCAGGTCCGCGGCCTCCATCAGGTCCTGGTCGACGGTGACCGAGCCGACGTAGTGCAGGTCGGCCTGGGTCACGGTGACCCGGTGGATCTTCGACTTGAGCATGGTGCGGTACATAGTGGACTCCTATTCCCCTGCGTCCAGCCGCTCCGGGTGCTCGACAGCGGCGCCGAGCAACACCGGGACGTTGTCGATCAGCCGGGTACTCCCCACCCGGGCCGCGATCAACAGTCGTGCCTCACCGTCGACGGGCGCGGGCCCGAGGTCGGTTCCCCTCAACTCCAGGTAATCCACCTCGACCGCGGGCCGCGCGGCGAGGGTCTTCCACGCGGTCTCGAGGACCGCCTCGGCGCCGTCCCGCCCGACGAACGCCCCCGCGGTGAGGGCGGCCGACAGGACAATGGCGTCTTCGCGCTGTTCAGGCGTCAGGTAGACGTTGCGCGACGACAACGCCAGCCCGTCCTGCTCCCGCACCGTCGGCACGCCGATCACGTGCGTGTCGATGTTCAGGTCCCGCACCATCCGCTTGATCAGGACCAGCTGCTGGTAGTCCTTCTCGCCGAAGAGCGCATAGTCCGGGCGAAGCAGGTTGAACAGCTTCGCGACGACGGTGAGCACGCCGGCGAAGTGGCCGGGCCGGACCGCACCCTCCAGCTCCTCGCCGAGCGGCCCGGGGTGCACGGTGACCGCCGCGCCTTCGCCGTAAAGCGCGTCGGCGCTCGGCGTGAACGCGATTTCGACGCCGTCCTCGCCCAGCACGGCCAGATCGTTCTCCAGCGGCCGCGGGTAGGCCTCGAAGTCCTCGCCCTCGCCGAACTGCAGCGGGTTGACGAAGATCGAGGTGGCCACGACGTTGTTCGGCAGCCGCTTCGCGCGGCGGATCAGCTCGCGGTGCCCGGCGTGCAGCGCGCCCATGGTCGGCACGAGCGCGAGCTTGCGGCCGACGCCGTGCAGGGCCTTGCTGACCTGGCTCATCTGCTCGGGCGAGGCGAACGTGTTCAACGTGCCGCGGCTGAATTTCGGTGTGGTCACTGGTCTTGGTGCCCTTCGGCGGGATCGTCGAGGAGTTCGGTGAGGTCTTTGGCGGCCGCGGTGTCCAGCAGCCCGGCAGCCGAAGAACGCGCCACCGTGCGCTTGGCCAGCGCCCGGTAGGCCGGCGCGACGTCCGGCGCCCGGTCCGCCAGCACTGCGAGGTGCTTGCGGACAGTGCCGGCGTCACCACGCGCGACCGGGCCGGTGAGCGCGCGGTCGCCGTGTCGCAGCACATTATCCAACGCCGCCGAAAGCAGTGGCGCCACCAGGCGTTCGGAGTGCCCGATTCCCGCTTCGCGCAAGACTTCCGCGCAGTCGGCGACCAGTGTCATCAGGTGGTTCGCGCCGTGCGTCAACGCTGCGTGGTAGAGCGCTCGCGCGGAGTCGGGGATGCGCACCGGCTCGGCGCCCATCTCGACCGCGAGGGCCTCGCCGACGCTCCAGGCGGCGTCGTCGTCGGCCGTCGCGGTGACGCCGATGCTGCACGCCGCCAGCCGCTCGAGGTCCTCCTCGCGGCCGGTGAACGTCATCACCGGGTGCAGCGCGAGCGGCAGCGCCCCGGCCTCGGCGGCCGGCGCGAGCACGTCGATGCCCTGCGCGCCGGAGGTGTGCACGACGATCTGCCCGGGCCGCAGCGACTCGGTGGCGACGAGCCCGCGGACCATCCCGGCCAGCGCGTCGTCGGGGAGGGCGAGCAGCACCAGGTCGGCCCGGCGGACGGTTTCGTCGGGCGGCAGCAGGGGCACGTCGGGGAGGAGGCGTTCGGCACGGGCCAGCGACGCGGCGGACAGGCCCGACGCGGCGACCACGGTGTGCCCCGCCCGGGCCAGCGCGGCCCCGAGCACACTGCCCACCCGGCCGGCGGACACGACACCGACCGCGAGGCGGGCGGGCCTCATCATGGCGTGCGCCTGTGGACGCTCATGGTTGGCAGACTCCCTCTGCTCTCGTTCCAGTCCCGCTCCGGGTACCGGACGAACGGCGCGAGACTAACTCGGTTGAGCGCGAACCGTTCAGCCCGGGTGACAAGCTTCACCCGGACCGGGTCACCCTCGGGCGGCCTCGTCGGCGAGGCGCGTCGCCTCCGCCCGGGCGGCCTTCAACGTGCGCAACAGCTCCTTCTGACGCTGCCGGTCGTCGTCGGTGGTGAGCTCCCGGCGGTCGAGGAACGCGAGCTCGGTGACGCTCGCCTGGTAGACGGCGACGGCTTTCGCGGCCTGTTTCCCGGACTGCCGTTTCGCCTGGCGGCGCCACGCGCGCCGGCCGGGCAGGCTGGCCAGCAGCTCGACCTCCGACGGCGCGATCCAGCGCGACGCGGCCATGTGCGGCAGGGCGGTCGCGATGATCCGCTGCTCCCGCCGTCGCTGCAGGACGACCAGGTAGACCACGCCGAGGAACAACGGCAGCATGATCAGGAAGTACACGGTGAGGAACTTCGACCCGCCGAGCAGCGCGGCGCTGTTCCACAGCGCGTGCAGGCAGACGGCGGCCAGGTACCCGGCGAGCGGCGCGACGACCTTCATCGCCTTGGTGGTCGTGCGCGCGGCGATGCCGATCCCGATGCCGGTGAGCACGGCGAACAGCGGGTGCGTGAACGGCGCGAGCACGCCACGCAGGAAGAACGCCGTGATGACGCCCTGGCTGTGCCCGTCGCCGAAGCCGTACTCCGCGAAGGCGCGGCCGAAGTAGTAGATGTTCTCGGTGAAGGCGAACCCGGCGGCACTGAACCCGGCGTAGACGACGCCGTCCACGACACCGTCGAACTCACTGGACCGGCGCCAGAGGATGAGGACGACGAAGAGGGCTTTCGCGGCCTCCTCGACGATGGGCGCGGAGATCAGCGCGGCGATGGTGTTGCCGGTGCCCTTGCCGAGCAGCTCGTCGCCGACGGCTTCGGCGGTGGTGTTGATGAGCAGCGCGGTGATCGTCGCGATGCAGGCGCCCCACGCGAAGGCGAGGAGCAGGAACTTCGCGGGTTCGGGCTCCCACCGGTCGACCCAGAGGAACCCGGCGACGACGCCGGCGACGGGCACGAGCGCGGCGAGCACGCCGATGGTGACGGCGAGCGGCCCGACCCGCGCGGTGGCCAGGCCGAACAGGAACAGGCCACACAGGGCGACCACGATCAGCCCGAGCACCGGCAACAGCACGGTGATCCGGCGAGGCCGCCGTCCGCGGTCGAGTCCCGTCGCGGGCGAGAGGGTTCCGCTCACAGCCGGTCACCCTACGCAGACCGGACAGGAAGAGAAACGCCACCTGGCACACACGGCGTGGCTCGCGCCTCGGCCGGGCCGCCACGCACCCAATGTGGCGTTGGGTGCATCGAGCGCACCCAAAGTGGCGTTCGGTGCATCCAACGCACCCAACGTGGCGTTCGGTGCATCCAACGCACCCAACGTGGCGTTCGGTGCATCCAACGCACCCAACGTGGCGTTCGGTGCGCCCAACGCACCCAACGTGGCGTTCGGTGCGCCCAACGCACCCAACGCCACATTGGGGCGCTTGAGGCTGGCGCTCAGAGCAGGCGGTAAGGGCGACCGCCGCCAACGCCCAGTGCGCAGCGACCACCGCCGGGGCTCAGTCCCCCGCGGCGGCCGTGGCTGAACGTCAGTCCTCGGCGCGGCGACGGCGACGGGGCGTCGAGCCCGTGCCGCCGTTGGCCGCCAGCAGCTCGCTCACCGAACGGCCCGCCGTGTGCGAACCGCTGCCCGGGGCCGGCTCCGCCGCTCGGCGGCCGTTGCCGTTGCGGGCGTGGCCGTTGCCGTTGTGGCCGTTCTGCTCCACGTCCGCCGGGTCGACCGGGGTCATGCCGCGGCGGGACATCGATGCCCGCTCGGCCACCATGCCCTCCCACGCCGGGGGCTCGCCGTCCGGGCGACGGCGGCGGCCGCCACCCGTCGGGTCCGGGGCCGGGACCGCGGGCATCTGCTGCGAGTCGTCCGGCTTGCGACGGCGGCCGCCCGAACGGCCCTGGTAGTTGCGCACCGACTCCGGCAACGTCGGGTTGACGCCCGGGGCCTCCGCCTGCGCGGCCTCGGCCGGCGCGCGGTGCGAACCGCCGTGGCGCGACGCGGGCTCGTCGAGGATCGGCGACATGTCGGCCCGCGAGAACTGCTCCAGCCGCGACGGACGACGGCCGTCGGCGGCCGGGACCGGCGTGGTCGGCGGGACCACCGGGGGCAGGTCGGTGCGCGACGGCTGCCGCGGCGCCGGGCTCTTGCTCGGCACCGGCGTCGTCGGGGGGACGACTGGGAGGTCGCTGCGCGAGGCCGTGGCGTCCCGCGGCATCGGCGCCGGCTTGGGCTCGGGCGGCTTCGGCCGGTTCGGCCGCTGCCGCTCGGCGAAGTCGTCGCGGTTCTGGAAGGCCGCGCTCAGGTCGGTCACCGGCCGGATGTCCGACCGCGACATCTCCGACGGCTTCACCGGCGGCGCCGGCCGGGCGGGCGCCGGCCGCGGCGGCTCGGGCGGCTTGGGGCGCGCACCGTTCCCGACGCGCGGCAGGTCCGGCCGCGACATCTCCACCCGGGGAATGTCCGGACGCGACATCTCCACCCGCGGGATCGCCGGCATCGACCGCTCCACCCGCGGAATATCCGGACGCGACATCTCCACCCGCGGAATGGCCGGCATCGACCGCTCCACCCGCGGAATATCCGGACGCGACATCTCCACCCGCGGGATCGCCGGCATCGACCGCTCGACCCGGGGGATGTCCGATCGCGAAACCTCGCCCGGCCGCGGCGCCTCGACGCGCGGCAGGTCCGGCCGCGAAACCTCGGCCGGCCGCATCGCCGGGCGCGACAGCTCCGCGCGCCGCGCGGGCGGCGGCTCGGGACGGCGGATCTCCGTCTTCGGCTCCGCCGGCCGGCGGATCTCGGTCTTCGGCTCGGGCCGCGGCACCTGGCGCGTCGGCTCGGCGGCGGCCTCGGGACGGCGCTCCTTCGCGACCTCGTCCGGCTTGGGCAGCCGCATCGGCTGCGACTCGGCCTGGCGGCGGGCCGCCTCGGCACGCAGCTCGGCGGCCTTCAGCTCGCGCTGCGCGGCGTTCAGCGCCGGGTCGACCGGTGGCACCGGCGGCCGCCGCTCGCTCAGCGGCGCCGGCCGCGAGATCTGCTGGGTGCTCTGCGCGTTGACGTTCGCCGGGCCCTTCGGCGCCGGCTTCCCGCCGAATCCCTTGCTGTTCTTGCCCTTGCCGTTCGCGGGCTTGCCGCCCGACGCCTTGCGACGGCGCTCGTCGAGCACCCGGTCGATCAGCTCGGTCGGCCGCTCGCCGCCTTCGTTGACGGGCTTGCGCGCGGCCATCAGCTGGGCCGGCTTCTTCTTCGGGGCGCCGTCGGTGACCAGGCGGTTTTCGTCGGAGAGCTTGCGCATGCGAGTCGCCTGCGCGGTCAGCGCGACGCGTTCGAGCAGCACCTCGCCGCCGAACAGCGACTGGAGGCTGTCGCGCAGCGCGGACACCTCGGCGCGCAGCGCCTCCAGCTCCTCGCGGCTGCGGGAGTCGGCGGTGCTGCGGTTCTCCGCCTCCACCTCCAGCTCGAATTCACGCCGGGCCGCGATCTCGCGTTCCAGCTCCAGCTCGTACACAGCCTGCGCCTCGGTGACCGCTTCCTCGCTCTGTGCCGCGTGCTTGCGGTACTTCACGGCGAGAAATGCGCCGATCAGGGCAGCCCAGAGGGCGGCGACGATCCCCAGGCGGAGATAGCGGAGGTCGTCGCTGAGCACCAGTGCGAGGGTGGCTCCGATGGCGAGGACGAATCCGACGACTAGCCACGGCCTGCCCAGTAGGCGGCCGCGCGAGTCGTCACCCACGCCGGTCATGCCTGACACCGTACCTGCTCGTAATCCGAACGAGACCTACTCGGTCCCGCGAGCGGTGGGAATCCAGCGCTAACCGGTCATTCCGCCGGTGCGCTCACGATCTTGGTCGCGCGGGGTGCGGCAGCAGTGCTCGAGCCACAAACCCGCTGCTACCAGGGCTGCGGAAGACACGACGCCGACCACCCCGGCGCGGGTGTCGAGCACCGCCGCGACGAGTTCGTCACGTCGCGGAAAAAGATAGGCGAGCGCGGCCAGCCAGGCGCCGGCCATGAACGCTCCGGCGAGTGACGAAGCCTTCGCGAGGGCCACCGATCGGGCGATCCCGATCGCGGCGACGACGCGGCCGCTCTTGATCCGGGACCGGATGGAGAACGCGAGGATGGCCTCGACCACGGCCAGGACGGCGAAGGTGACGCCGGCGAGCGTCGGCAGCTGCGGCAGCGAGCCGTAGGCCACGACGAAGAGCAGGTAGCCGAGGACCAGGCCGAGCAGCCCGGCCACCACCACGTCACGGGGCCGGGTGAAGTGCATGCGTCAACCGTACCGTGGGAAGGTTGACTCTCCACCGACTGGAGAGTTCATCATGCGTCTTGTGGGCACCACCGCGACCTTCACCATCGGCGAGCTGGCCCGGCGAACCGGGCTGCCGGTCAAGACCATCCGCTTCTACTCGGACGAAGGCCTGCTGCCGCCCACCGACCGGACCGACGCCGGCTACCGGCTCTACGACGCGGCGGCGATGGCCCGGCTCGAGCTGGTCCGCACGCTGCGGGAGCTGGGCCTTGGCCTCGCCGACGTCTCCGCGGCGCTGACGCGGCCGGCGACGGTCGGCGAGCTGGCGACCCGGCACGTCGAGGCGCTGGACGAGCAGATCCGGCGGCTGCGGCTACGCCGGGCGGTGCTGCGCGCGGTGGCCAAGCGTGGTTCCGAACTGGAGGAAGTGAAACTGATGAACCGTCTCGCGTCGATGTCCGACGAAGAGCGCAAGCGGCTGGTGGACGAGTTCTGGGACGAGATGACGGCCGGCCTCGAAATCGACCAGGCCTTCTACGAGCGGATGCGCGCGGGGAAGCCGGAGCTGCCCGACGACCCGACACCCGAGCAGCTCGAAGCGTGGATCGAGTTCGCCGAGCTGGTCCAGGACCCGGACTTCCGGGCGCTGATCCGCGGCATGAGCGAAACCCAGGCCCAGCAGATCCGCGACGGCGAGTTCCACCCGCCGGCGGACGCCTGGCAGCAGAACTGGCCGAGCTGGACCGCCCGCGCCGAGGCGGCGGTGGCGTCGGGTGATTCGCCCACGTCGGAGGCGGGGCAAGCGCTTGCGGCCGAGATCGCGGCGGCGACGGCCCGCCCGGACCAGGACCCGGCGTCCGCGGAGTTCCGCACGGAGATGGCGGACCGGTTCGCGACGAGCGGCGACCCCCGGGCCGAGCGGTACTGGCAGCTGCTGGCGATCATCAACGGCTGGCCGCCGGTCCCGACGGCCCAGCCGGCGGTGCGGTTCATGATCGCGGCCCTGCGCGGCTGACCGCGGCTGAACGGCAGCTCGGCGATCCGCGGCCGCGAACGGGTTGACTCAGCTCAGGTCGAGACCCGTCCGGCGGACCGAAGCGACGTCGTCCGCCGGGCGGGCCGCCAGCAGCACCGCGACCGCGAACGAGTTGACTCAACTCAAGCCGAGACCCGTCCGGCGGACGGGCCGCCGGCAACGCCGCGATCGCCCCGGGGCCCAGCAGCACCGCGGCCGCGAAGGGGTTGACTCAACTCAAGCCGAGACCCGTCCGGCGGACGGGCCGCCGGCAACGCCGCGATCGCCCCGGGGCCCAGCAGCACCGCGACCGCGAACGAGTTGACTCAGCTCAGGTCGAGATCCGTCCGGCGGACCGACGCGACGTCGTCCGCCGGGCGGGCCGCCAGCAGCGTCGCGATCGGGCCGTGGCCCGGCAGGACCGCGGCCGGCTCGATCTCCACCCACGGCACCAGCACGCTCGCGCGGTCCGGCGTGCCCGGGTGCGGGAGCAGCAGCTCCGGGTCGGCCGACGTCACGCCGTCGACCGTCACGACGTCGACGTCCAGGGTCCGCGGGCCCCAGCGCAGCTTGCGCACCCGGCCCGCCGCCTGCTCGGCCGCCTGGCCCGTGCGCAGCCACGCCCAGTGGTCGCGGGCCGGGTCGTCGACGACGCAGACCGCGTTCAGGAAGTCCGGCTGGTCTTCGACGCCCCACGCCTTCGTCTCGTACACGCTCGACACCGCGACCAGCGCCGGGCGCACCGCGTCGAGCGCCAGCTTCAGGAAGCCGAGCCGGTCGCCGAGGTTGGAACCCAGGGAGAGGACAGCGCGGCTCATCGGTCGCGCCGGACCGTCACCGCGACGTCGTCGAACGTCAGCGGGATCGGCGCCGACGGCTTGTGCACGGTCACCTCGACCGCGCTCAGCCGCTCGTCGCGCAACACCTCGTCGGCGATCCTGCCCGCGACGCTCTCGATGAGGTCGTACGGCTCGCCCGCGACGATCCCCGCCGCGAGCTCGGCCAGCTCGCCGTAGTGCAGGGTCTTGGTCAGGTCGTCCGACGCCGCGGCCGGCCCGAGGTCGAGCCACGCCGTGATGTCGACGACGAACTCCTGGCCATCCCGCTTCTCGTGCTCGAACACGCCGTGGCGGCCGAACACGCGCAGGCCGGTCAGCGTGATCCGGTCAGACATCAGGCGAACCCTTCCACCACGCGGCGGCCACGGTGACCGCGTCCAGCGAAGCCCCGACCTCGTGCACCCGCACACCCCACGCGCCGGCGGCCGCGGCGAGCGCGGAAATCGCCGCGGTGGCGTCCTCGCGGCCGTCGGGCGAACGCGGTGTGCCGTCCTTTTCGGACAGCAGCCGGCCGAGAAACCGCTTCCGGGAAGCACCGACCAGCACCGGGAAACCCAGCGACAGCAACGAGTCCAGCCCGCGCAGCAACGCCCAGTCGTGCTCGGCGTTCTTCGCGAAGCCCAGCCCCGGATCGAGCACGAGCGCGCTCTCGGCGACGCCCGCGGCGAGCGCTTCGTCCACCCTGGACAGCAGCTCGGCCCGGACGTCGGCCACCACGTCTTCGTACTTCGCCAGCGCCTGCATGTCCTGGCTGTGGCCCCGCCAGTGCATCAGCACCCACGGCACCCCCGCCTCGGCGGCGACGCGCGCCATGTCCGGGTCGGCCAGCCCACCCGAGACGTCGTTGACGATCCGGGCGCCGGCTTCGAGCGCGGCCGCGGCGACGGACGCGCGCGTGGTGTCGACCGACAGCTGGATGCCCTCGCCGGCGAGGGTGCGGATGACGGGCAGGATCCGCCGCAGCTCCGTCTCGGCGTCGACCCGGGCCGCACCCGGGCGGGTCGACTCACCGCCGACGTCGATCAGGTCGGCCCCGCGCGCCCACATCTCGCGCGCGTGCTCGAGCGCCTGCGCGAGCCCGAGGTACCGGCCACCGTCCGAAAAGGAATCGGGCGTCACGTTCAGCACGCCCATCACGACGCACCGGCCGGGAGCGGGGAGCCCCACGCTCACCGGCGCGCCTTGATCAGGTCGAGCGCCTCCGCCCGCGAAGTGGCGGAGGTCTTGAACTGCCCCCGCACGGCCGAGGTGGTGGTGCGCGCACCCGGCTTGCGGATGCCGCGCATGGCCATGCAGAGGTGCTCGGCCTCCATCACGACGATGACCCCGCGCGGTTCGAGCTTCCGCACGATGGCGTCGGCGACCTGGGAAGTCAGGCGCTCCTGAACCTGCGGGCGCTTGGCGTAGAGGTCGACGACCCGGGCGAGCTTCGAGAGCCCGGTGACCTTCCCGGCGGCGTTCGGGATGTACCCGACGTGCGCGACGCCGTGGAACGGCACCAGGTGGTGCTCACAGCTGCTGTACATCGGGATGTCCGTGACCAGCACGAGTTCCTCGTGCGACTCGTCGAACGTCTTGTCCAGCACCGAGTCCGGCTCGGTGTAGAGGCCCGCGAACATCTCGCGGTACGCGCGGGCCACCCGGGCGGGCGTGTCCTTCAGACCGTCCCGCTCCGGGTTTTCACCGCAGGCCAGCAGCAGCTCGTGGATCGCCTTCTCCGCCCGGTCCTGGTCGAAGACCGGGCGGTCGGCGTCACTGGGGCTTGTCTGGTCCATCAGGGTCACGTCGTTCCCCCTCGCTCTGCTGGTTGCCGGCCTGGTCGGCGAACCAGCCGTGCTCACGAGGGCGTTCTTCAGCACCGGGGCGCCACGACTGGCCCGGCTGTCCGCCCGGCGAGGTCGCGGGCGTCCAGCCCGGAGGGGCACCGTAGTTCGGGGGGCCGCTCTGGCCCGCCGGACCACCCGGGTAGCCACCGGGCTGCTGGTTGTACGTCTGCGGCCAGTGGCTCGTGCCGTTGGGGCCACCGTTCGGGCCGCCGTAGGGACGGCCGCCGTTCGGGTAGGCGCCCGGCTGCGGCGGGGCGTACGGGTTCGCGTTCGGGTCCACCGGCGTCGGCGACGAGTACGGCGGGCCACCCGGCAGGTCGCCGCCGCCCTGCGCGGTGCCGACCGGGGTCGGCTCCGGCTTCAGGACCGGCTTCTCCTTCTCCGGCGGCGGCCACGGCTCGCCGCGCTCCATCGCCAGCTCGCCCGGGGTCTTGATCGGCGGCTTGTCCGACGGCGTCCGCTCACCGAACTCGTTGAACACGGTGATGTGCGGGCGCTTCTCGACCGTCGCGAAGATCCGCTCCAGGTCCTTGCGGGTCAGCGTCTCCTTCTCCAGGAGCTCGATGACCAGCTCGTCGAGCACGTCACGGTAGGTGTTGAGCACGTGCCACGCCTCGGTGTGCGCCGTCTCGATGAGCTTGCGCACCTCCTCGTCGATCTCGTGCGCCACTTCCAGCGAGTAGTCCGCCTGGCGGCCGGCCGACCGGCCGAGGAACGGGTCGCCCTGCTCCTGGCCGTACTTGACCGCGCCGAGCCGGGCGCTCATGCCGTACTCGGTGACCATCGCGCGGGCGATCTTCGTCGCCTGCTCGATGTCCGACGACGCGCCGGTGGTGGGCTCGTGGAAAACGAGCTCCTCCGCCGTGCGGCCACCCATCGCGAAGACCAGCCGCCCGATCATCTCGGAGCGGGTCATCAGGTCCTTGTCGTCCTCCGGGACGAGCAGCGCGTGCCCGCCCGTGCGGCCGCGCGGCAGGATCGTCAGCTTGTAGACCGGCTCGATGTCCGGCATCGCCCACGCGGCGAGGGCGTGCCCGCCCTCGTGGTAGGCCGTGATCTTCTTCTCCTTCTCGGAGATGATCCGGCTCTTGCGGGCGGGGCCGCCGACCACGCGGTCGACCGACTCCTCCAGCGCCGCGTCGGTGATCACGTGCCCGTTCTGGCGGGCGGTGAGCAGCGCCGCCTCGTTCAGCACGTTCGCCAGGTCCGCGCCGGACATGCCGACGGTCCGCTTGGCGAGGCTGCCCAGGTCGGTGCCCTGCGCGATCGGCTTGCCCTTGGAGTGCACCTCGAGGATCGCCTTGCGGCCGCGCAGGTCGGGCGCGGACACCGGGATCTGCCGGTCGAACCGGCCCGGGCGCAGCAGCGCCGGGTCGAGGATGTCGGGCCGGTTGGTGGCCGCGATCAGGATGATGCCGCCGCGGGCGTCGAAGCCGTCCATCTCGACGAGCAGCTGGTTCAGCGTCTGCTCGCGCTCGTCGTGCCCGCCGCCGAGGCCGGCGCCGCGCTGGCGGCCGACCGCGTCGATCTCGTCGACGAAGATGATGCACGGCGCGTTCTGCTTGGCCTGCTCGAACAGGTCACGGACACGCGAGGCGCCGACACCGACGAACATCTCGACGAAGTCCGAGCCGGAGATCGTGTAGAACGGCACGCCCGCTTCGCCGGCGACGGCGCGCGCGAGCAGCGTCTTACCGGTGCCCGGCGGCCCGTAGAGCAGCACGCCCTTCGGGATCTTCGCGCCGAGCGCCTGGTAGCGCGCCGGGTTCTGCAGGAAGTCCTTGATCTCGTACAGCTCTTCGACGGCCTCGTCGGCGCCCGCGACGTCACCGAACGTCGTCTTGGGCATGTCCTTGTTCAGCTGCTTGGCCTTGGACTTGCCGAAGTTGAGGACGCGGTTGCCGCCGCCCTGGGCGTTGTTCATCATCCACATCAGCAGGCCCAGCACGAGGGCGAGCGGGATGGCGAAGATGAGGATCTGCGTCAGCACGCCCTGCTGGGTCACCTTGGTGGTGAACTTGATCGGCTGCCCGCCGGTCTTGGCTGCGGTCAGCGCGTCGTAGATCGGGCGGGTGGCATCCGCCGGATACTGCGAAATGATCTGGGTGACCTGCTGGCCGTCGACGTCGATGGGCTTGGAAAGCAGCAGCTTGAGCTGCTGTTCCTTGTCCTCGAGGCTGGCTTCCTTGACGTTGTTCGAGGAGATCTGGGAGTTCGCCACCGAGATGGGTGCCTGGGTGTACCCACGATCACTGTCGAAGATCGTGTTGTACGCGAACAACGCCAGCAACCCCGCGACGATCCACAGCAGTGGGTTCCTGAGCACGCTCTTCCGGTTCATACGACTCGGCCCTGGTGGCCTCGACCCTCCCTGGTTGGGCGGCTCCTGTGATACCCGCCATCACGATGTTGACAACCCGTGGTGCCTGGACACCCGTCCCATCAGGGTACCGTCCGCTGCCGCGTTCATCCCCTGTGAGCCTCTCGCAGGTCAACGGGCGATACCGCGCCCGGGTTCCCGGCCGGTGTCCACGGAGGTCACGCTATCGGGTGCCGTCCGACACACTGCTCACCATCTCGCCCAGCCGGGTGCGCAGCGTCGCCGGGTCCGCCGGGGCGACGGTGACCCACTCACGGCCGTCCGTACCTGCGCGGGAGACGCTCAGGTACCGCCCGGTCGCGGTGTCGAACCAGGCCAGCACCCGGGACCGCTGCTTGGCCCCGACCTGCGAACGGCTGTTCGCTGCCAGCTGACCGCCGCGCTGCCGCGGCTGCCCGGCGATGCGCCCGTACGCCTCGCGCGGGTCGACCGTGGCCCGTTCGCTGAGCGGGGTCCGGCGCGCCCGGCCGCGTTCCTCGCCCGGGTTCGACGGCAGGGACACCGGGACCCGGATCGGGGCGGTGCGCAGCGCGTCGTCCAGCGGAAGTGTGACCGACGCCTCGCTGCCGCGCGGACCGCCCGGGAGCACCCCGACGACCGCGGAGACCAGGCCATCCGGTGGGGCGTCGCGCAGCCAGATGCCGTCGGCGTCCTGGATCGCGATGACGCCCTGGGTCTCGTCGGCCGCCGCGAGCACGCCGATCGTCGGCGCGTCGAACACCGGGATGTGCAGGGCGTCGATGGTCAGCGGGGCGAAGGCCAGCAGCTGCAGCGCGTCCTCGATCGGCGGCGCGAGCCGGCCGCGCGCGTCACGGACGCCGCGGGCCTTCAGCTCGGCATCGGTGCGGTGGCGCAGCGAGACGCGCTCATCCTCGGTCGCGCCGTGCGACCGGACCAGCAGCGGGTACGGCAGCTCCCCGACCTGCGCCGACTCCCAGAGGAAGTCGAACGCCAGCGGCGAGAAGAACTCTTGCATCACTACTCTCCCGGATCGGATTCTTGCTCAGCGTAGCCCGCACCACCGACGAAAAGTGATCGTCGGCCGGGCATGCTCGCCGGCCGCCGGAGCCCGATCTTGGCAGAGGTGGCGCGAGGGCCGGCCGCGTGGTGCGTCAGACCGCGCTGGTCGTCGCCGCGCCCGCGAGCATTTCGCCGAGCCGGTGCCGCAGCGTCGCCGCGTCCGCCGGGGCGATCGTGATCCAGTCCCGGCCGTCCCGGCCCTGGGTCGCCTGCGTGAAGTAGCGGCCCGACTCCGTGTCGAACCAGCTCAGCACCGGTGTGCGCGTGCGGCCGCCCATCCGGTTTCGGGCGTTGGCGCCGATCTGGCCGCCGCGCAGCCGGGGCTGGGCGTGCAGCCGGGCCAGCGCCTTGCGGTCGTCGTCCGCGCTCGCGCGCTCGTCGGCGTCGCCGTTGCCGCGGCGGGACAGGAAGTCCACGCCGTGCGCGCCGACCAGCTGCTCGAGCGGGACCGTGATCGACTTCTCCGAGCCGCGCGGGGCGCCCGGGAGCAGCGAGACGATCGCACTCGCCAGCCCGTCGGCCGGGCACGGCTGCAGGTGCAGCCCCCGCGTGTCCTGCACCGCGAGCAGCCCCTGGCCGCCCAGCACGCCGGCCACCGCGAGCAGCGGCTCGGCTTCCGGGGCGATCAGCTGGACCGCGTCCAAGCTCAGTTCGGGCTGCGCCAGCACGCCGAAGTAATCCTCGATGTGCGGTTCCGGCCGGCCGCGGCCGTCGGCGAGCCCACGCGCGACAAGGCCCTCCAACGTGCGGCGACGCAGCAGCGACCGCTCGTCGACGGTCGCGCCGTGCGACGGGACGCGCAGTGGGTACGGCAGCTCGCCCAGCCCGGCGGACTCCCACAGGAAGTCCACCTCGACCGGGGTGAGCAGCTCAGCGTTCGGCATCGAGCCACCCCCGGGAAGAGGACGAGCCGGGCCCGCGGAGGCGGGCCCGGCTTCGGATCAGCGGTCTTCTTCGTCCTCGGACCACGCGCCGATGACCGGCGGCGGGGTCGCCTGGTTCGCGCCGAAGGCGGCGTCCGGGTCGGCCTCGATGAGGAACGACGCGTGCGTGTGCTCCTCGTCCTGCTCGCCCTGGGCGCCGTGCGGGGCCATTCCGCCGCCCATGCCCGGGTTCATCGGCGGCGGGGTCTGCCCGCCGATGGTGCCGGCCGACGAAACGAGGCCCTGCTGCGGGGCCTGGGCCGAAGCGGCGCTCTGGCCCTGGCCGTCGGCCGACGCGAGGCTCGTCTCGTTCTCGTTCTTCGCGCCCGACCGGTTGCCCTTGCCCAGCGCGCGGGAGGCCAGCGCGCCGAGACCGCCCGCGGCCCCGCCGATGCCGAGGCCCATGCCGATCTTGCTCAGCGGGTTGCCGCCGGACTGCCCGGCGCCCGCCGGGACGTGGCCCGCGCCCGTGGTGGCGCCCGCACCGGTGCCGGCGACGCTGCCGCCGGCCCCGTCGCTGCCGAGCGTCGCCGCCGCCTCGTGACCGAAGCCCGCGACGCCGCTGTGGGCCGCGTTCGGGCCGACGCCGGCGTGCTGCGCGTCGAACGCGCCGCCGAAGTTGCCGAAGTTCGCGCCGCTGGAGGCGAACACCGCGCCGTCGGCGCCCGACAGGCCCTGCACCGGGCCGGCGTTGCCGACCGAGCTGATCCCGTTGAACGACACCGAGTTGTGCGAGCCCGTCGGCTTCATGCCGAGCGACTCCGGGCCGAAGCTCGGGGTCGAGCTGTCGACCTCGCTCATGGCCTTGGTGTAGGCGTTGAAGAACGCGACCTGCTGCGCCTTGACGTCGTTCGCCGCGTCGGCCTGGGCCTTCTGGTCGGCGATCATCGCCGCCGGGCCGCCGGCCAGCGCCGCCGCCATGGTCTGCTTGGGGTCGTAGTCCTTGGGGGCCGGCATCTTCTTGACCTCGCCGGCCGCCGCGGCCTGCCGGGCGAGCCGGTCGGACATCGTGTGCGCCGCGTCGGAGGCCTGCGAACCGGAGTTGGCGATGGCCACCAGCGCGCCCTGGGCACCGCCGGCGCCCTGGCCGACCCAGGCGTTGCCCAGCTCGGAGATCGCGTTGTACAGGTGGTCGGACGCCTGCTTCAGCTCGTTGCCGTGGTGCGCCCAGGCCTGCCCGGTCGCCTCGGCCGTGCCGGGTTCGTTGTTGTTGACCGCGCCGTTGTAGAGCTGCTGGCTCGCCTGCGCGTTCCAGTTCGGCGGGTTGGCGATCGCGCGGTCGCTGCCCATGTCGAAGCCGCCGGCGCTGCCGCGGGCGTTGTCGACGATGTTCTGCGACGCCGAGTTGTCGCCGAGCGGCACGAGCGAGCCCGGGTCGGTCGCCCCTCCAGTGGTGGACGACGGCTGGTCGCTGTGGTTCGGAGCCATGACTGCGAAATCCCCCTCTGACTCAGGCGTTGCGGAACGGGTCGGCCGCGGCGTTGTCGATCTCGTGGTACCGGGACATCGCCGTGACGATGCCCTCTTCGGCGGCGGAGTACTGGTCCAGCAGGTTCTGCAGGGCGGCGGCGTAGGAGTCGCCACCGCCGTCCGCGCGCTGGACGAACTTCGCGGCCATGGCGTTCCCGACCGGGTTGTCGCCGAGCTTCGGCGGCTGCGCGAGCGCGCCCGCGCCACCGAGCAGGGCTTCCACCGCGTCCTTGCCGGTGCGGATCTTGTTCAGCACGGCTTGCGCGGCTTCGGGGTCGATCCCGACCTGACCCGCCGCGGCCGCGGCCTTGAAGGCGTTCGCGTCGGCAGCGCTGCTGTTCCCCATCTGAGCTCTCTCCCGTTCCCCCGACCCGGTCACCGCGGGCACGAATGGTCTTCGCATAGGTTAACGCACGTGATCAGAGCGTATGACGCAAACTCGGACCGCGGGGTTCCGCGAATCCGGTACTTGCGGTGAACGGTCGGTGAACTAGGACGTGTAGACCTTCGGGTCGAGCGTCCCGATGTAGGGCAGGTCCCGGTAGCGCTCGGCGTAGTCCAGGCCGTAGCCGACGACGAACTCGTTCGGGATGTCGAACCCGATGTACTTCACCGGGACGTCGACCTTCACCGCCTCGGGCTTGCGCAGCAGCGAAACGACCTCGAGCGACGCGGGGTTGCGGCTCGCGAGGTTCTTCAGCAGCCACGACAGCGTCAGGCCGGAGTCGACGATGTCCTCGACGATCAGGACGTCCCGGCCGGCGATGTCCCGGTCCAGGTCCTTCAGGATCCGCACGACACCGGACGACGACGTCGCCGAGCCGTACGAGGAGACGGCCATGAATTCCAGCTGCGTCGGCAGCGGCAGCGCGCGGGCGAAGTCGGTCATGAACATGACCGCGCCCTTCAGGACGCCCACCAGCAGGAGTTCGCCCTGCCCGTTGGCCGGGTAGTCGGCGGCGATCTGCGCCGACAGCTCGGTGATCTTGTCCTGGATCTGCTGCTCGGTGACGAGCACGGAGGCGATTTCGCCCTCGTACACGGGTCATTCCCCTCGGGTGGTGGGTTGGGAGGTGAGGCAGAGCCTGCCACGGCACCGGCGTGCCTCCAAGTTGCCCGGCAACCAGACACCGCCTTGACCACGCCACCGGGCGACGAGGTCGTCGACCGCGCGCAGGTGCGCGTCGGTGAGCTCGCGCACACCCGATTGCAGCAGCCACCTGCGGATAACCCGCCGGCGGAGCGCCGGCGGCTCGGCTCCGAGGACGCCGACATCCAGACCTTCGGAGCCGCCCGCGCGGGTGAAGATCATGTCCGCCATTGTGTCCAGTGCCTCACTGTCCTCACGCAGCTGCGCGGCCGTGCGGGCGAGCGCGGCGGCCACTCCGCCGTTGAGGACGTCCTCCAGGAGCGGCAGGACTTCGGTGCGCAACCGGACGCGGGTGAAGCGCGGTTCGAGGTTGTGCGGGTCGTCCCACGGCTCGACGCCGAGTTCGGCGCAGGCTTCCCGCGTCGTCGTGCGCGGGACGCCCAGCAGCGGCCGGCCCCACGGCGGGTCGTGCGGCCGCATCCCGGCGACGCTGCGTGGGCCGGAGCCGCGGCCGAGCCCGAGCAGGACGGTTTCGGCCTGGTCGTCGAGGGTGTGGCCGAGCAGGACGAGCTCGTGCCCGGCCAGCGCGCGGTAGCGGGCCTTGCGCGCGGCGGCTTCCGGGCCGCCGGGTCCGGTGACGTCGACGCGGCGCACCTCGGCCTCGTCGACGCCGAGGGACTTCGCGGCTTCGGCGGCGTCTCGCGCGATCTTCGCCGAGCCGTCCTGCAAGCCGTGGTCGACGACCAGCGCGCGGACGCGGAGGCCGTGCCGGTGCCCGACGTAGGCCGTCGCCTCGGCGAGCGCGAGGGAGTCCGCGCCGCCGGAAACGGCGACGCACAGCTCGGCCGGCGGCTCGACGGACTGCAGGAAGGCACGGACCGCCCGGCGGACGGCCGCGACCGCCGGCCCGGTCATCCGTGCAGGCGCCGGACCCACGCGGCCGGATCGGCGATCTCGGCGCGCGAGGGCAGGGTGTTCGGCGAGCGCCAGACGGCGTTGAAGCCCGCCATGCCGACCGCGTCCACGACGTGCTTCGTGAACTTCGCGCCTTCTTCGTACTGACGGATCTTCGCGTCGACGCCGAGCAGCGCACGCAGCAGCCGGTCGAAGACGCCGCCGCCCTTGCGCCGCGCGGTGAAGCGCGCGCGGATCGTGTCGACGCTCGGCACGACCTGCGGCCCGACGGCGTCCATCACGAAGTCGGCGTGGCCTTCGAGGAGCGTCGAGAGCGCCAGCAGCCGGTCGAAGACCGCGCGTTCCTTCGGCGACTGGAGCAGCTCGGCGAGGTTCAGCTTCGGGCCCTGCTTGATCGCTTCGGGCAGCCGTCCGACCAGGTCGGCGAGGCTGTCGTTGCCGCCGCCCGCAAGCCCGGACACGAGCCGCTCGACCTCGTCGGCGAAGTAGTCGCGCAGCCACGTGACGGCGGTGAACTGGAGCCGGTGGGTGCATTCGTGCAGGCAGACCCAGAGCCGGAAGTCGTGCCCGGGGACGTCCATCGCGCGTTCGGCCGCGACGACGTTCGGCGCGACGAGCAGCAGCCGGCCTTCGCGGTCGGGCCCGCCGAAGGGGTCGTACTGGCCGAGGACGCGGCTGGCGAGGAAGGCGAGCACGAGCCCGGTCTGGACGCCGGCGCCGCCGGCGAGGATCGGCCCCAGCGGCCCGCCCTGCTGCGGCAGCGCGCGCCCGGTGAGCGCGTCGAGCCCGGAGGCGGCCGAGCGCACCCAACCCGGGCGGTCGACGACCTCGCCGGGCAGCAGCGGCAGGTCGAGCCCCAGGTTCGTCAGCTGCCGGACGTGCCCCTCGGCTTCCATGGTCAGCTCACGCAGATCGGTGACGGCCGCCTCGGCCTCTTCTCTGGGGACCTGAGGACCGCCGCGCACGAGCAGCGCGCCGGTCTGCGCGGCGAGCGCCCAGTCGACCATGGGCCGGGTCTCGGTTTCCTGACTCACCCTTCCGACGCTACCTGCCCGGTGTCGGTTTCCGGCCACGATCTTCGTACGGTTTGTTACGCGCACCCGCACTTGCGGAGGCTCGTCGCGAGGGCGTCGATGGCGTCGCGACCGGGCTGCTGGTCGGAACCGTTCGACATGAACGCGAACACCAGCACCCGGCCGTCCTGGTCCAGTACCAGCCCGGCCAGGGTGTTGACGCCGGTCAGCGTGCCCGTCTTGGCCCGCACCCAGCCGCGGCCGGCCTGCGACGCCGGGGTCTCGAACCGCTTGTCGGCCAGGGTGCCCGAGCCGCCGGCCACCGGGAGGCCCGCGAGCATCGGGCGCAGCTTGGCCGTGTTCGGGTTCTTGCCCTCCGGCGCCGCCGCGGCCGCCAGGAGCTCGGTCAGCAGCTTCGCCGGGATGCGGTTCTCGCCCGAGATGCCGCTGCCGTCGGACAGGTCGACACCCGAGACGTCGAAGCCGTGGTCCTTCAGCACCTTGATGGTCGCCTTGGCGCCGCCGGCGAAGCTCGCTTCCTCGCCGCTCGCCAGCGCGACCTGCCGCGCGAGGGCTTCGGCCAGCACGTCGTCGGAGAGCTCCATCGTGTCGGAGACCAGCTCGGTCAACGGCGCCGACTTGACCTCGGCGAGCACCTTGGCGTCCTTCGGCGCGGTCGCCTGGCCGCCGCCCGACGCGCTGAGCTTCGACGCGATCGTCGACGCCAGCGCGCTGCCCGCGTTGCCCACCCGCTGCGAGTTGTTGTTCTTCGGGTCCAGGCGGCCGGCGTCGGCCATCACGGACCCGATCTGCGTGGCGAACGTCGAGGGCGCGTCACCCGCGGCCCAGCCCGGCGCGGTCGTCGCGCCCTTGAACAGGCTCAGGTCGACCTGCACCTTCTTGACGCCCGGGTTGGCCTTCTTCACCTGCGCGACGAGGTCGTCGACGTGCGCGGCGCCCGGGTACAGCGGCGAGTCGGTGCCCAGCGGCAACGACGTCAGCGTGACGTCACCGCCGCCGACGAGGATCACCGTGCCCGGGTCGGCGCCCTGCACGATCTTCGTCGACAGCCGCGTGTTCGGGTCCAGCGAAAGCAGCGCGGCGGCAGAGGTGAGCACCTTCGTGGTCGACGCGGGCGTCGCCGGCGTCGCCGAGCCGTGGTCCCACAGCCCGGTGCCGCTGACCGGGTCGACCACGCTGCCGGTCAACGTCCCGAGCGCGCTGTTCCCGGCCGCGCCGGCCAGCGCGGACTTGACGCCGTTCGCGGTCGGCGCCTGCCCGGCGGTGTCCGGTCCCTGGAGCTGACGCGTGGCGGCGACCGGCTCCGGGCTGTCACCCTTCGGCGCGTTCGGCGCCCACGGCAGGCCGAGCCGGTTCGACACCTTCGGCATCGCGGCGGCGACCCCGCCGCCGGCCAGGACCAGCAGGACGACCACGACGAGCGCGATGATCTTGCCCTTGCGCCGCTTCTTCGGCGGCTCTTCGGCCGCCGGCGGCTCGGCCGGGGGCGGCTCCTGGCGCGGGGGCTCGGCGGGCGGCTCGGTGCGGCCCTCGACCCGCGGCTGGGGCTGCTGGTGGAACGCGCCGGGGAACTGGGTGGGCCGTTCGATCCCGACGGTCGCCTCGGCGTCGAACCGCTGCCCGTCCGGCTCGATCCGCTGCGGCCGGGCCAGCGACCCGGCCGAAGCCGAGGGCACGACCCCGCGCGGCGGCTCGGGCGGCAGCGGCGGACGGCGCTCGTCCGGCACGTCGATGCGCTGCGCCCAGGGCGCCGGCGGCTCCTCACGGCGTTGCGCGTCGGAGCGCTTCAGCTGCTCTTCGCGCCGCTGCTGCTCCTCACGCCACTGCTGGAGCTCTTCCCGCCACGGCTGGGCTTCGGCCTTGTCGGACGACGGCTCGTCGTGGCGGTCCTGCTGCTCGCCGGGCCAGACGTTGCGCTCCACCGGCACCCACGGCGCTTTCGGGGCGTCCGGCTCGGGCTTCGCCTGGATGTACTGGGTGCTCTCTTCGGGCTTTCCGGCCGGCTTCCGCTCGACTTCGATGTACTGGGTCGCCTCAGCGACCGGCTGAGGCTGGGCAGGCTTGGGCTCGGCCGGCTTGGGCTCCCGCGAGCCCAGCCGGTCGGCCAGGTCCTGCTTGGCCGGGGCCGGCGGCGGCGCGGGCGGCTCCTCGGCGGGCACGTTCAGGCCCGGGATCGGCTCGGGCTCGACGTTCGGCGCGAACCACGAGCCCTTCGGGGCCTCACTGCCTGTGACCTTGGGCACCTCGGGCTCGTCCGAAGCGCTCTTCGGCGACTCGGGCAGGGACATCGGGGTGGTCTTCCGCGCGCCCGACGACGAGCGGTCTTCGTCCGACGAAGGCCACATCGGCTGGTCGTTTTCCGGCACCCACCACTCCTTCTCACCTGCCCCGGAAGGGGCCAAGCTCACATGCCTCGAGGCCGACATCGATGCGGACCCGCGGCAGGCCGTAGTCCACACTAGGAGACGTCAAGACAGTCATGAAGGTTGCCGCCCGCGAGCCGCGGGCCCGCCCGGATCTATAAAGAAGCAGCGAGGACGCCGTGGAGTTCGACGTCACGATCGAAATCCCCAAAGGGGAACGCAACAAGTACGAGGTCGACCACAAGACCGGCCGCATCAAGCTGGACCGGACCCTGTTCACGGCCACGCAGTACCCGGCCGACTACGGCTTCATCGACGACACCCTCGGCCAGGACGGCGACCCGCTCGACGTGCTCGTCCTCGTCCAGGAGCCGACGTTCCCGGGCTGCCTGATCCGCTGCCGCGCGATCGGCATGTTCCGGATGACCGACGAGAAGGGCCCGGACGACAAGGTCCTCGCGGTCCCGACGAACGACCCGCGCCTGGAGCACCTGCGCGACATCCACCACCTGAACGAGTTCCACAAGCTGGAGATCCAGCACTTCTTCGAGGTCTACAAGGACCTCGAGCCCGGCAAGAGCGTCGAAGGCTCGTCCTGGGTCGGCCGCACCGAGGCCGAGAACGAGATCGCCCGCTCCTACGAGCGCGAGACCGACCGCCTGGCGAAGGAAGAGGCCAACGGGGGTCACTGAGCCCACGCAGAGCTTTCACACGAGAAGGCCCCCTCGGGAAGTCCCGAGGGGGCCTTTCTCATTCCCCGGTCAGTGCGCGAGAGCGAGGGCCGGAGCGTCCGCTTCGGCTTCGGCGCGCTGCTCCATCGCCGACTTGTCCGAGAGCGGCTTCTCCTTGAGGAACCACACCAGGGCGAACCCGACGGTCAGGACGATGCCGCCGACCAGGAACACCGTGCTCATCGACTCGGCGAAGCCCTGCAGGATCGGCCGGGCCAGCGCCGGGTCGAGCGAGGACAGGAACGACGTGTCGTTGACGTCCAGCGCGCCGCTCTTCATCTGCTGCGCGAACTCGGGGTTCCGGGCCAGCGCCGACACGTAGGCCGGGCTCGTCATGGCCGAGCGGATGGCGTTCGCGATCCGGTCGCCGACCGTGCCGAACAGGATCGACAGGAACACCGCGGTGCCCGCCGTGCCGCCGATCTGCCGGAAGAACGTCGCCGCCGAGGTGGCGACGCCGATGTCCTGCGGGCGGACGTCGTTGGTCGCGGCCAGCACCAGCGTCTGCATCGAGGCGCCGAGGCCGAGGCCGATCACGAAGGCGATCACCATGACCAGCGCCAGCGAGGTGTCGACGGTGATCGTGGACAGCGCGAACAGCGCCGCCGCCATCAGGCCGATGCCGGCCACCGCGAACATCTTGTACCGGCCGGTGGCCGAGATGATCCGGCCGCTGGTCAGGCTGGCGATCATGATGCCGAGCGTCAGCGGGAGCATCTGCAGGCCGGCCTGGGTCGGCGTCGCGCCCTTGACGATCTGCAGGTACAGCGGCAGCGACATCATCGCGCCGAACATCCCGGCGCCCTGCACGACCGTGACCAGCGTCGACATCCGGAACACCGGGCGCTTGAACAGGCGCAGCGGCAGCAGGGCGGCGTCGCCCATGCGGCGTTCGATCCAGACGAAGGCGGTCACACCCAGCGCGCCGACGACGTACATCGCGATCGAAGCGGCGGAGCCCCAGCCCCACTCGCGGCCCTGCTCGGCGACGATCAGCAGCGGCACCAGACCGGTGGCGAGCGCCACGGCGCCCCAGTAGTCGACCTTCTGGTCCACGCGGGTGTGCGGGAGGTTCAGCACCTTGGTGACGACGACCAGCGCGGCGAGCGCGATCGGGACGTTGACCAGGAAGACCCAGCGCCAGCCGGTGATGCCCGCGAAGGTGTCGATGCCGGCGAAGAACCCGCCGACGACCGGCCCGGCAACGCTCGAGATGCCGAACACCGCCATGAAGTACCCCTGGTACTTGCTGCGCTCACGCGGCGCGGTGATGTCGGTGATGATCGCGAGGGCCAGGGACATCAGGCCACCGGCGCCGAGGCCCTGGAAGGCGCGGAACGCGGCGAGCTCGTACATCGACGTGGCCATGCCGCTGGCCAGCGAGCCGACCAGGAACAGCGAGATCGCCGTCAGGTACATGGGCTTGCGGCCGTAGAGGTCGGACAGCTTGCCGTACAGCGGCGTCGAGAGCGTCGCGGTGATCAGGTACGCCGTGGTGGCCCAGGCCTGCAGGGACAGGCCGTGCAGCTCGTCGGCGATGGTGCGCATCGACGACGAGACGATCGTCTGGTCGAGTGCGGCGAGGAACATGCCGAGCATCAGCCCGGACAGGACGGTCAGGATCTGGCGGTGGGACAGTTTGCCGTTCGTAGCGGCTGCTCCTTCCGCCGTGGTGGTGTCGCTCATGGTGGTCTCCCTCGGGTCAAGCCTTCGCGTAGTTGCTTGTACCTCTCAACTACTTGCCTCGACCAAGTATTCCCCTATTGCTTGCATGGAGCAACCAACTTTTCTGTGAGCCGCGTCTCGGACATGCCAAGGGCGGCACTTTCATAGGGAAAGTGCCGCCCTTGGGTGGAGCGTCAGGCGGAGTAGCCCGGGATGGGGAAGGGCGCCAGGAACTCGCGGATCTCCGCGGCGATGGCGTCGAGGGAGGACTCCTCGGCGGCGGCCGCGGCGGTCACCGTGCGGTCGATCCACTCGGCGACCTGCGGCTGGTGCTCCGGCTTGAGGCCGCGGGTCGTGATCGCGGACGTGCCCAGCCGGATGCCCGACGGGTCGAACGGCTTGCGCGGGTCGAACGGCACGGTGTTGTAGTTCAGCTCGATGCCCGCGCGGTCCAGGGCCTGCGCGGCCGGCTTGCCCGCGACCGCCTTGTTCGTCAGGTCGATCAGCAGCAGGTGGTTGTCCGTGCCGCCGGACACCAGGTCGTAGCCCTTGGCCAGCAGCGCGTCGGCCAGCGCTTTCGCGTTGGCGACGATCGTGTGCGCGTACTCGCCGAAGTCCGGGCGCTGGGCTTCGCCGAGCGCGACCGCGATCGCCGCCGTCGTGTGGTTGTGCGGACCGCCCTGCAGCCCCGGGAACACCGCCTTGTCGACGGCCTTCGCGTGGTCGGCGTCCGAAAGGATCATCGCGCCACGCGGGCCACGCAGGGTCTTGTGCGTGGTCGTCGTGATGACCTGCGCGTGCCCGACCGGCGACGGGTGCGCGCCACCCGCGACCAGCCCGGCGATGTGCGCGATGTCGGCGACCAGCACCGCGTCCACCTCGCGCGCGATCTCGGCGAACGCGGGGAAGTCGATCGTGCGCGGGATGGCCGTGCCACCGGCGAAGATCAGCTTCGGCCGGTGCTGCCGGGCGAGGTCGCGGACCTGGTCGAGGTCGACCCGGCCGGTCTCCTTAGCGACGCCATAGCGGACCGGGTTGAACCACTTGCCGGTCGCCGAGACGCTCCAGCCGTGCGTCAAGTGGCCGCCGTCGGGCAGCGCCATGCCGAGCACGGTGTCGCCGGGCTGCGCGAAAGCGAGGTACACGGCCAGGTTCGCCGGGGACCCGGAGTAGGGCTGGACGTTCGCGTGGTCGGCGCCGAACACGGCCTTCGCCCGCTCGATGGCGAGCCGCTCGACCTGGTCGATGAACTGCTGGCCCTCGTAGTAGCGCTTGCCCGCGTACCCCTCGGAGTACTTGTTGGTGAGCACCGTGCCGGTCGCCTCGAGCACGGCCTGCGAGACGTAGTTCTCGGAAGCGATCAGGCGGATCTTGTCGTGCTGGCGCTTCGCCTCGTCTTCGACGAGCCCGGCGATCGCGGGGTCGGCGGCGGCGAGCGCGTTCAGGTTCGGCTGGTGTGTCATGGCGTACTCCGGCTCTGGAGTGGCCTTCACCCAGGCGCGCGGTGCCGGCCTCGTCGTCGCTTCCCGGTGGTGCTCCACCTCGATGGCGCCAGTCGCTGCTGCGCGGAAGAGCTTAGTCCACCGCGCTCGAGGCTCGACGGTGTTCGGCGCACCACCGGCAGGGGTGGCGGAAGCGGCACGACCGCGTGCTTGCGCACGTCAGTCCACGACCACGACGCCCATGGACCGGGCCGTCCCCGCGATCGTGCGCATCGCCATCTCGACGTCGGAGGTGTTGAGGTCCGGCAGCTTCCGCTCGGCGATCTCCCGCAGCTGCGCGACCGTCAGCTTACCGGCGACCTCGTGCCCGGGCCGCGAGGAACCCTTGTCCCCCAACGCCTTCTTGATGAGGAACGACGTCGGCGGCGTCTTGAGCCGCAGCGCGAACGAGCGGTCCTCGAACACCGAGACGACCACCGGCACGATGTCGCCGCGCTGGCCCGCCGTCGCCGCGTCGTAGGCCTTCTTGATCTCGACGAGGTTGACCCCGGTCTGCCCCAGCATCTTGCCGAGGTCGACGACCGGGGCGTTGCCCGCGCCGAGTTCGAGGGTGACCTGGTGGGTGAGTTTCTTCGGAGCCATGCCTCGAAGCTAGAGTCTCCAGCTACTGGAGGGTCAAACCGGTTTCGTGCCCGCGCGGTGGCGCCGGGCCAGCTCCTGGTAGACCGCCGCGTTGTGCTCGACCCACATCCGCGCGGAGTCGGTCAGCGGCACGAACTTCTTCGCCGGGCTGCCCATCGCGATGACCTCGTCGGGCACCTCGGTCGCCGGCGTCACGGTGGCGCCGGCCGCGACCAGCGCCCGCGCGCCGATCTTCGCCTTGTCGAGCACCGTCGAGCCGTTGCCGATCAGCGCCTGCTCCCCGATCGTGCAGTCGTGCACCAGGCACTGGTGGCCCACGGTGACGTTCTTGCCCACCTCGCACACGCCGTCGTTGACGTGGATCACCGAGTTGTCCTGGATGTTGGCGCCCTCGCGGATGACGATCCGGCCGAAGTCGGCCCGGATCACCGCACCGAACCAGATCGAGGCGTCCCGCTCGACGACGACGTCGCCGATCAGCGTGGCGGTGGGCGCGATCCAGGCGTCCGGGTGGACCTGCGGGCTGAGCCCTTCGAACGAGAACAGAGGCATGCCCGCACCCTAGACCGCGCTGTGACATCCGAGGCTTCGCCTCGGGCCGGGGGCTCCGCCACCCGGAGCCCCCGGAAAGCGCCCAGCACGTCAGCCCGTGATCGCCGCGTTGATCAGGATGTCGACGGCTTTGTCGTTGCGCGTGGTCTGCGGGACGATCTGGGTGTCGCGCGGGTAGAAGCCCGGGCTGCCGCCCTTCGGGTACATCTCGAAGGTGAAGCTCCAGATCTTGTGCGTCGCCCACATCCAGTCGTTGACGCTGCCGTCGGTGATGTAGAGGTCGCTGGACTGCTCCGGCGTGTAGCCGTTGGTCGCGGCCATCTGCCGGCCGAGGTTCTCGAACTTGGTCGCCTCGGCCGCGGTGAGCCCCGGCGCGGTCCGGTCGTAGGTGTAGCCGAACGGCCAGAGCACGAGCTCGGAGTAGGTGTGGAAGTCGATGTGCGTCTTGATCTGCTGGGCGCCGCCGACCACGCGCGAGTTCACCCAGTTGGACACGGCCCGGGTCTCGGGCGCGGAGAACGCCGCCGTGCCGCGGTAGGTCTCACTGGACGTCGAGCCGGACGAGCCGCCGCAGCAGCCCCACTTGTAGCCCCAGTTGCGGTTCGTGTCGGTGCCGGGGCCTTGGCGGTTCTTGCGCCAGCTGTGGAAGGTGCCGCCGGAGATGTCGTACTCGGAGCCGTCCGGGTTGACGCTCGGGAGCACCCAGATCTCGGTGCTGTCGACGAGCCGCTTGATCGCCGGGTCAGTGGCGTATCCGCTGGTCAGCCGCTGGACGATGTGCAGGCACATTTCGGTGGTGAGGTGCTCGCGCGCGTGCTGGTTGCAGGTGAAGAGCACCTCGGGCTCGTTCTCGTCCGTCGCGGCGTTGTCGGAGATCTTGAGCAGCGAAAGCGCACGGCCCTCGTACGACGTCCCGGCGCTGCCCAGCTTGGTGAGCGACGGGTAGTTCGCGACGGCCTTCTGCAGCTCGGTCTGGGTTTCGGCGTAGGTGTGGTAGCCGGTGTAGCCGGCCGGGAAGTCCTCGACGGTCGCCGTGGTCTGCGGCCGGCTGACCGCACCGAGCGCCTTCACGCCGAAGCCGAGCGCGCGCAGCTGGGCGGCCTCGCCGGGGTTGGCGATGACGGTCGTCACGCCGTTCGCGCTGTCGAGGATGTCGGCGCCGGTCCGGGCGACCTCGGTGCGCTGCTGGGCCGTGCCGGTGCCGGTCACCTCGTAGACCTGGGGGCCGGCGGGCTGGGCAGCGGCCACGCCGCCGGTGGTGAGCATCAAGAGGGCGGCCGCGGCCGCTGCCAGGCACGTTCGTGGGCGCATCACGTCTCCTGCTCTCGGGGGTCACCCGAGACTGGCCGGAGCCGGACGTAACGCGCAATCCGTACGCCTACGGATCTAAAGGGCGTTGCTAGCCGTAGTTGGCGAAGCAGAGCGCCTCGATGTCGCCGCGCAGCGCGGCGAACGGCCGCGGCCGCACCCGCTGCTGGACGACCGTGCCCAGCAGGTACGACAGCAGCGCCCGGGCGCGCGCCCGCGGGTCGTCGACGTCGAGCGGGGCGAGGAGCTCGGCGAGCAGCTCGGTCAGCGAGCTGAGCATGACGTCGATGGCCTGCGGGTGCTGCGCGCGGCCGGCCGCGATCCAGTACTCGAACCAGAGGAACGCGGCGTTCGGGTTCGCGGCGAAGACGCGCAGGTACTCCTCGAGGACGGCGAAGAGGCGTGCACGCGGCTCGTCGTGCTTCGCGGCGACCTCGCGCAGTCCCGCGGCGAAGGCGGTGATGTGCGCGGCCATGGCGCGGTCGATGAGGACGTCGATGTCGGCGAAGTAGTAGTGGATGGCGCTCTTGGTGAGCGGGCCGGCGTCGGCGATGGCGCGGACGGTGCAGCCCGCGAGCCCGTCGCGCGCGAGCACGACGCGGGCGGCCTCGACGATCTGCTCCTGCTTGGCCAGCTGGTTGGGAGAGAGCCGGTCGCTGCGACCGGGGACTGCGCTCACGGTGATTCTCGTTACCTTCTTCCTGGACGGCAGCCCCGAATCCTAGGGCAGACGTCCCGCGGGTGACCTCGGGGTGAAAAACCGGATTGGCCACCCCGGTCCGCGCAGCGGACAATGCCCGGCATGGTGATCTCAGGGGACAAGGGGCTCAGCCCGGCTGCGCGCAGCCAGCTGGAGAAGGAAATCGCGAACCTGCGCGCGCAACGGGAAGCCCTCGCGCCGCAACCCGGCGAGCAGGAACGCACCGGGGACGCGGCGGACCAGGCGGACGTGATCGACCGCGCGGAGGCGGCGGCCCGGCTGGACCGCCAGATCGCCGACCTGGCCGCGAAGATGGAGCACGGCGGCTACGGCAACGCCCAGCTCCCGGACGGCACACAGGTCTCCCTCCGCTTCTCGGACGGCGACGAAGAGACGTTCCAGGTGGTGACGGTCCCGGGCGAGGACGCGGACGCGATAACGTCGGACAGCCCCTTGGGCCTGGCACTGGTGGGAGCCAAGGCGGGCGACGAGATCACCTACAAAACCCCCCGCGGCGACGCAAAGGCCACAGTGGTCAAGGTGTCGGCTCCGAAGTAGCCCCTTTGCTGATCGCGAAGGCCCCCGGCTCGTGCTGGGGGCCTTCGCACGTTTCCCCCGACCGGGTGATCATTCCTTGGATGCCCTGGAGAAGAGTTCCAGCGTGCGGTCAAACAAGGTCCGTCCGGTGGCGAGCTCGCCGAGCGCGCTGAGCAACGCCACCAGCAGCCAGATCCACAGGAACGTCCACACAGGTCCGGCGATGGCTTCCGACGGGACGCCGCCGAACTTGACCAGTCCCCCCACGACACCTATCGGGACAGCGCCGATGAGGATCATCCGCAGGAAGCCGGACAGTGAGGCGAGCCTGCTCTGCAAGCTGATGGCGCCGCGAAGGGGCTCGACCGGGAGCTCGTCCAGCCGGCCGGACATCAGCGTCTCGGCTAGAGCGCACATCCGGTCCTGGTAATCCGTACGCGTCGTCTTCGCGGGCAGGGTGACCCAGACGCCCATCACTTCGACTGTCTGCGCGGCGAGCGCGCACCGGTGCTTGAGGACCGAACGCGCCAGCCGGCTCGACGGGCGCACGGTCTTCCACAGCGCCACTCTGAGGATCACCGCCAGCTGCGCCATGTGCCGGACGAGCTCCCGCCGGGTGTCCGCGCGCAGGAACGGCTCGTCCGCGGCCGACATCTCGATGGCCTGGAACAGCAGGCGCAGGCTGTGCGACCCGGGCAACGCCAACCGCCGGCGACGTTGCACGTACACGGCGATGAGCCCGCCGACGACCACGACGGCCACCATGAGCCCGATGGAGAGGATGCCTTCGACCAGCACGAAAGCCAGCCCTCCGGAGCCCCGGCCGACGCGCACCGGCCCTGCCCCGGTGAGTTCGCCATAGCCGATGAGGCCGGCCGCGAACGTCACCGCGAGCATGTACAAGCCCACGAGGACCAGCTGGAGCGACGGCAGGCGCGACAGGAGCCAGGTGAGCAGCATCGCGGGCCCGAAGACGAACAGATAGCCACCCATACCGGCGAAGATCGCCCCGGCCGCGTTGAAGTGATCGTCGAAGTACCACCCGACCCCGACCCAGAACGCGACCAGCGCGACGAGGCCCGCGCTGAAGCCGGCGAACTGGAAGCGGCCGGTCGAGAGCTCCTGCCGCGCCAGCTTCCGGTAAACGGCCCGGTGCTCGCCCGCGATGACGTCCGCCTGGTGCCCGCGCCGCGCGAAGGCCGCGACGACGGCGTCCCGGCCGCGAACCTGCTCCTCGGTGATCGACCGGACGGCGCTGAGGACGAGCCCGCGCCTGCTCGCCCGCAACGACGCCCGCGCGGAAGCGACCTCGTCGACGAGCTGCTGGACGACCGGGATCCGCATGGAGCGAGTCGACCATCGGGCGGGTGGTGGATCGTTCCGCCCAACGGATGAACCTGCGGAACTTTCTCGGCCGCGCACCGGTTCACCCACCAAACGGATCAGGCCCCAACCGAGGTGTCTCGGATGGGGCCTGACCTGCGGAGCCGCCTGGGGGAATCGAACCCCCGACCTATTCATTACGAGCGGAATTCGTCACTTGTTGACCTTGGTTGCAGGGCTCTGACCTGCACTTTCGGAGTCTCCAGGCGTCCGTGGACGTCCGTCGCTTGCCGCCCTGATTGCCCCTCAGTTCGACCCTCAGCAAACGCCCACGCCACTGGGCCGGCGGAGGCTCGCTCCCAGCGTGGCAGCACACGGCACGGAGCCGTGCACCTCACAGAATCCGATCACCACCAGCCATCCGCCGATGTCGCCGGGCCTCGGGCTTTATCGGGTCTTCGCTGCGATCCCGCCGAACGTCAAGGTGTCGCGTTCGGTCCACGCCCGAGACGAGACGAAAACGAGGGAGTCTCGGTGCACACTGGCGGCGCCTGAACGAGCTGTCAGGGCCTTGAGACACACCGGGAGGCCCGGGGTAAACCACAGTCGGGGTCCCAGCGGTAGAAGTTCAGCAGGCGTTGCATGCCCGCCGGCGTGAATCGGCCTGCGCAAAAACACCCTACGACCAGCGCGAACATGTCATCGAACACTCGGCCCTCCAGCAAGCAAGACGGTTATCAGGTAGGGGCGACGACGCAGCCACCGCGTCCACTTCGAGATCCAACACCTTGAGGCCGATCACGCAGTAGCCGCCCTCATGACCACGACACGTCGCTAGATCACGCCCTGCGGCTGCAGTACTAAGAAGCCGCGGCCTCTATATCGAACTAATCGCAAAACTCAAAGCATCAGCCAAAGAACAGATCAAACTGCAGTAATTCGAATCACAAACTACATCAGATCGTCCAGTTCGAAGTTGCCGATATCTCATAATTCTGCTTTTCTCCTGGCTTAGCGCCTCGGCGTCTGATTTGATCAGCAGAGGCCCACAACAAATCGCCCTCACCGGAGGCGTCCACAGGCAAGGCATCCAACTCTGCCGCCTGCTCGGAATTCAGTAATAGCTCATAAATATCAGCAATCAGCAACTCGCGACCATTGGCAAAGTCACTAAATCTGACTTTTTCGACCCTTCGCTCCAGGAAGTCGGCAGCACGTAACGGAACTTTTCTTCGAGCAAGTGCGGCATCACAAGCTCCTCATAAAGCTCTCTCATTGGGCCAACTTCTCGATTCTTGCCACTCTCAAACCAGCGAACAAAGCTAAGCAGATGACTTCCTTTGATCCAAATACGGAGATCATTCTGACTAGAAGTGTCTATCGGTATCAAGTCATCCGTTTCAACTTTCCACCGACGAAAGGCGGCCTGCGCGGACGGATTCACCTTGTAAACGCCACCAATCGGCTGGAATTGATTCGAATATCGCTTCCCTCGCACCAGGAGATACTTTCCGTTCCGTTCGACGCGAAGAAGATACGAAACCGATACACGAACCCGAGTACGCCTGTAGCGCAGAGTTGCAGATACTATTCTTAGATATTTCCGGTTCTGAATCACGGCATCAATAATTGGCACGGCGCAACCGGTTATAAGTCCCGTCAAGAGTGCCATCCAGAGGTCACCGCTTGAGAAAACCAACCCCACAATAGCAGCTATAATAAGAACTAAATATAGCCAGTCGATACATGTGCAGCCTCCACGGTAGCCGATGAACACCTAATTGCCAACTTGCACTCAATCAGTCATCGTCATCAGCTCTGAAATCTGGCGAGACTGCAAACGGATCGAATCTATTTTTCTCAATCATCCGCAATGTCAATGCGTTTTCTTCGAAATCTGAAAGCGAGCGTCTGATCAGTCGTCGCTCATCTCCCGTGCGCAAAAGTGACAGTGCAAGAATCCGACGCTCATGCGGATGGTCAACCCGGGGGAGCAGCTCATAAATCACCTCTCGCGCCAAATCTGGATCCCAAAAAGCTAAGCGTTGCGCAGTAAGTGCCATCAGCGGCAACGAAGGACGCTCATGCAAAGTCTCAGCAAAAGCCGTCCGCATCCTTAATGAGATTCTGGCCTGGGTCGGAAACATAGCACCAAGACGAGCTACACTCCACTCAAAGTGGGCCCAGGGACCTTTTTTGTATTCCAGATACCATTCCCGCATGCTGCGCCACCAGCCAAGATGCCGATAGGCTCGCGCGACATGGTCGGCAGCGTGCGGCATCATCGATACTGCACTTGTCAAACGATCGCGGCGCGAGCTGATTTCATGGGTACGCATTCGATGCAGAGCGAACCTGATTGTAGTACGATCCGCCTGCGTGGGGTCATCGATTATCCCATCGAGCAACTCTTCTAACGGTTGCCAGTCAGTGGGATCAGAGTCGAGCGCATCATCGACCGCACTGTGTTGAATCTTTCGGACGGCCGCAACCAAGTCTTCATTGGCCTTTACGACAGTCTTACCCATATTAAGTTCGAGTTTTGCACCATGTGCTACGCCTTCGAGCTCCACCTGAACACCTCGAAGAGTTGCCTCATCTAGTCCGAAAACCCAAATATCATCCATCCAGCGAACAACGCCGCCACGACCAGATAGCGCTCGCTTGAATCCGCGTTTCGGCAGCTTCTCGTAGTACTCATGAAGAGGCTTGTCCAAGCGCCGAAGATACATATTGGCAAGGACCGATGAGGACTTTGACCTTTGCATCAAACCCGACCGTCCCGGCGTCTGATCCAACTCGACGAGGAGATCAATCAGCCGCTCGAGAGCATCGCCTGCCACACCGTGACGTCGCAGGTCTTTGACTAAACCGCCCATAGGAATGCTTGCAAAGCACGATGTAACGTCCGTCTTCAAACCCACAGGGCTGAATTCAGCCAAATTTGATAGCGCAACGCGATACCCTGCCCATTCAACCTTATTGGTCAAGTAGTTTTTTCCATGCGAGTCTTGCCGGGGCAACCGCCATCCATACACCCAATAGTCAAGGTCATTTATTAGATTGAATCGCTGAAAATCTACCAGCGATTGATACATGAGTCGATCGAGTGGCTCCATGACCACAGCGGGACGGACGCCAAAGTTTTCCTTTGGGACATCGATGCTGTAGACCTGACAAGCGCCAGAAGCATTCAGCCGACGAACCAGGCTGGCCCACTTCTCAGCGCGCACGAAGTCATACTCTGGCCAATCCCACGGATCTTGATACCAATCGTCACGGCTGTCACTCCGAACGTTCGAGAGAGCGCGCACAAAGTCCAACTTGCCAGACCAGTCAAACACGGCTGCCACCCTCCGACGCAGTAAGCCACCCTAGCCAGCCTGAGTCAGTGTACATTCGAACGGTTATTTTTACATACTTACTCGACGACAGGCTGCAGTCATTCCCATTCGTTGAGCGTTGGAAGCAATGTACGCAGCCGCCATGTGATCTGATGGGGTCTCGTGAGCCGGAAGACGCCCTTCGACTGCTCCAGTAAATACAGCTCGAAGCGAAGCCCGCGCGCTACCGCCGTCGCCGAGGCTCACGTCGACACATCCGCCTCACCCACGCCATCACGTACATCTTGCCGACTAGTCCAGCACCGTCGACCGCTGGCACGTCCTGCCCGACATGACCATGATTTACGAGAGCTGGCTCGGCGAGTTCGAGGAAGCCGGGTCCTCACCCGCCAGCATGCTCCGCGACCGGCCCCTGTGATCGAGGTTCCGAAGCCTGCCGCGTAGACGGGCACTGCGTTCGTATTAAGCTGTTTTGATCAGCCCCATCCGGTCGGCCATGCCGCGGACCTCGCGCGCTACGCCCTCGCGCCGAGCGCGGGCCAGCATCGTGGAGATGATCTCCCGCACGAACGGGTTCGTTCGGGTTCGGATATGGCCCAGCTTCTCGGCCTGTACCAGGAGCGCCAGGACCTCTTCATCAGGCCTGCGGATGCCGTAAAGCGCTCGGGCGTGCTCGATCAGGAACGTCGTGCGGCGCGAGTCGATGGTGAGCTCGGCTGGATCAACGGTCGCGGCGAGGCGGGCGGCTTCGGCGTGGTCGCCGCGTTCGAGGGCTGATGAGATGCGCCAGAGCACGACGTTGGCCGGGCTGAACAGTAGGAAGTTCTTGTTGCCGTATTCGACGTGTTCGGCCAGGCCGGCGGCTTCGTCGAGCGCTGCGGTGGCGTCGCCGCCCAGGACGGATTCGGTGTAGCCGGTGGTGAGGGTGAGCGCGCCGCGGACGTCGTAGGCGTCGGCCGGCACGTAGTCCAAGGCGCGTTCGGCGAGCTTCGACGCCCGCTTGTGCGCGCCGAGGCCGGACAGGGCCTGCGTGCGCGCGAACTCGGCGAGGGCGATCCAGCCGGGTTCGCCGAGCCGCTGGGCTGCCTCGTGGCCGCGGTCGGCGGCGATCCAGGCCAACTCGAACGCGCCGAGCCCCTTCGTGAGCAGGGCCGTGGTGTGGGTGGCGGTGACGAGCGAGCGGAGCGCGTCCGGCTTGTCGACGTGGGTGTGCAGTGCCAGCAGCAGCTCGGGGAGACGGGCGCCGACCTCGGCGTCTTGGTTCGCCTGCCGCAGGGCCGCGACCAGCTGCGTCTCGGACAGCAGCTGCGCAAGGTCGCCGATCGGCGGCTCGGTGCCGTCGAGATCGGTGCTCAGCAGGGCATCACGGATAGCCGGGATGGCGGAGTCGGCCTGCGGGTCGCGGATCTCCAGCCCGTCGCCGGTGATGTCGGAGAGGCTGACGCGGAGCGCGCCGGCGATCGCGACCAGGGTTGAGCGCTTGTCGATCGCCGTGCGCTCGTTTTCGATCTTGGACAGGTAGCCCTTCGACAGGCCGGACAGGCCGGCGAGTTGTTCGAGGGATAGGCCACGCCAACGGCGAAGCCGGCGGATCGTGATGCCGATCGAGTCCATGCGCCTCAGGGTACAGATCTGGGTTTCCCAGCAGGAAACGTTTGTGACCTGCATCTTTGTACGGTCACTAACTATGCGTGATCGACGACGTACGCGACAGAGCATCGAGGGTGTGGACCAGCTCGGCGGTCCGGCACACGTCGAGGTCGAGGTACGGGATGACGACCGGATCGCGCTGATCAGCTCGACGCCTCCAGGCGAGCCGATCCTGTTCAGCGCCGAGTCGGCCGCTCAGCTTCGGAACCAGCTGGGTGAGGCGTTGACCGTCTCGCTGCGCGACGCTCGCACAGCTCAGGGGTGCAAGGCGCCATGACCGCGGAGCACTTCTCCGACCGACCGACGTTCAGGTGTGGCGCGTCGCTGTTCAACTCGGGTGGTCAGCGGCTCAACGAGATCGATCTTGACACCTATCGGCATCCGACGAAGCACGCGGACATGACCGATGCCGACTGGGAGCAGGCTGCCGCCGCGGTCCGGGCGTTCGACGTCGAGCGAGGGCTTCGATGACCGCCTTGGACGACGGCCCGATGACGGGCGCCAGCTCGTACCTGGACTTCTGGGAGTGGCACGAGTTCACCGGGGGCGGCGGGTGGGCGCACCTGTACCTGCACTCGCAGATGGCCAACCCGCGGCTCGTCATGCTGTTGCCCTGGTGCCTGACCGACGTCCGGTTCCCGCTGGAACATGACCGGCCCAGCATCAGCCGCCACCGGGTGATTCCCAGGCCGGGCCGGGTCTGTCCCGTCTGCGCGGCCCAGAACGAGCACCGGCGGATCGGGGTGCCACGTGCACGCTCGTGACCGCGAGTTGCTCGCCGCGCTCTCGAAGGTCAACTCCAAGATCGGAAGCGTGACCGTTGAGCTTCTGACCCTCCAGCCGGACGACGCAGCCTACGCCGCCGGTCTGCGCACCCTCGGCCGCCAACTCGTCCACATCGGCGTTGCCCTCACCCGCCGCGCCGGCGAACTCGACGGCACCGAACTCGATCCGTCTGCCCTGCTCAATGCCCCCGACACAGAAACCCACGACCGAACGGAGCGGTCTGAACCGTGACCGAAACTGTCCTCCGACCAGCCGTCATCGCCCTGGCCGGCGGCCTGCGCGAAGCCCGCAACGAGCGCGGCATCGGCCTGCGCCGACTGGCCGACATGATCGGCATCTATCCCGCCGTGCTGTCGAGCTTCGAACTCGGCCACCGCGCGCCACAGGACACGATCGTGGCCCACATCCTCGGGGTCCTGCGAGCACCACAACCCGTGCGCGAACACCTCATCGACCTGGCCCGCCGGTCCCGCGACCACGACCTGATCGATCGCACCGGACGCGCTGAGAACTACCTGCGTACCGCCTTTGAACAGCGATCTACCCGCGTGACCGAGTGGTCGCCGACCCTCATCCCCGAGGTCCTGCAGACCGCCGAGTACGCCCGCGCCTTGCGCGACACCGGCCTGCTCGCCCCAGAGGCCGCCGACGTGTGCTGTCTTCTCCGGACCGCACGTCAGCTCGCCTTGTCCGACGAACCGGGGCCGCCGCACACCTTCCTGATCGGCGAAGTCGCCACCCGGCCCGACGCTTGCACCGCCGATGTCCTCCGCGACCAGCTCGACCAACTGCGCGCCTGGGCGAGAAAGCCGCGGATCGGCGTGCGAATCGTCCCCGCCGCCGACTGCCCGCCCGGCCTGGTCGAACCGTTCACCCTCTACGAACGCCGCGCCGGCGCACTCGCCGTCACGCTGCGCCACCAGCACGGCGCCGTCTACTCCACCCACCAAGCCGCCTTGACCACCTACGAGAACGCCGCCCGAGCACTACGACGCCACGCCACGGATAACGCGTTGCCCTAAGCCCCCGGTCGGCGCGTCCTGACCTCCCTCCAGTCGGCGCGCCGGCTGGGCCTCACTCCCCGATTCGCCGAGCACACGTTCCTGCCGAAGCTCTAGCCTGGCCGAGGCACGAATCTGTGGCGTCAAGCCCCAGCGCTACGCCGTGAGGAGACCCCATACGCCGTGGTCGACCACTACGGGCACTAATCGACTTTGTCTTGCTGGGCCTAGTCGAGCAGGGTGTGCGCGTTGTTCGGGGATTAGGTGTTGCTGGCGGCGGCGTCGCGGTAGAGCTATTCAGCATCAGCTTCACGACCCGGCTGCCTGCTGAGCAACACAGCCAGATTATTCAGGGCGCCAGTATCGCCGGCGGCGACGGCGTCACGGTAGAGCTGTTCAGCCTCAGCTTCACGACCCGATTGTCTGCTGAGCAATACAGCTAGATTATTCAGGGCGCCAGTATCGCCGGCGGCGACGGCGTCACGGTAGAGCTGTTCAGCCTCAGCTTCACGACCCGATTGTCTGCTGAGCAGTAGCGCCAGGTTGTTCAGGGCTTGGAAGATGCCGCCGGCGACAGCATCGCGGTAAGCCTGTTCGGCCTCAGCTTCGCGACCCGGTTGCTCGCCAAGCAGGAACCCCAGGTTGAACAAAGCGTTAGTATTGCCAGCCGCGACGGCGTCGCGGAGAAAGCGTTCGGCCTCGACTTCACAACCCGACTTGGCGCTAAGCAGGATTCCCAAGTTATTTGATGCTTTGAGGTCGCCGGCGGCGACGGCATCGCGGAAAAGCTGTTCAGCCTCAGCTTCACGACCCGATTGCTCGCTGAGCATCACCGCTAGATTGAACATGGCCTCGGTGTCGCCATCGGCGACGGCGTCACGGTAGACCTGCTCGGCCTCAGCTTCACGACCCGACTTTTCACCGAGCAATAGCGCCAGATTGAACCGGGCTTGGGTGATGCCAGCAGCGGCGGCGGCACGGAAGGCCTGCTCGGCCTCAGCTTCACGACCCGACTGCTCACCGAGCAATAGCCCTAGGTTGTTCAGGGCTTTGATGCCGCCGGCGGCGGCGGCGGCGCGGTAAGCCTGTTCGGCCTCAGCTTCACGACCCGACTGCTCACCGAGCAGAAATCCGAGGTTGAATGAGGCTTCTGAGTCATACGGAGCGGCGGCGATAAATGCCTGTTCGGCGACGTCAGGACGGCCAGCGTAGTAGGCGGTAACGCCGATACGAAAGTTTTGCATGGGGGGCAGCGCGGCCGCCAGGACGGTCCAGGTCCTATCCCTGACGGGGCCAGTAAGCGGTAGGGCTGAATCGGTGCGGGCTCGCTGGGTGCGGTCAAGCAGGTAGTCCGAGGCCAGGTAGCGCTCGTCAGAGGTGGGTTGTAAGCAGGAGCTGGCGCCGAGGACCCGCCGGGTAGCCCAGTGCAATCCCACGTCCAGAGAGGGCAGGTCGGCGCGATTCCGCCAGGCGGGCGGCAGAAATTGGGCGTGCAGATCGGCTAGGAGCGCGGCGGGCACGGGGGCGTGGTGTCCAGCGCGTCGGCAGTCGACCGCCGCGCTGATGAGGGCTTGGCCGCGGATGAACTCGGGAGTCTCACCTGTGCACCAGCGGTCCACCATCGCCGGTCCTGCGGCCAGATACTCAGCAAATCCTTCCGGAGCGGCGACCGCCCGCCTGACGCGATCGTCACGCTCACCAGCCTGGTCGGCGCGAGTCCGTTCGGTGTCGGTTAGCGCCGCGGCAACCCTAATTCGCCGGCGACCGCGCACTCCGGCGAGGATCTCCACCGCAGCCTGGTCGATACCTGTGCCGGTGTCGGCGATTGAGCGAGTAGCGGACTGGGCGTGAAGAGCGAGTTGCTCATCGCGCATCGTTGCGACCACCGCAATCCCGGTATTCCCGAGCGGGCACAGCCGCTGCAAAAGCCCGACATCGAGGCCCTCGGCGCCAAGGTAGCGTTCTAGGTCGTCGAGCCAGAGAACCGTGTCCGACAAGTCCACACCGGCGTCGATGATTTCCCGCAACGCCGGACCGCCGTCTGGGACAAGCAGCTTGTGGCTGGGTCGTAGTCGGCGCAGCGCCTCCACCGCGGCCCGGGACTTGCCCACGGCTGCAGGGCCGTGCAGCAACACCATCCCGCCAGCGTGGATAGCCCACTCCAGGTCCTCATCGATGTCCCGGGCGACGTAGGGAGGGAGGTCGGAGCCGTCATCGGCGTAAGTATCGATCGCCGGCTTCACCCGCAGATCGAGCAAACCCACTCCGGACACCTGCGGTAGCTCGCCATTGACCAAGTGCAGCGCTCGCCCCACCAGCGGACTCACGATCCGTGCCGCCATCACAGGGGACGGGTTGGCCGATCGGCCGCGCACCCACCGCCACAATCCGGGTGCGCCCAAGGCCAGAGCAGCCACGATTCCCGCAGGCCAACTCAAACCCTCCAGAACGTTACGTATCGGATGCTGATCCGCCAGCAGCCAGCCCGGGAGACCGAACGTACCCACCGCCCAGACTGTCGCGGCCATCACACCGAACAGCACCGCGACTCGCGGCCACCGGCGAGACTTCACCTCAGTTCCTTCCACCTCGCCCGCACCTCCGCGCGGTCACCCACCATTCTTACTGTCGTGGACAACCTCAGTTGTGATACCAACGCTACGGAGTCGGCTCGCCACCGCGTACTGCGTGCGACACACCCACAAGTCAAGGTGCGGCGCCAGCAGCTGACACCTCCGCGAGAGTCAGCGGAGCAGGGCGGCCGCGACGATGGAGGTTCCCCGTGACGGGTGAACCTACGGAACTTTCTTCGCCCACCGCCAGGCGTCTCAGTCACCCACTTAGTCACCCACCAGACGAGTCAGGCCCCACCCGAGGAGTCTCGGATGGGGCCTGACCTGCGGAGCCGCCTAGGGGAATCGAACCCCTGACCTATTCATTACGAGTGAATCGCTCTGGCCGACTGAGCTAAGGCGGCATGTCTCCGGCTCGCGCTGGCGACGATAGCAAGTGTAGCGGAGGCTGTGCGCGTCACTTTCCCGGGGGACTGTCGTTAGGGCCCTATGACGTCGGTCTCACTCCCCGGTCGACCTATCTGGAGGCTCTGGCACATGCGGCGAAGACTGCCCCGTTCGGTGGCCCTGCCGGCGGCCGCGGCGTTGGTCCTGCTCAGCGCGGCGCCCGCGAACGCCGATCCCACCTACCCCACCACGCCGATCCCGCAGCCGGCCAGCTCCGGGCAGGCGCCGATCTCGGCGCCCATCGGGCCGCAGCCGCTGGGGCAGGCCGTCGGGGATGCGGGGACCGCGCTCGGGATCATCCGGCTGCTGCCCAACGCCGTGCCGACCCACACCATCCTGCCCGGGTTCGGGGACACGCTGCCGAAGCAGTCCGCGCTCGAGGCCGGCATGGGCCTGTCCAACGCGTCGGCCAACTCCGACGCCTACCTGAGCTACGAGAAGGCGATCGCGCAGGCGTCGCCGTTCGGGCTGTCGATCGGCGGGAACGCGCCGCAGACGCCGGGCAGCGTCGTGCAGACCGCCCTGCCGGACAACCCGCAGCCGATCAGTGGCGGCCTCAGCGCGCCGCAGAACCCGCTGCTCAACATCAGCGGGCTGACCGGCAGCGCCCACGCGCGCTGGAGCCCGACGCTCGGCCCGTGCGTCGACACCATCGCCGACGCCAGCACGGCGTTGGCGAGCCTGTCGCTGCTGAACGTCATCCCGTCGATGCCGAACCTCGGCCTGGACGCCCTCAAGCCGAAGCTCGACCCGAGCACGCTGGCCAGCGGCTTCGACCTCACCAAGGGGCTGCAGAGCCTCGGCGGCCTGCTGCAGGGCGGCGGGCAGACCGCGGCCTCCGGCAGCGGTTCGCTGCTGAGCCTGCCGAACGCGCTGTCGTCGCGTTCGCAGGTGAAGCTGGTCGACATCCCGGGCTCGAAGAACAAGGCCGTGCAGTCGACGTCGACGCTGCAGGCCGCGGACATCGAGATCCTCAAGGACACGCCGCTGGCGCTGAGCATCAAGGTGGTCAGCCAGCCGACGCTCAAGGTGACCTCCACCGGCGACGCGAAGACGTCCAAAGTGGACTACACCGCGCCGGTGCTGACCATCGCCGCGAACGGCAAGACGCTGTACACGTTGGACGCGGCGCACCCGACCAAGGACATCCCCATCGGGCTGCCCTTGAAGCCCCTCAGCGACCAGTTCGGCGCGCTCAAGGACCTGCCGGTGGTCGGCGGTCTGCTGGCCCCGGCCACCGGGCCGCTGCAGCAGGTCGGCGACACCGCGGGCAAGGTGCTCGACCTCGGCGTGCTGCGCCTCAGCATCGCCGGGCTGGACCAGAAGTCCGCGAACATGACCACGCCGTTCAAGGGCTTCCAGCTGGGTGCGTCGGCGCGGCTGTTCGACCTGCAGCTGCTGCCGACGACGAAGCTCAAGAGCCTGCTGCCGGACGACCAGGCGAAGAACCTGCCGTCGTCGCTCGCGCAGCTGTCGCTCGGCGAGCAGGTGGCGCGGGCGTACGCGCCGACCGGCGGTGTGGTCTGCGGGAGCACGACGACGCCGCCCGCGGGCGGTCAGGCGCCGAAGGGCCCGGTGAAGAACCTCGCCTACACCGGTGGCGCGTACGACACCGTGCCGCTGTTCTGGTCGGGTACGGCGATGCTGCTGCTCGGCGTGGTCATGGTGGCCGCGATGCCGGGCACGCGACGTCGTCCGCTGGCCATGGCGGTCGAGGAAAAGCCGTTCAAGCCGTCACCGCGGCCGCGGGAGTGAGCCGAGGGGTGTGAAGGAGCCCGCCGGGACGTTTCCGGCGGGCTCTTTCGTCTTCAGCCCTGGCGAAGCGTCGTGACCATCGCCTCGACGGCGATGCGCGGCTTCACGTTCAGGTCGATCGCGTCGCGGCACTCCAGCACCGCTTCGAGGCGGCGCAGCGTCGACTCCGCCGTCCACGACGACGCCGCTTCGGCGATCTGGTCGGCGTGGTCCGGGTGGTTGAGCGTCGCGCCGGAGCGGGTGCTCGTCACCAGGACGTCGCGGTAGAAGGCCGCCAGGTCGATCAGGGCGAGGTCGAGCGTGTCGCGCTGGGTGCGCGTCGCGCGGGACTTCTGCTTCTTCTCGAGCTGCTTCACCGCGGCCTCGGCGGCCCGCTTGGCGCCCGCGACGCCCTTGCCGACGCCGTCGCCGCCCATCGCCGTCCGCAGCTCGTTGCGCTCGTCCTCGTCGCGGGACTTGCTCGCCTCGCCCGCGTCGGCTTCGGCCGCGCTGATCAGCTGGTCGGCGCACGTGAAGACGTCGCTGGGCCGGCGCAGGCCGAGCGGGATCCGCAGCACGGTGGCGCGCCGCTGCCGGGCGGCCTCGTCCGTGGCCAGCCGGCGGGCGCGGCCGACGTGACCACCGCACACGGAAGCCGCCCACTGCGCGCGCTCGGGATCGACGTGGTCCCGGCGCACCAGCACGTCCGCGATCGCCCCCGGCGGCGGCGTCCGCAGCGTCACCAGGCGGCAGCGCGAACGGATCGTCACCGAGACGTCCTCGGGGTGGTCCGACGGCGCGCACAACAGGAACACCGTGCGGTCCGGCGGCTCCTCGACGGCCTTCAGCAGGGCGTTCGACGCCCCTTCGGTGAGCCGGTCGGCGTCCTCGATGATGACGACCTGCCAGTTGCCGGTGGTCGGCCGGCGCGCGGCCGCCTGGACCAGCGCGCGCATCTCGGCGACCGAGATGGACAGGCCTTCCGGCACCACGAGCCGGACGTCGGCGTGCGTGCCCGCCATCGTCGTGTGGCAGCCCGGGCAGGCGTCGCAGCCGGTGCCGGTGCTGCACTGCAGGGCCGCGGCGAACGTGCGCGCGGCCACCGAGCGACCGGACCCGGGTGGGCCGGTGAGCAGCCAGGCGTGCGTCATCGCCCCGGGCGGAGCGGGTTCGCCGGCGATGATCTTCGCGGCGGCCGACGCGGCCGCGGTCAGCGTTTCGACCGCGCTTTCCTGCCCGACCACCTGATTCCAGACGCCGATGCGCTCGGTCGTCGTCACTTCGCCTCCACGCGAGGCTCTTCCGGGACGGTGTCTTCGAGGTCCAGGGGCAGCGTGGACGGCTGGTCCGTCGCCGGCAGGCCGGTGGTCGACGGGAGCTCGGTGGTGGGCACGGCAGCCGTCGGCGCGAGAGCGGACAGGCGGCCGACGAACACGGCGCGCAGCGCGGTGCGGATGCGCTCGGCGACCTCGACGTCGGTGCCGTCCGCGTCGACCACGACGTACCGGTCCGGGTCGGCGGCGGCCATCTCGGTGAGCAGGTGCTGGACGCGCCACTGGTCGTTCATCGTGCTCGACCGGTCGCGCGGCGCGCCGTTCGGGGCCGAGTCGAGCAGGACGGTCAGGTCGGGCCGCAGCCGCCCGGTCGCCCAGTCGGCGAGGCCTTCGAGCTCGTCGCTGTCGAGCCCCGCGACGGCGGACAGGTGCGCCAGCGGCGAGTCGACGAACCGCTCCATCACCACGACCGAACCGGCGTCGAGCGCCGGCTGGACGTGCCGCTCGACGATGTCCGCCCGCACCGCGGCCGCGGCCAGCGCCTGAGCGCGCGCCCCGGTCAGCGAAGCGCCGGAGACGAGCGCGGTGAGCCGCTTGTCGTCGAGCGCGGGGTCGGCGGCGACCACGACCGGCCGGGTGCCGCCGCGCATCCAGTCGGCGAGGTTGACGGCCTGGATCGCGGTGTTGATCGCGGTGGTGCCCTCGACGGCGATCAGGAAGCCGTTGACGCGCCGCGGCGAGCGGCGCAGCGCGTTGCGCAGGTCGGACAGGATCGGCTCGGTGCGCTTGTCGTCCATCTGCCGGTACGCGAACAGGCCCGCGACCAGCGCGATCGCGGCGCCTCCGAGCATCACCGGGCGGGTGCCGTCGATGGTGAGCGGGCTGCCCCAGACGGTGATCGTGTGCCGCTGCACCGCGCCGACGATCAGCGGCACGGTGACCGTGGTGCCGAACAGCACCAGCTTCATCATCAGCTGGTAGATCGCGTTGATCCGGCCGCGGATGGCGTCTTCGACGCGCGAGCCGATGATCGTCACGCCGGTGAGGAACGCGGTGCCGGCGCAGACCCCGACCAGCACCACGGCGATCAGCGAGATGGCCAGGTGCGGCGACAGCGCCACGAAGAACAGCGAGATCGCGGCCGCGACGATCGAAAGCCCGAACAGCCGGTCGTGCGGGAGCCGGCGGGCGAGCTTGGGCGCGAACGCCATGCCGGTGGCGAGGCCGAGGAAGACGGCCAGGACCAGCAGGCTGAACGCCGAGTCACCGGCGAGCAGGCTCGAGGAGTACGGCTTGGCCGAGCCGATCACGGCGCCGCCCGCGACGAACGCGCCGAACGCGCCCACCAGCAGCCCGCGCACGAGCGGCGTGCTGCGGATGAACCGGAAGCCGTCGGCGATCATCGCGCCGATGCCGAGCTTCTCCTCGTCGGCCTGCTTGACCTTCTGCTCCGGCGTCGCGTGGACGTTGCGCAGCGAAAGCTCGGGGATGCGGGTGGCGATGAGGATCGCGCTGGCCAGGTAGAGCAGGCCGGTGATGATGACGACGAGCTTCGCGATGTTGAGGCTCGGGTCGCCGGGGAACAGGTGGAAGGTCGTGTTGACGCCGGTGATGACGGCGTTCGCGCCGGCCGCGGTGACGACGGCGAGGCCGTAGGTCATCACCATGCCGAGCTGGTTGGCCGTTTCGACCTGGTCGGGCCGGCGGAGCAGGTTCGGGACCGCCGCCTCTTTCGAGGGGATCCACATGCTCGACGCGCAGCCGACGAGGAAGTTCCCGGCGAGCAGCCACCAGGGCGCGCTGACGATCGCGATGGACAGCAGGAAGCCGCACCGCAGCAGGTCGGCGACCACCATCACCTTGCGGCGGTCGAACCGGTCCGCGAGCAACCCGCCGACCGGCGCGAACAGCAGCCCGGGCGCCAGGCCGGTCAGCACCACGCCGACGAACGCGAAGTTCTGGGCGAAGTAGTTGTCCGTGAGCTTCGTGGCCAGGCCGGTGAGGGCCAGGATGTTCAGCCAGTCGGCCACGCTGCACAGGTACGTGACGCCCCAGAGGCGCCGGAACGGTTTGATCGCCAGCACCCGCCGGACCCGGTTGATCGTGGACGCCTCAGCACCCGACGAGCTGCCCGGGCCGGCCCCGGGTACCGATCGCACGCCCTCGCTGATACGCCCACCCCACTAGTCACCGTGGTGCCGGACGCCCTCGTGAGGTAGCCCGACCGTGAAGTCAGGGTAGCCCGATCGGCCCTTGCCTCGCGGACGACCCCGAGGTCCCGGTGGGGTGGGGAACAGCGAGCGAACGCTAGTCGAACAGTCCGGTCACGCTGCTGACCAGGCTGGAAACCATCTCGATGGCGACGAAACCGAACACGATGAGCAGCATGACCGCGAGCATCACGCCCGCCGCGCTCGACGACGGCCGGTTGAACGCCGGCATCGACATCGACGGCATCTTCGGCAGCTTCCGCCGCTTGACGGGCACCACCTCGAGGTCTTCGTCGAAGTCGTCCTCGGCCGGCGGTTGCTGGCGGACGGCCCTGAGCAGCTGCGGTGGCCGGGTGGGCCACGTCCGCTGCCGGTTCCGCTGCCGCGGCAGCACTCCGAGTGGCGGCGCCGCGTTGTCGCCGACCGTGCCCGTCGTGCCCGCCGGCGGGATCGACTCCGGAGCCTTCACCCCGGCTTCGCCCTCTTCACGGAGGGTCTCTTCGACCATCCGACGCACGGCCTCCTCGTCGTGCTGCACCGGCCCGGCCACCGGGATCGGGGCGGGCTCGTGGCCATTAGCCACCGCGGTGCGTGGCTCGGGATCGGCCGTGACCAGTCCGGACACCGGGTCGGCGAACATTTCGCCGGATGTGCCGGACAGCGTGCCGTCGCGCTGAGTGAGCTCGGGGGCATTGAAGAAGGGAGCCTCACCGTTCGCGCTCATTGGTGACCACCTCACTACGGAATGTCCTCGCCTTTCCAGGGTAGCGACGATGGCGGATAACGCATCCGCCCAAAGGCTTTGTCTGCTGTGGAGGGACGGTCACGCAGCGCAAGCCCGTGCCCGAACCCACTGCAGTGTCCAGTCCGCCGGTGGTCCGGTCGACCGCCAATGGTGACGGATCGTAGTGAGACCTCTCACAGTCACTTTCGGCGGGCACATGGCGTAGTGGCCAGTCGCTGGCCGGCGGATGGCCAGTTCAGGGCACCTCCTCCTGCCCGAGGTCGATCATCTTCCGGCACCAGTCGCGCAGCATCTCGCGGCTGAAGGGACTCAGGACCAGCTGCCGCCGGCCGTCCCCGCGGTCGAGGGCGGCGAGCGCGAAGCGGCCCAGGTCGGTGTCGACCAGGACGAACCCGTGGTCGGGGAACTCGGCGCAGAGCCCGCCGAAGGCGAGCATGTCGAGCACCGCGGTGCCGGACCGGGGGCGCGCGAGCAGCTCCCGCATGGCGCCGACGTCGTCGTCCTGGCCGTCGCCGACGAGGCCGTCGTCGTCGACGGTCAGCCAGATCGCCCGCGGCGAGGCGCCGAACGGGGCTTCCGGCAGCTCCGCGACGAGCATCTCCGGCAGGTCCTCGAAGTCGGCGAGGTGGATAGCTGTGCGCCCGGGCAGCGAGCCCATCATGAAGGCGCGTTCGCCGTCGGCGTAGCAGCGGATGTCCGCGGTCTCGGGTCCTTCGTCGAAGACCCCGCACAGCGCGGCGCGGACCGAGCCACGCAGCATCAGCGACACGACTTCGAAGCCGATCTCGTTGAGCTCGCCGTCCTCGCCGAAGGGAGTGCCGTCGATCCAGGCGGCCCAGGCGATGTGCCGCTCGACCTCGGCGACGAGATCGGCGGGATCGTCGGAGACCGGCCCGTGGACGAGGATGTCGTGGTCGCTGACATCGGGGTTGTAGAGCCGGTCGACGGGCTCCCGGTCGGGCATGGCGTCGAGCACCGGCCCGGCGGCGAGTTCGAGCAGCTCCCGGGCGGCGGTGCGCTCAGGCATGACTACGCGCCCCCTCCCCGGCTCGCTTGGCCGGCCCGGTTCGGTCCGGTCTCGCGTGGGGCCGGCCGGGGTTGTCGCGGGAGGTTGGGCCGGCGGAGCGCGATGGCGGCTTGCCGGCCGGGCAGGCCCGCGAGGCCGAGACCTCCACCGGCAGAGCAGCCGGACTGGCCGCCGGCGTCGGCCGCGGTTCGGGAACGCCGCCACTCAGCTCGGCGGCCTCGAGGATGGCTTGGCCGACGGTGAGGTTCATCGGCGCGGGCGGGAATGTCCGATCCGCGACCTCACCACCTGCCAGCTCCCAGCCCGCCCCCTGGTCCGCAGCTTCCCGGCCCGCGCCCGCTCGACCGAGCGCCTCCCTGTTCAGCTCCGTCCTGACCGGCCGTCCTCCCACTGTTCCGCTCTCACGCATGGCTCTGCACCGCCTCGACGATCCACTGCTCCGCCGTGCTCCGCGACGCTGGGCCCCACGTCACCGTCCAGCGGCCGCTTCGCTCCACCGCCGCGCTGAACTGGTAGCGGCCCAGGTCGTTGTCGACCAGGCCGAATGCTCCGTGTGGGTACTCCGCCAGGATCGCGTTCCGGACCGCCAGGTCCACCAGCACCGTGCCCAGCCTCGGCCGGGCCGCGCACTCGCGGATCTGCGCCACCTCCCGCTCGCAGCCACGCGGGATCAGGCCACCCGCGTCCGTCTCGATGCGGACCTGCGTGCCCGGGCCCGGCGGCCGGTCGGGCAGGCCGTCGAACACCCAGCCCGGCAGCTCGCTGAGGAAGCCCGACCGCAGCCGCGCGCGGTTGCCCAGCTTGTGCAGCACCGTGGTGTAGTCCTCGTCGCCGAAGAAACGGACCTCCCACGGCTCCTGCCGGGCCGGAAAGACGCCCGTGACCACGCCGCGGATGAAGCCGCCCCGCAGCGCGCGGTACAGCCCCACCGCCTCGGCCGTGACCTCACCGCCCGGGGCGAGGCCGATCGCGGACATCCCGGCGACGAAGCGCGTGTACTGCTCCACCTCGTCGGCGAGGGTCTGAGGTCGGCTTTCGGACCGCGAGAACCGGGGTTCGGTGTCGGCCAGCACCGGCGGGATCTCGAACTCGGGGTCGTAAAACTCCATCACCGAGGGCCGCTCCGGCACTTCGGCCGAGAGCGGGGCGATGACCTCGTCGATGACGTCGAAGACGGCGACTGAGTTGCTCACCCCTAGATTGAACACCCTGGCACCGACAATTTCTCGCACATGTGTTCGACTGGGTGACGCCTTTCGGTGAGCGGTCGGCGAACGGCTCAGGCATGCTCCGGCACCCGCCCTTCGACGAACTCCGCGAGCCGCTCCACGGTTCCGGGCAGCCACCACAACCGGCGGCCGCCCCGGCGTCTGCCCAGGACCGCCAGGTGCCGGCCGCGGTCGTCGTCGACGAGCGCCAGCATCTCCCACGCCCGCCGCGGGCCGTCGCGGATGATGTCGAGCTGCACCGTGCCCCGCCGGGGCCGCCGCAGGTCCTCCAGCAGGTCGAGGACGAGGCACTCCTGCCCGGGCTCGAGCACGCCGCGCTCGTTCGCGTCGAGGTACAGCCCTTCCCCGGGCACCGGCGGCAGCGGAGGCAGCCTCGTGAGCGCCACGCGGAGGAGCTCCGCGACCGAGCCGGTGGACGGCCCGGACAGGCGCATGCCCTCCCCGGCGACGCCGAACCTCGTCCGGTCGTCGAAGAACGCCGAGGACCACGGCTCGTCGTACATCGCGACGGCCACGCCGCAGACGCCGCCACTGCCGGCGAAGCCGGGCAGCGATTCGATCAGGTCCGTGGCGGTCGCGCTGCCGGCGGCCGCCTTGCGGATGGGCTTCAGGATTTTCGCGGTCACCGTGTGCACGGTGCGTGGTGTCGTAGTCACCCGTCCATGAGACCCGGCACCACCGACAATTTCCCGAACATCCGTTCGAGAGGTCACTCGAAAGTGTCACGAAGGCCTCCCCGTCAGCTGCCGAGGAGGCCTTCGTGAGCAGTGCTTACTTCGTCTTGGTCGCCGTCGAACGCTTCGTGGTGGTCGACTTCGCGGCCGCGGCCTTGGCGGTCTTGCTCGTGCCCGCCTTGACCGTCTTCGCCGTCGTCGAAGCCGGCTTCCGCGCCGGCGCCTTCCGCTTCGGCGCCGGGCCCTTCGCCCGCTTCTCGGCCAGCAGCTCGGACGCCCGTTCCGCGGTCAGCGACTCGATCTCGTCGCCCTTCCGCAGGGTCGCGTTGTACTCGCCGTCGGTCACGTACGGGCCGAAGCGCCCGTCCTTGACCACCATCGGCTTCTTCGACACCGGGTCCTCGCCGAGCTCCTTGAGCGGCGGCTTGGCCGTCGCCGACCGGCCGCGCTGCTTCGGCTCCGCGTAGATCTTCAGCGCTTCCTCGACGGTGATCGAGAACAGCTGGTCCTCGGTCGAGAGCGACCGCGAGTCCGTGCCCTTCTTCAGGTACGGCCCGTAGCGCCCGTTCTGCGCCGTGATCTCGTCACCGGACTCGGGGTCCTTGCCGACGACGCGAGGCAGCGAGAGCAGCTTGAGCGCGTCCTCGAGGGTGATGTTCTCGATGTCCATCGACTTGAACAGCGAGCCCGTGCGCGGCTTCGGGGCCTTCGCCTTGGCGGCCTTCTTCTGCGCGGCGGTGGCGTCCTCGGGCAGCTCGATCTCCGGCAGCAGCTCGGTGACGTACGGCCCGAAGCGGCCTTCCTTCGCGACGATCGGGTGCCCGCTCACCGGGTCGGTGCCCAGCGTGCGGCCCTCCTGCGGGGTCGCGAACAGCTTCTCGGCGATCTCCTGCGAGAGCTCGTCCGGCGGCAGGTCCTCGGGCAGGTTCGCGCGCTGCGACTCGCCGTTGACCTCGCGCTCGAGGTACGGCCCGTAGCGCCCGACCCGCACGACGACCGTGTGCCCGTCGGCGTCGCTGAACAGCGGGATCGAGTTGATCTCCCGCGCGTCGATGTCCTCGACACTGCCTTCGACCAGCTTCTTCAGCCCGCCCAGGCGGCCGATCGAGCCGTCGACGCCCATGTCGCCGCCGAAGTAGAACTTCGACAGCCACTGCGCGCGCTGCTCGTTGCCCGCCGCGATGCGGTCGAGCTCGTCCTCCATGCCGGCGGTGAAGTCGTAGTCGACGAGCCGCTCGAAGTGCCGTTCCATCAGGCCGATCACGGCGAACGCGACCCACGACGGGACGAGCGCGGAGCCCTTCTTCCAGACGTAGCCGCGGTCCTGGATGGTCTTGATGATCGACGCGTACGTCGACGGGCGGCCGATGCCCAGCTCTTCCAGCTTGCTGACCAGGCTCGGCTCGGAGTACCGCGCCGGCGGCGACGTCGTGTGGCCGTCCGGGTTCAGCTCCGAAGCGGTGAGCGCCTGGTCCTTCTCCAGCACCGGCAGGCGGCTCTGCTTGTCGTCCGCCTCGCCACCGGTCTCGGTGTCGACGGCCTCGACGTACGCCTTCAGGAAGCCCGCGAAGGTGATCGTGCGGCCCGAAGCGGCGAAGGTGCACTCCTCGCCCGAAGTCGCGTTGCCGACGATGCGCACGGACATCGTGGTGCCCTTGGCGTCCGCCATCTGCGACGCGATCGTGCGCTGCCAGATCATCTCGTAGAGGCGGTACTCGTCGGTGTCCAGCTCGCTCGCGACCTGGCCCGGCGTGCGGAAGACCTCGCCCGACGGCCGGATCGCCTCGTGGGCCTCCTGCGCGTTCTTGACCTTGCGCGTGTACTGACGCGGCGACGGCGAGACGTACTCCTTGCCGTACAGCTGCGTGGCCTGGCTGCGCGCGGCCGAGATCGCCGACTCCGACAGCGTCGTGGAGTCGGTACGCATATAGGTGATGTAACCGTTCTCGTACAGCTTCTGCGCGATCCGCATGGTGCGCTCCGAGGTGAACCGCATCTTGCGGCCCGCCTCCTGCTGCAGCGTCGAGGTCATGAACGGCGCGTACGGCTTCCGCGTGTACGGCTTCTCTTCGACGCTCGAAACCTTGAAGTCACGCTGCTTCAGCGCTTCGGCCAGGCGCCGGGCGTCGGCCTCCGCGAGCACGCGGACCTCGGTGTTCGAGGACTTGAGCTGCCCGTCCGAGCCGAAGTCGCGGCCGGTGGCCAGGCGCGCGCCGTCGACGGCGACCAGGCGTGCCGGGAAGTTCCGCGGCGAAGCCTCTTCGCCCGCGTCCATGGTCGCCGAGATGTCCCAGTACGACGCCGACGTGAAGCGCATCCGCTCGCGTTCGCGCTCGACCACGATCCGGGTCGCCACCGACTGCACGCGGCCCGCCGAGAGCTTCGGCATGACCTTCTTCCAGAGCACCGGCGAGACCTCGTAGCCGTAGAGGCGGTCGAGGATGCGGCGGGTCTCCTGCGCGTCGACGAGGTCGGCGTCCAGCTCACGGGTCGAGTCGGCGGCCGCGCGGATGGCCTGCTCGGTGACCTCGTGGAAGACCATCCGGCGGACCGGGACCTTCGGCTTGAGCGTCTCGAGCAGGTGCCACGCGATGGCCTCGCCCTCGCGGTCGGGGTCCGTGGCGAGGTAGAGCTCGTCGACGTCCTTGAGCAGGCCCTTGAGCTCGGTGACCTTGGACTTCTTGTCCGGCGTGACGACGTAGAGCGCCTTGAAGTCGTTGTCGACGTCGACGCCGAGCCGCGCCCACGACTCGCCCTTGTACTGGGCGGGCACGTCGGCAGCGCCCCGCGGCAGGTCGCGGATGTGCCCGACGGAGGACTCGACGACGTAACCGCCGCCCAGATAGGGGGCGATCTTGCGGGCCTTCGTCGGCGACTCGACGATGACCAGCCGCCGGTGCCCGGCGCCGTTGTCCGCCGAGGCTCCGTTCTTCTTGGTCCGTGCTCCTGCCACGCTGTCCTGCTCTCCGCTCATCTCGTCCCGCCGCCGCGGAACTGCACCGAGCCCGTCCCCCGGTGGGTTCGGGCCCGCGTCTCGACCTGCCAGTGTGCACGCTGCCGCGGCCCGGACGGCGTGGAGGTGGCCCAACACGCCGCCGGTCCTGTGTCCAGCGCATCGCCGCTGACCTCGGCGATGTTTCCCCAACGTACCCGCCACGTGATTTCGGCCACGTCCCGCGCAGCCTAGCGCGTGACCGTCCGGATACCCTCCGTTCGACGGTGGTGGGCGCGGGGACGTCACCGCTTCACTGAGTTCCCCGTCCAGCCGAAAGGATCCGCCATGACCCGACGCCTGCTCGGCGCCCTGCTCACCGCCGCGACCGCCACTGTATTACTGGGGACCACACCGGCGAGCGCGGCCGCGGCGAACTTCGCCGGCACGGTGGCGCTGTCCAACTGCTCGGGCTCGGTGGTCAAACCGGCCGCGACGCCCGACAGTGCGCCCGCCCTCGTGATGTCCAACGGGCACTGCCTCGAGACCGGGTTCCCCGGCCCCGGGCAGGTCATCACCAACCGGACGTCCAGCCGGACGTTCACGCTGCTCAACGCCAGCGGCGGCAACGCGGGCACGCTGCGCGCCAAGAAGATCGTCTACGGGACGATGACCGACACCGACGTGTCGCTCTACCAGCTCACCACCACCTACGCGCAGATCAAGTCGAGCTACGGCATCTCGCCGCTCGAGCTGTCGAACGCGCACCCGAGCGCCGGCGCGGCGATCGACGTCGTTTCCGGTTACTGGAAGCGGATCTACTCCTGCAACGTCGACGGCTTCGTCTACCGGTTGAAGGAGGGCAGCTGGACCTGGAAGGACTCGATCCGCTACACGTCCGCCTGCCAGACCATCGGCGGCACCTCGGGCTCGCCGATCGTCTCCGGCGGCAAGGTCGTCGGTGTGAACAACACCGGCAACGAGGACGGCGCGCGCTGCACGGAGAACAACCCGTGCGAGGTCGACCAGGCCGGGAACGTCACCGTGCACTACAAGACGAACTACGGCCAGGAGACCTACGGCATTCCCGCCTGCCTGACCGCGGCCAACGAAATCGCGCTCACCCAGGCCGGCTGCACCCTGCCTCGGCCCTGACGCTCGCTCTCGCACCCGGTCAGGCCGTGCTCGTCACGGCCTCCGGGTGCGGGACCGGCAGCGGCTCCGCGCCGGGCCACGCCGCTTCGGCGCCCGGCGGCGGCTCCCCGATGAGTTCCAGCAGCGCCTCCAACCGGCGTTTCCCGGTGACCTTCACGGCCGGGACCTCGGCCTTCGGGCCGGTGAGCTTCGCCGGCACGCCCAACGGCGTCAGCGCCTCGACCAGCCGCTCGTGCATGTTCGGCGCCAGCGGATCGACACCCAGCAGGTAGCCCTGCGTGCCGGGCCGGCCGCCCGCCAGCGCCCACATCCGCAGCATCGCGCCACTCAGCCGGAAACCGTCCGGCAGTGCCTTACCCGAATCGTCCTCAACCGGGCCTGGGCAGCCCTCACGCAGCCACCGCAGCGCCAGCGGGAGCAAGTCGACCCGGAACGACGTCCGGACCTGAGGACGGCCGCAATCGGCCTTCGAGACCTGCGCGTCGGCACCGCGGCAGCGGAACTCGCGCGCCAGGATGTGCGCCCGCCACGGCTCCTCGACGACCACCGACAGCCGGGCGGCGGTGCGCCCGAAGCCGGTGATCTGGCCGTGGCAGCACAACAGGCCGGCCAGGTCACCCAGACCCGGCCCGCTGGCCTCGGCGGAGAAGAGCGAGATCGTCCGATCCACGGCGCCATACTAGAACACAAGTTCGATTCATGGCGAGTGTCACGCCGATCTTCAGCCGGGTGGTTGATCCAGCTGACGGCACGCCGGGGCGCGCAGTTCGGCCGCTTTGAGCGCCGGGACGTCCTTGAGGCCCTTGAGGTAGTCGAGGGCGTCGATGCGGTCCAGCGTGGCCCTGGCCTCGCCGAGGGCCTCCTTGGTCGCTGCCGCGTCCCCGCGGACGGCTTCGATGCGCTGACGCGCGTTCTCGGCCTGCTCACGGATCGCGGCGAACTGCCCGATGACGTCCTCGCGCCCGCCGTCCGCCGACGCGACCGGCGGCGCGCCGAGCGCGTTCAGCCCGGCGAGGCTCCGGTCGAGCCCGCCGACGACCGACGTGAGCAGGTCACTGGACGTCCGGGACGCCTGCTGCGGCGTGCTCGGGTCGACGGTCGGCAGCGCCGCCAGCGCGCGGACCAGGTGCGTCACCGCGCCGCAGTAGCCGTCCGCCCATCTCGCCGTGGCATCGGCCTGGGGAACCACGGTCGTCACCGACAGACCCTGGTCCCGTGCCGGCGTCTGCGAGGCTTGCTGCCCGCAGCCGGCGAGGCCGATGGTGATCGTCGTGGTTAGGGCGGCGAAGACGGTTGACCGCGGCCGCACCTGAACACCTCCTGCTCGACGACGTCCCGGAAGGGCCGACGGTACCGACTCGGCACCGCTTCGCAAGTCGCCGAGCCTGTGTGGGATGGCCTGACACGCCCCGGGCCCGGCACGCGACGCTGCGTGCCGGGCCCGGGGACGGGTTGGTGCGTCAGGCCTTGATCTCCGACGGGGAGTCGGTCAGGACCGTCCCCCGGCGCTTCGAGACCACGATCGCCGCCACGATCACTGCGACCGCGACCAGCGAGATGATGATGCGCACGGCGGCGTTCTCATCCGGGCCGATCGAGAACTGGACGACGGCGGGCGCGATCAGCACCGAGACCAGGTTCATGACCTTGATCAGCGGGTTGATCGCCGGGCCGGCGGTGTCCTTGAACGGGTCACCGACGGTGTCACCGATGATGGTGGCCTCGTGCGCGGACGAGCCCTTGCCACCGTGGTTGCCGTCCTCGACCAGCTTCTTCGCGTTGTCCCACGCGCCACCGGAGTTGGCGAGGAAGATCGCCATCAGGGTGCCGCAGGCGATCGCGCCGGCCAGGTAGCCGGCGAGCGCGCCGGTGCCCAGGCCGAAGCCGACCGCGATCGGGGCGAAGACCGCCAGCAGACCCGGCGTCGTCAGCTCACGCAGCGAGTCGCGCGTGACGATGTCGACGACCTTGCCGTACTCGGGGCGGGTGGTGCCCTCCATGATGCCCGGGATGTCGCGGAACTGGCGGCGGACTTCGTAGACCACCGCGCCGGCCGCGCGGGAAACCGCGTTGACGGCGAGACCCGAGAACATGAACACCACGGCCGCGCCGACGATCACGCCGACGAGCGTGTTCGGGCTGACGATCTGGTTGACGAACGACTTGGCCGCGTCCATGCCGGTGACGACGCCGTTGCCCATGCCGGACAGGGTCTTCGTGATCGCGTCCGAGTAGGAGCCGAAGAGCGCGGTCGCCGCGAGGACGGCCGTCGCGATCGCGATGCCCTTGGTGATGGCCTTGGTGGTGTTGCCCACCGCGTCCAGCTCCGTGAGGATCTGCGCGGCCTTCTCGTCGACGTCGCCCGACATCTCGGCGATGCCCTGCGCGTTGTCCGAAACCGGGCCGAAGGTGTCCATCGCGACGATGACGCCGACGGTGGTCAGCAGACCGGTGCCGGCCAGCGCCACGGCGAACAGCGCGACGCCGCCGCCCAGGAGGTACGCGCCGAACACGGCCGCGCCGATCACCAGCGCGGTGTACACAGCGGACTCGAAACCGACCGAGATGCCGGACAGGATGACGGTCGCGCCACCGGTCTCCGACGTCTGCGCGACGTCCTTGACCGGCTTGTACTCGGTGCCGGTGTAGTAACCGGTCAGCTTCAGGATGACCGCGGCGAGCACGATGCCGATGATCACCGCGACGGTCGCGATGACCGCCGGGTTGCCCGAGTTTTCGAAGCCCGCGCCGAAGTCGGAGAAGCTGCTCGGCAGGTACACGAACGCCGCGATCGCCGACAGGACGGCGGAGATGACCGCGGAGATGTAGAACGAGCGGTTGATCGTGACCAGGCCGCCCTCACCCGCACGCGCCTTGGTGATGTAGACACCGATGACCGCGGTGATGACACCGATGGCCGGCACGATGAGCGGGAAGATCAGGCCGTGCACGCCGAAGGCGGTGCTGCCCAGGATCAGCGCGGCGACCAGCATGACGGCGTAGGACTCGAACAGGTCAGCGGCCATGCCGGCGCAGTCGCCGACGTTGTCACCCACGTTGTCCGCGATGGTGGCGGCGTTGCGGGGGTCGTCCTCCGGGATGCCCTGCTCGACCTTGCCGACCAGGTCCGCGCCGACGTCGGCGGCCTTGGTGAAGATACCGCCGCCGACACGCATGAACATCGCGATCAGGGCGGCGCCGAAGCCGAAGCCCTCGAGCACCTTGGGCGCCTGGCCGGTGTACACCAGCACGACGACCGCGGCACCGAACAGGCCGAGGCCGACGGTGATCATGCCGACCACACCACCGGTGCGGAACGCCACGCGCATGGCGACCTCACGGCCGCCTTCCTCGCGCGACGCGGCGGCCACGCGCAGGTTCGCCTGCGTGGCCAGCCACATGCCGAGGTAACCGATCGCGAACGAGAACGCCGCACCGACCAGGAAGAAGATCGAACGGCCGATCTTCTCGTTCCAGTCGTCGGCGGGAAGTGCGAAGAGCAGGAGGAACACGATCACGCCGAAAATGGCGAGGGTGTTCCGCTGCCGCTTGAGGTAAGCGGCCGCGCCTTCCTGCACCGCCTTGGCGATGTCCTGCATCTTGGCGGTGCCCTGGCCTGCGGCCAGCACCTCCTTGAGCAGGACGTAGCCGATGACGAGTGCGGCAAGCGCGACCACGGCGACTACACCGACAATCGTGTAGCCACCTCCGGAGAGCGTGATGGACCCGCCCTCCGCGAGGAACTGCCGTGACATTCGTCCTCCAGGAGACGTCGCCGATCGCCAGCGTCGACGGCAAGCCGAGGGTTCGACACGGCCGACGCTGGCATGGACCCTGTACCGAGCGACACGCTAGCCGGGACGCAATGCACGTCTCACATGACGCTCACCACAGAGGGTGTGGATTGCGGGAGTGTATTGGTATCGCAACCAGCGCCTTCACGCCGTCCCGGTGACGGCACATTCCGTTACCTTGTGAGGCTCCTCACTTGATCGATCACTCTTTCGCCGATCCGTTGCCGCACTTGGGGATGCGAAAACTGTCGGACCCCTGTGCCAACCTTGGCGGGTGGACGACTCACGGGGGCGGCGGCTGCTGGGGCGGGTGACCGCCGGCATCCCGGCGCGCGAAGACCCGGTCACGCACGTGGCCGAACTCCCGGGCCGCGCCGCGGGCTACGCAGAGTGGCCGGCGTGGGCGGATCCGGCGGTTGTCGCTGCGCTGCGTGACTGCGGGGTCTCGGCGCCCTGGGCCCATCAGGCCGAGGCGGCGTCGCACGCGTACGAAGGTCGTCACGTCGTGGTCTCGACCGGCACGGCGTCGGGCAAGTCGCTGGCCTACCAGCTGCCGGTGCTGTCGCGGCTGGCCGCGGGCGAGAAGGCGAACGCGCTGTACCTGTCGCCGACCAAGGCGCTGGGCGCCGACCAGCTGCGGTCGGTGTCCTCTTTGGACGTCCCCGGCGTCCGGGCGGCGTCGTTCGACGGCGACACGCCGATGGTCGAGCGCGACTGGGTGCGCGCGCACGCGAACTGGGTGTTCACGAACCCGGACATGCTGCACCGCGGGATCCTTTCGCAGCACGGGCGGTGGGCCGGGTTCTTCCGGCGGCTCGGCTGCGTGGTCGTCGACGAGTGCCACACCTACCGCGGGGTCTTCGGCTCACACGTCGCCCTGTTGCTGCGCCGGTTGCGCCGGGTGGCCGAGCACTACGGCGCTTCGCCGGTCTTCGTGCTCGCTTCGGCGACGACTGCTTCGCCGGCTTCGTTCGCTTCGCGGCTTACCGGTGTTTCGTGCGTGGCGGTGACGGAGGACGCTTCGCCGCGCGGCGCCCGCACGGTGGCGTTGTGGGAGCCGCCGTTGCTGGAGGAGCTGACCGGGGAAAACGGCGCGCCGGTGCGGCGGTCGGCGGGCGCGGAGACGTCGCGGATCCTGGCCGACCTGGTCGTCGAAGGGGCGCGGTCGCTGGCGTTCATCCGGTCGCGGCGGGGCGCGGAGCTGGCCGCGCTGGGTGCGCGTCGCATTCTGTCCGAAGTGGACCCGGCGTTGGCGGAAACCGTTGCGGCGTATCGGTCCGGGTACCTCCCGGAAGAGCGTCGCGCGTTGGAATCGGCGTTGCTGTCGGGACGGCTGCTCGGTGTGGCGACGACGAACGCGCTGGAGCTCGGCGTCGACATCGCGGGGCTGGACGCGGTGGTGCTGGCCGGCTACCCGGGCACGCTCGCGTCGTTCTGGCAGCAGGCCGGCCGGGCGGGCCGTTCGGGTGACTCGGCGCTGGTGGTGTTCGTCGCGCGAGACGACCCGCTCGACACGTACTTGGTGCACCACCCGGCGGCGTTGCTGTCCCGGCCGGTGGAGACGGCGGTGCTCGACCCGGCGAACCCGTACGTGCTGGCGCCGCAGCTGGCGTGCGCGGTGGCGGAGCTGCCGTTGACGGTGCCCGAGCTGGAGATGTTCGGCGGCGCGGCGGCGCAGGAGGTGCTGGCCGAGCTGGCGGAGCAGAAGCTGCTGCGGCGCCGGTCGAGCGGCTGGTACTGGACGTCCCGCGACCGGCCGCACGCCGAGGTGGGCATCCGCGGCACGGGCGGCGAGCAGATCGCGGTGGTGGAAGCGGACTCGGGCCGCATGCTCGGCACGGTCGACCCGGGCTCGGCGTGCTTCGCGGTGCACCCGGGCGCGGTGTACCTGCACCAGGGGTCGTCGTACGTGGTCGACGAGCTGGACCTGGACCAGGGGCTGGCGCTGGTCCACGCGGAGAACCCGGACTGGACGACGACGCCGCGCGAGATCGTGGACATCTCGGTGCTGAGCACGCAGGAGAAGCAGGACTTCGGCGGGGTGAGCGTGTGCCTGGGCGAGGTGGCGGTGACATCGCAGGTGGTGGGCTACCTGCGGCGCCGGCCTTCGGGTGAGGTGCTGGACCACACGCCGCTCGACCTGCCGGAGCAGAGCCTGCACACCCGGGGGGTCTGGTACACGGTCTCGGGCGAGCTGCTCGGGACGGACGAGGTGAAGGGGGCACGGGCTCGGCGAGTGGGTGGCTCGGAGGCCGGCGGTTCGGGTCGGCCTGATGCGGCTTTCGCCGACTCTGCCCGGCCTGGGCCCGGTGGCTCGGAGGCCGGCGGCTCGGTTCACCCTGGTCTCGGCGGCTCGGAGGTCGCTGGTTCGGTTCTCTCTGGGCCGGCCGGCTCGGAAGCCGCGGGCTCTGCTTGCCCTGCCACGGCGAACGACTCTGTCGTTTCGGCGCGCGGCGTTTCACGCGAGGCCGCTTCGAGCGATGCCGATTCGGGTGATGGCGAGGCGGGGACCGGGGGCCATCGGGTGGGGACCGAATCTGCGGGGCCGGTGGGGACCGGGGAGGAACCCCTGGCAAGCGGTCGGGGGCCCGCTCACGAGGGTGGCAGGGCACCGGGGAGCGCCGGACTGGTTCCGGCGCGAGTCCCCGGTGCCCTGCATGCCGCCGAGCACGCCGCGATCGGCCTGCTACCGCTGTTCGCTACGTGCGACCGGTGGGACATCGGCGGGGTGAGTACCGCGTGGCACGAAGACACCGGGGAGGCGACGGTGTTCGTGCATGACGGGCATCCCGGGGGTGCGGGATTTGCCGAACGCGGTTATGCCGCGATTGTCCCGTGGCTGGCCGCAACGCGGGAGGCGATCGTCTCCTGCGAATGCCCGACGGGTTGCCCGTCCTGCGTTCAGTCGCCGAAGTGCGGGAACGGCAACGAACCGCTGGACAAGGCAGGGGCGGTGGCTGTCCTGGAAACCGTGCTCGGGGCGTTGCGTCAACACGGCAGCTAGGACGGCCACTGGTGGTTCATGGAGTTGTGTCCTGCTCCGCCTCGGCCGGGCTGGGACCGGCCTTCGGCGGTGGTTCTCGGTTGGTTCAGGCCGCGGGTTCAGGCCGCGGTGGACTGGACCAGCTGCGAGCTCTCGGCGCCGGCGAGGGCGCGGACGAGCACGTCGTGCACCTCGGCGGCGTCCGGCAGCTGCCAGCCGCACACCTCGGGCTTCACGCGCCAGTGCACGACACCGTGCTGGAGCGGCGAAGGCGGCAGCGGGATGTAGCTGCCCTGGCCGTGCCACTGGATGGAGGCACGCGAGGCGAGCTCGGCCGGCACGTGGTCGGCGACGGTGGTGAGGAAGAGCCAGCGGCCGTTCGGCATCGCGACGATGGGCGCGGGGTGGCCGAGGGCGCGGAGCAGGCGGCAGGCGCGCTTGCCGAGTTCGTCGTCGACCTCGATGGCGTCGAGGACGGTGCCGGTCGCGACGAGGAGGCTGTGCGTGCGGTCGGAGAACCAGGTGGCGACCTCGTGGGCGTGGGTGCCGATCTGCTCGCGCCAGGTGTCACTGGCGGGGATCGGGCGGCGCCAGGTGAGGTCGTCGCCTTCGGTCAGCGGAGCGGGGTCGACGCCCGGGAGCACCGGCCAGCCGCGCCAGGCGAGACCAATCGCCTCCGCCCGCAGTTCGATGCGGAAGGCGCCCCGCCAGCTGTCCGGCCAATTCGCGTCCAACATTCTCTTCCTGCCTTCAAGTTCCGGTTTTCCGCGACCCCGCTAGACCCGGTCGTGGTGTCGCACATCTCACTAAACGGCAAGTTGCACATCGCTTGGAACCCCCGCGCGACAACCGGTGGTTACGGGGCGATGAACGCCTAGTAGTAGGTACGGCCCGACCGAACCCGACGGCGCGGATCGACGGTGAACGGCAGCCGCCCACGGACCGTTCGTCGCGGAAAACCCCGAGGTCGACACTCCCCGGACGACGCGCATGGTTGCCGAAGGACGTCCTTTCGGCCCAGGTGGGCAGCGGATTCGACCGCTCGCCGTGCACTACCGACCGCTGCCCGTGACCACCGGCCGCTCATCGCCCGGTCCACCGGATCAGCCGGTCACCCCCGCATACCGACCGGTCGGCGTCCACCGCTCGGCGGCGGGTGGGAATCCCGCTGAGCGGTTCCCGCACGACCGCCGGGACCGGCGGGCGCCCGCTTCGTGCGCGCTGGTCGGCTGCGGAAGATGGCGTGGCAGCGCCGGCCGACTGGGGCGGGCGCGGGGTGGCGCGGTTGGCGCGGTCCCGCTCCCGGCTGGGGCGGGCGCGGGGGTGGCGCGGTTGCCGCGGTCCCGCTGGCCGGCTACTGCGGCAGCGCCGGCCGGATACAGGCGACGTGGTTGCCGCGGCGCCGCTGGCCGCCGGTGCGGGGCCAACCGGCCGCCGACGCGCGGGCGGCCGCGCCAGGGCGGTCACGGCGGCTGGCCAGCGGGACCTGCGCGTGCTCGGGCGGCAGGGGCCGGCAAGCCGGCCAGGGCGAGGCTGGGTGCCTCGACCTCGACCAGGGCGTCCAACCGCTGCCATCGGCAGGTCAGGAGCGTCACTCCCATCTGCTCCGCCACCCACCGGGCACGCTCACAAGCTCGGTCCGGCCCTTCGGCAGCGTGCGAGGCGGCCGCGAGTGCACCCAGGTCGGCGGCGGTCTCCGCGCGGTGGCGGGCCAGCACCGCCGCCGCCAGCCAGCAGCCCAGGACCGCGATTCCGGCCAGGGCCGCCACCGCCATTGCCGTCCAGATCGTGGCCACTCCGCTGTCTTGGCCGGGGCCCGGCTTGATGGGCTTGGGCCCTCGCGTGCACTGCGTTCGTGAGCCGGCCTGGGGTTGCGGTTGTGCGAGTGGGTCAGCCGGCATTTGGCGTCTCCGCGCCCGGCTCCGCTACCGCGTACGCCGTTGCCTGCAGGTGGACCGCCGGCAGCAGGCCGCCGGCCGGGTGGGCTGTTATCTCCACCCTTATCTCGTCTCCCGTCCGCTCTATTGCCAGCTTCGCCTCCGGTGGGGCGATCTCGTGGACCGCCGCTGCCGCCTCTTCGGGTTGGCCTCTTGCCAGCAGGCGTGCTGCTTCGCGCGCCGCGTCCGTGCAGCGCAGCTGGGCCGTCAGCAACGTCAAGCCCGCCACCAGCAGCACCGTCACCACCGTCAGGCCCGCCAGGCCGAGCGCTGCCTCGACCGTCACCGAGCCGTCGTCCCGCTCTCTCATGACGGCACCGTCAGCGCCTTCATCACCAGGTTCGTCAGCCACGACACGACCGAGTCGCCCGTGAGCAAGCTGTAGAGCACTGCCGCGAACGCCGCTACCGCGACCGTCACGATCGCGTACTCGACCGTTGTCGAGCCGTCGTCGGAGGTGGGGCGGTGGACTGCGCGCATGGGATTTCCTTTCGATCAGTCAGAACAGAGGGCCCAGGCGGCCGGCCAGGCCGAGGACGACCGGCAGCACACCCAGGCAGAAGAACGCCGGTAAGAAACACAGGCCGACCGGGAGGGCCAGCGCCACCCCGGCCCGTTCGGCTCGTTCCTCCGCCGCCGTGGCCAGTTCTTCACGGAAGCGGGCGGCCAGGTCGGCCGCCGCCGTGGTGAATGCCGCTCCCGAACGAGACGTGCGGATTGCCGCGGCTGCCAGCTCGGTCAGGCCCGGGACCGCTTGTACCGGCGCCCACGCCTCCTCGGGGCCGGAGCCGAGGGCGAGCAGGCCGGACGTCGACTCGAGTGCCGCGCCGGCGTTCGGGGGTGCCAGGTCGGAGACGGCGTCGAGCGCCGATGGCACCGGCAGGCCCGCGCGCAAGCACGCCGCCAGGAGGTCGAGGGTTCCGGCCAGGCGGAGCTTTGTCGCGATGTCGACCGTTGGCGCTCGCGGCCGTCGGGTGCGGCGGATTGCCCACCAGCCCGCGGCCGTCATCAGGCCGCCCACCGCTACGCCGGTCACTCCGCCGATCAGGAGGGCCGTCGAGGCGCCGCCCAGAGTCGTCGCGATGTGTGGGAGTGCTTGGCGCCAAGGGTGGGCGGGTGCCGGCTCCGGGCCGGCGGCCAGCCAGGTGAAGCGTCGCGCTGTGGCGGCGTCGCCTGGCCAGATGAGGAGCGCGCCCGCGAAAAGGAGGAGTGCGGCCGCGGTCATCGGATCCGCACCGTTCCGGTCAGGGCGCGGCACCAGGCCGTGCCGGCCCAGAGCAGGACGCTGCCCGTGACCAGCAGCAGCTGACCCGGCGTGCTTTCGGCCAGCACCGGCAACGGCGCCGCACCCATGGCCTGCCCGAGCAGCACGCACAGGGCCGGGAGCCCGGTGAGCACCGCCGCGCTCGCGCGGGGGCCGGCCAGCTTCGCCCGCATCCGGCGGCCGAACGTCAGGGCCGCTTCCGCGTCGCGGCGGGCCGCGTCGAGGACGTCGGCCATCGGCAGGCCGTAGCGCTTGCCCACGCTCCAGGCCGAGGCCAGTTCCGGGAGGGCCGGCGCGTGCAGTTCGCTGTCGAGGCGGGCCGCGGCCGCCAACGCGTGGAGGTCACCCGCCACCGCCGGCACGACGTCCGCGGCGGCTTCGGCCGCGGTCACCGGGTGGGCGCCGGCGCGGAGCTCGGCCACCATCGTCCGCAACGCCGTCGCGGTGTGGGCGGCCATCGCGAGCTCCGCCGTCGCCCGGCGGTGGGCTCGCCACTCCTGGTGCCACGCCAGTGTCAGCACTCCGGCGGCGATCGCACCGCCCACTCCGGCGAGCAGGGCGGCGAACGCCGCGGGGGCCAGCCACCGGACCACGACCCAGACGTCGGGCAGCCGGAACGTCGACGGCCGCTCGACCGCGACCTGGAGCCGGTTCGGCGCCGCGGGCCAGCACGCCAGCGCCGCGCCGACGCACAGCGAGGCCCACGCGGTGATCATCGTGGCCTCCTTTGCCGGCGCGGGAAGACGTTCACCAGCAAGGAAATGCGCACCAGCAGCAGAGTCAGCACGCGATCGCTCCCGACGTGGTGAAGAGGTGGCGGTCGATCGTCCAGCGGCCCGCGCGCCACACGGGCACCACGCGGACCCGGCCGTGTTCGGCGCGGAGCACGCCGGCTTCGGCGAGACGTCGCCGGCCGCCGGGCTCGCGTCGCATGTGGAGCACCACACGGATCGCCGCGACGAGCTGGCTGTGCACCGCTTCGCGGCCGAGGCCGCCGAGTGCGGCCAGTGCTTCGATGCGGGCGGGCACTTCGGCCGGGGAGTTGGCGTGGACGGTGCAGGCGCCACCTTCGTGACCAGTGTTCAACGCCGAGAGCAGTGCTCCGACTTCGGCGCCGCGGACCTCGCCGACCACCAGGCGATCGGGACGCATGCGCAGCGCCTGGCGGACGAGCTCCGGCAGGCCGACCGCGCCCGCACCCTCCACATTGGGCGGACGGGCCACGAGGCTGACGAACTGCGGGTGCCGGGGCCGGAGCTCGCCGGCGTCTTCGACGCAGACGATGCGCTCGGCCGGGTCGACCGCGCCGAGCAGCGCGGCCAGGAGGGTGGTCTTGCCCGCGCCGGTGCCGCCGGTGACGAGGAAGGCCAGCCGGCGGGCGACGACGGACTGCAGGAGCTTCGCGCCGCTCGCGTCGAAGGCGCCGAGTTCGTGGAGGGTGGCGAGGTCGTGCGTTGCCGGGCGGAGGACGCGCAGGGACAGGCAGGTGCCGTTGGCCGCGACCGGTGGGAGGACGGCGTGGACGCGGACCCGGGAGCCGGGCAGCCAGCCGTCCACATAGGGCTGGGCGTCGTCGAGCCGGCGGCCGGCCGCGAGCGCGAGGCGCTGGGCCAGGCGACGGACGGCTTCCTCGTCGGGGAAGCGGACTTCGGTGCGGGTGAGGCCTTCGGGGCCGTCCGTCCAGACCTCGTCCGGGCCGGTGACGAGGACGTCGGTGGTCGTGGGGTCGTCGAGGAGCGGGGCGAGGGGGCCGGCGCCGACGAATTCGTCGCGGGCTTGGCGGGCCGCGACCAGGACGGCCTCGTGGCTGAGGGCGCCGCCGGCTTCGGCCCGGACTGCGGTCGCTACGGCGACCGGATCGGCCTGGCGGCGGTCGCCCGCGAGGCGGTTGCGGACTCGGTCGACGAAGTCGGTGGTCATGGGTTCACCGCCTTGGTCTGGTGTCTTCGGAGGGGGTTGGGGGTGAGGTCGGCTGTGGCTCGGGTGTCGGGTGGGCGGTGGTGGCCGGTGGGTCGGGTGGATGGCTCCGCAGCGGCTCCGGCGGGCAACGCTGTGACGCGCGCGCCGGGTCGGCCGTGGTGGCCGGCGGGCCGAATGGCTGGCTCCGCAGCGGCTTCGGCGGGCAACGCTGTGGCTCGGGTGTCGGGTCGGCCGTGGTGGCCGGCGGGCCGAATGGCTGGCTCCGCAGCGGCTTCGTTGAGCAACGCTGTGGCTCGGGTGCCGGGTGGGCGGTGATGGCCGGCGGGCCGAATGGATGGCTCCGCAGCGGCTCCAGCGGGCAACGCCGTGACACGGGTGCCAGGCAAGCGGTGGTGACCGGTGGGTTGGGTGGATAGGTCCGCCGCGGCTCGGGCGGGCAACGCGGTGACTCGGGTGCAGGGGAGGCGATCGTCGCCGGCGAGCTGGATGGCTGGCTCCGCCGCCGGGCACGGCGGTACCGCTCGGGCTAGCAACGCCGGGACACGGGTGCCGGGCAGGGGGTGGAGGGCGGTGAGTCGGGTGGCTAGCTCCGCCGCAGCCTCGGCCAGCAACGCCGTGACACGGGTGCCGGGCAAGCGATGGTGGCCGGCGGGCTGAGTGGATGGCTCCGCCGCAGCCTCGGCCAGCAACGCCGTGACACGGGTGCCGGGTGGGCGGTGGTGGCCGACGGGCCGGGTGGATGGCTCCGCCGCAGCCTCGGCCAGCAGCGCTGTGACTCGGGTGCCTGCCGCGAGGAAGGGAGTGGGTGGCGTGGTTGTCATCGGGGGTGCTCCTCGGGGTTCTCCGGCTGCTGTCTGTTCGGGGTGGACAGCCAGGTCAGGAAGTTCTTTGCGCTCACCGGGCCTCGGCCGGCCAAGGTCAGGACCGTCGGTAGGAGCAGTTCGCTCACTCTCTGCGGGCTGCGGGCCGCCGGTGGGTTGGTGTCCGTGCTCATCTGTTCGCCGCCCGGGCTTCGCGGTGGGCTACCGCCAATACCTCTGCTGCCGCTGTTGCCAAGGGGCCCGTTGGCTTCGAAGGGAACTCGCCGCGCTCCACCGCTGCCGGTAGGCCTCGCTCCGGTGGCATCGATGCCAGCAGGGGTGGGCCCAGGAGGCCCGCCGTCCGGGCTGCTGATACTCCGGCCCTTGACCGTCCACACGCGACCACGCCCAGGCGGGCCGTCAATGCCGACAGTGGACGCAAGACCTGCTTCGCCGCCATGCACGCGCGGAACTCCACCGGGGCCACCAGCACCACCAGGTCCGCCACCGCCACCGCTTCCGCCGCCGCGTCGCCCAGGGTGCGGGGTAGGTCGCACACCACCGTCCGGCCCGCTCGGCGGGCCGCGGACAGAACCGCTGACAACGACTCGACCGCGGGGCCTTCGCCGCCCGGGCCGCAGGCCAGGACCGGGAGGCTGCCGCCGCGGTGCTTGCGCTTCGGTAGCGTCGCGGCCAGGGCCGGTACCGAGACACGGCCGCTCAAGCGGACCTCCGACCAGCGTGGGCCGGGCGTTTTTTCCAAGCCCAGCAACAAGTCCAGGCCGCCGCCCAGTGGGTCGCAGTCCACCAGCAGTGCGCCGCCCGGTCCGCGGTCCGCCGCCAGCGCGAGGGTTGCCGCGAACACCGATGCTCCCGCGCCGCCGCGGCCGCCGACCACGCCGAGCACCAAGCCGGCCTCCTCCGCCGGGGTCTCCACGATGTCGGCGAACGCGCCCGCCAGCTCCGTCTCCTCCTCGGGCAAGGAGATCACCCGCTCGACGCCGGCGCGGAACGCGTGCTCCCACAGCTGAGGCCCCGGGCTGCCCTTGCAGACCAGCAGGACGCCGGCACGGCGCGGCAAAGCCGGTGGCAGCCGCGCCGTTTCTTCGTCGAGCACCACCAGCGGCGCCCGGGCCCAGTGCCCGCGGGCCGCCGTCAGGTCCGGCGCCCGCTCGAACTCGCAGCCCGCCACCGCGGCCACCCGCAGGATCTCGTCGAGCACCGTCTCGTCCGCCGCCACCACCAGCGGCCGTTCGCCCGCCATGCGTTCCTCCCCCGTCTTCGGTGCGGGCCGTGGGTGGCCCGGATTCCACCGTCGCGCTCGGGGCCGGGGCGGCACAACCAGGCGGGGGCGCGGCTGTGGACAACCGGGGTGTTGTGGACAACTGCCGCGCGGGAACGGCTCGCGGACCGGTTCTGTCGGGGGGTTGTGGCAAGATCGCGCACCGCAGGTGCGGCGTAAATGAGCGCGAAAGATCCGCATTCGACGATTTCGACGGCACGGAAGCGCGCGCGAAAGAAATGCAAACGGAAGGTAAGAAGGCGGCCCCCGCCAGGGGGGAGGGACGGGGGCCGCCAAGGGTTCAGCCCCGGGGGGTCGGACTGAACCGGCCCGGTTGGACACCGGGCTCCCTCACTGTAACTCCGCCTGCCGCCGGTTCGCGCGCCGGACGAGATACACAGTTCGGTAACGGCACAGCGCGCCGGAAGTGCCTTCCTGTCATGGATTTTCCGCCCGTTGCGACGCGCGCGTGGTGGATCAACGGGACGCGCCACGATCAAGCTCTTATCCTGGTGCCGTGGCCGAACCGAGCAGCGCGCCGTCGCGCATCCGGAAGCCGGGCCCGGAGCACGCGGTGGCCGCGTTCTTCGACCTGGACAAGACGATCATCGCTTCGTCGAGCGCGCTGGCGTTCAGCAAACCATTGCTCAAAGAAGGGTTGATCAACCGTCGCGCCGCGTTGCGAAGCGCCTACGCGCAGCTGGTGTTTTCCCTCGCCGGCGCCGACGAGAACAAGACCGAGCGGTTGCGCGCCGAGGTTTCCGCGCTGTGCGCCGGCTGGGACGTCGCGCAGGTTTCGGCGATCGTCCGCGAAACCCTGCACGACGTCGTCGACCCGCTCGTGTACGTGGAGGCGGCGGAGCTGATCGCACGCCACCGCGAAGACGGCCACGACGTCATCGTGCTTTCGGCGACCGGCGAAGAGGTCGTCGCGCCGGTGGCGGAGATGCTCGGCGCCACGATGAGCGTCGCGACGCGCATGCAGATCGTCGAGGGCCGCTACTCCGGCGAAGTCGACTTCTACTGCTACGGCGCGAACAAGGCCGTCGCCGCGAAGCAGCTCGCCGCGACCCACGGCTACGACCTCGCCGAGTGCTTCGCCTACACCGACTCGAGCACCGACATCCCGCTGCTCGAGGTCGTCGGGCACCCGCACGCGGTCAACCCGGACAAGCTCCTGCGCCGGGAAGCGCTCGACCGCGGCTGGCCGATCTTGGCGTTCGAGCGGCCCATGTCGCTGCGCAGCCGGATTCCGACCCGATCGGCGGGAATGGTGGCCCTCGGCGTCGGCGCGGTGGCCGCCGGCGCGACCTGGTACGGCCTCAGTCGTCGCCGACGGTCCCGATAATCGCGAGCCACCCACCCACACGGCCGTACGACCTGCGCTTTGCTTGGCCCAGCCCCGAATTGTCCGTCGCGCAGGGTGCCGATGTCACCCGATCCAGCCTCTGTACCGGTGCACCCATCCGCGCACTTGAAGTGACCGGGCTCACGGCGTAGAAAGTAGGTGCGGACGTTCGGTCGGCCAGGGAGCAGGTAGAAGAGAAGCCTGTTCCACCCCGGCAAACCTCCGTGCGCGGACTCCGGGTACCCACGCGCAGCGCGCCGCGGGAGGCTCGTCGTCTAGGGACTGCGTAGTGGGACGCCACACGCCGAGTCCATGTAGGTACGACCAGAGTTGCACGCTTGGTCGCCCGAGATGTTCGCGCTTTGCAGGCGGCGCCCGTTGGCCTTCGGCCACGGGCGCCGCCTCGTCTATGCGGAAAGCCGGAAAAAGACCAGTCGACGACGTGGTCCACCGCCCGTTCGGCCGCAGAGCATGTTGCGAACGGCGATTTTCCTACCGATCCGGGTACGACTGGGCCGTTGCTGCGGTCGGTCGATGGACATCGACGGATTCGGTGAGTAGCTTCCCGATACTGGCGCTTCCGAGTGGACTTCTGACGTCCCCCGGGCGCCCGCAACTTTCTGGGAGGCTGGTCGTGACGACCCGAAATCGGAGGTTCCATGCGCTCGCCCTGCCCGTCGCGGGGGTGCTCGCCCTCACCGGTGTGGGTGTCGCGACCGCGGCGAGCGCACCGGCGGTGACGGCGGACGCGCAGGCGGAGGCCGCGGCGACGCAGGCGCTGCGCGGGCTGTCGCTCGAGCAGAAGGTCGGGCAGCTGTTCGTCACGTGGGTGAACGGCAAGACGGCCGACGAAGTGAACCCGAAGAACCAGACGGACTTCGGCGTCGACACCCCGGCCCAGGTGATCCAGAAGTACCACCTGGGCGGCGTCATCTACTTCAACAACGACTCCCGCGACAACTTCGACGACCCCGTGCAGGTCTCCAAGCTGTCCAACGGCCTGCAGAAGGCCGCCATCACCAGCGGGGCGCACATCCCGCTGCAGATCGGCGCCGACCAGGAGGGTGGCACGGTGACCCGGATGGGCGCGCCGGCCACCGAGTTCCCGAACGCCATGGCCATCTCGGCCGGCCGCGACACCGGACGTGCGACGAAGGCCGCGACCATCCTCGGCCAGGAGCTGCGGGCGGTCGGCATCAACCAGGACTTCGCGCCCGACTCCGACGTCAACTCCAACCCGGTCAACCCGGTCATCGGCGTCCGCTCCTTCGCCGGGCAGCCGGGGCTGGCCAGCGACTTCGTCACCGCCGAGCTCAAGGGCTTCCAGAAGTCCGTCGCGGCGACGTCGAAGCACTTCCCCGGCCACGGCGCCGCGCCGACCGACAGCCACACCGGGCTGCCGCGGATCGACAGCACCGAAGACCAGTGGCGGGCCACCGACGTGCCGCCGTTCAAGGCCGCCATCAAGGCCGGCGTCCCGTCGATCATGACCGCGCACATCCAGTTCCCCAGCCTCGACCCGTCGCTCGAACCCGCGACGCTGTCGAAGCCGATCGTCACCGGGAAACTGCGCAACGAGCTGGGCTACAACGGCGTCGTCATCACGGACTCCCTGGAGATGCAGGGCGTGCGCGAAATGCACAGCGACGCCGAGATCCCCGTCCTCGCCCTCAAGGCCGGGGTCGACCAGCTGCTCATGCCGGTGCACCTCGACGTCGCGGTCAACTCGGTCATCAACGCCGTGAAGTCCGGCGACATCCCGATGCAGCGGATCGACCAGAGCGTGCTGCGCGTGCTGAAGCTCAAGTTCAAGAGCGGCATCCTCTTCTCGCCGTTCGTCGACCCGAACCGCGTGCTGAAGACGGTCGGCACGCCGGCGAACCTCAAGACCGCGCAGGACATCGCCGACCGCGGCATCACGGCCGTCGCGAACGACGCGAACCTCCTGCCTCTCGCGCAGAAGCCCGCGAGCGCCCTCGTCACCGGCTGGGGTGTCTCCACGACGGCGACGCTCGCGCAGAAGCTGACCGCCCACGGCACAACGGCGACCGCGTACCAGACCGGTCAGGCGCCGACCGACGCCCAGATCGCGCAGGCCGTCGCCAACGCCGGGAACGTCGACCTCGTCGTCGTGCTGACCAACAACATCGGCGGCTTCCCCTTGCAGACCAAGCTGCTCGACGCGCTGGCGGCCACCGGCAAGCCGGTCGTCGCGGTCGCCGCGCAGATCCCGTACGACGCCGGTTACGCCAGCAACGTCAAGACCTGGCTGGCGACCTACGGCTACATCGGGCCGACGCTCGAAGCCCTGGCCAAGGTCATCCTCGGCGAGACGAAGCCGACCGGGAAGCTGCCGGTCGACATCCCGGCCGGCGCCGACGTGCACACCGTGAAGTACCCGTTCGGCTACGGGCTGACCTGGTGAACCTCAACCGGCGCCACTTCCTCGGCGCGGGCGCGCTCGCCGTCCCGATCCTCGCGGGCGGTTCGGCCGTCGCCGGGGCCGAGCCGGAGCACAAGCCCGGGCGCGTCCTCACCGGCGCGGAACAGCTCGCCGCGCAGGGCTGGCGGGCGTTCAAGGGCCGCAAGCTCGGCGTCCTGTCGAACCCGACGGGCGTGCTGCTCGACGGCGACCACATCGTCGACTCGATGGTCGCGGCCGGCGTCAAGCCGGTCGCGGCCTTCGGGCCCGAGCACGGCTTCCGCGGCAGCGCGCAGGCCGGCGGCTCCGAAGGCGACTACACGGACCCGCGCACCGGCGTGCCGGTGTACGACGCGTACGGCGCCGACGCGACGAAGCTCGCCTCGCTGTTCACCAAAGCGGGCGTCGACACCGTCGTCTTCGACATCGCCGACGTCGGCGCGCGTTTCTACACCTACATCTGGTCGCTCTACACGGCGATGGTGGCCGCGGCGCAGGTCAAGGCCGCGTTCGTCGTGCTCGACCGGCCCAACCCGATCGGCGGCCGCGCGGCCGGCCCGCTGCTCGACCCGAAGTTCGCTTCGGGCATCGGCAAGAAGCCGATCGTCCAGCAGCACGGCATGACCGCCGGCGAGCTCGCACGTTTCTTCGCCGAGGAGTTCCTGCCCGCCGAAGGCGTGCAACTGGCACACCTCGACGTCGTCCAGGTACGCGGCTGGCAGCGTGACACGCTCTTCGCGCAGACCGGGCTCAACTGGGTCCTGCCCAGCCCGAACATGCCGACCCCGGACACCGCCCTCGTCTACCCCGGCACGGGCATGTTCGAAGGCACGGTGTTCTCCGAAGGCCGCGGCACGACCCGGCCGTTCGAGATCATCGGCGCGCCCGGCCTCGACTGGCGGTGGCGCGAGAAGCTCGAGGACCTGCGGCTGCCCGGGGCGAAGTTCCGCGAGACCTACTTCGTGCCGACGTTCAGCAAGTTCGTCAACCAGACCTGCGGCGGCGTCCAGGTGAGCGTCGACGACCCGCGTGTCTTCGACGCCATCCGCACCGCCGTCGCCATGCTCGTGACGGCGAAGGCCCTGCACCCGGACGTCTTCGCCTGGCGCCCGGACAACTACATCGACAAGCTTTCCGGGTCCGATCGCCTGCGGACCATGATCGACGCCGGCGCGGGCGTCGACGAGGTCACCGGGGCCTGGCGGGCCGAGCTCGCCGAGTTCGACCAGAGACGTCGTCACTACCTGCTCTACCGCTGAGGGGGAACTCGTGCGTGCTAGGAAGGTCATCGCCGCGGCCACCGGAGTGCTGGTCGCACTGACCACGTTGACCTCTGGAGCCAGCGCCATCACCAGCCACGACGACGCCGGCCGCTTCGACCGGCCGCAGCAGGGCTTCGCGGCGCCGTGGACGACCTTGCGCGACGGCCGGGCCAAGGACGTCAACCTCGACCCGGCGCCCATCAAGGCCGCCGAGGACTTCCTCGCGAGCTGGACGAAACCGGACGCCACCGGGCACCCGCACTTCTCCGGCGCGGTCGGCCTCCTGGCCCACGACGGCGTGGTCGTCGACCGGTACGCGGTCGGCGGCGCGCTGCGGTACGCCGACGCCGCGGGCACCGAGCTGCCCGCGGACCAGCAGGTCCCGATGCGCGACGACACCATCTTCGACATGGCGTCCATCTCGAAGCTGTTCACGTCAATCGCCGTGATGCAGCTGGTCGAACGCGGTCAGCTCACCATCGACACCAAGGTGAGCCGCTTCTTCCCGGAGTTCGCCACCGGCGACAAGGCCGCCATCACCATCAAGATGCTGCTCACGCACGTCTCCGGCTTCGACGCCGACCCGATCCCGTCGCTCTGGGCCGGCTACCCGGACATCCCGGCACGCCGCCAGGCCGTGCTCGACAGCCCGCTGAAGAACAAGCCGGGCACGACCTACCTCTACTCCGACATCAACCTGCTCACGCTCGGCTTCATCGTCGAGAAGCTGACCGGGCAGCCGCTCGACAAGGTCGTGCACGACCGGATCACCGCCCCGCTCGGCATGGTCGACACGGGCTACAACCCGCCCGCGTCGAAGCTGGGCCGGGTCGCCGCGACGGAGTTCGAGGCGAACCCGCCGCGCGGGATGGTCCGCGGCAGCGTGCACGACGAGAACGCGTGGTCGCTCGGCGGCGTCGCCGGGCACGCCGGGGTGTTCAGCACCGCCGGCGACATGGCCACGCTCGCCCAGACGATCCTCAACGGCGGCACCTACCGCGGGCATCGGATCCTGAACGAGCAGACCGTGCGGCTGCTGCTGACGAACTACAACCAGCAGTTCCCGGACGACTCGCACGGCCTGGGCTTCGAGCTCGACCAGCCCTGGTACATGGGCGCGCTGGCCTCGCCGGTCACCGCCGGGCACACCGGTTTCACCGGGACGACGCTGGTCATCGACCCCGAATCGCGGTCGTTCGCGATCCTGCTGACCAACCGCGTGCACCCGACCCGCAACTGGGGCTCGATCAACACCGCGCGCCAGGTGTGGGCGACGTCGCTGGCCAGGGCCATGGCCGTGCGGCCCGCGGTCGGGAAGGACGCCTGGACGAGCACGCTGGGTAATGCCAGCGTGGCCACACTGAGTACCCGGCCATTTACTACGCATAGTGATCAAGCACACGTGTCCTTTTTCGCCTTCGTGGACACCGAGGGAAGCACTGATCCATTACAGCTGCAGGCGACGACCGACGGCGTGAACTGGCAACCGATCACTCTCTCGGTTTCCGGACCGGGTGCACCCTCCGGAGATGTGACGTCGCTCTCCGGACACGGGCACCGTGCCTGGTGGAAGGCGACCGGCGTCGTGCCGCAAGGCGCGTCGGTGAGCCTCCGCTGGCGTTACAGCACCGACCCGAATTACACGGGCCGCGGAGTTTCGGTCGACGGTGTGAAAGTCACCGAGAGCGGCCGATCACTCCTCGACGGTGAACGGAACCCCGCCGCGCTGATCGCGGAGGGTTGGCAATTGAGCAGTAGGTGACGGCGGTGTCGCTCACCGTCGAACTACACCGGGATTTAACCGTCTGCTTGCCGTTTGCGTCGCGACACTAAGTTGCCAAGTCGTTAGCTTGACCTCGTTAACAATACCGACCTGGTTGGCGACTTTCTGGTCAGTGATTAATCGCAAATCCAGATCCGCAGACACGGACGGGTTGCGATCCGACCGAAGGGTGTGGGTAGCCTTGTCGCAGATGCCAACGGTTAGTAACTTTCCGACGGTGAGTGATACCGAATCCGTAATCAGCGCGGCACCGTCCGAAGCCGTCGCGGTCCAGTCGACCGTGCGGGACGCGGACGCCAGCCCGCTGGTCCGGATCCGGTCCCTGCTCCCCGGCCTGGCCCGCGCCGAGCAGCGCGTGGCGAAGGTGGTGCTCGACGATCCGGCCTCGGTGGCCAGACGCAGCATCACCGAAGTCGCCCTGGCCGCGAACACGAGCGAGACGACGGTGACGCGCTTCTGCAAGGCCGTCGGCGTCGGCGGCTACCCGCAGCTGCGCATCGCGCTGGCCGCGGACACCGCGCGCACCGAGGCCCGCACCACGCGCAACCTCGGCGGCGAGATCGGCCCGGAGGACGACCTGGCCGCCGTCATCGGCAAGGTCAGCTTCGCCGACGCGCGTGCGGTCGAGGAGACCGCCGACCAGCTCGACGTCGCCACGCTGGAGCGCGTGATCGAGGTCGTCGCGAGCGCCGGCCGCGCGGACGTCTACGGCGTGGGCGCCAGCGCCTTCGTCGCCGCGGACCTGCAGCAGAAGCTGCACCGCATCGGCCGCGTGTGCTTCTCGTGGTCGGACACGCACATCATGCTGACCTCGGCCGCGGTGCTGAGCCCCGGTGACGTCGCCATCGGCGTCTCGCACACCGGCGCGACCACCGACACCGTCGAGGCGCTGCGGGTCGCCCGGGAGCACGGCGCCGTCACCATCGCCGTGACGAACTTCCCGCGTTCCCCGATCACCGAGGTCGCCGACTACGTTTTGACCACGGCCGCCCGGGAAACCACGTTCCGTTCGGGAGCGACGGCGAGCCGCATCGCCCAGCTCACCGTCATCGACTGCCTGTTCATCGGCGTCGCGCAGCGGCACATGGACGCGTCGGTCAGCGCTCTGGACGCCACCAGGGACGCGGTCGGCTCGCACCGCTTGGGGGTCAGGCCGGACGGTCGTCGCCGTCCGCGGGAAACCGGCAAGCAATGACCGGAGAAAATGTGAGGCGCATGATGACCGTCCCCACGCAGGCGGTGCACGTCGATTCGCCGACCGAGACCCGCAACCCCCGCACCACGGACATCGACCTGATGTCCACCGCGGGGATCCTGGGCGCGATCAACGCCGAGGACCGCACGGTCGCCGGCGCCGTGGCCGAGGTGCTGCCACAGGTGGCACGCGCGGTGGACTACGCGGTCGACGCCCTGCGGGCGGGCGGCCGGGTGCACTACGTCGGCGCGGGGACGTCCGGCCGCCTGGCGACGCTGGACGCGGCCGAGCTGGTGCCGACGTTCAACGTGCCGTCGGACTGGTTCATCGCGCATCACGCCGGCGGCGAGCGCGCGCTGCGCCAGGCCGTCGAAAACGCGGAGGACGACGACGGGGCCGGCGCCGCCGAGATGGCGGCCATGGTCCAGCCGGGTGACTTCGTGCTGGGGCTGACGGCGTCGGGCAGGACGCCGTACGTCTTGGGCGCGCTGCTCGCGGCCCAGCGCCAGGGCGCCCACACGGGCCTGGTGTCGGGTAACGCGAACGCCCCCAAGCCGCCGGGTGTCGACGTGCTCATCGCGGTCGACACCGGGCCGGAGGCGATCGCCGGGTCGACCCGGATGAAGGCGGGCACGGCGCAGAAGATGATCCTCACGTCGTTCTCCACGGCGACGATGATCAAGCTGGGCCGGACCTACTCCAACCTGATGGTCAGCATGCGGGCGACGAACGCGAAGCTGCGCGGCCGGACCATCCGGATCCTGCAGGAAGCCACCGGCATGACGATGGCGGACTGCTCGGACGCGCTCACCGAGGCCGGGGGCGACCTCAAGACGGCGCTGGTGCACCTGCTCGCGGGTGTCGACGTCAAGAGCGCGGCGAAGGCGCTGCACACGTCCGGTGGGCACGTTCGCAAGGCGCTCGACATGGTGCGGGTGCGCGCAAGCTGATTGCTCTTCACCTGCTCACCTGTCTAACCTCTCAGATGAGAGGCAGGTGGCGATGGCGAGCACGATCGAGGACTCGCGGCGCGGGCTGTCGCGCCGCGAGTGGGTGTCCGTCGGCGGGATGGCCGCGGTCATCCTGCTGCTCAACGTCGTGGGCTGGGTGGTGCTGGCGGCTTTCGTCGCACCCCAGCACTACGCGCTCGGCACGTCCGGCGTCTTCGGGATCGGCCTCGGCGTCACGGCGTTCACGCTCGGCATGCGGCACGCGTTCGACGCCGACCACATCGCCGCCATCGACAACACGACCCGCAAGCTGATGGCCGACGGCCAGCGGCCGCTGTCGGTCGGCTTCTGGTTCTCCCTCGGGCACTCGACGATCGTCTTCGCGTTGTGCCTGCTGCTCTCGCTCGGGGTCCGCGCACTCGCCGGGCAGGTCGAGGACGACTCCTCGGCACTGCACACCGCGACCGGTCTCATCGGGACGTCGGTGTCCGGCGTTTTCCTCTACGTCATCGCGATCCTGAACCTCGTGGTGCTCATCGGCATCCTGCGGGTCTTCCGGAGGATGCGCCACGGCGAGTTCGACGAAGCCGCCCTGGAGCACCAGCTCGACAACCGCGGCGTGCTGAACCGGCTGCTGCGCGGCGCGACGAAGGCGGTGCGGAAGCCGTGGCACATCTACCCCGTCGGTGTGCTGTTCGGCCTCGGCTTCGACACCGCCACCGAGATCGGCCTGCTGGTGCTCGCCGCCGGCGCCGCGACGTTCGCCCTGCCCTGGTACGCGATCCTCGTGCTGCCGATCCTCTTCGCCGCCGGCATGAGCCTGTTCGACACCGTGGACGGCTGCTTCATGAACTTCGCCTACGGCTGGGCGTTCGCGAAGCCGGTGCGCAAGATCTTCTACAACATCACGGTGACCGCGTTGTCGGTCGCGGTGGCGCTGGTGATCGGGACCATCGAGCTGGTCTCGATCCTCGCCGAGAAGCTGGACATCACCTCGGGGCCGCTGGCCGCGATCGCTTCGGTCAACCTGGACTACGTCGGCTTCGGGATCGTCGGGTTGTTCGTGCTGACGTGGGTCGTCGCGCTCGCGGTGTGGCGGTTCGGGCGCATCGAAGAGAAGTGGTCGGCGAAACTGTCCTCTTAGGAGGCCGCGTCCGAAATGCTCTTCGCTTCGCGCGCGCCCGCTTCGAACGCTTCGCAGCAGAAGAGCAGCCACGCGCGCACGCCGTCCGGCGACCCGCTCGCGAAGCCTTCCGCGGTTTCGAGGTAGCGAGGCACCCGGCGGAAGAACGCGACTTCGGGCACGGTCAAGGCCTTCGGGTCCAGCCCTGTCGCGATCATCGTCAGCCGGGCCGCAGCGCGGGCGACGACGCCGTCCGCGCTGCCGAACGGCTTGAGCGCCAGCAGTTCCCCGTGCACGACCGCGGTCAGGACCGGGCCGGGCACCGACGTCGCACCGGTCACCAGCTGGGCCAGCAGCTCGAGGCGGCCGCCGCCGGAATGCGGGCGGCCCAACGCGTCCAGGTCGTCGACGAGGTCCGCCGCGGCGAGGACGTGCAGGCGCGCCAACGCTTGCAGCGGCGCGCGGCGCCACGTCGGGAGCAGCGATTCCAGGGTCTCCGCGACGCGCAGCGAGCCGGCCAGCGCCGGGTCGGACACCGCGCCGTCAGCGGGTAGCTCCGGGTTCGCGCCTTCGATTCCCGCCGACGCGCGAGCCGCGCGGACCGAGGCCTCGGCCGCGGTCGCCGCGCCACCGCGGAGGTTGGCGGGCAGGCGGTGCACCTTGAACACGGCGTCCTGGGCGGACTTCGCGGCCGCGGCGACGCCTTCGAGGTCGAGCAGGGGCTTCAGCGGATCAGGCATCGAGCACCTGGCCCGCGCGCGAAACCACGGGCGGCAGCACCGACCACGGGAAGTTGATCCACCGGTCGGTGTGCCGCCAGACGTACTCGCACTTGACCGTCGAATGCGGCTTCTCGTAGACGACCGCCGAGCGCACCTCGGCGACGTGCTCGACGCAGAAGTCGCGGACCAGCTTGAGCGTGGCGCCGGTGTCGGCGACGTCGTCGGCGATCAGCACCTTCTTGCTCGTCAGGTCGACGACGTTGGGCACCGGCGGCAGCATCACCGGCAGGTCGAGGCGCTGGTCGACGCCGGTGTAGAACTCGACGTTCATCACGTGCAGGTTCTTCACGTCGAGCGCGTAGCCGAGCGCGCCGGCGACGAACAGGCCGCCGCGGGCGATGGACAGGATGAGGTCCGGTGCGAAGCCGTCTTCGGCGATGGTGTGAGCCAGTTCACGGCTCGCGGTGCCGAACAGCTCCCAGCTCAGCTCTTCCCGCTCTTCGGCCATCGATCTCGCCCTTCGTCGTGGTCAGCCGAGCATAGGCAACGCCGAAGTGGCCTCTGAAAACGCTCGGAAATTGGCTATCCGGGAAAGCCAAAGCCGCGTTTACGGTGGTCCCGTGAGCGACTGGAGCACCCGACCGACCTTGTCCGGCGAGCACGTCCGCCTGGAGCCACTGACCCTCGAGCACGCCAAGGGCCTCTTCGAAGCGGCCGACGACCCGGGCATCTGGGCGTGGCTGAGCATCCGGCAGCCGGGGGATCTTCCCGCGGCCGAGCGGATGGTCACCGACGCGCTCGCCGACCCCGCGCGCCGCGCCTTCGCGCAGATCGACGTCACCTCCGGCCGGGTCGCCGGGACGACGTCGTACTACCAGGTGGTCGAGGCGCACCGGATCCTCTCGATCGGGCACACGTGGATCGGCGCGGACTGGCAGCGCACCGGGCTCAACACCGAGTCGAAGCTGCTGCTGCTCACGCACGCGTTCGAAACCCTTGGCGCGCAACGGGTCGCGTGGGAGACCGACATCCGCAACCTCCGCTCGCAACGCGCCATCGAACGACTTGGCGCGCTTCGCGAAGCCGTGCTGCGCGCGCACCGGATCCGGCCGGACGGGTCGTCGCGCGACACCGTCCTCTATTCGATGCTGGCGCCGGAATGGCCGGCCGCGAAGGCCCGGCTGAACGAACGCTTAGTCACCGCGGCTCGCCTGGCTCGGTGAAACCGCGGGGCAACGTGGGTGCAACCTTTTACAAGGCGGACTAACGTCGCTAGCGTGCCGCTAGCCGTCATGTCGGCGCACTACAGGAGGCCTTGCAACCATGACCGAGCAGTCCCCCGCTCTGGACAACCTGCTCACCGAGAGCCGCACCTTCCCGCCCAGCGATGATTTCGCTGCTCAGGCCAATGCGAAGGCCGATCTCTACGCCGAAGCGGACGCCGATCGCGAAGCGTTCTGGGCGAAGCAGGCGGAGCGGCTGACGTGGGACACGAAGTGGACCACGGTACTGGACTGGACCAATGCGCCCTTCGCGAAGTGGTTCGTCGGCGGCAAGCTGAACGTCGCGTACAACTGCGTCGACCGGCACGTCGAGTCCGGGCACGGCGACCAGGTCGCGATCCACTGGGTCGGCGAGCCGGGTGACACCCGGGACATCACCTACGCCGAGCTGAAGACCGAGGTTTCCAAGGCCGCCAACGCCCTCACGTCGCTGGGCGTCAACGCCGGCGACGTCGTGGCGATCCAGCTGCAGATGGTCCCCGAGGCCATCTTCGCGATGCTCGCGTGCGCGCGGATCGGCGCGCTGCACAACGTCGTCTTCGGCGGTTTCTCACCGACGGCGTTGCGGGCCCGCGTCGACGACGCCGCCGCGAAGGTCGTGATCACCTCCGACGGCCAGTTCCGCCGCGGCAAGGCCGCGCCGATGAAGGCCAACGTCGACGAAGCGCTCGAAGGCGCCGAAACCGTCGAGAAGGTCATCGTCGTCAAGCGCACCGGCGACAAGCTCGAGGGCGACGTCCCGTGGACCGACGACCGCGACCTCTGGTGGCACGAGCTCGTCGACGGACAGTCCGAAGAGCACACTCCCGAAGCCTTCGACAGCGAGCACCCGCTGTTCATCCTCTACACGTCCGGGACGACCGGGAAGCCGAAGGGCATCCTGCACACCTCCGGCGGCTACCTGACGCAGACGGCGTACACGCACCACAACGTCTTCGACCACAAGGCCGGCGAGGACGTCTACTGGTGCACCGCGGACATCGGCTGGATCACCGGCCACAGCTACATCGTCTACGGCCCGCTCGCCAACCGCGTCACGCAGGTCGTCTACGAAGGCACGCCGAACACCCCGCACGAGGGCCGGCACTGGGAGATCATCCAGAAGTACAAGGTCTCCCTCTACTACACGGCGCCGACGCTGATCCGCACCTTCATGAAGTGGGGCGCGGAAATCCCGGAGAAGTACGACCTGTCGTCGCTGCGGGTGCTGGGTTCGGTCGGCGAGCCGATCAACCCCGAGGCGTGGATCTGGTACCGCGAGAACATCGGCGCGGGCAAGACGCCGATCGTCGACACGTGGTGGCAGACCGAAACCGGCGCGATCATGATCTCGCCGCTGCCGGGCGTCACCTCGACCAAGCCGGGTTCGGCGCAGAAGGCGCTGCCGGGCATCTCCGCGAAGGTCGTCGACGACCAGGGCAACGAGGTCGGCCCGGGCGGCGGCGGGTACCTGGTGCTCGACAAGCCGTGGCCGTCGATGCTGCGGGGCGTCTGGGGCGACGAGGAGCGCTTCCGCGACACGTACTGGTCGCGCTTCAAGGACCAGGGCTTCTACTTCGCCGGCGACGGCGCGAAGTACGACAACGACGGTGACGTCTGGCTGCTGGGCCGCGTCGACGACGTGATGAACGTGTCCGGCCACCGCATCTCGACGACCGAGGTCGAGTCGGCGCTCGTGTCGCACCCGACGGTGGCCGAGGCCGCGGTCGTCGGCGCGACCGATCCGACGACCGGCCAGGGCATCGTGGCGTTCGTGATCCTGCGCGGCAACGCGGTGGACGGCGGCGAAGAGGCCATCCAGGCGCTGCGCAACCACGTCGCGAAGGAGATCGGGCCGATCGCGAAGCCGCGGCAGATCATGGTCGTGCCGGAGCTGCCGAAGACGCGTTCGGGCAAGATCATGCGCCGCCTGCTGCGTGACGTCGCGGAGAACCGTCAGGTCGGCGACGTGACCACGCTGGCCGACTCGTCGGTGATGGACCTGATCTCGTCGGGCCTGAAGTCGGGCAAGTCCGAGGAGTGAGCTAGCGTCTTCTCCGTCAGGGCCCTTCCGGCTGCGCGCCGGGAGGGCTCTGTCATGACACCCCGAGTGGCGCGGCTCGAACGCATGTTCTACGCTGTGCCGCGAACCACACCCCCTTCCCGGGCAAGGAGACGACACGACGATGACCGTGGATGTCCTGACGCACGACGAGGAAACGGCCTCGGCTCCGGCTTCGACTCCGGAGGTTCCCGCCGCCGAGGAGACCGTCACCGAGTCCGCGTCCCCGGCCGCTTCGGAGAGCCCGGCTGAGCCGGCTGCTGAGGAGGCCCCCAAGCCGAAGCGCGGCCGCCCGAAGGGTGCGACGGCGTCGACGGCGAAGAAGACCCGCACGGTCGAGCTGACCCTCACGGTCACCGGCACCGCCGACGGCGAGTGGCAGGCCGAGCTGAAGAACGGCTCGAAGTGGGTCGCGAAGGGTCTGGAGATCCCCGCGGCGGCGGTCTCGCGCGCGGCCAAGGAGCTGCACGCGGACCTGTCCGGCCCGATCGACGAGGTGATCAACCAGGCCCGCGAGGCGCAGGCGGCGAAGGTCGCGGCGCTGGAGGCCGAGCTCGAGAAGGCCAAGCTGGCCCTCGCCGAGCTGGACGCCTGAGGCTTCACTCCGGGAGGCGCCCGGTTCCGCGTCGGCGGGGCCGGGCGTTTCCGCTTTTCACGCCCGAGCGCCCCAATGTGGCCTTGGTTGCGTCTGACGCACCCAATGTGGCCTTCGGTGCGTCTGACGCACCGAAGGCCACATTGGGGCGCTTCACGCTATCGGGGGCCGCTGCGGCAGCGGGGACTTGAACTCCACCCACATGGAGTCCGTCAGCGCCTCCACGTGGTGCTCGACCCCTTTCGGGTGCAGCACCGAATCCCCCGGCGCCAGCTCCGACTCGACGCCGTCCACCGCGCCGCGCAGCCGACCCGAGAGGACGTACACGATCGAGTCGTGGTCGTGGGCGTGCGGCGGCGAGGCCACGCCCGCCGGGTAGTGGATCAAATACGCCAGGCCGCTCGACGCCGTCTCCAGCAGCCGGAAGCGGCCTTCGCCACCCGTCAGCGGGAGGCCCTCCACCGTCACCAGCGGCTGCCACACCTGTTCCTCCATACCGCCATGATGACCCATGCCGGCTGAGAGTCCACACAGGACGGCTTAGGTAAGGCAGGCGTTAATTAGGCGTACCTGACAAAAAGAATAAGTCTCGCCACGATTCTCCGTTCGTGTTTCACTTGTCGGGTGACCGAAACGATTGACGGTGACGCCGTGGGCCACACCCACGAACCGCACCAGGACGTGGGCGGCAAGCTGAACTGGCTGCGGGCCGGGGTTCTCGGGGCCAACGACGGGATCGTGTCCGTCGCCGGCATCGTCGTCGGGGTCGCCGGCGCCACCACCGAAAGCACGACGATCCTCACCGCCGGAATCGCCGGGCTCGTCGCCGGCGCCTTTTCCATGGCCGGCGGGGAATACGTCTCGGTCAGCACCCAGCGCGACACCGAACAGGCCTTGCTCCGGCTGGAAAAGCAGGAGCTCAAGACGATGCCGGAGGCCGAGGAGCGCGAGCTCGCCGGGATCTACGAGGAGAAAGGGCTTTCGCCCGAGCTCGCCGGTCAGGTCGCCCGCGAGCTGACCGAAAAGGACGCGCTGCAGGCGCACGCGGAGGCCGAGCTCGGCATCGACCCGGACAACCTGACCAGCCCGTGGCAGGCCGCGTGGGCGTCGCTGATCGCGTTCTCGGTCGGCGCGTTGCTGCCGATCCTCTCGATCGCCTGGGCCGGCGTCTCCCTGCGCGTGTGGGCGTGCGCGGCCGCGGTCGTCGTCGGCCTGACGCTCACCGGGTGGCTCAGTGCCCGGCTCGGGGACGCCAAGGTGGGGCGCGCGATCCTCCGGAACGTCGGGGTCGGCGCCCTCACCATGGTCGTGACCTACTTCGTCGGTGTGCTCTTCGGCGTCACCGTCGGCTAGCTAGTGCACGCCCTTCATCAGCTTGCGGATGAAGGGGATGGCCAGGAACAGCAGGATGCCGACCGCGATGGCGACCCCGCCGACCGTGCTGAAGTACGGCGCTTCGTCGTCGACCGAGTAGTACTCGGCGAGCTTGCCGGACATCGCCGTGCCGAACGAGATCGACAGGAAGTTCAGCGCGACCATCTGCGTCCGGAACGCCTCCGGCGCGAGCTTCGTCGACAGCGAAAGCCCGACCGGGGACAGGCAGAGCTCGGCGATCGTGAAGACGAACAGGATGCCGACCAGCGCGAGCAACGGACTGGCGTTCTGCCCGCTGCCCACCATCGGCAGGAACAGCAGGAACGCCGCGCCCATGAGCACCGTGCCGAGGACGAACTTCATCGGCGTCGACGGCTGACGCTCGCCCAGCTTCGTCCACAGCGCCGCGATGATCGGCGCGAACACGATGATGAACACCGGGTTGATCGAGTTGACCCAGGACACCGGCATCTCCCAGCCGAACAGGCTCCGGTTCAGCCGCTGGTCGGTGTAGGCCGCGACGACCGTGAACTGCTGCTGGTACAGCGAGAAGAACACCGCGCTGGCGATGAACATCGGGATGAACGAGAACACCCGGCTGCGCTCGTCGCCGGTGATCTTGCGGCTGGTCAGGATGACGAGGAAGTAGACCACCGAGATCACCCCGACCACCCACACGACGACGTCGGCGAGGTTGTTCGGGTTGACCACGCCGGTCAGCACCAGCGCGACGATCGCGGCGACCAGCACGACGGCGCCCCCGACCGCGAGCAGCCGACGCGACGACGGCAGCGGGTTCGGGATCTCCTTGGCCTTCTCGCCGAGGTTCTTGCGGCCGAGCGTGTACTGGATCAGGCCGAGCGCCATGCCGATCGCGGCGAGGCCGAAGCCGAGGTGGAAGCCGACCTCGGTCTGGGCGAGGCCGGTCAGCAGCGGCCCGACGAACCCGCCGAGGTTGACGCCCATGTAGAAGATCGTGAAGCCGGCGTCGCGTCGCTCGTCGCCCTCGGCGTAGAGGGTGCCGACGATCGCCGTCGCGTTGGACTTCAGCCCACCACTGCCGACCGCGACGCAGACCAGGCCGACGCCGATCCCGGCCAGGCCCGGCAGCAGCGCCAGGCTGATGTGGCCGATCATGATCAGCACGGCGCTGTAGAACAACGTCCGTTCCGAGCCGAGCAGCCGGTCGGCCACCCACGCCCCGATGACGGCGGAGAGGTACACCAGCCCGCCGTACGCGCCGACGATGCCGAGTGCGGACTCCTGGGCCAGGCCCAGGCCACCCTGTTCGACCTTGTAGTAGAGGTAGATGGGGAGGATGCCGAGCATCCCGTAGAAGGAGAAGCGCTCCCACATCTCGACGCCGAAGAGGTTCGCCAGCCCTCGTGGGTGCCCGAAGAACCTCGTGTCCTGCTGGACCTCGGTAGAGGTGCTCACAACTCTGTCTTCCTTTGTCTCGGACTTCGTTGTCGCTTGGCATGTTAGGAGGGGTCGCCGGTGAATCACCACCGGTACCCCGTGTGGCGGCGGCCATAACGGTCCGTGACAAAGAGGGATTAAAATAACGTCAAGGTGCGCCGGGAAGTCTGGTCGGCAACAGTGACCATCGACCCCAGGAGCCGCCCGTGTCCCGCCCGTTGACCGAGTTCGCGCGTTACCTGCGCACCGAAACCACCGGCGGCCTCATCCTGCTCGCCGCCACCGCGGTCGCCCTGATCTGGGCCAACTCACCCTTGCGCGACAGCTACCACGCGCTGCGCGACTTCCGGCTCGGCCCGGAGTTCCTGCACCTGAACCTGACCCTCGGCGACTGGGCGAAGGACGGCCTCCTCGCCCTGTTCTTCTTCGTCGCCGGCCTGGAGCTCAAGCGTGAGCTGGTCATCGGCGAGCTGTCCCGGTTCAAGCAGGCGATCCTGCCGGTCGTGGCCGCGATCGGCGGCATGGTCGTGCCCGCGCTGATCGCACTGGGCGTCGGCTGGGGGACGCCGGGGATCGAGCGGGCCTGGGCGATCCCGGTGGCCACCGACATCGCGTTCGCGCTCGGCGTGCTCGCGCTGACCGCGTCGAACCTGCCCTCGAGCGCCCGGGTGTTCCTGCTGTCGCTGGCCGTGGTCGACGACCTCGGCGCGATCGTCGTCATCGCCGTCGTCTTCACGACCGGGTTCGACCTGGTCGCGGTGGCCGTCGCGATCGCGGCCCTCGCGCTGTACGCCTTCCTGCAGCACAAGCGGGTCCGGACGCCGTGGCTGTACGTGCCGTTGGCCCTGGTCACCTGGGTCGCGGTGCACTCGGCGGGCGTCCACGCGACCATCGCCGGCGTCGCGCTCGGCCTGCTCACCCGCGTCCGCCCCGACGCGGGCGAGGCCGAGGCGCCGGCCCTGCGGCTCGAGCACCGGCTGCAGCCGTGGTCGGCCGCGGTGGCCGTGCCGGTGTTCGCGTTGTTCGCCGCCGGGATCTCGGTCAACGGCGACGCGCTGGGCGCGGTCTTCACGACGGCGTTGCCGCTGGCCGTGCTGGCGGGGCTGCTCGTCGGCAAGGTCGTCGGCATCCTCGGCGCGAGCCTGCTCGCGGTGAAGCTGCGCGTGGCCGAGAAACCCCGCGGGATGGGCTGGCGGGACATGGCCGCGTTGTCCGTGCTCGGTGGGGTCGGGTTCACGGTCAGCCTGCTGATCACGGAGCTGGCGTTGCCGGCGGAGGCGAGCGAGCTGGCGAAGGCCGCGGTGTTGATCGCGTCCGCGGCGGCGTCCCTGCTGGCGGCAGGCTTGCTACTCCGCCGTAACCGAGTACACGCCGAAATCTCCGACACACTGTGAGTCCGCCGCGCCCGGTTTCCGGACACATGGCACGATGACCCGGTGAGCAGCCCCAAACACGAACGCACCGGCCCCGACGGCGTGGGGGCCGTGCCTTACCTCCCGCTGTCCTCCGACACCGACGTCCCGGGCGACCAGTCGATCGGCAGGCTCGTCGGCGACGCGACCCAGCACATCTCGACCCTGGTCCGGGCCGAGATGGAACTGGCGAAGTCCGAGCTGGTCGGCGAGGTGAAGAAGGGCCTCAAGGGGGCCGTCTACTTCCTGATCGCGCTGACGGTCCTGCTGTACAGCTCGTTCTTCTTCTTTTTCTTCCTGTCCGAAGGCCTCGCGGACTGGGCCCGGCCGCTGCACCGCTGGGGCGCGTTCGGCATCGTGTTCGTCCTGATGCTGCTCGTCGCGGGCGTGGCCGGCTTCCTCGGCTACCGCAAGGTGAAGAAGTTCAAGGCGCCCGAGCGGACCATCGCCAGCGTCAAGGAGACCGCCGCCGCGCTCAAGCCGCAGAAGGCGCCCGAAGCCGACTTGACCACGCGCGACTGAAGTCGTTGCACGCGTCCCCCGACCCGTCGATCGTCCGGCTCGACGGCCCGTGGGTCCACCGCGACCTGTCCGCGAACGGCATCCGGCTGCACGTCGCCGAGCTCGGCGACGGCCCGGTCGTGGTGCTACTGCACGGGTTCGCCGAGTTCTGGTGGACCTGGCACCACCAGCTGCGTGCCCTGGCGGACGCGGGGTTCCGCGCGGTCGCCGTCGACCTGCGCGGCTACGGCGACTCGGACAAGCCGCCCCGCGGCTACGACGCGTGGACGCTCGCGGGGGACGTCGGCGGGCTGGTCAAGTCGCTCGGGGCGCGCCGCGCCCACCTCGTCGGGCACGCGTGGGGCGGGATGCTCGCCTGGACGGTCGCGGCCCTGCACCCGCGGCTGGTGTCGTCGGTGACGGCGATCGGCGCCGCCCACCCGCTGGCACTGCGCTCGGGTGCGGCCCGCCCGTGGCGCGGCCAGGGCCGCGCGGCCGGGCACCTGTTCCGCTTCCAGGTGCCGATGGCGCCGGAGAAGTGGCTCGTGAAGGACGACGCCCAAGCAGTCGAGGACCTGTTCGGCGCCTGGGCCGGCGCGCGCTGGCAAGCCACTCCGGACTTCGGCGACAGCGCCGCGGCGTTCCGGCAGGCGATGCTCGTGCCCGGCGTCGCGCACAGCGCGCTCGAGTACTACCGCTGGGCGTTCCGCGCCCAGTTCCGCGGCGAGGGCCGCCGGTTCACCGAAGCGGTCGGCAGCCGGATCGCCGCCCCGACGCTGCAGCTGCACGGAGCTGAGGACACCTGCATCCTCCCCGAGACGGCGGCGTCGTCGGCCCGCTGGGCGGGCCCGCACGCCGAGCCGGAGATCTGGCCGGGCGTCGGGCACTTCCCCCACCTCGAGGAGCCGGACCGCACGTCGGCGGCGCTGGCGGGGTTCCTCAGCTGAGGTCGATGGCGTTCTTCGCCCGCTCCACCGACTCCTCCGCCGGACCACCTGCCGGGTTCTCGGTCGCCAGGGCCTGGTTCAGCTCGACCGAGCCGCCCGCCACGCCCCTCGCCGGCTACCTCGACGAGGCCCGGCGGCGCTCTTCCCCCGCCGACCCCGCCACCCCTCCCCGCCGAGGACCCTGGCCGACCTCCTTCAGCTGAGGTCGATGGCGTTCTTCGCCCGCTCCACCGACTCCTCCGCCGGACCACCCGTCGGGTTCTCCGTCGCCAAGGCCTGGTTCAGCTCGACGAACGGCCGCATCCGCCGTTCGTAAGCCGCGAACGCCTCCTCGTACTCTGAGCGCCCCAGCTCCTGCGCCAAGACATACGCGCCGACCAGCGCCAGGCTCGTCCCCTGGCCGGACAACGCCGACGCGCAGTAACCCGCGTCGCCGACCAGCGCCACGCGTCCGGCCGACCACCGGTCCAGGTGGATCTGCGCCATCGCGTCGAAGTAGAAGACCTCCGCCTCGGTCATCGCCGCCAGCAGCTTCGGGACCTCCCAGCCCACGCCCGCCAGCCGGGACGCGATCAGCCGCTTCTGCTCCGCCACGGTCAGCCGCGGCAGCGGCTCCGAGCCGAAGCCGAGGGTCACGCGCAGCTCGGTGTTGTCCCGCACCGGGTAGACCGCGCCGCCGGTTTCCTCGTTCCGGAACCACACCTGCCAGTCCTCGAGGCCGAGGAAGTTGGCCGTCGGGAAGACCGCCAGGTACTGCCCGAGGTGCGTGCTGAACCGCTCCTCCGGCCCGAAGGCCAGCCGCCGCACGGCCGAGTGCAGGCCGTCGGCGCCGATGACCAGGTCGAACGTCCGGAAGCTGCCGCGTTCGAACTCGACGCGCACGCCACGGCGCTCTTCGGCCAACGCCGTGACGGCGTCGCCGAAGACGTACTCGACGTCGGCCGCCTCGTGCAGGATCGCGACGACGTCGTCGCGCAGCAGCTCGAAGTCGGCGCTGTCGAGCCGTCCGCTGCTGTAGGTGAACTCCTCGGACCGGAACAGCTCCTGCCCGGTCCCGTCCACCACGGACATCCCCCGCATCCGGGTGCGCAGCGCGCGCAGCCGGTCGCCGAGGCCCATCGCGTCGACGACGTCGAGCGCGGCGCCGCGCACGTCGATCGCCTGGCCGCCGGTGCGCGGGCCGGGCGCGCGCTCCACCACGGTCACCGTCCAGCCGTCGCGCGCCAGGAACCAGGCCAGGGTGCCGCCGGCGACACCCGCGCCGGAGATCAGGACGTTTCGCATGTGCCCTCCAGAGTCGTACGCTTGTGCGCACCACAGTGGAGTCACCGCAGTTCGGAAGCCAACTCTGTACTAGCACAGATCGCTGGCTGTACTAGGTCAGGAGACGTCGTGAAGTACGTGGTCATCGCCGAAGAGCTGCGCGGCCGGATCACGCGTGGGGAGCTGCCGCCGGGCGCCCGGGTGCCCTCGACCCGGCGGCTCGCGGCCGACCACGGTGTCGCGATGGCGACCGCGGCCAAGGCGTTGACCCTGCTGAGCCAGGAGGGGCTGGTGCGCGCGGAGCCACGCTCGGGCACGGTCGTCGCGAGCCGGGAGCGGCGCGGCGGCCGGCGGGGCCTGACCCGCGACCGGATCGTGCGCACCGCGATCGGCATCGCCGACGCCGAAGGGCTGGCCGCGTTGTCCATGCGTGGCGTCGCGGCTCGCCTCGGCGTCGCCGCCATGGCGCCGTACAAGTACGTGAGCGGCCGGGACGAGCTCGTGCTGCTGATGGCCGACGCGGCCTACGGCGAACGCGGCTACCCGGCCGAACTGCCCCCGGACTGGCGCGACCAGCTGCTGCTCGTCGGCCGCACGCTGTGGAGCCTCTTCCGGCGGCACCCCTGGCTGGCCCAGCTCACCCCGATCACGCGGCCGCTGCCGTTGCGGAACCTAGCCGCCCACGGCGAGCGGGCGCTGTCGGCGCTGGCCCAGCTCGACGTCGACGCGGCCACCCTCTGCGACCTGCACGTGGTGTTCTTCAGCCACCTCCAGGGGCTGGCGAGCCACCTGGAACGCGAGCAGAGCGCCCTGGCGTCGTCCGGGCTGTCCGAAGACGACTGGATGGACCGCCAGGGCCCCGCGCTCGCCGCGATGACCAGCGGCTTCCCGACGTTCGCCGGCATGCTGCGCGAGCTCGGGGAAACCGGCTACGACCTGGTGCTGGACACCATCGCCGAGTCCGGGCTGCGGGCGCTGCTCGACGGCTTGGCGCTGCGGTACGGGCGTTAGGCGGCGCAGGAGCCCGTCGACACGTTCGTCGACTGCGACGGCGCCGCGTCGACCTCGGCCCGCACCTGCTCGGCCGTCAGCGTGAAGCCCGTTTCCGGGTCCTCGACCGCCGCGCCGAACACGACGCCGATGACTCTGCCGTCCGGCGTCACCATCGGGCCGCCCGAGTTCCCGCTGCGGATCTCGGCGCGGACCGTGAAGACGTCCCGCTGGACCGTCCGGGCGTCGTAGATGTCCGGGCCGCGCAGGTTGATCCGGCCGCGCACGCGCGCCGGCGTCGCCCGGTACGGGCCGTCGAGCGGGTAGCCGAGCACCACCGCGCTGTCGCCCGCCCGCGCGGTCTCCGGCGCGAACTGCAGGGCCGGGGCCCGCAGCCGCGGCACGGCGAGCACCGCGATGTCGACCTCCGGGTCGAAGTAGACGACCCGCGCCGGGTAGTCGCCCTGGGTCGTCTCGATGCCGACGGTGTCGGTGCCCGCGACGACGTGCGCGTTCGTCATCACCCGCTGCGGCGCGATCACGAACCCGCTGCCTTCCAGCGAGCGCGAGCACGAGCTGGCGCTGCCGCGGATCTTGACCACGCTGCCGTGCAGCTGCTGGACGATCCCGCTGCTCTGCAGGGCCGGGTCCGGCGGCGAGGTGTCGGCCGTCGGGGCCTTCTCGAAGGGATCCATGATGGACGGGAAGCCGGACGCGTCGAGCAGCTTCCGCAGCTGGCTCGGGAAGCCCTGCGCGGCCTCCGGCATCGCGTCGTTGACCTTGCCGAGCACCAGGGAGTTGTTGATCCCCTTGGGCAGCCAGGGCAGGGCGGACACGGTCGTCAGGGGCGTCGCGATCAGCCACGCCACCACGAGCACGACCAGGGCCTGCACGATGGCGCCGAGCGTCTTGTCGACGCCGCGGAGCTTGTCCGGGTTGATCTTCTGCCGCAGCCGGCGGCCGACGTAGACGCCGATCGCCTCGCCGAGGGCGACCAGGAAGACCACGGTCGCGACCGCGAAGGCGACCTTCCACACCTGGTCGTCGAAGAACGAGACCACCACCGGCGCGAGCTTGATGCCCACGACCGCGCCGAGCACGACGCCGACGAGCGACGGCAAGGCGACGATCACGCCCTGGTATGCGCCGGACACCGCCGCCAGCACCGCCAGCGCCAGTACCAGCACATCGACCCAGTTCACCGTGTCACCCTTCCACAACCCGCGCCTGGTACGCGGCCAGCGCCTCGTCGAGGTCCCGGACGTCGCCCGAGTCCCATTCGCGCTCGAAGCCTCCCAGGCCGAGCAGGACCGACAGCAACCCGGCGGTGAACCCCCAGACGAACAGGCCCGAGACCTCGAAGGCCGGGCCCTTCCACGGCGCGCCGGCCTTCTGGACGGTGAACCGGTTGGCCGGGTCGGCCAGATCGGCGAGCGGCACGCGCGCGACCGACGCCGTCTCACCCGGGTCGACCGCGTGCACCGGCGACGGGGTTTCCCAGTGCGCGAGCACCGGCGTCACCGCGAACTTCGAGACCGGGACGAACAGCTCGGGCAGCACGGCGATCGGCCGGACACCGGACGGGACGACCCCGGTCTCCTCCTCGGCCTCGCGCAGCGCGGTGCCGACCGGTCCGCCGTCGCCGTCTTCGGCGCCGCCGCCGGGGAAGGCGACCTGGCCGGCGTGCGAGCCGAGCGTGTCGGCGCGGCGCTGCAGCAGGACGTCGGGCTCGCCGTCGGCTTCGCGCTCGCCGAAGAGGATGAGCACCGCGGCGGGCCGGGTGTAGGTGTCCTCCGGCGGGCTGAAGCGCGTGAACGTCTTCGAATCGACCTCGCCGCTGACCTTGACCAGCGGCCGGAGCCACTCGGGGACGGACTCCGGCTCCACCAGCGGTCCGATCATGAAGCCCCTCCCACTGCCGCGCGCACCTGGTCAGTGTTCCCGAACAACCGTGGGTTCGCGATGAACCGGACCTCCCCGGCGGCGGTGACCAGGTAGGACGCCGGGAGCGACGACGGCACCTTCAGCGCCGCGCGGACGGGCCCGCTCGGCCCGTCGCCGTCGAAGACCGACGGTAGGTGCACGCCCAGCTCGGCGAGGAGGTTCAAGCCGTCCTTAGCCGGGCTCTGCACCTGGACGCCGAGCACCCGCACGGCACCGGGCTGCTTCGCGTACTCCTGGAGCACGGGCAGCTCGGTCCGGCACGGCTGGCACCACGACGCCCACACGTTGACCAGCACCGGAGCCCCGGCCAGGGCCTTGCCGAGGTCGACGCTGCCGCCGTCGCCAAGGCAGTCCGCCTCGACGCCGTCGAGCTGCTTCACCGGCCGGGCCGGACCGGCCGCGGGGCACGGCTGGAGCGCCGCCGCGGACCGGGCGGGCGCCAGATCCCCGGCCGGTTTCGCCGCGCTGTCGTCGCCCCCGCGGGGCAACAGCGCGACGATGAGCGCCACCGCCAGCACGGCGGCGGCCAGCGCCCATTTGGTGACGGTCGTCACCGGGGCGCCGCCATGGCCAGGATGTGGTCCTTCTCGACGCCCTTGACGAGCTTCGCGGCCTCTTCGAACCCGGTCGGGCCGGTGCCGTAGGACGGGCAGTCCTTGGCCAGCGGGCAGGCGCCGCACGCGGGCTTCTTGGCGTGGCAGACACGCCGGCCGTGGAAGATCACCCGGTGCGAGAGCATCGTCCACTCCTTGCGGGGGATCAGCTCGCCGATCGCGTGCTCGACCTTGACCGGGTCGTCCTCGGCCGTCCAGCCCCAGCGGCGCACCAGGCGGCCGAAGTGGGTGTCGACGGTGATGCCCGGGACGTCGAAGGCGTTCCCGAGCACGACGTTGGCGGTCTTGCGGCCGACGCCGGGCAGGGTGACCAGGTCGTCGAGCTTGGCCGGGACCTCGCCGTCGAAGCGTTCGACCAGCGCCGCGCCGAGCCCCATCACGGAGTTCGCCTTGGCCCGGTAGAAGCCGGTGCTCCGGAGGTACTCCTCCAGCTCGGTGCGCTCGGCGCCGGCGTAGTCGGCGGCGGTCCGGTAGCGCTTGAACAGCGCGGGCGTGACGAGGTTCACCCGGACGTCGGTGGTCTGCGCGGACAGCACGACCGCGACCAGCAGTTCCAGCGGTGTGGTGAAGTCGAGCTCACAGTGGGCGTCGGGATAAACGTCGTCCAAGCAACGCTTCATCCGCCTGGCGCGTCTCACCAGAGCTAACCGGCTTTCACCAGCGCCCTCACGGGGGGCGTTCGTGGTGGCAGGTGGCACCCCGATAGCCTACGGGCGCTGTCGGACGAGCCGGTGACTGACCGGTGGACGACCGACACGCCAGAGCACCACTCGGCGCAGTTTTCCGGCCGCCATGAGCGAGGATCTGGAGTAGATGCTTCCCACTGAGTGTTTCGGGGTCCGGTCATGACTGTCTGGTTCGTCATCCTGGTCCCCTTGGTGATCATGTTCTTCGCGCTGTTCATGGAGCGCGTCGAAAGCCGGCTCAAGCACGTCGCGGTGCAGGAGAACGAGGTCGAAGAGTTCCTCGAGCAGGCGCAGCCCAACGAGGTCCGGGCGCTCTACGGGCACGGCATCGGCCGCGCGCTGGAGCTGTTCCGGCTGCGTAGGCTGGGCGGACGGGCAGCCAGGCTACGCGCGCGGCGCGTGCGGAGTTAGGCTCCACGTTCGAACGAGATCGTTTGGCGGGCCGCGCGTCCGCCGAGCGATCTCGGGAGTACGCCCTAGACTGACGCGCAAGTGATCGGCGTCACGCTCTTCCAGCCACGGGAGGGCGTGAACGTTTCTCGACGAGGAGGCACCCGAGGTGGACGAAACCCTGGCCCGTGCGGGCATTTTCCAGGGTGTGGAGCCGGCAGCGGCGGAGGCGCTGGCCCAGACCTTGGAATCCGTGGAGTTCCCCCGCGGCCATGTCATCTTCAACGAGGGTGAACCCGGCGACAAGCTCTACATCATCCAGTCCGGCAAGGTGAAGATCGGCCGCAAGTCGCCCGACGGCCGCGAGAACCTGCTGGGCATCTTCGGCCCGTCCGACATGTTCGGCGAGCTGTCCATCTTCGACCCCGGCCCCCGGACGTCGAGCGCGACCACGGTCACCGAGGTCCGCGCGGTCACCATGGACCGCCCGGCGCTGCGCCAGTGGATCTCGACCCGGCCGGAGATCGCCGAGCAGCTGCTGCGCGTGGTCGCGCGCCGCCTGCGCCGGACGAACAACATGGTCGCGGAGCTGATCTTCACCGACGTCCCCGGCCGCGTGGCGCGGGCGCTGCTGCAGCTCGCGCAGCGCTTCGGCAGCCAGGAGGCGGGCCTGCTGCGGGTCACGCACGACCTGACGCAGGAAGAGATCGCCCAGTACGTCGGGGCGTCGCGCGAGACCGTCAACAAGGCGCTCGCCGACTTCGCCCACCGCGGCTGGCTGCGGCTCGAAGGCAAGAGCGTGCTGATCCTCGACCCCGAGCGGCTGGCTCGCCGGGCTCGCTGAGTCTTGGTACGAAGAAGGCCTCCTCGCCCGGCTGGGTGAGGAGGCCTTCTTGGTGCAATGACTTCGTTCAATGACAAAGAGCCGGGCGCCACCCCCGACGTGGCGCACCGGCTCTTCGTTTGTCGCGCGGACCATCCCCCGACGATCCGCGCTCCCCGCCCTCCGGACCAGGCCCCGACCCATATGCCGGAGGGAGCTGGGTTGTGTGCTGTTGTTCAACCATCACGGCCCATACCCACGAATTCAAGGCCATTCACTCTCAAGGACGCTGTCCCGTGCGTTTCGTTGCACGAGTTCACGGAGAATATCGTGAGTGTTACCCGATCGAGACCTCGCGGACCGGTCCCAAGATCCGTTCCCAGTCTGCCGGTGACGCACCTGACCGTCAAATAACTGGTACTCACGTACCACTCTGCGGCATACTGGCACGCGTGTCCCACTCCGAAGGTCGTACGTCTTTGGCCGACTACCGCAGCGCGCTGACGACCCGCGCGGCGCGGCGGCCCGCGATCGCGTCCGTGCTCGCCCGGCTGCCGATCGCGATGATCGGCATCTCGGCGCTGCTCTACGTCCAGCGCGAGACCGGTTCCTTCGCCGCGGCCGGGCTGGTCTCGGCCGGTTCACTCGTCGGGGTGTCGGTGGGCGCGGTGATCCAGGGCCGGCTGATCGACCGCTTCGGCCCGACGCGGCCGCTGCTGGTCGTGGCCGTCACGCTGGCGCTGTCGATGAGCGCGCTGGTGACGTCGATCGAGTCGCACGCGCCGACCGCGGTGATGGTCGCGCTGGGCGCGGTCACCGGGCTGTCCGAGCCGATGGTCGGCTCCGCCTCCCGGGCGCTGTGGGGCCGGCTGCTGCCCCCGGGCGGCGCGCGCAACGCGGCGTTCTCGTACGAGGCGATCAGCATGGAGGTCTTCTTCATCCTCGGCCCCGGCCTGGCCGGGCTGCTGGTGACGGCGCCGTGGGCCGGCACCGGCCTGGTGCTGGGTGTCGCACTGCAGTTCACCGGCGCGGTGCTGTTCGCGCTGAGCCCGGCGGTGCGGGCGTGGGGGCCGGCCACCGGCTCTTCGCCGTCGCTGCTGGGCGCGTTGGCGAGCCCGGGCATGCGGACGCTGGCGCTGGCGGCGCTCGGCTTCGGCGTGGTGATCGGGTTCGTCGAGGTCGCGGTGCCCGCGTCGGCGACCGAGGCCGGGCACGCGTCGGTGGGTGGCCTGCTGCTGTCGGCGTGGTCGCTGAGCTCGGTGGCGTTCGGCGTCGCGTACAGCCTGCGCCCGTGGCCGCGGCGCCTCGGCCTGCGGCTGCCCGCGCTGCTGGGCGCGTTCGGCGCGTTGGTGGCGCTGCTGGCGTGGCCGTCTTCGCTGTGGGGGCTGGCGCTGATGATGCTGCTGGCGGGCGCGTTGATCACCCCGCAGTCGACGGCCCACTCGTCGACGATCGAGGTCGTGGCCCCGGCCGGCACCGCGGCGGAGGCGTTCGGCTGGGTCCTGACGGCGGTGACGCTCGGGCTCGCGGTGGGCCAGTCGGTGAGCGGGTACGTGGTCGAGCACGCCGGCCCGTCGGCGGCCTTCCTGGCGGCGAGCGTCGCCGGGCTGGCGCTGGCGGCGCTGGTGTGGGCGCTGCGCGGAACGGTCCGCCCGGCGGTCACCGCGCCGGTTCCCTCGCTGGTCGGCGCCGGGCAGTAGCGTTTTTGTCGGTGCCCGCCGCTAGCTTGCGGGCATGGACGTCACCGCGCCTGCCCACCGCCTCTCGGCGGCCGTCTCCGCCGCGGCCCGGCTCCTGCCCGCCCGAGCCGGGTTGCGGCTGGACGCGGGAGCCGCCGGCCTGAGCGTCGCCGGAAGCGACTCGGACCTGGCGGTCCGCTTCGACTGCCCGGCGACGTCCCACACCGACGGCTCGGTCGTCGTCCCCGCGGCGCCCTTGGCCGAGACGTTGCGAATGCTCGACGCCGAGCTGGTGCGCCTGGTCGTCGAGGGCAGCCGCTTGGCGCTGCGGCTCGACAACGCCCGCTTCGCGCTGCCCCTGCTGTCCACCGAGGCCGGGCCACCGGGCGCGGAGCCGCCACTGGTGTCCGAAGTGGACGGAGCGGCGTTCGCGTCGGCGCTGCGGACGGTCGCGGGAACGGCGTCGAAGGACGACCCGCTCCCGCTGTTCACGGGCGTCCGGCTGCAGGCGGGGAGCCGCCTGACGCTCACGGCGTCGGACCGCTACCGGATGGCGGTCGCCCGGCTGCCGCTGCGCTCGCCGGGGTCGCTGGACGTCCTGGTGCCGGCGTCGCTGCTGACGGAGGCCGCGCGCCAGGCACGGGGCGTGGTCGGCCTGCACGCGGGCCCGGACCGCTTCGGCTTGAGCTGGGCGGGCGGCCTGGTCGGCACGGCGGTCCTGGACGCGGGGTTCCTGTCGGAGGATTCGATCCCATCGGGCGCGGTCGACACGACGGTAACGCTGGAGGCGGATGCTTTGGCGGCGGCGGTCCGCCGGGTCGGCGTGTACGCCGAGGACCGGCGGGTGCTGACGCTGGAGGTCGGGGACGCCCAGGTCCGGCTGGCGAGCGCGCGGCAGGACACGGGCGAGGCGGAGGAGACGTTGAAGGCCGAGGTTGGTGGTGGGCGGACGTCGCCGTCGTTCCAGGCGAGGTATCTGCTGGACGCGCTGCAGGCGTTCGCGGGTGAGCGGGTGGTGCTGTCGATCCAGCCGGGGATGCGGGCATGCGTCCTGCGGGCGGCTGAGGCTGGGGAGGTGGAGCTGACTTACTACCTGATGCCGATGCTCAGCCGATGATTTCGGTCAGGTCCCTGAGGACGACTTCCTTCGCTGGTCCGGCCGTGAACTGGCTGACGGTCAGGGCGGCACTCCCGAAGTGGTCCTCGTAGGCACGACGCAGGTTGGGCGAGGAGCGGCCCAATGCCCACTCCATGGTCGAGTTGCTCTTCCGCAGGAAGCTGATGGGCAGGTCGCCGAGCACATACAGCTCGGCCCGGCGCCGGCCACGCCCGAGAACGAGGCCGACCATGTCGGCCACCAGCCCGCGTTTACGCATGGCATCACGGCCTTTCCACTCGCCGGCCTTGAACTCGGCGACGCGGCGGTCGGTCTCGAGGTCGAACTTCCGGCTTGGATCATTCCCGGCGGCCAGCGATGGGCGCTGGGTGATGCGCTCACCCGGTTCGAGGATCTTCGGCAACGCGCGGACGATCATCGCCGCGTGGATGAGGTCGTTGACCCGCCCGGCGTGCTGGCGGACCAGCAAGGCGCCCCGGACCAGGTCATCGGTCATGCCCTCGGCGGCCACCCGCGCGCCCACGGTCTCGATGTCGGCCCCTTCCAGGAGGGACTCCAGCCGAACGACCCGGCTCGACAAGTTTTCTTCGGCGAAGAACTCGTGCAGGTCGATGAAGGACTTGACCGCCGAACCCAGATCGCTTTTGGGCGCCGGCGCCTCGGCCGCCGGCTCCGGTTCGCTCGGGGCCTCAGGCTCGTGGGGCAGCGGGCTCGTCGTGAAGCCGAGCCGACGCAGCTGACGGATCGCGTAGTGGGAGATGAACTCGGTTCGCGACACCCCGACTGCACGCTCGAAGATCTGCCGTGGCGGCCACCGTTGTTCACCGATGGCCACCCAGTGCGTGCGAATGGGCTCCGGGCCACCCCGGGCTGCCGCGCTCAACACCTCTCCGCGGCTCAACCGATACTGCTCGCCGTTCAACACGAAGTCGATCGCACGATCGTCGTTCATAGGCAGTGAGTCGCCTGTGGGTGTGATCCCGCTACACCGGCGTCACGGTGCCGAAGCGCTTCAACGTCCGGATCATCGGCGCCGTCTCCACCTGACGCACCCCCGAAAGCCCGCCCAGATCGTCCGCCAGATACGCGTACAACGCGGCATCGTCACGGCAGCCCACATTCGCCACCATGTTCGCCGGGCCCGTGGTCGCCGCCGCGAAGGCCACCTGTGGGTGACTTGCCAGGGCCCGGCCCGTCGACTCCAGCGCCGACGGTGCCACCGTCAGCCACAGCGTCGCCGTCAGAGGGTAGCCCAGCAGGGCCGCGTCCACCTCGACGTCGAAGTACAGCGCTCCCGATGAACGCAACGCCGACAACCGGCGCCGGACCGTTGACTCTGACCGGCCAGACGCCGAAGCCAAAGTCGACATGTCGGCACGGCCGTCGGCCGCCAATGCCGTCAGCAGGCCTGAGTCGCCGGGTTCCGGCTGGTAAAGCGAAGAAACGGGCGCCGGGCGAAGCAAAGCGACCTGCGAAGCCGACAAAGCGCTCGATCGACCCGACCAACCAGCAGGACCTCCGGCGAACCGGCGCAGCAAACGGTAAGCCGTCATCGAGACCACCCGCGGTGTCCGCGGCAGCTGGCCGAGGAGCAGGCCGTCCGTCTCCTCGCGCAGCGGCGCCCTGACGAAGCAGACGATCTCCGTCCCGCCGGACATCAAACTCACCCACTGCGTGTCCGCCCGCCGCGCCAGTGCCGCCGCGATCGACGCCGCCGCGTCCGGTACGCAGCGCAGCCTGACCAGCCAGTGCACCTGGCCCAGCGGCGCCGCCTCCGGGACGCCCACCACCCGCAGCACCCCCGACGACCGCAGCTTCCGGTACCGCCGCGCCACCGTCTGGTCCGACACCCCCAGCACCGCGGCGATCGTGCTGAACGACGCCCGGCCGTCCAGCTGCAGCGCGTGCGCCAAGCCGCGATCGAGGTCGTCGAGCAAGCCGGATTCCACCAGGAGAGCCTAACCAGTGTCGGATTCCGGGCACAATTTCGAAGCAGGAGGAAGAAACAGACACAGAAGTCCAGGCTGACGGCATGAACATCGACCACACCGTCTTCCTGACCAGGAACTACGAAGCGACCTGGCAACGCTACGAACAGCTCGGCTTCACGCTCAGCCCGCCGTCCCGGCACTTCGCCTCGGCGAGCGACCGCGGTGAACCCGTCCCGAGCTGCACCGCCAACCGCTGCGCCTACTTCGGCGGCTCCTTCCTCGAACTCATCGGCATCGTCGACGAGACCGCCGGCGACCCGTGGCGGGTGCTGCCGATCCTCGACGCGCGCGGCGACGGCCTCCACGGCGTCTCCTTCGGCGTCGACGACTCGGAAGAAGCGTCACGACGCCTCGCCGAGGCCGGCCTCTCGACGTCCGGGGTGCTCAAGCTGCAGCGGGACGTCGAACTACCCGAAGGCACCCGCACCGCGCGCTTCCGCAGCGTCCACATCAGCCGAGACCGGACCCCCGAAGGCATCCTCCACACCGCCGAGCACCTCACCCCCGCGTACGTCCACCAACCGCGCTACCTCAGCCACCCCAACGGCGCCCAGGGCGTCGCCGGGATCGTGCTCGTGGTGCCGGACCACGAACGAACCGGCTACCAGCAGCGCTACGACCTGATCACGCGCAACGAGCACCTGGTCGACATCGTCGGCGCGAGCGACCTCGACACCGTTCTCCCCGGCGAACCCGTCAAGACGACGCCGTACTTCGCCGCCCACGGCGTTCTGGTTGCGGACCTGGCGAAAGCGCGGAAGCTGATCGAAGAGCACGTCCCGACCACCACCCGCGGAACCGGCTTCTTCGTCCGAGCCGAGGACGCCGAAGGCGCCGCTGTGTACTTCGAGGAGGCACGATGATCGTCGAGACCACCACCGGCCGGGTGCGGGGCGCGGAAGGCGCCTTCCGTGGAATCCCTTACGCCACCGCGAAACGCTTCGAAGCACCTCGCGAGCCGACGCCGTGGAGCGGAGTCCGCGACGCGCTCGAAGCCGGCCCCGCGGCACCGCAACCGCCGTCCCGCCTGGAGCAGGCCCTCGGCCCGATGCCCCTGCCGCAGAGCGAGGACTGCCTGTTCCTCAACGTCTTCACGCCCTCGACCACCGGGAGCCGGCCGGTGCTCGTGTGGATCCACGGCGGCGGGTTCTCCAGCGGCTCGGGTGGCCAGGTCTGGTACACCGGCACGCGCCTGGCCCGCGACGCCGACGCCGTCGTCGTGACGCTCAACTACCGCCTCGGCGCCCTCGGCTTCGCCGCGCTCGAGGGCGTGCCGGCCAATCTCGGCCTCGCCGACCAGCTCGCCGCCCTCGAATGGGTCCGCGACAACATCGCGGCGTTCGGGGGAAATCCCGCCGAAGTCACCCTCGGCGGACAGTCCGCCGGCGCGCAGTCGACGCTCGCGCTCTGGTCGTCGCCGCGTGCCCGGGGCCTGATGAAGCGGATCGCCCTGCAGAGCGCGCCGGTCGGCATGCCACCGTCCACATGGGACAAGGCGCACCAGAACGCGCTGCTGCTGGAGCATGAACTCGGCGAAGACATCCGAACGGCCGCAACGGAAAGGCTTCTCGAAGCCCAGCTGAAGGTCGCGGCCAGGACCCCTGGCACCCTCGAACCGCCGTTCCAGCTGGTCGCCGACGACGACCTCGTCGCACACGACCTCATCGAAGCCGCGCCCGAAGGCCCGGCGCTCATCAGCTGGACGAAAGAGGAACTGCGCGCTTTCGTCCCCGACGCGCCGCGAGAAACCGTCGAAGCCGCGAACAGCTTCTTCACCGACGACAGGCTGATCGAGAAGCTCGACGCCTTCGCCTACCGCTTCGACTGGCAAGCCCCCGGAAACCGGTTCGGCGCCTGCCACTGCATCGACATCCCGTTCCTCTTCGGCACCCACGACGTCTGGGCCGCGCCGATGCTCGAAGGCGCGCCGCGGGGGCTCGAAGGAGAAGCCGGGCTGCGCCGCGCGTGGGCCGCTTTCCTCCACGGAGAGCGGCCCGGCGCGATCAGCCCGCCGAAGCTGCCTTGACGGCGGCCTCGACCTCGGCGAAGGAGGGGTTGACCAGCGCCGTCGACCCGACGATCACGGTCGGCACGGTCTCGTTCCCGTTCGCCACCTCGCGCACGCGCGCGGCGGCGTCCGGGTCCTCCCAGATGTTGATCTTCCGGATGTTGAAGCCGCTCTTCGACATCGGCCGGTCCAGCGCCATGCAGAACCCGCACCCCGGCCGCCAGTAGAACTCGACCTCGACAGTACTCATCCCGACGCTGCTCATCCCTGTTCCTCCGACCGCAAGTAGTCCAGCTGCGCCTGCACGCTCAGTTCGGCGGGCGCCCACAGCGCCCGGTCGACGTCGGCGTAGACGACCTCGACGACCTGGCGCGGTGTGGCGTCCGCGCCGAGCACCTTCAAAGCCGAACGCACCTGGTCCAGCCGCTGTTCCCGATGGGCGAGGTACTCGCGGGCGGTCGCGGGCAGATCGGGCAGCTCCGGACCGTGCCCGGGCAGCCCGAGCACGCCCGCGGGCAGCTCGATCAGCTTCCGCAGCGAGCGCAGGTAGTCACCGAGGTCGTGCAGCACGGTCGTGCCGCGGCCGAGGATGGTGTCGCCGGTCAGCACCTGACCGGCGAGCACCAGCGACACCGAGTCGTCGGTGTGCCCTGGGGTGTGCAGGACGCGGATCGAGAGGCCGCCGGCGTCGATCACCTCACCGTCCACAAAGGACGACGCGCCGAGGCACAGCGCCGGGTCGAACGCCCGCACCGGCGCGCCGACGCGCTCGGCGAACCACGGCGCACCCTCGGCGTGGTCGGGGTGGAAGTGCGTGAGCAGCACCAGCTCCACCGAACCGGCCGCGGCCAGCAGCTCGAGGTGTTCCAGGTCGCGGTAACCCGGGTCGACGACCACGGCCGGGGTGTCGGGCGTCGCCCGCAGCACCCAGCTGTTGGTGCCTTCGAGCGTCATCGACGACGGGTTGTTCTCCAGCAGCACCGAAGCCGTCTCGGACACGCGGCGCAGCACGCCGTACGCGGGGGCAGTCATCGCTTCTCCAGCACGACGCGGACGTGGTCGTCCTCACGGATCAGGGTCGGCGCGATCCGGACGATCTCGCGCGGCGCGTTCAGCACGTCTTCGGCTGTCTCGAACTTCGCCAGCTCGCTCAGCGTCAGCCAGGTCGGCGGCATCAGCATCCGGCGGCCTTCGCGCGCGTCGGCGATGGCGTCGTCCGGGCGTTGCCAGCCGGAGCTCGACGCCTCCGACGTCGCACCGTCGGCCTCCTGGCCATCGGGCAGCTTCGCGACGTAGAAGCGGGTGTCGTAGCGGCGCGGCTCCTGCTCGGGCGTGATCCAGTGCGCCCACGGCCGCAGCAGGTCGGCCCGCAGGGTCAGCCCGGCGTCGGCGAGGAAGCCGGCCAGCGACACCGCACGCGTCTCCAGGGCCGCGCGCGCGGTCGCGTACGGGGTGACGTCGGTGAGCACCGCGTCCGCGCTGCCCGCGAGCAGCACGCCCGACTCCTCGAACGTCTCGCGCACCGCCGCACAGGTCAACGCCCGCGCGAGGGCGTCGTCACAGCCGAACCGCGCGGCCCACCACGACGGCTCCGGGCCGGCCCACGCCACCGACGCGTCGGCGTCGCGCTTGTCGACCCCGCCGCCGGGGAACACGGTCATCCCCCCGGCGAACGGCATGCCCTTGACCCGGTGCTGCAGGAAGATTTCGACGCCATCGGCGCCGTCCCGGACGAGGATCACGGTCGCCGCGTCCTTGGGCGTCGCCGGCGGGCCGTCGGCATTGGCCCGCGTCGCTACGCCGGCTCCGACCGGGATGTCGAAGACAAACTCCGTTGGCTGCTCCACCCGGGCAACATACCTCCGGCACCCGACGTCCCGTCGCGCAGTTGTGGCACGCCGGACAAAAGCAAAAGCGGCACTTTCTCGACGAAAGTGCCGCTTTGTGCCGCAAACCTCAGGGGGCGGTCCAGCCGCGCTGGTCGCCGCCGGAGCGGGACGCGCCGTTGAGCCGCATCTTGGCCGCCTCAGCGCGCTCACGCTCGGCCAGCTCGGCGTGCAGCTCCCGCAGCAGCGCCCGATCACGCTCGCTCAGGCTCGGGTCGTCCAGATCCAGCGCCGGCAGCTCGACGACCTCGTGCATCGACGGCTTGCCCGCGGCGATCTCGCGGCCCTTCTCCGGGTCCTCGGCCAGCGCCTGCCGCAGCTGCGCGACCTCGGCCGGGGTCAGGTCGGCGGTGCGCTCCGCCCGCGTCTCGGACCGCTCGGACCGCGCCTTGCGCGACGGCTCCGGAACGACCGGCGGGGCCGGCGGCGAAACGATCGGCACCACCGGGGCGACGGGCTCCGGCGGAGCCGGCGGCGCCGTCGTGGCGGCGCTCGACCGCATGCTGTGCCTGCTGCCCGACTCCGCGACCGGCTCCGGCGTCACCGGGGCCGGCGGCTTGACCGGCTCCGGCCGGTAGGACGACGCGCTCGACGTCGGACTCCCGGTCACCCACGCCGGCGACGCGGCCGCCGAAGCGGCCTGGTGGTACTCGGAGTGCGCGACGCCCGGCCCGCTGACCTCGACGACCGAGTGGATCCCCGCCCGGCGCAACGCCGTGTCGACGCGGAACGCGACGGCCGGCGGGTTGCCTTCGGGACCCAGCTCGACGAGCACCACGCGCTGTGGCAACGCGCCCGGCACGCTGCCGGCCGGGGTGTTGCGCCACACCGCGTGCACCGAGCGGACGTCCGGCAGCACCTGCAGGGTCCGGTCGAGTGCCTCGGCGATGCCGAACTCCGGGGAGTTCTCGCCGGTGAACCGGTGCGTGTTGACCGGCTCGGCCTCGTCGACCAGCAGGTCGTTCGCCAGCGTCGCGTCGGACCGGCTCATCTCGAGGACGAGCGCGAGCTCGCGCTGTTCGGCGGAGCTGACCGGGATCCGGCCCGCGATGAGCGTGCCGGTGGTCAGCTCGACCGCCTCGTCGATGTGCGCCCGGGCGATCAGCTCACGCGCTTCGGTGAGCGCGCTGTCGTCGATCCGGCCCGCCAGGGCCAGTAACAGGTTGTGCAGGCGCAGGGGCACCGAGAACCCGTCCATGGGCGGGCCGTCGTGGACCTCCACCATTGCCTTGCTCCCTCCCAGCTCGCTGGCGGGCGAGCGTTATGCGGCTACTAGCCGGTTCCCCGCCACCGCGCCCACGCAGACCAGCTCTGAGTCGGCCAGCGCGGCCCGGTGGTACCCCGGCAGGTCGAAGCGCGGCGGGATGACCTCGACGCTGGGCTCTTCGTCGCCCAGAACGCGCAGCACCCGCTGCAGTTCGCCGGTCAACCTCGGCAGACCGGTCAGCGCGGTGATCAGCAGGACGCGCTTGGCGGTGCCCTGCCCGACCACACCGACGTGTCGCCAGCTTTGCCGCACTTCCCCCACATCCGGTCGTCCCCGCAACGTTGCGTGGATCAAAACGGACACGGAGTCGACCGAGTTAACCCATTCGGGCGCACTCGACGTGAATGTGTACCGGTTCTCGGCGACGTCGTCTACCCCCAGGGTGGAACTCACCTGGTGCCAGTCGGCGCCGTGCGGGATGAGCCCGGCCACGAGCAGCCGGTACTCCGTCTGGTCGAGGTCGATCCTGTGCTTAAGCAAAGACCTCGGCAGGGTCCGGGCGAGCGTGCCCATGGCGCCCTCGCCGAGCCAGTCGCGGAACCGCCACAGCAGCTGGTCGGGCAGCCGCCCGGCCAGCCGGAGCAGCAGTTCGTGCGTGGACTGCTCGATGTCCGGATCCATCACTGCACCTCCACGATCAGTTCGACCTCCACCGGCGAGCCGATGGGCAGCTCCGCGACGCCGACGGCCGAGCGGGCGTGGATGCCCGCGTCGCCGAAGACCTCGCCGAGCAGCTCGGACGCGCCGTTGACGACCGCGGGCTGGCCGGTGAAGCCCTCCGCGGAAGCCACGAAGCCGACAACCTTGACGATCCGCGCGACGTTGTCAATGCCGACCAGTGCGTGCACGGCCGCGAGCGCGTTGAGCGCCGACGTGCGGGCGTGCCCCTTCGCCTCTTCGGGGCTGATCTCCGCGCCGACCTTGCCGGTCGCGGCGAGCACGCCGTCGACGAAGGGCAGCTGACCCGAGGTGTACACGTGCTTCCCGCTCTGGACGGCGGGCACGTACGCGGCCAGCGGAGCGGCCACGCCGGGCAGCTCGATGCCGAGTTCCTTCAGCCGTTCGCTCCAGCTCACGCGGATCAGCCCTTCGGACGCTTGAGGTACGCGACGTGCTGCTCGCCGCTCGGGTTCGGCAGCACGGTGACCAGTTCCCAGCCGTCCTCGCCCCACTGGTCGAGGATCTGCTTCGTCGCGTGGATCAGGAGAGGGACGGTCGCGTACTCCCACTTGGTGGCGCTCATGAACCGGGAGCGTAGCCAAGCGGGCAAGCGCGCCGGGGACGGCCGCCCGGATTCACGGCACGACGCGCCGAACTGTGGTTCATCTCACGCCGGCCCCGAGCGCCCCAATGTGGCCTTGGTTGCGTGAGACGCACCGAAGGCCACATTGGGTGCGTCTGACGCACCGAAGGCCACATTGGGGCGCATGGGCGGCCGCTAGATTTGGCGGGTGGAAACGTGGCGCGTGCTCGCGGCGGCCCTGCTCGCGGCGGCCGGACTGCCGCTCGCGCTGGTCGTGATGGCGAAGATCCGCGACCGGACGCAGAGCTCGGGCCAGGTCGCGCTCGGCGGCGTGGTCACGCTCACGCTGCTGGTCGTGCTGGGTGTGCTGATGCTCACCGTGCTGCCCGGGCTCGTCGCCTGGGTGCTGGTCGCCGCGGTCGCGGGTGCGGTCAGCGTCATGCTGCTGGCCAGCTGAGCGCCGGTTTAGGGTGAAGAAGTGACCATTCCCCATGCCGGCTGGACCGACGAGCTTGCCCGCGCCCGGCTGCACTTCGTCACCGGCAAGGGCGGCACCGGCAAGACGACGCTCGCCGCGGCGCTCGGCCTCGCACTCGCCCGCGAGGGCCGGCGCGTGCTGCTCATCGAGGTCGAGGGCCGCCAGGGCATCGCCCAGCTCTTCGACACCGAGCCGCTGCCCTACGCCGAGCAGCGCATCGCGTCCGTCCCCGGCGGGGGCGAGCTGCGCGCACTGCACGTCGACGTCGAAGCCGCGCTGCTCGAGTACTTCGAGATGTTCTACAACCTGGGCTTCGCCGGCCGGACGCTGCGGCGGATGGGCGCGATCGAGTTCGCGACCACGCTCGCGCCCGGCCTCCGGGACGTCCTGCTCACCGGGAAGATCAAGGAGTGCGTCGGGCGCACGGAGTCCGACGGGCGGCACACCTACGACGCCGTCGTCGTCGACTCGCCGCCGACCGGCCGGGTCGTCAAGTTCCTCGACGTCACCAAGGCCCTGACCGACCTCGCGAAGACCGGCCCGATCCGCGGCCAGGCCGAGGGCGTCGTGCGGCTGCTGCACTCCGGCGAGACGGTGATCCACCTCGCGACGCTGCTGGAGGAGATGCCGGTCCGCGAGACCGTCGAAGCCGTCGCCGAGCTGGACGGCGCCGACCTGCGCCCCGGCGCGGTGCTGGTCAACCGGGTCAGACCGCCGCGGCTGCCGGCCCGGTCGGTGACCGCCGCCGCGGACGGGCGCGTCGACGCCTCCCGCGTCCGCTCCGGGCTCGCGTCGGCGGGCCTGAAGCTGCCGGACGAGACGCTGGACGCGCTCGTCGAGGAAACCGTCGAGCACGCCGTGCGGGTCGCCGCCGAGCAGCGGGCGCGCGAGCAGCTCGCCGAGGCCGACCTGCCGACCCTCGAACTGCCGGACCTGACCGACGGCGTCGACGTCGCGGCCCTCTACGACCTGGCCGAGGCCCTGACCGACCAGGGGGTGCGGTTGTGACCGAAATCGACATCGACGCGCTGCTCGACGACCCGGAGAGCCGCGTGATCGTCTGCTGCGGCTCCGGCGGCGTCGGCAAGACGACGACCGCGGCCGCGCTGGCGTTGCGCGCGGCCGAACGCGGGCGGCAGACCGTGGTGCTGACCATCGACCCCGCGCGTCGCCTCGCGCAGGCACTCGGGCTGCGCGAGCTCGGCAACCACCCGAAGCAGGTGCGGGTCGACGGGTTCGAGCCCAAGGGCGAGCTGTGGGCGATGATGCTCGACATGCGCCGCACCTTCGACGATATGGTGCGCGTGCACGCCGGCCCCGAGCGGGCCGAGCAGCTGCTGCAGAACCCCTTCTACCAAACGATTTCCACGTCGTTCTCCGGCACGCAGGAGTACATGGCGATGGAGAAGCTGGGCCAGCTCGCGGCCACCGGCGACTGGGACCTGATCATCGTCGACACCCCGCCGAGCCGGTCCGCTTTGGACTTCCTGGACGCGCCGACCCGGCTTTCGTCCGCTTTGGACGGCCGGATGATCCGGCTGCTGACCGGCCCGGCGAAGGCCGGCGGCTGGGGCCTGCGCAAGGTCGTCAACGCGGGGTTCTCGATGTTCGCGAAAGCGGTGTCGACGATCATCGGCGGCCAGCTGCTGACCGACGCTTCGGCGTTCATGCAGGCGTTCGACAGCATGTTCGGCGGCTTCCGCGAGCGCGCCCGCAAGACGGCCGAGCTGCTGCGCTCGTCGGGGACGTCGTTCCTCGTGGTGGCCGCGCCGGAGCCGGACGCGCTGCGCGAGGCGTCCTACTTCGTGGAGCGGCTGTCGTCGGAGTCGATGCCGCTGGCCGGGCTGATCGCGAACCGGACGCACCCGGTGCTGGCTTCGCTTTCGGGCGCCGAGGCGCGCGCGGCGGCGGACACACTGCAGAGCGCCCCCTTGGCCGAAGCGGTGCTGCGGCTGCACGCGGACCGCGTCGACCTGGCCGCCCGCGAAGAACGGCTGCTCGCGCGGTTCACCCGGGCCCACCCCGAGGTGGCGTTGGCCCGGGTGCCCGCGCTGGCCGGTGACGTGCACGACCTGGAAGGCCTGCGCGACATCGGCGCAAAACTCGCCGGCTGACGCGGCACTTTCATAGGGAAAGCTGCGCCGCCGAGCGGGCGAAGCGGAACTTTCCCTACGAAAGTGACGGCGTCGTCAGCCGACCTCGACTCGCTCCAACGCGTCCCGTTTGGCCGCGTCGAGCAGGTCGGCCCAGCTCACCACGTCGGGGCGGCGGCGCAGCAACGCCCGCCGCTCCCGTTCGGTCATGCCTCCCCACACGCCGAAGTTGATCCGGCCGTCGAGTGCTTCGGCGAGGCATTCCGTCCGGACCGGGCAGCCCATGCAGACCGCCTTGGCCCGGTTCTGCTCCGCGCCCCGGACGAACAGGCCGTCCGGGTCGGCGTCCCGGCAGGACGCGTTGATTCGCCAGCTCGACTGGTTGGTTTCCATTACCCCCAGCTCCCTACCCTGGTGATCGACGCACCAGCGGGGAAAGGCACTGCGCTCCCTGCCCCCGCGAGCGTGTCTCCCTCAGCTCACGTCGGTTACCCGGGCACCTCCCCGGTGCCGGTGCCGCCGAACGGAGCAGGCGAGCTCCCACTCGCGTTGATCCATCCGTCGGCTTTTCTTCGTGAGACGTTGACGGACTGTAGGGGCCCTCGGTTCCCCCCGCCAAGACCTAGAATGCCTTCCGTTACCAGATGTCACCGAAGGGGGTCGGTTTTGTCACTGAATTCACACTTGCGGAGACAGGGCGTCACCGTCGCCTGACCCGTTCCGCGTAGGCTGGCCCTCGTGCGAAAAGCGGATGGTTTGTTCAAGCTCATCGGCCTCTGCCTGCTCGCGGGGGTGCTCGTCGCCGGCATGCTCTTCCCGGTCGCGGGCGCGGCCGGTGTCATGTCCAACCAGGCCAGCGAGACGGTCGAGAAGACGTCTTCGGACCTCGCGGACATCCCGCCGCCGCTGGTCACGACGGTCACCGACAGCACCGGCAAGCCGATCGCGACGCTGTACGACCAGTACCGGCTGCCGATCACGCCGGACCAGGTCAACGAGGCCATGAAGTGGGCGCTGGTCTCGGTCGAGGACAAGCGGTTCTACGACCACCACGGCGTCGACTGGCAGGGCACGCTGCGCGCCGCCGTCAGCAACAGCACCGGCGCGGACACGCAGGGCGCGTCGACGCTGACCCAGCAGTACACCAAGAACTACCTGATCAACGTCGTCTACCGGGGCGACCCGGTCGGCCAGAAGAAGGCCCAGGAGCAGTCGATCGCCCGCAAGCTCAAGGAAGCGCGGATCGCGATCCAGCTCGAGACGAAGCTGTCCAAGCAGCAGATCCTCGCCGGCTACCTGAACATCGTCGAGTTCTCCCGGCAGATCTTCGGGATCGGCGCCGCCGCGCACGCGTACTTCAACACCACGCCGGAAAAGCTCACCGTGCCGCAGGCCGCGCTGCTGGCCGGCCTGGTGAACAACCCGATCAACAACGACCCGTGGAAGCACCCGGACAAGGCCACCGCGCGCCGCAACCTGGTGCTCGACCGGATGGTGGAGAACAAGAAGCTGGCCAAGGCCGACGCCGACCGCTTCAAGGGCGAGCCGCTGGGCGTGGTCCCGGACTTCCCGGCGAAGCCCGCGGCCAACTGCATCGGCGCCGGCACGGAGAACGGGTTCTTCTGCCAGTACGTCGAGGACTACCTGCTCAAGTCCGGGATGACGAAGGACCAGCTCTACACCGGCGGCTACACGATCAAGACCACGCTCGACGAGCGCGCCAACCACGAGGCGAAGGTCTCGGCCGAGACGCAGGTCAAGAAGACCCAGCCGTACGTGGCGAACACGTTGTCCCTGGTGAAACCGGGCAAGAACCGGCACGAAGTGGTCGCGCTGGCGGCGAACCGCGACTACGGCCAGGACCAGGACGCCGGCCAGACGACGTACGCGCTGCCCGCGGGTGTCTACAACACCGGCGGCGCCGGGTCGACGTACAAGATCTTCACCTCGGCCGCGGCGCTCGAAAAGGGCGTGGCAGGCATCTATTCGCCGGTGCAGGTGCCGGACACCTACACCTCGCACGTGTTCACCGGTGGCGGGAAGAGCTGCCCGGCGACCGGGCCGCCGCTGAACTCCAAGTGGTACTGCGTCGGCAACGCCGGTGACTACAGCCGGATCGCCCAGGGCGCGACCCTGCAGACGGCGCTCGCGACGTCGCCGAACACCGCGTTCGTCGAGCTCGAGGACCGGCTCGGCAGCACCGCGCCGGGCATCGACATGGCCAAGCGGCTCGGCATGCGTGAAACCATGGCGAGCACGACCGGCGGCGGCACCGTCGACCCGAACTCCTCGGACGCGAGCAAGCACAAGAGCCAGGCGGAGGTCTACGGGCCGGACGCCAGGAGTCCCGGTTACGGCGCGTTCACCCTGGGCTTCAGCCCGCTGAGCGGCCTGGAGCTGGGCAACGTCGCGGCGACGATCCTCTCCGGCGGCGTCTGGTGCCCGCCGACGCCGATCGCCGGCGTGACCGACCGCAACGGCAAGCCGGTGCCCGTCAAGGAAGCGCCGTGCGAGCAGGCGGTGCCCGAGGGCTTGGCGAACACCCTCGCGGTCGGCATGAGCAAGGACGACCAGCCGGGCGGCACGTCGGCCGGCGCGGCGAGCGCCGTCGGCTGGGACCGCCCGATCATCGGCAAGACGGGCACGACGCAGGGCAACGTCTCGGCGACCTTCGTCGGCGGCACACCCCAGCTGGCGGGCGCGGCGATGACGTTCAAGTTCGGCGGCGGCCAGGGCGGCATCTGCGACGGCAACGCGCCGGGTTCGGTCCGGGTCTGCCCGACCGGCAACATCTTCGGTGGCAAGGCCCCCGCCCGGACGTGGTTCGGCGCCATGAAGAACATCATGGACGCGAGCCAGCCGAGAATGGAGCTGCCGGCACCGGATCCGCAGTACATGGGCGGCGGCGCCCGGTAGATCGACGGCAGGAAGGGCCCGCGGGGAAACCGCGGGCCCTTCCGTTTTTCCGGCTCCGATACACCGGCCCCGCCGCTACACTCGAGTGCTCCGGAACACGCCTACGGCGATCGGATGCCACGGTTCGTGAGTGAGAAGACCGATCGCCGGCACCCCCGGGCCGCCCGGATCACCTGGCTGCTCGCCGGTGCCGCGCTCGTCGCCGCGGTGGTCGTCCTCTGGGTCACGCTCGGACCACCCACCGCGGACGACCGCGCTGTCGGCAAAGCCACCGAAGCCGCGGACGCGCAAGCTCACGAAGCGGTGGGCAGGCTTGTCACCGCGGCGCACGAAGGCGCTCTCACGGATGCCGGAATCAATCGCGCGTTGGCGTTGTCGACCGCCGGAGCGCACAGCATCCGGCGGCTCGGCTCGACCGTGGTGGTGACCGCGGAGGTCCACGGCGTCACGTCGGGTGCGTTCGGCACGATTTCGGCCGACCCCTGCTACGAGTACGACATCACCTTGCCCGTCCAGGACGAAAGCAGCATCGAACTCCACGCTTGCCGGCCCTAGGGCCTGTATCGAAGTCGTCTCCGACAGGTTGACCTGGAGTTGACCGTGTTGGGCGTGTTGGTGGCCGGGAATGGATGAGGTCTCCGGTAGTTGGTTCGTCGACCAAGAAGAACCTGAACACCACCGGAGACCTCGTGGACACCTTAGCGGTGGCGGGGCGGTTCGACCTGACCGACGAGCAGTGGGCGGTGCTGGAGCCGTTGTTGCCGGTGCCGTCGCGGCCGGGTCGGCCGTCGTTGTGGAGCAGACGGCAGTTGATCGATGGGATCCGGTGGCGGGTGCGCACCGGTGCGCCGTGGCGGGACATGCCGCCGGGATATGGGTCCTGGGCGGCGGTTTATGGGTTGTTCCGGCGGTGGCAGCGCGCGGGTGTCTGGCAGGCGATTCTGACTGCGTTGCAGGCCCGGGCCGAAGCCGAGGGGCGGATCACGTGGGATATCAGTGTGGATTCCACGATCGCGCGGGCGCATCAGCATGCCGCAGGTGCGCGGAAAAGGGGGATCTTCAGGCTGAGCCACCGGGCGGGGTCGCCGTGGAGCCGGAGGATCATGCGTTGGGGCGGTCCCGCGGTGGGTTGACCACGAAGCTGCATCTGGGGTGTGAGCAGGGGCAGAAGCCGTTGTCGATCGTGCTGACCGCCGGCCAGCGGGGTGACAGTCCGCAGTTCGTGCCGGTCCTGGCCGGGATCCGGGTGCCTCGTCCGGGTGTTGGGCGGCCGCGGACGCGTCCTGATCGGGTGCTGGCGGACAAGGCTTACACGTCGAAGGCCAACCGGGCGCACCTGCGCGGGCGTGGGATCAAGGCGACGATTCCGAGCAAGGCTGATCAGGATGCATATCGCAGAGCCAAGGGGTCGAAGGGCGGTCGGCCACCGGCCTTCGACCCCGAGATCTATAAGCAGCGCCACGCTGTGGAATGCGGCATCAACCGGCTCAAACGGCACCGCGGGGTCGCCACCCGCTACGACAAACTCGCCGTCCGCTACGAGGCGACTGTGCACATCGCCGCGATCAACGAGTGGCTCTGACCGACTTCGATACAGGCCCTAGGCGACCTTCCTCAGCTCTGCGGCATGTCCGACAGAATCTCCGTGTTCCACCACTGGTAGAGCTTGTCCAGCTCGTCGTTGTCCGAGACCTTCGTGGACAGCAGGATGCCCGCCACCAGGTTCTTCTTCTCCGTCCACACCAGCTGGGCCGGGTTGCCGAGGAAGCACGTCAGGTACTCGCCCGGGATCGGGTTCGGGACTTCGGCGCGGTAGTACGTGCCCCAGATCTTCGGGTACTTCTCCGGCCGGCACGCGCCCTGGGCGTCGTTGCGGGTGAGGCCCTGGGTCTTCACGATGTCCTGGAAGAACGCGTCCATCGCCGCCGCGTCGGCGAAGCGCAGGAACTTCGCGCCGGTCGGCTGCGGGAACATCACGTTGCCGATCTTGACGTCGCCGACGTTCGAATCCGTGCACTCGGCCGCCGCGGCCGTGCCGGGTGGGGCCGCCGCCGGCACGCACGTGTACTGCTTGTAGACCGCGGGCAGCGCCGCGAACAGCTTGCTGTCGGGGGTCGGCTTCGATTCCGAAGTGGACGGTGGCGGCGACGTCGTCGCGGGCGGGGTCGTCGGCGGGCTGACGGTCACCGGCGGTGTCACCGAACCCTGGTGACCGGTCTGCGTGGTGCTGTCCTTGGTCACCAGGTACGTGATCAGCAGCGCGACCACGACGACGCCGGCGAGCACGCCGCACAGCGCGATCCACCGGTTCCGCTGGGACTTCGGCGGGCCGCCCGCGACCGGGGCGAGCTTGCCCGACGGCCCGGTGAACGGCCGCGGGCCGGTCGGCGGGCCCGCGTAGGGCGTGGCCGGCATCGGACGCGGCGGGGTCATCGGGGCGGACACCGCGTGCTGCTGGGGGATCGGCCCGGAGAAGGTGGGCGGCGGCCCGGTGAGCGTGGGCCGCGGCGAAGTCACCGGGCCCGGCAGGGTCTTCTGCCACGTCGGCAGCGGGGCGGCCGGCGCGGTCACCGCCGCGCGGACGGCCTCGGCGAACGCGCCCGCCGTCGGGTAGCGGCCGGCCGGGTCCTTCGCCATGCCGCGCGCCACCACGGCGTCCAACGCGGGCGGCAGGCCCGGCCGCTCCTGCGAAGGCGCCGGCGGTGCGGCGTTCAGGTGCGCGCCCATCTGCGCGGCCGCGCCCTCGGCCAGGAACGGCCGCCGCCCGGTGAGGCACTCGAAGAGCACGCACGCGAGCGCGTAGACGTCGACGAGCCCGGTGATCGGCGCCTCGCCGAAGCGTTCCGGCGCCATGTAGTCGAGCGTGCCGATCACGTTGCCGGTGCCCGTGATCGACGTGCCCTCGCCCGACATCGACCGCGCGATGCCGAAGTCCACGAGGTACACGAAGTCGGCGCTCGTGACGAGCACGTTGGACGGCTTGACGTCGCGGTGCACCAGGCCGTCGGCGTGGGCGGCGTCGAGCGCGCCCGCGACCTGCTCGACGATCCCGGCCGCCCGCGCGGGCTCCAGCGGCCCGTCCGCGAGCAGCTCCTTGAGGTCGCGGCCTTCGACGAGCCGCATGTCGAGGTACAGCCGGTCGTCGATCTCGCCGTAGGCGTGGATCGGGATGACGTGCGGTTCCCGCAGCCGCGCGACGATCTGCGACTCGCGGCGGAACCGCGCGCGGAACGCCTCGTCCGCCACGAAGGGATCGGACAACAGCTTCAGCGCGACGACGCGGTCGTGCACGGTGTCGTAGGCGCGGTGGACCTCGCCCATGCCACCGCGGCCGAGCAGGCCTTCGATCTTGTACGGCCCGAACTGCTCCATCGTTCTCCCCAAGCCCCCCGGCTCAAGTCCCGTCTATCGGGCCGACGCAAATGCTAAGCGGCAGGTTCCCCGTAACGGCGGCGAAGTCATCCAACTGTTGAGCACGTATCCTGGACCCCGTGAGCACGCTCAGTAACACAAGCACGTCGGGGGCGACAGCGAAGCGCCTCGCCGCGGGGACGCTGGCCCTCGGCGCCGCGACCCTCGGTTACGCCGTCGGCATCGAACGGCGGCACTGGACCCTGCGCACCGCCGAGCTCCCGGTGCTGGCGCCCGGGTCCCGGCCGTTCACCGTCCTGCACGTCTCGGACCTGCACATGCTGCCGGGCCACCGCAGCAAGCAGCGCTGGGTCGCCGCGCTCGACGAGCTGAACCCGGACCTCGTCGTCAACACCGGCGACAACCTGTCGCACCGCACCGCCGTCCCGTCCGTGCTGCGCGCGCTGGGCCCGCTGCTCGACCGGCCCGGAGTGTTCGTCTTCGGCAGCAACGACTACTACGCGCCGAAACCCAAGAACCCGGCCCGGTACCTGATGCCGAAGGGCAAGAAGAAGCGCATCCACGGCGTCCAGCTGCCGTGGCGCGACCTGCGCGCCGCGTTCGTCGAGCACGGCTGGACGGACCTGACGCACGTCCGCCGCACGATCGACGTCGGCGGCCAGGCGGTGTTCGCGGCGGGGGTCGACGACCCGCACCTGCGCCGTGACCGCTACACCGACATCGCGGGCCCGGCCGACAGCGGCGCGGCGGTCCGCATCGGCGTGACGCACTCGCCGGAGCCCCGGGTCCTCGACACGTTCGCCACGGACGGTTACGACCTCGTGCTGGCGGGCCACACGCACGGCGGCCAGCTGCGGCTCCCGGGCTACGGCGCGCTCGTCACCAACTGTGACCTGGATCGCAGTCGCGCGCGCGGTGCTTCGCGGTGGGGCGCGCACATGTGGCTGCACGTCTCGGCCGGCTTGGGCACCTCACCCTGGGCGCCGGCCCGGTTCGCCTGCCCACCCGAGGCGAGCCTGTTGACGCTGGTCCCGCGCGGATCGGGGTCGGCCGAACCGCGTAAGGCAGCCCGCCGGAAAGCCCGCGACACGGTCCGCTAGACTTCTCCACGACCCGTTAAGCAGTACCTCGGGGTGTGGCGCAGCTTGGTAGCGTGCCTCGTTCGGGTCGAGGAGGTCGTGGGTTCGAATCCCGCCACCCCGACGAGTAAGAGCCGGTGTCTTCGGACACCGGCTCTTCTGGTTTCAGCGGCGGTTCAGCGGGTCGCGGTCACTTCGACCCAGCACTGGCTGAAGTCCCCGTCACCGCCGCGGGTCCACATCCACGCCGAGCGGGCCGCGCTCGCCAGCTGGTCGCGATCGCGCCCCTCCTCCTTGAGCGCCGCCTCCAACCGCGTCTCCACGTACTTCGCCAGGTCGCGGTAGCTCATGTCCTCGCGGTAGCGCGCTCTCGACACGACTTCCGTGAACCCCGCCGCCGCGCACTGGTCGGCGATCACCCGGCCCGCGAACGGGTTGCCGCCCGCCTGGCGGCGCAGCAGGTAGTGGCCGCGCAACGCCGCGTCGACGTTCGCCGTCTTCGGGCGCACACGGGCCTTGCTCCAGTCCGAAGTGGACAACGCCAGCCTGCCGCCGGGCTTCAGCACCCGGCGCAGCTCGGCCAGTGCGTCCAGCGGCCGGGCGAGGTGCTCGAACAAGGCGTGGGAGAACGCGACGTCCACGCAGCCGGAAGCGAACGGCAGTGCGTAGGCCGACGCCGTCACGAAGTCCACTGTGGACCTTCCGGCGCGGCGCGCGGCCGCCCGGGCGAGCGCCACCTGGCCCGCGTCGAGATCGACCCCGGTGACGCGCGATCCGGCGGCCAGGCCGAGGGTGATCGAGCCGGGACCGCAGCCGAGGTCGACCACCCACATACCCGGGGTGAACAGCGGCTGGGCGAACGTCGCGCGCTCCGCCGCCGTGCGCGCGGACATCATCGAAACCGCGTCTGCACCGTAGCCCGGCGCGTAACCCTCCAGCACCCCGCACACAGTACGGCCAGAAGGTGGCAGGATCGAGGGGTGAGCACGCAGTCAGCCAACCAATATCCGCCCGCGGTGGTCCCGGACCGGCTGTTCGAAGACGCCGAAGCCGAAGCCCGCTGGCGCGCCCGCTTCCACGCGCCGCGCATCTCCACGCCCGACTGGGCTCGCGACGCGCCCGACGCCAACCTCTACGTCTCCAACGCCAGCGGTGTCTGGGAGGTCTACGCCTGGAACCGCGCGACGGGCGAGCACCGCCGCGTCACCGACCGGCCGAACGGCACCATGCACGCCACGACGTCCCCGGACGGCGAGTGGATCTGGTGGTTCGACGACACCGACGGCGACGAGTTCGGCTCGTGGGTGCGCGAGCCGTTCGCCGCGACCGAGGGCAGCGAGCCCGAGAAGGCGGTGCCCGACGTCCACGACGGCTACCCGGCCGGGCTGGAGATCGGCGCGAAGCTCGTCGCGGTCGGCGTCTCGACCGACGACGGCAGCGAGCTGTTCGCCCGGATCGGCGGCGAGACGCACCGCTTCTACAGCCACGCCGACGACGCCGGCATCGCGTCGATGTCGCGCGACGAGAGCCTGCTCGCGATCTCGCACTCCGAACACGGTGACTCGCGCCACTCGGCGCTGCGGGTGGTCGCGGCCGACGGGTTCACCACGGTCGCCGAGAAGTGGGACGGCGAGGGCAAGGGCCTGACCGCCCTCGAGTTTTCGCCGCTGCCCGGCGACCAGCGGCTGCTGGTGCTGCACGAGCGCCGCGGCCGCGAGGAGCTGCTCGTCTGGGACGTCCGGGCGGACACCGAGACCGAGCTCGAGCTCGACCTGCCCGGCGAGGTCGCCGCCGGCTGGTACCCGGACGCGCGGGCGCTGCTCGTCGTCCACTTCCACGAAGGCCGCAGCTCGCTGTACCGCTACGACCTCGACACGTCCGAATTGTCCTCTGTGGACACGCCGGCCGGCCGCATCGGCGGCGCCGGGGTCCGGCCGGACGGGACGGTCGAGTACTCGTGGTCCAGCGCCGCCGAGCCGGCCGCGGTCCGGGCGCGGACCGTCGAGGGCACCGACGCCGTGCTGCTCGAGCCGCCGGGTGAGCGCGCGCCGGGTTCGGAGCCGATGACCGACGCGTTCGTCGACGGCGTCGGCGGCCGGATCCACGCGCTGGTCTCGCGGCCGTCCGGGGCGCCGGAAGGTCCGCTGCCGACGGTGTTCTCCCTGCACGGCGGCCCGCACGCGGCGGACGAGGACCGCTTCTCCGCCTACCGCGCGACGTGGCTCGACGCGGGCTTCGCCGTCGTCGAGGTCAACTACCGCGGTTCGACCGGCTACGGCTCGGCCTGGCGCGACGCCATCGAGGGCCGCCCGGGCCTGACCGAGCTCGAAGACGTCGCCGCGGTCCACGACTGGGCCGTCCAAAGTGGACTCAGCGACCCGAAGAAGTGCGTTGTCAACGGCGCTTCGTGGGGCGGCTACCTGTCCCTGCTCGCGCTCGGCACGCAGCCGACGCGGTGGGCGGCGGGTGTCGCCGGGGTGCCGGTGGCGGACTACGTCGCCGCGTACGAGGACGAGATGGAGCAGCTGCGCTCGTTCGACCGCGCCCTCTTCGGCGGCTCGCCGGAGGACGTGCCGGCGGTGTACCGGGAGTGCTCGCCGCTCACGTACGTCGACGCCGTCGCGGCGCCGGTGCTCGTGCTGGCCGGCGACAACGACCCGCGCTGCCCGATCCGGCAGATCGAGAACTACCTCGACCGGCTGGCCGGCCGCGACCTGCACCACGAGTTCTACCGCTACGACGCCGGCCACGGCTCGCTGGTGATCGCGGAGACGATCAAGCAGACGTCGATCGAGGTCAACTTCGCCCAGCGCGCCCTCGGCCTCCGCTGACCCCAAGCCGTCACTTTCATAGGGAAAGTTGCGCTCGCGCGGAACTTTCCCTATGAAAGTGCCGCTTCAGCGGTCGGAGTGGAGGACGCCGCCGGTGGCCCAGTGGTCCGCGCCGACCTCCACCAGGGTCACCTGGACGCCTTCGGGCTTGCCGCCGCAGGTGCGGATGAACGCGTCGGTCAGCTCGCGGACCAGTGCGCTCTTCTGGGCGGGCGTGCGCCCCGGGAACATGGCAACGCTGATCATCGGCATGGCGGGCTCCTGCTGCTAGGTGGGACGCCGCGAAGCTAGCAGCGGGACGGCCGCCGCGTACTGGGGGACCAGCCGCGCGCCGAGCGTCGCCTTCATCTCCTGCATCTTCTTGCCGAACACCACCGACTCGCGGCCGTTGGCGATCGCCCAGCGCACCGCCTCGCCGTAGAAGTGGAAGTACGCGCCGGCCCGGCCGCCGTCCTCGGGCGGCAGCGCGCCCCAGTGCCGCGCGATCGGACGCGCCGGGTGGTCGAGCACCGTCGCGACGGCGAGCAGCCGGCCGGTGCGCGTGTCGTGGTAGGAGATCACCACGACGTCGGGCTGGCGCAGCAGTGCCGTCAGGTAGCCGGTGAAGTGCGGCAGCGGCACGATCGGGACGTCCCGGTGCTTGCGTTCGTTGAGCCGCAGCACCTCCGCGACGGCGACCGGGTCGGCCTCCTTCCCCGGCACGCACCGCACCTCGACCGACGGGTCGGCGTCGAAGGTGCGGAAGATCTTGCGCAAGTTCTGCTTCCGCTTCCGCGCCAGGGAGTTCATCCAGTCGTCGCGGGAGCCGAACCCGGCGACGTCGAGCACGGCGATGTCCTCGGTCCGGCGCAGCAGCCGGAACCGGCCGCCGGCCGCTTCCCGCCCGGTTTCGCCGACCTGCCGGACCAGCAGCCCGCGGAGCCCGGGCCCGAGCTCGGCCCGCATCGCCGGGACGTACGTCTCGAGCAGGCGCGCCACCCCGCCGTCGGCGCCGGGCTCGGCGAACCACCAGCCGGGCTGCGAGCTCGCGCCGGGCCCGCGGACGTCGAGGCCGCCGAACCAGCCCCGGCCGGTCCCGGCGAACCGGTGCCGCCGGGTGCGGCCGGTGACCCAGGCGGCGCTGACCACCCCGCACGGCCGCCCGCCCTCGCGGAACACGGTGACCGGCTGCGGGGTCCGCGCGGCCCAGGCCTGCGTGGCCAGCACTTCCCAGCTCCAGTCGGCGCGGAGCCCGGCCTGCTCGCGCAACGCCGTCCAGTACCCGGGTTCCGGGTCGTGGCGCGGGTCGAGGACGTCGGTCACCACCGCGTCACCGGCCTCGGGACGACGGCGCCGAACACCGGGCTCGGGCTGAACCCCAGCGACACCTTGAGCTCGGTGGCGCCGCGGCCCAGCGCCAGGAACTTCCGCCGCCGCTCGATCATGTGCCGCACCCCGCGCACGACGACGTCGAAGTACAGGTGCTTCGGCCGGCCGCCACCGGGTGGCAGCGCGGCCCAGTGCTGGTGCAACGGCGTCACCGGGTGGTCGAGCAGGTCGGTGAAGGCGAGCAGGCGCCCGGCCGCGTCGTGGTAGGTCGTGGTGACGACGTCGGGGCGGCGGACGAGCGCGCCGAGGTACTCCGCGGTGACCGGGCCGCGCCGGTCGAGCCGCACCGGTCCCTTGCTTTCGCGGTGGGCGTGCAGCATCGCCGCCAGCTCGGCCGGGTCGAGGTCGTCGCGTGCGGTCCCGGCGCGGACGACGACGTCGGGGTCCGCGGCGATCTTGCGGAGCTGCCCGCGCAAGCTGGAGCGCCGGTTCCGGCTCAGCGCCGCGAGCCAGCCGTCGAGATCGGCGAAGGTGTTCTCCAGCACGAGCGCGGGCAGAACCTCGCGGACGAGCCGGCCGCGCCCGGCGACCAGCCCGGCGGTGTCCGGGGTGACGGCGCGGTAGACCACGCCGAGGCAGCCCGGGCCGGTGCGCCGGCAGGCCGCCTGTTCGAAGCGGCGCAGGATCTCCCGGCGGGCGTCCGCGTCGAGTGCTTCGGCGAAGAGCCACGCGGGGTAGCACGACAGCCAGGCGTGCTGGACCTCCAGCCAGCGCGGACCCCACCGGGCGAGCCCACCGACCGACGCTGGCTCGGCCGATGGGCTGGGCCGGCACACCATGGCGAGCACCGCGGCGACGAGCTCGGCCCCATCGCTCACCAGGGTGAGCAGGTACGGGCTGCGGGACGGCCTCGACTCGATGCCGAGCAGGCCGTAGTCCCAGGTCAGCGGGGCCTGCTGGGTTTCGAGGAAGGCCGCCCAGCCGGCGGGTTCGGGATCGGTGCGCGGGTCCAGCACCCGGACGGTCCAGGTCATCGGCCGGGCCCGGGGGTTCGCGTGCCGCTTGAGGGCGGCGCGACGTGCCGCGACCCCCAGTCGCGGCACCCCACCACCGCCCTCGCACTCTGCGTGTCAGCGTCCACTGTGGACGACGTAGGTCCGGTCATCGGCCCAGCACCGGTCTCGGCGCCACGGCCGCGTAGAGCGAACGCGGCAGGAAACCCAGCTCCTGCTTCAGCTCGCCCATCCCGCGTCCCGCGGACAGCTCCTTCGCCCCGCGCTGGGTCATGAACCGCACCGCGCGCACGTAGGAGTCGAAGTACAGGCCGGACGACCGGCCGCGCTCGTCCAGCGGCAGCGCCGCCCAGTGCTGCAGGCAAGGGCTGTCCGGGTGGTCGAGCATCGTGTTCACCGCGAGCAGCCGGCCTTCGGGGTCGCGGTAGGTGAGCGTGTGCACGTCCGGCCGCCGGAGGTACCAGTGCAGGAACCCCGCCGACGGAACCGTGCGCGTGTCCAGCGGCAGCTTCCCGTACCGCTCGCGGTGGGCCCGGATCAGCGTCGCGACCTCGACGCCGTCGACGTCGTCGCGGCCGGGGCCGCCGCGCACCACCAGGCCCGGGTCCTCGGCGATCCGGCGGCGCCGCCGGCGCAGGCTGCCGCGCCGGGCGCCGGGCAACGTCTTGAGCCAGTCCTCTTCGGACGCGAACCGGTTCGCCAGCACCGCCGTCGGATCCGACGACCGGACCAGCCGGGCGCGGCCACCGACGTGCGCGGCGAGCTCCTCGTCGAGCGCACGGTAGAGCACGCCGAGCAGGCCGACGCCGAAGTGGCGCGGCAACGCGCGTTCGAACTCCCGCACCAGCGCGCCCCGGTCACCGAAGCCCGGGGCGAACACGATGCCGGGAAAACCGCTGAGCCACGGCTGGTACACCTCGGCCCAGAACGGCCGCAGCGAGCGGCGGCCCGGCGCGGGCGCGAACCGCGGCGCGAGCCGGGGCCGGCAGACCAGCACGGACGCCCCGGCGACGATCTCGCCACCGTCGGTCGCGACGACCAGCTGCTGCGGGTTGCGCGCACCCCAGGCCTCGAAGCCCATCAGCGCGTAGTCCCACACCGGGTGCAGCCGCGCGGTCCGGGTGAACTCCGCCCAGCCCTCAGGCGCCGGGTCGGTGCGGGGATCGTGGAAGGCGAACTTCATGTCAGGACGACCGGGGTGCCGTGCCGCGGGCAGGGCGCGATCTCGCCACGCACGCCACCGGCCGGGAGGACGTCGACGAACCGCGGGGAATCCTGGCGCAGCAACGTGAACGCGAGCCCGGCGGCGGTCGGCCGCGCGTAGACGTGCGGCCAGTCGAGGTGCCAGCGGCCGCAGCCGCCGAGCGCGCCGAGGTACCCGAGCGCCGGGTCGTGCAGGACGCCGTACGGGCCCGCGTCCAGTGAGTCGAGCTCGTGGTGCGGCACGGCCTCGACGCGCTGGTCCTCGGTGAACGCGGTGATGGCCTTGTCGTCGCCGACCGCGAGCACCCGGTCACCGCGGCCCAGCACCGCGGCGACCTCGCGCAGCACGGCCGCGCTCGGCTCGTCGGGGTCCGCGACGCAGCCCCGGACCCCCTTCGGCAGGTCGGCCGGCGGGCGCAGGCCGTCCGGTCCGAGCAGGACGACCAGGCTGCCGGGCCCGGCTGCCCGCGCGGTCCGCAGCACCCGGCCGAGCCCGCGGGCGGGTTCGGTCCGCGGTGCGCCACCGGCCAGCGGCACGAGGTCGACGAGCTTGTGCACGGCCTCCGCGAGTGGCGCCGCACCACCGTTCGTCCCGGTGCGCCCGGGCACCAGGACCGGGTCCTCCCGGCCGTCGAGTGCCCAGCGCTCGCGGTAGAACGGCACCGTCGCGAACGCCGACCGGACCGCCCGGACGTAGGCAGCACGCCACCAGACCCCCGCCCCCAGATTCCACATGGCCGGGGAGTCTGCGCCATCGGCGGCCCGCGCGGAAGAACTTGCCGCGCAGGACACCCCGAATGCCGGATGGGTTACTACTTTGGTCTGGGTCTGAATGGTGGAATTCGCAGATCTGCCGTCGCAAAAACTCTTTCCGTCTGCTTATAACTCCGCGACACAGCACGTCGGCAAGCCGCCTTACCGAATCCATCTGGGGGATTCATGATCACCATTCGCACTGTCGGTGACCGTTCGGACACGAATCCGGTACGGCACGCCCGGCGCAACAGATGACCAGCAGTTTTCCCGGGCCATCGACCGGTGGACTCAGCGTAGTCATTCCGTGCTTCAACGAAGTCGAGAACATCGAACCGTCCTATCGGGAAATAACCAACGAACTCGCCGATTATTCGCTGGAACTGTTTTACGTCGACGACGGAAGCGTCGACGGGACGTTGGACAAGATCCGCGCGTTAGCCCATTCGGACCCACGCGTCCGGTACGTTTCGTTCAGCCGGAACTTCGGGTTCGAGGCGGCCTTCTCGGCGGGCTACCGCTATGCGTCACGGCCGTGGATCCTGCACATCGACGCCGACCAGCAGTTCCCCGCCGCCGAGGCGGGGAAGCTCATCGCCGCGGCCGAAGCGGGCAACGACGCGGTGTTCGGCGTCCGCACCAACCGCCAGGACCCGTTGCTGCGGCGCTGGGGCACCGCCGCGTTCCACTTCCTCGGCCGCCGGGTGCTGCGCATCGAAATCCCGCCGGGGGCGACGGCGTTCCGGCTGGTGCGCGCGGAACTGGCCCGCAAGATCGTCGACCTGCGGCTGGGCACGCCGTACTTCCTGGCCACGGTCCCCCGCCTGACCAGCCGCTACACCTGCGTCCAGGTCGCACACCGGGCGCGGGAGCGCGGGAAGTCCAAAGTGGGCTTCGGGTTCCTGGCTTCGCACGCCATCGAGCTCTTCGTCGGGTTCACGCGACGGCTCACGACGGCGGCGTCCGTGACGGCGCTGATCGCCGGGGTGATCGGGCTGCTCGTCGCCGGCACGGCCGCCTTCGGGCTGCTCGGCGCCGGGGTCGAGGCCGCGGTGCTGACCGGGCTGCTCGGCGTGCTCCTGCTCGTGTCGTCGCTGACCGTGCGCTACCTCGTCGTGGTCGGCGCGGGCCAGGCGCGGCCGCGGCAGTTCTACATCCGGGAGGCGAACGTCGACGTCGACGCCGAGGACCGGCTCTTCACCCCGGCGGACCCGGCGGGTCCCCGGCTCATCGATGTGCAACTGGGGAAAGGCGTTTCAGCGTGACGAGTTCGGAAAACGGGTCCGCGAGAACCCTGGTGATCCTGGGCGGCGCGGACGGTTCGGTCAGCACCTACGAGCGGGCGCGGGAGCTGGGGTTCCGCACGATCTGCGTCGACGTCCGGCCCGGCGCGCCGGCGGTGGCGTACGCGGACGAGTTCCTGCAGGTCAGCGTCCGCGCGCCGGAGCAGATCGCGGCGGCGCTGGACGGCCGCCGCGACCTCGCCGGCGTGCTGTGCCCGGCCAGCGACGTCGGCCTGCCGGCGCTGGCCTGGCTGACCCGGCACTGGGGCATGCCGGACCCGCTGCCCGAGTACGCGGTGCGGGCGTCGACGGACAAGTCGGTCTTCCGCGCGCTGTGCGACCACCTGGGGCTGCCGGGCTACCGCAGTGTCGACGGCCGGCCCGGCCCGGAGCTGGTGCACGCCGCCCAGCAGCTGCGGTTCCCCGCCCTGGTCAAGCCGGTCGACTCCTCGGGCAGCCGCGGGGTCGTCTCGTGCCCCGGCCCGGGCCGGCTGACCAAGGCGTTCACCGAGTCGCTCGCGTTCTCCCCGTCGGGCCGGCTGGTCGTGGAAGAGCACCTCGACGGCTCGCACTTCACCATCGAGGCGCTGGTCGTCGACGGCCGGATCGTCTTCCACGCCGTCACCGAGCGGGTGCTCACGCCGCCGCCGTTCTTCGTGACGGCGTCGCACCTGCTGCCAGCCGAGCTGCCCGCGGACGTCGAGCTCAGCCTGATCGAGGCGCTCGACCTGATCTGCACCGAGCTCGGCTACCGCACCGGCCCGCTCACCCTGGACGCCGTCCTCGGCCGCGACGGCCGGCTGTACCTCATCGAGATGGGCGCCCGGATGGGCGGCAACGGGCTCGCGGAGGCGATCGCGCACTGCCACGGCGCCGACCTGATCGGCGCCGGGATCGCCGCGGCCACCGGCGGCGAGGTGCGCCTCGACCTGCACGAGCCGAAGCCGACCCTGGTGCACATCCTGGCGTCCGACCGCGGCGGTCACCTGTCCCGAGTGGACGGTGTGGATGACGTGCGCGCGCTGCCCGGCCTGGTCGGGCTGCACTTGTTCGCCGACGAGGGTTCCTTCGTCCGGCCGTACGAGCAGGCGGGCCACAAGCTGGGGTACGTCGTGCTCACCGCCGGGTCGGTGCCCGAGCTGCTCACCGCGGAGAACGCCGTGCGCGGCACGCTGAAGTTCCTGCTCCACGAGCAGGACATGGCGGTGCCCCTGCCGTGACGAGCTCCTCGGTCACCGCGGCCGTGGCCCCACCGCGACCGGCGGTGGTGCTGCGGCTGCTCGCCGGCCGGGGCGTGTTCCGGTTGTCGGTCCAGCTGATGGGGCTGGTGCTGATCACCGCGTGGGGTGCCCGCGACTACGGGCGCTTCGCGAACGCGCTCGGGCTGATGACCTGGCTGAACTTCGTGCCGGGCGCGGCGGAGAAGTCCGCGTTGAAGACCCTCCCGCGGCTGCGGCTGACCCGCGACGCCGTCGCGGCGCTCGCGGTCCGCATCGCCGCGGCGCCGGTCCTGGCGGTGCTGGCCGCGATGGTCGTCGCGCTGGTGGTGGCGCCGAAGTCGGACGCGGCGCTGTACCTGACGGCGGCGGGGTGGTCGATCGCCGGCGGGCTGCTGATGACGGTGTCCGGTCTGCACCGGCTGCGCGGTAAGTCCACTTTGGACGCGCTGGCGTTCACCGCGGGCTCGGTCGTGGTCGGCGTGGTCACCTGCGTGACGTGGGCGGTGCGCTGGCCGCCGGAAACGCACTTGGCGCTGTTGCTGGGCGGGCTGCTGGTGATCCTCGGCACGTCGGCCGCCCTGCTGCCGAGGCCGTGGCTGCGCGGCGGCGGCGTGGCGGGGCACCGGCTCCTGCCCGCCTACGGCCGCAGCACCGTCCTGCTCGGCCTGACCGAGGTGCTCGACGTGCTCTCGACGTCGGTCGTGTTCGGCGTGCTCGCGCTGTCCGGGCGGACCACCGACAGCGGCCCGTTCTACCTGGCGCTGCTGGTGTCCAGCGCGTTCTGCTCGCTGCTGTTCTACCAGCTGAAGCTGCACCAGCCGACGGCGTCGTGGCGGCTGCGCGGCACCGGCGCGGCGGCCGGGCGGGCCCGGGCGGGCGGGCTGCTGAAGCTGGTCGAACGCGCCGGGATCGCGTTCGCCGTGCTGCTGGCCGCCGGGCTGGCCGCGCCCGCGACCCGGGCGTGGCTCGGCGCCGAAGACAACTACGTCGTGCTCGCGGCGCTCGTGCTCCTCGAGACGGCGCTGTACGCGACCGGGCTCTACGCGAGCTTCCTCGTCGAAAACACCAACAGCAAGGTGCTGACGCTGACGTCGGGCACCGCCGTCGTCTCACTGGCCGTCACCGCCGTCGCCGCGGCGGTGCTCGTCCCCGCGCTCGGGCCGGTGGGCGGGTTCGCCGCGCTCGTCCTCGCGCTCGCGGTCAAAGCGGCGGTCCTGCGCCGTCTGGTCCGCCGTCACTGAACCACTGGGAGAGAAAGACATGTACGTACTGGGCATCAGCAGGGTCCACGACTCGGCCGCGGCACTCGTGCGCGACGGCGAGATCATCGCCTTCGCCGAAGAAGAACGCTTCACGCGCGTCAAGCACGACGGCGGCTTCCCCGCCGAGGCCATCAAGTTCTGCCTGGAGCGGGGCGGCATCACCCTCGCCGACGTCGACCACGTCGCCTACTACTGGCAGCGCTGGAAGGAGGGCGTCCACGCGGCCAAGGTGTTCGCGCGGTACTTCCCCGGCACCCTCGACGTCTTCCGCAACGCCAACGGCGACGAAGGCGGCAAGTCGGCCGGCATGGTCGACACGTTCCGGACCGGCGGCGGCTCCGGCCACGACGACTACCACGTCGGCGGCGCGGTCCTGGCCCACATCAAGCGGTCCTACACGCTCGCGAACGACGTCAAGGAGGCCGCCGGCTGGACCGGCCCGACGAAGTTCAAGACCCACCTCGTCGACCACCACCGCGCGCACGCGGCGAGCGGGTACTTCATCTCGCCGTGGAACGAGTCCGCCGTGCTCACCTTCGACGGCATCGGCAGCGACGGCACCGCGACCTACCTCGCGCACGGGCGCGGGAACCAGCTCGTCGACCTCCGGCGGATCAAGTTCCCGCACTCGCTCGGCGCGATGTACGCCGGTGTCACCGGTTACCTCGGCTTCTTCCCCACCCGCGACGAAGGCAAGATCATGGGCCTCGCGCCGCTGGGCGAGGACACCTACGTCGACGCGTTCAAGCAGCTCATCCACCTCGACGACGACGGCGGCTTCGAGCTGGACCTGAGCTGGTTCGGCCACCACCGCACCGGCAAGCACGTGATGTCCCGGAAGTTCACCGACGCCTTCGGCCCGGCCCGGCCGAAAACCCGGGTCACGGCCGCGAACCCCGTTCCCCAGCACTACTGCGACATCGCCTACGCCCTGCAGGTGACGCTCGAAGAAGCCGGCCTGCACCTTGCTCGGTGGCTCCAGCGCGAGACCGGTTCGAAGCGGCTGTGCGTCGCGGGCGGGGTCGCGCTCAACAGCGTCATGAACGGCCGGATCCTGCTGGAGACGCCGTTCGAGGACTTCTTCGCCCAGCCCGCGGCGGCCGACGACGGCTGCGCGCTCGGCGCGGCCCTGGACGTCTCGGTCGCCAAGTACGGCAAGCCACGCCCGCGCGACGGCTTCACCTACACGGGCCCGGACTACACCGAGGCCGAAATGGAGCTGGCCCTGCAGGACGCCGGTGTCGAGTACCACCGCGTCGACGACATCGCCGCGCACACGGCCGCCAAGATCGCCGACGGCAAGATCGTCGGCTGGGTGCAGGGCCGGATGGAGTGCGGGCCGCGGGCGCTGGGCAACCGGTCGCTCGTCGCCGACCCGCGCGACCCCGAGTCGAAGACGCGGATGAACGAGAAGGTGAAGCACCGCGAGGCGTTCCGGCCGTTCGCGCCGTCGTGCCTGGAAGAGCGGGCGGGCGAGTACTTCGTCAGCGACTACCCGTCGCCGGTGATGCTGCTGGTGTTCGACGTCCTGCCGGACAAGCGGGCCGAAGTTCCGGCGATCACGCACGTGGACGGCACCGCGCGGGTGCAGACTGTCAGTCGCGCGGACAACCCGCTGTACTACCGGATGATCAGCGAGTTCGAGAAGCTGACGGGGGTGCCGATGGTCGTCAACACTTCGTTCAACGACAACAACGAGCCGATCGTGGCGAGCCCGGCCGACGCGATCGCGTGCTACCTCAAGACCGACGTCGACGCGCTGGCGCTGGGTCCGTTCTGGGTGGAGAAGGAACTGTGACGCTCTTGGACGAATCGCCCGGCCTGGTCGCCGCCCTGTACCGGCGGCGGCAGTGGCTGTGGCTGGTCGCCGCCGTCCCGGCGGTGGTGACCGCACTGCTGATCATGGTGGTGCTGCCGCCGGACCAGACGCTGGACAACGTCGGCGACTGGGCGTTCAAGCTGTGCCCGTTCTTCTTCGCGGTGCTGACCGTGTCGTTGTTCCCACGCGGTCGCTTCGGGCCGGCGCTGATCGTGCTCGCCGTTTTCGTCTACATGTCCTATTTGGACACCGAGCTGGTGATGCGGGTGCAGGACTTCGCCCGCTCGCCCGACGGCGACTTCCAGCCGGTGTACCAGTTCGAGCTGTTCGTCACGACGTTCATCGTGCTGTTCGCGCTGCTGGCCTACCGGCTCGGCGGCGGCCGCACGGCGAACGTGCTCAAGGTCGGCATCGCGTCGATCCTCGTGGTCATCTCGGGGGTCAACGACCTGACGTTCTGGGCGCTCAACGACGTCTGGGCGGCGGGTGCGAAGCCGGCTGAGCTGAAGTGGGCTTCGCACATGATCGTGTTCCTCGGCGGGCCGCCGAGCGTGCCGGCCGCGGTGGCTTTCATGGCCGTCCACCTGGTGCTGGCCGCGATCGTCGTGGCGCTGCCGGTGGGCCGCTGGGTGTCAGTCAGAGTCCACGGTGCACCGACTGGAGCTTCGTGACGGCGGCCGCGTCGCCCTCGAAGTCCAGGTCGACGGCGTCGCGGCCGAACACGAACAGCAGCAGGTCGATCGGGTCGCCGACCACGGTGACCGGGTCGGGCCCGGTCTTGACCGCGGCCTCCTGGCCGGTCTTCGTCTTCAGCGTGACACCGACGGGCGCCTTGCGGAGGTTGAGCTTGGCGGCGCCTTTCGCGGACTTCCAGGCGGCGGCGTCGCGGGTGGGGTCGGCAGGCCGCGGCTGCCAGCCGGGCTGCGCGCGCCGGACGTCCTCGTGGTGGACGAGGAACTCGGCGGTGTTGGTCAGCTCGTCGAGCGGGCCGAGCGAGGTGGGCCAGAACTTCGACGGACCCTGCCGGACCTGCTCGACCAGGCTTTCCCACGGCTTCGCGGCGTAGCGGTCCTGGACCTTCTGCGTGTACCCGGCGAGCGCGGGCACCATGATCCCGGGCGCGGCATCGGGCCGGTGCTCGCGCACGACGAGGTGCGCGGCGAGGTCCCGGGTGGTCCACCCCTCACACAACGTGGGCGCGTCGGGCCCGAGGTCGTGCAGGAGCGTGGCCAAGGCCTGGCGTTCGTCAGCAGCGACACCCATGTGGTCGACGTTACCCGCCGGTACCGCCGGTGGCGACGGGAAGAGACGGCGGGCACGTGTCGTTGATCCAGTGGTGAGCCGACTCTTCAGCCCGATCACCGTCCGCGGCCTGACCCTGCCGAACCGCGCGTGGGTGTCGCCGATGTGCCAGTACTCCGCCACCGACGGCGTGCCGGGTGACTGGCACCTCGTGCACCTCGGCCAGTTCGCCACCGGCGGCGCGGGGCTCGTCATGACCGAGGCGACCGCGGTGGCCCCGGAAGGCCGGATCAGCCCGCAGGACACCGGCATCTGGAACGACGTCCAGGCCGGGGCCTGGCGCCGGATCGTGGACTTCACGCACGGCCAGGGCGCGGCCATCGGCATGCAGCTGGGGCACGCCGGCCGCAAGGGCTCGACACACCGGCCGTGGGAAGGACCGGGCAGCATCCCGCCCTCGCAGGGCGGCTGGGAGAGCGTCGGCCCGTCCGCGACGGCGTTCGGCCAGTACGCCGCCCCGCGCTCGCTGACCACGGACGAAGTGGCGGCCCTCCCGCAAGCGTTTGCGGCGGCGGCCCGGCGCGCGGTCGACGTCGGCTTCGACGTCCTGGAGCTGCACTTCGCGCACGGCTACCTCGTGCACCAGTTCCTCTCCCCGCTGTCGAACACCCGCACCGACCGCTACGGCGGCGACTTCGAGGGCCGCACCCGGCTCGCGCTCGAAATCGCCGACGCGGTCCGCGCGACGACCGGCGTCCCGCTGTTCGCCCGCCTCAGCGCCACCGACTGAACCGAGGGCGGCTGGACTCTCGACGACTCCGTCCGCTTGGCGAAGCTGCTGGCCGAGCGCGGGATCGACCTGATCGACACCTCCACTGGCGGCAACAACCCGAGCGCCGACATCCCCGTCGGCCCGGGCTACCAGGTCCCGTTCGCCGAGCGGATCCGCGCCGAAACCGGCCTCCCGACCGGCGCGGTCGGCATGATCACCGACCCGCGCCAGGCGGAGGAGATCCTCGAGAACGACCAAGCCGACGTCGTGTTCCTGGCCCGCGCGCTGCTGCGAGACCCGCACTGGCCCCTGCGCGCGGCGAACACCCTCGGCGCGGAGGTGCACTGGCCCACCCAATACGCCCGCGCCAAGACCTGGCACTGAGGCGGCACTTTCGTACTGAAAGTGCCGCTTCAGTGGTGGAAGGCGGTTGCCTTTGCGGGGTCGGCTGGGTGGCCGCCCAGTTCCGGGAGGATCCGCTTCAGGTCCGCCAGCAGCAGGTCCGCCAGGTCGTGGGTGAAGCCGTTGCGGACGACGATCCGCAGCACCGCCAGGTCCGTGCGGTTTTCCGGGAACGTGTACGCCGGCACCAGCCAGCCACGCTCCCGGAGCCGGCGTGACACCTCGAAGACGTCGAAGCCCGCGTCGGGCCGGGTCGTGACCGCGAAGACCGGCAGCTGGTCCCCTCGCGTCAGCAGCTCGAACGGGCCCAGCGCCTCGATCCCGGCCGACAGGTGCGTCGCGACATCGCGCGAAGCCTGTTGCACCGCCCGGAAACCTTCCCGGCCGAGCCGCACGAACGTGTAGTACTGGGCCGCGACCTCGGCGCCCGGGCGGGAGAAGTTCAGCGCGAACGTCGGCATGTCGCCACCGAGGTAGTTCACGTTGAACACCAGCTCCGCCGGCAGTGCCGCCTGGTCCCGCCAGATCACCCAGCCCACGCCCGGGTAGACGAGCCCGTACTTGTGCCCCGACGTGTTGATCGACGCCACCCGCGGCAGGCGGAAGTCCCACACCAGGTCCGGGTCGAGGAACGGCGCGATCATCGCGCCCGAAGCCCCGTCGACGTGCACCGGGATGTCCCAGCCGGTGCGCTCGGCCAAGGCGTCGAGTGCCGCGGCGATCTCCGCGACCGGCTCGTAGCTGCCGTCGAACGTCGAGCCCAGGATCGCGACGACGCCGATCGTGTTTTCGTCACACCGCGAGACGGCCTCCGAAGCCGAGAGGTGGTAGCGGTCGCCGTCCATCGGGACCAGCCGCGGCTCGACTTCCCAGTACTCGCAGAACTTTTCCCAGCACACCTGGACGTTCGCGCCCATCACCAGGTTCGGCTTCCCGGTGCGCCCGAGCTTGCTCCAGCGCCGCTTCAACGCCATCCCGGCGAGCATGCAGGCTTCCGACGACCCGGTCGTCGAGCAGCCCATGATGTCCGTCGGGTCAGGTGCGTGCCACAGGTCGGCGAGGATGTTGACGCAGCGGCGCTCCAGCTCGGCCGTCTGCGGGTACTCGTCCTTGTCGATCATGTTCTTGTCGACGCACTCGGCCATCAGCTCGCGGGCCTGCGGCTCCATCCACGTCGTGACGAACGTGGCGAGGTTGAGCCGCGCGTTGCCGTCGAGCATCAGCTCGTCGCGCACGAGCTGCAGCGCGGAGTCCGGCGGGAGCGGGTCGTCGCGCAGCTTGTCGTGCGGCATGACGAACCCCGCCGCGAGCGCCGGGTTCGCCCCGGCGTACATCGGATTCGTGCCGCCGGCGCGGTCCGGGCGATCGGCTTTCCCCTGATGCAAGACCATGCCACCGAACGTACTGAGCCCGGCAACGCGAAAGGGGCCGTCCCGTCCGGAACGACCCCTTTCGCGCGAAAAATCAAGCCTGCTGGGCCTGCCACATCCAGTGCGCCTCTTCCAGCGCGCGGGTGATCTCGATCAGCAGGTCCTGCGTGACGAGGTCGCTCTTGTCGGTCTCGTCGATGCGGGCACGCAGCCGCTCGATCAGCGTCGCGAGGATGTCGACGATCGCCGCGACCGTGGCCTCGACGGACTGCCAGTTGTCGGGGTAGTCGGGCGCGCCCGAGCTCTCGACGACGGTCTTGGCCTTGCCGTTCGGCGAGACACCGATGGCGTTGGCGCGCTCGGCGACCTCGTCGACGTACTGGCGTGCGGTGTTGACCAGCTCGTCGAGCTGCAGGTGCGCGCTGCGGAAGTTCGCGCCGACGACGTTCCAGTGGGCCTGCTTCGCGATGAGGGACAGGTCGACCAGGTCGACCAGCGTCGCCTGCAGGGCGTTACCGGTGATCTCCTTGTCGGCCTCGGAAAGCGGGCTCTTGATCGGAGACTTGCTCATCTCTGGTGTTCCTTCCTCGGACTCGTGCGAGAGCGGTCAGACGGTGGCGGAGAGGGCGACCTCGATGTTGCCGCGGGTCGCGTTGGAGTAGGGGCAGACCTGGTGGGCCTGCTCGACCAGCTGGTCGGCCTGGGCCTGCTCGAGGCCGGGCAGGGAGACGTTCAGCGCGACGCCGAGGCCGAACCCGACGTCCTGCTTGAGCACGCTGACCTCCGCCGTCACCGTGGAGTCGCCCAGCGACACCTTGGCCTGGCGAGCCACCAGCTGCAGGGCGCTGTGGAAGCAGGCCGAGTAGCCGGCGGCGAAGAGCTGCTCGGGGTTGGTCTTGTCCCCGCCGGGGCCGCCCATCTCCTTCGGGATGGCCAGCGACTCGTCGATGACGCCGTCGGAAGAGGTCACCTCGCCGTTGCGGCCGTCGCCGCGCGCCGTCGCCACCGCTGTGTAAATCGCCTGACCCATGCTCAGCCTGCCTTCTGTCGCGGACGCTCCACAGCGAGCGTCTCACTGGGCACAACATCCCGCGACCGCGGAACGGTGCCCCCACATGGCAGGCATCACGTGTAGCGATTACCCGGCGGCCACCGGGCAAAACGTCATGCGGCGCGCATCACGGCGAACTCGGCGACCTGCCGCCCGATCAGGCGGAGCGTGCGCACGCTCTTCTCGTCCGAGGCGCCCCCGCCCTCGTCGAACTTGGTCTCGGCGGAGTTGATCGAACCACCCAACGGGGTGGCCCAGCCGCGCAGCGCGTGCGTGATCGTGCGCAGCTGCTCGAGCGTGGTCACCGCGGCCTGCCAGCCGTACGCGACCGCGGCGAGGCCGACCGCGCGGCCGTCGAGGTAGGGACGCTGGTCGTCGCGGAGGTCCTCGACGTAGTCCAGGGCGTTCTTGACCAGGCCCGACAGCGCGCCGTGGTAACCCGGCGAGACGACGACGAGGCCGTCCGCGTGCCGGATGGCTTCGACGAGCCGGGTGGCGCGTTCGTCGCGGTCCGGCTCGCCGGCGTCGTAGAACGGCAGCACCAGATCCGGGCCGGTGAGCAGGCTGGTCCGGACCCCGACTTCGGCCGCGCCGGCGAGCGCGATCTGCAACGCGCGTTCGGACTGGGAGCCCTCGCGGAGAGAGCCGCCGATCCCGAGCACGTTGAGCGTCCTGGCTGAAGTCACGCTTTCCAGGCTAACCCCTCCACTTAACTGGAGGACCAGACTCTGGGACCGAGGTCCGCGTCACAGCTGGACCTGTTACCTACTGACGAGTAACGTCCCCGGCGACCCTCAGGAGGCAACGATGGCGATCCCGCTCCCGGTCCGCATCCAGGCGGCCGCGTCCCAGCTGGCGTTCTGGCTGCCCACGCCGGTGCGGCGGGTGGTCGCGGGCCGCCCGAAGCGCATCGACGGCCAGGACCTCGCCCTCGACGCCCAGCTGCTGCTCCGGCTGCAGAAGATCGCCCGCGCCGAACTGGTGCACGGCTCGGTCGAGCAGTCCCGCGCCCTGCTCGACGTCGGGCGGCACCTGGTCAGTGGCAAGCCGATCGAGCCGGTCTCGGTGCGCGAGGTCGCCGTGCCGACCCCCGACGGCGACCTCCCGGCAACGCTCTACACACCCGTCGGGCTGCCGGAGAAGTCGCCGCTGCTGGTGTTCTTCCACGGCGGCGGCTGGGTGATCGGGACACGCGCGAGCCACGACAACGCCGTCCGGTTCCTGGCCAAGCACGCCGGCGTGCGGGTGCTGTCGATCGAGTACCGGCTGGCCCCGGAGTTCCCGTTCCCGGCGGCGGCGGAAGACGCGCTGGCGGCGTTCGAGTACGCGGTGGCGAAGGCGAGCGACCTCGGCGCGGACCCGGCGCGCATCGCCGTCGGCGGCGACAGCGCGGGCGGCAACCTCGCCGCGGTCACGGCGCAGCAGGCCGTGCGGCGCGGTGGCCCGGTGCCGGCGTTCCAGCTGCTGATCTACCCCGCGACGGATTTCGCGAAGCGGTACCGCTCGCGAGACTTGTTCGGCGAAGACCTGTTCCTGACCGACGTGCACATGAAGTGGTTCGAGAACCACTACGTGCCCTCGGGCACGGACCTGACCGACCCGCGGCTCTCGCCGCTGCGCGCGGACGACCTGAGCGGCCTGCCGCCGGCGCTGGTCGTCACGGCCGGGTTCGACCCGCTGCGCGACGAAGGCGAGGCGTACGCGGAAAAGCTGCGCGAGGCGGGTGTCGAGGTGGCGTTGCGCCGGCACGACGACCTGATCCACGGGTTCATCAACTTCACCGGCGTCGGCACGCGGTTCCGCGAAGCGCTGGCCGAGACGGCGGGCGCGCTGCGGCAGGGTCTGTCCAAACGGGACTGACGTGCCGAACCCGGAGCCCGGCGCGGAGAAATGTCCGCGGCCGGGCTCCGGGTCCCCCTGTTTCCCTTCGGTGGTTCGCTCAGCCCGCCGGCGCGGGCAGTGGTGGCACCGGCAGCGGCGGCACGGGCAGGCCGCCGAGAATCCCGCCGAGGATCCCGGTGACGGCCGCCAGCAGCGCCTTGACCAGGTCGCTGACGATCTTCAACGGGCCGGGCAGGTCGGGCAGCGACGGGATCGGCACCGGCAGCGGCGGCAGCTGGCGCGCCTTGGCCGTCGGGTCGGTGAGGAGCCGGGTGGACTCGTCGGCACGGCCCTTGGCCAGGCCGGCGAGCTGCTCGGTGTCGGTCTGGACGGTGTAGCGCTTCCCGGCGGCGATGTCGGCGAGCACCGGGCTCAGCTGACCGAGGTCGCCGCGCGTGGCGCCGACGTTGCCCGCGTAGGCCACCTTGGTCAGGTCGTCACGCATCTGGAGCACCTGTGCGGCGAGGGCCTGGGTGCTGGAGGACCCCTTGCCCCCGTCCGGGCTCGCCGAGGCGATCCCCGCCATACCGACCGCCAGCAGACTGCTCGCGGCTACGAGGGCGATGGACCGCCCGAACTTGCCTTTCATTCCTTACCTCCTGGCCTCGGGAGACCTGACGGGATAAATCGATACCCCCCGTGTCGGAGATAAGCCACCCGATCACCGGTTAGAGACGTTTTCTAACCCTTACGTGCCGGATGCGCGAGCGGCGAACTGGCCCGCAATTGATTAACGTCGAAACCTTGCCCGTCCCCCTGAAGATCATCCTGATCGATTCCCGCTGTCACTGCTGGTAGCGAGCGTCCACTGTAGAGCGATTGGGTCACTCACGCGGGTGTAAACGGTGATCATTTAGCTTGATCACTCCGTCGGACCGCGTGTCGGGACTGCTCCAGACGGGGCGTCCCCCACGCTCGCACCGCCACCCACAAGGTTCCGCCCGTGGTGGTGGCGTGGTGGTGGCGGAAATGCGAAATCAATTCCGGAAAGCGGTTTCGGCGGGGGTGGCGCGGCTTGCGGTGAAGGTGATCGGGTGGCATTCGGGTGGACCGCCGCCTCGGTCGAGCTGGCGGCGGGCTCGCCACCCCGCGGCCGGCTGAATCGAGCGCCGACCGGGCCTCCCCGCCGGCGCGCGCCACAAAGCCGGCCACCCCGAGCCGTCACAGCGGCAGGCCGGCCTCCAGATGCGCCACCGCCCGGTCCAGCACCACCAACGTGTCGGCGTCCGGATCCCCGGCGGACCCCACGAACGCCGCCAGCACCACCCCGACCACCGCGCCCGCCCAGTTGCGGACCTCGAAGTCGTCCGCCGACCGGCCGGTTCGCTCGGCCGCCAGGCCCGCCAGCAGCTCGATCCCCTCCGCGAACTTGTCCATCACCGCCGTGCGCAGCTCCGGCTCGGTGAACACCAGCCGCTGGCGCCGGCGCTCCTGCTCCCACGCCTCGCCCGCCAGCTGCCCCCTGATCACGTCCACCGTCGCGCGCAGCGCGCCGATCGGGGTCAGCTCCGCCGGCTGGGCCAGGGCCGCCGCGATCAGCACCGGGTCGAACGGGTCGTACAACACCGTTGCTTCCTTCGTCGGGAAGTACCGGAAGAACGTGCTCGGCGAGATCTCCGCCGCCGCCGCGATCTGGTCCACCGTCGTGGCGCTGTAGCCCTGTTCGTGGAACAGCCGCAACGCGTGCCGCTGGATCGCGGCGCGCGTCCTGGCCTTCTTCCGTTCCCGCAGTCCCGTGGGCTCAGCTGGCGACGACGTCATGCTCCGATTCTCGCGGCTGCTCCCCGGCGCCCGTTCGCCCGGGCAGGAACAGCAGCGCCAGCAGGGCCCCGGCCAGGCCGAGCCCGGCGCAGACCCACAGCGTCGCCGCCATGCCGTCGGTGAACGCCGTCCGCGCGGACGCGGCCAGCGCCGGCAGGTGCAGCTTCTCCGCCACGGCGACCGCGCTCGACGCGCTGCCGCGCACCGCGTCCGCCACCGGCGCGGGCAACCCGTCGACCGGGACGCCGTCGCGGTAGGCACCGTTGAGCACCGTGCCCAGCACCGCCACCCCGATCGTGCCGCCGACCTGGCGCAACACCTGGATCAGCGCCGACCCGGCCCCCGCCCGCCCCTCGGTGAGCGCGCCCATCGACATCGTCATCAACGGCGGCAGCGTGCACCCCGTGCCCAGCCCGATGACGATCTCCCAGCCCACCGTGGCGCCGTAGCCGTCCGCCGCAGACGTCGTCGAGCCCCAGGCCAGGCCGGCCGCGAGCAGCGCGAACCCGAACGTGACGACCACCCGCACCCCCAGCGCGGCGACCAGCCGTTCGGCGAGCTTCGCCGACACCAGCATCCCGCCGATCAGCGGCAGCAGCCGCACCCCGGTCTGCAGCGCGTCCGCCCCTTGCACCGCCTGGAACAGCTGCGGCAGCACGAACAGCAGGCCCATCAGCGCGAAGGACGCCATGGTGGCGAGCGTCGCGCCCCAGACGAACCGCGGCTCGCGGAACAGCGCCAGATCGGTCAGCGGCGCGGCCACCCGCGGCTGGGTCCAGCAGAACCCCGCCAGCACCACGACGCCGAGCGCGATCAGGCCGAGCGTCACCGGGTCGGTCCAGCCGTGCTCGCCGGCGTGCACGAACCCGTAGGTCAGCGCGACCAGGCCGGCCGCCGAAAGCGCGATGCCCCGGAAGTCGATCCCGCCCTGGCCGGACCCGCGCGTGCGCGGGATCAGCAGCAGCACCGCGAGCACGCCGACGACCGTCAGCGGCACGTTGATCAGGAACACCGAGCCCCAGGCGAAGTGGTCGAGCAGCCAGCCGCCGAGAAGCGGGCCGAGCGGGATGCCGGCGAACGTCGCCAGCACCCACGTCGTCAGCGCCTTCGCCCGCTCCTCCGGCGGGAACAGGATGTTCAGCAGCGAGAGCGTCAGCGGGATCAGGAACGCGGCGCCGACGCCGAGCACGACCCGGGCGGCGATCAGCTGGCCGGGCGAGCTCGCGTAGGCGCAGCCCAGCGAGGCCAGCCCGAACACCGCGAGCGCGGCGAGCAGCAGGTTCTTCGGGCCGAACCGGTCGCCCAGCAGGCCGGCCGGCAGCAGCAGCGCGGCCAGCGCCAGCGTGTAGGCGTTGCCGAACCATTGCAGCTGCGTGGTCGTGGCGCCGAGGTCGACGGCGAGTGTCGGCACCGCGACGTTCAACACAGTCAGGTCCAGGCCGACGGTCAGCAGGCTCACCGCGAGCGCGCCGAGCGCCCACCACCTGCGTGGATGGAGCTGAGTCATAGCGACCCCCATTTGATAGTGACTACCAAGTGAGAGTAGCTCTCAAAATTATCCGGCACCAGTGGGAAATAACTTGCACGCGCGTACCACCTTGGGTTCTCATCGAGGACGTGCCTCTGCAGCCCTACCGCCGGGTGCTCTCCGTCCCCCGCGTTCCCTCGACGATGGCCCTGATGTTCCTGGCGCGGCTGCCGATGACCATGAACGGCGTCCTGATGACGCTGTACATCGTCACCGGGCTCGGCCGCGGCTACGGCGCCGCCGGGCTGGTCGGCGCCGGCGTCACCCTCGGCATGGCGCTCGGCGCGCCGCTGCTCGGCCGCTGCTTCGACCGGTACGGGCTGCGGCCGATCGTCGCCGTCTGCGGGATCGGCACGACGGTGTTCTGGATCGCCGCGCCGCACCTGCCCTACGAAGCGCTCGCCGCGGTCGCGGTCCCGGCCGGGATGCTCTCGGTGCCCGCGGGCTCGCTGGCCCGGCAGGTGCTGGCCGCGCTCGTCCCGGTTTCGGAGCGTCGCGCGGCGTACTCGCTCGACACGATCTCGATCGAAGCGACGTTCATGATCGGCCCGGCCGTCGGCATCGCGGCCATCACGGCCCTCTCGCCGACGTTCACGCTCAGCGCGCTCGGCGTGCTGTTCGGCGGCACGGCGTTCCTGATCTGGCTGATCAACCCGCCCATCCGCGAAGCGGTGGACCCGGCCGAGTCCAGCGTCCGGCCGCGGCTGCGGAGCTGGCTGACCGGCCGGCTCGTCGCGACGCTGCTGATCGCGGCCGGCACGTTGTTCGTGCTCGTCGGCACCGAGCTGGCGACGCTGGCGGCCCTGCGCGCGAACGGCGACCTCGGCGTCACCGGCCTGGTGATCGCGGTGATGTGCGCGGCCTCGATCGCCGGTGGCATCGTGCACGGCGCGGTCAAGCGGTCGCTGCCGCAAGGGCTGCTGATGCTGCTGCTCGCGCTGCTGGTGGTGCCCGTCGGGCTGGCCGACCAGCCGTGGTGGCTGCTGATGCTCGTCCTGATCCCGACGAACCTGCTCTGCGCGCCGACCCTGGCAGCGACCACCGAGACGGTCAGCCGGATCGCCCCGCCGCGGGTGCGCGGCGAGGCGATGGGACTGCAGGACGCGTCGACGCGGATGGGCCTCGCGCTGGGCAGCCCGGTGGTCGGCTTCGCGATCGACCACTCGAGCCCGGCCTGGGGATTCGCGGCGGCCGGCCTGGGCGGCCTGGTGATCGCGGCGGCGGGCCTGCTGTACCGGCGCGCGCCGGAACCGGCCACGGAGCCGGTCCCGGCGCTGGCCGAGAGCTAGCGGGCCCGGTCAGCCGCAGGCCGCGCGGAGGGCGTCGAGCTTCTTGACGTTGCGCTGCACCCACTGGGCGACCACGCCGGCGTCCTCGATGCGCTCCTTCTGCACCTCGACGTACGACCCGGCCATCCCGAGCAGCGCGTTCTTCACGTCCTGGTCCTGGACGCTGCCCGCCAGCTCGCGCAGCCGCCGCTCCTTGTCCGCGGCACGCTCCTTGAGCTTGGCCGGGTCGACCAGCGGGTTCAGGTCTGCGAGCCCGAGCGCCTCGGTGCACGCGCTCACCTTGTCCGCGGTCCTCGAACCCTGGTCGACCGCCTGGCCGACCTGGTCGCACCCGGCCAGCAGCAATCCCGCGGCCGCCAGCACGGCGGCCGTCCCTCCACCCCTCGTCATGGCGCCAAGGTACCGCTCAGCCCTTGACGCAGACCACCTGCTTGAGGTGCGCCACCACCTCGACCAGGTCCGTCTGCGCACGGATCACCGAATCGATGTCCTTGTACGCCGCCGGGATCTCGTCGACGACCCCCGAGTCCTTGCGGCACTCGACGCCGGCCGTCTGCTCGGCCAGGTCCTCGGCGGTGAACAGCTTCTTGGCCTTGTTGCGGGACATCCGGCGGCCGGCGCCGTGCGACGCCGACTGGAAGGACGAGGTGTTCCCGAGCCCGCGGACGATGTACGAACCGGTCCCCATGCTGCCCGGGATGATCCCCAGCTCACCCGATCCGGCGCGGATCGCGCCCTTCCGGGTGACGAGCAGCTCGACGCCGTCGTACGTCTCTTCCGCGACGTAGTTGTGGTGGCACGAGATCGCGTCGTCGAAGCCCGTCTGCGGGACGACGTCCTTCAGCGCCTGCTTCACGAGCGCGACCATCGTGGCGCGGTTGCGCGCCGCGTAGTCCTGCGCCCAGAACAGGTCCCGCCGGTAGGCCTGCATCTCCGGCGTGCCGGCGACGAACACCGCGAGGTCGGTGTCGGGCAGGTCGGCGTTGTGCGGCAGCTTGCGCGCGACGGCCATGTGCCGCTCCGCCAGCTCCTTGCCGATGTTGCGCGAACCCGAGTGCAGCATCAGCCAGACCCGGCCCTCGTCGGCGCCGCCCTGCTCGAGGCAGACCTCGATGAAGTGGTTGCCGCCGCCGAGGCTCCCGATCTGCCGCGCGGCCCGGTCGTGCAGCTCCTGGACGCCGGTGTGCAGCTGCCCGAAGCCCTTCCAGAACGCGTCCCAGCCACCGACGCCGTGCACCTTCGCCGGGTTCACCGGCGTCTTGTGCAGCCCGAAGCCGACGGGCACGGCGCTTTCGATGCGACGGCGCAGCGTCCCGAGGTCGTCCGGCAGGTCGCCCGCGGTGAGCGACGTCCGGACGGCGCTCATGCCGCACCCGATGTCGACGCCGACCGCGGCCGGCGAGACGGCGTCGCGCATGGCGATGACGCTGCCGACGGTCGCACCCTTCCCGTAATGGACGTCCGGCATCACGGCGACGCCGTGCACCCACGGCAGGTTCGCGACGTTGTGCAGCTGCCGCATGGCCTGGTCTTCGACCGACGCGGGGTCCGCCCACATCCGGATCGGGACGCGGGCGCCTTCGACAGCGGTGTACATGGTTCCTCCCCGTGAACTTGCTTGCGGCGCCCAGGATCCCCCGCCCGCCGCCAAAACACCAACGCGATTTCTTCGTGAGCAAAAAGAAATCCGGTGGCGGCGGCCGGTCCGGCAGAATGAGCCGACCGTCCGGAAGGGACGGTGTGGGGGAGGAATCGTGAAGACTTCGTGGCGCGCGCTCGTCGCCGTCGTGCTGCTGGCCGGGTTCCCAGTGCTCGTGCTGCTGGTCGTCGGCGGCCTGGCCGCGGCCGAGTACTGGGCCTTCCAGCACTCCGGACTGCTGGCGATCAAGCTCGGGATCGTCGCGGTGCCGGTGTCGTTCGCCCTGCTCAAGGCCCTGTTCGCGATCGAGCGGACCCGCGGCGACGACCTGCCGGGCGTGCCGGTGACGCCGGCGGACCAGCCCGGGTTGTGGGCGCTCGTGCGCGAGATCGCCGACGCCGTCGGCACCCGGCCGCCGGACGCGATCTCGCTGCTCAACGACGTCAACGCCGGGGTGCGCGAGCGGACCGGGTGGCTCGGGCTGCGGGTGCGCCGGCGCGAGATGTTCATCGGGGCGCAGCTGCTCGCCGGCCTGCGCCACGACCAGCTGCGCGCCCTGCTCGGGCACGAGCTGGCGCACTACACCAACCGCGACACCCGGCTGGCCGGGCTGACCTACCGCGGCCGGCGGTCCATCGAGAAAGCGCTGACCGGGCTCGACGGCGACGGCTGGTTCGAAGGGCTCGTCCGGAAGCTGTTCGTGCTCTACGCGAAGCTCTACTTCGCGGTCTCCGCGTCGGTCTGCCGCCGTCAGGAGCTCGCCGCCGACGCCGCCGCGGCGCGGCTGGCCGGGACCGCGGCCGCCACCAGCGCGCTGCGCGAAGTCGACGCGCTCGACGTCGCCTGGAAGTACTACGCCGACCACTACTTGGTGGTCGGCTGGCACGCGGGCTACCTGCCGGACCGGCCGGCGGGCGGGTTCCGGGCAATGCTCGCCGACGCCGGACGCGCCGAGCAGATCGACCGGCTCCGGCGGGAGCTGCCGGCGGAGGAGACCTCCCGCTACGACACGCACCCCGCGACGTCGGAGCGGGTCGCCGCGCTGGCAGCCGGGCCGGCGGTGCCGGGCCCGGCGGGTGGCGACCGCCCGGCGAGCGAAGTTCTGCGTGACGCCGAAGCGACGCTGGACACGGCCTTGTTCGCCGACCTGGACGCCGAAGCGGCCGCCAAGCGCCGCACGGACTGGGACAGCCTGGTGGACATCGGTTTCCGGCACGCCGCGACCAAGGCGAAGACGGTGTTCCTGAACGGGCGCACGCTCGACGACGCGCTCGCGCTGATCGACGCGGGGCAGGCGAGTGAGTTCGCCGATCCGGGTGTCCAGCCGCCGGCGTCCGCCGGACCGCGGGCCCGGCGTGAGTTCTTCGTCGCCTCCGTCCGCTCGAACCTGGCCACCGTGGTCGCCGCCGCGCTGGCGGAAGCCGGGGTGGCGCACTGGAAACTGTCCTGGTCGGGCCCGGCCGAGCTCGTCGTCGACGAGCCGCACGGCACCGAGCTGGACCCGGCCCTCGACGCCGCCGCGGCGGCCGACCCCGACACCGCCCCGCTGCGGGCCCTGCTGACCGCGGCCGGCGTCCTGCCGGTGCGCACCTGAGGAGAAACCCATGCCGTTGTTCGACTTCAAGCGCCGCAAGGCCGCCGTGGCGCTGGTGAAGGCCGCGCGTGCCCGCGGGATGGGCGTCGAAGACTACGTGAAGACGCTTTCGCCGGCGGAGCTCGCCAAGTACGTGCCCGGCGCCGACCAGCCGAAGACCGAGATGCCGGACGTCGCGCTGTGGGGCCTCCCCCCGGGCGAGGACGTGACGGCGGAGCCGTTCCTCGCCGACGCCCGGCTCGCCGAAGCTGTCGCGGCCTACCGCGCCGGTGACTGGCGGCCGGGGGCCCGGCTGCTGGAGGAGATCGGTGCCGACTGGGACCGCCGGGCCCACGCCGTCCAGCAGCTCGGGGACGCCGCCGCGGACGACGACCTCCCGCTCAAGGAGTGGCGGACGGCCGGCAGCGCGGCCGCCGAAGCCGTCCACGCCCAGGGTCTGGTGGCGCTGGCCTGGCAGATACGCACGCGGCTCACCCCCGAGCACGTTTCCGAGGAGCAGTGGGCCGGCTTCTTCCGCGTGCTCGAGGACGCCGAAGCCGCGACGCACGCCGCGATCGAAGCGGCGCCGGACGACCCGACGCCGTGGTGCACCATGCTGACCGTCGCCCGCGGGCGCCAGTACGACAACGACGGCTTCCGCGCGGTGTGGGCCGACCTGGTGGCCCGCGACCCGCTGCACCGGCCCGCCCACGACCAGGCACTGCAGTACTGGTGCGCGAAGTGGTTCGGGTCGCACGAGCAGATGTTCGCCTTCGCCGACGAAGCCGCCGCGAAGGCACCGAAGCTCGCGGGCCTGGCCCTCGTCGCCGCGCACGAAGCGGAAGCGAAGGACGTCGAGGCCTGGAAGAGCGACCGGACCGAGCGTGCGCTGGACGTCGCCCTGCCGTGGCTGGCCGGCGAAGGACGGGACCACCCGGCGAACCGCCGCGACCGCGCGTACGCGGCGAAGGCACTGGTGGTGAACGGCCGCGGCGACGAGGCCGTCGAACAGTTCAAGGTGCTCGGCACGCACGCGGACGCGCTCGTCTGGGCCTACGGCGGCAAGGGCGCCGTGTTCGAGTTCGTCAAGACGCGCTACCTGGCCTGCCACGGCGCGACCCGGCCGTGAACGCGACGAAGGCCCCCTCGCGCGCGAGGGGGCCTTCGTCTTCAGTACTACTGCTGCGCGATCAGCTCCGCGATCTGCACCGCGTTGAGCGCCGCGCCCTTGCGCAGGTTGTCGTTCGCGATGAACAGCGCCAGCCCGCGGCCGCCCCCGACACCCTGGTCGACGCGGATGCGGCCGACGTAGCTCGGGTCGTTGCCCGCCGCCTGCAGCGGGGTCGGGATCTCCGACAGCTCGACGCCCGGCGCGTGCGTGAGCAGCTCGGTCGCGCGTTCGACGGTCAGCGGCTGCGCGAACTCGGCGTTGACCGAGATCGAGTGGCCAGAGAAGACCGGCACCCGCACGCAGGTGCAGGACACGCCGAGGCCCGGGATGCTCAGGATCTTGCGGCTCTCGTTGCGGAACTTCTTCTCTTCGTCCGTCTCGAGCTCGCCGTCGTCCACAATGGACCCCGCCATCGGCAGGACGTTGAACGCGATCGGCCGGACGTACTTGTCCGGCGCGGGGAACTCGATCGCCGCGCCGTCGTGGGTCAGCAGCTCCGCGTGCTCGGCGCCCGCCTTCACCTGGCCCGCCAGCTCGTCGACGCCGGCCAGCCCGCTACCGGACACCGCCTGGTACGTCGAGGCGACCAGCCGGACCAGGCCGGCCTCGTCGTGCAGCGGCTTCAGCACCGGCATCGCGGCCATGGTGGTGCAGTTGGGGTTCGCGATGATCCCCTTGCGCGCTTCCTTGATGGCGTGCGGGTTGACCTCGCTGACGACCAGCGGCACGTCGGGGTCCATCCGGAACGCCGAGGAGTTGTCGATCACCGTCACGCCGGCCTCGGCGAACCGCGGCGCCTGCGCCTTCGACGTCGACCCGCCCGCGGAGAACAACGCGATGTCCAAACCGGACGGATCCGCGACCGCCGCGTCTTCGACCGTGATTTCGGTGTCGCGCCACGGCAGCTTCGAACCCGCCGAGCGCGCCGAAGCGAAGTACCGGAGCTCGGCGATCGGGAACTCCCGCTCCGCCAGCAGCTTGCGCATGACCGCGCCGACCTGGCCGGTCGCGCCGACCACTCCGACCCGCAACCCGTCCGCCATCAGCGACCACTCCCCGCGTAGACAACCGCTTCCTCGTCGCCGCCGAGCTCGAACGCGTCGTGGATCGCGCGCACGGCGTCGTCGAGCTGGGCGTCGCGGATCAGCACCGAGATCCGGATTTCCGAGGTGTTGATGATTTCGATGTTGACGCCGGCGTTGGCCAGCGCCTCGCAGAACGTCGCCGTGACACCGGGGTGCGAGCGCATTCCCGCGCCGACCAGTGAGACCTTGCCGACGTGGTCGTCGTAGAGCACCGTCTCGAAGCCGATCTCCGCCTTGACCTTCTCCAGCTCCTTGACCGCCTTGGCGCCGTTGGCCTTCGACAGCGTGAACGTGATGTCGGTGCGGCCGGACACGGTGCTCGACACGTTCTGCAGCACCATGTCGATGTCGATCTCGGCGTCGGCGATCACGCGGAAGATCCGGGCCGCCGCGCCGGCGTGGTCCGGCACCCCGGTGACCGTGATCTTGGCTTCGGAGCGGTCGTGCGCCACACCGGTGATCAGGGCTTGTTCCACGGGGATCTCCTCGATAGAACCGGTCACGGTCGTGCCCGGCTTGTCACTGTAGGAAGAGCGGACACGGATCGGCACGCCGTAGCGGCGCGCGTACTCGACCGAACGCAGGTGCAGGATCTTCGACCCGCTGGCGGCGAGCTCGAGCATCTCCTCGTACGGGATGGTGTCGAGCTTGCGCGCGTCCGGCACGATCCGCGGGTCGGCCGAGTACACACCGTCCACATCGGAGTAGATCTCGCAGACGTCGGCGTTCAGCGCGGCGGCCAGCGCGACGGCGGTGGTGTCCGAGCCGCCGCGGCCCAGCGTGGTGATGTCCTTGGTGTCCTGCGCGACGCCCTGGAAGCCCGCGACCAGCGCGACGTAGCCCTGTTCGAGGGCTTCGGTGACGCGACTGGGCGTGACGTCGATGATCCGCGCGTTGCCGTGCACCGACGTCGTGACGACGCCGGCCTGCGAGCCGGTGAACGACCAGGCCTCGGCACCCTGCGCGGCGATCGCCATGGCGACCAGCGAGTTCGAGATGCGCTCACCGGCGGTGAGCAGCATGTCCATCTCCCGCCCCGGTGGCGACGGGTTGACCTGCTGCGCCAGGTCGAGCAGCTCGTCGGTGGTGTCACCCATCGCCGAGCAGACGACGACGACGTCGTTGCCGGCCTTCTTGGCGGCGACGATCCGTTCGGCGACGCGCTTGATCCGGTCGGCACTTTCCAGCGACGATCCGCCGTACTTCTGGACCACGAGGGCCACGCCCGAACCTCCTAGCCGGGCCGGGTGTGCTCCCTGGTGGGCACCGGAGAGCCCCCGCGTCCCATGTTTGACAGGGAGCCTACCGGGGTGGCAGCGGCCCGCCACCCTCTTGACGTGGGCCGGACTCCTTCCGCGGGCGGTTCGGAAGTAAATCTTCCGTAACACCAACGAAATGCGCGAAGCCCTTCCTCCCGAGTGATGCAGCGCACGCCCTGGGTACGGTGGCGATCATGCGGAAACCAGCTGTGACGAGCGTCCCGATCGCCTCGGTGCTGGCGGAGCGGTGGAGCCCGCGGGCCCTGGACCCGGCGGCCACGGTCACCCCGGACCAGGTCCGGGCCCTGCTGGAGGCGGCCCGCTGGGCCCCGTCGTTCGGCAACACCCAGCCGGCGCGCTACCTGGTCGGGCTGCGCGGGACGCCGTCGTTCGACGCGATCCTGGCAACGTTGAACGACGGCAACCAGGCGTGGGCGCACCGGGCCGGGCTGCTGCTGATCGGCGTGATGGTGACGACGAACGCGAAGGGGGACGTGCCCTACGCCGAGTACGGGCTGGGGCTGGCTTCGGAGAACCTGGTGCTGCAGGCGGTGGAGCTGGGGCTGGTGGCCCACCAGATGGCGGGCTTCTCGGCCGACGCGGTCCGCGCTTCGTTCGGCCTTCCGGACGACGCCGTGCCGAAGGTGGCCATCGCGGTCGGCTCGCCGGGTGACCCGGAGGTTCTCGAGGAGGACTGGCGGGTGGAGCGCGAGAAGGCCGAGCGGGTGCGGGTGCCGCTGGCGGAGTTCGCGTTCACCGGCGAGTGGGGCAAGCCGGCGCTGTGACACCCATCGACCCGTAACTCGCGCTTCCCGGCGGAACTCGCGTGATCAGAGCCGGTACTCGCGAGTCGCGTCAGGAAGCGCCGCCCACCCGGCGGATGACCTTGGCCAGGATCCCGGACACCACGAGCCAGAAGACCGCCGCGATGCCGTAGTTCACCAGCACCCGCAGCTTCTCGTCACTCGGTGTGAACAGGTCGCTGAAGCCCAGCGCCAGCCCGTCGGCCCAGGACTTCACGAACGAGACGATGCCGTTGTCCGGGTTGGCCGAGCCTACCGTGAAGATCACGTGGATCACCAGGAACGCCGCGAAGATCAGCCCCACCCAGCGGACGACCGACGCCACGATCGACGCCACCCGGCCGCTCGCGCCGCGCCAGTCGACCGGCGCCCGGCGGGAGACCTTGGTCTCTTCCGACGACGAAGAAGACGAAGACTCCGCGTGCTCACCCATGGTCGAAGTTTCGCACGGCGACCGCCCAATTGCTACCCACAGGTAACACCCGGCCGGGGACTCCCCGCTTCCCTCACGGAGCGTTCCCTGGTTATGGTGGGGTCGTGGCGCGTGCTCTCCTGCTTCGCTGCCGCGACGGGGCCTGACCGGACCGGCTCCCCGTCGCGGGGCTTCGTGGTGCCGGTCGCACCCGTCTAGCTGGAGAACCCCGAATTCGCATGAGCAAGATTCGCAAGCCTTCGCGTACCGCGCCCGCTGACCAGCCCGTTTGGAACACCCAGCGCGGCACGTCCATGCCGGTGCACCGCTACCGCCCCTGGTACGATGTCGTCGAGAACATCGACCTGCCCGACCGCACCTGGCCCGCCAAGCGCATCGACCGCGCGCCGCTGTGGTGCGCCGTCGACCTGCGGGACGGCAACCAGGCCCTGATCGACCCGATGTCGCCCGCGCGCAAGCGGAAGTTCTTCGACCTGCTCGTCCGCATGGGCTACAAGGAGATCGAAGTAGGCTTCCCGGCCGCGAGCCAGACCGACTTCGACTTCGTCCGCGAGATCATCGACGAAGGCGCCATCCCCGACGACGTCAGCATCCAGGTGCTGACCCAGTGCCGTCCCGAGCTGATCGAGCGCACCTTCAAGTCGCTCGAAGGCGCGCCGCGGGCGATCGTCCACATCTACAACTCGACGTCGATCCTGCAGCGCCGCGTGGTCTTCCGCGAAGAGCGCGAGGGCATCAAGAAGATCGCGACGCAGGCCGCGGAAATGGTCGTCGAGCTGGCCGCGAAGCAGCCCGACACCGACTTCCGCTTCCAGTACTCGCCGGAGTCCTACACCGGCACCGAGCTGTCCTACGCGCTCGAGGTCTGCAACGCCGTCACCGAGATCTGGCAGCCGACGCCGGAGAAGCCGGTCATCCTGAACCTGCCGGCGACCGTCGAGATGGCGACGCCGAACGTCTACGCCGACTCGATCGAGTGGATGAGCCGCAACCTGGCCCGCCGCGACTCGGTGATCCTGTCGCTGCACCCGCACAACGACCGCGGCACCGGCATCGCCGCCGCCGAGCTGGGCTTCCAGGCCGGCGCGGACCGGATCGAGGGCTGCCTGTTCGGCAACGGCGAGCGCACCGGCAACGTCGACCTGGTCGCGCTGGGCATGAACCTCTACAGCCAGGGCGTCGACCCGCAGATCGACTTCTCGGACATGGACGAGATCAAGCGGACCGTCGAGTACTGCAACCAGCTGCCGGTGCCCGAGCGCTCGCCGTGGGGCGGCGACCTGGTGTTCACCGCCTTCTCGGGCAGCCACCAGGACGCGATCAACAAGGGCCTGGACGCGCTGAAGGACGCCGCCGACAAGCAGGGCGTCCCGATCGACGAGTACCCGTGGGAGGTCCCGTACCTGCCGATCGACCCGAAGGACGTCGGCCGCACGTACGAGGCCGTGATCCGGGTGAACTCGCAGTCCGGCAAGGGCGGCGTCGCCTACATCATGAAGGCCGAGCACCAGCTCGACCTGCCGCGGCGCCTGCAGATCGAGTTCTCGAAGGTCATCCAGCGCTACACCGACTCCGAGGGTGGCGAGGTCGACCCGACCACGATGTACAACGCCTTCTCGGCCGAGTACCTGGAGCTGAAGACGCCGCTGGAGCTGGTCCGCCAGCACGTCCAGGACAACGGGGACGGCGAGTACGACATCACCGCGACCGTCCGCGTCGAAGGCGACGAGCACGAGGTCACTGGCCGCGGCAACGGCCCGATCGCGGCGTTCTTCGACGCGCTGTCGACCGTCGGCTTCGACCTGCGCCTGCTGGACTACTCCGAGCACACGCTCTCCCCGGGCGACGACGCGCGCGCCGCGTCCTACATCGAGTGCGCGATCTCCGACCGGGTGTTCTGGGGCATCGGCATCGACCCGTCGATCGTGACGGCGTCGCTGCGCGCGGTCGTCTCGGCGGTGAACCGCGCCAACCGCTGAACCTGTGGGCCGCCTGTCGGGTTCCTGTGAGTCCCCGGTGATCGGGACTCATCGGCACCCGGCAGGCGGTTAATGGAGGTGTGGACGCGACTACGGCGGGACTGCTGGTGCTGTTCGTCGTCTCGCTCGTGCCCCTGCTGCCCACCGAGGTGACGCTCCTCGGGATGGGCGTCGCGGCGGCGCAGGGCGGGACTTCGCTGGCGCTGGTGATCGCCGTGTCGAGTGCCGGGTGCCTGGTCTCGGACCAGGCGCTCTACGCCCTCGGCCGGTTCGGTGGCCGGGCGGCGCTGGACCGGCTGAGCCGGCGGAAGAAGATCTCCGCCGGCATCGGCTGGCTCGACGGGCGGCTGCAGCGCCACCCCCGGCCGGTGCTGGTGGTGGCCCGCTGGCTGCCGTCCGGCGGGACCGTCGGCGCCCTGCTCGCCGGGTCCCTGCGGTGGCCGATGGCGGAGTTCTTCACCGCGTCGGCCGTGGGCGTCACGCTCTGGACGTCCTACGTGGCCTTCCTCGGCTACGCGGGCGGCCAGCTCATCACCGAACCCGGGATCAGCATGCTGCTCTCCCTCGGCGTCGCCCTGATCCTGGGTTCGGTGATCACCTTCGGCGTGAAGCGGTCGGCTAGAGCGCTTTGAGAATGTCCGCCGGCTCGGTCCGCGTGACGAAGTCCGGGTGGACGTCGACGAACCGCAGCGCCCGGTCCTGATCCACCACGACGACCGCCGGGTGGACCAGCTCCCACGTGCCGTTGACCTGCTCGAGGTCCGTGCCCAGAGTCTGCATGGCTTCGCGCACGGGCGCGGAAACCGGATAGCTCAGGCCGAGTCCGCGGGCGACGGTGCTGCCGACGTCCGACAGCACCGGGAACTCCAGGTCCGGGAGGGGGCCGTCCGGCTTCTGCGGGCTGATCGCGGCGAGGGTCGCGTTCCTCGCCGTCAGCTCGGGCAGGAGCTCCTGCTGGTAGGTGCGCAGGGTCAGGTTGCAGTACGGGCACCACTGGCCGCGGTAGAACACGAGCACCGCCGGCCCGGCCGCGACGAGGTCGCCCAAGCTCACCGGCACCCCGTCGGCACCCGGCAGCGTGAAGTCCTCGATCCGGGCTCCCACCTGGGCGAACTTCGTCCCGGTGGCGCGGCGCCGGTCTGCTTCGAGCACTTCGAAGATCTCCGGCGGCAGGGCGCCGCGGAGGTGGTCGTTCACCCCGGTCAGGGCAGCTTCGAGCGTCATGGATCCCCCAAACTCGTTGTACTGATCGGTACAGTGGCTCGAACTGTACTATTCAGTACATGGAGACGCAAGCGGCTTCGACCCCGCGCGGCAAGCGGACCCGCGAGGCGATCGTCGACGCGGCGGCCGCGCTGATGTACGTCGACGGCGTCGCGGGCACGAGCGTCGACAAGGTGCTCGCCGCGAGCGGGGCCGGGAAATCGCAGATGTACCACTACTTCAAGAACAAGGAACAGCTGGTCGAGGCCGTGATCGACCGCTACCTCGAGCAGATCCTCGGCAACCAGCCCGCGATCTTCGACCTGACCTCCTGGGCCGACCTCGAGACGTGGACCGAGCAGCTGCTGGACGTCCACCGCCGGGCGGGCGGCCCGATCGCCTGCCCGCTGGGCAACCTCGCCGGCGAGGTGGGGGACAACCCGAAGCTGGCGCCGCTGGTCGACCAGGCCTACCGGACGTGGGAGTCGCACCTGGTGCGTGGCCTGAAAACCTTGCAGGACAAGGGAGAGCTGGCCGCGGACGCCGACCCGGCGCGGCTGGCGCAGGCCGCGATGACGTCTGTCCAAGGTGGACTGCTGCTGGCCCACATCCGGCACGACCTCACGGCACTGGAGGACGCGCTGGGCATCGCCCTCACCTACCTGCGCGGCTTCCGCTCGTGAGTGGTTAGGGCGGTTAGAACCGCCCTAACCACTCACGAGGCGGTGAGCTGGGCGACCTCCGCGCGCAGCTCGTCGATCACCTTGGCGACGGCCGGGCGCTGCAGCGCCCCCGTCCGGCAGACCGCCTCCACCAGCCGCGCGGCGCGGATGCCCGCCAGCGGCCGGCTGACCAGGCCGCTGCCCCGGCGCGTGTCGATCGTGTAGCGCGGGACCAGCGCGATCCCGTGGCCGGCCGCGACCAGGCGCTCGGTGATCCGGAAGTCGTTGATCCGCTGGACCACCACCGGCCGCACGCCGGTGCGGACGGTCAGCGAGCGCAGCACGTCGTCCACCGGGAAGCCGTGGTCGACGCCGATCCAGCGTTCGTCGGCCAGCTCCGCCAGGTCCACGCGCCGCTTGGCCGCCAGCCGGTGCCCGACCGGCAGCGCGACGTCGAGCGGCTCGCGCAGCAGCGGCACGACGTCGAGGCGGTCGTGGTCGAACTCGGGCGCGTGCTCGTCGCGGTGCGCGACGACGACGTCGTAGTCGGCGACCAGGCCGGGCACTTCCGGTGGCGTCATGTCGACGTCCCGGACGTCGACCTGCAGGCCGTCGTACCCGGCCACCCGGGTCAGCAGGCCCGGCAGCAGCATCAGCCCGGCCGACTGGAAGATCGCGATCCGCACCCGGCCGCGCGGCGCGCTGCGGTAGGTGTCGAGCTCGGACTCGGCGCGATCGAGGGCGGCGAGCACCTCATCGGCCCGGGCGACGAGCGCACGCCCGGCGTCGGTGAGCCGCAGCCCCCGCCCGGCGGGCTCGGTGAGCGGCAGGCCGACTTCACCCTGCAAGGCACGCAGCTGCTGCGAAACGGCGGACGGCGTGCAGTGCAGTGCCCGCGCGGCGGCGGTCACGCTCCCGCGGTCGGCGAACTCCCGCAGCGTGCGCAGGCGGCCCAGGTCCATGCGGCCAGCATATGTGAAGCACGGCTACAAGGTCCCTGCAGTTATTCTCGCTGGTCCTTCACGGTCGCCGACGTCAGAGTGGAGGCATGCCCGCTCGTGACCGCCTGCTCGCCGTGCTCGTCGCCGTCCTCTGGGGCCTGAACTTCCTCGCCATCCACGCCACGCTCGGCCAGTTCCCCCCGGTGTTCGCGGGCGCGCTGCGGTTCGCCGTGATCGCCGTGCCGACGATCCTGTTCGTGCCGTGGCCGAAGGTGAAGGTGCGGCACCTGCTCGGCTACGGCCTCGGTTTCGGCACCGGGCAGTTCGCGTTCCTGTTCATCGCGATGGACACCGGGATGCCGACCGGGCTCGCGTCGCTGGTGCTGCAGGCGTCGGCGCCGTTCACGGTGCTGCTCGGCGCCGTCTTCCTGCGTGAACGCGTCACTCGGCACCAGCTGGCCGGCATCGCGCTGGCCGTCGCCGGCATGGCCGCGATCGCGTGGCAGCAGTCCGGGCACGCCGCGCTGCTGCCGGTGATCCTGACCCTGCTGGCCGCGCTGAGCTGGGCGTTCGGCAACCTCAGCACGCGCAAGGCCGAGCCGGACAACCCGCTGCACTTCACGCTGTGGATGTCGGTCGTGCCGCCGCTGCCGATGTTCGCGCTGTCGCTGGTCATGGAGGGCCCGGCCGCGCAGTGGCACTCGCTGACGACGCTGGGCACCCCGACCGGGCTGACCGCGCTCGGCGGCTTGGCCTACGTCGTGCTGATCGGCACCGTCGTCGGATCCGGCGTGTGGACGACGTTGATGCGGCGCAACCCGGCCGGCGTCGTCTCGCCGTTTTCGCTGCTGGTGCCGGTGGTCGGGCTGACGGCGTCGTTCCTGTTCCTCGGCGAGCGGCCGACCACGCTGGAGATCGTCGCGGCGCTGGTCGTGATCGGCGGCGTGCTGCTCGGGTCGCTGCGGACCACGCGCAAGCCCGAGCCGGAGCTGCTGCCCGAGGAAGTGCCGGTCTAGGCCGCGTTCTCTTCCTGCTTCGGCGTCTCTTCTTCGCTTTCGTGCTTCTTGCCGAGGCGCTTCTTCATCACGAAGAAGACCACGACGCCGAGCACGATCGCGGCGACCAGGCCGTACTTGGAGAAGTTGCCGAGCCACTCTTCGGCGACGACCCCGAGGTAGTAGACGAGCGCGGTGGTGCCGCCCGCCCAGACGATGCCGCCCGCCGCGTTCGCCAGCAGGAACTTCGGGTAGTGCATGCGCAGCGACCCGGCGAGCGGGCCGGCGAGGATCCGCAGGAAGGCGATGAAGCGGCCGAGGAAGACGGCCCACACGCCGCGTTTGTCGAAGATCCGTTCCGCGTTGGCGAGGTGCGTCGGACCGAAATGCTTCGGGAATTTCCGGCCGGCCCACGCGAACAACCGCTGCCCGCCGGTCTTCCCGATCAGATAACCGATGCTGTCGCCGATGATGGCGCCGGCACTGGCCAGGACGCCGATCCACAACGGATTCAGCGTGTCGTGCTGCGACGCCAGCAAGGCCGCGCTGACCAGCACGATCTCGCCGGGCAAGGGAATGCCGAGGCTCTCGATCATGATCACCGCGCCGACGATCAGGTAGACCGAGAGCGGCGGGATCGCCTGCAGCCATTGGTCGACGTGCACTGCCCGTACCCCCTGCTGTTTCGGAATCCGCTTTCCGCAGAGTACCGGGGCCGGTGCGCCCGGGGCGGCCTACTCAGGTATTGCCCCGGGTACGACTTAAGTCGGGGTCAGTCCAGGACGGCGAGGGCGGGCGCAACCGGGAAATCCCCGGAAACGACGTCGAAACCGCGGTTTTCGGTGAGCGGTTCGGCGAGCACCCCGACCAGCACGGCGGCGACGTCCGCGCGGGCGATCCGCCCGGGTTCGAGGTGCCTGGCGGCCTTGACGCGGCCGGTGCCGGGCTCGTCGGTGAGCGTCCCGGGCCGGACGATGGTCCAGGTCAGGGCGGATTTCCGGAGGACGCTGTCGGAGACCTGCTTGGCGAACAGGATCGACCGCACGAGCCGGTCCCCCTGATCGGGTGAGTCGGCGAACTGCGCGGAAAGCTGGACGAACCGGGGCACACCGGCTTTTTCGGCGGCGCGGATGGCGGTGATGCCGCCGTCCCGGTCGACGAGGTTGACGGACTCGGGCTCGGGATCCGGCGCACCGATCGTGTTGACGACGACGTCGGAGTTCTTGAAGGCCTCGACGAGGTCGTCCGGGTCGGCGGTGACATCGGCGACGACGGGCCGCACATCGAGGCCCTGGAGGACTTCGGCCCGTTTCCGGCTCCGCAGCCCAGCGCGAACGGTGTGCCCCCGCGCGGCGAGCATGCGGACGACGTGGATCCCGGTTCTGCCTGTCGCTCCCAGCACGGTGACCTGCATGCCGTTGATCCTCCCGCAGGTTGGGCGTCAGCGCTCCACAGAGTTGTCCACAGGGTTCATCCTCATGTGGACAACTGCTGCGCCCGGGCCTGCAGATAGCTCTGCTCCGGCAGGCTCAACGTCCGCGCCGCCGCGACCAGATAAGCCTCCCGGGCCCCGGCGGAGTCCCCCGAAAGCTCGAGCAGGTGCGCCCGGACCGCGGCCACCCGATGGTGTGATGCCAACGCCGGATCCACCGCGGCCAGCTCAGCCAGCCCCGCCGCGGCCCCGTGGACCTGCGCGAACGCCACCACCCGGTTCAGCGTCACCATCGGCCCGGGCGCCACGACCCGCAACAGGTCGTACAACGTGAGGATCTGGACCCAGTCCGTCTCCGCCGCCGAAGCCGCCTCGTCGTGGACCGCCGCGATCGCCGCCTGCAGCTGGTACGGCCCCACCGGTGCGGCCGCGAGCGACGAAGTGATCAGCGAGACCCCCTCCGCGATGAGCTCCGCGTGCCACAGCGACCGGTCCTGCTCGGCCAGCGGCACCAGCGCCCCGGACGAAGAGACCCGCGCCGGCCGGCGGGCCTCCGTCAGCAGCATCAACGCCAGCAGCCCCGCGACCTCACCGTCCGAAGGCAGCGACGCGCGGAGCTGCCGCACCAAGCGAATCGCTTCAGTCGTCAGCTCGACGCGGTTCAGCGCCGACCCCGAGCTGGCCGTGTGGCCCTCCGTGAAGATCAGGTACAGCACCTGCTGCACCGCCGCCGGCGAGTCCGGCGGCACGAACCGCTCGCCCCGCAGCGAACGCTTCGCCCGGCTGATGCGCTGGCCGATCGTCGCCTCCGGGACGAGGAACGCGCGGGCGATCTCCGCCGTCGTCAGGCCGCCCACCGCGCGCAGTGTCAAAGCCACCTGCGAAGGCCGCGAAAGCGACGGGTGGCAGCACAACCCCAGCAACGTCAGCGTGTCGTCCACTGCGGAGACCGGCGTCGCGTCCGGCGGCTCCATGGACGCCACCAACTCCTCACGCCGTTGCCGCGCGGTGTCGCTGCGCAGCTGCTCGATGCGTCGCCGGGACGCCGTCGTGATCAGCCATCCCTTCGGGTTGTCCGGGAGGCCCGCCGGCCATTGCGTGGCCGCGGCCAGCAGGGCCTCCTGGACGGCGTCCTCGCAGGACTCGAAGTCGCCGTAGCGGCGGACGAGCGCCGCCAGGACCTGGGGCGCCAGCGACCGAAGGAGCTCCGGGTTCACAGCTCCGGCCCGTGCAGCCCCATCACCGGGCGCACCTCGACCGCGCCGAACGCCGCCTCCGGGATCCGGGCGGCGATCTCGAGCGCGCGGTCCTCGGTCTCGCAGTCGAGCAGGTAGAAGCCGGCGAGGAACTCCTTGGCCTCGGCGAACGGCCCGTCGGTGGTCAGCGACCCGGCGCTGATCCGCTTCGTCAGCTCCGGGAAGGCCAGCCGCTCCGACACGATCCGCTCGCCGGACGCGTCGAGGTCGTCGTTGAGCTGCTGGTAGTACGCCAGCCCCGCCGCGCGCTGCGCCTCGGTCATGCCCGCCCACGCCTGGCGCGACTCGGGGTTGCCGTAGATCAGGACCACGTATTTCACGAACGCCTCCCGCGGGATGTCGAAATCCGGATGGCGGCGCCTACGTCCCCTTCGAAAGACACCGCACCCCAGGAGGATGGCATGACCGAGCACCGGATTCGCGAAATCATGGCGGCGCGCGCGAAGGCGATGACCGCGCGGGACGCCGAGGCGCTGGCCGCGCAGTACGCGCCCGACGCCGTCGCGTTCACCCTGGCCCCGCCGCTGGTCCACCACGGCGAAGACGTCGCCGCGCGGGAGGCCTGGTTCGCCGGCTTCGACGGGCCCATCGAGTACTCGACGCGGGACCTCGCGATCACCGTCGGCGAGGACCTCGCGTACTGCCACGCGCTCACGCGGCTCTCGGCGACGCCGAAGGGGATGCCGGAGAAGTTCGAGCTGTGGTTCCGCTCCACGCTCGGCTTCCGGAAGGTCGACGGCGACTGGCGGATCACCCACGTCCACGACTCGACGCCGTTCCACATGGACGCCACGATGCGCGCCGCCGTCGATCTCAAGCCCTGAAAGAGGAATGGCCGGCCGGGAGAAGTCTCCCGGCCGGCCACCGCCCTCAGAGGATCTCGGCGGACGTGCCGACGTCCGGCGGGCCCAGGTCGGGGTTCAGCGCCCCGGTGAGCTCCACCAGCTCCGGCTTGACCTCGTGCGGCTGGATGCGCCCGTCGCGGATGTCCTCCGCGTAGTGGCACGCCACCCGGTGCCCGCTGCCGATCTCGCGCAGCTGCGGGCGGTCGGTGTCGCACAGGCTCTCCTGCCGCCACGGGCACCGCGTGTGGAAGCGGCAGCCCGACGGCGGGTTGGCCGGCGAGGGCAGGTCACCGGCGAGCAGGATCTGCTCGCGGGTGTCCTCGACCTGCGGGTCCGGCACCGGGATGGCCGACAGCAGCGCCCGTGTGTACGGGTGCAGCGGGTCCCGGTACAGCGAGTCCGCGTCGGTCTCCTCGACCAGCGCACCCAGGTACATCACGCCGATGCGGTCGGAGATGTGCCGCACCACCGCGAGGTCGTGCGCGATCACGACGTAGGTGAGCCCCAGCTGGTCCTGCAGGTCCTCCAGCAGGTTCACCACCTGGGCCTGCACCGAAACGTCCAATGCGGACACCGGCTCGTCGGCGACGATCAGGTCCGGCTCCACCGCCAGCGCCCGCGCGATGCCGATGCGCTGGCGCTGCCCGCCCGAGAACTCGTGCGGGTACTTCCGCAGCGACGTCTCCGGCAGGCCGACCGCGGCCAGCAGCTGCCGCAGCCGCCGCTGGGTGGCCTCCTTGTCCTTGTCGAGGCCGTGCGCGTGCATGCCCTCGAGCAGGATGGACTCGACCGACTGGCGCGGGTCCAGGCTGGACATCGGGTCCTGGAAGATCATCTGCATCCGGCGCCGGGCCTTCCGCAGCTCTTCTCCCTTGAGCTTCGCGACGTCGGTGCCGTCGAACTTCACCGAACCGGACGTCGGCTCGTTGAGCCGCAGGATCGCCCGGCCCAGCGTGGACTTGCCGCAGCCGGACTCGCCCACCAGGCCGTAGGTCTCCCCGCGGCGGATGGCCAGGTCGACGCCGTCGACCGCGAACACGTGCCCGACCGTCCGGTCGATCACGACGCCGCTCTTGATCGGGAAGTGCACCTTGAGGTCGTCGACCTCGAGCAGCACGTCACCAGCGGGACGGGTCATCGGGCTCCTCCTCCCGCCGCGACCGTCGGCCGCACGGGGTTGTGACAACGCAGCAGGGTGCCCTGCTCGGGCACCAGCTGCGGCTGGACCTCGCGGCAGACCTGCAGCGCGTTGGGACAGCGCGGCGCGAACGCGCAGCCGCCGTGCCACGGGATGTTGTCGGCCACCGATCCCCTGATGGGGACCAGCTTCTCGCCGCGGCCCGCGTCGAGCCGCGGGATCGAAGCGAGCAGGCCGTGGGTGTACGGGTGCCGCGGCTCGGCGAAGAGCTGGTGCCGCTGCGCCCGCTCGACGATCTTGCCGCCGTAGAGCACGTTGACCTCGTCGCAGAGCCCCGCGACGACACCGAGGTCGTGCGTGATCATGATCAGCGCGGTGCCGGTGTCCTGCACCAGTTCCCGCAGCAGCGCCAGGATCTGCGCCTGGATGGTGACGTCCAGGGCCGTGGTCGGCTCGTCGGCGATGAGCAGCCGCGGCCGGCACGCCAGCGCGATCGCGATCAGCGCGCGCTGCCGCATCCCGCCGGAAAGCTGGTGCGGGTACTCGGAAAGCCGCCGCGACGGGTCGGGGATGCCGACCTTGTCGAGCAGGTCCGTCGCTTCGACGGACGCCGCCTTGCGCGCCATGCCGCGGTGGCGCTCCAGCACCTCGGTGATCTGCAGCCCGATCGGGATGACCGGGTTCAGCGAGGACAGCGGGTCCTGGAACACCATGCCGAGGTCACGGCCCCGGCGGTCGCGCATGTCCTTGTCGGACAGCTTGAGCAGGTCGGTGCCTTCGAAGCGCACCGAGCCGCTGACCTTGTTGCCGCGCCGGGCCAGCAACCGCATGATCGCCAGCGACGTCACGGACTTGCCGCAGCCGGACTCGCCGACCAGGCCGACCGTCTGGCCGGGCTCGACGTCGAAGCTGACGCCGTCGACCGCGGTGAACGGCCGTTCGCCGCGGCGCACGAAGTCGACCGTGAGATCACGGACTTCAAGGAGTGCCATCAGGACCTCACCGCCTGTTCTTCGGGTCGAGGGCTTCACGCAGGGACTCGCCGAGCAGCGTGAACCCGAGTGCCACCACGATGATCGCGATCGCCGGGTAGTACGCGAGCTCGGGGCGGATGTCGAGGAACTGGCGCGAGGCCTTGCCCAGCATCAGTCCCCACTCCGCCCGCGACGGGTCCGGGTCGCCCAGGCCGAGGAACGACAGCGCCGCGGCCTCCAGGATCGACGTCGCCAGGGTCAGCGTCGCCTGCACGATGACCGGGCCGAGCGAGTTCGGCAGCATGTGCCGGAACACGATCGTCCCGCGTTTCACGCCCAGGGACGTCGCCGCCAGCACGTGGTCGGCGTCCCGCTGGACGAGCATGGACCCGCGCAGCAGCCGGGCGAAGATCGGCACGCCGACCATCGACACGGCCAGGATGACCGTCCACTGGCTCGGCTTCGCGAACAGCGCCGCGATCGAGATGGCCAGCAGCAGCGACGGGAACGACAGCATGACGTCGACGAGTCGCATGAGGACGGTGTCGACCCAGCCGCCGAAGGCACCCGCGACGCCACCGATGATGACGCCGATGAGCACGCCGATCACCGTGGCCAGCACGCCGACGAGCAGCGTCTGCTGGGCGCCGACGATGAGCCGGGACAGGAAGTCGCGGCCGAAGTCGTCGACACCGAGCGGGTAACCGGGCATCGCACCGGGGATGATGCCCCGGCCCAGCTGGACCTGGTCCTGCAACGCGCGGTCGAGCGGGTCCTTGGGGGCCAGCAGCGGCGCGAAGATCGCCAGGAGCAGGAACAGCCCGGTGATGACGCCACCGGTGATCGCGACCGGGCTGCGCAGCATGCGGCGGAACGCTTCCCCGCCGAGGCTGCGCCCGCTCGCCGCGGCGAGCTTGTCGATCGGTTCCTTCTTCTTGTTCAGCAGAGTGTTCATCGCACACGCACCCTCGGGTCGATGATCCCGTACGAGATGTCGACCAGCATGTTCACCAGCACGTACACCACGGCCCCGAACAGCAGGAGCGCCTGCAACCGGGGGTAGTCACGCCGTTCGATGCCTTCGGCCAGCAGGAAACCGAGACCGCGGAAGTTGAACACCCGCTCGGTCAGCACCGCGCCGCCGAGCAGCGCGCCGGTCTGCAGGCCGATGGTGGTGACCACCGGCAGCAGGCCGTTGCGCAGGACGTGCCGGGTGCGGACCACCTGCTGGGTCAGGCCCTTGGAGTTGGCCGTGCGGATGAAGTCCTCGTTGAGGACGTCGAGCACTGACGCGCGGGTGATCCGGGTGATCACCGCGAGCGGGATGGTGGCGAGCGCGAACGCGGGCAGGATCAGGTGCTTGATCGCGTCCCAGACGGCGTCCCACTCACCCGTCATGATGCCGTCGAGGATCGCGAAGTTCGTGATCGCCGTGGCGTCGAGGCCCGCGGCTTGGCGGCCCTGCGACGGCAGGCCCAGCGGCGCGGCCAGGATGTCCTGCATCATGTAGCCGAGGAAGAACACCGGCACCGCGACACCGATCAGGCTGAGCACGATGACACCGTTGTCAACGGCTCCGCCGCGGTAGCGCGCGGAGAGGTAGCCGGCCGGGATGCCGATGATGATCGCGATGATCATCGCGCTCAGGCCGAGCTCGATGGTCGCCGGCAGGAACGTGATGATCTCGCCCATGACGGGCTGGGTCGACACCAGCGAGTTGCCGAAGTCGCCGGTGAACGCCCGGCCGAGGAACCCGAAGTACTGCACGATGATCGGCTGGTCGAGGCCGAGGATGTGGTTGAGGTCGGCGACCTTCTCCGGCGTGGCCTTGTCCCCCAGCAGCGCTGCGGCGGGACCACCGGGCAGAGACCGGAGCCAGGCGAAGATCAGGATGGACAGGATGAAGAGCGTCGGGATCGCTTGTAGCAACCGACGCACGAGGAAACGAAGCACTTGCAGTCCTTTGGTGCCAGCCCGGGATCAGGCGCAGGGGGTGGGTGCGGTAGCACCCACCCCCTGCCTTTGGCTGAGAGCCTTCGATCAGCTCACGGTCACGGTGTTGAAACGCTCGTCGGTGAGCGGGCTCGCCACCAGACCCTTGACCTTCGGGCCGACCACGATGGCCGGCGTCGGGTACGCGATCGGGATCGCCGGGAGGTACTCCATGATCTGCTTGTTCACGTCCTGGTACGCCTTGGCGTGCGCGTCGCCGGCGGGCGAAGCGTCGGCGGCGGCCAGAGCCTGGAACAGCTGCGGGTTGTTGAAGCCGAATTCCTTCTTCTCACGGCCGAAGAACGTGCCGACGAAGTTGCCGGCGTCGTTGTAGTCACCGGTCCAGCCGAGCAGGTGGAGGTCCTGCTTACCGGCCTTCTGCACGTCGTCCTTGTAGCCACCGTTCCACGGCTCGGCGTGCGTCTCGATCTTGATGCCGATGTTCTTCAGGTCCTCGGAGATCGCCGTGAAGGTGTCCGCCGGGTTCGGCATGTACGGCCGGGTGACCTCGGTCGGGTAGTAGAACTTCAGGGTGAGGTTCTCCGCGCCGGCTTCCTTGAGGAGCTGCTTGGCCTTCTCCGGGTCGTACGGGTACTTGGTGACGTCGTCGGTGTAGCCCGAGATGACCTTGGGCACGAACTCGGTCGCGACCTCGGAACCCTCGGCCAGCTTCGACTTCACGAACTGCTCGCGGTTGACGCCGTAGGCCAGCGCCTGGCGGACCTTGACGTCCTGGAGCTTCGGGTTGTTGGCCTGGTTGATGCCCAGGTACAGCACGTTGAACGACGGGCGGATGAGGACCTGCTCGCCGTCGTTGCGCAGCAGGCCGTAGTCCGCCGGGTTCGGGTAGTCGTAGCCGTTGATGTCGCCGGCCTTGAGCGCCTGCTTGCGGGCGTTCTCGTCCGGGATGACCTTGAAGATCAGCTTGTCGAGCTTCGCCGGCGTCGGGCTGGTGTCGTTCTTGACCAGGGTGATCTCACCCTTGGCCTGGTCCCAGCTCTCGAACTTGAACGGGCCGGTGCCGACCGGGAACTTGTTCGCGTACTCGCTGTAGGTGAACGAGTCGCCGCTCTGGGTGACCTGGTCGGCGTTGTGCGCCTTGAGCGCCGCCGGGCTCTGGATGGCGAACGACGGCAGCGTGAACGCCGACGGGAACGCGCCCTTGGCCTTGTTGAGGTTCAGGACCGCGGTCGTCGGGTCCTTCGCCTCGCAGCTCTTGTAGACCGGCGAGCCGGTGGCGTCGCCCTCGTTCTTGGCGAAGCCCTCGAAGACGTCGCCGTAGTAGATCATCTGGCTCTGGGCGGCGGCGCCCTTCATGTTGAACCAGCGGTCGAAGTTGAAGCAGACCGCGGTGGCGTCCATCGGGGTGCCGTCGGAGAACTTCACGCCGGACTTGAGGGTGAACGTCCAGGTCTTGCCGTCGTTGCTCGGGTCCCACTTCTCGGCGAGGGACGGCTCGAGGTCGGCGGTGCCCGGCTTGTTCTGGATCAGCGTGTCGTAGATCTGCCGCGTGATCCGGAAGGTTTCGCCCTCGTCGTTGAACGCCGGGTCGAACATCTTCGGGTTGCCGGCCGCGCCGAAGATCATCGTGCCTCCGGAACCACCCCCGGCGCCCTCGTCACGCTTGGATTCCGCACAGGCGGACAGCGAAACCGCGAGCGCGCCGGCGAGCCCGATCAGGGCCACGCGGCGTGTTCGGGTCAGCCGCAATTGCTGCATCTGGCACCCCTTGGGAGATGTTCGGGTTCTAAGTCACCGTCCGGTCGGTCAGGAATCCGACGGACGATCGGTGTGCCCGCCGACACTAGCGGGAACTCGGCCCGCACTTAAGTACGTGAGGTTACGATCGCGCTACGTGGGCACCGATTTGACCGCAATGTGTCCGTAAATCACGACAGAATGTGACCATTTGTGGCGTACCACTCCGCTTGGTGCCGGATCCATGACTCAAATGGCGGTACCAACGTTGGGCCACTAGTGTTGGCCGCCCCTTGGGGACTTGATCGATCCATGGGGTCACTCTCACGGAGGGTGACCGCTCGGTTCCCTACGAAAGTCGGGTGCCGGCGGCCTCGGGGGTGCCGTCCACGGCGAACCAGCCGCGCTCGAACCGTTGCCAGCGGCTCAGTTCCGCCCTGGCCGTCTCGCCGTCCCGCGCCACCGACCGGGTCAGCCGTTCGGCCTCGGTGCCGCCGGAGACCCAGCAGAGGTGGGAAAGCAGGGGTCTTGCCGAAGTCCGGCCGCTCGAGACGCCCTCCAGCACCAGGACGTCGGGCACGGGCACCCGGACCACGACGCCGGGCCGCGGCGCCCCGGTGGACCAGTCCATTCGCCGGTAGGCGCCGTCGCGGCCGGCCGCCAGGGGCTCCAGGACGCCTTCGACGAGCTTCGGCCACCACGCGACCGGGTCGTCCCACGTCGCGAAGGCGTCGGTGCTGACCAGCTCGGTGCGGCACCCGCGGGCCCGCAGCCCGGCCACGATCCGGGCGGCGTGCGTGGACTTCCCCGCGCCCGACGGGCCGTCGACGGCCAGCAGCCGCACCGCACCCAGCCGGGCGGGGGCGGCCAGCAGCGTGTCGATCAAGCCGTCACTTGCTGACGCGCTCGACCTCGGGCAGCCCTTTGACGTCGTCCGGCGCCGACGTCCGCTTCTCCAGCTCGGCGATCCGGCGCTCCAGCTCGCGCCGGGTGTCCTCGAGCTCGCAGCGCAGCAACGCGGTCTCCTCGACCGACGTGCGCACCTCTTCTTCCAGGTGCCCGACCTCGGTGGACAGGTGCAGCGACACCAGGGCCAGCACGACGCCGGCCAGGAGGAAGACGAAGTTCGACGGCGTCTGGACGCCGGTGTGCGTGGCCAGGAAGTCGGCCGCCTGCGGCAGCACCGCGAGGACGACGACGCCGACCGCGACGACGAGCCACACGCCCGCGTACTTCTCCCGCAGCTTGCGCCGCCGCATCATCTCGAGGACGACGAACAGCACGACACAGGCGACAACGAGGCTGAGGATGCGCCAACCCTGCATTTCTGCTTCCCCTTACGCCGAGTCGGACGAGTCGACCGCGGGCCGGCGGCGCACGAGCGCCAGCAGCAGCGCGAGCCCGGCCCGGCCCAGGTAGACGGCCGACTTGACGGGTGAGTGGCTGGGCGTGCCGCCCGCGCGCTCCCGCATGACGACCGGGATCTCCTTGATGGTCAGCTTGGCCCGGATGGCCATCACCAGGGACTCCACGGTGTCCCCGAGGTACTCCGCCGGGTAGTAACCGGCGAACAACCGGATCGCCCGCGGGCCCATCGCCTTGAACCCCGACGTGACGTCGGTGAGCTTGGTCTTCCCCAGCCGCGAGAACACGAGCGAGAGCGCGACCATCGCGTACTTGCGCGGCCCGCTCGCCTTGTAGGAGCCCTTGCCCGCGAACCGCGAGCCGATCACGATGTCCGCGTCGTCGAGGCCGCGCAGCAGCGCGTCGAGCTCTTCGGGGTCGTGCTGACCGTCCGCGTCCACCTGCACGACGACGTCGTAGCCGCGGGCGGCGGCGTAGCGGAAGCCGGTGCGCATCGCCCCGCCGACCCCGAGGTTCACCGCGAGGCGCGCCACCTCGGCGCCGGCCGCGCGGGCGAGCTTGGCGGTGTCGTCGACCGAGCCGTCGTCGACGACCAGCAGATCGCCGCCCGGCAGAGCACGTTTCACCTGCTCGATGACCGAAGCGACGCTCGCGGACTCGTTCAACGCGGGCATCACGATGAGCACGCGGCGGCTGGTCACGGAGGTGCTGGACACGCGATCACTCTAGCCTTTCACTGGCCGTCACCGGCCGCGGACCCGATCGCCGCACCGGAGGTGACGACGCCCTGCTGGCCCTCGATCTCGTAGACGGACGCGCCGGGGTTGCGGAAGACGAGCTTGAAGCCGGTGCCCGATTCGAGGTGGTCGAGACCGACGCCGCTCTTCGTGTCCTTGGTGACCATGCCCTTGCCGACGAACACGTACCGGACCTTGAGGTCGGTGAGCAGCTCGCGCACGTGCGGGTACTTGTCGATGTCGTTGAGGTACACGCTGAGGTAGCCGGCCGGGGTGTCCGGCTCGGCGCCGTAGAAGGTCCATTCGACCGGCTGGACGCCGTCGAGCGCGTACATCCAGACCGAGCCGTCGGCCTTGCCGTTCATGACGTGCTCACCGGGCGCGGTGTGCGCAGCGAGCCAGCTGAACGCCTCGCGCTCGTCGTTGCTGACCGTGGGCCCGCCGCTGTAGTTGAGCTGCAGCCGGGCGGCGTTGCGGCCGACGTACCCGCCGCGGCTCAGGCCGCCGACCACGACGACCAGCAGCACGACGCCGACCGCGGTGAGCGTCGCCGGCGCGACGTTCGGCAGCCGGCCGCCGGCCTTGCGCGCGAACCAGCGGGCCGCGGTGTCGGTGAACTCGCCGAACGCGACCGCGCCGGCCAGCGGCAGGAGCGCGCCGATCCGGTAGTGGTCGTTGTAGAAGACGCCGGTGAGCGTGTGGATGAGCGGCGACTCGATCGACACCGTGAACATGAACAGCACGCCGAGCACGACGTAGGCGCCGACCATCCACAGCATCCGGCGGTGCCGCACCAGCAGGCCGATGCCGATCAGCGCGGGCACGCCGATCCACCACTGCGGGAAGGCGGCCATCGGCGAGAAGGTGAGGGTCTCGCCGAGCCCGCCGCTCACCGTCGCCTCCGACGCCCAGAACGCGCTCGTCACGCCACCGGCGTTGTACAGCGAGGGCAGGGCGAGCGGCAGCCCGCAGACCACGGCCAGCACGATCGTCGCGACGAGCGAGGGCGCCGACCGGCGCCAGTCGATCCGCTCGAGCCGGAACAGCACGGCGAGCAGGATCAGCAGGAAGTACACGACGACGACGAACGCGACGCTGGTGTGCAGCCCGATCAGGCCGGCGACGCCGAGGCCGATCGCGACCGGGCCGGCGATCCCGCGCGGCTCCAGCAGCAGGCGGGCCAGCGCGAGCGCGGCCGGGATCATCGCCACCCCGGCGACGTAGGGCCACAGCGGGCCGCGCCAGAGCGAGTCGTACGGGAAGGTGGTGAACGACGCCGACACCGCGGCGGCCGCGGCGACCGCGAGCGGCGGCATCCGCCAGACGTGGCACAGCGCCGCGACGCCGATGGGCACGCACAGGACCACCGTGAGCGCCGCCATGTTCAGCGTCGGCATCATCGCCAGGCCGGCCTTGTCGAAGACCAGCGCGAGCAGGGCGTGGTAGGTGTCCGGGTAGAAGTAGTTCGTCTGGTTCGGCAGGTTCGCGATGGTGCCGACCGTCGAGGGTCGGGCGTCGCCGTGCTCGGCGATCCAGCGCACGAGGTTGGCGTGGAAGGGTGCGTCCCAGCCCTGCTGGACCTGGTTCAGGCCGCGGGCGCCGCGCAGGAACGTGACGACGCCGACCAGGCTGCCGGCCGCGACGCCGGCGCCGATCAGCAGGTGCTGGCGCAGCGTGCGGGGCGGCGCGGCCGCGGCGGCGTCCTTCTCGGCCCAGTCCGGGTGCCGCCGGGCGGTGAACCGCTGGACGAGGTGGGCGAGCCCGAAGCCGACCGCGGACAGCACGAGCGTCCAGAGGGCGACGTCGAGGGTGGTCCAGCGGATGCCGAGGCCGCCGAGCACCGGTACGCCCAGGCTGACGATGCCGAAGGTCAGCAGCGGCGCGACCGCGGCGAGCAGCCAGCCGCGCAGCCGCACCGCCGCCCCGAAGACGAGGCCCGGCAGCCAGAAGGCGAGCACGACCAGAAGTACGTTCATGGTATTCCGCTGTCCAACCTCACCGGCGCCGCGCGCCGACCTGTCCCGGGTCCGGCCGGGGTCACCCTACTGGGACGTCCGAAGCGGGCTGCACGTTGCCCGGCCGTCGCAACACGAACATCAACACCACGAGCAGCCCCAGCGTGGGGCCACCGGCCAGGCCGGCGACCGCCTTGAGGATCGGGTCACCGGGCACGAGCAGCAGCGTCGCCGCGGTGGCGACCGCGACCACGGCCCAGGTGAGGAGCACCTTGTTCGCCTCTTTGCGGGCCACGAGCACGGCCGTCATCAGCTGCAACGCCGTGAGCAGCACCGCACCCCACACCATCCACGCCACCCACCAGCCCTGGGCGACGAAGTCCGCACCGTAGAGCAGCGAGACCAGCCACGGCCCGATCAGCCAGCCGACCAGCGCGCCGACCACACCGAGCACGACCGTGCCGAGCGCGCCGGCCGCGAGCAGCTTGCGCAGCCGGTGCTGCCCCTCTTCGGTGCCCGAGAGCCGCACGACCGTCGGCACGGCGAGCGCCTGCAGCGGCGAGAGCAGCAGCAGCGGCACCCGCGACACGGTGAGCGTCGCGAACAGGACGCCGACGTCGGCCACGGACCCGCCCGGCGCGAGCAGGCTCACCATCGCCGGGTAGCCGGTGATGACGCTCGCGGTCAGCGCCGCGCCGGTCAGCAGCACGAGGATCCGGGCGGTCACCGGGCCCCAGCCCTCGCCGTCGGCGTGCGGGTCGACCAGGCCGGTGACCGGCTTGACGAACAGCAGCCAGGCGAACGAGCCGGTGGCGGCCGCGATCGCGAAGGACGTCACGCCGGTGAGCCCGGCGGCGGCGATCCCGAGCAGCACGACCACCCGGACCGCGGCTTCGGCGACGACCAGGCCCGAGTACGGCTTGATCCGCTGCTGCCCGACGAGCAGGCCGCGCGCGGCGAACTGGCAGGCGAACGAGATCGCCCCGCACAGCACGATGACGCCCAGCGTCGTGTTGCCGCCGTAGAGCCGGTCCGACAGCACCGGCACGGCCATCGTCAGCGCCGCGACCACGGCGACGGTCACCGCGCCGACGGTCAGCGCGCGCAGCGCGGGCTTGCCGGCCCTGCCGCCGTCGAGCGCGGCGACCGCGGACTGGCGGGACAGCTCCTGCTCGAGCGGCGACAGCGCGCTGCCGAGGCCCATCAGGATGCCCCAGAACGAGAGGTAGACCTTGCTGTTCTCCGGCCCGAGCCAGCGGGTCGCGACCAGCGTCAGCACGTAGCCCAGCGCGATCGCGACGAGCAGCGAGACGCCGATCTTCCCGGCCGACCGCCCGGTTTCCTTCGCCAGGCTGCGCCCGTCCGCCTCGCCGGACTCGTGGGTCATCGGTGCACTCATCGGTCTCGCCGCCGGCGGGCACGCAGCGCCATGACGAGGCCACGGACCGCGCCCGCGCCGAAGCCGGCGCCGAACACCGGGGCCAGCTTCGCGACGGCCTTGGCTTCGGCGTTCGTCGCGCCGAAGCGCGTCACCGCCACACCGGCCGCGGCCGACCCGGCCGCCGCGAGCGCGACGGCCGTCTTCGGGCGCTTGACCGCGATGCCCAGGCCGAGCAGGCCGACGCCGAACGCGGCGAACAGACCGTTGCGAGCCGGGCCGGGCGAGCCGAGGTAGGAGTCGACGAAGGTCGTCCCGCGGAAGTAGGCCTGCGCGGCGAACTTCTTGAAGCTGTCGCGCCCGTGGTAGGTCGCGGAGAAGTCCGGGGCCAGGAAGATGCGGTGCCGTTCGGCGATCCAGCGCAGGACGCCGGTGTCGTCACTGGCGAAGCGGACGTCGTCGAACAGGGAGACGAAAGCGTCGGAAGCCGCTTCGAGAACGCCGCGCGGGGCGGAGAAGAATCCGGTGCCCTTCGGGAAGAGGTCGAACTCCTCGATGCCGAACGACATCAGTCGCGGGTCCGCGCAGTAGCGGCGCCACGGAATCTTCACGAGGCCGGCCATGAACCCGGCGTACGGGTTGTTCTCGGAGGCGACGTTGACGTGGCCGTTCCAGACCGTCCGCTCCGGGTGGTCGACCAGCTGGTCGCGCAGGAAGGTCAGCGAGCCGTCGTCCACCACCACGCGGCTGTCGAGCAGCAGGATCTGCTCCCCGCCCGCCTTGGCGATGCCCGCCCGCCGGGCCTCGAAGCGGCCGGAGTTGGCCTGGCTGAGCACCGTGATGCCGTGGCGTTCGCGCAGCTCGTCGAGCCGCGACGGCGTGGCGTCCGTGCTGCCGTCGTCGACGACCACGACCTCGATCGGCCAGTTCGCCGTCTCGGCCGAGGCGAGCAGCGCGCGGACGCTGCGTTCGATCCAGTCCTGCTCGTTGTAGACCGGGATCACGACGCTGAGCGAGGGGAGGAGCGGGTTCGCACTCACCGGGCCGAGGCTACCCGGCGGCCCCCGCGGCAGGTCGGCCAGTATCCTTACGCCACCGCACCCGATCGGAAATGGGCTCCTCTGGTGATTTCCTTCATTCTCGGCACCACCGCGGAACTGATCAAGATCGCGCCCGTCTACCACGGGATCCGCGAGCGCGGGATGCGGCCGAAGATCTGGTTCACCGCCCAGCACGTCGACGAGGTCGCGGACGTCCTCGCGGACCTGGACATGCCCGCGCCGGACGTCTGGCTGGTGCCGGAGGAGAAGGCGCACAACCTCGAGTCGCCGGCGCAGGTGCCGGGCTGGGCCGCGCAGGTCATGCGCACCGCCTGGAGCCGCCGCCACGAGCTGCGCGCCGCGCTCAACGAAGACGGCCGTCCCCCGCTGGTGCTGGTGCACGGCGACACGTTCACCACGCCGTACGGCTCGCTGATCGGGAAGCGCATCCTCAAGTCCCGCGTCGGGCACGTCGAGGCGGGCGCGCGGTCGGGCAGCATCCTCTCGCCGCTGCCGGAGGAGCTGAACCGCAAGATCGCGGCGAAGATCGTCGACATGCACTTCGCGCCGAGCGCGCGTGAGGTCAACAACCTGCGCCACGCCCGCGGCGTGGTCGTCGACACCGAGGCGAACACGGCGATCGACGCCATGCGGCTGGCCATCAACGGGCCGCTGGACGTGCCGAACCTGCCGGAGAAGTTCGGCCTCGCCACGCTGCACCGCTTCGAGCTGGTCTCGCGCCCGGACAAGTACCGCGAGGCGCTGGAGATCCTGCGCGAGCAGAGCCGCAAGATGCCGATCCTGTACATGGCGGGCGCGCCGGAGCGCGAGAAGATCCGCGCGCTGGGCATCGGGAACATCTTCGACGACCAGTTCATCGTCCAGCCGAAGATGCGGTACCTGAAGTTCCTCCCGCTGGTGGCGCGCGCCGAGTACGTCGTCACCGACTCGGGTGGTCTTTCGGCGGAGTGCTACTACCTCGGGCTGCCCTGCGCGGTGCACCGCGAGCGCACCGAGACGCCGCAGCACCTGGGCGAGACGGTGGTGCTGACCGAGATGCGCGGCGACAAGCTGCAGAACTTCCTCGACACGTACCAGAACCGGCGCGGCGAGTCCTGGATGGACAAGTACCACCCGTCCGAGATCATCGTCGACACGCTGGCGCAGCTCGGCTACTGCTGAGGTCCTCTTTGGAGTGATCCCGGTCGCCGGGTGACCGGCGGTCGGGCACCGTTCGGCCATGATCCACATCGGACTGGCGGCGGTCCTGCTGGTGACCCCTCCGATCGACCAGGCGTCGGTGCGCGACGCCGCACTCGACGCGGGCTACCAGGCGGAGTACGTCGGTTCGGCGGGCCCGATCGCCCAGGCGATCCACGCGGCGTACGACATCCCGGCGTCGGTGACGGTGGCGCAGTCGATCCTGGAGTCGAACTGGGGACGCAGCAAGCTGTCGACGGCCGAGCTGAATTATTTCGGCTTCAAGTGCGTGACGCCGACGAGCCCGGGGCCCATTGCGGTGCGGTGCGCTTCCTACCCGACAACGGAGTGCATTCCGTCGCCGTGTCATCCGGTGGATGCGTTTTTCCGCTCGTATGCCTCGGTTTTCGATTCATTCCGCGATTACGGCCGATTGTTGACGACGTCGTCGAACTACGCGGCGGCCCTGCCGGTGCGGGACGACCCGGACGCGTTCGTCCGGGCGGTGGCGCGGAAGTACGCCACCGACCCGGAGTACGCGAACAAGGTGATCAAGCTGATGGACCGGTACGACCTGCGCCGTTTCGACCGGTGAGCTTGGCGATCGCCCGGTCGTGGAAGCCGCCGGTGAGCTCGCCGAGCTTCTCGAAGAACGCGACCCCGCCCGCGGTGAGCGCGGCGAGCAGCTCCTGCTCACCGGTGACCCCGCGCCGGCTCGTGCCGTCGTCGAAAGCCAGGGTGAACCGCGCCCGGCCGCCGGGGATGGGCTCGAGCCGGAGCGCGCCGTAGCCCTCCCACAACCGGGTTTCCGCGTGCCCCTGCGCACGGTACTGCGCCACCACCTCGGCGAGGTCGTTCCACAGCCCCTCGACCGCCACGTGGATGGTCTCGTCGAAGATCGCGACCCCGCCCACCGTCAGCTCGACCACGCCGTCGCCGAGGAAGGCCTTCCAGCCGGGCAGCTCGGTGCACTCCCGGATGTCGACCAGCTTCGCCTTCCGGGCCCGCCCGATCAGCAGGAGCGTCCGGATTCCCCCGTCAGAGGGCACGGCGGCCCGAGAGCGCGCGGCCCAGCGTCAGCTCGTCCGCGAACTCCAGGTCACCGCCCATCGGCAGGCCCGACGCCAGCCGCGTCACGCTCAGGCCCGGGAAGTCACGCAGCATGCGCACCAGGTACGTCGCCGTCGCTTCGCCTTCCGTGTTCGGGTCCGTCGCGATGATGATCTCGCTGATGTCGGCCTCGCCGATGCGCTTGAGCAGCTCGCGCATCCGCAGCTGCTCCGGCCCGATGCCCGACAACGGGTCGAGCGCGCCGCCCAGGACGTGGTAACGGCCCTTGAACTCACGCGTGCGCTCGACCGCCAGGACGTCCTTCGGCTCCTCGACCACGCAGATGACCGTGAGGTCGCGGCGCTCGTCGCGGCAGATGCGGCACTTCTGCTGCTCGGAGACGTTGCCGCACACCTCGCAGAACTGCACGCCCTCCTTGACCTTGCCGAGCACGTCCTGCAGCCGCGCGATGTCGGCCGGGTCGGTGGCCAGCAGGTGGAACGCGATCCGCTGGGCGCTCTTCGGCCCGACCCCGGGCAGCCGCCCGAGCTCGTCGATCAGGTCCTGGACGACACCTTCGTACAAGTTCGTCAGCCGCCGAAGCCGAGCGCGCCGAGGTCCGGCATGCCGCCGCCACCGCCGCCGAGGCCGTTGGCCAGCGGGCCGAGCTTCTGCTCGGTGAGCTTCTGCGCGTTCGCCGACGCGTCGCGCACCGCGGCCACGACCAGGTCGGACAGCGTCTCGACGTCGTCCGGGTCGACCACCTTCGGGTCGATCTGCAGGCTCTTCAGCTGGCTGTCACCGGACACCGTCGCGGTAACCAGTCCGCCGCCGGCACTGCCGGTGACCTCGGTGTTGGCCAGTTCTTCCTGGGCCTCGACGAGCTTCTGCTGCATCTGCTGCGCCTGCTGCATCAGCTGGGAAAGGTCGAAGCCGCCGCCGGGTTGGGCCATGATCGCACTCGGTCCTCTCTGCACGACTGTGTCGTCCACCAGGGTAGTCGCGCCACGCCGGGTGCCGGGCTGTGGCACCGTGGTCGCCGTGCGACGCGCGATTGCCTCCCTCCTGCCGGCCGGTGCCCTGCTGCTCACCGGCTGCTCGCCGGCTCCGGCGCCCGCTCCGGCCCCGGTGGTCACCCGGACGGTCACGCCGTCCCCCGCTTCGGTGACGCCGTCGTCTTCCACGCCGGCGGCTCCCCCGCCGTCGACGCCCGCGGCCGGGAAGGTCGTCGTGCTGGACCCCGGGCACAACGGCGGGAACGGCGCGCACCCGGCGGAGATCAACCGGAAGGTGCCGGCCGGGCGCGGGCAGACCAAGCCGTGCAACACGACCGGCACCGCCACCAACGCGGGCTACCCCGAGCACGCGTTCACCTTCGACGTCGCCCAGCGGGTCGGACAAGCGTTGGCGGCCAAGGGAATCCGCGTGGTCTACACGCGACAGAACGACTCGGGCGTCGGCCCCTGCGTCGACCGCCGCGCGGCGATCGGCAACGACGCGAGCGCGGACGCGGTGGTCTCGATCCACGCCGACGGCTCGACGGCGGCGGGCGCGAACGGCTTCCACGTGGCGTATTCGTCACCACCGCTGAACGCGGCGCAGGGCGAGCCATCGCTGAGGCTGGCCCGGACGGTGCGCGACACGATGCGCACGAACGGCTTCAACACATCGAACTACATCGGCGGCGACGGCCTGTCGGCCCGTTCGGACCTCGGCGGCTTGAATCTTTCGACGCGCCCGTCGGTGCTGGTGGAGTGCGGCAACATGCGCAACGCAACGGAAGCGGCCCGCATGACGAGCGCAGAGGGAAGACAGTCGTTCGCGGCGGCCATCACGGCGGCCATCGAGGCCTATCTGGCCTCCTGACCCGCCGGCCCACTCGCACACCTGAACGGGTCGGCCGGCGTACCTGGAGGGTCGGCTCGCGCACCTGGCGGGTCGGCTCGCGTACCCGGAGGGTCGGCCGGTGAGCCGACCGCTTGGGCACGCCAGCCGACTCCCCGGGCGCGTGAGCCGACCGTCTGGGCGCGCCAGCCGACTCCCCAGGTACGTGAGCCGACCGTCCGGGCGCGCCAGCCGACTCCCCAGGCGCGAGAGCCGACCGTCTGAGTACGCCAGCCGACCCTCCAGGCACGTGAGCCGACCGGCTAGGTACGTGAGCCGACCGTCTGGGCGCGTGAGCCGACTGGCCAGGTACGCGAGCCGCCCCTTCAGGGCGGGGTCAGTCGAGTGGGCGGGCGCCCAGGTGGTCGGAGATGAGCTTGCGGGCCAGCTCGTCCGGGTCCTGGTCCGGTGGGGGCGGGGGTGGCGGTGGGGCCGGGCTGGCGTCCTCGTTGTAGAGGTCGTCGTCGTCCTCGTCGGACGGCTCCGGGGGCAGGGGGATGTCCGGCTCGCTGGTGGCGACCTTGGGGCGCGCCGGTGGCGGGGTCGCGGGCCGCGCAGGCGGCGCGGCGGGCGGTGGCGCCGCAGGTGCGGCCGTCGCCGACTGCCGGGTGAAGGACCGCTCCGGCGCGGGTGCGGCCGCCTGCTGGGGACGTGCCGCGGACGCCGCGGGGGCGTTGCCGTGCACGCACCGGACGCGCCAGTCGCCGCCCAGGACGTCGGTCAGCGCGCCGGCGATCTTCTGCGCGTTGTCCTGGTCGGACAGCCGGCGGGCCAGCGGCTCGGACTTGTGCGTGAGGGTGACGGAGTTCCCCTCGACCTCGGCGACGGTCGCCTGCGTCAGCATCGCCTCGAGGCTCCGGCCGCCGGTGAACTTGCGCAAGGCGGTCATGAGCTGCGGCCAGACGTTCCGGATCGCGGCGGCATCCATCCCCCCGGACGCGGCGGGCGCCTCGGCCGCGCCACCGCTCGAGGCTGCCGCCGGGGCAGGCGTGCCCCCACCCGGCGTACGCGGAGTTCCCCAACCACCGTCACCGGCCGGGGCAGGCGTGCCCCCACCCGGCGTACGCGGAGTTCCCCAACCACCGTCACCGGCCGGAGCAGGCGTGCCCCCACCAGGCGTGCGCGGAGTTCCCCAACCGCTTTCCGCAGGCTTGGCCGCGGGCTCGGCGGATGCGACCGCGGCCGCCGGGGCGGCGGGCGCGCTCGGCCCACCCCGGCCGCCGTCGCCCGCCGGAGCCGCCTGAGCGGCCGAAGCCGCCTGAGCGGCCGGAACCGTCTGTGCGGGCGGAGCCTGAGCGGCCGGAGCCGCCTGAGCTGGCGGGGCCTGCGTGGGCGGGGCCTGAGCAGGCTCCGGCGCCGCAACGGGCGCCGGACCAGCCGAAGCCGGCCGCTGCGAGGGCCGGGAGAACCGCTCCGGTGCCGCTCGCACCGGTGGCTCCACCCCGCCCTCCGTGGGCGCGCCACCGCCGCCGGCCAGCGTCGCGCGGCGTTCCAGGCGCTCGATGCGGGCCACCAGGGCCTTCTCCGCCTCCGTCACCGACGGCAGCAGCATCCGCGCGCACAACAGCTCGAGCACCAGCCGCGGCGAAGTCGCGCCGCGCATCTCCAGGAGTCCATTGTGGACGATGTCCGCGTAGCGCGAAAGCGTCGCCAGGCCGATGCGTTCCGCCTGCGCGACCATCCGCGACAGCTCTTCCTCCGGCGCGGACACCAGCCCGCCCGCCGAGTCCGGGACCGCGCGCAGCAGCACCAGGTCGCGCAGCCGGTCGAGCAGGTCCGTCGCGAACCGGCGCGGGTCGTGGCCCGCCTCGGCGAGCTTCTCGACCGTGCTGAACACCGTCGCCGCGTCCTCGGTCGACAGCGCGTCCACCATGTCGTCGATCAGCGCGACGTCCGTGACGCCCAGCAGCGCCACCGCGCGCCCGTACGACACGCCGTCCGGGCCCGCGCCGGCGAGCAGCTGGTCGAGCACCGACTGCGTGTCCCGCGCCGAACCACCGCCCGCGCGGATGACCAGCGGGTACACCGCCGGCTCGACCTGGACGCCCTCCGCCGCGACGTTGCGCTCCAGCAGGTCGCGCATCGCGCTCGGCGGGATCAGCCGGAACGGGTAGTGGTGCGTGCGCGAGCGGATCGTCGTGAGGACCTTGTCCGGCTCGGTCGTCGCGAAGATGAAGATGACGTGCTCGGGCGGCTCTTCCACGATCTTCAGCAGGGCGTTGAAGCCCTGCGTGGTGACCATGTGCGCCTCGTCGATGATGAACACGCGGTAGCGCGACTCCGCCGGCGCGTAGAACGCCTTGTCGCGCAGCTCGCGGGCGTCGTCGACACCACCGTGGCTCGCCGCGTCGAGCTCCGTGACGTCGACGCTGCCCGGGCCTTCGGGCGCGAGCGCCTTGCACGAGTTGCACTCGCCGCACGGGTCCGGGGTCGGGCCCTTGGCGCAGTTCAGCGAGCGGGCCATGATGCGCGCGCTCGACGTCTTGCCGCAGCCGCGCGGGCCGGAGAACAGGTAGGCATGGTTGATCCGCCCGGCGGACAACGCCGTGCGGAGGGGTTCGGTCACATGCTCCTGACCGACTACCTCGGCGAACGTCGCCGGACGGTACTTGCGGTACAGCGCGAGAGCCACGTCGCGAGGGTACCGGCAGGGTCCGACAGTTAGGCTCGCCGGTCGTGGCGCGAGGACGAAAGCCTGGTCCGGTACCCGGGCGGTACCCAGTGCGGTTCGGGACGGCGGAGCTGCTCCGCGACGCCGACCGCGCCAACGCCTGGCTGGTGTCGGTCGACGGCGTCGCCCAGTCGTACGTCGACCTCGACGACCCGGCCAACCTGGAGTTCGACTACGTCCGGCGCTTCGGCGACGTCGTCGACCACCTGCCGCCGGGGCCGCTGGACGCGCTCCACATCGGCGGCGCGGCCTGCACGCTGCCGCGGTACGTCGCCGCGTCGCGGCCGGGCTCGCGGCAGCTGGTGTTCGACGCCGACGGCGAGCTGGTCGAGCTGGTCCGCGCGCAGCTGGGGCTGCGGGTGCCGGGCCTGCGCGTCCGGGTGACGGACGGCCGAGCCGGGCTCGCGACCCGCCGCGACGACACCGCGGACCTGGTGGTGGTCGACGCGTTCGAGCGCGCAACCCTGGCCGGCGGCCTGGCGACCTGGGAGGCGACGACCGAGATCGCCCGCATCCTCCGCACCCCGGGCATCTACCTGGCGAACATCACGGACGGCGCGGGTCTGCCGTTCGCCCGCCGCGTGCTGGCGACGCTGCGGGAGGTGTTCCCGGAGGTGCTGCTGCTGGCGGACCCGGCGGTGCTGAAGGGCCGCCGCTTCGGCAACCTGGTGTTCACGGCCTCGGCGGCACCGCTACCGACGGCGGAGCTGACCCAGCGGGCGGCCTCGGCACCTTTCCCGACGAGCTGCGTACACGGCGCGGAGCTGCGCAAACTGGCGGGCAAGGCGACGCCGATCACGGATGAGGACGCCCCACCGTCACCCCAGCCCCCCAAAGACGCCCTGGGCCTGTTCTAGGGCAAAAAAAGGGGACCCCGCGCACCCGCCAGAGCCTGCTTATCCTTGCTGCCTTCCGGCCCTGGGGAGGTTCACAGGGTGGACGCCGCGCGGGGTCCGTGGATCAGTGTAGCCGGAGACGTACGGAGACCTCTCGGGAACCCCTGAGATACATCGCGGACCTATTCAGGCCCCCGCGCCCGCCTGGGCCCGGGCCTTCTTGAACGTGTTGTGCAGGACCGCCAGCAGCGCGTCCCGCACCGAAAGCTTCTGCCGCGCGTCGAACGTGATCAACGGGACGTCCTCGCTCACCGCCAGTGCCCAGCGGATGTCGTCCAGGTTGTGGCCGAGCGCGCCGTCGAACATGTTCACCGCCACCACGAACGGGAGGCCCGCGTTCTCGAAGTAGTCGACCGCCGGGTAGCAGTCGTCCATGCGGCGGGTGTCCACGATCACCAGCGCCCCCAGCGCGCCGTGGACCAGGTCCTGCCACATGAAGCCGAACCGGTCCTGGCCCGGCGTGCCGAACAGGTACAGCTTGACCTCGTCGTCGATCGTGATGCAGCCGAAGTCCAGCGCCACCGTCGTGGTGGTCTTGGCCGGGACGTGGCCCGTGCTGTCCACCGAAGCCGCCACCGACGTGATCGCCGCCTCCGTCGTCAGGGGCTTGATCTCCGAGATCGACGACACCGCCGTCGTCTTGCCGACGCCGAAGCCGCCCGCGATGACGATCTTGACCGGGGCCGGTGGGCGGGCGCCCGGCTCAGTGAATGGCTTCGAGTCCACGAATGACCCTTTCGATCATGCCGAGGTCGGCCGAGGTGTGGTTCGCCGGCCGCCGTACGACGACGTAGCCCAGCTCCGCCAGGTCCGCCACCAGCACGCGCGCGACGCCGATGTGCAGGCCGAGCAGCGCGGCCACCTCGGCGACCGACATCGTGCTGCGGCAGAGGGAAACGATCTCCTGCCGTTCGAACGTGAGCTTCGGGTGCGACGCCGCGCCGAGCCGGGACGTCATGACCTGGGCCTCGATCTCGAGGCTCTGGTCGACCGGCTGGGCGCGCCCCGAAGTCAGCAGGTACGGCCGCAGCAGCGAAGGTTCGTCGGCCATCACGCACCCACGGTGTTCTTGAGCTCCTCGATCAGGCCCGGCGTGAGGACTTCGGTGGCGCGGTTGGCGAACATCGCCATCTCGTAGGCGATCGTGCCGAGGCTGGCCTGCTTGGTGGCGAGGACGCCGAGCGAGCAGCCGATGCTGATGGTGCAGACCAGCAGGTAGCCGTGCTCCAGCTCGATGATCACCTTGTCCGGCGCGCCGAGCGGGTGGCTGTCGGAGACGCCGTGGGCGAGGCCGAGCATGGCCGAGGAGATCGCGGCGAGGCGGTCGGCGTTGGACCGCTCGAGCTCCGACGACATCGCGATCAGCAAGCCGTCGGCGGAGACCGCGATGGCGGCGATCGCGCCCGCGGTGTGTTGCGCGAAGCGGCTCACCAGCCAGTTGAAGTTCTGGGCCTCGACGCTGACACCAGCTGCGGGGATGCTCATTTCCTGCTCTCTTCTGCTCGTTCCGTCACACGACCGGCGACCACGCCTCGGGGCGGGCTGTCTGCCGTCATCTCGTCCGCCTTGGCCAGGCCGGCGGCGAACGCGTCGAACGCCGCCCGGTCGGCCGCCGGGTCCCGCCGGGCGCGGGAGACGACGGCGCGCGCGGGCGGCCTGCCCGCGGCCTGCGTCGGACGCAGACCGGGGGCGAGCTGGGCGCCGGGGACGCGGCGGACCAGGCCGTCGCGGGACGCCGGGGCTTCGGTGGCCATCGCCGAACCCCCGGGCACCCGCACCGGCAACGACACCTCCCGACCGGCACTTTCACGTGAAAGTGCGGGTGCGGGGGCGGAGCTTTCACGTGAAAGCGGCGCTTTGGGGGCGGAGCTTTCACGTGAAAGCGGCGGGGTGGTCGCCTCGGCGGCCTTCGTGAAGGCGCTCTGGAAGCCGTCCATGGCGGCCTTGGTCGCCTCCGGGTCGTGCCGCGGCTTGCCATCGGGCTCCACCGCCGGCGCGCCCGGACTCGGCAGCTGCGCGCCGCGGACGCGCCGGCGCAGGCCGCCGCGCGTCTCGGTGTCCGGCTCGGTGTCCGGCCAGACCGGCTCCAGCTGGTTGAACCAGCGGAAGCCGTGCGGGACGCCGAGCAGGGCCGGGATCGCCGGCGCCGGCAGCGGCTCGGCCGGCCGCAGTTCGTCCAAAGTGGACATCGCGACGGCCGCGGCCTCCGCGGGCACGGCCTGCGCCGGGATCACCGGCGCCGGCCCGGCCTTCGGCAGGGGCGCCGCGCGGTGGCTGAACAGCGACGGCGGGATGGTCAGCCGCGCGGTCACCCCGCCGGTCGTCGGCGTCGCGAGCAGTTCGACGCCGAGGTCGTGGCGCCGCGCCAGGCGGCCGACCACGAACAGCCCGAGCACGCTGGTCGGCGCGAGCTCCAGCCGTTCGCGTTCGACGAGCCGCTGGTTCTCCTCGGCGATCTTCTCCGCCGTCATCCCGATGCCGTGGTCGACGATGCTGACCAGGCAGGAGCCGCCGGCGAGGAACATCGTGTCGACCTCGACCACCGAACCCGGCGGCGAGAACGACGTCGCGTTCTCCAGCAGCTCCGCGAACACGAGCACCAGGTCGGCGCCGAGGGCCGACGAAAGCAGGATCTCGCCGACGACACCCAGCTTGACCCGCTGGTAGTCCTCGATCTCGGCGAGCGCGGACCGCAGGGCCGTGGCCAGCTCGATCGGGCCGGCGATGCGGGTTTCGTCGCGGGTGCCGGACACCACGAGCAGGTTGTCGGCGTTGCGGCGCAGGCGGGTGGAGAGGTGGTCGAGCCGGTAGAGGCTGGCCAGCAGCCGGGTGTCCTGCTCGTTGCGCTCGACCTCGTCGATCAGCGCGAGCTGGCGGCCGACGAGGTTCTGCGTGCGCTTGGCGACGTTCGCGAACATCAGGCCGGTGTTGCGCCGGGTGAGCGCCTGCCGTTCGACCAGCTCGGCCGCGGTGGTCTGGACCCGGTTGAACGCGGCGGCCAGCTTGCCCAGCTCGTCGCTCGACACGACGTCGATGGTGGCCAGCCGCGGCACCTGCGCCTCGGCTTCCTCGGTGTCGGTCACGCGGACGAGCTCGGTGCCGGCGAGGTCGGCGACCGACGTCGCCGCGCTGGTCAGCCGCCGCAGCGGCCGGGCGATCGAGCGGGACACCGCGACGGCGAGGAAGGCGACCAGCAGGAACAGCAGGCCCGCGCCGACGCCGACCAGCCACGCCAGCCGGGTGCCGGCGTCGGCGCGGCCGTTCGCCGCGTCGGCGATCTCGCCGGTGACCCGTTCCTGGACCAGTTTCCGCTGGCCCGCCTGGCTTTCCGACGCGCTGAGGACGTCCGCGACGTACTGGGTGGTCGCCACCGCGTCCCGCGGGTTTTCGACCTGGCCGGCGAGCTCGTCGATCCGGCGGCCGGCCTCGCTCTGCTCGACGTTGACGACCAGCGCGGACTGGTCGCGGTCGGTCTCGTCGTCGGCCTGCTGGACGAACCGGTCGGTGAAGATCGGCGCCTGCTGCGTCGCGTCGTCCAGGATGGACCGGCCGGCGTCCGGCGAAACCGCCGTCACGATCAACGCCATGCCGCGCAACGAGTTCTCCTCGTTCGCGCGCAGCAGCGCCTCGAGCGCGGTCAGCTCCCGGGTGCCCTCGGCGTCGCTGGTCAGCTGCGGGACGAGCCGCAGTGAATCGATTACCGCGCCGATCACCGCGTGGTAGGTGCGCGCGACGCTGTCGAGCGCGACACCGCGCCGCTGCGCGTTCTGCCGCAGCTCGTTCAGCGAGCCGACCCGGGTCAGCGCCGCGGAAAGCTCGTCGGGCGCGTCCTCGCCCAGCGACGACCGCACGCTCTCCACCGCCGCGTTCACCGTCTTCTGCTGCTGCAGCATCTGGTCGGCGGACATCGACGGCGTCGCGACGTACGCGCCGGTCAGCAGCCGTTCGCGCTGCAGCTGCCAGACCAGGCCGCCGAGCTGCTGCGTGTGCCGCGCCACCGTCGCCGACTGCGTCGCGGCCACGGCGCTGTTCGCCTGGGTCAGCACGAACGGCACCGACACCAGCACCACCGCGGCCAACGGGGGCAGGAGCAGCAGGTTCAGCTTGCCGCGAATGCCGAGCCTGGCGAGAAAACCCCCACCGGCGGCCCGTTCCGCGGCCGGCCTGCCGTGCCTCATCCCTGCACCTTCCCGTCTTCCGTTCTCACCCGTGGCCGGCCACCCGGCTGACGTGGCCGCGGTGCTGCTCCCGGACGAGGTCCTCGATCCGGGCGCGCAGCGCGAGGAACGCCGGTTCGCGCTTCACCGCCAGGTCCCGCTCGGCGGGCAGCGTCACCTCGACGTCGGCGGCGATCCGGCCCGGGTCGGAGGCGAGCACCACGACCCGGCCGCCCAGGAACACCGCTTCCTCGACGTCGTGGGTGACCATCAGCACCGTGGTGCCCGTGTCGGCGTGCACCTGGCGGATGAGCACCTGCATGTCCTCTTTGGTCTGGACGTCCAGCGCGCCGAAGGGTTCGTCCAGCAGCAGGACTTCCGGTTCGCACGCCAGCGCCCGCGCGATCGCGACGCGCTGCTTCTGGCCGCCCGAAAGCTGTCTCGGCAGCGACTTGCGCACCGCGTCGAGCCCGGTCTCGGCGAGGTACCAGTCGACGCGCTTGGCGCGCTCGGCCGCGTCGACCGGCAGCAGCTCGAGTCCGAACGCGACGTTCTTCTCGACGCTGCGCCACGGGTAGAGCGCGCCGGACTGGAACACCAGCCCGCGGTCGGGGCCGGGGCCGGTCACCGGGACGCCGTCGAGCGCGATCTCGCCCTCGGTCGGCCGGTCGAGCCCGGCCACCAGCGAAAGCAGCGTCGTCTTGCCGGACCCGCTGGCGCCGACGACGCAGACGAACTCGCCCCGCGCCACCGCGAGGTCGACGCCGTCGAGCGCCCGCGTCACCTTGCCGCGGACCACGTAGTCCTTCGCGACGTTCCGCAGTTCGAGGGTCATGCCGCCCACTTCCCGACCCGCGTGCGCAGCAGCCGCAGCAGGACGTCGATCAGGAGCCCCGCGACGCCGATGACGACCAGCACGGCGAAGATCTTGTCGGTCTGGAGGAACCGCTGCGCGCGGACGATCCGGTAGCCGAGCCCGGCCGAGGCGTTGATCAGCTCGGCGACGACCACGAAGTTCCACGCCGCCGCGGCGTTGACGCGGATCGCGTCGATCATCCCCGGCAGCGAGTGCGGCACGATGATCTTGCGCAGCACCTCGCCGCGGCGCGCGCCGAGCGTGTAGGAGACGTCGATGAGCGAGCCCGGCACGCCACGCACGACGTCGGCGGTCATCAGCGTGTTGAAGAAGACCGTGCCGATGAAGAGGAGGACGATCTTCGACGGCTCGCCGATGCCCAGCCAGATGATCAGCAGCGGGATGAACGCGCTCGCCGGCAGGTAGCGCAGCAACCCGATCAGCGGCTCGAAGAACGCCTGCCCGGCGGCGAACGCGCCCATCAGGATGCCGAGCGGCACCGAGACGAGCACCGCGAGGCCGAAGCCTTCGAGCACGCGCTGGGTCGTCGCCCAGGCGTCGTCGAAGAGCTCGCCCGTGCTCGCCATGTCGGCGCCCGCCTTGAGCACGGCGACCGGCGACGGCAGGAACGTCGAGTCGACGGCCCCGCTGACGCTGAGCACGACCCAGGCCAGGAGCGGGATCGCGAACGACAGCACCGCGAGCGTCCAGCGCGCCGACGCGGAAATGGGCGTGCGCAACGAAAACAGCGCCGACACCCGCTTCGGCGCGGCCCGCCGCGGCAGGGGCGCCCACGCCGGGCGCCCGGACTCCCGCCGCTCGGCGAGCTGCTGGGCCGGCGGGGTCACTGCGGCGCGGCCTTCACGAACTGGTCGTCGAACAGCCCGTCCAGCGAGGGCCGCTGCTGCGCGAGCCCGGTGTTCACGATGAAGTCGATGATCTTGTTCGCCTGGAAGTCGAGGTGCTGCGCGGTCACCCCCGGCGTGAACGCGTCGAGGTTCTGCTGGCGCGTGAAGATCGTGGTGCCGGCGTCGTAGGTCTGGTAGTCCGCGTCGGAGACCCCGCCGCGCTTGGCCATGATCCCGACGGCCGCGGCCTTGTTGGCCTTGATCCACGCCAGCGTGTCGAACCAGGTGTTGACCAGCGCCTGGACGTCCTTCGGGCGCTCCTTGACCAGCTTCTGCGAGGTGACGAGGTGGTCCGGGATGGCGCCGGGGAACTCGGCCGACGACGAGATCGCGCGGCTGCCCTGGCGCTCGAGGGCCTTCGAGGTGAACGGCGCGAACGCGGCGACGGCGTCGACCTGGCCGCCGGCGAACGCGGCCGCCGCGGCGTCGGTCGGCAGGTTGACCAGCTCGATGTCCTTTTCGGTCAGCTTCGCCGACTGCAGCGCGAGCAGCAGCAGGTAGTGGTCGACCGCGCCCTGCTCGACGGCGACCTTCTTGCCCTTGAGGTCGGCGACGCTGGTGATCCCGTCCCGCGCGATGATCTTGTCGTTGCCGGTGGAGTTGTCGTTCACCAGCACGATCGACAGCTTGGCCCCGCCCGAGAGCGAGGACAGCGTGTCGTTGAGGGTCTGGCTGTTCGCGTCGATGGCGCCGCTGGAAAGCGCGTTGATGCTGTCGGTGTAGTTGTCGAAGTACTTGAGGTCGACGTTCACGCCGTTCTTGGCGAACAGGCCCTGCTCCTGCGCCACCTGCCAGGGGAACCAGCCCGGCCAGGCGCTGAACCCGAGGGTGAGCTTGCCGCCGCTGCCGGCGGCGGAACTGTCGCTGCACCCCGAGAGCGCGGTGACCCCGGCCAGGGTCAGCAAGGCCAGGAGCACCGTCAGCGGACGGCGGCGGGAACGGGAAATCACAACGGACTCCAGAGGGCGGGGAAGTGGAGTGACGCCGTCGCCAAACGGGCGGCGGCGGCCGCGAGCCTAGCGACTAGCACAAGATCCCCACAACGCCCGTCAATGCAGCCGAACGAGTGACCCTCCATCGGGACGACCAGCGATATCGAGCCCCTCGAAGATCAACTCGCCCCCATTCCGGTCGGCCGCCCGGTCAAGATCGCCGAGTACGCCGAACGGCCGTTCGTGCAGCTGCACAAGCGAAACAGCCTTGCCGTTACCACACCGCCGGGCCGCGCCGAGTTCGCCGTGGACGGTGCTCCGACGGTCCCGAACAATCGTTCGTAATGCGCCGATCAGCGGAACGGTGATCGAACAGGTGTCCGCATCCGCGGTTACCGCACGGATCCGGAAATCCGCGAATGTTTCGGCGACTGTTAACACGGCCGAAACAATCGGAATTTCGGTCAAGCGACCGATTTTGTCAGGTCGTAAACCGTCGTGCCGCCGACAGTGACCGGCGTGAAGTTCTGCTCGACCCAGCTCTCGATTTCCCCCGCGGTGCCGCGGCCACCGCCGAAGCCGCCGCGGCCACCCGCGACGTAGTAGTGGATGTCGCCGGCGGCGACGTACTGCTCGAACCGCGCCAGCGTCGGCGCCGGGTCGCTGCCGCTGAAGCCGCCGATCGCGAGCACCGGGCGGCCGCTCGAGAGCGCGAGCCCGGCCGACTGCATCGCGCCGCTCTGCGCCGCGGCCCACTTCGTCGTGGTGTCCTTCAGCAGGTCGATCACCGCGGCGTCGGCCTGCCCCTCACCGAAGCCGCCGCGCGCGCCGAACCCGCGTCCACTCGCGACCGCCGGGCCGGACGACGGCGTGCCACCCGCGTGCGCGGTCGCCGCCGTGGCGAGGGTGAACGACGTCGTCCCGAGCAGCGCACCGCACAACCCGAGCACGGCCACGACCGGGCCGAGCCGCCGGACCCGGTCGGCGCCGAACAGCAGGGCGAGCACCGCGGCCGCGGCCGGCACGAGCACGGTGTAGCGGATCCAGGGCTGCCACTCCGGCGTCCGGGCGAGGAGCACGAAGGCCCAGACCGCGCTGCTCGCGAGCAGCACCGCGAGCACCGCCCGGGCCGCGAAGTTCGCCCGGCCACGCCAGAGCTCGCGCGCGGAAATCCCCAGCGTGCCGGCGATCCCGGGGGCCAGCGCGACCGTGTAGTACGGGTGGATGATGCCGCTCATGTAGCTGAACACGAGCGTGGTGACGACCAGCCAGCCACCCCACAGCAGCAGCGCCGCGCGCGTCCGGTCGGTGCGCGGCGCGCGGCGGGTGAACCACAGCCCGGCGACGAGACCGAGCAGCGCCGCGGGCAGCAGCCACGACGCTTCGCCGCCGAACTCGCCGCTGAACAACCGCGTCAGGCCGGTTTCCCCGCCGAACCCGCCGAAGCCGCGCCCGCCACCGCCCGCCGGCGCGCCAGTGCCACCTCGGCCTTCGCCGAAGATCCGGCCGAGGCCGTTGTAACCGAAGGCCAGCTCCAGCACGGTGTTGTCGGTCGAGCCGCTGATGTAGGGCCGGTCCGCGACCGGCCACAGCGCGACGGCCACGACCCACCAGCCGGCCGAGACGAGCACCGCACCGGCCGCGGCGAAGAGCTGCCCGATCCGGCGGCCGGGTGACGTCGGCGCCGCGACCGCGTACGCCAGCACGAACGCGGGCAGCACGAGGAACGCCTGCAGCATCTTGTCGAGGAAGCCGAACCCGATCGCGACCCCGGCGAGCACCAGCCACCCGGTGCTCGCGTGCTCGAGCGCGCGGACGACGCAGTACGCGCCGGCGACGAGCAGCAGCACGAGGAAGGCGTCGGGGTTGTCGTACCGGAACATGAGCGCGGCGACCGGCGTCAGGGCGAGCGCGGCCCCGGCGAGCAGCCCGGCGCCCGGCCCGGACAGCCGTCGCACGGCGAGGTAGAGCAGCCCGGCCGACGCGACGCCGGCGAGCGCGTTCGGCACCAGCAGGCTCCAGCTGGAGAAGCCGAAGAGACGTCCGGACAACCCCATGACCCACAACGAAAAGGGCGGTTTGTCGACGGTGACGACGTTGCCCGGGTCGAGCGAGCCGAAGAACAGCGCCTTCCAGCTCCACGTGCCGGCCTGCGCGGCCATCGCGTAGAAGTCGTTGCCCCAGCCGGTCTTCGCGAGGTCCCACAGGTAGAGCAGGCCGGTCCCGACGAGCAGCGCGGCGACGGAAGGCTTGACCCACCGCGGTTTCCGGACGGCTTCGGGCGCGGGCTGGGCGTGTTCGGGCGCCGACAGCGTGGTCGTCATGGCTCCGACCGTGTCGGCGCCGCATGTGGTGAACTTGTGGCGAAGCTGTGCACCGGCTGTGGATCGGTCCCGATCGGGTGGTGAAGGTCATGCCGGAGAACGACGATCTGCCCGCGGTGGTGCGACGAGCGGTGGCGGCCGCCGCGAGCACGGGGTTCGGCCGCTCCTGTCATCCCGCCCAGGGCCGGTTGCTGCGGCTGCTGGCCGGCGGCGTCGAAGGTGGCGTGATCGGCGAAACCGGGACCGGCTGCGGGGTCGGCCTGGCCTGGCTCGCCGCCGGGGCGGGGCCGGGCACGACGCTGGTCAGCGTCGAACGGGATCCCGGGCGGCACGCGGCCGCCGCCGAGGTGTTCGACGGCGTGCCGAACGTGACGCTCCTGCTCGGCGACTGGCGGGAGCTGGCCGCGGCGGCGCCGTTCGACCTGCTGGCCCTGGACGGCGGCGGGCAGGGCAAGGACACCGAGCCCCCGCTGGCGCCGCGGCGCTGGTTGCGGCCACACGGCACGCTCGTCATGGACGACTTCACGCCGATGTCGTCCTGGCCACCGGTGTTCCAGGGCGAGCCCGACGCAGCGCGGCTGCACTGGCTCCGGCACCCCGACCTGCTGGCGACCGAGCTCCGCCTGACCCCGGACCTCGCCACAGTGGTCGCCCGGCTGGTCGTGAGTGGTTAGGGCGGTTCTAACCGCCCTAACCACTCACGACGGAGCCGGCGCCGCCATGAAGGTCATCTCGAACTCCGTCCGCCCCGGCCGGCTCTGCACCCCGACCCGGCCGCCGTGCGCGCCCACCACCGCCGCGACGATCGCCAGCCCGAGGCCGGTGCTGCCCGCCGCCCGTGAGCGCGAGTTGTCGCCGCGGGCGAAGCGCTCGAAGATGTTCGGGAGGATCTCCGGCGGGATGCCCGGGCCGTCGTCGGCCACGCGCAGCCGGAGCACTCCGTCCGATGTGGACAGTGTGGTGGTCACCGTCGTGCCCGGCGGGGTGTGCGTGCGGGCGTTGGCCAGCACGTTGATCACCACCTGGTGCAGCTGACCCGCGTCACCGAGGACGCCGATCGGCTCGCCCGGGACGTCCATCAGCCACTTGTGGTCCGGCCCCGCGACGTAGGCGTCGGCGACCGCGTCCGCCACCAGCCGGCACAGGTCCACCCATTCGTGCACCACCGGGCGGCCCGAGTCCAGCCGGGCGAGCAGCAGCAGGTCCTCCACCAGCGTCGTCATCCGGCGCGACTCGGACTCGACGCGGCTCATCGCGAACGCCACGTCCGGCGGCACCTGCTCGCCGCCGCGGCGGGTCAGCTCGGCGTACCCGCGGATCGCCGCCAGCGGCGTGCGCAGCTCGTGGCTCGCGTCCGCGACGAACTGGCGGACCCGGTTCTCGCTCGCGTGCCGCGCGGTCAGCGCGTTCGCGACGTGCTGCAGCATCCGGTTCAGCGCCGAGCCGACCTTGCCGACCTCGGTGTTCGGGTCGGTGTCGGCCTCGGGCACCCGTTCCGACAACGCGACTTCGCCGCGGTCCAGCGGCAGCTCGGAGACGCGCGTCGCGGTCGCGGCCAGCCGGTCGAGCGGCTGCATCGTGCGGCGGATCGTCGCCGCCCCGGCCGCGCCGGCCACCAGGATCCCGGCCAGCGCGACGCCGCCGAGGATGAACCCCAGCCGCCAGAGCGTCTCGTTGACGTCCTTGAGCGGCAAACCGATGACGGTCTTCTCGCCGGCCGGCGACGTCGTCGAGACCACGCGGTACTCGCCGAGGTTGCCGCCGAGGTCGATGCTGCGCTGCTTGCCGTCGGCCGGCACCGCGAGCAGCGTCAGCACCTGGTTGGCCGGGATGCCCCGGAACGGCGGCTTGCGGCTCGACGGCACGCCGACGCTGGAGTCGAGCACCGCGGCCGAGGCCACCGACCCGGACTGGACGACGGCGAGCGTGCCGTCGCCCTGGCCGACGACGCGCAGCGCGTCCGGCGGCTTGGGCTGCCCGCCGTAGTTCCACGGCGGCGGCCGGTCCCCGCCGTGCGACGCGCGTTCGCTGGCCGCGGCCAGCCGCTTGTCCTGCTGGCCGACGAGGAACTCGCTCAGCGCGAACTCCGTGACCACGCCGACGACCAGGCACACCAGCGCGAGCAGCGCGGCGAGCTGGACGATCAGCCGCCGCCGCAGCGACCACGGCCGCCGCGCCCGGAACCGCCGTGGCTCAGCCCGCTGGCTTGAGGACATACCCGGCGCCCCGCATGGTGTGGATCATCGGCTCGCGGTCGGCGTCGATCTTCTTGCGGAGGTAGGAGATGTAGAGCTCGACGATGTTGGCCTGACCGCCGAAGTCGTAGCTCCACACGCGGTCCAGGATCTGGGCCTTCGACAGCACGCGCTTGGGGTTGCGCATGAGGTAGCGCAGCAGCTCGAACTCGGTCGCGGTCAGCGGCACGAGGTCGCCGCCGCGGTGCACCTCGCGGCTGTCCTCGTCGAGGGTGAGGTCGCCGACGACCAGCTGCGAGCCGCTCGCGCCGGTGACCCCGCCGGCGCGGCGCAGCAGCGCGCGCAGGCGCAGCGCGACCTCTTCGAGGCTGAACGGCTTGGTGACGTAGTCGTCGCCGCCCGCGGTGAGCCCGGCGATGCGGTCCTCGACCGCGTCCTTCGCCGTCAGGAACAGCACCGGCAGGTGGGGCGCCTCGGACCGCATGCGGCGCAGCACTTCGAGGCCGCTGAAGTCGGGGAGCATGACGTCGAGGACGACGGCGTCGGGCCGGAAGTCGCGCGCGATCCGGACGGCTTCGGTGCCGTCGCCCGCGCTGCGCACCTCCCAGCCCTCCATGCGCAGGGCCATCGACACGAGCTCGGCCAGCGTCGCCTCGTCGTCGACGACGAGGACCCGCACCGGGCTCCCGTCGGCGCGGCGCAGGTCGGCCTTGCCGGGGCCGGGTGACGTGGCGTTCATAGCGGTCATAGTGCCATCTTCTCGGCGGCCCATCAGTGCTCACTGTGCGCTCGCTGTGCGTTTCCTGTGAGAGTTCGTTCGTTCGAGGCACAGCACCCGCTGACGCCCCGCACAGCTCAAACACAGCCACGGCGGTGAACCTGAGCTGGACCAGTGTGGGCACCACCGGAGGACACGATGACGACCGAGCCGACGCCGACCACGCCTGAGCCGGCCCCCGCCAACTGGGGCGACCCGGCCCCGGCCGCACCGAAGAAGGGCTGGTCCGGCAAGAAGACGGCGATCGCGGCCGGTATCGCGGTGGTGATCGCGGCCGGCGGCGGCGCGGCGATCTGGGCGGGCACCAGCAGCGCCGACAATTCCGCCCAGCAGGGCCCGGGCGGCTTCGGCGGCCCTGGCGGCGGCCAGTTCAACGGCCGCGGCGGCATGCCGGGCGGCGGTTTCGGCGGCGGCATGACGGCCCTGCGCGACGCGCTGCACGGCGACTTCGTGGTGTCGAACGGCAGCGGCGGCTACACGACCGAGCGCCTCCAGACCGGCGACGTCACGGCGCTGAGCGCGACGTCGGTGACGTTGACGAGCAAGGACGGCTACAAGCAGACGTACACCCTCGACGGCTCGACCCAGAAAACGGGCGACGTCAAGCAGGGCGACACGAACGTGACGGTGGTGGCGAAGGTGGACGGCCAGACGGCGACGGCGACATCGCTGGGCCAGGGCTTCGAGCCGGGCCAGCGCCAGCCGGGCCAGCGCCGCAACGGCGACGGCAACTACTCGGCCCGCCCCACGAACTGACCCACCCCCGCCCGGCCCCAAGCGCCCCAATGTGGCCTTCGGTGCGTGAGACGCACCCAATGTGGCCTTCGGTGCGTCAGACGCAACCAAGGCCACATTGGGGCGCTCCGGACCTGCGCCGGCCGGTGCCCTCTGACCGGGAACGTCCCGATGCCGCGTCCCCCCTCGCGTCGCATCGGGGCGTTCCCGCCCACCGCCGTCGCCGTTAGGGCAGAGTTGCCGGTGTGCACGGCATCAGCGGATCTCTGCGACGGCAGTCGCTGCTGGTCGCGCTAGTCTGCGTGGTCTGTGACGCCGCCCTGTTCGGCATCCGCGGCCCGCTCGGCGAAGCCGGCTGGCGCGCCTGGGTCGTGCTGCTCGGCGGGATCGCCGTCAACGCCGCCCTCGCCGGGCCCGCCCGCTACTCCGGCTGGGTCGCCCTCGCGCACGCCGTCCTCTTCGCCGGCTCGCCGTTGCTGCTGTGCACCTGCACCGGTTACGTCATCGGCAACAACGCCGGCATCCTGATCGCCGGCTACCGCGCCGGCGCCTGGCTGCGCCCGAAACCCGCGGTCCTGGCGTTGCTCGCGCTGCTGGCCGGGGTCGTCGCCGGGTGCATCGAAGGCGGTGGCCGCACCGCCGCGGACTGGCGGCTGACCGCCGTCAGCGTCAGCGTCAGCAGCCTGCTGCCCTGGCTGGTCGGCCGGTACACGACGGCCCGCCGCGCCTACATCGCCGACCTCGAACGCGAAGCCGACGAACGCCGCCAGCACGAAGAAGAAGCCGTGCGGCGAGCCGTCCTCGAGGAGCGCACGACGATCGCGCGCGACCTCCACGACGTCATCTCCCACCACGTCAGCGCCATCGGCGTGCACGCCGGCGCCGCGCGGCTCGGCCTGCCCGACGGCGACGGCCCGGTCCGCAAGTCCCTCGGCGCGGTCGAGTCCGCGAGCCGCTCGGCGATGGCCGACCTGCGCCGGCTCCTCGACCTCCTGCACGCCGATCCCGACGCCGACCAGCCCGGTCTCGACAACCTCGGCGAGCTGGTCGAGACCGTCCGCGCGGCCGGCCTGCCCACCCGGCTGACGCTGGGCGGCGAGCCCCGCGAGCTGCCCGGCTCACTCGACGTCGCCCTCTACCGGATCGCGCAGGAAGCCCTGACCAACGCGCTGCGCCACGGCGAAGGCCCGGTCGAGGTCGAGCTGAACCACGGCCGCACCGAGGTCGTGCTCGCCGTGACCAACGGCCTGCGCCCCGGCCGCACCCCGCGCAACGAGCACGCGCACCGCGGCCTGGCCGGGATCCGCCAGCGCGTCACCCTGTTCGGCGGCCAGGTGTCCTACGGCGAAGCCGGCGAGCGCTGGCAGCTGCGCACGACTTTCCCGGTGGAGAGCACATGATCCGCGTCCTGCTGGCCGACGACCACGCGATGTTCCGGTCCGGGATGCGCGCGCTGCTCGACACCCAGCCCGACTTCACCTGCGTCGGCGAAGCTTCCGACGGCCGCGAAGCCGTCGCGGAAACCGCGCGCCTGCGCCCCGACGTCGCGGTCCTCGACGTCCGGATGCCCCGCCTCGACGGCCTCGCCGCGACCGAGGCGATCCTCGCCGCGCCGGGCAACGACACCCGCGTCATCGTGCTCACGACCTACGACGCCGACGAGTACGTCTACCGCGCGCTGCGGGCCGGCGCGAGCGGGTTCCTGCTGAAGAGCCTGGCGCCGGAGGAGCTCGTCGCGGCGATGCGGGTGGCCGCGCGCGGTGACGCGCTGATCGACCCGTCGGTGACGCGGCGGCTGGTCGCGAAGTTCGCCGCGGTGCTCGAGCCGGCGGCCGCCGAACCCCCGGAGCTGGCCCGGCTGACCTCCCGGGAGCGCGAGGTCCTGCTGCTGATCGCGACCGCCTGCAGCAACGCCGAGATCGCGCGGCAGCTGCACGTCGGCGAGGAGACGGTGAAGACGCACGTGTCGCGGGTGCTGGCGAAGCTCGGGCTGCCCGACCGCGTGCACGCCGTCGTCTACGCCTACCGGCACAAGCTCGTGCCCGGCGAATAAGCCGGTTCTGCCCCGGATACGACGTTCGTCGGTGTTGCCGCGGCCGTTCGGCAGGGCACGATCGGGCGCGTCAGTTCTTTACCGACCAGGTTCTCGCGAGTCCCGTCGGGAATTCCCGACTGGGTCCGGCCCCACTCTTCGCGGAGCCTTCGGAGCAGGGAGAACGCATGCGAACAACTCGTGCCAGGATCGGTGTTCTCGGCGTTGCCACGTTGGGCGCGCTCACACTCGGGGTGTCCATCACGCCGGCGGTGTCCGCCGCGGCGGACCCGCTGGCGGTGTTGAGCAGCTTCGGCGCCGCGACCGGCGGTTACCACCTCGAGGCGGGCAAGCCCGTCGTGAACGTGCTGACCGAAGCCGACGCCGCCAAGGCGAAGTCTTCCGGGGTGACCGCGAAGGTGGTGCGGCACAGCCTCGGCGACCTGACCGCGGCCAAGCAGCAGCTCGACGCGCTCGGCAGCGTCCCGAACGCCGGCTGGGGCTTGGACATCGCCCGCAACCAGGTCGTCGTCGACGTCTACGACGCCACCCCGGCGGCGCAGCGCGACAGACTGCTCGAAACCGTGCGGCAGTACGGCGATCTCGCGCGCGTCGAGCGGCACCCGGGCGCGATGTCGCTGTTCATCAAGGGCGGCGACGAAATCAGCAACGGCCGCGGCCTCTGCTCCAACGGGTTCAACGTGGAGAAGGACGGCCAGAAGCTGCTGCTGTCGGCCGGCCACTGCGAGGTGCTCGGCGGCGGCGGGCCGTGGAACGGCGGCGCGACCGTCGGCTTCAAGTTCCCCGACGAGGACAACATGCTCGTCGAAAACGCGTCCGGCGAAGGACCGAGCGAGGTCACCGACGGCACGAAGATCACCGAATTCGCCGACGCGGTGGTGGGCGAGCAGATGAAGCGCGATGGCCGCACCTCGGGCGTGACCTCGGGTGAGGTCACGAAGGTCGACTACACCTTCGAGGCCGAGGGCTACACCGTCTACCACGAGTTCTGCACGACGGCCACGTCCGCGGGCGGCGACTCCGGCGGCCCGGCCTACGACGGCGGCAAGGGCCTCGGCACGCTTTCCGGCGGCGACGGCTCGACGTCGTGCTTCTTCCCGGCCACCCTCTCCGCCCAGCGGTACGGCGTGACCCTGCCGCAGTCCTGACCGCGGTACCGACCCCGGGCCGGCCGGCACGAACTCGTGTCGGCCGGGCCGCGGACCTAAGCTGGGCCGATGAAGCGGTGGATCACCCTCGCGGTCGGGATCGTGTTCGTGCTGGTCGGCGCCGTCTGGGTGCTGCAGGGCATCGGAGTCATCACCGGCAGCTTCATGACCGGCCAGAAGCTGTGGTTCCTGATCGGGCTCGCCGCGTTCCTGGTCGGCGTCGTCCTGGTGGCGGCGAACCTGACGCGGCGCAAACCTACTTCGTGAAGATCTCGAAGATCGGGTAGCCGGGCGCGATCTCGCGCAGCTTCTCGTCCGACGCCTTCGCGTCGACGCCGTCGAAGAACATTCCGACCTCGAACTTCCACCGCTTGAGGTACGCGCGGAGGATGCCCGGCTTCTCGTCGTCGGCCAGCTCCCGGAACGTGAACTCTTCGACGCGCTTCCCCACGCGCAGCGAACCCTGGCCGGCGGCCCGCAGGTTGCGCACCCACTGCGTCTCGCCACGCGGGGCGACGAGGTACCGGACGCCGTCGACGGTCAGCAGGTTGACCGGCACCGACCGCGGCTCGCCGCTCTTGCGGCCGACGACGGTCAACACCCGGCTGCCCCAGACGCTGAAGCCCATCCGGGTCAGCTGCGCGACAGTCCGGTGGAAAACGTTGGTGGCCTTCTTCGGCTCGATGTAGCGGGCGGCGGTCATGACGTCCTCCGAAGTTTGGGAGAGCAGTGCTCTCGGTTAAGAGCAGTTAACACCCGAGCACTGCTCACTGTCAAGAGCACTGCTCTCTATTTTGTGCGCCGCTCTCGTCGTGGCACACTGATCCCCATGACCGCGACCCGCACCGCGCGTGAACGCGCCCGCGCCGAACTCACGCAGGAGATCAAGGACGAGGCCCGCCGCCAGCTCGCCGAGGTCGGCGCGCACGGGCTTTCGCTGCGCGCGGTGGCGCGGGAGCTGGGCATGGTGTCGTCCGCGCTGTACCGGTACTTCCCGAGCCGCGACCGGCTGCTGACCGACCTGATCGTCGACGCGTACAACGCCATCGGCGAAGCCGCGGAGCAGGCCGACCCGGGCGAGGGCGAGCCGCGCGAGCGCTGGCTGGCGATCTGGCACGCGACCCGCGACTGGGCCCGCGCGCACCCGCACGAGTACGCGCTGATCTACGGCTCGCCGATCCCGGGCTACGAGGCGCCGCAGGACACCGTCGTGCCCGCGGGCCGGGTCGCGCTGGCCCTGGTCAAGGTCCTCACGCACACCGAGCTGCGGGCGATCGACGGGCCCGTCGCGCCCGAGCTGCGCGCGCAGGCCGAGGCGCTCACGAAGGTCCTCGGGATCATCGCCGGGCCGGAGACGGTGACGCGCCTGATCATGGCGTGGACCCAGTTGTTCGGGGCGATCAGCTTCGACCTGTTCGGCCAGTACGTGGGCAGCGTCGACCCGGCCGACGCGTTCTTCACGCACTCGGCGACGCGGATGGCGGAGTTCGTCGGGCTCTAAGCCTCCCGGCAGCGGTCCCGGACTTCGGGCCACGCCTCGAACCCCGCCGACTCATACGTCGCCACGCCACCGACGTTGGCACTCGGCGTGCAGACCAGCGCACTCGACGAACCCAGCTCCCGCAGCGCGGCGGCCGCGGCAAGCGTGATCGCCCGGCCGTACCCCCGCCGGCGGTGGTCCCGGTGCACCCCCATCGGCTCGAGCAGCCCCGGCTTGCCCGCCCCGGCCGACCACACCGTCACCACCGCGACCGCGGTGCCGTGCTCGTCGTACCCGATCAAGCACCGCGCGTCGGCGTAGGGCGTTCCGGCCGCCGTCGCGTGCCAGCGCTCCTCGGAGAACGTCGACCCGGTGAACGACGCCCGCAACACCGAAGCCCACTCGGCCGCCTGCGCCGGCCCGGCCACCTCGACCCGCAGGTCCCCGTCCGGCACCGGCTCCGTGAGCCCGCGACGCAGTGGCGTCCACGGCTCGCCGAGTGTCCAGCCGCGCTCCGCCAGCACCTCCTGGAGCAGCGCGTCGGCGGGCGCCTCGACCGCCACCTTCCCTGCCGGCAGCACCCCGCGCGACGGGTCACCGAGGTCCGCGGCCAGCCGCGACGCCAGTTCTTCGTCCTGCCGGGCGGCCGGCGCGATCGTCATCCGCAGCAGCCCGGGCTCGTCCAGCAGCCCGACGGCGACCACCCGCTCGTCGCGACGCCAGATCCGGACCGCCGCGGCGGCCGGCGAGGCCCCGAACCGGCAGAACCAGCCGACGTCCCCCGGGTGCAGCTGCATCGGCGCGCCTTCGTGCTGCCACTCCCGCAGCGCCCGCACCGCCTCGGAAAGCATGTCCGGTTCACCCATGCTCGCGATCACACACCACCGCGGCACCGGCCCGCACCCGGTTTTCCCGACCGGATCAGCCGAGCCAGGACCGCAGCAGCAGCTCGACGGCGTCGGCGATCACCGTGTCGCTCGTGCCCTCCGGGCTGAGGTAGCGCTGCCGGAGCAGGCCGTCCTCCAGCGCGTGGATGATCAGCGCGAGGAACGCCGGGTCGGCGGGCGGCTGGACCCCGCGAGCGGCGAACGTCGCGCGGACACCCGCCTCGATCAGCTCCCGCGCGGCCCGCTCGTTCTCGCCGGCCGAGGTCCGGGCGGGCGGGTTGCGCAGCGCGTACAGCGTCAGCTCGGTGCGCAGGGCGAACCACTCGGGCAGGTGCTCGGCACGCTCGGCGTGCCACTCCTTCAGCCGCGCCATGACGTCGCCGCGCAAGGCGGCCACCTCGGCCGCTTCCTGCTCGCGACGCCGGGCCAGTAACGCCACGACGAGCTCGTGCTTGTCCTCGAAGTTGCCGTAGAACGCCCCGCGCGTGTACCCGGCGCGCTCGGCGATCTGCTCGACCGACGTGCCGTTGACCCCGCGCTCGGCGAACAGCTCGGCCGCCGCCGCGAGCAGCCGGTCCTTCGTCCGTTCGCGGCTTTCCGCCCGCGTCAGCCGCTTCCCCGTCACCGTCGAGACGGTACCGTCGCGCGTGAGGAATCGGTGCGAAAGGCGGGCGACGTGACGGGGTGGGCCGGGAAGGTCGGCAGGATCCGGGTGATCGGGACCGGGGTGATGGGCCGCGGCATCGGCCAGCTCGCCGCGACCGCGGGGGTGACCGTCGAGCTGGCCGACGTCCGGCGCGAGGCCGTCGACGACGCGATCGAGTTCATCGGGAGCATGGCCGACAAGCTGGCCGCGAAGGGCAAGCTGGCCGACGCGCGGGCGGTGCAGGACCGGCTGGTGCCCGTCGCCTCGCCCGACGCGCCCGCGGACGGCGTCGACCTGGTCGTCGAGGCCGTCCGGGAGGACCTCGCGACCAAGCGCGCGTTGTTCGCCGACCTCGAGCGCGTCTGTCCACAGGAGACGATCTTCGCGACGAACACCAGCTCCCTGTCCGTCACCGAAATCGCCGCCGAGCTGGCCGACCCCGGCCGGCTGGTCGGGCTGCACTTCTTCAACCCGGTGCCGCTGATGCGCCTGGTCGAGGTCGTGCCGGGCACCCGCACGCACGACTGGCTGCCCGCCGAAGCGCTGGAGCTGGTCAAGGGCTGGGGCCACGAGCCCGTGCTCGCGAAGGACGCGCCCGGCTTCCTGGTCAACCACGCCGGCCGCGGCCTCAACACCGAGGCATTGCAGATCCTCGCCGAAGCGCTGGCCGAGCCCGCCGACGTCGACCGCGTCGCGCGGGACGTGCTCGGCCTGAAGCTCGGCCCGTTCGAGCTGCTCGACCTCACCGGTCTCGACGTCTCCCACGCGGTGCTGGAAAGCATCTGGAGCGGCTTCCACGGCGACCCGCGGCTGCGGCCGTCGTGGCTGACCCGGCCGCGGGTCGCCGCCGGGCTGTTCGGGCGCAAGAACGGCGAAGGCTTCTACTCCTACGCCGACGGGAAGCAGCAGGTCGCCGACGAACCAGAAGCACCGCCGAAGCCGACGAGCCCGGTGTTCACCGCCGACGAGCACCTCGCCCGCGTGCTGTCCGGCGCGGGTGTGCAGGTGGTCTCCGACGCCTACCCGGACGCGGTCCTGCTCGTCCCGCTCTACGGCGAGTCCACAGTGGATGCTGCTGTCCGGGCGGGACTGCCGCCGGCCCGCGTCACCGGCGTCGACCCGCTCGGCGGCTACGAACGACGGCTGACGATGTCCGTCCACCCGGGACTCGACCCGGCGGCGGGCCGCGCCGCGTGGGGCGCGCTGGCGGCGACCGGCCGGCCGGTGACGGTGGTGCGCGACGGGCCGGCCCCGATCGCGCAACGGCTCCTGGCTTCGATCGTCAACACCGCGTGCTTCATCGCCGGCCAGCAGCTGGCCACCCCGGCCGACATCGACACGGCCGTGCGCCTCGGCCTCGGCTACCCGCGCGGCCCGCTGGCCTGGGGCGACCTCGTCGGCGGCGACGTCGTGCTGCGCATCCTGCGCGGCCTGGCCGCGACCACCGGCGACCCGCGGTACCGGCCGAGCCCGTGGCTCACCGAGCGCGTCGCCCTCGGACTGCCACTGGTCTCGGCCGGGACCACCCCCACGGACCTGCGTTCCTGACCGCGAAAACGGCTCAGGCCGCCCCCGGAACCCCGGGAACGGCCTGAGCCTGTTCACTGTTCAGCCGATCAGCCGATCACCACGGGTGGTCGACCGCCCCGGTGGCCGGGGTGTAGGTGACGTAACCGCCCTGGAAGTCGCTGCGGTACACCGAACCCTGCATGTACTCGTCACTCGTCGGGTAGTGCAGGTACGACCGCTCCCAGCCGAGCACACCCCACCGCTTCCGGATCTCACCCTTCACCACGTGGGTCTGGGTCGCGACCGTGTAGTAGATCGAGGTGTTGAGGTCGAAGTGGTTGTACCGGCCGACGCCGTCCGGCGTGCCCGTCTCGTCGATCGTCGGGTAACCGAGACCACGCTCGTAGCCGTAGTCCGCCCACTTCTTCCGGATCTCACCGTAGATCGCGTTCGCGCCGAGACCGGGCTTGTAGTAGATCGACCCGACGTTGGTGCCGTTGATGAAGTGGTTGTAGCGGCCGATGCCGTCGGGCGTGCCCTGTTCATCGGTCGTCGGGTACCCGAGCAGGCGTTCGTAGCCGAGCGCCGCCCACTTCTTCCGGATCTCGCCGTACACCGCGTGCGCACCCGTGCCGGCCGTGTAGTAGATCGACCCGATGGCGCCGTTGGTGTTGAAGTGGTTGTACTGCCCGACGCCGTCCGGCGTCACCGAAGTGTCGTTGGTCGGCGGGCCGAGCACCGTCAGGCCGTTGAACGCGATGTACTTGTCCAGCACCGGACCGGTGACGTACTTCGTGCCACCGACGGCGCTCCAGTAGAGCCGGCCGTTGGCGTAGGGCCGGTAGTGGGCCACGCCGTCGGCGACCTCGGGACCGGTCGGCACGCCGAGCTTCGCCCGCAACGCCGCGTCCCCGTTGTAGCGCTGGTCGATCGGCGAGTCGTAGTTCGCCGTCAGCGTCATGTCGCTCGCGCCGACGGTGATGTCCCAGCGGGTGGTCGTCGGACCGTTCTGCCAGCCGGTGAACTTCGAAACGCCGTCGGTGCCCAGCGGCTCGGCCTCGACGTCGAACTTCGCGCCCTCGGTGACCAGCGCCGAGCTGACGCCGCCCTCGACCGGGATGCTCAGCGCCGCGGGCTGCGTGCTGAGCAGGGTGAGCCGGTGCTGACGCGGCAGGGCCGTGTACGTCTTCGTCGTGACGACGCCCGCGCTGTCGGTCACCGTCGCGGTGAACTCCATGCGGGAGTCCGGGTGCTCGGTGAACGGCTGCGCGAAGCTCGTGCCGGTGCCCCCGACGCCGGGGTGCGAGTGGCAGGTCGCTTCGCTCGGGCAGTGCCGGACGAAGGTGGTCCACGTGATCGGCAGCGTGCCGTCCTCGGCGTCCGTCGCCGTGGCGCTCAGGCCGACCTCCTGGCCCACCGCGAACGTCGCGGTGTCCCCGGGCGTGGTCAGCGTGAGGACCGGGGTGTGGTTGCCGGGCGCGACCGCGATGTCGGTCGTGCCGGTGGCGCCCAGCGGGTCCCGGACCGTCAGCTTCGCCGTGAACGACTCGGTGCCCGCCGCGTAGGCGTGGTTCACCTTCGGGCCGGCGTCGAGGGCCTTGGTGCCGTCACCGAAGTCCCAGTCGTACTTCAGGACGTCGTTGTCGTAGTCGACCGACGTCGAGCCGTCGAACGACACCGTGCGGGTGTCGGGATCGGTGGTCGTCGTGGCCTTCGCCACCGGCGCGGTGTTGCCGGCGGTGTAGGTCAGCCGCCGCAGGTTGCCGGTGAGGATGTCGGCGTAGACGATGTCGCCGTTCGGCGCCGCGCCGAACTTGACCGGGCCGCCGATGTCGGTGAACTTCGGCGGGTTCTCCGGGGCCTGCGTCAGGGTGCCCTTGTCGTCGTAGCGCAGGGTCCACATCTTGTGCGTCACGTAGTCGCCGAAGAAGTAGGAACCGCGGTAGGACTCCGGGTAGCTGGATCCGTTGTAGACGATGCCGCCGGTGACGCTGTTGCCCTGCATCGGCCCGGTGCCGTGCAGGAACTCGAAGATCGGCGGCTGGTTCGCCACGCCGGCGCAGCCCGCGAGGCCGGTGTAACCCGGCGTCGGGTGGTTGCCTTCCCAGCACGGCCAGCCCTGGTTGCCACCGCGCTGGACGACGTCGACCTCTTCCCAGGTGTTCCAGCCGACGTCACCGGCGACGGGCAGGCCCGACGTCGGGTCGATGCTGAACCGGAACGGGTTGCGGAAGCCGCGCGCGTACACCTTGCTCGCGGTCGAACCCGGGTTGGCGGCGTCGTAGTACGGGTTGCCCGGCACGCCCTTGCCGTCGGCGGCGAGGTGCAGGATCTTCCCGTACGGCTGGTTGATGTCCTGGGCGCGCAGCGCGCCCGGGTCCACCTGGGTGAAGTCGCCGTTGTCGCCGATGGACATCCAGATCGTCCCGTCGGCGGCGGCGACGATGCCGTTGATGCCGTGGACGTCGAAGAAGCCCTTCGTCTCGAACAACGTCTGCTCACCGGTCAGCGAAGCCGGCGCGCCCGCCGCGTCCACGTTGACCGTGAAGCGCGACAGCCGCATGACGTAGCCGCCGGTGACGTTGATCGAGCGGGTGAGGTAGATGTTGTGCGACGTCGCGTAGTCCGGCGCGACCGCCAGGCCCGCGAGCCCCAGGTCGCCCGCGTCGCGGGTCGACGGCAACGTCGCGATCGTCTTCGGTGTCCCGGTGGCCGGGACCCACTGGACGCGGCCGTTCTTCGCCGTGGCGATCACGGACTGGTCCGGCAGGTACGCGAAATCGGTGAGCTGGAACTGCCCCAGCCCGGTGTTGGTGTCTCGCAGGACGAACCCCTGCGGTAATGCGGTTGCCGCCGTCGCCACCCCCGTGGACACGACCGGCAGCAACGCCCCAGTCATAACTGCCGCCACTAAGGAGTGACGTAGAGCGCGAAGCTTTCGCAAGGCCATTTGGCCCCCCTTCCCAAGCGATCACTTATCGCCTGAGTAGGGGGACCAGTTGCACTCGTCTGAGCGAATTTACCGGACTGTGACCTACTGTCCGTAATTGGTCTGTACCGGTTACGGGACAACCTGGACGACGTCACCGACGTGCAAAGTGTTGAAGAACTTCAGGGACGCCCCGGCCGACAGGTGGATGCAGCCGTGCGAGTACACCGACAGGCTGCCGGTGTGGAAGGCGTCGCCCGGGTAGAAGAACACCGAGTTCGGCATCTTCGCGTTGTCGAACTCCTTCGACAGGTGCATCTTCTCCTTCGACAGCACGTGGAACGTGCCGGTCGGCGTCGCGTAGCCCTTGCGGCCCGGCAGCATCGGCACCGGCCCGTAGACGACCTTGCCGCCCTGCAGGATCCACGCCTTGTGCGCGGAGAGGTCGACGCACGCCGCCGTGCCCGAAGCCGCGGCCGCCGCCGCGCACGGGACACCCGGGTCGCTCGCCGGCTCCGCCGGCTTGGGCTTCGGCTTCGGCTTGGGCTTGGTGGTCGTCGGCGCCGGCTTCGACGTCGTGGGGGTCGGCGTCGGGGTCGCGCTGGTGGTGGTCGGGGCGGCGGTGCTGCTCGACGTCGTCGGCGTCCCGCCCCCGCTGCCCGCCGCGGCGACGGCCCCGCCGCCGGCGTTCGGGCCCTCGGTCGCGGCGCCACCGCCGGAGCACGCGGCCAGCACGAACGCGGTGGCCAGCGCGGCCGCTCCCGCCAGAAGCCTCTTCACGATCCGGTACCCCCAGCTACTCGATCATCGCTTGTGGACATGGGTAAAGACGGCGGTCACCCGGTCGAGGTTCGTCCCGGAAGGTCACGATTCGGTCAGCGTCAACCCCTGGGTTGAGCCACGGTTCCACCCGGGCCCGATCTCCGCGCCGACGAAACCGGGCCGCCGTTCGCCGAAGCTGGGAGCACCTTCGAAACCCAGGAGCCCGAAATGCCCAGCGCCGCGAACGTCCTGCTCTACGTGGTGATCGCCGCCTACGTCCTCTACCGCGTCGGCTACAAGCAGGTCCGCGGCACGCTGCTCGACCGCAAGACCCTCACGATGCTGCCGCTGATCCTCGTCGCCGTCGGTGCCTTCCTGGCCGCGAAGGCGATGCCCGGCGCGTCGCCGGCCGAGTTCGGCCTGCTCGTCGTGGACCTCGTCGTCCTCGCCGGGCTCGGGGTCCTGCGCAGCACCACGACCACGCTCACCGAACGTGACGGCACGACGTTCCAGAAGGGCTCGGCCGTCACGATCGGGCTGTGGGTGCTGACCATCGCCGTCCGCGTGGGGCTGGTCGCGCTGGGCACCGCCCTCGGCGTCGCCGGCCCGCTGACCACCGGGTCGATCGTGCTCACCCTGGGCGTCAGCATCGCGGTGCAGAACGCGACGACGTACTTCCGCGTCCAGCGCCGTGGCCTGCCCCTGGCCGAGCGGCGCACCGCGGCGCTCAGCCGCTGACGCGCCCCAGCATCCGGGCGTACATCCGGCCGGGGCTGGGCACCGACGGCGGCACCAGGAACCCCGGCAGCGGCGGCAGCCCGCCGACGAACGCGCCGAGCCGCTCGTACAGCGCGGCCGCCCCGGGCGGCCGCGCTTCCGGGTCCTTGGCCAGCATCTCGGCGAGCAGCCCGTTCAGCTGCTTCGGGACACCGGGCACCGGCGGCGGCAGCTCCTTGACCTGCCGCTCGAACACCGCGTACGCGGTCGGCCCGTCGAAGAGCCGCCGCCCGGTGAGCATCTCGTGCAGCACGCAGCCCAGCGCGTAGAGGTCACTGCGTGGTTCGGCGCCGCCGCGCTGGATCTGCTCGGGCGCCATGTACGACGGCGTACCCAGCAGCTGCCCGGCCCGCGTGAACTGCGCGGCGTCGGCCTCGCGCAGCACGGCGAGCCCGAAGTCCATCACCTTCACCCCGCCGTCCGGGCCGAGCATCAGGTTGGACGGCTTGAGGTCGCGGTGGCAGACGGCGAGCGCGTGCGCGGCGGTCAGCACCGCGCACGTCTGCGCCGCGATCGCCGCGGCCCACGGCACCGGCAGCGATCCGTGCTCGGCGAGCAGGTCGGCCACCGTCACGCCGTCGACGAACTGCATGACCTGGAACAACCGGTCGTCGTGGGTGCCGTAGTCGTAGAGCGTCGGGACGCCGGGGTGGTCGAGCGTCGCCAGGATCCGTGCCTCGCGGGCGAAGCGGGCTTCGAGCTCCTCGTCGCGGCCCGGCAGCCTGAGCAGCTTGATCGCCACGCGCCGCCCCAGCCGGCGGTCGTGGCCGCCGTGCACCGCGCCCATCCCGCCGCGGCCGAGGGGCAGCTCGTCGAGCTCGTAGCGGTCGGCGATCAGCATCCGTTTCCTATCGGCCCGGCCGGAGCCGTCCTTCGACAAGTCCCGCGAAGCCTAGCCGCACCAGCTCCCGGCCCGTTTCCGCCGTCGCACGCAGAACCGCGTCGAACTCGGCCAGCCGGCGGAACACCTCGCCGTACTCGCGCTGGACGTCGAGCGGGACGCGTGGGATCCGCACCCGCCTGCCGTCGATCCGCGTCGACGCCGAGGCGGCGGGCAGATCGGCCGCGCGCAGGCAACCGGCGAGGAAGTCCGCGTCCAGCCGGGCGGCGTCGACGCGGTAGACGGTGAGCCCGGGGCCAACTGCCTCCGGAAGTCCACTGTGGACGTACGCGATCCCGGTCACCGACGCGACGACGTCGCCCGCCTCGGCGCTCGGGTGCTCAGCGTCGGTGCGGGCCGCGTGCTTGACCTCGACGACCCCGGCCTTGGCGAGTTCGCCGATCGTGGTGAACGCCGGCTCGGCGTCGGCCGCCTCCAGTGGCGGCAGGGTCGGGGTCAACTCGGCGAACTTCCCCCGCACCGCTTGGAAAGCCTGGCCGAGGTCTTCGTCCCGGGCGCGGCGGCGGGCCGGCGTCAGGTCGACGTCGTCGTCGAGCAGGTCGATGATCCGGACGCCGGTTTCGGGCCGGTCCTGGAACTCCTGCCAGCTTCTTTCCACTGTGGACAGATCTTCGCCCGCCTCGCCGAGCAGCACGGTCGACGGCGGACGCTGCCCCGGCACCGGCCGGCGCAGCAGCCAGAGGTCGGGACCGGCCGCCGTCAGCGTGACGACGGCGCGGACCGCGCCCGCGCGCAGCAGGTTGCCGCGGATGCGTTTCCCGCTGCGCCGCCCGGCCGCGGCGCCCGGCATCAGGATCGCCACCGTGCCACCGGGTTCGACGTGCGCGAGGCAGTGCTGCACCCAGGCGAGTTCGGGCTCGCCACGCGGCGGCAGGCCGTACTCCCAGCGCGCGTCGCCGACGAGTTCGTCGTGGCCCCAGGCCCGTTCGTTGAACGGCGGATCGCACAGGACGGCTTCGGCGGTCCGGCCGGCGAAGGCGTCCTCGCGCAGCGCGTCGACCGCGTGCACCTCGGCCTCGACCCCCCGCAGCCGCAACCGCAACGCCGCGATCGTCGCCGTCTCCGCGTCGCTGTCCTGACCCAGCACGGTTTTCGCGCCGCTGGCCAGCGCGAGCGCGCCGAAGCCGCAGGCGGGGTCGAGGATCGTCGACACCGGCCCGGCGAGCCGGGCCATCAGCTCGGCGACCGGCTCCGGCGTGGTCGACAGCCGCCGCGAATGCGCCTCGAAGTAGCGGCGGCACAGCAGTTCGAACGACTCGAGCGGCCCGGCGCGGTGGGTCAGCTCGTTGAGCAGGGCGAGCAGCTCCGGGTCGGTTTCGCGGTCGAATTTGCCGGGAATCCCGGCCTGGTAAGCGAAGAAGGCACCCGCGAGGCTGACGCGCGCGGCGAGGCCGAGGTCGTCGCCGAGGGCGCGCAGGCGCTGCCACGCGCGTTCCCCGGCCGACAGCTCGAAGGGCTTGCCGCGGGCGTGGAACCAGCCGGTGACGTCGGCCAGGCCGAAGAGGGGACTCGACGCCGTGCCGCCCACCGGCTGCGGGAAGTCGGGGTAGCGGCGGCGCCAGTTGCTCACCGCGGCCCGGCCGACCCCGGCGAGGCGCGCGATGTCGGCCGCGCTGACGGTGGCGGAGTCGTCCATGGCGGGCACTCTATCGGAGAGTGCTCCATTCAGCCGAGACGCTTGTGAACTCAGTCAACCAATGCTTTCATGGGAGTCATGACACACGATCGGTACGTCCTGCGGTACGCCGCGGGGTCGGACGTCGGCCGCCGTCGCAAGGTCAACGAGGACTCGCTGTACGCGAGTTCCCGCCTGCTCGCGGTCGCCGACGGCATCGGCGGCCAGCCGCACGGCGAAGTCGCCAGCGCGACGGCGGTGGACGTGCTGCGCGAGCTCGACGTCGACCTCCGGCGGATCGACCTCACGGGCGTCGACCTGGCGGCAACGCTGGCCGGCGTGGTCAAGTCGATCGACGAGCGGCTCGCGGAGGTGGCGTCGAACGAGCCGACGACGGAAGGCATGGGCACCACGCTGACGGCGCTGATGTTCGACGGCGTCGAGTTCGCGGCGGCCCACATCGGCGACTCCCGCGGCTACCTGCTGCGCGAGGGTGGCCTGCGCCGCCTGACCCGCGACCACACGCTGGTCCAGGCATTGGTGGAGGACGGCCGCGTGGCGGCGGAGGACGCGGAGTCCCACCCACGCCGCTCACTGCTGATGAAGGCGCTGCAGACAGCGGGATCGGGCGACCCGGACATCTGGACGTTCACCCCAGCCGAGGGCGACCGCTATCTGCTGTGTTCGGACGGCCTGAGCGGCCCGGTCCCGGAGCCGAAGCTGCGCGACGTCCTATCGGCGATCGAGGACCCGGCGGAGGTGGTCCCGGAGCTGATCCGCCTGGCCAACGAAGCCGGCGGCCCGGACAACATCACATGCGTGGTGGCCGACGTCACGCGGTGACCCACCGTTCGAGCGCGTCGAGGGCGTCCGGTATCGTCTCCTGCGGAGGATTGGCCGAGCGGCCTAAGGCGCACGCTTGGAAAGCGTGTTGGGTTCACGCCCTCGCAGGTTCGAATCCTGTATCCTCCGCCGTTTGAACAGGCGAACGCCGGGTGCCCCACTGCGGGACACCCGGCGTTTTCCGTCTCCGCCTGCCCCGAGTGGTCACCGGGGACCACACCGGAGCCTGCCGCACACTGACGTGGGTGTGCCGCCCTTCGGCAGCACGTTGAGCGCACACCACCGGCCGGTGCCGACTTTGGGGGATGGCCTCACGCGCCTCGCTGAGCAGGCGGCGCGTTTGGCTTACCCGTGCAAAGCCGCCAGTCCGTGACAATGCATGCCCCCGCGGTCTCGTGGGCCGCGCAACACTACGCCGATCAGGTGATCGAGAGGGATCTGCGTCAACCGGAGGTCGCAAGCGGGCGTGTCGGCCTCGCAATGCGGCAAGTGCGAACCGGTCCGATCTCGGCGCGCCTGCGTTTGGCAATTCAACCGACTGAGGCATCTCGGACGTTTCAGGAATGGAGAGATCCAGTGACAAGCCGAGTTCGGACGTGGTCCACCGTCATCGTTGGTATCGCTGCCGCCGTCTTGACGGTGATCCCACCGGCAGTGGCGGCCGCCGACACACCGCCGTCAGGGTGCGGCTTCCACAAGGTTGGTGGAACCCGGGCGCTCGCCTACTTCAACAACTGCAGCATCTATGCCGTGAAGATCCACGTGGACGTCGTCTTGGATCCGGACCGTGAGTTTTGCGTGTCGGCGAAGAACGATTACCGACTGGGAACGTACGGGACAATTCTTCCCGGGCGGATCCAGAATGCGTGGTCGCTGTACATCTGTTGAGCTGACACCAGTTTCGAACAAACAGGAAAGGATGCCTGAAGTGCTCACGATTCGAACAGGCGGGAAGCTGGCGGCAGCCGTCGCCGCCGCGGCGCTGGTGCTGACCGGCGCCGAGGCAGGGGTAGCGCAGGCTGACACACCACCCTCAGGGTGCGGCTTCCACGTCAAGGATCCCGGGAACCCCGTCTACTCGAGCGCATGGTTCAACAACTGTTCGTACTATCCGACATTGGTGCACGTCGACGTGTCCCTTGCCAGAGACCGAGACGTCTGCGTCGCGCGCAAGTCGGACACCTTCTTGGGAGAGTACAGCTCCTATGGCACCGGAACGGTCCGCAATGCGTGGAGCATCGGCACCTGCGGCGCCGCATAGACGAACCTGTCGGCGACCATCGGGTAGCGGACGGTTGTGTCACACGATCAACGGCGCAACCGTCCGCAGCCTGATGACACGACTCGCCACTGCGAACAGTGACCGAGATCACTCCGAGCGAACCGTCCGGACTTTCGTCATTCTGGGGTCATGACCGAGTGCGGGAACCGCCTCAGCCTCGATGAGGAACTTCGCCACGTCGACCAGCTCCGTCGCCACCTGCCGTCCGCGCACGACGAGCCGGCTCATCCCGGGCTCTGGCCGCTGGTCCAGATCACCAGCGCCCGCACGATCGACGGCGAGCAGGTCACCGGCTCCGACGCCGTGGCCGCGATGCGGCTGCTCATGCAGGTGCGCCGCGACGTCGACGAGGCCGAACTGCGGCTCGTCGAGGCGGCCCTCGACCGCGGCGAGACCCTCGGTTCGCTCGGCTCCGCCTGCGGACTCTCCGACGCCGCGATGGCCGACCGCTACCGGCGGCTCGGCGGCCGGCGCGCCTGAAAATCGCTGGCCCGCCCCGAATCCCGGCCCCTACCGTCCAGCCGGTGACCTACGAGCACCCGCTGGCCTACCTGCTCGGCATCGAAGGCCTCGCGCTCCTGCGCGCCTTCACCGGCGACCACGACCGCGAGTTCGTCGAAGCGCGGCTCGCCGAAGTCCGCCGGCTCCTCGACGACCCGGCTCTCGAGAACGCCGTCGACACCGAACCGCTCGGCTCCGTGTCCGGGTACGACAGCTGGGCCGGCACCTACGACAACCCCGGCAACGCCGCCTTCGCACTCGACGAGCCGCCGCTCAAGGCCCTCGTCGAGCCGCTGCCACCCGGGGACGCCCTCGACGCCGCCTGTGGCACCGGGCGGTACTCGGCCATCCTCGCCGAACGCGGCCACCACGTCGTCGGGGTCGACAGCTCGGCCGGCATGCTCGCGCGGGCCCGCGAACGGGTGCCCGGCGGGGACTTCCGGCTCGGCGACCTGACCCGGCTGCCGGTCGGCGACAGCGCTTTCGGGCTCGTCGTCTGCGGGCTCGCCCTGACCCACGTCCGCGACCTCGGCCCGGTGCTGGCCGAGTTCGCGCGGGTGCTGCGCCCGGGTGGGCACGTCGTCGTCTGCGACATCCACCCCGAGTCCGTCCAGCGTGGCTCGATCCCCGCGCTGCGCGGACCGGACGGCCGGCCCGGCCGGCTCGTCACGTACCGGCACCTGGTCGGCGACTACGTCCGCGCCGCGCTCGCGGCCGGGCTCACCGTGCTCGGCTGCGAGGAACCCGCCCCGCCGCCGAAGGACCCCGCGCCGGCCGCGAGCGATCCCGGACCGTGGGAGCTGTGGCCGTGGAGCCTCGCCGCGCTGGTGCCCGACGCAGTCCGCGCGGCGAACCGGGATGTGCCCTCGATGCTCGTCTGGCACTTCGGACTGCCCGAAATGTGAAATGTCTTCGAACAAGTGTGGGACAAATTCGTTCGTCCACAGCGAGTTACGACCAGGGCTGAGCGAAGTGGGTTTGCCCGGCCGCGCTAGTCTCAGCCTCACCTCGCCCGCCCCCCTTTCCAGAAAGGCCAGCAGTGGCACGAAAACCGCTCTGACCTGGGGTAGCGCTGGCCAGCGACTTCAGCGTGCGGTACTGGTGCCGGGGACAACCCCCGCACAGACCGTGATCGGCCCGGCCCCGGACGTTCCCACGTCCGGGGCCTTGCTGATTCCGGACCCACGATCACTCGGCAAAGTCAGTTGATCACGCTGAGTCGTTGGATCTGTTTCAATAGAAGTCCGCCCCCGTACGACCGAGGAGTAGAGGCCCGACATGGCCGGAGTCGAAGAGATCCGCGCTGGCATCGCGCTCGCCAACGAAAAGGCGTCCGCGAGCATCGCCGCCCTCCAGCAGGCAGCGCAGTCTCTCGAAGAAGCCCAGCAGTCGCTCGCACAAGCGACGCAAGGCAGCAGCCAGCACGAAGTGAGCCAGGCACACGGATTGCTGGCGGAAGCCCTGCAAGGCATAAACGGCCTGCAGAGCACCGTCCAAGCCAGCATTTCCTCCGCCGACTCCTACTCGGCGCGTCTCTGACCGGATGACGCTCGCCGAACTCCACCAGCTGCTCACCGCCGTCGCGGCCGGGCTCGCCGACGCGCGCGCCCACTCCGAGCGGGCCACAAGCCTGCTCGGGGAAGCCCGGCAAGCTCTCGTGGACGCCCAGGCCAAGGCCGATCCCTGGCTTCCTTCGCAGTACGCCCAAGCGGCCGAGGGGCTGGACCAGCTCCTCGGCCGTTTGGCCGCTGCCGAAGATCTGGTGAGCGGATACTCCTCGCGCCTGTAATCCTTTTCAGGGACCACATCTTTTGGGGACGCCGATGGCCAACAAGTCAGCCGAGCAACGCAACCGCGTCGAAACCGCACTCGACCGGGTCCGCCATCAGATCGGACTGGTGCTGGGCGCGGCGGCCGGCGCGCGCCAAGCCGCGGAGGCCGAGCTCGCCAAGCTCGAGCTGGAGCGCGACATCGTCCGCGTCGGCATGAACCACGCCACCCCCGAGCAGCAGAACGAGTGGTCCAAACACCCCGCCGCGCACGAGGTGTTCGGCGCGCTCGGCACCGTGCGAGGCACGTTCTACACGGACTGGAGCCAAGGCCCGGCGACGCTGCGCGAGCTCGTCGGCCAGAACGCGCCAGGCCCCGCCGGGGCGAAGCCCGGTGAGTGGCTCGGCCGCGTCGGCCACAACGCCGGCATCACCTCGCCCGGGCTGTGGCGTGTCGGTTCCGCGACGGCCGCGGGCGGCGACGCCACCCGCACGTTCGACGTCGCCGTCCCGCTGCTCGACGAGTCGCACCTGGCGATCACGTCCGCGCCGAAGACGCGGCCGGTCATCGACGGCATCGTCCAGAACCTGCTGATCCGGGTGCTCTCGACGTTCGAACCCGGCGCGGTGCGCGTGCACCTGTGGGACATCGGGCAGCTGACCGCGATCCTGCCCGACCTCTACCCGCTGAGCCGCACGAGCGCGCTCTCGCTCTACGACCCGGGCCGGCTCGAGGACCTCCTCGACGAGCTGGCCGGGCACATCCGCCGCATCCACGCGACCGGCATGCAGGACGGCAAGACCTCGCTGCGCGAAATGCGCGTCCACCGGCAGGAGCGGATCGAGCCGTTCCGCATCGCGGTGCTGTACGGCAACGGCGAAACCCTCGAGCCGGAACGGGCCCGCGACCTCAAGCGCGTCGCGAGCGGCGCGCTGGCCGCGGGCATCTGCCTCATCATGATCGACGTGCCGACGGCGGTGAGCGCGTCGGTCGAGACGCTGAGCCTCATCGACGACCGGCACGCGATCAGCAGCATGACCGGCACCGACCTGGTCGTCGACCTCGACCCGCCGATGCCGTCCGGGCAGGTCATCCGCGCCGCCGACCGGATCGCCGCGGCGCTGATCGCCAAGCAGGGCGGGCCGCGGTCGTTCGACGACCTGCTGCCGACCGAGCTGGGCCGCGAGAGCTCCGCGCGCGAACTCCGCGCACCGGTCGGGTTCTTCGAGGGCGAGCCGGTCGAGGTCGTCATCGGCGACGCGAGCCCGCACGCGCTGATCGGCGGCCCGTCCGGGTCGGGCAAGACGAACTTCCTGTACGCGCTGCTCGGCAGTCTCGCGGCGCGCTACAGCCCGGACGAGCTGGCGCTGTACCTGCTGGACTTCAAGGAAGGCGTCTCGTTCGCCGGGCTGGCGCCTGGCCGCAAGGACGCGAGCTGGCTGCCGCACGCGCGGCTGGTCGGCGTCAACGTCAACACCGACCGCGAGTTCGGCCTGGCGCTGCTGCGGTTCCTGGCCGATGAGCTGCGGCGCCGGTCGGCGGCCGCGAAGGAGCACGAGGTCACGAACCTCGCCGACCTGCGCGAAGCCGATCCTGGCGGGCACTGGCCGCGGATCGTCGCGGTGATCGACGAGTTCCAGTACCTGTTCGCGGGCCGCGACCAGGTGACGGCCACGGCGACGCAGCTGCTGGAAGACATCGCGCGGCGAGGCCGTTCCCAAGGCATCCACATGGTGCTGGCCAGCCAGGACGTCGCCGGCATCGAAGCGTTCTGGGGCAAGCCGGCGGTGTTCGAGCAGTGCACGCTGCGCATCGCGATGCCGAAGGCGCGGCGCGTGCTGGCCGAGACGAACAACGCGGCGGTGTCCGCGCCGAAGTGGCACGGTGTGCTCAACCACGACTCCGGTGTCGCGCACGGCAACCAGCTGGCCCACATTCCGGACGCGAGCAGCAAGGACGTGTTCGTCCGGCTGCAGCACCGGTTGTGGGACGAGTACGCGGCCCGGTTCCCGCGCCCGCGCCTGTTCGACGGCGCGCATTCGCCGATCCTGGAACAGTTCCCGGCCTACCTGGACCTGAAGCCGAGCTCCCGGCCGCGTGCGTTGCTGGGCCAGTCGATCGACGTCACCGAGGCGGCGTGCGGTGTCGACCTGTCGTGGGCGCCGGGCCGCAACATCGCGGTGCTGGGCTCGGCGGCCGCCGAAGCACTGTCCATCATGGACTCCTCGGCCCGGTCGCTGGCCCGGCAGTACGAGCCGGGCCAGGTCGAGTTCGTGCTGGGCTGCGCGATCGAGGCGTGCGCGCCGGCGGTGCTGGAGCTGGCGGAGCGCCTCCGGGCCGACGGCCACACGGCGACCATGGTCGACGACCTGACGTCCACTTTGGAGTCGCTGTCCGGCGGCGCGAAGATCCTGCTGCTGTACGGGGTCGACGCGGCGCTGCCGTCGTTGGAGGTGAAGGCGGTCGGCCAGCTGAAGAGTGGCCTGGACCACCTGCGCACGGTGCTGAAACAGGGGCCCGGGCACGGCATCCACACGATCGGCTGGTGGCGCAGCATCGCCCGGCTGAAGGACACGCTGGGGTTCGCCGGCACCGACGACATCGGCACGTGGGCGGCGCTCGACGTCCAGGGCAACGAGCTGGCGCCGTTCGCGGCGGGCCAGGTGGTGCACTGGTCGCCGCGCCCGGGCCGCGCGTTGTTCTTCGACCGGACGACGCACGGCGCGCCCGAAGTGATCATCCCGTTCCAGCGTCCGGAGAACGCCCAGTGACTGACGACGGCGCCACCGCGGCCATGCGGTACAAGGAGATCATCGCCCTGTCCCGGGGCTCGGCGGAGAACCTGCGCGAGTGGGAGGTGGCGCGCGCGGAGGCGTTGGAAGCGGAGATCGAGGAAGCCCAAGGCGCGATCGAGGCGGCGACGGAGCGCGAAACGCGGGCGGCCGAACGCGCGTCGCGCTGGTGGCGGATGGCACTGCACAACATCCAGGGCCTGCCGTGGCTGCCCCCGGGAGACGACCCGCACGCGATTTCGACGGCCCGGCCGGCGTACCTCGAGCGATACCTGGAGGAGGTCAAGCCGAGCTACCAGGAGCTGGTGCAGGCGGTGCTGGGGTTGGGCTGGCGGGCCAAGCGGGCGGCTTCGAAGCAGCAGCCGCCACCACCGGCCTAGACGTCGAAGACGGTGCCGTCGTAGGGCTCGTCGTCTTCGGCCGGCGCCCGTTTCCGCATCGGCCGCGGCGCCGGCTGGTCGAGCTTCCCCGCGGCGGCAACGGCTTCCCGAAGGGCGGCGGTGATGGTCCGGCTGAGCGTGCCGGCGTCGAACCGCATGGCTTCGGGGGCGAGCCGCACTTCGGAGACAACGCCACCAGGCCCGGCGAGAACGGTGACGGCCCGATCGGGCGAGACGACGGTGGTGTGCGCGCTGCCGGCGATCCCGGCGAGGATGCGCTGGTTGTCGGCCTTGCGGTCTTCGATCTGCTTGAGCTGCCAGCGCATTTCCTCGATCAGCTCCGGGTTGTTCATGGCCTCCCCTGGTGCCGCATGAATTGGTAGACCTTCCGGCCCGGCTGGACGGTGTACCCGCGGCGGTGCGCGACGACCATCAGCTCGGGCAGGAACATGGGTTCGTACAGGATCTGCAGCTCGACGGTGTCCCGTCCGTCGAGCAGTTGCGCGACGTAGGGTGCGCGGGGGTTGCCGGTGAACGCGGTCTGCGGTGCGCCGCGTGTGAACTCGTAGCGCAGGGCCGCCGGGTTGGGCGTGAACGCGTAGCCGCGGGCTTGGGCCATGCTCAGCAGATCGGGCACGCTCATCGGGCTTTCGGCGTACGAGAGGACCGCGAACGGACGACCGTCGAGCAGCTGCGCGACGGGTGCGATCCCGGCTTGCCGGCCCTTCGTCACTTTGCCGTTCACGACCAGGAACACCACGAGACCCACGACGATCAGGCCGACGAACGACCCGATGATCACCATCATCTCGGTGAAGCTTCCGCGGTACTGAGAGCCGGCGAGGTCGGCTTGGGTTGGCTGCGACTCGTTCATGGCCTACCCCGGTGCCGCATGAATTGGTAGACCTTCCGGCTCGGCTGGACGGTGTACCCGCGGCTGTGCGCGACGACCATCAGCTCGGGCAGCGTCATGGGTTCGAAAAGGATGCGCAGTTCGTAGGTCGCTCTCCCGTCGAGCATGTGCCCGATGTACGCCGCCCGCGGGTTGCCGGTGAACGCTGTTTGCGGCGCGCCGAGCGCGAACTCGTACCGCAGGGCGGCCGGGTTCGGGGTCAGGGCGTACCCGTGGGCTTGGGCCGCGCTCAGCACGTCGGGCACACTCAGCCGGCAGTCGGCGTAGGGGACGTACACCAGTGGCCGGCCGTCGAGTTGCTGAGCCAGCCGCCGGTTTCCCGCTGCCCGGGTCTTGCTCCGCCGGTTCTGCACGAAGAGGAACACACCGAGACCGATGAGGGCGACAGCGGCGATGATCGCGATCGGCACCGCATCTTCGGCGGGGTCGAAGTGCGCCTTCGAGCCGGCGACGATCATGGCGACCACGGCCCAGGCGTCTGCGGCAGGCGGACGAATTCGTAGTACTTCCCGAACTGGTGCTCGACCAGGACGTAACCTCGGCTCTGCGCGACCCAATGGATATCCGGCCGACCGAGGCCCAGCTCCGCCATCCGGATGCTGAACCGGCTTCGCCCGTCGAGCCGCGCCGCCAGCTCCGCCATCTGCTGTTCGCGTGGCCGCTGCCCCCGCGAGACCCGGACCACCGTGATCACCACGACGGCGGCGATCAGACCGGCCCCCACCACCAGCACGAGCAGGACGATCAGCGGTTTCATGCCAATCTCCCAGGTTGGTGCGGCGTGTAGACGAACTCGTAGTACTTGAACGACCGGTGGACGATCAGGCTGTAGCCGCGACTGCGCGCGACCCAGACGAGGTCTTCCACGGAGAGGCCGTTTTCGATCATGCGCACGTTCACCTGGTTCCGGCCGTCCAGCTGCGCGGCCAAGGCCGCCATCTGCTTCTCACGCGGCTTCGTCGAGCGGGCCGCGCGGACGATGGTCAAGGTCAGGCCGCCGAGAGCCACCGCACCGATCAGGGCAATGCCGAGCACATCCAGGCCGCTCATGAGACGTCCTGGCTGCGGAGGCTCCAGGCCACCTTCGCGGTCGCCTCGGCGACGGCGGGCCAGGCATCCTCGGACTCCGCGACCACCGACAACACCACCACAGACCGGCCATCCGGCAGCGGGATCTGGTACTCGGCCTTGATCTGGGTCCGGACATCCCGCTCGGGCAGGCGGAACTCGCCCTCGCTGATCGCGACGATCGCCGGCCCGATCGGCAGCCGCACCGGCTGGACCACGGCGTACTTGTGCCGGCTCCGGTACTGCTCGGCCATCGCCGCCACCACGGCGTCCCGGTTGCCGGGGGCTGTCTCCGGCCACTGCACCACGCCCAGCGTCAAGGTCGCGACGTCACCCTTGCGCCGGCCGACCGCGAACTTGCCGAACACGCGGATGCCGTTCGCCTGCATGGCCGGGACCAGCGCCATCAGGTAGCTGCCGAACTCCTCGACGGAAGTTCCGGCCCCGGTCGCGGCGTTCTCGGCGATGGTCCAGGCGTGGCCGCGGTTCATCTTGTCGTCGGCGCCCACCGGCATGCCCGCGAAGCCCGGCGGAAGGTCGATTTCGAGAGGCATCAGTTCCACACCTCGTCTTCCGCACGCTCACGCCGCCGCTCGGGCGCGTTGTCGGCCTGTGCTCCCGCCTCGGTCGCATTGCCCAGCGCCACCGCAGCCCACGGCGCAGGCCCGGCGATCAGCGTGCCGGCAACCACTGCCACCTGGCCGCCGTCCTTGGGCACCCAGTAGTTCTGGAAGTCGTCCCAGGGGCTTTCGAAGTCTTTGCCACCCGCAACTTCACCGACCGCCTGGTCAGCGAGCAATCCGTAGGTGCCGACCTTGATCGCGGTATCCGGCACCCCGGGAACGAGCCCGGCCAGCGAAGTTGCCGCGCCCGCCACATCGAAGATCAGCGTCTCGGACGACACGTTGGCACCTGCCGCCTTCGCGAGGGCATGGCCTCCGAGTGCGCCGATACCGACGCCAGTGGCGACGGCACTCGTGATCTCACCTACCGGGGGCGGAAGTGCATCGCTCAAGACGCCGAGGCCGTTGCCGATGTCACCCATCACGTCGGACAGCTTCGAGATCAGCTCCGCGTGGTCCTGGACGAAGTCCCACGCCTGGTCCGCCCCATCGGCGAGGGTGTTCGTCAAATCGCCGAGTGCACCGCCGACCGCGTCACCCAGCTTGTCGAGCAGATCCGGCTCGTCCGGCGCCAGCTCCTTCGCCTTCCGAAGCGCCTCCGCGACCCGCCCGGCCGCCTCCGTGTGCTCCTGCTGAAGCTGCTTCGCCGCGTCCTGGACGTTCTGGCACCCGTCGATGGCCACCTGAAGCTGCTGACCGGCGTTGTCCAGCAGACGCTGAGCGATCTGCAGAGACTGCTGATCCGGGAACGACCGATTCGCCAGCGCAAGATCCGGGTTCGCCCGCGCCTGCTCGGCCGCCTGCGCCGCCGCTTCCGCCCGGGCCTCCAGGTCCGACGCACGTTTCTGCAGGTCACCAAGGTCCTGCGCCCACCGTTCGAGGGCATCGGCCGCCTCGCCCATCGACCGAGCCGCGCCCTCGAGGTACTTCGGCAGCGGGCCCAGGCGCCGAGCGAAAGCCTCACTGGCCTCGCCCTGCCAGATGCCCTGCTTCCGGACGATCTGCCGCAGCGAATCGTCGGCCTCGGTCAGGTCGGTGCTCACCGCGCGGTACTTGCCGGCCAGGTCGGTGACGCCGTCGAGGTCGCCCGGCGCCGGGTCGAAGCCCAGGGCGGGGAAGTCCTGGCTGCTCATCGGCCGTCTCCGTCCAGGAGGTCGCCGATGCCGCGGCGGCCCTCCGGCGAGTTGATGCCCGGCACCCCGCCACCGACCTTCCCGTCGTCCCTGGGATCAGCCCCCGGAGCGCCGCCACCCCCGACAGCCGAGCCGAACTCACCCGCGAACTGGGCCTCGATCCGCTCGTACTTCTCCTTCGCCGCCTTCAGCCGCTCAGTGATGTCCGAAGCCGCCTCACCCAGCCGCCCGATCCCGAACCGCCAGGCCTCCTCGAACTCCACCCCCGCTTTCCCCAGCTCAGCCGTCCCCAAAGACCCGAACGCCCCACCGCCGCCGAGCTTCCTGTTGGCATCCGCCATCCGGCCCGCCGCCGTGTCGAGGTCGCCGATGAGCTTGCCCAGCTCGCCGGCCTTCACCGCGTACCCGTCCACGCCACCCTCCCCTGTGGTCCCGTCCAACCTAGGACGGACGTCTACCCTCCGCGGTTTCATCGTCACCCAAAGGAGCGAGCACGAGAAAGGCCCCCATCGGGTCGAACCCGATGGGGGCCTTCCGAAAACCTCATCGACCGAGGAGCTGCTCCAGGTAGTCGAGCAGGTCGTTGAGCGCGTCCAGGATCGCGTTGCCGGTGCTCGGCCGGAACCGGATCACCTGCGGGTCGTGGTCACTGGCCTGGTCCGCGAACTCCGCGTTGATGTGGACGACGTCGTAGTCCACCCCGCGCGGCGCCTTCGACGCCAGGATGTGGTCCAGCACCTGCGACTGGCCCTCGAACACGTAGCTGTACCGCTCGGCCTCGGGCACCGACGCGATCAGGTCCTTCAGCGCGCCACCAGCGGTGAGCGTCTGGACCGCGGGCGAGAACGGGTAGTCGTTCAGGTCGCCCGCCACGACGATGTTCGCGTTGCGGTCGGCCGACAGCAGCGAATCGACGAACCCGCGCAGCACCGTCGCCTGCTTCTGCCGCTGCACCTCGGAACTGCGCACCGGCGGCTGGTTGCGGCCGTGCGTCGGCTGGTCGCCGCCCTTGGAGTTGAAGTGGTTGGCGATGACGAACACCGTGCGGCCCTTGAAGACGAACTCGCCGGCCAGCGGCTTGCGGCTGTCCTCCCAGGCTTCGTTCGCCGGGTCGACGCGGCCGGGCGACGCCGTCAGGTGGGCCTTCCCGTGCTCGCGAACGACACCCACCGAGGTGGTCGACGTCCCACCCGGACGATCCACAAAGGACACACGGGCCGGGTTGAACAGGAACGCCACGCGGATGTTGCCGCCCGGCTGGCCGCCGTCCTGGTCGTTCACCGGGTCGATCGAACGCCACTGGTAGCGCGGGCCACCCTTGGCCACGATCGCGTCGGTGAACTTCTGGAGCGTCTGGTCCGCCGCGACCGTGCCGTCGTCGGTGGCGCCCGTGTTGTCCTGGATCTCTTCCAGGTTCACGATGTCCGGCGTCGCCAGGTGCGTCACGATCGCCTCGCCGAGCCGGTCGTACTTCGCCTGCGGGTCGCCCGGCGCCAGGTTCTCGACGTTGTACGTCGCGACCGCGAGCTCGCCGGAGCGCTGCTTGCGTGTGGTCTCGGCCGCCAGCCCGTTGTCCTTTTCGGTCCCCAGCACGCTGGCGAACAGCGTGTAGCCACCGAAGTTGCTGTACTCGACCGGGCCCGACGTGGTGCCGGTCAGCACGTCACCGACGTTGAGCTTCGGGAACGGCCGCTGGTCGAACGGGATCAGCGACGACACCTTCATGACGCCGCTGTTCAGCTGGTCGTACCCCAGGTAGACGCTGCCGCCGCGGACCGACTTGTGCTGGTCCGGCTTGGACGTCACGTACAGCTCGTTGAAGGAGTTCGACGGGCCGACGACCCGCGCGTCGCTGATCGAGACGATCTCGCTCTCGTGCGACTCCCAGAAGTCCAGCGCGTACTTCGCCGGCTCCAGCGGGAGCGACTCGATGTTCCCGCCCGGCGAAGGCGCGTAGGCGATCGGTACCGTGTCCGGGTTCAGCACGGTCGGCGCCGGCAGCGCGTTCCCGTGCGAGCCGACCGTCCACTGCGCACTGCCGAGCTCGGTCAGCGACTGGTAGTTCGACGTCGCCGGCGCGTCCGGGTAGAACTCGCGGACGGTGCCGGTCGCGGTGACGGCGTCGCCGACCGCGACGGCCGGGCTGGTCGAGCCGGTGAACACGAACAGGCCCTCGCTGGTGCGCGGGTCGTTGTCCGGGTTCGGGTCGGTGAGCCAGAACCCGCGCGACGAGCCGAACGTCCGGGTCGCGGTGACGACCCCGGTGACGTCGCTGACCTTCTTGTCCTTGAACGGCGAAAGGCGCGTGGTGCCCTGGATTTCGTGGATCTTCGCCGGGGTTCCCGGGTCGCCGGGGGTGCCGCCGCCGGTCGTCTCGCCCTTGGTGTTCGTCGGGGTCGGGTCGCCCACGGTGAAGTCGGCGGCGTTGTCGTCGGTGTCGGCCAGCGACGCACCGCGCGCGACGGACGTCGCGTTCGACGGCGCGGCGGTCGGGCTGCCCTCGCGCACGGTCGCCGTGCCGAACCCGACGAGGTCCTTGATCCGGGTGTCGGCCGCGCAGTCCGCGACGGTCTTGCAGGTCAGCGCGGCCGTGCCGGAGACGAGGGCGATCGTGCCCGCCGTCGCGGACATCGCGATCGCGCCGGTCGCGTCCGGGGCCGGCAGGGCGACGGTTCCCCCGGAACCCTTGCCCTCGGCCACCAGGTAACGCCCGCCCGGCGCGACGCTGCCGGTCAGCTGCGTCACCTGCCAGGTGCTGCCCGCGCTCGGCGAACCGGGCAGGTACTGGACGCTGAAGCCGTCGACGCTCGCGGCCGCAGTACCGTGGTTGGCGAGTTCGACGAAGTCGTTGATCAACGTGGCGCCGGAGTTGCCGCCACCGCCGTAGACCTCGGCGATGACCGCGTCGGCGCTGGGTGCGGCGAGCGCGGCCGGGGCGGCCACTCCGCCGAGCACCAGGCCCGACGCGACGGCCACCGTCAGCGCGGTCTTGGCTCTGTGGGTCTTGATCACCCTGAGTCCCCTTTGTGCTTGAACAGTCGTGGCATAGTCCCCCGAACAGATGAGGAGGAGGAAGACAAAGATGCAACGATTCGTAACAACTACTTTCGTCGTCACTCTTTCGGCAGAGCAGGTTTCGTGATCACGCTTGTCCTCGGCGGAGACGTCAACATCCAGGGCCGGACAACGCCGTCGAAGGCGTTCGAGCAGTTGAACCCGCTGCTCCAGGGGGCCGACCTCCGGTTCGTGAACCTCGAAGGGCCACTGTCGGGAACGGCCGGTGAGGTGGACATCCCGCACAAACCGAACTGGCGGCATTCCGCGCCGGAGATGGTCGAAGCGCTGACCGCGGCCGGCATCGACGTCGTGTCGTGCGCCAACGACGTCACCTACCCGCCCGCCGCCGCGATGGCGAGCCTCGCCGTGCTCGACCAGGCGGGGATCGCGCACTGCGGGGCCGGCGCCGACTTCGCCGCCGCGCACGCACCCGCGACGCTCGAACGGGCCGGGAAGAAGGTCGCCTTCCTCGCCTACACCTCGCTCTGCTGGCCGTGGGGCCAGGCCGCGACCGTGACCGCGCCCGGCGTCGCGCAAGCGTTTGCGACCACGGCTTACCAGCCCGACCCGAGAGTCGCCGACATCCCGGGCCGGCCGCCGCTCGTCCGCACGACGCCGCTGCCCGAGCACCTCGAGCGACTGGTCGCCGACGTGAAGCGCGCCAAGGCCGGCAACGACCACGTCGTCGTCTCGATGCACTGGGGCCTGCCCGGCCCCGACCTGGCCGAGTACCAGGTCACCTACGGGCGCGCCGCGATCGACGCCGGCGCCGATCTGGTCGCCGGGCACGGGCCGCACACGATCCAGGCGGTCGAGGTGTACCGCGGCCGGCCGATCCTCTACAGCCTCGGCAACCTTGTCTTCGACTGGCCGGCGATGCGCGGCCGGCACCTCGACGGGCTGCTGGCCGGCTGCATGTTCGGCGACGAGCCCCGGCTCGAGCTCATCCCGGTGCGGCGCAACGCCGAGAACGATTGCGAGCCGCTCAGCGGCGATGAGGCCACGAAGGTGCTTCGGTACGTCGCGGACATCTCGGCGCTGCGCTCCACCAGCGTGTCCGTCCGGGATGGAATCGCTTCGGTGGGCGGTCTCGGCGTTGGCGCGTAACGGAATGCGCGCGGTTCGTCACCGCACGCGGTGCGCCTGTCACCCATCCGGCGCATCTGCCTTAAATGCTCCCTAAGACCGGGAACAACCCGCGTGAAGCGGAGGTACGGTCTGCGTGAGCCGCCGGAAAAGTGGCACAGACCACTCCCCGACAGCTCAACCAGCACGTCACGTGGGGGAGGGAGAACGATCATGTGGGGGTTGATTGTTCTCAGCTGCGTGTTCGTGCTGGTGCTGGGGATAGCCGCGGTCGTGGACCTTCGGGACCACGACCGCGGCGAGCACCGCGTCTAGCGGACCGGCTGCCTTCCCTTGTAGCGGCCGAGGAGCGTGCGCGCGCCGGCCAAGGCGACCCGCCCGGCGCCCTTCGCGCTCGCGGCCAGGAACGTCGTCCAGTCGAAGTAGTCGCGCCAGAGCACGATCCGGCCGGCCTCCACTTCGAACGTTCCGCACACCCAGAACTCCGCTTCCCACGCGCCGCGGCGCAGCACGTCCGTGCGTTCGGTGAGCACGACGTTGCCGTCCGCGGCGATGTGGTGCGTCCGCGCTTCGAAGCCGGAGCCGTACTTGGCCATGAAGCGCAGTTGTTTCTCGACCGCCGCGACGCCGCGGGCGGGCGGCAACGGCACGTTCTGGTACACGATGTCGCTCGCCGCGAACGTCAGCGCGCGGTCCACGTCGAGGTCTTCGAGGGCCTTGAGGAAACCGGTCACCACTGCCTGGGGTTCATCGGTCATGCCCCCCAGGCTAAGGGTCAGAACGGCCGGTCGCCCGCGATGGCGACGCGCTCCGCGATCCGGACGTGCGGGTGGTAGTCGTTGACCGCGTAGTGCTGCGTGGCGCGGTTGTCCCAGAACGCCACCGAGTTCGGCCGCCAGCTGAACCGGACCTGGAACTCCGGCGTGTGGGCCTGCAGGAAGAGGTACCGCAGCAGCCGGTCGCTCTCGTCGCGGTCCATGCCGACGATGTGCGTGGTGAACGCCTGGTTGACGAACAGGGTGCGCCGCCCGGTCTCGGGGTGCGTCCGGACCACCGGGTGCTCGACCGGCGGGAACTGGTCCTGCCACTGCGCGAGGAGCGCCGGGTCGGAGAACCGGTCGAATCCGGGGAGGTAGTCGTGCACCGCGGTGAGTCCGTCGATGCGGGCGCGGACGTCTTCGGGCAGGTTGTCGTAGGCGGCGGCCATGTCCGCCCACATCGTGTCGCCGCCGACGGGCGGCACCTCGATCAGCCGAAGCACCGAGCCGAGGGCCGGGCTGGGCCGCCAGGTGACGTCGACGTGCCAGATGTTCTCGTAGCCGGGCATGGCGGCGGTGCGCTCGAAGCGCGTGACAGCGTCGTCGTCGCCCTTCGGGATGAACGGGTTGGTCTCCAGCTCACCCCAGTGTGCGGCGAACGCGCGCTGCTGCGCCGACGTGATGTCCTGGTCGCGGAAGAAGAGCACCTTCCACTCGAGCAGGGCGTGGTTGAGCTCCTCGCGCAGTTCGGGCGTGAGCGGTTCGCGGAGGTCGACGCCGTCGATCTCGGCGCCGATCACCCGGCCGAGCGGACGAAGCCGGAAGAGTTCGTACGTGCCCCGCGGATCCCGCAGGACGCGCGGGCCTTCGATGAGGCCATCGGCGGGCGCGACGGCCTCGCGCAGCGGAATCCGGGCAGGCAGGTCTACGGACATGGTTGTGCTCCAAGGGTTTTCGGGACGATTCGGACGGCGGGTTCGCGTCAGGCAGGGGGCGAACCCAGGCGGCCGCGGCGCAGCAGGAGCTCCACGGTGCCTTCACCGACCGACCGCTTGGAGGCGCGGCCGAGCCACCGGACAGGCGTGCTTTCCGAGGTGGCGGGCATGTGTTCATGGTCGCCGTCTTCCCGACTCGCGGTCAAGACGTCCACTTGGTGGAACAACTCAACGCCGCAGGTCACCACGGTGCGGGCGGCGGGAGCGCATGAGGCAAGATCTTCCACGATCGGGTGAGCGCCCTTGGACGACGGAGGTCCCCATGCCGGAAGGCAGAGGCTCGCGGATCAGTGACAGCCAGGCCGTCCGCAAGCCGGACCGGCTCCGCGCCGCGGCCGACCTGCTGGACCAGGCCACGGCGGCCGGCGACAAGGCGGCCGGCCGGTTCGCGGAGGCCCGGGTCGACTCGACGCCGTTCGGCATCTCGGCGCAGGCCCGCGAGCTGGCGGCGCGCTGGTCGTCGGCCCTGGCGGCCCGCGAGGCGGACGCCCGAGTCCTCGGCGACGCGACGTCCGATCTGGCCGGCCGCCTGCGCATGGCGGCGGAGAACACGCGCAGCACGGGCTTCCGCGGGCGGCTGGTGGTGGCGCCGTGAGCGTCGAATTGTTCGAACACCCGGCACTGACGTCGGCGGCTTCGTCGCTGGCGTCCTTGCGCGAGGCGGCGGGCCGCATCGGCGCGCCGGACCCGGTGGCGGCGTTGCGGCACCTGGACTGTTCCCCGGCGGCGATCCGCGCGTCGGCCTCGGCGGTCGACGCGGGAGCACTCGGGGTGACGTCGGCCCAGGCGGAGTTCCGCGGCGGCGTGGAACGCGCGGAAACGGGCGGCAGCGCGGAGACGTTCGGCACCTGGGCGGACACAGTGGACGGTCAGTACGCGGCGGCGGCCCGAGCGGCCGCGGCAACGGCGGCGTTGGGCGCCCGGCTCGCCGCCGAGCTGGACGAGCTGGCGGTCTCGGCGTCCGCGGAGGTATGCGAGCTGGCGGCCGCGGCTTCACCATCGACGGCGGCGGTCCTGTCGGGCGACCGGTCGGCGGAGGTGGTGAGCGCGGTGAGCACCGCGTGCGCGTCGGTGGTCCGCGTGATCCAGCGGCGCGTGTCGTCGTTGTCGGCACTGGCGGCGGAGCTGGAGCCGTTGACGGCGCCGGCGGTCGAACTCAGCTGATCGCCGGTGTCACGCCGCCGTTGACCGCGGCTCGTCAGCAGGTGGTTCGGGCGTCATCCGGGCGAAGTGCTTCATCTCGCTCAACGCGCCGTGCACGGCCATCGAATATGTCCACTCGGTTCGCGTTTTCGCGCCCCAGGCTTTCCAGCCCACTCCCGGGATGTGTGCCACGACCAGCGCGGCACCGGACGGGTTGATGTTCTTGATCCCGTCGAAGAACGGATGGTCGCGCACCGCGTCAACGAAGAGCCGCCACGAGTACAGCAGTTCTTGCTTCTTGCGCGGAGCGAGCAGCAGGATCACCCGGCGATGACTCAGGCGCTGCGCGATCATTTCCAGTTCCCAGCGCAACCCTTCGTTGATGTTCGTCGGCGTCGCTGACACCAGGACTGCCAAGCTCGAGTTGGCGAGCCGCTCGACGTCGTGCTTCCAGTTGTTGTGCGCCAGGTTCATCTTCGCGGCGCCCAAAGAGGGCAGGAAGTTGCTCGGATCGTTGATCGCGACGACTCCCGAGTACAGGTTTATCCGCCACGCGACGGTCTCTTCGAACCGCCGCTTCCGGCTGAAGGACAGCCGGCCGAGCAGGCCTCGCCTGCTCACCCTGCTCGCCCGGACCTTCAACTTGTCGTCGCCGAAGTTTCGCAGGTAGAGAATCGGCGGCCGGGAATCGGTTCTGATCAGTTCGCGCGCGTTCTTCGTCAGCAGCAGCAGGGCCAACCGATCGACGAGCAGCATCACCGTGATGAACGCGATGAGGAAATACCCGACGACCCAAACCGAGCCGGACGCGAAGATGCCGACGAATCGCAGGTAGTCGGTTGGACTCGCACTGCCCTGCGCTATTTTCTGTCCGGCGACACGCATGGCGTTGCCCATGAACGCGCCGTCCGGTCCGCCGAAGGCGGCGGACAGGCACGCTATCACGTATACCAAGCCGACCAGCAACGTGAGCGCCCGGATCGCGAACCGGAGCAACGCCGCCAAGCAGGTGCGGACGTTGATCTCTCTCGTGAGCGCGTTCACGGTTCCCCGGAAGAGCGGGTTGTCGAGCTTGCGACGTCCCCAGGTGAGCGCCAAGAACAGGAGGACCAGCACCAGCGAACTGATCATGACCCGCACCTCGAAGCCGAACCACAGCGAGCCGACCGCAAAGAGCAGAAACGCCAGCGTGCCACGCTGGAAACCGGTGACCAGACCAAAAAAGTAGGACCTCCACCGAAGATTTCGCGAGGCTCTTTCCACATCGACGAAAGAGCCGGGTGCAGCGGGAATCGCATACCTGTCGCGCCCGATGAACGAAGCGAGCCCGAAACCGCCCACCCAGAAGACCCAAGGCAGCGTGAGGGAAGTCAGGCCGAAGTTGAGCATCTCCTGCAGAATCGAGTGACCCACGAGCGACGGTTCGCCGGGCAGCGACGCCGACAAGCTCTTCGAGAGCACGCCGTTGAGAGCGAGGCAGTCCTGCGCTGTCCCCTGGCCACAGAAGGTCTGGACCACGACGACCGAAGTGGACTGCATCCACTCGCGGCCGTATCCCCACACCGTCGCGTTCGGCAGCTTGTAGACATCGTCGGCCCGGTTCAAGACCGAGCCTTCGTCGATCGTCGTGTAAGCGGTCCTGATCGCGGTCGCCGCCTGCTCGGTCACCTTGCCGGTCGGGCACTTGACCGTCCGCACGTCCAAGGTCACACGATGGTCCGTTTCCAGCCACAGCGACCGGTAGACCGCACAGGTCTGCACCACATCGACATCGTCGGTGCTCGTGCCGACGCGGAGCGACTGCTTCTGGGCGTCGACCTCATCAGCCTTCCAGTGACCGGGCGAGACAGCACCAGGCGCCCAGCCGCCGGTTTGCGCGAACGCCGTCACACCTGACCCACCCAGCAGGAAAAAGGCCATCAGCACGGCGATTTTTGCGAAGTTGGTTACGAGCCTCACCGGACTGAAGTCGTCCGGATCGACACCCGGCGTTACGAAGGGAACTCAGGCAATCGAGTGATCCGGCAGCCGCGCTTGTCGGTTTCTCACCGATAACCGGCGGCCGACAACCCGACGCGACCACACAGGGGTCCGCGGCCGACAACCCGACGCAACCACACAGGGGGTCCGCGGCCGACAACCCGACGCAACCACACAGGGGGTCCGGGGGCGAAGCCCGCCGGGCGGGGTTCGGGGGTTGCACCCCCGAAAAACACAGCGAGCGAGCTACGTCGACGCTGTCCGTCGACATAGCTCGCCCACTCGCGAGCGGTGGCGGTGGGATTTGAACCCACGGACGGGATCAACCGTCACACGATTTCGAGTCGTGCTCCTTCGGCCGCTCGGACACGCCACCGCCGAGAACAATACCGGAGCGTCTTCACAGCTCTCGCGAGGGGTCGGTTCGGCGCCTGACCTGGGCCTGCCGGAAGCGGTCGCGCAGGTCGTGGGCGACCTCCGCCACCTGGGCTCGACGGCGCTGCACGCGCCCTGACGTCTCGAGGCGCCGGTTGCCCGTGGCCCTGCCGAGCTTCGAGCGCGCGCTGCCGACCGCCTGCTGGACCTTGTCCTTCATCGTCATGCCGGAGGGGTACCCAGAATCAGCGGCGCGTCGCGAAATACGTCTCCAGGACGGAGGCGCACTCCGCCGAAAGGACCCCTCCGTGGACCTCCGGACGGTGGTTCAGCCGGCGATCGCGCACGACGTCCCACAACGACCCCACCGCGCCCGTCTTCGGCTCCCACGCCCCGAACACCAGCCGCGCGATGCGGGCGAGCACCAGGGCGCCCGCGCACATCGTGCACGGCTCCAGCGTCACCGCCAGCGTGCAGCCCTCCAGCCGCCAGCCGTCGCCGACGACCGACGCCGCCGCGCGCAGGGCCAAGATCTCCGCGTGGGCCGTCGGGTCGCCCAGCTCCACGCGGGCGTTGCGGGCCGCCGCCAGCGGGAGGCCGTCGGGGCCGAACACCACCGCCCCGATCGGCACGTCCGCGCCGGGGGCCCGGGCGGCCTCCAGCGCGGCCTCCACGGCCTCGGTGTCGGATGGGCGTCTCAGAGCTCGTCCAGGAGCTTGGCGAACTCGCTGCCGAACCCGCAGCGCTGCGCGACCATCTGCAGCTGCTCGTCCGGGTAGAGGTCGACTTCGCCGACGATGACCTCCAGCTCCGGCCCGGGCAGCCCCAGGTCCGTGAGGATCTCCAGGTCGCCCTCGGGCCACACGGAGTCGTCCTCCTCGTCCGGTGGATCGACCCGCAGGACGTCGAGGACGTCCGCCGCGATGTCGTAGTCCAGCGCCGCTGCCGCGTCCGAGAGCAGCAACGACGGCCCCCGCGGGCTCGGCCGGACGATGACGAAGAACTCGTCGTCGACCGCCAGCAACCCGAAGGCCGCGCCGGTGGATCGTAGTTTGCCCAGTTCAGTGATCGCCGCGTCCAGTTCGGTCAGTGCCCCCTGGTCGAGCGCACTGCACCGCCACCGACCGTCTTCCCGGACCACGGCTACCGCGAAGCCCGTGACCGGCTCATCCACCGCCATGCGCACACCGTATTCCGCCGGTCGACCGAACGCACGCACGGTGCGCCCGAAGCGCCGCATGGGGCACTATCGGGACCATGACCGGCCCCACTGACCTGCCCACCCTGCCCGGCACCCCGTTCGCCGGCCTCCTCGACGCCGCGCGGGCGCTGCAAGGCCGCACGGTCGCCCTCCGCCGTGCCGTGCACCGCCACCCGGAGCAGGGGCTCCACCTGCCGCGCACCCAGGCGGCCATCAGGGAGGCGCTCGACGGCCTGCCGCTGGAGATCACCGAAGGCAAGGCCACGACGTCGCTGACGGCCGTCCTGCGCGGCGGGAAGCCCGGTCCGGCGGTCCTGCTGCGCGGCGACATGGACGCGTTGCCGCTGACCGAGGAGACCGGCCTGGACTTCGCGTCCGAGGACGAGGAGTCGATGCACGCGTGCGGGCACGACACGCACGTCGCGATGCTGGCGACGGCGGCGCGCCTGCTCGCCGACCGGGTCGAGCAGCTCGCCGGGTCGGTCGTGTTCATGTTCCAGCCGGGTGAGGAGGGTCACCACGGCGCCCGCTTCATGATCCACGAGGGCGTGCTCGACGCCGCCGGGACGCGGGTCGAGCGCGCGTTCGGCGTGCACACCCTGGCCAACGCACGCAGCGGGCTGCTGCAGCTGCGGCCCGGCCCGCTGATGGCGTCGGCGGACTCGTTCACCGTGCGCGTCACCGGCAAGGGCGGCCACGGCTCGGCGCCGCAGCACACGATCGACCCGGTGCCCGCGGCGGCGGCGATGGTCGGCGCGCTGCACACGATGATCACGCGCCGGGTCAGCGTGTTCGACCCCGCCGTGCTCTCGGTGACGCGGATCCAGGCCGGCACGACGTCGAACATCATCCCGGAGACCGCCGAGCTCGAGGGCACCATCCGCACGCTGTCCGAGCAGACCCGCGCGCTGGTCCGCGACGAGCTGTACAAGGTGTGCGAGCAGGTCGGCGCCGCGTACGGCTGCCGGGTCGTCGCCGACGTCGAGCCGGGCTACCCGGTGACGGTCAACGACGACCGGATCGCCGGCGAGGTGCTGCGGCTCGGCGCCGAGGTGCTGGGCCCGGACGACGTCGAGCTGCTCGCCGACCCGCTGATGGGCGCCGAGGACTTTTCCTATGTCCTGCAACGCGTTCCGGGCGCGTACGCGTTCATCGGCGCGTGCCCGCCCGGCGTCGACCCCGCCGAGGCGGCGGCCAACCACTCCAACCGCGTGGTCTTCGACGAGGACGCGATGCCGAGCGGCGCCGCGATGCTCGCCGCCTTCGCGCTGGACTACCTGCGCTAGGGCCCGGTGCGTGACGGGCGCCCGTCTTCCAGGTGCCCGGCGAAGCGTCGACGCCACCCCGGCGTCTCGAAAACGACGTCGTACCAGCCGTTCTTCGCCGGCACCGGGAAGTCGTGCGCCCCGCCCGGCGGGAGGGTGACGCCGGTCAGCACGACGGGCGCCGGGCCGCGGTTGGTCACCGTGATCCGCAACGCGGGCGCGTCGGTGTAGGCGACGGTGGCGTCGAGACCGGCGCCGCCCGAGGCCTCGACGACGAAGCCGTTCGGGCCGTGGATCGCGACGTCGTAGGACTCGCCGTACGCGACTTCGCCGGTCATCTCGCCGCGCGGGCCGACGTCGAAGCGTTGTGACGTCCCGCCCGCGTGGTAGGCGTACGCGGCCAGCTGCAGCGCCTGCGTCCCGTGGTTGGCCAGGTGCAGCTTCAGCACGCCCGGCTCGGCGACGGCCCACGCCACCGGCTGGTACGGCAGCGGGCGCGCCTTCGCCGTGCCCGGGTCCTGCACCAGCGCGCCCGGTCCGAGGCCGGGCTTCGGCAGCCGTGACTGCGTGCGGTCGGCTTCGGCGCGCAACGCGTCCGCGTCCGGCAGCAGCGGGATCGTCGTGTCGTGCGTGCCGAAGTCGAAACAGCTGGTCAGGTCGCCGCAGATGGCGCGGCGCCAGGCCGAGATGTTCGGCTCGCGCACGCCGGTCCACGTCTCGAGGAAGCGCAGCACCGACGTGTGGTCGAAGACCTGCGAGTTCACCCAGCCACCGCGGCTCCACGGCGAAACGACGGTCATCGGCACCCGCGGCCCCAGCCCGATCGGCAACGGCGGCCCGGACGCCCCGCCCCGCTCCGGCCGGTTCCCCGGCAGGTACTCACCCGGGGTCCCGGGCGGCGGCGTCGGCGGGAGGACGTGGTCGAAGAAGCCGTCGTTTTCGTCGTAGTTGATGAAGACGACGGTCGATTCCCACAACTCCGGCTTGTCCCACAACGCTTTCAGCATCCGCTGGATGTAGGCCGCGCCGTCGACCGGCCGGGCCGCGGGGTGCTCGCAGTAGCCGTACGGCGCCACGACCCACGACACCGCCGGCAGCGTGCCCGCCGCGCAGTCGGCGAGGAACTCGGCCAGCACGTGGTCGAGGTCCTTGCCCTTCCCCGAGTCGGGAAGGAGCTTCTCGCGCAGGTTCGCGCGTTCGGCCACCCGCCGCTGCACCGGGTCCATCGAGTACAACGCGTCGTGGAAGTGCTGGAACAACCACAACGGGTTGTCGCCGTAGTCGCCGACGAAGTGCTCGGGGACGCCACGCTCCTCGTCGTTGGCGTAGATCCGCCACGAGATGCCCGCGGCCTCCAGCCGCTCCGGGTACGTCGTCCAGCGGAACGACGGCTCGTAGTCCGGGAAGTTGTGCGTGACCGGGCCGCCCGCGACGCCGCCGGCGTCGATGGTGCCGGTCCAGTGGAACAGCCGGTTCGGCTGCGTCGGGCCCTGGATCGAGCAGAAGTAGTGGTCGCACAGCGTGAAGGCGCTCGCCAGCGCGCGCTGGAACGGGATGTCCTCGCCGGTGAAGTACCCCATCGTCATGGGGCTCTTCGCGCCGATCCAGCTGTCGTACGCGCCGCCGTTCCACGCGCGGTGCGTGCTGTTCCAGTCGTGCGGCAGCTCGCCGAGGTCCTGACCGTCCACCACGGACGTGTCGATCCGGAACGGCAGCACCGGGGCGCCCTTGCCGCGCTGGCGGAAGACGTCGCGCAGGGCCGCGCGGTCACCGAAGCCGCGCACGCCCGCCATGGTGCCGTAGTAGTGGTCGAAGGACCGGTTCTCCTGCATCAGCACCACGACGTGGCGGACGTCGTCGATCGTGCCCGTCCGCGGCGCCGGCGCGCACGCGGCGGACAGCGAACCGGCAACGGTCGCCGCGGCCGCGCCACCGAGCACCGTGCGCCGGCGGATCCGGCCCATGCCACCTCCTCGTCCCACGCGGGTCGCCTGGCCGAGGGGTACCTTCTCCGCCGAGAGAGGTGAAGCCATGCTCAACTCAGCGGATTTGGTCGCCTTCGCACCGTCGACCGACCTGGAGCGCTCACGTGTCTTCTACACGGATGTCGCCGGGCTCGAGTTCATCGAGCAGTCCCCCTTCGCGTGTGTGTTCCGCAGTGGCACGACCATGCTGCGCGTCACCGCCGTGCCCGAGTTCACGCCACAGCCGTTCACGGTGCTCGGCTGGGCGGTCGCCGACATCCGGGCGGCGGTGGCCGCGCTGCGCGGCCGGGGCGTGGAGTTCCTCACGTTCGACACGCTGCCACAGGACACCGACAAAATCTGGACCACGCCGGGCGGGCGGATCGCGTGGTTCCCGGATCCGGACGGCAACGTGCTGTCCCTGACCGAGTTCACTGGCCATTAGACAACAGTGTTGATTTAATGGGCGCATGATCGATGCCGACCAGCTCGCTGACCAAGAAGAACGCCTCCAGTTCACGAAGTTCGACAACGAGACCGCACTCGCCCTGGGCCAGCAGCTGCTGACCGCCGCGCGGGAGCGCGGGCTGCCGGTGACGATCTCCGTCCGCCGGAACGGCCAGCGGCTCTTCCACGCGGCACTGCCCGGGACGTCGGCCGACAACGACGCCTGGATCGAGCGCAAGAGCCGCGTGGTCGACCGCTACGGCCACAGCTCGTTCCTGGTCGGCACGCAGTTCCGCGAGAAGGGCGGCTCGTTCGAAGCGGACTCCCGCCTCGACCCGGACGAGTACGCGGCCCACGGCGGCGTCTTCCCGGTGCTGGTGCGCGGCGTCGGGCCGGTCGGCACGGTGGGTGTGTCCGGCCTGCCCCAGGCCGACGACCACGCGTTCGTCGTCGAGCAGCTGGAGTTGTTCCTGGCCTAGCCGTTCCGGAGGTTGCCGAGCACGAACTCGGCGGTTTTCAGCACGCCGCCGCAGCGGTCCTTGTCCCAGTAGACCGAGGGCGATCCGTTGCCGTGGAAGCTGAAAATCAGCATGTCGGAGTCGGTGACGGCGACACCGACGTCGCAGTTGTCCGGCCCCGGCACCTCATGGAAGACCGCCGCGGGCAGTCCGGCGATCGACACCTCGGTCCACGGATCGATCGCACCGGATTCGCGTCGGGACGTGTTCTTGAGAGCCTCGAGCGTCTTGGGCTCCCTGGTCGGCTTCAGCACCGAGACAACCGGAGACTTTCCGCTGTTCCAGCGGCATCCGAAGTCCTCGGACGAAAGGGATCGGCTCGGCTTCACGATGTCCGGCGGATCGGCGACGACGGCGGCGACCTGTTCCTTGGTGAGCAGCGAGCACGGATCGGCCTCGAATTTCGCCAGATCGACCGGCTGCTCCACCGGAGCAAGCGGCAACGCAGGCCCCGTCTTCGCGGGCGACGGCGGCTCGGAAAGCGTCCGTTCCGGCCCGGCCGGCCCGCAGGCGGTGAGCACTGAGCCACCGAGGAACGCAGCGAGAACCCACGGCGAAAAGCGCGTTCGCATCATTTCACTCCGGCCAAGCCGACGGGTCGACCCGCCACTGTTTCTGGTTGTCGATCCCCGACCCGGTGCCGAGGTCCGGAATCTCCGGGAAGTCGGTGTTGCTGCGGACCAGGGCATTCGCCTTGCCCCAGAATTCGCCCATCCGGTCGTTCGCGTCCGCCAAGAGGTCCACGAAGTCCTTGACCAAGGTGCCGAACGCCTCGACCACCGTGTCGATGAGGTCCGAAGTCGTGAAGACGTCCACGATCGGGATGACCGATGTCAGCGCGGCGACGATGGCCTTGAGGTCGAACTTGGCCAGCTCGCCGGCGCACGTGCCCAGGAACTTGATCGCCGACGCGTAGGTGTCGACCACGAGGTTCGTTACGTCGGTGAGGATTGCCGACACCGCACCGACCGCCGTGTTCTGCTTGTCCAGTGCCTCGCTGACCCTCGTCGTGTACGCCCCGAACTGGCCGGCAGCGCGTCCCGACCACGTGCCGCTGACGGCTTGGACCGCGCCGCCGACGTCGGCCTTGGCGTCCGCGAGGGTGCTGACCGCGGCGAACTGCTCGGCCAGCTTCTGCACGCTGAGCACGTCCCCCAGCAGTTTGACCCGCATGTCGTCGAGCAGCCGCAGGATGTCGTTCCGCCCGAAGATCTCGGCGATCTGGCGGACCTTCGCATCGGCGTCTTCGGGGTAGGGCGCCGGCGCATGGTGCGGCTGTGACGCCGAGACGGTCGAGTTGACCATGGTCCGCTCAGCCCTCTTCCTTCGCACGCAACCGCCGGTAGTCTTCTTCGTCCTGGGTCTCGTAGTAGTCCGCCGCTTTGTCCAGTGCTTCGGCCAGCGCGGTGAGCCGTTCGGCGCCTCGTTCGCTCTTCTCCCGCATGCCTTGGATCACCGCGTTGAAGACCTGGACGATGCCCGACCGGACACCGAGCATGCCGACGTCTTCGTCATGCAGGGTCATCGGCGCGAGGTCGCCCACCGCGAACTTCTTGACCTTCTCCCGCGCCGCGAAGACTTCGTTCGTCGCCGCCCGGAGTGCCTGGGGGTAGACCTCGAAGCCGGAGTCGCCGCCAACGGGATCGAACCCACCGGTCATCGGGTTCCCCTCTCTCGCGCCGCATCGTCGAGCATGACCTTCCGACGGGTCGATGCCGCCGACTCGGCATTCTTGAGGGCGTGCAGGACGTGTCCGGACAGGCTGGCTCCGGTCTGGCCGGCGACCGCCTCGCGAACGAGGTCAACGGAAACCAGGCTCCCCGCACCATCGACGGTCACTGTGCCCAGACCCGCCCCGATGTCGAGGACCAGTGGCATGCTCCTGCTTGCCACCTCCGCCCGCGCCACCGCGACGACCCGGGCGTCGATCTCCTTGGCCAGGTTGTAGAGCCGCTCTTCGCTGTTCACCAGCGACCACCCCCGGAATCCGGTCCTTCGTCGGTCAGGAAGTCGAGCTCCTCGAAGCTTTCGTCGTCCGGCTCGCGTTGGCGCTGAACGGGCCCGCGTGCGGGTGCCGACGGCGCGGCCCCGGGGAGCGGTTCCTTGCCGAACAGCGCATTGAGCTGCGGCAATGCGGAAGCGCGCGCCGCATCCCGCGCGTTCCGGACGGCTTCGACGATGCTCAGCCCCAGCTGCTGCGCGTGCGGCCCGGTCAGCGCACCATCGTCGATCCGCAGGTCGAGCAGCTTGGCCTGCCCGGTCACGACCGCGGTGACCAGCTGGTCGGCCGACTTCGCCGTGTGCCGGGCGGCCGCGAGCCGAGCGTCCAGCTCCCCTGCCTGCTGCCGCAGCTTCCCGAGATCGTGGTGCGTCAAGACCGCGTCACGACGTCGACCATCCCCAACCCCCTACTCCGGGTGCCGTCATGGTGACGGAACGTGCCCCGAGCAGTACCATACTGCGCCCCACCGACAAGGCAACCACGCTCCGAAATGGCCAGAGCGAAATCACAGTTCCTGCTAACGTCGAAGCCATGCAGCGCGCAGCGAACACGACGACGCCGGAAAGTGTCCCGGCGCGCTGATCCATTGCTCACGAAGCCCGGGGCGGTCGCCCCGGGCTTCGTCTTGTGGTCTTCCGCCTCGCTGTCCACGAGGAGTCCAGGATGCCCGACCACCGCAAGCTCGGCCGCGAACTCGGCCTGTTCGACACCGACCCGCTCATCGGCGCGGGCCTGCCCTACTGGCTACCCGACGGCGCGCTGATCCGGCACAGCCTGGAGGAGTACGTTCGAGGCCTCGAACGGCGCGCCGGCTACCAGCACGTCAACTCGCCGGTGCTCGGCAAACGCGAGCTGTACGAGATCTCCGGGCACTGGGCGCACTACCGCGACGACATGTACCCGCCGATGGACGTCGGCGGCGAGCAGCTCGTGCTGCGGCCGAGCCTGTGCCCGCACCACGCGCTGATCTACCGCTCACGCGGCCACAGCTACCGCGAGCTGCCGCTGCGGATCGCCGAAATCGGCGGGATGTACCGCAGTGAGCTGTCCGGCGTGCTCGGCGGGCTGAGCCGGGTGCGCGCGATCCAGCTCAACGACGCGCACATCTTCTGCACCCTCGACCAGGTCGAAGCCGAGGCCGCCGCCGCGCTCGCGCTGATCCGGCAGGCCTACGACGCGCTCGGCATCAGCGTGGCGCGGTACCGGCTTTCGCTCCCCGGCGACGGCGAGAAGTACGTGGCCGGCGACTGGGACCGGGCCGCGGCCATCCTGCGTTCGGTGCTCGGCGACCTCCCGTACGACGCCGTCGAGGGCGAAGCGGCCTTCTACGGGCCGAAGATCGACGTCCAGATCGTCGACAGCGCGGGCCGCGAATCAACCCTGTCCACCGTCCAGGTCGACTTCCACCAGCCCGAGCAGTTCGGCCTCGAGTACGTCGGCGCGGACGCGGCGAAGCACCGGCCGGTCATGGTGCACCGCAGCATCATCGGCAGTGTCGAACGCGCGGTGGCGCAGCTCATCGAGGTGCACGGTGGCGCGTTCCCGGCCTGGCTGGCGCCGGTGCAGCTCCGGCTGCTGCCGGTCTCGGCTGCCGAGCTGCCCTACGCGCGATCGATCCTCGAACGCTGTGCCGACCTGCGGGCCGAGATCGCGTCCGAAGGCAGTCTCGGCGCGCGGATCCGGGACGGGCGGCTGGCGCCGTTCCAGGCCGTGATCGGGCCGCAGGAGGTGGCCGCCGGGCAGCTTTCCGTCCGGTTGCGCGACGGAAGCCGGGTGGACCCCCAACCGGTGGAGGACGCGCTCGCTTCGATCCTGGAGGCGGTCAGGCCGCCATGGCCTCGGCCAGCCAGTCGAATGCCGGAGCCAGGCTCTCCGGTGCCGCCCAGCCGTTGATCACCCCCAATAGCCGCAGATAGCGCTCGCGGCGTGGATCATTGACCACGCCGAGCCATTCCCGGAGCTCGCCGGGATCGCGCCCCAACCCGTCGACGACCGCCTTCGCCGCCGGGGACCTCGGCACGATCCCGGCCGCGACGGCCGGGGTGACCGCGTCCCGCACCTCGGCCGCCAGGTCACGGCGCAACCCGCCTTCGTGACCGTCCGCGAGCCGGCGGATGTTCGCGCGGAACTCCGTGTCCCGCATCAGCGCGGCCAGCTCGAGCCATGCCTCGGCCTGCTCGGGGCTGGGATCCTCAGGCAGGTCCGGGGTCAGGGTCTGGGCGACCCCGGCCAGCTCGGGACGATCGCCCAGGGCATCGGCGAGGAAGTCGCCGACCAGGCACCGCCGCTCCACTTCGGACAGAATGGCCCTCTGGTGCGCGAGACTCCCTTCCTCGGGGCACGAACCGCGGTCCGCCACCGCGGTCAGCACCTGCCTTCGCCGGCGCAGCACACCGATCTGCGCTTCCACTGCGGCAGCGTGCTCCGCCGCCACCGCCGCGACGGTGGTCTCGCCGTCGATCACCCGCCGGATCGTCGCGAGGTCGACACCGAGGTCGCGAAGGACCCGGATGACGTCGAGCCGGGCGAGCGCGGCGTCGTCGAAACGGCGCTGGCCCGCGGTGTTGCGCCCGGACGGCGGCACGAGGCCGCGATCCGAGTAGAACCGGACAGCCTTGACCGTGAGCCCGGTCCGGTGGGCGAGTTCGCCGATCGAATACCGCATGCCACCAGCGTGGCAGCTCCCCTCGGGGGAGGCGCAAGACCTGCAGGTTCGCTCGATCGTGTCGATCACATGTTCGACGGATCGCGGTACAGTCGATCACATGAGCGAACGGGCTAGGCCTCCTCCCGGATCCGGGTCACCAGCTGGGTCGGGTTCACGAACCGCAACGCGATGAGAAGGAGCAGGAGCATGGAAGCGGTGTAGATGGTCGCCATGGCGTCGACGGACTGGTTGGCGCGGATGCCGGCGGCGAACACGGAGTTGTAGAGCGCCACCACGAGGGTCGTCGAGTCCGGGCCGGCGGTGAGGAACGTCAGCTCGAACATGCCGACCGTGCGGACCAGCACGAGGATCGACGCGGCCAGGATCCCGGGCAGCAGCAGCGGGCCCAGGATCCGGGTGAACACCGACACCGTCCGCGCGCCGGACATACGTGCCGCGGCCTCGATCTTCGGGTCGATCTGCTCGATGAACGGCGTCATGGTCAGCACGACGAACGGCACCGAAGGCACGAGGTTGGCCAGGATGACGCCGGTGGTCGTGCCGGCCAGGTGGAACTTGTAGAGCACGGTGGCCAGCGGGATGCCGTAGGTGATGGGAGGGATCAGGATCGGCAGCACGAACAGCAGCATCACCAGGCGCTTGCCGGGGAACGAGCGGCGAGCCAGCGCGTAGGCGGCCGGAACACCGACCGCCACCGACACGGCGATCACCACCAGGGCGACGATCGCCGTGGTGAGGAGGACGTCCGAGAGGCCGAACTCGCGCCAGGCGTCGGCGTACCAGTGAGTGGTGAAGCCGTCCGGGAGCCACGTGCCGAACCACTGCTTGCCGAAGGAGTCCACGACCACCGACAGCACGACACCGGCGAGGTTGACGAAGAAGAACACGACGACGGCCCAGACGACCCAACGTCCGGGACGCGCGACCCAACCGGTCATCCCTTGCCTCCGGTCGCTCCGCGGTAGAGCGTGCCGCGCCACGCCATGACCAGGCCGATCACGATCAGCATGAGCACCGCCATGAGCATCGCGACGGCCGAGCCCATCGAGTAGTCGTACTCCTCGAACGCGGCGTGGTAGGCCGCGATCGAGATGACGCGGGTCTCGTTCGCGGGGTCGCCGACGAGCTGCGCGCTCGGGAAGACCGAGAACGCCATCACGAACGAAAGGCAGAAGGTGATCGCCAGGCCCGGAGCGAGCAGGGGCAGCGTGATCCGGCGGAAGCGCTGGACCCGGTTCGCGCCGAGCGTCGCGGCCGCCTTCTCCAAGGAGGGGTCGATGCCCGAGAGATAGGACAGCGTCAGCAGGAAGGAAAAGGGGAAGCCGGTGATGACCAGCGACAGCAGCACCCCGACGTAGTTGTGGATCAGCGGGAGCGGCTGGTCGGTGATCCCGAGGACGGTGAGCACCTTGTTCAGCCAGCCCGCCGGCCCGCCGTACATGATCAGGCCCTGCGCGGTGAGCACCGTGCCGAGCGTGATCGGCACGACGAGGATCGTCGTCAGGAGGCGCTTGCCGCGCACGCGGCCGCGCATCACGTACGCGATCGGGATGCTGGCGAGCACGTTGATGAACGTCGCCGGGAGGGCGATGCCGAGCGTGGTCCAGATGGTGTCGCGCAGGTACGGGTCGCCGAAGAACCGCGCGTAGTTGGCGAAGACCCCGCCCTTGCGCGGGGCGAAGGACAGCTGGAGGCCGTAGAGGAAGGGGTACAGGAAGAGACAAGCAGTGACCAGCAGGCCGGGCACCAGCAGGAGCAGCGTGCGGTCGACACCGCGTTCGGCCAGGCGGTGCCGGAGGGCCGGACGCGCGGACGCGACGGCCGTCATGGCTCGAACACCAGGACGCGCTCGGCCGGGACACCGATCCGGACGGCGTCGCCCGGGGCCAGGCGCTTGTCCGTCCGGAAGTACACCGGCGTCCCGCTCTCCAGGCGGGCCGAGACCGACAGCTCGCGGCCGTGGTACTCGACGATCTCGACCGTGACGTCGAGGGCGTTCTCGGCGCCGTCGCCGACCACGAAGTCCTCCGGGCGGATCGCCACCTTGGCCGCGCCCTCGGTGGGCGCACCGCGGCCGGTCAGGCGAACGCCCGCACCCGCCACGGTGACCGCGGAGCCGGCGGTTCCGGTGACCGTCGCGTCCAGGAGGTTCCGATACCCCATGAAGGAGGCCACATAACTGTTCACCGGCTGGGCGTAGACCTCTTCGGGCGTCCCGATCTGCTGGACCGAGCCCTCACGCAGCACCACCAGGCGGTCGGCCAGTGACAGGGCCTCCTCCTGGTCGTGGGTGACGTACACCGTGGTGAGCCCGAGCGTCTGGTGGAGGCGGCGGATCTCCATCCGCATCTCGAGCCGGAGCTTGGCGTCCAAATTGGACAACGGCTCGTCCATCAGGACGACCGGGGGCTCCAGCACCACGGCGCGGGCGATGGCGACGCGCTGCTGCTGTCCGCCGGACAGCTGCGCGGGGAACTTCGCCGCGTGGTCGGTCAGCTGCACCAGGCGCAACGCCTCGTCGACCCGGCGGCGGCCCTCGGCCCGGCCGACCTTGCGCATCTTCAGGCCGAAGCCGACGTTGGCCCGCACCGACATGTGCGGGAACAGCGCGTAGTTCTGGAAGACCATCCCGAACCCGCGCTGCTCCGGTGGCCGGCCGTCGATGCGGGCGTCGTCGAGCCAGATGCTGCCGCCCGTCAGCGGGAGGAGGCCGGCCAGGCAGTTCAGCGCGGTCGACTTGCCGCAGCCGGACGGGCCGAGCAGGGCCACGAACTCGCCGCGGGTGATGGCGAGGTCGAGGCCGCTCAGCGCGTTCGCGGCGCCGAAGCTGCGGGACACCCCGTCCAGGCGCAGCTGCTCGAACGTCACTTCTTGCCGACCTTCGAGCCGCCGACCAGCTGGTTCCACTTGTCGAACGCCTTCACCTGCTGCTCGGCCGGCAGCGAGGTCTCCTTGGGGTACTGGGCGATCCACTGCTCGTACTCCGGGCGCCCGAACTGCTTGATGGTGTCCTGGCTCTTCTGCGGGGCCATCTGCAGCGTGACGTCCTTGACCGCCGGGCCGGGGTAGAAGTAGCCGTCGTCGTAGGCGATCGCCTGCTGGTCGGGCTTCAACATCCACGCGATCAGCTGGAGGATCGCCGACTCCTGGTCCGGGGACAAGCCCTTGGGGATCAGCGCGTACTGGGCGTCAGTAACCCAGTGCATCGGCTGCATGATCGCGGTCTTGACCGTGTTGGGAACCGTGCCGAGCTTGCGCGGGTTGATGTCCCAGCCGGTCGTCGACGTGATCATGTCGACCGCGCCCGACGCGAGGTTCTTCATGGTCTCGGTGGTGCCCGACGGGTAGTACTTCACGTACTTGCCCAGCTCCTGCAGGTAGGCCCAGGTCTTGTCCCAGCCCTTGTCCGGGTCCTTCGGGTCCTTGTCGCCGAGCAGGTACGGCAGCCCCATCAGGAAGGTCCGGCCCGGGCCGGAGTTCGCGGGCTGCGCGTACTGGAACTTCTCCGGGTGCGCCTTGGCCCAGTCGAGCAGCTCCTGCGGAGACGCGGGCGCGGCCGGGACGGCGCCCGGGTTGAACTCCAGCAGCGGGCCGGACGGGTAGTAGACGACCTCGACGCCGTAGCCGTTGGCCAGCTCCTGCATCTTGGCCGCGGGCTCGAGGTAGTTCTGCATGAGGTTCGGGAACCGGCCGGAGAAGTCGGGGAGGATCTTCGCCAGCGTTCCGTTCGCGATGCCGGCGGACAACCCGTCGGTGCCGCTGAGCACCAGGTGGGTCTGGGCGACGCCGCCGTCCTGCTCGGCCTTCAGCTTGCCCGCCATGCTCGGCGCGGGCGCCGTCGAGTAGGTGACCTTCGAAAGCACGTCCGGGTGCGCGGTCTTGAAGTTCTCGATCATCTGCTTGGTGAGCTGCAGGTTGCCCGCGATGTCGAGGATGTTCAGCTCGACGGGCTTGCTCGGCTTCTCCGGCACGGCCGACGGGTCCGCTGCCTGGCCGCCGTCACCGCCGGGCGCTCCGCAAGCCGCGAGGCCGGTCGTGAGGCCGACGGTGAGCCCCACCGCCAGCACCACTCGCCGGAATCGGAAGCCGGTGCGACGCTGCATGGCTGCTCCCTGGGTCCGTGATAATGTTGTATGTCGCATCGTATATCAGATCGGACATGCCAGTGGCGAGCAGTTCTTCGGCCCGGAGGCCGCCGCCGCCCGGTTCGCGGACCGATTTCGTGCGGGACGCGATCAAGGAAGCGATCTTGACCGGGGAGTTCGGACCGGGCGAAACGCTCGTCGAGGCCGAGGTCGGCGCGCTGCTCGGAGTGTCGAAGACGCCGGTGCGCGAAGCACTCCGGATCCTCGCCGGTTCCGGTTTGGTCACGATGAGCACGTACAAGGGGGCCGCGGTCCGGGTCATGGACGCCGAGGGCGCGTCCGCGGTGTACGACCTGCGCGCGCTCCTCGAGCCCGAAGCCGTCCGGCGCGCGGTCGAGCGCGGCGCCGGCTTCCGCGAGGCGCGGCAGGTGCTCGCCGAGGTCGAGACCGGCGCGGACGCCGCCGACCGCGCGAAAGCCAGCCTGACGAACCGGCTGTTCCACCGCGCGCTCTACTCCGAGTGCGGCAACCCCTTGCTGGTCGAGATCCTGGACGACCTGCGCGACCAGGCCGCGCTGATCACCGTAACCGGCTGGGGCATCAGCCCGACCTGGCAGGGCGAAGCCGCCGAGCACCGGGCGATCCTGGCCGCCGCCGAGAGCGGGAACGCCCGGCAGACCGAACACCTGCTGCGCAGGCACATCGCCGATTTCCTCGACCGGGTCGCCTTCGGGCTCCCGGGTGAACCGACCACAGAGACGAAGGGGGCCCGATGACGTTCGAGGAGCAGCGGCGGCGGTTGTCCGGGGTGGTGGCCATCCCGGTCACGCCGTTCGACGCCGAGGGCGCCGTCGACGGCGAGACGTACGCGAAACTCGTGGACCGCCTGGTCACCGGCGGCATCGAGGTCGTGACGCCGAACGGGAACACCGGCGAGTTCTACGCCCTGGACGCGGCGGAAGCCCGGCAGTGCCTGGAGGTGACCGTCGAAGCCGCGGCGGGCCGGGCGAGCGTGCTGGCCGGGATCGGCCACGACGTCGCTTCCGCGACGCGGGCGGCGCAGCACGCGCGGGACGCCGGCGCCGACCTGATCATGATCCACCAGCCCGTGCACCCGTACGTCTCCGGCGACGGCTGGGTCGACTACCACGCCGCGATCGCGGCCGCGGTGCCCGAGCTCGGCATGGTCCTCTACCTCCGCAACCCGGCCATCGGCGGCGAGCAGCTGCGCGCGCTGGGCGAAGCCGCGCCGAACGTCATCGGCGTGAAGTACGCCGTGCCGGACCCGGTGCGGTTCGGCTCGGTCGCCCGGGACGCGGGGTTCGACCGGTTCGTGTGGATCGCCGGCCTGGCCGAGCTTTCGGCGCCCGGCTACTTCGCCGTCGGTGCCACCGGCTTCACGTCCGGGCTGGTGAACGTCGACCCGGCGATCTCGCTGGAGATGTTCCACGCACTGTCCACAGGGGACTATCCGGGCGCGATGGCGGTCTGGGAGCGGATCCGGCCGTTCGAGGAGCTCCGCGCGGCCAACGGCAACGCCAACAACGTCAGCGTGGTCAAGGACGCGCTGGGCCAGCTGGGCCTGTGCCGCCCCGACGTCCGGCCGCCGAGCCGGCTGCTGACGGCGGCCGAACGCGAGCAGCTGTTCGGGCTGCTGTCCTCGTGGGGGCTTTCCTAGCGCGTCATCGGCAACCCGAACCGATCGAACACCGCGGACCCGAACGTCGTCACCTCGGCAACCTGACCGGCCACGATCGAGAGCGTGTTCAGGCCGAACGCGTGGAACTCCCCGTCGTGGCGGAGGTAGGTCGCGACGGCCGGGCCGCCGTTCGCGTGGGCCGGAACCATGAGCAGCTCCATCGACGACGGCCCGTGCAGCACCGGCGCCCAGCCTTCGAGGACCGTCGCCCGGCCGCCGTACCAGGTCGGCAGCGGGCCGTCGTGGCCGCCGGCGCCCGGCTGGTGGCTGCAGCGGACGTCTTCGCGGAGCACGGCCGCGATCGCCGTGTCGTCCGCCGTCGTGATCGCCGCGATGTAGCGCGCAACGACTTCGCGCTCTTCGCTGCTCGACGTGACGCGCCACTCCGTACGCCGCGAAGGCAGCTGCTCCTTCAACTCGGCCCGCGCGCGCTGAAGCGAGCTGGTCACCGAAGCCGGGGTTGTCTCCAACGCGCTCGCGGTCTCCTTCGCCGACCAGCCGACGACGTCGCGAAGGATCAACACGGCGCGTTGCCGCGGCGAGAGGTACTGGACGGCCGCGAGGAACGCCAGCTCGACCGTCTCCCGGGCGATCGTCTCGTCGAGGAGGTCGTCGGGGCAGGGCTGCAGCCACGGGACGGCGGCCGCGGGCCGGGGCGCCAAGTGCGACCCCGACGCCACCGGCAAGTCGACCGACGGCACGACGCGGGGCGTCCGGTCGAGGAAGTCGAGGCACGCGTTGGTGGCGATCTTGTACAGCCAGGCGCGCAGGCTCGCGCGCCCGGCGTACTGGTCGCGGCCGCGCCACGCGCGCAGGAACGTCTCCTGCACCAGGTCCTCGGCCTCGTCGAGCGACCCCAGGAACCGGTAGCAGTGCACCCGCAGCTCCCGCCGGTGCTGCTCGGTCAGTTCGGCGAACTCGGTCTCGTCCATCGTGTCGGTAACCATGCCCGGTGTGACGGCGGCCGCGCCGGAAATCCAACTCCGCGCAGGTCAGCCGGGGTGTGGCCGAAGTTACTCGCGCGTTAACAAGGAGTAAGCGAGCGAGGAGAACCCGTCAGGACGGCATTCACGGGGGAAGCACGGCGAAGGGGACGGCGGTCTGCTGGCGGAGTCCGATCCGCCGTGATGCCCGGAGGCACCCCGTGACGCTCAGCGAGCTTCTTCCCAGCCTCGGTTGCGAAGCCGCCGATCACCTCGAGCCAGGAGTCTGGCCGCGAAGCACCCGACTCGGCGAAGACGGCGAGCTGCTCTTCGCCGGCGCGAAGGTCAGCCACCTCGCCGCCCGCTTCGGGACGCCCACGTACTTCATCGACGAACAGCAGGTCCGCGACACCGCCCGCGAGTACCGCGAAGCGCTGCCGGACGTCGAAGTCGCGTACGCGAGCAAGGCGCTGTGTACGCGCTCTGTGCTGCGTTGGGTCGCCGAAGAGGGGTTGTCGCTCGACACCTGCTCCGCCGGCGAGATCGCTGTCGCGCGCGGAGTCGGCTTCCCCGCGGAGCGCATGCTGCTGCACGGCAACGCGAAGACGCCCGAAGACCTGAAGGCCGCTCTCGCCTACGGCGTCCGGCGGATCGTGGTCGACTCGCTCGACGAGATCGAGCAGCTCGGCGCGCTCGCCCACGGCGCGCAGCAGGTGATGATCCGCGTGACGCCGGGTGTCGCGGCCGGGGCGCACGCGTCGATCAGCACCGGCACCGAGGGCCAGAAGTTCGGCTTCTCGCTGCTCGACGGCGTACCCGACAACGTCGACGCCGCCGCGGAAGCCGTGCGGCGGCAACCCGGGTTGCGGCTCACCGGCCTGCACTGCCACATCGGCTCGCAGGTCTCCCGCGTCGACCGGTACGAAGCCGCGGCGCGGCGGATGGCCGAGGTGCTCGTCCGGATCCGCGACACCCACGGCGTGACGCTGCGGGAGCTCGACCTCGGCGGCGGGCACGCGGTGCCGTACGTCGGCGGCGAGCCCGCGTTCGACCTCGGCGGCTACTCGCGACGCCTGCGCGTGGCGCTCGCCTACGCCTGCGCGTCGCACGGCTTTCCGTTGCCGCGCCTGACGATCGAGCCCGGCCGGGCGATCGTCGGGCCGGCCGGGATCACGGTGTACCGCGTGTGCGCGGTCAAGCGCGGGAGCCGCACGTTCGTCGCGGTCGACGGCGGGATGAGCGACAACGCGCGGCCTTCGCTCTACGGCGCGCGCTACACGACGCGGCTGGTCGGGCGCCGGTCCAAAGCCCAGCGCGTCCCGATGACCGTCGTCGGGCGGCACTGCGAATCCGGGGACGTCCTCGCCGACGGCATCAGCCTCCCCGGCGACCTGCACGCGGGCGATCTCCTCGCCGTGCCGTGCACCGGCGCGTACCACCATTCGCTGGCCTCGAACTACAACCAGGTCGGCCGCCCGCCACTGGTCGGCGTGAAGGACGGCGTCGCGACGCTGCTCGTGCGTCGCGAAACCGAGGAGGACCTCAGCCGGCGCGATTTGGGCTGACCGCGTCGAGTCCGGCGAGCAGCACGCCGAGCGCGTACCGGAAGTCGTCCTCGACCGTCGACCCGGCGCGTTCCCGCAGCCCCCGCGCCATCAGCGGGAACGGGAACGCGCCGGACGCGATCATCGCCGCTTCGTCGGACGGCGACGGCCGCGTCTGGGCCTCGACGGCCCGGCCCAGCACGAAGTGCACCAGCACCCCGGCCGCGCGGGTCGCCTCGCCGAGCGGGAAGCCCGCTTCGTGCAGCACCCCGACCGCGCGCTCGGCGAGCTCACCGAGCGACCGGGCCACCCGGAGATCGGCGCCGAGGGCGACGCGGGCGCCGTCGCGGTGCGCGAGCAACGCCGCGTGCAGCGCGAACCCCGCGTCTTCGAGCCACTTCAGCCACGGCCCGCCGGCGGGCAGCCCCTCGACGACCGGCGCCACGATCGCGTCCGTCAGGTGGTCGAGCAGCGCGCGTTTGCCGCTGAAGTGCCAGTACAACGCGGGCGCCTTGACGCCGAGCTCGGTGGCGAGCCGCCGGACGGTCAGCTTGTCCAGGCCCTCGGCTTCGAGCAGGCGCAGCGCGACGCGCACCGCGTCACCGACGTCCATCAGGAAAACCTCCCTTGACACCTTTAACTAGTTAAGGACATCCTAGCCCTTAACTAGTTAAGGAGGAAGCATGGATGCCGACGTGATCGTGGTGGGCGCGGGCCCGGTGGGCCTGTTCCTGGCGACCGAGCTCCGGCTGGCCGGCGCCGAACCCCTGGTGCTGGAGCGGCTGGCGACGCCGTCCGAGGACGAGAAAGCCCGAGGTCTGGGTCCCTTGGCGACCGAAGCGTTCTGGCGGCGCGGCCTCGGCGACCAGCTCGCCGAGGCGGACGTCCAGGGCACGAAGGACCTCGCCCGCGACCACGGCACCACCCGTGGCCACTTCGCGAACATCTTCAAGATCACCCCCAGTGAGGACCGGCCCCGCACGTACATCTGGCAGCCGGAGCTCGAGCGCGTCCTCGCGAAGCACGCCGAGGGCATCCACGTGCTGCGCGGCCACGAGGTCACCGCGCTGGAGTCCGATGTGGACGGTGTGACCGTGACCGCCGGCGGAACCTGGCGGGCGAAGTACGTCGTCGGGTGCGACGGCGGCCGGAGCACCGTCCGCAAGCTGACCGGATTCGCCTTCCCCGGCACCCCGCCGCTGCTGCGCACGACCGCCGGGCAGGTCCGCTTCGTCGGCGACGTCCCGTCGTCCGGGCGGTACGACGGCGGCACCTTCCTCCACGGCGGCCGCCTGGCCGGGATCACCGAGCTCGCGTCGACGCCGGAGCCGGTCACCGCGGCCGACTTCGCCGCGAGCATCCGGCGGATCACCGGCGCGGACGTCGTCGTCGAGGAGTTCCGCGAGGAACGCCGGTTCGGCGACCAGGCCCGGCAAGCCGAGACCTACCGCCTCGGCCGGGTCTTCCTCGCCGGCGACGCCGCCCACGTGCACTCGCCGAGTGGCGGCCAGGGCCTCAACCTCGGCCTGCTCGACGCGGCCAACCTCGGCTGGAAGCTCGGCGCCGTCCTCCGCGGCGACAAGCCCGAAGCGTTCCTCGACACCTACACGCACGAAAGGCACCCAGCGGGCGAAGCGGTGCTACGCAACACTCGCGCCCAGTCGGCGTTGCTGGCACCCGGCCCGCACGTCGACGCGCTGCGCGAAATCGTCGCGGACCTGATGGACGTGCCCGAGGCCAACAAGTACTTCGGCGACCTCCTGGCCGGGATCCACCAGCGCTACGACTTCCCTTACCTCGCCCCGGCACCGGCCGGCGAGCACTGCCCGGACCTGGAGCTGGTCGGCCACGACGGCCGCGTGACCCGGCTGCACGAACACACCCGCACCGGCCGCGGCCTCCTGTTGACGGCGGCCGACGTGACCGATCCCCGCGTCGACGTCGTGCCGGTGACGAACACCGGCCCGCTGCTGCTCCGGCCGGACGGAGTAATCGCCTGGGCGGGCGAAGGGCCCCTCGAGGTCGCCCTCGACACCTGGTTCTGAACCGGCGGTGCGCGTGCACCGCGAGCGCCTCGGAATGCCTCGTGATTTTCCTCCACAGCCACCGAATCCTCGGCAAATCACGATCCTCGCGCCGGATCACGTGAAGCTGGCGCGGGGGTCTCGCTTTCTCGACAGGGCTCGATACGCTGCGCACTTGAGAAATCACATGCCGAAACACAGGGAGGGACGGCATGGGTGAAGATTCACGTGCGCGCGGGCTGGACAATACGGACAGATCGCTGATCGCCCTGCTCCAGCAGGACGGCCGGGCGTCGTTCACCGCGCTCGCGAAAGCGGTCGGGCTCTCGGAAGGCGCCGTCCGCCAGCGCGTGCAGCGGCTGCTGCGCGACGACCTGATGCAGATCGTCGCGGTGACCGACCCCGCCAACGTCGATCTGACGCGGCAGGCCATGGTCGGGATCAGCGTCGACGGCGCTGATCCCCGTGCGGTCGCGGACAAGTTGTCCGAGCTGCCGCACGTCCACTACGTCGTGCTGTGCGCCGGCCGCTACGACCTCCTGGTCGAGCTGGTCTGCCGCGACGACGACCACATGCTCGAAGTGCTCGGCGAAGAGATCCGGAAGATCCCGGGCGTCTCCGGCACCGAGTTGTTCGTGTACCTGAAGCTGGCCAAGCAGAACTACTCCTGGGGCCGGCTCACCGCGTAGCGGCGCGGCGGCGCCGGGGATGACGGACCGCAGCCCGCCACCCCCGGACCCGCTACAGGAACCGCCGATGACCGGCGCGCACCACGCCGGCTTCGGCGAGCCCGGACAACGCCGCCGGGAGCGGATCCCGGTGCAGCACCCCGAGGCGTTGCGTGGCGCGGGTGAGCGCGACGTACAGCTCGGCCGCGCCACGCGCGCCTCCGGCCAGGATCCGCGCCGGCTCGACGACGAGCACGGCGTCGAACTCGAGTCCCTTGGCCGCCGAGGGCGGAACCGCGCCCGGCACGTCCGCCGGGCCGATCACGACGCTCGTGCCTTCGCGTTCGGCTTCGGCACGCTCGAATTCGTCGATGGCCGTTCGCAATTCGCCGTCCGCAACTCTTTTCGACCACGGCCGGGTTCCGCACGCGCGCACCGATTCCGGCGGCCGGACGTCCGGCGCGAACTCCGCCAGCAACGCGCCGGCGACGGCCATGATCTCCGCCGGCGTCCGGTAGTTCACCGTCAGCCGCCGGTACGCCCACCGGTCGGCGACGTAGGGCGCCAGCACCGGCCCCCACGCCGTCGCCCCGGCCACCGAACGACGCTGGGCGAGGTCGCCGACGATCGTGAACGAGCGGCTCGGGCACCGCCGCATCAGCACCCGCCAGTCCATTTCGGACAGTTCCTGCGCTTCGTCGACGACGACGTGCCCGTACGTCCAGTCGCGGTCCGCGGCCGCGCGCTCGGCGAGGTCGCGCGTGTCCCGCTCGACGAAGCGTTCGGCCAGGTCTTCGGCGTAGAGCAGGTGCTCGGCGGCCAGCATGACGTCCTCGTCCATTTCCTCGCGGTCCAGCTTCACGAGGTCGAGGACTCCGGCGGAGTACTCGGCTTCCTCCTCCCAGTGGCGCCGCGCGGCGGCGCGGGCGGCGGACTCGTCGCGCCCCAGCAGATCGGCCAGCTCGTCGAGCAGCGGCACGTCGGACACCGTCCAGGCGCCGCCGTCCGCGCGGAACAACGCCGGGTCGCCGCCGGCGGCTCGCAGCCTTCGCGGCGACATGTACAGCGGCGCCAGCAGCGTCTCCGGTGTCAGGTCCGGCCACAACGCGCTGAGCGTCGCGTCGAGTTCTTCGTGCTCCGCCAGCTCTTCGAGGACGTCGGCGCGGAGTTCGGCCCAGGCGCCGCCGTCCTCCTCCGTCAGCCAGCCTTCGCCGATCTTCGCGACGGCCCGCTCGGCGACGATCGCCACGACGTGCTCGCGGAACACCGCGCGCGCTTCGTTGTGCGGCAAGCCGCTTCGCCGCGCTTCGAGCCGCGCCTCATCGGCGATGCCCGCGTCGAGCTCCACGGTGACGTCGGTGAGCTCGACCGGCACCGGCTCGGCCGGCACCTGCTGCCGGTCGGCGACCGCGGCCTTCAGCACGTCGAGGATCTTCAGCGAACCCTTGAGCCGCGCGACATCCGGCTCGTCCTCGCCCCTGACGCACAGGCCGGGGACGAGATCGCCGGGTGTCATGAAGACGACATCCGACTCCCCGAGCGCCGGCAGCACGCGGCCGATGTGGTCGAGGAACAGCGGGCTCGGCCCCACCACCAGCACACCGCTGCGGGACATCCGTTCTCGCTGGGTGTAGAGCAGGTACGCCACCCGGTGCAGCGCGACGGCGGTCTTCCCGGTGCCGGGGCCGCCTTCGACCACCAGCACGCCGGCGTGGCCGAGCCGGATGATCTCGTCCTGCTCGGCCTGGATCGTCGCGACGATGTCCCGCATGCCCTCGCCACGGGGTGCGTTGACGGCCGCCAGCAGCGCCGCGTCCCCGCGCTCACCCGCTTGCGGCCGGCCGAGCACCTCGTCGGTGAAATCGACGACGGTGCGCCCCAGCGCGTGGAACTGACGACGGCGGCGCATGTTTTCCGGCGTCGCCGCGGTGGCGACGTAGAACGGCCGCGCCGCGGGCGCCCGCCAATCCAGCAGCAGCGGTTCGTAGTCGTTTTCGCCGTCGAACAACCCGAGCCGGCCGATGTAGCTGATTTCGCCCGAAAGGGCGTCCAGCCGGCCGAAGCAGAGCCCGTTGTCGGCGACGTTCAGCCGGACCGCCTCCCGGGCCCGGATCCGCACGTCGGCATCCCGCTCCACCAACGCGATCCCGGTTTCCCCCAGCGCGCTGCGGTACCGCGCCCGCGCCTGCTCCCGTTCGCCGTCGAGACGTGCGTACAGCCCGGTGATGTACGCACGCTCGGCCCGCAATTCCTCGTCGTACCCCTGGTTTGACAAGTTCCCCTCACAGCGGTTAGACTAATGACACATTCGGCGGGTTCTCCTATTTCTTTCGGAGAGCACGTCGATTTTTTATTGTCCACCCACTGTCAAGTCCGGGCCCGGCAGCGGTATCGTGCGCGGATGCGGGTTTTCCGGCTGATCCAGCCCGTCGACGACATCGAGATCGCCGTCGCGTTCTACGCCGCGGTCCTGGGCGAGCCCGGCGAGCGGATCGCGGTCAACCGGCACTACTTCACCTGCGGCGGCGTGGTGCTGGCCTGCGTCGAGGCGCCGCTCGAGACCCGCGAACCGCGGCCGCGCAAGGACCCGCGGATCGTCTACCTCGCGGTCGAAGACGTCGAGGAGACGTTCCGGCGCGTGCGCGAGGCGCGCCCGCGCTGGGTCGACGACGCGATCGAAACCCAGTTCTGGGGCGAGCGGTCGTTCTACGCGGACGACCCGTTCGGCAACCCGCTCTGCTTCGTGCAGGAGGACACGCTTTACTTGGGCGGGCCCGTCAACTGATCGCCGTTCACCGGGTTGAGCCGGAACGGCATGACGAACCAGAGCAGCCCGAACAGCAGCAGGGCCAGCACGGCCATCACGACCATGGCGACCCCGCCGTAGACCACCTTGGCGATCAACGCGACGGTCGAGGTGATCGCCAGGGCGAGACAGACGAGCCCGACGAGCACGAGCCGGTTGCCGGCGGTCAGGATCCGCTCCCGGCTGCCGGTGCGGAACAGCAGCCGGTGCCACGCCGCGGGCGCGGTGAGCAGCGCGGTCGCCGCGACCGCGAGCACGACCGCGGCCAGGTGCAGCGACTTCTCGAACCCGCTGGCGTCGTGGAACCGGTCGGTGAACACGACCGACAGCAGGAACCCGAAGAGGATCTGCACCCCGGCCTGCGCGACCCGCAGCTCCTGCAGCAGCTCGCCGATGTTGCGCTGCAGCTGCTCGTTGCGGGTCTCGCCGGTGTGTTCGGCCACCCGGTGACTCTAACCGCCGGACCGGCGGAAACGCGCCTCAGAAGCCCCACGAACGCTCGGGCACCACACGGAGGCGGACCGAGTATTCGGCGTCGAACGACTCCGCCGTGTGCCCGATCCCGGGGTAGGACGACGCGTACTTGTCGAGGTAGCCGGGCGCTTCCGAAGCCTTGCCCTCCTCGACGTGCGCCTTGCCGTTGACCACGAGGATGTCGCCGCCGGACTGGCCGCTGTTGAAGTGGAAGCTCACGTCGGCGTTCGCCTCGATGTGCCGCAGCTTCGCCGTGTCCGGCTGGCTGAACACGATGACGTCGTCACCCTCCAGGACGAACCACACCGGCCGCGGCGCGGGCCGGCCCTTCGGTGTCACCGTCGTCAGCCAGCCGATCTTCTCGGTGGCGCGGTCGGCGAGTTTCGGAGTTGCCATGTCGGTGCCCCCTGGTCGTCGGTCGATGTGACCCAGACAACCACAGGGCACCGACAATTCTTCCCGCTCTAACGCGACGCCAGCCGCTTTGCGTAATGTGTGCCGGCCGCGAGCAGCACCAGCCCCGCGCCGAGGAACGCGCCGACCCGCGCGAGGCCGTCCAGCGCCGACAGGTCGAACAGCACCAGCTTGAGCACGGCCGCGCCGACCAGGACCAGCCCGATCACGCGGAAGGCGACGGCGTCGATGCCGCGCAGCAGCAGGACGAGTGCCGCGACCGTCCAGGACACGGTGATCAGCGCGTGGCCCGTGACGAACCCGGTCCGGCCGGGGATGGCCAGCAGCGAGCCGCACAGCACGATCCCGGCGGCGCCGTACAGCGCCGAAATCCCGGCGAGCAGCCACACCGGCAGGTCGTCGGCCGGGCCGCGGAACACCTCGAGCCGGGTCGCCGCCCACGGCAGCGCCACCGACACCGCGAGGATCAGCGCGGACACCGCGAGCGCGCCCACGAGCTCGGTGGCCGGGCGCGGCCGGTCGAGGATCAGCAGCGCCGGCGTGACGTCGAGGACCACGCCGATCAGCCCGCCGAGGGCCGCGAACCCGAGCGCGCCGCCGAGCGCGAGCCGGTTGCGCCCGGCCACCGCGGCCACGACCAGCAGCAGCGCCTCGCCGAGCAGGACCCCGGCGCGAGCCGCGCCGTCGAACTGGGTGACGGTCGCCTGCAGGATCGCGAGCAGGCCGGCGATCCCGGCCAGCTGCCCGGCGAGCCCCGGCCACCAGCGGCGCGTGGCCCAGACGGCGAGCAGGAGGACCCCCGCACCGGCGGCGATCGGCACTGCCTGCGACTTCGGCAGCAGCGCGGCCGCCAGGAGCGTCGGGAGCACGGACGTCGCCAGCACGGAGAGCGCGGCGGGGTCGTTTTCGCGACGGCGCAAGACGATCAACGCGAGGGCGGCGCCGATGACACCGGCGGCCCCGGCCGCGGCGGTGTTGGCCCAGCTGCCGCCGGCGCCGAGCACGGCCGTGCTGATCACGGCGGCGAACAGCGGCGGGATCCCGGCGGCGAGGGTGAGCGACGACCAGTCGCGGCGCAGCTGCACCGGCGTCGTCGCCAGTTGGACCATCAGCAGGAAGGTGACCAGTTCGGCGGTGAAGCCGCGGGTGATCATCGGCGCGCAGACGACACAGCCGACGACAACGGCGGAGGCGAGCAGCGGCGACTCCCACCGGACGGCGACGAGCAACCCGCCGACGGCGACGGCCAGCCCGGCGGCGAGCCCGGCGAGCACGGGCAGGAACTCGTAGAGCGACGTCGCCGCGACCGCGTCGAGGTAGAGGGTGGCGATCCCGGTGGCGGCGAGGGCGAAGGCCCCGGTGCGCCCGGCGGGCTTGCGGTGCAGCCACACCCCGGCGCCGGTCAGCGCGAGCCCGAAGCCGGCCCCGACGAGCACCCGCGGCAGCGGCCCGAGCCATCCGCGTTGCACGGCGAGGACGAGCAGCAGGACGACGCCGAGCAGCGTGACCGCCCCACCGACCCAGGCGAGGACCCGGCTGCCGGCGCCTTCCTTGCCGAGCTTCTCGCCGAGCGTCTGCCGCGGAACCGGTGGCGGTGGCGGGAAGTACGGCTGCTGCGGCGGCTGCCACTGGTGCTGCGGCCACGGCGGAGGCGGCGGCATGGGGTGCGGCCAGGGCTGCTGCTGCGGTTGCTGGGGTTGCGGCGCGGGTTGCGGGGCCGGCTGGGGCTGTTCGGCCCGAACGGTCCGCAGCTCGGAGCCCACCAGCGCGAGACGACGCCCCAAGTCGTCGATCTCGCCGGCGAGCCGGAGGAGCACATCTGCTTCGGTGGTCATACCGGACAGAGTCGGGCATCACGCCCGCGAGCGGATCCGTAGCACTACTCAAACCCCGGTCACGTCCTGGTCGCGGACGTCACGGCTTGCGGGCGACGACCCCCGCGATCAGCCGCTGGGCGGCGTTCAACGGCTTCAGGTTGGGCCCGTCCGACCACCAGTTCGCCAGCAGCACGACCCCCGGCGGCACCAGCTCGAGCCCCGGCAGCAGCTCCTCGATCTCCCCCTTGGTGCGCGCGGTCGCGCCCCCGAGGGACCCGCTGGCCACGGCCTGCTGGAACGCCGCCATCGTCTCGTGGTCACCGCCCTCGCCCGGGTCGAACAGGTGCGAGACGGCGACGAACGAACCCGGCGGCAGCGCGTCGACGTACTCGCGCATGATCTCGGCCGGGCGGTGGCGGTCGCCCTTGTGGTGGTGCAGCGTCGCCACGAACATCAGCGCGATCGGGCGGGACCAGTCGAGGTGCTGCTGGACGACGTCGTCGCCGAGGATCGTCTTGGGCTCGAAGATGTCGCCCGCGATGAAGCGCGTGCGGTCGTTCTCCTCCAGCAAAGCGCGGCCGTGCGCGACCACGACCGGGTCGTTGTCGACGTAGACCACCTTTGACAGCTTGTCGACGCGCTGGACCACCTGGTGCACGTTTTCCGTGGTCGGCAGGCCGGAGCCGCAGTCGAGGTACTGGTCGATGCCGGCCTGCTCGGCCAGGAACCGGCAGACGCGGATCAGGTACCGGCGGTTCTCCAGCGCGAGGTCGGCGACCTCGGGCATCACCCTCCGCAGCCGCTCGAGCTCGTCGCGGTCGACCTGGTAGTGGTCCTTGCCGCCGAGCACGTAGTCGTACATCCGCGCGACGCTGGCCCGGCTCGGATCGACCCCGACGGGTGCGTTCCGCCCGCCCCCCACCTCGGCTGACACGACCATCTCCCTGCTGCGGCGACGAAGATCGCACCCAGGGTAGTCGAATCGTTCTCGTCCGTGAAGCCGCCCCGGAACCCCTGGTCGACGTGATCGACACCACAGGCGACAATGGAGGACGTGACCGCCACCCTGAGCAAGCCCGCCCTGAAGATCGGCCCCTACGAGGTCGATCCGCCGGTCGTGCTCGCGCCCATGGCCGGCATCACCAACGTCGCCTTCCGGCAGCTGTGCGCCGAGTACGGCGCCGGCATCTACGTGTGCGAGATGATCACCGCCCGCGCCGTCGTCGAACGACACCCCGGCACCATGCACATGATGACCTTCGGGGCCGACGAAAAGCCCCGGTCCATGCAGCTCTACGGCGTCGACCCGAAGACGATGGCCGAAGCCGTCCGGATCATCGTCGGCGAGGGCCTCGCCGACCACGTCGACTCCAACTTCGGCTGTCCCGTCGCGAAGGTGACGCGCAAGGGCGGCGGGGCCGCGCTGCCGTTCAAGCGGAAGCTGTTCGAGGCCATCGTGCGCGAGTCCGTCAAGGCCGCCGGCGACGTGCCGTTCACCGTCAAGTTCCGCATCGGCATCGACGACGACCACCGCACCTACCTCGACGCCGGCCGCATCGCCGAAGCCGAGGGCGCCGCCGCGGTCAGCCTGCACGCGCGCACCGCCGCGCAGCGCTACTCGGGCCAGGCCGACTGGACGAAGATCACGGCGCTCAAGGAGACCGTGACCAGCATCCCGGTGCTGGGCAACGGCGACATCTTCAGCGCCGGCGACGCCCTGCGCATGGTCGAGGAGACGGGCTGCGACGGCGTGGTCGTCGGCCGGGGTTGCCTGGGCCGGCCGTGGCTGTTCGGCGAGCTCGAGGCGGCTTTCGCCGGGCGCCCGCTGCCGACCCCGCCCAACCTGGGCGAGGTGGCCCGGGTCCTGCGCCGCCACGCCGAGCTGCTCATCTCCCACGACGGCGAGACGAAGGCCCTACGCGACCTGCGCAAGCACATGGCCTGGTACTTCATGAACTTCCCGGTCGGCTCCGAACTGCGCCGCGGCTTCGCGATGGTCTCCGGTCTCCCCGAGCTGGACGACCTCATCGGCCGCCTCGACCACGACGCCCCCTTCCCCGACAACGCCGACGGCCCCCGCGGCCGTCAGGGCTCACCGGGCAAGGTCACGCTGCCGCACGGCTGGCTCGACGACCCGGACGACGACTGCGTCCCCGAGGCGGAAGACATGCACTCGGGCGGCTGAGCTGCAACAGGCTGAAGCCGAACAGCAGCACCCCCAGCGGGACGTGCACGGTCTTCACGTGCGCGATCCCGAGCACCACCTGCGCGGACACGAGCCCGAGGAACAAGGCGGCGGAGAGGATCGGCCGCGCCGGACCACCACCCGGCCGCCACGCGAGCACCGCGGCGACGACGTGCACCACCGCCACCACGAACAGCGTGTACGCCGAAGCGCTGTGCAGCGCCTTCCCGCTGGGCACGGTCAGCAGCAGGCCGGCGGTGACCGGCGCGAGGAAGGTGACCAGGGTCTGCAGGCCGATCGTGACGCGCAAGAACGTTCCCATGCCGCCCCGACGACGCAGCCCCACGGAACGTGAGGCGTCACGATGGCTCGCGACGCTTGATCCCGAGCGGCGGGTGCAACGCCTTCGCGATCTCGGGGATGTCTTCCGGCCGCGCCTTGGCCACGAGGGTCTTCGCGGTCAGCCACTTGCAGAGCGGCCGGACGACGGATCCGACGGCGATGCCACTCGCCGTCACGATGGCCGCGAGCTCGGGAAATCCGGCTGCCATGCGCCACTCCTTGCCTACCCGATCGGGTGGGCAAGGCACGCCAGACCGACCCGACCAGCGTTTCCACTGGGTAGGCCGAGGTGTCCCCTCCTCAGCACTAACGACCCTGTCGCGCTGCCGCGCCCCACGAACGGCAGCTCAGTCGCGACGACGACTCTAGCAAGCCGGCCGTGACATCTGTCAGCCCGAAGTCGTGGCGGACGGCATCCTCGGCGAAGCCCTCGCCGCGACAAGCTCCTTGCATGAAGAACGAAAGCGCCTCCCTGGTCCAGACCCTCGGCATCGAGATCGCCGTTCCGCTCGGCGTCTACTACGGGCTCCACGCGCTCGGCGCGAGCGACTTCACCGCCCTCGCGCTTTCCGGTGTCTTCCCGCTGGCCCGGACGCTCTACCAGTTCGCCAAGAACCGGACCATCAACGGGCTCGCGCTCGTCGTGCTGGTGACCAACGTCGTCGGGATGCTGCTGACGTTCGTCTCCGGCGACGCCCGCATGATGATCGCCAAGGACTCGATCGGCAGCGGCATCACCGGCCTGGTCATCCTGATCTCGGCGTTCACCGCGCAGCCGATCATGACGAAGGCGCTCCGCCCGTTCCTCACCCACGGCAAGGCCGACCACGAAGCCGCCTGGGAACGCCTGCAGCACAACTCGCGCTTCACGAACGTCGTGCGCCGAAGCAGCTTCATCTGGGGCGTCGGCTTCATCCTGGAGAGCGCGGCTCGGGTGTTCGGCGCCTTCACGCTGCCCGTCTCGACGATGGTCTGGCTGAGCACGGTCATCTTCGTCGGCTCGTTCGCGGTGATCATGGTGCTCTCGGGGGCGTTCGCGAAGGCCGCCGGCGAGATGGTGGCTCGCGAAGCGCAGCCCCGCGAGCTCGTCGCCGCCTGAGTCAGCGGGGCCGGGTTTACCGCTCACCCCCTTGACCAGCGGAAACCCCAGGGTGTACAGGTGTGTACATGTACAGCAAGCGGCAGCAGCTGGTCGGCGACCTCACCGACCTGATCCGGTCCGGGCGGCTCGCCCACGGCGAACGGCTCCCCGGCGAGAACCAGCTCGCCCTGCGCTACCAGGTCAGCCGCGGCACCGTCCGCAGCGCGTTGTCCGAACTCCAGCAGCTCGAGCTCATCTCCACCCAGGCCGGTGTCGGCTCGTTCGTCACCTTCGACGGCGTCCAGCTCGACCAGCGGATCGGCTGGGCCCGCGCCTTCGCCGACGCCGGCGCGCCCGTCACCACCGAGCTCATCGGCATCGAGACGGTCGAAGACCGCGCCCTCGAAGAGGAGTTCGGCGAGCCGGCCTACGTCGCCGTCCGGCGGCTGCGGCGGGAGCACGAGCGCGGCGTCTCGCTCGAAACCGCCACCGTGCCCGCCGTCGGGCTGCTCGCCGACCTCCCCGAAACGGGCCTGCGCGACGGCTCCCTGACCAAGACCCTCGAAGCCGCCGGCCGGATCTCCACCGGTGGCGACCAGTGGATCAGCACCGAACGCCTCGACGTCTGCGCCGCGGAGCTCCTCGGCCGTTCGATCGGCGAGCTCTTCCTCCGCGCCGAACGCACCTCCGTCGACGCCGAAGGCCGGCTCGTGGAGCGCGTCGTGAGCCTGCTCGACCCGGACCGCTTCCAGTTCCACCTCACCTTCGGACACCGGTGAACGCGCGGGACCGGGCGCTCGGCGCGTTCACCGGGCTCGCCGTCGGCGACGCACTCGGCATGCCGACGCAGTCCATGTCCCGCGCCGCGATCGCCGCCGCCTACGGGCCGGTCACCGGCCTGCTCACCGCCGTCGCCGAGCAGCCGGTCGCGCCTTCGATGCCAGCCGGGTCGATCACCGACGACACCGAGCAGGCGCTCCTGCTGGCCCGGCTGCTCATCGACGGCCGCGGCACCGTCGACCCGCACGCCTTCGCCGAGGCCCTGCTCGCGTGGGAGGCGGACATGGTCCGCCGCGGCTCCGCCGACCTGCTCGGGCCGTCGACGAAACGCGCGCTTTCCCGGCTCCAGGACGGTGTCCCGGCCGATGAGGCCGGCCGCGCCGGCACCACCAACGGCGCCGCCATGCGTGTCACGCCGGTCGGCATCGCGACCCCGGCCGAAGACCTCCACACGCTGGTCGACGCCGTCGCCGCGACCGCGCGGGTCACGCACAACACCAGCCTCGGCATCGCGTCCGCCGCCGCGGTCGCGGCCGTCGTCTCCGCCGGGGTCGACGGCGCGAGCCGCGCGGAAGCCCTCGACGCGGGCGAGCGCGCCGCCGTCGTCGGCGGGGAACGCGGGCACTGGGCGGCCGGCGGGGAGATCGCCGCGCGGATCCGCTGGGCCCGCGGCTGGGTGCGGGGCATGGCGCCGGCCGCCGTCGCCGACGCGGTCGCCCGGGTGATCGGCACTTCGGTCGCGTCGCAGGAGTCCGTCGTGGCCGCGTTCGCGCTGGCCGAGGCCGTGGGCGACGACCCGCCCGCGGCGTTGCGCCTGGCCGCCGGGCTTGGCGGCGACACCGACACGGTCGCGGCGATCTGCGGGGCGATGCTCGGCGCCACGCACGGCGTCGGGGCCTTCCGCGCCGACGTCGTCGACACCGTGCTCACCGTGAACGGCCTCGATCTCGGCCCGCTGGTCGACGCACTGCTCGAGCTGCGCCGGCCATGACCGGGCGGCTGGTGCACACCGGGCAGGTCGTCGTCGACCTGGTCATGGCGGTGCCGGCCCTGCCCCGCCCGGGCGGTGACGTCCTGGCGTCGTCGACGAACCTGTTGCCCGGCGGCGGTTTCAACGTGATGGCCGCGGCCGCGCGGTCCGGCGCGCGTGTGCTCTACGCCGGCAGCCACGGCACCGGCGGGTTCGGCGATCTCGCCCGTTCGGCGCTGGCGGACGAGGGCATCGAACTGGCGCACGAACCGACGTCGGGGCTGGACACCGGGGTCGTCGTCGCGCTGGTCGACGCGACCGGTGAACGCACCTTCGCGACCGGCACGGGCGCCGAAGGACGGTTGCGGCCCGCGGTGCTCGACCATGTCGTCCCAAAGGATGACGACGTCGTGTACGTGACCGGCTACAGTTTGTTGCATAAGACCAACCGCGAGGCGCTTCTCGAATGGCTGCCCCGGTTTCCCGGCCCTCGGATCCTCTTCGATCCCGGCCCGCTCGTCACCGACATCAACCCTGGAGACCTCCATGACGTACTGTCCACAATAGACATTCTGAGCTGCAACGCGCGCGAAGCCGAGGTGCTCGGCGAGCTGCCCCCGGTCGCCGTCGTCCGTGACGGCGCGAAGGGCTGCCATGTCCACGACCACGGCCACACCACCGACGTCCCGGGCTTCCCGGTCGAGGTGGTGGACACCAACGGCGCGGGCGACACACACTGCGGCGTACTGGCCGCGGAGCTGTTGCGCGGCAGTACCCTCCTCGACGCCGCCGTGCGCGCCAACGCGGCGGCCGCGCTCTCCGTGACCCGTCGTGGGCCGGCCACCGCGCCGGGCCGCGACGCGATCGACCGCCTACTGACCAGGGACGGGCCATGACCGACATGACCAGCTCGACCGAACCAGGCACCCGCAGGCTCAAGGTGGAGACCAACGGGCTCGACGTCATCGACGACGCCGAGCGCCGGGGCCGGCCGCGGCAGCTGTTCTGGCCATGGTTCGGCGCGAACGTGTCGGTGCTGGGGCTGAGCTACGGCTCGTTCACCCTCGGCTTCGGCATCTCGTTCTGGCAGGCGCTGGTCGCCGGCGTCGTCGGCATCCTGTTCTCGTTCCTGCTCTGCGGGTTCATCGCGATCGCCGGCAAACGCGGCTCGGCGCCGACGATGCTGCTGTCCCGCGCGGCCTTCGGTGTCCGGGGCAACCGGCTGCCGTCGGCGATCTCGTGGCTGCTCACGGTCGGCTGGGAAACGGTGCTCACGGCGCTGGCCACCCTGGCGACGGCGACCGTCTTCGAACGCCTCGGCTGGGGCGGCGGAACGGCGACGAAGGTGATCGCGCTGGTCGTGGTCGCGGCGCTGACGGTCGCCGCCGGCGTGCTCGGCTTCGACGCGATCATGAAGCTGCAGACGTGGATCACCTGGATCACCGGCGTGCTCACGGTCGTCTACGTGATCCTCGTGGTCGGTGACGTGCACTGGAGCGCGGTGAGCGCGCAGCCGGCCGGCTCGGCGCAGCAGTGGGTGGGCGCGCTGGTGTTCCTGATGACCGGCTTCGGCCTCGGCTGGGTCAACGCGGCGGCGGACTACTCGCGCTACCTGCCACGCTCGTCGTCGAGCCGGGGCGTGGTCGGCTGGACGACGTTCGGCGCCTCGGTGGCGCCCCTGGTGCTGCTGGTGTTCGGGTTGCTGCTGGCCGGGTCCTCACCCGACCTGAACAAGGCAATCGCGGCCGACCCGATCGGCGCGCTGACGACGTTGCTGCCGCTGTGGTTCCTGGTGCCGTTCGCGATCGTGGCGGTGCTCGGCCTGGTCGGCGGCGCGGTGCTGGACATCTACTCGTCGGGGCTGGCGCTGCTCTCGGCCGGCTTGCGCATCCCCCGCCCGGCCGCGGCGCTAGTCGACGGCGTGATCATGATCCTGGGCACGATCTACATAGTGTTCTTCGGCGGCGAGTTCCTCGGCCAGTTCCAGGGATTCCTCGTCACGCTGGGCGTACCGGTAGCAGCCTGGTGCGGCGTGATGCTAGCGGACGTCCTACTGCGACGCCGCGACTACGCCGAGCAAGAGCTGTTCGACCCGGCGGGCCGCTACGGCGACATCCGCATCGGACCGATCGCACTGGTGCTGGTGGCAACCGCGCTCGGCTGGGGCCTGGTCACGAACACGTCTGCAGAGTGGCTGCAGTGGCAGGGATACCTCCTCGAACCATTCGGCCTGGGCGGCCGAGACGGCGCATGGGCCTTCGCAAACCTCGGCGTGCTGCTGGCGCTGGCACTCGGGTTCGTGGTCACTTTGTCGACCCGCCAACGCGTCCACGCCCAGGAGGCGGCATGAAGTCAGTCTTGGCGGCCATCGACCTACAGAACGTCTTCGCCGACCCGGCCAGCGACTGGTTCACCCCGCGCTTCGCCGAGGCGCTGCCCCCAATCCACCGACTGGTGACGGCGTTCGGCGAAGACGTCGTGTTCACCCGGTTCATCGCGCCCACGCAGCCGGAAGGAGCGTGGAAGCAGTACTACAAGCAGTGGCCGTTCGCACTCCAGCCCCCGGACGCCCCGCTGTACCAGGTGGTAGACGCGTTCACCCCAGCATCCACAGTGGACGCAACAACATTCGGCAAGTGGACCCCCCGAATGGCAACCCGAGTGGGCGGCGCACGCCTGGTGCTGGCAGGCGTCTCAACGGACTGCTGCGTCCTCTCAACAGCCTTGGCGGCAGCAGACGCGGGAGTAGCCGTAACGGTGGTAGCCGACGCCTGCGCAGGCGTCGACGACGAGAGTCACGCAAAGGCGTTGGACATCCTGCGCCTGTACAGCCCCCTGGTGGAAGTAACCACAACAGAGGAGGTGCTCGGCTAGCCCGACTCAGTGAGGTGTGACTGGGCGACCGCCCTCCGGCACCGCTACCTGCTCCGAGCCGGCCCACTCGACCTGCGTCCGCTCGCCGGGCGCTTCGGCCTGCGGGTCCTCGCCAACTTCCTCGAGCCCGTCGGCGGCAAACCGCTGGGCGGGGCAGCACGAGCGGCTTTGACCGGCCACTCGCCGTTCAACCACGCGAAGTAGATTCGGGCTCGTGATCGACCACATCAGCATCCCCACCGAGGCCGGATCCTTCGACGCCATCGCCGCCGGGCCCGATGACGGGCGGCCCGTGCTGTTGCTGCACGGCTTTCCCGAAGCCGCCGTCGAGTGGGAGCACCAGGTTGCCACGCTCGGGGTGCTCGGGTACCGGGCCGTCGCGCCCGATCAGCGGGGGTACTCGCCCGATGTGCGGCCTGAACAGGCCACCGAATACTCCATCGATCACCTCGTCGGGGACGTCGTGGCCATCACCGAGAAGCTGGGCTGGTCGCGGTTCGACCTCGTCGGGCACGACTGGGGCGGCGCCGTCGCCTGGTGGACCGCCGACGCGCACCCCGAGCGGCTGCGCAGCCTCTCCGTCGTTTCGACTCCGCACCCCGGCGCGCTCTCCGCCGCCATGAAGACCGACGAAGACCAGCACCTGCGCACCCGCTACATGACCGAGTGGCGGCAGACCCGCGTCACCGAGCGCCGGATGCTCGAGAACGACGGCCGTGCGCTGCGTGACATGTTCGAGCGGCGCGTGTCACCCAGCAAGGTGGACGACTACGTGCAGCGGTTGTCCGAGCCGGGCGCGCTCACCGCCGCCCTCAACTGGTACCGCGCCGGCCGGCCGGGCGGGAAGATCGGCAAGATCTCCGTGCCGACGCTGTACATCTGGAGCACCGAGGACGTCTCGTTCGGCTCGACGGCCGCGCTCGACACCGCGAACTGGGTCACCGCGCCCTACCGGTTCGAAATGCTCGAAGACGTCACGCACTGGGTGCCCGAAGAGGCGCCGGAAGCCGTCACCTCGCTGATCGTCGAGCACCTCGACGCGCGGTAGCGGCCCGTCACCCGGGCGGGCGGCGGGCCGGTAACCCACCCGCCTCGCGGTACGGGGCGCGCCGGTCCGTCGTGTTCACTGGGGCTCGTGGATACCGCGACCGAACCCGAGACCGAGCAGGTCGTCTTCGTCACCGAAGACGGCGTGCCCACCGGCGAAACCGGCCCGAAACTGGCCAGCCACCACGAGCACACCCGGTTGCACCTGGCCTTCTCCTGCTACGTCCTGCGACGCCGCGACAACGCCCTGTTGATCACGCAACGCGCCCTCGACAAGAAGGTCTGGCCAGGGGTCTGGACCAACAGCGTCTGCGGCCACCCCGCGCCCGGCGAGTCCCTCGATGACGCCGTCCGGCGGCGCGCCGCCTACGAGATCGGGCTGCCGTCGCTGTCCGAGCTGCACTGCGTGCTGCCGAAGTATCGCTACCGGACGCCGCCGTTCCAGGGGATCGTCGAGAACGAGTTCTGCCCGGTGTTCGCCGCCTGGGCCGACACCGACCCCGAGCCGAACCCGGCCGAGGTCGGCGGCTGGCGCTGGATCTCCTGGGCCGACTACCAGGAGTTGCTGAACGACCGGACGGCTGATGTGAGTTACTGGGCCAAGGACCAGTATTCCCAGCTCAAGGTCATCGACCCGTTCGTCGGGCTCTGACAGCTCAACTTCGCAGAGTAACGATCATCGTCCCGTTGAGCGAAATTCGCCTTCGCCCGGCCCCGACACCTCAAGCGCGGCGGCTGCCGCGACGACAACCAAGGGGTGGTGGAGGTGGGCATGGTCGCCGAGGACGAAGGCGCGCTGCGCCGGAGCCCCGACCTGCTCCACCTCCACGAGGCCGTCGCGACACTGTTCGCCACCCAGGGCGACTGGCGACGCGCCTACCAGCACCTTCGCTCAGCGCTGGACATCGCACGCGACGGCAGCCTGCGTGACGCGCTGACGTCGAGCTACAACCGCCGTTACCTCGACGAGCGGTTGTACGGACCGTTCGACCGGCAGCCGGCCCGGCCACTGGGGATCGCTCTGGTCGATCTCGACCGCTTCAAGCGCGTCAACGACACGTACGGTCACCTCGTCGGCGACCGCGTTCTGCGCCGGGTGGCCGACCTCCTGCAGGAGGAGCTGCCCCCGGGCGGCTTCTGCGCCCGCTACGGCGGCGAGGAGTTCGTGCTGTGGCTGCCCGGCGTCGACGCGCGGCACGCGGTGCGGATCGTCGACGCCGCCCGGCTGCGCGTCGCCCGTCATCCCTGGTCAGAACTCCAGCCGGGGCTGCGCGTGACCATCAGCGCCGGGCTGGCGCACGAGGGCGCGGACGCGCCGGCGCCGCCGGAGCGCCAGCTGCGCAGCGCGGACCGCTTGCTTTACGCGGCGAAACGTGCGGGGCGGAACAAAGTCGCCTATCACGACGCGCAAAGCACGCAGTTAATAACCCACTCTGAGTAACGTAAACGCCCCATTACCCGGAAAGCTGCGGGCACCCGTCACCCGTTTGTCGACGGCCACCGGCCGTTCGTCGACTCAAGGTGAAGAAAATTCCGGGAGGGTGTCGTCACGAACGGGGGGTATCCGTACGATAACGAAAACCTCCGGGGGAACGATCACCTCTCGCGGGGGAAGACGGCCAAGTCACGACCCCCGCCTTCGATCGCGCGAAAGGAGACCGAGTGCCGGACGAGCACGACAGCCCGGGAACCGGTCGCCGTTCGGACGGTCCCGCGCGGCCCCGGACCGGCAGACGCCGGTCGATGGAGGACCAGGGCGGGATCAGCGTCTCGGACGTCGTCGCCAAGACCACGGGTGTGCGCCCGACGCCATCGCCGGAGCCGCCGGCGCACCGGCCGCACGCGGCCGAGCCACACCCCGCCGATAGCCCAGTACCCACGGACGCGACACGTCAATCGCGCCCCCCGCGCCCCCGCCAGCCCCGCCGCACGACGGCGGCGGCCCCCCAGCCGGAGGCACCGCTGCAGCGCCGCCCCCCGGCGGCGAACCCGGGCCCCCAGCAGACCTCGGCGGCGGCCCAGCCGCCTCGGCGCCGCCGCCCGGCGGTGGAGCCGCAGGGTGAGGGCGCTCCGGCCCGCCGCCCCGCGGCCGAGGGTGCGCACGATGGCGCAGCTCGACGCACTGCCGAAAGCACGGGCGGCCACGACGGCCCAGCTCGACGCCCGGCGGAGAACGCGGGCGCGCACGACAGCCCAGCCCGACGCACTGCCGAAAGCGCCGGCGGCCACGACGGCCCCGCCCGACGCGCTGCTGATGGCGCGGGCGGCCCGGCCCGGCGTTCTGACATCGCGGCTGGTCAAGATGGCCACGCAGCCCGCCGCAGCGGCCCTGACTCCCGCCCCCTCCGCCGCCCGGCGGCGAGTCCCGACAGCGCTGCCCCCGACGGCGGCGGCCCCGCACCTCGCCGCGCCGCACCCGATGGTTCGACCGGCCGTCGCGCCGCCGACGGCCCGGCCGGTCGCCGTGCGGCTGACGGCGCCGCGCCTCGCCGCGCGACCCCGGACAGCCCCGGCCCTCGCCGCACCGCGGCCGCCGAGGGGTCTGTACCCGGGCGGCCCGCGCCGGATGGCCCCGCACCCCGCCGAGCTGCGGCTGCTCCCACCGAGGCAGGCGTGCCTTCGCGACCCACCTCGGACGGTCCCGCACCCCGCCGGGCCGCGGCTGCTCCCACCGAGGCAGGCCTGCCCTCGCGACCCACCCCGGACGGCCCCGCACCCCGCCGGGCCGCAGCTGCTCCCACCGAGGCAGGCGTGCCCTCGCGACCCACCCCGGACGGTCCCGCACCCCGCCGGGCCGCGGCCGCTCCCGCCGAGGCGGCGGCACCCGCCCGGCCTACCGCGGGCGGTCCCGCACGTCGCCGAGGCTCGGCTGCGCCCGAAGGAGCGGCCGCGCGCCGGCCCGGCGCGGCCGCCGAAGGCGCCGACGGCCCCCCAAGCCGCCGGACCGCAGCAACCCCCGACAGCCCCGCAGGTCGCCGACCTGCGGCAACCGCCGAAGGCACCGACAGCCGCCGCGCCGCTGCAGCCGCCGAAGGCCCCTCCGTGCGGGCCAACACCGACAGCACCCAAAGCGCCGCTGACGCGCCCACCCAGCTGCGGCCCGCCGCCGGCTCCGTTCCACCCCGGGCCGCTCTCGATCCGCTCACCATGACCGATGAGATGGAAGCGATCGACGAGGCCACCCAGTACCGGCGCAAGATCGACCACACCCTCGCCCGGTTCTCCGCCGCGCACGACGAGATGGAAGCCGAGGAAGCCAAGCGGCGGGAACGTCGTGAACGCCTCTCGCCCACCTCGCTCATCGAGAGCACCCGCACCGCCCTCCAGCGGGTCGTCACGACGACACCGCCGCCCGAAGCCGAAGAAGACTCCGCGCAGACCCGGTTGCAGGAAAAGAAACAGCGGAAGATCGACCGCTCGGCGCGGTTCGGGCGGATCGCCGCGGCCGTCGTCGCCGGGCTCGTCTTCCTCGGCATCGGAGGCGCCTGGGGCGCCCAGACCTACTTCGACGCCAAGTTCACGCAGGTCTCCGCGCTCGACGAGAACTCCTCCGACATCCAGGACGCCGACGCGCAGGCCAACGACGAGAACTTCCTGATGGTCGGCTCCGACACCCGTGACGGCGCGACCGACGAAGAAGGCGTCGGCACCGCCGACAGCAACCCCGGTGCGCGAAGCGACACCGTGATGGTGGCGCACATCCCGGCCGACCGGAAGCGGGTCGTCGTCACGTCGTTCCCGCGCGACCTCGAGATCGACCGGCCCGACTGCCAGCGCTGGGACCCGGCGCAGAACAAGACCACCGACCAGGTCTCGCCGGGCCAGAAGATCGCCAAGCTCAACACCGCGTACGCGGTGGGCGGCCCACCCTGCGTGACCAAGGTGATCCAGCAGATCACCGGGCTGCGGATCAACCACTTCGTCGGCATCGACTTCAACGGCTTCAAGGAAATGGTCGACGCCGTGCACGGGGTCACCGTCCACACCGACGTCCCGATCGACGACGAGATCCTCGGCAAAGTGCTGATGCAGACCGGTGACGTGACGATCTCCGGCGACCAAGCACTGAACTTCGTGCGCGCGCGGCACGTCAAGGCCGACGTGGCGAAGTCGGACTACGACCGGATCAAGCGGCAGCAGGAGTTCATCGGCGCGCTGCTGAAGAAGGTCATGTCGTCGGACGTCGTGCTCGACCCCGGCAAGCTCAGCGACTTCATCACGGCGTTCGCGAAGGCCACCTTCGGCGACAACCTCGGCGTCAAGCAGATGATGACGCTGGCGCAGTCGATGAAGGGCCTGGATTCCTCGAAGATCACGTTCCTCACCGTCCCGACGGTCGGCATCGCCAACAGCCGCGGCAACGAGGTCCTCGTCCGCAGCAAGACGAAGGCGCTCTTCGACGCGCTGCGCAACAACACGCCACTGCCCGACCCGAACGCGCCGATCCCGGTGAGCGAGCAGGCTCCGCCGACCAGCTCGTCGAAGTCGAAGACCTCGACGTCGAAATCGACCACCACCAGCAAGAAGACCAGCACCCGGGGCTGATCCGCGAGGATCGTTAGTCCGGGTTCACGTGCGGTTCACCCGGCGATGCGGTGTTTGGTCACGGTTGGCCGTAGGGTTGGGCCATGCGTGAGGCTTACCATGTCGAACTCGAACAGCTCGCCGACAACCTGGGCGCCATGTCGATCCAGGTCGCCGACGCCATGGAGCGCGCCACCCGGGCACTGCTGGAGGCCGACCTCAGCCTCGCCGAACAGGTGATCAGCGACGACGCCAAGGTCGACGACGCGCGCGCCCAGTGCGAGGAGCAGGCGTACGCGCTGCTGGCCCTGCAGGCGCCCGTGGCGACCGATCTGCGCACGGTCCTGGCGGCGATCCACGCCGCCGAGAGCCTGGAGCGGATGGGCGACCTGGCGCTGCACGTGGCGAAGGCCGCGCGGCGCCGCCACCCCGAGCCGGTGCTGCCGGAGGCCGTGCGGCCGTACTTCGCCGAGATGGGCGAGGTCGGCGTGCGGCTGGCCCGCCAGGTCGAGCACGTGATCCATTCGAAGGACGTCGAAGCGGCGAAGACGATCGAGTCCGACGACGACCAGGTGGACGACATCCACCGCCACCTGTTCACGGTCCTGATGGACCGCGAGTGGCCGCACGGCGTGGCCGCGGCGGTCGACGTGACGCTGCTGGGCCGCTTCTACGAGCGCTACGCCGACCACGCGGTGTCGGTGGCCAAGCGGATGATCTTCGTGGTCACCGGCAAGATGCCGGGCTACGGCTCCGACGACGACATCTGAGTCTTCCCGAAGAAGTGCCCCCGGCCGCGCGCGGCCGGGGGCACTTTTCGTTGGCGAGGCTCAGAGGCGGAGCCTGCCGGGGCGGGCGTCCGCAGGCGAAGACGCGCGCGAGCGCAGCGGTCGATGGCCGGCCTGTCGAGCACGAACTCGAAGCCGGTTTCCGGCGGCCCCAACGGTTCCGTGGCCGCTGCAAACGAAACACACCACCGTCCTTATCGGACACTGCGGTGCGCACGCGTTCCGCGCGGTGAATTTCGTGGCCACGGCACAATACAACCACACAAAAGAAAAGGCCTTTCTCGCCTGCCCCGAGCACGGGCGAGAAAGGCCTTCCCTCCAACGACAACTCAGCCGAAGCGGCCGGAAATGTAGTCCTCCGTGGCCTTCTCGTCCGGGTTGGAGAAGATCTTCTCCGTGTCGTTGAGCTCCACCAGCCGGCCCGGCTGGCCCACCCCGGCCAGGTTGAAGAACGCCGTCTGGTCGGACACGCGCGCCGCCTGCTGCATGTTGTGCGTGACGATGACGATCGTGTAGTCCTTCTTCAGCTCGCCGATCAGGTCCTCGATCGCCAGCGTCGAAATCGGGTCCAGGGCCGAGCACGGCTCGTCCATCAGCAGGACGTCCGGCTGGACCGCGATCGCGCGGGCGATGCAGAGCCGCTGCTGCTGACCACCCGACAGGCCGCCGCCCGGCTTGTTGAGGCGGTCCTTGACCTCGTTCCACAGGTTCGCGCCGCGCAGGGCGCGCTCGGCGATGTCGTCGAGGGTCTTCTTGCCCTTGGTGCCGCCCAGCTTCAGGCCCGCCACCACGTTGTCCTTGATGGACATCGTCGGGAACGGGTTGGGGCGCTGGAACACCATGCCGATCGTGCGGCGCACCTGCACCGGGTCGACCGCCGACGCGTAGATGTCCTCGCCGTCCAGCAGCACCTGGCCGTCCACGCGGGCGCCCGGGATGACCTCGTGCATCCGGTTCAGCGTCCGCAGCACCGTCGACTTGCCACACCCCGACGGGCCGATGAACGCGGTGACGTTGCGCGGCGGCACCGAAAGGGTGACGCCGTCCACGGCGTGGAACTTGCCGTAGTAGATGTCCACGTCCTTGACGTCGATTCGCTTGGCCATGACTAGCTCACTTCTTCTTCGGGGCGACGAGGCGCGCGAACACGGTGGCGAGGAGGTTGATCAGCGCGATGATGAGCACCAAGGTCAGTGCCGCGCCCCAAATCCGGTCGAAGCCGACCGTGCCGGGGTCCATCGGGTTGCTGACGCGTTCGTTGTTCATCAGCAGCGGCAGCGCCGCCTGCTCGCCGCTGAAGATGTCCCAGTTGGTGTAGGCCGAGTAGCCGACCAGGACCAGCAGCGGCGCCGTCTCGCCCATTACGCGCGCCAGCGCCATCATGACGCCGCCGACAATGCCGGACAACGCCGTCGGGAGCACGATCTTCATGATCGTCTTCCACTTCGGCACGCCCAGCGCGTACGACGCCTCGCGCAGGTCGTCCGGGACGATCCGCAGCATCTCTTCCGAAGACCGGACGACCACCGGGATCATCAGCAGCACCAGGGCCAGCGACACGGCGAAACCGCTGCGCGGCAGGCCGAACGTGGTGATCCACAGCGCGTAGATGAACAGCGCGGCCACGATCGACGGGACACCGGAAAGGATGTCCACCATGAACGTGGTCGCCTTGGCGAGCTTGCCGTTGCGGCCGTACTCGACGAGGTAGATCGCGACCAGCATGCCGATCGGCACCGCGATGATCGCGCACACCAGGCCCTGCAGCAGGGTGCCGATGATGGCGTGCAGCACGCCGCCGCCGACCTCGTCGGACAGGACGTCGCCGAAGTCCTGCGACCACCAGTTGCTGTACGGGATGCGCTTGATGCCGTACGCGATCACCGTGTACAGCACCCAGACCAGCGGCACGACGGCGACCAGGAACGACAGCCAGACCAGCGTGGTCGCCAGCCCGTTCTTGACCTTGCGGCCCAGGCTCACCTGCTGGAACGCCGGGGTCGAAGCCGGAGCTTCGAGCGTGGAGGTGGACATGCTCAGTCCCCCTTCTGGCCGATGATGGACCGCGCGGCGAAGTTGACGACGAACGTGAGCACGAACAGCACCAGGCCGGCCGCGATATACGCGCCCGCCGAGGTTTCGTTGTTGAACTCGCTGTAGTTCGCGGCGATCTTCGAAGCGAACGTCGACCCGCCGTCGAAGAGGCTCCAGTCGAAGTTGCGCCCCTGCGGGATCAGCAGGATGACGGCGAGCGCGATCGTCTCGCCGAGCGCGCGGCCGAGGCCGAGCATCGACGCGCCGACGTAGCCCGCCTTGCCGAACGGCAGCACCGTGGTGCGGATGACTTCCCAGCGCGTGGCGCCGAGCGCCAGCGCGCCCTCGATGTGCGGAGTCGGCGTGCGCTCGAACACCTCGCGCGAGAGCGAGGTGATGATCGGCAGGATCATCACGGCCAGCACGATGCCGGCGGTGAAGATCGTGCCGCGGACGCTCGGCGCGACGTTGCCGGGCGCCAGCAGCGGGAACCACGAGAACGTGTCGTTGACCCACTGCGAGAACGGCTCGATCGCCGGCGCGAAGACCAGGATGCCCCAGAGGCCGAAGATGATCGACGGCACCGCGGCGAGCAGGTCGATGACATAGGCGAACGGCCGGGCGAGCCGGGCCGGCGCGTACTGGGTGAGGAACAGCGCGATCCCCAGCGAGACCGGCATCGCGATGACCAGCGCCACGAGCGACGTCGCCACCGTGACCTCGAGCAGGTCGAGGATGCCGAAGGCCATGTTCGCCGGGTCGTTGGTCGACCAGCCGTGGTTGGTCAGGAAGTTGACCTTGTTGGCCCGCAGCGCCGGGATGGCCTGGATGAGCAGGAAGAGCCCGATCAGGCCGATCAGGGCGACGACGAAGATCCCGGCCCCGGTGGTCAGGTTCTGGAAGATGCGGTCACCGGGCCGCACCTTCTTCGGTTTCTCGCTCGCGGGCGGCTGGGGAGCCGCCGGCGGGGCTGCTTGCTCCGAAATCGGGTCCTCCGGGGGCGTCGTGGCGGACGACGAACGCCCACCGGGGTCGCCGGTGGGCGTTCGCGTCGAGGATGACTCGCTCATCAGCTACTTCTGACCAGCCTCTATCACTCGTGTGTCAGTCGCAACGGGCGTTCAGGAGATCGCCTTGACGGAGTCCAGGACCTTCGTCTGCAGCGACTGCGGGATCGGCACGTAGCCCTTCGAGGACAGCGGCTGCTGACCGTCGGTGGCCGCCACCGTCAGGAACGCCTTGACGGCCTTCGCGACGTCCGCGTTCGCGTACTTCGAGCAGACGATCTCGTAGGTCGTCAGCAGCAGCGGGTAGGCGCCCGGGGTGTTGCTGGCGTAGATCGCGTTCAGGTCGAGCGCGAGGTCCTTCGAGCCGTCCTTGAGGAACTTGGCCGCGTCCAGGGACTTCGCCACGTTCGCCGCGCTGAGCTCGACACCGCCGGAGCCGCTGTCGATGAGCGCCGCGTTGAGGCCGTCCTTGGCGAACGCGCCCTCGACGTAGGTGATGCCGCCGTCGGAGGCCTTCACCGCGGTCGCGACACCGTTGGAGCCCTGCGCACCGTTGCCGACGCCACCGTTGAACTTCTTGCCGGCGCCCTTGGTCCAGTCGGCCTTCGCCGCCGCGCCCAGGTACTTCTGGAAGTTGTCGGTGGTGCCCGACTCGTCGGCGCGGGAGACGACCTGGATGGCCTTGTCCGGCAGGTTCAGGCTCTCGTTGCCCTTGACCGCCTTGATGGCCGGGTCGTTCCACTTGGTGATGCCGCCGCTGAAGATCTTGGCGACGACCGACGGGGTCAGCGTCAGCTTGTCCACACCGGACAGCTTGTAGGCGACGGCCACCGGGCCGACGACCATCGGGATGTTCCAGGCGTCGCTCGCGCAGCGCTTGTTGGCCGCCTCGAGGTCCGCGCCGGTGACCGGCGAGTCCGAGCCACCGAAGTCGATCTGGTTGGCGTTGAACTGCTTCACGCCCGCGCCGGAACCACTCGGGTTGTAGTTGACCTGCTGGCCGGAGCACTTCTTGCCGAACTGCTGCGTGAAGATGTCGATCGCGTTCTTCTGCGCCGACGATCCTTCCGCGGACAGCGGGCTCTTGCCGCCGCAGGCGACGTCGGCCGTGCCGGTCGCGGCCGGTGCGGCAGCGGAGTTCGAGCTGCTGCTGTTGGACGCCGCGGGGTCGGACCCACAGGCGGCGAGCACGAGGGCGGCGCTCGCGACGATGCCCACCGCGCTCAGGGGCCGCATGATCTTCACTGCTGTTTCCTCCATCAGGAGCTTGACCGGGTCGCCGCGGCGTGGTGCCGCAACGGAACCGGACATTAGGCAGTGGTGGTGGACGGTCGGCCCTGAATAAATGAACGCAAAGTGAACAAGCCCCCTGATGTGAGGAGTGCTACTACCCCGAAAGGGTGCCGTGTCCTGGCCGTGACCTGCGTGTTTGCCCTCCGTGACAAGCCGCTTGCACGGCGTCGACGGTGGTCACCGACCGTACTGGACGTCGGTCTCGTGACGGGTGAACCCGAGCTTCGTGTAGACGGCGAGCGCCGGCGCGTTGTCGCCCTCGACGTACAAGATGACTTGCCGCAGCCCCCGGCCCGCGAGGTGCCGCAGCCCGGCGAGCGTCAGCGCCCGGCCGAGCCCGCCGCCCTGCGCCGCGGGGTCGACGCCGACGACGTAGACCTCGCCGACGCGTTCGCCGCCGAACCGGCCCGGCGTCGGCTCGTGCACCTTCGTCCAGTGGAAGCCGATCACCTGACCATCTTCTTCGGCGAGGAAGAAGCCGTCGGCGTCGAACCACGGACGCGCCTCGTCGGCGCGGAGGTCGTCGGCGGTCAGCGCGCCCTGCTCGGGGTGCCAGTCGAAGGCCCGCGCGTTGACCCGGACGACGGCGTCCTCGTCCTGGCCCGGCACGAACGTCCGCAGCGAGACACCGTCACGCAGCCGCGGCTCCGGCCAGTCCGCACCCTCGACGTTCGTGTGCAGGATGAGCAGCTCGCGCTTGCGCTCCAGGCCGGCCTGCACGGCCAGCTTCAGCGCCGCCGGGTGGTCGCCGTGGGCCCAGACGCGGAACCCGACGGCGGCGCGCTCGTCGAGCGCGTGGAGCAGCTTCGCGCCGTACCCGCGGTTGCGGTGGCCCGGGTGCACGAACAGCTCGGCGACCTGGTGCCCGAAGGAGTCGCCGGTGGTGTCGAGGTGGGCGTAGCCGACGACCTCGCCCTCGACGCACGCGACGAGGTGCTCACCGCCGTCGAACTCGCCGGGCAGCGGCCCCGCGGGCTCGACCTCGGGCCGGCCGTCGGCCTCGCGCACGGCCAGCAGCAGCCCGCGGACGTCCTCGAGCTGCTTGTCGTCCAGTTCCTGCCGCCACTCTCCGGTCACCCCGTGACCGTACCCGCGCGCGAGGCAACGCGACGGCTGTCGCCGCGTCCTGGGAACTATGGGGACGTCAGTGCGCGAGCTCGGGGGTCTCGGCCGCCGCCTCGGGCTGAGCCGGCACGACGGGCCGCGCGCCGCCCTTGGCCGGCCGCTCGAACTTGTAGCCGACGTTGCGCACGGTGCCGATCATCTGCTCGTGCTCCGGGCCGAGCTTGGCGCGCAGCCGCCGGACGTGCACGTCGACCGTGCGCGTGCCGCCGAAGAAGTCGTAGCCCCAGACTTCCTGCAGCAGCTGGGCGCGGGTGAACACCCGGCCGGCGTGCTGCGCGAGGTACTTGAGCAGCTCGAACTCCTTGTAGGTGAGCTCGAGGGTGCGCTTGCGCAGGCGCGCGGTGTAGGTCGCCTCGTCGATGACCAGCTCGCCGACCCGCAGCTCGGCCTCGACCTGCGCGGACCCGCCGTCACGCGTGGTGACCAGCCGCAACCGGGCGTCGACCTCGGCCGGGCCCGCGGTGGGCAGGAGGATGTCGTCGGTGCGCCACTCGGCGCTGACCGCGACCAGCCCGCCCTCGCCGACGACCGCGATGATCGGGGTGGACGCCTCGTCCTCACCCGCGCCCTTGAGCAGCCGGCAGAGGCTCTTCGCCGAGGCCAGGTCGCTGCGGGCGTCGAGGACGATGACGTCGCGGTGGCCCGCGTCGAGCAGGGCGGTCACCTCGGGAGCGCGGACGCGTACGGTGTGCGGCAGCAGGTCCAGCGCGGGAAGCACCGAAGTGGCGTCGGCTTCCGCAGTCAGTACCAGAAGGTCCAGGCTCATGAGCCGCACCGCCTCCAAAGTCGTCGCCGCACGTCGGCGTTGGTCGGTGCTAAGTGAGAATAGCGGCTGAACGAGCGGGCACCTAACCCTTGCTGGATCGATCACACCTGGACAAACCCCGGTGTCCCCGACGAACAGGAGTACGGACGCGATGGTGAGCAGGCCCGTGGCCCGGGACGACCGACCCGCACCGAGGCCGGACGCGCGACGCCGCGGCCGCCGCGCCCGCCGGTGGGTGATCGCACTGGTGGTCCTGGTGTTGCTGCTGGTCGGCGCCGATTTCGGGGCCGCCGCGTACGCCGAGCACATGATCTCCCAGAAGGCCCGGACGCAGCTGCAGCTGACCGACGACCCGTCGGTGACGATCCACGGCTTCCCGTTCCTCACGCAGGCGCTCGGCGGTGACTACAGTCACATCAGCGTGTCCGCTGCCGGCGTGCCGGTCGCGGACAAGCTCCAGGACGTCGCGGTCAACGCCGAGCTCGAGGACGTCACGGCGCCGCTGTCGGAGCTCACCTCCGGCAACACGAAGGCGATCACCATCGGCAAGCTGACCGGCTCGGTCACCATCAAGGCCGCCGACCTGGCCCGCCTTTCGCCGCTGGACAAGATCAAGGACCTGCGGATCGAGCCGTCGACCTCCGACTACGTGCAGAACGGCGATTCCGGGCAGAGCGAGCCGACGCCGACCACCACGACCACCGAGGGCCAGGCCGAGCAGGACGAGTCCAGCACCGGGGTCCGCATTTCGGGACACCTTTCGTTCGCGGGCAAGGACCTGGAAATCTTCTGCTTCGCGATGATCGAGGCCGATCCGAAGGGCGGGACGATCAACTTCGTCCCCAAGCGGCTGCAGTTCGGGAATGACCAGGAAACGACGGTTGTTCCCCAGGCAGTGCAGAACGCGCTGCTGCCGAACTTCAAGGCCTCGATCAGCACGAAGGACCTGCCGTTGTCGGTCACCCCGACCGGCGTGCGGGCGCAGAGCGGATCGGTGACGATCAAGGGCGAGGCCACGAACGTGTCCTTCGCGGAGCTGAGCAGGTAAGGAGCGGCCGGTGACGGGGCTGTGGGTGCTCGTTGCGGTGCTGGTGGCGGCTTCGGCCGTCGGCCTGCTGCTGCGGGCGCGCAACGGCCGGGTGCGCGAGGCCAGGCCCGCCGCCCGTGAGCTGCCCGGTCCCGTCACCGCCGTGCTCGACCCGGCGTCCGCCGTGACGCTGGTCCAGATCTCCACCACCTTCTGCGCGCCGTGCCGGCACGCGAAGGCCGTGCTCGAGCCGCTGGCCGAGCGCACCGACGGCCTGCACCACGTCGAGCTCGACGTGACGAACCAGCCCGAGGTCGCGCAGTCGCTGTCCGTGCTGCGGACGCCGACCACGATCGCGCTGACCACCGACGGCCGGGAGCTGCTGCGCGTCAGCGGCGTCCCGAAGGGCCCCGAACTGCTGGACGCGCTGCGCCCGCATCTCACGACTCGGACGCGCTGACCAGCCGATGTTCCACTTACCGGGAATCGTCCCAAGGTATGAACGTGGTTCCCACTCTGAGGGAGCTCTGGGTACCCTCGCACCCGTGACCGGGCTGACCACCTTCTTGACGCAGCGACGCGCAGTCGACCTCTGCCGCGTCCGCAGCAGCCTGTGTCGCGCCCACGCCGACCGGCGCTGAACCACGCCCGGAAACCAGCCAGCCCCGAAGCCGCTGAAGCGTGCCGTTCGCACGCACCCCCTCTGCTCCAGCTGGAGGAACCATGTCCGCCGGACCGGCCGTCGACCCGCGTGGCCCGCGGTTCGCCGCCATCCTGACCACGATCGTGCTCGCGGTCGTCCTGGTCACCCAGTGGTGGCCGTTGCTGGCGATCCAGACCGTCGTGTTCGCGATCGGCGCGTTCGTCGGCCTCAAGCCCGCGCCGTACTCGATCGTCTACCGCGCGCTCGTGGCCCCGCGCCTCGGCCCGACCGACGAGCGTGAGGACGCGGCACCGCTGCGGTTCGCGCAGGCCGTCGGATTCGTGTTCGCGCTCGTCGGGACGGTCGGCTTCGCGCTCGACATCGTCCCGCTCGGCGTCGTCGCGACGGCGTTCGCGCTCTTCGCGGCCTTCCTCAACGCGGCCTTCGACTTCTGCCTCGGCTGCGAAATGTTCTTGCTCATCAAGCGCTTCAGCCCCGCCCGCGCGTCGTCCTGAAGTCCAACCCAGAAAGAGAGTTCTGTTCTCATGAGCCGTGAAGACGTCCTGGTCACCACCCAGTGGGCCGAGGAGAACCTGGACACCCCCGGCGTCGTGTTCGCCGAGGTCGACGAGGACACCACCGCCTACGACGGAGGCCACATCCGGGGCGCGGTGAAGTTCGACTGGCGGAACGACCTGCAGGACGGGGTGCGCCGCGACTTCGTCTCCAAGGAGGGCTTCGAGAAGCTCCTGTCGGAGAAGGGCATCTCGAACGACGACCGCGTCATCCTCTACGGCGGCAACAACAACTGGTTCGCCGCCTACGCGTACTGGTACTTCAAGCTGTACGGCCACGAGAACGTCCAGCTGCTCGACGGCGGGCGCAAGAAGTGGGAGCTCGACGGCCGTGAGCTGAACTCCGACGAGGTCAAGCGCGAAGCCACCCAGTACAAGGCCAAGGACCAGGACCTTTCGCTGCGTGCGTTCCGCGACGAGGTCGTCCAGTCCATCGGCGCGAAGAACTTCGTCGACGTGCGGTCGCCGGACGAGTTCTCCGGCAAGCTGCTCGCCCCGGCGCACCTGCCGCAGGAGCAGTCCCAGGTCCCCGGCCACATCCCCGGCGCGCTGAACGTGCCGTGGGCGAAGGTCGCCAACGAGGACGGCACCTTCAAGACCGAGGCGGAGATCGACGAGCTCTACAAGGAGCAGGGCATCGACGCGGGCAAGGGCACCATCGCCTACTGCCGCATCGGTGAGCGTTCCTCGATCGCGTGGTTCGCGCTGCACGAGCTGCTCGGCCACGAGGACGTGAAGAACTACGACGGTTCGTGGACGGAATACGGCTCGCTGGTCGGCGTGCCGGTCGAGTTGGGAGCCAAGTGATGGCGGTTGACGACAGCTGCGGCGCACCGGTCCAGGAGGCCACGCCGGCGGACTACGACACGAAGGGCCAGGTCGTCCTGGCCGGCAAGGTGACCGGCGCGGACGGGCCGGTCGGCGGCGCGTTCGTCCGGCTCCTGGACGGCGGCGGCGACTTCACCGGCGAGGTCGTCTCCTCGGCCGACGGTGACTTCCGCTTCTACGCGGCGCCGGGTGACTGGACGGTGCGCGCGCTGCACCGCACCGGCAACGGCGAAGCGTCCGTCAAGGCGGAGGGTCCGGGCCTGCACCAGCTGGCCATCTCGGTCGCCTGACGTTTCTCCGCGAAGGCCTCCTCACTCCTTGGGTTCTAGTGGTGGTTGCAACACCTGAGCTGTTGAGGGGTTGCAGTGTTCGAGATCCGCGGGGACCGGTCGCCTCAAGGTCCGAGGAAGCTGGGCGACGAGCGCCAGACCTATCTTGATCTTG
>NZ_JAMXQV010000021.1 GCF_024703995.1 Amycolatopsis iheyensis | reverse complement strand
GGCGCGGACGTCCCGCCGCCCCCGCCGCCGCCCGAGGCGCCGCCGCCCCCGGACATCCCGCCGCCCGCGGACGCGCCGCCCCCGCCCGCCATCCCGCCGCCGCCCGGCGGTTCCGGTGGTGGCGGCGGTGGTGGCGACGTGCCGCCACCCGAACTCCCGCCCCCGCCCGGCGACACCGGCAGTGGCGGCGCTCCGCCCCCGTTGTCCGGCGCCGACATCCCGCCGCCGCCCGGCGGGGACTCCGGCCCGGGCGGGGACACCGGGGGCACACCTCCGCCGTTCCAGAGCCTCGCGGCCGTCTCCCCGCCACCCGGCGGCGACAGCGGTCCCGGCGACCTCGGGGCCATCGACCCGCCTTCGCTCGACGGCCCGCCCGGGGACGTCGGCGCGGGCGGTGGCGCCCTGCCGCCGTTGACCTCGCCGAGCCTGACCCCGCCGCCTTCCGGCGCGGGGAGCAAGAGCGATCCGAAGGCCGGTGGCCTGGGCGACCTCAAGTCGCCCGCGTTCGACAGTCCGCCGGGTGATGTCGGCGCCGGTGGCTTGGGTGACCTCAAGTCGCCCGCGTTCGACAGTCCGCCGGGTGATGTCGGCGCCGGTGGCCTGGGCGACCTCAAGTCGCCCTCGCTCGCTCCGCCGCCGGGTGATGTCGGCGGCGGAGCCGGGGGCCTCAACGGCCTCGGCGACCTGAAGTCGCCGGCGCTGGGCAACCCGCCGGGCGCCGGTGGTCTCGACGGGCTGGGCGCGAACGCCCTGAACCCGGCCGACGTGCCGTCGTCGCTGCAGGACCCCAAGGCGGGCGGCGGGTTCACCTCGCCGATGGGCGGCGGCATGCCGATGATGCCGCCGGGTGCCATGGGCGGCGGCATGAACCCCGCCGGTTCCGAACGCCCGGACTCAGCCGGGCTGCTGGGCGGTGTCGACAAGCCGTGGACCAGCAGCCTCCCCGACGGGCTGGGCGACCCCAGCGCGCTGGCCGACGCGCCGGCGCTGAAGTCGGCTTCGTGGTCGGCGCCGCCGGGTGACGTCGGTGGCGCGGGTGGCCTCGGTGACGTCGGTGGCACCGGTGACGTCACCGGCGCGGGGATTCCCGACGTGGGCGGCATCAAGGGCTTGGATCCGAGTCAGCTGCAGGGGCCGGGTGATGTGTCGTCGCCTGGGCAGCAGCAGGGCGTGCCGGGTGCGGGGATGCCGATGATGCCGCCGGGTGGCATGGGTGGTGGGATGAACCCTGCCGGTGCGGAGCGGCCGGATTCGGCCGGGCTGCTGGGTGGGGTGGACGCGCCCTGGGATTCGGCTTTGCCGGAGGGCTTGGGGGATCCGAGTTCGGTCGGGGACACGCCGGCGTTGCAGTCGGCGTCCTGGTCGGCGCCGCCTGGTGACGTCGGCGGTGCGGGTGGCAGCGGCGATCTCGGTGGTGGCGTCGACGTTCCCGATGTCGGTGGGATCAAGGGCCTGGATCCGAGTCAGCTGCAGGGGCCGGGTGATGTGTCGTCGCCTGGGCAGCAGCAGGGCGTGCCGGGTGCCGGGATGCCGATGATGCCGCCGGGTGGCATGGGCGGTGGGATGAACCCGCCGGGTGCGGAGCGGCCCGATTCGGCCGGGCTGCTGGGCGGCGTGGACGCGCCGTGGACGGCGGACGCGCCGGACGGTCTCGGTGACCCGAGTTCGTTCGGGGAGACTCCGGCGTTGCAGTCGGCCTCGTGGTCGGCGCCGCCGGGTGACGTCGGCGGTGCGGATGGTCTCGGTGACCAGAGCTCGTTCGGGGAGACGCCGGCGCCGCCCGGTGGGGATGTGGAGGGGCTCGACGCGAGCCGGCTACCAGATTCGTCGCAGCAGCAGGCTTTCCCGGGCGCGGGGATGCCGATGATGCCGCCGGGTGGCATGGGCGGTGGCCTGAATCCACCGGGTGCCGAGCGGCCCGATTCGGCCGGTCTGCTGGGTGGTGTGGACGCGGCGTGGACGCCGGACGCGCCCAGTGGCGTCGGCGACCCGGCGTCGGTGGGGGAGACTCCGGCGCTGGGCGCGGCTTCGTGGTCGGACCGGGGAAGCGCACCGTCCACTCCGGACTCGGCACCCGCCGCGGCCGGGATGCCGATGATGCCGCCCCCGATGGCCCCGCCCGGCACCGGTTCCGCCGCCGAGCGGCCGGACTCGGCCGGGCTCCTCGGCGGCGACGCCTCGGCGTGGGCCACCACCGACGCCCCCGGCGAACCCGACCCGGGCGCCGGCACGCCACGCGGCTGGGCGACCGCCGTGCCGGTCAGCGGCTGGGGCGCCGCGCCCACCGGGAAGCCGGACGACCGTGACGACGACGTGCGGATCTCGGTCGTGCAGCCCGCCGACGCGCACGAGGACACCTCCGCCTGGGACGTCGGCACCGCCGAGTTCCTGCCGGGCCTCCTGCCGTTCGCGCCGCCGGCCGAGGAGGAGCAGGAGGTCGGCACGGACCTCCTCGAGCGCAGCGACGAGCCGTGGCGGCCCGCCGAAGACGAGCCGCGGGAGACCTACCGGCGGATCCGGGTCGGGGACGGCGAGTTCATCCCGGACGAGCTGCCGACCTGCGGTGACGGTCCGGCCCTCGACACCGAAGCCGAAGCCCCCGAACCGGAACCCGAAGACGAACCCGAAGAGGAAGAACGCACCATGGCGGACCTGCTGAGCCAGGACGACTCGGCCTGGGGCCGGTCCGCGAGCCGGCCGTCGGGGGTGCTGGAGTGAGCACGGAGACCGTCAAGCGCGGCCCGCGCGCGTCCGGCCCGGAACTGCCCGAAGGCCAGGAAGAGCTGCAGGAGCCGCCCGTGCTCGCCGAACCGGCGGCGCGGGACTTCAACTCGCTGCTCATGATGCTGCCGATGGGCATCGGGTCGATGGTGATGGTGCTGTCGTTCTCCGGCGTCGGCGGCAGCTCACCGATGACCTACGTGCTCGGCGGTGGCATGGGCCTGTCCATGATGGCCATGAGCGTCGGCCAGCTCACCCGCGCGGTCGGCGAGCGCAAGCGCAAGATGCGCGCCGAACGCCGGGACTACCTGCGCTACATCGCGCAGGTCCGCACCCGGGCCCGGGCGACCGCGGAGCAGCAGCGGCGCGCGGTGGCGTGGAACAACCCGTCGCCGGACTCGCTGTGGTCGCTGGCCATGGGACGGCGGCTGTGGGAGCGGCGGGTCAGCCACGATGACTTCGGCCGCGTCCGCATCGGCCTGGGCTCGCAGCAGTCGGCCCTCGAACTGGTCCCGCCGGTCACCAAGCCGATCGAGGACCTCGAACCGCTGTCGGCGATCTCGCTGCGCCGCTTCACCGAGACCTACCGGTCGCTGTCGGGCATCCCGACGGCGGTCGGCCTGCGCAGCTTCACCAGCGTCGAGTTCGACGGCGACCCCGAGGCCGCCGTGAGCCTGGTGCGGGCGATGCTCGCCCAGCTGGTCGTGTTCCACTCGCCGGACGAGCTACGGATCGCCGTGCTCACCACCGAAGCCGCGCAGTCCCAGTGGGACTGGGTGAAGTGGCTGCCGCACAACCAGCACGCCACCCTGCGCGACCCGGCCGGCCCGCTGCGGCTGCTGGCCGCCGACCACGACGACCTGATGGACGTCCTCGGCCCCGACGTCGCCGACCGCGATGACCACGACAAGGCCGTCGGCCCGACCACGACCGAGCCGTTCGTGGTGATCGTCGCGCACCTGGCGGCGATCCCCGAGTCGTCGCGGCTGCTGGGCGCGGGCCTGCGCAACGTCGTCCTGCTGGACGTCACCGGCGCGCTCCCCGGCGGCCCCAAGGTGCTGCGTCTGACCACAAAGGACGATCGCGTCGAGTTCCCGGCGGGCACCGCGGTCGGGTCCGCGGTCCGCGACGAGCTGTCCGTGACGCAGATCGAGGGCCTGGCCCGGCTGCTGTCGCCCAAGCGGACCAGCGGCACCCTGGAGATCGCCGAACAGCCCCTCGAGAGCGACTTCGGGCTCACGGCGCTGCTGGGCATCCGCGACGTCCACAGCTTCGACATCCCCGCGCAGTGGCGCCCCCGCGCCGTGCAGCGCGCGCGGATGTCGGTCCCGATCGGCGTCACCGAAGACGGCGAGATCGTCGAGCTGGACCTCAAGGAGTCCGCGCAGGGCGGCATGGGCCCGCACGGCATGCTCATCGGCGCCACCGGCTCGGGCAAGTCCGAGCTGCTGCGCACGCTGGTGCTCGGCCTGGCCGCGACGCACTCGTCGGAGATCCTCAACTTCGTCCTCGTCGACTTCAAGGGCGGCGCGACGTTCCTCGGCATGGACCGGCTGCCGCACACCTCGGCGATGATCACCAACCTCGCCGACGAGCTGCCGCTGGTCGACCGGATGCAGGACTCCCTCAACGGCGAGATGGTGCGCCGCCAGGAGCAGCTTCGCGCCAGCGGGCACCCGTCGCTGTTCGAGTACGAGAAGGCCCGCGCGGCCGGCGAGCAGCTGCCGCCGATGCCGACGCTGTTCCTGGTCGTCGACGAGTTCTCCGAGCTGCTGAGCGCGAAGCCGGAGTTCATGGAGCTGTTCGTCTCGGTCGGCCGGCTGGGCCGCAGCCTCGGCGTGCACCTGCTGCTCGCTTCGCAGCGGCTGGACGAGGGCCGGATCCACCGCGTCGAAGGGCACCTGTCGTACCGGATCGCGCTGCGGACGTTCTCCTCGATGGAGTCCCGCAGCGTCATCGGCGTCGGCAGCGCTTACGAGCTGCCGTCCGAACCGGGCAACGGCTACCTCAAGATCGACACGACGAACCTGGTGCGCTTCAAGGCCGCGTACGTCTCCGGGCCGGTCCCGGCCGGCAGCGGGGACGGCGCGAGCGACGTCGCCCGCGCGAGCGCCGAGGTCGTCCCGTTCTTCACCCAGGTCCGGCCGACCCGGTTCATCGTCCGCGACGACGAACCCGACACGAAGACCGAGAAGACGGCCCAGGAAGTCCTCGAAACCGCTCCGAGCGGCCCGACCCTGGCCGACGCGTTCGTCGAGCGGCTGGCCGGCGCGGGCCCGGCGGCGCGCCAGGTGTGGCTGCCGCCGCTGGCCGACTCGCCCAGCCTCGACGCGCTGCTGCCGGGCGTCCTGCCGGACGCCGTGCGCGGCATGAGCGTCCAGGACCCGGCCCAGCTGGGCCGGCTGCGCGTGCCGCTGGGCATGATCGACCGGCCGTTCGAGCAGGTCCGCGAGCTGCTGACGGCCGACCTGTCCGGCGCGGCCGGGCACGTGGCGGTCGTCGGCGGCCCGCAGACCGGCAAGTCGACGCTGCTGCGGACCCTCGTGCTGGCCCTGGCCATGACCCACACGCCGGAGGAGGTCCAGTTCTACGGGCTGGACTTCGGTGGCGGCGGCATCATGTCGATCAGCGGCCTGCCGCACGTCGGCTCGGTCGCCACCCGCCTCGAACGCGACCGGGTCGTGCGGACCATCGAAGAGATCTCGCAGATCATGGAGCACCGGGAGAACATCTTCTCCGAGCGCGGGGTCGAGTCCATGGACGTCTACCGCCGGCTGCGCCGCGCCGGCCAGGTCGACGACGCGTTCGGGGACGTCTTCCTCGTCGTCGACGGCTGGTACTCGCTCAAGAACGACTACTCCGAGCTGGAGCAGAAGATCGGCGAGCTGGCCTCGCGTGGCCTGTCGTTCGGCATCCACGTCGTCGTCGCCTCGACCCGCTGGTCGGAGATCCGCCCGTACCTGCGCGACCTGCTGCAGACCCGGTTCGAGCTGCGCCTCGGCGACCCGATGGAGTCGGAGATCGGCTCCCGCAAGGCGAAGACCGTGCCGAGCCAGCCGGGCCGCGGCCTGACCCCGGACGGCCTGCACTTCCTCGCCGGCCTGCCCCGGATGGACGGCAGCGCCGCCACCGACGACCTCGCGGCGGCGACCAAGGCCGTCGCCGAAGAGGTGCACACGTTCTGGCCGGGCCGCCGCGCGCCGGCGGTGCGGCTGCTGCCCGCGACGTTGCCGCTGTCCGAGCTGCCCCGGCCCGACGGCGACCTGCGGCTGGCCCTGGGCCAGGACGAGCAGCGGCTGCTGCCGGTGTGGCACGACTTCCGCGCCACCCCGCACCTGCTGGTGTTCGGCGACAACGAGACCGGCAAGACCAACCTGCTGCGGCTGGTCCTGCGCTCGATCACCGCCCGCTACGGGCCCGGCGAGGCGAAGATCGTGCTCGCCGACCCGAGCCGCCAGCTCGACGCCGAGGTGCCCGAGGCCTACCGCGTCGGCTACGCGACGACGACCGAAGCCCTGCAGGAGCTGGCGAACCAGACCGGCGTCTCGCTCTCGCCGCGGGTGCCGGACCAGAGCGTCACCGCCGACCGGCTCAAGCGCCGCGACTGGTGGACCGGGCCGCGGCTGTTCCTCGTCGTCGATGACTACCAGCTGCTCACCGGCGGCATGGGCTCACCGCTCGAGCCGCTGCTGTCCCTGCTCGCCCAGGGCGCCTACATCGGCATGCACCTGGTCGTCGCGCGCAGCACGTCGGGCGCCATGCGGGCGCTGAGCGACCCGGTCCTGCGCCGGCTCTGGGAGCTGGGCAGCCCCGGCGTCGTCTTCTCCTACCCCAAGGAGGAAGGCAAGTTCCTGGGCGAGGCCGCGCCGCGCAAGCTGCCGGCCGGCCGGGCCCAGCTCGTCACCCGCCGCGGCGTGAAGCTCGTCCAGACCGGGTTCGTCCCCGGTCCCGACCAGCTCGTCGGCAGCGGGTTCGGCACTCTCGAAGGGAGCGGACGTTGACCGCCATGCAGCAGGGCGAGCTGTGCCGGATCACCGTGCACGGCCCGCGGGGACGCGCCGACCTGGCCGTGCCGATGGGTGTCCCGGTGACGAGCCTGCTGCCGGTGCTGCTGCGGCACACCGGCGGCCACGACGACACCGGCGACTCGTGGGTCCTGCAGCGCCTCGGCGAGGCGCCGCTCGACCCGGCGGGCACGCCGGAGTCGCTGGACTGGAAGGAGGGGGAGGAGTTCCACCTCCGCCCCCGGCTGGACCCGTTGCCGGAACTGGACTTCGACGACATCGCCGACGGCATGGCCACCGCCGTCAGCCGCCAGTCCGGCCGCTGGAAGCCCGAGTTCAACCGGTTCCTGTTCCTCGGCTTCGCCATCGCGGGCCTGCTGGTGCTGGCCCGGGTGCTGCTCTACCCGGGCGCGACCGGCCTGTCCGCCCTCGGCTGCGCGGTCGTGGCGCTGGGCCTGCTGGTCGCGGCCATCGGCTCGGGGGTCCGTTCCGAAGACACGGCGTTGATCACGCTGCTCGGCCTGGGCGGGTGCGGGTTCGCGTTCGTGGCGGGTTCGGTCGCCGTCGCGGGCCTCGGGCCGGCGTTCGACCTGCAGACCGCGCCGCTGCTGTCCGGTTGCCTCGCCTTCGGCCTGGCGGGCGGGGCGATGCTGGGCGGCCGGGCCGCGTGGGCGCGGGTCACGCCGTTCGTCCCGTTCGGGACCGTCGTGGCGCTCGGGGCCGCCGGCGCGGTGACGCTGTGGCTGCACCACGGCCCGGAGTTCTCCCCGGTGCAGTCGGCCGCGCTGGTGTCGGCCGTCCTCATCGGACTGCTGGTGTTCGCGCCGCGGATCGGCATCCGGTTCGCCCGCATCCGCGGCCCGCAGCTGCCGCGCACGGCCGACGAGCTGCAGTACGACATCGAGCCCGCCCCGGCGGAGAAGATGGTCACGCAGACCGCGTACGCCGACGGTTACCTGACGATCGCCTGCGTCACATCGGCGGTCGTGTTCGCCTGCTGCTTCCCGTTCCTGGTCGGCCAGGGCCTGTTCCCGGGCATCCTCGCCGGGTTGCTCGCGGCGGCGGTGCTGATGCGTTCGCGCAGCCTGCTGGGCGTGTGGCAGCGGGTGCCGCTGGCCGTCGCCGGCGCCCTCGGCCTGGTGCTGCTGGCGTTTTCGCTGATCGAGCCGCTCGCCCCGGACTGGCGTGGGGCGTCCGCGGCGGGCGTGGTGCTGGTGTTCTTCCTGCTGGTGCTGGCCATGCTGCGGCCCCCGCCGCGCCGGCTGCTGCCGATCTGGGGCCACCTGGCCAACTGGCTGGAGACGCTGAGCGCCGTCGCGATCCTCCCGATCCTCTTGCAGCTGTTCGGGACTTACGCGTGGGCTATCGGACTGACGGGCTGAAACCATGGTGCAGACGCAGAAAGACCACGTCGAGGCGTACTCGTTCCTCATCGGACGGATGACCTCGGCCCTCGTGCTCGGCGACGCGAGCCACCTCGACGTGCCCGCCAAGCGCACCTGGACCGGCCTGCTGGTCGGCGCGGCGCTGGCGGTGCTGATCGTGCTGGGGTTCTTCGTGTTCGGCCTGATCGCCCACCACACCGGCCACGCCGTCCAGGCGCCGCCGGTCCGCCGAGCCTGATCGGAGGGTCACCATGGATCTCTCGCTGACGCGCCGCCGCGGCGGCCCGGACACCGACCTGAGCCGGCAGACGGTCGGCAACGCGCTGGTCGTGCACCCCGCCACCGGGATGACGGACGAGGCGCAGGCGCTCGCGCTGGGCGTCGCCGCCGACGCCGAGCACGATCTCGTCGTCGTCGACCTGCCGGTGGACTCGCCGATCTCCCTGTGGGAGTCGGTGGCGAAGGCACTGCCGCGGCGCCGGCGCGGGGTGCGCCTGGTCATCGGCGGGCGCTCGCGCGAGACGTCGGCGCTGGCGGGTCAGTGGCTGGCCGAGCGGATCGGCCGTCCGGTGCTCGCCCCGGACGGTTCGGTGATCCCGAGCGCGGGCGGCGCCCTGTTCGTCCACAGTGGACGCGGTAGCGGCTGGGTCCGGTTCCAGCCGGGCCGGCCGCCGAGGTGGGAGGCGAAGCGCTTCCCACGTCCATCCTGGGATTCGGGCGTCACGTCCGAGCTGACGTCGACGAGCTCGCGCGGCGTGGCCGAGCCGTTGCCGGGCGGTCTCTGGATCCGCCCAGTGGGCGTCGACCGCCGGCTGGGTCACCACCGCTCGGCGCTGATCCGCGGCCTGCCGGCGCTGCTGGACACGATGACGATCGTCCTCGGCTGTCCGGGGTGCCCGCCCCTGACGATGGACGACGCGGCGCGGCTGTGGATGCGCCTGCCTGAGCCCGTACGCCACCAGGCTCGCTTCGTCCAGTACGGCCCGATGTCGGTCCCGGCCGGGACGACGCTGGGCCAGGCGCTCGCGGACCTGCTGGGTCGCGAGGTCGGGTTCTGCACCGGAATCCCGATCGGCGCCCCGCACGAGTTCGACGTCTGGACGGTGCGCTACGACGGCAGCCTCGTCTGGGCGCCGTTCGCCCGCGAGCTGGCGTACGTCCCGGGGCAGCCGCTGCCCCGGGTGCTGGACCACCGCCCGCCGATCTCCGGGCTGAAGGAGATCGAGCCCGCGGTGTACTGGTATTCGCCGGACGCGGTGCTGGAGGTCGTCCAGTCGGGTCTCCTGCTGCGCCCGCCGGCCGCCGGTCCCACCGCGGAGGCACTGCGCGGGGTCACGCTGGACACGACGGCGCACAACCTGACCTACGACGTCTCCTCCGACGCGGCCGAGCGCATGCGCTTCCTGGCCGAGGACGTCCTGGCCAGGCTGGACGACCACACCCGCGGCCTCAGCCGCATCCTCCCGGCGGCGGCGTTGCTGGCAGAGCGAGCCAGGGCGGCGACCCCGCGGCGCGCGCCGGCCCAGATCGAGGGGCCGCCGCTGCAGACCATCTCGGAGCGCTTGGACCCGGGCGCGGTGGTCGCGTCGTCGCTTGACGCAGTGACGATCACGACGGCCGCCCCGGCACGGGTCGCTGCGGAGCTCGGAGTCGCGATGGTTTCCGACGGCCCGGTCACTACGCCGCCCGCCCGGGTGGACACCGGCGCTTCCGTCACTCCGCGGCCCGAAGCTCCGGCGATCCCGCTCCCGCCACCGGCGGTCCCGCCCGCAGGCCTCCGGGCGGCCGGCAGCGCGGTCTCGGATGGTGCGGTGCAGCCTGCCGAGGTCGCCGGGGGCACGGCGACGGATCTTCCGTCCGGTGCGACCGCCGAGACCACGCCCCGGCCCTCCGCGGCCCCGCCGACGAGCGGTGGTGCTGTTCCCGCGCCGCCACCGCCGGCGGTGCCGCCGGCCGGTGTCGTCGGTGGTTCGGCTGGTACCAACCCCGCCCCGATTGTGCCCAGCGGTGCGAGTGCTGCCTCCGCGCCCCTGCCGGCGGTGCCGCTCGCTGCTGTCGTCGGTGGTTCGGTTGGTGCTGACCCCGGTCCGATTGTGCCCGGTGGTGCAGCTACCACGCCGCCGCCGGCGGTGCCGCCGGCCGGTGTCCTCGCCGGTTCGGCTGGTGCCGACCCCGGTCCGATTGTGCCCAGCGGTGCGAGTGCTGCCTCCGCACCCCCGCCGGCGGTGCCGCCCGCCGGAGTCGTCGGTGGTCCCGCCGCCGGGCCCGGGGCAGAGGCGCCGACCAGCCACGATGCGAACACCCCCGAGCCCCCGCCGTCCGCGGCCTCGCCCCTCGAGGTCGCGGGCGGCGGTACCAGCGGCGCGCGGCTGCAGCCCACTCCCGCCGCCGAAGCCGCCGCCCTCGTGCCCAAGCGCGGGGTCGACAAGGAACGCGAGTGGCTTCGCAAGTCCCTCGGCGCCGAGTACGGCCTGATGTCCAACACCGCCGCGCGGATCCTCTCCGAACACCCCGGTTTCCAGGGTGCGCTCGCCGCGTCGCCGGCCGATGTGCTCACCGATGCCGTCGCCGTGCAGCTCTACCTCTCGGCCAAGGGCGCGGCCGTCGACGCCGGGCTGCGGGCCGGGCGCAGCGGGCCGCACGTGCCGATCGCGCGCTGCGTCGTCGCCGGGCTCAGGCGGCTGCCCTCGCACCGGGGGCCCGCGAGCTTCACGACCAGCCCGACCGCCGCGCAGTGGGCGCTCTACCGGACCCGGAAAGTCCTCACCGAGTGGGGTTTCCTGCACACCACGACCACTCCGATGTCCACATCGGACGGTGACACTGACTTCCTCGTCTGGTCGGTCACCGCCCGCCGGACGAAGCTGCTGGAGCCGGACGGGAGCGTCGCCGACCGCGCGCTCTTCGTGCCCGGCACCAGCTTCAAGGTCCTCGAAATCACCGAGCCCGGCGGCGCCGACCGCGGCCTGGTGCTGCTACGGGAACTGACCGTGAGCGAGGTGGACGAGACCGGCCGGGTCGCCGCCGACCGGATCTCGCTCGACGAACTGGCGCTCGAGTCGCTGCGACGCGAACTCGAGATGTGGGCCGAGACCGACGGCCGCACACCGATCGCGACGGCGGCCGCCGCGCGGTTCGGTGTCGTGCCGGGGCTGGTGTGAGGGAGAGGCGGAACTGATGAACCGACAGGTGCTCACGGTCGGCGGCGAAGGCGGCCACCCCACGATCGGTGCCGCGCTCGCGCAGGCCCAGCCCGGCGCCACGATCACCGTCCACTCCGGACGCTACGAGGAGAACCTCGTCGTCGACCGCATGGTCTCGCTGGTCGCGGAGGGCGACGTCGAGATCGTCGCGCGCGAAGGCAGCGTCCTCGTGGCCAACGCCGAAGCCGTCCAGCTGCGCGGCTTCACCCTCGCCGGGCAGGACGACAAGCTCGTCGCGGTCGACGTCGTCCGCGGCGAGGCCGCCCTCGACGGCTGCCGCGTCACCGGCGCCTCCTGGGCGACGCTCCTCGCCCGTCTCCAGGGCTCCCTCGCCCTGCGCGGCTGCGCGGTGACCAGCACCGCCGGGGCCGGGATCGTCATCGCGTCGCCGGCGCAGAGCACCATCGAGGACACCGAAATCGCCGGCACGGCGTCCTCCGGCGTCGTCATCGCGGAGGTCGGCTCGGTCGTGCTGCGCCGGTGCGCCGTCCGGCAGCCGAAGGGCAACGGCGTGTGCGTCAACGGCGAGGCCGTCGCCGTGGTCGAGCAGTGCGAGATCACCGGCGCCGAGAAGCCGGCGATGGTCGTCGAACAGCAGGGCCGGGCCACCATCACCGGCCTGACCGTGCGCGAGAGCGCGAACGTCGACCTGTACCTGACCAGCGAAGGCCGGGTGTCCGTTGTGGACTCCCGGTTCCTGGCGGCGCCGATGCAGGCCGTGCACGTCGCCGCGTCGGCCGCGCCGGTGCTGCGCGAATGCGTGTTCGCCGGTGCTGAGCGCAACGCAGTGCAGGTCACCGGCACCGCGTCGCCGCACTTCGTGGACTGCACGTTCGAGGACTCGCAGGTCGCGATCCTGGCCGACGGCGAGGCCGCGCCGAACTTCGAGCGCGCGACCGTGCGGGGCGCGACCCGGACCGGCGTGCTCGCCACCGCCGACGCGAAGGTCCGCATCGCCGGGTTCCGGCTCGCCGGCCGGGGCATCGTCCTTTCCGGACAGTCCCGGCTGGACATCATGGACGCGTCGGTCGAGACCGGACGCGAGATCGCCGTCGAGGTCACCGAATCGTCGTGGCTGAGCGGGACCGACCTCCACGTGCGGGGTAGCGGGTTCCGGATCACCGCCACGGCGGAGCTGCAGGACTGCGAGATCGCCGACGAGGTCGTGGTCGCACCCGGCGCCACGCTCACCGCGTCGCGCTGCCGCGTGCGCGACGGCGTCTCGGCCGAAGACGGCGCGAACGTCACGCTCACCGAATGCGAAACCGACGGCGCGACGACCGTCGAGCCCGAGGTGGTACCGCCGGCGGCGCCCGAGCCCGGCTCCGGCGACGCGTCCGGCGAGGTGCTCGACGGCCCGCTCGGCGAGCTGGAGTCGCTGGTCGGCCTGGCGGGGGTGAAGAAGGAGGTCACCGGCCTGATCAACCTCATCCGGATGTCCCAGATGCGGGAACGGATGGGGCTGCCGATGCCCCCGATGAGCCGGCACCTCGTCTTCGCGGGCCCGCCCGGCACCGGCAAGACGACGGTCGCGCGGCTCTACGGCACGGTGCTCGCGGAGCTGGGCATTCTCTCGAAGGGCCACATGGTCGAGGTCGCGCGGCAGGACCTCGTCGGCCAGTACATCGGCTCGACGGCGATCAAGACCACCGAGGTCGTCGAAAAGGCCATCGGCGGTGTGCTGTTCATCGACGAGGCGTACACGCTGTCGGCCGGTTCCGGCGGCTCCGGGCCGGACTTCGGCCAGGAGGCCATCGACGCGCTGATGAAGATCATGGAGGACCAGCGCGACTCGCTCGTCGTGATCGTCGCCGGCTACTCCGAGCAGATGGACGTCTTCCTGGAGTCCAACCCCGGTCTGGCTTCGCGCTTCACGCGGACCATCGAGTTCCCGAACTACAGCGTCGACGAGCTGGTCACCATCACCACCGGCCTGACCCGCAAGCACTACTACGAGCTGACCGACGACGCGCTGACGACGCTGCGCGAATACTTCGAGCGGGTGCCGAAGAACTCGACGTTCGGCAACGGCCGCGTCGCGCGGAAGCTGTTCGAGGCCATGGTGAACAACCAGGCGTCGCGCCTGGCGCTGCAGCCGCCGTCGAAGGACTCGGAGCTCAACCGGCTGACGGCCGAGGACCTGCGTGCGGAGCTCGCGAACCTGCCCGCGGCGGTGCAGGCGGCGGTGTCGGTGGGCACCGATCCGGCCGCCGCCGTCGGCGCGGCGGACAGCGTGCACCGGCTGCGCCGGCTCGTCGGCCAGAAGACGGTCCGGGAGCACGCCGAACGCCTGCTCGTCCGGCTCGGCGGGCTCGAGCACGGACGTCAGCCGCTCGGCCAGGAAGCCAACGTCGTGCTCAGCGGCGAGCGTGGCTCGGGCCGGGCGGAGTTCGCGCGGCTGTACGCGCGGGGGCTCGCCGAACTGGGGCTGGTCGGCGTCGGCCAGCTCGTCCGGCGTTCGGTCGCCGACGACCTGATGCCGCGTTGGCCGGGACAGGCCGAGCACCTGGTCCGCACGGCGCTGGACGACGCGAGCGGCGGTGTGCTCGTGCTCGATCTGGACGGTGAGTGGGAGTCCACAGTGCACACTCCCGGCCACGAAGTCCTCGAGGCTTTGGCCGAAGCGGTCGGCCGCCGGCCCGCGGACCCGGTCGTCGTCCTGACCGGCGAACCGCGTCGCGTTCGGACACTCGCCGGGCTGGTGCCGTCGCTGCGGGACCGGTTCCCGGCGGTCTGGGAACTGGGGGAGTACACAGTGGACGAACTCGGCGAGATCGCTGTGCGGCTGCTGGTCCGCGGCGGCCATGAGGTCCCGGGCGACGTCCGCGACGCACTGGCGCACGAGCTGGCGGCGGCCTCGGATCGGACGGTGCACGCCGCGCACGAACTCGCCCGCACGCTGTCGGCCACGGCCGCGTCCCGCACGCTGGCCGCGGCGGACCTGCGCGCCGTCCGCCCGCCGGACGTCGAACCGCTCGCCCTCGGGCAGGGCCTGGCCTCGGTCGGCTGAAGGAGGAGTCATGGCATCGCCCTACGAAAAGATGCTGGAGGACGCGCTCGGCGCGTACCAGCGGCAGCGCGAAAACCTCACCGCGGCCAAGGAACGGATCGACGAGGCCACCGGCACGGCGACGTCCGCGCGCCGCGAGGTGACCGCGACCGTCGGCCGCACCGGCGAGGTCACCGAGCTGACGTTCCCGACGAGTGCGTACAAGCGGATGGCGCCGGCCGAACTGGCCGGGGTGATCGTCCGGACCATCGCGCAGGCGCGGCAGCAGGCGATCGACGCGTCCGCCGAACAGCTCGCGCCGATGCTGCCGCCGGGGTTCTCCGCGCGGGACCTGATGGCCGGGAAGGTCGACGTCCAAGCGTTGTTCGCCGCCCGCGTGCCGGGCTTCGAGGGAGGGACCGAAGATGACTGACCAGTTCTTCGTGGACGCCGACGGGCTGGACACCGGCCGCAACGGCTACCGCGAGAAGGCGACCGAGCTGGAGGCGCTGACGCAGCGCATCCAGGCGCTCGGCAGCTCCGGGCGCGTCTCCGAAGCGGCGGGCCACGACAAGAACGGCAACGCGTTCGCCGAGACGCACATGAAGGCGGTCGCGGAGATCCGCGACGGTGTCCGGCTGTGGGCGAAGGCCGTCGACGGCACGTCCGACGCGATCGGTGACATGGCCGGCTCGTTCCGCGAGGCCGACCAGGGAGCGTTCGACATGGCGCGCGACCTGCAGAAGAGCTTCCTGCAGCTGCAGGAGGACGTCACGAAGCCGCCGACGGCCTAGGTTTCGGAGCCCGCGATGAGCCTGATGGTGGATCCCAGCCTGAACTGGATCTTCTACATCATCGCGGGTGACGCCTGGCCGCAGGGCGACGAGGACAAGCTCCGCGAGCTGGCCGCCGAATGGGACCAGGTCGCGCGCGACATCGCGGCGGCGGGCCAGGGGTTCAACCGGCTCTCGCAGCACGTGACGGCGAACGTCGGCGGCGACGTCCAGCACAACTTCTCGGAGTTCTCGCGGAACCTGAGCACGTTGGGCGCCGACTACGTCCAGCGCGCGACCGCGCAGGCGGCGTCGCTGCGGGAGCAGGCGCTGAACATCGAGAACGCCAAGTACGGCATGCTGATCTCGATCGCCGTGACGGCCGCGGAAGTGCTGTGGGCGTTGACGAACCCGTTCACGGCCCCGTTGGTCCCGGAGATCATGGCGGCCGGCCGGACCGCGGTGGTGACGGTGCAGCGCACGCTCGTCCAGCGCCTGACGAGCCTGCTGGCCCGCATCGCCCGCGAGGCGGCGCAGGAAGCGGCCGAAGAGGTCGCGGAGGACATGCTGGCGCAGGTCATCCAGATCGCCCAGGGCAACCGGCACGGAGTCGACTGGAAGTCGATCGGCCAGTCGGCGGCACTGGGCGCGGTGGGTGGCGCGTTCGCCCACGGGCTGGGCAAGGGCCTGGGCAAGGTCGACGGCAAGTTCGGCACGAAGTTTTCGAAGAACGTCTGGGGCGAGGCGGGCAACGAGGCGGCGACGGAGGTGGTGGTCGGCCTCACCGGAGCGGCGGCTTTCGGGGGTGACCTGGACAGCCTGGGCTGGGGTGCGCTGAACGGCGGTCTGAGCGGTGCGGCCACGCATGGGGCGCACAAGGCGGGTGAGTCACTGCACGACAAGCTGACCGGAGGCGGGCCGGCTGACGCGGGGCCGAAGGATGTCGGGGACGTCGGGTTCGACAAGGGCAAAATCGGGCCGATCGACGCGCCGTCGGGACCGGGAGCCGGCGGAGCCGGCCATGGATCGGCTGGGGTGGGCGGCGGCACGGGTTCTGGTGGGTCGGGCGCTGGACCGGCTGGGGCGGGCTCCGGTGCCGGTGGGCCGGGTGCGGGTGGTTCCGGTTCGGCTGGGGCGGGTGCGAGCGGGGCGGGGCCTGCTGCTGGTGGTTCCGGTTCGGTTGGGGCGGGCTCCGGTGCCGGTGGTCAGGGTCCGGACGTTGGTGCTTCCAGTTCGGCGGGGACAGGTTCCGGTGCTGGTGGTTCCGGCTCGAACGGGCCCGGCGCTGGGGCGGCCACCGGTGACCAGGGTGTCGGCTCCCATGGTGCCGGCGCGGGGACCGGTGGCCCGGGCGCGAACGGAGCGGGCTCCGGCGCCGAGACGGGTTCCGGCGGACCGGCTTCGGGCGGGGCGGGTAATGGAGGAGCCGGTCCGGTGGACGGCTCCGGTTCGGCCGGTCCTGGTTCTGCTGGAGCGAGCTCCGGTGCGAACGGCGCAGGTCCGGGCGGCGCGAACGATGGTTCCGGGGCGCAGGGCTCGAATGGGACGGAGGCGGGCTCCGGCCAGTCCGGTGCCCCGGGCGCTGCAGGGCCGGGTACCCAAGTCGGCACGGGTGGTTCTGACAGCGGCGCCGGCCAGTCCACCGCGGGTGGTACTGGCTCCGGCTCGGGTGGGGCGGGTACTGGGGTTGGTCAGTCGGGTTCGGGTGGAACCGGTGCTGGTCAGTCCGCCTCGGGTGGTGCCGGTTCTGCCGTGGGTGGGGTGGGTGCGGGGTCTGGTCAGGTGGGTGTGGGTGGAACGGGTGCTGGTCAGCTCGCCTCGGGTGGTGCCGGTTCTGCCGTGGGTGGGGTGGGTGCGGGGTCTGGTCAGGTGGGTGTGGGTGGAACGGGTGCTGGTCAGCTCGCCTCGGGTGGTGCCGGGTCTGCCGTGGGTGGGGCGGGTGCCGGGGTTGGTCAGCCGGGTTCGGGTGGAACCGGTGCTGGTCAGTCCGGTTCGGATGGTTCCGGTGTCGGGCTTGGTCAGTCCGCCTCGGGCTCTGGTCTCGGTGAGTCCGGCGGGCCAGGTCCGGCGGGGCCTGGCGGTCCGGGTTGGGTCGGGACAGGGCCGGGCACCGCCGGGGTGGGACGAGGCGTTGGTGACTCCGGCGCAGGCATTGGCTCGACAGGTTCCGGACCAGGGGCCACGGCCGGTGGTCTCAACGGAACTGGGGGAGCGGGTTCGGGCGCCGGGGCCGGCACCTCGATCGGCGGCCCCGGCTCAGCCGGCGGGGTGGGCTCCGCCAACGGCCACCTGTCGGCGCAGGGTGGTCCTGGCCGCGATGCGGTGGGGACACCTGCCCCCGGCACCGGTTCCGAGCCGCACGGTCCGGCCGGCGGCCCCGCGACCGGCCTGGGACCGAACGGCTCGAGCGCCGTGAATCCCGTCGAAGCGCCGAGCGTCGGCTCCGCGGACCAGCACGGGCCGGCATCTCCATCCGTCACCGGGGCCACTCCGGGGCCGAGCGCTGCCAGAACGGAACCCGGGGTGGGCACCGACTTCGCCGCCGGTGGCTCGAACCGGCCGGGAGACGGCTCATCCGGGACGAACGGCAACCCGGCCACCACCGACGGCAAGTCCCCCACCGGGGAAGGCCGACCGGACCACACTCGGCCCAGCACGAACGTCTCTGCGCCGGCACCTCCTCCGGTGGCGGTCAGCGTCGGCGGGGTGACCGCGACCGGCTCGCCGGCTACCCACCCGCCGAACGCGGTCCCGGCAACCGACGGAGACTCCACGGGGAACGTTCCCTCGGCCGGTGCGGAACAGAGCGCCGGGGCGGGTACGACCAATGCCGGTCCGCAGCCCGCGGCGGGTGCGGTCAACGCCGGCGCGGAGCCGGTGCGGACGGGCGCGATCGAGGCCGGTCCGCAGCCGATCGCCGGCAAGGGTGCGACCGAAGCCGCGATGACCGCGACGGGCGCGCCCAACCCCGGTCCGCGGCCGGTGGCGGGCGCCGGGACCGATCCGGTGCCGGTGAGCGGGACGGGCCCGAGCAACGTGAGTCCGCAGCCTGTGGCGGGGACGGGCCCGGGCAACGTGAGTTCGCAACTTGCGGCGGGGACGGGCCCGAGTAACGCGGGTCCGCAACTTGCGGCTGGGACGGGCCCGGGCAACGCGGGTCCGCAGCGTGCGGCTGGGACGGGCCCGAGTAATGCGAGTCCGCAGCCCGCGGCGGGAATGGGCCCGGGCAACGCGAGCCCGCAGCCCGCGGCCGGGACTGGCTCGGTCAAGGCCGGAACCACCCCGGGAGACGCCGGCACCGCGACGCCGAGCCGGCGGCCCGGCCCCGCCGCCGCGATCAGGACCGACTCGACGCTCGAGGTGAGCACTCCGCGGCACGTCCCGGCCGCAGCGCCGACAGCCGACAGCGGAAAGACGCAGCACGCGCCTGGACAGCCGGAAACACGGGGGAAGGCCGACACCAGCCGCCGGAGTACTGCGCCGCCCGCGCGGCTTGTCTCCGAACGCTTCGATCCCGCCAAGTCCCTTGCTCGGCAGTTCGAGAACGGTGGCCCGAAGGACACCGAACTCGACGGCGCCGTCACCCAGATCCGGTACGACGTCCGTCGGTACGAAACCGACGGCGACGGCTGGGTGCGGGACTTCACCGTGCCGCTCGACCTGACCTCGAACTCCGGCTCGGTGCCGCCGGAAACCCGCGCGCAGCTCGCGCGGGACCTGCAAGAACACCTCGACGCCACCGTCAACCAGGGCAACCGACTGCCGGGCGGCGACGCGCTGCACGTCACTGTCGACGTGAAAACTCCACAAGGGACAGTCGACGACGATTGGCGCACCGACCACCGGCGCGGCGTTCCGGTCGACGTCCACGACTCCACTGTGGATGGCAAGCGGCCGACCGACCAGACGCACTGGGACGTCCACGACGCCAAGACCGGGCTCACCCACGAGGTCATGCACTACCTCGGCCTCGGCGAGGGCTACCGCGACGACCACCTGCTCTTCCACCGCACCGACCAGCCCGGCGTGATGGGACCCGACGCGTGGACCGACTCGACGCTCACCGAGCAGAACCTCGCCAAGATCCAGGAGATCTCGGACACCGCGCCGATCCGTGATCACTACCGAGACGACCCCGGCGTCACGCCCGCGCCGCGTCCCGAACCCCCGTCGGGGCAAGCGAAGCCACCGTCCGGTCACCATTATCCGGCCAAGGCACCCATCACCGTCAACGCGGTCCGGATCGACGACCCGCACCCCGGCCAGGTGCTCGACCGCAGCGTCCTGCCGCCGCCGCAGCACACCTTGCTCGGTGTGCACGGCATGGACCCCGTGTACGTCGGCGGGGACACGCCACACGACAACTTCCGCGAGGCCGTCGCCGCCAGCTTGTCCGACAACGCGCCGAACGAGCACGCCCGCATCAGCGCGGCTCTCGACGCCCACCGGGGCGAAACCGACTTCGACGCTCTCGCCGAGGCCGCCGACGTGCACGTCCACGTCCTGGGCAGCAACGGAAACTGGACCAGCCACGGTCCGGAGACCGGCCGGCCGGTCCACATCGTCCGGACCGAAGTCGACGGGAAGCCGGCCTACCTCGGCACCCAGGAGAACGTCCACATCGGACGTCCACAAGTGAGCTACCCCGGCTCCACGGTCCTGCGCACCGAAGAAGGGCGCAAGGTCGTCCACCGCGGCGAGTTCGAGATCGAGACGATCAAGGGGCAGCACCACGTCCGCCTCTACACCGCGATCCTGACCCCGGCCGCGCGCGGCTCGGAGTTCAAGGACGTCCACCAGGACGCCGACGGCACCGTCCACCCGTTCAGCGGGGACGGCAAAGAAGGCTCGAAGATCTTCTGGGTCGGCGGCGGCCGCCCGCTGCGGGCCCTGCAGTGGACCGCGAAGTACGAGCACGACGTCAACCGCAGGCCGGGGATGCAGCCGGTCCTGCGGTCGTTCCTCGTCCCGATCGACACGTTCACCAGGATCAGCGAGCAGGCCACCGTCGAGGCGCGGTCGCAGGGCAACAGTCTCTCGATGAACGTCGACCAGAACGGCGACACGAACCAGTTCGGCCTGCGCGGCCAGGACTTCGACGCGCTCCAGCGGCAAGCGCTCAAGGGCTCGCTCGTCACGTACACCCCAGGAGGGCACGACCACCAGCTGCCGGACGTCGCGGGCCGTCAAGAAGACCTCGCAGACCTCTACCACCGGCTCGGCATCAGCCCGGAGTTCGACTCCGCCGCGCTCGGCCGCGAGAACGACCCGTGGTTCAGCTGGACGCCGGACGGCCGCAAGTACTTCCGCAACGACCCCGCCGCGCTGCGCGGGCTCGCCCGGACGCTCGGAAACCACTACCACACCTGGAAGAACGCGCCCGACCTGTTCTTCAGCCCGGCCGCGGACAGCATTCCCGACGTCGCCACGAAGGACGCCGCGGACAACAAGACGCGCCGCACCGAGGACATGAACGTCTTCCTCAACTCCCACGGTCCCGGCCGGGCCACCGTCGGGCAGCTCGCCGACGGCATCGGTGCCGCCATCGACACCGCCGTGCACAAGCACGCCCCGGACGGCGTCCCTGTGGGCTCGAAGGAGCTGAAGGACACGATCCTGGGCGAGGTCAGGGACAGCCTCAAGCTCCCGAACCAGGTCCTCGCCGAGGCCACGCCGAACGCCCGGCGCGACACCCTGGAGAACATCCGCGCCGCGATGGACGCCGATCCGCAGGTCCCGGCGAAAGCCGCGGACGTCGTCACCAAGGCCGTGACCGACCGCCTGACCGGCGAACTCGGCGACACCGGAACGTTCGGACCGGACGTCGCCAAGATCGTCCACCAGACCGTCCGCGCGCACTTCGACGCGCTCAAGGGTGACCCCGGCACCCGGCTCGACCAGGTCCCGCAGGGCAAACGCGGGTACCTGAGCGGCAGGCGCGCCGAAGCCTTCACCAAGGGGATCGCCGACGACCTCACGAAGAACCAGGACCTCAAGACGTTGCTCGCCAAGCCGGGCGTCACCATCGCCCCGGACGTCTTCGCCGCGCAGCTCAAGGCCCAAGTGGTACCCAAGGCGATGCACCCGGTCACCAAGACCTCCCTGGTCGGCCTCGACGCCGACGCCCTGCGCGCGCACTTCCAGGCCAAGCAGAACGACGTCGCCGACGCGCTCGCCAAGGAACTGGCCCGCAAGAACGCGGGCAAGCTCGCCGACCCCGGCTTCCGGAAGAACCTCGCGACCGCCGTCGGCCCGGAGGTGCACGACCCGGACCTGCTGCGGAACGCCCGGTTCGACCCCGTCACCCACGAAGACGCCGACGTCTTCATGGACCGGCTGCCCGACTTCGCGACGCAGGCCGAGATCGGGGCGGCCATCGCCACCGACGAGCGCCGGATCAAGGCCGACTTCGACACCCGCGAAACCGACCTGACCGACCACGGCATCGAGGGCACGCCGTTCGCGAACGAGTTCGGCCGCTGGCAGGCCGAGCACACCCTCGGCTACACGCAGAAGAACGACCCCGCGGTGTTCACCCGGCACCAGGAGGCGGGCCGCGACCTCACCTCGGCCATCCACGACGAACTGGTCGGCCCGAACCCGCGGTCCGCCAAGAAGATCCTCGACCGGCTCGTGTCCAGTGTGGACGAACAGGCCGCGCGCAAGTTCGCCGAGACCGTCAAGCCGCAGGCCGACGGCCGCCCGGACCGCGCGCCGGGGCAGACCAAGCCGAACACCTTCGGCGAGCACGCGCAGATGGTGCTCAACCAGTACCTCAAGCTCACCCAGGGGCAGCCGGACGCCGGGCGGTTCGTCTCGCGGGACGCGATCGCGAAGGCGATCCTCTTCCACGACGCCGACAAGGTGAACTCGAAGAACCAGTACGGCGACGCCCAGGTCAGCCACGACCGCGAGCCCGAGCACCGCGGCGCGGTCAAGCAGATGAACCGCCACGAAGGACTGTGGGCGAACCAGCGCGACTTCGAGATCGCCCGCCGGTTCGTCGACTCCGACCCGTTCGGCTTCTACTTCCGCGACATGGGAGTGTCCGCAAAGGACGTTCACGACTTCGTCAAGGCGCTCGCGCACCAGGCGAAGACCCCGGACGGCCGGACGCCGAACGCGTCCGACGTCCGGGACCTGTTCCGCGAGTTCCACCAGTACTACCAGGCGGACTTCTCCTCCTACAGCCCGCAGGCGAAGTTCGTCAACGACACCACCGGCGAGGTCCAGAGCGGTTACGACAAGCTGACCGGCCTGGCCGTCGAGCACGGTGACCACGTCAAGGTCCCGGGCGAGCACCGGTTCGCCTACTCGAACGAACCCCGCGACGGCGGGAAGACGCCGTACGAACAGAAGTACCAGGAACTGGCCAAGCTGTTCGACGACGCCGTGCACGACGGGACCGTGCTGGTCGGGGACGCCGATCCCGGCCCCGACGGCACCGACCGGGACTCGGCGCGCGGGGTCCGGGCCGTGCACGAGACGAACCCGCAGGCCAAGCCGACGGTGCTGGCCCGCGTCAAGCCCCGCGAGTTCAGCGAGAACGAGACCAGCGCGATCGACGACGCTCTGAAGCACTACGCGCCGATCCTCGGCGAGCGCCGGGCGACTTCGAGCCGGGCGCACGCCGAGCAGGAGGTCAAGCACTTCGCGGCCGTGTCGTTCGGCGTCGAACGCGGCCAGATCGCGCCGACCGCCCGTGCGGAGTACCTCGGGTCCCACCAGACCGTGAACCTGTACGCGATGGGTGTGATCAACAAGGAGTTCGGCGGCGGCCACCGCGGGATCGAAGGCACGGTCACCCACGAACTCGCCCACGGCCTGCTTTCCTACGCCCTCGATGACTACAGCAAGCACGTCGGCAGCTGGAACGCCGACGGCTCGCCGCACCGCAAGCCCGGCGGCGAAGCGCCGGCCGACCCCAAGATCCGCGACGACGTCGCCGACTTCAAGGCCGCCCTCAAGTCGCACCTGCTGGACCCGGCCGGGTTCGCGACGCGCTCGCCCCGCCGCTCGGAGTTCGTGACCCGGCTGGCGCACGCCAACCCGGACGTCTTCGCCCGGCTCGAGAACGAGCTGTCCGGCAAGGCCGCCGAGCGGATCTTCAAGGAAATGAAGGGAAGCCAGGCCGACTTCAACGTCCACACCGGACACTGGGACGCCGACGGTTACCCGGCGTTCGACGGCGAGCGCCCGATCAGCAAGTACGGCGCGACCAACGTCCACGAGGACATGGCCGAGACCGCCAAGTACTACTTCCTGGACCCGGACCACCTCCGGCAGCACGCGCCGCGCCGCGCCGAGTTCTTCGACCGGCTCGTCGCCGGCTGGGACCCGGCGCACCGCGACGACGTCCTGGTCGACGACACCCCGGACACCCGGCCCCTCCAGGCCCGGCTGCCCGAGTACGCGCGCGAAGGCCGGGCGCTCGGCGCCCTCGCCCCGGTCGACGTCCAGGGTGCCGAGCAGGTCGGCGCTCAGATCGAGCAGCTGCTGCGCCCGCTGGCCGACGGCCGTCCCGAGGGCGTCGACGCCATCACCGCGTCCCTGCGGGGTGGCGGCTTCGAGTCGTTCCTCGGCCAGGGCAAGGCGTCGATGGTGCGGGTGGGGGAGAAGTGGTTCGAGGTCCGCGTCCAGGCCGAGCCCGACCTCGCCACCGACCGGATCACCGACGCCGCTCCCGCGGCCGGCGACGTCACGAACAAGAACGAGACCACCCACGGCGACCCGCACGCCGACACCACGACCAGCAGCATCGCCACCTCCGCGTTCTGGCTGTTCCCGGCCGGGCCCTACGCCTCGGTCGGCGTGTCAGCCCAGCTCGCGTCGCCCGCGATCGAGCACACCTCGACCAGCACCGCCACCGAGCAGCGGGTGATCCACTCCGCCGGTGACCTGCACCGCGCCGACGTCCCGGTGAAGTACCGGATCACCGTCACCACCCCGACCGGCGGGCGGACCGGGTCCGAAGTGGACGGCCGCGTCCGGCTCCTCGTCCCCACCGACCTCGCCGGCCTGGAATCGCACGAAAGAAAAGACGCGACCCCGCGCGACGACTGGGCCGAGCGCGTCGAGTTTCTTGCCCCGGAAGCCGTTCTCCTCGACGAGCAGGCGTTCTTCGACCAGGTCAGCGGCAAGCTGCACCCTTCAGTCACGAAGTTCGGTGCGCCCGGCCGCACGGCGCTGCGCGACTTCGTCAGCGGCCCCGGCCTCCGGCAGGTGCTCGGCACCGTGCTGTCCGGCTCGCCGGTGGTGTCGAACGACCTGTTCAGCCCGCACGGGAGCTACCGCGAGGCGGTCGAACTGCGGGCGAAGCCGACCGGCGTCGAACTGCTCGGCACCGTGCCCGGCGACTCCGAGGTGAAGCTCACGGACTCCGCCGTCAGCGGCGGAAGCACGTCGGCGGCGTCGAAGTCCGGCGGCGAGGTCAACGGGATCTTCGGCGGCGGCGCCTACATCCCCGGGGCGACCGGCGGGGTCGCGGGCGTCAGCGCGAGCGCGTCGGCGAAGGTCACGCAGACCTCGCAGAGCGGCACGAGCGGCACCACCAAGACGAACCTGAACGCCAAGGGCGACATCGGGCTGTACAAGGTGACGGTCGACCTCGCGGTGACGACCTCGAGCGGCGAGACCGTCACCGTGCCCGCGACCGCGTATGTCCGGATGGGACTGCCGGAAGCGAAAGCGCAGGGCTTGCCGGTGCCGGACGGCACCCGCGACAAGGTGACACCGGGGGAGAAGCGGTTCGAGCCGCCGTACCTCGCCGCCGCCGCGGCCGCCGGGCACGTCCGTGCCGGCACCTTCGCCCCGGCGACGAAGGTGCAGGCCCAGATCGAGACCGCGCTGCGCGAACGCCCGGGCTTCGCGAAGTTCCTCCCGCGGTTCGACAAGTTCCAGCGCGACGTCTCGAAGGGCTCCGGTGCCGATGCCGCCGAGCGCCTCGGCAACCTCCGGAAGCTCACCGCGACCTTCTCGCCCGCCGCGCTGCGGTCCAAGATGGACGATCTGCTCGGACCGGGCGTGTCGGCGCAGCTCAAGCGCCGCGGGCTGTTCACCGACGAGTACCTCAGCGTCACGGTCAAGGCGAAGCTTTCGCCGGGCCGCCACCTCGGCCAGGCCACCGGCCGCTCGGTCAAGGGCAGCACCGTCTCCTCACCGACGTTGACCAGCAGCACGACGATCGAGAAGGGCTGGAGCGTCGGCCTCGAAGGCCGGATGATGATCCCGAACACGACACCGCTGACGTCGCTGGGCATCAGCCCGACCGTCACGCCGGTGCAGTACTCCGACACCACGACGTGGAAGAACTCCGGCGGCCCGACCACGACCGTGACCACCGGTACCGGCGGCAGCCCGGACGCGCAGGTCTTCGCGCACGACGTCGAGTTCGAGGTCGAGATCACCAGCCACACCCGCCACCGCCCATGGGTGAAGAAGCTGACGCCCGGCTCGCCGTTCCGCCAGACGCCGCGAGTGTCCACAGTGGCCAAGACCGGTGACGGCCTGCCGAAGATCTCCGGTCAGGTCGACCTCTGGGTCAGCGACGGCTCGGCGCCCAAGACCGATCCCACGCGGTTCGCCCCCGGGAAGCCGTCGGTCACCGACCTGGACACCGCGCCGAAGCCGGCCGCGCTGCTCGGGGCCGCCCGGCCGCCGGCCCCGAAGTTCCTGCACGTCGAAGCCGTCGCGAACACCGAGGCGCTTCGGGACGAGGCCGTCCGGCAGCTCGAACGGGCGGCGGGCGGCGACGGCGTCCTCGGCCTGCCCGGCGGCGAGGCCCGCAAACGCATCGACCGGATGTTCACCCCGCAGGCGTTCCGCGCCGGCCTGCCGCGGTTCCTCCGCCAGGGCGCGCGCTCGGGCGGGTTCCGCTACGAACGCCGGGTCGCCGACCGCGTCGGCGCACTCGGCATGAACGTCGGGCTGAGCAACCCGAAGCTCGTGCTGACGTCGGAAGCGGGCGGCAGCGACACCACGTTCGCCGGCGGCGCCAAGGCGGGCTCCGAGAAGTCCCGCAAGCAGGCGGTCGAAGCGAATGTCCAGTTCGGCATGACGATCCGGCCCGACGGCGGCGACCCGCACGGCCAGGGCCAGCTCTACACCTCGGCCAAGTGGAGCCCGTGGAGCCGCACGAAGGGCTCGTCGGCCGAAGTGAGCGCGAGCGTCGACCACGTCCGCCGGGCGCCATCGGACAGCCGGACCGTGCTCGTGCAGTACGACGCCGACGTGCGGCTCGTCGCCGAGACGCGGCAGGAGAGCATCGTCAACGGCGGCAAGTCGCGCGCCGGGGCCGACGTCAAGCTGCCGGGCGCGGTGTTCGTCCGGATGACCGAAGACCAGGCTCGCGAGCAGGGCCTGCTGCCGCCGATCGAGCCGCGGACCCCGGCGCCGGGCACGCTCACCGCTCCGGCGCTGGTCGGCGGCACGTCGAGCGCGCTGGGCGCGGCCGTCGTCGAGGACGCGCCGGACCTGAGCGGCCTGATCCGGGACACGCGCACGTCGCTCGGCAAGACCGGCGAGGCGCTGCTGCCGAAGTCCGTGCTGGACGACTCGATGAACAACCTGCAGCGGATGCTGGACACGGCGTCCCCGGAGAGTGTTACGTCGCTTGTGGACGGTGCGCTCGACGGCGGCGTGCCGCTGGTCCTGCACGACCCGGGCGTCGTCACGACCGACACCTACCAGGTGCTGCTGAAGGCCCGCGTCACCGGAACCGAGTTCCTGGACGTGGCCCACGACGGCAGCGAGATCGACCACGCACTCACCGCGACCTCGATGGCCAAGGAGACCGCGGGCCACGGGTCGTCCTACGGTGGCCAGGTTCGCGGCGCCGGACGCGGGCTGTTCTCCGACAGCCACCCGAAGGTCAGCGGCTACGACGGTGTCTACAAGGGAGTGTCCGGCACCCGGACCAAGAGCGACCAGACAACCGCGACCGGGACGCAGACGACGTCGAAGACCGCGTCGTCGAGCGGGCCCTCGGTGCGCTACCGCGCGCGGATGACCTTCGAGCTGGTCGTCACGCGCGGCGGCAAGACGTTCCCGGTCACCTCGCAGGACGCCGACCTCGTGGTCCGGGCGGCCGCCGACGACCAGAAGATCGGCACCGGTTCGGCCTCGAAGGACCACAACGCGGCGGCGACGAACGTCAAGGCCTTCACCGACGCCGACCTCAGGACCTGGCAGGACGGCGGGCACGGCACCTTGCCGGCCTCCGCGACGACCGAAGGCCTGCGCGGTGCCGCCGAGGTGCGTGCCGCCGCCCGGCAGGCGCTGCGGACCGCCGGGGCCCGCGACGGCCTGCTCGACACGACCACCCTCGCGCCCGCCCTCACCAACGAGATGCTCCAGGCGCACCTGCCCGAGCTGGTCAAGGGCCCGCTGCACGTCCCCGAGCTGCACGAGGCCGCCGTGCTGCGCGGCGGCCACGGCACCGTGAAGGTGTACGCGCGGGTCGTCAACCCGAAGCTCACCGGGCTGAGCGACAGCGTGAAGCTGGAGCACTCGGCCACCGAGACGGCGACCTTCACCAGCGAGGCCAAGGCGTCGTCCAGCTCCGAACAGCAGCACAACCTCGGCGGTGGCGGCGTCACCGACACCGCGCAGAACGCGCACTCGTGGGGCGGGCTCGACACGCGCACGCCCGACCCGACCGCCGAGCCGACGTCGTCGACGTCCGCCGGCGACCGGTCGGTGACCGGCAAGCCGAAGGGCCGCACTGGCCTGGTCGGCTTCGACGTCGAGTACCGCGTGGTCGCCGACGTCGGCGGCGGGCGGACCGCGGCGGTCGAGGTGAAGGTGCCGTCGTCGGCGCTGGTCCGGATGACCGACGCCGACGTCGAGGCGTTCCTGAACGCGAAGCTGCCGGACTCGCTGAGCCAGGCCCAGGACGCGGTGAAGGAGGCCGCCGAGGCGTGGCGGACCGCCGAAGAGGCCGTCGACCAGGCTCAGCGCGGCGCCGACGACCGCTGGCTCGACCAGCGCGAAGGCGCGCGGAGGCTCACCGAAGACGGCCCGGCGCTCGGCGTCGACACTTCGGGCGATGCCGTGCAGGCACTGCGGGACGCGCTGGCCGCGGCGGAGACCGACGCGCGGGATGCGGGCGCGCGGCTGCGGGCGGGCAACGCGGAAATCTCCCGGCTGAACGATGTCGCGGATCAGGCGCTGACCCTCGCCGCGGGCTCCGACCCCGACTCGGCCGAGCAGCGCGGGTTCCTCGCCACGCGCGGCAAGGCCCTGGAAGACGCGGCCGCGATCCGGGCCGCACAGCCCGCGCTGACCCGCACGCGCGGCGCCGCCCAGGACCGGGCCGAACGCCTCGCCGCCGTGCTCGACGGCCACCGCAACGACCGCGCCGACCAGGTTTCCCGCCGCGAGGCCGCGCTCGACGAGGTCGCCGAAGCCCGCCGCCGCGCCGACGAAGCCCGGCGGGCCTGGTGGGACGCCAAGCGCGAGCTGGACCGGCGGCTCGACGCGTTCGATCCATCCACTGTGGACGCCGTGCTGGCGCAGGACACCCTCACCGGTCTCGATACCGGCACCGGCCTGCCGTACGACTTCGACGTCTCGCAGATCGAGGCCCGCCCGGTCACCGACCGGTCCGGCCGGGTAGTCGCGGTGTCGTTCCTGCCCGCCGCGGAGCACACCGCGGACATCGAGCGCGACTGGGCGGACGACCACGCGGACACCGTCGGGTCGCTGCCCGAAGGCGCGACGCCGGAGCGGACCACGCGGCTGCTGCGGGACGGCGCGAAACCGGACCTGGGCGGCCGCGCGTTCGGCGAATGGGCCGCGCAGAGCCCGGCGCCGTGGGACTCGAGCACGTTGTTCGTCATGGCCCACGGCCGGCCGCAGTCGGTGAAGCTCACGCTGCTCGGCGGGCGCACCGTGCGGGTCGACGGCGCGGCGTTCGCCAAGATCCTCGCCGCGTCGAAACCGTTCGCGCAGGCATCCGGCGCCGCGCGGCCGTCGGTCACGCTCATCGCGTGCGGCACCGGCAAGCTCGACGGCCCGGGCGGCGTCGCCCACGACTTCCAGCGGGCGCTGGCCGAGCTGGGCGGGCCGCTGCGGGTGCACGCGCCCACCGAGCCGGCGCTGTTCGGCCGTCCGTCGTCGACCCTCGGCCAGGCGACCGGCGCCACCCGCGGCTTCACGACCGTGACCGACGGCGGGCACTTCGCGACCTTCGGCCCGCGGTTCACCGGCGAGCCGGCCGACCGGCCGGGGACGTCGGTCGAGTTCGACGCGCCCGTCGCGACCCCGCTGCTGGACTCCGCCGGCGAGGTCCGCGGGGTGAGCTTCCTCGAGCCGGCCGAGGCAGCGAAGGTGCAGGCCTGGCTGTCGCAGACCACAGGGGAGAACCTCCTCGTCGAGGCGGAGCCGGACGAGATGCGCGAGTTCGCCTCCGGAGCGCGGCCGTCGCTGCGTGGCCGCGGACCGGGGGAGGGCGGCGTGCTGGTCCGCGCGCCGTGGGCGGACGAACTGGCGCGGGGGAAGACGTTCCTCGTCACCGGGCACGGCGAGGAGACCCGAACGAAGGTCTTCGCCGACGTCAGCGGCGAGCGGCGCTCGGTGTACGTCGACGGAACCACGCTCGCTCGCCTGGTCACGGCGTCCCCGGCTTTCGTTGCGGCGCAACCGGAATCGGTGACGCTGTTCCCGTGCGCGGCCGGGCGCCGTCCCGGGCCGGGCGGGGTCGCGCACGACTTCCAGGCGGCCTTCGGCGGCCCGGTGCACGCGGCGACGGACTCGGTGCTCGCCAACCGCCGCGGGCCCGGCGAACCCTCGGCGCCGCTGTTCGGCGCCACCGACGACGCGTTCACGGCCGTCGTCCGTGGCGGCCACTGGACGACGTTCGGGCAGCCGGTCGACAGTGGCGCGGTCGTGGCGGAGCTGGCCGAGGCCGTGGCCAAGGACTGGCGCTACGCGCGTCCGGAGCCTGCCGCGGGACCGGTGCCGCTGGCCGACCGCGCCCGGACCCTCGAGGTGGTGCGGGAAGCCGTCGCGACGACGCTCGCCCTGCGCGACCCTGGGCCGGTGCTGGCTCAGCACGAGCGGCCGGACCTGATCCGGGCGGTCGTCGACCGGCACCTCGGCTACCGGGACGCCGACCTGGCGACGGGTGCGCGGGAACTGGCGCAGGCGGTGCTCGTGGCCGACACCGGCGAGGGCTCCCTACCCGCCATCAGCCTCTCGGGGACCGGCGCCGGCGCCGTGGCGAAGACCCTGGCCGGGCACCTCGGCGCGGCGCTCGCCCGCGACGTCCTGGCGCGGGTGCCGGTGAAGATCCGCGGCGGCGAAGGGGGATACGTCGACATCTCCTTCGCTTCGACGCGGCTGCGAGTCGATCCGGCGGTCGGGGAGATCGTCGAGCGGCTTCGGGACGGCCTGCCGGTGGTGCGGCTGGACACGGTCGCGGACGCCGTGGCAGCCCACGAGAATCCCGGTCTGCTGTGGACTTCCGTTTTGGCCGCGGTGGCGGGCTCGTCCGACTTCGCCGGCGCCACCCACGTCGTCGACCGGAGGTTCGACGCGACGTCGGGGAAGTGGCGGCCGGTCGGGGCGTCCGTCCGGGACTTCTTCCCGGCGGTGGGCAAGGGCGAGTGGCGGGACGGTCTGGTGTACCGGCCGCTGGGCCCGGGCGAGTCCGAAGTGGACACCGCCCGTGCGCTGGCGGAGTCCATTGTGGAGCACCTGGGCGACGGCTTGCCCGTACCGGCCGTGCCCGGCCCCCTGGCGGCGGACGTCCAGGCGGAACTGCGGGCGTTGACCCCGCCCGGGGTGGCGCCGTTCGTGCTCGACTGTGCGGCGGACCCGGCCGCCGCGGCCGGGCTCGCCGAGGAGTTCGCCCTCCTGCAGCTGCACGGCGTCACCGACGTCGTCACCGGCCGGGACGACGTCCTGGACATCGCGGCCCGAATCGCCGACGGCCTGGACGTCGGCGCCGCGGCGGACGCTATCGACGCACTCGCCCGGCACGGTGCGCTGCGGCCGGGGCTCGTGACGGTCGCGATGGACGCCGTCCTGGCCGCGCAGGACGCCGAGACGCGGGCCGGTGAGGTCGCGGCGGTGCTCGGGCAGCTGTCCGATGTGGAGCTGCCGATCGGGGTCCTGCGCGAGGCGGTGCGCGGGGTGCTGGACGGGACCGCCCGCGTCGAGGTCACGCGGCGGGCGCTGTGGCTGATGCGGCGGTTCCGGGTCACGAACCTCGCGTGGCTCTACCGGTGGCGGATCGCGGAGGGCGTGCGACGCTACCAGGAGCAGGAGAAGGCGGCGTCGGAACGATCGGCCCGGCTGACGGCCGCGGTGGGAGGAATGGGCGATGACGGCGGATAAGTGGGTCCTGCTGGTCGACCCGGCGTGGCAGCCGGAGCCGTCGGCCCCCGATCGCACGCACGTGGTCGGCGGCTGGCTCACCTCGGCGGACGGCTCGATCGGCGAGTTCGAGCCGAATCCCGCCTACGAGCCGTCGGGCCCGGACAGCCCGGCCGACCCCCTGGACGCGGTCTTGCGCCTGCTCGCGGCGGGTGACGCGGAGTTCACCCAGGTGGCCTCGGTGTTCCGCCGGACCAGGACGGTGGTGGCCCTGGACGCGGCGGGCGCGCCCTTGACGGCACCGTCGCCGGACGGGATCCCGTGCCTGCTGGCGGCGACGGCCCCCGCCCACCGCGCCCGCGTCCGGACGGCGGGCTGGCGAGCGGTGGACGCGGCGGAGCTGGCGGAGCTGCTGGCCGAACGGCCGGGCACCGACCTGCTGCTCAACCCGGGGGCACCCGGCTGCACCCGGCTGCCCGCGGAGACCGTCCGGGACCTCACGCGCCCCTGACCGGGGCACCTTGTCGACGGCCTGGGTGAGCTGCGGACCGCCGTCCGGCCGGTCAGCCGAGAGTGATCACCGGCACCAGCTTGTGGAGCAAGGTGACGAGCTGCCGGCGTTCCGCCGGGGAGAACACGCCGAACGCTTCCGCTTGACGTTCGCGCCGGCGGTCCAGCAGGCGGGTCAGCCGCTCGCCGCCATCCGGGGTCAACGTCACCAGGACCTTGCGCTCGTCCTCGGGTGATCGGCGGCGCACCACGACTCCGGCGGCTTCCAGCTGCTGGAGCATCCGGGTGGCCGTGGGGATGGTCACGTCGGCCGCGGCGGCGAGCCGGCCGACCGGCAGTTTCGGCTCGGCCGCCAGGGGCTCGAGGAGCGTGACCTGGGGGAGCGACAGCCCGCCGTCGCGGTCCGCGCCCGCCGAGCGGGCCTTGCGCATGGCGAAGAACACCGCGTCGGCCGCCTGGACGAGCTCGTCGACCTCGGCGGCTGTCGGTGGCTGGTTGCCCGTCGTCGTCATGCGCGTTAGCCTAGCAAAGTAATAGTTAGCAACCTAGCTATTAGGAGGCTAGGAATCATGAGTGACCGGATCGACGTCCACCAGCACCTCCTCCCCACCCGCTACCGCGAAGCACTGGAAAGCAGCGACCTGACCGCGGGCGGGTGGCCGACGCCCGCGTGGAACCCCGGCGACGCGACCGCGATGATGGACGACGCGGGCATCGCCACCGGGGTCCTGTCCATCAGTGCGCCGGGCGTCCACTTCGGCGACGACGCCGCGGCGCGCGACCTGGCCCGCGAGGTCAACGACTTCCAGGCCGAACTCGTCAAGGACGCACCCGCCCGGTTCGGGCACTTCGCCGTGCTCCCGCTGCCGGACTTCGACGGCGCGGTCGCCGAGGCGGTGCGCGCGCTGGACGAACTGCACGCCGACGGCGTCGTCCTGCTGTCCAACGCCCGTGGCCGGTACCTGGGCGACCCGGCGTACGAACCACTGTGGACGGAGCTGGCCGCGCGCCGCGCCGTGGTGTTCGTGCACCCGGCCGAGCCGCCGATCGCCCGGCTCGACGGCCTGCCCAGCCCGCTGCTGGACTTCCCGTTCGACACCACGCGCACGGCGCTCGACCTGGTGGCGCACGGGGTGTTCGATCGGCACCCGGAGCTGCGGATCATCCTTTCGCACGCCGGGGGGTTCCTGCCGTTCGCCGCGCACCGGTTCGCCGGCGCCGCGATGTTCAACCCCGACACCACGCCGGAAGGCATCCTGGCCGGGTTGCGGAAGTTCTACTTCGACACCGCGCTGTCCGCGGCGGCGACGTCGCTGCCGTCGTTGTTCGCCTTCGCCGAGCCCGGGCACGTCCTCTACGGCAGTGACTTCCCGTTCGCGCCGAAGGAGTGGCGAGGGGAGTTCGACCGGTACCTCACCGCCTACGACGGCCCCGGCGCGCAGCGTTTCCCCGATGTCGACCGCGCCGCGGCGGAGGCGTTGTTCCCCCGGCTCGCCACCGGCTGACGCCACCCGCGGTCCCGGCCCTCGCCGGGCCGGCTCGAGCGGGTCAGGACAACTGCTCGTCGTAGTCGGGCAGCTTGAAGCCCTTTTCGTAGTTTCCGCCGGTGAAGTCGCCGGGGCGGTTGCCGACGTTCGCGATGATCGTGTAACCCGCGGCGACGTACTCCCTGCGGCAGCGCTGTTTCGTGTCGGTGGCGTGCTGCTCGCCGCTCTTGCGGACGCACACCCGGTCGACGGGGTAGCCGACGCTCGTCAAAGCCTCCTTCGCGTCCGATGCGTCGCTGCGGAAACTGGCGACGAGCACGCTGACGCCGAGGCTTTTGGCGTGCCGGGTGAAGTCGAGGACGTCCTGAGTGGCGTGGCCGGGCCGGTAGTGGGTTTCCAGCGCCGTGTTGTCGATGTCGGTCACGATGGCGAGCTTCGAACCGCCCCGGGAAACCCGGGTGTCGAGGTAGCCGGTGCCGCCGGCCATGGCTTGGTGGACGTCGGCGAGCCAGGTCTCGAAGCTCGGCAGCCCGCTCGCCGAGGCGGGCTCGGCGGTCCCCGCGGCGATGGCGGCGCAGGCCAGGGCGCAGGCCGCGGTGCGGGTGACAACGGTTTTCCGCATGGTGGCGTCCTTCGTGATCGGCGGCGATTCGTTGCGCCGCAGTGGTTTCGACGTCAACGATGGTACGAAGCCCGTCTCGGCGGGGTACCCGGCGAAAGTCGTTAACAGTATCCAGGGCTCGTGCGCCGCGGCGAAAACGAGGATCATCGGCGCATGACCGAGACGTCCTTCGCCTGCGCGCTCAGCGCCGCCATCGACCGCGCGGGGCTCAGCTTGCGCCGGCTCCAGCGGGCCCTCGAAGTGCGGGGCACGACGGTCAGCGTCGCCACCCTGAGCTACTGGAGCAGCGGCCGCAGCCGGCCGGAGCGCGACGTCGCCACGGTGCTGGCCGCGTTGGAGGAGGTCCTGCACCTGCCTGGCGGCGAACTGTCCGCATTGCTCGGTGCGCGCCGGTGCCGTGGCCCGGCTGCCCGGTCCACACAGGACGTGCACCGGATGGCGAACGCCTGGGGCGCCCCGGTCTCCCTCCGCGACGCGCTGGCCGACTGCACCGTGCCGCCGGTGCGGGCGGTCGCCCGGCACGACACCCTGTACCTCGACCACCGCGGCGTGAACGAGCGGCTGGCGGCCGCCGTGACCCTGCTCGCCACCGCGCCCACCCGCCGCGCCGTCGTGCTCGTGCGTGGTGCTTCACGTGAGCGGATTCCCGTGCTCGGCAGAACCCGCGGCTGCGTCCTGCGCCGCTGCCGGGTCGTCGCCGGGCAAGGGCTCGCGTTGCTGGAGCTCGAACTGGACCGGCTGCTGCTCGCCGCCGAAACCGGCCGGATCGAGTACGAGGTGCTGTTCGACGACGACGTCCGCAACGACCACTGGTTCCTGCGAACCCACCGCACGGTGCGGGATCTGCGGCTGACCGCGGTGTTCACGGCGCCGATGACGCCGGCCGCGGTCGCCGTCGTGGCACCCGGCCCGCACCGGGGCGTCCAGCGGACCGCGACGGGCTTCACGGCCGCGGCGGGCAATGTCCGCCCCGGGTGTTTCGGGCTGCGCTGGAGCTGGCCCGACAGCGACGCAGACCCCGGCTCGATCGGCTGGATGATCACTTCCCGGAGGGCGACACCGGTGCCGTCTCGATACTCGACGTCCTGACCCGGGTGCCGTGACGCGGCGGGCCGCTACTTCTTGAGGCGGCGGCTGCCGGCGTGCCAGTCCTCCGTCTTGCCCGGCTCGTGCGCGGTGACGCCGAACGAGGGCAGCTGGGGACGTTCGCGCAAGCTGCGCTTGAGCTCGGCGAAGCCGGGGAACCGGGCGAGGCCGACGACGTGGTCCCACAGCTGCCCGGCCTGGTCCGCGTCCGGCAGCCGGCTGATCACCGGCCCGAAGAAGGCGACGCCCGCGGGCGGTTCGAAGTGGATGATCGGCGTGCCGACGTCCCTGCCGGTCAAGGAGAGCGCCTCGTCGGACTCCGCCTGGATCTCGGCGTCGCGTGCGGTGTCGTCGAGCGCGTCGGCGAGCGAGGTGGGCAGGCCCGCCTCGGCGAGGGCGTCGGCGGCGAGGTCGGGAGTGCCTTGCCAGCCGGGAGTCCGGCCCTCGTCGGGGCCGGCTTCGAAGATGCGCGCGCCGAACGCCGCGTACAGCGGGCCGATCGCCTCCCGGCCGTGCTTCTCCCGGACCGCCGACGCCACCCGCAGCAGCCGCAGGCCCGCGGTGTGCTGGGCGGGGTACTCCGGCGGGAAGTGGGTGTCGTAGTCGAGGTGCGCGTTGATCAGGCGCAGGGAGATGAACCGCCAGTCGACGGTGTAGTCGCGCTGCGCCTGGACCAGCCGGATCCACTTGCTCGTCATCCACGCGAACGGGCAGATCGGGTCGAAGTAGAAGGTGATGTCACTGCTCATGTCACGATCCTAGGTCGGGGTCGGAGTGGCTGCTGCGGTACTACGAAGAGCAGTGCCTGATCCGGCCGAGGCGCGAGGAGAACGGCTATCGGTCCTACGCGGAGCCGCAGGTCGAACGGGTGCGGCAGGAGGGGTGCCGAGGAATCTTTACCGAAAGTTCGGTAAAGTAGGCGCATGGCACGCCCTCCCTCCATCGACGAGGCCCAGCTGCTCGATCTCCTGGTCGCCGTGTTCCGCGAGAAGGGCTTCGACGGCACCGCGATCGGTGACCTGTCCGCCGCGACCGGGCTGCAGCGGGCGAGCCTCTACCACCGGTTCCCGGCCGGGAAGGAGGAGATCGCCGACGCGGTCCTGACCGCGGTCGGGCAGCGGTTCCTCTGGATCCTGGCCCCGATGCGCGAGGACCCCGACGTCGCCAAGGGAATCCGGGCGACCGCCCGCCGGCTCGGCGACTTCTACGGCGCCGGTGCGCTGTCGTGCGTACTCGACACCATGACGCTGGCCGGAACGCCGCCGAAGCTGCGCGAGCACGCCCGCGCGCTCGGGAAGACGTGGATCGACGCCATGGCCGATGCCTCCCGGCGCGCCGGGCGCACGCCCAAGCAGGCCGCCCGGGCCGCCCGGGACGGCTTCCTGCGCATCGAAGGGGCGCTCGTGCTGGCGCGCGTGCTGGGGGACACCGACGCCTTCGCCGAGGCCGTGGCCGAGCTGCCGAAGCTGCTGATGCCGCCGAAGGGTTAGGTGTCCGGCGCCGCGGTCGCGGTGATCCGGGACTCCCTTGTGCTTCTGGGTCTTTGAATATTACCGAACGTACGGTAAAAATGGCGACGTCACCTACCGGTCAACCGAGGAGCACGTTCATGACCAGCAAGACCGCCGTCGTGGTGTTGTCCGACCCGTCCACCGGCACCGAGGAGGCCCTGGGCCGGGTGTTCAACGCCCTCGCCACCGCGTGGGAGTTCGCGCAGGGCGGTGAAGCACTGGTGCTGTTCCAGGGGGCGGGCACCCGCTGGCCGGCCGTGCTGGCCGACGCGGCCCACCCGGCGCACGAGCTGTACACCGCGGTCAAGAAGCAGGTCGCCACGGTGGCGTCGGGCGGCTGCGCGACCGTCTTCGGCGCGACCCAGGGCGTCGAGGACGAGGACATCAAGCAGATCAGCCAGAACCAGGCGCCGGGCACCCCGGGGGTCGCGAGCATCCGCGAACTGGTGCAGTCCGGCTACTCGGTCCTGACCTTCTGACGCCGTCGCCGCCCGCATCGACTGTCGGCCCCCGCGGTGGCGCTCCCGCTTCGACCGAGACCACGGCTGAAGCGGGAGCCGTCCTCAATGACCCGCGCGATTCGCCTGCGGGCTCAGGGCTTCTCGAAGTGCTGGTAGTCGATGGGGGTGTCCCAGGACCCGCCCCAGGTCCAGCCGCGAGTCGTGAACGCCCGCTCGGTCGCGTCGCCCGCGTGGATCATGCCCGGCGCGTGGAGCGTTCGGTCGGCGTACGGCGCGCCGTTCGGCGGGTAGATCGCGCCGCTGCCGGAGATGTACGGGTTCTGGACCGTGTTGATGTCGATCGCGCGGCCGTAGGAGTGGTTGGACCACGCCGTGCCGCCGGTGATCGCGCGGCAGTTGAACGCCGACGTGTTGTTCGCGGCCATCGAGGCGTCGTCGTCGGAGTCGTACTTCTCCACGGTTTCCATGCGTTCGATGGGGAACCTGCCGAAGTAGAGGTCCGCGAAGGTGTAGGCGACCTCGACGGCGCGGTCGGCGTTGACGACCAGTTCGCCGCGGTGCACCGCACCGTCGAAGCCGTAGAAGTTCAGGCTCAGCAGCCGCAGCTGCTCGGGGCCGACCGGGCAGCCCTCGTGCCAGCTGGAGGCGAGCCGCTGCGCGGAAACCGGTTTGATGAGGGCGAGGAACGGCGGGAGACCGCTTTCCGGCCTGGTGATTTCGACACCCGGTCCGGTATCGGCCGACGCCTGCGTGGTGCCGGCGAGTACCGCCGAAACCGCGAACGTGAGGACTGCGAAAGCTCTGGTGATCCGTTTCATGCCGCTGACACGCCCGGCCAGGCCGGCCGGCTGCGGCGGAGTCGGATTCCTCACAACGGCTAAACCGGCGGCACCGCTGCGGCTCGAGGCATTCGCCGAAGTGGCCGACGAGATCTTCCTGCCGGCTCCGAGGCGCTCGCGAAGCTATCCGGACGAGGGAGTCTCCTGGCGGAGGGTCAGGTAGACGGCGCGCACCGCGAGGGTGCGCTCGATCTCGTCGATGAGCGGGGCGAAGAACTGCTTGCGGTGCTCGGTGTCGCTCATCGACGTGACGGCGAAGTACATGCTGCCGAACCCGGCGAGCAGGGTCGCGTTGCGCAGCAGGGCGACCGGGACGCCCGGCAGCAGCGGTGAGATCGCCGGCTTCGCGCCGATCCACTGTTCGGCCGCGGCCGGGGTCACGATGATCACGCCGAGGAGGACGAAGAACGCGAAGAGGGCGAGGCCGATCACCGCGGCCTGGACCAGCTGCCGCGTGGCGAGCATCAGCAGCAGGTTGCGTTTCTGGCGTCCGTTGAGGCTGACCGCGCGCACGGGCCCCTCGACGGTGACCGCGGCGAGCGGCGTCCCGGCGCACGCGGCGGTCAGCATGGCCGGGCTGAAGTCCTGTTCGACGCGGCCGATCTCCTCGCGCAGGCGCGCGGCCGCGGCGAGCACGGTCACTGCGCCGAACAGGGCGACCACCAGGGCGAGGCGCCACCAGTCGAGCTGGTTCATCAGCTGCCACAGCTCCCCGGTGAAGAAGAGGAACAGGGTGACGAACAGCAGCACCGGCAGGGCCCGGCCGAGGACCTGCACGCTGTTGCGGAGGTCGGTGACCGCCTGCCGGACGGCCTGGCGCACGAGGGTGCCGAAGCCGTAGGTGGTGGCGAGGTAGGTGGCCGCGAAGACGGCGGCGAAGAAGACGAGGAACGCGAGGACGCCCAGCGCGCGGGCGCCCGGCAGGGTGATGGCGCCGTCGAACGCGAGCTGCAGCAGCGGGACGGCGACCGGCATCGCGGCGTAGGCGGCGAGGATGGTGATGGTCGTCGCGCGGGAGAAGCGGGGGAGGCGCCGGACGAACAGCGAGATCGTCACCCAGGCCGCGATGGTCACCGCGACGACGATGCCGAGCAGCACCCACCGGCCCGAGCCGGCGGTCTTGAGCGGGACGAGCCAGGCGAGGCTGGCCAGCATGACGAAGGCGAGCGCGGGCAGCATCCGGGGCAGGACGTGCTCGGTGAAACCGTACCCGGCGATCATCGTCGGGGTGCCGCGCCGGAGGAACCAGCGTTCGGTCCGCTGGGTCCGCGCCCGAGGTGAGGAGGTCGGCATGGACAGATGATCCCCGGCGACCTCAGGCCGTGCCGGACCGCAGGTCCCCGACGACCCGCCGGCACAACCGGGTGAGGGTGGCGCGGAGGTCGTCGTCGGAGAGGTGGGTCAGGCGGCGGTTCACCACGCCGAGGTCGCTGATCAGCCAGTAGGCCGCCTGCTCGTCGACCGTGGGCGCCGGGCCGAACATCAGGTGCAGGGCGCGTTCGCTCAACGCGTCCAGGTCGCGGCTGATCCGCTCGTGACGCCGCACGATCGGGTCCTGCCGGCTCATCGGCGCGAGCGTGCGGTACGCGGTCACGACCTGCTCGACCCAGGTGGTGATCAGGTGGTCGATGCGCTCGGCCCGGTCGGTGATGCGCTCGGCCGCGTCGAGGCGTTCGGTGAGTGCGTCGACCGTCGGGGCCAGGAGGGCTTCGAGGATCGCGATCTTCGTCTTGAAGTAGTAGTAGACGTTGGCCTTCGTGACACCCATGGTGTCGGCGATGTGCTGCAGCGAGGTGGCGTCGAAGCCGTGCTCCAGGAACAGGTCCCGCGCGGTGTCGAGCACCGCCTGCCTGGTCCGCTCGGCCTGAGCCGCCCTGGTCGACACCATCCGGTCATCGTAGCCGCGTGCTACTCTCGATTTCATTAGCCGAGCGGCTAATGAAAACTGGAGGAGACATGACCGAGACGGTGCTGGTGACCGGCGGGACGGGCTACGTGGCCGGCTGGTGCGTCGCGGAGCTGCTCGGCCGCGGCTACGACGTCCGCGCGACCGTGCGCGACGAGAGCCGCGGCGACCGGGTCCGGCAGGCGGTCGCCACGGTGACGGACCGGGCGGACCACCTCGAGTTCGCCGTCGCCGACCTGACTTCCGACGACGGCTGGAAGGCCGCCGTGGACGGCTGCGCCTACGTCCTGCACGTGGCTTCGCCGCTGGGCGCGGACCCGGGCGCCGAGGACGAGGAGCGGGCGCTGCTGATCCCGGCCCGGGACGGCACCGTGCGGGTGCTGCGCGCCGCGGCCGAAGCCGGGGTGCGCCGGGTCGTGATGACCTCGGCCGCCAACACCGCGAGCCCGACGTCCTACGAGACCGACGGGGTCACCGACGAGACACTGTGGACGGACCTGTCGGCGCCGGACCTGATCCCGTACCGGCGGGCGAAGACCGCGGCCGAGCGGGCGGCGTGGGACTTCATGGACTCCTACGCGGGCCCGATGACCCTGGCCACCGTCCTGCCCGGCGCGGTGTTCGGGCCGCTGCTCTCGCCCGACACGCTCGGCTCGGTGCAGATCATCGGGCGCATGCTCGCCGGGGCGATGCCCGGGGTGCCCCGCATCGGCCTCGAGGTCGTCGACGTGCGGGACCTCGCCGACGTCCACGTCCGGGCGATGACCGCCCCGGAAGCCGCCGGGCAGCGGTTCCTCGCGACCGGGGAGTTCCAGTGGATGCGCGACATCGCCGTCATCCTGAACGAGGCCTACGGTGAGCAGGTCTCGACGCAGGAGATCCCGGACGACGTCGTGCGCGCCGCGGCCGAGACCGACGAGTCCATGCGCGGCATCCTGCCCGGCCTCGGCCGCCGCAACCGGCACCGCACGGAGAAGGCGGAGCGGCTGCTCGGCTGGTCGCACCGCTCGGCGAAGACCAGCGTTCTGGACTGCGCGCGCAGTCTGGTCGCCCACGGTGTCGTGACCGCGTGAAGATCGTCCTGCGTCAGAAGATCGCCTGGGGGTTCACCGGCACGCCGGTCGCACCGCGCAGCCGGGGTGGTGCGATGGAGAGGAGGAACGCGTACCGGCCGAGCTCGGCGCAGACTTCGGCCAGTTCCTCGACTTCGGCGCCGTCGATGAGCGGCATGCCGAGGCGGGCCAGCCCGATCGTGTGCAGCGGCAGCGGGACCTCCGGGTCGACTGGCGGGTGCGCGTCGCCGATGTCGCCGGCGTAGACCGAGATGTCGCGGCGCCGCATCCAGGCGACGGCGTCGACGGTCATGCCGGGCATGGGCTTCGCCGGGTCGCGGGAGAAGGCCCAGCCGCCGCGCACCACCAAGGCGTCTCCCGGCTCGAGGCGCTGCCCGCTGCGTTGCTCCGCGGCGTCGAGGTCGGCGCCGGTGACCGGGTGGGCCGGAGGCAGCCGGCCAGCGGGAGCGAGATCGAGCAGGACGCCCCGGGTGAGCACGCCGTCGGCGAACGCGGTCGTCGACCCGTGCCGGATGCCGGTCGGGGTCACGGCTTCGGCCAGGGGGCGCCCGGGGTAGACGTGCCCGTCGACCGGGATGTGCACGAGTGCGTCCAGGTGGGTCAGCCCCGGGTTGTGCGGGGTGACGACCAGCACCTCGGCCATGGCCATCGGCGGGATGCCGGTGTGGAGCATGGCCTGCTGCACCGGCGGGGACGGCGGGGTGGGCGGGGCGAACGGCCCGCCCAGCATCGACGCCGGTTCGATGGGCTTGGCCAGCGACACGCACCGGCCGGTGCGCGCCTCCGCCAGGGCCCGCGCACGGGTTTCGTCGGTGATGAGGTTCAGGGTGCCGCGTTCGTCGTCGGGGCCCCACCGGCCCCAGTTGCCGAGGCGGTCGATGTCGGTCACGACGGCTCCTGTTCTGTCCGCGTGTGCAGGCCGGTCAGCCGGTCGAGGGCGGCGCGCAGGCTGGTGTCTCCGGCGCCGCGCGCGCTGAGGTAGCCGTCGGGACGGACGAGGATCCACTGCCCCTCGGTCAGGGCCAGCGTGTCCTGGACCCGCCCGTCGGGGTCCCACACGCTCTCCTCCAGCTGACGCGGGCTGATCGTCGTCCCGGCCAGCCAGGCCGGCAGTTCCTGGCCGGCCGCGGGGGTGCGGCCGGCGACGAGCAGGTGCCAGGCCGGGGTTCTGAGCACCGCGCGCAGTGCGGTCCAGCCAGGTGAGTGCGCGTCGGACGCGGAGACCTGGGTCAGCCGCTGGCCGGGGTGGGGACCCTCGCCCGGCTCCTGGCCGGGCACCGTGAGCGGGCTGTCGGGATAGGCGATGGTCAACCCCGACATGCTCCGGATGAGCCGGCGCATGAAGCCGTGATCGGCTTCCCGGGTGTCCTCGGTGGTGGTGTCGACCATGGCCGTGTTCATGACCTTGCCGGTGGAGGCGAGCAGCGCCTGGCCGATGGGAACGCGCTCGGCGTCGTAGGTTTCGAGCAGCACGGGATCGGCGTGCCCGTGGACGACCATGGCCAGCTTCCACGCCAGGTTGTACGCGTCCTGGATGCCGGTGTTGAGACCTTGCCCGGACGCGGGGGAGTGCACGTGGGCGGCGTCGCCGGAGACGAAGCACCGCTCGACGTGCATGGCGGGCACCGCGCGCTGCTGGATGGTGAACTTCGACGCCCAGCTGGGACGCTCCACGACGGTTTCGCGCCCCAGGGCCTGCGACAGCTTGGCGCCGAACTGCCGGGCGATCTGCTCGGGGTGCTCGGGCTCGCCTTCGCCGGTGGTGTCCAGCAGCCGCCACTTGCCCGGGTCCGGGAACGGGAACGCCATCAGCGCGCCGCCGGCCGGGAACAGCCAGTGCACGCCATCGCGGTCCAGGTCGGTGTGCACGGTCGCGTCGGCGATCAGCCAGGTGTGGGCGGCTTCCCCGGCGAGCGGCAGCTCCAGGGCTTTGCGGACGGTCGAGTGCCCGCCGTCGCAGCCCCACAAGTAGCGGGCGCGCACCGTCTCCCGCGGCAGCTTCGCCGTGACGACGTCTTGGTCGTGCTGGAACGACTCCAGCGCGGTGTTCCACTCGACCTCGACCCCGGCCGAGCCGGCGTGCGCGCGCAGGACGCGCTCGGTGATCACCTGATCGACGTTGAACATGTACGGGAACCGGGTCGTCAGGTCGCCGAAGTCGAAGTCGACCCGGCTCGCGCGGTCGGCCTGGTGCCGGATGAACGCGTTGACCCTCGTTCCGTGCGGGGCGATGTCACCGAGGATCCCGAGCTGGTCGTAGATCTCCAGGCTGCGGGCGTGGGTGCCGAGCGCGCGGCTGGTCGTGGCCGGACCGGGCGCGGCGTCCACCACGCGCACCGAGACACCCCAACGGGCCAGCTGCAGTGCCGCCGTCAGCCCGACCGGCCCCGCTCCCACGACGAGGACGTCCACGTCATAGCCTGTCATGCTCTCGGCCCTCCCAGTGTCACCTATGCTGACACTGGAGGTTAGCCCCACGAGCGGAAGGAGCGCGAGCAATGAGCCCGGAAAGTCACCACGAGGCGGACCTGCCGCTGCTCGCACTCCTCCAGCGGGGTGTCCGGTGGTTCTCCGAGGAGCTGGTGGAGCGTCTGGACGCCGCGGGCGTCGCGCCCATCACCCCGGCGCACGCGGCCGTGCTCGCGCACCTGGAACCCGACGCCGCGCTGAGCGTCGCCGAGCTGGCCCGCCGCGCCGGGGTCACCCGCCAGACCATGCACCGCGCGGTCACCCAGCTCGTCGACGAAGGCCTGCTGACCAGTGCGCCGGGGCCGGGGTTCCCCCGCAGCACCCTCATCGGGCTGACCGCCGCGGGGGGCCGGCGTCGTGACGTCGCGTCGGGGATTCTCCGTGACCTGGAAGAAGAACTCGAGAGCCGGCTGGGCTCCGGGAAACTCGGCGGGTTGCGCGACAGTCTCACGCGAGCGTGGCCGCGGTGAAGAACTATCGCCGAAACCAGCGGCGCTTCCGTGGGCTTTCCGCGGACTCGGTCGGCTCCAGACCCAACCTCCCGGTCAGGAAGAAGGTCCCCGCCACGACGTTGCCGCGTGCCGGTGGCCGCTCGACGTCGGTCGTCGCGATCGCGACGTCCACTTCGATCGCGGCGATCGTGCGGACCCGGATCCGGTGGAACGCCGTGCCGGTCACGGTGTTCACCGGCGTCTCGGCCTCGACGACCTCGCCGGCGAACAGCGCGTGGGCGGTGGGTGTCCAGCCGGGCTTCGGTTGTCCGACCGCGAACGTTCCGGACGGGATGAAGTGGTCGGCGGCGAACTTGGGCTTGTCGTCGTCCTGAGCGGCGAAGTACGCCTCGGCGTCGGCGTGCACGGTGACGTCTTCCGCCAACGCCGCCAGCGTCAGGGAGCCGCTCTCGAGCCGGCCGCCGGAGTGGGCGAGGACCGCTCGGTCTTCCAGCTCCACCGCGACCGGGCAGACCAGCTGCCCTTCGACGCCGTCGAGGAGATCGAGCATCGCCGTCTCGTCGTCGACGAGGCGGACGTCGCGCACCGGTACCGCGGGTGCCGTGCCGGCCAGGCACGGCAGGAGGAACTCGATCCGGCCGTTGCGGATCTTCGCGACCAGCCGGGCGCCGGACGGATCAGTCCACACCTGCTCGTTCACCTTGGTGGTGATCCGCCGGGCCGCGCCCGCGCCGATCAAGGAGACCACCTTCTCCCGGAAGTCGTCCTTGCTGGTGATGCCGATCCCGATTGCGTCGAAGTGGCTGGACACTGGTCTCTCCCCCTGGTTCACCGTCCACAGGAGACTAGCGGCGGCGTGGAACGAGGTCATCCCGGTTTACGGCCTGCCCGGGCGGTGGACGCTGAGCTCGCCGTAAGCCGGCAGCACGCCGGTCAGGTCGGTGGGCGCACCGCGGAGAACGTTGTCCAGGAAGGCGAGCGTCGCCGCGGCGACGACCCGCAGGCTCTCGGTGCGGCCCAGGGAACCGACAATCGAGGGCACCGGTGGCAGGTACAGGGGGCCGTCCGTGAACGTGAGGTGGGCCGCGCCGGGGATGGTGAGCCGGTAGCTCGGCGCGGTGTCGCGCTCCAGCACCTCGGTGAGGCGGGGCAGGTAACGCGGGTCGGTGCCCGGGGTGATGGCCTGGGTGAGCGCGAGCGCCGGCCGGTCGAGGGCGGGTGACACCGGCCCGTGCGGGTAGCCGTCCAGATCGATGACGGCGGCGAACCGGTGGTCCTGGCGGACGACCTGCAGGGCGGCGGCGCCACCCAGGGAATGACCGGTCGCGGCGACCCGGGCGGTGTCCAGGCGTCCGGTCAGCGGGTCGCCACCCCGGTCCAACCCCGTCAGCCGGGTGAGGACGAAGCCGAGGTCGGCGGCGCGGATCGCGGTCCAGCCGGCCGCCAGCTCTTCGTCGGTGGCCCGGTCGCCGCTGGAGACGGTGGCGGTGGTGATCGTCCGGCCATCGGCCAGGACGACGGCGGCGGAGTCGTACGGGTGGTCGAGGGCGGCGACCACGTAGCCGTGGCCGGCCAGTTCCTCCGCCCACGCGGTGTTCTGGCTGCGCACTCCGCTGGATCCGGGGGAGAACAGCACGATCGGGAACCGGCCGCCCTCCCGGGCCACCGGGGCGTCGAAGACCGAGTGGGTGCGGGTGCCCGGAACGTCGTCCAGCAGGAACTCCGGCAGGCCGGTCGCGGTGGCGAGGGCTGCGGAGACGGTGCGCGCTTCGTCCTCCGTGCGTCCGAGGTAGGGCGCCCGCGGTGCGTCCGCCGGGCTGTGCTGGGCGGGGTACCAGAGCTGAACCACGACCGTGCGCCGGTCGTCCGGGTCGGCGGTGAAGGTTTCGGGGCGGAGCGGGTCGGTCCACTGCAGCACGCGGGTGCCGACCGCGAACGGCCCCGAGGGGCTGGGGAACACCGGCACGGGGAACGCCCAGGCGGCGACGGCGCCGGTGGTGATCAGCCCGAGACAAGCCACCGTTCCCGGCAGCGCGAGCCACCAGCGGGCCCGGCGGCCGGTCCGACGTCGCAGCACCGGGGCGAAGGCGAACGGCGCCGCGAAGGCCGCGCCCGCCAGCACCGGCAGCATCTGCCAGCGGATCCCCGTCACGCTCAGCGCGATCACCGACGCCAGGACAACCGCCCCCGCCGCGATCGTGGCGCGGGAGCGAGCGGCGGCCGGCAGCCAGCGCGCCACCACCAGCGCGACGGCTCCGAGCAACGCCAGGATTTCCAGGAGGGACAGGTCCAGTCCCGTGATGATCTCGGTCACCCGGCCATCCTCGGCGCGGGGGAGGCCCGGCCACATCGCTCCCGGGTCGCCTTCTCCCTGCGACGGCGGTGGCAGTCGGGTCGGCCGATCGGCGGCCGGGTTGCGACCGGGGCAGGGGGTGGGACTCCTCCTCGGGTCGCATCGCGACCGGCCGCGATCAGCCGCCGGGCTCATGTGCCGGGCAGTGCCCACGGCCTAGCATGGCCGGACCGGGTACGCGCCCTGTGCTCCGGGGCTGGATCGACAGGAACGTGCGATGACCGAGGCAGTGCGCTCACCGAGAACCTCAGAGGCGTTCCTGAAACGATGGGCGCGCAAGGCTTCCCGGTTGCCACCGGTGGTACGGGGTTCGCTGCTGCCGGCGCTGCTCCTGCTCAACGTCGTGACCACCCGGCCGCCGCGAGAGCTGCCGGTGGCCGTGACCTTCACCGTCGTCCTCCTGCTGCCCCTGGTGTGGCGGCACCGGGCGCCACGCACGGTATTCGGTGTCCTGGCGGGCGTGGCCGCGGTCCAGTGGCTGCTGGACGTCCAGCTGCCGGCCGACATCGCTTTGCCGGTGGCGTTTTACGCCGTGGCCGTGCACGCACGTCTGCGCGACACCCTGGTCGCCGGGGCCGTCCTGGTGGCCGGCGGCGTGCTGGCCTGCCTGCGCTGGGCCACCGACGGCGCGTTCCTCACCCCGTTCGTCGCGTCACCGCGCTGATCGCCGCCGTCGGCGTCCTCGGTGTGCACGTGCGGACCCACCGCGCCTACCTCGCGGTCGTCGAGGAGCGGGCCGGGCGCCTGGAACGGGAACACGACCAGCAGGCGCGGGTGGCCGTCGCCGAAGAGCGGACCCGGATCACCCGGGAAATGCACGACATCGTCACGCACAACCTGTCCGTCATGGTCGCGCTCACCGACGCCGCCGTCTACGCGCAGCACCGCTCGCCCGGCAAGGCCACGACCGCGATGCTGCAGATCTCCGAGACGGGCCGGCAGGCCCTGACCGACATGCGGCGCTCCCTGGGCGTCCTGCGCCCCGGCGAACCGGACGCGCTGCGCCACCCGTTGCCCGGGATCGCCCAGCTGAGCACCCTCGCCGAGCAGATGGGCGCCGCCGGGCTGCCGACCCGGATCGAGGTCCACGGCGGCCACTCCCACATCCCCGCCACCGCGCACCTGACCGTCTACCGCCTGGTCCAGGAAGCCTTGACCAACACCCTCAAGCACACCCCCACCGGCACCCACGCGGAAGTCCGGATCGAGTGCTCGACCGAGACCGTCACCGTGGACGTCACCGACAGCGGCCCCCGCCCGCCTGCGCCCGGGTCCGGCCACGGCCTCACCGGCATGCGCGAGCGCGCGGCCGCGTACGGCGGGACGTTGCGGGCCGGACCGCTGCCGGGCGGCGGCTGGGGCGTCCACACCCGCCTGTTCCTCGCCGGCAGCGGGGTGGTGCCGGCATGACGATCCGCATCCTGATCGCCGACGACGAAGCACTGCTGCGCATGGCCTTCGGCACGGTCCTGGAAGCCCAGCCCGACATGGCGCCGGTCGGCGAAGCCGAAGACGGCGCCGAGGCCATCCGCCTCGCCCGGGAACTGCGCCCCGACGTCGTCCTCATGGACGTCCGGATGCCCGGGACCGACGGGATCGAGGCGACCAGGGAGGTGATCCGGAGCTGCCCGGAGACCCGGGTGCTGATCCTCACCACCTTCGACCTGGACGACTACGCCTTCGCCGGGCTCAAGGCCGGCGCCTCGGGGTTCCTGCTGAAGAACACCAGGCCCGAGGAGCTGCTCTCGGCGATCCGCCACGTCGCCGCGGGCGACGCGGTGGTCTCCCCGCGGATCACCCGCCGGCTGCTGGAGAAGTTCCGCCCGCACATCCCCGGCGGCCGCACCGAACGTGACGAGCGGCTGAGCCGGCTCAGCGCCCGCGAGCACGAGGTGCTCGTCCAGGTGGGCGCCGGCCTGTCCAACGCCGAGATCGCGGCCACCCTGTACCTCGCGGAGGCGACCGTGAAGTCGCACCTGGGGCGGGTGCTGCAGAAACTCGAGCTCCGCGACCGGATCCTGGCCGTGATCTTCGCCTACGAGAGCCGCCTCATCCACCCGGCGTGAGCTGAACTCCCCGCGAACTCTCACTTTTTACCGTTGTCCCCGCCGGCGAATGCGGGAACCATCCACGTTCGTTCCGGAAACCGTTGGAGGGAGCGAGATGCGGGTGCGCAAGCTGGTGGTGGTCGTCGCGGCGGTGGCCGTGACCGCGGGCGGGGTGCCGGTTGCGGCGTGGGCGGGCGTCGAGACGCCCGCTGTCGTCAGCGCGGTGAACCTGGAGGGCGCCAGGAACTTCCGCGATGTCGGCGGGTACCGCACGACCGACGGCCACACGGTGCGGACCGGCGTGGTTTTCCGGTCCGGCAGGCTTTCCGGGCTCACCGACGCGGATCTCGGGTGGCTCGCCGCGGCGAACGTCTCGCTCGACGTCGACCTGCGCAACGTCAAGGAGCGCCACGACGAGCCGGATCGCACGCCCGCCGGTGCCCGCTACCAGGTGGCCGACGTGGTCTCGCTCGAGCACGGCTTGCGGTTCCACGACAACGCCGCCGTCACGCTGGTGAAGGCCATCGCGGCCGGGCTGCTGACCGGCTCTGGCGACCTGGGCCAGTCGATCGGCTACCCGTTCATGGTCGACTTCGTCGGCGCGGACTACGCCTTCGGCGACCTGCTGCGCGCGATCGCGGCCAACGGTTCCGGCGCCACCGTGTTCCACTGTTCGGCTGGCAAGGACCGCACCGGCTGGGGCACGGCGGTCCTGCTGAGCCTGCTGGGCGTGCCGCGCGCGACCGTCGAGGCCGACTACCTGCTCAGCAACGACAAGCTGGGCGACCCCGAGGCCGTCGAGCCGAGCTGGCTGCGTGCGGCCTTCGCCGAGGTCGACCACCTGTACGGGTCCGTGGACGCCTACGCCCGCCAAGGTCTTCGCCTCGACGACGCGACCATCGCCGCGTTGAAGGCCCGTCTGCTGGTCTGACCCGGCTCAGCCGCTGACGTGGGCGGTGCGGTCGAGCCAGTGCCGGGCCAGGTCGATGTCGCCGTCGACGGTGAGGCCGGCGGTGGCGTGCTCGGTGAGCGGGAGCCGCCGGGTCAGCGTCAGCAGGAGCGATCGGGCCGGGCCGGTGAGCGTCACGTCGGCGGGCCGGGTGCCGGCCTGCCAGGTGGCCCCGTCGGGCCGGCGTTCGACGAACCACGCGCCGTCGCCGTCCGTGGCACGCCACTGCAGGGTCTGCCCGGTGCCCCGCAACGCGTGGGCGGACTCGGGGCGTTGCCGCTCCCACGTGGGTGAGGTGAGCATCGCCAGATGGTTGGTGATGAGCGCGGCCGCGATGTCGGTGTCGACGTGGGCGGGGCGGTCCGCCGCGGCGTCGGCGTCGAAGCCGTGGACGACCGCCTCGTTGACCATGCTGGAGAGCCAGAACAGCGTCCCCGACCGGGCGTCGCCCGCGGCGTTGAACACGGGCGCGTCGAGCGCGTCGTCGGAGCACGCTTGGGCGACCCGCTGCGCGGACTCCGTCAGCCACGCCGGCCATTCACGGGGATCGGCGGGCAGGGCGGCGACGTCGGTGGGCAGCTGGGTGGGGTCGGTGATGCGGCGTTCGATGATCTCCGCGACCCAGCGCTGCGTCTGACCGACGTGGGCGACCAGGTCGGTGACGGTCCATCCCGGGGTCGTCGGCACGGCGGCGTCGGGTCCGGCCGCGGCGGCCGCTTCCGCCAGGCGCCGGGTGTGGTCGACGATCGCTCGCCGGCTGCATTCCGTGCTCACTTCGGTCATCGCGTTGTCCTTCGAGTCCGGGGCCGGTGGTTCGTGTCTTCGGCTACGCGTCGAACGACGGTGGCGAGGATCGACACGGCCGGCGAAGTTGCTTCAGCGGGTGGCTCGCACGCCGGCGAGGACGATCGCGCTCACCTGGTGTGCGTCGGCTCGGGTGAACGTCCGGGCACCGCGGCTGACGAACAGCTGGACGGGTCCGGTGAGCATTTCGCCCAGGAACGAGAGGTCGGTCTCGGGCAGCTCGCCACGCTCCACCGCGGTCTGCAGGCGCTCTCGCAGCGTCGCCAGCCGCCGGTCGTACACCTCGTCGACGACGGCGCGCAGCTCCGGGTTCTCCCGCGCCGAGGCCACCACGGTGAGCATCGCCCGGCCTTGCGGGCTCGCGGTGGCGGCGGCGAGGGCTTCGAGGTAGTCGACGAGATCGGCGTCGAGGTCGCCGGAGTCGTGCAGGGGAGCGGCGGTGGCGCCGAACTCGGCGAGCGCGTCGGCGACCAGCGTGGTGCGGTCGGGCCAGTTGCGGTAGACGCTGGTCTTGTTGACCTCGGCGAGCTCGGCGACCTGGTCGTAGCGCAGGCCGCCGATCCCGTCGCGGGCGATCAGCTCGGCGGCGGCCTCGAGGATCCGGCGTCGCACTCGGGCGGTGCGCCCGCCAGGACGGCGGGCCGGTTCTCGCGCGGGTCCATCCTCGGCCACGGACGGGAGCCTACAGCGGCTGCGCCGCGCGCAGCCGGGTGTTGCGTGCCTCGATGGCTTCCCAGGTGGCGGGGACGACGAGGTCGGCCCCGCCGCGCGCGAACTCCTGGGCCGCCGTCGCGTAGGGACGCTGGCGCCGCTCGTAGGCGCTGAAGGCCGCCTCGAGGTCGTCGCCGTGGCGGCCGAGCTCTTCGGTGAGCGCCCACGCGCCGAGCAGGGCCAGCGAGGTGCCGCGCCCGGCCATCGGGGTCGCGCAGTGCGCGGCGTCGCCGATCAGCACGACCCGGCCCCGGTGCCAGGCCGGCACGTGGATCAGGGCGATGGCGTCGAAGTAGAGCTCGGGATCGTCCTGGGCGGTCTTGATCAGCTCGGGGACCTTCCAGTCCTCGATGCCGGCGAAAGCCTCGGCCAGGATGCGCTTCTGCGCGGCCCGGTCGTGGTGGTCGTAGTCGATCGGCCCGGACCGGAATTCGAAGATCCCCAGTGCCTTGTCGCGGTAGCGGGCCACGCCGGCGAAGCGCCCCGGCAGGTTGAGGATCTCCGTCGTGCGGTTGCCGGGAGTCGCCTGGCCGGGCGCGTCGCCGATCGCGACGTACACCCCGAGGTGCTCGGTGAACTCCCGCTCCGGGCCGAACACCAGCCGCCGCACCGCGGAGTGCACCCCGTCGGCGCCGACGACGACGTCGTAGCCGGCCTCGCGACCGGAGGCGAAGGTGACCGCGACCCGGCTCCCGTCGTCGACCAGCGTGGCGATGGACTCGGTGAAGCGCAGGTCCACCTCTGCGGGCAGGGCCTGCCGCAGGATGGTCATCAGGTCTTCGCGGGGCAGCTCGACGTCATCGGGGCTGTCATCGATCTCCTGCGTCACCAGCGGGGCGACGGCCTCGCTGGACCGGTCGACGAACATCGTCTGCTCGGTCATCGTGATCCGGTGTGCGCGCACCGCGTCCAGGATGCCCATGCCGCGCGCGGTCTCGAGCGCGTCGCCGCGCACGTCGATGGGTGAGCCGTTGACGCGCAGGTGATCCGCCCGCTCGACGATCTCCACCGTGTGTCCGGCCCGCGCGAGGTCGATGCCCGCGCACAACCCCGCCGCTCCGGCGCCGCTGACCAGGATCTTCATGGTTTCTCCCCTCGGGTTCCCGTGCTGACCCTGCTACTATAGCAACAGTTTGTGGCTTTAGTGCTGGGTCGCTGGCTCATCGGGTGCCGGTGTCCGGGCGTGAGAAAGGCTCGGCCCGATCGAGCAGCGCGTTCTTGAGGAATCACGGCAGTGGCTTTTCCGGACCATTCCGCCGCGTCTCGACGATTCGGCGAGGCGCGAAACCTTCTCGAGACGGTTGACAACGCTCGTGCGTATGCCCCGGTCAGGGGCGCATTCTTCCCATATCCGGCACGGAAGGAAAACCGAAGCCGCGCGCTCTAGCTTCTTTCGCACCGCGGAAAACCGAAAAGGAGCGGCCGGCAGGCGAAACCCGCTGGGGCCGCTCCTCGATCGTGAGGGGTTCGGGATTGCTGGAAGCCACTGTTCTCGGTCCCGTCGGCGCACGCGTCCGGGGGAGCTCGATCTCCGTCAAGGGGCGGCTCGGGCGCACGGTCCTCGCCGCGCTCGCGCTCGCCTGCCGGAAGCCCGTGTCGGTCGAACGGCTCATCGACGCCCTGTGGGGGGAGCTGCCGCCGGCCACCGCGCGGACCCAGGTGCACATCCAGGTGTCCAAGCTCCGTGCCTCGCTCGACCGGGCGGGCGCGGCCGGCGTCGTGGTCACCGTGCCGAACGGGTACCTGCTGGACTGTTCCGTCGACGTCGACGAGGTGCGACGGCTGCTGCGCACGGCGCGGGCGGCCGGGGACCCCGCGGCCACGGCCGGCCTGCTGCGGTCCGGGCTCGACCGGTGGACCGGGATGCCGCTCGGCGGCGTCACCCCGCACCTGGCGGGCGCGGAGCTGCCCCGGCTGGACGAACTGCGGATCTGCCTGGTCGAGGAATGGATCGACGCGGAAATCGCGTGCGGGCGGGCCGCGCGGCTGCTGCCCGAGCTGACCGCCCTGGTGCAGGCGCACCCGCTGCGTGAAGGCCTGCACCACCGGCGGATGCTGGCGCTGCACCACGCCGGCCGGCGGGCCGACGCGCTGGCCGCGTTCCACCAGGCCCGGCGCGTGCTGCGCGACGAGCTGGGCGTCGATCCGTCGAAGGAACTGCTCGCGCTGGAGGCGGAGATCCTCGCCGTCGACACGCCGCCCGCCGCGCTCGTGGTGCCCGCCCAGCTGCCGCCGCGGGCCTCCGGGTTCGCCGGGCGCGACGCCGAGTCGGCCGCCATCAGGGCGGCGGTGATGTGCCGGACCGACACGCCGCCGCTGGTGCTGGTCACCGGCATGCCCGGGATCGGGAAGACGGCACTCGCCGTGCACGCGGCCGCGGCGTCGGCGCACGCCTTCCCCGACGGGCAGCTCTACGCCGACCTGCGGGGCGCCGACGCCCGGCCGGCCGCGCCGCACGAGATCCTCGCCCACTTCCTCCGTGCCCTCGGGGTGCCGGCGAGGTCGATGCCGGCCACCGTCGAGGAGCGCACGGCCGAGTTCCGCAGCCGCACGGCGGGCAAGCGGGTGCTCGTGGTGCTCGACAACACCGCCACCGCCTGGCAGCTCGAGCCGCTCCTGGCCGCCGACCCGGGGTGCGCCACGATCGTGACCAGCCGGTCCGTGCTGCCCGAGGTCGAGCCGTCCGTGCGGGTGCCGCTCGCGCCGCTGTCCGGGCCGGTCGCCGCGATGGTGCTGGCCAACGTGGCGGGCGCGGACCGGCTCGCCGAGGCCGAGAGCATGGTCGCCACGGTGCTCGAGGCGTCCGGGGGTGTGCCGCTCGCGGTGCGGATCGCCGGCGCGCAGCTCGCCGCGTACCCGAGGCTCGGCGTGGCGGAACTGGCCGCGCGGCTGTCCGACGAGTCGCGGCGGATGCGGGAGCTGGTGGCCGGGCAGCGCAGCGTCCGGGACAGTCTCGACGCCAGCTTCCGGCTGCTCGGCCGGGACGCGCGCGCCGCGATGCTGGCCCTGGCGGCGATCGGGGCGCCGACGTTCACCGCCTGGCCGCTGGCCCCCGTGCTGGACGTGCCGCTCACCCGCGTCGACGAGGTGCTGGGCCACCTGTGCGCGATGAACCTGCTCGACCAGGCCGGCCCGGGGCGCGACGGGGTGCCCCGATACCGGATGCACGACCTCGTGCGGGCCTACTGCCGCACGGTCGGCCCACCGCTCGACGCCGACGCCCTGAGCCGGCTGACCGGGTGGGCGATCGCGCTGACCCGGCACGCCTACGAGGGCATCCTCGGCGCGCCGGTCGGGTACGCGGTGCTCGCCCGGACCGCCGCGCCGCTGGCGAAGGACGTGGTGCGGGGTGTGGTGCGGGAGCCGCTGTCGTGGGTGGGCGCCGAGGCCGACGTCCTGCTCGCCGTGTTCGCCCTGGCCGTGCGCGGCGGCCTGCCCCGGCCCGCGGCGGCGCTGCTGCTGGTGCTGCGCGCGCCGCTGGTGCGGCTCGGCCTGCACGACCACGGCGCCCGTGCGGCCGCGAGGCTGGCGAACGTCGCCGGGGCGGACCCCGTGGTGCGGGTGACCGCGGCGCTGGTCGCGGCGACGGCGCGGATGCACCACAGCCGGTACGCCGAGGTGGTCGCCGTCCTGAACGAGGTGCCGCTGCGGGAGGTCGACCCGGCGCTGCGGGCGGAGGTGCTGACCAAGCTGGGCGACGCGTACGAGCGGTGCCGCGACTGGCACCGCGCGATCACGGTCGTGCGCGAAGCGGTCGGCTGCTTCCGGAAGGCCGGCAACCGGGCGGGGGAGTCGGGCTGCCACGCCACGCTGGCCGCCCTGTACCGGGACCAGCTCGGCGACCTCCGCGCGGCGAAGGCGCACGGCGCGAAGGCACTGCGGCTGGCCGACGCCGCGGGCGAGTGGAAGACCCGCGCCCAGGTGCGGCTCGTGGTCCTGCGCACCGCACTGGCCTGCGGCGACCCGGCGGCCGCGGCCGGTCTCGCCGAGCAGGCCCGCGGCCTGGCCGAGCAGCACGGCGACCCGGTCGGCCGAGCCTGGTGCCTCACCGCCGAAGCCGACGCCCACCGCGCGAACGGCGACCTGGGCGCCGCACGGAGAGCCGCGGACCGCGCGCTGGAGCTCGCTCGCCGCCTCCGCCACCCGGACGCCGAGTCCGCCGCCCTGCTGGCCCTGGCTTCGATCGAGCTGGCCGCCGGCGACCGGGTCGCCGCCCGCCGCGCCGCTCGTGCGTCGCTGTGCCTGCAGGACGAGTTCGACAGTCCGGCCGAGCGGGCCGGGGTGGAGCAGGTGCTGGCGGAGATCGACGCTCAGCCGGCGGTCGGTTTGGGGCGGTGCGCGGCCACGCTGGCCAGGTCGATGTAGCCGAGCTGGCGGGTTCGAGTGGTGGTCGGCGCGGGGCGGTTTGGCGCTGCGCCAGCCACGCCGGCGAGGTGGATTCGGCCGCGCTGGTGGAGATCGAGGCTCAGCCGGCGGTCGGTTTGGGGCGGTGTGCGGCCACGCTGGCCAGGTCGATGTAGCCGAGTTGGTGGGGGTTTGAGGGGCAGCTGCCGGTCGGTATGGGGCGGCGCGCGCCGGCCACGTCGATTCAACCGAGCTGGCGGAGATCGGCGCTCAGCCACCCGTCGGCGCGGGGCGGTGCGCTACCACGCCGGCCACGCTGGCCACGTCGATGTAACCGAGCTGGCGGGAATCCTCGCTGTGGCCGGTGTTGTCGCCGACCACGACCACCCGGCCGGCCGGGACGACCGGGTCGTCGGCCGGCAGCCAGCCGGGTACCGGGTCGCCGGCGATCGCGGCGATGCGCTTGATGCGCCACGCGACGTCGTCGGCCGTCGGTCGGGGGCGGAAGACGATCACGTCGCCGACGCCGTAGTGCCGTCGCCGGGTCGCCACGACGCGCTCGCCGTCGTGGAAGGTCGGGGACATGCTGTGGCCCCAGACTCGGGCCACCACGTACCGGCGGCGCAGCACGACCAGCAGCACGACCAGCAGCACCACCACCACTACGACCACGGCGAGCCCGATCATCACGCCTCCACCATCGCGTATCCCTTGGCCTGCAACGAAAACAGCCGCGCGTACTCGCCGCCGGTGGCGAGCAGCCCGTCGTGGGTGCCCTGCTCCACCACCCGGCCGCCGCCGAGCACGACGATCCGGTCCGCGCCGCGCAGGGCGGACAAGCGGTGCGAGATCAGCACGCTCGTCCGGCCAGCCCGGTGGGCGCGCAGGGCTTCGTGCGTCCGGGTCTCGGCTTCGGCGTCCATTCCGGAGCTGGGCTCGTCGAGGATGAGCAGGTCGGCGTCGGAGCGCATGAGCGAGCGGGCCAACGCCACCCGCTGCCACTGGCCACCGGACAGCGCCGCCCCGGCCTTGTCGTCGACGTCGAGGAAAGCGCGTGACAGCAGGGTTTCGTAGCCTCGTGGCAACGCCGACAGCGCCGGGTCGATCTCGGCGAGGCGGGCCGCCGCGCGGATCCGGTCGAGGTCGCCGAGGCGGGTGACGTCGCCGATGCCGATGTTGTCGGCCGCGGTCAGGTCGTAGCTGGTGAAGTCCTGGAACGTGGCGCCGATGCGGGCGCGCAACGTGGCCACGTCGTAGGAACGGATGTCCACGCCGTCCCACAGGATCCGGCCGCGGTCCGGGTCGTAGAAGCGGCACAGCAGCTTCACGAGCGTCGACTTGCCCGCGCCGTTCACCCCGACCAGCCCGACCGCCGCGCCGCCGGGGATCACCAGGTCGACCCCGCGCAGCACCCACGGGCCGGCCGGGTCGTAGCGGAACCACACGTCACGCAGTTCGATGCCGGTCTTCAGCTCGGGCACGGCAGCCGTCCCGGACGGCAGATCGGGTGCGGTCGTCACGACGTCGAGGTAGTGCTTGAACAACCCGAGCGAGCCGCCGGCCCGGCCGAGCTGGCCCAGCAGCGCGCCCACCGGGGACTGGATGCCGGCCACCGCGGCGGTGAAGAGGGTGACGTCGCCGATCGACAACGACCCGCGGGCGGCGCCGGTCGCGGCGACCACGAGCGCGATCCCGGCGACCACCGCCGACACGACCGCGGCGGCGATCCCGGCGACGGCGGTCCGGCGCTGCAGCGCGCATTCGCTCGCCGTGGCCGCGCGGACCGCGGTCACCATGCGCGAGCGGAAGAGGTCCGCGAGGCCGAAGAGCCGGATCTCCTTGGCCGCGCGGATGTCCGAGCACAGCGAGCGGAACAGGAACCGCTCGCGGTGGGTGGCCATCATCGCCTCGGCCTCCCGCGCGCGCAGGCGGGACAGCGTCAGCTGGGAGATCGCCGCCGCGGCCAGCGACGCGGCGAGCAACCCGGCCATCGGCGGCCAGACGAGCAGGACCGCGCCGCCGAACCCGAGCACGGCGACTGCGGTGCGCACCGACTCGACCGACAGCGCCAGCACCGCGGGGGCCGCCTCCTGCGCGCCCTGTTCGGCCAGCCGCACCTGGTCCAGGAACGCCGGGTCTTCGAGCCGGCGCAGTCCCGGCAGCGCGCCGACCGCGCCGACCAGGCGGTCCTCGGCCTCGATCGCGGACCTGGCCCGCACGATCGCGGCGCAGTACGCGGCGACCGCGGTGATCGCGGTCGCGACGGCGAGCCCGGCCGCCGAGCCGAGGGCCAGCAGCACGATCCGGCCGCTGTCCCGGCCGCCGGCCAGCTCGTCGAACAGGAGCTTCCCCAGCCAGGCCGACACCGCCGGCACGGCCGAAGCGAGCACGGCCAGCACGATCGCGCCGCCGGTGGCCAACCGCGACGCTCGCCAGGCGACCCCGAACGCGGGGCCCGCCGCACGGAACAGGCGCATCAGACGTGCTGCGGACGCACGGCGTCGAGGTCGTGGCCGGCGGCGGCGATCCGGCGGTCGCGCACGCGGAGCAACGTCGGGGTCACGTCGCCGGCGTTGAAGGCGGCCGACACCGGGCTGCGGTCGCCGACGAAGGCGACGCGCACCGCAGCACCCAGACCGGCCGCGTACTCGACGGCCTTGGCCCGGTCACCGCCGTCGAGCACGAACGCGACGGTCGGTTCGGTGAGCTTGCCGGCGAGGCGTTGGCACGGCCCGCAGGTCGGCGAGAGGAAGGCGACGAGCGCGTCGTCCAGCTCTCGGTCGGTGACGGGCACGCCGTCGGCGTCGGTCACCTCGAAGGCCCCGATCTCGGTGCCCACCGCGGGCAGCTCGGGCGTCACCGGCCGGCGTTGCTCGTTGAGCAGCCGGATGATCGCGGCGGACAGCAGGAGGTTGAGCACGGTCAGCACGGCCAGCACCGCGACGACGGCCACCAGGAACGACATGAGATACCTCTTTCAGCGGTTGGCGGTGTCCGCCCTGCCGACCAGGCCGGCCAGGCTGTCCCAGTTGATCGCGACGACGGCGGCGAACGCGCCGACGAGCGCGGCGGCCGCGACGGCGTCGAAGCGGAGCGCGGGTCCCGGCGGGACAAGCGCCGCCGCGGCGGCGCACACCGCGAGCAGCGCGTTGCGGACGAGGTGGGCCCGGCCGAGCACCGCCCCGGAGCGACCGAAGCAGCGGCAGGTGACGCGACGGCCCAGCCGCACCGAGCGGCCGATGGCGACGCAGAAGACGATCATCACCGCGCTCGCCAGCCCGAGCCCGAGCCGGTAGGTGGCGGAGAAGGCGACGAGCACGGCAACGGCCAGTTCGACGACGGCGGTGGCGGCGGCGACCGGCAGCCACCCCACGGGCGACCGCCCGAGCGGCGCCAGCGACGCGGCGAACTCGGCCAGCCGCGCCCGCCCGGCGAGCTTGCCGACGGCAGCGACGGCGAACACCAACCCGGTCAGGACCCGGGCGGCGAGCACGAACTGAGCGCCGATCATCGGTGAACCCCCTTCGCGGGCCTTTCCCGCCGCGAGGGCCGCGGCGGGAAAGGCACGGGTGCCGCGGTTACTTGCAGTTGCCGTAGCAGTCGTAGTGCAGGGTCTTGCAGACCTGGCCGTGCTCGGGGATGCACGCGCCGGCCTTGACCTCGCGCAGGAACAGCCCCAGCAGCCGGTCACCCAGGGTGTTGATCAGGCGAGCCATGATCACTCCTCTCAGTAGCGGGAATCGACTGGGTGATCGTGGCTCAGCCGCGCTATCGCTTCGCTATCGCGAGAGCAGGCCCGGTGGGCTCGACCGCCCGTGCGCGGCCGTCGTCGTGTCACGACCCGGCAAAGCCGTTCGTCCGGATGGGGTAAGACAAGTCCGGGTTCCGGCCGGAGGATGAGACGATCGCCCGTGGTGTCGTCCCCTCCCACCGCGGCTCGGGCGACCGGGGAGGACGATGACGATCGACGACGGCCAAGAGCACGCGCCGGCCGAGATGGACGTCGAGGCGGAAAACGCCGTCGCCGCCGTCGCGGTGTCCGGGACCGTGATCCAGGCGCACAAGATCACCGGTGGCGTCCACCACCATCCCCCGCGGCCGACGCGGCCGGTGCCGCGGCAGCTGCCTCCGGTGCCGCACTCGTTCGTGGGTCGTGTCGACCTCCTGGCGGACCTCGGGCGTTCCGCGGCCACCGATGGCCCGGCCACCCTGGCCGGTGGGCGGCCGCGATCCCCGATCGTGGCCATTTCCGCGATCGGCGGTGCCGGTGGCATCGGCAAGACGTGGCTGGCGCTGGCCTGGGCCCACCGGAACCTGCACCGGTTTCCCGACGGGCAGTTGTTCGTGGACCTGCGTTCCTTCAGCCCCACCGGACGCCCGGCAAGCCCCGTCGACGTGCTCGGCGCGTTCCTGGACGCGCTGGGCATCGACCGGGACCGCCAGCCGAACGACGCGGACCGCCGCGCCAGCCTCTACCGGAGCCTGGTCGCCGACCGGCGGCTGCTCATCGTGCTGGACAACGCCGCGACGACCGAGCAGGTCGCCCCGCTGCTGCCCGGTAGCCACCAGTGCACCGTGCTGGTCACCAGCCGAAACCACCTGCACGGTCTGGCCGTCCGCTACGGCGCGCGCCCGGTGCACCTGGACGTGTTGTCCGACGTCGAGGCCCACACTCTCCTGAGCACCGCCCTCGGTCCCGAGCGCGCCGCCGACGAGGACGCGGTCGTGGAGCTGATCCAGTTGTGCGGCGGGTTTCCCCTCGCGCTCGGGCTGATCGCCGCCCGTGCCGCCGCCGACCCACGCCTTCCGCTGGTCGACACCGTCGCCGAACTCCGCGATCTCGGCCTGGACGCGTTCGACTCCGACGATCCCACGGCCAGCCTGCCCGCCGTGCTGTCCTGGTCCCTGCGCCACCTGACCGACCAGCAGCGAGCAGTGTTCGCCCTGCTCGGAACCGCCCCCGGTCCCACCACCGGCCTCGCGGCCGCGGCGGCCCTGACCGACCTGCCCCAGCGCGAAGCGCACACGGTGCTGCGCGCCTTGGCCGACGCGTCGCTGGTCGACCGCGCCCCCGGCGGCCGTTACGGCATGCACGAACTGGTGGGCAGCTACGCGGCCCGGACGGCTGACAACCTGCCCGAGGGATTTCGCGAGTCAGCACTGCGGAGGCTGCTCGACTTCTACACCCACACCGCACACGACGCCGCCCGGCTCCTCTACCCCCACGGCGACCCGGTGAAGCTCGAGCCGCTCGGCCCCGGCGTGCGCGCTCACCCGTTGGCCGACGCGCCCGCCGCCCTGACCTGGCTGGACCTGGAGCACGTCTGCCTGCTCGCCGCGCAACACACGGCCATCCGGCACGGCTGGCATTCGACTGTGCTCTGGCTGGCCTGGGGCCTGGACAGCTTCCACGCGCTGCGGGGCCACCGCGACGACCGGCTCGTCGTCTGGCGAGCAGCCGCCGAAGCGGCGCCGCACCTGTCCGATCCCTTCGCCCGCATCCGGGCCTACCGGTCGCTCGGCCGTGCGCACGCCGGGCTGGGACACCACGACGACGCCGTGGCCCAGCTGCACCACGCCCTCGCACTCGCCGAGCAACACGATGATCCCAACCAGCAAGCTCATGCCCACCGCATCCTCGCCCTGACCTGGGGGCGACGGGGAGATGATCGGCAAGCCCTGGAGCACGCCTCTCGTGCCCTGGACCTCTACCGCGGCTTGCAGCAGTCCGTGGGCGAAGCCGCCGCGCTCAACGAGGTCGGCTGGTACGCCGCGCGGCTGGGGGACTACGGCACCGCACGCGATCGCTGTCAAGCCGCACTCACCCTGAGCCGTCACCACCGCAACCGCGACAACGAATCGTCCACACTGGACAGCCTCGGTTTCGTCGAGCACCACAGCGGCCACCACCGGCTGGCCATCGAGTACTACTGCGACGCGCTCAGCCTGCGGCGGGACATCGGCCACACCTACCAGGTCGCCAATACCCTCGACCGGATCGGCCACCCCCACGCCGCCCTCGGGCAGTACGAGCGGGCCGGCGAGGCATGGCGCGAGGCGTTGCAGCTGTATGAGGAACAAGGCCGCGACGACGACGCTGCCCGCGTGCGGCACCAGCTCGACGACCTCGCCGCCCGCGACCGCTCCTCTCCGGGTCAGTGCGCTTCCGGCTCGGAGCCGATCCGGTAGGGCACCGGCTGTCCGTCGGCGTCCTGGACCGGGACCGGCCGGCCGTGGGCGTCCACGATCTTGCCGTCGACGACCTTGTCGCCGTTCTCGAGCCGGGAAAGGGCCTTCAGGTCGGAGTAGTCGATCACCCGGGTCGCCGTCGCGAACACCGATGGCTCGCTGCCCGCCTTGCCCGGCCTCAGGTGGTTGAACACCAGGTTCAGCACGACCGCCAGTAGCGCGGCGGAGCTGATCCCCGAGTGGAAGATCGTGCCGACCCACGACGGGAACCGGTCGTAGAAGTCCGGCACCGCGATCGGGACCATGCCCAGGCCGACGGACGCCGCGACGATCACCAGGTTGAGGTTGCCGTTGTAGTCCACTTTGGACAGCGTCTTGATGCCGGACGCCGCGACCGTGCCGAACAGCACGAGACCCGCGCCGCCCAGGACCGGGTACGGGATGGCGGCGACCACCCGGCCCAGCACCGGGAGCATGCCCAGGACCACCAGGACGCCGCCGCCGGCGGTCACCACGAACCGGCTCCGGACCCCGGTGATCGCGACGAGGCCGACGTTCTGGGCGAACGCGCTCTGAATGAAGCCGTTGAAGACCGGCGCGATCGCCGAGGACGCCATGTCGGCACGCAGGCCGTCGCCGATCCGGCGCTTGCCGACCTTCGTGTCGACGATTTCGCCCACCGCGAGGATGTCGGCCGTGGTCTCGGTGAGGGTCACCAGGATGACGATGAACATCGACACGATCGCGGCGATGTCGAACGTCGGCGCGCCGAAGCCGAACGGGGTCGGCACCGCGAAGATCGGGCCGTTCCCCACCTGGGAGAAGTCGGCCTTGCCGAGCAGGGCGGCCAGCACGGTGCCCACCACGATCGACAGGAGGATCGACAGCCGGGACACCGCCGGGATGGCGACCTTGCTGAGCAGCAGCACGATCACCAGCGTCAGCGCGGCCAGCCCGATGTTGGACATCGACCCCGAATCCGGCGCCTTGGTGTCGTTGCCCATCGCCCAGTGGGCCGCGACCGGCATCAGGCTGAGCCCGATCACCGTGATCACCGTCCCGGTGACGACCGGCGGGAAGAACTTCACCAGCCGGGAGAACACCGGCGTGATGAGCAGGCCGAGCACCGCGGACACGATCACCGAACCGAACACCGCGGGGAGCCCGCCGTCGGCCACGATCGCCGTCATCGTCGCCACGCCGGCGAAGGAGGTGCCCTGGACCAGCGGCAGGCGGGAGCCGAAGAAGGGCACGCCGTAGGACTGCAGGATCGTCGCCAGGCCGCCGATGAACAGGCACGACGCCACGAGCAGCCCGATTTCGGCAGGTGAGACGCCCGCGGCACTCCCGATGATCAGCGGCGGCGCGATGATGCCGCCGTACATCGTCAGGACGTGCTGGATGCCGTACGCGAGGCTTTTGCCGATCCCGAGCCGTTCGTCCTCGGGCCTGCTCGCCGCGTCACCCTTCGCCATCGGACCTCCCGAAGTTTCGTTCTGCGGAGGTTAACTTCCACATAGCAGAAGAAGAAACAGTCAGCGGCAATGTCTTCAGCTCGCGTGCGGCGGCTCCGCGGTCCACGCCATCGTGCTGTCGAGGTCGGCGGCGAGGGTGACGATGGCGTCGAGGACGGTCACCACCTCCTTGCGTGGTTCGGAGCGGGTGGTGCGGTGGCGGGCGACGAGGGTGCGGGTCCCGAGGCCGGCCAGGGACACCGCTTTCACCCCGTCCGGCACGGCTTCCCGCACCGCGAGCGCGGGCACGAGGGCGATGCCGAGGCCGCCCGCGACCATCGACAGCGCCACGTTGTAGTCGTAGTAGCTGTGCCCGGGCGGCGGCGCGGACTCGGTGCGGGCGCGTTCGGTGGCCGCGTGGGCCGCGGTCTCGGAGTCGACGCCGAGCCAGGTGTGGTGTTCGAGGTCGGCCGTGCTCACCGGATCCGCCATCCCGGTGGGCAGGACGACCAGCCAGGGCTCCTCGAGCACCGGCACGTCGCGGGTGCCGCGCGCCGGTTTCCCTTGGCTCGCCGGACTTTCCGCTTCGAGGATGAGCAGGTCGACCGCTCCCGAGCGCAGGGACTGCAGTGCCTTCCGGGTTTCCATTTCGCGGATCACCACCTCCAGCGCGGGGAACTGCTCCCGCAGCTGGTGCAGGAGCGGGATCAGCAGCGTGCGGATGACCGACTGGAACGCGGCGATGACGACCGTGCCGGTGACGTCTTCGGCAAGCGCGGCAAGGGCTTTGCGCGCGTCGATCAGCTCGGCCTCGATGTGCTCGGCGGCTTCGGCGAGCACCCGCCCGGCGGGGGTCAGGACGGCGCCGGTGGGCTGGCGGTCCAGCACCGCGACGCCGATCGTCTCCTCGAGCCGGGCGATCTGCTGGGACACCGCCGACGGCGTCAGGTGCAGGAGGTCGCCGGCGGCGAGCACGCCACCGGCGCGGTGCACGGCGAGCAGGACGGCGAGGCGGCGGGGATCGATCTGCATTCAGCAGAGCTTAACCCCCGGAGCAGATAACTTCGATTGCGCTGCACCCCCGCCGCCGGTCACGATGGCGGCATGGAGGAAATGATGTCCCTGGCCGCCACCGCGGCCGGGTGGGTGGGCGCACTGGGCACCGCGGCGGCGTACGGCCTGGTTTCGCGCCGCGTGATCGAGCCGGACTCGGCCCTGTTCCAGACGCTCAACCTGTCGGGTGCCGCCCTGCTGGGTGTGTCGGCCGCCGCGAACGGCGCTTGGCCCGCTGTCGCGGCGAACTTCGTGTGGGTGTTGATCAGTGTGCTGGCGCTGGTCAGCGCGCGGGGTGTGGTGGACGCGCTGCGGCGGCGGCTGCGCCCCCGGCGTGACCGGGTTTGCGCGCCGGTCGAGGTCGGAGTGCCGCAGTATGCCGCTGCGCTGGGGGAGCCCGTGGCCGAGCCGGTTGGCTGACGGCCTGGTCCGATCGGCTGAATCACCGTCCGCGCTGTGCGTTCTCCCCGGCACCGAGCGACTCGGCTTGGGTCTGGCTTCGTGGCGAGGTGGAGGGTGTCGTGGGTCGAGGACGAATGTTGCTTGCGCTGGTGGTCGCGGTTCTCGCCGTCGTCGGGGTCGCTCCGGCCGCCTCGGCCTGGACGGATGACTACCCGTCGCCGTGGCGGAGCGCAGCCCAGGACTCGACGTCGGACTCGTGGGGCTACAAGAACCGGGAGTGCACGAGTTTCGTGGCGTGGCGCCTGCACGCGCGCAACGGGTTCGAGATGCCGCGCGGGATCGGCAACGGCGGGACGTGGCATTCCTGGTTCGCCGCCCGCGGGTACGCCGTGAACGGCACCCCTGCGGTGGGTGCCATCGCGGAGTCGGCCACGCACGTTGCCTGGGTCGAGGCCGTCAATGGTGATGGCACTGTCACGGTCGAGGACTACAACTACGGCTACACCGGCACCTACGGCGAACGCAGGGTCGCCGTCTCGGCGTTCCACTACATCCACGCGCGGGACATCGGAGGTGCCGGGTTCGCCGACGGCGCCTTCCTCGGCTCGATCGAGACCGGTGTCGTCTACCGGGTGGTCGGTGGTGCGCCGATCCGGCTCTACAACCAAGGCGTGGTACCCGGTTTCAGCGGCTCGGTGACGACCATGGTGCACCAGCAGGTGATCGATCAGATGCCCGCCTACCCGGCCGACGGGGCGTACGTGAACATCGTCGAGGCGGGTGGCAGCGGGATCTACCGGTTCGTCGGGGGCGCGCCCGTGCGGTTGTTCAACTGGGGCGCCCTTCCCGGGTTCGACGGAAGCCGCGCTTACGGCATCAACTTCCAGTCGCTGGTGGTGCTGGACCACATGCGGCCGGTGCCAGCGGACGGCGCGTACATCAACATCGTCGAAGCCGGGGGTAGCGGGGTCTACCGGTTCGTCGGGGGTGCGCCGGTCCGGTTGTTCAACTGGGGCGCCCTTCCCGGGTTCGACGGCGGTCGCGTCGTGGACGTCAACTTCCAGTCGCTCGTCAACCTGGACCACATGGCACCGGTGCCCGCCGACGGTGCCTACATCAGCATCGTCGAGGCGGGTGGCAGCGGGATCTACCGGTTCGCCGGCGGCGCGCCGGTCCGGTTGTTCAACTGGGGCGCCCTTCCCGGGTTCGACGGCGGACGTGTCGTCGACGTCAACTTCGACTCGCTCGCGACCCTGGACCACATGCGGTCCGTGCCCGCCGACGGGACCTGGCTGGGCTCGGCCGAAACCGGGATCGTCTACCGGGTTGCCGGTGGTGCCGCGCTGCGGCTGTACAACCACGGCGCGCTGCCCGGGTTCTCGGGCGCGAACGTGGTCATGGTCAACCAGGCGACGCTCGACAACCGCGACCACCTTCTCGCCACACCCGTGGACGGCACGGTGCTCCAAGGGTTTCCGTCAGGAAGCACGTGGACGATCTCCGCCGGACATCGCGCGTCCGCTGGGCCGGGAGCGGCTGCGGTGGGCGTCGACGACCAGACGGCCGAGGAGTTTCCCGCCGGGAGCTGACCGGCTCAGATGAGGCCTTCCCGCAGGGCGAAGGCCACCGCGTGGGATCGGTTGCGCAGCTGGAACCGGACGCTCACGTCGTGGAGGGCGTTCTTGACCGTGCGCACCGAATAACTGAGCTCGGAGGCGATCTCGCCGGTGTCGAGGCCGTCGGCCACGAGCGTCAGGATCGCCGCCTCGCGGTCGGTCAGGCCGGCCAGGCGGAGGCCGCGGGGGGCGAGCACGTCGGACTGCAACCTCGACACCTGCGTGAGCAGCTTGGCCAGCACGTCCGACGGCAGCGTCGCCTCGCCGCACGCCGCCTTCTCGACCAGCGCCGCCAGGCTTGCCGCGGTGACCTCGGTGCGGCGGATGAGCGCGCAGACACCCGCTTCGATCACCTTGAGCAGGTCGCTGTCGTGCACCGTGTTGACCAGCAACACCAGCCGGGCGAACCCGCGCCGCTTGAGGTCCGCCAGCACGCGCAACGTGGCGTCGTCCACGGTCTCGGCCGCGACCACCGCCACCGCCGCTTCCGCCAGCCGCTCCTCCGGCACCAGGGTCACCGACGGCTGGAAGCGCAGCTGGCTTTCCAGCCCGGCGCGGGAGATCGGGTCCGCGGCGAAGGCGTAGACCGGTACTCGGGCTCCCATGGCTACCTCCGGGTCGCTGGTGACGGCGCCCCTGAACCATGCACCAGGACCGCGCCCGGAAGCACTAGGGAGCAGCCCTAGTGCCACCACGTGGATCCCGGACGCGCCAAGCGATCCACGCCAGTGCGCCGAAGCGATCAGCCGAGCTTGCCGGAGAACGACACCGACGGCGTGCACTGCGTCGCCCCGGCCCCGGGTGTCGTGCAGCTCACCGAGACGACCACCGGTGCGCCGGCGGTCGCGCGCAGTGGATCGAGGTAGTGGTAGTCCAGGTCCCGGAAGTTGGCCAGGCCGGTCTCCAGAACGACGTCCCGGCCCAGTACGATCCGCATGATCCCGGTGTCGCCCCTGGGGTTCTGCAACACCAGGTCGCCGATGTCGAGAACTTTCCCATCCGGCACCTGGTAAGTGAATTCCTTGAACGAACCGTCGGTCACCGGGTTCGCTTCCGCCTGCAGGCGGAAGCTGAGCGGGTCGGCCCCGGCGGCCGGAGTCGTGGCGGGTGGCCGGCTCGCGGTGGCTCCGGCGGGGTTCGCCGGCGGCTTCCCGGCGCCGGTGCCGCCGTTGGCTTCCTGCGCGGCGGCGTTGGCGACCTTCGCCGAGTCGGCCGCGCGCACGGCCGCGCCTTCCGCCCGGTCGACCTGTTGCCGGGCCTGCTCGGTGGCCACCGACACGACCGCGGGCTTGAGGACGGCGAACCAGAACGCGATCGCCGCGCCCAGCAGTGCGACCAGCGCCACCAACGCCGGTAGCAGCCACTTCGGGACGAGCTGCTCCTGTTCGAGGATCGCGTCCTCGGCGCGCGGGTCCTCGTCGGCCGCCTTGGTGAACACCCTGAACGGCAGGATGCGCGGCTGACCACGAAGAAAGCGTTTGCGCGGCAACGCTTTCACGGTGAAGAAGGTGGCGGTGCCCGGCGCGGTGCGGGCGAACGCCGGATCCGCGTGCAGCACCAGATCGCCGGCCGGATCCTCGGCGAAGACCTCGACCACGGTGTCGGTGTTGCCCAGGTTGTCGACCGCGAGGCGGTACTTCGCCTTGCGGCGGGCCCGCCGCTTGATCGGCACCAGCTCGCTGACGATCCGGCTGAACGGCTCGATCGTGAGCGTGCCTTCCTCCACCGTCGAGCCTTCGGGATCTTCGCGGGATTCGGCGCGAACGCCGAAGTGGTGCGCGCCCGACACCGCCTCCGGCGCACGCGGCGGCGAAAACGTGAGCGTGATCGTGGCCGAGGTGCCCGGCATCAGGTTGGCCGCTTCGGGCTCGACCGCGCTCCAGACCGCCGGGGCGCCGACCACGGCGAAGGTGAAGCGGTCGACCAGCTGACCGGTGTTGGTGACGGTCACCTCGCACGTCACCGTCTCGCCCGGCGCGACGGAGAGCTCGTCGCCGGTGAAGGACACAGTGGATGGCATGCGGCCAGTCTCGCCGCGTGCGGGGCGCCACCCCAGAAGTGCGCGGGTACCGGCGCGGGCAGCCGCGCTTACCCGATGGGGCAACGCAACCGGGCCCGGCGGCGGGAACGGGTGCCCTCGCGGCGCCGCCCGCGGGAATAGCATCGGAGCCACCGTCGAGGGGAGCGCTCCGGTGCGCACGATGACACGCCGATCGGTCGCGCTCGTGGTGGCGAGCGCGTTGGCCGCCGGGCAGGTGGCCGCGTGGGGTGCGGTGTCCCCGGGCGGCACGGAGGTGCTTTCCGTCGCGGACAACGGCGTTTCCGGGACCGGCGCCGACCCGGCCGTGTCGGCGAGCGGCCGGTACGTGGCGTTCAGTTCCCGCGACGCCTTGGACCCGCTCGTCACGACGGACGAACTGTCCGATGTGTACGTCCGGGACCGGTGGGCACCCGGCCGCACCGTGCTGATCAGCCGCGGTTACCCGATTTACTCCTTCGCCGCGTTCTCGGCCTCGGCTTTCGAAGCCGCGCCCAACGGCGACAGCGGGCACGCGGCCATTTCGGCCGACGGCCGGTACGTCGCCTTCGAAACCGCCGCGACCAACATCCCCGACGGCTACGACGGCTTCCGGCCGCACATCGTCGTCGCCGACCGCGATCCGGACGGTGACGGCGTCTTCGACGAACTCCGCCCCGACGGCGGGATGGACTACCGGTACGTGCCGCTGGGACGCCCGGACGCGAACCTCGACGAGCAGCCGGACATCTCCGGCGACGGCACGACCGTCGCCTGGACCGAGACGATGCCGGGCGAGCCGCGGGCCGTCGTCGTGGCGCGGCTCGCGAAAGACCCGGCGGGTCGCCTGACTCCGCCCGACCGGACGGCGTACGTGCGGCCGGCGCCGGGAGACCGGCCTCGAGTATCCGCCGACGGCGCCCTCGTCGCCTTCAGCCAGGCCTCTTGCGACTGTCCGAACCGGACGACTTCGGTGTGGGAGTATGACATCGCCACCGCCGCGACGAGCCGCGTCGACGTCCCCGCGTCCGGTGACGCCTCGCGCCCGTCGGTCTCCGGTGACGGCCGGCTGATCGCGTTCGAGCAGCGGGCACCGGACGGCACGACCCGGGTGGTCACCGTCGAACGCGGTTCGCCGCCGCGAGTCCGGGTCGCGGCCGTCGTCGGCTCGCCGGCGCTGTCGGCGGACGGGCGGTACCTGACGGGCCTGAGCGCGGGCGCCGTCGTCGTGCGCGATCTGATCGTGGACACCGAGCGGGAGAGCGCCGGTCTCGATCGCCTGCCCGACGAACTTGCGTCCCCGTCGGCCGGTGCCTGTGGCACGTGCCCGGCTGACGGCCCGAGTTCCGGGCCCGCGCTGTCCGGCGACGGCTCGGTGGCGGTGTTCGCCTCCGCCGCCGACGATCTGGTCGCGGGGCGGCCCGGGTGCTGCGCGGGCGCGGTGTTCGCGCGGGCGTTCCGGCCCACGCTCACCGCGCCCGCCACCGACTTCGGCGCGGTCACGGCGGGGGAGCCCGCCGACCGCACTCTCTCGTTGCAGCACAGTGGTTTCGGCCCGCTCGCCGTGGGGGAGGTGACGGTGGCGGGGCCGGACTTCACGGTCACTGCCCAGACGTGCGCCGGCGCCACCCTGTACGAAACCGGGTCGTGCCTGGTGGCGGTCTCCTTCCGGCCGGCGTCGCCGGGCCGGAAGGACGCGGAGCTGCGGATCGTGGCGGGTGGGACGCCGGTCTCGGTGGCACTCACCGGGAACGCGGGGGAGCCGCTCGGCGGGCTGACCGCCGAACCGGCGTCACTCGGCTTCGGCGGTCCGGTGCCCGCGCTGTCTCCGGCCGGGTCCCGGACGGTCCGGATCGGCAGCACCGGCGGGGTGCCGATCGCACTCGGCGACGTCTCGATCGCCGCCGGCCCCCGGTTCGCCGCCGAGGACTTCCGCGTCACGGCGACGACGTGCGCGCACACCACGCTGGCGCCGGGCGGCTCCTGCACGGTCGAGGTGGCGGCCACCCCACGCGGCGCGGGACCGCGGACCGCGGCGTTGCTGGTGCGCGCGTCGCCGCCGGAGCTTTCCCGGATGGTTCCGTTGCGGGATGAGGGAAACACGCCGACGGTGACCGCGTCGCCGGCGGTGGCGAGGCCGCGTCGCGTCATCCAGGTGGCCGGTGCCGGGTTCCCTGTCTCGCGCGAGCTGACTGTGCTCTTCGGCGGGGTCACGACGGTCGCGCGCACGGATCCGGCCGGAGTGTTCGGCACGGCCGTGCTCGTGCCGGCGCACACCGATGTCGGCACGGTGCCGCTGGTGGCGACCGCGGTCGACGTGCCGCTGACTGCGCGGACGTCGGTGCTGGTCCAGCCGGGTACGTATCAGCCGCCGGGGTTCACGTCGCGTCGGTGACCTCGACGTGGTGCGTGGGCTTGGCGGTGGTGGTGGCCGCGGTGGAGCTGCCGCTGACCGCCGCCGGGGTTCACGTCGCGTCGGTGACCTCGACGTGGTGCGTGGGCTTGGCGGTGGTGGCGGCCGCGGTCGACGTGCTGCTGACCGCCGCCGGGGTTCACGTCGCGTCGGTGACCTCGACGTGGTGCCGGACGTGCGCGGGCTTGGCCGCGGCGACGAGCGCGTCGACCGCGGCGGCGTCCAGCGAACCGCCGGTCACCACGACGGTCAGTTCGGGTGCCCGCTCCTCGGCGGGGCCGGTCGGCGTCGGCGACCACGCCGTCCCGCCGCTGTCGGTGATTTCGACGCGGCCACCGGTCGCCGTCTCCAGGTGGGCGCGCAGGCCGGCCACCGTGCCGCGGACGCGGTGCAGCCCGGCCGCTGCGGCGACCACAGCCCGGCGCCGGGCCGCCGGCCAAGCCGGGTCCAGCTCGGTGCCGACCCACCCCGCCAGCCAGGCGAGGAAGTCGTCGGGAGCCAGCGCCGGATCCAGGTAGCCCGGCAGGCAGTCGAGCACGGCGAACACCGGGGCCAGCACCTGGTCGAGCGCGTCGGCGAGCAGCATCACCACGGCGTCGTCCTGGAACACCGCGGGCAGGGTCGCGCCCAGCGGGCTCGGGGTGCCGAGCCCGGACGGGGTGCCGCGCATGGTGCCGCTCCTTTCTGCGTCAGCCGCCGACGCCGAACAGTTCGAGCTCGGAAAGGGCGAGGTCCTTGGCGTCCTGCGCCGGGTGGACGGCGAGCACGGTGATCTTCAGCCCGGTGACGCCGACCGCGTTGGCCAGCGTCAGCTCCTGCGGCTGCGGGCTGTCCGCCACCGCGACGATGTCGGACTTCTCGTTGGAGTAGGAGAATTCGAGGGTGGCGGGCCGGGCGTGCGCGGCGAACGCGTCGCTCGCCCCGTTGGTCACGATGACCTTGCGCAGCGCCACCGGGCTGCCCAGCCGCACGACCAGCGCCGGCTTGGCCCCCTCCGCCCACACCGCGGTCCAGTAGGTGTTCTTGAACGTGTCGAAGACGGCCTTGGGCGGGTGGTCCGGCGCGGCGACGGGACCGTCCACAGTGGCCGGACGAACCGGACCGAGCGCGGTCCCGGCGAGGTCGAGGACCCGCTGGCGGAGCGCGTCCAGCTGGTGCAGGGCGGCAGTCCGCGCCGGCGGGTAGAACCCGACGACGAGCCCGCCCACCAGCACGGCCACCCCGACCGCGGCCCGGACCCGCCGGACGGCGGTGGTCGCGGCGCGCCGGCCCCGCCCGTCGCCCGGCCGAGACGGGCGGCTCCCCGCCTTCCGCACCCGATGGTGCGGCAGGATCCGCCGCCACCACGGTCGCCGGGCGACGACGGCGGTGGCGAGTGAGTCGCCGCAGCGCCGGCAGAACTTGCGGTGCGCCGGGTTCCCCTCGCCGCACTCGCCGCAGATGAGTTCGCCCGGTCGTGGGCGTGTCTTCGGTGGAGTCCTGGTTATCGGGGTGGTTCGGACTCGCGCGGGCTGGGGCGTGAGTTCGGCGGGTTCGGTCTCGACGACCGGTACCGCGAGGTGGCGTTCCAGACCGGTGGGGAGGTCGGCGGGCACTCGTGGGTCGGGGTGGTCGGGCAGGTCGGCCGGGTGGTCGGGGAGGCCGGCCGGTCCTCGTAGGCCGGGCAAGTCCGCCGGGGAATCCGGCAGATCCGCCGAACCACCCGGTGAGCCGGGGAAATCGGCTGGATCGCCGGGCAGAGCCGCCATGCCCGCCGAGGGGCCCGGAGGAAGGCCGGGCGGTAAGCCCGCGGGCATCCCGGGAGGCATGCCAGGCGGCAGACCCGGAGGCATCCCCGGCGGCTTCCCAGGTGGTGCGCCCGGGGGCATGCCTGGCGGCATTCCCGGGGGCATCCCGGGCGGTGGGCCCGGTGGCATGCCTGGCGGCATCCCGGGCGGCATGCCGGGTGGCATCCCCGGTGGGAGCCCGGGCGGCATCCCCGGCGGCGGTCCCGAAGCACCACCCGCCACCCCACCGCCCCCACCCGGCGCAGGCTTCTTCGCACCTTCCAGCCCAGGCAACGGCGGCCCACCGGCCAGCTCCTGCGCCGCACGCTGCAGCCGCGTCAGAAACCCAGGCCTCGCCTCCGCCTCTGCCTCGGCCTGTTTCACCACCTCAGGCGCAACCTCGACCTTGACCCGCTTACCGTCCCATTCGAGGAACTGCCCGCAGGCGCCGCAAAAGGTGTCCCGGTCCGCGTTGTGGTGCCCGCAACCTCCGCAGATCAGCATCCGTGTTCCTCCACGCGCACCTGGTGGTCGAACGAGAAAATCAAGCTGTCCGGCTCGACCGTGACGTTCTGCTGCTCCGAGCCGCGCTCGCCGAGCACCGGGTCGGCGGTGAACAGACGCACGTCCTCGACGAACTCCACGCCGCGGACGGCCTGCAGCACGCCGTAGACGTCGCCGGTGCGCACCGAACGCCCGAACGGCCAGCCTTGGCCGTCAGGCCCGCCGCCGGGGAGCGGGTTCAGGTACCGGTACAGCGCGTCGAGCGCGTCGTCGTGCGCCTGCCGCCGGTCGGCTCGCGGCCGCGCGGTCAGGCGGGCCACCACCGTCACGCCGCGGTAGCGCGGCGGCTCGACCGAGACGCGGGTGCCGATCAACCGGACCTCGTCGAGCTTCCGCGCGAGCCGGTCCAGCAACGCGGGCGGCGGCACCAGGTCCGCGAACGCGATCCGCCCGGACTCCTGGGCCGCCACCGGGACGACGAGCACCTTGACCACCCCGCCGGCGGCGACGCACCGCACCCGCGCGGCCTCCGGAACCGCTTGCGCGGCCAGCGCTTCGTAGTCTTCCGCCGTGACGGCGCGGGCGCGGGTCCGCAACAGCAGGGGAGCGCGGCCGCGGGCCTCCTCGAGCGTCTCGCCGTCGGTGCCGCCGTGTGCGGCCTCGCGGTTTTCGACGGCGGACACGAACGGCACCGACGACTTCAGCACGCTGATCGCCGAACGCGGCAGGTTGCCCGCCGAACCGCCGCCGGTCGCGTGGCCGCTCAGGCGGACGGCCGCACCCTCGGCCGGCACCGCGCCGTGCCACCGCAGGCCGCCGTCCGACTCGCGCACGACCGGGCCGAAGGAGACCTCGCCGAGGGCCGCGTCGAGCCGGAAGTGCCGGTCTTCCGGGCCGCTGTCGGCGAAGTCGTCCACTTCGGTCCACTCCTGCCAGCCGTCGTCGGTGCCGACCTCAACCACCGGGCTGCCAAGCCCGGCCAGCAAGGGGCGCGTGCGCACCGCGAACACCTGGCCCGCGACACCGGTGGCGGCGCCGAGCACCTCGTCGAAGACCAGTTCCGCGTGCACCGCGTCGACGGTGCCGCCGACCGTGCTCGCGCCGAGCCGCCCGACCACCGGCGACGCGGTGTAGTACGACCGGCCTTCCCCGGCTGCGAGCACCCGGGCCCGCAGCCACCCGGCGAGCGCGCCGTCGACCAGGTCCGTGCGGTGCCCGGCCGGTACGTGCACGACCACCGCGCCGTCGCGGTTGAGGCCGCCGGTGGTGTCGCTGCCGACCGCGCACGGCGCCCAGCCGTCACCGGTCCACGCTTCCCACGCCAGCGGCGGATCGGCCGGCGCGACCCCGAGCCCTTCGGTCCGGCCGGTGAAGTCGAGCCGCACGGCGCAGCCGGGTGCCGCGCGGTCGAGACCCACCAGCAGCTCGTCCCCGGCCCGCGGCGGCTGGGAAAACGCCGGGAACTCGCCGGAAGCGGCCCGGCCGGCGCTTTCCGCGGCACCGCTTTCCCGCGTGCGCACCGCGGTCACCGAACACGGCGACAGCGTCAGTGTCTCGGTGGTGGTGAAGACGACCGGCTCGGCCGCCTCGGTGCGCGCGGTGCCCGCCTCCGTCCCGCGCGGGACCGTCACCGCCGCCTTCGCCGGGCTGGACAGCCAGAACGTCAGGGGCACGCGCGCCGGTGTCGGCGGCACCAGCCGGAGCCCGATCAGGTCGAGGAACTTGACGTGCAGCCGGTCGGGCACCCGGTTCAGCCGGGACAGCAGCTGCTCGGTCATCGCCGCGAACGCTTCCACCAGCGTCACCCCGGGGTCGGCCGCGGTGTGGTCCGTCCACTCCGGACAGGACCGGCGCACCAGCCGCAGCGCGTCGCGGACCAGGTCGGCGTAGCGGCGGTCGTCGAGGTCGGGCGTCGGCAGCGGCATCAGGAAACCCCACCCTCCGGGAGCGCGTGGAACGGCAGCTCGAGCTCGCGGAGTTCGTCGGCGCCGGCCAGCCGGTAACCGATCACGATGTGCAGCAGGCCGGGCCGGGCCTCGTCCGGGACCACGTCGACGGCGAGCACCTCGGCGCGCCGCTCCCACTCGCCCAGGGCCCGGCGCACTTCGGCCGCGAGCCGCGCCGCGGTGCCCGAGGTCACCGGTTCGAACACGAAGTCGCGCAGCCGGGAGCCGAAGTCCGGCCGGCGTGCCCGTTCGCCGGGGTAGGTCAGCAGGACCAGCCGCATGGCCTGCTCGACCTTGCGCACCCGCTCGGCCACGGCGATGGTGCCCCACGGCGTGAAGCCGACGGGGAAGGCGATGCCGCTGTCGCTCATCGGACACCTCAGTTCAGCTTGATCGGGTTTCCCTTGATCTCGACCACCCCGGCGCTTTCGATGGCGATCGCGGCCTGGGCCTTGAGGTTGAGCCGGGCGCCACCGTCGACCGTGACCGTCCCGCCCGGCCCGGCGCGCAGGTCGATCGTCCCGGCGGGGCCGCATTCGATGGTCAGCCGCCCGGCGGCCGCGTCGCTGCCGGGTGGCCGGGGGTCGCAGCGCAGCAGCACGGTGCCCGCCCGCTGGTCGATCTTCAGCGTGAGGTCGCCGGTCCCGGTGCCGAGCTCGACCTGGGAGACGGCGGGAGGGCCGTCATGGAAGAGCAGCCGCGAGCCCGACGGGGCGACGATGCCCCGGCGCACTACCGACGCGGTGGCGCCTTCGGTCCGCACCGCTTCGCCGCCCAGGTCGGCGCGGCTATGGTCGTTGACGATCCCGCCGAGCACGTACGGCCGCCGCGGATCGCCGAACTCGAAGCCGACCAGCACCTCGTCGCCGACCTCCGGCAGGAAGACGGTGCCGCTCGCCGCCCCGGCGCCCACCTGCACCGGGCAGGCCCAGTCGGACTCGTAACCCGGCGAGAGCCAGGGGAGGACCACCTTCACGCGGCCCTTGCGCAGCGGGTCGTTGAGGTCGCTGACGATCCCGCAGACGACACCGGGAATCCGCTCGACGCCGTCGTGGCCTCCCGCGGCCAGCCCGAGCAGCGACCGGTCGTGCCGGCCGCTGACCTCGAACGTGGTCCGGTAGGTGCCGGAGCCGAACTCGTGCCGCGCGCGGGTGAGCAGCCAGGTGCCCGCGAACGGGCCGGCGACCCCGCGCACCAGCGCCATCCGCCCGGCGGTGAGCCACGGGTCGCCGATCGCTTCGCCGACGGCTTCGGCGAACGTGTCGGACATCCGCTCGGACAGCCCGGCCGCGGCCTGCTTCGCTGCCGCGCCGATCGCCGCGCCCCAGGCCAGTGGCCGGTCGGAGACGACGGTCGCCGGCTCGGCGGGCGCGGGCCCGAAGGTTGCGGACGGCTTGGTGCCTGCGAGGCGGGAGGCCGGGCCGGCCGGCGTGGTCTCCGCGGAGGCGGCCCCCTGGGGAGCGTGCGGCTGTACGCCCGCGAAGCGGGAGGCCACCGCGGCCGGGTCGTCGGCCAGCCGGGCCGTGGTCTCCGCGGGCGCCGCGTGCTCGCTGACCACGCGCGCGGCCAGCGGGTCCCACACCCGGACCTCCGTCCGCGGCGCGAGGTTCCCGGCGGTGATCCGGGCGGAGAAGGAGACCAGGTTCTCGCCGAGCTCCAGCGTGACCGGCTTGCTCCGCTCGGCGGCCGGCCGGAACTCGAACCGGCCGGCCGTGACCCCGACGTGGTAGCCGATGGCGGCCGCCCGCCCGACGAGGAAGTCCCAGTCGGTCTGGTTCACCTGGCCGACGTGCCGGTGGGTCACCCGGGTCGGCTCGATGACACCGAGCGGCAGCCCGGCTTCGGTGGCGATCTTGCGCGCGATGTCCGCGTCGGTCGCGTCGAGGAATGTCCTGGTGCGCTTGGCGCGTTGCAGCCGGTGGTCCTCGGCGTAACCGCGGAAGACGATCGACGCGGTGGCGGCGTACTCGGCTTCGATCGCGGTCACCTCGCCGCTCATCAGCAGCCGCGGGTCTTCCGGGCGGCCGGGCGCCGCGCCGCCGATGGCCACCTCGGTCCCGATCGCCAGCACCCGCACCGCGTGCGCGCTCGCCGCGCGGTCGGTGACCGTGATCTCGAACATGTCCGGCAGGTGCAGGTGGGTGTCGACGGTGACGCGCAGCACCGAGCGGGCGACGTCCGCGGGCAGCGGCCGCTTCGCCGGTCCGATGTGGATGGACGGCTGCACCAGGTTGTCGGCCTGCCACCAGGTGAGGTTCACGTCTTCTCCTGCAGCACCAGCGAAACGGTGGCCCGGCTCGGCGTGCCGTCCGGGGTGAAGCGGGTGAAGTTCACGGTGATGCTCTTGAGCACGACCTTGGCAGGCAGGTAAGCGACCGTGGCGCCGAGGGAGAGGGTGAGGGGGGTGAAGCTCGCTTCCGCGCGCTTGCTTTCCGGGGAACCGGGCGGGGTGCCTTCCTTGGGGGCGGCCGGTGGCACGCCCGGGCTCACCGGCGGGCCGGGCAGGGGCTGGAGCCACTTCTTGAGCGTGGTGATCCCGGCCTTCACGGCCCGGGTTCCTTCGAGGAGCAGGTCGTTGAGCGTCACGCTGAGCGCGTCGTCGTCGACGACCTTCGACCCGTCGTTGATGCTCTGCCCGTCCTTGAGCTTCACCTGTCGCGCCTGGCTGAGGGTGAACTTCCCCGGGCTGCAGTAGAAGGTGACCGCGGCGTCCGGCTGGGTGCTCTCGGCGATCCGCAGCCGGGCGCGCTCGCCGGTGCGGTGCCCGCCGATGCGTGGTCCGCTCTGCGTGGCGTTCAGGAAACCGTTGTGCACGAAGGAAAGCTTCTCGATGGCAATGCCGCCGCCGGTGCCGCTCGACAGCGTCGGCACCGACCACGCGACCGGGATCGCGTTCCGCAGGGTCCACGTGTGGATCAGTTCGTCACCCGGGCTCAGCCCGCTGAACAGCTGGATGGTGATCGGCGGCCGGTCCTCCTCGGCGCCGCGTCCGTCGCGCCACTCGGCGGCCTGCCGCTGCAGCCATTGCCGGACCTTCGTCGACCCGCTCACCGTCATGGCCCGGTCCAGGGTCAGCGGCTTGTAAGTGATCCTGCCCGGGAGGTAGCGGGGCGAGTCGTAGTTGCCGCCCTCGTCGAGGGGGCCTTCCGGGGTGAAGTTCACCTCGAGCCCGGAACAGCCCGACCACAGGCCCAGTGACGTCCCGCCGCCGTCGAGGTCGGGGACGATCACGTTGAACCACATGGTCATGCCGTAGCGCTCGGCCGGCTTCTTCGTGTCGGCGCCCGGCCGGACGCCGACGGCCCGCGCGACGTTGGCCCGGAGCTGCTGGGTCACCACGGTTTGCGCACCTCGTCGTCCAGGAACCCGCCGTGGGCGAGTTCGAGCGTTTCCAGGACCGGCCGGCTGCCGCCGGAGTCGAACTCGCCGATCCGCCAGCCGATCGGGAAGAACTCCTTGAGCTTCCAGCTGATCACCGGCAGGCCGGTGAAGTCGATCAGCGAGACGGCGCCGCTGAGCAGCTGCCGGCTCCGCACCACGGTGACCAGCCACTTCTGCACGACGGCGGAATCCGCGCAGGCGGCGCGCGAAAGGCTGATCGTGGTGTAGGCCGGCACGGCGGGCTGGATCACCTCCGCGGTGGTGTTGCCGGCGCGGTAGCGGTGCGGTGTCCAGCTGACCCCCAGCCCGGACGCCTTCGTCCACTGCCCGAAGTCGTAGCGCCCGTGGTCGATCTGGATCACGAAGTGGTGGCTCATGCCGACCTGGCCGGTCAGCGTCGCCGCGGCCCGGCCCGGGGTGCGGACGTTCGGTTTCGGGAAGGAGACCACGGCCGTCCTCACCACCGGTCGGCGAGCGTGCCCCGCCGCTCGCGGTCGACGAGGAGCTCACCGCGCAGCCGGTGCCGCAGGCGGTGGTAGAGGCGGTCGGCGAGCGCTTCGGCGGGCTCCCGGTCCTGCTTGGCCAGCTCGGCGACGGTCTCGTCGAGGCGGTCCAGGCGTGCGACCAGCTCGCTGTCGTCCGGGGCTTCGGCGGGGGCCTCGCTGGGCAACGACCACGAAACTGCTTCGGCCCGCATGACTTCGGGTGGTTGCCCGGCCTCCGCGGTCATCGTTTCCGGCACCAGGGCGTCGGGTGGGGCGTTTTCGCCGCGTGCCCACTGTTCGGCCGCGAGCGCGCGACGCTCGAGTTCGGCGCCGTCGGCGGACGCTTCGGGCGGCACGGCCGGGCCGAGCAGCCGCTGCTGCGCCACGTGGGTCAGTTCGTGCACGAGGAGCCCGCCGGCGTCCACTGTGGTGAGGGCGTCGGCCTCGTCGGGGAGGAAGACTTCTCCGGCTGTGGTGAAGGCGCGCGCGGACAGGGTCGCCGCTTGCGCGCTCACGGCCCGTCCGCGCCGGACCGGCACGTCGGCGACGTCGACGCCGAACTGGGTCCGGAAGGTGGCCGCGATCGTGCCGGGCACCGTGTCGGTGGTGTGGTCGGGCTGCGGGGTGGCTGGTTTGTTTGCCGAGAGACTGGCCGGGGGTGTGGTGAGCAGCCCGGTGGGAATCGGCGCGGCGGAAACGGCATCGGTGTCGGGCGTGGTCGGCCCGCCGTGATCGGCGATGGCGTGGTTTTCGGCCGGTCCCGGGGGCGCCGGTGTGTTCTCACCTGTTGCCTGCTCCCGGTCGGGGTTCGCGGTGCGGGCGAGCCGGCGGGCCTGCCCGAGCGTCGGCCGCCGCAACCGGCGGACCTCCGGTTGTGGCTCGGGTGCCGGGGTGGCCGGCGGCGGGTCCGCGACCGAGGTGAAGCCGGTGAGGGCGGCCAGCCCGGCGACGTCGTTCGCCTGGTACTCGGCGAAGATCCGCTCGACCTCGGTGACACTCCGGAACGGCTGGGCGGGCTCGACCGGTTCGCCGACCGACGTCGGTGTCACCGTGGTCAGGACCGGACGCGAGACCGCGGCCGGAACCGCCGGCGCGTGACGCAGCACGAGCGGTGGTTGCGGCGGCGTGGCCACGGGTTCTTCCGCGGCGGACGACGGCTCGGCGAGGGTGGCCAGGCCGGTGACCCGGCCTGGTTCGCTGTGGTGCTCGGGCTGCGGTGGTCCGGCAACCGCGATTGCGGGCTCCACTCCGGCGGCGGGGGCTGGTCCGCTGGTGTGCTCGGGGTGCGGTGGTCCGGGAATCGTTGGCGGCGTTGCGATCGCGGGGTCCGCTCCGGCGGTGGGGGTAGGTCGGCTGGTGTGCTCGAGTCGCGGTCGTCCGGGGACGGTTGGCGGTGCTGCGATCGCGGGTTCCACGCCGGCGGCGGGGGTTGGTCCGCTGGTGTGCTCGGGGTGCGGTGGTCCAAGGACGGTTGGCGGTGGTGGGATCGCCGGTTTCTCTCCGGGGGCTGGTCTGCTGGTGTGCTCGAGTTGCGGTCGTTCGGGCACCGTTGGCGGTGCTGCGATCGCGGGTTCCACGCCGGCGGCCGGGGCGGGGGTTGGTCCGCTGCTGTGCTCGGGCTGCGGTGGCTCGGAGACCGGTGGCGGTACCGCGACCGCGGGCTCCATTCCGGCGGAAAGGGCAGCGAGGCTCGGCCTGCTGCCGGGTTCGGGCTGCGGTGGTTCGGCAGTTGGCAGCGTCGCTTCCACGAGTTCCTCGCCGGCGCTCGGCCTGCTGCCCAGCCCGGGCTGCGGTCGCCGGGCAACCGACAGCGCCGCGGCCACGGGATCCTCTCCGGCGTAGGGCGCGGCAAGACCGTCAGCCTGCGGTGGCCCGGAAACGAGCCGCCGGGCCCCGGCGACCGGCGGCACCTCGTGCAGCGGGCTGAGCACCGGCGGCCGGCGCCCACCCGCGGTGTCGAGCCCGGGCAGCCTCGCCCAGTGCCGCCGAGGCACCGGAACGGACCGAGACGTGCGATCGCGGCGGAACGGCCAGCGCATGGTCACCTCCGGGGGACGCCGATCTCACTGTGGATGCCGCCGATCTCGCCGATCACCCTCGCCCTGGCGCGGTGGTCGAGGTCGAGGATTTCCCCGGGCGGCCAATGCAGGTAGTAAGCCACGTACACGACTTCCTTCCAGAGCCGGTCAGCCGTGTACGTCAGGATCCCCCCGGCGCATCACCGGCCACGTCGACGGCGAAGTCGTGGCGGCACCGGGGACACGTCACGTCGACCTCCGTGTGGCCGCTCTGGTTGATCCGGCGGTACAAGTCCTGCAGGAACGCCAGGTCCGACGCGAACAGGCACTCGACCACGAGGCTGTCCACCACCGCCAGCGAACCCAGCCGGGTCAGCGTGCGCTCCAGCAGCAACACCGTCAGGTACGCCGGGTTCTGGCGGACCCGGGGGTCGGTCTGCGTCGCGATCTCGTCGCGTGCGGTCGCCAGCCGCATGACGCCGTCGCGGTGCAGCACGCCGCGCTCGTCGACGAAACCTCGCGGCAGGGTGAACGGGTACTCGGTGCGCAGCCCCGCTTCGGGTGCGAGCGTCATCAGCCGTTGCCCCGGCCGGAGATCGACTCGCAGGTGATCTTGCATTCGATCATCGCGACGTCCGAGGTGCCCGCCTTGACGCTGGTGATGTTGACCTCCGAGACCCAGGCGCCCTCGAGCAGGTACATCGCCTGCTGGGTGCCGCCCGCGTCGAACACGGTGAGCGTCCCCGGGCACCTCGCGCGCGTGTCCCCGCCGCGGGCGAACGCGTGCCAGGCGAGGATCGCGTTGCTGCCGGCCTGGTCGAGACCGCGCTTGAGGGTGATCGTCGGCGGCTCGGTCTTGCCGAACTGCTTGGTGTGGTTCACCTTCCCGGTGGCGTCGCTGAAGATGTACTCCTGGGACGCCACTTTGGACGTGATCCCGCCGAGCTCGGAGAACGCCATCCGCCCGATCGGCGAGCCGGTGAACTCGACCACGAAGCTGGCCGCCGTGACGACCTGGGACTGGCTTGCGACGCCGGATGTCATGAGCAGGACTCCTTGTGTGCGGGGGTTTCAGAGCTGGACGATGCCGTCGCAGACGATCGTCGCCTTCATCATCGAGACCGCGGAGGCGTCCGCCTGGGTCTGCTCGACCTCCAGCTTCTGGCACCAGGCGTTCTCCAGCAGGCAGGCGAGCACCGGTTCACCGGACTTCGTCAGGATGTCGAACGACGCGGGCAGCTTCGCCAGCGGGTTGTTCATCCTGGCCAGCAGGTGCCAGCCGTAGAGCTGGGCGAACCCGGCGCTGTCCAGGGCACGCTCCAGCACGATCGACGGCGGCTTCGACCGGCCGAACTGTTTCGTGTGGACGTTCCCGACCCGGCTGTTGTACGAGTACTCCTGGAACTCCACTTCGGACTGCAGGCTGCCGAGCTTCGAAAACCCCAGCCCGGTGGTCCAGCCCTCGCAGGTGACGACGAACCGGGGCGCGCTCAGCACCGGGGGAGCGGGGATGCCGCCGTGGCGGGCGGTCGTCATTCCTTCAGCTCCGCGCCCTCGGAGTACTGCGACAGCCGGAACACCACGAACTCCGCGGGCTTCACCGGCGCGACGCCGATGTCCACGGTGAGGATCCCGGCGTCCCGGTTCTCCGGCGGGTTGTTCTCCTCGTCGCATTTGACGTAGAACGCCTCTTCCGGCGTCTGGCCGAACAGCGCCCCGCTGCGCCAGATCCGCCGCAGGAACATGCTGATGATCCGCTCGACCGAGTGCCACAGGAAGTGGTCGTTCGGCTCGAACACCACCCAGCTGGTCCCGGTGAGCACGGACTTCTCGATGTAGTTGAACAGCCGCCGGACGTTGAGGTAGCGCCATTCCGCGTCGCTGGACAGCGTGCGCGCGCCCCACACGCGGATGCCCTGGCCGGGGAAGAACCGGAGGCAGTTGACGCCGATCGGGTTGAGCCGGTCGTGCTCGCCCCGGGTGAGCCCGGACTGCAGCTCGACCACGCCGCGCAGCACTTCGTTGGCGGGCGCCTTGTGCACGCCGCGGGTGTCGTCGTTGCGCGCCCACACGCCGGCCACGTGCCCGCTCGGCGGCAGCAGCACCGGCTTGCCGGTGCGCGGGTCGCCGACCTTGACCCACGGCCAGTACAGCGTGGCGTACTTGGAGTCGTAGCCGGCGACCTCCAGCCGCCACTGCGCGACCTGCTGGGGACGCAGCCCCGGCGGGGGATCGAGGATGGCGACCCGGTCGGCCATCAGCTCGCAGTGGGCGATCATGGCCAGCTGCACGGCCTTGACACCGTCCATGTCGAGCCGGCCGGACTCGTAGGCCGTCATCAGGTCGGGCACGCACAGCATGGTGACGTCGTCGATCGCTTCCAGACCGCCGAAGCCAGTCCGCTCGTCCGGGTCGCCGATGTAGTCGTCGGCGCTCAGCGCGCCCGAAGACGTCGCTTCGACCACCGTGCGGGTGTTCTTCGACGGCGTGGCGAGCGCGGCGCCCTTCACCTCTTCCACGGTGACCAATTTGGACTTCCGCAGGGCGGCCGCGACGTTCGAGGCGCCCCGGCGCGTGCTCACGTTGTCGTAGACCTCTTCGTCGCCGCCGGCCCGGACGACGAGCTTGAACGTCTCGTCGGCGCTTTCGGTCGCCTCCTGGACCTCGACGCTCACTGCGTGCCCGGCCTCCAGCGCGCGGACGACGAGTGGCCGGCCGGCGCCCTCGCTGGGCAGTTCAGTGCCGGCAGCGGCCGTGTCTTGCGTCCCGTTCGCCGAGCCGCCCACCCGGACGATATAGGCGGCTCCGCCCCCGTTCGCGAAGTAGGCGTAGACGGCGTGCGGGAGGTACGCGCCTTCGGTGAACTGCCCGAAGTTCTGGGTGAACTGGGTCCAGTTGGTGACCAGGACCGGTTCGTCCAGCGGTCCCTTCGCGGCGAAGCCGACGAACGCGGCGACGGCCGTGCCGACGCCTTCGATCGGCTTCGAACCGGATGACACCTCTTCGACGTAGACACCCGGTGACAGGTACGACGGCATGGCGCCTCCATGGGGACGATTCGGCTTCCCGATCACTGTGCGCGCCACCGCCCGCGCCGCACCACGGGCGGTGGGGCACACCGGGTTGCCCGATCGGGTAAGCCGCCCGGACCGCGGCGGTGCACCCGGGAAGCTGCCCGCCCGGCCGCGGCGCGCCGCACACTGGCGCCATGTTCGATGAAGTCGACATCGCGCTGCGATCACTGCTGAGGGAGTCGTTGTCCCGCGACGTGGTCGTGCGCTTCGACGCCCCGGGTGAGCGCTGGACCGACGAGTGCTCGGGCACCGAAACGGTGGGCGTCTTCCTCCACCGGGTGCGTGAGGACCTGGCGGCGGGCACGCCGGCCGGCTGGACCGACGAGCGCGACCCGGACGGCCGCGTGGTGCGTCGCACCCGGCCGTCGCGGCGGTACGAGCTGTGCTACCTGGTCACGGCCTGGGCCGACGACATCGAACGGGAGCACCTGCTGCTCGGCGCCGTGCTGTCGGCGTGCACTCGGACCGGCGTGCTGCCCGCGACGCACCTCACCGGCGCACTGGCCCGCACCGGCGCCCCGGTCACCCTTTCCGTGGCGCAGCCGGGGCTTTCCGCCGCTCCGGTGGACATCTGGACGGCGCTGGGCGTGGCCGCGCGCGGCTGCCTGGACCTTGTCGTCGTCGCGGCACTGGCGACGGCCGAGCCGGAACCGGTGGCCTCGGCGCCGGTGGCGGTCGATTTGGGTAGCGAGGTTTTGGGGCCGCCGCAGCGTGAAGCGGGCCGGGGACGCCGTCGGGCTCCTCTGATCACCGAGGGGGTGCGTGATGGGCAGGGCAGTGGCGAAGCTGGGTGACCTGGTCACGGGGACTGACACGCACCTCGTTGTCGTGCCACTGGCGGCGGCCGAGCCGGAACCGGTGGCCTCGGCGCCGGTGGCGGTCGACTTGGGTAGCGAGGTTTTGGGGCCGCCGCAGCGTGAAGCGGGCCGGCGACGTCGGCGGGCTCCTCTGATCACCGAGGGGGTGCGTGATGGGCAGGGCAGTGGCGAAGCTGGGTGACCTGGTCATGGGGACTGACACGCACCTCGTTGTCGTGTCACTGGCGACGGCCGAGCCGGAACCGGTGGCCTCGGCGCCGGTGGCTGTCGACTTGGGCAGCGAAGTTCTGGGGCCGCCGCAGCGCGAAACGGGCCGGCGACGACGCCGGGCTCCTCTGATCACCGAGGGGGTGCGGGATGGGCAGGGCCGTGGCGAAGCTGGGTGACCTCGTCCTCGGGACCGACACGCACATCGTCCTGGTGCCGTCGTCCGGCGGTCCCGTGCCGACCCCGATGCAGCTGCCGTTCGCCGGGAAGCTCCTGCTCGGCTGCTGTCCCACCGTGCTCATCGGCGGGCGGCCCGCGGCGGTGGCCGGCAGCGTCGCCGTCAACGCCCCGCCGCACGTTCCCACCGGCGGCACGTTCCAGCGGCCGCCCGACAACCGCGGCACGGTGCTGGCCGGCAGCCCGACCGTGCTGGCCGGCGGCAAGCCACTGGCCCGGGACGGCGACCGCGTCCTCGACTGCAACGACCCTGCCCCGGCCCCGACCGGCACGGTCGTCGCCACCGGCACGGTGCTGGCCGGCTGAAACCGATCGATCACGAAACGAGGTGAAGCAGGTGGAACCGATGGAAACGGCCGTCGTCTCGGTCGCGGGCAAGCTGCGGGACGACGAGGTCCTGCTGTGGTTCGACGCGGTGCTGACCGCGCACCGGGAGTCCGAAGAGGACTGGTCACGGACCCTTCCGCGGCTGGCGGACCTGGTCGCCGAACGCGCACTGCCTGCCGAAGCGTTGCAGGCGTTCACCGAGCACATGGCCACCGTGACTTCGCCGGCGACCGTGCTGTCCGAAATGGACCGCAAGGGCGACGAACTGCCGCGGCTGTACTGGGAGCTGCTGGCCGGCGCGCAGACGACGACGGCCGCGCCGGCGCCGCAGGCGTGGGACAGCACCGCCGCGCCGCGCTGGTACGCGCACCTGACGCAGGTGCTCGGCAACGGCTGGCCGGGCTGGTCGGGCAAGGAAGAGGAATGGGACCGCTTCAAGGCGTTCTTCCTCGGCTACGCCGAACAAGCCGGCGTCCGCCTGCAGGCGCAGCTGCTGCTGGACAGCGTCGAGCAGACGCCGGACAAGGTCGCCGGCTTCGCCGCACACGGCATCGCGATCGCGACCCACGCGCAGGCGGTCGCGCGGACCAAGGCGGCGGACCTGTGGTCGCAGTACGAACCGAAGGCCTGGTACGCCACGTTGACGCAAGGCTGGGGCGGGTGGACCGGGCAAGACGCGGACTGGGACAAGTTCACGCAGTACTTCCTGTGGTACGCCAAGAACCAGAACGTCGGCGAGGGTGCGGCGGCGTTCCTCGGACGCGTCGAAGCGAGTGGGGACAAGCGGGCCGCGTTCGCCGAGCACGGCATCCCGCTGCCGGACGCGCCGGTCGCCGCGCCGGTCGGCGAGCTCGCGGAAAAGGTGGCCGAGCGCGACAAGCGGGTGGAAGCCGAGCTGGCCGAGCTCTCCCGGGCGAGCGAAGTGTTCGACCGGATCGCCCTCGACATCGTGGAGAACTCCGATCCGGCGGAGCTCGAGAGTGCGACCGAGGAGGAGATCCAAGAGCTTTGGGAGCGCTCGGTCCTCGCGAAGATCCAGGCGTACGTCGAGACCGCGCCGCCGGACGAGGTGGCGAAGCTGCGTGCGGCCGAAGGCGTGTCCGATCAGGTCAAGGCGCTGCTCCCGCAGTCCTGACCACTCACCAGGAGGAAGACCATGACGGCCAGCACGACCCCGGCGGTCTCGGCGAGGAAGTCGAGTTCCGCCACCGTTTCCCAGGCCATCCGCGACCTCAACCTCGACTACGGGACGACGCTGACCCTGTCGATCTGGGGCCTGGGCCGGATCGGTGTCGGACACGTGGGTGCCCGGGTCAAGCAGCACGCCTCGGCCAAGAAGGCCAGGGAAGCCGCGGGGGCGGAGTACCAGGAGTTCGACGACCTGCGCGGCGACAACCCGGAAGTGGCCCGTCGCCGCAAGGACATCGCGGTCATGCGCGACGACCTCCAGGACGGGCGGCAGGCGATCATCAACCTGCACGCCAAGTTCTCGGGACTGCAGAACGTCACGCTCTACCGGAAGTGCTCGATGGTCGTGCTCAGCGACGCCGACAACCTCCTCAAGTTCGCCATCGACCGGAGCAAGCACACCCTCGGCATCCACGCCGACGCGAAGAAAACGCTGGCCGAAGGCGACGGACCGGTGAGCAGGAAGGAATACTGCGTCATCGTCGAAGTGCACACGAGGATGCGCAAGGCCATCGACGACATCGTGGAGAACCTGACCGTCTGCCGGAAGCTCGTGGTCGACGAGATGAACATCCAGCGCTACGCTGCGGCGGTCGAGAGCGAGGACTTCCGGATCGGCGGCCAGAAGTTCACCGAAGACGACGTCACCAAGGCGATCAGGCTCACGAAGAACATCCTGGGCGGGGCCAACACCGGTGCCGGCGTGGTCTCCGCGGTCGTCCCGGAAGAAGGCACGGCGCAGGCGCTCGGCGCCGCGAACCTCGTCGGCTCGGTCGTCATCAGGGAGTTCTCGGCCATCGCCGAAAGCCTGGACCGCAAGCGGCGCGCCAAGGCGATCATGAAGGAGCCTGCCAAGAAGAAGGCCGCTGACGACTACCTGCAGGAAAACCCGCTGGCCATCCTCGACTACATCATCGCGCGCAACATGGACGACCTCGACCGGGCGTTGACGCGGGCCGAACCCGCGGCGGCCGTGGTGCTTTCGGTGGCGAGCTACGGCTTGGACTTCACCGGTGTGGGCGGCATCGTGGCGAAATGCGTCTTCCCGTTCGTGTTCCCGACGGTCCGGAAGCTCGTGACGCTGTTCTTCGAGAACATGCACAAGAACGCCCGGGCCGTCGAGGCGGCGAAATACGAAGATCTGCGGAAGTTCAAGGCCTCGATGGTCGCGACCTGGGCGACGCTCAGCGGCGAAGCGACGGTGGGCGGGCTCATCCGGGACGCCAAGGCGAACATCAAGGAGGAGCCCTCCCTGCGCAAGCGGGTGCAGGACGAAGGGAGCCGGCTCGTCGCGGACGTCCTGGAGATCCGGGACGAGGTGGCGCTGAAGAAGGCCGTGGAACGGCACCGGAAGGACCTGACCAGTCTCGGGCTCGACGCGGCCGACAAGCTCGTGCAGAAGGCCACCGACCTCGGCAACTACCTCCTGCCGCAGACGCTCATCGACCTGGCGCTGGACAAGACCCTCGGTCCCGTCTTCCGCAAGGTGCTGAGCTACGTGGACACCGAACACGACCCCGGCCTGATCTCGAACATCGAAATGATGCAGCGGCAGGACCAGATCAGCCGGTTGGAGGCGTTCGAGCTCAAGATGCGGGTGATCGGCAGCTGATCCCCCGGGTGGAGCAATGTGCTGGTCCATCCGTCCCACAACGGGAAAGATGCCCGGTATCTGCCTGAAACGTGGGGGCGTTGTGAGAGCGACTGGCACCACCCTGGCCGACGGCGGGTTCGCCGGGCGGTCCGCCGAGCTCGCCGCGCTGGCCGATGTCGCCGGCAAGGTGCGGGTCGGCGCGCACCACCTGGTCCGGATCGAAGGGGCCGCCGGGATCGGCAAGAGCGCGCTCGCCCGGCGGTTCTTCGGCGGGCTGGCGGACTTCCGGTTGCTGTGGGCCCTCGGCGACCCGGCGGAGACCGCCAGTGAGTTCGGCCTGGTCGACCAGCTCGTGCTCGCCGCGCCCGCGGGCACGGGGGAGGCCTTGCCCCTGCTCGGCGGGCGGCGGCCACCCGGCGTGGACCCGCTCGCGGTCGGCCGGCAGCTGCACACCCTCGTCGCCGACCTGCTGGTGCGCAGTCCGGTGGCACTGCTGCTGGACGGGGTGGACTGGGCGGACCGGCCGTCGCTGACCGCGCTCGGGTTCGTGTTGCGGCGCAGCTGGGCGAACCAGCTGCTCGTCGTCGCGCTGAGCCGGACCGACGAGCACGGCGACGGGGGCGGTGACCCACTCGGCGACGGCCCCGCCGCCGTGCGGATCCAGCTGGCCGGGCTGGCCGGGCCGGAGTTCGCCGAGCTGGCGCGTTCGGTGGTCGGGCAGGCGATTCCCGCGAAGGTCGCCGAGCGGCTGTGGGCCTACACCGGTGGGCATCCCGGGCACCTGCACGCCCTGCTCCGAGAGGTCGAACCGGAGGAGCTCGCCACCGGGGAGCTGTTCCGCACGACGCCGCGGTCGGCGGTCGCCGCCGCGCGCAGCACCCTGGCCGGTCTGCCGGACGCGACCAGGGAGCTGCTCGCCGCGCTGGCCGTGCTCGGCGTCCGCTCGCCGCTGGCGCGGGTGGCCCAGGTGGCCGGGGTCGAGCAGGCCGTGGAGGCGCTGCAGCCCGCGCTCGAAGGCGGTCTGGTCACCTGGTGGCCGCGGGAGGTGTGCAGCCCGGTCGACATCACCGGCGACGTGCGGCGCGAAGCGGTCTACACCGCGCTGGTCCCGGCGCACCGGCGCCGGCTGCACCTGCGCGCGGCCGACGCGGTCGACCGGGCCAGCTCGTGGCGGCACCGGGTCGCCGCCGTCGCGATGGCCGACGTCGGTCTCGCGGCCGAGCTGGAGGCCACCGCGCAGGAGGAGGCCGACCGCGGCGAGCACGGCCTGGCCGCCACCTACCTCGGCTGGGCCGCGGACATCTGCCCCTCCGGCCCCGACTCCGAGCGCCTGCTGCTGACCTCGGTCGTGCACCTGCTGCTCGGCGAAGAGCGCTGGCGGGCGGCGCGTGCCCAGGCCCGGGTCGTCTCGTGCGGGCGCTCGGCGCTGCGCTCGCTGTGCGAAGGCCTCGTCTCGCTGTTCGGCTCCGGTGACCGGGTCAAGGCCGAACGCGACCTGGCCGCGGCCCTGTGTCAGGCCGAGACGGAGGACGCGCCCCGCTGGGTGCGTGCCGCCGCGGCGGCCGGCCTGGCGGGCGCGCTGACCTGGCGCGGCGAAGCCGACAGCGTGATCGAGCACGCCCGCCTCGCGCTCGCGCTCGGCGGGGCGCCGGTCGTGCTCGAAGACTTCGCCCGGGTCCTGCTGGCGGTGGCCAGGGGCCGGCGGGACGGCCTGCCGAGCGGCCTGCTCGAGCTCGCCCACCTGCCCGAGGAGCCCGCCGACGTCCCGGCGGCCCACCTGGACTCGCTCGCCTGCCGCGGCGCACTGCACGTCGTGCTGGGGCGGCTCGGCGACGCCAAGCGGGACCTCGAAGAGGTGCTGCGGCGGGCCCACGCCGGCGTCCCCTTCCTCAGCGGCACCTGTCCGCACTCCTACCTCACCGCCGTGCACTACCAAGCCGGTGACTGGGACGCGGCCGCGTCGACCGTGGCGCAGGTCCTTTCCGTGTCGGCGCTCGAGGAACAGCCGACCAACCAGGCCCTGTGCAGCCTCGCCGCGACACTCGTGCCGGCCGGCCGCGGCGAGTGGACGACCGCCGCCGCACACGTCCGCCGCGCCGCCGCGGCGGCCGGGGCCACCGGCGCCCTGCAGGACCTTCGTTACGCGGGCATCGCCGGCGCCGTTCTGGCGCAGGCGAAGGACGACCCGGCCGCGATGCTCTCGGCGTTGACCGCGGTGCCCGGGCTGTCCGAAGGCGCCGCGGCCCACGAGTGGTGGAGCCTCTGGTGGCGTCCCCTGCTGGTGGAGGCGCTCGTCGGCACGGGCCGGCTCGAGGAGGCGAGCGCCCAGCTCACCGCGTTCGCCGAGCTGGCCGACGGTGTCGAGTGCTTGCGGAGCACCACGGTCCGCCTGACCGCGGCCTGGTTGGCCGGCCGCGGCGAGTACGCGGCGGCAGTGGCCTGTGTGGAGGACAGCTACGCGGCACCCTCCGCGCTGGGCCGCGCCCCGGCCGACGGCATGCTGTGCCACGACCAAGGCCGCCGCCTGGTCGGCGCCGGCCGGCGCCTGGAGGGCTTGCGCTGGCTCGGCGCGGCTCGGGCTTGTTTCGCCGCGCTGGGCGCGGTGCCGTTCGAACGCCGCCTCGAAGCGAACGTCCCGGACCTGCCCCGGACGACGTCGGCCGACGTGGTCGCGCTGGCCGGGCTCACCGACCGCGAGAGCGAAGTGGCGCGCCTCATCGGGAAGCACCTGACCAACCGGGAAATCGCCGCCGAGATCTTCGTGACGGTGAAGACGGTCGAGTTCCACCTCGGCAACATCTACGCGAAACTGGGGTTGGGGTCGCGCAAGGAGCTGCGTGAGCTCGTCACCGGGGCGGCCGCGCGGTCCGCGTGAGCGGTGGACGGCGGTGCCACCCCGTCCCGGGAGGTGACACCGCCGTATTCGAGCGACTCAGCCGAAGACGAACCAGAAGAAGGCCGCGGTCGCCTTCTTCCCGGCGGAGTCGGTGACCGTCACCGTGACCTGCCTGCTGTCCGCGCGGGTCGGGGTGCCCGAGACGACGCCGCTCGCGGGGTCGAGCGTCAGGCCCGGAGCGAGCGCCGTCGACGACCACTTGTACGGCGTCGTGCCGCCGGTGGCCTGCAGGGGCACGTTCGCCGGCTGGCCGGCCCGGCTCGTCTGGTTACCCGGGTTGGCCAGCTTGAGGTCGGCGGACTGGCCGCCCGTCACCGTCAGGCTGTAGTGCGTTGTCTGCGTCGACTTCGTGCTCTTGCCCGAGATCGTGACGTCGTAGGTCCCGGCCGGGGTGCTCGCGCCCGTGGTGATGGTGAGCGTCGAACGGCCGCCGAGGTCCACGCTCGCCGGGCTGAACGCCGCCGTCGCGCCCGAGGGCAGGCCCGACGCGGTCAGGCTGATCGCGCCCGCGGGCGGCGGGGTGTCGCCGCCGGGCAGGTGCGGGGCGATGTCGGCCGCGTAGGTCGACACCCTCGCGTATACCGCGTACCAGTCGCAGCCGGTCGACATCCACGAGAACACGCCCACGACCGTGGTCCCGACCAGGTACGGGCCGCCGCTGTCGCCGACGCACGCGCCGGCGTGGTGATCCGCGTACCCGGTGCACAGCATGGCCGGGGTCTTGTACTGCTCCCGGCCCTGCGGGTCGGTGTACCGGCCCGTGCAGGCGCTGTCCGCGGCGACCGGGACGTCGGCCTGGCGCAGGACGTTGCTGTAGGTGTTCGCGCCCGTCTCACCCCAGCCGATCGAGACGCCCCTCGTGCCGGCCGCCTCCAGGCCGGGGTCGGTGTTGAGCTTCGGGTACGTCATCCCGGCCGGGACCGGCATGTCCTTGTCGAGGGTGACGACCGCGACGTCGGCGCCGGCACTCCAGTCCGTGTAACTCGGGTGGACCCACTGCGCCGCGATTTCCGCGGTGGTGCCGGTGTTCTGCGTCAGGTCGTCGGCGCCGTAGACGAACCACTTGTGGCCCGGCTTCTCCAGCAGGCAGTGCGCGGCCAGCAGCACGGTGTGCGGGCCGAACAGCGTGGCCGTGCAGGACTGCTGGCCCGGGAAAGCCGAACCCTCGCGCCGCATCGAGATGATGAACGGGTGCGCCGCCGTCGTGGTCGGCGAGCCGCCCACGACACTCGGTGACGCCGCGGCGGGCGCGGCCGCCGTGACCGTCGTGCGCACCGAGCTGCCCGCGGCCACACTGCCCGAAGACGGCGACGCGGACAGCGTGAAGTCCTGCGACGGCGGCGGGGTGTCGCCGCCGCCGGTCAGCTTCGCGCCCAGTGCGTCGGCCTTCGGGGAACCCCAGCCGGTGCACAGGTCGTAGCCGGTGCCCGCGTTGTAGGTGCCGTTGCCGCCGGCGGTGACGTCGTGGAACGTCGAGGCGTAGTCGGCCGAACCGGCGACCCGGTAGATGCCCGGATTCAGCTGCCCGAGGCGGGACTTCCCGCCGCCGAGCGACTTCTGGTTCAGCATCGCGACGTACCCGGCCCACAGCGGCGAGGACAGGCTGGTGCCCCCGACGTCCTGCCAGCCGCCGTTCATGTACACCGACAGCGCGCCCGCGCCGTAGTCGGCCAGCAGCGAGACGTCGGGCACCGAGCGGTACTGGTTCGTGCCCGGCTGCCAGTCCGGCCGCGCGTAGATCTTCGAGTAGCCGCCGCCGGAGCGGGTGTTGCCGCTGCTGCCCTGGTTCCAGCACGACTCCGACTGCCAGGTGCCCGCGCTGTCGGACGTCCGCAGCTGCGTGCCGCCGACGCCGGTGAACAGCGGGTCGCTGGCCGGGTAGTCGGCCTGGATCGTGCGGTTGTCGCCCTGGTAGCCGCAGCCGGTGGCGCCCCAGTCGCCCGACGCCGAAAGCATCGTGACGCCCTGGGCGGCGAGCTGCGTGTACGAGTCGTGCGAGGCCGCGATCGGGTCGGACTCGCAGACTTCGCCGTTGAGCCACGACCCGGACAGGATGGTGATCTTGTTGTCCGAGGCGATCTTCGCCATCTCGTGCACCCACGCCTGGTCGGAGTTCGGCGCGGAGTAGACGACCTGCTTGGCCTTGGGCGCGGTGGCCGCCACGGCCTGGACGTCGAGGGTGACCTCCAGCTGGTCGCTGCCGGGGTTCGGCACGCCACCGTCGACCTTCACCACCTCCGGCGTGACGGCCGGCTGCTTGAAGTACTGCGTCCAGGCGTCGATGTCGGACTGCTTGAACGTGTCGAACTCGATCAGCCCGACCGTCTCACCCGAACCGTCGTACGAGCCGGACAGGCCGCTCATGCTGTAGGCGGTGCGCAGCTGCGCCGGGGTGTAACCGCCGGCGGGTCCGGCCGGGCCCGCGGGGGAGCCCGCCCGGTGCACGGCCGGCCGGTTCGTCAGGCCGGTCACCCCGCGGACGACGGCGGCGATGTCCGCCGGCACCGCGGTGCCCTTGGTGGCGTTGAAGAACCGCTCACCGGTCGCCGAGCGGAAGCCGGAAAGCGTGGTGGCGAAGGCGTTTTCCACTTGTGCCGGGGTGCCGGACGCGGTGACGACCTGGCGGTTGCCGGTGACGTCGTCGATCCGCAGTCCCCGGCCGGCTAGGTAGGCGTGCACCTGGTCGAGCGCGCCGGTCGTCGGGCCGAACCGATCGGTGTACTCCGCGGCGCTCAGGTAGTGGTGGTACAGCGGGGAAGCGGGATCGGCGGTGGCGGCGGCGTAGTGCTCGGCGCCGGCCGCGTCCCGGGGTTTCAGCGCGACGGACACGGTGACCCGGCCCGGCAGCGCGGTGCTGTCCGCGGTGGCGCCGGCGGGGACGGTGGGGGCCGCGCCCAAGGGCACCAGCGGAGGTGGCGCCGCCACGGCCGACGGTGGGGAGAGGGCCGCCGTCGCCAGGAAGGCGGCCACGAGCAGAGCTGGTTTTCGCATGTGCTGCTCCGGGAGGTGAGGAGGAATACAGCACTGCGCACCGTAAGAACGGTTTTGCGGTCCGGCCCCGGCGAAGTGGAATTCGGCCCGCCGCCGGCGGATAAGCACAGGTCAGGCCCGCGCGTTCACAGAATTGCTACCAGGTCCAGTTCAGGCCGATGATGCCGACCGGGACGTCGCGCGCCGCCACGGTGGCGGACTGCTCGGCCGAGAGCCGCAGCCGCTGCGTCTTCCGGCGCGGCGCGGCGAGATCACGGCGCTGGAAGCGGTACAGGCTGCGGGGCGCGCTCCGGCCGAAGCGCACCTGGCAGGTGTACATCGGGGTCGGCCGGGTGAGCCGCCGGTGGTAGCCGTCCACCGGCCGGCCGGGCTCGAAGGCCAGGTCGTAGTCGACGGCGGCGACGTCGCCGGCGGCCAGCACCCGGTCGAAGACCAGCTCGACGACGAAGAGCCCGGCCGAGCCGTCGCTCCGGACGCGCCCCAGCCGGCCGTGACGCACCGCCGCGACGCGCGGCGTGACCCTCGCGAGGTCCTCGGTCTGGTAGTAGACCAGCATCCTCGTCACGCCGGCGACGGCCGCTTCGGCGACCAGCCGCACGCGCAGGAGCCGTTCCTGGTGGTCGTCGTCGACCGTCAGCTCGTCGTGCACCGACCACAGGCGCAGCTGGTTCTCCGGTGGTGAATCCAGCTCCAGGGACAGCGGCCGCACCGACGGCCACAGCCGCCGGCGCTCCAGCAGCGGGGCGCGCCGCTCGCGTGGCAGGCACCGTCGGTCGGTCGACGCGAGCAGCCGGACGAGCGTGCCCGGCGCCAGCCCCAGCACCCGTTCCAGCTCGCTCACGGCGTGCAGCGACGCCTCCCGCTCGGGCCGGGACCGCCCGAGCCGCCAGTAGGCCAGCGCACTGCGCGAGACCGTCACACCCCGGGCCGCGAGGTGCTCGCGCAGCCGGTCCAAGGTCAGCCCGGCGTCGCTGATGGCCGCGTCCAACGCGGTGGCGAACGACTCGTCCGATGTCGGCATGGTGCTCACTGTCGCGCTCGCCGGGCCGGGCGGCCAGCGCCGTTCGTCTGATCCCGGTGCCCAGATGCTGGGAATCCCGGACCGAGAGCAGGACTTTCGTTGGTTCCGCCAGGGAGGACCGGTGATCATGATGGGAGCGTGACTCGGTCGTCTCCCGGCTCGTTCGCGGTCACGCTGGACGCCGCGATCGACGAAGCCGGGCTGTCGCTCGATCGGCTCCAGCACCACCTCGCCGCGCGCGGGGTGCACCTCTCGCGCTCCGCGCTCTCCTATTGGCGACGCGGCCGGTCACAGCCGGAACGCGAGAAGTCGTTGCTGGCCGTCACCCACCTCGAGGCGGTGCTGGGCCTCGAGCCGGGCGCGCTGACCGGGTTGCTCGGCCCCAAAGCGCCTCGCGGGCGGTGGCTGGGCGAAGGCGCGTGCCGCATCGAGCGCCGCCGGCTGTGGCCGGACCTCCGGGTGCTGGCCGCCGAGCTGAAACCACCGCCGGACGGCCAGCTGTCCTTCTGGTCGATCCACGACCACCTGGTCCTCGACGAGCGGGGCGGCGAACAGGCGCTGCGGGTCAGGATGGTCGCCGAAGCCGCCGTCGACGGCGTCGACCGCCTGATGACCTACTACCAGGCCGATGCCGTGCTGCCCGCGGATCCCTGCTACCGCTACGTCCGGTCCGCCCGGCTCGGGCAGGTGTGCGTGGACCGGCGCACCGGCATGGTCGCCGGCGAGCTGCGCCTGGCGCACCCGCTCGCGCTGGGCGAGGTGACGGTGGTCGACTACGAGATCCGGTTCCCGCCGGGCTCGCCGATCGACCACTACCACCGCCGGTTCACCCGTCCCATCCCGGAATACGTCTGCCAGGTGCACTTCGGGCCGCGGTCGCCCCGCGGTGTGCGCTCGTTCGAGCAGCGCGGCCTGGGCGGCCCCGAGCACCCGGGCAGCTCACTGGCCACCGGCGCCACCCACACCGCGACCATGGCGCTGCGCGACGCCCGCCCCGGGATCTACGGCATCAGCTGGCACTGGTGAGCGCAATTCTGTGAACACCGCGCGCCGACCAGCCCTTCCGGTCCGGTCCCGGCGGGACGTTCACAAAGGCCTGGGCCGCCGCTGATCTTGCTTCTACCGTCACGGCACATCCCCACCACCCCTGGACCGGAAAGGGCTTTCCCATGCGTCGAATCCCTCGCGCCGCACTGATCGTCGCCGCCGCCTTCGCGTTCGCCGTCACTCCGGCGACCGCCGCGACCGCCGCCCAGCCCGCTTCGATGGCGGCTCAGTACGGCACCGCCCCCGCCTCCTCGGCGGCCGGCACGATCGGCGACATCTACCCGGCGAAGTGGCGCAACGTCCCCCAGGACTCGGTCGTCGACGACTGGAACATGTACAACCGCGAGTGCGTCTCGTGGGCGGCGTTCAACATCGCCCGCCACGGCGAGAGCGCGAACAACTACGGCGACGCGAAGTACTGGGACGACAACGCCCGCAACCACGGCTACCGCGTCGACAGCACCCCGGCCGCGGGCGCCATCGCACAGACCGACAACGGCCGCTACGGCCACGTGGCCATCGTGGACAGTGTGCACGGCGGCACGGTCACGGTCGAGGACTACAACTGGGCCGGCGACGGGCACTACCTCGTCCACGACGTGAGCACGTCCTCGTTCCGCTACATCCACTTCTACAGCTGACCGGAGCGGAGATGCTGAGCCGGAGGCTCTTCCTGACGACGACGGCCACGCTCGCTCTCGTGCCGGCCCGCACCAGCCGGTCAAGGCCACGGGCGACGCCGCCCACACGCTGTACCACCCGGCGGACATCGCGACCGGCACGGCCAAGCACCCCGTCCTGGTCTGGGGCAACGGCACCGGTGCCACCGTCGAGCAGTACGAGGCCTTGTTCACCCACCTGGCGAGCTGGGGGTACGTCGTCGCCGCGGCGAACACCGGCCAGTCGGGCTCCGGCCGGGAAATGCTCGCCGGCGCGAGGTACCTGATCGCGGAAAACGCCCGCACGGGAAGCGTTTTCCACGACCGCGTCGACACCGGCGCGATCGCGGCCGCCGGTCACTCCCAGGGCGGCGGCGGCGCGATCGCCGCCGGCGCCGACCCGCTGGTGCGGACGACGATCCCGATCATGCCCGGCCCCCAGGGTGTCGAGAAGTCGTTGCACGGCCCGGCTTTCTACGTGTCCGGCCAGGCCGACATCGTGGTCCCGGCGTTCTACGTCCGAACCCGCTTCGCGGCGACCACCCAGGTCCCGGCGGTGTACGGGCAGCTGGCGGGCGCGACGCACTTCCTGCAGGGCGACACCCGGTATCGCTTGATCGGCGCGATCACGGCGTGGCTGCAGTACCAGCTGGCCGGCGACCAGGCGGCGAAGGGCGTGTGCTTCGGGACGAGCCCGGGACTGCCGGGGGACAGCGCCGGGTGGTCCGACTTCGCTCGCAACCAGCGGGCTGACGGGGTTTAGGGCTCGTGGGGCTCGTGGCGGGGCGCGGCCGTCACGAGCCCTTCCTGAAAAGAACCCGGATGTCCAGGGGCATTGCCCGGTTTTTCAGACGAGAACCGACGCCGCTGACGCCGCACCGGCCCGCGTTAGCTTCGTGGTTCTGCTGACTCGTCTTCGACCCGGGAGGACATCATGGAGACCCGTTTCCGGCCGTTCATCGGTGTGGTGGCGGCGGTTGCCGCGACCATCGGCTTCAGCGTCACGGCCGCGACGCCGGCGTCCGCGGCGGTGTCCTATTGCGCCGCATCGGGCAGTTGCCCGGTGTTCGCGGGACCCGACTCGGGGTACTACTACGCGGACATCCCCAAGTTCACCGCGACGCAGATGATTTGCTGGACCGACGCCCAGTGGTACTCGGTGAACTACTCCTCGAACCGGTGGTTCAAGGTCTCGACGCCGTACACCAGCACGACCTGGATGCACTCCTCCGAGGTGTACAACCAGATCTCCGTCTCGCACTGCTGAACCGAGCCGGCGCGGCCTAGCCGAAGTCCAGCGCGTCCCAGGCGGCTTCGATCATCCGGAACGTCTCCTCCAGCGCGGCTTCCGGCTCGGTAGCGTCGCGGGCTATCGCGTAGGCGTCGATGACGAAGCGAGCGATGGCCCTACACGCAGTCGGCGACCGGTCGACCTCCGCGGTGATCGCCGTCGCCAACGACTCGGCGTAGCGCAGCAGCATCGCGTTCTCGTAGTCCCGCAACGCAGGCGACGAGCCGATCATGCGCCGGAGCGGGACCCGGTCGCGGGCCGCGCAGTGGCGGACCATGGCGCTGATTTCGTGCCGGAGCGCGGGAATGAGCGGCTCGACAGTGACCGCCTGGACGAGACGGTGCTCGAAGTTCTCGTCCTGCGCGAACACCAACGCCTCCTTCGAGGCGAAGTGGGAAAAGACCGTGGTGACGGCGACGTCCGCCTCGGCGGCCACGTCGCGGATGCCCACCGGGTCGTAGCCGCGCTCCAGGAACAGGCGCAGGGCGGTGTCGGCGATCTTCTGGCGGGTCGCGGCCTTCTTGCGCTCGCGACGCCCTGGTGGTGCGGTCACCGGCTGAGGCTATCAGGTGCGTAAAGCTAACCGTTCTAAAACACTAACCGTTAGTGCTATGGTCGGCTCATGAAGATGATCAGCTTCGCCGAGTTCGGCGGTCCCGAGGTCCTGCGCCTGATCGACGCCGAGGAACCCCACGCCGGCCCCGGGCAGGTCCGGGTCGCCGTGCGGGCGGCCGGGGTCAACCCCGTCGACTGGCGGCTGCGGGAGGGGCAGGTCCTCGGCGCGCACCCGATCCGGCTGCCCGCCGGGGTCGGGCTGGATGCCGCGGGCGTAGTGGACGAGGTCGGCGCGGGGGTCGGCGACGTCGAGGTCGGCGACTTCGTGTTCGGGGAAGGGAGCAACACCTACGCGGAGTTCGCGGTGTTGTCGGCGTGGGCGCGGATGCCCGCGGGGCTGACGTTCGAGGAGGCGGCCGGCTACCCGTCGGTCGTGGAGACCGCGGTGCGCCTCCTGCGCGAAACCGAGGTGGCCGCAGGGCAGACACTGCTGGTCAGCGGCGCGTCCGGCGGCGTGGGGTCGGCGGTGCTGCAGCTCGCCCGCGTGCGCGGGATCCGGGTGATCGGCACGGCCGGGCCGGCGAACCAGGACTACCTGCGTGGCCTCGGCGCGGTGGCCACGACCTACGGCGAGGGCTGGGTCGAGCGGGTGCGGGGCCAGGGCCCGGTGGACGCGGCGGTGGACCTGGCCGGCTCGGGTGTGCTCGGCGAGCTCGTGGCGCTGACGGGCGACCCGGCGAAGGTGCTCTCGATCGCCGACCTGGACGCCCCGAAGTTCGGCGTCCGGTTTTCCGGGGTGGCCGGCAGCGTGCGGGACGCGCTCGCCGAGGCCGTCGACCTGATCTCCCGGGGAGAGCTCCGGATTCCGGTGGAGCGGGTGTACCCGCTTGTCGACGCGGCGGCCGCGCACGTCGACAGCCAGGCCGGGCACACCCGAGGCCGGCGCGTGGTGGTTCCCGGTTAGCGCTGCAGCGTCAGGACGCCCGGCCGCCACGGCAGCTGGTCGTACGGCCCGCTCGCGTTGGGCGACTTGCCCTGGTACAGCAACTGCAGGTTGCAGGGGTCGATGGTCTTGGTCTGGTCCGGGTTGGCGCGGACCAGGTCACCGTGGCTGATGTCGTTGGTCCAGGAGGCGCCGCTGTTGGCCTTGCCCGCGAAGGGGCTGCTCTCGCTCGCCGCTTGCGGGGTCCACGAACCGCTCAGGCTGCTCGCGGTGAACGACCGGAAGTAACGCCCGTTCGCGCCGATCGCCTCGACGATCATCAGGTACTGGTTCTGGCCCTGGACTTTGTAGACCTCCACCGCCTCGAACAGGTTGTTCGTCGAGTCGCTCATCACCGTCGTGTAGTTCGCGCCGAAGCTGCCGGGGAAGTTCCCGATCGGCATGCTCGCGCGGTAGATCTTCCCGTTGTCCCCGGCGAAGAACAGGTACATGGTCGAGCCGTCGGCGATCAGCGTCTGGTCGATCGGGCCGGTGCCCGAGCCGGAGATGCTGCCCGTGAACAGAGGCTGCGGTGACGACCAGCCGTTGGGGTTCGCCGGGTCGCTGGAGGTGCGGTAGCTGAACGGCCAGGCGCCCCACTGGTAGGCCAGCACCCAGATGTTCTTCGGCGCGAAGTAGAACAGCGTGGGCGCCACCGTGGCCTGGTTCATCCCGGTCTGGCCGGCCGAGCCCATGTCGGACCAGTTCGTGAACGGGCTGAAGGCCATCGAGCCGTAGGTGGACCCCGAGACGTTCGACGCGTAGACGAGGTGCTTGCCGTTGTGGACGACGTTGGTGAAGTCCTTCAGCGACACCCAGCCGTTCTTCGGCGTCGCGAGCACACCCGTCGACGACCAGCGGTACGTCGAAGGCAGCGAACAGCCGCTGCCGGTCGGTGTGGTGGTCGGCGTGGTCGTGGTCGACAGGCCCGTCCACTTCTGGTTGCCGCCTCCGGTGCACGCCCAGAGCTGCACCGCGGTGCCGTTGGCAGTGCCGGCGCCGGTGACGTCCAGGCAGAGCCCGGACTGCACGCCGGTCACCGTGCCGTCGGAGTTCAGCCGCCACTGCTGGTTGGCCCCGCCGTGACAGGTCCAGATCTGCACCCGGGTGCCGGCCGTGGTCGCGCTGCCCGGCACGTCCAGGCACTTGCCGCCGAACACCGTCAACCGGCCGTCCGACGTCGCCGTCCACTGCTGGCCGGAACCGCCCCAGCAGTCGTAGATCTGCAGGTTCGTCCCGTCGGTCTGGCTCGCGTTCGGCACGTCCAGGCACCGGCCCGAACCGGTGCCGCGCAACGCGCCGGTGACGTCGGCCGCGGCTGCGCCGGCGCCCAGGGTCACCGCTGTCACCACGGCCGCCGCGACGGTCACCGCGCCGGAGAGCGCTGCGATCCTGCGGCGGGCAGTTCCACTGTTCATGAGGACTTCTCCCGGTCCGAACGGAATGTTATCGCTAACATTTTTGGCGGTAAACTGCGCCGAAGGGCTCGTTCACCGGCGTTGCACGGCGAACAAGCCCCTCGGCGCACTTCAGGAAGTGCTGCAGCTGACGCTGGGCCAGTTCCGGTTCCCGTTGTGCATGATGGTGACGCCCCAGTTGTTGCCGTTCCCGTTGGGCGTCGCGACGAGGACCTGACTGCTGGGCCACGTCGCGTTGACGTTCCAGGTGGCGCTGATCCGCGCGGGGCTCGGCACGGTCATGGTGACCGTCCACGAACTGGCGCCGCTGACCGAGACGTTGAGGTTGTACCGGTCGTTCCACGACTGCCCCGCCGACAGCGACGCGGTGCAGCTCCCGCCGCCGCCCGGGGTGGTCGTGGTCGGTGTCGTCGTCGGAGTCGTCGGTGTCGTCGTCGGTGTGGTGGTCGGCCCGCTGCCGGAGTTGAGGACGTTCAGCACCGAGTTGTAGGCGGCCTTCTTGTTCCCGTTGCCGTCGAACAGAAGCGGGCTCTCACCGGACCGCCACGAGTCGCTGTCGCGCACGCCCCACACGGTGATGCCGACGCAGCGCGCCACGTTCAGGCACGCCTGGGTCAGCGCCGAGTACTGCGACGTCGACGCGTTCGTGACGTCGACCTCGGTGAGCGCCACGTCGACACCGAGTGCCGCGAAGCTGGAGATCGTCGTCTGCAGGCTGCTCGGCACGGAGCTGCCGCCGGTGAAGTGGGCCTGCAGGCCGACGCAGTCGATCGGCACGCCGCGGGACTTGAAGTCCCGCACCATGTTGTACACGCCCTGGGTCTTGGCGTAGGTCCAGTTGTCGATGTTGTAGTCGTTGTAGCAGAGCTTGGTCGACGGGTCGGCCGCGCGGGCGGTCTTGAACGCGACCTCGATCCAGTCGTTGCCCGTGCCCTGCAGGTTCGACGAGCGGCGGCTGCCGTCTTCGTTGAACGCTTCGTTGACCACGTCCCAGTAGGCGAACTTGCCCTGGTAGTGGGCCATCACCTTCTGGATGTGGTTGATCATCGCGTTGCGCAGCGTGCTGCCGCTCATGCTCTGCATCCAGCCGGGCTGCTGCGAGTGCCAGGCGAGGGTGTGCCCGCGGACCTTCGCGCCGTGGCCGACCGCCCAGTTGTAGATCTGGTCGCCGGCGGAGAAGCTGAACTGGTTCTGGTTGGGCTCGGTCGCGTCGGGCTTCATCTCGTTCTCGGGCGTCACCATGGTGAACTCGCGCGAAGCGATCGTGGTGTAGGCCGAGTTCCCGAGCTTGCTCGCGGCGATCGCGGTGCCGAAGTACCGGCCGGACTGCGCGGCCGCGGCGCCCAACGTGCTCGCGGCGGCGTCGGCGCCGGGCGCGGTCACGAGGACGGCGGCCGTCGCGGCCACGGTGGCCATCCCGGCCAGGGCCCGGGTGGCGGGCGATCGCCACCATCCGCGTGGGCCGGGCGAACTTCCTGCCATCGGTGGTCTCCTCAACGGCATGCGTGGTTGCTTACCGTAAGCAGAAGAACACGGTGGATCTCCGGCCCGCAAAGAGTTTCGCTCGACTTTCGGGCGCGGCTACTCGAAGACCCCGAAGCCCGCGACGGCGTGGGCCCGGACGCCGGCCAGGTCGGGTTCCACGCCGATGCCGGGGGTGTCGGGCAGCGTGATGTAGCCGTCCTTGACGATCGAGTCGCTGCCGTCGGGGGCGTGGACGTAGCTGTCCCACACCGCGCGTTCCTCGAGGGCGTGCCATTCCTGGACGAGGAAGTTGGGGATCGCCGCGCACTGGTGCGACGTGGCCATCGTGCCCAGCGGCGTCGACACCAGGTGCGGGGCGAACGGGATGTAGTGCAGCTCGGCGAGGTTGGCGATCTTCTTGGCCTCGGCCAGGCCACCGCACTTCGGCACGTCCGGCTCGATGACGTCCACGGCGCCGCGCTCCAGCAGCTCGCGGAACCCCCAGCGCAGGTAGAGGTTTTCTCCCGCGCAGATCGGGGTGCGGGTCTGCGCGCGCACCCGCGCCAGCGCGTCGACGTTCTCCGCGGGCAGCGGCTCTTCCAGCCACATCAGGCGGAACGGCTCGAGCTCCCACGAGATCCGGCACGCGCTCGGCACGTCGTAGCGGGCGTGCAGGTCGATGGCCAGGTCGACGTCCGGTCCGATCGCCTCCCGGACGGCGGCCACGCGCTCGACCATCGAGCGCAGCTCGGCGGCGTTGACCGTGTGGTTGAACGCGTCGAACTTGGCCGGGTGGCGCAGGTCGTCGATGTCGAACTTGAGGGCGGTGAAGCCTTCGGCGACCATCCGCTGGGCCCGGTCGACGCACCCGGCGACCGAGCCCGCCGGGTCGTCGCCGTCACCGCAGTCGGCGTAGAGCCGGACGCGGTCGCGGAACTTCCCGCCGAGCAGCCGGTGGACCGGCAGGCCCGCGGCCTTGCCCGCGAGGTCCCACAGCGCGAGCTCGATCCCGGACAGGGCGATCACGAACACCCCGCCCTGCGCACCCGCGAACACCTTGCTGCGGCGCAGTTTCTCCCAGCACCGCTCGACGTTGCACGGGTCTTCGCCGATCAGGAGCGGGGTCAGGGACTCGATCATGCCGACGACGGCGGCCGCGCCGGCGTCGGGATTGGCCTCGCCGAACCCGCTGAGGCCTTCGTCGGTGTCGATCTTCACCAGCGTGGCCTGACCGTGGTAGGCCACCACCGCCGTCGTGACGTTCACGATCCGCATTGCTCTCCCGCCGCCGGGTGGTGCGTATGAACGGACTAACGCGACGTCCAACTTGTCCTATAAGCTGCTCACATGCAAAGGAGACAAGAGTCTCTGGACGCTGTCAAGGTCCGGACCCTTCCGGTGCAGGTGGCGGCCCACCTGACCCGGCGCATCGTCGGCGGCGGGTTCGAAGCCGGCCGGGCCCCGTCGGAGCTCGACATCACCCAGGAGTTCGGGGTGTCCCGCGTCGTGGCGCGGGAGACGCTCAAGATCCTCGCCTCGCTCGACATCGTCGACGTCGCGCAGGGCCGCCGGGTCGTCGTGCGCCCCCGCGCGGAGTGGGACTACCTGAGCCCGTTGCTGATCGAGTGGCTGCCGCCCGAGATCGTCGACGAGCTGCTGCAGGAGCTGCACCAGATGCGCGCGTTGCTCGAACCCGAACTGGCCGCGATGGCCGCGGCCGCCGTCACCGACGAGACGTTGGAACGGCTCGAGGGCGAGATCGACCGCATGGCGGCGCTCGAGGCGGATCCCGAGGCCTACCTCGAGGTCGACCACGAGTTCCACATGGAGATCTGCCGGGCGGCCGACAACCGCATCCTCGACCGGATCATGTACTCCGCCCGCTGGCTCGGCACGGCCAGCAGGCGCGTCACCAACGAGGCGCCGGCCGGGCTGCGTCGCGCGACCGCCCAGCACCGGAAGATCTACGAGGCGCTCGTGGCGCGCGATCCGGAGGGTGCCCGCGCGGCGATGCGCGAGCACCTCAGCAACAACTACTCCACGCTCCTCGCGGAGAAGAAGCAGCGGAACAAGCGTCGCTAGCACACTGCACGATCGATCCGGAACCGATGACGAGGACGGACGAGGCATGGCAGCATCGGCGATCCCGCCCATCCGGCTGGGACTGATCGGCACCGGGCTCGCGGTCGAGAAGCTGCACTGGCCGGCGTTGCGCGGGCTCACCGACCGGTACGTCGTCACCGCGTTCACCGACGCCTCCGCCGACCAGTGCACGCGGTTCGCCGGCTACAGCGGGGTCGATCCGGCCCGGGCCGTCGCCGGCCGAACCACCTTGCTGGCCCGCGAAGACGTGGACGCCGTGCTGATCTCGGTGCCGATCCCGCACCTGTACGAGGTGGCGTGCGACGCGCTCGCGGCCGGCAAGGACGTGTTCTGCGAGAAGCCGGCCGGCGCCGACGCGGCGCAGGCCGCGGCCTTCCTGATGCTGGCGGCCGGGCACCCGGACCGCACGTTCGTGGTGGGGGAGAACTACTTCTACCGCGACGACCTGCGCTACGCCCGCGCGTTGCTCGACGACGGCGCGATCGGCCGCCCGCACCTGATGGCGTGGCGGCACGCCGGCCAGTCGGTGCCCCGGGCGGGCGGGTTCACCGGCACGCCGTGGCGGCAGCGGCCGCAGTACCGCGGCGGGGTGCACCTCGACTTCGGCGTGCACCACATCGCCCAGATCCGGCTGCTCTGCGGCGATGTCGCGCAGGTGCACGGTGCCGTGCAGGCGGCCAACAGCACGATCGACGCACCGTCGGACCTCGCGCTCAACCTCGTCTTCACCGGAGGCGCCATCGGCAACTACACCGCGTCCTTCCCCGAAATCCCGGTCCCGCCCGAACCCAACGACATGCGGCTCTACGGCACCGAGGGCGTGCTCGTGCTCGCCGGATCCGAGGCGGAGCGCCGCGTGACGCGCAGCAGCTCCGACGCCACCACCCACACGACGGTCTTCCGCGGCAGCGACAACGGCTACCGCGCGGAGCTCGTCGACTTCGCCGACGCCGTCCAGTTCGGCGTGCGGCCGGTCGGCAGCGTGGCCCAGAGCGTGGCCAACACGATGGTCGTCCAGCGGGCGTTCGACTCCGCGGAACGGGCGGCGGTACTGGCGCTCGACCCCGTGCCCGGCGCGGGCCCGGTGCCGCTTTGGCGGCCCCGCGGCTCGACCGGGCTCTTCGACGGGCTGCCGGGACAACGCATCAGCAGTACGGCGTCCTTCGCCGCATGAAGACTCACAGCGTGGCAATCGCCTCGCTGTCCCGCCGGTCGCAACGTCGCCCCGTCGGTATGAGGAGTTGTCATGGAAGAGAAGAACGACCTGTCGAGGCGCACCTTCCTCGGGGTGAGCGCGCTGGGCGTGCTCGGCCTCGCCGGCTGCGGGGGCGGTCCCGCACCCGCGCCGCAGGTCGACGTCCAGGTCCCCCAAGAGCTGCTCGACCAGGCCGCCGGGCTGCGCGGCGGGTCGGTGGGAATGCTTTCGCAGAAACTGTATTCCGAGGCGGCCAACAAGGCGCTGGACAAATCGCTGCAGGTGTTCGCGCAGGCCACCGGGACCACGATCCGCAACGACCTGGTCTCCGGCGACGCGGGCGACATGGTCGCGAAGATGGACGCCGACGTGAAGGCGGGCACCAACCGCGATCTCGCGTTCGTGAGCGACCGGCGGTTCGTCGGCCAGCTCCACAACCTCGGCGCCCTCACCGACGTCACCGCCGTGGTCGACGCGATGCGCCCGCTCTACGGGGATCCCGCGACGGAGGCGAACGACTACTGCGTGTTCGACGGGCGCTGGTTCGCGATCCCCTACCACTTCATCGCGTCCGGGATGTACCTGCGCAAGGACTGGTACCAGGAGAAGGGGCTCCCGCTCAAGCCCCACTACACGTGGGAAGAGCTGCGCGACAACGCATTGGCGGTCTCGGACCCCGCGAAGCGGCGCTTCGGCTGGGGGCTCACGGTGAACCGCTCCGGCGACGCCAACGGCTTCATCCAGAACGTCATCGACACCTACGGCGGGGCGATCGCGGACAACACCGGCACGAAGGTGGTGTTCAACTCGCCGGAGACCGTCGCCGCCGTCACGTTCATCGGCGACATCTACACGAACCCGAAGTACCAGCCGATGCTGCCACCCGGGATCGGGAGCTGGACCGACTCGAGCAACAACGAGAACTGGCTGGCGCAGATCCTGGGGTTGACGCTCAACCAGTTCAGCGTCTACGCCGACTCCAAGACCAAGAAGAACCCGGTCTACGCCAACACCCACGTGTTCAACGGCGCCACCGGACCGGCGATCGACCAGCCACTCGCCTTCGGGGAGTCCAACTCGTTCGTCGTGTTCAAGGGGGCGAAGAACCCCGACCTGGCCAAGCTGGTGGCGAAGTTCATGGTCGGCGGGACCGCGCTGCTCGGGGTCGCGAAGGAGGCACCGTGCCTGGTCAACCCGTCGTGGAGCAAGGTGTGGGACTCAGACCCGTACTACACGACCGGTGACCCGGCTTACCCAGCATTGCGGGAGCAGACTCGCGTGCAGCTCCCGCTGAAGACCAGGACCGGCTACGCGTTCCCCCAGGCGCCGAGCCCCGGCGAGCAGGCGACCCTCGCCGCGTACCTGCTGACCGACATGATGCAGTCGGTCATCCAGGGCACCAAGCCGGCCGACGCCGTCGCCGCGACCCACGGCCGGATCGTGCAGATCTTCGAGCAGCAGGGCTACCGGCAGTGACGGTCCTCCGCCCACGCTCGGCGCCGGTCCGGCCGGCGCCGAGCGCGTCCTCCTCGCTCACGCCCACCCAGCGGCTGCTCGGGCGCGACTGGCGCCTGGCCGCGGTGTTCGTCGGGCCGACGCTGGTGCTGGTCGCCGGCCTGATCCTGGCCCCGATCGTCAGCTCGGTCTTCACCAGCACCACCGAACGCCACGGCGCCGAGACGGTCTTCGTCGGGCTGGACAACTACACCGCCCTGGTCGGCGACGGCCTGTTCCACCACGGCGTGCTCAACTCGTTCGTCTTCACCGCCTACGCCGAGATCTTCAAGGTGACCTTCGGCCTGATCGCGGCGTTGCTGCTGCACCACATGCGCCGCGGCAAGGCGCTCGTCGCCGCGGTGATCCTGCTGCCGTGGGTGATCCCGACGGTCGTCACGGCCTTCACCTGGCGGTCGTTGCTCGACCCGATCTTCGGCAGCGTCAACGTCCTGCTCACCGACTCCGGGATCGGGCCGTTCCTGGCCACGACCGGGCTCGTCGACAAGTGGCCCGCGGAGTGGCTGTCGGATCCTTCGCTCGCCATGCCGGCGGTGATCCTGGTCAACGTCTGGAAGGGCATCCCGTTCTTCACGGTGACGTTCCTCGCGGGGCTCAAGGCCATCGACAGCGGCCTGCACGAAGCGGCGATGGTGGACGGCGCTTCGCCGTGGCAGCGCTTCGCGCACATCACGCTGCCGGGGCTGCGGCCGGTCATGATCGTGACGGTGCTGCTGTCGTCGATCTGGACGTTCAACAACTTCGACCTGATCTGGCTGATGACCCAGGGCGGGCCGGGGGACGCCACCGCCCCGTACGTGATGGTGGCGTACTCCAAGGCCATCCAGCAGCTGCAGCTGGGCGCGGGCGCCGCGGTCACGCTGGTGATGCTGCCGGCCATCGCCGTCCTCGTGGCGATCCTCGTGCGGCTGATGCGCCGCGACGACCGGCCGGGTGCGCCCGATCTCGGACGACGGCGGCTGACCCTCGGGCAGCGCCGGGCGCTGCCGTGGGTGATCGTCGTCGCCACGGTCCTCGTGCTGGTCTGGGCGTCACCGCACATCGTCTGGAAGGCCGCGCTCGTGCTGGGCGTGTTCGTGGTGCTCGCGGCCGCGGTCGGCCGGGTCGTCTCCGTGTTCGCCGCGCGGGGCAACCGGCTTGCCGCACGCCTGGTCGGCGGCACCGGCTCGGGGATCGCGCTGGTGGGCTTGCTGGGCTTCGTGCTCGCCCCGCTCTACTGGATGACGATCACGGCCTTCAAGTCCGACGACCAGATCGTCGCGCGCACCGACGACCTCTGGCCGACCCCGTGGACCACCGAGCAGTTCACCAACCTGTTCACGGGGGCGTTCGGCACGTGGTACGTCAACACGATCCTGGTGTCGGTCGCGTCCACCGCGATCGCCCTGGTCTGCGCGGCACTGGCGGGCTATGCGCTGGCCCGGCTGAAGTTCCGCGGTTCGGAGAGCTTCACCGTGACGATCCTGCTCACCTACGTGATGCCCGGCGCGCTGCTGTTCATCCCGCTTTACCAGCTGGTGAGCGGGATCGGGCTGAACGACTCGTTGTGGTCGCTGGTGCTCGCCTACCCGACGTTCACCCTGCCGTTCGCGACGTGGCTGCTCGTCGGCTACTTCAAGTCGATCCCGGCCGACCTCGAAGAGGCCGCGCTGGTCGACGGCTGCACGCGCTTCGGGGCGTTCCGCCGGATCGTGCTGCCGCTGGCCAAACCGGGCCTGCTCGCCGTCGCGTTGTTCACGCTCACCAACGCGTGGAACGAGTTCCTGTTCGCCTTCGTGTTCATCACCAAGGACGAGAACAAGACGCTGCCGGTCGGCATGCAGTCGATGATCTTCGGCGACGTCGTGCCGCAGGGGCAGCTGGCCGCGGCCTCGCTGCTGGTCAGCATCCCGGTCGTGCTCATGTACGGCTTCGGGCAGCGGTTCCTGACCGAGGGCCTCACCGCCGGGGCGGTGAAGGGATGATCACCGAGGAGCACGTCGCGACGGCGTCGCGGCCGAGTGACCTGCGCATCACCGACCTGCGGGTGGCCACCCTGACCGGAGTGCCGTTCCGGTCGTCGCTCATCCGGATCGACACGAACCAGGACCTGGTCGGGTACGGCGAGGTGCGCGACGGGGCCAGTGCCACCTACGCGCTGATGCTCAAGAGCCGGCTCGTCGGCGAAAACCCGTGCAACGTCGACAAGATCTTCCGCAAGATCAAGCAGTTCGGGCACCACGGCCGCCAGGGCGGCGGGGTCTCCGGTGTCGAGATGGCGCTGATGGACCTGGCCGGCAAGGCGTACGGCGTGCCCGCGTACGCGCTGATCGGGGGCCGGTTCCGGGACGAGATCCGGTGCTACGCGGACACGCCGTCGCTGCCGGACCCGCACGAGCTGGGCGCCCGGCTGCTGGAGCGCAAGCAGCGCGGGTTCACGATGCTGAAGATGGACGTGGGCATCGACCTGCTCTGGGATGTGCCGGGCGCGCTGATCGCCCCGCCGGGTGCCCGGTCGGACACCACGACGATGCACCCGTTCACCGGCATCCAGGTCACCGGGAAAGGTGTCGACCACCTGGCGTCCTATGTGGACGTCGTGCGGTCGGTCGTCGGCTACGACGTCGCCCTCGCCGCCGATCACTTCGGCCACATCGCCCTCGACTCGGGCATCCGGATCGGCCGCGCGCTGGAGCCGTTCACGCTGGCGTGGATCGAGGACCTGATCCCGTGGCAGCTGACCGGCCAGTGGCGGCAGCTGACCGAGGCGGTCGCCGTCCCGACGTGCACGGGGGAGGACATCTACCTGGTGGAGGGCTTTCGGCCGCTGCTGGACGCGGGCGCCATCCGCGTCGTGCACCCCGACCCGGCGACGGCGGGCGGGATCGCGGAGACCAAGCGGCTCGGGGACTACGCGCAGGAGCGCGGGATCGCGATGGCGCTGCACCTGGCGGCGTCGCCGATCGCGACGATGGCGTGCGTGCACCTGGCCGCCGCCACGGAGAACTTCCTCGCCCTCGAACACCACGCGGCCGATGTCGGGTTCTGGAGCGACCTCGTCACCGGCCTGCCCCGCCCGCTGATCCGCGCCGGCCACATCACCGTGCCGGACACGCCGGGGCTGGGGTTCGGTGACCTCGACGAGGAACTGGTCCGCCGTCACCTCGATCCGCGCGATCCGGTGTTCTTCGCCGAAACAACGCACTGGGACCGGGAGTCGAGCCACGACCGGCTGTGGAGCTAGGCGGTGTCCTGTTCGGCGCGCCACCGCTCGTACTCGGGCCGGGCCTCCTCCGAAAGCGGGTAGTACCGCCGCAGGTCGCCGCCTTCGGACAGCCGGATCCGGGAGAACTCCTCCCATTCCGCGTGTTCCCGGGCGTGGGCCACCAGGGCGGGCGCGAGCTTGACCGGCACCACGACGGCCCCGTCGTCGTCGGCGACGACGATGTCGCCCGGCTCGACGACGGTGCCACCGCACGCGACCGGCACGTTGACGGCGGCCGGGACGATGCCGGTCTGGGCGTGGAAGTTCGGGGTGGCACCGCGGATCCACAACCCGAGGCCGAGCTGCTTGGCCTCACCGATGTCCCGCAGGCAGCCGTCGATCACCACCCCGGTGCCGCCGCGGCCCTTGAAGTAGGTCAGCATCATCTCGCCGAACACGCCGCTCTCCAGGTCGCCACGCGCGTCGACGACGATCATGTCGCCGGGCCGGGTGTGGTACATGACGTGCCGGTGCAGTTGCTTTTCCGGTTCCTCGTACTCGTCGACGGGGTACCGGTCTTCCCGCTTGGGCAGGAACTGCAGTGTCAGCGCGGGTCCGGCCACGCGCACCCCGGGAGTCCAGGTGACCGGGCCGCGGATGAACGCGCTGCGGATCCCCAGGCGGCTGAGCTCGCCGCTGGCGGTCGCGCTGCCGATGGCCGCGAGCGCCGCGCTGAGCTCGGCGGGCGGGCGAACGATGTCGGGCGTCTCGACCACGTCGGCAGCTCCCTCGGATCCGCGCTGACCGTGCCTGCGTTCTCGATCCGAGCCTAGCCACTTTCCCCGCCGGGACAAGACCGATCGTGGCTCACTCCTTCGGTACGGGCACGCCGTGGGCGGCGCGGGCGGCGTGGCTGAGGTCCAGCCCGGTCGTCTCGGGTGCCAGCCGCTGCGAGACCAACCCGCCCAGCGCCAGCACCGCCGCGCCGATCAGCAGCGTCGGGCCGACGCCGAGGTGGTTCAGGGCGATCGGGAACAGGAACGTGCCGATGGCCGCGCCCACCCGGCTCATCGCCGTCGCGAAACCGACGCCCGTGCTGCGGATCGCCGTCGGGAACACCTCCAGCGGGTAGACCGCCGTGAGGGCGCTCGACGCCGCGTTGAGGAACGAGAACACCAGGAAGCAGAGGATCACGACCACCAGCGGGGCCGACGGCCAGAACCCGATCAGGGCCAGCGCGACCGCGGTGATCCAGAACGGCGGGATGAGCAGCTTCCGGCGGCCGATCCGCTCGACCAGCAGGCACCCGGTCGCCACGCCGAGCACCGCGAAGCCGTTGCTGGCCAACGAGCCCGCCAGCGCGTTGTCGCCGAGGCCCAGCGCGGTGAGGACCTGGGGCGAGAACGTGCCGATGGCGAAGTACGGCAGCACCAGCGCGGCCCAGAACGTGCCCGCGAAGACCGTGCTGCGCAGGTGCTCGCGGGTGAACAGGGCACGCAGGCTGTTGCGGCTCTCGGTGTCGGCCAGCTCGGTTTCGACGTCGACGTCCATGTCGTAGCGGTCGATCAGCTCCTCGGCCTCCGCGCGGCGGCCCTTGCTGAGCAGCCAGCGCGCCGACTCCGGGACGCCACCGCGCAGGGCCAGGCAGACCACCGCGATCACCGTGCTGCTGCCGAGCGTCCAGCGCCAGCCGCCGTCCACATCGGACAACGCGTAGCCGACGGCGAACGCCAGCATGTAGCCGACGTACCAGCTCACCTCCAGGCTCGCCAGCAGCCTGCCCCGGTTTCGGCGTGGGGCGTACTCGGACAGCAGCGGCGCGCCGATCGCGTACTCGCCGCCGATCGCGATGCCCATCAGGAGCCGGATGGCGAACAGCTGCCAGGCGTCGGTGACGAAGAACTGCAGGACCGAGCCGACGAGGAAGATCAGCATGTCGGTGAGGAAGACGATCCGGCGGCCGTAGCGGTCGGCGAACCAGCCGAAGAGCGGGCCGCCGGCGAAGATGCCGACGAGGGCCGACGCGCCGATCAGCCCGGCCGTCCAGTCCGTGACGTGCAGGTCGGTGCTGATCGCGGGCAGGGCCGCGCCCAGGCCGCCGAGGATGTAGCCGTCGATGCCTTCGCCGATCTGGGTGGCCAGCTTCAGCTTGGTGCGCAGGCGCCGGGCCGGCGCGGAGACTTCGGGCGAGTGGGTGCCGGGCAACGCTGCCATGGTCTGTCCTGTTCTCTGCGGCTCACGCGGGCCAGTCGACCGCGTGGTAAGTGGTTTCGAGGAACGCTTCGATCCCTTCGCGGCCGCCCTCCCGGCCGAGTCCGGACTGCTTGACCCCGCCGAACGGGGCCGCGGGATCCGACAGCAGGCCGCGGTTCACGCCGACCATGCCGGTCTCCAGCCGGTCCGCGATCCGCAGCGCGTGGCAGAGGTCGCGGGAGTAGACGTAGGCGGCGAGCCCGTACGCGGAATCGTTGGCACGGGCCAGCATCGCCGCCTCGTCGGTGTACGTCGTCAGCGGCGCGACGGGCCCGAACACCTCGGTGTGCAGGAGCCGCGCGTCCGCCGGGACCCGGTCGAGCACGGTCGCCGGCACGAACCAGCCAGGGCCGTCGGGCACCGGGCCGCGGGCGACGAGCCGCGCACCGCGCGCCAAGGCGTCGTCGACCAGCTCGCCGATCTTGGTCACCGCCGCCGCGTTGACCATCGGGCCCAGCCCGACGCCCTCGTCGAGACCGGGACCGATGGGGACGGACGTCATCGCGGCGGCGAACTTCGCGGTGAACTCCTCGGCGACCGACTCGTGGACGTAGAACCGGTTGGCCGCGATGCAGACTTCACCGCCGCCACGCATCTTGGCGTCCATCGCGCCCCGGACGGCCGCGTCGACGTCGGCGTCCGCGCACACGACGAACGGCGCGTTGCCACCCAGTTCCATGGTCACGTTGACGACGTTCTCGGCCGCCTGCTTAAGCAGCAGCTTCCCGGTGCCCGTCGAGCCGGTGAAGGAGAACTTGCGGACCCGGCCGTCACGCAGCCAGGTCCCGGCGACGTCGGCGGCGCGATCGGTCGGCAGCACGGTGCAGACCCCGGCGGGCAGCCCGGACTCGGCGAGCAGGCCGGCGATCGCCAGCGCGGTCAGCGGCGTGTCGGGTGCCGACTTGAGCAGCACCGGGCAGCCGGCGGCCAGTGCGGGCGCGAGCTTGCGGGTGGCCATCGCGGCGGGGAAGTTCCACGGCGTCACGAACGCCGCGATCCCGGCCGGGCGCCGCCGCACCAGGTGCCGGTACCCGCCGCCGGGAGCGTCCGAAAAGGACGATCCGATCCGGACGGACTCCTCGGCGGACCAGCGGAAGAACTCGGCGGCGTAACCGACTTCGGCGAGGGCGTCGCGGTAGGCCTTGCCGTTCTCGAGCGTGATCAGCCGCGCCAGCGCCGGAGCGTGCTCGCGCATCGCCTCGAACGTCGCGTGCAGGATCTCCGACCGGCGCCGCGGCGGCGTCTCGCGCCAGGCATCCGCCGCCGCCGCGGCGACGTCGACCGCGGCCTCGGCGTCTTCGGCGGACGCCGAGGCGACTTCGCGGATCACCTCGGTGGTGGCGGGGTCGTGCACCGGGAACGTGCGGCCGTCCGAGGCGGGCCGGTGGGTGGTGCCGAGCACGAGGTCCCGGGTCTCGCCGGTCTTCGCGAGCGCGTCGATGTCCATGGTCGAAGGAACCTAGGAGCGGAAACCCCATCGCGACAAGGGAAGCCGGGATTTCGCAACGCTGGTTGCGCTCCGGGCAACTCAGGTCAGGCGGGCCTCGGGCGGCGGCTGGGGCCGGGCCTCCCAGCCGAGGTGGGCGGACACCGTCGCCGCCGCCTTCGCCGTGACGCGCCCCGCGAAGTCGAGGCGTTCGCCGAGCCGTCCGGCGGGCGCGGAGATGTTGAGCGCCGCGACGACCCGGCCGCGGAAGTCGCGGATCGGCGCGGAGACCCCGACCAGGCCGGCTTCGAACTCTTCGCGGACCCGGGCGTAGCCGTCGCGCCGGGATTCCTGGATCTTCGCCCACAGTTCGGGCAAAGAGTGCACTTCGGACCGTGGCCGGTCGTCGGTCAGCGCCGGGAACCGGACGTAGAGCTCGTCGGGGGTGGCGTCGAGCAGCAGGACCCGGCCCGCCGAGGTGCAGTGGGCCGGCACGCCGCGGCCTTCCCAGCCGTGCACCCGGAAGGAGTGCCCGGACACCGACAGCAGCGTGAGCACCTCCTGCTCGCGCAGCACGCAGAGGTGGCTGGTCTCTTCGAGCTCGGCCGACAGCTCCCGCATCACCGGCTCGGCGGTCCGGGCCAGCCGGTTTTCGACCGTCCGGGCGACCAGCGAGAACAGCCGCCAGCCCAGCCGGTAGCCGAGGGTGTCCGGATCACGTTCGACGACGCCCTCCTCGGCGAGGGCCTTGAGCGCGCGGGAGACCTGGCTCTTCTCGCGGCCGGTGAGCTGGGCGAGGCGGACCACGCCCAGCTCACCGGCGTGCTGCGCCTCGGCGGAGGCGAGCGCCTCCAACAGGCCCAAGTCACGGCGGAGGCCGTGCCCCTGGTGCCGGGCACCGTCGTCCGGGGATGTCATGTCCCCGAAATTAGCAACCGGCCGCAAGGGCGCGAGTTGGCGCGAGCGCAACCCGCGTTGCAATGTCCGGGTGGGACTTGCTCGCGGTTTCCGCGCGCTCTTACCGTCGATCCCGCCGCACCCCCCATCGACCTGGAGCACCCATGACATTCGCGTCCACCGCGCTCATCGGCGAGGCCTTCGTCGGCGAGGGCGCCAACGCCGCCCACACGAACATCGTGCTGGGCCGCCGGGGCGGACCGGTGGAAGCCGCGTGGGCGACCGCGCTCGCCACGCCCAGCGCGGGGCACGTGCCCTTCGTGACCGTGCTGCGCCCGTCCGTCCCGGTCCAGCCGCCGACGCTGTTCGTGCCCAAGGCGGCGGCCGAGACCGACCTGCACCAGCGGGCCACCTGGGGCGCCGCGCAGGCCGGGCTCGCGCAGGGCGTCGTCGACGCCGTCGAGGCCGGGGACCTCCCCGCCGACGAGGCCGGCGCCCTGCTGATCATCGCCGCCATCTGGGTGAACCCCGCCGTGAACGACCTCGACGAGTCCTTCGCCAACCAGCGCGAAGCCGCCGCCCGGGCGATCCGCGCGGCGGTGGAAGGCACCCCGACGCTCGCCGAAGTGCGCGAAGCAGCACGCGTGGGCGCCGCCAACCCCTTCTACACACCGGCCCCGGAGGCGGTGGCCCGATGAAGATCACCGCCATCACCCTCGACCACCTGCGGCTGGAGCTGGACCCCCCGTTGCGCGCGGCCTGGGACCCGGATCCCCGCCGCCACTTCGACGCCACGATCGTGCGCGTGCACACCGACGACGGCGTCACCGGCATCGGCTCCGGCGATACCATGGCCGGCTTCGCGGCCGTCGAGCACCTGTTCCTCGGCGAGGACCCCCTCGACATCGTCCGGCACGTCAAGGCCATCGAGACGGCCAACTTCCACGGTGGCTGCTTCTGGCCCCTCGAAGTCGCGCTCTGGGACATCATCGGCCAGGTCGCGGGCCTGCCGGTCGCGACGCTCTTCGGCAACTCCGCCCGCTCGCTGCCCGCGTACGCCTCTTCGGCCGAGCTGAAGGCGCCCGAAGAGCGCGTCGAGACGGCCCTGCGCGCTCGCGAGGCCGGCTTCCGCGCCATGAAGATCCGGATCGACCGCGACCGCGTCAACGACGGCGTCGCGGCCGTCGCCGCGGTCCGCGAGGCGCTCGGGCCGAACTTCGAGATCATGGTCGACCTCAACCAGTCCTGGCGGATGGCGGGCGACACCGCGCCCGCGTCCGACCTGGCCAAGACGCGCAAGCTCGTCCGCCGGCTGGCCGAGCTGGACGTTTTCTGGGTCGAAGAACCCTTGCCGTATAACGACCTGGACGGCTTCAAGACGCTTCGCGCGGAGAACCCCGGTGTCCGGATCGCGGCGGGGGAGATGCACCACTCCGTGCCGGAGCTGCTGCGCTACCTCGAAGACGACGTCCTCGACGTCTACCAGATGGACGTCGTGCTCGCGGTCGGCATGCACCGGGCCCGGACGCTGGCCGAGCTCGCGCAGCTCAAGCACCGCGCGTTCACCCCGCACAGCTGGACCAACGGCATCGGCGTGCTGGCCAACCTGCACGTTTCGGCCGGCGTCGGCGGCGGCCCGTACTTCGAGTTCCCCTGGGACCCGCCGGGGTGGACGCCGGAACGCCGGGACTTCATGCTGGCCGAGCCCGTGATGATCACCGCGGCGGGCGAGCTCGAGGTCCCGCAGCGGCCCGGGCTCGGCATCGAACTGGACGAGGAGGCGGTGGACCGGTGGCGGATCTGACCCACCAGGACTGGATCGCGGCGGCGGCAGCGCTGACGCCCGAGACCCGGCCGTTCATCGGCGGCAGGCACGTGGAGTCCACTTCGGACGAAACCTTCCCGAGCGTGTCGCCCCGCGACGGCCGTGAGATCGCCCGCATCCCCGCGGGCAGCGAGGAAGACGTCGACCGTGCCGTGCGGGCGGCTCTCGAGTCCTTCGAGGACGGCCGCTGGCGCGACCTGCCCCCGCGCGAGCGCAAGGCGGTCCTGCTGCGCTGGGCCGACACGATCGCCGCGCACACGACCGAGCTGGCCCTGCTCGACACCCTCGAAATGGGCAAGCCGATCAGCGAGTCGCAGCGCGTCGACGTCGCCAAGACGGCCGAGACGATCGCCTGGTACGCCGAGGCGATCGACAAGACCTACGACGAGGTCGCCCCGACCGGCGGCGACGCCCTCGCCTGGATCACGCGCGAGCCGCTCGGCGTCGTCGGCGCGGTCGTGCCGTGGAACTACGCCCTGCTCATCGCGTCCTGGAAGCTCGGCCCGGCCCTGGCCACCGGCAACTCGGTCGTGCTCAAGCCCGCCGAGCAGACGTCGCTGGCCGCGCTGCTGCTGGCCCGGCTGGCGAGCGAGGCCGGGTTGCCGGACGGCGTGCTCAACGTCGTCCCCGGCCGCGGCGAGGTCGTCGGCCAGGCCCTGGGCCGGCACAGGGACGTGGACAAGATCGCCTTCACCGGCTCCGCCGAGGTCGCGCGGCTGTTCCAGGTCTACGCCGGGGAGTCCAACGGCAAGCAGGTCGCGGTGGAGGCGGGCGGCAAGTCGCCGCAGCTCATCCTGCCCGACGCCGACCTCCCCGCGGCCGCTTCCGCGGTCGCGTGGGGCATCTTCTACAACGCCGGACAGACCTGCAACGCCGGTTCGCGGGTGATCGTCCCCGCCGCGCTGAAGGACCAGCTGCTCGCCGAGGTCGTCAAGATCACCGGGGAGACGTTCCGGCCGGGCGACCCGCTCGACCCGGCGACCGTGCTCGGCCCGCTCGTCGACGACGTCCAGCTCGACCGCGTCCTCGGCTACCTCGACACCGCCCGCGCCGAAGGCGGCAAGGTCGTGCTCGGCGGCACCCACGACGGCCTGACGCTGGAACCGACCATCGTCGACGACGTCCGCCCCGGCACGACCATCGAGCGCGAAGAGGTCTTCGGCCCGGTGCTGTCCGTGCTGACCTACGACGGCTCACCCGACGAAGGCGTCCGCCTGGCCAACGACACCGACTTCGGTCTGGTCGCGTCGGTCTGGACCCGCGACGTCACGACCGCGCACCGCGTGGCGAAGCGGCTGCGTGCGGGCACGGTCTGGATAAACACCTTCGACGCCAGCGACGTGATCACGCCCTTCGGCGGCTTCAAGGCCACCGGCGCGGGCCGCGACAAGTCACTGCACGCCCTCGACGCCTACACCGCCCTCAAGACCACCTGGCTCAACCTCCCGGAGACCTAGCATGAAGATCGGTTTCATCGGCCTCGGCAACATGGGCCGCCACATGGCCCGGCACCTGATCCTCGCCGGCCACGACGTCACCGTGCACGACGCCCGCTCGGAGGCGGCGCTGGAGCACCTCCACCTCGGCGCACGCTGGGTGGACAGCCCCGCCACCTGCGCCGAGGGCGTGGACGTGCTCATCACGATGCTCCCGACCCCGCGCGTCGTCGAGGACGTCCTCCTGCGTGGGGGAGCGGCCGAAGCGCTCGCCCCCGGCGCGCTGTGGATGGACATGTCGACTTCGACGCCCGCGGCGGCCCGGCGGATCGCCGAAGAGGCCCTCGACGCGCGAGGCGTCCGGCGGCTCGACGCGCCGGTCAGCGGCATGGCCCGCGGGGCCGAGGCCGGCACGCTGCAGATCTTCGTGGGCGGCGACGCGGGCGACTTCCGCGAAGCGCTGCCGCTGCTGGAGATCCTCGGCGCCCCGGAGAAGATCCTGCACGTCGGCGCGGCCGGGCACGGCTACACCGTCAAGCTGATGATCAACCTGCTCTGGTTCAGCCACCTGGTGGCCGCGTCCGAGGTGCTGGCCATGGGGGTCAAGGCGGGCGTCGACCTCGGCGTGCTGCGCTCGGCGCTGCTGGCCAGCCCGGCAGCGTCGCACTTCCTCGAGCACGACGTGCTGTCCGTGCTGGCGGACGGCGACTACGACGACTCGTTCGCGATGGTGCTGGCCTGCAAGGACCTCGGCCTGGCCGTCGACCTCGCCCGGGACGTCGGCGTGCCGGCCGAGCTGTCGGCGCTCGTGGAGCAGATCTTCCGCCGCGCGAAGGCGGCCTACGGCGATCTCGCCGGGGAGATGAGCCCGGTCCGGCTGTACGAAACCTGGGCCGGACAGCACTTCCGGCTGCCCCTGCCCGCCGTCCCGGTCGTCTGAAGGAGACCAGCATGCGCCTGTCCGTCGAGCCGGCCGGCCGGACCGAATACGGTCCCGGGGTCGTCGCCGAGCTGCCCGGCTTCGTCGAGTCGCTGGGCCACATCCGGGTGTTCGTGGTCACCGACCGCGGCCTGCGGGTCACCGGGATCGTCGAGCGCGTCGAGAAGATCCTGGCCACGGCCGGGATCGAGCACACCGTCCACGAGGACGTCGGCCCGAACCCGTCGACGGCGGAACTCGACCGCGGCGCCGCGGCGCTGCGGTCGTTCGGCGACGCGGTGGTGGTCGCGCTCGGCGGCGGCTCCGCGCTGGACGCCGCCAAGGGCATCTCGCTGCTGGCGGGGAACCCCGGCGCCGCCGCGGCGGACGCGGACCGGCTGTGGGACGCCGGCGACGGCCTGCCCCTGATCGCGGTCCCCACCACGGCGGGCACCGGCGCGGAGACCAACGGGTTCGGCGTCACCGAAGACGTCTGCGCCCGCCGGAAGGTCTACATCGGACACTCGTCGGTGCGGCCCCGGATCGCCGTGCTGGACCCGGAGCTGACCCTCGGCCTGCCTGCCCGGGTGACGGCGGCGACCGGGCTGGACGCGCTGGTCCACGGCATCGAGTCGCTGGCGTCCCGCGGATCGACGCCGTTCTCGGCGGCGTACGCGACCCAGGCGGTCACGCTGGTCGGGCGCTGGCTGCCGATGGCCTACCGCGACGGCGCCGACCTCGAAGCGCGGTCCGGGCTGATGCTCGGCGCGCACCTCGCCGGGCACGCCCTCACCCAGTCCGGGCTCGGCCTGGTCCACGGCATCGGGCACGCGCTGACCGCGCACACGGGCACCCCGCACGGCGTCGCGCTGGCCGCGGTGCTGGAGGAGGTGATGGCCTTCAGCGCGACGGCCGCCGCGGAGGCCTACGAGGCGACGGCTCGCGCGCTGCACGTGCCGGGCCCGGACTGGGCGACCGCGGCGATCGAGGCCGTCCGCGAGATCTCGGGCGCGATCGAGATCAAGCGGCCGTTGCGCGAACTCGGCGTCACCCGCGACGACATCCCGGCGATCGCGGCCGACGCGGTCGCCGACGCCGTCACGAAGAACGCGCCCCGGCTGCCGTCGGAGACGGAGGTCGCGGAACTGCTGCGGTCGGTTCACTGAGGGTGGCCGTGCGACGATCGGGGAGAGACCCGGACCGGACGAAGGAGCCCCGACCTTGCCCTTGGTGCACGCCCTGTGGTCGCCGGGCCGGGGGCTGCTGCTCTGGGCGGAACGCGACCAGGCCCCGACGGGCACGTCGAGCCGTTCGGTGCTGGTCGCGCTGTCGCACCCGTTCGCGGTCTCCAGCGCGGAGCTGACCGCGCTGCACCCCGGCAAGCCCACGTCGGTGACGTTGCTGCTGCCGTCGCGGGCGAACCGGCCGCTCGCTTCCGCCGAGGCGACGGCGGGCGGCAAGCGGCGTGGCTCGGGGCCGTCGTTGCGGCCGTGGTCGGTGCCGGCCCTGGTCGTGGACGCGAGCGAGCTGGAAGACCTCGACGACTCGGCCTCGTACGGCTCTTCGGTCACCTACCTGCGGGCGGTGGCCCGCCTGGCCACGGACCTGGTGCGGCGTGGGCGCGTGCTGCCGACGCTCGTCCGCCGGGGCGACGTGGCGGAGGCCCGGTGGCGCCCGGTGCTCCAGGGCGTGGACTTCGTCGCCTTCGACGCGCTGGTCGCGGCCATGCCGCCGGCCGGGCGGGCCGAGCAGGTCGCGCCGTCGACCGGGGCCTCGCCGCGGGCACTCGTCACCGACGCCCTCCACACCCTCGTCGACGCGGCGGTCCGGGACCGGCTGGCCCGGGCCGAACCACCCGTCGACCTGCGTGCGGGCCGGGGCGCGGCCGGGGTGTGGCTGGCCGCCCTGCAGGGCGGCGCTCCCCGCGTCGAGCTGCCGCTGGACGAGCTCGGTGTGCTGGCCGACGCCATCGCGAAGTGGGACGAGGTCGCCGACACCGACGTCGTCGACGGCCGGGCGTGTTTCCGGCTGGCCGAGGTCGGCACCCTGCGCCGGGCGGCCGAGGACGATCCCGACGACCAGACCGGCGACGGCACGAAGTGGCAGCTGCAGTTCCTCCTGCGGGCGACGGCCGATCCGAGCCTGCTGCTGTCGGCGGGGCAGATCTGGTCGGGCGAGGCGACCGGGCTGGTCCGGGACCCGAAGGGGCTGTTCGTCGCCGAGCTGGGCCGGGCCGCGCTCGTCGAGCCGATGCTGGCCCCGGCGTTGCGCCGGACCCGGCCGGCGGAGTACGACCTGACCGTCGAGGAGGCCGAACAGTTCCTCACCTCGGGCGCGAACCGGCTGGTCGAGGCCGGCTTCGAAGTGCAGCTCCCGGCCACCTGGGACGGCCGGCGCCGGCTCGCGCTGCGGCTGTCGGTCCGCAGCACGCCGTCGGAACAGGTCGTCGCCCGCAACCGGGTCGGCCGCGACGAGCTGGCCACGTTCCGCTGGTCGATCGCGGTGGGCGACGACGAAATCGGCGAGGAAGAACTGGCCAGGCTCGTCGCGGCGAAGACGTCGCTGGTGCGCTTGCGGGGCCGGTGGATCAGCGTCGACGCCGACCGGCTGCGCGCCGGTCTCGAGTACCTCCGCCGCGACCCGCACCGCCGCCCCACCGCGGCCGAGCTGCTGGAGCTCGTCCACCTCACGCGGGAGACGCCGCTCCCGGTCACCGACGTCCGCGCCGACGGCTGGGTCGGCGACGTCCTGGCCGAGCGGGTCCACCGGGAGCTGCGGCCGGTCGAGCTGCCGCCGTCGTTCCGGGCCACGCTGCGTCCCTACCAGCAGCGGGGCGTCGCCTGGCTGGCGTTCATGGCGACACTGGGGCTCGGCGCCTGCCTGGCCGATGACATGGGGCTCGGCAAAACGGTCCAGACGCTGGCGCTCGAGGCGCTCGAGCGGGCCGACGGCGAGTGCCGGCCGACGTTGGTGCTGTGCCCGATGTCGCTGGTCGGCATGTGGCAGCGGGAGGCGGCGAACTTCGCCCCGGACCTGCGGGTGCTCGCCCACCACGGCGGCGCCCGCGCGCACGGGGACGCGCTGGCCGAGCAGGTCGCCGCGGCCGACCTCGTCGTCACGACCTACGCCACCGCCGCCCGGGACGCCGACGAGCTCGCGGAGGTCACCTGGCGGCGTCTGGTGCTCGACGAAGCACACGCCATCAAGAACGCCGACACCGTGACGGCCAAGGCGGTGCGGCGGTTCCCGGCCGGGCACCGGCTCGCGCTGACCGGCACCCCGGTGGAGAACCGGCTGGCCGATCTGTGGTCGGTGCTGGACCTGCTCAACCCCGGGCTGCTCGGCAGCCGGGCCGGGTTCCGGCAGCGGTTCGCGGTCCCGATCGAGCGCCGGGGCGACACCGCGACGGCCGCCGAGCTGCGCCGGCTCACGCAGCCCTACCTGCTGCGCCGGGTGAAGACGGATCCCGCGATCGTCCCCGAGCTCCCGGAGAAGATCGAACTGCGGCAGGAGTACCGGCTCACCCGCGAACAGGGCACGCTGTACCGCGCGATCGTCGACGAGATGATGACGAAGATCGAGAACAGCCAGGGCATCAAGCGCCGGGGCCACATCCTGGCCGCGATCACGAAGCTCAAGCAGGTCTGCAACCACCCCGCGCACCTGCTGCACGACGGCTCGCCGCTGGGGCGCCGCTCCGGAAAGGTCAGCCGCCTCGAAGAGCTCCTGGCGGAGATGCTGGCCGCGGGCGATCGGGTGCTGTGCTTCACGCAGTACGCCGAGTTCGGTCACCTGCTGGTGCCCCACCTGGCCGACCGGCTCGGCGCCGAAGTCGGATTTCTGCACGGTGGCCTGGCAAAGGGGGCGCGGGACGCGCTGGTGGCCCGGTTCCAGGCCGGCGACGGGCCGCGGATCCTCCTGCTCTCGCTCAAAGCCGGCGGCTCCGGGCTCACGCTGACCGCCGCGAGCCAGGTCCTGCACCTGGACCGCTGGTGGAACCCGGCGGTGGAGAACCAGGCCACCGACCGGGCGTTCCGGATCGGGCAGGGACGCACCGTCCAGGTCCGGAAGTTCGTCTGCCCCGGCACCATCGAGGACCACATCGACACCCTGATCGCCAAGAAGCGCGCGCTCGCGGGCATGGTGGTCGGCGAAGGCGACAGCTGGCTCACCGAGCTGTCCACCGACACGCTGCGCGGGGTGCTCACCCTGGGGGCGGAGGCGATCGATGACTGAGCCACTCCCGTGGTGGCCGACCCGGTTCATGCGGGCGTCGACCGCGATCGGCGTCCTCCTGCCCGCGCGCGGCGAAGGGCGGGTCGTGTCCTTGACGGTCGGCGCCGGGCGCGTCGACGCGCAGGTGCGGGACGATCGGACCCACCAGGTGCGAATCGGGCTGACGGCGTTCGGGAAGACCGACTGGGCGGCGATCACCCACGCGCTCGCCGCCAAGGCGTCGCTCACGGTGCAGCTGCTGAGCGGCGAACTGCCCCGGGACGTCGAGCAGGTCTTCAAGGCGGCCCGGCTGCCGTTGTTCCCGTCGTCGGCGCGGGAGGTGTCCCTGGATTGCGACTGCCCGGCCGTCGAGGTGCCGTGCGGCCACTTGAACGCCGTGTTCTCGGCGCTCGTGGCCCGCGTCGGCGAGGATCCGTTCACCATCCTCGCGTTGCGCGGACGGGACCGGACGGCGCTGCTCGAGGAGCTGAAGAACCGGCTCATCGCCGCCGAGCCGGTCGATCCCGCCTCCCCGCCCCTGACCGACGTGATGGACACGTACTTCGACTGCGGCCAGGCTCCGGGCCTGGGCGGCACGGCACCGTTGCCCGGGCCCCGCACGACGTTCGACGCGCTCCTGGACCAGGCCCCGCGGTTCGCGATCGGGGCGGGCGGCGAGGAGGTCGCCGAACTGCTGCGCCCGGTGTATCGCGCACTCGCCGGCGAGCCCGAGTCCTAGGCGGACCGGTCGGTCACCTCGTGGCCGGCTGCGCCGCGAAGCCGACGTCGATGCGGCCGAACAACTGCTGCGCGACCGACTCGCACACCGCGGCCCCGTGCCGGTGCTCGTCGCCCTGGTCCGGGTAGTGCACCAGGACCGCCAGCACCCAGCGGTCCCAGATCGCCAGGCAGTTCACCGCCCACCAGGTGCCGTGCCGCGTCCAGCCGTTCTTGACCGCGACGCGCTCGCCGGCCAGGGCCGGCGCCTCCGGGATGCCGAACGCGTCGCCGGGCTCGACCGACCGCATGAGGTCGAGCAGCTTGCCGCGCCACTGCGGGCTCACGCCCGGCCCGCGAACCACGCACTGGCCCAGCAGGGTCGCGTCGATCGCGGACATCGTGGTCTTGGACCACCAGCCCGGGTGGACCCGCGTGTCCCGCAGCCCGCACGTGCGGATCATCCGCGTGATCGAGGTGTCACCGCCGAGCCGGAGGTACAACGTCTGGGCGGCGTGGTCGTCGCTGGCGCGGATCATCCGGGCCAGCCGGGCTTCGTCGTCGGCCGAGAGCCGTGACTGCCGCGAAGCGAGGTAGTCCACCGCGAGCCAGCTCTTGATCATGGATTCGGTCGTGTTGCGCAGGGTTCCGGCGCCGACGACGGCACTCGTTTCGAGGTTGCGCAACGCCCAGGACCACTCGCCGCGGACGTCGACCGTCACTTCGGGGTCCTTGGGGACCGGCGTGGCCGGACGCGCGGTCGAGGACGCCGGCGAGGCGTTCGACGACAACCGCACGGGCGAACCGGTTTCGCCCGAGGCGGTCACGGTCGCCGGACGCAGGCAGAGCGCCGCGACGAGCGAACCGACGATGACGCCCACCGAGACGGCGACCACGGAACCGCGCATCGAGCCTCCTCGGCCGGCATTGGGGCAGGGCGGTGCCGGGAAACGGGCAGCCGGAACCGTGCGGGGGTGTTCGGCCGCGCTCGCGGCACCGCCACCGGAGGTCGAAGCTCAACGGTGGGGAGTCATGGGGTCACCGGGTGAGCGTCACCGAGTTCATCAGCTGCCGCGCGGCTTGCTCGTTTGCGGACGAGCTGTCGATTTCGACGGTGTAGCGGCCGATCTCCCGGTGCTGGTGCACCGGCAGCGGGTCGTTCGGGAAGGAGCTGCTGCCGGCGGTGCTGCTCAGCGAGACGAACACGGACAAGCACCGGCTGTCGAGCGGGGCCCGGTCGGCGTCGAGGTCGGGGCAGAGGATGAAGGTGTTGGCTTCGGGCTCGCTGGTGAACGCCACGAGCTGCTGCCCGTCGGGAACGCGCACCGACTTCAGCGGCGCGTCGACCACCGGCGGGGTGGTGCCGATCTTCGCCAGCAGGGTGACCAGCTCCGCGGCTTTCATCGGCTTGGTGGTGCGCACCCAGAACCACCGGTCCGGGGTGTCCTGCCACATGACCGACCGCGTGTCCGGGATCTGGGCGGCGGAGGTGGGCTTCGCGGGCAGCGCGGTGGCGGGCGCGGTGCCCTCCCGGACGGCGAGCTCGAGCCCGTACTTCCGGTCCTGCCCGTAGTGCAGGTTGACGTAGTGCGGCTCGACCGACCAGACGAGCAAGTGCCAGGAGCTGTCCTGGAGACTGACCGCGGGCGCGGCCGGGGGCACCTTTCCGCCGGGGGCGGTGCTCACGGCGGAAGTCGAGCCGGCGGGGGAGGCCGGCGGCGTGACCGCGGCGCCCCGGTCGAGGAGCCCGACGGCGCCGGCGCCGAGGGCGGCCACCGAAAGCGTCACCGCGGCGACGCTGGTCGCCCGCCGCCGCCGGATCCGGCGGGTGGCGGCGGCGAGCGCGCTTTCCGGGTCCGGCGCCAGCGCCTCCTCGGCGCGCAGGGCGCGGCGCAGTTCGTCGAGGTCGGTCAAGAGACAATCTCCTTGCCTTCGGTGAGCTGGACGCGCAGCGCGCTCAGGCCGCGAGAAACGTGGCTGCGCACGGTGGCGGGCGCGCAGCCGAGGATCGCGGCGATCTCGTCGTCGTCGCGATCCTCGTAGAACCGCAGCACGATCGACGCCCGCTGCGCGCGGCTGAGCCGGGCGAGCAGCCCCGCGAGCTGATCGGCGTCGCCGACCTGCCAGGCCGGATCGGGCGCGGTCGGCTCGCGAAACCGCGTGACATCGGCGGTGACCTGCACGGACCGCTGGTACCACCGGCGCCGCCAGGAGAGGTAGCCGTTGACGACGATCTTCCGCAGGTACAGGTCGGGCCGGTCCAGCGCCGCCATCCGCCGCCACCCCTGGTGCGCCCGGACGAGGGCGTCCTGCACGACGTCCTGGGCCAGTTGCCGGTCCCCGGTCAGCACCGCGGCGAACCGCACCAGCCCGGGCAGCTGCTCACGCGCGAACTCTTCGAACTGCACACCCTCAAAACGCCGCTACCCCGGTGGTCTGTTGCAGGGGCGCGGGAAATTCTTCGACCGCGATCGCCGTGCCGCCGGCGGCACGGCGTGGTCAGTACGGCCACCCCGGCACGTTCAGCCGGACGCTGTAGAGCGCGAAGTCGCCGCTGTCACCTCCCGCCGACGGCCTCCCGGACGTGATGTACAGCGTCCTGCCGTCCGGGCCGCCGAACGCGGCGTTCGTCGCGTTCGGGCCCGCCGACACCGTGCCCAGTGCCGCTCCGGACGGGGACAGCACGTGGACCACCCCGTCGCCGTAGGTCACCTGGTAGACGTTGCCCGCGCAGTCGATCGTGCCGCCGTCGGTGCCCGCCAGGGACGCGAAGTCGGCGCGGGGGCCGGTGCTGCCGTCCGCGTTCACCGGGTAGCGGTAGATCTTGCCCGTGGCGTTCCCGCCGACGTACAGCGTTCGGCCGTCCGGGGACAGCTCGATGCCGTTCGGCTCGCGGATCGTGTCGTCGATCAGCGACACGACGCCGTCGTGGGCGCGGAAGACCGCGGTCTTGCCGGCCATCCCGTCCGGGCGGTCGGCGCGCTGGAAGTCCGGGTCGGTGAAGTACACCGTGCCGTCCGGGCCTTCGGTGACGTCGTTGGGCGAGTTGAACGCCCGGCCGCCGAAGTTCGCCGCGAGCGTGCTGCGTTGCCCGGTCGCGAGGTCGTAGCGGGAGACGCTGCGCTGGTCGTGCGTCGCGGCGATGACGGACTTGCCGTCGCGGGCCAGCGCCAGCCCGTTGCTGCCCGCGTCCGGGATGACCGTGGTGAACGCGCCGGTCGCCGGGGTGTAGCGCAGGATGTCCGACGGCTGCACGTGCTGCGCGCCCGCCCCGTCGTGCATGTTCGTCAGCAGCAGCGACTGGCTCGCCTGGTCCCAGGTCGGCCCTTCCAGGAAGTTGAAGCCGCCCTGGATCTTCGTCGCGGACTGGTGCGACGAGGGCAGGGGCGAGCCGAACGGGCCCTGGGGGCAGAACCCGGCGGCCGCCGTGCCGCCGGGCAGCGTCCACGCCTGGTTCGCGCCGCCGGTGCACGTCCAGGTCTGCAGCCGGGTGCCGTCCGCGCTCGAGACGCCCACCGCGTCCAGGCACTTGCCGGACGCGGTGTTGACGAGGGCGCCCGCGTGCGGGGTCCAGCGCTGGGCGCCGGTGCCGTTGCAGTCGTAGACCTGCACCGCGGCGCCGTTCGCCACCGAGCCGCCCGCCACGTCGAGGCACTTCCCGGACGCGGCCACGACCGTGCCGTCGGCCCCTGCGGTCCATTGCTGCACCGAGCCGCCGGTGCACGACCACAGCTGCACCCGCGTGCCGTTGGCGCTACTGGGGACGTCGACGCACTTGCCGCCGATGCCGGTGATCGCGCCGGTGCCCGCCACCGCGGCGGGGGCGGTGACGGCCACCCCCGCCGCGGTGAGGACGGCGGCCAGCGCGAGCCGTCCGAAGTGGACCCTCACGCGGGCACCGTCCAGCGCTGGTTCGGGCCGCCCGTGCAGGTCCAGAGCTGGACCTGGGTGCCGTTGGCCGTGCCGCCGCCGGTGACGTCGAGGCACTTGCCGCTGCCGGCGTTGACCAGCGATCCGTTCGCGCCGGGCGTCCACCGCTGGTTGCCGCCGCCGAAGCAGTCCCACAGCTGGACGGCCGTGCCGTCGGCGGTGCCGTTGCCGGTGACGTCGAGGCACTTGCCGAGCCCGCGCACGGTCCCGTCGCTCGCGAGCGTCCACTGCTGGTTGGGGCCGGAGGTGCAGTCCCACTGCTGCGGCCGGTTGCCGTTGGCGGTGGAGCCGCCGGTGACGTCCAGGCACTTGCCCAGCGCCGAGATCGCGCCGGTGCGGCCGGTCGGCGGGGGAGTGGTGCCGCCGGTGCCGGGCCAGGTGAACGTCGCCATCGCGCCGCCGGGCAGGGAGTAGCCGAACGACTGGCCGCCGTAGGAGACCTGGAAGTTCTGCGTGCCGCCGGTGTTCAGCGCGACGAGCACGATGGTGCCGTCCGGGTTGCGGAAGGCGACGTTCTGGACGCCGCCGTCGCCGTAGCCGGTCGAGTCGATCCGCACCGCGCCGGGCTGGACGAACTTGCTGAGGTGCCCGAGGACGTAGTACTCGGCGTTGTAGGTCACGTTCGACCCGTTGGTGGTGACCACGCCCGTGCAGTTGGTGCAGCTGCCGATCACCGGGCCGTGGCCCGCGTCGAGGGCCATGTTCCACGTCGTGACGGTGCGGGCCCAGTTGCGGGTGGCGCCGATGGCGAGGTTGGTGCCCTGCCAGCGCAGGGAGTCGGCGAAGGTGTTGCCCGACTCGGTGCCGGAGCATTCGGTGAAGAAGATGTCCTTGCCCGGCTGCGCGTTGTGCACAGTGGACTGTCCACTCGGGTTGCCGCCGTAGCAGTGCCAGGCGGAGCCGGCGACGTTGTTCCCGGCGCCGCTGTTGACCTGCTGCGGGAAGGCCGTGTCGTCCCAGTTGTGGTCGTAGCCGAGGATCTTCGCCGGCAGCCCGGCCGAGCGCAGCTTCGGCGCGAGGTTGTTGATGATGTTCACCTGCTGCCCCGACGTCATCTTCATGCCGGGGTAGGCGGGCGGGGAGAAGTTGGGCTCGTTCTGCACGCTCAGGTAGTCGATCGGCACCCCGGCCGAGCCGTAGGCCTGCGCGAACTTGACGAGGTAGTCGGCGTAGGTGCCGACCTGGCTGTCGTTGAGCGAGCCGCCGACGAGGTTGTTGGTGTTCTTCATCCACGCGGGCGCGCTCCACGGCGTGCCCATCACCGCCAGCTTCGGGTTGAGTGCCTTGGCCTGCTTGACCAGCGGCAGGATGTAAGCGTTGTCATGGGCGACGGAGAACCGCGACAGGCTCGGGTCGGCGGCGCCGTCGTCGTAGGTGTAGAAGCTGCGGGAGAAGTCGGTGGCGCCGATGGGCTGGCGCAGGAAGCTCAGCCCGACCCCGCTGCCCGGGTTGAACAGGGCGTTCATGATCTCGTCGCGGCGGGGCGAATTGTTGATGTTCCACGCGGCGGCGTCGGTGAAGGACGCGCCGAACCCGACCATCGACTGGTAGGTCGTGTTGGGGTTGACCGTGATCACGGACCCGCTGCCACCGCTGCCGAAGCTGACGCTTCCCTGCTGCCGCAACAGGTTCGCCCGGTCGGGAGTGGTGAGCCAGACGTTCGCGGTCGTGGCCGCCATCGCCGGCGGCGCAGGAACGGCGAGGGTCGCGGCCACGGCGACGGCCACCACGGTGAGCCCGGATAACCGCGACCGCCGCTTCGTGCTGGACTTGGACAGCATGCCACTCCTTGCGAGGTCGTGGACAGTGGCGGCTGTCGGAGAAGGAAGTCCCGCAAACGATCGTAAGGACCGGAAATTCGGGGTGTCAAGCCGTTGCCGTCGCTTGCGTTCGGTTGCGGCAACTTCTTGCGGCCGTGTGCCGATCAGTGGGACGTGGTGAAAAAGGTCTGGACCAGAGCAATCTGTCGTGTCTTAATTCAAGGTATGAATTAGTATGTGTGCCAACGTGCTCGCCGAACTCTTCAGAGCGTCGCGCTGTGCCGCAGGTGTGGTGGCAGGCCGAGCCACCACGCGGCCGCCGTGCGGACGTTGCGCGGCAACGTCTGGTTCGCGGCCGCGCGGCGGAGCAGCGCGTCGTTGTGGTGGATGCCGGAGGCGTAGACGAGCCGGTCGAGCACGCTCGCGTCGCGCGCCGACGACGTGCGGGCCCAGTGGCTCGAGTACCTCGAGAACGCCGTGCGGTGAAAGGTCACCGTGCTCCGGCCGCCGATGTGGCCGAGTGTGTAGGCGGCCATGTCGTGGATCTCGGCCGGCATGTCTCGCGCCAGCACCAGTTGTTCGACGAGGGCCCGCTGGGACGGCCCGCCGAGCACGCGCAACGATTCGAGGATGCGAAGCGTCCGAAGGCGGTCGGTGCGGCGGCGCAGCAGCGTGACCAGCTCGGTGGCCAGCGCCCGGGCGAGGTGTGGCCGGTACGGGCTGGCGTACAGCAGGAACATGGCGCAGAGCCGGACGTCGAACACCGGGTCGGTCAGCATTTCGTGGACCAGCACCGGGAGGACGGGGTCCGGCGGCAGCGGGTCGTCGCCGGCGGCGGTGCTGAGCACGCTGTCGCACAGCCGGGAGATCGGCTCGTCCGCGACGAGCCCGGCGGCCGGGTGCACTCGCCGCGGCAGCTGGGCGCGCAGGTCGCCCGGCAGCGCGGCGAACAGGCGCGCGGCGAGCCCGGCCTCTTCCTGGGTGCCGGTGAGCAGTTCGACCAGCACGGGGAGCAACGACCGGACCTGTGCCCGGCTGAAGTGGCCGTAGCGCAGCTTCTTGACGCTGGTCAGCAGGGCGCCGTAGAAGGTGCGGACCGTGGCGGGATCGATGACGTGGCGGATGACCGAGGTGCTGGCCGCGGGGTGGGAGCTGGCCGTGAAGACCGACAAGTGGCCGATCATGCTCTGGGCCGAGCTGTCGTCGGCCGCGGCGGTGGCGGTGGCGATCGCGGGTCCCTGGCCGTGCGGGTGGGCGATGAGCCGGTGGTAGGACTCGGCGCGGACCATCCACTGCACGCCGTCGGCGATGCTCAGCTCGGTCAGCAAGCGCTCAGTCAACCGAGCCCAGGTCGACGCGGGTGAGAGCACCAGCTGTGGTCGCCTGGCGATGAGCTCACTGAGCCGGTCCCAGCTGCCGGCGCTCATCACGTCGTCGCCGGCCGCGCGGTCCACCAGCTCGTCGAGCAGCGGCCCGGGACCGGGGCGCCGCCGGTGCTGCGCCCAGTTCGGGATCAGCGCCGAGGGCGGGGTGTGGTACCGGTAGGACGTGTCCGCGGCGGCCGAGAGCAGCATGGCCGGCAGGGCGAGGGTGGCTTCGTAGCGTGCGGGCGCCCAGTGGGGGATGGCGACCTTTCCCGTTTCCCACCGGGAAAGCGTGCTGGGGGCGATGCGCTGGTCCGGCGCGAACTCCCGCGCGAAACCGGCCAGGCTCCGGTGCCGTGACCGGGGGCCGAGAGTCCGGTTGACGCGCAGGAGCCAGCCGACGCGAGCACGCGCGGAAACCGGGGGCGGCGCCGCGGGAGATCGTTCTTCGGGCCGGTTCCTGAGCAGGTCGGAGGTCATCGGGGGTCCGCGGTCTCGACGGGTCGGAGCCCTCACCGTCCCCCGATCCACGGCCCGCGGCAAGCCCCTGAACGGAGTGCGGCCCGCCTAGCGCTTCAGGGGCCGGATGTCCAGCGCTCGTGCACGGATTTCCGGACGGGAAGCGATCTCGCCGGCTCGTCTCCCCGCCGGGCTAGCTTCGTGGTTCCGCCGTTCGGGAGGACATCATGGAGACTCATCAGCGGGCGATCACCGGCTGCCGCGCCGCGCTGATCAGCTCGGCGACCCGTGCCGCGCCGGCGATCGCGTACAGGTCCGGCACGAACGGCGCCCAAGCGCCGGGCTGAGGCTTGTTGGCCAGCTGCCACCGGGTCCAGGGGCTCGTCCCGAAGGTGATCGTCCCGACGCCCCGGTCGTCCGCCTTGACCCGCGGCGGCCCGAGCCGGCTGAGCCGCACCCAGCGGTACTCGGCGCCGCTCGGCCACTGCGCGACGAAGATGATCCGCTGATCGGTCACGAGGTAGGTGGTCGCGAAGGCGCGGGCACGGCTGTTCCGCAGGTGCGGGAGCGTCGTGGTGAAGAGCAGGACCAAGGCCAGGGGCAGGCCGACGAACGCCACGAACGAGTCGTCGAGCACGAACCAGGTGCCGAGGACGCCGATGACCGCGATCGCACCCACCAGCAGGGCGAGGTGCTCCGGAAACCAGCGTCGCGCGTGCTCCGGCCGGCCTGACCACAGCAGCCGTTCGCCGTCTTGAAGTGGGTACATGACGTCCTCCCCGGTGTCGCCGACTACACGCGCGAGCGGGCCGGAAGGTTGCGTCGCGACCCGCGGCTCAGGTGCCGAGGTGGATGAAGCCCGCCCACCACGCCGGGCGGACGGCGTCGACGGCCTCGTGCCGGGCACTCGCTGGTTCGTGGCCTTCGCCGGCCACGTCGTCGTCGATCTTCGACAGCGTTCCGAAGCGGCCCAGCTTCGGTGGCGCGGCGATGTCCCGGACCGACAGCCTGCTCAGCGTCAGCAAGATCGCGCTCGTCGTCCGGTCGGCTGTCTTCGCGGCACCCGCGTTTCGGACGGTGGAACGCATCGGGGAAGCTGGGGCAGGTGAATCCGGTCGCGGGGGAACTGTTCGAGCCGCACCGGTGGGCTGCCCCGGGGCCGCTGGTTGTCGCCGGGGTGGTGGCCGTGCTCGCCGGCTGGGGTGCCGTCCGTTGCGTGAGGTCACGAAACGCGGTGCAGAGAACGGGTGAGCTTCTTCGCGTGTCGGGAATGGTGGTCTTCGTTGTCGCTGTCTCGCTGCAGGTTTACCTGCTCCCGCTCTCGGCGCCGTGGTACACATGGCTCGAGGAGCACGGGGTGCTGGGATTCGTCGGGGTGTTCGCGCAGTTTTCGGTCACGTTCGGAGTTCCGTTGTGGCTGGACAAGCAGGGCCGGAAGCTGCGGTGGTGGGGTTCGTGGACGTTGGGCAGCCCGTCGACAGAGCCGTCCGGCCGCCTGAAGAACGGGAAGCCACCAGGTGCGGGCCGCGGCCGGGGTTTCCCGGGTCTGGCGCTCTGGGGCGCCGGGTGGCTCTGCTTGGTGCTCGGGACGATCGGCTCTCTCTGGGGGTACGCGGGACTGCTGACGGCGCTTTCCGCGCACGAGAGCTGGGTGTTCTGGGTGGCGCTCTCAGTTGTGGCGAGTGCGACGCTGCCGGCGGGGCGAAGCCTGGTCGACCGGGCGCGCCGCCTCCGTGCCCACGTGCTGACTTCCCCGGCCGACGTGCCTGCCGGGTCCTACGTCCTGTATCTGCGGCCGTTCGAGGTCGACGCGGGCCGTGCCCGGGTCGAGGACCTCGTCGGGGCGACGGGGAAGTTCGCCCTGATCGAAGGGATCCTGCGGGAAGCTTCCGTCGAGCGGCAGATCGCGGAGGCGGTGCGGCCGGTCGGAGCGCTGGTCGGCGTCGGAGCGCCGGGTGAACGCCTGCCTCGGCTCGGCGCGTGCCGGATGTACCTGCCGCACCAGGGGTGGCAACCTGCCGTCGCCCAGCTGATCGAGCAGGCGCGCCTGGTCGTCCTGACCCTGGGGGCCGGTGCCGGGACGATGTGGGAGCTGGCCGAGGCGATGCGCGTGTTGCCGCCCCAGCGGCTGCTCTTGGTGGTTCCCCGGATGCCGAAGGAGGACTACGACGGCATTCGCGAGCAGAACATCCGGGATCTGAGGGACACCCAGGTGCGTGCCCGCAACCCGACGTGGGAAAACGGCGACGCACCAGCGCTGCCACCGCAGCAACCGGGCGGGCACCCCGCCGCCGCGCGATCACTGGTGACGACCGGGTTGATCCGCTTCTCCTCGGCGTGGCAGCCGGCTTTCACCGAGGTGAACGACCCCGACCGCGTTCTCGGCTCCCGACTGTCGCTGTTCGGTGACCTGTGCAAGGGCCTGCGCCCGGCCTTCCGTCAGCTGATCGCCTACGAACGCGAAGCCGGCCGGTGCCACGGCTGACCGGCCGCCGCCGGACCCCTCGGCCGACGGCGGCCGGAAGTCCTCAGCCGCAGTGCTCGGAGCGTTCCTGGTCGGTCATCGGCGCCGTGTGCTGGGTGATGTCGCCCGTCGAACCCGGGACCGGGCCGTCCGCGTCGAAGTCCTGGTACCAGATGTAGTGGTCGTAGAACTTGTCCGGGAAATGCATTTCGTAGGTTCCGTGCACCTTCTGCATCTTCGGCGCGCGTTCCACCCAGCCCTTTTCCCCGGGGCGGACGTCGACGTTCGTTGCCTGGCCTTCGGTGTGCGATGACTCCCACGTGTGCTGGTACGACGTCTCGATCGACACCTTGAACACTTCCGAGAAGCCGTATTCGGCCGAAAGGGAGACGCCGAAGCTGTTCGACTCGCCGGTCGTGTCGGACCAGTTCACCGTGCTGCGCTGCAAATCACCCGTGCAGTTGAAGGCCGCTTCGCCGACCTGGTGGCCCGCTCCTGTGTGCTCTTCCGGCGGGCCGGCCGGGTGGAACACGCACGAATCCGTTCCGTTGTCGCACTTGTCGAGCAGTTCGCGGGCGGTGGGCTGGCCGTCGGCCCAGGCGCCGGGCGCGGTCAGCATCAGGCCGGCCGCGGTCAGCAGGCCGAGGCTCGCCGCCGTCCAGGCGGTGCGCTTGCTGGTCATGGTGGTCACTCCTTCGCTCAGCTGAAACCGATGGACTGGGTGCGGTTGTCCATGAAGGACCCGACGTTGCCGGTGTTCTCCTTGAACGGGCCGTCGCGGTCACCGCCGAGGTTCGGCTCCGGGTAGAGCCAGACCCAGCAGTCACCCCACGGCTGCACGGACGAAATCTTGTTCTTCCAGTCGTCGCCCAGGTCGAACTGCCAGTTGACCCAGCCGTCCTTCTTGCACAGTTCCGGCCCGGTGATCGTCAGCGAGTTCCCCGTGTAGTCGGGACCGTCGAAGAAGGTCCCCTGCACGACCTGACCGTCGGCCTCCGCGAGCGCGAGCGAGCGCTGTGTCCCGGTGGAACAGTGCTGCACACCGGTTTCGGAGTTCAGCACGCAGTGCCGGGGGACGTCCGCGGCGGCGGCCGGAACGGCGCCGAGCAGGGAAACGGCAGCCGCCGCGGCGGCTGCCGTCATGGCGCTTCTGGTGAGGTTGCCCGCCATTGTGTGTCCTTTCTCGGAATCGAAAAGATCTTCGTCCTCGAAAGTACGTCGGCCTGCGGGCGATGGCGCGGGTGTTGCCCCTCGGACTTCCGGGGTCTGCCTCATTTCCCTGAGGACGCCGCCGCCGTCCTGCACGCGAAACAGAACCGGGGTACGCTACGCCGTCCGCTCAGCGGCCGGCATTCATTTCACCGTCTTCATCGGGAACTGCGAGTTGGTGCGCGCGACACCGGGCAAGCGGGTCAGCACGGTCATGTACAGCTGCTCGTACGCCGCCAGATCGGCGACTCCCACCCACAGCAGGTAGTCGGGCTGGCCGAACAACCGGAAGCATTGCTCGACCTGGTCGACCTCCGCGATCCGCGCTTCGAAGGCCTCGATCGTGGCGATGTCCTGGGTGGCCATTTCGATGTGCACGAGAACGCGGAACCCCCGGCCGAGCGCGGCGGCGTCGACGGCGGCGTGGTAGCCGGTGATGACGCCGGACTCCTCCAGTGCGCGCACCCGCCGCAAGCACGGCGACGGCGTCAGGCCCACCATGTCGGCCAGCTCGGTGTTGGTGAGCCGGCCGTCGGCCTGCAGGTGGCGGATGATTGCGCGATCGGTCCGATCCATGGGCACACTATGCCATGACTCCGTCGAACCAAGGTCAAAGATGGCATCGCATGCCGGGCTTCTCGCTATAGCGTGCTACCCATGAGTGAGCTGGTGTTGACCGATGAGGAGCGGGCCACGGCGGGCACGCGGCTGGTGGCGTTGCTGGACCGGTACGAGCGGGATCTGCCCGACGCGCAGGTCCTGCCGGCGCCCGACCGCGAGCAGCTCACCCGGCTGCTCGCGGATTCGTTGCCGGATAATGGAATCGGCGTCGACGGGCTGTTCGACCGGCTCGAGGACACGATCCTGCCCAGCTCCACCACCGTGGCGCACTCCCGCTTCCTCGCCTACGTGCTCGGGCCGCCGAACGGTGTCGCCGCCTACGCCGAAGCCGTCGCCGCGACGATCAACCAGAACTGCAACTTCTGGCAGCTGTCCCCGGCGGCGAGCGTCGTGGAGCGGGCGGTGCTGGAGTGGCTGGCCTCGGTCGTCGGGTTCCCGGCGTCCGCCAAGGGCATCCTCACCGGCGGCGGCTCACTGGCGACGGTGCAGGCCATGGCCACGGCGCTCGCCGACCGCGTGCCCGGCTTCCGCGAAACCGGGCTCCAGCGCCCGGCTCCGCCGCTGGTCGTCTACACCTCGGTGGAAGCCCACCGCAGCGTCGACAAGGCCGCGGCCATCCTGGGCATCGGGCTCGACCACGTCCGGCACATCGCCACCGACGAGCGGAACCGGCTGGACGTCGGCGCGTTGACCGCGGCGATCGACGCGGACCGGCGGGCCGGCCGGCAGCCGTGGTGCGTCGTCGCGACGTGCGGCACCGTGGCCACCGGCTCGGTCGACCCGCTGGACGCGCTCGCCGACCTGTGCGCCGAACAGGAGCTGTGGCTGCACGTCGACGGCGCTTACGGCGGCCTTTTCCTGCTGTGCGAGGAAATGCGGGAGCTGATGGGCGGCGCGGCCCGCGCCGACTCGATCTCCCTCGACCCGCACAAGCTGCTGTTCGCACCGCTGGAGGCCGGCTGCCTGCTGGTGCGCGACGGCGCGAAGCTGCGTGCGGCGTACGCGTTCGACTCGTCGTACCTGACGGTGGCCGAAGACCCGTTGCTGACCGACTACATGGACTACGGGCCCCAGCTTTCCCGCAACTTCAAGGCGCTCAAGGTGTGGAGCGCGCTGCAGGTGTTCGGAGTGGACTCGTTCCGGGCCGCCACCCGCCGGACGCTCGAACTGGCGCAGCACTTCGCCCGCGGGATCGAAGCCGTCGACGGCCTCACGCTGCTCGCGCCCGTCACCCTCACCGCGGTCTGCTTCGCCGTCGACGGGGCGTCCCGGACCGAGCAGACCCGGTTGCTGGAAAGGCTGGCCGCGGAGAACACGGCCCTGCTGGGGCCGGTGCTGCTCGGCGGCCGGCACGGCCTTCGCGCCTGCGTCACCAACCACCGCACGACGACCGGCGACATCGACCTGATCCTCGCCCGGCTTCAGGAGGTGGTCGCGAGCCGCTCGTAGAGCGTCCCCACCCGCACCGCCGCCGGCGGTGCACCCCGCTCGACGATGACAACCACCTCCGGAGCTCGATCCTCCTGGCCGGCCTTGCCGGCCGGCGACCACCCGCGCCCGGAGCGCCCGACGAACCACCGCGCCGACGCAGCGTTGGCGGGCGTGCCCGGGCGGAACCGAACGGTCGCCGTCGAGCAGCTGTACTTCGCCGAGCAAGCAGATCCGCGCCATGGCAACCCCCACCCTCGCACGGCTCAGCGCACGCAGAAAAGCGTTGCGCGATCAGGGGCGGAGAACTCGGCACCAGCCGGCCGCGGCACCCAGCCGCGTGGTCCGGATGTTCACCGCGTGGCAGCCCTGTAACGAATCCGCGGTGCGGCCCGACTCGACCGGCGGGTGCGAGGGCGGTGAGTCGATGGCCGGGGAAAGCCTTGCCGAGCGGTTCCGGCGGTCTCAAGCCGACGCCGCGCGGATGGTCAAGAAGAACCTGCGCACCGTCGTGCTGTCCGGCGGGTCCGGCGCGCTCATCCTGCTCTTCGGCGCCGACCTCGTCGTCCAGCTGTTCTCCGCGCTGCGGTTGTCGGTGAAACGCTCGGACACCACCGGGCTGGTCATCATGGCCTGCGTGCTCTGCGGCAGTGTCCTGGTGCCCGCGCTCGCCACCGCCGTCGTCCAGGCCGTCATCTGGGCCAAGGCACGCCGGATCAACGCCCGCGTCGCCCGGAACCCGGAGCTCGCCGCCCTGATCGTGCCGCCGGGCGCCGGACAGCTGGCCACGCTCAAGGCGGTCGCCGGGCACGGCCGGAGCGTGCAGCGGATCCTGGTGCGGCTCGTGGTCGTGCTGGCGGTGGCGGCCGGGATGGTCTGGGCGGCCGTCGTGGTCGCGCGGGCGTCGAGCAGCGCGTCCGGCTGGGTGCCCGGGCTGACGGTCTTCTTCTCGGCGGTGGTGCTCCTCCTGGTCGTCGCCCTGGTCCGGCGGTACCGGCACTGGCAGGTGGCGCAGCACGTCCGGAAGTGGTCGGAAGATCCGTCGCTGTCGGCGAAGCTGTCCTCGATCGGGCCGGACGCGGACGGCCGCAGGGCGGAGCTCATCCCGGACCTCACCGTCGTGTTCGACCGGCCGCGGACGCTGATGCGGGGCGCCGGGCCGGTGTCCGCCACGCGGAACGTGCTGAACCGGGGTCCGTTGAAGATCGGCTACCTCCGGCTGTTCGACAACCAGGCCCGGACGCGGGACTTCCTGCGCGGGGCGTGGCGCGAAGCCGGTTACGTCCACCTGCTGCGCAGCGCGGCCTCGGTCAGCCCGGCGGAACTGCGCGAGGCACGCCGGACCGGCGGTCTCGACTCGATGTTCGTCACCTCGCCGAGGGTGTTCCGCGAGCGCCTCGCCGGCCGGCCCGCCACGCCACTCGCGCCGGGGGCGTACCGTCTCGCCGAGGTGACCGACCTCCCGCTGAAGGTGCGCGACCCGTACGGCAGCTACCCGGTCAGCGCGGTGCTCTGCCACGGCAGCTTCTGGCGGATGGCGGTCGATCTCCTGCTCGCCCGGGTCGACCTGACGGTGCTGGACCTGTCCGGCTACCGCCCGGCGAACAGCGGCACCCAGTTCGAGCTGCAGCGGGTGGTGGACCGGATTCCCATGGCGAAGACCGTGCTGCTGTGCGACACGAAGAGCGACCAGCCGTTCGTCGAAGCGCAGATCCGCCACCACTGGGCGCAGATGGCCGCGGGTTCCCCCAACGCCGGCGCGGGCCGTCGTCGGATCAAGGTCTGGGTGACCGACAACGCCTCCGACTACCGGGGCGGGATGAAGTGGACCCAGGGGGTTCAGCAGCATCGCCGGTCCGTGTCGAGGTTCGTGATCGCGCAGGTGCTCGGGCTCACCGGCGGGTAGTGCTCAGGGGTGGGGAGTGCGCGTCGTTGCGCGGGCAACGGACTGGAGACGCGGGTCGGGGCGGGCTTGAAGTTCACCACCGTGCTGAAGGCGGTGGCCACCAGTGCACCCTGACGTCCACTGTGGACACCACCGCGGACAGGCGTAGGCTCTCCGGCATGGGGCTCGTCGGCGCGCAGAAGACGCTCGTTCCGGTGCTGCGGGCCAAAGCGCTGGACACCAGGTTGCCGGACCCGATCCTCGGTGACGAGTACGCCGAGCGGGCGATGCGGCAGCTCGACCCCGGCTACGACCGGCGGCCGTTCGGCGCCGGCCAGCTGGGCCTCGTCGCCGTCGTGCGTGCCAAAGCCCACGACGACTGGGCGCGTGACTTCCTCGCCGGCCACCCCGACGCCGTGGTGCTGCACCTGGGCTGCGGTCTCGACGCCCGGGTGCTCCGGCTCGACCCGCCCGGCACGGTCGAGTGGTACGACCTGGACTACCCGGCCGTCATCGCGCTGCGGCGGCAGATCCTGCCTTCCCGGGAGCACGCCACGCTGATCGGCTCCAGCGTCACCGACCTGACCTGGTTGGACCGCGTCCCGCGTGGCCGGCCGGTGCTGGTGGTCGCCGAGGGACTGGTGCCGTACCTGGCCGAGACCGACGTGCGCCGGCTGCTCACCGCCGTCGTCGACGCCTTCCCCGCCGGTCAGGTGCAGCTCGACACGGTGTCCGTCCGGGCGTGGCGCACCTCGGGCTGGGACCCGGCATTGCGCAGGTACGGCACGCGGTTCCGGTGTGGCTTCGACGATCCGGCCGAGCTGGCCGGCTGGCACCCTCGGCTCGAGTACGTCGACGAGGCGCCGATGAACGACTCGCCCGTGCTGATGGCGAAGGCGCCCGCCACCGTGCGGCGCGTGTACCGGCTCCTGAACCTGGTGCCGGGGATGCGGCGGTCTTCCCGCATCGCGCGGTACCGGTTCGGGGCGCAGCCCGGCTGACCGACCGCCGGCGGTGAAACCGGTGGCACGCAAGAACTCGCGCACAACCGGGCGGTGCCGGTGGAGTCGTGTGCCGCGTGGCGCACCAGTCAACACGCCAGGCTCACCCGGATGGCGCAGTCCCGGGTTTGTCTGCCGCGCCGGCCGGGTAAGCGGTTCGCCGGTTCGTCTTCAGCTCTCCGGACGCGCCGGCCCACCGCGGGTGGCCCCTGTGCAGGGGACGCCGAACCGACCCGAATGGAGCATCGTGGCGGACGGAGACGTGCACACCGTCTACGAGGACGGCCTGTGGAAGAACCGGGTCGAGGGCGGCACCCGCGCCTCGAACACCTCCCCGCGCCGCGTCGACGCGATCGTCGCGGGGCGGCAGGCGGCGAAGAAACGCCGGGTCGGCCACTGGGTGCACACCCCCGACGGCGAGATCGAAAGCGAACGCGACTTCCGGCCCCGGGGCGGCTGAGCCGGCCCGCGACGCACGTCACGCCGGCCGCCCGGAACATCGGCGGGGCCGTGGCGTTGTACAGGCTGTCGGTACGGCGGTGTCCCCGGGCCTCACCCCTTGCCTTCACGGAATACCGGTCACGCAGGAGCCGTGTTGTGCCTTTCGCCGCGAGGCGACCCCCGTACCGACCTCATCTTCCCGCTTCGTTGTTCAGGTCGGGGTGCGGGTGCTATACCGGCAGCTGCCCGGTGTCGCGACGACGCGACGCCACGAGCGAGCGGAGTGTCCGTTGGCGAACCGTCCTTTGCGCTCATCCCTCGCGGTCGCGGCCCTGACCGCGCCCCTGCTCCTCGCGGGGACCGCGACCGCCGTCGCCGACACCTCGGCGGGGCGGCAGCTGACCATCGAGACCGTGTCGAACCCGCGGCCCGCGCTCGTCAGCGGGGGACAGGTCCTGGTCAAGGTCGTCGCGCCACCGAGGACGCGGGTCAGCGCGAACGGCCACGACGTCACCTCGAGCTTCCACGCCCAGCCCGACGGCAGCCTGCTCGGCCTGGTGACCGGCCTGCGTGACGGCGCCAACGAGCTGAGCGCCCGGACGAGCGGCCACGGCCCGGACCGGCGGGCCGAGCTGCGCGTCACCAACCACCCGATCACCGGGCCCGTCTTCTCCGGCACCCAGCAGCGCCCGTTCTACTGCGAGACCCAGGCCTTCGGCCTCCCCGCCGCGCAGCAGCCCCTCTGCAGCGCCCCGACGCAGGTGAGCTACCAGTACAAGACCACCACCGGGGTGTTCGCGCCGCTGGCGGATCCGGCGACCCGGCCCGCGGACCTCGCGACGGCCACCGTCGGCGGGCACGCGGTGCCGTACGTGGTCCGCGTCGAACGCGGCACGATCGACCGCGCCGTCTACGAGATGGCGGCGCTCTACGACGGCACGCCGTCGCCCGTCACGCCCGACCGCGGCTGGAACGGGAAGCTGGTCTACACCTTCGGCGGCGGCTGCAACGCCGGCTACCACCAGGGCAACTCGACCGGCGGTGTCGTCAACGACCTGTTCCTGGCCCAGGGCTACGCGGTCACTTCGTCGAGCCTCAACGTGCTCGACAACAACTGCAGCCCGATCATCTCGGCCGAAGCGGCGATGATGGTCAAGGAGCACTTCATCGAGACCTACGGGCCGGTCGCGCACACCATCGGCTGGGGCGGCTCGGGCGGGGCGATCCAGCAGTACGACATCGCCGAGAACTACCCCGGCATCGTCGACGGCATCATCCCCGGCGTCTCGTTCCCGGACCCGCTGAGCACCGGCGGCCCGGTGTCGGACTGCCGCCTGCTGGAACGCTACTTCGCCGGGCCGGGCGCGTCGTTCACCGCGGCGCAGAAGCAGGCCGTCGCCGGCTTCGGCAGCTACGACACCTGCGTCTCCTGGGACAAGACCTTCGCCAACCGCGCCACCGCGACCGGCAGCTGCAACGCCGCCATCCCGGTCTCGGCGCGGTGGGACCCGGTCACGAACCCGCGCGGCGTCAAGTGCAACTCGAACGAACAGATCGCCAACCAGCTCGGGCGGGACCCGAAGACCGGGTTCGTCCGCAGCCCGCTGGACACCACCGGCGTCCAGTACGGCTTGGCCGCGCTGAAGGCCGGGACGATCACCGCGGCGCAGTTCGCCGACCTCAACGCGACCATCGGCGGCCTCGACTACACCGGATCACCCGTGCCGCAGCGGATCGCGGCCGATCCCAAGGCGCTCGACGCGGTGTACGCCGACGACCTCGTCAACTCCGCGTCGCAGGGCCTGCGGGAGACGCCGATCATCGACCAGCGGACCGATCTCGACTTCGCCGGGTTCGGCAACGACATCCACACCACCGAGTGGTCCTACGTGCTGCGGCAACGGCTCCTGAAGGCCAACGGCACCGCGGGCAACCAGGTCATCATCGAAAACCACCCGACCGCCGCCGAAGCGGCGACCGCGAGCGCCTACGAGCTCGACGCCATGGACCGCTGGCTCACCGCGGTCGACGCCGACGGCTCGCACCGCAGCCGCCAGCAGAAGGTGCTGGCGAACCGCCCGCGCGACCTCGGCGACGGCTGCTACCTGACGGCCGCGTCGCGCGTCACCGAGAAGCTGACGTACCCGGCGAGCGGCCAGTGCGGCGCGCAGTACCCGGTGGCGGCCAACACGCGCCTGGTCGCGGGCGAGAGCCTGGCCCTCGACGTGCTGAAGTGCCGGCTCAAGCCGCTGGACTTCCGCGACTACCCGGTCACCTTCACCGCGGCGGACCGGCAGCGGCTGCGGGCGACGTTCCCCGGCGGCGTGTGCGACTACAGCCGCCCGGGCGTCGGGCAGCACGCCCCGATCGGCACCTGGCTGAGCTACGGCGACGAGCGGAGCGGCACCACCCCGCCGACGAAGCCGCGGTGATCCACTGGGCCGAACGGCGGCGTTCCGCGGATACGGAAGCGGGAGGGAAGCCGGAACTGGCACGATGGCGGCGACCGAAGGGGAAGTGAACGATGAAACATGCTGGAGCGGCCGCCCTGATCATCGCGGCCCTGCTGACCGTGCTCGGCTCGACGGCCTCCGCGGCGACCGGCCCCTCGACCGACCCGTCACCGGTCGGCGGCGTGGGCAGCGGGCCGTACATCGGCGACGTCCCGGAGCCCGGGCCGGGTGGCCACTGACCGGAACGCACCGGCGGCGGGGCGGCATCTCACCCGGATAGGGGTGGTCTTCGGGATGGCGCCGGGGCTGGGACGCCGATAACGTCGGCGCTTCCAGCACCCACTTCCGGGAGGCCGGGTGAACGAGCCGCAGCACGATCTGGACGCCGGAGCCCGCGTCGCCTACACGCCCCGACGGGGCAAGGCGACCGCGCCCCCGCTGACGGGAACGGTCGCCGGGGCGCCCGTCTTCGACCGGTACACCTCGGAGACCTGGATCCCGGTCCAGCCGGACGGCTCGGCGGCCGACACCGAACCCGCGCTGGTCCGGCGCGGTGACATCCTGGAGTTCGAGGCCGGCGGCTAGCCGATCCACAGTGGACTGTCCACATCCTGGGAACTCCGGCGCAGCACGTGATCGACGCCAAGCTGTGCGCAAAACTCCGGTGCGAGCCGCTACAGTGGCGGGGCAGCTGGTTCGGCCGTCGTGAGCTCCACGGCGGCGGCCGAGGCAAGAGGGAACCCGGTGAGAATCCGGGACTGCCCCGCAGCGGTGAGCAGGAACGACCGCCGTCAGTCCCTTCGAGGGACGAGCACTGAGCCACCCGGCTCGGGAAGCGACGGCCAGTAGGAACCCGGCGCGCGCCGGAACGCCCGCGAGTCCGAAGACCTGCCGGCTGCGCACCCCACGACCGTGGGGTGCTGGCTGCGACCTCGCGGGCGGGTCACGCCGGATCACGGCCGGGAACGGTCGCGGTTTGCCGTGCGCTCCCTCGGGGTCCACGCGGACTCGCGAAGGAGAGCCCCCGTGACCAGTTCCACCCCGACCAGCCGCGCCACCGTGTACGGCTACCCCCGCCAAGGCCCTGACCGGGAACTCAAGAAGGCCGTCGAGGCCTACTGGAAGGGCCGGATCGACGCCGGCACGCTGCTCGGCACCGCCCGTGAGCTGCGGCTGCGGAACCTGGCGGAGCTGCGCGACGCCGGCGTCGACGAAATCCCGAGCAACCACTTCTCGTTCTACGACCACGTGCTGGACACGTCGGTGCTGCTGGGCGCGATCCCCGAGCGGCACCGCGGGGCCGCGAGCGAGCTGGACCGCTACTTCGCCATGGCCCGCGGCACCGCGGACGCGCCGCCGCTGGAAATGACGAAGTGGTTCGACACGAACTACCACTACCTCGTGCCCGAGCTCGGCCCGGACACCCGCTTCACGCTGGACGCGAGCAAGCCCCTCGCGGAGTTCGCCGAGGCACTCGAACAGGGCGTCACGACCCGGCCGGTGCTCGTCGGCCCGATCACCTACCTGCTGCTGGCCAAGGACCCGGCCGGCACTGCCGGGTTCCGGCCGCTGGACCTGCTCGACCGGATCGTCCCGTTGTACGTCGATCTGCTGCGGCAGCTGCGCGAAGCCGGCGCCGAGTGGGTCCAGCTCGACGAGCCCGCGCTCGTCACCGACCAGCCGGCCGACGTCCTGGCCGCGGTCGCCGACACCTACGCGACGCTGGCCGCGGCGACCACGCGGCCGAAGATCCTCCTCGCGTCCTACTTCGACCGGCTCGGCGACGCGCTCCCGGTGCTGGCGTCGTCGCCGGTCGAGGGCCTGGCGCTGGACTTCACGAACGACGCCGCGGCCAACCTCGACGGCCTGGCGAGTGTCGGCGGGATTCTGGACAAGCGCCTGGTCGCGGGTGTCGTCAACGGCCGGAACATCTGGGCCGCCGACCTGACCGCCGCGTTGAGCACGCTGGGCACACTGCTCGGGCTGGCCGGTTCGGTCGACGTCGCGGCGTCCTGCTCGCTGCTGCACGTGCCTTACGACGTCACCCTCGAAACCGGCCTCGACCCGGAGATCGCCGGCTGGCTTTCGTTCGCGCGGCAGAAGCTCGGCGAGATCGTGACGCTGCGCCGCGGCCTGACCGAAGACCGATCGGCGATCGAGGACTTCCTGCGGACCAACGCCGAGCGGCTGGCGTCGCGGGCGGCGTCGCCGATCGTGCGGGTGCCCGCCGTCCGGGAGCGCGTCGCCGCGGTGACCGACGCCGACCTGCACCGCGCGAGCCCGTACGGCAAGCGCCGCCTCGCCCAGCAGGACCGTCTGCACCTGCCGGAGCTGCCGACCACCACGATCGGCTCGTTCCCGCAGACCGGTGAGCTGCGCAAGGCCCGCGCGGCGCTGCGGGCGGGCCGGCTCGATCAGACCGCCTACACCGAGGCGATGCGTGCCGAGGTCCGCGCGGTCATCGCGGAGCAGGAGCGGATCGGGCTGGACGTGCTGGTGCACGGCGAGCCCGAGCGCAACGACATGGTCCAGTACTTCGGCGAGCAGCTGACCGGGATCCTGGCCACGCAGCACGGCTGGGTCCAGTCCTACGGCACGCGCTACGTGCGGCCGCCGCTGATCGTCGGCGACGTCGCGCGGCCCGAGCCGATGACCGTCGAGTGGGCCGCCTACGCCCAGAGCCTGACCGAAAAACCGGTCAAGGGGATGCTGACCGGGCCGGTCACCATGCTCGCGTGGTCGTTCGTCCGTGACGACCAGCCCGAAGGCGACACCGCCCGCCAGGTCGCGCTGGCCCTGCGCGACGAGGTCGCCGACCTGGAAGCCGCGGGGATCCCGGTCATCCAGGTGGACGAGCCCGCGTTGCGCGAAACCCTGCCGCTGCGCACCGCCGGCCGCGCGGCGTACCTGGACTGGGCCGTGGCGTCGTTCCGGCTGTCGACCGCGGGTGTCCGTGACGACACGCAGATCCACACGCACATGTGCTACGCCGAGTTCGGCGACGTCCTGCAGGCGATCGTCGACATGGACGCCGACGTGATCAGCCTGGAGTCGGCCCGGTCGAACATGGCCGTCGTCGCCGACCTGGCGCGGGCCGGGTACCCGAACGAGGCCGGGCCGGGCGTGTGGGACATCCACTCGCCGCGCGTGCCGTCGATCGAGGAGATCACCGGGCACCTGCGCACCGCCGTCGCCGCGTTCCCGGCCGAGCGGCTGTGGGTCAACCCGGACTGCGGGCTGAAGACCCGCGGTTACCCGGAAGTCCGGGCGAGTCTGACCAACCTGGTCGAGGCGACCCGGAGGGCGCGGGCGTGACGAGCGTTTCGCCGCGGCGGGCGAGCACCTCGCCCGCCGCGGTCCGTGACCGGCTGGCCGCCGGCGCGCCGGTGCTGTCCCTGGAGTTCATGCCGCCCCGCGCCGGCGACGACGCGGAGCGGATCTGGCAGAACGTCCGGCGACTGGAGTCCCTGCACCCGGGTTTCGTGTCGGTCACCTACGGCGCCGGCGGGTCGACCCGCGACAACACGGTCGCGGTCGCGGCGCGGATCGCCCGCGAGACCACGATGCTGCCGGTCGTCCACCTGACGGCGGTCGACCACTCGGTCCGGCAGCTGCGTTCCTTCGTCGGCGCGCTGGCGGACGCGGGCGTGACCGACGTGCTCGCCCTGCGCGGCGATCCACCCGGCGACGTCACGGGGGAGTGGGTCCGGCATCCGGAGGGGCTGTCGTACGCGAGCGAACTGGTGACGCTGCTGCGCGAACACGGCGACTTCTGCGTCGGCGTGGCGGCATTCCCGTTCGGACACCCGCGTTCGGCGTCACCGGCGGAGGACACGGCACGGTTCGTGGCGAAATGCCGGGCGGGCGCGGACTACGCGATCACCCAGATGGTGTTCGACGCCGACGACTACCTCCGGCTCCGCGACCGCGTGGCGGCGGCGGGTTGTGCGACGCCGATCATCCCGGCATTGATGCCGGTGACGACGATGAAGACGATCGCCCGTTCGGAGCAGCTTTCCGGCGCGCCGTTCCCGCCTAGTCTGGCAGCGCGGTTCGCTGCGGTCGCCGACGATCCGGCGGCGGTGCGGGCGCTGGGCATCGAGCAGGCGATCCTGCTGGCGCGGCGGCTACTGGCCGAAGGCGTGCCGGGACTGCACTTCATCACGTTCAACTTCGCCAGGGCCACCACGGAGGTGGTCGCGGAGCTCCCGGTGTTCGGGTGACGGCGCCGATCAGTGCGGCAGGACGACCGCGACGACGAAGCCGAGGACGTACACCACGGCGAGAGTCACGGGCAGCCACTGCTCCAGGTGGGTGAGCGGCCAGTACAGCGCCTTGTCCTTGCCCTCGCCCAGCGCCTGCCACTCCGCGCTCCAGTACGGGGACGCGGGCAGCCGCTCCTCGAGCATCCCGACCACGATGTACTTCGCCGAATTGAGCTGCCGGTACGAGCGGACGATCCAGAACCAGGCCGCGGTCTGCGCCAGCAGCAGGCACAGCGGCAGGAACAGCAGCCACGACGTCAGGAACTTCGAGCCCCACAACGCGCCGGCCGCGGTCAGGGTCGCGGTGTTGAGGCTCAGGAAGAACCCGTTGGCCAGCGCTCGCCGGGCGCTGACGCGGTCGGCCATTTCGACGTACATCTTGTACTGGTCGAGGATCGCGGCCTGGTAAGCGGCCTTCTCACCGGCGTAGGCCGTTTGGTCGACCGCGGTCCACAGGCCACTGCGGACGGTCTGGACGTCGATCGGCTTCGCGCGGAAGTAGCGGGACAGGAACTGGGGCACCGGCTCACTCTAGGCGGGTCCGCGGCCGGCTGTTCGCCGTAACACGCCGGTGGTGATCTCCGACTGAAGGGCGCGGAGGCGAAACGGGGGCGTGGTGGAGCCGTTCAACGTCTATTCGCCGGTCGACGTGCCCGCCGGTGAGCTGCCCGCGCTGCCCCGGGTGTTCGTCTCCCACCGCAACCTCGACAAGCCGCTGGCCGAGGCGGTGACCGCGGTGCTGGACCGGCTCGGCGTGCACTACTGGTTCGACCGCGACGACGTCGACAGCCAGGCGGCCGCCGCGCTGGGCATGGTGGGTGACCAGCAGCTGGTGCACGCGATCGAGCGCGGGGTCCGGCACTGCACGCACCTGCTCGGCCTGCTGAGCGCCGCCACGGCGGGGTCGTGGTGGGTGCCCTACGAGATCGGGTTCTCCCGGTCGGCGCGCATCCCGGTGTCCTACCTGGTGCTGCCGTCGATCCGCTCGATGGCCGGGTTGCCGGAGTACGTCCGGCTCGGCGCGAACTTCTGGTCGGCCGACGAGCTGGTGCGGTGGGCCGGCGGCCTGGCGGAGGGACGTCGAGGTGGTGTGGACGGCGCCGTGGCCGACGGCCTGACCGGGTTCGTCCCGCGCCTGCCGCCGGCGCCCGCGGTCGCCGAGCTGGCCGCGCGGGCGGTGGCGGCCATCGGGCTGCTCGCCACGCCCGCCGTCCAGGCCACGCTGGCGCTCACCCGGACCGACCGGTTCCAGTGGCTGCCCAGCGCGGGTGGGCTCGTCCGGGACCTGGCTTACGACCTGCTCGCACCGCCGGCCTTCCACGACGTCGCGGCCGGGACCATCAGCGCCCGCGAAGAAGCGCTTCTCCGGTCGGTCGCGGCGGCACCGACCTGGCACCGCGTGCTGGCCCAGGCGGCCCCGGCCTTGTCCTACGCGCCCGACGTCGAGGGCTGGCGGTACGAGCGTTACCGGAACCCGCCCGTGCACTGGCTGCAAGGCTTGACGCCCGGGCAGCTCCAGGAGCGCCTGCACCGCTTCTTCGTCGTCGACGACCTCGATGGGCGGTCCCGGCTGGCCACGCGTGAGGAGTTCAAAGAAGAATTCGATCGGGTGCTGCGCGACGGCGTCACGGGGGACGAGCGCTCGCTGGGCGTCCTGCTCAACCCGCTGTTCGGCTTCACGCCGGCGGATCGGCCCGTCTACTGGCGGGTCTTGGCCGTCCAGTACGAGCTGTACCACCGGATACTCGGCACGACCGCGCCTCCGGGTGTGTTCGACGAGCCGACTTCGGCGCTGGCGAGGCGGGTGGCCGACCGGGGTTGAGCCGGACCGGTCTGTCCACTGTGTCCCTTCGGCCTCACGCGGTCATGCGGACCAGCACCCCGCCGTTGGACGTGAACGTGGTGAGGTGTCGCTGCCCGTCCCCGGCGCGTTACGGGGATGTCCCTCGGCAGAGCTACCCGCAGCTGCCCTCCCACCGGTGACGCCTCCCGCCCGCCGGGTCGCTAGCGTTCCGGGCAGGGGGCGAGATGCGGATCGCGACCGGACGGCCGGGCACGGACCGGTGGCGGCGGCTGGACGTCGTGATCCGGGACGCCCCGCTCGCGCTGGCGTTGCTGGTCGCGTCGCTGATTCCCGCGCTGCACAGCAACGGCACCCAGCTCGGGGACGTCCCGGCACGGCCCGTGGACGCCCTCGGCCTCGGCGTGGTCGCCCTCGAATGCCTGCCGCTCGTCTTGCGGCGGCGGTGGCCCGGCGGCTGCCTCGTGCTGGTGTCGCTCGGCTTCGCCCTCGACCAGCTGCGTGGCTACCAGACGGTCGCGGGGACCGCGCTGGCCTTCGCGTTGATCAGTGCCGGGGCGCACCTGGACCGGTTCCGGCTGCCCGCCGTGGTCCTGGCGTCGGCGGCTTACGTCCCGCTGGCCCTCGCCCTCTCCTGCGGCGGGGGCGAAAGCGTGCTCGGCTTCGTGACCTTCTACCTCGCGCTGGTCGTCGCGTGGGGGATCGGGAGCTGGCTGCGGCAGTCGCGGGCCGCGGAAGCCGGGCAACGACGTCGCGCCGTCGAGACCACCCGGGCCGCGGAACGCACGCGCATCGCCCGCGAGCTCCATGACGTCGTGACCCACCACGTGACGGCGATGGTCGTGCAGACGGAGGCGGCGCGGTACCTGACGGCCGACCGGCTCGACGAGACGTTGTCCGCCATCACCGACTCGGGCCGGCGGGCCATCGCGGACCTGCGGAACCTGCTCGACCTGCTGGATCCCGACCACCACGCGGACCCCCTCTCGGCCGGCGATCTGCGGACGCTCGTGGCGCGGACCCGGCAGGCGGGCCAGCCGGTGGAGTTCACGGAAGAGGGCCGGGCGGCGCAGGCGGTCGGCAGCGCCGAGGCGACCGCCTACCGCGTCGTGCGGGAGGCTCTGACGAACGCGCTCAAACACGCTCACGGCAGTCCCACCACGGTTCTCGTCCGCCACGGAAACGGGGCGGTCACGGTGGAAGTCGGCACGGCGGGCGCGCGGCCACGCGCCACCCCGGTCGGGGGACTGGCCGGGCTTCGCGAACGCGTCGCGGTGCTCGGCGGTGAGTTCACGGCCGGCCCGGAAGACGGCGGGTTCCTGGTGCGGGCCCGCATTCCGACGGGCCGCGCGTCGTGACCGACCCGCCGACGTGGTGCGGCGGGCAGCCCTGGTAGTCATGCGCGGTGTCTTTTCCGCTGGGTGTCCAGAGCGCGCTCATCAGCGTCGTCACCGCGACCGTCGTCACGTTGATCGTCGAATACGCGGCCAAGCCTCGGCTCGAGGCGAGAAAGGAAAGGCTGCTCACCAGGTACAAACTGCGGCACGAGCTGGAAGCGCGGGTCTTGGTCCTGCACCGGTCCCCGTTGTTCTCCCCGTCGGCCGCCGAGCTCGAGCCGGTCGACGCGGTCAGGATGTTCGAGGCCGAGGTGCCTTCCGCGGTCCAGGAAATCACCGAAGTGATGCGGGTGGCCGAGAACTTGCTGATCCTCGGCCACCGCGACATCCGGGGGATCTACGTCATCGAAGGTCTTCGGGCGGCGCGCCGGCGGCTGGCCGAGCTGGCCGTGGAGCTCCGCCGGGACGAACCGGTGCGGGAGGTTCTGCTCGGGCGACTGGGTGCGGCTTACGAGCAGGTCGCGCTGTGCGTGCTGCACCTGCGGCCGCACGGCCGTGAATGGGCGATCCGGTGGCGGTTCCGGCACATCAAGCGCATCCGCTGGGAGCTGGTCCGGAAGGAGATCAGGTTCTGAACGTCACTGCACCTCGCCGAGCCAGGGCTCGACCGCGGACAGCCAGCGCTCCGGTGCCCGCGAATGAATCCGGTGCCCGACGCCGATCGTGACCGTCGTCGAATCCCGTAGTGCCCGGCCGAGCAAGGCGTAGCGGGACTGGTCGAGGTGGCTTCGCGGACCGCCCGCCAGGATCAGCGTCGGGGCGCTGATCCCGGCGAGGCCGGCCCACCACTCGGGTTGGGGCGCGCGAAGGCCGGCGAGTACATCCTTGATCATCACCGGGTCGCACCGCTTGCGTCCCGGGAAGGCGAGCAATGCAGCCCGGCGCCGGGACGGCCGTGAGTCCTCGGTGTCGCGTCGGGGCACCGGGATCTCCTCCAGGACCAGCCGCTCGACGCGCTCAGGCTCCGCCGCGGCCACCATCGACGCGACGAACGCCCCGAGCGAGTGCCCCACCAAGGTGAACCGGGAGAGACCGGCCAGCGAGCGCAGGACGTCGTCGCGGAAGGAGGTTAGCGGGTACGACCGCTGGCGCTCGGCGTCGTGATGACCGAGCAGCAGCGGGGTGTGCAGCCGGAAGCCGAGTTCGGTCAGCGCCGGGCGCAAAGGGGCCCAAGTCGCCGGGCCGCTCGCGGCGGCGTGCAAGCACACCAGGTCCCTCACGGGCAACCGACGACCTGGCCGGCCCACGAAAGACCGCCGCCGAAAGCGAACAGCAGTACCGGTTCTCCCGAGGGTAGCTCGCCTCGGGAGACCATTTTGGACAGTGCCAGCGGGACCGACGCCGCCGATGTGTTTCCCGAGTCCACCACGTCGCGGGCGATCACCACGTCCTCGCGGAGGTCCAGGCGGTCGGTCAGGGCCTCGATGATGCGCAGGTTGGCCTGGTGGGTCACGACGCCGGCGAGGTCGGTCGTGGCGATGCCCGCCCGCTGACACGCTTCCGCCGCGACCGCGGGCAGTTCCTGGGCCGCCCAGCGGAACACCGACTGGCCGTCCTGGGCGAAGGCCGGCTGCCACTCGTCCACCAGCCTGACCAGGTGCCGGCGTGCCGGGTCCGAACCCCAGACGACCGGGCCGACCGCCGGTGTCCCGGCCGCGCTCACCACCGCCGCGCCCGCGCCGTCGCCGAGCAGGACGCACGTGCCGCGGTCCGTCCAGTCCGTGATGTCGGACATCTTCTCCGCGCCGATCACCAGCGCGTGCCGGACGGCGCCGGCCTGGACCGCGTGATCGGCGGTGGCCAGCGCCGTGCAGAAACCGGCGCAGGCGTTGTTGAGGTCGAAGCAGACCGGGGCCGGGATGCCCAGGCGCCCGGCGACCTGCGCGGCGATCGACGGGCAGCGGTCGATCGCGCTGCAGGTCGCGACGATGACCATGCCGATCTCGCCCGGCTCGAGACCGGCCGTGGCCAGCGCCTTCGCCGCGGCCTCGGTGGCCAGGTCGGCGACCGAGCCGTCCGCGATGTGGCGGGTGACGATGCCGGTGCGGCGGCGGATCCACTCGTCGGACGTGTCGACCATGGTCTCCAGGTCGGCGTTGGTCAGCACGCGGGCGGGCTGGTGGTGGCCGAGCGCGGTCAAACGGGAGCCGGGCATGTGTCCCTCCTCGGGGGTCGGACGCAATATAGCAACCGATCGTTCGTAATCTATAGTGGTTTCATGAGTCCCCGGAAGTCCGTGGCCGAGTCCCGCCTGACCCGGCAGCGCATCCTCGACACCGGCCTGGTGATCGCGTCCGCGGAAGGCCTGGAAGGGCTGACCATCGGCCGGCTCGCCGCCGAGCTGGGGATGAGCAAGGCGGGCGTGATCGGGCACTTCGGCACCAAGGAGAGCCTGCAGCTGGCCGTCGTCGACACCGCCGTCGAGCTGTTCGTCCGCGAGGTGCCCGAACGCGCCCGCGGTGTGGCGCGCGGCCTGCCGTACCTGCGCGCGGCCTGCGAGGCGTGGATCTCCTACCTGGAACGCGAACCACTGCCCGGCGGCTGCTTCTTCACCGCCGCCGCGGCCGAGTTCGACGGCCGCGAGGGGCCGGTGCGCGACGCCATCGCCCGCGCGGACGAGACCTGGCGGCGGGAGCTGCGCGTCACCATCTGGCGCGCGGTGAGCCTGGCGGAACTGCCGCCGGACACCGACATCGACCAGCTGCTCTACGAGATCGTCGCGATCATGCTGGCCCTCAACCACTTCCTCCAGCTGCACCGGGACCGCGAGGCGCCGAAGCGCGCACGCCGTGCGCTGGAACGGCTGTTCTGACCGAAGAGCCGCGACTGCTCGTTACACTCCGGTGTGGGGGTGGGGAATGGCCGAACCGTTCGGGACCCTGCTGCGCGGCCACCGGGTCGGCGCGGGCCTGACCCAGGAGGCGCTGGCCGAGAAGGCCCGCCTGAGCGTCCAGGCGATCGGCGCGCTCGAACGGGGTGAGCGCCGGTACCCGCACCGCCACACCGTCGATGTGCTGGGCGCCGCGCTGGGCTTGGCCGGCGAGCAGCGCGACGCGTTCGCCGCGGCGGCCCGCCGGCCCGCCACCCCGGCGCCACTCCCGCCGGGGGACCGGGTCGCGCTCCGCGCACTGCCGTACGACCTGCCGGACTTCACGGGCCGGGCCGACGAAGTGGCGAAGTGCCTGCGGTTCGTGGCGCGGCGCCGGGCCGCGACGGGCATCGTGGCCCTGACCGGGCTGGCCGGGGTCGGCAAGTCCGCGCTCGCGGTCCACGTGGCCCACCGGTGCGCCGAGTCGTTCCCGGATGGCCAGGTGTTCCTCGACTTGCACGGCCACACCCCGGACCGGGAACCGGTGCCCCCGGACGTCGCCCTGCACGACCTGCTGCGCCGGACCGGGGTGCCCGACGACGCCCTGCCGCGTGACCCCGGGCAGGCGTCGGCGTTGTGGCGGTCCTGGCTGGCCGGGCGGCGGGTGCTGGTCGTCCTCGACAACGTGCTCGACGCCGGACAGGTCGCCCCGCTGCTGCCCGGTGCGCCCGGCCACCTGGTGCTGGTCACCAGCCGTCGGCGGCTACCGGAGCTCGACGGGGCCGATCACCTGGCGCTCGAACCACTGTCCGAAGCGGACGCCCGGGACCTGCTCGTGCGGGTCAGCCACCGGCCGATCGGGGACGAGCGCGCCGCCGCCGAGGTGGTGGCGCTGTGCGACCGGCTGCCGCTGGCGATCAGGCTCGCCGGAACCCGGTTGCGGCACCACGATTCCTGGTCGGCCGGCGACCTCGCCGACCGGCTCCGCGACCTCCAGCGGCGACCGGTCGAGCTCTCGGTGGGCAGCCGCAGCGTCGCCGACGCGTTCGAGGTCTCCTACCGCAGGCTCACCGCGGGTCACCAGCGGGCTTTCCGGTTGCTCGGCCTGCACCACGGCCCCGACATCGGCGTGCACGCGGCGGCGGCGCTGTTCGGCTGCGCCGGGCCGGACGCCCGCCGGCTGCTGGACGACCTCGCCGAGGCGCACCTGCGGCGCGAGCCCGAGCCCGGCCGCTACACCGGCCACGACCTCCTGCACGCGCACGCGAACACGGTCCTGGCCCGCGACGAACCGGAGCCGGCGCGCAAGGCCGCCCTGCGCAGACTCGTGACGCACTACCTGCGGGCCCTGGACCGGGTCGGCAAGACGGTCGACCCACGGCGGTTCCCCGGCCCGCCACTCGGTGACGACGGCTTGCCGCCGCTCGCCGACCGGGCGGAGGCACTGGCGTGGTGGGAGGCCGAGCGGCTCAGCCTCGTGGCGGCCGTCGAGGCGGCGACGGCGGCGGGGCTGGACGGCGAAGCGATGCGGTTGGCCCGGGCACTGGCGCCCTTCCACTCCCAAGCGCACCACGCGGCCGAGCGGCGCAAGGCCCAGCATGCCGCGCTGCGGTCCGCCCGCCGCCTCGGAAACCGGTCCGCGCAGGGACACATCCTGGTCGAGCTGGGCGGCGCCGAGCACCACCTGGGCCGGACGGCCGACGCGCGGACGTACTACGCCGAGGCGGTGGCGGCCGGCGAGGCCGCCCAGGACCTCCTTGCCGAGGGTCGGGCGCGCGCCAGATTGGGCGCGCTGCACCAGTCGGTGGGGGAGTACCGGCGGGCCGAGCACGTCATGCGGGCCGCGCTGGAAGCGTTCCGTGCCTTGGGAGACGACCAGCGCACGGCGGTCACCTTGCTGGGGCTCGCCATCCTGGCCGAGCAGGCGGGCCGGTACGCCGATGCGCAGCACGCCCTCGACGAGGCGCGGCCGGCGCTGGAGCACGCCGGTCCGTTGCTGCGGGCCGGCCACGTGCACTGCACCCAGGGGCTGGTGTACCTGCGGGGTGGGCGCCACCACGACGCCGAGGACCAGCTCCGGCTCGCTCTGCGGCTGGCCGGAGAGCTCCGCGACCGCGACGGTGAACGGCGTGCGCGCCTGGGCCTGGCCCGGGTCCACCTCGGCGCCGGCCGGTTTTCCGAAGCGCGGCAGGGGTTCTGCGAACTCCTCGAGGACCGCGCGATCGGGGTCGTCGACACGATGGCGCGCACGGGTTTGGGCACGGCGTTGGCGGCCCTCGGCGAGCACCAGAAGGCAGTGCGGCTCCACACGGCCGCGCTGGCCACCACGAGCGACGCGCCGGACCTGCGCGCCGTCGTGCTCAACGACTTGGCCGACACCCACCGCTCCGCCGGCGCGCACGACCGGGCCGCCGGCCACTACCGCGCGGCGCTGGCGCTGGCCCTCGAAGTCGGCATGGCCGCCGAAGCCGACCGGGCGCGCGCCGGCCTCAGACGGTGAACCGGTCGGGATCGGCCGCCGCCCAGTCGGTCGCCCAGGCTTCCGGTGGCTCCGCCAGGAGCTGCTCCGGGGCCAGCCAGTCGTAGAGCTCGGCGTACGAGCGCACTTCGTGCGGGCCGACGCGGCGGCGCAGCATGTGCGGGCGCAGCTCGGCCGGGAACCGGACACCCATCGACGCCATGATCTGCTGGGCACCGGCCACTGTGGACCGCTGGAACCGCTCCACCCGCAGGGACTTGTCCTCGACGTCCAGGGCTCGCGCGCGCCGGGCGTCCTGGGTCGTGACGCCCACCGGGCACGTGTTGGTGTGACAGCGCTGCGCCTGGATGCAGCCGACCGCGAACATCATCGCCCGGGCCGCGTTGGTGTAGTCCGCGCCCTGCAGCAGCCGCTTGACGATGTCGGCGCCGGTGGCGACCTTGCCGCTCGCGCCGATCCTGACCCGGTCGCGCAGACCCGTGCCCACGAGTGCGTTGTGGACGGTGAGGAGGCCTTCGGTCAGTGGTGTCCCGATGTGGTCGGCGAACTCCAGCGGCGCGGCGCCGGTGCCACCCTCGGCGCCGTCGACGATGATGAAGTCCGGTGTGACGCCCTCGGCCAGCATCGCCTTGCAGACGGCGAGGAACTGCAGCCGCGAGCCCACGCAGAGCTTGAACCCGGTCGGTTTGCCGCCCGCGAGCCCGCGCAGCTCGGCGATGAACCGGACCAGCTCGCGCGGTGTGGAGAAAACCCGGTGGTACGGCGGCGAAATGACGGTCTCGCCTTGGGGAACGTCGCGGACGCGCGCGATCTCGGCGTTGACCTTGCCGCCCGGCAACACCCCGCCGATGCCGGGTTTCGCGCCCTGGGACAGTTTCAGCGACACGCACTTGACGGCGTCGTGGGCGGCCTTGCCAGCGAACTCGCTCCGGTCGAACCCGCCGTCGGACGTCCGGCAGCCGAAGTAGCCGGTGCCGATCTCCCAGACGAGATCGCCGCCGTGGCGCAGGTGGTGTTCGGACAGGCCGCCTTCGCCGGTGTCGTGGGCGAACCCGCCGAGCGCGGCGCCCTTGTTGAGGGCCAGGATCGCGTTGGCCGACAGGGAGCCGAAGCTCATCGCCGAGACGTTCAGCAGCGCCATGTCGTAGGGCCGGGTGCAGTCCGGGCCGCCGATCCGGACCTTCGGCGGCTCGTCCGGGGCGGCGACCGGCGCCATCGAGTGCACGAGGGATTCGTAGCCGTCGGCGTAGACGTCGCGTTCGGTGCCGAAGGGCTCCTCGGCGTCGGTGCCCTTCGCGCGCTGGTAGACGATGCTGCGGACGTCCCGGTCGTAGGGGCGGCCGTCGAAGTTGCGCTCGATGAAGTACTGCTGCAGTTCGGGCCGCAGGGCTTCGAGCAGGAACCGCAGGTGCCCGAGGACGGGGTAGTTGCGCAGGACCGAATGCTTGCGCTGCAGGAGATCCCAGCACCCGACCGCGGCGAGCGCGAGCAGCGGCGCGGCGGGCAGCCACCACCACGGACCGGCGAGCACGGCGAGCGCGGTGGCGCCGAGCGCGAGCAGGGTGAGCGCGGCGACCGCACCGAATCTGAACACGGCCCGAAGTTATCCGCGTCGTCGCGAGTGCGCAGGTCGAGCGCTCGTCATTGACGCTCGCGGCTTCCTGTGCTCTAGTGATGTAACTAGTTACTGAAACTAGTTACATTCGACAAAGCGGAGGTATCGGTGTGACAGCGCAGGTAGTGGTGATCGGCGCCGGGGTGTACGGCGCCGCGGTCGCCGCGGAACTCAGGCGGCGTGGGGCCCAGGTGACCGTCGTCGACTCCGGCGCCCCCGCGGGCGGCACCTCGGGGGCGACGTTCTCGTGGACCAACTCCAACGGCAAGGAACCCCGGCCCTACCACGACCTCAGCGTCGCGGCGATGGAAGCGCACCGGAAGCTGGCGGCCGCGGTGGCCGGCAGCGACTGGTACCACGAGACCGGCAACCTGGAGTGGGCCGCGGACGACGCCGAGCTCGCGCGGCTGCGCCGGAAGGTCGACTCGGTCACCGGGTACGGCTACGGCGCGCGCTGGCTCACCCGCGCCGAAGCGCTGCGGCTGGAGCCGGACATCGACCCCGCCGGCCTGCCCGCCGACGGCATCGCGTACTTCCCGGACGAGGGCTGGATCGAACCGGCCCGGCTGGTCGGGCACCTGCTGGCCGCCTCCGGGGCCGAGCGCGTCTTCAACGACGCCGTCACGCACCTCGACGTCTCGGGTGACCGGGTGCGGGCCGTCCGGCTGGCGTCCGGGCGGGAGCTGCCCGCCGACGCCGTCGTGAACTGTGCCGGGCCGGAGGCGGCCGGCATCGCCGCGCTGGCCGGGCTGGCGCTGCCCATGCGCAACACCCCGGGCGTGCTGATCCACACCGCCCCGGTGGCCGTCGCGGTGGGCCGGGTGATCCACGCGCCGCACGTGCACCTGCGGCCCGACGGCGGCGGCCGGCTCCTGCTGCACACGCACGAGGTCGACAACGCCGCGCACGTCTCGGACTCCGGCGAGACGAGCGTCGACCCCGCCGCCGTCGACGAGGTCGTCGCCGCGGGGCGCGCGCTGTACCCGGGGCTCGCCGCGGCGAGCGTGGAGAGCGTCCGCGTGGGCGTCCGGCCCATTCCCGGTGACGGCCTGCCCGTACTGGGCCGGGCGAGGCGGCTCCCGAACTTCCACTTCGCCGTCTCGCACAGCGGCGCGACGCTCAGCGTGCACGCCGGCGCGCTCGTCGCGGCCGAGGTGCTGGGCGAAGACCATTCCGCCGAGCTGGCCGCGTTCCGGTTCGAACGCTTCTGAAGGAGGACGTCGTGCGCACCACCGTTCTGCACGGCTGCGACCTGGCCGACGGCACCGGTGACCCGGTCCGGCCGGCGGTCGACGTCGTGGTCGAAGGCGACACGATCCGCGAGATCGTGCCGACCCGCCCCGCCGGGGAGTACTCCCGCGTCGACGAAGTGGTCGACGCCGCGGGCCTGCTCGCGCTGCCCGGCCTGATCAACAACCACACCCACGGCACCGCGTACGGCCCGCTGTTCCCGAGCGGTCACGAAGCGCTGCCCGCCGCGCAGGTCCGGGCGAACCTGGACCGGCACCTGGCCGAGGGCACCACCACCGTGTTGTGCGTCGACGGGTTCGTCACCGCCGACGCGGTGGCCCGGACCAACGACGACCACCCGGTCACCGTCCGGCTGGCCTCCTGCAACACGCCGGCCTGCCTGCACGCGGCCGCCACCGCCGACGGTGGCGGGCTCACCGACGAGAGCCGGGCGTTCACCGCGGCGCGGGCGGTCGAGGCCGGCGCGGTCGCGCTCGGCGAGATCGGCGCCGGCCACACCCTCGGCGGCGGGGGCGCGAGCTACCTGTACATCCCGGCCGAGATCGCCCGGCGCACCGGGGTGACCATCACACCCCGGCAGGCCGACGCGCTCAAGGTCGCGGTGCTGGGCCGGCACATCGCGGCGACGGCGTTCGACCGGGACGCGGTCGAGCAGGCGCTGGCCTCCGCCGGGCTGACCGGCAAGCTGTCGGTCGAGGAGATCCGCGAGCTCGTTTCGGCGATCATCCTGCCCGCGTTCGACATCGCCCTCGACGGCCTTCGCGAGGCGGGGGAACACGCGGCCCGCGCCGGGGTCCCGGTGCTGGTGCACAACGCGGCCGCGTCGATGACGCAGGTCGCGGCGGTCGCCCGCACCGGCGTGCCGCTGATCGCCGGGCACTCGAACCACTCCAGCTTCGAGCTGCGCGAGGCCCTGCGCCACGCCGAGCGGCTCAAGGAGCTGGGCGCGACCGTGGACGTCGCCACCCTGGACACGTTCGGCGCGCGGCGGCTGACCAGCGGCCCCGACCTGCTGTTCGCGATGTTCGAGGCGGGGCTCGTCGACACGATCTCCACCGACTACGCGGGCGGGTTCCACGACCCGATCCTGCTGGCGATCGCCCACGCGGTCGAGGCGGGCGTGGTGACGTTGCCGGCCGCCATCGCGATGGCCACCGGGAACGTCGCCGACGCCATCCCCGGCGTGGCACCGCGGCGCGGGCGGGCCGCACCGGGCATGATCGCCGACCTGGTGCTGACCGACCCGGCGGACCTGCCGCGGGTCCGGACCGTCATCATCAGTGGCCGGACGGTCGTGCGCGAAGGCGAGTGCGTCGCGGCCTGACGGCGCGGCGGGGAAGGGGCGCACGGTGAAGCGGACGACGATCGGGGACGTCGCGGCGGCGGCCGGGGTGTCGGCGGCGACGGTGTCGCGGGTGCTCAACGGCGGCGCGGTCAAGGAGGACACCGCCACCCGGGTGTGGGCCGCGGCGGCCCGGCTGGACTACACCCCGAACGCCCTCACCAAGAGCATCTTCGCCGGCCGCTCCAACACCATCGGCGTCATCATCGACGACCTGCGCAGCCCGTTCTACCTGGACCTGATGCGCGGGATCGACGAGGTCGCCGACGCCAACGGCAGCCTGGTCATGTTCGCCAACACCTTCCACCGCTCCGGCCACGAAGTCGCCCAGGTGCAGACGATGGACGAGCAACGCGTCCGCGGGCTCGTGGTCACCACCGGCGACTCCACCGACGAGCGGACCGGGCGGATGGCCGCGGGCGGCACCCCGTGCGTGATCGTCGCCCGCCCGGCGCCGGAAACGCAGCCCAACCTGCACTCGGTCGCGCTCGACAACGTCGCGGCCGGCCGGCTGATGGCCGCCCACGTGCTCGCCTGCGGGCACCGGTCCGTCGGCGTGGTCGTCTCCGGCGGGCGGCCGTCCCAGCGCGACCGCACCGAAGGGGTGCGCCGCGGGCTCGCCGAAGCGGGCGTCCCGCTTCCCCCCGAAGCCGTGGTCTCCGTCGAAACCGACGACCGCGCCGAGGCCGCCCTGGCGAAGCTGCTGGACCGGCCGGTCGACGTGGTCGCGTGCCTGACCGGACGGCGGACCGTCGCCGTCCACACGGCACTGGTCGCGCGTGGACTGTCCATTCCGGACGACATCGGGTTCCTCACCACGGACGACTTCGCCTGGGCACCCGCCCTCGGCATCACCGTCGTCGCGCAGCCTGCCCACCGCATGGGGCAGCGGGCGGCCGAGCTCATCATCGACAACCCCGGTGAGCCCGCCCGGCTGACCTTCCAGCCCGAGCTGCTGGCCCGCACGTCCTGCGGCGAGCGGCGCTGACCCGGGACTTCCCGGACAATCATTCGCACAGCGCGGCACCACTGCACCGGCGCACGTCCCGGTGTGGTGCGCGGCCGCGCGGAAACAGGGGTCGACGATGCCCACCTCCCGTACCGACACCAGTGCCACCACCCGCGTGCCGCGGCAGCTCACCGTCCGCCTCGGCGGCGCGGCCGGGCAGGTCATCGAGTGGTACGACTTCACCATCTACGGCTACTTCGCGGTCTTCCTGGCGCCGCAGTTCTTCCCGGCGCACAGCGAGGTCGCCGGGCTGCTGGCCACCTTCGTCGGCCTGCTGTCCACCTTCGTCACCCGGCCGCTGGGCGCGGTCGTGGTCGGCCACTTCGCCGACCGGCTCGGCCGGCGCCGGATCCTGGCCGTCACGATCTTCGGCGCGTCGCTCTCGGCGGCGGTGATCGGCCTGCTGCCCTCGGCCTCGTCGATCGGTGTGGCCGCGTCGGTCCTCGTCGTGCTCTGCCGGCTGACCCAGGGCATCTTCACCGGGGGCGAGGTGCCCGCGGCCGGTTCACTGGTGCTCGAACACGCGCCCGCCCGCCACCGGGCGTTCTCGGCGAGCTGGGTCCAGGTGGGCGCGGCCGCGGGCAGCATCCTGGCGTTGCTGGTCGCCACTCTGCTGTCCACTGTGCTGCCGCACGACGCGCTCGCCGCGTGGGGCTGGCGCATCCCCTTCCTGATCGCGGCGCCGCTGGGCGCGGTCGGCTGGTTCGTGCGGGCCCGGCTCACCGAGACGCCGGAGTTCACCAAGCTGGCAGCACACGGCGAAGTGGTCCGGGCGCCCATCGTGGAGCTGGTGACCAGCCCCCGCCACCTCGGCCAGATCCTGCGGCTGCTCGGGGTGTTCCTGTGCGGCAGCTTCTTCGCGTTCTACATCTTCCTGACCTACGTGCCCACGTACCTGCTCGGCCACGCCCACCTCGGCGAGCGGGCCACCTTCGCCAGCGCGTTGCTCGCGCAGTGCTTCATGATCTGCGTGATCCCGCTGGCCGGCCGGCTGGCGGACCGCGTCGGCCGCCGTCCGGTGCTCTTCGCCGCCCAGGCCCTGTTCGTGGTGCTGTCGGTGCCGGTGTTCCTGCTGATGGGCCTCGGGACGTTCGGCTTCGTGTTGCTGGCGCAGCTGGTCATCGTCATCCCGATCGGCCTGCACCAGGCCGTGCAGATCCCGATCATGCTCGAGCTGCTGCCGACCCGCGTCCGGGTCAGCGGCGGCGGGCTGGCGTTCGGCATCGCCTCGGCCCTCTTCGGCGGCACCGCGCCGATCTTCGCGGTGTGGCTGGTGGGCCGCACCGGAACCGGCACCAGCGTGGCGATCGCCGTCGTGGTGGCCGCGCTGATCAGCATGGCCGCCACGCTGGTGACCGCCGAAACCGGGCGCCGGGAACTGGAGGCCTGAGGAGCGTCACCGGCAGGGCGGCGACGCCGTGGCCGGCGGTGTCTGAAGCCGGCGCGCGCCTCGGTGCCGAGCCTCGCCAGGCGACCACGTGGTCCGGCCGCACCAGCAGGGCGCCGCCGTTCTCGATGCCGAAGCGGTCGGCGTCCCTGGGGAGGCGCACGACGTCCGCGGCAGTGTCCGGGACTTGGCTGTCGTCGGTGGTGAGCAGCAGGTAGCGGCCGTCGCGGACGAGGTCGAGAGTCGAGCTTCCGTTCAGCCACACGTGCGGCAGCCGCGTCCCCGGTTCGCCGCGCCAGCGGCCCGGCTCGTCGGCCAGCGGGCCGTCGGTAAGGGGCGAAGGGTAGCGATAGCCGACGGCGACGGCGGCTTCGCTGAGGTGTTCTCCGCCGCGGTCGCCGACCCGCGACACCGCCTGCGCCACGGTGAGCTCGCCGATCGGGCGGCGCTCGGGCTCGTAGGAGTCGAGCAACCGCGGGCTCGCGCCGTCGCGCAGGATCGAGACGAGCTTGGCCGCGAGGTTCCAGGCGTCCTGGATGCCGGCGTTGGCGCCGAAGCCGCCGACCGGCGGGGTGACGTGGGCGGCGTCGCCGAGCAGGAAGACCCGGCCGGCGCGGTAGGCGTCGGCCACCCAGCCGCTCATCCGCCACGGGCGGCTCCCGGTGATCGTCACGGCGGCCGAGGGCAGGCCGAGTGCCTGGGAGACAACAGCTTCGGCGTCCACGTCCACCCCGGGGGCGGCGGGCACGGACACCGCGCCCCGGTCCTGTGCCGTGCTCCACGAGACGAACGCCGGCCCGGCCCACGCCATCGCGAGCCGGCGGCCGGCCAGGACCCCGCGCAGGTCGGCTTCGAACCCGATCTCCCGGACGTGCGAGACGACGTCCTCGCCGGTCCGGCCGATGCCGAGGGACTCCCGGATGCCGCTGCCGTTCCCGTCGGCGGCCAGCAGGTAACCGGCTTCCACGAGGTACGGCTCGCCCTCCGCGTCGAGCACGCGGGCCACGACCCGGTCGTCGTGCCGGGCCAGGTCGAGGAACCGGTGTCCGAACCGCAGGTCCGCGCCGTGTTCCCGGGCGTGGGCGCGGACGATCTCCTCCAGGTCGGCCTGCTTGACCAGCGCGCTGGGACTCGGTGACACGTCGCTGAAGTCGCGGGCCGCCGGCAGCAGCCAGCGCCGGAGCTCCGGACCGGCCAGCGACTCGACGACCGCGGCGTGGTCGGCCGGGGGAAGGCTGTGCTGGCGGGCGTAGACGTCCTGGTCGGCGCCGACCGCCCGGTAGGCCTCCATGGTCCGCGGGTAGAACACTTTGGCGCGCAGTCTCGTCGAGACCGACGGGTGTTTCTCGACGAGGACAGGGGAAATCCCGCGGGCGGCGAGGAACAGGGCGGCGGACGCGCCCACGACGCTCCCGCCGACGATCAGCACCGGAGTGCGTTCGACGTTCATGCCCCGATCGTGTCGGCGACCCGGCCGGGCTTCCGCTCGCGCGGCCTAGGATGGGGACATCCGACAGCATCCGGGACGCCACGATGAAATCCGACCAGTACGACCCGCTGGACCTGCGGATCCTCCACGCCCTGCACCTGGACGCGCGGGTGCCGTTCGCTCAGGTCGCGGCCGTGCTGGACGTGTCGGACCAGACCGTCGCCCGGCGCTACACCCGCCTGCGGTCCGAAGGCGGCCTGCGCATCCGGGGACTGGCCGATCCGGCCCGGCTCGGCCGCGTCGAATGGGTGGTGCGGATCCGGTGCCCGCCGGACTCCGCCGCCGCGGTCGCGGCCGCGCTGGCCCGGCGGCCGGACACCTCGTGGATCAGCCGGACCTCGGGCGGCACCGAGCTGGTTTGCGTCACCCAGGCCCCGACCCCGGCGGACGAGCTGCTGCTGAAGTCGTTGCCGCGCACCGCACGCCTCCTCGACGTCTCGGCGCACTGCCTGCTGCACACCTTCTGCGGCCGCGCCGGTGGTGTCGTGTCCAAATTGGACGCACTCACCCCGGAGCAGGCCGCGCACCTGCGGCCACCCGAGCCGGACCCGGGCGGCCCGGTCACGCCGGACGACGTCGACCACCACCTCCTCGCGCTGCTGCGGGCCGACGGCCGCGCGCCGGCCGGCCGGCTGGCCGCCGAGACGGGGGTGTCGTACTCCACCGTGCAGCGCCGGATCGCCGACCTGCGCTCCAGCGGCGTGCTCTACTTCGACGTCGACACCGAACGCGCCCGCCTCGGCGTGCACGTGCGCACCCTGCTGTGGCTCACGGTCCCGCCCGCGCGGCTCGAAGCCACCGGCGCCGCGCTGGCCAGCCACCCCGAGGTGGCGTTCGCGGCGGCGATCGCGGGGGACCGCGCCTTGTTCGCTTCGGTGGCCACGCCCGGCATCGCCGGGTTCTACGCCTACCTGACCGGCACGGTCGCGACGCTGCCCGATGTGCTGAGTCTCGAAAGCTCGCTCGTGCTGCACACCGTCAAGGGGCCGGACGGGGGCTGAACCCGGTGTGTCAGTGCGAAGTGGGGAACGTGAACGCCGCGGCGGAGGTGCTCGCGTCGTCGGGCCAGCGCGTGGTCACCACCTTCGCGCGGGTGTAGAACCGGACCCCTTCGGGGCCGTGGATGGGACTGTCGCCGATGAGGGAGTCCTTCCAGCCGCCGAAGGAGTAGTAGGACATCGGGACGGGCACCGGCACGTTGACGCCGATCATGCCGACCTTGACCTCGCGCTGGAACTTCCGGGCCGCCGCGCCACTGCCGGTGAAGATCGCGGTGCCGTTGCCGTACGGGTTGGCGTTGATGAGGGCGATGGCCTCGTCGACGGTTTCCGCGCGCACGACCGCCAGCACCGGGCCGAAGATCTCCTCGCGGTAGGCGTCCATCTCGGTGGTGACGTGGTCCAGCAGCGACGGCCCGACGAAGAAGCCTTCCTCGTTCCCTTCGACGGTCAGGCCGCGGCCGTCGACCACTACCGACGCGCCCTGCTCGGCGCCCCGCGCGACGGAGCTCACCACGCGCTCGCGGGCGGCTTCGGTGACGACCGGGCCCATGTCGCTGGCCGGGTCCGAGCCCGGGCCGACCCGCACCTCGCGGGCCTTGCGGGCCAGGATCGCGACCAGCTCGTCGCCGGCCTCGCCGACGGCCACGCCGACCGAGACCGCCATGCACCGCTGCCCGGCCGAGCCGAACGCGGCCGCGGTCAGGTGGTTCGCCGCGTGCTCCAGGTCGGCGTCGGGCAGCACGACCGCGTGGTTCTTCGCGCCGCCGAGGGCCTGGACCCGTTTGCCGGCCGCGGTTCCGCGCTCGTGGACGTACTTCGCGATGGGTGTCGAGCCGACGAAGGACACCGCCGCGATGTCCGGGTGGTCGAGGATCGCGTCGACCGCGGTCTTGTCGCCGTGGACGACGTTGAAGACGCCATCGGGCAGCCCGGCGTCGGCGTAGAGCCGCGCGACGAAGTTCGACGCGGACGGGTCGCGCTCGCTCGGCTTGAGGACGAAGGTGTTGCCGGTGGCGATGGCGACCGGGTGCATCCACAGCGGGACCATGATCGGGAAGTTGAACGGCGTGATACCGGCGACCACGCCGAGCGGCTGCCGGAAGTCGTGCACGTCGACGTCGCGGGAGACCTGGTCGGAGAAGCTGCCCTTGAGCGCGTCGGCGATGCCGCACGCGTACTCGACGACCTCGCGGCCGCGAACGATCTCGCCGCGGGCGTCTTCGACGACCTTGCCGTGCTCACTGGAGATCAGCCGGGCGAGCTCGTCTTCGTGTTTCACGAGCAGCTCGCGGAAGGCGAACATCACCTTGGTGCGCTGGGAAAGCGAGCTGGTGCTCCACGACTCGAAGGCCTTGCTCGCGGCCGCGACCGCGGTGTCCACATCGGACGCTTCGGCGAGGAGAACCGATGCTTGCCGCTTGCCGGTCGCGGGGTCGAAGACCGGCGCCGTGCGGGTCGAGCCCGCGGGCGTGCCGGTGCCGTTGATCCAATGTCCGATGGTGGTCACGGTGCTCCTCCGGGTAATGGGGCTTGGTCGCCGGGGCGGTTCACAGCAGCCCCACCGCGGTGTCGACCGCCTTGGCGACGTCGCCGTCGTGCGGGTAGAGCAGTGACCGCCCGACGACCAGGCCCTGCACGGTCGGCTGGGTCAGTGCTCGCTGCCAGGCCGCGAAGGCGGCGTCCGGGTCCTTGACCTCGCCGCCGAGCAGGACGGCCGGCAGCGTCGAGGATGCGAGCACGCGCTCCATGTCGTCCACCACTGGCAGCTTGAGCCAGGTGTAGGCCGAGGACCGGCCGAGCCCGGCCGCGACGGTGATCGACTTGATCACGGCGTCGGGGGAGAGGTCGTTTTTGAGCCGGCCCTCGGCCCAGACCGACAGGAAGGGCTCGACCATCGCGATGAGCTTGCGGCCGGCCAGTTCGTCGATGGCTTTCGCGGTGTTTTCGAGGACGCTGGGCGTCGCCGGGTCGTCGAGGCAGATCCGGGTGAGGGTCTTGCCGCCGTCGAACCGCATGCGCTCGATCGCTTCGGCGTCGTAGCAGGCGAACCGGTCGTCGATCTCGAAGCTCGACCCGGCCAGCCCGGTGCGGTTCATCGAGCCGAGCACGGTCTTGCCGCTGAGCACGCCGAGCAGCAGCAGGTCGTCGAGGATGTCCGCGGTCGCCAGCACGCCGGTGACGCCGGGGCGTTCGAGCGCGAGGCACAGCCGCTCCAGCAGCTCGCCCCGGTCGGCCATCGCCGTCGGGTTGCCGCCGACCGCGTTGGCGCCGCGGGCGGGGTGGTCCGCGGCGATGATCATCGTGCGGCCCTTGTCGTTGAAGGGCGACTCGGCCCGCACCCGGCTCGCGGCCGCCTCGGCGATCGCTTCGGGGTCGTGGACGCGCTTGGCGACGATCCGTCGCACGACGTCGGTCACTGAACCTCTCCCCGCAGCTGGTCGGTGGGCACGGCGCCCCGGGCACGCCATCGAGATTGCCAAGCACTGGAGACTTTGTCAAGACATAACGACATCAGGTCGTCCCGTCTCGGATGAACCGGCGAGTAGGCTGCCCGGCGTGAGCACTCCTCCGCCGTTGCCCGAACCGGACGTCACCTTCCCGTCCTGGAACGCCGGCCGGGAAATCTCGCTGGACCCGGGCAGCCCGGAACCGCTGTACTTCCAGGTTTCGCGGCAGCTGCACGCCGCGATCGAAGACGGCCGGCTGCCCGCGGGCGCACGGCTCGACAACGAGATCGACCTGGCCGCGAGCCTGCACGTGTCGCGCCCGACCGTCCGCCAGGCGATCCAGTCGCTGGTGAACCAGGGCCTGCTGGTGCGCCGGCGCGGCATCGGCACGCAGGTCGTGCGCAGCAAGGTGGCTCGCCCGCTGCGCCTGAGCAGCCTCTTCGACGACCTCGCCGGTCTCGGCGGCCGGCCGGGCTCGGAGGTGCTGGCCAACCGCGTCGAGCCGGCCGGCGAGGAAGTGCGAGAGCTGCTGGAAGCGCCCGGCCTCGGCCACGTGCGCCGGCTGGCGCGGCTCCGGACCATCGACGGCGAGCCGCTCGCCCTGATGAACAACTACCTGCCCGACGGCGTCATCGACCCGGACGACGACGAGCTGCGCGAGCACGGCCTGTACCAGCTCCTGCGGTCCGCGGGCGTGCGCCTGCACGCGGCGGAGCAGAGCATCGGCGCCCGCTTGGCGACCGAGGCGGACGCGGAGCTGCTGCAGGAGGAACCGGGAGCTGCGCTGCTGACCATGCAGCGCACGACGTACGACGACTCGGGGCGTGTCGTCGAGTACGGCTGGCACGTCTACCGGGCGTCGAGGTACGCCTTCAACCTGTCGCTGACCAACTGGCCGCAGTGACGCCGGTCAGCGCCCGAGCAGGCGGGCGCTCTCCTCGGCGCGCCGCAGCGCGACCAGCAGCGCGGCGCGGCCCGTGTGGTCGATGTCCTCGGTGAGGGCGTCGACCGCGGCTTCCCCGCCCCGCTGAAGCTTTTCGACCAGGTCCCGGTGCAGCGCGGCCATGCGCGCGGCGTCGAAGTCCGGCCGGACGAAGGTGAGCAGCAGCCGGACCTCGTCCTCGCAGCGCCCGTAGCTGTCGAGGAGGTGCCGGTTGCCCGCGGCCGCGACGATCGCGCGGTGGATGGCGCTGTGCGCGCTGGTCAGCTCGTGCCACGGCGGGCTCGGGGTCCGCGCGGCCAGCGCCTCGAGCCGGGCCACCTCGGCCAGCACCGGCCCGAGGTCGGCACCCGCGTCGAGCGCCATGCGCAGGGCGCCGAGCTCGAGCACCTTGCGGTAGTCGAAGACCTCGTCGATCCGCCGCTTGCTCAACGGAGCGACGACGGCGCCCCGGTTCCGCTCGTGGACCACCAGCCCCCGCTCGACGAGCAGCCGCAACCCCGACCGGATGGTGTGCCGGCCGACGTCGAAGCGTTCCGCCAAGTCCTCTTCGCGAAGGCGGGTGCCGACGGGGTGCGCGCCGTCCAGCAGCTCGTCCCGCAGCACCTTCGCGACCCGCTCCGGCGCGGTCCGCGCCTCGGCCGCCGTGGTCATGGTCCCTCGATTCGCGCACTGATCGGCCAACGATACCCGGCGATATTGTGCAACAAGATCGAGGTGCTCGGTCGTCGAGCGGAAGTCGGCGGGTCGCGCCGGCCGGCGTGCCCGCAACCCGGCCCGGCAGGCCCGGCCGCGGCGGGCCCGGCCGCGGCGGGCCTGGGTACAGCGGGCCGGCCCAGCCCCTCGTCAGGCGCTGGGCCGGTTGCCCGTCGGGATCGTGATCGGGGTGCTCGTCGGGGACGTCACCTTGTTCAGGAACAGCATCGCGATCGCGCGCACGAACTGGTCGAACAGGTAGAACCCCGCCGGCGCGATCGGCAGCAGCCCCTCGCGGAACGCGATGTAGGCCGGCCAGCCGGTGCGGACCAGGGCGGCGGCCGCGTAGTCGCGGGGGAGGCCGAGCCAGTCGCCCACCGCGTCGCTGAGCACGTAGCGCACGAACTCGTTGAGGAACCCGCGGGTGACGCCCAGGTCGATCTGCGCCGTCAGGCCGAGCAGGTCCGCCGCCAGCTCCTTGCCCTCGGTCGTCGGGGCCAGCAGCGGGGTGAGCACCCGCGTCGACTGCGCGTCGGCCTCGGCCCACGTCTTGGGGATGAACTCGTCGCGGACGCCGAGCAGGTGGATGGCGACCTGCCAGTGGTGGAGGAAGGCCTCTTCGTCCGCGGCCGACATCGGGACGCGCCACTCCAGGAGCTTGCGGTGCACGAAGGTGCCGAGGCTGTGGAAGGTGACGAGGATGTCGCCGTTGCTGATCGGGATCTGCTCGTCGGAGACCGCCCGCCAGTGCGCCGACTGCGGCAGCAGGTGGCGCACCGCGGCGTGCACCAGGCGCGTCTTGTTGGCCGTGACGACGAACTGGCCCGCGGGCTCGAACGCGTTCAGGTCGGCCAGGTCGTAGCCGAAGGTGAACGTCTTGGCCGCGCGGTCCTGCATGTTCGCCCCGCCCGCGGACCAGTAGACCGACTTGGCCTCGCGGGGGATGACCGTGCTCATGATGCCGCTGCCGAGGCCGTAGAGCATGAACAGGTAGGTGTCCTTGCGCCGGTTGAAGTCGGCGGCGCGGCGCAGCTTGACGGGGTCGGCCCAGGACGGCAGCCGGTTGGCCCGCTGGAGGTAGCCGGCCAGGTCGGCCGGCAGGCCGGTCGGCAGCGCGTCGTCGTTGTTCACCCACGGCTGCAGCGCGGTGTTGACCGCGGGGACCTGCCCGGTGTCGACGATGCCCGCCATCAGGCGGTCCACCTCGTCGTCCCAGACCCACCACGGGTCGGCGCCCGCCGCGGCCGCGCCGGCCGACGCCCAGGCCGGGACGGCGCCCGCCAGACCCAACGCGACACCGAGCGACAGGACGTTCCTCCGGCTGAGATTGCTCATTTACTTACCTAGCTTCCTCGGTAGGCAGTCGGCCGGTGCACCCGTACCAGCGGGGACAACCGGCCGTCGGTCGTGCAGAGCAAGGGGAGATTCTTCATTAACATAGCGACGCCTGCGGCCGGTCGGCAAGAGGTCGCCGGGCCTGAATCGGTCCGCCTCGCCGACGCCGTCGGCACCAGGCTCCCGGTTCACTTCGTGGTTGACTGGCACCCATGGCCCCGCACTCCCGCCCGGCGGCCGCGGTGACCGCCGAGCCGGCCGCGGCCGTCCGGCCCCGCAACCGCAGGCAGCTCATCGTCGAGGCGGCCGGCGCGGTCTTCAGCGAGCGCGGCTACCACGCGGCGTCCATGGAGGAGATCGCGGCGGGCGTGGGCATCACCGCGGCCGCCCTGTACCGGCACTTCCCGAACAAGTACGCGTTGTTCGCCGAATGCGCGAACGTCATGGCCGACCGGCTCGTCGCTGCGCTGGGTGAAGTGCCGGCCGACGCCGCCTTGCCGGACGTGCTCGCCGCCGTCACCCGGGTCACCGTCGCCCACCGGGCCGCCGGTGGCGTCTACCGGTGGGAGGCGCGGTACCTCAACCGCGACGACCGCCGGGTGCTGCGGGGGAAGTTCGCGCACGTCGTCGGCCGGGTGGCGGAGGTCGTGCACCGTGCGCACCCGTGGCCCGGCGAGCACCTGCGCGCGGTCGCGGCTCTCGGCGCCATCGGGTCGATCACGATGCACCACAACGCGATCGCCCAGCGCCGGGTCGAAGCCCTGCTGCAGGCGTCCGCGCTGCGCGTCGCCGCGACCGGGCCGGTGGCCGACGCGCGGGCGGTCGAGCTGCCGGCCCCGCCGGTGGTGCGCACGCGGCGGTCCGAAATCCTCGCGGCCGCCGTCCCGCTGTTCGAACGCGACGGGTTCGCCGCCGTCACCAACGGCATGCTCGCCGAGGCGGTGGGGCTGGCGCCGTCCGGGCTCTACCGCTACTTCCCGGGCAAGGCCGACATCCTGGCGGCGGCGTGCCTGCAGGCGGCCGCGTTGCTGGCCCAAGCGGTGGAGCACAACCTGCGTGGCGTGACCGACCCGCGAGAGGCGCTGTCCGCCTTGACGGCGACGTACGTGGCGTACAGCTTCGAGCACAGTGCTCTCAACAGCGTGGCCAACGCCGAAGTCGTCGGCCTGCCGGCCGGTTTGCGGCGGCCGCTGGTCGCCGCGCAGCGCGAGCACATCGCCGTCTGGGAGCAGCACCTGCGCCAGGCGCGGCCGGACCTCGACGCGCGCCAGGCGCGGGTGCTGGTGCACGCGGGCTTCGGCGTGGTGGTCGAGGCCGGCCGCCGCCTGCGGTGGCAGGACAGCCCCGGCCACCGCGCCGCGGTCGCCGCCTTGTTCGTGAGCGCGTTGGACCTGTGACGGCGGAGCCGGTCAGCCGAAGTTCACGTCACTGCACCACATGTAGGTCTGGTCCTGGTGCGAGGCCTGCCAGATGGTGAACAGGACGTGGTGGCCGCGGTAGGCGCCGGACGTCTGCACCGGGAACGTGATGTCCTTGGCCGGGGCGTACTTGCCGGTCTGGGTCAGCAGGTCGAGGTTGCCCCAGCCGAGGCGCTGGGTGGCGGGGTCGAACCCGTTCTTGCTGACGTAGACGCGGAGGAAGTCGGCGCCGTGGCTGGCCTGGTCGTACAGGTGCATCGTGAAGCTGCTGCCGAGGCTGGTGGTCCGCCACGCTCCCGGGGTGTCAAGGGAACTGTTGCGCGCCAAAGCGTTGCTGCAGAGCTGGCCGTCGGGGGTCTTGCCCTGGAAGTTGCCGCCGAGGCCGTCCCGCAGTGCGCTCATCCAGTTCCACATCGTGTCGGCGTTGGCCTGGAAAGCCTGGTAGCACATGGGGTCCTGCTGTTGCATGGCCGGGTTCGTGTGCTGGCTGCCCCAGTCCTGCCAGCACTGGTAGGCGCGGGTGGCGGGGCTGACGATGGTGCCGTGCGCCGAAGCCGCCGGCACCGAGAGGAACAAGCCGGCGAGAGCGGCCAAGACCAAGAAGATGCTCCGTCGTCGGGCGGTACGCATGAATGGGCCTCCAGTCGTGACGAGTGGTGGTGATCCATTGGGATCGCTCCCAGCGTGTCGTGGAGCATATCGGGCATTTCGCAAAACTTCAACGGGACCGGCGCCGGCGGCGGTGGCTTGTTCACGAACCGTCAGCGGACGCTCCTGACGGGGAGCACCGCGAGTGCGCCCAGCACCGCGGCGGCGACCGAGCCGAGAAACAACGCGAAGTAGTTCGGCCCGGCGTCGCCGATCGCGAGCAACAGCGTCGCGAGCGCCGGGACCAGCAGCTGCGGGAGCTGGTAGGACAACGCGATCACGGCCAGGCCCGCGCCGGCCGCCGAGGTCGGCGGCAGCACCTCCGTCAGCATCGCCATGTCGACCGCCACGAACGCGCCCTGGCCCATCCCGGCCAGCGCGATGCCCAGCACGAACACGGGCAGGCCCTGGGCGAACAGGCTGACCAGCAGGCCGCCGGCGGTGAACAACGTCGAGGTCCAGACGATCAGCTTGCGCTTGCCGGTCCGGTCCGAGAGCCAGCCGAACACGAACGCCGTGACGACGCTGCCGGCGAAGTAGGCCGCCAGCACCGTCCCGGACGCCCTCGCGGCGTCTTCGGTGGCGATGCCGAGCCGGTCGGTGAGGAAGTACAGGAGGTAGAGGGAAACCGTCACCAGCGACATGGTCACCAGCAGCCGGCAGGCCCACGCCCAGGCGAAGTCGGGGTGGCGCACCGGGTTGATCCAGTAGCTGCGGGCCAGGCTGCGCCAGCCGACCGCGACGCGCTCGGTGCGCACCTCGTCGCGCAGCACGAGCACCACCGCGAGGTCGGTGCCGAGTGCGACCACGGCGGGCACGCCGAACCACCACAGGGGATTGCCGGGCAGCGCCCCGATCAGCATGCCGCCGACGAACGGCGCGATCCCGGTGGCCAGCCCGAACAGCGCCGACACCCGCGCCCGGATCCGGGCCGGGATCGCGTCGGCGAGCAGGGCCTGCAAGCCCATGGTCGTCGCGGCGAAGCCGGCCTGGGTCAGCGCCCAGCCGGCGACGACCACCGGGACGTCCGCCGCGGCCGCGAGCACGAGCATCCCGCAGGCGCCGACGACCGCGCCGCCCAGGATGAAGGGCCGGCGCGCCCCGAAGCGGGACGTGCTGACGTCGCTGAGCCGGCCGAGCGGCGCCGTCACCAGCATGACCACCACGCCGCCGATGCCGACGGTGAGCGAGAGCAGCTGCGTCTTGCCCGCGGGGTCCAAAGTGGACAGCCGGAGCGGGATGGCCACCGTCGCCGCCGACGTGACGGCGAGCGCGGAGCCGAAGTAGGCGAGCACGTACAGCGGGAGGAAAGCCGTGGACTGCCGTCTCCCGCGGGCGGTCGCCACCGCCGGGATCGTTTCGGACATCGTCGTCCTTTCCGGAGCTCAGTCGTGGAGGCCGCGAAGGGCGTGCGCGACGGCGGCCTGCCCGGCGCGCGCGGTGGCGGACACCCGTTCGTAGGCGCCGCCGTCGTGGGTCAGGCCGATGAGCCGGAGTGTCGCCACCGGGACTCCGGCGGTGGCGAGCGCGGCCGCGTACGCCTCGCCGTCACCGCGGAGGAGGTCGACCTCGGCCGTGACGACGAACGCGGGCGGCAGACCGCCGAAGTCCGCCGCGAGCAGCGGTGACACCGTCGGGAGCAACCGGTCCCGGGGATCGGGCACGTACTGGTCCACGACCCGTTCGATGCCGGCCCACACCTCGTCGGTGACGGGCATCGCGGCCCGGTCGAAGTGCTTCAGCGTCAGGTCGAGCATGGGCACTTCCAGGATCTGCAGCGCCACCGGGTGCCGGGCCCGGTCGCGGTTGAGGTGGGTCAGCGCGGCCACGAGGTTGCCGCCGGAAGACTGCCCCGACACCGCGATCCGGTTCCGGTCGACGCCGAGGGAGTCCGCCTCGCGCACCAGCCACTCCAGCGCCGCGTACCCCTGCTCCAGTGCGGCGGGGTAGGGGTGTTCCGGGGCGAGCGCGTAGGAAACCGCCGCCACGACGACGTCGGCCCGGGCCGCGCGCAAGGCACACATCGCGGCGACGCTGGGGTGGTGCGGGCCGCCTTGCCGCCAGGCGCCGCCGAAGAAGAACAAGCACACCGGCAAGGACGTCCCCGGGCCGGGCTCGCGCGGGTAGAACAGGCGCAGCGGCACGTCCGGGTGACCGTCGACCGGCACGACGTGGTCGCGGATCGGCAGGTCCGGGCCGGGGATGCCCAGGTGCGGGTACACCGCTTGGTCGTACTCGAGGGCGCGTTGCCGTTGCACCCGCGGGTCGGGCGACTCGGCGGGCGGGGCGACGCCGAGTTCGGCGTGCGCGGCGAGCAGCAGGGCGTCGATGGGCATGGGGGCCTTTCGTCAGGGGATTCGGGTGCGGAGGAAGGCGCTGACCCGGTCCTGCCACTCGCGGGCGGTGGCGGAGGTCCGGGTGAGCGCGCCGGAGCCGTGTGCCTGCCCTGGCGCGCACCAGCTTTCGACCGCGACACCGGCTTCGGCCAGCCGCGCGGCGAAGCGCTGCCCGCTGTCGCGCAGGGCGTCACACTCGGCGGTGATCACGAGGGTGGCCGGCAGGCCGGTGAGATCGGGGACGCCGGCGGGTTCCGTCCAGCCGGCGGGCTCGTCGCCGAGGTAGGCGGCCCGCAGCAGCGGCAGCTCCGCGGTGCCGGTCAGCTCGCCGTACCCGAGGTTCGAGGCGTCCCGCTCGACGTCCAGGGTCACCGCCGGGACTTCGAGCACCAGGTGGTCCAGCGCCGGTCCACAGTGGACGGCGACCAGCGCGGCGAGGTTGCCACCCGCCGACGAACCGCCGGCGCCGACGCGGTCGACGCCGAAGTCCGCGGCCGAAGCGCGGAGCCAGGCCAGCGCGTCGAGGCAGTCGTCGAGCGCGGCCGGGAACGGGTGTTCCGGGGCGAGCCGGTAGCCGGCCGCGAAGACGTCGACCCCGCTGTCGGCCGCCCGGCGGCGCAGCAGCCGGTCCTCGACCACCTCGTGGATCCCGCCCAGCACGAACCCGCCGCCGTGCAGCCACAGGTAAGCGGCCCGGCCGGCGCCGGGGGAGTGGTACCGCCGGACGGCGATTTCGCCGCCGCGGGTCGGCACGCGGTGTTCGGTGACCTCGCACCCGGCCGGTCCCGGCAGGGTGAAGCGGGTGGCGAGGGCGTCGGCGAGCCCGGTGGCGGCAGCGCGCCGGCGGGGCCAGTCCGCCGCCGTCAGGTCGGGCCACCCGGCGGACAGCTCTTCGATCGCGGCGACCCACTCGAGCACGGCCGGTTCGGGGCTCACCCGCCCACTCCGCGCTCGGCGCCCGCCCAGTGCGGCTTGCGCAGCTCCCGCTTGAGGATCTTGCCCGCGCCCGACACCGGAAGCGCGTCGGCGAACTCGAAGGACCGCGGCAGCTTGTAGTTCGCGATGTGCTCGCGGCAGAAGTCGCGCAACTCGTCGGGATCCGCCTTCGTGTCGGGCGCCGGCACCACGACGGCGTGGACGCGCTCACCCCAGTTCGCGTCCGGGACCCCGATGACGGCGACCTGCGCCACCGCCGGGTGCTTGGCCAGCGCGTTCTCGACCTCGGCCGTGTAGACGTTCTCGCCGCCGGTGACGACCATGTCCTTGAGCCGGTCGACGACGAACAGGTAACCCGCGTCGTCGAGGTACCCGGCGTCACCGGTGTGCAGCCAGCCGCCACGCAGCGCCGTGGCCGTCTCCTCGGGCTTGTCCCAGTAGCCGCTCATGACGTGGTCGCCGCGCACGACGATCTCGCCGACCCGGCCGCGGGGCACCTCGGCGCCGTCGGGGTCGACGACCCGGACTTCGGCGTGGACCGCCGGCCGGCCGCAGGAGCGGGTCAGCGCCGGGTCGTCGTGGTCGGCGGCGGTGAGCAGGGTCGCGACCGGGGCGAGCTCGGTCATGCCGTAGGCCTGGGTGAAACGCGCGTTGGGCAGGACCGTCCGCGCCTTGGCCAGGACGGTCTCGGAGATCGGCGACGCGCCGTACATCACCCGCCGCAGGCTGCTCAGCTCGCTCGTCGCGGCGCCGGGCGCGTCGACGAGCTGCTGGATCATGGTCGGGACGAGCAGGACGTCGGTGACCCGGTGCTCGCCGATCGCGGCCAGCACGGCCGCCGGGGCGAACGACGGCACCATCACGTGGGTGGCGCCGGTCAGGTTCCCGATGGTCCAGGCGGCGATGTCGGCCAGGTGGAACATCGGCGCGGTGTGCAGCAGGACCCCGCCGCGCGAGAGCATGTCGGTGGTCACCATGCTGCCCATCGCCGAGGCCAGGCACGCCCGGTGGGACAGCATGACGCCCTTGGGTGAGCCGGTCGTCCCGCCGGTGTAGAAGACGCCGTACAGCTCGTCGCCGCCACGCCGGGCGTCGTCCACTTCGGACGCCGCGGCGACGAGCTCTTCGTACGAGTGCATGCCTTCGGGCAGGTCGCCCTCGCCGCAGAAGATGACCGTCCGCAGGTTCGGCGCGTGCTCCCGGAGCGCGGGGACGGCGGCCGCGAAGGCGTCGTCGACCACCAGGACATCGGTCCGGCAGTCCGCCAGCGAGTAGGCCACCTCGCGCAGGCTCCACCGGACGTTCACCGGGTTCACCACGGCGTCCGCCCACGGCACCGCCATCAGCAGCTCGTGGTACCGGTCGCTGTTGAGCGCGTAGATCCCGACCCGGTCACCGGCCGCGACCCCGAGCGACCGGAGCGCGCCCGCGAGCCGGGCGATCCGCGAAACCGACTCGGCGACGGTCCGGGTCCGGGCGCCGAAGACCGTCGCGACGCGGTCGGGCCCGCGCTGCCGGGCGGCGTGCAGGGACTGGGTGATGTGCATCGGCCGGACTCCGTTGTCTGTGAATACTCGTACGTGCTCGACGGCTGCCAATCTGACGGGATCGACCCCTTGCTGTCAAGGTTCGCGTCGGTGTTAAGTGAATATTCGTTCGTCGCTGATCGAGGTTGAGGAGAAGCTCGTGCGCCATCGTCGCGTCCTGCCCGTCCTGCTGGCGGTCCTGCTCCTCGCGCCCGGCGGGGCCGCGTGGGCGGAGCCGGTCGCCGACCCGGGCACGCCGGGTTCGGTTGTGCCGCAAGAGGATCCGTTCTACGCACCGCCGGCGAAGCTGCCCGGCACACCCGGCGCGCTGATCCGCGCCCGCCCGTTCACCGCGTACGAGTCGGTCCTGGTGAACGTCGGGCGGCTGATCCCGATCCCCGCGCGCGGGTGGCAGCTCATGTACGAGTCCCGTGATGCCGCGGGCCGGCCGATCGCGGTCACGGGGAGCCTGTTCGTCCCGGCGGCGCCGTGGCCGGCCCGGCCGATCGTCGCCTTCACACCCGGCAGCGTCGGGCCCGCCGACACCTGCGCGCCGTCGTACGCGCTGGCCAGGGGGACCGAGCACGAGTCGCTGCTGCTCACCCCGTTGCTGGCGGCCGGGTACGCCGTCGTCGTGCCGGACTTCCAGGGCATGGGCGTGCCCGGCGGGGCGACCTACGTGACCGGCCGGTCCGAAGGGCACGTGACGCTGGACGCCCTGCGCGCGGCCGGTCAAGTGCGCGGCGCTTCGCTGTCGCGCACGGCGCAGGTGGCGGTCAGCGGCTACTCCCAGGGCGGCGGCGCGGCCGCGTGGGCGGGTCAGCTCAAGGCGGAGTACGCCCCGGAGCTGAACCTCACGGCGGTCGCGGCGGGCGGCGTGCCCGGCGATCTGCCCGACCTGCTCGCGTCGCTCGCCGGGCAGCCGGCGAACCTGCACCTGCGGGTGATGATCCTGCTCGGGCTGCACCACGCCCGGCCGGACCTGCCGTGGTCGGACCTGCTGACGCCGCTCGGCGGCCGGAAGATCGCCGAGCTGGAGACCAAGTGCGTGGTGGACCCGGGCTTCGCGGGCGTCTTCGGCGCCGACTCGACCGCGGCGGTGTTCTCGGGATTGACGTTCCCGGACATTTTCGTGGCGGATCCGCTGACGATCCCGGCCTGGCACTCGGCGGCACAGGCGAGCAGCCCCGGCGGTGGTCGGCAGGCGGCGCCGACGCTGCTGTACGGCAGCCCGGCCGACGAGCTCGTGCCGTACCGGATCCAGCGCGAGGTGTTCGCGCGCTATCTGGGGAACGGGTCGGCCGTGACGTGGCAGACGACGCTGCCGCTGCCGCACGCCGCCGCGGATCTCGCGTGGGCTCCGGTCGCGGATGCTTGGCTTGCGGCACGGTTCGGTGACGGCACGAGGTGAGCGGGGGCGCGGGTGGTTCGGGCTGCGGTGGGCCTGCGCGCGCCCAGCGGGGGTGGCCTCGCGCCTGGGCGGCGGCGGTCGCGCCGGCGGTGCGGTGCCGCGCCGTGCCGTGCCGTGCCGTGCCGTGCCGTGCCGGCCGTGCCGTGCCGTG
>NZ_JAMXQV010000020.1 GCF_024703995.1 Amycolatopsis iheyensis | reverse complement strand
GTAGTGTTTCGGTGGTTTTAGCGTCAGGGAAACGCCCGGTCCCATTCCGAACCCGGAAGCTAAGCCTGACAGCGCCGATGGTACTGCAACCGAAGGGTTGTGGGAGAGTAGGACACCGCCGAACTTACGTTGGAGAAGGGCCTGGGCCCGGTAGAGACTTCGGTCTCCCGGCCCAGGCCCTTTCTCTATTTCCGGGTCGGCCGGGCGGGCGGACGCCGGCGCAACGGCGACGACAGCACCAGCGACGTCGTCGTCTCGCCGTACCGCTGCACCTTCTCGACCAGCTCCTCCAGCTCCGCCGTGTCCCGGCACAGCACCCGCAGGATCCAGCACTCGTCCCCGGTGATGTGGTCCGCCGCGATGACCTGCGGCAGCGGCAGCACCGCCGTCCGGAACCGCGGGGTGTCCAAGCTCCGGACTCGCGCCCGCACCAGCGCCTCGATCGGCAACCCCAGCTTCGACGTGTCGACGTGCGCCCCGTAGCCGGTGATCACGCCCCGCTCCTCGAGGCGCCGCACCCGTTCCGTCACGGCCGAGCCCGAGAGCGACACCCGCCGCCCCAGCTCCGAGAAGCTCAGCCGGCCGTCCGCCTGGAGGAGCTCCAGCAGGTGCCAGTCGACGTCGTCGAGGGGGTCCACCGCAACTCTCCCGGGGTCGGACGGCCAGAACAGGGAAATCCCCGGCAGCACCGGGCTTCCACCCCGATTCTGCCCTGTGCCGGCAGCGCCCCGGCCAGCAGGATTTACCCCATGACACGCACGCTCACCGTCCCCGCCCCGGCCCCGGAGGCCGCCAAGCGCTACTTCGGCGCCGAACTCGCCTTCGAAGTCGATCCCGACGACCTCGTCCGGGACATCGAGGCCGGCCGCACCGAGGGCTACGTCGTCGTGGAGACCCGCGCGCCCGAGGCGTTCCGAAGCGCTCGCATCCCCGGCGCGATCAACCTGCCCTACCGGGACCTGACGCCGGAGACCACGAAGGACCTGGACCGGGACCTGGTCTACGTCTGCTACTGCGAGAGCGCCGACTGCAACGCCGCCACGAAGGGCGCGCTCAAGCTCGCCGAGCTGGGCTTCAAGGTCAAACGGCTCTCCGGCGGCATCACGAGCTGGATCGCCGCCGGGTACCCGACCGAAGGGACACCGGAACAAACAGCCGGGATCCGCTGCGCCTGCTGAGCCACCTACCCTGAAAAGCGTGACACGACTGCTCATCATCCAGCCCGACGCGTCCGATCCGCTCGGCCCCCTCGGCGACTGGCTGACCGACGCCGGCGCGGAGCTCGACGTCCGGCTGCCGCCGAAGGACGACCTGCCCGCCGACGTCGACGGCTACCGGGGTGTCGTCTGCCTCGGCGGGGGCATGGCCGCGGAGGACGACGCGAAGCACCCGTGGCTCTTCGACGTCCGCCGGCTGCTGGCGAAGGCCGCCATGAAGAAGCTGCCTACCCTGGGCATCTGCCTCGGCGCGCAGCTGCTGGCCGTCGCGACCGGGGGCCGCGTCGAGGTCGGGCCGGACGGGCCCGAGGTCGGTCCGCACCTCGTCTCGAAGAAGGACGCGGCGTGGACCGACCCGCTCTTCGCCGACCTGCCGCTCATGCAGGACGTCCTCCAGTTCCACACCGACGCCATCACCCGGCTCCCGCCCGGCGCCGAGCTGCTCGCGTCCGCGCCGCGGTACCAGAACCAGGCCTTCCGGATCAGCCGTTGTGTCTACGGTGTCCAGTTCCACATCGAGACGACACCGACCGTCGTCGAGAGCTGGGCCGCGGATGAGCCCGAGCTGGCGGAATTCGCCCGTCCGGGCTCACTCGAGCACGACAAGTTGATCACTGTGCACACCGACATCGAGGAAACCTGGCGTCCGTTCGCGCAGCGCTTCGTCCGGTTGGCGGCCGGAGAGCTCGAGCCCGCTGCCGAGAGTCAACGGACTTTACCGCTCGCTTAACGGAAAGCGTCACAATCGTCAACGGCCTGTTAACAGCGAGTGTCACCCGTCAGGTACCTTGCGGAAGGAGTCCCCACAAGGGTTCGGAGGTCGGGGTGGAGCCCTCGTTGCTGGTCGTGCTCGTTGTCGTCACGGCCCTGGTATTCGATTTCACGAACGGGTTCCACGACACCGCGAACTCGATGGCGACGTCGATCGCGACCGGGGCCCTCAAGCCCCGCGTCGCCGTCGCGATCTCCGCGGTGCTGAACCTGGTCGGCGCGTTCCTGTCGGTGGAGGTCGCCAAGACGATCTCCAGCGGCCTGGTGGACGACACGAAGATCGGCCCGTCGATCGTGTTCGGCGGGCTGATCGGCGCGATCGTCTGGAACCTCGTGACGTGGTTCGTCGGCCTGCCGTCGAGCTCGTCGCACGCCCTGTTCGGCGGCCTGATCGGCGCCACCTGGGTGTCGGCGGGCGCCGACTCGGTCCACTTCGGAAAGATCGTCGAGAAGGTGCTCGTCCCGGCCGCCGCCAGCCCGGTGATCGCCGGCCTGGTCGCGCTGGTCGCGACCTACCTCGTCTACCGCTTCCTGGTCCGGAACCGCCCGGCCACCCGCGGGTTCAAGGTCGGCCAGATCGTCTCGGCCTCGCTCGTCTCCCTCGCGCACGGCACCAACGACGCGCAGAAGACGATGGGCGTCATCACGCTCACCCTCGTCAGCGCGGGCAGCCTGGCGCCCGGCTCGGCGCCACCCGTCTGGGTGATCATCAGTGCCGCGTGCGCGCTGGCGGCCGGCACCTACCTCGGCGGCTGGCGCATCACCCACACCCTCGGCAAGGGCCTGACCGACATCGAGGGCCCGCAGGGCTTCGCCGCCCAGACGAGCTCGGCGCTGGTCATCCTGATCTCGTCGCGGCTGGGCTTCCCGCTGTCGACGACGCACGTGTGCTCCGGCGGCATCGTCGGCTCCGGCGTCGGGCGCCGGGACGCCCCGGTCCGCTGGCGGATGGCCGGCCGGATGGTCGTCGCGTGGCTGTTCACGCTGCCCGCCGCCGCGGTCGTCGGCGCGATCTCCGGCAAGATCGCGTCGCTCGGCGCCGCGGGCACCATCTCCGTCGGTGTGGTCGGGATCGGTGTCGGCATCGGGATCTACGTCCTTTCGCGCCGCAATCCCGTCAGCGCGCACAGCTTCCAGGTGCCCGAGCCGACGCCGGCCGACGTCGAACCGGGTCGGCTGGCCGCCTGACCCCGGCTGCCGGGATACGGTGGTCGGTGATGGCAGACCGCGCGCGAACGACCGCTTCGGCGGCGAGGTACGGCTTCACCGACGCCCGTGCCGAGGGGCAGCTGCGCGCGGCCGGCTGGTGGGCCGACGGCGGCCCGGTCGCCGCGGCCGCCGACGTCATCGCGGCGCTGTCCCGCGCCGCCGACCCCGACCTCGCGCTGCGCGGCATCGACCGGATCCGCGAGGCCGACGACGCCGAGTGGACGCGGCTCGAGGAGCAGCTCCGCGCGAACCGCACGTTCCGCGGCCGGTTCCTCAGCGTGCTGGGGACCTCCAGCGCGCTGGCGGACTTCCTCGCCGCGAACCCGGCCGAGTGGCAGCTGCTCACCGGCAAGAAGAGCACCGACCCGGCCCAGTACCGGGAAGCGCTGCGCACGTCCCTGCTGGACGACAAGGGCGAGGTCCTGACCGGGCTCGAAGCGGAGCAGGCCCTCAAGATCGGCTATCGCGGCCAGCTGCTCGGCATCGCGGCCGCGGACCTCGGGCACCTCGTCGAGACCGGCCTCGAGCGCCCGACCTACGTCGAGGTCGCCGCGCAGCTCACCGAGCTGGCCGAGGCCGCGCTCGCCGCCGGGCTGGTCGCCGCCGAGGCCGAGGTCGGCGCGCCGGCCGACGGCAACCTCGCGATCATCGCGATGGGCAAGTGCGGTGGCCGCGAGCTCAACTACGTTTCCGACGTCGACGTCATCTTCGTCGGAGCCGAAGACCTCGGAGTCGCGACGCGGCTGGCGAGCACGATGATGCGCGTCGTCGGCAAGGCGTGCTTCGAGGTCGACGCGGCGCTGCGCCCCGAAGGCAAGGCCGGCGCGCTCGTCCGCACCCTCGAGAGCCACCACGGCTACTACCAGAAGTGGGCCAAGACCTGGGAGTTCCAGGCGCTGCTCAAGGCGCGTCCGGTGGCCGGCGACGCCGAGCTCGGCCGGCAGTACGCCGAGATGGTGGCGCCGCTGGTGTGGTCGGCGGCCGACCGGGAGAACTTCGTCGGCGAGGTGCAGCAGATGCGCCGTCGCGTCGAAGGGCACGTGCCGTCCGAGCACGCCGAACGCGAGCTCAAGCTGGGCCGCGGCGGCCTGCGCGACGTCGAGTTCGCGGTGCAACTGTTGCAGCTGGTCCACGGCCGGATCGACGACGAGCTGCGGTCGCCGTCCACGATGGACGCGCTCGCGGCGCTGGGTGAAGGCGGGTACGTCGGCCGCCAGGACGCCGCCGAGCTGGGCGCGTCGTACGAGTTCCTGCGGATGATCGAGCACCGCCTGCAACTGCGGCGGCTGCGCCGCACCCACCTGTTCCCGGCGACGACCGACACCGACGAGCTGCGCATCCTCGCGCGAGCCAGCGGCGTGAAGGCCGCCGGCGGCAAGAGCCAGGGCGACTCGCTGCTGGCGGAGTTCCGGAAGCACGCGAAGGGCATCCGGCGGCTGCACGAAAAGATCTTCTACCGGCCGCTGCTGCAGTCGGTCGCGAACGTGCCGACCGAGGCCCTGCGCCTGACGACCAAGCAGGCGGCCAGCCGGCTGGCCGCGCTCGGCTACACCGCGCCCGACGGCGCGCTCCAGCACATCAAGGCCCTCACCGCGGGTGTCTCGCGGCGGGCCGCGATCCAGCAGGCGCTGCTGCCGGTGCTGCTCGACCTGCTCGCCGACACCCCGGACCCCGACGGCGGCCTGCTGTCGTACCGGAAGGTGTCCGAGGCGCTCGAGGACACGCCGTGGTACTTGCGGGTGCTGCGTGATGAGGGCACGGTCGTCGAAAACCTGGCGCTGCTGCTCGGGACGTCGCGGCTGGTGCCGGACCTGCTGGTGCGCGCGCCCGAGGTGCTGCGCCTGCTCGGCGATCCGGCCCGCCTGCTGGGTCGCACGCCGGCCGAGGTGGCGACGTCGCTGCGGGCGGCCGTCCGGCGGCAACCCGGGTTGAACGCCGCTGTCGCCGCCGCGCGCTCGCTGCGCCGGCACGAGCTGCTGCGGATCGCGTGCGCGGACCTGCTGGGCCTGCTCGACGTCCCGGCGGTGTGCGAAGCGCTGTCCGCGGTCTGGGTCGCGGTGCTGCAGGGCGCGCTGGCGGCGGCGTTCCGGCAGCGCCAGGCGGAGCTGGGCAAGACGCCGGCCCGCATCGCCGTCATCGGCATGGGGCGGCTCGGCGGCGCCGAACTCGGCTACGGCTCCGACGCCGACGTGCTCTTCGTGTGCGAGCCGACTGAAGGCGTCTCGGACGCCGACGCGGTGAAGTTCGCTTCGTCGGTCGCGGAGACCGTCCGGAAGATGCTGGGCGCACCCAGTTCGGACCCGGCCCTGGAGGTCGACGCCGACCTGCGGCCGGAGGGCCGGAGCGGGCCGCTGGTCCGCACGCTGGAGTCGTACCGCGCCTACTACGCGCGGTGGGGCGAGGTCTGGGAGGCGCAGGCACTGCTGCGGGCCCGGTTCATCGCGGGCGACGACGACCTGGGCGAGCGTTTCATCGCGATGATCGACCCGATCCGCTACCCCGAGGGCGGCCTGGACGGGACGAAGGCGCGGGAGATCCGCCGCATCAAGGCGAGGGTGGAGACCGAGCGCATGCCCCGCGGCGCCGACCCGACCCGCCACACGAAGCTGGGCCGAGGCGGCCTCGCCGACGTCGAGTGGACGGTGCAGCTGCTGCAGCTCCAGCACGCGGGCGCGAACCCGGCCCTGCGGACGACGTCGACGCTGGAGGCCTTGGCGTGCCTGCCCGAAGCCGGGCTGGCCTCGGAGTCCGAAGCGGAATCACTGCGCGAGGCGTGGCTCCTGGCGACGCGCGTGCGCAACGCGGGGATGCTGGTGCGCGGCAAGGCGGTCGACGAGGTCCCGGGGTCGGGCCGCGACCTGGTGGCGGTGGCTCGGGTGCTGGGCCAGTCGTCGGACGATGACCCGGGGGAGTTCCTGGACCTGTACCGCCGCATCACGCGGCGGGCGCACACCGTAGTGGAGCACCTGTTCTACGAGGCCTGACCTACAGTGGGCGGGTGACTGAGCGCGAGCCGTTCCGGACCCGGATCAAGGTCCGGCACTACGAGTTGGACACCCTGGGCCACCTCAACCACGCTGTGTACCACTCGTACGGCGAAGTTTCCCGGCTCGAGCTGCTGGAAGCGGCGGGCGCGCTGAAGGGCCTGGGCAACGTGGCATCGGTCCTGCTGGAGACGAACGTGGTGTTCCGCCGAGAGCTGAGAGCGGGCGACGAGGTCGACGTGACGTGCGACGTCAAGTTCGGCACGGGCAAGACGTTCAAGATGGACTCGACGATCACCAAGCTGGACGGCACGGTCGCCGCGGAGATCAGCTGCACGCTGGGGATGATGGACCTGGAGCTGCGAAAACTGGTCCCGAACCCCCGCGGCGTCTTCGAAGCGGCGGGCGCGGACCTGAGGATGTTGTCGACGTCGGAATGAAAGAAACGCCGGCGGCGAGGGCTTTTCGCTCCTCGCCACCGGCGTGTCCGTGGGTCGTACTACCCGATCACACGTCGTAGTACAGGGCGAACTCGTACGGGTGCGGGCGCAGGCGCAGCGGGTCGATCTCGTGCTCGCGCTTGTACGCGATCCACGTCTCGATCACGTCCGGGGTGAACACGCCACCTTCGAGCAGGTAGTCGTGGTCCGCCTCCAGGGTGTCCAGCACCGTGCCCAGGTCGCCCGGGACCAGCTTGACGTTCTTGGCCTCCTCCGGCGGGAGCTCGTAGAGGTCCTTGTCGATCGGGTCGGCCGGCTCGATCTTGTTCTTGATGCCGTCCAGGCCGGCCATCATCATCGCCGAGAACGCCAGGTACGGGTTGCCCGACGAGTCCGGGCAGCGGAACTCGGCGCGCTTGGCCTTCGGGTTGTTGCCCGTGATCGGGATGCGCACGCAGGCCGAACGGTTGCGCTGCGAGTACACCAGCGAAACCGGCGCCTCGAAGCCCGGCACCAGGCGGTGGTAGGAGTTCACCGTCGGGTTCGTGAAGGCCAGCAGGCTCGGCGCGTGCTTGAGCAGACCGCCGATGTAGTGGCGCGCGGTGTCCGACAGCCCGGCGTAGCCCGACTCGTCGTGGAACAGCGGCTGGCCGTCCTTCCACAGCGACTGGTGGCAGTGCATGCCCGAGCCGTTGTCGCCGGCGAGGGGCTTCGGCATGAACGTCGCCGTCTTGCCCGCCGCGAACACCGTGTTCTTCACGATGTACTTGAACAGCTGCAGGTCGTCGGCCGCGTGCAGCAGCGTGTTGAACTTGTAGTTGATCTCGGTCTGGCCGGCGGTGCCCACCTCGTGGTGCGCGCGCTCGATCTCGAACCCGGTGTTCGTCAGGTTGCGGACGATGTCGTCGCGCAGGTCGGCGAAGTGGTCGACCGGCGGGACCGGGAAGTAGCCGCCCTTGAACTTCGTCTTGTAGCCCTGGTTGCCGCCGGGCTCGTCGGTGCCGGTGTTCCACCAGCCCTCGACCGAGTCGATCTCGTGGAACGAGGCGTGCTCGGCGGAGTCGAAGCGCACCGAGTCGAAGATGTAGAACTCGGCCTCGGGACCGAAGAAGACGTTGTCGGCGACGCCGTACTCGGAGATGTACTGCTCGGCCTTGCGCGCGATGTTGCGCGGGTCACGGCTGTACGCCTCACGGGTGAACGGGTCGTGCACGAAGAAGTTCAGCGCGAGGGTCTTCGCCTTGCGGAACGGGTCGATCCGCGCGGTCGCCGCGTCCGGCAGGAGCAGCATGTCGGACTCGTGGATGGACTGGAAGCCGCGCACCGAGGAGCCGTCGAACGCGAGACCCTCTTCGTAGGCCTCTTCGGTGAAGGCCTTCGCGGGGACCGTGAAGTGCTGCATCACGCCGGGCAGGTCGCAGAACTGGACGTCGATGACCTCGACGTTCTCGTCGGCGATGAGGCGCTGGATGTCGTCTGGAGTAGTGGGCACCCTCGGTGACTCCTTCTCGTTCGAGCTCGTACGGCAGTGCTCTCTTCGGCTCACGCTAAGAGGGCGGTGTTGCCCGACAGTCACCCGTATGTTTCGCGGGTGTTAACGGGCCACTGAATACGGCTATCCGACCAGGGCGAACGTGGTCTGCGCCACCGGCATACCCTGGACGGGTGGCGAGATGGACCGGTGAATGGCTGCCCGGGACCGGCGAAGGCCGGCCGGACGTCGACTCGCGCTGGCCGGGCGAGAAGTTCGGATTGCCCGAATCGGGCGTCGGGTCGGCGGCGAGCGGGGGCGCCCGGCTGCTCGGGCTGATCGTCGACCTCGTCGTCGCGGCCCTGGTCACGGCCATCTTCCTGCACCCCAGCCTGCAGGACCCGGCCGCGATGCAGAACTTCAACCTCTGGTCCGGCGGGGTGTGGGCGGTGCTGTCCGTCATCTCCGCGGGCTTCTTCGGCTTCACCCCCGGCATGGCCGTCGTCGGCGTCCGCGTGGCCCGGCTCGACGGCGCCGCGCTGGTCGGGCCGCTGCGGGCGCTGGTCCGGGCGGTGCTGACGTTCGTCATCATCCCGGCGGCCGTCCGCAACGCCGACGGCCGCAGCTGGCTCGACCGGCTGACCGGCACCGTCGTCATCCGGATGCGCTGACCCACGACGCGTCGACCAAAGAGAAAGGCCCCGTCCGGGATTCCGGACGGGGCCTTTCTCATGGCGCGGGGTCAGCGGCGGCGGATCGTGCGCTGGACGTTGCGCATCTTCGCGCCGGCGGGCATCGGGCCCTTCGGCATGGCCGCGCCGCGGTTGCCGAGCGCGGCCAGCTTGGCCTCGAGGGCGTCGACCTGGGCCGGCTTGAGGTTGCGCGGCAGCTTCATCAGGTAGCCCTGGAGCTTCTTCAGCGGGATCTGGCCTTCGTCGTGGCCGATCGTCACGTCGTAGATCGGGGTGTCGCCGATCAGGCGGGAGACGCGCTTCTTCTCCTGGGCGAGCAGGGTCTTGACGCGGTGCGGCGCGCCCTCCGCGACGAGCACCACGCCCGGGCCGCCGAGCACGCGGTGCACGGCGTCGAGCTGCGTCGTCGCGGCGACGGTCGGCGTCACCTTCCACTTGCCGCGGAGGTTCTCCAGCGCCCACGCCGCGGCGCCGGGCTGGCCGTCGGCCTTCCCGTAGACCGTCTTCTGGACGCGCCGGCCGAAGATGATCATGGCGAGCAGGGCGCCGAGCACGATGCCCAGCGGCAGCAGCGCCCACTGGGCGTCGAAGAAGAACCCGATGCCGAACGCCACGCCCGCGACGACGACGATCGACCCGACCATCCACGGGATGAGCCAGGGGTCTTCCTTGCGCTGCATCTTGAAGGCTTCGAAGAGCTGGCCACGGCGGGCCTTGCTCGCCGCGCGCTTCTCCTTCTTGGCCTGCTTGGCCGCTTCCTTGTCCTGCTGTCCCGCCATATGTCCAGGATACGGCCGCGTGCCCCTGCCCCGATTCCCCGTCCCCCTCTGCGAGGATGCGGGACGTGACCGGCGTACTTTCCCCCAAGAGCCTGAACCGTTTGCTCGATGGTCTCGACCCCGAGCAGCGCGCCGCCGCCGGTGCCCCGCGAGGGCCGGTCTGCGTGCTCGCCGGAGCCGGCACGGGCAAGACCCGCACGATCACCCACCGCATCGCGCACCTGGTCCGGGCGGGGCACGTCGCCCCCGGTCAGGTGCTCGCCGTCACGTTCACCACGCGCGCCGCGGGGGAGATGCGCACCCGGCTGCGGGGCCTGGGCGTCGAGGCGGCCCAGGCGCTGACGTTCCACGCCGCCGCCCGCCGCCAGCTGCGGTACTTCTGGCCGCGCGTGGTCGGCGACCGGCCGTGGGACCTGATGGACAACAAGCTGCGGTTCGTCGGCCAGGCCGCGAACCGGGCCAAGCTCGGCACCGAGGTCGAGGTCCTGCGCGACCTCGCGAGCGAGATCGAGTGGGCGAAGGCGTCGCTGGTCAGCCCGGACGACTACCCGGCCGTCACCGCCCGCGCCCAGCGCGACATCCCGGCGCCGGCCGCGCAGATCGCGCAGGTCTACCGGCTCTACGAGGAGCTGAAGAACACCGCGCAGGTGCTCGACTTCGACGACCTCCTCCTGCACACGACGGCCGTGCTCGAGGAGCACGGCGCCGTCGCCGAGGAGTTCCGGGACCGCTACCGCTGCTTCGTCGTCGACGAGTACCAGGACGTCACGCCGCTGCAGCAGCGCCTGCTCGACGCGTGGCTGGGCGGCCGCGACGACCTGACCGTCGTCGGCGACGCGAACCAGACCATTTACTCCTTCGGCGGCGCGTCGCCGCGGCCGCTGCTGGAGTTCACCCGGCGCTTCCCGGAGGCGACGGTCGTCCGGCTCGAGCGCGACTACCGGTCGACACCCGAGGTCGTCTCCCTGGCGAACCGCGTCATCGGCGCGGCGCGGGGCCGGCCGGCGGGGTCGCGGTTGAAGCTCATCGGCCAGCGGCCGGCGGGCCCGGAGCCGCGCTTCGCCGAGTTCGACGACGAGGCGGTCGAGGCCGACGCCGTCGCCCGCCGGGTGCGCGAGCTGCTCGACGGCGGCGTCCCGGCGAGCGAGATCGCGGTGCTGTACCGGGTGAACGCCCAGTCCGAGGCGTACGAGTCGGCGCTGGCCGAGGCCGGCATCCCGTACCTGGTCCGCGGCGGCGAGCGGTTCTTCAACCGCACGGAGGTCCGGCAGGCGATGTCGGCGTTGCGGACCGCGGCCGGCGACGGCAGCTCCGACCTGGTCACGACGGTGCGTTCGGTGCTCGCGCGCGTCGGCCTCACCGAGTCGCCGCCCGCCGGTGGCGCGGCCAAGGAGCGCTGGGACGCGCTCCTGGCGATCGTCGAGCTGGCCGAAGAGCTCTCGGCGACGGTCGAGGACGCGGACCTGCCCCGGTTCAACGCCGAGCTGGACCAGCGCGCGGCGGCCCAGCACCCGCCGACGGTCGAGGGCGTGACGCTGGCGTCGCTGCACGCGGCGAAGGGTCTGGAGTGGGACGCGGTGTTCCTCGTCGGCCTCGCCGAGGGGACGATGCCGATCCTCCACGCCGGCGACGACGAAGCGGCCATCGAAGAGGAGCGCCGGCTGTTCTACGTCGGCGTGACGCGGGCCCGCGAGCACCTGTGGCTGTCGTGGGCGCTGGCCCGCACGCCGGGCGGGCGCCGCAACCGGCGGCGCAGCCGGTTCCTCTACGGCCTGATCCCGGAGGACCACCCGGCCGCGCGGGTGGCCCGCGCCCAGCAGAAGCCGGCGACGCCGGTCAAGACGCGCTGCCGCGTGTGCGGCGGGCCGCTGCTGGAGACCCTCGAGGTCAAGCTGGGCCGGTGCGGCCGGTGCCCGTCGACGGTGGACGAGGGTCTGCTGGAGCGGCTGAAGTCGTGGCGCGGCGACCGGGCCCGTGAGCTGAAGGTGCCGGCGTTCGTGGTGTTCACGGACGCGACGTTGCTGGCGATCGCGGAGCAGCGCCCGGTGGACGAGGCGGCGCTGGTGTCGATCTCCGGCATCGGCGCGACGAAGCTCGAGCGCTTCGGCGCGGAGATCCTCGGGGTCGTGCGGGCGTCGGCCGGTTCTTGAGGGCTTGCTCGCGGGGACCGACGGGGTCGGCCCGGTGCGCCGCGTCGCGCGTCCGGGTGGCGCGGCCGGCCCGCACGGCGGGTGCGCGTCTGGGCCTCGCTCGGCCGCCAGGGCCGCGACGATGTGGCCTCGACCGCGTCCGAGCCATGATCGACGCGGCGAACCCGCTGCTCAGGGGCGATCTTCGTAACTTCGAGGATTTTCGCGTTAATTGAGTTGCCCCGGTGTGGTGGGGAGCAATAACCTGCCAGTACCGAGCTGGAAGGGCTCGGTATGGGGATCCACGTGAAGGCCGCTCGGCGGCCACGTGTGCAGAGTACAGACGAGGAGGTGCCGGTGAAATGACCATCAACAAGATGCTCACGATCCCGGGCACCCGTCTGTCCTGCGCCGCGGAAGTCGCGGCCGTTCAGCGCCCGGGCACCGGTGTGTCCGTGAGCGCGCACGAGGTCCGTGGCATGCGTCGCGTCGAGCGTCGTTGGGCCACCGGTGTCGTCGTCTTCGGGACGCAGGGCGTTCTCGCCGCGTACCCGCAGGCTGATCTGCCGACCATCAAGCAGTTCCGTGTTCCGTTGTCGATACGGGAGCGAAGTTCCTGACCTAGTCAGGACAGAGGCTCACGAAGGCCGCGGAACCGGAAAACCCGGATCCGCGGCCTTTGTGTTTTTGGCTGCACAACCCAAGAGGAACAGCATTGCCCAGCTCCATCTCCCAACCGAAAACCCGTACGACACAAGGAGGAACCCCCATGTCTTCGGCCATCGCCTACACCTCGGGTGAGGCAATATTCGCCGACCTGCTCGACCCGATCGCGGTGCCCGACGCCGCTCTGCCCTGCCGTTCGGGCGACGCGGACCTGTGGTTCGCGGAGTCCCCGGCCGAGCTCGAGCGCGCCAAGGCGCAGTGCGCCGACTGCCCGGTCCGCGAGGCCTGCCTCGCGGGTGCCCTGGCCCGGCGCGAGCCGTGGGGCGTCTGGGGCGGCGAGATCTTCGAGCGCGGTGTCGTGATCGCGCGCAAGCGGCCCCGTGGCCGCCCGCGCAAGAACGCCGCTGTCGCGCCGGCCAAGGCCGCCGGCGATCACCGGAGCGCCGCCGCATGAGCGTCGAACCGGTCACGACCAGGGATTACGAAGCTCGCATCGACGAGCAGCTGCAGTTGACGAAGACCGAGATCGAGGAGATCAGCGAGATGTTGCTTTACGAAGAACTGTCCCGGGCCCGAATACGGGACATCGAGGAAGGGGTCCGCGCCCAGCGGGCCCGAGGTAGCGCGCGTGCCGTACGCCGCTGGACGCGGGTAGCCCGATGGGCGAACCGGCGAGCGGAGCGGTACCAGGACCAGAGCTGAGCGCAGGCCCCTGCCGCCTTCGGGTGGCGGGGGCCTTCGTGCTGGTCGGCGGGCTGCGGTGTTGGGGTTGCTCGCCGGTTGGCTGGTCGCGGTGGGGGCGCGGGCCGGGGCGACGCCGTTGCGGTGGTCGGCCGCCGGGCCAGGGTGGTCTGTTGGCTTCGCCGAGTTGGCTCGGGGGCTGCCCGGGCGGCGGTGCGCTGACGGCTCGGCGGTGAGTTGCTGCGCGCCGGTGGTGGCATTGCCGCGTGTCGCGGGGCGGTTCGGCTCTGGCGAGTCGGCCCGGGTGCTTCGCCTGGATGGCGGGTGGCGGCGGCTTGCGCCTGAGCGGTTGTCGCGGCGGCGGCTTGGTACGGGTGCGCCGGCCGAGGTGCTTCGCGCGGTGGCTGGGTGATGGTGGCTTGCGCATTGGGCCGCAGTCGCGACGGCATGGCCGCGGGGGTGGCTCGGCGCCGATGAGTCGGCCGAGATGCTCGCGCGGTGGCTGGGGTGGTGGCGCGGCTTGCGCCTTGGCTGCAGTTGTAGCCGCGGGGCGGCTCGGCGCCCGTGGCCGGCCGAGGTGCATCGACTGAGTGGCCTGGTGGCTGCGTGCCCCGGGCCGGTTTGGCGGGTGGCCTCCTTTGGGTGGTCTGGTGGCGGGTGGTGCTGGTGTTGAATGGCGTCATGGCCGTACACAGCCACGACGACATCGACTGGGCCGAGCGCCTCGCCCAGCTGCGGATGGCCGATGCCCTTGATGCCGGCGCGCTCGAGCCCGTCGCGCGGCGGCTGCTCGGGTTGGTGTCCGGCCGGGCGACCGTTGTCGATGTCGGGTGTGGGGCCGGGGGCATGAGCGTGCTCTTCGCGCGTGAGCTCGCCCGGGCCGGCGGGGGCACCGTTGTGCTTCTTGATGCCACACCCGTCTTGCTCGCCGAGGCTCGGCGAGCCGTTGGCGAAGCCGCCGGTGACTCCGTTGAGGTTGTCTCCGTACATGGGGATCTTGACGATCCCGGCTTGGCCGGGCAGGTGCCCGCCGCCGATCTTGTCTGGGCTTCCGGTGTGGTGCACCACGTCGGGGATCAGCAGGCCGCCCTGCGGACCCTCGCCGGGCTCGTGCGGGCCGGCGGCCTTGTCGCCATTGGTGAAGGTGGGCTCGAAATGCGTTGCCTCCCTTGGGATCTCGGGTTCGGGCGGCCCGGGCTGGAGCAACGGTTGCTCGCCGCGCGGACCGAGTGGTTCGCCGGGATGCGGGCCGGGCTTCCCGGCAGCGTGGCCATGCCCTACGGCTGGCCGCGCGCCCTTCGCGAGGCCGGCCTCCAGGACGTCGAGTCGTTCGGGGCGCTCATCGATCACCCCATGCCCGGCTCGGACCTGCTGCGCGAGTACGTCGTGCATCGCATCGCCTGGCTTGCCGAGTCGGCGAACGAGCTCGCCGACGACGACCGTGCGGCCGTTGCCGCCTTGACCGAGCCGGACTCTCCGGACTTCCTCGGCCGCCGCGACGACCTCTTTCTCTTCGGCGCCAAGGCGATCCACAGTGGACGGTTGCGGTGAGCGCGCCCGAGCCGGTCGTCTGCACGCGCTGCGGGCGCACCCGCGGCCCGGACGACGACCCCGCTACGGCGCTCGCCTGGGTGTCCAGCCGCGAGCGGGGCGCGCTGCGGTGGCTTTGCCCGGACTGCGCCCGCCAGCACGTTCGCGACATCGAGGGCAAGCTGCCCGACGAGTACTGGTGATCACGCCGCGTCTCCGATCGGCGCCATCGCGACCGCGCGGACCTTCGGCCGCGGTGTGCGCGACGCGTCGCCGAACGCGTGCGCCAGCTCCTGCGCCACTTCCCGCGTCGCCAGCCGCAGCTGCCGGACCGTGCAGCGGACCAAGACGATCCCCGTCGCCGCTAGGGCGAGGTGGCTGAACCCGCCGACACCCGGGCCGCAGCGGTACTGCCAGGCCAGCCCGAGCTCGTCCCACCACGCGTCGGCCTCGCCGATGCGGCGGCCGCGGCGGTCGCAGATCGTCACGTCCCAGACCGGCGGCGGGAGCCTCGCCGCGTCGAGCACTCCGACCGCCAAACCGTGGGCCTGGATCGGGCCCTCGTCGAGCTCGCGGAGCACCTTCCGGACCGTCGACGTGCCGCGTTGGGACCCGGCGTCGAGCTCGGTCAGCAGCTCCTGCCTGTCACACAGGCCCCAGTAGAGCGGAAGCGTCAGCAGGTGCCGGATCTGCGCCGGATCGGGCTCCGCCCTGGCCAGGTCGAGCGCCGCGCGCGCCGGCGGGGCGAACGGCAGCCCGTCGATCACGACCGCCTCCGGCATCCTCGCCGTGCGCACCGCGCTGACGCCCTCGCCGGACGCCACCCGGCAGTGCTCGGGCACCAGCAGCCGCAGCTCTTCGGTGGCCGGGCACTTCACGCCGTGGGCCACCAGTGCGTCGGCACCCGTGATCACCACCCTCGGCCCGTACCGCACCAGCGCGGCGTGCAGCCGCTGCTGCCGCGTCGGCGCGGAGTTGCGCAGCAGGACGACACCGGGGTGCAGGCGGCGCCACGGCCCTCCGGGGCCGCAGAGCCGCCGGGTTCTTCGGTCGGACACCCCGGCCCTGCGTAACTGTTCGAGGTTCATCACCTCGCCGCCGCCGGGGTTACGGAGGGCCAGAGGATCGATGCGTTGCGTAGCAGTCATGGTTCGAGCATGACGGCTCGGCCAACCGGGTGGAACCCCGTTCCCGCCGGCTGTGGACAACTCGCCCGGATTCCGCCGTTCGCGGCCGGGCCTGTGGACAACTCAGGCGGCGAACCCGGGCTGCCAGCGCTCCACGATGCCCCGCGCCGGGATCTCGGCGTCGAGCTGGCAGAGGATGCCCGTTGACCCCGCCGTCACCCGGTGGATCATCAGGTACTCGGGCGGCAGGTTGAGCGAACGCCCGACGCGGAAGTCGTTGCCGCGGCTGTCGCCGACTCGCCACGCCTGCCGCTGCATCCACTTGCGCGTGAAGTGGAACGTCGGCTCGGCCAGCGGCTCGGTGAACGGCGCCAGGTACGACAGCACTTCGTCCGCGGTCAGGTCGCTGTCGGGGCGGATGAACCGGTTCTCCCGCAGCAGGCGCATCAGCTCGGCGGACTGGCCGTCGAGCGCCAGCCGCGTCATCTCGCCCAGGTGGCGGGGGATGCCCTCGGGCAGCCGGGCCACGCCGCCGAAGTCGATGACGCACAACCTGTCGTCGGGCGTGATCATGAAGTTGCCCGGGTGCGGGTCGGAGTGCAGGAGGTGGACGCGCTCGGGCGAGGAGTAGTGGAACTCCGCCAGCAGCCGGCCCGCCAGGTTCCGGGTCTCGCGGTCGCCGTCCGCGATCACCTTCGACAACGGTGTGCCGGTCACCCACTCCGTCACGACGACCTTCGGCGCGCTGGCCACGACCCGCGGCACCAGGATGCCGGGATCGCCGTCGAACGCCTTCGCGAAGGCGCGCTGGTGCTGGGCCTCGGCCTGGTAGTCGAGCTCCTCGTTCATCCGCTCGGCCAGCTCGGCCAGCAGCGGCTTGACCTCGGTGCCCGGCACGAACGCCTGGAACAGCCTGCTGAACCGCTGCAGCTGCCGCAGGTCGCTGCGCAACGCCTCGTCGGCGCCCGGGTACTGCACCTTGACCGCGACCTGGCGGCCGTCGTGCCAGACCGCGCGGTGCACCTGGCCGATGCTCGCGGCCGCCGCCGGCTCGTCTTCGAACGAGGTGAACCGGCTGGTCCACGTGCGGCCCAGCTGCTCGGCGAGCACCCGGTGGGTCTGCCGGGCCGACATCGGCGGCGCGGCCGCCTGCAGCTTCGTCAGCGCCTCGCGATACGGCTTCGCCATGTCGTCGGGCACCGCCGCCTCGAACACGCTCAGCGCCTGGCCGAACTTCATCGCGCCGCCCTTGAGCGTGCCGAGCACCTCGAACAGCTGCTCGGCGGCCTTGGCCGACAGCGTCGCGTTCACCTGCTCCGCGCTCTGGCCGGCCAGCCGCTTGCCCCACCCGCCGACCGCCCGGCCGGCGATGCCGAGCGGGAGACTGGCGAGCTTGGCGGTACGGGCGGCACCCTTGCGCGGCATCGCGGGATCACGATCGCCTGGGTCGCGGAAGTCGGTCACCTCCGCGATTCTGCCTTGCGTCCTCGGCGGCGCGCAGCCTGCTCGCGGCGTCAGAGTGGCCTACGTCTCCTGCGGTAGCGCCGGCGCGCCGCAGCCGCACCGCGGGTGGGGCGGCCAGCCGCGGTGGCGGATCCGGCCGTCGAAGGCGTCCATCTCGAGGGTCGCGTTCCAGGTCGGTGGCGCCGGTTCGGCCGGCGAGAGCAGTCGCATGGCCTGCGCGACGGCCAGCGACGCGCACGACTGGATCGCGCCGAGGTCGGGCCGCTGGTGCCGCCCGGCGAGCTGGCCGGCTACGCGGGGCCAGCACGGGTCGAGATCGGTCCGGTGCAGGTCGGCGCAGCGCAGGCACGAACTGCGGCCCGGCACCACCAGCGGCCCGACGATGCCGGTGCCGTCGCGGACGCGGACCGGCATGTGCGGGACGCCGTCCGCCATCAGCTCGGCGACGATCTCCGGCGCCGCGACGACGGCGTCGGTGAGCAGCACGAGCTCCGGGTAGCGGTCGTGGAGGCGGGTGACACGGACCTCGGGGTCGACCCGGCGGAGCAGGTCGCCGAGGGCTTGACGCCGGAGCCGGCCCAGGTCGGCCTCGGCGAAGCCGGTGCCGAGGTCGTGCTCGGTCACGGTGCCGGGCAGCTCCAGCTCGACGTGTCCCACCCCGGCGTTGGCCAGCAGAACGGCGACCGCGACCGCCACCCGGCCGTTGCCGTGGACGGTGACCGCGGCGGCGCGACGCCGGCCCGCCAGCGCCACCTGGTGGTGGCGGGCCCGCAGCGACCAGAGGCCGGCTTCGCCGCGCAGGCTCGGGGCGCCGGGCCCGCCCGTGTCGGTGACCAGGCCGAGCGCGGTGAGCTGCCGCAGGAGCGTGCGCAGCTGATCGCGCTGTTCGCTCTCGGCGAGCAAGAGCCGCTCGACGGGCGTGCTGCCGTCGAGCTCGCGCAACCGGGCGACGAGGTTCGGGGACAGGTTTTCGACGATCACGCCATGGCGCGGGTCGAGCCCGATCTGGATTTCGCGCGTGCCGCGATCCAGCACCGTGAGGCCCGGGAGCAGGGCGGGGTGGGCCGGCAGGAGGACCGGAGGCATGTCCGCGGTGGAGAGGATCATGTCCGCAGGATGGCACCCGGGGACGACCGCCGAGCCGCTGAAGACGCCGGATCGGCCGAGTTGTCCACAAGTGGAGATGCCTGTGGACAACTCGGCTCTGTGACCTTAAGGCGCTCGGAGTTGTCGGTGCCGGGCCTTACCGTTGTCGGGTGGTCGAAGCACACATGCCCTCGCTGAGAGGCCGGGGGGAGACGAACCCCCCGTCGGACACACCCGGACACAAGGTCGAAGTGCGGCGCAGCCAGCGTCGGCACCGGACGGTCACCGCGTACTGGAAGGACGACACGCTGGTCGTGCTCATCCCCGCGCGGATGACCAGGGCGGAGGAGAAACACTGGGTCGCCGAGATGGAGCGCAAGCTGCAACGCTCGGAACCACGTCGGCCGGCGTCACCGAAGACGTCGGACGAAGCCCTGCTGGCGCGCTGCGCGCTGCTGTCGGGCAAGTACCTGGACGGCGCCGCGACGCCGGCGAGCGTCCGCTGGGTGCCGCCGATGCGCACGCGGTGGGCGTCCTGCACGCCGGTCGACGCGACCATCCGGGTCAGCGACCGGCTGCGGAAGGTCCCGCCGTGGGTGCTGGACTACGTGCTGGTGCACGAGCTGGCGCACCTGCGCGAGCCCGGGCACGACGCGGCGTTCTGGGCGCTGGTGCGGCGCTACCCGAAGACCGACCGGGCGATGGGGTACCTCGAGGGGTTGTCCGCCGCCGCCGGGTGGGGGATTTCCGACGAGGACTGAGCGGGTGATGGTGACCGGGGTGGTTCGCTGCGGCGGGCCGCCCCGGTCGCGTTTCGCGGGGTGCTTGGTGCGGGTGCCGGGAGGTTGGCGCCAGTGCCTGGAGGGAGGACTCGCGTGCCTGGGCGGACTGCTCGGGCGCTGGACGGCTCGGGCGCTGGAGGGGTCGGGCGCTGGAGGGGTCGGCTCGCGCATTTAGAGGTCGGCTTGCGTGCTTGGAGGGTCGGCTCGCGTGCTTGGAAGGTCGGCTCGCGTATCTGGAGGGTCGGCTCGTGTGTCTGGAGAGACGACACGTGTGTCTGGAAGGTCGACACGGTGGGGATATGGGAACGGGCGCCTCGCTGGTGCGAGGCGCCCGTTGCCGTGATGCCGGGTCAGCTGGGGCTTTCGCCCTCTTCCGGGTCCTGCGGGTTCTCCTTGGCCTTCTCGTCGAGCTTCGAGCTTTCCGACTGCGACGTGCGCTCCAGCTCCGCGATCGGGTCCAGGTCGTCGATCGAGCCCGCCGAGCCCACTCGGTCCGCGAAGTCGATCGGCTCGTCCAGGTCCTCCGCCGTCGGCATCAGGTCCGGGTGGGACCACAGGGCGTCGCGCTTCTCGATCCCGTGGCGGTCGCCCACCAGCTTCCAGAGGTTCGACGCGTCCCTCATCCGGCGGGGGCGCAGCTCCAGGCCGACCAGCGTGGCGAACGTCTGCTCGGCCGGGCCGCCCGTCGCGCGGCGGCGGCGCAGGGTCTCGCGCAGCGCGTCCGCGCCCGGGAGGCGGTCGCTCACCGCTTCGGCCACCACCACGTCGACCCAGCCCTCGACCAGGGCGAGCAGCGTCTCGAGACGCCGGAGCGCCGCCTTCTGCTCGTCCGTCGTCTGGGGCTCGAGCAGGCCCGAGGACATGGCCTCTTCGATGCTCGCCGGGTTCGCCGGGTCGATGCGGCCGGCCAGGGACTCCAGCGCCGACGTGTCGACCGTGATGCCGTGGGCGAACTCCTCGACCGTCGCCAGCAGCCGCTGACGCAGCCACGGCACGTGCGTGAACAGGCGCTGGTGCGCGGCCTCGCGCGCGGCCAGGAACACGAGGATCTCGCTGTTCGGCAGCTCCAGGCCGTCGGCGAACTTCTCGATGTTCGCCGGCAGCAGCGCGGACGTGCCGGCTGGGGCCAGCGGCAGGCCGATCTCGGACGACGTCAGCATCTCCGAGGCCAGCTGCGCCAGCGCGTTGCCGAGCTGGGAGCCGAACGCCATGCCGCCCATCTGCCCCATCATCTGCAGCAGCGGGCCGGCGGCTTCCTTGGCCTCCGCGGGCAGCGCCTGCATCCAGGCACCCGAAATCTGCTGGGCCACCGGGTCGCACAGCCGCTGCCACGTCGGCAGGGTCTTCTCCACCCAGGTGCGCGGCGACCAGGCCACCGTCGACGTCGCGCCCGCGGGCAGGAACGTCGCCGGGTCGAGCCACATCTCCGCGAGGTGGGCGGCGTCGCGCACCGCGGCGTTCGAGTCGTCACCACCGGAGAAGCCGAGGCGGCTCTCGCCGGTGTTGCCGGCGCTGCCCAGGGTCTGCAGGGCGATCTGCTTGGCGAGGTCGTAGTTCACCGGCCCGCTGGAAGTGCCGGCCTGGCTGAGCATCTGGCCCAGCTGGCTCAGCATCTGCCCGAGCTGGTTGAAGGCCTCGGCGCCGGACTGCTGCCCGCCCTCCGAGGGGTCGTTCTCACCTCGTTTGTCGGGATCGGGAGGTCCGAAGCCGAACGGGGGTTTGCTCATGTGTCCACCGTACGCGGGTCGGGAAGGCTCCAGCCCGTCATGTGCGTGGCCTTCACCGAGAAGCGAACGCGGTCACCGTACGCTGTCGGTCGTGACCAAGTCCTCCGAGCAGACCGCGCCCGCGAAGAGCAGCCCGGACCCGGCCGCCGAGCCGGCCGGCGAAGCCCGGCGGATGACCCGCCGAGGCTGGACGCTGGTGGTCAGCGGCACGCTGTTCCTCGTGTTCGTGGTGCTCGGCTCGGTCGTGCCGGTGCCGTTCGTGGCGATCAGCCCCGGCCCCACCTACGACACGCTGGGTCGCGACGCCGCGGGCAACCCGGTCATCCAGGTCTCCGGTCACCAGACCTACCCGACCACCGGCGAGCTGCGCATGACGACCGTGTCGCTGCACGACGGCGTCACCCTCTTCCAGGGGCTCGGGTTCTGGGCCAGTGGCCGCTACGCGCTCGCGCCGCGCGAGGAGTACTTCAAGCCGGGCGAGACCAACGAGCAGGTCAAGCAGGAGAACATCCAGCAGCTGCAGGACTCGCAGTCGAACGCGCAGGTCGCCGCGCTGCGCAAGCTCGGCTACCCGGTCAAGGTGCTGGCGAAGCAGATCGTCTCCGGCAGCCCGGCCGACCACGTCCTGTCTCCGGGCGACAAGCTGATCACCGTCAACGGCAAGAAGATCGCCGAGGCCGCCGACGTGCGGGCCGCGCTGGCCGGCACCTTGCCCGGCCAGACCGTGCAGATCACCTTCCAGTCCGACGGCCAGCCCGAGCGGACCGTGCCGCTGACACTCGCTTCGCGCCCGGACCGCAAGGAGGGCTTCATCGGCCTCACCGCGACCGACCGCGCCGAAGCGCCCTTCAACGTCAACATCTCGCTGCAGGACGTCGGCGGCCCGTCGGCCGGGCTGATGTTCACCCTGGCCATCATCGACCGGCTCAAGGGCGACGACCTCGCGGGCGGGCGGCACATCGCCGGCACCGGCGAGATCACCGAGACCGGCGAGGTCGACCCGATCGGCGGGATCTCGTTCAAGGTCGTCGGCGCGCGCGAGGCCGGCGCCACCGACTTCCTGGTGCCCGAGCACAACTGCGCCGAGGCCAAGACCACCGCGCCGGCCGGGCTCAACCTCATCAAGGTGTCCACACTGGACGACGCGCTCACGCAGCTGGCCAACCTCAAGGCCGGCCGGCCGACGACGGCCTGCTGACTAGGGGAGCAGCGTGGCCTTGAGCGCTTCGATGAGGTTCGGGGCGAGGTCGGGGCTTTCCACGACCTCGTCGACCGCTTCGTCGGTGCCCTCGGGCGTGCCGATCCCGCGCAGCCGCATCACGCACGCGCCTTCGCCGTCGCGCAGGACCGCGGCCACCAGGCGGGCCTCGGTGCGCTGCGGGTGGTCGGCGGCCGCGCGGCGCAGGCTGTCGGCGTCGGCCTCGGTGACGTCCGGCAGCTCGGACTCCGACCCCGGCGGGAGCACGATGATCTCCTGGGCCAGCGCGCAGCCGATCACCAGGTCGGGCCAGGCGATCCGGCCGAGCGCCTCGGCGAGGTCGCCTTCGGGCAGTGCTTCCTGGGCCACCGGTGTCAGCGGGTTGGCCCGGTCGAGCTGCCCGGCCAGCTCCGGCTGCTCGTCGAGCAGCGCCGCCGTCGGCACCAGCGCGAACAGCTGCGGCGGCTGGTCCCAGCCACCCGCGGCCATGAACTCCTCGATCTCGCGGGCGAGAGCGGCCACGCCGGCCTGCTGCGGTTCCATGCGCACATGGTGGCAGAGCCTTGTTCCGGCCAGGCCGCCGCGCCCCGGCCGCCGGTCGCGGGTCCGCGTCGAAGCCACGGGGCGGCCGACGGCCGAACAAGCCGGCCACGCCGCGAGTCCGGTTTGGGCGGGTCCCGGGAACTTCCGGCGGCATCCGTAGAGTTAGGGAATCAGGGGGCGCGTGCGCCCCTGTTCGAGTGTTGACGAAGACAGGAGCGTGCGCCGTGGCGAGTCGGCCCCCGGTGAGCCTGCCGAAGCTGTCCCGGCGGAGCCGGATCCTCCTCATCATCGCCGCGGTGATCGTGCTGGCGCTCCTGCTCGGAGCCCGCTTGCTCGACACGTACGTCGACTGGCTCTGGTTCGGGGAGGTCGGGGCGCGGTCGGTGTTCACCACCCAGGTGGTGACCCGGGTGATCCTGTTCTTCGCCGTCGGGCTGCTGGTCGGCGGGGCGCTCGCGGTGAGCCTGATGATCGCCTACCGGACGCGTCCGGTGTTCGTGCCGATCTCCGGCGCCGACGACCCGCTGGCGCGCTACCGCTCGGCGATCGTCGCGCGCATCCGCCTGTTCGGCATCGGCATCCCGGTGCTCACCGGGTTCATCGCCGGTCTGTCCGCCCAGGGCGACTGGCAGGTCGTGCAGTTGTTCCTGAACGGCACCACGTTCGGCCAGACCGACCCCGAGTTCGGCAACGACGTCGGCTTCTACGCCTTCGACCTGCCGTTCTTCAACTGGCTGCTCGGCTGGCTGTTCATCACGGTCGTCATCTCCTTCTTCGGCGCGCTGATCGCGCACTACGTCTTCGGCGGCATCCGGCTGGCCGGCAAGGGCGGCCAGCTGGCCGGCCCCACCCGCGCGCAGCTCGCCATCACCGTCGGCCTCTTCGTGCTGCTGAAGGCGGCCGAGTACTTCTTCGACCGGTACAACCTGCTGTTGTCCGACCGGGGCATGCCGCTGTTCGTCGGCGCGACCTACACCGACTTGAACGCGGTCCTGCCGGCCAAGCTCATCCTGCTGTGCATTTCGGTGATCTGCGCGGTCGCCTTCTTCGCCGGAGCCTTCCTGCGCAACCTGCAGCTGCCGGCGATCGCGCTGGTGCTGCTGATCCTGTCGAGCATCCTGGTCGGCGTCGCCTGGCCGGCCATCCTCGACCAGTTCTCGGTCAAGCCGAACGCGAACGAGAAGGAAGCGACGTCGATCCAGCGCAACATGGACGCCACCCGCAAGGCGTTCGGCCTCACCGACGTCACGTACCAGCCCTACACGGGCAAAGCCGAAGCGACCCCGGACCAGCTCAAGGCCGAAACCGGGACGATGTCGAACATCCGGCTGCTCGACCCGAACGTCCTGTCCGACACCTTCACCCAGCGCGTCGGGCGGGAGAACTTCTACGGCTTCCCGGCCAAGCTCGACATCGACCGCTACACCGTCGGCGGGGTGACGCAGGACTACATCGTCGCCGCCAAGGAGATCAAGACCGAGGGCCTCACCGGAAACCAGACCAGCTGGATCAACAAGCACCTCGTCTACACGCACGGCAACGGCTTCGTCGCCGCGCCGGCCAACACGATCGACCGTGCGGTGAAGGATGCCACTTCCGACGGCGGCTACCCGATCGCCACCACGAGCGACACCCAGAACCCGGCCGGTGCCGGCTCGCCCGGCCCCAACCAACCGGGCATCGAGGTCAAGGAACCACGCATCTACTACGGCGAGCTTTCCGCCGCGGACTCCGACTACGCCATCGTGGGCGGCACCTCCGGCAACGCGCCCGGCGAGTACGACACTGCCACGGACCACGGTTACACCTACAAGGGCAGCGGCGGTGTCTCGGTCGACAACTGGTTCAACCGCCTGGCCTTCGCGGCCGAGTACGGCGAACGGAACATCCTGTTCTCCGACGCCATCGGCGACAACTCGAAGATCATGTACAACCGCGACCCGCGCGATCGCGTCAGCAAGGTCGCGCCGTGGCTGACCCTCGACGGCGACCCGTACCCCGCGGTCGTCGACGGCAAGATCCAGTGGATCATCGACGGCTACACCACGATCAACAACTTCCCGTACTCGCAGCAGACGCAGCTCGGCGCGGCCACCAACGACTCGCTCAACGGCGTCGCCCGCCAGGCCAACAGCTCGATCAACTACATCCGCAACTCGGTCAAGGCCACCGTCGACGCCTTCAACGGCACCGTGACGCTGTACTCGATCGACGACAAGGAACCGGTCCTCAACGCCTGGGAGAAGGTCTTCCCCGGGCTCGTGAAGCCGAGTTCCGAGATCTCCCCGGACCTGCGGTCGCACTTCCGCTACCCCGAGGACCTCTTCAAGATCCAGCGTGAGCTGCTGTCGCGCTACCACGTCAGCAACCCGCAGGAGTTCTACTCGCAGCAGGCGTTCTGGAGCGTCCCGCAGGACCCGACTGCCGAAGGCGGCTCCAACCCGGCCGCGGCCGGCGCTGCGAACCAGCCCGGTTACTATGTGCTCGCCGACGCACCGGGCCAGAACCAGCCGACTTTCCAGCTGACCAGCTCCCTCACCGGCCTCCAGCGTCAATACCTCGCATCCTGGATGTCGGTCTCCTCCGACCCGGTCGACTACGGCAAGATCCGCGTTCTCCAGCTACCCAGCGCAGCCACCGGAGCCACGCAGGTCGAGGGCCCGGTCCAGGTCCAGAACCGGTTCCAGAGCGACGTCCGGGTCGCCCAGGACCGAACTCTCTTCAACAATCCGCAAGTCATCCCTATCTATGGCAACCTGATCACCCTCCCGGTCGCCGACGGCTTCCTCTACGTCGAACCCGTTTACATCCGGCAGCGCAACCAGAACAGCTATCCGCAGCTGGCCCGCGTCCTCGTCTCCTACGGGACGAAGGTCGGCTACGGCGCGACGCTGCAGGAAGCCCTCGACCAGATCTTCGGACCCGGCACCGGCGAGGCCACGACCACGCCACCGCAAGCCGGGCAGCCGACGACGACACCACCGGCCAGCTCGACGAACCCGACCACGACACCGCCGCCGAACAACAGCGGTGGCAACGCGGCGCTCGACAAGGCGGTCCAGGACATCCAGTCGGCGATCGCCAAGCTGAAGGCCGCGCAGCAGTCGGGGAACTTCACCGACCAGGGCAACGCGCTCGCGGCGCTGGACGCGGCGGCGAAGGCGTACGAAGCGGCCAAGACGGCGGCGCCGGGGACGAGCACTCCGCCGCCCAGCAGCCAGCCTGGTGGGTGACGTCGGTTACGTACGGGGCACCTGCTTTGCACCCCCTGGAAACGAGGGCGTAGAGTAGGTGCCACGACGCGGGGTGGAGCAGCTCGGTAGCTCGCTGGGCTCATAACCCAGAGGTCGCAGGTTCAAATCCTGTCCCCGCTACAGAGGGAAAGAGGGCTGTGTTCGCGGAAAGCGCGAACGCGGCCCTCTTTCGCATTTCCCCTGGGGGTCGAACCCCCAGACCCCCGCCAGGGGGCTTCGCCGCCCTGGACCCCCTGCGGGTGGTCGGGGTTACTTGAGCCAGCCGTCCGTGGATCCCGTGGTCGATGCCACGTAACCGTCCGGGCGGACCAGCACGCGCGTCACGTCCGGCCAGGGGAGTTCCGGTACCTCGGCTACGACTACCTCCGGATGTGGTGCGAACGCCGGGGTTTTCGTCAGCAGGACGAACTTTCCACTGTGGAACAAGTCGCTCGCGAAGCCGGTGTCCAGTGGGAAGTCCGGGAGGCGGGCACCTTCGACGCCGTCGTCCGGTCCGTAGTGGATCGCCAAGCCCGAGACCATGCCCGACAGCTTCCGCTGGACCTCCGGGATGGCCGTCAGCTCCCGGAACAGGCCGCGCAGCGCCAGCTGGTCCGGGGTCAGGGGGATCAGGGCGTTCTGGGCCGCCACGTTCTGCAGCACGCCTTCCGCCACCGCGCGACGCTCCGTCTCGTACGAATCCAGCAGCCCCGCCGGGGCGCGGCCGGTCAGATCCGCCGCCAGCTTCCAGCCCAGATTCATCGCGTCCTGGACCCCCAGGTTCAGCCCCTGGCCGCCGGCGGGGAAGTGGATGTGCGCCGCGTCGCCGGCCAGGAACACCCGGCCCACCCGGTACGTCGCCGCCAGGCGGCTGTCGTCCGAGAACCGGGACACCCAGCGGATCTCCTCGATCTCCACCTCGTCGCCGAAGCGTTCGCGGACCGCCGCGCGGACTTCCGCCTCCGGCACCTCGGCGCGCAGGTCGTCCGGGCGGTTCAGCCGGTCGCCGTAGCTCAGGCGGTACAGGTTCGGCTCGCCCAGCGGGATCAGGCCGATGAACTTGCCCGGGCGCAACGACGTCACCATGTTGCCCATCGAGCGCCACTCCGTCGGCGCGCCCGGCGGCGTCGTGCTGAACCGGACGTCCGCCGAGACGCCGTGGCCGCGGCCCTCGATGCCTTCGAACGGCAGTCCCAGCGCCTTGCGCACCGCGCTGCGGCCGCCGTCGCAGCCCACCAGGTACGCCGCGCGCACCCGGAGGTCGCCGGCCGTGACCGTGACGCCGTCGGCGTCCTGCTCGAAACCGGTGAGCTCGTGGCCGCGGAGCACCTTCACGCCCTGCTCGGCCAGCCGCTCCTCCAGTGCCGCCTCGACCTGGGCCTGCGGGATGCCGACCTGGTACGGGTGCCGCGTGTCCCAGCCCGCGTAGCCGACCGGGATCACCGAAAAGTGCCCGTCCGCGACGGTCGCGAACGACCGCTCCTCCGCCCGGCCCAGCAGCCCCCGCAGGTCCAGCACCTCCGCCGTCCGCGGCTGCAGGTTCAGCGCCTTAGACAACCCGGTCCGGACCGGCAGCCGCTCCAGCACGACCACGGCCACCCCGGCCAGCGCCAGCTCGTTCGCCAGCATCAGCCCGGTCGGCCCCGCGCCCGCTACGACCACCCCGGCGGTCAGCTCGTCCATCCCCAGCTCCTTAACAACGTTAAATTGACCTGACCCGAGGATGCCCTTAACATCGTTAAATTGTCAAGCGAGCTCACCGAGGAGAACCGGGAACATGGCCCTGAGCAGGCAGGACATCGCGCGTTCGGGGCTGAAGCTGCTGAACGAGGTCGGCCTCAACGGGCTCACCCTGCGGCTGATCGCCGCCGACCTCGGGGTCAAGGCGCCGGCGCTGTACTGGCACATGAAGAACAAGCAGGAGCTGCTCGACGAGATGGCGACGCAGATGTACGCCGATTCGCTCGACGAGCGGCGGCCGCCCGCCGAGCTGGGGGAGTGGGACGCGGTCGCTTACCGCGCGCGGGCGCTGCGCCGCATGATGCTGGCCTACCGCGACGGCGGGAAGGTCTTCGCCGGGACGTTCCTCGGCGACACCGGCCTGGTGGAGGAGAGCCCGCTGCGCCGCAGCATCGACGCGGGCCTCGACGAACGCCGGGTGGGCCAGGCGATGTTCACCGTCTACAGCTACGTCGTCGGCTTCACCATCGAAGAGCAGGCCGTTTACCCGGTGCCGGGGCAGCTGGACGAGCGGTACCGCACCGAAGCGGCCGGCGACCTGCTGGCCGACGTCGGTTCGCGCTTCGACGACGGCCTCGAGATGGTCCTCAGTGGAGCACGTCAGTGGCTGGAAAGGGCGTAGTCGCAGGTCAGCGACTTCGGGGACCCCGGTGAAAACCCGGTGGCCACCCCGTGTAATCTATTCAAGTACCACAACGGCGCGGGGTGGAGCAGCTCGGTAGCTCGCTGGGCTCATAACCCAGAGGTCGCAGGTTCAAATCCTGTCCCCGCTACCACGAAGAGGCGCGTTCTCGAATATTCGGGAACGCGCCTCTTTTGTCATGTTCGTACGAGTTTCGCTGCCGAGTTTTGCGCGAAACCGTCGAACGACTGCGGATCCCACGATGTGAACCCGTGCCGGGGGTGGTTGCGGTGCGTGTCCGGAGTGCGCCAAGCCGGGGAGGGTGCCCGCCGCAGCCCGGTTCGGCGGCGGGCCGCGTGCGGCTGGTTGGACCAATAACGCGGCCCCGGTGGTTGCACAGCGTGTCCGACGTCCACAGTGGACCTGCTTGCATTGGGCCGAACGAGGGGATCTCACTAGCCACAATGGACAGATGTGCTGACCACTGTGGACACAGCGGCCGATAAGTGGGAATCTAGGGGACGTGTCCGAATTGAATGCAACAGCCGCCGCCCTGCTCGGTCTGCTCCACGACGGTCCCGCCACCGGCGGGCAGCTCGTCGCGGGAGCCGGTGAGCGGTTCGGTGCCTTCTTCAGCGTCACCCGCAGCCAGGTGTACCGGGAGCTCCCGGCGCTGTCCAAGGAAGGCCTCGTCCGGCTCGGCAAGCAGGGCCCGCGCTCCAGCCAGCAGTACCTGATCACCGCCGCCGGGAAGAAGGCCTTCAAGGCCTGGCTGACCTCCGAGGCCGGCCCCGACCACCTGCGCAGCCCGCTCATCCTGCGGCTCGTGCACGCGGGGTCGCTGACGGCCAAGCAGCGCCAGTCGCTGCTCGAGTCGGCCCGGACCAGCTACGGCCAGCAGCTCGACGACGCGAAGGCGGCCACCAAGGCGGCCGACGGGCCGTACGAGAAGGCCGTCGCCGAGTTCGCCCAGGCGCAGGCCAAGGCCGCGCTGAAGCTGCTCGACGCCATTCCCGCGGCCTGAGGTTCGCGCGCCCACGACCGGTCCTCGCAACCGGTCGTGGGTTTTGCCGTAACCTTGACAAACGTGAGTGATGAGTTCGACGCGGCACTGAAGGACCTGGCCGGCAAGCTGACGCAGATCGAGTCGGTGATGGACCTCGATTCGCTGCGCGCGCAGGTGGCCGACCTGGAGGAGCAGGCCTCGAGCCCGAACCTCTGGGACGACCCCGACGCGGCCCAGAAGGTCACCAGCCAGCTCTCCCACCGGCAGGGCGAGCTGCGGCGGGTCGGTGACCTGCGTCAGCGGCTCGAAGACCTCGGCGTGCTGTACGAGCTCGCCGAGGCCGAAGGCGACTCCGGCAGCATGGGCGAGGCCGACACCGAGCTCGCCGACCTCGGCAAGTCCATCGACGGCCTCGAGGTCCGCACCCTGCTCTCGGGCGAGTACGACGACCGCAACGCCGTCGTCACCATCCGCTCCGAGGCCGGCGGCGTCGACGCGGCCGACTGGGCCGAGATGCTCCTGCGCATGTACCTGCGCTGGGCCGAGCGCCACGGCTACCCGACCGACGTCTACGACATCTCCTACGCCGAAGAGGCGGGCATCAAGTCGGCGACGTTCAAGGTGAGCGCCCCCTACGTCTACGGCACCCTCTCGGTCGAGCAGGGCACCCACCGGCTCGTCCGGATCTCGCCGTTCGACAACCAGAGCCGCCGCCAGACGTCGTTCGCGCACGTCGAGGTGCTGCCCGAGGTCGAAGAGGTCGACCACGTCGACATCCCGGAGAAGGACATCCGGGTCGACGTCTACCGCTCGTCGGGCCCCGGCGGCCAGAGCGTCAACACGACCGACTCCGCGGTGCGCATCACCCACCTCCCGACGAACATCGTCGTCTCCTGCCAGAACGAGAAGTCGCAGCTGCAGAACAAGGCGGCCGCGATGAAGGTCCTGCAGGCCCGGCTGCTGCAGCGCAAGAAGGAAGAAGAGCGCAAGGAGATGGACGCGCTCAAGGACGGCGGCTCCAGCTGGGGCAACCAGATGCGCAACTACGTGCTGCACCCGTACCAGATGGTCAAGGACCTGCGCACCGAGCACGAGGTCGGCAACCCGTCGGCGGTGCTCGACGGCGAGATCGACGACTTCCTCGACGCCGGCATCCGCTGGCGCAAGCAGACCGCGACGGTCTGATCGGTGCGGGGGGTGTTTGCGCGACCGCTCACCGTGCGCAAACACCCGCTGCTCCACCCGGGTGGACCGGGCAACCGGGGCTTCACGAGACCGGTGGGTAGTATGCCGAATCGTGATCCGGCTCGAAGAGGTTTCCAAGGTCTACAAGACCTCGACGCGGCCCGCGCTTGAGCGGGTGTCCGTCGACATCGAAAAGGGTGAGTTCGTCTTCCTCATCGGTCCCTCGGGATCGGGGAAGTCGACCTTCCTCCGGCTGCTGCTGCGCGAAGAGACGCCGAGCAAGGGCCGTGTGATGGTGTCCAACTTCGACGTCGCCAAGCTGGCCCGCCGCCGGGTCCCCCGCCTGCGGCAGACCATCGGCTGCGTGTTCCAGGACTTCCGTCTGCTGGCCAACAAGACCGTCGCGGAGAACGTCGCGTTCGCCCTCGAGGTCATCGGCAAGCCCGGCCCGACCATCAAGAAGGTCGTCCCCGAGGTGCTCGAGCTCGTCGGCCTCGACGGCAAGGCCGACCGGCTGCCCAACGAGCTCTCCGGTGGTGAGCAGCAGCGCGTCGCGATTGCGCGCGCGTTCGTGAACCGGCCGCTGGTGCTGCTCGCCGACGAGCCGACCGGGAACCTGGACCCCGACACCAGCCAGGACATCATGCTGCTGCTGGAGCGGATCAACCGCACCGGCACGACCGTCCTGATGGCGACCCACGACCATTCCATCGTGGACTCCATGCGGCGCCGCGTCGTCGAGCTGCAGCTCGGCCGGGTGATCCGCGACGACGCCCGCGGCGTCTACGGCATCGGTCGCTGACCCACCCCGCCCCCGCACCGACCCCGACCCCAAGGACTCGCCCCGACATGCGCGCCAGTTTCGTCTTCAGTGAGGTAGTCACCGGCCTGCGCCGGAACGTCACGATGACCATCGCGATGATCCTGACCACGGCCGTGTCGCTCGCCATGCTCGGCGGCGGCCTCCTGGCCGTGCGGACCATCGACAAGATGAAGTCCAACTTCCTCGCCGACGTCGAGGTTTCGGTCTACCTCACCGACGACATCAGCGCGAACGACAAGAACTGCACGCAGTCGCTGTGCCAGTCGTTGCGTTCGGACCTGCAGAGCAACGACGGGGTCGAGTCGGTCGTCTTCGAGAACCGCGACCAGGCCTTCGACCGGTTCAAGAAGATCTTCGAGAGCCAGCCGGAGCTCATCCAGCTGACCGGGCCGGAGTCGCTGCCCGCGTCACTGCACGTGAAGCTGAAGGACCCGGACCGCAGCGAGTCGATCGTGCAGCAGTACTCGACGAAGCCGGGTGTGCGGAAGGTCGACGACCAGAAGAAGTTCCTCGACCGCGTGTTCAACGCCTTCAACGGCGTCCGGAACATGGCCTTCGGCGCCGCGCTCATCATGGCGATCGCCGCGCTGCTGCTGATCGCCAACACGATCCAGGTGTCGGCGTTCACGCGGCGCACGGAGGTCGGCATCATGCGGCTCGTCGGCGCGACGCGGTGGTACACACAGCTACCGTTCCTGCTGGAGGCGGTGGTCGCCGGCGCGGTCGGTGCGATCCTCGGGATCATCATGCTGATCATCACGAAGGCCGGCTTCCTGGATTCGGTCTTCACCGGTGACGTGTTCCCGAAGATCACCATGCTGGAGCTGCTGTTCCCGGTGGCGCCGATCCTGCTCGCGGTGTCCGTGGTGATCTCCGCCATCACCGGTTACGTCACGCTGCGGCTGTACGTCCGGCACTAGGTTTAACCAGCTGCTAGTCGTCCCGAGAATCACGTAGAGTGGTCGTATGCCCAAGGAACGTGGCCAGAAGGTGATCGTGTCGAACCGCAAGGCGCGGCACGATTACTCCATCCTCGACACCTACGAGTGCGGTCTCGTGCTCGTCGGCACCGAGGTGAAGAGCCTGCGCGAGGGCAAGGCGTCGCTGGCGGACGCGTTCGCGACGGTCGACGACGGCGAAGTGTGGCTGCGCAACGTGCACATCCCGGAGTACACGCAGGGCACGTGGACCAACCACATGCCGCGGCGCACCCGGAAGCTGCTGCTGCACCGGCGTGAGATCGAGAAGCTCATCGGCAAGACCAAGGAGAGCGGGCTCTCCCTGGTCCCGCTTTCGATGTACTTCAAGGACGGCAAGGTCAAGGTCGAGATCGCGCTGGCGCAGGGCAAGAAGGCCTACGACAAGCGGCAGACGCTCGCCAAGCGCGACGCCGAGCGGGACATCAGGAAAGCCATGGGCCGCGCGCTCAAGGGCCGGTTCACGGAGTGACGGCCGGCCCGGCTTCCGATGCCGACATCGCGCGCTGGACGGCGTCGCTGGGCCTGCCGGGCCTGGTCGACCTGCACGTCCACTTCCTGCCGAAGCCGGTGATGGACAAGGTCTGGGCGTACTTCGACCAGGCCTCGACGCACTACGGCACCGACTGGCCGGTGCACTACCGGACGTCCGAAGAGGAGCGTCTGGCGACGCTGAAGTCGCTCGGCGTGACGCGGTTCGCGCCGCTGGTCTACCCGCACAAGCCGGGGATGGCCGAGTGGCTGACCTCGTGGGCGCTCGAGTTCGCCGCGCGGATCCCTGACGCCGTGCCGACCGGCACGTTCTACCCCGAGCCCGGCGCCGGGTCCGCTGTGGACGGTGCGCTGCGGGCCGGCGCGCAGGTGTTCAAGGCGCACGTGCAGGTGGGCGCGTACGACCCGCGTGACGAGCAGCTGAAGCCGGTGTGGGGCGCGCTGGCCGACGCCGGTGTCCCGGTCGTCGTCCACTGTGGACACGGTCCGTTGCGGGGCGACTTCACCGGGTTGTCGGTGTTCGAAGAGGTGCTGGCGCGGTACCCGGACCTGACGGCGGTGCTCGCGCACTCGGCGATGCCCGAGTTCGGGACGGCGTTCGAGCTGCTGGCCAAGTACCCGCGGGTGCACCTGGACACCACGATGGTCGGGGTCCCGTTCGCGGAGAAGATGTCGCCGCTGCCGCCGGACTGGACCGCGCGGCTGGCGGATTGCGCCGACCGCGTCGTGCTCGGCACGGACTTCCCGAACATCCCGTACTCCTACGCGACACAGCTGCAGGCGATCGCCGGCTGGGCGGCCGACGATCGCCTGGGGGAGTCGTTCCTGCGGGCGGTCCTCTACGACACCCCGCTGCGGCTGCTCAAGGCTTGAGCGAGGCCCGTTCGGTGATGACCACGGCGCGGCCGAGCAGGTCGAGCGTCGGAATGCGCTTGCCCGCCAGGAGGAACCCGGCCACCGCGAGGACCACCCAGGGCACCGGGCCGTGCGTGATGCCGTCCGAAAGGGGCGCGAAGCCGTGCGCGGCCAGGCCGAGCAGCCCGCCGGAGATCATCAGCCCGGCGACGACCAGCTGCGGCACGTTCGCGGTGACTTCGTAGGTGTCACGCCGCATTTCGAAGTGCGCGAACAACCGCAGCAGGCCGGTCAGCACCAGCCCGCACACCGCGAACCACGCGGGCGCCATGACGAGCCAGAACACCGTGCCCGGCGCGGGCGTCTCGTAGCCGAGGCCGTAGACCGTCACGCCCGCGACGACGATCAGCGCCGGCATGTGCCAGAGGTAGACGCTCATGAACCGCGCGCCGAGCCAGCCGAGCGTGTGGCCGATGCCGGGGCGTTCGGCGAGCGCGTTGAGCTGCGGGCGGAAGGCGAGCAGCAGACCGACCTGGCCGACCGCGAGGAAGGCGAGCAGCACGGTGGGCGGGCTCATGTTCGACACCGGCGCGCCCGGCATGCCGATCATGCTGGCCGGGTACGGGCCGAACGCGACCATGAGCGCGGTGATGCCGAAGCCGGCGGCCGAGAGCGTCAGCGCGGCGCGGCGGGTGAGCGTGCCGAGGCGGCCTTCGACGTAGTGGAAGCCCAGCTGGTGCACCGCGACCCAGACGAAGATCGCGTTGGCGTAGCCGATGTAGCCGAAGTCGTTGAAGCGCGCGACGTCCACCAGGATCCCGGCCACACCCATGACCAGCGGGACCTTGAGCCCCCAGCGCCGGTGCGCGGCGACCATCAGCGGCGTCAGCAGCACGACGAGGACGTACACGGCGAGGAACCACAGCAGCTGCGCGGCGATCGCGCTGCCGACCTGCAGGGGCTGCGGTGGGACGCCGAGGCCACGCAGGAAGTCCGGCACGACCAGCCAGACGGCCATCAGCGGCAGCACCGGCACCATGAGGCGCCGGATCCGCGCGCCGAGCCACTTCCGGGTGGATTCCGCGCGGCGGAAGGAGATCAGGTTGGCGGCGCCACCGGCGAAGAAGACCAGCGGCATGACCTGGCTGAGCCAGGTGACGACCCACCAGCCCGGGGTCGCGAGCGCGTTGCCCGTGGCGAGCTGCCCGTCGGAGTAGGACAGCACCGGCATGACCCAGTGCTGGGCGATGACGGCGAGGATGGCCCCCGCCCGGACGACGTCGAGAAAGCGGTCCCGGCTCGTTTGCATGCTGTTGAGCTTGGTCGCTTCGACCTGGGGAAACAGCGGTGCTGACCGGCGTCTTCGGGGTACTGTTCACCCCCGGTGGACAGGGGGGTTTGCCCTACCTCAGGTTGTCGCGCTCGGGCTCGTGCCGCGTCGCGGCGACGCGGTACTCCCAGCCGTCTTCGGAGAGGCCGAGCTCGTAGCGCGTCTCGATCTTCGGGCCGCCGTGGAGGTGGATGTGCCGGATGACGGCACCGGGCACGGCGTCGTCACCGAGCTCCTGGACGCGGCCGTCGAGCGGGCCACCGAAGAAGCGGACTTCGTCGGACATCTGCGCGCTCCTCTCGCCGGCGGTTCCGCTCATGGTAGGTGAGGGAGTCCGCGGGTGCCGCCGCCAGAACGGGTGACCCAGCGTCCACCCTACGGGACTTTTGGTCACTGAACGTCTTCGGTGAGGCGCTACTCTCGGCTCATGCCTCCCCACCTTCCGGGTCTCACTCTGGCCGACGCGGACCAGCTGGTGGCGGCTGGCGCCGAGCGGCTTCCCGTCGCTGATCGACGAGCCAGATCGCGGTGGCCAAGGCCCGCACGGCACTGCTGACCCTCGCCAGCTCGGCCGCCTCGAACTGACAGCCACTGCCAAAAGCGCCGCTTTCACGTGAAAGCTACGCCCTCAGGTGGTCGTTTACGTGCCCTTCGCGGGCGGCATCCTCGTCACCGACGGCGACGTGGTCCTCGGGGCGGTCGGCGCTTCGGGCGCCCACGCGCGTGAAGACGAGCAGGCGGTGCTGGCCGCGGTGGCGCAGTGGCGGGCTCAGCGGCCCAGGTAGGTCAGCACCGCGCGAACGCGACGGTGTTCCTCCGCGCTGGCCTCGAGGCCGAGCTTCGAGAAGATGTTGCCGATGTGCTTCTCCACCGCGCCGTGCGAAACCACCAGCGAGTTCGCGATCGCCGTGTTCGACAGGCCCTGGGCCATCAGCCCGAGCACTTCGGACTCCCGCGCGGTCAGCGCGTCCAGCGGGTTGCGGCGGCCGCGGGCCATCAGCTGGGCGATCACGTCCGGGTCGATCGCCGTGCCGCCGCCCGCCACCCGGCGGACCGCGTCCAGGAAGTCGGCGACGTCCGCCACCCGCTCCTTCAGCAGGTAGCCGACCCCGCCGGCGCCGCCGGAGAGCAGCTCCACCGCGTACGACTCCTCGACGTACTGCGACAGCACCAGCACCGGCAGCCCCGGGATCTCCTTGCGGGCCGCCAAGGCCGCGCGCAGGCCCTCGTCGGTGAACGTCGGGGGCATCCGGACGTCGACGATCGCCAGGTCGGGACGGTGTTCCTTGACCGCGCCGAGCAGGTCGTCACCGTTGTCGACGGCCGCCGCCGTCTCGATGCCCTCGTCGGCGAGCAGGCGGGTCACCCCGGCCCGCAACAGGACGGCGTCCTCGGCGATGACTACCCGCATCCGGCCCCCAGGTTCGTGGATGAACGGGAGCCAGCTTATTCACCATTGGCAGGGCAGGTCAGCCCGGATCACCGTCGGCCCGCCCACCGGGCTGACGACCGTGATCACACCGTCGATGGTCGCGGCGCGGTCGGCCAGCCCGGCCAGCCCCCCGCCGGGGCGCACCTCGGCGCCGCCGTGACCGTTGTCGGTGATCTCGACGACCACGTGGTCGTCGGTCCGCCACACCTTCACACCCGCTTCGGACGCTCCGGAGTGCTTCGCGATGTTCGTCAGCGTCTCGCCAACGATGAAGTAGGCCGTCGTCTCCACCGCCGCCGGCGGCCGCGGCTCGACGTCCACCGAGACGTCCACCGGGATCGGCGACTTCGCCGTCTGCGCCGACAACGCCGCGTCGAGCCCCCGGTCACCGAGCACCGCGGGGTAGATGCCACGCGCCAGGTCCCGCAGCTCCGACACGGCGAGCTTTGCGTCCGAGTGCGCCTCGTCGATCAGCTCCCGCACCGCGTCGGGATCCTGGTCGAACTTCGACTTCGCCCGCCCCAAGCTCATCGCGACGGCCACCAGCCGCTGCTGCGCGCCGTCGTGCAGGTCACGCTCGATGCGCCGGCGTTCGGCCTCCGCGGCGTCGACGCCCCTCGCGCGGGACGCCTGCAGCCGCTCGGCCTTCTGCTCCAGCCGCTGGGTGCGGTTCGGGCCCAGCAACGCGACCCCGAGCTCGCCGTGCAGCCAGCCCAGCCACGGCGTCACCCAGATCGCCATCGGCAGCAGCACGATCGACGCGATCCCGACCGCGAGCTCCACGCAGGCCAGCGGGAACGCGGCCATCAGGTACGCCAGGTCACGCCACGTGGTCGGGTCGCTCAGCCGGACCATCCACCGGCGCAGCAGCGGCTGCCCCTCTTCATAGGGACGCCGTTCGACAGGCGGCAGCGGCACGCGCAGCATCGTCTTCAGCCAGCTCCGCTCCCGGTCGCCCGACCAGCGGATGAAACTCGTCGTCGCCAGCAGGATCGGGAACCCGACCCACACCACCGCCGTGCCGACCCCGACCGCGATCCCGGTCACGACCAGCACGAACTGCACGAGCCGGAAGACGAAGCCGGTGATCATGTAGACGATCGTGCGAGCCGGGTGCGGCCGCGGGTGCTCCAGCTGCTGCGTCTCGCTCATCCCGCCACCAGGTTCTTCTCTTCCGCTTCCGCCCACCAGCGCTCCATCCGGCGGCGCTGGGCCACGGTCGTGCCCAGCAGCGCGTTCGCCAGCCGGGCGTGCATCCCCGCCAGCGCCTTCGTCAGCGCGACGGACAACGCGATGAACAGCACCCCCAGCGCTGCCCACGGTAGCGCCTCGACGGTCGAATCCACGGTCAGCCACCGCACGTCGTAGGAGGGGAAGTAGTACGCGCCCTCCGGCAGCCACCGGAAGTAGATCGGCAGCCCCGCCAACGCCAGGCTGGTCGACCAGAACGTCGTCACCAGCACAAATTCGATGATCCCCAGCGGGAACAGCAGGAAGAAATAGGCCAGGTCCCGCCACGTCGACGGATCCTTCAGCCGCCCCTTCCACCGCTCCTTCTGCCCACCGGCCGGCAAGGGCAGGTACGGCAGATCGACGTACCGGTCGAGAAGGGCGTAAACCCGCGCCCGTTCGAGCCGCGCGGCCCCCCGCACGGCCAGCACCAGCACGGCGAGCAACCCCACCCCGACCCACACCACGGCGGTCCCCAGCCCGGCCGCGGTGAACGACGTCAGCACCGCGAACGCCACCACCCCCAGCGGCAGGTTCATCAGCAAGAACGCCACCGAACCGCCGAACGGCGGATCCCGCCTCTCGCCACCCATGACCAGGCTCCCTTCAGCTCCCACGATGACTTCCATCGTGGCTTTGCCGAGGGCTCGCCGACATGGTGCGCACGGGCATCCTCCCGGTAGGGCTGGCCCTACCCCGGCCGCCGGACTATTGAGGTGGCGCCACGCGTTATGATGGACAGGTTGTGTCCCACCAAGGGGGTGAACGGTTTCGACTTTGGACGTTGATTCAGGAGAAGCGTGCCGGTGCAGGCGAGAGACCACCGTTAAGCGTCATCGCAACCAAATAAGCGCCGACTCCAGTCAGCGCGAGTACGCCCTCGCCGCCTGAGCGAGTGCGTCTCTGTCGGCCCGGGTTCGCCTCCGGCCCGGGTACCGGCATCAGCTAGGAGGCTCAGCGACCATCCCGGCCACGGGGACTGGTCGTGAAGCAAACAGTGGCTGGGCTCGTCACCTCGGCTTGTTCGCGTGACCGAGGGAGTCAAGTAGAGACGTAGCGGACTGCGCACGGAGAAGCCCTGCTGATACGCCAGAGGACCCGGGTTCAATTCCCGGCACCTCCACCTTCGAGAAGGCCTACGCCCCTTCGGGGCTGGGCCTTCTCTTCGGTTTCGTCCATGTTTTCTGGGGGTCGAACCCCCAGACCCCCGCCAGGCGGGCTCCGCCCCCTGGACCCCCGCTGGGGGCTTCGCCCCCTAGCCCCCTTTCGGGGCTTCGCCCCTGGGTGGCTTGCTTCGCTGTCGCTTCGCTGGGTTGGCTTGCTTCGCTGTCGCTCCGCTGGGGCTCGCTTCGCTTCTGGTAGGGCTGGCTCGGCAGTCCCTCCGGCCACGCGAGCCGCAGGCACTTCGCAACCAGCACTGACGAGGCTCGGCTTCCGCTCGCAGGCTCGCCTCGCACCCTCGGCGGTCTGGCTCAGCTACGCGAGCTGCGGGTACCTCGCAAACCCACACCGACGAGGATCCAGACCCCCCGCACCCCGATCCGAAGCCGTAGTCACAATCAAAGCTTCGGGGTGCCGGAGGGCTTTTCCGGCGCCAACATTCCAAGCCGCGGCGAAGGCCGGGGAACCCGTATCAGCACAACTACCCTCAGCAATATAAACCCTGTGATGGGGCCCACGTGCGAGTGAAATTTGTGTAAGTGTCATGCTTGAGCCCCGACCATGGCTCCGCACCCGCGGAGCCGGAAGTAGGTGGCCAGATGACCTGGGCCCGGCACAGTGGTAGCTCTACCGCCAGTGATGAAGACAGCCGTATGGGTGTCATACGGGCCGAGGAGGCCGAACGGATTGCCGAGCAGAATGCCCGGGCCGTCATGACCGTTGCCGGGCACTCCTCCGATGTTCGGGAGTGTGCCGAGCTTCTTGCCATGCTCGGGCTCGACGCCGGGCGGCGGCAGCGGGCCGTCTGACCTCTCACACCAGGTCCGCTACGTGGACCACCTTGTTCCGCCCCGTTGCTTTCGCGTGGTAGAGCGCGGTGTCCGCCGCGTCCAGCAGGCGCTGCAGTGATGTTCCCGCCGTCGGGTAGATCGCCATGCCGATCGACACCGACAGGCCGGTGATCGACAGCTGGCCCACCGGGACCGTCAGTGCGCTGATCGCGCGGCGGATGCGCTCTGCCGCCGCGCCGATGTCCGGGTGGGCGATGCCCGGGAGCAGCACCACGAACTCTTCGCCGCCGAACCGGCCGACCGCGTCGCCTCGGCCGCGGACCGCCGCGATGATCGCCTCCGCCACCGCGCGCAGCACCGCGTCGCCCGGCAGGTGGCCGTAGGTGTCGTTGACCTGCTTGAAGTGGTCCAAGTCCAGCATCAGCAAGCCGAACGTCGAGTGCTGGCGGGACGCCGTCGCCAGTGTCCGCTCCGCCAGGGAATGCCAGCCGTTCGTGTTGTACAGGCCCGTCTTCTCGTCCCGGTGGGCCGCCACCTCCAGCTGCTTCACCAGCACCGTCCGGTGCAGCAGCAGCAACGGAGGGAGCACCAGCACCACCAGGCCCGGCAGCGTCGCCAGCGCCAGCGCGTTCAACGCACCCAGGCAGAGCGTCGCCACCTCCAGGCCGTTGTCCGACCAGGTGCCGAACAGCGCCTCCGGGGTGCGGCCGATCTCGCGGCGGGCCGGGAGCACCAGCAGCGCGTTGACCACGAAGAACGTCGCGCCCGCCGCCGCCACCGCGAACGTGCCGGCCCAGCTGTGGCCCAGCGTCGAGCGGATGTCCGACAACCCTGACACCCGCAGCACCGCCTGTGCCGCGTAACACGACAGCAGGATGATCGCCGCGTTGCTGATCGTCCTCGACGCCGGGACGCGCTGCAGGCGGTACCAGCTGCGGATCGCCAGGTGCGCGTACAGGCCGCAGACCAGGACCCACAGCAGCAACGGCGGCAGCAACAGCACACCGGCGAACGTCCAGACCGACGTCATGTTGATGTGCGGCGTGCCCGACACCCGGCGGCGGATGCGCTCCACGCGGCGGCCCGTCTCCGACTGGAGCACCCCGAGGACCAGCAGCGCCACCAGGATCAACGCGGTCCGCCGGTCCACCGCGACGGGGTACGGCCGCAGCGTCAGCACCACCGCCGTCACCTCGGTGAGCAGGCAGTAGACAATCACTCGCGGCCCCTGTGACCACAGGGTCCAGTGACGTGGAGCCACGAGGACGTCACGAAAGCGTGGTACAGCGCGCGAGTGGCCGCCGCCGATCCGCATACTCATGGTGTCCGGCCGGTGACGGAGCCGGTCCGGCTCGAGGTGGCGAAGGGAGGCGCGCCATGTGCGGACGCGACAACTGAGGTCATGGATCCTCCCGCCCGACCCGGCGCCACGCCCTCGCGATCGGCACGGCCACCGCGGCACCCGCCGCCCCGGCCACGGCGATGGTGTGCGCCGGGCTCAGCACGTCGGCCAGCGCGCCCGCCGCGGCCGCGCCCACCCCCTGCACCGTGATCAGCCCCGCCGAGTTCACGCCGGCGCACTGCGCGCGGTGCTCGTCCGGCACCCGCCGCATGAACGACACCGTGCCCTGGATGTTGTAGCCCGTGGCCAGCAGCCCGGACACCGCCAGCAGCAGCACCGCCGGCACCAGCCCCGGCCGGAAGACGAACACCACCAGCGGTAGCCCCGCGGCGATTCCGAGCCAGCCGAGCAGGCGGACCTGCACGCGCTCCGGGACCCACTTCCCGAACACGATCCCGCCGAGCACGCTGCCCGCCGGGTCCGCCGCCATGAGCAGGCCCACCAGCGTCGCGCCCGCGCCGATCCCGGCCGCGTACGGCGCGGCCAGCGCCTCCGGCACGATGTAGAACCCGGCCAGCCAGTTGAGCGCCACCAGCGTCCGCAGGGCCGGATCGCGCCAGATCAGCCGGATGCCGGCGCCGGTCGTCGACAGCCAGGCCGGGCGCACCGCCGCCGCGACCGCCGACCGCCGCCGGACACCGGCCAGCAGGAACACCGCCGAGAGCACGAACGTCACCGCGTCCAGCGCCAGCGCGGCCGACGGCGCGAGCGCGGCGATCAGCAGCCCGCCACCGGCGAAGCCGGCCAGCTGCGCGCCCTGGATCGTCACGTTCCGCAGGGCCATCCCGACCAGGTACCGCTCGCCCGCGAGCACCGTCGGCAGCAACGCCTGCTGCGCCGCCTTGAACGGCCCGCCCAGCGCGGTCAGCGCCGCGACCAGCACGCACAACACCCAGAGCGGGACGCCGGGGATCGCGATGACGGCGACCAGCGCGGCCCGCGCCAGGTCGGCCGCGACCATGACGTCCCGGCGTGGCCACCGGTCACCCGCGCCGGCCAGCAGCACCCCGCCGAGCAGCGAGGGCACGTACGTCAGGGCGTAGGTCAGGCCGGTCAGGGCGGCCGACGACGTGCGCTGGTAGACGAGGACCGCGAGCGCGACGCGGGCGAGCTGGTCGCCGCAGACGGACAGCAGCTCGGCGGCCCACATGGCCCGGAACTCGGCGACGGCGAGCACCGCGCCGAACCCGGCCCTCGTCACCCGTGCGTCATCCATGGCCGGCGCCCCTCCGCTGTTCAGCAACGGTAATAACCCAGCGGAGTGGAATCGAGCCGTTCGGTGACAGTTGCCCCGATCGCACCAGCGCGTCAGCCCGGGTGGCCGCCGATCCGGCTGGTCAGCTCGGCCGCCGTGGCCGCCACCTCGGACGCCAGCTCGGGCCAGGTTTCCGTGCACGGTTCCGCCGCGCAGTGGTGGCGAAGGGTCACGCTGATCGCGGCCATCGGGCGGGCGCCGTGGTCGAAGACGGCGCTGGCCACCGAGGCGAAGCCGGCCGTTACGTGGCCGTCCTCGACCGACCAGCCCAGGCGGCGCTCGGCCGTCAACGTGCGGCGCAGCTCGGCCAGAGTGGCGGGGCCGCGGCCGGTGCGGAGCACGAACGCCGACGCCGCGGGGAACAACGCCCGCACGTGCGGGGCCGGCAGGTGCCGCAGGATCGCCCGGCCGGACGCGGTGAGCTGACCCGGCAGCCGGACACCCACCTCGGTCACCAGGGTTTCCGGTCGCGCGGGGCGCTCCTTGATCAGGTAGAGCGACTCGTTGCCGTGCAGCACGCCCAGGTGCGCGGTGTGCCCGACCCGGTCGACGAGCTTGCGCAGCAACGGCCCGGCCAGCCGTTCGAGCGGGTCGTGCCGCAGGTAGGCCGAGCCGAGCTCGAACGCGGCGATGCCCAGGCCGTAACGGCGTTCCGCGGGCAGGTGCACGACGAAGCCGGCGGCTTCCAGCTCGTTGAGCAGGTGATAGGTGGTCGACCGGGGGAGGCCGGCCTCACGCGCGATCGCCGCAGCGGTCACCGGGCCGGGCCGCGTGGCGAGGAGCCTCAGGACCGCGAGCCCGCGACGCAGCGCCGGCACCTCACTGCTGTCACCCACCGAACCTCCCAGCCGAATGCGCCCCAATGTGGCGTTGGGTGCGTTGGACGCACCGAACGCCACATTGGGTGCGCTGGATGCACCCAACGCCACATTGGGGCGCTTGGGGCCAGGGTAGTCCGGGTGTCTGGGATGCCAGACAGAACCACTCCATGGGCTATCCCACCAGCGGGAAGGACGTTGTCCAATGGGCCCATGCCGGAAACAGTGCTCCTGGGCTCCGAACCCTTGACCGCCGCCCAGGTCGTCGACGTCGTCCGCGGCCACGCGCCGGTCGGGCTCTCGGACGCGGCCGAGAAGAACCTCGCCGCGACCCGCCAGCACATCGAAGACCTCGCTCACGCCGTCACCCCGACGTACGGCGTCTCGACCGGCTTCGGCGCGCTCGCCACCCGTCACATCCCCGTCGAGAGCCGGACCGCGCTGCAGCGCAGCCTGATCCGCTCGCACGCCGCGGGTGCCGGGCCGGCCGTCGAGACCGAGGTCGTCCGCGGGCTGATGCTGCTGCGGCTGCGGACCCTCGCCAGCGGCTACACCGGCGTCCGGCCGGGGACCGCGCAAGCGCTTGCGGCCCTGCTCAACGCCGGTATCACGCCGATCGTCCACGAGTACGGCTCGCTCGGCTGCTCCGGCGACCTCGCGCCGCTGGCCGCCGTCGCACTCGCGCTCATGGGCGAGGGCGAAGTGACGTACCGCGGAGAGATCCAAAAAGCCGGAGAAGCGCTGAAGCAGGCCGGCATCGAGCCGGTCGTCCTCGCCGAGAAGGAGGGGCTCGCCCTCACCAACGGCACCGACGGCATGCTCGGCATGCTCCTGCTCGCCGCCGCCGACCTGCACCGGCTGTTCGACGTCGCCGACATCACCGCGGCGATGAGCGTCGAGGCGCTGCTCGGCACCGACCGCGCCTTCGCCGCCGACCTGCAGGCCCTGCGCCCGCACCCCGGCCAGGCGACGTCCGCGGCGCGGATGTGGCAGGCCCTGCAGGGCTCGAAGATCGTCGAGAGCCACCGCGGCCCGGACTGCAACCGCGTCCAGGACGCCTACTCGCTGCGCTGCGCCCCGCAGGTCCACGGCGCCGCGCGCGACAGCCTCACGCACGCCGAGCTGGTGGGCGACCGGGAACTGATGTCCGCTGTGGACAACCCGGTCGTGCTGGCCGACGGCCGCGTCGAGTCCAACGGCAACTTCCACGGCGCGCCCGTCGCCTACGTGCTGGACTTCCTGGCCATCCCGGTCGCCGACGTCGCCAGCATCGCCGAGCGCCGCACCGACCGGATGCTCGACAAGGCCCGCTCGCACGGCCTGCCGCCGTTCCTCGCCGACGACCCCGGCGTCGACTCCGGCCACATGATCGCCCAGTACACGCAGGCCGCGGTGGTCAGCGAGCTCAAGCGGCTCGCCGTGCCAGCGTCCGTCGACTCCATCCCGAGCAGCGCCATGCAGGAAGACCACGTCTCCATGGGCTGGTCGGCCGCGCGGAAGCTGCGCAAGGCCGTCGACGGCCTGACGACCGTGCTCGCCATCGAGCTGCTGACGGCGGCCCGCGCGCTCGACTTCCGGGCGCCGCTGGAGCCGTCGCCGGTCACCGGCCGCGTCCGGGACCTGCTCCGCACCAAGGTCGCGGGCCCCGGCCCCGACCGGCACCTGGCGCCCGAGATCGCGGCCGCCGAAGAACTCGTCCGCTCCGGCGCCGTCCTCGACGCCGCCCGTCTGGAGGTCTGAGAATGTCCCGCGTCGTCCGTGCCGCCCGCGGCACCCAGCTCACCGCCAAGTCGTGGCAGACCGAAGCCGCGCTGCGCATGTTCCACAACAACCTCGACCCCGAGGTCGCCGAGCGCCCCGAGGACCTCGTCGTCTACGGCGGCACCGGCAAGGCCGCCCGCAACTGGGCCAGCTTCGACGCCATCACCCGCGAACTGACCACTTTGGACGACGACGAGACGCTGCTCGTCCAGTCCGGCAAGCCGGTCGGCGTGTTCCGCACGCACGAGTGGGCGCCGCGCGTCCTGCTCGCCAACTCGAACCTCGTCGGCGACTGGGCGACCTGGCCGGAGTTCCGCCGCCTCGAGCAGCAGGGCCTGACCATGTACGGCCAGATGACCGCGGGTTCGTGGATCTACATCGGCACCCAGGGCATCCTCCAGGGCACCTACGAGACGTTCGCCGCGGTCGCGAAGAAGAAGTTCGGCGGCACCCTGCGCGGCACGCTCACCGTGACCGCCGGCCTCGGCGGCATGGGTGGCGCGCAGCCGCTCGCCGTGACCATGAACGACGGCGTCGCGCTGGTCATCGAGTGCGACGCCCAGCGCGCGCAACGCCGCGTCGAGCACCGCTACCTCGACGAGGTCTCCGGCGACCTCGACAACGCCATCGAGCGCGTCACCCGCGCGAAGCGGGAGAAGCGGCCGCTGTCGGTCGGCGTCGTCGGCAACGCCGCCGAGATCCTGCCGGAGCTGCTGCGCCGCGGCGTCGAGGTCGACATCGTCACCGACCAGACGTCCGCGCACGACCCGCTTTCCTACCTGCCCAAGGGCATCAGCGTCGAAGACTGGCACGACTACGCGGCCAAGAAGCCCGACGAGTTCACCGACCGCGCTCGCGAGTCGATGGCCGAGCACGTCGAGGCCATGCTCGGGTTCATGGACAAGGGCGCCGAGGTCTTCGACTACGGCAACTCCCTGCGCGGCGAGGCCAAGCTCGGCGGCTGCGAGCGCGCGTTCGACTTCCCAGGCTTCGTGCCCGCCTACATCCGCCCGCTGTTCTGCGAGGGCAACGGCCCGTTCCGCTGGGCGGCGCTCTCGGGTGACCCCGAGGACATCGCGGCCACCGACCGCGCGATGCTGGAACTGTTCCCGGAGAACGAATCCCTCGCGCGCTGGATCAAGCTGGCCGGCGAACGCGTTGCCTTCCAAGGCCTGCCGGCGCGGATCTGCTGGCTCGGCTACGGCGAACGGCACCTGGCCGGCCTGCGGTTCAACGAGATGGTCGCCAGCGGCGAGCTGAAGGCCCCGGTCGTCATCGGGCGTGACCACCTCGACTCCGGCAGCGTCGCCTCGCCGTACCGCGAGACCGAGGGCATGGCCGACGGCTCCGACGCGATCGCCGACTGGCCGCTGCTCAACGCGCTGGTCAACACCTCGTCGGGCGCCAGCTGGGTGTCGATCCACCACGGTGGCGGCGTCGGCATGGGCCGCTCGATCCACGCCGGCCAGGTCAGCGTCGCCGACGGCACCGAGCTGGCCGCGCGGAAGCTCGAGCGCGTGCTCACCAACGACCCGGGCATGGGCGTCATCCGGCACGTCGACGCCGGCTACGAGCGCGCGAACGACGTCGCCGACGAACGCGGTGTGCGGATCCCGATGCGGGACCAGGCGTGACGGCTTCGGGGCTGTTGGCCGAGATCGGCGACGTCGGGCGCGACCCGAAGCGCGGCGGCTACTCGCGCCACGCCTTCGACGCACCCGAGAACGACCTGCGCGCGTGGTTCAGCGAGCGCGCGCTCGGCCTCGGGCTGGACGTCGACACCGACCACAACGGCAACATCTGGGCCTGGTGGGGCCCGCCGGGCCCGGACGCCGTCGTCACCGGCAGCCACCTCGACTCCGTTCCCGGCGGCGGCGCCTTCGACGGGCCACTCGGCGTCGTCAGCGCGCTGGCCGCGGTGGAAAACCTGCGGGACAAGGGGTTCCGGCCGGCCAAGCCGTTCGCCGTCGTCGTGTTCGCCGAAGAGGAGGGCGGCCGGTTCGGTGTCCCGTGCCTCGGCTCGCGGCTGCTCACCGGCACGATCGACGCGGACAAGGCGCGTGGGCTGCGGGACGCCGACGGCGTGACGTTCGCCGAGGCGGCCGCGCGCTCCGGCTTCGACCCGGCGCTGATCGGCCCCGATCCCGAGCGGCTCGGCCTGGTCGGGAAGTTCCTGGAGCTGCACGTCGAGCAGGGCCGCGGGCTCATCGACCTCGGCGCGCCGGTGGCCGTCGGCAGCACGGTGATCGCGCACGGGCGGTGGCGGTTCTCCTTCGAGGGGCAGGGGAACCACGCCGGCGCGACGCTGCTGGCCGACCGCGCCGACCCGATGCTGCCCGCCGCCGCGACGGTCACCGCGGTCCGGCGGCTGGCGGCGGGCGTCCCGGACGCGCGGGCGACCGTCGGCCGGCTGGTCCCGACCCCCGGCGGCACCAACGTCATCGCGTCCACTGTGGACCTCTGGCTCGACGCGCGGGTGCCCGGCACCGCCACTCCGGCGCTGGTCGAGGACATCACCCGCGTCGCGGAGGCCGCCGCTAAGGAAGAGGGCTGCCGGGTCACCGTCACCCGTGAGTCCTATTCGGACGACGTCGTGTTCGACGACACGCTCCGGCGCGACCTCGGCGGCTGGCTCGGCACGCCGCCGGAGCTGCCGACCGGGGCCGGGCACGACGCGGCCATCCTCGCCGGGTTCGTCCCGGCCGGGATGCTCTACGTGCGCAACCCGACCGGGATCAGCCACTCGCCGGAGGAGTTCGCCGAGTCCGACGACGTCGAGGCCGGCGCCGCGGCGCTGGCCACGGTCCTGGAGCGGCTGGCGCGATGACCTTCAGCCCGCGGGGGCGCCCCCCGTTTCCAGCCTATCGCCCGGCACCGACAGTTTTCTGGTGCGAACAGGCCTGGCTGCCCGGCGGGATCGCGTCCGGGGTCCGGATCGACGTCGCGGACGGCCGGATCACGAGCGTGACGCCCGGTTCGCCGCGCGCCGGGACCGTGCTGGAAGGACTGACGTTGCCCGGCTTCGCGAACGGGCACTCGCACGCCTTCCACCGCGCGTTGCGGGGCCGGACGCACCACGAACGCGGCACGTTCTGGACGTGGCGCGAGCGGATGTACTCCCTGGCGTCCCGGCTCGACCCGGACACGTACTACCGGCTGGCCCGCGGGGTCTACGCCGAGATGGTCCTGGCCGGCTACACGAGCGTCGGCGAGTTCCACTACCTGCACCACGCGCCGGGCGGGAAGCCCTACGCCGACCCGAACGCGATGGGTGCGGCGCTGCGGCAGGCCGCGGCGGACGCCGGGATCCGATTGACCCTCCTGGACACCTGCTACCTCGCGGGCGGCATCGGCGTCGAACCGGACGAGGTCCAGCGCCGGTTCTCCGACGGCTCGGCGACGGCGTGGGCTGCCCGGGGGGCCGAACTGGCGGAGGACGAGCTGTTCCGCGTCGGCGCGGCGATCCACTCGGTGCGGGCGGTGCCGGCCGCCGAGTTGTCGCTTGTGGACAGTGCGCGGGTCGTGCACATCCACCTCTCCGAGCAGCGCGCCGAGAACGAGCAGTGCCAGGTCGCCTACGGCTGCACCCCCACGGAACTCCTTTACCAGCGCGGAGTGCTGACCGACCGGCTCGTCGCCGTGCACGCCACCCACCTCACCGGGCAGGACATCGACCGGCTCGGCGCCGCCCGGGCTCGCGCGTGCTTCTGCCCGACCACCGAGCGCGACCTCGGCGACGGCATCGGCCCCGCGCGCGAGCTGCGGGACGCCGGGGTCCGCCTGGGCATCGGCAGCGACAGCAACGCCGTCGTCGACGCCTTCGAGGAGACCCGCGCGCTGGAGCTGGACGACCGGCTGGCCAGCGAGGAACGGGGCCGGTTCACCGCCGAGGAGCTCCTCGAAGCCGGCACCGATCACACCGCCGTCGGCTGGCCCGAGGTCGGGCGGCTCGCGGAAGGCGCGGGCGCCGACCTGGTCACCGTCGGGCTGGGCTCCGTCCGGACGGCCGGGATCGAGCCGTCCGGCGTGGTGTTCGCGGCCGCCGGCGCCGACGTCCGGCACGTCGTGGTGGCGGGCCGCGAAGTGGTGCGAGAGGGTGCGCACCAGCTGATCGAGCGACCGGAAACCGTCCTGGCGAAGGAGATCGAGGCACTGTGGCAGTCCTGATCACGGGTATCGGCGAGCTGACGACGAACGACCCCGAGCTGGGCCGGCTGACCGACGCGGCGCTGGTCATGGCCGACGGGGAGATCGCCTGGGTGGGCCCGGCCGGTCGAGCGCCGGACGCCGACGAGCGCGTCGACGTCGAAGGCCGCGCGGTGCTGCCCGGGTGGGTCGACAGCCACACGCACCTCGTCTTCGCGGGCGACCGCACGGCCGAGTTCGAAGCGCGGATGGCCGGAAAGCCTTACACGGCGGGTGGAATCGCCATCACCGTCGGCGCGACGCGCGAGGCGTCCGACGAGCAGCTGGCGGCGAACCTGCGCCGGCACGTCGACGAGGCGGCGCGGCAGGGGACGACCTGCCTGGAGACGAAAACCGGCTACGGCCTCACGGTCGAAGACGAGGCGCGGAGTGCGCGGATCGCCGGCGAGGTGGCCGACGAGGTCACGTTCCTCGGCGCGCACCTGGTGCCGCCGGGCGCCGACGCGGAGTCCTATGTGGACCTCGTCTGTGGCGAGATGCTCGACGCGGTGGCCGGAGCCGTGCGCTGGGCGGACGTCTTCTGCGAGACGGGCGCGTTCGACGAGGCCCAGTCGGCACGGGTCCTGAAGGCCGCCGCCGAACGCGGGCTCGGCTTGCGCGTGCACGGCAACCAGCTCGGCGAAGGCCCGGGCGTGCGGCTCGCGGTGGAGCTGGACGCGGCGAGCGTCGACCACTGCACCTACCTGAGCGATGCCGACGTCGAAGCCCTCGCGGCCTCGGACACCGTGGCGACGCTTCTGCCCGCGTGCGACCTGTCGACCCGGCAGCCCCTGGCCCCGGCGCGGCGGCTGCTGGACGCGGGCGCGACCGTTGCGCTGGCCAGCAACGCGAACCCGGGCAGCTCGTACACGACGTCGATGGCGTTCTGCGTCGCGACGGCGGTGCTGCAGATGCGGATGACGATCGAAGAGGCGGTCTGGTCGGCCACCGCGGGCGGCGCGAAGGCGTTGCGCCGTGAGGACGTGGGCTTCCTGCGGCCCGGTGCGCGAGCCGACGTCCATGTCCTCGACGCGCCGTCGGTGACACACCTGGCTTACCGGCCGGGTGTGCCGCTCACGTACTCGGTGTGGCGCGCCGGAGATCGGGTGCGCTAACGTCGGAAGCGAGGACGCGCGAAGACACAGTCCGGTATGGGTTAGTCCGGGCAGCACCAGCAGGCTCACCTGTGCGTCCCTTCCTCGGAAGCGACGAAGGGACAGCTGTGTCCGTGATCATCATCGGCGCCGGTCTGGGTGGCCTGAGCTTGGCGCGCGGTCTGCGGCGAGCCGCAATCCCGTGCCAGGTATACGAACGGGACGAGTCGCCCGGTGCGCGCAAGCAGGGGTACCGGCTGCACATCAGCGGCGTCGGCGACTCGGCGTTGCACGACGTGCTGCCGCCCGAGCTGCACGAACTGTTCCGCGCCACCGCGGGACGCGCGCTGCCGCACACCAACGTCTACGACGACCGGCTGCGGCTGCGTGCCCGCCTGGAAGACGAGGGCACGCACCTCAACATCAACCGCTTCACCCTGCGGCAGATCCTGCTACACGGCCAGGCAGTCGCCTACGGCAAGCGGTTCACGCACTACGAGACCGACGAAGACGGCGTGACCGCGTTCTTCGCCGACGGGACTTCCGCCCGCGGCAGCCTGCTGGTCGGCGCGGACGGCATCAACTCCGCGGTGCGGCGGCACTATCTCCCGCACGCCCAGGTGGTCGACGCCGGCCTCGTGCACCTCTACGGCCGGATCCCGCTCACCGCGGAAGCGCGGGCGCTGTTCGAGCCGGAGATGTTCGCGGTGTTCTCGATGATGGTCGGCCCGGATCGCACGATGGCCGGGTTCGCGCCGGTCGACTACCCGGAGCCGGTCGCCCAGGCGTGCGCGCGGCTCGCGCCGGACCTGCGGCTGCGCGACGACGAGCCGTACATGACGTGCTCGGTCGGGGCGCGCTGGGAAGTCGTCGGCCACACCGAGGCGGAGCTCGCCGCGATGACCCCCGGCGACCTGCGGAAGGTCGCGCTGGGACTGGTCGACGGCTGGCACCCGCTGGCGCGGGCGATGGTCGAGCACTGGGACGTCCCGGCGACGTTCCCGCAGCCGATCCGCACCAGCATCCCGATCGAGCAGTGGGAGCCCTCGCGCGTGACACTCGTCGGCGACGCGATCCACGCGATGAGCCCGGCCGGCGGCGCGGGTGCCAACACCGCGTTGCGTGACGGTGCGGTGCTGGCTTCCGCGCTGGCCGGATCCCCGCCGCTCGACGCCGTGGCGGCCTACGAGTCCGCGATGGTGGCGTACGGGTTCGACGCCGTGCGGGAGTCCGCCGAGAACGGGCGGCGGTACCTCGGCCAGAACCCGCTCACAGCGGAAGCGTGAACGGCGTGCACTTCGGCGTGTAGGACGCGTCGAGCGCGTGCAGGATCAAGCCGGTGACGTTCGGGTCGACCGCCTGGCTCAGGTGCCCCGAAGCATCGGAGGAGCAGAAGTCCTGCAGCACGATGTCCGTCGCGCCCGGCTCGTTCATGATCCCGCTCGTGTAGGGCGTCACGACTTCGTCGTACTTGCTGACGATGTTCGTGTACGTCGGCCCGGCGACGTGCACCCCGCCGCGGCCGAGGTCGTCCAGGAAGGCCGACGGCGCCAGGTACTCCTTGCACGAGCCGCACGCGGTCCGCAGGACCAGGTCGAGGCCGGGGACGGTGGTCAGCAGCGCCTTCGCCAGCTTGTCGAGGCCGCCGAGCGTGGTGCCGCGGTAGTTCGCGCCGAAGCCGACGAAGTGCGCGACCTTCGCCGCGCCGCCGTTGTACTTCAGGTAGTACGCCGGCATGGTGCTGCCCTCGGAGTGCCCGACGATGTCGACCTTCGCCGCCCCGGTCGTGGATCGCACGCGATCGACGAACCGGCCGAGCTGCGCGGCGCTGTCCCGCATGGACGCGAGCCCGCCGACGCCGGGGCCGAGGATCCCGGTGCCGTAGGTCAGCCAGAAGACGCAGTACCCCTGGGCGGCGATCTTCGGCGCGTGGAAGAACCAGTTGACGGTGTCGTTCGCGCCGAGGCCGTGCACGAGCACGACCGGCTCCGGATGGGCGGCGCCCGGCCGGCAGCCCCAGTCGTTCCAGCCGTTGCTCGGCGCCGCGTCCGCGACCGCCGGCGCGACCGCGCCGAAGGTGAGCGCCGCGGCGAGCACGGCCAGGGTTCGCTTGACACCGCCGTTGGTGACCCGCATTCCGACTCCTCCAGTTACCCGTCAGTAAGTGATGCAGGTCATGGTGCGTCACAGGTCGGGGGAGACGACCTGGGAGAACGCTCAGAGATGACGGCGGTTCTTTGTGTCGGATCACAATCAGGCCGCCCGGCTCGCCGTCCGATCATGTTCTTGACTGTTCCGACGACGTGACAGGGAGAAGACATGCGACGGCTGTGGCTCGTGGCGCTCTTGACGGCTCTTTTCGTGGTGCCCCAACCCGCGCAGGCGGCGCCGGTGGACTGGGCCGAGCCGGGCCCGTACGCCGTCGTCAGCGAGGCCCTCGACGCGACCCACACCGTCTTCCGCCCGGCCGACCTCGGCACCGGCACGCACCCGGTGATCGTCTGGGGCAACGGCACCGGCGCGGTGCCGGCGGTCTACGCGGGGCTGCTGCGCCACCTCGCGTCCTACGGCTTCGTCGTCGCGGCCGCCGACACGACGAACTCCGGCACCGGCCGGGAGATGCTCGACGGCGCCCGCACGCTCATCGCGGAGAACGCCCGGCCGGGCAGCGCGTACTTCGGCCGGATCGACACCGCGCACGTCGGCGCCACCGGGCACTCCCAGGGCGGCGGCGGGGCCATCGCCGCGGGCGCCGATCCGCTCGTCACGACCACCGTCCCGATCGAGCCGGGACCGCAGGGGTCCGTCGGCGCCCTGCACGGCCCGGTGCTCTTCTTCGGCGGCCAGTTCGATGTCGTCGTCCTGCCGGGGTTGCTGGTGATCCCGCGCTACTACGCGGCGTTGCACGTGCCCGCCGTCTACGCCGAGCTCGCCGGGGCCACTCACTTCACCCCGGCCGGCGACGGCGGCGGCTTCCGCGGCGCGCTCACCGCGTGGTTCCGCTACTGGCTCGCGGGCGACTCGCAGGCGCGCGGCGTCTTCTTCGGGCCTGCCTGCATGTTGTGTGCGGACCCGGCGTGGTCGAAGGTGCTACGCAACGCCAAGGCGCTCGAAGTCTGACGACTTCCGCGCGCCCGCCGCGATCCCGGCTGTAACGACGCCGCGCTCACCGCGTGGTTCCGCTACTGGCTCGCGGGCGACCAGCAGGCGCGCGGCGTCTTCTTCGGGCCTGCCTGCATGTTGTGTGCGGACCCGGCGTGGTCGAAGGTGCTACGCAACGCCAAGGCGCTCGAAGTCTGACGACTTCCGCGCGCCCGCCGCGATCCCGGCCGCCGCGATCAGCCCGCACAGCCACGCGAACCAGTCGCCGAAGCGGGCGTAGAACGTGTGGCCCGGTCCGAGCGGGACGTCGGCGACGACGACGGTGAACGGCCGGCCGCCGGTGTGCGCGTCGGCCAGGACGTGGCCCTGGGCGTCCGCCAGCATCGGCGTGCCCCGGGCCGCGCTCCACGCCACCGAGAAGCCGTTCTCGACGCCGCGGATCAGCGCCGTGCGGCTGTGTTCCCAGCCGTCGACGTCCTCGTCGGACGCCGGGATCAGCACCAGGCCCGTGCCGGCGTCGCCGTAGTCGCCGCTCGGGTTCGCGAAGTTGACGTCCATGCACACCATCAGCCCGATCCCGGCCACGCGGGCGAGCTCCGTGCCGGAGGCGATGTTCTTCGAATCCCCGTTGTGCCACTTGCGGTATTCGACCGGCGCGCCGGACGGCGGCACGGCGAGCGCGGCGTTGAACCGGCCTTCGGCGGTGGTGTCGAGGACGCCGGTGACGACGTCGAGGTCGCGGACCCGGGCGACGTCCGCGAAGGCGTCGACGAGCTTCGGTCGGCTGGCCGGGTCCACCGCGAACGCCGCCTCCGGGAGCACCACGGCCCGGACGCCGTCCGGCAGCCGCCGGATCTGGTCCACATAGGACTGGACCAGCGCCTGGCCGTCCGGGGTGGCGACGTCGACCGCCCAGCGGCTCTGGCCCGGCGCGACCAGGGCGATCCGCGTCGACGGCCCGGCGGGCGCCGGGAGGCTCCAGAAGACGAGCCCGCCCAGCACGGCGGCCACGGCCACCAGCCCGGTCAGCCGCGATCGGGCGCGGACCCCGGGGGCGAGCGCCGCGGCCACCGCGGCCGCGACGAACAGCACCAGGAACTCCACACCCCAGCCGCCGGTGACCGCCGCGAGCCGCAGCACCGACGGCCGGTCGGCCTGGGTGGTCATCAGCGTGCCCATCAGGCCGGTCGGGTTGAGCAGCGAGACGACGTACAGCGCGACGGTCCACAACGCCGGCGCGGCGAGCGCGGCCAGGAACCCGTGGTGCCGGCGGACCAGCAGCCGGAACAGGCCGGTGGCCAGCGCGAACAGCAGCGCGCTGCCGCCGAGGATGGCGATCGCCGCCGGCCGCGGCACCGCCTGCGAGTGCCAGAAGTAGCTCCAGCTGCCGCAGCTGCCGGCGAGGTAGGCGGCGAACGCGCAGCCGAGCGCGGCCGCGCCGGGCACCCGGGGCGCCAGCAGCAGGACCGGCAGCGGCGCGAGCCAGGCGAGCTCGGGCACGGGGTCCAGACCAGTGCCGAAGAAGAACAACACCGCCGACGCCGTCGTCGCGACGACCGCCCACCCCAGCTTGTGCATCGCTGCCCCTTTCGCCCGGCCTCGACGGTCGCAGGCGGCCGGGGGTGGCGGCACTGGGCCAGGCCCCCGGTTCGGAGGTCGGGTCAGCCCTACCGTGCCGGAATTGCCGTATATGCGAGGAAAGCGCTTACCGGTTCATTGAGAGTTCAGCCAGCTGTCACGCCTTCGGGATCGGTCGCCGGGCACCCGCTGGGTAGCGTTTTTTCGCGCAGTGACTTCGGGACGGGAGAGCCAGGCATGGACTTCTCACTGATCGTGCTGGTGGTGATCGTCGCGGCACTGGCCTTCGACTTCACCAACGGCTTCCACGACACGGCCAACGCGATGGCCACGTCGATCGCGACCGGTGCTCTCAAGCCGAGAATCGCGGTCGCGGTGTCCGCGGTGCTGAACCTCGTCGGCGCGTTCCTCTCGGTGGAGGTCGCGAAGACGATTTCGGGCGGGATCGTCGACGACACCAAGGTGACGCCGGTGATCATCTTCGCCGGTCTGGTGGGGGCGATCGTCTGGAACCTGGTGACGTGGCTGATCGGGCTGCCGTCGAGCTCGTCGCACGCGCTGTTCGGCGGGCTGATCGGCGCCACCTGGATCGCCTCGGGCTCGGACGCCGTCCACTTCGGGAAGGTCGTCGAAAAGGTCCTGATCCCCGCGCTGGCCTCGCCGATCGTCGCCGGGATCGTCGCGACGCTGGGCACCTTCCTCGTCTACCGGATCACCGCCCGCGCCAAGGAAGGCACCGTCGGCAGGACGTTCAAGGCCGGCCAGATCGCCTCGGCGTCGCTGGTCTCGCTCGCGCACGGCACCAACGACGCGCAGAAGACCATGGGTGTCATCACGCTGACGCTGATCGCGTCGGGCTCGCTCGCGCCGGGCTCGAACCCGCCGATCTGGGTCATCCTCACCGCGGGCGCGGCGATCGCGCTGGGCACCTACCTCGGCGGCTGGCGGATCATCCAGACGATGGGCAAGAAGCTCACGGAAATCCAGACGCCGCAGGGGTTCGCGGCCGAGACCAGCGCCGCGGCGGTCATCCTGACCTCGGCGCACCTCGGGTTCGCCCTCTCGACGACGCACGTCTGCTCGGGCGGCATCATCGGCTCGGGCCTGGGCCGCCGGCTCGCCGAAGTCCGCTGGGGCGTCGCCGGGAAGATGGTCGTGGCCTGGGCGCTGACGCTGCCCGCCGCCGCGATCGTCGGCGCCATCGCCGCCGAGGTCTCGACGCTCGGCAGCTGGGGCACAGTCCTGATCGGCATCGCCGGGGTCGTCGTCGCGGTGGGCATCTACCTCGCGTCGAAGCGGAACCCGATCAGCGCCAAGACCATCAACGAGCCCGAACCGGCCACGCAGCCGGCCAACGCCTGAGGAGCGCCGTGCACATCGATTGGGGTTCCCTCGGTCTCGTCTTCGTCGTCGCGCTCGCTTCGGTGGTCGTGCTGACGAGCCTGTTCTCCTTCGGGGTCGTCGGGCTCTCGCAGCGCGAGTCGGCCCGCGAGTCGGGCGCGTCCGGCACCGGCCCGCTGGCCGGGGCGGTCATCTGCTTCGCGCTGTGCGCGGTGATCGTCGGCTACGGGATCTACTTGATCGTCGCCTGAGCCCGCTCCCGGAGCCCGTCCGGGAGCCCGCCGAGCATCGGGGCCAGCGTGCCCCGGCGCTCGGCGCTCAGGTGGTTCAGCAGGTCCAGCGCCGGGGTCCAGAGGTCTTCCTCGGCCCCGGCGGCGGTGATCACCCGGCCGAGCCGGTGCGCCGGGAGCAGGCCGACGACGTGGTCGACGCGGCTCTTGTCGTCGAGCACGAACGCGATCCGCAGCAGCCCGGCGTCGTCGATCTCCTGCAGGGCCCGGCGCACGGTCGGGTCCGGCAGGTGCCCGACGAACCGGCCCAGGGTGATCCAGTCCGCCTTGCGCGCCAGCTCGTTCGCCACCGCGAGAACGGTGTCCAGCGGGATGCGCGAGATGATCGCGCTCGCCCGCCGCGGGTCGAGCTCGGCCGCGACCTCGGCGAGGAACCGCGGGTGCAGCCGCTTGGCGACGTCGACGCCGCGCGCGACGTCGACCACCCCGGCGATCCGCGCGCACAGCAGCGGGCCGAACACCTTCTCCGCGATCTTGGCGAGCACCCCGCCGGGCAGCAGCCGCGCGGCCAGCGCCATCCGCTGCAGCACGGCGATGTTCGCGTCGAACAGCGTGTTCGTGACCTGCTCGCGGAACGCCTGCAGCTCGCCGGCGTCGACGCGGGCGAGGTACTCGAGCCGCCCGGGCTCGACGCCGAGCACGCGGGCGAGCTTGAGGATCTCGGCTTCGGCCTCGTAGTTCGTCACAGGCCCACGGCCTTCCGGACCGCGCCGCGCAGCAACGCCGGGACGTACTTCAGGCCCTCTTCGCCGGCTTCGGCGAGCGCTTTCGCCTGCCTCCGGCGCGCGTCGCGAAGCGCGTCGGCGAGGTCCTGTCGTTCGTGCTCTTCGAGAGCCTCGATGCCCTCGGGGAGGGTGCCGCCCAACTGATCGGCGAGTGTGCGCTCGGCCATGGTGGATCATCATGCATCATGCGGACATGAGCATCGAGACGTCCACGATCCGTGTCGGCGAACTCTCCGCGTACCTGGCCCGCCCGGCCGGCGGGTCGCGGTCGGGGATGCTGCTCCTGCCGATGATCACCGGCATCGGCGCCCAGGTCCGGGCCTGGGCCGACGAGCTGGCCGAGCGCGGGATCACCGCGTTGACCTGGGACGTCTTCCACGGCGCCAGCACCGACAACACCTCGCGCGAAGACCTCGGCGCGAAGCTCGGCGAGCTGCGGGACGAGCCCGCGCTGGCGGAGCAGACGGCGTTGCTCGACCATCTGCTCGGCGACCTCGGCTGCACGTCGGCGGGGGTCATGGGCTGGTGCCTCGGCGGCCGGTTCGCGTTGCTGCTCGGGGCCCGTGACCAGCGACTTTCCGGGGTCGTCGCCTATCACCCGACGGTCCGCGACCCGGCGCCGCCGAACCACGAGCTGGACACGGTCGATTTGTCGACCCGGATCACGGCGCCGGTGCTCGTCGCCTACCCGGAGGCCGACTCCGTCGTCTCGCACGAGACGTTCGGCCGCCTCCAATCGGCGCTGCAGTCCCGGGCGCGGGGCGCGACGTTCACCCAGCACTTCCCGGGCGCCGAGCACGGCTTCAGCGACTCGGCGCGGCACGGCACGGCGGTCAACGCCGAGGCGTTCGCGCTGTCCTGGCCGCAGACGCTGGCGTTCGTCGACACCTTGACTTTCGGCAGTGGTCCGGCGCGTTGACCTGCTTGTAGCTTCGAACCCGTGCGAGAGGTGACGAAGCGCCGGTGGCGCGTGGTGCTGGACGTCGCCCTCGGGCTGTTCCTGGCGTTCATCGTCGTGACCGACGCGGTGGGCGAGCGGACCTGGGAGCTGGTCGCCGGGCTCGTCGTCGTCGCGGGATCGGTCGCGACGGCCCGCCGCCACCCCACCGTGTCGCTGGGCATCGCCCTGGTCGGGACGCTCGCCGTCCCGTTCCCCTACGGCGACCGCGTGCCGGTGTGGACGGTGTTCGTGCTGGTCGCGATGAGCTACCAGGCCGCGCTGCGGATGCCGCGGGCCCGGCCCGGCCTGCTGATCGGCGGGGCCGTCGCGCTGGTGGGTGTGCCGGTGTCGCTGCTCGTCGCGCCCGACGGCCTCGGCGACTGGGCGTCGATGATGGCGATCCTGGTGTTCGCCGGGCTGTCGCCGTGGCTGCTCGGCCGGTACGTCCGGATGCGTGGTGAGCTGGCCCGCTCGGGCTGGCGGCGCGCCGAGGAGATGGAAAGCCGGCAACGGCTGGTCGGCGACCGGGCGCGGCTGCGCGAGCGCGCGCGGATCGCCAGCGACATGCACGACTCGCTGGGCCACGAACTGAGCCTGATCGCCGTCCGCGCCGCCGCCCTGGAGGTCGCGGGCGGTCTCGACGACGCCCAGCGCGACGCGGCCGCGCAGCTGCGGACCAGCGCGGCGACCGCCACCGAGCGGCTGCGCGAGATCATCGGCGTCCTGCGCGAGGACGCCGCGCCGGTCGAGCCGGTGCAGGGCGACCTCGACGAGCTGATCTCGCGGGCGCGGGCGTCCGGGCTGCTCATCGACGCGGGCGTGGACAGCTCGCTGGCGCCGCCGATGGTCGCGCGCGCCGCTTACCGCGTGGTGCAGGAATCGCTGACGAACGTGGCGAAGCACGCGCCGGGCGCCGCGGCGACCGTGCGCGTCACGAGCACGGACTCGGAAACCCGGGTCAGCGTCGTGAACGTGGCGCCGCCCGCCGGGCCGCTGCCGGGGGCCGCGTCCGGGAAGGTGGGGCTGATCGGGCTGCGCGAGCGGGTCCGGCTCGTCGGCGGGACGCTGCGGACCGGGCCGCGGGCCGGCGGGTTCGCCGTCACCGCGACGCTGCCGCACGACGCCGCGCCGGCCGAGGAGACGCCGGAGGCCGCCGAAGACTCGACGTCCGCGCGGGCGCTGGAGCTGGCGCGACGGGACGTGCGGCGGAGCCTGATCTACGCCGTGACCATCCCGCTCGCGCTCTTCGGCGTGCTCCTCGCGGTCAGCGGGATCGCGTTCCTCTACCAGTGGAACTCCTCCGAGCTGCCCGCCGCGGCGTACGACCGGATGCGCACCGGGCAGGCGCGCGCCGACCTGGCGCCGCAGCTGCCGGAGCACCAGCGCGCCGCGCGCCCGACGCGGGGCGAGCCGCCGCCACCGCCCGGCGCCGCGTGTGAGTACTACGGTGCCGGAAGATCGTGGCTGAACGACGACTACGCCGCCTATCGGCTTTGCTTCGTCGACGGGAAGCTGGTTTCGAAGGACTGGTTCAGCGAGGGGGCGAAGTGATCAGGGTCGTGCTGGCCGACGACGAGGCGATGATGCGCGCGGGGGTGGCGGCGATCCTCGGTGCGGACGCGGGCATCGAGGTCGTCGCCGAGGCCGCCGACGGGCGTTCGGCGGTTTCCCAGGCGCTCGCGACGCACCCGGACGTCGTGCTGCTGGACATCCGGATGCCGGGGCTGGACGGCCTCGGCGCGGCGGCGGAGATTCGCCGGCTGCTGCCCGCCACCGGCGTCATCATGCTGACCACTTTCGGCGAGGACGAGTACATCGAGCGCGCGTTGGGGCTCGGCGCGGGCGGCTTCCTGCTGAAGTCGGGCGACCCGCGCGAGCTGCTGGCCGGCATCCACGCCGTCGCCGACGGCGCCGCGTTCCTCTCGCCGAAGGTGGCGCAGCGGGTGATCGCGCGGCTCTCGGGCGGGCAGCTCTCGCGGGCCGCGGCGGCCAGGGCGAAGGTCGACCTGCTGACCCCGCGTGAACGGGAAGTGCTGACGCTGCTGGGTTCCGGACTGTCCAATGCGGACATCGCGGCGAAGATGTTCGTCGTCGAGGGCACGGTGAAGGCGCACGTGAGCACGATCCTGACCCGGCTCGGCGCGAAGAACCGGGTGCAGGCGGCGATCACGGCGTACGAGGCGGGGCTGGTCGGGGGAGACGCGGAGGCTGCCAGCCGCTGATGCTCCGGCCGGCGCGCGCGGTCAGCTTCGTCGGCACGAGCCGCAGCAGGTTCATTCTCGCGGCCGTCAGAAGCGGGCTGGTGACCTGCGGCCCGGCCTTGCCCGCCCGGACCGACGCCCGCGCGACCCGCTGGCTGCGGGGGCGCCGTTCGGCGTCGTAACGGGCCAGCGCCTGGTCGACGTCGTCCACTGTGGACACGCTGTGGGCGAGCACGACGGCGTCCTCGAGGGCCTGGCAGCCGCCCTGCCCCAGGAACGGCGGCATGGCGTGCGCGGCGTCGCCGAGGAAGGCGACCCGGCCGCGGACGTAGGTCTCCAGCGGCGTCGCGAGGTGGAAGAGGTCGTGGTAGAGCACGGCTTCGGGCGGGGTCGCGTCGATGAGCGCCGGGATCGGGTCGTGCCAGTCGCCGAAGTGCTCCTTCAGGTACGCCTTGAGGTCGGCCGGCCGGGTGTCGGGCTTCGTGACGAAGGAGACCCACCAGTAGACGTCGTCGCCGGTCAGCGGGAGCACGCCGACCTCGGTGCCGGGTGCGAAGGTGGTGCTCAGCCCGAGGCCGGGGTGCTTCGCGACGCCGCGGAAGGCCGCGCTGCCGCTGTAGACCGGTTCGGGGTGGTGCGGGAAGAGCCGGCGCCGGATCGGGCTGCGAATGCCGTCGGCGGCGACGACGAGGTCGGCCTGGAGTTCGCCGTTCACAACGCCGTCTTCGGTCACTTCGGTGACCTCGGTGCCGGTGCGGAGGGCGTCCGCGGGGAGGGCGTCGAGCAGGCCGGCGATGAGGTCGGCGCGGTGGATGCCGGTGAGCGGCCGCCCGTGGAGCCGCCGGAAGCCATCGGCGTCCCAGTGGGCGACCCACCGGCCGCGGCGGTCACGGAGGCCGCCCTGCTCCTGGGCGGCGAGGTGGTCGCCGAGGTCGACGCCGAGCTCGTCGAGGCAGCGCAGGGCGTTCGGCCAGAGCGAGATCCCGGCGCCGACGGCGCCGAACTCGGGCGCTTGTTCGAGGACGGTGACCGTCCAGCCGGCCCGGTGCAGCCCGATCGCGGCCCCCAGGCCACCGATGCCCCCGCCGACCACTACTGCTCGCATGACTCCTCCTCTACATCTGTAGAGGACTCTACACCTGTAGAGTGCTTTTCCGTGGACCGTCTGGCTGTGATCGGCGACGCGGCGATCGAGGTGATCGCGGCGTCGGGCCTGCGCGGGCTGACGCACCGGGCGGTGGACCGTTCGGCGGGGCTGCCGTTGGGGTCGACGTCGTACTACGCGCGTACGCGGGCGGCGCTGGTGTCGTTGACTTTCGCGCGGATTCTCGAGCTGGACCAGGTTTCGCCGCGGCCGGGTGGGCTGGCGGAGTCGATCGCGGGGTACGTGGCCGACGCGCTGGGGCCCGGCCGGACCCGGATGCTGGCGCGGTACGAGCTGGCGTTGGAGGCGACCCGGCGTCCTGAGCTGCGCGCGCAGTACGACTCGGGTGGGGCGATGATCCGGCGGTTGGCCGCGGAGGTGCTGGCGGCGGCTGGGTCTTCGTCGCCGGAGCGGCATGCGGCTTTGGTCGTGGATTGGATGGACGGGACGATCTTCGGTGCGCTGGCTGGTGCTTCGGCTCCGCCTTCGCGGGCTTCGCTGGTGATCAGTGCGCGGGAGATCTTGGCCGGGATCGGGTTGGCCTGAGCCTCACCTGGCCAAGCGCCCCAATGTGGCCTTCGGTGCGTCTGACGCACCGAAGGCCACATTGGGTGCGTCAGACGCAACCAAGGCCACATTGGGGCGCTTGGGAACCCGCGCTCAGGCGTCCCGGCGGCGCAACACCGCCGCACCGGCCACCAGCGCCACTCCGGCCCAAGCCGCGCAGATCGCCAGCCCCACCCAAGGCACATACGGCGCCGGCGCCATCGTGATCGGGTTCGGCTGGCCCGCCTCGACCATCGCGTTCACCCCCGCGATGCCCGGGAAGTACGGCACCAGCTCCGGCAGCCCCAGCGAAGCCACGATCAGCGGCAGCGGCACCAGCAGCACGATCACCGTCACCAGCGTCCCCGCCGCACTCCGCAGTGCCCAGCCGACTCCCGTGCACAGCAGTCCCAGCAACGCGAAGTACCCTCCCATGCCCGACGCCGTGGTAAAAGCCGCCGAGAAACTCGCCGGGAGGCCGTGGCCGGATTTCACCGCGGATCCCAAAGCCATGCCCGCGCAGGAAACGACCACGCCGTAAACGAAGAACACCGGCAGCAGCACCGAAGACTTCGCGAGGACCACCCGAGAGCGGACCGGCGTCCACAGCAGCGTCGAGCGGATTCCGCCGCTCGCGTACTCGCTCGTCACGAACAGCGTCGCCGCCGCGATCACCGCGAACTGCGTCAAATAGAACCCGCCGCCCAGGGCGATGGTGTTCGCCGCCTCGGGGTTGTCGTCGAAACGCTGGGCTATGCCCGACAGCGTGCTGTAGCCCAGCATCAACGCCGCCCCCGTGATCAGGCACCACCACGTCGCCCGGACCGACCAGAACTTCGTCCACTCCGCCGCCACCGCGCCGGACACGCCACCCGTGCGCACCGCAGTCATGCCGACACCCCGTATTCCACCGAAGAAGCAGTCAGCTCCATGTACGCCTGCTCGAGCGACGCCGTCCGCTCGGCGAGCCCGTGCACCCGGACCCCCAGCTCGTGCACCAGATCGCCGACCCGCGTGACGTCGACCCCGTCGACCACCAGCTCGTCCGGCTCGCCGGGGTGCGTCGACCCGCCTTCGGCGCGCAACCGCGCCTCCAGCGCGGCGCGTTCCCCCGCGGCCGGGACGCGGACCGCGACCGTCGTGCGGGAGTTGCCCGCGATGAACTCCGCCACCGGTGCGTCGGCGAGCAGCTTTCCCTTGCCGATCACCACCAGGTGGTCGGCCGTCAGCTGCATCTCGCTCATCAGGTGGCTCGACACGAACACCGTGCGCCCCTCGGCCGCCAGCGAACGCATCAGCTGCCGCACCCAGCGGACGCCGTCCGGGTCCAGGCCGTTGACCGGCTCGTCGAACATCAGGACGCCGGGGTCGCCCAGCAGCGCCCCCGCGATGCCGAGCCGCTGGCCCATGCCGAGCGAGAACTGCCCGGCCCGCTTGCCCGCGACGTCCGAAAGCCCGACGGTCGCCAGCACCTCCTCGACGCGGCTCGACGGGATCCCGTTGCTCTGCGCCATCGCCTTCAGGTGCTTCCCGGCGCTGCGGCCGGGGTGCAGTGCCTTGGCGTCGAGCAGCGCGCCGACCTCGCGCAGCGGGTGCCGCAGCTCGGCGTACCGCTTCCCGCCGACGAGCACCTCGCCCGCCTGCGGATGGTCGAGCCCGACCGTCATCCGCATGGTCGTCGACTTCCCGGCGCCGTTCGGCCCGAGGAACCCGGTCACCTGACCGGGTTCGACGTCGCAGGTCAGCGCGTCGACGACGGTCTTCTCCCCGTAGCGTTTCGTCAGTCCCCTGAGTGTGATCATGGGAAGGAGTCTGCGGCGCGCGGGGGTGCGCGGACATCGGACGACGGTCGTGGGCCGCCCCCGACTTTCGTCAGGTGCGGCGGCGGGTGTGCCGGGTCGGGGCGGCCGTGGCCGGGTCCTCCGGCCACGGGTGCTTCGGGTAGCGGCCGCGCAGGTCGGCGCGGACGGCCTGGTAACCGCCGGCCCAGAAGCCCGCGAGGTCGGCGGTGATCGCGGCGGGCCGGCCGGCGGGGGAGAGCAGGTGCAGCACGACCGGGACGCCGGCCAGCGTGGGCGTCTCGGTCCAGCCGAAGGTCTCCTGCAGCTTGACGGCGAGCACCGGCTGGTCACCGCGGTAGTCGACGCGGATGTGCGACCCCGACGGGACTTCCAGGCGGTCCGGGGCGAGGTCGTCGAGCTTCGCCGCCTCCGGCCACGGCAACAGCGCCTTCAACGCCGTCCCCGCGTTGAGGTTCGCGAGGTCGGCCTTGCGGCGGGCACCCGAGAGGTCGAGCCACCTGTCCACATCGGACAGCAAGGTGGTGTCGTCCACCGCGGGCCACGGGGCGCCCACGACGCGGTGGAGGAAAGCCATGCGCTCGCGGAGCCGGGTCGCGTCCTGGCTCCACTTCAGCAGGCCGAGGCCGTTTTCGCGGAGGCCGGTCACGAGGGCGTCGTGGACATCGGCGTCCGGCAACGGTTTCGAAGACAGTGTGATCGCGCCGAGCTTCCGGACGCGCTGGGCCACCACATCGCCGTCCCAGCTGACCTCGTCCACTTCGGACACTCCGGCGACGCGGGTGGCGAGCCGTTCGTCGGCGGCCGCGGCGAGGCGGATGGTGCCGTGGACCCGGCCGGGATCCCGGGTGGCTTCGGCGACGGCCAGCCATTCGGCGTCGAGCCCGCTGCCCGGCGGGAGCTCCGCCGCGGTGCCGCCGGCCATGAGGTACACGGGCGCACCGCCGGGACGCCGTCGCGCGAGCCGCTCGGGGTGCGCGAGCGCGACGACCAGCGCGGGATCCTGCTTGCCTGCACCGGCAACGAGCTTCGAAAGACGCTGCACTTCACGCTTCCACCGCCGCGCGGGTTTGTCACCCGCCGACCGCAACCGGCGCAGCTCCGCCTCGACGTCGGTCAGCTTGGCGCCCGCGTCCAGCAGGGCCACCACCTCCGCCGCGTTCCGGGCGCCGACCTCCGAAGCGCCGTCGAGCAACGCCCGCGCCAGCCGGGGGTGCAGGCCCAGGCCGGCCATCCGGCGCCCGCGCTCGGTCACCACGCCGTCCGCCGTCGCGCCCAGCGTCTCGAGCAACGCCCGGCCCGCCGCCAGCGCGCCCTCACCCGGCGGGTCCCACCAGGCCAGCCCGCTCCCGTCCGGTGTGGCCCAGCACGCCAGCTCGAGCGCCAGCCGGGCCAGTTCCGCTGTGCGGATCTCCGGCTCCGGGTACGCCGGCAGCAACGCCTGCTCGTGCGAAGCCCAGCAGCGGTACGCCCGTCCGGGCCCCTCGCGGCCCGCGCGGCCGGACCGCTGCGTCGCCACCGCGGCCGACACCCGCACCGTCGCCAGGCCGGGCAGCCCACGCCGGTGGTCGACGCGCGGCACCCGCGCCAGGCCCGAATCGACCACGGCCCGCACGCCCGGCACGGTCAGGCTCGACTCGGCCACCGCCGTCGCCAGCACGACCCGACGCCGGGAACGCGGCCGCAGCGCGTCGTCCTGGTGCGCCGCCGACAGCCGGCCGTGCAGCGGCAGGACGTCTACATCGGACAGCGAAAGCAAGCCCGCGGTCCGCGCGATTTCACCCGCGCCCGGGAGGAAGGCGAGCACGTCGCCTTCGCCGGAAGACAACGCCGTCCGCACCGCCCGCGCGACGCACGCCTCGATGCGCTCGCCTCGCGCGGGTGGCAGGTAGGAGAACGAAACGGGGTAGGTCGGCGCCGTGGCGGTGAGCACCGGAGCGTCACCCAAAAGTGTGGAAAGACGGCCGGACGCCACCGTCGCCGACGTCGCCAGCAGCCGCAGGTCGTCACGCAGGCCCGCGCGAACGTCCAGCAGCAGCGCCAGCAGCAGGTCCGCGTCCAGGTGCCGCTCGTGGCACTCGTCGAGCAGCACCGTCGACACGCCGGGCAGCTCCGGGTCGCCCTGGACGCGCCGCACCAGCAGCCCCGACGTCACGACCTCGACGCGGGTCCGCGCCGACACCTTCCGGTCGCCGCGAACGGCGTACCCCACCGTCTCGCCGACCGGCTCGCCCAGGATCGCGGCCATCCGCGCCGCCGCGGCCCGCGCCGCCAGCCGCCGGGGTTCGGCGACGACGATCCGGCCGGACCCCGCCGAAGCCAGCGCCAGCGGCACCAGCGTCGTCTTCCCCGTGCCGGGCGGCGCGACGAGCACCGCGGTGCCGTGGTCGTCCAGCGCCGAAAGAACTTCGGGCAGGACGGCGCGAACGGGCAGGTCGGGCAGCTTCACTTCGCGGTGACCTCGGGTGGGGCGGGCAGCTGGTAGCCGGACGGCCCGATGTTCGCGTTGAGCGAGCGCAGCCACTCGCCGGAGGAGATCATCTTGCGGATCGCGTCGTCGACCGCGTTCACGCCCTGGCCGTCGCCCTTGCGCAGGCCGACGCCGTAGCTCTCCTTCGAAAACGGCTTCCCGACCACCTTCAGCAGCTCCGGGTCACGCGCGACGTACCCGGCGAGGATCACCCCGTCGGTCGTCACCGCGTCGATCTGCCCGGCGAGCAGCGCCGTCACGCAGTCCGGGTACCGCGGGTACTCCACCAGCTGCACGGCCTGGGCGAACCGGTCCTTGACCTGCTGCGCCGGCGTCGAGCCGGTGACCGAGCACAGCCGCCGCCCGTTCAGCGCCTCCGGCCCGGTGATGTCGGGGGAGGTGCGCCGCACCAGCAGGTCCTGGCCGGTGGTGAAGTACGGCCCGGCGAACGACACCACCTGCTTGCGCTTGTCGGTGATCGAGTACGTCGCCACGACCAGGTCGACCGCCCCCGAGGTGAGGTCCGTTTCCCGCGTCGCCGACGTCGTCTCGCGCCACGTGATGTCCTTCGCCGCGACACCCAGCTCCGATGCGACGAAAGTCGCGACATCGACGTCGAACCCGACGAACCGGCCGTCGACGGTGTGCTCGGAAAGTCCCGGCGCGTCGAACCGGATGCCGATGGTCAGGTGATCCGTGGCACTGGCCCTGGTCACCAGCGAGTCGGTCGGCGAAACCTGGGCCGGGCCGCACGCCGACGCCGTGACCAGGAGCAACGCCGGGATCAGGAGTCCGCGCCACCGCATCCCGCCCCTCCCTCCACCACCGCCGTGCCCTCACGAAGTTCTCAGGTCCTCCCGTTAGCCTAAGTGCGTGGTGCGACCGTCCCAACCCGTGCTGGACGCCGTCGGCACGCTCGCCCGGCTCGGGCTGGCGGCCGTCTGGCTCGTTTCCGGTGCGCTGAAGCTGGCGGACCCGGGCCAGACGTTGATCGCCGTCAAGGCCTACGACGTGCTGCCGGACGCACTCGCCAACGTGGTGGCCATCGCGCTGCCGCTCGTCGAACTCGTGCTCGGGCTGTTCCTGCTCGCGGGCCTGGCGACCCGGTGGGTCGCGGGCGCCGCGCTGGTGCTGTTGCTCGTGCTCATCGCCGGGATCGCCCAGTCGTGGGCGCGCGGGCTGAGCATCGACTGCGGGTGCTTCGGCGGCGGTGGCCAGGTGGCGGCGGGACAGACGGAGTACCCGCAGGAGATCCTTCGCGACTCGGGGTTCGCGCTGCTGGCCGTGTGGCTGCTGGCGCGTCCGCGCACTTGGCTGTCGCTCGACGGCTGGCTGGCGCGAGGTCGCGGGAACTCCACCGAGCCCGAGGCCGACTACTCGGGTATCGCGGAAGGGAACTGATTCACAGTGGGTGGAGCTGAGCGGACCGCTCGGAAGCGTCGTCAGGCGGCGCAGGCCGGGGGAGCCAAGGCGGTGGCCCAGGCCAGGGGCGCCTCGACGGACACGCGGAAGTGGGTCATCGGGATCGCGGCCGTGGTCGTGGTGGCCGCGCTGGTCATCGGCGGCGTGATCTGGACGATCTCGGACAAGAACAAGACCGAGGGGCAGACGATCACCCCCGGCGGCGGCACGTCGCTCGCGACGGACGTCGTGCAGAAGCGCGACGGCGTGGTCGTCACCGTCGGCAAGCCGGGCGCGAAGGCCTCGATCGACGTCTACGCGGACTTCCTCTGCCCGATCTGCGGGCAGTTCGAGAAGACCTACAAGACCCAGATCGAGCAGGCGGTCAACGACGGCAAGCTGCAGGTGCGCTACCACATGGTGCCGCTGCTCAACGACCGTTCCGACCCGCCGGGCTACTCGCTGGACTCGGCGAACGCGGCGCTCGCGGCGGCCGACGCCGGCAAGTTCGTCCAGTTCCACGACGCGCTGTTCGCCAACCAGCCCGAAGAGGGCAAGCGCGGCTATGACAAGGCGCAGCTGGTCAAGCTCGGCGGCGACGTCGGCATCACCGACCCGAAGTTCTCCCAGACGGTCAACGCCGGCACCTACGACCAGCAGATCAACGCGGCGTTCCAGCAGATCGAGAACGACCCGAAGCTGGTGCAGGACTTCGGGAACGGGCAGAGCGGCTTCGGCACGCCGACGGTCGCTTCGAACGGCACGATCGTGTCCTGGCAGGACCCGAGCTGGCTCGCGAAGGTCACCGGCTGAGTCCGGGCAATTCGCCCACTCGGGTACGGACCGTGGTCTAGGCTGAATCCCGCAGCAGGGGAACCGGGGGTCGCACGCGCACGTCGCACCTCCGGTGACAGGGAGGGCCAGTGGACGGTTCGCATCAGGGGTTTCATGTCGACGACGGCGCGTACACGCGGTACGCGCGCGAAGTCGACCCGCTCGGTGACGACGTCAAGGGCGCGGCCGACAAGCACGTCGGCCCGCACGTGACGCTCGGCGGCCACGGCTTCTCCGAGATGGGTGGCGAATCCGGCTTCTCCGGCGCCTACAGCGGCCGCATGCGCGCGCTGCAGGAGAAGATGCACCGCGTCGGCGGCGGCTGGCGCCAGGTCGGCGAAGCCGCCCGCCAGACCGACCGCAACTACGCGGCGGTCGAAGGCGAGCACGGTGACGTCGTGCGGCGGCTCGGGCAGGACCTCGCGTGACCGAGGTGACCGAGCACCACGCCGACCAGCTCGTCCGGCACGGCCTGGACACCACGAACCGGTTCGCCGACAAGCTGCGCCACGACCCGGCCGCGATCGGCGGCGCGCGGGACGCGCACGTCGCGCTGCAGACGTCGGTGGGCCGCACCCGTGACACCGCGGCCGACCAGCGCGTCAACCTGGCTTCCGCCAGCTCCGGCTCGACGACCGACCGCGCCACCGCGACGTCGCAGAGCCTGGAGAAGGAGGTCCAGGACCTGCTCGACGAGAGCGCCGAAATCGAGAAGGCCGTCGCCGAGGCGGCCGAGTCGCTGCACGTCGGCGAGATCAAGAACGACCAGGTCCGCGACCAGATCATCAAGGAGATCTCGGCGTCGATGAAGGCGCTGGCCGCGGTCAAGACGATCCAGCCGCCGGAGAGCCGCGCGGCCGCGTCGCGCGACATCCTGATGAAGCTGCAGACGAAGATCAGCCAGCTCACCGGCCAGGCCGCTACCTTCAGCGAGCAGACGATCAACCAGCTCACCGACATCGGCACGCGGCTCGGTGGCGGCGAGCAGTCGACGTCGACCTCGAGTGCGTCCTCGACGAAGGTCGGGTCGTCGTTCAACAGCAACAGCGGCTACTCCGGCGGCGGTTCCGATGGGGGAGGCGGCGGTGGCGGAGGCGGCGGCGGTGGGGGCGGCGGCGCCGTGCACAAGCCGCGGCTGCCGGTCGCGATCCCGCCGCAGCCCGGCTCCGGCGTCGCGATCAACCTGCCCGGCGGCAAGCAGGTCATGGCGCCGAACGAGACCGCCGCGAAGGCGGTGCGCAACGCGCTTTCGCAGCTCGGCGTGCCGTACGTGTGGGGCGGCACCGCACGCGGGCAGGGCCTCGACTGCAGTGGGCTGACGATGACGTCGTACCAGGACGCGGGGCTGCAGCTGCCGCGGACGGCGGCGCAGCAGACGGTCGGGGCCGAGGTGCCCTCGATCGACCAGCTGCTGCCCGGTGACCTGGTCGTCTGGTCGGGTCACGTGGCGATGGTGATCGGCGACGGCCAGATGGTCGAGGCCGGCGACCCGGTGCAGATCAGCAAGATCCGCACCACGAACGCGGGACAGTCGTTCATCGGCTTCTACCGCCCGACCGGCTAGGTTCGTCTCCGTGGCTGACATCGACATCGACCTGACCGCCGCGCGGATCGCCGAAGCGGCGGACCGGGCGGAGGCCGACGCTTCCGCGCGGTTCGCACGCTCGGGCCCGGTGGTGGGCAAGGCGTCGTCTTCGGACAGCACGATCGAGGTCCAGGTCGCGCCGGGTGGGCTGCTGACCGGGCTCACCATCCACCGCTCGGCACTGCGCCAGGGCTCGGCGGTGCTCGCCGACCAGATCTTCGAGCTGGCGCAGCGTGCAACCCGGCGAGCGGGCGACAAGATGTACCACGCGCTGGCGCCGGTTCTCCCGGCGGAGCAGCTCGGAACCCTGGGCTACGAACCGATCCCGGACGACGACCCGGACGCCGACACCTACTCGTACGGAAGGTGAGCGCCGGTGGTCACCACGCGTGAGCTGATTTCCCAGGCCCGGGCGCGCGAAGAGGCGATGTCCCGCGTCGACGAGCTGCTGGCGTCGGCGTCGGGCACGGCCCACGACCTCGACGGCCAGGTCGAAGCGACGGTCGACGGCCGCGGCAAGCTCCTGCGGCTGTGGCTGGCGCCGTCGGCGGTGAACCTGGGCGAGGGCCTGGGACCGCGGGTGGTGGAGGTCGTGCGGGCGGCCATGCGCGAGGCGACCCAGGACGGCTACAACAAGGTCGCGCTGCTGCTCGGCGAAGACATGACGTACATGATCGAGCAGATGACCGGGATGCCGGCGCCCGCACGGGCCGAGGACGACGACCCGGGCATGACGGTGGAGGAGTTCCAGCGGCTGCGGGCCGAGCGGCTGGGAGCCGAGGCCCCCGAGCCGCCGGCGGCCGCGAGTGTCGAGGACGAGGACGCTTACTGGGAGTCCTTCGACCCGGCTTCGCTGCGCTCGGACCGCTAGTTCACCCCGGCCATGAACTCGCCGAAGAGGCGGCTCGCGGCGGGTGAGGTGAACTGGCGCGCCAGCTCCGCGCGGGCGACCCGCCTGCGGAATTCCCCCGCGTGGGACGGGTCTCCGGCGTCGTGCATGACGTCGGTGATCCACGACGCGAACGCCTGGTAGTTCCAGACGTGGCTCAGGCACGTCTCCGAATAGGCGTCGAGCAGGCTCGCGTCGTTCTCCCGCACCTGCCGGATGACGGCGCGCGCGAAGACTTCGGTGTCGAAGAGGGCGAGGTGGATCCCCTTGGCACTCATCGGCGGGACGATGTGCGCCGCGTCCCCGAGCAGGTACAGCCGGGCGTGGTGCATCGGGCTGTGGACGACGTTCCGCAGTGGCACCAGCCGCTTGTCGGCGATCCGGCCGGGCGTGACCGGGCGGCCGAACCGGGCGGCCAGTTCGCTCCACACGCGCTCGTCCGGCCAGTGCTCGAGACCGTCGTCGAGTGCGCACTGGAGGTAGCCGCGGCTGGCGTGCGCGCCGCGGGGGATCATCCCTGCCAGGCCGCGGGAATGGATCGCCATGCCGGACGGGTTCGCGGGCACCTCGGCCAGGATGCTCAGCCAGGCGTAGCCGTATTCGCGGGAGTACCGGGTGAGGACGCCGGCGGGGACGGCCGCCCGGCTGACGCCGCGGTCGCCGTCGCAGCCGGCGATGAAGTCGGCGGTGACGACCTGGTCCGCGTACCGCACGACGGGCCGGTCGAGGTTTTCCAGGGTGACGCCGCCGGCTTCGAAGCGGAGATCGCCGCCGCCGCGCAGGAAGACGTCCGTGAGGTTCCGGACGAGGACCTGCTGGGGCAGGAAGACGCTGTCGTCGTCGCCGAGCTCGAGGGGCAGCTCCTCGCCGTCGAGGAAGAAGCCGGCTTCGACGTCGGTCGGGGTGTCGTTCGCCAGCACCTCGTCGAGTCCCCACGCGCGGAACATGCGCACGCCGCGGCTGTCGACGGTCCCGGCTCGTTGGCGTTGTTCGACGTGGACGCGGCTGTGCTTCTCGAGGACGACGCAGTCGATTCCGTTGCGCAGCAGGATGTTCCCGAGGGTGAGCCCGGCGACCCCGGCCCCGATGACGACGACGGTGGTGTGTTCGGTCATGACTCCACTGTGGACCTGGCGGCGGCCGCCACCAACCGGTGAAGCGACACCGCATACCGGAAACCCGCCAAGTCAGTGCCGGCCCAGTCCGGCCTGATAGCGGCCCGGCGTCTGGCCGACGACGTCGGTGAAGGCGTCGATGAAGCTCGACGGGTTGGCCCACCCGCACGCCATCGCGGTGTCGAGGACCGACCGGCCTTCGGTGAGGTGGACCAGGGCGTGGTGCACGCGCAGGATCGTGCGCCAGCGCAGGAAACCCATGCCGAGCTCGGCCTGGAACAGGCGGCCGAGGGTGCGTTCGCTCGCTCCGGCCGCCCGGCCCAGTTCGCCCAGCGTCTCCGGCCGCGCGGGGTCGGCGTGCAGGAGCGTGGTGACGGCGCGCAGCCGGTCGTCGCGTGGTTCGGGCAGGTGCAGGGACTGTTCGGGTGGCCCGGCGAGCTCGTCGACGACGACCGCGCGCAGCCGCCGGTGGGCGCCCGGGCGGCGCTCGGCGGGGTCGGTCAGCGCCAGGAGGGCCTCGCGCAGGAGCGGGCTGACCGCGAACACGCCGGGGCGCGCCACGAGCTCACCGCACTGCTCGGCCGGGATGACCACGAGCCGGAAGTCGGTCCGGCCGAAGCAGCGGTGGGAGTGGTCGAACCCGGGTGGCGTCCAGGTGACCCGGTTGGCCGGCGCGATCCAGGTCCCGAGCGCGGTGGTCGTGGCGAACACGCCGGCGGCCGCGTACACCAGCTGGCCCTCGGTGTGGCGGTGGGTGCCGAGGTGGAAGCCGGAGGGCAGCCAGCCCTGCCCTTCCGGCGTCGGCCCGGGCGGCGGGGTGAGGTGGCGGGTTTCCGGCATCGGCCGCGAGCCTACCCCGCATCCGTCACGCCAGCTGGGCCGTGGAGTTCGCGCCGTCCAAGGACTCGCGGATGATGTCCGCGTGGCCGGCGTGCTGGGCCGTTTCGTGGATCAGGTGCAGGACGATGCGCCGCGCCGTCCAGAACTGGGGCTCCGGTGGGGACCACGGTGTGGTCGGCAGCTGCACCGAAACGTCCAGTGACGGCAGCGAACGCACGTAGGAATCCGTTGCGGCAGCAGCGGAAGAGTACTCCGCGAGCCAGTGCGCCAAAGTCGAGCTCATCGTGTACTGCGCGGTGTCCAGCATGCCCTCCGGCAGCGAGCCGTCGGCGGAAGACAGGACCTGCAGCCACATCCGCTCGCCCGTGGCCAGGTGGCGGATCAAGCCGCCCAGGGTCAGTTCGCTGACCGTCGTGCGGCGGGACGCGTCCGCGTCCGAAACGTCCCGGGCCGGGATCAGCAGCCGGGACCGCACTTCGGCCAGCAGGCCCAGGAGGTCGTCGTGTTCGCGTGTCATACCGGCACCGTAGGACCGAATTAGGTCAGTCCGTGTCCCGGAACCCGCCGTCCCGGTCAGCGGAAACCGAGTTCGGTCAGAGGTCTGGACCAAAACCAAAAGCCTGTGTCTTAATTCAAGGCGTGAATTTCGGTCTCTCGACGAGGAGGACCCGGATGGGTCTCGGCCGCAGACTCGGCATCGGCGCGCTGGCCCTGGGGCTGCTGGTGGCGTCGGAAACCCCCGCGCTCGCCGGGAACCACCCGGCGTACAAGGATTCCTGGCGTCCGGTGAAGGTCCGGGTCGCCGATCTGATGTCCCGGATGACCCTCGACGACAAACTCGGCCAGATGATGCAGGCCGAACGCCTCGGCGTCAAAAGCCCGGCCGACGTCACCACCGGGCGGCTCGGCTCGCTGCTCTCCGGTGGCAGCTCGCAGCCGACGCCGAACACGCCCGTCACCTGGGCCGACATGTACGACGGCTTCCAGAAGGCCGCGCTCGCCACGCCACTGGGCATCCCGCTCATCTACGGCGTCGACGCGGTCCACGGCCACAACGGCCTCTACGGCGCCACCGTCTTCCCGCACAACATCGGCCTGGGCGCGACTCGCGACCCGCGTCTGGCCGAGAGAATCGGCCGCGCCACCGCGGAAGAGGTCTCCGGCACCGGCATCGACTGGGACTTCGCGCCCTGCCTGTGCGTGGCCCGCAACGACCGCTGGGGTCGCACCTACGAGTCCTTCGGCGAGGTCCCGCAGCTGGCGACCCAGATGTCGTCGATCATCACCGGCCTGCAGGGGCAAGCGCTGGACCGGCCCGGCTCGGTGATGGCGACCGCCAAGCACTACGTCGGTGACGGCGGCACCACCGGCGGGGTCAACGAGGGCAACACCGAGATCAGTGAGCAGGAGCTGCGCGCGATCCACCTGCCGCCGTTCAAGGCCGCCGTCCAGCGCGGCGTCGGCTCGGTGATGATCTCCTACAGCAGCTGGAACAGCGTCAAGCTGCACGCGAACTCGTACCTGGTCAACGACGTCCTCAAGAAGGAGCTGGGCTTCAAGGGCATCGTCGTTTCGGACTACAACGGCGTCGACAAGATCGACGGCAAGACCGGGTTCACCCCCGAAGAGGTCGAGGCGTCGATCAACGCGGGCATCGACATGGTGATGGTGCCCTACGAGTGGCAGAAGTTCATCGACACGCTGCGCACGCTCGTGCAGGAAGGCCGCGTGCCGATGTCCCGCATCGACGACGCCAACCAGCGCATCCTGACGAAGAAGTTCGAGCTCGGCCTGTTCGAGCACCCGCTGACCGACCGCCGGTTCCTGAACACCATCGGCAGCAAGCCGCACCGCGACCTCGCGCGCCAAGCCGTCCGCGAGTCCCAGGTGCTGCTGAAGAACGACAACCACGTGCTGCCGCTTTCCAAGCGGGAGAAGATCTTCGTGGCCGGCAAGAGCGCCGACGACATCGGCAACCAGTCCGGCGGCTGGACCGTCGGCTGGCAGGGCACGAGCGGCCCGGTCATCCCGGGCACCACGATCCTCCAGGGTATCCAGAAGACTTCGTCGAAGGTCACCTACGCCAAGGACGGCACCGGGATCGACCGGAGCTACGACGTCGCCGTCGCCGTCGTGGGGGAGACGCCCTACGCGGAAGGCAAGGGCGACCGTCCACAAGGGATGGGACTGGACGCGACCGACCTCGCCACGCTGCAGAAGCTGAAGGACTCCGGCGTGCCGACCGTCGTCGTGCTGGTGTCCGGGCGGCCGCTCGACATCGCCGCGCAGCTGCCGGACTGGGCCGGGCTCGTCGAGTCGTGGCTGCCGGGCAGCGAGGGCCAGGGGGTCGCCGACGTCCTCTTCGGGGACTACAACCCGACCGGGAAGCTGCCGGTGACCTGGATGCGCAGCGCCGACCAGCAGCCGATCAACGTCGGTGACGGCAAGCCCGCGCTGTTCCCCTTCGGCTACGGCCTGCACTACTCGCGCCACTGGTGATCGTTTCCCCGCCCCCACCGGAAGGAATCCGCATGCCACGCCGTCACCTGGTCAGAATCCTGGCCTTCTTCGCCGCGTGCCTGGGCTTGAGCCTCGGCGCGCCGGCGGTGCAGGCCGCGACGCCGTTCAAGGTGCTCGCCTTCTACAGCGGCACCTACGACGCCGCGCACATCAGCTTCGAGAAGGAGGCCAACGTCTGGTTCCCCCAGCAGGCGGGCGCCAACGGCTTCACCTACACCTCGACCACCAACTGGAACCAGCTGACCACCATCACGCCGAGCCAGTACCAGGTCGTCATGTTCCTCGACGACCAGCCGCAGTCGCAGGCGCAGTTCCAGGGCTTCCAGCGGTACATGCAGGCCGGCGGCGCGTTCTACGGCTTCCACGTCACGGCGTACAACGACAGCTCGACGCCGTCGTACGCCAACTGGTTCCACAACGACTTCCTCGGCACCGGCCGGTTCACCTCGAACACCTGGGGCCCGACGCCGGAGACGCTGAGGATCGAGAACCGCACGCACCCGTCGACGGTGAACCTGCCGGCGACGATCAAGTCCTCGACGTCCGAGTGGTACGCCTGGCAGAACGACCTGCGCCAGAACAGCAACATCACCATCCTGGCGTCGATGGACTCCTCCACCTTCCCGATCGGCACCGACCCGAACCAGACCTGGTACAGCGGGTACTACCCGATCTCGTGGACCAACAAGAACTACAAGATGATCTACTCGAACTTCGGCCACAACGCGATGAACTACGACACGAACACCGCGCTGTCTTCGACGTTCGAAAGCGCCGACCAGAACCGGTTCCTGCTCGACGGCCTGAAGTGGCTCGGGGGCGGCGGCACGACGACTCCGCCGCCGGACGGCACGATCGACCCGTCGGCCTGGTACGCCGTCACGAACAAGGCGTCCGGCAAGTGCGTCGACGCGAAGGCCGCCGGCAGCACCAACGGCACCGTGATCCAGCAGTACTCCTGCAACGGCACCACGGCCCAGCAGTACCAGTTCGCCCCGACCAGCGGCGGCTTCGACCGGATCAACAACCGCACCAACCCGGCCGAGGTCATCGACGTCACCAACGTGGCGACGACCGACAACGCCGGCCTGCAGCTGTGGTCCTACAGCGGCGGCAACAACCAGCAGTGGCAGCCGGTTTCGGAGGGCAGTGGGTACTACCACTTCGTCGTCCGCCACAGCGGCAAGTGCCTGACCGTGCCGGGAGCGTCCACAGCGGACAGTGTCCAGCTGGTCCAGTCGACCTGTGACGGCAGCGCCGCTCAGTCGTTCAAGGTCGCCTAGCGCGCCGTCGTCCTGATCCGCACGACCAGGACGGCCAGCGTCAGGAGGAGCACGGCCAGGAGGGCGCCCGCGGACCGCGTGGTTCCGCGGGCGCCCCATGCCGTGCCGGCGGGCAGGACCACCAGCGACGTCACCAGGTACGCCCCGTGCGTCGCGGGTTCCGCCGGGTGGTCGCTCGCCACGCTCGCGATCGCCTGGGCGAGCAGCGCGAGTTCGAGCAGCACGGCCAGCGGGCGCCAGCGCGGCCAGTGGTAACGCCCGGCCGCCGTCAGGACCAGGGCGGTGAGCCCGGACAGCAGGCAGACGACCGTCGTCGCGAAGGCCAGGGACTCGATCACGCCGCTTTCGCTTTGCGGCGACGGCGTTTGGTGCCCAGGCGGAACAGCCACGTCGAAATCCCGGTCAGCATCAGGGCCAGCGGCGTCAGGCCGAGGACCACCCAGACGAGCCGCCACCAGCCGTCGACCAGCCAGCCGAAGTGCGCGGCCTCGAACACCTTGCTGTAGAAGCGGTTGGCCGTGGGTTCCGGGGCAGCGTCCACGGAGGACACGTGGGTGGCGTCGTGGCTGTCGACGTACACCGTCCGGTCGCCGCCGAAGAACGCGCGGGCGCCGTAGGGCTGGTAGCCGTCGTCCGCGATCGAGACCGTGTAGTAGCCGGTGCCTTCGGCCGGCGGGACGAGGTAGCGGATCGAACCGGGGGAGGCGGCGAGCGCGGCGGCCGAGGCCCGGTCGATGCCGATGTCCGGCGTGCCGGGCGCGGCCGGGTTCGCGGTGAAGCTGTACTTCGCCTCGTCCGGCGCCGAGCCGCCGGTGATGGCCAGCCACGCGTTTTCCACCGGCGGCAGGTAGAACGCGGCGCCGGTGACGCCCCACATCAGCACGAACGGCACCGACACGATCCCGATGACGTTGTGCAGGTCGTAGTCGCGGGCGAACCGGCCCTTGCCGAGCCGGACCCGGAAGCCGTGCGAGAACTTCTTGAACCCGGGCCACCACACGACGATCCCGGTGATCGCGAGCAGGATCATGAGCAGCCCGAGCACGACGAGGACCAGCTCGCCCCAGGTCACCTCGGGCACCGGCGACGGCGCGGCCAGCCACGATACGTAACCGGGTTGGGTCGTGCAGCCGAACCCGCAGTCGTGCAGGTTCGTGAGCCAGCCCATGACCCCGTCGGACAGCTTCTGCGGCCCGGTGATCCGCCCGCTGCCGGGGTCGACCGCGTACGCCTCGGTGTACTCGGTGTCGCCGACGGCGATGATGCCGCCGTCGTTGCTCACCCAGGCCGCGGAGAACTCCGGGTGGGCCTGCTTGACGAGGTCCCGGGCCTGCTGCAGGCCGACCGGGTGGGCGCTTTCGGTGTGCGCGTAGAAGTCCGCGTGCGTCGCGCGGAAGTACTCGGCGCGGTACAGCAGGATCACGCCGGACGTGGTTTCCAGGATGAGTAGCAGGCCGAGCACCAGCGACGTCCACCGGTGGGTGACGACCAGGAACCGCCGCACCGGCTTGCGCCGCAGCCACCGGCGCCGCTTCGCCTTCGGTGGATCGGCCCTGGTCAGCACGGGTGCTTCGGCGGTCATCGCGTCCCCCAACTCGGTCAAGATCGAAGTGAGGTTAGCCTTGCTTAAGCTGATTTGTCTTCCGTCCATCGGGGGATGTGCGCCGACTCACCGCGGCCTAACATGAAGTTCCTTCACGAACGGGGGTGCCATGCGGCGCGGTGCGGTCTTCGTGGTCTTGGCGCTCCTGGCGGGTCTGGTGACCCCGGCGGCGGCCGCCGTCCAGCCGTTCTTCTGGGGTGTCGCGACCTCCGGCTATCAAGCCGAGGGCTCGGCGCCCGACAGCAACTGGCGCCGGTACGAGCAGGCGAAGACGTCGTCGATCAAGGAGCCCTACCGCGAGTCCGTCGACTTCCGGCACCACTACGCCGAGGACATCGACCGCGCGAAGCAGCTGGGTGTGAACGTCTTCCGGTTCAGCGTCGAGTGGGCCCGGATCGAGCCTCGGCCCGGCCAGGTGGACCAGACCGAGCTGGCGTACTACGACGACGTCGTCCGGCACGTCCTCGACGCCGGCATGCGGCCGATGATCACGCTCGACCACTGGGTCTACCCGGGCTGGGTCGCCGACCAGGGCGGCTGGGACAGCGACCGCACGGTCGATGCCTGGCTCGTCAACGCCCGCCGCGTCGTCGAGCGCTACAAGGGGCTCGGCGCCATCTGGATCACGATCAACGAGCCGACCGTCTACCTGCAGAACGAGACCACCAACGGCGGCCTCGCCGGGTGGAAGCTGCCGTGGGCGCAATCGCGGCTGGTGACGGTGCACCGCGCGGCCTACGACCTCATCCACTCGCTGGACCCGGGCGCGCTCGTGTCCAGCAACACCGCGTACATCCCGGCGGTCCAGGGCGTGCTCGACGCGTCCTTCCTCGACCGCGTGCGCGACAAGCTCGACTTCGCCGGCCTCGACTACTATTACGGCGCGAGCCTCGACAACCTCAGTGCGATCCATGCGGCCAGTGGCGAGTTCTGGAAGGTGACGCCGCAGCCGGACGGGATCTACTACGCACTGCGGTACTACGCGCGGAAGTTCCCCGGTTTGCCGTTGTACGTCGTGGAAAACGGGATGCCGACCGACAACGGCAACGCGCGTCCCGACGGCTACACCCGCTCGGATCACCTGCGTGACCACATCTACTGGGTGCAGCGCGCGAAGGCCGACGGCATGAACGTCATCGGCTACAACTACTGGAGCCTCACCGACAACTACGAGTGGGGCAGCTACCAGCCGCGGTTCGGACTGTACACAGTGGACGCCCGGTCCGACGCCACGCTGACCCGCCGGCCGACCGACGCCGTGGCGGCCTACCGCGACCTGATCGCCGGCCACGGCGTGCCGAGCGGGTACACGCCGGTGCGGCCGCCGGGCTTCTGCTCGGTCGTCGACGGCCTCGGCAGCTGCCTCGACCCGGCCCGCTACCCAGGCCCCCTCGCCCCCCTGGCCTAGCCCCCGAAGCGGCACTTTCATGACGAAAGTGCCGCTTTGCGTCGCAAAGTGGAGCTTTCACGTGAAAGCTGCGGGGTTGTGGTTCGGTCTTGATAAATACATGCCGGTCTGTATGTTTGTTGCATGGCGAACAAGGTGTACGTCGTCGGCGTCGGGATGACGAAGTTCGAGAAGCCCGGGCGGCGTGAGGGCTGGGACTACCCGCAGATGGCCCGCGAAGCCGGGACCAACGCGCTCGGGGACGCCGGCCTCGGCTACGACGCCGTCCAGCAGGCGTACGTCGGGTACGTCTACGGCGAGTCGACGTCCGGGCAGCGGGCCGTCTACGAGCTCGGGATGACCGGGATCCCGGTGGTCAACGTCAACAACAACTGCTCGACCGGCTCGACCGCGCTGTACCTGGCGGCGGAGGCGGTGCGCGGCGGGCGCGCGGACTGCGTCATGGCGCTGGGCTTCGAGAAGATGAAGCCGGGCTCGCTCGGGTCGACGTTCGACGACCGCGAGCAGCCCATGGGCAACCACATGCAGGCACTCGCCGAGATTTCGGAGGTGCTGTTCCCGCCCGCGCCGTGGATGTTCGGCGCCGCCGGGCGCGAGCACATGAAGCAGTACGGCACCACCGCCGAGCACTTCGCGAAGATCGGCGAGAAGAACCACCGGCACTCGGCGAACAACCCGTACGCGCAGTTCCAGGACGTCTACTCGCTCGAAGACGTCCTGGCGTCGCGGATGATCTACGACCCGCTGACCAAGCTGCAGTGCTCGCCGACGTCGGACGGCTCCGGCGCGGCTCTGCTCGCCGGTGAAGCCTTCGTCGACGCCAACGGCCTCGCCGAGCGGGCCGTCGAGATCGTCGGCCAGGCGATGACCACCGACTTCCGCAGCACCTTCGACGGCAGCGCGAAGAACATCGTCGGCTACGACATGACCCGCCAGGCGGCCCTTCGCGTTTATGACGAGTCCGGGCTCGGACCCGCGGACTTCCAGGTCGTCGAGCTGCACGACTGCTTCTCCGCCAACGAACTCCTGACGTACGAGGCGCTCGGGCTCTGTGTCGAAGGCGAAGGCGGGCACCTCGTCGACGCCGGCGACACGACGTACGGCGGGCGATGGGTCGTGAACCCGTCGGGCGGGCTCATCTCGAAGGGGCACCCGCTCGGCGCGACCGGGCTCGCGCAGTGCGCCGAGCTCACCTGGCAGCTGCGCGGTGCCGCGAACGCGCGCCAGGTCGCGGACGTGCGGGCCGCGTTGCAGCACAACATCGGACTCGGTGGCGCCGCCGTCGTCACCGCCTACCAGCGAGCTTAGGAGAAACCATGGGCCGGATCAGCGCGTCCGTCGAACTGCCCGCCGCGCCGGAGAAGGTGTGGGCGGAGTTCAGCAATCCCAACAACTTCGAGAAGTGGCTGACCATCCACACCAAGTGGAAGGGCGACGTCCCGGCGGAGTTTTCGCAGGGCTCGCAGGTGTCCGAAGTGGTCACCATGCTCGGGATGGCGAACACGATCACCTGGACGGTCGATGCGTTCGACCCGCCATCGCGGTTGGTCATCTCGGGCACCGGGATGGCCGGGGTCAAGATCGAGTTCTCGCTGTCGGTGGCGGCGGCCGGCACCGGTTCGGCGGCGAGCATCGAGGCCGGGTTCGCCGGGCAGATGATCGTCGGGGCGCTCGGGAAGGCCGTCGAGAAGGACGGCAAGAAGAACCTCGACGAGTCCCTCGAGAAGTTCAAGGCGCTGGTCGCGTGAAGTTCGACCCGGCCGGGCTGGACAAGTGGACGTCGCCGGAGCCGTTCGACGTCACGCGCGCGCGGCTGGTCGAGTACGCGGCGGCGACCAACGACCCGATCCCGGCGCACGCTTCCGGCGACGTCGCGAGCCCGGTGTTCGCGATCGTGCCGGTGTTCCAGTCGCTGCTGGAGCCGGCCTTGGAGGTCGTGCCGACGTCGTTGTTCGGCCGGGTGCTGCACGGTGAGCAGGACTTCCGGTTCCACCGCCCGATCCGCCCCGGTGATTCGCTCGTGTCACGGGCCAAGATGACCGGCTTCGAAGGGCTGCCGAAGGGCACGCGGGCGACGGTGTACCTGGAATGCCGGCTCGCCTCCGGGGAGCTGGTGAACGAGCAGTATGTGACGTTCTTCGTGCGAGGCTTCGACAACGGCTCGAAGGAGGGCTCGCTCGGACCTTCGCACCGGTTCGACGAGGCTCTGCGGGCCACGCCTCCGGTGGCGACGGTCAGCCAGCACGTCGACGACGACCAGACGTACCGCTACGGCCCGGCGGCCGGCGACCCGATGCCGATCCACCTCGACGCCGAGGTCGCGCGCGCCGCGGGACTGCCGGGGATCATCGCGCACGGGCTGTGCACGATGGCGTTCACGTCCTGGGCGGTGCTGACGTCGGTGGCACCAGCGGGGTCGCTCCGGCGGCTGGCGGTGCGGTTCGCGGCGCCGGTGCTGCCGGGACAGGACTTGTCGACGTCGATCTGGGCGGCGGGTCCGGGTTCGTACGCCTTCGAAACCAAGGTGGGAGACACACTCGTGATCAAAGACGGACTGGCGGAGCTGTGATGGGTGTACTCGACGGGCGCGTGGCGGTGATCACCGGCGCGGGGCGGGGGATCGGGCGGGAGCATGCGTTGTTGTTCGCCGCGGAAGGCGCTTCGGTGGTGGTCAACGACATCGAGCCGGACCCCGAAGTGGTCTCGGAGATCCGCTCGTCCGGCGGTTCGGCCGTGGCGAACACGTCGGACGTGGCGTCGTGGGCGGGCGCGGCGGAGCTGGTCGAGCAGGCGGTGTCCGAGTTCGGCCGGCTGGACGTGGTGGTCAACAACGCGGGCATCCTGCGTGACAGCTTCGTCGCGGGCCTCACCGAGCAGCAGTGGGATGAGGTGATCGCGGTCCACTTGAAGGGGCACGCGGCGGTGCTCCACCACGCGGCGGCGTACTGGAAGTCCTTGTCCAAGGCGGGTTCCGCGGTGGCCGCGTCGGTGATCAACACGGCGTCCGCGTCCGGGGTGACCTTGCCGAACCCGGGCCAGCTGAACTACGGCGCGGCCAAGGCGGGCATCGCGGCGATGACTCTGGTCGCGGCGGCTGAGCTGGAGCGTTATGGGGTGCGGGTCAACGCGATCGCGCCGATCGCCCGGACGCGGTTGACGTTGGCTACGCCGGGGATGGGGGCGATTTTCGCTGCGCCGGTGGCTCCCGGGGAGTTCGATGCCTTCTCGCCGGCGAACATCTCGCCGTTGGTGGCCTACCTGGCTTCGTCGAAGTGCCCGGTTTCCGGGAAAGTATTCGCGGTCCAAGGAGGGGCGATCTCGGAACTGGCGGGGTGGCACGACGTCAAGGTGATCGAGACCGAGGGGCCGTGGCAGATCGACGACATCGCGGCGAGGCTGCCGTGATCGAGTGGTCCGAGACGGATCTCCTGATCCGCGACTCCATCCGGGAATTCATCGACAAAGAGATCCGGCCACACCTGGACGCGCTGGAGAGCGGGGCGTTGCCGCCGTACGACATCATCCGGAAGCTGTTCGCCGCCTTTGGCTTGGACGCACTCGCGCGAGAGTCAGTCTCGAAGCTGCTTTCCGGTTCCTCGGGCTCTTCCACACCGAAGATGAGCGGCCAGGAAACCCTCGCGCTGATCGCGATCAGCGAGCTGGCCGGGGTGAGCCTGGGCATCGTCGCGTCCCTCGGCGTCTCCCTGGGCCTGACCGCGGCGACGATCCTCTCGAAAGGCTCTCAGGAGCAGAAGGAACGTTGGCTGCCGGGCTTGGCGACGTTCGAGAAGATCGGCGCCTGGGCGATCACGGAGCCGGACTCCGGCTCCGACGCCTTCGGCGGTATGCAGACCACGGTCCGTCTTTCCGAGGGCGAATACGTGCTGAACGGGCGGAAGACGTTCATCACCAACGGCCCTTACGCGGATGTCGTGGTGGTGTACGCGAAGCTGGACGACGGCTCGCCGGTGCGCGACCGCCCGGTGCTGACCTTCGTGCTGGACCGCGGGCTGCCGGGCTTCGTCCAGGGCAAGCCGTTCAAGAAGATGGGCATGATGTCATCGCCAACGGGCGAGCTGTTCTTCGATGACGTCCGGCTGGGCGAGGACCGGCTGCTTTCGTCGTCGGGTTCGGAGAGCGCCCGGGAGAGCTTCGCGGCCGAGCGAGTCGGGGTGGCGGCGTTGTCGCTGGGGATCATCAACGAGTGCCTGCGGCTGTGCGTCGAATACGCGAAGTCGCGGAAGCTGTGGGGCCAGGAGATCGGGCGGTTCCAGCTGATCCAGCTCAAGCTGGCGAAGATGGAAGTGGCGCGGCTGAACGTCCAGAACATGGTGTTCCAGACGGTGGCCAAGCTCCACGCGGGCAAGCGTCCGACGCTGGCGGAGGCGTCGGCGATGAAGCTGTACTCGTCCGAAGCGGCTACCGAGGTGGCGATGGAGGCGGTGCAGCTCTTCGGGGGCAACGGGTACATGGCGGAGTACCGGGTGGAGCAGCTGGCGCGGGACGCGAAGTCGCTGATGATCTACGCCGGCAGCAACGAAATCCAGGTGACCCACATCGCGAAGGCGCTTCTGGCCTGACTGTGGGTGGTGCGCCCGCCGGCGCACCACCCACGACCGTCAGTCTCGTTCGATGAGGTGGCCCACCACGTCCGGGCCTGGGTGGGCGTGCCCCGAACCGTCCCGGCGGACGTCGATCTCCGGGAGCTCCACCGGGTCACCGTTCCGAGCCGCGCCGGCCGGGCGCGGGCCGATCCAAGCCACACGAAGAGCCGTTTCGCCCTTCAGGAACCGCTGGGCCCGGACGCCGCCCGTGGCTCGGCCCTTCGCCGGGTACTCGCTGAACGGCGTGACCTTCACACTGGCGCCCGTCGAAGTGATGACTAGGGGCTCGCCGTGTTCGTCGTCGTCTGTGCGGACCGCTCCGAAGAACACCACCGCGCCCGCGCCCACGTTGATGCCCGCCATGCCGCCGCCCTTGAGACCCTGCGGGCGGACCAGTGAAGCCGCGTACTTCAGCAGTGCTGCCTCCGACGACACGAATGCCAGCGTCTCCGTGCCGTCCGTCAACCACGTTGCGCCGACGACCTCGTCGCCGTCCTTCAGGGAGATCACTTCGAACTCGTCCGAGCGGACCGGCCACTCCGGTGAACACACCTTCACCACGCCCGCGCGGGTGCCGAGGGCCAAGCCCGGGGAACCTGCCGCCTGCTCACCCAGCGGTGCGATGCCGACGACCGTCTCGCCCTTCTCCAGCGGGACCAGCTCCTTGGCCGCCATGCCGCCGCGCAGCGACACCGTGCCGGCCTGCTCCGGGAGCACCGGCAACGGCAACACGTCCGTCTTGAACGCGCGGCCGCGGCTGGTCACCAGCAGGATCTGCCCGCGTGCGGTCGTGCGGACCACCGCCGCGACGGCGTCGTGCTTCACGCGGCCGTTGCGGCGGCGGGTCTCCGTCGACTCCTCCGACTCCGCCGCCGTGCGAGCGACCAAGCCGGTCGCCGACAGGATCACCTGGCACGGGTCGTCCGTGACTTCCAAGGGGCCCGAAGGCTTCGACGCCGCCAGGACCTCCTTCAGGTCACCGTCGATCAGGGACGTGCGGCGCTCGGTCGGGAAGTCCTTCGCGATCTTCGCCAGCTCCGACGACACCAGCTTCTTCAGCACCGACTCGTCGTCGAGGATCTTCGACAGCTCCGCGATCTCCTCGCGCAGCCGCTCCTGCTCCGACTCCAGCTCCAGCCGGTCGTACTTCGTGAGCCGGCGCAGCGGCGTGTCGAGGATGTACGTCGCCTGGATCTCCGACAGCTTGAAGCGCGTCATCAAGCCGTCCTTGGCGGCCGCCGCGTTCTCGCTCTCGCGGATGAGCTTGATGACCTTGTCGATGTTCAGCAGCGCGATCAGCAGGCCGTCGACCAGGTGCAGCCGCTCTTCACGCTTGCGGCGCCGGTACTTCGTGCGCCGCGTGACGACGTCGTAGCGGTGCCGCAGGAAGACTTCCAGCAGCTCCTTCAGGCCCAGCGTCTGCGGCTGGCCGTCGACGAGCACCAGGTTGTTGATGCCGAACGACTGCTCCAGCGGCGTGAGCCGGTAGAGGTCCGCGAGCAGCGCCTGCGGGTTGACGCCCACCTTGCACTCGATGACCAGCCGCGTGCCGTTCTCGCGGTCGGTGAGGTCCTTGACGTCGGCGATGCCGGTGAGCCGCTTGGACTTGTTGACCTCGTCGGTGATCTTCTCGATCACCTTCTCCGGGCCGACGCCGTAGGGCAGCTCGGTGACGGTGATCGCCTGCCGCCCGCGGCTGCCTTCGAGGGGGCCGGTCTCGCAGTTCGCGCGCATCCGGACCACGCCGCGGCCGGTCTCGTACGCGCGGCGGACCTCGTCGAGGCCCAGCAGGCTGCCGCCGGTGGGCAGGTCGGGGCCGGGCACGAACTCCATCAGCTTGTCGAGCGTCGCCGACGGGTGCGTGATCAGCCACCGCGCCGCGGTGATGACCTCGCCCAGGTTGTGCGGGATCATGTTGGTCGCCATCCCGACCGCGATCCCGGACGTGCCGTTGACCAGCAGGTTCGGGAACGCCGCGGGCAGCACGGACGGCTCTTCGAGCGAGCCGTCGTAGTTCGGGCGGAAGTCGACGGTGTCCTCGCCGAGCTCGCCGACCAGCTGCATGGCTTCGGGGGACATGCGTGCTTCGGTGTTGTGGTTGACGAACCCGCCGGCCAAGAACGAGTGGTCTTCGGTCTTGACCCGGACGGAATAAACCTCGGCCGGCTCGGCGGCCACGGCTTCGGTGACCTCTTCGAACCGGTAACCCGAGTCCATGATCGGCAGGATCGTGGCGAGGACCTCGGTGTCCTTGATCCGGTCGATGATGCGGAGCCGCTCGGTCTCCCAGCGTTCGATCCGGTCGAAGTTGTGCTTGGTCAGCCACTTGCGCCCGCTGCCGCGATGGTCGAAGTCGATCGCGCCGCGCACGTAGTCGGCCACGAACGGGACGCGATCGGAGCTGAGCCGGTGAGGGCGAAGCACTGATCGCTGAACAAGCTCCTGCAGCCGGGTCTGCTTGGTCTTGAGGAACCCGACGCGCTCGGCGAACGCACGAACGTTGCGCAGCCCCGACACGACCAGCCGGTGCTCGACCGAGCCGCTGGTCCGGGTGTAGCGCCGGTGCGTGGCCATTACGCCGAACTCCGCGAGCAGTTCCTGCAGACCGGCGGTCAGCTGCTCACTGTAGCTCGTGTACTGCACCGTGAAGCCGTCCTTGGCGGTCCGGCAGCCGCCGTCACCCTCGAACGCCGCCATCAGGAAGGCCCGCTTGACGCCCGGTCCGCCGTTCCAGACGAACTCGGGCACGACCTTGTCGCGTGCCTGGTGGCCGATGAACTCCGCGAGCGGGCTCGCGCGGAAGGCGTCCATGCCGCCCGCGTAGTCCTGGACATCGAGTTCGTGGATCCGCTTGCGATCCTGGCGGGTCTGCCGTTCGGAGACGTATCGCTTGCCGCCTACGACCTGGTCGTAGGCGTGCAGGACCTCACCGAAGAAGTGCTCGTCGGTGTTGTTGAAGCCGGCACGGTTCTCACTGGCGAAGCCCTCGGACGCCCACGCGCCGGCCAGCACGCCGAGCACGTACTCCCGGGCGGTCGGGACGACGTTGGTCCACGCGTTGCGCGCGACGCAGACGATCGTGCCCGGCTTGATCTCGTCCAGTTGCTTCCACTGGAACACCGGGACACCCATCGGCGCCTCGAGACACAGCACCGGGTGGTTCTCGCTGCCCCGGAGCGAAAAGCCGGACTTCGTGGTGACTCGAACCGTCGGGTGCACGCCCGAGTTGAAGACCTTGTCGACCTGGACGGCCTTGCCGTCCTTGTCCAGGACCTCGAAGTCGGCGTCGGCCTCGGAGTCGGCAGGCAGGTTCACGACGTCGGCGATGCGCGGGCTGGAACCGTCCGCCAGCCGGATCCGGGTGTCTCCGACCAGGCAGTACCGCGAAGCAGCCGGTCCATCGTCTGGGGATCCGAAGTTGCCGTGCCCGTCGATCAGCGGGACGTTCAGCGAGAAGTCCTGGGCCAGCCGCACCATCGCGTCGTAGATCGCGACGTCGCCGTGCGGGTGGTACTTGCCCATGACGTCGCCGACCACGCGCGACGACTTCACGTACGCGTGCGTCGGGCGGTAGCCGTTCTCGTTCATCGAGTACAGGATCCGGCGGTGCACCGGCTTCAGGCCGTCACGCGCGTCCGGCAGGGCGCGTGAGTGGATGACCGAGTACGCGTACTCCAGGTAGGAGTCTTCGATCTCGGTCTTCAGCGAGTTGTCGAAGACGTGCGCACCGGGGGAGTCGAACGCGCTGGGATCGACCTTGGTGGTGGTGCCCTTGCGGCGTGCCACGGTAGAACTCCTTGGTAGCTACGAAAAACTCAGGCGTCGATGGCTTCGCGGTCGACCCGGTCGGAAGAGGCGACCAGCCAGTTGCGCCGGGGCTCGACCTTCTCGCCCATCAACAGTTCCAGTGCCGACTCCGCGGCTTCGGCGTCGTCCATCGTGATCCGGCGGACCGAGCGGCTGGCCGGGTTCATCGTGGTCTCCCACAGCTCGTCGGCGTCCATCTCGCCGAGCCCCTTGAACCGGGGCACCGGCGTGACGATGCTCTTGCCCGCCTTCTCCAGCTCGGCGAACTTCGTCTCCATCTCGCGCTGGGTGAAGGTGAAGTGCGTCTCCGGGTTGCGGCCCTTCGTGACGAGCTTGTGCAACGGCGGCATCGCCGCGTACAGCCGGCCGTCTTCGATCACCGGGCGCATGTACTTCGCGAACAGTGTGATCAGCAGCGTGCGGATGTGCGAGCCGTCGACGTCCGCGTCCGCCATCAGGATGACGCGGCCGTAGCGCATCGTCGTCAGGTCGAACGTGCGGCCGGTGCCCGCGCCCAGGACCTGCACGATCGACGCGATCTCGGCGTTCTTCAGCGTGTCGCCCAGCGACGCCTTCTGCACGTTCAGGATCTTTCCCCGCAGCGGCAGCAGCGCCTGGTACTCCGAGACGCGCGCCATGCGCGCCGACCCCAGCGCGCTGTCGCCCTCCACCAGGAACAGCTCGCTGCGCGAGACGCCGGTGGTGCGGCAGTCGACCAGCTTCGGCGGCATCGCCGCGCCCTCGAGCGCGGTCTTGCGCCGGGCCGCGTCCTTCTGCTGCTTCTGGGTGAGCCGCACGCGCGAGGCGTCGACCACCTTCTGCAGCACGACCTTCGCCTCGGACTTCGTCTTGCGCTCTTCGGTCCACGCCTTGACGTGCTTGTCGACGATGCCCTGGATGACGCGGGTGATGCCCGCGGTGGACAGCTCGTCCTTCGTCTGCGACGTGAACTGCGGCTCCGGCAGCCGGACGTGGATCACCGCGGTCATGCCCTCGAGGACGTCCTCGATCGTCGGCATGTCCTCCTTGGGCTTCAGCAGCCCGCGGGTCTTGGAGATGGCGTCCTGCAACGCCTTCGCCATCGCGCGGTCGAAGCCGCGGCGGTGCGTGCCGCCGTGGACGTTGCGGATCGTGTTGGTGAAGCACTCGACCGTGCGCTCGTAGCCGGTGCCCCAGCGCAGCGCCACCTCGATCTCGGCGTGCCGCTCCACATTGGACTGCATGACGCCGGCGGCGTCGGCCGCGTTCTCCTTGTACGTGCCCTCGCCGGTGATCAGCAGCGTGCCGCAGACCGGCTTCTCGCCCGACGGTGTCAGGAAGTCGACCATGTCGACCAGGCCGTGCGGGAAGTGGAACGTCTCTTCGTTGATCGTGTCTTCGATCGCCGTGCGCAGCACGTACGTGACGCCCGGGACCAGGAACGCGGTGTTGCGCAGCTTGGTCCGGACGCCTTCGACGTCGAGCGCCGCGCCGGACTCGAAGTAGCGCGAGTCGTACCAGTAGCGGATCGACGTGCCGGAGCGCTCGCCGCGCTTCATCTTGCCCGCGAGGTTCAGCCCGGAGCGGCGGGTGAACTTCGCCTTCGGGCCCGGCGCGTCGAACGTGCCGGGGACGCCGTGCTTGAACGACATCTGGTGGACCTTGCCGTCCTGCTTCACCGTGACGTCGAAGCGGTGCGACAGCGCATTGACCGCCGAAGCGCCGACGCCGTGCAGGCCGCCGGAGGTCTTGTAGCCGGAGCCGCCGAACTTGCCGCCGGCGTGCAGCCGGGTCAGGACCAGCTCCACGCCGGACAAACCGGACTTGGCGTGGGTGCCGGTGGGGATGCCGCGGCCGTCGTCGTCGACCTGGACGCTGCCGTCGGCGTGCAGCGTGACGACGATCTTCGTCGCGTGGCCCGCGACGCCCTCGTCCGTCGAGTTGTCGACCACCTCGGAGAAGAGGTGGTTGATGCCCCGGCTGTCGGTGGAGCCGATGTACATCCCGGGGCGTTTGCGGACGGCCTCGAGACCCTCGAGATGGGTCAGGTCATCGGCCCCGTACAAGGTCTCGGCAGTCACAGGGTCGTTCTCCCGGATCGTGGCTCGCGAAAGTGCTGGTGGTGGTGCGGACGTGGCCTGCACCGTACTGCAGGATATCCGCCACCCCCGACAACTTCCGCGCGCTCCCGCCTCCGGTGTGGCGCGGAGCGCGGTCTACCGGGGGTCGTAGCCCAGGTCGGGCCACAGTCCCAGCAGGGCTTCGATCTTCCGCGGGACCTGGAAGCTGTTCCGGAAGTTCGGCTTCTCGCCGATGGTCGCGAGGCCCTTGCGCAGGTCGCCGAACGCCGGCCGCGCGGCCGGCTCCCGGGTCAGGATGTAGCAGTACGTGCGGCGCGGGTAGGCGAACTCGTCGGCGTAGGCGGCGAGCACGAGACCGGGGGCCTCGATCCGCGAGCCGACCAGGGCCCGGCCCTGCTTCTGGCTGTAGACGCGGATCACGTGGACACCGGCGCGCAGCGTGCGCGGCGGGTCCTGGCCCTGGCCGTCGTCGGCCCAGAACAGCTCGACGCGGAACGGCTGCTCGCCGTTCTCGCCGGGGTGGGTGTACTCGCGCGCCAGCTCTTCGAGGCGGTACTCGGCTTCCGCCGACGGCTCGCCGCCCTCGACGAGGCTGACGAGGTACAGCTCGGCCGGGCGCGGCCACTTCGGCCGGGGCACGTCGGTCGGTTCGGCCGGCTCCGGCCCGGCCTCGGCCGCAACCGGTTCCGGGTTCGCGGTGGTCGTCTCGGGGACGTCTTCGGGGCCCGGTGCGACCGTGATCGGCTCCGGGACCTCGGCGGCCGGCGTGGTTTCGGCCGGGGCGGCGGGTTCGGGCGCGGCCGGGCGGACCGGGGACGGCGCGGGCGGGGCGGGACGCACGGGCGACGGCGGCGGTGTCGCGGCCGCGGGCCGGACCGGGGTCGCCGGGCGGGACGTCACCACCGGCCGGGTGGGCGCCGCGGTCCGCGCCGGGGCGGCGGGACGCTGCGCGGTGACCGGCTTGCCGGCGCCGTACTGCTCCAGGAGTGGCTCCAGGTCGCCGGCTGTCAGCGCGGGGCCCGCGAGGTCGCACCACTCGAGCCAGGCCTCCTGGGCCTCCTCCACGGTGTGCTTCTCGTGGGAGAGCGTGACCGCCTCGAACAGTTGCCGCGGGCCGGCCGCGGTGACGTCGGCCGAGCCGACGACCACGAACGACGGGTCGTCTTCGGCGATCACCAGCTTCGCGTTCAGCCCGCGCAGCGAGTGCACGATCACGCCCGCCTTCACCCAGTGCAGCAGGGCGTGCGGGCTCGTCGCGCCGGACAGCACGGTGTCCAGGCTCGCGTCCGTGATCAGGGTGTCGCCGGGCTGCAACGGCAACAGGGCGGCCGCCCCGGGACCGACGTGGCCGAAAGCCGCGACCAGGTTCCGGCGGGGCGCGAGCAGTGGGGTGATCGAACCCCAGATGTCGCGGCCCGTGAGAAGGCGTACCGAACGTTCTGCCAGACCCAGCCGACCGAGCTCCGCGTCCATGTCCCTGACCTTACTTGGTGCCCCCTACGGCATTGACGGCCGGAATATCTCTTGCTTGGAAGTAGTTGAACGCGCATGTAAGATGGGGCTCGCGAAGGGAGTCAGGTCATGCAGTTCGGAATCTTCACGGTGGGCGACGTCACGACCGATCCCACCAACGGCACCACCCCCACGGAACACGAGCGGATCAAGGCGATGGTCCGGATCGCGCTCAAGGCCGAGGAGGTCGGGCTCGACGTCTTCGCGACGGGCGAGCACCACAACCCGCCGTTCGTCCCGTCGTCCCCGACGACGCTGCTGGGGCACATCGCGGCACAGACGTCCAAGATCGTCCTCTCGACGTCGACGACGCTCATCACCACGAACGACCCGGTGAAGATCGCCGAGGACTACGCGATGCTGCAGCACCTCGCCGACGGCCGCGTCGACCTCATGATGGGCCGCGGCAACACCGGCCCGGTCTACCCGTGGTTCGGCGAGGACATCCGCCAGGGCATCCCGCTGGCCATCGAGAAGTACGCGCTGCTGCGCCGGCTCTGGCGCGAGGACGTCGTCGACTGGGAGGGCAAGTTCCGCACGCCGCTGCAGGGCTTCACGTCCACGCCGCGGCCCCTGGACGACGTGCCGCCGTTCGTGTGGCACGGCTCGATCCGCAGTCCGGAGATCGCCGAGCAGGCCGCGTACTACGGCGACGGCTTCTTCGCCAACCACATCTTCTGGCCGACGTCGCACTTCCAGCAGCTGATCGCCTTCTACCGCCAGCGCTTCGAGCACTACGGCCACGGCCAGGCCGACCAGGCGATCGTCGGGCTGGGCGGGCAGGCGTTCATCCGCCCGAAGTCGCAGGACGCGTGGACCGAGTTCCGGCCGTACTTCGACAACGCGCCGGTGTACGGGCACGGGCCGTCGCTCGAGGAGTTCACCGACCAGACGCCGCTGACCGTGGGCAGCCCGCAGGAGGTCATCGACAAGACGCTGACCTTCCGCGAGCACTTCGGCGACTACCAGCGCCAGCTGTTCCTGATGGACCACGCGGGCCTGCCGTTGAAGACCGTGCTGGAGCAGCTCGACCTGCTCGGCGAGGAGGTGGTCCCGGTGCTGCGCAAGGAGCTCGACGCCCTGCGCCCGGCGCACGTCCCGGACGCGCCGACCCACGAGTCGCTCAAGGCGGCTTCGGAGAAGGTGCCGGCATGAAGCTCGCGGTGGTGACGGCCGGGCTTTCGGTGCCCTCCTCGACCCGGCTGCTGGCCGACCGGCTGGCCGCGGCGACCGTCGCCGCGGCCGGCGAGCCGGTCTCGGTGACCGTCGTCGAGCTGCGGGACATCGCCCTCGACGTCACGAAGAACCTGCTCACCGGCTTCCCGAGCCCGCAGCTGCGCACCGCGATCGACGCGGTGACCGGCGCGGACGCGCTGATCGCGGTGACACCGGTGTTCACGGCGGGCTACAGCGGCCTGTTCAAGTCGTTCTTCGACGTGCTGGACGCGGATTCGCTGGTGGGCAAGCCGGTCCTGTTGGGCGCCACGGGCGGGACCGAGCGGCACTCGCTGGTGCTGGACTACCAGCTGCGGCCGTTGTTCGGCTACCTGAAGGCGGATCCGGTGGCGACGGGCGTGTACGCGGCGTCGTCGGACTGGGGCAGTGGGGAAGGCGCGCTGCAACGGCGGATCGAGAAAGCCGGCGCGGAGCTGGCCGCGCTGGCGGCGGGACGTCCCGCCGCCGCGGTCGAGCCGGACTTCGTGCCCTTCGACCGGCTGCTGGCGGAAGTGTCCACTCAGGACGGATAACGCACCCGGTAGCGCAGGTGGGTGACGCCTTCGCCCGCGACGACCTCGACGCGCTCCAGCTCGGCCGGGGTGCTGCCGAGGTCATCGAAGTAGCGGACGCCCTCGCCGAGGAACACCGGCACCAGGTCGATCCGCACCTCGTCCAGCAGGCCCAGGCGCAGGCACTGCCGGGCGATGTCCGGCCCGGAGACGCCGACGTTGCCGTCTCCGGCCGCCTTCGCCCGCTCGATCGCTTCGGCGACGTCGTCGACGAAGGTGAACGGCGCCAGGTTCTCCTCGGGCCAGTCGGGCGGCGGCCGGTGCGTCACGACGAACGCCTTCCCGCCGCCGGGTGGGTTTCCGCCCCAGCCGTGGGTGTGGTCGAAGACGCGGCGACCGCAGACGAACGCGCTGTGGCGTGCCGAAGCCAGCTGTTCGCGCAGGTAGCCGGCGCTCGACGGGGAGACGCGGAACGTGATCGGGTAGCCGACCATCGGCACCTCGACGTCACCCGCGGTGTACCAGTCGAACAGTGGCCCGACGCTGTCGTCGGGGCGCGCCACGAAGCCGTCGAGTGACGTGCAGAAGCTCGCGATGACCGTCATGCCAGCACCGCGTCCAACCGCTCGTAGGACTGCGTGATGCCCGCGCTCATGCCGCTCTCGATCGCCGCGTCGCGCGCTTCGACCGACGGGAAGACCGAGCGCCCTTCGATCCGCGTGCGGCCGCCGAGGTCGATCAAGGTCATCGACTCGAGCGTGACCTCGCCGGGCGCGCCCTCGAACTCGAAGGTCTGGATGATCCGGTCCTCGCTCACCGTGTGGAAGACGCCGCGGAAGCGGTACTCGCCGCGGTCGTCGCGGTGGACGTAGTGGTAGCCGCCGCCCGAGCGGGCGTCGAACTCCAGGATCTCCATCTCCATGCCGTGCGGGCCCAGCCAGCGGACGACCAGGTCCGGGTCGGTGTGGGCGCGCAGGACCTGCTCCGGCGCGGCCGCGAACTCGCGGGTGATCTCGATGAACGGGGTGCCGGGAGCGGCGGTGATCGTCGTGCTCATGAGTCCTCCAGGGTTTCCAGGACGGCGTCGAGCCGCCGGTAGCTGCGTTCGGTGGCCAGCCGGTAGGTGTCGATCCAGCCGGTGAGGGCTTCGAGGGCGGCCGGCACGAGGTGGCACGGCCGGCGCTGGCCGTCACGGCTGCGCGTGATCAGCCCGGCCTGCTCCAGGACCTGGACGTGCCGGGAGATCGCCTGCTTGGTGATCGCGAAGGGCTCGGCCAGCTCGTTGACCGTCGCTTCGCCGCGGGACAGCCGGGCGACGATCGCGCGCCGCACCGGGTCGCCGAGCGCGGTGAACGCCCGGTCCAGCGCCTCCTCGTCAACCGCCATCTTTATCAACCAATCTGTTTATCAACCGATGTGTTGACTATGACAGGGCGGGCCGCCGCCGTCAACAACCTGCCGAAAGTAGGGGGTGCCCGACGTCGTCCGGCAGCGGTGGGCGACCCCCGGAAATCCCTAGTTTTACCCGCATGACCAGGCTCTTCCTCGTGCTCGCGGCCCTGCTGCTGGGCACCGCGACCCCCGCCGCCGCGGCGGCCCCGGCACCCGACATCGACGGTTACGTCCGGGCCTACCTCGACCACACCGGCCTGCCCGGCGCTGCCGTGGCCGTCACCCACGGCACCGACGTCGTCCGCGCCGCCGGGTACGGCACGGTCAGCGCGTCGACGCCGCTGCCGATCGCGTCGGTGAGCAAGTCCATGACGGCGTTCGCGGTACTCCAGCTCGTCGAGGCCGGTCGGGTCGGGCTCGACGAGCCGGTCACGCGGTACCTCTCGGAGTTCCGGCTCGCCGACCCGCGCGGGGCCCGGATCACCGTCCGGATGCTCCTGGACCAGACGTCCGGGATGGCCGACTCGGCGTTCCCCGACCTGAAGCTGGCGCAGCCGCACACGCTCGCGGAGGCGGTCGAGCGCCTGCGGGACGCGCCGCTGGCGAGCGAACCGGGCGCCGAATTCCACTACCACAACCCGAACTACGAGGTCGCCGCCCGGATCGTCGAGGTCGTCGCCGGGCAGCCGTTCGCCGAGTACCTGCGGACCCGGCTGTTCGCGCCGCTCGGGATGACGTCGAGCACCAGCGTGGACACCCCGCCCGCCGGGACCGCCGGGTACGTCCGGGCCTTCGGGTTCGAGGTGCCGGTGTCCGAACCGGACTGGTTCACCGGCGGCAGCCACGGTGTCCTGAGCACCCCCGCCGACCTGGCCCGCTGGCTGGTCGCGCAACGGGACGGCGGCGGAGTGCTGTCGCCGGCGTCGGTCCGGCTGGCGCACACCCCGGCGCCGGGGCGCGACTACGCGCTGGGCTGGACCGTCCGCGACGGGCGGGCGTCGCACACGGGCGAGTGGTTCAGCCACACCGCCGCGCAGATCCTGCTCCCGGACGGGTACGGCATCGCGGTGCTGACGACCATGGGGATGGCGCTCGACAACGAGGCCGAGGTGCTGGCCCGGGGCCTCGCCGACCTGGTCGAAGGTGGTTCGCCGGAGCCCTCGCTGCCTGCCGGAGTGGTCGCGGACTGGGTCCTCGCGGGCTTGGCGTTGCTCGCCGTGGGCCTCGCCGTCGTGGGTGTCCGGCGGGCGGGCCGGAAGCCCCGGTGGTGGCGGCTCGTGCCGCCGTTGCTGCCGCTCGTCCCGCTCGTCTTCCTCCCGCAGCTGCTCGGGGTGGTGTTCGCCGGCCGGCGGGGTACCTACGGCCAAGTGCTCTACGTCTGGCCCGGCCTCGTGGTCGCGCTCGGCGTGGTCGCGCTGGCGGGTGTGGTCGTGGCCGCGGCCAGGGCGCGGGTGCTCGTGAGTGGCACGCGAGCCCGCAACCAGGAACAATCGGGCGAAACGAGGGGAGCCGGCGAGTGGGTATCGGCAAACAGGCCAAGCGGATCCTGATCGCGACGGCGGGAGCCATCCTGCTGGTGGTCGGCGTGCTGCTGCTCGTCCTGCCCGGCCCCGGCCTGCTGCTGGTGCTGGCCGGGCTGCTGCTGCTCGCCTCGGAGTTCCCGGCGCTCGAGAAGTACGTCGACCCGGTCCGCGACCGTGCGATGAAGGCGGCCGAGGACAGCGTGTCCTCGCCGCTGCGGATCGCCGGCTCGGTGCTGGCCGGGCTGGCGCTGCTGGCCGCGGGGATCGTCTGGGGCACGGTGAAGTCGCTGCCGTTCGCCGGCTGGAGCACCGGGTCGAGCCTGATCCTGTCGTCGGTGATCCTGTTCGCGTTGCTGGGCTGGAGCTACCGGCGGGTCAAGACGCGCCGGGCCGCCACCGCCGCCGATCGGTAGCCTCGGCGCATGAGCGCCGGATTCCAGCGCGCGCGCCGTCCCGAGCAGGTCGCGGCGCGCCGCACCGCGATCCTGGCCGCCGCGCGGGAGCTGCTCGCGCAGCGGCCGGTCGCCGAGATCAGCCTGCGGGAGCTGGCGTGCCGGGTCGGGCTGGCGAAGTCCAATGTGCTCCGCTACTTCGACAGCCGCGAGGCGGTCTTCCTCGAGGTCCTCGACGGCGAGTGGACGGACTGGCTCGACCGGCTCGAGTTCGGCGCCTCGGCCGACCTCGAGCGCGTCGCGGGCACGATCGCCGCGACGCTCGCGGAGCGCCGGCTGCTGTGCGAGCTGATCAGCTCGATGGCGCCGGTGCTGGAGCGCAACATCTCCCTGGAGTTCGCCCGCGACTTCAAGCGCCGCGCGGCGGCGAACACCGAGCGGCTCGGCGGCCTGGTCCGGGCGCGGGTGCCCGAGCTCTCGGACGCGGCCGCGCGGCACTTCGCGCTCGGCGTGGTGGTGCTGGTGTCCGGGGCGTGGCCGCTCGCCAACCCGACCGAGGTGGTCGCGGCCGCCGCGGCCGAGCTGGGCGGCGCGCCGTCGTTCGCGGACGGGCTGGCCGAAGGGCTCACGAACCTGCTGGCCGGGCTCGTCGCGCGGCGGCGGTGACGAGGTCGGTGTTCTCCAGGATCGGCTTCTGGTAACCGTTCTCGGCGACTTCCAGCATGGCCAGGCCGATTTCCCGGTTCGTCGTCACGAAGCGCGGGAACAGCCGCCGCAGCGCCGGGTACAGCGGCATGGCGACGCGGTAGAGCGTCCGGTACAGCGTGGTCTTCGACGTCACCCCGCCCATCGGCTGGATGTACCCGGGCCGCACGGAGTACGCCTTCAGCGGCAGCTTCGCCAGCGCGTTCTCCGTGGCGCCCTTGACCCGCGCCCAGCGCACCCGGCCGCGTTCGGTGCTGTCGGTGCCGGCCCCCGAGACGTACACGAAAGTGGTGTCCGCGGGCAGCTTCCGGGCCACCGAAAGGGTGAGCTGGTAGGTGATCCGCTCGTACTCCTCGGGTTTCACCCCGACCGAAGACGTGCCGAGGCAGAAGAGGCACGCGTCGTAGCCGGTGATCGGCTCGATGGCGAAGAGGTCCTCCGCCACGACCTCGGTGAGCTTCGGGTCGCTCGTGCCGAGCGGCGTCCGGCCGACCACCAGCACCGCCTCGACCCGGTCGTCGAGCAGGCACTCGCGCAACGCGCCTTGCCCGACCATGCCGGTCGCACCGAACAGGATCACCCGCACGAGCCCACCTCAGTCCGCGGTCACCGGCAGCAGTCCCCGCTCGCCGAAGACCTTCTTCGCCGTGAAGGTCGCGTTCAGCGCCTTCGGGAATCCACAGTAGACGGCCGAGTGCAGGAGCGCTTCGACGATCTCCGCCGGGGTGAGCCCGACGTTGAGCGACGCGTTGACGTGCACCTCCAGCTGCGGCTCGCACCCGCCGAGCGCGGTGAGCATGCCGAGGGTGACCAGCTGCCGGTCGCGGGGCGCCAGCCCGGGCCTGGCGTAGATCTCGCCGAAGCCCCACGAGACGACGGCCTCGGCCAGCGCGGGGGAGACGTCGGCGAGGTTGTCGAGCACGCGCTGCCCGCTGTCGCCGTCGATGGCGGTGAGGGTCTTCAGGCCGAGTTCGAAGCGCTCGTCGGTCATGTCGGGTTCCTTTCCCCAGTTCGTCTTGCCGAAACCGACGTTAGGGGCTGGAGCGCACTCCAGGACAACCGTGACGGCCACCACGTCCGGTGGCCGTCACGGTCGCCGGGTATCAGATCGCCAGCGAGGTTCCCCGGGCCGACGAACCGGTGTTCACGTAGACGTAGAAGCTGGTCCCGGTCTCCTCCGTCCGGGTGCCCGCCGTGTTCGTGCTCCACAGCCGCAGCTGCAGGTACGAACCGCTCGGCTGGTCGGCCGGCACGTCGAAGCCGATCGTCGCCGTGCCGTCCGGGCCCGGGGCCACGGTCGTCTCCGGACCCGAGCCCAGCGCGTACCCGTAGGACGCGAGGTTCGCCTGCACCGGGGTCAGGGTGCACTGGATGTGCTGCCCGGGCGACACCGACCAGCCGGTGGCGTCACACTCGAACCGCGGCGCCGAGTAGCTGACGTAGAACGTGTAGCCACCCAGCTCGGACACCGAGCCGTCGGCGAACTTCGTGGTCACCCAGACGCCGTTGATGTACGGCACCGTCGGCGCGAAGACGACGCTCGCGGTGCCGTCCGGCCCCGCGGCCACCGTCCCCGAGGGACCGTCGTCGAAGTCGTACGTGTAGCTGACCGCGCCCGGCACGGGCGAGGAGAACACGAACGTGCCCGGGACACCGACGGCCCCGGTCGCGCCGCCGCCCTCCGGGTACTCCGCGCTCGTCACGTGCGGTTTGTTCGAGGCGACCGAGACGTTCACCCCACCCCAGCCGGAGTTCTGCCCCGAAGCGGTGGTGGTGTAGCCGTAGAGCGAGCCCGAAAACGATGTCGTCGGCGTCACCGTGACGGTCGCGGTGCCGTCGGCTTCGAGCGGCACGGTGAGCATTTCGCCGTCGTTCCAGTGGTAGGTGAACGAGACCGACCCGGGCAGCACGGCGTGCGCCCGGAACTGCGCGGGCAGGCCCTGGGTCGGGTTCGCGGTCAGCGACTCGACCTCCGGCTCGCCGGGCTCGCTGATGACGGTTTCGCTGCTCTCCGACGTCAGGTAGCCGCTGGCGAGCCGCGCCCGCACGGACAGCTGGAGGTAGGTCAGCTGCGGGTCGGTCGGGTAGACCTGCACGGTCGCCGTCCCGTCCGGGCCGGCCGCCACGGTCTCTTCGGACTGCTGACCCAGGTGGTACACGTACGCCGTGACCGGAGTGCTGCCGACCGGGGTGAACGTGCACGTCCGGGCCACGCCGACGAAGTCGTCGAACGGCGCGCAGGTGACCCCGGGCTCGTTGGAGGCCACCCAGAACCGGTAGTCGGCCGAGGGTGACTGGTTGCCCGCCGCGTCGACGGAGACCGCCCCGATGCTGACCGGCCCGCTGCTCTTGGGTGCGTAGCGGACGGTCGCCTTGCCGCCCTTGCGGTCGGCGGCGACGTACCCGCCGTCCCACCGGAAGCCGACGACGTCCTTGTCGCCCTTGGCGTCGAAGACGAACGTGCCCGGCACGCCGGTGCCGCCGGTGCCCGGGTAGTCGTAGGTGTAGTCCGGCGAAGTGATCACCGGGGCCGCCGCCGGCGGGGTGAAGTCCGTGGTGAACTTGCAGGTCCCGCTCCACGGACCGAAGTTGCCTTCGTAGTCCTTGCCCCGCACCTGCCAAACGTAGGTGACGCCTTCGGTGATGAGCGTGTCGACGTCGGTCCAGATCTGGTCGGCCCCGCTGGCGCCCATGGCCCCGACGGTCTTGCGCTGGTCCGGCGCGCCGTCCGGCCAGAACGCGAACTCCCCCTGGTAGAGGGTGTCGTCACCGTCGGGCACCGAAGCGCTCAGGTGCGCTTGGCGCGAGACCACGAGGGGCTTCGCCGTGCACGCCTGGTAGTTGACGCTCAGCGCGGACGGCTTGGCCGGCACCTTGTCGAAGGTCAGCCCGAGCACGGCCTTCGGGCTGTACTCACGGCCGAACGACGGGTCGTTCAGCTGGTCGTCGGGCAGCCGCAGGACGAACGTCGCCGTGGTGCGGCCGGCTTCGACCGCGGCCTTGACCGCCGCGGTGACCGTCCAGGTGATCTGCCGCGACGGGCAGGAGGAGTCGATGTACGGGCCGGTGGCCTTGACGAGCTCCGCCGGCTGGGTGTTCCAGGTCGGCTTCTTCGCGGGCTCTGTCAGCCAGACCTCGGTCGAGCGCGGGTGGGAGCAGTCGGTGACGGCCGTTTCGCCGGTGCTCACGTACGCCCGCTCGAGCGGGTTGCCCTTCAACGCGGAGATGTCGAAGGTGACGTAGGACTTGAACACGTGGTTCTTGCCGCCGGCGTAGGTGTGCGCGCCGACCGGCGCGTCCCCGGCCTGGTTGACGAAACTCGCCTTCGGCGCCGCCGAGTCGACGTAGGCCCACGACGAGGCCGCGGTCTCGGTGATCGTCTGCGCCGAGGCCGGGGCCGCGGTGAGCACCGCGGTGCCGGTCGCGACCAGCGCCGTGACGAGTGTGAGGACGCCCGCTCTGGCGGGCAGGAACGATCTTCGAGAGCCCAAAAGGCTCACCCCCTGGAAACGTGTGGCCCGGGGACCGCGATCGCGATCCCCGGGCCGAACACGCGCCAAGAGCCTTTCCGGTTGCCCTACTTGCCGCTGGAGTACAACGCGCTCACGTCCGCGTCGGTCAGCGCCCGGTCGTAGACGTGCACCTGGTCGACCGCCCCGTTGAGGAAGTCCACCGGGTTGCCGCCGTACTTGCCGCGGCCGATCACCGTGTGACCCGTCGAAGCGTCACCGAGGCAGACGCTCTTCGTCGACGCCAGCTGGCCGTCGACGTACAGCTTGAGCGTGCCCGCGGCCGCGTCGCGGACGCCGACCACGTGGTACCAGTGGTTCGGCTCCGGCGCGGTGGGCGCCAGGGCCCGCGTGCCGACGAAGCTCATCGCCAGCCGGTGGTCCTGACCGGAGTACTGCAGGAAGAACGCGCTGTTGCTGTCGCCGTCCTGGCTGACCACGGTCTGGAAGCCGTCACCCACGGCGTTGAACTTCACCCACGCCGCCGCGCTGTAGCTGCCTGCGGTGTTCACCAGCGCGGCACCCGTGTCGGCGAACTGGCCGGAACCGTTGACCGCCAAGGCCGAACCGCTCTTGCCTTCGGTCCAGGACGCGCCGCCGACGAGCGTGGCGTCGTGGTCGCCGACGCTGTCCGCGGCCGTGGTGCCGGTGTTCTCGTCGAACCCGTAGGCCGCGATGCCGTCGATGCCCGGCGTGCCCTGGGGCACCGAAGGCCCGGAAACGGGCGCACCCGTCGCGCCCTTGATCACCGCGAGATTCGCCGCGCGGACCGCCGCGAAGTCCATCTTCTTCACCTGCCGGTCGTAGGTGAAGAAGCCGTTGACCTCCTTCTCGACGTCGGTGGTCTGCGTGTAGACACCCGCCGAAACACCGCACCGCTGGGCGACCAGCAGCAGGCGCTGCTGAAGCTCGCCGTAGCGCCGGGTCAGCGTCGCGCTGTCGGGCTCCATCTCGTAGGCGAAGCTGCCCGCCGGGTCGAACTGGTGGCCGTCGACCTTGAGGCCGAGGCCGCCGTACTCGCCGTCGACCGCCGCGCGGGTGCCGGTCTGGATCGGCGTGCCGGGCCCGGTGTAGGTGTGGTCGTCGTAGATGTCACCCTTGCCGCTGTCCGGTTCGGAGCGGCAGCAGTTCACTCCGGATTCGGCGTTCACCAGCCGGGACGGGTCCCAGGACTTGACCTCGTCGGCGATGCGGCCGACTTCGTAGTCGCCCCAGCCTTCGTTGAACGGCACCCACGTGACGATCGACGGGAAGCTGCGGTGCTGGTCGATCATCCGCTTCATCTCGGACTCGTAGTTGACGCGCGAAGCCGCGGACGGCTCGATGTCGTCCTTCATCGCCGGCATGTCCTGCCAGACCATGAGGCCCAGCTTGTCGGCGTAGTAGTACCAGCGGTCCGGCTCGACCTTGATGTGCTTGCGCACCATGTTGAAGCCGAGCGCCTTCTCCTGCTGCAGGTCGAACTTCAGCGCCGCGTCGGTCGGCGCGGTGTAGATGCCGTCCGGCCAGAAGCCCTGGTCGAGGGGGCCGACCTGCATGACGAACTTGCCGTTGAGCAGCATCCGCTGCTTGCCGTCGGCGGTCTTGCCGACGCTGATCGACCGGATGCCGAAGTACGAGCCGACCTCGTCCCCGCCCGACAGCTTGACGCGCAGGTCGTAGAGGAACGGGTCGTCCGGCGACCACAGGTGCGGCCGGTCCACCTTGAGCTTCAACGGCTTGTTCGCGTCGCCGGACACGCGCCCGACCGGGCGGCCGTGGTCGTAGGCGACGGCTTCGACGCGCTGCTTGACCGGCCCGCCGACCACGGCGTTCACCGTGACCGACCCACTCGCGACGTCGGGGGTGACGTCGAGCCGGTCGATGTGCGCGGTGGCGACCGGCTCCATCCAGACGGTCTGCCAGATGCCGGAGGACGGCGTGTAGAAGATGCCGTCGCCGGGCTGGCGCTGCTTGCCGATCGGCTGCCCGCCCTGGTCGTTCGGGTCGGCGACCCCGACGACGATCTCCTGGGTCTTCTTGGTGGTCAACGCATCCGTGACGTCGACGGACCAGGCGTCGTAACCGCCGGTGTGGCGGGCGACGGTCTTGCCGTTGACGATGACCGTCGCGTCGTAGTCGACGGCCTGGAAGTGCAGCTGCAGCCGCTGCCCCTTGCCGATCTGCCAGTTCTTCGGGACCTCGAACGTGCGGCGGTACCACATGTTCGTCTCGTGACGCATGATCCCGGACAGCGCGGACTCGACCGGGTACGGCACGAGGATCCGCTCGCCGAGCGTCTTCCCGATCGGCGCGGCCTCACCCGGGGTCGCTTTCGCGAACTCCCAGACGCCGTTGAGGTTCTGCCACTGGTTGCGGGTCAGCTGTGGCCGGGGGTAGTCGGGCAGGGCGTTGGTGGGGGAGACGTCCTTGGTCCAGGGCGTCGACAGCGGTGGGGTGAGCCGTTGCCACTGCGGTCCTTCGGCGGCGCTCGCCGCCGGGACGGTGCCGAGGCCGGCGACCGCGACGGCGAACGCCGCGGCGGCGGTCAGCCATCTGCGGGTTTTTCGGGCAGGACGGAACATCGTTGAGACCTCCTGTTGGGGGGACTGGGGCTCAGCGGGTTCGGGAGCGCGCCAGCAGGCGCTGGATCACCACGACGACGAGCAGGAAGGCCCCGCTCACCACCGTCTGGTAGTTGGAGTCGAGGGTGCCGATCTGGTTGATGACGTTCTGGATCAGCGTGCGCAGCAGCACGCCGACGAGGGTGCCGATGATCGTCCCGGCGCCGCCGGTGAGCAGCGTGCCGCCGATGACGACGACCGAGATCGCGTCCAGTTCGGTGCCGACGCCGATGACCGTGACGCCGGACTGGAGGTACGCGGCGGTGAGGACCCCGGCGAACCCGGCCAGCCCGCCGCTGAGCGTGTAGAGGCTGATCTTGGTGCGGGCCACCGGAAGCCCCATCAGCATCGCCGACTGCTCGGCGCCGCCGATGGCGAACACCGACTGCCCGAACCGCGTGCGGCGCAACAGAAGCCCGCCGAGGGCGAACAGGACGAGCGTGATGTACACCGGCACGCCGACGCCGAAGATCGTGCCCTGGCCCAGCCAGAGGAACGCCGAGCCGGGTTCGACCTTGTACGTCGTCGAGCCTTCGGACGTCAGGGCCAGCAGGAGCCCTCGGGCGAACAGCAGCGTCGCCAGCGTGACGATGAACGGCGCCATCCCGGTGCGGGCGATGAGCAGGCCGTTGACCAGCCCGATCAGCGAACACACCACCAGCGGCAGCAGGATCGCGACGAAGAAGCCGTACTGCGCGCCGTATGCGGCGAGCACGCCGCCGAGCGCGTAGTTCGAGCCGACCGAGAGGTCGATGCCACCGGAGATGATCACGAACGTCATCCCGAGGGCGATCACCGCGAGGAACGAGCCCTGCAGCACGAGGTTGCGGAGGTTGTCCGGGGAACCGAAGTGCGGGAAGGCGAACCACGAGGCGAAGATGCCGAGCACGAGGACGACGGCCGCGCCCTGGCGCTGCAGAACCCCGGCGAAGGCCGCGTTGCGGGCCTGGGTCTGGGTCGCGGTCATTTGCTGCTCCGCTCGCGTGCGACGTAGACCGCGACGACGATGATGGCCGCCTGGACCATCTGCGCGGTCGAGTCCGGCAGGTTGTGCTTGATCAGGGTGGCCTGGACGAGCTGCATGAGCAGCGCGCCGAACACGGTGCCGAGCACCCGGACCCGGCCGCCGGTCAGCGGCGTGCCGCCGACGACGACCGCGGTGATCGCGGACAGCTCCATGAGCAGGCCGACGTCGCTCGGGTCGCTGGCGCCCAGCCGTGACGTCGCCAGCACGCCGGCCACCGCGGCCAGTGCGCCGGAGATGACGTAGACGCTGATGAGCACGCGTTTCACCGGCAGCCCGGCCAGGGTGCTGGCCGTGCGGTTGCCGCCGACGGCGACCAGGTGCCGGCCGAACGTCGTGCGCTGGACGACCAGCCCGGCCAGCACCGCGAGCACACCCGCGACGATGACCATGATCGGGATGCCCAGGAAGTCGCCGGTGCCCAGCTCCAGGAAGTCCTGGTTGTGCAGCTGGACGAGCTGGCCGTTGGCGATGACGAGCGCGAGCCCGCGCCCGCCGACCAGCAGGGCGAGGGTCGCGATGATCGGCTGGATGCCCAGGTACGCCACCAGGTACCCGCTGAACAGGCCGGACACGATCCCGGCGATGACGGCGACGATGACCGCCATCAGCGGGCCGGCGCCGAGGTAGAGCGGGATGAGCGCGGCGGCGATCGCCATCACCGAGCCGACCGACAGGTCGATGCCCTCGGTGCCGATCACCAGCGCCATGCCGAGCGCGACGATGCAGACCGGCGCCGCCTGCACCAGCTGCGTGCGGAAGTTGGCCGCGGACAGGAAGTTCTCGGTGAACACGATGTTGAACAGCAGCAGCACGACGACGGCCAGGTAGACGCCGTAGTTCTGCAGCCACGCGGTGACTTTCGCGCGGTCTCTCGTCAAGGTGACGCTAGACATCGTTGTCACCCTCAGCTGCGATCGCGGTCAGGACGTTCTCCTCGGTGATGTTGTCGCCGGTCAGCTCGCCGACGACCGAGCCGTCGCGCAGCACGACCACGCGGTCGGAACCGTCGATCAGCTCCTCCAGCTCGGACGAGATGAGCAGCACGCCGAGCCCTTCCTGCGCGAGCTCGTCGATCAGCGCCTGCACTTCGGCCTTGGCGCCGACGTCGATGCCGCGCGTGGGCTCGTCGAGCAGCAGGATCTTCGGGCCGGTGGCGAGCCAGCGGGCGAGCAGCACCTTCTGCTGGTTGCCGCCGGACAGCTCGGACACCTTCTGTTCCGGGCTGGACGCCTTGATCCGCAGGCGTTCCATGAAGATCTTGACGACCTTGTCCTGCTTGGCCTTGCTGACCAGGCCGAACGGCGAGAGCGTCGGCAGCGCGGCCAGCACGATGTTCTCGCGGACCGACAGGTTCGGGATGATCCCGTCGGTCTTGCGGTCTTCGGCCAGCAACGCGATCCCGGCCCGCATGGCTTGGGCGATCTTGCCCTTCTTGAGCGGTTTCCCGGCCAGCAGCACGGATCCGCCGTCGAGCGGGAAGGCCCCGACGATGGCCCGCGCGGTCTCGCTGCGGCCGGAGCCGAGCAGTCCGGCGAGGCCGACGACCTCGCCCGGCCGGATGCTCACCGAGACGTCGTGCAGCCGCCGCATGCCGGACAGGCCTTCGGCCTTGAGCAGCGGCTCGCGTTCGACGTCGTGTTCCTCGCCGAACGCCGTGACGCCGTCTTCGCGGATCTGCTTGATTTCCCGGCCGAGCATCTTCGACACCAGCTCGATGCGCGGCAGGTCCTTCAACGGTCCACTGTGGACGACCCGGCCGTCGCGCAGCACGGTGACGCTCTGGCAGACCCGGTACAGCTCGTCCATGCGGTGGCTGACGTAGATGATCGCGATGCCCTCGCCGTGCAGGCGGTTCAGCACCTCGAAGAGCGTCTCGACCTCGCGCGGCTCGAGCGACGACGTCGGTTCGTCCATGATGACGACCTTGGCGTCGGTCGAGACCGCGCGGGCGAGCGCGACCATCTGCTGGGCGCCGACGGCGAGCGTGTGCAGCGGGCGCTTGACGTCGTCGTCGATGCCGTAGCCCTTGAGCAGCTCGCGGGCGTCGGCGTACATCCTGGACCAGTCGACCAGCCCCGCCTTGGTGCGCGGCTCGCGGCCGAGGAAGACGTTGCCGGCGATGCTCATCAGCGGGACGAGGTTGACCTCCTGGTAGATCGTGGAGATCCCGGCCCGCTGCGCGTCGATCGGCTGCTTGAACGTGACGGGCGCGCCGAGGTGGCGCACCTCGCCCTCGTCCGGCTGGTAGACGCCGGTGAGCACCTTGATGAGGGTGGACTTCCCGGCGCCGTTCTCCCCGACCAGCGCGTGCACTTCACCGGGCCGCAGCGCGAAGCTGACGTCGTCGAGCGCGAGGGTGCCGGGGAACCGCTTGGTCACCCCGGTCACCTCGAGCACCGGTGCGGTCGTCATGGCGACGTCCTCTTCGGTGGCTGCGGTCATCAGTACGCGTTCCCGACCTTCTGGGCCGCGTTGGTCTCGTCGTACTGGTCGTCGGTGATGACGATGCTCGCCGGGATGGCCTCGCCGCCCTCGAACTTCTGCAGCGTCTGGAAGGCCAGCGGGCCGAAGCGCGGGTTGGACTCGATCACGGCGTTGTAGCTGCCGTCGGCGATGAGCTGCACGGCGTTGCGGGTGCCGTCGACCGAGACGATCTTGACGTCCTTGCCCGGCGCCTTGCCGGCGGTCTTGAGCGCGTTGACCGCGCCCACGCCCATCTCGTCGTTTTCGGCGTAGACGGCGGTGATGTCCGGGTGGCTCTGGATGAGCTGCTCCATCACGGACTGGCCCTTGGACCGGTCGAACTCACCGGTCTGCTCGACGACCACGGACAGGCCGGGCGTCTTCGCGAGCTCGTCCTTGAAGCCCGAGGTGCGGTCGGTGGTCACGTTGTTGCCGGACGAGCCGAGCAGGATGGCGACCTTGCCGTTGCCGCCCGTCGCCTTGACCATGGCCTGCGCGGCGCGCTTGCCCTGCTCGACGAAGTTCGAGCCGATGAAGGTCAGGTAGTCGGTGCACGGCTGCGACGTCACCTTGCGGTCGATGGTGACGACCGGGACCTTCTTGGCCTTCGCCGCGTCGAGCGCGGGCTGGAGGCCGTCGGAGTTCAGCGGCGCGACGACGAGCAGCTGCGCGCCCCGGTCGAGCATCGACTTGATGTCGCTGATCTGCTTGTTCAGGTCGCTCTGGGCGTTGGTGACGAGCAGCTTGTCGCTCGCGATGCCGACCTTGGCGGCTTCGTCCTTGATGGACTGCGTCTCGGCGATCCGGAAGGGGTTGGCTTCCTTTTCGGACTGTGAGAAACCGACCACCGCGGTCTTCAGGTCGACCTTGGGGTAACCGGTCTTGTCGATGGTGCAGCCATCGGCGCTCGGCGCGACGGACTGCGCGGACGCGGCCGGCCCGCTCCCGTTCGACGGGGCGGCCGGCGTCTCCTCCCGGGCGGTGCAGGAGGTGAGGGTGAGCGCGGCGGCGGCCGCGGTGACCAGGACCAGGCGGGGACGGGTGGACAGCGGCACGGTGACTCCTCGGGCAGCGACGGTGGGGCCCGCTCACCGGGGTGATCGGAGTCACCGCGGGAGCCTTGAGGTACTTTTTACATCGTTGGAACAACGTTGTAAACCGGCAAAATGTCGCTATGCTTCGTGCTCACCACCTGAGAAGGAGCCGCCCGTGACCGTGACGCTCAAAGACGTCGCCACGCTCGCCGGAGTGTCGGTGAAGACGGTGTCGAACGTGGTGAACGGCTACGCCTTCGTGAAGCCGGAAAACCGCCGCCGCGTCGAAGAAGCCCTGGCGGCGACCGGTTACCGGCCGAACGTCGGAGCACGCAACCTGCGTCGCGGGCGCACGGGGTTCCTGGCGCTGATGGTGCCGGAGCTGTCGATCCCGTACTTCGGCGAGCTGGCCGGTCTGGTCATCACGGCGGCGCAGAAGCGCGGGTGGAGCGTCCTGATCGAACAGACGCAGGGCACGCGGTCCCGCGAGCGCGAGACGCTGTTCTCGCTGGGCCCGCACCTGGTCGACGGAGCGCTGGTGCACCCGGAAGCCCTGGAGGCGGCCGACTTCCCGTCGCCGGGGGAGATTCCGCTGGTGATGCTGGGCGAGCACGCGGTCGACGTGCCGATCGATCATGTGGCGATCGACAACGTCCTGGCGGCGCAGACCGCGGTGTCGCACTTGGCCTCGTTGGGGCGGACCCGGATTGCGGCGATCGGGCGCAATCCCGCACGTGGGACGTCTTCGCAGCGTCTGGCCGGCTACCGGTCGGGGTTGTCGGCGGCCGGTCTGTCCTATTCGGACGAGCTGGTGGCACCGGCGGAGAAATGGCACCGCTCGGTGGGCGCGGCGGCGATGCGCTCGTTGCTGGCCCTGCCATCGCCCCCGGACGCGGTGTTCTGCTTCAACGACCTGCTGGCGATCGGCGCGTTGCGCGCGGTGGCGGAGCTGGGGTTGCGGGTACCGGAGGACGTGGCGATCGTGGGGTTCGACAACAACGAGGAGAGCGCGTTCTCGTTGCCGTCGCTGACAACGATCGCCCCGGACAAGATGGCGTTGGCGGAGGCGGCGATCGACCTGGTGCACCGGCGCATCACGGGGGAGAAGACCCTGCCGGCCCAGGACATCCAGACGCCGTTCGCCCTGGAGATCAGGGAGAGCACGCGCGGCTGAGCCCACAACACGAAGCTGGGTGGTCATCCCGTCGCCTGAGGCCAGAAAATCACTTTGAGCCAGGCCCGCAACCACCTCATCGAGGCGCGGAGAAGTACGAAGGCTTGCGGGCCTGGCTCAAAGTGATAGGCCTCGATCAGGCGACGGGATGACCACCCAGCGACCCCCTCGACAACGTGACGGGACTGTGGGAGCCCCGGTCATCCCGGAGCCTGCCCGTCCGGCGAGGACATTTCTTGAAAGGCCGGAACCGACATCCCCCGCCCCTCCTCGCGGAGTGTTCAGCCGCCGGTTGAGCTTGTCAAGGCGGGAAAGCGTGCCTTGACAAGCTCAACCGCCGACTGAAGGGCGGCGAGGACGAGGGGCGGGGGAGGTCTGGTGATCTCGTGGCCGGCTCGAGTTGCCGGCCGCCGTCGCGGGCACGGTCAGCGCTTCGGCCAGTGCCAGCTCGGCCGGTCCAGCCGCCCCTGCTCGACCAGCTTGGTCTCCCCGTTCTCCTTCTCCAGCTCCACCGCCCCGACCTCCGCCACCTCGGCCAACGCCCTGATCAGCGAAGACGCGTGCGAAACCACCACCAGCTGAGTCTCCTTGGCCGCGGTAGCGATCAAAACAGCCAACGCCGGGAGCAAGTCAGGGTGCAGCGAAGTCTCCGGCTCGTTCAGCACCAACAGCTCAGGCGGCCGCGGCGTCAGCAACGCCGCCACCCACAGCAGGAACCGCAACGTCCCGTCCGACAGCTCCGCCGCCGACAACGGCCGCAGCAACCCGTGCTGGTGGAAGCGCAATGACAGCACGCCGTCCAGCGGCTCCACCGCGAGACGGGATCCCGGGAACGCCGCGTCCACCACCGACGCCAGCTCCGAAGCGCGGCCGATCTCGATGATCGTCTGCAACGCCGATGCCAAGTCGGAACCGTCGTGGGCCAGCACGAACGTGCGGGTTCCCGCCCGGGGCTGGCGGGCCGGCGCCGCCGCGTCCGTGCGGAAGTGGTCGTAGAAGCGCCACGAGCGGATCCGCTCCCGCACCACCAGCAGCTCCGGGCACGCCCGCGGGTCCGCGAACTCGCTCAGCATGCTGTCCGTCAGCCGGATCCGGAACGTCTCTGGATCCCAGCCGCCCGAGGAACCGCGCGTGCGCACCGAAGGGCCGGCCCGGTCCGCCAGCAGGGCAGCCGGGCGAAGCACCGGCCCCGACCAGACCGCCTCCCGCTTGAACTCCGGGTCCAGGTTGAACATCGTCTCGGTCGGCACCGGCAGCCCGAGGTCCAGCGCGTAGCCGAACTCGTCGCCCGCGAAACCCAGCCTGAGGCCGACCGGCTTCGTGCGGACCGTCCCTTGGACACGCCGGCCCGGGTGGGAGCCGTTCTCCGGGCCCGCCCACAACGTCGACGGAAGACCGCCTTCGAGGGCCAACGCGGCCACCGCGCCGTTGCGCGACGCCTCCGCCAGCAGCCGCAGCGCGCGGTACAGGCTCGACTTGCCGCTGCCGTTCGGGCCCGTCACCACCGTCAGCCCGGACAGCGGCAGCACCAGGTCGCGCAGGGAGCGGTAGTTCTCGACGGCCAGCGTGGTGAGCATGCCCCGAACCTAACCGCCACCCCCGACAGTTCAGATTCGTCCGATCTCTGTCCGGTTCGGCCGTTGACAGCCGCGATCGCGAGCAGCAAGAATCTCCAGTCATCGATCCTATAGGATCCACGGTTCGCGCGAAACGAGCCGTGGTCCTCCGATGTCTGACGACCTCGACCTCGAAGGAGTGGTCATGGCAGCACGCGGCAGACGGGCCTTGGGTGCCCTCGCCGGACTGACGGTGATCGCGGGCCTGCTCACCGCGCCCGCCGCGGAAGCCGAACAAGCGACGACCCCGGTCGCCCAGAAGCCCTACCTGGGCTGGAGCAGCTGGAGCCTCGAGTCGACGAACTACCCGGGCGTCAACCCGACCGGCCCGGCCAGCTGGCTCACCGAGGCCCACGTCCTCCAGCAGGCCGACGTCCTCGCCGCGAAGTTCAAGGAGCATGGCTACACCTACGTCAACATCGACGCCGGCTGGTCGAACGGCTTCGACGAGAACGCCCGCCCGGTCGTCAACCCGACGACGTTCCCGGACGGCATGAAGCACGTCGCCGACTACGTCCACAAGAAGGGCCTGAAGCTCGGGTCCTACCTGGCCGTCGGCCTCGACCTCAAGGCCTACAACGACGGCAATTCCCCCATCGCGGGCACCACGAACTGCCACACCAAGGACCTCGTCTACCCCGACCTGCGCAAGACCAACGGCTGGGACTCCGCCTACAAGATCGACTTCACGAACCCGTGCGCCCAGTCCTACGTGGACTCCGTGGCGAAGCTGCTGGCCGGCTGGGGCGTCGACTTCCTCAAGCTCGACGGCGTCGGCCCCGGCTCCTTCAAGGGCGGCGAGAACTACACCAACACTTCCGACGTCGAAGCGTGGCACAAAGCCATCGCGAAGACCGGCCGCCCGATGGAGTTCGTCGTCTCCTGGGCGCTGAGCCACCGCCAGGCCGACGTCTGGCAGGCCAACACCAACGGCTGGCGCGTCGACACCGACGTCGAGTGCTACTGCGACACGCTCGTGACCTGGAACAACTCGGTCAAGCAGCGCTGGAACGACGTCGTGCAGTGGATCCCCGACGCCGGCCCCGGGCACTGGAACAACCTCGACTCCCTCGACGTCGGCAGCGGCAAAATGGACGGCCTCACCCCGGCCGAGCGCCAGAGCTACATGACGCTGTGGGCCATCGAGGCCGCGCCGCTCTACATCGGCGACGACTTGACCCAGCTCGACGACTACGGCGTCAAGCTGCTCACCAACGACGAGGTGATCGCGGTCAACCAGGCCGGGATCCCGGCCAAGCCGGTGAGCCAGACGACCGACCAGCAGGTCTGGTACAACCGCAACGCCGACGGCAGCTACACGGTCGCGCTGTTCAACCTCGCCGCGACGCCCGCCCGCGTCTCCGCCGACCTCGCGCAGCTCGGTATCACCGGCCCGGTCGAGATCCGCGACCTCTGGGCGCACCAGAACGTCGGCACCACCACCGCCGACCTGCCCGTGCACGGTTCGCGGCTGTTCAAGGTCACCCCGCGCGACCGCGGCGCCCTGGCGGCCCCGGCCGTCGTGCACGGCACCGCGGCCACCGGCACCAGCGTTTCCCTCGCCTGGGACGCGTCGAAGGGCGCGCAGAGCTACGACGTCTACGTCAACGGCCGCAAGACCGCCACGACCAGCGACGCGAAAGCCACGGTCACCGGGCTCAAGCCGTCGACGAGCTACGACTTCACGGTCGTCGCCGACCAGCGGCACGGAAGGCCGTCCGCGAACAGCAAGAAGATCAGCGTGACGACGACAGCCGCCGACGGCCCCAAGGCGTACGAGGCCGAGAACGGCAGCCCGCAGGGCGGCGCGACCGTGTACGACTGCAACTGCAGCAACGGCAAGAAGGTCGGCTACCTCGGCGGCAGCGGCTACGTCGTCCTGCCGACGGTCACCGCGGCCAAGGCCGGCACCTACCTGATGCAGTTGTCCTATGTGGACGGCGACTCCAGCCGGACCGGCATCGTCACGGTGAACGGGACGTCGTTCCCGCTGCCGGTCGCCGGCAGCAACGACAACGACTGGAACACGCCGCAGACCGTCACCGTGCCGGTGTACCTCCAGGCCGGGGCCAACACCGTCCAGATCGGCAACCAGGCAGGCTATGTCTACGACGTCGACAAGATCACCGTCTAGGGGCCGGGACGCGCCGATCGCGTGGCTGCTCGTCAGCCCCGCGCTCGGCGGGTTCGCGGTGTTCTTCGCCTACCCGACCCTGCGGGGGCTCTACCTCAGCTTCACCGAGTTCCACGTCCTCACCGAGCCGCGCTGGATCGGGGTGCGCAACTTCGAGGACCTCGTGCGGGACGGCGAGTTCTGGCACTCCCTCTTCGTCACGGTCTACTTCGTGGCGCTGTCGGTGGTGCTCGGGATCCTCGTTTCCCTGGTGACGGCGGTGATCCTGCACCGGCTCGCGGTGTCGGCCACGATCCGCGGGCTGCTGATCCTGCCGTTCCTCATCTCGGGCGTGGTCACCGCGCTGGTCTGGTCGTGGATGCTGGACCCGCAGCTCGGCGTCGTCAACATCGTCCTGGCGAAGCTGACCGGGCACCCGGTCCTGTTCTTCGGCTCCAGCGGCTGGGCAGTGCCGACGCTCGCCGGGCTCAACGTCTGGAAGTCCATGGGCTACAACGCGGTGCTGATCTTCGCCGGGCTGCAGACCATCCCGTCCACTGTGTACGAAGCCGGCCGGATCGACGGCGCGAGCGAGCTCCAGATGTTCCGCCGGCTCACCGTCCCGCTGCTGCGGCCGATCCTGGTGATGGTCGTGGTGCTGACGGTGATCAGCTCGTTCCAGATCTTCGACATCGTCCAGGTGACCACCAAGGGCGGTCCGGCGAACGCGTCGAAGGTGCTGCAGATGTACATCTACGACAAGGCGTTCGGCCAGTTCGACTTCGGCTACGCCGCGACCATGTCGCTGGCCCTGTTCGTGCTGCTGGCCGCCGTCACCTTCGCCCAGCTGAAGCTGGCTCGCGCCGGCGAGTCCGACACCAACTAGGAGGGATCGTGCGCCGGATCTCGCCGGGCCGGGTTGTCGCCTGGGCGTACCTCGTGCTCGTCCTGGTCGTCACGATCTTCCCGTTCTACTGGATCGTGCGGACCGCGCTGTCGAACAACTACGCCCTGGCCACGGACCCGTCGTCACCCGGCCCGGTCGGGTTCACGCTCGGCGCGTTCAAGCGCGCGCTGGGCCTGGCGTCGCCCGCCGAAGCCGCGGCCCAGGGCGGGTCGGCGGCGTCGATCGACCTGCTGTCCGCGCTGCGGAACTCGGTGATCTACGCGGTGCTGCTGACGCTCTGCACAGTGTTCTTCTCCGCACTGGCCGCGTTCGCGTTCTCGCGGCTGCGCTGGAAGGGCCGCAACGCCGTGTTCGCGGTGCTGCTGAGCGCGCTGATGGTGCCGCAGGTGCTGACGCTGCTGCCGAACTTCGTGCTGATCAAGGACCTCGGCCTGCTCAACAGCTTCGGCGGGATGATCCTGCCGACGGCGTTCTTCTCCGCGTTCAACATCTTCTTCCTGCGGCAGTTCATGCTCGGGCTCAGCAATGAAATCGAGGAGGCCGCGATCATCGACGGCGCCGGCCCGCTGCGCGTCTGCTTCCGGATCGTGCTGCCGATGAGTGCGGCCCCGATCGCGACGCTGGCGCTGCTCACGTTCATCAACACCTGGAACGACTACCTGTGGCCGCTGCTGGTCACCAACGACGACACCGTCCGCCCGCTCACCCTGGCGCTCGCGGTGTTCAAGCAGTCCTCGCCGCAGGCGGCGCTGGACTGGGCCGGCCTGATGGCCGCCACGCTCGTCGCCGCACTGCCGATGCTGCTGCTGTTCGTGGTGTTCGGCCGCCGGCTGGTCAATTCCATCGGCTTCACGGGGTTGAAATGACGGATCTCCTGCTCTCCTGGCCGCACCCGGCGGCGGACTGGACCGAAGCGGCGCCGGTCGGCAACGGCCGGCTCGGCGCGATGGTCTTCGGCGGCGCCGGCCGCACGCGGATCCAGGTCAACGACGCCACGGTCTGGTCCGGCACCCCGGGTGGCCCGGCCGCCGCGCTCGCCGGGATCGATGCCGGACCGGACCGCCTCGCCGAGGTGCGCGAGGCCGTGTTCGCGAAGGACTTCCGGCGTGCCGAGGACCTGCTGATGGCGTTCGAAGGGCCCTACAGCCAGGAGTTCCTGCCCTATGTGGACCTCTGGCTGACGCTGCCCGAGGGCGCCTCCCACGGCCGGACCCTCAACCTGGACAACGGCATCGCCGCCGAACAGCTGACCATCGGCGGTCACGAAGTCGTGCGGACGACCTGGGTGAGCCGGCCCGCGCAGGTCCTGTGCGTCGCGCTGTCCGGCCCGGTCGACGTCGAAGTCGATGTGTCGACACCGCTGCGGGAAGCCTCCCGGGACGGCCTCGACCTCGGCATCGAGATCCCGATCGACGGCGCACCGCGGCACGAGCCGCAGGTCGAAGAGCCGCTGCGGTACGGGACCACCGAGGGCTACGACCCGTTCGGCGCGGTTTCGGTCCGGGTCGCCCGGACCGAAACCGGCGTCCTGATCGTCCTGGCCAGCTCGACCAGCGCGTACGACGCCTGGATCGGCGACCGCCAGCACACCCGCGACGAGCACCGGCGTCGCGCGGCCGTCCTCGCCGAACGCGCCGTCGAGACCGGGGCGGCCGAGTTGCGGCGCGCCCACGAAGCCGACCTGCGGCCGCTGCTCGGCGCGTCTTCGCTCCGGATCGGTGACCGCCGCGGCGGCACCCACGACGTCGCCGAGTTGCTGTCCGGCAAGGACGAACAGCTCACCGCGACCGTGCTCTTCCAGTACGGCCGGTACCTCCTGGCGAGCGCGTCCCGGCCCGGCGCGCCGCCGGCCAACCTGCAGGGCATCTGGAACGACGACCCGCGCCCGGCCTGGTCGTCGAACTACACGATCAACATCAACACCCAGATGAACTACTGGGCCGCCGAAACCACCGGGCTCGGCGAATGCCACCGCCCGCTGTTCGACCTGCTCGGCAAGCTGGCGGTCACCGGCGCCGACGTCGCCCGCGAGCTGTACGGGACCCGCGGCTGGGTCACCCACCACAACACCGACCCGTGGGGCTGGGCGCTGCCGGTCGGCATGGGTCACGGCAACCCGTCGTGGGCGATCTGGCCGATGGGTGGCGCGTGGCTGGTCCAGCACGCCTGGGAGCACTACGACTTCACCCGGGACCTCGGCTTCCTGGCGGCGACGGCGTGGCCGCTGCTGCGCGGCTGCGCCGAGTTCTGCCTGGACTGGCTGGTCGAGCGCGACGGCTTCCTCGAGACGTGCCCGTCGACGTCCCCGGAGAACCTGTTCCTTTCCGAAGCCGGGACGAAGGAGTCGCTGACGCACTCGGTGACGATGGACGTCGCGTTGATCCGCGCGGTGTTCGAGCGCAGCCTCGCGGCGATGAACGCCCTGGCCGTGCACGACCCGCTGTACGCCGAGATCGAGGCCGCGCTGCCCCGGCTGCGCCCGCTGCCCGTCCTGCCCGACGGCCGGCTGGGGGAGTGGGCGTCGGACCTGCCCGAGGCGGACTCGACGCACCGGCACCTGTCCCACCTGGTGGCGCTGTACCCGCTCGGGCTGATCGACGCGGACCTGGCGGACGCGGCCCGCCGGGTCCTGGACCGGCGCGGGCCGGGCGCGATGGGCTGGTCGTGGGCCTGGAAGATCGCGCTGCGGGCCCGGCTCGGCGACGGCGAGACCGCGCGGAAGCTGCTGAGTGAGGCATTCCAGCCGTTCACCGGCGACCGGCACCGCGACGCGCCGTTCGACGGCTCCGAGTGGGGTGGGCTGCTGCCCAACCTGTTCAGCACGCACCCGCCGTTCCAGATCGACGGCAACTACGGCTTCCCGGCCGGCCTCGCGGAACTCGTGCTGCAGAGCCAAAACGGCGTGCTCTCGTTACTCCCGGCCTTGCCCGCGGACTGGTCCGAAGGCGAGGCACGCGGGCTGCGGTGCCGGGGCGGGCTCGCCGCCGACGTCGAGTGGCGGGACGGCGAACTGCGCTACGCCGTCGTGCGGCGGCTGTCCGGTGACCCGGCCGAGCCGGTCCGAGTGCGCTACCGCGGCCGGGAGACCGAGCTGTGGCTGCGAACCGGCGAATCGACCGTCCTGAAAGGACTCTGATGCAGACCGACCTCGGCCTCGACGCGCTGTGGGAGTACCGCAGCGACTACGCGGCGCCGCTGGACTTCGACGCCTTCTGGACGTCGACGCTCGCCGAAGCCCGCGACCACGACCTGGCTCTCAAGCTGACTCCGGTGGACACGCCCCTGCGGACGCTCGACGTTTTCGACGTGACGTTCGCCGGTTTCGGGGGCCACCCGATCCGTGCCTGGCTGCGGGTGCCTCGCGGCGTCGAAGGGCCGTTGCCGGCGATCGTCCAGTTCCACGGCTACGGCGGCAGCCGGGGAAGCGCTCTCCAGGAGCTGCACTGGGCCTCCGCCGGGTACGCGCACCTGCAGGTCGACGTCCGCGGGCAGGGTGGCGTGACGCCCGACCCGGTGGGCAGCGGACCGGCGTACCCGGGGCACCTGACCCGCGGCATCGAGAGCCGCGAAACCTACGTCTACCGAAGGATCTTCACCGACGCGGCGCGCGCGGTCGACGCTGCCCGGGCGTTGCCCCAGGTCGACCCGGCGCGGGTGGCCGTGCTCGGCAACAGCCAGGGCGGCGGCATCGCCCTCGCCACGGCCGGGCTCGTCCCGGACGTCGCGGCGTTGCACGCGCAAGCGCCGTTCCTCTGCGACTTCCGTCGCGCGAGCCTGATCGGCGGAGAACGGCCGTACGTCGAGCTGTCCCGCTTCCTCGCCGATCACCGGGACGCGGTCGGGCGGGTCTTCGAGACACTGTCCTATTTCGACGGTCTCGGGTTCGCTTCGCGTGCGACGGCACCGGCCTGGTTCAGCGCCGGGTTGATGGACGGCATCGTGCCGCCGTCCACGGTGTTCGGCGCCTACCACGTCTACAAAGGACCGAAGCAGCTCGCCGTCTGGGAATACAACGGCCACGAAGCCGGTGGCCCCGACGACATTCAGGCGGTACTCGAAGGATTCCGGCCCATTCTGGAGTTGACATGAAGTTGCGCACCCTCACCGCCGCCGGATTGGCGGCGACCCTCGGAGCGCTCGTGGCCGCCTGCGGTGGCGGTTCGGCGAGCGGCAGCGGGTCCACCGTGAACTGGTGGACCTGGGACGACAAGCAGGCGGCGGCGTACCAGACGTGCGCGTCGGCCTTCGAGAAGGCCAACCCCGGCACCACGGTGAAGATCACGCAGTACAACGTGGACGACTACTTCACCAAGCTGACCGCCGGGTTCGTCGGCGGGACCGCGCCCGACGCGTTCCAGAACAGCGTCCAGTACTTCCAGGCGTACGCGTCCCAGCACCAGCTGCTGCCGCTCGACGACCTGATCGCCCGCGACAAGTTCGACCTGAAGCGGTTTTCCGTCGGCGTCGACTCGTGGAAGTTCACCGACGGCAAGCAGTACGCGCTGCCGCTCGACTGGTCCGCGACCGGGCTGTACTACAACACCGACGCGATCACGAAGGCCGGCTACACACCGGCGGACCTGGCGAAGCTGACCTGGAACCCCGACGACGGCGGCACGTTCGAGAAGGTCGCGGCGCACCTGTCCGTGGACAAGAACGGCGTCCGGGGCGACCAGCCCGGGTTCGACAAGGACCACGTCGCGACCTACGGCACCGGGCAGCTCGCGTCGCGGGACTTCATCGGCGAGGCGACGTGGAGCTCGTTCGCCATGACCACCGGCTGGCGGCTCGCCGACAAGCAGTCCTGGCCGACGACGTTCAGCTACGGCGACCCGGTGTTCGCGAAGACCCTGCGCTGGGTGCGATCGCTGACCGACCGCGGGTTCGCGCCGAAGCTCGGCACGTTCACCACCGGCGGCCAGGCGACCATCAGCGACGTCGACCTGATCGGGTCGGGCAAGGTGGCGATGGAGACCGCGGGCTCGTGGTCGGCGGGCACGTTCGCCAAGCTGCCCGGGGTGAAGGTCGGCATCGCGCCGACCGTGCTCGGCACTTCCGGCAAGCGCGCGGCGCTGACCAACTCGAACGGCAACAACATCTGGGCCGGCACCAAGAACCCCGACCTGACCTGGAAGTGGGTGTCCTACATGGGTTCGCCGGAGTGCCAGTCCGCGGCCGGGGCGAGCGGCACGTTCTTCCCGTCGATCCCGGCGTCGATGGACGCGGCCGCGGCGGCCATGCGGGGCCAGGGTGTCGACTTGTCGGTGTTCACCACGATGATGAAGGACGGCTCGCTCGTCCCGGCGGTCGTCTACGGCAACGGCGCGGCCCTGCAGGACGCGGAACGGCCGCTGTTCGAGGCGTACTTCGCGCATCAGCGCGACGACGACGTCTTCGCGGAGATGGCGTCGAAGAGCCGGGACGTCCTGGCCAAGCAGTAGCCTGTAGTCACCACACGTGAGGGGAGCCATGGTGGAGGGTCGCCGCCTCGAAGCCCTGCCGGGCCGGCAGGTGCTGGCGGACGGCGTCTACGAGCAGATCCGGGCGCTGATCATGAACGACGGCATCGAGCCCGGCGCCCGCGTCAACATCGACGAGATCGCCCGCGAGCTGGGCGTGTCGGGCACGCCGGTGCGCGAGGCGCTGGCGCGGCTGGAGTCGGAGGAGCTCGTCAGCCGGCTCCCGCTGCGCGGCTACCGCGTCACGGAACTGCTGAACCGCAAGGAAGTCGACGACATGTACGCGTTGCGGCTGCTGCTGGAGCCGCCGTCGGCGGCCCGCGCGGCGGCGGCGATGTCGGCCGCGAACGTGGCTCTGCTGGAGGCGGAGCTGGCGACGTGCCCGGCGGCGCCGGCGGAGGACGCGTACAGCGACTACAAGGCGTTGACGGCGCACGACCAGCGGCTCCACGAGCTGATCCTGCGCCTGGCCGGCAACGTGGCGGTGGAGCAGGCGTTCGCCCGCACCCACTGCCACCTGCACTTCTTCCGGCTGAACTACAACCAGCCGTTCGGCGAGCAGACGATCTCGGAGCACAGCCTGATCGTGAACGCCCTGATCGCGGGAAACGCTTCGGCTGCGCGAAAGGCGATGACGGATCACCTGGAAGTGGCGCGGGATCGCCTGCTGTCCCGCCTCTGACGTGACAGAAGGGTCGACACGCGTGATTCAGCGGTCGACACGCGTGATTGAAGGGTCGACACGGCCGCGAAGTCGTGTCGACCCTCCAAACACGCGAGTTGACTCCCCAATCACGCGTGTCGACCTTTTCCGCACGTGCGAAGGCCGCACCGGGCGTACCCGGTGCGGCCTCCCCCGACGACGTCAGACCTGGGTCACTTGACCGGCATGGTCACTTCGTAGATGCGGTGCTGCTGAGCGGCCGCCGCGCGGAAGCCGTTGGCCCACAGGGATTCCACCTGCGCGGACTCCTCCGCGTTCGGGTTCGCGTTGGTGCACGACGGGCCGGGGCCGCCACCCGACATCAGCTCCGAGCACGGGCCCTCGTAGTGGTCCGGCAGACCCAGCGCGTGCCCGGTCTCGTGGGCGGTGATGCGGGTCTGGTTGTACTGCTCGGCCTGGGTGTAGTCGATGAAGATCGTGCCGCTGCCGTGGCCGTCGGTCTGGGCGTACGAGCCGCGCGGGTCGTTGCCCTCCGTGTAGTGCAGCGTCGCGCCCGAAGAGCTTTCCTGGAGCTTGACGTTCGACACCGCCGCGTTCCAGTTGGCGGCGCCCGCGTTGATCTGGTCGCGGAAGGTGGGGGCGTCCGAGGTGTCGTAGTAGACGGTCGTGGCCGCTTCCGGAGCCGCGAAGGCCGGGGCGGCGGTCAGCGGGGTCGCGATCATCGCCAGCGCGACGGCGGCACCGGGCAGCAGGTACTTCCTGGACATCGGGACGACTCCTTGCCGTGGGGAATTTGCCGGGTTTGCGCGCGCTGGGTGTCGAACTTACGGAATCGCCCGGCTCTTGTGACCCGACTTTCGTACTGCGCTGCGAACGGTGATTTACCAACCACCACGACTGGTTGACATGCATGGCAGCGCATACGAGGATGCCCCGTCCGGCCTAGCCGACCGGATCCGCCAGCGGGATCTCGCCCTCCGACAGCCATGAGCCGCGCCACGCCAGATCGTCCCTGGCCAGCGGTTTTCCGCAGGCGTCGCACTTCTCGCCCGGGCGCGTGAGCGACCCGCAGGCGCAGTGGACGAGCTGCATCGGGCCGTACGCGTTCTCCGACGTCGTGTGCGCGTCACCCCACGCGCCGAGCGCGTGCAGCACCGGCAACGCGTCCGAGCCGGCCTTCGTGAGCCGGTACTCGTGCCGGGTCCGGCCGCCGTCGCGGTAGGGGAGCTTCGTGAGCAGGCCGCGTTCGACGAGCTTGGCCAGCCGGGTCGTCAGCACGTTGTCGGCGATGCCGAGCTGGGCGCGGAAGTCCTCGAACCGGGTGGTGCCCGCGGTCGCGTTGCGCAGGATCAGCAGCGTCCACGGCTCGGCCAGGACGTCGGCGGCGCGCGCGATCGGGCAGGAGTTGTCCTCGAAGGTGATGCGGCGGCTCATGACTGTGATCCCTCCTACCTGACTTGCTCCAAGCAAGTCTACGTCGTACAGTCGGCTGCAGCTAGCTTGCAATGAGCAAGTCAGGTGCGAGAGGAGCTCGTCATGGAGATCACGGGTGCGGTGGCGCTGGTCACCGGGGCCAATCGGGGGCTCGGCCGGCAGTTCGCCGCCGCTCTCCTCGAGCGCGGCGCGGCCAAGGTCTATGCCGCCGCGCGGAATCCGGAGTCGGTGGATCTGCCGGGAGTCGTGCCGCTCAAGCTCGACGTGACCGACCCGGCGTCGATCCGGGCCGCCGCCGCGGAAGCGGGCGACGTCACGCTGCTGGTCAACAACGCCGGTTCGTCCACCGGCGCGTCGCTGCTCGGGGGTTCGCTGGACGACATCAAGCTGGAGATGGACACGCACTACTTCGGCACCCTCGCGGTGACGCGGGAGTTCGCGCCGATCCTCGAACGCAACGGCGGCGGCGCGGTGCTGAACGTGCTGTCGGTGCTGTCCTGGTTCACCTCGCCGCAGGTCGCGGCGTACTCGGCGGCGAAGTCGGCGGCCTGGTCGCTGACCAACGCGCTGCGCCTGGAGCTGGCGGCGCAGCAGACGCGGGTGACCGCGCTGCACGTCGGCTACATGGACACCGACATGGCCAAGCACGTCGACGGCCCGAAGATCGACCCGGCGCTGGTCGCCGGCCTCGCCCTCGACGGCGTCGAGCAGGGCCGCTTCGAGGTGCTGGCCGACGACGTCAGCCGGAACGTGCGGGCCGGCCTGTCCGGTGACCTCGCCGGGCTGTATCCGGCGCTCGCTTCCTGAGCCCATTCCGCCACCCCGGAAAACGGGGCCGGTAACCGCGGGCGTATGAATGGGCGGGTGCCGGAGAACGTCGAAACCGGAAATGGCCGGACGAGGAATCGCTGGGGCGAAGGCGAGCGGCTGCGCGGGGAGATCCTGGAGGCCGCCGGGCGGTTGCTGGCCGAGCTCGGCGGCGAGGACGGCCTGACGATCCGCGGGGTGGCGCGCGCGGTCGGCATCGCCCCGGCGAGCATCTACCAGCATTTCTCCGATCGTGCGGAATTGGTGCGCGGGCTGCTCGACCACGAATTCGCGCGGCTGGCCGAATCGATGCGTGCGGCCGAGGAGTCACTGGGCGAAACCGACGTCGTCGGCCGCGTTCGCGCGCAGATTCGCGCTTACTGCGCCTTCGCGATGCGGAATCCGGGGCACTACCGCCTGATGCTGGCGAACGGCACGTCCGGCATCGAGCCGGGCACCCGCCCGAAGGGCCCGCTGCTGGACGTCGTCGACCGCCTCACCGCGGGCTTCGAACGCTGTGTGGAGGCGGGCCACGAGCTGCGGGTGACACCGGGCCGCGCGGCGGCGGTGGTGTTCGTCGGCGCGCACGGACGGGTCGCCCTGTTCCACGGCGCGCTCAACCGGACCGGGGCCGAGCTGGTCGAGCCGTTCGTGGACGAGCTGGTGTCGCTGGTCTTCGTCTGATCGCGGGTCAGCCGAAGACCATGCGGTGGCCGCGGGCGGTGTCCATGTACTCGCGCACCCGGTGGATGCGCCCGTCGCGCAGCTCGAACACCAGGCAGTAGTCGTTGGCGTAGTGGTTGCCGTTCGCCAGCGTCGCCGTCATGGTCTCCTCCACGACGACGCGGTCGCCGTCGGCGTGCATGCCGTGGACCGTGACCGCCACGTCGCTGACGAAGAAGCGGGGGAAGTCCACCGCGAGGAACCGCACGATCGCGTCCCGCCCGACCATGTGCGACGTCCCGCCGAGAGCGACCGCGGTGGCGTTTCCCGGCGGCGCCAGCCATTCGGCGTCCTCGGTGAACACCGCGGCGATGCGGTCGGCGTCGTGGCTGGCGAACTCCCGCCAGGCGTGCTGGACGATCTCGCGGCTCATGCCCGCGACCCTAAGTGGCACAGGGGGTTCCGGGCTGGCGAGTTCGCGACTTCATCACACCGCGCGTCGCAGGGCGTCGAGGTCGTCGCTCAAGCGAGCCCTCAGGAAGCGCGCGCGGTCCGCGTCGTCGTAGTGCCGCGGGACCATCTCCACCAGCATGATCAGGTCGAGGTAGACGCGGTAGAGCCCGAGCCGCGCCCACGCCGGCATGCCGAACTCCACCGGGCCGCCCGCCGCGCGGTAGCCGTCCAGGAGCTCGCGGTCGGGTTCGCGGAACAACGTCAGCGAGACGAACTCCGCCACCGGGTCGCCCCAGAAGGCCCGCTCGGCGTCGATGATGCCGGACACCCGGCCGCCGTCGAGCAGGATGTTGCCGTCCCACAGGTCGAAGTGGACCAGCACCGGCGTCGTGACGAGCTCGAGGAGCGGCTCGTGCCGGCGCGTCAGGTGGGCGATCTCGGCGGCCGGGCGGGGCAGCGGGACGCCGTACCGGACGGCGTCGGCCAGGACCGCGTCCATCATCGCCGTGAACGCCGCCGGCCACGTCGGGTGCGGCGGCTCCTGCGGGTAGCCGTACCGGTCGCCGGTGGTCTTGTGCAGCCCGGCGACGATCCCGCCCAGCTCGGCCCGCGCTCGCGGACGAGTGTCGGGCACCTGCGACCACGGGACGCCCGGCAGCTCCGTCATCAGCAGGAACCCGGGCCCGGCGCCGACGACCGACGGCAGCGGCCCGGACGCCAGGCGGTAGTACTCCGCCTCCGTGGCCAGGAGGTCGTGTTCGTGGGACAGACCCGCCGCGACCGGCGCGATCTTCAGCACCAGCCGCCGGCCGTCGGCCAGCCTCAGCCGGATCGCCGTGTTGTAGGTGCCCCCGCCGATGACTTCGCTCGCGACCACCGAAGCCGGGTCGATGCCCGCCGCGGCCAGCGCTTCTTCCGTGCCCACGCCGGCGAGTCTGCCACTAGCCGCCCAGCTTTTCCTGTGCGTCGGCCAGGTCCTCGGGCGTCGGCGCATCGTCCTGGGTCAGCGCGCGCCGCCAGTAGCCGGTGAACTCGACGACGCTCTTGGCGAAGCCCCGCTCCCGCACGAGGTGCCGGCGCAGCGACCGCACCATGCCTGCCTCGCCCGCGAGCCAGGCGGCCGATCCCGGCGCCAGCTCGGCGCCGCGCACGGAGTCGAGCAGCTTGGCCCCGTGGGGCGCGCCGTTCCGGTGCAGCCAGTGGACGGGCAGCGGCTGCTCCTCGGCCGCGTCCGGGATCTCGACGAACACCACCGCGTTGTCCACTTCGGACAGCAGGGTGGCGATGGCGGGCAGCGCGGTCTCGTCCCCGGCCAGCAGCACCGTGTCCGCCTTCGGCACCGGACGGCGGTAGGCGGCGTCCGGCCCGTAGCGGCCCAGGACGTCCCCCGGCGACGCCGTCCGGGCCCACGCCGTCGCCGGGCCGTCCGCGCCGGTGTGCAGCACGAAGTCGACGTCGATCGTGGCGCCGTCCCGGCCGCGCACCGTGTAGCTGCGCATCACCGGCCGCTCGTCCTCGGGGATCGCCAGGTACGCCTGGTACCAGCGCATGACGTCGTCGTCGGCGGACGGCAGCCGCACCGGGCGGCCCGGCGGCGGGAACAGGAGCTTGAGCTGCTGGTCCGGCCACGCGTCCAGCTCGCGCAACCCGGAGCCGGTGAACGTCACGCGCACGGTGCCCGGGGTCACCCGCCGCACCGCCGTCACTTCGAGCAGTCCGGTGGCGTTCACGGCTGCCCCAGGTATTCGCGCAGGTGCCGGGCGGTAAGCGTCGAGGCGTTCTCGACGAGGGACGCCGGCGTGCCTTCGAACACGACGCGGCCGCCGTCGTGACCCGCGCCGGGGCCGAGGTCGATCAGCCAGTCGGCGTGCGCCATCACGGCCTGGTGGTGCTCGATGACGATCACCGTGTTGCCCGCGTCGACGATCCGGTCGAGCAGCGCCAGCAGCTGGTCGACGTCGGCTAGGTGCAGCCCGGTCGTCGGCTCGTCGAGGATGTAGGTCGAGCCCTTCTCGGCCATCCGGATGGCCAGCTTGAGCCGCTGCCGCTCTCCGCCGGACAGCGTGGTCAGCGGCTGCCCGAGCGTCAGGTAGCCGAGGCCGACGTCGCCGAGGCGGTCGAGCACCGTGCGTGCGTTGCCGGACGGGAAGAACTCGCGTGCTTCGGCGACGGACATCGCCAGCACCTCGCTGATGTTCTTGCCGCGCAGCTCGAACATGAGCACCTTGGGCGTGAACCGCCGGCCCTCGCACTCTTCGCAGACCGACGCGACGCCGGCCATCATCGCCAGGTCGGTGTAGATCACGCCGAGCCCCTTGCAGTGCGGGCAGGCGCCTTCGGAGTTGGCGCTGAACAGGCTGGCCTTGACCCCGTTGGCCTTGGCGAAGGCCGCGCGGATCGGGTCGAGCAGGCCGGTGTAGGTCGCCGGGTTGGACCGCCGGGACCCGCGGATCGCCGACTGGTCGACCACGACGACGTCGTCGCGGCCCGCCAGCGAACCGTGGATGAGCGACGACTTCCCGGAGCCCGCCACGCCGGTGACCACGGTCAGCACCCCGAGCGGGACGGCCACGCTGACGTCGCGCAGGTTGTGCAGGCGAGCGCCGGTGATGGAGACGTGCCCGGTGGGCTTCCGGGTGTGGGCCCGCAGTGTCACGCGGTGGTCGAGGTGGCGGCCGGTGAGCGTGCCGGACGCGCGCAGGCCGTCGACGCTGCCGGTGTAGCAGAGCCGGCCGCCGTCGGCGCCCGCGCCGGGCCCGAGGTCGACGACGTGGTCGGCGATCCGGATCGTCTCCGGCTTGTGCTCGACGACGAGGATCGTGTTCCCCTTGTCCCGCAGGCACAACAGCAGGTTGTTCATCCGCTCGATGTCGTGCGGGTGCAGCCCGACGGTCGGCTCGTCGAACACGTAGGTGACGTCGGTGAGGCTGGATCCCAGGTGCCGCACCATCTTCACGCGCTGCGCCTCACCACCGGAGAGCGTCGCGGACTCGCGATCGAGGGAGAGGTAGCCGAGACCGATCTCGACGAGCGAGTCCAGGGTGTCACGCAGGTTGCCCAGCAGCGGCCGGATCGACGGCGCGTCGAGGTTCCGGACGAACTCGGCGAGGTCGCTGATCTGCAGCGCGGCGCAGTCGGCGATGTTCTTGCCGTCGATCTTCGCCGACAGCGCGGCCTGGTTGAGCCGGGCGCCACCGCAGGCGTCACACGTCTTGAACGTCGCGGCCTTCTCGATGAACGCGCGCAGCCGCGGCTGCAGTGACTCGGTGTCCTTCTGCAGGTAGAGCCGCCGGACCTTCACCGCGAGACCTTCGTAAGTGATGTTGGTCTTGCCGACCTTCACCTTGCACGGGCCCTTGTGCAGCAGGTCGGCCAGCTGCTGCGGCGTGAAGTCGCGGATCGGGGTGTCCGGGTCGAAGAAGCCGCACGAGAGGTAGGTCTGCACGTACCAGTTGTCCGGCGTGAAGCCGGGGACGAGGATCGCGCCGTCGTGCAGCGATTTGTCGAAGTCCAGCAGGGCGTCGACGTCGAGGTCGGACACGCGCCCGAGGCCCTCGCAGGCGGGGCACATGCCCTCGGGCAGGTTGAAGCTGAACGCGCCGGACGTGCCGACGTGCGGTTCGCCCAGGCGCGAGAAGGCGATCCGCAGCATGGCGTAGGCGTCGGTCGCGGTGCCGACCGTGGAGCGCGAGTTCGCGCCCATCCGCTCCTGGTCGACGACGATGGCCGCGCTGAGGTTCTCCAGCAGGTCGACGTCCGGGCGCGAGAGGCTCGGCATGAACGACTGGAGGAAGGCGCTGTAGGTCTCGTTGATCAGCCGCTGGGACTCGGCCGCGATGGTGCCGAAGACCAGGGACGACTTGCCGGAGCCGGACACGCCGGTGAACACCGTGAGCCGGCGCTTCGGGATGTCCAGGTCGACGCCGGTCAGGTTGTTCTCCCGGGCTCCCCGGACCTCGATCACGTCGTGGGTGTCGGCGGCCCGCCTGGGTGAGGTCATGCTGTCCTTCTTGATACTTTAGGCTGTAAAGTGATTCTCGATCGTACAATACTTTAGGGTGTAAGGAGTCGGCAAGGTGGTCGTCTTCGCGGGTCAGGGCGACGCCCGCCGGTCCATGGAGCTGCTGTGGGGGCCGCGCGTGGTCGCGCCGCGCACGGGCCCAGGCCCCAAACCGGGGCTGTCGGTGGAGGCGATCGTCGCGGCGGCGATCGACATCGCCGACGCCGAGGGCATGACGGCGCTGTCGATGCGCTCGGTCGGCGAGCGGCTCGGCCGGACGGCGATGGCGCTGTACACGTACGTGCCGGGCAAGACCGAGCTGGTCGACCTCATGTACGACCGGACCCTGGGTGAACTGCCTTCATCGTTTTCTTCGTCCGACGGTTGGCGTCCGGCGGCTTTGGCTTTGGCCGACGCCCTGTGGGACCTGCACCTGCGCCACCCCTGGCTGCTGCAGGTCTCCCCGGCGCGGCCGGTGTTGGGACCGGGGGAGTTCCACGTCCAGGAGACGCTGCTGTCGGTACTGGCAACGACGGGATTGCCGCTGGCGCGGGTGCGCTGGGTGGTGTCGGCGCTGTTCAACGTCGTCCGCGGCTCGGTCCAGACGGCGGCGGAGTCCCGCCAGGCGGCCCGCGAGACCGGACTGTCCGAAGAGGACTGGTGGTACGCGCGGTCGGCGCTGCTCGGCGAGCTGGTGCCGGACCTGGCGGCCCGCTTCCCGACGGTGGCGCGGTTGCCGTCGGGTGAGCCGTCGGACGAGCCCTACCTCGAACGCGAGGCGCGGCTGGCGTTCGAGGCGGGCTTGGAGCTGCTGCTGGACGGCGTCGAAGCGGCGATCGTCAAGGCTTCCGGGCCTCGATGAGGAACCGCGTGGTGTGCGCGACGAACGGGCCGTCGCGCTCGATCAGCTCGTGCAGCTCCCGTAGTTTCGGCAGGTACTGCTCCACCGTGAAGCCCGGCACCATCCAGATCACCTTGCGCAGGAAGTAGACCACCGCGCCGATGTCGAAGAACTCGGTGCGGAGGGACTCCGACCGCAGATCGATGACTTCGAGGCCTGCTTCCCCGGCTGCCTTCACGGCGCGGTCGGGGTGGCGGCTGTTGCGTCCTTCCGCCGGCTGGGGACCGAGGAAGAACTCGACCAGCTCGAACACACTCGCCGGCCCGACCTGCTGCGAGAAGTAGCTCCCGCCCGGGCGCAGGACGCGGGCGATCTCGGCCCACGCGGTCGTCACCGGGTGCCGGCTGGAGACGAGGTCGAACACGTTGTCGCCGAAGGGAATGCCCTCGGTGGCCACGACGACGACCCCACGCTGCCTCAGCAGCTCCGACGCGCGCGCGACGTTGGGCGGCCACGACTCGGTGGCGGCCATCAGCGGCGGCAGGGACGGGCAGCCGTCGAGGACTTCGCCGCCGCCGGTCTCGAGGTCGAGCGCGGCCTGGACGCCCGCGAGGCGCTCGCCCAGCAGCCGCTGGTAACCCCAGGACGGGCGGGTTTCGGTGGCGCGGCCGTCGAGCCAGGAGAAGTCCCAGCCGTCGACGGACACCGCGTCGGCTTCGACGACCAGTTCGTCGAACCGCGATTTCCGGGTCGGCGGCGGGGGAACCGGCTTGGCCAGGGAGACGGCGTCGAACGCCACGACGACCGGTCCCCGGCGGGTGTCCACGGTGCACGTGGTGTCGTCCCGGGCAATGAGGTTCCCGAGCGCGTCGGTGAACCCGCCGTCGATCCGGTACCGCACGACGACCCGCGTGCCGAGCGGCAGTTCGCGCAGCAGCTTCACAGCCGTGCGCTCAGCTCGTCGTCGGACGGCTCGACCAGGAAACTCCCGTCGTCCCAGACGATCGTCGGAATCCGCCGGGCGCCATCCTGCAACTCGCGGACCCGCGCCTCGGCGGCCTCGTCCGCCTCGACGTCCACATAGGAATATTCGACGCCCTCGCGGTCGAGCAGCGCGCGGCTGCGCTTCACGTCCGGGCACCAGGAAGCGCCGTACACCGTCAAACTCACGAAACAACCTCCGAAACAGCGTCGGGAACGGGCGAAGGGTGCCCCAGCTCGGTCAGCCAACCTCGAAACACCCGGTGCAGCGCCTCCGCCCCGACGACCTCACCCAGCGGCGCCAGCGAACGCGGGTGCACCACGAACCCGCGCTGCTGCGGCCCGCCGAGCCCGCCGTGCGAGCCCACGTGCGTCTCGAACGGGGACGCCTGGTCCGAGTCCGGGTCGTAGCGGCTGTTGATCATCACGTCCGCGCAGTGCGGGAACGTGTCGACCCGGCGGACCAGGTCCGCCGCGTGCGGGCCGTAGGGCAGCAGCGGGTCCTCGCCGATGACGACGCCGGACGCGAGCCGGTGCAGGCCGTCGCGGCCCAGGACCACCGGGCCGAACTCGCGGCTGCGCACCAGCATGAACCCGACGCCCGGGTGATCCACCAGCGTCGGCAGCAGGTCGGGGTGCTCGCGCTCGATCGTCTCCAGCTCGACCCGGCCTTCGTGCTCGGTGAACGACACCATCGCCGTGTGCCCGGACACCACCACGACCACGCCCGGCGCCACGCGCGTCACCGCGCCCGGTGACCCGGACTCCGTGCGGGGGCGGTCGTCGGCGCACTCGGCGTTCTCGACGCGGCCCCGCAGCCGGCGCGCGATCAGGCCGCCGCCCTTCGTCGCCTCCGCCAGCGCCGCGTTGATCTGCCAGCTCTCGGCCTGCCGCCGCTTGCCGGCGGACGCCGTCGGCGAACCACCGCACAGCCGGCCGACGTACGCCTCGATCGTCTCGCCGAACCGCTCCGAGAACGCCTGGCCCTGGGTCTGGCCGTGGTCCGACAGCGCGACGATGTGGTAGCGGCGCGGGGCGAGCCGCGAAGCCCGGTGCAGCCGCGCGATCTGCTGGTCGATCGAGCGCAGCACGGACAGCGTGTCGAACCGCTCGATGCCGGAGTGGTGCGCGACCTCGTCGTAGCCGAGGAAGTCCGCGTACACCACCGGCCGCCCGGCCAGCATGTCGCCGAGGATCGCCGACACGACGACGTCACGCGCGATCACCGTCGTGCCCGGGCGGGCCAGCGGGTACCAGCCGCCGCGCGGGATCCGCGGCACCACGCCGGCCCGGCGCTGGCGGACCGACGCGTTGATCTCGCGGAAGACGTCGGCCAGCGCGACGACGAACGTCCGCAGCGCGTTGACCGGGTTCGCGAAGTAGGCGTAGTACCCCGCGCCGAGCCGGTCGCGCTGCCGGTGGCGCAGGTCCTTCGGCACCAGCACCGGGATCGAGCTCATGGTGAGGCTGACGTGCTCGGCGTCGCCGGAGAAGAGGTTGCCGCGGCTGGCGCCGTCGCCCGAGAGCAGCCCGCGCCCGTCGGAGTGCCGGCGTTCGATCTCGGCCGCGTCGGTCGGGTGCGCGCACGCCATCACGTGGTCGCGGTCCTTTTCGTACCAGCGGAAGCCGAGGATGTCGTGGTTGTCCCCGTGCAGGATGCCGCACACGCTCGCGCCGGTCTGCGAGCTCCAGTCGGTGTGCCACGGCGTCAGCGTGTGGCTGCCCTCGGCGAGCCAGGCGGCCAGCGTCGGCATGTCGCCGTCGCGGACCGCGCGGCGGACGGTGTCGAAGCCGAGGCCGTCGATCTGCAGGAAGACCACGCCGGGCGGCTGCTCGGCGGCGCCGGGCGCGGTGGCGTGGCGACGACGGCGGCGGTTGGCGCGGCGGAAGAAGATCTCGTCCTCGTCCACGGCGAGCGCCGTCGAGATGAGCGCGCCGACCCCGGCCATGGCGACGGTGACGATCACCGCGGTCCGGAACCCGACCAGCTCGACGCCGGGGATCGTCCGGAACACCGCGAGCGTGCCCGCGCCGAGCAGCAGGAACCCGAAGAGCCCGAACGTGAAGAACGCCAGCGGGTAGGCGATCCGCATGGCCAGCGGCCAGCCGAAGGCGACCAGCACACCCAGCGCCAGCGCGCAGACCGTCGGCTGCCACCAGTGCGTCATCCGGAAGCCGTCGAGCAGCACGTCGAGCAGGCGCAGCGCGCCGGTCACGGCGGCCCACACCAGCAGGATGCGGGCGACGGCGCGGCCGCCGCGCAGCAGGCGGCCCTTCGGCGCGGTCGTCGTCACACTCGGTCTCCCGTCTTCTCCTTGGCTTTGCGGCGCCACCGGGCGATCAGGTTGAGCAGCACGGTGACCAGCAGGACCAGCACCGTCGCCAGCAGCGTCGCGACGAGCGGTGAGTCGAAGATGCCCCCGCTGACGATCCCGAGCAAGGCGTACGCGGTCGCCCACAGCACGCAGGCGACGAGCGCGGCGGGCAGCAGCCGCCGCCACGGGTAGCCGAGCGCGGCGGCGGCCAGGAGCACCGGGATCCGCCCGGCCGGGACGAGCCGGCCGACGACGATGAGCTGCCAGCCGCGCCGGGTGAACTGCTCGCGGGCCTTCTCGAGCCGTTCGGCGGGCTGGCGGCGGCTGATCCACCGGAAGGCGGCTTCGCTGCCCAGGCGCGGGATCCCGAACGTCACGACGTCGCCGAGGTACGCGCCGAGCGTGGCCAGGACGATGACCAGCGGCAGGGACAGGTGGTCGGTGGTGGTCGCGACGGCGGCCGCGGCGCCGACGACCGCGCCGGTGGGGACGATCGGGATGATCGAGCCGAGCAGCACGCCGCCGAAGAGGGCCGGGTACCCGATGGCGGCCGGGTCGGTCCAGTTCACGCCCGGTCCGTGGCCGCGGGGAGCACGACGGCGTCGCCGGGCTCGGTGAAGAGGACCTCGGTGGCGATGCCCTTGGCGCGCACCTCGGCGGCGAACACGCGCGGCGGGTCGGCGAGCAGCCGGCGCATCCGGGCGGTGCGTTTCAGCCCGGGCACGGCGAGGGTGCCCCAGTGCACCGGGAGCGCGGCGCGGGCCTGGGTGAGCTCGGCGGCCTGCGCGGCTCGGGCCGGGTCCAGGTGACCCGGCCCGAGGTTCGGCCCCCAGCCCCAGACGGGCAGGAGCGCGACGTCGACCGGGCCGAAGTCCGCCATCTCGTCGAAGAGGTCGGTGTCGCCGGCGTGGTAGACCTTCGTGGTCTTGGTCTCGATCACGTGCCCGATGGCGGGACTCTGCGGGCCGTGGGTGAGCCGCGGGCCCCACCGGTGTCCGGAGTGGACGGCCTTCGTGGCGGTGATGGTGAGGCCGCCTTCGTCGAGGGTCTCCCCGGGCGCGATCTCTTCGACGCGCGTGAAGCCCTTCTTGGCGAGCCAGGCCCCGGCCCCGCGCGGGACGACGATCCGGGTCCGCTTGCCGAGCAGCTTCAGCGAGGGGACGTGCAGGTGGTCGCCGTGGAGGTGGGAGAGCAGGACGAGGTCGACACCCTCGTAGGTCTCGGGTGCGGGCGGCGGGACGACCCGGGTGAGGCCGCCGACCCGCGTGGTGAGCACGGGATCGGTCAGCAGGACGCGCTCACCGAGTTCGAGCCGGACCGTCGAATGGCCGAGGAAACGCAGGTTGAAGCCGCTCACGGTGTCGAGTATCGCCCTCGCGCCCGGCGAACGCCCGGCGGAGTGGCGCGGACAACGCTGCTCAGTGACCGGCCGGCAGCAGCGCCGAGATCCGCAGCGACGACGTCCCGATCCCGCTCGGCCGGCCCGACCACGGCTGGTAGCCCAGCTCGATCTCGGTGTAGCGACCGGCGTTCTCGTGCCAGTGCGCGCTGCCCGCCAGCCAGTTCCGCAGCGCCTCGACGTACTCCGGGGGCACGCCCGGCGCGGCGTCCGCGGTGTGCCGGAACTCCTCGAGCCGGGCCCGCACCAGGTCCGTCACCACCTCGGCCGCGCGTTCCGGTGGGCAGTCGAGGAAGTTCCGCACCACCAGCACCGCGTTGTTCAGCTCGCCTTCGGAGCGGACTTCCTTGTCGTACGAACGCAGATCGTTGAGCAGCCCGCTGTAGTCGGCCGCGGTGTGCTCCAGTGTCTCCGCCGGGCGGCTGCCCCGCGGTTCCGGGGGCAGGACGAGGCTCAGCGAGAGGTCCGCGCCGAACGTCCGCCGCCGCATCTCGACGTGGTCGATCGGGTCCGGGACGCGGTTCTGGGCCAGGTTCGCCAGCCGCCACAGCCAGCTCCCGGTCATCGACTCGACGGCTCGCCGGATCGCGTCGCGGTTCGCCGTGCGCGGCCAGAGGTCGGCCAGCGCCGCCTCGAGGGGGTTCAGCGGCTGCCCGCCGTCGGTCATGAGCAGCGTCAGGCGTTCGTTGCACGCCTTCGCCCCGGCGAGGTCGCGGGTCGCGCCGAACACCGCCTGGTAGTAGTCGTCGGCGTAGGTGGCCCACGTCAGCCAGTCGCTGACGACGTCGAGCCGATCGGGTTTCGCGTCCGGTGCGATGCCCGCCGCGCACAGCGGCAGGTCGGCCGCGCGCAGCTTCCGCTCGTCCCACACCACGCCGTCGAGCAGACCGGTCCGGCGCGCCCAGTCGACGTTGCGGTGGCGGCACGCGGCCAGGTGCGGGCTCAGCCGCGGCGGGAACGGGGGCTCGAAAACCGGCCGCGGCACCGGAACCGCGGAGAACGGCGAATGCCCGTACGCGCGCAGCCGCTGCGGCGCCGTCGCGAGCACCGACGAGAACACGCGCGCCGCCGACGTCCCGAGGCCGCTCACGCCACCCAGTTCCGGGCCGCCGCGGCTCGCCAGCGCTCCCTCGTTCATGTAGCGGCTCGAGCGCAGGTGCCATTCGTGCCCGCCGGCCTGCCAGTCCTGCAGGCCCTTGACGTAGGCGAACGTCGCCGCGCGGGCGGCCGGGTCGACGCCGTGCTCGTCGAACAGCGCCGGCACCTCGGTCAGCGCCGTGTGCTCGAACTGGTGCAGGCGCGAGGTGATGAGGTCGTTGACGGCTTCGGCCGCCTCCTGGGTGGTCAGCCCGAGGAACTTCTCGAACACGAGCACGCCGTTGGACAGCTCGCCTTCGTCCTGCACCTCGCGCTGGTAGGAGAACAGGTCGTTGCGCAGGTGGACGCTGTCGGCGAAGCAGTCGCGCAGGACCTCCAGGGGCCGGGACGCGGCGATCTCGTCGGGCACCTCGGCGTGCACCGAGTGCTCGACGAGGTTCGCCGACCACGGCGCGCCGCCGACCTTCCGCCGCATCTCGACGTACTCGATCGGGTTGGCGAGCCGGCCTTCGTTGATGTTCGACAGCTCCCACAGCGACTCTTCGAGGAGCGCCTTCGTGCTCTCGACGAACCGGCGCCGCCAGCCCGCCGAGCGGTGCGGGATCGTCCGGGTCCACAGGTCGGTGAGGCCGCGCTCGACCGGGTTCTCCGGCGTCGCGGTGATCTCGCCTTCGCGCGGCATGAAGAGGTCGAGCCGGTCGAGGTAGGCGCGGGCGCTGTCGATGTCGCCGGTGCGCTTGTACAGCTCGAGGAAGTGGTCGTCGAAGTAGAACACCCAGACGTACCAGTCGGTGATCAGGTCGAGCTCGTCGGCGCCGGCGTCCGGGTGGGTGTAGGCGCAGAGCAGCGCGTAGTCGTGGGAGTCGAGGTCGTGCTCGGTCCAGATCACCGTGCCGTGCTGCGGGACGTCGACCATGTCCAGCTCGCGCGCCCACGCCTTGCTGTGCGTGCGGGCCTGCTCGAGGTGCGGGTTCAGCCGCGCCGGGTAGGGGAGGTAGAACTCGGGGAGGACGAACGGCGTCTCAGGCACCCCGTGAGGCAACCAAACCGGGTCGGGGGCCGCCAAGAGAACCAGGCCGGATGCACACGAACGGGCCGGGCACGTCCCCCGGCCGGCCCAGTGACGACAGGAGATCCGATGCCCGAAACCCGAGTGGTCGACAACCCGGCCGAGAGCCGGTACGAGCTGTGGGCGGACGAAAAGCTGGCCGGGTTCGCGCGGTACAACCAGCGCGGCGAGCTCACCGTGTTCACCCACACCGAGATCGACGACGCGTTCGGCGGACAGGGGCTGGGCAAGGTCCTGGCGGCCGGCGCGCTGGACGACGTCGTCGCGCGCGGCCGGACGATCGTGCCCGTCTGCCCCTTCATCGCCGGATATCTGAAGAAGAACCCGGGCTACGAGGACCACGTTCGCTGGCCGAGCGAGTGAGTGTTACGCCGAACGCAGTAGCGTCACTGAGCTGTCCGCGTCGGAGTTGAGAGGTATGTCCGGATCGATTGGTTATTAACCAACCTTCGTCGGTGTTGCGTTGGTTGCTCGGCAACGAAAGTGACCGGCACAAGGCTTCGAACCGGCAAACTGGAGGAAGTTGATGACTCCCCGGAAGACCGCCCTCAAGACCTTCGCCGTCTTGTCGGCTGCCGCGCTGACCAGCGGCTTGTGCGCGTCGGCGGCCACCGCGTCCCCACTGGCCTTCGCCGAGATGCAGGCCCACGCCATCACCAACGCCACCCAGGTCGCCGGTGCGCTGGGCGCCGCTTCCGGCGGTGTCTACCTGGAGAACGGCAAGGCCGTCGTGAACGTCGTCGACGACGCCGCGGCGCAGAAGGTGACCGAAGCCGGCCTGACCGCGAAGAAGGTCAAGCACACCTTCGCCGCGCTGACCGGCGTCAAGAACCAGCTGGACGCGGTGAAGAACGTGCCGCAGACCGCGTGGGGCATCGACACCAAGACCAACCAGGTCGTGGTGAAGGTCTACGACGCGGCCAGCAAGGAGACCTCGGACAAGGTCGCCGCCGCCGCCGCGAAGTACGGCGACAGCGTCCGCGTCGAGCACCGCACCGGCAAGCTGGAGCTGCACATCGCCGACGGCGACGCGATCCAGAACGACCAGGGCCGCTGCTCGCTCGGCTTCAACGTGACGCGCGGCGGCTCGCCGTTCCTGCTCACCGCGGGCCACTGCACCAACCTCGGCGGCACCTGGGCCGGCGGTGACGTCTCCGGCGCGCAGGTCGTCGAGAGCGACTGCCCCGGCGCCGACTCCGGCCTGCTGACCCGCCCGAACGGCTCCGGCCCCGGCGAGATCAACACCGGCCAGGCGATCACCTCCGCGGCGGAGCCGACGGTCGGCGAGCAGATCCAGAAGCAGGGCTCGACCACCGGTGGCGGCAGCGGCGAGGTCACCTCGGTCGACGAGTCGGTCAACTTCGACGTCGGCGTTCTGAACCACGAGTTCGGCACCACCGCGCACACCGACCACGGTGACTCGGGTGGCCCGGCCTACGACGGTTCGAAGGGCCTCGGCACGCTGTCCGGCGGCGACACCGTGACCAGCTACTTCTACCCGCTCACCCTGGAGCTGCAGGCTTACGGCCTCGAGCTCGCCTGATAAACCGGGCCAAGGCCCCCTTCACGCGCGTCGAGGGCGCGGGGAGGGGGCCTTTCTCATGCCGCGAGCCGCTTCGCGCGGTAGACGGCGTCGGTGTGGTGGCCTTCGCCGCGCGTCTCGCAGGTTTCGACGAGCCACTCCCAGGCGTCGCCCAGGTAGTTCGTGATCTCCTCCGGCTCGAAGAACAGCTCCTGCGGCGGCGTCTGGCCGTCGAACTCGCGCATGGCCTTCGGCGAGTGCCCGACGACCAGCAGTGACCCGCCCGGCCGGATCGCCTTCGCGGCCGCCGTGAAGACGTCTTCGCGGAGCTTCGGCGGCAGGTGCATGTACTGCGCGGAGATCAGGTCGTACTGCTCTTCCGGCTGCCACTCGACGATGTTGCGGTGCAGCCAGCGGACGTCGACCCCGGCTTCCTTGCCGGCTTCTTCCGCGCGGGCGAGCGCGAGGGTCGAGATGTCAGCGCCATCGACCTCCCAGCCGCGCTTGGCGAGCCAGATCGCGTCGCCGCCTTCGCCGCAGCCGAGGTCGAGCGCGCGTCCGGGCGTCAGCCCCTCGACCTCGGAGCTGAGGTTCGCGTTGACGTTCCCGCTCCAGATCCGGTGCTCGTCGCGCTGGTACATCTCTTCCCAGAACTCCTGCTTGAGCATGTTCTCGACGGTCATCGGCTGGTCGTGCGGCATGGTTCCTCCTCGGTGACGTTCCCAGCATGCGGAGAACGCCACCGAGGAGGCAAATCGTGTTGCCGATCCGGCAACTCAGGCCGTGCCGTACACCTGCAGCTCGTAGAGCGAGTAGCCGTACGACGTGCCGCGGGCCGTGCCGTTCACCCGCAGGTAGCGGCCGCTGCCGGTGAGCCCGGTGAGGTCGTCGGCGCCACCGTTGCCGGTCGTGGTGCTGTAGATCGTCGTCCAGTTCGTGCCGTCGGCCGAGGTCTGGACGCTGTACGCCTTCCCGTACGCGGCTTCCCAGGTCAGCTTGACGTGCGAGATCGCCTTGGTCGCGCCGAGGTCGACGCGCAGCCACTGCGGGTCGGCGCCTTCCTTGGACGCCCACCGCGTGCTCGTCAGGTTGCCGTCGACGGCCGCGCTCGCCGGGTAGGACGACGACTCGGTCGACGACGCCGTCGCGGTCTTACCCTGGGAGAGCAGGGTTTCCGGGCCGCCGCTGCCGGTGACGGTGACGCCGAGGGAAGCGGTTTTCGTGCCGCCGGTGAGGGTGATCGTCGCCGAACCCGGGGTCGCGCTCGCGGCGGCGGCGACCGTGACGGTCGAGGTGCCGCCGGCCGGCACCGACGCGGGGGAGAAGGACACCGTGACGCCCGCGGGAGCGCCGCTCGCCGACAGCGTGACGGCGTCCGTGCTGGTGACGGTGGCCGTCGTGGTGCCGCCCGGCGCGACCGACACCGCCGACGGTGTCACGCTGAGGCTCGACGTGCTGCCGGCCGCGGTGAATGTCCAGCGGGCCTGGGTGCCCGAACAGCTGCCCGCGGTGAGCGTGCTGCCCGAGGCGCGGAAGCACTTCTTGCTCGTCTGGATGTCGGAAATGGTGCCGTCCGGGTTGATCGACCACTGCTGGGCCGGGCCGCCGGTGCACGTCTGCAGCACGATCGAGCTGCCGGAGATGCCCGCGCACTTGTCGTTGATCACCAGGAACGCGCCGTGGAAAGTGAAGCGCTGCGCGTCGCCGCCGGTGCAGGTGGCTACTTTCAGCGTGGTGCCGCTGCTCGGGGCTTCCAGGCAGGTGCCGGTGGAGTTGTTCTTGTACTGGCCCACCGTGGTGTTCGGCTGCGCGCCGCCCCAGCACTCGCCGGTGCTGGTGTTGAAGATCGGCGTCGCGTCGTAGGGCTCGTTCGACGGCGGGTCGACGACCACCGGCTCCATGACCGGCGTGTTGTCGGCGTTGTAGTGCGTGAGCGCGTCTTCGCAGTCGATCGCGTCGAACGCGCTGCCGCCCTTGCCGCCGAGCCAGAGGTCGATGTGGCGCAGGCCGGGTCCGCCGTTCGGGCCCTCGCTGTTCCAGTCGTCGGAACACTCGTCGCAGCCGTCCTCCATGATGAAGTACTTCTTCACCCGCGGCACCCAGACCTTGGTGCCGGGCTTGAGCTCGTCGCTGCTGGTGGCGAAGGTGATCGGGTCGGCGTAGCTGCCCTTGCCGCCCGCGGTGTCGTGGATCTGCGGGTAGGAGATGTCGCCGCCGGGCGGGGTGTTGTCCCACCAGCCGTAGAAGGTGAGGAAGGTCGGCTGCGTGGTGGCCGCGCTCGCCGTGCCCGCGCCGAAGAGCGCGGAGGTCAGAGCGAGGAACAGGGTCACGACGAGCACGAGCGCGCGCCGGGTCATGCTGCCTCCGGAGGAAGGGGGTGGGGCGGACGATGACGTGCGGCGTGGGTCCAGGTTCGCCGGACGGCGGCGTGCCGTCAAGACCTGTTCGTAAAGTGTCCTAACAAATCCGGTTTCGTGTCCCGGTCGGCGGGAACGCCGTTCGCGGCGCCGTTCGCGGCGCCGGTTAGGCCATCCGGGTCGGAAGTGGGTCGAACGTCCCACGACCGGCCCGGTTCTCTCCAAGGTGGAGGTGTTGAGCCCACTGGAAGAGAGGTGTGATCCGCCGTGACGGCAGCATCCGAAACCCCGGCCCTCCCCACGGCACGACCGGCCGGATGCCCGTTCGACCCGCCCGAGGACTACGCCGCGCTGCGGGGCACCGCGCCGACGTCGCAGGTGCGCTGCCCGGCCGGCATGGACGCCTGGCTGGTCACGCGCTACAGCGACGTCCGCGCGGTGCTCGCCGACCGCTCGATGAGCTCGCGCGGCGCGTCTTCGGTGCACGTGAAGCCCGACGCCGACCTCGACATCGACGTCAGCCCGGGGTCGATCATCCAGCTCGACGGCGCGGCGCACTCCCGGCTGCGCAAGAAGGTGATCGCGGAGTTCACCGTGCGGCGCGTGGAGGCGATGCGCGAGTACGTCCAAGAGCTGGTCGAAAGCCACCTCGACGCGATGCTCGCCCGGCCCGGCGAAGCCGACCTGGTGCGGGACTTCGCGTTGCCGATCCCGTCGCTGGTGATCTGCGAGCTGCTCGGCGTCCCGTACGCGGACCGGTCGCGGTTCCAGCACCAAAGCGGGTTGCTGGTCAGCACGGATGCCACGCCGGAGGAGGGGAAGCAGGCCTACGACGAGCTTTCCGGGTTCCTGGCCGAGCTGTTCACCGAGAAGGGGCGGAACCCGGGCGACGACCTGTTCAGCAGGCTGATTTCCCGCGGTTCTTCGTCGGGTGACCCGCTCACGATGGAGGAGCTGGTCGTGCTCGGGCTGAGCCTGCTCGTGGCCGGCCACGAGACGACGGCCAACATGATCGCGCTGAGCACGCTCGTGCTGCTGGAGCACCCGGAGCAGCGCGAAACCGTGCTGGCGGCGCCGGAACGCGCGGTCGAGGAGCTGCTGCGGTACCTGTCGGTCGTGCAGTTCGGCGTGCTGCGGTACGCCACGGCCGACGTCCAGGTCGGTTCGCGCGCGGTGAAGGCGGGGGAGTGGCTGGTCGCGGCGCTGAACTCGGCCAACCGCGACGACGAGCTGTTCCCGGGCGGCGACAAGCTCGACTTCCACCGCGAGTCACCGCGCACGCACGTCGCCTTCGGGTTCGGCGCGCACCAGTGCATCGGCCAGCAGCTGGCGCGCGTCGAGCTGCAGGAGGCGCTGACCCGGCTGTTCCGGCGGGTGCCGGACCTGCGGCTGGCGGTGCCGCGGGAATCGTTGGCGTACAAGCACAACACGCTGGTCTACGGCGTCCGGGAGCTGCCGGTCGCCTGGGGCTAAAAAAGCGGGAGCGTCTTCGCCGCGGAGGAGCTACCGTCTTCGTCAACGCGCTGATGGAGACGAGTAGCCCCCGGAGCGCACGGGAAGAGAGAGCCGCCGGCAGCTGGGAAGGCGGTCCCGTGTCCGGTGCGTGAAGACCCTCCGGAGTGCGGGGAGGAACGGCGTCCGCGCCCGATGCCCCGCCGGCCGGCCCCCGTCACCGGGCCACGACGAGGCCGCCTCACCGGCGGTGAAAGTGCGGTGGCACCGCGGTTTTCCCGATCGCCCGCACTCCCGAGGGATCCACGTTGGGAGGGTGATGAGTTCTCGCGTTCTGGCCGCCGAGCTGTCCCGGCACGTCGGCGCCCGCGTCCGCGTCGCCGGCTGGGTGCACCGCCGGCGTCGCCTCAAGTCCGTCACGTTCGTCGTGCTCCGGGACCGGTCCGGGTTCGCGCAGGTCGTGACGTCCGGTGCGGCCCCGCCCGAAGAAACCGTCGTCGAGGTGCGGGCGACGGTCTCGGCGAACCCGCGCGCACCCGGCGGTGTCGAGCTGACTTCGCCGGTGCTGGAGACGCTTTCCGCGCCGGTGTCACCACCGCCGTTCGACCTCTACCGGCCGGTGCTGCCCGCGCTGCCGACGATCCTCGACCACGCGCCGGTCGCGCTCCGGCACCCCTTGCTCCGCGAACGGTTCTCGCTGGCCGCGGCGGCGGTGCGCGGCTTCCGGTCCACTTTGGACGCCCTCGGGTTCACCGAGACGCACACGCCGAAGATCGTGGCGTCGGCGACCGAGTCGGGGGCGAACGTGTTCGGCATCGACTACTTCGGCCGGCCCGCGTACCTCGCGCAGTCACCGCAGTTCTTCAAGCAGGCGCTGGTCGGCGTGTTCGAGCGTGTCTACGAGGTCGGCCCGGTGTTCCGCGCCGAGCCGCACGACACCGCGCGGCACCTGGCGCAGTACACGAGCCTGGACGCGGAGCTGGGGTTCATCGAGGACCACCACGACGTCATGGCGGTGCTGCGCGAGGTGCTGGCCGGCATGGCCGCCGAGACGGGCGGGGTCACCGTGCCCGAGCGGATCCCGGAGATCCACTTCGCGGCGGCGTTGGAGCTGGTGGGCGCGGACCCGCGCGAGCCGGACCTGGCGCCCGCGCACGAGCGCGCGTTGTCGGAGTGGGCGGTGCGCGAGCACTCCTCGGAGTTCCTGTTCGTCACGGGGTACCCGATGGCGAAACGGCCGTTCTACACGCACCCCGACCCCGCCCGGCCCGGCTACTCGAACAGCTTCGACCTGTTGTTCCGCGGGCTGGAGCTGGTGACGGGCGGTCAGCGGCTGCACCGGCACGAGGACTACGTCGCGGCACTGGGCGGCGACGTGTCGTCGTACGGTGACTACCTGGCGGCGTTCGCGCACGGCATGCCACCGCACGGCGGGTTCGCGATCGGCCTGGAGCGTTTCCTGGCGCGGCTGCTCGGCGTCGCCAACGTCCGGGAGGTCACGCTGTTCCCGCGCGACCTGCACCGGCTGAGTCCCTGAGGAGGGAGTCATGACCGCACGCGGGCTGTGGACGGCGGTGGAGCCGCTGCACGCCGTCGTCTACTTCGCACCGGAGACGGCTTCGGCGGCGAAGGAGGTCGGCCTGCGCGGGTACTGGATGGGCTACTTCGCGGGTCGCCTGGCGCCACTGGGCCCGATCGGCCCCGGCCCGGCGACGGCGGTGTTGTTCGGCTTCGCCCCGGCGATGGTCGCGCGGGCGCTGCCGGACGCGTGGTCGTTCGCCGCCCCCGCGGACGTTCTCGGCTCCCGCCTTGCCGCAGTCTCGGCGTCGCTGCGCCGCGCTCTTGGTGACGCTGACCTGGCGGAACTCGCTTCGTTGCTGGAACGCGCGGCTGACGCGTGCAGTTTCGACGGCCGGCCACTGGCGGCGGCGTGGGCGTCGGTGCCCCGCCCTTCGGATGTGTACGGACGGTTGTGGCTGGCGGCGACGGTGCTGCGCGAGCACCGCGGCGACGGCCACGTCCTCGCGGCGGTCCACGCGGGCCTGTCCGGCCTGGAGACGACGCTGACCCACCCGGATATCGCCCGCGAAGACGTCCAGCCGCATCGAGGCTGGTCGGACGCCGAGTGGGACGCGGCGGCAGGGGCGTTGCGCGCACGCGGGCTCCTGTCCTCGGCGGGCCTGACTGCGTCGGGACGGGCGGTGCGCCGGCTTTTGGAGGACGACACGGATCGCCTGGCCGCGGCCCCGGTCGAGGCGCTGGGCCCGGCGGGGCTGGCGCGGGTGCTGGAGCTGGCGGTGCCGCTGAGCCGGGCGGTGATCGACGCGGGGGTGGTGCCGGTGCCGAACCCGATGGGTGTCCCGCGTCCCTGAGCGTTGTCGATCGGCGGCGGTCCCGTTCGACGCAGGGGTGAGCGAACCCGGACATCGGAGGACTCATGACGTTGCTCGAAGGCAAGAACGCGATCGTCTACGGCGGCGGAGGCCGCATCGGCGCGGCGGTGGCCACGGCATTCGCGGCGGAAGGCGCGACGGTCCACCTGGCCGGCCGCACGGTGGCCCGGCTGGAGGAGGTGGCCGACCGCATCCGAGCAGCAGGCGGGTCGGTCTCGACGGCGGAGGTGGACGCCCTGGACGAGCGGTCGGTCGACGAGCACGCGGACGCGGTGGCCGCGGCGGGCACGCTGGACGTGTCGTTCAACTTGATCGCTCACGGCGACGTCCAGGGCACGCCGCTGGTGGAGATGAGTGTGGAGGACTACGAGCGCCCGGTCCACACGGCGGTCCGGACCCAGTTCCTGACCGCCCGTGCGGCGGCCAGGCACATGATCAAGCAGGGATCAGGAGCAATCCTGCTGTTCGGCGGCGACGGTGAGCCGGTCCGCGAGTTTTCGGTGGGCGGGCTGCAGGTGGCGTTCCACGCACTGGAGGCGATGCGCCGCCAGCTGGCGGCGGAGCTGGGCCCACACGGGATCCGCACGGTGACGCTCCGGACGGGCGGAATCCCGGAGACGCTGCCGGAGGGTTACGCGGGCCGGCGGGAGCTGGAGGAGAACATCGCCGCGAAGACGATGCTGGGCCGCGCGGCGACGCTGGCGGACGTGGGGGCGGTGGCGGCGTTCGTGGCTTCGGACCGAGCGCGGTCGATGACGGCTTCGACGGTCAATGTGAGCTGCGGGGCTCTGGTCGATTAGCTGTGGTTGCTTGAGGGGGGTTGATCGGCGGTGGTTGATCGGCCTCGCGGGCGGGCCGCCTCCGGGCGGCTCGCCCCGCGGTTACCCGGCGGCCGCTGGGCGCGTTTGTAGCTGAGTCCGGTGCGCCGCTGCCGACCCGTGTGCTCGGCCGCCAGCCCGCAGGCTGGCAGCACCCACACTCGGCTGCTGCCGCAGCCCGCTCACCACCCCGCGCACCTCGCCCCGGCCGGCCGCTCGCCCCCGGGGTGCCTTCGGCTTGGCCGGCTCGTCCCTGGGGCGCCTTCGGCCTGGCCGCTTGCCCCTCGGCGGGCGCCGTCGGCCCGCCCGCTCGTCCCTGGAGCGCCTTCGGCCTGGCCGCTCGCGCCCCGGGCGCCTTCCACCCGGCCGCCCGCCCACCCGCCAACTCTCAGTGGCGCGCCGAGATCTGCTGTACGGCCCAGCTGTTGCCGTCCGGGTCGGCGAAGTTCACGAAGCCGACGTTGTTCAGGTCGGCCTTCCCGTCCCAGGCGCCCACGCCGTGGACTTGGATCTCGCCGGCGTCGACGCCCCGCTCGAGCAGCATCGCGTGCGCCTTCGGCAGGTCCTTGACCACGAGCTGCAGCCCCTTGAGCGAGCCCGGCGGCATGTCCGGCACGGCCCCCTTGCCGAGCACGATCGAGCAGCCCGAGCCCGGCGGCGTCAGCTGGACGATCCGCGTGTTCTCGTCGAACGACAGGTCGTGGTCGAGCACGAACCCGAGCTGGTCGGCGTAGAACGCCTTCGCCCGGTCCACATCGGACACCGGCACCACGACCACTTCGAGCGTCCAGTCCATCGAGCGTCCTCTCCTCGGCCCGGCTCGGCGGACCACACGCTACCTCGGCCCCGAGGTGTGCGCGTACCGCTCGTCAGCCCTCCGCGACCAGCCGCCGGACCGCGTCCACCACCAGCTCCCGCCGCTTCTCGCGGGGGATCGTCGCGCTCGCGCCGAGTTCCGCATTGGTCGTCGCCCACGCCGTCGAGACCGACTGGACCAGCACCAGCAGCTCCATCGGTGTGTAGTGCTTGGACAGCCTCCCTTCTGCTTGTGCGTTGCGCAGCTCGTTCAAGCGGATCTTGTTCGCCAGGAAGATCTCGTGGACCCACTTGCCTTCGGGGCGCTCCAGCCGGTGCCAGGTCGCGAGCCGCAGCAGGTCCGGCCGCTCCTCGTACTGGTCGAAGAGCTTCCCGGCGTACTCCGGCAGGTCGCCGATGTCGACCGGGACGTCGAGGACGAACCTGCCCACCGACTCGCCGAACACCGTGTCGAAGAGGCGGTCCTTGCTGCCGAAGTACGAGTAGATCATCGCCTTGTTGCACTCGGCGATGGCCGCGATCCGGTCTACGCGGGCCCCCGCGATGCCCCGTTCCGCGAACTCCTCCGTGGCGGCGGCGAGCAAGCGCCGCTTGGTCTCCGCCGCGTTTCCCATGCCTTCGAGATTAGCAACCAACCGGTTGGTTGACAAGTGCCGCCGCGAGGTGTTCCATGGAGGCAACCAACCAGTTGGTTGGCGGAGCGAGGAGAGGGATCATGGGCAGGACGTGGCTGATCACGGGCAGTTCGCGTGGTTTCGGGCGAGAGCTGGTCAAGGTGGCACTCGAGGACGGTGACCGGGTGGTCGCCACCGCGCGCCGCCCGGAGCAGTTGAAGGATTTGGTGGCCGAATACGGCGACGCGGTCCGCGCGTTCGCGCTCGACGTCACGGACGCGGCGGCCGCGAAGGAGGCGGTGGCGTTCGCGGTGCGGGAGTTCGGCGGGCTCGACGTGGTGGCCAACAACGCGGGTTACGCGAACAGCGCCCCGATCGAGGACATGCCGGAGGACGACTTCCGGGCCCAGGTCGAAGCGAACTTCTTCGGCGTCGTCAACGTGACGCGGGCCGCGCTGCCGGTGTTCCGCGAGCAGGGCTCGGGCCACTTCCTGCAGTTCTCGTCGGTCGGCGGCCGGGTCGGCGGCTCGCCGGGGCTGAGCGCCTACCAGGCGGCGAAGTTCGCGGTGGAGGGGTTCTCCGAGGTGCTCACCGCGGAGGTGAAGCCGTTTGGCGTGAAGGTCACGATCGTCGAGCCGGGCGCGTTCCGCACGGACTGGCAGGGCGCCTCGATGGAGCGAGCCGCGGTCCGCCCGGAGTACGACGCATCGGTGGGCGAGATGCACCGCCTGCGCGACGCAAGCGACGGCAAGCAGCCGGGCGACCCGGCCCGAGCAGCCCGCATCCTGGCCGACGTGGTCCGCTTGGACAAGCCCCCACTGAGGCTGCTGCTCGGCGCGGACGCGGTGGAAGCGGTCCAACGTTCGGAGCGAGCACGAGGAGAAGAGGTGGCGGAGTGGGCTGACGTAAGCCGATCGGCGGTGTTCGCGACGAACTGACGCTCCGAGTTTCCGGCGAGCGGAACTGGCGGCCGGATGGACGGGTGTGGACGCGAGACCCCGAGTGCCGGCTATGAGAGTGAGGGGCAGCTTCGGCGGAAGGCGTGGCGGGATCGGCGGTGCGGATCGGGCCTTGGTGGGGCGTGGCGCGGCGAGCGTGGACCGGCGCGACCAGCGTGTCAACCGCTCAGCGAGGCCCCTCCGTGGCCCCCCGCTGCTCGACGACCAACCGCTGGTGCCGGGCCGCCCGAACTCGGTCTCCGCACGTCGTCGAGCACCAGCGGCGGCGGGCGTGCTCGCGGAAGAAGAACCGCACGCAACCATGGGCCTCGCACGGGCGCACCAGCCGACCGAGCTCGCCGGTCACCACCGTGATCGCGTCGCGGGCCAGGGATGCCAGTGCCTCCTCCGCGCTGCCCGGCCGGGTGCTGCGCCACTCGCGATGCGGCTGCGCGAGCCACGTCAGCTGAGGCGCCGCCGCGTCCGCGCGGGCCGTCGCGTTCACCGTCTCGACCGCCTTGGCCGCCGGTGTGCGGTCCTCCGCCGAGGCCGCCAGCACTTCGCGGATCGCGGCGCGGAGGTCCAGCAAGCCGGGCAGGTCGTCCGGGGTGAGCCGGGCCGGGGGGAGGTCGTGGCGGCGTAGCCACTCCGTTGCGTCGCCTGGCTCGGCGAGGTCGTCCACCTCGCCGGCGGGGCTCAGCCGGCGGGTGTTGACCAGCGCCAGCGCTGGTGAGCGCTCTTCGCCGGGTGCCGCAGTGACCACGTTCGCCTCCCAAGTGAGAGCTCCAGTCTTCCCGAGCCGTTGACAGTCTACGTCGTCTCATGGATAAATAGAAAAGTAAACATGAGACGCGAGAGGGAGACAGTCATGGTCGCCGTTCACCACCGGAGTGCCACCGTTGCCGGGCGCCGGCTCTTCTACCGGGAGGCCGGGCCCGCCGACGCGCCCACGATCGTCCTGCTCCACGGGTTCCCCACGAGCTCGCACATGTACCGGCACCTCATCCCGGCGCTGGCCGACCGCTACCACGTCGTCGCACCCGACTACCTCGGCTCGGGTGCCTCCGACGCTCCGTCCGTCGACGAGTTCACCTACACCTTCGACGCGCTCGCCGAGCTCACCCTCGGGCTGCTCGACCAGATCGGCCTCGGCCGCTTCGCGCTCTACATCCAGGACTTCGGCGCCCCCGTCGGCCTGCGCATCGCCGCCGGGAACCCCGAGCGGGTCACCGCGATCGTCACGCAGAACGGCAACGCCTACGTCGACGGGCTGGGCGCCGGGCTCCCGCAGAAGCTCGCCGCCGGCACGCTGACCGACGACGACCTGCGGGCCATGGTCACGCTCGAAGCGACCAAGGCGCAGTACCTCGACGGCGTGCCCGACCCGGCGCTCGTCAGCCCGGACGTCTGGATCCACGACCAGGCCCTGCTCGACCGCCCGGGTGGCGCGGAGATCCAGATGGCGCTGCTCGCCGACTACCACCACAACATCGGCCTCTACCCGAAGTTCCACGAGTACTTCCGCACCAGCCAGGTCCCGCTCCTGGCCGTCTGGGGCGCCAACGACGACATCTTCATCGCCGACGGCGCCCGCGCCTACGCCCGCGACCTGCCCGACGCCGAGATCCACCTGCTCGACTCCGGCCACTTCGCGCTGGAAAGCCACTTGGACGCCATCGCCGGGTACATCCGCGGCTTCCTCGGGCGAGTGAACCCGGCCCGGTGAGCGGGAAGCCGGTTGACCGCCCGGACGAGCCGCTCGTACGGTCTTCCCGAGACCGCCATGGCTCCCGGTCGGTCCCGGCCCCGGAGAACCTCGCCGTCGTCGTCAGGTATCCGCCTCTGCCTGCGCCGACGGGTCGTTCGCAGCACGGGCCCGGGAAGGCGTGACCGGAGCCGTACTCCGTGGAGGACGGAATGACCAGAGGCATCCGGGTTGGCTCCATCGCGCTCGTCGCGGGCACACTCGTCGCGGCAGCGCTCACCGCAGCAGGGCCGGCATCCGCCGCGGATCCGTTGCTGTCGCAAGGAAAACCGGTGACAGCGTCCTCGGCCGGCGGGTGCTGCCCGGCGCCGGACGCCGTCGACGGCGACTCGGCGACGCGGTGGGCCAGCGCGGCCGGTGTCGATCCACAATGGATCTACGTCGACCTCGGCGCGGCGGCGCACGTCAGCCGCGTCCGGCTGCAGTGGGACGCCTCGTGCGCGACGGCGTACGAAATAGACACTTCGAACGACCACGCCGCCTGGACGCGGATCTACTCGACCACCGCGGGCAAGGGCGGCGTCGAAGACCTGACCTCCCTCGACGGCACCGGCCGCTACGTGCGGGTCTACGGCACGAAACGCTGCCGCACCGACGCGTCGAAAGGCTACTCACTGCAGGAGTTCGGCGTCTACGGGTCGACCGGCGACGTCGTGCCGCCGTCACCGCCCGGCACGCCGACGCTCGTCGGGGTCACGCCCACCAGCGCGACCATCTCGTGGACCGCGGCCACCGACAACGAGGGCGTCACCGGCTACGACGTCTACCGCGACGGCCAGCTTTGCGCCAGCACCGCCGGCGCGCTGACGGCGACCTGCGGCAACCTCGGCCCTAACGGCACCTACGGCTTCTACGTCAACGCGCGGGACGCGGCCGGGAACGTCTCGCAGGCCAGCGGGACGCTCCCGGTGAAGACACCGCCGTCCGACGACCACACGCCGCCGTCGGCGCCGGCGGGTGTGCACACCACCGCCGTCAACAGCACTTCGATCGGGCTGGCGTGGACCGCGTCGACCGACGACGTCGGCGTCACCGGGTACCGGATCTTCAACGCCGGCACGCAGATCGGCACGGCCGACACGACCAGCACCACACTCGGCGGCCTGACCCCGAACACCGCCTACCACCTGCAGGTGCGGGCCGTGGACGGCAACGGCAACCTCAGCGAACCGAGCACCCCGGTCGTGGACGTCACGACGACCGGCGGGTCGAGCTGCACGCCGTCGCAGGGCGTCTGCGGCGCGACGCAGGTCGGCACCGACGACGACGTCGTGTGGGGCCTGGTCACCCTGCCCGACGGCACGATCCTCTACAACCAGCGCGACGCGCATGCGATCGTCCACCTGAACCCGAAGACCGGTGCGAAGAAGACGATCGGCACCGTGCCGAACGTGCAGAGCACCGACGGCGAAGGCGGTCTGACCGGCCTGGAGATCAACCCGGCGTCGTTCGGCTCCGACCACTGGCTCTACATCATGCACACCTCGCCGAACGACAACCGGATCGTGCGGATCAAGTACGACCCCGCCGCCGACTCGCTGACCACGAGCACCGAGCAGATCCTGGTGACCGGCATCGCCCGCAACAAGTTCCACAACGGCGGCCGGCTGCGCTTCAGCCCGGACGGCCGCTACCTGTTCGCCGGCACCGGCGACGCGCAGAACGGCGACAACGCGTCGAACACCAGCAGCCTCAACGGAAAGGTGCTGCGGATCGCCCCCGACGGCACGATCCCCGCGGACAACCCGTTCCACAACGCCGTGTGGAGCTACGGGCACCGGAACGTCCAAGGCCTGGCGTTCGACTCGCAGGGCCGGTTGTGGGAGCAGGAGTTCGGCAACAGCGTCATGGACGAGACGAACCTGATCGTGAAGGGCGGCAACTACGGCTGGCCGTCGTGCGAAGGAACGTCGGGTTCGTGCGGCACGGCGGGCTTCATCGCGCCGAAGAAGACGTACCCGGTGGCGCAGGGTTCGTGCAGCGGAATCACGATCATCCGCGACGCGCTGTACGTGGCGTGCCAGCGCGGGGCGCGCCTCTACCGAGCGGTGATCAGCGGCAGCTCGCTGACGAACTTCCAGACATTCTTCAACGGCACGTACGGCAGGCTCCGCACGGTGGAGCCGGCCCCGGACGGCCAGATGTGGCTGGCGACCAGCGTCGACGGCGACAAGGACAACACACCGCACAACAGCCACAACAAGATCCTGCGGGTGACGGTCGGCTGAGGGAAACCGTCGTACCCACGCCCTAGACTGAGCTTTGACGTTCGGGCGGTGCCGGCCGGCCCCTGTCGATCATCGTGCTGGTGTGGATGCGCACCGACCGGGTTCTGCACTGCCCGGTCGGTCCGCCGCCGCCCGGCACGCTGGGCAGGCCCCGCCGCCACGGCGACTAGTTTGCCTTCGGTGACCCGAACACCTGGGACGAGCCGGATGTCACCATCGACACCACGACCAGGCTCTGCGGTCCCGCGCTGATCCGGGCCCGGGATCGGCTGCACCCACGGCTGACCCACCGCAGCGCCTGGGCCGGCCACGACGGAGCCTTGCCGATCATCGAGGGCACCTGCGTCCACATCTCGCCTGTAACCCACGCCCTAGACTGTGCATTCGGGGGCCACTCGATCCGGCCCCCGATGCACAGTCCTTGTCCCGCAAGGACTTCTCAGCCGCCGAGCAGCCGCGAGAGCGCGTCGCGTGCTTTCGCGTCTTTCGACGCCAGCGTCGTCAGTTCCTGCGCGAGCGCCGCGAGCCAGTCGTCGACTGCGGCTTCCTTGCGGCTGATCACCACGCCGCGCACCACCTGGTGGATCTCCGCGGCCACTCCGCCGTGCTTGCCCGTGCTCAGCACCAGTACCCGGTCCGGGGTGGTCACCCGCCTTTGTCCCGCAAGGACTTCTCAGCCGCCGAGCAGCCGCGAGAGCGCGTCGCGTGCTTTCGCGTCCTTCGACGCCAACGTCGTCAGCTCCTGCGCCAGTGCCGCGAGCCAGTCGTCGACCGCGGCTTCCTTGCGGCTGATCACCACGCCGCGCACCACCTGGTGGATCTCCGCGGCCACTCCGCCGTGCTTGCCCGCGCTCAGCACCAGCACCCGGTCCGGGGTGGTCACCCGCACCGCGACCGCCTGGCCGTCGCGGCCCGCGACGCGGTCGGCGAACGTGCGCCGCCGGTCGACCTCGACCATGCCTGGCGGTAGAGCGCTGCCCAGCGTGTCGGACAGGACCCGGTGGTAGGACTCGACGTCCGCGCGGTCGGTGCGCAGCGCCGCGGCCACCAGGTGGAAGTCCAGCTCGCCGGCCATCAGTCGGTGAGGGGCAGCACGAGCTGCGGCTTGGCGATGTGGTGGTCGGCGCGCAGCGGCTTCACCGCGGTGCCGATCGCGAAGAACTCCGTCGTGTGCCCGCCCCAGCGGTGCGGCAGCGACAGCAGCTGCACCCCGACGATGCCTTCCGCCTCCAGCTGCTCGGCCTCGGCCTGCATGCGGGACATCGCCAGTTCACGCGCGTCGTACAGCGCTTCGGTGTACTGCGGGATCTCGACGTTCTGGCCGATGTTGCCCATCATCTGCCGGAACCGCTGGTGCGCGATGTGGTAGACGCACGTGCCCATCACCATGCCCAGCGGGGCGTAGCCGGCCTGCACCAGCGTCCAGAAGTCCTGTCCGGACAGGTCCGAGGTGAACGGCTTTCCCGTGTTGTTGCGCCATTCGCCGGGTTCGTCGGCCTTGACCGCGGTGCCGACGGCGATGAACTCGGCCAGGTCGCTGCCGAACTCCTTGAACTCGATCTCGAGCCGGACCGCGACGATGCCGTCCGCGCCCAGGATGTCCGCCTCGGCCTCCATGCGCGACATCGCCAGCTCGCGGGCGTGGTACATCGCCTGGGAAAGCCGGTCCATCTCCTGGTTCTTGCTCCAGCGGCCCATCTGGAAACCGACGTGGTAGATGCTCGAGCCGAGCACCAGCCCCAGCGGGCGGAACCCGGCTTCGCGCACGAGGAGGAACTCGTTGACGCTCAGGTCCGAGGTGAACAGGCTGGTCTTCTGGCCCGGTTTCATCTCGGCGAGCCGGCGCATCGCATCCTCGGGGATGTGCTGCGCGGCGGGGTCCGCGGTGGTCACGAAGCCTCCTCAGGAACGGTTCAACGGCAGGATCTTGAGCGCGCTGGTCGGCGCCGCGCGGCCGGTGTGGAACTGGGCGATCGCGGTGCCGGTCACGCTGGCGATGCCGACCACCGCGCGTTCCTGCACCGGCCACGTCCGCAGCCGCAGGTCGGAGACGATGCCGCCGTCGGCGCCGCTGTCGCGGATGGCGCGGGCGAACTCCGCGCGGGCCGCGGCCCGGACTTCGTTGACGACCTTCGTCGGGGCGTCGACTTCGGCGTTCCCCGCCCACGTGCTGGTCTGGTACTGCATGGAGTAGTCGTATTCGGCGCGGGCGGCGACACCGACCGCGACCCGCACCGGCACCCAGCCCGCCTGCATCAGCTTGCCGACGTCCTGGCCCGGCAGGTCGGTGGTGAACAGCCGCCGCGGGCGTTGCGTGGTCTCGGCGCGGACAGCGGTGCCGAGCGCGACGAGCTCCTGCAGCACGCCGTCGAGCGAGGTGATCGTGAACTCGATGCCGAGCACGCCGTCGGCGCCCAGCCCGGTCGCTTCCTGCGACAGCCGGTCGAGCGCGGTCGCGTAGCCGTCGCGGAGCATGTCCGCCGTCTGCCGGACCTGGTCACCGGCCCACTGGGCCAGGGCGCCGAAGCCGATCTGCTGCACCACGCAGCCCATGACCTCGCCGACGGCGGTGAAGCCGGCCACCTCGGCGCCGACCGCGCCCGGCACGCTCAGCAGCGAGGTCTTCAGCCCGGACCGGCCGAAGCGGTCGACGCGCGCCTGCGCGACCGGCGGCAGGCCGCGACCGTCCCACTCGGGCACTGGCGGACCTCCTTAGGCCGGATCTCGCCTCCATCGTGGCACGAATCCCCGGCGGCGGGCGGTGGGTGCGGCCGATCAACGGGTATGTCCGGAAGGTCCGGTCGAGGTGGCGACAGGGGCGGGGGGAGCGGCGGCGCGGGGCGCGGGAACAGAGCATGGGGCCGGGATGCGTGGGCGCGGGTTGGGGGGGCCAGGCTGCGATGTCGACCGCCGAACGCGCGAAACCCCGACCAGATCACTCATCCGACAGCGGCAGCACCGCGCCCGCCACCCCACGCCTCGCACCAGCACCCACCTGAGCCACCGCCGTGCCGAACACGCTCGTCACCGCCCCCACTCCTGTCGGCCCCAGGCGCCACGCCCGCAACGTCGTCGACGTCACCAACCCGCCGTCCGCTCCCGACGCCGCCACCGCCCCCGTGAACTCCGCCCGCGCGCCCGCCCGCACCCGCGTCACCAGCTCCGTCGGCGCCCGCACCTCCTCGCCCGGCCGGTCCCTCATCGCGATGTCGTACGTCGTCCCGCCGTCGATGCCGATCGCCACCGTCACCGGGACCCAGCCCGCGTACAGCAGCTTCGCCACGTCCGGGCCCGGCAACCCCGTCGTGAACGGCCGCGCCGGGCGGACGCCGCGCTCCGCCCGGACTGCCGTGCCCAAGACCGTGAACTCGCGGACCGTCGCACTCACCCGCGTCACCGTGCAGGCGATCGCCAGCACGCCGTCCGCGCCGAGGGCCGATGCCTCCGCGCGCAAGCGGTCCAACGCCGTCGCGTAGCCGTGGCGCAGGCCCGAAGTCAGCTCCTCGGAACGCGCCACCACGCAGCCCATCACCTCGCCGATCGGACGCAGGCCCACCGCCTCCGCGCCCACCGCGCCCGGCGCCGACAACAACGACGTCCGCAGCCCGGACTCCGCGTACCGGCCCGCCCGCGGGTGCACCTCAGCGCCAGCTGTCGTCGCCGAAACCGAGGGTCACCGGGCCCCGGCGGATGTCCGCCACCGTCTCCGACGGCAGGACGTCGTCGAGGAACGCGTACTCCCGCGACCGGGTGCGGGTGTGCCACTGCGCGATCTCGTGCCAGCCCGGCGCCGCCAGCGCGCCGCCGAAGTGCTGGACCGACAACGCCGCCGTCAGGCACGCGAACCGCAGCCGTTCGGCCAGCGGCCAGCCGGTCAGGGTGGCCGCGACGAACCCGGCGCCGAAGACGTCGCCCGCGCCCGTCGCGTCCAGCACGTCGACCGGGAGCGCCGGGACGTCCGCCGTCTCGCCCGTGGTGCCGTCCACCGCGAGCACACCCGCGCCGCCGCGGGTGATCACCGCGATCGGGACGAGGTCGGCGAGCTTCGCCAGCGCCGCTTCGGCCGTGTCCGTGCGCGTGTACGCCATCGCTTCGACGTCGTTGGGCAGGAACGCGTGGCAGCACCCCAGCTGGTCGAGCAGCGCCGCCGACCACGCCTCCGACGGGTCCCAGCCGACGTCGGCGAAGACCAGGCTGCCCGACTGGTGTGCCGTGTGGACCCACTCGGCGGTGTCGAGGCCGATGTGCGCGACGGTCGCGAGGCTCGGTGGCGGCGAACCGGCCAGCTCCGCCACCGGGACGGGCGGCGGGTGCCCGTGCGTGACCATCGCCCGGTCACCCGCGTAGGCCAGCGAAACCGTGACCGGCGAATGCCACTCCGGGAACTGCCGCGACCGCGACAGGTCGATGTGCTCTTGCCGCGAAAGCACGTCCCAGCAGTAGTTCCCGTAGACGTCGGCGCCGAACGCGGCCGCCAGCGACGTCCGCAGGCCGAGCCGGCTGAGCGCGACGGCGAAGTTCGCGATCCCGCCCGGGCCGGAGCCCATGCCGCCCGTCCACACCTCCGTGCCCGGCGCCGGAGGTTCGAGCCCGGTGAACACCAGGTCGAAGAACAGCAGGCCGGACAGGAAGACATCGATGTCGGGTGCGGGCTCGGCCGGCACGGGCGCCTCCAGCGATCGAGGATGCGCACGAGCGTGCTTCAGCCGCGCGGAATGCGCAAGAGACGCGCAAACTCGATCGCCGGCTGAGCGGGTTTGACTGCTATCGTCCCCGCATGCTGCCCCAGCGTCGCCACGAGCTGATCCTGCGGGCTCTCCGCGCGGAGGGCCCGGCGCCGGTCGGGGTGCTGGCCGAGCGGCTCGGCGTCAGCCAGGCCACGGTGCGCCGCGACCTCGGGCAGCTCGGCCGCGAAGGCCGGCTGACCCGCGTCTACGGCGGGGCGATGGCGGCCGGCGAGGAGCCGATCCCGCGAGTGGCCGCCGAGCGGGCCGACGAGAAGGAAGCCGTCGCCCGGCGCGCGGCGGACCTGGTCGCCGACGGCGACACCGTGCTCCTCGACATCGGCACCACCGCGCACCGGCTCGCGCGGCACCTGCGTGACCGCGCGCTGACCGTGCTCACCAGCAGCCTCACCGTCTACGAAGAGCTCAAGGACGCCGAAGACGTCCGGCTCGTCCTGCTCGGCGGCGTGGTCCGGCGCAGCTATCACTCGATGGTGGGATTCCTGACGGAGGACGCGCTGCGCCAGGTGCACGCCGACACTGTCTTCCTCGGCGCCAGCGGCGTCCGCGGCGACGGCCAGGTGATGGACTCGACCGGTGTCGAAGTGCCGGTCAAGCGCGCGATGGTCGCCGCGGGAGACCGCGTGGTGCTGCTCGCCGACGCCGGCAAGTTCCCCGGCACCGGGCTGGCCCGGGTCTGCGGGCCCGACGCGCTCGACATGGTCGTCACCAGCGCGGGCGCCGACGAGCCGACGTGCGCGGTCTTGGCCGAAGCCGGGGTCGAGGTGCTGCGGTGAAGCTCGCGATCCTCGGTGGCGGCGGGTTTCGCGTGCCGCTCGTGCACGGCGCGCTGCTGGGCGGCAGCGGCGTCACCGAGCTGGTCCTGCACGACGTCGACGCCGGGCGGCTCGCCGCGATCGAGCGGGTCCTCGCCGAACAGGCCGCCGGAGTGGCAGCCGCGCCGCGCGTGCGCACCACCACCGACCTGGCCACCGCACTGTCCGATGTGGACTTCGTGTTCTCCGCGATTCGCGTCGGCGGCCTGCGTGGGCGCCGGCTCGACGAGCAGCTCGCGCACGCGGAAGGCGTGCTGGGGCAGGAAACCGTCGGCGCGGGCGGGATCGCCTACGGGCTGCGGACGGTCCCGGTGGCCGTCGAGCTGGCGTGCGCGATCAACGAGCTGGCGCCGCGTGCCTGGGTCATCAACTTCACCAACCCCGCCGGGATGGTCACCGAAGCCATGGGCGCGCACCTCGGCGGCCGTGTCATCGGCATCTGCGACTCGCCGGTGGGGCTGTGCCGCCGGGTCGCGCGGGCGCTCGGGGCCGACCCGGCGACGGCGTGGTTCGACTACGCGGGCCTCAACCACCTCGGCTGGTTGCGCGCGGTGCGCGTCGGCGGGGAAGACGTCCTGCCGGAGCTGCTCGCCGACACCGTCGCGCTGGAGTCCTTCGAGGAGGGCAAGCTCTTCGGCGCGGACTGGCTGCGCGTCCTCGGCGCGCTGCCCAACGAATACCTGCACTATTACTACTTCGCGCGCGAGGCCGTGGGGGAGCACTCGCGTGGCGCGCAACTACTGGAGCAGCAACACGGCTTCTACGCGGAGCCTTCGTTGGCGTCGTGGGAACGCACGCGTCTGGAGCGCGAAGCGACGTACATGGCCGAAACGCGCGAAGGAGAGCGTGACGATCTCGAGGGTGGCGGCTACGAGAAGGTCGCCCTGGCGCTCATGCGCGCGGTCGCGTACGGCGAACGCACGACGTTGATCCTCAACGTCCGCAACGGATCCGCGCTGCCCGGCGTGCCGGCCGACGCGGTCGTCGAAGTGCCGTGCGTCGTCGACGCGAACGGCGCCCGCCCGCTCGCCGCCGATCCGCTGCCGGACCACGCGCTGGGCCTGGTGACCGCGGTCAAGGCCGTCGAGCGGGCGACGATCGAAGCCGCGACGACCGGGTCACGCGCGGCGGCGCTGCGGGCGTTCGCGCTGCACCCGCTGGTCGGCTCGGTGCCAGTGGCGCGTCGGCTGCTCGACGCCTATGCCGCCGCGCACCCGGAACTCGCTTACCTGGCTTAGGAAAGCTCGCGCAGCAACGGCGCCAAGCGCCTCGCCAGGTCGCCGTCGACGTGCTCGATCTCCCCGATGAACAGCTCGGTGACGGCGTGGAAGGCCCGTGCGGCGTCTTCGAGGCCACGCACCAGCGTCGCTTCGTACGGCGCGGTCACCGACGCGGGCAGCCGGTCGAGCCCGCGCCCCTCGACCGCGGGCAGCCCGTGCCGCAGGCAAGCCAGCGCCAGCGCGTGCTCCCGGACCCGGCCGATCATGTACTCGGCCTGCCAGCCGCGACCGCGTTCGATGCTCGAGCGCGCGTGCAACGCGTGCAGCCAGGCCAGGTCGATCAGCCGCCGCGGCTCGGGCGGCGGCGTCCGCGGCCGGTCCTGGGCCGTGCCGAACAGCAGCCGGAACTTCGGCGTCGTCGCGCCGAAGTCCGCCGCCGGCCAGAACGCCAGGTCCACCTGGAGCGTGTTCGCCAGCAGGAAGACGCGGAACACCGTCCGCTCGAACACGACGTCCATGTGGTGCACGGCGCCGTGCTCGCCGTACATCCGTGTGGTGAAGTCCGCGAGCACCGCCGCCGGCTCACCGGCGACGGCGAACGCGAGATCGATGTCCGACCACGCGTCCTCGGCGTCGAGCGCGGCCGAGCCGGTGAGCGCGGCGCCGGTGACGCGCTCGTCCGACCGGGCCGCCTCGACCAGGGCTTCGCGAAGTGCTTGCCGTTCCCCCGGGGTGTACATGATCCCCAGGCTAGACCGCCGCCATCGCGTTGAACTCCGCTTCCGCCTCGCCGCGCTCGACGTACATCGACCACGCCTGGTCGGCGATGTCGTCCGGGTTCAGCGTGCCCACCGTGAACCCGAGGTCCCGGGTGGTGAAGTCCCGGTGGATGTCACCGCGCTCGATGAGGCCGCCGACGGTCAGGATCCCCGCGTGGACACCGGTTTCGCGCAGGGCCGCGTCGAGCGTCAGGACGTACATGCGCAGTGCCGCCGAGGCCGGGGCGAGGCTCCCGAGCACCGGCATCGGGTGCTTGCCGCTCAACCCGCCGGCGAACAGCAGCGTGCCGGAACCGCGCTCGAGCATGCCCGGCAGCACGGCTTCGACGAGCCGGGCGGCCGGGAGCACGGCGGCTTCGAACGGGGCGAGCAGGTCCCCGGCGCCGGACTCGGGCAGCGGCTTGAGGTTCACCGCGACGGCCGGGCCGAAGTAGACCGTGTCGATCTCGCCGGCTTCGGCCGTGATGCGGTCGAGGACCGCGTCGAGCTGGGCGGGGTCGGTCAGGTCGGCGGTGTAGGTGTGCGCGGTGCCCTCCGGCAGGGACTCCCGGTAGCGCGCGTGGCGGGTGTCGGTGCGCGACACGAGCGCGGTCGTGAAGCCTTCGCGGGCGAAGCGCTGGGCGATCGACAGGCCCAGCCCCGGCCCGACCCCCAGGACGGCGATCACTTCGGACAATGGTCCTCCTTCAGTTAACTTGAGACTCAGCTCAAGTTAGCCAGAACATGAGGGTCTCGTCAACTTGGTGCGGCGAATGTCGTCATGGGTTCGGACCAGTGGCCTACCGGGCTGCTCCAAGCGGGTAGAACATGTTCCAGTTTCGCGAGCCTGCCGACACGATGTGCGCCATGGATGCCGACCTGACCCGCCGCCAGCTCCTGCGCGGCACCGCGGCGGGCGTGGGCCTCGCCGTGACGTCCGGGCTCGCGAACGCCGCGAACGCTTCGACCGTGGGGGAGTACGACGTCGTCGTGGTCGGCTCCGGCGCGGCGGGCATGACCGCCGCGTTGACCGCGGCCAAGCGCGGATTGAGTGTCGTCGTGCTCGAAAAGGCGCCGACGTTCGGCGGATCCGCGGCGCGATCGGGCGCCGGGATCTGGATCCCGAATAACCCGGTGCTGCTGGCCGCCGGCGTGCCGGACACCCCGGCGAAGGCCGCGCAGTACCTCGCCGCGGTCGTCGGGCCGGACGTGCCGGCCGAGCGGCAGAACGCGTTCTTGCGCAACGGGCCGGAGATGATCGCGTTCGTCATGGCGAACAGCCCGCTGCGCTTCCGCTGGATGGAGGGCTACAGCGACTACTACCCGGAGCTGCCGGGCGGGTTGCCGAACGGCCGCTCGATCGAGCCGGACCAGTTCGACGGGAACCTCCTCGGCGCGGAGCTGGCCAACCTCAACCCGGCGTACCTCGCGACGCCGCCCGGGCTGGTCGTGTTCAGCGCCGACTACAAGTGGCTCAACCTGGCCGCGGTGAACGCGAAGGGCGCCGCGGTCGCCGCCGCGTGCCTCGCCCGCGGCACGGCCGCCGCGCTCGCCGGGCAGAAGCCGCTCACCATGGGCCAGTCGCTCGCCGCCGGCCTGCGCGTCGGGCTGCTGCGGGCGAACGTCCCGGTGCTGCTGAACACGCCGTTGCTCGACCTGAACGTCGAAAACGGTGCGGTGACCGGGGTTGTGACGCCGACCGGGCTGGTGCGGGCGCGGCGCGGCGTGATCGTTGGCTCCGGAGGGTTCGAGCACAACGCGGCGATGCGCGCGCAGTACCAGCGGCAGCCGATCGGCACCGACTGGACCGTCGGGGCCAAGGAGAACACCGGTGACGGCCACCGCGCGGGACAGCGGGCGGGCGCCGCGCTCGACCTGATGGAGGACGCGTGGTGGGGCCCGGCCATCCCGATCCCCGGTGACCCGTACTTCTGCCTGGCGGAGCGGACCCTGCCCGGCGGGCTGATCGTCAACCAGGCCGGTAAGCGGTTCGTCAACGAAGCCGCGCCCTACAGCGACGTCGTGCACGTGATGTACGACAAGAACCCGACCGCGCCCGACATCCCGGCGTGGCTGGTCGTCGACCAGAGCTACCGCAACAAGTACCTGTTCCGCGACACGCTGCCGCTGCTGCCGTTGCCGGACGCCTGGTACGCGGCCGGCGCGGTCGTCAAGGCATCGAGCATCCAGGCGCTCGGCTCGGCGATCGGTGTGCCGCCCGCCGCGTTGAAGTCCACTGTGGACCGATTCAACGGTTTCGCGTGGTCCGGGGTGGACGGTGACTTCCGGCGTGGCGCCAGCGCGTACGACCACTACTACACCGACCCGCTGGTGCTGCCGAACTCCTGCCTCGCGCCGCTGTGGGCGCCGCCGTTCTACGCCTTCAAGATCGTGCCCGGCGACCTGGGCACGAAGGGCGGCATGCGCACCGACGCCCGGGCGCGCGTGCTCCGCCCGGACGGCTCGGTGATCCCCGGTCTGTACGCGGCCGGCAACGCGAGCGCGGCGGTGATGGGGCACAGCTACGCGGGCGCCGGCTCGACCATCGGCCCGGCGATGACGTTCGGCTTCGTCGCCGGGAACGACGTCTAGAACTCCTTTTCCACCACCGGGAGGACCTCGGTGCCGAGCAGCTCGATGGCCCGCATGACGTCCTTGTGCGGCACGCCGGACCAGTCCATCTGCATTGCGTAGCGGTCGGCGCCGGTGAGCTTGCCGATCTCGATGATCCGCCCGGCGATCTCCTGCGGGCTGCCGACGAACAACGCCTGCGCGTCCTGGGTGTAGGCGTCGTACTCGGCGCGGGTCGGGACCGCCCAGCCGCGGGCCTGCGCGCCGTACTTCATCGTCTCGAGCCAGTACGGGTAGAAGGTTTCCTTGGCGTCCTGGGACTTCTCGGCGATGAAGCCGATGGCGCCCATGGTGACGTGCAGGTCTTCCTTCGCCTGGTTGCCCGCTTCGGCGGCTTGGCGGTAGAGGTCGACGAGCGGGGCGAAGCGTTCGGGGCGGCCGCCGATCACGGCGTACACCACCGGCAGGCCGAGCAGCCCGGCGCGGATCGACGACTCGGGGTTGCCACCGGTGCCGATCGAGATGCGCAGGCGCCGGCCGTACGGGCGCGGCAGGATCCGCGCGTCCTCCAGCGGCGGCCGGAACTTGCCGGACCAGGTCAGCGGGTCGTCGCGGTCGATGTGCAGCAGGAGGGCGAGCTTCTCGTCGAACAGCTCGTCGTAGTCGCCGAGGTCATGGCCGAACAGCGGGAACGACTCGGTGAACGACCCGCGGCCGGCGAGCAGCTCGGCGCGGCCGTGGCTGAGCTGGTCGAGCGTCGTGAACTGCTGGTAGACGCGGACCGGGTCCTCGGTGCTCAGCACGGTCACCGCCGAGCTGAGGGTGATCTGGTTCGTGCTGCTCGCCGCGGCGGCCAGCACCGTGCCCGGGCTGGAGATGGCGTACTGGTCGAGGTGGTGCTCGCCGAGGCCGTAGAAGCCGAGGCCCAGCTCGTCGGCGAGCTTGATCCGCTCGAGGGTGTTGGCCAGCGTCTGCGCCACGGACAGCTGTTCGCCGGTGCGCGGGTCCGGCGCGCGGTCACCGAAGCTGTAGATGCCGAGTTTCATAGAGCGTTCAACTATCTGGCGGCCGGATTCGTTCCCGCCGGTCAGGGCCGCGCCCACCCGGCGGGCCGTCCGGACCGGGGCCTCCCGGGGCGGGAAGTGTCCGACGTCATCGAACACCACCCGCTCGTACCGCTCGGCGAAGAGGTGGTTCTTGCCCTCGCTCGCCGACGGCGGGTGGCCGGCGTCCCGCGCGCCCGGGACGCGGACCTCGCTTTCTTCGTCGCCTGAGCGGTGGAGACCGCGGGTCAGTCGTCGTTGTCCCACGCGGCCGCGGTCCGGTCGAAGGTGTCGTCGGCGAACTCCCAGCCCGGCGACCAGGTCGTCCACAGGTGCCGCGCGTTGGCGCGGCGGCCGCCGTCCAGCGCGTCGTGGTCCAGCGGGGGACCGGCCGAGCCGTGGCCTGCCGACATCGCGACCAGGTGCGAGACGCGCTCGGGGAACCGCGAGCCGACGGCGTACCCGGCCCGCGCGCCCCAGTCGTGCCCCGCGACGACGACGTCGGTGAGGTCGAGCGCGTCGAGGAAGTCCCGCAGGTCCCGGCCGAGCGGGGCGTCGCGGGGCTGGTCCGGGTCGCGGAACGTCGTCGGGCCGAAGCCGCGCAGGTACGGGCGGAACACCCGGACAGCAGTGCGGGTCGTCCGGCCAGCCGTGGACCGCGACCAGGGGCCGTCCGTTCGGCGGCCCGTCGACCTCGTAGCCGATGTCCAGGTCCGGGGTCCGCGCGACGGGACACCTGCGTCAGCCGAAGCGGGCTTGGATCGCCTCGAGGTTCTTCTCCGAAAGCCGCAGTGCGGCGGTGCGGAGGCTGACGCCTTCGCTCGTCGCACGCTCGAACATGCCGGTGACCAGCTCGCGCATCCGGCTGCGGACCTTGTCGAAGGCTTCGCCGGCGTCGGCGCCGACGTCGCCGAAGAGCGTCCACCACCACCAGGAGTTGGTGGCCGAGTTGGCGACGAAATCCGGCAGCACCCGGATGCCGCGGGCGGCGAGCACTTCCTCGGCGTCGGCGGTGACCGGCATGTTCGCGGCTTCGACGACGAGCTTCGCGGTGATCTTCGCCTGGTTGTCGCTGTCGACGCAGTAGGAGATGGCGGCCGGGACGAGCACCTCGGCCGGCACGTCGAGCCAGGCTTCGGGTGGGAGGAGCTCGTCGCCGGGGCCGAGGTGGTCGCGGTCCAGGCCGCCGAAGCGGTCACGGTGCCGGAGCAGGCGCTCGACGTCGAGCCCGGCCGGGTTGACGACGACGCCCCGGACGTCCGAGACACCGACGACGCGCAGGCCGGCCTCGGCGAGGAACCGCGCGGTGGCGCCGCCCATCGAGCCGAACCCCTGGACGACGGCGCGGTTCGGGCCGTCGAGCCCGAGCATGGCGAGACCGGTGAGGGTGGCTTCGGCGACGCCGAGGCCGCCGACCAGCTCGTCAAGCCCGAGCCCGCCGACCTCGATGCGGAAGGCGTCGGCCAGGCGGCGGGTCGCCGCTTCGCGGTCTTCGAGCAGCGGGTAGACGGCCTGGACCGGGCTGAGCAGCCCGATTTCCGCGATGACGTCGTCGATGACGTCCTGGCGCAGGCCGAGGTCCTCGCCCATGGTCCAGTAACGCTCGATGAGCGGGCGCATGGCGTGCAGGTAGCGGGCGACGACGTCGCGGGCGCGTTCGTCGTGCGGGTCGAAGTCGATGCCGCCCTTGGCGCCGCCGAGCGGGACGTACCGGCCGGTGGGGTCGTAGTTGAGGCCTTCCTTGAGCGTCATGCCGCGGGCCAGGCCGCGGACTTCGAAGAGGGTGCAGCCGCGGCGCATGCGCAGGCCGCCGCTGGCGACCCCGCGGACGAGCCGGTCGATCACGAGGTAGCCGCGGCAGCCGGTGACGGGGTCGGTCCAGGCGACTTCGAGCAGCGCGGTCATCGGAGGGCCGGCGCGGTTTCGCCGAGCTCGTGGGCGAGTGCCTGTTCGACCCACTGGGCGCAGTCGGCGGCGGAGACGGTGTCCTGACGGGCGACGAACTGCACGGCGAGCCCATCGAGAAGAGCGGTGAGCCGCCAGGCGGCCCCCCGCGGATCGGAACACCGAAAGTCCCCGGCGGCGACACCTTCGGCGATGAGCGAGACGACGGCATCCCGCCACCGCAGGTCGAGCCGCTGGACGACGTCGCGCAGTTCGGCGTCCCGCAAGGCGGCGGCACCGGCCTCGATCCACAGCTGCCAGCCGGCGGTGGGTTCGGTGGGCCCGTAGAGGGCGAGCACGGCGGTCAGCCGAGCCCGAACGGGTCCGGCCCGGTTCAGCTCGGCCCGCAGAACGGCGAGGTTCCGCTCGGCGGCTTGGCGGAAGGCCTCGATGATGAGGGTCTCGAGGGTCCCGAAGTGGTAGAAGATCAGGGCGGTGCTGACCCCGAGAACCCGGGCGATGTCGGCGGCCCTCACGCCGGCGATGCCTTGAGTGCGGATCTGTTCGAGCGCGGCGAGCACGATTTCCTCTCGCCTTACTGCCACCGCCTTGCGCCTCATGTCGTCACCGTACCGAGGGGGGTGGGTGGTCGGCTGCGCAAGTGGCTTGGGGCTTGGTGGGCGCTTCCGGGCGGTCGTCTGGTGGGGCCGGTCTTGCTGCGCAGGGGCGGGAGGCTGGCTGCGAGGGCGGATGGGACTTTGGTGGGGTGCTGGTTGTGGTGCGGGCCTGGTGGTCTCGTCGCGGACGAGGTGGGAGGTCGGCCGCGGGGGATGGGGCTTTGGTGGTGGGCTGGTTGTGATGCGGGCTTGGCGGTCTCGTTGCGGACGAGGTGGGAGGTCGGCCGCCGGTGGGGTGAGGCGCGTAGGCGGCGTTGGCCCACGCGATTGTGGGTATGGACGGGATTGTTGAGCGAGAGTTTCGCGCATCTCGGCTGAGTGGCTGGAGTCGGCCGGGCGCGGTTTGTGTTGTGGTGGGCGGGGTCTGGTGGCCGGGTGAGTCCTGCGGCGGGCGGGGCTGATTGGCCGGGTGAGTCCTGGGGCGGGCGGGGCTGGTCGGCTGGTCGCTGGATTGGTCGCTGGGATTTTCGAGCAGCTCGCTTGATCAGCCGGGCGAGGGAATGGGGCCTTGGCGAGGAGGTGGGGCCGGGTGTTGCGGTGGCCGGGAACTGGTGGCCGGGGACGAATTCTGTGGTGGGCGGCCGTGGTTGGCTCGGTCGCCTGGTTGGGCGGGAAGAAGTTATCGAGTGCTTCCCCAACCCTCACTCCGACCTGGGACTCCAGGCCCGCGGCCCTCCGGCCCCCGGCTCTCCGGGCCCTCTGGACCGCCGGCCCTCGGATCCTCGCCTCCGGCCCTTCCGGCCCTCCGGGACCTCCGGCCTCCCAGCCGGCAGGACCCCAGTCCTCCGGGCCGCCGGCCCTGTGGGCTTGCCTGGCTCTCCGGGCCGCCGGCCCTGTGGGCTTGCCTGGCTCTCCGGGCCGCCGGCCCTGTGGGCTTGCCTGGCTCTCCGGGCCGCCGGCCCTGTGGGCTTGCCTGGCTCTCCGGGCCGCCGGCCCTGCGGGCCTGCCTGCCCCTTCGGGCCGCCGGCCCTGTCGGCCCCCGGGATCGCCGGCCCCTCCCAGGCTCCCGGCCCGCCGGCGCTCCGGGGCCTCCGGCCTCCCAGCCAGCAGGCCCCCAGGCCCCAGGCCCTCCGGACCGTCGGCCCTTCCAGGCCCTCCGGACCGTCGGCCCTTCCAGGCCCTCCGGCCCCCCGGGCCCTCCGGCCCCCCCGGGCCCTCCGGGCCCTCCGGCCCCCGGGCCCTCCGGCCCCCCCGGGCCCTCCGGGCCCTCCGGCCCCCGGGCCCTCCGGCCCCCCCGGGCCCTCCGGGCCCTCCGGCCCCCGGGCCCCCGGGCCCTCCGGCCCTCCGGCCCTCCTGGGTCCTCCGGCCCTCCCCGGCCCCGGCCCCTCCGAGCTCCGGCCCCCAGCGACCGAGGCCGAGGCCTCAGGCCGTCCACTTCGGATCGCGGCCCAAGTACCGCAGCAGCTGCGACACCACGTCCTCCCCGGCCACGCCGTCCAACGCCGGGGCGTACGCGAAGCCGCGCAGCGGCTCTGCCAACTCCTTTGCCACCGGCAGCAGTGCTTCCGCCATCTCCTCCGTCAGCGGGGACTCCTGGCCCGTTGCCACCGCGATGTCCCATGCGTGGACCGCCGCGTCCAGCGCCGCCGCTCCTACCGCCACCGGGGCCGGGAGGGCGCCCTGCGGCAAGGGCGTCGGGACCGCGGTCGCCGACGGGGAGACCGTTGCGAACGCCGCCGCCGAGGCTGCCAAGGTTGGCTCCAAGAACGCCGCCACGTTCTTCAGCTTCGGTGACGGCTCGAACGGGTTGAAGGCCGGGCCCGGCTCGCCCGTGATGAAAGCCGCGTAGCCCTGCTGGTCTCCCGCCGCGTGGTGGGCCACCTGTGTCACGTTCCACTCCGCGCACGGCGTCCGTGCCGACCAGTCCGTGACGCCCGCCACCGCCTCGCGCAGGGCCTTGTGGGCCGCCGTCAGCAGGGGCCACGGGGACGACAGACCGGCGAAGAACCTGCGGATGTCGCCCACCAGGACGTCCGTTGCTTCGTGGGCCGCGTAATGGCCCGCGGCGTCTCGGGGGCCGCCGTCGGCCGAGCTGGTGTCGTACGCGTTCCAGCTCACGATGTTCGCGTGGTCGCGGTCGGCGAAACGGCGGATCGACTGGAAGTCGCCCGCGAACATTGCCAGGGCCGTCGGGACCGTCGTCGGGGCCGCCGGGTGCGACGTCGTGTGCGCTTCCTCGTAGTAGAAGCGGATCGACGAGCCGCCCGTGCCCGTCAGCCAGTACAGCGCCACGTTCGCGATGACGAAGTCCGCGTCGAGGTGTTCGCCGAACAGCTGCGCGTTCCACGCCAGCAGCGCGAGCGGCGAGTCGGCGAGGGCGAACGCCAGCGTGTGCGGCTGCTGGCTGTGCAGCTGGTTGAAGGAGAACATGTTCTCGTAGAACCACTGCAGGTGCGCTAGCCCGGCCTGGTCGGCCTCGCTCAGGTCCGCCAGCTCCGCCGGGTCGCCGGACGGGAACGAGAACAGCTGCGTGACGTGCACCCCGACGACCTTCTCCGGCGCCAGCCTGCCGATCTCCGGCGAGATCATCGACCCGCCGTCGTTGCCCACCGCACCGTACCTCTCGTAGCCCAGGCGGCTCATCAGCTCCGTCCACGCCCGCGCCGTGCGGTAGCGGTCCCAGCCCGCCGACCGCGTGGGGCCCGAGAAGCCGAAGCCCGGCAACGACGGGATCACCAGGTGGAACGCCGGCGCCTCGGCCGACTCCGGCTCGGTCAGCGGGCCGATGACGTCGAGGTACTCGACGACCGAGCCCGGCCAGCCGTGCGTGAGCACCAGCGGGGTCGCGTCCGCCCGCGACGACCGGACGTGCAGGAAGTGGATCTCCTCGCCGTCGATCTCCGTGACGAACTGCGGGTACGCGTTCAGCCGCGCCTCGAACGCGCGCCAGTCGAACTTCGCCAGCCAGTGCTCGGCCAGCGCGCGGACGCGCTCGTTCGTGACGCCGTACTCGGCGGGCAGGTCGGCCGGCCAGAGCGCCCGCTGGAGGCGGCCGCGCAGGTCTTCCAGGGCGGACTCGGGGACCTCGACGCGGAAGGGGCGAAGGGCGGGGACCGGCATGGCTAGCTCCTCAAGACTGGAACGGAATGGTTCGTTCCACGACTCTAGCAGAGCGGAACGGTCCGTTCCAGTGCTAATCTGCGACACATGCCAGAGACCGCCCTGCCCGGCCGCCGCGGCCAGGCCGCCCGCAACAACCTGGTCATCCTCGACGCCGCCCGGCACGTCTTCATCCAGGACCCGAAAGCCCCGATCGCGCAGGTCGCCGAGCGCGCCGGCGTCGGCATCAGCGCCCTCTACCGGCGCTACCCGAGCAAGGAGGTCCTGCTCTGCACGATCTGCCACGACGGCCTGCTCGAGTACATCGGCGAGGCCGAGTTCGCCGCCGACGAGCCCGACGGCTGGAAGGCGCTGACCGGGTTCCTCGGCCGGGTGGTCGACGCCGACGTGCACTCGCTGACCGTCCACCTCGCCGGCACGTTCACCCCGACCGAGCAGATGGGCGCCGACGCGCGGCGGGCCAACGAGCTGACCACGGAGCTCTTCGCGCGGGCGCGCGAGACGGGGCGGCTGCGTGAAGACGCCGTCGTCGAAGACCTCGGCATGATCCTCGAGTGCTGCTCGGCGATCCGCGTCGACGACCGGGAGCGCACCGCCGAGCTGCGCCGCCGGTACCTGGCGCTGCTGATCGAGGGCCTGAAAGCGGGAAACGGCCCGGATCTGCCCGGTCCGCCGCCGCGCCCGGGTGAGATGAACGGCCGCTGGCACCCGTCCTGACGGCCGTGCCGCGGCGCGTCCGGATGGCGGTAACGAATTCCGGGAGTGCGACGACTGATCAGCGTCGGGAGTCCACGAATACCACGCAGTATCTGTCAGAGCGGCATTCCCCGGACCGGAACAGCGAGACCACGACTATGCACAGAAGCTGGCGACGGACCACGATCCTGTCCTCGGTGGCCGCACTGGCCACGGCGTTCCTCGCGCTGGCGCCCGCCGCGCAGGCGGAAACGCCCTCGAGCGCCGTCGAAGTCAGCACCTCCACGGTGCTGCCGGGACAGACGTTCACCATCTCGCAAACCATTCACAACGACCGCGATTTCACGGTGACTTTCGCGAAGGGCGCCATTTACGGCACCCCGACCGCGATCGTCGACGTCGTCGACGTCGTGTCCTGCACCAACACCACGGCGGTCGGCTGCTTCCAGGCCGGCAGCAGCTACCGCGCCGCGTTCGGCGACCTCGAAGCGGGCGGCACGAAGACCACGGTGTGGACGCTGCGTGTCAAGGACACCGCGGCGCCGGGGTCCTTCACGCTCCAGCACCAGTTCGTCGGCGACAACTACGCGTTCGACACCCTCGACGGCCCGGTCATCACGGTCGGCAACCCGTCGAACATCGCCGACGTCAAGGTTTCGCTGGCCGCGACCGGCCACGGCGGGCTGAGCGCGCGCATCGACTACACGTTGACCGTGACCAACACCGGCCCGTCCGCGGCGTCCGGGATCCGGGTCGTGGCCACGTATCCGTCGGGCCTGTCGTTCGGCGGCGCCACCGGCTGCGCCCGCGTGGGCAGCACCCGGACGCTGAACTGTGACGTCGCTTCGCTGGCCTCGGGTACTTCGGCGACGGCGAAGTTCTCGGCCAACGGCGGCCTGCTGGCGCTCGGCTCGTACACCGCGACCGCGCAGCTGGCGGCCAGCTCGCCGGCGGATCCCAACAGTGCCAACAACAGCGCGTCGAAGACGTGCTCGGCGCTCACCGGGCTCATCGTGACCTGCTGAAGGTCGTGAGAGGTGAACCGGGCTCGTGTCCTCCGCCAGGGACACGGGCCCGGTTCGCGTCAGCCGGTGACCGAGGCGTACAGCTTCGCGATGTCGTCGTCGAAGTAGGCGCTGTAGGACACGTCCGGGGTGTCGCCGCCGAGCTGGTAGCCGCCGATGACCCCGACGACCGCGCCGCCGGTCACCCACGGGCCGCCGCTGGTGCCGTCGGGAAAACCGGGGCAGGCGACGCGTTGCTGGAACGTGTCCGAACGCGTTGTGGTCCCTTCGCAGACCACCGGGGAATCGCTCGTGTCGGGGTAGCCCGTCAGGGTGATCCGGTTCGTGAATCCGCGGTCGACGCCGAGCACGTTCGCGCCGGTGAGGCTTTCCAGTGAAGCGGTGGTCCCGGCCTGCTGAACGGTCAGGAACGCGAAATCCAGATCCGGATCGGCGGCCGAAGTCCAGCCGGCCGCGACGGCGACATCGGTGACCGTCCACATTCCCAGCGGCGCGACACCGTCGTGATAACCCGGCACGAACGCCATTCCGTCCTTGACGCAGTGCGCGGCGGTCAGCACGAGATCGCCGGTGGTGGAGTGCACGACGCTCGCGGTGCAGAAATGGCTTCCGTTCGCGAACAACGCGCCGATCGGGGAAGTGGTTTTCGCCGGGGTGGCGGCGGGCGCGGGACCGGCCGGAACCGCGCCGACCGAGCCGGCCGCGTAGGCGTCGTCGGCGGTCGTGTCCGCGCCCGCGGCCAGGCCGGCGCCGAGCACCAGCAGGGTCGCCGCGGTCAGCGCCGCGCGCCGGAGGAACTTGATCGCCACCACCCCAGATCACCACAACGTCGCCGGAATGGCAGTGCGGCGAGGGCGATGCACAGCGACTTCACAGCGCCGGCGGGGTCATGGCCGGGCCTTGTGACGAGCTCGGTGCGCTCGCCCGACGGGGCGGTCATCGGGTTCGAGGTCGCCGGTGCAACGCGGTCCGCGAGCGGTCGCCCGGCGCGGCCATCCGGCCCCTGGCCTACGAGCCGCCGCGGCCGAAGCCGGGCGAGTGCGGGTGGTGGCCGGCTTCAGCGAGGCGTGAGCCCCCGCCGGTGGACCCAGGCCGCGACTTCGGTCCGGTTCGCCAGCCCCAGCTTCGCCAGCACGCTCCGGACGTGGCTTTCGACCGTCCGCTCGGAAAGCACCAGCCGGTGGGCGATCTGGCGGTTGCTCAGCGCGTCGGCCACCAGTGCCGCGATCTCGCGCTCGCGGCCGGTCAGCGGGTCGGCCGCGGTGCGGACGCGGTCGAGCAACGTCGTCGCGTCGCGCAGCCGGCCCGGCATGCCGAGCCGCCGGGCCTCCTCGGCGGCCTGGCGGGCCAGCGGCTCCGCGCGCCGCGGCTCGCCGAGGGCCTCCCAGCACGCCGCCAGGCCGAGGCGGTTGTGCACGACGTACGGCCGGGCGCCCAGCCGGGCGTCGCAAGCGATTGCGTCCTCGTACCACCCGACCGCTTCCTCCCGCTTGCCCAGGAGGGCGGCCAGGCGGGCCGACCAGCTGCTGGAGCAGTCGCTGCAGAACGTGCCCGCGCCGCCCGAGCCCATCGGGGGTGCGCCGGTCAGCTGGTCCGCGAGCCAAGCCGCCGTCTCCAGGTCCTCGAACGCCTCCAGCAACGGCAGCAGATTCGGGCCGATCCCGGGTGAGTGGCCGATGAAGTCCGGGTCGCGCAGCCGCGGCCGCAGCGCGTCGTAGCCCGCCTGGGCCTCGTCGCGCCGGCCCATGACCAGGGCGCTCAACGGCCGGGAGACGATCGTGATCGGCAACGGCGGCGCGATGGCCAGCAGCTCGTCGTACCCCTCCGGCAGCTCGCCCGGGTCGCCGACCAGCAACGCCAGCTGGAGCGCGAACGCGAACGACATACCCACCGTGGACCGGTCTTCGGCCAGCTCGGTCACCGCGACCTCACCCGCGAGCCGGTTGAACTCCCGCGCCTCGGCGAACGCGCCGCGGTAGGCCGACACCGACGCCCGCAGCCGCAGCTCGTGCCACCGGACCAGGGGCAGCCGGGTGGTGCCGGCCAGGGCCGAGATCGCGCCCAGCTCGGCGTCCACCACCGGGATCGTGCCCACCTCGAACGCCGCGTCCACCCGCCACTTGTGCCCCCACAACGCCACCAGCGGCCGTCCGGTGCCGCCGAGTGACACGGCGAGGGCGCCCAGGCGCAGCCGGTCGGCCAGCGCGAGCTCGGTCGGGCGGATCTTCAGCCGCGCGCGGACGGCGTCGATGCGGGCTTCCTCGTCGCCGGACAGCTCGGCTAGGGCGAGGGCTTCGTCGGCGATCTCGACCGCCTCAGCCGTCTTCCCGGAGTCGGCCGCGACCGAAGCCGACTGCGCGAGCAGCTTCGCGCGGACGGCGGGGTCGGCGTCCGGGCCGAGCGCGGCCAGTGCCGACGTCGTCAGCTCGGCCATCCCGGGCAGCAGGTCCGGCGCGGCGGTGTCCCGGACGACCAGCGCCGCCGCGACGACCAGCGCCGGGTCGGACGTCAGCGCGGCCGCCTCGCGCGCGTGCTCGAAGCTGCGGGCGAACCGCCCCGCCCGGTACTCCGCGGTCGCCAGCTCGACGAGCAGGGTGGGCAGCCCGTCGTGGCCGGCGCGGCGGCGGCAGTCGAGCGCGAGCGCCAGGAAGCGGGCGGCTTCGGTGAAGGCGAACGTCCGGGTCGCGTCGCGCGCCGCGGCCTCGGCCCACTCCGCGGCCCGGGAGAAGGTGTCCGGGCTCGCCGTGGCCCGCAGCCAGTGCCCCGCCACCACCCCGGCGAGCGCCGGGTCGGGCCGGTGGGCCAACGCCTTCGCCGTCCTCGCGTGCAGCTCTTCGCGGACGCCTTGGTCGAGGTCGGCGTAGATCCCGTCGCGCACCACCGCGTGGGCGAACCGCCGCGACCCGGCGACGGCGGGCAGCAGCACTCCGGCCCGCACCGCGCGGTCGAGCGCCGCGACGACGTCGGCCACCGGCCGCTCGGCGACCTCGGCGACGACGTGCGTGTCGACCTCCTCGCCGAGCACCGAGGCGATCGCGAGCAGCTCGCGGGCGCCCGAATCGAGCCCGGACACCGCGGTCCGGACGAGGTGACGCAGCTCGTCGGCGCCACCGCCGGTCTCCGAGGAACGGGCGACCGCCTTGAGGTACAGGGGATTCCCGCCGGACCGCCGCAGCGCGTCGGCGGCGTCGACGCCGGTGCGGCCGACCTCGGTGAGGTAGGCGCGGACGTCGGTCTCGGTCAGCGGGTCCAGGCGCAGGCTCTCGGTCCCCGGCCGGCCCAGCAGGTCGGGCAGGGCGTCGAACAGCGGGCCGGCCGAGCCGGTGTCCCGGTACGTGGCGACCACGGCGAGCCGCGACCGGCGCAGCTCGCCGGCGAGGTGCCGCAGCAGCCGCAGGGACGCGTCGTCGGCCCAGTGCAGGTCTTCGAGGACCACCACCAGACCGTCCGGTTCGGCCGCGGCGACCAGCGCGTCGGCGGCCGTCGCGACCGCCCGGAACCGGGCCGCGACCAGGTCTTCGCCGTGGTGGCCGTCGAGGTCGACGAGGACGTGCGAGACCGCCGGGAGCACCCGCCGCCACGGCCACAGCGGCGGCGCGCCCGGGTCGTCGACGCACCGGCCCCAGACGGCCGCGCGGCCGGTGACCGTCTCGACCAGCCGCGTCTTGCCGATCCCGGCCGGCCCGCCGACGAGCACCAGCGCGCCGGTGCCCGCGGCCGCCGCCGCGAGCCACGCGCGCAGGTCGGCCGCGGCGGCGGCCCGCCCGACGAACGGCTCGCTGCGCGTCACCCGAGCAGTATCCCCTCCGCGCCGGGTTTCAGTGCCGTTCTCCGTACTGGCACTGATGGCCGGCGCGCCGGTTCGGCCGAGAGTGCTCTCAATGCGATGACCAGCGAAAAGGAGCACGACATGCACGCCACTCTCCACCAGTTCCGGCTGCCGCTCGGGACGGCCGGGGCCGAGTTCGGCGACGGCGCCGTCGGCGCCGGCACGCTCACCCAGGTCGCCGGGCTGACCGGCGCCGTCCTCACCTTCTGGCCCGACGCCGCCCGCGCGGCCGAAGCCGCCGCGCGCCGGCCGGCCGGGACCACCTGGCTCGACGTCGGCGTCTACCGCGTCGCCGAGGTCCAGTCGGCGTCGGACGCGGCCGCCTTCGCCCAGATCACCTGGTTCGACGGGCCGCGCAGCGCCGACCAGTCGGCCGCCGAGATGCGTGCCGGCCGGGAGCGGGTCTGGCCGGCCGTCCGCGACCTCGACGGCATCGGGACCACCTACGTCCTGCTCGCCGAGGACCGGGCCCTCGTCGTCGTGTCCTTCGCCGCGTCGATCGACGCGATCGAGGCGACGCAGCGGGCGATCTCGGCCACCGAGCTGCTGCCGGGCGAGGACCCCGCGCTGCTGCCCGGCCCGGACCGGGTCGACCTGCACCGCGTGCGGTCCGCGGACCTGCCGGCGCCGGCGGGTGCGCGATGAGCCCGCGCACCGCGCCCGCGTTGCGCACCGGCACCTGGACCGTCCTGAGCGGACGGACGACGGCGGCGTTCGAGGTCCGCAACTTCGGTGTCAACCGGGTGGCCGGGACGATCCCGGTGCGCGCGGGCGGCGTCGAGGTGACCGGCGGCGAGGTGACGGCGGTCCGCGCCGAGCTCGACCTCGGCGCGCTCGACACGAAGAACCCGCGCCGCGACGCCGACCTGCGGAAACCGAACCTGCTCGACAGCGGCGCCCGCCCCGGCATGACGTTCGAGTCCACCGGCGTCCGGCGCGAAGGCGACGGCTGGGTGGTGACCGGCGAGCTGCGCCTGCGCGGCACGTCGTGCCCGCTGACGCTGACCGTCTCGCGTGACGGCGAAAGCGTTCGCGCGACCGGCACGTTCGACCGGGCCCCGCTGGGCATGCGGGTGCCGCGCGTGGTGATCGGGCGGCACGTCCGGATCACCGTCGACGCGGGGTTCGAGCCGCCTAGGTGAGGTCCTTGGGAAGCAGGGCGGTCGCCGGATCGGGGGCGGCGACCGCCTTGGGCCGCTTGTCGCGGAACAGCCAGCCGCCGACGATGCCCCCGACGAAGCCGAACATGTGCCCCTGCCAGCTGACGCCTTCTTCGCCCGGCAGCAGCGAGGCGAACTGGTAGGCGAAGCACAACGCCATCACCAGCCCGAGCACGATGTCGATCAGGTGCCGGTCGAACAGCCCGCGCACGATGATGTAGCCGAAGTAGCCGAAGACCAGGCCGCTGGCGCCGACGGTGACCGAGTTCGACGGCGAGATGAACCAGACACCCAGCCCGCTGGCGACGATGATCAGCACGCTCACGCCGAGCCACTTCTTCACCCCGCGGTAGGCGGCGAGGAAGCCGAACACGAACAGCGGCCCCGAGTTGCCCTCGATGTGGCCCCAGCTCTGGTGCAGGAACGGCGCGCTGAAGATCTCCGGCAGCGACGCCGGGTCACGCGCTTCGATGCCGAACTCGCCGCTCAGGTCGTAGCCGGTGGGGGCGTTGACCAGCTGGATCACCCACAGCAGCGCCAGCAGGCCGACTATCACCCACAGGGCTTTCTTGGCTTCGGCGATCATGGCCTCGGCGTCGCCGCGTGGTGTGCTTTCGCTGGTCGTGCTCATGTGTCCCCTCACTCCCGCTGCGCCGAGGATAACCGGACAGCGGGTGCGAGCGCGGGATTCCGGACCGACCTGTGACGTGGTCCGTCGCCGGGATGTCTACTGTGGACTGAGCCGCCAGAGTGACGTCACCTCGGCCGCGCGGGCCCGGTGCAGCGGATCCGCCGGGTCGAGCGCACGCGGGTGCCGGGGCGGCGTCTCCGTCCGGTCGACGACCCGCAGGCCCGCCGCGGCGATCCAGCCGAGGAGCTGCTCGCGGGTGCGCAGCCCCAGGTGCTCGGCCAGATCCGAGAGCACGAGCCACACCTCACCCTCCGGCGTGAGGTGCCGCCGCGCGCGGTCGAGGAAGCCGCGGAGCATCCGGCTGCCCGGGTCGTACACCGCGTGGTCGAGCGGGCCGCGCACCCGGCCCGGCAGCCATGGCGGATTGCCCACCACCAGCGGCGCCCGGCCGGGCGGATACAAGTCCGTCCGCACGACCTCGGCGCGCTCGCCGAACCCGAGCCGCGTCAGGTTGTCCACCGCGCAGGCGACGGCGCGGGGATCGGCGTCCGTCGCCACCACTCGCTCGACGCCCCGGTGAGCCAGCACAGCGGCGAGCACGCCGGTGCCGGTGCCGATGTCGAACGCGAGGGTCCGGGTGGGCAACGGCGCCGAGGCGACCAGGTCGACGTACTCCTGCCGCACCGGTGCGAAAACGCCGTAGTGCGGGTGGATCCGCGCACCGAGCGCGGCGACCGGGACACCCTTCCGCCGCCATTGCGCGGCGCCGAGCACGCCGAGCAGCTCCCGCAGCGGCACCGCGGCGGGCACGTCGAGGGGGCCGTAAACCGCCGTGCACGCGGCGCGGACGTCGGGCGCGCGCCGCAACGAGACGACATGGCCCGGGTCCAGGGGCACGTAGAGCAGCGAAAGCAGCCGGGCCCGCCGCGCGCGGTACGCACGGTGGCGGGCGTAGTCGTCGGCTGGGGGCGGGGAGAGCCGGCGGGACAGGGTGTCCAGGAGCTGCCGGGCCGCGGGGTAGTCCCCGCGCCAGAGCACGACGGCGCCGGAGGACACCGCGCGGAAGGCGGAGAGGCGGTCGTCGGCGGGGACGGCCGTCCGGGACGGGGGTGTGAAGAGCCGGCGATCGGGTTCGCCGGGCACGACGAGCTGAGCCACGGGGGGTTTCCGTTCTTGCTGCGGGCACGCTGAAGAACCCGCGTGAGGTGCGGGTGTGCGGGAGTTGCCGGAGCGGGAACTAGCTCAGGACAGCAGCATGAACGGGTGTCGTCACCCCTCGACCATAGCGGCGGACCGGCGGCCATGGCGTACAAAGGACGCAGAGGTGATGCCGGATGACGCCCTCGGTGGTGCGGCACGAAAAGCGGCGCCGGTGGGCCGTCGTCGCCGTCGTGGCCGCGGTGCTCGTCGCCGTGCCGTCGGTCGTCGCCGCGCTCGCCCCCGGCGGGGCGCCGGCCGACCCGGGCAAGCTGCGCGCGCTCGTGCTCGCCTCGGCCGCCCGGCCCTACCAGGGGTACGCCGAAAGCGTCGGCTCGCTCGCCCTGCCCGAGCTGCCGAACCTCGCGCCGGTCACCGCGCTGTTCTCCGGGCGGACGCCGATGCGCGTGTGGCACGCCGCGCCGGACCGCTACCGCGTCGACATCCTCGGCACCGCCGGCGAACACGACGTCTACCGGCTGCCCGACGGCGAGTACACCTGGGACTACGGCGACAACAACCTCACCGAGCTGATCGGCGAGCCCGGCGTCCGGCTGCCGCGGGCCGGCGATCTGCTGCCGCCGGAGCTCGGGCGGTGGATCCTGCGTGCCGCCGAGGCCGACCCGGTGAGCGCGCTGCCCGGGCGGAACGTCGCCGGGGTCGCCGCGTCCGGGCTGCGGCTGATCCCCGCCGACCCGGCCACGACTATCGGGCGCGTCGACCTCTGGGCCGACCCGGCGACCGGGCTCGCGGTACGCGTCGAGGTGACCGCCCGCGGGCAGGCCGCGCCGATCCTGGTCACCGAGTTCCAGCAGCTGGAGCAGACGACGCCGGTCGTCGACGCGCCGCGGCCGGTGCTCGGGTCCGGGTTCACCGTGGCGAGCGCGCCGGACGTCTCGGACACCCTCGGCGCGTTCAGCCAGGCGCCGCTGCCCGCGACGCTCGCCGGGCGCCCGGTGTCGTCGTCGAACTTCGGCGGGGTGCAGGGCGCCGCGCTCTACGGCACCGGGCTGGCGTCCTTCGCCGTGGTCGCCGTGCCGCGCAACGTCGCCAACGCGGCGAGCGACGCCGCCGGGAAGGCCGGCGCGGTGCAGGTGAAGCTGGCCGCCGGGACCGTCGTGCAGCTGTCGATCACGCCGCTGTCGCTCGCGATCGCCCGCTCGGCCGTCTCCCGCCGCTCGTACCTGCTGGCCGGGCCGGTGACGGCCGACGTGCTGAAGGCGGCCGCCGACGAGCTGTCCCGGCTGCGCCGGAGCTTCCGATGATCGTCACGCATGCGCTGACCAAGCGGTACAGCACCACCCTGGCCGTCGACGCCGTCGACCTGTCCGTGCGCGAAGGCGACCGCTACGGCTTCCTCGGCCCGAACGGCTCGGGCAAGACCACCCTGGTCCGCATGCTGCTCGGCCTGGTCTACGCGACCAGCGGCGAGATCGAGGTGCTCGGCAAGCCGGTGCCGAAGCGCGTCGCCGAAGTGCTGCCGGACGTCGGCGCGCTCGTCGAAGGCCCGGCCGCGTACCCGCACCTGTCCGGCCGGCGGAACCTGGCGCTGCTCGACGCGGCCGGGCGCGGCGGCGGGCGGCGCACCCGGCGGCGTCGCATCGACGAAGCGCTGGAGCAGGTCGGGCTGGGCGGGGTCGACCAGCGGCCGGTGAAGGCGTACTCGCTCGGCATGCGGCAGCGGCTGGGGCTCGCCGGCGCGCTGCTGCGGAAGCCGCGGCTGCTGATCCTCGACGAGCCGACCAACGGGCTCGACCCGCAGGGCATCAAGGAGATCCGCGAGCTGCTCGTCGAGCTGAACGCGGCCGGCACCACGGTGTTCCTCTCCAGCCACCTGCTGGCCGAGGTCGAGCAGCTGTGCACCCGCGTCGGCGTCGTCGACCGCGGGCGGCTCGTGCTGGAGGAGGACCTCGCGACGCTGCGGGCGGCGACCGGCCGGGTGCTGGTCGGCACCCCGGACGCGGCCGCCGCCGTCGCGGTCCTCGACGGGCAGCTCGAGTCCCGCGACGGCGACCGCCTGGTCATCCGGCACGGCGACCCGGCGGCGCTGAACGCGCTGCTCGTCGAAGCGGGCGTGCGCGTCTCGTCCATCCACGCCGAACGACGGACGCTCGAACAAGTCGTCCTCGACGTCACCGGGCCCGGGTCGGACCGCTTCGGGGAGGCCGGATGATCGGCGTCGAACTGCGGAAGCTCGCGCTGCGGCCGCGGGTGTGGGTCAGCGTGCTGCTGCTGTGCCTGCTGCCCGCGATCGTCGGCGTCTTCCTGGCGACGGCCGACTTCGCGCCGCCGCCCGGGCAGGGTGGGGCGTTCCTCTCGGCGGTCGTTTCGGACGGCGCGCTGTTCCCGGCCGCCGCGCTCGCGCTGGTGCTGCCGTTGTTCCTGCCGATCGCGGTCGCCGTCACGGCGGGCGACGCGATCGCGGGCGAGGCGTCGACCGGCACCCTGCGCTACCTGCTGGTGCGGCCGGTCGGGCGGACGCGGTTACTGGGCGCGAAGCTGGTTTCGCTGGCGGTGTACGTGACAGCGGCGATCGTGATCGTCGTGCTGACGTCCCTGGTGCTCGGCGTGATCCTGTTCGGCACCGGCGGCACACCCGGGGTGGCCGGCCCGGGTGAGCAGCCGGCCGGCGTGACGTCGTTGTCGGGGCAGTCGCTCAGCTCGTCCGGGCTCGGCCTGCGGCTGCTGGGCGCGGTGACCTACGTCGTGGTGTCGATGCTCGGGTTCGCGGCGATCACGGTGTTCCTGTCCACGGTGACCGATTCGGCGCTCGGGGCGGCGCTGGGCGGGCTGGCCGTGCTGATCACGAGCTCGGTGCTGGAGACGCTGGACGCGGCCGCGTCGGTCAAGCCCTACCTGCCGACGCACTACTGGCTGTCGTGGATCGACTTCTTCCGCGATCCCGTGCTGTGGCGCAACATCGACCACGGGCTGCTGCTGCAGGCGGGCTACATCGTCGTGTTCTTCGGGGCCGCGTGGGCGAACTTCGCGACGAAGGACGTCACTAGCTGAGGCAGTCCGTGGGCGCTTCCAGCGGCGTCGTGCCGAGGGCCTGGAGGACGAGCTCGGTGACCGCGGGGTCGGTGGGGAGGTCGCCGTGGGCGGCCTGGTTGCCGGGGCAGACCTGCTGGAGGGCGACGTTGACGGCGCCGTCGAGCCGGGCGGAGTCGGGTGGGGTGACCGTCTCGTCGAGCTCCGTCCAGACCGAAAGCCACGGCAGCGACGGCGGGATCGGCTCCTTCGCGAGCTCCTGGAGGAGGGCGCTGCCGGGGGTCAGCTGCACGCACGCGGTGGGGCAGGCGCCGGGGACGAGCGCGCCACCCGCCGCCGCCAGGCCGGTGCCGTGCATCGGCGCGCCGAGCGTGACGACCCGGCGGGCCTGGTGCGCCCCGCCCTGCCGGCTGACCCAGAGCCGGGCCACGACACCGCCGGCGGAGTAGCCGACGACGTCGACCGACGGCGCGCCGTCCGCGTAGGCCTGCTCGACGGCGTTTTCGAGGACGGCGGCTTGTTCCAGCAGGTCACCGGTGCCGTCGCCGGCCAGGGTGAGGACGTCGGCCGGGCGGCCGGTGGACTGCCGGATCCGGGCGGCGAGCTCGTTCAGGGCACCCTGGCCACCGCCGTACCCGGGCACGAGCAGCACGGGTCCGGGCCGGTTCTGGTCTGGTGTCCCGGCCTGCGGGGCCGGGCTGGTGGCCGAGCTGGCGAGAACGGTGGCGCCGACCCCGGCCACGACCGCGACGGCGACGCCGCCGAGCATCAGGCGTCGCCGCGGGCTGATGCCGTGCCACCAGGCCGTGATCCGCACCGTTCCATGATGACCGGCCGGAGGTGAAGGAAGCCGTAACTCGCGTGACGGAATCCGGAACTCGCGTGATTGAAGCCGGAACTCGCGTGATTGGGGGCGTTACGGGCCGGATCACGCGAGTTACGGGTCAGCCCGCGCCGTAGCAGACGTAGCTGGCCGCGACTGGTGAGTCCAGGAGCTCGGCCTGGGCTTTGGCCAGGGCTGTTGCCGGTGGGAGGCCGGTGGCCAGGTGGCGGTGGTGGCGGAGCATCAGGGCGCGGCCGGCGTCGTCGGGGATGGGGAGGACCGTGGCGACCAGGCTCGTCGTGCCCAGGGACAGCAGCGCCGAGGCCAGGCCGAGCAGCTCGTCGCCGGCGTGGACCGCGGAGCGGCCCGAGTCGCAGCCCGACAGCACGACGTGCCGGGGTGGGCGGGTCAGGCGTTCGAGGTCGTAGACGGTCAGCGGGCCGTCGGCGAGCTGGAGCGAGGAGAACAGCGGGTTGTCGGTGCGGAAGCGCCCGTGGGCGGCGATGTGCCCGAGCGCGACGCCGTCGAGCGCGTCGAGGACCGTCTCGACCCGGGCGGTCCGGCCGGTGAAGCGCCGGGCGCCGGGGTAGCGCCGGGCGAGGGCGGCCACCTCGGCGGCGGCGTGCGGCAGCCCGGGCCCGGCGACGACGACGTGGTCGCCGGCGGTGCTCGGGGCGCCCGTCGCCGCGCGGTGCCAGAGCGCTGCCGAGGGGGCCAGCGACACCGGGCGTCCGTGGCAGCTCGGCAGCACCGGCCACGGCAGCTCGTGCAACCGCCCGGTCGGCACGATCACCAGTGGGCCGTCGCCGAGAGACAGCGGCGCCAGCAGCAGATCGTCCAGACGGCGGGCCGTGCGCGAAGCCAGCCCGGCGACCGAGCCGAGGCCGAAAGCCAGCCGCCGCAGCGCGAAGCGCAGTTCGTCCAGCCGTTCCGCCGCTTCCGCCGCCGGGCCCAGCGCACAGCGCCGGATCCGGTGGCCCGACACGATGATCGCCGTCAGCCTGCCGTCCAGGTCCAGGTACTCCACCAAGGTCGCGGGCCCCAACGTGGCGGCCAGCTCCGGGCGGGACGGCAGCCGGATGTCCGAAGCAGACACTCCGGTCGCGTGCCGGGCCCGGTCGCGGACCGCCTTCTCGAGCCGGGCCTGGCGCCGCAGCAGCACTCGCGGATCCGACGTCCCTTCGGCGAGGTCGACAGCGACCTGCCGCAACGCCGCCAGATCCGCGGCGAGGGCTTCGTCGCCGGGTGGCCGGGCCGGGCGCAGCCGGAGCGCGGCCGCGTGCCCGCGCTCGGCCCACCGGAAGACGGCCTCGGGCCGCTCGGCGAGCCGCAGCCCGAGCCCGGTCAGCTCGCTCGCGTGCCCGGACGCGTGGGCACGCAGCTCACTCGCGCCGAGCCCGGCGCGAAACCGGTCGATCACCCGGACGCCGGCGCGCAGGGCGGCGTCGGCGCCCCGCCGGTCGCCGTGGACCAGCCGCAGCAACGCCGTCGCGTGCCAGGCCCGGGCCCGCACCTCGGCCGGCCCGCCACGCCCGGCGCGGCCGATGGCCGTCAGCTCTTCCTCGGCGAGCTCCGGTTGCCCCAGCTCCAGCGCCAGCGACGCGACGATCAGCCGCGCGTCCAGCGCCGCGACGACCCACCCCGCGTCGGCCAGTGCGGCGACCGTCCGCCGGCCGGACCGCAGCATCGCCGCCGTCCGGTGCCCGCTGTCGCGCCGCGCCCGCAGCGACAGGTAGCCGCCGAGGGCCGCCCAGCCGGGACGGCGTTGCCGCGTCGCCGACCGCCGGGCCAGCGCGGCTTCGCGCACGGCCGTCGCGGGATCCCCGGCGACCAGCGCGACCTTCGCGAGCACCAGCCGCGCCTGCACGAGGTCGACGGCATTGCGCCGGCGCTCGTAGTCCGCGACAGCGGCCAAAGCGGCTTCGCGCGCTTCGGCGACCAGACGCACCGAGAGGAGCGCCTCGGCGCGTTCGATCGGCAGCAGGCCGGGGTCGGTCCCGGCGTCCTCGTACCGCGACGCGGCTTCGTCGTAGGCGGCCAGCGCCGCCGGGATGTCGCCGCGGACGGTCGCGGCGAGCCCGCGGTTCTGCCACACCATCGCCGACCGCCCGAGGTGGCCGGTCGCGGTGAACCCGCGTTCGGCGTGGCGCAGGTCGTCCTCGGCGCCCCGCCAGTCGCCGAGGCGGGCCAGCGCGATGCTGCGATTGGTGCGGATCGTCGCCTCGATGAGCGGGTCGCCGCCCGCCGCGCGCAGGACGTCGAGGGCGTCGGCGAACCCTTCGGCCGCGGCTCCGAACCGGCTGATTTCGGTGAGCACGACCGCGCGTTGCATCCGCAGCCGCGCGGCCGGCGGCCCGGACAGCTCCGGCATCGCCCGGTCCAGCTCGCGCAGGGCCTCGGCGGTGCGTCCGGTGAGGGTCAGGACGTAGCCGAGGACGCCGCGGGTCTGAGCGGCCCGCTCCAGCAGCCCGGCGCCGTCGGCGATCCGCAGGGCCGCGCGCAGCCGGGTTTCGGCGTCGGCGAGCCGGCCGACGGACACCCCGGCGAGCCCGAGCGCGTGTTCGGCGACCGCGGCGGCTTCGGCCTGTCCGTCAGCTTCGGCGCGGGCGGCTTCGGCCAGCGCCCGCGCCCGGGCGGGATCGGTGAAGGCCAGGTCGGCGGCGGCGACGGCCTTGGCGAGCGCGTCGGTCATCGGGTCTTGTGCCCGCTTCGTCCGCTGTGTATCAGGAGAGGGAGTTCGGGGATCGGGTCACCGACCCGTTCACCCATGATCGGTCCCGGAGGGGGACAGATGACCCGATACCGCCATCGCGACGGCGAACTGCTGGTCCATGCCGACGATTGTGACTCGATCCGCGCCGAACTGGCAGGGTTCGGCTATCACCAGGACGGGGCCGCCGGCCCGGTCCGCCGCTTCACCGGCACCCGCCCGGTGCCGGAGGTGCTCGCGGGGCTGCGGGAGCCGCGCCTGGTCGCGCCGAACCACGTGTTCGGCGCGGACCGGATCATCTGGAACCAGCTGCGCCCGATGCCGACCACCGACGAGCTGACCCCGGTGCCCGCCGGTGCCATCCGCCGGTACGTCGGGGTGATCGACACCGGCATCGTGCTGCACGACGGGCGCCCGCACCCGTTCCTGGGCGATCGCGTCCGCTACGAGCCGGAGGACACCGCCCGGGTCGTCCGCGACGACCACGGCGACCCGGTCGGCACGGCCGGGCACGGCACCTTCGTCGCGGGCGTGGTGCTGAAGTACCTGCCCGCCGACGTCGGCGTCCGGATGAAGGGCGTGATCGACGAGCAGAGTGGCCTGACCGAGGACCTGGCGGTGGCCAACGCCATCGACGACCTCGGCGCCGAGGGCGTCACGCTGATCAACATGTCGTTCTCGGGCGAAACCTTCGAGGACGAGCCGCCGAAGGCGATCGAGGACGCGCTGCGCCGGCTGCCCGCGGAAACCGTCGTGGTCGCCTCCGCCGGGAACCGGGGGCTGCGGCAGCGGGTCTACCCGGCCGGGATCCGGTTCGGGCGGACGTTCGACGGCGACCCGGACGATGGCCGGCATGCTCGCGTGCTCTCCATCGGGTCCACCGACCGGACGCGGAAGGTCGCCGACTTCAGCAACTACGGGCCGTGGATCGCCGCGTACGCCGACGGCGTCGAGGTGCTCGGCCCGTACTTCCACCCGGGGTACCCGAGCCCGCCGCCGGAGGCGCCGCCGTTCAACGGCTACGCGGTCTGGAGCGGCACGTCCTTCTCGGCCGCGATCGTCACGGGCCGGATCGCGGCGGTGATGGCGACGGGCAAGTCCGCCCGGGACGCCGCCACCGAAGTGCTCAAGGCCGAAGACCCGATCACCGTGTACGACGTGAACGGCAGCCTGGACGTGCCGTACGTGCGCGGTTAGAGGCTCGTCCAGCCGGTGGTGACCGCCGTGCCGTCCGCGGCGGTCACCTTCACCCGGGTCGGGCCGCTCGGCAACCCTGTTGCCGTGAACCAGCCTTCCGCGTCGATCGGGCGGACGATCCGCTCGCCCGCCACCTCGATCACCGCGTCGCCGGCCGCGCCGGTCACCAGGCCGCGCAGTGCCACCGCGCCCGCCTGGTACTCGACCTGCAGCTCCAGCGTCACCCGGGCCGACTCGAACGACAGCAGCCGGACGTCGTCGTCGGCCGCGCGGACCGTGCCCGATGCCGCCAGGGCCGAGTCGAAGGACAGTTCGGCCAGCTCTGCGTCGAGGTCGCGCGTCGTCAGCGCGGCGCGGGCCTGGCGCAGGACCAGGTCCGGTACCGGGTCGGCCTGGGTCGCGACCTGGCGCAGGCGGGCCATCAGCTCGTCGTCGGTCATGGCAGGTCCTCCCGGGCGACGCGCTCCCGCAGCCGGCCCAAACAGCGCTGGCGGGTCGGGCCGATGCTGCCGATCGGCATGTCCAGGGCCGCCGCGACCTCCGCGTACGACGGCGGCGGTGTCGCCATGAGGACCCGCAGCAGCCGCCGGCACTGCTCCGACAACGTGGCCAGCGCCCGCCACAACGCGGCGTCGCGTTCGTCGAGCAGCAGGGCCGCGTCGACCGCCGTGCCGGGGGCCTCCTGCTCGGGCCAGTCGCCTTCGACCGGGCGTTCGCGGGCCGCGCGGCGGATCTGGCGCAGGCATTCGTGCCGCGCGGTCGTGGCCAGCCAGCCGGGCAGCCGGTCCGGGTCCTTGATCCGGCCGAGGTGCTCGACCAGCTTGAGCCAGGTCGTCTGGACGACGTCGGCCGCGTCGGCGTCGGAGAGCCGGTGGGCGCGGGCGATCGACCAGAGCAGGCTCGAGTACTCGTCGACGAGGGCGTCCCAGGCCGGCTGGTCGCCGCCGGCGGCCGATTCGAGCAGCGCCCTGGTGTCCACGTCACCTCCGCTTGACCCGCTCAGCCTAGCCAGGATCCGGTACACCACGGGGGTACTCCTTCACGGTCTTTCCCCCCGCTCAGCCGATCCGGTGACGGGCCGGGAAATACACCGTTCGCGCTGAACCGGCGTGCGCCGGCCGCCGTGTGCCCGGTGGGAGTGTGGAGAAGAACCGGGGTGAGGATCATGCGCGTCCGGAAAGTGCTGCTCGTCGTACCGTTGCTGATCATGCACCTGGCCGCCTGCGGGCAGCCGGTCGTCATCGTGAAGGTGGGCACCGCGGTGCCCGTGCCCACCGGGGAACCGACGGACACGTGGCTGGGGGACACCCCGGTGGTGCCGGACAGAGCCGTCGTCAAGCTTTAGGAGATGCGGCGGACCGGCTCGCCGCCCAGCAGGCAGTCCAGGTCGATGCGGCCGCCCGCCGCGGCCAGGACCGCGTCGATCGCCAGGTCGACGTCCAGCTTGCGGTGGTGCTGGTCCGCGTAGGCCCGCATCAGGTTGCCGATGTGCCGTTCCGGGTTGCGCCACGACGGCCAGCGCAGCGACGCCTGGTGCGCCAGCTTCGTGAAGTCGCTCTGGCGCTCGGTCACCTCGAGCAGCCACTCGAGGTAGACGCGCATGGCGTGCACGGCGCTGTGGCCCGGGGTCGCCACCGGGCCGTGGCCGGGCACCAGCGTCCGCGGCCGGAAGGTGTCCTGGAGCCAGTCGAGCGCGTCGAGCCAGCCCGGCACCGAGCCGTGCACCGCCAGCGGTGTGTCGCCGATGAACACCAGGTCACCGGTGAACAGCGTGCCCGAGCGCGGCTCGAACACCACCAGGTCGCCCGCGGTGTGCGCGATGCCCGGCACCGCCACGACGTCGGCGACCGCGTCGCCGAGGTCGAGGCGGCGCCAGCCGGTGACCGGCCGGACCGCGGCCGGCTCCGGCGGCTCGAGCACGCCCCACTGGGTGTAGGTGAAGACGTTGCCGTAGGTCTGCGGGCCGGCCTTGACCAGTTCGACGCTGCCGTGCGCGGTCAGCGCCGTGCCGCCCTCGCGCAGCGCGACCCCGACGCCGTTGTGGTGCTCGCCGTGCGCGTGCGTGACGACGACGGTGAGCTCCTGCTCGCCCGCGTACTTGCGGACGTCGCGCATCAGCTCGAGCGTCGCCTGTTCGGTGCCGCACGTGTCGACGAGCAGCACGCCTTCGCTGCCCTGGATCCAGCCGCTGTTGGAGACGAACCATTCGGCCGGGCTCTTCACGTACGCCACCACGCCCGGGCGTGCGTGCCGGAGCGGGACGATGTTCGCGGTGACGGCCGGCATGGTTCCTCCCCTGGACTGACGAAGCGGATAACGACGGGGGCGCGCGCAGGTTGCGGGGGTTTACCCCGCGATAACCCACTTCTGGTTCGCGGCCGCCGAGCAGGTCCAGATCTGCAGGCGGGTGCCGTCACCGGTCGACCCGCCCGGCGCGTCGAGGCACTTGCCCGACTGCGGGTTCAGCAGCGTCCCGTCGGCGCGGGCCTGCCAGGTCTGCGCGCCGGTGGCGTTGCAGTCCCACAGCTGGACGAGCGTGCCGTCCGCGGTGCCGCTGTTCGAGACGTCGAGGCACTTGCCGAGGGCGCGCACGGTGCCGTTCTGCCTGGTCCAGCGCTGGGCGGCGGTGGAGTTGCAGGTCCAGAGCTGCACGGCGGTGCCGTTGGCGGTGTTCGACGCGCTGACGTCGACGCACTTGCCCGCGATCCCGGTGATCGGGCCGGCCGGGTAGGTGCTGCCACTGGCGATCAGGTACGCGCTGTTCGCGACGTTCCAGTGCGTCGCCAGGTAGCTGCCCGGCGCCGGGTTGGTGTTGAAGTAGTCGTCGCCGAGGCAGTCGAACTGGTTCTCCGGCGCGCCCGGGCAGACCTTCACCAGGGTGCCCGGCGGGTTCGGCAGGCCGCCGTCGTCGTAGCACATGATGTCTTCGTCGTCCCAGCAGTGACCGAAGGCGCTGGAGTGCGGCGCGCTGCCCTGGACGGCGCCGAGGGTGTGCAGCAGCTCGTGCCCGGTGGCCTGCCAGGACCAGCAGCCGGTGCCGACCGTGGCGTAGTGCGGGCCGGCGTTGTACGGGTTGCCCGAGCCGGGGCTGTCGTTGCCGCCGTTGCCGAAGGCGAGACCGCAGCCGTCCTTGTCGTACCAGACGATGTACTTGCGGTCGGCGCGGTTGTAGCCCTGGGCCTTGATGGCGTTGGTGATCGTGTCGACGGTCGCCATGTCGCCCTGGGCGATGACAACGTTGTTCACGGTGGCCCGGCAGCTCGAGTCGGTGACGTACCGGACGTGCCGCACGCCGCCGCCGAGCCGGCCGGCGGCCTCGACGAAGCCGTCGTCGATCTGGCTCGCGAAGGTCTGGAACTGGCCGGCGAACTGGGCGTAGCGGTCGGCCTGGGTGTTGCCGCGGACGTAGAGGGCTTGGACGCGCTTGCCGCTGGTGCCGTCGCCGTCGCAGACGGTGGACATCGGTTTCGCGGCGGCCGCGGCTTGGTGCCGCAGGTGGTCGGGCAGCTGCTCGGTGCCGTCACCCGCGGCGGCGGCCGAGGGCAGCAAAGCGGTGGCGAAGACGAGGGCGGTGCTGAGCGCGGCGAGGCGCCAGGTTCTGCTGGCCATCGGGGAGTTCCGCCTTTCCCGGTGCGACAGGGGACGAGAAGTGCGGTCTAGACCAGTGAGGATGATAGGCAGCGGGTGACCGGGCTGTCACTGACAAGATCGGACAGCTTGGGGTGAATCACCCACGGACCCCGGCAGCGGATTTCGGTCGGACGATTGAAAATGATCTTCGGACCACTCAGCGGCACAGGGCTTGACAGTCGATCTCGTACGCCCATACTGGTATATACCTTTATGGGAGGGTCCGGGGTAACCGAGGGGGGCTTCGCGCTCGCGGGCCGACGGAAGGTCTGAGGGGTCCTTCCGTCGGCCGCGCGAAGCCGTTTCCCGCAATCGCCCGTCACGGGCAGTGTTGACACAACTACTGGTACGAACCAGGATGTTCTCCTGCCGGCCGGGAGGAGACGCATGGCGGGGGCACACATCCGGATCGACAACCGCCTGATCCACGGGCAGGTCACCGTCGCGTGGACCAGACGGCTCGGCGTGCGGCGGCTGCTCGTCTGCAACGACGAGGTCGCCGCCGACGAGCTGCAGCGGATGTTGCTGCCGCAGGCCGCGCGGGGGCTGCCCACCGACGTCCTCACCGTCGCCGAGACGCTCGCCGCGGAGACCGAAGACGGCGTCATGATCCTCGCGAAGCACCCCGAAGACGCGTTTCGCCTGGTCGAAGGCGGGCTCCGGCCGGGCCGGGTCAACGTCGGCAACGTCGCGCCGCGGCCCGGGACCGGCTACACCATGGTCACCCGCTCGATCGCCGTCACCGCCGACGAGGCCGACGCCTACCGCAAGCTGGCCGCGACCGGCGTCCCGCTGGTCACCCAGCTGATGCCGCACGACAAGGCGGCCGAGTTCGTCCCGTTGCTCGACCGGAAAGGGCTGTGACTCCGAGCATGCTCGTCGCACTGGCCCTGACCGTCTGGGCGATCTACTGCACCTACGACGGGCTCGGCCCGTTCCTCATCTACGCCCAGCGCCCGCTCATCGCCGGCTCGGTGGCCGGGCTGATCGTCGGGCACCCGCTGCTCGGCCTGCTGGTCGGCGCGACGCTGGAGCTCGCCTCGCTCGGTGTCTACACCTACGGCGGCGCGACGATCCCGGACTACCAGACCGGCGCGATCGTCGGCACCGCGCTGGCCGCGGGCGCCGCCGGTGCACCGGCCGCGCAGGCCGCGATCGGGATCGGCGTCGGGCTGCCCGCCGCGATCCTGCTGGCCGCGCTCGACCCGGTCGGCAAGATCGTCACCACCGCGCTGGTCCACCGCGCCGACGGCTACGCCGCCGAAGGCAACGCGCGTGGGCTCGCGATGATCCACTGGCTCAGCCTCGTGCCGTGGGCCGCGGTGCGCGCGATCCCGACGTTCCTCGCCGCCCTCGCCGCGTCCGGGGGACTGGTCAAGGACATCACCGCGAGCATCCCGGCCGGGTTCGTGCAGGGCATGACGCTCGCCGGGTCGCTGCTGCCGGCCGTCGGGTTCGCGCTGCTGCTCGGCATGATGGAGCTGTCGCGGTACTGGTACCTGCTGCTCATCGGGTTCGTCGCGTTCGCCTACCTGCACGTGCCGTTGCTGGGCATCGCGTTGATCGGCGTCGCGGTCGCCATGCTGTTCGTGACGCTCAAGCGCGACGAGCCGGCGATCGTGGTCCCCGAGAACCCGGTCGAAGAGTCCACTGTGGACCCGCGGCTGACCAAGCAGGACCTGCGCCGCGTGTTCCGCCGGTACTTCTGGTCGAGCCAGATCTCCTGGAACTACGAGCGCATGCAGGCACTCGGGTTCGCGTACTCGATGGAGCCGGTGCTGCGCCGGCTCTACCCCGAGAAGGCCGACTACGTCGCCGGGCTGCAGCGGCACCTGCAGTTCTTCAACACCTCGGTGCTGGTCGGCGGCCCGCTGATCCTCGGCTCGAGTGTCGCGCTGGAAGAAGCCGGCACGCCGAAGTCGGCCGCCAGCACGAAGGTCGCGCTGATGGGGCCGATGGCCGGCATCGGCGACACCGTCGTCTTCGCGCTGTACAACAGCATCGTCTTCACCATGGGCGCGTCGTGGGCGCTGCAGGGCAACTGGCTCGGTCCCGCGTTCGCCGCGGTGATGGTGCTCGTGCCGTACGCGCTGATCCGCCGCTGGCAGTTCGGGTTCGCCTACCGCGAAGGGAAGCGGCTGGCCGGCCACCTCGCCGCGGGTGCGCTCGCGCGGGTCGCGCAGGGCGCCACCGTGCTCGGGTTCGTCGTGCTCGGCGGGTTCATCCCGTCGATCGTCAAGGTCGTCACCACGCTGACCTACCGCCAGACCACCACGGTCCAGGGGCAGCCGGTCACGCAGGCCGTCGCGATCCAGGACCGGCTCGACGAGCTCGTCCCGTTCCTGCTGCCGGTGCTCGTCACCGCGGGGGTGTACCTGCTCACCGCCAAGGCCCGGCTGCGGCCCGCCTGGATCATCGCCATCGTCGTCGTCGCCGGGGTCGTCCTGGGGTGGCTCGGCTGGTTCGCGCCGTCGGCCCCGGCGAAGAGTTAGGGGAGACACCGCCATGTCCGTTCCGATCGTGCTCGCCGGACACGGGCGGCTGCCCTCCGGTGTGGGGGAAGCCGCCGAGATGATCCTCGGCCCGCAGTCGCGGCTGAAGGTCTGCGAGCTGAGCCCGCACGACAGCCCGGAGGAGTTCGGCGTCCGGCTGATCACGCTGCTCGGCGAGGCCACCGAGGCGCTCGTGCTCGCCGACCTGCACGGGGGCTCGCCGTTCAACGCCGTGCGCGCGTTCGCCGCCGCGTCCGGCGCGCGGACGCGCATCGAGCTGGTGTCCGGGCTGAACCTGCCGATGCTGCTGGAAGTCCTGCTGCACACCACTTCCGACGTCACCGAGCTCGCCGGGGTGGCTCGCGCCGCCGGCCGCGACGGTGTCGTCGACGTCCTGGAATCGACCTGGTGACCGCCGCGCTCCTGCTCGCCGCGCAAGACGTCCGGATCACGCCGGGGCCCGGCCACCCGCTGGGCGGCTACCTGGCCCGGCACGGCGTCGCGACCGGCACGCACGACGACCTCGAGGCGTCGCTGATCTGGCTGTCCACAGAGGACGATCCCGGGGTGCTGTGGGTGGCGCTGGACGCGCTGGCGGTCGATGCCGGCCTCACCCGCACCCTGGCCGACGCCGTCGCCGCGGCGGTCGGCATCGACCCGGACCGGGTGCTCGTCTGCGCGTCGCACACGCATTCCGGGCCCGAGGGCTGGACCGGCCCGCTGCACCCGGGCCTGCCGGGGCAGCGCGACGCAGGGCTGGTCGGGCGCATGGCGGAGAAGGTCACCGGGGCCGCGCTGCGGCTGCGTGCCTGCCGCGGCCGGGTGCGGGCGCGCTGGCACGCGGGCTCGACCGAGGCCGTCGGCAGCAACCGCTACCGGCCGGACGGGCCGCACGACACGTCGTTCGGCGTCCTGGAGCTGAGCCGCGACGACGGTTCCCCGGCGGCGCTGCTGTTCGACTACGCCAGCCACCCGACGGTCCTCGGGCCGGACAACCTGAGCTGGTCGGCGGACTGGCCGGGCGCGACCCGCCGCGAGCTGGCCACGCTGGTCGGCCAGCCGGTGGCGGTGTTCCTGCAGGGCGCGGCGGGCGACGCGAGCTCCCGGTTCGTCCGCCGCGGCCGCGACCACGCGGAGGTCCGCACCCTGGGCGGCCACCTCGCGACGTCGATCGCGCGCACGCTGGCGGCCGCCTCGGCGTCGGCGGAGAGCGGCCCGATCCGGCTGTCCCGCTCGGCGCTGCACCTGCCCTACCGCGAGGTGCCGTCGATCGAAGACAGCCTGGATCTGCGCGAGGCGGCGGAGGGCCAGTGGCAGCACGAGCTGGCCCGCCACGGCGAGGACCACCCGGCGGTCCGGATCGCCCAGACCCGCTACGAGGGCTGCGCGATGCTGGCCGCGATGGCGGCGTCCGACCGGCCGACCGGGTGCGCCGAGGTCCCGGTCAGCGTGGTGTCGCTGGGCGAGATCGTCTGGCTGCACACACCGTTCGAGCTGTTCGCTTCGCTGGGGCTGCGGATCCGGCGGGGGAGCCCGTTCCCGCACACGCGGGTGATCGGGTATTCCGACGGGTACCTCGGGTACCTGCCGGACGCCGAGGGGCATCGCGATGGTGTTTACGAGTCGTACGTGACGTTGTTCGGTCCGGACGCGGGGGACGTGCTGGTGGAGCACTGCCTGAAGCTGCTGCGGGCGCATCACGCCACCCGGCGCCGCCCCTGACCGAGCGGGAAACCCGAGCCGAGCACGGTGACGCCGAGCACACCCGCGCCGCCGAGCAGGACGGCCGCGGGGAACGCCGGGCTCACGTCGGCGGCGCGCATCGGGCGGACGAACCCCTCGGGGTCGACCAGCGCGGTGAACGTCGCGGGGAGCTGCCCCGAGGTGTGCAACAGGCCGCGCAGCGGGGTCGAGCCGCCCGGGACGACCAGCGTGTAGTCGTCGGCGCCCGTGCGCACGGCCTCGACCGTCACCGGGGTGCCGCGGTGGGCCAGGACCATCTCGGTCACCACGGCCGGCCCGGCGCAGAGCACGAGGATCAGGCCCACGGCGCAGAACGCCAGCAGGCCGGTGTCGTAGTGCACGTCCCAGGTGCCTCGCCACCAGCCGAGCAGCACCAGTGCCGCGATGAGCCCGAGGATGCCCGTGGTGGTGATGCCGTCGCCCGAACCGGACAGCTCCTCGTGCGCCGCGAAGACCGAGACCGCCGCCGACACCACCAGCAGAGCGGCCAAGACCAGCTGCCGGTACACCTTGGCCAGGAACTGCGGTGGTTCGGGCGCCGGGGTTTCCGGCGCCTTCGGGGGCACCGGGCTGGGTGGCGGCGGGCGGTGGTCGCGCGGCGGGCGGGCGGACAGGGCGGCGAGCACCGCGGAGGATCCCAGGACGGCGGCGAGTGCGAGTCTTCGGCGTGCGGTCAACGGCGGCCCCTCTCTCGTGCCGTGGACACGCAGGAGGGGACGCCGGGGTTGCCCGGCTCAGGCCGGGCTGCGGCGGGCCTGCGTGAAGACCGTGTAGCGGTCCGCGCGGTACAGGGACCGGCCCGCTTCGATGACGCCGCCGCTCTGGTCGTGCAGCGTGCCCTCGATGATCAGGCACGGCCGGCTGGGGTCGATGCCGAGCAGGGCCGCGTCGTGGTTGTTCGGCAGGACCGCCGAGATCGCCGTGTCGTTCCACTCCGCGTGGACGCCCCAGCGCTCCTCCAGCGTGCGGTGCAGCGACTGCGTTTCCCAGTCGAACAGCTCGATGCCCGGGAACCGGTCCACCGAGAGGTTGGTGCGTTCGACGGCGAACGGCTCGTCGTCGACGTACCGCAGCCGCTCCAGCCGGAAGACACGCGCGCCGGGCGGCACGTTCAGCCGGCCCGCGAGCCGCGGCAGCGCGGACTCGACCTCGGCGTGCAGCACCTTCGTCTTGGGCACGACGCCGCGGGCCTTCATGTCCTCGGTGAAGGACGTCAGCATGTCGATGTGCGCGGCCTGGCGTTTCGCCGTGAAGGTCGCGGTGCCGTGCTGGCGGTACAGGACGCCGTCCGCGACCAGCCGGTTGACCTCCTGCCGCACGGTCCCGCGGGCGACCTGGAAGTGCTCGGCGAGGAACCGCTCGGACGGCATCAGCCGCCCGGCGCCCGCCTCCGTCGCGACGGTCTCGAGGATCGCGCGGAGCTGCTCGCCCTTGGGCCGCCCCGGCTCCAGCGCGTCCGGGAGCCGGAGATCGCTCGCGGGGACGTGTTTCGGACGGGGCATGGGTTCAGTATGTCGCGCCGCCGCGGCGGAGGTAACACCAGATCATCCGGTATTGCGCCTCGTCGGCGGGTGGTTCCGCCGGTGGTGTGCCGGGTGGGTGGCGGGCCGGGGGTGGCTCTTGGTGGTGGCGCTGGGTGGGGTGCGGTGGGTGGTTCGGCCGGTGGTGTGCTGGATGGGGCGGGTCGGGGTGGCTTTGGTTCCGCCGGTGGTGTGCTGGGTGGGTGGCTTGGCGGTGGCGCTGGGGTGTCGGAGGTGCGGTGGGTGGAGGTTGTCGCGCCGCGCCGGTGGCGTGTGCCGGGTGGGGGCGGGCCTGGACTGGCTTGGTGCCGGTCTTCGCGCCGGTCCGGCAGATCGGTCCGCCGGTCGCGCGGCGGGTGGGGCGGGTCGGGGGCGGCTGGGTGGCGGTGGCGCTCGTGTGCCGCGTGCGGTGTTCGCGCCGGTCCGGCAGATCAGCCGGTCGCGCGCCGGGCGAGGCTTGCCAGGAACCGCTCGGCGGCACGCTCCCCGGTCGCGTGGGCCACCGAGCGGTACAGCCCGCGTGCCTCGCGGGCCGTCCCTTCGGCCAGCGTCGGCCGCCCGGCCGCCGCTTCGACCGCCGCCAGCGCCAGCAGCGCCTCGGCCTCGAGCAGCCGGTAGCCACCCGCGCGGGCGGTGTCCAGTGCCGCCCGGGCGTGGTCGCCCGCTTCCGGTGCCCGGCCGGCCGCCGCCAGGACCGAGGCCAGCGTCGCCGACGCCTCGGCCAGCTGGCCGCGCAGGCCCGACTCCGCCGTCAGCTCCAGCGCCTCCCGCAGGACGCGCTCCGCGGTGACCAGGTCACCGGCGCCTTCGGCCGCCCGGCCGAGGGCGATCAGCGCCGCCGCTTCCACCTGGCGGTCGCCGTCGCGGCGGACGCTCGCCAGTGCCTCCTCCGCCGTCCGGACCGCGTCGGCGTGCTCGCCGCGGGCGGTGCGCAACGCGCTCAGGACGTTCAACGCGGTCGCCTCGCCGAAGCTCGAGCCGAGCCGGCGGAACTCCGCCAGCGATTGGTCGGCGGCGCGGGCCGTCTCGTCGAGCCGTCCGGCGGCCAGCAGCACCCCGCCGAGGTCGGCGAGGTTGGCGGCCTCCCAGAACGGCAGGTCCTCCTTGCGGCAGAGCGCGACCGCCTCGAACAGGCAGTCTTCGGCCTGCTCGAGCCGCCCCAGCTGCCGGTAGTGGCAGCTCAGCGAGTTCAGCGCCAGCGCCTCGCCGGAGGAGTTGGCCAGCTCGCGGAACAGCTGGATCGCGCGCCGGCTGTGTTCGACGGCCTCCGAGAGCCGGCCGGTCCACTCCAGCATCGACCCCAGGTTCGCGACGGCCGTCGCCTCGCACTCGCGCCAGCCGCAGGCCCGGCTCGCCTGCACCGCCTTCTCCGAGTGCCGGATGCCCGCTTCGTGCTGGCCTTCGCGGAAGTACGCGCCGCCGACCGACAGGTGCACCAGCGCCTCGGCCGGCTGGGCGCCGCGGTCCCGCGCCGCACGCAGCACGATCGGCGCGAGCTCCAGCCACTCCGCGCGGCGCCCGTGGTCGTGGAAGAACCGCCGCAGCGCGTCGGCCAGGTACCAGGCGCCCGGGTACGGCCCGCGCGTCGCGGCCTGGCGCAGGGCGGCCGACAGGTTCGGCACCTCGACGTCGAGCCACGCGACGGCCTCGGCGGCTTCGGTGAACGCGATCGGGCTCCGCGCCACCGGCGCGTCCTCGCGGGGGAGCGCGACGATCCGCGCGCCCAGCAGCGCCGCCGCCGCGTCCGCGGCCGCGCAGTACCCGGTGAACAGCCGCTCCCACGCGCTCTCCCGCGCGGCTTCGTCCTCTTCGGCGCGGACGCACTGCTCGGCGTAGCGCCGGGCGAGGTCGTGGAAGCGGTAACGCCGGGGGGCGTGCGCCTCGACGAGGTTCGCCGCGGCCAGCCCACGCAGCAGCCGGGTCGCTTCGGGGGCCGGCACCGCGAGCAGGGCCGCCGCGTCGACGGCCGTGAAGTCCGCCCCCGGCACCAGCGCGAGCAGCCGGAACGCCTGGCGCAACGCGGGCGTGAGGGCCTGGTAGGACACCGAAAACGCCTTCGCGACGGCACTTTCGCCTTCGCCGTCGAAGCCGAGCTGGGCCAGCGGGTCGCCACGCAGCTCGTCGACGAGCTCGCCGATGCTCGCGGTCCCGGTGTTGGCCGCGGCGATCCGCAGCGCGAGCGGGTGGTGCCCGCAGAGCCGGGCCAGCTCGGCCGCCGCCTCGGGCTCGGCCTCGGTCCGCTCGCCGAGCAGGGCGCTCAGCAGCGCCCGCGAGTCGTCTTCGCGCAGCTGGCCCAGCCCGAGCGAGCGCGCGCCGGTGCGGGCGACGAGCTCGTCGAGCCGGTGGCGGCTGGTCACCAGCACCCGCCCCGACGACGGCAGCAGCGGCAGCACCTGGGCGACGTCACGCGCGTTGTCGAGCACCACCAGCGCCTGCCGGTCGGCCAGCAGCGACCGGTAGAGCTTGCTCTGGTCGTCGAGGCCCGGCGGCACGTCCCGCAGGTCGACGCCGAGGGTGCGCAGCAGCTGCGCGAGTGCGGCCGCCGGCGTGAGCGGCTCGTCGTCGGCGTCGAAGCCGCGCAAGTTCACGTACAGCTGGCCGTCGGGGAAGCGCGCCCGCGCGGTGTGCGCCCAGTGCACGGCCAGCGCGGTCTTGCCGACGCCAGCGGTCCCGGTGATCACCCAGACGTCGCCGGGCTCGTCGAGCGCGGCCAGCTCGGGCGCCCGGCCGGCGAACCCGCGGACGTCCAGCGGCAGCTCGGCGGGCCGCGGCGCGACCGGGGCGGGCGGCGCCGGCTCGCCCTCGCCGCGCAGGATCCGCAGCCGCAGGTCCTGCAGGGCCTGGCCGGGTTCGATGCCGAGCTCGTCCACGAGCAGCTCGTGCGCCCGCGAGTACGCCTCCAGGGCTTCCGGCGTCCGGCCGCAGCGGTGCAGCGCGAGCATCAGCGCGGCCCGCAGCCGCTCCCGGAAGGGGTGTTCGCCGACGAGCTGCCGCAGCTCCCCGACGACCTCGCCGTGCCGTCCCGACGCCAGCTCCTGCTCGTACAGCTCTTCGAGCGCGACGAGCCGCCGTTCGGCCAGCGCCGGGCCTTCGTGCTCGGCCAGCGCTTCGCTGACCCCGCCGAGCGGGCCGTCCCACAGCGCCAGCGCGGAGCGCAGGTGCGCGACGGCCGCCGGGCCGGACGTGGCCCGTGCCTGCGCGACCAGGTCGTCGAACACGTCGACGTCCCGCTCACCGGGCGCGACCTCGATCACGTAGCCGGGCGCGCGCCGGAGGATGACGTCCCGGCCGAGCAGCTTCCGCAGTTCCGAGATGTGCACCTGCAGCCGCCCGCGGACGCTCGGCGGCGCGTTCTCACCCCAGGTCAGGTCGATGAGCCGGTCTTCGGTGACCACGCGGTTCGGGCTGAGCAGCAGCGCGGCCAGCACGGACGTCTGTTTCTGGCCACCGGGCCGGAACGCGCCCGTGTCGCCGAGGACCGCGACCGGCCCGAGCAGGCGGTAGCGCACGTGTTGCCCCCAGAAGGCGGACCGAAGCGGAACGGAAGTGCCGCATCCGAGACTAGCTCGGGGCACGAGGGATTGGGGGCCACGGGTGGACACCGAGGTCGAGCGCACGTTGTTCGTCTGCTTCCCGGGCGCGGGAGAGGCAGCCGGCCGCTACCGGGCCTGGCGTGATCCGCGGATCACCGTGCACGTGGTCGAGCTGCCGGGCCGCGGCGAGCGCAGGGACGAGCACCCGTACCGGGACATGTGGCTGCTCGTGGAGTCGCTGGCCGCGGAGCTGGCGGAGGTGCTCGCCCGCCCGCACGTGCTGTTCGGGGCGGGCCTCGGCGCGCTGGTCGCTTACCGGCTGGCGCAGCGGCGGGTGGCCGCGGGACTGGGGGTCCCGCGGGCACTCGTCGTCGCCCACCAGGCGCCGCCGGACCGGGCCGCGCGGGCGGTGCCGGCCCAGGCCGGCCGCGCCGACGTCAGCCTGCTGACCAGCGACGCGCACCTGCCCGTGGCGCCGCCGCTGCCGTGCCCGATCCGCGGCTTCGGCGAGCCGCAGGCGATGACCGGCTGGGGTGAGCACACGACCGGGGGGTTCGTGCTCACCCCGGCGCGGGCGCAGGACAGCGCCGCGTTGCTGCGCGACGCCGTCCTGCGCGCGGGCTACCTGATCTCCGCGCTGGCCGTGCAGGGGCCCGCGCCGCCGTCGAAGCTGACCGAGGTGTAGCTCAGCCGGTCCTGCGGCACCGTGACGCCGGCCGGGAGGTGGACGCTGAGCTTGGTGCCCGCCGTGCCGGTGAAGTCCCCGGAGTAGACGGAGTTCGCGGCGCCCGCCGCGTCGACGTAGTAGACGTCCATCGCGAAGGTCCCGGAGTCGCCGATGTACGGCCCGCCGCCCATGGTCACGATCGACGGGTGGTACTCGGTCGGTCCGGCGGCCTGGTAGGTCATCGAGAAGGTGCCGCGGAAGGGGCCCGCGGCGCAGTGCGACGACACCGTCTGCGCGCCCGTGGCGGACGCCTGTGCGGCGGGGGCGAGGACGACGACCCCCAGGAAGGCCGTGCCGATGACGGCGTGGAAAGCCCCGGCTCTCATGTTCGACTCCTCTTGCGTTCGGTTGCCGCCGATCGTGCCGGACCCGGCTTCCAAAGCGCTTCCCTTGGCGGGCAGTGCCCGGCCGGTCACCGACTGTCCCTTGTGGCCTTTCCCCGCCGATCACCTTGTGCCAGGGTCGATCCCCGTGGGAGACGACGAAGACACCGCCGCGATCCGCCGCATGGCCGGGCTGGCGACGCCGATGGCGCTGCGCGTCGCGGCCACGCTGGACCTGCCGGGCCACCTCGACGGCGAGGGCGGCGCCACCGGACCGCTCGCGGCCGAGCTCGGCGTCTCGCCGGTCGCGCTCGAGCTGCTGCTGAGCCACCTCACGACGCTCGGGTGCTTCGAGCGCACGGCGGCCGGCTACCGGACCACCGCGTTCGGCGCCAAGATCCGCGCGGGCCTGACCGGTGTCCTGCTCGACCTGAACGCCGCGGGCGGGCGCGCGGAGCTGGCGTTCGTCGAGCTCCTGCACAGTGTCACCACCGGTGAGGGCGGCTACGCCCGCCGGTACGGGCAGGACTTCTGGACCGACCTCGCCGAGCGGCCGCCGCTGCGAGAGTCGTTCGACCGGCAGATGGCGCTGCGGTTCCGCGGGGAGGTCGCGCAGCTCGTCGGCGGCTTCGACTGGGGCCGGTTCGCGAGTGTCGTCGACGTCGGGGGCGGGCAGGGGGAGCTGCTCGCCGGGATCCTCACCGCGCAGCCCGGCGTGCGCGGGTGGCTCGTCGACCTCGAGCCGACGGCGGCCGAGGCCGCGCGCGTGTTGAGTGGTTTCGGTGCCCGCGCCGAAGTCGTCGCGGGCAGCTTCTTCGACCCGCTCCCGGCCGGCGCGGACGCGTACGTGCTGTGCGACATCCTGCACGACTGGGACGACGAGCACGCCCACCTCGTCCTGGCCCGGTGCGTCGAGGCGCTGCCCGCGCACGGGCGGCTGCTGGTCGTCGAGCCGGTCGGCGATCGGTGGGCGAGCACCGAGATCGACCTGGCCATGCTCGTGATCTTCGGCGGGCGGGAGCGGCGGGTCGGGGAGTTCGAGGACCTGGCGGCGGCACACGGGCTGGTGCTCGAGGCGGTGACCGACGTGACCGGGCAGCGGTCCCTGCTGGAGTTCCGCCGGGCAGACGGATAAGCCTCCGCCGCAACTATATAAGCACTGTTACAATTTTGCGGTGGTGCTGACCCGTGCTCTGGCCGACCTGACCCCGCTGCGGGTTTCCCCCGCGTTCCGGCGGTTGTGGGTGGGGCGCGTCTTCTCCGGTTTCGGCGCCCAGATGACGGTCGTGGCCGTGATGTTCCAGGTCTGGCAGCAGACCGGGAGCACCGTGTGGACCGGCGCGGTGGGGCTCGCCCAGGCGTTGCCGGTGGTGGTGTTCGGGTTGTTCGCCGGATCGCTGGTGGACCGCGTCGACCGGCGGAAGTTCGCGCTGGTCACGACGAGCGGACAGGCCGTCTGCTCGGTTTTCCTTGCCGTGCAGGGGTTTCTGGACGGCGTTCCGGTGCTCGCGGTGCTGGCGCTGGTGGCCGCGCAGTCGTGCTTCGTGGCGGGCGGCGGGCCGGTCGCGCGTACGTTCGTCCCGCGGCTGCTGACCCCGGAACTGCTCCCGGCCGGGCTCGCGCTGAACCGCATCGCGTTCCAGGGCGCGATGTTGCTCGGCCCGGCGCTGGGCGGGCTGGTCCTCGGCCGCTTCGGCGTCGGCGGGTGTTACCTCGTGGACGCGCTTTCGTTCGGCATGGCGTTCTACGGCGTGCTGGGTCTGCCGCCGATGCGGCCGGACGGCGAGCCGTCGCGGCCCGGGCTGCGCGGGGTGCTGGACGGGCTGGCGTTCCTGGTCCGGACCCCGGTGGTGCGGGGCGCGCTGCTGACCGACCTGGCGGCGACCGTCCTGTCGATGCCGGTCAGCTTGTTCCCGCTGGTGAACGCGGAACGCTTCGCCGGCGACCCGCGGACGCTGGGCCTGTTCCTGTCGGCGATCGCGGTCGGCGGGGTCGCGGCTTCGGTGTTCTCCGGGTCGTTCACGCGGCTGTCCCGGCCGGGCCTGGTGATGCTCGTGGGCTCGGTGGTCTGGGGTGGCGCGCTGACGGTGTTCGGCCTGGCGCCCGACCCGTGGGTGGGGCTCGGGTGCCTGGTGCTGGCGGGTGCGGCGGACACGGTTTCGGTGGTTTCGCGTGGGGCGCTGGTGCAGCTGAACACGCCGGACGCGCTGCTGGGCCGGGTGGCGGCGGCCGAGCAGATCGTGGGGCAGGCCGGTCCGGACATCGGCAACCTGCGTGGTGGCCTGGTCGCGGGCGTGGCGTCCGGGACGGTCGCGTTGGTGAGCGGCGGGCTGCTGTGCGTGGTGGCGGTCGTGCTGGTCGGCGTCGGAACGCCCGGGCTGCGGCGCTTCGCGACACCCGCCAAGGCGGCGACCGGCTAGCGGGTGGGTGCACGGGGAGACCCGAAGTGTGCACGCACGGTCATCGCGTGCTCTTCCGCTCCGGCGCACCCGGCCGGTAGTTCTTTTCCGGGACGGAACCGAATCCGTCGGGAAAGGACCGAAGATGAGAAACCTGAAACGCGCTTGCGTGGCGGCCCTGCTGGCCGGCACGGCGGCCGGGCTCGCGGCCGTGCCCGCCGCGGCGACCGTCCAAAGTGGAAGCGGCACGATCGGCGACCCGTGGGTGCCGACCCGGGCCGCGCACATCACGTGCGAGACCGCCACGCTCTTCGGCAACTACACGGCCGGGCAGGGGCACTCCGACCCGATCGCGACGCTGGTGCGGGGCAACTACATCGGCGTCCGCTACATCACGGCCGACCACAACTCGGCCGACGTCTTCTGGCACGGCACGAGCAAGTGGGGCTTCCTGCTGCGCGACTGCTTCGCCCTGAACTGAGGAGCCCGATGAAGACCATCGCCGCCGCGACCCTCGCCGTCGCCGCCACGCTCACCTTCGCGCCCGCCGCTTCGGCGGGCACTGTCCACGAAATCTGCGCGCAGGACCTGTATGTCCGCACGCAGCCGGCCGGGGTGATCATCGGCACCCTCTACCGCGGCGACCACTTCGAGCTGTCCCGGTACTCGCCCAGCGGCGACTGGGCGGAGGGGTACGCCATGGGGCACGTGAACAAGAGAGGCTGGATCCAGGCCGGCTGGTTCTGCTGAGCCGTCGGGGCACTTTGAGGGAGCGCACGACCGGCACAGTGATGTGCCGGCCGTAGAGGGTGGTGCTCCCGTCGATCGTCGGGACCCGGTGTGCCGTGGTGGGGCCGCCGGGTCCTGGCCGGGCGCCGGCCGCCGCCGCCGACGATTCGGCCGCGCGTTGTCACGCCGGGGCCTTTCCCATTCCGGGGCGAATTCGTGAGGTGCCTGCCACCGGCTTCCGCCCGCTGGGCCGGTTGGCCCGCACCGGCTTCACCCGTCCGGCCCTGCCGGACTTCGTCCACGTCGGCGTATTGCCGAGCCGCAATTCCGTGAATTTCCGGTCTTTTGTGGACGATCATTTTTCGGCGCGTCGGTGATCGCGCAATTCCGTGGTGTGACGATGGTCATTTCGCCGATGGGACCCCGCCACGACGTCCGCCGCCATCTCGTTGGTTTGTTTCCGCTGGTCAGGATCCCGTGGTGGGTGGTTACCCGAGTGGCCGTCCCGTCACTCTTTCGCGCGGACCCGCCGTTGATCATTTTTTGGCAACGTATTTGCGGACGCCGAAATCGTCATCTACAGTCCGGCGAATCACGGCTGGACAGGCCGGATTCCGTGGACGAAAGATTCTTTTCGAGGAGTGCTATGCCCTCACGCGCCTCGGCCCGCCGGCTCGCGGTGCTCGCTCTGGTGCTCACCCTGCTCGCCGGGTGCAGCCAGCGGAGCGGATCCGGGACCGGTGGCGCCGTCGAAAAACCGTCGATCAAGGTCGCCATCTTCGCCGCCGTCGACCTCGCCACCTTCTGGCTGGCGCAGGAAGGCGGGTACTTCAAGGCCGAGGGCCTCGACGTGCAGGCCGAGGTCACCGCCAGCGGCCAGGAAGCGCTCACCAAGATGGTGAACGGCCAGGACGACCTCGCGCTGTCGACCTACACGCTGTTCTTCCTGGCCAAGAACAACGGGTCCGACCTACGCCTGGTCGCCGACGCCACGTCGGCCAGCCCGCGCAGCAACGAGCTCGTCACGGTGCCGAACTCGCCGGTGAAGACCGTGCAGGACCTGAACGGCAAGCGGATCGCCATCAGCTCGAAGAACGCCGCGTCGGACGTGCTGACCCGGTCGGTGATGCGCGACCACGGCGTCGACTTCGACCAGGTCAAGTGGGTCCCGATGCCGTTGCCGGAGATGGGGACCGCGCTGGCCCAGGGCCGCGTCGACGTCGCCTACCAGCCGGAGCCGTTCCTGACCCAGTCCGCGAAGGTCGCCGGCGCGTTCCCGGTCATCGACGCGGCCAGCGGCAGCACCGAGGCGTTCCCGCTGACGGGCTTCGGCGCGACGGCGAAGTGGGTCCAGGGGCACCCGAAGACGATGCTCGCCTTCCAGCGGGCGATGCTCAACGCCACCCGCGCCGCGGTCGACCGCGCCCGGATCGAGCCGCTCGTCGTCCGCAACGCCAAGGTGGACCAGGACATCGCCAGCCTGATGGTGATGCCCGCCTTCGGGTCCACCCTGGACGCCCGCCGCATCCAGCGGGTGCCCGACCTGCTCCAGCAGCTGGGCGTCGTCCAGACGAAGATCGACGCCTCGTCGATGATCGCGCCGCAGGCCAGCACCGGCTGAGCGGAGATCGACGCCGGAGGGCGGGCGCGCCGCGGGGCGCGCCCGCCCTTTTGCTGTGCCAGGACTTTCCGCGGTGCGGCGGCATGCCGAAATTTTCGGACCGTCGGCGCGGGATCCGATATCGGTGGTTCGCACCTTGACACGACCGGCCTCGCACCCCACCCTCTTCATACCGACCGCGCGGTACGCCCAGGTCCACATGGTGAGACAGGAGAGTCGTCGATGACACTTCCCGGTGAGGCCCCGCCCGGCGAAGACCTGCTCGTGGTCGACGGTCTCACCGTGCGCTTCGGCGGGCTCACCGCGCTCAACGACGTCCGGATGAGCGTCGACGGCGGCAGTGTCGTCGGGGTCATCGGGCCCAACGGCGCCGGGAAGACCACGCTGTTCAACGTCATCTGCGGGTTCGTCCGGCCCCAGGCCGGCCGCGTGCTGTGGCGGGGCGAGCCGCTCGTGCGCCACCGCCCCGAACAGCTCGCCCGGCTGGGGATCGTGCGGACCCTGCAGGGGCTCGGCCTGTTCGCCGGGTTGACCGTGCTGGAGAACGTGCTGGCCGGCGCGGGCCGCCACGCCCGCACCGGCATGCTCCCGGCGCTGGTCGGCGCCGGCCGCTCGGCCCGCGACGAGTCCGACCTGACCACCCGCGCCCGCGCGACGCTGGGCGAGCTCGGGATCGCCGACCTCGCCGACCGGCTGCCCGGCGTTCTGCCTTACGGCGTGCGGAAACGCGTGGCGCTGGCCCGGGCGCTGGTGGCGGAGCCGGACCTGCTGCTGCTCGACGAACCGGCGAGCGGGCTGTCGGCCGCCGAGCTGGTCGAGCTCTCGACGTTGATCCTCTCGCTGCGGCGGCACATGGCGGTCGTGCTGGTCGAGCACCACATGGACCTGGTCATGCAGGTCTGCGACCGGGTGGTGGTGCTGAACTTCGGCGAGGTGATCGCGGCGGGCAGCCCCGCCGAGATCCAGGCCGACCCCCGCGTGGCCGAGGCCTACCTCGGCGACCCCGCCGAGGAGGCGCCCGGTGCTTGAGATCGAAGAGCTGTCCGTGGCCTACGGCGCCGTCCGCGCGCTCGACGGTGTCGGCATCACCGTCGAACGCGGTGGGATCACCGCCGTCCTCGGTGCCAACGGTGCCGGGAAAACGACGTTGCTGCGCACCATCAGTGGCCTGCAGCCGGCCCGGCGCGGCCGGATCGCCTGGGACGGCACGGAACTCACCGGCCGCGCCCCCGACCGGATCGCCCGTGGCGGGGTCGCGCACGTGCCCGAGGGCGGCGGCGTGATCACCGAGCTGACCGTCGAGGAGAACCTGCGGCTCGGCGCGCTCTGGCGACGAGACCGCGCCGACCGTGCGGCCGCCAAGCGTGAGGTTTACGAGCTTTTCCCGCCGCTGGCAGAACGTTCGGCGAAACCCGCCGCGACGCTGTCCGGTGGTGAGCGGCAGATGCTGGCCATCGGCCGCGCCCTGATGAGCCGGCCCGACCTGCTGCTGCTCGACGAGCCGTCGCTCGGGCTCGCGCCGCTGATCACCGCGCGGATCATGGGCATCCTGCGGGACCTGCGGACCTCGACCGGGCTGACCGTGGTGCTCGTCGAGCAGAACGCACACAGCGCGCTGTCCATCGCCGACAACGGGTACGTCCTCGCGCTCGGCAGCGTCGTGGCCGTCGACACCGCGGCGGAGCTGCTGGCCGACGACGGCCTCCGCCACGCCTACCTCGGCTTCTGACGCTTCTGCCGCTTCTGACTGTCCAAAATGGAGGTGAACGGTCCGGTATGCGGGACTTCCTCGACCTGACCCTCGGCGGGATCTCCGCCGGCGCGGTGTACGCCGCGCTGGGGCTCGCGCTGGTCATCATCTACCGGGCCACCCGGGTGGTGAACTTCGCCCAGCCCGCCCTCGCCCTGATCTCGACGTACCTCGCGTACTCCGTGACGAAGGCGACCGGCAGCTACTGGCTCGGCTTCGCCGTCGCGATCGTCGCCGGGACGCTGCTGGGCGTCGCCACCGAACGGCTGCTGATCCGGCCGTTGCGGCACCGCTCCGAGCTGAGCTCGATCATCGTCACCCTGGGACTCCTGCTCGTCCTGCAGGCGATCGCGGGCATGATCTGGTCCAACGAACCGCTGGCGTTCCCCTACGCCTTCGACTTCCGCGGCCGGTTCTCCGCCAACGACCTGTTCGTGGTGCTGATCGTGCTCGCCATCGCCGCGCTCGTGCTGGTGGTGTTCAAGTACACGCCGCTGGGGCTGCGGATGCGGGCGGCCGCGTTCGCCCCGGACGTGGCCCGCACGCTCGGCGTGCGGGTCGGGCTGATGCTCACCGTCGGCTGGGGCCTGGCCGCGGCCGTCGGCTCGCTCGCCGGGCTGCTGGCGACTCCGCCGTTCCTCTTCCCGAACGTCCTCGACGGCGTTTTCGTCTACGCCCTCACCGCCGCCGTGCTCGGCGGGCTGGACAACCCGCTCGGCACCATCGTCGGCGGCTTCGTGCTCGGCGTCGGACTGTCCTACGTGTCCGGCTACCTGGGACCGGAGATGGTGACGATCGCCGCGCTGGCCATCCTGGTGGTCGTGCTGATCGTGCGGCCCAGCGGGTTGTTCGGCCGGGCGAAGGTGAGGCGGGTATGACCGTGCGGACGAGCCTTCCCGAGACCCGCGTCGAGCCGACGGCGAAGAAGCGGACACTGCCGCCGTTGCTGCGCCACACCTTGTTCGCGCTGGCCGCGTTCGCCTTCGTCGTCCTCCTGACCCTGGTCACCGACGAGTTCACCAACCTGCGCATCGCGACGATCGGCTACTACTTGATCGCGGTGGCCGGGCTGACCCTGCTGACCGGGCTCACCGGCCAGGTTTCCCTGGGACACGGCGCGTTCATGTTCATCGGCGCCTACACCGTGGCGCTGCTGGTGACGCACGTCCCGTCGTTCCCGCTGTGGGCCGACCTGCTGCTCGCGGCGGCCGCGGGCGGGCTCGCGGGCTTGCTGGCCGGGGCCGCCGCGGCCCGGCTGCGGGGCCCGTACCTGGCCGGCGCGACCCTCGCGCTCGCCGTCGGCCTGCCCGCGCTGACCCGCCGGTTCACCGACTTCCTGGGCGGCAGCAACGGGATCAGCTTCACCGTCCACAGCAGACCGGCCGGGATCGCCGTGCCGGAGCTGCGCTGGCAGACCTGGATCGTCTGGCTCAGCGTGCTCATCGCGCTGGTGCTCGTGCTCAACGTCGTGCGCGGCAAGCTCGGCCGGAACTTCCGCGCGGTGCGCGACGACGAGGTCGCCGCGGCGCTGAGCGGGATCGCCGTCGGCCGCACGAAGATCCTCGCGTTCCTGATCAGCGCGGTGTGCGGTGGCCTGGCCGGTGGCCTGCAGGCGTTCCTGCTCGGCACCGCCGCGCCGGGCTCGTTCACACCCGCGCTGTCGCTGAGCCTGCTGGCGGCCGTGGTGCTCGGCGGGCTCGGTTCCCTGTGGGGCGCGCTGTGGGGTGCGGTCGCGCTCGTGTACTTCCAGGCCTGGTCCGAAGACCTCGCCGACGCGCTGCACCTGAACACCGACGTGGCCAACAACCTCCCGCTCGCGGTGTACGGCGTGATCCTCATCGTCGTCGTGCTCGCCTTCCCCCGCGGGATCCAGGGCGGCGTCCAAAAGCTGCGCAAGCTTCTCCGTCGACCCGCCGAACAGAAGGAGTTTCAATGATCGTGTCAAGCGCCAGCTGCGGCTGTGACCGGTGGTGAGGGATGGAACTCACGGCCGTCGCGCAGCAGTGCCCAGATGACGTCGACCAGGCGGCGGGCCAGGGCGATCAACGC
>NZ_JAMXQV010000019.1 GCF_024703995.1 Amycolatopsis iheyensis | reverse complement strand
GGGCCGCCGGGCGGGTGCCCGCGCCGGAGCCGGCCGCGCGGCCCGGGCAGGCGGCGGCGGGGGCGGCGGTGCGGCACTGGGCCGGTTGGCCCACGAGTCGAACAGGACGATCAGGCCGGCGAACACCGCGCAGCCCAGCCCCAGCAGCACGTTGACCAGCGAGCCGATGATCCCGGCGACGAGCAGGATCGGCAGCACCGCCATCAGACAGTACGGGTCGATCCGGCCGAACTTCGGGCGGGAGCCTTCCTCACGGGGGCTCACCGCGCGACCTCCGCTTTCCCTCGCGCCATGTTCGCAGTATGCAACTCCCCGCCCGCCGGGGCCACCATCAGGGGGCGGGAATCCGGACAAAGGGGGCGACGGGTGTGGGAACGCGCTGGTCGGGGCGGTGGTGATTGATCGGATTGAGGGGGTCGGTGTGGGGTGGGGTCGCCGGGCGGTCGCGGCCACTCAGGACATCGCCGCCACTCGCCAAGCCGCCGCCGCGAGGCCGCTCCGGCACGACAGCTGCCGCAGGAAGCCCCAGCCCACAGCCGCCCGAGCGACCGGAGACCATCCGCCGCGCCACACAGGCCGGGCCGCTGGCGGCGCGCCCCCGCTCCACCACGACCGCAGCCCACGGCCGCTCGAGCGACCGGAGACCGCCCGCCGCGCCACACAGCTCACCACGGGCAGCGAGCAAACCAGCCAGGCCGAGCCACCAACAGCGCGACCCGCTCCACCACGACCTCACCGCAGGAAGCCCGCAGCCGCCGCGCCACCACGACCGCCCACTCACGACAGCTGCCGCGGGAAGCCCGCAGCCCACGGCCGCCGCGATACACCAGGCGCCGCCACCCACCACTCAGGACACCGCGGCGCGCAGCGCCGTCTCCACGTCCGCCCCGCTCAACCGCCTCGGCCCCACGTAATACACCACCGCGCCCGCCGTGAGCTCCGCGTCCCACGCCGGGTTCACCTCCAGCCCCGCACCCGTCCGGACCGCCAGCACCGTCGCGCCGAACGCCCGGCCGAGCGCGAGCCGGCAGCGCTCCGCCGGCAGCCGGCCCAGTGACTCCGGCAACGTCACCGAATACGTGTCCGCTCCCCCGGCCGTCATCAGCTCCGCGTACACCTCCGCGATCCCCGGTGACGTCAGCTCCTCCGTCACCATCCGCGGTGTGTGCCACTGGACGCAGCGGATGCGCGGGTCGACGTACCGCACCAGCTCGGCCCGGTCGAGGTCGCGCAGGGTCACCACCACGTGCGCCGCCGGGTTCGCGTGGTCCACCGTGACCGCCACCGCCAGTGCCTCGTTGTCGTCGGCCATGTCGACCAGGACCGCCGCCGCGCGGTCGACCGCCGCCCGCGAAAGGACTTCGGCCGCGGTCGGCTCGCCGCGGACGAAGTCCACCGGCTGCGTCGGCATCGGGTGGGCCGGGATCTCGGCGCACAGCACCAGCCCCGTCACGCCGTCGGCCAGCAGCTGGGCCACGATCCGCTCCGTCCGCCCGGCCGCGTACCCGATCAGCACCGTGTGCCCGCTCGCGCGCACCGCCTCCGTCCCCTGCATCCGCCGTCCCTTCGCCTGTTCCAGCTTCGACGCGAGCTTGGTGAAGACCGTCGTGAGCGTGGCGATCCCGCCGACGATCACGTACGCGCCCACGAAGTGCCCGGCGACCGTCTCGGGCGAATAGTCGCCGTACCCGACCGTGGTCGCGGTGACGACGAAGTACCACCAGTAGTTGCCGGGGCGGACCAGCTCGCTGCCCGCCGGCTCGGCCAGCGCCATCAGCGGCCAGCTCGTCAGGAACACCACGGCCACGACGGCGACCGGCAGGAGCCAGCCCCGGTTCAGCACCCAGCGCGCGAACAGCCGCGAGAGGAAGAACGTCACCGGTCCTCCTCACCGAGCGCGACCACGAGGTCCCGACACCTGATCACACGCTGCTACCAGGCACAACGATCTTTACCGGACCGTGACGGCGGACAGAAACGGACAGGATCACGCCGTTTCCGGGGAAACACCGGCGTTCCGTGGTGCACTGTCCGCGGTCCCTCCGCGCCGAAAGGGGTTACGCGCATGAGGAAACGGGTCAGTTCGGCACTGCTCGCCGTCGCGATCGCCGGGGGCGTCGTCACCGGCACGGCCGCCGCCGCACCCCCGACACCGGACCTCGAGTTCGCGAACCCGGCCAGTCAGGCGCTGTTCGGCAGCGCCTACGCCGCCGCGCTCGACAACCTGGTGCGCACCAACACGATCGGCTACGACGCGAAGTACGACAAGAGCGGCCTGCTCGACCCGGCCGTCGGCATCGTGCGCGCGGGCGGCGGCTACAACCAGCCGTGGACGCGCGACGCGTCGATCAACAGCTGGAACGCGACGAGCCTGCTTTCCCCGGCACTGGCGGAAAACACGCTGTGGGCGGTGGTCGACAAGGACGCCGCCGGCGCGCTGCGCGTGCAGCAGGACGACCAGCAGTGGGACCAGGTGATCTGGGTGACCGCCGCGTGGCACCACTACCTCGTCACCGGCGACGACACCTTCCTCGGCAACGCCTACGCCACCACCGCGGACACCCTGGCGATCCGCGAAGCCTCCCGCAACACCACTTACGGCCTGTTCACCGGCCCGTCGTTCTTCAACGACGGGATCGCCGGCTACCCCGCGCCGCCGGCCGACGCCACCGAGTCGGTCAGCACCGGGAGCGCGCCGTGGCCGGGCGTCGCGAGCGGGATGTACCTGAGCACCAACGAGGTCTACTACAGCGCGTACGTCAACGCCGCGAACATGGCCGAGAAGCTCCGGCGTCCGGGCCGCGAGATCGCCGGCTACCGCGCCGAGGCCGCCGCGCTCAAGGCGTCGATCAACCGGCATTTCTGGAACCCGGCGACCGGGCTCTACGACTACCAGCTCCTCGCCGACGGCAGCACCGGCGCCTACCAGGAAGGCACCGGGCTGGCGTTCGCGGTGCTGTTCGGCATCGCGAACCCCGCGCAGACGCGGTCGATCCTCGCCCGCACACGGGAAATGCCGTGGGGCATCCCCGACACCTACCCGAACTGGGACCGCTACTCCGACGCGCAGCCGGGGCGGCACAACGCGATCGTCTGGCCACTGGTCCAGGGGCTGTGGGCGAAAGCTCTGGCCGGGCAAGGACACCAGAGCGCTTTCGCCTCGGAGGTCGCGCGCCTGGCCAAGCTGGCGGGCGGCAACAGCGGGTTCTGGGAGATCTACAACGGCACCACCGGCGTCGTCGACGGCGGCTACCAGCGCCTCGGCGACACCGTGAAGTTCCACTGGGGCTCCGAACCCGACCAGACCTGGTCCGCGACCGCGTTCCTCGACATGGTCCACACCGGGCTGTTCGGGCTGACGTTCACCGACCGCGGGCTGACGTTCGCCCCCGACCTCCCCGCGGGCTGGGGTGACGTCACGCTGCGGAACCTGCGCTACCGCACCGCGAACCTGACGATCGCGCTGCACGGCGCCGGCACGAGGATCTCCTCGTTCACCGTCGACGGCAGGCCCGCGCCCGGCAACGCCGTCCCGGCCACGCTCAGCGGCGACCACACGATCGCGATCACCCTCACCGGCGCGGCCGCCGGCGACCGCGACGGCGACCGGGTGCCCGACGCGACGGACCGCTGCGCCGACACCGCCGGCCCGGTGGCCGGCTGCCCCGACCCCGCGCACCTCGAAGCGGAAGACGCCCACAACACCGGCGGCGTCAAGACGAACGTCAACCACACCGGTTACTCCGGCCGCGCGTTCCTCGACGGGCTCTGGGCGGAAGGCGCCGCGTCGGCGTTCACGCTGCACCGCACCGCCGACCAGCCGGGCACCGCCGCGATCACGCTGCGCTACGCGAACGCCAACGGCGACACCCGCACGATGACGCTGTCGGTCGACGGCCGGGCCGTCCGTCAGGTGAGCTTCCCGAAGGTCTCCGACAGCTGGGACGACTGGGGCACGGTGACCGTGGAGGGCGTGCCGCTGACCGGCCGGGACCCGGTCGTCACGCTGTCCTACGGCGCCGGCGACACCGGCCGGGTCAACCTCGACTGGCTGGCCGCCCGGACCAGTGGATGACGTCCGGCGGCTCGAAGTGCGCCCGTAGGTGCCGGTCTTCCGTGTTCCCGTGCAGCGGGAACCGGAAGACCGACCCGTCGGGCCAGGTCAGGGTGCGCCCGCGGGGGCCGAACTCCGGCGCGTCCGGCTTGCGGGCCTCCCAGACGAGCTTCGGCTCGGGCGCGTCGGCGGGGTCGAGGTAGGTCGACCCGGTGTCGACCAGCGCGACGCCGCCCGGTGCGCACACCAGCCACGGCGCCTTGGTCCGCCGGAGCTCGTCGAGCAGGCCGAGTGCCTGCGCGCCGGCGGGGCCGGTGACGCGGACTTCGCGCCCGAAGGGGTGCGCGAGCGCGCCGTGCGCCAGGGAGAAGACGACCACGGCCGCGCCGCCGATCCCGCGCAGGACGTTCCAGAAGAACCGCCGGACGAGCCGCTTTCCGGCGACAGTGCCGTCGAGGCGGCGGCCGGGCACGGCGAAGCCCACGTCGGTGTCGCCGAGCCGGAGCACGAGGACCGGCTCCTGCCAGTGGTCCCGCATCAGCGCTTCGACGCGCTCGCGGAAGCCGGGCCGGACCAGCGTCCGATCCCGCTCGGCATCGAGGCGCGCTTCGTGCGCGAACATCTTCTCGACGGCTCGCCGCCGTGTCTCGTCCCGCCCCATGAAGCCATCTTCGAGGACAGCGGCCGCGGCGGTGTCACCCGGTCCGGTGAACCCGCGGCCGGGCCGTCATTTCCGGCCCGGCGTCCCCTCTTCTCAGGTGTCGCGGTGGCCGGGCGGCACGCCCCCCGACCGGCCGGCCACCGCGAACCGACTCCCCCTCCAGCCGGCGGCGCGCGGTTAACCGTGCCCTGGCCGGGTATCTGGAGTTCATGACGGAGAACCTGAACGCCGACGTCCGGCAGTTCACCGCCGAGCTCGTCGCCGCCGCGATGGCCGGTGCCTGCGACGACGTCGCCGACGCGCTGATCATCCTCGGGCGGGCTCCGTCATCGCGGGTGCCCGCCGTGCTCGTCGGCGAGCTGGTCGGCCGGTGCGCGGCCGCGGTGCGCGCCCGCCACCCCGGCGACGCCGACGCGATCTTCACCGTCGCCGTCGAGGACGACCGGGAACAGCCGGTCGAGGTCGAATGCCTGCCGCCCGCGCTGCTGGCCGCCCTTCGCGCGCTCCTCGCCGATCTGGGCGGGGACGAGGAGAGCCGCGAGATCCAGGTCGAGCTGGCCACCCGCGGCGACGTCGAGGAGGTCGTCGGTGTGGCGACCCACCTGCTCGTCTGGCTCGTCGAGCTGTCGGCCACCACCACGGGCACCCTGCCGCCGCTGAGCTGTTTCCCGCGCTGAGGCCCATCCGGCCGCCCGTCCGCTCCGAACCCCTTCACGTCCCCGCCCCGCGAGAGGAGCCCCGATGGCCAGCACGATCGAGGTCACCGGCCCCACCGCGGGCACGGTGACGGTCCGGGCCCAGGGCGCACCCCCGGCGGAGACGCTGGCCGCGGCCCTGGCGGCGGCCGCGCGCGGGACGGCGCTGCTCCTGGTCGACCTCACCCGGGTCGACCACTTCACGACCGAAGCGGTCGAAGTGCTGCTGCCGCACGTGAACGCGCCCGGCTATCGGGTGCGGGTGTTCGCCTCGGCGGCGGTGCGGGGCAAGCTCGCCCGGCTCGGCCTGACCGACGTCGTCACGCCGAAGGCGCGGTCGCTTACCGAACCCGCCTGACCACGCCGCGCACTCACTCGCCCGGCAGCGCCGCGATCTCCTCCGCGATCAGCAGTTCAGGGTCGAACTTCATGCCCGCGAAGTGGCCGGCCAGCTCGAGCGAGAGCACACCGTGCAACCGGGTCCAGAACGACAACGCCCGATGTAGTGCTGCCCCCGGCGCCGCGTGGTCACCGGCCCAGTCGCGGTGGCTCTCGAGGTGTGTGTCGAACGCCGAGACCGTCGATGGCGTGCCGCAGGCGTCGATCAGCACCGTCATCACCTCGAACGAGATCGCCGTGGTGTCGTCCGGCGCGTGGTAGCCGGGGACCGGCGTGCCGTAGATGAGGAAGTACCGCTGCGGGTCCTCGCGGGCCCAGTCGCGGATCACGTGCGCCAGCCCCGCGAGGTCCGCGCCGCCGGCCCGCGCCGCCGCGACCACGTCGGCGATGCTGCGGTACGCGTCGCGGATCAGGGCGGTGATCAGCTCGTCGCGGCTGCCGAAGTAGCGGTACAGGGCCGGCCCGCTCATGCCCAGCCGCTTGGCGATCGCGTTGAGCGACAGCGCGGGCACGCCGGCTTCGGCGATCTGCGCCCAGGCGTGCTCCTTGATCTCGGTGCGCACCTGCGCCCGGTACCGCTCGCGTGAGCTGGCCCCGCCGGGGTCCGTCATCGGCTGCTCCTCTCGGTGGAGTTAGAGGCTATCACTTTTCTTATTGACGTTAAGCAGCCTCCTGTTATAGCTTCTAACCATCGCAAGAAGCGCTAACCGAAGGAGAACCCATGCTCCGCCACGCCGTCCTCCCGCTGGCCGCCGCCGCACTCTTCGCCGCCGCTCCGGCCCAGGCCACCGCGGCCCCGGCGCCCGCGCTGACCTGCCAGGGCCAGGGCATCGACCCCGCCGCGAAGCTGCACTACCGCACCGAGACGCTCGTCCGGGCACCGCTGAACGCCGTCTGGAAGACGCAGACGGACGTCGAGCGCTGGCCGTCCTGGCAGTCCGCCGTCTCGACCGCGAAGCGGCTCGAACCGGGCCCGCTGCGCCCGGGTTCGCGGTTCCGCTGGACGACACCGATCCCGGCGACGCCCGCCACCCCCGCCACCACGCTGGTCATCACGTCGACCGTCCGGCAGCTGCAGCGCGCGCACTGCGTCCGCTGGGAAGGCCCGGCGATCGGCGAGGGCCTGCGCATCGACCGCGGGGTGCACGTCTGGACGTTCACCCCGGTCCGGGGCGGCGTGCTCGTCCGCACCGAGGAGAGCTGGACCGGCGACCAGGTCGAGGCCGACCCGGCCACCGCCATCAAGTACCTCGCGCCCGGCCTCGACCGCTGGCTGGCCGATCTCAAGCAGACCGCCGAAGCCGACCACTGCTGACCACCCGAGGAGACAACGCCATGACTGCCACCGTTTCGCGCCCCGTCCGCACCTCTCGCGCCGTCCTCGTGGCGGCCTGGGCCTTCCCGGTCCTGATCTTCGGCCAGTTCGCCCTGCTCGCCGGCATCCCGGTCGCGGTCGTGCTGGCCGGCACCCTGCGCGACCGCCGCCTGCACCCCGCCCGCTGGTGGACCGGCCTCCTGACCGCGGCCTACGTCGTCCCGCTGGTGGCGTGGCTACTCGGGCCGGGCACCGCGCCGAGCCTGTCCAAGTCGATGAGCCCGCTGGTCACGGTGCTCGTCGGGGTGGCGGGGGTCGCGGCCGCCGTGGGACACCACGTCCTGCGCCGACGCTCGGCTTGACCCTCCAGCCGCTGGAGCCCTTACCGTCGCCGGCATGACGATCACGGTCCTCGACACCCTCCCGGCGATGCGCGAGATCCTGCGCGCGCCCGCCGCCGACCGGCCGGAGCTGCTGCGCGCGATGCTGCGGCCCGCCGCCGGGATGTACCGGTACTTCCCCGGCGAGCCGGATCTCGTGGCCCTGCACCGGATGGGCTCGGGCTTTCCCCTCGACCGCGACGGCGAGCGGTGCCTCGAAGCGCTCGACGCCTTGGCCGAAGCCGGGGCGTGGGCCCGGATCGGGCGGGCACTCGAAGACGCCGTCGCCGTGCAGGTCGCGGCGACCCCCGGCATCACGGTGCCGGACCTGACGGTGCTGCTCGTCCTCGGCGACCCCGGGGACGAGCACTTCATGGGCCCTTCACTGGGCCTGACGGCGAACGGCAGCGTGTCCGGCCACCTGTTCCTGAACCTGTGGCCGTTCCCGGAAAACCTCGCCCGGCTCGAGGCCACCGCGGTCCACGAGCTGAACCACAACCTCCGCTACAGCCCCGGCGGGGTGGTGTGGGATCCGGCGACGGTCACCGTCGGCGAGCAGGTGGTGTCCGAGGGCCTCGCGGACGCGTTCGCGAGGCAGCTCTACGGCGACGAACTCGGCTACGCGAGGATCGGCGTGGCGCACCTGGCCGACGACGCGGTGTTCGCGAAGGTCGTCACCGGACTCGGTGTCACGGGCATGCGGAACTTCACCGCCTGGGTGCACGGCGACGCGTCGGCGATCCGCTTCGGCGCGGAGCCCGTCGGGCTGCCGTCCGGCGCGGGGTACGCGGCGGGCAACCGGCTCGTCGACGCCTACCTGGCCGCCACCGGCCGGACCGCGGCCGAGGCACTGCTCGCCGACAGCCGCGAAGTCATCGACACCGCGCTCGCGCGGTGACGGCGGCTGCCCGCCCGGGCAGCCGCCGTCCACACCGGCTACTTGGTGAAGGTCAGGCAGTTCGCCGCGTGCGAGCCGTCGCCCGGTCCGATGCGGACACTCGAGGCCGTGCACTCCAGCGACGAGTTGTGCCGGCAGTCGGTGCGCGAGCAGGCGCCGACCTGGGCCACGACGCGGTCCAGGCCGCCCTTCGTGTTCAGCGGGACGAACGTGCCGCAGTCGGCCGTGCCGTTGTCGCCGTTGACGGTGATGGCGAACGCGTGGCAGCCGTCGTGGTTGTAGGAGCACCCGCTGACCGTGCACTCGTGCACGGCGGGCATCTCGGTCGTGGTCATGCGCGACTCCTGTTCCGTGGTGGGAAAACAGTCCGGTCCGCTCGACGCTCCCACCCGGGCTCCCGGCCCGCAATTCGCCGGAACGCGGCCGGGTGATTCCCGCCGCCCGGCCGGGTGAGAAACCGCGGCACCGGGTTTTGTCGGTGGCCACCGCTAATGTCTGCCGCATGACCACCACGGGGGACGCCGGATACGGCGACATCGCCAGAGCCATGGCCGAAGCACTGCGCGCGGGCGCGGGCGCCGGCTGGACCACCGCCACGCTGCAGCTGCAGCACACCGGCGGCAGCGTTTCGTGCACCGCCTGGAGCGACGTGACCCAGCACGTGCGCGTCGAGTACACGTCGATCGCGGGCGAGCTGTTCGAACGATCCCCCGCGACGCTCGAAGTCCGGCTCGACACCGCAGGCCGGTACGTCTTCACCGCACGGCCCGACATCGCGGCCATGTCACCCGGCCGGTTGATCTTCGACGGAGACTTCCGTTACCCGGGTCATCCCCGGCCCGGTCTTCCCCGGCCCGCGGCGGCCGAGCCGACCGGCGCGCCGACCGACCCGGCGGTGCTCGCCGAGGTCACCCGGCTGGCCGGCGAGTTCGCCGAGCGGTACGCCGCGATCAAGGGCGGTCCGCCGCCGTGGCCCGGCGCGTGCACGGAGGCGGACCTGGCCGCGGCCGAGGCCCGGATCGGCGCGCGGCTGCCCGAAGACCTGCGCGCGCTCTACCTGGTGGCCGACGGCGACCCGAGCGAAAGCGGCCTGCTCGGTCCCTACTCGCACGACCCGCTGGTCCGGCTCGTCGAGAACTACCTCGAGGGCGATCCCGGTTCCTACGGCTGGGAAGACGAGCTGGACGACGACGGCGTCGTGTTCGAGCCGGTGCCGTTCGGCCGGGTGAAACGCCTGTCCCGCAACGACTGGTGGGTCACCTTCGGCAGCGACCGCGCGATGAACTACCTCCTGACCGACCTCGACCCGGCCGAGGGCGGTTCGGCCGGGCAGGTCCTGGAGTACGGCCGGGACATCTACGGCCCGCTGCACTACGTGGCCACCTCGATCACCGGCATGCTCACAGAGGTCGTCGAGGCGTTGCGCGCCGGCAAGTACGAGGATCCGGGCGGGCCGTACCTGGTCGCGGAGACCGGCCTGCGCGACGACCCGGCCCGGTCCTACAACGAGGTGATCTCGCGGGCGGCCGGCCTCGACCTGGCCGGGGTGGTGGCCGGGACGCCCGAGCCGGAGCTGGTCCAGGAGCTGTACCTCAACGACGCCGCGGAGGTGGATCTCGCGGTCTTCGCGCCGCTGCCCACCCTGCGGGCGCTGGGCGTCAACCGCGCGGCCGCGGTGACCCCGTCGATCGGCGGGCTCGAGCGGCTGGAGGCCCTGCAGGTCGAAGCCCCGCGGGTCGAGCTCGCGGCGCTGGCCGGGCACCCCGGACTGTGGTCGCTCACGCTGAACCGGGTCTCCGAGCCACTCGACATCGACGTGCTGCGCACGCTGCCGAACCTGACCCGGCTGGACCTGTCGAGGTCGGCGGTGGCGGACCTGCGCCCGGTGTGCGACCTGCCGGAACTGCGGGTGCTGACGCTGGACGTGGACCAGCTGCGCGCCCTGATCGAATGCGGGCGTCCACTGCCGCGGCTGGCGGCGCTGTTCGTCACCGGGCGCACGACGTTGGCGGAGATGGCGGCGGTCCGGAGCGTCTTCGCCGCCGGCGCTCCGGAGGCCGTCGTCACCGAGATTTCGGGCGTTCTGCCGTGATGGTCGCGGTTCTTGTCGGTGCCGCCGGGTAAGTTCTCGTCCGTGGACACAGGGGAACGCATCCAGGAACTCGCCGACCGCATCACGGTGCTGCGCGATGCCTACTACCGCGGCTCGCCGGTGGTGGCCGACGCGGAGTACGACGCGGTCGAGGACGAGCTGCGGGGCCTGATCGAGGCGAACCCGGAGCTCGCCCCCGACCCGAACCCCCTGGAGCAGGTCGGCGCGCCCGCGGTGCTGCACGCGCCCGTGCGGCACTCGCGGCCGATGCTGTCGCTGGAGAAGGCGACCAAGCCCGAGCAGGTCGCGGCGTTCTTCGACCGCTTCCCCGGCCAGCCGGTGGTGGTCATGCCGAAGCTCGACGGTCTGTCGCTGGCCGTGGTCTACGAAAACGGCCGGCTGGCGCGGGCGGTCACCCGCGGCGATGGCACGACGGGCGACGACGTCACGCCGCTGGTGCGCGCGCTGACCGACGGCATCCCGGACCGGGTCGAAGCGCCGGGCCGCGTCGAGGTCCGCGGTGAGGCGGTCATGCTGCGCTCCACCTTCGCCGCGTACAACACCGCGCACCCGGACAAGCCGCTGATCAACCCGCGCAACGCGGCGGCGGGCACGCTGCGGGCCAAGGACCCGGCCGTCGTCGCCGAGCGGCGGCTGCGGTTCTTCGCCTTCGACCTGCACACCGACCCCGACAGCGCGGAGACCGACCTCGACAGCGCGTTGCGGGGGCTCGGGTTCACCGCCGCGGACATGCGCCACTGCACCGACGCGGAGTCGGCGCAGGCGGTGATCGGCGAGATCGAGCGGCAGCGCAACGACCTCGACTACGACCTCGACGGCGCGGTGCTGCGGCTGGCGGACCGGGATGCCTACGCCGCGGCCGGCACCCGGTCGAGCTCGCCCCGCGGCGCGCTCGCCTTCAAGTTCGCCGCAGAGGAGAAGACCACCGTGCTGGCCGACGTGGTCTGGGACGTCGGCAAGACCGGCAAGATCGCGCCGGTCGCCTGGCTGGAGCCGGTGTTCGTGGGCGGGACCACGGTCACCCGCGCCACGCTGGCCAACCAGGAGGTGATCCGCGCCCGCGGGATCCGCATCGGCGACACCGTGCTGGTGCGCCGCGCGGGCGACGTGATCCCGTTCGTCGCGGGCGTGCTCGACGAGTCGAAGCGCACCGGCGCCGAGCAGGAGATCGTGCCGCCGACGGTGTGCCCGTCGTGCGGGCACCCGCTGACCGAGCAGGGCAACAGCCGGGAACTGTTCTGCACCAACGTGTCCTGCCCGGCCCAGACGGTCCGGAGGCTGATCCACTGGGCGTCGCGCGCGGCGGCGGACATCGACGCGATCGGCGGGGTGTGGATCGAGCGGCTGGCCGAGACCGGGCTCCTGGAGCACCCGTCGGACTTCTACGGGCTCACCAAGGAGCGGCTGCTCGAGTTCGACCGCATCGGCGAGGTCTCGGCGACCCGGATGATCGAGTCGATCGACGCGAGCCGGGCGGTCGGCCTGCGCCGGGCGCTGATCGGGCTCGCGATCCCGATGGCTTCCGAGGGCACCGCCGCCCGGCTGTGCCGGGCCGGCTTCGGCTCCCTGGAAGACGTGGCCGCCGCGGGCGAAGAAGGGCTCGTCGCGGTCGAGGACATCGGGCCGAAGGTCGCGGCGTCGCTGATCGAGCACCTCACCCGGCTGAAGCCGGAGCTCGAGCGGCTGCGGGAGCGCGGCGTGTCCCTCGACGTGCGCGAGGAGGACCTGCCGCCGGTGGTCGCGGCGGGCGCGCCCCTGGCGGGCAAGACCGTGGTGGTCACCGGCGCGATCAACGACCCGCGCTCGGGTGAGAAGGTCCCCCGCCCGACGTTCCAGCGCCTGTGCGAAAAAGCCGGCGCGACCACGGCATCCTCGGTCTCGGCGAACACCGACATGCTGATCACGGGCGCGGAGGTCGGCGCGGCCAAGCTGACCAAGGCGGAGAAGTTCGACGTCGAGGTCGTCGACCAGGGCGAGATCTGGACGCTGCTGATCGGCGCCGGAATCGTCTAGCCACTAGTCGCTCGCGACCGCCGAGGCGGGCGTGAGATGCTGCGACCGCGCACGGCAGGTCTTAGGCGAGAGGCGGAGCGGGTGACCACCTGGACCGATGTGATCAACTTTGTCCGGACGCGGTACGAGGTGCTGGAGGAGTCCGACGGCTGGCTCCGGTTCCGGCTCAGCGGACCGCGTGAACGGACCCAGCAGGTGGCGGTGCACCACCTGCCCGAGCACGACGGCGGGGCGTGGATCGAGATCTCGTCCCCGGTCGGCCGGGCCGACGAGATCGACCTCCGGCACCTGCTGGAGCTGGCCGGGCAGTCGGCCGTCGGGGGCGCGGGGGTGGTCGACGGCGTCGCGCTGCTCAAGCACACCGTGCCGCTGGAGGACCTCAGCATCGAGCACGAGTTCGAACGCCCGCTGCGGTCGGTCGTGGCCCGTGCGGACGCGCTCGAAGAAGCGCTCACCAAGTCGGACGAGTTCTGACTCCACCGATCCGGCGAAAGCCCCGGCCCCACGGCCGGGGCTTTCTCTTTTCTCCCTTGCGCGCGGACTACACGTGCGTATAGTCGGCTACACAAGCGTGTAGCCGGAGGACTGATGAGTTCCGACGACCTGACCGCCCGGGCCCGGATCCGGGACGCGGCCCTGCGGCAGTTCGGCGAGCACGGGTTCGAGGGCGCGACGATCCGCGGCATCGCCCAGGCCGCGGGTGTCTCGTCCGGGTTGCTGCGCCACCACTTCGGGTCCAAACAGGACCTGCGAGACGTGTGCGACGCGCACCTCGTCGACCTCCTCCGCCGGCTCGACGAGCAAGCGCTCACCGGGCACGGGAACCCCGTCGCGGCCGCGCGGATCGCGGTCGGGCCGTACCGCGCCTACCTCGCGCGGGCCCTCGTCGAGGGCGGCGCCGCGGCGCTGTTCGACGAAATGGTCGAGCTCGGGGCGCGGTGGCACGCCGCCGCCGACCGTGACCGGCCCGATCCGCCGAGCGTCGCGCCCGAGGTCCGCGCCGCGGTCAGCACCGCCATGGCGCTGTCGATCACGGTGCTGCACGAGCACCTCTCCCGCGCGCTGGGTGTCGAGGTGTTCAGCCCCGAAGGCGACGGGCTGCTGGCCCGCGCCCTGATCGACCTGTACGCGCATCCGGTGCTCAGTGCCGAAGACGCCAGGAAGGCACTCGAAGAGATCGAGCGCCACGAGAACCCGTGATCCGCCGGAGGAGACTGCCATGCCGCACGCGACCAGCCCCCGCATCCCGCCGCTCCCGATCGACGAGCTCGAGCCGGACCAGCGCAAGCTCGCGAAGCTGGGCGCCGACACCGTGATCCAGGTGCTCGCGCGCAACCCCGAGCTGATGAAGGCGTCCTCGGACCTCGGCGCCTACCTGCTGAGCCAGAGCCGGCTGCTGCCACGCCTGCGTGAGCTGGCCATCCTGCGGGTCGCGCTGCGGTGCGACGCGCCGTACGAGTGGGCCAACCACGTGCCGGCCGCGCTGGGCGCGGGCGTCACCGAAGCCGAGATCAACGCGCTCACCGATCCCGAGGCGTCCTGGGCGCCCGAAGACGACGCCGTGTTGCAAGCCGTCGACGAGCTGTGTGCCGCGGCCTTCGTCTCCGACGAGACGTGGGCGCGGCTCGCCGCGACCCGCGACCACGCCGAGGTCATCGAGGTGCTCTACCTCGTCGGCTACTACCGGATGATGGCGGGCTTCCTCAACTCCGCCGGGGTGGCGGTGAAACCCGGCCAGCCGGTGCTCGGCGAGCGCGTCGAGCCTCGGCCGGCCGGGGAAGCCACGCCGGTCACCCGGCCGAGCAGCGGCCGGACCGGGGCCGACGGCCGGTGGGACATCACCTTCACCCACCCCGCGGGCAGCAAGCCCCTGGTCCTCGACCTCCAGACCGCCGGCGCCGCGGTGCGCGGGTCCATCACCGACGGCCGGCTCGGTGTCACGGTCCCGATCGTGTCCGGCACCGTCGAGGGCGGCCACCTCGAGTTCACCGCGGAGCTGACCGAACCGGCGCGCTTCGACATCGGCGTGACGGGCACGATCGACGGCGACGTGTTCACCGGGTCGGTGACCATTTCCGGCGGCGGGACGTTCCCGTTCTCGGGCACCCGGGCCGGCTGAAGCCGGCTTCCGTCAGGGTGCGCTCCGGAACCCGCCCGGCGCGACGCCGAACTGGCGTTTGAACGCGTGGGAGAACGCGAACGGTGAGCCGTAACCGACCTTCGCCGCGATCGAGGGCAGCGGGAGGTCGGTGTCCTGCAGCAGCCGCGCCGCCGTCGTCAGCCGCCACCAGGTGAGGTAGGCCATCGGCGGCTGCCCGGTCAGCGCCGTGAACCGGCGGGCGAGGGTCGCGCGGGACAGCCCGACCCGCGCGGCCAGGTCCTCGATCCGCCACGGCGCTTCGGGATTCGCGTGCAACGCTTCGAGCGCGGCGGCGACTTCGGTGTCCCGCAACGCTCGCGGCCAGCCCGCGCCGGGGTTTCCGGCCAGCCACGCGCGGATCAGGTAGACCAGGAGCAGGTCCAGCAAGCCGGTGAGGACCGTGGCCGAGCCCGGCCGCGGCTCGGTCACCTCGCCGCCGAGCAGGTCGATGGCCGCACGCAGCTCCGGGTGCCGGCCGACCTGGGCGGGCAGGTGCACGACGTCGGGCAGGCTCGCGAGCACGGGGTGGCGCCGCGCGTGGGCCAGCCGGTACTTGCCGCAGAGGAACTCGGTCCGGCCGGCCGGGTCGGCGACCGCCGTCTCGAACGGCACCGCGCCGGCCGCGTCCGGGGTCGCGGACAGCGTGTGCGCCCGGCCGTGCGGGACGAGGACGACGTCACCGGCGCCGAGCGGCACCGGCGGGCCGCCGTCCGGGATCAGCCAGCCGCTGCCGCGCAGCAGCACGTGGAAGCCGGCGCCCTCGTACGGCGCGAAGCGGTAGCACCAGTCGTCCCCGGCCCGGAGGCGGTTCGACGTCGGCCGCCCGACCCGCACCGCGGCGATCGCGTCGCTGAGGAGATCCACGCGGTCAGCGTACTGTGAGACGTTCGCGTATCAGAATGAGGATCTCAGGCATGGGAACGCTCATGGTGGCGACCTAGCGTGGAGTCATGCACATCGGTGAGGTCGAAGTCGTCAAGGTCGTCGAGTGGCAGGGTGAGATCGCGCCGGCGAGCACCATCGTCCCGGGCAGCCCGCCCGAGCTGTGGGCGGGCCTGACCTCCGACCACTGGAACCCGGCCACCGGCGGCTACCGCGGCGCGGTCCAGACGTGGGTGCTGCGCAGCGAGGGCCGGGTCGTCCTGGTCGACACCGGCGTCGGCAACGACCGGCGCCGGCCGCAGATCCCGCTGTTCGACCACCTCGCGACGCCGTTCCTCGACCGGCTCGCCGCGGCCGGCGTCCGGCCCGAGGACGTCGACGTCGTGGTCAACACGCACATCCACTACGACCACGTCGGCTGGAACACCGAGCTGCGCGACGGCGAGTGGGTGCCGGCGTTCCCGAACGCCACCTACCTGATCCCCCGCGCCGACCAGGTGTACTTCGACCCGCGCAACGCGCACCGCCGGGCCGCGCCGCGCGATGAGCGGGAGCGGCTGCGCCGCGAAGGCAGCCTGCTCGTCTACGCCGACAGCATCGCCCCGGTGCTCGGCCGCGCGCGACTGTGGGAAGGCCGCCACCGCGTCGACCGCAACCTGACGCTCGAGGCCGCGCCGGGCCACACACCCGGCTCGTCCGTGCTGCGCCTCGCGTCCGGCTCGGACCGCGCGGTGTTCGTCGGCGACCTGCTGCACAGCCCGGTGCAGATCCTGGCGCCGGAGCACAGCAGCTGCTTCTGCGAAGATCCGCGTCAGGCGGCGGCGACCCGGCGGAGCGTCCTCGAGCGCGCGGCCGACGAGCGGGAGCTGGTGGTGCCGGCGCACTTCGCGGGTCAGGCGGCGGCCGAGGTCGAGCGCGACGGCAGCCGCTTCGCGATCCGCGGCTGGGCGGGGTGAACCCTTTCGCGGGGCCGGCGCCTCTTATGGGGGTGAACACGTCGAACAGGAGGAACGCGTGACCGGCTGGGTCAGTGAGCGGCTCGTCGAAGCGGCGCAGGGTGGTGATCTCGCGTCGATCACCGCGGTGGTGCACGGGGCCCATCCCCACGTGCGGCGCTTCGCCGATCACCTCTGCGCGTCCCCGCAGGACGCGGAGGACGCCGCGCAGGAGGCGCTGATCGTCCTGTACCGCAAGATCGGCTCGCTGCGCGCGACGGCGGCGCTGGCTTCGTGGATGTTCCGGATCGTCCGCAACGAGTGCCTGCGCCGGGCGAGGCGCCGGTTCGCCGAGGACACCGACGCTCCGGCGGGCCTCGCGGAGTCGGCCGAGGACGAGGTCCTCAAGCGGCTGGAAGCGGAACGCGTCGCCGAGGCGATCGGCTCGCTGCCGGACGTCCAGCGGCGAGTGCTGATCCTGCGGGACGTGCTCGGCCACCCCGGGCGGGCGGTCGCCGAGGAGCTCGGGCTGAGCACCGCGGCGATGAAGTCCCAGCTGCACCGCGCCCGTGCGGCGCTGCGGCTCCGCCTGCCCTGACCCCCCTTCGCCGAAAGGAAACCCCATGCTCGAACCCGGCTCCCCCGCGCCCGAACTCGTTCTGGAAGACCTGCTTCTGGAAGACACCGACGGCCGGCCCGTCCACCTCGCCGGCCGCGCGGCGCTGGTCTACTTCATGCGGTCGGCGACGTGCCCGGTCTGCACCCGGCACGTCCGCGACCTCGCCGCCGACGCGGACACGTTCGCCGCCGCCGGTGTCCGCGTCTTCATCGCCGTGCCCGAGGACCGGGAGACGGCGGCCGCGTGGCGGGCGAAGCGGCGGATCCCGTTCCCGGTCCTGGTCGGCCGCCGCGGGACACCCCACGAGCTGGTCGGCCTGAGCCGGGCGGTCTTCGGGGCACTGCAGCGCTCGGGCAGCGTCCTGCTCGACGTCGACGGCATCGTGCGGCACGCCCACAGCGCGGTCATGCCCACCGGCAGCTACGACAAGAAGGGCGTCGCCGCGGCTGTCGCGGCGCTGCGCGCACCCACCTGACCGGACTCAGCGCAGCGGCTCGACCGCCTCCCGACAGAAGGGCACCCCCCGCCGCTGTCGCAGCGCCCACCTGACCGGACCCGAACCCCGGCACCCACCTGACCGGACTCAGCGCAGCGGCTCGAGCGCCTCCCGACAGAAGGGCACCCCCGCCGCTGTCGCAGCGCCCACCTGACCGGACCCGAACCCCGGCACCCACCTGACCGGACTCAGCGCAGCGGCTCGAGCGCCTTGGCCAACGGCTCCAGCACCGCCGGCGTGTGCGGCGGCGGCAGGTACACGATCGCGAGGTCGAGACCGACTTCGCCGAGTGCCTCCGCTTCCGCCGCGACCTTCGCGTAGTCGTGGTCCGGGCCGAGGCGGACGTGCGAGGACAGCGTGATCTCGGCCGGGTCGCGGCCGATGTCCGCGCAGTGCGCGTGCAGCACGTCGCGCTTGTGCGCGAACTCCTCCGGTGTGCCGCCGACGAAGTTCCAGTGCTGGGCGTACTTCGCGGTCGTGCGCAGGGTGCGCTTCTCGCCGCTGCCGCCGATGCAGATCGGCGGGTGCGGTGTCTGCACCGCCTTCGGCTCGCAGCGGGCGTCGGTCAGCCGGTAGTGCTCGCCCTGGAACGTCGTGGTCTCCTGGGTCAGCAGCCCGACGAGCACCTCGCAGGCTTCCTCGAACCGGTCGCTGCGCTCCTTGACCGAGCCGAGGCGCATGCCGTACGCGCCGGACTCCTCTTCGTTCCAGCCGGCGCCGATGCCGATCTCCAGGCGGCCGCCGGAGACGATGTCCAGCGTCGCGGCCATGTTCGCGAGCAGCGCCGGGTGGCGGTAGTGGATGCCGCTGACCAGCGTGCCCACCCGCAGCCGCTTCGTGGCCTGGGCGAGGGCGGTGAGCGTGACCCAGCCTTCCAGGCACGGCCCGCTCGAATCGGAGAAGATCGGGTAGAAGTGGTCGAAGGTCCAGCCGGATTCGAACAGCTCGATCTCGTCGGCGGCCTGCCACACGGCGAGCATGTCGCTCCAGGCGGTGTCCTGGGGCGAGGTCTTGATGGCGAATCGCATGATCTTCATCGTATCCCTGGAGTCCCTCCAGGACCGGGCTGCGGGCGTGGTGGTCACATCACCGTCCGTGTTCATCGACGCCCTTCCAGGTAATCACTCGTCCGTGGCTCTTCGCGGGGAAAACCGCCACGAATGCCGCAACGGGAGCTACTCAACGTCGAGTTCCGCGTGGAGATCCCCGGCTTGCGTGACCGCTTCGAGTTGTCCTTCCCGACGGAGATCACTTTTGGCTAGGCGCCGGAACCGTTGCCGTGCCACGGAATCCTTGCGCGCCGTAGCGCTTTTGATAGCGTGGCCGAGCTTTCCCCCGCCGCCGGGTCACGTCCCGGCTCGGCATCCCCCTGCGTTTTCCTCGTGCATTCCGGCGAAAGGAATTCTTCATGCGCACCACCATGCTCCGAACCGGGAGCCTGGCCGGCGTGACCGTCGCCGTACTCGCCGCCACCGCTGGGATAGCGGCCGCGGACGACAGCGTCACCGGGTCCGCCTTCGGCGCGTCCGCCACGGTTTCCCTGCTGCCCGGCGTGCTCACCGACAGCAAGGGCATCACCGTCGAAACCGGGCAGCTGGCGAAGTCCGCGAGTGCCGGCCCGAAGTCGGCCAGCATCGCCGACGTCCCGCTGAAGGGCCTGGTCACCGCGAAGGCGATCGCCAGCTCGGTCGTGGACGGCGCCGGTTCCGTGGCCGCCAAGGCGAGTGTCGCCGAAGCGACGTTGCCGCTGCTGGCCCCCGTGGCCGGCCGCGTGCCGTCGATCCGGCTGATCAGCGCCCGCTGCGCGTCGGCCGACGGGCACGTCACCGGCAGCAGCGACCTCGCGAACGTCAACCTCGGCAAGCTCGGCACGCTCCCCGCCGCCACCTCGCCGAACCAGAAGCTCGGCATCCCCGGCGTCGCCGAGATCACCGTCAACGAGCAGCTCCAGCGCTACGACGGCAGCCTGGAAGTCACCGCGCTGCACATCAAGCTCCTCGGCGGCAAGACCACCGGCGCGCTCGGCAGCGGCGACGTCAAGCTCGCTTCGGTGACCTGCGGCCCGTCGAAGGAACGCGCACCCGAGGCGCCGCCGAAGCCGGAGGGCCCCGGCCAGGTGGTCGTCGTCCCGGCCGGCGCCCCGCAGACCGGCGACGGCAGCCTCGCCACCGAGGGCTGAGCCCGATGCGTCGCGGTTTCCTCCTCCTCATCGCCGCCGTCGCGCTGCTCCTCACCGGGTGCGGCGCGACGGCGACCCCGCCGGCCGCCGCCCCGGCGGCGACCCCGTCCGCGGTCGGCCTGAAACGGTCCCTGCCGACCGCGCTCGACGTCCCGGCCATCGACGCGAAGTCGACGCTGGTGCCCCTCGGCCTCAACCCCGACCGCACGGTCGAGGTGCCGCCGGTCGACCAGCCGCTGCAGGCCGGCTGGTACGAATACGGCCCGACACCCGGTGAGGTCGGCCCGGCGGTGATCCTCGGCCACATCGACGGCGACCACCGGAAAGGCATCTTCTGGCGGCTGCACGAGCTGAAGCCGGGCGACCCGGTGCACGTCACCCGCGCGGACGGCGGCAACCTGACGTTCGAGGTGTCGAAGGTCGACCAGATCGCGAAGAAGGAGTTCCCGACGGAAGCCGTGTACGGCAACACTTCCGACGCGGAACTGCGGCTGATCACCTGCGGTGGCAAGTACGACGCCGCCGAGCGCAACTACCTCGACAACGTCATCGTCTACGCCAAGCTCAAGAAGTGAGGTCTCCTTCCGCTTCGTTGCGCTTCGCGTAGAACGCCACCTTTTCCTCGTCCACGGTCACGCCCAGCCCCGGTCCGGCCGGCACCTTCAGCCGGCCGCCGGTGAGCTGGAGCGGCTCGACGATGTCGTCGTCGTGCAGGTAGTACATGCTGTCGATGGCCCGGGAAAGCACCGGGGTGCTCGCGACGACGGCCAGGTGCGCGGCCGTCGCGATGCCCAGCTCGCCGCCACTGTGGAGGTTCATCCCGAGCCCGAACGTCTCGCAGTGCGCGGCGAGCGCCTTGGTCGCCGCGATGCCGCCCCACTTGTAGACGTCACCGTGGATGACGTCGACCGCGCCGAGCCGCACGGCCGGCGCGAACTCCTCGAACCGGACCACGCACATGTTGGTGCACAACGGGATCCGCACCTTCGCGCGAACCTGCGCCATGCCCTCGATGCCGACGCACGGGTCCTCCAGGTACTCGAGGTCCAGCTCTTCGAGGGCGAGCCCGGCGCGGATCGAGTCGGGCACGGACCAGGCCGCGTTCGGATCCACGCGCAGCTCGACGTCCGGCAGGGCCCGCCGCAGCTCGCGCATGATCGCGACGTCGCCGCGGACGTCCTTGGTGCCCTTGAGCTTCACCGCGGTGAAGCCCCCCTCGGCGACGACTTTCGCGGCGTACTCCCCCAGGCCCTGCGCCAGTTCCCGGCCGGCCGCGCCCGGGGCGTCGGCGCGGGTGATCAGCGCGGTGATCGGGACCTCGTCGCGGACCGGGCCGCCGAGCAGGTCGGTCACGGACTGGCCGGTGCTCTTGCCGATCAGGTCCCAGCAGGCGACGTCGAGGGCGGCGAGGGCGGCGTACCCGAGGTAGCCGTGGAAGAACGGCACCATGTGGTGGCGCCGGTGGAACGCCTCCAGTGCGAACGGGCTGGTGCCGACCAGCTCCGCGCCGAGCTTGCGCACCAGCGCGGCGACCGGGCGGCCCCACATGGTTTCGCCCCAGCCTTCGACGCCGGTGTCGGTGCGCAGGCGCACGACGGTGCGGGTCTCGCCCGTCTTCGTCTCGAACGAGCTGGTGAACGGGTTGGTCAACGGCAGGTTCACGACCCGCACGTCGACGTCGGTGATCTTCATGCCTCCCCTTCGGCGTGGGTTGCGCGGGTGGCCGCGTCGAACGCGCGAATCGCGTCCGCCAGCGCGGTCACCCGGTCTTCGAGCAGGTCCGCGCCGCCCTCGGCGGTCGCGGCGGTGGCGTCGTCGGTGCTGCCGCCCACCCGGGCCCACTCGCCGTGGCGTTCCACGGTCAGACCGGGGTAGGGCGGTTCGGCGAACAGCGGCGGCGGTGTGACCTCGGCGCGCTTCTCGCGGGCGCGGACGAGATCTTGATGAGCGGCGAGCATCAACGACGTTTCGTAGTGGCCGGCGTGGCCGGGAGTGCCACCGTCACCGAGCGAGAAGTAGGAGCAGGCGGCGAGCGCGACGTCGGCGCGCAGGGCGTACTCCTTGACCGCGAGCCGCATGATCTCGTCGTTGCCGCCGTGGCCGTTGACGACGAGGACCCGGCGGAAGCCGCTGGTGGCGAGCGAGTCGAGGACGTCGGCGAGCACGCTTTGCAGGGTCGAAGCCCGCAGCGAGACCGCGGCGGCGAACAGGTGGTGCGGGCTGTGCCCGAACGGCAGCGCGGGCAGCCGGATGGTGGCGGGGGTGCCGTGGAGCCGGTCGAGCGCCCGGTCGGTGACGGCTTCGGCGAGCATCGTGTCGGTGCCCATGGGCAGGTGGCCGGCGTGCTGCTCCTGCGAGCCGATCGGCAACACCGCGATCGCCCGCTGGGCCGCGTCGCGCACCTCGCGCCAGGTCATCCGGGTCAGTAGCGGCATGTGGTCTCCCCTCCGAAGGCGGCCCATGGCATCGTGGCCGCATGAGTACCGGCGAACGTCCGGCCTTGCGGCTGGTGCCGGCGCCGGTCGCGGCCGACGCGGGGCCGGTGCCGGGCGCCGTCGAGTTGCTGCCCGGGCGTGTCCGGGCCGCGCTGCTCGATCTCTCCGGTGCCGTTCTCTGGAGAGCCGAGGCCACCTACCCGTCCGGCACCACCGACCAGGCGGCGATCGACGCCGCGCTGGAACAGGTCACCCGTTTCCCCACCCCGCCCACCGCTGTCGGTGTGGCCGCGGCGGGCCTGGTCGACGCGGAAGCCGGGGTGATCATCGAAGTCAACGAGGTGCCCGCGCTGCACGGCTACCCCGTCGCCGATGTGCTGGCCAAGCTGGTGCACGCCCCGGTGCACGTCGAACACCGGGCGCGGCTGCAGGTGCTCGGCGACCGGTGGTTCGGCGAAGGCCGCGGCCGCACGACGTTCGCCTCGGTCTCGACCGGGGAGGTCCTCGGCGTCGGCCTCCTGTACGACGGCGAGGTGCTCGCCCCACCGGGTGGGCGCAGCGGCGCGCACATGACCGTCGCCGCCAGCGGGCTGCCGTGCACCTGTGGGGCCCGCGGCTGCTGGAAGACCGTCGCGACCACGCCGTGGCTGCGCGCCGAAGCCGAGCGACGCGGCCTCGAAGCACGCGCGGTGCGGGACCTCGCGGGCGACCCGCTGCTCGACGAGTACGCCGCCAACATCGCCCTCGGCCTGGTCAACATCCAGCAGCTGTTCGCCCCCGGCCTGTTCGTGCTGCACGGCGAAGCCGCCGAGGGCGGCGAGCGGTTCCGAGCGCGGATCGAGCAGCGGCTGCGCGAGGATTCGTCGTGGGCGCGCAGCGCCGAGCCGCCGCGGGTCGTGGTCCACCCCGGCCCGGCCGACGACGTCGCCCTGCTCGGCGGCGCCGGTCTCGTGCTGTCGCGCCGCTGACCCGCTCACGTCGTCACCGCGTGCCGCCGGGCCAGCCGCGGGTCCGGGTTCGGCACCGCGTCGAGCAGGCTCCGCGTGTACTCGTGCGCCGGCGCCGAAAACAGCTGCCGCGACGACGCCAGCTCGACGATCTTCCCGGCCCGCAGCACCGCGACGCGGTCCGAAATCCGTTGCACCACAGCCAGGTTGTGCGACACGAAGACGTAGGTCAGCGCCAGCCGGTCCTGCAGGTCGGCCAGCAGGTCCAGCACCTGCGCCTGCACCGAGACGTCGAGGGCGCTCGTCGGCTCGTCCAGCACCACCAGCCGCGGTTCCAGGGCCAGTGCCCGCGCGATGGAGATGCGCTGGCGCTGCCCGCCGGAGAACTCGTGCGGGTAGCGGTCCTGCGCCTGCGACGGCAGGCCGACCGCGTGCAGCAAGCCCGCGACGCGGTCGCGCACCTTCGCCCGGCCGCGCCGGCCCCGCAACGCCGGATCGTGGGTCACCAGCGGTTCGGCGACGATCTCGGTCACCCGCAGCCGCGGGTTCATGCTCGAGTACGGGTCCTGCAGCACCACCTGCATCTCGCGCCGGACCTTGCGCAGCCGCGCCGCCCCCAGCGAGAACAGGTCGTCGCCGTCGAAGCGGACCGTGCCCGCCGTGGGGTCCTCCAGCCGCAGCAGCAGCCGGGTCAGGGTGGTCTTGCCGCTGCCGGACTCGCCGACCACGGCCAGGGTCTCCCCCGCCACGACGTCGAGGTCGACCCCGTCCACCGCGGCGAGCGCGCCGTAGTCCTTGCGCAGCCCGCGGATCTCGGCCAGGTTCGTCATGCCCGCTCCAGCTTCGGTGTCGCACGCAGCAGTTCGCGCGTGTAGTCCTCCCGCGGTTCTTCGAACAGCGGCACGACGTCGCCGGTCTCGACCACCCGGCCCGACTTGAGCACCACGACCCGGTCGGCCACTTCCGCGACGACGCCGAGGTCGTGCGTGATGAGCAGGATCGCCATCCCGTGCCGGCGCTGCAGGTCCACCAGCAGCTCGAGGATCCGGGCCTGCACGGTGACGTCGAGTGCCGTCGTCGGCTCGTCCGCGATCAGCACCCGCGGCCGGCCGACCAGGGCCATCGCGATCATCACGCGCTGGCGCAGCCCGCCCGAAAGCTGGTGCGGGTACTGCGAAGCCCGTCGTTCCGGGTCGGGGATCCCGGCTTCCCGCAGCGCTTCCACGGCGGCTTTCGCCGCGGCGGCCCGGGACGCCCCCTGGTGCTTCCGGACGACCTCGGCCACCTGCACGCCGACCCGGCGCACCGGGTTGAGGCTGGTCATCGGGTCCTGGAAGACCATGGCGACGTCGTTTCCGCGGATGCGCCGCAGGTCCTTTTCGGACAGTTTCAGCACGTCCCGGCCGTCGAGCAGGATCTCCCCGCCCGCGTACACGCACGGTGGTTCGGGGTTGAGCCGCAGCACCGAGAGCGCGGTGGCGGTCTTGCCGCTGCCCGACTCCCCCACCAGCGCCAGGGTTTCCCCCTCGGCCACGGACAGGCTCACCCCGTCGGCCGCGGTCACCGTGCCGGTGTCCACGCGGAACTCGACGTGCAGGTCGTTGATCTCCAGCAGGCTCATGAGCGGTACGCCTTCGGGTCCGCGACGTCGCGTAGGACGTCACCGGTGATGTTGACGGCGAGCGCGGTGAGCATCAGCGCGACGCCGGGGAACACGGCCACCCACCAGGACGTGCCGAGGTAGAGCTGGCCGTCGGCGAGCATCCCGCCCCAGGTGACCGTCCGCTTGGGCACGCCGAGGCCGAGGTAGCTCAGCGACGACTCGGCCACGATCGCCGCGGCGACGTGCAGCGTGCCGATGGTCGCCAGCGGCGCCAGGACGTTCGGCAGCAAGTGGCGGCGCATGATGGTCAGGTCCGTGACGCCGATGGCGCGGGCCTCGGTGACGAACTCCCTGGTGCGCAGGGACAACACCTCGGCCCGGATCACTCGCGCGTAGGACACCCAGCCGGTGAAGCCGAGCACCAGCACGACGTACCACAGGCCGGAGCCGAGGAAGCCGACGATGGCCAGCGCCAGCAGGATCGACGGGAACGCCAGCTGGATGTCGGCGATCCGCATCAGGATCCGGTCGAACCAGCCGCCGAGGAACCCGGCGACCAGGCCGACCGCGGCGCCGACGACCCCCGCCAGCAGCGCGGCGCACGCGCCGACGAGCAGCGACACCCGGGCGCCGTAGCAGAGCCGGGACAGGATGTCGCGGCCGAGCTGGTCGGTGCCGAGCAGGTGCGAGGCGTCACCGCCGGTGGTCCACGCGGGTGGGTGCAGCCGCACGAGGAGGTCCTGCGCACCCGGGTCGTACGGCGCGATCAGCGGCGCGAAGAGGGCGACGAGCACCATCAGCGCGAGCACGGTCACGGCGATCAGGCCGAGCTTGGTCCGCAGCACGGCGCGGACGACGTTGGGGCGCGCCACCCGGGCGGCCGGAACAGCGATGGCGGTCACGCGGTCACCCGCACCCTCGGGTCGAGAATCGTGTAGGACAGGTCCACCAGCAGGTTCACCACGACGAACGTGGCCGCGAAGAACAACACCGCGGCCTGCACGAGCGGGAAGTCGCGGTTCTGGATCGCCTCGACGGTCAGCCGGCCGAGACCGGGCCACGAGAACACCTGCTCGGTGAGGATCGCGCCGCCGAGCAGGCTGCCGACCTCGAGGCCGACGACGGTGACCACGGGCAGCGCGGCGTTGCGCAGGCCGTGGCCCAGCACGACCCCGGCCGTGCCGAGGCCCTTCGCCCGCGCGGTGCGGATGTAGTCGGAGCCGAGGACGTCGACCAGCGAAGTCCGCAGCAGCCGGGCGATCACCGCGACCGAGTACACCGCCAGCGTCACCGCGGGCAGCACGAGGTGGGCGAAGCCGCCGTACCCGGACGCGGGCAGCACCTGCAGCTGCACCCCGAAGATCAGGATCAGCAGGATGCCCACCCAGAACGCCGGCGTGGACTGTCCGATGAGGACGCCCGTCATCACGCCGGTGTCGCCCGCCCGGCCGCGGCGCAGCGCGGCGAAGGTGCCGGCCGGAACCGCGAGCACGAGCGCGATGAGCAGGGCCGCGCCGGCCAGCTCCAGCGTCGCCGGGATGCGGGAGAACAGGACGTCGGCGACCGGCTGGTCGTAGACGAGGGACGTGCCCAGGTGCAGCCGCGGCAGGCCGCCGAGGTAGTCGAGGTACTGGGTGAGCAGCGGCCGGTCCAGCCCGAGACTCGCGCGCAGCGTGGCTTCCTGCTGGGCGGTGGCGTCGGGCGGCAGGATGAGCTTGACCGGGTCGCCGGAGAGGCGGACGAGGAAGAACGCGGCCGTGGCGACGAAGAACAGCACCACGACGGCGGTCAGCACCTTCGTCCCGGCCACGCGCAGCGCCCCGGACCGCGCGGCGGCCGGCCGGGTCACGGCGACGGTGGGCGCGGTCACGGGGTCACCGTCGCCTTCGCCATGCCGAGCACGCCGACGACGCCGGGTGTCCACTGTGGACGCGTGTTGACCGCGTAGACGTTGTCGATCTGGTAGAGGAACACGAACGGCGCCTCCTGTTTCAGGAGCTGCTGGAGCCCGGTGAACGCACGCTGCCGGTCGGCGGGGGCGAGGGACTGCTCTTCGGCGTCCACCAGCCGGTCGGCGTCGGCGTTGTGCCAGCGGCTTTGGCGCCGGTCGTGGCGGACGTTGGACTGCACGAGGCTTTCCGCGTCGAGCGTCCAGCCGGTGCTGGCCGCGAGGTAGATCGGGCCGAGCGCGCTGCGGTTGCTGGAGGTGAGCCGGCTGGTGTAGGTGCCCGGGTCGACCAGGTTCACGCGGGCGCGGACCCCGGCGCGGGCGAGCAGGCCTGACACGGCTTCGGCGAGGTTCGAGTCGTCGGTCCGCGCGGTGAGCGAGGTGTCGAACCCGTCCGGGAAGCCGGCTTCGGCGAGCAGCCGCTTCGCCAGCCCGACGTCGCGGGCGAACGGCGTGATCGACGGGTCGAACCCGAAGGACTCGCGCGGGAACATCGTCGGGACTTCGCGGGCCTTGCCGTCGAGCACGGCCTTGATCAGCAGCGGGACGTCGACGGCGTGGTTGAGGGCCCGGCGCACCCGCACGTCACGCAGCGGCCCGTCGGTGGTGTCGAGGGAAAGGTAGGAGGTGCGGATGCCCGGGTAGTTGCGGATCGAGACGCCCGGATAGCCCTTCAGCTGGAGCGCGGCGTCGGGGGTGAGCCCGGCGACGATGTCGACCTCGTCGCTCTGCAGGGAGGCCAGCGCCGAGGACGGGTCGGCCATCGGGAGGAACACCAGCTCGTCGTAGGCCGGTTTGCCGCCCCAGTACGCGGGGTTCGCGCGCAGCCGCAGCTGGTGGTCGCGCTGGAACTCGCCGAAGGTGAACGGTCCGGTGCCGACGGGGTGCTTCGCGAACCCGGCCGAGCCGACTTCCTTGAGGTACTTCGGCGGCACGGCGACGCCGCCGAAGAGCGACACCTTGGCCGGGATGATCGGGTCGGGGGCGCTGCAGCGCAGGTCCACGGTGGCCGCGTCGACCACGACGGCCTGCTTGACATAGCGCAGCTCGACGATCGGCGACTTGGTCGCGGGGTCCAGGAGCCGGTTGATGCTGAACGCGACCGCGTTGGCGTCGCACGGCTCGCCGTTGTGGAACTTGACGCCGGGGCGCAGCTTGAACCGCCAGGTCAGCGGGTCGGGCGAGGTCCACGACAGGGCGAGGCCCGGCGCGAGCCGGTTGTCCGGACCGCGCGTGGTGAGCGTGTCGAACACGTTGGTCAGCACGTTCATCGAGGTCAGGTCGCCCTGCTTCTGCGGGTCGAGCGTCTTGGGGTCCGACGCCTGCGCGACGCGGAGCACGGTGCCGGTGGCGCCGGCGGCGCTGCCGCACGCGGACAGCAGACCGGGCAGGGCCAGCGCGGGGAGCGCGAGCCCACCGAGCCGTAGGGCGTCGCGGCGCGACAGTGGGGACACGGCGCCTCCTTTCCGTCTTGCGGAAGAACGTTCCGTCACACGGAACGTGATTGCGCTAAGCTAGGCGTCGTGAACAAGGCTGTCAACGCTTCACCCGCCACCCGGGGCGCGGTCGAGAAGACGCTCGAAGTCCTCGCGACGCTCGCCGGCCCCGGCGGCCCGCACCGGCTGGCCGACCTCGCCCAGGCCTGTGACCTGCCGAAACCGTCCGTGCACCGGATGCTGCAGTCGTTCACCGACGCCGGGTACGCGCTCGGCGCCGGCAACGGCCGCTACACCGCCGGGCCGCGGTTGCTCGGGCTCTCCGCGGCGGCGCTGGCGGGCTTGAAGCCGGCGCGGCCGGTGCTGGCGGATCTGCAGCGGCGGAGCGGGCACACGGTCCACTACGCGGTGCGCCACGGCGACCGGGCGGTGTACGTCGAGAAGCTGGAGCCCGAGCAGGCCTACCGGCTCAACACCCGGCCCGGCGGCGAGGTGCCGCTGTACTGCACCGCCGTCGGCCGCGCGATCCTGTCCCGGCTCCCGGAGTCCGAAGTGGACGCGGTGCTGGCCGCGCCGCTGGCCGCGCGCACGGCCAAGGCGCTGACCGACCCCGCGGCGATCCGGCGTGAGCTGGCCACTGTGGACAGTGCGGGGTACGTCGTGGACGACGAGCAGTTCGAGGCACACGTCCGCTGCCTTGGCGCCCCGGTGCTCGACGCCGCCGGCGCGGTGGTGGGCGCGGTGAGCGTGTCGGGGCTGACGTTCACGCTCCAGCCGTCGAGCTTCGAGACACTGGGGCCGCTCGTCGCCGAGGCGGCGAACCGGCTCTCGGCGGTGCTGGCCGAGACCACGCTGCGAGCCGTCGATGCTCGCTGAACTCCTCGCCCGGGCTCGCGACGCCCGGGTGTTCTCCGCGGCCGCGTGGTCGGTGGGCACCGCTGACGGCGTTCTCGACCGCGGCATGCTCGGCACCCGCTGGTGGGACGGCCCGGCCGCGGTCGAGACCAGCCGCTGGGACCTGGCGTCGGTGACCAAGCCGATCGTCGCCCTGGTGATCGCGGCACTGGCCGAGCGCGGCGCGCTGTCGCTGGACGACCCGCTCGCCCGCCACCTGCCGTCCTATGCGGACACCGACAAGGCGTCGATCACCGTGCGGCAACTGCTGACCCACACTTCAGGCCTGCCGGGCGGCACGCCGTTGTGGCGCACGCACGGCACGCGCGAGTCGCTGCTCGAAGCGATCCGGACGACGCCGCTGCCGCCCGGCCGCCGGGTGGAGTACTCGTCGCAGGGGTTCATCCTGCTGGGGCTCATCGCCTCGACGCACGCCCCGCTGGACGAGCTGGTCGCGGAGTACGTGACCACGCCGGCGGGCATGACCGCGACCGCGTTCGGACCGGTGCCGGACGCGGTGGCGACCGAGGACTGCGGGTGGCGCGGCCGGGTCGTGACCGGGCAGGTGCACGACGAGAACGCCGTGGTGCTGGGCGGCGTTTGCGGCCACGCCGGGTTGTTCGCGCCGCTGGCCGACCTGGAACGGCTGGGCCAGGTGCTCGCGGGCGGCGCCGCTCCGCTGCTGAAGCCGGCCACGCATGCCGAGATGATCGCCGGCCACACTGTCGGCTTGCGGCGGGGACTGGGGTGGCAGGGCCTGGACGTGCCGGGGTCGCCGGTGGGCGTCTCGCTCGCACCGGATGCCTACGGGCACACGGGGTTCACCGGGACGAGCCTGTGGGTGGAACCTTCGCGCGGGCGCTACTACGTGCTGCTGACCAACCGCGTGCACCCGTCCCGGGCGTCGGACGCGATCGCTTCGGTGCGCCGCGAGTTCCACGACGCCGCGGTCCGGATCTAGATCGAAACGACCGTGCGGGAGGTCAACCGGCCCTTCTCCGGGTCCCGCGTGACCTCGCCCGCCGCCACCGCCGCGGTCAACGCGCCCACGGTGTCCTCCGCGCGGTAGATCGTCTCCAGCAAGGTGAACCGCTGCAGTTCGGCCACGGTGGACCGGCCGCGCCGCGCCACCTCCGTCAACAGCGCCCGCCGCAGCGGAAGCAGTTGCGGGGTCAGCGAAATGTCGACCAGCGTGCCCTCCGGGTCGCGGGGGTCGCGGTAGCGGATGCCCGCGAACTCGTCCACCGCCCACAGCTCGTTCTTGAACGTCGCGAGGTGGCGGCTGTCCGCCGTCGCGAACGCCAGGACGTGGGTGCCACCGTCCTCGGCCACCAGGTCCACCGCCACCACGCAGCCCAGACCGGCCGCCCGCAGCCGCTCCCGGTGCTCGCCCGGCTCGGGACTGGTCAGCACGACCTCGTGCGCCTTGCCCCGCGCCAACGACGCCGGCCACGAGCCGACCCCCGACAGGTGGGCCAGCATCGGCCCGCTCACCTCGACGTCCTCGAGCGCGTCGACCGTCCGCACGCCCAGACCGGCCGGAACCGGCCGCGGCGCGGCGCGGCCGACGACCACGACGTCGAGGTGGTGGTCTTCGAGCCGGTCGGCGAACTCGCCGAACACCCGGAAGGCGTCGGCGGCGAAGTCACCGCATTCGACGTACGTGCCGCCGCGCTGGGACCGCAGCACCGTCGCGGTCCACGCGTCGAGGTACCGGACCAGCACGTCCCGTTCGACCGAACCGTGCGGGTCTCGGCGCGGGGCGCGCTCGGCCACCTTCCGGTTCTACCGCACGGGGCCGTGCCACACCAGACGGTGCGTCAGGCCGACGCCACCCGGACGTGCGCGCGTTCCCCTTGACGGCCGATCAAGCTCAGGAACTCGACCGGACCCGCGCCGGTCGCGCCGAACCAGTGCGGCGTGCGGGTGTCGAACTCGGCGACTTCACCGGCCTTCAGCAGGAGGTCGTGCTCGCCGAGGACGAGGCGGAGCGTGCCGTTGAGCACGTAGACCCAGTCGTGCCCCTCGTGCGTGCGCGGGTTCGGCTGGTCGTCCCCGGCGGGCAGCACGAACTTGTACGCCTGGATCCCACCCGGGCGCCGGGTCAGCGGCAGGACCGTCGCCCCGTTTTCGCCGGCGATCGGGCGCAGGTGGACGCGCGGGTCGCCGGTGGCGGGCGCGTCGACGAGCTCGTCGAGCGTGACCCCGTACGCCCGCGCGAGCGGCAGCAGCTGCTCGAGCGTCGGCCGGCGCAGGCCCGCCTCCAGCCGCGACAGGGTGCTCGCCGAGATGCCCGTCTGCTCGGCCAGCGCGGTGAGCGTGGTCTCCCGCTGCTGGCGAAGGCGCTTCAGCCGCGGCCCGACGGCGTCGAGCGCGCGATCGATCGTCTCGTCCATGCCCCTACTTTGCCATTCGGCAAATTTCTTTGCCAATCTGCCTGGTCGCGGCGCACGGTGGTGCCCATGACGCACGATTTCGACCAGCCCTACTGGGAACAGCACTGGCGGCAGGCCCCGCGGCACGCCGCCGGCGCGCCCAACCCCCACCTCGTCCGCGAGACCGCCGACCTGCCGCCCGGCACGGCACTGGACGCCGGCTGCGGCCGCGGCGCCGAGGCCCGCTGGCTCGCCACCCGCGGCTGGGCCGTCACCGCGGTGGACATCGCGGCCGAGGCCCTCGACGACGCGCCGGGCGTGCGGTGGGTCCGGGCGGACCTGACCACCTGGACGCCCGGGACCGCGTTCGAGCTCGTCACCACGCACTACGCGCACCCTTCGATGCCGCAGCTGGCGTTCTACGACCGCGTCGCGGGCTGGGTCGCCCCCGGCGGCACGCTGCTGATCGTCGGGCACGGCGGGCAGCACGCCCACGCGCCGGTGACGCCGGAGGCCGTCACCGCGCGGCTCGACCCGTCGGCTTGGACGGTCGTCACGGCCGCCGAGCACGTCCGCGAGGTGCCCGGCCGGAGCGTCCCCCTGCACGACGTCGTCGTGCGGGCCCGGCGGCGCGGCGGGATTGATCGACCGGAGCGCTGAATCCCAGCGAAAAAGCGCGTTGGACCGTGGCCCGGCCGCGGCCGATACTCGTTTCATGCAAAGCGAAACGCCGGACCTGGTCCGGTTGCTGCGGCACTTCGCGGCCCGCGTCCTGGCGCTGGCCGGGTTCTCGGCGCTGGTCGGGTTCACGACCGTCGCGCTGGCGCTCGCCGTGGCCGGGTTCGCGATGCTGTTCTTCCGGGTGCGGGAGTCCTCAGGCGAGTAAGTGCGCCAGCAGCTCCCGCGCGGCCGGGTTCGCCGGCACCGCTCCGCGGCCGACGAGGTGAATCGCCCGGTTCAACCCCGGCCGCTCGACCCGCGCCCACGGCAACCCCGCGTGCTCCGCCACCGGCCGCGGGACGATCGAAATCCCCAGCCCCGCCGCCACCAGCTCCACCAGCAGCGGCATGTGCGTCGCCTCGCAGACGCGGTTCTGCCGCACCCCCGCCTCCGCGAAACGAGCGGCGACCATCGCCTGGATCCCGCTGCCGCTGAACTCGACGAACGGCTCGTCGTCGAGCTCGGCCAGGCGGATCCGGCGGCGGTGGGCCAGCCGGTGCCCCGGGTGGCCCAGCAGGACCAGGTCCTGGCCCCACTTCGCGAAGCTGACCAGCTCGCCGGGCAGCGGGTCCGCGCCCGCGACGAACGACAAGTCCAGTGCGCCGTCGCCGACTCCGGCCAGCAGGTCGGGCACCGTGCTCTCGCGCACGTGGATCCGGACGCCCGGGTACCGCACGCGAAACTCCCGGAGCTTGGCCGGCAGGTCCACGACGGTCAGCGTCTGGATGGTCCCGATCGACACGCGCCCGCGCGTCAACCCGGCCACGGCGGCGACCTCGCCGCGCGCCGCCACGACGTCGGCGACGATCCGGTGGGCCAGCGGCAGGAGTGCCCGGCCCGCTTCGGTGAGCGCGACGCGCCGGGTGGTCCGGTCGAACAGCGGCGTGCCGAGCTCGCGTTCGAGCTTGCGGACCGACGCGCTCAGCGCCGACTGCACGACGTGCACGTCGTGGGCGGCCGCGGTGAAACTCCCGGTCCGCACCACCGCGAGGAAGTGCTCGACCTGCCTCAGCTCCATCGGCCGACCTTAGCGACCTCCACAGTGATCGACCGGTCAACCAGCGCCCACCAGATCCAACGGTCGGCTCGCGTACCCGGACAGTCGGCTCGCGTACCCGGAGGGTCGGCTCGGCAACCGACCCTCCAGGTACGCGAACCGACCCTTCCAGTACGCGAGCCGACTCTTCCAGTACGCGAGCCGACCTGTCTTGTCCCCCGTGCGAGCTACTCGTGATGTCCACTCCGTGGTGACGACTGCCCACCGCCCGGCTCCCTAACCTTCGGGCCAGCCGCGGCGACCGGAGCCGCGGAACTCTTCCGGAGGATTGGTCATGCGCCTGGTCTTGCAGCTCGCGGTCGTCGCGGTGGTCGCCCTCCTCGGCAGCCTCCTCGTCGGCGCCGTGCAGTGGAACGCGCCGCTCACCCTCGTGCTGGGCGGTGCGACGGCGGTGCTGGCGGTACTCGCGTACCGCTGGATCGTGCGGCGGACCGAGCAGCGGGCACCGGCCGAGCTGGCCCGGAGCGGCGCGGTTCCCGCCGTCGGGCGGGGGTTGCTGATCGGGCTCGGGATGTTCGCCGGCGTGATCGCGGTCATCGCGCTCTCCGGCGGGTACCGGGTGGCCGGCTGGGGCTCGTTCCCGGGCGCGGTGGCGCTGTTCGGCTTCACGGCCGCCGCCGCGGTGACCGAGGAGCTGCTCTTCCGCGGGATCCTGTTCCGGTTCGTCGAACGGTGGATCGGCACGTGGGCGGCACTGGCCCTGACCGGTGTGCTGTTCGGGCTTTCGCACCTGTTCAACGCGCACGCCACGCTGTGGGGCGCGATCGCCATCGCGGTCGAGGCCGGCGGCATGCTCGCGGCCGCGTACGCCGCCACCCGCACGCTCTGGCTGCCGATCGGCCTGCACTTCGCCTGGAACTTCGCCGAGGGCGGGATCTTCGGCACCGACGTCTCCGGCACGACCGCCCCGGACGGGCTGCTGCGCGGCGAGCTGTCCGGCTCGAGCGCGCTCACCGGCGGGGAGTTCGGGCCGGAGGGAAGCGTGTGGTCGGTGCTGGCCGGGGTGGTGCTCACCGGCGTGTTCCTGGGGCTGGCCCACCGCCGTGGGAACCTGGTCCCGCGCCGGCGGCGCGCCGAGACCGCTACTGTCGCCCCGTGATCGAACGCGCGCGGCCGCGCCGCGGGAACCGGGCATGACGACCCGCGTCCTCGTCTGCGACGACCAGGCGCTCATCCGCACCGGCTTCGCCACGATCATCGACGCGCAGCCCGACCTCGAGGTCGTCGGCGAGTGCGGGGACGGCCGGACCGCTGTCGACCTCGCCGGGGACCTCCGGCCGGACGTCGTCGTGATGGACGTCCGGATGCCGGTCCTCGACGGCATCGCCGCGACCCGGCAGCTCGCCGGCGCCGGGGTCGCCCGGCCGGTCAAGGTGCTCGTCGTGACGACGTTCAACCTCGACGAGTACGTCTACGAAGCACTGCGGGCGGGCGCCAGCGGGTTCCTGCTCAAGGACGCGCCCGCCGCCCAGCTGCTGCACGGCATCCGGACCGTCGCCGCCGGCGCCGCGCTGCTGGCTCCCGAGGTGACGCGGCAGCTCGTCGGGCGGTACGCCGCGCGGATCCGGCCCGCCGAAGACACCCCGCCGGGCGCGCCGCTGACCCCGCGCGAGCTGGACGTCCTGCGCCTCGTCGCCGACGGCCGGTCCAACCGCGAGATCGCCGCCGCGCTGGTGATCAGCCAGGAAACCGTGAAGACCCACGTCTCCCGCATCCTCACCAAGCTCGACCTGCGCGACCGCGTGCAGGCGGTCGTCTACGCTTACCGCCGCGGTCTGGTCACCTGAGGGGGGTAGCGCTGGCGCTACCCCGGATCGGGTGGCCAGCACTGCTGATCTTCGTGCCCGTTTCGGCCAGCATTTCCGGTGTCGGAACGGAAGAAGGAGAGTGCGATGACATCCACGATGCGCAAGGGTGCGGTGGTCCTGACCGTGGCCGGGCTGCTGGGTGCGGCCGGCGCCACCGCCGCGGTCGCGGGCCAGGACCGGCGGTCGCCCACTCAGGACAGCCTGAACTCCCTGGTGCGCAAGGAGAAGTTCCCAGCCGCGCTCGCGTCGGTGACCAAGAACGGCCGGACGACGTCGCTGGTCGCCGGCTCGGCGCGGCTGGGGCGGCCGGTCCCGGTGCCGGTCGACGGCCGGGTGCGGGCGGGCAGCAACACCAAGACGTTCACCGCGGTCGTCGTCCTGCAGCTGGTGGCCGAGGGCAAGGTGGAGCTGGACGCGCCGATCGAGAAGTACCTGCCCGGCCTGGTCCGCGGCGAGGGCATCGACGGCCGGAACATCACCGTCCGGCAGCTGCTGCAGCACACCAGCGGGCTGCCGAACTACACCGCCTACCTCGGCGTCGAGGACTTCACCAAGGTGCAGCACAAGTTCTTCCAGGCGCACGACCTGCTCGCCGCGGCGCTCGCGCACCCGGCGGACTTCGCGCCCGGGACGAAGTGGGAGTACAGCAACACCAACTACCTCCTGGCCGGCCTGCTGATCGAGCGGGTCACCGAACGCCCGGTGCAGGAGCAGATCACCGAACGCGTCATCCGGAAGGCCGGCCTGCGCGACACCTACTGGCCGCAGGTGGGTGACCAGACCATCCAGGGCCCGCACCCGCACGGGTACGCCCAAGCCCACTCCACCGGCGGGGAAGTCGTCGACGCGACGGAGATGGATCCCTCGTGGGGCGGCGCGGCCGGCCAGCTGATCTCGACGCCGAGCGACCTCGCCGCGGTCGACCGCGCGCTGCTCGACGGCAAGCTCGTGCCGCCCGCGCAGCTGGCCGAAATGCGCAAGACCGTCGAGGCCCCGCTGTTCCCGGGCTGGCAGTACGGCCTCGGCCTGTTCCGCGTGCCGCTCAGCTGCGGTGGTGTCTACTGGGGACACGGCGGCGACATCGACGGCTACGAAACGCGGGGTGGCGCCACCGAAGACGGCCGCTCGGTCGGGCTGGCCGTGACCGCGCTGCCGGGGACCTTCGGTGACGCCGAGCCGGCCGCCGTCGCCGTGCTGTCCGCTGTGGACACCGCGTTCTGCAAGTAGTCCTCAGCGGCCGGTCGCACCGTCGATCAGCTCGCGCAGGATGTCCGCGTGCCCGGCGTGCCGGCCGGTCTCCTCGATCATGTGCACCAGTGCCCAGCGCATCGACGGCGGCGTGCGGCCGGGCCGGGCCACCGGCTCGGTCAGGTCGGCGCACGCCTCGATGACCACGTTCGCCTCCTCGACGGCGGCCCGGTAGCCGGCGAGCAGCGACGCGGCAGTCTCGTCCGGACGCGGGCGGAACGTGGCGGGCCAGCCGGCCGGCTGCTCGCCGAGGAAGGTGAACCGCTCGACGTGGATCAGGTGCCGGACCAGGCCCAGCAGCGAGGTGCCCGACGGCACCCCCGCGGTCCGCACCTGCGGTTCGGGGACACCCTCGGCCTTGGCGGCGACGGCCGCGCGCAGCTGGTCGAGGAACGCCAAGAGGGTCTCCTTCTCCCCCGGCCCGGTCCGCGGCGGCGGGGTGTCTCGCCGGCGGGGGCTCATCGGACGCGGCCGATCAGCAGCAGGTGGTCGACGACCTCGGCGGTCTGCCCACCGGGCCCGGTGGCTTGGCGGGTAAGCGCTTCCGCTCGCTCGATCGTCCATTCCGGACCGAGTTCGAGGGAATCGGCCACCTCCGAGGGCGCCGGGAAGCGGGCGTCCTGGTCCCACGACCACGGCGCGACGGACCCGTGGTCGACGACCAGGAGCCGGCCGCCGGGCGACAGCGCTTCCGCGGCTCGCCGCAGGACGCGCTCGCGGGGCAGCTCGAAGGAAGTGTGCAGGTAGTGGGCCGAAACGAGGTCGAAGCGGCCCGCGGGGAACGTGGCGCCCAGGTCGTGCCGCTCGGCGGTGACGGGCAGGCCGAGCGCGTCGGCACGCGCCTGGAGGCGGGTGATCGCGACGCCGGAGATGTCGGCCGCGGTCACCCGCCAGCCGCGGCGGGCCAGCCACAGGGTGTCGCCGCCGGGCCCGCAGCCCAGGTCGAGTGCCACGCCGGGCGCCCAGCCCGCGGCCACTTCGGTGAGCCGGAGGTTGGCGCGGGGTTCGCCGCGCGGGGCCTGGTAGTGGGAGTCCCAGAACCGCGTGGCGGCGTCGGTGATCGTCATGGGCCCACCCTGCCCAGTGCCGGGCCGAACTGGCACGCGTTCTTGCGGTTTCGGCAAGATGGGCGGGTGAGCGAAGACTTCGAAGACGTCCTGCACGCCGTCGGCCCCCGGCTGCGGGCGCTGCGCCGGCACCGCGGGCTGACCCTCGCCGAGCTGGCCGGCACCACCGGGGTCTCGGAGAGCACGCTCTCGCGGCTGGAGAGCGGGCAGCGGCGGGCCAGCCTGGAGCTGCTGCTCCCGCTGGCCCGCGCCTACGACGTCCCGCTCGACGACCTCGTCGGCGCACCCCGCACCGGCGATCCCCGCATCCACCTCAGCCCGATCCACCGGCACGGCATGACGTTCGTGCCGCTGTCCCGGCGGACCGGGAGCATGCAGGCGTACAAGATGCTCATCCCGAGCACCGACCGGCCGCTCGAGCCGGACCACCAGACCCACGACGGCCACGAATGGCTCTACGTCCTCACCGGACGGCTGCGGCTGGTCCTCGGTGACCACGACCTGGTGCTGCCGGCCGGCGAGGCCGCGGAGTTCGACACCGCCCTCCCGCACTGGCTCGGCAGCGCCGACGGGAAGGCGGTCGAGCTCCTCATCCTCTTCGGCCGGCACGGCGAGCGCGCCCACCTGCGCGCCCGCGCCCGGTCGAGCCGACTCAGGTGACGGTGAAGCTCGCGGTCAGGGTGGCGGCCGAGCTGGTGCCGACGTAGACCTCGATCTTCCCCGGCTCGACGCGGAACTTGGCGCCGTTGTCGTAGAAGCCGACGTCGTCCGGGGTGAGGGTGAACGTCACCGGCTTCGACTCGCCCGCGGCCAGGCCGACGCGCTGGAAGCCGCGCAGCCGCCGGACCGGCTGCACGATGCTCGCGACCGGGTCGCGCAGGTACAGCTGGACGACCTCGTCGCCGGCGCGGCCGCCGGTGTTGCTCACCTGCACGCTCACCTGGATCCGGCCGCCACGCGCGGACATCCGCGTGCCGGACAGGCGCAGGCCGTCGACGCGGAAGCTCGTGTAGGACAGGCCGTGACCGAACTCGTACAGCGGACCGGTCTCCAGGTCGAGGTACTTCGACGTGTACTTGTTGTCCGGATCGGCCGGGCGGCCGGTGTTCTCGTGGTTGTAGTAGATCGGGATCTGGCCCACCGCGCGCGGGAAGCTGACCGGCAGCTTGCCGCCCGGGTTGACCACGCCGAACAGGACGTCGGCGACCGCGTGCCCGCCCTGCACGCCGGGGGCCCACGCCTCGAGGATCGCCGGGGCGTTGTCGTGCAGGTACGGGATGGTCAGCGGCCGGCCGTTGACGAGGACGACCACGAACGGCTTGCCGGTGTCCTTGATCGCGGCGACGAGCTGCTGCTGCACGCCGGGCAGGTCGATGTTCGACCGCGCGGCCGCTTCCCCGCTCATCGCGGCGGTTTCGCCGACCACGACGACGGTGACGTCGGCCGCCCGGGCGGCCTGCTGCGCGGCGGCGAACCCGCTGGTGTCGGTCCCGTCGACGGAGCAGCCCGCGGTGTAGGTGACCTGGGCGCCAGGGGCGGCGGCCTTGATGCCGTCGACCACGGTCACCGGCGGCGTCGTGCCCGCGCCGGCGCCCAGGCCCGCCCAGGTGCCGTTGAGGTCGTAGGTCGCGTTGCCGAGCGGTCCGACGACGGCGACCGAGCCGACCGCCTTGGCCAGCGGCAGCACCGGCCCTTCGTTCTTGAGCAGCACCATGCACCGCCCGGCGGCCTGGCGCGACGCGGCGAGCGCGGCCGGAGAAGGCGCTTTCACCTCACCGGCCTCGTCGACGTACGGGTGCTCGAACAGGCCGAGCTTGACCTTGACCAGCAGGATCCGGCGGACGGCGTCGTCGATCTGGTCGCGGGTGATCCGGCGCTGGTTCAGCAGCTGCTCGCCGTACTCGACGTAGTTGGTGCTGACCATTTCCATGTCGACGCCGGCCGGCAACGCGGCCGCGGCGGCGTCCGCGCCGTCGCCGGCGAGACCGTGGTTGATCAGCTCTTCGACGCCGGTGTAGTCGCTGACGACGAACCCGCGGAAGCCGTACGCGCCTTTGAGGACGTCGTGCAGGACGTAGCCGTTGCCGTGCGCGGGCACACCGCTGATGGTGTTGAAGCTGGCCATCACGGTCGCGACGCCGGCTTCGACGCTCGCCTTGAACGGCGGCAGGTAGTGGTTGTGCAGGCGCTGCAACGAAACGTCGACGGTGTTGTAGTCACGGCCGCCTTCCGCGCCGCCGTAGGCCACGAAGTGCTTGGCGCAGGCGGCGAGCCGGTCCGGCGAGGCGATGTTGTCCCCTTGGTAACCGCGGACCTTCGCAACGGCCATCCGGGACGTCAGGTACGGGTCTTCGCCGTTGCCCTCGGCGATGCGGCCCCAGCGTGGTTCGTGGGTGACGTCCATCATCGGGGCGTAGGTCCAGTGGATGCCGCTGCGGCGGGCTTCCTTCGCGGACACGGTCGCGTCGGCGGCCGGCACGCCCGGGTCGAAGCTGGCGCCCTGGGCCAACGGGATCGGGAAGTTCGTGGTGTAGCCGTGGATGACGTCCAGGCCGAAGACCAGCGGGATGCGCAGCCGGGTCTTCTCGACGGCGATCTTCTGCAGAGCGTTGAGTTTCGCCGCACCGACCACGGAGAACACGCCGCCGAGCTGACCGGTCGCGAGGGCGGTCCGCGCGAGGTCCTCGGTGCCGACCAGCTGCAGCTGACCGAGCTTTTCGGCGAGGGTCATCTTCCTGAGGAGGTCTTCGACCCGCGGGTTGCGTTCGACCTGGGCGGCGGGGTCGGCCGCGGCGGGTGAGGCGAGCAGGGTGGCCGCTCCCCCGGCGGCGAGGAAGCCGCCGACGCCGGTGAGCAGGCTGCGGCGGTTCACCCCGTCGGCGGTGGCTTGTCCGGTTTCTTGACCTTCGGGCTGTTCCATGACGGCGACCCTTTCGCGAGAAAACTCGACCAGCCAGGATAAGCACGGACCGATCTCCCGCGTCGGTACTTTTACCCACGCCCGGGCAGGACGGCTGAAGACCCCTCGACTCGGCTTCAGCCGTCCCCGCCCGGGATTTCGTCAGCCGATGTGCGAGCTGATGGTCGAGTAGTCGTTGCCGACGTTGGTGTAGACACCGGGGAAGTCCTTGCGGGCGCAGCCCTGACCCCACGAGACGATGCCGGCGAGCTTGCCGTCGACGTAGGCCGGGCCACCGGAGTCGCCCTGGCAGGAGTCCTTGCCGCCTTCGGGCACGCCGGCGCAGAACATCGAGGCCTTGTCGTAGTTCGAGCCGGCCGCGGTGTACTTCTCCGCGCAGGAGGCGTTGTCCACCACCGGCACCGAGACCTTGAGCAGCGTGTCGGAGACGTCGCCGCCTTCGGACGTCGCGCCCCACCCGACCACGGTGACGTCCGCGCCGGTCTTGTACGCCGCGTCGTCGGCCGACTGCACCAGCGTCGCCGGGGTGTAGGACAGGTCCTTGTCCAGCGTCAGGACGGAGTTGTCGTGCTGCATCCCGTCCATGGTGAACTCGGGGTTCTGCCACACGTCGCTGACGCCGGCCTTCTCGCCGGAGGTGTCGCTGAACTTGGTCTGGCCTCCGATGATCTCCATCTGCGAGGCTTCGACGCCGTCGGTGCAGTGCGCGGCGGTCAGCACCTTGTTCTTCGCGACCAGGGTGCCCGCGCAGTGCTGAGCGCCGTTGACGTTGAAGATGACGGTGGCCGGGAAGTCGTCGATGGTGGTCGGGGTGCCGCCGACGATCCGCGGATCACCGGCCGACGCACCGGGTGCGGCGGTGACGGCGAGAGCGCCGGCCGCGGCGACCGCGGCGAGGACCGCGGCTGCCCGCCGGACCGTGGAACGTCCGTCTACCTGCATGAACATCTCCCTTCGGGGACCTGGAAGGTGGTGATCACGAGCAGACCAGACGGGCTCGGGTGCTGGTTAGCTACGAAAGTCGCTTTCTGACGACTTGTGGTCGATAGTTGGTTTTTGTCCGACGGATCGATCCTTGACAACTCACCAACGCCGTCTTAACGTTCCCTCACGCCGCCGGGTTGTCCAGACCATTTATTCACCGCCATGAACGAATGGTTCAGCGTTCCATCGTGAGAGGACACCTCGATGCGCGTGCGAGCCCTGCTCGTCCTCCTGGCGGTTCCGGCCCTGGCGGCCGCGGTCGCCGCCCCCGCCCAAGCCGCCGATCCGGGCGTCGCCCCGGGCGGAAACTTCGACCTGGGGATCTGGCAGCTGCAGGAGCCGGTCGGCTCCCCCGGCTCCCCGACCACGATCTCGTCGTCCCGCTTGAAGGGCGCGAACGGCTTCCAGGACAGCTACTTCTACACCGACAAGCGCGACGGCGCGATGACGTTCTGGGCGCCGGAAAAGGGGGTCACCACCCCGAACTCGAACTACGCCCGTTCGGAACTGCGCGAGATGAACCGCGACGGCTCCGCGGCGAACTGGTCCCTGAGCGGTTCGCACAAGCTGAACGCGACACTGCGGGTGGTGTCGGTGACGAAGAACGTGTGCGTCGGCCAGGTCCACCTGGGCAGCGGCGGATCGTCGACGAAACCGTTGCTGGAGCTGTACTACCACTCCAACGGCGACATCGTCCTGGGCACCGAGAACTCCCCCGACGGCGGCCAGACTCCGCACACGGTGGGCCACGTCTCGATCGGCAAGACGTGGACGTACACGATCGGCATTTCTGGTGGGAACACGATCGATCTGACGGTCAACGGGAGCACCACGCACTACGGGATTCCGTCGTCGTTCAAGCAGTACAAGCAGTACTTCAAGGCCGGGTCGTACAACCAGTCGTCGTCGAGCAGCACGACGAACGGGGCGCGGGTGGCGTTCTACGGGTTGACGGTTTCGCACGGCTGAGGTTCGGGGTGCCTGGCCGCGGTTCGGTACCGCGGCCAGGCCGCTGAAACATGCGCGGGCGGCGGAACGACTCTTCTGCGGTGGACCATCGACCACCGAGGAGCGAGCCGTGACCGATCAGGAGAAACCCGAGCCCGATCCCGATGAAGACGACCAAGCGGCCGGCGACGGGTTTCCCATGCTCACCTTCGCACTCACGGCGCCGTCGCGCCCGGAGGCCGCGGAGGTGCCGAGCGAGTGGCTCGCGGAATGGGCGGCGGAGACCGAAGCCGCCACGCTCCGGATCGACGACCATCCCGGCGGTGTGATCTGGGAACGCATCGATCTGCCCGCGACCCTGGCCAAGCACGGCATGCTCGGCGACGAGCCGCTGATCAAGATCGTCATCACGAACTGTCGCGCTGTCCAGGTGGGCGACCACAACGAGCAGCACATTCACCTCAGACTCGACATCCGCAAGGTCAAGCTGGTCCTCGACCAAGGTCTGCTGAAACTGCTGTCAGGATCAGGGCGCGAGCCGAGCCGGAGCCCCGGATTCACCGGCGGGAAACTCGCCGATCGCAGTCCTCGAACCGCCACGGAGTCCTACGAACGGCCAACCGCCGATGGTCGCGCCTACGTGGTGGTCAGGAGATCGCAGGGCGTGCAGATCGGTGATCATTCCACGCAACGCGCGCAGTTCGACTACACGCTGATGGGCCCCAAGCTCTACTTGGGTGGAGACATCGCGCGAACACTGCTCGAGTTGCATCGCGAAGGAACTGCTGCCGATGTGCGGCGATTTCTCGCCGACCAGGTCAGACTGGCGTCGTTCAGCTTCGAACGCGGGCCGACGATGGTGGCCTTGGACCGCACCCAGAGAATCCACCGTCGACACGGCGTATCGGCAGGACGACACAACAAGCAGATCCACACCACCAGCCTCGATGTGAACTCACCCAGCACCGGACAAGTCATTTCCCAGCTGAATTCACAGGAACGGCCACGCGGTATCGCCGGCCCCGGCCTCTAGCGCGGCCGCAGCGCGTCCATGACCAGATCCAGCAGCCGGCCGATCCGCTCAGGGTCGCTGCCGGACGGCGTCGCCAGGGAAACTCCCAGCAGCATCGTCGTCACGTCGTCCGGGTCAGCGTCGCCGCGCAACGTTCCCGACCGGGCCCCCGCCGCCAAGATCGCGCCGATCGCCCCCGTGATGCGCTCGCGCGTGACCGGCGTCGCGATCCGCCCGGATGCCAGGCTCGCCCGCAACGCATCCGCCATCCCGCGCTTCGTCGCCACGAAAGCCGCATAGCGATCCATCCACGCGCGCAGCGCCGCCTCCGGTGGCAGCTCCGCCAGCAACGCCGGCGCGCTCGCCGTGACGTCGTCCAGCTCCGCCGCGTACACCGCCTCCACCAGGGACTCGCGCGTCGGGAAGTGGCGGTACAGCGTGCCGATGCCGACACCGGCCTCGCGGGCGATCGCCTCCAGAGCCACCGGGGCGTCGGCAGCGTTGGCGAAGGCCGCGCGGGCCACCGTCACCAGCTTCTCGCGGTTGCGGCGCGCGTCGGAGCGCACGGGACGAGCAGGCAAAGCGGAGGCTCCTCCGGTTATGCTACGGTCGATCGTAGCGGAGGGACCTCCGCTACGACCCATCATGACATGGAAGCGGGTTCACCATGACCACCGCCGGAAAGCTCGCCGGCCGCACCGTCTCCCGCGTCGGGTACGGGGCGATGCAGCTCGAACGCCTCCGCGACGACCGCGACGCCGCCGTCGCCCTGCTGCGCCGGGCCTTCGACCTCGGGGTCGACCACGTCGACACCGCGCAGTTCTACGGCAACGGCTTCGTCAACGGCGTCATCCGCGACGCCCTCCGCCCCGGCGACGACGTCCTGGTCGTCAGCAAGGTCGGCGCCGACCCCGACCCCGAAGGCCCGATCCCCCTCCGCCTGGCGCAGCGACCCGAGGAACTCCGGGCGAGCGTCGAAGACAACCTGCGGGAGCTCGGGCTCGACCGGATCCCGCTGGTGAACCTGCGCCGTGCCGACCGGCGGCCGGGTGTGCTGGCCGAGGGTGACCAGCTGGTCGGCCTCGACGACCAGCTCGCCGTCATGACCGCCCTGCGTGACGAGGGCAAGATCGGCGCCATCGGGCTCAGCAGCGTCACCCTCGACACCCTGCGGAAAGCGCTTCCCGCCGGGATCGCCTGCGTGCAGAACGCCTACAGCCTCGTCGGCCGCGACGACGAGGACATGCTCGCGCTCTGCGTTGCCGAGGACATCGCCTGGGTGCCGTTCTTCCCGCTCGGCGGCGCCTTCCCCGGCCTGCCGAAGGTGACCGACGAGCCGGCCGTGCACGCCGCCGCGGAGGCCCTCGGCCGCACGCCGTCGCAGGTCGGCCTGGCCTGGCTGCTGCACCACGCGCCGAACGTCCACCTCATCCCCGGCACCGCGAACCTCGACCACCTCGAGGCGAACATCGCCGCGGGCGCCATCGCCTTCGACGAACCCACGCTCGCCACCCTCGACGCGGTCCCGTCGCGACCGATGGACACCTCTCTCGGGGGCTGAGGATCAGAGCACCGCGAGCCGGTCGAGCAGCCGCTCGGCCTGCCGGATCTCCGCGCTGAGCGGGTGGTCCTCCGGAATGTGCGGAAGCCCGCCGTCGGCCAGGCGGAACGCCTCCCGCAGCGGCGTGTCCGGCAGCGGCGCGCCGGACAGCTCGCACGCCAGCACGGTCCGATACGCCGCGGTGCCGGCCACCGTGCAGCGGACGGCGTGCGTGGAGAAACCGATGGACACCTCCCTCGGGGGCTGAGAATCAGAGCACCGCGAGCCGGTCGAGCAGCCGCTCGGCCTGCCGGATCTCCGCGCTGAGCGGGTGATCCTCCGGAATGTGCGGAAGCCCGCCGTCGGCCAGGCGGAACGCCTCCCGCAGCGGCGTGTCCGGCAGCGGCGCGCCGGACAGCCGCAGCGCGCGGACCGCGCCGAGCAGCTCACACGCCAGCACGGTCCGATACGCCGCAGTGCCGACGACCGTGCTGCGGACGGCGTGCGTGGAGAAGCTCGCGTGGTCCTCCAGCCCGCGTGAGATCACCGCCGTGCCGAGGGTGACCGGTGAGGCCGCGTGGCGCAGCGTGCCCAGCGCGTCGTGCGCGACGTACTCGAGGATCATGATCCCCGAGCTGCCCGCCGGCCCCTCGGCGAGGAACGGCGGCAGCCCGCTCAGGTCCGGCTCCACGAGGTCGCCGAGGCGCGCGGTGGACAGCTCCGCGACGTGGTGCAGCGCCGCGCGGAGCTGGTCGAACGCCAGCGCGACGTGGGCGGTCGAGAACTGGCCGTGGTGGTAGGCCTGCTCGGTCTCGACGTCGATCAGCGGGTTCTCGGCCGCCGCGTTGATGTCGATCGCGAGCACGCGCTCGACGGCCGCCGCGGCGTCCAGCGCCGGGCCCTGCACCTGCGGGAACGCCCGCAGCCCGAACGGATCTTGCAGCCGGCGACCCTCGGGCAGGTCGTCGGCCATGGTCAGCAGGCGGCGCAGTTCGGCCGCGCACCGGACGGCGCCGGGGTGCGGGCGCGCCGCGTGCACCCGCTCGGAATACGCCTCGGCCGAGCCGCCGAGCGCGCAGAACGTCAACGCCGTGACGACGTGGCTCGCGGCCAGCAGGCGGCTCAGGTCGTGCCAGGCCAGCACCGCTTCGCCGAGCGTCGCAGCGTTGCTGGAGATGAACGCGAGCGCGTCACCCGGGCTGATCGCCACCGGGTCGAGGTCGCCCGCCGCCCACGGCAGCTCCCCCGCCAGCGTCAGCGCGATCTCCGCGAGCTGGGCGAGGTCGCCGGTGCCGATCGCGCCGCGTGAGTGGACGTGCGGCAGCGCGCCGACGCGCAACGCCGTCTGCAGCACTTCGAGCAGCCGCGGGTGGACGCCGCTGCCGCCGGCCGCGAGCTGGTTGAGCCGGATCGCCATCACCGCGCGCACCGCGTCGTCGGGCAGCGGGTCGCCGGTGCCGCCCGCGTGGCTGCGCAGCAGGCGCAGGCCGTGGTGGTCGGCCGACTCCGGGTCGACGACCGTGTGCCGGTTGGCCCCGACCCCCGTGGTGCGCCCGTAGACCGCGCGCTTGGCGCCCAGCTCCACGGCCAGCTGGTAACCCGCCTCCGCCCGCTTCACCGCGTCGGCGGCGAGCTCGGTCGACGCGCTGCGCCGGGCCACGCGCACCACGTCGGCGCACCGGAGCCCGGCCCCGCTGATCTCGATGCGGTTGGTGTCGGTCATCGCCACCTCTCTTGACAAGTTTTCATTCATTCTTAAGGTGACATGAAACTACTCATTCACACAAGGACGGAGACAGGGTTGTCCCGGTCGCTGCACGAGCTGCTCACCGCCCACCGGCTGACCCCGGCGCAGCGGCGCATCGCCAGCTACCTCGCCGACCACGCGGCCGAGGCGGTGGCGCTCACCAGCGCCGAGCTGGCCGAGTACGCGCAGGTCAGTCAGCCGTCGGTAACCCGGTTCGTCGCCCTGCTCGGGTTCGACGGGTACGCCGGGTTCCGCCGCTACCTGCGTGAAGCGGCGGCCGAACCGGAGCCGGAGTGCGGCGGCAACAAGTTCCAGGACGCGATCGACGCCGACCTGCGCAACCTCGCCGCGTTGCGGACCCAGCTGGCCGACGACACACGGCTGCGCGCGATCGCCGCCGGGCTGATGGCGTCCGCTCCGCTCGTCGTGACCGGCTACCGCGTCTCCTCGGCCCAGGCGGCGGCGTTCGCCTACCTGGCCACGAAGATCCACCCGGACGTCCGGCTGCTGACCGACTCCGGCAGCGTCTTCGGCGACTCCCTGCGCCACGCCCACCGGTGCGGCGCGCGGACGCTGGTCCTGGTCGCGCTCCCCCGCTACCCGCGGGAAAGCCTGGCCGCGCTCGAAGACGCCCGCGCGCTGGGCCTGCGCACGCTCCTGATCACGGACCGGCCCGTCTCGGCGTTGACCCCCCACGCCGACGACGTGCTGAGCGCGGGCGTCGCGTCGGAGTTCGTGTTCGACTCCCACGCCGCGGTCGTCTCGCTGACCGTGGCGCTGGTCGAGGCGATGGCCGACGCGGCCGGCGCCACGGCCCGGCAACGACTGGAAGGCTTCGAAGACTATGCCGCAGAGCAAGACCTCTTCCTCCCCGAGTGAGGGCGCGGAGGTCACGGCTTTTGACGACGTCCCCCTCAACCGGTTCCACGTCCGCATCACGGCGCTGACGTTCTGCGCCAACTACTCCGACGGCTACGAGCTGGGCATCATCAGCATCGCCCTGCCGGTGATCGCCTCGTCGCTCGGCTTCGGCGCGGTGTGGGAGGGGCTGCTCGGCGCGTCCGCGCTGATCGGGATCTTCCTCGGCAGCGTGCTCGTCGGCTGGGCGGCGGACAAGATCGGCCGCCAGCGGCTGTACACTTTGGACTTCCTGCTGATCGCCGTGGCGTCGGCCGCGGAGTTCTTCGTGCAGGACCCGGTGCAGTTGTTCGTCCTGCGCTTGCTGATCGGGATCGGCATCGGCGCGGATTACGCACTGGGCCCGACACTGGTCGCGGAGTTCGTTCCCCGCAAGTACCGCGGCGGGCTGCTCGCGTCCCTCACTGTCTTGTGGACGGTCGGTTACGTCGCCGCGTTCTTCCTCGGGAACTACCTGGTGTCCCTCGGCGAGGATTCGTGGCGCTGGCTGCTCGCGACGAGCTGCGTCCCGGCGATCGCCGTGGTGCTGCTGCGGATCGGCGTGCCGGAGTCGCCGCGGTGGCTGCTCACCCAGGGCCGGCTCGACCAGGCCCGCGCGGTCGTGCGGCGGCTGCGCGGGGACGAAGCGGCGTTCGACCAGCTGGTCGCCACCCACCGCCCGGAGCGGCGGGCGAAGTACCGCGAGCTGTTCGGCAAGAAGTACCGCCGGGCCACCGCGTTCGGCGCGATCTTCTACAACGCGCAGGTCATCCCGTACTTCGCGATCTACACGTTCCTGCCGCTGGTGCTGCTCAAGATCGGCATCGGCGAGGAGGACACGACCAGCGACGGCCTGCTCAACCTGTTCCTGCTGCTGGGCAGCCTCGGCGGCCTGTGGCTGGTGGCGAAGATGACCCGCCGCGGCCTGACGATCTGGTCGTTCGTGGTGCTGATCGTGTCGATGGCGCCGATGGCGGTCTGGCCGGACGCCCCGACCGCGTTGCTGTTCCCGCTGTTCCTGGTCTTCACGTTCACGATGTCGGCGGCGGTGAACCTCGACCAGGTGTACCCGCCGGAGCTGTTCCCGACGGACCTGCGCAGCTCCGGCGTGGGCCTGCTGAACGGCCTGAGCCGGGTCGGCTCGGCCATCGGCACGTTCCTGCTTCCCTTGGCGCTGGACGGAATCGGCTTCTCCCCGACGATGCTGATCCTGACGCTGGTGCTGGTCGTCGGGCTCGTGGTGTCGGTGCTGTGGGCGCCGGAGACGAAGAACGCGATGCTGGACTGAACCCTCGGTGCAAGTTGTCGTGAGTGTTTAGGGCGGTTAGAACCGCCCTAAACACTCACGACAAGCCGCGGTAGACCGGTCAGCCGCCGAGGATGGCGATGATCTGGTTGAGCAGGTTCACCAGCGCCTGCAGGTCCGTCAGCGGGCCCGGGTCGAGCAGGCCGGCGATGGCGCACAGGAGGTTGCCCAGCAGGTTGCCGGGGCCCGCGTCGGCGGTGATGTTCAGGTGCACCCGGTCCAGGTGCACGACCAGGCCGAGCAGGTCCAGGTCGAGCGGCCCGAGCACCAGGTCGAGGATCTGGCACGACGCCGCCGCGACGCCGACCGGCACGCTGACCGCACGCGACTGGGTGCCGACCTGCTGACCGGCGGAGTCCGTCAGCGTCACGTCAGCGACGCCGTTCGCCACGAGGTTCTGGCCGTCGGCGACGAAGCCGGTCGGAGTGAAGGTGCCGGCCGCGGTGCCGGTGCCGCCCGAGGCGTCGGTGAAGGTGCCGGTGATCGGCGCGGTGAGCGCCGGGACGGCGGGTGCGGGCGCTGCGGACGCGGTGCCCGTGCCGGTGAACATCGCCACCAGCGCGGCGACGACGACGGCGATCACCGCGGTTTTCGCGAATCTCATGATGTGCTCCTCCCGATGGGGAATTCGACATCCCAGGGATCCACCAAAAGGGCTCGGAGAAACATCTGATTCGCGAAAACCGCGGTGAGCAATCTCAACTGATCGACATCGCCGATCGCCGTAACCGATCACGTGGTGTCTCGTTTGCACAGTCCGGCCGAACGCGTCGATTTCCCTTACTGTAGCACGTTTGCCGAGCTTGACGAGGTCCACATCGGACTATTGTGACAGGACGGCCGGAATCTTCCCAACGATTCGGTTGAACCGAACGCACGATTCCAGTGATCCGAATGTCGGCACCCGGTGATCACCAGCCGACGGCGACCAGCAGCCACTGCGGATCACCGTGCGAGACGAACGAGGACTGGCCGGCGACGTCGTCGTACGGGAAGCCGTACGCCAGGTGGTTGATCCCGTGGTCGTGCCAGAACTTCGCGTAGTAGTTCGCGGGCGCCGCCTGGTAGTACCGGGCCGGATCCTGCCACTGCGACTGCGGCAGGTGCGCGGTGTGCCGGTTCAGCGCCGCGCACATGTCCGGGTTGCCGGCCAGCGAGCCGGCGCACCCGGTGATGTTCGACGTCGGCTCGTTGACACCCACCGACTGCGCGTACGCGGTGAAGTAGTTCGCGTACTTGCCGCCGGTGCGGAAGTCCGGCGCGCTGCCCGGCGCCGGGATGCGGTACGGCGCGTTCACCGTCGCCAGGCCCTTGAACTCCGTCGGCACCTCGGCCTGGAACTTCGCGAACGTCGCCGCGCGATCTTCTTGGAAGGTCCCGTAGTCGTCGCCGACCTGGACGTCGTAGCCGTCGTGGGCGTGCAGCCGCATGGCCAGCTTCAGCGCGAACGCGTCCACCCGGGTGGTGTTGCCGTTGAACACGTCCGGCCCGACGGTGAACTCGATGAAGTCGGCGTACTGGCCGTTCGGCGTGCCGAGGTAGAAGTACATCCGCCCGGCGGAGTTGGCGGGCATGTCGATGTAGGGCTGCTCGGCGATCGAGTGGGTCTGGCCGCCGAAGTTCCAGAACACCTGACTGTCCGGGTACTTGCCGTTGGTGCGGTTGAGCACCTTCACCGTGAGCACGTTCCGCGCGGCCGGGATGCCGCCGGTGTCACCCCAGAACGACTCGGGTGGCACGCCGGAGCCGGGCTGCGTCGTGCCGCCGCCGGTGCCGTAGACCTGGAACTCCCACAGCGAGACGCCGTAGGGCGTGGCGCGGGCCGTCGTGTACAGCCGCACGTACCGCCCGGCGCCGGTGACGGCCAGCGTTTGCGTGCCGCCGGTTCCGGTGGTCGTCTGGTACACAGTGGACCAGCTGGATCCGTTGTCGGACATCTGGATCTGGAAGGCGGTGGCGTAGGCGGCCTCCCAGTTCAGCACGACCCGGCTGACGGTCGCGGCGCCGCCGAGATCTACGCGGATCCACTGTGGATCGCTGAACTGCGACGACCAGCGGGTGCCGGCGCTGCCGTCCACCGCGGCGGAAGCGGGGGTGCCGGCGTTCTCCACCGAGGACGCGGTCGCGGCTTTCCCTTGGGAGATCAGGGTGTCCGCCGCTTGCGCGGCCGGCACGGCGAAGCCGAGCGTGGCGACCACGAGGGCGGCGGTCAGGGTGAGCAGTCGGGGGACACGGCGTTTCGAGGGCATGGTTCCTCCCTGGCCGGGGAAGTGGGGCGGACCCGCCGCCGGTCAGGGGACGGCGTCGTCCGGCTCGTCCCGAAGACCGCCGGGCAGGAGCTTCCGGGCCGGCCGGGACGATCGGTGAAAAGGTTCATACCACCGGGCCCGGCCTGTCAAGCCTTGACAGATCCGCGGCCGGGGGCGATATTCGGAACCGGTTTCACCCGCACCTCTGCGTGGCGCCGCCACCCGCCCAGGGGCTCACTCGCCAGGAGTCAGCCATGCCCAGCGGCGCCGCCTATTCTGTCCACAAAGGACTCAGGCTCGGACGGTCAGGCCGTGCACCGACGAGCCCGGGTGCGTCGCCATGTCCTGCCGCAGCACCGAGATGCCGTTCGGCCAGGCCACCGTCAGCGGGATGGTCTGCCCCGGCGGCGTCGTGACCAGCTGCGTCGGCACCCACTTCCCGGATCCGGCACTGCCCTCCGACCCCTCGGTCCAGGGCAGGACGACCAGGTGCGCGGTCGACGACGCGCCCGGCGCGGCCAGCGTGTCCTTGTCCCCGTCGTCGACCCGCGGCAGCGAGTACACCGGGCCGTTGGGGTCGGCGGGGCCGTGCAGGTCCACCCCGGGGACGCCGACGAGCCGGCACGCCCTGGCGCCGGTGTTGGTGAACACCAGCGGGATCTCGAACTGGCCGTAGGAGTTCTCGGCCGCCGCGCCGAGCTTGACGGCGAGCTCGTTCGCCGTGCAGCGGCGTGGCGCACCGTTGTCCGGCTCCGCGGTCGTCGGCGCCGGGACCGTCGTGGCCTGCGGGACCTTCGACGACGGTGGCATGCTCGTCGCGGTCGGCGCCGCGGAGGTCACGACGCCGTTGATCTCCGGCGGCCGGCTCTGCCGCGCTTGCGGCTGCTCGTTCTCGCACGCCGTCACGGCCAGCACGGCCGCGCCGGTCAGCACGCCCGCCAGCGCGGTCCGCGCCTTCGCTCCGCCCACGATTGCCCCTCCCCTGGTTGATCACCCTCACCCAGTGGATGCCTCTCGGCAGGCTGACGTTGAACGCGTGTGACCCATGTCACGCTGCCGCGTAGCCCGCGTCCAGCTCCGCGTGCAGGCGTTCGCGGTCGATCGCCTTCTCCCACTTGCCCACGACCAGCGTCGCGACGCAGTTGCCGGCGATGTTGGTGAACACGAACGCCGCCGAGAGCACGCTGTGCACCCCCAGCACCAGCGCGATGCTGCTGACCGGGATCGTGTGGGTCGCGCTCAGGGTGAGCGCCAGCACCGCGATGGCCGAGCCGGACACCCCGGCGCCGCCCTTCGAGGTCAGCAGCAGCACCAGCAGCAGGCCCAGCTGCGCCTGCCAGCTCAGGTCGGTGCCGGTGGCCTGCGCCAGGAACACGCTGACCGCGGCGAAGTACAGGCAGGTGCCGTCGTGGTTGAAGCTGTAGGCGGTCGGCAGCACCAGCCCGACGACGGGCTCGTCCACGCCGAGCTTCTTCAGCTTCGCGGTCAGCTGCGGGAAGACGCTTTCCGACGAGCTGGTGCCCAGCACGAGGACCAGTTCGGCGCGGAAGTACCGCAACACCTTCAGCAGGCTGAAGCCGCCGTAGCGCGAGACCGGCCACAGCACCAGCACGAAGAACAGCACGCAGATCAGGTAGAACACGCCGATCAGCCGGCCGAGCGGCAGCAACGTGCCGAGGCCGTACTTCGACACGGTGTAGGCGATCGCGCCGAACGCGGCGATCGGCGCGATCCGCATGACCTTGCGGATGATCCAGAACAGCGCCTGCTGGACGTTGCCGACGAAGTCCAGCACCGGCTGCGCCTTCTCGCCGATCGACGCCAGGCCGCACGCGAACAGCACGGAGAACACCAGGACCTGCAGGATCTGCCCCTGGGCGAAGGCCTGCACCGCCGACGTCGGGACCAGGCTGACGAGGAAGTCGTCGAACCCCTCCGACTTCGCGGGCGCGGTGGCCGAGGCGCTCGCGTGCAGTGACGACGGGTCGATGTGCATGCCGGCGCCGGGCTTGAGCACGTTGACCACGACCAGGCCGATCACCAGGGCGATGGTGGTGATCACCTCGAAGTACACCAGCGCCCGCACCGCGATCCGGCCGACCTTGCCGAGGTCGCGCACGCTGGTGATGCCGTGGGTGACGGTGCAGAAGATGATCAGGCCGACCACCATCTGGATGAGGTGGATGAAGATGTCGCCGAGGAAGTCGACGTGGTGGCCGATCGAGGGCGCGAAGGCGCCGACGAGCACGCCCGCGGCGACGCCGACGAGGACCTGGAACGCGAGGTCGCGGTAGAAGGGCTTGCGGACGCGGGCGGGCGTGGTCGCGGTTTCAGTCATCGTCGCGCCCCAGCACTTCCCGGGCGGGCGCGAACACTTCGTCGACGTCGAGTGCGCGCGGCAGCAGACCTTGCGCCAGGCAGGTGGCGATGATGACCTCCAGGGGGCGACGCAGGCGCTCGAAGCCGAACATCGTCGGGCTCGGCGTGCCGGCGGGCCGGACGACCGCGGCGTCCGCCCGGCGCAGCAGCGCGTACGCCTCGCGAACGGCGGCGGGGTCGCGCCGCACGGCCGAGCGCCCGGCGACGACCATGTGGTTGACCGGCATGAACCCGGTGGTGCGCCACCATTCCGCGTCGCGGGCGGCGGCGTCGGGGATGACCGGGACGAACTCGTCGCCCTCGGGCAGGTCGTTGCCGAAGATCGCGGCGTCGATCCGGCCGTCGCGCAGGAGGTCCGGCAGGCTCGCCTCGCCGATGCCGTGCTCGACGAACGCCGGGTCCTCGTACTCGCGCACGTGCGCGCCGTCGCGGATGATCCAGCGGACGTCGCCCGGCGCCAGGCCGTAGTCCTCGGCGAGGTGGGCACGGACCCACATGCCGGTCGTCTGGGTGAAAGCCCGCACGCCGACCCGCCGGCCGGCCAGCTCGTCCGGCTTGACGGGCCGCGAAGCGGGGGCGATCAGGCAGCCGCGCTGGAACCGCGACGCGACGACGACCGGGAGAAGCACGACGGGCCGGTCGTGGGCGATCGCCTGCAGGGCGGTGACGACGGCCAGCTCGGAAAGGTCGTAGGCCTCGTCGCGCACCATCGGCGCGAACGCCTTGTGCACCGGTTCGACGGCCTCGAAGTCGAGCCGCACCGACGGGCTGACGACGTCGCCGTTCTTCAGCGGGGTCGTGTGCGGGTAGTCGGCGAGGACGGTGCGCAGCTCAGCCACGGCGCCCACCCGCGATCGCGACGGCCGGGTAGAACTTCGCCGCCGTGCCACCGAAGAGCAACTCCTGGTCCACTTCGGACAGACTGGCCACCTGCGCGCGGGCTTCGGCGAGGATGCTCGCCGGCGTCCCGTCCGCGGCGGGGAAGTTGGAGCCCCAGGCGAGCCGGTCGGCACCGTACGCGCGCACCAACGCGGCCAGGAACGCGGCGGGCGTCGACGCCCCCTTCGCCGAGGCGGCCAGCGCGCGGTGCGTCAGCTTGAGGTGCACGCCGGGGAACTCGGCGAGGTCGAACAGTTCTTTCGCTTGGCGGTAGGGCGGTCCGTCGGCCAGGTCGGGGCGGGCGCAGTGGTCGAGCAGCACGCGCACGCCCGGGAAGTGCCGCAGCAGGTTCCGCAGCGCGGGCAGCCCCTGGATCGTCATCTGCAGGCACACCGGGATGTCGTGCTCCTCGGCGTAGGCCCAGGCAGGATGGGAGTCCTCGTGGCCGAGCCAGCTCGCCTGGCCGGGCATGGTGGTGCCGGTGGTGAACAGGCGGAAGCCGGACAGCCCCTGGTCCAGCCAGTACCGGATCCGCTCGACGGCGTCGGGTGCGAGCGCATCGACCGAGAAGACACCGGCGAACCGGCCGGGGTGCGCGCGGACGGCTTCGACGACGTACCGGTTGTCGTGTCCGTACACAGTGGACGCCTGCACGACGACGGCCTTGGCGATGCCGGCGTCGTCGAGGGCCCGCACCAGACCGTCGATGTCGACCGGGTGCGCGCGCGACCAGTCGGACTGTCGCCCGCCGATCGGATCGACCGGGTAGCGAGTGGTGTCCGGGGAGATGACGTGGGTGTGCGTGTCGATGAGGTCCATGCACTCTCCTGTGCTCTGCGCAGCGGCGGGACGCGCCGCCGTCCGGACCCTACACATTGTTGACAATTTTGTTCAAGATAGTCGACACAATTTGCGCGCAGAGATATCGGACAGATCGGGAAAAGGGTCCGAAGTCAGGCCGGCGAGCTGACCCGGAGGACGTTGCCGTCCGGGTCCAGAAGGCGCATTTCGTACATTCCCCACGCCCGCACGAACGGCGGCTCGGCGATGTCGGCGCCGTTCGCGGTCCACGCCCGGAAGAGCTCGTCGACCTGACCGGCGGTGCGGACGTCGAAGTGCAGGCGTGTGGTGTGGGCGCCGGGGACCTGGGTCAGCATGAGCTGGACGGGACCGTGGGCGACCAGCGCCGTGCCCGGCTCGGTGGGCTCGGCTTCGGAAAGGAAGCGGGCTCGCGGGTCGGACCAGCGCCAGCCGATCCGGAAGCCGAGCGAGCCGGCGTAGAAGGCCAGGGCGGCGGCGAGATCGTCGACCAGGAGGTTGGGGCGGCAGGCGAAGATCGCCGTCGGCTCGGGGTGGCGCCGTTCGTCGGCGAGGAGGCCGAAGAGGGCGTCGTCGGTCCACTCGCCCTTGAGCCAGGTGTGGCGGCGGCGGTGGCCTTCCCAGCGGAAGCCGAGCCGTTCCAGGAGGTGGGCGGAAGCGGCGTTTCGGGTGTCGCACTCGGCCGAGACGCGCTGGAGGCCGGTGGCGAACAGCCGGTCGAGCACGGCTTGGACGGCTTCGGTCGCGTAGCCCTGGCCCTGGTGTTCCCGGGCAAGGGTGAAGCCGACGTCCGCTTGCATCCGGTTGTCGTCGAGGCGGACGCCGACGTCGCCGATCAGGATGTGGTCGGCTCGTAGTTCCACGGCGTACTGGAACCAGCCGGGTTCGCTTTCGTGCGCGGCGGCGAAGTCTGCGACGAGCTGTTCGGCGTTCTCGACCGGCGTGTCCCAGGACTGGTAGCGCGCGACCTCGGGATCCGAGCGGTAGGCGGCGAAGGCGGGCACGTCGGCGGCGGTGAACCGGCGCACCAGCAACCGCTCGGTCGACAGCGGCAGATCGCCCATGCGGACAGGTTACGACCTGCGGATCCTGATCGGTCCTCGCCACTCGCCGTCCGGATCCAGGACGTTGCCGCGCTGGGTCAGCTGGACCCGGCCGTCGCGAGCCAGCTCCCGCGCCGCCTCTCGCGCCTCGGCCATCAGCGGCCGCCAATCGTCGGCCACCGCGCGGGCCGCGTCCGAGGGGCAGGTGCTGCTCCGCGCTCCCCGCGCGTAGGCCAGCGCGAGGATCGCGGCCCGCAGCCGTTCGGCAGTGGACCCGGCGGCAAGAGCCCTCCGGGCGTCGGCGGCGCCCGGACCGTCGCCGTCGCGGATCCGCTCCAGTTCGGTCATCCCGTGAGCACCCGCTCGATCCGCGCCACCGACGGCGTCTCCTCCTCGAACAGGCACTGCAGCTGGTAGCCGTCGGCCACCGCGGCCAGGTGGGCGGCCTGCGCCGGCGGGAGGATCTCGGCGAGCCAGTCGCGCAGCTGGGCGTTCGACGCGCGGCTGACCTCGCGGAACTTCGGGTCCCGCATGCCCAGCATGTACAGCTCGTAGGCGACGATGCTCGTCGTCCGCTGGTCGGTCAGCTGGTGGTGGATCAGCTCCGCCAGCCGGCGCACGACGTTGTCCGGGCGGGTGCCGGCGAGCCGCTCGCCGAGGGTCCCCGTCCGCAGGTGCAGCACGCGGGCGCTGGCTTCCAGCAACAGCCCCGGCACGGACTCGAAGTAGTACGCGACCGACCCGACCGGCACCCCGGCCTCGGCCGCCACGGAACGGGCCGTGACGCTCGCGATCCCGCTCCGCTGCACCAGCTCGATCGCGGCCCGCAGGATGCGCTCCCGCCGCTCGGGGTCATTCGGCGTGTTCTTCGGCCGCACCGGGTTCCTCCCGCTTCCTCGCGTTGATCAGCATGACACCGACCACCACGAGCGCGACGCCGACCCACGCCGCCGGGGACAGCCGGTCGGCGAAGAGCACCGCCGCCAGCAACGCGACCCCGGCGGTTCCGGCACCGGTCCAGATCACGTAGGCCACGCTCACCGGCACCACCTTCAGCGCGAAGGCCAGCGCGACGGTCGTCGCGGCGTAACCGGCGACCGAAACCACCGACGGCGCCAGGACCGTGAACCCGTGCGACGCCTTCAACGCCAGCGTCGCCACCATTTCGAGGACCACCGTGGCGGCCAGGCACAGCCATCCGCGCAGCGGGCTCATCCCGCGATCCCCAGGATCGTCACGCCGGCCAGGGTCACGGCCATGCCGGCGAGCTGCACCGGCGTGGTGCGCACCGCGAAGAAGATCCGGTCGACGATCACCAGCACCACCGCCGCGGTGCCGGTCCACACCGCGTAGACGAGCCCGACCGGCAGCCGCTGGACCAGCCAGGACAGCAACAGGGTGGCCATCGCGAATGACACGACGGCGGCCAGCGCGCTCGCCCACCGCGTGAACCCGTGCGACGCGCGGGTGAAGAGCGTTCCCGACAGCCCCGAGGCGATGGCCAGGGCGAGCACCACGATCGTCATACCGGCCAGAGTATGTACGCACGTTCATACTTGGCAAGCGAGTTGCGGTTTCCGGGGAACCCGGGCAGGTGAGCGGGTTCCTACCTCGACCGCCACGGGCCGGCCGCAGTGGTCCGACGCCGGCCGGTACCCGCGGACCGTTCGGGCAGCGAGCGCGGCAGCCCGAACGCGGGCAGCACGCTGTTCTCGAACCTCGTCATCGCACGGATCCCGTCGTGGGCCAGGGTGAGCACGTACAACCCGGTCCCGTGCCGGACCCCCGACGGCGCACGCAGGTAGGCGCCGAACGCCGGTTCGAGGACACCGCGGTGCACCACCCGCGGACCGGCCGGGCGCCGCTCGCCGAAACCGTCACGTTCGTCGACGGCTGACCTCGGGCAGCGAGCGCGGCAGCCCGAACGCGGGCAGCACGCTGTTCTCGAACCTCGTCATCGCACGGATCCCGTCGTGGGCCAGGGTGAGCACGTACAACCCGGTCCCGTGCCGGACCCCCGACGGCGCACGCAGGTAGGCGCCGAACGCCGGTTCGAGGACACCGCGGTGCACCACCCGCGGACCGGCCGGGCGCCGCTCGCCGAAACCGTCACGTTCGTCGACGGCTGACCTCGGGCAGCGAGCGCGGCAGCCCGAACGCGGGCAGCACGCTGTTCTCGAACCGCGTCATCGCGCGGATCCCGTCGCGGGCCAGGGTGAGCACGTACAACCCGGTCCCGTGCCGGGCCCCGGACGGCGCGCGCAGGTAGGCGCCGAACGCGGGCTGGCCGTTCGCGCGGGTCGGCACGAGGTCGAAGCGGCGGCCCGCGCCGAACAGGCGGGCGCAGAAGCCGGCGACGACGTCCCGGCCCTCGTACTCGAGGGGCAGCGGCGGCATGGACATGAAGACGTCGTCGGTCAGCAGGGCCACCAAGGCAGCGATGTCGGCGTCCTCCCAGGCGCGTACGAAGTCGGCGACGATCGCGGCCCCGGCCGGCGGGTTGCCCGGCTCCCGGTGCCGCAGGCCGGCGCGGGCTCGTTTGAGGGCGCTCTTCACCGAGTCGACCGTGGTGTCCAGCATCGCCGCGACGTCGCTCGCCGGGAAACCGAGGACGTCCCGCAGCACCAGCACCGCCACCTGCCGGGGCGGCAGCAGCTGGAGCGCGGTGACGAACGCGAGCGAGATGGCTTCGCTTTGCTCGTACCGGGCTTCCGGGCCGAGCGGCACGGCGAACGCGCCTTCGAGGAGAGTGTCGGGATACGGCTCGAGCCAGACGACCTCGCCGAGCCGGGTCGGCTCGGGCGGCTCGACGCCGGGGATGTCCCACGCCTTGGCCGGGCGGCGCGCGGCCGTGCGCAGGGCGCTGAGGCAGCGGTTGGTGGCGATCCGGTAGAGCCAGGTGCGGATCGAGGCGCGGCCGTCGAACCCGCCGAGGCCGCGCCAGGCGTCCAGCAGGGTGTCCTGCAGCGCGTCCTCGGCGTCCTGGAACGAGCCGAGCATCCGGTAGCAGTGCACCTGCAGCTCCCGGCGGTGCGGCTCGGTCAGCGCCCGGAACGCCTCACCGTCGCCCGCCCGCGCCCGGTCGATCAGCTCGGTTCCCGCCATCGGTCCGCCTCTCCTCGCGTTCATCCTGTACGGACGCCGCCGCGAACGCGAAAGGGGCGCGCCCCCTTTCGCGGCCGGCCGGCGTCGGTAGGGGCATGGGAAAAATCATCGTCAGTGCGAACGTCACGCTCGACGGAGTCGTCCAGGACCCGACCGGGGACGAGGGCACCGGCCGCGGCAGCTGGTTCACCCGGATCGCGGACACCGACCGGGAGGCGTGGGCGAAGGCCGAGTTCGAAGAGGCGCTGGGCGCCGAAGTCCTGCTGATGGGAAGGCGCACCTACGGGTACTTCCGCTCCCGCGGCTGGCCGTCCCGGCCCGGCGAGTGGGCGGACCGGCTGCGCGCCCTGCCGAAGTACGTCGTGTCGTCGTCGGCCGTCGAGGGCTGGGGTGAGACGACCGTCCTGGGCGGCGACGTCGTCACCGCGGTCAAGGAGCTGAAGGAGGGCGTGGCCGGGGAGATCGTCGTCTACGGCAGTGGCCGGCTCGTGCACACCCTGCTCGAGCACGACCTGGCCGACGAGCTGCGCCTGATGACCTACCCGTTCGTGGCCGGCGCGGGCGCGCGGCTCTTCCCGGCCACCGACGTCGTCAAGCCCGCACGGCTGGTGGCCAACCGCACGGTCGGCGCCGGTCTCGCGTTGCTGACCTACCGGTGCTGAGCCCGCCTCCGCCACCGAAGACCACCGACGAGCCCGGCACCCACGACGATCACCAGACCGGTGACGAGCAGCACCGACCCGAAAGACGTGGGCCGCTCAGGCGCGGCTTGGACCGCTCCCCCGCCGCTCACGGGGTTCACCGGAGGCCGGATCGCGCCCCACGGCAACGGTTCGCCCGCCGGCATCGGGGCCGGCGGCGGGGTGATCTCCAGGCGGCCGGGCAGGGTGAGCGTGCCGATGTCGTAGCCGGCGAAGATGCCCTGCCGGGCCGAGACCCGCCAGACGCCGTCGGTGGGCACGGCGATCGCCGCCGCGTAGTGCGCGGGCTCGCGCAGAGCGACTCCGGGGAAGACGACGGGGTCGCCCTGCGCGGGGGTCAGCACGAGGGCCGTCGGGCCCAGCTCTCCGTAGCTGGGGTGGGAACCGTGCTGCAGCACCCAGTAGCCGACGGTGTAGGGCTGCCCGGCCCGCAGGGTCTCGGGCAGCGGGTCGAGGTAGGTCGTGGCCCAGTTGCCCGCCACCGCGGCGGGCGTCGACACCAGCAGGGTCACCAGGGCGGCGCCGAGCGCCAGGACGAGTCGCAGCTTCATGTCCGCCCTACACCGCGGCGGCTTGACCGGTTCCCGGAACCTTCCGGGCGCCGGCGGTGTAGAAGGGGTGGGCAAAGGGGGGCGGGCCGACGGACGACGACGAAGTGGTGGCGCGGATTCTCGGCGGCGACCCGGCGGCCTACGGGACGCTGGTCGACCGCTACACCGCGCTCGCCCACCGGACGGCCTACCTGCTGGGCGCCGGGCACGAGGCCGAGGACGTCGTCCAGGAGGCGTTCGTGAAGGCGTTCCGGGCGCTTTCGTCGTTCCGCGGCGGTGCCTCGTTCCGGGCGTGGCTGCTGCGGATCGTCGCGAACGAGACGCACAACCTGGTCCGCTCCCGGCGGCGGCGCGCCGCGACGGAACTGCGCGCCGCGCGCCAAGAGCCGACCCACGCCGACGGTCCCGAGAGCCGGGCGTTCCCGGACACCGCGCTGCTCGACGCGGTGCGGACGCTGCCGGAGAAGAACCGGGCCGTGGTGATCTGCCGGTACTTCCTCGACCTCACCGAAGGGGAGACGGCGGAGGTGCTCGGCTGCCCGCGGGGTTCGGTGAAGTCCCGCGGGCACCGTGCGTTCGCCCGGCTGCGGGAGCTGCTGGCCGAGCCGGACAAGGAGGTCGTCGGTGACTGAGCCCCGGGACGACCGGCTCGCCGCCGCCCTGCGCGACCTCGGCGACCGGCTCGACGTGCCGCCGGCGCCCGACGTGCGCGAGGCCGTCCTGGCCCGGCTGGCCACGCCGCCGCGACGACGGCCGGTGCTCCCCCGCTGGGCGACCGTCGCCGCGGCGCTCGTGCTGGCCTTCGCCATCGCGGTCACGGTGTCGCCCGCGGTGCGCGCGACCGTGACGGACCTGCTGCGGTTCGCCGGCATCGAGCTGCGTGAGGAGCCCGGGCCCGCGATCCGCGAGCAAGGTCTGCTCCCCGGCGAGCGCTCGGTCGACCTCGGCGAAGCCCGCCACCTGGCCGCGTTCCCGATCAGCGTGCCGGCCGCCCTCGGCTACCCGGACGACGTGCGGGTCGCCGACGAGCCGACGCGCGTGGTGTCGCTGCTCTACCAGGCCGGACCGGGCCGGCCCCCGGCCACCGCCGGGCCGGTCGCCCTCCGGCTCGACGAGTTCGACGGGCAGCTCGGGCCGGCGTTCGAGAAGTTCCTGTCGATGGCCGGCGGGCAGGCGGTCGACGTCGACGGCGTGCCGGCCATCTGGGTCGACCGGCCCCACGAGCTGCTCTACATCGACCGCACCGGCGAGTGGCACCACGAAACGGCTCGCCTCAGCGCGCAGACGCTGGTGTGGCAACGCGGCGCCGTCACCTTCCGGCTCGAAGGCGCGTTCACCCTCTCCGACGCCCTGCGGATCGCGGCCACGGTCGGCTGAGCCCTACAGCCAGTCGTGCTCACGGGCGTAGCGGGCGGCTTCGTGGCGCGTGCGGGTCTGCGTCTTCTGCATCGCGTTCGACAGGTAGTTGCGCACCGTGCCCTCCGCGAGGTGCAGCTGCCCGGCGATGTCGGCGACCGAAAAGCCTTCCCGCGTCGCCCGCAGGACGTCGATCTCGCGGTCCGTCAGCGGGCAGTCGTCGACGACGGCCAGCGCCGAGACGTCGGGGTCGATCCAGCGCTTGCCCGCGTGCAGCGTCTTGATCACCGACGTGATGTGCGCCGGCTCCGCCGACTTGCTGACGAACCCCTGGACGCCGAGCTTCAGCGCCTTGCGCAGGACGCCGGGCCGGGCGTGGCGGGTCAGCATGAGGATCACCTGCCGCGGCCGGGCGCGCCGGATCTGCGCGACCGCGCCGAGCCCGTCGACGTTCGGCATCTCGAGGTCGATGACGAGCACGTCCGGCTCGTGCCGCAGGGTGGCGGCCACCGCCTGTTCGCCGTCTTCGGCCTCGGCGAGCACGGTGATCTCGCCCTCGAGCGGCAGCAGTGCCGCCAGCGCCTTGCGGAGCAGGGCTTCGTCGTCGGCGAGCACCACGGTGGTCATCGGGCGTCCTCCTTCGACGCGGGGAACGCCGCCGCCGTCCGGAAGCGACCGTCCGCGCGCGACACTTCCAGCTCGCCACCGCGCTCGGCCAGCCGCTGCCGCAGCGCCGAAAGCCCGGACAGCTCCGGCGGCCCGGTCTCGGCGACGCCGTCGTTGACGATGACGATCCCGCGGCGCGCCAACGTGATCCGCACCTGCCGCGCCTCGGCGTGCCGCAGGATGTTGGTCGTCGTCTCACGCAGGACCTGGCCGAGCAGCTGCCCGGCCTGATCGTCCACTTCGGACTCCCGCTCGACGCGCACGTGGATGCCGGCGGCTTCGAACAGGTTCTTCGCGTTCTCCAGCTCGGCCGGCAGGTTGAGCCGCCGGTGGGCGTACACGAGCTCCTTGGTCTGGACGATCGTGTCGCCGACCAGCGTGCGCACCTCCCCCAGCTCCTCGCGCGCCCGGTCGACGTCGCTGTCCAGCAGTTTCTCGGCCAGCGCCACCTTCAGCTTCACCACGTGCAGGGTGTGGCCCTGGATGTCGTGCAGGTCGCTCGCGAAGCGGACCCGCTCCCGCACCACGGCCAGCTCCGCCTCCTTCTCGCGCGACTGCTCGAGCTCCGCGATCAGGTCGAAGAACCGCTGGCTGGCGAACATGAACGCGGTCGTGATCAGCACGGCCACCGCGGGGACGGCGACGAACTGCACCAGCCGGGGCACGAGGTGGTCCTCGTGCGCCAGCAGGTTCGCCGAGCCGAGGACGGCGACCAGGCCACCGAGCCCGAAGAGGGCCGCGAGCCGGTGGCGCCGCAGTGGCGGGATGAGGAACGAGCCCACCAGGGACAGCCCGTAGAACGCGGCGCTGTCGTCGGTCAGCGCCCCGGCCAGCCAGACCACCGCGGTGACGACCAGGCTCGGCCGGGCGACGCGGAGGTAGTCGCCCGCGGTCCAGCGTTCGGCCGTCGCCAAGGCCGCGACCAGCCCGACGAGCTGGATCACGACGTGCCACCACGAGCGGGCCGTCAGCGCCAGCAGCAGCACGCCGACCAACGCGAGCGGCGGGATCGTGACGATCAGGTTGAGCCGGCGCAGCCGCTCCTGGACCGCCCCGCCGGTCCAGGTGCTCCTGCGCGCGATCGTGGGCACCTCCATGAACCCGAGCGTATCGGGCTTCGCGGACACCACCAGTGACACTGCGTCATGTGTCGGGGTGACGTGGTGGCACTGCCCGGCGGCGGCGCGAGCCGGTGGAATCGGAGCATGTCCACGACACCGGTCATCGACGTCGATCGCCTCACCCTCACCTACGACGGCTTCCCCGCCGTCAAGGACCTTTCGTTCCAAGTGGAACCCGGAGAGCTGTACGCGCTGCTCGGCACGAACGGCGCGGGCAAGACCTCGACCCTGGAGACGGTCGAAGGCCACCGCACGCCGACCTCGGGCGCGGTGCGCGTGTTCGGGAAGGACCCCCGCGACCGCGCCGCGGTCCGGCCGCGGATGGGGATCATGCTGCAGGAGAGCGGGTTCTCCCCGGACCTGACCGTGCGGGAGACCGTCCGGATGGTCGGGCGGCTCACCGAGCGGACCGACGACGTCGGGCGCGTGCTCGGCGTCGTCGACCTGACCCGCAAGGCCGGCACCAAGGTCGGCCAGCTCTCCGGCGGCGAGAAGCGGCGGCTGGACTTCGCCACCGCCGTCTACGGCACCCCCGAGCTGGTCTTCCTCGACGAGCCCACCACCGGCCTCGACATCCAGTCCCGGGACGCGCTCTGGGACGCGGTGGACCGGCTGCGCGAGGACGGCTCGACCGTCGTCCTGACCACCCACTACCTCGAGGAAGCCCAGCAGCGCGCCGACCGCATCGGCCTCATGCACCAGGGCGTCTTCCACCGCGAGGGCACCGTCGCCGAGCTGACGCGGACCCTGCCGGCGACCATCCACTTCGGTCTCCCGGCGCACGCTCCGGCACCGCCTCTGCTCGCCTCGCGGGGCACGGACGGCCAGTACCTCGTCGAGACCTTCGGCCTGCAGAAGGACCTGCACACGCTGCTCGGCTGGGCCCAGGACCACGCCGTGGAGCTGCGGGACCTCCAGGCCGGGCCGACGCGGCTCGACGACGTCTTCCGCGCCATCGAACACTCCTGAGAAAGGGACCCCATGCTCACGATCGCTCGTGGCGAGCTGATCCAGATCTTCCGCAACCGCCTGGTCCTGGTCACCGCCCTGGTGCTGCCGGCCGCGCTCAGCGCGTTCTTCATCGCCAAGCACGACCTGTTCACCCAGGTCGGCAGCCTCGGCTACATCGCCACGCTGGCGTTGTTCTTCGTGGCGGGCATCGGGCTGTACACCACGACGGTGACCACGCTGGCTTCCCGCCGCCAGAACCTGTTCCTCAAGCGCCTGCGCTCCACCGCGGCGGGTGACGCCGGCATCCTCGGCGGGCTGCTGCTGCCGATCACCGTGCTCTCGGTGCTCCAGATCGCGGTCATCCTGAGCGCGCTCGCCCTGGTCGCCGGGACGCCGTCGGACCCGCTGCTGCTGGTCGCCGCCGTGGTGTCCGTCGTGGTCATGATGCTCGCGCTGGGGCTGGCGACGGCCGGGCTGACGAACTCGCCGGAACACGCGCAGGTGACCACGCTGCCGGTCAGCCTCGGCGTGATCGCCGTGTCCGGCTGGGTCGGCGTCACCGGGACCGGTGACCTCACGCTGCTCAAGCGCCTGCTGCCCGGCGGCTCGGCGACCGAGCTGGTGCTGAACGCCTGGAACGGCGGCGTCCCGCTCTCCGACTCACTCGTCCTGTTCGGCCCCACCTTGGCCTGGGTCGTCGTCGCCGTCGCGCTGGCCACGCGGCTCTTCCGCTGGGAACCGCGCCGCTGAGGCGCGGCCGAGATCGAAACGAGGGGAAACTCGATGCGCAAGACTCTTCTGGCCGCGGCTTTGGCCGTGTTGGGCACGACCGTCGTGGCGCCGTCGGCGTCCGCCGCGCCGCTGCAGTGGGGCCCGTGCCCGGTCGGCGCCTTCCCGACGCCGGACCTGCAGTGCACCACGCTGAAAGTGCCGCTGGACTACCGGAACCCGGACGGCGCGAAGATCGACGTCGCGGTGTCGCGGCTGGCCAGCAAGAACCCGGCGAAACGGCGGGGTGTGCTGCTGACCAACCCGGGCGGTCCCGGCGGCGAAGGCCTGACCTACCCGCAGGTGCTGAAGCTCGTGAAGCTGCCGCAGAGCGTGCTCGACCAGTACGACGTCATCGGCTTCGACCCCCGCGGCGTCGGCCACAGCACGCCGGTGACCTGCGACCTGACCACCGAGCAGATGATGATCGGCAACCTGCCCTACGCGCAGGGGCCGGCCGACGTCGTCAAGCAGGCGGGGGTCGCGAAGACAGAGGCGAAGCAGTGCGCCGACGCCAAGACCGGGCCGATGCTGCCGTACGTCACGACGGCGAACACCGCGCGGGACATGGACCGCATCCGCACGGCGCTCGGTGAGTCCACTGTGTCCTATCTCGGCGCTTCCTACGGGACGTACCTGGGTGCGGTGTACACCAGCATGTTCCCGGAGCGCAGCGACCGGTTCGTGCTCGACAGCAACCTCGGGCCGGGCGGGTACGACATCGACGCGATGCGCAACTTCGGCCGGGGCATGGAAGACCGCTTCCCCGACTTCGCCGCGTTCGCCGCCGCCCACCCGGAGTACGGGCTCGGCACCACGCCGGCCCAGGTGACGGCCAAGTTCCACGAGCTGGCCGTCCGGCTGGACAAGGCGCCGGTCGAGGGCATCACCGGGTCGCTGTTCCGCGGCCTGACGTTCGAACGGATGTACGCGAGCAACCTGAAGCAGCTCGCCGAGAACTGGCAGGCGCTGGACCAGGGCCGCCCGCCCCACGCGCCGGAGACGACGATCCCGCCGACGGACAACCTCTTCGCGGCCCGCTTCGCCGTGCTCTGCGGCGACTCGGCGTGGCCCCGGTCGGTGGCGAGCTACCAGCTCGACGTCGCCGTGGACCGGATCCGCTACCCGCTGCTCGGGGCGGCGTCGGCGAACATCGCGGCGTGCGCGTTCTGGCCGAACCCGCCGATCGAGCCGAAGGTGCGGATCACCGGCCACGGCCCGGCGAACGTGCTGATGGTGCAGAACGAGCGTGACCCGGGCACGCCGCTGGCCGGCGCCCGCAAGCTGCGGTCGGCGTTCGGTGACCGGGCTCGGATGATCACCATCGACCAGGGTGGGCACGGGGCATACCTGTTCGGGTCCAACCAGTGCGGCAACACGGCGGTGACGGAGTTCCTCGCGACCGGCAAGCGCCCGGCGCGGGACGTGTTCTGCGCCGCGGAAAGCCACTGAGCGGGTTCACCCGTCGGTCGTCTTGGCGCACCGCACCGGCTCCCCGGGGCCGGCGGCGGTCGCCTTGGCGAGCTCTCGGACCCCGTCGAGCAGGATGCGGCAGGTGAGCGTGAGGTCCCCGGTGGGGCTCGCGCTCACCTGCGCGGCCTGCCCGGCGGTGACGACGACGTCCCGCTTCCAGGGCACGCCGACCGGGCCGTCGACGGTCTGCTGCTTGACCTCGTCGTCGTACCGGTTGGGTGAGTCGGAGTAGCCGACCTGCGAGAGGGTCCCGTCCCGCTGGCCGGTGATTTCGTAGGTGATGGCCCACGACTTGCCGGTGGGGTTGGAACAGGCCACCAACCCGGCCCCGAGTGCGACGACTGCCAGTGCTCCCCTGATCTTCATGCTTCGCACGGTAGGGAAAGTCGGGCGGCGGGGCATCGCCGGAAAGATCGATCAGCCGATAGTGCGAACGGCTTAGGTTGTCAACGCACGCCCAGCCGGCTGTCGCGTGTGGAGCCACGCCGGGACTGCCGTCAGCACCCCGACCGCCGCCATGATCACGGCTCCCGCGACCGGCAACCACCATCCCGCCGGCACCGCCGCCCGCCCGCTGAGCATCCCGTACAGCCCGAGCCCCGCCGGCATCCCCAGCAGCAACGCCGGGACCGCCGGCACCAGCTGGGCCGTGCACAGCGCCAGCACCACCTGGCCCGGCGTCGCGCCGAGCGTTCGCGTCACCGCCAGCGCCCGCCGGGCTTGGATCGCCGTGCTCCAGCCGAGAAACACCGTGTTCAGCGCCGACAACGCCGCCAGCGCCAGGGTGATGCCAAGCAGCACCTGGTCCGTCCGGGCGTTCACCGCCGCCATCGCCGGGGCCGTCAGCCCGGTTCCCTTGTCCGTGGCGAGCGCCGTGCGGTAGGCCAGCAGCGCCGCGATCGTGACGCTGATGGTGGCAATGCCGAGCACCGTCAGCGCGGCACGGCCCGGCCGCCGGGCGAGCAGCCGGACACCGATCAGGAACGACGTCGGCAGGTACGCCGTCAGCGCGGTCAGCCGCGGCTGGTGCGTGAACAGCCGGGCCGGGTCGGCCAGGGTGTGGACCGTGCTCGTGCGGGCCGCCCGCAGGACCGGGCCGAGCGTGCCGGCCAAGGTGACCAGGACGGCGAGGAGCACCACGGCGACGACGGTGAAGGGGGCAGGCGGGCCGGCCGTGGTCAGCAGCCCGGCGCTGGGGTCGGCCAGCGCCGGGGCGGCCACGGTCCCCACGGTCAGGCCGAGCGCCGCGGCCAGTGCGGTCGGCGCCAGGTACTGCGCCAGCAGGACCGCCGCGACGGTCCGGGGACCGGCGCCGACGGCCTTGAGCAGCCCGGCCCGCCGGTTGTCACGGCCGGCGCGGACGGCGGCGAGCGCGGCGAGAGTGACGAACGCGGCTGCGGCCAGCAGCCAGCCACCGATCACCAGATCGGGCTGGGTGTTCCGGATCATGTTCCGGTCCGTCTGCAGGACGGTCTGCCAGGTGTGCGTGTTGACCCAGTCGTCGCCCCGGCGGTCATCGGTGAACACCGTCTCGCGCCAGTGCACCGGCAGGTCGGGGTCGGTCAGCTTCAGGTGGATGAGGTAGACGACTTCGGCGTCCCCCGCCGCGGCCCGGGCATCGGCCGTGGTGAGCCAGATCCGGCCGCCCCGGTCGGTCGGCCCCGCCCCCTGGGCCCAGTCGCTCCACGGGTACACCGGGGTGGCCGCGCTGATCGCGATCCCGACCACCGGATAGCCGCGCCCGCCCAGCGAAACCACGTCACCGACGCCCACGCCGAACATCCGCGCGAAACCGCGTTCGACCACCGCGCCACCGGGCCGCACCCAGGCGCCGTCGGTGACGAGTGGACGGTCCACTGTGGATGGTCTGGTGTCCCGCCCCTCAATCGACGTGTGCGCGGCCCTGCCGTTCAGCCCGACGGTGGCGTCGAACGCGAAGACCGGCGGGGCCAGCTCGGCCACGCCGGGCGCGGCGGCGAGCCGGGCGGCCAGGCCCGCCGGGTCCGCGGCCGTCGTGATGGCGGTGAGATCGGGACCGGCGGTGGCCTCGCGGGTCTTCTGGTACCCGGCGGTCACGGCGGTGCCGGCCGCCAGCCCGAGGGCCAGCGCGGCGGTGGTGGCGGTGACGGCGACCAGGAAGATCGCGGCCTCCCCGGGACGGCGGCGCAGGTCCCGCACGGCGAGGCGCCACACCAGCAGCAGGCGGCCCACGGCTCAGCCTTCCCAGCTCAGCAGCGCGCCGAGCCGGACGGTGTCGGCGCCCATCCAGGTGTCGTCGACCAGCGCCCCGTCGCGCAGGGAGACGACGCGGTCGGCCGTGGCGGCGACGCGCTCGTCGTGCGTCACCACCACCAGCGTCTGACCGGCGGCGCGCAGCTCGGCGAAGAGCCGGAGGATGTCGTGGGTCGCGGCGCTGTCGAGGTTCCCGGTGGGCTCGTCGGCGAGGAGCACCAAGGGCTCGTTGACCAGCGCCCGGGCGATGGCGACCCGCTGCCGCTGCCCGCCGGACAGCGCCGCGGGCAGGTGCCGGGCCCGATCCGCGAGCCCGACACGGTGCAGCAGCGCGGCGGCCCGGTCGCGAGCGGCGCACGGAGAGGCGCCGGCGACCAGCGCGGGCAGCTCGACGTTCTCCGCCGCGGTCAGCTCGTCCATCAGGTGGAAGTCTTGGAAGACGAACCCGATGGCGTGGCGGCGCAGCCGGGCGAGCGCCCGCTCGCCGAGGTGGTCGACGCGCCGGCCGCCGAGCCACACCTTGCCGTGGGTCGGCCGGTCGAGGCCGCCGAGCAGGTGCAGCAGCGTCGACTTGCCACAGCCGCTCGGCCCGGTCACCGCGAGCGTCTGCCCGGCGGGCACGTCGAGGTCGACGTCGTCGACGGCGCGCACCAGGTTTTCGCCCTGCCCGTACGTCCGCGACAGGCCGGCGGCCCGCAGAACGGCTTTGGTCATCGGTCTTCTCCCGTTTTCCCACGCGCGCGGGCCACCCAGGTCCGCTCGCACGCTTCCAGCCAGCGCAGGTCGGCCTGCATCCGCAGGGCGACGCCCTCGAGCAGCAGGCCGGCTTCGGAGTTCGGCTCATGGGCGAGCGTGGCGTGCTGGACCTCGGCGAGGGTGCGCAGCAGCTCACGGCGCCGTGCGTCGACGAGCGCGAGCGGGTCCGCCAGCCCCGACTCGGCGGCGGCGACCAGCTTCAGGTGGAAGTCGGTCACGTCCACGCGCGGCCCGGCGCTCTCGGCGAGCCACGCGCCGACCCGCTCCTGCCCGGCGGCGGTCAACGCGTAGACCTTGCGCCGCGGCCCCCGCACCGGCGTGTCCTCCCGCTCCTGAACGACCAAGCCGGTCTTCTCGAGCCGGGTGAGCGTGACGTAGACCTGCCCGACGTTGAGCGTCTCCCCGAGCGGCCCGAGCGCGGCGACCAGCCGCCGTCGCAGGTCATAGCCGTGCGAAGGCTCCTTGGCCAGCAAGGCCAGCACCACGTCCTGCACGGACCACCCTTCGTCGGCGACCCGTCAATAGATAGCGGTTAGCCAAAAGGGTGTCAACCGAGCTCGCCGACGACGAAGAGGCCGCGGCCGCCCCAGGGGCGCCGCGGCCTCTTCGCTCGATCCGGTGCCGCTACAACCGCTTCTTCACGTCCGGCTTGGCGCCCGCGGTGGCCGGCGGGCCGCCGACACCGGACTCGATCGCCGCCGTCACGATGCGGTTCCGGTCGCCCGATGACAACACCCCGTTGCCCACCAGCTCCTGCGTCACCGCCTTCACATGCTTCACGAACCGGTCGTGCGACGCGTACTCCGCGTTCTCGTCGACGACGTCGTTCAGCGTGCAGCCGTTGCCGATGTCGATGTTCTCGACCTGGCTGTCGACGCCGCCGATCACCACCGTGTCGCGGGTGTCCGAGTTCGGGCACGCGTCCGGCGGTGGTGGGGCCGCCACCACCGTGAACGCCCCGGTCGTCTCCGGCGAGACGTTGCCGGCCACGTCGGTCGCCCGGGCGCGCACCGTGTGGGCGCCCAGTGCCGACACCACCACCGGCGTCGCGTGCCGCGTCCACGCCCCGCTGTCCACCTTGTACTCCACCGCGGCGACGCCGGACTCGGTGTCCGAAGCCGTGACCGTCACGGTCGCCTGCGAGACGTAGTTCCAGCTGCCGTCCTGCTTGCCGGTCACCGCCAGGGACACCGCCGGCGCGGTCGTGTCGCCGCCGGCGACCACCGTGAACGACACCGATCCTTCGGGAGACGCGTTCCCGGCGACGTCGCGAGCGCGGTAGCCGACCGTGTGCGCGCCGGGCGCCGAGACGACGACCGGTGCCGAGTACGCGGCCCACGCCCCGCTGTCCACTTTGTACTCCACCGCCGCGACGCCGGACCCGGTGTCCGAAGCCGTGACCGTCACGGTCGCCTTGCCGACGTAGGCGCCGTCCTCGTCCTGGGTGCCGGCCACCGTCGCGGACACCGTCGGCGCGGTCGTGTCGCGCTTGACCACCGTGAAGTGCGACATGCCTTCCGGGGACGTGTTCCCGGCCGCGTCGGTCGCCCGGAAGTGGAACATGTGCTCGCCCGCGCCGGTGACCGCCACCGGCGTCGAGTACGCGGTCCACGCGCCGCCGTCCAGCTGGTACTCCACGGAGGCGACCGCGGAGTCCGTGTCGGTCGCGGTCACCGAAACCGTGGCGACGTCGAGGTAGTTGCCCGCCGAGTCCTTGTCACCCGCGATCGAGGCGGTCACCGTGGGCGGTGTCGTGTCGCCCTGGCCTTCGACGATCGTGAAGTGCGCCATCCCCTCTTCGGAGGTGTTCCCGGCGACGTCGGTCGCGCGGTAGTGCAGCATGTGCATGCCGACGGCGTTGACCACGACCGGGGCGCTGTAGGCGCTCCAGGCGCCGCCGTCGAGCTGGTACTCGACCGACGCCACCCCGGAGCCCGCGTCGGTCGCGGTCAACGACACCGTGGCCGACTCGATGTAGTTGCCCGACTCGTCGCGATCACCCGCCACCGCGGCGGTCACCGTCGGCGCGGTCGTGTCGCCGGTGCCGTCGGACACGACGAACTCCCCCACCATCGAGGTGTGGCCGGGGATCGTGCAGAAGTACCGGTACTTGCCCGGGGTGAGCGTCACGGTCGCCTCGTGGCGGCCGTTGTCGGTGTCGAAGGGGTTGGCCAGGATGTTCAGGGAGACGTCGTGGTTGTAGCCCGGCGTCGACGTGTCGAACGTCAGGGTGTGCGACATCCCCGTCGTGTTGCCGGTGGCTTCGCTGTTCTCGAAGACGATCGTGGTCTCGCCCGGCAGCGCCCCGGTGGGCGCGGACGCGTATTCGGTGGTGCTGTTGCTGCCGGTCCAGGTCAAGGTCTGGACCGGCGCCGCCACGGCCGGGGTGGCCAGCCCGAGCAGCGCGAGAAAAGCCGTCAGCAGCACGGCGATCAGTCGTGGGGACATCGCGGGAGAACCTTCCTGGGATGGGAGGGATGGGGGCCGGGCGAACCCGGCCCCCATCGCGCTACAGCTGCCGCACCCGGATGTTGCGGAACTCGGTCAGGTCGTTGTCACTGTGGTTCTGCAGCCCGATGAACCCGCTGACGAACTGCCTGAGGTCGGTCGGCGGATCGCCGGCCCGGGAGGACTGCTGGCCCGGCGTGTTGTCGAACTCGTTGATCACCACGCCGTTGCGGATCATCGTGTAGTGCTGCCCGACGACCTTGATCTCGTACTCGTTCCAGGTCCCCTTCGGCCGCGCGCCCGCCTGGTCCAGCGTGCGCGGGTCGAAGTTGTAGACCGACCCGGTCTTCTGCGGCTCGCCGGTGTCGCCGTCGTAGATCTGGATCTCGTGGCCGCAGTAGATCGCCACCCAGGCCTGCGACGTCCGCGCCGAGCCGACCGTGCCGCAGCTGCCCGGTGGCCGCTGGGCCAGTGGCGTCCGCGGATCCGGGAACCGGACGAAGACGCCGCTGTTGGCCCGGTTCGGGTCCGGCGCGATGTCCTTGAACTGGAGTTTCACCGAGAAGTCGCCGAACTGGCGCTGGGCGTACCAGAGCATGCCCAGCCCGCCGGCCGAGCGGATCGACCCGTCCGGTTGGAGGGTGAACTGCCCGGACGGCGCTTGCTCCCAGCCCCGCAACGACTCCGCGGTGCCGTCGAAGATCGCGTCGTAGCCGGTGGTGCCCGGTTTCCCGATCGGCGAGGCTTCGGCGGCCGCGTTGAGCTCGGCCACTTCGTCGTCGTTCAGCACCCCGAGGTCCGACAGCGTCTCGGTGGCCTGGTCGACGTGGTTGACGAACGCCGCGTGCGTGCTCCACGTGCCTTCGTCGTCGATGAAGTCGTCGACCGTGCAGCCGCCGCCGGCGTTGCGGTTGACCACCTTCGTGACGGTGTCGCCCAACGTCACCACCGGGCTCGGGTCGGCCACCGCGCAGCCGATGTTCACCGCGGTCCGCGTGGTCACCTGCTCGCCGTTGGCGTAGGTCACGGTCAGCTTGGCGGTGAAGATGCCGGTGCGCGGGTAGGTGTGCCGCGGGTCGGCCTGGGTGGACACCGAGCCGTCGCCGAACTCCCAGCGGTAGGAGACACCGCCGGACTTCGAGCCGGTGAACGCCGCCGTCAGCGCCTTGTTCTGCACCAGCGTCGACGACGCGGCCGGCGCCGGGGTCGCCGGCCCGCCGGTGTAGCTGATCTTCAGCAGCTTCTGGTTGGCGTCCAGGGAGAAGAAGCCGTTGCCGTAGTCCAGGACGTACAGCGCGCCGTCCGGCCCGAACTTGGCGTCCATCCAGCTCTGCACCCGGGTGTCACCGGAGCCGCCCGGGATGATCTGCCGGAACGTCTCGGCGAACACCGGCGGCTGGTGCGTCGGGACACCCGCCGGGTCGACGGTCACCGCGACGCGGTTCTGGGCGTTGGACTCGTCGCCGATGAACCACTTGTTGTCCCAGTACGCCGGCCACGCGACACCGCTGTTCGTGTTGACCAGCGAACGGTGGTACGTCGGCCCGGACATGACCGCCTGGCCGCCGCCCCGCAGGTACGGCTGGGTGTAGGTGGCGTCCGCCGCGACGTAGGTCGGGATGGACGAGCCCGGCCGCTTCGGGAAGACCGGGCCGCCGCCGTCGGGCGAGTACCAGATCATGTTGTCCTTGATCGGCGGCAGGTTCACCAGGCCGGTGTTGCGCGGCGAGGTGTTCACCGGGTTGTCGCAGTCGTACCAGCCGGTCAGTTCGGCCGCGTTGGTGCTGCTGCGGTCGCGGTAGGGCTGCCGGTTGCCCATGCAGTACGGCCAGCCGTGGTTGCCCGCCTCGGTGATGATGGTCGCCGTCTCGTACTTCGCCGGGCCGAGCTCCGGGCTCGGCGAGGACGCGTCGGGGCCGACCCAGCCCGCGGTCATCCAGTTGTGCACCGGGTCGATCTGCAGGCGCGAGATGTTGCGGACGCCCATCACGTAGATCTCCGGGCGCGTCTTGTCCGCCGGCCCGTTCGGGAACAGGTTGCCCTGCGGGATCGTGTACGTCCCGTTCGCCTCCGGGTGGATGCGCAGGATCTTGCCGTCCAGGTCGTTCGTGTTGCCCGCCGTGCGGCGCGCGTCCTGGAAGGAGATGCCCTTGTAGTCCAGCGTCCAGTTGTTGCCGGAGTAGCCGTTCGAGCCGCCCGAGGAGTTGTTGTCCCCGGACCCGACGTAGAGGTTGCCGTCCTTGTCGAACGCCATGCCGCCACCGGCGTGGCAGCAGCTGTGGATCTGCACGTCCCAGGACAGCAGGTCCTTGCGCGTGGCCTGGTCGAGCGTCTGCGCGGTGGCGTTGTAGGTGAAGCGCGACACCGTGCGCTTGCCGATCCGCTTGTCGCGGTCGATCGACGCGTGCGGCATCCAATACGCGTACATGTAGCCGTTTTCGGCGAACTTCGGGTCCAGCGTCAGCCCGAGCAGGCCCTCTTCGTTCTTGACCAGCTCGTCACCGCTGCCGCGGTTGCCCATCACCGGCAGGGTGGTGAGCAGCTTGACCTTCTTCGTGGCCGGGTCCCACTGGTGGACCGTGCCGCAGCCGAGGCCGACGTTCGGGTCGTCCCAGCTGACGATCGGGCCGGTCGGGCAGGCCGCCTTGCCGATGTAGAACACCTTGCCGTCGGGGGCGATGGTCAGCCCGTGCGGCTCGCCGATCTGGTCGAGCTGCCCGGCGGCGTTCTTGCCGGTCAGCCGCTCGATCTTGTAGTTCGCGGCGATGCCGGCCTGGCAGTCGCCCCGCACCATGCCGGTCGTCCAGCGCAACGCGCCGAGCAGGTGGCTGCGGAACTGGTCCTCGCCGTAGGACGCTTCGGTGCGGCCCATCCCGGTGTAGAAGGACCGGCCGCCTTCGTAGTCGCGGCACCAGGAGATCGGGTGGAACGCGCCGTTCGCGCCGACACCCGGGTTGTAGCCCTTCTCCTCGACCTGCGCGACCGTGTGGACGGTGCCGACCGGGTTGGTCTCCCAGTTGAGCCACCGGTCGGTGCGCGTCCAGTTCTGCGGCAGCCCGGCGGTGGCCGGGTGCTGCGCGTCGAGGACGTCGACGACGGCCTGCTGCGGCGCGGGCTCCGGCGGCGGCGGGGTCGTCGAGGTGTCCTTGAACAGCTTGAGGTCCGCCAGCTGGATGAGCGGCTCACCCGAGTTCGCGGTGATGTTCAGCCGGTAGTTCGGGTACACCGTCGTGTTGGCGAAGGTGAAGGTCCGGGTCTGGAACCGGTCGGTGAACACCTCGTTCGTGCGGGTGTCCAGGTCGGTCCAGGTGTTCCCGTCCGCCGAACCCTGCAGGGTCCAGTTCTTCGGGTCCCGGCCGGGGAAGTCGTTCGCCGACACCAGGGAGTAGCTGCTGACCGCGACCGGCGTCGCCATCTTGTAGGCCGCCCAGCCGGTCGTGGCGAACGTCAGCCACTTGGTGTTCTCGTTGTTGTCAGCCAGCTTTTCCTTGGTCTCGTTGGGCGGGTTCTCCGCGCTCGCGGTCACCGTGGCCACCGCTTCGGGCGTGGGCCGCGCACCGACCGGGCGGGCGCCGATCAGGCCGGTGAACCACTGCGACGAGTCCTGCGCGCGGGCCGCGTCGGAAATGCCGAGGAACCCGCCGCCGGCCTTCATGTAGGCCTGCAGCGCGGCTTCCTGCTCCCGCGCGAGCGTCACGCCCTGCGCCGACAGGAACACGACGCCGCGGTACTTGGCGAGGTTCGCGGTGCTGAACACCGTGGGATCCTGCGACGCCGTGACCGTGATGCCGTTGTCCGACCCGAGCCGCGCGATCGCGTCCGCCGCGCGCAGCACCGGGTCCTTCTGGTCGGCTGCCGCGCCGTGGAAGACCAGCACGTTCACCGGGACGTTCACCGCCGCCGGCGCGGCCTGCGCCACCGGCATCGCCATCAGCGGCGCGCCGGCCGCCAGCACCGAACCGATCGCGAGCACGACCGCGCCGCGCCTCCCGAACCACCGTCTCTTCATGACTCCCCTCCTAAGCGTGCGTGCGGGCTTCGGGCATCTCGTGCCCGGAATGGTCGTGCTGCTTGAAGCGGTCGATCGCGTCCTGGGCGCCGTCGGGCAGGCTGCCGTCGGGGTTGCGGACCAGGAACAGGCCCACCATGCCGCCGTCGGAGTGGGTCTGGACGTGGCAGTGGTACATCCACACCCCCGGCCCGACGCCGTCGCCGGCGAGGATCTGGAAGCCGAACGAGCTGCCCGGGTCCAGGTTCTTGTTGTCGACGGTCTGCGCGTTGTCGGTGGCACTGCTCAACATCCCGGTGCGGGTGTCGGCCCAGCGGTGCCCGTGCAGGTGGAAGGTGTGCGGCAGGCTGCCGTACCCGATGCAGACCCACTCGACGCGCTCGCCGAGCCGCGCCTCGAGGATCGGCGTGTTCGGGGCCATCTCGTGGTTGATCATCATCTCGTTGAACACGACGGTGTACTGCTTGCTGGGCAGCAGGTCACCGCGCTTGCGCACGATCAGCCCGCCGTAGAGCCCGCGCGCGAGGCCCGCGGTCCCGTGGTCGGTGCCCATCGCGTGGTCGTGGTAGTGCCAGTACCCGGCGCTGCCCGGCATCCAGAACCCGCCACTGGCCTCGGCTCTGGCCCGGGTGCGCCAGGTGTAGGTCCGCGTTTCGCGCGGGTTGTTGAACGACGCGTTGAGCGGCGCGCCGTCGGACGCGGTGTCGTAGTTGACGCCGTGCGGGTGGATCGACAGGCGCTGGTCGGTCGTGTTGACCAGTTCGATCTCGAGCGTGTCGCCCTCGTAGATCTCCAGCAGCGGCCCGGGGACCGTGGCCTTGCCCGGCTCGAGCCCGTAGCCGTAGCGGCCGTTGGGCAGTGCTTCGGCGTAGATCGTGATCCGGCGGGTCAGGCCCGCCGCCTCCGCCGGGCCGGCCAGCCCGACGGCGGGCGCGAGGACGCCCGCGGCGGTTCCGGCCAGCATCGACCGACGTGACACTCGCATGTGGATTCCCCCGGGGCTCAGAAGCGCACGGTGCGCAGGTACTCGAAGCCGACCTTGGCGGTGTTCAACGGGTCGGCCGGCTGGTCGTGCTCGACGATGTACTCGCCGATGTTGTGGCAGGACGCGGCGAAGATGCGCGGGAAGTTGATGACGCCGGCGCCGGGGTCGACCATCTGCCCGTCCGCGGTCCGGTCCTTGACGTGGTACTGCGTCACGCGCGGGTAGTTGCGCCGGAACAGCTCGACCGGGTCCGCACCGCCGTTCACCGCCCAGAAGAGATCGATTTCCAGGTGGACGTCACGCTTGTTCGTCTTCTTCGTGAGCACGTCGTACGGGACCACGCCGTCGATCGGGGCGAACTCGTGGTCGTGATTGTGGTACCCGAGGGCGAGCCCGGCCTTCTTGAAGGCGACCGCGGCGGTGTTCATGCGGCCCGCGAAGGCCTCCCACTCGGCGATCGTGCCGAAGTTCGCGTACGGCACGACGACCGAGCGGTTGCCGAGGACCTTGGCGTCGGCGATGGTCTGGTTCAGGTCACCGTCGATGCCCACGTGGGTCGAGGACGCCTTGATGTGGTTGCGGTCGAGGATGGCGCGGAACTCGGTGGCGCTGCGGCCGTAGGTGCCGGCCAGCTCGACCTTCCGGTAGCCGATGTCGGCCAGCGCCGACAGCGTGCCTTCGGGGTCGTTCTGCAGGAGGGAACGCAGGGAGTAGAGCTGGATGCTGATCTTGTCGACCGGGACCCGCTGCCGGGCCGCCGACGCGCTCGCGGTGCCGGGCAGGGCCACCGCCGCCGCCCCCACCGTGAGGGCCGCTGTCGCCACGTTCAGGAATGTCCGTCGGGAGTGCTGCTCTGGCCGGTCACCGCACATGGAACTCCCTCATCTCTGGTTGCTGAAAGCCGCGTCGAAAGCCGCCGACGGCTGGTCGAACAGGTGCTCGCGCAGGTACTTCACCGCCTCCGCCGCGCCACGGAGCCGGTCCATCCCGGCGTCTTCCCACTCCACCGAGATCGGGCCGGTGTAGCCGATCGAGTTCAGCGCCCGGAAGCAGTCCTCCCACGGGACGTCGCCGTGGCCGACGGACACGAAGTCCCAGCCGCGGCGCGGATCGGCCCAGGCCAGGTGCGAGCCGAGCCGGCCGTTGCGGCCGTCGAAGCGCTTGCGGGTGTCCTTGCAGTCGACGTGGTAGATCCGGTCGGCGAAGTCGAGGATGAACCCGACCGGGTCGAGGTCCTGCCAGACGAAGTGCGACGGGTCCCAGTTCAGCCCGAACGCCGGCCGGTGGTCCACGGCCTCGAGGGCGCGCTTGGTCGTCCAGTAGTCGTAGGCGATCTCCGACGGGTGCACCTCGTGCGCGAACCGGACGCCGGCCTCGTCGAAGACGTCGAGGATCGGGTGCCAGCGACGCGCGAAGTCCGCGTAACCGTCATCGATGTCATCGCGCGAGACCGGGGGGAACATCGCGACGTACTTCCAGATCTTCGACCCGGTGAAGCCGATGACGGTGTCGACGCCGAGCTTCGCCGCCGCCCGCGCGGTGTCGGCCATTTCGGCCGCCGCCCGCTGCCGGACGCCCTCGGGTTCACCGTCACCCCACACGCGGGCCGGGAGAATGGCTTTGTGCCGGGCGTCGATCGGGTCGTCGCAGACGGCCTGGCCGACCAGGTGGTTCGAGATCGCCCACACCTTGAGCCCGTGCTCGGCCAGCAGCGCCAGCCGGGCCGGCACGTAGTCCTCTTCGGACAGTGCGCGGTCCACTTCGAAGTGGTCACCCGAGCAGGCGATTTCCAGGCCGTCGTAACCCCAGTCGGCGGCGAGCTTGCAGACTTCGGTGAACGGCAGGTCGGCCCACTGGCCGGTGAACAGCGTGACGGGACGGCTCATTTCGGCTCCTCCACCGCGGTCCAGGTCGCCTGCGCGGCCGCGCTCTTCTCGACGGCGTCCAGCACGCGCTGGACACGCAGGCCGTCGTCGAAGCTCGGCTCCGGGTCGGTGCCCGCGCCGATGGCGGCCAGGAGGTCGGCGACCTCGTTGGTGAACGTGTGCTCGTAACCCAGCAGGTGCCCCGGCGGCCACCACACCCCGACGTACGGGTGTTCGGGCTCGGTGACGAGGATCCGCCGGAACCCCGCTTCGGTGCCGGCGCCCTCGTACCACTGGAGCTCGTTCATCGACTCGAAGTCGAACGCGAGGCTCGCCTTCGAACCGTTGATCTCCAGGCGCATCGCGTTCTTGCGGCCGAGCGCGAACCGGGTGGCTTCGAAGCTCGCCACCGCTCCCCCGGACAGCCGCGCCAGGAACAACGCGGTGTCGTCGACGGTCACGTCGTCCAGCCCGCCGCTCTCGGCCGGCCGCTGCTTGACGAAGGTGTTCGTCAGCGCCGAGACCCCGGTGATCACCTCGCCGGTGACGAACTGGGCGGCGTCGACGATGTGCGCGCCGAGGTCGCCCAGCGCCCCCGAACCGGCGGTCTCCTTGCGCATCCGCCAGGTCATGGGCGCCTGTGGGTCCGACAGCCAGTCCTGCAGGTACACCGACCGCACGTGCCGGATCTCGCCGAGCGCCCCGCTCGCCACGAGCTTGCGGGCGTGGGCGAGCGCGGGCACCCGGCGGTAGTTGAACGCGACCATGGCCCGTACCCCGCGTTCACGGGCCCGTCGCGCCGCTTCGGCCATCGCTTCGGCCTCCGCGACCGAATTGGCGAGGGGCTTCTCGCACAGCACGTGCTTCCCGGCGTCCAGCGCGGCGATCGCGATCTCCGCGTGGCTGTCGCCCGGCGTGCAGACGTCGACCAGGCCGACGTCGTCCCGGGCGATCAGCTTCCGCCAGTCGGTCTCGACGGCCTCCCAGCCGTACCGGGCGGCCGCGGCGCCGGCCCGGGCCTCGTCCCGGCCGGCCAGGACGGCGAGTCGCGGCACCAGCGGCGGATCGAAGAACCGGTGGACGTTGCGCCAGGCGTGCGAATGCACCGCACCCATGAACGCGTGGCCCACCATCCCGATCCCGATGGTTTCCCGTGCCGGGCTCATACCCCTCCTTCTGTTACGTGCGGTGCAAGTCCTCGTGAGTGTTTAGGGCGGTTAGAACCGCCCTAAACACTCACGACAAGCCGCGGAAGACTTCGGTCAGGAGTCGAAGCCGACGTCGAGGTACTGGTCGACGTTCTCCTTCGTCACGACCGCCGAGTACGTCGTGATCTCGGCCGGGATGTCGTGCTCGGCCAGGTCGCCGATCCCCTTGCCCTGCCCCAGCAGCCGGGCCAGCGCGACCGCCGTCGACGCCATCGACGGGCTGTAGAGCACGGTCGCCTTGATCGGCGAGCTGTCGGCCTTGATGAGGTTCATCATGTTCTTCGAGCCGGCGCCGCCGACCATGATGAACTCCTTGCGGCCCGCGGTGTCGATCGCGGCGTTGACGCCGATGCCCTGGTCGTCGTCGTGGTTCCACAGCGCGTCCAGCTTGGGCGCGCTCTGGAGCAGGTTCGCCGTCTGCTGCTCCCCCGACTCCGACGTGAACTGCGCCGAGACGCGCGGGCCGACCTTGAACCCGGCGCGCCCCAACGCGTCGGAGAAGCCCTTGCTGCGTTCCTGGGTCAGCGGCAGCGAGTCGATCCCGGCGACCTCGCCGATGATCGGGTTCGCGACGTTCTTCTTCTTGAGCTCCGCGGCGATGTAGCTGCCCGCGTTGACGCCCATCCGGTAGTTGTCGCCACCGATCCACGTTCTATACGCGAGCGGCGTGTCGAAGACGCGGTCGAGGTTGATCACCGGGATGCCGGCGTCCATCGCCTGCTGCCCGGCCGAGGTGAGCGCCTTGCCGTCGAAGGGCAGGATGACGAGCACGTCGACCTTGGCGTTGATCAGCGTCTCCACCTGGGAGATCTGCTGGTTGACGTCGTTGGTGCCCTCGGTGGCGTTGAACTTCACCTCGCTGAACTTCTGCGCCTGGGCCTTGGCGTTCTTCGTGATCGCCGCGATCCAGCCGTGGTCGGCGGCCGGCGCGGAGAAGCCGATCGTGACCGGCTTGCCCGGCTGGGCGTTGTCGCCCGCGTTGGCGACCGGCGCGTTGGACGCCGAGTTCGCAGGCGTGTTCGACGTGCAGCCGGCCAGCAGCGCGCCGGCGCCGACGGCGGCCCCGCCCAGCAGGAATCCCCGGCGGCCGAGGAAGGGTTGTTCGGCCATGATGACCTCCATCGGTGGTGACTAAGGACTTGTCCTGGCCTTCCTGGCCCGGAACTGCAAGAGCACGGCGAGGACGATGATCACGCCCTTGGCGATGTTCTGGATGTCGGTGTCCAGGTTGTTGAGCGTGAAGAGGTTGGACAGCACCGTGAAGATCAGCACGCCGATCAGGGTGCCGATCAGCGAGCCGCGGCCGCCGGTGAGCAGCGTGCCGCCGATGACCACGGCCGCGATCGCGTCGAGCTCGTAGAACATGCCGTTGGTCGACGCGCCCGCGGTCGTGCGCGCGACGACCATGAGCGCGGCGATCCCGCAGCACACCCCGGCCACGCCGTAGACGAGCGCGAGGTGCCGCTTGACGTTGATCCCGGCCAGCCGGGACGCCTCGATGTTGCCGCCGACCGCGTAGGTGCGGCGGCCGAAGGTGGTGCGGTTGAGCACGACCCAGCCGACCGCGAACACCAGCGCGAAGATCCAGATCAGCGCCGGGATGCCGAGGAAGGCGCCGCGGAAGAAGGCGAGGAAGTCCAGGTCGGCGACGACCTGGGTGTTGCGGCCGCTGATCCGCTCGGCGAGCCCGCGTGCCGAGACGTACATCGCGAGCGTCGCGATGAACGGCACGACCTTGCCGTAGGCGACCAGCACGCCGTTGACCAGGCCGCAGCCGAGGCCGACCGCGAGTCCACAGAGGACCATGATCCACGGCCCGTAGGACTGGGTGGCCAGCGTCGTCAGCCAGACGCTGGAGAGCGCGACGATCGAGCCGACGGACAGGTCGATGCCGCCGCTGATGATCACGAACGTCATGCCCACGCTGACCACGCCGATCGCCGCGGCCAGCCGCAGGATCGTGGAGATGTTGCTTTCGGTGAAGAACAGCTCCGGCCGGGTGAACTGGCCGACCAGGCAGAGCACGACGAGCACGGCGGTCAGGCCGAGCAGCCGCGGGTCGGCGCGGAAGGCGAACCGCTTCCGCGGCACGGGAAGCGCTTCCTGTGGTGGTGCTTGGGTGTCGGTCATGCCGCGCTCCCCTCCAGGATCACGTCGAGCACTTGGGCCTCGGTGAGGCCGGCGGAGGGCCGGTCGGCGAGGACGTGCCCCTCGCGCAGCACCAGGACCCGGTCGGAGAGCCCGAGCACCTCGGGGATCTCACTGGACACCAGCACGATCGCGACGCCGGACGCGGCCAGCTCGTCGATCAGCCGGTACAGCTCGGCGCGGGCGCCGACGTCGACGCCGCGGGTGGGTTCGTCGAGCAGCAGCACCTTGCAGCCGCGGACCAGCCACCGCGCGAGCACGGCCTTCTGCTGGTTGCCACCCGAGAGCGTCCGGACGATCCGCCGTGGGTCGGCGGGCCGCAGGTCGAGGCGGCGCAGGCTGGCGCCGGCGTCGGCGAGTTCGCGGCCGCGCTCGGAGAAGCCGAACTTCGCGTAGCGGCCGAGGCTGGCCAGGGTCACGTTGTGCACCACCGGCAGGTCGAGCAGCAGGCCCTGGCTCTTGCGTTCCTCCGGGGCGAGGCCGATGCCGGCCTTGACGGCGGCGAGGACGTTGCCGGCGCTCAGCGTCTTGCCCTCGACCGCGACGGTGCCGCGGTCGGCTTTGCGTGCGCCGAAGATCGTCTCCAGCAGTTCGCTGCGGCCGGAGCCGACCAGCCCGGCGATGCCGACGACCTCCCCGGCGTGGACGGTGAACCCGACGTCCTCGAACTCGCCTGCCCTGGTCAGTCCCTCGACCGTGAGGGCTTCCTTGGTGCGGTCGGCGTGCCCGTCGTGGCGGGGGCCGAAGACCGTCTCGACCTTGCGCCCGGCCATCAGCGCGACGAGGTCGGCGGTCGGCGTGGTGCGGGCGTCGAGCGCGGTGCCGACGGTGCGGCCGTCCTTGAGCACGGTGACCCGGTGCCCGATCCGGCGCAGCTCTTCCAGCCGGTGGGAGATGTAGACGACCGCGACGCCGTCCGCGGTCAGCTCGCCGACGATGCGGAAGAGGTTGTCGACCTCCTCGCCGGCCAGCGCGGCGGTGGGCTCGTCCATCACGAGCAGCTTGGCGTCGTGGGCGAGCGCGCGGGCCATCGAGACCAGCTGCTGGCCGGCCGCCGAGAGCTTGCCCACCTCGTGCCACGGCCGGATGCCGGGGTGGCCGAGGCGGGCCATCAGCCGGGCGGCCTCGTCGCGGGCCTGGCCCAGGCGGGTGAAGCCGAAGCGGGCGCGCTCGTGGCCGAGGAAGATGTTGTCCGCCACCGAAAGCCCGGGCACCAGGTCGAGCTCCTGGTACATGGTGGCGATGCCGAGCCGGAGCGCGTCGACCGGGGAGCCGAGGCTCGCCGGCTCGCCCTGCCAGGTGATTTCGCCTTCGTCGGGCCGGTGCGCGCCGGCGAGGACCTTGATCAGCGTCGACTTGCCGGCGCCGTTCTGCCCGAGCAGGCAGTGCACCTCGCCGGGTTCGACGTCGAGGTCGACGCCGTCGAGCGCGCGGACACCGGGGAAGGTCTTCACGATCCCGCGGACGGACAGCAGGCTCATACCGAGGCCTCCTCGAACAGCGCCGGGTTCGCGAACAGGCGTTCGGCGGCCAGGTGCGCGGCGCCCCGCAGCGGGGCTCGCAGGCCGAGCTCCGACGGCACCACGCGGGCGTGGCCCAGTGGCCGGGCGGCCAGCTCGACGCGGACCGGCTCGACCAGCCAGTCGCCGAGTTCGGCGAAGTACCCGCCGAGCACGACGACCTCGGGGTCGAGCACGTCGACCACAGTGGACAGGGCGACCCCGAGCGCGACACCGAGTTCGTGCACGGCGGTGACCGCCCGCTGGTCGCCGCGGCGGATGCGGTCCTTCAGCAGCGCGACGCGGCCTTCGACGCCGAGGGCGGGATCGTGCAGCGGGTCACCGGGCGCGGCGGCCGCGCGCAGCACCGCGGCGAGGTTCGCCTTGGTCTCCAGGCATCCGGTCCGGCCGCAGGAGCAGCGTTCGCCGATCGGGTCGACGGCGATGTGCCCGACCTCGCCCGCGAAACCGCGGGCACCACGCAGGATCGTGCCGCCCGAGACGAGCCCGCCGCCGACGGCCGTCCCGCCGGAGAGGTAGAACAGCTCGCTCCCGGCGCCTTCGATCGACTCGGCGAGTGCGCCGAGGTTGGCTTCGTTGTCCACGGCGATGGCCTCGACCGGCAGGTTCAGCCGGGCCGCCATCAGGCCGGCGATCTCCGCGTCCCGCCAGCGCAGGGCCGGGGCGAACCGCAGCACGGCGGCGGCCGAGTCGACCAGCCCGGGCACCGAGATCGCGACGCCGACCGGCGGGCCGGGCAGCACCCGGTGCGCGAGGTGGGCGAGCTCGTCCAGGCATCTCTGCAGGCCGAGCGCGGCGACGTCGACGGTTTCCGCGTGCTCGGCCAGGAGGTGGCCGGCGAGGTCGGTGACCACGGCCGAGAGTCGGTCGGCCTCGATGCTCAGGGCGAGTGCGTACGCGCCTTCGCCGTCGAGTTCGACCAGGCGGCTGGGCCGGCCGTTGCCGGGCAGCACCCCGGCGGCCCGGACCAGGCCCCGCTCGGCGAGTTCGGCGAGCAGCCCGGACACGGCGGACTTCCCGACGCCGCAGCGGGCGGCCAGCTGGGTGCGCGAGAGCGGGCCCGCGCGCAGGGCACGCAGGATAGCGGCCAGGTTCGCCGTACGCGGGCTCGCCGGGTCGGCTCGCCTGGTACCGGTCACGGCCACGGTGCCCCCACATCTGCTGGCTACTGAACACACTTTGTTGCTCAGGCAGCGAAAGTAGGGTGACAGCCGTCACCCGTCAAGGTGACAAGGATGGGTTAAGTCCGGTTTTCACCCGGATAGACGCGTCAAACCGCACATACTTTCGCTCTATGAGTGCAAAAGTCTGTACGGTTCGAGCACTACGGTGGAGACTTGTTCAGCTGCTGAGCGTGAACGCGCGGTCGGTCGCGGACCACGCCGCGCCGATCACGCCCGCCGTGTCGCCGAGCTCGGACAGCACGATCGGCAGGTTGCCCGTCGCCAGCGGGAGCGAACGCCGGTACACCGCGCTGCGGACCTCCGCGAGCAGCTGGTGGCCGAGCTGGGCGACACCGCCGCCGATCACGACCATGCCCGGGTTGAGGAAGCTGACCAGCGACGCGACGACGTGGCCGAGCCGGCGCCCGCCGTCGCGGATCAGGTTCACCGCGCCGAAGTCGCCCGCCGCCGCGGCGAGACCGACGTCGCGCGCGGTGACCGAACCACGCTCGGCGGCGGCCTCGGCCAGGTGCGTCGAGCGGCCGCTGCGGGCCAGCGCCAGGCCGTCGCGGGCCAGCGCGGCGCCGCCGAAGTAGGCCTCCAGGCAGCCGACCTCGCCGCAGGCGCAGGTCGGGCCGTAGTCGTCGAGCCGGATGTGCCCGATGTCGCCGGCCGTGCCCGCGACCCCGCGGTACACCTTGCCGCCGAGCACGATCCCGCAGCCGATCCCGGTGCCGATCTTGACGAACATCAGGTCTTCGGTCGAGCGGGCGACCCCGGCGTGCCGCTCGCCGAGCGCCATCGCGTTGACGTCGTTGTCGACCGCCACCGGGCAACCCCAGAGCCCGCCGAGGTGGTCACGCACGTTGAAGCGGTCCCAGCCGGGCATGATCGGCGGCGCGACGGCCATCCCTTCGGCGAAGCTGACCGGCCCCGGCAGCCCGATCCCCGCCGCGACGAGCTTCCCGGGCGCCTCGTCGCGGATCTTCGCCGCGAGCTCGGCGACCCGCCGCAGCACCGGGTGCGGCCCCTGCCGGACGTCGCAGTCCTCGACGGTGTGCGCGAGCACCTCGCAGGACGCGTCGGTCACCGCCACGCCGACCGACGTCGCGCCGACGTCCACGGCGAGCACCCGCAGGTCACCGGCCAGTCGGACGAGCGTCGAGCGCCGCCCACCGCGGCTCGCGGACGGCCCGGCGGTCTCGACCAGCCCGACCTCGTCGAGCCGGGCGACCTCCGCGCCCACCCGGGCGCGCGGCAGCTCGAGCCGCTCGCCCAGTTCGACCCGCGACATCGGGCCCTCGTCCCGCAGCAGCGTCAGCAACCGGGTCTGGTGCCGGGTTTCGACCATCGAGTGCTCCGACGATGCTGTGGGTACCCCGCTCATTCGTTCCAGCCTACTGCCGCCCGCCGGGAGGCCACTTGCTGTCCGGTCTTTGACCTGTGCGGGTGCCGCGCGCCGAACTAGCATGCTCCTGTGTGACAGACGGGCCACGCGGGGAGATCGAAGAGCTCGAAGCCATCGTTCGAGCGGCGGAGCGGTCGCTGGCGGAACTCCAGCCGAACGACGCGCGAGTGTTCATGGAAGAGCTCGCCCACCGCAGCGGTCAGGGTGTGCTCGACGTCGCTTCGGCCCCACCCCGGCTCCGTGCCCTCAGCGGACACCTCACCGACAACGGCGTCTTCGTGGTCGAGAACGGGCAAGTGCGGTTCGCGCGTCCCGAGGTCCGGGACTACCTGGCCGCCTGCCACGTGGTCCGCCGCCATCCGCGTGGCCCACGGGGTCTTACGCCGACGGCCATCAAGTCCTTCTTCCCGAGGAAGAAGTGGCCGTGGCCCGACGACGGCGTGCAGGCTTTCCTGGCCGCGCTCTGGTGGCGGCCCGCGAGACCCGCGGTCGAACGGCGGCTGCGGATCCTCCTGCACAAGCGGCACCGCGATCCCAACACCCGGTTCCTCGTCGACCTGCTCCGCCGGGACCTGATCCCGGGCAACGAGCTTCGGCAGCCGACCATCGAAGTGCTGCGCACGGCGCTCCACGACGACGCGCTGGACGACGAGCGCTGGTCGGTCTGGGTCACGGAACTCCAGTCGCTCGACCCGGCCGTGGCCGCGGACGAACTCGACGCGGTGGTTTCCTCGGCCGGATCGACCACCGGTTCCGGCCGCCGGTTCCAGGCTGTGGTCGCGCTGCTCGACGACGACCGGCTGCGGGGCATGAAGGCACTGAAGTTCCTGGCCCGCAACCCGACCGGCACGGATGAGGAGCGGCTGCGCACGGCGCACCACATCCGTGAGCTGGACGAGGCCGAGGGCGTCATCGCCCTGCAGCAGCTGGTCGGCATCGAGGACATGGGCGACCGGCGCATCGACGCGGCGATCGCCCTCGGCCGCCCCGACCTCCTGAGCGACCTCATCACGGCCCGGCGCGGCCCCTCCGATGAAGCCCGGTTCCAAGGGCTCGGCAACCTCCTGGCGATGGACCGGGAGGCGGCGCTCGGCGCCGCCGAACAGTTCGCGGCGACCGCGGCGGCTCAGGAGACACCGCTGCGGATCGCCGAGCTGGTCCGGCCGTTCGACCACCAGGCGGCACTGCGGATCGCGACCCGGACCGCCGAGCGGGACGACGCACGCGCGGACAGCGAGGTGCGGTACCGGGCGGTTCTCCTGATCGGCGAGATCGAGCCGGCGCAGGCTGTTCCCGCGTTGCACCGCCTCTCCGAAAGCAAGCACGCGACCTTCGAAGTCGCGCTCCGGGCGGCCCTGCGGATCGTGGCCACCCATCACGGGCCGATCGATGCGATCGTCGCCCTGGCGACCGCCTCGCACGTCGCATGGGCGAACCAGGCCGACGCGGCCGAGGCGATCAAGGAAACCCACCCCGAGACCAGTGCGGGATTGCTGGTGAAGATCGCGCGGTCCGGCCCGCCCACCGACGCCGGCCGGTTCGGCGTCTTGCAGCGAGCGCACAAGATCGACCCGCGGCAGGCCGTCGGCGAGATCGTCGAGCTGGTGAAGGGCAAGCTCGTCGCCGGGCCGCTCCGGCTGCGCGCCGCGGACTACCTCAGCTCGTCGGTGGACACGGCCACCACCGTCGCGCTCTACGCCGAAATCGTCGACACCGCCGACACCGAGTGCGCGAGGAAGGCCGCGGACAGAGTCATCGCCATGAACCACCCCGATGGCCGGCGGCTGATGGGGCGGGTGGCCGACCGGCCGAAGGAGAAGGACGAGTTCCGCCTCGCCGCCGCCTGCGAAGCCGGGCCCTACGGCAAGAACACCTTGCTGCACCTGGCGTTCAAAGGACGTCCCGACATGCTCCGGCTGCGAGCGGCCCAGGCGTTGATCGAATTCGACCGGTCGAGCGGGCGAACCGCGTTGGAAAAGCTGGTCGAGCGGGCGACGCCGGACCAGGTCCGGATCCAGGCGGCGCGCAGCCTCCCCGGCACGGCGGTGCTCGGCGCGCTGACCCGCATCGCGTGTGACAGCGGCGCCGGGGAAGGTGCCAGGGTGGACGCCACGTACCGGGTCTGGGACATCGATCCGAAACGCGGCCGGCAGCTGGCGGAAGCGCTGGCGAACCAGCCGGGGATCTCCCCGAAGTCCCGCCAGCGGATCCAGTACGACCTTCAGCGGTGACGGCGCTCAGCCGATGAAGCCCGCCGACTTGAGCCAGTCGTGGGCGACCGTCGCCGGCTTCTGGCCGTCGACGCTCACCTTCTTGTTCAGCTCCGTCAACGTCGCCGTGTCGAGCTTCGCCGCGATCGGCGTGAACACCTGCTCCAGCTGCGGGTACTTCTTCGCCACCGCCGCCGCGATCGAGATGGCCGGGTTGTAGGTCGGGAAGAAGTGCTTGTCGTCCTCGAGGACGGTCAGCTTCTGGCCCGCCACGCGCCCGTCGGTCGAGGCCACCGAGCCGAAGCCGCACGTCTCGCCCTTGCCGATGCTCGGGTAGACGACGGCGTCGTTGAGCAGGTGGACCTGCGGGTCGGGCAGGGTGAACCCGTACGTCTTGGCCAGGCCGGGGAACCCGTCGTCGCGGCTCTTGAACTCCGGGCCCATGCACGTCGACGCCGCGGCCGGGTCGCGCTTCACCAGGGCCGCGTAGTCCGACAGCGTCTTCACCCCCGTGCGAGCCAGCACCGCCTGGTTGCCCGCGATGGCGTAGGTGTCGTTGGCCGGCGAGCGGGCCCACCAGGTGACGCCGTTGGCCGCGTCGGCCTGCTTGACCGCGTCGTACTGCGCCTGCGGGTCGGCGATCGGCTTGGTCTGCTTGAGGTAGCTGATCCAGGCGGTGCCGGTGTACTCCCAGTACAGGTCGACCGCGCCGCTGGTGAGCGCCTGCCGCACGTTGCTCGAGCCGGTGATGTTGGTCTTGTCCTGCGGGCTCGCCCCGGCCGCCTGCACCGCGAGGAGCGCGATCTGGCCGAGCAGCAGCTGCTCGTCGAACTCCTTGGAGCTGACGCGGATCTGCGCGCCGGCGAGCGCGTCGATCTTCTTGATGGATCCCTCGCCCACCTGGGCCCCGCCCTCGTCCTTCCCGATCGTGCACCCGGCGGCAAGCACCGCGACGAGCGCGAGAACAGCGGCAGTCGTGCGTCGCATCGGACGTCCTCCTTGAGTCGGTTACAGGCCCCGGGGGTGCAGGAACTCCTCCGCGAGCAAGCCCAGCCAGTCGGCGAACAGCGCCAGCGCGGCGACGACGATGCCGAAGGTCAGGCTCAGGATCGGGCGGTACAGCCCGATCCCGGCGACGAGCCCGCCGCCGAGACCGCCGCCGTCGATGAACGTCGCCAGCGTCGCGCTGGCGACGGTGAGCACCAGCGCCGTGCGGATCCCGGCGAGGATCACCGGGACGGCCAGCGGCAGCTCGATCCGCCACAGGATCGCCGGTCCGGTCATGCCCATCCCGCGCGCGGCGTCCACCAGAGTCGGGTCGACGCCGTCGAGCCCGACGATCGTGTTGCGCAGCACCGGCAACGTCGCGTAGACGACCAGCGCCGTCACCGCGGTCGCGGTGCCCGTGCCGACCCACAGCGCCAGCAGCACCACCAGGCCGATCGACGGGATCGCCTGGCCGAGGTTGCCCAGGCCCAGTCCGATCGGCCGGACCCAGCGGGCGCGTGGGCGGGTGAGCAGGACGCCGAGCGGCAGGGCGATGGCAATCGTGCAGACCGTCGAGATCAGCGTGAGCCGCAGGTGCGCGCCGAGCTCGGCGAAGATCTCGCCGCCGTTGAGGTAGCGCTGTTCGATCGAGTCGAGTGGCTGCGCGCGCACGACCAGGAACAGCGCCAGCAGGCCGAGGGCGAGCAGCGCCGGCCGGACGAGGAGCCCGAGCCGGCGCCGCCGCGGCGCTTCGGTGCGTTCCGTCGCCGGGGCGGGCCGTTCCGCGGCACGGGGCGGGGTTCCGTCGGTGGGCCGCAGGGCCGCGACCAGCCGCGGGACGTCGCAGACACCCAGCGCGCGGCCGTCCTCGGTCACCTCCACCGCGGTGCTGCCGGTGCGCACCATCGTGTCGAGCGCGTCGCGCAGGGAGGCGTCACGAGGGACCGCCGGCAGTCCGTCGGCCGCCGGCCCGAGGTCCACATCGGACAGCCGGATCAGCGCGAGCCGCTTCAGGTTCCGCTTCGAGCCGACGAACTGGGCGACGTAGTCGTCGGCCGGCGCGGCGAGGATCGCCTGGGGCGTGTCGTACTGCGCGATCTCCGAGCGCGGGCGCAGCACCGCGATCCGGTCGCCCATCTTGAGCGCCTCGTCGAAGTCGTGCGTGACGAACACGATCGTCTTGCGCACTTCCCGTTGCAGGCGCAGGAACTCGTCCTGCAGCCGGGCGCGGGTGATGGGGTCGGTGGAGCCGAACGGCTCGTCCATCAGCAGCACCGGCGGGTCCGCGGCCATCGCCCGCGCGACGCCGACGCGTTGCTGCTGGCCGCCGGAAAGCTCACGCGGGTACCGGCTGCCGTGCTCGCGGGTCAGGCCGACGACGTCGAGCAGCGCGCGCACGCGGCCGGCGACACGGCGCCGCGTCCAGCCGAGCACCCGCGGCACCACGCCGATGTTGGCGTCGACGCGCAGGTGCGGGAAGAGCCCGACCTGCTGGATGACGTAGCCGGTGTGCCGCCGGTGCTCGTCGAGGTCGAGTGCCGCGACGTCGGCGCCGCCGATGGTGACGACTCCCGAGGTGGGTTCGACGAGCCGGTTGATCATCCGCATGGTCGTGGTCTTGCCGCAGCCCGACGGGCCGGTCAGCACGACGATCTCGCCGGCCGGGATCCGCATCGTGAGGCGGTCGACGGCCGGCGCCGCCTGGCCCGGGTACTGCTTGCTGACCTCGCGCAGCTCGATCTCCCGGCCGCCGTGCCCGGCCGGTTCGGCCGGGGCGGCCTCGCCCGGGGGCCGCGGGCGCCGCCACGTGGTCAGCTTGCCGAGCAGCACGAACGCGAGGTCGAACAGCAGCGCCAGCACGACGATCCCGAGCGTGCCGGTCAGCACCTGGTTGAGCGAGTTGACCGAGCCGAACCGGCCGAGCCCGTCGAAGATCTCGTTGCCGAGCCCGGGGCCCTTGACGTACGCGCCGATGGCGGCGATGCCGATCGTGATCTGCGTCGAGACGCGGATGCCGGAGAGGATGACCGGCCAGGCCAGCGGCAGCCGCACCCGCCACAGCACCCGCGCGCGGCCGAGCCCCATCCCGCGCGCGGCGTCGACGACGGCCGGGTCGACCCCGCGCAGGCCGACGATCGTGTTGCGCGTGATCGGCAGGAGCGCGTAGAGCACCAGCGCGAACAGGACGTTCGTGAGCCCGAGCCCGAACGGGCCGATCAGGATGCCCAGCAGCGCGATCGACGGGATGGTCAGGAACGCCGCGGTGGTCGTGGTGGCGAGCTCGCCGAGCCACCGCCGCCGGTAGGTGAGCAGGCCGAGCGTCATCCCGATCAGCACGGCCAGCGCCACCGCCGCGAGGGTGAGGTCCACGTGCAGGATCGCGTCGTTCACGACGTCGATCCAGTTCTCGCGGAGGTACTCTGACAGGCTCAGGGCGGCACTCCTCGGCGGTCACGGGTCGGGAATTCACCCGACCGTCCCGGAACCGGCCGGACCCCAACCCCAACACGCCGCGGCGCTCCTGTCCACCGTCAGCGCCGGTGGTAAGCGGCCAGGACGTCCTCCAGCGGGCCGTGGTCGCGGATCCGGCCCTCGTCCAGCCACAGCGCCGACGTGCACAGCTCGCGCAACAGCTCGTCGGAGTGCGAAGCGAAGACCAACGCACCCGCACGACGGGCCAGATCCACCAGCCGCCCACGCGCCTTCGCCAGGAAAGCCGCGTCGATGGCGCCGAGTCCCTCGTCGAGGATGAGGATCTCCGGGTCGATCGTCGTCACCACGCCGAGGGCGAGGCGGACCCGCATGCCGGCCGAGTAGGTGCGCAGCGGCAGGCTCAGGTAGTCGCCGAGCTCGGTGAACTCCGCGATGTCGTCGACGCGGCGGGCCATCTGCTTGCGCGTCATGCCGAGGAACAACCCGCGGATCATGATGTTCTCGACGCCGGACACCTCCGGGTCCAGCCCGACTCCGAGGTCGAACACCGGCGCGATGCGGCCGGTCACCCGGGCGCTGCCGCGGGTCGGCTCGTAGATGCCCGACAGCAGGCGCAACAGCGTCGACTTGCCGGCGCCGTTGTGGCCGACGAGCCCGACGCGGTCCCCCTCGCTCAGCGACAGCGTGATGTCTCGCAGCGCTTCGATGACGGGGGTCTTCGCGTCGGCGTCGATCTGGCCGCCCACCTTGCCGAGGACGCGCTTCTTGAGCGACCTCGTCTTGGCGTCGAACACCGGGAAGTCGACGGAGGCGTCCCGCACCTCGATGCTCACCATGCTCGTGGTCCTCCCCGTTCGGTAAAATGCGAACGGAGATTATCATTCGCATTCAAGCGCCGGGAGGAGGTAACGTGCCGCCGGTGAGTGAGACGGGCTTTCGCCCACCCCAGCAGGCACGCAGCCGCGAATCCCTGCAGAAGGTGCTGGCCGCGGCCGAGCGCGTGCTGGCCGAGCGCGGCCTCGACGAGTTCACGGTCGGGGCGGTGGCCGAGCGGGCCGGCCTGTCGGTGGGGGCGATCTACCGCCGGTTCGACGGCAAGGACCAGCTGCTCTACGCGGTCAAGGACCAGGTGCTCGGCCAGCTCGAAGCGAGCGTCGGCGAAGCCCTGCGCGCCCCGGCGCCCGGCCTCGCCGGCGTGGTCGGCGCGTTCACCGGCGCGCTGGCCGGCACCTTCGGCCGCCACGACCGGATCTTCCCCGAGCTGCTGGACGGCCAGCGCGCCGACGGCCGCGACCGGGGCCTGCGCGCGCTGGCCGCGATCCAGGAGGCGTTCGTCGACGCGGCCGGCCCCCAGGTCGAAGCCGAGCGGCTGCGGATGGTGTCGCGGACGATCATCGGCTCGTGCGTCCACCGCGCGGCGTCGAGCCGCTTCTGGCCCGACGACCTGACCTGGGCTGCGTGGGCCACCGAGACGACCGCGATGGCCCTCGCCTACTTGACGGGCTGACCGGCGGCCGGCGCGCGGGGAACGACCTCAGGCCGTGGTCCAGAGGCGGAGCTTCTCGGGGTTGCGCACCGCCCAGATGTGCTTGATCTTCTCGTCGGCGATCTCGAACGCGAACACCGTCACGATGACGCCGTCCTGCCGGGCCACCAGGCCGGGCTGGCCGTTGACGGTCCGCTCCAGGACCGTCGTGGTGCCGCGGAGCCGGCCGGAGAGCTCGACCCAGGCGCGGGCGATCGCTTCGGCGCCTTCGATGGGTCGCACGAAGGTCACGGCATTGCCGCCGCCGTCGGCGATCGCCGTCGCGCCGGGGTCGAGCAGGCCCAGCAACGCCTCGATGTCCTGGGCTTCCCACGCCTGCTTGAAGTCCCGGACGATGCCGGCCTGCCGGGCCGTCGGGCTCACCGGCGCCCGCGCCGCACGCACCCGGCGTCGAGCCGAAGAAGCCAGCTGGCGGCACGCGGCGGGCGTCCGCCCGACGATCTCGGCCACCTCGGCGAAGGAGTGGCAGAAGACGTCGTGCAGGACGAACGCGACGCGCTCGGCCGGGGTCATCGCCTCGAGCACCACCAGGAAAGCCATGCTGACCGACTCGTCCAAGGTGATCCGGTCGGCGGGATCCGCCGGCCGCCACCCGGCCTGCTCGGGCAGCGGCTCGGGAATCCACTCGCCGACGTAGGTTTCCCGCCGCATCCGGGCCGAGCCGAGCAGGTTGAGGCAGATGCGCCCGGCGACGGTCGTCAGCCACGCGCCGGGTGCGTTGACGGCCTCCCGCCGCGCCGGGGACATGGCGTACCAGCGCGCGTAGGTCTCCTGCACGACGTCTTCGGCCTCGGCCAAGGAACCCAGCAGCCGGTACGCCAGGTTCGTCAGCTGACGCCGCTCCCCCAGCAGCGCGTCGGGCGTCGTCATGGTGCTCCCTCGGTCGGCGGTCCTCACCTTCCCGACAAGACAGGGCTCCGGAATGTGAGGCCTGACGTTTCGGCGGCCCGCGTTGTCGGAGTCACCATGACCACTTCGACATCGACTGTCTACACCGAACCGGCGCCCGCGCCCCGGCTGGAGCGGGCGGCCGCCGCCTTGACCGCGAACGGCTTCACCGTGGAAGTCCTCGACGACGTCGCCGCCGCCCGCACCCGGGTCCGCGACCTGATCCCGGCCGGCGCCGGGGTGTTCACCAGCGCGAGCGAGACGCTCCGCCTCTCCGGCATCGAGGCGGACATCAACACCGGCGAGCGCTACGCGGCGATCAAGCCCCGGGTACTGGCCTTGGACCGCGCCACCGAGTCCGGCACCATCCGCCGGTTGCTCGCGAGCCCGGACGTGGTGGTGGGCAGCGTCGCGGCGGTCACCGAAACCGGTGCGCTGGTGGCGGCTTCGGGCAGCGGCAGCCAGATCCCGAGTTACGCCGGCGGCGCGGGCCACGCGATCTGGGTCGTCGGGGCGCAGAAGGTGGTCCCGGACCTGGCGACGGCGTTGCGCCGGGTGGACGAGCACTGCCTCGCCCTCGAGAGCGTCCGCACCATGGCGGCATACGGGTCGCCGAGCGCGGTGAACCGGCTGCTCGTCCTGCAGGGCGAGCCGTACCCGGGCCGGAACACCGTGTTGCTGCTGCGCGAAGCAATCGGCTTCTGACGAGTCAGCCTTGCCGGGTCGGCCGGATGGTCAGGTCGCCGATCTCGACGTCGGCGGGCTGGTCGACGGCGAAGGCGATCGCGCGGGCCACCGCCACCGGGTCGATGCCGAGGTCGGCCATGTTCTGCCGGGCCTGCTCGCGCACCGCCGGGTCGTCGACCGCGTGGTCGATCAGCTCCGTGCGGACGTACCCCGGCGAGATCGACGTCGTCCGCAGCACGCCGTCCGTGCTCTCCTGCCGCAGGGCTTCCAGGAGCGTGCGGACGGCGTTCTTCGTCCCCGCGTAGACCGCCTGGGTGGGCACGATCTTCAGGCCGGACGTCGAGACCACGGTGACGAGGTGACCGCTCCCCTGCTCGCGGAACACCGGCAGGGCCGCGGCGATCCCGTGCAGGATCCCCTTGACGTTGACGTCGACCATCGCCGACCAGCCCTCGACGTCGAGGTCGGCGACGGTGCTGATCTTCGTGATCCCGGCGTTGCCCACCAGGACGTCGAGCCGCCCGAACCGCTCGACCGCCGTGGTCACCAGCGCTTGGAGGTCACCGGGTTCGGTGACGTCCACGCGGGTGGCGACGGCTTGACCGCCGTCGGCTTCGATCTCGGCGACCAGGCTTTCCAGCCGGTCGGTGCGGCGCGCGCCGAGCACGACGGGCGCGCCGAGCGAGGCGAGGTGGCGGGCCGTGGCCGCGCCGATCCCGCTGCTGGCGCCGGTGATGGCGACGACCTTGCCTGCGATGGTCATGAAGCTCCCCTGACATAAATGGACAGGTGTCCGGTTGCGGTTCCGAGCGTACCGGACACCTGTCCACTTCCGTCAAGGGACGCGGCTCAAGGCCCCTTCCAGCGCGCTCGTCGCGGCTCGCAGGCGAAGCACCGCTTCGTCGATCCGGGTGATCAGGCGGGACGTCGGCCCGGAGGTGTTGACCACCGCGATCAGCTCGCCGGCCGGGTCGCGGACCGGCATCGCGACCGAAGTCAGGCCGATCTCGACCTCTTCGCTGGCGACGGCGTAACCCCGGCGGCGTTCGGTGTCGAGCCGTTCGAGCAGCTCACCGAGGTCACGCGGCGCGGCCAGGCCGTGCGTCGGCGCCAGGAGGTCGTCGGCGGTGAGGGCCTCGACCAGGTCGTCGTCGGAGTCGAACAGCAGGCCGCGACCCGAAGCGGTGCAGTGCATCGGCGAGCTGCGGCCCACCCAGCCGCCGGCGCGCAGGGACTGCGACGATTCCTCCCGCAGCACCGTCAGCGACCGGTTGCCCCGCTGGACCGAGAGCAGCGCGACCTCGCCGGTGCGGGCGACGAGCTTGCGCAGCACCGGGCGGGCCGCACGCAGCAGGGCCGCGTCACCGGCGCCCGCGGCCAGCACGAGCAGCGACCAGCCGAGCCGGTAGCGCCGGGTCCGCGGGTCCTGCTCGACCAGTCCCCCGCGTTCGAGCGCGTGCAGCATGCGCGAGACCTGGCTGCGTTCCCGGCCGGTGGCACGGGCGAGGTCGCTCACCCCCAGGTCTTCGCCGTCGCGCTGCCCGAAGGCGAGCAGCAAAGCGGCAACGCGTTCAGCGGTGGACTGTTGCTGCATGGACAACATGGTGAACGAGTTTAGTCGCGAAGCCCAGGAAAAGCTGACTTCTAAGTTGCCCGTACAGCAACACCTCTGGTCGGAGCGCACTCGCGGCCACACACTTCCCGGCACCACGACAACGCCGTTGAAGGAGACCGATGACCACCCCCCACGGGCCCCAGACCGCACTCGGTGTCCGGAACTTCCCGCTGCGCGGCCGGACGTTCGGCGACCTGCCCGCCTTCGTCCGCAACTTCGCGCGGGTCAAGCTCGCCGCCGCCCGCGTCAACCACGAGAGCGGCGTCCTCGACGAGGTCCGCCGGGACGCGATCGTCGCCGCCTGCGAGGAAATCCTCGACGGCGCACACGCCGACCGGTTCCCGACACCGCTCGTGCAGGGTGGTGGCGGGACCACGGCGAACATGAACGTCAACGAGGTCGTCGCGGCCCGGGCGTCGGTGCTCGCCGGCGTGCCGGTGCACCCGAACGACCACGTCAACGCCGCGCAGTCGACCAACGACACCTACCCGACCGCGATGGCGCTCACCGCGCTCGAACTGGTCGCCGGCCCGGTCACCGCGCTGCGTGAGCTGGCCGAAGCGTTCGACCGCAAGGCCGTCGAGTTCGCCGGCACCCCGCACCTGGGCCGCACCTGCCTGCAGGACGCCGTCAGCCTGACCGCCGGCGACACCCACCGCGCGCACGCCGCCGCGATCCGCCGGGTGGCCGACGGGCTCGACACGGCCACCGCTGCCCTGCGCGAGGTGCCGATCGGCGCCACCGCGGTCGGCACCGGCGTCGGCGCCCCGGCCGGCTTCGGCGACCGCGTCACCGCCGAGCTGGCGGCGCTGACCGGGCTTCCGTTGCGCGCAGCGGAAAACCGGTTCGACGCACTGTCCCATTTGGACCCCTACGCCGCGGTCGCCGCGGCCGGCTCGCGCGCCGCGATCACCATGGCGAAGATCGCCGCGGACATCCGGCTGCTCTCGTCCGGGCCGCGCGGAGGGTTCGGCGACCTCACCGTCCCCGCGGTCCAGGCGGGCTCGTCGATCATGCCCGCCAAGGTCAACCCGGTGATCTGCGAGTACGTCATGCAGCTGAGCCACCGGATCCGCGGCAGCGCGCTGACCGTCGACTGCGCGGTCGCCGACGGCGAGCTGGAGCTGAACGTGATGGAGCCGGTCATCGTGGACGCGCTCACCACGATCTTCGCCGACCTGACCGCGGCGGCGGAGACGTTCGCCCGCCGGTGCGTCGACGGCCTGCGCTGGGACGGCCCGCACCGCGAACGCAACCTCGCCGGCGCCCTCGACCGGTGGGTCGAGCTGTCCGCGGCCGAGGGCTACGAAGCCGCGACCCACGCCGTGACGAACGGAGCGGCCCGCGCATGAACACCCGCCACCCGACGGCCGTCGTCGCCTACGAAGACGCGCCCCTCACCCGCTTCCACCTGCGCGTCGGGATCGCCGGCACCGGCGGCCAGTTCTCCGACGGCTTCATCCTCGGCATCATCGGCATCGCGCTCGCTTCGGCGAGCAACGCCCTGGGCCTGACGCCGCTGTGGGTCGGCCTGCTCGGCGCGGCCACGCTGGCCGGCCTGTTCGCCGGCGCGGTCGTGATGGGCCCGATCGCCGACCGGATCGGCCGCCGGCACGTCTTCGCCTGGGACATGCTGGTCTTCGCGGGCCTGTCGGCCCTGCAGTTCTTCGTCCAGAACCCGGCCCAGCTGCTCATTCTGCGGCTGCTGCTCGGCCTGGTCCTCGGCGCCGACTACGTCGTGAGCAAGTCACTGGTCACCGAGCACGCGCCCCGCCGCTACCGGGGCCGGCTGATGAGCGTGCTCGCCGTCGCCTGGGCGGCCGGGTACGTCTTCGCCTACCTGGCCGGATTCCTGCTCTCCGGCACCGGCAGCGACGCGTGGCGGTACATGCTCGCCCTCAGCGCGCTGCCCGCGTTGCTGATCCTCGGGCTGCGGATCGGCGTGCCCGAAGCACCACTCTGGCTGGCCCAGCACGGCCGGGACGCCGAAGCCGCCGCGGTCGTGCGCCGGCACCTCGGCGATGACGTCCGTCCGCCGGCCCCCGTTCCCGCAGCGCCCAAGCAGGGCATGCGGGCCTTGTTCGGCCCGGCGCACCGCCGCCGGACCGCGGTCGGCGCGTTGTTCTACGTCTGCCAGGTCATCCCGTTCTTCGCCCTGGGCACTTTCACTCCCCAGGTGATGGGCGCGCTCGGGGTGACGGGCAAGCTCGCCGCCGGCGCGCTCTACAACGCGTTCCTGCTGGCCGGCGCGGTGGTCGGGCTGCTGCTCATCGACCGCGTCTCGCGGCGCTTCTTCCTGATCGGCACGTTCCTGCTCGGCGGCGGGCTGCTGGCCGGGCTCACCGTCTTCGCCGACGTCTCCCCGGTGCTCGCGGTGGCGCTGTTCACCGCGTTCGCGTTCGTCCTCGCCGCCGCGGTCAACCTGGAGTTCGTCTACCCGCCGGAGCTGTTCCCCACGGCGTTGCGCGCCTCCGGGGTCGGCGTCGCGGTGGCCGCCAGCCGGCTCGGCTCCGCGGCGAGCACGTTCCTGCTCCCCGTCGTCGCCGACGGCTACGGCATGACCACCGCGCTGGCCGGTTGCGTGGTCGTCCTCCTGGCCGGCGCCCTCATCTGCTGGGCGTGGGCGCCGGAAACCAGCGCCGACACCCTCACCGGCATCGACCACGCAACCGGCCGGACCTGAGGTCAGGCGCAGCTGCCGGCGTCGACGTTCATGACCGGGTCCGTAGCGGGCACGCCCTTGAACGGGATCTCCTGCTCGACGCTCAGCGCGCCGTCCCGCAGCGTGTGGACCGTCCGGGTACCCGAGTAGGTGAACTGGTCGGTCGGGCGGCTCATGTCGTCGTTCTCACTGGCGACGGTCACGAACGCCCGGCCGCCCTCGAACGGCGTGCACTCGTACCCGAGGTGCGCGGCCACACCGCCGCCTTCGGCGACCGAGAAGGGCTTGTCGTCCGGACCGACGACCTGGCTGAGGTTGCGGCCGTCGAAGTGCAGCGCGGTGAAGAACGTCGTGTTGGCGCCCACCGACTGGGTGACGATCAGCTCGGCGCGGCCGTCACCATTGAGGTCGGCCACGCGCGGGGCCTGGACCCCGGCGTAGCTGTCGGCGGGCAGGTGGATCGAGGTGTAGGTCCCGTTCACCGTGGCCGAGATCAGCTGGTCGTCGCCGGTCTGCTGGACGGTCACGGTCTCGATCTCCCCGTCGCCGTTGAGGTCGGCGACGGTGGTGACCGGGTCGGTGGCGGCCATCGCCGGTGCAGCGACAGCAAGACCCAGGGCCGCGGTGAAGCCGGCAAGTGTTGCGGTGCGGACGATTCCGGTGCGGTTCATGAGATCTCCCTCCGTCTTCCGGTGATCTTTTCACCGAAAGTGCTCTCACGAAGAAAGACGGCCACACGACCGCCGCGTGCACCGCGAGTGTGATGTGCCACACGCACGCAACCCGGCTAAAAGTTCTTCAGAAGGCTCGCGGCGATGATCACCGCGCACACGATCCCGTTGAGGATCCGGTGGTCGTCGAGGATCGCGGCGAACTCGCGCAGGGTGGCGCTCGGCCAGAAGTACCAGGCCGTCCGCGAGCCGATGACCTGGCCGTTCACCTTGACCTTGCGGGCGGTCAGCGCGGCGCGCAGGACGTGGAAGTTGTTCGTGACGACCACGCACCGGTAGCCCGGCTTCCGCGAGCACATGAGACCGGCGCTGAAGGCCAGGTTCTCCCGCGTCGTGCGGGACCGGTCTTCGAGCACGATCCGCTCGCGCGGGACACCGCGGTCCACGAGGTAGTCCGCCATCGCGTGCGACTCGGGGACGTCCTCCCCCGGCCCCTGCCCGCCCGAGGTGACCAGCAGCGGCGAGCGGCCCTTGCGGTCCTCGGCGTCGAGCACCCGCCGCCCGCGGTCGAGCCGGCTCGCCAGCAGCGGCGGCACGTTCTTCCCGCCGAGCAGCCCGGAGCCGAGCACCACCACGAAGTCGAGCGGGCGGCGGCTGCGGACCCGGCCGTAGACGAGCGAGTACAGCAGGAAGCAGACGAACAGGAACGACAGGTAGGCGACGATCCCGTCGACGCCGTCGCGCAGCGCTTCCAGCGGCGCCCAGCGAATCTGCCCGACCACGAACCCGAAGACGATCAACGCCACGATGCCGACCCCGGCCGCCAGCGACAGCAGGTTCGCCGGGCGGCGGCCTTCGCGGCGCAGCATGATCACGCCGTTGCCGATCAGGAACACCGCGAGCACCACGATGGTGAGCGGGATGAGCGCGAACAGCCCGAACGCGACGATCGCCGCGGCCTCCGGCGAGAGCGACGCCAGCAGCGAGATCAACGTCAGCCCGAGGAACGCCAAGGCGAAGAACAGGTAGAAGCCGTTGCGCAGCCGCCGGCGTTCGAGCAGGAAGCTGACCAGGAAGACGGCGAAGCAGAAGACGGTCGCGGCGAGCGGGATCAGGGCCGGGTGCACACGACCTCCCGCCGTCGCCAGGTCGCCAGGAACACCAGCGCCGCCGCGATCGACCCGAAGGAGGCGAACGAGTTCGCGGCCAGGTAGACGACCCATTCGTTGGTCCGCACGGTGTCCTCGTAACCGCCGCCGGTCAGCGCCGCGCCGATCAGGATCCCGCCCAGCGCCAGGAAAACGACCCCGCCGAGCACGGCGACGGTCACGACGAGCACCCGCGGGATCCGGCGCGGCCCGTCGTGCCGGCGCACGACCCCGCGGCGTGCGAGCCACCACGACGCCAGGCAGGCGAGCCCGAGCGCGATCGCGTCCGCGGCGAGGGTGTCGGAGAGCCGGTGCCACTTGGCCGTGACCGTGTACGCGCCGATGCCGACCGCCCAGGAGAGCAGGAAGAACAGCGTCACGCCACGCCAGCGGTAGGGCACCACGAGCAGGGCGGCGAACAGCACGGTCATCGCGATCGCCGTGTGCCCGCTGGGCAGGCTGTTGGCGGCGTAGTGCCCGGTCAGCGGCACGAGCGGCGGCCGGGGCAGCAGGAACCGCTTGAGCACCTGAGTCACGAGCTGGCCGCCGACGATCACGCCGACCGCCGCGAACGCCAGGTCCCACCGCCGCCGCAGCAGGCCGGCGAGCCCGACCAGCACCACCGCGGCGGCGAGCGAGTACACGGTGATCCGGCCCAGGCTCTCGTCGGCGGCGACCTGGTCCCGCGCGGCGGCTTCGTCGGCTCCGCGCAGCGCGGCGTTCTCCAGCTCCTGCCCGGGCACGGTCCAGACGGCGAGGAGGTAGACGGCCACCGCGAAGACCGCGCACACCGCGGCGACCACCAGCCAGCGACGAGCGGGAACCACGTGGACCTCCTCCGGTTACCCCGAACAGCCTAGTGACCGAACGCGTCCGCGCGCACACCGAGGGTCGCGGTAAGATCGACCACAGCACACCGTGACGGACTTCGAACATCGGGGCAGCCGACTCGTGAATTCCGAAAACCCCTGGCGGCGACTGGGCAGCAGAACCGTCTATTCGAATGCCTGGATGTCGGTGCGGGAAGATCGGGTGCTGCGTCCCGACGGGTCCCCGGGCATCTACGGCGTGGTGGAGATCCACCCCTCGGTCGGCGTGCTGGCGATCAACGACAACCGCGAAATCGCCCTCGTCCGCCAATGGCGGTACACGCTGGGGAAGATGTCGGTCGAAATTCCCACCGGCGGCTCGGGCCCCGGGGAGACCGTCCGGGAAGCGGCGGGTCGCGAACTCCGCGAAGAAACCGGTCTCACCGCCCGGAAATGGCGTTGCCTCGGCGAAATCGACACCAGCAATGGCCTGACGACGGAGGTCGCCCACATCTTTTTCGCGACGGACCTGGAACAGGGCGCGGACGACCAGGAACCCGGCGAGTCGATCGAGCTGACCTGGGTCGACCTGGACCGGGCGGTGCGAATGGCCACCGACGGCGAGATCACCGAATCGGTCAGCGTGGCCGGGCTCCTCAAGCTCCACGTGCTGGAGCTGAACGGCGAGCTGGGCAGCTGACCCGAGCCGGGCTCGGGCTTCCTCGTTACCGCGTCCGGACCACGCCCTCGGCCACCGTTCGGGCCAGTCCGGCGTGACCTCACCCGATATTCTCCCCGGAATTCGCGTTTGCCCGCCGACGACCCGCGCGGCTCCCTACGCTCAGTGTGTGGACGGCATCGACAGTCTCCGGCACGCCATCGAAACCATCCCCATCCCGGGCGCCCCGCCCCGCCTGTCCCGGCAGGGCGCCGCCGTCGGGCTGGCGCTGCTGGACACCTCGCTGCGGCTCAACCACGTGCGCCGGCTGACCGAACGGCTGACCGTCGTCGAGCACGGGACAGCGCGGCGCAGCACCGAGGTCGACGTCAGCCTCAAGCTGCTCGACGAAGGTCAACGCCAAGCCACCGCGCAGCTGCAGGACCTGATTGGCCAGGAACACGGCGAGCGCGCAGCCTCGCGGCCCGCGCGGCAACGCTCCCTCTGGGTGCCGCTCGCGCGGCTGCCGCGCCGGGACGTCTCCCCCGTCGACGTCTTCGACAGCGCCGGCCAGAAACTCCCTCGGCTCACCCAGCACGAGGCGTCGCGGCTCGTCGCCTCCGGGCTCTACCGGCTGCTGCGCGGGATCCTCGCCAGCGACGAGAACGCGCAGACCGCCAAGCACGAGCTGAACACCTTCCTGTTCCAGGTGCACGAACCCCGCTGGCTCATCCAGCAGGCGCTGCTGACCCTGCTGACCGAACGCAACCACCCGGAGGAGGAGTTCGCGCTGGCCCCGGCCGAGGGCACCGTCCCCGGCTACGGGCGGCAGTGCCGCGAACTCGCCCTCGACATCCTCACCGGCTGCGCCGACATGCTCGTCGAGTACGCGTACCTGCTGAACGTGGCGGTCCGCGACTACATGCTCGTGGTGGCGCTGGACGATTCGGTCGAGGAGCACCGGCTCAGCTACGAAACCCCGCTGCACGTCGACGCGCGCCAGCCCGTCGCGAAGGAGCAGTGGCGACGGCTGGCCTCCAGCCGCCGGGGTTACGTCGTCGGCTACGAGACCATGATCCCGGCGACGCTGAAGTCCTACCACCTGGTCGCCCGGACCGCGCCCGAGGCCGAGATCTCCCGGATGTACCTGTCCACCGACGCCGACCAGCACCAGGTCGACGGCCTCGCCGAAGACCTCGGCTCGCTGGCCGAGCGGCAGGACGCCGCGCCGCTGCAGGAGGCCGACGGCGCGCGGCACAAGATCCTCGAGCTGCAGGCGCAGACCGTGCTCCGCCGGCTTTCGGACTTGCTGCGCCGCCGCAAGTGGGAGGCCGGCCAGTCCGGGGTGGAGCTGTCGCCGCGCAGCCTGCCCGCCTGCCACAAGCTCGCCGCCGCGGCCACGACGGGCGAAGCGGTCCGGGTCGACACCAACGAGCTGGACAACTCGCTGCGCCGGCACCCCGAGTTCACCTCCGAGAACCTGCGCGAAGCCGCACGCGAGCTGACCGAGCGGGAGTTCGGGCAGGACCTCGTACTCGTCACCGGGATCGCCGACAACGAGGCCCGCGCCTACTGGCGCCGCTCCGGCGGCCGCGACCCGCGCGGCGACCACGTCCGGGTGCGCGCGACGCTGGTGCTGAAGGACTCCACGAAGTCCGGCCCGCTCAACGTGACGTTCTACGCGCTGGCCGTGGCCGCGGTGTCGTTCGTGCTCGGCTGGATGCTGGTGGGCAGCCCGTGGCCGTACGGCAGGCACGCCACCGAGGAGCTCGGCCACATCGGCGACGGCCAGTCCGTGATCACGATGTTGCTGCTGCTGCCCGGTTTCCTCTACAGCCGCCTGTCGCTGCCCCCGCGCCGGACCGTGCTCGGCTACCTCGGCACGCTGCCGCAGGCGCTCGTCCAGCTGAGCATCGCCGCTGTCGCCGCGTTCGCCGCAGCGGTCGCGACGAAGACCGGTGGCGAGGTCGTGCAGGCCACTCTCACCGTCGCCGTCGGCCTGCCGGTGCTCGCCGCGCTCGTGCTGTTCGGGCAGGCGTCGTGGCGCGAGTCGGCGATCCCGTTGTCCCGCATCGGGGCGCCGCGGTGGGCGGGCAACGGGGCCTGGGACCGGCGCAGACCCCTCGAAGCCGACGTGCGGTTCGACTCATCCGGGGGGTGGTGACGGTGCGCGGCCAGCGGATCTCCGTGCGGAACGTGGCCGACCTGGCCCGGGCCGGCTTCGAGATCGCGCGCCAGCCGGTGACCAAAGTGGACTTCGAGGTGCACCACGCGATGGCGCGCCACGGTTACCTGCGCGAGCTCGTGTCCGCCGACGCCGACCACGCCGTCTTCCTCGAGACGCTGTGCACGGCCACGAACGGCGCCGGCGTCGTGATCGGCACCCGCACCCGCAAGCCACTGGACGGCACCGAGGTCGTCGAGCACCTGGGCGGCACGCAGCCGGCCGAGCGCCCGGAGCAGAACGCGGGCGCCTGGGTGTTCCACCAGACGACCTCGCCCAACCCGACGTTCATCTACGAGTCCGCCCAGACCTTCGAGGGCCTGATCGCGGTCGACCCGGGCGCGCGCGAAGTCGGCGAGTGGCACGGCCTGGCCGTGCGCGACCTGCTGCGCGAGATCTCCGACGCCGCGTCCGCGCTCGTCGACGCGCCGCTGCTGTCGCTGCAGTGCCCGGCCCAGCTGCCGACGATCGTGAAGACCCGCAACCACGATCTCCGCACCCGCAAGGAGGTCGCGCCGCCGTGCGCGTCGCTGGCGGTCCGGTTCGCGATCGCGCTGCGGGACGCGTCCGCGGCCGCGCGGTTCGAGCTGGCCGACCGGTTCCGGGAGCTGTGCGAGAAGCACGGGTACAGCTTCTGGCTCGCCGACACCCGCCCCGGGCACCGGCAGGGGAACTGGTTCGAGGTCTACCACGCCGACGGCGAGTTCTCCCCGTTGTACAAGGGCGACCTGCGCTCCCGCCAGCGGATCGGCACGTGCCTGCCGATGACCTTCGTCGGCCCGGCGCGGATCGGCTCCACGCACGCGATCGTGTCGTTCCTGCAGCGCTACCCGCAGGTGGGGGTGGTCGGCTGCGCGGGCACGACGCTGTCGGACGTCGCGTTCGTGCACCTGCAGCTGGCCATCCACGGCGTGGCGGCCGACCGGCTGAACCGCATCCTGGGCAAGCTGCTCGGCGAGTCCTCGACCGCGGCCCGGCCGCACAAGCTGCTGCGCGAGCTGTTCAAGCGCCTCGGCCTGCCCCCGGACCCGGACGGCCCGGATGCGGCCGCCCAGGACCCGACGGGCGACTACCAGACGTTCGCCGGGCCGGCGTTCCCCTACCGCCCGTTCCAGATGCCCGACTGCATGGCGGTGTGGGTGTCGTGGGAGATCGCGCGCCAGCAGCGTGGCCTGGCCGCCCCGCTGGACTGCCTGTACCGCGCGCTGGCCCAGGTCGCCCCGGCCGTGCCGATGCCGGACGGCACGGCTTCGGCGGGTGAGCTGGCGACGGTGGAGTACCTCATCTGCCGCGCGACCGAGCAGTCGGTGCTGCGGGGCAAGGCGAAGCTGGCGGTGCCCAAGCAGGTCCTCCGCCAGTTCGCCTCGGGGGTCGAGCTGCCCGCGTCCAAGCTGTGCGCGTCGCTGGAGGAGGCGTGGAAGGCGCAGGTGGACCAGTCCGGTGTGGACGGGGTGAGCGAGCTGACGGTGGCGTGGCGCGAGTCCTGGCTCGGCCACTGGACGTATTCCTGAGCCGCGGCGGTCAGGTCGTGGCGAAGAAGCCGCGCAGCTCCCGGGCCACGGCAAGCGGCACGCCGTCGTCCTCGGGGCCCGAATGCCCGGCCCCCTTCAGCTCGACGCGTCGCGCGTGCGGGAGCACATCGGCGAGTTTCGCCAGCGCGAGGCGCAGGTATCCGGCGCTCCTGCTGCCCCCCAGGAGCAGCACCGGTGCGGTCACCCCGGCATAGTCCTCGGCCGTGTCGGCCAGCTCGCCGACGATCCGGAGGTCGAAGTGCAGGGTCGGGATGAGCTGCTCGACCGAGACCTCCTCCGGTGCGCCCTCCCGCTGCAACCGCGCGCCCACCGCCAGCAGCGGCACCAGGGCGAACCGCGGGACGCGGCTGAACAGCGACGGCTCGGCGGCCAGCCCCTTCATACCGGTGACCAGCGCGGACGCGCTCCGGCCCGCCGCGACCTCGCGGTCGAAGCGGGCCAGCCAGCCGACTGGCACCGAGCCACCGACCGACAGCGGCGGCTCGTACAGCGCGATCCGCTCGAGCGCGGGCGTGACCAGAGCCGTCCGAAGGGCGACCAAGGCGCCGGAGCTGAGGCCGAACACCCGCGTCGCCCCGGTCTCGGCGACCAGCGCCCGCACGTCCTCGACCTCGCGCGAGACACTGAAGCCGTCGCCGTGGGGGCCGCTCAACCCGCGGCCCCGCCGGTCGGGCACGCAGACGGTGAAGTCCGCCGACAACGCCGCGGCGAGCTTCGAGAAGTGCTGCGACGACAGCATTCCGCCGTGCAGGAGGAGCACCGCCGGGCCGCTGCCCAGGCGGCGGTAGCCGATCGTCGTGCCGTCCGCGGACCGGACTTCCGCGCGTCCCCCGGTCATCGCCGTTCCCCCGCGACCGGCACGAACCGCCGCTGTGCCTGCTTGCCCGCCTCGACGGCCGCGTTCCCCCGCGCCAGCAGATCGCGCTGGTAGTCCGCCAACGCGGGCGGCAGATCGGCCCGGGTCAGCGCCTCGCACAGCCCGACCGCGTCCTGCAACGCCGTCGCCGCACCGTTCCCACCGCTGGCCAGCGTCAGGTGCGCGGCGTCCCCGAGGAGCGTCACGCGGCCCACCGGCCACGGCGGCATCGGGCGGTCGTGGACCTTCGACCGGCCCACGGCGCTCATGTCGGCGGCACGCACCAGGTCGAGCAGGTCGGGGTGCCAGCCGTCGATCAGCTCGAGCACCAGGTCGCGGACGTCCTCCCGGCCCGCTCCCGACGCCGCCGGGTGGTCGGGCGGGACCAGCAGCACCCACCGCACGTAACTCTCCCGGTGCGGCAAGGACAGTCCCGGCACCAGCTCGGCGGCCGCCGCGGAGGGCTCGCGGTCGAACTGCATGCGGCCCAGCATGAGGATGATCGACGGGCCCTTGACCATCGTGCCGCGTCCCGGCACCAGCGCCAGGAACCGGTCGGTGGCCGGGGTGCGCCCCATCGCCCCGCACAGGTCGGCGTCGACGAGCCCGACCGCCGGCACCAGCTGCCGCCGCACCACCGAGTTGGCGCCGTCGGCGCCGACCAGCACGTCACCCGTGGCGTGCGTCCCGTCGGCGAAGAACGCGGTGACGTCCGTGCCCTCCTCGAACCGCTTGAGGCGCTTGCCGAAGACGACCCAGTCGCCCAGCTCTCCGAGGAGCACCTGCCGCAGCACCTGGCGGTCGAACGCCCGGGCCTCCGCCGGTCCCGGCAGGTCGCTGCTGAGCAGGGTGAGCTGCTCGTCGAACAGGTATCCCGGCCCGGTCAGGCTGCCGCTGGTCGCTTCGGCGAGGTCGTAGAGCGGTCGCGGCAGGGTGGCCCGCAGCACCGCCATCGCCGCCGTCGACAGGCCGATGCGGTAGCCCTGGGTGCGCGCACCGGACCCGTCGTCGGCTTCGTACACGCGGACGTCGAGACCCGCCCGGACCAGGGCGTGCGCCAGCGTCAGCCCGCCCAGCCCGGCTCCGATCACCAGAATCCGTGTCATCGTGATCCCCCATCCCTAGGTGAACAACGTTCACGTGTACATTGTTCACGTAGGCGGGCCAGGCCTGTCAACCCCGACTTTCCCGGAGGACGCGGTGGGGCAGCGACGCACCGAGGTGCTGCACGCAGCGATCGAGCTGCTCGACGAAGTGGGCCTCGACGCCCTCACCATGCGGCTCCTGGCGAGCCGGCTCGGGGTCCGCGCGAGCGCGCTGTACCGGCACTACCCGAGCAAGCAGGCCCTGCTCGACGCGATGGTCGCCCACCTGGTCGGCACCGGCGAGCTCCCCGAGGCCGAGTGGGACGAGCTCCTGCGCGGCGCGGCGTCGGGCCTGCGTTCGGTGATGCTCGCCCACCGCGACGGCGCCCGCCTCATCGCCGGTTTCCACGATCCCGGGCCGGACGCGGTCGCGGCGTTCGAGCGCCTGATCACCGCCCTCACCGAGGCGGGCGTTCCGGCCGCGGCCGTCGCCGTGGACACCGTCATGGCTTACGCCAACGGGTTCACGGTCGAGGAGCAGGCCCGCAAGACGCGCTGGCCCCGCGAGGGCCGGGACCGCGCCTTCGACGACGGCTTGGCGCTGATCATCGCGGGCATCCGGGCATCGATGGTCTGAGCACCCGGCCGGGGCTCAGCCCCTGCGCCCTCCGGGCTCCGGAGGTATGTTGCGATCGTGATCTTGGCAGCCGCAGATGCGTGAGGACGAGGTGCTCCGCCAGGTCACCACGCCCCTGTCCGCGCCGGCCTTTCCGCGCGGGCCCTACCGGTTCACCGACCGCGAATACCTGAACATCACCTATCGGACGGATCCGGCGGCACTGAGGGCTCTCGTGCCGGAGCCGCTGGAAGTGCCCGAACCGCTCGTGCGGTTCGAGGTCATGCGGTTGCCGGACGTCACCGGCCTCGGCGACTACACCGAATCCGGCCAGGTCGCGCTGGTCACCCACGACGGTGAGCCCGGCGAGTTCACCCTCGGCATGTACGTCGACAGCCTGCCCGCCATCGCCAGCGGGCGGGAAGTCGGCGCCTACCCCAAGAAACTCGGGAAACCCCGGCTCTTCGTCGACTCCGACACGCTCGTCGGCAGCCTCGGCTACGGCTCGATCCAGGTCGCGCTCGCCACCATGGGGTACAAACACCGCGAACTGGACGAAGCCGCCGCCCGGGCCGAACTCACCGCGCCGACGTACATGCTCAAGATCGTGCCCGGCTACGACGGCCGGCCGCGGATCTGCGAGCTGGCCCGCAGCCGGATCTCCGACCTGACGATCAAGGGCGCCTGGACCGGGCCCGCCCGGCTGCACCTCGTGCCGCACGCCCTCGCGCCGCTCGCCGACCTCCCGGTGCTGGAGATCGTCTCCGCGAGCCACCTCCTGACCGATCTCACCCTCGGCCGGCTCTCGGCCGTCCACGACTACCTCGACGGGGACCACGCATGAAAGCGACCATCGTCGGCGGCGGCGTCATCGGCGTCTCCTGGGCGGGCCTCATGGCTTCCCACGGCTGGGACGTCGTCGTCAGCGACCCCGCGCCCGGCATCGAGGACGCCGTCCGGGCCGGCCTCGCCGAGCTGACCCCCACGCTGCGCGAACTCGGGCTGTCCACGGACCTGACCGCCGTCACCTTCGAAGCCGATCTCGCCCGGGCGGTCACCGACGCCGACGTCGTGCAGGAGAACGGGCCCGAACGCCTCGACCTCAAGCACCGGATCTGGACGACCATCGAGCAGCACGCGCCGGCCGACGCGCTGCTGCTCACCTCGACTTCGGGCCTCCCCGCCACGGACATCGCCGTCGCGCTGAAGCGGCCGGAACGGCTCGTGGTGGGACACCCGTTCAACCCGCCGCACCTCGTCCCGCTGGTCGAGGTCGTGCCCGGGGAGAAGACGTCACCCGAGGTGGTCGAACGCGCGGTCGAGTTCTACCGCGGGCTGGGCAAGAAGCCGATCGTGCTGGGCAAGGAGGTGCCCGGGTTCGTCGCGAACCGGCTGCAGGCCGCGATCTTCCGCGAATGCGTGCACCTCGTCGCCGAGGGCGTGGTCACCGAACAGGAGCTCGACGAGGTCGTCACGTCGTCGCTCGGGCAGCGGTGGGCGGTCAGCGGGCCGTTCCTCAGCTTCCACCTCGGCGGCGGACCGGGCGGCCTGCCGCACTTCCTCGAGCACCTCGGCCCTGGCCTGCGCAAACGCTGGGGCCAGCTCGGCACCCCGGACCTCGACGAGGCCACCGTGAAGCTGCTCAGCGAGCAGGCGGAAGGCTTCGACGGCACGGTCGCCGAACTCGCGAAAGCCCGTGACACCGCGCAGATCGCCCTGATGAAGGCGCTGGACCGGTGAACGTCACCGAGCGGGTCCGCGCCGCACTGGCGAACCCGATCGCCGCCGAAGACGACTTCGACATCCACGCGGCGCTGAACGAAGTGCTCGCCGACGTCGGACTGTCCGAAACGGACTCCGGCGGCCGCGTCGGGTTCACCGGCGCCGACCCGATCGTGCCGAGTGCCGTGCGGCTGGGTGCGGCACCCGGGATCGCACTGGTGGCGAAGTCCGTGGCGCTCGCCGCGTTGTGGCGCCACCGGGGCGGGCCCGGCCAGGACATCGGCATGGACCTGCGCACCGCGCCGCACCGGCTGTGCCCCTTCTACGACAAGAAGTGGGAGCTGGTCAACGGCCTCCCGCCGACCAACACCGCCGACCCGGCCAGCCCCCTGTCGCTGAAGTTCTACCGCGCCGGTGACGGCCGCTGGGTGATGCCGCTCAACATCTACCCCAAGCTGAAGTCCAAGACCCTCAAGCTCCTGCGGACCTACGACGACGCGACCGCCCTCGCCGCGGCCATCGCCCGCTGGGACGCCGCCGAACTGGAGGAGGCCGGCGCGGACGCGGGCATCGTGATGCCGATGGTCCGCAGCACCGAAGAGTTCCTGGAAACCCGCCAGTACCGTGACGTCCTGGCCGACCTGCCGCTGATCGAGATCGAGAAGATCGGCGACTCGGCGCCCGAGCCGTTGCCAGCGGGGGCCGCCCAGCCACTCGACGGGATCCGCGCGCTCGGCCTCGGGCACGTCATCGCGGGCGCGGCCATCGGCCGGTCGCTCGCCCAGCACGGCGCCGACGCGCTGAACCTCTGGCGGCCGGCCGAATGGGAGAACCCGGTCGTCTACCTCACGGCGAACGTCGGCGTCCGCTCGGCCACAGTGGACTACCAACGGTCCGGCGTGCTCAAGGACCTCCTGCGCGACGCCGACGTCTTCTACGCCAACCGGCGTCCCGGTTTCGTCTCGGGCCTGGGCCTTTCCCCGCAGCAGGCGGCGGAGATCCGGCCGGGCCTCATCCACACCACCGTTTCCCTGCACGGGGAACGCGGGCCGTGGGCGTCACGGGTCGGGTTCGACCAGACCGCCGGCTGCGTCACCGGGATGATGACGCTGGAAGGCTCGCCGGACCAGCCGGTGCTGCCGCACATCGGCGTGGTGAACGACTACCTCGTGCCGTGGCTGGCCACGGCGGGCATCTGCGCCGCGCTGATGCGCCGCGCCACCGAGGGCGGCAGCTACCGCGTGCACATCTCGCTGACCCGCATCGCGTTGTGGATCATCAGCCTCGGCGTGTTCGACAAGAACTACGCACAGCGCGTCGCCGGCACCGGCGAACGGCACGCGTACCTCGACCCGGAGACGTTCACCGCCGAGACCCCGCTGGGGCACTACCAGGGCGTCACTGATCAGGTCCGGATGTCGGTCACCCCCGGCGCGTTCTCCACCATCCTCGTTCCGCGCGGCTCCGGCCGCCCCGAATGGCTGCCCCGGAGGTAACCCGTGAGTACCATCCCCGACGTCGTTTCCCGGCTGCGCAAGACGTTCTCGGCCGGGGTGACCAAACCGCTGGAGTGGCGGCGAAACCAGCTGAACGCTCTCAAAGCGATGCTGACCGAGCAGGCCGACGACTTCCTCGCCGCCCTGCACACCGATCTGGGCAAGAACGCGGCCGAGGCCCGCAGCGCCGAACTCACCTTCGTCGTCAACGAAATCGACCACACGCTGGCGCACCTGGCGGAGTGGGTCGCGCCCGAACCCCGGCCACTGCCCGAAACCTTGCGGCCGGGCGCGGGCCGGGTCGTGCGGGAGCCACTCGGCGTCGCGCTGGTCATCGGGCCGTGGAACTACCCGCTGCACCTCGTGCTGGCGCCGCTGGTCGGGGTCCTGGCCGCGGGCAACGCCGCCGTCGTCAAGCCGAGCGAGCTCTCCCCCACCGTGTCAGCCGCCATCGCGCGGCACCTGCCGTCCTATCTGGACACCTCGGCGGTCGCCGTGGTGGAGGGCGCGATCCCGGAGACCACCGAACTGCTGGCGCAGCGCTTCGACCACATCTTCTACACCGGCAACGGCGCGGTCGGGCGGATCGTGCTGACCGCCGCGGCGAAGCACCTCACGCCGGTGACCCTGGAGCTGGGCGGCAAGAGCCCGGTGGTCGTCGACACCGACGTCGACCTGCGGGTGGTGGCCGAGCGGATCGTGTGGGGCAAGTTCATGAACGCGGGCCAGACCTGCGTGGCGCCGGACTACGTGCTGGCCATCGGCGACACGGCCGAGCGGCTCGAGACCCAGCTGGCGGACGTGCTGCGTGAGCGTTTCGGCGACGACCCGGCACAGAGCCCGGTGTACGGCCGGATCGTCAACACCCGCCACTTCGACCGCCTGTCCGGCCTGCTGGCCGGCGGCCGGGTGGTGACCGGCGGGCAGACCGACCGGGACGCGAAGTACATCGCGCCGACCGTGCTCGCGGACGTCCCGCCGGACTCGCCGGTGATGGGCGAGGAGATCTTCGGGCCGATCCTGCCGGTGCTGCGGGTCGCGTCCCTCGACGAGGCGCTGACGTTCATCACCGACCGGGACAAGCCGCTGGCGCTGTACGCGTTCACCGCGTCGGCGGAGACCAAGCAGCGAATCCTCGCGGAGACGTCGTCGGGCGCGGTCGGGTTCGGCATCCCGGTGGCGCACCTGACCGCGCCGGACCTGCCCTTCGGCGGCGTCGGCGAGAGCGGGATGGGGCGCTACCACGGGAAGTACTCGATCGACACGTTCAGCAACCTCAAGGCGGTGCTCGACAAACCGCTGTGACCGGGAGGCGTGCTACCGTGCTGGTATAACTATACCGGTACTTGCTGACGAGGTAGTCGTGATCGAACTGAAGACGCCTGCGGAGATCGACCGCATGCACGTGGCCGGGCGCTTCGTCGCCGAGGTGCTGACCGAGGTCGGCCGGCTCGCCGACGTCGGCGTCAACCTCATGGACCTGGAACACCACGTGCGCGGCATGATCAAGCGCCGCGGCGCCGAGTCCTGCTACTGGGACTACTCGCCGTCGTTCGGCGAGGGCCCGTTCCGCAACGTGATCTGCCTGTCGGTGAACGACGCGGTCCTGCACGGGCTCCCCCACGACTACGTCCTGCGCGACGGCGACGTGCTGACCGCGGACCTCGCGCTCGGCATCGACGGCTGGGTCGCCGACTCCGCGCGCACGATCATCGTCGGCACGGCCGCCGAAGCGGACCAGCGGATCATCCGCGCCACCGAAGAAGCCCTGGAGGCGGCCATCGACGCGGCCCGCCCGGGCAACCGGATGGGCGACATCTCGGCGGCGATCTACGCGGTGGCCACCGAGTACGGCTACCCGGTCAACACGGAGTTCGGCGGCCACGGCATCGGCCGCACCATGCACGAGGACCTGCACGTGTCGAACAAGGGCCAGGCAGGCCGGGGCATGAAGCTCCGCCCGGGCCTGACGCTGGCTCTGGAGCCGTGGTTCGCCGCCACGACGGACAAGATCGTGTACGACCCGGACGGCTGGACGATCCGCTCGGCCGACGGCTCCCGGACCGCACATTCGGAGCACACGATCGCGGTCACGGAGGACGCCGCGCGGGTCCTGACGCGCCGCGAGGGCGAGCAGCACTAGCGGCATGCTGCGGATGCCCGGATAGAGGGGATCGGCGAGCCGAGCCGCCGGGCGGGACAGCTCCGACCGGCTTCGACACCGGTCCTAGCGGCCGAACACCTCGGCCGCGAAGCCGGCCGCCTTCGCGGCGGTGACGAGGTCGTCGGCGCGGGTGGCCGGCAGGAGCACCAGCGGGTAGCAGTCCGACTCGATGTCGAGGACCGCCAACGCCGTTCCGGTGCCGAGCAGCCGGCCGCCCGCCAGTTCGAGGAACTCGTACGTCGGGAGTTCGCTCTCCGCCAGTTCCTGCCACGCCACACCGGCCGGCGCGGAGTGCAGGGCCCGGAGTCGACCGGCGATCTCGTCGGCGGCTTCCTTCCAGTCGACCTCGGCGAGCAGGTCGTGGTCGGTGAGGGCGTCGACCAACGCGATCCACGGCAGCAGCGGGAAGGGCTCGTCGATGCCGCGGTCGTCGAGCCGGTCGGCGTGCTCCGCGACGTACGCGGCGGGGTCGTCGAGAGCCGCCGCCGCGTTTCGGGACACCTGTGGGATTTCCGGTGCCAGCAGGGTGGCGACCGCCACGAGCGCGTCACGAGCAGTCATCGATGTCCTCCGCGGGCCGGGTGCTCGACGGGTCAGATGATCGCACGGCTGCGCCGCGCAGCTACCAGGGCGCGCTCCGCTGCGGCTACGGCGGCGTCACCTGCTCGACCTGGCGCAACGCCTGAGGCGCCTACCCGTCAGCCGGGTTCTTCGCCGCCTGCATGCTCCCGGCCGGCAGCCGGTCCGCTCCCCAGCTGCGCTCGACGTACCCGATGATCTCCTCGATCGCCTCCGCCGGCACCTTCTCCGGCTGCCCGCGTTCGAGCGGGTCGACGTGGAAGATGTACAGCCGGGACGCGAACTGGTCGAACGGCAGTGACGCCTCGCCGAACCGCTCGCCGTTGCCCGCCGTGGACACCACCACGCCGTCTCCCCAGTCCTGACCGCTGTCGTTGTTGGGGTTGAAGAAGTACACCCGCATCACGTCCTGCGGGTCCGGGCCGACCCGCAGGATCGTGATCGCGTGCCAGCCGACGTAGCGGGCCGCGCTGTCGGTGACCGCCACCCCCGCCGGCTGCGGGTGGATCAGGGGCTGACCGCCGTTGAAGTACGGGTGGTAGCTGGCGTGGAAGTGCCGGTAGAAGTCGTCGAGATCGATCAGCTGCCCGGTCGCGACGTCGACGTTGATGCGGAAGCCGCGCGCGGTCCACCAGCCGTGGAACTCCGGGTTGACCCAGCGGTGCGGGTCGCCGGGGCGGTCCACGCACCGGCGGCCCATCTCGGCGTAGATCCGGTCCAGGTGGGGCACCACCAGCAGCGACACCGGGTCCAGGTCGGCCGGTGGTGTGGCCGCGAGCCCCGCCCCGCTGTCCTTCGAGGAGATCGGCTGGCCCTCGAAGTGCATGATGACTTCGTCGTCACGCGCGGCCCAGGCGACGATCTGCAGCAGGTAGTCCGGGTCGTTGTACGCCCACATCGACAACGCGCGGGCCGACTGGCAGGTCGGGTTGTCCCCCTGCCCGACGCCCAGCGGCAGGCCCAGCATCGACAGCACCCCCGCGGCGAGCCGCGCCTCCGGGCGCGGCCGGTCGCCGAACACCGTGACCAGCCGTTCGCGCGCGGCCGGGGCAAGCTCCAGCGCCAGCTGGCGCCACAGCGCGGGCACCACCGGCGGCTCGTAGAGGATGCCGCGGTCGAGCAGCAGCGCGAGCCCGTAGATGGCCTGCGCGGTCTGCGGGTGCACGGCGACCTCGATCAGCCGGTGCACCAGGTCGCGGTAGCGCAGCAGGCAGTTGCGGCCGGTCTCGGACAGGCCGAGTGCCTCGCCGAGCAGGTAGTCGCTCTCGTGCCGCAGGAACCGCAGCAGCTCCGCGTGGTACGGCGACACCAGCCCGGTGTCGTGCATCGCGCGGGCGAACCCGGTGGCCTCGGACTGCAGGCCGCCGGTGTCCATCGCCTCGAGCCGCGACCGGAAGACGTCGACGCCCGGGTCCTCGCGGCACGCCTCGGTGGTGCCGAAGAGGCTGGTGATGAGCCGGTCGAGGCCCTGCCCGGAGCCCGCGCCGAGGGCGACGTCCGGGTCGCCGCGGTAGATCGCGATGCGGGTGATCAGCGACTGCACCTGGTCGACCTGGATCGGGCGCTGGCGCAGGATCCGCCAGATCTCGTCGACCACCTCGTCCAGCACGGTGTCGTAGCCGACTTCGTCGGCGACGTGCCGGAACAGGTCCCGGATCAGCTGCGCGGTGCGGCCCTGCCGGACCCGCTCCGCCTCGCTGGGCGGGGTGAACAGCAGCTCCAGGTTCATCGCCAGCACCTGCGAGAGGAACTGGCGCGCGTCCTCGGCCGACAACGTCGGGTGCGCGAAGTCACCGCGGGCGACCGCGAGCATCCGCAGCTCGCTGGTCGCCTCGATCACGACGGTGTCGCCGTTCTCGCTGCGCAACCCCGGCCCGACCAGCGCCGGCACGAGGATCTCCGGGGTGGCCCAGTCCGTGCCCAGGAACACCCCGGCTTCCTCGATGGCCTGCGCGCGGGCCTGGACCGCGGCGGGCCCGCCCGGCAGCAGCAGCACCCGCCGCAGCGCTTCCAGGACCCGCCGCAGCTTCGTGTGCTTGCCGAAGTCGCGGGTCTCGGCCATGGCCTGCACGGCGTCGTCGAGCGAGGCCACGCGCTTGTCGAGCGTCGTGGCGGGGGTCGGGTTCACAGGTGTCCCTCGGGGTTGGGTGCCGGCCTCCACATCGGACGCGTCAGACGTAGAAGTCGTACTCTTCCTGCTCCTTCAGCAGATCACGCATCCGGTAGGCGTCGTCGCCGAAGAAGTACAGCAGGCCCCAGTGGGTGCCGAAGGCGGTCCGCTTGGTGACCGTCTCCTCCAGCGGCGCCGAGAGGTCGTGGGACTCGTAGTAGTCGTCGTCCTGGGTCTGCTCCGGGATCCTCAGCTCGCTGACGACCCGCCGCCGCGGGTAGACGCCGAAGCAGCCCGCGACACCCGAGGCGTCGACGACCTCGCGCGGGAAGAACGCGTCGATCTCCTCCTCGGTCGTCTTGGGGTCGAACGCCAGCGCCAGGCCCTGGTAGGCGTTGAACCCGTAGGCCCGTTCGAGCAGCTCGAAGACCTTGAAGCCGGGCGGCCGGTATGCGACCTCGCCGAAGTACATCTCCCCGTCGCTGGTGACGAAGTACTCCGGGTGCACGAACCCGAACTCGATGTCGAAGGTCTTGATGAGCTTCTCGATCTGCGCGGTGATCTGCGGCCGGTACTTCTCCAGCTCGGAGGTCGCCGGCACGAACACCGAGTAGCCCAGGGTGACGTACTCGGAGATGTTGAGGAACTTGATCTTCCCGTTGTGGACCCACGCCTCGACGGCGAACTCCCACCCGTCGAGATGGGACTCCATCAGGACCGGGAACTCCTCCTCCGGGATCGTATCGATCTCGTCGGGCGTGCGGATCACGCGGTGCCCCAGGCACCCGGCCTTGTCGAACGCCTTGAGGTGGATCGGGTCGTTCGGGTCGCCGTCGAGCTTGAGCAGCGTCTGGTTGACCCGCTTGAGGAAGCGGACCACGTCGTCGCGATCGTGGGCTTCTTCGAAGATGCCCACCCGGATGCCGCCGAGCTGCGCGCGGCGCTTCATCAAAGCCTTGTCGCGCAACAACATCGCCTGGCCGAACAGCCGCGGGTTGTCGAGCAGGACGGAGTTGATCGCCCCGGCCCACTCCACCGTCTCCTCGAACAGCGGGATCGCCACGTCCACGCCTCTTTCGGCAAGGACCTCGGCGATCTCCAGCGACCGCTCGTTGAGCCGCTCGAAATTCCACGGCACGTAAGGGATGTCGTGCTCGACGCAGTACTCTTCGGCCCATTCCGGTGCGACGACGACATAACGGCGGTCGAACCGGTCGAGGGCTTCGATGGCGTTGAGGCTCCAGCCGAGCAGAGCCAGATACCCCTTTTCGGGGTTCTTCGGAGCCGATTCGGGCTGTGGCATGGACCATTCCTCCGGGTCGGCGCGTCAGGGAGTCGTTCGGATCGTGACTCCACCGTACCGGGAGGTAACCAACGGGGCTGAACGAGCGTGGCGGCGGCCCGTCGCGGTCCGTTGTGGACTCAGTGGATTTCGGTGCTGTACCCGCCGTCGAGCGCGAACGTGGCGCCGGTGATGTTGCCGGCCACCCGGTCCGCGGCCAGGAAGGCCGCGAGGTTCGCGACCTCCTCGGGCCGGGTGAAGCGGCCGGTGACGGCGTGCGCGGCGGCCTCCTCGGCGACCGCCCCCGCGTTCGCGCCGGTGGTGGCCGCGATCGTCTCGGCCACCCCGCCCGCGCCGAGCCACAGGTCCGTCGCGACCGGCCCGGGGTTGATCGCGTTGGCCCGCACCCCGCGGGGCCCGAACTCCTTCGACACCGACTTCGTGAAGTTCACCAGCGCGGCCTTCGCCGCGCTGTAGTCGATGACGCCGGGGTCGGGCAGGGTCGCGTTGACCGAGGCGATCGTGACGATGCTTCCCCGGCCCGCGGTCACCATCGCCGGCAGCACCGCGCGGGTGGCCCGGACCGCACTGAGCAGGTTCAGGGTGACCGATCGGGTCCAGTCGTCGTCGGTGACCAGCAGGAACCCGTTCGGCCGCGGGGTGACGGCGCCGACGTTGTTGACCAGGACGTCGATCCGCCCGAGCTCGGCCAGCGCCAGCTCGGCCAGCCGGCCCGGGCCGTCGGCCGTGCCGAGGTCCACGGCCAGCGTGTGTGCCTGACCGGCCCGCACGAAGCCGTCGAGGTCCGGGCCAGGGTCGCGGGCGCCGGCGACGACGTGGGCACCCTCCGCGATCAGGGCCCGGGCGACGGCCAGCCCGATGCCCCGGCTGGCGCCGGTGACGACGGCGACCTTGTCCTGCAGTCCCAGGTCCACCTAGTGCCCCTGCTCGCGCAGCCAGCCGAGCACGGCGTCGGCGACCTCGCGCCAGCCGCTGTCGACCGTGAGTGAGTGCCCGCGGCCCTCGAACTGCTTGAGCTCGGTGACGGCGGCCGAGTCGCGGTACTGCTTGAACGTCGAGCGGGTGACCACGTCCGGCACCGTGTGGTCCGCGGTGCCGGAGATCAGCAGCAGCGGGCCGCGGTCCGCGCGGTGGGTGTCGACCTGTGCCTGGGAGTGCAGGACGAAGTTCGCGGCGGCGGCCTGGAACAGCGGCCGCGCCGGTGACGGGATCGTCCAGCGCCGGTGCAGCTCGGCCGACTCCTCGTCGCTGAGCGCGTTGCCGAAGCCGAACCGGAACTCCTTCTCCGTCAGGGAGACGGACCGGTGCAGGTTGGCGGGGTTGCCCAGCGCCGGCAGCCCCGCGCGCAGCTGGGCCAGCGGCAGCGGCAGGACGCCCTTGATCTGGGCAGGGTCGATGGCGACGCCGGCCGCGCCGATGCCCTGGCCGAGCAGCTTTTCGGTGATCAGGCCGCCGAAGGAGTGGCCGACGAGCACCGGCGGCCGCGGGAGGCCGGCGATGAGCGCCGCGTAGTGCTCGGTGACGTCGTCGATCCCGAGGTCCGCGACGGCTTCGGGGTGCTCCCGCGCCTGCTCGACGGTGTCCGGCTCGTGCGGCCAGCCGGGCGCGACGGGCGCGTACCCGGCGGCCCGGAAGTGGTCGACCCAGGGCTGCCACGAGGTGGCGTGCAGCCACAACCCGTGGATGAACACGACAGGGGTGCCCGGCTCGGCCATCGGATCCTCCAGTTCGCGGGGACGTCTCCCGAAGCCAACACGATCCGCGCCGGGAACGTCCAAGACCTGTTGCGTCCGAATCGATAGCCGGGGTGGCATCGTTGGCGCATGGACCTCGACCTCCGGCTGGTGCGCTACTTCGTCACCGTCGCCGACGAGCTGCACTTCGGCCGCGCCGCGGCCAAGCTGTTCATCAGCCAGCCGACGCTGTCGAAGCAGATCCGCAAGCTCGAAGCCGACGTCGGCGGGCCGCTGCTGCAGCGCGACAGCCGCCACGTCACGCTGACCGCGCGGGGCGAGCGGTTCCTGCGCCTGTCCCGGCAGCTGCTGGCCACGGCCGACCGGATGCTGCGCGAGCCGGCGCCCGGCCACCTGCGGATCGCGCACATCTTCGAGCTGGACACCGGCCGGACGGTCGCCGACGCGTTCCTCGCCGCGCACCCCGGCGTCCAGCTCGTCCAGAGCCAGATGGACAGCGCCCGCCAGCTCACCGCGCTGCTGGACGACCACCTCGACGTCGCGCTCATCCGCGTCACCAGCGCGTTGCAGGCCGCCCATCCCACCGGCTGGCGGCACGCGTTGCTGCGCTTGGAGCCGTTCTGGCTGGTCGGGCGACCCGGCGACCCGCACCGGACGTCGGCGTCGGTCCACGAACGGCCGCTGGAGGTCTTCGCGGACGCGCCCGGCACCGCGCTGTACAACGTCCACGGCCGGTACCTGAGCTCGCTGGAGCGGCACACGGGCCTGGAGCTGCGCTGGCTCGGCAACCCGGGCACGTTCGAGACCTGCCACGCCGCGCTCGACCGGGCGCCCGGCCGCGCCCACCTGCTGGAGTTCGACAGCTACGCCCGCCGCTACGCCGCCCTCGGCGTCCCGGTCCACCGGCCGCGGGAGCTGCAACCGGTGTACCCGTGGTCCCTGGCCTGGCGCGAGGGAGAGCAGCCGGAGACGATCGAGGCGTTCCTCGAGATCGCGAAGGAGACCGCCGGCCGGCTGCGGTGGCTGCACCCGGAGCGCGCGGACGCGGCGCCGCTGTGGACCCCGCCGGAGGACCTCGACGGCGGCTGAGCCCGGCTGTTGCCGCCGGAAGGAAAGCACTGCACCGGATCGCGCTCGTCCGCGATGCCAACGGTCTTCGGTGACGCGACGGTCGCCGGCTTCCCGGACCTGTCACCCGGCGAGCCGGACCGATCCCGGCCCGGTGCGCGTGTTCGGCCGCGCACCAGCCGGTGAGATCGATCGCCCGCCCGGGCCGGCTCAGTCCTGGGTGGCGGCCGTGCGGGTGATCGTGGCGATCCACGCCGGGATGCCGTTGGGGTAGATGTTGTTGTCCAGCGTCGTCGGCTCGATCGAGGCGATCTGCCAGCCCGTGGTGAACGTTTCGCGGATTTCGGCTTCGGTGATCCGGCGCGGTCCGGGGCCCGGTGGGTGGCTGTCGCTGTAGCACAGGACGTACAGGTTCGCGCCCGGCGACATCACCGCCGCCAGGTTTTCGGTGTAGCGGGGGCGGTTCGGATCGGTGAGAGCGTGGAACAGGCCGCTGTCGATGACCGTGTCGAACCGGCGGTCGAGCGCGTCGAGCTCGAAGGCGTTGCCGACGGCGAACTCCGCTTTCACGCCGCGCTCGTGGGACTTCCGCTGGGCGGTTTCGATCGCCGTGCCGGAGAGGTCGAAACCGGTTGCGGTGAGGCCGAGTGCGGCGATCATGAGGACGTTTTCGCCGGTGCCGCAACCGATGTCGAGCACGCGGCCGCGGAACGCGCCGGCTTCGGCGAGCTCGCGGATCGCGGTCTGGGGACGCCCCGTGTCCCACGGCGGTGTGCCGGCGGTGTACCAGTCGAACGGATCCGGGGAAACGCTTCCCGACAACCGGCGTTCGAGGCCTTCGAGGGTCGCGATGAGTTCCTTGGCCTCGGCGGGATCCTCGATGCCGGCCGCGGCCGCGAGCTGCTCGTCGATGGGCACCGACGTGTCCGGCACGCCGGACTGCCGCTGCGGATCCATCCGGTCGGGTATGGCGTCACTGCTGATGTACATCAGCCGGCGCGCGAGATCGTACAATTCCAAGCCATCCATGATCGGAAGAGTGGCCGAAGCCGGGCAGGCCCGCCATCCCACACCTTGACAGTGCGGCCGACCGCGATTCCCGCGCTCCGGCAAGGACTCCGCCGGCCGGCCGTAGACCTCCGGGGTGGGCTCGCCGACCGCGAGGCGGACCGGCCCTGGTGCGGCGCGGCGAGCCGGTCCTCGCTCCCGGTCACCCGGTGCCGGCCGGGGTTCGGGGCGCCGGCCGCCTGAGGTTGCCTCCGGCTCCGGAGCTGAAACACCGGCGCACCGCTCGACCGCAGCTACCCACCGAGAGCGGCGCTGACGTACCGCAGACCGCCCATCCGCAGGTCGTCGTCCTCGAACGCGGGCAGGCCGAGCGCCGCGAGCAGCTCTCCCGTGCCGCGCGTGGTCACCGACCAGCCGCGGCCGGCCAGGTACGGCGCGGCTTCGTTGCGCGGACCGAAGTACCGCAGGCTTGCCATGTCCGTGTCGAAGCCGAGCGCGCGCCACTGCGCCGAGATGCGGTCCAGGCGCTCCTTCGTCACCGCCTCCTCCCCCGGGCGCGGGTTCGGCCGGCTTTCGGTGGCCAGCCGGCTGCCCGGGGCGCTGAGCCCGGTGATCGTGTCCAGCAGCCGGTCCTGCGCGTCGGGTGGCAGGTAGCCCAACAGGCCTTCGGCGCTCCACGCGGCCGGCCGGGCCGGGTCGAAGCCGGCGGCGCGCAGGGCCGTGGGCCAGTCGTCGCGCAGGTCGGCCGCGGCCGCCCGGCGCCGGGCGGTGGGATGCGCGCCCAGCTCGGCCAGCGCGCGGGTCTTGAACTCGACGACGTCCGGCCGGTCGACCTCGTACACCACGGTCCCGGCCGGCCACGGCAGCCGGTACGCCCGCGAGTCCAGCCCCGAAGCCAGGATCACGACCTGCGTGCGGCCCGCACCCGCCGCGTCGAGGAAGAACTCGTCGTAGAACCGGGCCCGCACCTTGGCGCCGTCGACGGCCGGCGGCCCGACCAGGTCGCCGGGTGGCAGCTCCCCGGTCGCGAGCCGGGTCAGGAGCTCGACGCCGACCGCCCGGACGAGGGGTTCGGCGAACGGGTCGTCGAGGCGCGCGGGGTCGGTCCGGGTGGCGATCGCGCGGGTCATCGCGGCCATGGTGGCCGTCGCGCCGACGCTGGAGGCCAGGTCCCAGTCGTCGCCGTCGCGCCTGGTCGAAGTCATGCGCCGCACGCTAACGGTCCCTACCGGCCGGCTGGCTAAAGTGAGAGCGGTGACCGCTGGTTTGCCTCACCGTTCCGACGCGCGGGACAACCGCGAGCGCATTCTCGACGCGGCCCGCAGGGTGTTCGTCACCGACGGCGTGGCGGTGCCGGTCCGCGAGATCGCCCGGCGGGCCGAGGTCGGGCCGGCGACGGTCTACCGCCACTTCCCGACCAAGGAGACGCTGGTCGCCGAGGCGTACACCGAGCAGCTGCGGGCGTGGCGGGCCGCGATGGCCGAGGGGCTCGCCGACCCCGATCCCTGGCACGGCTTCCGCGTCGCGGTCGAGAAGCTGTGCCGGCTGCAGGCCCGCGACCACGGCTTCGCCACGGCGTTCAAGGCGGCCTTCCCGCGCGCGGTGGACTTCGCCGCCCTGCGCGCGGACTCGCTGTCGGCCGCGGCGGAGCTGGTCCGCCGGGCGAAGGACGCCGGCCACCTGCGCCCCGACGTCGTCCTCGACGACCTGGTGCTGATGATCATGGCCGCGAGCGGCATCCAGGCGAGCACGCCGGCCGCGCGGATGGCGGCGTCGCGGCGGTTCGCGGCGCTGGTCGTCGAAGCGTTCCGGGCTGCTCCGGCCGGTCGGTGAGGCCCAGGTCACGCGCGTCCCGACGCCCCGCGGGCCCGCTGTCACGGCGAAGGTAAAGTCGTCTCCGATGACCCAGACCACGCTCGCGGCCGCCGGAACGGACGTGTCGGCCCAGGCCCGGCGCCGCCGCACCTTCGCGGTGATCAGCCACCCCGACGCCGGGAAGTCCACGCTCACCGAAGCGCTCGCCCTGCACGCGCGGGTGATCTCCGAGGCCGGGGCGGTGCACGGGAAAGCCGGCCGGCGCGGGGTCACCTCCGACTGGATGGAGATGGAGCAGGCCCGCGGCATCTCCATCACCTCCGCCGCCCTGCAGTTCGCCTACGGCGACACCGTGATCAACCTGCTGGACACCCCCGGCCACGCGGACTTCTCCGAGGACACCTACCGCGTGCTGTCGGCCGTCGACTCGGCCGTCATGCTGCTCGACGCCGCGAAGGGCCTCGAGCCGCAGACGCTGAAGCTGTTCGACGTCTGCCGCTACCGCGGGATCCCGGTGATCACCTTCATCAACAAGTGGGACCGCCCCGGCCGGGCCGCCCTGGACCTGTGCGACGAGCTCACCGAGCGGATCGGGCTGCCGCCGATGCCGCTGACCTGGCCGGTCGGCGAAGCCGGGCACTTCCGCGGCGTCGCCGACCTGCGCAGCGGCGAGTTCGTGCGCTTCCACCGGACGGCCGGCGGCGCGACCGCGGCGGGCGAAGAGCACCTGACGGGCGAGGCCGCCGAAGCCGAGGGCGGCGCCGAGTGGACGGCCGCCCGCGAGGAGGCCGAGCTGCTGCAAGCCTCCGGCGGTGAGTTCGACGCGGCCCGGTTCGAAGACGCCTCGGCGACCCCGCTGCTGTTCGGCGCGGCCGTCGCGAACTTCGGCGTCCGCCAGCTGCTCGACCTGCTCGTCGAGCTGGCGCCCCGCCCCACGGCCCGCGCCGACGCCGAGGGCCGGCCGCGTGAGCTGACGCAGCCGTTCTCGGCGTTCGTGTTCAAGGTCCAGACCGGGATGGACCGCGCGCACCGCGACCAGGTCGCCTTCGCGCGCGTCTGCTCGGGCAAGTTCGAACGCGGCATGGTGGTCACCAACGCCACCACCGGGAAACCGTTCGCCACCAAGTACGTCCAGCAGGTCTTCGGGCAGCAGCGCTCCACTTTGGACACCGCGTACCCGGGTGACGTGATCGGGCTGGTCAACGCCACGGCGTTGCGCGTGGGCGACACTCTCCACGACGGCAAGCCGGCCGTGAAGTTCCCCGGCCTGCCCAGCTTCGCGCCCGCGCACTTCGCGGTGGCCCGGCCCGCCGACATCGGCCGGGCGAAGCAGTTCCGCCGCGGCATCGAGCAGCTCGGTGCGGAAGGCGTGGTCCAGGTCCTGACGTCCGACCTGCGCGGCGACGGCTCCCCGGTGCTGGCCGCGGTCGGCCCGATGCAGTTCGAGGTGGCGACGCACCGGCTGGAGCACGAGTTCGGCTGCGTGGTCCGGCTGGACCACCTGCCGTACACGGCGGTGCGCCGGCTCCCCGACCCCGCTCAGCGGGCCATCGTGGACCGCGAGCGCAGCAGCGAGGTCTTCGCCCGCGCCGACGGCACGCTGCTGGCGGTGTTCGAGCAGGAGATGAACCTGCGGATCCTGCAGCGCCAGAAGCCGGAGCTGGTCCTGGAACCCCTGGTCGCCGACGGCTAGCCCCAAGCGCCCCAATGTGGCGTTGGGTGCGTCCAACGCACCCAATGTGGCGTTCGGTGCGTCAGATGCGCCCAACGCCACATTGAGGTTTCTCAGTAGCGGCCCTGGTGCTCAAACTGGGTGAGGACCAGGGCGGCTTGCACGATAGCGCCGATGCGGTGGGGGCAGAGGCTGACGTGGCGGAGGGCTCGCCAGCGGGTCTTGAGCAGCGCCATGGCTCGTTCGCCGAGGGCGCGGGCTCGGGCCTGGAGCAGGTTGTGGACCCGCTGCCGGGCGCTGAGCAGGGGCTGAGCTGCGGTTTTCTTGAACGGGGTGAGAATGCCGATGCCCGCGGCGTGGTAGGCCTTGTCGGCCAGAGTTTTCAGGCCTCGCGCGGCAGCGGCGGTCAACGCCCCGACGACGCCCAGGTCACGGGCGGCGGAGAGGTCGTTGCGGGAGCCGGGCAGCTGCGGGGAGGTCCATAACGGGAACCCGGTGGCGTTGGCCAGGAACTGCACGTTCCCGCCGAAGGCACGGTGCTTGCCGGAGTACCACAGATGCACCGTGGACCCGCGGTTTTTTCCTTTCGTTGTGACGGTGGTCGCTGCGACCCGGTCGCAGTGGAACAGGGAGCCGTCGAGGATGAGGTGGGGGGTCGCCGGTGTCGCGGCAGTGCGCCAGGACCTGGTGCAGGTCTGGGGCCTGCTCGGCCAGGGCGGTGATCGCTTCGTGCAGGTAGCGGTAGGCGGTGGCCACGCTGATGCCGTGGTCGATGGCCAGCCGGTGCACCGGGACGGCGTCCCGGAACCAGCGCAGCACCAGCACTGCCTGCCAGTAGGGGGTCAACGCGCGTCGGCCCCGGCGGGTGCCGCGTGTCTGGCGTGTCGAGCGCAGCACACTTGCGACGAACGGGGCCAGCTCGCGCGCCACGTCGAGCGTGGCACTATAAGAAATCACGTGGGGCCTCTGGACTCTCGGACTTGGTCTTCGCAAACTCAGTCCTACCAGCGGCCCCACGCCTCATCTCAGGCCAACACGCACACCCACCAGCCCTACTGAGAAAACCTCATTGGGGCGCTTTGCGGTGCGGGCTGGGGATGAAGCGCCAGAGGACCGCCGCGGCCGCGAAGCCCACCACCCCGCTCGCCACCACCCCGGCACCCAAACCGGCCAGCGCGGTCACCGCCGACAGCACCAACGGCCCCACGCCGGTGCCGATGTCCGCCAGCTCGTTCCAGATCCCGATGTGCGTCGGCCGGCCCACCGCCGGGGACACGTCCGCGCCCAGCGTCATCACGATGCCCGAGCCGATGCCGTTGCCGAAGCCCATCACCATCGCCGCCACCGTCAGCAGGGCCGCGCCGTCCGCCAGTGGCATGACCACGAACGACGCGCCCAGCACCAGCGTCGCCGGGACCGCCACCCAGCGACGGCCGTGGCGGTCCATCACCTTGCCCGCCGGGTAGAACGTCAGCGCGTCCACCGCGCCCGCCACTCCGTAGATGATCGAGCTCGTCGTCGGGGACAGGCCGATGTGCGCCGCCCACAGCGGGACCACCGTCTGGCGGGTCTGGCGGATCGCCGACAGCAGCAGGACGCCGGCACCCAGCGTCGCGTACACCCGCCAGCGCTGCTTGAGCATGCCCCGCGTCGTCACCGCCGAGGCGGCGGCCCGGTCGAGGGCCAGGTCCGGCACCCGGAACACGAGGACGGCCGCCGCGAGGATCGCCGCCAGGCTCACGTAGTACGCCCCCGGCAGCCCGGCCACCTGCATCGCGCCCGCCCCCGCGAAGGGGCCGAGGAAGACGCCGATGCGCATGCTGCCCCCGAGCGTCGACAACGCCCGGGCCCGCATGTGCGCCGGGACGATCTCCGTCAGGTACGTCTGGCGGGCCAGGCTGTAGACCGCCGCGGCCACCCCGATCAGCAGCACCCCGCCGCCGTAGAGCAGCAGCGACCACGGGCCGTCACCCAGGTCGACCAGGCAGATCAGCACGCCGACGACCATGACGCCGGCCGCCAGGAGCATCGACCGCCGTTCGCCGAACCGGGTCGCGAGGATGCCGGCCGGGATGTTCGCGAGCAGCGACCCGACCCCGAGCAACGCGGCGATCAGCGCGGCCGTCGAAGTGCTCGCCCCGCGGTCGATCGCGCTCAGCGCGACGACCGGCAGCACGGCGCCCTCGGAGAGCCCGAACAGGGCCGCCGGGCCGTACGCCGCCGCGGCGACCGAACGCAACCGGAACTCTTCGACCATGTTCGAACATCATGCGTCACCGGAGCCGGCCGGACGACGGCGAAGTGATCTTTCTCGCCCCGCGGTCAGAGCTTGGCCGGGTGCGCCGCCGGCGGCGTGAGGCCACTTGCCCGTCCGCTGCAACCGCCGGCTGTAAGCCTTTTCTCGCGCGACGCCGGATCGAGGTCCGCGGGCAGGCGGACGTCCATGCGCACGTGGTACAGCATCAGGACCGCTCGGGGTCGAGCACGAAGCCGTAGTCGATGGCTTCGCCGCCCTCGACCGGACGCGGGGCCAGCAGCAGCTCCGGCTTGACCGCCGAGGCGATGTCGTCGTCGTTGTGCTCGTCGCCCGGGAAGTACAGCTGGGCCGTCAGCAGCTCGTGGCCCGGCGCCGACACCTTGACGTGCAGGTGCGCCGGCCGCCACGCGTGCCAGCCCGCCGCCGCGATCAGCTTGCCGCACGCACCGTCCGTGGGGATCTGGTACGGCGCCGGGCGCACGGTGTGGATCTCGAAGCGGCCGGACTCGTCCGCGGTGAAGGACGCGCGCAGGTTCCACTCCGGGATCCCGGGCGCGAACTGCGAGTAGAAGCCGTCGGCGTCGGCGTGCCACAGCTCGATCTTCGCCCCGGCCAGCGTGCGGCCGTCGGTCGAGGTGACCCGGCCGGTCCACGTCAGCGGCGTGCCGGGTTCGTCGTCGCGGGCCGGGACCGAGCCGCGAGCGCCCCGCTCGGGGGCGTCGGGCACGTAGTACGGGCCCTCGATGGTGCCTTTGTTGCCCGCACGGTGTTCGGTGGCGACCTCTTCGACGACGTGCTCGACCCAGACGTCCAGGAACAGCGGCCACTCGCCGTCCTCGCCGACGGCGATCAGCCACGCCTTGAGCGCGTTGTACTCGGCGTAGCTGACCTTGTGCTTGCGGATGGTGCCGTGCACGGCTTCCAGGACTTCCCGCGCGAGCAAGCTGACGCGCTCGGGCGGCGTCCCGGCGACGCCGACGAACTTGTCGCTCTTGAAGCGTTCGGTGGCGTTGGCGCCGGAGGCGGCGGCCGTGGCGGTGACAGTCATGAACCCTCCTTGGTTCAACGATCTCGGCGGTAGTGCCGGAGTTTGTCGGGATCGATGGCGGCGCCGAGGCCGGCGCCGGGCCGGACGGCCAGCTCGCCGTCGGCGATGCACAGCGGTTCGGCGAGCAGGTCGTCGCTCATGTCGAGGAAGTTGGACAGCTCGCCCGCGCGGCGTGAGGTCAGCGCGTAGGCCGCGCCGAACGCGACCGTGCACAGCGAGCCGAGCTGGCCGTCGATCTGGTTGCCCATCACGACTTCCAGGCCGAGCCCCTCGGCGAGGTGGTGGGTGCGCTGCGAGCGGGTGAAGCCGGTGCGCGCGGTCTTGATGCTCACCGCGGTGGCCGAGCCGCCGAGGACCTCGCGCGTGACGTCGGCGGGCGTGACGGCCGACTCGTCGGCGATGAACGGGACGTCCAGCTGCCCGACGAGCCAGCGGCGGCCGAGGACGTCGTCGGCCGGGCAGAGCTCCTCGGCGAAGAGCAGGCCGAGGTCGGCCATCTCCTTCATCGCGCGGGCCGACTCGGCGGCGGTCCAGCCCCGGTTGCCGTCCACGTACAGCTCCACCGCGGGGCCGAGCCCCTCGCGCAACGCCCGCACCACGGCGGTGTCGAGCGACACCGGCCGGCGGCCGACCTTCACCTTGAACGTCGTGATGCCGTAGGCGTCCCGCATCTTCTCCGCCTCGGCGACCATCGCGGCGGGCTCGTCGAACCCGAGCATGTGCGACACGCGCATCCGGTCGGTGTAGCCGCCGAGCAGCTCGGTCACCGAGACGTCGAGGGACTGCCCCAGCGCGTCCCAGATCGCCATGTCGACAGCGGACTTCGCGGTCGGGTTGCCGACCGTGCGCCCGAGCCGGGTGTGCGCGGTTTCGCGGTCGAGCAGGCTGAGCCCGACCACCTGCGGGGCGAAGATCGACTCGATGACGGCGACGATCCCGGCCTGGGTCTCGCCGTAGGTGAACGGCCGCGGCGGCGCTTCGGCGATCCCGACGATCCCGTCGTCGGTGTGCACCCGCACGAGGACGTGCTCGGCGGCGTGCACCTCGCCGGAGGCGAACCGCAGGGGCTTGCGGTAGGGGATGGCGAACGGGATCGCGTCCACCCGGGTGATCTTCATCAGCTGACCTCGGAGGGTGGTCGGGCGGACGGGAAGACGTCCTCGAGGGCCGCGAGGACCGTGGTGACCAGCGGAGACGTCGTTTCGCGGTGCCACGCGAGGGCCAGCTCGACGGTCGCCGCGCCGGCGAGGTCCCGGAAGACCACCCCGGCCAGCGGAAGCGACCGGGCCGACGCGGGCACGACCCCGACGCCCAGGCCGCCCGCCACCAGGGCGAGCAGCGCCGCGGTGCCGGGAGCTTCGTGCCGGCGGTCCGGGGTGAAGCCGGCGTCGCGGCAGCTGCGCACCACGGCCTCGTGCACGACCGAGTTGCGTCCGTCGTAGGTCACGAAGGGCTCGGCACGCAGATCGGCCACCGCGACGATCGGCTCGATGACCAGCCGGTGGTCGGCGGGCACGGCGAGCACCAGCGGCTCGACCTCGATCACGCGGTAGTCGATGTCGTCGCCGGTCACCGGCGGGCGCAGCACGCCGAGACCGAGGGAGCCGTCACGCAGCTGCTCGCACTGCTCGACCGTGAGCAGGTCGGCGCGCACCTCCAGCTCGACCCGCGGGGCCCGCCGCGCGAGCGCGCGGGCCAGGTGCGGCAGGTGGGAGAACGCGGCGGTCCCGGTGAACCCGACCCGGACCAGGCCGAGCTGGCCGTCGCCGATGCGCCGGACCCCGCGCACCCCGGTGTCGACGGCCGCGAGCACCCGCTGGGCCTCGCCCTGGAAGAACTCGCCGGCCGGGGTCAGCCGGACCTGCCGGGTGGTGCGGTGCAGCAGGGTGACGCCCAGCTCCGTCTCCAGCTGCCGGATGGTGTGCGACAGCGCCGGCTGGGCGACGTGCAGCAGCTCGGCCGCACGGCCGAAGTGGCACGTCTCGGCGACGGTGGCGAAGTACCGCAGGTGCCGCAGTTCCATGGCCGGCCTCCTCTCGACTCTGCCGCCGGTCCCCTCACGCTAAGAGCGCGACCGATCGAAGACAAAGACTTGGGTTTGCGTGATTGATAAACAGCGTCGATCAATAACACCCTAGGTCGGGTTTAGGCATTTGCCTGGGGTGACCGGCCGCCCGGCCTGTCATGGTTCGGACGATCAGAGCCGATCCGCGCCGCTGGAGGATCCATGACCGAGATGCTGGAGCACGTGTCCGCCGTCGTCGCCGACGCGGTGGTCGAGGACCGCGACGCGGGGGTGTACCGCGCCAACCGGCGGATCTTCACCGACGAAGAGGTCTTCGAGCTGGAGCTGAAGCACATCTTCGAGGGCAACTGGATCTACCTCGCCCACGAGAGCCAGCTGCCGAACCCGGGCGACTACTTCACCACGTACATCGGACGTCAGCCGGTGGTCATCACCCGCGACAAGAACGGCGAGCTGCACTGCCTGATCAACGCCTGCGCCCACCGCGGCGCGATGCTCTGCCGCCGCAAGACCGACAACCGCACGACGCTGACCTGCCCGTTCCACGGCTGGACCTTCCGCAACGACGGCAAGCTGCTCAAGGTCAAGGACCCCGACGGCGCCGGCTACCCGGCGAGCTTCGACTCCGCCGGCTCGCACGACCTGACCCGCGTCGCGCGCTTCGACTCCTACCGCGGGTTCCTCTTCGGCAGCCTCAACCCGGACGTTTCGACCCTGGCCGAGCACCTCGGCGACACCACCAAGGTGATCGACATGCTCGTCGACCAGTCCCCCGACGGCCTGGAGGTGCTGCGCGGCGCGTCGACCTACACCTACGACGGCAACTGGAAGGTCCAGGCCGAGAACGGCGCCGACGGCTACCACGTCACGGCGACGCACTGGAACTACGCCGCGACGACCGCGCGCCGCACCACCGGCGAGTCCGCGAACAGCACCAAGACCCTCGACGCGGGCAGCTGGGGCAAGTCCGGCGGCGGCTACTGGTCCTACCCGAACGGGCACCTGTGCCTGTGGACGTGGGCGGGCAACCCCGAAGACCGTCCACTGTGGAACCGGATGGACGAGCTGAAGGAACGCTTCGGTGACGCCAAGGGCGAGTTCATGGTCCGCGGCTCCCGCAACCTCTGCCTGTACCCCAACGTGTACCTGATGGACCAGTTCTCCACGCAGATCCGGCACTTCCGGCCGATCGCGCCGGACCGGACCGAGGTCACCATCTACTGCATCGCCCCGAAGGGCGAGAGCGCCGACGCCCGCGCGTGGCGGATCCGCCAGTACGAGGACTTCTTCAACGCCTCCGGCATGGCGACCCCGGACGACCTCGAGGAGTTCCGCTCCTGCCAGCTCACCTTCCGCGCCACCGCCGCGCCCTGGAACGACATGAGCCGCGGCGCCGAGCACTGGCTGACCGGGCCGGACGAGGTCGCCGAAGCCCTGGACATGAAGGGCGTCATCTCGGCCGGCCGGAAGAACGAGGACGAGGGCCTCTACCCCGTCCAGCACGGCTACTGGCGCGAGACCATGCGGGCCGCAATCGCCGCGGAGCGAGGAGAAACCCGATGACCACCGCCGAAAAGACGATCACCCAGCACGACATCGAGCAGTTCCTCTACCGCGAAGCGCGCTACCTCGACGACCGCGAGTTCGAGAAGTGGCTGGAGTGCTACGCCGACGACGTCGTCTACTGGATGCCCTCCTGGGGCGACGACGACCTGCTCACCGAGGACCCCGAGACGTCGATCTCGCTGATCTTCTACCCGAACAAGGGCGGCCTGGAAGACCGGGTGTTCCGGATCCGCACCGAGCGCTCCAGCGCGACGTCGATCCCGGAGCCGCGGACCAGCCACAACATCACCAACGTCGAGCTGATCGAGCGGCGCGGGGCGGTCGTGGACGTCCGGTTCAACTGGCACACCATGTACTTCCGGTACAAGACCGTGGACCCGTACTACGGGACGTCGTTCTACACCATCGACTTCTCCGGTCCGGCGCCGCTGGTCCGCCGCAAGACCGTGGTGCTCAAGAACGACTACATCCACCACGTCGTCGACGTCTACCACATCTGAGGTCCCGCCATGACGCACCAGGTAGCACTGTCCTTCGAGGACGGTGTCACGCGGTTCATCACCTGCGCGCCGGACCAGACCGTCGCGGACGCCTCCTACCGGCAGCGCATCAACATCCCGCTCGACTGCCGCGACGGCGCCTGCGGGACGTGCAAGGCGTTCTGCGAGTCCGGCGAGTTCGACGGCGGCACCTACATCGACGACGCGCTCACCGAAGACGAGGCCGCGCGCGGGTACGTGCTGCCGTGCAGCATGACCCCGAAGTCCGACCTCGTGCTGCGGATCGCGAGCACGTCGGCGGTCGCGAAGACACAGGCGGCGACCTACCCGGCAACGCTCACCGCGCTCGACCGGCTCTCCCCCACCACCGTGGCCGTCACGCTCGAGACGCCCGAGCGGGACAAGCTCGCGTTCCTGCCCGGGCAGTACGTCAACATCGCCGTGCCGGGCACCGACGAGACCCGCTCGTACTCCTTCAGCAACGCCCCCGACGACAAGCACCTGACGTTCCTGGTGAAGCTCACCCCCGGCGGCGTGATGTCGGAGTACCTGACCGGGCGGGCGAAGCCGGGCGACGAGCTGAGTTTCACCGGCCCGCACGGCAGCTTCTTCCTGCGCGAGACCGAGCGGCCGGTGCTCCTGCTCGCGGGCGGCACCGGGCTCGCCCCGATCCTGTCGATCCTGCGCACGCTGCGCGCGGCCGGCTCGACCCGGCCGGCCCACCTGATCTACGGCGTCAGCACCGACGACGACCTCGTCGAGGTCGAGACGCTGCGGGAGCTGGCCGCCCAGGTCGAGAACCTGACGTGGGACCACTGCGTCGCCGACCCCGCGAGCACGGCGCCGAACAAGGGGTACGTCACCACGCTCATCCGGGACGAGCACCTGCACGACGGCGACGTCGCGGTCTACCTGTGCGGGCCGCCGCCGATGGTCGAGGCGGTGCGGAAGCAGTTCGCCGGCGACGGGTTCGAGCCGACCGGCTTCTACTACGAGAAGTTCGCCCTCGCCGCCGCGCCGACGCCCGCGGCCGAACCCGAGTCCGACCCGGAACCCGAGCCCGTCTTCGAGCAGCCGCCGGCGAGCCGGAGCCTGGCCGGGCAGGACGTGTTCCCGGCCGTCGCGGTCGAGCCCCTGCGGGCCGGAACCCCGCTTTCGGCGGCCGCGGAAGCCGCCGTCGCGCGGACGATCGGCGGCCAGGCCGTCTTCCCGGCGCCACCGGCGCCCGGCGCGTACGAGATCGGCGAGGAACACCCGTCGGTGCACGAGTCGGACGCGGTGTTCGAGGCCCGGCAGGCCCTCGAGCTCGGCGCGGTCGAGCTCACCATCGGCCGGCTCACCTCACCGCAGCTCGCCGGGTACCGGCTGCTCGCCGAGTCGGCGGTGCCCTATGTGGACGGTGACCGGTTCGTCGACGCCGCCGCCTACACCGAAGCCAACGCGGCCTTCCACGATTACCTGTTCACCCTCACCGGCAACGAGCACCTCCTGCAGGCCTACCGTGCCCTCGGCGTCAAGGGGCACATGGAGACGACCCTGCGGAACGCGACCTGGTGCCACCCCCGCTGCACCCAGGACCACCTCGACATCGTCGCCGCGTTCGAAGCCGGTGACCGCGCCGCCGTCCGCCGGCTGGTCGCCGAGCACGCGGACCGCTCGAAGGTCACGACCCGCCGGGCGATGGCCACCGAGCCCGCGCGGCCGGCGTTCGTCACGCCGGGCCGGTTCGACGGCAAGGTCGTCGTCGTCACCGGCGCCGCCCAGGGCATCGGCGAGCGCACCGCCCGCCGGATCGCCGCCGAGGGCGGCGCGCTCGTGCTGGCCGACCGCTCGGACCTCGTCGGAGGCCTGGCCGGCGAGCTCGCCGCCGAAGCCGTGGTCGCCGACCTCGAGACCTGGGACGGCGCCCAGGCGGTGGTGGCCGCCGCGCTCGCCCGGCACGGCCGGATCGACGTGCTGGTCAACAACGTCGGCGGCGCGTTGCACTTCAAGCCGTTCACCGAGTTCACGCCGGGGCAGATCGAGGCCGAGCTGCGCCGGTCGTTGCTGACCACGCTGTTCGCCTGCCGGGCCGCGCTGCCGCCGATGACCGGGCGGGGCGGCGGGGTGATCGTCAACGTGTCCTCGGCCGCCACCCGCGGCATCCACCGGATCCCCTACTCCGCGGCCAAGGGCGGGATCAACGCGCTCACCGCGTCGCTGGCCCTCGAATACGCCGACGCGGGGATCCGCGTGGTCGCCACCGCCCCCGGCGGCACCGACGCCCCACCCCGGCGCGTCTCCCGCGGCGGGCCCGCGCCCGAGTCCGAGCGGGAGCGGGCGTGGTTCCAGGCCCACATCGACCAGACGCTCGAGTCGTCGCTGCTCAAGCGATACGGCACGCTGGACGAGCAGGCCGCCGCGATCACGTTCCTGGCCTCCGACGAGGCCTCGTACGTGACCGGGACGGTGCTGCCCGTGGCCGGGGGTGACCTCGGCTGACCCTGGTGAGGTGAAGCGTGACGCCGCTGATCGGACGCGCGGAGCTCGTGGCCGGCCTGCAGCAGCTCCTGCGGACCGGCCCGAGCCGGTTCGTGCTGCTCGCCGGGCCGCCGGGGATCGGCACTTCGGCGCTGGCCGCGCACCTCGCCCGCCGGCGCGACGGGCCGGTCGTCGAGGTCGCGGCCGCCGCCTGGGAGTCCCACCGGCCGTACGCCCTGCTGGCGCAGGCGTTCCCGGACCTGGCGGTGGCCGACCCGCTCGACGCGGCCGCGGAGGTCGTCGCCCGGCTCGAGCCGGGCGCCCTGCTGGTGATCGACGACGCGCACTTCGCGGACGTCGAATCGCTGCGCACGCTGGCTTCGGCCCGCCGGCACCACGCCGCGCCGCACGTCCTGGCCACCGCCGACACCGCCGAGCGGCGGGCGACCGCCGAAGTGCTGGAGCTGCTGCCGCGGATCGCGACCGACGTCCCGCGCCTGCCGCCGCTGGACGCCGCGCAGATCAGCGAGCTGGCCGCGGCCTACGGCGTCGCGCTGCACCCGGCGATGGCCGAACGCCTGCGCCGCCACACCGGAGGCCGGCCGCGCCCCGCCGTCCAGCTGCTGACCGAGCTCCCCCGCGCCACCTGGTCCCGGTTCGAACCGCCCCTGCCCGCGCCCGCCGCCACCGACGCCCGCGTGCGGGAAAGCCTCGCCGCGTGCACGCCGGCCGCCCGGCGCTTCGCCGAAGCCGCCGCGGTGCTGGGCCCGGATACGCCGGTCCGCGACGTGCTGGCGCTGGCGGACCTCGACGTCGAGCCGCTGCCCCTGCTCGACGAGACCGCCGCCGCGGGCCTCGTCCGGCTCGCCCCGCGCGGGCTCACCCACCTCGGCCCGCCCGACCCGATGGTCCGGGCCGCGGTGCTGACCGGCCTGGGACCGGCGCGGCGAGCCGGGCTGCAGCGGCGGGCCGCCGAGCTGGTCGACGACCCGGTCCGGGCGTTGCGGCTGCTGGTCGCGGCCAGCCCGGTGCCCGACCCGGAGCTGGCGGGCCGGCTCGACGACCTCGCCGTCGAGCGCGCGGCCGAAGGCGCCTGGGGCACCGCCGCCACCCTGCTCAGCGACGCGAGCCGGCTCACCGACGACCCGCGGCGGCGGCAGGCCCGGCTCACCCGCGCGGTCGACGCGCTGATCGGCGCCGGTGACATGTTCCGCGCCGCGGCCTTGGTGCCGGAAGTGGAGAGCGGCCGCGAAACCCCGTTGCGCGACGCGGTTCTCGGCTACCTCGCGGTGGTCCGCGGCCGGGCCGCCGAGGCCGGCACCCGGCTGCGCCGCGCCTGGGACATCGTCAACGCCGAACGCGAGCCGGAGACGGCCGCGCTCATCTGCCAGCGCTACGTCCTGGACGCCCTCGCCCGCTACGACGGCCGCGACCTCGTCCGGTGGGCCGACCGCGCCATCGAGCTGGCCGGCGCCGATACGCCCCCGGCCGTCGAAGCCGCCGCCATCCGCGGTCTCGGCCTGGCCGCCACCGGCCGGGCGAAGCAGGCCCGCCGCGACTACGAGCAGCTGACCACCCGGCTGCGGCACGGCGCGCAGGCCCAGCGCGCCACGATGGCCCGCGGCTGGCTCAACCTGCTCACCGACCGGCTCGACGACGCCCGCGTCGACCTGGAAAGCGCGATCCCCACCAGCTACCTCGGCGGGTCGGCGCGGATCTCGCTGTGGGCCAGCGCGTGGCTCGCCCGCACACAGTTCCTCACCGGCGAGTGGGACGACGCGCTGCGCACCCTCCGCGACGCGACGGACCTGCAGGACCGCACGGGCATCCTGCTGACCGGCCCGCTGCTGCGCTGGACGGCGACGGCGGTGCACGCCCTGCGCGGTGATTTCGGCGCCGCGGAGGAGCTCCTGCTAGCGGACGCGGGCGACTACCCGATCATGCGTGTCCCGAACCAGCTCGCGAGGGCGCACCTCGCCGAGGCCCGCGCCGACTCCGCCGGGGTGCTGCGTGCGCTCTACCCGCTCACCCGGCCGGTCCCCGGCGCCGGCACCGACGAACCGGGCCACTGGCCGTGGCCGGACATGTACGCCCACGCCCTGGTCCTGCTCGGCCGGCTCGACGAAGCCGGGGACTTCCTGACACCGCACGAAAAACTGGCCGCCAAGCGCGACCACCTCTCGGCCCGCGCCCGCCTCGCCGCGGCCCGCGGCCGCCTCCACGGCGCCCTCGGCGACGTCGACGCGGCGACCGCGTCCTTCGAGGATGCGCTCGAGCTGCTCGCCGCGCTGCCGGCGCGTTACGACCAGGCCCGCGTCAACTTCGGCTACGGCCAGACGTTGCGCCGCCTGGGCCGCCGCGCCCGGGCGGACGTGGTGCTGACAGCGGCCCGCGACGGCTTCGCGGCGATGGGCGCGAAGACCTACGTGGAACGCTGCGACCGCGAGCTGAAGGCGGGCGGTGTGCACTCGACCCGCCCGGACGCGACGCCGACAACCCTGACACCGCAAGAGGAAGCGGTGACCCGGCTGGTCGCGCGCGGGATGTCCAACAAGGAGGTGGCGGCGGAGCTGTTCCTCTCGGGCAAGACAGTCCAGTACCACCTGACCCGCGTGTACGCGAAGCTCGGCGTCCGTTCGCGCACGGAGCTGGTCGCCCGGCGACGCGCCGATCCCGGCTACTGTGCCGATCGTTAACGCGCCGGGAGCCGCACCACGAACCGCGTGTCTCCCGGCATCGAAACCGCCTCGATCGACCCGTTGTGGCGCACCGCCACGATCTCGTGGCACAGGTGCAGGCCCAGCCCGGTGCCGTGGCCGATGTCCTTCGTCGTGAAGAACGGCTGGAACAGCCGGGGCAGCAACTCCGGTGGCACCCCGGGACCGTTGTCGCGGACCTCCACCACCACGCACGGGCCCTCCGCCCGCGTCGTGAGCCGTAGCTCGCCCTCGCCGTTCATCGCCTGCGCCGCGTTGCGGACCAGGTGCGTCCAGACCTGGTTGAGCTCGCCGAGGTGCGCCGGCACCGGGGGCAGCGGCGCGAAGTCGCGGACCACGGCGATGCCCGTCAGGCCCGGGGCCAGCACCCGCAGCGTCGCTTCGAGGCCCGCGACCACGTCGACCTCGCGTTCCGGGGCGCGGCCGAGGTCGGCGTACGCGGCCGCCGAGGCGACCAGGGTGCTGATCGCCCGGCCCGCCGCCTGCGCGTCGGCGGCCAGGGCGCGGGCCGAGAGCCGGCCGGCCAGCAGCCGGACCGCCACCGCCAGCACCTCCGGGCGGACCTCGGCGGCGAGTGCGTCCAGGTCGGCGACGGTGAGGTCCGCGGCGAGGTCGACCGCGTCCGGCAGGCCCGCCGAGTCCAGCCAATCGGCCACCGCGTCGAGTGCTTCGGCGGCGGCCAGCGCACCCAGCTCCGGACGCGCCGGGGCGGCCACCAGCCGGTCGAGCGCGGCGCGCTCCCCCGGCGTCGCCTTCGCACCCCAGGTGATCGCCGTGCCGGCCAGCCCGGCCGCCGTGCGGTCGAACTCGGCGGCCGCCCGCACCAGCGCCGCGACCGGGTTGTTCAGCTCGTGCGCGAGCCCGGCGGCGAGCGTGCCGAGCCCTTCGAGCATCGTCCGCCGGCCGGCCTGTGCTTCGTACGACCGGATCCGCCAGACCAGCACCGGCAGCAGCACCCGGCACACCTCCGGGCAGCGGACGAGCATCCACAGGAACGTGTCCTTGTCGTAGGCGAGCAGCTCGACCTCGCCCGCCGCGGTCGCGGCCGCCACGTACCCGCCGCCGGCGAGCAGGGGCAGCTCGCCGGTGTACTGGTGCGCGGCCCGCGGCTTGTCGGCGGCGTGCGGTGCCGCGGCGGGGTCGCCGAAGTGCCGCCCGACGATCTGCTCGCGCTCGCCGATCCGCTTGCTCAGCACCAGTTCCCCGGCCAGCAGCACGTAGAAGTGCTCCGCCTGCTCGCCGTCGTCGAACAGCTTTTCGCCGTCGCGCAGCACCCGGTGCTCCCCCGCGCCGGCGAGCCAGCCGAGCCGCTCGGCGTCGAGCTCGGCGAACAGCTCGATGCCGCGCAGCCGGGCGGCGGTCACCGGGATCGTCATGCGTAGGGCCGGATCCGCGCGTCTTCGGCCTCGGTCCGGCCGGCCTCCTGGATGACGCGGTAGGCGTGCGCCACCGACGCCAGCGTCACGTGGTGGTGCCAGCCGCGGAAGGACCGGCCCTCGAAGTCGGCCAGGCCGGACTCGTCGTGCAGCCGGGTCAGCCCTTCGGCGACAGCGCGGTGCCGGCGCACCAGGTGCACCAGGTCCGGCAGCCGGGCCTGGGTGATGTTGGTCAGGTGGATCAGGTCCGGCTGCACCCGGCCGGACACCCGTTCGGCCAGCACCTGCCGCGGCCCGCGGTGCAGCCGCGCCGGGGCCGGGGGCGTCCGGCCGGCGGAGGCCAGCGGCGCGAGCACGAACTGCGAGATGCTCGCCTGCCCGTAGGCGGTCTCCCGCCAGTTCATCGTCATCCGGCCCAGCCGGCGGGCTTGGCGCACCAGCTCGCCGGCGGTCTGCGCCTGCGGCGTGCCGAGGGCGACCGCGGGCATCGCGCCCGCGACCGGCGTGTCCTCCGAGATCTGCACGACGTACTGCAGGCCGCTGCCCTCGAGCCCGCGCAGCAGCGCCTCGACGTGCCGCTCGTGCCGGGCGTCGACGAGCACCGGCAGCGCGGGCAGGTCCCAGCCGCCGATCTCCTCCAGCATCTCCATGACGTGCGCCCAGCGCGGCCGGTGCCGTTCGGCCGCCGGCACCCGCGACCGCGCCCGGCGGCCGGTGTCCTCGTCCCACTCCCGCGGCAGCTCGAGCCGCCAGTCGATCGGGACGGCACCCTCGTCGCAGGCCAGGAACACGGCGAGGCCGAGCTGGCAGTTGAGCATCCGCTGGCAGCTCGGCGCGAACTGCTTGGCCACCCCGACCGAGCTGGCCCCGTTCTTCGGGAACACCGCCTCGGCGACGACCAGCGCCCGCGGCCGCAGCGTGGCGGCGACCTCGCGGGCGAGCCCGCCGCGGACCGGCTCCCAGCGCCACGGGCTCTGGTTGACGAACTGCTGCAGCGACTGGTCGGCCCGCCAGCCGACGACGTGGTCGGAGATGCGGCGGATGGTCTTGCGGCCGGGGAGCGAATACAGTCCGCGGACGTACACCTCCCCCCAGCGCCGCTGATCGGACCGGGCAAAGGAGGCGAACAGCTCTTGGCAGAAGCCGGACAGGTCCGCCGGATCGGCGGGCGCGGCCGGGGCGAAGCTCTCGATCCGGGCGATGGTCATGGTTCCCCCAAACGGTGTGCGGCGCGCGCCGGCGGGTTTTCCGGCACGCCGGACCGGCCGGCCACGTGTGCGGCGTGGCGGCCGGGCGGGAGCGGTCGATCAGGCCGGGGCGTGGCCGACCCGGCACACGGCGAGCTCGTCGTCGCCGTGTGAGTAGCGCAGCCGGACGCGCATCGCCGCGGCTTGTGGCGCGTAACGCGTGCGCCAGTGCTGGAAGTGCGCCCAGGCTTCGCCGTACCCGCGTTGCTCGGGCAGTCCGGCGAGGACCGCGACCCGGACGCTGTGCTCGAACCCGCGTTCCTCCCTCCCCTGGAGGCTCACCGCGGGCCGCGGCAGGTCGATACCGAGCTGGCGGGCCAGCGCGGGCAGGCAGGTGGATCCCGCGTCGAGCACCGAACGCGCGCTGTGCGGCGCCCACGCGGGCGCGACGGCGTGGGTCAGCGCCGCGGCGTCGAGCACCAGCACCGCCGCGTCCAGCCAGCACAGCTCGGTGGCGGGCCGGAAACAGGTCAGCGCCGGGTAGCCGGTGTGGGTGGCCTTGATGTCGGCCAGCCACGCGGTCCACTTCCGGAACAGGTCGTCGAGGTGGTCGCGCGAGCCGAACCGCAGGTGCTCGGCGAGCAGGAACTCCGCCTCCGACGGCTCGAGGCTGTGCATCGAGAGCTCGGCGACCGTCCGCTCCCGGCGGCTGTAGGCGGCGGTGACCCGGTAGAGGTGCAGCCCGAAGACGAGCAGCGCCTGCAGCACGGCGAACCACCCGGCGACGGCGAGCAGCGCCGCCCCGGAGTCGTCGCGCAGGACCATGAACCGCGCGATCTCCCGCGGTGTGGGCGGGATGCCGGCGAGTGCGGGTGAAAGCAGAGCGGCGCCGAGGAATGTGGCGCCGGCCCAGCACCCGCCGACGACCATCAGCGCGAGTGGCGCGCAGAGGTCGAGCACGCGCTCCCCGGCCGACGGCGGCAGCCGCCGCGCGAGGGCCGCGCCACCGCCGACGGCCGTCCGGACGGCCAGCCGCATCAGCAGGCTGGACCGCCGCCGCGGCACGAAGACCGTGCGCAGCACGCTCAGCCAGGTGAAGACGAGGAGCGTGCTTCCGGCGAGCAGGAGCAGGACCGCGATCACCGGGGCACCACCGGGGTGGTGGACCGTGTGCGCGGCCGCCGTGGTGCCTCCGCCTGCTTCGCCCGCCCGTTCATACACCGGCCTCCGTTCCCTCGGTTCTTCGAGCTTGCGGCAGCGGGCACGGGGCAAACAGAACCGGCTTGTAGTGGTACTCGGAATGCCTGCACTCGGATGGGTGACGGAGTTGATCACACTCCGTCAGCTCGATCTTGACCGGCTCCGCGGTCCGGGCGAGCGTGGAAGCACCGGACGACCACAGCGGCGGCGCTCGGTGATCACCCGGAAGCCATACCCACCAGCGGAAAAGAGAAACCGATGGACTGGCACTTCGTCGGCAGGGCCGAGCACCTCGAACGGATCCGCACCCGCCTCGCCGAGGACCGGCCGGGGCCGCTCGTGGTCGTCGGCGAGCCTGGCATCGGCCGTACCAGCCTGGCGCGCAAGGCCCTCGACGGCCTCGACCCGGCTCGCGACGCACTCCTGGAGCTCCGCCCCGGCGGGCACGAGCCGCTCTCCTCCTTGCGGCACCTGCTGCCGGGCCCGCCCGGGCGGGACGCGGTGTGCGAAGCCGCCGACACGCTCGAGGCACTGGCCAGAGGCCGGCGGCCGGTGCTGCTGGCCGACGACGCCCACCTCGCCGACCACGCCAGCATGCTGGTGCTACAGCGGCTGAACCGGCACGCGGGCGCGTTCGTGCTGCTCACCCACCCCACCCCGGCGACCCGGCCCGGCGGCGGCGACCCGGTCGACTGCCTGCGCTACGAACGCGACACCACGACCCTCCGGCTGCCGCCGCTCTCGGCCGACGAGGTCGGCGTGGTGCTGGCCCGGCTCATGGCCGGCCCGGTCCGCTCCGCCACCACCGAAGCCCTGCACGCGGCGACCGGCGGCAACCCCGGACTGCTGCACGACATCGTGGTGCGCCAGGACCTGCGCGGCCGGATGGTCCGGACGGCCGGCCGGTGGCGGCTCGACGACTCGCCGCAGGGCGGCTCGCCCGCGCTGACCTGCCGCGGTGTCGCGCACCTGCTCGAAGCCGTCGCCCGCGCGTGGGAATCCCTCGCGCTGGACCGGGTGGAGGACCTGTGCCGGCTGGCGGTGTGGAGCGGCGCCGACACCGAGATCGCGCTGGTCAAGGCCGCGGTGCTGTTGCTGCGCGGCCGGTCGGCGGAGGCGTCGGCCGTCCTGGCCGCGGTGGCCGACGGCGACGACTCCCACCCGGTGCTGCTGCGGGCGATGTGCCTGGCGTTCGGGAGCCAGCGCCCCGACGAGGCCGACGCGCTGCTCGCCGCCGCGGCCGCCGGCTCCCCGCACCGCGACCGGCTGCACGCCTACCGCGGCTGGCTGCTGGCCGCGGCCGGACGCGGTGCCGAGGCCGGGGCCGTCGTCGGCGACCTCACCCGGCACCAGGACCGCCACGCGGCGCTCTTCGCGCACGCCGCCGAGGCGATCCACGCGCTGGAGGCGGGGCGCGGCGGCGCGGCGATCTCCCACCTGCGCCGGGCGCTGGTGCTGGCCGAGGCCGACCGGCCGGTGCTGCCGTGGATGGCCCCGTACCTGCGGGCGTACCTGATCGACGCGCTGCTGCTGGCGGGCCGGATCACCGAGGCCACCGCGATGGCGGGCGAATTCCACGCCGCCGCGCCGAATTGCGGGTGGAAGGTCGCGGTGGCGATGGCCGCGTTGACGACGGCGGCGCGCACGCCCGCGGCCGAGGTTCCCTGAAAGCACGAAAAGGCGCGGAAGAAAAGGACCGGTCGGCGCATTCCGCCGTTTTGCGAAGCGCCACCCGAGGCTGTCCTGTTTCGTCCCTTTCAACCGTTTTCTTCAGTTGTGCACCCGAGAGTTCACACCAGCGGACGGCCGTCGCCGGCCGGGTGGCGCCGGTCCGGCCCGTATGATGTCCGAATGGTCCAACGCCTGGGGGAATTCCGCTCGTCCCGTCCGCGCAGCCGAGGTCGGCATGTCCACGGCCGCCGATAGCCGGCGAGAACTGGCCAAGTTCCTGCGCAGCAGACGGGAGCGGATCACCCCGGACGAGGTCGGGCTGCCGGCCGGGCCGCGGCGCCGGACCGTCGGGCTGCGCCGCGAAGAGGTCGCCGTCCTCGCCGGACTGAGCCCGACCTGGTACACCTACCTCGAGCAAGGTCGAGGGATTCAGCCGTCGCGCGAAGTCCTCGACAGCCTGGCCAGGGTCCTGCGCCTGACCGAAGACGAACGCCGGTACGTGCACAGCCTCGCCCACGGCGCGGTCGTCCAGACCACTCCGCTGACCACGGACGTGACGGCGGCCGACCTGATCCGCCAGATCGTCGCGCAGTTCGACGACAGCCCCTACCCGGTCTACGCGGCCGACCAGTACTGCGGGCTCGTCGCCTGGAACCAGGCGGCCTGCGAGTGGTACGACGACTTCTCGGCGCTGCCGCCCCGCGACCGCAACATCCTCCACTGGCTGCTGTCCTCGCCGCTGGCGCGGGAACGACTGGTGGACTGGGAAGCGGTGACCCAGGATTCGGTGGCCCGCTGGCGCGCCGAGTGCGCCCGCCACCCGGACGACCCGGAGATCGGCGCCCGGATCGCCGAGTTCACCCGGCTCAGCCCCGCGTTCGCCACCTGGTGGGAAAGCCACGAAGTCCTGGAGCACCGGACGGCGATGCGCTTGTTCCGGCACGGGCATCTGGGCGTGCAGGCGATGCGCATCGTTCCCTTGCACTCGCCCGAATTCATGCCTTCCGGGGTTGTCCTGCACCTGCCGACCGCCGCCGAGTAGACCGCCTGCCGAAACGGCATTCCGTTATTTTGTCGTTGACCATCGGCCGGTCCCCGGGACAGGCTGTGCGCAGTGTGCCGATCCTGCACGGTGTTGACGTTCCGCAAGCACGCGGTTACCGCCCCGCGCAGCAGATCCGCCGACTGGGGAACAAATACGAAAGGTCATGCCCGCCATTCAGGGATCGACGATGATGACCCGTGGCCGCACGAGGGGAAGTTATGATCTTGAAGACGAGCACGAATCATGCGCGGCAGACCCCCGCCGAGCAGGGCGTCGCCATTGTCGGGGCGGGGTGCCGGCTGCCCGGCGCCGCGACTCCGGCGCAGTTCTGGGAGGTGCTCCGAACCGGCCAGGACACCGTGACCGAGGTGCCCGACGACCGTTTCGACGTCGACCGCTGGTTCTCCCCCGAAACGGGAAAGCCGCACTCGATCCGCAGCCGCAGCGGTGGCTTCCTGGATCGGATCGACCAATTCGACGCGCCGTTCTTCGGCATTCTGCCCAATGAAGCCGAGCAAATGGACCCGCAGCAGCGGATGCTGCTCGAAGTCGCCTGGCAGGCACTGGAAGACGCCGGGCGCACCGCGGCGGAGCTGGCCGGGTCGAACACCGGCGTCTACGTCAACATGTGCAATTCCGGATACTGGGACCTGCTGCGCGCGGCCGGCCGCCACGACCTGCACGCCGCGATGGGCGGCGAGGCCGGCGGGATGGCCGCGGGCCGGATCGCCTACCACCTCGACGCCCGCGGCCCGGTGATGGCGCTCGAATCCACCTGCGCGACCGCGCTGGCGGCGGTGCACGTGGCCGGGCGGGCCCTGCGGTCCGGCGACATCGACCTGGCCATCGTCGGCGGGGCGAACCTGCTGCTGACGCCCGACCTGTACTTCGCCCTCAGCGAAGCGGAAATGCTCTCCCCCACCGGGCGCTGCCGCTTCGGCGACGCCGACGCCGACGGGTACGTGCGCAGCGAAGGCGCCGTCGTGCTGGTGCTCAAGCGCCAGGAGGACGCGGACGCCGACGGCGACCGGACGTACGCGACGATCATCGGCACCGCCGTGCGCGGGGACGGCCGCAGCGGCGGCACGCTGACGACGCCGGGCGTCGCGGGCCAGGAAGCCATGCTGCGCGCGGCCTACGAAGACGCCGGCGTCTCACCGGCCGATGTGGACTTCGTCGAGGCGCACGGGCCGGGCACCCCGGCCGGCGACCCGGTCGAGCTGGAAGCGCTGGCCACCGTGCTCGGCGAAGAGCGTGACCCGGCGCGGCCGTGCCTGGTCGGCTCGGCCAAGTCGAACATCGGGCACCTGGAGGGCGCGGGCGGGGTCGTCGGGCTGCTGAAGGCGGCTTTGGCTCTGCACCACCGGGAACTGCCGCGAACACTGCACGTCCGGACCCCGCTGGCGGTGTTCGACGAGGGCCCGCTGCGGCTGGCCCGGGAGCGCACGCCGCTGACCCCGATCGGCCGCCCGGCGCTCGCCGGGGTGAGTGCGTTCGGCCTCTCGGGCGGCTACGCGCACGCGGTGCTGTCGGAAGCGCCGTCGACATCGATGTCGCCGGGGCGCCGGGCCGCGGAGGCGCTGCCGGCCGCCCGCCAGGACGGACCGGCGGCCCGCCGGGGATCGGCGCTGACGGCGCCGGCGACCCGGCCCGCCGAGCCGCCCCCCTACCTGCTTCCGTTGTCCGCCAAGACTTCCACCGCGCTACGGACCCTCGCCGCCGCCACCGCCGAGCTGCTCAGCACCCCGGACGGGCCCGCTGCCGCCGACGTCTGCCACACCGCCGGGACCCGCCGCACGCACTTCGAGCGCCGGGTCGCCGTGGTCGGGCGCGACCGGGCGGAGCTCGCCGACGAGCTCATCGCCGTCGCCGGCGGCCGCGGGTCCGGGCCGGGCCCGGTCCAGCCGCCGCGCGTGGTGTTCGTCTTCCCCGGGCAGGGTTCGCAGTGGCCCGGGATGGGCCGCGAGCTGCTGCGCACCGACCCGGTGTTCGCCGCGCGGCTGGGCGAGTGCGACCGCGCGGTGTGCGACGAAACCGGGTTCTCCGTGCTCGACGCGCTGGAGCCGGGCCGCACGCTGTCCACCATGGACGAAGTGCAGCCGGTGCTCTGGGCGGTGCAGGTGGCGCTGGCCGCGTCCTGGCGCGCCCGGGGAATCGAACCGGACCTGCTCGTCGGGCACAGCATGGGCGAGGTCGCCGCGGCCGTGACGGCGGGCGCGCTGACCGTCGCCGAGGGCGCCGCGGTGATCTGCCGGCGCAGCGGGCTGCTCGCCCGCCGCCGGACACCGGGCGCGATGTGGGCGGTGCAGCTGGGTGAGGAGCCGGCCGCGCGCGCCATCGGCGCGCACGCCGACCGGGTCTGCGTCGGGGTGGTCAACAGCCCCCACGCGACCGTGCTCTCCGGCGACCCGGGTGCGCTCGCCGAGGTCGTCGCACCGCTGCGGGCGACCGGCGTCCGGTGCAGCCAGGTGCAGGTGGACTACGCGTCGCACGCGCCGCAGGTGGCCCCGCTCTGCCCCGACATCGAGCGTTCGCTCGACGGCCTGCGCCCGCGGCCGGGCCGGGTGCCCCTGCACTCGACGGTGCTGGACCGGGTGCTCGACGGCGCGGAGCTGGACGGCCGCTACTGGGCGGACAACCTGCGCCTGCCGGTCCGGTTCGCCGGCGCGGTCGGCGCGGTGCTCGCCGATCCACGGCCGGTGGTGTTCGTCGAGATCAGCCCCCACCCGATCCTGCACTCGGCCATCGAGGACGGCATCGAGGCGGCGGGCCGGACCGCGACGGTCATCGGCTCGCTCGAACGCGACCGCCCCGAAGCCGAGACGATGCTGCGCGCGCTCGCGATCGCGTACGCGGCGGGCTGCGACCCGGACTGGGCGCGGCTCACCGCGGGCGGGACGTTCGTGCCGCTGCCGGGCTACCCGTGGCAGGGCGAGCGGCACTGGGTCGACGACGGCGGCGCGTGGACGTCACCGGTGATCGCCCTGCCCGGCCGGCAAGACCCGCCCGCCGAGTCACGCGACCGCTTGCGGGGCGGCCCGAGCACGCCGGAGGAGTGCGCCGAGGACCTCCTGCGGCGGACGTCGGCGCTGCTCGGCGTCGACACCGGTGAGGTGGACCTCGCGGTGCCGCTGACGCACCTGGGGATGAACTCGCTGTTCGCGGTGAAGCTCGCCTACCAGCTGCGGTCCGATCTGGACATCGCGATCAGCGTGCGCGAGCTGCTGCAGGCCCCCTCGATCGCCGGCCTCGCGGCGGCCATCCACGACCGCCTGCCGGACGCCGTCGGCGCCGGCCAGGCCTCCTGAGGCCCGGCCAAGCGCCCCAATGTGGCCTTGGTTGCGTCAGACGCACCCAATGTGGCCTTCGGTGCGTCTGACGCACCGAAGGCCACATTGGGGCGCTTGGGGGTGCCTCACCGGCCCGAGCCGTCCACTGTGGACCACCACCAGCTCCGGTACTGCGCCGCGTCCATCGCGGTCCAGTCCGGTGTCCGGCCCACCTGGGCGGCGCCGAGCCGGCGGCTCAGCTCCACCAGCGCTGCGCCGCGCTCGACCCGCTCGGCGTCGTACGCCGTGAGGACGTCGTCCCAGCGGCGGTGCTCGCGGCAGGCCCGTTCCAGCGCCCGCGCGTCCGCCACCGCCTTCGTCACCCCGGCGGCCGCGTGCGGGCGGGCCAGCGCGCCCGCGTCGCCCGCCAGCAGCAGGCGGCCGGTCGCGTAGTGGCCGACGGCCAGGTCGTAGATCGGCTGCAGCGCCAGTTCTTCCCGGCGGGTCGCCCGGACCAGGCGGGCCCACGACGCCGGGAAGTGCGCCGACACCACCCGGTCCAGCTCCGCGACGAGGCCGTCGCCGACCGTGCCGGGCGGGAACGAGCGGCGGGCGGGGCGGGGCAAGGGCAGGTAGACCGCCCAGTTGACGCGCGTCTCGCCACCCGGCGGGCCGGGGATGAGGTAGAACGCCGCGTGGCCGCCGGGAATCATCAGCGACACCCCCGCGCCGCGCAACGCCGCCGGCAGCGAGGGCGCGCGGGACGCGGGGTAGGTGCCCCGCCAGAGCGCGTAGCCGGCGTAACCCGGCCGCCCGCCGCCCGCGACGTCGCGGACCAGCGACGCGAAGCCGTCCGCGCCGACCACGACGTCGAACCGGCCCGCCACACCGTCGGCGGTGACCTCGACGCCGTCGCCCGTGTCGCGGACGCCGGTCACCGTGGCGGTCCGCCAGGTGACCTCGGCCGGCACCCGGGCCCGCAGGCCCCGCCAGAGGTTGCCCCAGGTGGTCAGCAGCAGGTCGAGGGGCTGCTCCCAGGCGAGCCTGCCGTCCTCGCCGGCCGCCGCGTCGGGCACGATCCACCGCCGCGACGAGCACGGCACGACCGGGGTGGCGGCGTCGAAGTAGCCCGCCTCGGCGAACTCGCGCCACGCGACCCGGGCCGTCCCGATGCCGAAACCTCGGTCGGCGAGGGTGCCGCGGCTGCGTTCGAACACCGTGACCGCGCAGCCCGAGCGGGCCAGCGCGAGGGCCGTGGCGGACCCGGCGACGCTGCCGCCGACGATGGCGACCCGGCTGTCGCGCACCGGCCCGGAGGGGAACCGCGCCACTAGCGGCCCCGCCGGTGCAGCGCGAGCATCGTGATGTCGTCGGACTGCTCGGCGCCGGACACGAACCCCGACAGCGAGTCCTCCATCTCCAGCAGCAGCTGCTCGGCGGCGGTCCCGCCGCGCGCGGCCACGGCCGTCATCCGGTCCATGCCGAACAACGCGCCCGCGCGGTCGCGTGCCTCGACGACGCCGTCGGTGTAGAGGAACAGCGTGTCGCCGCGCTGGAGGCTGGTGTGGCCGAGGGTGAACGCGCTGCCGGGCATCATGCCGACGGCCGGCCCGGTCGGGGTGAGCAGCTCGTGCCCGCCGTCCGCACGCACCAGCACCGGCGGGTTGTGGCCGCCGTTGATGTAGAGCAACGCGCCCGAGGCCGGGTCGAGCACGCCGAAGAACACGGTGGCGAAGTAGCCCTGCCGCAGGTGGTTGCGCGCCATGTACCGGTTGGTGCCGAGCACGGCCTGGATCAGCGGGCCGGCGCCGAGCGAGAGCAGCGGCGGCAGCGCAGCGCCGGCGCCGACCGCGGTGTCGGCGGTGACCGCGGACTCCTCGGTCCCCGCGTCCATCAGGCTCCAGGTGCCGGTGTGCTCGGCGGTGTGCCGCAGCAGCGTGCGGATCAGCGCCATGAAGAGCGCCGCGCCGATGCCCTTGTCGCAGACGTCGGCGACGACGAACCCCAGGCGGCGGCCGTTGACCAGCTCGAAACCGTCGTAGAAGTCGCCGGCCACCTGACGTGCCGGGCGGAAGCGCGACGCGAACTCCCAGCCCGGCGCGGCGGGCAGCTCCTGCGGCAGGAACCCGGACTGGATCTCCCGGGCGATGCTCAGATCCCGTTCGTACTCACGCACACTGGCCGCGGCGGCCATCTCCTCGACGGTCATGGTCAGCTGCCAGCGTTCCCAGCAGGAAGTCATCCGGCTGCGCAGCAGGCCAGGCAGGTACGGCGGCACGACGAAGTCGAACCCGCCCCGCGCACACGCCTCCAGCGAGCGGAAGTCCTCGCCCTCGGGGAACACCAGCAGGGTGGCCGACGCCCCGGCCAACGCAACCCGCTGCGCGATCAGGGCAACGCGCTGCAGCCCGAGCGACGCGGACACCAGCAGCACATCGGCATCGAGCCGCCCGGGCCGGTCGGCGAACTCGGCGGCACTGACCTTGGTCAGGCCGATGTCCTCCGCCCGCAGCACCCGCTCGAGCTCGGGGGCCGGGTCTTCGCTGTCAGCAACGAGAAGCGCGGTCGTACCGCTCATCGGATCCTCCGTCCCTCATGACCCCACGCCGCTCCCGGCGCAGCACCAGGACATTGCGGTTGCGTCCGTGCACGTGCTCGTAGCCGAACTCGTCGACCACCGTCAGCGCCAGGTGCAGGCCCAGCCCGCCCGCCGCGCGCAGTGGTGGTTCGGCCGCCAGCCGGGGGTCGGGGTGGTGGCCGCGGGGGTCGAACTTCGGCGCGTCGTCTTCGACTCTCAGCCAGACGCGGCCGTCCGCCGCGTAGCCGTCGAGGTCGACCACGCCCGGCTCGCCGCGGTAGCCGTGGCCGGCGATGTTGGTGACGATCTCGTCCGCGGCCAGGCGCAGCCGGTAGGCCTGCGCCGGAGCCAGACCACCCTGCGCGGCCAGCTCGGCGACGAACCCGGCGAGCGCGCCGGCCACGTCGGCGCCGCTGTTGACCAGCAGCCTGCGCGCCGGCATCAGGGCTCCGCCCGGCTCTGCATCACGATGGCGCGGTCGAACCCGGTCAGCCGGATCGTGTCGGCCACCTCCGGGCGGGCGCCGATCAGCACGATGTCGCCGGTGCGGCCCAGCTTCTGGTGGGCGAAGACCAGGCAGCGCAGCCCGGCCGAGGACAGGTACGTCAGCTCGCCGGCCAGCAGCACGATGCGGCGGACGCGCTGCTCAACGGCGCTGGAGACCAGCTCGTCGAGCGTGGCCGCGGAACGCGAGTCGAGCTCGCCGGCCAGCCACACCGTGGCGACCCCGTCCTCGACGTCGAGCTTGGCCTGGAATCCGGTGGGAACACTCATCGGGCTCACTCCTCGTGCGGTCGCGTCGCGGCGGGGCCCGGCCGGGCGAGCAGCACCGCCGCCGAGCGCGGGGCCAGCCGGATCGAGTCCTGCCGCGGCAGGGGTGGTTCGGCGCCGGGGGCGTGGCTGTCCGCGCCCGGCGTGGCGCCGGTGTCGGCGAACCGGTGCCAGCTCAGCCCCGGCGGCAGCTCGGGCAGCCACAGCTCGTGCGGCTCCCAGTGCGTGTTGGCGGCCACGTAGACGCAGTCGTCGGCGCCGTCGTCGTGGCGGGCGCACAGCATCGCGGCGAACACCCGGCTGTGCGGCGACCAGTCCGGCGTCCACGGCCGGACGCCGTGCCAGCTGACGTCCGGGAACAGCAGGCCGTGGGTGTGCCCGGCCGGCTGGCGCCGGCGCCGCAGGCACGGGTGCGCCTTGCGGAAGGCGATCAGGTGCCGGGTGAACCGGACCAGGTCGGCGTGCCGCTCGACCAGCGTCCAGTCGAACCAGGACAGCTCGTCGTCGTGGCAGTAGGCGTTGTTGTTGCCGCCCTGGGTGCGCCCGGCCTCGTCGCCGGCCAGCAGCATCGGGATGCCGTGGCTGGTGAGCAGGAGCAGCAGCGCGTTGCGGACCTGGCGCTCGCGCAGCCGCGAAACCGGGCCGTCGGCCCCTTCGCCCTCGTGCCCGCAGTTCCACGAGATGTTGTGGTTCTCGCCGTCGCGGCCGTCCTCGCCGTTGGCTTCGTTGTGCTTCCCGTTGTAGGACACCAGGTCCCGCAGGGTGAACCCGTCGTGCGCGGTGACGAAGTTGACCGACGCGGTCGCGCCGCGGCGGGCGTAGAGGTCCGGCGAGCCGACGAACCGGGTGGCCAGCTCCGCGACGCAGCCGACGTCGCCCTTGAGGAAGTGCCGCAGCGCGTCGCGGTAGCCGGCGTTCCACTCCGACCAGCGGCAGTAGTCGGGGAAGCTGCCGACCTGGAACAGCCCGCCGGCGTCCCACACCTCGGCGACCAGCTTGCAGTCCCGCAGCACCGGGTCGTGGGCCAGCGCCTCCAGCAGCGGCGGGTTGGCCAGCGGGATGCCCTCGGTGGACCGGCCCAGGATGGCGGCCAGGTCGAACCGGAAGCCGTCGATGTGGAACTCCGAAGCCCAGTGGCGCAGGCAGTCCAGGACGAACCCGCGCACCACCGGGTGGTTGCAGTTCAGCGTGTTGCCGGTGCCGCTGAAGTTGAAGTAGTGGCCGTCCGGCGTGAGCATGTAGTACGTGCGGTTGTCCAAGCCACGCAAGGAAAGCGTCGGGCCGAGCTCGTTGCCTTCGGCGGTGTGGTTGAACACGACGTCGAGCATCACCTCGATACCGGCCCGGTGCAGCTGCTTGACCGTCTCCTTGAACTCGTCGACCTGCATGCCGTGCTTGCCGGTGGCGGCGTACCCCGCTTTCGGCGCGAAGAAGCCGACCGTGCTGTAGCCCCAGTAGTTCACCAGCGGCTCGCCGGTGCGCGGGTCGGTGCGGGCGTTGTCCCGCTCGTCGAACTCGAACACCGGCATCAGCTCGACGCAGTTGACGCCCAGCTCGACCAGGTACGGGATCTTCGCCACCAGCCCGGCGAACGTCCCGGGCGCGGCGACCCCGGCGCTGGGGTGCGCGGTGAACCCGCGCACGTGCGCCTCGTAGACGACCAGGTCCTCCGGCGGGATCCGCAGCGGCTGGTCGCCCTCCCAGTCGAAGTCGGCGGGGGTGATCCGGGACCGCCACGGCTTCTCCCGCCCGCACCGCCACCGCTCGCGCCCGGACAGCGCCGTCGCGTACGGGTCGACGAGCAGCGCGCGGCGGTCGAACCGGTCGCCTTCGCCCGGCGCGAACGGGCCGTCGGCGCGGTAGGCGTAGGCCGTGGTCTCCGGGTCGAGGCCGAACACCGTCATCGCGTACACCCCGCCGATCCGGAAGGACTCGTCGAAGCGCAGCTCCGCCAGCGGCTCGTCCTCGCCCGCGCGGAAGAGCACCAGGGTCATCGCGGTGGCGTTGTTCGAGTACACCGAGAAGTTGACCCCGCCGGGCACCGGTGTCGCCCCGAAGGGCAGCGGGCGCCCGGCGCGGACGGAGAACCCGCCGATGTCGTGGGTGGGGTAGGCGTCGATCCGCGCCGGCAGCGACGTCCAGGTCATCACACCTCCTGCGTTGAGCCTCCGGGCGTCACGACTCGAGCGCGGCGAACCCGTCAGCGAGGGTGTCGGTCACGGTGAAGAAGCCGAGGAACCCGGTCGCGGCCATCACCTCGCGGACGTCCGGTGGCGCGCACGCCAGCGCCAGCCGGGCGCCGTTGGCCTGGGCCTGCCGGTAGACCAGCAGCAGCACCCGCAACCCGGCGCTCGACATGTACGACGTCCGCCCGAGGTCGATCAGCACGAGCCCGCGCGGCGGCACCAGGTCGCCGAGCTGCTCGTGCACCTTCGGCGCGGTGCTGCTGTCCAGTTCCCCGTCCAGCGCGATCACGGTGACCGCGCCCTGCATGTACTTGGCGACTTCCATCTCGGTTCTCCGGTCCTCATCGGGCGATCAGCGGTCCACGGGCGACAGGTGAGCGCAGACGGTCAGCTCGCCGGCGGCGTCGGGCAGGCGCACGAGCAGCCGGTCGGGGTCGAAGTCGGGATACGGGCTGCCGTCGATCTCGACCCAGTCCAGCCGGACGCGCCCGGGTGGCAGCGCGTCCGGCGCCACCCGCAGCACGCGGCCGGGGAAGCCGTCGGGGCGCGGGCGGAACCACAGCGGCAGCGGCTCGCCGCCGACCAGCAGCCGCTGGTACACCGTGGCCAGGAAGCACAGCTCGGAGGCGTGGTACATGCTCATCGAGTGGCTGCCCTTGAGCCGCTCGGTGCCGAGCAGGTACGGGACGCCCGAGGCGAGCACGTTGAAGTAGACGCCGCCTTCGTCGTGGTCGAGGAAGAAGGCGTTGTAGAACGACTGAGCCTCGCGCGCCTGTTCGAGGAACGCGGGGTCGCCGCCGTTGCCGGCCAGCACCAGGTAGGCGAGGATCGCCTGTTCCTGCTGCCACCACGCCTTGCGGTCGTGCCAGACGAACCGGTGCCGGTCGTGCCCGGGCGCGAGCGTCCGCTCGAGGAGGTCGTACCAGCCGCCGCGGCGGCGGTCGGCGCCGTGCTCCGGCAGGGACTTGCCGATCCGCGCGGCCAGCTCGCGGTAGGCGGCCTTGGGGCGGATCGCGTTCATCCGCATCAGGTTCCAGGCGATCTTGAGGTTGTGCCCGACGACCGCGCGGTCCTGCTGCCAGCCGTGCCCGTCGTCGGGCGTCCAGTCGGCGTGGAAGCGCTCGCGCACGAACGGGCTGCCCTCGTCGGGGAAGTGCTCGACGATCAGGTCGAACGTCTCCTCCAGCATGTCGGCGTGGGCTTCGTCGCCGGTGGCCAGGAACAGGTTGATCAGGTACGCCGGCGCGTGGTCGCCGATCGAGTTCCAGTTCTTGCGGGCGCGGTTGGGCCCGAGCGAGGCGGCGTGCGGGTCCAGCCGCAGCGGGTCGACGTGCGAGAAGTACCCGCCGTGTTCGGGGTCGCGGAAGAACCGCCGGAACAGCCGGACGGTCGCCTCCGCGTCCCGCGCGATCCGCGGGTCGCCGGTGACGCGGTAGGTCTGCGTCGGGCCGACGAGGGCGTAGATCTGCTCATACGCCGGGATCGCGTGGTAGTCGTCGCCGAACTCGGAGGTGAAGAGCTTCTCGTGGTGCCCGCCGCGGACGTCGATGCCGTGGTACCAGTAGACGACGTCCTCGTCCCGGTCGACGAACCGCATGTGCTCGCGCAGGTATTCGGTGCCGCGCTCGGCCACCCGCAGGTAGTCCTCCTCGCCGGTGAGCAGGAACGCCGACGCCATCCCGTAGACCAGCCGCGAGATCGTGTCGGTCTCCTGGACGTGGTGGTCGCTCTTGTCCCCGCCGAGCCGCAGGACCGTGCGGTAGTCGGCGAAGTCGGCCGAAGCGGCGTCGCCGAACTGGGCCCGGCGGTAGAACCGGGCCAGCTCGGCGAGCTGCCGGACCCACCAGCCGCGTTGCTCGAACGCGTAGTCCGTCGCGGTCCGGCCCGGGAAGACGAGGTTCTCGGCCTCGAAGGTGTGCCCGCCGCGGCCGGGGTAGAACACCCCGTAGGCGAACAGCGGCCGGCCCGGTTCGAGCAGCTCGTCGAGCTCGCCGGTGGCGTCGGCGTAGGGCTCGCCGAGGTTGCGCAGGAACTGGGCCGAGGTCGTCGGCGTCAGCTCGGCGCGCACCGGCCGGCCGTCGTGCGTGCGCAGGTCGGCCACGCGCGTGCGGCGGTCGTACCCGGTGACGCGCGCGGCCACCAGGTCGGCGAAGGGGAAGTCGGGACTGGTCATGTCGGCGCTCCCGCGGCATGGTTTCCGATGGAACTTCTGGCCTTGCTCAGCCCGCGCGGCGCCACCGGCGCGGGCGCCGGGCCGACCGCGCCGCGACGAGGTCGATGACCGCGCGGGCGAAGAGGTGGCAGTGGTCGGCGCTGCGGGCGGTGACCAGGTCGCCGTCGACGACGACGTCCTGGTCGGTGTAGACCGCGCCCATGTTGCGCACGTCGCCGAGCAGGTTGACGTGGGCGGTGACCCGCCGGCCGCGCACGTGCTCCGGGATCGGCGAGACCAGCCACATGCCGTGGCAGATCACACCCTTGAGCACCCCCGGCATGCCGAACGCGCGGCGCAGCAGGTCGACGGCCGGTGCGAGCCGGGCCGCGTCTTCGGTGTAGCGCAACCGGTCGGAGACCATGCCCGAGGGCACGATCAGCGCGTCGAACCCGGCGAGGGTGTCGTCGTCGACCCGCTCGAGGTCGTCGTCGACGGTCACCGGGAGGCCGTACTCGTGGCCGGTGAAGGTCAGCGAGTCCTGGCCCCAGAGCCGGGTGAGCCACCGGACGGTGGCGCCCTCCTCGGCGAACCGGCGTTCGTAGTAGTGCAGCTCCGGCTCGACGTAGTCCGCCTCGAGCAGGATGGCGATCGTCCGCCCGGTGAGCACGCCGCCTTCGCGCGGCACGAACTGCTTCATCGCGCTCACCCCGTCACCAGGTCGACGAGGAACGGTCCGTTCGCGGCCAGCATCCGTTCGACCGCGTCGTCCACTTCGGACGCCTTGGCGACGCGGACGCCGTCGACGCCCAGCGCCGCGGCGAGCTCGACGAACCCGATTTCGGGGTCGCCCAGGTGGAACCCGCTCGGGTAGCCGTCCCCCTTGAGCCCGCGTTCGGCCCGGTACTGGTCGAGGTTGTGGTCGAGCAGCCGGTACCGGCCGTTGTTGCAGATGACGAACCGGGCGGCGATGCCGTACCGCGCGGCCGTCCACAGCGCCTGCGGGGTGTACATGCTGCCGCCGTCGCCGGTGAAGCCGACGACCTCGGCGTCCGGGCGGGCGAGCTTGGCGCCGATGGCGCCGGTGATGCCGACGCCGAGTGAGCCGCCGCGGGTGAGGAAGTAGTTCCCCGGGGTGCGCGGGGGCAGGTGCCTGACCAAGCCCGGCGACGCGGTCAGCGCCTCGTCGAAGACCACGAGGTCCGCGCCCGCCCGGGCGGCCAGCGCGGCGGCGAACCGCTCGATCAGCGGGCTGTCGTCCGTGATCTCCGGCGCGGGCCGGGGTTCGCGGGCCAGGTCGGTCCAGCCGGTGTCGGGCAGCTCGTCGGCGAGCAGGTCGCCGAGCGCGGCCAGCGTCGGCTTGGGGTCGGCGACCAGTCCGACGTCGACCGGGAAGTTCTTCGCGATCTCGAAGTCGTCCAGGTCGACGTGCACGATCTTCGCGCCCGGCGCGAACGGGCTGGCCAGCTCGGGGAACACCTCCGGGAAGACGTAGGTCCCGGCGATGAGCACCGCGTCGGCGTCCCCGACGATCCCGGCGCTGTGCGTGCCGAACATGTGCCCGAGCTGCCCGCGGTAGAGCGGGTGCGTCGCGTCCATGTTGACCTCGGAGTCGTTGACGCCCCACACCGGCGCGTTCAGCAGCTCCGCCACCCGGGTCAGCTCGGCCTGGGCGCCGGACACCGAGACGCCGTCGCCGAGCAGCACGATCGGCCGCCGGGCCGCGGCCAGCAGCGCCGCGGCCCGGTCCAGCTCCGCCGCGACCGGGACCACCGCGCGGGTCGGCACGCGGGTGGGCACGGCGGGCTCGGTGGTGAGCTCGTCGAGCACGTCCATCGGCAACGACACGAACACCGGGCCGCGCGGCGGGGTCATCGCGATCTTCACCGCGCGGCGCAGCACCCGCAGCAGCGAGCCGGGGTGCAGCACGCGGGTCGCGTACTTCGTCACCGGCTTCGCCATCGCGACGAGGTCGGCCGCCATCTGCGCGTCGAGCGCGTCGTAGCGGACCCCGGCCTCGCCGGCGACGACGACCAGCGGCGAGTGGCCCCGCATGGCCTGGTACAGCATGCCGACCCCGTTGCCGAGGCCGACGCCCGTGTGGAGCTGGACGAGCGCCGGCCCGCCGGTGGCGCGGGCGTACCCGTCGGCGATCCCGACGACCGCCGCCTCCTGCAGGCCCAGCACGTAGCCGAAGCCGGGGAACGCTTCGAGCTCGTCGAGGAATCCCTGTTCCACGGTGCCCGGGTTGCCGAACATCCGGGTGATGCCGTCGGCGGCGAACTGCTCGAACATCGCCACCCGGCCCGCGCGTGCGGTCATCGCTTTTCTCCTCCTTGGTTACCCGGTCACCAGCCGAAGCGGCGCAGTCCCTGTTCCAGCACCTCGACCAGCTTCTGCCCGGCGAGGAACGAGTCCGGTGTGGATCGTGCGGTGATGAACGGGTGGTCGACGATCACCGACGTCTCCTTGCCGACGTTGCCGTGGTAGCGCCCGTCGGGGCCGGTGGCGTCGCGGAGGATGTACTCGAGCGGGTACGGCGGCGGGCCCATGTTGAAGTCGACGCCGACGAACCCGGTGCCGTCCTTGTAGTCGTACTCCTTGCAGTGCCCGGTGACGTGCTTGCCGCGGATGATGCTCTCGCGGTCCTCCCAGTCGCGGGCGAAGGCCAGCGGCGCGACGCCGTAGCACTCCCCCACGATCGGCTTGTCCGCGCGCACGAAGGCCAGGATCAGCTCGTGCAGCCGGCCGTTGTTGGCCAGGTCGACGATCGGGCCGCTGCCGCCGACGATCACGAGCGCGTCGTACCCGCGCACCTCGTCGTCCAGAGTGGACAGTTCACGGTAGTACGCTTCGATCAGCCGCAGGAAGCCGGGCTCGCTGTTGTAGGGCCGTTCCGGGATCAGGTCGGCCAGGCTCAGCGGGTTGTCGAGGCGCGCGGACTCGTCCAGCTCGCGCGCGGCGACGGCGACCTCGGGCGTGGTGACCGAGCGGCCGAGCGGCGGGTCGACGTAACCGGGGTCGAGGCTCGGCGGCAGCGCCTGCGGCCGCTTCCCGTTCGGCGTGGCGAAGACGCTCTCGTAGCCGGCCTCGTCGGTGGCCGTCACCGGGCCGAGCAGCTCCTCGCCCCAGTAGCCGTACTCGGAGAGCACGTACAGGATCTTCTTGGACATCGGCACTCCCGTGCTGGTGCTGGTGAGTTCCCGGAAACCGGGCTGAAGCCAGTGAAGCAACCCCGCGCGCCGCGTCGCCAGGAAAAAGCCTTGTGGCGCGGTCACTTCGACAAGTCGGGGTCGCCGGCGGACGTCGGTTCGGGCGTACCTCGGCGGACTTCGTGACGTCGGCATCGGCGTGCCCGCCCGGCGGCGGCGACACTGCGATCATGGTGACCGCCAAGCAGTCCACGCCCGTCCTGCTGGTCGTGGACGACGACCCGACCGTCCTCAGCGCGCTGCGGCGGGACCTCGGCCGCTACCGCGACCGGTACCGCGTGCTCGCCGCCGGCACCCCGCGGGCCGCGCTGGAAATCCTGGACACGCTTCGCGAGCGTGGCGCCGAAGCGGCGTTGCTGCTGGTGGACCAACGGATGCCGGAGATGACCGGCACCGAGTTCCTCGCCGAGGCCAGGGATCGGTTCCCCGCGGCGAAGAAGGTGCTGCTGACCGCGTACGCGGACACGTCCGTGGCGATCACCGCGATCAACGAGGTGCGGCTGGACCACTACCTCGTCAAGCCGTGGGAGCCGCCCGAGGAGCGGCTCTACCCGGTGCTCGACGACCTGCTCGCGTCGTGGGAGGCGGCGTACTGCCCGCCCTACGGCGGGATCCGCGTCCTCGGGCACCCGTTCGCGCCGGCCACGCACCGGGTGCGCGACTTCCTCACGCGTCACCAGCAGCCGTTCCGCTTCGTCGACGTCACCGGCGAAGACGCGCCCGGGGCGGTCTGGCCGCGCGTCGACCTGCCCGACGGGACGTGGCTTTCCCGCCCCACGCACCAGGAACTGGCCGAGGTGCTCGGCCTCGCCGCGGCGGCGGACCGGCCGCACTACGACACGGTGATCGTCGGCGGCGGCCCGACCGGCCTCGCGGCGGCCGTCTACGGCTCGTCCGAAGGGCTGAGCACGCTGCTGGTCGACGCCTACGTGCCGGGCGGGCAGGCCGGGACGTCGAGCCGGATCGAGAACTACCTGGGCTTCCCGTCGGGGGTGTCGGGCGCCGACCTCACCCGGCGCGCGGTGGCGCAGGCCCGCCGGTTCGGCGCCGACATCCTGGCGCCGGTGTCGGCGGTCGCGCTGCGGGCGGCGGGCCGGGCCCGGGTGCTGGGGCTCTCGGACGGCCGGGAGGTCACCGCGGGCACGGTGCTGCTGGCGACCGGCCTGGCCTACGAGCGCCTGACCGCGGCGGGAGCGGAGCGGTTCGAAGGCGCCGGGATCTACTACGGCGCCACGACCTCGGAGACGACGGCGTGCGCGCGACGGCACGTCTGGATCGTCGGCGGCGCGAACTCGGCCGGCCAGGCGGCCCTGCACTTCGCCGAACACGCGTCGGCGGTCACGGTGCTGGTGCGCGGGTCCGACCTGGCGGCGGGCATGTCGCGCTACCTGGTCGACGAGATCCGCCGCCACCCGGCGATCGACGTCCGGCTGGACACCACGGTGGTGGCGGTCGACGGCGACGAGCGCCTGCGCCGCCTGACGCTGTGCGACCGCCGCACCGGCCGGGTGTCCACAGAGGACGCGGAGTACCTGTTCACGTTCATCGGCGCCCGCCCCCGCACGACGTGGCTGGCGGACGCGGTGACCCGCGACGAGCACGGCTTCCTCCTGACCGGGCCGGACCTGGCCGACCCGCCGGCGGGCTGGGACCTGCCGCGCCGCCCGTTCCTGCTGGAGACGAGCATGCCGGGCGTGTTCGCGGCGGGAGACGCCCGGGCGAACTCGGTGAAGCGCATCGCGGCGGGGGTGGGCGAGGGCGCGATGGCGGCGTCGCTCATCCACCGTTACCGCGCGGACCTCTGAAGCGCCCCAATGTGGCCTTGGTTGCTCCACCGATGCCCCCACCACCACCCTCAACGGAGGCGCTCCGCGCCGCAGTGCCCATTCAACGCACCCAATGTGGCCTTCGGTGCGTCTGACGCACCGAAGGCCACATTGGGGCGCTTGGGCCAGGGCGGGTCAGGACGTGACGGTCAGCAGGTACTGCAGCAGCGTCACCAGCTCGCCGCGTTCGGCGTCCGAAAGCACGTCGAACACCGGGGCCAGCAGCTGGTTCGTCACGTCGATCGCGCTCTGCCAGCGCTTGCCGACCTGGCGGACGCGAGAGGCGTCCAGCTGGCCCGGCCAGCCGAACAGGTCCCAGATCACCGACGGCGAGTGGTAGCGCAGCGCGTCCTGCGGCGCCAGCTCGCCCGCGAGCACGGCCACCATGTGCCGCGCGCCGCGCAGCTCGCGCAGGACGTTCAGCTGGTGCAGCGCGTGCGCCTTCGGCTCCGCCGGCACGTCCAGGGCACGCCAGCCGGCGAACACCGGGGCCAGCTCCGGGGTCGCCGCGGCGACCACCGGGTCGAGCAGCTCGGCGAGGCGGGCCGCGTCGAACTCGTCCGGGATGTGCTCCTGGGCCCAGTCCGCCGCGCACACCGCGAACTCGACCGACGCCTCCCGGCGCGGCAGGACGTCGCGGCTGCGTTCCCACACCACCCGCAGCGACTCGGCGTTGACGAACGTGAAGCCCGCCGCGACGACGTCGGAGTCGACGTCGCCCAGCACCCCGCCGCGGCCGACGAAGTAGAAGTCCGACTCGACGAACCCCAGCTCCGCGCCGCGGGCGAGGGTCTTGGTGCCGAGCATGAAGCCGGACGGGATCCGGCGGATCGGGTCCTCGGTCGCCGCGGCGACGTCGAGTGCGTGCATGGCTTTCTCCTTCTCGGAGGACGGCAGGGGACGGCGGGGCGCGAGGGCGCGGCCTCGCCCCAGCATGCGGGCGCGCGCGACGGGCAGCCAGAACCGGCTCATGCTGGTACTGCCAATACCACGACTGGTTCAGGCTCTCCACGCGCGCGACGCGTGCCCCAGGCTGGTGCCATGGCTACTGACGCATCCGAATCCCGGCCGAGCCCGCCCACGCGCTTCGGCGCCCGGCGCTGGCTCGTGCTCATCATGCTCTGCGCATCGCAGTTCATGGTCGCGCTCGACTTCTCGATCGTCAGCGTGGCCCTGCCCACCATCGGGCGTGACCTCGGCTTCTCGTCCACCGCGGACCTGCAGTGGGTGATGACGGCCTTCATCTTGTTCATCGCCGGGTTCCTGCTGCTGTTCGGGCGGGCGTCCGACCTGTTCGGCCGCCGTCGGCTGTTCCTCATCGGCGTGGCGCTGTTCACGGTGTTCTCGCTGGCCGGTGGGCTCGCGGACACGCCGTGGCTGCTCATCCTGGCCCGCGCGGGCCAGGGCATCGGCGCGGCGATGGTCGGCCCGGCGGCGATGTCGCTGCTGACGACGTCGTTCCGCGAGGGCCCGGAACGCCAGAAGGCGCTCAGCGTCAACGGCGCGGTGCTCATGCTCGGCTTCATCGTCGGGGTGATCAGCGGCGGGATCATCACCGGCGCGCTGAGCTGGCGCTGGACGATGCTGCTGCTGGCGATCATCGGCGCGATCGTGTTCGTCGCGGCGCTGGCGCTGCTGGAGGAGAGCAAGGACGCCAACGCGGCCCGGCTCGACGTCCCCGGCGCGGTCCTCGCCACCGCGGGCATCCTGTCGCTCGTCTACGGCATCTCGACCGGCGACAGCGCCGGCTGGGACAGCCCGGCGACGATCGGCACCCTGGCCGGCGGGGTCGTGCTCCTGGGCTTGTTCCTCTTCGCCGAGTCGAGGCACCCGGCTCCCCTGGCACCGCTGGACGTCCTGCGCCGCCGGTCGGTGAAGTGGGGCGGCCTGGCCGGGTTCATCACGTTCGGCATGTGCGGTGGCGCGACCGTCCTCGAAACGCTGTACATGCAGGACGTCCTGGGCTGGAGCCCGCTGCGCACGGGGCTGTCCCTGATCCCGCTGGGTGGTTCGGCGGTGATCGGCGGCCTGATCGGCAACAAGGTGATCGGCGCCCTCGGCGTGCCGCGCGCGCTGGTCTGCGGGTTGCTGCTGCAGGCGGTGGCGACGGGCCTGATGACCCTGCTGCCCGAAGGCGGCGACTTCGCTCTGCTGATCGTGACGAACATCGGGCTCGGTTTCGGCCACGTGACGGCGGTGATCGCGTTCAACATCACGGTGACGTCGGGTCTTCCGAACGACAAGCAGGGCCTGGCGGGCGGTCTGGCGCAGACGGCCCAGCAGCTGGGCAGCGCGGTCTGGCTCCCGGTGCTGGCGGCGGTGGTGACGGCCCGCACGGCGAGCCTGCAGGGTTCGGGCACCACGGTGTCGGCGACCACGGGCGGGCTCCACGCGGGCCTGCTGACGGCGGGCCTGATCGCCCTGTTCGGCGCGCTGGTGGCGACGATCTTCTTGCGCGGCCGGCAAACCGCGACGGCGACGGCGGCGCCGGTCACCGCCGGTGTGAACGACTGATCCACCCTCAAGCCCGCGCCCGTCGGTCTCCCCAGGGACCGGCGGGCGCTTCCTTGTGCTCTGCCGCAAGGGGTTCCGGGCGGGCCTGCGCTCGGGCCACCTTGTTACGGCAGCCCGCCACCCGCCCGGCCTACGCCCCAGCCACCTCGTGCAGCACACCTTCCCGGCACACCGCTACCACCCGCCGCGTCAGCCGGATGTCCGCCAGCGGATCACCATCGACCACCACCAGGTCCGCCCGCTTCCCCACCGCGACCTCACCCCGATCGGCGAGCCCGAACCGCCGCGCCGGCGCCGACGTTGCCGCCGTGAGCGCGGCCGCCGGGGTCAGACCGGCCTTCACCAGCAGTGCCAGTTCCCGGTGCAGGCTCAGCCCGTGCGCGGTGCCCGGCGCGCCCGCGTCCGTCCCGGCCAGCACGCACACCCCCGCCGCCGCCAGCGGGGCCACCGCGCGGGCCGCGTGCTCGGCCGCGTAGCCGGCCACCGGGGCCGGCACCATCGGCGTCGCCAGGGTGGCCAGCGCGGCCGGGGACAACGCACCGGTGCGCTCCGGCTCGGCCCGCCCGCAGAACGACTCCAGGACGGTCAGCGTCGGCACCACGAACGCGTCGCGCGCCGCGAGCCCCGCGATGAACTCCCGTCCGAGTGGCCGGTCGAACGGCAGGTGCGCCAGCCCGTCCGCCCCGGCTCGGACGGCCGCCAGCGCGGATCCGGCGTCGAGCGCGTGCACCACCGCCGGCACGCCGTGCGAGTGCGCGGCCGCGATCACCGCCGCGACGGCCGCCGGGGACAACGCCGGCAGGTGGCCCTCCCCCGGCACCGACGACGCGAACACCTTGACGTAGTCCGACCCCTCGGCCAGCCGGGCCGCCACGAACACCCGCGCGTCCGCCGCCGAGCCGAGGGTGGGGAACGTGCCGAACAGCCCGTGGTGGACGAGCTGGGCCGGGTGCCCGCCCGGCGCGGTGGCGCCGATCCCCGCCGAGCAGACGTCCGACACCGGCCCGCCGCTCGCCGCTTCGGCGCGGATTTCCCGCAGGAGCACGGGGTCCGCGAACATGTCCAGCTGAGTCGTGACGCCGAAGGCGAAGCCGTGCCGCAGCCCGGGCCGGGTGATGTGCACGTGCGCGTCGATCAGGCCGGGCAGCAGCGTCCGGCCGCACCCCTCGACGACGTCCACATCGGACACCGCGAGGTCACCGACCGCGGCGATCCGGCCGCCTTCGACCAGCACGCTCGCCCGCCGGACGCGGTGGCCGTCGAACACGCGGAAGTCACGGAACAGCAAGGGGAAACCTCCTCCGGACAGACCGACGGCCGCCGCCCCACGCGGGGACGGCGGCCGGGGTGACGACGAGCTCAGCGCGGCTCGGGGCCGATGATCCAGTTCTCGCGCACGACCATCTCGTGCACGTACCGCGGCTCCACGATGGACAGCAGCTCCTCGTGCGCCCGCTGGTAGGCGGGCGAGGCGACCGCCTCGGCGAGTGCGTTGGTGTCGTCGAACCACAGCTGCTGCGCCGCGTCGAGCAGGGCCTCGCCGACGCCGTAGTACCCGTCGCGGGTGGTGCCCTGCAGGTACCGGCGCAGGCCGGGGACTTCGGCGGCGAGGTCGGCGTACTTGCCGCGCAGCCGTTCGCGGAACTCGGCCAGCGGCAGCCCTTCGCGCCGCTTCACCAGCTGGACCAGCTTGACGCCACCGGCGTCGGCCGGGCCGGGCACGACCTCGTGGGCGTCGGTGTCGAGCACGACCGACCGCCAGAAGGCCGCCCAGCGCGGCTCGTCCAGCCGCGCGCCGTTGAGGAACTCGTCGGTCTGCAGGGAGGCCAGCTGCTCCTCGTCGTTGGCCAGCCAGATCTCCGCGATCCCGCTCCACATCGGGTCTTCGGGCTCCGGCCCGAACGGGATCCGGGTGTCGATCAGGTACTTCCTGATCTGCGGGATCTTGGCGGCGTACCGGACCGCGTGCTCTTCGACCCAGTAGCGCTGGAACTCCTGCTCGCTCATCCCCGGCTTGGGGTGGGCGAAGATCAGTTGGTGGATCATGCGGTGCTCCCTTGTCGATCCGCGTGCTGCGACCGGATCCCATGGCACCGCGCGGCGCGCGCGGGCGGCAAGGGGCCGCGCGGCCGCCGGCCGCACTCCCGCAAGTCGGCCGGGTGACCGCACGAAGTAGCCACCGGATCGGTGCGGTCGCCGCGGCCGGGCCGGGAAGATCCGGGGTATGGCTGGACGTGGAGTGCTCGTCACCGGTGGCTCGAGCGGCCTCGGCGAGGCGATGGTGCGCCGGTTCGCGCGCGCCGGCGACCGGGTGTGGTTCACCTACCGGTCCCATCCGGACGCGGCCGCGCGGCTGGTCGCCGAAGTGGCCGAGTCCGGCGGAAAGGCGGAGGCGTTCGAGCTCGACCAGGGCGACGCCGAGAGCCATCGCCGGCTGCTGGAACGCGTGCACGGCCCGGTCGACGTCCTGGTCAACAACGCCGCCGTCGGGACCAAGACCGTCGAGTCCTGTGTGGACGGCCCGGTCGAGCTGCGCGACGAGGCGTTCCTGCGCATCAACAGCGTCGGTCCACTGTGGATGATCCGGGCGCTGCTGCCGGCCATGCTGGAGCGCGGCTACGGCAAGATCGTCAACGTCTGCAGCGTCGGCGGCGCCGTCGCGACGTTCCCGGCGTTCGAGGTCGCGGACGGGATGAGCAAGGCCGCGCTGGCCTACCTGACCCGGCACCTGGCCGCCCAGCTGGTGCACGACCCGGTCCACGTGTTCGCGCTCTGCCCCGGCGCGACGCACACGCCGATGCTGCGCGCCAGCCTGCTGGACGCGCTGGACGAACGACAGCTGGCGGAGCTGACCGGCCGCCTCCCCGGCGGCCGGCTCCTGGACCCGGCCGAACTCGCCGAACTGGCCTGGTGGCTCTGCGAAGAACCGGCCACGCTGCTGCACGGCGCGGTGCTCGACGCCTCCCGCGGTCTCGGCGTCCACCCCGGCCTCGTCACCGGCCCGGAAGCAGGCTGCTGATGGTCGCGAAACGAGCGGCCGCGCTGGCCGGGCACGCACCCGCGATCGCCGCCGCCCACCTGCGCGCGGAGGCCGATCCCTTCAACGCCGTCGCGAACCCCGGCGGCTTCCTCAACCTCGGCACCGCGGAGAACCGGCTGGTCTGGGACCTGCTGGTCGCCCACGTCACCGCGCCGCGCCGGCTGGCCCCGGCCGACGTCCGGTACGGCCCGCCGCACGGCACGCGCAAGCTGCGGGAAGCCACCGCCGCGCACCTGGCCCGGCAAGCCCGCGCCGACGTCGGCCCGGACGACCTGGTCGTCGTCGGCGGGGCCAGCGCCGCGCTCGACATCGCCGCCACCGTCCTGTGCGACCCCGGCGACGCGCTCGTGGTGCCCGCGCCCTACTACGGCGCGCTCGACGTCGTGCTGACCGCCCGCTCCGGCGCGCGGCTCGTCGCGGCGCCGATGCGGGCGGGCTTCCGGCTCGACCCGGCCGCCGTCGAGGAGACCGTGGTGGCCGCGCGGCGTCGCGGCGAGCGCGTCCGGGCGCTGGTGCTGACGTCGCCGGACAACCCGACCGGCCGGGTGCACCCGGCCGTGGTGCTGCGCGAGCTGCTCGCCGTCGCCGCGCGGCACGACCTCGACGTCGTCGCCGACGAGATCTACGCCGGCTCGGTGTTCGGGGCCGAGCCGTTCACCAGCGTGCTCGGCGGCGGGCCGCGGGTGCACGTGGTGTGGGGCTTCGCCAAGGACTTCGGGCTGCCGGGGCTCAAGGCCGGGGTGCTGTGCAGCCGGGACCCGGACGTCCTCGCCGCGGCGCGGGCCCTCGCGTACTTCGCGCCGGTGTCGAGTGACACCCAGGCCCTGCTCACCGGCCTCCTCGCGGACGAGACGGGCGTGCGGGACCTCCTCACGACCGGCCGTGCCCGGCTGGCGGCGGCGTACGCGAACGTCGAGGCCGCGCTGGCCGGGGCGGGCATCCCGCACGTGCCGGCGGACGCGGGCTTCTCGGTGTGGGTGGACCTGCGCGCGTGGCTGGGCGCCGCGACCGACGACGAGCTGTGGCGGCGCGTGCTCGACACGACCAGGGTGAACATCCTGCCCGGCTCGGCGTTCGGCTCGCCCGAACCCGGCTGGTTCCGGCTCTGCTTCGCCACCGACGCCGCCCTGGTCCGCGAGGCCGTCCGGCGGCTCGGCGCGCTGCCCCGGAGCCCGCGATGAGCCGCGGCCCGCTCGACGCCTGGTACGAGTCCGCGGGCGTGCGCGGCGGCGTCCGGCGGCTGCTGCACGACGAGTCCGACGACGGCAAGGTGTTCTTCCCGGAGCGGCTGGTGCCGTACCTGGCGCACGAGGCGGTCGTCGCGCTGCCGGCCGGGCGGCGGCGGGAGCTGGCCGTGCGGCACTTGTACCAGTTCCTGCTGTCCACCACGCACCTCGAGACCCGGGTCGTCAACCGCGGCGCCGAGCTGATCGCGAACGACCGCTGCGGCGTCCCGGTGGCCGCGCGGACCCGGCTCGACGCCTTCAAGGTGTACTGCGACGAGGGCTACCACTCGCTCTACAGCCTCGACCTGGCCGACCAGGTCGCGGCGACGACCGGGATCGCCGTTCCGCGCTGGGACTACGGCGGGTTCGTCACCCGGCTCGCCGACACCGCGGCCCGGACCCTGCCCGCGCACCCGGCGCTCGCGCCGCTGCTGCAGACCGTGGTGTTCGAAACGCTCATCACCAGCGTGCTCAACGAGGTGCCGGCCGACACCGGCGTCGTCACGACGGTCCGCGACCTGGTCCGCGACCACGCGAAGGACGAGGGACGCCACCACCGGTTCTTCACGGCGTTCTTCCACGAGCTGTGGCACGGCCTCGACACCGGCGCCCGGACGGCGGTCGCGTTCGCGCTGCCCGCGTTGCTGAAGAGCTGCCTGGTCTGGGACGTCGAGCCGGTGCGCTCGTCACTGCGCCTGGCGGGGCTGGACGCGCCGGCCGCGGCCGCGGTGGTCGACAACTGCTACCGCGGCGAGACCGGCGACGAACGGGTCCGCGCGATCTGCCGCGCGGCACTGCGGATGTGCGCGTCGGCCGGGGTGTTCGAGGTGCCGGGCGCGGTGGACGTCTTCGCCGCGCACGGCCTGCTGACCGGCGGGGAGGCCTGATGCCGGGCTACGGCGAGTACCTCCGGCTGCCGGCGCTGTTGGACCTCCAGGGGGCGCGGGCGCGGGACGAGCTGCTGTTCGTCGTCGTGCACCAGGCGTTCGAGCTGTGGTTCAAGCAGCTGCTGGCCGAGCTGGAGGAGGCCAGGGACCTGATGCTGCGCGGCGAGTCGCGCGCCCCGCGCGAACGGCTGACGCGGGTGGTGGCGGTGCAGCGGATGCTGTTGGGCCAGTTCGACGTCCTCGACACCCTGGCCCCGCAGGACTTCGCCCGGTTCCGCGGCGCGCTGGGCACGGGCAACGGTGGCCAGTCGGCGCAGTTCCGCGAGATCACGCTGCTGTCGGGGGCGGTTGACGACGGCCGGTTCGACCGGCCGTGGCACACCCCGGCCGAGCGGACCCGCCTGCGCCGCCGATACACGGAGCCCACGCTGTGGGACGGCTACTTGGCGGTGCTGTCGAAGGCGGGTTTCGCGGTCACGACGGAGGAAGAGCGCTTCGCGGCGTACGCCCGGATCGCGGCGGCGCGGGACGAGCTGTGGGACTTGAGCGAGGCACTGGTGGCCCACGACCAGGCCTGGGCGGCGTGGCAGGGCCGGCACTTGCTGACGGTGCAACGCCAGATCGGCCGCCGGCGGGGCACGGGCGGGACAACGGGGGCCGCGCACCTCAGCGGCCGGCCGCAGGAGCGGTTCTACCCGGAGCTGTGGGAGTTGCGAGCACGCCTCTGACCCCACCCCCGAACGCGCCACCCCGGCACTTTCGGTATGAAAGTGCCGCTCCCAGGTCGGCACTTTCGGTATGAAAGTGCCGCGCTACTCCCTCGCCGCGGGGACCGTACGCCCGGCGGCGAGTTGGCGGGCCACTGCGGCACCCAGCGGTGTCGTCGGGTCGGGGAGGTCGTACGGCACGTCGAAGTGGGTGCGGCCGGCGATGACGAGGTCGGTGACGTCACCGCCGGCCGCGGTCAGGGCCGCCGACATCGCGTTGTGCTGGCGGATGAACTCGCCGGTCTCGTGCTCGCCGCGCGCCAGCACGATCGGCGGGAGCCCGCGTGGCAGCCGCCCCAGCGGGCTGAGCCGGCGCGCTTCGGCCCGGGTGAGGCCCAGCGCTTCGTTGACGTAGGACCCGGTCATCGGCTCGAGGTCGTAGATCCCGCTGAGCAGGCTGACCCCGGCGACGTGCGGGTCGCCCAGCGCCATCGCGGCCAGGTGTGCCCCGGCGGAGCTGCCGGCGAGGTGGATCCGCGCGGGGTCGACGCCGAGGACGGGCGCGGTTCGCGCGAGCAGCCGCACAGCCCGCCGGACCATGGCGACGATCCCGTCGAGCCGGTGCGCGGGCGCGAGCCCGTACCCGAGCGCGGCGTAGGCGACCCCCCGCTCGAGAAAGCCCGACGCGGTGAAGGCGGCCTGCTCCCGTCCGGACTCCTGCCAGAACCCGCCGTGGACGAAGACCATCAGCGGCGCGGCGGCGGCGCCCGGCACGGGGAAGAAGTCGAGCAGCTCGGGCGCGGCGGTGCCGTAGCGCAAGGTGCGGTGCGCGAAGGCCGCGCGGGCTTCGGCACTGCGTGCGCTGTACTCCCGGAGGTAGTGGCCGATGTCGGGCACCAGCCGGCTGGGCGAGAACTCCCGATCGAGGTAAGCCCGCTCCGCCGTCGTCACGCCGGCACCGCCTCGAGCACCGAAGCCCGCTCGCCGTGCGTCACCGCGCGCAGCTCGAACCCACCCGCCGCCAGCAAACCCCGCCACGCCGCCTCCGTGCGCTCGCGACCACCCAGCAACACCAGCATGTGCAGATCCAGCAGGTGCGCCGGATGCGGCCCGCCGTCCTCCGGCACCACCTGTTCCAGCACCAGCAACCGCGCCGACGCGGACATCGCCGCGCGGCACGTCCGCAGGATCCGCGTCGCCCGCTCGTCGTCCCAGTCGTGCAGGATCTGGGACAGCACGTAGACGTCGCCACCCGGTGGCACCGACGTGAAGAAGTCCCCGCCCACGAACCGCGCCCCGGGCACGTCGAACGGCACGCCGGGCCGGTCGAACACCGTGCCCCGCAACCCGGGATGGGCCGCCAGCAGCGCGCGCACCAGCGTCCCGTCGCCACCGCCGACGTCGATGACGTGCCCGACGCCGTCCCACGACCGGGCCAGCAGCGGCTCCAGCCGCCGCTCGACCAGCCCCGCCTGCGCCGCCGCGAACTCCGCCTGCCGGTCCGGCCGGGCGGCCAGCCAGTCGAACAGCGGCGCGCCGAACTCGGCCTCGAACGCCGGTTCCCCGGTTTGCAGGCTCTCCGGCGCCCGCTCCCAGACGCGGTACGCCTCGCCGGTCATCAGCCGCGACAGGTGCCGCAGCGATCCCGGGACGTCCGAGCGCAACAGCTCCCCGGCCGCGGTCAGCGCGTACTTTCCCGACACGGCAACGAAAAGCCCCTCGCCGGCCAGGGCACGCAGGAACCGCGTCAGCGCGTCCGGCGCGAGACCGAGGTCCGCCGCGAGCGAGGCCGCGGTGGCCGGGCCCGCCGCCAGCCGGTCGACGACGCCCAGCTCGGTCACCGCGTGGATCGCCTGGGCCAGCACGCCGCCCAGGATCATCCGGCGCACGTCCGCGTAGCCGGTCACGCGCCGACTCGCAGCGGCCGGGCGGCGAGCGCCGGGAACAGCGGCACCGCGGCGGCCTGGCGCAGGTAGTCCGCGCCGCTCGTGCCGCCGGTGCCGGGAGCCGTGCCGATGATCTTCAAGGTGATCCCCCAGTGCGTCCGCTTCATCGCGCACCACGCCTCGTCGAGCCGGGCCAGCTCCGCCCGCACCCCGGACGTCGCGCTCTCGCCCAGCCGCACCACAGCGTCCTGCAAGCCGGCGGACACGTCCTCGATCCGCCGGTACCCCCGTGACTGCACCGCGCTGCGGCCACCCGTGTGCGCCCGGATCACCGCGAACACCGCCGGCGGCATCGTGGTGACCACCCGGTGCAGCGGTGGCGACAACGCGAGCAGCCGCACCGCTTCGGCGACGAGCACCCGCGCGCGGTCGACGGCGCGCCGCACGAGCGCGTCCCGCGCGGCCACCAGGGCGTCGCCGATCCGCCGGTACAGCGTCTCGAACAGCTGGAGGCAACGCAGGAACATCTGCTCGTCGTGCAGCGGGGTCATCGGCAGCAGCGACAGCTCGGTGACGACCCGCACGCGCGCCGCCACCGGTTCGAGCGCCTCGGCGACCCAGACCTCGGCGAGGTCGGCGAGGTCCTCGTCCGAAGCCGGGGACGGCAGCGCGACGTCGGTGTCCAGCAGCCGCGCCAGCACCCCGAGACACGCGCGCACCCGCTGCCGCTCCGCCCGGCCGGGCCGGGCGCCGAGCGCGCGGACCTCCAGCGCGAGGAGGTCCGCGGCCAGCGCCCGCAGCAGGTCGGCCGCCGCCCGGTGCGGGGGCAGGTCGGCGCCGGCCGGGCTCTCCAGCAGCGGCAGCGCCAGGTAGCCGTCGTAGCCGCCGCCGGCCCGATCGAGCGGGCACGGCAGCCAGTCCGGCAGCGGCCAGGCGAGCCGCGCGGCCCCGCCGCCGGGCAGTCCGCTGTGGACGGTGCGCAGCAGCGTGCCCAGCTCGTCGCCGGCGTAGCCGCGCCCGGCCGCCCGGTAGTGCCGCAGCACCGGGGCGAACGGAAACCCGGCCACGGCGGATGCTCCGATCCGCCCCGGACACCCGGCCAGCCAACGACGCACCGCCGCGGCGGCCGCGTGCCGGTCACTCCCCCGCGCCGCGGCCTCGCCGATCCCGCCGACGCCGGGCTCGTCGGGCCAGGCCCCGAAGCCGAATGCTGCCATCATGCTCCCCGCCTTCCGCGAAACTCAGACGTCGTACCGTTTCTTGACGTCTTCGGCGAAGCCGAGGTAGTCCCGCAGCGGCCAGACGACCTCGAACTCGAGGTACTCCCGCATCGGCAGCCGGCCGAGCGCGGTCCGGTCGAGCTCCTCGGCGTCCGGCGAGTCGATGATCGCGATGACCCGCTTCTGCGCGGCCACCTTCCAGATCCCGACGCAGAAGCCGGAGTCGACGGTCTCCTGGGCGTGCTCGGCCTCGTCGGCCTCCACGTCCCACAGCTCGTCGAGCGTGATCCGGCCTTCGTGGTTCCACTTCATCTGCACGTAGAACAACATGCGCGTGCGTCCCTTCTGGTCACCGCGAACGGATGCGGGAGGTGAGTTCGTGCCCGGCGCCGAAGACCTCGGTGGCGATGTCGAGCGCGGTCTTGCCGTCGTGGCCTTCGACGTCGACGCGGGCGCCGGCGTCGAGCAGGATCGACGCACAGTCGTCGTAGCCGTGCCAGAGCGCGTCGTGCAGCGCGGTGTAGCCGTTGGTCGCGCCCTGGTAGTCCAGGTCGACGCCGGGGATCGACGCGAGCGCCGAGGTGATCGCCGCGTGTCCGTTGTAGACGGCCTTGTGCAGCGGGCTGGCGCCGAAGGTCGGCTCGGTCGCGTTGACGTCCGCGCCGCCGCGCAGCAGCAGCGCCGCGATCTCCGCGTGCCCGTCGCGCGCGGCGACCAGCAGCGGGGTGTGCTGGTCGTTGAAGCCGTTGAGCACCGGGTGCCGCGCGTCGACGTCGGCGCCGGCGGCGATCAGCGACCGCACGCCCTCGACGTCGCCCGTGGTCACCGCGGCCATCAGCCGCTGGGCGGCGACCGCGTCCTCGTCGGCCTTCGCGCGCGCCTTCAGCGCCTGCTCGGCTTCGAGGAGCTTCTCCTTGCCGAGCTTGTTGACGTTCAGCTCGTACTCGAAGTGCTCCTTCATCGAGAAGCCGTAGTGCGTCGAGAGGTTGACGCCCGCGCCGAGCTCCAGCAGGTACCGGGTGATGGCCGGCCACTTGTACCAGAGCGCGTCCATCAGCGGGGTGTGCCCGGTGGTCGCGGCGACCGCGTCCACGAACGCGCCCGCGTCGACGAGCGCCCGCACGGTGGCCAGGTCGCCGCGCTGGACGGCCTTGTGCAGCGCGGTCGCGCCGCCGCGGCTGTCGGTGGTGAACACGTCGGCGCCGCCGTCGACCAGCTCGCGCACCACGCCCGCGTCGCCGAGCCCGGCCGCGAGCAGGAAGGTGGTCAGCCCGGTCACCGGGTCGCGCCGGTTCGGGTCGGCGCCGTCGCGGACCAGCTGCTTCACCTGCGCGCGGTCACCGGCGCGGACGGCGGCGACCAGCCGGTCGTCGATGTCGGAGCGGAACAACGCGATTTCCGGGCTGGCGTCGAAGAACGCGCGCCAGTGCGTCACCAGGCCGTCGTCACCGACGGTCAGGACCATGGCGAACTCGAAGTCCACCTCCATCCCGGTCTCGTGGTGCTTGAGCTTCTGGTAGTTGACGACGAACGCGCGGTCGTCCTCCACCACCATCTGCCGCTGCTCGAACTCCGTGACGTCGGCGTAGAGGGTGCGCAGCCGGAACGCCTCGAGCACCTCGTCCTTGCCCCGCCACACGCGCAGGTTGGGCACGATCGTGTTGAACTCGTTGCCGGGCAGGTCGAAGACGATCGCCGGGGAGAGCGCGGCGAGCACGCCCTCGACATTGCCCGACGCGACGTCGGAGAACAGTTTCGTGACCACCGCACGGGTTTGCGTGCTGTCCGCCATGAGAGATCCTTCGGCCGGTTGTGTCTACTGTGGTGTGTCAGGCCCTTCCGGCTTCCAGGACACCGTCCCGATACCCCACCCGGCAAGCCGCCGCCGCGCACTATCCGAAGTCGGGTGCGGAGGCGCTACTCCGTGCATTCGCCCTTGCCCGCCAACCGGTCCGGCTCGACGCTGGAGGGGTCGCCGGCCACCGCGGTGGCCCCGGGTGAGCGCTTTGAGGAGCCGACATGTCCCTGTCCCCAGAACTGCCCCGCACCACCGACGTGCTCGTCGTCGGCGCCGGACCGGTGGGCCTGACGATGGGCTGCGCGCTGCGCACCCTCGGGATCGACCACGTGGTCATCGACCGCGCGACCGGCCCCGCGCCGCACTCGCGGGCGTCCGCGGTGCACGTGCGCACGCTGGAGTCGCTGGCCGCGATCGGGGTCGCCGACGAGCTGGTGGCCCGGTCGATCCCGGGCCGCACGTTCACCGTCCGCGACGCGGAAAAGGTGTTGCTGTCCATCCCGTTCGCCGAGCTGGACACGCCCTATCCGTACGCGTTGAGCATCCCGCAGATGACCACCGAAGACGTGCTCGCCGCTCGCTACGCCGAGCTCGGCGGCGTCGTGCACCGCAGTACGTCGCTGCTCGACCTGCGCGAGACGTTCCCCGGCAGCACCGCGTCCATTGTGGACTCTTCCGGTGTGGTGCGAGCCATCGACGCGCGGTACGTCATCGGCGCCGACGGCATCCACAGCGTCGTGCGCGACCGGATCGGCGTCGGCTTCCCCGGCGGGCAGCGCCCTCAGACGTTCATGCTGGCCGAAGTCACCATGGACTGGCACGGCCCGGAGGACGAGGTCGTCACGTTCTACTTCTCCCCACGCGGACTCGGCGCGGTCGCGAAGATCCCCGGCGACCTCTACCGCGTGGTGGCGCTGGTCGGCGACGACGCCGGCGTGCCGACCCGCGAGGACGTCCAGGAGGTCATCGACACGCGCGGCCCGGGCGCGGCGGGCGGGCGGGTGCGCGAAGTGAAGATGGCGTCGAACTGGCGGGTCCACGAGCGGCTCGCCGACACCTTCGCCAAGGGCCCGGTGTTCCTCGTCGGCGACGCCGGGCACGTGCACAGCCCGGTCGGTGGCCAAGGCCTCAACACCGGGGTCCAGGACGCGCTGAACCTGGCCTGGAAGCTCGGCGCGGTGCTCGACGGCACCGCGTCCCCCGCGCTGCTGGACACCTACGACGCCGAGCGGCGCCCGGTCGCGGCCGGCGTGCTCGGGTTCACCGGCACGCTGACCGAGATCTCCACCCAGACGCTGCCGTCGAGCATCGGGCTGCGCAACGACGTGCTCGACTCGGTGTCCGCGCTGCCGGCGTTCCGCTCCTGGCTGGCCACCCGGCTGGCCGGGCTGCACGTCGGCTACCCGGGCGAGGACGGCCCGCACCAGCCCGGCCCCGGCCGCCGCGTGGCGCCCCGGCGCGGGATGGCGCCCGGCATCGGCTGGACGCTGGTCATCCCGCCCGCGGCCGACGCCGTCGCGGTCAAGGAGGCCGCGGAGGCGAGTGCCACGCCGATCACCGTGCTGCCCGCCGACGACGCCGGCCACGCCACGCTGGTCCGCCCGGACGGCTACGTCGCGCTGACCGCCGACGCGGCGGACGCGGCGACCCTGCCCGCCGGCCTCGCCGCCTGGCTGCGGCGGTCCTGACCCCGGTGCCCGGTCCCGGGTCCCCGGTTCGCCCCACCCCGATGGAAGTACCCAACCGAGGAGGTAGTCCCATGTCGGCACCCTGGTCCCGCCCGCCCGGCTCGGCCACGCTGATGCACGTCGCGATCCTCTGCAAGGACGTCGACGAGTCCCTGCGCTTCTACCGCGACGGGCTCGGCTTCGCGAAGACGTACGAATGGTCGAAGACGACCAGCGACACCGGTCAGGTGCTCTACTGCGACCGGGGCGTCTACGTCGAGCTGGACGGGCACACCTACATCGAGCTGTTCCCCGGCGGCCGCGACGACGTGACGTCGATTTCCGGGCCGCTGCAGCACATCGCGCTGATCGTCGACGACGTCGACGAGGCCTACACCAAGTGCCTCGGCGCGGGCGGCGCCGCGTTCCCGATCGAGGACTGGGACGGCGCGCCGACCCAGGTGTTCATCAACGGCGAGCCGGAGATGGAGGTGCGGGTCGCGTTCGTCCGCGGTCCCGGCGGCGAGCTGATCGAGCTGTACCAGCAGCTGAGCCCGGTGGTGGCGGTTGACCGGACCGCCACGGCGGCCGGCGCCTCGGCGTAGCCGGCACGCGGAAGAGCGGGCGGTCCCCCTGGGGCCGCCCGCTCTTTCGTGTGCCAGGGTTCAGAACCGCAGCGCGCGGATGATCGAGCACGGGTCGGTGTAGGACTTCCAGCGCACGATCCGGCCGTCGCGCACGGTCAGCGTCTCGACGTACTCGATCTCGAACGCCACCCCGGTGCCGCGCGCGACACCCTTCTCGTGCACGACGCCGACCGCCTGGTCGCCGTCGACGACCAGGCGGCGCAGCTCCTTGTGCCGCACGTCGCAGACCGACGTGAACGCCTCGAAGCTGGCCAGCACGGCGGCCGGGCCGTGGTAGGTGCCGATCCACGGCATGCAGTCGTGGTGCCCGGGCACGCCGACGAAGTTGACCCACTCGACGTCGTCGCCGAGCAGGTCCGCGGCCTCGGCGACGGCACCGTCGCAGACCCGGTCGAACCACGCCTGCGCGGTGGCGCGGGTGCTGCCGGCCTCGCCGGCGGACGGCACGACGCCGGTCTGCCAGTCGGGGGTGAAGGTGACGGCCGCGATGCGCCAGCCGGCGCCGGCGCGCCGCAGCCGCATCCGGTAGTGGCCGCCGAGCACCCAGGGCGGGCCGCCGTGGGCGGGCACGTGCGTTGCCTGGACCTGGGCGTCGCAGGTGGCGGTGTCGCCCTCGAGCGCGACGACGTGGTTGCCGATGAGGTGCTGGGTGGTGCGGAAGGCGGCGAACTCGGTCGTCCAGCCGGCCACCGCGGCGGCGCCGGTCACGGTCGCGGCGTCGCCGCCGTGCAGCGCGCGGTAGTCCAGGCACACTTCGTCGGCCAGGAGATCGGTCATCGCGGCCCAGTCCCGGCGGTCGGCGTACCAGCCGAACCGGTCGCACGCCTCGATCACGTCCAGCCGGTCAGTCGCGTTCATCCGTGCTCCTCACTCCCGGTGGCCAGGTGCGCCGCGGCGAGGTCGAGCGCCGCGTCGACGGTGGGTTCGTCGTCGTAGAAGTCGAACTGCGTGCCGGCCTGCCAGTACACTGTGGACGATCCACCGAGCAGGGCGGCGAACTTCCGGACGCCGGCGGGGAGCGCCGCGTCTTCGCTGTGCACGATCGTGACGGGCACGGTGACGGCGGGCGCGGCGGCGATCGCGTCGAAGCCCAGCCAGTGCGGCCACGAAAGCTCGGCGAACCGGTTGGGCCACTGCGGGATCGCGCCGCGGGACGGGTCGAGGTAGTAGCCGAAGGGCCCGCACATCGCGGCGGCGGGATCGGTGAGGCTGACGGCCGGGACGTACCGGACGACGCCGGTGCGGTCGAACTCCGCCTGGGCCTGCGCGCCACGCCGGATCCGTTCGGCGAGCCCGGTTTCGCCGCCGTAGACGTCGCCGACGAGGGTGGCGTCGTGCAGCCAGGGCGCGACCATGACCAGGGTGTCGAGGGCGTCGGCGGCCGTGGCGAGGTACCCGGCGCCGGCACAGACCCCGACCCCGCCGACGTGCGCGGCACCGGTCGCCCGCCGGAGGAAGGCGGCGGCCGCCCGGAGGTCGGCGACCTTGGCGGCGGGGAGCTCGGCGTGGCGTGGGTGGCCGCCGGAGTCGCCGTGCCCGCGGAAGTCGAAGGCCAGCGCGGGGAAGCCACGCTGGGCGAGGCCGCGGGCGTACCGCCCGGCCATCTGCTCCTTGACGGTGGTCCACGACCCGGCCACGACCACGGCGAGCGGATGCGAGGTCGAGGTGGGGAGGTGGAGGTCGCCGACGAGGGTTTCACCGGCGGAGGGGAATTCGACGCGCTGGACGTTCATGCCGCTTCTCCGATCGCCGGGCGAAGTCGGGAGTGGCGGAGGTTGCCGCGCCTCGCACTCATGCCGCCGCCCCGATCGCCGCACCAAGTCCGCGCGCGCAGAGACCACCGCCGCACCACGACCCGCGGCGGGCAGTCACGCCCGCGCACACCGCCACACACGCACCCGCGCCACGCCTTCACGCCGCCTCCCCGCTCGCGTCCAGCGCCACGTTCCCCAGCTCGGTGAGCGCCGCCGGGACCACCGCGCCCGGCACCCCCTCCCGCGCCGCACAAAGCAACCCGGCTCGAGCCAGCGAATGCACCGCGTGCTGGTCGCAGCAAGCCACGCCGTCCACGTACAAGTCCGGCACATACCCGCACCGCAGCGTCCCCCGGCCCGCCGCGACCGCACGCAGGATCGCGCGATCGCGGTGGCTGAGCGCGGTCACCGGGCACCGCCGTAGCCGGCGCGGAACGCTTCACCCACGCGGGCGGACCACTCCGGCGTGCCCGCCTCGTCGATCGAGCGCAGCAGCTCGGCGACGTCCCGCTGCGGCGAGCCGATCACCGGTGGCGCCGTCGGCGGGACCACCAGCCAGCGGGTCGGCGTGCGCAGCACCCGGCTCAGGCACAGCTCGCCGAGCACGCGCTGGCCGGCGCCCGACGACCCGAACCGGTCCAGCAGGACACTGTGGACGGACGCGACCGCGCGCCCCAGCGCGGCCGCCTCGAGGGCGAAGTCGACGCGGCCGTGGGCCGCCAGGCGGCGGCCGTCCAGCGCGTCCGCGTAGTAGGACTGCAACGTTGCCAGCGTGACCGGCGCCCCGTCCAGCTCGGCGTCCACCGAGCCGAGCAGCGGCGCGACGTGCGGGCTGCCCGCCGCGTCAAGCGCTTGGTGCAGGCCGGAATCCGGCGGGCCGAGCCGCCGGGTCACCTTGAGCAGGTACCGCTCCCCCAGCACGACCGACGTCGCGCCCACGGCCCGCCCGGTCAGCCCGCGCCGCGGCACGAGCGCCAGCCCGGCCCGCCGCTTCGGCGTGAACCGGACGCGGCCGCGCACCGCGCCGGTGCCCACCAGCGCCAGCAGCTCCGCGGTGAGCACGTCGTCGGCGGTGGCGTCGTACACCGCCAGCTCACCGGTGCTGAAGATCGGGACCACGCCCGCCAGCGGCGCGGCCGGGGAACGCACGCCGAGCGGCAGCCCGTAACGCGCCACCTCGCCGCCGGTGCGCACCTCGGCCACGGTCAGCAGCCCGGCCGGGCCGCCCCAGGCGAGCTGGTCGGCGAACCGCGTCAGCACGCGCAGGCGCACCTGGTCGACCCGAGGTGAGCCGAACCAGCGCTGCCCGGGCAGCCACGTCCGCAGCGCGCGCTCGGTGTCGCCGAGCAGCGAACCGAGCCGGTCGTCGAGTGCGGTGACCATCAGCGACCTGCCCGGGCGACCGAGCCGATGTGCGCCACCGAGCGGTGCGGGTCGAGCTTCACGTAGGCGTGCTCACCCCACTCGAACAGCTCGCCGCTCACCTCGTCGTGCACGGTGTAGCGGTGCTCCGGCGCCAGCCCGAGCGCGCGGAAGTCCCAGTGCACGGTGCCTTCCTGGGTGTGCTGGTGATCGAGGGTGACCACGCAGAGCACGGTGTCCCCGCCGGCCGGGTCGGTCTTGGAGTAGGCGAGCAGGGCGTCGTTGTCGACGTCGTGGAACCGCAGCGTGCGCAGCTGCCGCAACGCGGGGTGCGCGCGGCGGATCTCGTTGAGCCGGGCCAGCCACGGCTGCAGCGAACGGCCCGCGGCCAGCGCGGTGGCGTAGTCGCGGGGCCGCAGCTCGTACTTCTCCGAGTCGCGGTACTCCTGCGCGCCGAGCGCTTCGTGTTCGTACAGCTCGAATCCCGAGTAGACACCCCAGGTCGGCGAGAGCGTCGCGGCCAGCGCGGCACGCGCGGCGAACGCCGCCGGGTTCCCGGACTGCAGCTCGGCAGGCAGGATGTCCGGTGTGGTGACGAACATATTGGGCCGCGCTTCGTCGGCGTGCTCGACCAGCTCCCGGCCGAACCCGGTCAGCTCGGTTTTCGTGGTGCGCCAGGTGAAGTAGGTGTAGGACTGGCTGAAACCGAGGCGCGCCAGCCCGTACAGCCGCGCCGGCCGGGTGAACGCTTCGGCGAGGAACAGGACGTCGGGGTGCGCCTCCTGGACATCGCGGATCAGCCGGTGCCAGAACGCCGGTGGCTTGGTGTGCGGGTTGTCGACGCGGAAGATCCGCACGCCGTGGCGCACCCAGAGCTCGACGATGCGGCGCACCTCCGCGTAGAGGCCTTCGGGGTCTTGGTCGAAGTTCAGCGGGTAGACGTCTTCGTAGCGCTTCGGCGGGTTCTCCGCGCAGGCGATGGTCCCGTCCGGCAGCGTGCTGAACCACTGCGGGTGCGCCCGCACCCACGGGTGGTCGGGCGCGCACTGCAGGGCCAGGTCGAGCGCCACTTCGAGGCCGAGCTCGGCGGCCCGTGCGACGAACGCGTCGAAGTCGTCGAGGGTGCCCAGCCGCGGGTCGATCGCGTCGTGCCCGCCCTCGGCCGAGCCGATCGCCCACGGGGAGCCGACGTCGCCCTCGGCGCTCACCACGGAGTTGTTGCGCCCCTTGCGGTGCACGGTGCCGATCGGGTGCACCGGCGGCAGGTAGACGACGTCGAAGCCCATCGAGGCGATCCGGTCCAGCTCCGCGGCCGCGGTGGCGAACGTGCCGTGCACCGGGTTGCCCCCGGCGTCCGTGCCGCCGGTCGAGCGCGGGAAGAACTCGTACCAGGCGCCGTCGAGGGCGCGGACCCGGTCGACGCGCACCTGCTGCGCCCGGCCGCGGGTGCGGTTCTCGCACACCGGGTGCTCGCGCATCACGGCGCGCACGCAGTCCGTCAGCGCGGCCGAAAGCCGTTCGGGCACCAGGAGGTTCGCGTCGCGCAGCACGTTCGCCGCGGTCAGCAGCGAGTCGCGTTCCGCGAGCCGCTCGGGCCGGTAGGCGACCTGCTCCAGCAGCCGCGCGCCGGTCTCGAAGTCGTTGGCGGGCTCGAGCGCGCCGGCGGTGGCCTTCGCGCGCACCGCCCGTTCCCACGCCGTCCACGGGTCGCGCCAGGCGTCGATCCGGAAGGTCCAGACGCCCGGCTCGTCGGGGACCACGGTCGCCGCGAAGGTGTCGCCGTCGACCGGCAGCAGGCGGGTGCACCGGGTCGAGCCGTCCGGCCAGCGCAGCTCCACCGCCGCGCCGACCGCGTCGGTGTCCTCCGCCCACACGGTGGCCGACACGCGCACGGGCTCGCCGACCACCGCCTTCGCGGGGTGTTCGGCCGCGCCCACCGAGGGGCGGACGTCTTCGATCACGATGCGCCCGACCACCGCGCTCACCTCCAGCGCCGACAAAGCTTCCGGCTTCCAGCGTGCCAAGAACGGCACGGGACAAGGAAAAACCGGGATCGACTTTGCCAACTCGACGCAGTGGGCGGGACCTCAGACGTGCGTCACGGACACCAGTTCACGCACCGACTCGGCCTCGAAGCCGGCCAGCACGACGCGGGCGGAGCAGCGGCTGTGCCCGGCCGCGGTGGCGGGCGTGCGCCGCACGACGACCTCGTAGCGCCGGGGTCCGGCGGTGACCAGCACCCGCCGGACGTCGCCGTCGGCCTCCTCTTCGGACGCCAGGACCGCGTCGATCCCCCGCAGGCCGGTGCGGCCGCGGATCTCGATCTCGGCGAACTGCGCCCACGGGCTTTCCGCGGAGGTGCGGCCGCGCAGGTGTTCCAGGCGGACGTTCCCGCTCAGCGCTTCCTTGGCGACGAGCTCAGCCTCGGTCACCGCGAGGCTGCCGTGGAGGAAGCCGTCGGGCACGGTCAGCAGGTTGCCGGCCCACCGGTCGCCGCCGACGTGGCTGACCTCCCAGACCAGGCCGGGGTGGTTCTGCGCGAGCCCGGCCACCAGCGGACGGCCGAAGACGGCGCAGCACATGTCCTTGCTGCCGTGCGTGCAGACGAGGAAGAGCGGGAACGACACCGGCTCGCCGTGCCCGCGCCGCCCGGCGGCGACGGCTTCGAAGTCGACGCGGGCGAGCTCACCGAGGTCGTTGATGTCGAGCCGTTCGAGCCACCGGTGCCCCGGCCAGCCACTGGCGAGGTACACCGCGCGCGGCGCGCCGGGCACCCGCGCGTGCCGCCCGGGCTTGCGGATGAGCAGCGGCCGGAGCCCGGCTTCACGGGCGGCTTCGAGCCGGCCGGCGGGCAGCGCTTCGGCGAGCACGTCTTCGAGGGCGTCCGGCCCCCAGGCGCCGGGCTGCTCGATGAGCAGCCACGACGTCATGCGGGCGGCGGTCCCCGCGGGCTCGCCCCCGAGCTCACGCGTCAGGGCGGCACATCCCGGCGCCCGGCCGGGTTCGGGGAAACAGAGTCCCGCCTCAGCCACGGGCCTCGACTTAGGCATGCCTAAGCGTACCCGAATGCGCGGCGAGTAACCCCGTTCATGTGAGTAGTTCGACGCCGCCAATCACCCGAAGGAGCGACGCCAGGCCACGGACCGGGCATTTCCGGCGGCGGCTCAGGCTCTCGCGACGAGCCCCTGAGTCACCAGCTCACCCAGCAAGGCACGCACAGTCACCTGGTCCACACCCACCGCAGCATCGGCCAGCACCTTGAACGCCTGCGGCGCGCCCCCGAGCAACGCCGCCAGCACCGGCCGCGCCGGCGCCGCGAACACCAACCGCTTCCCGGCCGCGACCAGCGCCACCGTGCCCTCGCCGGCCACCAGGGCGGCCCGCGGAGCAAGCAGCCGGACCTCGAAGTCGTCGTCCGGCGGGAGCAGCTCGGCCGTCGCCGCCCAGGGCAGGCCGACGCGGGTCTGGGCCGGTGCCTGGGCGTCGCGGTCCGCCAGGAACCGGTCCACCAGGTCCCCCGCCGTCAGCTCCGCAAGCCGGTCGCGGATCGCGGCGGCGCGCTCCGCGCGGGCCTCGGGCCCGGCGAACCGCGGCAGGTCGGTCCGGAACAGCTCGTCCGAGCGCAGCTGGTCGGCCAGCCAAGCCACCAGGTCGACGCCGGTCGCGGCGTTGAACCCGATGGTCAGGTGCAGGGACTCTTCGCCGACGGCCGACACGTCGTGCCAGTGCCCGCGCGGCAGGTACAGGACGTCGCCGTCCTCCAGCAGGAAGTCCTCGTACGGCTCACCCTCGGGGCGTTCGGGCAGCTCGACGTCACGCTGCAGCGGCGCGCGCCGGGTGACGCCGTGCAGGCGCCAGCGCTTGCGCCCGGACAGCTGGATGATGAACGCGTCGTGGTCGTCCCAGTGCACGTCGAAGCCGTGCGTGGTGCCCCAGCCCGCGTACAGGTTGACCTGGATCCGCTCGCGCAGGTCGTGCTCGAGCCGGCCGGCCAGCTCCCCGACCCCGTCGACGAGCTCGTTGACCGAGTCGACCACCAGCGTCGCCCCGGCGCGCAGGTGCTCGGCGAAGGGCGCCGAGAGCACGCGCGGCACGAGGCCGTTCCGCCGGGTCGAGACCATTTCGGTGTAGGTGTGCGCGGGCACGACGTCGCCGTCGAGCGCCAGGCGCAGCCGGGGGAACTCCAGGCGGTGCTGGCGCAGCACCCGGTCCAGCTCCGGCCACGGCAGGAGCCCGGCGAACCGCCCCGGCTCACCGGGGAACCGCCGCGGCGCGTGGCCCAGGACGTCGGCGAAGAACTGGCCGACCTCGAGCGGAGCCACGAGGTCGGCCAGTCCGGGAATCTCCGTCATGGAGCGGGACAACGGCTAGTCGTTGCCGTCGTTGTCGGCGACGGCGCCGTTGGCCTTGCCCCGGTCGACCGCGGCCGTCAGCGTCTCCACGCCGAGCAGCAGGCCGCTGGCGGGCATTTCGTCAGTTGCGGCGTTTTCCATCCGGACCTCGCAAACGTCGACGACAGGAACCACCACGCTACGGGACAATCCGGGGATCGGGCATAGGTCATTTGAGTGTCGCCAAGATCGGGAGGCCGGATGGAGTTCGTCCTCGGCGCGGAGACCCTCGACGGCGGCGAACAGGTCACCTCGCTGACCCTCCCCACCGCCCGGCTCGGGCCGTTCGACCCGGCGAGCCTGACCACCGGGACGTTCGGCGTGCACGCGAAGGCCACCAGCCCGGTCGGCACCGGCGGCCAGGACATCGGCCACGACCTCGACCGGCCCGTGACGGCCGCCCGCCTCGACGACCACGGCGACATCGTGCTCGAGCTGGGTCACGGCGCCGGCACGCTCGGCTACGCCGACGACAGGGGCCGCAACTTCCGGCTCGACCTGGCGTACACGGTCACGCAGAACGCTCCCCTGCGGCGTCGCGGCCGGCCGGTCCCCGCCACCCCGTTCACCCAGGGCCCGCTGGTCAACCCCGAGGTCGACGCCTTCGGCCACCACATGTCGCGCTCCGGGATGAAGTACCGGCTGTACTCCCCGGCGGCGGGTTCCGGCCGCCGGCCGCTGATCGTCTGGCTGCACGGCGCCGGCGAAGGCGCTTCCCTGCCCGACGGCTACTACGACAACGAGACCACGTTGCGCGCCAACCGCGGCGCGCTGGGCTTCGCCACCGAGGAAGCCCAGGCGATCTTCGACGGCGCGTACGTGGTCGCGCCGCAGTGCACGTCCGTCTGGATGGACGACGGCCCCGGCTTCGCCCCGCTCATCCACGAGATCATCCGTGACGTCCGCCGCACGCACCCGGTCGATCCGGACCGCGTCCTGGTGGCCGGCTGCAGCAACGGCGGGTACATGAGCCTGAAGATGACGACGGTCTACCCGGACGCGTTCGCCGCGTCGGTGCCGATCTGCGGGGTGGTCGCCGGCCGGGCGGACGGCGACCCGCCGCTGATCCCGGACGCCGAGCTGGCCGCGATCGGCACGCCGACCTGGCTGGTCGCCTCCCTCGACGACGACACGGTGGACACGCGGGTCAACACGGTCCACGCGCACGAGCGCATCCCTGGCTCGAAGATGACGCTCTACGACGAGGTCGTGCGGCACGGCCACCGGTTCCCCGGGCACGCTTCCTGGATCTACGTGGCCCGCAACGACCCCAGCGCCGGCGGTGTCCACATCTGGCAGTGGATGGCGGCCAACCGCCGCTGAACCCGGGCCGGGCGCACGGTGATCAGCGGCGGGTTTCGGCGGCGATCCTGATCCGCAGGCCCCGCAGGTGGACCAGGTCGATGGTGAACGTCGAGGCCGGCCGGTACCCCGGCGCGGGCTCGTCGGTCCGGCAGGGGCCGTCGATGTAGACGAAGTCGTCGGAGTCGCGGCGCGGCACCGACCAGATCCCGGGCTCGCCCGCCGCGGTGTCGTGGCGGCGGGCGCGGGCCAGCCAGTAGACCGGCAGCTTCAGCACCTCGCCCAGTGCCTTGCCGAAGGCGGCGAGGTCGGCCTCGGCGATCGCCAGCCCGTGGCCGCTCCAGACCTGGGGTGCCCAGGCCGTCGAGGCATGGGTGAACGTCGCGGTGTCGCCGGACGCGGTGATCGTCCAGTCGGCCACGGTGGTGAGGGTCGGCATGACGGCTCCCTGCGGTCGCGGCCCCCAGGTCGGCACACCGTAGTCGATCACGTTGCCACCCGGCTGGGTCTTCTCCGATCTGTTCATCCGACATTCACCTGAGAATCACTTCGGCAGCGGCTTTGTGTCAGGCTGATGTGCGTGCACGCCGAACACGCTGAAGAACCGCGGTCCGTCGCCGAGCTGGCCGCGGACCCGGCCTGGGTCGTGACCCGCACCGGCACGACCGGGCAGTGGCTCACCGCCGAACGCGTCCTCACCCGGGACGGGCACCAGCGGCTCGTCGGGCTCACCCCCATCCGGCCCGGCACCGTCGCGCTGATGCTCTGGGCCGGCGGCGAAGTCGTCGGGCACTTCCGCGGCAGCGAGGCCGAGGCCTGCGCGACGGCGCTGCGGTGGACGGCCGAGTTCCTGGCCGGCGAGCGCTGACTCGCCTGCCGGGCCGGGACGGCCGCCCCGCCCCGGCAGGCGGTGCGTCAGCGGACGAAGACCGGCGAGCTCGTCGCGGCGTGGAACTGGTCCGGGACACCGGCGTAGACCGCGCGCCACACGGCGGGGCCGCGCAGCTGCGTGCTCCCCGAGAAGCCGAAAGCGCTTCCGGTCCACTGCGCGTCGACGGTCGCCGCCGTCGTCCAGCACGCGGAACCCCGGGCCAGGTACTCGATCCGGACCGGGATGGCGGGCGGGGTGAAGCGGGCGAAGCCGATGACGCCGCTCACCGCGATCGTCCCGTCCGCGGCCCGGGTGGCGGTGAACGAGGTGATCTCGGCGGGCTGGAGGACGACGATGTCCGCGGTGCTCGCGCTCGCCGGCGCGAGGGTCTCGTCGGCGGGCAGGAAGTCGGCCCGGTAGTGGCCGGCCCGGACCGGGGTCACCGTGGCCCGGTAGCGCCCGCTGGCGTCGGTCACCGGCTGGGCGTCGAACTCGCCGCAGAAGTCGTCGGTGCAGTAGGCGATCCCGACCGGCACGCCGGCGACCGGCTTGGCCCCGCTGGTCAGCCGGCCGCTGATGGTGACTCCGGCGCCGGCGTCGACGCGGGTGCTGCTCGCCTGCGCGGTCAGCTTGGTGGCGACCGGGTCGGCGGCCGCGGGGAGGGCACTGAGGGTCAGGACGGTCGCCGCCGCGGCGAGACCGGCCGCGAACCGGGCGATGAAACGACTCATGGTTGTCCCCAAGGGTTCTCGAGCGCCGGGACGGCGCTACCGCGTGTGCTGTCGGGACGGCGGGGACGGCCGTTTCCGCGCGGCGCCGGTTTTCCCGCGGCGTTCAGGACCCGGCCGTCGGTGCTTCAGCGAAACCGCGGTTCTCCTCCGGCGGTCGTGAAAAGCCCGCGACCATTCGGCGGATTCCGTTCGGACGTCCGGTTTGTTCACCCTCCGGCCGTCGCGCCTTAACGCAATGCGGTAACCCCGTGCCGTGGCGTGGACGATGAGTCCTTTGTGACACGGGGGAAAACGGCGGGGCGGCCGCGCACCGGCCCGAGGTTCCAGCTCGTCCGGATCGGTCCGCAGAGCATGCGGTGGCGGCTGCTGGGCGGCAACAACGCCTCGCTCGGCGCGGGGGTCGCCGAATGCGCCGCGCCGCCGGAGTGCCTGCTGGCGATCACGGTGCTGCGGGCGCGGTTGGACGTGCTGAGCGCGGATTTCCGGCACGTCAGCGGGGGCCGGTGGCGCTGGTCGCTGCGGTGGGACGGGGAACCGGTCGCCGAAGCCACCCATGCCTACGGGCGGCGGATCGAGGCCCAGCGTGGCCTGGACCGGTTCCGGGTCGCCGCCGTCACCGCCGGCGTCGAAGACATCGAAACGGTCGTGGACTGGCGGCAGCGCTACCGCCGCCACCCCGATTCCATTCCGGACCAGTTTCCCCGACCTTAACCACCATGACGTCGGGCCGGAACGCGGAAAAGCCTTACCGGACAGCCGGCCGCGAGGAGATGGAACCGCCGCGGGATCCCGCGGCGAAATGGGGACTAGAGAAAGAGTGCCACCACGATGCGTGCTCGTACCACTCGAATTCTCGGTGTGACCGCCGTGTCCGCCTGTGCCGGTCTGGTCATGACCGGCACCGCCGCGGCCGTGCCGCCGGCGAACGGAAACCCGGAGGTCGTTTCGGCCACCGGCTCCGACACCATCTTCGGGATCACGGGGGCGATCTTCACCGACGCCAACAAGCTCCCGCGCACCTGGAACACCGACCCCGACAACTTCGTGAACGTGCCGCCGGTGCTGGCTTCCGGCGCGTCGTTCACCGTCCCGGCCGACATCTTCAACCCGGCCATCACCTACACCAACCCGGGCAACCTGCCGCCCGACGGCTCGTCGGCGGGCAAGGCGGCGCTGAAGGCTTCGGCGGACGCCGGCAACGGCGCGGTGGACATCGCGCGTTCGTCGTCGGGCCGGGCCACCGCGGACCCGTCGACGTTCGAGTACTACGCGTTCGCGCGGGACGGCGTCACGTGGTCGTCGTCCTCGACCGGCGCGGGCGCGGGCCTGACCCTGACGCTGACCCAGCTGCGCAACATCTACAACGGCACCATCACCAACTGGAACCAGGTCGGCGGCGCCAACGCGGCGATCCAGCTCTACCTGCCGCAGCTGGGTTCGGGCACGCTGAGCTTCTTCACGGGCACGGTGCTGGGCTTCGACCCGGCGACGATCTCCGGCCTGACGGTGAAGCGCTTCCAGGAGAACGACGCCACGACGATCGCGGCGGCCGACCAGTCCGCGGCGATCGCGCCGTTCTCGATCGCGGGCTGGGTGGCGCAGGGCAACGGCGTGCTGCCGAACAAGCGCAACGGCTACACGGTCAACAAGCTGACGGGCGCGGGTTCGGACGGCGCCCCGGTGTCGGGTTCGGCGGGCAGCTACGCCCCGGCGTTCGCGGACGGCTTCCTGGGGTCCCGCCTGGTGTACCACGTCCTGGACACCCGCAGCCGCTCGTACAGCGCGGCCAAGCGCGGCGTGGGCTTCGACCCGACGGACACGGCAACGACGGCCAGCCCCCTGTGCGGCGGCAAGCTGGCGACGACGATCGTCAAGTACGGCTTCAAGACGATCACCGGCACCGGAACGCTGACCTGCACCAAGTCCTGACGCGGTAACGACAAAGGGGCCCGGCGCAACCGCGCCGGGCCCCGCTCGCGTCTCAAGCCCAAGCCGGGAACAGCCGCCACAACGACAACGCCGCCAAGGCAGCCAAAGCCAGCAGCACCGGCCCCGTGATCACGTACGTCGACACCGGACGCCACCGCCGGTACAACACCGTCGCCCCGGCCGCGGCCACCACGAACCCGCCGAACGACAACACCAGCCCCGCCCACGCGCCGCCGTCGCCGGTTCGGCCGTCCTGAGCGTCTGCCCGCCCGTTCTGCGGGGTCGGCCGGAAGGGACGGCCCTCCAGCTTCGCCGTCACCACCGTCGCCTCCGACGCCGCCAGCGGCCACCACGACGTCGACGTCACCAGCGTCAGCCGGTCGTCCGGGGTCTTGCCGTAGTCCGCCGTCTCGTCGAGCGCGCGGGTCGCAACCTCCGACACCCGGTACACCGACACCCCCTGCGGCGTCGCGACCACCACCTCGGCCCCCGGCGCCAGCCGGGCCAGCGACGCGAACGGGCCGCCGTAGCCCGAATAGCGGCCGACCACCGCCGCGTTGCCCGGCTGGCCCGGGCCCGACGTCCCCGGCACGTGACCGGGCCCCGACGCCGTCTCCGCCGAAGACACGCCCTCGAGCACCACCTGCCGCAGCTTCAGCGACGGCACCTCCAGCACCGCGACCGGCGCGCCGAACTCCGTCGGCGTTGTCGGCGGGGCCGCGCCCAGCAGGCTCTGACTCGCCCCCAGCGCGCGGTCCAGCTCGCCGCGGATCCCGGCCAGCGCCGCGCGCTGGTCGCCGGCCTGGACCATCGGGCCCAGCGCGTACACCACCAGTGCCAGCGCGACGGTCGTCGTCACCAGCCAGGCGGCCACCGTCGTGGTGAGCCAGCCCGGGCTGAACCGCAGGACCGGCGGCTCGGTGGCCGTGCTCATGCCGCCCGCCCGAACCGGAGCCGCCCGACCAGGACCGTCAGCCAGCGCGGCGCCGGCCGCCCCGCCGTCGCGTACGCGGTCATGGACGGCAACGTCGCCAGCACCAGCAACGCCAGTAGCGGGATCAACGCGCCGAGCACGCCCGCCCCGGAGAACGGCGGGATCGCGACCGCGTCGGCGAGGTTCTTCGCCGCCAGCACGCTCGCCTGCGTCGGCACCGCGGCCGGCGCCGGTCCGGTCGCCGGTGCCGGGGAGCCGGCCGGCCCGACCGAACCGGCCGGTGGCACCGTGCCGCCACCCGTGCTCGCGGCCGCCGGTGGGTTGTTCGCCGCCGCCCGCTCTTCGCACGCCCCCACCGCCGTTCCGGTCCCGACCTTCGCCGCCCGGGACTCCGCTTCCCCGGCCAGCGCCGGGGTCAGCGGCGCCAAGCCGGGGGCCAGCGCGCCCTGGCCGCCGTGGCTCGCCATCCGCAGCACCGTCGCGAGCTGCTCCTGCTTGGGCTTCAGGAGCGCGCAGTTCGCGTCGACGAGCGGGTTCACCGGCGCGGCGACGTACTCCGCGAACGTCAGCGGGTAGGCCGCGGGGTCGGTGGCGGTGCCCGGCTGCAGCGTGCCGTCGGCGCCTTCCTTCATGCTCGCGGCCGCGGCCTGCAGGCTCGCCTCGGTCGGCTCGACGAACTTCCCGTTCGCGTTCGGCAGCGCGACCGGCTGCCAGCCGTACGCGCGGGCCGTCGCCAGATCGGTGACGACCCAGTTGAGGCAGCCGCCGAAGCACGCCGCGCTCGTCCCGGTCATCACGCTGTCGACGGCCTTGCGCACGGCGAGCTGGCCGACCTTGGCGTCGACGTTGTGCTGGGACTTCTCGGTGGGATCCAGCGCCCCGAGGTCCTTGATCACCCCCGGCGACTGCCCGGCGGCCGCACCGTAGACGTCCTTCAGGTTCGGGAACTTCCACGCCGCCGGGGCGGTCTTCGTGAGCACGCCGCCGAGCACCGCCGGGACCGTGCCCGCGCCGGCTTCCCCGGTGGTGCCCCAGAACAACGCCGTCGGGTCGGCGCCGGCCCGGGCCACCGGGTTGAGGAACTCACTGGGCGGGGACGCCTCGACCTTGGCCAGCGCCGGGTTGCGCGTGACGAACGCCGAGCCGTCCCGGAAGATGCCGCCGCGGCCGGCCGAGTCGGGGTTCTGGCCGCCCTGGCTGAGCATCCGGGCCAGCTCGTCGAACGTCATCGAGAACGGGGCGGTGACCTGCGAGATCAACGGCGACCCGTTGTCGTCGGCGTCGGTGGGCGACCAGCCGGTCGCGGCCAGCACCGCCGCGTTCAACCCGACCGGGACGTACTCCCGGGCCCGCACGGCCTGCGGGGCGAGCGTGCCGCCCGAGCCGGTGACCACCAGGTCCGAGCCGCCGGTGTCGAACGCCTTCAGGCCGGCGTCCTCGGTCTCGCCGACGATCGTGGTGGGCTGCTCGCCGCCGGTCGGCCCGCACAGCAGCTGGTTCCACGCCACCGCCGTGCGCCCGAAGCGCTCCGGCATGCTGGCGTTGAGCGTCTGCGTGCCGATCCCGCCGCAGCCGCGCACCGCGAGGCCGGGCGCGGCGGGCCGGAACACGCGTGAGGTGTCGAAGACGTCGAACGGGACGCCGGCGGCGTCGGCGCCGACGATCTCCAGCGTCAGCGCGCACGGGGTGTTCTCGTCGCACGAGTACGACCACGACCGCGTCCGGATGGTCCCGTCGGGCGACACCGCCGGGTTGTCGGCCCACGGGAAGTTGGCGTTCTTGTCGAAGTTCGTGTACTTCGGGTCGAAGCCGACGAAGCCCGGCTTCGACTGTCCACGAGGGACACTCACGTCGAACACGACGTCGCCGCTGGTCCGGCTGCGGACCCGGGTCACGTTGTGCGCGCCCGAGCGCTGGCCGGTCAGCTCGTCGCTGAACTCCTCGGCGCAGTAGCCGCGCACGCGCGAGCCGAAGTCGTGGTCGGGCACCCACTGCAGGGCGCCGGTGGAGAAGTCGGGCTTGAGCAGGTTGTCGGGCAGCTGCGTCGGGCAGACCTTCAGCACCGCGACGCTCCCGGCGGGCAACCCGGAGACGACGACCTGCAGCGGGTCACCGTCCTGGACCCGGGACAGGTCGGCGGGCACCGTCTTCAGGGTGTAGGCGGGGGGCTGGGTCTCCTGGGCGGCGGACGGCGGGACAGCGCTTCCCAGCACGGCCAGCACACCGCAGGCGACGACCAGGCCCACCCGCCTCGGCAGGGCGAAAGACACGGAGAACTCCCGGTTCCAGGGCAGGGCGAAACGGCACGGCGCGCGCCGTGCCGACCCCAACCTCCCCAGCCGCGCGCCGCCGCGCGAGGGGTCCGCGAGGTCATTCACGCACGCCCCGTCGGGCGTTCCCCACGCGTACACCTTCTCCCGGCGGGTGCTGTGAATACTGGCCGCGCGGGGGTGCTTCCCGCTGCCCGCTGGACTTCCGAAAGGCCCTCCGTGACCGTCGCGCTCCCCCGGCCGCAGCCGCCGTCCCCGGCCCGGCGCGCCGTCGCCGACCGGCCGTCGCGCGCGGACCGCGCGTTCCGGCGGGTGACCACCGGCGCCGGCCTCGCCATGCTCGCGATCCTCGTGGTGATCGGGTTCTTCCTGGTCTACCGCTCGGGACCGGCGTTCGACGCGAGCGGCTTCGGCTTCTTCACCACGATCAAGTTCGACGCCGCCAACGGCGTGCTCGGGGTGCTCGGCCTGCTCTACGGCACGGTCGTGGTCGCGCTGATCGCGATCTGCGTGGCCGTCCCGCTGTCGATCCTCGCCGCGCTCTACATCACCGAGTACGCGAGCGGGCGGCTGCGCGGGTTCCTGACCGGCCTGGTCGACCTGCTCGCCGCGATCCCCAGCCTGCTCTACGGCCTGTGGGGGTTCAGCTTCCTCGGCCCGCAGGTCGTCCCGGTTTCGGCGTGGCTGACCGACAACTTCGGCTGGTTCCCGCCGTTCGCGCACCGGGACAACACGCTGTTCCTCAACTCGATGTTCATCGCCGGGCTGATCGTGTCGCTGATGGTGCTGCCCATCACGACGTCGGTCATCCGCGAGGTCTTCGCCCAGACCCCGCCCGGGGAAAAGGAAGCCGCGCTCGCGCTCGGCAGCACCCGGTGGGGCATGATCAAGACAGTCGTGCTGCCCTTCGGCCGCGGTGGGATCATCGGCGGCTCGATGCTCGGGATGGGGCGCGCGCTCGGCGAGACCATCGCGGTTTCCCTGCTGCTGCCCCAGGTTCCGCAGATCACCACGCACGTCCTGCAGTTCGGCGGCGCGACGATCTCCGGGTTCATCGCCAACAACTCCGGCGCGTCCGGGCTGGCGCTGAGCGGGCTGATGGCGGCCGGGCTGGTGCTGTTCGTCTTCACGCTGGCCACGAACTTCACCGCGTCGGTGATCATCTCCCGCAGCCGGTCCGGCGCCGGGGTGGACGCCTGATGACCGCCACGCTCCCCCGCCCGGCCACGACCGAGCCGCGCCGGCTCGTGAAGCGCCGTCCGGTGCAGGTCACCCGGGCCGACCAGCTGGCCGCGCTCGGCTGCGCGGTCTCGGCCGTGCTGCTCACCTGGTTCGTCCTGCACCTGTTGCTGACCTCGCCGGGCTGGCTCGCCGACCTGGTCGTCGCCTACGGGCTCTACCTGGCGATGCTCTACGTCGTGACGGCAGACCGGCTGGGCCGGCTCGCCGCCGCCGACCGGCTGGTCTCGACGGTCGTCGTCACCGGGGCGATGGGCCTGCTGGTGCCGCTGCTGTTCCTGCTCGGCTACATCGTCGTGCACGGCGCGCCGTTCCTGCGCTGGGGCTTCTTCGGCCACGACATGTCCACGGTCGGCCCGACCGACCCGGTCACCGCCACCGGTGGCCTCCACGCCATCGTCGGGACGCTCGAGCAGACCGCGTTGACGCTGGTCCTGGTCGTCCCGCTCGGGCTGCTCACGGCGATCTTCCTCAACGAGACGCGCTCCCGGTTCCGCCGCCCGGTCCGGATCATGGTCGACGCGATGAGCGGGCTGCCCTCGATCGTCGCGGGCCTGTTCGTGTACGCGGCGCTCATCATCCCGGGCATCCAGGCCGGTGTCGGGTTCTTCAGCTACAGCGGACTGATGGCGACGCTGGCGCTGACGATGGTCATGCTGCCGACGGTCACCCGCACGATCGACGTCGTGCTGCGGCTGGTGCCCGACGGCCTGCGGGAGGCGTCGCTGGCGCTGGGCGCGAGCCGCGCGCGGACGGTCTGGTCGGTCGTGCTGCCCACCGCGCGCACCGGCGTCACGACCGCGGTGATCCTCGGCGTCGCCCGGGTCGCCGGCGAGACGGCGCCGCTGCTGTTCACCTCCTTCGGCGCGGTCTTCCTCAACGCGAACCCGGTCACCGGGCCGCAGGAGAGCCTGCCGCTGTTCGTCTACCGCTACATCAAGGAGCCGCTGGAGAACGTCCAGCAGCGCGGTTACGTCGGCGCACTCGTGCTGATCCTGCTCATCTTCAGCCTCTTCGCCCTCGCCCGGCTCGTCGGGCGGGACCGGTCGAAGCGCCGGACCACCGCGAAACGAACCCAGGAGAACCGGTGACCGACACCACCACCGAACTGTCCCCTGTAGACAGTGGCCGGGCGGTCCGGCTGACGGGCGGCCCGCCACCCGGGGCCGCCGAGCTGGAAACCCGCGGGGTCGCCGCGTGGTTCGGCGACCGCCTGGTGCTCGAAGGCGTCTCGCTGAGCATGCCCGCGCGGGAGGTGACGGCGCTGATCGGGCCGTCCGGCTGCGGCAAGTCGACGTTCCTGCGGATCCTCAACCGGATGCACGAGCTCGTGCCGGCGGCGAGCCTGGCCGGCGAGGTCCTGCTCGACGGCACGGACATCTACGCCGACGGCACCCGCGCCCAGCACGTCCGGCTGCGGATCGGGATGGTCTTCCAGAAGCCGAACCCCTTCCCGGCGATGTCCATCCGGGACAACGTGCTCGCCGGGCTCAAGCTGGCCGGCGTCAAGTGCGACGACAAGGACGCGCTCGTCGAGCAGAGCCTGCAGCGCGCCGGGCTGTGGCGCGAGGTCCGCGACCGGCTGGGCGCGCCCGGCGGCGCGCTCTCGGGCGGGCAGCAGCAGCGGCTGTGCATCGCGCGGTCGCTGGCCGTGCAGCCGAACGTGCTGCTCATGGACGAGCCGTGCTCCGCGCTCGACCCGACCTCGACGCGCCGGATCGAGCAGACCATCGCCGAGATCGGGCACGAGGTCACCGTCGTGATCGTCACCCACAACATGCAGCAGGCGCAGCGGGTTTCGGACCACTGCGCGTTCTTCCTCGCCGCGGAGAACGAGCCGGGCCGGGTGATCGAGCACGGCTCGACGGCGAAGATCTTCGGCTCGCCCGAAGACGAGCGGACCCACGACTACGTCAACGGGCGGTTCGGATGACGCGCCGGCTCGCGGCGCTCGCGCTGACCGTGCTGGGCGTCCTGCTCTTCGCCGCGCCGGAAGCGTTCGCGCTGGACAAGATCACCGGCTCCGGCTCGACCTACGTCGGCCCGGCCATGGCCGACTGGCAGAACGGCGCCAACTCCCGCGGCATCCCGGTGAACTACGCGACCCGCGGCTCCCCCACCGGCGTCAACCAGTACGGCGACCGCACGGTCGACTTCGCCGGCACCGAAGCCGAGATCACGTCGCTGATCGCGGCGGGCGGCGGTGGCCAGTCGGCCGAGCAGCGCGGCTACCAGTACGTCCCGGACGTCGCCGGCGCGGTCGCGGTGATGTACAACGTGACGGACGCGGCCGGGAACAAGGTCGACTACCTGCACCTGACCCGCGAGGTGATCGGCCGGATCTTCACCCGCGACATCACGCGCTGGAGCGACCCGGCGATCAGCGCCACCAACGGCGGAAAGGCATTGCCGGACCAGCCGATCACGCTGCTCGGCCGCACCGGCCAGTCCGGGACCACGGCGTTGTTCTACGACTTCGTCGCGCACTCCGCGCCCGGGCCGTACCGGACTTTCGTGCAGCGCAACGAAGGCACCGGCATCGGTCCGCTGCCCGAGGGTGTCCGGCCGATCCAGCTGCCCTACAGCGGTCCCGACGCCGACTTCTACAAGCTCTTCGCCGACTCCGAGCAGATCGCGCAGGCGGTCGGCAAGGGCAGCGTCCCGTTTTCCATCGGCTACGACGAATTCAGCTACGCGCTGCGCTACCACGCGCCGACGGCGTGGGTGGAAAACCAGGCCCGCCAGTACACCCAGCCGTTCGCGGAGAACATCGCGGCCGCGCTGACGAAAGCGGACCTGCGGCCGGACCTGAGCCAGAAGCTCGACGGCGTCTACGCGAACCCGGACCCGAAGACGTACCCGATCTCGGCGTACTCCTACCTCATGATGCCGTGCACGACCGGGCGCGACACCTGCCGCGGCGGCTACGACGCCGCGGGCAAGACCGACACGATCACCGCGTTCCTGGAGCACATCGCCTGCGACGGCCAGGTGAACATGGCCCGCATCGGCTACTCGCCGCTGCCGCCGAACCTGTCGCAGGAGATGATGAACTCCAACGCCCGCCTGACCGGCAGGCCGGCCAAGCAGCTCAACGCCGGCAACTGCGCGAACCCGACGTTCCACGGCGGTCTCGGCGCGGGCGCGGCGAGCCCACCCGACCCGTTCGAGAAGCTGGGCGGTGTCGCGAAGCTGACGGGTAACGGGCCGTCGGGCGCGGCGGGCCCGACGACCGGGCCGTCCTCGTCGGCGGGCACCGCGACCGCGACGGCGTCCCCGGAGGACGACCTGGCGAACGGCGGTTCGAAGAACTGGCGCGACGCGGCCCCAGCGGCCTACGACCACGGCGGCGACGCGGGTTTCGGCGGCTGGGCCGTGCTGGTGCTGGCGGCGGCCATCGTCGCCCCACTGGTGGTCCGCGGGGTGCTGCGGCGGCTGCGGCGGTCGTAGCGGCGGTCTGGCCCGACGCGCGAAGAGCGCCAGGTCGAGCAGCAGGAACGCGCGTTCGACGAGCCCGCTGATCCCGTGCGGGCCGTCGACGAAGAAGGTCGCCACGAACACCGCGAGCAACCCCAAGTGCCGCGGCAACCGGCCCCGCCGACCCGTGGGCCGCTGAGAAACCAGCGGACAAAAACATACGCAGCTTATATAGTCGCCGTCATGGTCACCCAGGCGTCCCGGACCGCGCTCGACGTCGAGGCGTTCGATCTCGCCATGGAGCAGTTCACCGCGGCCTTCATCCGCCTGGCCTCCGTCGCGCAGCTGAGCTTCACCACCCTCGGCGTGCTGCACACCCTCGCCACCCGCGGGCCGATGCGGTTGTCCGAGCTGACCGGGAGCGAGCGGGTCACCCAGCCCGCGATGACCCAGCTCGTCACCCGGCTCGAGCGCGACGGCCTGGCCGTGCGGTCCCCGGACCCGAGTGACGGCCGGGCGGTGCTGGTCCAGGTGACCGAAGCCGGCGCCGCGGCCGTCGAGGCCCGGCGCCGGGAGCGCGTCGGTCGCCTGGCCGACCTGGCCGGCCGGCTCGACCCGCGCCACCGGCAGGCGCTCGCCGCGGCGCTGCCCGCGCTCCACGAAGCCGCCCGGCTCGCCTCCGAACCCACCCGGCAAGGAACCCCGTGATCACGCCCACCCCGATCCACGTGCCGGACGAGGTCCTCGACGACCTGCGTGCCCGGCTCGCCCTGACCCGGCCGCCGCTGGACGAGGGCAACGAAGACTGGTCCTACGGCGTCCCGGCCGGTTATCTCGGCGAGCTCGTCGCCTATTGGCAGGACGGCTTCGACTGGCGCAAGGCCGAAGCCGCCATCAACGCCTACGAGCACTACCGCGTGGACGTTGCCGGGGTGCCGGTGCACTTCCTGCGCAAGCCCGGCCGCGGCCCGCGCCCGATCCCGCTGCTGCTCACCCACGGCTGGCCGTGGACGTTCTGGCACTGGTCGAAGGTGATCGACCCGCTCGCCGACCCGGCGGCCTTCGGCGGCGACCCCGCCGACGCGTTCGACGTCCTCGTGCCGTCCCTGCCCGGCTTCGGGTTCCCGGACCCGCTCACCGGCTTCCCGGACGTCAACTTCTGGAAGGTCGCCGACCTCTGGCACACCTTGATGACCGAAACGCTGGGCTACGCGAAGTACGCCGCCGGCGGCTGCGACATCGGCGGGATCGTCACCAGCCAGCTCGGCCACAAGTACGCCGGCGAGCTGTACGGCATCCACATCGGCTCCGGGCTGCCACTCGACTTCTTCACCGGCCCCCGCGCCTGGGACTTCGCGCGGAACCGGCCGCTCACCGAAGACCAGCCCGCCGACGTCCGCGCCCGCCTCGTCGAGCTCGACCGCCGCTCGGCGGCGCACCTGGCCGTGCACGTGCTCGACGGCGCCACCCTCGCGCACGGCCTGAGCGACTCCCCCGCCGGCCTGCTCGCCTGGCTGCTGGAGCGCTGGAACGCCTGGAGCGACAACGGCGGCGACCTCGAGTCCGTGTTCACCCGGGACGACCTGCTCACCCACGCGACGATCTACTGGGTGACCAACTCCATCGCCACGTCGATGCGCTACTACGCCAACGCCAACCGCTACCCCTGGACGCCGGCCCACGACCGCACCCCGGTCGTGGAGGCGCCGGCCGGGCTCACCCTCGTCACCTACGAGAACCCGCCCGGCGTCCACACCGCCGAGGACCGCGTGCGGGCGTTCGAAACCGGCCCGCAGGCGGCCTGGTTCAACGCCGTGAACGTCACCGCGCACGAGCACGGCGGCCACTTCATCCCCTGGGAGAACCCGGGCGCCTGGGTCGACGACCTGCGCCGCACCTTCCGGGACCGCAGGCCGTGACGGCGACCGAAGCGGTCCTGCCGGACGTGCTCGACGAGGGGCTGCGGGTCGTGTTCGTCGGCATCAACCCCGGTCTCGCGTCTGCGGTGGCCGGGCACAGCTTCCACACCCCGGGCAACCGGTTCTGGCCCGCCCTGCACCGCTCGGGGTTCACGCCCCGGCAGCTGCGGGCCGAAGAGGAGCGGCTGCTGCTCGGCTGGGGCCTGGGCATCACCAGCATCGTCCGCCGCCCCACGGCCCGCGCCGCGCAGCTGTCGCGCGAGGAGCTCGTCGCCGGCGGGGAGGACCTCGCGGAGCGGGTGCGGGCGATCCGGCCGCGGTGGCTGGCGATGCTGGGCGTCACCGGCTACCGGACGGCGTTCGGGGCGCCCCGCGCCCGGCTCGGCCCGCAAGAGGCCACGATCGGCGGCGCCCGGGTGTGGATCGTGCCCAACCCCAGTGGCCTCAACGCGCACTTCCCGCCGCCGGCGCTGGCGGTCGAGTTCGCCCGGCTGCGGATCGGCATCGGCGCGCCCGACCGGTCCGGCGTCCTCGGCGACGGCCCGTTCCCCGAGCCCACGTGAAATTTCAGACCACGCGCACATAAACTGGGCAGAGATACCACGACCAGGGGAAGGCGGTGGACCGTGGCCGAAGGGCTCGTCGGCAGCGAACGACTGGCGGACCAGGCGTACCGCCGCATCCGCGACGCCATCGTCGCCGTCGAACTGCCGCCCGGTGCGCCGCTGGACGAGAAGGCGCTCAGCGCGTCCCTCGGGTTCGGCCTCACCCCGATCCGCGAGGCGCTGCGCCGGCTGACGCTGGAAAAGCTCGCCGTCAGCTACCCGCGCCGCGGCACCTTCGTCGCCGCCATCAACCTCTCCGACGAAGCCCGCCTCACCGAGGTCCGCCTGGAGCTGGAAGGGCTCGCGGCCGCCCTGGCCGCGGAACGCGCGACCGACGCCCAGCGCGCCGAGCTCGTCGAGCTGGCCGAAAAGCTCGTGCACGGCAGCCGCGAGCGGACCGACCACTCCGAGCTGGACGCGCGGGTGCACCGGGCGATCTACGCCGCCGCCCACAACGACTTCCTCGAGTCTTCGCTCAACCAGTACGTCAACCTCGCCCTGCGCATCTGGAACCTCAGCCTGCGCGACCGCCGGGCCGACCCCGCGCACCTGGCCAGCCAGCGCGCCGTCGTCGACGCCATCGTGCACCGCGACGCCCCGGCCGCCCGCAAAGCCGCCGAAGCGCACCTGCGCGACTTCTCCGAACAGGTACGCGCGGTCGTCCACCGCCTGTGAACGGCCGACACGACGAAGAACCCGCGCGATCGAGGCACCCGATGAGCTCCGCCAGGCCGACCCCGCGCACCCGGCCAACCAGGCCGCGGTCGTCGACGCCATCGTGCACCGCGACCCCCCGGCCGCCCGCAAAGCCGCCGAAGCACACCTGCGCGACTTCTCCGAACAGGTACGCGCGGTCGTCCACCGCCTGTGAACGGTCGGCTTCGAGCCGGCTCAGGCCGGTACCCGGCTGAGCGTGGCCACGAGGTCCGCGATGTGCGCGCCCGCGCCCGCGTCGAGCTCGGCGATCGGCGCGCGCGGCCGGCCGATCGGGAACCCCGCGGCCGCCAGCCCGGCCCGGACGGCGGGGATGAACGGCTGGGCCATGATCGCGTCGACGAGCGGGAAGACCCGCGCCCACGCCTCGCGTGCCGACGTCAGGTCACCGGCGCGGACGGCGTCGTGCACGGCGACGAGCTCGGCGGGCACCACGTTCGCCGTCCCGGCCATCACCCCAGCGGCCCCTTCGACGAGCGAGGTCAGCAGCAGGCTGTCCCAGCCGACGAACGTCGAGAGCACGTCGCCGTGCTCGTGGATCAGCCGCGCGGACTGGGCGAGGTCGACCGTGGTGTTCTTGATGTAGCGGATGTTCGGCACCTCGCGGGCCAGCGCGCCGACGGTGTCCGGGTCGAGGTCGACGCCGGTGGCGACCGGCAGGTTGTAGAGCATCACCGGGATGTCCACCGACCCGGCGACGGTCCGCAGGTAGGTCAGCGTCTCGTCGAGGGACAGCGGCTCGTAGTAGGGCGCCACCGTCATGACCACGTCGGCCCCGGCGGACTGGGCGTGGCGGGACAGCCGGATCGCTTCGGCGGTGCTGGTCGCGCCGGTCTGCGCGATCACCGGCACCCGCCCGGCGACCTGGTCGACGACCGTCTCCACGACCAGCCGACGCTCGTCGCCGCTCAGGGCGCTGAACTCGCCGGTGGAGCCGCAGGCGACGACGCCGTGCACGCCGCCGTCGATCGAGCGGTCCACCAAGGCGCGCAACCGGGCCTGGTCGACGGCACCGTCGTCGGTGAAGGGGGTGGCGAGCGCGGTGAGCACTCCGTGTAACTCGGTCATCGAGGGTCTCCTGCGGTGAGGCGGGCGGGGCTCTGCTGGCGTTCGGTGGCCAGGAGGCTGACGGCCTCCTGCGCGGCGGAAAAGCCGGTCTGGACGGCGGTTTCGGTGTACAACGTGCCGAGGTAGTCACCGGCGAGGAACACGCGGCTGTCGCGGCGGGTCAGCGCGGGCTGGAGCGCGCCGCGGCCCGGGAAGCAGTACGGCGCCCCGGTTTCCCAGCGCTGGACCTGCGCTTCGACGACCGAGCCGCCGAAGCCCGCGCCCAGCACCTGGTCGAGGTCGCCGGTGTAGGTCCGGAGGATCTCCTCGTCGCTCTTCTCCAGCAGCCCCCGGGCGAGGCTCGCCGGGGAGAACGTCATGATGCTGCTGCCCGGCAGGCGTTCCCGTTCGGTGGCGCGCACCGCGCTCGACTGGTTGAGCGCGATGTTGAACGACCGCTTGGGGGTGGCGATCGCGTAGGCGCGGTCCCACGGCCGGGGCGCCGTCTCGTCGGTGAGGAAGGCGGCGCTCACGTACGGGCCGTACCGCACCTGCCCGAGGGCGTCGCGGATGTCGGCCGGGAGGTCGACGGCGACCCGGTAGGCCGTCGTGGCCGGCGTCGCCAGCACGACGCAGCGAGCCTCGACCTCGTGGTCGGCGCCATCCTGGCGGTAGCGGACCACGACCGACCGTCGCTTGTGGACGATCTCGGTGACGGCCGCGCCGAGCCGGACCCGGCCGGGCAGCGCGGCGGCGAGGCTCTCGGTGAGGGTCGAGGGACCGCCGATGATCCCGCGGTTGAGGCCTTGGCCGATGTTCAGCACGAGGCTGAAGTAGCCGATCCCGGCGCCCGCGCCGAGCTCGCGCGGGTCCGCGGCCGAGCGGGTCACGGTCGGGCGGAACAACGCCTCGGCGTCTTCGGGCAGTTCGCCGACGAAGTCGCGGAAGCTGCGGTGGTTTTCGAAGTCGTAGATCCGCTGCTGCCGGGTGGCCGGCTCCTCCCCCGGCCGCTGCCGCACCAGCTTCGCGTACTCCGCGACGCGGGTGCCGACCTTGAGCCCGGCCTTCAGCAACGCGATCCGCGAGGCAAGCGGCATCGGGACGCGGAACGGGTAGGTCGCGACGTGCCCGTCGAGCAGCAGCTTCCCGTTCATCGACAATCCCGCGAGCTGCCCGGGGACCTTGGCCGCGGCCACGCCGGCCTCGGTCAGCAGCGCGTCGGTGGCGGTGCCGGGGCCGGCGAAGACGTGCCCACCCCAGTTGAGCCAGTAGCGGCCACGGCGTTCGGAGCGGATCCGGCCGCCGACCCGCGAGCCGGCTTCGAGGACGAGGGTGTCCCAGTGCCGCAGCCTCCAGCCGGCGGAGAGGCCGGCGAGACCGCCTCCGACGATGACGACGTCCTTCACGACGCGATCTTCCTTTCCAGCGGAACGGTTTCCAGCGCGGCGCATTCCGCGAGGGTTTTGCCGCGCGTTTCGGGGGCCCAGGCGAAGGAGACGGCCAGGCCGAGCAGGGTGATGACGCCGGCGATGATCATCGTGGTGCCGATGCCGAGCCCGGAGAGGACCAGCGGCACGAGGTAGGTGCCCGCCGCCGCGCCGATCCGGCTCAGCGAAGACGCGAGGCCGACGGCCGAACCGCGGATCTCGGTCGGGAAGAGCTCGTTGGGGTACACCCACTGCAGGATCTGGGTGCCGCCGATGAGCAGCGCGTACGCGGCGAAGAGCGTGATGATGACGCCGGTGCCGGCGTTCGGGAACAGGCCCAGTGCCAGCAGCGCGAGCCCGCTCCAGGCGAAGCTGTGCATGATCAGCGAGCGCCGGCCCATCCGGTCGATGAGCGCGACGGCGACCAGGCAGCCGACGAGGAACAGCACGGTGATGACGGCCGAGCCGATGTGCGACAGGTCGCCGCCGAGCCCGAAGGCGTCGAGGATGGCCGGGCCGAACGCGTAGACGGCGAACAGCGGCACGATCGAGCAGGTCCAGAAGATCGTGATGAAGGCCATCCGCTTCCCGTAGCCGGAGCGGATCAGTTCGCGGACACCGATGTTCGCGGTGCCTTCGTCGGCGAGGTCGGCGATGGTGGCGCCTTCGCCGTAGACCTTGGTGAGGACCTTCTGGGCTTCCTCGGTGCGGCCGACCTTGACCAGCCACCGCGGCGATTCGGGCGTGCCCAGCCGGAGCAGGATGATCACCAGCGCGGGCAGGGCGGAGCTGGCCAGCATCCAGCGCCAGCCGCCGTCGACCTCGAGGAGGAACTGGCCGACGACGTAGGCCGCGGCCGCGCCGACGAACCACATGGTCACGTACGCGCCGAGCAGCTTGCCGCGGTAGCGGCGCGGGGTGAACTCCGCCAGCAGCGACGTCGCGATCGGGTAGTCCGCGCCGACGGCGACGCCGATGAGCAGCCGCAGGATGATGAGCCACACCGCGTTCTGGACGAAGGCCTGCAGGACCGAGCAGCCCAGCAACGCGATCAGGTCGACGGTGAAGAGCAGGTGCCTGCCGAACCGGTCGGTCAGCCGGCCGCCGAGGAACGCGCCGAAGAAGATGCCGATCAGCGCGGCGGCGCCGACCAGGCCCTGCGCGGACGCGGACAGCCCGAACTCCGGCGTCACCTGCACCATCGCGACGCCGATGATGCTGAGGATGTAGCCGTCGAGGAACGGGCCTCCGGACGAGTAGATCGCCAGTCGTTTGTGAAAAGACGACAAGGAAGCGTCGTCGAGTGCGTGAGACATGCGTGGTCCGTTTCGACGCAGGCGGGCGGTGGGGGGCGGAATCTGACATCGCTCTGGTATATCAGTTCAATGAAGGTACGACGTGAGCCGCGTTACGTCAACCGCGTCCGGCGACCTGTGGTAGAACTAGAACCTGTTCCACTTCTGGCCGCCGGTGCGTGGAGGTGCGGGGATGAGCGTCCCGACGGTGACCGAGCTGCTGCTGGCCCGCGCCGGGGACGAACGTCCGGGCCTGCGGTTCGAGGACGAGACGCACACGTGGGCTTCGCACGTCAGGGCGTCGGCGTGCCGCGCGGCTGACCTGCGGGAGACGTTGGACTGGGCCAAGCCGCCGCACGTCGGCGTGCTGGCCGACAACGTGCCCGAGTTCTCCCTTCTCCTCGGCGCCTGCGCGTTCGCCGGGGCGGTGCTGGTCGGGCTCAACCCCACGCGGCGCGGGGCGGCCCTCGCGCGGGACATCCGGCTCGCCGACTGCCAGTTCGTGCTCGCCGAGCGCAAGTACCAGCCCCTGCTGGCGGGGCTGGACCTCGGCGGGATCGAGGTGCGGGAGCTGGACTCGTGGTCGACGGCGGCCGCGCCGATCGACCCCGTCCCCGCGTCGCCGGACGACCTGCTGATGCTGATCTTCACCTCCGGCACCAGCGGCGACCCGAAAGCCGTCCGCTGCACGCACGGCAAGATCGCGTTCCCCGGCGCGATGCTCGCCGAGCGCTTCCGGCTGTCCGCGTCGGACACGGTGTACGTGTCGATGCCGATGTTCCACTCGAACGCCATCATGGCGGGCTGGGCGGTCGGGCTCGCAGCCGGCGCGAGTATCGCCCTGCGCCGCCGGTTCTCCGCGTCCGGCTTCCTGCCCGACGTGCGGAAGTTCGGCGTCACGTACGCCAACTACGTGGGCAAGCCACTGTCCTATGTGGTCGCCACGCCGCCGCAGCCGGACGACGCGGACAACCCCCTGCGGCTCGTCTACGGCAACGAAGGGGCGAGCGCCGACCTGGCCGCGTTCGAGAAACGCTTCGGCTGCAAGGTGATCGACGCGTTCGGCTCGACCGAGGGCGGCGTGGGGTTCGCCCGCACCGACGACACCCCACCCGGCTCCCTCGGCCGGCCGACGGCGGACGTGGCGATCCGGCACCCGCACACCGGCCGGCCGTGCCCCCCGGCCGAGTTCGCCCCCGACGGCAGCCTGGCCAACGCCGGGGAAGCGGTCGGCGAGCTGGTCAACACCTCGGGCGCGGGCTGGTTCGCGGGCTACTACCGCGACCCGGAAGCGGACGCGGAACGCCTGCGCGACGGCCGGTTCCACACCGGGGACCTGGCGTACGCCGACGCGGCGGGATTCTGCTACTTCGCCGGCCGCCTGGGCGACTGGCTCCGCGTGGACGGCGAAAACCTCGGCACGGCACCGATCGAGCGCATCCTGCTCCGCCACCCGGCAATCACGGACACGGCGGTGTACGCGGTCCCGGACCGGGTGACGGGAGACCAGGTGATGGCGGCGATCGTCACCGATGGCTCACCGCTGGATCCGGCGGAGTTCGGCCGGTTCCTCGCCGCCCAGCCGGATCTGGGCCCCAAGCAGGTGCCCAGGTACGTGCGAACGGTCGGCGAGCTACCACGGACGTCGACGTTCAAGGTCCTCAAGCGACGGCTGTCGGCGGAGGGCGTGAGCGGGCCTGGTGTGGTTTGGGAGCGGGTGGGGCCGGACATCGCGTATGCGGCCGCCGCGGACACGCCGGTCTGACGGCCGGCTCCGTCAGAAGGCTCGCTCGGCGACGCGCAAGCGGCTCTCGCCGTGGCAGCAGTACGCCAGCCCCAACGGGTTGCCGTGTTCCTCGAGAAGCTTGACCCTCGCCCACCGCAACGCCCCGCCCACCGTGCGCCGCTGCCCGAGTGCCTCGTAGAAGAACCTCGCCAGCACCATCGCCGGCGCCGAGTTGACCGTCACGAGCGGGCTCACGACCGTGCGGTAGTAGGCGTTCAGCAACATCTCGGGAATGGACGTGTAGTCACTGAAGCTGCTGCCCGCCGTGCGGCAGGCGTTGAGGAACGCCAACGGGCCGTCCGGCAGCCCGGGCCGGTTCTCGTCCCACACGTTTTCCTCGGCGCTGACGAGATCCGAGCCGGACACCCGCACGAGTTCGTACTTCCACGGGAAGGTCTTCACCCCGAAGACCATCGTGTGCAGGACCGGAGGGTCACCGTCGGGTGCTTCGCAATGGGCCGCGACGTGGACGATCTCTTCTCGATCGGCCCGGTCGCGGATGAGGAGCCGGGCGATGTGCTCCTGGGGTGACGCCTGGCCGAGCGCACCGCGGTCGGGCTGCGGGTCCCGCACCGCGAGGTAGCCGAACCCGGCCAGTTCGGCGAGCTCGGCGCGGACCTTGCCGACCTTTTCGTTCCAGTAGGGAGCGAGCACGACGGTGTCCCGCTCCCCGCCGGCCCGCAACGCCAGGTTGGTGGGGCCGGGACGGGTGCTCTGCCCGAACCGGTGGAGCACGAACCGCAGCCCCAGGAACCGCGACACGCATTGGTCGGCGAGCCCGAACGGCGCGGCCGCGACGATCTGGTGCTCGTCGCCGACGACCGGCATGAGCTCGAACGGCAGGTCGACCGGCGAGACGACGGTCAGCACCGGAGCGACGCCGCCGGGTGTCCGCCGTTCCACGGTGGAGAAGAAGTCGTGGAAGCGTTTCATGGCTTGCCCGCGACGCTCTCCCACCAGCGCCGTCAGCAGTGTCCTGCCCAGGCCGCGGATGTCACCGAGGATCTTGGCGCCCTTCTGCGGCGACGGGTTCAAGACCAGGTCGCCGCCGTCGGTGTAGCTCTCCAACGCGGCGCGGGCGGTCCCGTACGTCTTCCCCAGCTCTTCGTAGCCTTCGCGGACGATGCGTTGTGGTGCGACGCCCGGCAAGGACGATTCGAGGTGGATCGCGTACTCGCTCGAGCCGAGGCGCTCGATCCGCAGCGACGCGACCGGCAACTCCGTTTCCCCAGCGGTCATCGGAAGTCGAGCCCGATGGGGACCGCCTGGAGGATCTGCGTGCCCTGGCCGATCTGGACGACCACCACCAGGCGCTCGCGGTCCCCGCGGTCTTCGTCGACGTCGATGAGCTCGACGACCAGGGTCGAATCCGGCGAGATCCCGCGGCTGGGCACCGAGGCCGTCAGCTGTGACGGAAGGGCGTGCACGCGGTCGGCGGCCACGGAGAGCAGGAACGGCACGGAATCCTTCCGGACTCCCCCGCGCACCTCGACGGGGCGCACCTCACTCCGCGGCGGGACATCGGGAATCTCCCGCAGGTCCGTGAAGAACCGGACGGTGATCTCCCACTGGATCGGGCTGATCCGGCGCGACGCGACCAGCGCGAACCCGTCGTAGTCGACGATCGTGAGGTCCGAGACGCGCTGCTCCAGCAACGCGTCGATGCGCTGCAGCATCGGCACGGACGGCGAGACCTCGCCCCCGAGGATGCCGGACCGGTTCGTGCCCGACCGCAGCAGCCCCCGCTCGGCGATGCGGCCGAACAGGGTCAGCGCGGAAGTCCCGGCCAGCAGGGACACGAGGTACTGGCCGGCGGGGTTGATCCCGCCGGCCTGGACGACGGTCGAAAGCACCAGGAGGTAGGCGCCACTGCCGGCCACCGCGCCGAGCACGGGGGAAACCAGGGTTTCCAGCCGCCACTGCGAGTCCTGCCGCGTCGTGAAGCTGGCCGAGGCCAGCAGGTACGCGATGCTGCGCAACGCGGCGCCGAGCGCGCCGGCCAGGGCGAACAGGCCGAGGTCGGCGGAGTTCGGGGTGCCCGCCCGGGCGTTGGTCAACGCCGACCCCCACAGCAGAGCCGATGCCACGACGCACCCCGCGGCCACCAGGACGGGCAGCAGCCGGAACGTGGTCCGCAGCGTGCGGCTCAGGGTGGTCCGCTCCGGTGACCTCATGCGGTGGCCCAGACACCGATGCCCACGATGGCCAGCACCAGGCCGACGGCGCTCAGGATCGAGCCGAACGCGGCCAGGCGCTGGCCGCCGGTGTGGTCGGGCCCGGTCAGCATCCCGAACCACTCGGAGAGCACTCCGACGAGCCACTTCAGCAGCCCGGCGTCGATGCCCCGCTTGGCGCGCCGGTGCCATTGCCAACCGGCGGCGTTCAGAATGGCGCCGGCGGCGAACAGGCCGAGCCCGACCCAGAAGAGTTCCACGGTTCCTCCAGTCCGGCACGTGCCCGTTCGATCACTCTGTGGTCGCCCGGCGCGCCGCGGCCGTTACACCGCGGACCGGCGTCAGAAGCCGGGGAACACGCGGCGCAGCTCGTCGAGCGTCACATTGCCCGCCACGTCGATCCCCTTGTCGTACGGTGCCTTCAACCGCCCGCTGACCAGCCGCACGAACGCCGCCGCCGAGCCGCTGAACGTCGCCGACGGGGACTCGAGGTCCGGCACCAGGCTGACCGAGTCGGACACCACCAGACCGCCGCCCGGGATCGCGATCGACGCCGGGCTCGGCAGCTCCGCCGGCTTCGCCAGGAACCCCAGCAGGAACCCGACCGGTCCGGTCAGCAGCTCCACCAGCACCGCCGCCGAGTTCGCGGCCACCTCGGCGTCCGGGTCGAACGCCACCCGGACGTCCCACGAGTGGTTCGCCACCTCGCTCAGGCGCATGCCCAGCGCCGTCTCCAAGGACACCGGCTCCGGCAGGAAACCCAGGTCGACGGTCAGCGACGTGCGCTGCTCCGCCGTCAGCGCCTCGACCGTGTCGAGCCAGCGGCTGTTGTACTCCAGGAACCCTTCGGCCTGCGCGCGCGGCTCGGACGCGTCCCAGCGGGCCCAGATCGTCTGGTTCTCTTCGGCCTCGACGCGCTCGCCGGCGGCCCGGGCGATGGGTGCCCGGCCGATCTCGGCGCCGCTGCCCAGGTGGGACAGGGTCTGGGCGACCGTCCATTCCGCGGCGCCGCCGATCGCGGCCAGCTGGTCGTCGGTGAGGGTGCGGACGAGGCCGGCGAGGTCGTCGTGCTCGGCTCGGAGTGCGGTGATCGTGCGGTCCACGAGTTGGCTCATGCCAGGGTCAACTCGCGGCGGGACCCGGGTGTTCCACCGCGGTGGACGTCCAGGGCCGCGCGTCGCCCAGCAGGCCGATCATGCCCGCCACCAGCCGCATCTGCTCCACCGTGCGGATGTCCGCCTCGACCAGCTTGGCCGAGCACACCAGCACCGCCAGGACCTGCGCCCGCGAGAGGGCGACGTTGAGCCGGTTGCGGGACAACAGGAAGTCGAGGCCGCGGGGCAGGTCGACCGCCGACGACGACGTCATCGTCGTGATCACGACCGGAGCCTCCTGGCCCTGGAAGCGGTCGACCGTGCCCACCCGCACGCCCGGGAAACCGGCGTCCTGCAACGCCCGCGTCACCGTCCGCGCCTGCAGGTTGTACGGCGCCACCACGACGATGTCGGTGTCGGCCAGCGGCCGGTCGGCGCCGTGGTCGGTCCACACGCGACCGATCAGGGCCGTGACGATGTCCACGACCGCCGCGGCTTCCTCCACCGAGCGGGTCGTGTTGCCGTGGTGGTCGACCTCGGCCAGGTACAGCCCGGCGGGGACGCCCGCGAGGGCGCGCTCGGCGGCCGACGGGTGGGCCCGCAGGCGGCCTGCGTAGGACAGCTTCGACACCGGTTCGCACACCGCGGGGTGCATGCGCCGCGTCTCGTCGAGGAAGTAGCCGAGGGCCGCCGGCATGATGTCGGCTTCGCCGATGAGGTGGCCCAGCGCCGACGCCTCCGCGCCCGCCGGGTGCGTCCCCTGCACCACCTGCGGCAGCTGCTGCGGGTCGCCCAGCAGCAGCAGGTTCTTCGCGCACATCGACACCGCCAGCGCGTCGGCCAGGGCGAACTGGCCGGCCTCGTCGATGATCAGCAGGTCGAACGGCTCTTCCCGGATCGCGGCGTTGGCGAACGTCCACGCCGTGCCGCCGACCAGGTGCCCGGTGTCGTGCTCGGCCCGCCACTTCACCAGCGCCGGGTTGCTCTTCGGCTGCTCCCACGGCGCGGCCGGGTCCGGGGCCCGCTTCGCGCGCTTGGCGCACGGCAGCTCCGGAGCGCTCTTCTTCGCCGCGCTCAGCACGTTCTCGACGGCCTTGTGGCTGGTCGAGGTGACGGCGACGGTGTGCCCGGCCCGCACGAGCCGGGCGATCAGCTTGCCCGCCAGGAACGTCTTGCCCGCGCCCGGTGGCCCCTGCACCGCCAGCGTCGAGCCGTCGAGGGCCTCGACCGCCTCGATCACGGTGGCGACCAGATCGGGGCCCGGCTCGGGCAAAGCGCCGCCCCGCAGCCGCGGCGGGGTCCGCCGGAGCAGGTCGACGCCGGGGTGGCGGGGCAGCAGCGGGAGCGCGTCGACGACCAGCTGCGCGAGGTCGGCGACCGCCTCGTCCTTGGGCGAGGGCCGCACCGGGCTGCCCGGCAGCACCGCGGACGGCCGGTCGGCAGTGGTCGCGTCGGGCGGGCAGCTCTCCTCCAGCGTCAGCTCCACCGCCGACGCGGCCGCGACCTTGGCGTCGCGGGTGATCCCGGCGTAGCGCAGCCGGACTTCGTCGCCCGGCGCGAACGGGTGCGGCCGGTCCGGGTCGCACGCCATGACCACGGTCCGCTTCGCGAGCCGGACGCGCCCGGCCGGCGGGACCCACTCCCCCGCGTCCAGCGACACCGGCACGGTGCACGAGGTGTCGACCTCGAGGTCGCCGAGCGGCGCGGCCAGCTGGCGGAAGTACTCCCACCACGCGGGGTTGGTCTCGCGCCGGTGGTAGCCGACCGCGGCCGCCAGCAACGCCCGCGCCCGCTCGTCGGCGGTGAACTCGGCCGGATCGTCCGGCAGGCCGTCGAGCAGCGGGTCGACCAGGGCGGCCAGCCGCGCGGCGCGCTCGGCCCGGCGTTGGGCGGCGACGTCCTCCTCGGCCTCCCGCAGCAGCGCGTCCTCGGGCGATTCCTCCTCCGGGACAGCGAGATCGATGCCGGCGTCGGCGCGGACCTGGTGGAGGAACTCGAACAACCGCAACGCCGAGACGCAGTCCTCTTCGCTGTCCCCGGCGATGCCGCGCAGGACCTCCTCCGCCCGGCCCGGCTCGGCCGACCGCGCGAGCAGCAGGTACTCCTCGTACGCCTCGACGTCCGACAGCGCGGTCTTCCCGTCACCCTCGCGGGTGCCGGGCCGGTAGAGCGGCTCGAGGTGCCGGATCGAGTACGACCGCTGCGAGACCCGCAGCGCCTTGCGGACGACCGTGTGCAGGTCCACCAGGGCGCCGCCGCGCAGCAGCTGGTCGACGGTCTCCTCGCGGGTCCCGTGCACGGCCGCGAGCCGCTTGACCGCGGTCACCTCGTACGGCCCGTAGTGGTAGACGTGCGAGCCGGGGTGCTCGGCGACCCGCGCGGCGGCGAAGTCGACGAACTCCTCGAAGGCACGCTTCTCCTGGGCGCGGCTGTGCGCCCAGAACGGTGTGAAGCGCTGGTCGCTGCCGGGGGTGAGGGCTCCGAAGAGGAACTCCAGCCCTTCGCCCGCCAGCGCGTGCGGGTCACCCGCGAGATCGGTGAAGACGTCTCCGGGCGTGGGTGCCGGCAGGGCGGCCAGGGCGTCGGCGTCGACGACCTCGTAGCTGACCTCGCCGGTGGTGTCCTGGCGCACCTGGAGCGCGGCCTGCGCGCGCAGGGTGGTGAAGGAGGTGAGCGACAGGTCCCGCGGCCGGTCGCCCGGCGTCGCCGCCGCGAGCGCGTCGATGGAGCCCAGCCCGGCGGCGGTGAGCTTGCGGCGCTGGTCACCACGCATCCCGGCGACGAGCAGGAGGTCGCGGTCGGCTTCGCGCGCCGACGCGCAGTGGCGGGCGTACCCGCAGCCGGCGCAGGCCGGGCGTTCGTCGGCCCACAACGGAGTCGGCAGCATCGGCTGACGGCCGCGCAGCCGGCCTGCCAGCCGGTCCACCAGGGGCCGGAAGTCCTCGGCCCTTAGGCTTCGGGTGCCGCCGTCGCCCAGGCGCAGGTGGACGTGCGGGCCGGTCGGCCAGCCGGCCCGGCGCAGCGCGTCGGCGAACGCGACCAGCCGGACCACCGCCGCGGGCTTCGCCTGCCGGGCGGGTTCGGCGTCGTAGACCTCGTAGCGGCCTTCGGCGTCCTGGATCAGGAAGTCCGCCGTCCCCGAGAAGTCCTCGTCGTGCAGCACGGCCTGGGAAATCACCGCCGCACCCGACCACAGCGCGGCCGCGGTGGTCTCGGCGGCGGCGACGCGGTCGGCGGTGTCGATCTCGAAGACGTCGTGGCCTTCCCCGTGCAGCCGGGCGAGCATCGCCCGCGCGGCCGCCCGCCCACGCCGGTCGGCGGCCGGGTCGGGCACGGGCCGCGGCGCCCCGGGCAGGCCCGCGGCCGACGCCTGGTTCAGGACACTGCGGTGTTCGCATTCGAGCAGGTCGGCGAGATCGGCTGGGGTGTGCATCGCCGGGCAGTCTGACACGCGGCGTACCCCCGGCCGGAGCAGACCGGCCGGACACGCCGGTGCGTCGCAGCGCCGGCGGCCGGCCCCAACCCGGGGCCGGCACTGGCCAAGACCGGACATTGGCCTGGGTTGCGCTCGCGTCACCTCCCACCCGGACGGCAGGGTGGGACCCGCGAGAGGAGCGGGAATGGGTGACGGTTTCAAGGTCGACCTGAGTGGGCTGGCGAGCGCGGCGGGCGCGTTGGGCACCGCTGCCGAGGACGCCCGCAAGCGCGCGGGCTATCTGCACGTCGGCCGCGCGGGGATCGAGTTCACCGACGGCTGCACGCTGGACGACCTGCTGCGGGGCGCCACCTCGGACCTGCCGCTGCGCAAGCTCGAGACCTGCATCGCGGAGCTCGCCGACATCGTCGAGAAGCGGCAGAAGCACCTCACCGACCAGCTCGAGTACGCCCAGCACGCGTTATTGAACATCAAGACGCTGTACGCGCGCGCCGACGGCCAGGAAGGCTGACCATGGCGAAGTTCGAGGACCTCCAGCAGCAGCTGATGACCGAGTTCCTGCGCCTGTGCGACGTCATCGACCGGTGCGCGCGGATCCTGCTGCAGCAATCGCCGGAACCGGTGCTGCCCGGCATCGGCGGCCCCGCGGAGCAGCAGACCGAGGAGTACGTCAAGAAAGTCTCCATCGACGCGGCGAAGAAGAAGGACGCCGTGTGGGACGTCTACACGCTGATGGGGCAGCTGCACGGGCACGTGAGCCCGATCGACGACAGTCACCTGAACGGCGTCGACGCCGCCCTGGGGAAGCTGGAGCAGGCGGCCTACGGCGCGGACGGCGTGCTGGACCGGATGGACGACGCGAAGGATCGCCTCGGCGACTGGGAGGGCAAAGCGGCGGTCGCGGTCCTGGACAAGCTCAGCGAGCTGAAGACGTTCGCGCGGAACCAGAACGCCGCCGTCAAGCTGCTGCAGGAGGTGCTCACCCAGTACAACCTGCTGGTGCGCACCGGTGAGGACAACGCGGAGCAGTTCTCCGCCGCCCTCACCGACGCGCTGACCGACGCGGCGGCGCTCGCGGAAACCACGAAGCGCGAGTTCAAGGTGAAGATGTTCGACGGCGCGCTCGCCGCGTACGAGGCGAAGAAGGATCCGATCGCGCTGTTCCAGGTGGTCCGGCAGGTCGTCGGCGACATCCAGGAGCGCAACGAGGTGCTGGCGGCCACCCAGCCCGACAAGATCATCGCGGAGTCGACCCCGAAGGTCGCGGAGCTGCGCGAGAACCTGGCCGCGGCCGGCGACCGGCTGGCGAAGTCCCTCGAAGGCGTGGTCACCGACATCACGACGGAGAACGGCCGGACGTTCTTCTCCGGCGCCAAGGCGACCATCGACATCCGCGACCCGCACTTCACGTCCGCCGAGTTCCGCCTCCGCGAAGCCGACGGCTGGGGGAAGTTCGCCGAGAAGGTCGACAAGCTGCCGAAGACCCTGCCCGAGGACGAGGAGCCCGGTCCGCTGACCCGGCGCCTGGAGGGCACGCCCGCCTGAGCGGGCCCGCGGTTTCGCAAGCGGCGCCGCCGGGAGAAGATCGGGCGATGACGCTGACCGACGACGAAGCGCAGATGGTGGCCCTGGTGGCCAGGTTCGTCGACGACCGGGTCCGCCCGCGCGTCCGCGAGTTCGAAGCCGACGACGTGTACCCGGCCGAGCTCATCGACGAGATGAAGGAGCTGGGGTTCTTCGGCCTCCTGGCCCCGGCCGAGCACGGCGGCGTGGACGTGAGCACGGCGTGTTTCGCCCGGGTCACCGAGGAGCTGGCGCGGGGCTGGATGAGCCTGGCCGGCGCGATCGGCGGGCACTCCGTGATCACGTACCTGCTCAAGACGTTCGGCACGCCCGAGCAGCGAGCGAAGTACCTGCCCGCCATGGCCGAGGGCACGATCCGCGCGACCATGGCGCTCACCGAACCCGGTGGCGGCAGCGATCTGCAGGCCATGCGCACCCACGCCGACCCCGCCGGCGAGGGCTACTCGATCACCGGGTCCAAGACGTGGATCTCCAACGCCGCCCACTCCGGGCTGATCGGCTTGCTCTGCATCACCGACCGCGACGCGTCCCCGGCGCACCGCGGGATGAGCGTCCTGCTCGTCGAGCCCGGCGACGGCCTCACCATCTCCCCGAAGCTGCCCAAGCTCGGCTACCGCGGGGTCGAGGCGTGCGAGCTGGTCTTCGACGCCATGGCCGTGCCCGGCGACGCCGTCCTCGGCGGGACGCCGGACCAGGGCTGGGCGCAGATGATGCGTGGCCTGGAAGTCGGCCGGATCCAGGTCGCCTCGCGGGCGCTGGGCGTCGGACAGGCCGCGCTGAACGACGCCGTGCGCTACGCCCAGGAACGGGAGTCCTTCGGCAAGCCGATCTGGAAGCACCAGTCCGTCGGGAACCTCCTGGCCGACATGGCCACCAAGATGCGTGCCGCCCGGCTGCTCACCCTCGACGCCGCCGAGAAGCTCGACGCCGGTGAACGCGCGGACATGGAGGCCGGGATGGCGAAGCTGTTCGCCTCCGAAACCGCCATGCAGGTCGCCCTCGACGCGATCCGCGTGCACGGCGGCTACGGCTACTCCAAGGAGTACGACGTCGAACGCTACTTCCGGGACGCGCCGCTGATGATCGTCGGCGAAGGCACCAACGAAATCCAGCGCAACGTGATCGCCGCGCAGCTCATCGCCCGGAACCCGCTCCGCCGTCCGGGGTGAGCAGGGCCGCGGTCGCCAGCTCGGCCAGGGCGGCGTCGATGCCCGGCAGCGGGCTCAGCGTCCGCTCGCGCGCGATTTCGTTCACCGCCATGAGCACGGCCTGGACCACGAACTGGGCGCGTGGTTCGTCCAGGTCGCGGCGGGTGGCGACGCAGAGCCGGATCCACTCGCCGACGTAGTCCCGCTGCGCCTGGATCAGCGGTTCGGCCTGGTCGCCGAGGCTGCGCAGCTCGGTCACGAGGGCGTCGACGAACCCGCTGTGGCGGACGGCGAAAGCCGAGTAGACCGCGACCAGCCGGCGCAGCGCCGCGGCTTCGTCGCCGGCTTCGCGGAGGGCGTCGTCGAGGGTGACCTGCAGGTAGCCGTTGCCGCGGTTCAGCGCCTCCAGCAGGATCTCGGCCTTCGTGCCGAAGTGGTTGTAGATGCTGGACGCGGACAGCCCGACCGCGGCCGCGATGTCGGTCATGCCGGTGCCGGAGTAGGTCTGCTCGGTGAAGATGCGCAACGCCGTCTGCAGGATCTGCTCGCGCTTCGTGCCGCGGGCCAGGCCGGGCGGGACCGGCGCGGTCGACGGCGCCGGGACGGTGGTTTCGGCGTCGAGCACCGCGAAGGCGGTCTCGGCCAGCACCGAACGGACCTTCGCCGGCGGCAGGACGCCGTGGTGGAACGCCGGGCTGAGCAGGATCGCGAAGGCCATCCGGCCGGCGAGCTGCGCCGGCGCGCCCTCGACGGCCTCGACGAAGGTGGTCCGCAGCCCGGCCAGCTTCGCGGCCCGGGCCGCGAAGGCGTCGGGCGGCAGGTTGCGTGCTTCCCGCTCCCACAGCACGGCGGCGGTGCGGTGGTCGAGGGCGAACCGGGCGACGGCGTCGACGGTCCGGCGCCGGACGTCGGAGCCGGCGGTGACCCCGTCGAGCGCGTCGGCGAGCCGGTCGAGCGCGTGGTCGACGGCGGCGCCGAGCAGCTCGTCCTTGCCGGCGAAGTGCCGGTAGAGCGCCGACGGCCCGAACCCGACCCGCTCGGCGATGTCGCCGACGGAGACGAACTCGAACCCCCGATCGGCGAACAAGGCCGCGGCGGCCTCGACGATCAGTTCCCGCCGGTTCGCCGGGCGGCGGCTCCGGACCGCGGTCGCCTCCGCCATGCCGGCGTCCCCCTTCAGCCGAGGTCGCGTGAACCGCCAGCGTAGTTGCGCGTGGCCGGTGAGCCGACCGCGGGGTGCGCGCCTGACTCGGCTCATCGGCGCTGCCGGGCACGGCCGCCGCCACCGGGCACGGCCGCGATCGCGAGGAGCGCCCGCCGCCACAGGACACAGCTGCCACCGCAGGGCACGGCCGCCGCCGGACACGACCTTGATCGCGGCGCGGGGCCGCGGCCGCCGCCCCGCGCTCGCCGCCGGCACGGCGCGGCACGGCACGGCACGGCACGGCACGGCACGGCAC
>NZ_JAMXQV010000018.1 GCF_024703995.1 Amycolatopsis iheyensis | reverse complement strand
GGTCACGGTGATCAACACCGAAACCGTCACCCCGAGGCCGCTGACCAGCGCAAACGACGCGCCGACAGGACACCCCAACTGGGGAATTTCAGAGAGCAGGACTGGCCCTATTCAGAGAGCACCATCAGCTCAGCGACGAAGCCGGGGTCGGTGCGGGGACTGTCGGAGCCTCGGCGCATCATGGGTTCACGCGGCCTTCACGGCCACAGAAGAAACGCGGCCCCCTGTTGCAGCAGGGAGCCGCGTGATGTTCCAACTGAAGAGTCCCGGAGTCGCATCCAGAACTAGGGAACGGTGGTGAGGGTAGAGGCGATTGCCGCAGCCCGCTAGTGCGAGCTTGATCACCGGCGGGTTCTTGTCTTGTTGGCTGTCCGGAGGTGGCGGCGTACGTGCGAGTGCGCCGTAGTTCCTCGCACCTCCACCACCGAAGGGTTCCTTCCTGTGCCCCCACGTTCTTCCTGCCGCCCGGTGTCCCTCTACCGTCTCGACGGTGGCCTTGACCTGGCGGAATACCTTCTTTCCGTTGAATCTGCCGACACCATCGTGAACCAGCGTGTCCTTCTCGGCGACGTGGAGTGTCTAGCGGTGGGCGGCGTCCTGCGCTCGGAGGCGCCGTCGTGGGCCGATCACATGCACTCCTTGACCGGCATCGACTTCAGCTTCTCGGGCGACATGCCGTTCGGGGTGCTGCTCGTGCCCCTACCGCCCTGGACGTATGCCCTGACCTGGGGATCTGGTCATCTTCTCGTCGACAACGAACTGGTCGAGCAAGGCTTCGGCTTGATGTTCGGCATCCGCCGGCTGGACTGCAGCCGACTCGGCCTCGTGGCCAGCTCGGCGCTGGACGTCACGGCTCGTGCCACGCAGACTTCCTTCCCGGGCGGTAGCGATCTGGGTGGCTTCCAGATCGAGCCGTACGGCGAACTGGTCAACCGCATCGCTGGCCCTGCGGATCTCCGCGGCCTGACCTACGGCCGGGAGACCGACAAGCCGTACCGTATCAAGGTCAGCAACGCGCTCTGGGCGCCGTTCGCTCGCGATCCTCACGCCCTGCTGGCCGACCTCCGGGCGGTCGGGGAGGCCGTCGACGAGCCCGACGAGCACTCGGCGCTGCGCTTCGCCGCCCAGACACGTCCGCTGCCGAAGTCGCACGTGAAGCGGGCCGCGCTCGAGTCACGGCTGGCTGCCGCACTGGGTGGTGACGAGACCGCCGGTGTGCTTGGACTGGCCTGGCCGGATGACGTCGTCCGTGACGTAGAGGAGGCTGGCTCCTTCAGGATTCAGCGGCTCGGGTCGTCGAGTCCGTACGTGGTCGACACGAACATCGAACTTAACGACTTCACCGAGCGGTTCAAGTCCATCGCGGCCCAAGACCGCCTCGAGAACCTGCAGGCCGCGCGCGTTCTGCCGTGCCTCGACGATGTCGGGCAGCAGGAGTTCGCTTCGCAGACCTCACTACGGAAGTGGTTCGTGTTCGAGACAACCATGGACAACGTCCGGTACTGCTACCACCAGGGCAAGTGGTTCCGCATCGGCGAGGGCTTCGTGGAGCAGATCCGCGAGCAGGTGGCCGCACTGCTCAAGAACCGGAGTGACCTGTCGTTCCCGCACTGGACGCCGACCGGGCAGCGAGACGACGAACACCGCTTCTGCGAGCTCACGGCCAAGCAGGATGGCTACCTCTGCCTCGATCGGAACTTCGCTTCGACGCCCTTCCACCCGCGGTTCGAGCTCTGCGACGTCGTCGGGCCTGCCGATGAGATGGTGCACGTCAAGTGGCTCGGCGGCGCGCCGGCGGCTAGCCATCTCTTCACTCAGGCCCAGGTCGCGGCCCAGGCCATCCGGGATGAACCTGAAGCGGTCCAGCAGCTGAACGACAAGGTCAGGTTGCTTGAGCCGCATCGCGCCCCGATGGATCCTTCGGTGGTCGTGCTCGCGATCGCCGGCCGGACATGGGACGTGGACCAGCTGTTCACCCTGTCCCAGCTCAGCCTTCTCCGGCTGCATCGGACGCTGCGTCACCTGCGGTGCACTCTGCAGTTCGCCGATATCCCGTACACCCCGAAGACGCGATCGAAGGCTGTGAAGGCCGCTGCTTGACGCGGCAGGCCAGAGAACTCGCGAGACCTTCGTTCCTGATGCCCGTGAGCTGCTCCCTTGGCGCAGCTCACGGGCATGCCTCTCAAGGCTCCGCCGACGCGCCGGAGGAGGTCGAATCAAAACGTCGGTAGAGCCGACTATCGTGAACTGATACCTGCAGCGAGTCACGCTGAGTGACGCGCTGTTGCTACTCGGTGAGCGAAGGACGGACGGCGAAGATGGCTAGGCCACTTGACCTCAGGCAGACCGTAGAACCGAGTCGGTTGGCGTCGGCCGGATCGAAGGCGGTGGCGTAGCTGTGGCGCTCAAGAAGTCTGACCTCTACAGCTCCCTGTGGCGCAGCTGCGACGAGTTGCGCGGCGGGATGGATGCCAGCCAGTACAAGGACTACATCCTGACGCTGCTGTTCGTGAAGTACGTCTCCGACAAGGCCAAGGCCGACCCTGACAGCCTGATCGACGTCCCGAAGGACGGATCGTTCGATGCCATGCTGGCTGCGAAGGGAGATAAGGAGATCGGCGAACGCTTCAACACGATCATCGGTGCGCTTGCCGATGCCAATGGCTTGCGCAATGTGATCGACCTAGCCGACTTCGACGACGAGGAGAAGCTCGGCAAAGGCAAGGAGATGCAGGACCGGCTCTCGAAGCTGGTCGCGATCTTCAACGATCTGGACTTCCGCGGCTCCCGCGCCGAGGGCGATGACCTGCTCGGCGACGCCTACGAGTACCTGATGCGGCACTTCGCCACCGACTCAGGTAAGAGCAAGGGGCAGTTTTACACGCCGGCCGAGGTTTCGCGGGTGGTGGCGAAGATCTTGCAGATCCCACGCAATACTCCGCACGCGCGGACGGTATATGACCCGACCTGTGGTTCCGGTTCGCTGTTGATCAAGGTGGCGGACGAGAGCAAGTACGGGCTGTCCATCTACGGCCAGGAAAAGGACAATGCGACCTGGGCATTGGCGAAGATGAACATGATCCTCCATGGCTATGAGGATCACGAGATCGCCAAGGGTGACACGATCACAAGCCCGTACTTCACCATTGGTTCTCAACTTCAAAACTTCGACTACGCCGTTGCTAATCCACCGTTCTCGGTCAAATCATGGAGCAATGGACTCGAAAACGAGTACGGCCGCTTCGAGTATGGGCGACCGCCGATCAAGAACGGCGACTACGCCTTCCTGCTGCACATCCTGAAGTCACTCAAGAGCAATGGCAAGGCTGCGGTGATTCTGCCTCACGGTGTGCTGTTTCGCGGCAACGCCGAAGCCACGATCCGCCAGCGTTTGCTCAGGCAGGGCTTCATCAAGGGCATCATCGGCCTGCCAGCGAATCTCTTCTACGGCACCGGCATCCCAGCCTGCATCATCGTGCTCGATAAGGAAAACGCAGTCGGCCGTACCGGGGTATTCATGATCGACGCATCCAAGGGCTTCGTGAAGGAAGGACCCAAGAACCGCTTGCGCAGCCAGGACATCCACAAGATCGTCGATGTCTTCACGCGGCAAGCGGAGATCAAACGGTATTCACGAATGGTGCCGCTGAGCGAGATCGCTGACCCGAAGAATGACTACAACCTGAACATTCCGCGCTATATTGACTCGTCAGAGCCGGAGGATATCCAAGACTTGGCCGCCCACCTGTATGGCGGCATTCCGGACCGCGACCTCGATGCTCTCGGCAGATACTGGGAAGCGTTTCCGCAGCTGAGGAGCCAGCTCTTCAAACCGAGCCGCCCCGGCTACAGTGACCTGACCGTCGACGTGAACGAAGTTCAGCAGGCTATCCTCGACTCACCCGAGTTCCAGAAGTTCGCTGTTGAGGCTCGCGACCTGACCGCCGAATGGTTCAACACCCACCGCGCCGCACTAGCGAGCGTTGATGCCAATACGCAGCCGAGCGATCTAATCGCCACCATTAGTGACGACCTCCTGGCCCGATTTAAGCCCGTGCCGTTGATCGACGAGTACGACGTCTACGAGCACCTCATGACCTACTGGCACGGCGTCATGCACGACGACGTATTCCTGATCATGAACGAGGATTGGGGCGACGCCTCCAAGCCCCGCAAGACTATCAACGACAAGGACCGCAACCTTAGTGAGACGCCGGATTTGGTAGTCGGCTCGGGGCGTAGCTCCACGAAGTACAAGATGGACCTCATCCCGCCCGCGCTCATTGTCGCTCGCTACTTCTCTGAGGAGCAGGCCAAGCTCGACGAGCTCACCGCTGCAGCTGAGAAGGCCAGCGGCGCGTTGGAGGAGTATCTCGAAGAGCACGCGGTCGAAGATGGCTTGCTGAGCGAGGTGATGGACGACGGTAAGATCACCAAGATACTTGCAGCCGCTCGGCTCAAGGAAGCTCGACACGATGGGGCCGCCCCAGAGGAGATCGAGGCGCTTCGACAGCTGATCAAGTTGTACAACGACGAAGCCAATGCCAAGAGAGCTGCTAAGGAAGCCCAAGTTGAGCTCAACCTATTGACCCTTCGAAAGTATGGCGACCTTACGGTGCCAGAGATCAAGAGACTAGTTCTCGATGACAAGTGGCATGCGACGGTCGTAAATCATGTCGCTGGTGTAGTCAATTCGCTGACGCTCGCATTGGTCGGCCGAATGCAACAGCTCGGCGAACGGTACGCGGAGACGGTTCGGCAGCTGAATGCGTCTCTTGCGGAGATTGAAGCAAAGGTCGAGGGGCACCTTGCCTCGATTGGGGTTCATCAATGAATTCCCGACGTAGTACGATTCCGCCGGGTTGGCAAGTCAAGACCTTGGCTGAGCTTGGCGGTCAGGTTACTAGCGGATCGCGAGGTTGGGCTGCGTTCTATGCGGATCATGGTAGCCTTTTTGTTCGTATCACAAATCTTGATCGAAGCAATATTCGCCTCGATCTGAGCAATTCGCGCTACGTTCAAGTCGATCCGAACGACGCTGAGGCGCGCCGGACGCAACTTGCATCCGGCGACCTGCTTGTGTCGATCACGGCCGACATTGGGATCATTGGATATGTCGACGAGTATGTCCCTAAGCCTGCGTACATCAACCAACATGTCGCGCGGGTACGCTTGGACCCTAATTTGGTGGATAGTCGATTCGTGGCGTATTACCTGGCCAGCTGGGAGCCGCAGCGTAGTTTTGTCGGATCGACTGACACTGGGGCCAAGGCTGGGATGAATCTTGCCGCCGTTGCGGCGCTGTCGACTGTGGTGCCGCCATTGGCGGAGCAATCGCGGATTGCAGATGCTCTAACGGATGTCGACGACCTCATAGCCACGCTAAAGCGAGCGATCGCCAAGCAGCGGGCAATCAAGCAGGGCTTGGTTCAACAACTTCTCGCAAGTCGGTCCAGTTGGCCCGAATCCACCATTGCCAATCAGTTCCATGTTCAACTTGGGAAGAGGTTCGATGCGGCCGTAAACCGGGGCGAACTTAAACCTTGTATGACAAACCGCGGGGTGCGTTGGGGGCGAATCGAGCCCGCTGAGACTGTGCAAGCACCATTGACAAAGCAGGACACCGCAGATCTCAGACTTGTGGCAGGCGATGTCTTGGTGTGTGAAGGTGGCGAAATCGGCCGCGCGAGCGTATGGAACGACGAACTGCCTGAATGTTACTATCAGAACACTCTTCATAGGCTTCGCGCTAAAGGTAGTTATCGTCCTCAGCTGCTTGTTGCGTTTTTAGAGTACCGGGCAAAGACCGGCGCTTTAACTGCAATGGTTGGCAAGTCCAGTCTTGCTCATTTGACCAAAGAGAATCTAATGAGGGTTCCGATTCCGGTTCCTTCAGTGCGCGAGCAGGATGCTATTACCGGCGTACTTAAGGATAATAATGATTTGATCTCTGATCTTGAGCGCCGGCTCGCCAAAAATCAGGCAGTCAAACAGGGAATGCTGCAGGAACTGCTGACGGGGAGTACCCGCCTGCCTGTCGAGGAGGAAGTCGCGTGAGTGACGTCGGGCAGGCCGAACGTAAAACGCAGGAGCGTGTGATCAAGCTCTTTCAAGAGCGGCTCCGCTATGATTACTTGGGTAACTGGGAGTATCGCAAGAACAATTCGAATATCGAAGTCAATCTTCTGACGCAGAACCTCAAGGCCCGAGGCTACGACGATAACCTAATCAACAAGGCTCTCGACCGGTTAAAGAAGGCGGCTGCGGTCGGCGGCGGCCGAGGTCTCTATGAGGCCAACCGCGAGGTTTACGACCTGTTGCGCTACGGCGTGAAGGTGAAGCCCGGTGCAAGCGAGCACCACCAGACGGTCTGGCTCATCGACTGGGGCAATCCGGACGCGAACCACTTCGCAGTGGTAGAAGAAGTGACAGTGCTCGGTGCACACGCGAAGCGACCCGACATCGCCCTCTACGTCAACGGTCTTGCGCTCGTCACGCTGGAACTTAAGCGGTCGCGGGTAGCAGCGAGCGAGGGTATCCGCCAGACAATTGGGAACCAGAGGCCTGAGTTCGTCCGGTCATTCTTCTCTACCGTCCAGCTAGTCATGGCAGGAAATGACGTCGAAGGCCTGCACTACGGCGTGATCGACGCGCCGGAAAAATATTGGTTGAACTGGCGTCTGACCTCCGACATCGACCCGGTCACGCGTGCGGAAATTGAGCGTGACTCCGCCGGCGTCGAGGAGCCTCTTGACCTAGGACTCGCGCAGGTGTGCGCGAAGCACCGGTTGCTCGAGATTATCCATGACTTCATCGTCTTCGACGCGGGTGTCAAGAAGACCTGCCGGCCAAACCAGTACTTCGGTGTCAAGGCTGCGCAAGTGCGGATTGCCCGGCGTGAGGGCGGTCTTCTCTGGCACACCCAGGGCGCCGGCAAGTCTCTCACGATGGTCTGGCTGGCTAAGTGGATACGGGAGTCTCAGGTTGGCTCCGATCCGAGGGTCTTGCTGATCACCGACCGAATCGACCTGGACGAACAGATCGAAAAAGTCTTTAAGGGCGTCGGCGAGCAGATCTATCGCAGCAGTAACGGCATCGACCTGGTCGCAACACTGAACAAGTCTGCCGAGTGGCTCATCTGCTCCTTGGTGCATAAGTTCCGTGGTTCTACTGAGGACTCGGCACGTGATGAGGCCGGAGCAGACTTCATCAAGGAGCTCAACGCCAAAATTCCCAAGGACTTCAAGGCCAAGGGAAATCTGTTCGTCTTCGTTGATGAGGCACATCGCACGCAGTCTGGCCTGATGCACAAGGCTATGAAGGAACTGCTGCCCAACGCGATGTTCATCGGCTTCACCGGCACACCGTTGCTCAAGGACGACAAATCTGCCACGATCGGCCAGTTCGGTACGTTCATTCACACCTATAAGTTCGATGAGGCGGTCCGAGACGGCGTCGTGGTCGACTTGCGCTACGAGGCTCGCAACATAGACCAGAATCTGACGTCTCCTCAGCAGGTAGACAAGTGGTTCGAGGCCAAGACGAGAGCTATGACGGACTTGTCCAAGGCCGAGCTAAAGAAGCGTTGGGGCACGATGCGAAAGGTCGTTTCCTCTGAGCCTCGCGCCAAGCAAATCGTCCAGGACATTTTGCTGGATATGGAGACCAGGCCTCGCCTGATGGATGGGCGAGGCAATGCGCTTCTAGTGGGCGGTAGTATTTACCAGGCTTGCAAGTTCTATGAGCTGTTCTGCAATGCTGGCTTTCAGGGAAAATGCGCGATTATCACCAGCTACGAGCCCAGCCCCGGAGACATCTCCAAAGAGGACTCTGGCGAAGGTAACACGGAGAAGATTCGCCAGTATCACATCTACCGTAAAATGCTTGCTGATCACTTTGGTGAATCTGAAGGCGACGCCATGAAGAAGGTTGACCAGTTCGAGAAGGAGGTCAAGGAGAAGTTTATCAATGAACCTGGTCAGATGCGACTGCTCATTGTGGTCGACAAACTGCTGACTGGCTTCGACGCGCCGAGTGCGACTTACCTCTACATCGACAAGAAGATGCAGGATCACGGCTTGTTTCAGGCCATCTGCCGTGTCAATCGACTCGATGGTGAGGATAAGGACTACGGCTATATCGTCGATTACCAGGACCTCTTCAATTCCCTGGAATCAGCGATCAAGAACTACACTTCTGGTCCTCTCGAGGGTTTCGATAAGAAAGATGTCGAGGGTCTCTTAGCTGACCGTTTCGAGAAGGCGAAGGAAGACCTTGACGACGCGCTAGAACGTATCCGCGCAATCTGTGAGCCAGTCGCTCCACCGAAGGGAACGCGACAGTATCAATTGTACTTCGTTGCTGCCGAACCGGGTAACGCGGAGCAGATCAAGGTCAATGAGCTCAAGCGAGTACAGTTGTACAAGGCTGTGTCGGCCGTAGCTCGCGCCTATGGCAACCTGGCTAACGAGATGACCGTCGCGGGTTACACCTCTGAGGAGGCGCTGGCGATCAAGGCTGAAATCTCGCACTACGTCGCCGTGCGAGACGAAGTTAAGATCGGCGCGAAGGAAAACATCGACTTCAAGCAGTACGAGGCCGGCATGCGCTTCTTGCTTGACACTTATATCCAGGCCGGAGCCTCCGAGGTCGTATCGAACTTTGAGGACACCGGGCTCATTGAACTCATCGTACAGATGGGTGCCGGCGCGATTGACAAACTTCCCGATGGAATCAAGCGGGATCCCGAAGCGGTCGCGGAAACGATCACTAACAACATACGTAAGGTCATCGTCGACGAGCGCGCGATGAACCCGAAGTACTACGACAAGATGTCAGAGTTGCTGGACGCAATAATCGAAGAGCGGCGCGCGGGGGCCCTTGAGTACGAGGCGTACCTCGCGAGACTTCTCGAAGCCGCGAAAAAGCTCGGTGCGAAGGAGTCGGATACTAAGTATCCCGACTGGGCCAACGACGGCGCGAAGCGCGCCCTGGTAGACTTCTTTGCCTCCGACGCGGAGCTGCCGATCGCTATCGACGCTATCGTGAGGAACACGAGGCCCGACTCGTGGGTGGGCAACCCACTTAAGGAGCGTAGGGTCCGCAACGCGCTCAAACGCGTCCTTCCCGACGACTTTGATCGGCTTGAGGAACTATTCGAGCTGGTGAAAGCGCGCCATGAGTACCACTAGTGCGTACCTCACTATTCGTGGGATTGACGTCGACGTCGTCTACAAGGACATCAAAAATCTGCATATCGGCGTTTATCCACCGATGGGGCGTGTCCGGGTTGCTGCACCGGAGCGTTTTGATGACGATCAAGTACGTCTCGCGGTCATACAGCGGCTACCGTGGATCAAACGCCAACGTGAGCAGTTCGAAAACGCGCGGCGTCAGTCCGAGCGCGAAATGATCAGTGGTGAGTCGCATTACGCGTGGGGTGTCCGGTACCGTCTGCGGGTTATCGAACGGCCGGGGCGGGCACACTTTGAAGTCGGAGCTGGCCGCTTGCTGCTCTACGTCCCGGCAGGTACTCCTCCTGACCACCGTCGTCTCCTCCTTGACGACTGGTACCGCGAGCAGGCAAGGCGTGTGATTCCGAATCTTGTGGCCAAGTGGGAACCGGTGCTCGATGTTTCTGTCCCTCGGTGGAGCATCAGGCGCATGAAAACCAAGTGGGGCTCTTGCAATCGCGAGACTGGCCACCTCTGGTTCAACCTTGAACTTGCAAAGAAGCATCCAGAGTGTCTCGAGTACATTGTGGTACACGAGATGAACCATCTGATCGAACGCAGCCATGGCCAGCGCTTCACGAGGCTGATGGATAAGGCAATGCCAGATTGGCGTGCGCGAAGGGACCGGCTGAATGAGGCGCCACTGGCCGACGAGGCGTGGGAAACCGGTACCCAGTAGAGCGAACATCGAGTCGGCGACCTGAAGAAGAAATCCGAGTTTCGTAGTTAGGCCCTGCAGAGGTGTATAGTGCTCTAGTTGAACCGTGATCTTAGATCTGCAGCCCGCGGATCAGGCACGATCCTCAGCGGCTCTTGACGCGGCAGTCGTGCGAGTCTTATGCCAGGCCGGCTCATGGAGGGAGAACCGCCTTGACCTCGATAGGGTTAAGCGAGTATGGACTGCGACTACGGTCTGCTGCGGATGCATTGCTCTCAATCCAGGGGCATGATAACGGCTGGGGCCTCACTCCGACGTCGGTGTCTTCGATAGTTAATACCTCCGAGGTTCTAAGGATCCTTCAAGCGGCCGGAGTAAAAGGGCAGCCAATCTTCGATGCGGCAAAGTTCTTAGCAAGGTCGATTCCGCAACATGCCCGTCCGCGTCACGAGGGAGGCCGAGGGGAGAATACAAGATTCGTATGCTTTGGGTTGCGTGGTTTGCTCGAGTTTCCGCAGATTGTTTTTCGTGAAGACGACCTGCTGGAAAGTGTTCTTTGGTGTTTGGCGTGGTTGGAGCGTCACAAGATTGAAGGAGGATGGCCGGAGGTCGCGGGAATTAATGATGCTTCGATTCATCAAACGACTCTGGCTGTTTTGGCGCTTTCGCGACTGCGAGATTCGCTTCTCGATTTCGGTAGTGAATATGAGGTCCACGGCTCGACGACTGTCGGAAGTGTCTTAGAGCGTGTGCGCGAGCTTATAGCGCATGGAGTGCGAGGCTACCTTTATCATAGACGTAGGGACGGCTCTTGGGGATGGCGTACCTACGTTGATACTGCATCCAGTCCTAGTAAGACTTCTCTGTGCTTGCTCGCTACTTCGGCGGCTATAGATGGAAACAGTGATCAGCACTCGTCTATTAATGGTGATTCGCACTTTGAAGTCGGTGGAGTGACTTCCGGTGTTGAATCGTTGCAGTTGCGAGAAGTGATTGCAGGAGCGACGCAATGGTTATTGCGTAATCATGTCCGTTGGGAAACCTTGATTGAGGATGACAAGGATGTTCAGGGGACGTCTTGGAACCATATGGCCTACGCGCTTTGTGTGCATGCTGCGCTGGAGGGTGGTGCCAACCCATACGATTCAAGGCTGAAGTCGGCTTGGAGTTATATGGGATCGCTTTGGGATGCTGAATCGAAGATATGGGCGGAGCGGGGAGTCTCGGGGAGAAACCCGACGATTAGAGCTTCCTACTATACGGTTTGTGCCTATGAGCAGGCACGGGTAAGACTGAGTGACATTAGCATGGAGGAGCAATCCGGTGTTGCGAGATCAGCAAGGTCGAACAATGTAGACGACGGGGTGAAGGTTACATCTGTCCGCGCCGAGGGCAACGAGAAGATTGTCGTCGAGACTGTTACCGGAGACAGGTATGAATGCGTGGCGACTGGAAAGCTTCTGAAGTTGATTCAATTATTGCTTTCCGATCCGCGGAAGCCGCACTCGCGCCAACAGCTGGCGCGAGAGATGGCTATTTCTGTTAATTCAGTGCCGAAGTATGTTCAACGTCTAAACGATAGGATCACTGATGCGTCCGACGGTAGGGTTGTCCAGCTAATCAGGTCGAAGGAGTCGCCGGAAGGACGGGGGTACCAGATCTTGGATTAGTTCACGTTCTTTGTCGAGTCGGGATGGTTGCGAATAGCATACTTGGCCAGCGAACGAACTTGATCGAATGTTTTAATATTGTTAATTTCGTCTAATGCAAACCATCTAGCGTCATACACTTCGGATAGCTGGGGTGTTACGACAGAACTTCTGTCAGTTCGACGCATGAAGAAGAACTGAACGAGCGCAGGCTGCTTGAACCCCTCGCGCTCAAGGTCGACGTAAAATGGAATCGGCTCTGGAGTTGCATTGTTGTCGGCTGGGTGGATTTCGGGGCCGGCGGACAAAGCTTCTACCTGTAGGCCGGTTTCTTCGCCGAATTCGCGGACGGCAGTCTCGGCAAATGTCTCGCCGGCTTCAATGTGTCCTCCGGGGGGGACCCACTTGTCGAAACCATTATGGTGCACGAGGAGGACGAGGTCGTTTTCGACGAGATATCCGGCGCAGATGAGAAAATGGCCGAGGTCTTTGTGTTCCCCGTAGCGGTATATCTGAATTGGACCTGTCGTCACGTTATTACTATAACAAGGTTTGTGACACTACGTCCATCGGGCCCATGACAGCCTCTGTGACATGTCACAGGCTTGTAGGATGTCATGTCAGGGTGCATGACAAGTGTGATGTCACCGTGTGCGTGCCCTGAACGTGCTCGGATCTTCCTTAGCGCCGTTGAGTGGCGCGGCGGCGAGCTGGTGCTCGTGGGACCGGCTCCGTAGAGGAGGAAGCGGCACGATGGACGTTACTACGTGGCTCGGCGTGGAGCACTGGGTGATCCTCGTTAGCGATCAACTCTGGGTCCGCGTTCTCGCGATCCTTGGGGCTCTGATCCTGATTTTCCAGATCATAAGGCTAGCCGGCCGGTTCATTGGGTGGATGCGTCGAGCGATGCGTCAGGTTCGGCGACTTGTGCGTGCGTGTGTTCGCTCGGTTGCTGCGTGGGTCGAGCGGCAGGAGCAAGGCCGATAAGTTGGCTAGGTGGTGCGACTCGCTGCTTCGACGAGATCGGGCGGTGCGGGTCCTGCCCTTCCAGAGGCTAGCGTTCTCGTCCTTGCGTATCGCGGGTGCGCGCTCCTCGTTCGACCAGCCGGGCTCGGACTGTGTTGGCGGTTGTGCCAAGCATGGCTCCGACCCGAGCGAGTGACCAGCCAGCTGCATAGAGTCGCGCCGCTTCGTCGATTTGGTCCGGCGTCAGCCGTCCTCGGATCTGGACACCGGCGCGGTGCAAGATGCCGCTCACGGTCTTCCGATTGATCTTGAATCGCTCGGCGAGGTCGTACACAGTGTCGCCGGCCTGGTAGGCCGCGGTGAGCTCGCCGACCTGCTGATCGCTCAGTCGCTTGGCCCGTCGCTGCTTACTCCGTTTGGGCGTAGATCTGGTCGGTGTGGAAGTGGTCGGAAGACGCAGGATAAGAGCTTCAAGCGTCCTGACTTGCACGTTCGTGTTGTAGTGGCTTACCCCGAGGTCCACGCTTCGAAGGCCCGTACCCTTGAGAGTACGGGCCTTTATTTTCGGGGTCGCCCGGTCCCATCGCTGAAGTGTGACAGCAGGTTGACTTTCACCGCGACCACGCTTGGAAGTCGATCGTCGCAGTCCTGACAGGTGCACTGCGATGGTTCGACGGTGGCAGTCGGATCGAAGTTCTCCGGTCGGCCTTCCCCGGGGCCCACGATGCTTGGACTGGTCGATCCGCTATAAGTTGATCTTGTCCGGTTGTGGACTGGTGGGTATTCATCGGGCCCGGGATCCTTCGGCGCACGGGCGATGGCTCTCGATCGCGGGCGAAGGGGGACCGTCCGGCTATGGGCGCTCACGTCTACTACGTGTCAGGTAGTAACAGGATTGAGTAGCCATGGAACGACCGAGCTCTGGAGGCCGGCGAGGAAGGTACTGAAGCCCCGAAGCCCTGCCGAAGCGGCCGGGTGGACGTCATGTCAGTGCAGAACTGGCGCCCGGCGGCTGGGTCGATGTCGGTTCCGGCTGAGAGGTGGACGCCAGACCCGAGTAAGCCGTACGAGGAGCCGTTCACGCCAGAGCGATGGACGGCAGAGATCATCAGAGGTCGAGCGGCCGCGCGAGACTGTGGTCGATCTACAGCTGCGGAAGGCGTCGAGAAACTTGATCATGGTGTGGGTGAATCCGGTGGTCGTCAGGAGCGGAGCCATTTGCCTCGCGCACGCGCGGCGGAGATCGTGCTGGCGAGACTTGCGCGGAGCATCGATCTTGGTAACGATTGGTAACGACATCGCCTGAGTGCATAACGTTAGACTGTTTCTCTCCGACATATCTCTGAGCTTGAGGAGGGAGTTTGGTCATGGTGGCCCCTGCACGCCCCACGCCGGGTACTGACGATTTTGCCGGCGAACTTCGTTCTCACTTGGAGAGTAGTGGCGGGCTTCCGGGGCGGCAGGCGAGGTCCGATCTCGCCTGCCGTCATCGGCTGGGCCAGTCCGAAGTCGATCGGTCGCCGATGGCTTGGAAACATGATGAGGTGACCTCGGCCGGTGAGGGTGTTGCCCTCACATCGGTTGACGACCGGAGCAGCAAGGCAGCCGAACATGTCGGCGAGCTGCCGAGCGGTGACCTCGACTGGATGTTCGGGGACGAGCTAGAGCCGGTCGTCTTGCGCGGCGCCGATGACATCGTGGGGCAAGCGTTCGACGACCTACTCGGAGACTGGTTGCGGAATGGCCAGCAACTTGCGTCGGTAGAGATCGCACTGCTCGCCGGCAAGCGGGGGCTCAGTACTCGACAGCATCACGAGCTGGCCGAACGGCTGGCAGATGCCGGAGTCGAGCCGCACGAATCTGCTCGAATTCGCCGGCGGAGTGCGATGAGTCTGGGATACCATCAGGATGCTGTCGGCCAGTACTTGAAGGCTCTGCCTCTTTACCCACTTATCGGTGGTCCGCGAGAAGTCGAGTTGTGGTCGTTGATTTCGCAAGGTTACAAAGCTCAAGACGAGCTTGACCAGTCCACGGGTGACATGTTGGGCGTGGCCCTGCGCCGGACTCTGCAGGTTCAGATCGAACGCGGACGATGCGCTCGCGCCGAATTGGTGTGTGCGAATCTACGGCTCGTCGTGAACATTGCCAAGCTTCGGCGTTATGAGTCGTCTGGGGTGGAGTTCTTGGACCGTATCCAGGACGGCAACTGTGGGCTGATTCGTGCGGCGGAGAAGTTCGACGGGTCGAAGGGGTTCAAGTTTTCAACATACGCGACGTGGTGGATCAGGCAGGCCATCGAGCGTGGCATCGGCGACCGCGGCAGGCTGATCCGCATCCCCGTTCATATGCACGAAAAAGTCCAAAAAGTGCACAGGGTGTCCCGTAACCTGACCGGACGGTTCGGCCGGGAGCCGACGTTGGCCGAGATAGCTGGTGAAGCCAACATGGAGGCGGGCGAAGTTCAGGCATTGCTGGACCTGGACAAGCCGGTGGTCAGCCTCGATGGCTTGTTAGGGGACGATGGTGATCTCCGTTTGTCCGACGTACTGGCCGCGGAAGAAGACCGCGATGGGCGTACCGATCCGGCGCAGATCGTCGTCCATGCACAGATGAGGGAGCACCTGACTCGTTGCCTCCGCTCTCGCCTGTCGGAGCGGGAGGTCCAGGTCCTGCAACGCAGATACGGCATCGGCACGGGCGACGAGGAGACGCTTGAGGCTATCGGTGCGTCGCTGGGTGTGACACGCGAGCGCGTCCGGCAGCTTGAAAAGCGCTCGTTGACCAGGCTGCGCGAGGGTAAATGTACAACCTCGCTGCGGTCATACATCATGGATGACTCGAAGTTCGGCTGAGCCGCCTTCGCCTGGAGGGATCGAAGCAAGTGAACGGCAGCAACACCCAGTCGCCGGAGCAAGCATGTCAGGTGTTCGTCGGCTGGCTCGACCGCCGAGTCGTCGCAGCAGGGCGAGGCGATGGTCTGGATCGCCTGGAGGTCGCCCCATCGGGAACCTTCTGGCTGGGTCGCCTCGCCTGTGAGGATGAGGTACAGAAGGCTGCCGGCGACGAACGATCCGAGCGGCTGGACCCCTGCGCCATAGGCATTCGCCTCCGTCCTGCGAGCGCTCCGCCGTGGTCGATGGCCGTGACGGTACGCGCCAGGGGATGGGTGAAAGACACCAAAGACGGACCTGATCCGGAAAAACGCTGGTGGCGCACCGGCCTCGTCGAAGAGAAAGTGCCCGTGTCGATCGGCGTCCAAGGGGGATCGTTCGGCTCTTCTCAACTGGCGACAGCATTCGCGGCTGTCGGCGCACCGGGTCTGACCGCCGAGCTACGTGTCGAACACCAGCAGAACGAACTGATGGTTCAACTGGTCAACACCAGTCCGGAGCAGGGGCTCGCCGATTCTCACCTGTACGAGACAGAGATCGAAATCTCGGGTCTGACTACGGTGCCGTTCCAGCTGGAGTCCCTTCCTGACAGCTTCCGCTACGACCGGAACGTGCCGGCGTACGGAGTCAACGTCGGAGTCGACGAGGTGGCACCAGGGGTCTTCCGCAGTACGGACACCGTAAGTGTGCAAACCAACAGGCCCACCTACTGGGAAGACAGCTATGCGAAGCCCGACCTGAGATTCTCGACCCTGGCCAATGAGCCGCTGCCGGAACTGGTGAAGCTGGTGGATGCGCTGGCCGAGTACAACGACGCGCACTGGTCGCCTGCTGCGCTGGACGGTCGACACGATGCCGAGGGCTGGACGGACGCCATGCGCGCGGAGGCCGACGCGGCAGCGCAAGCCGTATTTGCCGAACTTGACCGGTTGCGTACCGGCTTGACGCTGCTGGAGTCCACAGCCTCACTGATGCGGGCGTTCCAGCTGATGAACGAGGCGATCGGGGACAGCACCAGAGGAAAGTATCCCGATTGGAGGCCGTTCCAGGTCGGTTTCTTGCTCTCATCGGTTCGATTTTTGGCCGAACCGGCGGAGGAAGCCAATTACGTCGACACAGTCTGGTTCGCCACGGGCGGTGGCAAGACCGAAACGTACTTGGGGTTGTTGCTGACCGCAGCCTTCTACGATCGGCTCACCGGAAAGACCATGGGCGTGACTGCTTGGTCCAGATTCCCCCTGCGGCTACTTAGTTTGCAGCAGACCCAGCGCTTCGCCGACGCGCTGGCCTCCGCTGAGATAGTGCGTCAGGACCACAAGGTCGGCGGGGCCCCGTTCAGCCTCGGATTCCTCGTCGGCCAAGCCGGCACTCCCAACAAGATCGTGCCGACGGCAGAGTCGAAGGACGACGAAGTCACTCCGGAGAGTTCGGGCATGCCGGACAAGTACCAGGTGCTGCTGCGCTGCCCGTTCTGCCGTGACGAAAACCTGCGTATGCGCTTCAACAGGCAGCGTTGGACACTCGAACACTGTTGTACGAACGAGAGTTGTCGTTACGCAAGTCGTTCGCTTCCGGTGTACGTGGTGGACCAGGAGGTGTACCGATTCCTGCCGACGGTGGTGGTCGGCACCTTGGACAAGGCGGCGTCAATCGGTCTGCAGCAGGCCATGCGTGGGCTGGTCGGTCCGCCGCGCAGGTTCTGTTCCGAGAAGTGGCATGGGTTCACCTACGCGGACCGTGCTAAAGCGCCTAACGGTTGCCTGGTGCCGAACTGCCAGGGCAGTTCGCGCGAGTTGCCGATGGACGCGAACCGGTTCGCGCCGACACTACGACTCCAGGATGAGCTGCACCTACTGAGGGACAGCCTTGGCGCCGTCGACGCGCACTACGAGAGCCTGCTGGATCATCTGCAGCACGAAACGACCGGGAGTCGAGCAAAGATCGTGGCCAGTAGCGCGACGCTGACCGGCTACGAACGGCAGGTCGACGTGCTGTACCAGCGCGAAGGCAGGGTTTTCCCTCAACCCGGTCCGCGCGCAGGCGAGTCGTTCTGGACGGTGCCGACCGCTCAACCGTTGCGACGGTTCGTGGCGGTTGCACCCCGGGGCGTGACTCTTGAACACGTCAGCGACCGCACCCTGGACGCATTGCAGAGCAGTATCAGGGAGTTGATCGACGACCCGGCGAGAATCTGTCTGGAAGCGGGCGTTGATCCCGGGCATGCCGAGATGCTCGTCAGCCAGTACGGCACTAACGTCGTGTATGGCTCGACCCTTTACGACGTAGAAGCCGCCGGGCGCAGTCTGGGTAGCAACAACACCGTCGAAGGAATCAACGTCGAACAGCTCACCGGCCAGACCGAGTTCGACGAGGTCAGGGCCATTCTCGAACGTCTTGAGAAGCCGGAGGACGAATTCGCCGAGCGATTGCACGTGGTTGCCGCCAGTTCGATGCTTTCGCACGGGGTAGACGTCGAGCGGCTCAACACGATGGTGATGCTCGGGCTGCCGTTGACCACTGCGGAGTTCATTCAGACGACTGCACGGGTCGGCCGCGCGCGGCCGGGACTGGTATACGTTCTTCACAAGATCGGCCGGGAAAGGGATGCGCAAACGTTCCGACAGTTCGGCCCGTATGTGCGCCAAGGTGACCGGTTCGTCGACCCGATCCCGATCACCAGGCGCAGCCGGCGCGTCCTCGATCTCACGATCGCGGGTGCGGTCGCCGCCCGCACGTTGATGATCCGCGAACCGGCGAGCAAGCAGCGGTTGAGCACACCGGCGAAGCTGCGTGACTACTTGCGGACCCTCGGGCTGACGCCGCATGAAGAGGCGGCCGCGGTCGCAGCAGTGTTCGGCCTCGACGGACCCGAAGACTCCTTGCATCAGCAGCAAATCATCGACTGGCTAAAAATATGGTTTGCCGACCTCGAAGATCCGACGTTGAAGACGAACTTTATTGGCGATATCGGGCCGAGTCAGCCAATGAGAAGTCTGCGGGACGTCGAAGCGACCGCACCTATTCACGATTGAGCTTGGAATCACATGACGATTTTGGGAAGTCGGAGCGGTAGCCAGATATTGCGGACGTTTCTGCCGGAGCAGACCGTCGACCTTCGCGGTGACATCTACCGGGTTACCGAATGGTCGGCGCCCACGTCGATCGAGGTGGACACCGATCGGGTACGGCGAAGTCTTCGTCACGAGATCGCGGCGTGGACCGCTAACGCCAAGGACAGCGGGGTCGGGACGGAACTGCATCGCGGGGCATCTATCGAGGTCGTCGCGTTGGACGAGAGGCGCGGCGTCACGGTCGAACGGTACCCAGAGGTGTGGTTGTGTCGTGCCTGCAAACGCATCGGTACATCTCTGAAAAGGCAGTGCAAATGCGGACAGCGTCGTTGGGGGCAGCTGCACTTCGTCGGTTTTCATGACTGTGGCCGAATGGAAGTTCCGTGGATTCGGCGATGTCCCAAGCATGACGACGTCAAGGTTGTCATTCCGAAAAGTGCCAAGGCGACAGACATTACGTTCGTGTGTCCGGAATGTCATATCAAAACAATGAACGGACTTGGTTTCAACCGAAAATGTCCGTGTGGCAACGGCACGTTCAAATGGAATGTGCATAAGGCGCGCACCGTCTACACGCCGCGCGGCATGGTATTGATCAATCCGCCCCGCCCTGAACATCGGGAGAATCTTCAACTGGCCGGCGGTGCCCGAAAGGCTCTGGCGTGGGTGGTGGATGGCCTCACCGCGCAGCGACCGGCGGACGTCGCTGCGAAGCCGACCAAGGACGAAATGCTCGCCCAACTGATCAAGGGTGGCATCAATGAGGCATACGCCAACGCAATGGCGGACGCCGCCGAGAGGGATGGACAACTGACGAAGCCCGGCGACCACCCGGTTGATTCCTTGTCCGGAGTTCGTCGTGAAGAGGCGGAGCGCGCGGCTGTCGATATCGCCATGGCGCTGGCCGAAAATAGGCAGCCGACCACCTCGCTGCGCAGCGCAACGCCTGGCGACCAACTCGATCGTCGCTATCGCGAGGTCTACCCGACAGTGCTGGCGCGCGCTGGCATCGATGGCCTCGACCTGGTTGACCAGTTTCCGGTTCTGACGGCCATGTACGGATTCACCAGGGGGGATGACGACCCGGCGAGATGCACACTGGTGCCGTTCCGTCGACGTGGAGGTGGCTACCGACTCTACGGCAATCTGGCCAAGACCGAGGCGTACCTGGTTCGTCTGGACCCGGTGCGGGTGGCGAACTGGCTGATCGGACGCGGCCACGCGCTGACAGGGTGGTCAACGAGTGACACCGATCCGGTCGTAGCCCGGGTGGCGATCCTGGAGTCCGCCACACCGCCGGACAAGAAGGACTCCCAGTCGACCGACTCGTCGGGTGCGGACCTGCTGCGGTTGATCCACACCTATGCGCACCGGTTCATCCGACAGACTGCGGCGTTTTCCGGTATCGAACGGGACGCGTTGAGCGAGTATTTGGTGCCAGGTCATCTGGGATTCTTCGTGTACGCGGCAGCTCGTGGCGACTTTGTGCTCGGCGGACTGCAGGCGGTTTTCGAGTCCAATTTGGATGATCTGCTGACGGCGTTCTTGGATGCAGAGCATCGATGCCCGCTCGATCCGGGGTGCAGTCGCGGTAGCGGAGCATGCAGTGCTTGTGTGCATCTGGGGGAGCCGTCGTGCAGGTTCTTCAACCGATTCTTGAATCGGGACACACTCTTCGGTCCCGGTGGATACTTGCGGATCGGCTCATGACCCTCCGTCAATCGGCCTCGAACCGATCTGCGGCGGCGGCCAAGCCGGGACGGTTCTGTCCGGAACCCAGAGCCCAACTGTTCGGGCGGTAACGAATCCGCCGTGGCGTCGACCATGCTTGTCAGTGAAGTGATGACGATCGAGAGGTAGCTGTGACGGCAACGAAGCCCGGAGCCGACAGCGTATTCGCACCTGGTTCGATGGTGCTGATCAGGGGAGAGGAATGGCTGGTCAGCGCGGTTGAAGACACCGCTGACGGGAAGCTCGTGCATGTGCAAGGGCTTGGTGAGCTGGTCAGGGACACCAGCGCGTCGTTCTACAGCAGCCTCGACGAAATCGTTCCGCTGGAGCCGGCAGACGCGACAGTCGTCGCCGACGCCAGCGCGCGCTACCGCACCGCCCGGCTGTGGCTGGAGTCGACGATCCGCAAGATCCCGCACCCCATCGGCGAGCAGGCGTTGTCGGTGGCCAGCCGAGGACTCGCCGACGCGTTGAGCTATCAGCAATCGGCCGTGCGTAAGGCGCTCGATCCAGCGAACCTGCGGCCACGGCTGCTCTTGGCGGACGCAGTCGGGCTCGGCAAGACCCTCGAAATCGGCATGATCCTCTCAGAGCTGGTGCAGCGTGGGCGCGGCGAACGGATCCTCGTGGTGACGCCCAGGCACGTCCTGGAACAAATGCAGCACGAGCTCTGGTGCCGGTTCGCGTTGCCGTTCGTCCGGCTGGACTCGGCGGGCATTCAGCGCGTGCGGCAGAAGTTGCCCGCCACGCGAAACCCGTTCACGTACTTCAAGAGGGCGATCATCTCGATCGACACGCTGAAGTCCGACCGCTACGTGGCGAGCCTGAGCAAGCAGCGCTGGGACGCGGTGGTGATCGACGAGTCGCACAACCTGTCCAACTCGGCGACGTTGAACAACCGGCTGGCCCGGATCCTCGCCCGCAACGCCGAGGCGTTGATCCTCGCGTCGGCGACACCGCACAACGGGCGCGCTGACTCGTTCGCCGAACTGCTCCGCCTGCTAGATCCGTCTGCGGTACCGCCGGACGACCAGCTCGACAAGGATGAGGTGCGCCGGCTGGTTGTGCGCAGGCATCGACATAGCCCAGAGGTCGCGCAGGTCGTCGGCGCCGACTGGGCGTCGCGGCAAGAACCGGAGAATGTGCTCGTCCCAGCGACAGCCCAGGAGAACACGGTCGCTCGTGAGCTTGCGGACATTTGGCTGTGGCCAGGAACAGGCGGCAGCCCATATTCGGGACAGAACGCTTCGCTGTTTCCCTGGACCTTGGCCAAGGCGTTCCTATCTTCACCGGAAGCCCTGCGGGAAAGTATCGACGGCAGGTTGGGCAGGCTTGGCGACGACGACCGGGCCGCGCGGGAACGCCGGGCCCTGCACGAACTTGCCGAGCTCAACGACCAGTGCCGGATCTCGGCGAAGTACCAGCGACTGGTGGAGCACCTGAAACGAATCGGGGTCGGCAAGAACAAGCAGGTGCGCGCAGTGGTGTTCGCCGAGCGTCTGGAGACGTTGCGCTGGCTCCACCGCAATCTGCCGCAGGACCTGAAAATGCCTTCCGAGGCTGTGGCGTTGATGCACGGTGGGCTCGCCGACGAGGAGCAGCAGGCGGTCGTCGAGGCGTTCAAACAGGAACAGGCGTCGGTGCGGGTACTGGTCACCGGGGATGTCGCTTCCGAGGGCGTCAACCTGCACGCGCAATGCCACCACCTGATCCACTATGACATCCCGTGGAGCCTGATCCGCATCGAGCAACGCAACGGTCGGATCGACCGGTACGGGCAGAAACACCCGCCGCTGATCACCGCGCTGCTGCTAGATCCGGACGGCGAGAGGTTCGCCGGCGACGTGCGTATTCTGGCCAGGCTGCTGGAGAAGGAGAACGAGGCGCACACCGCGCTCGGCGACGTCGCCTCGCTGATGGGCCACTACGACGTGAAGAGCGAGGAGGACGACATTCGCGCCGTGCTGGCCGGCAGCAAGGAGCTCGACGACGTGGTCCGCCCGGTCACTGACGTCGCTGCGGGCAACGACCTAACCGCCTTGTTCGCCCAGCTCTTCGACGCCCCCGGCGCCGAGCAGGTGGAGCCGAGCCCGCCGGCGCCGATCGAGACTGGTCCCACGCTCTATTTCGACGACGTGTCCTACCTGGAGGACGCGCTGCGTCAAGCGTTCATCGACCCGACCGCGACACCGGCCAAGGGCGGTGTCAGCTGGCGCAGGGATGTTGACTTCGGCACCGCGGAACTCGTACCGCCGCCGGATCTGGCTCAGCGTTTCGACGTGTTGCCGCAGCGATACCTGGCCGAACGCAAGGTCACCGAGAAACTGGTTCTGGCCACTACCCCGGCGCGCGGTAAGGACCGGCTGGCTGCCGCGTTGCGGGACGCCACGAAGCTGAGCTGGCCGGACGCGCACTACCTCGCGCCGCTGCATCCGGTGCTGGACTGGGCGGCTGACCGGGCGCTGGCCGCTTTGGGGCGCAACGAAGTGTTCGCCGTCCGCGGTGCCGTTGACGTGCCCACGGTGCTGCTGGTCGGCACGTTGACCAACAAGCGTGGCCAAGTCGTCGCGGTTGCCTGGCTGACCGCGCAGTTCCCTGCTCCTGAAGATCCGTCGTTCGCGTTGATCGCCCCGCACGGCTCGGCCCGCGACGCGCTCGTGGAACTTGGTTGGCACCAAGTGCACACAAACCCCGGCCCGGTTGACGTCACGGATCTACAAGGGCTCGTTGCGCCGGCCGTTCAGCAGGCTGAACAACACCTGCGGACATTGTTCGACGCGGCGGCGAAGGACGTGGCGAGCCGGGTCGAGCAATGGTCGACACGGCTGGACAACTGGGACGACGAGGCCGAGGCCCTGATCCAGCGCAGTGAGCTCAAGCATCGCCGGGCAACCGTGGACCAGGAGCGGGCCATGGTGGCTGCGATGGTTCCGGACCGGCAACTGGTCCGCCCGCTGCTGGTGGTCGTTCCGGAACCCGAAGGAGAGAAGTGATGGCCGGCTCGGACGCGATCATCGTCGGTGAAGGCTGGCTCTCCGAGCACTACTTCAGCACCGATGCCACCAAAGAGTCCTTTCGGGCGAAGGTGTCGGAGCGCAGGAAGTTCTGGGACGACGAAGACAAAGAGAGCCGGGAAACCGCCCGCTCGAGGTTCATCACGGCCCGCCAGGGGCTGGAACGCGATCTTGCTGCGGTGACCGAACTGCTCGACCCGTCCGCGGAGGCGGCAGCCGCTCGTGACGGCCGCACCGCCGACGATGTCGCTGCGGACGTGAACGCGCGACTGCTCGACATCCTCGGCTTGACCGGTCACGCTCTGGTAGTCGAACGGGCTGGCCCGCTGCTGCGGATCTCTGCCCTAGGGGTCGAGAAAAATGCCCCGTTGGTAGTGCTTTCCGCTCGCCCGGTTGCGGCGGTGGAGGATCTGCTCTCCCGTGACGCGGTGACGTTGCCGGAAGCGGTGCAACTCGCCGAGGACGGCGATGAGATCAAGTCCGTTGCCCGGCTGACGTCGTCGTTGTTCGTGGCCGAGGAGGCCCCGGAGTTCGTGCTGGTGCTGGCCGGGCGGTGGGCGCTGCTGGCCGAGCGGGAACGCTGGGCCGAGGGCCGCTATCTGGCGGTCGATGTGCAGCTGGTCTGTGAACGCAATGACACCAAGAAGGCCGGCGAGATCGACCGGGTGCTCACTTGCCTGTCCGCGGAGTCGGTCGCCCCTGACGCGGAAGGCGCCATTTGGTGGCACGGCGTGCTTGAGGCGTCAGTCAAGCACACGGTGGGCGTGTCGAAGGACCTCCGCGACGGCGTTCGCCTGTCGATCGAGATCATCGCCAACGAGGTACTTGACCGCCGTCGAGCGCAGGGACTCGATCCGCTCCCGCCCAGCGAGGCGCAGGAGCTGGCGAAGCAGTCGCTGCGGTTTCTGTATCGGATCCTGTTCCTGCTCTACGCCGAGGCGTCGCCGGAGCTCGGAGTGCTCCCGGTGGGCGCGCCCGAGTACGACCAGGGGTACAGCCTCGACCGGTTGCGTGAGCTGATCCAGGTCGAACTGGCCACGCCGCAGGCCCGTAGTGGCACCCACCTGTACGAATCCCTGGCGGTACTATTCGGGCTGGTCGAGAACGGCCACGCCCCGTCGACGAGTGACGACGAGTCGGAGGTCGCGGCTGGACTCGCGTTCAACGCGCTGCGGGCAGATCTCTTTCAGCCGGTGAAGACTGCGCACATCGACGAGGTGCGGCTCGGCAATGCCGCGTTGCAGCAAGTGCTCACGCATCTGTTGCTCAGCAAGGAATCTCAAGGCAAGGACCGCGGCTTCATTTCCTACGCGGAACTCGGCATCAACCAGCTGGGGGCGGTGTACGAGGGCCTGATGTCCTACACCGGGTTCTTCGCCGAAACCGACCTCTACGAGGTGGCCAAGGGCGGCGATGGGGCGAAGGGTTCCTGGGTGGTGCCGGTCGACCGCGCCGACGGCATCTCACCAGAAGACTTCGTCAAGGCCGTTGACCCACGTACCGGGGAGAGGCGCCCGGTGCTGCACCCGGAGGGTTCGTTCGTCTTTCGTCTCGCCGGCCGCGAACGCCAGCAGTCCGCGTCGTACTACACCCCGGAAGTCCTCACTCGCTTTACTGTCGGCCAGGCGCTGGAAGAACTCCTCGACCAGGACGGGACGACGAGCGCGGCGGACATACTCACGCTCACAGTGTGCGAGCCTGCCCTCGGTTCCGGTGCGTTCGCAATCGAAGCAGTCCGACAGCTGGCCGACCAGTACCTCAAACGTAAGCAAACAGAACTCAGCATCCGGATCGACCCGGACGAGTACCCGCGGCGCCTGCAGGAGGTCAAGGCGTACCTCGCGCTGCACAACGTGTACGGGGTCGACCTCAACTCGACCGCCGTCGAGCTCGCGGAAATCTCGCTCTGGCTGGACACCATGGTCTCCGGCTTGTCAGCACCGTGGTTCGGCCTGCATCTGCGCCGCGGTAACTCCCTGGTCGGTGCGCGCCGAGCGGTTTACACCCGTAACCAGGTGAGCACCAAGTCCTGGCTCACCGAAGTCCCCCGCGACATCCCGCTCACATCGCTCGTTGACGACATCTCGAACGACCAGATTGCAGCCGACGGCATCCATCACTTCCTGCTGCCCGCCGACGGATGGGGCGCTGCAGCCGACTCGAAGGAAGCAGCGGCGCTCGCGAAGAACGCAGCAAAGGCGGTGAAGGACTGGCGGAACCGCGTCCGCAAGAAGCCGACTCAGAAACAGGTGAACGCGCTCGTCGAACTCGCTCATCGGGTCGAGATCCTTTGGCAGATCGCCTACCGCCGGCTGAACATCGCCGAGCAGGAGATCCGCCGGGATATCCCGGTCTGGGGTGTCGACGATCGTCCGGTCGGGGGCGTGGTGAAACGTGAGCAGATCGAAGCGGCACTGGCCGACCGAAACGGCGCCTATCAACGCCTGCGTCGTGTCATGGACGCCTGGGCCGCGTTGTGGTTTTGGCCGCTCACCACGGACACTCAGCCCCCGGACCTGGACGGCTGGATCGCGGCACTCCAGGCGTTGATCGGACGCAACCCGGAGATCCGTAAGAAGAACTCGGGGCCGACCTTCGCTCAGGCTGCCGACTGGAAAGAACTCAACCAGGCTGAAGACCTCGACCTCACTTTTGCTGGTGTCCGACCAGTGGCCACGGTCCTCCGCGACCACCCCTGGCTGGCGGTATGCGAACAGGTCGCCGAGCAGCAGGGTTTCTTCCATTGGAACCTGGACTTTGTCACGGTCTTCGCTCGAGGCGGGTTCGACCTCCAGGTAGGAAACCCGCCGTGGGTCCGCCCTCGCTCCGACGTCGACGCGCTACTGGCCGAAGGCGATCCCTGGTGGAAGCTGGCCGCCAAACCTTCGGAGACGAAGCGGGAAGCGAAACGCGAGGAAACCCTCGCGCTGCTGGAGATTCGCGATCTCGTGCTCGATGGCACCACCGACGTTGCGTGCACCGCAGAATTTGTCGGGTCGCTGGCGCAGTACCCGCATCTGCAGGGGTTCCAGCCCGATCTCTACCGCTGCTTCATGGAGCAGACGTGGCGGCTCGGCTCCCAGCGTGGCGCGGTCGGTCTCATTCATCTCGATACACATTTCACCGACGACAAGGCAGGGATGCTGCGTGCTGAAGTCTACCGCCGACTGCGCCGGCACTGGGAGTTCAGTAACGAGCTTCAACTTTTTGACATCGGGAACCAGAGGCATTACAGCGTAAACATCTACGCTCAGCACCGCCCTGCGGTTTCGTTCCGTCATGCCGTTTCGCTGTACCATCCTGACACGGTGAGCCGGTCGCTCGTCCACGATGGATTGGGGCCGGAGCCCGGCCTCAAGGACGACGGGGGGAACTGGGACCAGCGCCCACATCACGGGCGGATCACTCAGGTTACCGACGACGTACTGGCGACCTGGCACGCCGTCTTGGAGGTTTCGACGACGCCGGTCCCACAGACTCGCATGGTTTATGCGGTCAATCGGTCCGCGGCCTCCGTGTTGAACAGGCTGTCCGGGTTGCCGCGAATCGGCGGACTTGGGCTTCGCTTCTCCCGCGGATGGGATGAGAGTATCGACCGGAAGAAAGGCTACTTCGAGGCCCGCTGGGGCGCGCCAAGTACCTGGGACGATGTAATCTTGCAGGGTCCGCACTTGTACGTCGCTACACCACTGAACAAGACCCCGAACAAGACAATGCTGAGCAACGTGGACTGGTCGGCCACCGACTTCGAGAGCCTCGCACCGGATGCCGTGCCGATCACCACTTACAAGCCCAATGGTGACCGCTATCGCTACGACTGCGCTTACACCGACTGGGGTGACGAGGAAAAGCCCGTACCCGCACGAGACTACTACCGTATCGCCTGGCGGAACATGGGCGTCAACACCAATGAGCGGACCCTCATATCGGCGCTAATTCCTCCGGGTCCCGCCCACATCCATGGCGTCTCCTCGGCGGGAGCACCCGAGGAAGAACTTCGTGACCTTGTTGCTGTGAGTGGCTATCTCAGCTCACTTGTCAGCGATTTCGCGGTCCGCGTGGTACCCAAGGCGACCATCAGCATGGGCACAGTCAATCGACTGCCATGGCAAAGCGACCGCCTTCAAGCAGAGCTGATCTTGCGCACCCTCCGCCTCAACGCTGTCACCGACGCCTACGCCGACCTCTGGGCAAAATGCTGGTCGCCCGCATTTACCGGTGACTCTTGGACCGGCGGCCTCTCTCACTCTCACCGCCCCGAGTTGGGCGCGGTTGAGCCTACCTGGACCCCCGATACCCCGGTGCGGGTCGCCGCCGAACGCCGCCAGGCTCTCGTCGAGATCGATGCGCTAGTCGCGCTCACGCTTGGCCTGACCGCCGACGAGCTGTGCACGATCTACCGCACGCAGTTCGCAGTGCTCTACGGGTACGACCGAAACGTCTACCACTACGACGCCAATGGGCGGTTGGTTCCCAACTCCGTGCTCACCGTGTGGCGGAAGAAGGGAGAGCGGATGTCGCCTGAGGAGCGGACGGCTACCAATCAGGCAGAGAACACATACACGTACGAATTCCCGTTCATCACGTTGGACAGGGAGCACGACATGCGCGCTGCGTATGCGGACTTTCAGCGCCGTCTTGAGGAGCGGTCGTGAGCGAGCTGCTGCCGACACTGCAGGCGGACCGGATCAGGGCCGGGCTCGTCGACTACCTGACGACCACGTTCGGACTGACCGACGGGGACGCGCGGGACGCGCTCGACCGGTTTCTCTCCGATCCGGACACCGGCATGTTCAAGGGACCTTACGTCCGTCTCCGCCTGCCGTTCCGGCCCGCCGACGCCGGCTGGCGCGACACACTCGACTGGTACGAAGGCTTCCCGCCGTACGGACACCAGGCCGCCGCTTTCGGCCGGCTTGCGTCGAAGGTCGACGGACAGGACCGCCGCCCGCTGTCGACCTTGGTGACTACCGGTACCGGCTCCGGCAAGACCGAGGCGTTTCTGTATCCGATCATCGACCACGTCTTGCGCGCCCGGCGAAACGGCGAAAAGGGTACCAAGGCGCTGATCCTGTACCCAATGAACGCGCTGGCCAACGACCAGGCGGCGCGGTTGACCACGCTACTCACCACGCACCGCGAGCTCGCCGACGTCACCGCGGCGCTTTACACCGGCCAAGACGGGCCGACACGCACCAAGGTCACCAAAGACGGGCTGATCACCGACCGCGGCATCATCCAGGACACTGCGCCAGACGTTCTGCTGACCAACTACAAGATGCTCGACCAACTGCTGTTGCGCGTCGGGGACCAGGAGATTTGGCGGCAGTCCGCAACCAGCTTGCGTTACGTAGTGCTCGACGAGTTCCACACCTACGACGGCGCGCAGGGTACCGACGTCGCTATGCTCCTGCGTCGTCTGGGCCTCACACTGAAGAGCCACTGGAACGACGATGACCCAAGCATCGACGCCGCCGCGCGACGCCGGCCGCTGGGGCTCGCTGCACCGGTCGCCACCTCTGCCACATTGGGTGACAAGGGCGATCCGACGGTCATGCTTGACTTCGCCGCCACTGTGTTCGGCGAAGAATTCGACGCCGACGCGGTCGTCACCGAAACCCGGCTAGGCCTCGATGAGTGGTCTACGGGGGCGGACCCGGGGCTTACCCCGGTCTCGTTGGTCGACCTCGACGTGCCGGGCATCATGAACAAGGTCGCGGAGCTCGGACACGATCCGATCGGTGAGCAACTCGCCCACACCGTGCTCGGTGCGCTCTACGGCGTTGATGCGACGGCGTTTGTCGGCGCCACGCCGGAACGGCTCAACGCCGCCTGCCGAGCACACCCGCTGATCCACGACCTCGCCCGTCACGCTGAATCCGCGATCGCGCTCGACGACCTGGCCATCGATGTGCTGGGCACCGACCCGGAGTTCGTCGGCTACGTGCTCGGTGCGCTCGGGCACGTTCGCGCCGTCGCCGGCAGGGCAGCCTTGTCGGTGGACCTCCACCAATGGGTGCGCGAGTTGACGCGCATCGACCGGACCGTCGCGGCGACCACCCGGTTTCGCTGGGGCGACGACGGTCCGGCCGTCGCAGACGACGCCGAAGCCCGGCCGTCGTTGCCGGCCATCTTCTGCAGGCATTGCGGCCGGTCTGGCTGGGGTGTCGGCCTTGCCCCTGTCGGCAACAGCCTTGCCGTCGAAGACGACGACATCCGGCGCAACCACGCTGCCCGTGAAGGCCGGTTCCGGGCACTGCTGTACGCACCCGTCGAAGCCGCCGCCGACCTGGACAGCGACGTGCCCGTCGAGGGGTTGGCATGGTTTTCCGTGCGGCACCGGGAATTGCTCACCAGCGTCGCCGAGGATGACCCAGAACTGCGCGATGGCTGGATCCTGCCGGTGCTCACCACCACCGGCCTCGACGCAGACGCCGACGCAAACAAGGACACTTGCCCGTCTTGCGGCCAGGAAGACGGCATCCGGTTTCTCGGCAGTGCGATCGCCACCCTGCTGTCGGTGTCGCTGTCGACGTTGTTCGGCACACCGACGCTGGACACGCGAGAGAAAAAGGCGCTCGTGTTCACCGACTCGGTGCAGGACGCTGCGCACCGAGCCGGATTCGTGCAGGCCCGCTCGCACACCCTCACCCTGCGTTCGGTGTTCGCCGACGCCGTCGCCGACGGCCCGCTCACCCTGGACGCGCTGGTCGACGAGGTGATCCGGCAGGCGGGCGACGACCCGTTCGCCCGCTACCGAATCCTCGCACCGGACTGCGCCGACCGGGAGTCGTTCGCCCCGTTCTGGCGAGCTCCGACGCTGCGCGCGGTGCGCGCGCCTGTGAGGTCCAGGGTGCGTAAACGGCTCTCGCTCGCCACCGCGCTGGAGTTTGGGCTCAACTCGAGGACTGGTCGCACCCTCGAACTCACAGGCACGGTTGCCGTCGAGGTGGAAGCCGGTACGCCGCAGCGCGTCGCCGGTATCGCGCGCGCCGCGCTGGCGGGCACGTCCTGGCAGGAGAAACTCGACAGTGAGCCACGCTCCGACGCGACGATGATCGCCTGGGTCCGTGGCGTGTTGGACCGGATGCGCGCGCAAGGTGCCATTGACCATCCATGGTTCGATCGCCTTCGCGCCGAGGACGGCCGGGACTGGTCGATCTGGGGCGGGCGGCCGCGCAGTGAAGGCATGCCCGCGTTCCCCAGAAACCGACCGGCCCCCGCATACCCGAAGGTCGGCGGGACCGGCGCCACTGGGCGTGGTGTAGATGCCGTCACCGCATCCCAGTCCTGGTATGCCCGCTGGACCAGTCGAGTGCTCGATGTGTCTCCACCCGACGGCGGGCGGCTGGGCAAGCTGTTGTTCGACCGGCTCGCCCGCGACGGCGTGCTCAACACGACCATCAGCGACGCCGGCGCCACCGTGTACGCCATCCCGGCATCCGGCGTCGTGGTCGCGCCGCCGGACACCGCGCTGCGACTGCTGGTGTGCGACGTCTGCCGGGCCGTGACGCCCGGCTCACCCGCCACCATCGACCAGCTCCTCGCTGCGCCCTGCTTGCATGTTCGTTGCCGTGGTCGGCTGCGCGTGGAGGAGTCGCCGGACAACTTCTACCGGCGTCTTTACGCGTCCCCGGACATGCGTCGGGTGGTCGCCCGTGAACACACCAGCCTGTTGGACGACGAGACCCGACAGGCCTACGAAGATGGTTTCCGCAACGCAGCAGGCAGCCCACAGGCGCCGAACGTGCTGGTCGCGACGCCGACGCTTGAAATGGGCATCGACATCGGTGACCTTTCCGCGGTGTTTCTGGCTTCGTTGCCGCGCACCGTGGCCTCGTATCTGCAACGCGTCGGCCGCGCCGGACGACTCACCGGCAATGCGCTGAACCTCGCGTTCGTCACCGGACGTGGTGACCAGCTACCCAAGATCGGCGATCCACTGTCGGTCGTGGACGGAGAGGTTCGTCCACCGGCCACCTACCTTGCGGCGGAGGAGATCCTGCGTCGGCAGTACGTCGCCTATCTCGCTGACGGCTTCGCACGCGATCCCCGGCGTCCACATCCACGTACCGCCGTCGGCGCGATCGGGTCGGACAAACCGGGTACTTTCCTCGGTGCACTCGTTCGGCATGCCGAGCAGGGAGCCGACGAGCACCTGGCCGCGTTCACCGCGACTTTCGCGGACCTGCCCGACTACGTGGTGACGGAACTGCGTGAGTGGCTTCGGCCAAGTTCAGGGCCGGGAACCAGCGAGTTCGCTGCGTACGTGCACGCCGCGAGCGCGCGTTGGCAGTCAACGGTGGATACGTTGCTGAAACGGCAGGAAGCGATCACCGAGCTGCTGCCGGACCTCGAAGCCAGGATGGCGTCCCCAGCCGCCACCGACGACGATAGACAAGCGTTGCGTTCGGCGAAGGCCACCGCGAAGCTCACCGCCGGGCAGCTCGGGCACCTGCGCGGCACGTACTGGATCAGCGTGCTGGAGGAGTACGGGCTCTTCCCCAACTACACGCTGCTGGACGACTCGGTCACCTTGGACGTCGGGTTGTCTTGGACCGATCCGGATACGGGTGCGCATGAGTACGGCTCGGCCCAGTTCAATCGTGGCTCGGCGTTGGCGCTGCGTGATTTCGCTCCCGGCGCCACGTTCTACGCTCGCGGCTGGGAGATCACCATCGACGCGGTGGACCTGGGCCTCGACGGCGCGTCCATTCGTACCTGGGCGTTCTGCCCGTCCTGTGGCTTTGCCGTTGACGTCGCCGAGACCGGCCGCGATCTGCCCGTCCCGCCGTGTCCCAGGTGCGGCGGCCGGGGTATTTCGGACACCGGGCAACGCATCGACATGGTCGAATTGACCAGAGTTTCCGCTGAGGTCCGGCGTGACGAAGTGGCGATCTCCGACCGGCGCGACGACCGTGAGCGAGCCGCCTTCCATATCGTCACGGCCGCCGACATCGACCCGGCGAACGCGGTGCGTCGCTGGTTCGTCGAGGACACCGGGCTCGGTTGCACCTACTTGCGCAGCGTCGACCTGCGCTGGATAAACCTCGGATCACCCGGCCAGGGCGCTACCCGCACGATCAGCGGAGAGGAGCGGCAGGGCCTGCTGTTCCGCGTCTGCTCCGGATGTGGGAAGAAGGACACCGACGCCGGCCGTAACCGACCGCATGAACACCGGCCATGGTGTCCTTATCGGACGGCCGCAGACGAGATGACCAGCACGATCGCCTTGTCCAGGACGTTGCGTACCCAAGGGCTGCTCATCAGACTGCCACGCGTGGTCACCCTGGGGGATGACTTCGCGGTTCCCAGCATCGGTGCCGCACTGTTGCTCGGATTGCGTGAACATCTAGGTGGCCACCCGGACCACATCCAGGTCGAATTCGTGGTGGACCCCACGCTCTCGGACGGCACCGACAACCACGACGCGATCCTGCTGCACGACGTCGTGCCCGGCGGTACCGGTTATCTCGCCGAAATCGCGGACCCGGAGCGACTGCGCGAGTTGCTTTTGCTTGCTTGGCAACGGGTTCGTGAATGTGAATGCAGGCACGAGCAGCGTCTGGCCTGTCATCGCTGTCTGCTGCCGTTCGTGGCTCCCGGCATGGTCCGCCGAGCGTCCAGATCGTCGGCGGAACGGCACCTACGTACCCTGCTCGGTTTGCCTGCCGACGCGTTTGCTGCAGAAGGAACGACCTGGGCGGTGACCGAAGTGGCGCCACACGAGGAGCCGGAATCTCATCTGGAGCGCGCGTTCCATCGTCTGTTCGTCGGCAAGATCCGCCGCGCGGCCGCCACCGTCACCGAAACCCCTGGCCCCACGGGCAACGTCGTCCGTTTCACGTTGCCCGGTGGACACCGGCAGTGGACGCTGACCCCACAGGCCAACGTGGCCGACTCACGGCCGGACTTCCTGCTGCACACCAATGACATGAACGTGCCGGACGTTGCGATCTTCACCGACGGTCGGGCCTACCACGCCACATCGACCTGCAACCGGCTCGCCGACGATGCCGCGAAACGCGCGAACTTGCGCGACGCAGGCGTGCTCGTCGTCGCCGTCGCCATGGCCGACCTCGACGCGGCCGAGCAACCGCCCTGGTATCACCCGAATCTGGCGGGAAGTTTCCTGAACGTGCCGCAGTTCCAGGCGCCGCCGGAGGCGTACAGGGCACTCGGGCGCGGCCCGGTGGACTGGCTGGTCGATTGGGTGCTTGCGCCGGCGCCGGACGCGGTTCGCGCCGTCAGCCGGGCGGTGCCTATGTTCCTCGCGCCTGATGCTCAACCGGTTACCGTCACCGACGGGGTCACCCTCGAGGTCGTCGCCAGGGCGGCTCTGCTGGACGAACACCTCCCGGGTGGCGACCGCAAGGTCCATCTGTACCGGATGGGCGCGCTTGCCGCCGTCGTAGAGATGCTGCCGACCATGGTCGTGCGAGTGGCGGTCGTGCTGGACGACCGCGACAAGGTGTTGAACGACGCGCATGCCGATGCGTGGCGAGGTTGGCTGCAGCTGGCCAACGCACTCGCTGCGCGTGACTGGCCGACAGTGATCGCAACGACCAGCCAGGTCAGCCCGGAGGCGACGCCAGTGGCAGAACCAATTGGGGAAGACCGGCCGCTGGGTGTCTGGGCGGACGTGTACGACGCTGCCACGTTGGGTAACGAACGCAAGCTAATCGCTGCGCTTGCCGCGCACATTGGGATCGGGCCACCGGAGATCGGTACCGAGGGCCCCGACGGAATCATGCTCGACGTCAGTTGGCCTACACAACGCGTCGCCGTTGCCTTCGATCACATGCCCCAACAGGACCGCGAGGACTTGGTCGCAGCAGGATGGCAGGTCGTGAAAGCCGAACCGGAACAGATCATCGCCGCACTTGAGCGGAAATAGGAATTCGGGGAACGATGCCGACCATCATAATGGGCAAGCTGGCCAGCAAGATCGACGGATCGATCCGTGCCAAGGCCATGACATTCCTGCAGAAACTCGGAACCGATGACACGACTTCCGGCCTGCACATCGAGCCGATCGAGAACGCCGCAGATCCGCGGGTACGTACCGGCAGGGTGGACAACTTCTGGCGTGCAGTCATGTTCCGCCTCGACAGCGACGGCGAGCGCCACTACGTCATCCACGGTATCTGGCCCCACGACGATGCGATCGCCGTGGCGCGCCGAGTACAGCTGAGCGTCAATCCGATCAACGGGCTACCGCAGATCGCCGAGATCGAAGCACCGGCCGAACGAGTGCCGGTCGATACCAAGTCGTCGGCCAGTCGGTCGTTGCTCGTGAATCTCGGTCATGATCGCACCGTGCTGGTCGAGACTCTCGGACTGCCTGAGTACGTGGCCGATCAGGCTCTCACCGCCGTTGACGAGGACGCTGTTCTCGACCTTGCCCAGCAGCACGACGGCTGGATCGGCACGATCCTCGTCGATCTCGCCGCCGGCGACACGATCGACTCGGTCGTGTCGCGGATGGCACTCGAGAGGGCCATGGTCTCGGGCGATGCCGACACGGACGTTCTGCACTCCTTCAAACGACCAGGAGCGGCCTTCCAGTACGCCTTGATCGGCGACCAGGACGAGCTGCGTCGCGTCATCGAAGGGGGCGACTTCGGCGCTTGGCGGATCTTCTTGCATCCAGAGCAGCGTCGTTACGTTGATCGCAGCTATAACGGCCCGTTCAGGCTGTCCGGCGGAGCAGGTACCGGCAAGACGGTAGTACTGGTGCATCGTGCCCGGGCGCTGGCCCGCCGTGACCCCGATGCACGGATCGTGCTGACAACGTTCACCACCAACCTTGCTGACGCGCTCAGCGACAGCGTTACGCAACTCGACCCGCGAGTTCAGCCTGTGAAGAAGCTCGGCCAGACAGGTGTGCATGTCACAGGTGTGGACGCGCTCGCCTCTGCCGTGCTGCGCGTTGCCGGCAGCAGCCTGGCCGCCAGTGTGCGTGAGGTGCTCGGCGACGACCGTTCCGCGCCGCTCGCCCGAACTGCCGGCACCCGATGGAGGGAGGTCGTCGAGTCGACTGGAACGTCACTTTTGCCGGCGTTGGCCAACGAGTCGTTCCTGTCGAGCGAGTACGGGCACGTCGTGCTGCCCAACAAGATCCACGACGAGGCGGGTTACCTTCGAGTGCGACGCCCCGGCCGGGGCGTCGCACTCGATCGAGCCAAACGTTCCGCTGTGTGGGAGCTCATCGCGGCCTACCGGGCGCAAGGTCGTATCGATGGAAGTCTCGACTTCGCCGAAGCTGCCGCCGTCGCCGCCGCACATCTGGCCGGCCAGACCGACAAGCCTGCCGACCATGTACTCATCGATGAGGGTCAAGACCTCTCGCCAAGCCATTGGCAGTTGCTGCGTGCTCTCGTCAACGAGCATCCGAACGATCTCTTCATCGCCGAGGACGCACATCAACGCATCTATGGAACGCGCGTTGTGCTGAGCCGTTACGGCATACCGATCGTCGGTCGTTCGCAGCGGCTCACTCTGAACTATCGGACCACCGCGCAGAACCTGCGCTACGCGATGAAAATCATCGAAGGTGGGCAGTACGCCGACATGGAAGACGAGGCGGAAACCACCGGCTACCGGTCGGCGCGCACCGGCCCCGGGCCGGAGTTCGATGCCGTTGAAACTCTCAGTGCCGAATTGCAGGTCATCGGCGACCGTGTCCAGGCTTGGGTAGAGGCCGGCACCGATGCCGGCACCGTGGCGGTCCTCGTACCGGATCGTTTTCATCGAGACCGAGTGGTGACGGCGCTGACCGAGCGTGGTGTCGACGCCCGCGCTGTCGATCGGGACCGTCCACCGCACGGACGTGTGGCAGTCATGACGATGCACCGTGCCAAGGGAACTGAATTCTCCAAGGTCGTGATCGCGGCCGACCGTCCGTCTCCGATGGAACTGGCGCGGCTGGAGGCGCTGGCTCCTCCAGAGCGAGTCGATGCCGAACTGCGCCGCCGCTCACTGCGTTACGTGGCAGCCACTCGCGCCCGTGACGAGCTGGTAATTGTGACCCATAAGTGAGGAAGCCTGGTGTCGAGTCGGGCAAGTGCTTGACGTGTCGGTTGCGCAAACGGACGAAGTCGGAGAAGGCGGCTTTCGCTCCCGATCGTAAGGTGACGCAGCAAAGTGCGGTGAATTGGCTCTTGCTGCAGTACAGTCACGATCCGTGGGTGTTTGCGGACTGGCTTGATGCCTCCCTTGGCGCACCGGACTCCGGCTTCGACCTTCCCGTGCGGGCCGAAATTGTTGCCGATTAGGTAGAGCTCCCCGGCGGGCAAGCAGCGGCACAGCTGCTTGCAGCAGTCGAGAAACCGGGCATCTGCCCGGACGTGAGATCGAGCGCGGCGAGCACGAACCGGACCTGGATGGGCGGGTGTGGGTGGCTCGCTGCCGGGCCGGCCGGCTGCGGCGCACCCAGCGCGACCAGGCTGACTGCGGGTTCAGTAGCCCGAACTCATCGACGCAGCTCGCTCACCCGTCGGAGGGAGGTGGTCGTGAACGTCGAATATGCAGGTCTCGTCGGTTACGAAGTCTGATCTCCTGCGGTGCTTTGACCTGGTCCTTTATGTTGGATCAAGGTCGCCCGGACTCACGTCGTGAAGGTTTCTTCTCGCGAGAGCAGTGGCTTTTTCGTGCGCTGATCCGGTGTCAGGGCCCGTGTCAGTTCGGGGTCAGGTCGGTGTCAGTGGCGTCGACCAGGGTTCTCCCCATGACCACTTCGGCGATCACCGCGACCGGCCTCCGGAAGGCCTACCAGGACAAAGTCGTGCTGGACGGCATCGATCTCGATGTCGCCTCCGGCAGTGTCTTCTCCCTCCTCGGGCCCAACGGCGCCGGGAAGACCACCACCGTCAACATCCTCACCACGCTGACCCGCGCCGACGGCGGGACCGTGCGGGTCGCCGGGCATGACATCGATGCCGAGGCCAAGGCCGTGCGGAGTGCCATCGGGGTCACCGGGCAGTTCGCCGCCGTCGACGAGCTGCTCAGCGGGGAAGAGAACCTGCAGCTCATGGTCGATCTCAGCCCGGTCAAGGACGGGAAGCGCGTCGTCAAGGAGCTGCTCGAGCGCTTCGAGCTGACCGAAGCCGCGCGGAAGCCCGCCGCCACCTACTCCGGGGGCATGCGGCGGAAGCTCGACCTCGCCATGACGCTCGTCGGGGATCCGCGGATCATCTTCCTGGACGAGCCGACGACGGGGCTGGACCCGCGCAGCCGCCGCACCATGTGGGCCATCGTCAAGGACCTCGTCGCCGACGGGGTCACCATCTTCCTGACCACCCAGTACCTCGACGAAGCCGACCAGCTCGCCGACCGGATCGCCGTTCTCGACCAGGGGCGCATCGTCGCCGAGGGCACGCCCGACGAGCTCAAGCGCCGGATTCCCGGCACGCACGTGCGGCTGCGGTTCGCGACCGCCGCCGACCTCGACGCCGCCGCGCGGATCCTGCCCGAGTCCACAAAGGACGCCGAAGCGCTCGCCCTGCGCGTTCCCGGTGACGGCGGCACGAAGTCGCTGCGCGGCCTGCTCGACCGCCTCGACGAGTACGCGCTCGGCGCCGAAGAGTTCTCCGTCCACACCCCCGACCTCGACGACGTTTTCCTCGCCCTCACGGGCCACGACACGGAAGCAGCCGCGAAATGAACCACTCGACCGTCATGTTGCGCCGCAACTTCAAGCACATCGCCCGGAACCCGACCTCCGTCTTCAACGCCGTCCTGATGCCGATCGTGATCATGCTGATGTTCGTCTACATGCTCGGCGACGCCTTCGACGTCGGCGTGAACTACGTCGACTACGCGACGCCCGGCCTGATGCTGCTGGCCGTCTGCTACGGGCTCGGCGCCACCGCGACGTCGGTGAACTCCGACATGACCAAGGGCATCATCAACCGGTTCAAGGTCATGGACGTCTCCCGCGGCGCGGTGCTGACCGGGCACGTCGTCGCCAGCGTGCTGACCAACCTGGTCGCCATCGCGGCCCTCGTCGGCGTGGCGTTCGCGCTGGGCTTCCGGCCGAACGCGAGCTTCCTCGACTGGCTCGGCGTCCTCGGCATGGTGCTGTTGCTGGCTTTCGCGGCCGGCTGGCTGACCGTCGCGTTGGGACTGTTCGCGAAGTCGCCGGAAACCGCGGGGCTGGCGGCCGTGCCGCTGGTCATGCTGCCGTTCTTCAGCAGCGCGATCGCCCCGGCGGACAAGATGGGACCCGGCCTGCGCCAGTTCGCGGAGTACCAGCCCTTCACACCGATCATCGAAACCGTGCGCGGGCTGCTCAACGGCACCCCGTCGACCGGTTACGCGATCGCGGCGATCGCGTGGTGCGTCGGCATCGCGCTCGCCGGGTACTTCTGGGCCCGGTCCACCTTCAAGAAGCGAGCGTGACTTCGGCGAGTTCGCGCCAGTCCGCCCGCGCCCCCTCCAGAGTCGCCTCGGTGAACTTCGTGTCACCGAGGCGATTCCGCGCGTCCGCCTCGATGCGGGCGCCGTCCGGCTGGGACAGGTCCGCCAGCCCGCGCACGCCGGCGCTCGCCGCGAGCAGCCGGGCCGCCTGTTCGTACTGTTCCTTGCGCAGCGCCAAATCCGCGACGCCGACGAGCACCTGGGCCACCAGCGGGGCGGTGCTCATCTCGGCCGCCGCTTCGAGCGCCGCGGCACGGTGTTCGCGTACCTCGCCGAGGTCCTCGGCCAGGTAGCCGAGGACATCGTGGATCATCGCGCGGACCTGGGGCCGCTCGGCCGCGGCGCCCAGCAACGCGGTCGCGACGTCGAGCTGACGACGGGCCTCCTCGGCGTCTCCGCGCCACCGGGCCAGCTCCGACTTCGCCAGCGCCAGCTCGGTGAGCGCGTTCGGCCAGGCGACCCGCTCCGCCGCGCGCTGCGCCTGGTCCATGGCCGCCGCGCTCGCCTCCTCGTCGCCCGACAGCCGGCACAGCTGAGCTTGGCGCGACCGCATCCGCACGACGTCCTCGACCGCGCCGACCTCGGTGACGACCACGGCGGCGTGCTCGTAGTGCTCGCGAGCGGCTTCGAAGTCGCCGCGCATGGCGACGCGGTCCGCCAGCTCGGTCAGCGCGAACGACATGCCCCAGCGTTCGCCGAGGGCGCGGTACTCGGCGAGCGCCGCTTCGAGGTACTCGTCCGCCTCGTGGCCTTCGTGGCCGAACTGGATCCGCATCTTCCCGAGCTGCAGCCGGGCGAGGGCGCGGACCCACGGATCGCGGTCGGTGAGCAGCGGCTCCCACGCGGCCAGGAACGCGTCCGGCGCCCGCAGCATGCGTTCCAGCGCCGCGACGGGCGCCACCACCGGGTGACAGTCCGGCAGCCGGAGGCTGATTTCGTACACCTCGCGGATCCACTCCGCGGCCTGGCGCTGGTCGCTCTCGCGGCCCGCGGTCAGGAAGCCCGTGACGTAGCCGTACACCGTGGCCCGGACGTGGTCCGACACCTCGCCGGGCGTGGCGGCGGCGGCCATGATCAGCTCGTTGCCTTCGGTCTTGTGCCCGGCCAGCCACCAGTACCAGCCCGCGCCGGCCGCGAGCCGCATGGCCTCGGGCGCCTCGCCGGCCGCGAGGGCGCCGCGCATCGCGGCGGCGATGTTGTCGTGCTCGGCTTCGAGCCGGGCAAGCCACTCCAGCTGCTCGGCGCGACGCAGGTGCGGGTCCGCGGTCTCGGCGAGCTCGGTGAAGTAGGTGAGGTGCGCCCGGCGCGTCGAATCCGCTTCGCCCGCTTCGGCGAGCCGCTGGGCGGCGTACTCCTTGATCGTGCCGAGCATGCGGTAGCGCGGCGCGGTGTCGTTGTCGGCGACCACCAGGGACTTCTCGGTCAGCGCGGTCAGCAGGTCTTCGACGGTGTCGTCCGCGCAGACCCGCTCGACGGCTTCCAGGCTCGCGCCCCCGGAGAACACCGAGAGCCGGCCCAGGACGGTCCGCTCGGCCTCCGACAGCAGCTCCCAGCTCCAGTCGATCACCGCGCGCAGCGTCCGGTGGCGGGGCAGCGCCGTGCGGCTGCCGCCGGTGAGCAGGCGGAACCGGTCGTCGAGCCGGTCGGCGAGCTGCTCGAGCGACATCGTGCGCAGCCGGGCCGCGGCGAGCTCGATGGCCAGCGGCATCCCGTCGAGCGCGCGGCAGACGCGGGCCAGCGTCGGGGCGTCGGCCGCGAGGTCCTTGCGCACCGCGCCGGCCCGGTCGCGCAGCAGCCGGATGGCCGGCGCGGCCTCGATCTCGCTCGTGTCGGCGTCTTCCGCCGGGAGCACCAGCGGCGCGACCGCCCACAGCGCCTCACCGGTGATGCCGAGGGGCTCCCGGCTCGTCGCGAGGATCCGCAGCCGGCGGCACTCGCCGAGCACCCGGTGGGCGAAGGCCGCCGCGGACTCGATCACGTGCTCGCAGTTGTCCAGGACCAGCACCAGGTCACGCTCGCGGAGCGCGGCGACGACCCGGTCCGTCGGTTCGGCCTCCGGCGTGTCGCCGAGCAGCGCGTCTCGCAGCTTCAGCGCGGCGAGCGTCGCCTGGGCGACGTCGCCGTCCGCGCCGAGGGGTGCGAGCTCGACCAGCCACGCCCCGTCCGGGAACGCGCCGAGCAGCGAGCGCGCGGTCTCGGTGGCCAGCCGGGTCTTGCCCGAGCCGCCCGGCCCGACCAGCGTGGTGAGCCGGTGGTCGCCGACGAGCCCGCGGACCGCGGCGACGTCGTCGTCCTTGCCGACGTAGCTGGTCAGCTCGGCGCGCAGGTTCGTCTTCCGGGGCTCCTCGCGCCGGACCAGCTCACCGCGCAGCAGCGCGACGTGCAGGGAGGACAGCTCCGGTGACGGGTCGACGCCCAGCTCGTCGGCCAGGGTTTCGCGCGTGCGTTCGTAGACGCGCAGGGCTTCGGTGTCCCGGCCGGTCGCGACGAGACCCCGCATCAGCGCGCCGACCAGCCGTTCGCGGGCCGGGTGTGCGGCCACCAGGTCGGTGAGCTCGGTGACGACGCCCTGGCCGAAGTCGGTTTCCGCGTCGAACCGGTCCTCGAGGGTGGCGAGCCGGAGGCCTTCGAGCCGGGTGACCGCGGCGTCGAAGGCGGCGCTCTCGGTCAGGCCGACGTCCTGCATCGCCGCGCCGCGCCACAACGCCAGGGCCTCGCGCCGCCGCCGGGGATCGTCGTCCGCCCGGCCGACGAGCCGTTCGAACCGCACGGCGTCGACGTCTTCGGCGGCCACCGCCAGCCGGTACCCGTTCGGGTGGCCCTCGACCGACCCCTCCGGCAGCACCTTCCGCAGCCGGGAAACCAAGCGCTGCAACGCGTTCGCCGCGTCGGCGGGCGGCTGCTCACCCCAGATCCAGTCGACGAGCGACGTCTTCGGGACGATGTGCCCCGGTTCGAGCGCGAGCGCGATCAACAGCCCGCGCAGCCGCGCACCCGGCACGTCGGCGAGAACGCCGTCGTCCGTGCGAACCTCGAATGGACCCAGCATCCCGATCTGCACCCGGCCCAGTCTGCCACGGGGTCGTGTCCGGGCCGTGTCAGCGCCGTGTCAGCCCCTTCGGCGAACGTGGTGTCACCAAACCACCACGGAAGGAACCTCCGATGAGCGACATCCCGCAGGGTCTCCCGATGGAGCGGGACGCGGGCCCCTTCGACCCGCCGCGCGCGCTCACCGAGCTGCGCGACACCCGCCCGGTCAGCCCGCTCGCCTTCCCGGACGGGCACGAAGGCTGGCTCGTCACCGGCTACGAAGAGGTCCGCCAGATGATGGCCGACACGCGGTTCAGCTCGCGGCTGGACCTCGACGTCGTCCACGTGCCGTACGAGACGCCGGGCATGCCGGCGGCGACCGAGCCGTCACCGCAGCTGCCGGGCATGTTCATCGCGATGGACCCGCCGGACCACGGCCGGCTGCGGAAGCGGCTGACCGGCGCGTTCACCGTCAAGCGGATGAAGCAGCTCGAGGACCACATCGCGGAGATCGTCGAGAACCAGCTTTCGGAGATGGCGAAGCTGACGCCGCCGATCGACCTGGTGAAGGAGTTCGCGCTGCCGGTGCCGTCGCTGGTGATCTGCGAGCTGCTCGGCGTGCCGTACGCGGACCGCGAGTCGTTCCAGGCGAACTCGGCGCAGTTCATGGTCCGGGACCAGACGCTGCAGGAGAAGATGGGCGCGTACATCGCGCTGAACACCTATCTGACCGAGCTGGTCACGGCCAAGCGCGCCGAACCGGGCGAGGACATCCTGTCCGACCTGGCCCGCCACGAGGACCTGACCGTCGAGGAGCTGACCGGCGCCGCGTTCCTGCTGCTGCTCGCCGGGCACGAGACCACCGCCAACATGCTGTCGCTGGGGACGTTCGCGCTCCTGGAACACCCCGCGGAGCTGGCTTCGCTGCGCGAGGACCCGTCGTTGCTGCCGGGCGCGGTGGAGGAGCTGCTGCGGTACCTGTCCGTCGCCGACATCTTCTTCCGCTACGCCACCGAGGACCTCTCCCTCGGTGGCGAGACGATCACGAAGGGTTCGACGGTCGTGGTTTCGCTGCTGGCGGCCAACCGCGACCCGCGCCGGTTCGAGCAGCCGGACACGTTGGACATTCACCGCAACGCGCGCGGGCTGCTGTCGTTCGGGCACGGGGTGCACCAGTGCCTCGGGCAGCAGCTGGCGCGGATCGAAATGCGGGCCGGCTTCGAAGGGCTGTTGCGGCGGTTCCCGGGGCTGGCGATGGCGGTGCCGGCCGGGGAGGTGCGGCTGCGGACCGACATGAACATCTACGGGGTGCACGAGCTGCCGGTCACCTGGTAGGGAAGCGCAGGGGGCGGGCCTTCATCCACAGGATGACGTCGAGGCAGCGCAGCAGCGTGATGTCCTCGATGCCGCCCGCCTCCGCGCGGAGGTCCGCCACCGCCGAGGCCCGGGTCGGGTCCGTGTGGAACCAGCTCCACAAGCAGTGCCACTCGCTGCGGGGTGCCTTCAGCACCGCCTTCACCTGGCTGTCGTACACCGGCGTCAGGCGGGGGCGCTTGCGGGCCAGCAGCTTCGACGCCGTCACCGGGCGGTGGTTGCCGCCGCAGCGGCGGAACAGCTCCCACAACCTGAAGGCCGGTGAGCCCGGCTCGTACGCCGACCACGGGGCCGAGTGCATCGGGACGTTCACCGGGATCTGTTCCAGCAGCTCCCGGATCTGGAGGGTGTAGGTGATCGTCGCGTCGATCGCCACCTCCGCCAAGCTCGTGATGCTCAGGAAGTTCAACGCCAGGACGTCGGCTTCGGTCACCGTGTTGGCCACCGATGGGTGGTCGCCGCCGCCGGCGAAGCGCTCGAACCAGCGGCCCGTGTAGCGGGCCGTCGTCCGCTGCTGGTCGAAGTAGCGGCGCAGGGCCGACAACGACTCTTCGCGGCCGGCGCCCCGGACGCAGTCGTCCAGGAGGTGGTGCTGGTGGGCGTAGTCGGGCATGTCGAGCGCTCCCCTCGTCGGCGATTGAGGGTCGCGCCCGTCAGGTTCGTTGTTACGACAGCGCTTTCAGCCAGTTTTTCACCACGTCGAAGTACGTGGGCGCGTTCGGTGCGTAGTCGATGGCGTGGCCGTAGCCGTTCAGGACGAACGTCTGCAGCCGGCTCGTGCCGAAGAACGGGGCTTCGGACGCCCGCAGTGCCTCCGGCGACGAGCAGTCGCTGCCCAGGGGCAGCCCGCAGAAGTTCGGGTCGTCGCCGACGACCAGCAGGACCGGGGCGGTGATCTGCCGCGACGCCGGGATGACGACGGTCGTCAACGCCAGGCTGTCCACCGCCTCCGTCGTCGCGAAGACGTCCTTTGTGGACTCGTCGTAGGCGATCGCGCCGGCGTCGTAAGGACCTGGGGTGTGGAACGCCGCGTAACGCGTGCCCGGGGCGGTGGTGAGGTATCCGGCGTCGCGGCCGGGGACCGCCGGGTCCAGTGGGGCCGGGATCATCTGCGCCAGCGTGGGGATGACCGTCGTCACGTTCATCCGGTGCGTCATCCCGGTGACGAGCACGCCGTCGACGTCGCGGTAGCGGCCCGCCTCGATCATCGCCATCGCCGAGCCGATCGAGTGGCCGCCGACGACCACCTTCGCGAACCGCGGCCGCACCGACTGGATCACCTGGTGCGCCGCGACCGCCTGGGCCGACGCGCTCAGCAGCGTGCTCAACGGCTTCGAGCTGGCGCCCGTTCCCAAGCGGTCCAAGGCCAATGTCGCGATGCCCGCCTGGTTGACCGCCAGCCGGAACGAACGCACCTCCGGCGTGTAGCCGATGTCCCAATAGGACGCGTTGTACGTGCCGCCGGGGATCAGGACCACCACCGTCGACGCGCCGGGCGGCGCGCACAGGCGGCCGTGCACGGTCTGCGGCAGCAACCCGACCGTCACCGGGACGTACAGGTCCTCGCACCCGGCCGCCTGGGCCGGTGCGGGGACGAACAGCGTGGCCGCCAGCAACAGGAGGGCAGCACAGAATCGGCGGAACACGGGAAGAACCTCCAGCTAGGGACGCGGGACTGCCGTCATCGGCAGGGAGTCCGGGTAGGCGGCCGAGGTGAACTTCACGCGGACCGGCCGGCCCGGCACGGGGACCAGCCGCCACCGCGCGGCCACCGTGGCCACCGTGATGACGATTTCGTTCTGGGCGAAGCGGTTTCCGATGCACTGCCGGTTGCCCGCGCCGAACGGGACGAACGCGCCCTTCGGCAGCTCGGCCGAGTTCGACGGCGCCCAGCGATCGGGGTCGAAGCGGTGCGGGTCGGGGAACGACGCGGGGTCGTGGTGCAGCGCGTGCGGGCTGACGATCACCTCGGCGCCCGCCGGCACGCGGACGCCGCCGAGGTCGACCTCCTCGAGCGTGCGGCGCATCAGCATCCAGAGCGGGTAGCGGCGAAGCACTTCGTCGACCACCTGCCGGACGTAGGTCAGCCGGGGGATGTCGTCGACGGTGACCGGGCGCCCGCCCAGCACTTCGTCGACTTCGGCGTGCACCCGGGTTTCCACGTCCGCGTGCCGGCCCAGCTCGTGGAACGTCCAGGCCAGCGCGAGCGCGGTCGTCTCGATGCCGGCGGTGAGCAGGGTGAGGACTTCGTCGCGGGCCTGCTCGTCGGTCATGCCGGCCAGCAGGAGCGTCGAGAGCAGGTCGCCGTGATCCACGCTTTCGGTGCGCCAGTCGCGGATCACCGCGACCACGATGTCCTGCATCCGCCCGATGGCCTCGTCGAACCGCCGGTTCCCGGGAATCGGCAGCTTTTCGACGAACTTGGGGGACAACGCGCGAATCATTCCCTGCTGGATGATGAGGTAAATGGAGCGGCGGGCCTCGGCGATCGCCGCTTTTCCCAGTTCCGTGGAGAACAACGCCTCGCCGACGATCGTCACCGCGAGGCCTTGCAGGTCTTCGTCGATCAACCGCACTTCGCCGGGCCGCCACGAGTCGCTCAGCTCGGTGGCCGCGCGCCGCATGGTCTCCGCGTACGCGGCCAAGCGGTCGCGGTGGAACGCCGGCTGCATCAGCCGCCGTTGCCGCCGGTGGAAGTCGCCGTTCGAAAGCACCAAGCCGTTGCCGACGAACGGCTTGAACTTGTCGAACATGACGCCCTTGCGGAACTTCGGCCCCGCGTTGACCAGCACTTCGTGCGCCAGCCGTGGACTGGTGACGAAGTACGCGGGCATCGGGCCGAGGTGGAGTTTGACGATTTCTCCGTGTTCGTGCAAAGAATCGGTGAATGCGGAGCGTCGGCGCAGCAGTGCCGGAGTGTGTCCGAGAAAGGGCCACCGGCCCGGTGCTGCCGCGACGGTCATCTGGACTCCTCGTTACGCCATCGTGTGGATTTCCCAAGGAGACGGCCTACGGTAGGCGCGTCCGGCCCACCGGGACAGTGCCCGATCGGGTGGTCCGGGCTCACGCATATGGCGCAGTGGACGATCTGCGAGGAATCGCTAAGCTCTTTCGATCCGACTTCACTGAGAAGGTGTTCTTCGTGACCCGATCATCGGAATGGGTTCCGCCGGGTGTCGATATCTCCGTGCCGAGCATGGCGCGCACTTACGACTTCATGCTCGGCGGTGGCCACAACTTCGCCGTCGACCGCGCGGTGGGCGAGCAGATCGAACGCGCGATGCCCGGGCTGCGTGACGCGGCGCGGGTGAACCGCGCGTTCCTGGGACGCGCGGTGCGGTACCTGACCGGCCAGGGGATCCGGCAGTTCCTGGACATCGGCTCCGGCATTCCCACCGTGGCCAACGTGCACGAGGTCGCCCAGGGGCAGGACCCGGAGTGCCGCGTGGTGTACGTCGACCGCGACCCGGTGGCGGTCGCGCACAGCGAGCTCATGCTGACCGGCAACGATCGTGCAGCGATAGTGCAGGCCGATATGCGGGACCCGGAGAAAATATTCGATGCACCTTCGGTGCGCGGTTTACTGGATTTCGAAAAGCCGGTCGGCTTGCTGATGTTGCTGATGCTGCACTGGGTCTCCGACGAATCGGATCCGCTCGGTCTCGTCGCGCGCTACAGTTCGGTGTTGGCGCCGGGGAGCTTTCTCGCGATCACCCACGTCACCGGCGACCACCAAGGCGAAAATCTCGGAGAAGCGACCGACGTGATCAAGGAAAGCCGCAGTCCCGATCAAGTGACGCTGCGCACGCACGCCCAGGTGTCCGCGCTTTTCACCGGTTTCGAAATCGTCGAACCGGGGCTGGTGGGCTGCGGTGAATGGCGACCGGGCGGACCGGCGGACATCGCCGCGGCGGCCGAGATGAACATGCTCGTCTACGCCGGAATCGGCCGCAAGAGCTGAGCGGACGCCGCGGATGCCGATGATCGAAAAGCAGCAGGCGACCGCCGACCCGGAACGCGGGCGGACGGTGCTCGCCCGGAAATGGTCGTACCTGCTCAGCGGCGTGACCGTCGTTTCGCTGAGCCGCGAACTGCTCGACGAAGAACTGCGGGACATGCTCGACACGCTGATCGAGTCGTTGCGCGGTACATCGGCGGACACGCTCCCGGCGGAGCGGATCGGCGCGCGGCTGGTGGCGCTCGGCTACGTCGGCGAACCGGGGTTGCGGTGCACGCTCGACGTCCTCGGGAAGGGCCTGCCGGCGCTGGCCGAGCTCCGGCCCGCGGACCGGCTCACCGAACGGATCGTCGTGACGCTCGGCGCGCTTTCGTGCGGCTTCCTGCTCGCGCACGAGCGCAGCGTGCTGGACCAGCAGGAGATCATGCACCTCTCGCTGCTCAAAGCGGTGCGAGACGCCCAATGGCACCTCAAGGAAAGCGAAGCGCGGTTCGACGAGGTCGTGACGTCCTCGGCGAGTGGCATCGCGCTCGTCGCCCTCGACGGCAGGATCCTGCGGGCCAACGCCGCACTGGCCGAAATGCTCGGGCATCCCTCCGGCGAGCTCGCCGGGACGGTGCTCGACGACCTCGTGCACCCGGACACCGTCGAGGTGTTCCGCGAGGCGATGAAGTCGCTCGTCGACGACGGCCGGGAGCGGATCCGGCAGTCCCAGCGGCTGCTGCGCAAGGACGGCGACGTCGCGCGCATCTCGCTCACCGCGTCCCTGCTGCGGGACGCCGAAGCCAAGCCCGCCCACTTCGTCGTGGTGGTCGAGGACGGCACCGAGCTGATGCTGCTGCAGGGCGAGCTGAGCCGGCAGGCGCTGCACGACGTCCTGACCGGGCTGCCGAACCGCCAGTACTTCGGCACCCACCTGGAGGCGGCGCTGCGCCGCGCCGACCCGGCGTACGGTGTCACGCTGTTCCACGTCGACCTCGACGCGTTCGGCATGGTGTGCAACAGCCTCGGCCGCCGGGTCGGCGAGCAGGTGCTGGTGCACTTCGCCCAGCGGCTGAAGTCCGTCATGGCCCGCGAGCGGGCGATGATCGCGCGGTTCCACGCCGACGAGTTCGGCATCCTCGTCGAGAACACCGCGACGACGCCGGACATCGACAGCACCGTGCGCGCGATCAACGACGAGCTCGCCGAGCCATTCTTCGTGGAGGGGCACGGCCTCGCGCTGTCGGCCAGCGCCGGCGTCGTGCACCGCCCGGCCAAGGGCATCGACCCGGCGGAGCTGCTGCGTGCGGCCGACCAGACGTTGCGCCGGGCGAAGGTCCGCCGGCGTGGCCAATGGAAGATGTTCGACGCCACCGCCGACGTCGAAGACCGGCGGACGCAGGCCCTCGCCGTCGGCATGGCGGGGGCGTGGGAGAACGGCGAGCTCAGCGTGCGCTACCGGCCGGTGGCGCGGCTCGGCGACGGCGGGGTCGCCGGCATCGAAGCCCGCCTGCACTGGGCGCGCCCGGCGGAACTGGCGCTGGCGCACGAAAACTGCGCGGAGCTCGCCGAGGCGACCGGGCTGGTGCTGCCGCTCGGCGACTGGCTGCTGCGTGCGGCGAGCCGGCAGGCCGGCTGGTGGCGGCACCCCGTCGTCGTCGCGCTGACCGGGCACCAGGTGGCCGACGACGCGCTGGGCACCCGCGTCACCCGGCTGCTCGCGGACACCGGCCTGCCGCCGGCCCGGCTGGTGCTCGGCGTCCCGGTCGGCGCGCTGGGTGTGGCCGGGGTGCTGGAGAACATCACCGCGCTCGCCGACCTCGGGGTCCGGGTCATGCTCGAGGAGTTCGGGCTCGGCCCGGACGACCTGCGGGCGGTCGAGGACCTGCCGGTGGACATCGTGCGCGTCGACCGGCGGCTCGCCGAGTGGCAGGCGTGGTCGGCGTCGACGTTCCTGGGCGCGCTGGTGCCTCTGGTGCGGCAGGTCGGCGCCACGCTCGTGGTCGACGGAATCCACACCGGGGAGCAGGCGGGCTGGTGGCGCGCGGCCGGCGCCGAACTGGCCACGGGCGACTACTTCGGCGTGGCGAGCCCGCCGGAGGAGTTCACGGCGCGGCTCGCCGGCGCCTGAGCCCGCCACCGGGTCAGCCCGACCGCGACCAGCACGATCACCATGCCGCCGACGACCCGGGGGGTCAGCGGCTCGCCGAGGAAGAGCGCGCCGAGCGCGATCGACACCACCGGCAGCAGGTAGCCGACGGTCGCCGCCGCCGTCGGGCCTTCGTCGGTGAGGACCCGGTAGTTGAGGTAGAAGGTGATGCCGGTGCCGAAGACACCGAGGATCACGACGGCGACGACGGCCGTCAGGTTCAGGTGCGGCGCCGTCGTGGCGACGGGCAGGGCGACGGCAGTGAGCGCGGTGGCCGTTGTCAGCTGCGCGGCCGACAGCGCGAGCGGCGCGCCGCCGGGCGGCAGTTTCCGGGCCATGTAAGCGAACGCGATCGCGTAGCTGAGGCCGGCGGCGAGCAGGGCCAGCGCGCCCGCGCTCAACAACCCGGATTGCTGCCACGGCGCGAAGATCACCAGCACGCCGCCGAACCCGAGCACGAGACCGAGCAACCGCGGCGGAGTGAGCCGCCGGTCGGTGCCGAGCACGACCCCGATCAGCAGCGACCACAACGGTGTCGTCGCGTTCATGACGCCCGCGACCCCGGAGTCCACTGTGGTCTCCCCGATGCCGAAGAGTGCGAACGGCAGCGCGTTGCAGAAGAACGCGGCGACGACCAGCCGGCCCCAGGTGCCGCGGTCGCGCGGAAGCCGCTGGCGGGCCGCGAAGGCCAGCGCCAGCAGCGTCGACGCGCCGAGCGCGCACCGCACGAGCGTGAGGTGGACCGGGCTCAGCCCGGTCAGGGCGAGCTTGATCCAGAGGAACCCGGAGCCCCACAGCAGAGCCAGTACCGCGATGCGCACCCAACCAGTCACATGGTCCACGGTGCCGAAGGAGACCTGTCAGGACAAGTGAAGAGTTCTGGAGCGATCTTTAAGGTCTGCTACAGCTTCACCACGCCAGAGCCGGTCGCCGAACAGGGCGAGCGCCGCGGGAAGCAGCACGCCGCGCACCAGGGTCGCGTCGAGCAGGATCGCGAACGCCATGCCGAGGCCGAGCATCTTGTACTCGATCGCGGCCAGGCTCAGGAAGATGCTGAACACCCCGGTCATGATCAGCGCCGCGCTCGTCACGACGCCGGAGCTGCGTGCCGTGCCTTCGACGATCGCGGTCCGCGCGTCGGCGCCCGCCCGCCGGCGTTCGCGGATCCGGCTGAGGATGAAGACGAGGTAGTCGGTGCTCAACCCGAACAACAGCACGAAGAGGAACATCGGTAGCCAGCCGAGCACCCCGCCGTAGGGCGTGAAACCCAGTAGTGGTGCGAGAAAGCCGTCCTGGAACACGAACGTGAGCACGCCGTAGGCCGCGCCGACCGACAGCAGGTTGAGCACGATCGACACCACCGGCACCGCGACCGACCGGAACACCACGAGCAGCAGCGCGAACGCGAGCAGGAGGATGAACCCGAAGACGTACGGCGCCCGCGCGAGCACCTGCGTGGTGAAGTCGTGCGCTTCGGCGGTCCGGCCCGCCACGGCGTACCGGACGCCGTCGACCCGGCCGACCGTCCGGGGCAGCAGGGTTTCCCGCAACGTCGTGAGCGTGCGGCTCGCCGTTTCGTCGTTCCCGGTGCCGCCCAACGGGATCCGGACGACGAGAGCCCGGTCCACCGGGACCACCACCGCCGGTTGCGGTGTCCGCGCGGTGAGTTCGCCGATCGCCCGCCGGAGCGCGGGGGTGTCGACCGGGCCGCCGTCTTCGGCCCAGAGGACGACGTGCGCGGGCATCGTCACGCCGGGAAACGCTTCCTGGACGCGCGCGGCGGCGTCGATCACCGGGATGCTGCGCGGCAGGCTTTCGGTCGGTGCGGGGTCCTGCAGCCGGATCCCGAGTGCGGGCACGGTGAGCAGGACCAGGACGGCGGCGGCGAGCCCGCTCCACAGCGCGGGCCGCCGGGTGACGACCCCGGCCACCGCCGCCCAGAACCGCGAGCGCGTCCCGCGGTCGCCGAGCCACGGGATCCGGCCGCGGTCGACGTGGCGGCCGAGCACGGACAGCGTCGCGGGCAGGACGGTCACCGCGGCCAGGACGGCCAGGCCGACGACGAGGATCGTGCTCACGGTCAGGCCGCGGAGGTTGTCGAGCCCGGTGAGCAGCAGGCCGGTCACGCACAGCACCACGGTCAGCCCGGACACGACGATCACGTGCCCGGACGTCCGCGCGGCGATCCGGATCGACTCGTCGACTCCGTGGGCGCGTTCTTCGCGGACCCGGCGCAGGAAGAACAGCGAGTAGTCGACGCCGACCGCCATGCCGATGAGCAGGGTCATCGCGGAAGTGGCGCTGTTGACCGGGATCCAGTTGTCCACAAGGGACAGGAAGCCGAAGGTGGCGAACACGGTCGTGCCCGCCAGCAGCACCGGGACCGCCGCCGCGACGAGCGAGCCGAACACGACGGCCAGGATCAGCAGGGTGATCGGCAGCGAGCGCGTCTCCGACCGCTTGATGTCCTCCTTGATGCTCTGGTCGACCGCGCCGGACACGCTGAGGTCGCCGGCCTGGGCCAGGTGGGCGTCCGGATGGCGGGCGGCCACCGCGTCGACGGCGGCGGTGGCCTTCGCGAGGTTCGCGCGGATTTCCGTTCCGGCGCCGGTGATCCGGAAAGTGACCAGTTCGGATCCGCCGTCGGCGGACACCTGGTCGTGGCGGATTTCCGCGACCCCGCCGGACGTCGTCAACGTCGTCACGAGGTCGGTCACGGCGGCGGTGTCGTCGCGGGGGACGAGGACGTTCTCCCAGAACGGTTCGCGGGTGGCCTGGCGGTCCAGGGCGGCTTGGCCGGCCCCGGCGTCGCCGGCCGGGCTCGACCGCGCGTCGGTGCCGGGGAGGAAAGTGCCGACGGCCCAAGCGAACGCGACCAGCGCCAGCCAGCCGAAGATCGCGGCGGCGCGGTGGCGCAGCGACCAGTTCGTGACGCGTTCGACCACCGGGGGTTTCGCGGGCAGCATGAACTAAAGTCCTTCCGTGGAGGAGTGATCCGACGAGAGCTCGCCCTCGGGCGAGTGGGTGCTTCTTCCTCCTGGGCCGCCGAGTTGCCGCTCGGCGGTCCAGGGCCTCAACTCAGTCGACCTCCTTGAGCACGTGTTCGATGGACCGCAGGCGATCCTGGACGTCGCGCAGCCGCTGTTCGGTGTCTTCCTGCGTCCGCACGGCTTTCTCGGCCAGGCTGCGGTACTCGTGCTCGCGCGCGAGCGTGGCCTTGGCCCGCCAGGTCGAGGCCAGCTGCACGATCGCGATCGACAGCACGACGGTGATGAGGACGAAGACCCCGGTCACGCCGATGATCTCCTGCCACTGGTGCCAGTTCATGCCCGTCCCTCCTGTTCGTCCCGCTGGACGGATTCCGGTGTGGTCAGCGTCGGCACGGCGGCGGCGATCGTCTCCGGCGTCAGCACGACGGAGAACGGGATGAGCTCGTAGAACCGCAGGGTCTTGCCGTCGTCGCCGACTTCGAAGCTGGCCGCCACCAGGCCGGCGGCTTCGAGCTTGCGCAGGTGGACCTGCAGCAGCGCGCGGCTGATCCGCAGTTCGCGCGCGAGCTTGCTGACGTAGGTGCGCTCGGCCCGCAGGGCGGCGACGATCCGCAGCCGGTGCGGGTTGCCGAGGGCGCCCAGCTGCCGCAGCAGGTCGTCGCCGGTCGTCCACATGCCAACAAAAGTTAGCAGGTGGTCCGGTGTGGGGCTATCAGGGTGATCCCTGAAACTCAGCGCAGGGCTTTTCGCCGCCGGGTGAGGGCGGCCGGGTCGAGGTTGGCGCGGGTGCCCGCGTCGTGGCCGTCGAGGTAGCCGCTGCCCGACAACCTGCGCGGCGCCGCCGAGCGCAGGCTGCCGTACTCCGCGTCGAACGCGTGCTGGACCAGCTGGGACCGGTCGCGGACCACCAGCTCCGCCGAACGCTCGCCGGGCGGCGCCGTGCGGACCGCTTCCTGCTCGGCCAGCGTCAGGCGCTCGTGCACCGCACGGGCGAAACCGTGCAGCCACGTGCGCCGGTACGCCGCCAGGGACTCGCCGGGGAAGAAGCCGTCCGGGCGGACGCGGGTCAGCTGGGTGCTCGCCTGCAGCAGCAAGCTCGTGAACAGCAGCTCCACCCGCCCGAGGTCGGACCGGTAGCCGAACACCGTGACGCTGTCGACCTTCTGGCCGAACCGGTGCAGCAGGGTCCGGCAGCGCAGCGGGTAGGCGACCGAGGTCAGCAGGCTCGCCTTGTCGCGGCTGTACGGGTCGTTCATCGGGATCTTCAGCGTGCCGATCTCGTCGGCGCTCGCCCCGGCCGCGGCGAGCATGGCCTGGTCGATCCCGTACCGCGCGACCAGCTCGGCGGCCTTCTTGTTGTAGGCCTCGGCTTCCGCCTCGGTGACCGCCGGGTCTTCGGCCTTGGCCAGCAGCTTGCGGATGCGCTCGAGCTGCGGGTCTGACTCGGTCATGGAGGGCAGGGTATTCGATCAGGTGTTCGGACGCGCGCACCGGGTGGGCGTGTCGCCCGGCGACCGCCTGTCGTGCCTGGACCGGCACGGCGCTGCTGCGCGCGGTGCTGTCCGAGCTGCGGGCGCGCGGGCGGCGGAGCGCCGAATGCCGGCAGATCGTCGCCGGGTCCGCGGGCGAGCCGTCGGCCGGCGCGCTGGGCCGTGCCGGGACCGGGCCGCTGCGTGGAGGCGCACGTGCTGCGTGGCTGCTCGCCGATCGTGATCGCCGCTCGGCAAACGTCAGCCGCCCGGCGACACGAGCCCGGTCTCGTACGCCACCACCACCGCCTGCGCCCGGCTCGAAATGCCGAGCTTCGCCATCAGCCGGTTGAGGTGCGTCTTCACCGTTGCCTCGCTGACCCGCAGCTCCGCCGCGATGCCGGCGTTCGTCGCGCCCGTGGCCACGAACCGCAGCACCTCCAGCTCGCGGTCGGTCAGGCTCGGCAGCTCCGGTGCGGCCGAGGGTGCCGCCGCCGTGAACGCCTCCACCAGGCGGCGGGTGATCGTCGGGGCGAAGAGCATGTCGCCGCGGGCCGCCGCCTGGATGCCCGCGATCAGCGTCGCCGGGGGGCTGTCCTTCAGCAGGAAGCCCGACGCGCCCGCGCGCAACGCCGCGTAGACGTACTCGTCGAGGTCGAACACCGTCAGCATGACCACGCTCGGCCGCGGCCCCGGCGCGGCGAGGATCCGCTCGGTCGCGCGCACGCCGTCCAGCTCCGGCAGGCGGATGTCCATCAGGATGACGTCGGGGCGCAGTGCCGCCGCCTTCGCGACGGCCTCGAGCCCGTCACGCGCTTCGCCGGCGACGTCGATCTCCGGCACCGCGCCGAGCAGGGCCGCGAACCCGGCGCGGACGAGGTCCTGGTCGTCGACCACCAGCACGCTGGTCACTCGGGCTCCTGCGGTTCGGGCGACGGGCGGTCCGGGTAGGGCAGGGTCAGCACGACGGCGAACCCGGCCGGCTCGCGGGGACCGATTTCGATCACGCCACCGTACATCCGGGCGCGTTCGCGCATGCCGACCAGCCCGTGCCCGGCCGGGTTCGGCGCCGCCACCCGGCCGCCCTGGTCGACGACGCTCAGCACCAGCTCGCTGGCCCGGTAGTCGAGGACGAGCGAAGCCGCGCCACCCGCGTGCTTGAGGACGTTCGTCAGCGCCTCCTGCGCCACGCGGAACGCGCACAGCTGCTGGCCGGGCGGCAACATCCGGGGTGCGCCGAGCACGCGCACGTCGACCGGGACGCCGGCCTCGCGGACCCGGGCGGCGAGCGCGTCGAGGTCGGCGAGTCCCGGCTGCGGCCGGTAGTCCCCGGGCGGCCGGCTCGCCGGACGGAGGACGCTGAGCAGGCGCCGCAGCTCGTCGAGGGCTTCGGTCGTCGTGCCGGTGATCGTGTCCAACGCCGTCCGCGCGGTGTCCGGCGACGAGTCGAAGACGTATCGCGCGAGGTTCGCCTGCACCGAGATCACCGAAAGGTGATGCGAGACGACGTCGTGCAGCTCGTGCGCGATCCGGATCCGCTCCTCGGCGAGGGTCTGCCGGGCGTCGCGCAGGCGGTGGCCACGCACGTAGGCGGTGCGGCCGATCGCCGCGATCCCGGTGGCGAGCAGCAGCGCCAGGAGCGAGTCGCCGACCGGCGAGACCGGGCTGCCGAAGAGCATCGACGCTTCGTAGGCGGCCAGACCGAGCACCGAAACGAGCAGGGCGTCCCGGAACCGGCAGTGCGCCCACACGGTGTAGGCGGCCACGACCACACTCAGCTGGCCGAGCTGCGAGCGGAAGCCGAGGCCGTAGAACAAGCCCATCAGGACCACGCAGGCGACCAGCGCGGGGATCGGGAACCGCCGGCGCGGCACGAGGGGCAACGCGCTCACGACGGCGAGGACCAGGCCGAGTGGCCGCGCGTGCTCGCCGAAGCGCCCGCCGAGGTCGGTCGCGCCGGCGAGCTGGTAGACCGCGACGACGACGGTGAGCAGCACGTCAGTGAGCAGTGGCCGCGCGCGAAGGAGTCCCGGCACGTCCGCGAAGCTACCGGGCCCGCCTTTCGCGGTAGGTGCCGCGGGCCGGGTACCGCGAAGGTTTACCCCGCTTCCGTCGTCGGTTGGTTTCGCCGCGTGGCCGCCGTCGCTAGCGTCTGACGCCGAATGGGTCGAACCATTCCCCTTCGCCCGGCGGAGAGCGGTGACCCAACCCGACGCAGGGGGAGGGCTTCGGTGCACCCTCTTCGCCGGGTCCCTAGGCCAGGTAGGCGTCTAGCGTGACGGCCAGCGCCGACTCCGGTGACGGCGCGAAGCTCGCCCCGGCCAGCCCGCCCCACAGCCACAGCTGCGCGAGTCCGTGCAAGGCCGCCCACAGCGACGCCGCGACGAGCCGCAGGTCGGCGCCCGAGCGCGCGACCCGGGTCGGCACCGCCGCCACCAGCACGGCGAAGGTGTCGAACACCGCGCTCGCCGCCGCCGAGAGCGCCGGGTCGTCGGGGTCGATCAGGTCGCGGCGGAACATCAGCTCGAACATCGCCGGGTTGGTCAACGCGAAGTCGAGGTAGCTGTGGCAGGCGGCGGTCAGCCGCTCGCGCGGCGAGTTCCCCGGCAGCGTCTCCCGGCGGGACAGCAGGTCGGCGTACCCGCGCGTCGCGACGGCGGACAGCAGCTCGGCGCGGCCGGAGAAGTGCCGCAGCGGCGCGCCGTGCGAGACGCCGGCGGCCTTGGCGATCCCGCGCAGCGTGACCGCGCCGACGCCCTCTTCGGCGAGCAGCTCCGCGGCCGTCGTGATCAGGCGTTGCCGGGTGCCCATGCCTCGTCCCGGGTGATGGGGAGCAGGTCCGGGCGCTTCGGGAAGAAGCCGTCGCCGGGCTGGCGGCCGATCAGCCGGTTGCGCGTGCGCGTGACGGCGACCGGCAGGACCTCGCGCAGCAGCCAGTGCAGGTCGGCGCGCCAGCCGCCGTCGGCCGCGGCGCCGGGCAGCGGCGCCAGCCAGGTGGGGTCGGGTTCGTGGCCGAGCGCGTGCAGGACGTACGCGGCGAGCCGCCGGTGGCCGTGCGCGGACAGGTGGAGGCGGTCGGCGCCGAAGTACCGCGAGTCGGTGACGGCCTGGTCGGGCCACAGGTCGATGAGCAGCGCGCCGTAGCTGACGGCCGCTTCGCGGATGGCGTCGTTGAGCGCGACGATCCGCGGTCGCATCCGCTGGCCCATCGGCATCCGGTGCGAGATGTCGCTGAGGGTGAAGGTGACGACGGTCGGGGCGATCTCCGTGCAGGCCCGGATCGCTTTGTCGACGCGCCGGGCGACGGTCCGCGCGTCCCAGCCCCGGCTCATGACGTCGTTGCCGCCGCCGAAGAGCGCGACGAGGTCGGGGGCCAGCCGGGTGGCGGCCGGCACCTGCTCGGGCACGATCTGGTCGAGCCGCCGCCCGCGGACGGCGAGGTTCGCGTACCGGAACCCGGGGTCGCCCTCGGCGAGCCGGGCGGCGACGAAGTCGGCCCAGCCGCGGTAGTGCCGCTGGTCGGGGTACGGATCGTCGAGCCCTTCGGCGCAGCTGTCGCCGAGGACGACGAAACGGTGGTGGTTCATTCCGCTCTCCGTAACCCGTGGTTCACCTTGTGGACACTGTCTATCAAACTCTTGTAGACGGTGTCTACATCGGGGTGCTCACAAGGGTCTGTAAGTGCCGCGTCGGTGGCGAAAAAGGGGAGGAGGAGCGCATGGTCGCGGGCGTAGTGTCGGCGATCATGATCGGTTCGGCGAACGCGGGAGACGACCCGGCGGACGGCTGGTTCCCCGAGAGCGTTGCCGCGGGCTACGACGCCCCGGGTGGTGCGAACGTGCCCGAGATCGTGACGCCCGCGGTGGACGTCCTCGAAGACCTGGCCGACGGCCCCGTGCTCGAGTTCGCCGTCGGGACCGGGCGGATCGCCGCGCCGCTGGCCGCTCGCGGGGTGCCGGTGAGCGGCATCGAGCTGAGCCGGGCGATGGCGGCGCGGATCGCCGGCAAGCCGGGCGGCGAGGCGGTCGAAGTCGTGCTCGGCGACATGACGACGACTCGGCTGGCCAGTCGGTTCTCCCTGGTCTACCTGGTGTTCAACACGATCGGCAACGTGACCACGCAGGACGGGCAGGTCGACGTCTTCCGCAATGCGGCCGCGCACCTGCGGCCGGGCGGGTTGTTCGTCGTCGAGGTGGGCCTGCCGGATCTGCGCCGCCTGCCACCCGGGCAGGACACCGTCCCGTTCACGGTGGCGCCCGGCGCCGCCGGAGGCGGCTATGTCGGGTTCGACCAGTACGACGTCGTCACGCAACAGTTCACGTCGAACCACGTCACCGTGTCACCGGACGGGACCGGGCGGTTCCGCCGAATTCCCTTCCGGTACGCCTGGCCGGCCGAGCTGGACCTCATGGCGCGCATCGCCGGGATGAGCCTGAAACACCGCTGGGCGGACTGGGACCGCTCGGAGTTCACCGCTGAAAGCACCAAGCACGTGTCGATCTGGGAGACGGAGCCGAGCACGTGACGGTCCGCGCGGCCAGTGCACCCGCAAACGGACCTCACAATCGGGTCCGCTGTTTCGTCGTACTGGCATGACACTTGAAGCGAACGAAGTCGAGCAGCACCTCCACCGGATCATCGACGCCCTCCGCGCCAAGGACCTCGACGCCCTCCGGCGGGTCTACGCCGCGGACGTCGTCTCCTTCGACGTCGAGCCGCCGCTGCAGCACGTCGGCGTCGACGCGAAGCTGAAGAACTGGGCCAAGGTCTTCACCTTCTTCGAGACCGTCGACTACGAGCTGCGCGACCTGACCGTCACCACGAGCGGCGACTTGGCCGTCGGACACGGGTTCGGCCGGATCAGCGGCACCCTCCGCGACGGGACCGCGACGAACGGCATGTGGGTCCGCGCCACCTTCGCCCTGCGGCGGCGGGACGACGGCTGGGTGATCGTCCACGACCAGGCGTCGGTGCCGTTCGACATGGCCACCGGCAAGGGCGTGGCCGACCTCGAGCCGTGACGGGGCTCAGGCGAGCCGGGCGCGGTGGGCCGACACCGCGGCCCGCCGCGGGTCGGTCGCCGGGAGCGTGCGCAGCAGCGCGTCCAGCACCGCGAAGTCGTCGACGCCGCAGGCGGTCTCCCAGAACGACCACAGCACGGCCGGGTCGTCGCTGTTCAGGGCCACCTGGCGGACCTGCGCGGTGAGCGTCTCCCGCTCCTCGCGGACCGCCGGGGCCTCCGACTCCGGCAGCAGCGGCCCGCGGAAGACGCGCACGACGTCGGCCGCGGAGCCCGACCGCAGTGACGTCCGAGCCCGGGTGAAGTCCGCGTCGACGTCCGCGGCCAGGCGGTACGGGCGCGTCTGCACCACCGACGCGCCCAGCTGGGAGCGCAGCCGGTGGATCTCCGCGCGGACCGTCACCGGGTTGCCCGTCTCGCCGTAGAGCTGCAGCGCCAGCCGTTCCGCGGAGAGGCCGTTCGGGTGCAGCGCCAGCAGGGTCAGGATCTCCGCGTGCCGCAACGTCAACGGCACCTCGCGACCGTCCACAGTGGTCGAGTGGGCGCCGTCGGACAGGTACTCGAGGCGGAGGCGGGAGCGCCGGCCGGCGGCTCCCGACGACGAAAGACGGAGGAGATAGCCCTCCTCGAGCGGCTCCACCGTGGCGAGGCGGCCGTCGGGCAGGGCGACCGTGCCGCCACCGCGGCGGACGTCCACTGTGGACGGAAGCAGGCACGCCTGGGCCGCCAGCACCCGGCCGCCCGCCGAGAGCAGCGCGCCGGGGCGGCCGCGCAGGGCTTCCAGATGCGGCATGTTGACCCGCCGGAGCTGTTCGTCGCGGACCGCCAGCTGCGCGCGCAGCTGCCCCTCCGCCAGCTGGGCGGTGGCCGTGACCAGGGAAATCATGGCCGGGTGGACCGTGCGCAGCGGCCCGCTGACGTCGATCGAGCCGAGCAGCACACCCGTCTCGGGGTCACGCACGGGCGCCGCCGCGCAGGTCCACGTGTGGTAGCGGCGGACCAGGTGCTCGGCCGAGTAGATCTGCACCGGCTCGCCGGTCGCCAGCGCCGTGCCCATGGCGTTGGTGCCGATCGCCGCCTCGCTCCAGCGGGTGCCCTCGACCAGACCCACCTGGTCGCCGCGCAGCAGCTGGCCCGTCGCGCCCTCGCGCCACAGGATCAGGCCGTCCGCGTCGGTCACGATCATCACGTGCTCGGCGTCGTCGGCGATGCTCACCAGCATCTGCCGCAGCACGGGCAGCACCGGCGCCAGCGGATGGCCCTCTCGCAGCGCGGCGAGGTCGCCGGTGTCGTAGACGAACGGGGCCTCGCCCTCGTCCGGGTCGACCCGCGCCGACAGCGACCGGTGCCACGAATCCGAGACGACCGAGCGGGGCGCCCGTGGCCCGGGAACGCCCTGGAGCACCGCCTCGCGGACGTGCTCCAGCAGCCGCGCGTACGCCTCGGGGTCGCGCAGCAGCTCCGGGTCGGGCGCCTCTGCCACGTTCACCAGCGTAGATAGCCGGTTCGCGGCGGTGCAACGCTCGTGCAACGTGGCCGGACCTACGTTGCCCCCACTCCGTCACTCCGAGCAACGAGGCAGGGAAGATGGTCCAGTACGCCGCACCGAACACCGAAGGCAGCGTCGTCAGCTACGAGTCGCGCTACGACCACTACATCGGCGGGGAGTACGTCCCACCCGCGCGCGGCCAGTACTTCGAGAACCCGACGCCCGTCACCGGGAAGACCTTCTGCGAGATCGCCCGCGGCACCGCCGAGGACGTCGAGAAGGCCCTCGACGCGGCCCACGGCGCGGCGCCGGCCTGGGGCCGGACCTCGGTCGAGGAACGCGCGGGGATCCTGCTCAAGATCGCCGACCGGATGGAGCAGAACCTCGAAGCGATCGCGGTCGCCGAGGCGTGGGAGAACGGCAAGGCGGTCCGCGAGACGCTCGCCGCCGACATTCCGCTGGCCATCGACCACTTCCGCTACTTCGCCGGCGCGCTGCGCGCCCAGGAGGGCGGCATCTCGCAGATCGACGAGAACACCGTCGCCTACCACTTCCACGAGCCGCTCGGCGTGGTCGCGCAGATCATCCCGTGGAACTTCCCGATCCTGATGGCGGTCTGGAAGCTCGCCCCGGCGCTGGCCGCGGGCAACGCGATCGTGCTCAAGCCGGCCGAGCAGACCCCGGCGTCGATCCACCTGCTGTTCTCGATCATCGGCGACCTGATCCCGCCGGGCGTGGTGAACATCGTCAACGGCTTCGGCGTCGAGGCCGGCAAGCCGCTCGCGTCGAGTAACCGCGTCCGCAAGGTCGCCTTCACCGGCGAGACCACGACCGGCCGGCTGATCCTGCAGTACGCCAGCGAGAACATCATCCCGGTGACCGTCGAGCTGGGCGGCAAGAGCCCGAACATCTTCTTCGACGACGTCGCTTCGCAGAACGACGACTTCTACAACAAGGCGCAGGAGGGCTTCGCGCTCTTCGCGCTCAACCAGGGCGAGGTCTGCACCTGTCCGTCGCGGGCGCTGATCCAGGCCGGCATCTACGACAAGTTCCTCGGCGACGGCGTCGAGCGCGTCCGCAAGATCAAGCAGGGCAATCCGCTCGACACCGACACGATGATCGGCGCGCAGGCCTCGAACGACCAGCTCGAGAAGATCCTGTCCTACATCGACATCGGCAAGCAGGAAGGTGCCGAGATCCTCACCGGCGGCGTGCGCAGCGACCTCGGCGGCGAGCTGTCGGGCGGCTACTACGTCGAGCCGACGGTGTTCGCCGGCGACAACAAGATGCGGATCTTCCAGGAGGAGATCTTCGGCCCGGTCGTGTCGGTGGCGAAGTTCGACGACTACGCCGACGCCGTCAAGATCGCCAACGACACGCTCTACGGCCTCGGCGCCGGTGTCTGGTCGCGGGACGGCAACACCGCCTACCGCGCCGGGCGCGACATCCAGGCGGGCCGCGTCTGGGTGAACAACTACCACGCCTACCCGGCGCACGCGGCCTTCGGCGGCTACAAGGCGTCCGGCATCGGCCGCGAGAACCACAAGATGATGCTGGACCACTACCAGCAGACGAAGAACATGCTGGTCTCCTACTCCGACCAGGCGCTCGGGTTCTTCTGATGACACGAAGGGTCGACTTGACACCGGCTGCCGCGGACCTCCTGCGGCAGCTGGTGTCACTCCACGGGCCGGTGATGTTCCACCAGTCCGGCGGGTGCTGCGACGGTAGTGCCCCGATGTGCTACCCGTTGGGCGAGTTCAAGACCGGCGTCTCGGACGTGCACCTCGGCGCGTTGGAGGTCGAGGGCATCGAGGACGTGCCGGTGTGGATGTCGGGCCCGCAGTTCGAGTACTGGAAGCACACGCACCTGACGATCGACGTCGTGCCGGGGCGCGGGAGCGGGTTTTCGTTGGAGGCGCCCGAAGGCGTGCGTTTCCTGATCCGCTCGCGGCTGCTCACCGACGAAGAGTCGGCGGCGCTGAACTGAGGGAGCCGAACAACGCCGTGGCGAGTTCCAGTCCTTCCCGGGCGACCGAGGAGAGCAGGTGCTCGTCCGGCGCGTGCTGCTTGCACCCCGGGTAGGAGTGTGGCAGCCACAGCGTGGCCAGGCCGAGGACGTCGGTGAAGACGTGGTTGGGCAGGCCGCCGCCGAAGCTGGGGAGCAGGGCCACCTGCTTCCCGGCTTCGGCCAGTGCTTCGCGGGCCCAGGTCACCCACGGGTTTTCGACCGGCGTGCGGCTGGCTTTGAAGCTGGCGTCGGTGGTCACCTCGATCATCGGAAACCCTTGCGCCACAAGGTGGTCCCGGATCGTCGCGGTGATGTCGCCGACATCGGTGCCCGCGACGTACCGCAGCTGCAGCACCGCGCGGGCGCGGCCGGGGATGGCGTTGACCGGGCGGTCGGCGTTCCCGGCGTCGAGGGCCAGCACCTCCAGGGTGTTCCAGCCGTAGAGCCGCTCGGCGGGGCCGAGTCGTTGATCGCCCCAGCCCTCGTCCGGGGCGTCGACGACGACGTCGGCCAGCGCTTCGCGGACGGACTCCGGCAGCTCGGGCGGCAGCAGTGCGGGCACCTGGATGCGGCCGTGGCCGTCGACGAGGGTCGCGATCGCCGCGGCCAGCGTCGTGGCCGGGTTGCGCAGGATGCCGCCCCAGTTCCCGGAGTGGGAGCCACCCGGGCGCAGGTCGACGTCCAGATCGATCCGGATTCCGCCGCGCGCCCCGAGGAACAACGTCGGGGTCGCGGCGTCGAGGCGCGGGCCGTCGGAGGCGATGAGGACGTCCGCGCTCAGCAGGTCTTTCTCCTGCTCGGCGAACTCGGTGAGCCCGGGCGAGCCGATTTCCTCGCCGGTTTCGAACAAGAACTTGAGGTTGAAGCCGAGCTTGCCGCGCTCGGCCAGGACCAGCCGCAACGCCGTCAGGTTGATCAGGTGCTGGCCCTTGTTGTCGGCGGTGCCGCGGCCGTACCAGTGGTCGCCTTCGGCGGTCAGCGTCCACGGATCACGGCCTTCGCCCCACTCGCCGGCCTCGCCGACGACGTCGGCGTGGCCGTAGCAGAGCAGGGTCGGGAGGTGTTCGCCTTCCGCGCGGACCCCGACCAGGAACGGGCCGCCCGCCGGGTCCGGGTTGGCGTGCTGAGTGACGTCGCAGCCGAGGCCGGTCAGCGCCGGGGTCAGGACTTCGTCGAGGTACGCCTGGATCGCTTGCCGGCCTTCGGGCGCGTCGCTGACCGTGGGGTAGGAGACGAGCCGGGCGAGTTCGGTGAAGTACGCGCCGGAGTCGACGTGGGCGCGGGCCTGGTCGAGCAGTTCCATGGCCGCCAGCCTAGAGGGCTGAAACTATACGAACGGTCGTGCTATCTTCTCGGTATGAACGTCGACAGCGTCTACGTGGGCGAGCCGAGCGTCCTGGGGTACCGGCGGGAGCTGCCGGTGCTGAGCGGGATCACGAAGGCGCTGGTCACGGCGCCGGAGCTGAAGCTGACCGAGCTGAACCTCGACGGCGACCGGCAGGCCGACCTGACCGTGCACGGCGGCCCCGACAAGGCCGTCTACGTCTACCCGGCCGAGCACTACGCGGCCTGGCGGGAGGACGGCTTCGAGGTTTCGACGGCCGACTTCGGGGAGAACATCTCGCTGTCCGGGCTCACCGAGGACGACGTGCGGATCGGGGACGTCTGGGCCTGGGGCGACGCGCTCGTGCAGGTCTCGCAGCCGCGGTCGCCGTGCTACAAGCTCGGGATGAAGACCGGGCGCAAGGACATCACCCCGGCGATGATCGACTCCGGGCGCAGCGGGTGGTACCTGCGCGTGCTGCGGCCGGGCACGGTGCCGACGTCGGGCGCGATCGAGCTGGTCGAACGCGCGGACGGGCCCACCGTCGCCGAGGTGTACGTCATCTCGTTCGCGAACTACGGGCAGCTGCCGCCGGAGCACGTCGAACCCGCGCTGGACTTCGCCGACCGCGTGCTGGCGACGCCCGCGCTGGCGGTGCAGTGGAGCGCCGGCATCCAGTCCACTGTGGACCGCTGGCGGGCGCGGCGTGCCGGCTGACGGCCGGCTCGCCCGCGGCGACGCGACCCGGCGCCTGGTGCTGCGGCACGCGGTCGACGTCGCGTCGGTCGACGGTCTCGACGGGCTGTCCCTCGGCCGGCTGGCCACCGAGCTGGAGCTGAGCAAGAGCGGCGTGTTCGCGTTGTTCGGCTCGAAGGAGGACCTGCAGCTCGCGACGGTCGAAGCGGCGCTGGAGATCTTCCGCTCGTACGTCGTGACGCCGTCGCTCGACGTCGCGCCGGGCCTGCCGCGGCTACGCGCGATCTGCGAGAACTGGCTGGACTATTCGGAAAACCGCGTGTTCCCGGGCGGGTGCTTCTTCTTCAACGTCGGCGCGGAGTTCGACGCGCGCCCGGGCCGGGTGCACGACGCGGTGGCGGCGGCGAGCGGCTCGTTCGCGGAGTTCATCCGCGAGTCCTGCCTCGAAGCCGTCGCCCTCGGTCACGTGGACACGGACCCCGAGATCCTGGCGTTCGAGCTGCACGCACTGGGCCGCGCGGCCAACGCCGACGCGGTCCTCAACGGCGGGACGCGGGCATACACCCTGGCCAGACGAGCCATCGGCGCAAGACTGTCGTGAGTGTTTAGGGCGGTTAGAACCGCCCTAAACACTCACGACAAGGTGACCACCTGCTTACTTCCAGTCGACCTGGGGACTGCGGTAGAAGTTGATCCCCTGGGCCACCCAGCGCGGGCTCTGCTTCGCCAGCCGCGCGTGGTAGGCGTCCCAGTTGTGCGTGGACTTCGGGGACCAGCCGATCTCGGCGATCCCCGGCAGCCGCGGGAACGCCATGTACTCGATGTCGGCGCTGGTGCGGAGCGTCTCGGTCCACAGCGGCGCCTCGACGCCCGCGACCGACCTCTCCCCGACGCCGGTCACCAGCGACGCCGGATCCCAGTCGTAGCCATCGCGAACCTCGATCAGCGCGGCCCAGTCCTGGCCCAGCGGCGTCTGGTCGTTGTACTTCATGTCCAGGTACGCGTAGTTCGCCGGCGACATGAGGATCTTGTTGCCGCGGGCCGCGGCGGCCGCCACCGACGCGTTGTCGCCGCCGAAGTCCCAGTACTGCGGGATCGCCGACACCGGCAGCGTGGACTTGGCGATCTCGTGCCAGCCGGTGACCTTCTTGCCGTACTTGGCGACGATCGGCTGCACCTTCTGCTGGAAGGTCAGGTAGTCCGCCGGCGGCGTCGCGTGCGCTTCGTCGCCGCCGATGTGCAGGTACTGGCCCGGCGTGATGGTCGCCAGCTCGCGCACGACGTCGTCGACGAACCGGTACGTGATCGGCGAGGCGATGCACAGCGAGCTGTAGCCGACCTCGGTGTCCGTGCGGACCGGGACGGCCTTGCCGTCGCAGTTCAGCTCCGCGTACGTCGACTGCGCCGCGTTCGTGTGACCCGGCATGTCGATCTCGGGGATCACCGTGATGTGCCGCGAAGCCGCGTACGCGACGATGTCCTGGTACTGCTTCTGGGTGTAGTAGCCGCCGGGGTCGCCGTCGACGGCCGTCTTGCCGCCGACCGTCGCGAGCTTCGGCCAGCTCTTGATCTCGATGCGCCAGCCCTGGTCGTCGGCCAGGTGCAGGTGCAGCGTGTTGATCTTGTACTGGGCGATCTGGTCGATGTACCGCTTGACCTGGTCCGGCTTGAAGAAGTGCCGGGCGACGTCGAGCATCGCGCCGCGCTCGCCGAAGCGCGGGTAGTCGAGGATCGTGCCGCCGGCGACCGTCCACGTCCGGTGCTGGACGCGCTTCGCGTCGATCGCCGACGGGAGCAGCTGCCGCAGCGACTGGACGCCCTCGAAGAGCCCGTCCGCGGTGTTGGCCTTCAGTGAGACGCCGTCGCGGGCGACCTTCAGCTCGTAACCCTCGGTGCCGATCCGGGTGTCGTGGCCGAGCTGCAGGGAGATCGCGGGCAGGCCCCACGCGCGCGGCACGACCGGCAGCGGGTAGCCGGTGGCCGGGCGGAGCAGGCCACGCAGGTAGTCCGCGACCTGGCCGGCGCCGCGGTCGGCGCTGATCACGGTGAACGGGGTCAGCTTGAACTCGCCCCGCGGATCGGCTTTCGCGGAGACGGGCGCCGGGACGACGTCGGTCACGCTGCGTTCCGGGGCGGCCGGGGCTGCTGCCGCAGAAGCGGGCACGCCGACGGCCGTGAGACTCACGATCGCCGCGGTCAGGACGGCTCTGGACAAGCGCATCAGGGCACCTCCGGTCGGGGACTCCACCCAAAGGTACAGACCAGCTGGGCTATTTGGAACAGTCCTTAACGAAGGGCCTTCCGGATGGCTTCGAGCACGCTCGGGTCTTCGATGGTCGAAGGTACGGCCTCGTCGCGGCCGTCGGCGATCGCGCGCATGGTCTTGCGCAGGATCTTGCCCGACCGGGTCTTCGGCAGCGCGTCCACAATGGACACATCGCGGAAGGCGGCGACCGGCCCGATGTCGCGGCGGACCATCGCCACCAGTTCGTCGCGCAACTGCTCCTCGCCGATGTCCGCACCCGCCTTGAGCACGACGAACCCGCGCGGCAGCTGCCCCTTGAGCTGGTCGGCGACCCCGATGACCGCGCACTCGGCGACCGCGGGGTGCGAGGCCAGCACGGCCTCCATCGACCCGGTGGAGAGCCGGTGCCCGGCGACGTTGATGACGTCGTCGGTGCGGCCCATGACGAACAGGTAGCCGTCCTCGTCGAGGTAACCGGAGTCGCCGGTCAGGTAGTGGCCGTCGTAGCGGGACAGGTAGGCCTCGCGGTAGCGTTCGTCGTCGCCCCACAGCGTCGGCAGCGAGCCCGGCGGCAGCGGCAGCTTGACCGTGATGGCGCCTTCGCGCCCGGCCGGCAGCTCGGCGCCCGCCTGGTCGAGGATCCGGACGTCCCAGCCGGGCACGGGTACGGTCGCCGAACCCGGCTTGACCGCCATCGGCTCGACGCCGCGGAGGTTGGCCGCGATCGGCCAGCCGGTCTCGGTCTGCCACCAGTGGTCGATCACCGGCGTGCCGAGCTTGTCGTGCGCCCAGTGGTAGGTCTCCGGGTCGAGCCGCTCACCGGCCATGAAGAGCGTCTTGAACGCCTTGAGGTCGTACTTCTGCAGTTCGAGAGCGTCCGGGTCGAGCTTCTTGATCGCCCGCAGCGCGGTCGGCGCGGTGAACAGCGCCTGGACGCCGTGTTCGGCGATGACGCGCCAGAACGCGCCCGCGTCCGGCGTGCCGACGGGCTTGCCCTCGTAGAGCACGGTCGTCGCGCCGACCAGCAGCGGCGCGTAGACGATGTAGGAGTGCCCGACGACCCAGCCGACGTCGGAGGCCGTCCACCAGATGTCGCCCGCGTGGACGTCGTAGACCGCGTCCATCGAGTAGGCGAGCGCGACCGCGTGGCCGCCGGTGTCGCGCACGACGCCCTTCGGCTTCCCGGTCGTCCCGGACGTGTAGAGGATGTACAGCGGATCGGTCGCGGCGACCGGCACCGGATCGGCCGGGGTGGCGCCCGATGCCAGCTCGGCCCAGTCGAGGTCACGCGCGGTCAGCTCGGCCGGCGCCTGCTCGCGCTGCAGCACGACGACGTGGTCCGGCTGGTGCTCGGTCAGCGCGAGCGCGTCTTCGATGATCGGCTTGTACTCGACGACCCGCGTCGGCTCGATGCCGCAGGAGGCGGCCAGGATGACCTTGGGTTTCGCGTCTTCGATCCGCGCCGCGAGCTCCTTCGGCGCGAAGCCGCCGAAGACCACTGAGTGCACCGCGCCGATTCGCGCGCAGGCCAGCATCGCGGCGGCCGCCTCGGGCACCATCGGCAGGTAGACGATGACCCGGTCACCCTTCGTGACACCCAGGGAGCTGAGCGCGCCGGCGAACTTCGCGACCTCGTCACGCAGCTCTTCGTAGGTGTAGGTGCGTTGCCGTCCGGTCACGGGAGAGTCCCAGATCAGTGCGGCCTGCCCGCCCCGGCCGGCCTCGACGTGCCGGTCGAGCGCGTTGTACGCGGTGTTCAGCTCGGCGTCCGGGAACCACCGGAAGAACGGCGGGTTCGTGTCGTCCAGCGCCTTCTCCGGAGCCTTGCTCCAGCTGATTTTCTCCGCCGCGGCCAGCCAGAACGCGTCCGGCTCGGCCAGGCTCCGCCGGTAGGCTTCGGAGTACGCGCCCATGCCCCGCTCCTTCGCGTCGATCGTCCGGACCGACCCCATCATGACGCGGGAGCGGCGGGCTCGCCGGATTCCGGGCACCCTGAAGACCCGGCAACCTCGCGGCGGCCGGGAGCGTCCTAAGCTGGACCGCGGGGAAATGCCGCGTGAAGGCACGAAGTGAACACGGACAGTGAGGGGATCCGGCGGTGAACGGACTCGCGAGCGCGTTGCTCTCGCTAGCCCATTCCTTGTTCGGCCCGGGCTTCTGCCCCGGCGACTGGGTCTGGGCCACGAGTGCGGCCGGCGCGCTCGTCGCGCTGGTCCCGCCGATCGGCGCGCTGGCGGTGTCGATCATCCGCAAGGGCACGGGCAACCGCTACGACGCCACGACGCTGGGCGTCTTCGGCGCGATCGGCCTGGTCAGCGCGCTGGTGCTGCCGTGGCTGCTGTCCAACGGCGTGTCGGGCGTGTACCGCGCGGCGTTCGCCGGCGGCAAGACCGGCCTGAGCAAGAACGAGCTGTCCTCGCTCGACAGCGTGGGCGGCTGCTGGGTCGGCAGCCAGAAGGACTACCTGGGCGGCGGCCAGAGCGTCTACGACGTGCTGTTCGCCCGCCACGGCAGTGACATCCCGTTCTTCGTCTACCTGCTGGCGTTCATCGTGCTGGGCGCCGGCTCGCTGCTGTTCGTCATGCTGCAGGGCCGCACGGCCTTCCGCCGCGGGCCGAAGTGGCCGTCGCGGTTCTTCTGGATCCCGTTCGCCGCGATGCTGGTGTTCAGCGTCGGCATGGAGGCGAACACCGCGCTGCACTTCTGGCTCGGGTTCCTGCCGTTCAGCGTGCTGGGCCTGATCCCGGTCGCGATGGTCGGGCCGCCGCCCTGGTCGGTGATCAACCGGTCCGACGCGCCGCCGCAGCGCGACCAGGAGCCGCACCGCCCGCCGCAGTCGCAGCTGCAGCCGCGCCCGACCCCGCCTCCGCCGCCCCCGCCGCCGATCAACAAGCCGTACCCGAAGACCGCGCTGGCGTCGGCGCCCGAGCCCCCGCCGATGGCCGGGGCGCTGGCCGCCGCGCCCGGCCCGATCCCGCCCCCGCCGGGCTCGCGCAACGCCGGCGGCAGCCGTTACCGGCGCGTCAAGCAGCTCGGCGCCGGCGGGTTCGGCACGGTCTGGCAGGCCGTCGACACCCAGCTCAACCGCACGGTCGCGCTGAAGATCGCGCACGCGCCGGACCGCGACACCGCCGAGCGCATGCAGCGCGAGGCCCGCGCGCTGGCCGTGGTCAGCCACCCGAACTGCGTCAAGGTGTACGACCTCGCCGAGGAGCCGGACGGCCTCGCGCTGGTCATGGAGTACCTGGAAGGCCGGCCGCTGGCCGAGCTGGTCGACGGCCAGGGCCCCCTCGACGACGTCGCCGCGGGCCGCCTGTGGGCGACGATGGCGGGCGCGCTGGCGGCGGCGCACGAGAAGGGCGTCCTGCACCGCGACATCAAGCCGTCGAACATCGTGCTGGACCCGAGCGGCCTGGCCCACCTGATCGACTTCGGCATCGCCCGCAGCCAGGGCGACTCGAAGATGACGGCGACGGGCATGATGATCGGCACGCCGGACTTCGTGGCCCCGGAGCAGGCCATGGGCTCGGCGGCCTCACCGGCGTCGGACGCCTGGCAACTGGCGGCGACGATCAGCTACGCGCTGTCGGGCCAGCCACCGCGAGGTACTCGCGAGACACCGATGGCGGCGTTGATGGCGGCGGCTCGAGCGGAGCCGGTGTCGCGGCTGCCTCAGCGGAGTGCGCACGCGCGGCTGCTGGCGGCTTCGCTGGACCCGGAGCCGCGGCGACGTCCGACGCTGAACGCTGTGCGGCGTGAGGTGGAGGGGTGGCTGTCGCGGGCCGGGAAGTCGGCTGACGGTCCGGTGACGCGGGTCGTGCCGCGGCAGCCGGGTGGCCAGCTGCCGCGCCGGTGACCACGGACGACGAGCGGGCGGCGCTGGCGAGCGGGTTGTCGCGCTTGCCGCTGCCCGAGCTGGTCGACGTGCTCCGGCGGGTGCTGCCCGCATACGCCAAGCCGAGGGGCGCCACGCCCAACACCCTGTGCCTCGCCGAGGTCTGGTGGGTGAGCGGCCGCCGTGATCTGGGGCCGAGCGTCGACGTCGTGGCCTGGCCGGACCGGGAGTACTACGACGGCGGGTTCGGCCCGGCGTCGGGAAACTGGGAATCGGGCACCTGTCCCGAGTGCGGCCTCGACGTGGTCTCCACGGCCAAGCGCGCGTTCTGCCCGGCCTGCAGCACGCCCTGCTGGCTGACTTAGCCGGGCTTCACGGCCGAAAAGATCACGATCTCCTTCGGCCGTGCCTTCACCTCCACCCGCTCGAAGCCCGCTCGTTCGAGCCGCCCCGGCAGGGTCGCCGCGTCGAGGACGTTCATCGTGTCGCCGATGTGCAGCAGGCGGAAGCGGAAGCTCAGCTGGCTGTCGCTGCCGCAGTACGTGCCGCCCGGGTGCAGCACCCGGGCCGCCTCCGCGAAGATCGCGTCCTGCAGCCCGACCGTCGGCACGTGGTGGAGCATCGTGAAGCACACCACCGCCGAGAACCGGCCCGTCTCGAACGGCATCTCCGCGCCGCTGCCCTCCACCACCTCCGCGCGGTCGCCGTACTCCGCGCGCAGCAGCTCGCTCGACGCGTGGTCGATCTCCAGGACCGTCAGCTTCGGGACGACGTCGAGCAGCACCTTCGTCGTGGCGCCGAAGCCGGGGCCGATCTCGAGGACGTCGTCGCCGAGCTCGCGCTCGGCCAGCCACGGCTTCAGGCGCTCTTCGACCGTGTCCGCCCACTTCGCGGAGCTGCAGAGCTTGCGGTGGATCAGGTTCATCGGCATACCCACGACGCTAAAGCGACATTCCGGTGGCCGACAGCCGATAGGCTGCCAACCGATGTCGCGAAACAGTCATCCCGGCGCGATGCTGATCGGCGAGCTGCAGCTGACGGCGGGCACCTGGTTCCCGGAGCACGAACACCCCGTCCACCAGCTGGTCTGGTCGGCGCGCGGCGTCGTCGCCGTGAAGTCCGGGGACGCCGGCTGGGTGCTCCCGCCGACCCGCGCGCTGTGGATGCCCGCAGGCGTCCCGCACCGCACGGGCGCGCTCGGCCGGGCGGCCCTGCGCGGCATCTACGCCGACCCGGCGCTGTCGCCGGTGTCGTGGCCCGCGCCGCGGCTGGTCGTCGTCCGGCCGCTGCTGCGCGAGCTGCTGGAGTACCTGACCGGCGACGGCATCACCGAGCCGGCGCGGCTGCGTGCGGAGTCGGTGGCGTTCGACCTGCTCGAGCCGCTCGACGTGGTCCCGATCGTGGTGCCGTCGCCGGCCGACCCGCGTGCCCGCGACGTCGAGCGGGCCATCCTGGCCAACCCGGCGGACCCGCGGTGCCTGGCGGAGTTCGGCCGCGACGTCGGCGCGGCGGAGCGGACGCTGGCGCGGATCTTCGTCCGGGAGTGCCGGATGCCGTTCGGGACCTGGCGCACGCAGGTGCGGCTGCGTGCGTCGCTGCCGTTGCTCGCCCAGGGCGCGCCGATGGAAGCGGTGGCCCACCGGGTCGGCTACAGCTCGGCGAGCGCGTTCGTCGCCGCGTTCCGGCGCTCGGTCGGCGTCACGCCCGGGGCGTACTTCGCGGAGTGAGCTACCGCCAGGACGGCAGCCAGCGTTCGGCTTCCCACTGGCCGTTCGTGATCGCGATGCCGTTCAGGATCGGCCACAGCCAGGCGAAGTTCGCCACCACCAGGCCCACGTACAGCGACACCACGAGCAGACCGGTCCCGCGTCTCTCGAACCCGCGCCGCGCGCTGCCCAGGATCTGGCCCAGGCACAACGTCAGCCCCAGCACGAGGAACGCCGCCAGCGGGGTCGCGTAGAAGAAGTACATCTGGCGGTCGATGTTGGTGAACCAGAAGACGTACCCGCCGAGGTAGCCCACCAGCACCGCCGCGTAGCGCCAGTCCGCGCGGAACACCGAGCGCCACACCGACCAGCCCAGCATCGGGATCGCCAGCCACCACATGGCCGGCGTGCCGATCAGCATCGTCGCGCTGACGCAGCGGGATTCGCCGCAGCCGGTGACGTCGCCGTCGTAGCTGTAGAGCATCGGGCGCAGGCCCATCGGCCACGTCCAGGGCTTGGACTCCCACGGGTGCGGGTTGTCCTTGGGCGTGACCAGCGTTTCGTGGAAGTGCAGGACGTTCGCCGAGTAGTCGCCGAGCGAGCGCAGCGACGCCGGCACCCACGACCAGAAGCCCGGCGCGATGTCCTTGATCTCGGTGTAGTGCCGGTCGGTCGCCGTTTCGCTGGCGAACCAGGCCCAGTACGCGCTCAGATACATCAGGAACGGGATGAGCAGGATCGCCCACAGCGCGGGCGCGACGTCCCGGCGGATCGTGCCCAGCCAGGGCCGCTCGACGCCGGCCGCGCGCCGCGCCGCGACGTCGAAGCCGACGGTCAGCAGCCCGAACGCGACGATGTAGTACAGCGCCGACCACTTGACGCCGAACGTCAGCCCGATCATCAGCCCGGTGCCGAACCGCCACCAGCGGAAGCCCAGCTTGGGGCCCCAGACGGACTCGTTGACCCAGCCCTCGCGCACGGCCGTCGCGAGCCGCTGCCGCACCTGGTCGCGGTCGGCGAGCACGCAGGCGAACGCGGCGAGCACGAACAGCGCGATGAAGATGTCGAGCATGCCCATCCGCGACTGCAGGTGCAGCACGCCGTCGCTGATCACGAGGATGCCGGCGATGGCGCCCAGCAGCGTCGAGCGGGTGAGGCGGCGGGCGATGCGGACGACCAGCAGCACCATCAGCGTCCCGGCCAGCGCGGGCATGATCCGCCAGCCCCAGCCGTTGTAGCCGAACAGCCATTCGCCGATCGCCATCAGCTGCTTCGCCAGCGGCGGGTGGACGACCAGCTCGTAGCCGTAGTTGTCTTCGTAACCGCCGTTGCGCAGCATCTGCCACGCCTGCGGCACGTAGTGCTTTTCGTCGAAGACCGGGCTGCCCTTGTCGGTCGGCACGCCGAGGTTCTGCAGCCGGACGATGCCGCCGATCACGGTCAGCACGATCGTGACGACCCAGCCGCGCAGCCGGTCGGTCGGCATGCCGCGGCCGAGCAGGGTCACTTCGCGGTCGGTGGGCGGCCGGAGCGCCTCGACCGGGTCCGGCCGGACGCTTTCGTCGTCGGGACGGGTCAGCACGGCGGTCACGGGGGCGATCCTACGGGCGAGGCGGGGCGTGCGTCGTCGGGATCCGCTGATCAGCCTAGGCTGACCCGGTGACCTCCGGCCGCCTCATCCTCGCCGCGACCCCGCTCGGCGACGTCCGCGACGCTTCCCCGCGCTTGGCTTCGGCCTTGGCGGAAGCCGACGTCATCGCGGCCGAGGACACGCGGCGGCTGCGATCACTGGCGTCCGCGCTGGAGGTGACCCCGCAGGGCCGCGTGGTGAGCTTCTACGAGGACGTCGAGACGGCGCGGCTGCCCAAGTTGCTCGAATCGTTACGCGCGGGCGAGACGGTGGTGCTCGTGACGGACGCCGGTATGCCCAGTGTGTCCGATCCGGGGTTCCGGCTGGTGGCGGCTTGTGTTGCTTCGGACCTCCCGGTCACGTGCCTGCCTGGCCCATCCGCGGTGACGACGGCGCTCGCTTTGTCCGGTTTGCCGTGCGACCGGTTTTGTTTCGAGGGCTTCGCGCCGCGCAAGCCCGGCGAGCGGACCCGCTGGCTCACGTCGTTGCGCGACGAGCCGCGGACGGCGGTGTTCTTCGAGTCCCCGCACCGGCTGGCGTCGTTGCTGGCGGACGCGGTTTCGGTGCTGGGCTCTTCTCGCCAGGCGGCGGTGTGCCGGGAGCTGACGAAAACGTACGAAGAGGTCAAGCGGGGCTCGCTTTCCTCGTTGGCGGCCTGGGCTTCGGACGGGGTGCGCGGCGAGATCACGGTGGTGCTCGCGGGTGCCGAGCCCCGCGCGGTCTCGGTGGCGGACCTGGTGTCGGAGGTGTCGGACCGAGTGGCGGCCGGCGAGCGCCTGAAGTCCGCGGCGGCCGACGTCGCCGAGGCGGCCGGAGTGTCCAAAAAGGAGCTTTACGACGCGGTGCTGGCGTCGCGGAAGACGCCGTGATGTCCCGGTTCGCGGACGCTTATGAGGAGGGCCGCCGGCTCGGCACCGGGGAGGCGTCGTCGTTTCCGGAGCCGGTCGGCGCATTCCTGCGGCAGTACCACGGCCGCGAGTTCGGCTCGGGCGTCTACCGGGTGCACGACTCGGCGTCGGTCGCGGTGTTCGGCTCGGTGCTGGAGATGTTCCCGGTGTGGACGGGCCGGGTGGTGCCGTTCGGCTTCGACTGGCTCGGCCGGCAGTTCGCGTTCGAGCCCGCCGCCGAGCAGGTCCTGCTGTTCGAGCCGGGGACGGCGGAGGTGCTGGAGATCCCGGGCGGGTTCGCGGCGTTCCACGAGGAAGTGCTGCTCGACGAGCCGGAAGCGGCCCTGGCGGCGAGCTTCTTCGAGGAGTGGGTGACGACTGCGGGCAAGCCACCGGCGTGGGGCTCGTGCGCGGGCTACCAAGTCCCGCTGTTCCTGGGCGGCGCGGACACGGTGGCCAACCTGGAGGAGATCGACCTCGACGTCTACTGGTCGCTGACCGCCCAGATCGCGCAAGGAGTGGCGGGTGGCTGAAAACGCCGAGCTGCGCGCCGCGCTGCGCGTGCTGCGGCAGGTGCGGGCGCAGAAGCCGGACAGCGGCCCGGAAGCCTTCGCCGCGTGGCGGTCGGACATCGCGGGCGCGCTGGAGTCGCTGGCCCCGCTGCTGCTCTTCCCGGAGGACCGGCAGCGGGCAGCGGAGGAGGCCCGCGCGGCCCGGGCCGAGGCGGCGCGGATCCGGCTTCGGTCCTTCCGGGTCAAGGCGGCGCACGGCTGCCTGATCGTGCGTGACGTCGATGCCGCCGACGATCTGTCGGACTGGGACCCGGCCGCGGGCAACGCGTACCGGTCCGGCGACAGCGTCATCTTCGGAGTCATGCCCGGCTCGGAAGGCCCGGTCGACGGCGAGGTCTTCACCGAGCCTCCGGCCGACCCGCTCCCCGTCGTCCTGGTGCGGGAAACCATCTCCTCGCCCGCCGGGCGGCTGGTGGTGCACGATCCGGACGAGACCGTCCGCCACGAGTTCGGCGCCGGCTCCGGAACCGTCGAACTGACCGTGCTCGCCGACGACGCGGATTTCGCGACGAAGGTCCAGATCGTCAGCTCAGCAACGCCGTGACCGCGGCGTGCGCCTTCGCCGCGTCGGGCGCGTCGCCGGTGATCACGTCGGTGTACACGAACGACTCGCCGATCCGCACCAGCAGGTAGGCCAGGTCCGGCACCGGCAGCGGCGGCACCAGCCGGCCGGCGGACATCTCCGTGGACAGCAGCATCTCCAGTTCCGTGGTCGTCCGCTGCTGGCAAACGCTTGCGCGGGTCGTCAGCAGCCGCAGTGCCCGCTCCGGCTCCCGGCGAAGGAAGTCGCGGAAGGGCGGGGAGTCGTTCGCGAACCGGACGTACCCGCTCACGAAGTCGGCGATGCCCGCCGCCCCGCGCCCGGCGCACGACGGCCAGAGCCGCGCGATCGAAGCGGCCGACAGCGACCACAGGATCTCGCCGAGCAGCCGGTCGCGGGAACCCACGCGCCGGTGCAGGGTCGCGCGGCTGATCGCCAGGTCCTCCGCCAGTTCGCCCATGTCGAGCCGGCGGCCCGACAGGAACCACTCGCGTGCCCGTTCGAACTCGTGAGACATATGTCAGAATGTCTCACAGGCACGTCCGGAAGGGAAACGCAGATGCGCGCAGTGCAGGTGACCGAGTTCGGCGGACCCGAGGTGCTCATGCCGGTCGAGCTGCCCGATCCGGTGGCCGGCCCGGGTGAGGTCCTCATCGACGTCGAACGCGTCGGCGTCAACTACGCCGACACCCACCAGGCCGAGAACTCCTACCTCGCGCCCAGCAAGCTGCCGCTCGTGCCCGGCGGCGAGGTCGTGGGCACCAGCGGCGGGAAGCGCGTCGTCGCGCTCCTGAACAACGGTGGCGGGTACGCCCAGAAGGCCGTCGCGCCGGAGGCCACCACCTTCCCCGTGCCCGACGGCGTCGACGACCTCACCGCGCTGTCCATGCTGGTCCAGGGCACCACCGCCTGGGTCCTGCTCAAGAAGAACGCCCACCTCGAGCCGGGTGAGTCGGTCGTCGTGCACGCCGCCGCCGGTGGGGTCGGGACCGTTGCCGTGCAGCTCGCCAAGGCCTGGGGCGCCGGCCGGGTCATCGCCACCGCCAGCAGCGACGAGAAGCGCGCGCTCGCCCTCGAGCTCGGCGCCGACGTCGCCGTCGACTCGCGGGCCGAAGACATGACCGCGACGCTGATCGAGGCCAACGACGGCCGCCGGGTCGACGTCGTGCTCGACATGGTCGGGGGGACGACCACCGACCAGAGCATCGCCGCCCTCGCGCCGTTCGGGCGGCTCGCCTTCTACGGCATTGCCGGGCGCGAGAACCCGAAGCCGGTCGAGCTGCGCAACCTGCTCGGCCACAGCACGACCGTCAGCGGCATGTGGCTGCCGCACGTCTTCCGGCTGCCGGGCAACGTCTTCGGGACCGCGCTGACCGACCTGTTCGACCTGGTCCTCGCGAACAAGCTCAAGGCGATCCCCGGCGGCGAGTTCGCGTTGTCGGACGCCCGTGGCGCGCACGAGGCCCTGCGCTCCCGCAAGACCGTCGGCAAGCTACTGCTCGACCCCGGCAAGTAGGCGTTCCAGGGGTGCCGCCTTGTGGAGGCACTCCTGCCACTCCGCCTCCGGGTCCGAATCCGCCGTGATCCCGCCGCCCACGCCCAGCGAGATCGCGCCGGAAGCGATCTCGAACGTCCGGATCGCGACGTTCAGCTCCAGCCCTGCCGCCGGCGACAGCAACCCGACCGCACCCGTGTAGACCCCGCGTCCGCACGGCTCCAGCGCCGCGATCAGGTCCAGCGCGCGGATCTTCGGCGCGCCCGTCACCGAGCCCGGTGGGAAGGTCGCGGCCAGCAGGTCCGAGTCGGTGACCGAGGGACGCAACGTCCCTGTCACCGTCGAATCCAGGTGCCAGACCCCCGGCGCCGGGCGGACCCGCAGCAGCGACGGCACGGTCACCGAGCCGACCTCGCACACCCGGCCGAGGTCGTTGCGCACCAGGTCGGTGATCATCACGTTCTCCGCGACGTCCTTTGTGGACTGTCGCAGCAGGAGCGCGTTCCCGGCGTCGGCGGGGCCGCGGCGGGGGAGCGTCCCCTTGATCGGCGTCGAGGAGACCGCGCGGCCGTGCCGGGCGAGGAACAGCTCCGGCGAGAACGACACCACCGACCCCCACACGCCGGACAGAAAGGCCGCACGCCGCGGCGCCAGCGAAGAAATCCCGGCGGCGAACAGCGCCGCGGGGGAGCCGGCGAACGTCCCCGTGAATCGGCTGCAGATGTTCGCCTGGAACAGCTCGCCGGCCTCGATCGCGTGCACGCACGCCTTCACCGCGTCCCGGTGCTCCGAGGGCAGCGGGCGCCGCAGCGGCCCGGCCGACCACGACACCGGCGGCGGCGCAGAAGCCAGCAGGGACTCCATTGTGGACACCGACGGCCCGCCGCCGTCGAGGGACTCCAGGTAGCAGACGCCCGATGCGGACCACCGCAGCACGTGGTCCGCCCAGCCCCACGCCGACGCCGGCAACGCCCCCGAGCGCCCGGACGGGTCCGCCAGGTCGTAGGCCAGGTGGCCGAACCAGCCGCCGCCGACCACGCCCGGCGGCGCGTCGATCTCCGTGCAGGCGGGAAAGTCCCCGGGCGAGATCGTGACCGAAGGCGCGAGCACCGCGCCGGAGGAGAACCAGTCGCCGGACAGCATCGCGGGCGGCGGCAGCCCGCGGGACGCGTTGTGGTGAGCGAGCACCGAAAAAGCCCGCGCGGGCGTGACCTTCGTCCGAAGTGCCCTGCTCGTCACGCGCATGGCGCCATAGCACCACAGGTCAGAGCAAAAGGTCACCCAATGTGAACGGGTACACGACGGCGTTCTGCTCCACCGGCCCGTCGATGCCGGGCACGTCGGGCGCGCAGGCGTGCTGGTGCACGCCGAGCCGCGCGTGGAACCAGCCCGGCCGGCCGGGGATGCCGTTGTGCCGGATCAGCCAGAGCACGACTTCGCTGTCGGCCCAGCGGTCCGGGTGCAGCCGGTGGGCCCAGCAGTCGTGGTCGGCGTAGACGAGCACCCGCTCGATGCGCGCCGCGTGCCGGACGTGCTTGATCCACGTCTTGATGAACCGGTCGTCGACGTTCGGCGCGGCCACCTCCAGTGCCGGGGCCAGCGAGCCGGGCGCGAACGCGCCGAGCCGGCTGGCCGTCCGCACGAAGTGGTCCGCCTGGTCGTGCGCCGCGCCGGGCCGGGCGTAGTGCCGGCCGCCGACGTGCAGGCCGGCTTCCTGGGCGCCGGCCAGGGTCCGTTCCGCGGCGCCGTTGCTCCAGTTGACGTTCTCGCTGATCGTCACCGACACGAACTTGGTCTCCGCCGCGCGGACGGCCTGCCAGTCGGCCACCCGCTCCCGGTGGGACAGCGAGATCCCGCGTTCGCTCTCCGGTTCCGTCACAGTCCGCCCCCGGCACGTCGGTGGAGAGCACACCATACGTCGCCGGGAGCGGACCCGCAGTGACAAACGCGCGGTTGATCAGGCGTTTTCCTTTTGGAACGTCCGTGTTCCCCACCACACGGACACCACCGCCATCACGAGCACCACGACGCTGCCGGTGAACAACGCGTCCATCGTGAAGTCGCCCTTGAAGGTGTTGCGCTCGACGTCGACCACGTGCCGGAACGGGTTGATCTGCGAAACCGTGTACAGCCACTTCGGCGCGACGCCCGCGGTGATCGGCAGCAGGATCCCGGAAAGCAGCAGCAGCGGGATGAGCACGGCGTTGAGCAGCGCGGGGAACGTCTCCTCGCTCTTCAACGTCAGCGCCAGCGCGTACGAGCACGACGCCAGCGAAACCGCCAGCAGGAACACGATCACCAGGCTCAGCAGCACGCCGCCGACCGGCGCGTCGAGGTCGAACACCAGGTACGCCAGCGCGATGATCAGCAGGGCCTGGACGACGGCCTGCAGCGCGTTGGCCAGCACCTTGCCCAGCAGCAGCGCGGTGCGGCTGACCGGCGTCACGCGGAACCGCTCGACCACGCCGGAGCGGTAGTCGGCCAGCAGCCCGAACCCGACGAACGAGCTGCCGAACAACGCCAGCTGGGCGATCAGCGCCGGGGTGAGCAGCATCCAGCCGTCCACTTCGGACAGGCCCTGGGCCTGCATCGCCTTGACCATCAGCGGCCCGAACAGGAACAGGTACAGCAGCGGCTGCATGATCCCGATCAGCACCCAGGTCGGGTTGCGCAGGGCCGCCTTCATGTCGCGGCGGAAGATCAGCCAGGTGTCATGCAGCACGGGTGCCCTCCTCGGCTTCGCGCAGGGAGCGCCCGGTCAGGGTCAGGAAGACGTCGTCGAGCGTGGGCCGGTGCACCTGCACCGAAAGCATCGGGATGCTCTTCGCGTCGAGCGCGCGCAGGAGCTCCGGCAGCGCGACGTCGCCGCGCGGCACCCGGAACCGGACCTCGCCGCCGTCGACGGACAGCTCCTGGGCGCCCGCGAGCCGGCCGGCGATCTCGGCGGCGTCGGCGCCCTGCTCCGGGTCGACGCCGACCTCGACGCGGTCGCCGTTGACCCGCGCCTTCAGCGCGTCCGGCGTGCCCTCGGCGACGATCCGGCCGTCGTCGATGACGATCAGCCGGTCCGACAGCGCGTCGGCTTCGTCGAGGTAGTGGGTGGTCAGGAAGACCGTGACGCCCTGCTCGGCGCGCAGCCGGCGGATGTGCTCCCACAGGTTCGCGCGGCTCTGCGGGTCGAGCCCGGTCGACGGCTCGTCGAGGAAGACGAGACCGGGCGAGTGGATCAGCCCGAGCGCGATGTCGAGCCGCCGCCGCTGCCCGCCCGAGAGCGTCTTGGTCAGCCGCTGGTCCAGCCCGGTCAGGTCGAGCTGCTCGGCGAGCTCGGCGGCGCGGGCGAGCGCGTCGGCCCTGGTCATCCGGTAGAGCCGCCCCTGCAGCTCGAGCTCGTCGGCGACCTTGGTCTCCGGGGAGCTGCCGCCGCCCTGTGCGACGTAGCCGATCCGCTTCCGCACCCCCAGCGGATCGGTCAGCAGGTCGTGGCCGCCGACGGTCGCGGTGCCCGCCGTCGGCTTCAGCAGCGTGGTCAGCATGCGGAGGGTGGTCGTCTTCCCGGCGCCGTTCGGCCCGAGGAATCCGACCAGCTCGCCCGCTTCGACGTCGAGGTCGACGCCCTTCACCGCGTGTACTTCGCCCCCAGTGCGGCCCTTGCGGCGGAACCGCCGCTCGAGACCGCGTGCCGTGATCATGAGAACCCCTCCATGGTCAAACTTGACTAGCCGAAGGGTCCACTGTGCCCGCCGGAGGGAACGCTAGTCAAACTTGATTACTCCGAGGCGCGGGACGGTGGCTCGCCGAACGCGTCGCCGGACTCGTCGGCCATCACGTACTCGCCGGCTTCGAGCCGGGCGATCAGCCCCTCCAGCCACGTGAAGCTCGCGTCGGTGATCCCGCCCCACAGCCGGTAGAGCTCGCCGACGTGCTCCGGCGTCCCCATCCCCATGCTGATTTTCAGCTCTTCGAGCATCATCCGCGCCTGCCGCTGCTCGGCCTCCAGGTGCACCAGCCGGTGCCGGAGCAGGTTGATCACGCGCGCCCGCGGGAGGGTGGTCATCAGCGAGATCGCCGCCGACAGGTCGGGGTGGTTGAGCTGCGGGTCGGACAGCGCCTTCGACAGCAGCAGCTGGTACTCCTGCTCACCCTCGGCGGTCAGCCGGTACGCGACGCGGTCCGGGCCGGCGCCCGGCTCGACGTCGACCTGCGCCAGGAGGTCTTCGGCGGTCATCTTCTTCAGCGCGTGGTAGATCGACCCGGGCTGGACGTTGGCCCACTTGTCCGCCGACCAGCTCAGCAGCTCGCGCCGCACCTGGTAGCCGTGCGCGCGGCCGTACATCCGCACCACCCCGAGCACGAGCAACCGTGTCGCCGACAACCGGGCCTCCCTCTCGACAATGCGCGTGACGCCCTCCGTAGGCTAATAAGGTATGAGCACCCCTGTGTTGACCGCGGTGGCCTGGCCCTACGCCAACGGCCCCCGCCACATCGGCCACGTGTCCGGATTCGGCGTCCCGTCCGACGTCTTCTCCCGCTACCAGCGAATGGCCGGCAACCGGGTGCTCATGGTCTCCGGTACCGACGAACACGGCACCCCGATCACCGTCCAGGCCGACAAGGAGAACTCGACCCCGCAGCTGACGGCGGACAAGTACACCCGCCAGATCGGCAACGACCTGCAGGGCCTCGGCCTCTCCTACGACCTGTTCACGCGCACGACCACGGGCAACCACGCCGAGGTGACGCAGCAGATCTTCCTGGCGCTGCACCGCAACGGCTACGTCGTGCCGAAGACCACGCGCGGCGCGATCAGCCCGTCCACCGGCCGCACGCTGCCCGACCGCTACGTCGAGGGCACCTGCCCGATCTGCGGCTACGACGGCGCGCGCGGCGACCAGTGCGACAACTGCGGCAACCAGCTCGACGCCGCCGAGCTGATCAACCCGAAGTCGCGGATCAACGGCGAGACGCCGAAGTTCGTCGAGACCGAGCACTACTTCCTCGACCTGCCGGCGTTCACCAAGACCCTCGGCGACTGGCTGGGCACCAAGACCGACTGGCGCCCGAACGTCCTCAACTTCACCAAGAACCTGATCGACGACATGCGGCCCCGGCCGATCACCCGCGACCTCGACTGGGGCGTCAAGATCCCCCTCGACGGCTGGCGCGACCAGCCGCTGAAGCGGTTCTACGTCTGGTTCGACGCGGTGATCGGGTACTTCTCGGCGAGCGTCGAGTGGGCGCGGCGCTCCGGCAACCCGGACGCGTGGCAGGAGTGGTGGAACAACGCCGACGCCCGGTCGTACTACTTCATGGGCAAGGACAACATCACCTTCCACGCCCAGATCTGGCCGGCCCTGCTGTTCGGCCACAACGGCGAGGGTGACAAGGGTGGCGAGCCGGGCAAGTACGGCAAGCTCCACCTGCCCGACGAGATCGTCTCCAGCGAGTTCCTCACCATGAGCGGCTCGAAGTTCTCGACCTCGCGCGGGCGCGTCATCTACGTCGAGGACTTCCTGCGCGACTTCGGGCCGGACACGCTGCGGTACTTCATCTCGGTCGCCGGCCCGGAGACCCAGGACACCGACTTCACCTGGGACGAGTTCGTCCGCCGGACCAACTTCGAGCTGGCCAACGAGTGGGGCAACCTGGTCAACCGGTCGATCTCGATGGCGCACAAGAACGTCGGCGCCATCCCGCGCCCGGAGGCCCCGACGGCGGCCGACGAGGACCTGAAGGCGTTGTCGCGCAAGGCGTTCGACACCGCGGGCGCGCACCTGGCCCGCTCCCGGTTCAAGCTGGCGGCGGCCGAGGCGATGAAGGTCGTCACCGCGGCGAACAAGTACATCTCCGACCAGGAGCCGTGGAAGCTCAAGGACGACCCGACCCGGCGCGACACCGTGCTGCACACCGCGCTGCAGGTCGTTTCCGACGCCAACACGCTGCTGACGCCGTTCCTGCCGCACTCGGCCCAGAAGGTGCACGAGGCCCTCGGCGGCACCGGCGTCTGGGCCGCCCAGCCGGAGCTCAAGGAGGTCGACGACCTCGACATCGCCGGCCGGGTCAACCCGATCCTCACCGGCGACTACGCGGGTGAGCAGGCGAAGTGGGAGTCGAAGCCGATCGAGGTCGGCAAGCCACTGGCCAAGCCGTCGCCGCTGTTCACCAAGCTCGACCCGGCGCTCGGCGAGACCGGCCCGGAGTGGGCGCCGATCACCAAGGAGTAGGAAGTAGTGCATGGGTGACGAGAAGCGCGAGCTGCCGCCGGTCCCGGACCGGCTCCCGGTGACGGTGGTCGACGCGCACACCCATCTCGACGCGTGCGGCGCGGTCACCGCGGCCGATGTCAAGGCCGTGGTCGACCGCGCCGAGCGGGCCGGCGTCGCCCGCGTCGTCACGGTGGCCGACGACCTCGCCGCCGCCCGCTGGGCCGCCGAGGCCGCGACGTGGGACCCGCGGGTCTGGGCCGCCGTGGCGATCCACCCGACCCGGACCAAGGAGTTCGGCGAGGCCGAGAAGTCCGAAGTGGAGCGCCTGGCGGGTCAGGAGCGCGTGGTCGCGGTCGGCGAGACCGGCCTCGACTACTACTGGGACTACTCGCCCCGCGACGCCCAGCAGGAGGCGTTCCGCTGGCACATCGACCTCGCGAAACGGCTGGACAAGCCGCTGATGATCCACGACCGCGAGGCCCACGAGGACGTGTTGCGCATTCTGGCCGAAGAGGGTGCGCCGAATGCCGTAATCTTCCATTGTTTTTCCGGGGACGCGGAAATAGCCCGCCGCTGCCTCGACGCGGGGTATGTCCTTTCCTTCGCCGGCACGGTGACGTTCAAGAACGCGAAGGGACTCCACGAGGCGGCGCGGCTCTGCCCGCCGGACCGATACCTCGTCGAGACCGACGCGCCGTTTCTGACCCCCCACCCGTTCCGTGGGCGGCCGAACGAGCCGTTCGGCGCTGCCTACACCGTCCGTCACCTCGCGGCGCTCAGGGGCGAAGCTGTCCACGAAGTCGCCGAATCGGTCCGGACCACTGCCGAGCGGATCTACCGACTCCCCAGTGTCACAACGGGTTGAACGCATTGCGACAACAGGGTTCCTTGATCGGCCACCTGATGGAGTGACGGGGATCACGACACTCCGGGGGGTGTTTGCGCAACCCGGCGGGACCCGTTACTGTCCCGTGATCGTGCCGGTCGGTGCCTGCGCTCAGCAGCTTCCGATCGTCACGCCCAGTCGTAGAGACGGCGCCCCCGACCGCCGTCTCGTGAAAGGGAACGATCCCCGGTGACAGGTAGCAGACAGGCTGGAGCGCGCTCCGCCGTCCTCGAACGCAGTTATTTCGAGGACACCGCGTACGGCCAGCTCGACTTCTCCGACGATCCGAACATCACGCAGCAGGACATCCTCGCCGCGCTCGGCCCCGACGCCGACGCGATGATGGCCGAGATCGACGTCGACGTCGACGAGCTGATCCGCCTCATCAACGCCGAGACGACCTACCTGCCGCCGATCGTCATCCCGGACGGCCTCGAGGAGGACCGCACCGCTTCCCCCGAAGCGCGTCGTGCGGCTCTGGACGAGGGCCTCCGCCAGACCACCAAGGTCTGGAAGCGCCGCTTCCTCAAGGGCGCCGTCCTCAGCGTCATGATCAGCGTCGCCGGCGGCGGCGCGGCCGCGCTGGCGATGAACAAGAGCGTCACCGTCGACGTCGACGGTCAGCAGCAGACCATCCACTCCTTCGGCGACACCGTCGGCGAGGTGCTGGAGGACGCGGGCCTGTCCGTCGGCGAGCACGACTCGCTCTCGCCCTCCCCGCAGGCGGAGGTCGGCGACGGCGGCGTCATCAAGCTCGAGCGCGGCCGCCAGCTGAAGATGGTCGTCGACGGCGCGGAGCACACCTCCTGGGTCCGCGCGACCCACCTCGGCGACGCGCTGACCCAGCTCGGCATGGCCGGGATGGACAAGCCTGGCACGTGGATGTCGATGCCGAAGGACGGCGAGCTGCCGCTGCAGGGCGCCACGGTCGAGATCAAGACCCTCAAGAACATCACGCTGTACGACGGCGCCAACGCGCCGAAGCAGGTCAAGACGACCGCGGTCACCACGAAGGAGTTCCTGGGCGAGTACAAGCTCACCCTGGGCCCGGAGGACGCCGCCGAGGGTGGTCTGGACGTCAAGCTGACCGACGGCGCCGAGGTGCACATCAGCCGCACCGGCGTCTCGACGGTCGTCCAGAAGGAGACCATCGACCCGCCCGAGCAGAAGGTCGACGACCCGAACCTCGAAAAGGGCAAGACCAGCGTCGAGGACCCGGGCACGCCCGGCCAGAAGATGGTGACCTACAAGGTCACGCAGAAGAACGGCAAAGAGGTCTCGCGGGAGAGCATCTCCGAGCAGGTCATCACCGAGGCCAAGCCGAAGATCATCCACGTCGGCACCAAGAAGCCGGCCGAGCCGGCGATCGGCGACACCTCCGCGTGGGACCGCATCGCCCAGTGCGAGTCGACCGGCAACTGGGCCGCCAACACCGGCAACGGCTACTACGGCGGCCTCCAGTTCGACAAGCGCACGTGGGACGCCTACGGCGGCGACCAGTACGCGGCGCTCCCGAGCCAGGCCTCGAAGGCCCAGCAGATCGCGATCGCGGAGAAGGTCCGCGACGCCCGCGGCGGCTACAGCGCCTGGCCGGTCTGCGGCAAAAAGGCCTGAGTCTTCCCGGAACGGCCCCCGTCCAGCTCGGACGGGGGCCGTTTCGCGTGCGCAAAGAGCCGACACGCGTGATCGGACAGCCGACACGCGTGATTGAAGGGTCGACACGGCGGAGGGCGGCCGGTCTAGCCGTGTCGACCTCCCAATCACGAGTGATGCCCCTCCAATCACACGTGATGCCTGCTCAATCACGGGTGATGCCCCGCCGGTAGGCTCGTCCGGTGGTTGAACTGCTGGGACCGGCCGAGATCCGGGCGCTGGCGGCCGAGCTGGACGTGCGGCCGACCAAAAAGCTCGGGCAGAACTTCGTGCACGATCCCAACACCGTGCGGCGGATCGTCGAACTCGCCGGTGTCGGTGCGGGCGACGTCGTGCTCGAGGTCGGGCCCGGGCTCGGGTCGCTGACCCTCGGGCTGCTCGCCACCGGTGCCGACGTCGTGGCCGTCGAGATCGATCCCAAGCTCGCCGAGCGGCTGCCGAAGACCGTGGGTGAGCGCGGGGCCGAGGCCGCCGAGCGGCTGACCGTCCTCGAGGCCGACGCCATGCGCGTCACGAACGACCAACTGCCGCAGCCGACCGCGCTCGTCGCCAACCTGCCCTACAACGTCGCCGTGCCGGTCGTCCTGCACCTGCTCGCCGAGGTTCCCTCCCTGAAGTCCGGCCTCGTCATGGTGCAGACCGAGGTCGCCGATCGGATGGCCGCCGGCCCGGGCAGCCGGATCTACGGCGTGCCCAGCGTCAAGCTCGCCTGGTACGGCCCGGCACGCAAGGTGGCCGCCGTGCCACGCTCGGTGTTCTGGCCGGTGCCCAACGTCGATTCCGCGCTCGTCGCCTTCGAACGCGGGGCCACCTCGCCCGAAGGCGACCGCGAGCGCCTCTTCGGACTCGTCGACGCCGCCTTCTCACAGCGCAGGAAGACCCTCCGCGCCGCGCTCGCGGGCTGGGCGGGCTCCGCCGAACGTGCCGGTGAGCTGCTCACGGCCGCCGGGATCGACCCGAAGACCCGAGGTGAGCAGCTCGGCGTGCACGACTTCGCGCGGATCGCCGCCGCGCGTTAGCGGGTCCACAGTAGAGGCGGGAAAAATACCCGCCCCGGACGTCCATCCCGCCATCCGGACACCTCCACTCGTGTGATCTGGGCCAACAGGCTTGCTTTCGCTCGCCGGGATCGGCTTTACTCGAAAGCGTCCATCCCGAGCGACTGAGAGACCTGGCTCGCCGAAGTCGCAGCAACCACCCTCCGCAGGGCAGGTGCTACCGCCAGGACCGATGGAGGCCGTTTCCGATGAAGAGGGTAGCTCGCCCCCTGCTCCTGACCAGGCGTCGCGTAGTCGACGAAGGCCGCCGCTCCGTGACCGCATGTCGACGCTCCCACTGAGCTAGCCAGCCGGTCCACCTCTTCTTCACGCACCGTCCACTGAGGACGGACTTCGTACGCGGCCGGGCGCCTCCGAGTGAGCGCGCCCCGTTTTCTGGAGCCTTCGTGATCACCGTCGAAAACCTGTCCAAATCCTTTGCCACCAACGGAAATTCGGTCCTCGCCCTGCGCGACGTGAGCGTCGACGTCCAGGCGGGCTCGCTCTTCGGCGTGGTCGGCCCCGCCGGCTCCGGCAAGTCCGTCCTCGCCCGTTGCATCGCCCTGCAGGAGCGCCCCGACCGCGGCGTCGTCCGCCTCGACGGCCTCAACACCGGCACGCTCGACGGCCGCCGCCTCCGCGAAATCCGCCGTCAGCTCGGCGTCGTTTCGACGAAGCCGGAGCTGATCGCCGAGCGCACCATCGCCGGCAACATCGCTTCCCCGCTCGAGCAGCTCGGTGTCGACGGCCCGCAGCGCCGCAGCCGGGTCGGCTCGCTGCTCGACCTCGTCGGCCTGACGCAGCGTGCGGCCCAGCGCCCCGGCGAGCTGTCCGCCGGTCAGCTCCGCCGCGTCGCGGTCGCGAAGGCGCTGGCGGCGGCCCCCGCGGTGCTGCTCGCCGACGACCCGACCGCCGGCATCGACCCGGAGGAGGCCGGCGCGGTGCTCACCGTGCTCGACCGTGCCCGCTCCGAGCTCGGCACCACGGTCGTCGTCACGACGCCGGACGCCGGCGTGGTCCGCCGGGTCTGCGACGACATCGCGGTGCTCGAAGACGGCACGGTCGTCGAGCGCGGCACGGTCCTCGACCTGATCTCGGACCCGGCCAGCCGCACCGCGCAGTCGCTGCTGCCGGCCATCGAGACGACGCGCGCCCAGACCTCGCGCTACGACCGCTCGGCCGACGTCGTGCTGGTCGGCTTCGCGTCGGTCGGCGCGCTGCTGCCCGAGGCCGCGGGCCGCTTCGACGTCGAGTTCGCCACCATCGGCGGCGGCCTGACCCGGATCGGCGACACCCCGGTGGGCCGCTTCCGCCTGGGCGTCCGCGGCGAGCGGGCCGACGCGGCGCTGGCCTGGGTCGCCGAGCGCGGCGGCCACGTCACGCACACCGCACGCGGCCCCCAGGGCGTCGCCGCAGCCTGACCTGGTCTCAAGCGCCCCAATGTGGCGTGGGGGGGGGGGGGGGCCCCCCCCCCCCCCCTGGGGGGGGGGGGGGCCGCCCCCCCCCCCCAACGCCACATTGGGTGCGTTGGACGCACCCAACGCCACATTGGGGCGCTCAGGTTCAGCGGGTGCCGCGGGGGAGGACCAGCAGCGCGGTGAGCGAAGCGAGACCGACGAGGCCGGCCGCCCAGGCCGCCGCCGTCGTGTAGCCGTGGACGATCGCCGCGGGGGTGGCGAGGCCTGCCGAAGCGGCAGTGGCGATCGTGTTCAGCGTCGCCGTGCCCAGCGACGCGCCCACCTGCTGTGACGTCGTCACGAACGCCGATGCCGCGCCCGCGTCCCGCGCGCCGACGTCTCGGGTCGCGACGTTCAGCACCACCGGCATGCACAGCCCGGCCCCGACGCCCAGCAGCAGCTGCATCGGCAGGATCACCGCGGCGTACGACGCGTCCGGCGTCAGCCGCGTCGCCAGCAGCAACCCGCCGGCGAGCAGGGCCAGGCCGCCCGCCAGCAGCGGCCGCGGGCCGACGTGCGGCAGCAGCCGGCCGGACACCTGCGTCGACGTCAGCATGTTCGCCGCCAACGTCGGCAGGAACGCCAGCGCCGCGGCCAGCGCGCCGTAGCCCATGACCGCCTGCAGCTGGTAGGTCAGGAACAGGAACATCCCGAACGCGCCGAACGACGCGACCGCGACGGTCAGGTAAGCGACGGCGCGCGCCCGGTTCCGCACGACCGAGAGCGGCAGCAGCGGGTGCGGGCGCCGGGCCTGCCGGCGCACGAACAACGCGAGCAGCGCCGCCGAAACCGCGAGGAAAACCAGCACTGGCAAGGAAAACCCCTGAGTGGCCACTTCGGACAGCGCGTGCACCAGCAGCACGATCCCGCCGCAGCTGAGCACCGCACTGGTCCAGTCCAGCCGGGTGTCGCGGTGGCCGGCGACGGCGGGCACCGCGAACCAGGCGCCGAGCCCGGCCAGCACGGCGATCGGGATGTTGACGTACAGGCTCCAGCGCCAGTCGAGGAACTCGGTCAGCGCGCCGCCCACGGTGAGCCCGAGTGCGGAGCCGGACAGCATGATCGCGCTGAAGATTCCGAACGCCTTGGCGCGCTCGCGCGGGTCGGTGAAGGTGAGCGTCAGCAGGGCCATCGTCGACGGCGCGAGCAGTGCGGCGAACACCCCCTGCGCGGCCCGCGCGCCGATCAGCCAGGCGGACGTCGGCGCCGCGCCACCCGCCGCGGACGCCAGCGCGAACCCCACGACGCCGATCAGTAGCGTCGTGCGCCGGCCGACCCGGTCGGCGAGCCGGCCGCCGAGCAGCAGCAGGCCGCCGAACGCCAGCGTGTACGCCGAAATCGTCCACTGGCGGCCGGTGTCGGACATGCCCAGCGCGTGCTGGGCCGACGGCAGGGCGATGTTCACGACCGTCGTGTCGAGCACGACCATCAGCTGGGCCAGGCCCAGCGCGCCGAGAGCGAGCCAGCGCGCCCTGGCGCGTGGCGGTGCGGTTGTGGTCATGGCGGACCCCCGAGGTAAGCTGTGGATGCATTGCTTGTCGGCCGACAAGCAATGCCAAGCTAAGTCATTGCTAGTCGGCCGTCAAGTAAGTTGAGGAGCTGTGCATGGCCGGGCGGCGCACCGACACGCGTGAGCGCATCCAGCGCGTCGCGCTCGAGCTGTTCGCCGAGCAGGGCTACGAAGCCAGTTCGCTGCGCGAGATCGCCGAGCGGCTGAACGTCACGAAAGCCGCGCTGTACTACCACTTCCGCACGAAGGAGGACATCGTCACGAGCCTCCTCGAAGACTGGGGGGCCGCGCTCGACGACCTCCTGGAGCGCGAATCCCGCCCGGCCGAGCTGCTCACCGCGTACGCCGGGCTCGTCGAGAGCCGGTTCGGCCCGGTGATGGGTCTGGTCCAGCGCAACACGACGGCGTTGAAGGCCATCGCGGCCGGCGCCGGGCTGGCCGACCGCATGATCCGGCTCCACGAGCGGCTCTGTGGCGGGTCCGCCGATCCCGAAGTCGACCTCCGCGCGCGGCTCGCTCTGGTCGCGGTGCAGCTCAACAGCGCCGAGAGCGGCCCGGGGACGTCGCCGGAGGTCGCCCTCGCCGTCGGGCTCGACATCCTTTCTCCTGGTCGGAACCCGGGCACGTAGGCTGGTCGGGTGCTCGCCGTAGTTCCGCCACCAGTCACCGTCCGGGTCCCGGCCAAGGTCAACCTGCACCTGGCGGTCGACGACCTGCGCGAAGACGGTTACCACGAGCTGGTCACCGTGTTCCAGGCCCTGTCGCTGACCGACGAAGTGACCGTCGCGGTCACCGAAGAACCGGGCCTGGAGGTCTACGGCGAAGGCGAGGGCTCGGTCCCGACCGGCCCCGAAAACCTGGCCTGGCGCGCGGTCGAAGCGCTGGCCGCGCACGTCGGCCGCGCCGAGGAGCCGAAGGTCCGCGTGGTGCTGCGCAAGGGCATCCCGGTCGCCGGCGGCATGGCCGGCGGCAGTGCCGACGCCGCCGCGACCCTGGTCGGGCTCGCCTCGCTGTGGAACCTGGAGATCACGCGCGACGAGCTGGCCGGGATCGCCGCCGGCCTGGGCAGCGACGTCCCGTTCGCGCTCTACGGCGGCACCGCGCTCGGCACCGGCCGCGGCGAGCACCTCGTCCCGGTCCTGTCTCGCCACACGTTCCACTGGGTGCTGGCCTTCGACTCCGAAGGGCTGTCGACGCCGAAGGTGTTCAAGGAGCTGGACCGGCTGCGCGCGGCGGGCAACCCGCCGCGGATCGGCTCGCACACCCCGGTCGTCGAGGCGCTGGCCTCGGGCGACCCGCGGCAGCTGGCCCTGCTGCTGGGCAACGACCTGCAGGCGGCCGCGGTCTCGCTGCGGCCGGAGCTGCGCCGGACCCTGCGGGCGGGCGTCAACGCGGGCGCGCTCGCGGGCACGGTCTCCGGCTCCGGCCCGACGTGCGCGTTCCTCTGCGAAGACGCGCAGTCGGCGGTCGAAGTCGCCGCGGAGCTTTCGGGTGCGGGGGTGTGCCGCACGGTCCGCGTCGCGCACGGCCCGGTGCCCGGCGCCCGCGTGGTCGGCGGCGACGACGCGCCGCGCCCGGCGCCGCCGCGGGTGCACGCGTGAAGCACGCCGAATTCGCGTTTCCCGGGCCGCTGCGCGACAAACTGGTCGCGGCGATCCTCGACGGCTCGAAAACGACGACCTCCGGCCTGCTCGCGGAATACGAGCTGGAGGGCGAAGCGTTGCCTGTCGTGGGCGTGCGTGAGCTGGTGCTCGATTCGGCCGGCGCCGGGGTCGCGGTCATCGAGACCACCGAAGTGCGCGTCGTCCCCCTGTCCGAAGTGGACCTTCAGCACGCGCTCGACGAGGGCGAGGGCTTCACGAGCGTCGCCGAATGGCGGACCGAGCACGAGAAGTTCTGGCACAGCGCCGAAATGCGCGCCGCGCTGAAGGATCCGGAGTTCACCGTGGACGACACGACGATGGTCGTGGCGACGCGGTTCGTCATCGTAGAGAGGATCGGCTGAGCGGATGGCCAACCTGGTCAACCTGGAGTCGGTGAGCAAGTCCTACGGGATCCGCCCGCTCCTGGACGGCGTTTCGCTCGGGGTCGCGGCCGGGCAGCGCATCGGCGTCGTCGGCCTCAACGGCGGTGGCAAGACCACGCTCCTGGAAGTCCTTTCCGGACTCGCGGAGCCGGACACCGGGCGGGTCAGCCACGTCGGCGGCCTGCGGATGGCGGTGGTCACCCAGCGCACGGAGCTGCCGGACGGCAGCACGGTCGGCGACGTCGTCCTCGAACGCTACGGCGCCGAGCACGAGTGGGCCGCCGACGCCCGCGTCCGGTCCATTGTGGACGGCCTGGGGATCACCGCGATCGGGCTGGACACGCCGACCGCGAACCTGTCCGGTGGCGAGCGGCGCCGCGTTTCGCTGGCCGCCGCGCTGACCGGCGAGCTCGACCTCGTCGTGCTCGACGAGCCGACCAACCACCTGGACGTCGAAGGTGTCCGCTGGCTGGCCGACCACCTGCTGGCGCGCCGGATCGCGGTCGTGGTCGTCACCCACGACCGGTGGTTCCTCGACACCGTCGCGACGCTGACGTGGGAGGTCGCGAACGGCCGCGTCGAGCAGTACGAAGGTGGTTACGCCGACTGGATCTTCGCCCGCGCCGAGCGCGCGCGGCTGGCCGCGACGGCCGAGGAGAAGCGGCAGAACCTGGCGCGCAAGGAGCTGGCGTGGCTGCGCCGCGGCCCGCAGGCGCGCTCGTCGAAGCCGCGCTACCGCGTCGAAGCGGCCGAAGCGCTGATCGCCGACGTCCCGCCGCCGCGTGATTCCGTGGAGCTGCAGGCGTTCGCGAAGCGGCGGCTCGGCAAGACCGTGCTGGAGCTGGAAGACACGACGTACGCGGTGGGCGAGCGGACGCTGCTCGACCACGTCACCTGGCGGATCGGCCCGGGTGACCGGATCGGCCTGGTCGGCATCAACGGCTCGGGCAAGACGTCCCTGCTGAAGCTGCTCGGCGGCGACGTCGAGGGCTCGACCGGCCGCCGGATCGAGGGCAAGACGGTGGCGCTCGCGCACCTGCGCCAGGAGCTCGACGACCTGCCCGGCGAGCTGCGCGTGCTGCAGGCGATCGAGCAGGTGGCCGGGCGCGTGGTGTTCGGCAAGCAGGAGATGACGGCGTCGCAGCTGGGCGAGAAGCTGGGCTTCCCCCAGGCCCGCCAGTGGACCCCGGTCGGCGACCTGTCCGGCGGCGAGCGGCGCCGGCTGCAGCTGTGCCGCCTGCTGATGGCGGAGCCGAACGTCCTGCTGCTGGACGAGCCGACGAACGACCTGGACATCGACACGCTGCAGCAGCTGGAGGACCTCCTCGACGGCTGGCCGGGCACGATGGTGGTCGTCTCGCACGACCGCTACCTGGTGGAACGGGTCTGCGACACGGTGGTGGCCCTGTTCGGCGACGGCCGCATCACCCACCTGCCGGGCGGCATCGAGGAGTACCTGAACCGCCGCGCGTCGGCGCAGGTGGTGACTTCGGCGGCCCCCACGGCGGAGAAGGTCGAGGCGAAGAAGTCGGCGGCGGACCTGCGCGCGGCCCAGAAGGAGCTGGGCCGGCTGGAGCGCAAGCTGGATCAGCTGCACGCGAAGGAGGAGAAGCTCCACGCGGCCCTGCTGGAGGCGGCGACCGATCCGGGGAAGCTGATGGAGCTGAACGCCGAGCTGAAGGGCGTGCAGGGCGAGGTCGCGGACGTCGAAGGCCGCTGGCTGGAGACGTCCGAGCTGCTGGAGTGACCACGGTCCTCGGGCCGCGCGACTCCCTCTGGCAGGGCGAACAGGTCCGGGACCGGATGACGGCGCGGCTCGACGTGCTCGTGTGGCTCGACCACCCGCGGCTCCTGGTCGCGACCCGGGTCGTCCTGCGGACGCTCCGGCGCCGCTTCGGGCGTGGTCCGGCGATCGCCGGGGGAAACGTCGAGGGGTCCCTGCACACCTTCTTCACCGACCGGGACCACATCGTCCGGATCTCGTGGCGGTACCACCCGATCATGCGTGCGCGGGTCCGCCGGGTGATCGACGAGGACCGGCACCCGGCCCTCGTCGTCGTGCGGTTGCGGGGTCGGCGGCAGGTCGGCCACTGGCTGCGGGGGCCTGTTCACGCGTTGGCACGCGAACCGTGCGGGTGGCCAAGTAATGTTCCGCCCATGAGCAGGTTCGTGGACACGCTCGTCGCCACCGCGGCGGGGCGGGGTCAGCAGCGTGGGATGGTCACCGGGGAGCCGAAGGAGCCCGCGCGGCGGACCTGGGCCGACGTACACGAGGAGGCCCGGCGGATCGCCGGTGGGCTCGTCGCCGGCGGGTTCGAGCGGGGTGGCGCCGTCGCGGTGCTCGCCGCCGCTCCCGTGCTGATCGCGCCCACCGTGCAGGCCGTCTGGCTGGCCGGGGGCAGCGTCACCATGCTGCACCAGCCGACCCCGCGCACCGACCTCGCCGAGTGGGCCGAGGACACCGTGCGGGTGCTCGGCATGATCGGGTCGAACCTGGTGCTGCTCGGCGAGCCGTTCGACCAGCTCGCCCCGGTGCTCGAAGAAAAGGGCATCGGCTTCAAGCTGATCAGCGACCTCGTCGGCGCCGAGCCGCTCGCGGACGTCGTCACCACCGACGAGGGTGAGACCGCGCTGCTGCAGCTGACGAGCGGCTCGACCGCCGACCCGAAGGCCGTCCGGATCACCTACGGGAACCTGTACTCCAACGTCAAGGCCATGGTCGACCGCGCGGAGTTCGACTTCGACACCGACGTGATGGTGTCCTGGCTGCCGACGTTCCACGACATGGGCATGGTCGGCTTCCTGACCGTGCCGATGACCTTCGGCGTCGAGCTGGTCAAGATCACGCCGGTTGAGTTCCTGTCCGGGCCGTTGATCTGGCCCGAGCTGATCACCAAGTACGGCGGCACCACGACGGCGGCGCCGAACTTCGCCTACGCCATCGTCGGGCGCCGGATGGCCCGCGTCGACGACGACAACACCTACGACCTCTCGAAGCTGCGCATCGCCCTGAACGGCGCCGAGCCCATCGACGAGACCGCCGTCCAGACCTTTGTGGACGCCGGCGCGCGGTTCAAGATGCCGGCGGAATGCGTTTTCCCGGCCTACGGCATGGCCGAGGCGACGCTCGCGGTGTCGTTCGCGCCGCTGTTCACCGGGCTGACGCTCGACGTCGTCGAGGCCGACGCGCTGGAGGCCGAAAACCGCGCGGTGCCGGTGCCCGAAGGTGACCCGCGGCGCGGCACCGACGGCATCCGGTCGTTCGCGCTGCTCGGCCGTCCGCTGGACGGGCTCGAGGCGGAGATCGTCAACGAGGCGCGGCAGCCCGTCGGCGACCGCGAGGTCGGCGAGATCCGGTTGCGCGGCGAGGCAGTGACGCCCGGCTACCTGACCATGGACGGCCCGGTCGCGACGCAGGACGCCGAGGGCTGGCTCGACACCGGCGACCTCGGCTACCTCGTCGACGGCCAGATCGTCATCTGCGGCCGCCGCAAGGACGTCATCATCATGGGTGGCCGCAACCTGTACCCGACCGACATCGAGCGCGCCGCGACGTCGGTCGAGGGCGTCCGGGCGGGCAACGCGGTGGCGGTGCGCCTCGACGCGGGCAGCCGCCGCGAGCGCTTCGCGGTCGTCGTGGAGTCGAAGCTCGCGGGCGACGCCGAAGCCGAGAAGAACCTGATGAAGCAGGTCTCGGCGCGGGTCCGCGACGCCGTCGACATGCGGCCGTACGCGGTGGTGGTGCTCCCGGCGGGCAGCCTGCCGAAGACGCCGTCTGGCAAGGTCAAGCGCGCGGCGACGGCCCAGCAGTTCGCCGACAAGATCAAGAAGAACGCCGACGCCTAGCGCGTCACTTTCCCTATGAAAGTGCCCGCCCGGAGACCCGGAGGCGGCACTTTCATAGGGAAAGTTGCGCTTTAGCGTTGTTGGAGGCGCTCCGCGCGCAGGGATGGTGGGGTGGCGCGGTCGGCGGTGGCTTCCGACGGGGTGCGGGCGCCCGGGAGGTCCGGGGCGTGGCCCGTGCGGGCGGCCAGCTGGTCCTCCACCCGGTCGAGGAACTCGTCGACCTCGCGTTCGTCGTAGCCGCGCTTGCCGATCAGCGGCTTGGCGAACATGACGTGGTGGACCTCGGCGGCGGTCAGGTCGTCCTCCTCGGCGATCGTCTTGGCGATCCGCCGGACGAACTCGTCGACGTCGTGCTTCGCGTAGCCACGGCGGCCGATCGGGGCGTTACCGAAGGTGACCTCGGCGAGGTCTTCGGCGGTGAACGACATGCAACTCTCCGATTCCGGGGTTGGGCGGTGCGAACTGCCGTACACCGTCCTAGCCGCTGAACAGGCGCCCCCGGAAGGGTGGACCGCGAAGCTCACCCCGACGGGCGGTCGCCGTCCGCCTGTGAGTGAGCCGGGACTACGCAGCGCTGTGTGGCCGGGCTCACAGCCTCAGGTCCGGCCGAACCACTTCTTCGGGCCCTGCGGGCGCCGCTCCTCCACCACCGGCTGCGGGTTGCGCAGCGCCACCAGCGCCGCCTCCGCCTCGTCGAGGAACAGGTCCACCTGGGCCTGGTCGTAGGAGCGCATGCCGACCGGCATGATCGTGAACTCGACGTAGTGGATGTCGTCCGCGGTCAGGATGTTGCGGCCCGACAGCGCCTCGGCGATCAGGTCGAGGAACGCGTCGACCTCGTCCTCGTTGTAGCCGCGCCGGCCGAACCGGGGTTTGCCGAACGCGATCGCCCGGACTTCGTCGGGGGTCATGAGCTCACCTTGCCACCGATGTCAGCCCGCATGGAAGGCGTTTTGCGCCGCCGCGAGCCCCGTGCCCACCAGTGCCTCGGTCGCGTCCGCGCACCGGTCCACTTCGAACGGGAGCTCCTTGCGCTCGACCGTCGAGAAGTCCTTCAGCACGAAGTCCGCCGGGTCCTGGCGGCCGGGCGGGCGGCCGATGCCGAACCGCACCCGGTAGTAGTCGCGCGTGCCCAGCGACTTCGTGATCGAGCGGAGTCCATTGTGGCCGTTGTCGCCGCCGCCGAACTTCAGCTTCAGCGCGCCGAAGTCGACGTCCAGCTCGTCGTGCACCACGACCACGCCGGACGGCGGCACCTTGTAGAACCGGGCCGCGCCGACCACCGGCCCGCCGGAGAGGTTCATGTACGAGCGCGGCTTCACGAGCACCACGCGGCGGCCACCCAGGCGGCCTTCGAGCACCTCGCCGCCGCTCTTGTGCGTCTTGAACTTGCCGCCGATCCGGCCGGCCAGCTCGTCCAGCACCATGAACCCGACGTTGTGCCGGTTTCCGGCGTACTGGGGTCCGGGATTGCCGAGGCCGGCGAGCAGGATCAGCTCGCCGGCGCCCGGCAGATCTTCGGTCACGCTTATTCGGCGGCTTCGGCCGGCTCGTCGCCCGCCTCGGCGGCGGCCTCGTCGTCCTCGGCCTCTTCACGCTGCGGCTCGTTCACGGCGACGACCAGCGACTCCGGGTCGGTGACCAGCGTGGCGCCCGAGGGCAGCTCGACCTGGCCCGCGAGCACCTGGCTGCCGACCTCGAGGCCCTCGATGGAGACCTCGAACTGCTCCGGGATGTGCAGCGCCTCGACCTCGACCTGGAGGGTGTCGACGTCCTGGTTGACCAGGCCACCGGGGCCGGGGTTGCCCGTGACGACGACCGGGACGTCGACGACGATCTTCTCGCCGCGCTTCACGACCAGCAGGTCGACGTGCTCGATGTAGTTCTTCAGGGGGTGCACGACGATGGTCTTCGTCAGCGCGAGCTCGTCGGAGCCCTCGAGGGCGAGGGTGATGACGGCGTTCGAGCCGTTCTCGCGGACGACGCGGGCGAACTCGATGGCCGGCAGCGCGAAGTGCCGCGGGTCCGAGCCGTGGCCGTACAGGACGGCGGGGATCTTGCCGGCGCGACGCGTGCGACGCGCGGCGCCCTTGCCGAACTCGGTGCGCGGCTCGACGGACAGACGTACCTCGGACACGGTGTGGCACTCCTTCAAATCAAGACAGCATGCTGCGGCGGGGAAAGGCCGGGGTTTTGCAGTTCTCAGGCGGTTGCGTTCGGCGGCGAGTTCCGGGCGTGCACGACAACGGGGGCTACTCGAGCCGCCGCGTCGATCACGCCGGGCACCCCAGAAGGGCCCCGCCTCGCCGAGACAACCTCAAGAGTGTAAACCAACCTCATCACGGTGGGTTGCGGCGGGGGCCTGGACCAGGCTAGAACCCTCCTGAACCCCGGGATGTGACGACACAATTCCGGTGGTGGGACTTCGCCGGCCGAGGTGTGCTCGGGGCGGCGGGAGAGCAGGGGGCGTAGATGCGGGCTCGAGGAGCCAGGGTGGCGGCCGTGCTGCTGCTGGGCGGACTGCTGGCCGGCTGCCAGGTGGCGGTCCCCGGCAGCGCCGGTGTCTCCGCCGCCGACCAGCAGACGGCGGACCGGCGCGCCGAGCAGCGCGCCGCCGTCGACGCCGCCCTCACCGCGCTCGGCCAAGCACCGGCGCTGGCCCTCAAGGCGACGACCAAGGGCGCCGAACAGCAGTTCCGCGTCACCCGCGGCGGCACCGCCATCGGCGCGCTGCCGCTGGAGGGCCGGGTCGTCCAGGTGACCGCCGCGGCCGGCCAGTTCTACCTGCAGGCCGACGCCGACTACTGGAAGGCCCACGCCATCGACGAGGGCACGCAGTTCGGCACGAGCTGGGTGCGCTCGCTCGGCTCGGAACTGCCGTTCGACCCGGCGGCCCGGTTCGCGCCCAAGGCGCTCGCGGACGGGCTGCGCAAGGCACTGGCGGGTCTCGACCGGCTGAGCGAGCCGGTGAAGGCGAAGCTCCCGGACGGCACCGAGGTCTACCAGCTCGGGGCCGCGCCGAGCGTCCTGCGCGTCACCACGGCCAAGCCGAACCGCGTCGTCAGCTTCGCCCCCGTGCTGCTCGACCCGCAGGCGGGGCCGAAGTACGGCGCGGAGTTCCGCGTCGAGCCGCTCACCGGCGACGCGCTGAAGACGTTCCACACCGACGTCGACAACACCGTCGCCGGGCTGGGCCAGCCGTTCGAGGGGCTGGTCCAGGCCAGCGCCGTCGTCACGAACGACAAGCTCGACTGCAAGGACTTCGTCGGCGCCTGCACGACGACGGTCGACGTCTCCACGAGCACGGTCGGCACGCCGGCCTCGGGCGAGAAGAGCGTCGTGCACATCAACCTCTCGGTCGAGGTCAGCGCCGACTCGCTCGGCGCGCAGACCTGCACCGCGGCCGCCGACGCCGAGCCGTACGCGACGGTCAGCATGTCCTGCACGGTCAAGTTCAAGCTGCCCAACCGCACGGCCAGCTACCAGGTGCTGTCCAAGCCGAACGCGACCGCGGAGGTCCGCGCGGCCCTCGACGTCAACGCGGTGAAGCAGAAGGTGGCCGCGGAGTTCGCCGGCCTGGGCGGCTGAGCTGGACACCTACCCGGGGGTGCGTTGCTTCCGTTGAAGTAGGTGATCTTCCGTTCTTAGCATCGGCTGTAGACAGCCGAGACGAACGGAGAAGAGACATGGCCAAGCTGGTGGTTTTCGGGGGGACCGGGTACGCCGGGGGCAGGATCGGCGCCGAGGCGCTGCGGCGCGGGCACGAGGTGGTCGGCGTCGCGCGGAACCCCGGCTCCGCGCCGGAGGGCGTCGACGAGCGGCAGGGCTCGCTGCACGACGAGGAGTTCGTCGCCGGCCTGGCGAAGGACGCCGACGTGTTCGTGGTCGCCACCCCGGCCCGCGCGCTCGACGGCAAGAAGCTCATCGAGGCGGTGCCGTCGCTGGCGAAGATCGCGCGGGAGAACGACGTCCGGCTGTCGTTCGTCGGCGGCGCGGCGAGCCTGCTGGTCGCCGAGGGCGGCCCGCGGCTGTTCGACACCCCGGAGTTCCCGGCCGAGTACAAGGAGGAGGCCGGCAGCCACGCCGAGGTGCTCGGCCTGCTGCGCGAGCAGCCCGAGGGCCTCGACTGGTTCTACGTCAGCCCCGCCGCCGAGTTCGGCGCCTGGACCGCCGGCGAGCGCAGGGGCGAGTTCCGGCTCGGCGGCGACGTCCTGGTGACCGACGAGAACGGCAAGTCCCACATCGGCGGCGACGACTTCGCGATCGCCTACGTCGACGAGATCGAGCAGCCGAAGCACCACCGCGCGCGGTTCACCGTCGCTTACTGAAGTTCTCGGATCACCGGCGCGAAGGTCTCGAGGTACGGCTCGAACACGGTGATGTACGAGAAGCCGTACCGCTCACGCCGGCTCTCGAGCTGTCCGGCGATCTCCTCGACGGTGCCCAGCAACAGCTGAGGCGCGTCGAGGAGGTCTTCGGCGGTTTCGACGGCGCTTCGCTCGGTCTTCTCGTGCCACGCTTCGGCGGCTGCAAGCCGGTCTTCGGTGATCTCGACGTGCTGGACGAGCATGTTGAACTCGATCTCGCGGGTCGTCTTCGACCGGAAGTACGCGACGCGTTCGTCCATGGACGCATCGAGCTTGAAGGTGCCCGGCGGCTTGCCGGGCTGCTGCTTCAGGCCCGCGAAGCCGACGATGTCGGCGTGCTCGGCGGCCAGGTCCAGGACGCCGTCGCTGTTGCCCGCGATGAGCAGCCGAGGATGCTCGATGCCCTCGTCCTCGAAGTGCTTGCGCAGGTAGCCGAGGCTTTCTTCGAGGTAGCCGATCCTGGCTGAGGCGTTCTGCCAGGGGAGGCCGGCGTTGTCGAACTCGGCCTTCATGTGCCCGGCGCCGAGGCCCAGATCGAGGCGGCCGTCGAGCAACGCGGCCGTCGAAGAGGCTTCGCGCGCGAAGAGCGCGAGGTTGTAGAAGGGCACATTGGACACGAGGGTCCCGAGCCGCACGCGTTCGGTGACCGCGGCCGCCATGGCGAGCACCGGGAACGGCGCGAACCGGCCGGTGCCGAGGTGGTCGGGCACGGTGATGGCGTCGTAGCCGAGCTCTTCGACGCGGCGGCACTTGGTGATCCAGGCGTCGCGGCTGCCGATCTCGCGGAGGCTGACGCCGAAGGTGAAGTTCCCCATGCCGGCGACGTTAGCGCCGGAAACCCCCGCCGGGCGCGGAGTTCGCGCCCGGCGGACGGGTTCAGGCGTTGCCGTCGAAGAGGGACGTCACCGAGCCGTCTTCGAAGACCTGCTGGATGGCTTCCGCCAGCATCGGGGCGATCGACAGGACCGTGAGGCCCTCGAAGCGCTTCTCCTCGGGGATCGGCAGCGAGTTCGTCACGATCACTTCGCGCGCCTTGCACTGCGAAAGCCGCTCGGTGGCCGGGTCGGACAGGATGCCGTGGGTCGTCGCGATGACGACGTCCGCCGCGCCCTCGTCGATCAGGGCCTCGGTGGCCTTCACGATCGTGCCGCCGGTGTCGATCATGTCGTCGATCAGCACGCAGAGCTTGCCCTCGACCTTGCCGACCACGCGGTTGGCCACGGCCTGGTTCGGCTTGTCCGGGTCACGCGTCTTGTGGATGAACGCGATCGGCCGGTCACCCAGCTGCTGCGCCCACTTCTCGGCCAGCCGCACGCGGCCCGAGTCCGGCGAGACGACCGTGATGTCGGCGTTGCCGTAGGTCTTCTTGATGTGGTCGGCCAGCACGCTCTGCGCCATCAGGTGGTCGACCGGGCCGTCGAAGAAGCCCTGGATCTGCGCGGTGTGCAGGTCGACCGTCATGATCCGGTCGGCGCCCGCGGTCTTGAACAGGTCCGCGATCAGGCGCGCGGAGATCGGCTCGCGGCCCTTGTGCTTCTTGTCCTGGCGCGCGTACGGGTAGAACGGCATCACCACGGTGATCCGCTTCGCGCTCGCCCGCTTGAGCGCGTCCACCATGATCAGCTGCTCCATCACGTACTCGTTGATGGGCATGGTGTGCGCCTGGATGACGAAGGCGTCGGTGCCGCGGACGGACTCCTCGAAGCGGACGAACAGCTCGCCGTTCGCGAACGTGTGCGCCGTCTGCGGGGTGATCGTCACGTTGAGGTGCTTGGCGACCTCTTCCGCGAGCTCCTGGTGCGCGCGGCCGGAGAAGAGCATCAGGTTCTTCTTCGGCGTACCGGACTTCGGACTCATGCTGGCGACTCCCCGTCGGTTCCTGCTGCTGACTCGGCGTCGAGAGCGGCCTGGGCCGCCTCCGCCGCGGGCGTGCCCGGCCTGCGCCGGCCCGCCCAGCCTTCGATGTTGCGCTGCGGCGGCGCGGACACCGCGAGAGCGCCCGGCGGGACGTCCTCCCGGATCACCGCGCCGGCTCCACTGTAAGCGCCGTCGCCCACCTGCACCGGGGCGACGAACGTGTTGTCCGCACCCAACCGGACATACGACCCGATAACGGTCCGGTGCTTGTTGACGCCGTCGTAGTTGACGAACACGCTCGAGCAGCCGATGTTGCTGTGCTCGCCGATCGTGGCGTCGCCGACGTAGGTCAGGTGCGGCACCTTCGTGCCGGCGCCGATGTCGGCCGCCTTCGTCTCGACGAACGCGCCGAGCTTGCCCTTCTCGCCGAGCTTGGTGCCCGGCCGCAGGTAGGTGAACGGGCCCACGTTGACGCGGTCGCCCAGCTCGGAATCGGAGCCGTGCACCCGCACGACGGACGCGCCCGCGCCGATCTTCATGTTCGTCAGCGTGCTGTCCGGCCCGATCGTCGTGCCTTCGCCGACCGTCGTGCTGCCCTTGAGCTGCACGCCGGGCTCGATGACGACGTCGCGCGACAACGTCACGCCGGCGTCGATCCAGGTCGTCGCGGGGTCGACGACGGTGACGCCCTCGCGCTGCCAGCGCTGCACGATCCGGCGGTTCAGCTCGGCGCCGAGCACCGAGAGCTGGACGCGGTCGTTGACGCCCTCGGTCAGCCACGGGTCGTCGACGACCAGCGCGCCGACGTGCAGCCCGTCGTGGTTCGCGATGCCCAGGACGTCGGTGAGGTACAGCTCGCCCTGCGCGTTGTCGGTCGAGAGCCGGGAGAGGCCGTCACGCAGCACGGCGGCGTCGAAGGCGTAGACGCCGGAGTTGATCTCGGTGATCTCGGCCTGCTCGGGGGTGGCGTCCTTGTGCTCGACGATCCCGGTGACCTTGCCCGCGGAGTCGCGGGTGATCCGGCCGTAGCCGGTCGGGTCGGCGACGACCGCGGTGAGCACGGTGACCGCGTTCTTCGCCTCGGTGTGCTCCTCGAGCAGGGCACGCAGGGTGTCGGTGTCGAGCAGCGGGACGTCGCCGTAGCTGACGATCACGGTGCCGGTGAGGTCGGCCGGGAGCGTCTCGAGCGCGCAGGACACGGCGTGGCCGGTGCCCTTCTGCTGGTCCTGCACCGCGGTGCCGACCGTGCGGCCGAGGGCTTCGCCGACCTGGGCGAGGCGTTCGCCGACCGCTTCACGGCCGTGGCCGACCACGACGACGAGGTGCTCGGGGCCGAGGCCGTCGGCGGCCCGGACGGCGTGCTCGACGAGGGGGCGCCCGGCGATCGGGTGCAACACCTTCGGGGTCGCGGATCGCATGCGGGTGCCCTCACCCGCGGCGAGGATCAACGTGCTCAGCGGGCCGGTCAACGGCGCTCCCAACGGTTACCAACGTGTGGCTTCTGTCGGGCTCAGATCCTAACTGTGGTCTTCGGCGTCCCACGCGGGGTCGGTCGGAGGGGCCTCGCCGGCCCATGCCGCGGCCGGGTCGGCGGCCATCGAGTTGGCCGACGCCACCTGGTTGCCGCCACCGCGTTTTGCCTGGTACATGGCCGCGTCCGCGCGTGCGAGGACCTGTTCGCCGCGCTCCTGCGGGCGCAGCGACACGAGCCCGATCGACAGCGTGACGCCGTGCGAGAGGTGGTGCGGCAGACCTGCGACGGACTTCACTGCGCGGCCGAGCGCCATCTTCGCCGCGGACGCCGGCGTGCCCGGGAGCAGCACGATGAACTCGTCGCCGCCGTAGCGCGCGACCAGGTCGTCGCCGCGCAACGCGTCACGAAGCGTGCTCGCGACAACACGCAACACGTTGTCGCCTTCGGCGTGCGACTGCTTGTCGTTGACGCCCTTGAAGCCGTCGAGGTCGACCAGCGCCACCGCGAGCGGCTGCGCGTCCGCCGACGAAGCGAGCTGACGCAGCTTCTCGTCCAGCGCGCGCCGGTTCGGCAGGCCGGTGAGCGGGTCCTGCAGCGCCTGCTGGGTGATCGCGCCGTGCTCGGCCGAAAGCCGTTCGTGTTCGCGGCGGGCGTTCAGCGTGGCGATCTGCGACTCGCGCAGGCCCCACATCTCGGACTCCAGCTGGGTCGCGTAGTCGATCAGCGACTGGCTGGCGCCGGAGGCGTAGTCGGGGTTGGTGTCGAGCCGGGCCAGCTCGCGGACGATGTTCAGGCGCATCGAGGGCTGCTCCATGTCCTGGAAGTCCTCGCGGACCGAGCGCAGCACCTCCAGCGCGTCTTCGCGCCGGCCGGCCTTGTCGAAGCACCGGGCGAGCGCGATCGTGACGATCTCGCGTTCCCCCGGGTAGCGGACGCCCTCGTGGAGGTTCCGGAGCCGCTCGATCTGGTCCTCGCTGGGCCGGTGCAGGGCGAGCGCGGCGGCCAGGACGCCGACCTGCTCGACGGCCTCGACGCCGGCCTTGCGCGGGAACAGCGACTCGCTGTAGGGCCCTTCGATGGCCATCGCCATCGACGCGGCGGTGCGGAACTTCTCGACGCTCTCGTCGTACTCTTCGATCCGCTCCAGCCGCAGGCCCCAGCCGAGCAGCATCTTCACCCGGTTCAGCAGCTGCAGGGTGATCTCGTGCGGGCTCGCGCTCGCGCGGATCGCGGCGGCGGCGCGGCTGCTGACCTCTTCGGCGGCTTCGTACACGCCGAGCTGGTTGAGCACGATCCAGCAGTCGTTCAGCGTCGACCACAGCATCCGGTTCCACGCGCGGACGCCGACCTGGCGGTCCGGGGTCGCGGAGTCGTCGAGGATGGCCAGCGCGCGGGCGATCTCGGTGAGCGCGGCGTCCTCCTGCGCGGCCAGCACCAGCCGGCGCCCGCGCAACGCGTGCGCGTCGGCGCGCAGCAGCGCCAGGCCGTGGCGCCGGGTGTGCGCGAGCATCTCGTCGAGCCGCGGCTCCGCTTCGGCGGCCAGGCCGATCGTGATCAGCCGCGCGATCGCGGACGCGCGCAGCAGCTGCGCGACCAGCAGCGGTTCGCCGCGCCGCTGGGTTTCGTCGAGCAGCTCGTCCATCAGCGAGACGATCTCGAGCTGCTGCGCGTATTCGGAGCGCTGGATCGCGGCCGTGAGCTCCCGCGCGCGCCCGACGAGCCAGGCGTCGGACATCTCGACCAGCGCGGGCCGCCTGGCCGCCGCCGGGTCGGTCGCCTCTTCGGTCAGCGCCAACCTCCCGGTGTCGTGGGTGAGGGGTCCGTCTGTTGCTCCGCCGCCAGGATTCGAACCTGAACTGTCAGAACCAAAATCTGAAGTGCTGCCGATTACACTACGGCGGATCGAACCTGGTCAGGATAGCGACGATCGGGTGTCGTCCGCGCGCGGGTGCGTCGTGGACCCGTCCGGCGGGTACCCCGGTTCCGAACAGCGGTGTGACGTTCAGGCACTCCCGGGCCGACCGAACCTCCTGTACCGTAACTTACGGCATCGTAGGTTAGGTCACCCTTCGTAAGGGCCCCGCGTAGGAAGAAGTGAAGCGTATGACGGCCACGCTCGACCGTTCGCAGCCCACCGGGGAGCCGCCGGCTCCGAAGGGGCCGAAACCCGTCACCGAAGGCACGCGCGGCATCGGCGTGCAGCTGTCGGTCTACTTCGGCGTGATCGCGCCGCTGGTGGCCCTGCTGGTCGCGGTGCCGTTCGCCTGGGGCTGGGGACTGAGCTGGGTCGACGTCGGCATCTTCGTCGTGTTCTACGCGATCAGCGGGCTCGGCATCACGGTGTCCTACCACCGCTACTTCACGCACGGCTCGTTCAAGGCCAAGCAGTGGCTGCGCGTGCTCATGGCCATCGCGGGCAGCATCGCCCTGCAGGGCCCGGTGATCACCTGGGTCGCCGACCACCGGCGCCACCACGCGTTCTCCGACCGCGACGGCGACCCGCACTCGCCGTGGGCGTTCGGCACTTCGCCGTGGGCCATCGCCAAGGGCTTCTGGCACGCGCACATGGGCTGGCTGTTCGAGCGCGACCAGACCAACGCCGAGCGCTTCGCCCCGGACCTCGTCAAGGACCCGGCCATCAAGAAGGTCGACGACCTGTTCTGGCTGTGGTCGCTGGTCAGCCTGCTGCTGCCGGCGCTGCTGGGCGGCCTGATCTCGTGGTCGCTGTGGGGCGCCGTGACGGCGTTCTTCTGGGCCGGGCTGGTGCGCATCTGCGTGCTGCACCACGTGACCTGGTCGGTCAACTCGATCTGCCACATGATCGGCGAGCGCCCGTTCGCCGCCCGCGACAAGTCGGCGAACTTCTGGCCGCTGGCCATCTTCTCGTTCGGCGAGTCCTGGCACAACCTGCACCACGCCGACCCGACGTCCGCGCGCCACGGCGTCAAGCGCGGTCAGATCGACATCTCCGCGCGGCTGATCTGGATGTTCGAGAAGTTCGGCTGGGTGCACGACGTGCGCTGGCCGACGCCGCAGCGGCTGGCCCGTATCGCCACCGAGAAGCACTAGTCAACTAGGCTGCCCCGGTGGCGGGGAGACGACGTTCCAAGCGAGAACAGCAGGTCACCGGGGCGCGCCCGGCCGCCCCGGTGACGCGCGTCCGGATGACCGGCAGCGAGCGGCGTCGCCAGCTGCTGAACGTGGCCCGCGCCCTGTTCGCCGAGAAGGGCTTCGACGGCACGTCGATCGAGGAGATCGCGCACCGCGCCAACGTGTCGAAGCCGGTGGTGTACGAGCACTTCGGCGGCAAAGAAGGCATCTACGCGGTGGTCGTCGACCGCGAAACGCAGCTCCTGCTGGATCGCATGGTGTCGACGCTGCACGGCGGTCACCCCCGCGTGATGCTGGAGCAGGCGGCGACGGCGTTGCTGTCGTACGTGGAGGATTCCCACGACGGCTTCCGCATCCTGGTCCGCGACTCGCCGGTGGCCAGTTCGACCGGGACGTTTTCGACGGTGCTCAACGACATCGCGAGCCAGGTCGAGCACATTCTCGCGCAGCAGTTCGCCGCGCGGGGGTATGACGAGAAGCTGGCGGCGTTGTACGCGCAAGCGTTGGTGGGGATGGTCGCGCTGACCGGCCAGTGGTGGCTGGACGCGCGCAAGCCGAAACGGGACGAGGTCGCGGCGCACCTGGTGAACCTGGCTTGGAACGGGCTGTCGCACCTGGAGCACAAGCCGAAGCTGCGGCTCGGATGACCTTCTCCGTCGCGGGCCAGGGCGTCACGCTCACCCTCACCGGCTTCGACGCCTCCGAAGGCGACCTGGTGTACTTCACGGCGCGGGCCGAAGGTGCCGACATGGCGGCCTCGGTCAGCGTCCAGACCCTGCACGGCGACGGCCTCGCCGCGTTCGCCGCCGGTCTCGACGAGGACTTCCGTGGCTGGCCAGGAGTCCGGGTCTGGACGTCTTCGCGCGGCGAGCTCGAACTGCGCGCGACCCACGACGGCCGCGTGGTCGGGCTCGAGTGGACGCTGCGGTACCCCGGGCCGGACTGGGAACCGGTGGACTTCTGGACCTGCACGGTCCGGACGCACTTGACTCCGGGCGAGGACCTTCGCCGGTTCAGCGCGGACTTAGCCCAGTTCCTCAGTCACTGAGCAGGCCGGCCGCGTGCAGGTGGTCGAAGATCAGCTGCGCCACCAAGGAAACCCGCGGGCGGTCGGCGTACGTCAGCCACGCGATCTCTTCGATCTCGCTGCTCGCGCTCGGGGTCCCCGCGAAGTCCGCCATGTACGCGGTCGTCCGGACGACGGTGCCTTCCGCGTGGCCGTGGGCCTGGCCCTCGAACGTGCCCGCGGGTTTCGCGGTCGACGGCAGGATCTCGACGGCCAGCTCTTCGCGGACCTCGCGCACCAGCGTCTCGACGTCCGCTTCGCCCGGCTCGCGCTTGCCGCCGGGCAGGTAGAACTTGTCCTTGCCCCGCGAGCGAGCGACCAGGACTCGGCCGTCGGCCACGTGGATCCAGGCGATCTTGTCGATCACTTGAAGCCGTCCAGTGCTTCCTCCGTCGTCACGACCGTGCCGAGGCGCGGGAAGATCTTCGTGATCGCGTTCTCGTGCGAGATGTCGGCCAGCGCCGTCATCGCGTCCGAGACCGCCACCGTGTCGTAGCCGTGGTCCGACGCCGCGCGCAGCGTCGACTCGACGCCGAACTCCGTCGCGATGCCGCCGAAGTAGACCGTCCGCACGCCCTTGCCGCGCAGGTACTCGTCGAGGTCCGTGTTCGCGAAGCCGCCGATCGTGTACTTGGTGACGATCTTGTCGTCCTCGGCGTCGAAGGAGAGCTCGTTGCCCGGCGGGTTGTCCGGCCGCGAGACCTGCACGATCACCACGGGCGCGCCGGCCTCGCGGAACGCCGCGCGCAGCCGCAGCGCGTTGGCCAGGACGGCTTCGCCGGTGTACGGCGTGGTCGGCAGGGCCACGATCCGCTCCTGCAGGTCGACGAGCACGAGCGCGGACGTGGCCGGGTCGATCTTGGTCATGGCCCGATCCTAGGCACTAGGGTCGAGGTCATGGGGAACAGCAGGGAAGTAGTGGTGACCGGCGGCGGCACCGGGATCGGGTACGCGGTGGCGGCGGCCTTCGCGAAGGCCGGTGACCGCGTCACGATCAGCGGGCGCCGCGAGACCGTGCTCACCGAAGCGGCGACGCTCCTTGGCGCGCGGCCGGTGGTGTTCGACGCCGCCGACCCCGTGGCCGTCGAAGCCGCACTCGAGGAGTTGCCGGACCGCGTCGACGTGCTCGTCAACAACGCCGGCGGCAACACGGACTTCCTCGACGGCGGTGACGAAGACGGTCTCGCCGGCTTCGCGGCGGCGTTCGAGCGGAACCTGAAGTCCAATGTGGTCAGTGCGGCGCTGGTGACGCACGCGCTGCGCGACCGGCTCGCCGAAGACGCGCGGATCGTGACGATCGGCTCGATCGCCGCGCACACCGGCGCCGGTTCGTACGGTGCCGCGAAGGCCGCGGTCGAGGCGTGGAACGTCAGCGTGGCGCGGGAGTTCGGCCCGCGCGGGATCACGGCGAACGTCGTCGCGCCCGGGTTGATCGGCGAGACGGAGTTCTTCCACGGCAAGCTCAGCGACCGCCGTCGCGAGTGGCTGATCGGCAACACGATGAACAAGCGGCCGGGCACGGTCGAGGACGTCGCTGCCGTCGTGACGTTCTTGACGAGCCCCGCCGCCGGGCACGTCACCGGTCAGGTGGTGCACGTCAACGGCGGGGCGCACCCCGGCAAGTAGGGGCGCTGGAGGCCGGTCCCCGGGCGCCAGGTCGGCGATGGCGCCCGGGGACCGGCGCGGTGCTGCCGCGGGAACGCACTCTTCGGACCGCGTCCAACACTCGTCGGCGGGCGAAAAACTCTTGCTGCCCACCATGGTCCGCGATCTCTTGGACGGGTGATAGTGCCCACGGCATCGTGTGGCCGTGCGTTCTTCATGAAGTCAGGCCGGGGTGACTCGCAGGAGCTTGTCGTCCGTCCCGTCCGACGTCGTCACGTACAGCGCGCCGTCCGGGCCGGAGCGCACCGCGCGCAGGCGGCCGAACTTGTCGTCGAACTCCGGCGGGAGCGTGACGTCGAGGACCTTGCCCGCCGGGTCCAAGTGGTACAGCAGCAGCTTCTGGCCTTTCAGCGCCACCACGACCAGCGCGCCGTCGTTCTTGCCCCACTGCGAACCGGTCAGGAACGCGTCGCCGCTGATCGCCTCGGTGATCTTGCCGGACGTCCACAGTGGACTCACCGCGTCCGGGAAGCGCTTGAGGTCCGTCATCGGGACGCTCTCGTCGTAGCTGGAGTCCGTGCCGCCCTTGGACGGGTCCCAGCCGTAGTTCGCGCCCGGCCGCAGCAGGTTGACCTCGTCGTCGAAGGTCGGGCCGTGCTCGGCCGTGATCACCTGGCCACTGCCCGGCCGGATCGCCACGCCCTGGACGTTGCGGTGGCCGTAGGTGTAGATCAGCCGTTCCTTGGGGTCCGCCGAGGAGATGAACGGGTTGTCCGGCAACGGGTTCCCGGTCTTCGCGTCCAGCCGCAGCACCTTGCCGCCGAGGGAGTGGCGGTCCTGCGCGATCGTCGAGCGGGCGGTGTCGCCGGTGCCGACCAGCAGCGCGCCGTCGGGCGCAAACGTCGGGCGGCAGCCGGAGTGGCGGCCGCTCGGGTTCACCGGCAGGCCGGTCAGCAGGTTCTTGACCTTGGTGGCGCTCGCGCCGTCCTCGGCCAGCTTCCAGGTGACCAGCCGGATGTCGACGGCCTTGCCGCCCTCCTGGTGGTCCTGGCAGGTGATGAACTCGCGGCTGGTCGAGAAGTCCGGGCTGATCACCAGGCCGAGCAGGCCGCCTTCGCCCTGCACGAGGACGTCGGAGAAGTCGGCCTTGACGTCGGTGCGCTGCCCGCCGCGGACCAGCGCGAGCTTGCCGGGCCGCTGCGGCACGAGCATGCCGCCGTCGGGCAGGAAGCCGATGTCCCAGCCGTGCTCCAGGCCGGCGGTCACCGTCTCGACCTTGAACTTCCCGGTGGTGGCCGCCGCCGACGTCGTCGCGGGCGGGACGCTCTGGACCGGCGCGCTCGCCGCCCCCGAACAGCCCGCGACCAGCAGGGACACCACTCCGAGGAGACCCAGCGCACACCGCATACCGTTCATCCTGCCATCAAGCGGTGAAATCGCCGTTCGCCGCCGCGCGGGTCAGGAAGTCCAGGTCGGCCGAGCCCGGGATGTAGTGGCCGGTGCCGGGCACGAGGTCGACCGTGGCGCCGGCCCGTTCCAGCCGCCGTTTCGTCGTCGCGGAGTCGACCATGGCGTCTTCGGCCCCGGCGACGGCGTACACCGGCATGGTCAGCCCGGCCAGCGCGGCGTCGTCGAAGACGGGGAACGGCCCGGTCCGGTAGCGGTAGTTCGCCGACACGAGCAGCTGGTGTTCGACGATCGGCGACGTCTCCGGCTCACCGATCGTGGAGGCCACGGACCGGCGCCGGCCGCGCTCGCCGAGCAGCGCGAGCAGCACCGCCTTGACGACGAACCCCTTCTTCATCGGGCCGAGGCCGATCGGGCACCGCAGCGCCAGCGCGGCGACGCGTTCGGGCCGCCGGATCGCGTGGTCGAGCGCGAGCCAGCCGCCGAACGACGACGTCAGGAAGGCTGCCTTGGGCAGGGCGAAGTGGTCCAGCACCGCGTCCAGCCAGACGGCGTACCGGTCCGAGGCCAGCGGAGGTCGCGCCTCGGCGCTCAGCCCGGGCTCGCCGATGATGTCGACGGCGTACACCCGGAACTGTCCCAGTTCCCGGATCCGGGGCGCCCACTCCGCCGAGTTGCTGCCGGAGCCGTGCAGCAGCACCAGCGGCGGCGCGTTCTCGGGGCCGGAGACCACGACGAACGTCTCGCCTTCGGGGGTCGGCACGCGCACCTGCTCGTGGGGCACGGGCCACGCCGTCAACGCTTCGAGGTAGCGCTCACGCAGAAGGCGGGCACCGGTCTCGGACTTGTATATCGTCATGCATACTACTCTATACTTCCCTATCAAGAGGATAAATGCGGTACTTATGATCCGGGTCGGACCAGCCCGGACTCGTAGGCGAAGACCACCGCGTGCACCCGGTCACGCAGCCGGAGCTTGCCGAGGATCCGGCCGACGTGCGTCTTGACGGTCGTCTCGCCGATGTAGAGCTTCGCCGCGATCTCGCTGTTCGACAGTCCGCGCGCGATGAGGGCAAGCACGTCCTTCTCGCGTTCGGTGAGGGCGCCGAGCTTCTCGACGTCGACAGGGTCGCGCTCGTCGGCGAGGTAGCGGTCGAGCAGCCGCCGCGTGACCGACGGCGAGACCATGGAGTCACCACGCAGCACCCCCCGGACGGCGACGAGCATCTCCTCGGACGGCGCGTCCTTGACCAGGAACCCGCTGGCGCCGGCCCGCAGCGCGGCGTAGGCGTATTCGTCGAGGTCGAAGGTGGTGATGATCAGGACGCGCACGTCGGGGAGTTCGCGGCAGATCCGTTCGGTCGCGGCGACCCCGTCGAGCACCGGCATCCGGACGTCCATCAGCACGAGGTCCGGCCGCAGCGCCCGCGCCTTGGCGACGGCCTCGTCACCGTTGGCGGCTTCGCCGGCGATTTCGAGGTCGTCTTGGCTTTCGACGATCATGCGAAGGCCGACGCGCACCAGCTCTTGGTCGTCGCAGAGGAGGACTCGGGTGGTCATGGTCCGGGCACCTGACTTCGGTGGGTGGGGTGTCGGCACGGGCTGGCCCCGCGCTCGCGGTGTTCGGCCGGTCGCAGGCGTGCCGCCGGGTTCGCGTGGTGGCGCAACCGGACCGACCTGGCCGGCCGGCGACTGCTGTGCGGGGTGAGCGCCGCTGGCGGGCTCATGTCCCCACCGCCAAGCTCGCGCACACGCGGTACCCGCCGTCCGGGAGCGGGCCGGTTGTCAGCTCGCCGTGGTACATGTCGACTCGCTGGCGCATCCCGGCCAGTCCGCGCCCGGACGATGGCAGCGCCGGCGCCGGTGGTGACTTGCCGCCGGTGTTCGTCACCTCGATGCGGATCTCCGCCGGGGCGAAGGCGACTTCCACGTGGCCGGTCGCGTCGGCCGGAGCGTGCTTGATCATGTTGGTCAGCGCCTCTTGGACGATCCGGTACGCCTGCAGCGCGGCGCTCGCGGGCAGGCCGGCGGGATCGCCGGTGACCTCCAGCGCGACCACGCGCCCGCACTGCTCCACGAGCTCGCGCAGCTCGCCGACGGTCGGCTGGGGACTGCGTGCCGCCTGGCCCGCGTGCAGGACTTCGAGCAGGCGCCGCAGCTCCGCGAGCGCGTCGCGGCCCGTGCGGCCGATCGTGTCGAGCGTGCGGTCGACCGCCTCCGGGTCTCGGTGCCTCGCCAGCTTCGCGCCCTCGGCGTTCAGCACGATCACGCTCATGCTGTGCGCGAGGACGTCGTGGAGCTCGCGCGCGATCCTCGTGCGCTCCTCCGCGACCGCCGCCCTCGTCTGGGCTTCGTCGCGCCTCTCCTCCTCCGCGGTGAGCTTTTCCTTGCTGCGGAAGAACTCCCCGAGTGCCCAGGCGGCGATGTGCAGGGGCCAGATGCCGACGATCGTCGCCGTGGGATTGTCGGTGTAGGTCCCCCAGACGAAGCCCCATTCCCAGCCGAGCGCGAAGATCGCCACGGCGATCACCGCCGCGAACCGCCGCTGCCCCAGCTTGACGAGGGTGAACAGCACGACCGCCATGGCCAGCTCGGTGCGGCCGCGGTCGTAGGCCCAGATCTCGTTGAAGTACACCACCACCGCGCCGGCGATGATCAGCACCGCGACCGTCCGCGGGTAGCGGCGGCGCACGAGCAGCGGGAGCAGGAACAGCATCGGGATCGCCCGCGTGGTCCACGGCTCCTCGCCCGTCCAGTTCGGCGCGAGGAACACGAAAACGGCGTACAGCGGCAGGTCCACCGTCCACCGGTGCCCGCGCATCCACACGACGAGTCGTTCCACGTCACCGAACCTAGCGGCGGGAGGGGCTCGGGGGCGTCATCCCTTCGGTCCGACCGTGTCCTCCCTTGGGAGGACTGATCCGGTCGGGCCGGCGGATTCGCGGCCACCCCGGCCGTTCCTAGCGTCGGAAGCATGTCGATCACCACGGAGTTCTTCCGCCACCCGATCCTGACGGGCGCGATCGCGCCCAGCTCGCCGCGGCTGGCCGAGGCGATGACCGCGGGCCTCGGCCTGGAACGCGCGACACGCGTCGCCGAGCTCGGGCCGGGCACCGGCGTGTTCACCGAAGCGGTCCTCGCGCTGCTGCGCCCCGAAGCACGCTTGACGGCGTACGAGATCAACCCGCGATTCGCCGGGGCACTCCGCGAACGCTTCCCGCAGGTGGACGTCGTCACCGGCTCGGCGGAGCACCTCGCACTCGACGGCGTCGACGTCGTGGTCTCCGGCCTGCCCTGGACGGCCATGACCGCGGACCGCCAGTCGCGCATCCTCGACGCGGTCACCGCGTCCCTGGCCGCGAACGGCCGGTTCACGACTTTCGCGTACGCCCACGCGGCCTGGACGCCGCCCGCGCGTCGCTTCGCCGCTTCACTGCGAAGCCGCTTCGCGGTCGTGGAGCGGACTTCGGTCGTCTGGGGGAACCTGCCGCCCGCGTTCGTCTACCGCGCGGCGCTGCCGGTGGCCGTGGGGAGGGCGCGGCGTGGACAGCCTGCTGCGGCCACTGCTTGACGCGCCCGCGGTGGTCGTCTACCTGGTCTGCGCCGCGGTGATCACGGCGGAAACCGCGCTGTTGCCGGGAATCGTGCTGCCGACGCTGTCGACGTTGCTCCTGATGGGCTTCCTCGCCGAGCGGGGCACGCTCCACTTCGGACTCGCTTTGCTGGTGGCGGTCGTCGCGGCCATCCTCGGCGATCAGCTCGCGTACCTCGAAGGGCGCCGCTGGGGACCACGCCTGGCGCGCCGAGCGGGCCGGGAACGCTGGCAGCGCGCCGAATCCGCGATCGTCCGGTACGGCGTCCCCGCGGTGATCGCGGGCCGCTGCCTGGTCGGCGTGCGGACGCTGATGCCACGCGTCGCGGGCTCGGCGGCGATGCCGTACCGGCGGTTCGCGGCGGGCAGCGTGTGCGCCGCGGTGCTGTGGGCGAGCGCGGAGCTGCTCGTGGGTCACTGCACGGCGCTGGTGGTCTGAAGCCGTTCCGCCGTTTCGGCGTCCGCGGGCAGGAACGTCTCCAGCTTCAGCTCCGACACGGTGACGTCGGCGGCGGTCGCGAACGTCGTGATCGCGGTGATCAGCCGCAGCTCACCGGCCGAAGTGGCCAGCCGGACCGGCACCGCGAACCCCAGGTGCTCCGGGCCGGGCGCGGCCGCCGGCGGCAGGTAGCCCTCGAGCTCGGCGAGCTGCCGCGCGAGGCGTTCGTCCGGCGTGCGGGCGAGGTCGTTGCGGATGCGCTCGAGGATGTGCCGGGCCCAGTCGTCGAGGTTGCGCACGCGCGGCGCCATCCCGCGCGGGTGCAGCGCGAGGCGCAGCGTGTCGACCGGCTCGGCCAGGAGCTCGGGTGCGACGCCCTCGGTGAGCAGGCCGAACGCGTCGTTCGAGGCGACCAGCAGGCCGTAGCGGTCGACGACGATCGCGGGGTAGGGGCGGTGGCCGTCGAGCAGCCGCCGCAGGCCGTCGAGCACCGGCCGGATCGCCGGGTCGTCGAGCCGCGTTTCGGGGTACGTCGGCGCGTAGCCGGCCGCGTGGAGCAGGCCGTTGCGCTCGCGCAGGGGCAGCTCGAGGGACTCGGCGACGCGCAGCACCATGCCGCGGCCGGGCACCGAGCGCCCGCTCTCCATGAAGCTCACGTGCCGTTGCGTCGTGCCCGCGCGCAACGCCAGGTCGAGCTGGCTGAGCCGCCGCCGGGTGCGCCAGTCCTTGAGCGCGCTGCCGAAGTCCACGGGTCCATCCTGCTCGGCGGCGCCATTCCCCGCGGGGAATTGAGCGCATACCTCGCGTTCGCGAAGCTTCCGGCATGACGAAATTCGGCTTGGTCGTGCCCACCTACCAGCCCATCCTCGACGCCGGGCGGACCGCGCCCGAGCTGGTCGACGCCGCCGTCTCGGCCGAGCAGCTCGGCCTCGACTCGGTCTGGGTGGGCGACACCCTCGCCCGCGCGCCGCTCGACGCGCTCACGGTCCTGGCCGCCTTCGCCGCGCGGACGTCACGGGTGACGCTGGGGACGTCGGCGCTGCTCCCGGCGTTGCGGGACCCGGTTCTCTCGGCGAACCAGCTGCTGTCCCTCGACCTGCTGAGCGGCGGCCGGCTGACGGTGGCCGTCGGCGCGGGGTTCGCCGGGCGGAGCGAGCCGGAGTTCGCGTTCGTCGGGGTGCCGTGGGAGCGCCGGCGGGCGCGCCTGGACGACATCGTGGGGTTGTGGCGGGCGGCGTGGCGCGGTGCGGATTCGTTCCACGGGGAGGTGCTGCACTACGACTCGCTGCCGTCGTTCCCGGCGCCGGCCCGGCCCGGCGGCCCGCCGGTGTGGCTGGCGGCGTACACGCCGGGGGCGCTTTCCCGGGTCGGCCGGTTGTACGACGGCTGGCTGCCGTACCCGCCGGATCCCGCGGACTACGTGTCTGGTCTGGCGAAGATCCGGTCCTCGCGCCCGATCACCCCCGCGCTGTTCGCGACGGTCCTGGTGGAGGACGACCCGGTTCGCGGACGCGCGCTGCTGGAGGAGTACTGCGTGACCAACTACGGCAGGCCCGCGGACTTCGTGCAGGGGATTCAGATGCAGGTGACCGGATCGGCCGAGGAGGTGGCCGCGCGGCTCCGGGAGTACGAAGGCGCGGAGCACGTGCTGCTGCGCATCGCGAGCACCGACCCGAAGGTGTTCGACGCGCAGTTGCCGCGGCTGGCGGAGGTGGCGGATCTGCTGCGCTCTTGACAGGTTGCCAGCGCCCCAATGTGGCCTTCGGTGCGTCTGACGCACCGAAGGCCACATTGGGTGCGTTGAATGGGCGCTGCGGCGCGGAGCGCCTCCGTTGAGGGTGGTGGTGGGGGCATCGGTGGAGCAACCAAGGCCACATTGGGGCGTTCCGGCCCGCGACCAGCCGTGATCGAAAACTTGTCGGGGGTGGCACGTAGGCTGGGACCGTGACCGACGCTCCACTGTCCGGACTCCTCACCGCCATCCTTCCCGACCCGGCCCTGCGCGGCGTGGTCGAGCGCGCCGGTGCGCCGCTGCTCGAGCTCCAGGGCCCGATCGCCGCCCGGCAGCTCGTCGCGGCCGCCCTCGCCGCCGATGACGGGGCCGGGAAACCCGTGCTCGCCGTCACCGCCACCGGCCGTGAGGCCGATGAGCTGACCGCGTCCCTCGGCGCGCTGCTCGGCCGGGAAAAAGTCACCGATTTCCCGTCCTGGGAGACGTTGCCGCACGAGCGGCTCTCGCCGCGGGCCGACACCGTCGGCCGGCGGCTGGAGGTGCTGCACCGGCTCAAGACCGGCGACGACTCCCTGCGCGTCGTCGTCGCGACCGTCCGCAGCCTCATCCAGCCGATGGCCCCCGGTCTCGGCTCGCTCGCGCCGGTCGACCTCGTCGTGGGCGAGGAACAAAGTTTCGAGGGCCTCCTCGAACGGCTCGTCGAGCTGGCCTACACCCGCGTCGACATGGTCGAGAAGCGCGGCGAGTTCGCCGTCCGCGGTGGCATCCTCGACATGTTCGGGCCCACCGCGCAGCACCCCGTCCGCGTCGAGTTCTGGGGCGACGAGGTCAGCGAGATCCGCGCGTTCGCCGTCTCCGACCAGCGGTCGCTGCCCGGCGAGATCCCGCGCGTCACCGCGCCGCCGTGCCGCGAGCTGCTGCTCACCGCGCCGGTCAAGGAGAAGGCCGCGGAGCTGGCGAAGACGTACGAGGCCGACGCGCACTTGGCCGAGATGCTCACCAAGCTCGCCGACGGCATCCCCGTCGAGGGCATGGAGGCGCTCATCCCGGTGCTCTGCGAAGGCGAGCTGGAGCTGCTCACCGACGCGATGCCGGTCGGCGCCCACGTGCTGCTCACCGACCCGGAGAAGATCCGCGCCCGCGCCGCCGACCTCGTCCGCACCGGCCACGAGTTCCTGGAGGCCTCCTGGACGACGGCCGCGGCGGGCGGCCAGGCCCCGATCGACCTCGGCGCGTCCGCCTACCGCGGGCTCGACGAGATCGCCGCCCACGCCCAGGACACCAAGCGCGCCTGGTGGACGCTCACCCAGCTGACCAGCGAAGACCCGGACGTCTACCGCGTCTCGGTCGAGGCCGCGCCGTCCTACCGCGGCGAGCTGGAGCGCGCGCTGACGGACCTGCGCGCCCACACGGCCTCAGGCGGCACCGCGGTGCTCGTCGTCGCCGGTCAGGGCACCGCCGCCCGCGCCGTCGAGCAGCTGAGCGGCGCCGACGTCCCGGCCACCCAGGCCGGCGAGGGCCTCACCGGCGCGCCGGCCGCGGGCATGGTCACGGTCACCTGCGGCGGCCTCACCGACGGTTTCGTGTCGCCGGAGCGCGCCCTGGTCGTGCTGAGCGAGGCCGACCTCACCGGCCGCGGTGCCGGCGCCGGAACGTCCACAAAGGACTTCAACACCAAGATGCCGTCCCGGCGGCGCAACGCGGTCGACCCGCTGGCGCTCAAGGCCGGCGACTACGTCGTGCACGACCAGCACGGCATCGGCCGGTTCGTCGAGATGGTCCAGCGCACGGTCGCCGGCGCCACCCGCGAGTACCTCCTGCTGGAGTACGCGTCGTCGAAGCGCGGCCACCCGGGTGACCGGCTGTTCGTGCCCACCGACCAGCTCGACGAGGTCTCCCGCTACGTCGGCGGTGAGCTGCCCACGCTCAACAAGCTCGGCGGCTCCGATTGGAAGAACACCAAGGCCAAGGCCAAGAAGGCGGTCAAGGAGATCGCGGCCGAGCTCGTCCAGCTATATGCGGCGCGCCAGGCCGCGCCCGGGCACGCCTTCGGCTCGGACACGCCGTGGCAGGGCGAGCTGGAAGACGCGTTCCCGTTCACGGAGACGAACGATCAGCTGGCCGCGATCGACGAGGTCAAGGCCGACATGGAACGCGGCGTCCCGATGGACCGCGTGATCTGCGGCGACGTCGGTTACGGCAAGACGGAGATCGCCGTCCGAGCGGCGTTCAAGGCGGTCCAGGACGGCAAGCAGGTCGCCGTCCTCGTCCCCACGACGCTGCTCGCCCAGCAGCACCTGAACACCTTCCACGAGCGGATGCGCTCGTTCCCGGTGACGATCAAGGGCCTGTCCCGCTTCACGAACAAGGCGGAGTCCGACGCGATCCTGGAGCAGCTCGCCGGCGGCGAGGTCGACATCGTGATCGGCACGCACCGGCTGCTGCAGACCGGCATCCGCTACAAGGACCTCGGCCTCGTGATCGTCGACGAGGAGCAGCGGTTCGGCGTCGAGCACAAGGAGCACATCAAGGCGCTGCGCACGCACGTCGACGTGCTCACGATGTCGGCGACGCCGATCCCGCGCACGCTGGAGATGTCGCTGGCCGGCATCCGCGAGATGTCGACGATCCTGACCCCGCCGGAAGACCGCCACCCGATCCTGACGTACGTCGGCGCGTACGACGACAAGCAGGTCGGCGCGGCCATCCGGCGCGAGCTGCTGCGTGACGGCCAGGTCTTCTACGTCCACAACCGCGTGTCGTCGATCGAGAAGGCGGCGCGGCGGATCCGGGAGCTGGTGCCGGAGGCGCGGGTCGTCACCGCGCACGGGCAGATGAACGAGGAGAAGCTCGAGAAGATCATCCAGGGCTTCTGGGAAAACGAGTACGACGTTCTCGTGTGCACCACGATCGTCGAGACCGGGCTGGACATCTCGAACGCGAACACGCTGCTCGTCGAGCGCGGCGACCTGCTGGGGCTGGCGCAGCTGCACCAGTTGCGCGGCCGGGTCGGGCGAGGGCGCGAGCGCGGGTACGCGTACTTCCTGTACCCGCCGGAGGCGCCGCTGACGGAGACGGCGCACGACAGGCTCGCGACGATCGCCCAGAACACCGAGCTGGGCGCGGGCATGGCGGTCGCGATGAAGGACCTCGAGATCCGCGGCGCGGGCAACATCCTGGGCGCGGAGCAGTCGGGGCACATCGCGGGCGTCGGGTTCGATCTCTATGTGCGGTTGGTCGGCGAAGCGGTCGACGCGTTCCGGCGGCACGCGGGCGCGGAGCCGGCGGAAGACGAGGAGCTGGCGGAAGTCCGCGTCGACCTCCCGATCGACGCCCACATCCCGCACGACTACGTCCCGGGCGAGAGGCTGCGGCTGGAGGCGTACCGCAAGATCGCGGCGGCGCCGGACACCGAGGGGCTGGACGCGGTCCGCGAAGAGCTGATCGACCGCTACGGCCAGCCGCCGGCGCCGGTGAACCGGCTGCTGGCGGTGGCGCGGTTCCGTCATATTTGCCGCGAGGCGGGGGTGACGGAGGTGGCGGTCCAGGGCAACACGATCCGCTTCGCACCGCTGCCGCTGCAGGATTCGCAGATGGTGCGGTTGAAGCGGCTGTACCCGAAGGCGATGTTCAAGGCGGTGACGAACACGGTCTCGGTCCCGAAGCCCACGGAGGGCCCGGCGGGCGGCCGCATCGGCGCGCCGACGCTGCGGGACGAAGAGCTGCTGGACTGGTGCACGAAGCTGCTGACCCAGCTGACGAAGAAGCCCGCGGCGGTGTAAAGGACCGCGGTGTAAGGCGGGGCGGACACCAGGCGCTACTTCGGGGGAACTCTCGTTGTGGCGCCTGGGTTTGCCGTGGCGGTGGCTTTACCTTCGCCCGATGAACATCCGTAGCAGGCAGCTTGGTGAGCGGCTGCTTCAGCGCATGGCGGAGAAGGGCTGGGGCGTTCGGGAGATGTCCCGGAAGCTCGAGGTCAGCGCGCAGTGGGTTTCGTCCGTGACCCGCGGACACGTGCGGCCGGACCCGGTGCGGCTGGCGAGGTTTCTGACGGAGCTGGGGGTGCGGGGAGCGGAATTTCGCGAGCTGATGGCCCTGGGTGACGAAATGCGCAAGCCCGGCCTGCTCGAAAAGCCGCTGCAGTTGCGCACGTTGATCTGGCACGAGGAGCGAGCCGCCGCCATAGCTCAGTTCCACGGTTGCGCGGTGCCCGGATTGCTCCAGACGGCCGATTACGCCCGCAGCCTGATTTCTGAGATCGGCAACGCGACCGAGCCGGACCACATCGATGAGCTGGTCTTCGCCCGCATGTCCCGCCAGGTGATCCTCGACAAGCAGCCTCCGGTCGAGTTCGAGTTCTTCCTGCACGAATTCGTGCTCCGGCTGCCGATCGGGCGTGGAGCGCCTGAGGTGATGCGCGGTCAACTGGGCCATTTGGCGCGATTGGCGGGCCGGAACCACGTTTCGATCCGGGTGGTGCCCGCCAGTTGCGGAGGGCATCCCGCGATGGCCGGGCATTTCCAGCTGATCGAGTCGAAGAACTTCGCCCCGGTGATCTACATCGACAGTGAGATTTCCGCGCTGTTCCTGGAGGAAACCGCCGATGTGGTGGCTTATCGGCGCGTGCTCGCCGGACTGGACCGGATCGCGCTCGATCCGGCAGAATCCAAGAGGTTCATCGCCGATCTGTAGATGGAGCGCGAGTAATGCTGACCTGGCGAAAGAGCAGCTACAGCACCAATGGCGGCGAGTGTGTCGAGGTCGCCGTCGACCGGCCCGAAGTCCTCGTTCGGGACACCAAAGACCGGGCCGGCGGCACCCTCACCGCCTCCCCTTCGGCCTGGCGGGAACTGCTCAGCCGACTTCGCTGAACATCGGCGGCAAAGCCTCCGCCAACCCCATCCGCACCGACTCCACCGGCACCGGAACCGCCCCAGCGCCCGCCATCGGCAATGGCCGCGGCCTCCGAGGCATCCGTGCCCCGGCGCCCCCTCCTCGGCCCGGGTACACCAGCAACCCGCGCGTCGGGTCCGGGACCGCGTCCAACGCCGCCGTCACCACCGGCAACGCCCGGAACGCGTCGCGGCTTTCTTCGGACTTGAACTCGATCTCCAGCACCACGCCCCAGCGGTGTTCGTGCCAGACCCACTGTTCCGCGCCGTTCGTCAGTGCTGCTTCGGTGAGTGCGTCACCGCGGGCGAGCCGCCACAACGAAGCCGTGGACTCGCCATCGAAGACCTCGATGGTCAACCAGTGGTCCATGTCTCGACATTACGCCCGGCAACACCGCACGGGTGTTGCGTTTCGGCCGCGACAGTATGAGAGGGTATGCGCTGTGATGCGGATCATGGGGCGCCCTCGCGCGCTGGTCGCGGTCGTTGCCGGTGCGTTTCTGCTCGCCGGGTGCGGGTCGGGGCCGAGCCAGGTCGGGGCCGCCGCCATCGTCGGCGACCACTCCGTCTCCATCGATCGCGTCCAGGACCTGATCAACAAAGCCGTCCGCGAGCAGCCGTACGCGCAGAAGCTCGCGTCCGAGCACAAGCTCGACCAGCTGGGCCGGGCGATCGTCGGCCAGCTCGTCGTGCACGAGCTGCTCACCCAGATCGCCGAAAAAGAGGGCATCGCGGTCAACTACGGACAGGTCGACGCCCAGCTGAAGAGCGACCCGCTCACCGGCCCGGTGCCCGCGGACTCGAGCAACGAGGCCCAGGCCGTCAGCCAGGTCGTGGCCCGCACGCGCGACCACCGCGAGGAGCTGACCGACACCTACCTCGCGCAGGCGCTGGCGGAGAAGAAGCTCCCGAACCTGTCGGTCACCTTCGACTACACCTCGATCGGTTCGATGCCGTCCCAGGACGGCAGTGAGCCGCCGCAGGGGCCCGCCGCTCAAAAAGCCGCCTACGACCTCGCCCGGCAGTTCGCCGCCGACCCCGCCGCCGTGGCCAAGCGCATCACCGGCGACGCCCAGTACGAGCAGCAGCTGCGGCAGCAGGCGGCCCAGGCCGGCCAGAACACCGACTCCATCCCGCCGCTCACCGGCGTCGGCGAGGTGCAGCCCGCCGCGCAGGTGCCCGCGCTCGCCACCACGCCGCTCTTCGGCTCGCCCGCCAACAGCGTCACGGTCTTCCCGTACCCCAACCGCGCGGGCACCTGGTTCGTCGGGGTGGTCCGGCAGCGCGTCGACGACCGGCCCGTCGCCACCGAGCAGGCCCCGGCCCTCGACGCCACCACGAAGACCGCCATCGGCATGCGGCAGCTGCAGCCCTACGCCGACAAGCTCGGCGTGCGCGTCAACGCCCGCTACGGCGTGTGGGACGTCGTCGGCATGTCCGTCGTGGCGAACCAGGACACCGCCCAGGGCCTCGTGCTGCCCCTCGGCGGCGCCGCACCCACGCAGCAGTGAGCACGGGGGTCGTCGTGCTCGTCCGCGGGGCGACACTGCCCGCCGCGGCGCTGAAGATCCTGCGTGACTCCACCGAGGTCTACGCGGCCACCGACGTCGACCCGGCCGTGTTCGGGGTTCCCGCCGTCACCGAAGCGCCGTCGCTGAAGGACGTCGTGCTGCTCGCCGGGTCCCGGGACGAGCCGGCCGCGTCGCTGCTCATCGCGACCGGCGCCGAGGTCGTCGAGACGCCCGTGCCGCCGCTGGTCGAGGCCGCCGACGTGATGGACCGGCTGCGCTCGCCGGGCGGCTGCCCGTGGGACGCGGTGCAGACGCACGACTCCCTGCGGCAGTACCTGGTCGAGGAGACCTACGAGCTGCTCGACGCCATCGAAGAGGGCGATCGCGAGGCGTTGCGCGAAGAGCTCGGGGACGTCCTGCTGCAGGTGCTCTTCCACGCGCGCGTCGCCGCCGAGGACCCCGAAGATCCCTTCGGCATCGACGAAGTCGCCGCCACGCTCGTCGCGAAGCTGGTCGGCCGGCACCCGCACGTCTTCGCCGACGCCGACGGCGTCCACACCGTCGAGCACCAGAACGTCAAGTGGGAAGAGCTGAAGCAGCAGGAAAAGCAGCGTCGGTCCATTGTGGACGGCGTGGCGCTCGGCCAGCCGGCGGTGGCGCTGGCCGGCAAGCTCGGGCAGCGCAGCGGGCGGGCCGGCATCCCGCTCGACCTGTTCCCGGCCGGGTCCGCCGCGGCCGCGCAGCTCTTCCGCATCGCGGCGACGGCGCGGCGCGCGGGCGTCGACCCCGAAGGTGAGCTGCGGGCGCTGGCGAAGCAGTTCGCGAAGGACATCCGGGCCGCCGAGCAGGCCGCCCGCGACGCCGGGCTCGAGCCGACGACGCTCGAGGCCGACGGCTGGCGGAAGTTCTGGCCCACCACCGCCTGAGCCGAAGCGGCACTTTCGTCATGAAAGTGCCGCTGTGACGCAGGACACAATCGGGTGAGAACCGTTTCCGGGTAGCAGGCGTCTTGCCTGGTGTGAAGCAGCAGCCACTGGAGGACGCCGACGAGGAGCACCTCGTCCGGCGCACGGCCAAGGGCGACCGTCCGGCGTTCGAGGAGCTCTACCGCCGCACGTCGCCCTGGCTCGCCGTGCGCCTGCGCCGCCGGTGCGCCGACGAGCAGGTCGTCGCCGAGGTCATGCAGGAGACGTACCTGGCCGTCTGGCGCGCGGCCGGCTCGTTCGCGGGCGCCGCGACCGGGGGCACCGCGGTCGGCTGGGTGTGGACGATCGCCGCGCGCCGGCTGGTCGACGCGTTCCGGCGCCGGGCGCACCACGCCGAGCTGCCGGCGGAGGTGGCCCTCGACGTCGCACCCGTGCCGGCGGCGGAGGACGTGGCCTTGGCCGCGACGGTGGGCGACGACGTCGGGGACGCGCTGCGCGAGCTCGCTCCGGAGCTGCGGCAGGTCCTGCAGGCGATGGTGCTCGACGGGCTGACCGTCCGCGAAACCGCCGTCCTGCTCGGGCTGCCGGAAGGAACCGTCAAGACCCGCGCGCGGCGGGCGCGGTTCGCGATGCGGGAGGCATTGTCATGAACCATGCGTCGGACCGGCTCATCGCCGACTACGCGGCGGGCGCGGACCTCCCGGGTGACCAGCTGTGGGGCGTCGAGGCCCACCTCGAGACGTGCGCGGTGTGCCGCGCGCGCCTCGCCGCGGTCGCACCGGCCCAGCCGCTGGTCGAAGCCGTCTGGAGCCGGCTCGACCTCGACGCCGGGCCGGCGCCGGTCCGACGTCGGCGGCGTCGGCTCGACACGTGGGTCACGCCGGCGATGGTGCCGTGGCTGGTGATGACGGCGCTGGTCACGCTGCTCGCGGTGCTGCTCGACCGCGTCTGGCCGATCGTGCTGGACGCGACGGTGGTGCAGCTGTTCGCGCCGGTGCTCCCGGTGCTGGGGGTGGCCGCGTCGTGGGCGCGGGGGCTGGACCCGGCCTACGAGGTCGTCACCGCGACCCCGCGGGCTGGGCTCTACCTGGTCACCCGGCGGACCGTGGCGGTGCTCGCCGTCGTCCTGCCGGTGCTCGCCGTGGCCGGCCTGCTGACCGGCACTGCCCCGGCGCTCTGGCTGCTGCCGAGCCTGGCCTTCACCACCGGGACGCTCGCGCTCGGCGGGCTGGTCGGGATCAGCCGGGCGGCGTACGCGCTGCTCGCGGTGTGGGTCGTGGTCATCCTCCTGCCGGCCTTCGCGGCGCAGGGGCAAACGTTTGCGCTCAGCACCGGCTCGCTGCCGGTGTGGGCGGGGATCTTCGCGCTGACCTCGGTGGTCGTCGTCCTGCGCAGGACGGCGTTCACCCGGCTCGGCGCGCACCACTAGGGAGGAAGAGACATGCGGGCAGTCGAGGCCGCCGAGGTCGCGCCGACGACCTACGCCTGGGAAATCCAGGCGGAGGGGCTGAAGGTGCGGGCCGGGCGGCGGAAGATGGCCGTGGACGGGCTGGACCTGTCCCTCGGCAAGGGGGTGCACGGCCTCTTGGGGCCGAACGGCGCCGGCAAGACGACGCTGATCCGGGCGTTGGCGACGGTGCTGCGCCCGGCGTCGGGCACGTTGACGTTGCTCGGCGGCGCCGGGCAGCGCGCGTTGCGCCGCCGGATCGGGTACCTGCCGCAGAACTTCGGCTACTACAAGCGGTTCACCGTCCGCGAGTTCGTCGAATACATGGCGTGGCTCAAGGAGATGGCCAAGGCGGACATCCCGGGGGCCGTGCAGCGCGCGGTCGAGCGGGTCGGGCTGGCCGACCGGGCCGACGACCGGATGAAGACGCTGTCCGGCGGCATGGTGCGGCGGGTGGGCATCGCGCAGGCGATCGTCAACGACCCGGACATCCTGCTGCTCGACGAGCCGACGGCCGGGCTGGACCCGGCGCAGCGCGTGCGGTTCCGCGAGCTGGTGCAGGAGCTGGGCCACGACTCGTGCGTGCTGATCTCGACGCACCTGGTCGAGGACGTCGCGACGGCGTGCACCGACGTCGTGCTGTTCGCCGAGGGGAAGCTGGTGTTCCAGGGCAGCCCGGACGCGCTGGCGGCGGCGGGCACACCCGAGCACGTCGGCGACAGCCCGATCGAGCGCGGGTACTCCGCGCTGCTGAACCACGAGCCGGGCACGGGGGCGTGGTGATGATCTTCCGCATCGAACTCCGGCGCTCGATCGCGCCGTGGGCCGGACTCGCCGTGCTGGCCGTCGCGCTCGCGTTCCTGTTCCTGCTGTCCGGGCCGTGGTGGAAGGCGCCGGCGTCGTGGACCGAGCACACGACGACCACCGCGCTGTGGGTGCGGTTCATGCTGCAGTTCCTGTGGCCGATCGTGGTCGGCGCCGGGGCGATCCAGGGGATGCGCGACAGCCGGTCCGGGATGGTCGAGCTGCTCGCGACGACGTCGCGGCCGGGCTGGCACCGGGCGGCGCGGCTGGCCGGCGCGGTCGGGGCGGCCAGCGCGCTGGGCGTGCTGGGCGTGTTCGCCGTCGGCGCGGTCGAAGTGCTGGCGCACGGCGGGTTCTTCTCGGTTTCCTTCGTGCCGGTGCTCGTCGTCGGGCTGCTCGGCGTGGTCGCCGGGAGCTGGCTGGGGCTGGCGGTCGGGCGGCTGCTGCCGCACCCGCTGACGGCGCCGGGGCTGGCCGTGGTGACGATGGTCGGCACGACGTTGTGCTGGATGGCGCTGGAGCCGGGCGTGCACGCGGTCCTGCCGGCGCGGGCGGGGTTGCTGGCGCCGGCGCTCGCGGAGCCGCGGGGCTCGATGGTGACGACGACGGCGTCGCTCGACCTCGGCCAGGCGGCGTGGTTCATCGGCCTGGCGGCGACCGGGTTCCTGCTGCTGGCGGCGAACTCCGTGCGGGCCCGGCTGCTGGGCCTGCTGCCGCTGGTGGCGGGCCTCGCGATCGCGGTGCCGCTGTTCCCGGCGACCGTCGCCGACGCGACCGAAGTGGACAGTCGCGCGGCGGCGAAGCTGTGCGACGGGCCGATCTGCGTGAGCAAGCTGCACGCCGGCCGCCTGACGGCGTTGGCGGGACCGGGCCGGGAAGCGTTGGCGCTGCTGGCGAAACTGCCCGGCGCGCCGACGCGGATCGAGGAGCAGACGGCGGCCACGCTGCCGGACGAGCCACCGCACCGCGCGGCCGACGTGGTCTACCTGGACTTCCAGTACAACGAAAACCTCCTGACGGCGGACGCGGCCGACCTGCGCGCGGCGGTCCTGGCCGGCGCCGGGTTGCCGTCGTGCAACCGGCACAGCGTCGTCGACCTCCCGGACCAGGCGGCGCGCATGATCACGGGCGCGTACTTCACCGGCGAGCTGAAGCCGCTTCCCGAGCTCGGCGGCCATTGGCTGAAGGACAAGTTCGCCACGATCGACCAGCTGTGGGCGACGTTCCACGCGCTGCCGGCCGACGTCCAGCAGGAGCGGGTGGTGGCGGCTCGGCAGGTGCTGCTGACGTGCCAGGGAGACCCGCTGCAGAAGCTGGTGCCCGGAGCCCCGCGATGAGGTGGACGGTGTTGTACGCGCGATCGCGGCACCTGCCGGCGGCGTTCGCGGCGCTGGTCGCGTGCCCGGCCGGGATCCGCCTCCTGGCGGGAGGGGATTGGGCACTCCCGCACGCGCTGCTGGCCCTGACGGCGGCGATCGCGGTGGCGGCGATCGGCCTCAGCGGCCAGGACCCGGACCTCGACCGCACGGCGGCCCTGCCGTGGCGGCCGCGAAGGTTCGTCCACTTGCTTTCGGTGGGCGTCGCGGCGGCGGGCGCGGTGCTGGTGGTCCAGCTGGGCGCGGTGCCGGTGTCGTTGATCCTGCGCGACGCGGCGGGTCTGCTGGGGTTGGCGGGCTTGGCGGCGACGATCGCTGGTGGTCAGTTCGGGTGGACGTTGCCGGTGGGCTGGTGCGCGGTGGCGTTGTTCGTCCCGCGCGACGGCACGACGGCGGCGGGGGTCGCGGCGTGGGTGTTGCAGCCGGTGGGGGCTGGGGTGGCGATGTGGACTGCTGTGGTGCTCGCGGTGGCGGGGACGGCGTCGTACACGGTGTTCGGCGCGCGCCGCTGATCCACCACGGGCACCCCCAGTCCCCGTGGTGGATCGGCGGTCACACGTTGCGGATGTTCGCCTCCAGCTCCAGCGGCTCCCGGTCCCAGTCCTCGACGCCGAGGGCGATGATGCGCTTCGGGTGGATGCGGATCACCGCGTCGTCGAAGTGGTTGTCCGGGAGGTCCACCCCCGTCAGGGCCTCCGCCGTGCCGCGGATCTCCAGGCAGCGGACCCGCCACGGGTTCGTCGAGGGCAGGTCGTCCACCACGAACGCCGCCTGGCCGTTCGCCAGGACGTTGCGGAACTTCTTGCTCTTGGCCAGGTTGTGCCCGGTGACGTCGATGGCCTTCTCGTCCGGGTTGTACCGGAAGCCGACCGGGCTGACCTGCAGGGTTCCGCTCGGCTGCTGGGTCGCCAGCCGGCCGAGGGGCTGGGCTTCGAGGTACGCGAGCTCTGCTTCGGTGAACATGTCCCCAGAATTCAACTTCAAGGGAGGTTGAAGTCAAGCCAGGACGCGAACCGCGTGGCGATCCGTTCGTGGGCGGCGCCGTCCGGGTGCAGCTCGTCCGGCAGGGGGAACTCCGCGTAGTCGTCCGGGCCGTACAACGACAAGCCGTCCACGTAGTGCAACGCCGGGTCCGCCCGCTGCGCGACGATCTCCGCCAGCGCGTCGCGGATCACTTCCAGGGTGAGCTTTCCCTCGCCCGGGAGACCGGTGGCCCGGAAGCGCACGACGCCCGACGCGAGCGCCGCGTGGTCGAAGTCGCCGGGACCCGGTGTCCGCTCGTGGATCGGGCAGTACAACGGCGAGACGACCAGCAGCGGCGTCGCCGGGTGGCCTTCGCGGATCGTGTCGAGGAACCCGTGCACCGCCGGGCCGAACGCGCGCAGCCGCATCAGGTCCGCGTTGACGATGTTGATGCCGAGCTTCACGCTGACCAGGTCCGCCGGGGTGTCGCGCAGCGCGCGGGCGGTGAACGGGTCCAGCAGCGCGTTGCCGCTGAAGCCCAGGTTGACCAGCTCGACCCCGGCCGCGAGCGCGGCCCGCGCGGTCCACGTCGTCGACGGGCTCGCCGCGTTCGAACCCTGGCTGATCGAACTGCCGTGGTGCAGCCACACGCGGTCCGCCCGGGCAGCGGGCGTCACCGGAGCATCGGTGCGCAAGGCGACCAGCGTCGTCAGTTCGTTGTGCGGCAACCAGATCTCGACGTCCTTGTCGTGCCCGGGCAGGTCCGCGAACCGCACGCCGGCGGGCGCGGTCGCCTGGGCGGCGAGCTTGCCGTCCACCAGCAGGTCGTAGCCGCCGTCGGGCCGCGGCGGCGCACCCGGGTACTCCACCTTCGTCGCCACCGTGTCGAGCTCGATCACGCGAGCCGTCGTGCGGAACCGCACGCGGACGCCGGCGGGCTGCGCCTCGGCCATCGCGAGCCGCGGGTCGGTGTTCTGCGCCCGTGCGTGGGCCGGCAGCCGGTGCGGGACCAGGCCGCGCGGGGTTTCTTCGAGTTCGAGCGCGCCTCGGACGAGGCCGGTCAGCGGGGTGGTGATCATGAAGCGGGCCAATCACGGAGAAGGGAATCGAGGACGTCGAGGAGGCGGGTCCAGCTCTCGGGCGCCGCGGGCGGGCTGTGGTCGAAGCCGCCGTCGGCTTCAAGGGCGACGAACCCGCGGACGAAGCTGCCCAGCAGCCGGACGGCGTGCGTCTGGTCCGGCCCGGTCAGGTCGTAGCCGCGCAGGATCGCGCGCATCAGCTCCGCGTGCCGCACGCCCGCGCTCGCCGCCGCGGTCTCCGCGTCGAGCCGCAGCTGTGCCGCGGCGAACCGGCCGGGGTGCGCCCGGGCGTAGTCGCGGTGGACGTCGGCGAACGCGATCAGCGCGTCCCGCCCGGAGCGGCCGGCCAGCGCGGCGGCCGCCCGGTCGGCGAGCTCGTCCAGCGCCAGCAGCGCGATCCGCGTCCGCAGGTCGTGCGCGTTCTTGACGTGCGAATACAGGCTCGCGACCTGGACGTCGAACCGGCGCGCCAGCTCCGACGGCGTCACCCGGTCGAAGCCCAGCTCATCGGCCAGCTCGGCGCCCGCTCGCACCAGCCGTTCGGTCGTCAACCCGACGCGGACCACCGGCACCACCTCCTAAAGCTAATGTAGAGTTCCCTAAAGGCTTTAGGCAAGGGGATACTGGGTGACATGCGTCGCCACGCCGTCAGCTCCTCGACCATCGCGTCGATCGGCTACGCCCGGGAGGAGCACCTCCTGGAGATCGAGTTCCGGAACGGCAGCGTCTACCGGTACCGGCTGGTGCCGGAGTCCGTGCACCGGGAGCTGATGGCGGCGGAGAGCCAGGGCCGGTTCTTCAACCGGAAGATCCGCGACGTGTACCCGACCGAGCAGGTGGACTAGGCGAAGAGCCCTTCGCCCCAGTAACCGGTCGGCGAGACACCCGGCGGCACGGCGAAGTGCGCCGACCCCGTGTGCTGGACGTACTCCATCATCGCGTCCTTCGACGACAGCGCCTGCTGCATCGGCACGTACTGCTTCCGCGTGTCCCGGTTGAACGCCAGGAAGAACAGTCCCGCTTCGAGGTGCCCGACACCATCCGAACCGTCGACGAAGTTGTAGCCGCGGCGCAGGATCCGCACACCGTTCAGCGCCTGGTGCGAGGCCAGCCGGACGTGGGCGTCCTCGGCGATCACCTTCTCGCCGCCCGCGCCGCCGACGTCCAGGTCCAGCTCGTCGAACTCCGCGGTCTGGCCCAGCGGGGCGCCGGTGCCCTTCGTGCGGCCGATGATCTGCTGCTGGCCGTCGAGGGTTTCGCGGTCCCACGTCTCGATGTGCATGCGGATCCGGCGGGCCACCAGGTACGAGCCGCCGGCCATCCAGGCCGGGCCGTCACCCCGCTCCGCCCACACCTGGTCGCGCAGGAAGTCGGTGTCCTCGGACTTGATGTTGTTCGTGCCGTCCTTGAAGCCGAACAGGTTCCGCGGTGTCGCTTGCGTCCGCGACGTCGACGAGCTGCGGCCGAAGCCCAGCTGCGACCAGCGGACCTCGGTGACGCCGAAGCCGAGCCGCACCAGGTTGCGGACCGCGTGCACCGCCACCTGCGGGTCGTTCGCGCAGGCCTGGATGCACAGGTCGCCGCCGCCGCGGGCCGGGTCGAGCTTGTCCTTCGGGAACAGCGGCAGGTCGATCAGCTGCGGCGGCCGCTTGCCCGCCAGCCCGAACCGGCCGTCGAACAGCGACGGCCCGAAGCCGATGGTCAGCGTCAGCTGCGACGCCGGCAGGTCGAGCGCCTCGCCGGTGTCGCCGGGCGGCGCGTACTGGCCGCTGCCCAGCGCACCGTTCGCGACGGCTTCCTGGCCCGCTGTCATCCGGCGGGCCGCGTCGGTCCACGTCTTCAGCAGCTGCCGCAGCTTCTCCGGGTCCTTCGTGGTGACGTCGAGGGCCGCGAAGTGCAGGTTCGCCTGTGCCGGCGTGACGATCCCGGCCTGGTGCTCGCCGTGGAAGTCGACGGTGGTCACCGCCGCTTCGGCGTTGCCGGTCGTCGCCTTGTCGATGCCGATCCCGGCGGCGGCCCCCGCCCCGGCGAGCGCGACACCCGCGCCCGCCAGGCCGAACAGCTTCCGCCGGGAAACCCGCGTGCCCTCGGTCGACGTCACTTCGAAACGACCTCCGCAACCTTGCTCAGCGGCTCGCTCAGCGCGTCGACGGCCGAGGCGAACTCCTTGATCTGGTCCTGGGACAGGTCGGTGTAGAGCTTGAAGCCGTCCCCGGAGCGCGTCTTGTCCAGCAGGCCCTGCACGTTCGCGAACTCCTTGTCCAAAGTGGACACCAGGGCGGCGTCGCGCTGCTGCAGCAGCGGGCGCAGCGAGGCGATCGCGCCCTTCGAACCGTCCACGTTGGCCTGGAAGTCCCAGAGGTCGGTGTGCGAGAAGGTCTCCTCCTCGCCGGTGATCTTGCCGGTGGCGACCTCGTCGAGCAGGCCCTTGGCGCCGTTCGCCAGGTCGAGCGCGGTCAGCTCGAGCGTCTTGGACTTCGCGACCAGGTCCTTGACGTCGGTCAGCAGCTTGTCCGCGATCTTCGGGCTGTCGGCCTGCAGGCCGGTGACGAACAGGTCCTTCTCGAGCCGGTGGAAGCCGGTGAACGCCTGGCCCGGCTCGAGGTCGGCCTCGCGGACGTCGATGGCCGGGTCGAGGTCGCCGAACTTCTCGGCGACCGGCTCGATGCGCTCGTAGTAGATGCGGGTGCGCGCGTACGCGGCCTTCGCCTCGTCGACCTTGCCCGCCTTGACGAGGTCGACGAACTTGCCCGTCTCCTCTTCGAGGGCGGCGGTGTTGTTCGCGACGTAGTCGGCGTAGCTCTTGGTGGCCTGGGCCTTCTGCGCGTTGGCGTCGCTCTGCTTCGCCGCGCCGCCGGTGACGGTGAACTCGCCGCGGATGCCGGTGCCGGCCATGCCCGGCTTGCACGCGGTCTGGTACTTGCCGGCGTCGGCGACCTCGACGATCAGCCGCCGGTTGAGCCCGGGCGCGATGTTCTCGACCTCGCCCATGATCCGGTCGCCCTCGGCGTAGAGGTAGAACTCGGTGACCTTGCTGCCCTTGTTGGTGATCTCGAAGGTCACGTTGCCCGCGTTGGCGGTGTTGACCGAGACGTCGCACGCGGTGTCGGAGGCCGCCACCTTGATCGGGCCGCCGTCCGCCGCCGCACCGGCGGTGTCGCTCTTGCTGTCACAGGCGGACAGCGACACCAGGGTGGCGACGCCGGCCAGCACGGCCAGCGGGGTGGTTCTGCGCACGGTCACTCCTTCGAGGCGGCCGCGGCGGCGGGCGCCGGCGCGGTCTTCTTGCTGGGCTTGAGGAACAGGGGCAGCACGATGACGACGTAGGCGACCCACGCGACGGCCTGCAGCACGGTCGTCTGCTGCGAGTAGTTGAAGATGCCCTTGAGCAGGGCGCCGTACCAGGACGTCTCGGGCAGCGTGTTCGAGGCGTCGAAGGCGAGGGTGCCGATGCCCGGCAGGAACGCGGCCTCCTGCAGGTCGTGCAGGCCGTAGCCGAGCACGCCCGCGGCGACGAACACGAGCAGGACGCCGGTGATCGTGAAGAACTTGCCCAGGTTGAACCGCACCGCGCCCTTGTAGAGCAGCCAGGCGAGCACCACGGCGGCCGCGATGCCGATGGCGAAGCCGATCAGCGGCTGCACGGTGTCCGACTGCGCGGTCTGGACGGCGGAGTAGAAGAACACCGCGGTCTCCAGGCCTTCGCGCCCCACCGCGAGGAACGACAGCAGCAGCACGGCCATCGGGCCGACGTCCAGCGCGTCGTCCATCTTGCCGCGCAGCTCGGCGGCGATGCTCTTCGACGCCTTGCGCATCCAGAAGATCATCGCCGTGACGAACACGACCGCGACGATCGACAGGCTCCCGCCGAGCAGCTCCTGGTGCTCGAACGACAGCTGGGCGGTGGTGTAGGTGAGGATCGCGCCGACGGCCACCGACAGCAGCACCGCGGCGCCGACCCCGGGCCACACCCAGCGCAGGGCGTGCCGCCGGTCGGTCTTCACGAGGAACGCCACCAGGATGCTCACGACCAGCGCGGCTTCCAGGCCTTCGCGCAGCCCGATCAGCGCGCTCGAGAACAACACCGGTTCCGCCTCCCTGAGTTCGTCGGCCTCCAGGAAGTTTTTAGGTAAGGCTCACCTGTAAGTCCAGCGAGCTCACTTCGGCTCGAAACGATGCAATCGGACAAATGGGACTCGGCTGTCAGGTTAGGTTAGGGTAACCGCAGGTCAGGGCCTTGCGCGTCGACTCGATAACGAATTCTGTGACGTCGCTGGCAGCAGAGCGGTTTTTACCCTCCGCTTGCCTGGTCAGGCGGTCGAGGGTCCCTCTTGAGTGGCTCCGTAACCTGATCGGGTGGCCGAAACCGCTCAGCCGACCGTCACGCCTCCTTCGACGTCCTCGGGCGGCCCGCCCCGGCGGTACCTCGGCCGGGTGGCCCTCGCGCTGGGACTCGTGCTCACCGGCGTGATCCTGGTCGTCACGATCGGCGTCCGGAACCCGGACGAGCCGGCCGCGCCCCCGCCCGCGCAGCCGGCGCTGGCGATCCCGGAGCAGCGCCCGCAGCCGGGCGCCGAGTCACCGCGCGCGGGGCTGGCCGCGCCGGTCGACCGCCCGGCGGTGTCGGACCAGGCGGAGCTGGACGCGTGGGCGACGCGCGTCGCGGGCAAGACGCACATCCCGGCGCGGGTGCTGGCCGCGTACGGGCGGGCGGAAATGTGGATGCAGCGCCAGAAGCCGACCTGCCACCTCTCGTGGGCGACGCTGGCGGGCATCGGCCGGGTGGAGACGGCCCGCGGCGACTTCGACCTGTCGGCGGTGGCCGCGAACGGCCGCGTGGTGAAGCCGGTGGTCGGCCCGCCGCTCGACGGCTCCCCGGGGGTCGCGGCGGTCCACGACACGGACGCGGGCAAGCTCGACGGCGACAAGTCGTGGGACCACGCGATCGGCCCGATGCAGTTCCTGCCCTCGACGTGGAAGAAGTACCAGGAGCGGGCCAACGGCGACGGCGGCGCGCCGGACCCGCAGAACGTGGACGACGCGGCGTTCACGGCGGCGCGGTTCCTGTGTTCCGGTGGGGATGATCTGGGGACGCCGGCCGGGTGGTGGCGGGCGATCCTGTTCTACAACCCGGGCGTGCCGTACGGCCAGGACGTGTTCAGCGCGGCGGACGCGTACGCCGAGGCGAGCGTCGCGCCTTAGAGCTCGCGGTCCGCGAAGAACGGCGTGACGGCCATCAGCACCAGCAGCAGCAAGCCGGCGTACGCACCCAGTGTCGCGAGAATCGACATTTCCGGTTCCTCCCTGTTTCGGTCTGGAACCAGCTTCGCCGGTCGCGGGGGTCGGGCGGATCGGCCGAGGGGCCCGGCCTCCTCGGCCGAAAGTCTGACCCCGGGCAGGCCGATCGGCCCTGGCCACGTCAGGGTTCGCGCAGGGCGATGCGGGCCTTGACCTCGTTGATCGCCTCGAGGTACTCCGGCACCGGGTTCATCGCCGCCGCCATGCGCATCTGGGCCAGCGCCTCCACGAAGCGGCCGAGACGCTCCAGGGTGCGGCCCAGGATGAACCTCGCGTAGTGGTCCGTCGGGTCCAGTTCGAGCACCCGGATGAACGCCTGCTCGGCCCGGCGCAGCTGGGCGGAGTGGAAGTACGCGCGGCCGGCCAGCAGGTGCACCGACGGCTTGTCCGTTTCGGACTCGATCAGGGGCTGCAACGCTTTCAGCGCGTCGAGCGGACGACGGCGGACGACCAGGTCTTCGGCCTGACGGAAGGCATGGAACCCCGACTCCTCGGGAGGCTGCGAAGCAGCTGCGGCGTCCGTCATGGTCACTCCCACGTTACCTCGGAAGAGGGGCTAGCACACGCCGCCGAACGGGACGTGGTGGACTGTTCCGCCATGAGCAGCCCGTACCGGGGCCTGGCGCCCTACCTCTACTACGCCGACGCCACCGCGGCGCTCGCCTGGCTGACCAGGGTCTTCGGGTTCACCGAGGAGGTCCGGTTCTGCGACGGGGCCGGCGAAGTGTTCCAGGCGACCCTCTGCGCCGGTGCCGCGAAGGTCCAGATCGCCGGCGTCGGCGACGACTACTGGCAGGCCAAAGGGGTCGACGGCCCGGTCGGCCAGCTCAACATCCTCTACGTCGACGACGTGGACGACGTCTACGAACGCGTCAGGACGGCCCTCAACGAGGAGGGTGAGCTGGAGCCGCCGCAGGACCAGCCCTACGGCGCCCGCGTCTTCACCGTCGCCGATCTCGGGGGCAACAGCTGGACGTTCTGGCAGCAGACGTCCGACGACGTCGAGCTGCCGCCGGGCTGGCAGGCCGTCCGCGCGGGCGGTGAGTCCTCCAACGGGTGAACTGCCGCGGCGGCTAGGCTGGGCGCGTCATCGCAGGACAAACGCACCGAGGAGCATGGCGTGGCTCTCATCGAGCAGGTAGGCGCGCGCGAGATTCTGGACTCGCGTGGCAACCCGACGGTCGAGGTGGAGGTGGCCCTCGACGACGGCACGCTGGCGCGGGCCGCGGTCCCGTCGGGTGCCTCGACCGGTGAGCACGAGGCCGTCGAGCTCCGCGACGGCGACACCGGCCGCTACAACGGCAAGGGCGTCGAGCGCGCGGTCGCCGCGGTGCTCGACGAGATCGGCCCCGAGATGGTCGGCATCGAAGCCGTCGACCAGCGGATCGTCGACCAGAAGCTGGTGGACCTCGACGGCACGCCGGCGAAGTCCCGCCTCGGCGCGAACGCCATCCTCGGTGTTTCGCTGGCCGTCGCGAAGGCCGCCGCCGAGTCGGCCGAGCTGGAGCTGTTCCGCTACCTGGGCGGGCCGAACGCGCACGTGCTGCCGGTGCCGATGCTGAACATCCTCAACGGCGGTTCGCACGCGGACAGCAACGTCGACGTCCAGGAGTTCATGATCGCGCCGATCGGTGCGGAGACCTTCCGCGAGGCCCTGCGCTGGGGCGCCGAGGTCTACCACTCGCTGAAGTCGGTGCTGAAGGGCCGCGGCCTCTCGACCGGTCTCGGCGACGAAGGCGGCTTCGCGCCGAACCTGGCGAACAACCGCGAGGCGCTCGACCTGATCCTCCAGGCCATCGAGAAGGCCGGCTACACCCCGGGCCGCGACGTCGCGCTGGCCCTCGACGTCGCCGCGACGGAGTTCTTCGCCGACGGCGCGTACACCTTCGAAGGCAGCAAGAAGAGCGCCGAGCAGATGTCGGCCTACTACGCCGAACTGCTGCGCGACTACCCGCTGGTGTCCATCGAGGACCCGCTGAGCGAGGACGACTGGGACGGCTGGGTCACCCTGACCGCCGAGGTCGGCGAGAAGGTCCAGATCGTCGGCGACGACCTGTTCGTCACCAACCCGGACCGGCTCGAGGAGGGCATCACCCGCCGCGCGGCCAACGCGCTGCTGGTGAAGGTCAACCAGATCGGCACCCTGTCCGAGACGCTCGACGCGATCTCGCTGGCCACGTCGTTCGGCTACAAGTCGATGATGAGCCACCGCTCCGGCGAGACCGAGGACACGTTCATCGCGGACCTGGCGGTCGCCACCGGCGTCGGCCAGATCAAGACCGGCGCCCCGGCCCGCGGCGAGCGGATCGCCAAGTACAACCAGCTGCTGCGCATCGAGGAGACCCTCGGCGACGCCGCCCGGTACGCCGGCGAGCTGGCCTTCCCGCGGTTCAGCGCCGAGGGCTGAGCCCGCGATGGCGGACCGGGGGAGGACAACGCGCAACCGCCGAGGCGGCGGGGCTTCGCGGGCCGGTGGGTCCACGCGGGCCCGCCGCCCCGAAGCGGCGCGCGCGGGAAACCAGGGCTCCCGGCCGCCCCGGCCCACGGACGGCTCGGCGGCCGCGCGGCGGCGCACCGGCGACGCGGACACCACCCGGGCCCGGCTTCGCCGGAGCCTGGCCGCGAAGCGCGCGTCGGGGGCGGCGAAGGTGCTCGGCATGTCCACCACCCGCCGCGCGGCGGTGGTGGCGATCGTGGTGTGCGCGCTGGCGTTCACCATCGCCGTGCCGTTGCGGACCTACCTCGCCCAGCGCACCGAGGTCCGCGAACAGCAGGCGCAGCAGGCCCAGCTGCAGCAGGAGGTCGCTCAGCTCCAGGGCCGCAAGGCGGAGCTGAGCGACCCCGCCCAGATCGAGGCCGAAGCCCGGCGGCGGCTGCGGTACGTCAAGCCGGGCGAGACGCCCTACATCGTCCAGCTGCCCGAGGACAAGGCCCAGGACGCGGCCCCGCCGACCGGCCAGCAGCAGGTCGCGGGCGGCTCCTGGTACGAGAACCTCTGGAACCAGGTCTCCGGCGGCTGAGCCCCCAGCGCCACTTTCATAGGGAAAGTGCCGCTTCGGGGGGCCGGGCGCGGAGCTTTCGTAGGGAAAGTGGCGGGGTGTGAGGGAGAGCCGGGGCACGCTCTAACCTTGAGCTGTGGACAGCACGCAGCAGCACCGGTTCGAGCCCGTCGCCGACGCCGACCGCGAGATCATCGCGGAGCAGCTCGGACGGCCGCCGCGGGCGCTGCGGGCGATCGCCGCGCGGTGCCCGAGCGGGCACCCGTCGGTGGTGCAGACCAGCCCGCGCCTGGAGAACGGCACGCCGTTCCCGACCCTCTACTACCTCACCTGCCCGAAGCTGAACTCGATGATCGGCACGATCGAGGCGTCCGGGATCATGAAGGAGATGACCGAGCGGCTCACCACCGATCCCGAGCTCGCCGCGCAGTACCAGCGCACCCACGAGACCTACCTCGCCGAGCGCGACGCGATCGAGCCGCTCGGCCACCAGGTCACCGCCGGGGGCATGCCCGGCCGCGTCAAGTGCCTGCACGTGCACGTCGCCCACTCGCTCGCCGTCGGTCCCGGGGTGAATCCGTTCGGTGACGAGACGCTGGAGCTCCTTAAGGCGAACGGGTGGCCCACGGGGGACTGTGCCGAGTAACGCTCGCGCGTCGTAAACAGATAACTGGGCTGGGTGAGCGAAAACCCCCGTCCGGCGAGATCCAGACTCCCGAAGGGGTGAAACCGGGCCCCGGGTACGGCAGGCTGTCACCCGAGGGTGGATCGATCCGGCCAGGAGGGCTTCGAGCTATGCGCGTGCGGCGACTGCCAGACGCAGTCGGGAGCCACACCCGAAGATTCGGGATCCGCCACCGCACGGCGTACCCGCTGGTCATCGGCATCTTCGCGGTGATCCCGGCGCTGCTCGCCGGTGGCGTGACGCTCGCCTGGCTCGGCGGCAGCGGTGACCACACCCGCGACGCCGCCCTCGGCCAGGGCTACGACCCCGGCCACGCCGCCATCCAGCAGATCGCCGTCGACGGCACCCTCCCCGGCGCCCCCACCCCGCTGCCGCTGCCGGCCTACGAGCTCCCCGACGGCCCCCTCGGCATCCCGGCCACCGCGCTCGCCGCGTACAAGAACGCCGCCGACATCCTCGGCCGCGAGCAGCCCGCCTGCCACATCGACTGGGCGCTGATCGCCAGCATCGGCCGGATCGAGTCCAACCACGCGCGCGGTGGGTACGTCGACGCGAACGGGACCACCCGCGAGCCGATCCTCGGCCCGGAGCTCAACGGCCAGGGCGCGTTCGCCGCGATCCCGGACACCGACCACGGCGAGCTCGACACGGACCCGGTCTGGGACCGCGCGGTCGGCCCGACGCAGTTCATCCCGGCGACCTGGCGCGGGTACGCCTCCGACGGCAACGGCGACGGCAAGTCCGACCCGAACAACATCTTCGACGCGGCGCTGGCGACCGGCCGCTACCTCTGTTCCGGCGGCTTCGACCTCTCGAACCCGGACCAGCTGCGCGGCGCGATCTACCGCTACAACAACTCCGACACGTACGTGAACACGGTGATCCTGTGGGCGGAGGCCTACCGCAACGGGATCATGCAGGTGCCCGACAGCACCGTGCCGATCGGCGCGCCGAACGCGGCGGCGCTCCCCGCGCCACCGGCGATCCCGCCCCCGCCGGTCCCGGCGACCACGCCGCCGGCACCCACGACCACGCCGACCAAGCCGGGCTCGACCTCGACCGGTCCGACCACCTCGAAGCCGGCCTGCCCCGCGCCGACCACGACGGTCACGACCACGACCGAAACGTCGACGACGACCACCCCGCCCCCGACGACGACCGGAACCGGCGAGACCACACCGAACCCGACGACCACGCCGCCGCCCCCGACGTGCGGGACGATCACCTCGGTGACCACGACCACCACGACCACGACCGTCGGGACGACCACACCCGCCGGTTAGGGTGGGCGCATGCCTCGTGTTGCCGCGATCGACTGTGGGACCAACTCCATCCGCCTGCTCGTCGCCGAGCTGACGCCGCGCCACGACGGCACGGTCGACCTGCGCGACCTGCACCGCGAGATGCGGATCGTCCGGCTCGGCCAGGGTGTCGACGCCACCGGGCAGCTGGCTCCCGAAGCCATCGAGCGCACGAGGGCCGCGCTGGCCGACTACACGATCGCCGCGCGGCGCAAGGGCGTCGAGAAGGTGCGGATGGTCGCCACCTCCGCCACGCGCGACGCGAAGAACCGCGATGAGTTTTTCCGCATGACGCGCGAGACGCTCGGCGTCGAGGCCGAGGTGATCAGCGGCGACGAGGAAGCCCGCTTGAGCTTCACCGGCGCGGTCGGCGAGCAGGATCCGGACGACGGCCCGTTCGTGATGGCCGACGTCGGCGGCGGCTCGACCGAGCTGGTGCTGGGCACGTGGGACGGCCGGCAGGCCGAGGTGCTCGCGGCGAAGTCCGTCGACATCGGCTGCGTCCGCATCACCGAGCGCGCGCTCAAGAGCGACCCGCCGACGGCTGAGGAGATCGCCGCCGCCCGCGACCTGGCCGGCAAGGTGCTCACGGAGGCGTTCGACGTCGTCGACGTCGCCCGCGCGCGGACCTGGGTCGGGGTCGCCGGCACGGTGACCACGCTCTCGGCGATCGCGCAGGGGCTGCCGGAGTACGACCGTGAGCGCGTCCACCTGTCGAAGCTGTCGACGGCGGACATCGACCGCCTCGCGACGCGCCTGCTCGCCGAGGACCACGCGACCCGCGCGGCGAACCCGGTGATCCACCCGGGCCGGGTGGACGTGATCGGCGGCGGCGCGGTGGTGGTCCAGACCCTGGCGGAGCAGCTCGCGACCCGGGGCGGCCCGACGGAGCTGGTGGTCAGCGAACACGACATCCTCGACGGCATCGCCCTAGCCCTGGCCTGACCCGCCACCCGGCCCTCGCCCGCGTGTAGTGAATGACTCATTCATGTCGTCCGACGACATGAATGAGTCATTCACTACGTGGGAGCCGCGTGCCCCGCGCCCGACCGACCGTTCGGCCGCCCGAAAGGGCTTGCGCCGCAACGGAACCGAGGGTGAGCGCGCGATGACCAGCAGTCCGCGCTGGGCCTTCCGGCCTATCCGGTTTCCAACGTTGGTTGTACTCCAACCAGGTGATGCCGACGACCGTCACACATTTGCAACACCGCAGTCCTGTGATCGGCTTCACCGCCCCCGATAGCGTGCGTCTCACCTTTCGGACGTCACGGAGATGGAGGGGACATGCGTCGTTCGCGCAGGCTCTGGGGACCCACGGTGGTGATGACTTCGCTGGCGCTCGTGCTGGCCGCGTGCGGTGGCGGGTCGGGCAGCTCCGCGGGCGCCGGCGGGACGGACCCGGACGGCACGGTCAGCGTCTACGGCACCGAACCGCAGAACGCGCTGGTCCCGACCAACACCAACGAGCTGGGCGGCACCAAGGCCGTCCAGCCGATGTTCGCCGCGCTGGTCGGCTTCAAGGGAGCGGACGCACAGCCGTTCAACCTGATGGCCGACTCGATCACGACGACCGACTCCAAGGTCTTCGACATCAAGATCAAGCAGGGCTGGAAGTTCCACGACGGCACCGAGGTGAAGGCGCACAACTTCATCGACGCCTGGAACTACGGCGCCTACGCCCCGAACGGGCAGCTCAACACGGACTTCTTCTCGAACATCCAGGGGTACAAGGACGTCCACCCGGAGGACAAGAACGCCAAGCCGGCCACGGACAAGATGTCCGGGCTGGTCGCCAAGGGCGACTACGAGTTCCAGGTGACGCTCGACGCGCCGTTCTCGGTGTTCTCGATCAAGATCGGGTACACCGCGTTCGCGCCGCTGCCCGACTCGTTCTTCAAGGACCCCAAGGCCTTCGAACAGCACCCGATCGGCAACGGCCCGCTGAAGTTCGTCTCGCGGACGCCGAACCAGGACATCAAGCTCACCCGCTTCGACGACTACAAGGGTGACGACAAGGTCAAGTTCAAGAACCTCGACATCAAGATCTACTCCAGCCAGGAGACCGCCTACCAGGACCTGCTGAGCGGGCGGGTCGACTTCATGGAGGCGCTGCCGCCGTCGGCGGTCGCGGGCGGCAAGTACAAGAACGACCTCGGTGACCGCCTGGTCACCGGCCACCTGCTCGGGATCAGCACCATCGCCGTGCCGTACTACGTGCCCGGCTACAACAACCTCGAGCTGCGCAAGGCCATCTCGTTGGCGATCGACCGCGCGCAGATCACCAAGACCGTCATGAACGACACCTACGTGCCCGCGGACGGCTACATCTCGCAGGGCATCCCGGGTGCGCGGCCCGGCGTCTGCCAGTTCTGCAAGTTCGACCCGGCGGCGGCCAAGGAGGCCTTCGCGAAGTCCGGCTTCAAGGGCAAGCTGACGATCGCGTCCAACGCCGACGGTGGCCGCAAGGAACCGCTGGTCGCGGCGTGCAACAGCATCAAGAACACCCTCGGCGTCGAGTGCGACTTCGTGCCGGCGACCGACTTCGGCCAGTGGCGCAGCATCGTCAACGGCAAGAAGCTGACCGGGATGGGTCGCTCGGACTGGTCCGCGGACTACCCGTCCATCGAGGACTTCCTCAACCCGATCTACAAGACCGGCGGGTCGTCGAACGACTCCAGCTACTCGAACCCGCAGGTCGACTCGATCCTCGCGCAGGCGGACGCCACCGCCGACAAGGACGCGGCGGTCAAGCTGTACCAGCAGGCCGAGGACCTGATCGCGAAGGACCTGCCGTCGATCCCGGTGTGGGACGAGATGGGTGTCGCGGCGAAGTCGAAGAACCTCAAGGCCGCGGCCCTCGACTTCCGGCGCATGCCGGACTACTCGTCGATCGAGGTCCTGAAGAAGTAGTGACGCGCTGACCTGCCGCACCCCCCCCCCCGCGGTGGTGTGTTTTGGGGGCGTTAAACCCCGCCCTAAACACTCACGACGGCCGGCGCGCACTAGGAACTCGTCATGATCCGCTACGTCCTGCGACGGCTGCTTCAGCTGATCCCGGTGTTCTTCGGGACCACTTTCCTGATCTACGTCCTCGTCTGGGCCGTGCCCGGCGACCCGTTCTCCGGCAAGTGCGGGCAGACCGCGTGCCCGCCGGCCTACATCGCCCAGATGACCGAGAAGTTCCACCTGAACGACAATCTGTTCGTCCAGTACTTCAAGTACCTCGGGAGCCTGTTCACCGGCGACTGGGGTGAGACCTTCAACGGCACGTCCGTCGGCGAGCTGATCGGCAACTCGTACCCGATCACCCTGCGCCTGGCCGTGATCGCGGTGGTCATCGAGGCGGTCATCGGCCTCACCGCCGGCGTGCTGACCGGCCTGCGCGGCAAGGGTTTCCTCGACAACCTCGTGCTGGTCTCGACCACCTTCCTGATCTCCCTGCCGGTGTTCGTCACGGCGATCGTGCTGCAGCTCGCGCTGGGCGGCAACGGCCTCGGCCTGATCGAGGCGAGCGTCTCGGACGACCCGACCATCGGCGAGCTGATCGTGCCCGGCATCGCGCTCGGCAGCCTGTCCATGGCCTACGTCGCCCGGCTGTCGAGAACGAGCATCGCCGAAAACCGCCACGCCGACTACGTGCGGACGGCGATCGCGAAGGGCCAGCCGCAGAGCCGCGTCGTCGGCGTCCACCTGCTGCGCAACTCGGTGATCCCAGTGCTCACCTTCCTCGGCACCGACCTCGGCGCCCTGATGGGCGGCGCGATCGTCACCGAAGGCGTGTTCAACATCAACGGCCTGGGCGGGCTCATCTTCCGCGGCATCCAGAACCGGGAGAGCGCGACCGTCGTCGGCGTCGTCGTCTTGCTGGTGCTGGTGTACCTGCTGATGAGCCTGATCGTCGACCTGCTCTACGCCGTTCTCGACCCGAGGATCCGCTATGACTGACCCGAACCTGGTGGGCGGCGGCGGGGCCGACGCGGCCGAGCTCTCCCGCGTCGACGACTCCGCCACCGGCCCGCAGAAACCCCGCAGCCTGTGGAGCGACGCGTGGCGCCAGCTGCGGCGCAAGCCGGCGTTCGTCGCCTCGGCGGTGATCATCGCGCTGATCGTGCTGATCGCGATCGCGCCCGGCTTGTTCAGCTCGCGCGACGCCGGCTTCAGCGATCTGGCCCACGCCAACGAAGGCCCGTCCGCGGACGCCTGGTTCGGCTACGACAACCAGGGCGCCGACGTCTACGCCCGCACGATCTACGGCGCCCGCGCGTCGCTGCTGGTCGGCGTGTTCGCGACGCTGCTGACCGTCCTGATCGGCTCGATCGTCGGCATCCTCGCCGGCTACTACGGCCGGATCGTCGACAGCATCCTGTCGCGCTTCGGCGACATCTTCGCGGGCCTGCCGTTCGTGCTCGGCGCGATCGTCATCCTGACGACGTTCAACGCGCCGGGCTCGAACCCGGGCGCCGTCACGATCATCGTCCAGGTGGTCTGCTCGATCGCGGTGCTGAGCTGGCCGGTGGCCATGCGGATCATGCGCTCGGCGACGCTGGTGGCCAAGCAGCTCGACTACGTCAAGGCCGCGCGCGGCCTCGGCGCGAGCACCCCGCGGATCATCTTCCGGCACCTGCTGCCGAACACGCTCGCGCCGGTGCTGGTGTACGCCACCATCGCGCTCGGCGCGTTCATCGGCGCCGAAGCGACGCTCGCCTACCTCGGCATCGGCGTGCGCCCGCCGGTGATCTCGTGGGGCGTGATGATCAGCGACTCGCGGGACTACTTCCGCAACGACCCGCACATGCTGCTGTTCCCCGGCGCCTTCGTCACCCTGACCGTGCTGGCCTTCGTGATGCTGGGTGACGGCATCCGCGACGCGCTCGATCCGAAGTCGAGGTAGATTCCTTTGTCCGACACATATTCTTTGGGGGGTCCAGGGGGGCTTGCCCCCCGGCCGGGGTCTGGGGCTAGGCCCCAGGCAGACGCTGAACTCCTCCTCGAAGTCGAAGACCTGCACGTCGAGTTCCGGACGTCCGACGGCGTGGCCAACGTGCTCAACGGCGTCGGTTATTCGGTGCACGCGGGCGAAACCCTGGCCGTGCTGGGCGAGTCCGGCTCCGGGAAGAGCGTCACCGCGCAGACCGTGATGGGCATCCTCGACATGCCGCCCGGCGTGATCACCGGCGGTGCCGTGCGCTGGCGCGGCGAAGACCTGCTGACCGCGTCCGACGAACGCCGTCGCGAAGTGCGCGGCAGCGAGATCGCGATGATCTTCCAGGACGCGCTCTCGGCGCTGAACCCGGTGTTCACCGTGGGCTTCCAGATCGAGGAACAACTGCGCGTGCGGCTCGGCATGTCCAAAAAGGACGCCCGGAAGCGGGCGATCGAGCTGCTCGACATCGTCCGCATCCCGGCCGCCGAACGCCGGATCAAGGACTACCCGCACCAGTTCTCCGGCGGCATGCGCCAGCGCGCGATGATCGCGATGTCGCTGGCGCTCGACCCGGACCTGCTCATCGCCGACGAGCCGACCACCGCCCTCGACGTCACCGTGCAGGCCCAGATCATGGACCTCCTGGCGGAGATCCAGGCGGAACGCAAGATGGGCCTGGTGCTCATCACGCACGACCTGGGTGTGGTCGCCGAAGTCGCCGACCGGATCGCGGTGATGTACGCGGGCCGGATCGTCGAGCAGGCCGACGTCGTCGAGCTGTTTCGCGCACCGGCCCACCCCTACACCGCGGCGCTGATGGACTCCCTGCCCCGGCTCGACCTCAAAGGACAGACGCTGGAAACCATCAAGGGCCTGCCGCCGAGCCTTCTGGACATCCCGCCCGGCTGCGCGTTCCACCCGCGGTGCAAGCGTGCCGAGGACCGTTGTTCGACCGAAGTGCCACCACCGCACGGCATCGGCTTCGGCCGCACCAGCGCGTGCCACTTCGCCGAAGAGGTGGTGAACTCCCGTGCCTGAGCCCATTCTCTCGGTCACCGACCTGAAGAAGCACTTCCCGGTGCGCACCGGAATCCTGTTCAAGCGCACGATCGGCCAGGTCAAGGCCGTCGACGGCGTCTCGTTCGACCTGATGCCCGGTGAGACGCTCGGCGTCGTCGGCGAGTCCGGCTGCGGCAAGTCCACGCTGGCCCAGGTCCTCATGCGGCTCGAAGAACCGACCGCAGGCAGCGCGAAGTTCGAAGGCCGCGACATCTTTTCGATGAAGGGCAACGAACTCCGGAAGCTGCGGCGCGAGATCCAGATCGTGCTGCAGGACCCGTACACGTCGTTGAACCCGCGGATGACCGTCGGCGACATCATCGGCGAGCCGTTCGAGATCCACCCCGAGGTGGCGCCGAAGGGGTCGCGTGCGGGCAAGGTGCGGGAGCTGCTCGACGTCGTCGGGCTCAACCCCGAGCACCTCAACCGCTACCCGCACCAGTTCTCCGGCGGGCAGCGCCAGCGCATCGGCATCGCGCGGGCGCTCGCGTTGCGGCCGAAGGTGATCATCTGCGACGAGCCGGTGTCCGCATTGGACGTCTCGATCCAGGCGCAGGTGATGAACCTGCTCGGCGACCTGCAGACCGAGTTCGGGCTGTCCTATGTGTTCATCGCGCACGACCTGTCCGTGGTGCGGCACCTGTCCAACCGGGTCGCGGTGATGTACCTCGGCAAGATCGTCGAAGTCGGCACGGACGAGGAGATCTACGAACGACCGTCCCACCCGTACACCCAGGCGCTGCTGTCCGCGGTGCCGGTGGCGGACCCGGCCGTGCGCGGGCAGCGGCAGGTGATCCGGCTGGCCGGCGACGTGCCGAGCCCCCTGGATCCCCCGTCCGGGTGCCGGTTCCGCACGCGGTGCTGGAAAGCCCAGGACAAGTGCGCGACGGAGGTCCCGGAGCTGGTGCCCAGGACGGACGGGCACTTGTCAGCTTGTCACTTCGCGGAGCAGAAGTCGGTTGTTCCATAACGTACGTTTGGCCGTTGTAAGCACAATGTCCGGTCTATACGGTGCGCAGGAACCGCTTTCCCGAGGAGGAGAATCGTGAAGAGACCCAGGCTTCTCGCCGCGGCCATGGCCGTCCCGCTGTTCGGGGCGATCTCGGCCGTCGCGGTCCCGGTCGCGTCGGCGCAGCCCGCGCTGTCCGGCCCGGCGACCGAGTTCACCGTGCTCGCCAAGGACACCCAGAGCATCGGCACCGCCCAGCAGGCCATCAAGGCCGCCGGCGGCACCGTGCTCGAGACGAACACCGCCGTCGGCCTGATCAAGGCCAGCGCGCCGGCGACCGGCTTCACCGAGCGCGTGTCCACGAACCGCGCGGTGTTCGGCGCGGCCAAGGCGCAGGTCATCGGCTCGGTGCCGAAGGACGGCAAGAAGGCCAAGAACAACAACGTCGAGAAGGAAGGCCGCGGCAAGGCGGCTTCGGCCAAGAAAGCCGCCGCGGTCGGGATGGACCCGCTGGACGACCAGCTCTGGGGCCTCAAGTCCGTCCGCTCGGACCTCTCGCGCACCAAGCAGCCCGGCAGCAAGCAGGTCAAGGTCGGCATCATCGACACCGGCGTCGACGGCACGCACCCGGACATCGCGCCGAACTTCGACGAGGCCGACTCGCGCAACTTCGTCAAGGACATCCCGTTCGACGTCAACGGTGTCGAGGTCGACGGCCCGTGCGAGTTCCGCGGCTGCGTCGACCCGGTGAACCACGACGACGGCGCGCACGGCACGCACGTCGCCGGCACCATCGCCGCCGCGGCCAACGGCTTCGGCGTGTCGGGTGTCGCACCGAACGTGACGCTGGTGAACATCCGCGCCGGCCAGGACTCGGGCTACTTCTTCCTGCAGCCGACCGTCGACGCGCTGACTTACGCCGGCGACGCGGGCATCGACGTGGTCAACATGTCGTTCTACACCGACCCGTGGCTGTACAACTGCACGGCGAACCCGGCGGACTCGGCCGCCGAACAGGCCGAGCAGCGCACGATCATCGAGGCGACCCAGCGCGCGCTGAACTACGCGCACCGCAAGGGCGTCACGATGGTGGTCGCGCTGGGCAACCAGCACACCGACCTCGGCGCGCCGCAGCCGGACACCACGAGCCCGGACTACCCGGCCAACACGACGCACCCGCGCACGATCGACAACACCTCGTGCCTGAACCTGCCGGTCGAGGGCAACCACACGATCGGCGTCAGCGCGTTCGGGCCGTCGCAGGCGAAGGCGGACTACTCGAACTACGGCACCGAGCAGATCTCGGTGTCGGCCCCGGGCGGCTACTTCCGCGACGGCTTCGGCACGCCGTGGTTCCGCACGGTCGAGAACGAGATCCTCTCGACGTACCCGAAGAACGTGGGTGTGGCGGAAGGGAACATCGACGCGGCGGGCAACGTGACGCCGGCGGGTGTGGCACTGGGCGTCCAGAAGGCGACCGCGGCCGACGGCCGGGTCGGCTACTACCAGTGGCTGCAGGGCACTTCGATGGCGACACCGCACGCGACGGGCGTTTCGGCGCTGATCATTTCGCAGTACGGCAAGAAGTCCCACGGCGAGTTCGGGATGGACCCGGACAAGGTCCAGCGCGTGCTCGAGGGCACGGCGTCGGAGATCGCGTGCCCGGTCCCGCGCACGGTGGACTATCTGGACGAAGGCCGCGACGCCACGTTCACGGCGACGTGTGAAGGAAGCCCGTCGTTCAACGGCTTCTACGGCAACGGCGCAGTCGACGCGTACGCGGCCGTGACCCGCGGGTCGCAGTACCTGAAGTAGCGTTTCGCCGAAAACGGCCCACCTCCCGCGGGGAGGTGGGCCGTTTCCGTGCGTCAGGAAGCGGTTTTGAGCTCCAGCAGGGTGGTGGGATCGCCCGACGGGGTCGCGGCGACGCCGACCTGGGTGGTGCCGTCGGAGGGCACGTCGACGGTCGTGTGCACGCCGGCGTCGGTGGTCAGCGCCGCCTTGAGCTTGTGGCCTTCGCCGGGGTTGAGCCCGTCGCCGCGGATCGAGTAGACGGCCGGGATCTTGAGCGACAGCTGTCCGCTCGCGCCGAGGACGCGGAAGCAGACTTTCCCGTTGTGCGCGGGACCGACGTGCTCCGACGTCGTGACCCAGATCAGGCCGATGGTGTCCGGTCCGGTCGGGCAGGTCGCGTAGACGATGTGCCCGTCGCCGCTGACGAGCAGGACGTTGTCGGTGGCCAGGATGCGGTCGGCGCCCGGGTAGGTGTAGTCCTCGACGAGCGGGGGTTGCTGGTCGTCGGTCGCGGCGCTCGCGTTCTGCGCGGCGGCGAGCCCCAGCGTCGGCCGGCCGGTCGCGGCCGACGGCTCACCGTGCGCGAGCACCGCACCGGTCACCACGCCGGTCACGGCGAGGCTCGCGACGCCCGCCGCGAGCAGGGATCTACCCGGTAAGCGCATCTTTTCCCCTTATGTCCATTTTGTTGCGGCTGCGAAAACCGAAAATGTGCAGCACGGACCCCCGTCACGACGCCGTAAGACTATGGCACGTCGTTCGCGAGTGGCTCGTTATGAGCTGTGTCACGGCCATTCGGCCGATTGTCCGGCTCGTCGGGCTTGATCTAATCTCCGTTGCGGGCGAACGGGACCGACGTCTTCGTTCGAGTGATGGGGGAAATTCGCGTGCACTCCGAAAGACGCCGGTTTCGTGCTGCTCTGATTGTCGTCCTCGCCGTGGTGCTCGGGATCGGCGGTGTCGCGGTTCCGCAGGCGATCGCCGCTCCCGGCGCGGCTGCTTCGGACGCGGATCCCGCACCACAGCCGGAAACCGATCGCGCGAAGGTCCTGCGGCTCTGGCAGTTCGGCGGTCCGGTCACGAAGCTGGACGCCTCGCTCGCGCTGACCGGCACCGACGCCGACGTCACGCGCTTCCTGACCACGCAGTTCGACCTCGATTCCTCGATGGACCTGAACCTGCGGGTCAACCAGCTCATGAGCGCCGGCGGGCCGTCCTCGAGGAGCGCGGCGCAGCAGGCGCTGGACGCCAACACCGACGCGGCGCTGGAGACCTACCTCGACACCGGCTGGCAGACGCCGCACGGGATGGATCTGAACCTGCAGGTCAACCAGGCGATGTCCGCGGGCGGCCCCCAGCTCAAGCGGGCCGCGCAGCAGGCGCTCGACGCGAATTCGGAAGCCGCGCTGCGGACGTTCCTGACCAGCGGCTGGCAGATCCCGTTCCAGATCGACCAGAACCTCAAGGTGAACAAGGTCATGTCGGCCGGCGGCCCGGAGGTCAAGCGGGCCGCCCAGCAGGCCCTCGACGCCAACACGGTCGACGCGCTGAACCAGTTCCTGGCCATCGACCTCCCGGTCGCGCAGGCGCGGGACGCCGAGATCGATTCGCTCACCCAGCTGACGGCGACGGCGAAGGCCGCGTCGGAACAGGCCGCGAACGAGACCGCCGAGGCGAAGCGGCAAGCGGACATCGCGGTGACGGAAGCCGCGGCGGCGCAGAAAGCCGCCCAGGCGGCGAAGGACGCGGCCGCGGCCGCGCAGGGGCACGTCGAACAGGCCACCAACGCGGCGTCGCGGGCGGCGTACGCCGCGGACCAGGCAGCGATCACCGCCCGCCAAGCGGTGAACGCGGCGAACGCGGCATCGGCGGCGGCGCACACCGCCGCGGTCGCTGCGTCGCGGGCCGCGTCGGCGGCGGCGCAGGCCGGACGCGCCGCCTCGCGGGCCTACGACGCGGCCGCGCTGGCGATCGGTGACGCGGGCAAAGCCGGCGACGCCCGGCAGGCTGCCCAGGTCGCGCACGACGCGGCGTTGAGCGCGGCGACGGCGAGGGACGCGGCGCAGTCGGCTCGGACCGCCTCGCAGCAGGCCACCACCGCGGGACAACTCGCCGGTGATGCCGCGGCCCAGTCCAGGACGGCCGCGGACGCGGCCGCCGAAGCCGCGGACCGGTCGGCGGCCGCGGGCGCGGACGCGCGGCAGGCCAAGGCCGCCGCGGCGACGGCACGGGCACAGGCGGCGCGCGCGACCGCGGCGGCGAACGCCAGCCGTGAGTGGGCGCAGCAGGCGTCACAGGCCGCTTCGCAGGCGGCCGACGCGGCGGACGCGGCGGCGAACGACGCACTGCGCGCGGAGGCGGCCGCGCTGGATGCCGCCGCCCACGCCGGACACGCGTCGGACGCGGCCGCGCAGGCGACCGCACACGCGAACGCGGCCACTTCGGCGGCCAACGCCGCGGTGACCGCCTCGACCCAGGCGGCGCAGATCGCGCAGGACGCGCGCAAGGCCGACGACGACCGGATCGCCTCGGCCGGGCAGGAGCAGGACGACGCGGCGAAGGCGGCGCTGGCGGACTTCGCCGCCCGTACCGTGCCACCGCGCTGGGACCTCGACGAGGCGGCCAAGTGGGACGCCGAGACGGTCCGCTTGATCACCGAAGCGAACACCGCCGGAACGGCGCCGGCCACGGTCGTCCAGGACGCTCGCAAGGTCGCGCTGAAGCTGGCCGACACCGGGAGCTCGTGGACGAAGGCTGCCGCGCTGGCCGCGCTCGGGGCCACCGACGACGAGGCCGTCACGTTCGTGAAGAGCGGGCTGACGGCCGCGGCGGGCCAGGACAACCGCGTGGTCCTCTCGACGCTCGCCGAATCGGCGACGGCCGGCTTCCGGACCGCGGCCGCCGCCGCGGCGGCGGGGTCCGACACCGACGTCCTGAACTTCCTGCGGTCCCGCGACTACACCGGGCGCCAGGACGACGATTCCCTGCAGGTCAACCAGATCATGTCGGCGGCGAGGACCGCCGGTCGCACGGTCGTCGTGCGGGACGCGCAGCGCGCGCTGGACGCGAACTCCGGCCAGGCGCTTCGGGCGTTCATCGACACGGGTCAGTACACCGCGTTGGCGACCGACGAAGACATCGCGGTCAACCAGGTCATGTCGGCGGCGCGGGCGGCCGGCTCCCGCGAGCTGATGGCGTCGGCGCAGGCCGCCATCGACGGCCCGCCCACCCTGCGGCACGAGTTCCTCACCGTCGGGCAGCACACGGCCGCCCGCCGGGACCAGAACACGGCCGCGCACAACGCGGCGGTCGACGGCTTGGTCGCCCAGGCGGCGGCCGCGGCTTCGTCGGCCACCCACGACGCCGACGAGGCGCAGGCCGCCGCGGCCCGCGCGCGCAATGCCGCCGACGACGCCAACCGGTACGCCAGTGAGGCCGACGCCGCGGCGAAGCAAGCGGGCGTGTACGCCGACCAGGCCAGGGCGGCGGCCGACCGAGCGGCGAATTCGGCGCAGCAGGCACGTACTTCCGCCAACACGGCGGCCGCGGCGGCGAGGTCGGCGACGGCGTCCGCGGACGCGGCGGACCGGTCGGCCTCACGGGCCCAGCGCTCGGCGAATGACGCCGCCAACTACGCGTTCCAGGCGGCCAACTCGGCGAGCCGGGCCTATGACGCCGCGCGCCGTGCCGGGATGAGCGCCCAAGAAGCGGCCGAGCTGGCGAAGGGCGCGTGGGACAGCGTCGCGACCAAGGCGCAGAACGAAAAGCAGAACGTGATCAACCAGCGGACCTGGGACTGCAACTACCGCAACGCCTGGGTGGCGCAGTCGTACAGCGCCGAGGACTGCATCAAGCTGTTCAGCGGCACCCCGGAGGAACAGCAGCGCATCTACCAGCACCTGCAGGACCTGTGCCGGCAGCTCAACGAGCCGGGCACCACCGACCTCGCGAACTGCCTCGACGCCAAGAACCTGCTCAGCCCGGACTACCTGCCGGGCCCGCCGCCGACCGGCACCTCGGCGCTCTCCGAGGGGCTCTCCGGACTCGTCCTGGCCGGCTTGCTCGCGTTGATGTGCCCGGAGTGCGAGCTGGGCTCGCTGCTCAAGAACGCCGAATCGGAGCTGGGCCTGGTCAGCTCCCGGGAGATCTCCGAGGCCATGGCCCGGGCGCTGGCCAAGGGCGAGGGCATGCTGGACGTGGCGGGCGCGGAGGCGGTGATCGAACTCCAGAACCTGCGCAACCTCGAGTTCCAGACCGGCACGGAGCTCTCGAGGCTCCAACGCGACGCCGAAGCCGCGGCGCGGCCGCCGTGCCTCAACAGCTTCGCGGCGGGCACCGAGGTCCTGATGGCCGACGGGAGCCGGAAGCCCATCGAGCTCGTGCGGGCCGGCGATCTCGTCGGCAACGCCGAGCCGGACGGCACCGCCACCCAGCAGCACCCGGTGACCGCGGTGCACGTGACGGACGACGACAAGGACTTCGACGAGCTCACGGTCGGCACGTCCTCGATCACCACGACCGCGCACCACCTGGTGTGGGACGCCGGGCACCACGCCTGGACGGGCGCGGCCGGTCTCGCCGCCGGTGACCAGCTTCAGGCCCTCGGCGACGCCCGCGTCGCGGTGGCCGCGAACCGGCAGTACAGCGGCAGCGGACGGACCTACAACCTCACCGTCGACCGGTTGCACACCTACTACGTCTTCGCGGGTGACACCCCGGTGCTCGTCCACAACGACGTGTGCGGGGCCAAGACGGGAGCGATCCCGATGACGCGGAAGCCGATCTACGGTGACTACCCCGACTTCGGACAGACTTCGCTCTACGTCATCGTCGATCCGGCCGCGGGCAAGATCCTCAAGTTCGGCATCACGAACGATCCCGCCGGGCGCTACACAGTCGCCGAATACACCAACTGGGCGCGAAACTACGGCGGCCGCTACCAGATGAGCATCCTCCGGAACTTCGACACGCGCGACGACGCGCTGACGATCGAGCGCTACCTGTCGGAACGCGTCGGCGGGCCGGAAAACTACGAGGACTGGGCCCGGAGCGTGCCGAACAGCCTGCCCTGGGACCAGGTTCTCAACCAGGGGATCAGCGCCTGGCAGGCGGGGAAGATCGGCCCGAACGGCCCGATCGGATAGTGTCCCGGCAACCGAGGGAAGGGCGCTGGGAATGAGCCCGGAGGAGTTGCGGGTGGCGGTACACCGGGCCTTGAACGGCCTCTACCTGCCGACCGCTGCCGACGACCTCGCCATGGTCATGGCACTGGATGCGAACATCGTCGTGGAAGAGGCGGCCCTGGCCGAGCTGGCCACGGCCGACCACGCCGGCTTTTCGGCCGGGATCGAGCGGCCGAGCTGGATCTGCCCGGCGCTCGAGTACGAGAACGGCGAGCCCAACGCCGAGTTCCTGACCCGCTCCGACTGGCCGATGCGCGCCAGGGTGGTCCGCGAAGTGCTGTCCGAAAGCCAGGAGCTCTGGCTCCTGCGGCAGTTCTGCGGCCTGGCCTTGTCGCTCGCCGAACGCCGCAACGATCTTCCGGTCGCGCACATCGACCGGCTCCACGAGCGGATCGGGGATCTGAGCGTCCACCTGCCGGCCGATCGGCTCGCCGAGAAGTGGGCGGAGCGCGAAGTGCCCGACGGCTTGAGCGTCTACCTCGAACTCGCCGAAGACCGGCACGGCGAGCTGGTCCGCGAAGAGCGGGTGGCCCAGGAGCACGCCATCGCCGCCCTCGAAGCGCTTCCCCTGCCCGCGCGGTACTTCGGGGCCTGAAGTAAAGAAAGTTTCAAAAGCCCGTTCCGGCGAGGCAACCACCCTGGGATGATCCGCGTGTATCCGGTGAACGAGGGGGGTTCAGTGGACGTGCGTGAACCGGCGCTGCCGGTCGATCCGAGGCTGCCCGGCGAACCGACAGTGCTCGAAGTCGGCCACGCGAGGCGGTGGCTGGCGCGCCGCGGGGCCGTCGTGTGGCTGCCGACCCGGCTGCTGGCGCTGCGGCTGGGTGGGCGCAGTCTCGGCGGGTTCGGCATCCCCGCGTACGTGGTCGTGTTCGCGGTGCTGTGGTGGTTCAACGCGGCACTGCTCGACGACCTGGACCTGCCGGGGCAAGCCGCGATCAGCGTCCTGATCTTCGCTGCGTTCCTGGTGGTGCGCTGGCGCCGGACGCAACGTCGCGAACAGATCGTCGAGAGCCTCGTCGGCGCCGGGGAACCGCTCCCGCTCCGGGTGGCGGCGAAGCAAGTCGGCTGGTGCTACCTCCTCTCGACGGGCCTGACGTTCGTGGGCGGGGCCGCGTTGTCCGCGGCGTCGTTGCTGACCGAGCCGGGCTACCCCTCGCAGCACTGGTACCCGCCTTCGGTGGCCATCTGGGTGCACACGGTCGCGCTCGCGGTCGGGGCCGGGGCGACCGCGCTGGTGCTCGGCCGCGTCCTGCGCGCGCCGGTGCTCGCGGAGGACCCGGCGTCGCGGTTCGTCGACGGGCTCCTGCGGGCCGAGGACGCCTACCGGTTCGCGCCCTCCGCGGTGTACGCCGTGCTGGCGATGCCGGTCTTCGTCGTCGACTGGGCGGTGCCCGGCTGGCTGGGCTGGACGGCGCTGGCGTACCTGATCACCGTGATCGCGCTGCAGCTGCTCGGCTGGGTGCTGGTCCGCCGCCGCTACCGCGCCCTGCCGCCGGGCTACTACGGCCGGTAAACCGCTACGGCGTCTCAGGCGTTCAGGGCGGGACAGGGGGAGGTTCGATGGTGGAAGTCGTGTGGACGACGCTCGCCGAAAGACAGGCCGCACGGACGTGGCTGGCTCACTACGGCGTGGACGTGGCCGAGCCGACGCCGCTGCTCGCGGCGCGCATCGGGCCCCGGATGCTGGTGACGCGGTCGTACCGGGCCTACAGCATGCTCGCCGGCTTGGTCTGGATGATCGTGTTGCTGCCACCGGTCCCGGTGCTCGCGCGGTTCCTGGTGCTCGCGGTGTCCTGTGTCGCCTATCCACTGCTCCGGTGGCGCCGGGTCCTCCAGGCCGACCGCGCGGCCGCCCGCGTCGTTCCCGCGCGGGCCCGGCCACCGTTGCGGGTGGCGGCCGGGCAGGTGGGCCGGTGGTACCTGGCCGCGGTGGCGACGACGTTCGGCGGCGGCGCGGCGCTGTGCGCGGGGTACGCCGCCAACCCGGCGGGCTGGGCCGCCGCACTGCTGATCGGCGCCGTGGGCGTCGGGCTCGTCTTCGGCCGGGCGCTGCTCGCCCCGGTGATCGCGGAAGACGGGGCTTCCGCCGTCATCGACGCGGCCCTGCGGGCTTACGACACGCGGCTGTTCGCGTTGCCGTTGTTGTTCGGCTTCCTCGCCTGGATCGACCTGTCCACCAGCTGGCCGTGGTCCCCGGCGCGGATCCTGCCGGTGGTCGCGTACTGCGTCCTGGTGGTGGCGGTCCACATCGGCGCCGTGATGGAGGTCCGGCGTCGCTACCGCCGGCTGCCGCCGGGCCACTACGGAACGGCGGCCTCGTGACCGGCCCGACGGAGGCGGAGCGGGCGGCGGCGAGCCGCTGGCTGGCCAGGCACCGCGTCGACGTGCCGACGATGACGGACCTGCCGGCGTTGCGGCTGGGCTTCCGCGCCGGCGCCCGCCCGCCCGGGTCGTGGCGCTGGTTCGTCGTGGCGATCCTCGGGTTCGCGGCCGCCGACGCGGCGTTCTACGCCCTGGACTTCCTGCCCGGTGTCCGCGGCGCGGAGCTGCTGGAGAGCGGGTTCGTCTTCTTCCTCGTCATCGCCCAGCAGCTGGGCTACTGGCTGCCGGCGCGGATCCGCGACCGCCAGGCCCTGGCCCGGTTCGGGACGCTCGACGGCCCGCCGCGTGCCGCGGTGACCGGCTGGTTCTTCGCGGTGCTGCTGGTGACCTTCGGCGGGGGTGCCGCGCTCGCCGTGACGATCTTCGTCACGACGTCGTTCCGCACGTACGCCTGGTCGTGGCTCCTTCTGCTGGCCCTGGGCGCGGCGGTCACCGCGCTGCAGGTGACCGACGTCGTCCGGCGGCCGGTCATCGCGGCGGACGAGACCTCCCGGGCCGTGGACACGGCCGTGCGGCAGCACGACCTGCTCATCGCGATGCCGGGGGTCTACGCCGTGCCCGTGGCGGCGAACCTGCTGTTCGACCAGGCCGAGCCGCCGGGGTATCCGCCGTGGCTCGTCGGTTACGCCGTGCTCGCGGTGGCGACGCAGGTCGTCGCCGGCGTCGGGCAGCAGCGGCGGCTGCGGGCCGCGCTATCGAGAATCGGGGGAGAAGTCCATGGCCGTGCGTGAACCGGCGCTGCCGGTGGCTCCGGGCGAGCCGACGATGAGGGAGGTCGCGGCCACCCGGGCCTGGCCGGCCAGGCGCGAGGTGCTGGTGAGCCTGCCCACCCGGCTGCCGGCGCTGCGCGTCGGGGCCCGGGAATCGGTTCGCGACCGGTCACTGCGGTATCTGATCGCGATGCTGGTCACGCTGGGGGTTGGCAAGTTCGTGCTGGGCCTCGTCCCGGCCGCCCGCCAGGCCCTGTCCCCGGCGCGTCCGCCGCTGCGGGAGACGGCGAAGCAGGTGGGCGGGTGGTACCTGAGCGCCACCGCGATCACCTTCGCCGGCGGCGTGGCGGGCTGCGTCACGGAGTTCCTCACCGACCCGCCCACGCTGTTCTTCCCCGCCGCGCGGACGCTCGGACTGGCCATCGGCGCCTGGGTCACCACGCTGGTCCTCGGCAAGGTCCTGTTCGGACCCGTCATCGCCGAGGACAGCGCGTCGCTGGCGGTCGATCGCGTGTTGCGGGCGCAGGACGCTTACCGGTTCGCGCCCTCGGCCATCTTCGCCTTCCTCACCGTGCCGGACGTTCCGTCGTCGGGGTCGCGATCGTCACGCAGGTCGTCCGCTGGCTGCTGGTCCGGCGCCTGCCGCCGGGCTGCTACGGCCGGTAGGACTTCATGAGCGAACAGGAACCGACGCGGGGCGAAGTGGGGCAGGCCGTCCTCTGGTTGCGCCGGCACGGGGTCGCGGTGGCGGCGCCGACGCGGTTGCTCGCAACCCGGCTCGGTGTCCGCGGCAACGCGGCGCCGCGAGGACTGCGGGTCCGGCAGGCGGCGGTCGTCGCCGCGGCGATCGCGTGCGGCGTCGGCTACCAGTGCCTGCAGTACTTGCCCGGCGTACGCGGTGTCGAGATGACCGAAAGCAAGATGGCGTACTTCATCGTCATCGGGATCCAGGCCGCGGCCTGGATCGGCCTGCGGTACCGGGACCGGCAGGCGGCGGCCTGGCTGGGCACCCGCGCGATCGAGGCGCCCGTGCCGCCGCGACGCGGGCTGCCGGGCGGTTGGCACACCGCGTCGGCCGTGGTGACGTTCGCCGGGGGTGCCGCGCTCGGCGGCACCATGTTCTTCGCGACCCCGTACCGCACCTACGCGTGGAGCTGGCTCGGCGTGCTCGCCCTGGCCCTGGTCATGTCCGCGGTGCTCGTGACGGGCGTGCGCCGGCGGCCGGTGATCGCCGAGGACGAGGCCTCACTCGCGGTGGACACCGTGCTGCGGCGCGAAGACCTCCGTGTCGCGCTGCCGTCGGGCTACGCGGTCCTGGTTCTCACCGACCTGGTGACGACCCACCGGCAGCCACCCGGCTTCGCGCCGTGGCTCCTCGGGTACGCGGCGTTGGCGGTCGCGTTGCAGGTCGTCGGCGCGCTGGCCGACCGGCGCCACCGGGTCGCGCTGCCGGCGGGGCACTACGGCGAACTGCGGCCGGTCCGGTGAGGCGGCCGCGAACCGAAGAGCCGCACCAGTCCCCGGAGCAGAGCTCCGGGGACCGGCGAAATCAGCGGTTCGACGCCTTCTTGACGAACTTCGCGAGGTCCTTCGACTGCTGCAGCCGCGTCGGCTCGTGGACGTACATCATGTGTCCCGCCGGGTAGTACGCCGTGTCGATGTTGTCGCGCAGCTCCTCCGGGATACGCAGGTGGGCCAGCACGTGCTCGGCCGCGAAGTACGCCGTCGCGCCGTCGTAGTGGCCGAACGCCACGTGCAGCTTGAGGTGCGGGTTCGCGCGCATCGCCGCGCTCACCGAGTCGACCACCGACACCGAACGGCCCTCGAAGTCCGCGTACGACCACGCGCGGAACGTGTCCTCGTGGATGAGCTCGTAGGGCAGGTCGTTCTCGTAGCCGAGCTCGGCCCGCACGTAGTGGTTGAACGCCGCCGCGTACGCGCCGATCACGCGGGAGATCGACGGGTCGTCGCTCATGTGCTCGCGGCCGCCGTCCGGCTCCCACGTCGTGAACCGGCCGTCCATCCGGCCGACCGTCAGGCCGCGGTCGCGCAGCAGCTCGGTGAAGAACCGCACGTGCTCGATGCGCAGGCCGACCCGGTCCACATAGGACTCGGTGAGCCCGGTCAGCGAAGCCAGTGTGGCCACCGCCTCGGCCCGGTCCGCTGTGGACAGCCGGGCGCCGCGGGCCAGCGCCCACGGCAGCTCCTTCGCCGCGAAGTCCTCGGCGTCGGCGAGGACGTCGTCGAGCGGGCGTTCGCCGTGCAGGCCGTGGTAGTGCGCGATGGCCGCGTACGTCGGCACGTACAGCGAGTACGGCAGGTCGTTGCCCTCGGTGAACTGCAGCGTGCCGAGGTCGAGCACCGACGAAATGAGCAGCAGGCCGTTGAGGAAGAGCCCGTGCCGGTCCTGCAGGTGCGCGGCCAGCCCGGCGGCGCGCAGCGTGCCGTACGACTCGCCGGCCAGGAACTTCGGCGACAGCCAGCGCTGGTGGCGCGAGACCCACAGCCGGATGACCTCGCCGACCGACTCGATGTCGCCCTTGAAGCCGTGGAAGTCCTTCGACTCGCCGCCTTCGGCCGCGCGCGAGTAGCCGGTGCCGACCGGGTCGATGAACACCAGGTCGCTGTGCGCGAGCAGCGTCTCGGGGTTGTCGGCCAGCCCGTACGGCGGCGGCACGAGGTCGTCGACGTCGCCCGAGAGCACCCGGCGCGGCCCGAGCAGGCCCATGTGGAGCCAGATGCTCGACGAGCCGGGGCCGCCGTTGAAGGCGAACGTCACCGGCCGCGAACCCGGGTCGGCGTCGTCGAGGGTGTAGGAGGTGATGAACACCTCCGCCTTCGCCTTGAAGCCCTCGGACTTGCCGTCCTTGACGATCTCCTTGCGGAGGACGATCCGCCCCGCCTTCGCCGTGTACGCGAGCTTCTTGCGTTTCACGGTGATCGTGTGCTGGGTCGTGACGATGTCGTCGGTCGGCTCGGCCGGGATCTCCGTCGCTTCCGGAGTCTTCTGCTCAGCCGCCTCTTCGGGGGTCGTGTCCGCCATGGCCCCAACCTAGTTGTGGCAGGGTGACTTGGTGCACACCGGGGACTGGCCGAAGACGGCCGAGGAGGCGCGGGCCGTCCAGGAACGGCTGCGCGACCTGGTGGACCTCACCGACGACCTCCCGGCGCTGCCGCCGACGGTGACCGGCCTCGACGTCGCCTACGACGAGTCCGACGGCATCGCCGCGGCCGTCGTCACGCTGGAGACGGCCGGGCTCACCGTGGTCGAGGCGCGGACCCACCGCGCGAAGGCCGTCTTCCCGTACGAGCCGGGCCTGTTCGCCTTCCGCGAGCTGCCGCCGCTGCTGGCCGCGCTCGAGGGCCTGGCGCACACCCCGGACGTCCTGGTCTGCGACGGCCACGGCCTCGCCCACCCACGCCGGTTCGGCCTCGCCTGCCACCTCGGCGTGCTCACCGGCTTGCCCGCGTTCGGCGTCGGCAAGACCCGGTTCGTCGGCACGCATGACGAACCGGAGCAGGCGCGAGGCTCGTCGGCGCCGCTGGCCGACGCCGGCGAGGAGGTCGGCGCGGTGCTGCGGACCCAGGACGGCGTCAAGCCCGTGTACGTCTCGGCCGGGCACCGGATCGGCCTGGCCCACGCCTGCCGGCTGACCCTGGCGCTGACGCCGCGCTACCGGCTGCCCGAGACCACACGGCAGGCCGACCGGCTGTCCCGGGCGGCGTTGCGATGAGGACGCTCGCCCAGCTCGACGCGGCCGTCGCCGGCTGCCGCGCCTGTCCGCGGCTGGTCACCTGGCGCGAGGGTGTCGCAGGCACGAAGGCGGCGTTCCGCGGCGAGGAGTACTGGGCGCGGCCGGTGCCGGGGTTCGGGCCGCCGGACGCGTCGCTCGCGGTGGTCGGGCTGGCGCCCTCGGCGCACGGCGCGAACCGCACCGGCCGGATGTTCACCGGCGACCCGTCGGGTGACTTCCTGTTCCGGGTGCTGCACGAGGTCGGGCTGGCGTCGCAGCCGACGTCCGAGCGGCTGGGCGACGGCCTCGAGCTCTACGGCACCCGGCTGGTCTCGCCGGTGCGGTGCGCGCCGCCGGAGAACAAGCCGACGCCGGCCGAGCGCGACACGTGCCGCCCGTGGCTCGCGGAGGAGCTGACACTGTTACGTCCGACACTGCGCTCGATCGTGGTGCTCGGGGCGTTCGGCTGGCAGGCGTTACTGCCCGTGCTCGCCGAGGCGGGTTGGCCGGTGCCGCGGCCGCGTCCGGCGTTCGCGCACGGCGCCGTCCTGGAACTGGACGACCTGCGTGTTTTCGGCTGTTATCACGTGTCGCCGCGGAATGTCCAGACCCGGCTCGTGACCCACGCCATGGTGGCCGACGTCTTCCGGGCCGCGGCCTCGGTGACAGGGCCGAACTGAATCGTTACGGAAACCGCAGCGACGCTGGTCACAGCGAGATGGGGTCCCCGAGCGAGGCGCCCGCGAAGGTGTCACCATGAGGACATGGCTGCTGCGAAGTCGAAGTCGGAACCGACTCGGATCCTCGTCCTCGGTGGTGGGTACGTCGGGCTCTACACGGCGTACGGCCTCCAGAAGATGCTCCGGGCCAACGAGGCCTCCGTGACCGTCGTTGACCCGCAGCCCCACATGACCTACGCGCCGTTCCTCCCGGAGGCCGCGGCCGGCGCGATCGAGCCCCGGCACGTGGTCGTGCCGCTGCGGCGGGTCCTGAAGCGCTGCCACGTGCTGACCGCGCGCGTCACCAAGATCGAGAACGACAAGAAGTCCGTCACGGTCGAGGCCGCCGACGGCCACATCGAGCAGCTGGGCTACGACGTCCTCGTGGTCGCGCTCGGCGCCGTCGCGCGCATCCTCCCGATCCCGGGCCTGGTCGAGGAGGGCATCGCCTTCAAGACCATCGGCGAGGCGATCTACCTCCGCAACCACATCATGACCAAGCTCGACGAGGCCGCCAGCACGCTGGACCCCGAGCTGCGCAAGCGCCTGCTGACGTTCACCGTCGTCGGCGGCGGGTTCGCCGGCATCGAGGCGCTGGCCGAGCTCGAGGACATGACCCGGTTCGCGGTCGAGAACTACTACCCGAACATCCAGCCGGCCGACGTCCGCTGGGTGCTCGTCGAGGCCGCCGGGCGGATCCTGCCCGAGGTCCGCGAGACCCTGGGTGTCTACACGGTCGAGCAGCTTGAGAAGCGCGGCATCGAGGTCTACCTCTCGACCGCGGCGAAGTCGTTCGAGAACGGCCACGTCGTCCTCTCGGACGGCACGGAGTTCGACACCGACACGATCATCTGGACGGCCGGCGTCAAGGCCAACCCGGTGCTGGCGAACTCGGACCTGCCGCTCGACAAGCGCGGCCGCCTCGAGGCGACCGCCGCGATGCAGGTCGTCGGCCACCCGGAGGTCTGGACCGCGGGCGACAACGCGGCCATCCCGGACCTCTCGCGCACCGAAGAGGACCCGACGGCGACGTGCCCGCCGAACGCGCAGCACGCCGTGCGCCAGGCGACGTTGCTGGCGAAGAACATCATCAAGGTGATCCGCGGCGGCAAGCCGAAGGACTACTTCCACAAGAACCTCGGCGCGGTCGCCAGCCTCGGCCTGCACAAGGGCGTCGCCGACGCGCTGAACCTGAAGATCAAGGGCTTCCCGGCGTGGCTGTTCCACCGCGCCTACCACCTCAAGGCGATGCCGACGTGGAACCGCAAGATCCGCATCCTGTTCGACTGGATCCTCGGCGGGCTGTTCCGGCGTGAGGTGATTTCGCTCGGGCAGATCAACAACCCGAAGGACGAGTTCGCGCGCGTCTCGAAGTCCTGATTCTTTCTTCCTGAAAGCCCCCGGTCGCTGGGTCGACCGGGGGCTTTTTGGTGCTGTTAGGGCGTTTTGGCGGTGGATGACCGGCTGTGTGCCGGTGAGTGACATGGTCTGGACAACTGGGCCGGTGAGCGGGTAAACCCTTTCTTCACAACGCGGAATAAGTCCGCGCCGGCTCCCTCCCCACGGTCCCCTCCAGGAGCTCCCATGCGCTTTTCCCTTGTCAGAGCGGCTCTTGCGGCCGCGATCCCCGCACTCGCACTCGCGGTTCCGGCCACCGCCGACGCGGCCGGGCCCGCCTTCCCCGCCCACTACGCGGCGCCGTACCTGCAGATCAGCGACGGCGACGCGGGCCAGCTGGCCGCCGACATGAACGCCACCGGCACGAAGTTCTTCACGCTGGCGTTCCTGACCCCGCAGTCCGGCTGCACGCCGGTCTGGGAGGCGAACGGCACGGGTGTCGGCTCGTTCAAGTCGCAGATCAGCGCCCTGCAGGCGGCGGGCGGCAACGCCATCCCGTCCTTCGGCGGCGCGGAAGGCGGTGAGCTGGCCCAGACGTGCACGAACACGTCGAGCCTGACCGCGGCGTACGCGAACGTGGTCAACACGTACGGCACGCCCCGGCTGGACTTCGACATCGAAGGCGGGGTGCTCAACGACACGGCGTCGAACCAGCGCCGCAACTCGGCGCTGGCGGCGTTGCAGCAGCAGAACCCGTCGGTGCAGGTGGACTACACGCTGGCGGTCGACCCGACGGGCCTGCCGTCGAAGGAGCTGGACCTCCTGCGCGACGCGAAGAACAAGGGCGTCAAGGTCAGCGTGGTCAACCTGATGGTGATGGACTTCTACGACGGCCAGCCGGTCCTGGGCGACGCGTTGTCGGCGGCCCGCGCATCGGCGTCGCAGCTGTCGAGCCTGTACGGAATCTCGACGTCGGCGGCGTACGCGATGATGGGCTTGACCCCGATCGCGGGCCGCAACGACGACGGCGCCCAGTTCAGCCAGTCGGACGCCCAGCAGCTGGAGAGCTTCGCGGCGTCGAACGGCGTGGCGGAGCTGTCGTTCTGGGAGCTGCAGGACTACGACCGCGCCACGGGCTACGCGTACTCACGTATTTTCAACGCGATCACGGGCGGAACGACAACGCCACCCCCGGCGGGCGGCGGCACGATCACGGGCTACGGCGGCAAGTGCGTGGACGTGGCGGGCGCGTCGTCGACGAACGGCACAACGGTGGACCTGTACACGTGCAACGGGACGAACGCGCAGCAGTGGACGACTTCCGGGTCTACGCTGCGGGCGCTGGGCAAGTGCCTGGACGTGGCATCGGCCGCGACGACGAACGGCGCGCGCGTCCAGCTGTACGACTGCAACGGCACGGGCGCGCAGCAGTGGACGCACTCGGGAAACCAGTTGGTCAACCCGGCGTCGGGCAAGTGCCTGGACGCGACGGGCCCGAGCTCCGCGGACGGCACGCCACTGCAGATCTGGACGTGCACGGGCGGCGCGAACCAGTCGTGGACGCTGAACTGAGGCGATAGCGGCCCCGGGTCGACCGCGTTTCTCCACCGGTCGGCCCGGGCCGTGCCACGATCAGCGTTCGCCTTTCCATTCACTGTCGAATTCGGCGAGGAAGCCTTCCATGAACCGGTGCCGCTCTTCCGCCAGTTTCCTGCCGAACTCGGTGTTCATGCGGTCCCGCAAGAGCAGAAGCTTTTCGTGGAAGTGGTTGATCGTCGTGCCTTTGGTGCTGAGGTAGCTCTGCACCGAGTCGTGCTCGACCGGCGCCACTTCGGGGTCGTGGATCGGCCGCCGCCGGTAGCCGCCGTAGGCGAAGGTGCGCGCGATTCCAATGGCCCCGATGGCGTCGAGCCGATCGGCGTCTTGGATGCAATGCCCTTCGAGGGTGAGTGGCGCCGGCGTCACTCGGGCACCTTTGAAGGAGATGTTGCGGATGATGTCCGCAACGTGATTCGCGTCCTGCTCGGCGACGCCGATGGAACGCAGGAAATCGCCGGCGAAACGCGGTCCGGTATCTTCGCTGCCGGAGAACTTGAAGTCTTCGACGTCGTGCAGCAATGCGGCGAGTTCTACAACGAGTTCGTCGGCGCTCTCTTCTCGAGCGATGCGCACGGCCGTGCTGCGTACGCGATCGGCGTGCCACCAGTCGTGGCCGGTGGACTCATTGTGCAGCTTGGACCGGACGATCTGCTCGGTTTTCCGGACCAGTTCGGTCGATCTCTCGGGTCTCGCTCTCGCGGCTGCTTCTGACTCGGGCATGGGCGGAGTATAGGCAGTGTGCGGCGAGGGTTGGAAGTGAACACGCCGAATTCGCTCATTGGTGCGCTTGATTTTTTCCAGATCCCGGACTGGGCGGCGTTCTGCTTTCGCGCATCTTGCGAATCACCAGGTCGGCGAACTCCGGAGGGCTGAAGTCGACGGCGGAAACATAGCCGATCGTGGGACTCAAGCCCGGCACCTCGACTTTTTCGAGCAGATAGGGCAGGGCATAGCCGCTGGTCTGTTGCTGCATTCGAGCCAGCATCGCGCGCAACTCCCAGTTGCCTGCCCAGCGGGACTGCAGGAAAGCCTGCGACACCAGCACGACGGCGAACCTGCTGGCCGCGAAGTACGTGTTCTGCAGGAGCATGGTGAGGTCCTCACCGAGAAGCGTGTGCTGGTAGTCACGGTCGTAGAACACTCGCAGGCCGGCGGCCTGGAGTTTGCGGGAAATCAGTTCGGCCGTCCCGCGGTCCGATCCCGCGAAAGAGATCGCGACGTCAAAGCCGTACTTCGGCGTGGTGAGTTCCGCCTGCCGAACGCGGAACTCGGCGGCCGTGTGGCCGGCTCGCCGCAGGTCGCGCGCGAACGCGGTGGTCGCGCGGAGCGCGAGAGCCGATGCCCAGGACGTTCCCTTGCCGGGTGTCGTGCTGCTCGCCGGCCCGTGCCACGCGCGGATGTGGGGGTCGAAGGAGTCGATCAGTTCGGCGCCGAGGACGGTGCCGACCGGGCTCAAGGGTGGCGTCCACGTCCGCAGGCACAAGTAGAGCAGCGGGCGCCACGTGATGGAGTGCCACACCGGCTGGTCGTAGATCGTGACTTGCCGGTCGTCGAGCAGAAGTCCTGCCTGCGCGTTCCAGCAGGAGGCCAGTATCTCGGCTCTTCTGCGGGCGGATGCCGAGCCGGTCGTCGAAGCGGACGTTCGTTCGAGGGCGAACTGGGCCAGGATTCGTTCTTCGAGGCAGGTGGCCGCCGAGCTCAGTTGCCGGTCCAGGAACCCTTCGGTGGCGCGTAGCGCCGCGACGGCTTTGGCGGTGTGCAATCCCAGCCGTGCGGCCTGGGCGAGTGCCAGAGCCGGGTAGAAGGTGAACGTCGGAGTGGGATCGCCGCCGGTCCGCAGCGGCCAGCCGCCCGCGTCGTGCTGAAGTGAGGTCAGCCGGTCGATCAACACCGCGACCTTGGCGAGGTCATCGAGGAGGTTCGGCCGGCTCAGGAGGCCGAGCAGTATCTGCGCTTCGGCCCACGTGCTGTCCCCGTTCCTGCGGTCGCCGTCGTGGGGCCTGACCTGGCCCGTGTCGTCGACCAAGGCACTGACCAGGCGCACGAGGGGAGCGACGAGTGAGTCCGGAACGCGGGGACAGCCGGCGAGCCCGATCAGCACACCACCGGCGGACGCCGAGGAGTGCTGGTGGCGTCCGAACTCGTGCGCCTCCACGCGGCCACCGGGAAGCACGGAGCGCGCCAGCTGTGCCCGGGCGAGGTCCGTGATCGAAGAAACACCGAGCAGTTCGGCTGCGAATGCTGCCGTGCTTGCACCGTCCATTTCCGCCTCGCAGAGTTTCCTGCCATTGGCTCGATAATACCGTTAGATGTGCGATCTGATGGGAATGGACAAAACCAGGTCAATTGATTGACACTCAAGCCGTCTGTCGATGATCGGGTTCTCGAATTGTTGGGGTCTGGCCCGGCGGCTCACACTGCGTGGCCCCGGCGAGGCGTCGTGGTGCGGCGGGTGTCCCATCGCCTAGAGTGTGCGGTGCCCCCGTAGCCCAACTGGCAGAGGCAGTCGACTTAAAATCGACAAAGTGCGGGTTCGAACCCCGTCGGGGGCACCACCACGACTTCGTCGGTACCCCGAACGCTCAGCCGTCCTCGACCGCCTACGGATGCGGCGATGAGCGCATCGCCATCCTGGGTGAGGGGGCGGTCCGGATCGAGCAGGCGCAGCGCAGCGCGCCCAGATCGCGTTCCCGCACCGGGCCCCTCTGCCGATCGACCAAGAGCGCGACGTCCAGCTCCTCCCGGAAGCGGGGGTTCACGACCAACTCACCCAGCTCACCCCGGACCGACGCCCGCCAGCACTCGTTGATCCCGATCCGGCTCCGCGATCGATCCGCGTGCTCGTGCTGGAGCCGACTGGAAAACGCACGTACCCGGCTTGTCGCCCGCCGGGCCTGTTCGAGGAGGCCGAAGTGGTACTCCTCGAGCAACCCGTCCGCGTAGCGGTCGTCGCGGGGGGCGACAAGGAGGCCGCTGGTGTGCCGGCGGACGCGGCCCAAGCCCTCGTTCAGCACGCTGTGCATCATCGCGTGCGGGCACAGGACGTCTTCGTTCGTCCCGGCGATGTCGCACACGCCCGCCGGGTCCGAAAGTGCCGCGGTCAGCATGGCGCCGCCCGTCCAGCGTTCGTGGACTTCCCTGATCGAGTCGCCCGTGCCGGTCCAGCCGTCCACTAAGACCAGTGAACCGCATTCGCCCGGGAGGAAATCTTCGTTCAGGGGACCGGTTTCACCACGCACCCAGCCCAGGACCCCGTGCTCGGCCGGTATTCCCAGGCGAGCTGCCATGCGGACCAGCAACGTGCCGATCGGGATTCCGCCCCGGGCCAGCGAGAGCACGCCGATCGGTGGTGGGAGGCGGAGGATTCGGGTCACCAGCTGGTCGACGGCGACACCGAGTTGTTCTTGCGGGGCAGCCAGCAGCTTCCGGAATGTCGGCAACAGCCGCAAGTCCGCGGCTCGTTCGCCGGCCAGCTCTTCGGCGTACTCCGGTTCTCCGGCGACGATCAGGAACGAGCTCGTCGACGCGGTGAGATCCGCGGTCGTCACTCGCTGAACCCGTAGAGGGAACGGAACCGGAGTATCGAGCGAAGCGTGGCCATGCCGTCGCCGCTCAAGTGGAGGTCCGGGCGGTTTTCGATGTTCGCTCCCCAGCCCGTCATGTCGCCCAGGCCCGACCTCGTGCTCAGGATGTCCGTCAGGACCCGGTTGGTGCGGCGCAGCTCCGCGTGGCTCTTGCGGCGAATCCGGGTGATCTGGTCGTCCAGGTCACCGAAGATCGTGATCGCCGAATCCACGAACGTCGGCACCGGGTGCGACCGCAGCCTCCTCCGGTAGCTCACGCTCGCGCCGAGGATGAGCGAGCATTCCAGGTCGGGGTGGGACTCGAGGAGGTTGCGGAGGAGGAGCAGCTTCGTCAGTTCGCGCTCCCACATGATCGACGCCACTCTTCGGGAGTCGCCGGAGTTCGCCAAGTGCTCCGCCTCGACGTACTTTGCGATCAGCCACCCGCGGACCGTGTGCTCCACGATCGACCGGGCCTGGTGGGTTTCCGGATGGCCCTGGTTGATGTCGTGGTACGACTGGAACCGGTAGCCCATGACCGCCGACGCGTTGCGGAGGAAATCGCTGTTCCCGAGGTTGCCCACCATCTCGAAGAAATGGTTCTCGAAAACGCTTCCGGCGTGTTGCTGGAGCATTTCCGCGGTAACCACCGTCACGCGCTGGGCGTGCCGGCCGAAAATGGACTCGATGTTCCGCTGGACTTTCCGCTCCGCTTCGGCGTGGGTGTCGTCCCGCCAGCCGCTCCACGGGACGATCACGGCTTCCTTGATCGAACCGTTCGCGAGTCGTGAGCGGAGGTACTCGAAATAGAGCAAATCCATGACCGGCACGTTGGGGCGGAGGCTCAGCTCGTAGATCACGAGGTCGACTTGTGGCTCCTGCCGCCGAAAGTACTGCGGGAGGACGTCGCCGACCGTCGGCTTCGCCAAGCCGACCTCCAGCGTCCTGCCGCGGGCGCTATCCACCCGGGACCGGATGTTCTTGCGCCAGACCGGGATGGCCCGCCCGAGGTGGTTGTCCCAGGTCTTCTGGACCACCACGCCGACAATGGCGCCGACCAGTATCGTGATCCCGCCGGCCCAGCCGCCCAGCGACTCCAGGAAATCAGTCACGATCTTCTCGGATCCTTTCCGTGCAAGGCGGAGTCGACGGCGATCCGGCCCGCGAGCACGCACTCGGTGAGGTTTCCGGAGCCTTGGTACAGCCTTCCGAAGACGGACGACACCTCGCCGACCGCGTACAGCCCTTCGATCGCCCCTGTCCCGCTGAGCACCCGATAAGCGGCGTCGCAGCGGAGGCCGCCCAGGGTGTTGAGTACCACCGGCTCCAGCGGCAGAGCGAAGAGTTCGCCGCGGGCGCTGAGGTTCAGCCGCCGCCGCGATTCGCGGCCCAGGCCGCGCACCCAGCCTCGGCCGATCTCGACGTCGTTCGTGTGCGACCAGGCCTCGCCGTAGCGGCGCGCCCACCCTTCGGCGTGGCCGTCCGGCCACGGCTCGACCAGCGGGCCGCCGCCGAGTGCCTCGTCGTCGACCACCAGCAGCGCGGGCGGGAGCTGCGCCGTGACGTACCGCGCCGATCGCCCCTTGGTGAGACCGTGCAGGTGAGGAGGCGGGATGCGCAGTCGCCGGGCGTCGGTGCGGGAAACGAGCACCCCGGAACGCGGTTCCGGTGTAGACAGGCCGTAGAGGTGTCGCGGGGTCAGCGCGGACCGCGTCCCGGGGACCCGGAAGCCGTAGAACGGGCCCGCACACCCGGCGGGAAAGGTGCGCGCCCCGACCTGACGAGCGAGTTTCAGCGCGTCGCCGAGCGCGAACGGCGTTCCCGAGGACGCCCGGCGCCGGCGAGCGGCTTGCCCGCCCGTGGCCAGCACGACGGCGTGCCGCGCGTCGACGGTGACTCGGCGACCCCGCTGGGCGTAGGCCACGCAGAACCGGGACCGGTCGGTGTGCCCGAGTCCGATGGCGCGGGCGTCGCAGCGGACCCGGACGCCGCTCGCGACCGCGAGTTTCTGCACCCGCCGGACGATCGGGCCTTCGCGAACGTCCGCCAGGCGCCACCGCCGCAGCGCCTCCGAACCGGGAGCTTCGACGAAGTCGCCGCCGGCTTTGCCCGGGGCCATGGGGATCCCGAGACTCGTCAGGTACGGGACGACCGCCATGGCGTGCCCCGCCCACGAATACCGGTCGGCCACCCTGATCCGCAGCGCGGCGAGGTACCGGGCGAGTCCGTTGTGGTCGGTGCTGCCGAAGACGCCCTGACCGGCGACCAGCGAGTTCCCGCCGACCTGGTCGGCGGGGGCCGCGTCCAGGACGAGGGTGCGTGCGCCGGCCCTGGCGGCCTCGAGCGCGGCCACCGCGCCGGCCAGCCCGAATCCCACGACCACGACGTCGAAAGCCTCGCTCATGACCCGGCTTCTTCCAGGATTTCCGTCATCCGGCGACGAAGCCAAGGGTGCACCGTGGAGTGCTTCAACCGGTCGATGGTCCACGCGCGGACGCCCTCGACGTCGTGACCCGAGGCCAGCTCCCGGAAGTGGGCCAGCGTCGGGGTGTCCGGCAGATCGCGAAGAAGGCGGATCGACCAGGCCGCGTCGAACGCGGTCGAAAACCCGCGTCTCGCGAGTTCGGCGGATCGGCGCAGGGCCGGCGATGCCTGCTTCGGCGGGGCAGCGTGAAGCAGGGTCAGGCAGGTCTTCGCGAGGATGTAGGAGTCGAAGAACGGCTCGGTGCGACGGGCGTCGAACCGCACCAGCTCGGCGAGCGCGAGCAGCTGCGAGTCGGCGGCGCCGACCACCCCGATCGTGTCGAAGTGCTGGACGGACGTCCGGATCGGCCAGCCCAGCGTCGTCATCCGCCGGGTCACGTCGGCCTCCCACGCGTGCCGGTCCCGGCCGTCGTCGGGGAGGATCAGGTCGATGTCGCTGAACGTCGTGATGCCGTCCCGAAGGAGGTGAAAATCCCCACGGGCGAACGAACCCTTCAGCCGGAAACGGGGATTCGTCTCCTGAATCGCCGACTGCACAGCCGCGTTGAGGTTCTGGCGCGCGTTCAGCCAAGTCTGCTCGTTCACGGACTGGGCTTTCAAGAACACAGTGCTATCGGGCAGAATCTGGTGCCCTCGGAGCAGGGTAAGGCCGCTTCGCGGTAGGACATCGCGGTCGTGATCACGTCGCTGACGGCTTGACGGGCGCTTTCCGGGTCTTCCGGTAAGGCGGAACGGTGCCCGTCGAGCAGGTGCTTGTCGCCGACTTGCGCGCAGCACGAATACACTTCCCCGCGACCCAGTTCGAGCGCCGGAAACGCTTTTTCCGAAAGCCGACAGGCGGTCGTCGAAGTCGACGTGAAACGGAAAGTGTCGAACGTGCCCGACCAGTCCTGCTTCAGGTCGGCCGCCAGCCGGTCGAAGTCGCGGGCTTCACTTTGCCGGGAGTTTTCGAGGATCAGCTTGATGTGCTTGACGCCTTCCTCGGCGAGATCCTCGAGCGCGCGGCCGACGACCCGTTTGTCGTTCCGCGGGTTCGTGACGACGAAGGTCGCTTCGACCTCCGCGATGGCCGCGAGCTTCCGGCGGTTCCGGGACCAGCGCGACTTGCTGATGGGAACCCCGAAGAACCGCTCCGGCGCGTGGGTGTCGTGGACGCTGATGGTGAACCGCTCGGGCGGGTGGTGTTCGAAGAACGGGATTCGCGCGTCGACGTCTATCGCGTTGGTCAGCACCCGGTAGCGGAGACCCAGATCGAGAAAAGGCTGGATGATTTCCGGCAGGTTGGCGAACAGGGTGGGCTCACCGCCGGTGAACCGCACTTCGCGAAAACCCAGTCCGGCGAGCGCTTCGGCGGCGGCACGTGCCCGGCGCAGGACGACTTTGCTCGCGCGGGCCTGGTGGGTGAAACCCGGCTGGACGTAGCAGAAGTCGCATTTCGCATTGCAGAGGTTGGGGACGAAGACGAACGCGGTGGCATTGCAGTGCGCGGAAACCGTGGTCGCACGCTCCGGTGACGCCATTGTCATCGAATTCCCCCAACGGTCAACGGCGGTGCACCGTAGCGCGGCTTTACGGTGATCGGTGATCATACCGACGCGTCGTTCATGATCGCAAGCGGAACAGTCCGCCGTGGGCGACCGTTGACGGCAAGGTCCCGAATTCGGTCGGGAGATAACTACTACTCGTTATGAGCCGCAGGCCGTCGGCGGGACGCCGGTCGCCGAGGACAACGCCTTGTAGGTCAGGTGACCGTTCTGGTCGATGCTCATCACCGGGATCGCCTTGTTCACCGGGTTGTGATTGGTGTCGAACGCGCATATCCAGCCGCTCGCGCCCGGCACCTTCAGCTGGTTCAGCTGTTGCGCGACCATGCCGGCGGACAACGAAATGCCCGGGTTCGCCCCGGAAAGCTCCAGGATGGCGCGTTCGACGGTCCACACGGCGTCGTGCGAAAGGACCGCCGTGCCGTCGTCGAGTCGTTCGCCGGGGAACAGCGTGGGGAAGCAGTACGCGCAGGTTCCGGTGAAGCGGTCGATGATGGCGCCGGACGCCGCCGGCTTGTCCTTCGTCCACATCTCGGCGCTGACCAGGCCGGTGAAGATCACCGTCATGTTCGCGTCCTGCCCGACCCACAGCTGGGTGTTCGTCTGCCGCGCGATGTCCGGCGCGCCGACGACCGTGAGCGCCCGCTCGCCCGCGCAGCTGCGGGTGGCCAGGCCGGCCAGGAAACCCTGGAGGTCGTTGCCGCGCCCGGCGAAGTACACGACGTCGGCACGGGTCTCGCACACCCGCTCGGCGCTCGCTTTGAGCACTTCGCCCGCGCCGCTGAGCCGCGAGTTGTAGAACATGCCGGGCGAGGTCAGCTTGTACTGCCGAGCGGAGTCGTTCTGGATCGAGCGCGCGAAGGCCGTGCCGAGCGTCTTGGCGAAGTCGTCGCCCTCGTTCTGGTCCTGCACGAGCAGGACGGTCGGCGACTCCGGGATCGTCTTGTCGTTGTCCAGGTACTTGACGGCGGCGGAGGCTTCGTCGGTGTTCGTTTGCGCCACCCGGACCATGCCCGGCACCGGGGTGTCGCCGTCGAGGGTCTTCGTCATGGAGTCGCCGGTGATCGCGCCGGCCACGATCGCGATGTTGTGGTCGGACAGCTCCTTGATGAGCTTGCGGGTGTTCTCGACGCTGATGCCGAGTCCGGCGGCGGCCACGAGGTGGTCCGGCGAATCGACCTTTTCTTCGATCGCGTGCGCCGCTTCGAGCCAGTTCGCTTCGGCGCTTCCCTCGTCGGCGAGCAGCAGCTGCACCAACGTCGCGGGTTGCTTGCCGATGGGGTGGTTCCACGCCATCTGGGCGAGGTAGGCGCCTTCGAGGTCGTGGCGGATCGAGTCCGGCGGAACCGGGTCGATGTTCTTCCGCGGGGCCATGATGTCGACGAAGGCGATGGAAACGTAGTGGCCACTCGCCCTGACCTGCGAGTTCTCCGCGCTGATGAGCGCTTCGACGCGCGCCAGGTCGGCACTGAACACGTGCGAGCCGTCGGTGATGTGAACCGGCGGTTCGGTGCGCGGCCAGACGACGTAGGCCGCGACCGAAACGGCCACCACGGCGATCACCGCCGCGATGATGGCCAGTCCGCGGTGCGCCTGCCACCAGTGGTAGCGCCGCATGCCGGGTGTCGCGTGGGTCATGGGTCCTCCGGCTCAGGGGCGAAGACGTTGTTCGTAGGTCTCGGCTTCGACGATCAGCCGAGGCTGCCCTTCGGGTGATCGGCGCGCGAGATCCTGGTAGCCGATGGCGATCCGCCGGCTCATCGCGACGGCCGGATCGCCGAGCGGGTCGGCCCAGATCCAGCGCGCCACCGTCATCCCGGCGATGGTGGTCCACCGGTCACCGTGCGGGTCCGCGGTCGGCAGCCGGCCACCCGGTGGTTCGGTGCCGACGCCGCGGACCAGCCGGCTGTAGTGCTCGTGGACGTCGCCGTCGACGGGCCACCTGCTGGGCGCCGACGTGATCTCGTCGAACTCGGCGATCCACCGGTCGGCGGCCACCACGTCGAAACGCTGGTTGAGCACGGTGACCGCGGGCGCGATCACCCCGGTGGCCAGTTCGCAGTAGTGCACGTCCAAGGCGGTGGACGCCCCGCCGGAGTGCGCGGCCAGCTTCGCGTAGACGTCGTTCCAGGGCATCCCGGTCTTCCGGTTCGCGAGCCGGCGCAGCAGGATGCGCCGCAGCCACGGGTGGAGGACGCCGTACGGCCCGGCCCGCCCGGGCGTGGCCGCCGGCCGGACGAGCCAGCAGAGTGCCCCGACGTCGGTCTGCAGTCCCGCCGAGTCGGGGAAGGTGTTCTCCGCCGCGACGACGTCCCGAGCCGCCGCCCAGACCAGGATGTCCTGCCCGGTCCGCGGCAGGTCCTCGAGCAGCAGCAGATCACCGGCGAGCTCGCCCAGTGCCACGGAATCCCCGTGGCACTGGGTGTCGAGCACGCGCCGGAGATCTTCTTCGCGCAGCCCGCGCTTCCTCGCGTCCAACGCGGCACAGGCCTGGAAGACTTTGTGCACGCCCCACGGGTGACCCCTCGTCAGGCTGTGCACGAACGGGGCGAGCGGGCGCACGTTGTCCGGGAACTCGCGGTTCTCGATGGCGGCGACGTTCTCGAGCGTGAGGTCCGCGAGCCGCAGCGCGACGACCGGGGAACCGTGCTCCGGCGCTCGCTTGACGACCCTGGCCGCCGCGTCGTCCGCGGGCAGGTCGGCCCACCGGCTCAGCACGTCCGGGCGGCGGCCCGGCCGGACCAGTACCTGGGCCGAGTCGCGCACGTCGCGGCTCGTGACGACCGCGACCAAGGGGTCGGCGGCCGGCGCCCGGTTCGCCTTGGCCGCGGCGAAGGCCGCCAACGTCCGCTGACCGACCGGCGAGTGTGCGTTGTCGAGCAGGACGAGGCAGTTCCTCGGCCGGAACCCGTGTTCGTAGCTGGCGCCGAGGTCGGCCAGGAAGGCCTCGCAGAGGACGAGGTCGAGCCGGCGCCGGCTCTCGTCATCGGGCCTGCTGCCGAGCCGGCCCAGTTCGACCAGCGCGGAAAAGCCGGCGTTCGGCGGCCTTTGCAAAGCCTCGCCGTAGAACGCCAGCGCCGTCTGGAACAGGAACCGCACGATCGCGCGGCTCCGGATGGCCCAGGCGCCCACTTTTCCGACCAGGCTCAGCCAGCCGGCGAGGTCGAGCAATTGGGGAAGCTGGCCGGTCAGCGCTTCCACGTTGGTCGAGGCCTGGTCGAGTTTGCGGGCTTCTTTCAGCAGCTTCTCGATCGCGGACTGCGTTTCTTCCGGGCTGTCGGTGGCCACGTCGCCTTCGACGATCATCCGGCCGACGGCGAAACGCGGAAATTTCAACCGGCCGAACTGAGCCCATTTCGCGTTCGTCAGTTCGTAGGCGAGTTCACCGATGACCCGGCTGCCCCACGCCTGCTCGTCGAGCCGGGCCAGGTCGAGGCGCGCGAACGGTTGTGCGGCCTGTCTTATGGACTTTTCGACCAGGTGGTTCACGACCGCGGTCTTCCCGCTGCCGCGAGGCCCGTACAACGCGATGATCGGCCACCCGCCGGGGGGATTGTCCCGCGGGCGTTCGAGAACCGTTTCCCAGATCGTGCGAACGAGCGCGTCCCGGCCGTACAAGGGTTGGTCGTCCGCGGCTGTCACGCCCGACAGTATGCAGACGAACCCGTACCGTCGCAACAGAACCGGAATTGATCTTTTCGCGGCTCGCGCTGGACTGCGCGGTTTCTCAAAATTGTCCTGAAATTGTCCAAAGCCCGGGCTGGAAACGGGCCCGGCGAGATCGCCGGGCCCGCTGCTGGGACTGCGTCAGGCGTGCACGGTGACCGGGAACTTCGCCGGCCCGCGGAGGTTGATCCGGCCGTTCCACTCCAGGTCGCCGGCGAAGCCGAGATCCGGGAACCGCCGCACCAGGCGACCGACGGCGACCTGACCTTCGAGCCGGGCGAGCGCTGCGCCGAGGCAGTGGTGCGGGCCCGCGCCGAACGACACCTGGTGCCGCGCGTTCGGCCGGTCGAGGCGCAGCTCGCCGGCGTCCGGGCCGAAGAACCGCTCGTCGCGGTTCGCCGAGCCCAGGCAGGCCAGGACGAACGCACCCGCCGGGATCTCCTTGCCCGCCACCTCGTACGGCGACGTCGTGATCCGGCGGGTCTGTTGGACCGGGGAGTCGTAGCGCAGGAACTCCTCGACGGCGTTCGCCGCCAGGTCGGGCTGGTCCCGCAGCGCCTTCAGCTGCGTGGGGTTGCGCAGCAACGCGTTGACGCCGTTGGCGATCAGGTTGACCGTCGTCTCGTGGCCGGCCACGTACAGGAGGACCACCTGGGCGACCAGCTCGTCGCCGTCGAGGACCTGGCCGTCGTGCTCCGCCTGGATCAACGCCGTCAGCAGGTCTTCCGCCGGGTGGTCGCGCTTCCACGCGATCACGTCGCGGGTGATCGCGCTCAGCTCGGCGTCCGCGGCCGTGATCGCGCGCGCCGTCTCTTCGTCGGCGACGATCTCCAGTGAGCGGACGAGGGTGCCGCTCAGCTCGCGGATCCGGGCGTGGTCGGTCGGCGGCATCCCGAGCATTTCCGAGATCACCGCGAACGGCAGCGGGAACGCCAGTTCTTCGACCAGGTCGCAGTCGCCCTTGTCGGCCATCCGGTCGAGCGCGGCATCGACCAGCCGGACGATCTGCGGCTCCAGGGCCGCGATCGCGCGGCGGGTGAAGACCTTCGTGACCAGCGAGCGCAGCCGCGTGTGGTCGGGCGGGTCCCGGTCGAGCATGGAGAGGTTCAGCGCACCCGGATCGGCGTCCGGGGTGAGTGCGGCGGCCTGGTCGAGCAGCGGCCCGGGCGCCAGGTTCCCCATCTCCACCGAGAGCCCGGCCTTCAGCAGCGCCGAGACGTCTTCGTAGCGCGAGACGAACCAGAACCCCAGCGGGTGCTCCTGCACCGGGTCTTCGTCGCGCAGCATCCGGTACTGCCGGTACGGGTCCTCGAAGAACCCCGGTTCGAACGGGTTGAACAGGACTTCGCCGGGCTCGATCAGGTCGGTCATGGTGGCCCCCAAAGCGGTTGACCTGCACTCTGTCGGTGACATACGCAGTGTATGTCCTATGCTTTGCGCATGTCGACCAAGAGCCGGCGGGAGCAGTACTCCGAGGCGACCCGCGCCGCCCTGCTGGCCGCGGCCACCCGCCGGTTCGGCGAGCACGGTTTCACCGGCACGGCCCTGGAGGACATCGCCGCCGACATCCAGGCGACGCGTGGCGCGATCTACCACCACTTCGCGAACAAGACGGCGTTGTTCGAGGCGGTCTTCGAGCGGCTGGAGACCGAAGCGATGGAGCTGTCGGCGAGCGCGGCGGCGGGTGCGGGCGACCCCTGGTCGGCGGCGTTCGCGGCGCTCGACGTCTTCCTCGACCGCTGCTGCGACCCGGTGTACGGCAAGCTGGTCTGGCAGGAGGCCCCGATCGCGCTGGGCTGGGTCCGCTGGCAGGCGGCGGAGGAGCAGTACGCGTACGGCCTGGTCGAGCAGCTGATCAAGGCCCTGATCGAGGGCGGCGACATCGACGAGCAGCCGCTGGAGACCACGACCCGGCTCGTGTTCGGCATGCTCGGCACGGCGGGGATGGCCCTGGCCGAGGCGTCCGATGTGGACAAATCACGGCTGAAGGCGGAGTACACCGCCGTGATCGGGAAGATGGCCTCGGGGTTGCGGCCGGTGGTCGGCCGGGTGGACGCCCGAGCGCGGTGACGGAAACGTGACCTGCCCGATTTTCCTGACCGATTTACACGATTTTCTTGCCCATTCGAGTTAATGGGGACACCGCGCGTAGCCCCTGTGGGGTCCGTGTAAGCTCCGGTCTCGCTTGACCGGGTGATCACTCACCCGAATCAGTGGCCGTCGTGATCGGGGATTCGTGTCTCACGCGGCCCTCACGCTGCGGTTCGGGCTCGGATAGGAGTTTTATGCAGGTCAGGTCCACTCTCGTGCGTGGCGGGATCGCGGCTCTCGCCGCGGCCGCCGCCGTCATGATCGGTTCGCCGGCCGCCCTCGCCGACGACGGCGCCGCCCACGGCCGCGTTCCCTTGGTCAAGGGCCCGGACGGGAAGATGATCCCCAAGGCGACCGTCGGCTACCGGCTCAACCTCGGCCGCGGCGGCAACTACATCGCCGAGCTGTTCGAGATGAAGCTGTCCAACGGCAGCACGCTGAAGCTCTACTGCGTGCAGATCACCGTCGGCCTGCGCACCGACGTCGACATGGTCGAGCGCCCGTGGAACAAGTACCCGGCCAAGGGTCCGTTCAACGACAACAGCGCCAAGATCAACTGGGTGCTGCACAACGGCTACCCGGGCACCGGCCTCGACGCGCTGGGCAAGGCGCTGAAGAAGGCCGGCGTCGAGCTGCACGACGGCGTCTCCGAGCAGGAGGCCATCGCCGCGACCCAGGCCGCCGTGTGGCACTTCAGCGACGGCGTGAAGCTGGATCCCACCAAGCCGCTGGACGAAGAGGACGACCCGGGTCACAACGCCGACGTCGCCGCGCTCTACGCGTACTTCACCGGTGACCAGAACAAGGGCATCGGCGAGCAGCCGAAGCCGACGCTGAACATCGCCGCGGACAAGACCGAGGGCGCGGCCGGCGGCAAGATCGGCCCGTACAGCGTCGCCACCAGCGGGGACATCACCTCGCTGAGCAGCCAGCTGCCCGATGGCGTCAAGATCACCGACGCCGACGGCAAGGAGCTGAAGGGCACCGACGTCAAGGACGGCAGCAAGCTGTTCGTCGACGTCCCGGCGGGCACCAAGCCGGGCAAGGGCGCCTTCACCCTCAAGGCCACCGGCGAGCTGGACACCGGCCGCCTGTTCGTCGCCGAGAACTACGACCGGACGCCGGCGCAGTCGCTGATCGTCGCCGACTCGGAGAAGACCGAGGTGACCGCGAACGCGCCCGCCAGCTGGACCGAGGCCGGCGCCCCGACCACCGCGCCGAGCACCCCGGCCGGCTCCAACGGCGGTGGCGGCGACCTCGCCAACACCGGTGTCGACGCCGCGGTTCCGTTCACCGTCGGCGGCCTGCTGCTCGGTGGCGGCGCGCTGATGCTGCTGCTGAACCGTCGTCGCGGCCGCGCGTAAGCTGAACCCCCGAAAACGGGGCCGGTCCACAGTGGACCGGCCCCGTTTTTCTGTGCGCGGACCCTACTATCGTCGTGCGATCATCGGGGCAAAGAGGGCGAATCGCCCGCGAATTGGTCTAGACTTTTCCGCCGGACGGCGAAGGGACGAGGCCATGCGCGGTACGACCGTTCCGCCCGGGACGCCCTGCGAACGGCGGCGGCCGGGGGAGCTGCCGATGCACCGGCTGGAGGTGCCGACCCCGCACGCGCCGCCGTTCGCCGCCGGCACGTTCGACGACATCGGGCCGCTCTCCCGCGCGGAGTTCCCGCACCGGCACACCTTCCACGAGCTCGTGCACGTCACCGGCGGCACCGGCACGCACGTCGTCGACACCGCCCGGTGGCCGCTGCGCCCGCCGCACCTGGGCGTCATCGTCCCCGGGCAGGTGCACCAGTGGGCCGGCGTCCGGGGCCTGAGCGGGCACGTCGTCGTGTTCACCGACGACTTCCTCCTCGACCACCCGGCCGACCGCGAGCTGCTGCACCGGCTGAGCGAAGGGCCGTGGCTGACGCTGGACGACCGCGCCGACGCCGACGTCACGCGGCTGATCGCGGACCTCGTCGAGGAGCGCCGGCACGGCGACGAGTCGGTGCTGCGGGCGCTGGTGCACGTCCTGGTCGTGCGGGCCGGCCGGCTGCTGGGCACGCCGCCGCCCGCACCCGCCGGGGCCGTGGCGGCGGAGTTCGCCCGGCTCACCGCCCGCCCGGACCTCGGGCTGTGGTCGGTGACCGCGCACGCCGGCCGGCTCGGCGTCACCCCCGGTCACCTCACCGAGGCCGTCAAGGCGGCGACCGGGCGCACCGCCGCGCAGCTGCTGCGCGAGGCGAGGACCCGCGAGGCCCAGCGGTTCCTGCTCCGCACGGACCTCACCGTGCGGCAGGTGGCCAGCCGCGTCGGGTTCGCCGACCCGGCCTACTTCTGCCGGTTCTTCCGCCGCGAGACCGGGCTGAGCCCCGGCGACTTCCGGCGCGCCGGGGAGAAGCACCACGACTGACCGGTCCAGTCCATCGCCCGTGCTCGCCGCGCTGCCTACGTTCGAGGGGATTCCCGACGCCCCCACGAGGAGCAGGCATGGACGAAGAGAACAAGCTCAGCCGCAAGACGGTGCTGAAGGCCGCGCTCGCGGCGGGCGTCGCCGCGCCGGTCGCGTTGTTCGGTGGCCCGGCGCTGGCCCGCACGAGCGTTGCCGAAGGCCAGGTCCCGGAGCTGACCCCGGCGTGCCACGACGGCGACGAGCCGACGATCGAGCAGACCGAGGGGCCCTACTTCAAGCCGAACTCACCCGAGCGCACCAACCTCGTCACCCCCGGCACCCAGGGCACCCGGCTGACCGTGACCGGCTACGTCTTCGGGCGCGCCTGCCTGCCGGTGAACCGCGCGCTGCTGGACTTCTGGCAGGCCGACGTCAACGGCGCCTACGACAACACCGGCTACACCTTCCGCGGCCACCAGTACACCAACGCCCAGGGCGCGTTCACGCTGTCCACGATCGTGCCGGGCCTCTACCCGGGCCGCACGCGGCACATCCACGTCAAGGTGCAGGCGCCCGGCCGGCCGATCCTGACCACGCAGCTCTACTTCCCGAACGAGCCGCGCAACAACACCGACACGATCTTCGACGCGCGGCTGCTGATGACCGTGCGGGACAACGGCTCGGCGAAGGAAGCCGCCTTCGACTTCGTGCTGAACGTCCCGCAGACCCCGACGTCCACCCCGCCGACGTCCACCACGACGACCGGTGGCCCGACGACGTCCCAGCCTCCCGGCGGCACCTCGTGGGCGGTGGGCACCAGTTACGCGGCCGGTGCCCGGGTGACCTACGACGGCCGGGGCTACGTGTGCCTGCAGGGGCACACCGCCCAGCCGGGCTGGGAACCCCCGGCCGTCCCCGCGCTGTGGCGGGCGGAGTAGCCGCCGCCGGAGGGAGGAAAGGGGCGGGTCCGGTCTGCACCCCGGACCCGCCCCGACTTTTAGGGGTCGACGCGGCCGCGGCGGCCTGCCAGATTCGGGAGCATGACTCTTTCGCTCGAGGCCGCGGCGTGGATCCGGCGGTTCCACCCGGCGCCGTCGGCCACGGCCCGGCTCGTGTGCTTCCCGCACGCGGGCGGATCGGCGAGCTACTTCCACCCGGTTTCGGCGGCGCTGTCACCCGCGGTCGAGGTGCTGGCCGTGCAGTACCCGGGCCGGCAGGACCGGCACACCGAGCCGCTGGTGGACGACCTGTTCGTGCTGGCCGACGGGCTCGCGGAGGTGCTCGCCGCGGAAACCGCCGGGCCGGTGGCGTTCTTCGGCCACAGCATGGGCGCCAGCCTGGCCTTCGAGGTCGCGCGGCGGCTCGAACCGCGGGGCACCCGGCTGCTGGGCCTGTTCGTCTCCGGCCGCCGCGCGCCGACCGCGGCCCGCGACGAGCGGACGCACGAGAAGGACGACGAAGGCCTGCTCGCCGAGGTCAAGCGGCTGAGCGGCACCGACGCGCAGGTGCTCGAGAACGACGAGCTCGTCCGCATGGTGCTGCCGGCGCTGCGCAGCGACTACAAGGCCGCGGAGCTCTACCACTACCGCCCCGGCGCCGATGTCAGCTGCCCGGTCGTCGCGCTGATCGGCGACCACGACCCGAAGGTGACCGAGGCGGAGGCGCGGCAGTGGGCGGCGCACACGTCCGGCGGGTTCGAGCTGAAGACGTACCCGGGTGGGCACTTCTACCTCAACGAACACGCCGCGGCGGTGACGCGGCTGATCGGCGAGCGGCTCGCCGGCTGAGCAAGCGGGCGGGGGTGCGCCGCGATCCGGCGCACCCCCGTCCGCGTCAAGAACTCAGCAGTACAGGTTCGCACCTGGGTCGACGCCGAGGATCGACGTGATCTGGCGGTACTTGTCGACGCGGCTCTGCACCTGGGCGGGGTTGCCGCCGTTGCACTCGATCGAGCCGTTGATGCTGCGGATGGTCTCGCCGAAGCCGCGGCTGTTCACCATGGCGTTGTGCGGGGTCATCGTGCCCGGCCCGCTCTGGGTGTTCCAGTACCAGAGGCCGGTCTTCCACGCGACGGCCGCGTTCTGCTCGACCTGCCAGGGGTTGCCGAGCAGGTCGATGCCCAGCGCGTCACCCGCGGCCTTGTAGTTGAAGTTCCAGCTCAGCTGGATCGGGCCGCGGCCGTAGTAGGCGGCCTGGCCGGCCGGGCAGCCGTAGGGCTGGCCGTAGTCGCAGTAGTGCGGGTAGTTGGCGGTGTTCTGCTCGACGATGTAGACGAGCCCGCCGGTCTCGTGGTTGACGTTCGCCAGGAACGCGGCGGCTTCCTGCTTCTTCACGGTGTCGCTGCCGGTGTTGGCGAAGCCGGGATAGGCCGAGAGCGCCGCGGTCAGGCCGCTGTAGGTGTAGAAGCTGTTGCGGCCGGGGAAGATCTGGTTGAACTGGGCTTCGCTGATCACGAACGCGCCCGGGTTGCCGGGGTTCGTGCCGCCGCCGCAGTCGTAGGGCTCCCAGTACCAGGTGCTGATGATCGGGTCGTAGCCCGGGTTGGCGTTCTTGGCGCGGTAGTAGCCGCCGTTGGTGTACTTGACGACCGCGCCCACGTCGTACCACTGGCCGGCGACCCAGTTGGGCGCGGTGCAGGTGGTGCCGCCGCCCCCGCCGTCACAGCTGTAGGGCTCCCAGTACCAGGTGCTGATGATCGGGTCGTAGCCCGGGTTGGCGTTCTTGGCGCGGTAGTAGCCGCCGTTGGTGTACTTGACGACCGCACCGACGTCGTACCACTGGCCGGCGACCCAGTTGGGGGCGCTGCACGCGGCGGCGGCCGCCTGCGGCGCCTGGCCGGTGGCGGCGGGCACGCCGAGCACGAGCCCGGCGACGGCGGCGACTGCGGACAGGACCGCGACAAGACGTCTTCTCAAGACTGGCTCACTCCTTCGGCCACGACAGAGTCCGGACGCGGGGCGCCCGGTGTCGGAGGGGGTGTGCTCATCCGGCCGAGACGAGGGTGACAGGGGTCACTAGAACAGATTGGTCTAGTCCAGTCAAGAAAACTGGTGGTCCGGGCAAGGGAACTGCGCGAATGTCTCCGGCGGTGAACCGTTCGGCGACCGCGGCTTCACGCGTGCGGGCGGTCGGTGGCCGTGGATTCGTTGGCGGGGAAGGAGTTCGACGTGCCGTTCGTCGGCGGGGCGGCCGGGGCGCGGCGCTTCCGGCGCGCGGTGCCCCGGCGGGCCCGTGGATCACCGTGCGCGCGGGATCCGCAGCTTCGTCGCCGGCGTGAGCTGCAGGATCCGCTGCAGCCGGGCGCGGCTCAGCCGGTGGAGCATCTCCCCGAGCTCCTCCGGCGCGATGCTGCTTTCGAGGTCGATCCGCGTCGCCCGGACGACGTGGTCGATCTCCGCGGCCGGGAGCCGCCCCGCGAACTCCCCGGCCAGCCACACCCCGACCTCGTCGACGACGTCGTGGCTCCGTGTGATCATCGCTCGCTCTCCTCGTTTCGGATCGCCTGTTGCCCTGGTCGAGGCCGAAAAATCCGGGCCCGACGCAGTTCCGACGAGCCCGCTTCGGAGCCATGACGCCGAATCCGGGAAATTCGTCGCACGAAGACTTTCCGTGTCCGGCCCGGCGTGTTCCGTGACGACGCCGCGTCACTCACATGGGCTGTTCGCCTCCCGTAGTTGTCGGCCGATCGGGTGGAAAACGGGGGAACGGTGCCGGTGCGGCGTACCGGCCAGGACTCTGGAGACGTCCGGTAGTGCGGGCGTGCCCTCGCGGGACGCGGAAACGGAGACGCGATCGATGGGCCGGTACGACCGGACCGACCTCGGGGCCTACAGCCTGGGGTTGCTCGAAGCCGCGGAGGCGGCCCGGGTGGAGCGGCACCTCGCCGCGTGCCCGGACTGCCGCCAGGAGGTCCGCGAGTTCGAGGCCGTCCGCACGATGCTCGACCACCTCGGGAAAGCGGAGTCCACTTAGGACGCTTCGCGGAAACTGTCGGTGCCTGCCGCTAGCGTCCGCGCGGTGACCGACGACCTGTTCCTGAACCCGACTCGCGAAACCTACGACATCGTTGCCGGGAGCTACGACGCGTTCGCGCCACCAATCGTCGAAGACCTCCACGACCGCGCGCTGCTGACGACGTTCGCGGACCTCGTCCAGGCGGACGGCGGCGGCCCGGTGGCCGACCTCGGCTGCGGCACCGGCCGGGTGACGACCTACCTCGCCGAAGCGGGCCTCGACATCTCGGGCGTCGACCTGTCCCCGGAGATGCTGGCCATTGCCCGCCGCGATCACCCCGGCCTGCGGTTTTCCCTGGGATCGCTGCTGGAGCTGGACTTCCCGGACGGCGGCCTCGCCGGCGCGGTGGCCTGGTACTCGATCATCCACACCCCGCCCGAGCGCCTGCCGCGGGTCTGCGAAGAGCTGTTCCGGGTGCTCCGCCCGGGCGGCCACCTGCAGCTGGGCTTCCACGAAGGCGACCGGCGCCACCACCGGACCGACGGTTACGGCCACGAGGGCTTTTCGCTGGACATCTACTGGCTGCCACTGGATCGGGTGGGCGAGTTGGTGCGCGACGCGGGGTTCGAGGTGCTGACGAAGGTGCTGCGCGATCCGGCCGCGCGGGTGCCGCAGGGGAGGGTGCTGGCCCGCAAACCCGCCTGACCCGGGTTGGCTCGGCGAACTACGCGGTGGCGGGGCGTGCGGTTGGGCGGCTTGGGATGGCGGGGCGTGTGGTGGCGGGGCGTGCGGTTGAGCGGCTTGGGGTGGTGCGGCGCGTGATGGGGTGGATTGCGGTGGCGCGGCCTGGATGGCGCAGCCCGCCGGCGCGAGCCACCCGGGCTCCGCGTGAGGCGGCTCGGCGTGCCCGGGTTGGCGCAGCCCGCGGCCCCGGCGGCCCAGCCCGCCGCCGGTTCAGCGTGCGGCAGCGCAGGCCAGCCCGGCACCCCAACCGGCCCGGCTCAGCGTGAGGCGGCGGCCTTGATGGTCCGCAGCACCGGCGCGGTCTCCAGGGTCCGGATCGCCTCCAGCGCACCCAACCGCTGGGTCAGGTACCGGTGCAAAGCCGCCGCGTCGTCGCACAGTGCGTGCGCGACCAGGTTCGCCGGCCCGGTCGTCGCCGCGACGATGGCCAGCTCCGGGTGCGTGGCCAGCTCTCGGGCCACCGCGTCGAGGTGGGCCGGGGCCACCGCCATCCACAGCAGCGCGTGCGTCGTCGCGCCCAGGGGTCTCGTGTCGACCTCCAGGTCGAAGAACACCGTGCCGCCCGCCTGGAGGTCGGCCAGCCGGCGCGCGACCGTCGAGGCGGACCAGCCCGTTGCCGTGGCCAGCTCGGCCAGGCTCGCGCGGCCGTCGCGGGCCAGCTCCGCCAGCAACGCCGCGTCGTCGGCGGTCAGCGGCTTGCCCGGACCGGCGAACGCCGGTGTCAGCGCCGCGATCTGCGCGTCGTCCAGGAAGCGGGCGCGGCCCAGCCAGGCCGTCGGGCCGCCGAAGTAGCGGTGCAGCAGCTGGTGCGCCGACACCGCCGTGATGCTCGCCGTGCGCGGGATGTCCCGCAGCAGCAGCGCGTGGTCGCTCGCGGCCGGCGTGTGCACGTTGACGCAGATCTCCGTGCCGCCGGACATCAGCTTGATCCACGCCGTGTCCGCGCGCCGCGCCAGCGCGTGCGCGAGGTCCTGCGCCGTGTGCGGTGTCGCCGTGAGCCGGACCATCCACTCGGCCTGGCCCGCGCGCTGCGGGTCCGGCAGCCCGACCACGCGCAGCGAGGCCTCGGCGCGAAGCCGCCGGTAGCGCCGCGCGATCGTCTGCGTCGAGACGCCGAGGACCTCGCCGATCTTCGTGAACGGCGCCCGACCGTCGAGGTGCAGCGCGTGGATCAACGCGCGGTCGACGTCGTCAAGAATCGCCACAACAGCCGCCCCAGTGGAAGAAATCAGCGAACAACCCCGGAAAAGTGGAAGTCACGGCCGCGGGAAAGTCAAGGTCCGGCCATGATCCGAACCCGCCGGGCCGCACTGGCCGTCCTGCTCACCGCCGAAGCGATGAACCTCCTCGACGCGACGATCGTGCAGGTCGCCGGCCCGGCCGTGCACGCCGACCTGTCCGGCCCGGCCGCCGACATCCCGTGGTTCAGCGCGGCCTACACCCTGCCCTTCGCGGTCTTCCTGATCACCGGCGGCCGGCTCGGCGACATCTTCGGCCGCGCCCGGACCTTCAAGATCGGCGTCGCCGGCTTCGTGCTGGCTTCGCTGGCCTGCGCGGTCGCGCCGGCCGCCGGGCTGCTGATCGGGGCCCGCGCGGTGCAGGGCGCCGTGGCGGCGTTGGTCATCCCGCAGACCATCGGCCTCATCCGCGCCCTCTTCGACGGCGACGACCTGGCGAAGGCCCTCGGCAGCATCGGCCCGGTGATGGGCCTGTCCGCGGTCACCGGCCCGCTGCTGGGCGGCCTGCTCACCCACGCGCTGTCGTGGCGGGCGGCGTTCCTGGTGAACGTTCCGCTCGGGCTCGCGGTGCTGCTCGCCGCCCGGCTCCTCCGCGAAGACCGCGCCGAGACGCGCCCCCGGCTCGACGTCATCGGCACGGTGCTCGTGGTCGCCGGGACCGGGCTGCTCGGCTACCCGCTGATCGCGGGGACGAACTGGGCGCTTCTGCCGGCCGGCGCCGTGGTGCTGGTGGTGTTCGGGGTGCAGCAGCGCCGGACGGCCGCGCCACTGGTCGAGCCGAGCCTGTTCACCAACCGCGGGTTCCCGGCCGCGCTCGCCGGGTCGCTGCTGTTCTTCGCGGTGATGACCGGGCTGATGCTGCTGGTCCCGCTGCGGCTGCAGCTCGGCGAGGGCGCCGACGTCCGCACCGCGGCCCTGACGCTGCTGCCGCTTTCGGCCGGGCTCGCGGTGTCGTCGTGGTTCGCCGGGGCGAAGCTGGTGCCGAAGTTCGGCCCGCGCGTGATGTTCGCCGGGCTGGCGCTGCTGGTGGCCGGGATCCTCGCCGGGGCCGACGGGCCGGCACTGGCGTTGTGCGGGCTCGGCATGGGGACGTTCACGGTGCCGTTCTTCACCGCGGCCCTGCACCGGGTGCGCCCGCACGAAACCGGGTCGGCGGCCGGCTTGCTCAACGCGGTCCAGCAGCTGGGCGGCACGCTCGGCGTCGCGCTGCTCGGCGGTCTCTACCTGGGCGGCGTGACGGCGACCGCGGTGCTCGGCGTTGCCGCCGGGCTCACCGTGGCCGCCGCCCTCGCCGTCATCCCGCTCAGTAGTCGTCTCGGCCGGTGAACTGCTGCTCCAGCAGCTCGGCCGCGCCCGCCACCAGCTCCAGCGGGTCGATGAACTCGTTGATGTCCAGGTTGATCAGCGGCAGCGAATGACGCAGCACGAGGTGGTCACCCATCACCGCGAGCCCGCCCACGACGGTCGATTCGCCGACCTCGGTCAGCACCTCGAGGAGGTCGACCTCGTCGTGGCGGGCGAACGGCGTCGCGATCTGGACCCAGTCCTCGCGCTGGTCGAGGATCTCGCGCGCGATCACCATGATCTGGGCGCGGCTCTCGGTGTCGGGCTCGTTGCCGAAGATCAGCCGGATCCGGATCTCGTCGGGCTCGTCGCGCACCACCCGGTACGCCTGCCTGATGTACGCGACGAGGTCGCCCCACTCGGCCATCAGGCGACCCCGATCCGGTCCAGGTCGGCGAGCACGTCCGCGGGGAGTTCGAGCGACGCCGCGTCGAGGTTCTGCCGCAGGTGCTCGAGCGACGACGTGCCCGGGATGAGCAGCATCGACGGCGACCGCCGCAGCAGCCAGGCCAGCGCGACCTGCATCGGCGTCGCGCCGAGCCGGGCGGCGCAGTCGTCGAGCAGCCCGGACTGCAGCGGGCTGAAGCCGCCGAGCGGGAAGTACGGCACGAACGCGATGCCCTCGGCGGCGCACTTGTCGACGAGGTCGTCGTTTTCGCGGTGCGCCAGGTTGTACTGGTTCTGGACGCACACGACCGGCGCGATCGCCTTCGCCTCGTCGAGCTGGTCCGCGCTGACGTGGCTGACGCCGAGGTGCCGGATCAGGCCCTGCTGCCGCAGCTCGGCGAGCACGCCGAACGGCTCGGCCAGCGACATCGCCACCGGGTACTCGCCGGCGTCGTTGCTGAGCCGCAGGTTGACGACGTCGAGCGCGTCCAGGCCGAGGTTGCGCAGGTTGTCGTGCACGGCCTGGGTGAGCTCCTCGGCCGACAGCGCGGCCGGCCACGCCTTGTCGGGTGAGCGCCGCGCGCCGACCTTCGTGACCAGGTGCAGCGAGTCCGGGTAGGGGTGGAGGGCTTCCTTGATGACGGCGTTCACGGTGTGCGGGCCGTAGTAGTCACTGGTGTCGATGTGGGTGACCCCGGCTTCGACGGCCGCGCGCAGCACGGCGACGGCCGCGTCGTGGTCGCGCGGCGGTCCCCAGACGCCGGGCCCGGCCAGCTGCATGGCGCCGTAGCCCATGCGCGTCACGGCCAGTTCGCCGCCGAGGGTGAAGGTGCCGCCCAGGTGTGCCATTCCGCTCCTCACGTTTGGTGAGCCGCAGTCTAGGCAGCTTCAGCCGCAGACGCCTTTCGCGCGCAGCACGCGCGCCACCGACTCCTGCACGCGCGCCTTCGGCAGCTCACCGGTGCCGACGGCCTTGACCAGCCGGTCCAGCACCTCGTTCACCCGGCCGCCGGACGACCACAGCGCCTCGTCCGCGCCGGCCTGCAACGCCTTGAGCACCGCGTCCGGCAGCGGGTACTGCGCCGTGATCGCCTTCATCGCGCCGAGGTCGTCGGTCAGCACCGGGCCGGTGAAGGCGAACTCCTTGCGCAGCAACCCGTACGCGGCCGGCGAAAGTGACGCCGGGACGCCGTTCGTCAAGTCCGGCACGTCGAGGTGGCCGACCATCACCGCGACCGGGCCGTAGTCGGCGAGGTTGCGGTACGGCACGAGGTCGACGGCCCGCAGCTTGTCGAGCGGCGGCGTCACGACCGTGCCCTTGTGGGAGTCACCGGAACCGTGGCCGTGGCCGGGGAAGTGCTTGAGCACCGGCTGGATCCCCGCGTCACGCAGCCCCGCTGCGAACGCCTTCGCGTACGTCTTCACGCGCGCCGGGTCGGGGCTGAAGGAGCGGTCGCCGATCACGTCGTCGTCCGGGGCGTCCGTGACGTCGGTGTCCGGCGCGAAGTCCACGGTGACCCCGCGGGCCTTGAGCTGCCGGCCGCGGTCGGCGGCGATCGTCCGGACCTGCTCCGGCGACTTGGTCGCGGCCAGCTCGCGCGCCGAGGGCATGTCCCCGTCGAGGTCGTCGATGCGCTGGACGCGGCCGCCTTCTTCGTCGACCGAGACGGCGACCGGCACCTTCGCGGCGGCCTGCACCGCGTCCAGGGAACGATCTTTCAACAACGCTGTTGCGTTACCACCGATGAAGATTCCGCCGACCTGGTTGTCCCGCACCAGCGAAACGGTGGCCGCCGGGTTGTCGCCGGTGACCCCCACGACGACCAGCTGCGCGACCTGGGCGCGGACGTCGAGGCCGCTCGCCGTCGACGCGCAGTCACCGGGCCGGGCCAGCCGCGACGTCGGCGCCGGTGAAGCCGGCGCCGCGCGGGGTGACGGGGAGGGCGGGGCCGACGACTGCGGGACGGCCAATCCGGACACGGCCGTCGACCCGCAGCCCGTGACCAGGAAAGACGCGGCGAGCAGGCACAGTGCCGCCTTGGGGGCGGCCAAGCGTCGGTGGTTCATCGGTCCCTTCGGTCATCGGCGTGCCCCATGACGGTAGTCGACGGCTCGACTTCACGGCGTGAAGAACGGCGTCACCGACCTTAGAGAATTCATGAAGGCGGCCTCAGCAGACTGGCCCCACCGGAGCACGACAGGGGTGGAGGGTTCGATGGACCAGGTGCGAGTGGCGGCGTGGGCGTCGGATCCGATCGCGCTCACCGGACTGATCAACCACCTGAGGTCCCGCCCGGAGCTGCTGGTCGTGCCCCGCGCCCGCCGCGGTGAGGCGGCCGTGCTGGTGTTCGCCGTCGGGCAGGTCGACCGCGAGGCGATCGCCGCGCTGCGGGCCGCCGCGACCGAGTCGCCCGCCGCGATCGTGCTGGTCGCCGGGCACGTCGACCCCGCGCACCTGACGCTGCTGGCCGACTGCCACGTTTCCGCCGTGCTGCCGCGGACCGCGCTCGACCGGCTCACCGAGACCGTGCTCGCTGCCGCGCGCGGCCGTTCGACGTCGCTGCGCGACCAGGTCGAAGCGCTTTCCGGCGAAGGTGACGGCGCGGCTTTGACGCCGCGCGAGGTGGATGTGCTTCGCCTGATGGCCGAAGGCTGGGACACTGCCGACATCGCGGGAAAGCTCTGCTACTCGGAGCGGACCGTGAAGAACGTCATCTACGCCATGACCAACCGGCTCAACCTGCGCAACCGGCCGCACGCGGTCGCCTACGCCGTGCGGGCCGGTGTGATCTGAGGGAAGCTCACGCCTGTGCGAACGATCATCCGCCGGACGGCCCCCGCGGTCGCCGCGCTGATCCTGCTCGCCGCCTGCAGCCCGAGTGACGCCGGTGGCAAGACGAAGCTCACCATCGCGACCTTCGGCGAATTCGGCTACGCGCCGCTGATCGCCGAGTACGAGAAGCTGCACCCGGACATCGCGGTGCAGAACCGCGTCACCGACTTCGACACCCACCACAAGGGTCTCGCGACGCAGCTCGCCACCGGCCGCGGCGCCGCCGACGTCGTCGCGATCGAAGAGCAGTACATCCCGCAGTACCGCAAGGCGAAGGACAAGTTCGCCGACCTCGCGCAGTACGGCGCCCGCGACCTGGAAAAGCAGTGGGCGCCGTGGAAGTGGGCGCAGGGCAGCGACGGCTCGTTCGTCCTCGGCCTCGGCACCGACATGGGCAGCCTCGCGCTCTGCTACCGGCGCGACCTGTTCGCGGCCGCCGGCCTGCCGACCGAGCGGGACGCGGTCGCGAAGCTGATGCCCGACTGGCCCGCCTACGCCGCCACCGCCGAGGAGTTCACCCGGAAGACACCGGGCGTCAAGTTCGCCGACTCCGCCGGCACCGTCTACACCGCGATGCTCAACCAGTCGCCGGAAAACTACTTCTCCGCGGCCGACGACTCGTTCATCGCCGACCGCAACCCCAGCGTGCACAACGCCTTCTACCTCTCGGGTGGCATCGCGGCGAAGGGCGAGACCGCCGCGGCGACGACCTTCACCCAGGCCTGGAACGTCGCGATCAAGCAGGGCTCGTTCGCCACCGTCGCCTGCCCGGCCTGGATGCTCAGCCAGATCAAGGAAGCCGGCGGCGACGCCGGCAAGGGCAAGTGGGACGTCACGACCGTGCCCGGCGCCAGCGGCAACCAGGGCGGCTCGTTCCTGACCGTGCCGAAACAGGGCGCGCACCCGAAAGAGGCGTACGAGCTCGCGCGCTGGCTGACCGCGCCGGAGCAGCAGAAGAAGCTCTTTCTCTCCGACGGCATCCTGCCCAGCGAGCCGTCGGTGTTCGAGGACCCGCAGGTCGTCGCGCACACCGACCCGTACTTCGGCGACGCGCCGATCGGCCGGATCTTCGCCGCGTCGGCCGACAAGCTGCGCCCCAACTACCGCGGCCTGCGTGACGCCGACGTCCGGCCGGAGTTCGGCCGGGCCCTCGGGCGGATCGAGGACAGGACGCAGAACGTCGACCAGGCCTGGGCGGACGCCGTCCGGCAGGCACAAGCCGTCCTGAAGTAGCGGCGCGTGCTCGGTCGGTCCGGTCGCGGGGTCACGCCGTTGCTGCTCGTGGCGCCGTTCTTCGCGCTGTTCGTCGTCTTCGGCGCGTTCCCGCTGCTGTACACGGCGTGGGTGTCGCTGCACGACTGGAACCTGCTCGAAGGCGACCAGGGTTACCTCGGCCTCGCCAACTACGGCGAACTGCTGGCGGACCCGAACTTCTACAACGCGCTGGCCAACACCGTCGGCATCTTCCTGCTCGCCGCCGTCCCGGAGTTCCTGCTGGCGCTGGGCATCGCGGCGCTGCTGGACCGGCCGCTGCGTGCGGCGACGTGGTGGCGCACCGGGATCCTGCTGCCGAACGTCGTGTCCGTCGTCGCGATCGGGCTGGTGTTCGGGCAGTTGTTCAGCCGCGACTACGGCGTGGTCAACGAGGTGCTGGGCTGGTTCGGCGTCGCGCCCGTCAACTGGCAGGCGAAGACCTGGACGTCGCACCTCGCGGTGGCGTCGATGGTGCTCTGGCGCTGGACCGGCTACAACGCGCTGATCTACCTGGCGGCGATGCAGGCGGTGCCGGGGGAGCTCTACGAAGCCGCGGCGCTGGACGGGGCTTCGCGCTGGCGGACGTTCTGGTCGGTCACCGTGCCGGGCATCCGGCCGGCGCTGGCGTTCACCGCGATCGCCGGCACGGTCAACGGCCTGCAGCTGTTCGCCGAGCCGCAGCTGTTCGACGGCGGGTCGGGCGGCACCGGCGGCAACGACCGCCAGTTCCAGACGCTGGTGATGTACTTGTACGAGAAGGGTTTCACGCACTTCGACGCCGGCTACGCGGCCGCGCTGACCTGGGTGCTGTTCGTGATCTGCGCGGTGTTCGCGCTGGTCAACTACCGGCTGGTGCGCCGGTTCGTGAGGTCGTCGTGAGACGCCCCGCCGGGTGGGTCTACGTGCTGCTGGTCGGCGTGCTCGGCGCGTCGATCTTCCCGCTGTACTGGTCGTTCGTGGTGTCCACACGCGACAACTCGGCGATCGGGGAGGCGTCGCCGCTGCTGCTGCCGGGCGGGCACCTGGTCGAGAACGTGCGTCGCGTGTTCGACACCGTCGACTTCTGGCTGGCGCTGGGCAACTCGCTGATCGTCGCGGGCACCGTGATGGTGTCGAACGTGGTGCTGGCGAGCCTGGCCGGGTTCGCCTTCGCGCGGCTGCGGTTCCGCGGCCGCGACACGCTGTTCCTGCTGGTGGTCGGCTCGGCGATGGTGCCGGCGCAGCTCGGCGTCATCCCGCTGTACCTGGTGGTGGGCGAGCTCGGCTGGTACGGCCGGCTCGAGGCGGTGATCGTGCCGGGGCTGCTGAGCGCGTTCAGCGTGTTCTGGATGCGCCAGGCGTGCGAGCACGCGATCGAGGCGGACCTGGTCGACGCGGCGACGGTGGACGGCTGCTCGATCCTGCGCACGTACTGGCACGTGGCGGTCCCGGCGCTGCGCCCGGCGGCGGCGGTGCTCGCGATGCTGACGTTCATGGCCGCGTGGAACGACTACTTCTGGCCGCTGGTGGTCCTCGACCCGAACGAGACGCCGACCGTGCAGGTGGCGCTGTCGCAGCTGGCGAGCGGGTATTACACGGACTACGCGCTGATGCTGACCGGCGCGACGCTGGGCGTGCTGCCGATCATCGTGCTGTTCCTGCTGCTGGGCCGGCACGTCGTCCGCGGGATTTCGAGCGGGGCACCGGTGTGACCAAGCGCCCCAATGTGGCCTTCGGTGCGTCTGACGCACCGAAGGCCACATTGGGTGCGTCAGACGCAACCAAGGCCACATTGGGGCGCATTGCCGGACCGCGCGGACTAGGGCCGGTTGCGGAACGCGTCCGCGACCCCCGACCGCGACGGCGTCTCCAGCTTCCCCAGCAACCGCGTCACATGGGCCTGCACGGTCCGCCGCGGGAGGGACAGCTCCGCCGCGATGTCCGGGTTCGAGCGGCCCTCCGCCACCAGGCTCGCGATGCGGATCTCGATCGGCGTCAGCGACTCCCAGCCGTGGCCCGGGCGGATCGACGCGAACAGCGCGCCCCGGCGCACGCCCAGCCGGCGCAACCGCGTCTCGGCCCGGCGCAGGTCCCAACGGGCGCCCAGCGCCGTGAACAGCTCCGCCGCCTCCTCGAACGCCGCGTGCGCCGCGTCCAAGCGTCCTTCGCGGGCCAGCAGGACCGCCGCGTCCTCCAGCACCGAAGCCAGCTCCGGGCGGCGGCCGACCGCGCGGAAGTGCTCCGCCGTCGCCAGTGCCGCCGCCGGGTCCTCCTCGATCAGGCCGCGGCACCACGACGCCGCCGCGTACGCCCGCGCCGGACGTCGCTCCTTCGCCGCCTCCTCCTCGCAGACCGCCAGCGCCCGGCGGGCGCGCTCGACGTCGTCCTGGTCCATCGCCAGCCGGACGAACGTAGGCAGCCACTGGTGGCGCAGCATCATCTGCGCGTACGTCGGGTTCAGGATCGGCTCGAGGACCGCCAGCGCCCGCGCCCGGTCGCCGCGCTGCTCGGCCGCGAGGGCGTCGGCGACCAGCAGGAAGTCGAAGCTCTCGCGCTCGGCGCTGGTCGCCGGCGCGTACTCCTCCGCCGCGTCGAGGTGGGCCGCCGCCTGCGCGTGGTCGTCGCGGTGGCCCGCGATCAGCGCCGCTACGCCGTGCAGCAGCAACGCCGCCGGGCCCGGCTCGCGCAGGCCGTAGAACGTGATCGCCGGGCCGTCCTCGGTCACCGTGTCCAGCTCGACCAGCGCCTCGTCCCAGCGGCCCTCCCAGTACCGGTGCACCGCGACCGACACCTGCAGCCCGACCGGCATCGCGTGCCGTGCCGCGACTTCGCCCGCCATGCGCAGCGCTTCGCCCGCCTCGGCCAGCCGGTCGAGGTTCTGCAGTGTGAACACGCGGTTGTCGAGCAGGTCCAGGTGCAGGTCGGCCAGCTCGTGCTCGTCGCCGACCGCCTCGATCGCCGCGTCGACGTGCGCCAGCGCGGAGTCGTGCTCGCGGCGCACGGAATCGACCAGCCACAACGTCTGCAGCGCGTGCGCGGTCAGGTACCGGTCGCCGCCCGCGAGCGACTTCGTCTCGTACGCCGCCTTTTCCGCGGTGTCCAAATCGGACAGATCGCCGCGGCGGAAGTTGGCCAGCAGCTGCCGGTGCCGGACGCGCCACAGCTCCGGCACGGCCGGGTCGTCGGCCGACGCGCCGAGTGTCGCGACCGCGCCTTCGGTGTCGCCACGGCGGTGGCGCAGTGCCGCGAGCACGTGCCGCATCTCCTCGACGGCGTCCGGCTCGGTGGCGACGTCGAGGGCCTGCCGCGCCAGCTCTTCCGGGCTGCGTTCGAGCCGGAACAGCACCTTGACCAGGGCCACCAGCAGCACTTCGCGGCGCGGGCCCGCCCCCGCGGCCAGCGCTCGTTCCAACAGCTCGACGGCGATCAGCGGCGCCCGGTTGGAGACGGCCGCGTGGTGCCCGGCCAGCCAGTCGAGCACCCATTCGTCCACAGTGGCCGGTGCGGCGACGAGCTGCTCGGCGACGCGCTTCACCGGCGCCCCGATCCCGGCGAGCGCCTCGGCCGCCTGCCGGTGCAACGCCGCCCGCGTCCCGGCCGGCAGCCGGTCGTAAAGCGCCTGGCGAAGCAGGGGATGGCGGAACGCGAGCTGCGTGCCGGTGTCGACGAGCACGTTCGCCGCGACGGCTTCTTCCAGCGGTTCCAGCAGGTCCGACGGCCGTGCGCCGAGCACCGCGGCGATGTCCCCGACGGCGAACTCCATACCCAGCAACGCGCCCCAGCGCAGCACTTCGCGCGTGCGCGCGGGCAGGAAGTCGAGCCGCCGGTCGACCGCCGCGACCAGCGACGGCGGCGCCTCGAACTCCTCGGGATCGTCGACGTCGGCCTCACCGCCGGTCACCTCGACCGCGCCGGCGTGCACCAGGACGTCGACCATTTCCTTGACGTACAACGGGTTCCCCGCACCACGGGCGGCCAGCTCGCGCAGCCCCGGCCCGGGCGCCGCCCCGATCTGATCCTCGATCAGCCGTCCGACGTCTTCGCCGGTCAACGGCGCGAGGTCGAGCACGACGCCGTCGCGCGCCAGCACCCCGCGCCGCAGCTGGGCGAGCTCGGCGCGGTCGGGGGCCGGCCGGGTCGCGGCCACCAGCAGCAGCGGCAGCTGCCGGGTCGCCGCGCAGAGCCGGTGCCAGACCAGCACGGACGCCTCGTCGGCCCACTGCAGGTCGTCGACGACCAGCACCTGCGGCGAGTCCGCGCACAGCTCGTCGACCAAGGCCAGCAGCCGGTCGACGGCGCCGAGCACCGGGTCGGCCGGGCCCCAGCTGCGCCGCACCGGGTCGCCCGCGAGCTCCTTCCCGACCCGCGCGCGCCGCGGGTCGGCCGAGCGCGCGTCGATCGCCAGGCACTCCACCATCACCTGCAGCGGGAACCGGGTGCTCAGCTCGTCGGCGGCCGCCCAGAGCCGCTGGAAGCCGGGGCCGTCCGGCAGCGAGCTGGTGAGCAGCTCGGACTTGCCGATCCCGGCCTCGCCCTCGATCCACACGGCCCGGCCCCGGCCGGCCCGGACGTCGGCGACGAGCTCGGCCAGCCGCGCGGTCTCGGTTTCGCGGCCGAAGAGCCGGTGCCCGGTGACCTCGACCGGCGCGGCCGGCGCGTCCAGGACGGGGTCCTGGGCGAGGATCTGCTGCTGGAGGCGTTGCAGTGCCGGGCCGGGCTCGACGCCGAGCTCGTCGACGAGCGTGGCGCGGGCGTCACGGAAGACGTCGAGGGCTTCGGCGTGCCGCCCGCTGCGGTAGAGGGCGAGCATGAGCGACTCGCGCAGCGACTCCCGCAGCGGGTGCTCACCGGCCAGGACGGCCAGCTCCGGCGCGAGGTCGAGGTGCCCGCCGAGCGCGAGCAGGGCCTCGACGCGCCGCTCGAGGGTGTCCAGCCGCAGCTCGGCGAGGTGTTCGCGGTGCCGCTCGGCGAACCCGCCGGGCACGCCGGAGAGCGCTTCCCCCTGCCAGAGCGCGAGGGCGGCGTCGAGCTCGGTGACGGCCGCGCGCGGGTCGCCTGTGTCGAGGTGCTGCCGCGCGCGTTCACGGTGGCGTTCGAAGACGGCGGCGTCGAGGGCGTCCTCGTCGAGCAGCAGGGAGTAGCCCGCCGGGTCCGACACCAGGACGCTGGCGGCCGACCAGCGCGAACGGTCGGGTTCGAGCGCCCGCCGCAGCCCGGAGACGTAGGTGTGGACGCTGCCCTCGACACTCGCGGGCGCGGCGTCACCCCAGACCCCGGCGATCAGTTCGGCCCGCGGCACGGGCCGGCCGGCGTTGACCGCGAGCACAGCGAAGATCGCACGCTGCCGAGCGGGACCCAGGCCGATTTCGGCTGTCCCTCGCCAGGCCCGCAGGGGGCCGAGCACGCCCACTCGCAGACCGGTGTCCGCTTCCCCTCGCATGACCCTGCCGTTCCCTCAGGGGACGACCCGCCGGGGGCGGGCCCCCAGGACCCCGGCGGACATCTTTCGCTGCCGACTACTCCGGCGAGCTTACTGACGTGGCAACCCCCGATCGGGTTGCGCTGGGCCGTTCGGTACCGATCGGCTGACCGGTATGCGGCTCGCTCGTTTGGGGCGGGGCCCGGGTTCACTCGGCGGCAACAGCGCGCCGAGCCCGCGCGCCGGATGCCGAACGGCTGCTTCCGGGGAAGGGCTCGCCGAGCTCACTCGGCGGCGGCCGCCGGTGGCTTCGGGCTGCTGGGTGGGGAGTGGCGGGCGGCGGGGGCTGTGTCGGTTGGGCTCGCTTCGCGGCGACCGTCGCGGCTTGCCGGGTGTCGGATGGCGGCTGGGTAGAGCCGCCCCGGTCCGGCTCGCTCGGCGGCGGCCGTCGGTGGCTTCGGGCTGCCGGGTGGGGAGTGGCGGGCGGCGAGGGCTGTGCTGGTTGGGCTCGCTTCGCGGCGACCGTCGCGGCTTGCCGGGTGTCGGATGGCGGCTGGGTAGAGCCGCCCCGGTCCGGCTCGCTTCGCCGCGGCCGCCGGTGGCTTCGGGCTGCTGGGTGGGGAGTGGCGGCTGGCGAGGGCTGTGCTGGTCGGGCTCGCTTCGCGGCGACCGCCGCGGCTTGCCGGGTGTCGGATGGCGGCTGGGTAGAGCCGCCCCGGTCCGGCTCGCTCGGCGGCGGCCGCCGGTGGCCTCGGCCTGCCGGGTGCGGAGTGGCGGGCGGCGAGAGCTGTGCCGGTCGGGCTCACTTCGCGGCGACCGCCTCGCCCTGCCTGGTGTCGGATGGCGGCAAGGTAGAGCCGCCCCGGCCCCGGCTCGCTCGGCGGCGGCCGCCGGTGGCCTCGGCCTGCCGAATGGCGGGCGGCGAGACTGTCCCGGTCGGGCTCAGTCCGCGGCAACCGCCCGCGGCCGGCAAGACCCGGCCCGGCTCACTCCGCCGCAACCGCCCGCGGCCGGGCGACCCCCGCGCGCCGAATGCCGAACGGCTGCATCCGGGCCTCCGCCCGCCGCACGTCCCACACCGCGCCCATCCCGTTGTAAGCCGTCAACGCGGCCCGGAACGCCGTGCGTGCCTCCGCCAGCCCGCCCGACTCCGCCAGCAGGATCGCCGCGTCCTCGGTTGCCTTCGCCTGCTTCAACACCCTGCCCGCAGCTCGGTAGTGACCCGCCGCCGTCAGGACCGGTTGCGGGTCGCCCGTCAGCAGGCCGCGGCAGTGCGCCGCCGCGGCCGCGTGGGCCGGGGGGACCTCGCCCGCCGGGCCCAGCAGGCGCACTGCCCGCTCGGCGTGGCCGGGCTCGCCGAGCCGCAGGCTCAGCCGCACCAGGTCCGGCAGCCACTGGTGCCGTGCGGCCGGCGGGTAGTTGTCCTCCAGCAGCGGCAGCAACGCGGCCAGCGCCGCCTCCGGCCGGCCGTCCTGCTCGGCCAGCAACGCCTGCGCCGCCAGCAGGAAGTCGCCGCCGTCGGGCTCCAGGCCCGGTGGCCACTGGCGGCGGCCCGCCGCGTCGAGGTGCGTCCGGGCCACCGCCGGCTCGCCGCGGTGCCCGGCGATCAGCGCGCCGACGCCGTGCACCAGCAGCGCCGAACCCGGGCTGCGCAACACGTACGACGCCGTCTCCGCGCCGTCGCGGATCACCGCGTCCAGCTCGCCCAGCGCCTCCGGCCAGCGGCCCAGCCAGTAGTAGTGCACCGCGCCGGCCAAGTGCATCTCGCCCGGCACCGCCCGCGTCGTGGCGATGCGGCGGGCGGCGTCGAGCGGCTCGGCCGCTTCGTCCAGGCTGTCCATCGTCGGCACGGACAGCGCCGCGTCGTCCAGCGGGTGCAGCCCGGCCGGCACCAGGCCGGTCTCCTCGCCGAGCTTCTCCAGCGTCGACAGCAGCGACTCGTGCCGCCCCCGCCACATCTCCGGGACGTCGGCGTCGTCGAGGGTGCGCTTCAGCTCGGCCGTCGCCTCGGCGAAGTCGCCGCGGCGGTAGTAGATGTAGGCCAGGATCCAGCGCATCTCGGCCGCGCGCTTGCTGTCCGACGTCCGCGCGACGACCGAACGTGCCTCGGCCTCGGGCTCCCGGCCGAGCCAGAACAGCAGCCGGGCGAGCGTCGCGGTCAGCGTCTCCCGCGCGTCCGCCGCCGGCGTCCCGGCCGTGACGGCGTGCCGCAGCAGGTCCACGGCGATCCGCGGCGCCTCGGTGGCGACCGTGCCGATGTGCTCCAGCAGCCACGCGGTGACCCACGGATCGACCTGCGCGGGCGCGGCCGCCAGCTGCTCGGCGACGCGCAGCGCCGGCGCGCCCGCGGCCGTGAACGCCTCGGCCAGCTGCCGGTGCAGCGCCACGCGCATCGCGGCCGGGGTCTTCTCGTAGAGCACGCGCCGCACGAGCGAATGCCGGAACGCGAGCCGGTCGCCCGACTCGACGAGCACCCCGGACGTGATCGCCTCGTCGACCGCGCCGACCAGCGCCGTCGGCGGCCGCTCGGTGGCGACGGCGATGTCCGACAACGCGAACTCGCGGCCGAGCATCGCCGCCCAGCGCAGGGTGTCCCGGGTGCCGCTGGAGAGGAAGCTCAGGTACAGCGTGATCCGCGACCCCAGCGGCGCCGGGATGCTCTGGCACGAGTCGCCGTCCAGGTGCGCGTGGACGCCGTCGAGCACGATCATCGACTGCCCGAGCAGCGTCTCGACGATTTCCCGGACGTAGCGCGGGTTCCCGGCGCCGTAGGAGACCAGCGTCCGCAGGCCCGGGCCGGGTGGCGCGCCGACCAGCTCGGTGGCCAGTTCCGTGGTGTCGGCTTCGGTCAGCGGGGGCAGCGCGAGCACGGTCGTGACATCGTTGTCGAGCTCGGCCCTCAGCTCGTCGAGCGCGGCCGGTCTCGGCACCGGCCGGCACGCGCCGACCAGCAGCAACGGCAGCTCCCGCGTCTCCCGGCTCAGGTAGCGCCAGAGGCGCAGGGTGCTGTCGTCGGCCCAGTGCAGGTCATCGACCGCGAGCACCAGCGGCGCCTCCGCGCACAGCTCGCGGACCAGCCCGAGCAGGCCGTCGACCGGGTCTTCGCCGGGCTGCTCGGCGAGGCGGGCGGCCAGGTTCGCGCGGCGCTCGTCGGTGGCCCGCGGGTGCACGCCGAGCGCGTCGAGCAACGGCCGCAGCGCGAACCGCTGGTCGAGGGCGTCCGCGGCGGCGAAGGCGGGCTTGAGGTCCTGGGCCTCGGCGAGCAGCTCGGCCAGCAGCGCGGTGCGGCCGCTGCCCGGTTCGCCCTCGAGCCACAACGACCGGCCGGTGCCCGCGGCGACGTCGGCGATCGCCTCGCGCAGCCGGGCCAGCTCGGGCGCGCGGCCGACGAAAGCGTCGGCGCGGTCCGGAAGTGACGTCACGGGGACCCGTGTCACGCGCACCGGGGGCGGCGGTTTCGGGGCCGCGGCGGGCTTTTCCAGCAGCTGCTCGTACAGCCGCCGCAGCGCCGGGCCCGGCTCGGTGCCCGACGACTCGACCAGCTTGTCGCGGACGTCGGTGTACACGGCGATCGCCTCGGTCCGCCGGTCCGAGCGCGCCAGCGCACGCATGAGCAGCCCGCGCAGCGTTTCGCGGAACGGGTGTTCGCGGGTCAGCGCGGTCAGTTCGGCGACGAGCTCGGTGTGCCCGCCCGAGTCCAGCACGATCTCGGCGCGCCGCTCGATCGTCGCCAGCCGCACCTCGGCCAGCCGCGCGCGCTGCGCGGCGGCGAACGGCCCGGGCAGGCCCGACAGCGGGACGCCGTGCCAGAGGTCGAGAGCTTCGTCGAGGACTTCGCGCGCGCCGCGGAGGTCGCCGGCTGTTTGCTTGCGCTGGGCCAGCTCACGCAGGGTTTCGAAGCGGTGGACGTCGATCGCGTCGGAGTCGAGCTGCAGCGAGTAGCCGGAGCCGATCGACGCGAGCAGCTGCGGGCCCTCACCCTTGGCGCGGCCGGGTTCGAGCGCGCGCCGCAGCCCGGAGACGTAGGTGTAGATCGAGCCCTGCGCGCTCTGCGGCGGCGCCTCGCCCCAGACGGCGTCGATCAGCTCCTCGCGCGAGACCGTGCGGTTCGGGTTCATCGCGAGCGTCGCGAGTACCGTCCGACGGTGCGCGGAGCCGAGGTCGAGCTCCGTTTCGCCGTCCCACGCCTTGACCGGGCCGAGCAGCTGGAGTCTCGGTGCGGAGCCGTCCGCAGCCGACATCGATCTCCCTTCGTGCGCTGACAAAGTGTCACGCGCCGGATGCCTGACGTGAGCATACGCGGCCGCCGTGAACCGGCAGGCAAGGATGGCGGACATTCGGGCAACGGCGTGCGGGCGGGGTTTCGCCGGGCCGGGGCGTGCGTCAGGCTCGGGAGGCCCGGACCCCGAGGAGACGTCATGGCCACAGCCGCGCCGACGGAGGACATGAAGCGAGCCGCCGCCCGCTTCGCGTGCGCCATCGAGGCGGCCAACTCGCGGCTCCTCGACGTCTCCAGCGAGATGGCGATCGTCCAGGCGTCCTGGCGCGGGGAGGCTTCGGTGCGGTTCGGCCAGGCGATGCGCGACTGGGAGCAGGAGTTCGACGTCATCCTCTCGCGGCTGGCCTGGCTGCTGGAGACGACCGGCGGCCGGGTGCCGCGCCAGCGCCGGTCATGACCCGCCGCGACCTGGACTTCGGGTTCGCCGACCTCGTCCTGGACCGGATGGGGTCGATCACCGGCGAGCTGGGCGAGCTGCTCGCCGCGCTGGAGTCCACTGTGGAGCCCGAGCTGACCGGCTGGACCTGGGAGGCGCGGGAGGAGTACCGGCGGGCCAAGCACGACTGGGGCCGGGCGGCCGAGCGGATGCCGGGGTGCCTGGACCGGGCCCGCGAGGCGTTCGGCGAGCTGACCCGTGGTGGCGACGGTCCGGCGACGCCGTGGTGAATTCTTCACGCGCGTGAAGACGGAATAGGGAAGGCGTGAAGACCCGCCGTCCACACTGCGGTCATGAAGCCCGTCGAAGTGACCGTCCTCGCCTCGGACCCGATCACGCACGCCGGCGCGGTGAGCCTCCTGGAGTCCCATCCCGACGTCCGGGTCACCGACCTGGTGCCCGACGTGCTGCTGGTGATGGAGGAGCACGTCAACGAGACGGTGCTGGACGAGATCCGCGCGGCCAAGGCGTCGCACGTCGTGCTGGTCGTCGAGCACTTCCGCGAGAGCGACCTGATGGCGGTGCTGGAGAGCGGCGTCGTGGCGATCCTGCCGCGCCGTGAGACGGGCGGGGCGGAGCTGGTGACGGCGGTGCTCGCGGCGGGCGACGGCACGGCGAACCTGCCGCCGCGGCTGCAGGGGGCGCTGCTTTCGCAGGTCCAGCGGATGCGCCGGGACGTCCTGGAGCCGAACGGGCTCACGCTGTCCGGGCTCGCCGCGCGCGAGTGCGACGTGCTGCGGCTGGTCGCCGAGGGCTTCGGGACCGAGGAGATCGCGGCGAAGCTCTGCTACTCGGAGCGGACCGTGAAGAACGTCCTCTACGGCCTGATGACGCGCTGCGGCCTCAACAACCGCGCGCACGCCGTCGCTTACGCGCTGCGGGCGGGCGCGATCTGACCCCTGGTGGGGCTAGGGTCACGATCATGGTGGTGACCGCAGCAGAGATCGCCGCGTCGGTGCGGGCCGGCGACCTGGACCCGGTGCAGGTGACGAAGGAAGCACTCGACCGGATCGCCGCGGCGGACGGCGTGGTGGGCGCGTTCCGGCGGGTGCGTGCGGCCGAGGCGCTCGAGGAGGCCGCGTCGGTGGCCGCGCGGCCGGACCTGGCGGCGCTGCCGCTGGCCGGGGTGCCCGTCGCGGTCAAGGACGTCACGGCGATCGAGGGCGAGTACGCGTCGCACGGTTCGGTGGCGGGCCCGGCCGCGCTCTTCACGGAGGACGGCGTGATCGCCGCGCGGCTGCGGGCGGCGGGCGCGGTGCTCGTCGGGCTGACGCGCGTGCCGGAGCTGTGCGTCTGGCCGATGAGCGACACCCCGGACGGCATCGCCCGCAACCCCTGGGACCCGACGTACGCCTCGGGCGGCTCGTCCGGCGGCAGCGCGGCGGCGGTGGCGGCAGGGCTGGTCCCGGTGGCGCACGGAACGGACGGCATGGGCTCGGTCCGCCTCCCGGCGGCGATGTGCGGCCTGGTCGGCCTGAAGCCGGGCGCGGACTTGCTGGCCGAAGGCGGCTGGTTCGGCATGTCGGTGCACGGCCCCCTGACGACGACGGTGGCGGACGCGGCACTGCTGTTGTCGGTGCTGGCGAGCCGGCCTTCGCTGGCTTCGGTGCCGACGCCGTCCGCGTCGCGTGTCGGTATGTCGACAACGGTCCCGCTGCTGCGCTCACCGGTGCCGCGAGAGCTGGTGGCGGCGGTCGCGCGGGCGTCGGACATCCTGGCCGCGGCCGGGCACACGATCTCGACGTCGGCCCCGCGCTACCCGTCGACGATGGTCCTGGGCATGACGGCCCGCTGGCTGGCGGGCCCGGCGCAGCAGGCCCGTGACTTCGACTTCGCCCGCTTCCAGCGCCGGACCCGCACGCACGTCCGGCTGGGCCGCCTGCTGTCTCGAGCGGGCCTGGTCCGCGAGAGCACGCGGGCGCGCTGGGTCGCGCGGGCGTCGGAGTACTTCGAGTCCCACGACGTGCTGATGACGCCGACGCTGTCCCATTGGCCGGTGAAGGCGGGCCGGTGGCACGAGCGCCGCTGGCTGACGAACGTCCTGCCGTCGACGCGCCTGGCGGGCTTCACGGGCCAGTGGAACTTCGCGGGTTATCCGGCGATCACGGTGCCGGTGGGCCGCTCCGTCCGGTCGGGCCTGCCGACGTCGGTCCAGCTGATCGCCCGCCCCGGCGGCGAGTCACTCCTCCTGGGCTTGGCCGCCCAGCTGGAGTCCGCGAACCCCTGGCCCCGCACCACCCGCGCCTGAAGCGCCCCAATGTGGCCTTCGGTGCGTCAGACGCACCGAAGGCCACATTGGGTGCGTCTGACGCAACCAAGGCCACATTGGGGCGCTTGAGCGGAGCTGTGGACAACTCGCGCCGGTGCGCCGGAACTGTCGGTGCTCGCCGGTAGCGTGGAATTCGGGGGCTGCTCAGCCCGGAACGCCGTGAAGGCCGCCTCGGGAGTCGAGGCGGCCTTCACCAAAACGGAACCTCAGGAACTCTGCTTGCTCCCCGAAGGCGAAAGCGGCTTCGCGCCATTGCCGTTCGCGGGCTTGGTCGCCGGGCCGTTCGGCTTCGCGGGCGCGCTCAGCGGCTTCGCGGGCGCGGCCTTCGCGGCCGGCTTCGCCGAGGCCGGGATCGACGGCTGGACCACCGGCACCACCGGCGTCGAAGGAGTCGTGGACTCGGCCGGGGTGTCGCCGCCCACCAGCTTCGACGCCTGGGGGATCACCGCCTCCTCCGGCAGCGTCGCCAGCTGGGTCTCGCTGCGGTTGAGGATGTCCTCCGCCATCGCCAGGCTCTTGCGGGCCTGCTCGCGGATCTCCGCCAGCCGCTCGACCTTGCGGTTCGCCACCGTCGTGCGCTGGGCCGCCTGCGTGGTCGCCTCGTCGAGGCGGCGCTTGGCTTCCGCCGTGGCCTCGTCGAGCCGGCGCTTCGCCTCGGCCGTCGCCTCCGCGAGCCGGCGCTCCGCCTGGTTCTTGCTCGCCGTGCGCTGATCTGCGACGTGCTTCTCCAGCGCCGCCTTCTGCGCGGCCTGCGACGCCTCGAACTCGCGCTCGAGCTTCCGCCGCTTCCGCTCCGCCTCGTTGTCGAGCAGCTCCCGCCGCTGCGCCGCCTCGACCGTCAGCCGCTGCACCTCGGCGCGCGTCTCCGCCAGCGCGCTCTCGTGCTCGGAATGCAGCAGGTCGGCCTGCTTGTCCAGCTCCGAGACCAGCCGCGTGTACCGCTCGCGCAGCTTCGTCGACGCCTCGGTCGAGCCCGCCCACGTCTTCTCCGCGGCGGCCTCGGCGCGCTTGATGATCTCGTCGGCGCGGGCCTGCGCGAGCGTCACCGTGCGCTGCATCCGCTCGTCGAGGTCCTCGAGCCGCTCCGGCGGCTTCTTCAGCTCCTCGACGCGCGCTTCCAGCGAAGCCAGCTGCGAACGGATCGACTCGGCTTCGCGGGTGGCGGCCGCGGCCTGCTGCACCGCGCCGTCACGCTCGCTCAGCACGCGGCGCAGCTGCGCCTCGACGTGGTCGAGGTACTGCCGCACCTCGTTGCGGTCGTAACCGTGCCAGGCCTGGGTGTACTCACGACGGAGGGGGAGGAGGCCGTTGAGGGCGCTTGCGGCGGGGTCGCGCTCAGGAACCATGCGCCCGACCGTACCCGGGCACCGTCCGCTTACGCCCTTCGGCTTAACAAATCACCAACACGTGTCGCGGTTCCGGCGGCGAGTCGCCGGAACGGCCGTACCCGGAAAACGCTGAGTCACCAGTGAAAGCCACGGGACAGCCGCGCGAGCGCCATCGCCGCGCGCGAGAGGTGTTTCTCGCCACGCCCGATCTTGAGCCCGCCCGAACCACCCGCCGCGGCCGAGTCCGGGAAGATCCGGAAACCCTGGTACGCGACGGCGTCGGTGAGGCCCGGCGTGAGCGTGTAGGCCAGCCCGATCGCCTGCCCGGCCGGCGTCCCGATGTGCTTGGGCCGCTCGACCAGCGCCGTCATGACCATGTCCGCCGCCTGCTCCGGCGACTTCGTCGGGAACGCGTCGTAGATCTTCGTCGGCCGGATCATCGGCGTGCGCACCAGCGGCATGTGGATGGTGGTGAACGTGATCCCGTCGCCGTGCGTCTCGGTCGCCGCGATCCGCGAGAAGTAGTCCAGCGCCGCCTTCGACGCCGCGTACGCCGAGAAGCGCGGCGCGATGCCCTGCACGCCGATCGACGACACGTTCACGATGTGCCCGAACTTCCGCTCCGACATGTGCGGCAGCACCGCGAGGATCAGCCGGACCGCGCCGAAGTAGTTGATCGCCATCGCGCGCTCGTAGTCGTGCATCCGGTCGTAGGACAGCTTGATCGACCGGCGGATCGACCGGCCGGCGTTGTTGACCAGCATGTCGATCCGGCCATGCTCGGCCAGCATCGCGTCGACGGCCTTGCGCACCGAGTCCTCGTCGGTCAGGTCGGCCGGGTAGACCGACGCCGTGCCGCCGGCGGCGACGATCTCGTCGCGGACCTCTTCCAGCTCGTGCCGGCGCCGTGCGACGAGCAACGGCACCCCGCCCGCGGCGGCGACCTTCAACGCCGCCGCGCGCCCGATGCCCGACGACGCGCCGGTGATGATCACGCGGCGGCCGTCGAGCTCACCGCGCGGCCCGTGCTTGCGCGCGCGGAACGGGTCGAGGTGCTCACGCCAGTAGCGCCACAGCGTCGGCGCGTACTCCTCCAGCCGCGGCACGTCGACGTTGCCGGCGAGGGCCTTGCGCGTCTCGGCCGAGGAGAACACCGACGGGAACGCCATGGTCTCCAGCAGCACCGGCGGGATGCCGAAGCGCTCCATGACGGCGTCGCGGGCGATGGTGACGCCGGGGATGTGCTCGGTCAGCTTGACCAGCCCGACGATCCGCTTCGACAGGCCTTCGCCGAGCTGCGCGGTGATCGTCGGCGCGCCCGCGGCCTTCGCGAAGGCGTTGTAGACGGAGACGACCGGCTGCGGCTCGGGGTTGACGAGGTGGAAGGCGCGGCCGTCGAGACCCGGCTTGACCACCAGCTCCAGCAGCGCCTTCGCGACGTAGTCGACCGGGACGATGTTGGTGTCGCCGAGGTCCGGCCCGACGATCGGCAGCACGTCCGGCAGCCCGGCGAGCCGGTTGATCGCGGGGAAGAGGTAGTACGGGCCGTCGATCTTGTCCATCTCGCCGGTCTCGGAGTGCCCGACGACGACGGCCGGCCGGTACACCCGCCACGGCACCTCGTCCTGCTCGCGGACGATCTTCTCGGCCTCGAACTTCGTCCGGTGGTACGGCGTGACGAGCCGCTGCCCGGCGTCGAACATCTCCTCGGTGAAGATGCCTTCGTGGTCACCCGCGACGGCGACCGACGACACGTGGTGCAGGCAGCCGGCCCGCAGGTCGGCGGCGAGGTCGACGACGGCGCGCGTGCCGTCCACGTTGGCCTTGATGCTTTCGTCGTCGTCGGCGGTGAGGTCGTAGAGCGCGGCGAGGTGGACGACGTGGTCGACGTGCCCGCGCAGCTCGCCGCGGTCCTCTTCGGACACGCCGAGCAGCGGTTCCCCGAGGTCGCCGGTGACCAGCGTGACGCGGTCGGAGTGCGGCCACTGGTCGACGAGTGCGGCCAGCCGGGCCTTGCTCGACGCGCGGACCAGCAGCGCGACGCGGTCGTCTTCGGGGCGGGAGAGCAGCAGCCGGGTGAACTGGCGCCCGATCAGTCCGGTCGCCCCGGTCACCAAGAACGTCGCCATCGTCTTCTCACCTCTCGCCGCATCGCCTGACCCTGGGCATTCTGCTGCATATGGCCGTCAGTGACCACCGTGGCGGGACGTGAAGTTACTCACGGGTAACTTAGGCGGGGTCCGCGATGACGACGCGGTTCTCCTCGTAGCCGTCCGAGCCGCCGACCCAGCGGCCACCGCACGTCACCAGCACGACGCGGTGCGGGCCGGACTGGCCGAAGAGGTCGTCGGCGCGCGCGGGCAGGTCGTCCTTGTGCACGGTGACCAGCTGGGAGATCCGGTAGCGCCAGGTCTTGCCCGCACTGTCCACAATGGTCACGTCGGCGCCGGCCCGGTCGGCCCACAGCTCCGCGAACGGGCCGGTGGCGCCCCGCCAGTTCACGTGCCCGGCGAAGACACTGGCCCCACCGGCGGCGTCGAGGTCGGCGCCCCACCAGGTCGCCTGCCCGAGGTCGGCCGGGATCGGGAGTTCGCCGCCGGGGCCGAGGTCCTCGCGGACGAGGGTCGCGGTGCCGCCGCCGGGCAGCCGGACGGTGCCGCGTGGCTGGGGTGGCGGAGGTGGCGGCTTCGTTGTGGTTGACGACGGCGTGGCGGCGGCGGGGGCCGCGGGCGCGGTGGTCGTGGTGGTGGGGACCGGCGGCGCGGCTTTGGGTGCGGCGGCCCCCGCGGCGGGGACGGCGGTGCCGGCCACGACCGCGACGGGCGGTGAGGTGAGCGCGGAGGAGCCGAACTGGGCGGCGAGCACGGTCACGACCCCGAGGGCGAAGCCGACGAGGAGCCGGGCGCGGCCGGCTTTCGGAGCGGGTCGGCGGATGTCCTTTGGGCCGGTTTGCCGGGGGTTGCCGCCCGGCCCGCCTTCGGCGGCCAGCCAGGTGTCGTCGGGTGGCCGGGCGTCATCGATCTGCCAGACCCCGTCTTCCCCATGCCCGCCACCCTCAGCAGCCGGCCAGGCGTCACCGACCTGCCGGTCGCCGTGCTGCCACTCGTCGACGAACCAGCTGTCGTCCTGCCAGTCCCTCCGCGCCATGCCGCTCCTACCGCCGCGAAGCCCGCCGCGCGGCGAAGCCGACCAGGCCGGCGCCCAGCAGCACCAGCAACCCGAGCCCGGCCAGCCCCGGCGCCGAATAACTCGTCTCCACCACCCCGCGTGCCTGCGCCACCGGCCGATCGCCCGCCGGGATCGCGCGGGGGACCTCGTTCGGCTTGTTCGACACCGTCAGCGCCAGCGTCTCGCCCGGCTTCACCATGCCGCACGCCGACGGCGGGTTCGCCGGGTCGTACGCGTTCGTGTAGCCCGGTGGCGGGCTCGCCTCCACCACGCAGATCTCCTGCGGCGCACGCAGGTTCTCGACCGTCACGGCGCCGGTCGCGCCGTCGGTGGTCACCACGGCCGGCTTGCCGTCGGCGCCGACGAGCGGCTTGCCGTCCTGGGCCAGCGCGGCCGCCGTCTTGTCCTTGCCCGTGATGCGCAGGACCGCGCCGCCGACACCCTTGCCCGTGTTCGCGTCGGTCTTCGTCACCTGCGCCCGGCCCGGCTTGGCGACGTTCACGACACCCTGCGCCGTCAGCTCCTTCTCCCCGCCGGTGGAGACGACGCGCTGCTTCGCCGTGTCGACCGGCACCCGCACGTACGGCCGGTCGGCCGGCGCGGACAGCGACGCCACCAGCTTCGGCCGCGCGCCGTCCGGCGTCAGCTTCACGCGCACCGTGCCGTCCGCGTCGGTCGTGAGCGAGGCCCCGCCGCCCGGCGGGCTCGCGTTCCCGGCGGTGGCGGTGTCGCCGAGCGTCCCGTCGGTCGCCGTCAGCTTCACCGGGACGTCGGGGACGCCCTTGCCCTTGGCGTTCGTCACGGTGACCGTCCACTCGGCGGCCTCGCCCGGGTACTGCGGCGCCTTCGGCGTGGTCACCGACGCGGTCCACGGGCCGCGGTTGGTCTCGGCCTCGGTCCGCAGCCGCTCGACGGCCGCCCGGGCGCCGGCCGGCAGGTTCGCCAGGTGCCGCGGCGCGTCGTAGGCGATCTTGTCCGGCGGCAGGGACGCGACGAGGTCGGCGGGTGTGCGCGGCGCCGCCGTCCAGGAGTGCAGCAGGTGCGCGAGCGCGGCCGCGTCGTCCGGCTCCTTCGTGCCGCCGTAGCGCAGCAGCAGGTACGAGATGTTCGCCGCCTGGTCGGCGGGGAGCTTCGTGCCCCACTTCGTGAGCAGCTCGTCGCCCGGCTTGTACACCTCGCCGGTGTCGGGCGCGGTGAGCTGGAAGCTCACGCAGAAGACCTGCTGCCCGCCGACGACGTAGGACCCCAGCCAGTCCTGGCCCGTGCCGGGCTGTCCCTCGATGAGGTGACCGATGCCACGCTGGGAGTCCGCGGACGCCGCGGGCGCCACCGACAGCAGGCCCAGCAGCGCGGTGGCGACCAGGCCGACGAGCGCGCGCGAGCGGGTTGACCACCTCATGGTGTGCAGGCCCCTCCGTCGGGACGTGCGGCGACGCCGGTGCGTCTCCGCAGGTCACACGATTGATCAACTCCCCGACGCGCGTTCGGTGAACGTCCGGACACGCCAGGTGAGCGTCGCTCGAACCGGGTTGGGCTGTCTACCGCTCTTCGGGTGGCTGCGGCTGAACGGTCGTGCGCCCGCTCGCCTACCGTGTCCGACGTGGCCGGTGGCCCGCCGTCGAGTAAAGTCGTCTTTACTCGACGGGAACCGTGCGTGCCCGGCGGTCGTTGAACCCGATGCAGCGTCGATCCACGAAGCAGCAGATCCAGGAGGATCAGGTGCGTTCCAGTAGCAACCCGGCGTTCCGCAACCTGCCCCGAGGCGGAACCCAGACGTATGGGCAGTACGGGCCCCCGGTGGGCTTCGACCAGACCCAGGGCGGCGCGCCCGGGTACGGCCCCGGGCAGGTCACCTCCGGCGAGGGCGACCGCCCGATGACCGTGGACGACGTCGTCATCAAGACCGGCATGAGCCTCGGCGTCGCGCTCGTCGTCGGCATCATCACCGGGATCTGGGCCCAGACCTCCATCGCCGAGACCGGCCGGCTCCCCGGCGCGCTGATCGGCGCGATGATCGGCGGCCTGGTCGTCGGGCTCGTCATCTCGCTGGTGATCATCTTCAAGCAGAAGCCGAGCGGCCCGCTGACGCTGGCCTACTCCGCCGCCGAAGGCCTCTTCCTCGGCGCGCTGAGCGGCGTGTTCGAAGCGGTCTACCACGGCATCGCGCTGCAGGCGATCATCGGCACCGCCGGCGTCTTCATCGGGATGCTGGTGGTCTACAAGACCGGCGCGGTCAAGGTCACGCCGAAGCTGACCAAGTGGATCGTCGGCGCCGTGGTCGGTGTCGCGGTCCTGATGCTGTTCAACCTGATCGCGTCGCTGGCCTTCGACTTCAACCCGCTGCGCGGCGGCGGCCCGCTCGCGATCGTCTTCAGCATCGTCTGCATCGGCATCGCGGCCTTCAGCTTCCTGCTCGACTTCGACCAGGCCGACCGGATGATCCGCGCCGGCATGCCGTCGAAGTGGGCCTGGTACACCGCGTTCGGCCTGATGACCACGCTGGTCTGGCTGTACCTGGAGATCCTGCGGCTGCTGTCCTACCTTCGTGAGTAGCTTGGCTCACAGTCTCTCAGTGAAGGCGCTCCGTAATCAACGGGGCGCCTTTTCTGTGGGTAATTAGTGCATATGAGGACCCCGCTGCGGTCCGTGCTCACCCTGCGTGTTTGATGTGCCGGTCGGTTCTTCATTTCACATGTGTGAGGTTCACAGTGAGCGTTCCCCCTCCGGCCCCCGGGGGCCAGCAGCCGGTGGGTCAGCCCGATCCGTACGGACCGCCTCCGGGCGGCCAGCCGCAGCAGTTCGGCCAGCCGGGACAGTTCGGCGCCGCGCCCGGGACCCCGCCGCAGGGCCAGCCGGGACAGTTCGGTGCCCCGCCGCAGGGTCAGCCCGGCCAGTTCGGCCCGCCGCCCGGCCAGTTCCCGCCGCCCGGCCAGCCCGGCTTCCCGCCGGCGCCGCCCGCGCCGCCGAAGAAGTCGATGGCCGCCCGGCTGATCGTCGGCGCGATCGGCGCGATCGTGGTCATCGGCCTCGTGATCGTGGGGATCGTCTCCTTCGCGCAGTCGCCGGCCACCTCGAACGCGGGTGACTGCCTGAGCATCACCGAGTTCACCCGGGGCGGCGACGACCCGGCGAAGGCCGACTGCAACGACCCGAAGGCCAACGTCAAGATCGGCGCGAAGCTCGAGAGCTCCAGCGACGAGTGCCCGGGCGGCTCCGAAGCCGGCTACGACACGTACTCGGTCAGTGGCCGCAGCTCGTACAAGCTGTGCCTGATGATCAACGCCAAGCAAGGTGACTGCCTGGCCAACTTCTCGTCGAAGACCAAGGGCTACCAGAAGGTCGCGTGCACCGACCCGACCAAGGACGCCGAGCTCGTAAAGGTCGTCGAAGGCCAGGCGAGCGAGAGTGTCTGCGAGGGCACCGAAGCCACCCGCGTCGCGATCTACCCGGAGCCGGCGACGACGATGTGCGTCAAGACGGCTGACTGATTCGGCTGTGGGGGAATCCTCGCGGAGGATGCCCCCACAGCTTCAGTCACGTCGTTTGCGTTCAGGGAGAAATGGCGTCGATGGTCCAGCCCTGTGGGGTGAAGATCGCTCCAGGAAACACCACTGCCGAGTCGCCCGTGCAGTTGTTGTACTTCCACACCCGGACGGCCTGACTTTGGCGGTTGTACGCGAGCTGATATTCGGCCGTGTCAATGCACTTGAGCGGGCGCCCGATCGTAGAGCTATCCGGGTAGCCGGTGCCGTCAGCGAAATGCCACATGCAGAATCTGCTCTCAGAACAGAGATTGACCGATTCCGTTCCTGCTTGTGCGGTTGCTGCGGTCATTGTGAAAATCGATACCGCCGCAGCAGCAATCGCCGCGACGCGGCGAAGATTGGAATTCATCCACCCTCGTTTCGATCCTGGGTCATTCAGATCAAGATCGAATCTAAGGTTGTTCAGCGTCTCTCCGTAACTGCCGAACGGGTGATAGCGGCCGGATTGCTCCATTCGTCCCACACTGTGCGACGGGCTGCGACAAGCCGATCACCGGACCTAACGTTGCTCGTCCTGCTCCGCCCACCCAAGCCTGGAGTACTGGTGGCGACGACCGAATCCCCTGCCGGTGAAAAGAAGTTCCTCGAGTTCCCCACGTCCTGCGCCGCACCCGTGCCGAAGCCGGAAGAGCCCGTCCGCGTGGTGCCGCTGGCGGTCGCCGGTGTGCTCTCCGTCGGCCTGACCTGGTACGTCTGGGCGAGCCAAGGCGCCAAGTTCGGCGTCCTGCTGCTGCTCGGCCTGGGGCTCGGGCTCGCGCTGTTCCACTCGCGGTTCGGCTTCACCTCGGCGTGGCGGCAGCTGATCGCCGTCGGCAACGGCCAGGGCCTGCGTGCCCACACCCTCCTGCTGGGCACCGCCGCGACGCTGATCGCGCTGATCGCCGGCACCGGCGCCGGGCTCTTCGGCAGCAAACCGGCGCCGACGGCCAGCCCGCTCGGGCTCGCCCTCTTCGTCGGCGCGACGCTTTTCGCGATCGGCATGCAGCTCGGCGGCGCGTGCGCGTCCGGGACGCTGTTCGCGGTCGGCTCCGGCCAGTCCACGATCGTCCTGACCCTCGGCGGGTTCATCACCGGTTCCGTGCTCTACACCTGGGCCTACCCGCTGCTCAACGGCTGGCCGGCCTTCCCGGGTGTGCTGCTGGCCGACCACGTCGGCTGGTTCGGCTCGTGGGCGATCACGATCGCCGTGCTCGCCGGGATCGTGCTGGTCACCCGGGCAGTGCAGCGCCGCCGCACGCCGCCGCCGGTGGACGTCGTGCCGACCGCGCGCGGGTTCGCGCGGATCTTCCGCGGCTCGTGGCCGGTGCTTGTCGGCGCGGTCGTGCTCGGCGTGCTGGCCGGCGCGGTCTTCCTGGTCTCCGGCGGGATCTGGGGCGTCACGAGCGCGTTCGCCTTGTGGGGCGCGAAGATCCTGCAGGTGTTCGGGCTGCACCCCGAGTCGTGGGAGTTCTGGCAGCAGAAGGCCAACGCGACGTCGCTGGCCGGGCCGATCTGGCAGGACAAGACCAGCCTCACCGACATCGGGATCATGATCGGCGCCGCGGTGGCCGCCGCGGCCGCGGGCGCGTGGAAGATCCACAGCTCGATCCCGTGGCGCACGGCCGTCGCCGCGATCCTCGGCGGGATCATGATGGGGGTCGGCGCGCGGATGGCGGGCGGCTGCAACATCGGCGCGTACCTCGGCGGGATCTCCACCGGCAGCCTGCACGGCTGGCTGTGGGGCGCGTTCGCGCTCGGCGGCACGTGGCTCGGCCTCAAGCTGCGCCCGCTGTTCGGGCTCGCGAACCCGGAGCCGGCCGACAGCATCTGCTGAGCCGTTTTTGTCGGAGCCCCCCGGTACTCTCGCGGACAATCGACGAAACCGGGGGGACTTCTCCTTATGACCACGCAAAGAACCGGCTCGGCGCCGAACAGTGACGCGCTCGACGCCGGGGTGCTGAAAGTGGCCTCCGTGGTCGTCCTGGGCGCCATCATGGCGATCCTGGACACCACGGTGGTCAACGTCGCGCTGCAGAAGCTGACGATCGAGTTCTCGACGTCGTTCGACGTCATCCAGTGGGTCGCCACCGGCTACCTGCTGGCGCTGGCCACCGTCATCCCGGTCACCGGCTGGGCGTCCGAGAAGTTCGGCACCAAACGGCTCTACATGGTCGCGATCGTGCTGTTCCTGGCCGGCTCCATGCTGGCGGGCCTGGCCTGGAACATCGAAACGCTGATCCTCTTCCGCGTCCTGCAGGGCTTCGGCGGCGGCATGCTGATGCCGTGCGGGATGACGATCCTGACCCGCGCGGCGGGTCCGCAGCGGCTCGGGCGCGTGATGGCGGTGCTGGGCGTGCCGATGCTGCTCGGCCCGATCGGCGGCCCGATCCTCGGCGGCTGGCTGGTCGACGCCGTGAGCTGGCGCTGGATCTTCTTCATCAACGTGCCGATCGGCGTCGTCACGCTGCTGCTGTCGTGGCGGCTGCTGCCGAAGGACGAGCCGGAGGCCACCGCGCCGTTCGACTTCGCGGGCATGCTGATGGTGTCGCCGGGGCTGGCCGCGTTGATCTTCGGCGTCTCGAAGATCCCGTCGGCGGGCGGGATCGGCGCGGTCGAGGTGTGGCTGCCGGCGGTCGCCGGGCTGGCGCTGCTGGTGGCGTTCGTGCTGCGCGCGCTGCGCGTGCCGAACCCGCTGGTGGACCTGCGGCTGTTCAAGAACCGCGCGTTCACCGTGGCGATGGTGACGATGTCGCTGTTCTTCGTCGCGTTCCTCGGCGGGATGATGCTGCTGCCGACCTACTTCCTGCTGGTGCGCGGCGAAACGACGCTGCACGCGGGGCTGTTGCTGGCGCCGCAGGGCTTCGGCGCGATGCTCACGATGCCGGTCGCCGGCCGGCTGGCCGACAAGGTGGGCGCGCGCAAGATCGTGCTGCCGGGCATGGTGCTGATCGTCGGCTCGATGGCGGTGCTGACGCAGGTCACGGCGACCACGTCGTACTGGACGCTGCTCTCGGCGCTGTTCGTGATGGGCCTCGGCATGGGCTGCACGATGATGCCGATCACGACGTCGGCCCTGCAGACGCTGCGGCCGGCGGACATGGCCCGCGCGTCCACGGCGACGAACATCGTCCAGCAGACGGCGGGCGCGATCGGCTCGGCGGTGATGGCGACGATCCTGGCGGCGCTGCTGGCGGGCAAGTTCGGCGTCCCGACGGCCCAGGGCCAGCTGGCGGCCACGGCGGCGATCCTGAACCCGGCGTCACACGAGGCGGCCACGGGCCTGGCGGCCGACGCGTTCTCGACGACGTTCGTCTGGTCGCTGGTGCTGGTGGTGCTGTGCGTGATCCCGGCACTGTTCCTGCCGAAGACGAAACCGGCCGCCCCGGCGGAAGGCGAGGTGGCCGCCCCACCGGCAATGGTCCACTAGCGGGGTCTGCCGTGGCTGTCGTGAGTGGTTAGGGCGGTTAGAACCGCCCTAACCACTCACGAGGCCGAGGTCAGGAGAGGCGTTCGATGATCAGCGCCATGCCCTGGCCGCCGCCGACGCACATCGTCTCCAGGCCGAACTGCTTGTCGTGGTGCTGCAGGGAGTTGATCAGCGTCGACGTGATGCGCGCGCCGGTCATGCCGAACGGGTGGCCCACCGCGATCGCGCCGCCGTTGACGTTCAGGCGGTCCAGGTCGATGCCCAGGTCGCGGTACGACGGGATGACCTGCGCGGCGAACGCCTCGTTGATCTCCACCAGGTCGATGTCGCCGATCGACAGCCCGGCACGCGAAAGCGCCTGCTTGGACGCCTCCACCGGGCCGTAGCCCATGATCTCCGGCGAAAGGCCCGTCACGCCGGTCGACACGATCCGCGCCAGCGGCGTCAGGCCCAGCTCGCGGGCCTTGGTGTCGGACATGATGACCAGCGCCGCGGCGCCGTCGTTGAGCGCGCAGCAGTTGCCCGCCGTGACGCGGCCGTCGGGACGGAACACCGGCTTGAGCCCCGAGACGCCTTCGATGGTGACGCCGGCGCGCGGGCCGTCGTCCTTCGAGACGACCGTGCCGTCCGCGAGCGTCACCGGGGTGATGTCCTTGGCCCAGAAGCCGTCGGCGATGGCCTTCTCCGCCAGGTTCTGCGAGCGGACGCCGAACTCGTCCATGTCCTCGCGCGTGACGCCCTTGAGCCGCGCCAGGTTCTCCGCGGTCTGGCCCATCGCGATGTAGACGTCGGGGACGTTGCCGTCGCCGCGCGGGTCGGTCCAGCTGTCGGTGCCCGACTCGGCGGTCGCGGCGGTGCGCTGCTCGGCGTCGGCGAACAGCGGGTTGTGCGTGTCCGGCCACGAGTCCGAGCTGCCCTTGGCGAACCGCGAGACGGTCTCGACGCCGGCCGAGATGAAGACGTCGCCCTCGCCGGCCTTGATCGCGTGGAACGCCATCCGGGTGGTCTGCAGGCTGGACGAGCAGTACCGCGTGATGGTGCAGCCGGGCAGGTGGTCGTACCCGAGCTCGACGGCGACGGCGCGGCCCATGTTGAACCCGGACTCGCCGCCCGGCAGGCCGCAGCCCAGCATCAGGTCGTCGATGTCGGCGGGGTCCAGCTCCGGCACCTTGGCCAGCGCCGCCTGGACCATCTGCACGGTCAGGTCGTCGGGCCGCATGCTGACCAGCGAACCCTTCCCGGCGCGGCCGATCGGCGAGCGGGCGGTGGAGACGATGACAGCTTCAGGCATGACGTGACACATCCTCGTATCGCGAGCTAAGCGGTTGCTCACATACTGCCGCGCCGACGCCCGCGGGCAAAGTCGAACGCGACCAATGCAACACCCGGCTGGCAGGATCACCGGGGTGGGGACGGACGCGCGGGTGCTGCGGACCAGGACGATCCTGCTGTGGGGAGCCGGCCTGCTGATGGTCGCCGCGGTGTCGGCGACCCTGCTGCTGAGCCTCCTGGGCGGTGGCCGCCCGGAGGACTCCGCGCGGCTCGACGCCCTGAAGACCGCCGCCAACATCGTCGTCGGCACCGGGGGTGCCGCCGCCCTGCTGCTCGCCGCGCGCCGGCAGCGCTCGGCCGAACTGGACCTCGTGCAGAAGGACCACGACGCCACCGAACGCCGGGTCACCGAGATCTACGGCAAGGCCGCCGACCAGCTCGGCAGCGACAAGGCCCCGGTCCGGCTCGCCGGGCTGTACGCCCTCGAGCGGCTGGCCGGCGGGTACGCCGAGCATCGGCAGACGATCGTCAACGTCCTCTGCGCCTACCTGCGGATGCCCTTCGACGACCACGCGACGAACCTCGAGGAGCTGCAGGTCCGCAAGACCGCCCAGCGGATCATCCGGCAGCACCTGCGACCCGGCCCGCCCGGCGAGCCGGACACCGGCTTCTGGCCCGGCGTCGACCTCGACTTCTCCGGGGCGACGCTGGTCGGGCTGAACCTCACGCACTGCGTGATCCGTTCGATCACCTGCTACGAGACGCGGTTCTCCGACCTGACCTCCTTCCGCGGCTCCGAATTCCTCGGCAAAGCGGACTTCAACAAAGCGACCTTCGAGAACCGCGTCGATTTCCGTGGTGTCGAATTCGTCGACGGGTCCGAAACGTTCAACGGCGCCGTCTTCGCGGGTCCGGTCGATTTCGGCGTGAAGTCCGTCGCCCGGCTCGCCGGCGCCGAAGCCCAACAGGGTTTCCCGAGGACCTGGCCGAACGGCTGGGAAGAACGCCCGATCGCCGAACGGTCGGGTTGGTCACAATTGACACGAAAGGATGAGCCGGGGCAACCGGAGCGCCGATAGAATCGTCGAACGAAGACAAGATCGCCATTCCTGACCTGGGAGGTGAACTGGCGATGACAATCGGACGGGCCGCCTGCGGGGCGTCCCTGGCCCTGCGGATGGGGTGTCGGCGCGGTGTCGGCGCCGGGTGGAACCTCCGGGACGGGATGACGGATCGGCGTGCGGCGGCCCTCGGGCCGGCTCCGGCGTAGACGCGCGGCTTGGTGGCCGCCTCCGGTCTTCGCCGGACGGCCCGACCTCGCGGTTCGCGGCCCGCCATCACCGACGCGCACCCGGGGGCCCACCCGGGTCCCCGCACGAGTGGACAACCCGACCGGTCCGCCGTTTAGGCTGGCGGTCGTGGAGTACGCAGAGCACATCGCAGACCTCGTGGGCAACACCCCGCTGGTCAAGCTGAACTCGTTGACCAAGGGGCTCAAGCCGCTCGTGCTGGCCAAGGTCGAGTACCTGAACCCGGGTGGCTCGGTCAAGGACCGCATCGCGTTGCGCATGATCGAGGCCGCGGAGCGCTCCGGCGAGCTGCGCCCGGGCGGCACGATCGTGGAGCCGACGTCCGGCAACACCGGCGTCGGCCTGGCCATGGTCGCCCAGCGCAAGGGCTACCAGTGCGTGTTCGTCTGCCCGGACAAGGTCAGCGAGGACAAGCGCAACGTCCTCAAGGCCTACGGCGCCCGCGTCGTGGTCTGCCCGACCGCGGTCGCGCCCGAGCACCCGGACTCCTACTACAACGTCTCCGACCGCCTGGTCCGCGAGATCGACGGCGCCTGGAAGCCCAACCAGTACGCCAACCCGCAGAACCCCGAGAGCCACTACCTCTCCACCGGCCCGGAGCTGTGGACGCAGACCGAAGGCAAGATCACGCACTTCGTCGCGGGCGTCGGCACCGGCGGCACCATCTCCGGCACCGGCAAGTACCTCAAGGAGGTCAGCGACGGCCGCGTGCAGGTGGTCGGCGCGGACCCGGAGGGCTCGGTCTACTCCGGCGGCAGCGGCCGGCCGTACCTGGTCGAGGGCGTCGGCGAGGACTTCTGGCCGGACACCTACGACCGCAACATCGCCGACGAGATCATCCCGGTCTCCGACGCCGACTCCTTCCAGGTCACCCGCCGCCTCGCGCTCGAGGAGGGCCTGCTGGTCGGCGGCTCCTGCGGGATGGCCGTCGCCGCCGCGCTGAAGCTCGCCGAGCGGCTGACCGAGGACGACGTCGTGGTCGTGCTGCTGCCCGACGGCGGCCGCGGCTACATGACGAAGGTCTTCAACGACACCTGGATGTCCTCCTACGGCTTCCTGCCGCCCGACTCCTCCGGCGCGACGGTCGCCGACGTGCTCACCAAGAAGAGCGGGCACCTGCCGGCGCTGGTGCACTCGCACCCGAACGAGACCGTCGCCGAGGCCGTCGCGATCCTGGCGGAGTTCGCCGTCAGCCAGATGCCCGTGGTCAGCGCGGAGCCGCCGGTGATGGCGGCCGAGGTCGTCGGCGCGGTCAACGAGCGCGACCTGCTCGACGCGCTGTTCACCGGCAAGGCGCAGCTGGCCGACCGGCTCGAGCGGCACATGTCCCCGCCGCTGCCGACGATCGGCGGCGGTGAGCAGGTCGGGGCCGCGATGACGGCGCTCGAGGGCGCCGACGGGGCGCTCGTGCTGATCGACGGCAAGCCCGCCGGGGTCGTCACCCGGCACGACCTGCTGGGCTTCCTGGCCGGGCGCTGAACAACGGCTGAGAAGTGTCTTAATCGGCGGACCCGGCAGGGGCGTTACGAGCGCCCTGCCGGGTGATCCGATAGCGTGGGCGCGAGTAGAACACTTTCGCGTCCTCGTCAAGGGGGTTCAAGACCCACATGAGTGCACCGCAGCCACCGAACCAGCCGTGGGGTGGCGGCCAGCCACCTCAAGGCCCGCCGAGTGGCCCCCAGCCGCAGCAGGACCCGTTCGGCAGCCCCGAGCCGACCCAGGTCGTGCAACCACAAGCCCCCGGTTCCCCGTTCGGGGACACGCCGGAGCCGACCCAGGTCGTGCAGCCGGTCCAGCCGGGTGACGGCGGGGCGGGCGCGACCCAGATGATGAACCCGGCCGACGCGAACGCGACCCAGATGGTGAACCCGGCCGGCGGCGGCGACGCCCCGGTCGCGGACTCCACGCAGCTGGTCCCGCCGGGTTCCCAGCCGCCCGCGATCCCGTACACCCCGCCGCCGAGCGCGGCCGACAACCCGGCCGCGGCGTTCGGCCAGCAGCCGGGTGGCTTCGGCCAGCCGGGGCAGCCCGGTCAGCCGGGCCAGCCGGGCGGGTTCGGGCAGCAGCCGGGTGGCTACGGCCAGCCCCCGCAGGGCTTCGGCGGCCCCGGCTTCGGCGGCCCACCGCAGCCCGGGTTCGGCGCCCCGCCGCCGCAGTTCGGCGGACCGGCCGCGGGCGGCAACGGCCTGTTCGGCTACATCGCCGGCGGCGTCGTCGCCCTGCTCGGCCTGATCGCGCTGATCATCTCGTTCAGTTACATGGGCGACGCGAGCGACTACTCGAAGATCTTCGACCTCGCCCCGGACCAGGCGGCGATCGACAAGGTCCTCGACGCGGCCGGCATCATCGGCCCGGGCACGCTCTGGTTCTACGTGATCATGGTCCTGGTGGGCTCGCTGATCTCCCTCGCCGGCGGCGTCGGGCTCGCGCTCGCGGGCAAGCTCGGCGGGATCAAGAAGTTCGTCCCGATCGTGGTCGTCGTGGGCGGCGCGCTGCTCGTGCTCTTCGCGCTGCTGATCAAGATCGGCATGACGCCGAACGCCCAGACGCTCGCGCAGGCGTCCGCGTCCGAGAAGGACACGTTCGGCATCGGGCTCCCGCCACTGATCCTCGGCGTGCTCATCCTCATCGTCGGCGTGCTCGGGCTCCTGCCGCCGACCCAGCAGTTCGTCGGCCTCGGTGGCGGCGGCGCGGCCGGCTCGCAGCCGGGCTTCGGCGGCCCGCAGGGCTTCGGTGGCCCGCAGCAGCCGGGCGGGTTCGGCCAGCCGGGGCAGCCCGGTCCGCCGCCGGGCTTCGGGCAGCCGGGGCAGCCCGGCCCGGGTGGGTTCGGCGACCCGGGTCAGCAGGGTGGGTTCGGCCAGCCGCCGCAGGGCTACCCGCAGCAGCCGGGCCAGGGCTACGGCCCGCCGCCGGGCTACGGCCAGCCGGGTGGTCCCAACCCCTCGAGCGGCGGGTTCCCGCAGCCGTCGAGCGGGGGCTTCCCGCAGCCGGGCCAGCCGCCGCAGCAGGGCGGCTACGGCCAGCCGGGCCAGGGCTACCCGCAGCAGCCGGGTCAGCCGCCGCACGGCTACGGCCAGCAGCCGGGCCAGCAGGGCCCGCCGAGCGGCGGGTTCGGCCAGCCGCCGCAGCAACAGCAGTGGTGAACCAGTCTCGAGAAGACAGCGTGCCCCGGAGCCCATTCGGCTCCGGGGCACGCTGCATTTATAGCCGAATACGCACTTGTCCTTTTCGGACAATTAACGAGCAGCACGGCCGCGCGGATCGCATGACATGATTTCTGCCGCTACCGCACAAAAATGATCTTGGGTTCCGCCGTCCGGCCGAATTCCGTTCCCTTTCGGGTTCAGTTTCCCCTTTCCGGACTAGGGTGAGCGCCGTCGTCCCGCGCTCTGCTGATGGGGGAGTTGTGACCGGTTCGCTCGGCTACCCGGTGTCGCATTCGCATTCGTATTCATCGGTTCGGCCGTCCGGAGTAACGGCGGTTCTCGCCGGCGCGCTCGGACTACCGGCCGCGGTCGCCGCGGGATATGTGCCGGTCAAGATCTTCCTCGACATGCCGGCCGAATTCAGCCTCGGCGCGCTCCCCGGCCTGGTGCTGGCCGACCTCGCGGGCTACCTCGTCGCGGGACTGGTGCTGCTGCTCGGTTCGCTGGCGACGTTCTTCCGCGCGACGGCCGGCGCGGTCCTGCTCGGCCTGGGCGCGCTGCTGGCCATCGGCGCCCTGCTGGTCGAGCCGGTGTCGGTCGGGGTGCCGCTGGCCCGCTTCACCGACGCGATGTTCACCCACGGCGGCTTCGCCATGGTCGACCGGGTCGCGCTCGCCGGGCTGGCGGTGCTCGTGCTGGTGCTGGCGTTCCTGCCGCCCACGTTCCGGTACCTGCGCTACCGGACGCCGGCGCTGCCCGTCTTCTCCGGCCAGGGCGCGTATTCGTCCCGGAGCTGGTGAGTCCCGCCGGCGGTGCGCGGCCGGCCCGACTTCGCCGGAGGCGATCTTCGCGCTGCCGGCGCTGACGGTCGGCACGCTGCTGCTCGCCCCCACCGGCGCCGCACGGCCATCAGCCCTATCCTCGGCACCCGACCCGCCCCACTCCCGGGGCGGCCGACCCCCGGGCTGGTGAAGCGCTTGATCGCGACCGAACGCCGGACGGCGCTCGCCGCCGCCGTGCTCGCGCTGCTCGGTGGGCTGGTCTACCTGACCGGGCTCTGCCTGGACGCGGTCGCGCTGCTGAGCTTTCCGGACGACGCCGGCCGTGTCGGCCTGCACGCGGCGGTCGACCTGGTGCTCGTGTCGGCGTTGCTGCCCGGCGGCGTCCTGCTGCTGCGGCGCGAGCCCCTCGGCCGGATCGGCTGCATCGCCGGCAGCTGCGCGGCGATGCTCGCGACGCTGACCTCGACGCTCCTCGCGGCCGCCGGCGTCACCTTCACCGACTTCGGCCCGAGCGGGCTGGCCGTCGGCGGGCTGGGCGCGCTGGCGCTCGTCGTGCCGCCCGCCGTCGTCACCCTGGCCCTCGCCGCGTCCGGACCGGCGGCGCGCTGGTGCGGTGCTGAGATCCATCCCACCTGACGGGAATGTCGGGGCCGGCCCGTACGCTTAGCCAATGGTGGACGACTACTCCGTACTGGGTTTCGAGACTCGCGCGATCCACGCCGGTCAGAAGCCAGACCCCCGCACCGGCGCGGTGATCGTGCCGATCTACCAGACCTCGACCTACGCGCAGGACGGCGTGGGCGGGACCCGCGAGGGCGACTACGAGTACTCGCGCACCGCGAACCCGACCCGTTCGGCGCTGGAGGAGGCGCTGGCCTCGCTGGAAGGCGGCCGGCACGCGCTGGCCTTCGCGTCCGGCATGGCCGCGTCCGACGTGGTGCTGCGCAGTACCCTGCGCCCCGGTGACCACCTCGTGCTCGGCAACGACGCCTACGGTGGCACGTTCCGCCTGATCGACAAGGTGCTCAGCCTGTGGGGCGTCGAGCACACCGTCGCCAACCTGGCGGACCTCGACGACGTCCGCGCGGCCATCCGCCCCGAGACGAAGCTGATCTGGTGCGAGACGCCGACCAACCCGCTGCTCGGCATCGCCGACATCGCGGCGCTGGCCGGGGTCGCGCACGAGGCCGGCGCCCGCCTGGTGGTCGACAACACCTTCGCGACGCCGTACCTGCAGAACCCGCTCTCGCTGGGCGCGGACATCGTGCTGCACTCGACGACGAAGTACCTCGGTGGCCACTCCGACGTCGTCGGCGGCGCGGTGATCACCAACGAGGACGAGCTGCGTGAGCAGTTCTTCTTCCTGCGCAACTCCGCCGGCGCCGTGCCGGGGCCGTTCGACGCGTGGCTGACCCTGCGCGGCATCAAGACGCTGGCCCTGCGCATGGAGCGGCACAGCGACAACGCCGAGCTGATCGTCCAGGCGCTGCTCAAGCACCCGAAGGTGGCGAAGGTCTACTACCCGGGCCTTCCGGAGCACCCGGGCCACGAGACGGCGGCGAAGCAGATGCGCCGCTTCGGCGGGATGATCTCGTTCAGCCATGCCGACGGCGAGCAGGCGGCCCTGGAGGTCGCTTCGCGCACGAAGCTGTTCATCCTGGCCGAGTCCCTCGGCGGCATCGAGTCCCTGATCGAGCACCCGGGCAAGATGACGCACGCGAGCACGGCGGGCTCGACGCTGCAGGTCCCGGCGGACCTGCTGCGCCTGTCGGTCGGCATCGAAGACGGCCGTGACCTGGTCGCGGACCTCCTGGAAGCCCTCGGCTGAGTCTCAAGCACCCCAATGTGGCCTTCGGTGCGTCAGACGCACCGAAGGCCACATTGGGTGCGTCTGACGCAACCAAGGCCACATTGGGGCGCTTGTCAGCTTGCGCTCAGGTCGAGGCCGCCGCCGTAGAGGCGCTCCACCCGGAGCGTGATCACCACGCGGCGGTCCTCGACCATGTTCTTCAGGAACGCGGCCTCGTCGCCAGGGTCGGTGAACGGCGCCTGCATCGCGAGCAGCGCCCGCCCGGTCTCGTCACCGGGCACCGAGCTGACCGGCGACACCGAGCCGGCCCCCTCCGCGACCGCGAACGACAGCTGGTCCGCGCTGCTGACGTACAGCGACGCGCGCGGGTTGTGCGCGAGCTGACGGACCTTCGCGCGCCCCAGCGTCGACCCGATGCGCACCACACGCTCGGCCGGGTCCCAGGCGTACGCCACAGTCGACAGGTGCGGGTGGCCGGCCCGGTTGACGGTCGCCAGCGCGCCCAGGTCGTGCGTCGCGAGCAGGTCGCTCAGCGCTTCTTCGGTCGGCTTGGCGGGACCTGGGCCACGGCCTGGTTCGAAACTCATGCCGTGATCATCGAGGACGCGCACACACCGCGGAAGAAGGCACTTTCCTGTGCCGGAGGAACACGGGAGTAACCCTCAGGGGTTGTAGTTGCCGCCCGCGCGGGGAGTGCCGGTGGCCGGCAGGGTCGAGCCGTCCACGCAGCCGCCGACCAGCTCGACGTGGCTGTCGTGGCGGATGTACTGCGCCGGCGCGCCGCACGAGGCGCTGTCGACCGTGAAGTACGCCGCGCCGGTGAGCGCGGCCGCCGAGGCGACGCCGATCACCAGGGGGAGGAGGCCGGCGGAGCGGGTGGCGCGCGCCCGTCGAGCGGCGTTCGCGTCGTTCCCCCGTGCCATGGTCGCTCCTCGTTCACCGCGTGTTGACACGGCCCAGGGTACCCGGGTCCCGGTCCGGTCAACCTGTGGATCTCCTGAGTGGCATCATCCGGCTCATGGAACTCGTCACCATCGAGCGGATCCAGGCCGCCCGCGAACTCCTCACCGGAGTGACCCGGGTGACGCCGATGGAGCACGCGCGCGACCTGCGCCGGCTCCACGGCGGTCCGGTGCACCTGAAGTGCGAAAACCTGCAGCGCACGGGGTCGTTCAAGATCCGCGGCGCCTACACGCGCATCCACGGCCTCAGCGAAGCCGAACGCGCGCGCGGCGTCGTCGCGGCCAGCGCCGGCAACCACGCGCAGGGCGTCGCGCTCGCGTCGTCGCTGCTCGGCGCTAAGTCCACCGTCTTCATGCCGCTGCGGGCCCCGCTGCCGAAGCTGGCGGCCACCCGCGGTTACGGCGCCGACGTGCACCTGCACGGCGCCCTGCTCGAGGAGACGCTCGCCGCTGCCGTCGAGTTCGGGGAACGGACCGGCGCGGTGTTCATCCACCCCTTCGACCACGCCGACGTCATCGCCGGCCAGGGCACGGTCGGCCTCGAGATCCTCGACCAGACACCCGGGGTGAAGACCATCCTGGTCGCCACCGGCGGCGGCGGGCTGGTCGGCGGGGTCGCGTCCGCGGTGAAGGCGGTGCGCCCGGACGTCCGGGTCGTCGGCGTCCAGGCCGAGGAAGCCGCCGCGTACCCGCCGTCGCTGGCCGCGGGCGCGCCGGTGCGGCTGGGCTCGACCTCGACGATGGCCGACGGGATCGCGGTCGGCGAGCCGGGCCTGGTCAGCTTCGCCCACGTCGAGTCGCTGGTCGACGACGTCGTGACGGTGTCCGAAGAGTCCCTTTCCCGCGCGGTGCTGCTGTGCCTGGAGCGGCGGAAGCTGGTGGTCGAGCCCGCCGGCGCGGCGACGGTCGCGGCGCTGCTGCAGCACCCCGGCGCGTTCGAGCCGCCGGTCGTCGCGATCCTCTCGGGCGGCAACGTCGACCCGGTGCTGCTCCTGCAGATCATCCAGCACGGCATGACCGCGGGCGGCCGCTACCTGCGGCTCCACCTGCGGGTGCCGGACCGCCCGGGGTCGCTGGTGGGCGTGCTTTCGCGCGTCAGCGAACTGGGCGCGAACGTGCTCGACGTCGAGCACTCGCGGATTTCGGGCACGCTCGACCTCGGCGAGGCGGACATCGTGCTGGCGCTGGAAACCCGCGGTCCCGAGCACTGCAAGGACGTCGAGCGTGCGTTGATGGAAGCGGGTTACACCGTCGTCTGACTCGTCTTCCGAGGGTTCCGGGTGGCGGAGCCCGAAGGCCCGGAGGTCACAGCTCCTCGCCGGTGATGGCGGCCAGAGCGAGGTCCTTGGCCGGCTCCGACACCTCCGAAGGCGCGGTGAAGCGCCGGGCGCGGATGTGGGCGACCAGGTCCGGGTCCGGCGGCACACCGTGCTCGCGCAGGTAGTACGCAACCGCGCCCGGCCAGGCCCACGCGCCGTCGGTGCGGAAGTTCATCGGCACCGCGTCCGCGCGGTCGGGGGCGAAGGCGTCCGGGCCGTTGCTGCGCGAGGCCAGGATGACCGGCGCCGCGTCGAGGTACGCCAGCACCCGCTCGGCCTCGGCCGGGATCAGCGGCCGGCGCCGGATCAGCGGCTTGCCCGCGGCGTCGAGGCCGTCGTAGATCCGCGGGGTGCGGATCTCGCCGTCCGAAACCGGCGGTTGCAGGCCGGCCCGCTCCCGCAGCCAGGCCGGGATGTGCTCGTCCGCGCGCGGGAAGAACCGCAGCTCGTCCTGGAAGCCGATGGGCGGCGGCTGCTGCCGGAACGGCGGTTCCAGGTCGGGCCGCACGAAGTCGACGTCCGGGGCCTGGCCCGGCTCGAACACGAGGATCGCGCCCAGCCAGGTGCCGAGGCCGGGCTGGTACATGCCCGAGCGCAGCACGCCGAGCAGCCGCACCGCTTCCGGGTGCGGCTGGCCCGGGCGGGGCACGCCGTCCGGCCCGGTCACCAGCAGGTCGGCTTCGACGTGCCGCCCGGCGGCGCGGTACTCGACGCGCAGCTGCCGCCACCCCGGCGGCACCTGGGACGTCAGCACCACGGCGATCTGCCGGACGATCTCCTGCTGCGGCGGCACCGGCGGCTGGCTCATCTGCCTCTCCCGTCAGTCACTGGCCAAGCGGCGCTGGAGCCACTCCGGGACGTTCTCCCGCGGGTACTTCTCGGCTTCGGCGACGAAGAAGTCGCGGGACGGGACGTGGTCCCAGTCCGGCTCGCCGTCCCAGTCGTACTCGGCGTTGTAGCGGCCGGGGTGCACCAGGTGGTAGCGCAGCGACGTCCAGGCGCCCTCGCCCGGGCGCGCCATGTCGTCCTTCAGCTCGACGAAGAACTCGGCGACCCCCGGCGGCGGCGTCCAGTCGTACCCGCCGCCGAGCACGGTGATGATCTGCGCCGGCAGCTCGACGTACCCGCCGACCGACCGGAAGGTGAGGAACAGCTGGTCCCAGTCCGACGGCACGGAGTGGATCATCCAGGTGGTGAAGTCCTTGAGCAGCTCGTGAGCCTGCGCCGTGTTCAGCGGCATCCGGGGCATGGGCATTACTTCTGCTCCTCACCGTTCGCCGCGGCGAGCTTTTCCCGCAGCCAGCCGGGAACGTGCTCGGGCTCCCGCGGGAACATCTTCAGGTCCTCGGCGTAGTCCTCGGGCTTCATCTGCGGGGTCAGCCGGGGTTCGTAGTCGTAGTTGTAGTTGTAGAAGATCGCGCCGGGCGGGTTCATCGAGACGCGCGCGGAGAACCACGCGCCGCGCCCCGGCTGGTAGGTCAGCGTCCGCAGCTTCGCGAGGACGACGTTCAGCTCGTGCGGCGGCCGGACCTCCGGCCGCGAGCCGTCGTCCATGATCACGGTCAACCCGAGGTCCTGCACCGGCACGGTCATCGAGCTGACGAGGTCGATCCGTCGCCAGCCCGTCTCCGGCGCCAGGTCCAGCAGCGCGATGCCGAGTTGCTGGATCAGGTCCTCGTGGCTTTCACCGCCGGAAGTCGCGGGGCCAGAGGGGGGTGTTGTGGTCACCGGGGAAACTCCTGACATTGACGGTGATTCGGCCTTGCTCGTCCACGCCGTAGGAACGGTAGTGGCGGGTGTGCGGGTCGTCGATGTCCGGGTCCCGCGCCGGCATGATGTCCTCGTGGTCGACCGCGTCGAGGTTCTCGTCGCGGGTGCGTTCCATCTGGTACCAGCTGTCATCGGTGTCGTAGGTGCCTTCGAGCTCCTTCGAGCCGGCGTTGGAGTTGTCGATGCGGCCTTCCGTCGACTGGTTGATCGACTCGCCGCCCTTGCCGATCGCGGTGCCGCCGTGGTGGCCGCCGTCGTCGATGTTCTTGCCGGCCGCGTCCTTCCCGCCGAGGGCGCCGACTTCCGCCTGGGCCTTCTCGTCGCGGCGGATCTGGCTGGCGCCGGCGGCGTCCGGCGGGCCCGAAGTGGCCACGGTGTTGCCGCGGGTGTCGGTGCGGTGCACGTCGCCTTCGGTGATGCGGGTGCTGCCGTCGGGGTTGTGCACCTCGAGGCCGTGGTCGACCCGCACGGTCGCGCCGGGCGGCGGGTAGTTCAGGTCGGCGTTGGTCGGCTGGAACGTGTGGACGTGGGTGACCTTGCCGTCCGGTCCGGTCTGCACCGTCGAGTACGGGAAACCCTCGCTGTCGACGACGTGGATCCGGGTGTTCGGCGGCAGGTCGGTCCGGGTGACCAGCGGGCTGCCCTGCTTGCCGCTGACCGGGTCCGTGACGGCCTTGACCTGCTGGTCGCTCAAGCCGTCGGCGTTGCCGTCGAGGAAGCCGGGGTTCTTCTCGTGGTGGGAGAAGGTGACTTCCCGGTCGGGCTGGGGCCAGGAGTCCTGGACGTCCTTGGCCTTGCCGGTGCCGTAGAAGCCGTCCTGGGTGACGTGGACGCCGTCCGGTGCCTTGGCGATCTCGGGGTTGACCCGGGACCGCTGCCCGGTCGTGGTGTCGACCTGCGTGATGTTGCCGTGTTCGTCGGTGTAGAACGAGCCGCGCGACTGACCGTGCCGGTCGGTGACCTGGTGCTCGCGCTCGGGCGCCAGCGTCGAGTTGCCGTGCTCGTCGACGTGGTTCTGCCGGTTGAACGCCTCGTTCTGCCGCACCGCGCCTTCGTGCACGACGGCCTCGCCGGAGGTGTGCGGCTCCCGCCAGTTCGCCGCGTGCTCGGGCCTGCCGTCCGCGCCGACGTGGTACTCCTGGTAGTTCGGCCCGCGGTCGACGCGGTAGTTGCCGTTCGCCACCGGGTGGTCGAGGTCCGGGTTGGGCCGGTCGGGGGTGCCTTCGTGGGTGTCGACCCACTTGACCTTGCCCTCGCCGTCGGTCTGGAAGCTGCCGCGCGGGTTCCCTTCGGCGTCGGTGACGTGGTAGCGGGTGTCCGGCTCCAGGTCCGTCCGCGCGCTGAACGGCTTGTCGGCCGCCGGCGCCTTCGGGTCGCCTGGGCCGACGTGCGTGTGGGTGGCGGGTTCCGGCGGTGTCGTGACGTGGTCGGTGCGGGTGACGTCCTGCTTGCCGTGCACGGTCTGGACGTCCTGGTGCGTGACGGTCCGGACCTGGCCGTCGGGCCCGGTCGGGTAGATGTCGTGGCGGTTGCCGACCTGCACCCGGTAGTCGGCGTTGGGCACCGGCCGGGCGACCTCGGGGTTGCCGCCGTGCAGCGTGTTCGGCGCGTGCGCGTCCACATGGGTCACAGTGCCGTGCTTGTCGGTGTAGATCCGCGTGCGCACGTTGCCGTCGGGATCGACGACGTTGTACCGGGTGTTCGGCTCGAGCTTCGGCGGCGGGTTGTCGAAGAAGCTCTCACCGGCGCCCAGGCGGACGTCCTCGCCGGGCGGCGTGAAGTTCGTCGGCTCGTGCCAGCGCCCTTCGATCTGGTGCTGCGGGTTGAGATCGTCGCCATCACCGCGGTGTCGAGCGCTGTCGGCGTCGACGTCGTGCGGCTCGCCGTGGTGGCTCTCCGGCGCGAAGCCGTCGTCGCCCGCGCGGTGCGTCGAACCGTCCGGGTGATGGGTGTTCCACTCGCCGTCCGGCGGGATGCGGGGCCGCATCTTGCCGTCCGGGCCGATCTCGTAGTCGGAGGAGAAGACACGGCCGTGCGAGTCGGTCCAGGCGGGCTTCGTCGGCGCCATGACTTCGGTGTCGAGCTCCCGCGAAAGCCGGTGCGCGAAGTCGTTGGAGCCGGCGTCACAGCCGATCAGCCGGATCGGGCGGCCGTCGTAGTCGGCGTTGCGGCGCAGGACGTCCGCGAACTCTTCGGGCGTGTAGAGCCGGTCACCGATGCGGGCGTGCCCGTCGGGCGTGACGTGCACGTCGACGGTGTAGCGGCCGTCCGGGTCGGGCTGGACGCGGTGCGGCAGGTCGCCCATGTCGGGGTCGCCGGCGTGGTAGGAGCTGCCGGACGGGGTGCTTTCGGAGTGCCGGGCGTTGACCTCGTCCGGGGGGAGCGGCTCGTTGTGGTGCGGGGGGCCGCCGTCCGGGTCGCTGTGGCCGTTCTCGTGGGGCGCGCTTTCGTGCGGGCCGTTCTCGTGGGGGCCGTGGGGGCCGCCGTCGGGGCCGTGCGGGTGGCCGGGGCCGGTGTGCCCGGGGCCTCCGCCGGGCCGGGTGCCGGGACCGTGCGCGCCCGGCCGGGTGTCGGGGGCGTGCGTGCCGGGCCCGAACCCGCGGGCCGCGGGGGCCGGGGTGTCCGGACCGCCGACG
>NZ_JAMXQV010000017.1 GCF_024703995.1 Amycolatopsis iheyensis | reverse complement strand
CACCGCCTTGCTGCGGTGGCAGCAGCGGCTCGATCACCGCCCACGCTTTATCCGTCAACTCACCGCGACCAACCACCGGACACGACTACCAGAGGTCCAGCTCAACCACTTACAGGACACGCCCTAGACGAACGAAGCGCCACGGAATCGACACGACTAGCGTGCCGGGTATGAGCGACGTGAGCCGGTTTCCGGTGGTGGAACTCGAAGACCTGCCCGAAGACCTGCGTGCGCGCGTCGGCGTGATCGCGGAGAAGTCCGGGTTCACGCCCAACATCTTCCGCGCCCTCGGCCACCGCCCCGCCGAGCTGCGTGCCTTCCTCGACTACCACGACGCCCTCATGGAACGCTCCGACGGCTTGAGCAAGGCCGAACGCGAGCTCGTGGTCGTCGCGACCTCCGGGGCGAACCACTGCACCTACTGCGTTGTCGCGCACGGCGCCATCCTGCGCATCCGCGCCAAGGACCCCGAGCTGGCCGACCGCGTGTCGAGCAACCCGTGGCAGGTCGAGCTCGACGAACGCGGCCGCGCCATCGTCGACCTCGCGCTCGCCCTGGCCCGGGAGTCCGCCCTGTTCGGCGAGGGTGACATCGAGGCCGCGCGCAACGCCGGCCTCACCGACGACGAGATCTGGGACGTCGGCGCGATCACCGCGTTGTTCGCGATGTCCAACCGGCTCGCGCACCTCACCGCGCTGCGCCCGAACCCGGAGTTCTTCCTGCTCGGTCGGGTGCCGCGCTAGAACGTCAGGCGCCAGGTCTCGTCGGTCAGCTTCGGGCCCCAGTCGTCGAAGTCCTGTTCCGCCACGAGCTCGAACCCGGTCGCTCGGTAGATCGAGCGCGCCGCGGTGAGGATCGAGACCGTCGACAGCTCCATCCCGCGGTAGCCGTGCGCCTTGGCGAAGGAAACGCACTCGCTGACCAGCCGCTTGCCGACGCCGTGGCCGCGGGCCGACGGCTCGAGCAGCAACAGCCGCAGCTTCGCGGTGCCGGTGTCCGGCCCGCGCGTGCACGCGATGCCGCCGACGCGCTCGCCGTCGAGCTCGGCGATCCAGAACGCCTGCCCGGGATCGTCGCGCGTGTCGACGAAGTCGGCGACGATCCGGGCCACGAGCCCCTCGAACCGGTCGTCGAAGCCGTACTCGCGGCCGTAGAGCGTGCCGTGCCGTTCCACCACCCAGCCGAGGTCACCCGGTCGTGGCGGGCGGAGCACGAGGGCCGGGTCGCGACGGCGGTCGCCGACGAGGTCGCCGATCGTGCGCATCGCGGCGAGGAGACGCTGCTGGTCCTCGTCGGCGAAGCGGCGCAGCAGGCCGCCGATCTGTTCGGTGGACCGGGCGTTCAGCACCGCGAAGGCGCCCCGGCCGGCCGGCGTCGGGCGCACGAGCTGGCGACGGGCGTCCTCATCGGACCGTTCGCGGGTGATCAACCCGCGGGATTCGAGGCGGGCGAGCAGCCGGCTCGCGTAGCCGGCGTCGAGGTCGAGGCGTTTCCGCAGCTCGGTCACCGGCAGCGGGTCCTGGTGGGCCAGTTCGAAGAGGACCCTGGCCTCCGGCAGCGAGTACTCGGCGTCGGCCGGGCCCTCGTCGAGCACCCCGATGACTCCGGTGTACAGCCGGTTGAAGGCCCGGACCTCGGCCACCCGGTCGGTTAGCTGCGCGTTGTTCATTGACCACCTCAACAAACTCGTTGACGAAGTCAAAGAATACTGCGGAAGCCGGCGGCGGCAAGGGGATTTCGTACCCCGGACATGGGAAACCCCGCGATGCTGCCAGGTCGGGGGTCCGCCAGCATCACGGGGTCGTAGTGGGTATCGACGCGGCTTCGCGCGGCGTTACACCTCGCACACTATGTGGCATAGGTCACTCGAATGGGCGACCGCCACGGGGTGAGTGTCAGCGCATGTAGCCCGAGCGAGCCTGCGCGATCGCGATGAGTTCCTGACGGACCGTCGCGGTGGCGGCGGTGTCGATCGCCCGGTTCAGCGCCCGGCGAGTGCGAACCTCGGCGCGACGGGCACGGAGCTTGGCGGCGATGTTGTTCATCGGTTTCTGCATCCCCTTCGAGGGTCTTGGTGGCTTGTGCCTTAAGTATGCTCCTTTTTTCACAAAGATTCCAACGGATATCCGGTGATGTGCGGCACTTGCCGATGAATCGTCGGCGACGGGGGCGTACAACCGGATGAATCGTGGTGTCGGCGGTCACGCTGAAGCAACCCCGCTACGGGGTTCTAAGTAAATCTAGAGATTTTCCGATACTCGGCTAGCGATGGCGAGAGTCAGTCGCGTCCGAGCAGGTAGTGGCCGAAGTGCGGCACGGTGAAGGCGATCTGCCCGCGCTCGGCGGAGTAGACGAGGCCCTTCTTCATGAGGCTGTCGCGGGCCGGCGACAGCGACGACGGCTTCCGCCCGAGGAACACGGCGACGTCGGCGGTGCCGGCGGGCTCGTCGCGGCCCTGGGTCAGCTCGGCCATCGCCTGCAGGTACTCGCGCTCGGCCGGCGTCGCCCGGTCGTAGCGCGACCCGAAGAAGCCGACGGCCAGCTCGGACTCCGCCTCGGGCGCCGCGACCTGGACGTCCTTGACGGTGATCGGGTCGGACGGCGCCGCGTCCCAGGCCGCCTTGCCGTAGGCCTGGATGAAGTACGGGTAGCCGCCGGACGCGTCGAAGAGCGCGTCGAGGGCTTCCGGCTCGATGCCGGCTTCCTCGCGCTCGATCGGCGCCATCACGGCGTAGTCGGCGTCCTCGCGGTCGAGCCGGTCGATGCGCGCGTACCGGAAGAGCCGCTCGGAGTACGACTTCGACGCCGAGAGCACGGCGGGCACGTGCGGCAGCCCGGCCCCGACGACGACGAGCGGCGCCCCGGACTGCGAAAGCTCGTGGCAGGCCGCGCACAACGCCGAGACGTCGTCGGGCTGCAGGTCCTGGATCTCGTCGATGAACAGCGCGGCCCCGGTCCCGACGTCCGCGGCCAGCTCGGCGACGTCGGTGAACAGCTCGACGAGGTCGATCTCGATGTCCCCGGAGTCGGCGCGCCCCTGCGCGGCGGGCACGTCGATGCCCGGCTGCCACCGGTCGCGCAGCTTGGCGTCGGCCTTGTTGGCCCGCAGCGCAAACGCTTTCAGCACGCCGAGCACCTCTTCGACGCGGTCCGGCGCGCGGTGCCGCACGGCGAGGTCCCGGATGGCCCGGTGCAGCGCGGCGGACAGCGGCCGCCGCAGCTCGGCGTCCGGGCGGGCTTCGATCTTCCCGGCACCCCACTTGTGCCGCACGGCCATCGCGCGCAGCTCCCCGAGCAGCACGGTCTTCCCGACCCCGCGCAGCCCGGTGAGGACGAGACTGCGTTCGGGTCTCCCCCGCGCCACGCGTTCGAGCACGACCTCGAAGGCCTTGAGCTCGCGCTCGCGACCGGCCAGCTCGGGCGGCCGTTGCCCGGCGCCCGGCGCGAAGGGGTTGCGGATGGGGTCCACTCTGCCAAGCTATCGACGTATCTAGCGCGAGCCCGATATTCCGCCATAGACGGCTAGGCGTGTCGCCGAGGTTCGACCGGATGGCCGTACATAGGGACGAACAGGTCTGCAGCCCTGCTCGTCCCTACCCCCAGCGCGCACTACGACGTCGCGCTACTCGCCGAGGTTCCGTTCCGCGTAGATCTTCATCGCGTCGCGCACCAACTCCGCCGTCGCGCCTTCGAGCCCGTAGCGCGGGTCGTCGACGTACAGCTGTCCCAAGCCCGCGAAGTAGCCCGCGGACACCGACGACACCGCCGGTCGCAGCCACGCGTGCAGTCGCCGCGTGATCGCCTGGACGTCGTCCGAGCCGGCCGCGAGTCCGGCCGCGTGCGCCGCGCCGAACGCCGCCGCGATGTCGGCCTGCTCCTGCTGGTGGGCCTTCTTCTCGTCGGCCGAGAGCGAGCGCCACCACTCGTCGCCGCGCCGGTACGCGTCGGCGCCCCAGCGCGTGGTGACTTCCTTCTCGTACTTCGTGTGGTCGAAGCCGTCGAAGACTTCCTCTGCCATCAGTCGTTCACCTCCCTTCAGTTTCCGCAACGTGGTCCGGACCGAGCCGATCTGCCGTTCGATCCGCAGCTGCTCCTGTTCGAGCAGCTCCAGGTGGGTCTCGAGCGCGGCGACGCGGTCGCGTTGCCCGGCCAGCACCTCCGCGATGGCCGGCAGCCCGAGGCCGAGTTCGCGCAGCAGCAGGATCCGCTGCAGCCGGACGAGCGCCTGCTCGTCGTAGTAGCGGTAGCCGTTGCTGCCGACGCGGCTGGGCTCGAGCAGGCCGACCGCGCCGTAGTGGCGCAGCGTCCGGCTCGTGGTCCCGGCCGAGCGGGCGATGTCCTGGATCGACCACTCCATGTCGAAGACGATAGAAGTTGACGCAGCGTCAAGGTCAACCGCTAAAGTTTTCTAGGCCTATCTAGCGTCCGGCCGATATTCGCGCAGAAACACCGATGAGGGTTCGAGCGCGGGCCGAGCGGGCACTCAGCGAGTAGGTTCGACCAGGCAGCGGCCCGTACGAGGAAGGCAACGACCGTGATACTCCGTCGACTGGCACGTCCCCTGCTGGCAGCGATGTTCGTGACCGGCGGGATCAATGCGCTGAGGCACGCCGAGGGGCACGCGAAGGCGGCGGAACCGTTCCTCAACGGCGCCTTCGACAAGGTCGGCGACGTCGTGCCGGAGCAGGTCCCCCGCGACCCGGTGACGCTCGTCCGCATCGACGCCGCCGTGAAGATCAGCGCCGGCCTCGCGCTGGCCACCGGCAAGGCGCCGCGGCTCGCGGCCGGGCTCCTGCTCGGCAGCCTGGTGCCGACGACGCTCGCGGCGCACAGCTTCTGGACCATCAAGGACCCGGAAGAGAAGCAGAAGCAGCAGATCCAGTTCTTCAAGAACGCGAGCATGGCCGGCGGCCTGCTGCTCGCGGTCAGCGACACGCACGGCAAGCCGTCGGCGGCTTGGCGCGCGAAGCACGCCGCGAAGGACGTCGGCCGCAGCGCCGAGCGGCTGAGCCGCCGGGGCCAGAAGCGCGCCAAGAAGCTCGCGAAGCGAGCCGAGAAGGCCCTCCCCAACTGACACTTTCATAGGGAAAGTGCCGCCCCCGAGGTCCCGGGAGGCGGCACTTTCCCTATGAAAGCTACTTCTCGAGGATCGCGGTGACGCCCTGGCCGCCGGCCGCGCAGATCGAGATCAGGCCGCGGCCGGACCCCTTCTCGTGCAGCAGCTTCGCCAGCGTCGCGACGATCCGGCCGCCGGTCGCGGCGAACGGGTGCCCGGCCGCCAGCGACGAGCCGTTGACGTTGAGCTTCGCCCGGTCGATCGAGCCGAGCGGCGCGTCCAGCTCCAGCTTCTCCTTGGCGAACGCCGGGTCCTCCCACGCCTTGAGCGTGGCCAGCACCTGCGACGCGAACGCCTCGTGGATCTCGTAGAAGTCGAAGTCCTGCAGGGAGAGCCCGGCACGCGCGAGCATCCGCGGCACGGCGTACGCGGGCGCCATGAGCAGGCCCTCGTCGCCGTGGACGTAGTCGACGGCCGCGGTCTGCGAGAACGTCAGGTACGCCAGCACCGGCAGCTTGTGGGCCTTCGCCCACTCGTCGGTGGCGAGCAGGACGGTCGACGCGCCGTCGGTCAGCGGCGTCGAGTTGCCCGCCGTCATCGTGCCGTCCGGGCCGCCGAAGGCCGGCTTGAGCTTGGCGAGCTTCTCCGCGGTCGAGTCCGCGCGCAGGTTCTGGTCGCGCGCGAGCTTGAGGAACGGCGTCACGAGGTCGTCGAAGAACCCGCGCTCGTAGGCGGCGGCGAGGTGCTGGTGGCTGGCGGCGGCCAGCTCGTCCTGCGCCTCGCGGGTGATCTCCCAGGCCTTCGCCGTCAACGCGGCGTGCTCGCCCATCGAGAGGCCGGTGCGCGGCTCGGAGTTGCGCGGGATCGCCGGCACGATGTGCCCGGGGCGGATCTTCGCGACGAGCTTGAGCCGGTCGCCGAGCGTCTTCGCGCTGTTGAGCTGGATGAGGATCTGGCGCAGGTCCTCGTTGACGGCCAGCGGCGCGTCGGACGTGGTGTCGACGCCGCCGGCGATGGCCGAGTCGATCTGCCCGAGCGCGATCTTGTTCGCGACGTTGACGATGGCCTGCAGGCCGGTGCCGCACGCCATCTGGACGTCGGACGCGGGCGTCGCGGGCGAGAGCTTGCTGCCCAGCACGCTCTCGCGGGCCAGGTTGAAGTCCTTCGAGTGCTTGAGCACGGCGCCGGCGGCGACCTCGCCGATCACCTCGCCCTGCAGTGAGAAGCGGCTGACCAGGCCGTCGAGGGCGGCGGTGAACATGTCCTGGTTCGACGCCTTCGCGTACGGGCCGTTGGACCGCGCGAAGGGGATCCGGTTGCCCCCGATGATCGCGACCTTGCGTACAGCGGGAGTCTTCTTCGGCGGCATGACTTCACCTCTCTGGTCGTGTCCCTCACACTGTAACCTACTCGGGAGTAGGTTAGACTGCGACGTGACGCAGACTGCACGGGAGGCAACCGATGGCTGACAGGTACCAGCAGTTCACGAAAACCCCGGTGGGGAAGTTCGTGGTGCCGAAGCTCGGCCTGCCCAACCCCGCCACGCTGCGCCGCTACAAGCCCGGGCAACCCGCCCTCGAGGGTCCCGCACTTCTCGGCGCCGCGCCTGGCGGACGCCTGGAGAAGACCCTGCGCGACCAGCTCGCCGACGCGGGCATCGACGTCGTCACGGCCGCGGTCGACCGGCACGCGGCGCTCGTCTTCGACGCCACCGGGATCACCGACCCTTCGCGGCTGCGTGAGGTCTACGACTTCTTCCACCCGGTGATCCGCAAGGTCGGGCCGTCCGGTCGCGTCGTCATCCTCGGCACCCCGCCGGAGCAGGTCGAAGGCCGCGAGCGGATTGCTCAGCGCGCTCTCGAGGGCTTCGTGCGTTCCGTGGGCAAGGAGCTGAAGCGCGGCGCGACGGCTCAGCTCGTGTACGTCGCCGAAGGCGCCGAAGAGGCGACGGAGTCGACCGTGCGCTTCCTGCTGTCGGCGAAGTCGGCGTTCGTCGACGCGCAGGTCATCCGGATCGGCGCCGAGGGCAAGACGGCGGCCGCCCCCGCGAGCTGGGAGAAGCCCCTCGACGGCAAGGTCGCGCTGGTCACCGGCGCGTCTCGCGGCATCGGCGCGGCGATCGCCGAGGTGCTGGCCCGCGATGGCGCGCACGTCGTCGCGCTCGACATCCCCGCCCAGGGCGGCGACCTGTCGAAGGTGGCCAACAAGATCGGTGGGTCGTCGCTGCAGCTCGACATCACTTCGCCGAGCGCGCCCGCGAAGCTCGCGGAGTACCTGAAGGAGCGGCACGGCGGCGTCGACGTCGTCGTGCACAACGCGGGCATCACCCGCGACAAGACGCTGGGGAACATGAGCGAGAGCGCGTGGGACTCGGTGATCGCGGTGAACCTGGCCGCGCAGCTCGCGGTGAACGACAAGCTGCTCGCGGACAAGGTGCTGAACGAGAACGGCCGGATCATCGGCGTCTCGTCGATCGCGGGCATCGCCGGCAACGTCGGCCAGACGAACTACGCGACGTCGAAGGCGGGCGTCATCGGCATGGTGAACGTCGGCGCCCCGCAGCTCGCGGCGTACGGCGGCACGATCAACGCGGTCGCGCCCGGGTTCATCGAGACCAAGATGACGGCGGCGGTGCCGCTGTTCATCCGCGAGGCCGGGCGTCGGCTGTCGAGCCTCGGCCAGGGCGGGCTGCCGGTCGACGTCGCCGAGACGATCGCCTGGTACGCGAACCCGGCGTCGGCCGCGGTGAACGGCAACGTTGTCCGCGTCTGCGGCCAGGCCCTGCTGGGGGCGTGACGTGGTGATCCGCGAACTCGACAGCACGCCCAGCCTGGCGACGCTGTACCCGAAGGCCCTGCTCGGCTTTCGCAAGACGGGCTCGTCGCTGCCGGAGACGGAGCTGGTGCGCGCCGGTGTCGTCGTCGACCCGGCGCACCTGGCGGCGTACAACACGGTGTGCGGCTTCCGGCTGAGCGACGAGCTGCCGGCGACGTACCCGCACATGCTGGCGTTCCCGCTGCAGATGGCGTTGATGACCGAGCCGGGGTTCCCGTTCCCGCTGCTGGGCATGGTGCACGTGGCGAACCGGATCACGCAGCGCCGGCCGTTGCGGCTCGATGAAGCCCTGACGATCCGGGTGCGCGCGGAGAACCTGCGGGCGCACGAGAAGGGCCGTCAGTTCGACGTCGTCAGCGAAGCCTGGGCCGGCGACGAGCTGGTGTGGGTCGACGTCAGCACGTACCTGCGTCGCGGGGGCGGCTCTTCTGCCGGCCGGCGCGACCAGCTGGTGCCGCCGACGCCGGACGCGATCTGGCGTGTGCCGGGCGACATCGGCCGCCGCTACGCGGAGGTCTCGGGCGACCGCAACCCGATCCACCTGCACCCGCTGACGGCACGCCTGTTCGGCTTCCCCCGCGCGATCGCCCACGGCATGTGGACGAAGGCGCACGCCCTGGCCGCGTTCGAAGGACGGCTGCCCGCGGCGTTCACGGTGGATGTCCGCTTCAAGCAGCCGGTGCTGCTGCCGACGAAGGCGGCCTTCACGTCGTGGTCGTCCCCGGAGGGCTGGGCGTTCGAGCTGTGGAGCAAGGCGAAGCCGCACCTGGACGGCACGATCACCTCACTCTGACGGGAAGCGGCCGGCGATCGCCAGGTTGACCGCGGCGATGTCGAACGCCGCTGGGTCGAATTCGTCGGCCGCTTCCAGTCCGAGCCAGTCCAAGGTCTCTTCGTGGTCCTCGTGGCCGGGGTCGGCGAGGACGTCGAGCAGCTCTTCGTAGCCGCCGATGCCGCCGCAGTCCTCCGGCGGCCCGGCCCGGCGGCCGTCGAGGCAGCGGGGCCGGCCGCGCCCCGGTTCGCGGGCTTCCAGCGTCACCTCGTGCAGCCAGTCGTCCCCGAAGTCGTACAGGTAGCTCAGTGTGTCGGCGGGAGCGTGGAGCAGTTCGCCGATCCGCTTGGACCGGGCGTCGGCGTGGCCGAGCTCGGGATCGGGAAGCCCGTATGCGCCGTCCGCCGTCTCGAACACCCACAGGTGACTGCGCTCCCAGCCGAAGGCGTCCTGAATCAGCTCGTGCACGTCGGCCAGCGAGAAGTCGTCGGGAACAGCGACCCGCCGCCAGATCTTCGGCTTGCTGCCGGCCAAGGTCACTTTCAGCGTGAGTGCGGTCATGCGTTACTCCGAAGGTTTCCAGACTTCGCCCTCGATGAGGTCGTTGAAGCCCAGCCAGACGAGGTTCATCAGCCAGGACGCCAGGACGCCGTCGGAGATGTCGGGGTGATCGAGGGCCCAGTCGGCCAGCGACTCGGCCGCCCCGACCAGCGCCGCGGACAGGCCCTCGCCGGAGAACTCGGCCTGCTCGCCGACGCCCTTGCGGGTGCCCGCGGACACCACGAGCGCGGCGACCAGCTGGATCGCGCGCGCCCGCATGTCGGTGATCTCCGCGGCGAACGCCCCGCCGACGGTGAGCGCCTGCCGGTGCAGCACCGTCCACGACTCGCGGTACTCCGCGACGAAGCGGTAGAACGACCGCAGGCCGTGCCAGAGCTGCATGTCCGGCGGCAGGTCGGGCTGCACGCCGGCCTGGATGGCCTCGAGCAGCCGCGTCGCCTCGCGGCGGATGCACGCGCCGAACAGGTCTTCCTTGGAGCCGAGGTAGGTGTAGATCATCGGCTTCGAGACCCCGGCGACGTCGGAGATCTCGTCCATGGAGGCGGCGTGGTAGCCGTGACGGGAGAAGACCTGGACGGCCGCGTCCAGGATCTGCCGCTCGCGCACGGCGCGTGGAAGCCGCCGGGCCCGTTCGGGCGGACGCTGATCATCCTCTGACACGCTGGACCTCCCTGTTGCTGCCGAGAGACGGTACCGGGCGCTGCCCCGGCAGGGTGATTTCGGCACGCTTGCCCGCCTACCTACTGGCGGGTAGCCTTACGCGTGGGTAACTGGAGAGGGAGTGACGATGGCCGAAACCAGTGCTGATCAGGTCTCGGGGCTCCGCGGGGCGGCGCTGCTGGACGCCCTGGAGCGGCTCGACCCGCTCGGCCGCGAGGCACACGCCCTCGACGTCAACACCCTCGCCGACGCGGTGAACCCCCGCGATCTCGGCAAGGACGACTTCCGAAGACTCTTGAGCGCGCTGCTTCGCCTGGCGGAGCGAGCGCCCGCGTTCGACCTGAGCAAGGTCGACCCGGCGCGCTTCGCCACGTTGGTGTCTTCGGCGTCGCGCGCGCAGCTGGAGAGCGTCGTCGCCGAGCGTCCCCTGCGCGAGCGCGTGCTGGACGAGATCTTCGCCCGGATGGGCGCCCACATCCGCCCGGAACGGGCCCGCGACCTGCACGCGGTGGTCCACTGGCGCCTCTCGGGCGGAGTGGGAGAAGGCGGCTACGACCGCTACGAGACGGTCATTTCGCACGGCGCGTGCACGGTGAGCCGCGAGATGCATTCGCCGCCCCGGGTCACGATCACGCTGGCCCCGGCGGACTTCTTCAGGCTCATCACGCACCAGGCCACCCCGGCGGTGCTGTTCGTGACGGGAAAGATCAAGGTCAAAGGCGATTTGGCGTTCGCGGCGGGCTTGATCGGCTACTTCGACCTCCCGCACCCCGTATAGTCCGACGCCGTGCCCCGAAAAGCGAAATGGCGCCTTTCCCGGCCCCGCGGCGCGCGCGCCGGCCACGCGGTCAACGCGTTCGCGGACAAGCTGGTCATCGCCAACCTGACGCCCGCGCAGTTCATCCAGGTCCTGGAAACACTGCACATGCTGGGTTCGGCGGGAGCGGGCATCGAGCTGAGCTCCCTGACAACGGACGTCCTGGTGGACGTGGTCGGACGCTGTTCCCGAGACCAGCTGAAGGCAATCGCCGACCACCCCGAGCTCCGCGCGGTGTTCCTGGACGAGATTTTCCGCCGAATGTCGGAGCATTTCCTGCCGGAGCGAGCCCGCCACGTGGACTTCGTGGTTTCTTGGCGCTTTTCGGAGGGAACAGGAGAAGACGGCTACGACCGTTTCCAGACGGTGATCGAGGACGGCCTGTGCGTTTCTTCACCGGACTTGTCGAGAACCCCGGACACGACGATAACGCTGTCGGTGGACGACTTCATCAGGATGGCAACGGGCAACGCGGCAGTAGCGGCGATGTTCGTGACGGGCCGGGTGAAGGTGAAGGGCGAGTACGCCCCGGCGGTCCGCTTCTCAAGCTACTTCGACATCCCCAGGCCGACCGTGGACTAACCTAGTTCTCGACGATCCGCCCCTCGATGACGGTCGGCTGCTCCCGCCGGCGCTCCTGCGGCGGAACCACCTCGCTGTCCACCACCATCACCGGCCCCCGTCGCTGGTTGGCGAACCGCACCGCTCGCTTCTCCATCCGCCGCAGCCACCACTTCCGCGCCACCGCGCGTGACGGCGGCAGCATCAGCAGCAACCCGAGCACGTCGCTCACGAAGCCCGGGACCAGGATCAACACCCCGCCGAGTGCGACCAGCATCCCGTCGGTGAGCTCCTTCTCCGCCGGGCGGCCGGAGCGGGCTGCGGACAGGAACGCCCCCATGGCCCGCGCGCCCTCGCGGCGGGCGAGCCATGAGCCCAGGAACGCGCCGGCCAGGAGCAGGCCCAGCGTGCCGAGTACACCGACAGCCGAGCCCACCGCCCAGATCGCGGCGATCTCGGCGATGACGTAGAGCAGGAACGCGACAGCCATACCCGGTCAACGAACAACCTGTCCGATTTGCTCCCGGGCCGTCCGGCCACCGGCTAGTCTCACCCCTCGTGTCCGACTGGCTCCGCTGGCTCCTGATCGCGTTGTGCCTGGTCCTAGCCCTGCTGATCGTCACGCGGGGACATCGGCGGGGGTTCATGTTCCCCGGGGTCACGTGGACCCGCCCGCCCCGGAAAGCTGTTCGGCGCGGGATGGTCGTGTCCGTCGTCGGCTGGCTCGTTGTCGCCCTGCTCGTCGCCGGGGTGACCGGGGGTGGCCTGCTCTGGTTCCTCGGCTGGCCGCGGCTGCCCAGCGCCGCGCAGTTCGACGTCGGCCAAGTGCTCGACCTGCTGAAGATCGCCCTCTCCGTTGTCGCCGGGTTCGGTGGTGTCGTGCTGCTGGCCGTCAACTACCGCAGGCGGCGGGTCGCCGAAGACGAGCACGACCTCGCTGTTCAGCGCGCCGACCGTGAAGCCGTCCAGAAGTTCAACGAACGGTTCGGCAGCGCCGCCGAGCAGCTGGCCAACGACAACGCCGCTGTCCGGCTCGCCGGGGTCTACGCCATGGCCGGCCTCGCCGACGACTGGGCCGACAAGCGCCAGGTCTGCGTCGACGTCCTGTGCGGCTACCTCCGCATCACGCGCGCGGGCGAAGGCGAGGCCGAGGTCCGCGAGGGGATCCTGCGCGTGATCCGCGACCACACCCGCCAGAGCGCGAAACTCTCCTGGTCCGCGCTCGACTTCGACTTCACCGGCGTGACCATCGAGAACGCCGATTTCGCGCGTCGCGAGTTCAGCGGTGAAGTCCTCTTCGACGGCGCGGAGTTCGTGGGCGGGGTCACTTCCTTCGCCGGTGCCGAATTCGGGAAGCTGAGTTGCCACGGCACCCGGTTCTCCGCGGCCGAAACGACCTTCGCCGGCCTGACCATCAGCGGCGGCAAAGCCGAGTTCGTCGGCGCCGAGTTCACCGGCGAGAAGGTGGACTTCGCCGACGGGTACATGCGGTCCTCGTCGGTCGCCTTCTTCCGCTGCCGGTTCGCGGCGCCCCGGGTCGACTTCTCGGCGCTGGACTTCACCTTCGGACGGCTGGTGTTCGACCGTTGCGACTTCGCCGACCTCGAGCTCGACCTCTCGGTCGGCCTCGGCGACCAGCCGTCCTCCCTCGTGCCGGTGCTCGCCGAGCACTGCCGGTTCGAGCGGTGCCGGATCGAGCTGGGCCGGGGTGGCCAAGGGGTCAAGCTAGCGGACTGCGTGCTCGACACCGTGACCGTCCACGACACCGGGGAACACCCGCAGACGCACTCGTGGCCGGGCAACGAGCTGCGCGGTGGCACCTCGCTGCCCGGCCACTACGCGACGCCCTAGCTCGGCACCTCGTCCAAGTACGCCCGCGCCTGGAGCGTGAACAGCTCCGCGTACCCGGCCTTCGCGGCCATCAGCTCCTCGTGCGTTCCGTACTCGGCGACCTTCCCGCGATCGAGCAGCAGGATCCGCTCCGCCTGCCGGACGGTCGAGAACCGGTGCGAGATGTACAACGTCGTCCGGCCCTCGGACAGCTCCCGCAGCCGCGAGAACAGGTCGTGTTCCGCCTGCGCGTCCAACGCCGACGTCGGTTCGTCGAGGATCAACAGAGGTGCCTCTCGCTGGAACGCCCGCGCCAAAGCGATCTTCTGCCACTCCCCGCCCGACAACGAAACGCCCTGGTCGAACCAGCGCCCCAGCGGGCTGTCGTAACCGGACGGCAGGCGCTCGATGCGCTCGTCCGCGCCCGCGCGGCGGGCCGAGTCCTCGATGTGCGGGCGGTCCTCCAGCCGTGCGAGGTCGCCAAGGCCGATGTTCTCCGCCGCCGTGCCCTGGTACGTCACGTAGTCCTGGAACATCGCGCTGATCCGCCTCCGGAGCTCGACCGGGTCGTACTCGCGGATGTCCACGCCGTCGAGGCGAATGACCCCGCCGGTCGGGTCGTACAGCCGGCACAGCAGCTTGAACAGCGTCGACTTGCCCGCGCCGTTGCGGCCCACCACCGCCACCGTCTCGCCCGGGCGGATCTCGAAGCTGACGTCGTCCAGCGCCGGCTCCTCCGCACCCGGGTAGGCGAAGGTCACCGAGTCGAACTCGATGTGACCTTCCACTGTGGACGGGAAGGGTCGCGGTGACGCAGGTGCCGTGATCTCCGGTTTCGTGTCCAGGAAGCGGTACAGCGTGTCCAGGTACAGGTTGTTCTCGTACATCCCGGAGAATGCCGTGAACAGCCCGGACACCGACGTCTGCACCGAAGTCGCCGCGGCCGTGTACAGCGCCAGGTCGCCCAGCGTGAGCCGGCCGCCGACCGCCTCCAGGGCGATGTACAGCGCGATCGCCGAACCCGCGAACGTGCTCAGCAGGCCCCAGGACGTCGAGCTGACGTTGCGCTTCACCGTCAGCTTCCGCTGCCGCTCGTAGGACACGAGCCCGAGCCGGCGGAACCGGTCGACGAAGTACGGGCCGAGCCCGAACAGCTTCGTCTCCTTGGCGTAGGTGTCCGTCGTGACCAACGAGGACAGGTAGTCCATCCGCCGCTTGATCGGCGACATCAGGAACGTCAGCCAGAACGCGCGCGAGCCGTACTTCGACTGCGAGATGAACGCTGGGATCGGCGCCAGCAGCGCGACCAGCGCCAGCAGCGGGCTGATCGAGACGAGCAGCGCGACCATGCTGCCGAACGTGATGAGCGTCCGGACCAGGCCGAGTGCCGAGTTCATCATCGACAGCGGCCGCGTCGGCGCTTCCTGCGCGGCCTGGCGCAGCATGTCGTAGGACGTCGAGCCCTCGAAGTACGCCAGGTGCAGCTCGCTCGCGTGCGCCATCACCTGGTGGCGGATGGTCAGCGTCATCCGCTCCTGCAGCAGCGACTGCGCGATCGATGTCATGGCGCTGCTGAGCGCGGTCGCGGCGAGCACGCCGAACTGGAACAACGCGACGTTCACGATGTCGCCGGTCGTGCCCTTGTGCTGGATCGCCGCGACGACCGAGTCGAGCAGCAGCTTCGCGACGTACGCGGTCACCGTCGGCAGGAGGCCCGACAGCAGCGTGATCAGCGCCAGGAGGATCGTCAGGACCGGGCTGGCCTGCCAGGTCAGCTTGACGACCTTCGGCAGGCCGCGGACCGTGCCCGCCACCGACGTCTTCGCGCGCTTGAGCCGCGAGCGCAGGTCCTTTGGCTGGTCTTCCGGCTTCGGTTCGGGGATTTCGACGGGCCCGGTGAGGCCGCTCTCCGGGACCGTCGACGCGTGCCGGCGTCGTCCTCGCCGCGACAGCATGAACTCCATGCCGCCCCCACCACCCGGGATCACGCGGCCTCCACGGCGCCGTGCAGGAGCACGTCGACCACCTGGCGCGTGGTGGCGGGGTTGTCCTCCGGCGCCATCCGCCGGCCGCCGAACAGCAGGGTGAGGAAGAGCGCCGCCAGCTGCTCCGGCGCCAGCCGCAGCCGGTCCTTCTCGGGTTCGAACAGTTCGGTGATCGCGCCACGCATCGCGGCCATCGACTCGCTGCGGCCGCCCTTCATGGTGCGGTTCTTGAGGCGCTGCTCGGGGTCGCGCTGCTTGTGCCGACCGGACGCGTGCAGGGCGCCCATCAGCGCACCCATCCGCTCGAAGTGGGCGCCGAGCGCTTCGGCGGCCTCGACGAGCCGGTCGGCCAGGGGCTGCTCGATGGGGATCTCGGCGATCGCGTCGAGGACGTGGTCGGGGCGCAGCACCTCGGCGGTGCAGGCGTCGAACAGCTCGTCCTTGTCCTTGAACGCGCGGAAGATGGTGCCCTCGCCGATGCCGGCGGCGCGGGCGATCTGGCTGGTCGTGACCGCGGTGCCGTGCTCGATCAAGAGCGGCAGCACCGCGTGCACGATCATGGCGCGCCGGTCTTCGGCGCTCATGCTCGGCGCTCTGCGCCGGGTTTCGGGTGCTGGTGTCATGCCACCAGTGTGCGGAGTGAGTGCTCACTCCGTCAAATGAGTATGCCGGGAGACCAGGAGCGGAACGTTGCCGAGGGCTAGTCCCTGTCGATCTGCGACGACGTCGTTGCCGGGCCTCGCGACACGTACGCCACGGCGCGGAAGATCAGCTCTGTCATGTGGGGGCGCCAGCTCTCGGGGACCAGATCGGGCAAACGGGCAGCCGATGCGGCGTCGGTGGCCACGATGAACGGCTGCCGTGCCGAGTCGGTGAAGATCGACGCGTCGGTTCGGTCGTCGTGCTGGAGGACTTTTTGCGCCTGGACGCTGAACCTGTCCTGACCCGCGTTGACGGTCAGATCCATGATCTCACCGACCTGTGGCCGCATGAATTCCATTTCGATCTCTCCGGCATCGTGGACACCTTCCGTGTGATACTAGCGTGAGTACGGGTCGATGACGTTCTTCTGCAGCACTTGGTAACTCTTTTGGAAGCGCCACTTCCGCACAAAGAGCCAGACAGTCAGTACGCTGAGTAGCAGTGCGACGCCGAGCAGGGCATTCCGCGAGAAGACTGTCATCAATTCGGGGGTGCACACCGCGGAGCCGGGGCTGCATACTCCGCGCCTGACGACAACGCCGAGCAGTGCGTAAAACGCTGACATCCCGACGGCGAGCAACCCGATCCTGCTCACCAGGGGAATTCGTGGCCTGATGTCGTCCTTGAACGCCCGGGAGAACCAGATCGACGCCAGGCCGGGCAGGGCGACGAACAGCGCGGCCACATCGATCCCCTTGGTGTCGGCGAAGACCAGACCGTCCCAGATCCGCCAAAAGAACCAGAAGAAGATGCTGGCGAACAGGGTCAGCCACATGACCAGCGCTGTCGTCCCCGGTGGACGTTCACGTAGCAGGGTGTACGCGTAGACTTGATCGCCGACCTTGCTGGGAAGATTGCGGGCGTACAGATGAGCCACCGGCCCGCCCGCTTCGTTTTCGCCCTGGGTGGTTGCTTCGCTTTTTCGCAGGCTCTCCTCGAACGTGCCCCGCTGGTGCGTCTTCGGCATGGTCAATGTCTGTTCGTACGCGAACCGCTGTTCGAGGAAGAAAGTGCCGGCGGGCGCGGTCTGGGTGAAGTGGTAGCTGGTGCACAGGCTGTGCATCGAGAGCGGGATCCTGAACTCGTACGGCTCCTGACCCACTGCGCGGCGAGCACCCTCGTCCAGCTGTTTGAAGATGCTCTTCGGTTGATATCGCCCTTTTCGCGGCTTGGGCGAATAGTCGGCAGAAAACCTCGTGCGGTACGAGACGCTGAGCCGAACCGCCTGACCTGGCCTGGCTTTGAGATGGAGCCAGATGAGGTGTCGCTTGGCCATGTAGTTGCCGACGTACTTGAGGCGACCGAGCGCCTCGGGGTAGAACGGCAGGCCGAGTGTCCTCAGTTCACAGACGACGTGCCCCACCCGCGCTTCGGCCGCGTCAGCGTCCAGCGCCGGAACCTCCAGGTACTTCCGCCCGAGTTCTTCGAGCCTGCCGGCGGTGTACGAGTTGCCGGGAGGGGTCAGGCCCACCACCTCCCAGAAGACCCGGAGCATGATCTGGGTCCGCTCCTGACCCTCCCGCTGGCCGCACAGGTAGAGCTTGGCGCCGGCCGGATCTTCGACGCAGAAGTGGTTCATCAGGCGGCCCTTGCGGGCGATGTAGATCGGCAGGACCAAGGTGGGGTTCAGCTCGTTGAAGGACCGTATCGTTTCGGAGTCCTGCATCCGCGGGTCGTCGTGGAGGGCCTCGGCGAGGGTGGGCAGGTGCCAGTCGATGGTCAACCGTCTTCGGCATTCACCGTGGTCGATCTCGACGTTCTCCGAGATGCGGGAAAACGGCCGGTCATTTTCATTGATCATGGCGATGGCGAGCGCGGTGGAATACGCCTTGGCGAGCTCATGAGCCTGTTCTCGGGGACTGCTGCCGTCAACAGGAGACTCGTTGAGGTTCAGGTCGGCAGTCACTGAATTCAGCTCCCGGTTTCGGCGGCTTGTTGACGTAGGTAGCTGTCGCCGGGACGCCGGTGCTTGTTACGTTCAGTTACTGCTTTCCGAGCCCGTCGAATCCTTCGTCAGGGCATAACGCGATGTCATCTGTTCGTGACAAAGGGGGTGTCTCCGAATTCGGAGACACCCCCTTCGCGGACTGAAAACTCAGTACGTCATCGCCATCGCCGGGTCGGCCAGCAACGCGCCGACGTCGGCCAGGAACTCCGAGCCCTGCTGGCCGTCCACCACGCGGTGGTCGAAGCTCAGCGACAGCTGCAGCACCTTGCGGACCTTGATCTCGCCGTCGACCACCCACGGCTGGTCCTTGATCGCGCCGAGGCACAGGATCGCCGACTCGCCCGGGTTGATGATCGGCGTTCCCGTGTCGACGCCGAACACGCCCACGTTCGTGATCGTGATCGTGCCGTTCGCCATGTCCGCCGGGGACGTCTTGCCCTCGCGGGCGACGTCCGTCAGCTTCGTCAGCGACTCCGCCAGCTCCTTCAGCGACATCGAGTCGGCGTCGCGGACCTTCGGCACGATCAGCCCGCGCGGGGTCGCCGCCGCGATGCCGAGGTGCACGTAGTCCTTGTAGACGATCTCCTGCGCCGCCTCGTCCCAGACCGCGTTGATGTCCGGGGTCCGCTTCGCCGCCAGGCACACCGCCTTCGCCGCGAACGTCAGCGGCGTGACCTTCACCCCGGCGAACTCCCGCGACTTCTTCAGCTTCTCGCGGAACTCCATCATCGGCGTGACGTCGATGGTCAGGAACTCCGTGACGTGCGGAGCGGTGTACGCGCTCTGCACCATCGCCGCCGCGGTCATCTTGCGGACGCCCTTGATCGGCACGCGCCGCTCGCGGGCGCCACTGTCCACAACGGACTCGACGACCGGGGTGCCGTTGGCCGCCCGCTCGACGTCGTCCCGGGTGATCACGCCACCTGAAGCGCTCCCGGTCAGCGCGTGCAGGTCGACGCCCAGATCCTTCGCCAGCTTCCGCACCGGCGGCTTCGCCAGCGGGACGTATCCGCCGCGCGGAGCAGCAGGCGCGGGAGGAGCGACAACAGCAGCAGCCGGAGCCGGAGCGGCGGGTTCAGCGCCCTTCCGAGCCCGCCGCTGGGTCACGACGGCCTTGGAGCCGTACCCGACCAGCGGCTTCATCTCTTCTTCTTCAACCGGCGCGGCGGCGGCAGGCGCGGCCGCGGGAGCAGGGGCAGGAGCCGCCGCCCCACCGGGGTCGACGTCGATGGTGAGGATCGGCGTGCCGACCTCCACCGTCTGGCCCGGCTCGACGTGCAGCTCCGTGACCACCCCGGCCCACGGGATCGGCAGCTCGACGGCCGCCTTCGCGGTCTCGATCTCGACCACGATCTGGTTGACCGTCACCGTGTCGCCCGGCTTCACGTGCCAGTTGAGGATGTCGGCTTCGGTCAGCCCCTCGGCCGTGTCGGCCAGGGGGAACTGTTTGTACGTAGGCATTGCGCGGAAATCCCCCTTACCAGGCGAGCGAGCGGTCGACGGCGTGCAGCACGCGGTCCAGGTCGGGGAGGTAGTGCTCCTCGAGCTTGGCCGGCGGGTACGGCGTGTCGAACCCGGTCACCCGGAGGACGGGCGCTTCCAGCGAGTAGAAGCACTCCTGCTGGACACGCGCCGCGATCTCCGACGTCAGCGACGACTCGGACGGCGCCTCCGACAGCGCGATCAGCCGGCCGGTCTTGCGGACCGACTCGAACACCGGGCCGAGGTCCAGCGGCGAGAGCGTGCGCAGGTCGATGACCTCGAGGGACTTGCCCTCGTCCTCCGCCGCGGCGGCCGCGTCGAGCGCGACCTTCACCGAAGGCCCGTACGCGACGACCGTCGCCGTCGTGCCTTCGCGCACGACCTGCGAGGAGGTCATCTTCTGCGGCGGGCCCGCGACGTCGATCTCCGCGCGCAGCGCACCCGAGTGGTACAGCCGCTTCGGCTCGAAGAACAGGATCGGGTCGTCCGACTTGATCGCTTCCTGGATGCCCCAGTACGCGTCGACGGCGTTCGAAATGGACACGACCTTGAGGCCGGGGATGTGCGCGAACAGCGACTCCGGCGACTCCGAGTGGTGCTCGACCGCGCCGATCCCGCCGCCGAACGGCACCCGGATCACGACGGGCATCTTGACCTTGCCCTGCGTCCGGTAGTGCAGCTTCGCCAGCTGCGACGAAATCTGGTCGAAGCCGGGGAAGATGAAGCCCTCGAACTGGATCTCGCAGACCGGCCGGAAGCCGCGCACGGCCAGGCCGACCGCGGTGCCGATGATGCCGGACTCCGCCAGCGGCGTGTCCAGCACGCGCTGTTCGCCGAAGTCCTTCTGGAGGCCGTCGGTGATCCGGAAGACGCCGCCGAGCTTGCCGACGTCCTCACCCATGATCAGGACCTTGGGGTCTTCTTCCATCGCGCGGCGCAGGCCGAGGTTGAGCGCCTTGCCGATGGTGAGTTTCTGGAGGTCGGTCATCAGTGCTCACCCGCCGTTGCGAAGCCGTCGAGGTAGGACAGGAACTCTTCGCGCTGCGCGTCCAGCACCGGGTTGCCCTCGGCGTAGACGTTGCTGAAGATCCGCTCCGGCGGCGGCTCCGGCATGTTGAACGTGTATTCGCGCAGGTCGGCCGCGAAGGCGTCGGCCTCGGCCTGGACCTGGTCGAAGAAGTCGTGGTCGGCGTAGCCGTTGCGGGCCAGGAACGCCCGGACGCGTTCGATCGGGTCCTTGAGCTTCCACTCCTCCAGCTCGTCGGAGAGCCGGTAGCGGGTCGGGTCGTCGGTGGTCGTGTGCGCGTCCATCCGGTAGGTGAACGCCTCGATCAGGACGGGCCCGTTGCCGTGGCGGCACTCGTCGAGCGCCCAGCGCGACACCGCGAGGCACGCGAGGACGTCGTTGCCGTCGACGCGGATGCCGGGGAAGCCGTAGCCGCGGGCGCGCTGGTACAGCGGCAGGCGCGACTGGCGCTCGGTCGGCTCGGAGATCGCCCACTGGTTGTTCTGGCAGAAGAACACCAGCGGCGCGTCGTAGACCGCGGCCCAGACGAATCCTTCGTGGACATCGCCCTGCGAAGTCGCTCCGTCACCGAAGTAGCAGATGGTGGCTTCGCCGTCGTCGTCGCCGACCTTGCCCTCGAACTTCTGCCCCATCGCGTAGCCGGCGGCGTTGAGCACCTGGTTGCCGATCACGATGGTGTACGGGTGGAAGCCCGTGCCCTGGTAGTCCCAGCCACTGTGGTCGGTGCAGCGGAAGATGCCCAGCAGGTCCTTCATGTCGACCCCGCGCGCGTACGCGACACCGTGTTCGCGGTAGCTGGGGAACGCCATGTCGTTCTTCTTGAGCGCCCGGCCCGAGCCGATCTGCGCGGCTTCCTGGCCGAGCAGCGGGACCCAGATGCCGAGCTGGCCCTGGCGCTGCATGGCGTTCGCTTCGCGGTCGGCGCGGCGCACCAGCACCATGTCGCGGTAGAGGCCGCGCAGCGCTTCGGCGTCGACGTCCTCGACGTACTTGTCGAACTGGGGCGAGGGGACCCGTTCGCCTTCGGGGGTGAGCAGCTGAGTCAGCTCAGCGCCACCTTCGCTGGTTGCCCGCAATCCGGCGATCACCTGCTCGGGGGAAGGCTGGGCCGCTACGGCGGCCGGCCCGTCTCCAGGCTCCGGGTGCGTCCACTGTTCGGACGGCATGCGCAGTACTCCTCGGTGTCGGTGCCTCTGGCGGCCGCTTGTGGCGACCACAGCGACTGCACCGGCGGGGACCAGCGCATCGGGTCCGAAGCGCTCGGTCACCGTCGGCGTTGACGGTTCACGCCGACATCCTGGCACGAAGGTCCGCGCTTTGGTGAGTCACGGATGCTGATTTGTTGCTGAGAAAGGGGGTCTGAACAGGCAAAACGTTTGGAAGCCCGAGCATCGGACCTACGAGAGTAGGGAGCCGGTCCGCGCGCTCACCAGGCGTGGCCGCGTGGCCACCCGGCACGGACCTGGCGTGATCACCCACATCGGGTACGACGTTGTGATGTGCCGCACGCCGGAACGCCCGTGGCACGATGGCTCTCGTGGAGCAGAAATCCGTTCGTGAATCCGTCGTGACGTCGTGGACCGGCGACGTCATCCCGAGCCTGTCCGGGCTGGTGGCCATCCCCGCCTTGTCCCCGGCCTTCGACGCCGAGTGGGCGAAGAGCGGTCACCTCGCCGCGGCCGTCGACCACGTCCGCGAGTGGATCGCCGCGCGCGACCTGCCCGGCGCGACCCTGGACGTCGTGCAGCTCGAAGACCGCACCCCGCTGCTGCTCGTCGACGTCCCGGCGACCCCGGGCGCGGCGGACAAGGGCACCGTCCTGATGTACGGCCACCTCGACAAGCAGCCCCCGGTGGGCGGCTGGTCCGAGGGCCTCGACCCGTGGACGCCGGTGATCCGCGACGGCCGGCTCTACGGCCGCGGCTCCGTCGACGACGGCTACTCCGGCTACGCGGCGACGACGGCGATCGAAGCCGTGCACGCGGCCGGCGGCGAGCACGCCCGCATCGTCGTGCTGCTGGAGACCGGCGAGGAGTCCGGCAGCCCCGACCTGCCCGCGTACGTCGACCACCTGGCCGACCGCATCGGCGACGTCTCGCTGGTGGTCTGCCTCGACGCCGGCGGCAGCGACTACGAGCGGTTGTGGCTGGTCACGAGCCTGCGCGGGATGCTGCACCTCGACGTCACCGTGCAGCTGCTGGGCTCGGCGCAGCACTCCGGCGTCGCCAGCGGTGTCGTCGCGAGCTCTTTCCGCGTCCTGCGGAAGCTGCTCGAGCGGCTCGAGGACAGCGCGACCGGGGAACTGCTGCTCGACGAGCTCAAGGTCGACGTCCCGGCGAACCGGCTGTCGGAGCTCAAGGCCGTCTCGCAGGACTTCCCGGGGGCGCTGGCCGAGGCGTTCCCGCTGGTCGAGGGCGGCCGGGTGATCACCGAAGACGCGCTGGAGCTGGCCCTCAACAACACCTGGCGCCCGACGCTGTCGATCATCGGCGCCGACGGCTTCCCCAAGCCGGCCGACGCGGGCAACGTGCTCCGCGAGAGCACGACGTTGACGCTGAGCTTCCGGCTCCCGCCGACGGCCGACGCCGAGAAGGGCCTCGAAGCCGTCAAGAAGGCGCTGACCACGGACGTGCCGTACGGCGCGAAGGTCACCTTCGGCGACAACCCGCAGGCGGAGGACGGCTGGAACGCGCCGACCGAGGCGCCGTGGCTGACGGCGGCCCTGCGCACGGTCAGCGACGAGGTCTTCGGCCGCCCGCACCGCGCGACCGGCATGGGCGGGTCGATCCCGTTCATGGGCCTGCTCTCGCGCAAGTACCCGGAGGCGCAGTTCCTGGTCACCGGCGCCTGCGGGGCCGACTCGAACATCCACGTGCCGGACGAGTGGCTGCACCTGGACTACGCGCAGCAGGTCACCGAGGCCGTCGCGCACATCCTGGACGCGCACGCCCGAGGCTGACGAACGCCCCAATGTGGCCTTCGGTGCGTGAGACGCACCGAAGGCCACATTGGGTGCGTCAGACGCAACCAAGGCCACATTGGGGCGCTAGGCCAGCCGGGTCAGGTGGACCGAGACGTCCAAGGTCGACTGCCCACCCCCGGTGAAGATCCCCTTCAACGGCGCCACATCCGCATAGTCCCGCCCCATCGCCACCCACACGTGCCGCGGCCCCACCGCGATGGCGTTCGTCGGGTCGTAGGCCCACCACCCGCCGGTCCAGACATCGACCCAGGCATGTGACTCGCCCTCGACCACCTCGCCGAGCTTCGCGTCCGGCTTCGTGTGCAAGTACCCCGAAACGTACCGGGCCGGCACCCCGATCGCCCGCAACATCACCAGCGTCACGTGCGCGAAGTCCTGGCAAACCCCTTCGCGTGCCTTCCACGCGTCCGTCGCCGTCGAGTGCACGCCCGTCGTTCCCGGCTGGTACTTCAGCTGCTTGTGCACCCACTCGCACACCGCCAGCACCGACTCCGCCGGATCCAGCCCGCGCCGCAACGAGCGGGCCTCGCGGGCCAGCGCGGCATCACGCGGCGTGTAGTCCGTCGGCGTCAGGTACTCCGTGCGGTGGTCGACGACCGTGTCCGAACGCAGGTCCGGCCACGACGCCGTGCGGATCGGCTCGGCTTCGTCCGCCGTCTCGACCACCGACGTCGCCAGCACCGTGAACTCCGTGTGCGGTGCGTGCAGGTCGAACGACGTCACGACCGTGCCCCAGTAGTCCGTGTACCGGTACGCGCGGGTCGCGGGGGTCGTCTCGATGCGCGTCGCCACCGTCGTCTGGCGGCGGTCCGACCGCGGCGTCAGCCGGGCCTCGTTGTACGACTGCGTCGCCGGCGTCGCGTACCGGTACCCCGTGCGGTGCGCCACCCGCAGCTGCCACGTCACAGCGAAACCTCCGCACCGCTCCACGCCACCCACGGCGACGTGCTGAAGTACTGCAACGACACCGCTTCCCCGATCTCCTTGATCGACGTCTGCAACGCCCCGAGCCGCCCCGGCAGGTTGGTGAGCAGGTCCGACGCGCGCAGGAACTCCAGCTCGCTGCGGGCCCGGCCGAGCTGGCGCAACGCCTCGGACTTCTCATTGCTGCGCGAGCCGCCACCCGGGTCGAGCCGCTGCAGGCAGTCCTCGGCCTGCCGCAGCGCGTGGAACACCGAACGCGGGAACAGCGTGTCCCGCAACAGGAACTGCACGACGCGCCCGGCGTCCAACGCGCCTCGGTACGTCCGGAGATAGGTGTCCTGCGCGCCGGCCGAGCGCAGCACCGTGATCCAGCCCGGCGACGACGCGCGGTCCGCGACCCGGGACAGCAGCAGCCGCACCACCATGTCGGCGCGTTCGATCGACCGGCCGAGCACCATGAACAGCCAGCCGTCGTCGCGTGACATCGTCGAGTCGGCGAGCCCGGCGAACATCGCCGCGCGCTCCTCCACGAACGACAGGAACGCGTGCGGCCCCGCGCGCCGCGCGTAACGCTGCCGGTCGGGCACCGCGTTCCACGTCGCGTTCAGGCATTCCCACAGCTCGGTCGAGACGACTTCGCGCGCGCCGCGCGTGTTCTCGCGTGCCGAGTTGATCGAGCCGACGATCGACGCCGGGTTGTCCTTCGCGTACGCCACCAGCTCGGTCAGCTTCCAGACGTCCAGGGCGTCGCCGTCGGGCGTGTCGATGCCCAGGACGGCCAGGAGCTGCCGGCTCGCGTAGTCCGAGTCCACGGTCGCGTCTTCCAGCAGCTGGTGGACCGAGACGTTGAGGATCCGGGAGGTGTCGTCGGCGCGTTCGACGTACCGGCCGATCCAGTACAGCGACTCCGCGTTGCGTGCGAGCATTCGAACCTCCCTAACCCTGTTGCTGCTGTTGCTGCTGCTGGGACGACGACAGCTCCGGTCCCTGCTCGGCGACCAGTCCGTCCACAGTGGACATCGTGCCGAGCGCCGGCTGCTCCAGCTCCCGCTCGGCGCTCGACGCCCGGGAGGCCAGCACCCACGTGTCCTTCGACCCGCCGCCCTGCGACGAGTTGACGACCAGGCTGCCCTCCGGCAGCGCCACCCGCGTCAGCCCGCCGGGCAGCACGAAGATCTCCTTGCCGTCGTTGACGGCGAACGGCCGCAGGTCGACGTGCCGCGGCGCGAGCCGGTCGTCGACCTTGGCCGGCACCGTCGAGAGCTGGACCACCGGCTGCGCGATCCAGCCGCGCCGGTTCGCCCGCACCTTCCGCCGCAGCGCGGCCAGCTCCGCCGGCGTCGCCTCGGGCCCGAAGACGATCCCGTACCCGCCCGAGCCCTCGACCGGCTTGACGACCAGCTCGTCCAGGTGCGCCATGACGTGCTCGAACTCGTCCGGCAGCCAGCACCGGAAGGTGTCCACGTTGGGCAGCAGCGGCTTCTCGTTCAGGTAGTACTTCACCATCTCCGGCACGTAGGTGTAGACGAGCTTGTCGTCGCCGACGCCGTTGCCGATGGCGTTCGCGACGACGACGTTGCCCGCGCGTGCCGCGTTGAGCACGCCGGCGATGCCGAGCACCGAGTCCGGCCGGTAGTGCACCGGGTCGAGGAACTCGTCGTCGATGCGCCGGTAGATGACGTCGACCTGGCGCTCACCCTCGGTGGTCCGCAGGTAGACGACGTTGTCGCGGCAGAACATGTCGCGGCCTTCGACCAGTTCGACGCCCATCAGCCGCGCGAGCAGCGAGTGCTCGAAGTACGCCGAGTTGTAGACGCCCGGGGTGAGCACGACGACCGTCGGGTCGGCGACGTTCGCCGCGGCCGCCGCGCGCAGCGCCCGCAGCAGGTGCGACGCGTAGTCGCCGACCGGCCGGACGCGGTGCTGGGCGAACAGGTCGGGGAAGACCCGGGCCATCGTCCGCCGGTTCTCCATCACGTACGACACCCCGGACGGGTTGCGGAGGTTGTCCTCCAGCACCCGGAACGTGCCCTCCTCGTCGCGCACCAGGTCCACCCCGGACACGTGGATGCGCACGCCGTTCGGCGGGTTGATGCCGAACGCCTCCCGCTGGAAGTGCTCACAGGAGGTGATCAGCCGCCGCGGCAGGACGCCGTCGCGCAGGATCTGCCGGTCGCCGTAGATGTCGGCGAGGAACGCCTCGAGCGCGCGGACGCGCTGGGCGACGCCGCGCTCGAGCTTCGTCCATTCGGCCGCCTGGATCACCCGCGGCACCAGGTCCAGCGGGAACGGCCGCTCCTGCCCGGACAGCGAGAAGGTGATGCCCTGGTCGACCATCGCCCGGTCCAGCGCCAGCGACCGCGACTGCAGGTCGTGCGCGTCGAGCGCGGCGATCGACTCGTACAGCGCGCGGTACGGGCCGCGGACCGTGCCGTCCGGGGCGAACATCTCGTCGTAGGCGCCGGCGTGCGGCCGCTCCGGCGAGAGGTACCCCTCGAACCGGGCGCCCGGCCGGGTGATCCGGCGGGTCGTGACCTTCCTCGCACGTCGACCGGACGGGGGCAGCCGAGGCGGGGTGGGGTTCATGAACGACATCCTCACTCACACGAGGCCTCATGCGCGACACTCGCCCGCTGGTGGGCGCGGTGCGAAACGTCGCTGTAACTCGACAGTGCTGTGCTTTGGTATGGATGAGTGGCAATATGCGTGCTCTCACGAACTGAGAACTACGAGGAGTGACGACGTGGCCCGAGCAACCCACCTCAAGGCGCTCGCCCTGCTGCCTGCGTTCGCCCTGGTCGGCATGACCATGGCCTGCGGCGCGGGCGGGAGTGGCGCCGGCGACGTCGGCACGAGCAGCTCGGCTGCCGCCCCCGGCACCGGATCGGGTGACGTGGGCACGGTCGCCAAGGACGACGCGCTCGCCGCCATGGTCCCCGCCGACGTCAAGTCCGACGGCAAGATCCTGGTCGGCCAGGACCAGAGCTACCCGCCGAACGAGTTCCAGGACAACGGCAAGGCGGCCGGCTTCGACGTCGACCTCGGCACCGCCATCGGCCAGGTGCTCGGCGTGCAGATGGAGTTCCAGAACGCCTCGTTCGACGGCATCATCCCCGGCATCGGCTCGAAGAAGTACGAGCTGGCGATGTCGTCGTTCAGCATCACGAGCGAGCGGCTGCAGACGGTCGACATGATCTCGTACTACAAGGCCGGCACCTCGCTGGGCGTGCTGAAGGGCAACCCGGACGGCATCAAGGTCGACGACCTCTGCGGCAAGAAGGTCGCCGTGCAGAAGGGCACCACCCAGGTCGAGGACCTCGACAAGAAGAACGCCGCCTGCACCGGCGGCGGCAAGCCGGCCATCGAGATCACGCAGCTGCAGGCGCAGACCGACGTCAACCTGGCCCTCACCGCCAAGCGCGTGCAGGCCGAGCTGGCCGACTCGCCGGTCGTCGACTACGCGGTGAAGCAGACGAACGGCGCGCTCGAGGTCGTCGGCGAGCCCTACGACACCGCCCCCTACGGCATCGTGCTCGGCAAGAACAGCGGTGACTTCGGCAAGGCCGTCCAGGGCGCGGTCCAGAAGCTGATCGACAGCGGCGCGTACAAGAAGATCCTCGACAAGTGGGGTCTCTCCGCGGCCGGCGCGGTCACCAAGTCGGAGATCAACCCGGCTTCCTGAGTCAAAAAGGACTGAGTTCGTGAGCTCCTCCGAAGCGCCTCCCCCCGAGGCGCCGATCGACGCCGAGCCCATCAAGGCCGTCCCGGTGCGCCACTACGGGCGCTGGGTGGCCGGGGTGATCATCCTGTTCCTGGCGTTCATCGTGGTCCGCAGCGTGATCACGAACGACGCCCTGCAGTGGCCGGTCGTCGGGGACTACCTCTTCGACGACCGGATCCTGCGCGGCCTGCAGAACACGCTGATCCTGACGGTGATCTCGATGCTGATCGGGATCATCGGCGGGATCCTGCTCGCCGTCATGCGGCTGTCGCCGAACCCGCTGACCTCGGGTGCGGCGGCCATCTACATCTGGCTGTTCCGCGGCACGCCGCTGATCACGCAGCTGATCATCTGGAACTTCCTCGGCCTGGCCTACTCGCGGATCGGGCTCGGCATCCCGTTCGGGCCGACGTTCGTCAGCTGGGACACCAACGTCCTGATCACGCAGTTCACGGCGTCGCTGCTGGGCCTCGGCCTCAACGAAGCCGCGTACATGGCGGAGATCGTGCGCGGCGGCATCCAGTCGGTCGACGACGGTCAGCTGGAAGCGGCGAGCGCGCTCGGGATGAACCGCACCAAGACCCTGCGGCGGATCATCCTGCCGCAGGCCATGCGGGTGATCATCCCGCCGACCGGCAACGAGACGATCTCGATGCTGAAGACGACGTCGCTGGTCGTGGCGATCGGGTACTTCGAGCTGATGGTCGCGGCGCAGACCATCTACTCGCAGAACCTGAAGACGGTGCCGCTGCTCATCGTCGCCGCGCTCTGGTACCTGTTCATGACGTCGGTGTTGACCCTGGTCCAGATGCAGATCGAAAAGCGCTTCTCCCGCGGCACCTCGCGCGGCGAGGCCACGAAGAACAAGTGGGCGGGCCGGATGCTGGGCTTCCGGTTCGGCTCCGGAGCGAGCGGCGGAGGGGGGAAGGCCTGATGACTCCGGTCGTTTCCGCGCAGAAGATCTGCAAGAGCTTCGGCAGTGTCGACGTCCTCAAGGGCATCGACCTCGAGGTGCACGAGCGCGAGGTGCTCTGCCTGATCGGGCCGTCCGGCTCGGGCAAGTCGACGCTGCTGCGCTGCATCAACCACCTCGAAAAGATCGACGCCGGCCGGCTCTACGTCGACGGCGTGCTCGTCGGCTACCAGCAGCGTGGTGACAAGCTGCACGAGCTGCGCGAAAAGGAAGTCGCGTTGCAGCGCAAGGACATCGGCATGGTGTTCCAGCGCTTCAACCTCTTCCCGCACATGACCGCGCTCGAGAACGTCATGGAGGCGCCGATCCAGGTGCGGCGCGAGCCGAAGGCCCAGGTGCGGCAACGCGCGTTGGAGCTGCTTGACCGCGTCGGCCTCGGCGACAAGGCGAAGAACTACCCGTCGCAGCTGTCCGGCGGGCAGCAGCAGCGCGTCGCGATCGCCCGGGCGCTCGCGATGGAGCCGAAGCTGATGCTGTTCGACGAGCCGACGTCCGCACTGGACCCGGAGCTCGTCGGCGACGTCCTCGGCGTGATGAAGCAGCTCGCCAAGGACGGCATGACCATGGTCGTCGTCACCCACGAGATGCAGTTCGCGCGCGAGGTGGCGGACAAGGTGCTCTTCATGGACGGCGGCGTCGTCGTCGAAGAGGGCCCGCCCGACCAGGTCATCGGGAGCCCGCGGGAAGAGCGGACCAAGTCGTTCCTCGCGCGGGTGTTGAACCCGAACGCCTGACGAAAAGCGTCCGGATTCGCTAGTTTGAAAGCGGGTGATGGAGGGGGCCGCCGTTTTGACGACCGAAAGCGCGCTGCCCCCTCTCGACCCGTTCGGCGGCATCCCGGACCGGCGCTACGAGGTCAAGGCGTCCGACCTGCTGAAACCCGGCAACGCGGGGTTGCTGCGCTGGCGGCGGACGGCCACGAACGCCCCGATCGTCTACGTCGAGGACGCCTACATCACCGGCACGCTCGACCTGCGTGCCGCGGACCTCAAGTACCTCTTCCGGTTCGAACGCTGCCGGTTCGAGCACCCGCCGGACGTGCGTGAGGCGAACCTGCTCGGGCTCGTCTTCCGCAAGTGCTGGCTGCCCGGGCTCAAGGCCCGCAACATGCGCAGCCGCAACGACGTCCGGCTGATCCGCTGCGTCGTGCAGGTCGACGGCGCCGACCGCGAGATCGAGGAGACCACCGTCCAGCGCGGTGACGACCGCGAACGCGGGATGCCGAACGCCGCGGTCAACCTGACCGACGCGGTGATCGAGGGGTCGATGGTGCTGACCCGCACGGTCATCTCGCACCCGCACGGCAAGGCGATCCAGGCGGACCGGCTGGTGCTGACCGGCGCGCTGCTGGCGTACCGGATGGTCGCGAACGGCGAAGTCCGCCTCCCCGGCCTGCGGACCGGCGGTAACGTCAACTTTTCGGGCGCCACGCTCAACAACCCCGACGGGTTCGCGCTCAACGGCAACGGCCTGCACATCGGCGGCAGCCTGCTCTGCGAAGTCGACAACTACGGGCCGGCCAGCCAGCGGAAACGCTTCTCCGCGACCGGGATCATGTACCTGCCGAGCGCCACCGTGGACAGTGACATCGTGCTGCGCGAGGCGAAGCTGACGGTGTCGCAGCACGGCCCGATCGCGGTCGACGCGTGGAAGTCGAACGACCCGTACCTCGACCCGCGCCCGGCGCTGGTCTTCGACCGGATGCGCGTCGACGGGAACGTCGAGCTGTCGGACGGCCTGCAGGCGCTGGGCACGTTGCGCATGGTCAACGCCCGGATCGGCGGCTCGCTGCGGCTGGCCGGCGCCGAGGTGAGCGTCGTGCGCGGCAAGTCGCAGCCGTACTACGACCGCGCGCTGCACCTGGACGGCACCGAGATCGGCGGCGACATCGAGGCGACGAGCCTGCGCGTCCCGGCCGGTCAGCTGCGCCTGGCCGACGTCACGGTCGGCGGCAACTTCCTGGCCTGGAACTCGATGTTCCGCCACCCGGGCCGCGACGTGTTTTCCGCGCGCCGGTCGAAGATCGCCGGGAACTTCCAGCTCACGGACGCGACGATCCACGGCACCCTGCGGCTGCAGGGCGTCGACGTCGGCGGCTCGATCAACCTGGCCGGCACCCGGCTGACGGAGCCGGGCCTGCGCGCGACCAGCAGTTTCTCCTTGGACGTCCGAACGGGCCGGATCGGCCGCGACCTGACGCTGCGCGACAACAACAGCCGCCCGTTCGTCGCGGAGGGCGGCGTCAACCTCGACGGCGCCCAGGTCGCCCGGCGCGTGGACCTGCGGGGTTCACAGCTGGGCTCGCTGCCCCCGTTCGCGGTGGCCCTCGACGCGGGCGACGTCGCGGCGGACGAGTTCACGCTGACCCCGAGCGCCCCGCCCGCCGGCCGGGTCGTGCTGCGCCGGGCCCACTGCGGAACCCTGACCGACAACGAGGCCTTCTGGGCGGCGTCCGGCGGCATCGAGCTGGAGGACTTCCGCTACGACGCACTGGGCAAGGGCATCCCCCTGGCCGACGACAAGGCCTTGGACCACCGGATCGAGCTGCTGAGCAAGGCCATGCGCGGCTACCGGCCCGGCCCGTACGACCAGCTGGCCCACATGCTCCGCGCGGCGGGCAACGAAGAGCACGCGTCGACGGTGGCGTTGCGCAAGCAGCAGTTCAGGTACGAGGCGCTGGCCCGCGGCTTCAAGTTCTTCGGCCCGGGCGTGCGGCTGTGGAGCTGGCTGCAGCGGTCGATGGTGGGCTACGGATATCGTCCGGTGCGGGCGCTGGGCTGGCTGTTCACCCTGCTGGTGCTGGGCAGCCTGTGGTTCGGCTTGCGCTCGGACGACTGCGTGCACTGGACGGCGTCGAACCCGGCGCACCAGATCATCGCGAACGGCGACCGGTGCGTGGTCAACCAGCAGGACACGGGGCTGCAGTGGAACCCGGTGATCTACACGGCGGACCTGCTGGTCCCGATCGTGGACTTCGGCAACAAGTCGAGGTGGTACATGCACGGCCCGGACAACTGGGTGGCCGCGGGCTTCACGGCGTCAGGCTGGATCCTGGCGACCACCGTGGCGGCCGGGGTCAGCCGGATGCTGCGCCGCGAGAGTTGACCTTTCTGCGGCTTTCTAGTGTTGGCCCGATACAAGGCCAGATTGCGGTAGCCCTGTGCCGGCCGCCCGGACTCCCGACACCACCCCGAGCGGCGGACCCCGGAAAGAGGGTGCGCCCTTCACCCTGCTCGGCAGCCTCTTTCCGTTGCTGGAGAACCTTTCAAGCTGTCGACCAGGCGCGGCAGCACGGTGTCCGCGTCGGCGGTGCCCGGAACGGTGACGGCCTGCTCGCCGAGCGCGGTCAGCTTGCGGCGGCCGGCCTTGGCGATCCCCGCCGGGCCGCCGCAGCGGGAGAGGGTCTCCGACACCGCCGGATGCGAGATCTGCGAGCTGGGCTGTCCGGTGTCGACGATCAGCCGGGAACTGGACCGCAACCAGCAATCCGAGGGGACGACCGCGATCACCCGCAGCGAGACCCCGGGGTTCACGGACCCGGTCAGCGATCCGGATCCGCTCGTGCACGCTTACAAAGCGTGCCGACACCACCGGCGGCGCCGGTGGAAGTACTGCGGCCTGGGCGGCCTCGGCGCGCCGACGTTTCGCTCTCCGGTAGTCGACCCCAACCTGCCGGGCCGCTTCCCTGCTGCCTGTTCCCGCTTCCATCAGCGCAAAGCAGGCCACCCGCTCAACGGCCTGGAAGGCCACCGCAGCGCGCAGCTGTCCACATCACCCGAAAGGCATCCACAGGGCTTCACATAACCACGGTCTCTGACATACCCTCGGTATGTCCCTCGACGTGGAGGTCCCATGACCGCACCCAACGCCACCGGCCGGATCGAGATCGACGCCGCCCCGGACGCCGTGTACGCCCTGGTCAGTGACCCCGGCCGGCTCGCCGAAGTTGCCGAAGAGTACGCCGGGCACCGGTGGGTCGGGGGTGCCGCCGGGCCGGTCGTCGGGGCGAAGTTCAAGGGGAGCAACCGGCGTGGCTTCCGGCGTTGGAGCACTCTGTCCACCATCACCGACGCCGATCCCGGGCGGCGGTTCGGCTTCGAGGTGACCTCGGTCGCCGGCCTGCCCGTCTCGCGCTGGCAGTACGACTTCGAACCCCTCGGCGAAGGCTGCGTCGTCGTCGAAAGCATGTGGGAGCGGCGGCCGGCCTGGTTCAAGGTGCCGACCTCGACCGTCACCGGCGTCTGGAACCGGGACACGGCCAACGCCGGCAACATCGCCGCCACCCTGGCCCGGCTGAAGCAGGTCGCCGAAGCTAGTCGATGAAGCGGGACCAGAACGGTATGTACCGCGGGCCGTCCGGCGGGGCCGTGCTGATGCCGCCCGTCGCGAACTCGCGCCGCAGGTAGTCCCGCAGGTCGCTGCCGTAGACGATGATGTCCGTCTGGTAGACCGACAGCACCGGGTAACCCACCGTGTCCGGCAGGCCGGGCAGGTACCGGTGCCCGCAGACCGGCACCAGCTGCGGCACGTCGGCCAGGCGCCGCCGGGCCTCGCGGACCGCGTCCTCCGGGCCGACCGGCCGCGTGCCCCAGTCCGGCAGCCAGCACCCGTTGTGCTCGACGTCGTACAGCACCCCGTCGACCGGCCATGCCAAACGTTTGCGCAGCTGCTCGGCGTTGCCGCAGCGCCAGTCCGGCCAGCGGTCGCCGATCGGGACGCCGGCGGCCAGGAACGTCCGGTGGTCCGCCGCGAAGCGGAAACCGAACCGGCGCTCGACGTCGTCGAGCTCGGCTTCGCTCAGCCCGGGACGCACGGGTTCCCGGAGGTTCTCCTGCAGGTGCCGCGCCTCCTCGGGGGTGAGGGCGCCGGCCGGCTGGACGGGGGTCATGAGGTGAGCCTAAGCGGCGGCTCAGCCCGCCGCGCGTTCTTTTCGCCGCCATCCCGGGGCACCCCCATGGGGTGAGTTTGTTCTCTCATCGGCTGGACTTCGGAACACAGCGTGAGCGCGTGTAGTTCACTCTTGCCGTGACTTCACCCCGACCGCAGGCCCGCGTGCGCGCTCCCGAGCTGCGCGGCGACGTCTGGCTGAACACCGGCGGCCGTCCGCTCACCCTCGCCGAGCTGCGCGGACGCATCGTCCTGCTGGACTTCTGGACCAGCGGCTGCATCAACTGCCTCCACGTGCTGGACGAGCTGCGCCCCCTCGAAGCCGAGTTCGCGGACGTCCTGGTCACGATCGGCGTCCATTCGCCGAAGTTCCTGCACGAGGGCGAGCGCGCGTCGATCGAAGCCGCCGTCCGGCGCTACGACGTGCACCACCCGGTGGTCAACGACCCGAAGATGGAGCTGTGGTCGCAGTACGCGGTCCGCGCGTGGCCGACGCTCGTCGTCGTCGACCCCGAGGGCTACGTCGTGCACGTCGCCGCGGGCGAAGGGCACGAAGAGGCACTGCGGCGCGTCATCGCCGACCTCGTCGCGAAGCACGAAGCGAAGGGGACGCTTCGCCGCGGCGGCAGCCCGTACGTGGCGGTCGAGGAGCAGCACAGCGAGCTGCGGTTCCCGAGCAAGGCCGTCGCGACGGCCGAGGGGCGCGTCCTCGTCGCGGACACCGGCCACCACTCGGTCGTCGAGTTCGCTTCGGACGGCGAGACGGTCATCCGCCGCTTCGGCAGCGGCGAGCGCGGCGGGCAGGACGGCCCGTTCGACGTCGCGACCTTCGCCGAGCCGTCCGGCATCGCGCTGCTGCCCTACGACGTCGCCGAGCGCGCCGGCTACCACGCCGTCGTCGCCGACACGGCCGGGCACCGGCTGCGCGGGCTCGACCTGATCACCGGCGAAGTCCGGACGGTCGCCGGCACCGGCGCGCAGTGGCGCAGCGGACCGGATTCGGGCAAGGGCGTCGACGTCGACCTCACGAGCCCCTGGGACGTCGCCTGGTACGGCCCGGCCGGCGGGATCGTCGTCGCGATGGCCGGCAACCACACGCTGAGCGTGTTCGACCCGGTCTCGGGCGCCATCCGCCGCTTCGCCGGCACGACGGTCGAGGGGCTCAAGGACGGCGACGTCGGCGAAGCGTTCTTCGCGCAGACGTCGGGCCTCGCCGCGGACGGCGACAAGCTGTGGCTCGCCGACGCCGAGACGTCGGCGCTGCGCTGGATCGAGCCCGACGGCGAGTCGTTCACGGTGCACACCGCGATCGGCGTCGACCTCTTCTCGTTCGGCCACACCGACGGCCCGGCCGACCAGGCGCTGCTGCAGCACCCGCTCGGCCTCGCGGTGCTGCCCGGCGACAAGATCGCGATCGCCGACACCTACAACGGCGCCGTCCGCCGCTTCGACGTCTTCACCCGCGAGGTGACCACGATCGCCACCGGGCTCGCCGAGCCGCAGGGCCTGCTCCTGCACGACGGCGAGCTGCTGGTGGTCGAGTCCGCGGGCAACCGCGTCGGCCCGCTGCCGGCGACCGAGCCGACGGTCGTCACCGGCGACGCGCACGCGGTGCGCCGGCCGCCGACCGTGCTCGCGCCGGGCGAAATCGACTTCTCGGTGGTGTTCACCGCGCCGCCGGGCGAGAAGCTGGACGACCGCTTCGGCCCGTCGACGCGGCTGGAGATCAGCGCGTCGCCGCCCTCGCTGCTGGCCGGCGGCGACGGCACCGGCACCGACCTGACGAGGAAGATCCGCCTCGCCGCAGGGGTCACCGAGGGCGTGCTGCAGGTCGTCGCGCAGGCCGCGAGCTGCGACGACGGCGGTGAGCACCCGGCGTGCCGCATCACCCGCCAGGACTGGGGCGTGCCGGTGCGGCTGGAGGCCGGCGGGGCGCGGGAGCTGAGCCTGGTCATGGCGGGTGAGCCCGCCGAGTAGCATTCGAGCCGTGTCTGACGGGCCGAAACTCGAGATCCAGATGCTGCACGACCGGGTGCTCGTGCGGCTGTCCCCGGAAGAAGGCGAGCGCCGCAGCAGCGGTGGCATCGTGATCCCGGCCACCGCGCAGGTGGCGCGCCGGCTGGCGTGGGGTGATGTACTGGGCGTCGGCAACAGCGTGCGGAACGTCAAGGTGGGCGACCGCGTGCTCTTCAACCCGGACGACCAGCTCGAGGTCGAAATCCAGGGCGAAGGGCACCTGGTGATGCGCGAACGCGACATCCACGCGACGGCGACGGAGCGCACAGAGCACGGAACGGGGCTCTACCTGTAGGCGGGGGCGTGGCGGACGACGAGGTGGCGGAGCGCGACAAAGCACCCGAGCCGGCGCCGTCGCAGGCTGAAGACGTGGTCGCGGAGAACGAACCCGCGGCCGAAGAGGCTTCGGCTGCCGAGCCACCCGCAGCTGAGGCCGAGCCGCCCGCTGCCGAGCTGCCCGCTGCTGAGGTCGAGCCGCCCATTGCCGCGGCCGAGCCGTCCGCAGCCGAGCCCACGCTCGTGAATGCCGAGACCTCGCCACCCGAAGCCGAGCCAGCGGCCGGGCCGGAACCCGTCGCCGGCACCGATCTCTTCGCCGATGACCTGCTCGGTGAGCTTCTCGAAACCCCCGCGCTCCCGCCGCCGCCCGAAACGCCCGCTCGCAAGCTTCGCAAGGGCCTCGCGCGCTCGATGATGGTCATCGGGCTCGCGCTGGGGCTCTTCGTCATCCTCTACGCCATCGATCTCATCGCCAGCGCCGGCGACGTGCCGCGTGGGGTCACCGTCGCGGGGATCGACGTCGGCGGGCTCACCCACGCCGAGGCCGAAGCGAAGCTGCGCAAGGAGCTCGAGCCGCGGCTCACCCGGCCCGTGCTCGTCCGGGGCGGGGATGTCCGGGCCGAGCTCGTGCCGGCGCAGTCCGGGCTTGGGCTCGACTGGCCCAACACCCTCGGCCTCGCCGGGCACCAGCCGCTCAGTCCGATCACGCGGATCATGTCCTTCTTCACCAGCCGCGAGGTCGGCGTCGCGACGCGGACCGATCCCGGCCAGATCAGCCAGGCCGTGCGGGCGCTCGCCGACGGCAAGATCAACCACGCCGCCACCGAAGGCGCCGTCGGGTTCATGCCGATCCAGGGCAGCGACGGCGGCGTCACCCCCTACCCGATCCTGCCCCGGCAAGGCCAGCAGCTGACCGACCTCGACCGGGCCGTGCGGACCGTCACCGACCACTGGCTCGACCGCGGTGGCGTCGACCTGCCGATGGCGATCACCCCCGTCAAGGCCACCGCCGCCGGGGTGCAGGCCGCCTTCCGGCAGATCGTGCAGCCCGCCGTCGCCAAGCCCGTCGTCGTGCACGGGCAGGGCAAGGACGTCCCCCTCAAGCCCGACGCCATCGCCGGCTCGTTCCAGTTCGCCGCCGTCGAGGGCGGGGCCGTCGAGGTCCGCATCGACCAGGGCAAGCTGCAGGCCGCCCTCAAGGACGGCCTCGCGAGCACCGAAACCGATGGCCGGAACGCGCAAATCGTCTTCACCGGCGACCAACCGGCCGTCGAACCCTCCGAAGACGCCCGGAAAGTCAACTGGGAGAAGACCTTCCTGCCGCTCATCGACGTCCTCAAGAAGACCGACGGGCGCGATCTCCCCGTCGTCTACAGCGCGTCGAAGCCGGCCGTGACCACCGACGCCGCCGGGGCGCTCGGGATCAAGGAGGTCATCGGCGAGTTCACCACCGGTGGCCTCGCCGGCCCGGCCGCGACGAACAACCGGACGCTCGCCGCCCGCGTCTCCGGCACCATCGTCAAGCCCGGCGAGACCTTCAGCCTCGGCGGCCGCTCCGGCCCGCGCACGGCCGACAACGGCTACGTGCCCGCGCCCGTCGACGAGGACGGCACCGGCGCCGCCGTGGTGGGCGGCGGCGTCTCGCAGCTCGCGTCCACTTTGTACAACGCGGGCTACCTCGCCGGCCTGGCCGACGGCGGCCACCTCGAACACGACCACTACCTCGACCGCTACCCCGCCGGCCGCGACGCCAAGGCCGTCAACGCCGACGGCAGCCCCGTCGAGCTCCAGCTGACCAACGACTCGCCCACCGGGATCGCCATCCAGGCCACCGTTTCCGGTGACTCCGTGACCGTCCGGATCTGGGGCACCCGCCACTACCGCGTCGAGAGCCAGACCGGCGCGCAGACGCCCGGAGATCCCCCACCGGTGCAGTTCGGGGGCACCGAGCCCTGCGCGCCCTCGATCGGCACACCCGGCTTCAGCGTCACCGACACCCGCGTGCTCTACGACGTCGCGAGCGGCGCCGAAGTCCGCCGGACGACGCACACCGCGACCTACGGCCCGCGCCCGACCATCCTCTGTTGAGTTGTCAGCGAAGGACCATGCACCCCGCCTCCTCGAAGTCGCGCAGCCACGCCGGCTCCCGGAAGTGCTTGTTCCACCGCAGATCCAGCTTGTCCAATTTGGACAGCGAAGCCAGTGACGCCGGCAACGTCGTCAACGCGTTCTCCCGCAGGTCGAGCTGACGCAGCTCGGCCAGCGAGCCGATCGACGACGGCAGCGAAGCCAGCTGGTTTCCGCGCAGGTGCAGCTCTCGCAACGCGCCGAGCGCGCCGATCGAGTCCGGCAACGCCGTCAACCTGTTGCGGTACAACCGGAGCTCGCGCAACGAAGAGAACCCGCTGAGGTCCGAAGGCAGCGCCGAAACGTGGTTGTCCGTGCACCCCAGGTACCGCAGCCGACCCAACCCGCACCACGCCGACGGGAACTCCGTCAGCTGGTTGTCACTGACGTACAGGTACTCCGTGAGCCCCGCCAGCTCACCCAGCTCATCCGGCAGCACGTCGAACCGGTTGTGCGCCAGATCGAGCGTGTGCACCGACTTCAACGCCGAAATCCCCGGGGGAAGCGAGGAAAGCCGGTTCGTCGCGAGGTTGAGCACCTCCAGCCCGGTCTGCTCCCACAGCGACTCGGGCACCGCCGAGAGCGCGTTGTCGTACAGGTCGAGGCGGGTGAGCCCGGGTGGCAGCGCGGGGAACGACGTCAGCCCCTGGCCGTTCAGCTCGAGTGCCGTCATGACGACCTCCGCGTCGAAGGCAGCAGCGCCCAGGTGGCCGGGTCGTCCGGAGTCGACACCTGGATCCGCAGGCCCGGCGCCTCGGACACCGCCAGCTCGGTCAGCCGGAGGTTCAGCCGGCCGGCCTGCGGGTGGTTCAGCCGCCGCAGCCGGGCCTGGGGTTCGGCGACCTCGTGCCGCGCCCACAGCCCGGCGAACTCCGGGCTCAGCGCCGACAGCCGGCGGATGTCCTCCTCCCAGGACGGGTCGCCGACGTGCCGGCCGTACTCGGCCCGCATCCGCGCGACCATGTAGGGGACCTCCTCGTCGTAGTTCAGGAAGAACCCGCGCGCGTTCGGCTCGGTCACGCAGCACCACAGCAGGTTCTTGTGCAGGCACGGCAGGCTGTGCCACTCCCAGAACAGCTCCTCCTGCGCCGCGTTCGACGCCAGGATGTCGAACCGGCCGTTGACCACCGTGGCGGGCAACGGATCCAGCGCGCGCAGCACCTCGCGCACCGTGTCCGGCACCAGTTCCACGGTCGAGGGCAGCCGCGACGGCGTGAGCTCCGCCAGCCGGTACAGGTGCTCGCGCTCCGGGTGGTCCATCCGCAGCGTGCGCGCCACCGCGTCGAGCACCTGCGCGCTCGCGTTGATCGGCCGCCCCTGCTCCAGCCACGTGTACCAGGTGATGCCGACGCCGGCGAGCAGCGCCACCTCCTCGCGGCGCAACCCGCTGAGCCGACGCCGGGGGCCGGGCGCGAGCCCGACCTCCGCCGGGCCGATCCGCGCCCGGCACGCCTTGAGGAACTGGCCGAGTTCCTCTCGGCGGCTGGTGTGGACCTGCGTCTGGGTCATGCGGACATCGTGCCCGAGGGGTACGACAGTTTTGGACGGCTCAGCGGACGAAGCAGGTGCTGGCAGTACCAGCATCCCCAGGCTCTCTCCGGAAACAACCGTGGAACCCCAAGGTCGGAGCCATGACTCTGACCACCCCTGTCCCGGCCACCGACCGGGCCGTCCGGTCCGACCGGCGACCGTGGTTCATGCTGGCCGTCCTGCTGCTCGGCCAGTTCATGGCGCTGCTCGACGTCACCGTCGTGAACGTCGCCATGACCGACATCCGCACCGACCTGCACGCGTCCGGCGCCGCGCTGCAGCTCGTCGTGTCCGGCTACACCGTGGGCTACGCGATGCTGCTCATCACCGGCGCCCGCCTCGGCGAGCTGTACGGCCGCCGACGGCTGTTCGTCACCGGCACGATCGCCTTCACCGTCTGCTCGCTGCTCTGCGGCCTGGCGCCGGGCGAAACGATCCTCATCGTCGCGCGGATCGCCCAGGGCGCCGGCGCCGCGCTGATGATGCCGCAGGTCATCAGCCTCATCCAGGCGCGCTTCACCGGCGCCGCGCGGGCCAAGGCGCTCAGCGCGTACACCGCGGTCATCTCGGTCGCGTTCGTGGCCGGCCAGGTGCTCGGCGGCGTGCTCGTCGGGGCGGACCTGTTCGGCGCGGGATGGCGGCCGGTCTTCCTGGTCAACGTCCCGATCGGCGTGCTCGTGGCCGTGCTCGCCGCCAAGCTGGTGCCCGGCTGCGTCGCGAAGGCCGGCCGCCGCCTCGACCTCGCGGGCCTCGCGATCGCCGTGCCGGCTGTCGTGCTCGTCGTGCTGCCGCTGGTGCTCGGGCACGAAACCGGCTGGCCGGCCTGGACGTTCGCCTCGATGGCGGTGGGCGCGCTGCTCGCCGTGCTGTTCGTGGTCGTCGAACGCCGGGTGGCCGACCCGCTGGTCGACCTCGCCGTCCTCCGGATCCGCGGGGTCGCCCCGGGACTGGCGACGCTCGCGGCGGGCGTCGCGTCCTACGGCGGGTTCCTCTTCTGCGTGTCGCTGCACCTGCAGTCGGGCCTCGGCAAGACGGCGATGGCCGCCGGGCTGGCGATGGCGCCCGGCGGCGTCGTCTTCGGCCTGTGCGGGTTCTTCTGGAACCGGCTGCCCCAGCGCGTCCACGCCTGGCTGACCCCGTGCGGCTACGTCGGATCCGCGGTCGCCTACGCGTTGCTCGGTCTGGGCCGCGACGGCGGGACCCTGTTCTTCGTGGCCCTGCTGCTGTTCGGCCTGTCGATGGGACCGGCGTTCGGCTCCCTGATGGTGAACGCGCTGACGCACGTCCCGCTCGAGCGCGCGGCGGACGTCAGCGGCCTGCTGACCACGACGCTGCAGCTCGGGCAGGTCGTCGGCGTGGCCACGTTCGGCAGCCTGTTCCTGACCCTGGCCGTGACGTCTTCGGCGACCGCGATCACCACGGCGATGGCCTGCGCCGCCGCGCTGCTGCTCGTCGGCGCAGGCCTTTCGCTCAAGCGGTAGTGCGGTGACCGCCCTTGACCTTGGCGTAGATCGCCGAGGCCGCGATGACGCCGACGACCGCGGCGACGACCTGGAAGATGTGCCGGATCCAGTCGATGCCCGCGGTGTCGCGGACGCCGAACACCCCGGCCAGCCAGTTGCCGATGAACGCGGCGACGATGCCGACGACGATGGTCAGCCAGATCGGGATCTTCTGGTCGCCGGGTGCGAACAGCCGGCCCAGCACGCCCAGGATCAGGCCTACGATGATCGTCGAGATGATGCCCCAAAGTCCGCCGAGCACAGCTGCCTCCTCGGATAGGCGATGAGCGCCACGGTCGCACCGATCCGGGCGCGACGCGCGCGCTGACCCCCGATGGAGTGAGGCGGGAAAGAGAAGACCCGGCCCGGTCCGCCCCCGACAGCGGACCGGACCGGGCCGGGTCTTCGACTGAGTGCCTACCTGGTCACGCCGCGGCGGCCGTAGGCGCCGGCGGCGATGCTCACGCCGATGGCGGCGAGGACGACCTGCGTCAGGATCTCGAGCCAGTCGATGCCGTTGGTGTCGGCGTACCCGAGACCACGCGCGATGGCCGTGCCGATGAAGGCGGCGATGATGCCGATCACGATGGTCAGCCAGATCGGGATGCTCTGCTTGCCGGGTGCGACCAGCCGGCCGAGGACACCGATGATCAGCCCGACGATGAGTGCGCTGACGATGCCGGCAACAGTCATCACTTGCTCCTCTCAGGGATCCGCGGACCCGGCCATTCGGGTCCGTCGGACTCGGTGAGCGGAGTGCCCCCGTAGCGCGGCGCCGAAACGCGAAAAGGGCCCTCCCCACACGGGGAGAGCCCTTTTCGTGACCTGTCAGAAAGCGGCTTCGTCCAGCTCCATCAGCGCGTTGTCGGCGGCTTCGACGATCGCCCGGCGCGACGTCAGCTCCGGCAGCACCTGCTTCGAGAAGAACGACGCCACGGCGATCTTGCCCTCGTAGAACGGGACGTCCTTGGCGGACGCGCCCGCGTCGAGCTTGCCGATCGCAACCTCGGCGTGCTTGAGCAGCTGCCAGCCGATGAGCAGGTCGCCGACCGACATCAGCAGGCGGACCGTGTGCTGGCCGACCTTGTTGATGTTCTGCGGGTCTTCCTGCGACGACGTCAGGTAGCCGATCAGCGAGCCCAGCATGCCCTGGGTGTCCTCGAGGGCCTGCTTGAGCAGCCCGCGCTCGTTCTTGAGCCGGCCGTTGCCCGCCTCGGACTCGATGAACTTTGTGATCTCGCCGGCGACGAAGGCCAGGGACGCGCCCTTGTCGCGGACGATCTTGCGGAAGAAGAAGTCCAGCGACTGGATCGCCGTGGTGCCTTCGTACAGCGAGTCGATCTTGGCGTCGCGGATGTACTGCTCGATCGGGTAGTCCTGCAGGAAGCCGGACCCGCCGAGGGTCTGCAGCGACTGCACGAGCTGCTCGGTGGCGCGCTCGGAGCCGACGCCCTTGACGATCGGCAGCAGCAGGTCGTTCACGCCGTGCGCGACCTTCTGGTCACCCTCGCCGGTCCACAGCTGGTCCTGGAACGACGCCGTGTAGAGGTACACCGCGCGGAGGCCCTCGGCGTACGCCTTCTGGAGCATCAGCGAGCGGCGGACGTCCGGGTGGTGCGTGATGGTGACGCGCGGGGCGGCCTTGTTCAGCATGTTCGGCAGGTCGGCGCCCTGGACGCGGTCCTTGGCGTACTCGAGCGCGTTGAGGTAACCGGTCGACAGCGTCGCGATGGCCTTGGTGCCGACCATCATCCGGGCGTACTCGATGACCTGGAACATCTGCGCGATGCCGTCGTGCACCTCGCCGAGCAGCCAGCCCTTGGCCGGGGTGCCGTGCTGGCCGAAGGTCAGCTCGCACGTCGTCGAGGCCTTGATGCCCATCTTGTGCTCGACGTTGGTCACGTAGGCGCCGTTGCGCTCGCCCAGCTCACCGGTCTTGGTGTCGAAGTGGAACTTCGGCACGAGGAACAGCGAAAGGCCCTTGGTGCCCGGCTTGGTCTCGATGCCGGGACCCTCGGGGCGCGCCAGCACGAGGTGCATGATGTTTTCGCTCATGTCGTGCTCGGCCGAGGTGATGAACCGCTTCACGCCGTCGATGTGCCAGGAGCCGTCCTCCTGCTGCACGGCCTTGGTGCGGCCCGCGCCGACGTCGGAACCGGCGTCCGGCTCGGTCAGCACCATCGTCGCGCCCCAGGCGCGGTCGATCATCAGCTGCGCCCAGTGCTTCTGCTCTTCGGTGCCGTTCTTGTCGACGATCATCGCGAAGTTCGGGCCCGCCATGTACATGAACAGCGGGGCGTTCGCACCGAGGATGAGCTCGGAGGCGGCCCACTGCACGGTCGGGGGCAGGCCGAAGCCGCCGAGGTCGTTGGTCAGGCCGAGGCGCCACCACTCGCCCTCGATGAGCTGCTGGTAGCTCTTCTTGAACGACTCGGGGATCTTGACGCTGAAGGTCTTCGGGTCGTACACGGGCGGGTTGCGGTCGGCGTCGGCGAAGGACTCGGCGAGCGGACCGGTCGCGAGCTTGTTCAGCTCGGACAGCACCCCGCGGGCGGTCGCCTCGTCGGACTCGGCGAGCACACCCTTGCCCAGGCGCTCCTGCACGCCCAGGACCTCGAAGAGGTTGAACTCCAGGTCTCGGACGTTGCTCTTGTAGTGGCCCATGTCGTCACTCCAATGTGTTCGGCTCCCCGGCCGGGCACATGTTCGCCTTACTCGCCGGTAACTTCAGGATATTACCTGCGGGTAACTGGAGCAAGCAGATCCGCACTTCCGAGTACGAAAATCCGCACGTTTACCGGGTCAACGCTGCCCCGGGAGCGCGGTTGTGTCGGCAGTCACCGGCACGTGACCGTCCTCCGCGCGGGCGACCAGTATCCCGCCGCGGAAGGCGATCGTGACGGCGTGCGTCCGGTCCCGCGCGGAGAGCTTGCGCAGGATGCTCTTCACGTGCGTCCGGACCGTCTCGACGGACAGGAACAGCAGCTTCGCGATCGCCGAGTTCTCGAGACCCTCGGCGACCAGCTGGAGCACCTGGTACTCGCGCCGGGACAGCGGCATCCCGCCACGCGGCGCGGGCGGGCTGTCGTGGGCGAGGCCGTCCTTCGGCACGGTCGAGCGCTTCGGCCGGGCGGTGAGCGCGGCCAGCGCCGGGTCGATGTACCGGCGTTCGGTGTGGGCGCGCCGGATCGCTTCGGCGAGCCGCCGTGAGTCGATCGACCGCGGCACGATCGCGTGCGCGCCGGCGGCGATCGCGGCCGCCAGGTACTGCTGCGTGCGGTTCGTGTCGCGGATGAGCGTGACGAGGATCAGCGCCGGGTCGCCGGCGTTGAGCAGCTTCGTCAGGTGGCAGTTCGGGTCGAGCGCCGAGTCGAGCACGACGACGTCCGGTTTGACCTGCTCGCACAGCTGCAGCGCGGCGTGGTGGCTGGCCGCCTGCCCGGCCCAGTGCAGCCCCTGGCTGCGGTGGACGAGCGCGGCGAGGCCGTCGCGGAAGATCGGGACCGGGTCGACGACCGCCACGCCGAGACTTCGCCCGCCGGGTCCGGTCGGCCCGATCGGCCTGCGGGTGGGCTCGATGCCGTGCATCGTGGGCCTCCGTCTCTGCGCCGTCACTCCTGGGACGCCTGACGCGACCCCTCGGTTCACGCGTCCGGCACCATCCGGTTCCCCCTGCCGGGACCGGCCAAAAGTGACTCCTCCTGTTGGGTACGAGTCGCGATTGCGCAGCTCATGACGCCATCTCCCCCTCATGGCCTAATCGCCCGGTCACAGCAAACTCTAGGTAGAAGACGATCTTGAAGTGACGGTTCGGGTGGGGTGGAGCGGCCCCGATGGGGCGGTTGGCGCTACTGAGGGTTGCCCGCTCTTCGTTCAACGATTTCGACGCTCACCGGATGCGGCTCGCAGCCGCCCGAACTCGGCCGCGAGCCCGGCCGGCGTCCAGTGCGCGTTGAGGCCGCTCGGGTTCGGCAGCACCCACACGTGGGTGTCCCCGATCCGGTGGTCCTGGCACCCGACCCGCGCCTTCGGGAAGCCGAACGCGGTCCGGTACGCGGTGATCCCGACGACGGCCAGCCACCGCGGCCGGTACTCGAGGACCTTCGCTTCGAGGAGCTTGCCGCCTTCGCGGAGTTCGTCGCCGGTGAGTTCGTCGGCCCGGGCGGTCGTGCGGGCGACGACGTTGGTGATGCCGAGCTTCAGCTCGAGCAGCTGCTCCTGTTCGGCGGGCGCGTAGCGGCGTGGCGTGAAGCCGCCGGCGTGCAGGGCGGGCCAGAAGCGGTTGCCGGGCCGCGCGAAGTGCTGGTTGACGGCGCCGGAGTAGAGACCGGGGTTGATCCCGCAGAAGAGGACGTCGAGACCGGGCGCGATGACATCGGCGATGGTCGTGTTGTGCGCGGCGGCCAGCTGGTCCTTGGTGGGTCGGGTGCTCACGGGTCCAGTTTCCGGCACGCTCAGGGTGGAGGCCGCTGAAGCCGGAACCAAGAGTTCGGCCGGGCCGGAGATCGTCCGCGTGTTGCCGGGGCGAGCGCCCGTTCGTCGAGCTGGCCGAGGCTGCTCGACCGGGCGGCCAGCTGGTCCTTGGTGGGTCGGGTGCTCACGGGTCCAGTTTCCGGCACGCTCGAGGGATGGAGGTCACCGCGGACGGGTGTTCGGTCGAGGTCTACCTGCTGCTGCCGCCGGCCGGTGAGCCGGAGATCGTGCACCGTGCCGTGCCGCCGGGGGCGTCGATCCTGGAGCTGGGGTGTGGCACCGGCCGGGTCACCCACCCGCTGGTCGAGCTGGGGCACGAGGTCGTGGCGGTGGACGACTCACCCGCGATGCTCCGGCACGTGCGCGCCGAGACGGTCTGCGCGCGGATCGCCGACCTGCGGCTCGGGCGGACGTTCGACGCCGTGCTGCTCGGCAGCCACCTGATCAACACCGAGCGGGAAGCGGATCGCCGCGCGATGCTCGCGGCCGCGCGGCGTCACCTCGCGCCGGAGGGGCGGCTGATCGTCGAGTGGCACCCGCCCGAGTGGTTCGACACGGTGTTGTCCGGCCAAGGCGGCCGGCTGGGCGAGGTGGAGCTCGAGCTGGCCGACGTGACCCGCGACGGCGACCTGCTCTCGGCGACGGTCCGGTACGCGGCGCGCGGGCGCCGCTGGAACCAAGAGTTCACCTGCCGCCGCCTCGGCCTGGATACCGTCCTGACCTCCGCCGATCTCACCTTCGACGGCTGGCTCACCGCTGACCGGAACTGGTTCGCCGCCCGTGATCGTCGCGGGGGGTGGCGAAGTGACCACGGACCTGCGTAACCTGTTGTGATCTCCCGCACAGCGCCGTACCGAGGAGGATTTCGTGCAGCTTCCGATCATCCTCGGGCTGGTCGCGCTCATCCTGGCCGTCGCCGCGCTCGTTGTCGTGCTCGAGGATCGGCGGGCCGCCAAGCGGGCGGCGCTGCAGCGGAAGGCGCGGCTAGCGCGTCTGGGCGAGGTGGACCCGCTCGCGCCGAGCCGGCTGCACGCGGACCGGTGAACGCAGCAGGGCCAGCAGCAGCGCGCCGAACACCCAGCCGACCCCGGCGCCGAACGTGTTGTTCATGAGGTCGTCGACGTCGAAGATGCGGTAGACGTACGGCGCCGTCCCGAAGTTGGCCGTGACCTGCGTGATCTCGATGAGCAGTGACGCCGTGAAGCCGATCAGGACCGTGCCGGTCAGGCCGCGGCGCCACAGGATCCGCGCGAACACCCCGAGCGGGACGAACAGCAGCACGTTCAGGCAGGCCTGCTGGAACGTCTGCGTCAGGAACCACTCCGAACCGTGCTTGAGCATCTCCGTGTGGATGTCGGCGATCCACTGGAACGGGTGCAGCTGCACCGTCTGGCTGAGCCGCCGGGTGCCCGGGCCGGGCAGCGGCAGGAAGACGACCGCGAGGGTCATGCACGTGTAGAACAGCACCGCGCCGGTGCTGACGATCGCGCGCAGCCGGAGCCCGCTGTGCCGCGCGAGCTGGGTGATCAGCTGCGGCACCAGCACCACGGTCCACAGCGCGAAGAAGCCGATGAGCCCGTACTGCAGGGCGGTGACCTGTGCGTTCGTCATGCCACCGACGTTATGGATCTTGCCCGGCGGTCACTTCGGTCGAAGAGCCGGACGGCCCGGGCGCCCATCGGCCGGTCGGCCGACCCGCGACCGGGCCGATCGGTCAGTCGTCTTCGTTCTCCTCGCCGCGCTCGGCCCGCCAGGCGCTGAACACCGTGCCGCCGATGAGCAGCACGACCACGGCCAGCACCACGAGTACGACCTCGATGCCCATCTGTCCCCCACACGCCGGATTGCCCGCCTCATCGCGCCGGAGTTAATGGGTGTTACCGAACCGGGTGGACGTGCGAACCTGCGGCGATGATCCAGGTGCGACGACTGACTCCGGACGACGGCCCGGTGCTGCGTGAAATCCGGCTCCGCGCGCTCGCGGACACCCCCGAGAACTTCGGTTCGCTCGTCGCCGCCGAAGGCGCGAAGCCGGCCGAAGAGTGGCGAAGCTGGCTTCGCGACCGCGCTTGGTTCGCCGCGTTCGACGGCGAAGACACCGTCGCGCTCGTCTGCGGGTGGCCCGGCGAGCTCGAATGGCTCGTCTTCTCGATGTGGGTTGCGCCACAAGCGCGGGGCCGCGGGCTCGCCGCGGACCTCATCGGCGCCGTGCGCGAGACGGCCGAAGTCGCGGGCGCGGAGGCGATCGTCCTGCACGTCTTCGAGGGGAACGACCGCGCGCGGCGGGTTTACGAGCGGCTCGGCTTCGTCCCCACCGGTGAGTCCGAAGTCATCGACGGCAAAGGGAGACGTAACCGGATGCGGCTTGCGCTGAACCGGGAATGACCACGACGCTCGGCACGTCGAAGTCTTGTGCAGGGCAACGAAAGGAACGCTCATGGCTCCGGTCCGGGTCGGCATCGTCGGGCTCAGCGCGAACGGCGGCTGGGCCGCCACCGCGCACGTGCCCGCGCTGGCCGCGGTGGACGGCTACGAGCTCCGCGCGCTGAGCGGGAGCAGCGCCGAGTCGGCGCGGGTGGCCGGGGAGAAGTACGGCGTGCCGTTGACCTTCGGGGACGCCGGGGAGCTGGCGCGGCACCCGGAGGTCGACCTGGTCGTCGTCGCGGTCAGGGTGTCCGAGCACCAGGCGCTGATCGAGCCCGCGCTGGCCGCGGGCAAGCAGGTGCTGAGCGAGTGGCCGCTCGGCGCGAGCCTCGCCGAAACCGAGGCGCTGGTCGAAGCCGCTCGCGACCAGCGGACCGCCGTCGGTCTGCAGGGCCGGTCCGCGCCCGCGTTGCGCTACCTGCGCGACCTCATCAAGGACGGTTACGTCGGGCGCGTGCTCTCGACGTCGTTGATCGGCTCGGGCGGCAACTGGGGGCCGTCGGTCCGGGCCGGGCGCGACTACCAGCTGCACCCCGAGGGCGGCGCCACCATGCTGACCATCCCGTTCGCGCACACCGTCGACGCGCTCGACATGGTGCTCGGCGGCTTCACCGAGCTGTCGGCGACGGTCGCGACCGTCCGGTCACGCGTGCGGGACGAGGTCACCGGCGAGTCCGTCGCGATGACCGCGCCGGACCAGATCGCCGTCGGCGGCGTCCTGAAGGGCGGCGCGGTGGCGTCGCTGCACCTGCGTGGCGGGACGTCGCCCGCGACCGACTTCCACTGGGAGATCAACGGCACCGAGGGCACGCTGGTCGTCAACGCCGCGGATCCGCTGTTCTGGATCGCGAAGCTGACGTTGCGCGGCAGCCGGACCGGGACGCTCGAGAAGCTCACCGTGCCCACCCGGTACGAGCTGCCGCAGCTGGCCGGGCGCAGCGCCGAGCCGTCGTACAACGTCGCGCACGCCTACGCGCGGCACCTCAAGGGCGACCTGCCGGACTTCGCGCACGCGCTGCGCGTGCACCGCGTGCTCGACGCCGTCCAGCGGTCGGCGGACGCCGGCACCCGGGTTCACCCGGACGCGGAGTAACTGTTACTAGCGGTTGTAGCTTTTCCGCTGCCCCGGACTTACTCTCGGGTAATGGACGACGTTGTCTACGACCGCGCGGGCCGGGGCGAGCCGCTGGTGCTGATCCACGGCATCGGCCACCGCCGTCAGGCGTGGGCGCCGGTGGTCCCGCTGCTCACGCCGCATCGCGACGTCATCGCTGTGGACCTGCCGGGCTTCGGCGAGTCACCCGAGCCGTCCGGCGGGTACGGCGTCGAACCCGCGCTGGTGATGTTCAAGGAGCTCTTCACCGAGCTGGGGCTCGACCGGCCGCACGTCGCGGGCAACTCGCTCGGCGGCCTGCTGTCGCTCGCGCTCGGCCAGGCCGGGCTCGTCCGCAGCGTCACGGCGTTGTCGCCGGCCGGGCTCTGGAGCCGCCCCCAGAAGACGTACGCGATCGCCACGCTGAAAGCGCACCGCGCGCTCGCGCGGCGCACGCCACCGCACATCGTGCGCCGCATTGCCGCGACGGCGGCCGGCCGCAAGGCGCTGACCGGGATGATCGTCGGGAAGCCGGCCCTGCTGACCCCGGACGACGTCGTCGAGGACGCCCACGCGCTCGCGACCGCGCCCGGCTTCGAGCCGACGGCCGCGCAGTCCCGCGGCGACTTCCGCTTCACGGGCCCGGTCACCGGCGTCCCGGTGACGATCGCCTGGGCCGAACACGACCGGATCCTCGCCCGCCCCCGCGTCGCCGACCTGCGGCAGGTCGCTCCACAGGGGACGTTCCGGCTGCTGCCCGGCTGCGGGCACGTGCCGATGAACGACGACCCCGCGCTCGTCGCGAAGGTGCTGCTCGAAGGAAGCTGTTAGGTGACATTCGCTTTACGTCCGTCTTTTGACCCTGGTAGCTGACCTCTTCGCGAGGCAGAATCCTCCGCCGTGCGCCCGTTGGGGACCTTGGGCGCGAATCGGAGGAAATACGCATGAGGCTTTCAACCCGGCTCGTGGTGCTCGCCGCGGCCGCGCTGGCGACGACGGCGGTGACCACCGCACCCGCGTCCGCGGGCCAGCGCCCGGACCCCACCACCGACGTCCGGATCATCGGCTTCAACGACCTGCACGGCAACCTCGAGCCGCCGGCCGGCTCCAGCGGCCGCGTCACGCAGTCCGACGGGACCACTGTGGACGCCGGCGGTGCCGCTTACCTGGCGACGCACGTGAAGCAGCTGCGGGCGCAGGTGCGCAACTCGTTCGTCGTGTCCGCCGGCGACAACGTCGGCGCGTCGCCGCTGACCTCGGCGCTGTTCCACGACGAGCCGACCATCGACTTCCTGAACATGCTGGGCGTCAACGGCTCCGTCGTCGGGAACCACGAGTTCGACGAGGGCTACAAGGAACTGCAGCGCATGCAGTTCGGCGGCTGCCACCCGACCGACGGTTGCCAGTTCGACAAGAAGTTCAAGGGTGCGGACTTCCCGTTCCTCGGGTCCAATGTGTACTTCACCAACGGCCTGCCCGCGTTGTTGCCGTTCACCGTCAAGTTCGAGGGTGGCGTGCCGATCGGCGTCATCGGCGCGACGCTGAAGGACCTGCCCTCGGTCGTCACGCCGGAGGCGATCAAGGGCCTGAAGTTCGGCGACGAGGTCGAAGCGATCAACCGCACCGCGAACCTGCTCGACTACTTCGGGGTCAAGTCGCAGATCGTGCTGCTGCACCAGGGTGACAGCACCGAGCTCGAGGGCCCGAACGACTGCAAGGTCCTGCCGGGCCCGGCCACCGCGATCGCGAAGGCGGTGACCCCGAAGGTCGACGCGATCTTCACCGGCCACAGCCACCAGCAGTACAACTGCGTGATCAACGACCCGGCCGGCCAGCCGCGCACGGTCATCCAGGGTGCGTCCTTCGGCCGGCTCCTGTCGGTCGTCGACCTCAAGATCAACCTGAAGACGCGGGACGTCGTGCGGTCGCAGACCAAGGCGCACAACGAGATCGTCACGCGCACGGTCACGCCGGACCCGGCCGTGGCGGCGCTGGTCGCGAACGCCGTGGCGAAGTCCGGCCCGATCGCGAACAAGCAGGTCGGCACCATCACCGCGGACCTGAAGGCGGCGGGCAACACCGCCGGCGAGTCGGCGCTCGGTGACGTCATCGCCGACGCGCAGCTCGCGGGCACGCAGTCGAACAGTGCGGTCATCGCGATGACCAACCCGGGCGGCATCCGCGCCGACCTGAACTACGCGTCGTCCCCGGCCGGTGAAGGCAACGGCGTGGTGACCTACGGCGAAGCGTTCACCGTGCAGCCGTTCTCGAACATCATGCAGACGATCACGCTGACCGGCGCGAACCTCAAGAACGTGCTGGAGCAGCAGTGGGCGCCGGGGGTGAACCCGAAGTTCCTGCAGATCTCGAGCTCGCTGCACTACAGCTGGTCGGCGTCCGCGCCGCAGGGCTCGCGGGTCTCGAACCTCACGGTGAACGGCACGCCGGTCGACCCGGCGGCGACGTTCCGCGTGTCGGTGAACAACTTCCTCGCCGCCGGCGGGGACGGCTTCACCGAGTTCACCAAGGGCACGAACCTGGCCGGCGGACCGGTGGACCTGGACGCGCTGACCGCGTACCTGGGCGCCCACCCGAACCTGGCCCCGCCCGCGGCGGACCGGATCACGCAGCTGCCGTGATCCGCTTTTTCCAAGACGTCGTGGTGACAATGGAGCCATGACGACCTGGGAAGACGTCGTACGCCTGGCCTCGGCACTGCCCGAGGTCGAGGCGTCGACCTGGTACCGCACGCCCGCGCTGAAGGTGGCGGGCAAGGGGTTCGCGCGGTTGCGCACCGAGGCCGAGGGCGGCCTGGTCGTGCTGTGCGGGCTCGACGAGAAGGCCGCGTTGCTGGATTCCGGCGACGCGGCCTTCTTCACGACCGCGCACTACGACGGGTACGGCTCGATCATCGTCGACCTCGATCGCGTGAACGTCGATCAGCTGCGTGAGCTGCTCGAAGAGGCGTGGCGGCTGAAGGCGCCACGCCGGCTCACCACTTGAGCTCGCCCTTGAGCATGCTCATCAGGATCATGTCGTGCCGCCGGCCGTCACCGGCGACGAACGCCTCGCGGTGGCGGCCGTCTTCGGCGAAGCCGACCTTGCGGTAGACGTGCCGCGCGCGTTCGTTCTCGGCGACGACCCAGAGCGTGATCATGTGCAGCCGCATGGAGTTGAAGCCGTAGCGGCACATCAGGCGCAGCGCCTCGGTGCCGTAGCCGCCGCCGTTGCGGTATTCGGCGTCGCCGATGTAGATGTCCAGTTCGGCGTTGCCGATCTCGGGGGTGGCGTCGCGGAGGTCGACGATGCCGATGAGCTTGCCGTCGGCCTCGATCCCGAGGACGACGAGCTCGTAGTTGTTGACCGGGCGTTCTTCGGCCTTCTTGCGCACCTGCGCGAGCGACCGCGGGTAGCCGCGGTGCATCCACCGGCCGACCTCGGGATCGGACACGAACGCGTGGATCCGCTCGGCGTCCTCCGGCTCCAGCGCGCGCAGCCGGACGAGATCCCCTTCGAGCATGGCTCCCCCTACTCCCGCTTCAGCAGCAGGAAGTCGTGGACGTTCAGCAGGCCGAGGAAGTGCCGCACGGGCGTGGGCATCGCTCGGCGCGACTCATCATGCACGAGCTCGGGGGAACGCACGCGGTAATTACGCCGCCGAGTGACCACGGTGCAACTCTCCGCGGCCAGCACGTTCTTCACCCAGTCGGTGTCGGGGCCGTAGGTGAGCGCGACGACGAAGCCGTCGTCCGTGCGGAAGACGTTCAGCGGGGTCCGGTACTCCCGGCCGGACTTCCGTCCCTTGTGGACGATCATGCCGAAGCCCGGAGCCCAGTTGACGACGTACTTGTTGATCCGGTTGGTCACCACGCGGTTGAAGCGGGCGAGTCCCTTGGGCAGCACCATGCCGCGATAATATCAACGCGTGATGAATTATTCGACCGGGTGACCCCGCTTCCCGGCGCGAGGTCGCCCGATGGTGGGATATGGCGCATGTCGACCGCATGGCCGCTGCGCCAGGACCCGGAAGCGCCGGTGATCATCGCCCTCGCCCTGGTCAACGACCCCGACGCGCTGGGCTTCGTCGTGCTGGACGACGAAGACGACTGGTTCATCAGCGACGGCACCGAGCTGTCCGACGACGTGCTGGTCAACCGCGAGAGCTTCGGCAAGCTGTCGGTGCGGGAAGCCTTCGAGCTGCTCCCGCAGCTGGCCGCGCTGGCCGAGCTGCCGACGGGCATGGCCGCCGACTGGGACCCCGAGCGCCGCACGTGGCTGCTGTCGTCGGTGACCGGCTCGGACGACGAGGACGAGGACATCCGCCTGCTCACCCAGCGCCGCGCGGCCTGGGAGTTCGAGGGCTCCCCCGACGACGAAGCCCAGATCAGCAGCGGTCTCACCGAGATCCCGACCGGCCCGGACGCCCCGGCCCGCGTGGTCCGCCAGGTCGTCCGAGAGCAGGACGGCACCTGGCTGTTCGTCGGCTTCGAGGTCCCGGAAGCGGAGGACTTCGAGGTCGAGGGCCTGGAGCTGGAGCACGTGGCCAAGCTGTACCCGGACGTCCGCACGGTCCTCAAGGCGGCGCCCGGTCAGGTTTACGACCGCGCGACGCCTGAGTCGGCCTGGGAGCTCGTCGAGGGCTAGAGCTTGACCGGCAGGTGGAAGAGCCCGCGTGTGATGGGGCTCGGCCACCACGTCAGCTCTGCTTCGGGCACCGCGAGCCGCGCGGTCGGCAGCCGGCGGAGCACGGTCTCGAAAGCGATGTCGGCCTGCAGCCGGGCCAACGCCGCGCCGATGCACAGGTGCGGCCCGGCGCCGAACGCGATGTGCCGCCGGTCGGCCTGACGTCGTCCCGGCCGGAACGCGTCGGCGTCCTCGAAGGCGGCGGGATCGCGGTTGGCCGCCAGCACCGAGACGAGGATCGGATCGCCGGGCCGCATGACCTGCCCGCCGACCTCGACGTCCTCGGTGGGGAACCGCCAGGTCGCGTTCTGCAGCGGTGCGTGCAGCCGCAGCGTCTCCTCGATGACGGCGGTCCGGTGAGCCGGGTCGGTACGGGCTTTCGCGGCCTCGTCCGGGTGGGTCAGCAGCGCGAGCAGGCCGGTGGAAACCAGCCCGACCGTCGTTTCGTGGCCACCGATCAGGATCAGGAAGGCCGTCGACGTCACCTCGTCCGCGGAGAGCGTGCCCGTGGCCTCCTGCGCGACGAGGTCGCTGATCAGGTCGACGGCCGGCGTCGCGCGCTTGGCGTCGACGACCTCGGTGACCAGCCGTTCCAGCACATCGGTGGCTTCGCGGACCTTCGAGCCGTCGGTGTCGTCGGCCGAGTCGATGACGAGCGACCACTCGTGGACGTCCTCGCGGTAGCGCTCCGGCACCCCGAGCAGGTCGCAGATGACGGCGATCGGCAGCGGGTAGGCGAGTTCGGTGACGAGGTCGCCGTGCCCGCGCCGCTCGACGACGTCGACCAGCTCTTCGGTCACCCGCTGGGCGCGATCGCGCAGGTGCGCCATCCGGCGCGAGCCGAACGCGCCGGCGCAGGCACGGCGCAACCGGGCGTGGTCGGGCGGATCGGCGTTGATCATGTTGGACGCGAGCGACGGCCGGTGGTCGAGCGGCAGGCCCATGCCCGAGCGCTGCCAGTCTTCGTTGCCGGCGAAGGGACTCTTGACCAGGGCGGGGTGGTTGAGGGCCGCCACGGCGTCGTCGTACCGCGTGACCAGCCAGGCCCAGGTGCCGGTCGGGAAGTCGAGCCGGTGCGGTGGCCGTTCGCGCAACCACGCGTACGCGGGTGAGGGGTCGCGATCGAAGTCCGGACCGAACAGCGCGGGCTCTCCCATGCCGGCCACCCTGCCCGGGAAACTTTCTTCGCGGCAAGTGTCCAGCCGCGCGTTCGTCCGTTCGTCCTTACAGTGAGAGCCGGCGATCGGCGCCGGTCAGGATCTGTGAGGAGCTGTCATGCCCCAGTACGCCGCGATCATCTACGCCTCCGACGTCGACCCGACGAAGCCCGAAGCCGCGGACATGATGAAGGACTACAACGACTTCCACGCGGTCGCGGAGACGGTGATCCGCGGCGGCGCGGCGCTGTACCCGACCGCCACCGCGACCACCGTCCGCGTCACCGGCGGCAAGGCCGGCGACATCGTCACCACCGACGGCCCGTACGCGGAGACGAAGGAAGCCCTGACCGGCTTCTACCTGCTCGAGTGCGCGGACCTCGACGAAGCCGTGAAGCTCGCGGCGCAGATCCCCGGCGCCTGGGACGGCGCCGTCGAGGTCCGGCCGATCGTCGACTTCGGCCAGTGACCCACGCCGGTGACGCGGTGGCGCGGCTGGTCCGGGACGAGGGCACCCGGGTCCTGGCCACGCTGGTCCGCGTCACCGGCAGCGTCGACCTCGCTCAGGACGCGGTCCAGGACGCCGTGGTGCGCGCGCTCGAGACGTGGCCGCGCGACGGCGTCCCGGCCAACCCCCGCGGCTGGCTCCTGGTGGCGGCCCGCCGCCGCGCGGTGGACGTCGTCCGCCGCGAAGCGAAGCGGCTCGGGAAGGAGGCGGACGCGATGCCGGCGATCGACCCGCACCCCGACCCGGTCTCCGTCCGCGACGACCTGCTGCGGCTCGTCTTCACGTGCTGCCACCCGGCGTTGTCGCTGGACGCCCAGGTGGCGCTGGCGCTCCGGACGTTGGGCGGGCTGTCGACGGCGGAAGTCGCGCGCGGCCTGCTGGTCCCCGAAGCGACGATGGCGAAGCGCCTGACGCGCGCGAAGCAGAAGATCACCCAGGCCCGGATCCCGTACCGCGTGCCGGCCGCGGAGGAACTGCCTTCGCGCCTGGCCGGCGTGGCGTCGACGGTGTACCTGATCTTCAACGAGGGCTACACGGGCCGCGTTTCGCTGCTGGCCGAGGGAGTCCGCCTGGCCCGCCTGCTGGCGTCCCTGATGCCCGACGAGCCGACGGCGCTGGGGCTGCTGGCGCTGGTGTTGCTCCAGGATGCCCGCCGCGAGGCCAGGTTCTCGGCCGGGGCACCGGTGCTGCTGGCCGACCAGGACCGTTCGGTGTGGGACTTCGAGCTGATCAAGGAGGGCATCGAGCTGGTGGGCCAGGGCCTGCGCCGAACCCCGACGATCCCCAACCTGTACGTGATCCAGGCGGCGATCGCGGCCTGCCACGATTTGGCGCCGTCGTACGCCCGAACGAACTGGGACGCGGTGCTCTCCTGGTACGACGTCCTGTTGTCGGTCCAGGACACACCGGTGGTCCGCCTGAACAGAGCGGCAGCGGTGGCCGAGCGGGACGGCCCATCGGCGGCATTGGCTTTGGTGGACGCCTTGCCGGGGCTGTCGGATTATCCGTGGTGGCACGCTTCGCGGGCGGAGTTGTTGCACCGCTTGGGTTCCGCGTCGGCTTTCGAGGCGTTGGCGCGCGCGGAGGAAACGGGACTGCCCGCGGCGCACGCGGCCCATTTGCGGGCCAGAATGGAAAACGAAAACCCCGGGCAAATGGCCCGGGGTTTCGATGAGAGCGGATGACGGGAATCGAACCCGCGTATTCAGCTTGGGAAGCTGATGTTCTACCATTGAACTACATCCGCAGTGCGTCGCCAGCATACACGGCGGCGTGATCCCCTTGTCCAGGCCCTCCCTCCTTGACTCCTCCGCCTCAAGTGACAACACTTGTTGTCGACCTCGGAGGTGGGTGGCGATGGACGAGCCCGAGCTGTTCCGCCAAGGTGGGTTCCGGCTCGCGTCGCGGCTGTTCATCGATGGTGACATCCGAGGCGACGAGCGGCAGGTCGCGCGGCTGCGGGAGTTCGCGCAGGTCGAGGATCGGCTCGCGGACGACGTCGTCGCCTGGATGGCGCGGCAGCCCAAGGGGCAGGGGCACCGGCTCTTCGAAGACGCGCTGCGGGACGGCGCCGCCGCGGAAGGGCCCTTGAAGGCCTTCTTCGACGAGGTCAACGCCAAGCCCTACTGGGTCGACGACGAGCGGCTCGAGCGCGGCGCGAAAGCCATCACCCGCGCCGGATTGCTCGGTCTCTTCCCGCTCGGTGACATGTCGCTGATGGGTGGCTACCTCGCCTCCCGCGCCACGAAAGCCCTGGTCGGGACCGGGCAGATCGAGTACAAGGCCACCAAGCGGCTCGTCGAGACCGCCACCTGGTGGATCGACGTCACCACGCCCGGCGCCCTCAAGCACGGCGGCCAGGGGTACGCCTCCGCCCTGCGGATCCGGCTCGTCCACGCCCACGTGCGCGCCGCCATGAACCGGCGGGACGACTGGGACTACGCGGCCTGGGACCGGCCCGTCAACCAGGTCCAGACCGCCGGCACCCTGCTCCTCTTCTCCCTCGTCTACGTCTTCGGCACGCAGCTGCTCGGCCTCCGCTACTCCGCCCGCGAGCGCGGCGACATCCTGCACCTCTGGCGCTACATCGGCTGGCTCATGGGCGTCGACGACGAGCTGCTGCCCACCTCCGAAGAGGACGCCTGGCGGCTGCTCTGGCTGCTCGCGGCCACCGAGTTCATCCCGGACGACGACTCGAAGCGCCTCGCCAAGGCGCTGGTCGAGGCCAACGCCGCCGTCGGTGAGGGGCGCGGGGCCGTCGGGAAGGTGCTGTCCCACGTCTCCGTCGCCGTGCACTCGTCGATCAGCCGGCTCGTGCTCGGGAAGACCAACGCCGACTTCCTCGAGCTGCCGAACGACCCGGTCGCGCAGGCCTTGATCGTCGGGGTGGCGGGCGTCAACTTCGCCGCCGAGACCGTGCGGCGGCTCATCCCCGGCGCCACCGCGCTGCAGGAACGGCTCGGTGAGGCCGGGCGCCGCGGGTACGTGAAGCGGCTCGAGAAGGTCTTCGCGCCCGATACCTCCTATGTGCAGCACATGCGGGTCGCCTGAACCCACCGGATAGGCTGCCGGGCGTGCTGCTCAGTGACCGTGACCTCCGCAAAGAGCTCGACGCCGGCCGGCTCGGCATCGACCCCTTCGACGCCGGCATGGTCCAGCCGTCGAGCATCGACGTCCGGCTCGACCGGTTCTTCCGCGTCTTCGACAACAGCAAGTACACCCACATCGACCCGCAGCTGCAGCAGGACGAGCTGACCTCGCTCGTCGAAAAGGAGGGCGACGAGCCCTTCGTGCTGCACCCGGGCGAGTTCGTCCTCGGCTCGACGTTCGAGCTCGTCACCCTCGCCGACGACCTCGCCGGCCGCCTCGAAGGCAAGTCGTCGCTCGGGCGCCTCGGGCTGCTCACGCACTCGACCGCCGGCTTCATCGACCCCGGCTTCTCCGGGCACATCACGCTCGAGCTGTCGAACGTCGCCAACCTGCCGATCACGCTCTGGCCGGGCATGAAGATCGGCCAGCTCTGCATCTTCCGGCTCTCCAGCGCGGCCGAGCACCCGTACGGCTCGAGCGAAGCCGGCTCCCGCTACCAGGGGCAGCGTGGCCCGACCCCGAGCCGCGCGTACAAGAACTTTCACCGCGTCGACACCTGGCGCTAGACGGAAACCTTCTCGTCCCAGTCGATGCGGTGGTCCCACATGAAGGCGTTCGGGTCCTCGTCGAACGGCTTCGCGAACGCCCGCTTGATGAAGAAGTCACGCACGACGCGGCCGACCGGGCCGATCACCTTCTGCTCGCCGTTGCGCTTCCCGGCCGCGACCACGGCCTCCACGCGGCCACGCCGCAACCCCTCGTAGGTGGCCAGCGCCTGTCCGACGTCCGGCACGTCACGAAGGCATTTGCCCAGCGTGACGGCGTCTTCGATGGCCATCGACGCGCCCTGGCCCGCCGCCGGTGACGTCGCGTGCGCCGCGTCGCCGATGATCACCATGCGGCCGCGGTGCCAGACCGGGACGGTCGGGAAGTCGAACGTCGGCCACGCCGGGTAGATCTCGCGGGTCGCGCGGATGACCTCGGTGGCCGGCGTCCGGTCGGGCGCGACCAGGTGCAGCAGTTCGGCGCGCAGCTTGTCGCCGGCCAGCGTCGCCAGCTCCGAACCGGTCGGCTCGGTCTTGCGCGCGGGGTTCGCGAACCACCAGACGCGCCCGTCCGGGCTCACGACGTGGCAGAAGAACACCCGCTTGCCGAACACCATGTTCAGCACGCCCGGCTCGTCCGGCAGGGACAGGCCTTCGGCGAACCCGCCGGTGTTGAGCAGCGGCACGTACCGCGGGGCCGGCGCGTCCGGGTCGATGATCGTGCGGACCCGCGAGCGGAGGCCGTCGGCGCCGACCAGCAGGTCGCCGGTTGCCTGCGAGCCGTCCGAGAAATCGGCTCTGACCTGCGAATCCGTCTGGCTCGCGCCGATCAGGCGCTTGCCGTACTCGGCGTGGATCCCGCGTCGCGCGGCTTCGTCGCGCAGTGCGACGTAGAGGTCGGAGCGCAGCACGGTCTGGCTGACCGTGCCGTCCGGGAGCGGCCCGCCCAACGGGAATTCGGCCAGCTTCGTACCGTTGCCCAGGCCGATCGCCATGCGCGGCGAGTCGAAGCCCGCGCCCTTGACGACGTCCTTCAGGCCGAGCGGGAACAGCGCGTCGAGGCCGTTCACGGCCAGGGTCAGGAACGCGCCGACGCCCTCCGCGCCGCGGTCGTACGCCTCGAACAGCAGCGGTTCGTGCCCGGCTTCGTGCAGGGCGATGGCCGTGATCGTGCCCGCGATGCCGCCTCCGATGATCAGTGCCTTCGTCATGTCGTTCGTCCCCTCGAATCTCTTAGAAACTAATTCGTTCTGTCGAACTAAAGAGTGGGCTAAGCTGACGCCCGTGTCAAGCGAGCGAGCGCGGCTGGTCGAAGAAGTCCTGTTCAAGTCCCGGGAGCTGTCGACCGAGACGGTCATGTTCCACACGGCGATCGCCGAGACGCGCGGGCTGTCGGCGGTCGACACCAAGGTCCTGGACTACCTCGCGCGGTTCGGGCCGCAGACGCCCAAGGACCTGGCTCGGCTGTCGGGCCTGGCGCCCGCGTCGGTGACGGCGATGATCGACCGGCTGGAGCGCAAGGGCATCGTCGACCGGCGACCGCACCCGGACGACCGGCGCCGGGTCCTGATCGCGCTCGACGAGCAGACGATCGCGAACGGCGTGCACCTCTGGGACCACCTCGTCAAGCGCATGTACGAGCTGTGCGACCGCTACACCGAGGACGAACTGCGCACGGTCATCGGGTTCGTCGAAGGCGCCACGGCCCTCACCCACGAGTCGACGGCGAAGCTGACCGGCGCCACGGACGGGTGAGAACCGGCGCGTAACCCCCTCTTCCGTGCCAAGCTCCGAAAGGTCGTCCCGGCCCCGGAGGTAGCGAGGAATGCGGTTGTCCGATAGGCCGCTTCGCTGGATTCCCGTGCTGGCAATGATCTTTTCGGTCGCGGCGGTGACGCCCGCGGCCGGCGCGGCCGACGCGCCACCGTTCGCGGTGGGCTACGACGACGTCGTCTACGGAGACTTCCTGTACGCGGGCAACGGCGTCCTGCGCTGCCCGCTCGATGCCGACCGCGCGCCGGCCACCGGCGCGGTGGCGACCCCCGCGGCGTGCGCGAACACCGCGGACCGCAAGGACACCCTGGCCAACGACGACTTCTTCATGCAGTGGGCCGACGTCGACGCCGACCCCGGCACGTTCGACTCGGCCGGCGCGGCGGTGCGCATCCCGCCCGGCGCCCGGATCGCGTTCGCGCGGCTGAACTGGGCGGGCAACACGACGGCGAAGACCTGCGGCTCACGCGAAGGTCTCCCCGCGGTGCTCCCGGCCGGGACACCCGCGAAGCAGAACGTCCGGCTTTCGGTCGGCAGCGCGAAACCCGTCGACGTCGCGCCTTCGGCGTTCACCGAAGAACCGGGTCAGTACTACTCCGCCCACGCCGACGTGACCGACCGGTTCGCGAACGCGCCGACCGGGACGCCACTGGCGCTGACGGTTGGCAACGTCTGGGCGCCCAAGGGGTTCGACTGCGCCGGCGGCTGGTCGATCGCGCTGGTCTACGCCTACCCGGAGCGCAACCCGGACTTCGCGCCGAACAAGCGCAAGGTCGTCGTCTACGACGGGCACGTCCGGCAGACCGTCGGCGCCCCGCCGGCGGAGACGACGATCACCGGCTTCCGCGCCGCGGCCGCCGACGCGCACCTCGGCGTCACCGCCTACGACGGCGACTGGGGCGGCTCCGGCGACCAGTTCCTGGTCGACGGCGCCCCGGCCGCCGAGCCCGCCACCGGCGGGACGTCGAACTTCTTCATCGCCAACGCCGACAACGCGACCGCGCCCGGCGTGAAGAACAACTTCAGCGTCGACGCCAAGGCGTTCGACGTCGACACCGTCCCCGCGGGCGCGACGAGTGCGAAGCTCGGCTTCGTCACCAGCGGCGACACCTACCTCGCGCAGAACCTCGCGTTTTCGGTGCCGGTGCCCGAACTCCACGTCGCCGTGCACGCGAACCCGCCGAAGGCGCACGCCGGCGAGCCGGTGCCGTTCGCCGTCGCGGTGACCAACCCGGGCACCGTCCCGGCGTCCGGAGTGCAGGTCACCGACGACGTCATCCCGGCCTGCGCCAAGCCACTCGGCACCCTCGCCCCGGGCCAGACGGTCACCTACACGTGCGCCGGCCCGGCCCCGGCCGACGACTTCACCAACGTGGTGAAGGCGACCGGCGCGAGCACGCTCGGCGACCAGCTCGACGGCGCCGCGTCCGCCCGCGTCGACGTCCTGCACCCGGCCGTGGGCATCACGAAGGCGGCCGACCGGCCCGCCTACCACGCCGGCGACACCGCGAACTTCACGATCAAGGTCACGAACACCGGCGACACCGGGCTCCACGACGTGCGGATCAGCGACCCGAAGACGCCTTCGTGCGCGCTCGCCGGCGCCCTCGCCCCCGGCGAAAGCCGGACGGTCACGTGCGCGGCGAAGGCCCCGATCGCCGACGGCGTCAACACCGCGAGCGTCACCGGCGCCGACGAGCTCGGCAAGCAGGTGACGGCCACCGCCGACGCACCCGCGCCGACGATCGCCCCCGCCGTCGAGGTCACCAAGACCGCGACCCCGCCGGTGATCCACGCGGGCGACACCGTGACGTTCTCGGTGTCGGTGAAGAACACCGGCGACAGCCCGCTGGCGCCGGTCGAGGTCACCGACGACACGACGACGTCGTGCTCGCGCGCGTTCGACGGCCTCGCCGCGGGCGCGACGCAGACGTACACGTGCACGGCGAACCCGTCCGCGACGACGACGTCCCACGTGACGGCCACCGGCACCGACCTGGCCGGCCGGCCCGTGACCGCGACCGCGCCGGCCACCGTCACGGTGCTCACCCCGGCGCTGACCCTCGCGAAGGACGCGACGCCCGGCGTGGTCCGCGCGGGCGACCCGGTGACCTACACGATCACCGTCGCCAACGCCGGCGACGCCCCGCTGACCGAGGTCGCCGTCACCGACGACCGCACCCCGGCGTGTGCCAAGGCGATCGGCGCGCTGCCGCCGCAGGGCAAGCAGACCTACACCTGCACCGCCCCGGCACCCGCGGACGACTTCACCAACACGGCGGCCGCCTCGGGGAAGGACGAGCTCGGCCGCACGGTGAAGGTCACCGACGACGCCGTGGTCGACGTGATCCACCCGGCACTCGCGCTCGCCGCGCAGGCGACACCCGCGCAGGTCCGCGAAGGCGACACGGTGACGTGGACGCTCACCGCGACCAACACGGGCGACGTGCCGCTGACCGGGGTGACGGTCACCGACGACATCGCCGCCTGCGCGAAGCCGCTCGGCACGCTGCCGCCGCGCGAGACGCGGACGTCGACCTGCACGACGGTCGCGGGCGCCACCGGCCTGACGAACAAGCCGTCGGTGACCGGCACGGACCCGACGGCCCGCCCGGTGACGGCCGCCGCCGAGGCCGCGTTCGTGGTGCAGCACCCGGCCGTGGCGATCACAGCGCAGGTGACTGCCGGCCCGTTCCGCGAGGGCGACACGGTGCCGCTGCGCATCACGGTGCGCAACGCGGGTGACGTGCCGCTGACCGGCCTGCGCGTCACGGACCCGCAAGCGACCCCTGCGCGAAGCGGGAAAGCCCTGGCCACCGGCTGCGCCCAAGTCCTGGACGGCGCCCTGGACCCCGGCGCCACCCGCGACTTCAGCTGCACCCTCACCGCACCGGCCGACGACGTCACCAGGACCATCCAGGTCGCAGCCACGCCACCCATCGGCGCCGCAGTCACCGCCGAAGCCGCCGCGAAGGTCGACGTCATCCACCCCGCCGTCGCGATCAACCGGACCGTCGATCCGGCGGTCGTGCGTGCCGGGGACACCGTCACCTCGACGATCACCGTCACCAACACCGGCGACAGCGCGCTCCGGGACGTAGCTGTGGTCGACAAAGCAGCGCCAGGTTGCGCCAAAACCCTGGGCCCGCTCGAACCGCGGGCCAAGCAGACCTACAGCTGCACCGAAGTCGCCGGGAACGCCGACTTCACCGCCACCGGGGAAGTGACCGGGACCGACGCCACGAACCGTCCGGTGACTGCGACCGCCGGCGTACCGGTTCGGGTGATCCACCCGGCGATCTCCATCACGAACGACGCGGCACCCGCCCAGGTCCGGCAGGGCGACACCGTCACGTTCTCCCTCGTCGTCGCGAACACCGGTGATGTCCCACTGACCGACGTGTCCATTGCGGACAGTCGCGTTCCGGCGTGCGCTCAGTCCATCGGCACCCTCCCTCCCGGTGCTCTCCAGCACCACTCCTGCACGGTAACCGCGACCACCGACAATTTCGCGAACCCGGCGACCGCCACCGGCACCGACCCGACGAACCGCCAGGTCAGCGCCACCGACGACGCGTCCTACACCGTCGTGCACCCCGGCCTCGCGCTCACCCAGGACACCCAGGGCCCCTTCCGCCAGGGCGACGCCGTGCCGCTCGCGATCACCGTCACCAACACCGGCGACGTCCCGCTCACCGCCGTCGACGTCACCGGCGAACCAGCCTGCGCGAAGACGTTCGGCAAGCTGGCACCGCAAGAAGTCCAGAAGTACGACTGCGCCACGACCGCGCCGGAAGACGACCGCGTCAGCACCGCCGAAGCCACGGCTGCGGCCCCGGTCGGCCCGCCGGTCACGGCCGAGGCCACCACGAAGATCGACGTCATCCACCCCGCCGTGAAGCTCGCGAAGGAGCCAACCCCCGCGGTTGTCCGCGTAGGCGACGAAGTCACGTTCAAGGTCACCGTCACCAACACCGGTGACGTCCCGCTCGCCGCCGTCGACGTCACCGGCGAACCAGCCTGTGCCAAGAAGTTCGACCGCCTCGCCCCCGCCGCGACCCAGACCTTCACCTGCACCGGAATAGCGCCCGACGACGACTTCACCACCGCCGCCGATGTCACGGGAATGGACCCGACCGGTCGCCCGGTGCAATCGAAAGCCACCGCAAAAGTCGATGTCGTCCACCCCGAGATCGCGTTGATGAAGGACGCGACGCCGTATGAAGTCCGGGAAGGCGGCACCGTCACGTTTTCGGTTCTGGTCAAGAACACCGGTGACGTCCCGCTGACCGCCGTCACCGTCGTGGACGACCACACGCCGTCGTGTGCGCACACCGCCGCCGACCTGGCCGTGGACGCCGAAATCACCTACACCTGCACGACGGTTGCTGGCAAGGAAGGCTTCACGGGCAAGGCGACTGTCACCGGCCAGGACCCGACCGGGCGGCCGGTGTCCGCTTCCGGCGACGCCACGTTCGTGGTCAAGCGCGGCTGAACGGAGTAACGGGCAAGCGTCCGATTGCCGCGAAAAACGAACCCCTCACCGCGGAGAAATGTGACCAGTGCGTTCGTAGGGTTCTCGCCGTAATCGTCCCGTGATACGTTCCTGCGCCGTGTCCCCCATTGGTGAACGTGGTCGCGTGGTGATGGTGTCACTCAGTGTGCTGCTCGGCGTCTTTTCCGCCGCGACAGGCACTTGGATGGCCACCGCGGAAGGAAACACCGCCGAGCTCGGCGCCGCGGCGCTCGTGCTGCCCGACGCGCCGGGTGGCGCCGGTGGCGGCAGCAGCACCGACGTCGCGGGCGGCCAGACCTCGCCCGCCAAGCGGCCCACGACGGAGGCGTCCGCGCCGACGACGTCCAGCGCGGCGCCGACCCCGACCGAGACGTCCGCGGCACCGGCGCCGACCACGTCCGAAGCCCCGCCGCCGACCACGAAGCCCGCGGCCCGCGTCGCGCCCTCGACCGCCGCCCAGGTGCTCTCCCTGGTCAACGCCGAACGCGCCGACGCCGGCTGCAAGCCGCTGACCGAGGAAGCGCACCTGACCACGGCCGCGCAGGACTACAGCGACCAGATGTCGGCCGGGAACTTCTTCTCCCACACCAGCCCCGACGGCACGACGTTCGACCAGCGCATCAAGAACGCCGGCTATTCGAAGCCGGGCGCGGAGAACATCGCGAAGGGCCAGACGTCGGCGGCGCAGGTCATGGACGCGTGGATGAACTCCGAGGGCCACCGCGCGAACATCCTGAACTGCTCGCTCACCAAGCTCGGCGTCGGCTTCACCAAGGCGGGCAACTACTGGGTCCAGGACTTCGGATACTGAAGCGCTACTGACCCTGGCTGTTCCACCGCTCGGCGATCTCGCCGTAGCGGGCCAGCACGGTCGCGCGCAGGTCGGGATCCGTCCGCGGCACCGGCTCGATGAACACCTCGGTGACGTCGTTGAACGACCCGATCAGCTCGCCCGCGAGCCGGACGCAGGTGCGTTCGAGGTCGCCGGCGCTCAGCGAGTCGTCGAAGTCGACGCGGGTGCAGACGAGGACCTGGTCGGTGCCCATCAGCATGGTCTGCAGGTCCACGACGGCCTCGATCTCCGGCGCGGCCGAGAGGTGGTCGCGGACGCCGCGGACGATCTCCGGGTTGGCCTGGCGGCCGATGAGCAGGCCGCGGTTCGTCCGTCCGAGCAGGTAGGCGACGAAGGCGAGCAGCACACCGATGACGATCGACGCGACGCCGTCCCAGACCTCCGAGCCGGTGAGCTGGTGCAGGCCGATGCCGGCGAACGCGACGAGCAGGCCGATCAACGCGGCCGAGTCCTCGAACAGGACGGTCTTCGGGGTCGGGTCGTCGATCAGCCGCAGGTAGGCCCAGAACGACCGGCCTTCTGCCTTGGACTCGCGGACCGTCTGGCGCACCGCCTGCACCCACGACGTGCCTTCGAGGCAGAACGCCACGGCCAGCACGATGTAGCTGAGGATCGACGTGCTCTGGGCCTCGCCGTGCCCGAACAGCGTCGAGACGCCTTCGTAGAGCGCGAACATCGAGCCGGACGCGAAGATCGACACCGCGGCCAGCAGCGACCAGAAGTAGCGCTCCTTGCCGTAGCCGAACGGGTGCACGCGGTCGGCCGGGCGGTCGGAACGTTTCAACGCGGTCAGCAGCAGAACCTCGGTGAACGTGTCGGCCACCGAGTGCGCCGCTTCGGACAGCATCGCGCCCGAGCCGGTGATGATGCCGGCGATCAGCTTCATGATCGCGATCGCCAGGTTCACGCCCCCGGCGAGCAGAACGGTCAGAGTACTTTCGCCACCGGAGTTCCCGGATTCCTCGCTCACGGTCCGAGCGTAATGGTCAAAGGCGGCGCAGGCCGTGCAGCACGCGCTCCATCAGCGCCAGCGCCGGCCGGCCGTCGGTGCTCACGCGGCTGTCGTGGATCGTGACCAGGCCCTGCTCGGCCATGTCGTCGAGCAGCACGCGGACGACGCCGAGCGGCACGCCGATCGTGGCCGCGACCTCGGCGACCGAGCGCGGGCGGTGGCACAGCGTGCGCACCGAGCGGAACTCGCCGGTGATCCGCGCGCCGTTCCAGTGCGCCCCGGCCCGCGTCGAGACGAGCGCTTCGATCGCCAGGTGCCGCCGCGACTGCGTCCGGCCGCGCGTGAGGACGTACGGGCGGACGAGGGTCCGCGGGGCGTGGTCCTGCCGGGGGATCACGGGTTCGACGTCCGGGCCGGCGAGGCGGTCTTCGATGTCGGACGGGGTGATGTCGGACGGGCGCGGGGTGCGGAGGGCGTGCCGACCGGTCGACGGGTGCTGACCTTCCGCGGCCCTGGTCACCGTGGTCCGCCGGTCCTCGCGCATCCTCGCTGCCCCCTGATTCCGTGATCGTTGAAGTCGTCCTCGCTGGCAGCGTCGGCGGCGAGGGAAACGTCAGGATACGCTCATTGTCCAGTCTGGAAACCCTTGTTTGTCATTGTCCCGATGGGCCATTTCGGTGAATATCGTGAACCTTCTTCAGGTAATCGATTTCCGCGACGAAATCCCAGCTAGTGGACGCGTTCGGCTGCGATAAGTGCGCGACTTCGGCGGGCGGTGACCGCGAGTAGCGCGACGGCTACGACAATGAGGATCGACTGTTCGATTATGGCCGTTGTCCCGTGCGGAATCGTTGATTTCAGTCCGAGCCAGCAATAGGTCGACAATGCCCCCGCGGCCAGCGGGAACGCGGGCGGCCGCAGCCGCCGGACGACGACGGCCGTGCCGGCTTCGAGCGCCAGGAGCACCCCGACGAGCAGCCACGGGAAGCCGTCCACCCCGCGGAGGAGCTGGAACGCGCTGCTCGCGCCGAGGCCGAGCGCGAACGCCACCCAGGGGTTGCCCGGCGTCGACGACCACGCCGGCGCGCGGAACCGGAACGCGGCGAAGACCAGCGCGCCGACGACCACTGCGGCGCCGGCGAGCTGTGCCGGGCGGGCCACGAAGTGACCGAAGGAGTAGGTGACGGCGAAGGTCGCGACGGCGCCGAGCACGAGCGACACGCTCCAGAGGCTGACGCCGACCTTCCTCAGCCACGGCTCACGCCCGAACAGTGCTTCGGCGATCGCGATCGGCGCGCCGATGCTCCACACGACGTGCAGCGTGAGGACGTAGACCGTCCACGGCCCGCCGATGCCGAGCCACCGGACGTGTCCGGCCGACAGCAGGTCCAGGCCGAGGTAGTGCGGGTTGAACAGCGTCTGCGTCAGCAGGCCCTCTTCGAAGACGCCGAAGGCGAGCGCGAGCACGAGCATCGTGGGCCAGCCGCGGCCGGCACGTCGCACGGCTTCGCGGATCAGCAGCGCGGCGGCGCCGTAGAAGGCGGCGAAGAGCGCGAACATGCCGAGCTGCCGGCCCAGCTCGGGCGGTCCGGCGAGGTACTGGTCGCCGAGCAGGAACTCGGCCGTGAACGGCGCGAGCAGCACCAGGAGGAGGATGCGCATCCACTCATCGTCGAGCGGTTCCCGGGGCACGCCCTGGGCCAACGGTCACGGCCCGGCCACGACGAATGTCATGACCGGGCCGCGGATCCGTCAGCCTTCTTCGACAGCCGCCTCCGCGAGCGACGGCGCTCCAAGCGCGATCGGCTTCGGCTCCGGCTTGCGCTTGACCGCCTCGAGCAGCATCTGCGCGACGTCGACGATCTCGACCTTCTCGCTCGCCGTGCCGTCGCTCTGCCGTGCGGTGAGGCCGTCGTTCAGCATCACCTTGCAGAACGGGCAGCCCGTCGCGATCTTCGACGGTGCGGTGCCGAGTGCCTCGTCGACGCGCTCGACGTTGATCCGCTTGCCGATCTTCTCTTCCATCCACATCCGCGCGCCGCCCGCGCCGCAGCACATCGACTTGTCGCCGTGCCGGGGCATCTCGCGCAGCCGCGCGCCGGTCGCGCCGACCAGCTCGCGCGGCGCCTCGTACACCTTGTTGTGGCGGCCGAGGTAGCACGGGTCGTGGTAGGTGACGTCCTCGGCGACCGGCGCCACCGGCACCAGCTGCTTCTCGCGCACCAGGCGGTTCAGCAGCTGCGTGTGGTGCACGACGTCGAACTGGCCACCCAGCTCCGGGTACTCGTTGGCGAGGGTGTTGAAGCAGTGGGCGCAGGTCACGACGACCTTGCGCGTCTTGCGCTCACGGCCCTCGAACACCGAGTTCAGGATCTCGACGTTCTGCTGGGCGAGCATCTGGAACAGGAACTCGTTGCCCGCGCGCCGCGCCGGGTCGCCGGTGCAGGACTCCTCCGAACCGAGCACCTTGTACTTCACGTCGGCCATGTGCAGGAGCTCGGCGACCGCGCGGGTCGTCTTCTTCGCGCGGTCCTCGAACGCGCCGGCGCAGCCGACCCAGAACAGGTACTCCGCGTCTTCCATGTCGCCCTCGAACACCGGGACCTCGAAGTCCAGGTCCTCGGTCCAGGCCAGCCGGTCCTTGGCGTTCTGGCCCCACGGGTTGCCCTTGTTCTCCAGGTTCTTGAACATGCCGTTCAGCTCGCTGGGGAACGACGACTCGATCATCACCTGGTAGCGGCGCATGTCGACGATGTGGTCGACGTGCTCGATGTCGACCGGGCACTGCTCGACGCACGCGCCGCAGCTGGTGCAGGACCACAGGACGTCGGGGTCGATGACGCCGCCGTCGTCGCCGATCAAGGCCTTCTGGGACTCCGCGATCGCGAGGACGTCGATGCCCGCGTACATGTTGTCGCCGGACAGACCCACCTCGTCGCCCGCAATGTCGCGCTTGCCGCCGGCCATCAGGTACGGCGCCTTCGCGTAGGCGTGGTCACGCAGCTGAGTGATGAGCAGCTTCGGCGACAACGGCTTGCCCGTGTTCCACGCGGGGCACTGCTCCTGGCAGCGGCCGCACTCGGTGCACGTCGAGAAGTCCAGCCAGCCCTTCCAGCTGAAGTCCTCGACCTTGCCGACGCCGAAGGTGTCCTCGTCCGGGTCGGCTTCCTCGAGGTCGAGGACCTTGCCGCCGCTCATCATCGGCTTGAGCGCGCCCAGGGCGACGCCGCCGTCGGCCTCGCGCTTGAAGTAGATGTTGAAGAACGCGCTGAACCGGTGCCACGCGATGCCCATGGTCATCGTGCGGGCGACCACGATCAGCCAGACCGTGGCGCTCATCAGCTTGACGAACGCGAACACCGTGACCAGGTTCGGGCTGGCCGGCAGCAGCTCGCCGACCGGGTTGGAGACGAAGGCGGCCCAGGTCGGCGTCTCGTGCGCGCCCAGCGCCGCCTTGGCGGCGCGGACGCCGATGATGCCGATGCCCTCGATCAGGACGACGGCCTCGATGAAGTACGCCCACTTGAAGTTCGAGCCCTGGAAGCGCGACTGGCGGTCGGCGCGGCGCGGGTGGTTGCGCTGGCGGATCGCCATCAGCACCAGGATGCCGACGATCGTCCCGACCCCGAGCAGCTCCATGAGCAGCTGGAACGGCGGGAAGTCGTCGAGGATCGGCCAGCCCCACGTCGGGACGAAGACCTCGCCGTACGCCTCGAACAGAGCGAGCGAGCCGAGCAGGAAGCCCCACATGACGAGCCAGTGGGCCGGGCCGACGCTGCGCTTGCGGTTCATCCGCGTGTGCGCGGCGAACTCCTTGATCAGCGTCTTCATGCGCGCCGCGAAGGGCCCGTTGCGCGTCGAATCGGGCTGCCCGAGGCGGATCACCCGCACGAAACGGGCGATCGTCGCGGCGAACATGCCCCAGGCGACGAGGCCGAGCACGACGGAGAGCCCGCCGAGCGTCAGTTGCAGAGCGCCCATCGTTCGGGTGCCTTTCGTCCGGTTCAAAACTGTGGTGGTGCCGGGAGACTAACCTTCCTTACTGATGAGTAACCCGTTGAGTGGGCCTAAGTCCCACCGATGTGGTGTACGTCGCTCTTTGTTTTGGGACGATCGTTCAGGTAGTTTTCACCCTATGGGTGCGTACCTTCTGCTCGCGCTGGCGATCGCCGCCGAGGTCTCCGCGACGGTGTCGCTGAAGCTCTCCGAGGGCTTCTCGAAGCTCGGACCGTCGATCATCGTCGTGGCCGGCTACGCCGTCGCGTTCGTCGCGCTGTCGTACGTGCTGAAGCTGGGCCTGCCGGTCGGCGTCGTCTACGCGATCTGGGCCGCGGCCGGCGTCGCCCTGGTGGCGATCATCGGCGTCGTGTTCCTCAAGGAGGCGATCAACGCGACCATGATCGCCGGGCTCGCGCTGGTCATCGGCGGCGTGGTGCTGATCGAGATCGGGAGTGCGTCGACGTGAAAATGCAGGTCGACGGGCGGAAAGCCCGGGGGGACAAGCGGCGCGCGGAGATCATCGAGGCCACGCTGCGGATCATCGAGCGCGACGGCGTCGCGGGCGTCACGCACCGGACGGTCGCGGCCGAGGCCGGCGTGCCGACGACGTCCACGACCTACCACTTCTCCTCGCTGGACGACCTCCTGATCGCGACGCTCATCTCGTGCGCCCGCGACATGGCCACCGAGGTCTACTGGATGATCGACCGCGCCCGGTCGCGTGGGAGCCGCGGGGCCGAAGAGGTCGCCGGCCTGCTGGCCGAGGCGCTGGGACCGCGGCGCGGGCGCACGATGGCCGAATACGAGCTGTACCTGCTGGCGGCGCGCAAGCCCGAGCTGCGCCCGGCCGCGCGGCGCTGGCTGGACGTCCTGACGTCGATGGTCCGCCACGACGACGAGGTGGCGTTCCGGGTGTTCCTCGCGGGCATCGACGGCCTGCTGATCCAGGGCCTGATCGACGACGAGCCGCCGTCGGCGGAAGAGCTGCGTCCGGTGGTGGATTACCTGCTGAAACCGCGTTGACGCCGGGCTTAGTTTCGGATCATGCGGACTTTTGGTGAGTACGAGCTCGACGACGATCGGACGCGGCCGGACCTCGACGTGGTGTGGAAGTTCCTCTCCACCGAGGCCTACTGGGGCCGGTGGCGCACGCGTGCGCAGGTCGAGGCCGCGATCGACGGCTCGTGGCGGATCGTCGGCGCCTACCGCGGCGCCGAGCTGGTCGGCTTCGCCCGCGCGTTCTCGGACGGCGTTTCCTCCGCCTACCTGGCCGACGTCTTCGTCGTCGACTCCGCCCGCGGCACCGGGCTCGGCAAGGAGATCGTGCGCGAGATGATCGACAACGGCCCGGGCGCGGGCTTCCGCTGGATGCTGCACACCGCCGACGCGCACGGGCTGTACCGCCAGTTCGGCTTCGGCGAGCACACCAAGGGCCGCTACCTCGAGCGCGAAGGCGTCAACAAGGAAGCCCTGCGCTGAAGGCCGTAGTAGATCGCGCCGGGCACGGCGAGGCCGATCAGCCACGAGATGTCGGCGCCGCCGAGTAGCGGCGCCATCGGGCCGACGAAGATGCCTTCGACGTTCGAGAACGGGATCTGCACGGCGATCCCGACGAAGTACGCGATGAGCGCCGGCGCGGCCCAGCGGCCGTAGCGGCCGTTCGGGTCGTACATCGCTTCGAGGTCGTAGGCCTCCTTGCGCACCAGGTAGAAGTCGACCAGGTTGATCGAGCTCCACGGCGTCAGGAAGTACAGCAGGAAGTCCAGGAACAGCACGAAGTTCCCGAGGAACTCCCCGCGCCCGAGCACCGCGATGACCCCGCCGAGCACCCCGACGACGGCGATGTAGCCGACGCGGGCCCCTTGGGAGAGCGCGGCTTTGCGGCTGAACGCGGTGAGCGCGGTCGCGACCGTCACGTAGCCGCCGTAGATGTTCAGGACGTTCACGGTGAACTTGCCGAGCGCGATCGCCAGCAGCAGCGGGATGAGCAGCGCTTCCCCGCCGAGCCCGACGACGTACGCGACTTCGTGGCCCTTGAACGCCTTCCCGGCGACGGCGTACGCGAGCGCGCCGAACGACATCGCCCAGGTGGCGCCGAGGACGGTGCCGCCGTAGGTCCACCAGAACGTCTCGCGCACCGAAGTGGCCGACGGCAGGTAGCGCGAGGTGTCGGCGACGTACGGGCCGAAGGTCAGCTGCCAGGACGCGGTCAGGGAGAGGGCGAGGAGGAACTTCGGGAAGTCGAGCGTCGGCGCCCCGAGGACGGCGCCCAGGTCGTGGCCGCTGACCAGCCGGATGGTGAGGTAGACGAAGACGACCACGGACAGCGCGGACGCGACCCAGCCGAACCGGTGGATCAGCCGGTAGCCGACGATGGCGATGAGCGCGGAAAGGGCGGCGTAGACGCAGATCGAGGCGTCGGTCGGCAGGCCGGTGATCTCCGCGACGGCCTGCCCGCCCAGGACGTTCCCGCTGGCGAAGTACCCGAGGTACATCACGACGACCAGCACGAGCGGCAGGATCGCGCCGTAGACGCCGAACTGCGCGCGTGACTGGATCATCTGCGGGATGCCGAGCTTCGGCCCCTGGGCGGCGTGCAGTGCCATCGGGATGCCGCCGAGGACGTTTCCGCCGAGGACGGCGACGAGCGCCCACAGCGGGTGCACGCCGACGAGCACGGTGAGCGCCCCGGTGACGGCCGAGGTGATCTGCATGTTCGCCGCGAACCAGAGGGTGAAGAGGCTGCGCGGGTGGCCGTGCCGTTCGGTTTCCGGGACCGGGTCGATGGACCTGCGTTCGAGCGTTGCCGCCACGGGTGCCTCCACTGCGTTGTGCTTGGAGGTATTAACCGTGTCGGCGGGCTTCGGCCCTAGAGCGTTGGCCGCGATTCCGTCTGGGATCCCAGACCGACGAGCAGCGCGTCCCACGATCGGGTGGAGATTTCGAGCGTTCCGCCGGGACGGTCCTTGGTGTCACGGATCCGCACCACCTGAGCCAGCGCAACTTCCACGCAATCGGCCTCTTGGCCGCTGTAGGTCGACTTTCGCCAGGTCACGTCAGGCCTCCAGTTCGGCGATCACCCCCTCGACGCGCGCGCGGGATGCGTCCGCGTCCAAGGCGAGGGATGTCACGGTCTTCGCGGCAGACTTGTAGTCCGCCACCTGATCCTCATCGTAGATGTAGGCGCTCCCGCGATGCTGGTCCAAGAAGACGATGGAGGGCAGGTCGGAGTACTCCAACACGGCGAAGGAACCGTTGAGCCCGGGATGGAAGTCGCCGCCGGAGGGGACGACTCGCACCGCGAGCTTGGGTGGCAGGTCGAGCAGGTACCGGAGCTGGTCGAGCAGGGTTTCGGTCCCGCCGATCCGCTGCCGGAGTGCGATTTCGCTGAGCAGGAAGATGCATTGCGGCGCGCGGTGGGCGCGGATCGCCGCCTGGCGGATCATGCGCACCCGCAGCCGCTGCTCCACCAGCTCCGCGGGAGAACCGCCGTACGCCAGGATCGCCCGCGCGTAGTCGGCCGTCTGCAGCAACCCGTGCACGACCATCGGCTGCCAGCTGACGATCGACACCGCCGTGCGCTCATATTCGGCGAGCGTGGTGAGGATCGCCGGCGCGTCCGGCATGTCCTTCTCGAGCCAGTTGGGCTCCCGGGCGTACTCCGCCAGCTCGAACAGCCGCTCCCGTTCGGCCACTCCCACCCGCAGCTGCCCGAGCAGGAGCGCGACCTCCTCCACCTTGGGAACCCGCAGTCCGAGCTCCCAATTGGACAGTTCCGCCGGGTGCACGCCGGTGGCCCGGGCCAGCTCGCGCAGCCCCATCCCGCGCTCCTTGCGCGTCTTCCTCAGGCCGAACCCCAGTGCTCTCGACCTCGGTGTCGCAATCGGTGGTGACATGACCGCAGTGTGTCATCGGCCACCGACGAAAACGGGCCCGGCACCGTCGCGGATTCGCGACAATGCCGGGCCTGTCGGCGAAAACTCAGCCCTTGTTCTCGTAGACCGGCGTGATCACCGCGCGAGCCAGGGTGTGGCCGAACATGGTGAACCCGAGGAACGCCGGCGTCGCGTCCTCCGGCACCTCCAGCTTGTCGACGTCCAGCGCGTGCACCGCGAAGTAGTAGCGGTGCGGGCCGTGCCCCGGCGGGGGCGCCGCGCCGAGGAACTGCTTGACGCCGCCGTCGCCCTTGAGCGTCACCGCGCCTTCGGGCAGGCCCGAGCCGTCGCCCGCGCCGGAGGCCAGCTCCGTCACCGAGGCCGGGAGGTTGAACACGGCCCAGTGCCAGAACCCGCTGCCGGTGGGGGCGTCCGGGTCGTAGCACGTCACCGCGAAGCTCTTGGTCCCCGCGGGGAAGCCCGCCCACGCCAGCTGCGGCGAACGGTCCTCGCCGCCGGCGCCGAAGATGCCGGACAAGTGGGGCGTGGCCAGGGTTTCGCCGTCGGCGACGTCGGCGCTGCGGAGGGTGAAGGACGGCACGTCGGGAAGGGATTCGTACGGGCCGGGTGCTTGCGGCATGGATCCTCCTGATCATGGAACTTCGAGCCTGGCGCCAGGTTAGGCCCCTCGGGCCACCCCCGCGTGTCAGGGACGGATCTCAGGGTCTTTCGGGGGGTTACCCCCATGTACTGGGACTTCACCCGGCCATAACGTTTCTCACGCAGAGGGAACGAACTGAGGGGACCAACGACCATGGCACGCCCGCTATTGGCTGTAGGTGGCATCGTCCTGATCGGCGTCGGGCTGGCGACCGCGTTCGGCTGGGGCTGGGGAGCGGACTTCGAGAACAGCAAAACCCTTTCGGAGACGATCCGGAGCGTGAAGCTGGAAGGCGACTCGGGCTCGGTGAAGATCCGCACCGGGACCGGCCCGTCGACGGTCCACGAGAAGGTCAACTACCACTGGCGCAGCAAGCCGGGTGACACCTTCTTCCGCGTCGACGGCGACCAGCTCGTGCTCACCGACTGCGGGAACAACTGCTCGGTCGACTTCGAGGTCGTCGTGCCCGCCGGGGTGCCGGTCAGCGGCCAGGTCGACTCGGGCGGCCTCGACATCGCCGGAGTGGCCAGTGTGGACGTCCGGGCCGACTCCGGGCACGCCCGCGTCGAGGATGTCACCGGCCTGGTGAAGCTGCGGCTCGAAAGCGGCGGGATCGACCTCCGTGACGTCGGCGAGGTCCAGCTGCACGCCGAATCCGGCAGCATCAACGCGACCGGCGTACGCGGCCCGGTCGACGTGACGTCGTCGAGCGGCAGCGTCGACTTCTCGCTGGCGGAAGCCAACAACGTCAAGGTGAAGGCCGACAGCGGCAGCGTCGAGGTCGAGGTGCCGGGCGGGCCGTACCGCGTCGTCGGCGACAGCGACAGCGGGCACCGCGACATCGACGTCCCGACCGACAGCTCCGCGCCGCACACGCTGGACCTCACGACCGACAGCGGCTCCGTGACCGTCCGCGCGGCCTGACTTTTCTTACACACAGGGGAATTCTCATCATGGGCAAGATCGAACGACGGGTGCTCGTCGCCGCGCTGCTGGGGGCGGTCGCGATGTTCGGGGTCGTGGGGGTCGCGAGGGGGGAGGGAACCGCGGCGCCGGCGCAGGGGGTGCCGGTCGCCGCGGATTCCCACTATCGAGTGACTTCCTGGGTCGGCACGCCGGCGGAAGTCGTTGTACAGCAAGGAAACTCCGAATCTCCCGCTTCTTCCTGGACCGTCCGCCGCTCCTGAACCGTCGGTGGTCGCTGTTAGGAAGGAAGCACGCCGAAGGCCGGCGTGCAGGGGGAGGAACCAGATCATGAACGTGCGCCGGGTCGCCGCGGTCTTCGCGGCGGTCGTCTTCGTGGCGGCGGTACCGGCTGTCGCTTCGGCATCTTCGCTGAAGTGGGAGCCGTGTGCGACACAGCAGGAACCGACAGCGGAGTGCTCGGCGGTCGAAGTGCCGATCGACCGCGCACACCCGGAGCTGGGGGCGGCGCGGCTCGCGCTGGCGCGGCTGCCCGCGCTCGATCCGGGCCGGCGGATCGGCTCGCTGCTGGTGAACCCCGGCGGGCCGGGCGGCTCCGGCGTCGGGTTCGTGCAGTTCGGCGGGCTTGCCTCGCCGGACCTCGCGCGGCTGCGGCAGCGCTACGACATCGTGGGCTTCGACCCGCGCGGCGACTGGTTCAGCACCCCGCGGATCACGTGCGACCCGGCGACCTTGTTCGATCCGGCGCTCGACCGGTTCCCGGCTTCCCGCGCGGGTTTCGAGGCGCTGGTGGCGCACAACCGCGCGGCGGGCGAAGACTGCCTGGCCCGCACCGGGCCGCTGGCGGCGAACGCGGACACGCAGAGCGCGGCCGAGGACGTCGAGACGATCCGCGTCGCGCTCGGTGAGCCGAAGATTTCGTGGCTGGGCCTGTCGTACGGCACCGAGCTGGGCGCGGTCTATGCGTCGAAGCACCCCGACCGGGTGCACGCGATGGTGCTCGACGGCGCGGTGGACCACGCCCGCCCGCTGCGCCAGGCGATCCTCGAGGAGGCGGCGGCCACCGAAGACGCCCTGGTCCGGTTCGCGGACTGGTGCCGCGGCTCGGCGGACTGCGTCCTGCACGGCCAGGACGTGCTGCGGTTCTACGACGACGTCGTGGCGCGCGCCGGGCGCGGGTCGGTGTGGGCGAGCGACCTCGGCCGCTCCGCGACGGCCGACGAGATCTCGGCGGGTGTCTACAACCACCTCTACATCCGCGAGGAGTGGCCGGCGCTGGGCAAGGCGCTGGCCGCGGCCGGCGGCGAGTTCCCGGACGCTCGCGGGCTCACCGAGCGGAACCAGTTCCTGTCCCCGATCTACGGCGCGTACCGGGTGATCGGCTGCCACGACTTCCCGTCGCCGTTCACCGGGCCGGCGGACCTGGGTGTCATGGCGGGGCTCCTGCGTGCGGTGGCGCCGCACAGCTGGCGGTACTCGGAGTACTGGGACTTCACGAGTGGCTGCACGGGCTGGCCGATCCCGGCGAAGAACCCACCGCAGCCCCACCCGGTCCACGACGCCCCGCCGATCCTGGTGGTGGGCGGCGCGCACGACCCGGCGACACCGCTGGCGTGGGCGCGCGGCCTGGCGTCGGGCATCGACGGCGCGGCGCTGCTGACCCGCACCGACGACGGCCACACGGGGCTGTTCAACTCGGCGTGCGCCCGCGCGGCGGAGGTCGAGTACCTGGTGAGCGGCGCGGTGCCGGCGCGTGGGGCGGTCTGCCGGTGAGCCGACCACGCTCCGGGCTCTGCTCGCGGGCGGCTCGGCCGGGAGGCGGCAGGCGGTTGCCGGGTGCGGCGGTCGGCCGCGTCACCGGAGCCGCCGCGAACGACCGCCTCGCCGGGTTCCGTCGCCGGGGTGCGCCACGGCGGCACCGAACGCAGGTGAAATGCCTGGTGAGCGGCATCACACCGACTCTGGGCGGGAACGGCCGCCCAACCCGGGAACAAGAACCCGGACCGGCTCGTTAGGCTGGGTACGCAGGTTGAGCGCAGTCGACTCAAGTCCGGCTTGACGAGACGTGCGGAGGCCCGACTAAACTTGCCAGAGCCCCGCTCAAGGCGGTGGCGAACGTGCAGGTCACGAACATAGCAGGCTTACACAGGAGGAAAGCACCATGGCGCGAGCGGTCGGCATCGACCTCGGCACGACCAACTCGGTCGTCGCCGTCCTTGAGGGCGGCGAGCCGACGGTCATCGCCAACTCTGAAGGATCCCGGACCACCCCCTCGATCGTCGCCTTCGCCAAGAACGGTGAAGTGCTGACCGGTCAGCCGGCGAAGAACCAGGCCGTGACGAACGTCGACCGGACCATCCGGTCCGTGAAGCGGCACATCGGCACCGACTGGAAGACCGAGATCGACGGCAAGAACTACACGTCGCAGGAGATCAGCGCGCGCGTGCTGATGAAGCTCAAGCGCGACGCCGAGGCGTACCTGGGTGAGACCATCACCGACGCCGTGATCACCGTGCCCGCGTACTTCGAGGACGCGCAGCGGCAGGCCACCAAGGAGGCCGGGCAGATCGCCGGCCTGAACGTGCTCCGCATCGTCAACGAGCCGACCGCCGCCGCGCTGGCGTACGGCCTGGACAAGGGCGAGAAGGAACAGACCATCCTGGTCTTCGACCTCGGTGGTGGCACCTTCGACGTCTCGCTGCTGGAGATCGGCGAGGGCGTCGTCGAGGTCCGCGCGACCTCCGGTGACAACCACCTCGGTGGTGACGACTGGGACGAGCGCATCGTCAAGTGGCTGGTCGACAAGTTCAAGGCCACGAACGGCATCGACCTGACCAAGGACAAGATGGCGCTGCAGCGCATCCGCGAGGCGGCGGAGAAGGCGAAGATCGAGCTCTCCAGCTCGAACTCGGCCGGCATCAACCTGCCCTACATCACGGTCGACGCCGACAAGAACCCGCTGTTCCTCGACGAGCAGCTCTCGCGCGCCGAGTTCCAGAAGATCACCTCGGACCTGCTCGAGCGCACCCGGAACCCGTTCAACAACGTGATCCGCGACGCGAACATCGCCGTGGGCGACATCGACCACGTCGTGCTCGTCGGTGGCTCCACCCGCATGCCGGCCGTGTCGGACCTGGTCAAGGAGCTGACCGGCGGCCGCGAGCCGAACAAGGGCGTGAACCCGGACGAGGTCGTCGCGGTCGGCGCGGCGCTGCAGGCCGGTGTCCTCAAGGGCGAGGTCAAGGACGTCCTGCTGCTGGACGTCACCCCGCTGTCGCTGGGCATCGAGACCAAGGGCGGCGTGTTCACCAAGCTCATCGAGCGCAACACCACGATCCCGACCAAGCGCTCGGAGATCTTCTCCACCGCGGACGACAACCAGCCGTCGGTGCAGATCCAGGTGTTCCAGGGTGAGCGCGAGATCGCCGCGCACAACAAGAAGCTCGGCATGTTCGAGCTGACCGGCCTGCCGCCCGCCCCGCGTGGCGTGCCGCAGATCGAGGTCACCTTCGACATCGACGCCAACGGCATCGTGCACGTCCTGGCCAAGGACCTGGGCACGAACAAGGAGCAGTCGATGACGATCACCGGTGGCTCCGCGCTGCCGAAGGACGACATCGAGCGGATGGTCAAGGACGCCGAGGCGCACGCCGAGGAAGACAAGACCCGGCGCGAAGAGGCCGAGACGCGCAACCAGGCCGAGACCCTGGTCTACCAGACCGAGAAGTTCCTCAAGGACAACGACGACAAGCTGCCCGAGGACCTCAAGGGCAAGGTCAAGTCCGCGATCGACGAGTCGAACGAGGCGCTCAAGGGCACCGACTCGGCGAAGATCCGCGAGTCGATCGAGAAGCTGAACACCGCTTCGCAGGAGCTGGGCACCGCCCTGTACGCCAACGCGAACGCCGCTCAGCCGGGTGCCGAGGGCGCCGCGGGCGCGGGTGCGGCCGGCGACGCCGGTGCGGCCGGCGGCCAGGCCAAGGCCGATGACGTGGTGGACGCCGAGATCGTCGAAGAGGACGAAAAGAAGTGACCCACAGCTACGACGAATCCGAGGACCAGGGCCGCGGCCCCGAGGAGCCGGTGGTCGTGCGGGATCGGCGCCGGGTGGACCCCCAGACCGGGCAGGTCCGCCCGCCCGGTCCGGCCCACGCCGCGCCGGAGCCGGAGGAGGCGCCCGTGGAGCACGCGGGCCCCTCGCTCGGCGAGTCCATTGTGGACGAGTCGGTGACGGTCGTCTCCGACGTCGAGAAGGAGCTGGCCGAGCGCACCGCCGACCTCCAGCGCCTGCAGGCGGAGTACGCCAACTACCGCAAGCGGGTCGAGCGTGACCGCGAAGCGGTCGTGCTGGGCGCGAAGGCGACCGTGGTCAACGACCTGCTGCCGCTGCTCGACGACCTCGAGCGGGCGGAGCAGCACGGTGACCTCACCGGGGCATTCAAGGCGGTCGGCGACAAGCTGATCAGCGGGCTGCAGCGGGCGGGCCTGGAGTCGTTCGGCCTCGAGGGCGAGGCCTTCGACCCGAGCGTCCACGAAGCCGTGCAGCACAACACCTCGCCGGACGTGGCGGGCCCGACGGTCACCGTGGTCATGCGCCGCGGCTACCGCTTCGGAGACCGCGTTTTGCGGGCGGCGCTGGTCGGCGTGACCGACCACGAGCCCGGCGCGGCCCCGGTGGACCCGCCCGTCGGTGGCGAGCTGCCACTCGGCGGCGGACTCGATGACCAGCAGCAGTAAGCAGTATCCGGTTCCAGTGAGAGGAGGAGACGCCCGATGAGTGCTCGGGAATGGGTCGGCAAGGACTTCTACCGTGAACTGGGCGTCTCCTCCGACGCCACGGCCGACGAGATCAAGAAGGCCTACCGCAAGCTGGCCAAGGAGAACCACCCGGACGCGAACGCCGGCAACGCGCAGGCGGAGCAGAAGTTCAAGGCGGTCTCCGAGGCCTACGGCGTGCTCTCCGACGCGAGCAAGCGCAAGGAGTACGACGAAGCGCGGCGGCTGTTCGGCAGCGGGGGCGGGTTCAACTTCCCCGGTGGCGGCGGTGGCGGCAGCTTCGACATGGGCGACATCTTCGGCCAGGCCGGCGCCGGTGGTCAGCAGGGCGGCTTCGGCGGGCTCGGCGACATCCTCGGCGGGCTGTTCGGCCGCGGCCGGACGACGGCGGGCGCGACGGCCAACCGGCCGCAGCGCGGCGCCGACGTCGAGACGGACGTCCGGATCGACTTCGTCGAGGCGGTCAAGGGCGCGACCCTGCCGCTGCGGCTGTCGAGCCCGGCGACCTGTTCGACGTGTGGCGGCAACGGCGCGAAGCCGGGCACGTCGCCGCGGACCTGCCCGACCTGTTCCGGGTCGGGGCTGGTCAGCCGCAGCCAGGGTGCGTTCGCGTTCTCCGAGCCGTGCCGCGACTGCCGTGGGCGTGGGCAGATCATCGACGACCCGTGCCCGGAGTGCGGTGGCGAAGGCGTCAGCACGCGGACCCGCACGCTGACCGTCCGGATCCCGCCGGGCGTCGACGACGACCAGCGCATCCGGCTGGCCGGTCAGGGCGAGCCGGGCCGGGGTGGCGCGCAGGCGGGCGACCTCTACGTCCGGGTGCACGTCGCGCCGCACGCGCTGTTCGGGCGCAAGGGGCTCGATCTGACGATCACCGTGCCGGTGGACTTCACCGAACTGGCGCTCGGCACCACGATCACGGTGCCGACGCTCGAAGCCAAGGTCTCGCTCAAGGTGCCGCCGGGCACCGCGACCGGGCGGGTGCTGCGCGTGCGCGGCAAGGGCATCGCCAAGCGCGACGGGTCACAAGGTGACCTGCTCGTCACCCTCCAGGCGGCGGTTCCCGCCAAACTGGACGACAAGGCGCGCGAGGCACTGCAGGCGTACGCCGAGTCGATGGCCGGGCACGACCCCCGGCCCGAGATCACTGAGCTGCTCGAAGGCAGGTGAGTGTGATGTTCGGCGGGATTCCGCAGGAAGGCGACGAAGAGACGCCGGTGTTCGTCATCTCGGTGGCGGCCCAGCTCGCCGGGATGCACGCGCAGACGTTGCGCACCTACGACCGGCAGGGCCTGGTGTCACCGGGCCGCACCTCCGGTGGTGGGCGGCGCTACTCGATGCGGGACATCGCGCTGCTGCGCGAAGTCCAGCGGCTGTCGCAGGAAGACGGCGTCAACCTGGCCGGCATCAAGCGCATCATCGAGCTGGAGAACCAGGTCGACGCGCTGCGGGCCCGCCTGACGGAGCTCACCGAAGAACTGGCCGCCGCCTACCTGGCCGGCGAGCAGGCCGCGGCGGCGGCGCACGCGTCGTACCGCCGGGACCTGGTCCCGCTCAACCAGCAGACGGCGATGGTGGTCTGGCGGCCCAAGCGCCGCTGACGCCCAAGACACCGAAGGCCTCCCCGATCACCGGGGAGGCCTTCGTGCGTCAGAGGGTCAGCCGCGGCCAAGCCGCGAGGTCGGCCAGCATGCGTCGGTCGTGCGTCGCCACGACGACCGCGGCCGGGGTGGCGAGCAGCGCCTCGGTCAGCTCCTCGACGAGCACGGCCGACAGGTGGTTGGTCGGTTCGTCGAACACCAGCACGTTCGGGCGCCCGGCCAGCTTCAGAGCGAGGTCGAGCCGTCGCTGCTGGCCCTGGGACATCCGGCCGACCGGCGTCCGCAGGGCTTCCGTGTCCAGCAGGCCCATCGCCGAAAAGGGGACGCCGGCCCGCTCGAACAGCCGCCTGGCGGTGAGTTCCTCCGGCCAGGCCGGGACTTCCTGGCCGATCAACGCCACCTTCGCGCCGGCCAGGTGCCGGATCGAACCCGCCGTCGGCGCCAGCTCTCCCGCGAGGGCCGACAGCAGCGTCGACTTGCCCGCGCCGTTCTCGCCGGTCACGAGCAGCCGGTCGCCGCGGTCCAGGGACAGCGTCACCGGGCCGGCGAGCCGTCCGGTGACGGTCATGTCGTGCACGCGGACCAGCGCCGTGGCGCCGGCGCCGAGATCGGGCCACCTCAGCACCAGAGGTGGCTCGGGCACGGTGACGCGGTGCGCGTCCAACGCAGCGCGCTCCCGGTTGAGCGCCTGGACGACGCCGGGTGCGCGGGACTGGCGCTGGTGCCGTCCGGTGCCCTTGTCCGGCCGCCAGCCGGTGCTGAGCCGGTCGCGGGCCTGGTTGACCGCCAGCGTGAGCTGCTGGTGCGTGGCCCGCTGTTCCTCGAACTCCTGCACCCAGCGTTCGCGGTCGCGGCGGCGGCCGTCCTGCCAGGCGTCGTAGCCGCCGGCGTAGGTACGCGGCCGGCCGTCCTCGCTGGGGTCGAGGTCGAGGAACTCCGTGGCGACGTCGGCGAGCAGCGCGCGGTCGTGGCTGACCAGCGCGACACCGCCGTCGTGACCGCGGAGGCGTTCGGTGAGGAACGCCAGACCGCCGGCGTCGAGGTGGTTGCCGGGCTCGTCGAGCAGCAGGAAGTCGTGGCGCGCGCCGAGCAGGCAGGCCAGCCGCACGCGGTAGCGCTGCCCCACCGACAGCGTGCTCAGCTCGCGGGTCCGGTCGGGGCACGCGCCGAGGGCTTCGAGGGCGATGTCGACGCGGCGTTCGGCGTCCCACGCGTCGAGGCGCGTGGCCGCCTCCAGCGCGGCCGCGTAACGATCTTCGTCGAAGTCCGAAACCGCGGCGTCGAGTGCGCGCAGGGCGTTGTCGGCTTCGCGCAACGCTTCGGTGGTCAACGTCCCGACGGTCTCGCCGGACCGGAACGGCAGCGCTTGCCGCGCGACGCCGATGGTGCCCGCCCGGTGGACGGTGCCGTGGTCGGGCGCGCGCAGCCCGGCGAGGACGTGCAGCAAGGTGGTCTTGCCCCGCCCGTTCTCGCCGACGATCGCCAGCCGGGACCGGGCGGACACGGTGACGCTCACGTCGTGCAGGACGCGACGCGAGCCGAGGGTGACGCCGACGTTCTCCGCCCGCAGATGGGCGTGGTCGATTGCGAGGGATTTCAAAAGATGCTCCGCAGCTCGGGAAGGAGCCGGGCAGCACGAGAGCGGCCGCCCGGCGATGGCCGGAACGGCGGGCAGGGATGAGCAGTGCGCCGCCGTCAGCGGCGGCTGCGCAACCTCGCGAAGACGGCGAAGGAGTACATCATGATCGTGAGGCTAACGGCCGGGAGCGCGCCGGCCAACGGAATTTCGGCCGGCGCGCTCTTGGGCCTCAGGCTTTGGCGTTCAGCAGCTGTTTGACCTCCGCCGTCCGGGAGTCGATCACCCGGCGGGCCAGGTCGCGGGCTTGGGCGTTCACGCCGCCGCCCTCGCCGTTTTCCGTCTGGGCCAGCTCCACCGCGCCCTGCTGCTGGCCGGTGAGCACGTCCACGAACTTGCGCGTGAACTCGGCGTCGGACACCGTCTTCAACGGGCCGACGAGGTCGGGTGACGTCATCTTCATGCCCCCGTGGCCCGCGTGGGCTTGGGGGTTCATGTCCATGGTCTCGGGCTGGGCCCAGGCGCGGAGCCAGCCCTTCATGTCGTCGATCTCCGTGCGCTGGGTCGCTTCGATCGCCGCCGCCAGCTCCTTCAGCGACGCCGGGAGCGGGCGCTCCGCGGCCAGCCGGACGATCTCGATCCCTTGCTGGTTCTGGGGAATCAGCATCTGCAGGAACATCACGTCGGCCGCGTTGAACGCGGGCGGTGCCGCCGTCGCGCCGCAGCCGGTGAGCAGCAGCGCGACGACGGCCAGCAGCACTCTCACTGGCGCTGCCACAGGGCCGGCGTGTTCGGCGGCTCCCAGCCCGCGATTGCCGTGTGCGGCTGCAGGCAGCGGTAGCTCACGCCGTTGTAGGTGACCACGTCACCGGCCTTGTACGCCGTGCCGGCCGACCACGTGCCACTCGACGGCGGCGGCGTGGTCGGGGTCGTCGTCGTCGGCGGGCGGGTCGTGGTCGGGGGCGGCGTGGTCGTCGTGGTCGGCGGCGGAGTCGTCGGGCCGCCGCCGCCGATCTGGAGGTCGACGCAGCTGTAGAACGCGTTGGCCGTGTCGGAGATGTTCCAGATCGCCAGCACCTTGACCCGGCCCGAATAGCCGGCCAGGTTCACCGTGTGCTGCACCGTCGCCGGTGGCTGCTGGCCGTTGCCGTTGAACGACGCCACGAGCGTGTTGCCGACGTAGTACTCGTAGCTCTTCGTGGCGTGGCGCGCGGTGAACACCCAGTTGAACGTCACCGACGTGCCGACCGACTTGGCCGGCCACGGCTTCGACTCGTCGGCCAGCTCGGCGAACTGCGACAGCCCGGCGTTGCAGCTGCGCAGGCCCTTCGGACCTTCGACGCTCTGGGGTTCGTAGACGATCTGGCCGCAGTTCGGGACCTTCCCGGCCGCGCAGTTGGCCTGCCGGCTGGGCGGGTCCGAGACGTAGCCGTGCGCGCTCGCGGTGGTGGCGGGGAGGACGACGACCAGCACCGGGGCGAGCAGGACACCGGCGGCGGCCGCCAAAAGCTTTCTGTTCCAGGTCATTTCGGCTCCTCGAGGGGGAACAGCTCTGTTCCGAAGGGAGGACGAACGAGCACATCCGGGGAAGATGTGGTCTAGACCATAAGGCGATTCGGGCACAACGGTCAACGAACTACCGCCGTTCGGCGAACCGGCTACCCCGCTCGGCTCAGTGCGAAGGTCGGGCCGGTTGCTGCAGGTGTTCGCCGAAGAACGACGTCACTCGGCGCCACGCGTCCTCCGACGCTTCGTGGTGGTAGGTGAACCCGACGACCTTGAGCAGCAGGTTCAGCGGCGCGGCGACCTCGAGCTTGTTGGCGAACCCGTGGCTGGCGCCCGGGTACTCCTTGACGTCGTGCGGGATCTCGCGCTCGGTGAGCGCCGTCTCGAGCTTCGCCGCCGCGCCGCGCAGCGAGAAGTCCTTCTGGCCGAAGCTGGCGACGATCGGGCACGCGTCGTCGAGCACCGACAGGTTCTTCGGCAGCTGCCCGTAGTACGGCGCCGACGCCTCGAAGCCGCGTGACGCCGCGACGAGCGCGAAGCCGCCGCCCATGCAGAACCCGGCGATGCCGATCCGGCCCGTGCAGTCCTCGCGGCCGGCGAGCAGCGCGCGGGACGCCTCGATGTCGTCGAACGCCCGGCCCTGGTTCGCGAACATGTCCGAGAACACCCGGCGCACGCACCGGCGGAAGCCGCCGCGCGAGTACAGGTCCGGGCTGAGGGCGAGGAACCCTTCGCCGGCCATGCGGTCGGTGATGTTCTTCGCGTCCTGGCTCAGCCCGAACGCGTCGTGGATGAGCACCACGCCCGGGTGCGGTCCCTCGCCGGCGGGCTCCGCCAGGTAGCCGCCGATCGTGCCGTCCGAAACCGGAATAGTCATCTCCATATCGGCGACGATAGCGAGATCGGGCACCGGGCGCGCGCCCCGCTGAGAGTTCCTCAGTCCAGGGTGAACGGGTCGAAGCGGATGCGTTCGAGCTCGACGCCGGCGGCCAGCAGCTTCGCCACCGTCGCCCGGATCATCGCGGGTGAGCCGGAGACGAGGATGTCGTGGTCGGCCCAGGAGCCGCGCTGGGTCACCGCGTGGGCGAGCGTGCCGCGGTCCCCGCCCGGGATCGCGCCCTCCTCGGTCACCGGGGTGACCGTCAGCCACTTCGACACCGCGGTCAGCCGCCGGAGGTCGTCCAGCGCGTACAGGTCCTCGGGTCTTCGGCCGCCGAAGAACAGGTGCACCGGCGGGTTGCGCTTCCAGTGCGCGAGGTCGTCGAGGATGGAGACGAACGGGGTGACGCCGGTCCCGCCGGCGATCATCAGCAGCCGCTTCCGGGTGGCCGTCGGACGCACGGTGAGCGCGCCCATCGCCGGCCCGAGCTTCCACGTGTCCCCCGGTTTCGTGTGGTTGACGATGGCGCCGCTGACCCAGCCGCCGGGCACCGTGCGCACGTGGAACGTCATCTGGCCGTCGCCGCGTGGCGCGGTCGCCGGGGAGAGGTAGCGCCACATCCGCGGCCGCTGCGGCACCTCGACACTGATGTAGCTGCCCGCGCGGAAGGGCAGCAGCCCTTCGGTCTGCACCCGGACCATCGCGACGTCGCGGGACAGCTTGCGGTGGTCGAGCACCCGCGCCGCCCACGACGCCGGCCCGGTTTCGGCCTGGGCGGCCTCGCGCATGGTCTTGGCGATGATCCCGTACGCGGTCGTCCACGCGGACTCCACCTCGTGGGTCCACTTCTCCTTGAGGAACCGTTTCAGCGCCGCCAGCAGCGCGACGCCGACCGCGTCGTAGTGGCGGCTGACCACGGCGAACTTCCGGTGGTCGCGGCCCAGCTGCGCGAGAAAGGTGGTCAGCTCGTCGGGCCGGTCGACCATCTGCACCACGTACACGATCGCGCGCAGCAGCCTGCTCCGCTGGGTGGCCATGGAGACCGGGAACATGTCCCGGCAATCCGGCGCGACCACGAACAACGCGCCGTAGAAGTACTGCGCGAGTTCTTCGGATTTGGGCTCTATCTCCGCGAAGCTTTCCCGGATCAACCGGGTCAGTTCGCGACCTTCCACGGCCGAAACGGGAACGGTCGTGGGTGGTGCGGTGATCTTCAGGGAATCGGCAGTCATCGGGAACGGCAATCTCCAGTCGTGCAAGGCTTTTTTTCGCACCGTGCCTGCGACATCGCTGTGGCGGTGTCGCCCCCGAGGGTTCCCGACTGTAGGCGAATTCCCGTGCAGATGCGCGTGATTACGCGCGGTCCCGCTCGAACGGAGCAATTTCGCCACGGCGGGTCAACCCCAGCTGGCGCTGCGTGAAAATGATCTACGGGTCCGATTTAAGCCGGTCTCGTGAGGTATTTTCCGAAAAAGCCGGAAAGAATTGTCCAGCCGAGGTGACTAGTCGATCGTGAACGGGTCGTACTGGATCTGGTCCAGCGCGCTGCCCGCGACCAGCATGCGCGACACCGTCGCGCGGATCATCGCCGGCGAGCCGGACACGAGGATGTCGTGGCCGGGCCACGAGCCGAACCGGGTGACGGCCTCGGCGAGCGTGCCCTGCTCGAACCCGGGGACGTCGCCGCCGCGCTCCACCACCGGCGTCACGCTCAGCCACGGGTTGGTCGACGCGAGCGCGCGCAGCTCCTCGAGGTCGTAGAGGTCCTCGCGGGACGGCCCGCCGTAGAAGAGGCGCGTCTTCGGGTTCTCGCCCCACAGCGCGAGGTGGTCGAGGATCGACCGCAGCGGCGCGATGCCGGTGCCGCCGGCGACCATCAGCACGCCGCGCGGCCCTTCGCGGTCGACCGCCAGCCGGCCGAGCGGCGGCCCGAGCCGCCAGACGTCGCCGGGCTGGGTGTGGCTGACTATCGCCCTGGACACCCAGCCGCCGTCGATCGCGCGGACGTGGAACTCGATGCCGCCGTCCTCACGCGGCGCGTTCGCCGGCGAGAGGTAGCGCCACAGCCGCGGCCGCTGCGGGACTTCGACGCTCACGTACTGGCCGGGGTGGTAGGGCACCGGCTGGTCGGGCACCAGGCGCACCAGCGCGAGGTCCCAGGTCAGCCGCCGGTGCTCGACCACGGTGGCCGACCACGACGGCGGGTTCGTGTCGGCCGCGGCGGCGTCCTGCATGGCCCGCGCGGCGATGGTGAACGCCTCGGCCCAGGCCCGTTCGACCTCGGGGGTCCACTCCCGGCCGAGGTGGTTCTTGAGCGACGCCAGCAGGGCCGTCCCGACGGCTTCGTAGTGCCGGGGCACCACGCCGAACTTGCGGTGGTCGCGGCCCAGCTGGCGCAGGAACGGCGCGAGGTCGTCGGGGCGGTCGACCATCTGCACGATGTGCACCAGCGCGCGCACCAGCCGGCCGCGCTGGATCTCCATGTTGATCGGGAAGAAGTCGCGCGTGGTCGGCGCGAGGGTGAAGAGCATCCCGTAGAAGAACTGGGAGATGTCGGCGATGTAGGGCTCCGACTTGGCCCAGCTGTCCCGGATGAGCTTGACCATCGCGACGACGGCCGCGGGGGCTTCACGCGGGGTCGACGACCGGGGGAACGGGCTGACCGAATCGGCTGTCATGTGGTGTTCGCTGGTCGGGGACGGCTGGACGATGGCACCCGGTCAGGCACTGCCGCCTCCTGAGTCCATCGCCACCGCAGCCACCTCGTTACTCGTCCGGGCCACGCGCGCAGCCCGTCCGCAGGGTAGCCGCCAAGCAGCCTTTTGCCCGCATTGTTGCTCCGACCGGGTGTATTCGCCCCGGTCACGGCGTGGTCGACCTCACCGGAGAGATCCTTGTCCGCGCAAGCGTCGGGCAATAAACTTGTATTGCACAAGTAATAGCGTTTCGGGGGTTCCGGGTGGCGGAGCCCCCGGCCCGGGGCGGAGCCCCGGTGCAACACTGCTGGGGCAGGAGGGTCCGATGGGCTTCCACGACACCGACGACGACGTCCGGGTCGAGCTCATGCGTGAGCTGAAGACCGCGTCGCAGCTCCAGCACGCCTGGGTCATGCAGGCGTGGCAGGACCAGCCGGGGCTGCACCCGGCGGCCGCGATGCTGCTGTCCGACCTGGCGAAGAACGGCGAGGCGCGGCCGTCCGAACTGGCGAAACGCCGGTACGTCGACCTCTCGGTGGTCAGCAGGCAGATCACCCAGCTCTCCGCCGCCGGGCTGGTCGACCGCCGTCCCGCGCCGGAGGACGGCCGGGCCTCCCTGGTGAGCGTCTCCGAGAAGGGCCGGGCCGAGCTCGCCCGCTGGCGCGTCAACTACCTGGAGTTCATGGAGCGGGCGCTCGGCGGCTGGGACGACGAGCGCGTCACCGAGTTGACCGGCCGGCTCGCCGAGATGAACGCCGACCTCCGCAGCGCGCTCGGCAGCGCCGCGTGCCTCGCCGACACGACCAAGTGACATCCCGCGATTCGGTAACACCGGGAGTTGCATTTTGCACACCGGAAAGTGTCCGTTCGGGCCTGACTTCGCGGTGTGCCACGGAGTTAACGTCGGTGGGTGACGCGTAGCCGGGTCGCACTGCTGTGCGCGTTGGGGATCGACAACTTCGGCTCAGGTCTGTTCCTCCCACTGGCCCTGGTCTACGTGACCCAGGTCGTCGGCGTGCCGCTGGCGATGGCGGGCACCGCCGTCACGCTCGGCACCGTCGGCGGGCTCCTCGTGCCGCCGCTGGCCGGCCGGCTCGTCGACCGCGTCGGCCCGCGGGTCGTCGTGATCGGCGCCCAGCTGCTGCAGGCCGCCGGCGCGGCCGCCTACCTCTTCGCCGACGGCGCGGGTCCGGTCGTGGTCGCCGCCGTGCTGCTCGCCACCGGGCAGCAGCTGTTCTACAGCTCCCTGTTCGTGCTCATCGCGGACGTCGCCGGCGACGTCCCGAAGGATCGGCCGTTCGCCGAGGTGGGGATGGTGCGGGCTGCCTGCTTCGGCCTCGGTGGGCTCGTCGCGGGCGTGTTGCTGACCTGGCTCGGCCCGGCCGGGTACCGGGTCGCGCTGGTCCTGGACGCCGGGACGTTCGTGGTGGCCGCGGTGGTCCTCGCGCTGTTCGTCCACCTCGCGCGCCCGCACCGGACGCCGTGCGAACGGACCGACCGGGTGCTGCGCAACCGCCCGTACCTGGCGTTGATCCTGTTCAGCGGGCTCTTCGGGCTCTCGCTCGACTTCTTTCTCATCGGCACGCCGGTGTTCGTGCTCGACCGGCTGCACGGCCCGGCGTGGCTGCCCGGCGCGATCCTCGCGCTGCTGACCGTGCTGACCAGCGTCGGCGGCACGCTCGCGCTGCGCCTCACCGCGCGGCTGACCCGGATCGCCGCGATGCGCGCGGGGTCGGCGTTGTTCGCCGCGTGGTGCCTGGTCAGCCTCGGGGTGCTGCTGGTGCCCGACGGCTGGCAGGTGGTGTACCTGCTGGCGGCGACGCTGGTGTTCGCCGCCGGCGACCTGGTCTTCGGGCCGCGTTCGGGCGCGTTGGCCGAGGCCGCGGCACCTCCGCTGGCCCGCGGGCGTTATCTGGCTGCGTACCAGTACGCGTTCACGGTGGCGCAGGTGCTCGCGCCCGCCGTGGTCGCGTTGTTTTCGGTGGCCGACTGGTTACCCTGGGTGCTGGTCGGGGCTTGTGCCGGGCTCGCCGTGGCCGGGCTCGGCACGCTGGGCCACCGGCTGCCGGCGAGCGCCGTGGCTCCCGGTCAAAGTTGAGCGGAACAGACTCAAGTTTTCCTGCGTTAAGGATAGTGTCAGGTCATGGTCAGGCCTGTCACCAGGACTTTCAGTGTACCGAGCATGAGGTGAGGGATGGACGCTTTCAACCCGACCACGAAGACCCAGCAGGCGATCTCGTCCGCGGCGCAGGCGGCCACCATGGCCGGCAACCCGCACGTGTCGGCCGCCCACCTGCTGGGCGCCCTGCTGGCGCAGGGTGAGGGGCTGACCGCACCGCTGCTGACCGCGGTCGGGGCGGACCCGGGGGTGGTGCACAAGGAGCTCGAGCCGATCATCGCGGCGCTGCCGTCGGCGACCGGCGCGACCGTGTCGAGCCCGCAGTTCGACACCTTCGCCGTGAAGTCGCTGACGCACGCGCAGAAGCTGGCGACCGAGCTGGGCGACGAGTACGTCTCGACCGAGCACCTGCTCGTCGGGCTCGCCACCGAGGGCGGCCAGGTGGCCGACCTGCTCAAGCGCCACGGTGCGACGCCGGACGCGCTGCGCGAGGCGTTCGCCAAGGTCCGCGGCTCGGCCCGGATCACCAGCGCGGACCCGGAGAGCACGTTCAAGGCGCTCGAGAAGTACGGCGTCGACCTCACCGCGCGGGCCCGCGCCGGCGAGCTCGACCCGGTCATCGGCCGCGACACCGAGATCCGCCGCGTCGTGCAGGTGCTGTCGCGGCGCACCAAGAACAACCCGGTCCTGATCGGCGAGCCCGGCGTCGGCAAGACGGCCATCGTCGAGGGCCTGGCCCAGCGCATCATCGCCGGGGACGTGCCGGAGTCGCTGCGCGGCAAGCGCGTCGTCGCCCTCGACCTCGGGTCGATGGTGGCCGGCGCGAAGTTCCGCGGCGAGTTCGAGGAGCGGCTGAAGGCCGTGCTCAAGGAGATCACCGACTCCGCGGGCGAGGTCATCACGTTCATCGACGAGCTGCACACGATCGTCGGCGCCGGCGCGACCGGCGAAGGCGCGATGGACGCGGGCAACATGATCAAGCCGATGCTCGCCCGCGGCGAGCTGCGGATGGTCGGCGCGACCACCCTCGACGAGTACCGCCAGCACATCGAGAAGGACGCCGCCCTGGAGCGGCGCTTCCAGCAGGTGCTCGTCGGCGAGCCGTCGCCGGAGGACACCATCGCGATCCTGCGCGGGCTGAAGGAACGTTACGAGGTCCACCACGGTGTCCGGATCACGGACGCCGCGCTGGTCGCCGCCGCGACGCTGTCCGACCGCTACATCACCGCGCGCTTCCTGCCGGACAAGGCCATCGACCTGGTCGACGAGGCCGCGTCCAAGCTGCGCATGGAGATCGACTCGCGGCCGGTGGAGATCGACGAGGTCGAGCGCGCGGTGCGTCGCCTGGAGATCGAGGAGATGGCGCTCGCGAAGGAGAGCGACGCCGCTTCGAAGGAGCGGCTCAACGCGTTGCGCGCGGAGCTGGCCGAGAAGCGCGAGACGCTGACCGCGTTGACCGCGCGCTGGCAGAACGAGAAGGGCTCCATCGAGAAGGTCCGCGAGCTCAAGGAGCAGCTGGAGCAGCTGCGCGGCGAGTCCGACCGGGCCGAGCGCGACGGTGACCTCGGCCGGGCCGCCGAGCTGCGCTACGGCCGGATCCCCGCGCTGGAGAAGGAGTTCGAAGCGGCCACCGCGGCGAACGAGGTCAGCCAGCAGAACGTGATGCTGAAGGAAGAGGTCGGCGCGGACGACGTCGCCGACGTCGTGGCCGCGTGGACCGGCATCCCGGCCGGCCGGCTCCTCGAGGGCGAGACCGGCAAGCTGCTCCGGATGGAAGAGGAGCTGGGCCGGCGGGTCATCGGGCAGCGGGAGGCCGTGCAGGTCGTCTCGGACGCGGTCCGCCGCACCCGGGCCGGCGTCGCCGACCCCGACCGCCCGACCGGCTCGTTCCTGTTCCTCGGCCCGACCGGCGTCGGCAAGACCGAGCTGGCCAAGGCGCTGGCCGAGTTCCTGTTCGACGACGAGCGGGCGATGCAGCGCATCGACATGAGCGAGTACGCCGAGAAGCACTCGGTGGCGCGCCTGGTCGGCGCCCCGCCGGGGTACGTCGGGTACGACCAGGGCGGGCAGCTGACCGAGGCCGTCCGGCGGCGGCCGTACTCGGTGGTGCTGCTCGACGAGGTGGAGAAGGCCCACCCTGACGTCTTCGACGTGCTGCTGCAGGTCCTCGACGACGGGCGGCTGACTGACGGCCAGGGCCGGACGGTGGACTTCCGCAACACCATCCTGATCCTGACGTCGAACCTCGGCTCGCAGGCGATCGCCGACCCGTCGCTCGACGAGCGGCAGCGCTCCGACGCGGTGTTGCAGGTGGTGCAGCGCCAGTTCAAGCCGGAGTTCCTCAACCGGCTCGACGACATCGTCGTGTTCCACTCGCTGGGCACCGAGCAGCTGACGTCCATTGTGGACATCCAGGTGGCCCGGCTCGCCGCGCGGCTCGCGCAGCGGCGCCTGCACCTGGAGGTCACCGACGGCGCCCGCGAGTGGCTCGCGCTGAACGGCTTCGACCCGATCTACGGCGCCCGCCCCTTGCGGCGGCTGGTCCAGTCGGCGATCGGCGACAAGCTGGCGAAGGAGCTGCTGTCGGGTGAGATCCGCGACGGCGACACCGTGCGCGTCGACATCCCGGAGCTGGAAGCCGGGGACGCGCTGACCGTCACCCGCGTCTGACGGCTCGTGAGTGTTTGGGGCGGTTCTAACCGCCCCAAACACTCACGAGGCCGGGCGTCCACAGTAGAGATTTGTCGACAGGGTGCGTCGAAATGAGCCGAATGGGCCCGGCGACACGGGTACCGGCGATCATCTCTTCGGCGTAGCAGGCGATACCCTGCACGTCGTGGGTATTCCGGCGTGGATCTGGTTCGTCGTCGCGGCCGTCGCCCTGGTGGCGGGCCTCGGGCTGCTCGCGGCCGACCGGGCGAAGGAGGGCTCGCGCAACCGCGAGCGCATGCGGTGGGCTCAGCTGCGCGGCTGGCAGTTCGTCGAGGAGGACGAACGGCTGCCGCAGCAGTGGTCCGGCGGAGCGATCGGCTACTTCGGCGCCGACGCCGCCGTGAACGTCGTCGCGGGCTCGACCTTCACCTCCGACGGCCGCCGGCCCGTGTTCATCTTCGACATCGAGTCCGAGGGCCAGATCCCCGCGGTCGTCGTCGCCGTGCGGTGCAACAAGAAGCACCGGATCCCCATCGAGATGTGGCTGTCCAGCGTGCCGTTCCAGCGCGCGGACATGCCCGAGATGCTCGGCCCGATCGGCTCACGTTACGCGTTCGCGGACGACGCCGACGGCGCCCGCGTGGTGATCACCCAGGAACTGGTCGACGCGGCGGACCAGCTCGGCGGCGACGTCGGCGTGGCCTGGCTCGAGGCCGAGTGGGTGCTGGCCAGCGTCGTCCCGACGGCGGGCCCGTCCCGCCTCGAGCGGCTGCTGCGCGACCTCGGCGAGATCGCGGACATCGTCGACCCGTTCGACGAGGACTACGAAGCGGGCCGCCACCAGGCGGGCGCCCCGATCCCGGCGGCCGGCCCGGTCCCGCCTGCTTCGCCACCGACTCCGGCCGCGGGGACGCCGGTCCAGCAGCCGCCCGCGGAGCCGCCGGCCCCGCAGGACTAGAGCGGCCGGTCGAGCAGGCTGCCCGAGAAAGACGGGGTCAGCGTGCCGCGCACGCTCGTCACTGCGCCTTCGGCGTGGATCACGTGGTCCACGCCGAGGTCGCCGCTGATCGAGCCCGACGAAAGGTCGTGGGACGCCTTCACCAGGCCCGCGGCCGGGCCCAACTGACCGCCTGCCTCGTGCTGCTGGCCGAAGTCCAGGTCGCCGGTGAACTGGCCGTGTTGCTCCGATGACGTGCCGACCGCGCCCAGGCCGCCGAGGTCGACCGCCTGGCCCGACGAACGGCGGACCGCGAGCCCGCCCGCCAGGTCGCCGGTGAACCGGCCCGTGGGCCGCAGACCCGTGTCGACCTGCTCGGCGTTCTCGCTCAGCACGTCGACGCCGTTGCCCAGCCAGACGCCGTGGTGGGTGCGCTCGCCCGTGCCCAGCCGGGTCAGGTCGGTCGCGGCCGCCGCCATGCGTTGTTCGTTGGCCGTGACCGCCGTGACCTGGCCCAGGCGGACGTCGTGGCGGCCGCTGCGGTCCGCGAACGCGCCCACCGGGCTCACGCCCGCGGCCTCCGCGAGGTCGGTGGCGGCCCGGGCTTCGCCGATCTGCTTGGTGACGACGTCGCGGCGGGACGCGGCGAGGCCGTCGCCCTCGAGGGAGCCGGCGTGCTGGTGGTCGACGGGGAGCGAAATCCCGTCGAGGGGCAGGGTGAGGTCCTGGGCCGCGAGCGCGGTCGCGGGGGCCGCGAAGAGGAGGGCGACGGGCGCCGCGCCGGCGGCGACCTTGGGCAGGTAGCCGCTCTTGCGCCTGCTGTGCTTACCCATGATCGGGACGATAACCCGGGTGGGAAACGGCTGCACCCGGAGGCCCTGACCTGTGGGTATCGTTCACCCACATGACCACCACCGCTGTGATCACCGGAGCCACCGCGGGCATCGGCGCGCAGTTCGCGCGCACGCTCGCCGCCGAGAAGCACGACCTGGTGCTCGTCGCGCGCGATACCGCGCGCCTGGAAGCCTTTGCCGCTGAACTGCGGGAAAAGCACGGCGTCGCCGTCGAGGTCCTGGCCGCCGATCTGTCCGAAGTGGACGGACGAACGGCAGTCGAGGAGCGGCTCGCCGCCGGGCCGGTCGACCTGCTCGTCAACAACGCCGGGTTCGGGCTGAACGGCGACTTCTGGACCATCCCGCCGGACGCGCTGCAGCGCCAGCTCGACGTCAACGTCACCGCCGTCCTGAGGCTGACGCGGGCCGTCCTGCCCGGCATGATCCAGCGCGGCCGCGGCGACATCATCCAGGTCAGCAGCGTCGCGGGCTTCTTCAGCGGCCGCGGTTCGACCTACACGGCGAGCAAGAACTGGGTCACGTCGTTCACCGAAGGCATCGCCGCGTCGCTGCCGAAGGACGTCCGGATGATGGCGCTCTGTCCCGGTTTCACCGCGACCGAGTTCCACCAGCGGGCCGGCATCGACAAGCCCGGCCCGAAAATCGCCTGGCTGGGTGTCGAACAGGTGGTCGGCGAGGCGCTCGCGGACCTGCGCCGCGGCAAGGTGATCTCGGTGCCGAGCCTGCAGTACAAGGCCGTCGTCGCGATCGGCGGCCTGCTGCCGCGCGCGGTGCTGCGCCGGATCAGCGGCGGCTTCGGCGGCAAGGGCCGTACCTGAGTAGGGCTGTCCCTACCTCGAAGACGCGCGTCCGCACCAGGGTGATCCGGGGGCTGCCTCAATAGCGTTTTCCGCATGACGAATGAGGCGGTTCGGCTCGAGGCCGTGCGCAAGGAGTACGGCGGCGTGGTCGCGCTGGACGGGGTCTCGATCTCGTTCCCGCGTGGCGGGTTCACGGCGGTGATGGGCCCGTCCGGTTCGGGCAAGAGCACGTTCCTGCACTGCGCGGCCGGCCTCGACCGGCCGACGTCGGGCCGGGTCGTCCTCGACGGCCAGGACCTCGACGGCAAGAGCGAGACCTACCTGACGAAGCTGCGCCGCGACCGCGTCGGGTTCGTCTTCCAGGCGTTCAACCTGCTCCCGGCGCTGACGGTCGAGCAGAACGTCGTGCTGCCGCTGCAGCTGGCCGGCCGGCGCCCGGACAAGCGGCTGGTCGCGCGGATCCTCGCGCACGTCGGCCTCGACGGACGCCGCAAGCACCTGCCCGGGCAGCTGTCCGGCGGGCAGGCGCAGCGCGTCGCGATCGCGCGGGCACTGGTCACCGACCCGGCCGTGCTCTTCGCCGACGAGCCGACCGGCGCGCTGGACACCCGCACCGCCGCCGACGTGCTCGGCCTGCTGCGCGACTCGGTCCGGACCTCGGGCCAGACGGTGATCATGGTGACGCACGACCCGGTCGCCGCGTCCTACGCCGACCAGGTCGTCTTCCTGGCCGACGGCCGGATCGCCGGGCGGCTGGTCCACCCGACCGCGGAAGCCGTCGCCGAGCGGATGACCCACCTCGGCGCGTGGGACCGGGTGGCGGTCTGATGTTCTCCCTCGCGATGCGGACGCTGCGCCTGCGCAAAGGCGGCTTCCTGGCGACGTTCGTCGCCGTGTTCTTCGGCGCGTTGATCGTCTCGGCGTGCGGTGGCCTGATGGAGACGGGCATCCGGTCCGAGACGCCGGTGCAGCGGCTGGCCGCGGCGCCGATCGTCGTCGGCGGGCTGCAGTCGCTCGCGCTGCCCGAGGACGACCCGGCGACGCTGGACCCCGAGGACAAGCACAAGTTCGAGCACGCGACGCTGCCCGAGCGCGTCCGGGTCGACGCGGCGCTGGCCGACCGCCTGCGCGCGGTCCCCGGGGTCACGAAGGTGGTTGGCGAGGTCAGCTTCCCGGCGCAGGCCGGCGAGGCAAGCGCGCTCGGGCACGCGTGGGACTCCGCGGCGCTGACGCCGTACGCGCTGAAGGGCGAAGCGCCGAAGCCGGGCGAAGTCGTCGTCGATGCCGCACTGGGAGTCGGCGTCGGGGACACGCTGCCCGTCGCGGCACACGGCGTCGTCGGCCAGTACCGCGTCTCGGGGATCGCCGAAGCACCGCAGGCCATGCGGGACTCGGCGCTGTTCTTCGCGGCTCCGGACGCGGAACGGCTGTCGGGACACCCCGGGCAGTACGACACCATCGGCGTCTTCGGCGGGGACGTCGGCGCCGTGACGGCCGCGGTCGGGGACGCCGGGGTCGTGACCACGGGCGTCGACCGCGGCGCCCTGGAGTTCCCCGAGGTGAACAAGAGCGGCGAGGACCTGATCGTCCTGGCGGCGGTCTCGGGCGGGCTGTCGGCGATGGTCATGGTGTTCGTCGTCGCCGGCACGCTCACGCTGTCGACCCAGCAGCGCCAGCGCGAACTCGCCCTGCTGCGCGCGATCGGCACGACCCCGCGGCAGCTGCGGCGGATGGTGCTCGGCGAGGCACTGGTCGTCGGCCTGCTCGCGGTCGCCGCGGCGGTCGCGCTCGGCCCGGTGCTCGGCGGCTGGCTGTTCGACCAGCTCGCGGCCAACCACGTCGTGCCCGACGTGCTGCGGTTCGGGCAGGGCTGGATCCCGGCGATCGTCGCCGCGGGCGCGTCGTTGCTGGCGGTCTTCGCCGCGTCCTTCGTGGCCGGACGGCGGGCGTCGAAGGTCCGCCCGACCGAGGCGCTCGCCGAAGCCGCCGTCGAACGGCGCTGGCTGACGCCGATCCGGCTGATCACCGCGATCCTGTGCTTCGGCGGCGGGACCGCGCTGGCGATCGTGACCGTCGCCGTGATGACCGGCCCGGTCGCGGCCAGCACGGCCGGGCCCGCGGTGATGCTGTGGGCGTTCGGCCTGGCGGCGCTCAGCCCCGGCGTCACCAAGGTGATGGCGATGCTGCTGCGCTGGCCGGTCCAGGCGGTCAGCGGGGTCACCGGCCGGGTCGCGCTGCACAACACCCGCGTCGGCGCGGTGCGGACGGCCGGCGCGGTCACCCCGATCATGCTCGCGGTCGGCATCGCGACCGCCAACATCTACCTGCAGACCACCCAGGAAGCCGTCTCGAACCAGGCGTTCACCGAGGACCTGCGCGCGGACGCGGTCGTCGCCGGCCCGGGCGGGCTGGACCCGTCGGTGCTGGGGCGCGTGCGCGCGACCCCGGGGGTCGCCGGCGCGTCGGAGTACGTCACGAGCACGGTGTTCGTCGAGCGGCCGTACGACTCGAACCAGGACAACGACGGCTGGCCGGCGCTCGGCGTCAGCGAGCTGACCGGGAACGCCGTCGAGGTGCCGACGACGTTCGGCCGCCAAGTCGGCGACACGCTGTCGCTGCGGCTCGGCGACGGGACACCGGTGGCCGTGCGGGTGTCCGCCGTCGTGGCCCAGCGCGCCGGGTTCGAACGGCTCGTGCTGCCGGCGTCACTGCTGGCGCCGCACACGACGATCGGGCTCGCGCCGCAGCTGCTGGTACGGGCGGCCGAAGGCGTCGACACGGCAACGCTGACTTCGCGCCTTCGCGCGGCGACGGCCGGGCTGCCGGTGTCCGTCGGCGACCGGGACAACCTCATCGCGGCGCACGCGAAGGGCAACGAGGTCGGCGCGTGGGTCAACTACCTGCTCGTCGGGATGATCATCGCGTACACGGTGATTTCGGTGGTGAACACGCTGGTGATGGCCACGGCCAAGCGGCGCCGCGAGTTCGGGCTGCAGCGGCTGAGCGGGTTCACCCGCGGCCAGGTGCTGCGGATGGCCGGCGTCGAGGGCGGGCTGATCGCGACGATCGCGGTGCTGCTCGGGACGCTCGTCGCGGCGGGCTCGATCGTGCCGTTCTGCCTCGTGGTGAGCGGCTCGCCGCTGCCGTCCGGGCCGTTGGCGGTCTACCTGGTGGTGCTCGCGATCGCCGTGGTGCTCTCGCTCGTGGCGATCCTGGTCCCGGCCTGGGCGGCGACGCGCGGGCGTGCGGTCGACGCCACATCCATCGGGGAGTGAGCGCGGGCGTGTGTAAGACTCTCGGCCGTGGCGAACCCCGGGTTGGATCAAGCGGCGAAACTCGAACTGGCCAGGCTGGTCACCGATCTTTCCGTGGTGCACGGAAAAGTGACCCTGGCGTCCGGCAAGGAAGCCGACTACTACATCGACCTCCGGCGGGCGACGCTGCACCACACGGCCGCGCCGCTGATCGGCAAGCTCCTGCGCCAGCTGACGGCGGACTGGGACTACGTGGCGGCCGGCGGCCTGACGCTCGGCGCCGACCCGGTCGCGCTGTCGATGCTCCACTCCGCGGCGAACGATGGTGTGGTGCTGGACGCGTTCGTCGTCCGGAAGTCCGTCAAGGAACACGGCATGCAGCGGCGCATCGAGGGCATGGAGGTCCGGGGCCAGCGCGTGCTGGCGGTCGAGGACACCTCGACCACGGGCGGCAGTGTCCTCGAAGCCGTCGCGGCCCTGCGTGAAGCGGGCGCGAACGTGATCGGCGTGGTGACGGTGGTCGACCGCGACACCGGCGCGCGGGAGGCCATCGAGAAGGAAGGCCTCGAGTACCGGTACGTCCTCGGCAAGGACGACCTCGGCCTCGACTGACCCGGCGGGCCGGGGACCGCCACCCGCGGTCCCCGGCTCCGGCTCACTTCCCGAAGAGGTCCTTCGCGGCGTCCTTGACGTTTTCGACCGCGCCCTTCAGCCCGGCTTTCGCCTGGTCGGCCTGGCCTTCGGCCCGCAGTTCCTCGTTGCCGGTGGCGGACCCGGCCGCCTCCTTGGCCTTGCCGCCCAGCTCCTCGGCCTTGTTGCCGATCTTGTCACCCAACGACATCGGGCACCTCCTCCTGCGGTGGCGTCCCGGCGGGACGCCCTGGTGCCGTGAAGACCACCGGGACGCGGGATCGTCACGGACTCGCCCCGGTGACGCGGCTCACCCACAATCACTCCGTGACGTTTTCCGCCCGCCGGTGTCCTCCTGCCGAGGAGGTGCCGTGACGACCGCTGCCACACCGCTTGACGACGCGACCCTCGTCAGTCGTGCCCGGGACGGGGACGTCCGGGCGTACGAGCAGCTCGTGCTGCGCTACCAGGGCCCGATGTTCCGGCTCGCCGTGAAGATGCTCGCGCACCGCGGCGACGCCGAGGACGTCGTGCAGGAGGTCTTCCTCAACGCCTGGCGCAAGCTCGCGCAGCTCACCGACGACGCGGCGTTCGTCGGCTGGCTCTACCGGGCCACCACGAACCGCTGTCTCAACGCGATCCGCGCCCGGAAACCCCAGGCGGACGTCGACCTCGACACCGCCGAGTCGCCGCGGGTGGACCTCCAGCCGGAGCGGGCCGCGCAGGTGAGCGAGCAGCTCGCGGCGTTGAACGCGGCGCTGGCGCAGCTGACCCCGGAGCAGAGAGCGTGCTGGCTGCTGCGTGAAGTGCACGGCCGGTCCTACGACGAGATCGGCGAAGTCGTCGGCGCGAACGCGACCGCGGTCCGCGGCCGGATCGCGCGGGCCCGAGCCCAGCTGGCGGAGGTGATGAAGCCATGGCGATGACGGACTACGAGCTGCCCTGCGAACGTGACGTCGAGCAGGTGTGGGAGCGGCTCGACGCGGTCGGCGCCGGGCAGGCCGACGAGCACGAGCTGACCTGCCCCCACTGCCGGGCCGCGCGCGAGAGCCTGCTGGCGCTGCGCGAGGCGACCGCGGAACTGGTGGCCGAGGAGGACGTGCCGCCGGCCTTGTTCGGCCGGATCATGTCCGCGGTGCGGGCCGAGGTGCGGCGTGGCTCGATGGTGTCCCTGCCGACCCCGGAACCCGGGTTCGTCGAGATCAGCGAGCAGGCGGTGGCGGCCGTGCTGCGGTACGCGGCGGACACGGTCGACGGCGTCCGGGCGCGGCGTTGCCGGGTGCGGACGGGCGCCGACGGAGTCGTCGAAGTGGAACTCACCCTCGCGGTGAGTCTGCGGAACGTCACCGGCGGTGAAGCGTTGGCGTTGGTGCGGGAGCGGGTGACCGCGGCGGCCGCCGCCCGGGTGGGGCTGACGCTGGCGAAGCTCGACCTGCTGGTGGACGACATCTACGACGAAGACACGGCGGGGGAGCCAGGGGAATGAGCGTGGACTACGTCATCGCCGATCCGGTGATCGCCAGCGTGGCGGCCCGGGCGGCGATCGAGACGCCGGGCGTGGTGCGGCTCGAACCGGGGCTGCGTGGCCTGGTGACGGCGTGGACGCGTGCGGCCCGCCAGCGCTGGAAGGGCCTCGACCCGGCCCCGGCCGACGGCGTCCGGGTGCGCACGGCCGACGGCCGGCTGAGCGTCGAGGTCGACCTGGTGACGTCGGCGGCCGACCAGGCGGCGGCGGTGGGCCGGGCGGTGCAGCGCGCCGTCGGCCGGGCGGTCGCCGAGCAGACCGGCCTGGTCGTCACCGACGTTTCGGTGTCCATCCTGGACATCGAGGCCCGGTGACGGCCGAGGAAGCCGCCGAGAAGATCGTCGGCGCCCTGACCGCGTTGGACGGCCTCCGCCCGGCGACCTGGTTGTCGGCGGCCGCGGCGGTCGACCTGTCACCGGAGCTGGTGCAGGTCCGGCTGATCGCGACCCGGCTGCCGCTCCCGCCGCTGCTGGAGCGGGCGGCCGAGCTGGTGCGGCCGGTGCTGGCGGGGACGGTGTGGGAGCGGTGCCCGCTCCGGCTGGTCGTCACCGACCTCGACGGCGCGGCGTTCGCCTGAGCTTCCACCGCGCGTGACGCTTCCGTCACCGCCGGGGTGAATGGGTTGCTCCGCTGGGTTAAACATCACACAGCCGGGCACTCGGAAGGGCGGCCGAACCCGATCAGCGGAGTAAAGTCGCTGGTAGGGGGACGGTGAAGGGGGAGTGCGATGGCGAAGTTCCTGGCCGAAGTGACCGTCGCAGTACACATTCTGGCCCTGCTCCTCATCGGGTTCGGCGGGTTCCTCGCGTGGCGCTGGCCGAAGCTGATCTTCGTCCACATGCTGGGTGTCGCCTGGGGTGTGCTCGTCAACGTCGCGCCCGTGCCGTGCCCGTTCACCGCGCTGGAGAACTACTTCCGCCACCAGCAGGGCCTCGGCGACCTGCCCGGCGGGTTCAACGCCTACTACCTGTACGACACGGTGTTCCCGCGGGCGTGGCTGCCGGTGATCGGCGTCGTCGCGATCGCGGTGGTCGTCTACTCCTACGTCGGCGTGTACCACCGCTGGCGCCACCGCGACCACAGCGAAGACGCCCGGACGCACCGGGTCCGCCTCGGCTAGGCGACAATCGTCCGGGTGAGCGCATCGCACGACGTCGGACCCACCGAGTGGGTGAGCCGCGAAGAGGTCGGCGTCGGCCCTTGGCCGGGTGAGTGGCCGGCCGACGAACGGTACGACCCGGACCTCCTGCGCGAAGGGGACCGCCGCAACGTCGTGGACGCGTACCGCTACTGGCGGCGCGAGGCGATCGTGTCCGATGTGGACTCCCGGCGGCACCCGTTCCACGTCGCGATCGAGAACTTCCAGCACGACCACAACATCGGCACGGTGGTCCGCACGGCGAACGCGTTCGCGGCGGCGGAAGTGCACATCGTCGGCCGCCGCCGCTGGAACCGCCGCGGCGCCATGGTGACCGATCGCTACCAGCACCTCCGCCACCACGACGACGTGTCCGGGTTGGTCGCGTTCGCGGCTTCGCAGAACCTGGCGGTGGTCGCGGTGGACAACACGCCGGGGTCCGAGCCGGTCGAGACGGCGTCGCTGCCGCGTTCGTGCGTGCTGGTGTTCGGCCAGGAAGGGCCGGGGTTGTCGGCGGGCACGCGGGACGCGGCGGCGCTGACGGTGTCGATCGCCCAGTTCGGGACGACCCGGTCGATCAACGCGGGCGTCGCGGCGGGGATCGTCATGCACGCCTGGATCCGGCAGCACGCCGACCTGTCGACGGCCTGGTAGCTACACCGGGGCGACCTCGACCGGGATCCCGTTCAGCACCGTGGTCCCGGACGGCACGTCGAGCAGGGTCTCGTCGGCGACCAGGTTCGAGTTCACCCCCGGGTTCGCCCGCGCCACCCGCGTCCGCGAACCGTCGGCGTCGTGGCCCCAGCCGTGCGGGATGCTGACCACACCCGGGCGGACCTCGTCCGTCACCTCCACCGGGACCTCCAGCTTGCCCGCGCGGGACGTCACCGACGCCAGCGCGCCGTCGGTCAGGCCCAGGCGCGTCGCGTCGGCCGGGTGGATCAGGACCGTGCAGCGGTTTCCGCCGCGGACCAGCGGTTTCAGGTTGTGCATCCACGAGTTGTTCGAGCTGAGGTGCCGGCGGCCGATCAGCACCAGGCCGTCGTCCTCGGGCTTGGCGAGCTCTTCGCGCAGGCGCGGGACATCGGCGACGATCGTCGCCGGCGCCAGCTCGATCCGGCCGGACGCCGTGCACAGCACCTCGGGGATCCGCGGCTTCAGCGGCCCGAAGTCCATCCCGTGCGGCGCGGCTTCGAGGTCGGCCAGCGTGACGTCGTACGGGCCGGCCCGCAGCATCAGGTCGACCAGCCGCGCCGGGCCGGTGCGGTCGCGGGTGACCTCGAGCTTGGCGCGGCGCGCGACGTCGGCGGCGACGAAGTCGTCGAGTGCTTCGACGTCCGCCTCGGGGCCCTGACCGGTGACGATGCCGGTGAGCCGCAGCATGGTCTCCCACTCCTGCGGCAGCTTCGACGGCAGTGTCGCGGGTGTCCAGTTGGCCACGTTGCGGACCGACAGCTGGTAGAAGGCCAGGTCGAAGTGCGGGCGCTCGAGCGGCGACGGGCCGGGCAGGATGACGTCCGCCTGGCGCGACGTCTCGTTGAGGTAGACGTCGACGGAGATCATGAAGTCGAGGCCCTTCAGGGCTTCGCTCAGCCGGCCCGCGTTCGGCGTGCTCAGGCACGGGTTGCCGCTGACGGTGATCAGCGCGCGGACCTGGCCGTCGCCCGGGGTTTCGATCTCGTCGGCGAGCGTCGCGACCGGCAGTTCGCCCACGACCTCCGGCAGCCCGCGCACCCGGCTGTGCCAGCGTCCGACGGCGAAGGGCCGCCGGTTGCCGGTCGGCTGGCACGCGGCCAGCGGGAACATCGCGCCGCCCGGCTCGTCGAGGTTGCCGGTCAGCACGTTGAGGACGTCGACGAGCCAGCTCGCGACCGTGCCGAACGTCTGGGTGGTGGTGCCGATCCGGCCGTAGACGACGGCGTTGTCCGCTTCGGCCAGCTCTCGCGCGAGCCGGCGGATCTCGTCGGCGTCGATTCCGGTGCGCTGGGCGACGGCTTCGGGCGTGAACGGCCTGGCCAGCTCGCGGACGTCGTCGAGGCCGTTGAGGTGTGCTTCGAGCTTTCGCGGTCGGGCCCGGTTCTCCGCGAACAGGACGTTGACCAGGGCGAACAGCAGCAGCGCGTCCGTGCCGGGCCGGATGGCGTGGTGTTCGTCGGCGAACTGCGCGGTGCGCGTGCGCCGCGGGTCGACGACGACGATCTTGCCGCCGCGCTCGCGGATCCCGCGCAGCCGGCCGCGGATGTCCGGCGCGGTCATCAGGCTGCCGTTCGAGACGAGCGGGTTGGCGCCGAGGATAAGCAGGTGCCGCGTGCGGTCGAGGTCGGGCACGGGGATGGCGAGCGGGTCGCCGAACATGGTCCCGGACGAGTAGTGCTTCGGCAGCTGGTCGACCGACGTCGCGCTGTAGAAGTTCTTGGTGCCCAAGGCTTTGTAGAGGACGCGGCCGTAGAGCGTGAGCGCGATGTTGTGCACACCGGGGTTACCCGCGTAGACGGCGACGGCGTCCCGGCCGTGCTCCTCGAGGATCGGCGGGAGGCGGCGGTCGATTTCGTCGTAGGCTTCCTGCCAGCTGACCTCGACGAACTCGCCGTCGCGCTTGAGCAGCGGCGCGGTCAGCCGGTCGGGATCGTGGTGCAGCGCGCCGAGCGACGCGCCCTTGGGGCAGATGTAGCCCCGGGAGAAGACGTCGTTGTCGTCGCCCTTGACCCGTGTGACCTGCTGGTTCGCGTCCAGCGTCACTTCCAGGCCGCAGGTGGCTTCACACAGCGGGCAGGTCACGTGGGCCGTCGTCATGGCACCCGAACATACCGAGCGGTATGTCGATGGGCAAGGCACGATTGCGTCATGGACGTCTCGGCCGCGGAACACGCGGTGACCTCGCGCCACCTGCGACGGGTGTGGGCCCTCCCCGGCACGGTCCTCGGCCGCAGCGGCTGGCCGCCGTCGGTGGGCCAGCGGCTGCACTGGCACTGGAACTACTGGTGGCAGGCCCACCTGCTGGACACGCTGGTGGACGCGCAGCTGCGTGCGCCTTCAGCGTCCCGGCTGGCGTTGATCCGTTCGTTCGTGCGTTCGGTGCGGCTGCGCAACTTCGGCCGCTGGACGAACGATTATTACGACGACATCGCGTGGCTGGGCCTTGCACTGCAACGGGTTTCGTCGTTGGGCATCGACGTCGGTCCCGCTTTGGCGGCGATCGACACTCAGCTCCTGTCGGGCTGGACGTCCGCGGCGGGCGGCGGAATCTGGTGGCGCCGCGGCGACGAGTTCAAGAACGCTCCCGCGAACGGCCCGGCGGCGATTTTTCACGCGCGGTCGGGGAACCTCGCCCGCGCTGGGGAGATGACTTCGTGGATGACGTCCACTTTGGTCGATCCCGCGTCCGGACTTGTCTGGGATGGTATTCGGACGGATACCGGGGAGATCGTCAAGCACATTTATACGTACTGCCAGGGTGTTTATCTCGGGGCCTGTCTGGAACTGTCCTCAATGGACGCTGCGGCGCGGACGGTGCGGGCGGTTGCTTCACATTGCGCGCCGGGAGGGGTGATCGTCGGCCAGAGCGGCGGAGACGGCGGCCTGTTCGCGGCGATCCTGGCACGGTACCTGGCGTTGGCGGCGCGGGTGTTGCCCGGCCCGGAAGCGTCCACGGCCCGCGAGCTGGTGCTGAAGTCGGCAGAGGCATGCTGGTCCGGCGCGGCACCCGGGCCGGTGTTCAGCGCGTTTTGGGACCGGCCGGCGCCTTGGCCGTTGCCGGTGGATGCCCCGGAGCGGGACATGTCGGTCCAGGTGGGCGGCTGGATGCTGCTGGAAGCCGCGGCGACGTTGAGGAATGAATAACGGACTGTTCCGCGTGTAGGCGTTCGCGGAAGTTGGTGTTGCCAGTGCTGGTGCTGGTGCTGATCAACGAGGTGACGCTCAACAAGGTGTACGCCAATTTCGGTCTGCGTAGGCACCTCGGTCGCCGGCGGGCCGAATCGTCACCAGACTTCGCCGGCCCGCCAGTCGGCGACTAACTCGCCGTCCAGATCGAGCGGCTCCCGCCCCGGGAACACGTAAATGCCGCCGTCCTCGTCCGCTGTCCGCCGAACGCCACCCGGTGTCAGCGCGAAAGTCGGCCCGCGCCACACCTGCCACCCCCGGCTCGCGTACATCGGCGCGCCGTCGGACGACGCGCTCAACGCGCCCACGTCGTACCCGCGCAGCAACTCCTCCAGCGAGCCCATCAGCGCTCCCGCGATGCCGCGCCGTCGATACGCCGGGTGGACCGCGACGCCTTCCACGTACCCCGTGTTCAGCACGCGGCCGTCGTGGAGAAGACGGCGTTGGACGAGTGCCGCGTGGCCGACCAGGTGCGGACCGTCGAAGGTCAGGGCGTGCATGCCGCCCAGGGTGTTGTGCCAGCCGGGCAGGTCGAAGTCGTCGAAGACCGACTCCAGCAGGGTGCGGGTCGAGGTCAGCAGGTCAGGCGGAAGTTGCCCGGTGTGGAGGAGCACCCCACCAGTTCAGCACCCGCAGGACGCGCCGTGCAGGAACCGCGGCGCCAGCGACACCGACTCCGCCGGCCGGTCCGGGTCCGAGATCCGGGACAGCAGCAACTGCACCGCCCGGTGCCCCATGTCCGCCACCGGCTGGGCCACCGTCGTCACCGCCGGGCTCACGCGGCGCGCCCAATCCATGTCGCCGTACCCGACCACCGCCAGCTCGGACCCGATGCGGATGCCGCGGCGGTGGGCCTCGTACTGGACGCCCACCAGCATCGACTCGTCCGCCACCACCAGGGCCGTCGGGGAGGGCCAGCCGTCCAGGAGCTTGGCCGCCGCGCGGGCCGCTCCGCCCGGGTTCGACAGGCCCGACTCCATCAGCTCGCGGTTGAAACGCAGCCCCGCCTGCTCCAAGCCCAGCCGGTAGCCGCGGACGCGCTCGCGGCTCGTCTCCAGGCCCTCGTCGCCCGAAATCAAGCCGATCTTGCGGTGGCGGCGCTCCGTCAGGTGGCGGACCAGCGACGCCACCGCGTGCACGTTCTCCGTGCCCACCTGGTCGACGTCGTTGCGGGCCGCGACGCGGTCGACCAGCACCGTCGGGACACCCATCCGGACCAGGCCGTTGATCACCGCTTCGTCACCCGGCGACGGGACCAGCAGCACGCCGTCCACCATGTCGGCCCGCAGCGCACGCACCAGCGCCGCCTCTTCACTGACCGTGTCTCCCGTGTCGGCCAGCGTGACGTCGCACCCCGCCTGCGCCGCGGCCGCCCTGATCGAGCGCAGCAGCTCACCCGAATAAGGGTTCGCGTGCGTACCCATCGCGACGCCGATCCGGTAGGTGACCGGGGGGTCCCACAACCGGAGCTCCGGCGAAAGTGCGGTCATAAGCCCTCGCAGACGCTCAGCCGAAAGGTAGCCGCTGAACCTCCACGCCGTGCCGGGAAAACTCCAGAATCACTGATGTGAGTGAACCGAAGGGCAGCCGCACGACTCGCGGTGACGCAGAGTGGGTGCCAGCCGTACGGTTTCGGCCTTCCTGCCCGGATCGTTGATCCGCGCCAGCAGCAGCCGCACCGCCTGCCGGCCGATCTCCTCGATCGGCTGAGCCATCGTCGTCAGCGGGGGATCCACGAGATCCGCCCACTCGACGTCGTCGTAGACCACCACCGGCAGGTCGCGGCCGATCTTCAACCCGCGCCGCCGCGCCTCGTGCAGCACCCCGACCATCATGCTGTCGTTGCCGACCACCAGCGCCGTCGGCGGCTCGGGCAGCGCCAGCAGCTGGCTCAACGCCAGCGCGCCACCCTCGTGCGACGAGTTCCCGCAGGCCACGAGCTCGGCCGACCAGGTCAGCCCGGACCGGCCGAGCCCCAGCCGGTAGCCCAGCACCCGCTCCTCGCTCGTCGACAACCCGGGCGCGCCGCTGATCATCCCGACCCGCCGGTGCCCGAGCGTCGCCAGGTGCGCGGTCAGCGCCGACGTCGCCTGGATGTTCTCCGTGCCCACCTGGTCGACGTCGCCGCGGGTGGTCAGCCGGTCGATCAGCACCGTCGGCACGTCCAGGGACACGAGCTCGCCGATCACCGGGCCGTCGCCGGGCGCCGGGGTGATCAGGAGGCCGTCGACGCGCCGCGAGCGCAGCGCTCGCACCGTGTCACGCTCCGTGTCCGCGGTGTCGTGCGTGTCGGCCAGCAGGACGGTGTACCCGTGCGCCGACGCCTCCCGCTCGATCGCCTGCATCAGCGTCGCGAAGTACGGGTTCGCGACCAGCGAGATCGCCATCCCGATCGAGCGGGTCCCGCCGGTCACCAGCGAGCGCGCGATCGCGTCGCCGGTGTAGCCGGTCGTTTCGATCGCCCGCAGCACGGCCGCCTTGGTGTCCTCGGCGACGGCGCGCGTCCCGTTCACGACGTGGGAAACCGTCGTGATCGAGACGCCGGCGAGCTCGGCGATGTCCCGCTGGGTCGGCCGCGATGATCTCGGCTGGGGCATGCCAATCCTTTCCGGCAAGCGTTTGCGCAAACGCTTGCGTCAACAGTGCAGTCTGTCTACCTTCCGGTCCATCGGCAAGCTTCGACACGACTGAGTCATTGAACAAAGGGTGGGCACCCATGAGACAGCGAAGTCTCACCGCCGTCGTGCTGGCCGCCGTCCTCGCCGCGACGACCGGCTGCACGGTCGAACGCCACTGGGGCGGCAACACCAACACCGGCGGGAGCGGCAAGGCCAAGGTCGGCCTGGTCACCAAGACCGACACGAACCCCTACTTCGTCGCGTTGCGCGACTCCGCGAGAGCGACCGCGCAGGCCAACGGCGCCGACTTCAGCGCGCTCGCCGGCCAGTTCGACGGTGACAACGACGGCCAGGTCCGCGCCATCGAGAACCTGGTCCAGCAGGGCGCGAACACCATCCTCATCACGCCCAGCTCGTCGACCGGTGTGCTCAAGGCGATCAAGGACGCGCGTGACGCCGGCATCCTGGTCATCGCCCTCGACACCGCCACCGAACCGCCGGACGCCGTCGACGCGACCTTCGCCACCGACAACTTCGCGGCCGGCCAGCAGCAGGGCACCTACGTGAAAGCCGCGCTCAAGGGCGTCCCGCCCAAGCTCCTGATGGTCGACGGGACCGCCGGCAGCTCGGTCGACACCCAGCGCCACGGCGGCTTCCTCAAGGGCATCGGGCTCACCGACGGCTCGCCGGAGATCAAGGGCCACACCGCGGCCAACGGCGACCAGAGCCTCGCCCAGCAGGGCATGGAGAACCTGCTGCAGCGCAGCACCGACATCAACGCCGTCTACTCGATGAACGAGCCGATGGGCCGCGGCGCGTACGCGGCGCTGAACGCCCGCGGGCTCACCGGCCAGATCGTGATGGGCTCGATCGACGGCGGCTGCGAAGGCGTCCAGAACGTCAAGAACGGCCAGTTCGCCGCCACCGTCATGCAGTTCCCGAAGAAGATGGCGGAGCAGGGCGTGCTCGCCGCCGTCGAGTACGCGAAGACCGGCAAGAAGCCGTCCGGCTTCGTGAACACCGGGTCCGCCGTGATCACCGACAAGCCGCTGCCGGGGATCGAAAGCCACGATTCCGCGTGGGGCCTGCAGAACTGCTGGGGAGGCGCGAAGTGACAACTGCGGTGGCAACCAAGGAACGCGAATCCCTCGGCGACTTCCTCCTCCGCGCGCCGGCGGTCGGCCCGGCGCTCGCGCTGGTCGTCGCGATCGTGGTGTTCTCGCTCGCGACGGACACGTTCTTCGACCTCGACAACCTGTCCACAGTGGTCCAGCAGTCGCTGGTCGTCGGAACACTCGCGTTGGGACAGACGCTCGTCATCCTCATCGCGGGCATCGACCTGTCCAACGCGTCGTCGATGGTCGTCGCGACGCTGATCATGGCGAAGCTCGCCGCGGCGGGGACGAACGGCTTCGTCGCGCTGCTCGCCGGCGTGGTGCTGACGATCATCGTCGGCATCTTCATCGGCGGGCTCGCCACCCGGATCAAGCTGCCGGCGTTCATCATCACGCTCGGCACGTTCACCATGCTGACCGCGGTGTCGAAGCTGATCGCGGGCGGCCAGGCCGTGCCGGTGACCGACGGGCTGCTGCAGTGGCTCGGCACCAAGCGCTACCTCTTCGGCGGCATCCCGATCACCTACGGCATGACGCTGGCGCTGCTGATGTACCTCGGCGTCTGGTACGCGCTGACGAAAACCGCGTGGGGCAAGCACGTCTACGCGGTCGGCAACGCACCGGAGTCCGCGCGGCTGTCCGGCATCAAGGTCAACCGCACGGTCCTGTCGGTGTACATCGTGGCCGGGCTGACCTTCGGCATCGCGGCCTGGCAGGCACTCGGCCGGACGCCGAACGCCGACCCGAACCAGTTCCAGCTCGGCAACCTCGACTCGATCACCGCCGTCGTCCTCGGCGGGACGAGCCTCTTCGGCGGCCGCGGTTCGGTGCTCGGGACGCTGATGGGCGCGCTGGTCGTGGCGGTGCTGCGGTCGGGCCTCACGCAGATGAACGTCGACGGCAACTACCAGGACCTCGCCACCGGCGCCCTGCTGATCGCCGCCGTCGTGGTGGACCGGATCGCGAGGAGGCAGCAGCAGTCATGACCGAACCGATCCTCCAGGCCCGCGGGCTGGTGAAACGCTACGGCCGGGTGACCGCCATCGACGGCGCCGACTTCGACCTGCTGCCCGGCGAAGTGCTCGCCGTGGTCGGCGACAACGGCGCCGGGAAGTCGTCCCTCATCAAAGCCCTTTCGGGCGCGGTGATCCCCGACGAAGGGGAGATCAAAGTGGACGGCAAGACCGTCCACTTGCGATCCCCTTTGGACGCTCGCCACTACGGCATCGAGACGGTGTACCAGGACCTCGCCGTCGCACCCGCGCTCGACATCGCGTCGAACATGTTCCTGGGCCGGGAAAAGCGGCTCAAGGGCCCGTTCGGGCTGTTCCGCAAGCTCGACACCGCGACCATGCGGTCGGAGGCGCAGCGGATCCTCGACGAGCTGGGCATCAACATCAAGTCGATCACCCAGCCCGTCGAAACGCTCTCCGGCGGGCAGCGCCAAGGTGTCGCCGTCGCGCGGGCCGCGGCGTTCGGCACCAAGGCCGTGATCATGGACGAGCCCACCGCCGCGCTCGGCGTCGCCGAGTCCGGCAAGGTGCTCGACCTCATCGGCCGGATCCGCGACCGCGGCCTGCCGGTGGTGCTGATCAGCCACAACATGCCGCACGTGTTCGACATCGCCGACCGCATCCACGTGCACCGCCTCGGCAAGCGCGTCGCGGTCGTGTCTCCGAAGACGCACTCGATGAACCAGGTCGTCGGCCTGCTCACGGGTGCGTTGCGGCTCAACGAGAACGGCGAAGTCGAAGAAGCCGGCGCGACCCACGTGGCCGGCTTGAAGTGAAGGTGCTGCTGGCGGGACTGTGCACTGTGGACGTCGTCCAGCGGGTCGACGAGCTGCCGGCGCCGGGCGAGAAGGTCCAGTCGCTGCGGGTGGACGTCGCGGCCGGGGGGCCCGCGACGAACGCCGCGGTGACGGCGGCCGCGCTCGGCGCCGAAGCGACCCTGCTGACCGTCCTCGGCGCACACCCGCTGGCGGCCCTCGCCCGAGCCGACCTCGAAGCCCACGGCGTCCATTTGATCGACCTCGCCCCCGACCTGCCCGACCCGCCCCCGGTCAGCGCGGTGGCGGTCCGCGACCGAGACGGCGAACGCACCGTCGTCGCCCGCAACGCCCAGGACCGCACTTTCATAGGGAAAGTGCCGCTTTTGGCAGCCGATGTCGTTTTGCTTGATGGGCACTATCCGGAGCTTGCGCTGGCTGTCGCGAGGGGGACCGAGGCGCCGGTGGTGCTCGACGCCGGGAGCTGGAAGCCCGTGTTCGACGAGTTGCTGCCGCTGGTCGATATCGCTGCCTGCTCCGCGCACTTCCACGCGCCGGAGCCGGGCCTGCACGAGCGCGGCGTGCCCACCGTCATCACCACCGACGGGCCCGGCCCGGTGCGGTGGTCCACAGCGGACGGCAGCTCGGGTGAGGTGCCTGTCGCGAGCGTCGAAGCGCGAGACACACTAGGTGCGGGCGACGTCTGGCACGGCGCGCTCGCCGTGGCCGTGACGCGCGAACCGACGGTGACGGACCGGATTCGCTTCGCCAACGAGGTGGCCGCCGAACGGGTGCGGCAGGTGGGACCGCGGTCGTGGACGACCGCGATCGCAGGAAGGAACAGGACATGACGGCGTTCGACGACCTGCTGGCCCGGGCCGAGGGCCTGACCGTGCGCGGGCAGCGCAACGTGCTGGGCATCATCGGCGCACCGGCGTCCGGCAAGACCACGCTGGCCTGGGCGATCGCCAACGCGCTGGGCTCGCGCGCGGCCGTGGTCGGGATGGACGGCTTCCACCTCGCGCAGGTCGAGCTGCGCCGGCTGGAGCGCACCGAGCGCAAGGGCGCGCCGGACACGTTCGACGCGGCCGGGTACTACCACCTGATCCGCCGGCTCGCCGAAGGCCGCGAGACGGTCTACGCGCCGGAGTTCCGCCGCGAGATCGAGGAGCCGATCGCCGGCGCGGTGGCGGTGCCGCCGGAGGTCCAGCTGGTGATCACCGAGGGCAACTACCTGCTGCTGCCGGACGACCCGTGGAGCGGCATCCGCCCGCTGCTCACCGAGGCCTGGTTCCTCGCGCCGGACGAGCCCGAGCGCATCGAACGCCTGGTGTCGCGCCACCGCCGCTACGGCCGGTCACTGGTCGAGGCGCGGCAGCGCGCGCTCGGCTCCGACCAGCGCAACGCCGACCTGATCTCGCAGACGCGGGACCGCGCGGACCTGGTGCTGGAGAACCTGCCGCTGGTCAACTTCGCGCTGTGAGCGTCCTGATCGTCATCCGGTGATCTATTGACCGAATAACCTGTGGATCTCGAATAGTTCACCGTCGGAGGCCACCCATTTACGGATAGTCAACTGTGTGCTTACCCTCGGAGCACAGTAGGGATGTCGAAGCTGCTCGAGGGAAGGCTCCGGCTGATGCTGAAAGGTCTGATCCAGTGGTTTGACGAGCAACTGTTGGCCAAGGGGACGGCGGCGACGGTCCGGTCGATCTTCGCGATCATGGGTTTCTCGATCGCGTTGGCCGCCATTCCCGGCGTCCCCATGATCAAGGCCGGAGTGCTCGCGCTGGCCGTCGTGCTGGCGCTGATCTTCGCCTTGGTGTTGCTCCGCGATCGGATCGCCCTCAAGCAAGAGGCTCAAACCTACCGGCAGCTACTGGCGCGTTACTGCAAGTTCATTGCGGGGCACCCCAAAATTCCCTACCGGGTCGCAAGCTGGGAAGAACTGGCAGTCGTCGCCGAGAACGGCGACACCGACGGTGAGGTGGTCGTCGAGCTGGTGACCGTGCGGAAGGCCATCTACTTCCTGCAGTTCAAGTTCCGCGCGGGCTGGCAGCAACCGCCGAAATACTGGAAGAAGGCCAAGGTCGACCTCCACCTTCTGCAGGACAACGGCGACCGGGTGCCGGACTCGGAAGTCACCAAGACCTGGGACTCCGACGGCAGGCTTGACGTCATCTACCACCTGCATCGACCTGTTCCGTCGGGAACGAAGCTGAGACTGCAGATCTCCTGGCGCTGGCCCGGGAAGTCGCTGCCGCTCATGTCACGAAAGACCGATTCGTTCTTCTTCAACTTCACCAAGGCTTTGCCGGTCGACTACGCGTCCTACGTCGTCGTTCTGCCAAAGGGTTTCGACGCGCACTACTCGCCCATCGGGTTCGATGCGTCGGACCCGCGGTTCTCGTTGATCGCCCGTACGGACAAGGGGCGAAAGGAGTTCGTCTTCGAAGGGGTTGACGTGCCGCTCAACAAACAAGTCGGGATGTTGCTGCAGCTCAAGTAGGAGCGGGCACTGGTTGCGGCCAGTGCCCGTCCGCGGCAAGGTCACGCTGACCTAGTTGCCGCTCTCCCCGCCGAGCTTAGTCATGGTGCACGTTCTCCGATTTTGATCGAACTTCTCCAGCATGTGCTGGCGGTGATCCGGGTCACCGTGGGCAAGATCGCACGAGGTTACACCTGCCTTGATCATGTCGATCGCAGGCTCCCCCTGGCGAGTCGCTGATCGACACGATGGCGTTAACGGTCGGTGGCAGGCTGGTTGAATTGAGCCATGAACGGTGTCCTGATCGTCACCGGTGGCAGCCGGGGCATCGGCGCCGCCATCTGCGAGCTGGCCGCGTCGCGTGGCTACGACGTCGTCGTGAACTACTCCGGTGATCCCGTGCCCGCGGAAGACGTTGCCGCCCGGGTCCGGGAGCACGGGCGGCAGGCGGTGTCGGTGCGTGCGGACGTCTCGGTCGAAGAGGACGTCCGCGCGCTGTTCGACGCGGCCGCCGAGCTGGGGCCGGTGACCGCGCTGGTCAACAACGCGGCCGTCACCGGCAACACGCCCGGGCGGCTCGACGCCTACGACGTCGAGGTCGTCCGGCGCACGCTCGACGTGAACGTGACCGGGGTGTTCCTGTGCTGCCGCGAGGCGGTGCTCCGCATGTCGACGCGCTACGGCGGCGCGGGCGGCGCGATCGTGAACGTCTCCTCGACGGCCGCGCGCACCGGGTCCGCCGGCGAGTGGGTGCACTACGCCGCGTCGAAGGCCGCCGTCGACACGCTGACCTTCGGGCTCGCGCAGGAGGTCGGTGGCGAGGGCGTGCGGGTCAACGCGGTGCGGCCGGGCATGATCCGGACCGGCCTGCACGACGCCGCCGGCCTGCCGGACCGGCTCGACCGGCTCGCGCCGTCGATCCCGATGGGCCGGCCCGGTGAGCCGGCGGAGATCGCCGAGGCGGTGCTGTTCCTGCTGTCACCGGCGTCGTCGTTCACGACGGGCGCGGTGCTGGAAGCCGGTGGCGGCCGGTGACCGATCGGATACTCTCCGATATTCGTGAATGACCTTCGGTCACCGGTGTCCGCCTGCTGAGACGCGCGGAGACGGCGAGATCACGATTGACCGGGGAATTGGTCACCCTGGTTTCGGCAGGCGAACGCTGTGCAACTCTGGGGAGCCGCCACGCGAAAGGACGGCTTCGAAAGCCATGGCGAAACTCATGTCCGTGCACCACCTGGCGCTCACCGTGACCGATGTGGACCGCAGCGTGCCCTGGTACGTCCGCGTCCTCGACCTCGAGGAGGTCACCCGGCGCGAAGAGCCGGACACGGGTCTGCGCAAGGTCGTGCTCCGGTCCGCCGGGGACGAGTTCTCCGTGGTGCTGGTCCAGCACGCGGACACCGGCAGACGCGGCTTCGACGAGCGCAGAACCGGCCTCGACCACGTCGCGTTCCGAGTCCAGACGACGGCCGAGCTGGCCGACTGGGAGAGCCGGCTCGCGGAGTTCGGCGTCTCGTACCTGCCGGCGGCGCCGTCGAGGACCTTCGAGGGCTCGCACGTCCTGGTGTTCCGCGACCCGGACGGCATCCAGCTGGAGATCTGGGCCGACCCGCAGGTCTGAGGCTCAGGCGCGCGCGTCGTCCGTCTCGGCTCGACTTCGGCCCGGGCGCCGCTCGCTGAGGTGCTGCAAGTCGGCCGCTCTTCGAGCCTTGCCGTTCCGCCCGATGCGGGCTTCCCGCCTGGTTATGTCGTGAAACGACTCGCTCAGGACGTGTTGTGGCCGGATGGATCTTTCAAACATTCGGCCGAGCCGCGTCATCGCGAGCGACTTCGGCCTGGGCACCACTCGATGCGGGCTTCCCGCCCCGGTGAAGCCGTGAACCACTTGTTCAGGGCGAAAGGTCAGACAAAGCATCCGGGCCGGACACCCACCACGCGCCACTCAGGCGCGCGCGTCGTCCGTCTCGTCGACCGGGCGGCGCATCTCCTGCCGGTACCGCAGCACCCCGTACCCGGTGCCGAAGACGAAGAACGCGATGCTCACCCACAACGCCGCCGTCTTCAGCCACGGCAGCGCGTCCAGCAGTCCCGCGCCGTAGTACCCGAGCAGCACCAGCGTCGGCACCCACAGCAGGCCGCCCAAGGCCGTCGCCGCCATGAAGCGGCGGGGGTCCATCCGGGCCGCGCCCGCGATCAGCGGGGCCAGCGTGCGGATCCACGGGATCCACCGGGCCGCCACGATCGCGAAGAAACCCCTGCGGTCCAAGAACCGCTGCGCGCGGTCCAGGTTGTGCCGGTTCAGCACCTTGCCGTCGCGGCGGGCGATCAGCTTCGTGCCACTGCCGCGGCCGATGTAGTAACCGATCTGGTTGCCGAGCACCGCCACGATCAACGCGGCGCCCGACAGCAACCACGCGTTGGCGTCCGAACCGTGCTGGGCCAGCACCACGCCGGCGCCGAACAGCAGCGAGTCACCGGGCAGGAACAGCCCGACGATCAGTGCGCACTCCACCAGCACGAAGCTCAGCACGATCACCCAGACGAGCAGGGGCCCCGCGGTGTCCAGCCAGCTCACGCCGACGCCCGCGGCCTCGATGCTCACGACGTTCACACCCGGAGCCTACGTGGCCCAGGTGAACGGGCCACGGCGAACGGTCGAATCGAACGCACCGGGATATTCAGGATCCACGAACGGTGAAGGCCCCCTCACCAGCGGTGAGAGGGCCTTCGTTGACCGAAAACCTCAGAACTGCGGCAGCGATTCGCCTTGCACCGCTTCGATGTCCAGCTCGACCTTCACGGTCGTGCCGACCGCCGCCACCCCGGCCCGGACCATCGCGCTGTAGTTGATCGCGAAGTCGTTCCGGTGCAAGGTCGTCTCGGCGTGGAACGCGACGCGCACGCCACCCCACGGGTCCGGGCCCCAGCCGCCGTAGCTCAGCTCCAGCTCGATCTCGCGGCGCTCGCCGTGCAGCGTCAGCTCGCCCAGCAGCGTCCACGAGTCGACGCCACGCTGGCGCAGCCCCGTGCTCGTGAACGTGATCACCGGGTGCACGTCGACGTCGAGGAAGTCCGCCGAGCGCAAGTGGTCGTCGCGCATCCGGATGCCGGTGTCGATGGTCGCCGCCTTGATCTCGGCGTGCACCGACGACCGCTCGGCCGGGCGGCCGATCTCGATCCGGCCGGACACGTCCGGGAACCGCGCCTTGATGCTCGCGATGCCCAGGTGCCGGGCGGTCGCGACCACCGACGAGTGCATCGGGTCGATCACCCACGGCCCGGCGGGCGGCAGGTCGATCGCCTCGGCGACCGGGGCCAGCACGACGTCGCCGAGCGAGCCGGAGCCGTCCGAGGCGACCTGCGTCATCCGGGCGATCGGCGTGTAGCCGGCCGCCGTGACGACCGCGGTGTAGGTGCCCGCCGGGAGGGCGTCGGTGACGACCTCCCCGCGGACGTCGGCCGCCTGCCGGGCGACCTGCCGCCCGGCCGGGTCGGTGACGGTCAGCACCGCGTGCTCCACCGCCCAGCCCTCGGCCGTGCGGAAGGTCGCGCGCAGGCCGGTCATGACCGGTCGACCAGCTCGTCGAGGGCCTGGTCGTAGCTCAGGCGGACGTCGTGGCCCGCTTCGCCGCCGGTGAGCTCCACCTGGCTGGTCGCCGGCGGGTAGCCGCTCGCGACCACGGTGTACGCGCCCGCGGGCAGGTCGCTGACCAGGTAGCGGCCTTCGCTGTCGGTCCGGGCCACGGCCGCGACGTTGCCTTCGGCGTCGAGCACGGTGATCCGCGCGTCCGGGACGACCCGGTCGCCTTCGGTCCGCGCGACGCCGCCGAGCTGCACCGAACTGGACAGCTCGACGTCGTGGCGCAGCACGCCGCTGTCCGGCACGGTCAGCGTCACCGCGACGGGCCGGTAGCCGTTGCCGCTCGCGACCAGGGTGTACGCCCCGGCGCCGACCCCGACGAAGGCGTACGTGCCGTCCGCGGTCGTGATGAACGCGCCGTTCACCTCGCCCCGGCCGTCGGTCAGCGTCACGGTCACGTTCGCCAGCGGGGAGCCGGTCACGGCCGCCCGCACGGTGCCGGTCAGCTCACCGGAGCCGGTCAGCGTGACGTCGACCGTCGCCGGCCCGTTGCTGATCACGACGCTGGACGCCTGCGGCTGGTGGCCGTGGGCCGACACGATGAGCACGTACGCGCCCGGGCCCTGGCTGGGCACCGAGTAGCTGCCGTCCGCGGCGCCGGTGGCCCGCGCGACCTGGCGGCCGCGCTGGTCGATCAGCGTGAGCGCGGCACCCGAAACGTGCGTGCCGTCCTGGCGCCGGACGTGCCCGGTCACGGGCACGCCGCCCGCTCCGACGGGGGTGTCCAGCTCGGCGTTCGCGACGGAGTTGGTGACCGCCATCGGCAACGCGCCCGACACGGCCTGGTAGTCGCCGTGCCCGTTGGTGCTCAGTGCGTGCTTCCCGCCGCCGACCAGGGCCGGCTCGCGGTCGACCGGCGTGACCGGCTCGACGATCTCGGTGGGCTCGTCGGTGAAGTCGTGCTCGTCCGCCTCGAGCAGCGCCTCGCCGCCCTCCATGGCCGCCGCGGCCGGGGCCGCGTTGGTCAGCGGGATCTCCTTCATGAACAGCAGCACGACCGTGGCCAGCAGCGCCACCGCGCCCGCGATGTAGAAGACCGTGGTGATCGACTCGGTGAAGCCGATCAGCACCGGGGTCCGGATCGCCTCGGGCAGGCTCTGGATGTTGCTGGTGTTCTCGGACAGGTTGCCGATGCCGGCGCCGGCGCCGGCGGGCAGCTTGCCGCCGAACGCCTTGGTGATGTTCGGGAGCAGGGTGTTGAACAGGACCGTCAGGAAGATCGCGACACCGGCGGTACCACCGATCTGGCGGAAGAACGTCGCCGACGCGGTCGAGACGCCCATGTCGCTGCGCGGGCCCGCGTTCTGCACCGCGATGATCAGCGTCTGCATGCACTGGCCGAGGCCGAGACCGATGATGGCGGCCGCGACCAGCGGGTGCCACAGCGGCGAGTCGTACTTGACCTGCGCGAAGAAGAACGCGCCACCGGCGATCAGGATCGTGCCGACGATCGGGAAGATCTTGTAGCGCCCGGTCTTCCCGGTGAGCCGGCCCGACACGATCGAGCTGGTCATGATGCCCGCCATCAGCGGCAACATCAGCAGCCCGGACTCGGTCGGCGTGTAGCCCTGCACGACCTGCATGAACTGCGGGATCATCGTGATCGCGCCGAACATCGCGACACCGACGATGATGCCGCCGATGATCGCCACGGTGAACGTCGAGTTCTTGAACAGCCGCAGCGGGATCAGCGCGGCGTCCTTCATCAGCTTCTCGACCAGGATGAACGCGATGACGCCGACGCCACCCACGACGTAGCAGAGGATGGCCTTGCCGTCCCCCCAGCCCCACTTCTGGCCCTGCTCGGCGACGATCAGGAACGGCACGACCGCGACGACCAGCGTCAGCGCGCCCCACCAGTCGATCTTGTGCTCGTGGCGCTGGTGCGGCACGTTCAGGACCTTGGCCACGACGAACAGCGCGATGATGCCGATCGGGACGTTGATCAGGAAGACCCAGCGCCAGCCGTGCAGGCCGGCCAGGTTGTCGATGCCGGCGAAGAAGCCGCCGAGCACCGGGCCGAGCACGGTCGACAGGCCGAACACGGCCAGGATGTAACCCTGGTACTTCGCGCGTTCACGCGGCGGCACGATGTCGCCGAGGATGGTCATGGCCAGCGACATCAGACCGCCGGCGCCGAGGCCCTGCACCGCGCGGAACGCGGCCAGCTCGTACATCGACGTCGAGAAGGTCGACGCGGCGGAGCCGGCGACGAAGATGCCGATCGCGGCCAGGTAGAACGGCTTGCGGCCGTAGATGTCGGAGAGCTTGCCGTAGATCGGCGTGACGATCGTCGAGGTGATCAGGTACGCCGTGGTCGCCCACGCCTGCAGGTCGAAGCCGTGCAGGTCGTTGGCGATCTTGACGATCGACGTGCCGACGATCGTCTGGTCCAGCGCGGCGAGGAACATGCCGCACATCAGGCCGCTCAAGATCGTGACGATCTGGCGGTGGCTCAGCCGAGGTGGTTCCTTCACCTCGACCGGAGCCGCTTCGGTGGTGGTGCTCATGCGTTGGCCCCCTTGGCCGGTGCACCGGCGGACGCCTGGGCGTCGGCCAGCTGTGGAGAGTGGTTCTCGATACCTGTGTTGAGCCGGCCGAAGAGCCGGTTGAGGGTCTGGATTTCCCCGTCCGTCCAGTCCCCGAGCACTTCGGCCAGCCAGTGGTTGCGCTGCTTGCGGTTCTCTTCGAACACCCGCATGCCCTCGGCCGTCGGCGCGAGGAGGCAGGCCCGCCCGTCTTCGGGGTCGGCCTGGCGCTCGACCAGGCCGTGCTGCACCAGGGAGCTCGACTGCCGGCTGATCGTGGAGATCTCGGAGTGGAGCGACTCGGCGAGCCGGCTGGTGCGTTGCGGGCCCTCGTGGATGAGGGTGAAGAGGATCGCGTAGGCCGCCCGCTCGATCCCGTCGGGACCCTGCTTGGACACCTGCGACTTCGCCTTGTTGATCAGGCGGACCAGGCGCACGAGCTCGTGGCCGAGCTGGTCGGCGAGGTCGAGTTCGGCCGTGGGCCGGGTGGCGGAGCTGTTCGGTGCCATGCTGGATCCTTCACGCGGGCGAGGCGTTGGTTGGCGGCTGCAACTAGTTGCCTACGGCAAGGATGTGCCTTCACGGACAGTTGTGCAAGCCATGAGCTGCCCGATGTGTCACAACACACTTTAGTTGCCCAATGCAAGCAGATTTCCGCGCCCCCGTTCGTCCTTTTTGTTGCGCTATGTGGGGCTGATCAGCACTTTCGAGTGAGCCGGATACCCGCCCGGGGCCGGAACAAAGCGGGCCATCCGGGGTTGAAAGGGGTATGACCGACGACACAGCGCTGAAGGACTTCCTCGCCACGCACCGCCACGGCGTCCTGGCCACGATCCGCCGCGACGGGCGGCCCCAGCTGTCCACGATCACGCACCTGTACGACGCGGAGTCGGGCACGATCATCGCGTCGATCACCGAGACGCGGGCGAAGACGAAGAACATGCGCCGCGATCCCCGCGTCACCTACCACGTGGGCAGCGAGGACGGCTGGAGCTACGTCGTCGCCGAGGGGCAGGCGTCGCTCACCCCGCCGGCGGCGTCACGGGACGACGAGACGGTCGAGGCACTCGTCGACTACTACCGCCGGGCGGCCGGCGAGCACCCCGACTGGGACGAGTACCGCGACGCGATGGTCAGCGACCAGCGCGTGCTGCTGCGGGTGCACGTCGACAAGCTGCTGGGACTGGTCCGGTAGGGGCGGTTTTGAAATAGAAGTTCCGCAGTGCGGACTAGCCGGGCTTACGATGAGGCCATGAGCGACGAAGCTTTGGTCACCCGGCTCCGCGACCTGATCGGCAAGAGCGCCGTGCTCACCGACACCGACGTCACCGCGTCCTACGCGCGCGACATGATGCCGCTGGCGCCGTCCGGCCGGCCCCTCGCGGTGGCGCTGCCGGCGAACGTCGAGGAGGTGCAGGCCGTCGTCAAGGCCTGTGCCGAGGCCGGGGTGCCGATCGTGCCGCGCGGGGCGGGCAGTGGCCTCTCCGGCGCCGCGAACGCCATCGACGGCTGCGTGACGCTGTCGCTGACCAAGCTGAACGAGATCGTCGAGATCGACCCGGGCAACCGGCTGGCCGTCGTGCAGCCGGGCGTCGTCAACCTCGATTTCCGCAACGCCGTCGAGAAGCACGGGCTGTTCTACCCGCCGGACCCGTCGAGCTACGACTGGTGCACGATCGGCGGCAACCTGTCGACGAACGCCGGCGGGCTCTGTTGCGTGAAGTACGGCGTCACGACGGACTCGGTGCTCGGCCTCGAGGTCGTCCTGGCCGACGGCTCCCTGCTCAAGACCGGCCGGCGGACGGTGAAGGGCGTGGCCGGGTACGACCTGGCCCGGCTGTTCGTGGGCAGCGAAGGCACGCTGGGCGTCATCACGCAGGCGACGGTCCAGCTGAAGCCGCTGCCCCAGGCCCCGGCGACGCTCGTCGCGGGCTTCACGACGACCGAGGCCGCGGGCGAGGCGGTGGCGCGGATCGTGCGGGAAGGCCTGGTGCCGTCACTGCTGGAGATCATGGACGCGTCGTCGATCAAGGCGTCCGAGACGTACCTGAAGACGGACCTGGGCGCGGGCTCGGACTGCCAGGCGCTGCTGCTGGGCCAGTCGGACGCGGGCGGCGAGGTGGCCCGCCGCGAGCTGGCGGCGATCGAGCAGATCTGCACCGACTGCGGCGCGGACCTGGCGTACACGACCGAGGACCTCGAAGAGGGCCGGATGCTGCTGCAGGCCCGCCGGGTGGTGCTGACGGCGCTGGAGACGTACGGCCTGTGGCTGACCGACGACGTGTGCGTCCCGCGCACGCGCATCGCGGAGCTGATCCGCGGCTGCGAGAAGATCAGCGCGGAGGTCGGCCTGCGCATCGCGGTGGTGGGCCACGCGGGCGACGGCAACATGCACCCGACGATCGTCTACCAGCCCGACGACCCGGACGAGTTCGCCCGCGCGCAGAAGGCGTTCGACGCGATCCTCGAGGTCGGGCTGTCCCTGGGCGGGACGGTGACCGGTGAGCACGGGGTCGGGAAGATCAAGCGGGAGTGGCTGGAGCGCGAGATCGGGCCGGTGGGGATGCGGGTGCACCGGCAGATCAAGGCGGCGCTGGACCCGGAGAACCTGTTCAACCCGGGCTCGATGTTCTCGATGACCTGAACCACGCCGACAGGGGTCCCCTCCCGGGGGACCCCTGTTTTCACGTTACCGCGAGGGTCCGACAAAAGGGCCCCACCGCCGACCGGTGGGGCCCTTCCCGTGGAGCAAAACCTCAGTCCCGCACCCGCGGGATGCGCTGGGTGACCTCGGGATCGGTCTCGACGCCGGCGTTCTTCTTCTCGCGCCGCGCCTTCAGGTACTCCAGCGCGATCGGCACCACCGACACCAGCACGATGAGCACGAAGATCGCGTCGACGTTGTTCGCGATGAACGGCACTCCGCCGAGCAGCGAGCCCAGCACCGTGATGCCCGCGGCCCACAGGATGCCGCCGATCACCGTGTACGTGAAGTAGCGCTTCGGGTCCATGCGGCCGATGCCCGCGATCCACGTGATGAACGTCCGGACGAACGGCACGAACCGGGCCAGGACCACCGCCTTGGGACCGTGCTTCTCCAGGAACTCGTGCGTCTTGTCGACGTACTCCTGCTTGAAGATCTTCGAGTCCGGCCGGTTGAACAGCTTGGGTCCGGCGAAGTAGCCGATGTAGTACCCGACCACGTTGCCGAGCAGCGCCGCGACCGTCACCAGCACGCACACCAGCCACAGCGGGGCGTGCAAGGTCTTGTTCGCGATGAACAGCCCGGCCGTGAACAGCAGGGAGTCACCGGGCAGCACCGGGAAGATGCTGCTCTCGATGAAGATGATCAGGCACAGCACCGCGATGACCGGCACTGTCAGACCGCTCAGCAGGTGCTGCGGGTCCAGCCATGACGGCAGCAGCGACATCGTGTTGACCGTGCTCTGGGCGAGAATCACCTCAAAAACGGTACAGGGTCACCCTGAGTCGTTACTGAGACCCGGTCAGACCAGCGTGAGCAAGCCCACCACGGACCCCGCGGCCAGGCCCAGCAGCACCGCCAGCAGCAGGATCCAGTACGCGGGCAGCTGCGCCGACGGGCGCGGTGGCGGCGGCGGCGTGTAGGCCGTCGGGGCTTCGGCGACCGGGTCCAGTGCCGCGCGCTCGCGCTCCAGCGAGTCCGCGCTCGCCCCGGACAGCAGCCCGTACGCCGACGGCAGCTCGTTGATCGCGCTGGTCGGGACGGCGTCCGTGCCCGGCTCGGGGGTGCGAGCCGGCGCCGGGGACGCCGAAGGGGCGAAGACCGCCTGCGCGCGAAGGGCGTCCGCCAGCAACTGCTCGGGGTCCTTCGGCTCGCTCATCTCCGCCCAATTCGCTCGTCCGTATCAGGTACTCAAGGTAGCCGTACCCACCTCGGCGACCCACTCACCCCGGCGCAGCACCTTCGCGGGCCGCAGGTCCTGGTCGAGGACCACGATGTCGGCCACGTACCCCTGGCACAGCATGCCGGTGTGATCGGCGATGCCGAGCAGCTCGGCGGGCCGTTGCGACGTCGCGTGCACCGCGTCGAGGATGCCGAGTTTCGCACCCCGGACCAGATTGCGGAAGGCGGTGTCCATCGTCAGGGTGCTGCCGGCCAGCGAGCCGTTGTCCGCGAGCGTCGCGACGCCGTCGTGGACGTCCACCTCGAGGCGGCCCAGCGTGTAGCGGCCGTCGGCGGCGTCGGTCGCCGACATCGCGTCCGTGATCAGCACCGTGCGGTTGCGGCCCGCGTGCTTCGCGGCCAGCCGGACCACCGTCGGGTGCAGGTGGACCAGGTCGCAGATGAGCTCGATCGTGATGCGCTCGTCGTCGAGCAGGGCCCCGACCGGGCCCGGCTCGCGGTGGTGCAGCGGCCGCATGCCGTTGAACAGGTGCGTCGCCACGGAAGCACCCGCGTCGATGGCCGGCAGCAGCTGCTCCTCGACGCCGTCGGTGTGCCCGATGGCGGCGATGACGCCCGATTCGGCGAGCTGCCGGACGGCCTTGACGCCGCCGTGCAGCTCGGGGGCGATGGTGACCATCCGGATCGCGCCCTGGCCCGCGCGCAGGAGCTTCTCGACCGTCCCGGTGTCCGGTTCGAGCAGCGTCTCCGGGTCGTGCGCCCCGCAGCGGGCCTTCGAGATGAACGGCCCCTCCAGGTGGATGCCCGCGACCTCGCCGTCCTGGACGATTTCACGCAGCGCGGCCACCTGGTCACGCAGGATGTCGACCGGGTCGGAGACCAGGCTGGCGAGCATGGTCGTGGTGCCGTGACGGCGGTGCGCTCGCACCGCCGTCAGGAGCTCCTCCGGATCGAGGGAGGTGAACGAAGCACCTCCCCCGCCGTGGCAGTGGGTGTCGACGAACCCTGGCACGACCAATGCCCCGCCGACGTCGACGTGTTCGCCCGACGGCGGGTTCCCGGAACCCACGCCGGCGATCCGCCCGTCGGAGACGGCTACCCAGCCGTCATCGAGTACACGGTCCGGGGCGGCGACCCGGCCGCCCATGATCACGAAATCTCCGGCGCCTCTCACGCACCCCAGCATATATTGGTCTGGACCAAGCATGGTGATACGACTCAGTGATCGGAATGGTCCACCCGGGTCACTGTGGGGCCTGCATGGCCTTCTGGAGTGCCTCGAGCGCCCGGCTGGCGGTCGACTTAACGGTACCCTTGGAAATGCCTGCGGCCTCAGAGATTTCGGCCTCGCTCAGCCCACCGTAGTAACGCAGCACCAGCACTTCGCGCTGGCGGGGCGGCAGCTTGGACAGCGCGCTGACCACGGCCTGGTGCTCGCTGGAGAGCATCGCGAGGCTCTCGGCGGAGCGCGCGTTGACCGCGTGCGGCGGCACGTACTCGCGGGCGGTCTTGCGCCGGCGCAGCACGCTGCGCGACCCGTTGACCACCGCGGTGCGCAGGTAGCCGACGGCGGCCGCGGCGTCCCGCAGGCGCCCCCAGTTGCGATGCAGGCCGGTGAAGGCCTCCTGGACGACGTCTTCCGCGGTCGCGGGCTCGTCGACCAGCAGAATCGCCAGCCGGACCAGCCGCATGCGGTGCTGGCGGTAGAGGTCTTCGAGGGTCAGCGGTGTCGGCGCCTGCGCCGGGGCCGGACCGTCCATCACCCGCAGGTGGCCGAGGGTCGCCTCGACACTGCGTTCCGCATTGCCCTCGAGCATGAACCCCTGCCTGTCCTCGACCCCGGTTTGCACGGTGCGTCGCGTCAGCAGGCTCCCGGTATTCACAGCGTTCACACAGCTACTGACGCACGCCCAGCCTATCGGGTTGGCTTGCCGTCGCCACAGATCGGCTGCCGCGACACGGGTAGGTTCGGACGCGTACCGCCCGCGCGACCCCGGAGAGCCCCCATGGCCTGGTTCCTCGTCGAAATCACCTACGTCCAGGAAAAGATGCCGGACGTCCGGCCTCGGCACCGCGAATTCCTCCGGAACCTGGCCGCCGAGGGACGGGTTGCGGTCGCCGGGCCGCTCGGCGACGGCTCCGGCGGCCTGACGCTCTACCAGGCCGACGACGAAGCGCACCTCAAGGAGACGATCGACCAGGACCCCTACCTCCTGGAGGGCGTCGTCGCGGAACGGACGATCCGCGAGTTCAAGCCGGTCATCGGCGCCTGGCTGCCCCAGGGGTCATAGGTCGAGCACCGCGGTGCCGCGGTCGACGCAGATCCGCGTCGACCCGCCGTCGGCCGTCGGCACCGCGCAGGTCCCGCAGAAGCCCTGGCGGCACGAATAGGGCGTGCCCGGCCGGGCTTCGAGCAGGACGTCGAGGGCACTCCGGTCGGCCGGGACTTCGAAGACTTGCCCTGACCTGCGTAAAGTCAGCTGGAACGGCTCGCCGGCGACGATCGGCGGCGGGGCGAACCGCTCGAAGTGCACGGCTTTCGCGCCGGTCAGCGCCAGGTCGACGCGGACGCCGGTGATCATCGGCACCGGACCGCAGCAGTACACCGCGGCCCCTTCGGGCAGATCTTCCAGCAGTTCCGCGCCCGAGGCCGGGATGCCGTACTCGGTGTCCGGGCGGATCCGGACGCGGTCGTCGTCCGGCAGTTCGTCGAGGAACGGCATCGACTCGCGGCTGCGGCCGGTGTAGACCAGCCGCCAGTCCGCGCCCATCGCGGCGGCGTGGCGGACCATCGGCAGGATCGGCGTGATCCCGATGCCGCCGGCGATGAACCGGAACGGCCCGGCGCCGACGAACGGGAACGCCGTCCGCGGGCCGCGCACGGTCACCCGCGTGCCGGGCGTGAGCGTGTGGACCTCGGCCGACGCGACGCCGATCTTGCGCACGGCGATCCGGTAATGATCCTTTTCGGACGGATCGCCACACAGCGAGTACTGCCGGACCAGGCCCGATGGCAGCACGAGGTCGAGGTGCGCGCCCGGTCGCCAGCCCGGCAGCGGCGCGCCGTTCGCCAGCCGCAGGCTCACGACCCCCTCGGCTTCGGACCGCACCTCTTCGACCACCAGGTGCAGGTTCCGGTCCACGGCACGCACCGGCGGCCGCCGCCGCCCACTGAATCCCGACATCCGGCGATAAGCGCCCACAACACCGACCAAAGTGGACATCAGCAGGTCGGTCCGGCCGCTCCCGTCCAGCCGGGCCGGCCGGCCGAGAGCGGAGCTTTCACGTGAAAGCTCCGCGCCCAGGTCGCCGCTTTCACGTGAAAGCGTCACTCCGCCGCCCGGGCGGCCGGGGAACTCGCCAGGTACGCCACCGCCTGCTCGGTGTTCCCCGTCTCGGTCGGGTGGTAGGTCTTCCGGAAGTACGGCCGGATCTCCCGCAGCAGCTGGCGTCCGGTCGGCAGCAGTCCCCGCTTTGCCGCCCGGCGATAACCCCGCAGCGAAGCGCGGCCTGGCCGGGTCGGATCGTTATGCATCAGATATCGCGTGCCTCGGGAAAACACCCACGCCAGCACCGGCGTCACCGCCGCCATGCTGCGCACGCGTCGCGTGTACCGCCCGTCGAGGTGCATGAAGAGGTCGAACGCGACCGACCGGTGTTCGACCTCCTCGGCGCCGTGCCAGCGCAGCAGGTCGAGCATCACCGGGTCGGCGTCGACGTCCTCCAGCGGTGCGTCGAGCACCCACTGGCCGAGGAACGCCGTGTAGTGCTCGATCGCGGCGATGATCCCCAGCCGTTCGACCAGCCACTCCTCGGCCGCGCGGCCGGTCAGGTCGCGGTCGCCGAGCAGCTTCCGGAACAGCCACTCCATCTGCGCGATGAACGGCCGCACCGGCACGCCGGCGGCTTCGAGGTGCGCCGCCGCGCCGTCGTGCGCCTGCGCGTGCACCGCTTCCTGGCCGATGAAGCCGAGGACGTCCGCCTTGAGCCGCTCGTCGCGGATCAGCGGCACCGCCTGCTTGAACACCTCGACGAACCAGCGTTCGCCTTCCGGCAGCGCCAGGTGCAGGACGTTGATCGTGTGCGTGGCCTGCGGCTCACCGGGGATCCAGTGCATCGGCAGCGCCGCCCAGTCGAACTTCACGTCCCGCGCGTGCAGGACGAGCTGCTCGTCCTCGGCGGTCATGACGAGCGGCCGGACAGCTCGTAGTCGGCCGGGTCGACCTTGCGCGTCTCGAGCCAGTAGCGCCAGGTGAAGCCGGGCCAGATCGTCCGGTTGACGCCCTTCGCGTCGAGGTACCAGCTCTTGCAGCCGCCCTGCGTCCAGACGCCCTTGACCAGCTTGTCCTGAATGTCCCGCTGGAACTTCTCCTGCACGCTCGGCCGGACGTCGAGCGCGGCGGCGTCGCGGGAGTCGGCGAGCTTGATCGCGTCGACGACGTACCGCGACTGCGACTCGATCATGAACACGACGGAGTTGTGGCCCAGCGCGGTGTTCGGGCCGAGCAGGAAGAACAGGTTCGGGAAGCCGGACACCGTGATGCCCTTGTGCGTGTGCATCCCCGCGGCCGCCCACTCCTTGGCGAGGTCGCGGCCGTCGACGCCGGTGATGTCGAGGTACTCGAGTGCGTCGGTGACCTTGAAGCCGGTGCCGTAGATGATCGCGTCGACCTCGTGCTCGACGCCGGCGGCGTCGACGATTGAGTGCGCCTTGACCTCCTTGACGCCGGCGGTGTTCACGTCGACGTTCGCCCGGCCGAGCGCCGGGTAGTAGTCGTTGGAGATCAGGACGCGCTTGCAGCCCATCGTGTAGTCCGGCGTGACCTTCTTGCGCAGCGCGCGGTCCTGGATGCCCTTTGCGATGTTGCGCTTCGCGATCAGCTCGCCTGCCTTCATGATCGCCGGGTGGCCGTTGAAGCCGATGGCCCGCGCTTCGAGCAGCCAGTACAGCGCGTTGCGGTAGAGGCGCTGGGTGCCGGGCACGCGCTTGAACAGCGTCTGCGCCCACGACGGCATCGCGTGATCGGGCTTCGGCATGATCCACGGCGGCGTCCGCTGGAAGAGCGTCAGCTCGGCGACGTCCGGGGCGATCTTCGGGACGAACTGGACCGCGCTGGCGCCGGTGCCGACGACCGCGACCTTCTTGCCGCGCAGGTCGTACTCGTGGTTCCACTGCGCCGAGTGCCAGGTCTGGCCCTTGAACTTCGCGATCCCGGGCAGCTCGGGGACCTGCGGGATGTGCAGGCCGCCGACGCCGGAGACGAGGAACTGCGCGACGAACTCGCGGCCGTCCTTCGTGGTCGCCGTCCAGCGGCGTTCGCCCTCGTCCCAGTGCGCGCCGGTGAGCTCGACGCCGAACCGGATCTTCTCGCGCAGCCGGTACTTGTCCGCGACGCCCTTGAGGTAGTCGAAGATCTCCGGCTGCGGCGAGAACGACCGCGACCAGCCCGGGTTCTGCTCGTAGGAGAACGAGTACATGTGCGACTGCACGTCGCACGCGCACCCGGGGTAGGAGTTGTCGCGCCAGGTGCCACCCACCTCGGTGGCCTTCTCCAGGATCACGTAGTCCCGGATGCCGGCCTTTTCGAGCTGGATCGCCTGGCCGAGCCCGGAAAACCCGGTGCCCACGATCACGACCTTGAACCGCTCGGTCATCTGTCGGCCTCCGCTGCGTCGAGTTGGCTGCCCAGATGACGTTACCTCAGGTAACAGTTACTTGGAAGTACTACCTACCGATCAGTATGTCCCGCCGAGCTTGGTGTGGTCCCAGCTGACGATCTTCGTCGGGTGGAAGATCAGGCCGATCCGTTTCGGGGCCTGACCTGCGATGAAGGCGCTCAGCTCGGCCGGGACGGGGGCGCCGGGCTTGGCGCCGGCGTAGCGCTGCATGAGCGTGATCCCCATCCGGGTGACTTCTTCGGTGTCCTCGACGAGCTGGACGTCGGCCTCGAGTGAGACGCCACGGAGCTTCTCGTAGCTGTCGCCGTCCTCGATGAGCACCGTCGCCTCCGGCAGGCGCCGGAGGTTCTTCGCCTTCTGCGAGGTGCCGTACGTCCAGGTCGCGACGCCGTCCTCGTGCGGGAAGTACCAGAGCGGCGCGAGGTGCGGGCGGCCGTTCGGGCCGACGCTGGCGACGTTGATGACCTTCTGCTCATCGAAGTACGCGCGCACTTCGTCCTCGGTCATCCGGATCTGGTCGCGACGGGACATCTTCACCCCTTGGTGGCGGCCCGGCCGCCGTGGCCGGTGACCGCCGACTCGAACGCGCCGCGCGCCTCGATGTCGGCCAGCGCGGCCTTGTCCGCCGAAGGTACCCGGCTGCGGGAGCCGATTTCGATGATCGGCGGCAGGAACGCGCGGAGCAGCTTGAGCCCGCCGACCCAGCGCGGCACGTGGATGGTCCGGGCGCGCTTGAGGATGCCGGCTTCGAGGTCGTCCAGCGCGGTGTCGAGCGGGTAGGTCTTGCCGATCAGGCCCGGCATCGACGCGCGGAGCTTGCCGAACACCGGGTGCGCGTCGGCGCTCTCGACCAGGTCGGTGCGGATCCACGTCGGGTGCGCGACGCCGACCTTGACGCCCAGGTGCGCGACCTCGGCGCGGAGGCTGTTGGCGAAGGCTTCGACGCCGGCCTTGGCGGCGGCGTAGTTGGCCATGCCCGGCGCGTGCGTGATCGCGGCGAGGCTGGAGATGGCCACCAGGTAGCCCTTGCGCTCGATGACGTGCGGGAGCGTGACGCGGAACGTCCGCCAGACGCCGAGCAGGTCGACCTCGATGACCTTCTCGAACGCGGCGCGGTCGACCGAGCGGACGAAGCCCGCGGTCGCGATGCCGGCGTTGGCGATGACGATGTCGATCCCGCCGAAGTGCGCGACGACGCCCTTGGTGGCGGCTTCGAGCGCGTCCCAGCTGGTGACGTCGGCTTCCCAGGCGTGCGCGTTCGGGCCGATCCGGTCGGCGACCTTCTGCTGCTCCTCGGCTTCGAGCCCGACGAGGGCGACCTTCGCGCCGCGCGCGGCGAGCCGCTCGGCCAGGCCGGCGCCGATGCCGCGGGCGGCGCCGGTGATCAGCACGACCTTGCCGTCGACCTTCTTGGTGCCGCTCAGCAGCGAAAACGGGTTGGCCACGGTGCCCTCCTAGACGTCACTTGAGGGCACCGTACCCCAACTTACCCAAAGTAAGCTACCCAAGAGTAGGCGGCACTTTCCCTACGAAAGTGACGCTACTTCGTCTGGAGTCAGGGTGAGGGAGACCGAGGCGATGAGGTCGGCCAGCTGCTCGGTGGTCCGGGCGCTGGCGATCGGCGCGGCGACCGTCGGCTGCTGCCGCAGCCAGGCGATGGCCACCGCGGCGACCGAAGCGCTGTGCGCCTTCGCCACCTCGTCCAGCACGGCCAGGACGCGCTCGCCGCCGTTGTCCAAATAGGACTCCGCGCGGGCGGCCCGCGGGCTGTCGGTGACGTCGCCCTTCGTGCGGTACTTGCCGGTGAGAAAGCCCTTCGCCAGGGCGAAGTACGGCAGCGTGGCGAGGCCTTCGCGCTCGACGAGCGGGGCGAGGTCACGCTCGTAGCCGCGCTCGACGAGGTTGTAGTGCGGCTGCAGCACGGCGTACCGGGCGAGCCCGTTCTGGTCCGAAATGGACAGTGCCTCGGCGAGCCGTTCGGCGGTGTAGTTGGACGCGCCGAGGTGGCGCACCTTGCCCGCGCGGACCAGCGCGTCGAACGCGCTCAGCGTCTCCTCCAGCGGGGTGCCGGTGTCGTCGATGTGCGCGTAGTAGAGGTCGATGTGGTCGGTCTTGAGCCGGCGCAACGAGTCCTCGGCCGCGGCCTGGATGTTCTGCGCGCTCAGGCCCGGCCGGCGGTCCCAGCCGCCGACCTTGGTCGCGACCACGACGTCGGCCCGGTTGCCGCGGGCGGCCAGCCAGTTCCCGAGGATCTCCTCGGACCGGCCGCCCCCGCCGTAGAGGTCGGCGGTGTCCACGAAGTTGCCACCGGCCGCGGCGTAGGCGTCGAGCACGGCGAAGGACTGCGGCTCGTCCGCCGTCCAGCCGAAGACGTTGCCGCCGAGGTTGAGGCCGTAGACGTCGAGGTCGGTGTTGCCCAGCTTGGTCATGGTTCCGACGTTAGTCTTCCCGCGTAGTGGGAGCCGGGAGGAAAATCCGTACTTCGTGCGTTGGAGTGTTCCATGGCTATCGAACTGGGCAAGCTCGGGATCTGGCGGTACCACGCGAACGTCGACGCGAAGTTCGCGGCGGAAGCGGAGAAGCTCGGCTACGGGGCGATCTGGCTGGGCGGCTCACCCAGCGGCGACGACCTCGCGTCGGTGGACGGCATCCTGGAAGCGACGGACTCGCTGGTCATCGCGACCGGCATCGTGAACATCTGGCAGGACGAGCCGGCCGACGTCGCCCGCGTGTACGAGCGCATCGCGGCGAAGTACCCGGACCGCTTCCTGCTGGGCGTCGGCGCGGGCCACCGCGAAGCGACGAAGGAGTACAAGAAGCCGTACGCGGCGCTGGTCGAGTACCTGGACGGCCTGGACGCGGCTGGTGTGCCGGTTTCCGGGCGGGCGCTCGCGGCGCTGGGCCCGAAGGTGGTTTCGTTGTCCGGTTCGCGCACGGCGGGCGCGCACCCGTACCTGACGACGCCGGAGCACACCCGCTCGACACGCGAGATCCTCGGCGCGGGGCCGCTGCTGGCGCCGGAGCACAAGGTCGTCTTGTCGACTGACGCCGCGGAGGCGCGCGCGATCGGCCGGAACACGGTGAAGTACTACCTCGGGCTGTCGAACTACGTCGCCAACCTGCGGAAACTGGGCTTCTCGGACGAGGACCTCGCAGGAGAGGGCAGCGACCACCTGGTGGACGCGCTGGCCCTCCACGGCGATGCTTCCACGGTGGCTCGCGGGCTGGCGGCCCATCTGGACGCGGGGGCGGACCAGGTGGTCGTCCAGGTGCTGAACGAGGACCCGTGGCCCGGCTACCGCGCGCTGGCCGCCGAGCTGCTGTGATCTCCGTCCGGCCGCCGGCGCGCCCGGCGGCCGGACGCACCCCTTTCTGAACCGATCCCACGTGCGGAAAAGTTTCTGCGCGGGGACCGGTGTGCGGCGGCGGTACACCTCGTACGATGCGGTCGGGACCCATCCCTGCCAAGGAGGAATACCGATGCCCATCGCGACCCCCGAGGTCTACGCGGAGATGCTGGACCGGGCGAAGGCGAACGAGTTCGCCTACCCGGCCATCAACGTGACCTCGTCCGAGACCGTGAACGCCGCCATCCGCGGGTTCGCCGAGGCGGAGAGCGACGGGATCATCCAGTTCTCCACCGGCGGCGCGGAGTTCGCGTCGGGCCAGAAGGTCAAGGACATGGTCGTCGGCGCGACCGCGCTCGCCGAGTTCGCCCAGGTCGTGGCCGCGAAGTACGGCGTGAACGTGGCGCTGCACACCGACCACTGCCCGAAGGACAAGCTGGACGGCTTCGTCCGCCCGCTGATCGAGATCTCGGCCGAGCGCGTCAAGAACGGCCAGAACCCGCTGTTCCAGTCCCACATGTGGGACGGCTCGGCGATCGACCTCGACGAGAACCTCGAGATCGCGTCGGAGCTGCTGGCCAAGACGGCGGCGGCGAAGATCATCCTCGAGGTCGAGATCGGCGTCGTCGGCGGCGAAGAGGACGGCGTCGAGGCGGAGATCAACGAGAAGCTGTACACCGCCGAGGGCGACTTCCTGAAGACGATCGACGCCCTGGGCGACGGCAACCGCGGCCGCTACCTGCTGGCCGCGACGTTCGGCAACGTCCACGGCGTGTACAAGCCGGGCAACGTGAAGCTCCGCCCGGACGTCCTGAAGGGCGGCCAGGAGGCGGCGGCGAAGAAGCTCGGCCTGGACGCCGGCTCGAAGCCGTTCGAGCTGGTCTTCCACGGCGGCTCGGGCTCCCTCCCGGAGGAGATCCGCGAGGCGGTGTCGTACGGCGTGGTGAAGATGAACGTCGACACGGACACGCAGTACGCGTTCACGCGCCCGATCGTGGACCACTTCTTCAAGAACTACGACGGCGTGCTGAAGATCGACGGCGAGGTCGGCAACAAGAAGGTCTACGACCCGCGGTCGTACCTGAAGGCCGCTGAGGCCGGCATGGCTCAGCGTGTCGTGGAGGCTTGCCAGGCGCTCGGTTCGGCGGGCACGAAGCTGAAGTAGTCACGCGCGAAGGGGCGGCACTTTCGTAGGGAAAGTGCCGCCCCTTCGTCGTGTTCAGACCTCGACGACTTCGAGCAGGCTCTCGAGGCCGCGGAAGTCCTTCGCGTTGCGGGTGTACAGCGGCAGGCCGTGCACGGAGGCGATCGCGGCGATCATCAAGTCCAGTTGCCGTGACCGCGGCGACCGTCCCGAGGCCAGGGTCAAGGCGACCATTGTGCCGTACCTCGCGGCTGCTTCACCGTCGAAAGGCAACGGATCGTATTCGACCAGTGCCGCACCCAGCTGCTCGGTCCGCACGGCCTTCTTCGCCGGATCCGTGGTCATTATGACGCCTTGGTGGAGCTCGGCCATGGTCACCGCGGTGACTTCTGGGAACTCCGGCAGCTTCGCCGGGTCCAGCCGGTCCATCTCGATGCAGGCGCAGGTGTCGAGCACGCCGGCGACGTGGCGTTCAGCCACGGGTGCGCTCCCACGGGTTGTCGTCGTCGCCGATGCGGCCTTCTCCGAAGAACTCGTCGGCCTCTCGACGCATCTCGGCTGCGTCTACCCTGGGCAGTCGCTTGTGGCGCTCCACCAGTTCTTCTGCGGTGAATCGGCGCCGCTGGGTGAGTGGTCGCAGCTCGGCGATCTCCACGCCGTTGCGCGTGACGTGGAAGGTCTCGCCGGCTTCGACGGCGTCCATGACCGCGGCGGAGCCATTGCGGAGTTCACGCTGGCTGATGATCTTCACGAAGCAAGTGTAGCACCCTGTGCTACGCCTGGATCTCGTCGCGCGGTCCACCGCCGGGAAGCCGGACCGGCCGCCGCCCACAGCGCGAACACCCCCACCAGCACCACCAAAGCCGTCCAGTACGCCACCGGTGGGGCCGACTCCGTGTGCGCGTCGCCCAGGACCCACGGGCGGAACTGCGACTGCACCCAGAACGCCCCGTACCCGAACGCCGTCACCAGCAGCGCACCCGCTCCGGCCCGAACCACCCCGATCCCGACAGTGAACGCCAGATCCACCGCGAGACCCACGAAGACCAGGTAGAACGGCACCGTCGACACCGGGAAGCCCAGCCAGAGCAGCAGCGGCCACATCACCGACCGGTACGCGACATAAGCCAAGGCGACAGAAGTCGCCGCCCAGCGGAAGCCCAAAGTGCGCCGCGCCAAAGCCAAGATCAACGCCATCACCCCGATGCCCCAAACCGGGTACACCCACGAAGGAATCGGCATCGTGAAGTGCAGGATCGCCGCGCGGTCGACCGGGTGGCCGATCTGGTTGGCCGCGAACGAAAGCAGCGACGGCTCGGCCTCCGGCGCCCCGCGTTCCCACGCGCGCAACCCCAGGATCCCGTACTCCTGCTGGCCGTTCGGGAAGAACGTGTTCTCCAGGAAGAACGCCCACAGCGCGAGCAGCACGCCCGTCCGGAAGCGGCCCGGTGGCGACAGCCGCAGCCAACCCAGCAGCACGCCCGCCTGCATGATGCCCGTGCCCAGGTACAACATCATGTGGGACGGGCTCCACGCGGTCAGGTCCAGGCCGTTGACGCGGTGGTTGATCACGTCCAGCGGCGCCGCCACCAGGAACACCAGCAGGCCGATCTGCATCAGCCGCAGTGAGCGGCGATCACACCCCAGGCCCGTGTAGCTGTGGATCGCCACCAGCACGACGATGATCACCGTGCCGACCGTGTTGATCAGGTGCGGGGGCGCCAGGTCGTCGCGTAGCCACATGAAGTGCCACGACATGTCCCACGACGAGCCGAGCAGCTTGAACGCGAACGCCGCCAGCCACATCCCGTAGCAGAACCGGAGCACCCAGTCCGGCGTCGGCTGCCCGGGGGCGCCGCGGTGCCAGTGCCGCGTGAAGAACAGCCGCGTCTTGCCCAGGGGGCTGCGCGGGATCACGTCCACCGGGACGTCGACTGCCTTGGCCATGCCGGACATCATGGCCGGTCATGGTCACGAGTGGGCCAAGAGCGTGGCAAAGGACGCGAAAATCGGGATTCACCCCTAAGGGTGGACGATTTGCGTTCGACGCGCGCGAGTTGGCAGGGTGTGCCGCCATGATGCCGAAACGAGTTGTGGCCGCCGTCCTGGTCGGCGCGCTGATCCTGGCCGGTGGCGGGGTGCTCGGAGCCCTTTTCTTCTGAGGGCAGAATGGGCGGCATGACGCACAACCTGCTCGGCCCCGAGCCGACGCTGCTGCCCGAGCACACCGCCGCCCAGGCCGCGCTCGACGCCGGGACCGACCCGGCCGCCGTCGCCGCCGAACACCCCGACTACAGCGAGGCGTGGGCTTCGCTCGCCGAGAAGGCCTTCGAGGCGGGTGAGACCGTCGCCGCGTACGCCTACGCGCGCACCGGGTACCACCGCGGGCTCGACCAGCTGCGTCGCGCCGGCTGGAAGGGCTTCGGCCCGGTGCCCTGGTCGCACCGCCCCAACCAGGGGTTTCTGCGTGCCCTCGCCGTGCTGGGAAAGGCCGCCGGGAAGATCGGCGAGACCGAGGAGTACGACCGCTGCCGGACGTTCCTCGCCGACTCCGACCCGGCCGCCGCGGAAGCCACCGGCCTCAAGTGACACCCGGCCTCGTGAGTGTTTAGGGCGGTTCTAACCGCCCTAAACACTCACGAGAGCCGCGGCAGACCTCAGAAGAGGCCGCAGTTGCCGAAGGCCGGGAGACCCGCGAAGCGCGCCTCCAGCCAGGCGAACGCCTCCGGGTACGCCCGCACCGCGCCGAGCACGTGCGTCGGCACCAGCGACGTGCTGAACTGCACCTTCACGCCCTTGCCGCACCACGTCCGGCCCAGGTCGCGGTCCTGCGCGTAGGGCACGATGTCGTCGAGTGCGCTGTGGACGATCAGCACCGGCGCCGACGGCTTCAGCGACCCGATCTTCTGCTCGGCCACCCGCGACCGGTACGGCTCTTCACCGAGGTAGGCGACGAGCGAGCGGCCGTCGTTGGTCAGCGTCGACGACTGCGTGAACGCGTGCGCGACGATGGCTTCCACCGTGCACTCGGTGCGCACCTGCTCGAACAGCTGCTTGCCGCGGGCGTTGAGCAGCGCCGGGATGTTCAGCTCCGGGTACGCGTAGTTCATGCTGACCAGCGCGAACCCCAGGAAGCCGACCGCGTAGTGGCCGTCGAGGTTCTTCGCGACCGAAGCGAGGTCCGCCGGCACCGCGCCCGCGTACGCGCCCTTCAGCTTCAGCTCGGGCGCGTAGCTCGGCTGCAGCTCCGCCGCCGCGGCCGACGCGCCGCCGCCCTGGGAGTAGCCCGCGATCGCGACCGGGCCGTCGTCCGGCAGGCCTGCTTCCGGCAGCCGCTGCGCCGCGCGGATCGCGTCGAGCACCGCGTGCCCTTCCGCCGCGCGGTTGACGTACGTGTGGTCGCCCGGTGTGCCGAGCCCCTCGTAGTCGGTCACGACGACGCCGTAGCCCCGCGCCAGCAGCCCGGCGATGAACGGCCCTTCGTACTCGAAGCCGGCGGCAAGCGCTTTCGACGGCGCGCAGTCGTCGCCCTCGCCCTGCGTGCCGACGGCGTAGGAGACGATCGGACGCGCTCCCGAGCCGGACCAAGCCGACCGCGGGGTCAGCACCGTGCCGGTGACGGCGATCGGCGAGCCGTGCGTGTCGGTGCTGCGGTACATGATCCGCTGGACCCCGGCGTCGGCCTTGATCAGCTTGACCGGGTCGATGTAGAACGTCGACGTCTCGTGCCGGATGACGTCGCCGTCGCTCCCGGCCGGCAGGGGTGACGGGGGATCGTAGAAGGACGCGGCGGAGGCGCCGGGTGTCGCCAGGACCAGGACGGAAACCGTGGCGACCGCCGCGGAGAGGGCGCGGCGAGAGAAGATACGCATGCTTGCTCCTCGTTGAGCAGGACTAGTGCGCGGGGAACACCTTTTCAGACAGAGGTGTCGGAAAAAGAATCACGTGAGGTGGGCCACCATGTCAAGCCCGGCGCCGCGCGGACGGCCGCGCAAGCTCCCGGTCGGGGAGCAACGCGCCCGCGTGCTGACCGCGACGGCGAAGGTCGTCGCGCAGCACGGGATGCAGGGCGCGACGATCGAGCAGATCGCCCGCGAAGCCGGCGTCTCGCGCCAGGCCGTCTACGAGCAGTTCGGCGACCGCGCGACGCTGTTCGCCGAGGTCGTGGCCGAAACCGAGGAGCGGGCGTTCGAAGCCATCGCGGGCCCGTCGGTGACCGACCCGCAGCCCGGGCTGCGGGCCTGGGCGCGGGACAACTACGCCAACATGGTCACCTTCGTCGCGGACTCCCCCGAGGCCTACGGCGTGCTCCGCGCGGCCGAGCGCGCGGGCGACCCCGCCCTCACCCGGTTGAGGGAGCGGCTGGCCGTCGTCTACGCCGACGCGAGCCGCAAGCGGTGGGCCGCGCACGGCATCGACTCGGGCCGCGCCGACCGCGCGCTCGTCACGTTGTTCTTCGCGATGACCGAGTCACTGGTCCAGGCCACCTGGGACGGCGCGCCGCCCGACCAGGAGGCCCTGATCGACCTGCTCACCGAATTCACCGTCGGCGGCGTCGCCCGCCTGCAGACGAAGGCGAGCGACGTGATCGACCGGCTCAGGTAGGGCGCTAAGCCGCGGCCATCAGCGCCGGGGACCCGACCACCCGGTTGCGGCCGCCGTGCTTGGCCGCGTAGACGGCGGCGTCGGCCGAGGACATCACTTCCTCGATCGACGACCCGTCGAGCGGGTAGGCGGCGACGCCGATGGACGCCGTCTGGCGTTCGATGTCGACGGCGGCGCCTTCGTTGGTCGTGGTGCTGATGATCAGCTCGCTGACCCGCTGCCGGATCCGCTCCGCCGTGACGATGGCGTCCTCTTTGGACGTCGCGGGCAGCAGCGCGACGAACTCCTCGCCGCCGAACCGGCCGACCAGGTCGTGGGCCCGGGTCTCCTGCTTGACCACGGCGGCGACCGCCTTGAGCACGTCGTCCCCCGCGAGGTGCCCGTAGGTGTCGTTGATCCGCTTGAAGTGGTCGAGGTCGATCATCATGGCGCCGAAGCTGCCCTGTTCGCGCTGCGCGCGCGAAATCTCGCGCTGGGCGCCGTCCTGCCAGGTGACGGCGTTGAGCAGCTGCGTCTTCTGGTCGGTGGTGGCCAGCTCCTCGAGCCGCTTGATCAGCACGGACCGCTGCAGGATGTAGAGCGGCAGGATGACCAGGACGGACAGGTACGGCTCGTCGGCCAGCATCATCGTCAGCAGCCCGCCGACCGACAGCAGCGCGAGCTCCAGCAGGTTGTCGTCCATGGTGCCCAGGCAGGACGCGAGGGTGGCCTTGGCCGGGTCCGCGCAGTACAGGCCGAGGCCGGTGAGCGCGGTGTTGACCGCGAAGAACACGAGCGCCGCCGCGCCGACGGTCGCCACCGTGTGGCCGGTCCCCACCGGTCCCACGAGGTTCGCCGCCAGTCCGGAAAGGATCGCCGTCGTCATGTTGGCGGCGACGCGGTGCGGCTGTCCCGGCCGGGTGCCGGACCAGCTGCGGAAGGCGAGGTAGACGTAGAGCACCAGGCCCAGCGCGGCGACGAGCTGCGGCGGCAGGAGCAGGCTCGCCGGCACCAGCCACACCGACGTGGTGCTGATGTGCGGGCCCTTGCTCAGGCTGCGGCGCTGGCGCTCGATCCGGCGGCTGATCTCCGTCTGCGCCACGGCGAGCCCGGTGATCAGCGCGAACATCCCCAGCGCGCCGCTCGTCACCGGAACCACCACGACCGTGGCAGCGGTCCAGACCACCATCACGGACATCGCCGCGAGCGTGACCGCGATCCACATGCGTGGCCGCGTCCACAGAGCCCAGTTACGGATCAGAGAAACCGAGCCTTGTCCAGTCTGTTCCCCCGATGTAATCATCTTTCCCCCATTGGCTTGCGCAACTATGCCGTGACAAACTACTCACGCACAGTTTCAGCCCGTTTGCCGCCTGTCCACAAGGGGCGAAGGTGTGTACCTTTTCTCTGACGCCGGATGAAGGGTGACCAGCGATGCGCACGAAGGAACAGTGACCGACTAGCCGCACCGCCAAGGTCGCGCAGGTCAGGCCCACGCGCTGGGGCATGTCATGCATGTTCCGCGCGTGTGGCTTCTTCGTCGACCCATCGTCCGGGGTTCCCGCCCAGGCTCCGCTGCCAGACCAGAGCCAGTGGCAGCGTGATTACGATTCCGACAAGACCGAAGATGCCGACGGTGCTCTGTGGGCTGACGTGGTCCGCCAGCAGCCCGCCGATCAACGGGCTGATGCCGAGCATCGTCGTCAGACCGGTGTTGGACAGCCCCATCGTCTGAGCGCGGGTCTCGTCGGGCACCGCCAGCGTGAGCGACGCCGTCGCCTGCAGCAGCGCGATCGTGCCGAACCCGCCGGAGACGACGAACAGCCCGATCGACACCCACGGCCCGGGCTGCAGCAGGCACAGCAGCAGCGGGATCGCGCAGAGCAGCGACATCAGCCCGATCAGCCGCGGCCGGACCTTCGCCGGCACCCAGCGGGTGTAGATGAACGTGCCGATCACGCTGCCGACCGGGTCGGCGGCCAGCAGCAGGCCGATCGCGGCCGAGCCGCCACCCGCCGAAGCGACGTACGGCGCCGCGATGCCCTCGTACACCGGGAGCAGGCCCATCAGCCAGGTGAACAGCACGAGCGAGCACAGCGCCGAGTCGCGGAAGGCCACGGCACCGCCGGTGCTGATCATCGCGAGGAACTTCTTGCGCTTCTCGCCGGTCGCCGCGGCGGGCCGGGCGTGCAGGCCGAGCCGGACGACGAGCGCCGAGAGCAGGAACGTCGCCGCGTCGATGGCCAGCGCGATGCGTGGTTCGACGGCCAGCAGCAGTGCGCCGCCGCCGGCGAAGCCGAGCAGCTGGGCCGACTGCACGGTCATGCTGCGGATGCCCATGCCGACGACGAACCGGTCGCCCTCGAGCACCTGCGGCAGCAGGGCCAGCTGGGACGCCTTGAACGGCGGGTTCAGCAGCGAGACGCCGCCGACGAACACGCACACGAGCCAGAAGGGCAGGCCGGGCAGCACGACGAGGCCGATGAGCACGGCGCGGGCGACGTCGACGGCGACCATCACCGAGCGGCGCGGGAAGCGGTCGGCGAGGCCGGTCAGGAAGATGCCGCCGACCAGCGACGGGGCGAACGTCAGCGCGTAGGTGAGGCCGGTGAGCGTGGCCGAGCCGGTACCGGTGAACACGAGCACGGACAGCGCGACTCTCGCGAGCTGGTCGCCGGCCATCGACAGCAGCTCCGCGAACCAGAGCGCGCGGAACTCGGCGATCCCGAACACCTCGCGGAACGTGACCCGGTCCGGCGGTGCGGCCATGCGTTTCTCCCGACCTCTTGTGCAGACCGCGGCGCGCCTGACCAGCGGTGGCGCACGAATCAGCCGGTCATGGGGCAGTCACGGTACGTGAGTTACTCCAGCTAGTGTCCCGTGACTGTTGGTGAATCTCTAGGTTCTTTTGCCGGTATCGAAGGTGTCACGGAGCTCCCCGAACGTGTCAGACGATAGCCCGCAGTGTCCGACCGGTCGCCCAGGAGTCACCAATGGATCATTCCGTACCCCTTGGCCCAGGACCAGAGGCAAAAGTAGCCACCTCGCGGCCGCGAGGTGGCTACCGGGGGAACGACGCTGGATCAGCCGTCGACGGCGAGGGCGTCCTCCGCGGGTGTCCGCGGGTGCGAAGCGGCTCGTGCGGCGTCTCGCTTGGCCACCTCTTCCCGGACGATCGGGATCACGTGCCGGCCGAAGTCGATCGTGTCGCCGAGCATGTCGTAGCCGCGCGCCGACAGGATTTCCACGCCGAGGTCGTAGTAGTCCAGCAGGGCCTGCGCGACCGTCTCCGGCGTCCCGACCAGCGCGTTCGAGTTGCCCGCGCCGCCGGTCGCGGCGGCCGTCGGGGTCCACAGCGCGCGGTCGAACCGCTCGCCCTGGGCCGCCAGCGCCAGCAGCCGCTGCGAGCCGGTGTTCTCCGGCTCGGTCAGCTTGTGGCGGCGGGTCAGCGGCCGGCCGCCCTTCGTGCGGTCCTTGATCGCGCCCACCGTCGCGTAGGCCTTTTCCCAGGCCAGCTCCTCCGTCGGCGCGATGATCGGCCGGAACGCCACCTGGATCCGGGGCACGTCCGCGCGGCCGGCGGCCAGCGCCGCCGCCTTCACCGACTCGATCTGCTCGGCGGTCTGGGCCAGCGGCTCACCCCAGAGGCAGTAGATGTCGGCCTCGGCGCCACCCGCGGCGTACGCGGCCGGCGACGAGCCACCGAAGGAGACGCCGGGGCGCGGCTGCTGCACGGGCTTGATGTCGCTGACGTAGTCCGCGAAGCGGTAGTACTCGCCTTCGAAGCCGAACGGCTCGTCCGACGTCCAGGCTTTCTTGATGATCCGGATGGCTTCGCGGGTGCGTGCGTAGCGCTGGTCCTTCGTCAGGTAGTCGCCTTCGCGCTGCTGCTCGTGGTCGTTGCCGCCGGTGATGAAGTGCACCGTCAGGCGGCCGTCGGAGATCTGGTCCAGCGAGGCGAACGTCTTGGCCGCGAACGTCGGGTACGAGACGTTCGGGCGGTGCGCGAGCAGGATCTGCAGCTTGTCGAGCTTCGTGGCGACGTACGCGGCCGCCTGCGCGGGATCGGGCGAGCCGGAGCCGTAGGCGAACAGCACCCGGTCCCAGCCGAAGTCCTCGTGCGCGCGGGCCAGGCGCAGCGTGTACTCCTTGTCGAACACCCCGCCGGAGCGCGCGTGCGTCTCCGACCCGTCGTGCGTGCCTCCGATGCCCAGGAATTCGACCGGCATTTCGTCCCCTTCGCTCGCGTCGGTACCGCCAGAGCTACGCCTGACGCGAGGTGCACGGCAACGAGGTCCGCAGGGTGGAACTCAGGCCCGGTGTCGCTCGATCACCTCGATCGACGCGCGGACCTGCTCGAAGGTGGGCGGGGCCGCCCGGTTGAACACAACGGTCAGGGACCGGCGCGGGACGACCACGAACTCGACGTCGACCCCGGCCGCCTCCGCGGCGGCCTGGACGACGTCCCGCCAGTGCTTCGGGTCGATCCCCTCCGGATCGGCCCACTCGTGCGCGAAGATCGCCCAGTTGCCCCTGAGCAGGGTGCCGACCACGTCCTGCGCGGTGTGGACGCGGTTCGGCGGACTGATCTCACCAGTCACGTCTTCGCAGCCGCGGCAACGCTGTGAAGCCCGCGGCGCCTCGGTGGACTTCGGACAAATCCGCTCCTCTCGCCGTCGTGCCCCGGGGATTCGGCGCCGCACACCGAACTGCTTGGTCCCTATTCCCGGGGTTCCGAACAGTGGGAAGGACGTCCGGCGGCGGAACCCCCGCGTAGCTTCGGCTTCATGGCCGACGCGCCGTTCACCCTCGCCGTCGTGGGCGCCGGACCCCGGGGGGTCGGCGTCCTCGAACGGCTCGGCGCGAACGCGGACCTGCCGGCCGGACGGCGGCTCGAGGTGCACCTGATCGACCCGTTCCCGCCGGGGCCCGGCCGGGTGTGGCGCTACGACCAGTCGCCGCTGCTGCGGATGAACTCCATGCCCGAAGACGTCACGATGTTCACCGACGAGTCGGTGCAGATGGCCGGCCCGGTGCGCCGGGGACCGACGCTGCTGGAGTGGGCGCGCAAGGTGCGTGACGGCGCGCTCGCCGCCGAGGTGCCGCCCGACGTCGTCGCCGAGCTGACCGCGCTCGACAGCTTCGACTTCCCGACCCGCCGGCTGCAGAGCGCCTACCTGACCTGGGTCTACCGCGAGGTCCTCGGCGACCTGCCCGAGGGCATCGACGTCGTCGAGCACGCGGCGCGGGCGGTCGGCGTCGACGACCGGGCCGTCCGCCTGTCCGACGGGACGTCGCTGGCCGCGGACGCCGTCGTGTTCACCGTCGGGCACCTCGACGCCGAACCGGACGACCGCGAGCGGGAGCTCGTCACGTTCGCCGCGCGGCACGGGCTCGCCTACTACCCGGCCGGCTACACCGCCGACGTCGACTACTCCGGCATCGCGCCGGGCGAAACCGTGCTGGTGCGCGGGTTCGGGCTGGCGTTCGTCGACCTGATGCTGCTGCTGACCGAGGGCCGCGGCGGCCGGTTCGAGGACCTCCCGGCCGGCGGCCTGCGCTACCACCCGAGCGGCGCCGAGCCGGTGCTGCACGTCGGCTCGCGGCGCGGCGTGCCCTACCACGCGAAGATCGGCTACCGGCTGCGCGGGAACCCGGTGCGGCTGCCCAGGTTCTTCGACGCCTACGCGATGGACGCGCTGGCCGGACCCGCCCTCGACTTCCGCGCCGACGTCTGGCCGCTGATCGCGAAGGAGCTGGCCTGGGGCTACTACAGCGAGCTGTTCACCGGGCATCCGGACCGCGTGCGCATGGACTTCGTCGTGTTCGCCGACGCCTTCGCCGACCTGCCCTGGGACTCGCCGGGCCTGCGGGACCTCGTCGCGAGGGCCGTGCCGGCCGAGGCCGACCGGCTCGACCTGGACCGCCTCGACCGGCCGTTGTCCGGGCGCGAGTTCGGCACGGCGGAGGAGTTCGGCAAGCACCTGCGCGAGTACGTCGAAGCCGACCTCGCGCGGCGCGCGGACCAGGAGTTCAGCGCCGACCTCGGCGCGTTCACGGCGTTGCTGTCGGTGTACGCCCAGCTGCCGGTGCTGGTCCAAAAAGGACGGCTGGCCGCGTCGTCTCAGGTGTCCGATATGGACGGTTGGTTCCACGGGTTCTTCTCCTACTACGCCAGCGGGCCGCCGCCGCGCCGGCTCGAGGAGCTGCTGGCCCTGCACGAAGCCGGCGTGGTTTCGTTCGCCGGCGCGGACATGACGGTGACGGCGGAGGACGGCGTCTTCGTGGCGTCCAGCACGAGCTACCCCGGGACGGTCCCGGCGCGGACGCTGGTCGAAGCGCGGCTGCCGGGCCCGAGCGTGACCCGCGCGGCCGACGGCCTGCTCCGGCAGCTGCGTGACGCGGGTGAGCTGGCCGAGGAGACCGTGGCGGACCCGGTGACCGGCGCGTTGCTGCCGTCGGGGCGGATCCACACGCGCGTGTCGGACTCCCGATTGCTGGACGGCGCCGGTCGCCCGCACCCGCACCGCTTCGCGGTCGGCCCGCACACGAGCGCCCGCTCGGCGGCGGCCTTCACCCGGCCCCGCACGAACGCGATGTCCTTCCGCCAGAACGACGCCGTCGCCCGCGAGATCCTGGCGCTGGTCAGCCCGCCCAGCTGACGATCTCGGCGAGCACCTGTTCGGGCGACGGCATCTTCGCGATCTCGGCCGCGACGCCCTGGGCGAGCTCGCGGGGTTTCGGGTCGGTGCGCAGCTCCCGGGCGGCACTTTCGATGGCCGGGATCCGGATCGCGTCGCCCACCAGGGACTTCGCCGCGCCGAACGCTTCCAGGGTCGCCGCGTTCGCGAACTGGTCGGCGCCCTGCGGCAGGACCAGCTGCGGCAGCCCGGCCGCCAGCGAGGCGAGGACGGTGCCGGTGCCGCCGTGGTGCACGACCAGGCCCGCGTGCTTCAGCACCTCGGCCTGCGGCACGAACCCCGTGGCGCGCACCCGCGCCGGCAGGTCCCCGAGCGCCGCCGGGTCGCCGGGGCCGAGGGCCACCAGCACGTCGACGTCGAGGTTCGACAACGCGCGGATCGCCCCGCGCAGGACGTCCGTCGCGCCGAAGACCACCGTGCCGAGCGTGAGGTAGACGAAGCCGTCTTCCGGCAGGGGCGGCAGCGGGACGTCGGGGTCGTACGGCGTCGGGCGCATCCGGAACACCTTCGGGACGGCCGCGGTGCCCGGGTCGCGGAGGCGGTCCGGCCAGACGTCGACGCAGGCGTCGCCGAGCAGCGCGTCGGCAGGCAGCTCGCCCCAGAGCGGCCGCAGCCGTTCGGCGGCGACGGCCAGGACCCCGGGCGACATGGACCGCCCGATCACGACGGAGACGGCCGGGATGCCCGCCCGGCGCGCCGCGATCCCGGCGCCGACGTCGCTCATCTCGTAGACCACCAGGTCCGGACGCAGGTCCGGGAGCAGCGGCGTCAGGTCGGCGAGCACGGCCTTCGGCAGCAGCTCGGCGAACATCGTGATGCCGACGTCGAGGAAGCCGGCGTCCTCGCCGTGCCGTTCCTTGGCTTCGGCCTCCGCCTCACCGATGCCGATCCCGGCTCGGTGGACCGCGAAACCGAGGTCGCGCACCTTCCCGGCGAACGCCTCACCGGTGCCGAAGACGACTTCGTGCCCCGCCGCTTTCGCCGCGTTCGCCAGCGGCAGCAGGGGAAAGAGGTGACCGTACGCGGGGCGGCACGTGAACAGGATCCGCACCACCCCGAGCGTACTCGTCAGCCCTTCACGACCGGAGCGATTTGCTGCGCCCACTGCTGCGGCGCCGACGTCCCGCCGGGCAGGGAGTTGAAGTACTCCCAGCCGTCGATGCCGCCGAAGTCCGCGTACTTGCTCTTGAGGCCGCGCACGGTCGACTGAAGGGTCGACATGGCGACGTAGCCACTGCAGTTGGCGGGGTTGGTGACGGTCCCGGCGACGACCTTGCTCGCGGGCACGATCCCGCGGCGGATGATGTTGTCGTAGCCGGAGGTGCTGTTCAGGGAGCCCCAGCCGCAGTAGAACTGCGCGTTGAACCAGGAGATCTGGCTGCCACGGTCGCGGTAGAGCGTGTCGTAGTTCAGGCCGGAGAGCCCGCCACCGCCGCTGAGTTCGGTGGCGACCGGGGCGAGGGTGACGAGGAACGAACTGCCGAAGTCGGCCCGGAGCGCGTCGATCAGCTTGTTGAGGGCGGCGTTCGACATGTGCTCTTCGACGTCGAGGTCGATGCCGGAGAGCGAGTAGGTGCGGATGAGGTTCCGCAGCAGCGGGTAGTAGGTGTCGAACTGGGTTTCGAGCCGCTGGAAGCTGCCCGCGGCGGCCCCGCCGACGAAGGCGAGCACGTGCACGCCCTGGCTGCGCAGGGTGGCGAGGTCCTGCCACATCCGCGTGAACTTGGCGGCGTTCGGCGGATCGTCGTTGAGGTGGACAACGCTGCCGGCATCGAGGTGGATGGCTCCGACGATGACGTCCGTGGCCCCGGCGTCGCGCAGCGGGAGCGGCGAGACGTAGGTGGAGCCGTTGTAGATGGTCTGGTAGTAGAGGACAACCCTCCGCCCGGCGGCGGCCGAGGCCGGCACCGCACCCGAAATCATCAGCACCAAGGCCACGAAGGCCACGCCGATCCTCCGCATGGTCCAGACCATACGTCGCTGTGGGTGGTTGGGGAAACACTCACCGTGGATCCTGTCCGGTTTCTGTCTCAGCCCACCTCCTGCACCGAACGCCCGGGAATCGCCGCCAGCAGCTCCTTCGTGTACTCCGCCCGCGGCTCCTCCAGCACCTGCGCCACCGGACCCAGCTCCTCCAGCTTGCCCGAGCGCATGACGCCCACCTGGTCCGCCAGCTGCCGCACCACCGCCAAGTCGTGGGAAATGAACAGGTACGACAACCCGAGTTCGGCTTGCAAATCCGCCAGCAACGCCAGGATCTGCGCCTGCACCGAAACGTCCAGCGCCGACACCGGCTCGTCGCACACCACCAGGTCCGGCCGCAACGCCAACGCCCGCGCGATCGCCACCCGCTGGCGCTGACCGCCCGACAGCTCCGCCGGCTTGCGGCGCGCCACCGAAGCAGGCAGCGCCACCTGGTCCAGCAGCGCCGGGACCCGGTCGCGCGGCAACCCGAACGCCCGCAGCGGCTCCGCCACCACGTCCTCGATCGAGAACTTCGGGTTCAGCGACGCGTACGGGTTCTGGTACACGATCTGCATCCGCCGCCGCAGCCGGCGCAGCTCGGCGCCACCCAGCGAGGTGATGTCCTGGCCGTCGAACGTCACCGAGCCGGCGGACGGCGTTTCCAGCCGCAGCAGGAGACGCGCCGTCGTCGACTTACCCGAGCCCGATTCGCCCACCAGGGCCAGGGTCTGGCCGCGGGGGATGTCGAACGAGACGCCGTCGACCGCGCGGATGCCGTCGAACGATTTCGCGAGGTCGCGCACCGACACCAGTGGCTCGGCCGGAGGCGCGGGCGGCCGCAGCGTGCTCGACAGGCTCGGTGCCGCCGCGATCAGCTGCCGCGTGTACGGGTGCGTCGGCGCGCTGACCACCGACGTCCCCTCCTCGACGACCGAACCCTTCGACAGCACCACCAGCCGCGACGCGCGATCCGCCGCGACGCCGAGGTCGTGCGTGATCAGCAGGATCGCCGTCCCCGACTCGCGGGCGAGTGACGTCAGGTGGTCGAGGATCCGGCGTTGGACCGTGACGTCCAGCGCCGACGTCGGCTCGTCCGCGATGATCAGCTTGGGCCGGCCGGCCAGCGCCGACGCGATCAGCACCCGCTGCCGCAGCCCACCCGACAGCTGGTGCGGGTACTGCCGGGCCCGCAGCTCGGGCTGGGGAACACCCGCGCGCTCCAGCAGCTCGATCGCCTCCGAAGCAGCGGTGCGCCGGTCCGCGAGCCCGTGGATCTTCAGCACCTCCGCGACCTGGTCACCGATCCGGTGCACGGGGTTCAGCGACACCGCCGGGTCCTGCGGGACCAGCGCGATCTCGCGCCCGCGCACGCCGCGCCACCGCTTGTCGGAGAGGGACAGCAGGTCCCGGCCGTCGAAGGTGATCGAGCCGCCGTCGACGCGCCCGCCGCGCGGCAGCAAGCCGATCGCCGCGTGCGCTGTGGTCGACTTGCCCGAGCCCGATTCGCCGACGACGGCGACCACCTCGCCCGCGTCGACGTCGAAGCCGACGTCACGCACGGCCGGAATCCCCTGGTAGGAAACGGCCAGGCCCGAAATCCGCAGCAGGGTCATCGGTCTCCTCCGTCCAGCGCGCGGGACAGCCGGTTCGCGGCGAGCACCACCGCCGCGACCGTCAGGCCCGGGAACGTCGTCATCCACCACGCGGTGGCCAGGAAGCTGCGGCCGCCCGCGACGAGTGAGCCCCACTCCGGCGTCGGCGGCGTCGCGCCGAAGCCGAGGAAGCTCAGCGCCGACACCTCGAGCACGGCCGTGCCGAGCGTCAACGTCGCCAGCGCGAGCACCGGGCCCGCCGCGTTCGGCAGGACGTGCCGTAGCAGCACGCCTGACCAGCGCACCCCGGAAGCCCGCGCGGCCTCGACGAACACGCCGTTTCGCACGCGAAGCACCTCCGCGCGCATGACTCGCGCGAAGGACGCCAGGTTCGCGATGCCGACGGCGATCGCGACGTTCGTCGTGCCGAAGCCCAGAGCCGTGACCAGCGCCAGCGACAGCAGGATCGGCGGGATGGCCAGGAAGACGTCGACGACCCGCATGATCGCGGTGTCCGCCCAGCCGCCGCGGAACCCGGCGAGCAGGCCGAGCGCCGAGCCCGCGACCAGCGCCACGAGCACGGCGATCGCGGTCGCCCGCAGCGACAGCGACGCGCCGTGGATCACCCGCGCGTAGACGTCCCGGCCGGTCTCGTCGGTGCCGAACAAGTGGTGCGGCGACGGCCCCTGCAGCCGTTCGACCGGGACGCCGGTGATCGGGTCGTACCCGGTCAGCAGCCCCGGCACGAAGGCCGCGAGCGGCACGAACACCAGCACCACCCCCGCCAGCACCAACCCGGGCGGAGCTTTCACGTGAAAGCTCCGCTTGTCCACAGCGAGGTCAAGCACGGGCCACCTCCGGTGTCCGGGCGATGCGCGGGTCGAGTAGGGGGTAGAGGAGGTCGACGACCAGGTTCAGCACCACGAACACCAGCGCGGCCAGCACGATCACCGCCTGCACCACCGGGACGTCCTGCGCGGTGACGGCGGCCGCGGTGATCCGGCCGACGCCGTCGCGCGAGAACACTGTCTCGGTGATCACCGAACCCGCGACGAGGTTGCCCGCCACCACGCCGGCGACAGTCAGCGTCGGCACCGCCGCGTTGCGCAACAGGTGTCCGAAGTGGACACGCCAGCGGCTCGCGCCCTTCGCCGCCGCGATCTCCGCGTACGGCTCCTCCTGCTGCGTCGCGAGGCTCTTCGCCAGCACCTGGCCGATGATCGCGCCGGTCGGCAGCGCGAGGGTGATCGCGGGCAGGATGATCGTCGCGAAGCCCTGCGTGCCCAGCGCCGGCAGCAGCCGCAGCCGGAACGAGAAGAACTGGATCAGCAGCAGCCCGACCCAGAACGGCGGCAGCGAGATCGCCAGCGACGGCAACGACAGCAGCGCCTGTCGCAGCCAGCGGAACCGGGTGAACGTGCCGAGGAACGCCGACCCGCCGCCGAACAGCACCGCGAACACCAGTGCCAGGCCGGTCACCGCGAGCGTCGGCGGCAACGCCGTGACGACCATGTGCGACGCGTCGTCGCCGGTCGAGACGCTGCGGCCGAAGTCGCCGTGCAGTGCCGAGACCAGGCGTTTCAGGTACTGGACCGGCAGTGGCGAGTCGAGGCCGTACTCCGCGCGGGCGGCGGCGAGCTGCTCGGGCGTCGCCGACGACCCGGCCTCCCCGCTGGCGAGCTTCGCCGAAACGGCGTCGCCCGGGAGCAGGTAGAGAATCAGGAACGACAGCGTGAACGCCGCCCACAACACGAACACCGCCTGCCCGACGCGGCGGAGCAGGTAGCGCCTCACGACAGCCACGCGTCGAAGAGCTGCAGCCGCGACGACGCCTCGAAGTCGACGGCGTGCGCCTGTGAGCTCAGCGCGACGACCTGGGTCAGCTCGAACACCGGGATGGCGTAGGCGTGCTCGAGGATCAGCTTCTGCACCTCGTCGGCCGACGGCTTGCGCTTGTCCTTGTCCACAGTGGACGACTGGGCGTCGAGCGCGACGTCGAGCGGGTTGCCCGGGGTGAGCTTGCTGCGGTTGCCGGCCTTGGTGGAGAACTGGCCGCGCAGGATGTCCGGGTCGGCGCGCGTGACGTTGTACCAGAGGAAGTCGTAGTTGCCGGACAGCTGGATCTGCGTGGTCTCGGCCGTCGTGTGCTGCTCGATCCGGAGGTCGAAGCCGATCTTGCGCAGCTGCTGCTGGACCAGCTCCAGCACGCTGCGGTTCTGGTTGAAGACCGGCGAGAACACGACTGACGCGCTCAGCGGCTGCCCGTTCTTGACGCGGATCCCGTCCGGGCCGGGCACCCAGCCGTCGGCGTCGAGCAGCGCGGCCGCGCCCTTCTGGTCGTACGCGAGCTGCTGCGAGAGGTCGTCGTAAAGCGGGGTCGCCGAGCCGAGGATGCTGGTGGCGGGCTTGTAGGACGCCGTCAGCACGGTGTTCACGACCTCGGTGCGGTCGACGCCCTTGAGCACGGCCTGGCGCACCTTCTCGTCGGTCAGCACGCCGCGGGTGGTGTTGGCGTGCAGGTTGAACACGACGCCGGGGTTGGGCCGGATGTTCTCGCTGAAGCCGTTGCCGGTGAACTGCGGCTCGTCGACCGGCTGGATGTCGGTAGCCGCGTCGAGCTGGCCGGAGGCCAGGCTGCCGGTGCGGACACCGGGCTCGGGCACGATCTTGTAGTCGATCTTGTCGAGGTAGGCCTCGCCCTGGTGCTTGAACAGCGATGAGCCCCAGTTGTAGCCCTTGCGCTTGGCCAGCACGATTTCCTGGTTCTGCTTCAGGCTTTCGAAGACGAACGGCCCGGAGCCGATCAGGCCGTTGCCCTGGCAGCGCTGCTCAGGCGTCTTCTTGAACGCGGCGGGCGCGAGGACACCGAGCGACATCGTCGAGCTGGCCTGCAGGAACTGCGCGCTGGGCGCGGAGAACTCGATCCGGACCGTGTGCGGATCGACTACGGTCGACGTCTTGTACGCGGCGAGGTAGCCGTAGCCGAGCTGGGCTTTCGTGCCGAGCGCCTTGATGCCGTCGAAGCTGGTCTTGACCGCGGCGGCGTCGACCGGGCTGCCGTCGGAGAATGTCGCGCCGGCCCGCAGGTGGAAGGTGAACGCCGTCGAATCGGCGCTGACGTCCCACTTTTCGGCCAGCCACGGCTTGATCTCACCGGACTTCGGGTCCTGGTCGGTGAGGGAGTCGACGAGCTGGCGCGCGACGTTGATGGACGCGTTCGTCGCGGTCTGCTGCGGGTCGACGCAGTCGGGCGCCGACGAGATGCCGAGGCGCAGCGTGCCGCCGGGTTTCGGCGGACCGGATGCGGCTTGTTCGGTGCCGGCGGCGGAGCACGCGGTCAGCAGGACGGGCAGGGCGAGCAGGGCCGCGGCGTTGCGGGCGCGGAAGAAGGGGGACACCGGACGGCCTCCAGCGGGGAGCGGTTGCGTCTTCGATGAGCGACGCTAACCACGCGCTGAAGGCCGTCCCACAGAGCGAACCGCGGTCCCAAAGCCTGGCACCGCAAGGATTCGCCCTTGACACCGATCAGCAGCGGCCGAGCATGTCCGTCAACGCGGTCTTCTCGGCGGAGTTGATCGTCAGCTTGAACTTGGCCTTCACCGCGACCCACATCTTCGCGTAGGTGCACCAGTAGCTGGTGAGCGGCGGCTTCCACTGGTCGGGCGACTTGTCGCCCTTCTCCTGGTTGACGTTGTCCGTCACGGCGATCAGCTGCGGGTCGGTGAGGTCGTTCGCGTACGCCTGGCGCTGCGCGGTCGTCCACCCCGACGCGCCGGTGCGCCACGCGTCCGCGAGCGGCACGACGTGGTCGATGTCCACATCGGACGTCGCGGTCCAGGTTTCGCCGTCGTACGGGCTGAACCAGCTGCCGGAGGTCGCCGCGCAGTCGGACCCGGTCTGCACGTTCGTGCCGTCGCGCTTGAGGACCAGCTCGCGCGTGTTGCAGCTGTTGCCCTGGTCGATCCAGTGCGGGAACTTGTCCCGGCTGTAGCCGGTCTGGGAACCGTCGGCCTTGACGGTTAGGGACGCGAGGTCGGACTTCGCCGTCGCGGTCGACGGGATGCCCGGCGGAGTGGCCTCGGCGACGCTGACCAGCGTTCCGGAGAGCACGGCGGTGGCCGCAAGGACGGTCAAGGATTGACGAACAGAACGCCTGGTTGGCATTTTGCTGCCTCCGTGTCAGGTGTGGGGACAGCTAACCCTGATACACGGGAGTGGCGAGTGCAACACGTATAGGTGACATGTTGCTGCCCGTTGGTGAACGATGCGTGACCCGTGGCTCACCCCGACGTGAAAACCGCAGGTCAGACCGCGCCACGCACCAGCCGCAGATCTTCGGTGTGCCGGTACCAGGTCCACTTGTTCACCGCGCGGTCGTGCACGACGTCGTCGCTGACCGGCCGCGTCGGGATGCAGCCGATCTGGAACGCGCGCGCGTAAAGCGTCGACGGGCGCTTGAAGATCGTGCCCTTCACGACGCGGATCGCGAGACCGGGGCCGTCCGGGTCCGGCGTCACCTCGACCGACGCGGCGGGCCCGCGCAACGCGACCTGCTCGTCGGCGTACGCGACGCCCCGGACCAGCCGCAGCAGCCCGCGGCCGACGAGCACGCCGCCGACGTCGTCGCGGATCAGCGGCACCGGGTCGACCTCACCGCGCAGCGCCAGCGCGAGGGCCTGCAACGGCGTCTTCGGCAGGCCCCAGAGCGCGGCGACCGAGGAGTCCGGCGCCGACGGCACGAACCCGACCGACACGCCCGGGAGCGCGTCCTTGCGGAGCAGTCGCAGCACCACCGCGGCGAGGTCCGCGTCCGTGCCTGACACGACCAGGTGATCGTGTTCGCCCAGCAAGGGGTCGATTTCCGCCTTGCCGGGCCGGCTGGGGACGCGGACGGATTCGACGTCGTCGACTTCTTCGAAGCCGGCCGCGTCATCGCCACAGGCCACCACTATTCCGCGCACCCGCAGGTCCTCCGTTACAGTCATGCACCGGCATTTCCACAGCGCCACCGGTGTCCGTCCGGGACACTAAACCTCACGTCCTCGAACACCTTGGAGTGTCACATGCCGGCCATCGTGCTCATCGGTGCCCAATGGGGAGACGAAGGCAAGGGCAAAGCCACCGACCTGATGGGTGACCGCGTCCAGTGGGTCGTCCGCTACCAGGGTGGCAACAACGCCGGTCACACGGTCGTCCTGCCGAACGGCGAGAACTTCGCCCTCCACCTCATCCCGTCGGGCATCCTGACGCCGGGCGTGACGAACGTCATCGGCAACGGCGTGGTGGTCGACCCGGGTGTGCTGCTCGACGAGCTCTCCGGCCTCGAAGCGCGGGACGTGGACACGTCCAAGCTGCTGATTTCGGCCGACGCGCACTTGATCATGCCGTACCACGTGGCGATCGACAAAGTCACCGAGCGCTACCTCGGCAGCCGCAAGATCGGCACCACCGGCCGCGGCATCGGCCCGTGCTACCAGGACAAGATCGCCCGCGTCGGCGTCCGCGTGCAGGACCTGCTCGACGAGAAGATCTTCCGCCAGAAGGTCGAAGCCGCGCTGGAGTTCAAGAACCAGGTGCTGGTGAAGGTCTACAACCGCAAGGCGCTCGACGCGAACGAGGTCGCCGACGAGGTGCTGAGCGCCGGCGAGAAGTTCGCGCACCGCATCGCCGACACGCGCCTGCAGCTCAACCAGGCCCTCGAGCGCGGCGAAACCGTGCTGCTGGAGGGTTCCCAGGGCACGCTGCTCGACGTCGACCACGGCACCTACCCGTTCGTGACGTCGTCGAACCCGACGTCCGGCGGCGCCAGCGCGGGTTCGGGCATCGGCCCGGGCCGGATCACCACGGTGCTCGGCATCCTCAAGGCGTACACCACCCGCGTCGGCTCGGGCCCGTTCCCGACCGAGCTGCACGACGAGTCCGGCGAGTACCTGCGCAAGCAGGGCGGCGAGTTCGGCGTCACGACGGGCCGTTCGCGGCGCACCGGCTGGTTCGACGCGGTGATCGCGCGCTACGCGGTGCGCGTCAACGGCATCACCGACTACTTCCTCACCAAGCTGGACGTGCTATCCGGGCTCGAAAAGGTCCCGGTGTGCGTGGGCTACGAGGTCGACGGCTTCCGCACGCCGGACATGCCGATGACCCAGACCGACGTGCACCACGCGATCCCGATCTACGAAGAGCACCCGGGCTGGTTCGAGGACATCTCGGGCTGCCGCACGTTCGAGGAGCTCCCGGCGAACGCGCGCGCGTACGTCGAGCGCCTGGAAGAGCTGTCGGGCGCCCGGATTTCGGCGATCGGCGTGGGCCCGGGCCGCGACCAGACGATCGTGCGGCACACGTTTGTCTAAGGCGCTGTTGTCTAGGTCAGCTTGGTGCTGACCGGCGTCTCGTTGCGGAACAGGTCGAGCACCGGGCAGTGCTCGTCGACCTCGCGCTTGAGGTCTTCGTAGCGCTCCCGGCTCGCCGGCCCTTCGAGTTCGACGGAGATCCGCACGTCCCCGAAGCCGGGGCGGGTGTTGAAGGAGAAGCCGAAGAAGCCGTGCAGGTCGAGGTCGCCGTCGACGGTGACCTTGACCGAGTCGAGCGGGATGCCGCGCTTCGCCGCCCAGAACTGGTAGGTGACGACCTGGCAGGAACCGAGGGCGGCGAGCGCGTACTCGACGGGGTTCGCGGCCTGGTCGGTCCCGCCGAGCGCGGGCGGCTCGTCCACGGTGAAGCTGTGGTCCCGGACCTGGACGTGGACCTCGGTCTTGGTGCCGGGCTTGAGGGTGTTGGCCACACTGAAGGAGACGGCGGCGTTGTGCGGGTCGGCGTCGACGGCCTTGCGGGTGCCTTCGATGACGTCGGTCAGCGACATGGGCTCTCCTCGGTGATCGGTATTTCGCCACAGGGTGGGCGAAACTCGCGGGGTGTGCTCGGGTTCTCAGTTCCTGGGAGCGGCGATGCACTCGACCGGGCGACACGGGAGCGGTAACACCGGCGGTAACAGCGCGATAACGAGAGGGACGGACACCGCAGCCACACCGCAGGAGATTTCTTTCGTGGAGACGCACAGCCGAGGCCCGATCGACGTGACCGGGGTCGCCGGGTTCCGCACCGCCACCGCCGATCCGGAGGACTTGCGGCGCGCGGTGGCCGCTTCGCCGGGCTTCGCGCACGTGGATCAGCAGGCGGCGGTGCTCGAGTTGGTTCTGCAGGCGGGGACTACTCAGCCGCGCGGGCGGCTTCGCTCCCTGAAAAGGCTTCTGGGCCGCCGACGTTGATCTCAAGTCCTGGGACGCCGGAAATCGGTGGCGGCGCTCGTTAACTTGGGTTCATGACCATCGGAGTCACGCTGCCCTCGGGCGACACCGAGTCCTCGCCGAACCTCGTCGACGAGCTGATCGCCCAGACCCGCCAAGCCGCCGACGCCGGCCTGAAGTCCGTCTGGTTCTCGCAGCTCCCGCTCAGCCAGGACGCCATCGCGGTCGCCGCGCTGGCCGGGCGGGAAGTGCCCGGGATCGAGGTCGGGACCTCCGTCGTGCCGACCTACCCGCGGCACCCGCTGCTCGTCGCGAGTGCCGCGCAGACCGCGCAAGCCGCCACCCACGGGAACTTCACCCTCGGCATCGGGCTCGGCTCGAAGGGCTTCCTCGGTCCCGTCTACGGCGTCGAGTACCCACCACCGATCCGGCATCTGCGCGAGTACCTGACCGTCCTGAAGCGGGTGTTCGCCGGGGAAGCCGTCGACTTCGAGGGCGAGACCGTGACCGCGAAGTCCCTCGGACCGTCCACAGTGGCCGGCGGGAACGACATCCCGGTCATCGTCGCCGCGATGGGGCCGCAGGCGCTGAAGGTCACCGCCGAGCTGGCCGACGGCACCTTGCCCTTCCTCGCCGGGCCGAGAGCGCTTTCCGAGCTGATCGTCCCGGCGCTGGCCGGCAAGCGGATCCTCGCCGCCGTCCCCGCCATCGTCACCGACGACCCCGACGCCGTGCGTGCGAAAGCCGTCGAGCAGATGTCCTTCTACGGCCAGATCCCCTCCTACCGGCGGATCCTCGACGCGGAAGGCGTCGGCCACGCCGCCGACCTCGCGATCATCGGCGACGAGAAGACCGTCCTCGCCGGGCTCCAGCGCTACTACGACGCCGGCGCCACGGACGTCCTCGTCTCGCAGACCGGCATCCGCTCCGCCGAAGAACGCCGGCGGACCTGGGAGGTCATCAGCTCATTCGGTTCGTGAGGGTCGCCGTCACCGACATCTCCTCGAGGTCCAGTTCGCGCAGCACCTTCTGCAGGACGTCGTCGTCGAGGCGGCCCGCGCGGTTCTCGTCGATCATCGCCTTGCGCTGGATGACCAGCAGCTCCTTGCGGGCCTTCGCGAACTGGGCCTGCGGTGTGCCGGGGCGGTCCTCGCCCGACAGCTTGATCGTCGCTTCGGCGAACCGGTAACGCGTGTCGACCAGCCGTTCCAGCCGCTCCTTGAGCCGCTGGACCTTCTCGGGCGGCAAGTCCAGCGACGCCAGCCGCTCGCGGCTGATCTCGCGCAGCCGTTCGTGCGCCGCCTTCTTCGCGACCTCGCGCGCGGCGAGCTCCTCGGCTTCGTCGCGCGACGCCTCCGACGGGTCCTGCACCTTCAGCACCCGGATCAGCGGCGGCAGCGTCAGCCCCTGGATCAGCACGGTCCCGATCGCGACGGTGAACGCGAACAGCTGGATCTCCTCGCGTCCCGGCGTGCCGGCGGGGACACCGGCCGCCGCGGCCAGCGTGACGACGCCACGCATGCCCGTCCACGACAGCACCGCCAACGAGCGCCACGCCGGGGCCGCGCGCCCGCGGCCGAACAGGCGCATCGCCCGCGGCAGGTACGCGAAGACGGCCACCGCGGGGATCCGCACCAGCATCGTCACCAGCAGCACGACGACCGCGACCAGTGCGAGCGTCCCGTTGTCGCGGGCCGCGTGCTGGGCGCCGTCGAGCACGAACGGCAGCTGCAGGCCCATCAGCGCGAACACCAGCGCCTCCAGCAGGACGTCGATGGACGCCCACACCGATCTGTCCTGCATCCGCGTCGCGGGGGACGCGTACAGCGAGCGCGCCCCCAGGTACAACCCCGCGGCGACGACCGCCAGCACGCCCGACCCGCTGAACTCCTCGCCGAACGGGTGCAGGTGTTCCGCGGTGACGTACGCGGCGAACGGCACGATGATCCCGAACGCCGACTCCATCAGCGGGTCGTCGAGCTGCCGCCGGATCAGCACCACGGCCGCGCCGATCGCCAGCCCGACGCCGATGCCGAGCACGGTCGCCACGCCGAACACCGCGAACCCGTGCCCGGCCGAACCGGCGGTGCCCGCGACCGCGGCCAGCGCGACCTTGTACAGCGTCAGCGCGGCGGCGTCGTTGACCAGGCTTTCCCCGGTCAGCACGGTCATCAGCCGCCGCGGCAGGCCGAGCTTGCGCCCGATCGCCACCGCCGTCACCGCGTCCGGCGGCGCCACCACCGCGCCGAGGACCAGCGCAGACGCGAACGGCACGTCCGGCAGCAGCAGGTGCACGACGAACGCCACGACCACCGCGGTCACCGCCACCAGCGCCACGCCGAGCGCGACGATCGGGCGCAGGCTGTTCTTGAAGTGCGTCAGCGAGCTTTCCAGCGACGTCGAATAGAGCAACGGCGGCAGCACGACCGTCAGCACCAGCTCGGGCTCCAGCTCGAACCGCGGCACCCCGGGGATCAGCGCGACCCCGAGCGCGACGACCACGACCAGCAGCGGCGCGGACAGGTTGTAGCGCCGGGCGAGCGCGGTGAGCGCCAGCGAGCCCGCCAGCACCCCCATCAGCGTCAGGATCTCCACCCGCGTGATCCTCGCGCAGGTGAGAAGCCCGCGCTCGGCTTCCGGTGAATGGAAGTGACCTGGATTACGTCGTACCCCCTGTGCATACTTGTTCGCGATACGCACACCTGTGCGGATCACGTGCACTGACGCGCATCCGGAGGTTCCCCATGTCCCCTGGCGCCCGCTCCTGGGTCGTGCCCCTGGCCTGGACCGCCGTCCTGCTCGACGGGTTCGACCTGGTCGTGCTCGGCTCCGTGCTGCCCGTGCTGCTGCGAGATCACGTCTGGGGCCTGACTCCCGCGTCGGCCTCGGTGGTGTCGACGGTCGGGCTGGCCGGAATGACGCTGGGCGCCGTGGCGATCGGCACCGTCACCGACCTCCTCGGCCGCCGGAAGTCCCTGATCCTGTCGGTGGCGTTGTTCTCGGTGTGCACGCTGTTGTGCGCGTTCGCGCCTTCGACGTTCCTCTTCGGGCTGCTGCGGTTCGTCGCCGGCCTCGGCCTCGGCGGCTGCCTGCCGACGGCGATCACGCTGGTCACGGAGTACGCGCGCAGCGGCAAGTCCGGCAGCGCGACGACCACGGTGATGACGGGCTACCACGTCGGCGCGGTGCTGACCGCGTTGCTGGGCCTGGTGCTGATCGCGCCGCTGGGCTGGCGCGCGATGTTCGTCGCCGGGGCGCTGCCGGCCGTCGTGCTGATCCCGCTGATGCTGAAGTTCCTGCCGGAGTCCGAGGCGTTCCGGCGTGACCGGTCGGCGGCGCAGGCGGTGGCCGGCGTCTTCCGCGGCGGGCTGCTGCGCGCGACGATCGCGTTCTGGGTGACGTCGTTCATGGGTCTGCTGCTGGTGTACGGGCTGAACACCTGGCTGCCGGAGATCATGCGCCAGGCCGGGTACCCGCTCGGCGCGGCGCTGAGCCTGCTGCTGACGCTGAACCTCGGCGGGATCGCCGGCCTGCTGCTGGCGGGCCGGGTCGCCGACCGCGTCGGGATCCGCCCGTCGGCCATCGCCTGGTTCTGCGCGGGCGCGGTGTTCCTGGCGCTGTTGAGCGTGAAGCTGCCCGCGGTGGGGCTGTACGCGGCGGTGTTCCTCACCGGCTGCTTCGTGTTCAGCGCGCAGGTGCTGGTGTACGCCTACATCGGCCGCGTCTACCCGGCGGCGATCCGCGCGACGGGCCTCGGCTGGGCGGCGGGAGTCGGCCGGATCGGCGCGATCTCGGGCCCCCTGCTGGGCGGCGCGCTGCTGACGGCGGGCATCGCGTACCCGTGGGGCTTCTACGCGTTCGCCGCGGTCGGCGCCCTGGGCGCGGCGGCCGTGACGGTGGTCCGCCCCGGCCGCCAGAGCCCGGTCGACGACGTCAGCCCAGCTCCTTCAGCTCCTGCTCCACCGCAGCCAGTTCCGCCTCGGACCCCTGGACCTTCGGCCCCGTGAACCACTTCCGGGCCGAGAGCACCCACCACAGCGCGGCGCCGCCGAGCACGACCAGGAAGGCGATCGGTGTGTAGTTGAAGGAGTCGGCAGTCACCGGGGAAACCTGCGGCAGCATGAACAGCACGAAGATCACCACGACCCACGCCGTCGCGATGATGCCGACCGGCTTGCCCCAGCGGCCGAGGTGCCAGGGACCGCGCTCGAAGTTGTCGCCCTGGCGGACCCGCAGGAACACCGGGATCACGTAGGCGACGTACAAGCCGACCGTCGCGATGGACGTCACCGCCGCGTAGGCCGTCGTGCTCCACAGGTACGGCAGGGCCAGGATCAGCGCGCCGCCGGCGCCCAGCCAGACGGCGTTCGTCGGCGTCTGCGTGCGCTTGTTGATCTTGTGCCAGAAGCCCGACCCGGGGATGGCGCCGTCGCGGGCGAACGCGTAGATCATCCGCGAGTTCGCCGTCACCGACGCCATGCCGCAGAACAGCTGCGCGCCGATGCAGATCAGGAGGAGGAACTTGCCGGTGACGGCGCCGGTGGCGTCGATGAAGATCTGCGCGGGCGGGACGCCGGTGGCCGAATTGACCGCGCCGTCGTAGTCCTGGATGGCGAAGGTCAGGCCGATCAGCAGGATCCAGCCGGCCACGAGCGACACGACGATCGACATCACGATGCCGCGCGGGCCCGCCTTCGCCGCGCTCTTCGTCTCCTCGGTCATGTGCGCCGAGGCGTCGTACCCGGTCAGGGTGTACTGCGCGACCAGCAAGCCCAGCGCGAAGACGTAGAACGCCGAACCCCAGCCCGTCTGGTTGACGAAACTGCCGAAGACGAACGAAGCGTCCTGGTGCTTGGCCGGCACGAAGATCAGCACGCCGACGATCACCAGCACGCCGATGAGGTGCCACCACACGCTGACGTTGTTGAGGATCGCCACGATCCGGACGCCGAAGGTGTTCAGCAGGCCGTGCACCACGAGGATGATCGCGAGCAGCAGGATCGTGTGCCCGGGTGTCGCGGTGAAGCCCCACTGCAGATCGAGGAACGCGTTGAGGAACAGCGCCGCGCCGAAGTCGATGCCGGCGGTGACCGCGATCTGCCCGATGAGGTTGAACCAGCCGGTGAACCACGACCACGCGGCGCCGTTCTTCCGCGCCAGCCGCGCCGCCCAGTAGTACAGCCCGCCCGCGGTCGGGTAGCTGGAGCAGACCTCGGCCATCCCGAGGCCGACCAGGATCACGAACAGCCCGACCAGTGGCCAGCCCCAGATCATCGCGGCCGGCCCGCCGGTCTTCATGCCGAAGCCGTAGAGCGTCAGGCAGCCGGAGAGGATCGAGATGATCGTGAACGAGACGGCGAAGTTGGAGAACGCCGACATCGTCCGTTTGAGCTCCTGCGCGTACCCGAGCTGGTGGAGGCGCGCGCTGTCGTCGTCGGGGGTGGTCTGCTGGTCGGAAACATCCATCGGGCACCTCTTGAAAGGTATGCGGCCAGACCATTGAATTCGCCGAAGGTAGCCCCGGTCCCGAAGGGTGTCAAGGCTTCGTCAAATACTCGTCCAGCTGCTTGAGCAGGGGCCCGCCACCTCGGTGGTCGTTCGAGATCAGGGTCGCGGTGAGGCCCGATGACGGCTGGTGGTTGCTCCGGAACGTGACGCCGTGGTCGCCGCCTTCCAGCCGCACCACGCCCGGCCGCGGCAGCCAGAAGCCGAGCCCGTAGCCGTCGCCGCGCAGCATCCGGTCCACCCACTCGCCCGGCACGATCCGGCCGTCGAGGAACGCGGGCCAGAACTTCCGGAAATCGGGCGCGGAGCTGTAGATGCCGCCGTCGCCGAAGCCCACGACGGGCAGGCTGAACACGTTGGTGCGGCCGTCTTCGAGGTAGCCGGTGGCCGTCCGGGCGGGCAGGGCGTCCGAGCGGAGGAACGCCGTGTCGGCCATCCCGGCGGGTTCGGTCACGCGGGTCCGGACGAGGTCGGCGAAAGGTATGCCCGCGATCCGTTCGGCGATCAGGCTCAGGACGGCGAAGGCGCTGTTGTTGTACTGGAACCGTTCGCCCGGCGGGAACTGCTGCGGGTAGCCGTCGAGCGCGGCGAGGTAGTCGGCCGACGTGGCGAGCAGGGGCGTGGGCGGCGGGTCTTCCGCTTCGTCGCAGTAGTCCCCGATGCCGGACGTGTGCGTGAGGAGGTGCTCGACGGTCACGCGGTCGTCGATCAGCGGGAGGTCGCCGCCGAGGACCTCCCGCGCCGTGGTTCGGAGCGAGAGGCGTCCTTCGGCGATCAGGCCGACGACGACCAGCGCGGTGAACCCCTTGGTGCCGCTGGCGATCGCGAACCGCGTGTCGACGGTGTTCGCGACGCCGTGCGCGATGTGCGCGTAGCCGGACGCCTCGGCGACCAGCGTCTCGTCGCCGCGGCTGACCAGGATCACACCGGAAAAGGGCGCTGCCACGGACTCAGCGTCCACGGCAGCGCCCCGCACGGCAAAAGGTTTACCGGCCCAGGAACGCGTGCAGCGACTCGAGGGCGGTGTCGGGCTGGTCGGCGAAGAAGCCGTCGACGCCGGCCTTGAGGAACGCGGCCTCCTCGGTGAAGACGTCACCGAAGGCGTCCGGCTCGGCCGACGAGCGCAGGTTCGCGGGCAGGAACGGGTTCTCGTTCCGGAACGTGTACGGCTGCACCTTCAGGCCCGCCTTGTGCGCGTCCGCGACGATCGCGGACGGCTTGGTCAGGTTGCCTGCCGCGTCGAGCGGGATGATCTGGCCCTTGTCCGGCCCGAGGTACTCCGCGTACTTCGCGACGTCACGCAGCCCGGAAGCCGACACGATGTCCTTGTACGTGCGCGGGTCGCCCTTCGCGACGAAGTCCGCCGGCGCGCCGCTCGCCGACGTCAGCTGCAGCAGCGGCGTGCGGATCTGCCGGTGCAGCGCGACCAGGTTCGACACCTCGAACGACTGGATGATCGCGGGCGCGTCCGGCCGGTCGAGGCCGTTGCGCTTGAGGATCGACACCAGCTTCGGCTCGGTCGGGTTGCCGATCGAGGAGAAGAACGTCGAGTGCTTGACCTCGGGGTAGGTGCCCAGCGTCCGGTGCAGCTCCTTGCCGAGCCGCTTGGTCAGGTCGAGCACCTCCTGGAAGGTGGCGATCCGGTAGCGGCCGTTGTAGAGCGTGTTGTGCGGCCGGTTCGCCGGGATCCGCTCGACCGCGCGCAGCGTCTTCAGCTCGGCGAGGGTGAAGTCCTGGGTGAACCAGCCGGTGGTGGGGACACCGTCGATGACCAGGGTCTTCTTGCGGCCGGCGAACTCGGGGTGCTTCGAGACGTCGGTGGTCCCGCTGATCTCCGGCTCGTGCCGGGCGACCAGCTGGCCGTCCTTGGTCGGGACGAGGTCGACGTCCACGTAGCTGACGCCCATCCGGTAGGCGAGCTCGTAGGAGGCGAGGGTGTGCTCCGGCCGGTAGCCGGGGGCACCGCGGTGTCCGACGATCACGGGGTCATCGTGGCCCCGCCCGTGCGCGGCCGCATCGGCGGACCCCCCGCTCTCGGCCGCACTCGCCGACCCGACGGCCAGCCCGGTGACGCTCAGCAACGCCAGTCCGGCCAGTGCCAGTACGCCGACACGTTTGCGCTTCATCTGGTGACCTCTTTTCACACAGGGTTGACCCTGACTACTCGCGCCACCCTTGATGTCGCAAGCGTCCGAAGTGCGTATCCGGGCAAACGCGGCGGTGAACGGAGCGTGGACTCCTCCACCCGAGGGACGGCGAAATGTCCGCCCCGAACCCGCCGGATACGCTGTGCGGCGTGCGCGTACTGGTAATCGGGTCCGGCGCCCGCGAGCATGCTCTCGTCCTCGCTGCTTCCGGCGACCCCAACGTCACCGCGCTGGCCTGCGCGCCCGGCAACGCCGGGACGGCCGCCATGGCCGAGCAGCTCGGCGTCGAAGCCGCCGATCCCGAGGCGGTCGCCGCGCTCGCGAAGAGCTGGCAGGCCGATCTCGTCGTGGTCGGTCCCGAGGTGCCGCTCGTCGCCGGGGTCGCCGACGCCGTGCGCAAGGCCGGCATCGCCTGCTTCGGCCCGTCGGCCGCCGCCGCGCGGATCGAAGGGTCCAAGGCGTTCGCGAAGGACGTCATGGCCGCCGCGAACGTGCCGACCGCGCGCAGCGAGGTGGTCGACAACCCGGCCCGCCTCGACGCCGCGCTCAACCGCTTCGGCCCGACCTGGGTGGTCAAGGACGACGGTCTCGCCGCCGGCAAGGGCGTGGTCGTCACGACCGACTACGACGTCGCGCGCAAGCACGCGATCATGCTGCTCGACGGCGGCCACCCGGTCCTGCTGGAGTCCTTTTTGGACGGTCCGGAAGCCTCCCTGTTCTGCTTCGTCGACGGCCGCACCGTCGTGCCGCTGCTGCCGGCGCAGGACTTCAAGCGCGTCGGCGACGACGACGCCGGGCCGAACACCGGCGGCATGGGCGCCTACGCGCCGCTGCCCTGGGCGCCCGAAAACCTGGTCGACGAGCTGGTCGAGCGGGTCGTCCAGCCGGTCGCCGACGAGCTGGTCGCGCGCGACGCGTCGTTCTCCGGCCTGCTCTACGCCGGGCTCGCGCTGACGTCGGACGGCCCGCAGGTGATCGAGTTCAACTGCCGCTTCGGCGACCCGGAGACGCAGGTCGTGCTGGCCCTGCTGCGCACCCCGATCGCCGGGCTGATGCACGCCACCGCCACCGGCAAGCTCGCCGAGCACCCGCCGCTGGAGTGGTCCGGCGGCACCGCGGTCACGGTCGTGATCGCCGCCGACGGCTACCCGGGCAAGCCCCGCACCGGCGACGTCATCGGCGGCGCCGAGCTCGAGGGCGTGCTGCACGCCGGCACCCGCCGCCGTGACGACGGCGCGGTCGTCTCCGCCGGCGGCCGCGTGCTGTCGGTCGTCGGCACGGGCAAGACGCTCAAGTCGGCGCGCAAGCACGCGTACGAGACGGTCGAGAAGGTCCACCTCGCCGGCTCGCACCACCGCACCGACATCGCGCTGAAGGCGGCGAACGGCGAGGTCAGCGCCCCGGCGGCGAGCCAGCGCGCCTGATTCCGCGGATCGGGGAACCGGCGGGCGACGAAGTTCGTCCAATCACAGGCTGCCGCTACACCCAGGTTGGTAGCCTCGAGCAGGAGCCGGCCGGTCACCGTCCGTATGACGTGAAGGGGAGCGCATGTCAGGACCCTCGTACGACCTCAGCACGGCCGTCCCGGTGGCGCCGGCGGCCGCGGACGTCCTGGTCCACCCGGACAAGCTGCTCGACGTCGCCCGGATCGTCGAAGACCAGGCGAACGCCCTGGAGGACCAGCTCCTGACCAAGCTCGGCGAGCTGCGGATCGACGCGCCGTCCGCCGACGTGATCAGCACCCAGGCGATGCAGGCGTGGAACTCCCTCATCGCCGACGGCGACCGCTCCTACGCCGGGCAGGTCCGCGAGTACGTCGCCGGGCTCAAGCGGCTGGTCTCGCAGCTGCGGGACGCGGCGAAGGACTACCAGGTCAGCGAAGACGAAAAGGCGGCGGTGTTCGGTGACCGCGGCAAGCACGGTGTCTAGCCGGCGGCTGAAGATCACCGGGGGTGTGCTCGCGACAGCGGCGCTCGCCGGCTGCTCGGCGGGCGCCGACGGCACCGCGTACCCGGTCGAGACGGCCGCCACCGCGGCGTCGCAGAGCGCCAAGGCGGCCCAGCTGCCCCAGCGGCCCGCCGACCTGCCGCTGAAGGACGTCAACCTGTGCGAGGTGTTCTCGCAGGTGGACCTCGACTCGCTCAAGATCACCAGCGTGCCCCGGGCCGCCCCACCGGAAGACGGCCCGACGTGCGTGTTCGACGCCGACGGCGCCGAGCCGATGCACTCCTACCACGTGCGGGCCGTGCCGGCGGACCTCCAAGAGTGGATCACCGGCGCCCGCAAGAAGAACAGCATGACCACCGAGCCGAAGAACATCGGTGGCTACCCGGCGTTGACGAACTACCGAGCGGCCGGCGACCCGGCCGACTGCGAGACGCTCGTCGGCGTCGCGAGGGGCCAGACGCTGGCCGTCCAGACCTTCGCCATTTCCCGCGGCCAGCTCACGCAGCCGCAGCTGTGCGAGATGTCGGTGCACGCCGCCGACGTCGCGCTGCAGTCCCTGAAAGCACGCAACTAGGGAGGGCGCGTGGAATTCTCCGAGCTCGCGGCCGGGATCCAGAACCACCGGTTCGACGGCTGGACCAACACCGCGATCGCCGACCAGATCACGCGGATGATCAACGGTGACGGCACCGGCAGCATCGGCACCGCGGTCGACGCGCTGAAGGCCGTCGCGACCGCGCTCGCCCACACCGACCAGACGCTGCGGGCCCAGCTGCTCAAGCTGGGCGTCGAGTGGCAGAGCCAGGCCGGGGGCGCGGCCAGCCAGGTGCTCACCGAGCAGGCCGGGTTCTCCCAGGACGCCACCACGAAGGTCGCGCACGCCGCGGAAGCGGTCTTCGAGCAGGGCGAGTCGTTCAACCGGACCAAGTACAAGCTGCCGGACGCCGAAACGGTGCGGAAGGGCGCGGGTGGCTACACGCTGACCGACGGCCTGCTGCTCAGCTTGATCGGCTTCGAGACCGACCACGCCCGGCAGGTCGAGGCGGCGAACAACGCCAAGGCGCAGGCGACCCAGGCGTTGAACGACTACGCGAGCGAGAGCGGCACGAACCTGCTTTCGACGCAGTCGCTGTCCGACCCCGAGTCGCTGAAGCTGTCCGCCCCCGGTGTCGCGCCGGGTGTGCTGGACGTCGCCGGCGCGGCGGTCGCGGTGACGCCGGACGGCAGCGTGCGGCCGGCGTCGGACAAGGTGCGGTCGGTGCACGTCGACCCGCCGGTGGTGCAGCCGGTGTCGCACACCGTCCGGGCCGACCCGCCGACCCCGGTCTACGGCGTCGCGGCGCAGGCACCGGCGCCGTCCCGGCCCGTCGCCCAGCCGCCGCGGCAGACCGGCGCGGGCGCCCCGCCCCCGCAGCAGCACACGACACCGAGCTCGTCGACGACGCCGGCGGGCGTGAAGCCGCCGACGTCGACGCCCGGCCCCGGCTGGGTCAACGCGCCCGGGCGCGGCCCGGCCGCCGGCGACTCCAGCCACTTCTCGCCCGGCCTGGCGGTCGGGGGCGGCGGCGAGCAGTTCGTCCCGCCGGGTGCGCCCGGCTCGCTGCCGCCGGGGGCGTCCCCGGCGACGGCGCCGATCAAGTCGCTCGGCGGCGGTGGCGCCTCCGGCGGTTCGACGGGGGTCGACGGCTCGCTGAGCGGCGCCAACCGCGGCCCGGAAGGGCTGCTGGGCAAGGGCCGCACGGTCGGCGCCATCCCGCAGGCCCCGATCCCGCCCGGCCAGTTCACGGCCGAGCGCGGCTTCGCGGCGAAGCCCGGGGTCTCGCCGGGCGAGCTGGGCGCGGGCGCGGCGGCGGTCGGCGCGGGCGCGGCCGGTGGCGCGCTGAGCGGCGACAAGGAACGCGGGCGGCGGGAGAAGGGCCAGCCGAAGGGCCCGGTGCGGCCGCTGCCGGTCGGCGAGCTGCCCGAGGAAGAGGCCGCCGCGCTGCGGAAGTCGGAGCAGATCAGCCCGAAGCAGAAGCCCGGCGAGTCGAGGTTCCTGTCGGAGGCTGCACCGCAGGAGGAGGACGCCGAGCACGTCCGCCGCTACGGCGTCGACGACCAGGACCTGTTCGCCGACCAGCGGATGGTTTCCCCCGACGTGATCGGTGACCACGGCGGGGATGTGCGCTGACCGTGTCGCTGGTCTTCTCGGCCCTCGAGTTCGACGTGCTCTGGGAGTCGCTCGAGCTGCCGCGCCGGCACGTCGCGCTGGACGTGCCGAGCGCGGGCACCACCCGCACCGAACGCGCCGGGCTCGTGGACGCGGCCTGGGCGTCGCTGAGTGACCGGCGCCTGGCCCGCAACCGCCGCGTCTCGGGCGAGGTGGCGGACCTGCTCAACCTGCTGGCCCGCCCCCAGTCCGCCCTCGACGTGTGGGTGTGGGCGGAACGCGAGATCCGCGGCCGCGCGGCGAGCGTCCGCAGCCAGGCGGTGCTGGCGGTGGTGGACAACGACGAGGTCTGGCTGATCCCGGCGACGGAGGACGGCCTCCCGGAGGCGGCGGTCTCGGTGGCGGGCGACCTGGGCCCGGGCATCGGCCAGACGGTGAGCATCCCGTATTCGGTGCTGCGTGAGGCCGATGCCGCGGCGAAGGGCGAGCCGAAGGCGCTGGTGACGGCGTTGGAGGACCGTGGCGTGGTGCTGTTCCAGGCCCAGGAGCTGTCGGGCATGCTGCTGGGTCAGGAGGCCCGCGGCCAGTTCGGCGCGGAGCGAACCGGCCGCGACGGCGTGGTCCACCGCGCGGGCCGAGTGGTGGCGTTCTTCGACACGGACGCGGGCCGGTACTTGTTCCAGGTGGAGCGGGACCGAGAAGGCCGCGAGTGGGCGACGGTGACACCGGCGGACAACGCGCTGCTGGCGACGCGGATCCGGGAGCTGATGGCGGAGGCCTGAGCTACTTCACCGGCGGTAACCGGGAAACCACGCTGCCGACGAACTTCTCGGCCGCTGGGCAGACGCCTGCCGCATCCGCCGGTTGGGGGTCAGGGGTGAAGACCAGGCTGAACTCCTCCGTGTAATACGCGTCGATGTTCCGGTGCGTCCAAGTGATCGTGCAGCGGCGGGTCCCCCCTTCCCGGTCGTCGAGCTGTTCGTACACCATCACGCCGGCCACCTCGGCCTTCCGCTGGCTTCCGTCGCCGAGGACTCGGCCGGGATTGCCCGCGAGGCTGAGGATGTACGAACCGGTCCCGTCGATGAACCACTGGCATTCGTGCAGCGCTCCGGAGTTCAGGTAGCCCGCCGGCTTTCCCTCGGGGCTGACCGGACTGCTGATCTCGCGACACAGATCGAGGTACATGGCCGAACCGGGCGCCGCCGGGTACCGGGCGACGGTTCCGGCCGCGATTTCCTTCAGGACCACGGCAATGGCCTGCTTCGGAGTTTCGCAGGGATCGCCGGAGGTTCGCAAGGAATTCGCGGTGATCATGGTTTCAGGTGCGTCCGGAACCTTGAAAGCGGCGTAACAGTGGGTACCGTTCCGCTCCAGGTACACCGGGCGCTCACCGATCTGCGTTGGCTCGACATCCTCGAGCGGGATCTTGTTCTCCAGGTTGATTTCCACACTGGGACTGCGTGTCTGGTCAGTCGTCGAGGCGAACCCGAAAGTGCACCTGGCGAACGAACCCGGCCCGTGGTCGGGGCGGTTGACCCGGCCGGTGCCGGGCAGCGAGTCGGGTGGCAGCAGCTGACACGGATCGATCTGCCGGAGATCGGCGATGCTGAAAGGAGTAGGTGCGGGAGGGTTGGTGGACGAGGTGGGAGCAGCTCCGGCGTTCGACCGGTCGCTGTTCGACGCGACCAGAGCCACCGTCGCTCCGGCGATGACCACCACGGCGACCACGGCCGCGGCGATCGGCCAACGCCGCCGCTTCACACCTTCAACCGGTGGCGGTTGCGGGATCGACAGGGCTTGGCTGACCTGCGCCTTCTGCGTGCCGATGAGAGCGTGAACGGCCGGCGGCCACGGCGTCACGCCGGGTGGGACCGAGCCGAGAAAATCCAGGATCTGCGCCGGCGTCGGGCGCTGTGCCGGGTCCTTCGCCAAGCACGGTTCCACCAGGCGCCGCAGTTCCGGCGGCAAGGATCCGAGGTCGGGGTGGCTGTGCACCACGCTGTAGAGCACCTGCGGAGTCGATCCGCCCCCGAACGGCGCCCGGCCCGTCGCGGCCATGACCAGGAGCCCGCCGAGTGAAAAGACGTCGCTCGCCGCGGTGACGGTCCGCCCGTCGGCCTGTTCGGGCGACATGAAGCCGGGCGACCCGATGATCGAACCGGTGTGGGTCAGTTCCGAGTCACCCTCGGCGGCGCGGGCGATACCGAAGTCGATCACCCGCGCGCCGTCGTCGGTGAGCAGGACGTTGCTCGGCTTGAGGTCGCGGTGGACCAGGCCGGCCCGGTGGATGTCGACGAGCGCGGACGCCAGCCCGACCGCGAGGATCCGCACGGACGCCGGCGGCAGTGGACCCGCCGCCTCGACGGCTTCCTTCAGTGACGGCCCGGCGACGAACATCGACGCCAGCCACGGTGTCGACGCGTCCGGATCGGCGTCCATCACCGCCGCCGTGTAGGCACCGGAGACCATCCGCGAGATCCGGACTTCCCGGCGGAACCGCGACCGGAAGGCATCGTCGTGCGCGAAGCCGGCGTGCACCTGCTTGACCGCGACGAGCCGGCCGTCCGGCGACACGCCGAGCAGCACCCGGCCCATGCCGCCCTCGCCCAGTGCGGCGACCAGCCGGTACCGCCCGACCTGTCGTGGTTCGTCCGGATTCAGTGGTTTCATGATCGATTTCCTCCCCGCGGGACATGCTACAAAGCGTGTCCCGCGCCCGCTGGGGTGGAAGTTGGCGGAGATCCGCACGCGCTGCCCGGAGGAAGTCATAAAGTAAGCGCGGGAACCGTCCTGGTCATGGCGACGTCTGATCGGGCGGAGACAAGTTGCCGAAGGGGATGACGAACCGTGCCTGTCTACGACCCGGACTCGATGGCCATCGCGGCCCGTCACGTCGAGAAGCTCAAAGACGAGTTCGAGAAGTCGAAGAAGCACCTGACCGGAGTCGACGACGAGAAGGAAAGCCCGTTCGGGACGATGGGCGGCTCTCAGGACGTGCACGGCGCGGTCGGCGACTTCAAGCAGGGCGTGCACTCCGAATTCGACGCGGCGGGAAAGCTGATGGAGGCGACCAGCTTCGTCCTGAAAAAGGCTGCTGGGCTGGTCGCGGAAGCCGACCAGGTCGGGGCGAGCGACCTCAAGCTGCACGAGCACGGGAACCAGTGAGCGCACGGACGGCCCCGTCGGGCCAGGATGACAAGGGGGCGGCACCGTGGGTGGGCTGATCGACTTTCCGCCGAACTGGCCGGACATCGAGGCCAAGAAGAAGCAGGTCGAAGGCATCAAGCCGGAGTCGATCGAGAAGGCGGCCCAGCAGTTCAAGACCGCCGCCACGCAGGCCGGCGACCACGGCGCGGCGCTCAAGTCGGCCACGGACTCACTGTCCGCCGGCGTCTGGAAGGGCCCGGCCGCGGATGCCTTCGTCGGCTACGTCAAGCAGATCACCACCGCGGGCGACAAGGTGCAGACCCACCTCACCGACGTCGGGAACGACCTCAGTTCGCTGTCGTCGCAGCTGAGCGACATCAAGAGCAAGGTCAACGACGCCTACGAAACCGCGAAGACGGCGATCCAGAACCGCATCAACGCGGAAACCCCGAAGGCCCAGGCCGCGATGAACGCGGAGGCGGAACACGCGAGGGACGAGCACAAGCCCGCCCCGAGCCCGTCGTCGACGCAGATCGTCGACACCGCCAACAAGGCGAACCAGAACGACGCCACCACCGCACTCGGGAAGATCGACCCGCTGCTCGCCAGCGCGGACGACCTGGTCAAGAAGTCCCAGGCGCTGATGAAGACCCAGATCGAGGGTGGCTACTCGAAGGTGCCGCTGCCCAACAGCGACGGCACCGTCCCGCAGAGCACCGGCGGCATCCACAGCAACGGCTCCTCCCACCACGGCGGTGGCGGCGGAGGCGGCGGTGGTGGTGGAGGCGGCGGCGGTGGCGGCCTCGGCCCGAGCGGCGGCCCGCCGTCCTCCCCGCCCCCGGGGAACGTCCAGCAGTGGATCCAGGAGGCCATCAAGGCCCTTCAGGCCGCCGGCGTGCCGGTGACCGACGCCGACATCCCGAACATCTGGGCGATCATCCAGCACGAGTCCGGCGGGAACCCGAACGCCATCAACAACTGGGACTCGAACGCCGCGGCCGGGCACCCGTCCAAGGGCCTGATGCAGTGCATCGACTCGACGTTCAACGCCCACAAGCTGCCCGGGCACGACAACATCTACAACCCGGTCGACAACATCATCGCCGGGGTCAAGTACTCGATCGACCGGTACGGCGGCCTCGGCAACGTGCCCGGCATCAAGGCCATGGCTCACGGCGGTGCCTACCAGGGCTACTAGCCTGGCCGCATGGCCGACCTCGAGGCGGGGCCCGCGCTGCGGGCCGGCGTGCCGCCCTTCCACGTCATGGACGTCCTCTCCGCGGCGGGCGCCCGGCAGCGCAGTCACGGCGATCTCGTGTCGCTCGCCGCCGGGCAGCCGTCCGCGCCCGCGCCGAAGCCCGTGCTCGAGGCCGCCGCGAAGGCGCTCCAGACCAGCACCCTCGGCTACACCGAACAGCTCGGCATCCCCGAGCTGCGCGAGGCCGTCGCCGGGCACTACCAGGCGAAATACCGCCTCGACGTCAGCGCGCAGGACGTCGTCATGACGACCGGGTCCTCCGGCGGGTTCCTGCTCGCCTTCCTGAGCGCCTTCGACCCCGGCGCCAAGGTCGCGATGGCCCGGCCCGGCTACCCCGCCTACCGCAACCTGCTGTCGGTGCTCGGCTGCGAGGTCGTCGAGTTCGCGACCACCGCCGAGACGAACTTCCAGCCCACCGTCGCCCTGCTCGACGAGCTGGGCCCGATCGACGGCCTGATCGTCGCCAGCCCGAGCAACCCCACCGGCACCGTGCTGCCGCCCGGGGAGCTGGCCGCCATCACCGGCTGGTGCGCGTCACACGGCGTGCAGCTGATCAGTGACGAGATCTACCACGGCATCTCCTACGGCGCCGAGCTCGACTGCGCATGGCAGTACGGCCGCGAGCCGCTCGTGCTGGGCAGTTTCTCGAAGTACTTCGCGATGACCGGCTGGCGGCTCGGCTGGATACTCGCGCCGCGGCGGCTGCACCGCGCGATCGACGTCCTGACCGGCAACTTCACCATCTGCCCGCCCGCCGTCTCGCAGTACGCGGGCCTCGCCGCTTTCACGCCGGAGGCCTACGCCGAGGCCGACGCGCACGTCGAGCGGTACCGGGCCAACCGCGACCGGCTCTTCGCCGGCCTCCAGAGCATCGGCCTGGACAAGCTCGCGCCCGCCGACGGCGCCTTCTACGCCTACGCCGACGTCAGCGCGTACACCGAAGACAGCCTGAGCTGGTGTCAGCGGCTGCTCGCCGACACAGGCCTCGCCATCACGCCCGGCGTCGACTTCGACCCGGTCGACGGCGGCAAGTACGTGCGGTTCTCCTTCGCCGGCAGCGCCGAGGACATCGACGAAGGCGTCCGGCGGCTCGGTGGGTGGCTGCGCCAGGGGGAACCCTGATTCATCCCTGAACGTTGGCTCGACGAGGGGAGTTTCCCCGGCCGAGGTGCCACAGTGGAGGCATCGGGGCCGGAGGGGCCACGGGAAGACTTCGGAGGAAGCCATGTTCTGGAAGATCGTCGGCGGCCTGATCGTCGCCTGGGTGGCGTTCATGGTGCTGGGCGCCGTGATCGGCTTCGTGTTCAAGGCCGTCCTGTGGATCGCCATCATCGGCGGCATCGCCTTCCTCGGCGCGGCCGGCTACAAGGCGCTCACCGGCGGCAAGAAGGACCCTCGCCGCATCAACCGCTACTGAGCGGCGAGGACCACCGGGCGTGGCTCACTCGAGCCACGCCCGCGCGGCGTCGGCGCCGTTCCACAGCTGCGCCTTGAGCCCGGCCGCCCGCGCGCCGTCCACATTGGACTGCCGGTCGTCGAAGAACAGGCAGTCGGCCGGCTCGGCGCCGAGCTCGTCCAGCAGCAGGCGGAAGATCTTCGCGTCCGGCTTGACGCAGTGGACGTCGCCGGAGAACAGCGTCACGCGGAAATGCCGCGCGAAGTCCTGCGCGCGGGCCCACTCGCCGAACACCGCGGGGGCGTTCGAGAGCAGCGCCAGCCGCGCGCCGGCTTCGGACAGCGCTTCGAGCAGCGCCTCCGCGGCCGGTTCCAGGTGACCCCAGCCGTCGATGTCGACGCGGGTCAGCTCGGCCGACAACGCCTCGTCGACCGGGACACCCAGCGCGGCGCCGACCGCCTGCCAGTACTCGAGCGGGGTGCTCCCGGCGTCGTACGGGATGCGCAGGTCCCAGTAGACCTGCTCGAACTCCGGCAGTGGCGCGCCCAGCAGCGCGGCCAGGTCCGGGCGGGCGGCGCTCGGCTTGCTCAGCACGTCGCCGTAGTCGAACACGATCCAGTTCACGCTGCTCCTCACGCGCCGGTCTTGATCCGGCGCACGGCTTCTTCGACGTCGGTCGCGCTCACGTCCCGGTGGGTGACGAACCGGACCTTGCCCTCCATCGGCACCGCGCGGACCCCGAGCGAGTCGAGCCAGCTCAGCGCGGTCGGGATGTCGGGGACTTCGGCGAGCACGATGTTGGTGTCCGGGACGTTCGTCGGCCAGCCGTGCTCACGCAGGCCTTCGGCGAGCCGCCGGGCGTTCTCGTGCGTCTCGGCCAGCTCGGGGAGGCGGTCCAGGGCAACCAGGCAGGCCGCGGCCAGGACGCCGCCCTGCCGGACGCCGCCGCCGAGCATCTGCCGCATCCGGCGGGCCCGTTCGACGAAGTTCGCGCTGCCCGCGACGACCGAGCCGACCGGCGCGCCGAGGCCCTTGCTGAAGCAGGCCGACACGCTGTCGACGCCGACGGTCAGTGCCGCCGGCGGCACCTCGAGCGCGACCGCGGCCTGCCAGAGCCGGGCGCCGTCGAGGTGCACGGTCAGGCCGGCTTCCTTCGCGACGGACAGCAGCTGCGCGTGCTCGTCGGGCGGGGTCACCGCGCCGCCGGCCGCGTTGTGCGTGTTCTCGAGGCAGAGCAGCTTTGTCCGTAATGTGAAGTACGGCCCGGGGCGTCCGATCGCGGCCGCGAGGGCGTCGGGAGAAGGGCGGCCCGGGCCGCCGTCGTGCTCCAGGATGTCCGGCATCCCGCCGGCCAGCCAGGCCCCCGAGCCGAGCTCGTTGGTCAGCACGTGGGCGCCGCGCGTGGCCAGGAACCGGTCGCCGCGCTCCAGGTGGAGGCTCAGCGCGATCAGGTTGGCCATCGTCCCGCTCGGCACCCACAGCGCCGCCGGCATGCCCAGGACGTGGGCCGCCCGCTCCTCCAGCGCCGCGATCGTCGGGTCGTGTTCCAGCACGTTGTCCCCGACTTCGGCGGACGCCATGGCCGCTCGCATCACATCATCCGGACGGGTGACAGTGTCGGAGCGGAAGTCCAGCGGCGGGAGGGTGAAGGTCACGGAGCGATCACATCACACCCACCGGCCGGGGATCAATGAGCCCTTGAGTGGTCGAACCCACTCGGTCCGTGCAACCGTGGACGCCCCTGATTCCGTCCTACCCACCGACGACAACAGAGCGGAGCACGACTGCGCGTGGACCAGCGCGACGAGGAGGAGTTCGCGGAGTACTTCGCCGCCAGGCGGGACGCCGTGCGCCGGACCGCGTACATGCTCTGCGGTGACTGGCACCGGGCGGACGACCTCGCGCAGACGGCGTTCGTCGCGCTGCACCGGAGGTGGAAGAAGATCAGGGATCGGGCGGCGACCGACGCGTACGTCCGCACGACGCTCGTGCGGGCGTCGATCGACGAATCGCGGCGCCCGTGGCGGCGCGAGTGGCAGACCGAGACGCTGCCGGAGCCGGCCGACGACTCGCCCGGCCTCGACGACCTCGTCGCGACCAGGGAAGACCTGCTCGCGGCGTTGAAGGAAGTGCCGCCGAAGCAGCGGGCGGTGCTCGTCCTGCGGTACTTCGAAGGACTGGACGTGACCAGCGCGGCGAAGGAGCTGGGCTGCAGCGAAGGCAACGTGAAGAGCCAGACCGCGCGCGGGCTGGCCAACCTCAAGCAGGTGCTGGAACGGGAGGTGGAGACCAATGGATGAGCAGGAGCTGCGCTCGTTGTTCTCCGCCGCGCCCGGCGAAGCGCCTTCGCCCGGCTTCACGCAGGACGACGTCGTCCGCGAATCCCGCCGGCAGACCCTGCGCCGCCGCAACCGGATCACCGCCGGGGTGAGCGCCGCGGCCCTGGTCGTCGTCGGGTTCGGCGCTTACGGCGTCCTCACCGGGGGTACCCCGAAGGAGATGACGGCGGCCGGCGACAGCGCCGGGTCCGCGCAATCGGCGCCCGGTTCCGGGCAACCCGGGCTGGACCCGGCACGTCCTGAAGTCGGTGGGGAGTCACCGAACTTCTCGTCCACGCCACCCCAGCAGGGGGGTGACCAGGGCGGGAAGACCGGCCACTTGGCCGAAGGCGCCTCCGGGTGCGAACAGGTGGACGGGGAGCTCGCCATCGCCCTCGCTGGCGAGCTCCCCGTCCCCGTCGCCGTTACCCAGGCTGTCCCGGGCGGCGCCTGTTCGACGGGCTCCCGGTCCGCCGGGTTCCCCGTTCCGGGTGGTCAGGTCGCCGCGGCGGTGTACCCGAAGGGCATTCCGGCGGTGTTCAAGTCCCAGCCGGCCGGCACGGTCACGACCCAGGTCGCGACGGCGTCCGGCGGGCGGTTGGTGCTGGTCAGCGTGCCTTCGGCCGGTGGGGCAGCGCCGTACGGCGGTCAGGTCGAGGCGTTCGCGCACGCTCTCGCGCCCCGCTTCTGAGCCCGGGTCCGCCCGGTTGGCAGAATGACCGCCCATGACCGCTGCGACCACCCCGAAAGGGGAGCGACGGCGCGCCGCGCTCGTCGAGGCCGCCGCGAAACTGCTGGTCGAGGGCGGGTTCGACGCCATCCGGCACCGGGCGGTCGCCGAGCGCGCGGGCTTGCCGCTCGCCTCGACGACGTACTACTTCGACTCGCTGGAAGAGCTGGTCACGGCGGCCGTCGAGCACCACTCGAACGCCGAGCTGGCGGCCGGCCGGCGTCGGCTGGAGGAGCTGGCGACCCGCAACCGCGGCGTGCAGGCGACCGTCGACCTGGTGCTGGAGATGCTGCTGGGCCCGGAGACCGATGACGCCGAGGCGGACGCGGAAGCGGTGCTCCTGCGGTACGAACGCCTGGTCGCGACCGGTCGCCGGCCCTACCTGCGGCCGTTGATGCGGACGCTGTCGGCGCAGCTCGACGAGCTGCTGACGGAGATCTTCGCGCGGTCGGGCACGCCGGTGTCCGCCGACGAGCTCGAACGGCTGGTGGCGCTGGTCGACGGCGCGGTCGTCAACGCCCTGATCGCGATCGACCCGGCCCCGCGCGCGGCGGCGTCACGCATGCTCCAGAACGCACTCGACGGCACCTAGTCGTTACTGTCGCTCAGGTGGACCTGAACCTGCTGACGGCGTTGGACGCGTTGCTGGAAGAGAACTCGGTGCAGGCCGCGGCCGACCGCCTGCACCTCACGCCGCCGGCGATGAGCCGCACCCTGGCCCGCATCCGCGCGACGACCGGCGACGACATCCTGGTGCGCACGGGCCGCACGATGACGCCGACTCCCCGCGCGCTGGCGATGCGCGACGAGGTGCGGACGCTGGTGGCGCGCGCGAACCGGGTGCTGGCCCCGGCCCGCACGGTCGACCCGGCGACGCTCCGGCGCACGTTCACGATCCAGGGCCACGACGCGTTGCTGGCGGCGCTGTTCCCGGCGTTGCTGCGGACGGCGTCGGCGGAGGCGCCGGGGATCGGTCTCCGGCTGCTGGCGGAGGCGCCGGTGGACACGCCGGACCTGGCCCGCGGGCACGTCGACCTGGAGGTCGGCGCGACGGTCCCGGCCTCGCCGGAGATCAGCCACCTCGTGGTCGGCGAGGACCGCCTGGTGCTGGTGTCCCGGGCGGGGGTGCGCCTGGACGTCGAGGAGTTCGCGGCGGCGGAGCACGTGATCGTGTCCCGTCGCGGCCGGCTGCGTGACGCGGTGGACAAGGCGCTGGCCGAGCTGGGGTTGCGCCGCCGGGTGGCGGCGGCCCTGCCGACGGCGGCGCTGGCGCTGCAGGCGATCGCGCACAGCGAGGTGGTGGCGGCGCTGGCGGACCGGGCCACGGCCCAGGCCCGCGCGGACCTGGGCCTGACGGCCACGGAGCTGCCGCTGGAGCTGCCGGGCGCCCCGATCGTGCTGAGCTGGCACAGCCGCTACGACACGGACCCGGCCCACGAGTGGCGGCGGGGTCACGGCCCCACCGCGGGGCCCGCCGTGCGGTGGTGTTGGTTCAGGGCGGTTAGACCCGCCCTAAACACTCACGACCACTTGCGCCGGGGCTTACTCGGGGAGCGCTACCAGCACTTCCCCGCGCGGGCCGTCCTCGGCCGCGTCGAGCATCGCCGCCGCGACCGTCGCATGGGTCACCGAAGCGGGGAACCACCGGCGGGGCGCCGAGCCGATCGGCACCGCACGCCCGGCCGGGCTGACCGGACCGCTCTTCATCGGGCCCGCGTGGACCACCGTGCCGCCCATTCCGAGGATCGCCGCGTCCGCGCTCACCTTGTCCGGCAGTTCCGCTTTCATGAACTGCGAAAGCAACGTCCGGGTCAGCCAGCCGGCCGCGTCGGCCGACGGGCCCGTGCCGAACGCGCCCACCGACACCGCCCGCGCGGGCCCCGCCGCCACCACCGCGCGAGCGCCCGCGGTCAGCACGCCCGGTGGATCGCCTTTGCGCAACCCCAATGCGTCGAGCACGATCTCGCTGCCCCGCAACGCATCCGCGATCCCGGCGGCGTCGTGGACGTCGGCCGCGACCGAAGTCAGTCGCTCACCCGTAGCCGAAGCACGACGGCTGATCGCCACTACTTCGTGCCCGCGCTCGAGCGCCTGCTTCACCAGCTCACTGCCCACCGCGCCCGACGCGCCGAGCACCGCCACCCGGCTCACTTCAGCACCGCCAGTGCCGCGGCGTGCAGACCCGGTGCGGCGACGAGGATGTCCGCGGAGTTGACGTCCCAAGGCCCACCCGACAGGTCCGAAACAACCGCCCCCGCCTCAAGAGCGAGCAGCGAACCGGCAGCCGACCCGGGCAAATCGGGTTCGTACTGCCAGAAGACGTCGTACTGCCCGGCGGCGAGGCCGAGCAGCGGGAACGTCGTCGGGATCGTGTTGCGCACCAGCAACGCCTCCGCGGCCATCGCCGCCCAGGCGCCCGCGAACCGCTCGTAGACCGCCGGGGAGTTGCCCGCCTGGCTCGCCGTCACCGCCGCGGCCGCCAGCTCCGTCTTGGCCGACACCCGCAACGGCACACCGTTGCGGAACGCCCCCTGGCCCCGGGTCGCCGTGTACGTCAGGTCGCCGATCGGCTGGCGGACGACCGCCAGCTCCGGCCGCCCGTCCGCGACCAGGGTGATCGTCACGCCCCACTCCGGCAGGCCGTGCACGTGGTTGACCGCGCCCTCGGTGCCGTCGACCACCCACCACCGCCCGGGCGGCACCTCCCGGCCGCGCTCGTCCTCGTCCCACCAGCCCACTTCGGGCACGGCGTCGAGCGCCTCGCGCACGATCGCCGTCGAAGTCGCTTCGAGGCGGGTGCCGGCCTCGTACATCGCCGCCCGGTCCGGGGGCCGGCTCGCCGGGTCGAACGAAGCCAGCAACGCCTGTCCGGCCTGCTCGGCCGCTTGCACCATCGTCTTCAGAACTTCAGTCATGCACCCATTACGGCACGACCTGAAGCCTGATTCAAATGCAACTTTGTTACTCGACGAATTACCCTCGTGCAGGTTTCCGCTGAGCCTTCGCCAGGTCGTCGCGGGACTTCGTGACCAGCGCGAGCATGGCCTGCTCGGCCGCCGCCGGGTCGCCGGCGACGATCGCGTCGAACACCTTGCGGTGGCTCGGCACCGGGTCCTCCGCCGCCGACGCGCCGTGCACCAGCTTGTCGCGCTCGGCCAGCCCGATCGCGATGACGCGTTCCATCCGCATCAGGAAGTTGTTGTGCGTGGCGGCCATCAGCTGCCGGTGGAACGCCAGGTCGGCCTGGACGCTCGCCTCGGCGTCGTCGGCCGCGGCCATGTCGGCCAGCGCCTCCCGCAGCGAGTCGACGTCCTCGTCCGAAGCCCGCTCGGCGGCGATCCGCGCCGCCGCGGGCTCGACGACCGCGCGGACCTCGGTGAGCTCGTCGAGCAGGCCCGGGTCGTCGGCGGCCGCGGTCTGCCAGCGCATGACGTCGGCGTCGAGCATGTTCCACTTCTCGCGCGGCTGGACGAACGTGCCGCGCTTCTGCCGGGCGTCGATCATGCCCTTGGCCGCCAGCACCTTCAGCGCCTCACGCAGCGCGGTCAGGCTGATGTCGAGCTCTTCGCGCAGGGCGGGCAGGTCCAGGACGGTGCCCTCGCCCCACTCGTCGGAGAGGATCCGGCTGGCCAGTGCCTCCACGGTCTGGCCGTGCAACCCGCGTGGCCGGTGTTCGGTCAATGGAGGGCCCTCTCGGCTGGCGGAACTGGCGGAACGTCATCCTACGCTGCCCTCGAAGTCGTCATAAATTATGAATACATCTTGACACCGGCGTCGCCCGGTTGCACTCTTTGGCAGCAGTTACGCCCGTCCGGGCACCCACGACAAAGGGGTCATGACATGACGAGTGCAGGCCTGTCCCGCCGTCGTTTCCTGCGCAACGCGAGCCTGGCCGGCCTCGGCGCCATCGGCTCGGGCAGCTTCCTGGCCGCCTGCGCGACGTCCGCGTCCAGCGGCCCGGTCAAGCAGGCCGCCGGCGCGGTCACCGTCCAGTCGAACCTCTCCTCGCCCGAGGCGAAGAAGGCGATCGAGGCGCTGGCCAAGGCGTTCGGGGACAAGGGCGGCGCGACGGCGACGGTCAACACCGTGGCGTCGGAGACCTTCCGCACCCAGCTGCCCAGCTACCTCACCGCGGCCAACCCGCCGGACACCTACACGTGGTACCCGGGCTCGCTGCTGTCCGGCTACGCGCGCAAGGGCCTGCTGCTCGACGTCGGCGACGTCTGGCAGACCATGGGCGACTACAGCGCCGCCTTCCGCAACCTCTCCGGCGACGGCGCCGGGCACCAGGTCTTCGTCCCGACTTCCTACTACTGGTGGGGCTTCTTCTACCGCAAGTCCAACTTCGCGAAGTGGGGCGTGCGGCCGCCGACGAACTGGAGTGAGTTCCTCGCCCTGTGCGAAACCCTGAAGGGCAAGGGGATCGCGCCGATCGGGCTTGGCGCGGGCGGCAACACGCCGTGGACCGCGTCGGCCTGGTTCGACTACCTGAACATCCGGATCAACGGCGCGCCGTTCCACCGCGAGCTCCTCGCCGGCAAGCAGCGCTTCGACGACCCGCGCGTCAAGAAGATCTTCGACCCGTGGCGCCAGGCCCTGCCGTACTTCGACCCGAACGGCACCGCGATCGCGTTCCAGGACGCGACGACCGTGTTGCTGCAGGGCCGCACCGGCATGGTCCTGACCGGCACGTTCTTCGCCGACGCCGCTCCGAAGGACGCGCTCGACGACCTCGACTTCTTCCAGTTCCCGATCCTCGACCCGGCCGTCCCAGTCGCCGAAGAGGGCCCGACCGACGGCTTCTTCGCCAGCGCGCGCACCCCGCACGTCGCCGAGGTGAAGGAGTGGTTCAAGTACGTCGCGACGGCCGAGGCGCAGGAGCTCTACATCAAGAACTCCTCCGGCACGGTCCTGCCGACCAACCCGAAGGCCAAGGACAACGGCACCCCGCTGGTCCAAAAGGGACGCAAGATGCTCGCGGACGCCAAGGAGATCACGCAGTTCTTCAACCGCGACTCCTCCGACGCACTGCAGCCGACCGCCGACGCGGCGCTGATCCGGTTCATCCAGAAGCCGAACGAGCTCGACTCGATCCTGAGCGACTGGCAGACCGCCGCGCAGAAGGTCTGGCAGTCCTGAGATGGCGGTGCTGACCGCCGAACGGCCGAAGACCGCGGCGCGGGCGCCCAAGCGCCGGCGCCGGGTCTCGCCCGTGCTGCTGGCGTTCGTCCTGGTGCCCCTCGCGGTCGAGGGGTTCTGGGTGTTCTGGCCCGCGCTGCAGGGGTTCTACCTGTCGCTGACGAACTGGGACGGCGTCTCGGCGCCGGAGTTCGTCGGCCTCGGCAACTTCGCCGAGATGTTCTCCGACGACATCTTCGGCACGGCGGCGTTCGACACGGTGCTCTGGCTCGTGCTCTTCGGCGGCCTCTCGGCCGTCGGCGGGCTCGCGCTGGCGACCCTGCTGCAACGCGAGCGCCGCGGGGTGGGCTTCTACCGCGCCGCGCTGTTCACGCCGGTGGTGTTCTCACTGGTCGCGACGTCGCTGATCTGGCAGGTGATCTACCAGCCCGACGGCGTCTTCAACAAGGTGCTCGGCGCGATCGGGCTCGGCAGCTGGCAGCACGCCTGGCTCGCCGACCCGAAGACGGCGCTGTACGCGGTGCTCGTCCCGGCGCTGTGGCGGCAGCTCGGCTACGTGATGGTGCTGTACCTGGCCGGGCTCAAGGGCATCGACCCGGCGCTCTACGAAGCGGCCAAACTGGACGGTGCCACCGCGTGGCAGCAGTTCCGCAACGTCACCTGGCCGCAGCTGCGCAGCGTCAACTCCGTGGTCCTGTCGGTGATCATCATCGACTCGCTGCGGTCGTTCGACGTCGTGTGGTCGATGACCAAGGGCGGCCCGTACCACTCGTCCGAGCTGCTCAGCACGTACATGTACGCGACCGCGTTCCAGTCGCTGCGGCTCGGTTACGCGTCCGCGCTGGCCGTGGTGATCTTCGTGCTGGCGTTCGGCGTGATCGTGACCTACCTCGTGCGCGCGTTCCGGGAGGATGACTCGTGAGGACCCGGACTTTCGGCTTCCACCTGGTCGCGGGCGGGCTCGCGGTGCTGTGGCTGCTGCCGATCCTGCTGGTGCTGACCACGAGCGTCCGGTCCTTTTCGGACATCGCGTCGAACGGGCTGGGCGCGCTGCCGTCGTCGTTCTCGCTCGACGGCTTCGGGCAGGCGTGGGGCGAAGGGGGCGGCGGGCACGCGATGCTGAACAGCCTGCTCGTGACCATCCCGACCGTGTTCCTGGCGCTGCTGCTCAGCTCCGCGGCGGCGTTCGCGCTGAGCCGGTACGAGATCCCGTTCCGCCGCACGATCATCCTCGTGATGCTGGCCGGCAACCTGCTGCCGCCGCAGATCCTGCTCGTGCCGGTGGCGAAGCTGGCCGAGCTGCTGGGCATCTACGACACGCTGACGGCGCTGATCGTCGTGCAGGTCGGGTTCGGGCTCGGCTTCTACACGTTCGTGCTGCAGGGGTTCATGCGCTCGATCCCGGGTGAGATCCAGCAGGCGGCGCTGATTGACGGCGCCGGCGTCGCGCAGATCTTCTGGCGGATCATCCTGCCGATGACCCGCCCGGCGCTGGCCGCGCTCGGCGCGCTCGCGTTCACCTGGACGTTCAACGACCTGCTGTGGTCGATCACCGTGCTGCGCACCGGCACGGTGATGCCGGTGACGCCGGCGCTGCTCGGCCTGCAGGGGCAGTACGTGTCCAACTGGAACGTGATCGCGGCGGGCTCGGTGATCGCCGCGGTGCCGACGGTGGCGGTGTTCCTGCGGTTCCAGAAGCACTTCATCTCGGGCCTGGCGATCGGGGCGATCAAGTGACGTGGACCGTGCCCATGAAGTCCACTTCGTACACCGTGGCGCTGGACCCGTCTTCGCGCTGGGCCGAGCTGGTCGCGTGGGGGCCGCACGGCGTCGAAGACGGGCCGTCGGTGTTCACGAACACCGGTGACGTGCACTTCATCACCGAGGCCGACGCGGCCCCGGTCGAGTACGCGCCGCTGGGGCTGCGCCCGTTCTCCGGCGCGGACGTCGCCGTGCGCGGGGGCTCGTGGTGGCGGTTCGACTCGGCGTCTTCGGAGGACGGTCTGCGACTGACCTTTGTGGACGAGGTCTCGGGGTTGCGCGCGGTGCTCTGCTACCGGCCGGTGCCCGAGACGGACGTGCTCACCCGCTGGGTCGAGTTCACCAACGCGGGCCCGTCGCCCCTGGAGTTCGACCGGCTCGGCTCGGCGGGGGTGTGCGTCCCGACGACGTCGGGCGCGCGGTTGACGTACTTGACCGGCCAGTGGTCGCAGGAGTTCACGCGGCAGTCGGTGTCGTTGCCCGCCGGGGGCTTCCGGATGGAGAGCCGGTTCGGGGTCCCCGGGCACGCGCACGTGCCGTGGCTGGCGGTGCAGGACGCTTCCGGCGGGCCCGCTTACGGCGTCTCGCTGGAATGGCCGGGTTCGTGGTCGATCGAGGCGGACGTCGAGCCGTCGGGGCTGACGCGCGTCCGGGCCGGCCGGCTGCCTTCGCCGGGGCCAGTGCTTCTGGAGCCGGGGGCTTCGCTGGTGACGCCCGCGGTCGCGCTGGCGTCCAGTGTGGACGGACTGGCCGGGCTGGCTTCGGTGTGGCACGACTACGACCGGGTGCTGGCCGGTGCACGCTGGCGGCGTCCGCGTCCGGTGCTCTACAACTCCTGGGAGGCCACGGGCTTCGACGTCCGGAGCACGCACCAGCTGGAGCTGGCGAAGCGGGCGGCGGACATCGGCGTCGAGTTGTTCGTGGTGGACGACGGCTGGTTCACCGGCCGCGACGACGACACCGGCGGCCTCGGCGACTGGACGCCGGCGGAACCGTCGTTCGGCTCGTTCGTCGAGTCGGTGCGGGAGCTGGGCCTGGAGTTCGGGCTGTGGGTCGAGCCGGAGGCGGTGAGCCCGAAGTCGAAGCTCTACGCGGCGCACCCGGACTGGGTGTACCGGATCGACGGGCGCCCGCTCACGTTGATCCGGAACCAGCTGCTGCTGGACCTGGGACTGCCGGCCGTCGTCTCGTTCGTGAAGTCCACTTTGGACTCACTGCTGGCGGCGTACCCGATCTCGTACCTGAAGTGGGACATGAACCGCCCACCGACGGAACGCGGCCGGCCCGGAGCGCCGTTCGCCGACCTGGACGCCGAGCACGTCGCGGGCTACCTGTCGGTGCTGGACCACCTGCGTGAGGCACACCCGCACGTCACGATCGAGGCGTGCGCGGGCGGCGGCGGCCGGACGGACCTGGCGACGGTGGCTCGCGCGGATGTCGTGTGGCCGAGCGACAACACCGGCCCGCTGGACCGCCTCGCGATCCAGGACGGGTTCCTGCTGATGCACGCGCCGCACCTGATGAGCTCGTGGGTGACGGACGCGCCGGGTGTCTTCGATCCACGGCCCCGGTCGTTGCGGTTCCGGTTCGTGACGGCGATGGCGGGGGTGCTGGGGATCGGCGCGGACCTTTCGCGGTGGACTCCTGAACAGCACGCCGAGGCGGCGTCGCTGATCGAGGTGTACAAGTCGATCCGGGACGTGATCCACCACGGCGTGGCCCGGGTGCTGGCCGGCCCGTCGGAGCCGACGGCCGCGACGCAGTACACGTCCGAGGACGGCGACACGGTGGTCGTGCTGGCGTGGAGCACGGGGGCGTTGACGGGTGCGCCGCTGACGCCAGGACGGTCGTCCAGGGTGCGGCTCGACGTGTGCCCGGAGGCGTCCTATGTGGATGCGGCGGGGGCTCGGTACTCGGGGGCGCATCTGAAGCACGCGGGCCTGCCGTTCGACTGGACGGCTGCCCACGACGCGGACGTGATCGTGCTCCGCCGGGCATAGCCGGGACCTTGCCGCCCGCCCGGGATCGCGCTATACGTGGACCACGAGGGGGAGGTTCCGATGGCCGAAGTGGATTGGCACGCCGTTCCCGGGCCGGCCGGCTGGTACGACCCGGACACCGTCGGGCCCGCGTTGCGCGACCTCGCCGCCGCGACGTCGGTGCGCGAAGCGTCGTCGCCCAGCTCGGTGCTCTTCAACTCCGGCGTGCTCCACGAACACAGCGGCACCCTCTACCCGGCGGCGGCGTACGCGGCACCCGCGCTGCTGGACATCGTCGAGCACGGGCACCCGGTCGTCCGGGTCATCGCCGCCGACCTGCTCACCTACGCCATGGAGTTCGGCCCCTCCAGCGACTATCCGCTGGCCGACGGGGTTTCGGTCTGCTGCGCGGTCGCGGCGCACGTCCGGGCGCGTCGGGCCGCGCTCACCCAGTGGCCCGAGCTCCGGCGGGAAGCCGACCGGCACCGGCCGCCGGACAGCTGCCCGGTGACCTAGGGCAGGGACACCGGGAGCACGAACGTCGGCGAGCCCGTCGGGTAGTGCTTCAGGTCCGCCTCGCCCGACGCCGTCAGCGTGAACGCCGTGATCGCGTCCGCCGACTGCGCCGCGACGTAACACGTCCCGTCCACCAGGGCGAAGTGGCGCGGGTTCGCGCCGCAGGACTGGTCGGCGACGGCCAAGGCCTCGTCGAGCGCGAACTCCGTCACGCAGTCCGGGCCGCGGTTCGACACGTACATCCGCGTGTCCGCCAGTTCCAGGTGGGCCACCAGGTTGGGCGTCACCGAAGACAACGTCGACGCGGTCACCGCCACCACGTCGAACGCGCCCGGCGAAGTCTCGCGGACCGTCACCACGGTCCCGGCCAGCTCGCCGACCACGTACGCCAGGTCCGTGCCCGGGCGGCGCACGAGCTGCCTCGGGCCGGTGCCCGCGGGCAGGGACGACACCGCCGGCAGCGAGAGATCACCCGACGCGGACAGCGTGTAGCTGCGGATTTCGTCCGTGCCCAGGTCGACCGCGCTCACGATGCCGGGGCCGGGCACCGCCATGTGGACGTGCGCGGCCTCCTGGCGGTCGGACACCGGACCGTTCCCGTGGTGCTGCGCCAGCGCGGTCCGCGAAAGCAAAGCGCCGTCAGGAGCCAGCGAGAACACCGCCAGGCTGCCGCCGGTGTAGTTGGCGCACAGCAGGAACCGGCCGTCCGGTGTCACCGCCAGGTGGCACGGGTGCGCGCCGCCCGTCTCCAGCGTGCCCAGGACCGAAAGCGAACCCGACGGTGCGATCGACAACGCCGTGACCGCGCCCGAAGCGGTCTCGTTCACCGCGTACAGCACCGGCAACGTCGGGTGCTTCACCAGCCACGAAGGGCACTCCAGCGGCAGCGAAGTCACTTCCGTCAACGAACCGGAAGCCGACCGCGAGAACGTCGTGATCCCCGTGCCGTTCCCGGCGTCGCCGGTGTAGCACCCGACGAAGACCAGCTCAGCCATGCGCGCTCCTCAACAGCGTCTCGACCCGGGCGGAGATTTCCGCGGTGGTGCCGCGGGTCAGCGCCGAGCCGACCCCGCACGCCACCGCGCCCGCCGCCAGCCAGCCTGGCACGTCCGCCGGCCCGATGCCGCCGGTGGGCACCAACGGCGCCTGCGGCAGCGCCGCCCGCACGTCCTTCACCCAGGACGGACCGAGCGCGGACGCGGGGAAAACCTTGACCGCGTCCGCACCTTCTTCGAGCGCGCGCACGATTTCGGTGACCGACCCCGCGCCGGGGAAGGCAGCGGCGCCGTACCGGTGAGCGGTACGGATGACGGCGGCGCCCACCGACGGCGACACGAGGAACCGCGCGCCCGCCCGGATCGCGAGCACCGCGGAAGCCTCGTCGAGCACGGTGCCGGCGCCGATGGTCGCGTCCGGGTAGGCCGCGGCGAGCCCGGAGATGGCGTCGAGCGCGCCCGGGTTCGTCAGCGGCAGTTCGATCGAGCGCAACCCGGCCTCGAGCGCGGCACGCGCGGCGGACACCGCCGACTCCGCGTCGTGGGTGCGCACGATCCCGACGACGCCCTGGCGCAGGGCGTTCGCGGTGATCTCCCAGCGATAGCTCATCGGCCGAGCATACCCCGTGAAATCTTAATTTAGGATTTATTCTTGACGGCAGCCGAGACGCCCCGGCATGCTGCTCCCCGGCTCGCTCGACGCTGTTTCACTGGAGAAGGGTGTCCGGCAACATGCTCCTGAAGAGATCCCTAGCGGTCGTAGCAGCGGCAGCCGCCGCGCTGACCGCCGTAGCGATCCCGGCTCAAGCAACCCCGGCCGTGGACCAAGGCGCTCCCGACTACTACGACAGCGGGGTCGCGAAGACCCCGTACATGGGCTGGAACACCTACTACGGCCTCGGCGCGCCGAGTGAGGCGTCGGTGAAGTCCGTCGCGGACTTCCTCGTCTCCAGCGGCTTGCGCGACGCCGGCTACCGCTACGTCTGGATCGACGGCGGCTGGACCGCCCCCGATCCCCGCGACGCGCAGGGCAACCTCCACGAGGACAGCGCGAAGTTCCCGAGTGGACTGTCCACTTTGGTCAACTACCTGCACGGCAAGGGCCTGAAGGCCGGCATCTACACCGACGCGGGCGCCTCCGACGGCAAGAACTGCGCGGCCGGCTCCGGCGGCTACTACGAGCAGGACACCAAGCGGTTCGCGAGCTGGAAGTTCGACGCCGTCAAGGTCGACTTCCTCTGCGGCATCGCCCAGAACCTCAAGCCCGCCGAGGCGTTCACGCAGTTCAGCAAGGCTCTGGCGAAGGCCGGGCGCCCGATGGTCCTCAACGTCTGCAACCCCGTCACCGACGAGTGGGGCACCCCGCACGGCCCGGACCAGGTCGCCGGCATCGCCTACAGCTACGGCCCGCTCGTCGCCGACTCGTGGCGCACCAGCACCGACATCGCGTTCGGCACGCCGTACGAGGGCATCTGGAAGGACGTCCTGCGCAACATGGACGCCAACGCCGCGCACCCCGAGGCGAACGGGCCGGGCCACTACAACGACCCCGACTACCTCATCCCGATGCGCAAGACCGAGCAGGGCACCTACGAGCTGAACGAGGAGGAGTCGACCACCCAGTTCGTCATGTGGGCGGAGATGGCCTCCCCGCTGATCCTCGGCTCCGACCCGCGCACGCTCCCGGCGTCGATGCTCAAGACGCTGAAGAACCCGGAAATCGTGGGCGTCAACCAGGACCGGCTCGGCACCCAGGGCGTCCGCGTCGCCACCAACGGCAGCACCGACACCTACAGCAAGGTCCTCGACCGGGACGGCGACCGCGCGGTCGTGCTGCTCAACCGCGGCGAGACGGCGACGCAGATGACGCTGAACTTCGCCGACGCCGGGCTCAAGGGCCGAGTGTCCATTCGCGACCTCCGCGCCCGCGCCGACCGCGGCAGCGCGAGCGGTTCGTACACGGTCACGGTTCCCGCGCACGGCACGGCGTTCCTGCGCCTGCACGGCACCGACCTCGTCCCGGGTGACGACCTCGGCGGGACGGCGTCCGCCAGCCCGGCGATCGTCCGCGCCGGCGGCAAGACGGTGACGTTCGTCCGCGACCGCGCCGGAAACCTGCAGCAGACCGGCCTCGACGGGCCGCGTCAGGTCGGCGGCAAGTTCCTCGGCCAGCCCGCCGCGGTCGCCACCGCGCGCGGCGTCGACGTCTACGTCCGCGGCCTCGACAACGCGCTCTACCAGCGCAGTTACGCCAAGCGCTGGGGTGACTGGAAGCGGCTCGGCGGCACGCTGACCGACTCACCGTCCGTCACCGCCGACGGCACGGTCTTCGTCCGCGGCAGTGACGGCCAGGTCTGGCAGCGGACCAGTGCCGGTCAGTGGTCCGGTCTCGGCGCGCCCGGCGGCCAGCCGATCTACGGCCGGCCCGGCGCGGCGACGTCGACCAGCGGCACGGTCGTCGCGGTCCGCACCGCCGACGACAGCGTCTGGGCCCGCACGAAGACCGGCGACACCTGGTCGGACTGGACCGGCATCGGCGGCACGGTCAGCAGCAGCCCGACGCTCGTCGCGGTCGGTGCGAAGGTCGCGCTCACCGCGTCCGCGAGCGACTACTCGCTGTGGGCCAACGACTGGTCCGGCTCGTGGGCCGGCTGGTTCAAACGGCCGGAGTACCCGAGCGGGAGCATCGTGGGAACCCTGGGCGCGGCATCCGACGGCGCGTCGCTGTGGTTCGCCGCCCGCGGGCCGGACGACCATGTCCACGTAGCCAAGTTCTAGGAACGGGAGAGGCGATGTCCACGCGTACCGCGGTGGTGACCGGAGCGGCGTCCGGGATCGGGCTGGCGACGGCCCGCAAGCTGCTCGAAGACGGCTATCGCGTGCTGGGCGTGGACATCGCCGAACTCCCCGACGGCGTCGTCCCGATCCGGGGCAGCGTCACCGACGAAGCGACCTGGGCGGACATCGGCGAGGTGGACGCCCTGGTCAGCAACGCCTACGTGCCGAGCACCGGGCCGCTGCACGAGATCGGCCGCGCCGAGTGGGAACGCCAGCTCGACGTCAACCTGACCGGCACCTACCTCGCCCTGAAGGCCTGCCTGCCGTCGCTGCGGAAAAAGGGCGGCGCGGTCGTGCTGGTCTCCTCGGTGCACGCGCACTTCGGGCTGCCGGGGCACCCCGCGTACGCCGCGAGCAAGGGCGCGCTGGTCGCGCTGGCCCGGCAGCTCGCCGTGGAATACGCGCCCGAGGTGCGGGTCAACTCCGTGCTGCCGGGGCCGGTGCGCACCGAGGCCTGGAACCGCATCTCGGCGGAAGACCGCGAGCGCAGCGCCCAGGCGACGCCGGTGGGCCGGCTCGGCGACCCGGCCGAGGTGGCGAACGTGATCGCGTTCCTGCTCTCGGCCGCCGCGTCGTTCGTCACCGGGGCCGAGCTGACCGTCGACGGCGGCTGGTCCGCCGCCAAGGATTCCGCGTAGATGGGGGACAACGGGTGAAGATCACCGGAGTTGAAACGTTTCTGGTCGCGCCGCGCTGGCTGTTCCTCAAGGTCAGCACGGACGAGGGTGTCAGCGGCTGGGGCGAGCCCGTGGTCGAGGGCCGCGCGGAGACCGTGCGCGCGGCCGTGCACGAGCTGGCCGAGCTGCTGATCGGCCAGGACCCGCTGCGCATCGAGGACCACTGGCAGGTGCTGCGCCGCGGCGGCTTCTACCGCGGCGGCCCGGTGCTCTCGAGCGCGCTGGCCGGGTTCGACCACGCGCTGTGGGACATCGCCGGCAAGGTGCGCGACGCGCCGGTGCACGAGCTGCTCGGCGGCCCGGTCCGCGACCGCGTCCGCGTCTACAGCTGGGTCGGCGGCGACCGCCCGGCCGGCATCCGCGAAGCCGTGTCCGCGCAGGTCGAGGCCGGGTTCACCGCGGTGAAGATGAACGTCGCCGGCCCGCTGACCGCGATCGCGTCGCCGGCGGAGGCCGACGCCGCGGTGGCGCGCGCGTGGGAGGCGCGGGAGGTCCTCGGCCCGCACCGCGACCTCGCGATCGACTTCCACGGCCGCGTCTCGCCCGCGATGGCGCGGCGGCTGGTGAAGCTGCTCGAAGACGTCCAGCCGATGTTCGTCGAGGAACCGGTGCTGCCGGAGACGCAGGGCGACGCGCTGCGCAAGGTCGTCGAGGCGTCCACCGTGCCGATCGCGGTCGGTGAGCGGCTCTACTCGCGTTGGGAGTTCAAGCCGGTGCTCGACGCCGGAGTCGCGGTGGTCCAGCCCGACCCGTCGCACGCCGGTGGCATCTCCGAGCTGCGGCGGATCGGCGCGCTGGCCGAGATGTACGGCGCCGCGCTGGCGCCGCACTGCCCGCTCGGGCCGATCTCGCTGGCCGCGTCGATGCAGGTCGCGTTCGCGACGCCGAACTTCCTGATCCAGGAACAGAGCGTCGGCATGCACTACCACGAGGGCCAGGAGCACCAGTACCTCGTGGACCCGTCGGTGTTCGCGTTCCGGGACGGCTACGCGGCCCGGCCGCTCGGCCCCGGGCTCGGCATCGAGGTCGACGAAGCAGCCGTCCGCCGGGCCGACGAGGTCGGGCACGCCTGGCGGTCGCCGGTGTGGCGCCACGACGACGGCGGGCTCGCCGAATGGTGATCTGGCTCGACCGCGGCGACCTGCGCCTCGGCCTGGTCCCGGAGCTGGGCGGCCGGCTCCTCTCGGTGCGCCATCGCGGCGTCGAGCTGTTGTGGCGCAACGAAAACCTGCTCGGCGACGACCTGCGCGGCGAGTACGCGCCGAACTCGGGCCGGATGGGCGACTGGGTCAACTACGGCGGCGACAAGACGTGGCCCGCGCCGCAGGGCTGGTCCGGCCCGGACGAGTGGGCGGGCCCGCCGGACCCCGTCCTCGACTCCGGCCCGTACGCCGCGGTGGTCGACGGCCACACGGTCACCATGACCAGCGCGCCGGACCCGCGCACCGGCCTGCGCTTCACCCGCGCGATCACGATCCTCGACGACGGCTACGAGCTGCGGCTGCGCGCCGAAAACACGTCCGGGCGCCGGATCCGCTGGGCCCTGTGGAACGTGACGCAGCTGCCGGGCGGCCGCTCGGTCACGGCCGGGCTCCGCCGGCCCGGCGTCGTCGCGCTGGTGGCCGGGACCGGCACGCCGGAGTACATAGTGGACGGTGAACGGCTGGTCGTCCCGGCGCAGGACGTCGTCGGCAAGCTGGGCGTGCCGGGCACGGCAGGCTGGGTGTCGTACGGCGCGCTGACGTTGAGCTTCGCCGTCGACCCGGCAGGCGAATATCCGGATCAGGGCTCACCACTGGAGATCTGGCTGGAGCACCCGCTCCCGGAGCCGTTGGCGGAACTGGGAAATCTGGATCCGCCGGCGCGGATCGTCGAGCTGGAGGTCCTCGGCCCGCTGACCACCCTGGAACCCGGGGAAGGCACCGAGTTGTCGATTCGTGCCGAAGTCCGGGAAGATGACGTGTGCCCTTCACCGTCCGAAGCCTGACCGCCGCGGTGTTCGCGCTGGCCGTCACCGCCGCCCTCCCCGTCACGGCCCACGCGCAGGAAGCGCCGGAATGCCCGGCGAACCTCGACTGCCGGTTCGTGCCCGCCGCCTACGACTGGGCGAGCGAGGACCACGCGAACGCCAACGACTACGGCAACTACGACCCGGCGAACCGGCCCGCCGACGGCCAGCGGATCCAGTACATCGTCATCCACGACACCGAAAGCGTGCCGGGCAGCGGCGCGAGCCCGTACGACCAGGCCATCGCCACCTTCCGGAAGCCGGCGAGCGGCTCGAGCGCGCACTACGTGATCCGCTCGTCCGACGGCCAGGTCACGCAGATGGTGCCGACGAAGGACGTCGCCTGGCACGCGGGCAACTGGACGATGAACGAGCACTCGATCGGCATCGAGCACGAAGGCATCGCCGCCGAGGGCGGCACCTGGTACACCGAGCAGATGTACCAGGCCTCGGCGAACCTGGTGAAGTACCTGGCGGCGAAGTACGACATCCCGCTGGACCGCGAGCACATCCTCGGCCACGAGGACATCTCCCGCGAGCGCACGGCGAACTTCTCGGCCGCGCACTGGGACCCGGGCCCGTACTGGGACTGGAACCACTACCTGGACCTGCTCGGCGCGCCGGGCAAGGCGACCGGCGACCAGGCCGTCACGATCCACCCGGACTACGCGACCAACCAGCCCCCGATGACCACGTGCTCCGGCAGCACCTGCACGCCACTGCCCGCGCACGGCGCGAACTTCGTCCACCTGCACACGGCGCCGGACGCGGCGGCACCGCTGATCACCGATCCCGTGGTGCACCCGGACGGCTCGGCCGGCACGACCGCGATCGACGACTGGAGCGACAAGGCGGTCGCGGGCCGCACCTACGCGCTCGCCGGGGAGCAGGGTGACTGGACGGCGATCTGGTACGGCGGCCAGAAGGCGTGGTTCTCGAACCCGGGGCACAGCATGACCTTGCCCGCGCAGGCCCGGCGGGTGACCGCGGCCACTTCGGTGCCGCTGTACGGGCGGGCGTTCCCCGAACAGTCCGAGTACCCGGCGGACATCCCGTTCGACCCGATCTGGACGGTCGGCGCGATCCCGTGGACGCTGCCCGCGGGCCAGAGCTACGTCGTCACCGGCGAATTCCGCGCGGAGAACTACTACGCGCGCTTCGACCCGGCGGACGTCCCGGCCAACCACACGCTGGTCACGGGCGGGACCAGGTACCTCCAGCTCTCCTACAACCACCGGCTGGTCTACGTGAAGGCGTCCGACGTGCGACCCTGCTGACCTGCGCAGGTATCGTGAGGGCGTGACGGACAAGCCCCGCATTCCGAACGTGCTCGCCGCCCGCTACGCCTCGCCGGAGCTGGTCTCGCTCTGGTCGCCGGAGCAGAAGGTCGTCCTGGAGCGTCAGCTCTGGATCGCCGTCCTCAAGGCGCAGAAGGACCTCGGCGTCGAGGTGCCCGATGGCGTCGTCGAGGCGTACGAGCGGGTGCTCGACACCGTCGACCTGGAGTCGATCGCCGCCCGGGAGCGCGTCACGCGGCACGACGTCAAGGCGCGGATCGAGGAGTTCAGCGAGCTCGCCGGCCAGGAGCACATCCACAAGGGCATGACCTCGCGCGACCTCACCGAGAACGTCGATCAGCTCCAGCTGCTCCGCTCGCTGGAGCTGATGCAGACGCGCGTCGCCGCCGTGCTGGCGCGGTTGGCCGCCCTCGCCGTCGAGCACGCCGACACCGTCATGGCCGGGCGCTCGCACAACGTCGCCGCGCAGGCCACCACGCTGGGCAAGCGGTTCGCCACGGCGGCCGACGAGCTGCTCGTCGCCTTCGAGCGGCTCGAGAACCTCGTCGAGCGCTACCCGCTGCGTGGCATCAAGGGCCCGGTCGGCACCGCGCAGGACATGCTCGACCTGCTCGGTGACGAGTCCACTTTGGACCAGCTCGAAGACCGCGTCATGCAGCACCTCGGGTTCAACCGGCGGTTCGTCAGCGTCGGCCAGGTGTACCCGCGCTCGCTCGACTTCGACGTGCTGTCCACTGTGGTCCAGCTCGCCGCCGCCCCGTCGAGCCTGGCCAAGACGATCCGGCTGATGGCCGGCCACGAGCTGGTCACCGAGGGCTTCAAGCCCGGCCAGGTGGGTTCGTCCGCCATGCCGCACAAGATGAACACCCGCTCGTGCGAGCGCGTCAACGGCCTCGCCGTCGTGCTCCGCGGCTACCTGTCGATGATCGGCGAGCTGGCCGGCGACCAGTGGAACGAAGGCGACGTCTCCGACTCGGTCGTCCGCCGCGTGGCGCTGCCGGACGCGTTCTTCGCGCTCGACGGCCTGCTGGAGACGTTCCTCACGGTGCTCACCGAGTTCGGCGCCTTCCCGGCGGTGATCGAGCGTGAGCTGGATCGCTACCTGCCGTTCCTCACCACGACGAAGGTGCTCATGGCGTCGGTCCGCGCGGGCGTCGGACGTGAGACGGCCCACGAAGCCATCAAGGAAAACGCCGTCGCCGTCGCCCTCGAAATGCGCGAAGGCCGCGCCGAGAACGACCTCCTCGACCGGTTCGCCGCCGACGAGCGCATCCCGCTCGACCGCGGTGAGCTGGACAAACTCCTCGCCGACCGGATCTCGTTCACCGGCACGGCCGGGCGTCAGGTGGCTCAGGTGGCCGAGCGCGTCTCGCAGGTCCTCGAGCGCTTCCCCGACGCTTCGGGCTACGCGCCGCAGCCCATCCTGTGAGCTGACGCACCCGTCCACGGACTGGAACGAATCCACCCGAACGGGCGAAATCCCTAATCTCGATCGCTGACCCCGCGAGCGCTGTCCGGCGCTCATCATCACCATGGAAGAAGCGATGAGATCCCCGCTGTCCAAGATCGCCGCCGCCCTCACCGCGGGCGCGTTGACGTTGACCCTGACCGCCTGCGGTGGTTCCGACGCGGGGTCGACCACCCTGCGCGTCGGGACCCTGAGCGACGCGCCGCCGTCGATCTACCTGGAGAACGGCCGGTTCACCGGCTACGACAACGAACTGCTGCGTGACATCGCGAAGCGGGAAGGCTTCGAGGTCGAGTTCGTCGGCACCGAGTTCTCCAGCCTGCTGGCCGGCGTCGCGACCGGCAAGTTCGACATCGGCAGCTCGACGATCTCGAGCACCGAGGCACGCAAGAAGACGGTCGCCTTCTCCAACGGCTACAACACCGGCTTCACCACGGTCGTGACGGCGAAGGGCGCGAACCTCAAGGACGTCGCGACGCTGCCGGGCAAGCGGCTCGGCGTGGTGCAGGGCTCGGTGCAGGACGAGTTCGCCGGCAAGGTCTCCGGCGCCCATGTCGTCCGCTTCCCGGACTACAACGCGGGTTTCGCGCAGCTGAAGAACGGCACGCTGGACGGCTGGGTCGTCCCGCAGGACATCGGGCAGAAGTACCTGGACCAGAACCCGGGCGTGCCGCTGGAGCTGGGGTACACGGCCGAGGACAAGGACACGCCGTCGGCGTTCGCCGTCGCCAAGAAGAACACCGACCTGCTGAACAAGCTCAACGACGGCCTGGCGAAGGCCGTCGCGGACGGCACGGTCGCCCGGATCTACGGCCAGTTCTACAAGAACACGCCGCTGTCGAAGGAACTCCGGCAGGGCGGGCCCGGCCTGCTCGTGAAGAACGTGGGTGTGTGACGTGCGGAAGCTGATCGTCACGAACTCGGGCAAGCCGGGCCCGCGGCGACTCGGCAACCACTCCGCCGTGGCGAAAATCCGTTCTCGAGGACCGCGGACAGCCCGGCTTCGGCAACGGGAGCGACTCCGGCCGCCGCAGCCTCGGGTCCGCCCACGCGAGCGGTCATGCGAATCCGGCGGTGCTCTTCTCGGTGGTCCCGCGATCGTCGGCACCGTGGACAAGCGAGGGGTGCGGGCCATCAGCTTGAGCATCCAGGCCAAGCAGGGCACGCCGGTCACCGATGAGAAGGGCCTGGCCGGCAAGCGCGTCGCCGTCATCCAGGCGACCGTCGGCGACCACTGGCTGACCAGCACGGTGCCCACCGCCCAGGCCATGCGCTTCCCGGACTACGCCGCCGCGCTGACCGCGCTGAAGACCGGCGCGGTCGACGCGTACATCCTCGACCAGAGCATCGCGGAGAAGAACGTCACCGACAACCCGGACGCCAAGCTGGTCGTCGTGAAGAGCTTCGTCACGGATGTGCCGCACGGCTTCGCGGTGAAGAAGGGCAACTCCGCGCTGCTCGGCAAGATCGACACCGGTCTCAAGCAGGTGATCTCCGACGGGACCTGGCTTAAGCTGCACCAGCAGTTCCTGCCGACCGCTCCGGTGCCGGCCGGGTTCCAGGGTTAGGAGAAGCATGAAGAAGACACTGGTCACGGCGCTCACCGCGACCCTGTTGATGGCGCTCACCGCCTGCGGCGGTGGCTCGGACAGCGGCAGCGACACCCTGCGCGTCGGCACGCTCAGCGACTCGAAGCCGAACGCCTACCAGGAGAACGGCAACTACACCGGCTTCGACAACGAGCTGCTGAAGGCCATCGCGGCCAAGGAAGGGCTCAAGCTGGAGTTCGCCGCGACGGAGTTCTCGGCGCTGCTCGGCCAGGTCGCGAACGGCACGTTCGACATCGGCAGCTCGGCGATCTCGCAGACCGACGCCCGCAAGAAGACCGTCGACTTCTCCGCGCCGTACAACTACCAGTCCCTCGGCATCGAAGCCAAGGAGACGGCCGGCATCACCGATGAGAACTCCCTGGCGGGCAAGCGGATCGGCGTCGTGCAGGGCACGGTGTCGGACACCTGGCTCGGCTCGAACGCGCCGACCGCGCAGGCCGTCCGCTTCCCGAACGACGCGGCCACGCTCAACGCCCTCAAGACCGGCGCGATCGACGGCGCGGTGTTCGACCAGGCCACCGCCGAGGACTACGCGAAGAACAACGCGGACGCCAAGCTCAAGGTGACCAAGGCGATCACCACGACCATCCCGCACGGGTTCGCCTTCAAGAAGGGCAACAACGAGCTGATCGGCAAGATCAACGACGGCCTCAAGAAGGTCATCGCGGACGGCACCTGGGTGAAGGTGCACGACCAGTTCGAGCCCACCGCGCCCGTGCCGGCGGAGTTCAAGGCGGGGCAGTAGTCCACAATGGACGACTTCATCAACACTTTTCTCGACTGGGAGTACATCTCCCAGGTCCTGCCTGACCTGCTGAAGACCGGCCTGCTGAACACGCTGGTCCTGTCGGTGTCCTCGGCGCTGATCGGCACCGTGGTCGGCATGCTGCTGGCCGTCATGGGCCTGTCGACCAAGTGGTGGCTGCGCTGGCCGGCGCGGATCTACACCGACGTCTTCCGCGGGCTGCCGGCCATCCTGACGATCCTGCTGATCGGTCAGGGGCTCGGCACGCTCGCGCGGGACGTCGTCGGCACGAACCCGTACCCGATGGGCATCCTGGCGCTGTCCCTGATCGCCGCCGCCTACATCGGCGAGATCTTCCGGTCCGGCATCCAGAGTGTCGACAAAGGACAGCTGGAGGCCAGCCGCGCGCTCGGGATGAGCTACACCAGGTCGATGGTGCTGGTGATCATCCCGCAGGGTGTGCGGCGGGTGCTGCCCGCGCTGGTGAACCAGTTCATCGCGCTGGTCAAGGACTCCAGCCTCGTCTACGTGCTCGGGCTGCTGTCCGGGCAGCGCGAGCTGTTCCGGATCGGCCAGGACCTCGCGGCCAACACCGGAAACCTGTCGCCGCTGGTCGCCGCCGGGGTGTTCTTCCTGGTCATCACCGTGCCGCTGACGCACCTGGTCAACTACATCGACAAGAAGCTCCGGACCGGGCGCAAGGTGCGGGTCGACGACCCGGACGACGGCGACCCGGTGGAGCTCGGCGCCGGCGGGAGGGTCAGCACGTGGTGACGGCGGTGCGAACGTCCAGTGTGGAGCTGCGCGACATCCACGTCAGCTTCGGCACGCTCGAAGTCCTGCGCGGCGTGGACCTGCGCGTGGAGAGCGGCAAGACGACCTGCGTCATCGGGCCGTCCGGCTCCGGCAAGTCGACGCTGCTGCGGTGCGTGAACCGCCTGCAGGAGCCGGACTCCGGCGACCTGCTGCTCGACGGCGAGTCCGTGATCAAGTCCGACCCGGACGCCCTGCGCCAGCGCGTCGGCATGGTCTTCCAGCACTTCAACCTCTTCGGCCACCGCAGCGTGCTCGACAACATCGTGCTGCCGCTGCGCAGCGTGAAGAAGCTGGGCAAGGAGGAGGCGGCGGAGATCGCCCGCGCGCGCCTGGCGGAGGTCGGGCTCGCGGACAAGGCGCCGTACCGGCCGAGCGCGTTGTCCGGCGGTCAGCAGCAGCGCGTCGCGATCGCGCGGGCGCTGGCGATGGAGCCCGAGGTGATGCTGTTCGACGAGGCCACCAGCGCGCTCGACCCCGAGCTGGTCAAGGGGGTGCTGAACCTCATGGCGGGACTCGCGTCGCGGGGCTTGACGCTGATCGTCGTCACGCACGAGATGGGCTTCGCCCGCAGCGTCGCCGACGAGGTGGCGTTCATGGACGCGGGGAAGATCGTCGAGCAGGGACCGCCGGCGCAGGTCTTCGACTCCCCGCAGAGCCCCCGCCTGCAGCGATTCCTGTCACAGGTCCTGTGAAAACGGTAGGGAGCTTCGCCGTGCCCGCGGGTAGCCTGCGGGCATGGCGAGGATCGCGCAGCTGACGTACTACCCGGTCAAGGGCTGTGCCGGCACTTCGGTGCCGGTCGCCGAGGTCGGCCCGGCCGGGCTGGCGCACGACCGCGTCTTCCAGGTCGTGGCGCCCGACGGCGACTTCCGCAGCCAGCGCCGCTACCCGGTGCTGGCGTCCGTCCGGCCGCGGGTGCTGGGCGGGAAGCTGAAGCTGTCCGCGGCCGGTTTCGACGACCTCGAGCTCGACATCCGGCGCGAGGGCCCGCGGCACCCGGGGTCGACGTTTTCCTGGCAGGGCACCGGAGTCCACCAGGGCGCCGAAGCCGCGGAGTGGTTCTCCGAGCTGCTCGGCCTGCCCTCGGTGCTGATCGGGGTCGCGCCGGACCACGAGCGCGTCACCAGCGGGGAGACGCCGGGCACCGCCGCGTTCGCCGACGGGCACGCGCTGCTCGTCGCCGGTGAGTCCTCTTTGGATGGACTGAACGAGCGGATCCTCGAACGCGGCGCCGAACCGGTGCCGATGGACCGCTTCCGTGCCAACGTGATCATCTCGGGCTGGGCCGAGCCGCACACCGAGGACGAGGTCCGCGCGATGACCGCGGGCACCGCGGAGTTCGGCTACGCCAAGCAATGCGTGCGCTGCACGGTCCCGATGGTCGACCAGGAGACCGGCAAGAAGGCCGGCCCCGAACCGATCCGCAGCCTCGCGACCTACCGCCGGCATCCGGACGGCGGCGTCACTTTCGGTATGAAAGCTGCGGTCGTGCGGCCGGGTCAGGTCGCGGTCGGCGACGAGGTGATCGTGCACTCCTGGGCCGGCCCGAGCCCGAGCACGGCGGCCGCGGAACCACCGTTGACGGCGACCGCGAGCCGGCCGGCCGAATCGGTGTAGAGCACGCTCGCGCCGGCGGGCACGTCGGCGAACGTCCGGCCGATCACGGTGCTCACCGCGACCCGCTCGCTGTGCACCAGCACCGCGCCGGCCAGCCCCGACAGCTCGAGGTCCGACGGCGTCGCCGCCAGCTGGACGTTGCCGAAGTGGTCGACCGTCAGCACCTCCGACACCAGCTTCCCGGGGAACGCCGCCACGAACGGCTCCGGCAGCTCGACGAGGTCGGCGACCGGGTCGCCGAAGTCGGCGGGCGCGACGCCCAGGGCCAGGTGCGCGGCGGCCGGCGCGAAGACGTCCCGGCCGTGGAAGGTCGACGACGTGACCGGCAGCCGCAGCGCCGGCTCGGCCAGCTCGTACGCGGCGCGGACGCCGCCGAGCGCGTGCGCGGCCGGCAGCAGGACGCCGTTGTCCGGCCCGACCAGCAGCCCGCCCCCGGCGACCACGACCACCCCGAGCCGGGCCGTGCCGACGCCGGGGTCGACGACGGCGACGTGCACCGACTCCGGCAGGAAGGGCGCGGTCTGGGCGAGCGCCATGGCACCGTGCCGGATGTCCTGGGGCGGCACCTCGTGCGTCACGTCGATCACCCGCACGGCGGGCGCGAGCCGCGCGATCACGCCGTGGCAGGCCGCCACGAAGCCGTCGCGCAGGCCGTAGTCGGTGGTCACCGAGATCCAGTCGTACGCCATGCCAGCATCATCCATGGTGGCGGAGGGTGCCCGTTAGGGTTCAGCCCGTGACACCCCTCCCCACCCTCGCGACCGGCAAGGTCCGCGACCTCTACGCCGCGGGCGACGACCACCTGCTGGTCGTCGCGTCCGACCGCATCTCCGCCTTCGAGCGCGTGTTCCCCACCGTCGTCCCGGACAAGGGCCGGGTGCTCACGGCGATGAGCGTGTTCTGGTTCCGCGAGCTCGCCGACGTCCTCCCGAACCATTTCGTGGCCTGTGACGGCCCCCTGATCCCGGAGGCGTTCCGCGGCCGGGCGCTGCTCGTCGAGCGCCTCCGGATGCTGCCGGTGGAGGCCGTCGTCCGTGGCCACCTGGCCGGTCGCGGGTACGCCGAATACCGCAAGTCCGGATCGGTGTGCGGAGTCCCGCTGCCGGCGGGCCTGGCCGAGTGGGAGCGCCTGCCCGAGCCGATCTTCACGCCGTCCACCAAGGCGCGGCCGGGTGAGATCGACGAGCACCTCGACTTCGACACGTTCGTGTCGGTCCTCGGCCGGCCGCTCGCGGAGCAGGTTCGCGAGGCTTCGCTGGAGCTCTACCGCCGGGGCGCCGCACACGCCGCCGGCCAGGGCTTGGTGCTGGCCGACACCAAGTTCGAGTTCGGCACCCGCGCGAACGGCGACCTCGTGCTCGCCGACGAGCTGCTGACGCCGGATTCGGCGCGTTACTGGCCGGCCGGCGGGCACCGGCCGGGCCGGCCGTCCTTCGACAAGCAGCACGTTCGTGACTGGCTGGTCGGCCCGTCGTCGGGCTGGGACTGCGTCTCCGAGCTGCCGCCCTTGCCGGCCGACGTGGTGCGCGCCACGCGCGAGCGGTACCTCGAGGCGTACCGCCGCATCACCGGCCTTTCCCTGGCAGACTGGCCGCGTGATCCTGCTGATCTGCGGCAGCCTGCGAGCAGGCTCGGGCAACGCGGCGGTGCTGGGGACGGTCGCGACCCTCGCCTCGAGCACGACTTACACCGGCCTCGGCGACCTGCCGCACTTCAACCCGGATGACGACCGCGACCCGCTGCACCCGGCGGTCGCCGCCCTGCGCGCGGCGATCAAGGCCGCCGACGCCGTCCTGATCTGCACCCCGGAGTACGCGGGCGGCCTGCCCGGCTCGTTCAAGAACCTGCTCGACTGGACGGTCGGCGGCGGCGAGATCTACGGCAAGCCGGTGGCGTGGATCAACGCGTCGTCGGTGGCGGCGCCGACCGGCGGCCGCGACGCGCACGACTCGCTGCGCAAGGTGCTGACGTACGCGGGCGCGAAGATCGTCGACGAGGCCTGCGCGCGGATCCCGGTCTCACGCGCCGACGTCGCCGACGGTCAGGTCGCCGATCCCGACCTGCGGGGCCGGATCGCGGTGGCGGTGCAGCGCCTGCGGGAAGGCGTCTGAGCCTTCCGGCAACGGACGCCCGCCCGTTCTGCGCAGTTCACGGGCCGGTCAGACGCGTGCGTCCCAATGGTGGCGTGGACGCTCGCTTGCTGGTTTCGCTGTCGGGAATCACCCCGCGCACGCTGCACCGGTGCGCCGACCTCGCGGCCGAGCTGGACCGCCGCAAAGTGCCGCTTTCGGTGCTCTACGCCGCTCGTACCGGCGAAGGCCCGGTGACGGAGTGGGTGCGCACCCGCGCCCGCCGCGGTGATTCGGTGCTGCTGCACGGCTACGACCACTCCGTCACGCCCACGCACCGCACGGTGTACCTGGGCAAGAAGGCGGAGTTCGCGACGCTGCCCGCGCACGAGGCGCGGCTTCGGCTGATCGCCGCGAAGGCCGCTCTCGACAACGCCGGGCTGACTGTCGACGGCTTCGCGCCGCCGCGCTGGATCGCGTCGCAGGGCACGCTGCAGGCGCTGGCCGAGCACGGCTTCCGGCTCTGCGCGGACCTCGGCGCGGTGCGTGACCTGGTCACCGGCGAGGTGCGTCGCGCCCGCGTGAACGAGTTCACCAGCCAGTCGCAGCGGACCGAGACCGTCCGCTGCTTCGCACTGGTGCTGGCGTCGGCGCGCGCGGCCCGCCGGGGCGGGCTGGTCCGGCTGGGGGCGGATGCCACGGACCTCACCCGCCCCGGCCTCCGCCAGGCCCTGCTCGACGCCGTCGACGTCGCGCTGGAGAACCGCGCTTACGGCGCCACGTACGGCTCGCTGCGCGCGGTCGCGGCCTGAACCTTCCGGGGTTTGCGCCGCCGTTCCAGCACCCAGTCGGCGAGCAGGAGCAGCAGCAGCGGGCTGAGCCAGACGCCGATGCTCGCGGCGCTGTAGCGCAGGAGTTCTTCGCTGCCGCGGAAAGTCGTGTCCAGCTCGGGCATGAGCACGATCGTCGTGATCACGTTGACGACCCGGCTCAGCACGATCGACATCGCGAGCGCGAAACTGCGGGACATCCACCGGCGGTGTTCGCCGAACCGGCGCTTGCGGGCCAGCCACAGGCCGGTCACCGTGACGGCGAGCCACAGGGCCGAGCCCACGAGGTTGGCCACCCGCACCGACGGGCCCGCCGCGGTGTGCCAGCCGATGTACAGCCCGAGCAGGCCGGCCGGCAGCGCCCCGGCGAAGACGTAGATCCGCCCGGTGATCCGGTGCCCGCGCGGGTGGCGGGCGCGGAAGGCGGGCCAGATCTGGAAGCACGCCGTCACCATCGCGACGGTGCCGAACAGGACGTGCCCGACGAGCAGCGGGTAGTAGACGGCGTTGCCTTCGGGCGGTCTCAGACGGGATTGGGCCGGGTCGAACGTCAGGTACGGCGGGACGGAGAAGGCCAGGAACGCCACGACCACCATCAGCAGCGGGACGATCCACGGACGGCGCCAGAACGAAACGGTGTATGACATACGCCTGAGTGTACGACATAAACGGTTTTAGGATGGGCGTATGCCGACGCAAGACAGCAAGGGCGCCGACGTGCGCCGCAGCCTCACGCTGCTGTGGGAGGGGAGCTCGCGGGGCCGGCGGGGGCCGCGGGCGCAGCTCAACGTCGCGCGGATCGCCGACGCCGCCGTCCGGATCGCGGACGCGGACGGCCTGGAGGCGCTGTCGATGCAGCGGATCGCCGCCGAGCTCGGCTACTCGACGATGGCGATCTACAAGCACATCCCGAGCAAGGACCTGCTGCTGGAGGTGGCGGCCGACGTCGGCGCCGGGCAGCCGCCGGAGCTCGACGGCGACTTCCGGCGGGCGGTCCGCCAGTGGGCGGGCGCGCTGTGGGACGGTTTCCGGGCCCGGCCGTGGATCCTGCGCGTCCCGCTGGACCACGCGCCGGTCGGCCCCCACCAGCTCGCCTGGCTCGACCGCCTGCTGCGGCCGCTGCTGGCGGCCGGCCTGGCAGGCGGCGAAGCACGCGCGGCGGCGTTGCACCTGACCGCGGTCGTGCGCGGCACGGCGCAGATCAGCTTGGACCTGGCCGGCCGCCAGGACGACGCCGAGCTGGCGCGGGCGCTGGACGGGATGCTCGATCCGGCGCGCTACCCCGCGCTGACGGCGTTGCACGCGGCCGAAGCCGCGGGCGAGTCCGGGTACGAGCGCGCCGCCGAAGACGCGCTCCCCGCCGAACTCGGCTTCGGCGTCGACCGCTTCCTGGACGGCGTCGAAGCGTGGGTGGCTAGAACTTCGCCGGTTCGGCCCGATCGAGCACCTTGACCTCGGTGCCTTCGGGCGCGAGGTTCCCGAACAGGCCGTAGTGCAGCGCGGGGTTGGCGAGCACGGCTTCGTGGATCGGCACGGCAACCCGCGGCGCGACGGCCCGCAGGTAGTCGACGGCCTCGCCGGCCTTGAGCCACGGCGCGCCGGTGGGCAGGCCGAGCACGTCGATCCGCTGCTCCGGCACGAAGAACGAGTCGCCGGGGTGGAAGAAGGCGCCGTCGTCGAAGACGTACCCGATGTTGGGGATCACGGGAATGTCGGCGTGGATGACGGCGTGCTCCCCGCCGACGGCCTTGACGGAGGTGTCCCCGACGGCGAAGGCGTCCCCGACGTTGGCGACGTCGAAGGGCAGCCCCAGCTTCTCGACCTCGGGCGCCGACCCGGGGTCGACGATCAGCTTGGCGTCCGGGTTGGCCTCGAGGACCTTGGGCAGCCGCTCGACGTCCAGGTGGTCGAAGTGCTGGTGCGTGACGAGCACGGCGGAAAGCTCCCGCTCGCCCTCGAAGCCGGTGGAGAAGGCGCCGGGATCGATCAGGATCCGCTCGGAGCCGGTCTCGAGCAACAGGCAGGCGTGTCCGAAATGGACGATACGCATCGGTGTTTCTCCTTCACGCGTGGTCGTTTTCCAGCCTAGTCCTGGTCGGTCAGCCGGTGCCGGATGTCGTCGAGGTCGCCGCGGGCGACCCCCGCGTCGAGGAGGTACCGCTCGACGTCGAAACCGTCGAGCGTGTCCCGGATGGCGGCCGCGGTCGTCGTGCCCCGCGCGGCGAGGACCGCCTCGATGGCCGGCCCTTGGTCTTCGGCGCCCATCGCGGCGAAGAGCGGTTTCACGGCCTCGGCGGACAGGTCGTAGTCCGCGGCGATGGCGTCGGGGCCGACGCCGGCCAGCGCCAGCAGCAGGAGCGCGACGAGACCGGTCCGATCGCGCCCGGCACCGCAGTGGAAGAGGACGCCCCCGGGCGCGGCCCGGGCGACCGTTTCGACGACGGCGGCGCAGCGTCGCGCCTTCCGTTCGAGGAAGACGCGGTAGTAGAGCGGGGTGCCGTTCAGCCGCTCGCGGTTGACGTACCGCCAGAACTCGAGGTCGTCGATGTCGTCGAGGGGAACCTCGACGCGGTCAATGCCCGCCGGGGTGGCCGGGGCGCTCGCGACGGCGAACCGCGCGGAGCCCGCCAGCGCCGTCGGGCCGTCCGCCGCCGGCCGGATTTCGTCGGGGTTGCGCAGGTCGATGACGGTCCGGACGCCGGCCTCCCGCGCCTGTGCCCAGCCCGTGCCGGTCACGAACCGCAGGTCACCGGCCCTGAAGAACGCGCCGCGGCGCGTCGTGCGGCCCGAGCGCGTCGGCAGGCCACCGAGGTCCCTGGTGTTGTAGAAGCCTTCCCAGGCCACCGTTCTGTCCATCGTCACAGTTTGCCGGTCAGCAGCGCGTCGCCGAGCTCCGTTCGCCGGTACAGCACCCGGTGCCCCCGCCGTTCCGACACCAGCAGCCCGGCGCCGAGCAACGCCTTGAGGTGCGCGGAAACCGTGGCCGGCGCCAGTGCGTGGCGGCGGGCCAGCTCGGTGGTCGCCGCCGGGTGGTCGAGCGTGGCCAGCAGCAGCGCCCGCGTCCGGCCGAGGACCTCCGCCACCGGGTGCGACGGCGCGGCCGAAGGCAGCCACAGCGAGGCGACGCCGCGCGCCGGGTAGAGCAGCGAGATCTGCCACGGCGGCACCGTCACCACGCCGACCCCCGGCCAGGCGAACACCGCCGGGATCAGGAGCAGCCCGCGCGAGTCGATCTCGAGCCGTTCCCGCGCCTGGACGTCCACGAGCACCGACGTCCCGGTCAGCCGGACGCGCGGGTGGAGCTCCGCGAGCATCGAAGCCAGGCCGCCGGAACCCAGCTGCCGGGTCCGGAAGGCGATGTCCGCCGCCAGCAGCTCGCGCAGGCGTGGCCATTCCGGCGCGAGCAGCGCGTGCCAGACCGTCTCGAGCTGGTCGGCGAGCAGGTCACGCGCGGTCGCCGGGTCGCGCGGCAGGCCGGACAGGTCGGCGTCGACCATCGCCAGCTCCAGCGCCACCTGGGCCGGCGGCGTCGCACGCACGGCGCGCAGCTGGGCCTCCGCGGTCGTCTCCGGGCCGTCGGGCGGCGGGCTGAGGAACTCGGTGATGTAGTGCCGTGCGCTCAGCACGGCGGCCAGCTCGGGCACGTCGACGTCGGGCGCGGTCGACGCCCACGGCAGGTTCGCTGGGTGCCCGCGGATGCCGAGCCGCGTCTGGACGGCGCCCAGGACCTCCTCCAGTGGCGAAATCGCGAACCGGACGCGTTGCGCGCCGGCCGCGCTCAGGGCCAGCTCGATCATCGGTGATTCGCTCTCACCCGAATAAGTGTGCCGCAGAACGTGGTCGAGAGACGGTCTCCGCATGTCGTTGTTCACCCATCGCGCCTACTGGCGCTGGTCGGCGGGCGTCCAGTTCGCCCGGTTGCCCTCGACCATGGCGCCCCTCGCGTTCACGCTGCTCACGACGGCCACGACCGGGTCGTACCGGCTCGGCGGCGTGCTGATGTCGGTCCTCGTCGCCACCGAGATGGTGTGCGCGGTGCCGATGGGCCGGCTGCTCGACCGCGTCGGTCCGTCGCGTGGCCTGCCGGTGCTGTTGCTGCTCACCGGCGCCGGGTTCGTCGTACTGGCCGCGGCCGCCGCGGCGAAGGCGCCGGCCGCCTTGCTGTTCGCGGCGGTCCTGCTGCCCGGCATCCCGGGCGGGGCGCTGTCGGGCGGGTTCCGGACCCTGCTCGCGGACACGGTCGACGACGAGCTGCTGCCCCGGGCGATCTCCGTCGACGGGATGCTCCTCGAAAGCGTGCTCGTCGGCGGTCCGGCGCTGGTCGCGTTGCTCGACCTGGCGGGTTCGCTCGTGCCGCTGGCCGCGATGGCCGCCGCCTGCGTGGCCGCCGCGGTGCTCGTCCCGCGTCGCACGGCTTCGCCCGACCAGGTGGAAGCCGAGCCGGACGGCCTGTCCGCCGGGCTCGGCACCTACCTGCCGTGGCTGTGCTGCGCCTTCACCGTCGGACTGCTGACGTCGACGATCGAGGTGGCGCCGTTGCCGCTGGTCCAGCGCCTCGGCGCGCCGGCGACGGTCGCTCCGGTCGTGATCGCCGTGCTGTGCGGGGCGAGTCTCGTGGGAGGCGCGCTCTACGCGTGGCGCGGGAAGGTCGGCGACCCGCGGCTGTTCCTGACCGGGTTCGTCGTGGGTGGGATCGTCCTGGCCGCGGACTTCGGCTGGCCGGGCCTGCTCGCGTCGGTGGCGGTGATCGGCGTGTGCGGCGGGCCGCTGGTCGCGGCGACGTCGGTCAACCTGCAACGGCTGCTGCCGAAGAACCGCAGGTCGGCGGGGTTCTCGTTGAGCTTCACCGTGCAGTCGTGCGGCTTCGGGCTGGGTTCGCTGGCGGTCGGCGTGCTGCCGTTGTGGCTCCCGCCGTTGTTCGGCGCCTTTGCCGCGGCGGTCGCCGGTGCAATGCTGGTGCGGAAGCCCGCACGAGCTATTGGCACGGTGTCAGTAACGTCGTAACCTGGGCTGACCCGCGACCTCCAGGGAGACGCCGATGACTGCCGTCCAGCCGAAGCCGACGTCGGTCGGCGAGACCTTCGACTCGCTGAGCCCGGCGACCGACGAGGTGGTCGGAACCTACCCCGTGCACACCGCCGAAGACGTGCGGGCCGCCGTCGAGCGGGCCCGTGCCGCGGCGAAGTGGTGGGCCGGCCTCGGCTTCGCGGGGCGCGCCGAGCGGCTGCGGAGCTGGAAGGGCGTGCTGACGCGGCGGCTGCCGCAGCTGTGCCAGGTCGTCCGCGACGAGACCGGCAAGCCGATCGCCGACGCGCAGCTCGAGAGCATCCTGGCCATCGAGCACATCGCGTGGGCGGGCAAGCACGCGAAGAAGATCCTCGGCAAGCAGAAGCGCTCCGCCGGCCTGCTGATGTCCAACCAGGCGGCGACCGTCGAGTACCAGCCGCTGGGCGTGGTCGGCGTGATCGGCCCGTGGAACTACCCGGTGTTCACGCCGCTGGGCTCGATCGCGTACGCGCTCGCGGCGGGCAACGCGGTGGTGTTCAAGCCCAGCGAGTACACGCCGGGCGTCGGGAAGTGGCTGGTCGACGCGTTCGCCGAGATCGTGCCGGAGCAGCCGGTGCTGCAGCTGATCACCGGCTTCGGCGAGACGGGCGCGGCGCTGGTGGGGGCGGGTGTCGACAAGATCGCGTTCACCGGCTCGACGGCGACGGGCAAGCGCATCATGGCCGCGGCCGCCGAGACGCTCACGCCGGTCGTCATCGAGGCGGGCGGCAAGGACCCGGTGCTGGTCGACGCGGACGCCGACCTGGACGCGGCGGCGGACGCCACGGTCTGGGGCGCGTTCTCCAACTCGGGCCAGACGTGCATCGGCGTCGAGCGCGTGTACGTCCACGAGAAGGTCCACGACGAGTTCGTCGCGAAGGTGGTGGAGAAGTCGAAGGACGTGCGCGCGGGCTCCGACGAGGCGGCGCAGTACGGCCCGGTGACGATGCCTTCGCAGCTGGGCGTGATCAAGCGCCACATCCAGGACGCACTGGCCCGAGGAGGCGAAGCGGTCCTGGGCGGCGAGGACGCGGTGGGCGACCGCTACGCGCAGCCGACGGTGCTGGTCCACGTCCCGGAGGACTCGGAGGCGGTGATGGAGGAGACGTTCGGCCCGACGGTGACGATCGCGAAGGTCCGCGACATGGACGAAGCGGTGGAGCACGCGAACAACACGAAGTACGGCTTGGGTTCGACGGTGTTTTCGAAGTCCCGCGGCGTGGAGCTGGCGGAGAAGCTGCGCACGGGCATGACGGCGATCAACGCACCGCTGTCGTTCGCGGGCATCGCTTCGCTGCCCTTCGGCGGCGTGGGTGATTCGGGCTTCGGGCGGATCCACGGGCCGGAGGGGTTGCGCGAGTTCGCGCGCACGAAGGCGATCGCCCGGCAGCGGTTCACGGCGCCGTTGACGTTGACGTCGTTCAGCCGCAAGGAGTCGACGGACGCCTTGGTGGCCAAGCTGGTGACCATCCTGCACGGCAAGCGGTGACGTGGTCCGGGGCTGTGGACAAGTAGTGTCCGCGGCCCCGGAACTGTCGGTGGCCCCCGGTAAACTGGTTACCGGGGGCCGAGGGCCGCCCTCAGGCGTTCACGAGCGCGTCCACCGCGCTGTAGAACATCCCCAGCCCGTCATCCGAAGGCCCGGTCAGCGCGTCGATCGCGTGCTCCGGGTGCGGCATCAGCCCGACGACCCGCCCGTTCTCGGACCGGATCCCGGCGATGTCGTTGCGCGACCCGTTCGGGTTCCCGCCGACGTACCGGAAGACCACGCGCCCCTCGGCCTCCAGCGCGTCCAAAGTGGACTGCTCGGCGACGTAGCACCCGTCGATGTTCTTCATCGGGATGAGGATCTCGGCGCCGGCGTCGTACCGCGAAGTCCACGCCGTGTCGTTGTTCTCCACCCGCAGCCACTGGTCGCGGCAGATGAAGTGCAGGCCCTGGTTGCGGATCATCGCGCCCGGCAGGAGCCCGGCCTCGCACAGGATCTGGAACCCGTTGCAGATGCCCAGCACCGGCATGCCCGCGCGCGCCGCCTCGATCACCGGCGTCATCACCGGCGCGAACCGGGCGATCACGCCCGCGCGCAGGTAGTCGCCGTAGGAGAAGCCGCCCGGGACGACCACCGCGTCGACGCCGTGCAGGTCCTCGTCCGCGTGCCACAGGGGCACCGCCTCGGCGTCGGCGTAGCGGACCGCGCGGGCCGCGTCGCCGTCGTCGAGCGTGCCCGGGAACGTGATGACCCCGATGCGCGCGCTCACGCGTCCACCCGGGTGATCGTCCACTGCTCGATCACCGGGTTCGCGAGGAAGCCCTCGGCGATCTTCTCGAGCGTCGCGTCGTCGACCGTGTCGTCGACCTCGATCTCGAAGTGCTTGCCCTGGCGGATCTCCTTGATCCCGGTGAACCCCAGGCGACCGGCGGCGCCGAGCGCGGCCTGTCCCTGCGGGTCGAGGATTTCGGGCTTCGGCATGACGTCGACGACGACTCGGGCCACGGCAGGCTGCTCCTTATTCACGCAGGTCGTGGGTACCCCGCGAGCATAGTTCACCCAGTTCGGCAGGCCGCGGCCGCCTAGACTGGCCCTACGCGCCGACCTGCGCCATGATGAGTCGTTGACATCGCGCCAACAGCTGTGGAGGCACCGTGGACTCCTACGACTACGTGATCGTCGGCGCCGGGAGCGCGGGCTGCGTCCTGGCCAACCGGCTCACCGAAGATCCGGCCGCCCGGGTCCTGCTGCTCGAAGCGGGCGCCGAGGACACCGCGGACGAAATCCACATTCCCGCCGCGTTCCCGAACCTGTTCAAGACCAAGTGGGACTGGAACTACGAGACGGTCGAGCAGAAGCACACCGGCAAGCCGGCGTACTGGCCGCGCGGGAAGGTGCTCGGCGGCTGCTCGTCGATCAACGCGATGATCTACATCCGCGGCAACCGCGCCGACTACGACGGCTGGCGCGATTCCCACGGCGCCGAAGGCTGGGGCTGGGACGACGTCCTCCCGTACTTCAAGCGCGCCGAGGGCAACCAGCGGCTCGACGGCCCGCTGCACGGCACCGACGGCCCGCTGAACGTCGAGGACCGCCGGTTCACCCACGAGCTGTCGACGGCGTGGGTCGACTCGGCGGTCGCGTGGGGCCTCAAGCGCACCGACGACTTCAACGGCGAGAGCCAGGAAGGCGCCGGCGTCTACCAGGTGACCTGCAAGAAGGGTCGCCGCTGGTCGACGGCCGACGCGTACCTGCGGCCGGCGCTGGAGCGGCCGAACCTCACGGTGAAGACCTGCGCGCCCGCCACCCGGGTCGTCTTCGAGGGCACGCGCGCGGTCGGTGTGTCCTATTTGGACAACGGGGTCGAGACGACCGCCCGTGCGTCGGCCGAGGTGATTTTGAGCGGTGGCGCGGTGAATTCGCCGCAGCTGCTGATGGTGTCCGGGGTCGGCCCGGCCGAGCACCTGCGTGAGCACGGCATCGACGTCGTCGCGGCGCTGCCGGGCGTCGGCGAGAACCTGCACGACCACCCGGCGTGCGGCATCATCTGGTCGACGCGGGACACGACCGACCTGGTCGACGCGGCCACGCCGCGCGGGCTCGTCCGCTACCAGCTGACCAAGCGCGGGCCGCTGACGTCGAACATCGGCGAGGCGGGCGCGTTCTTCCCGACCACGGACGGCTTGCCGGCGCCGGACATGCAGATCCACGTCGCGCCGACGTTGTTCTACGACAACGGCATGCGCGAGCCGACGGTGCCCGGGTTCACCTCGGCGGCGACGCTGGTGGACGTCGCGAGCCGCGGCCGCCTGCGGTTGAAGTCGGCGAACCCGTTGTGGAAGCCGGAAATCGACCCGGCGTACTACGCGGAGCCGGCGGACATGGACAAGATGATCGCCGGACTGCGGGCGCTGATCGAGATCGGTCGCGCCGGGCCGTTGAAGCGGTTCCTGGACCAGCCGTTCCTGCCCGCGCGGCACGATCTGAGTGATTCCGAGCTGGCCGAGCACATCCGGGAGAACACGCAGACGCTCTACCACCCGGTGGGGACGTGTGCGATCGGGTCCGTGGTTGATCCTGAGCTGCGGGTTCAGGGGATTGACGGGCTGCGGGTCGTCGACGCTTCGGTGATGCCTGTGGTGCCGCGCGGGAACACGAACGCGCCGACGATCATGGTGGCGGAGAAGGCCGCGGATCTGATTCGGGGGCGGTGAGGGCGGCCCTCGGCCCCCGGTAACCATTTTACCGGGAGCCACCGACAGAACCGGCTCAGCGCGGGCGCAGCAGACGTGAGTTGTCCACAACTCAGCCCTTGCTCTGGTCGTTCGACAGCCACTTCTCCGGCCGTACCCGCACGAGCACCGACCGCTCACCGAGGGCCGAGTCGACATACGCCCGAGCCTGGTCCTCGGGCCAGTACCGGCCCGCGATGCGCAACGCCTGCTCGCGCGTCGGGGGCTCGTCGTTCGCCACCACCGGGCCCTCGATCGTCACGTACCGGTACGGCGGGTTCTCGTCCTGCACCGCCAGGCTCAGCCGGCCCGCCGCGCAGATCGCGCGGTCCTTGACCGTGTCGCGCTCCATCCAGATCAGGACCTCGCCGCCCGGCGAGTAGTCGTACCAGACCGGGACCGCCAGCGGCGCCCGGCCGGCGCGCTCCACCGCCAGCACCCCCACGTGCACCCCGCTCAAAAACGACTCGCGCTCGGCCGCGGTCATCACGAAAGACATGGCACTCCCCGGGTAGCCGATCACCTACCTGGGGAGTAACCAGTCCTACACTCCGGACATTCCGGACTACGAAGCCGCCGCCACCAGGCGGGCGTACGAACCGCCCGCCTCCAGCAGCGAGTCGTGCGGGCCCAGCTCCGTGATGCGGCCGCCCTCGACCACCGCCACCCGGTCCGCCGCCGCGGCCGTGTGCAGGCGGTGGGCGATCGCGATCACCGTGCGCCCGGCCAGCACGCTGTTCAGCGACCGCTCCAGGTCACGCGCCGAGCCCGTGTCCAGCAGCGACGTCGCCTCGTCGAGCACCAGCGTGTGCGGGTCCGCCAGCACCACGCGCGCCAGCGCCAGCTGCTGCGCGATCGCCGCCGGGACCGGGTGCTCGCCCGAACCCAGCTTCGTGTCCAGACCGGACGGCAGCGTCGCCACCCACTCCGACGCGCCCGCCGAAGCCAGCGCCGCCAGCAGCTCGTCGTCCGTCCAGTCGCCGTCCGCGCGACGCGCCGGCAGCGCCAGGTTCTGCCGCAGCGTCCCCGAGAACACGTGGTGCTCCTGGGTCAGCAGCAGGACCTCGCCGCGCAGGACGTCGTCGGTCAGCGCCGAGACGTCCTGGCCGCCGATCCGGACCGAACCCGACGTCGGCGCCGCGATGCCGGCCAGCAGGCGGCCGAGCGTCGACTTGCCCGCACCGGACGGGCCGACGATCGCCAGCCGCTCGCCGCGCGGAACCCGCAGGTCGATGCCGTGCAGCACCTCGCGGTCGGCCGTGTACGCGAACCGGACGTCGTGCACGTCGATGTCGCGGCCCCGCGGCACCTCCGTCACCTTCGGCGACTCCTCGAGCGCCACCGAGTGCACGCCGAGGATCCGGCGCGCCGCGGCGGCCGCGACCTGCAGGTCCTCCAGCCAGAACAGCGCCTCGTTCAGCGGCGCCGACATCGCCTGGACGTACAGCAGCATCGTGGTGATCTCACCGAGCCCGGCCCAGCCACGCAGGTACGCGAGCAGCCCGAGCGGCAGCATGACCGCCAGCGGCAGCACGTAGCTGATCTCCAGCGACGGCAGCCACCGCAGCTGCAGCGCCCGCATCCGGCGTTCGCCGTAGATGCTCTGGTCCAGCGCGTGGTGCGCCGCGCCGATCCGCCGCTCGGCCAGCCCGAGCGCCTCGATCGTGCGCGCGCCCTCCGCCGTCTCGTGGACGCTCGTGGTCAGGTCCGCCCAGCGGTCGAGCATCCACTGCATCACCGACGGGATCCGCCGCTGGTACCAGACGTTCACGGTGACCAGCAGCGGCAGCGCGACCAGCAGGCCCAGCGCCAGCAGCGGCGACGTCAGCACCATCGCGACGACCGTGAACACCACGGTCACCGCCGCGATCAGGATCTCCGGCGCGGCGAACCGCGCCGCGTGGTCGATCCGGCCGAGGTCGGTGGTGGCGCGGCTGAGCAGGTCACCGGTGCCGGCCGCCTCGACCGTGCCGAGCGGCAGCTGCAGCGCCGTCCCGACGAACTCCTCGCGGGTCTCGGCCAGCACCAGCTCGCCGAACATCGCGCCACGCAGCCGCGCGACCTTCCGCGCCAGCGCCTGCAGCACCAGCACCGCGACGAACACCGCCGCCAGCACGTCGACGTGGCCGAGCGTGGTGCCGGCCGCGACGTCGTCGACCAGCGCGCCGAGCAGCTGCGGCCCGGCCAGCCCGATCAGCGTCGACACCGACAGCGCGCCGAGCAGCAGCCCGAACTCGCGCTTGTGGGCCGCCGCCGTCTTCAGCGCCCAGCGCCGGACGTCCTTCCGGGACGCCGTGGGGAGCCGTTTCATACCGTCACGCCCTTCGCCGTGAAGACCTCGTCGGCCACATGTGTCCACAGTGGACTTTGACTGAACACCACCGTCGTCTTGCCGCGGCGCAGCGCCGCGACGCGCTCGGTGATGCGTGCCTCGGTGTGCGCGTCGACTGCCGACGTCGGCTCGTCCAGCACCAGCACGTCGGCGTCGGTCGCCAGCGCGCGGGCCAGGTTCAGCCGCTGCCGCTGGCCGCCGGACACCTCGCGGCCACGCTCGCCGATCACCTCGTCGACGCCCTGGGGCAGCGCCTCGACGATGTCTTCGGCGTCGGCCGCGTACAGCGCTTCGGTGGTGCTGACGTCGCCCGCGCGCGCCGGCGCCAGCTGCTCGCGCAGCACGCCGGAGAACCAGATGTCCTGGTTGTGCGCGTAGACGACGCGCCGCCGCAGCTCCGCGAGCGCGACCTGGTCCGCCCGGATGCCGCCGACCAGCACCTCCTCGCCCTCGGCCGGGTCGGCGAAGCGGGCCAACCGGTCCGCCACCGCCTCACCGTCGGCGCCGAAGTCGACGACCGTCAGCCGGCCGGGCGCGACCCGCACCCCGGACTCGGAGTCGGCCAGCTCCAGCGGCCCTTCGGGCAGCCGGGCCGGCGTCTCCGGGTCCGCCAGCTTCGGGCGGATCGCCAGCAGCGCGACGACCTTCCGCGACGCGACCAGGCCGGACGTGATCGACCCGACCGCTTCCGTCGCCGCGGTGACCGGCCAGATCAGGAAGGCCGAAACGCCGTAGAACGCCACGAGCTGCCCGACGTCGATCGAGCCGGCCACGGCCAGCCGCGCGCCCAGCCAGGTGATCACCACGGTGACCAGGCCGGGCAGCGCGATCTCCGCCGCGGCCAGCCACGCCTCGGCCTGGCCGACCTCGATGCCGGAGCGCCGCACCCGCTGGCTCGTCTCGCGGAAGCGGGCGAAGAACCGCCGCTCGCCGCCGATGCCACGCAGGATCCGCAGGCCGGACACGATGTCCGCGCCGAGCGCGTTGACGTCGCCGCGCTTCTCGCGCTGGCTCGCCTTGCGCTTCTGCAGCGGCGCCAGCAGCGGCCCGATGCCCAGCACCGCGACCGGCACGCCGACGAGCGCGACCACGCCGAGCAGCGGCGACGTCGAGACCAGCCAGATCGCGACGACGACGAACGCCAGCAGCGAGCCGAACGCGCGCCCGGTCATCTCGACGGTGTTGCCGATGTGGTTGATGTCGGTGGTGGAGATCGCGACGAGGTTGCCGGTGGTCGTCTTCTCCCGCAGGCCGGCGCCGACGCGCGTGGTGTGTTCGGACACCGCCCGCTGCGTCGAGCCCGCGCCGTGCAGCCACAGGCCGTAGTTGAGGAAGTGCAGCCAGGTCCCGGTCAGCGTCTGCACGACGCCGAGCGCGGCGGCGGCCAGCGCCCAGCGCCAGACCGCGGCGCCGTCGTGCGCGCTGATGGCGCCGATGCCCTGGCCGACGACCAGTGGCAGCAGCGCGCCCGGCAGCGCCCAGAAGACGCCGATCGCGGCCGCGCCGAGGACCGAGCCCAGCCGGGCCCGGAAGACGGCGAGCAGGAAGCGGCTCGCGCTCGGCCGCGCGGGCAGCCGCAGCGGCGGAAAGGGATATGTGGCGGAAAGCACGATTCCCGACGGTAAGCCGCCGACCAGCGGATGGCGATCGATTTTCCGGCGCGGTGTCGGCCGGCTCACACGCGCACAGGCGGTCCGCGGAGGCAACCGGTTTTCGGTGGCCCACCGTCCGGAGTGCCCCGGAGCGCCCCGTATCCTGGCGGCCGTGGCGAACCCTGACACGGACACCGTGACCAGCACCGTTGACACCACCGAGCGCGCCGGGGCGACCCCGGACCACAGTCAGCCCTACCGCGAACTGGGCCTCGCCGACGACGAGTACGCCCGCATCCGGGAGATCCTCGGCCGCCGGCCCACCGACGCCGAGCTGGCCATGTACTCGGTGATGTGGAGCGAGCACTGCTCCTACAAGTCCTCCAAGAAGCACCTGCGGTACTTCGGGGAGACCGCCACCGACGAGATGAAGGCCAAGATGCTGGCCGGCATCGGCGAGAACGCCGGCGTCGTCGACATCGGCGAGGGCTGGGCGGTCACCTTCAAGGTGGAGAGCCACAACCACCCGTCCTATGTGGAGCCCTACCAGGGCGCCGCGACCGGCGTCGGCGGCATCGTGCGCGACATCATGGCGATGGGCGCGCGCCCGCTCGCGGTGTCCGACGCGCTGCGCTTCGGCCCGGCCGACGCCCCCGACACCAAGCGCGTGCTGCCCGGCGTGGTCGCCGGCGTCGGCGGCTACGGCAACTGCCTCGGCCTGCCGAACGTGGGCGGCGAGCTCGTGTTCGACCCGTCCTACTCCGGCAACCCGCTGGTGAACGCGCTGTGCGTCGGCGCGATGCGCGTCGAGGACCTGCACCTGGCGTTCGCGTCCGGCACCGGCAACAAGATCATCCTGTTCGGTGCCCGCACCGGCCTCGACGGCATCGGCGGCGTTTCCGTCCTCGCGAGTGACACCTTTTCGGGTGACGAGTCGGCGGGCGGCCGCAAGAAGCTCCCGAGCGTCCAGGTCGGCGACCCGTTCACCGAGAAGGTGCTCATCGAGTGCTGCCTCGAGCTGTTCCAGCAGAAGCTCGTCGTCGGCATCCAGGACCTCGGCGGCGCCGGGCTGTCCTGCGCGACGTCCGAGCTGGCCGCGGCAGGCGACGGCGGCATGCACATCTACCTCGACCGCGTTCCGTTGCGTGCCACCGGAATGACCCCGGCGGAGGTGCTCTCCAGCGAGTCGCAGGAGCGCATGTGCGCGGTCGTCTCGCCGGAGAACGTCGAGGCGTTCATGGCGGTCTGCCGCAAGTGGGACGTCATCGCCACCGACATCGGCGAGGTCACCGACGGCGAGCACCTGGTCATCACCTGGAACGACGAGGTCGTCGTCGACGTCCCGGCGCACACGGTCGCTCACCAGGGCCCGGTGTACGACCGGCCGATCGAGCGTCCGTCCACACAGGACGCGCTGATCGCCGACACCTCGGCGTCGCTGCCGCGTCCGTCCACTCCGGACGAACTGCGCGCGGACGTGCTCAAGCTGATCGCCTCGCCCAACCAGGCGTCCAAGGAATGGGTGACGTCGCAGTACGACCGGTACGTGCGCGGCAATTCCGTGCTTTCGCAGCCGTCGGACTCGGGCATGATCCGGATCGACGAGTCGTCCGGCCGCGGTGTTTCGGTCGCGACGGACTGCAACAGCAAGTTCGTCTACCTGGACCCGTACCGCGGCGCGCAGCTGGCGCTGGCGGAGGCGTACCGCAACGTGGCGACGGGCGGCGCGACGCCGGTCGCGGTGTCGGACTGCCTGAACTTCGGCGCCCCGACCGACCCGGGCGTGATGTGGCAGTTCGAGCAGGCCGTGCACGGCCTCGCGGACGGCTGCGTCGAGCTGGGCATCCCGGTGACGGGCGGCAACGTGAGCTTCTTCAACCAGACGGGTTCGACGGCGATCCTGCCGACGCCGGTGATCGGCGTCCTCGGCGTGATCGACGACGTCACCCGCCGCATCCCGACGGGCATCGGCGCGGAGGCGGGCGAAACCCTGCTGCTGCTGGGCGAAACGCATGACGAGCTGGACGGTTCGGCGTGGGCCCGCGAGCTCCACGGCCACCTCGGCGGCGTGCCCCCGCGCGTCGACCTCGCGCGCGAGAAGCTGCTGGGCGAGATCCTGGTGGCGGGTTCCCGCGACGGCATGATCTCGGCGGCCCACGACCTCTCCGACGGCGGCCTGATCCAGACCCTGGTCGAGACCGTCCTGATCGGACAGTGCGGCGCCCGGGTGTTCCTGGACGCCGACCAGGACCCGTTCGTCCAGCTGTTCTCCGAGTCGGCGGGCCGCGTGCTGGTGGCGGTCCCGCGCACGGAGGAGCTCAGGTTCACGGAGATGTGCACGGCCCGCGGCCTGCCGTGGCGCAAGACGGGTGTCGTGGACCCGGAGTCGGGCACGCTGGAGCTGCAGGGCATCACGGAGTTCACGCTGGACGAGCTGCGCGAGACCTGGGAGAAGACCCTCCCGGCGCTGTTCGGCTGACCTGTGGACAGGTGACGCGGAGGGCGCCGGGACTGTCGGTGCCCTCCGCTAGCGTGGAAATCGGGGGCTGCTCAGCCGGCCTCGGCGACGATGCGGACCTCGCCGTCGCGCAGTTCTTCGCCGGTCCAGCCGGCCGGCAGCCGTAGCTCCTTCTCCGCGGCCACCTTCGTGTTGTACAGCGAAACCGAGGCGGGCAGGGTCGCGAACCGCAGATCCGCCTGCCCGCCGAAGGAAGTCCGCCGCAGGTCCAGCTCGCCGGACGCGACCACCCCCGAGAACACCGCGTCCTTCGCGAACACCGCGTCCTTGAAGGTCGTTCTCCCGGCGAACTCCGTATCGGTGAAGTCGGCGTCCTCGTGGAAGGACGTGCCGCTGAACCACGCGTGGCTCTCGAACACCGCGCCTCGGCAGCGGAAATAGCCGACCAGCCGCCCGTCCGCCGTGCCCGCGGCGGTGAGGTACACCCGGCCCGTGAACCGGCAACCGCTGAAGTTGGTGCTGCTGTGCAGCGACGCGTACCGCAGCAGCAGGCCGCCGACCAGCTTGCCCGAAAGGTCGAAGTACTCCAGCGTCGCGCCGGTCAGGTCCAGGTCGTACGGCGGGCCTTCGGCGTCGCGCGCGGGCAGCAAGTCCGTGATCAGCCGCTGCGCCGTGAGCCGGACCGTCAGCTCGCGCTCCGGCTCCGGGTTTTCGGCGTCCGGTTCGGGTCGCGTGAACGGCCGCCGCAGGTAGGAGCACAGAACGTCCAGCACCGTCTGCGTGTACTCGGGCCGGCTGCGCGCCAGCCCCGCCAGCGCGTGCAACGCCCCCACCCGCACCTGGTCGGCCGCGTGACCGAGCAGCTCGACCGCCTTCGCGAACCGTTCGTCCGCGACGCGCAGCGACTCGAGCTCGTGCCGCTGCCGCTCGATGTCCTGGCGGCGTTCCTCCACCCGGCGGCGCCGGTCGTTCAGCCACAGCGCGTACAACGCCACGATCGCGCCGCCGGCCAGGCCGCCCGTCTTCAGGGCGTCACTGCGGCTGGTGCCGGGGTCGGCGAGCAACCAGCCGCCGACCCCCACCAGCAATACCAGCGACGCCGCGAACGTCCACGCCAGCGGCGAGCGCCAAAGCTTCACTTGATCAGGAGACCAGCATCGTGCTGACGCAGAAGCCCTTGTCGTCGAAGTTCGTCGCGCTCAGCGTGCCCTTGACGTTCTTGCCAGCGGACGTCCCGGTGACCTGGCCCTCGACCAGGAACTCGTCGTCCGGCACGTCGCCGAGCGTCAGCTGCAGCGGCGGCTTGAGGAACGTCTCGAGCCACGAGCTGAGCAGCTCCTTCGAGTCCGCGCAGCCCAGCGCGACCGCGCCGGTGTTGTCGCCCGCGTTCAGCTTGTCGATGAAGCCCTGCAGCACGGCCTTGGCGTCCGACGCGCCCGAGCTCGGCGACGACTGCTTCGTGGTCGGCGTCGTCGACTTCTTCGGGGTCGACTTCGGCGTCGACGGCTTGGCCGACGTGCTCGACGCCGGCGGGGCCGCGACGTTGTTGTCGTCCTTCGAGAGGAAGAACCCCGGCGCGACGAAGCCGGTGATGCCGAGGCCGGCCAGCACCAGCACCACCACGGCGCCGATGGCGATCCACATCCCGGTCTTGCCCTGCTTCGGCGGCGCCGGCGGCCCGCCGAAGCCCTGGCCGTAGCCACCCTGCTGGTCCCAGCCCGACATCTGGCCACCCTGGTTCGGGTCCCAGGCCTGCTGGCCGTACTGCTGCGCGTTCGGGTCCGCCCACGCCGACTGCTGCTGGGCGTTCGGGTCGCCCCACTGCGGCTGCTGGCTCGCCGGGAACCCGCCCGAGGGATAGCCCTGCTGTTGCTGCTGGCTGGGGTCCCAGCCCTGCGGGTACTGCTGCGTCGGGTACGGCTGCTGCTGCTGCTGCTGGTTCGGGTCCCACCCGCCCTGCTGCGGGTACGGCTGCTGCTGGAAACCGCCGGACTGCGGCTGCTGGCCGTACGGGTCGGGCTGGCCGGGCTGGCCCGGCTGAGGCGGGTACGTCATCTTTCATGCCTTCCGGGCGCTGGGTGTTCGTGCGCTTCCGACGTCCGGTTGCCCCGTGTGGTTCCCCCAGGACGTGCTGAGCAGCATTCTGCAAGCTCGGACGGTACGGCATGAAACCGGCTCCCGGCCGCAGACGAGGCGAACTCGTCACGAACCGGGAGCCGGGTTGCTCGTGCGGTGGTGCGGGTCAGCCGTTGGCGAGTGCCTGCAGCCGGTCGTAGGCGCCGTTGAAGGTGTCCTGGTCGAGCGGGCTCGAGGTGTACTGCCAGACGGTGTAGAAGCCCCAGTTGTAGGGCAGGGTGCCCACCGACGACGCGTACCGCGCGACCCACAGCGGGGCTGTGCTGGAGAAGTCACCGCTCACGCAGCTGCTCCACCAGCTCGTCGAGGTGTAGATCACCGGGTAGCGGCCGGTCAGGGCGTGGTAGGTGTCGTGGAAGTCGAGGATCCACGACGTCATCCCGGCCTTGCTCAGCCCGTAGCAGGTCGCGCCGTACGGGTTGTACTCCATGTCCAGCGCCCCGGGCAGCGTCTTGCCGTCCTTCGACCAGCCGCCGCCGTGGGCGACGAAGTACCGGGCCTGCGCCGCGCCGCTCGCGGTGTTCGGGGTGGCGAAGTGGTAGGCGCCGCGGATGAAGCCCTGGTTGTAGGAGCCGTTGTACTGCTGGGCGAAGTACGGGTTGGTGTAGCTGGTGCTCTCCGTGGCCTTGGTCCAGACGAACCGCTTGCCCTGGTTCCAGTAGGTCGCCCAGTTGACGTTGCCCTGGTAGCTGGCGACGTCGATGCCGGCCACGGTGGCCAGCACCTGGCCGGGGATGGCCTGGCCGGGCTGCGGCTGCTGCGCCGCCTTCTGCGTGTCCGGAGTCGACTTGTCGCCTTCGACGCGCCGGATCTGCGACCCCAGTTCGTGGTTGTGCTGGGCGATGTCCGCGTTGATCGCGGACACGGGGTCGACTTCGGGGGACAAGGTCGCGGCCTGTGCCGTGCTGCCGAGCAGGAGCAGCGTGGCCGGGACGACCAAGGCGGCGAAGAGCCGCCCTCTTCGGGAAGTGGACATCATTGATTCCCTTCACAGAACCCTCGCTGAGGGCGGCTATGTGCAGGTAGCCGCCCGAGCACGATTGTTGAGGACGAGACGGCGGCTTGTCACTCAGTTCCGTGAAATTGGGTATACGTGTGGGTGATTTTCTCGGGAAGTAGATCTTCATTTAGTGACTGGTTAACACTTATTACTCGACCGGCTGGGCCGTTCAGCCCAGCGCGAGCGCGCGCAGCCGGTCGGCCGAGCCGTTGAACCAGTTCTGGTCGCCGGGCAGCGAGCCGCTGTCCGCGAACTGCCAGATCGTGTGGATGCTCCAGCTCGCCGGCAGCTCGCCGATGGCGGTGTTGTAGCGCGCGATCCACAACGGGTTGCCGCCGAACCCGCCGTTGTTCGCGGTGCACCGCTTCCACCAGCTCGTCGACGTGTAGATCGTCGGGTACCGGTGGGTCGCCGCGCGGTAGGTCTCGGAGAAGTCGCTGATCCAGCGGACCATCCCGGCGGCGTCCTTGCCGTAGCAGGTTTCGCCGTACGGGTTGTACTCCGCGTCGAGCGCGCCCGGCAGGGTCCGGCCGTCGGCCGACCAGCCGCCGCCGTGGGCGAGGAAGTAGCGCGCTTGCGAAGCGCCGTCGGAGACGTCCGGCCGGGCGAAGTGGTAGGCGCCGCGGATCAGGCCGGCGTCGTAGGAGCCGTTGTACTGCTGGGCGAACTGCGGGTTGACGAACCCGGTGCCCTCGGTCGCCTTGACGTAGACGAACTTCGCGCCGGTCCGCGCCGCGCCCGGCCAGTCGACCGCGCCCTGGTGCCCGCTGACGTCGTGCCCGAGCTGCTGGTCGTCGGTCGCGTAGAGCACGCCGGGCACCGCGTCGACGCCTTCGACCTTCGCGATCTGCGAACCCGCGAAGTGCTCTTCGGCCCCGGCGTAGATGTCCTGCGCGGTCGCCGGCGACTGCCCGGCGACGAGCAGGACCGCGGCGGCGAAGGGAAGCAATGCACGACGTCTCACCCTCATGCTCCCCACCAGTCTCGTGAGTCTTTTCCAGCCTCACGATGCACCCGAGTCGCCGAATTGGCGACTCGGGGTGTCACTCGATGGGGTTAAACCCGCAGGTCAGCGCTGTTCGTCGGCGATGGCCTTCATGAGGTGCTCGGCCGGCACGACGGCCGTGATCAGGTCGTGCGGGTTGACCGCGACCGGGTGGCCGCCGAGCAGGCCGACGATGTCGCGGCCGAGCACGGCGCGGGCGTGCGGCCACTCGCGCGGCACGAGCGCCTTGCGCGTGTAGGCGGGCACCATGACCCGGCCGTCGGTGTTGTGGAAGCCGATCACCGTGCGCTGCACCGGCGACATCGCGTAGACGAACAGCGTCGCGTCGAGGACGACCTTCGGCAGGTCCGATGCCGGGCGGTGCTCGGTGCGGACCAGCTGCAGCATGTGCTCGAGGTCGTTCGTCGGCTCCGGGAAGCCGAGCGCCTTGGGCGAGGGCCGGTAGCGGTCGTTGGGGTGGAAGTCGGCGACGACGTCGCCCGCGCCGTTCACCGGGTAGGCGCCGACGACCGCCCACGACGGCACCGGGCCGTTGGGGTCGAAGGCCTCGTCGATGACGTAGAGCCAGCTGTCGGGGTTGGTCCGGGCGTTCGCGCGCATCTCCGCGGTGATCTCCGGCGTGCCGTGCTTGCCCGAGCGCCGGGCCTGCTGGCCGCCGCGCCGCGCGGCCCGGTTGGGCTTGCTGTGCTTGCCGGGGCGATCGGGGCCGCTTCCGGTGGGCTGCTGCGAAACCATCCGATCCGCCTCGTCCCGCTGCGCCATCTCATCCCCACGTTCTCGGGTGTGCCTGAAAACTCTTGGTGCGCCACTCTACTGTTTGCCCATGGCCTCTTCGCGTTCGGTCGACCCCGGACAGTTACGTGCGGCGGTGCAGGCGATTTTCCCGTGGCTGCAGGGCGACGCGCCGGATCCCGCGCGGCCGGAGCTGGCCGCGGCGGTCCGGCTCAGCCTGCGCGCGCTCGCGGCCGACGCGCCGGGGCGCACGGTGGAAGTCCGCGTGCCGCCGTTCGCGGCGGTGCAGTGCGTCGAGGGTCCGCGGCACACGCGCGGCACCCCGCCGAACGTCGTCGAGACCGACCCGCGCACCTGGCTCGAGCTGGCCACCGGCCGACTGGACTGGACCACCGCGGTGGCGGACGGCCGGGTGTCCGCTTCGGGCACCCGCGCCGACCTTTCCCACTGGCTGCCGGTGGTCCGGCTCTGAGCTACGGCTTGCGGCCGACGCCGCCGGCGATCGTCCGCTGGGCGACGTTGAGCTCCTTGAGGCGCGGGCCGTCCGGCCACCAGTCGGCGCACAGCGTCACGCCGGGATCGACCATTTCGAGGCCGGGGAACAGCTCTTCGATCTCCTTCTGCGTCCGGAAGGTGCCGGAGCCCATCGGGCTGTGCACGAAGAAGTCCTCCATGCGGCGCGCGGTCGCGGAGTCCTCGTTCTCGGGGTCGAAGAAGTGGCTGAGCCCGACGAAGGAGCCGGACGGCAGCGCGTCGACGTACTCCTTCATGATCGCCTTCGGCCGGTCCTTGTCGCCCTTGAAGTGGTGCAGGGTGCCCATCTGCAGCAGCACGAGCGGCTGCGTGAAGTCGATGTGCTCGCGCACGACCTCGTTCTCGAGGATCCGCTGCGGCTCGAAGATGTCTTCGGCGACGAAGTGGGTGTGCTCGTTCTCCTCGAGCAGCGCCCGGCCGTGGGCGAGGACCACGGGGTCGTTGTCGACGTAGACGACCTTGGCCTCCGGGTGCAGCCGCTGCACGACCTGGTGGGTGTTCTCCGCCGTCGGCAGGCCGGAGCCGAGGTCCAGGAACTGTGTGATGTTGGTCTGGCTGGCGAGGAAGCGGCACGCGCGGATGAGGAAGCCGCGGTTCTCGAAGGCCAGGTCCTGTGCCTCCGGTGCGGCCTGCTGGACCTGCGCCAGGACCTCCCGGTCGATCTCGTAGTTGTCCTTCCCGAGCAGGAAGGCGTCGTACACGCGCGCGATGCTCGCTCGGGTCGGGTCGACCCCCACGGGAACTCGTTCGGTCCGGGTCGCGGCGTCGGGCATGTTGAACCTCGCAAGTTCTGTGTCGAAAGTCTCGTACTCTACGTAGAGTAGGCCGACGCGCGCATGGGGTAAACCGGGTCACCTCTTTGCGCAGGACGGGTTAACGTGTACTTTCGGTAGTCGGGCTAGAACCCCCTGGTGACGTGAGCGCGGAAGGTCCGGTAATGAACGCGGTGAACGCGTCCGCAGGAGAACAGAACATCGGCCCCACGGCGCGCCGCATGATCCTGGGCTCGCAGCTGCGGCGGCTCCGTGAAGAGGCCGGCATCACCCGCCAGCAGGCCGGGTACAACATCCGCGGCTCGGAGTCGAAGATCAGCCGGCTCGAGCTGGGCCGGGTCGGGTTCAAGGAACGCGACGTCACGGACCTCCTGACGATGTACGGCGTCGAGGACGTGACCGAGCGCCAGACGTTCCTCGACATGGTCAAGCAGTCGAACGAGCCGGGCTGGTGGCGGCGCTTCGGCGACACCATGCCGAACTGGTTCACCGACCTCGTCGGCCTCGAAGAAGCCGCCGCCCGGATCCAGATCTGGGAGCCGCTGTACGTGTCGGGGCTGCTGCAGATCGAGGGGTACGCCCGGGCGATCTTCAGCCACGGCCGGCCCGAGATGGCCGACGAGCGGGTCGACCAGCTCGTCGCGCTGCGGATGCGGCGGCAGAAGATGTTCAGCAGGCCCGACGCGCCCCGCGTGTGGATGGTGCTCGACGAGTCGGTGCTGCACCGGCCGATCGGCGGCGTGAAGGTGCTCAAGCAACAGATCGAATTCCTGCTGGAGATGAGCGCGCTGCCGCACGTTTCGGTGCAGGTCCTGCCGTACTCGCGCAGCGGGCTGTCCGCCGAGCACGCGTTTTCGCTGCTGCGGTTCGGCGAGCCGGAACTGCCGAACATCGCCTACGTCGAGTACCTCACCGGCGCGCACTACATCGAAAAGCGCGAAGAGATCGAAAAGTACAGCCGCTCGCTGGACATGCTGGCGGTCGACGCCGAGACGCCGGAGCGCAGCCGCAGTCTGCTCGCGAAACGCCGCGCGGAGATCTGAGCCGCCCGTCCGTGGTCACCGTCCGTCTCGGCGGCCTCGAATTTCGTCCCGATGAGCGGTGACTACTCGTAGTTGTTCACCCGTTAGGGCACTTAACTATCACCCGATAGGTTAACCGTGACCTGGTGATTCTTTACCGTGCGCGAACTTTGCAAGAAATTCTGCACGTGCATTTACCGCTGCAGGCACACGTGCTAGCCTCGGATACGCGGGCAAATGCACATGCAGATGCAGAGCCCGGGAGCTTTTCCGCATCGAGAGGTGGGACCCATGGCTGAGCGATTCGAAAACGGCATCCCGGCCGATCGGCTCTCCGGCGCGCAGTGGCGCAAGGCGAGCTACAGCGGCGCCGTCGGCAACTGCGTCGAGGTCGCGCCGCTGACCAGCGGCGAGATCGCGATGCGCAACTCGCGCTTCCCGACCGGCCCGGCACTCGTCTACACGCGCGCCGAGATGGCGGCCTTCCTGGCCGGCGCCAAGGACGGCGAGTTCGACGATGTCCTCGGCTGAGGCCGTCGCCCCCGTCTTCGACATCGAAACCGGACTGCAGGAGCTGGTGGCCCGCGGCTACCAGTTCGTCCACCCCGCCGACGAGCGCGGTGAGGTACTGGCGGTCGTCGGTGTGCGGGTGCACGACGACGTGGTGGACGTGGTCCGGCTCAACGCCGAGGACGACGTCGTGGCGACCCGGATGCCCGGCACCGAAGAGAACATCTTCGAACCGGAGCGCTGGCTTTGGCGCCGCCACGGCGAGGGCGCCCAGGTGCTCACGGAGATCCTGGCACTGCCGGACGCGTGCTAGGCATGACAAGGCTTCAGGCCCTGTCCGAAGTGGTCAGAACCACGTCGGGCGGGGCCTGACTCATGTCCGGACCGTTTACACTGAAATCGGCCTGACCACGTCTTCCCAGGAGCTCCTCGGTGGTTTCCGACCCCCAGCTCGTGTCCGACCAGCCCGAACCGGAACCCCGCGAGGAGTGTGGCGTCTTCGGCGTCTGGGCTCCCGGGGAAGAAGTCGCGAAGCTGACCTACTACGGCCTCTACGCCCTGCAGCACCGCGGGCAGGAGGCCGCCGGCATCTCCGTCTCCGACGGCTCACAGATCGTGGTCTTCAAGGACCTCGGCCTGGTCAGCCAGGTGTTCGACGAGCAGATCCTGCAGTCGCTGCAGGGGCACATCGCCGTCGGCCACTGCCGGTACTCGACCACCGGCGCGACCATCTGGGAGAACGCCCAGCCGATCTTCCGCACCACCGACACCGGCAGCGGCCTGTCCTTCGCGCACAACGGCAACCTCGTCAACACCGCCGAGCTGCGGGAACGCACCATCGAAGCGGGGCTCAAGCCGCACGCGGGCCTGACCGGCTCCTCCAGCGACTCCGACCTGGTTTGCGGCCTGCTCGCGGCGAACGCCGCCGACAAGGGCATCGAAGCCGCCGCCATGGAGCTGCTGCCCACCCTGAAGGGCGCGTTCTGCCTGGTCTTCGCCGACGAGAACACGCTGTACGCGGCGCGTGACCCGCACGGCGTGCACCCGCTGGTGCTCGGCCGGCTCGAGCGCGGCTGGGTCGTCTCCAGCGAGACCGCGGGCCTCGACATCGTCGGCGCGTCCTTCGTGCGCGAGGTCGAGCCCGGCGAGCTCATCGCGATCGACGCCGAGGGCCTGCGCTCCTCGCGGTTCGCGAACCCGGACCCCAAGGGCTGCGTCTTCGAGTACGTCTACCTCGCCCGCCCCGACACCACGATCGCCGGCCGCGGGGTGCACGCGACCCGCGTCGAAATCGGCCGCCGGCTGGCGCACGAGCAGCCGGTCGAGGCCGACCTGGTGATGCCGGTGCCGGAGTCCGGCACCCCGGCCGCCATCGGGTACGCGCAGGGATCGGGCATCCCGTACGGCACCGGCCTGGTGAAGAACGCCTACGTCGGGCGCACGTTCATCCAGCCGTCGCAGACCATCCGCCAGCTGGGCATCCGCCTGAAGCTGAATCCGCTGCGCGACGTCATCCGCGGCAAGCGCCTGGTCGTCGTGGACGACTCGATCGTCCGCGGCAACACCCAGCGCGCGCTCGTCCGCATGCTGCGGGAGGCCGGCGCGCTCGAGGTGCACGTCCGGATCGCGTCACCGCCCGTGCGCTGGCCGTGCTTCTACGGCATCGACTTCGCGTCGCGGGCCGAGCTCGTCGCCAACGGCGTCGACACCGACGGCATCCGGCGCTCGATCGGCGCCGACTCCCTGGGCTACATTTCCCTGGACGGCCTGGTCGCGGCGACCGAACAGCCGAAGTCGCGGCTGTGCACGGCGTGCTTCTCCGGCGAGTACCCGATCCCGCTGCCGGAGGACGCGCTGATCGGGAAGCACCTGCTCGAAAGCCTCGACTCGGTCAATGGCGCGGCGACCCCCGTCAGCCCCGCCGGGTACGGTGCCGAAGACGCCGTCCGGCGTCCCTAGCAGTTCCTTCCAGAGGGAGTCCTTCCACCGTGAGCGAGTCCACGAGCGCCACGTACGCCGCCGCCGGGGTCAGCATCGACGCCGGCGACCAAGCCGTCGAGCTGCTCAAGCCGCACGCCGAGCGGGCCACGCGCCCCGAGGTCATGGGTGGCGTCGGCGGTTTCGCCGGGCTCTTCTCCCTGAAGCTCGACAAGTGGAAGGAGCCGGTGCTCGCGTCCTCGACCGACGGCGTCGGCACCAAGATCGCGGTCGCGCAGGCGCTGGACAAGCACGACACGGTCGGCATCGACCTGGTCGCCATGGTCGTCGACGACCTGGTCGTGACCGGCGCCGAGCCGCTGTTCCTGCAGGACTACATCGCCGTCGGCAAGGTGCACCCGGAGAAGATCGCCGCGCTGGTCGGCGGCATCGCCGAGGGCTGCGTCCAGGCCGGGTGCGCGCTGCTCGGCGGCGAGACCGCGGAGCACCCCGGGATGATGGGCGAGCACGACTACGACATGTCGGCCACCGGCGTCGGCGTCGTCGAGGCGTCCCAGCTGCTCTCGCCGGAGAAGGTCCGCCCGGGTGACGTCGTGCTGGCGCTCGGCTCGTCGGGCCTGCACTCGAACGGCTACTCCCTGGCCCGGCACGTGCTGCTGGACATCGCGCGGATGCCGCTCGAGGGACACGTCGAGGAGTTCGGCCACACCCTCGGCGAGGAGATGCTGGAGCCGACCCGGATCTACGCGAAGGACTGCCTGGCGCTCGCGGCCGAGACCGAGGTCCGGACGTTCGCGCACATCACCGGCGGCGGCCTCGAGGCGAACCTCGCCCGGGTCATGCCGCGCGGCCTGGTCGCCCGGCTCGACCGCGGCACCTGGACGCCGGCGCCGGTGTTCGCCCTGATCGGGCAGCGCGGCAAGGTCGAGCGGGCCGAGCTGGAGAAGACGTTCAACATGGGCATCGGCATGGTCGCGATCGTCGGCGGCGAGGACGTCGACCGCGCGCTGGCCATGCTGACCGCGCGGCACGTCCCGGCGTGGGTGCTGGGCGACGTCCACCCGGCCGAAGACGTCGACGGCCCGCGCGCGGTGCTTTCGGGCGACCACCCGCGGTTCTGAAACGTGCTTGCTCGCGGCTGTCACACTTGAGGGTGTGGCAGCCGAAGACGTGGTGATCGGCTCCCGGTTCACGATCCCGGGAGCCGAGTTGAGCGAGCGCTTTTCGCGCTCGTCCGGCCCCGGCGGCCAGGGCGTGAACACCACGGACTCGCGGGTCGAGCTGTCCTTCGACGTCGCTTCGTCGCCGTCGATCCCGGAACACCTGCGTGACCGCGTGCTGGCCGCGCTGGAAAACCGGCTGGTCGAGGGCGTCCTGACGATCGCGGCCAGCGAACACCGCTCGCAGCTGCAGAACCGCGAGGCGGCGCGCGGCCGGCTGGCGAACCTCCTGCGCGACGCGTCGGCGCCGCCGCCGGCCAAGCGACGCCCCACGAAACCGTCCCGCGGTTCGAAGGAACGCCGCCTGGCGTCGAAGAAGCGCCGGAGCGACGTGAAACGAGGCCGCTCCGGCCGCTTCGACGACTAGGCCATCGACAGGTGCACGCACTCCCCGGCCGGCCGGTAGCCGACCCGGGCGTAGACGTTCCCGATCCCCAGGTCGCCGGGGGTGAGGAACGCCGTGTGCGCACCGGCCTCGTGCACCTCGCGGGTGAGCCGCGCGGTGAGCGCCGCGGCGATCCCGCGGCCGCGGTACGGCTCGAGCACGGCGATCCCGGCGACCTCGGTGGTGCCGTCGACGATGTCGAGCGCGACCCCGCCGCCGACGACCACGTCGCCGGCTTCCGCGAGGAGGTGCCGTCCGCCGGTCTTCAGCTGGTCGAGCTCGGCGTCGCTGATCTCCGGCGGTTCGCCGAACGCGATGTTCTGCGCGGCTCGCATGCGCCGGAAGTCCTCGTCGGACTCCGGTGCGCGCAGCCGGGTCCCCGCCGGAGCCGGCCGGTCGACCCGCCCGGCCGGCGAGCAGGTCATCAGGGGCACCCGCCGCTCGAGTTCGTACCCCGCCTCGACCAGCAGCTTCTCCAGGTCGGGAGCGACGTCGGTGAAGTACTCCAGCCGCGGGAGCAGGTCCCGCCGCCGATACGCCCCGGTCAGCGCGTCGATCTCGGCCGGCGTCGGCCGCGCGCCGTCGTCCGGGATCGCGTAGTTGAGCATCGGGTGCGGGGTGCCCGGCGAGTAGGTGGCCAGGAAGGGGCCGACCCGCTCGGTGTCCCGGCCGCGTGGTGCCGTGGTGCGGACATATGCCTGGATGGCGGACATGTGAGCCTTTCGAAAAGCGCGTCAAGGAACCGCAGCCCTCGAAGCGGGCTTGCGGGTGGGTCGCCGGGCGTCGGGCCTAGCGAGGGCCGACGCCGAGAGCGGCGTCAGGCATAGGCGGTCATTCCTTGACTCGAAGGGGCTGTCCTCGCGCTCATCGTGGCACGGCCCGCAACCGGATTACTGGCGTTCCGGGTGCGCGACGGCCGCGTAGCGCTGGTCCCAGACCGAGCGCGGGACGCGCAGCCGGAGCGTGGGCGACTCGCAGATCCGCCGCCGTTGCGCCGGGATGGCCACCGGCGGTGGCGGGTCCAGGGCGAGCCACCCGCGACGGCTCAACGCCGCGCCGAGCGTCGCGCCCGCGGTGTTCAGCAGGACGTCGTCGGCCGAGGTGACCCGGCCGCAGTGGATGAGATATTGCGTACCTTCCACCAGTACCGAGGCGAGCAACGCGGCCAGCGCCACCCGCAGGAGCGTGCGGAGCCGGCGCGCCCGCAGCGGCAGCAGGGCGCCGAGCGGGCAGAGCAGCAGGACGTTGCCGATCACCTGCCAGAGTGAACCGTCGTCGGCGAACGCGGCGGTGATGTCGGAGCCGGGAACGAGATCGAGGGTGCTGTCGGACGCGCTGTCGACCGGCATGATGACCAGGCAAAACACGAGAAAAGCCAGGAACGCGGCGGCGCAGTCGACGCCGGCCGTCCCGGCCGCGAAGCGGGCCGGGAGTCTCCGCCGCCGCCGGGCGGCGAGCAGTGGCCACCCCAGCAGCGCGTACGGCAGCGCGATCGCCGAAATCGGAATCATCCCCCAGAAGGCGCGAAGCAGCGCTTCCATGCGCGTCCTCTCTCGGAACCCCTCCACTCGATTTCACCTTCGCACCACAAGATCGACTCGGCAGTCCGAGCGGGCCGCACTATTCGGTGATCTTTCCGGTGGCGGCGTTGGTGTTTCCGTGGTTCGGTCGCGAGGCGCACTGTCCACTGTGGATGCTGTGGACAACCCTGTGGATGAATTCGCGGAGCTCGTGAAGAAGCCTTACTTCACAACGTGAATCGGCGAAGCCGGCCTGTGTACTACTCGGCCAGGTTCCGGGCCTGCTCGAGGAGGTTCTGCAGGTGCAGGCCGCGCCGGACGTCACACGGGTGGGCCGTGGTGCCGCTGGCGATCATCGCCGCGAAGTCGTCCAGGAGCGCGGTGTAGGACTCCTGCGCGGAGCCCGGTTTGCGCCCGAGCGTCCGGTACCCGTGCTCGCCCCAGACGGCGACCTCGACGACGGTCGGCTGCACCGGCAGCCGCAGCGCCAGTGTCGCGGTGCTGACCACGCCGTTCTCGTGCGCCAGCATCAGGTGCCAGAGGTCACCGGGGCTCCGCCGGGCCGCGACGACCTCGGTGACCGGCCCGAGGGCGGCGTCCAGCAGGTCGAGCGCGTGCGGGCCGATGTCGAACAACGCGCCGCCGTCGCCCTGGCGCCACTCCGAAGCGGCGTACTGGCCGCCGAGCAGGGCACCGGACAGCCAGCGCGCGCCACCGCCCGCCCAGCCACCCGCCTGGGCGAGCCCGGCGAGCCACTCCTGCGTCTGCGCGGCGTACCGCAGGGTCAGCACGACGAGCGCGGCGACGTCGGCGGCCGCGACGGCGTCGGCCAGCCGCCGCGCGCCGGCCAGGTCGGCGGCGATCGGCTTCTCGAGGATCAGGTGCTTCCCGGCCTCGGCCGCGCGCACGGCCAGCTCGGCCTGGATCGACGGCGGCACCGCGAACGCGACCGCGTCGACCTGCTCGAACAGCTCCTCGACGCTGCTCGCGGTGGCCGCGCAGTGCGTCTCCGCAAGCGTTTGCGCCGCTTCCGGGCGACGGGCCCAGACCGCGGTCAGCGCGGTGCCGGGGTGATCCGCCAGTCCGGGCGCGTGGATGGTCGACGCCCACGGGCCGGCGCCGATCAGGCCGACGCGCAGCTGTCCGTCCGCGATGAGCTGTCCCACGAGCCGCAGTCTAGGTGTGGTGCTCGTCGCGCCGGAACCGCGTCCACGGCTGGTTAAGGTTCTCGCATGATCGCCGCACGTTTCGCCCGCTTGTCCGCCGTCTGCGTCTTGCTGCTGGGAGCCTCCTTCGCGGGCGCCGCGCCCGCCTCGGCGACCGGCGCGGACGGGTCCTGCGCCGACGGCGCCGGCGTCACGGTGGTCGTCGACTTCGGTGACCTGGGCCCCGCGCCCCTGATCCGCTGCGCGGCCGGCACGCCCGCGAACGGCGTCGCGGCGCTGCAGGACGCCGGGTTCGAGCTCGCCGGCTCGCAGAAGTACGGCCTGGCCGTGGCCTGCCGGATCAACGGCAAGCCCGGCCCCGACGTCGAGTCGTGCGCCGGCATGCCGTCGGCGACGGCGTACTGGAGCTACTGGCACGCCACGGCGGGCGGGACCTGGCAGTCGAGCCAGGAGGGCGCCCAGACGGCGAAGCCGGCACCGAACAGCTTCGAGGGCTGGGCGTTCGCGCGGCCGAAGTCGGCGAACGACCTGCCGGCGCCGCCTCGCGTCGCGCCGGTGCGTCAGGCCGCCGCCCCGGCGCCCGCACCGGCGAGCGAAGGCAGCTCGTTCCCCTGGGGGCTGGTCATCGGAGCCGTCGTGATCGTGCTGGTCGGCGGCGCCGGGATCGTCGTGGCCCGTCGCCGGCGTGCGCAGTAGGGCACTGCACCCCGGCGCCTGGTGGGTGTGGGCGCTCGCGCTGGCCATCGCCGCGAGCCGGACGACGAACCCGCTGCTGCTCGGCGTGATCATCGCCGTCGCCGGGCTGGTCGTCGCGAACCGGCGGAGTGACGCGCCCTGGGCGCTGGCGTTCCGGCTCTACGCCTACGTCGGCGCGCTGATCGTCGCGTCACGCGTGCTGTTCCGGATCCTGGTCGGCGGCGAGGACAGCGGGCACGTGCTGTTCACGCTGCCGCGGATCCCGCTGGCCGCCGGGTTGACGCTGCTCGGGCCGACGTCGGCGGAAGCGTTGCTCGGCGGGTTCTACGACGGCCTGCGGCTGGCGACGATGGTGGTCTGCGTCGGCGCGGCGAACGCGTTGGCCAACCCGAAACGCCTGCTCAAGGCGGTGCCGGGGGCGCTGTACGAGGTCGGCACGGCGGTCACGGTGGCGCTGACGGTGGCGCCTCAGCTCGTCGAGAGCGTGCAGCGTGTGCGGCGGGCCCGGCGGCTGCGAGCGGGGCGGACTCGCGGGCTGCGGGCGGTCAAGGGCATCGTGGTGCCGGTGCTGGAGGACGCGATGGACCGATCGCTGCGGCTCGCGGCCGCGATGGACTCCCGGGGCTACGGCCGCCGGGCCTACCTGGGCTCCGGCCTGCGCGTGCTGATCGCGGCCTGCGTCCTGGCCGGGCTGGTCGGGGTGTGCGTCGGCGTCTACGGCGTGCTCGACGGGACGTCGTCGTGGCTCGGCGTGCCGCTGCTGGTCGTGGGCCTGGTGGTGGCGGTCGTGGGGTTCGTCCTCGGCGGGCGGCGCGTGCGGCGGACGGCGTACCGGCCGGACCCGTGGCGGTGGCCGGAGACGGTCGTCGTGCTCGCCGGGGTCGGCGCGTGCGTGTCGTTGTTCTTTTCGGCGCGGGTCGATCCGGGGAACCTCTACCCGTCGTTGAGCCCGTTGCGGTGGCCGGAGGTCTCCCTGGTGCACGTGTTGTCCCTGCTCGTCGCGGCGCTGCCGGCGTTCGTCGCGCCCCCGCCGCCGGCGGTGGTCCGGTGATCGAGTTCTCGCGGGTCACGGTGACCTACCCGGACGCTCCGGCGCCGGTGCTGTCCGACGTCTCGCTGCGGGTCGAGGAGGGCGAGCTGTGCCTGGTCGCCGGGCCGACCGGAGCCGGCAAGTCGACCTTCCTCGGCGCGCTCAACGGGCTCGTCCCGCACTTCACCGGCGGGCGGCTTTCGGGGCGGGTGCTGGTGAACGGCCTGGACACGGCCCGGTACCCGCCGCGCGAGCTGGCTTCGGTCGTCGGGGTCGTCGGGCAGGACCCGCTGTCCGGGTTCGTGACCGACACCGTCGAGGAGGAGCTCGCGTACGCGATGGAGCAGCTCGCCGTGGCGCCGGACGTCATGCGCAAGCGCGTCGAGGAAACCCTTGACCTGCTGGGGATCGCGGAGCTGCGCGACCGTCCACTTCGGACGTTGTCGGGTGGGCAGCAGCAGCGCGTCGCGATCGGTTCGGTGCTGACGGCGCACCCTTCGGTGGTCGTGCTCGACGAGCCGACGTCGGCGCTGGACCCGACGGCGGCCGAGGACGTGCTCGCGGCGATCACCCGGCTGGTGCACGACCTCGGGACGACGGTCGTCGTGGCGGAGCACCGGATGGAGCGGGTGGCGCAGTACGCGGACCGGCTGCTGTACCTGCCGGGTGACGGTTCGGTGCGGTCCGGGCCGCCCGCCGAGATCCTGGCGACGTCGTCGATCGCCCCGCCGATCGCCGAGCTGGGGAGGCTTGCGGGCTGGTCGCCGCTGCCGTTGTCGGTGCGGGACGCGCGGCGGGTCGCGGGGCCCTTGCGATCGCAGCTTCAGAAATTGTCGGTGGTGGGTCGTACTCTCTCGGTGACCGGTTCGGCACTGGATGTGAGAGGGGTGGTGGTCCGCTACGGAGATGTCCTGGCGGTGCGCGGGGTGGACCTGCGCGTCGGTCCGGGAGAGGTGGTCGCGCTGATGGGACGCAACGGCTCCGGCAAGTCGTCGCTTCTCTGGGCGGTGCAGGGCAGCGGCCCGAGGTCGACGGGGAAGGTCGACGTCGGTGGCGCGGACCCGGCGTCGCTCAAGCCACGAGTGGCCCGTCAGCGCGTGGGCCTGGTCCCCCAGACCCCGGCCGACCTGCTGTACCTCGATTCGGTGGACGCCGAGTGCGCCCAGGCCGACACGGAGTCCGAGGTGCCGGCGGGAACGGCCCGGGAGCTGCTGGACCGGCTGGCCCCGGGAATAGCCGGTGAAGCGCACCCCGGCGACCTCTCGGAAGGCCAGCGGCTGGCGCTGGTGCTGGCGATCCAGCTGGCATCGGCCCCACCGGTGGTACTCCTGGACGAGCCGACGCGCGGCTTGGACTACCACGCGAAACGGCGCTTCGCGTCGATCCTGCGAGAGCTGGCCTCGCAGGACCACGCGATAGTGCTGGCCACCCACGACGTGGAGTTCGTGGCCACGGTGGCCGACCGCGTGGTGGTGCTGGCGGAAGGCGAGGTGGTGGCGGACGGCCCGACGAAGGAGGTGGTCGTCGCGTCCCCGGCGTTCGCGCCCCAGGTGGCGAAGATCCTGGCGCCGGAGAAGTGGCTGACGGTGGACGAAGTCGCGGAAGCCCTGGCATGAGGGTGGCGATCGCGGTGGCGGGCGCGTGCTGGGTGGCGTCCGGGCACGGGGCCGGAGCGGCGGCGCGGTGGCGTGCTGCTCGGTGCGGCGGCGGCGCCGGGCGAGTGGACGTGGTCGTCGTGTGGCGGCGTGATGCTCGGTGCCGAGCCGGTGGCTCACGGCGTGGCGCGGTTTTTCTCGGCGGTGCCGGGCGCGTGGCGCGATGGCGTGATGCTCCGAGCCGCGGCGGTGGCTTGTGGCGTGGCGTGGTCTTTCTCGGCGGCGCCGGGCGCCTTGGCGCGCGCGGCGGTGCTGCCGTGGCCGGAGCCGTCGTGCGGCGGCGTGATGCTCGGTGCCGAGCCGGTGGCTCGCGGCGTGGCGCGGCCCGCGCCGGGGCCCCACGCGGGGCCGCGGAGCGCCCCGGCGCGGCTACCCCGCGTAGGCCCGCGCCCCGAACCACGGCGGTCCGGGCATGACCGACTTCCTCGGCCCGCCACCCCGCGCCATCCACCTCCCCGTCCGGCCCGCGCTGGTCCTCGGCACCGCCACCGTCCTCGGCCTCGCCATGTTCTGCTGGCCGCTGTTCGCGCACCCGCAGCCCGGCTCCTCCGCGCACACCACCGATGCCCCCTTCGTCTTCATGGCGACGCTGCCCGTGCTGATCCTCGTCGTCCTCGCCGAGCTGTCCCGGGGTGGCATCGATGCCAAGGCGCTCGCGCTGCTCGGCGTCCTCTCCGCGGTGAACGCCGGACTGCGGCCGCTCGGGGCCGGGACCGGTGGCATCGAGCTGGTGTTCTTCCTGCTCGTGCTCGCCGGGCGGGTGTTCGGGCCCGGGTTCGGGTTCGTGCTCGGCTCGACGTCGTTGTTCACCTCCGCGCTGCTCACCGCCGGGGTCGGGCCGTGGCTGCCGTTCCAGATGCTCGCGTCCTCGCTCATCGGGCTCGGGGCCGGGCTGCTGCCGCGGAAACCGCGTGGCAAAGCCGAAATCGCGCTGCTCGTCGCGTACGGCGTCTTCGCCGCCTACTTCTTCGGGCTGCTGATGAGCCTGTGGTCGTGGCCGTTCCTGGCCGGCACCAGCGGCGACCTCGGCTTCGTGCCCGGCGCGCCGCTGGTCGACAACCTGCGCCGGTTCGCCGTCTACACCGTCCTGACCTCGACCCTCGGCTGGGACACCGGCCGCGCCATCACCAACGCCGTCGCGATCGTCGTGCTCGGGCCCGCCGTCCTGGGTGTGCTGCGCCGGGCCGCGCGGCGGGCCGCCTTCGACGCGCCCGTCGAGTTCGATCAGGCCAAGGCGTCGTAGAGCCTGACCAGCTCCGCGAGGTGAGCCGCGTCCGGGACATGGCTCGTGTCCAGGTCGAACACCCGGAACCGGTTGTGCGGCGTGGCCGCGTCGGCCTCGCGGATCATCCGGTCCTGCAGTGCCAGGGGAATGATCCGGTCCCGCAGGTGCCGGACGTACACCCGCGGCACCCGGCCCCACCGGGCGCGGGCGCCGCGGGCCGGGGTCGCGCCCTTGCCGAGGAGGTCGTCCGGGGCCATCGCGTTCAGGAACGCGAAGAACTCGGCGTCCGTGCCCTCGGCCAGGAACGCCGCCTTCGCCGCCGCGAGCAGGGCCGGGTCCGCCGACCGCCAGTTGAACCGGACCGCGCCGATCACCGACGGGTCCGCCGCGGCGAACCCCAGCAGGTCACCGATCCGGGTGCCGGCCGCTTCCGGGGTGGCCATGTACTCGTCCGGCGTGGCCAGGTCGACGCAGCAGAACGCCGTGTCGTAGACGAGGAGGTCCACCAGGTGCGGCACCGCGTCCGCGACCAGGCTGATCATCGCGCCGCCGATACTGGCGCCGACCAGCACCACCGGGCCGTGCGCCGCCGCGCGGCGGACCACCTCGACGGTCGCCGCCACCTGGTCGGCGACCGTGACGCCGGCCAGCGCCGACGGTTCCGTCGCGAACGCCGCCAGGTCCTGGGGCGCCTGGTAGGAGCGGCGGAACTGCTGACCGGGCTGGTCGACGCCGACGCCGCGGTGACCGCGCAGGACCAGCTCGTTCGGCGCGGCCGAGACACCGTTGGCGCCGGCGGCGAAAACGAAGGTGGTCACGCGCGAGGACGACGCGGTGTGAGCGCCGGGGTCGGCAGGGGAGACCGCGGTCGACGCCGGGGCGCCGGAGGCCGACGCTGAAGCCGCAGCGGGTGCGCGGCGGCTTCCGCCGGAAGCCGCGGCCGACGCTGGTGCGCCGAAGCCGGCGCCGGAAGCCGCGGCCGACGAGGCGGATGCGCCGAAGCCGGCAGCGGAAGCCGAGGCCGGTGCCGAAGCGGCAGCGGTTACGCCGAGGCCGGCGGCAGGTACGGCGAAAAGCGCGGTGCGGCGAGTCAGTTCGGGCATACCCGACACTGAACCAAGCCGGCACGTCGCTGCCCAGCCGACAAAGTTGCCGGCCGGGCGCAACGAAAGTGGATCAGCTGTAGGAGTAGAAGCCGCGGCCCGTCTTCTTGCCGAGCAGGCCCGCGTCCACCATGCGCAGCAGCAACGGCGGCGACGAGTACAGCGGCTCCTTGAACTCCGCGTACATCGAGTCCGCGATGGCCTTGATCGTGTCCAGGCCGATCAGGTCGGACAGGCGCAGCGGCCCCATCGGGTGGGCGGTGCCCAGCTCCATGCCGCGGTCGATGTCCTCGGCCGAAGCGAAGCCCGACTCGATCATGCGGATCGCCGAAAGCAGGTACGGCACCAGCAGCGAGTTCACGATGAACCCGGCGCGGTCCTGCGAGCGGATCACGGTCTTGCCCAGCGCCGTCGTCGCGTGCTCTTCCGCGCGGCGGGCCGTCTCCTCGCTCGTCAGCAGCGAGGGCACCAGCTCCACCAGCGGCAGCACCGGCACGGGGTTGAAGAAGTGGATGCCGACCACCTGCTGCGGCCGGCTCGTCGCCATGCCCAGCTTCATGATCGGGATCGACGACGTGTTGGACGCGAACAGCGCGTCCTCGGCCTCGACGATCTTGTCGAGCTGGCGGAAGACGTCGACCTTCGCCTGCTCCTGCTCGAGGATCGCCTCGATGACCAGTTCGCGGTCGGCGAACTCGGCGATGTCCGTGGTGAACCGGAGCCGGCTGCGGGCCGCTTCGGCGTCCTCGGGCGAGAGCTTGCCGTTCTTGACGCCGCGCTGCAGCGACTTCTCGATGCGGGCCTGACCCGCGTCGAGCGCCGGCTGGTTCACCTCGGTGACCACGACGTCCAACCCGGACCGGGCGTGCACCTCGGCGATGCCGGACCCCATCAGGCCCGCTCCGACGACTCCAACCCGACTTACCACCGGCTCAACTCCTTCATCGCTTCGCAGCCCGTACTTTTTACGGCAGCACACAGCGCGCGAGGGCGGTCGCCGGGTGTGTCCGGCTATGCCCTCGCGCGGTTACGCGTGCTCAACGACGGTACTCGTCGTACCCGTCGTCGTACGGGTCTTGATCATCGCTATCGGGCTCCTCGTAATGACTGTTAGAGGAACCACTCGACAGCTCGCGCTGCAAAGCATCGAAGTCGGTCTCGTGCGAGCTGTACTTGAGCTCGCGCGCCACCTTCGTCTGCTTGGCCTTAGCCCGGCCGCGCCCCATGGCTCGACCCCCTCGCACAGGGGCGGGGCGGCCGGGGGAATCGGCGGCCCCGCATCGTCTCGACAATTCTTTCCTGCTCACACCGTACCGTGTCCGGGGGGTTCGATGCGACGTGGCACGGTGTGCCGGTGGTGACAGTGTCCGCCGGACACCGGTTACCGGCCGGTCGGTGGCGATCGGCGCAGGTAGGCGTGCCACGATCTACTCGTGCTCCGTCCCTTCGTGGCCTACTTGCGGGTGTACGAACCCCTGCACGCCCTGGGCGACCCGCCGGACGACCGGCTGCGCGCCGCCGTCGCGGCGGCCAGGCTGCGGCGGACGGACGCGGGCGCGCGCGAGCAGGCCATGTGGCTCAAGTCACAGGTCGCCGCGCCGCGGCGGTTGCTGCCCGCCGAGCTGGCGAACGGCCGTGCCGCACCGAGCCTGCTGACCGACGTCCTGGTGCTCGACCCCGCGGACGTCCCCGACGGCAAGGGCGCGAGCGGCCCGCTGGTCTGCCCGCTCGAACTGCGGGCACGGTCGGCTGCCGCGCTGGTCACCTTCCTGGGGGACGCCCATCCGGCGCTGAAGAACGTCGTCCTCGACGAAAGCGGCTTCACGCAGGAGACGATCCGCGCGCGGACGAAGTCGGCGATGGGCGACCTGACCGCGTCGGCGGCGCACACGCTGTCGACGAGCTGGACCGTCCCGCTGCCGTGGTTCGTGCTGATCGACCCGAACGAGCGCCGGCTGGTGCTCGGCAGCGGCCGCGACGACCCGAAGCGCGAGGTGTCCTGGCGCACGTCGCTGGCGAACGCGCAGCACCGGGCGCGCGAAGCGGGCGAGCTGCTGGAGCAGACGTTCGGCGACTCCGGGCCGGGCCGCGTGCTGTACGAGACGCGCCGCTGGCTGGACAGCTTCCACGACGACTCGGTGATCGAGCTCGACTACGGCGGCCTGGTGCAGTTGTTCGCGGACCCGATCCTGGAGTCCGACAACACCGCGGACGAGGTGCACGACATCCTGGACGCCCTGCGCTCGGGCAACGTCGAGGAGCTGGCGGAGCTGTTCGGCGACCTGCGCGAGTTCTGGGGCGACCTGGCCGCCCGCGAACGCTCGAACTAGCCGCGCCGAAGCCCCGGAACTGTCGGTGCCCACCGGTAGCGTGGAAAACGGGGCCTGCTCAGCGCAGTTCCGGCACCCGCACTTCGCCGACCGGGTGACCACCGCCGAGCACCGAGCCGCGCGCCAACCCGTCGAGACCGGAAACGTCCACGCCCAGGTACCGCAGCGCCGCCACGGCCAGCGGCGCGCACGCCCGCTTGTTGCCGTCGTCGACCTTGATCGCCACCGCGAAGCCGTCCGGGAGCGCGAACGCCTGGACTCCTTCGGCGCCGCCCTTGGCGACCAGACCGTCCACGGCGGACATCAGCTCCGTGTCCTCGCGGCCGGTGCCCGCGACCAGCCACGGGTGCGCCCGCATCGCCGAAGCGACCTCCAGCAGCGGACCCGAAGCCGCGGAAGTCACCCGGCCGAACGCCCGCGCGAGGCCGGTCAGCGAGAACGCGAACAGCGGCGCGCCGCAGCCGTCGACTCCCGTGTGGGCGATCGGCTCGCCCGTCAGCTCCGAAACGACCGCCGCCAGAGCCTGCTGCAGCGGGTGGTCCGGGGCCTCGTACCCCGCCGTCGGCCAGCCGGCGCGGACGCACGTCGTCAGCATCGCCGTGTGCTTGCCCGAACAGTTCATCGTCACGCGCCGCGGCTCGGCGGCGTCGCGCATGCTCGGCACGTGCAGCGGGAAGTCCGGCGGGCACGCGAGGTCGTCCTCGCCCAGCCCGGCCGCCTCCAGCAGCTCCAGCACGCGCTTGACGTGCCCCGGCTCGCCCGAATGCGACGCGCACGCCAGCGCCAGGTCCTCACCCGTGAAGCCCAGGCCGGACCGCAGCATCCCGGCCGCCTGCAACGGCTTGTTCGACGAGCGCGGGAAAACCGGGGAGGTCACGTCGCCGAGGGCCATGCGCACGCCGCCGTCGGGGCCGGTCACCACCAGCGCGCCGCGGTGGACGCTTTCGACGAACCCGGAGCGGACGACTTCGGCGAGGACGGGGTTCGTCACTCGCCGTGCCCGCCTTCGCTTTCCAGCAGCTCGTCCACAGTGGCCGAGCCCTGTTGATAGCGCTTCGCGATCTCCGCGTTGAACGCGTCCATCACGCCCTGGACCTCGCGCCGGAAGGACGACACCGACAGCTCTTCGCGGGCGTAGGTGTCCAAAGCGGAGGCGAGCTTCTCGTCCGAGAGCGACTCGACGTCGGTGAGGTCGGTGTCGCCGATCAGGGCCTCGGCGTGGCGCCGGTGCTCGCCGGCGCGGGACGGCTCGAGCTGCTGGTGGCGGCCCGAACCGGCGGCCGGGCCCAGCGCGTTGTCGGCCAGGATGGTGGCCAGCTGGTCGACGATGCTCGACTCGCCGCCGGAGCTGCGCCGCGCCTGCTCGGCACGCACGATGTCGATCCGGGCGTGCAGCAACCGGCGCAGGTAGGAGAGGTCGGTCTCTTCCTGCGCGGCTTCGTCGCGCCGCTCGCGCAGCACCTTCAGCGGCAGTTCACCCAGGCCGCTGAGGTACCCCGGGCCGAGCACGCGGTCGATCCGCCGCCTGCCGCCGGGCCGCACTTCGATCACAGCGCAGTTTATCCCGGTTGAGCGTGATCTCGCTGTCAGGGGCTTTCGTTCAGCCACGAAGTTGCGCCGCCGCCGCGCGCCCCGGCGCGGGCTGCTCCGAGGGAACGGAATCCGGGTCGATCGCGGCCTGCACGAGGTTGTCCTCCGAGCCGGTCAGCAGCTCGGCGCCCACCGGCGTCGACCGCTTGACCAGCGCCAACGCGATCGGGCCCAGCTCGTGGTGCTGGATCACCGTGCCGACGCGGCCGACGGTCCGGCCGTCGAGCAGCACCGGGTCGCCGGTTTCCGGCGTGACCTCCGGCGAGCCGTCGAGGTGCAGCAGGAGCAGGTTGCGCGGCGGCCGGCCGACGTTGTGCACCTTCGACACCGTCTCCTGGCCGCGGTAGCAGCCCTTGGCGACGTGCGCGGCCGAGCCGACCCAGCCCACTTCGTGCGGGATCGTGCGGTCGTCGGTGTCGACACCCAGCCGCGGCCGCACCGACTCGACGCGCAGCGCGTCGAACGTCCAGCTGCCGGCCGCGCGGGCGCCCGCGTCGGTCAGCCGCTTCCACCAGTCCACCAGCGCGGTGCGCGGCACCGCCAGGTCGACGCTCGACCGGCCGGGCCACGGCATCCGCCGGGCGAACCCGCCCTCGGGCAGCGCCGCGACCGCGTACGGCTCCGGGCCGACCTCGGCGCCGACCGCGCTCAGCACGCGCTCGGCGTCCGGGCCGAGCACGGTGAGCAGCGCCAGCTCGCCGGTCGCGTCGCGGATGTCCACCTTGGACCAGAACTTCATCGCTTCGAGGTACTCGAGCAGCGTCTGCGGGCCGCCCTTGGGCAGCGCGCTGGTGACGCTCGTGCCCGGGTCGGAGTCGAGGTACACCGTGCCGTCGAGGTGCGCGAGCACCATGTGCGTCTCGACGCGACCCTGGCTGTCGAGCACCAGCGCCTCGGTGCCGGAGCCTTCGGCGAGCTCGGTCACGTGCTGCGAGATCACCAGGTGCAGCCACGAAAGCCGCTCTTCGCCGCTGACGGCGAGGAACTCGCGGTGCGACCGGTCGATCACGACCACGCCGCGCGCGGCCGTGCGCTGCTCGGCGAAGGGGTCTCCCCAGTGCCAGGGGACACCGGCTTCGGGGTGGTCGTCAGGAGAAGGGATCGATCCGGGCACGTCCAGCAGCGGCGAGCGGTACGGCATACCGCCCAGCCTAGGTGAGTACCGTGGCCGCATGCGCGTCCTCGTCTTCCTCGACGGAACCCCGGCCGACCCCGACACCGCCCAGATCAAGGTCGACGACCTCGGGCTGATGCGCGGCGACGGCGTCTTCGAGACGATCCTGGTCGTCGACGGCAAGCCCCGGGAGCTGCGGCCGCACCTCGAGCGGCTGGCCCGCTCGGCGGCCATGCTGGACCTGCCCGAGCCCGACCTGAACGCGTGGGAACACGTCGTTTCGGTGGTGCTCGAAAAGTGGTCCGGCAGCCGTGAGATGACGCTGAAACTGGTGTACACCAGGGGATCCGACGGCGACCCGGCCGCGAAGCCGACCGGCTTCGCACTCGGTTCCGAGGTGCCGCCGTCGATCTTGAAGGCGCGTGCGGAGGGCGTCGCCGCGATCACCCTCGAACGCGGGTTCCCGCCGGACCTCGCCGAGCGCGCGCCCTGGCTGCTGCTCGGCGCGAAGCCGTTGTCGTACGCGATGAACATGGCCGCGGTGCGCGAGGCCGGCCGCCGTGGCGCCGAAGATGTGATTTTCACCGCCGCCGACGGTTCGGTCTTCGAAGGGCCGACGTCGACCGTGGTGCTGGCGAAGGGCCGGACGCTCTACACGCCGCCGTCGAGCATCGGCATCCTGCCGGGCACCACCCAAGCCGCGGTGTTCCGCGGCGCCGAGAAGGCGGGCTGGGCGACCAAGGTCGAGCCGCTGACCGTCCGCGACCTCGTCGAGGGCGAAGGCGTTTTCATGGCTTCGAGCGTGCGCAAGCTGACCCGCGTGCACACCCTCGACGGCGAGCGGCTGCCGGACGCTTCGGCGGTGTACGCCGAGCTCGTGGCGGCCTACGAGAGCGAATACGCCTGAGTGATCCGCACGATCGCCGGCGCGACCGCTTCGGCGCGGTAGGCGGCGATCTTGTGGTGCCCGTCGATGATCAGCTCGCGGTCGCCGTCGGCCAGCACGACCGCGACTGGGCGGTGGCCGGCGCGGATGGCTGTCCGGTAATAGCCGACGCGGGCCTCGTCGGCGGGCGGCCAGGTGTCGGTCGGGGTGAGCAGCTGGTCTTCGGGCAGCCGTTCCGGGCCGCTCACGCCGTAGTCGCCGTCGACGAGCAGGTCGAGCACCGGGCCGAGGGTGGCGGCCAGCGGGCGGCGCAGCTGGCCGGTGGCCAGCGCGATCCGCAGGGACTGGGGCAGCTCCGCCCGCACGCGCGTGTTCACGTCGAGGAAACCCGTGCCACCGCTGATCGTCACCTGTTCCACGCTTATCAGGACGGGTGACGGCGCGACATGGTTCCAGCTCTCACGCGGACGGGTGCACCGGGTGACCCGGGTCTCACTCGCGTGGCGGTAGCGGACTTTCAGGACATCCGGAACCGCACTCGCGTGCCCGGTCGCGCCTGCGCGAGCGCGCCCAGCGCGGCGGGCCGGACGACGGCGGCCACCGGGTAACCGCCGGTGGTCGGGTGGTCGGCCAGGAACACCACCGGCAGCCCGCTCGGCGGCACCTGGATCGCCCCGGTCACCACGCCTTCGCTGGGCAGTTCGCCTTCGACGGCCCGGCGCAGCGGAGTCCCGTCCAGGCGCAGGCCGACGCGGTTCGACTCGGCCGTGACCGTCCACCACGCCGACAGCCCGGCCGCCGGGTCGTCGAGCCAGTCGTCGCGCGGGCCGAGGGTCACCGGCACCACCAGCTCACCCGGCGCCAGGACCGGCACGACGACGTCGGCGCCCGCGGGGATCCCGGGCTCGCCGAGCGGGAGCACGTCCCCGACCGCCAGCGGCTCGGGTCCGATGTCGGACAGGACGTCACGCGAGCGGCTGCCCAGCACCGGTTCGACGGCGATCCCGCCGGACACCGCGAGGTAGCAGCGCAACCCGGCCGCCGGGGTGCCGACGGACACCGGCTGCCCGGCGCGGACCGGCACCGGCACGTGAGAGCCGAAGGCGCGGTCGCCGACGACGACCGGGACCGCCGGGCCCGTCACCGCGATCGTCGCCGACGTCGTGAACCGCACGGAGAGCCCGCCGAGGAGGGCTTCGACGCCCGCGGCCGTCACGGGGTTGCCGACCAGGCGGTTCGCCAGCCGCAGCGACGCCGTGTCGAGCGCGCCGGAGGGCGCCACGCCGAGGTGCGCGTAGCCGGGCCGGCCGAGGTCTTCGACCAGCGCGTGCCGCCCGGGGTCGAGCACCTCCAGCGACCTCATCGGACGGCCCGGAAGCGGACGCGGTCGCCCGGCGCGAACAACGCGGGCGGGTCGGCGTGCGGGTCGAACAACTTCGCCGGCGTGTGGCCGAGCAGCCGCCAGCCACCCGGCGACGCACGGGGGTAGACGCCGGTGAACTCACCGGCGATCCCGACCGACCCGGCCGGGACGCGCGTGCGGGGCGACTCCAGCCGCGGCTGCCGCAGTGGCGCGGGAAGTCCCGTCAGGTAGCCGAAACCGGGCGCGAACCCGGTGAAAGCCACCGTGTACACGGCCTCGGTGTGCAGCTCGACGACGGCGTCCGTGGACACCCCGGCGTCCGATGCGATCAGGGACAGGTCCTCGCCGTCGTAGCGGACGTCGAGGGTGACCTCGCGCGGCTCACCGGCCGGCGGGTGCGTGAGATCGGCGTCGTCGAGCAGGGCTTTCACCGCGGCCACCCCGCCGATGACGAGCAGGCTGCGCGCGCCGGGCACGAGGTCGACGACGGCGTCTGGGCGGGCGGCGGCCACCGTGGCGTGCGCCGCCCGCATCTGGTCCAGGGAATCGCAGTCCAGCAGGGCGGCGTCCTCGCCACAGCGCCGCCAGCGCACGGCCGTCAGCCGACGACGCGGCGCAGCAGGGCCGAGGAGTGCGGCTGCATCTCCTGGCCCATCATCGCGCGCTCCTCGACGTAGCCGAGGGAGCCTTCGATCAGGCCGTACAACCGCTGGGCCGCCGTGACGTCCTTCGCGGTGGACGTGCGGATCAGCGCGTCCGTGCCGAGCTCCCACGAGGTCTGGTTGCGCGGCTTGCCGTAGTACAGCTCGACGATGCCGGTGTTGTGGGTGAGCAGCAGCTCGATGGTGTCGTCCTCCTGCGGCCGCCAGAAGCCGGACTCGCGGGCGGCCGGGCGGATGACGTTGCCGTCTTCGTCCAGCAGCCAAGCCCGCGACTCGTGGACCAGGAACGGGCGGCCGTCGTGGGAGATGGTCAGCTGCTGCGCGTACTTGTAGGGGCCCTCGATGGTCGGGTAGTCGACCTCGCCCTCACCGCGCCACACGCCGACGAGCGGCAGCAGGGCGAGACACGCGTCGTGGAGGTTGGGCCCCTCACGCAGGTTCGCGGTGTCGTTGGGGATGGGCAGGTCGTCCCACAGCGGGAGGTTGCGCGCACGAGTGGTTTCCGCGCGTGCCTCCGCTGCCGCGATGGCTTCGTCGCCGCTGGCGGTCATGAGTCAGCGCTGGTCCGCGTACAGCCGGTAGACGACGTACACGGCGAACCAGGTGATCGCGACGCCGGCCAGCACCAGCAAGGTCGTAAACAAGGCTTCCACGGTTGGCAGGATAGTCCGCCGCCCCTCACCCGGCCCGGCGCAGGGTCACGGCGGTGAGCACGGTCACCGCCAGCAGCACCAGCCCGGCCACGCCCATGGCCAGGTGCAGCCCGCCGGTGAACGTCGTCCCCCGCGCGATGAGCGTGCCGAGCGCGGCCACGCCCAGCGTGGTGCCGGTCTGCCGCGCCGCGTTCACGGTGGCCGAGGCGATGCCGGCGCGGGTGCCCGGCAACCCGGCCAGCCCGACGATGTTCGTCGGCGTCACCGACAGCCCGACCCCCGCGCCGGCCAGCGCGAAGGTGAGGGCCACCAGCCAGTACGGCGTCGAGCCGTCGAGCAGCAGGAACGCGAAGGCGCCCAACGCCGCCGTGAGGTAGCCGGCCGGCAGCACGCGCTCCGCGCCCAGCCGGGCCGAAAGCCGCCCGGCGGAGAACGCCGCGAGCACGTTGACCAGCACGTACGGCAGCATCTGGACACCTGCTTCGGTGGCCGTCGCGCCACGGGCCTCCTGCAGGTAGAGGCCGATCAGGAAGACCGCCGGGTAGGCGGCGAAGCCGAGCCCGGCCGAGCCGGTGATGGCCGCGGCGAAGCGGGCGCGGCCGAAGAGCCGGATCGGCAGCATCGGGTGCTCCGCCCGCAGCTCGACCACGACGAACGCGCTCAGCGCGGCGAGCCCGAGGGCGCCGGTGGTCAGCGTGAGGGCGTCGAACCCGGTGCGGCCCGCCTCGATCACGGCGAAGGTCAGCGCGCCGATCCACAGCGCTCCGAGGACCTGGCCGGGCAGGTCGAGCGCGCCATGCGAGGGATCGCGGGACTCGCCGACGCGGCGGCCCGCGACCAGCACGCCTACCCCGATCGGGAGGTTCACGAGGAAGATCGTCGGCCAGCCGAACGCGTCGGTGAGCGGGCCGCCGGCGAGCGGGCCGAGCACCATCGCCGTGCCCGCGACCGTGCCCCACAGGCCCATCATCTTCGCCCGCTCGCGCGGCTCGGGGAATTCGTGCGCGAGCAGCGCGACGGAACCGGGGATGACGGTCGACGCCGCGAACCCCTGCACCACCCGGGCCGCGACCAGCCACTCGAGTGCCGGAGCCAGTGCGCAGGCCAGCGAAGCGAGCGTGAACACGGCCACGCCGGTGAGGTAGACGCGCTTGCGGCCGTAGCGGTCGCCGAGCGAGCCGCCGGAGAGGATCACCGCCGACAGCGCGACCGCGTAGCCGTCGATGATCCACTGGAGGCCGCTGAAGCCGGCGTCGAGGTCACGCTGGATCGTCGGCAGCGCGACGCTCACGACGCTGACGTCGAGCAGGGCCATGAAGCTGCCGAGGAAGACGGCGGTGAGGAGGCCGACGCGGGTCGCCGGTGAAGTTAGGGTCACCTAAACAGGTTGCGACCTCAACCCGGCTTGAGGTCAACTCCCGGCATGCTTTCGATCGGTGAAGCGGCCTCGGCGGTGGGCGTCGCGGTGTCCGCGTTGCGCTACTGGGACGAGCGCGGCCTGGTGACCCCGGCGGAACGTCGCGGCGGCAAACGGTTCTACGGCCCGGACGAGCTGCACCGGCTGGCCGCGGCGAAGATGCTGCAGGACACCGGGATGCTCAGCCTCGACGAGATCGCCGCCGTCCTGCGCGGCCCGGAGCATGGCGACTGGCGTGCCGCGGTCCGCGAGCGGATCGCCGAGCTGGCCGACCAGCGGCGGAAGCTCGCGATCGCCGAGACGTTCCTCGAGCACTTCCTGCGCTGCCCCCGGGATCACCCGATCGAGACGTGCCCGTCGCTGCGCGACCACACCGACCGGGTCCTGAACGCCGCGAAGGCCTCCCCACCGGAGTGGCGGATTCGAGGGGTCGTTGCAACACGGGTGATCAACTGGCTTCGGTCAGGAGTTTAGCCAAGCGCTCGGCTGGGGTGTCCCAGCCGAGCGTTTTGCGTGGGCGGCGGTTGAGCTGCGCGGCGACG
>NZ_JAMXQV010000016.1 GCF_024703995.1 Amycolatopsis iheyensis | reverse complement strand
GCGGCCCCGGTGGCGGCGGCGGTGGCGGCGGTTTCCGGCCCGGCGGCGGCACGGGTGCCCCGGCCGGTGGCGGCGGCTTCCGCGGTGGCGGCGGCGGTCGTGGCGGCCCCGGTGGCCGTGGCGGCACCGCGGGTGCCTTCGGTCGCCCGGGTGGACCCTCGCGCAAGGGCCGCAAGTCGAAGCGGCAGAAGCGCCAGGAGTACATGGACAACATGCAGGCGCCCAGCGTCGGCGGCGTCCGCCTGCCCAAGGGGCAGGGCGAGACGATCCGGCTGCCGCGGGGTGCTTCGCTGACCGACTTCGCCGAGAAGATCGACGCCAACCCGGCTTCGCTGGTGCAGGTGCTCTTCCACCTCGGCGAGATGGTCACCGCGACGCAGTCCGTGTCGGACGACATCCTCGAGCTGCTCGGCGGCGAAATGAACTACACGGTTCAGGTCGTCAGCCCCGAGGAAGAAGACCGTGAGCTGCTGGAGACCTTCGACATCACCTATGGCGAAGACACGGGTGAGGAAGAGGACCTCCAGGTCCGGCCGCCGGTCGTGACCATCATGGGTCACGTCGACCACGGTAAGACCCGCCTGCTCGACACGATCCGGAAGACGAAGGTCCGCGAGAGCGAGGCCGGCGGCATCACGCAGCACATCGGTGCCTACCAGATCGAGACCGAGCTCGAAGGCAACCCGCGTCTGATCACCTTCATCGACACCCCGGGTCACGAGGCGTTCACCGCCATGCGTGCCCGTGGTGCCAACTCGACCGACATCGCGGTGATCGTGGTGGCGGCCGACGACGGTGTGATGCCGCAGACGGTCGAGGCGATCAACCACGCGCAGGCCGCCAAGGCGCCGATCGTGGTCGCGATCAACAAGATCGACAAGGAAGGCGCGAACCCGGACAAGATCCGGCAGCAGCTGACCGAGTACGGCCTGGTCGCCGAGGAGTACGGCGGCGACACGATGTTCGTCGAGATCTCCGCGCGGCAGAACATCAACATCGACGGCCTGCTCGAGGCGATCCTGCTGACCGCCGACGCCGCTCTGGACCTCCGGGCCAACCCGGACATGGAGGCCCAGGGCGTCGCGATCGAGGCGCACCTCGACCGCGGCCGCGGCCCGGTGGCCACCGTCCTGGTCCAGCGCGGCACGCTGCGCGTCGGTGACTCGGTCGTGGCGGGTGACGCCTACGGCCGCGTCCGCCGGATGGTCGACGAGCACAACGTCGACGTCACCGAGGCGCTGCCGTCGCGGCCCGTCCAGGTCATCGGGTTCACCTCGGTGCCGGGTGCGGGTGACACCTTCCTGGTGGTCGACGAGGACCGCGTCGCCCGGCAGATCGCCGAGCGCCGGTCGGCCCGCACGCGCAACGCGCTCAACGCGTCGCGCCGCAAGCGGGTCAGCCTCGAGGACCTCGACTCCGCCTTGAAGGAGACGAGCAGCCTCAACCTGATCATCAAGGGTGACAACTCGGGTACGGTCGAGGCCCTCGAAGCCTCGCTGCTGCAGCTGGACGTCGGCGACGAGGTCGAGCTGAACGTGGTCCACCGCGGTGTCGGTGGCGTGACCGAGTCGGACATCGACCTGGCGACCGCGTCCGACGCGATCGTCCTCGGGTTCAACGTCCGCGCCCAGGGCAAGGCGACCGAGCGGGCCACCCGCGAGGGCGTCGACGTCCGGTACTACACGGTCATCTACCAGGCGATCGACGAGATCGAGCAGGCCCTCAAGGGCATGCTCAAGCCGGAGTACGAAGAGGTCGAGCTGGGCCGCGCGGAGGTCCGCGAGGTCTTCAAGTCCTCCAAGATCGGCACGATCGCGGGTTGCCTGGTCATGTCCGGCGAGATCCGGCGCAACGCCAAGGCCCGCCTCCTGCGCGACGGCACCGTCGTCGCGGAGAACCTGCCGATCAGCTCGCTGCGGCGGTTCAAGGACGACGTGGTCGAGGTCCGCGAGGGCTACGAGTGCGGTCTGACGCTCGGTTCGTACGGCGACATCAAGGTCGACGACCAGATCGAGACGTACGAGCAGCGCGAGAAGCCGCGGGCGTAAGGCCTGTGTCCCCGGGTGTGCGGTTTCGCACCGCACACCCGGGGTTTCCATTCCTACTACACCACCTCATTTGCCTATGTTCGTCGGAGCCCTAGAGCTCGACATCCTGCTCGGCGACGTCCATTCGTTGAAGCAGAAGCGATCCGTGGTCCGACCGGTGCTGGCCGAGGTGCGCAAGCGCTTCGCCGTCTCGGTGGCCGAAGCCGGGCACACCGACCTGCACCGCCGGACCCTCATCGGGGTGGCCGTGGTCGCCGAAGGTGGCGAGCACGTCCGGGACGTGCTCGACTCGTGTGAGCGGTACGTGGCGAGCCGGCCGGAGTTCGAGCTGCTCACCGCACGCCGCCGGCTGCTCGGTCCAGAAGACTAGGAGAAAGACATGGCTGATCCTGCTCGGGCTCGCAAGCTCGCCAAGCGGATCTCGCAGATCGTGGCGTCCGCGATCGAGCACGAGGTCAAGGACGCCCGGCTGGACTACGTGACCATCACGGACACGAAGGTCACCGGCGACCTGCACGACGCCACGGTGTACTACACGGTGCTCGGCGAGAAGCTGGACTCCGTCCCGGACTTCGCCGGTGCCGCCGCCGCGCTCGAATCCGCGCGCGGGATGCTCCGCACGAAGGTCGGGCAGGGCACCGGCGTCCGCTACACGCCGACGCTGACGTTCGTCGCCGACACGATTCCCGAGGAGTCGAAGCGGATCGAAGACCTCCTCGCGAAGGCCCGTGAGGCCGACGCCGAGGTCGCCCGCCAGGCGACCGGCGCCCAGCACGCCGGCGACGTCGACCCGTACAAGGCGCCTCGCGAAGAGGCCGAAGACGACGAGCTCGCGGAGGAGGAGAGCCGGGGCTGAGGCCCATGCTCTCCCGTCGCACTCTGCTCGCCGGCAGCGCCCTCGCGCTGCTGGCGGGCTGCTCGTCGGCCGACCCGCCACCCGGTCCGCCGCCGGTGCCGGCCCCCACCCGGCCGTCCGCGCCCCGTGACCCGGTGACGGTCCAGCGCATGCGCTCGGCCGCCCGTGGCACCGACGTCGACCTCGTACTCATCACCCCCGAAGGCGTCCCGGCCTCGGGGTTGCCGGTGTGCCTGGCCCTGCACGGCCGCGGCGCTCGCGCGCGAACCTTTCTCGACCTGGGCATCCCGCAGATGCTGACGGCGGCCGTGCGCGGCGGCGTCCCACCGTTCGCGGTGGCCGCGGTCGACGGCGACAACTACTGGGTCGACGTCGGCGGCGACGACGACCCGCAACGCATGCTCACCGACGAAGTCCCGGGTTGGCTCGCGGGCCGAGACCTGCGCCCGGCGTCGGCGGTGCTCGGCATTTCCATGGGTGGTTTCGGCGCACTCCGGTTCGCCCGCGCACACCCGGATCTCAAGGCGGTGGCCACGGCGAGTGCCGCGTTGTTCGTCAGCTGGCCGGACGCCCGCAGCCGCAAGGTGTTCTCCGGCGAGGACAACTGGCGCGCGGAAGAACCGTTGCTGCACACCGAAGACTTGCCCGCGGCCCGCCTCGGCGTCTGGTGCGGTGAGTCGGATCCGTTCCTGGGCGCGGATCGCAAGCTGGTGAAGGCGGTTTCGCCCGCGGTGGCGCAGTTCTCGCCCGGTGGGCACAAGGACGAGTACTGGCGGGGGATCCTGCCGGACGTCCTGAAGTTCGTGGGGCAGCGGCTAGGCTGACGCGCGGGCGAACAGGATCGCTTGGGACACTGGGTTTTCCGGGTTCAGCGCCCACTCCGCCTCGAGGGTGAACCCGGCGTCGCGCACCCGCTTCGCCAGCCACCACGGCTGTCGCAAGTGGACGTGGACCCGCATCGGGTGCCCGCCGTAGCCTTCGGTCTTCAGCCGCGTGCCGGCGCCGACGTGGTAGCCGATCATCAGCAACCCACCCGGCCGCAGCACCCGCCGGAAGTGCCCGAGCGCCACCGGGACCTCGTCGTCCGGGACGTGGATCAGCGACCAGAACGCCAGCAGCCCGGCCATCGACGCGTCGGGCAGCGCCAGGTCCGTCATCGAGCCGACGTCGAACCGCAGCTCCGGGTGGGCCTGCCGGGCCAGCTCGACCATCGCCGGCGAAAGGTCGATGCCGGCGACGTCCAGCCCGAGCGAGTCCAGGAACGCCGTGAACTGCCCGGGACCGCAGCCGACGTCCACCGCCGGTCCGTCGACCTGGGCCGCGAACAGCGTCAGCGCCGCCCGCATGTACGGCTGCTCCTCGAGGGCGCCGGAAACGAACTCGGCGTAGCTCGCCGCCACCGTGTCGTAGGACGTGCGGGTGTCCGCGAGCCAGGTCATCGCACCCGCAGCCCGTCGAGGACCATGCCGAGCGCGCGCCGCCAGCCGGGGGTCGCCGTCGCCGCGGCGAACACGATCGCGAGGTCTTCCCCGCGGAAGTCTTTCCGCAACGCACCGGCCTCCTGCGCACGGGCGATGATCCGGTTGATCCGGAACGCGTTGGCCTGCTTGGCTTTTTCGAGACCGGACGCCGGGTCGAACACCCGCGAGCAGACCTCGGTGAACCCGCGGTCGGAGACCTGCATCAGCACGGACCGCTCGAGGAAGAGCACGAAGCCGTCCCACGGGTCTTCGCACTCGAGCGCCTCGTCGACGGCGGCCCGCGCCTCTTCGAGCGTCGGCAGGAACGCGGCCTCGACGAGGTCGGCCCGCGTCGGGAACCGGTTGTAGAGCGTGCCGATCGCGACCTCGGCGCGGCGGGCGATCTCGTCGAGCGGGGCGTCGACACCCTTGGCGCCGAAGACCTCCCGTGCGGCCGCGACGAGCGCCTCCCGGTTGCGCCGGGCGTCGGCGCGCAGGGTGCGGGGCTCGGCGGTCACGCTCCGGAGTATAGCGGCGCGGTTGCCTCCTGATCGGAACCTCACAGTGCCTGCCGCCGGCCGCCGCCGGGAGCACAATGGTGCCAGCGGGGGATCCCGCACCGAGACGGCCATCGAGGGAGGTCGGCGCATGCACTCCGACCTGTCCCCGGCCGGCCGCACCGGAGTCCTCCTCATCGGCACCCGCGGGCAGCGGGGGCCCGGGGAGGTGCTGATCAGGATCCGGGGCGGCTTGGAAACCTTCCTGGCCTGGTCCGACACGGAGCTGCCGAAGGGCACGACCGTCCTGGTCGTGGAAACCCGGGGCCGGCGCACGGTCGACGTCGTGGCGTGGGACGCCTCGGATCCTTCTGAATAAGGACAGCGATGTTCGGGTATCGCGTTCCGGCCCCCAACGAAGCCATGCTGATCTCGGGGGGCAAGCACAGCAGCGGCGCGTCACCGTTCCGGGTGGTCACCGGCCACGGTGCGTTCGTCATGCCGATCTTCCGGAAGGTCCGGTTCCTCACGCTTTCGATGTGTGAGGCCGAAGTGACCGAAGTGTGCGTCACCAAGCAGGCGATCGCCCTGACGGTGCGGGCGGTGATCGCGTTCAAGGTCGGCAACGACACCGAAAGCATCGTCAACGCCGGCCAGCGGTTCCTCTCCGACCAGGACCAGATGTCGGTGCTGACCGGCCGGATCTTCGCCGGTCACCTGCGCTCGATCATCGGGTCGATGACGGTCGAGGAGATCATCACCGAGCGGCAGAAGCTCGCCACCGAGGTGCTGGACGGCTCGGCGGTGGAGATGGCGAAGATCGGGCTCACCGTCGACGCGCTGCAGATCCAGTCGATCGACGACATGAAGCTCGGCTACATCGCCGCGATGGCCGCGCCGCACAACGCCGCGATCCAGCGGGACGCCCAGATCGCCCAGGCGGTGGCGAACCAGACCGCGGCGGAGGCCGAGCAGAAGTCCCAGCGGACGCAGGCGGAATACGCCCGGCAGACGTCGATCGTGCAGGCGCAGTACCGCGCCGAGGTCGAGGCGGCGCAGGCCGAGGCCGCGCAGGCGGGGCCGCTCGCGCAGGCCAAGGCCCAGCAGGAGGTCATCGACGCGCGCACCGAGCTGGCCCAGCGCGAGGCCGAGCTGCGGCAGCAGCAGCTGGTGGCCGAAGTGATCAAGCCCGCCGACGCCGAAGCCGAGCGGATCCGGATCCTGGCGCTGGCCGAGGCCGAGAAGATGCGCGTGCAGGCGGAGGCGGCCGCGTCGAACAACCGGGTCGCGCTCGACCGGATGCTCATCGACCAGCTGCCGCAGATCGTCAAGGAAGCCGGCCGCGGGCTGTCCGGCGCGAACGTCAACATCCTCAACGGCGCCGACGGCCTGGGCGAGATGGCCGCCGGGCTGGTCGGCCAGGGACTGTCCATCTTGGACTCGGTGAAGCGCGGCCTGAGCACGCCGCCGTCGCCTGCCCCCGTGCCCGAGGAGAACGGCCAGGTCACCAGGCCCGAGCTGACGCAGTCCTAGGACGCGGGCTTCGCCGCGACGACCAGGTCACGCAGGATGGCCTGGTCGACGCGGTGGGCGAACCCGGCCCACGGCCCGCCTTCGCGGACGTCGAGCCCCGCCTTCCGCAGCACCTCGACGAGCTCTTCGCGCGGCAGCACGGTCGTGTTCCACGAGATGCCGAGCGCGCCCCCGGGGCGCAGCACCCGCGTCCACACCGGGACGGCCGCCGCGAGCAGGTCACGCGGGCTGCGCTGCAGGCCGGCTTCGCGGTGGCTGCCGTGCTGGACGCCGTACGGCGCGTCGGTGACGATCACGTCGCAGGAGTTCGCGCGCAGCACCTCGTCGGTGGTCAGCGTGTCGGCCTGGAAGTAGGTGAGCTTGCGGGTGTCGCCCGCTTTGTACGCTTCCTTGTCGAGCGCGTACTCGATGTCGAGGCGGCGGCCGAGGCGGACCTTGTTGCGGCGCAGCTGTCCCGAGTCGGCGGTGTGCTTGACGCGCTTGTTCCGCAGCCAGGTCTTGATGAACGCCTCGTAGGCTTCGAAGTCCTTGGCGTCGACGTCGAGGCCGGTGGCGTGCAGGCCGTACATCATCGCCTGGTTCAGCGTGGTGCCGCGGCCGCAGAGCGGGTCGAGCAGGTACTTCGGCTTGGCCGAGAACGGGTCCGTCGTGGCCAGCAGCGTGACGTTCAGCAGCAGCTTCGTGAACGACTCGTTGGTCTTGCCGGGGTACTTCTGGATGGTCAGCAGGTCCGAGTCGGCCTTGGCCAGCGGCGTCACGGTGACCGGGCGCAGGACGCCGTCACCCAGCTCGAACAGCGCGTACAGCGAAGAGAGGTTCGACAGCAGCGCGAGGTCGCGCTCGCCCAGCGGCGCGGAGCTGGTGAAGCGCACGTAGCCGACGCCGCCGAGCTCGACCTCTTCGATCCCGGACAGCTCGGCCGACAAAGCCGCGCCGAACACCGCCAGCTCGGCACGCAGCAGCGCGGGGGAGGAGGCGGCGTAGACCCGATTGGCGGACGGGTGGACCAGGATCACGTACTCAGGCATCCCGCAGAGCGTAGCGTGACGCACCGTGACCCCTACTTTGGCGCAGGACATCCGGGACGCGGCGGCGCTGCTCGCGTCGGCCACCGACGTGACGGTGCTCGGGCACGTCCGCCCCGACGCGGACGCGCTCGGCAGCGCGCTGGCCCTCGGCCGGGCGCTGCACCGGCGCGGCGCCCGGGTGCGCGTCTCGTTCGGCGAGCCCGACGAGGCCCCGGAGACGCTGCGGTGGCTCGACGAGGACGGCCTGCTGACCCACCCCGACGACCTGCCCGACAGCGAGGCGCTGCTGGTCTGCGTCGACACGCCGGTGCCGAAGCGGCTGGGCCGGCTCGCCGGGCGCGTCGAGCTGGCCGGCTCGGTGCTGGTGATCGACCACCACGCGACCAACACGTGCTACGGCGCCTGCAACGTCGTCGACGAGAGCGCCGAGGCCAGCGCGATCCTGGTCTTCCGGATCCTCGACGCCATGGGCGTGGAGCTGGACGAGCCGATCGCGCGGGGGATCTACGCGGGGATCGTCACCGACACGAGCGGGTTCCGCCGGGCGAGCCCGGAGACCCACCGGATGGCCGCGCGGCTGCTGGAAGCGGGCGTCGACCCGGAGGCGGTGGTGCGGCGGATCGTCGACGAGCGGCCGTTCACCTGGCTGCCGATGCTCTCGTCGGTGCTCGCCGGGGCCCGGCTGGAGCCGGAAGCCGCGCAGGGCCGGGGTTTCGTGCACGCGGTGGTCCCGGTCGAGGCGGCGCGGACGGTGCGGGGCGAGGAGGTCGAGTCGGTCGTCGACGTCGTCCGCTCGGTACGCGAGGCGGCCGTCGCGGCGGTGCTCAAACAGGACCTGGGCAACCCCGCGCAGTGGCAGATCTCGTTGCGCTCCATCGGAATCGACGTCTCGGCGGTGGCGGCCGAGTTCGGCGGCGGCGGGCACCGGCAGGCCGCGGGCTGCACGATCGCGGGCTCGGCGCCGGAGGTGCTCGCCGGGCTGCGGGAAGCGCTGGAGCGGGCGCCGCTGCTCTAGGGTGGACCTGTGGTGGTGCGGTTCGACGAGGAGTTCCTGAAGGACCCGGTGTGCTCCTACGCGCGGCTGCGCGCGGAAGGCCCGGTGCACCGGGCCGAGGCGCCGGACGGCTCACCGGTGTGGCTGGTCACCGGCTACGAAGACGTCCGCGCCGGTCTCGCCGATCTGCGGCTCTCGCTGGACAAGGCCCACTCCACCACCGGGTACCGCGGGCTTTCGCTGCCGGCGTCGCTGGATCGGAACCTGCTGAACATGGACGCGCCGGACCACCCGCGGCTGCGGCGGATCCTGGGCCGGGCGTTCACCCCGCGCCGCGTCGAAGCCCTGCGGCCGGCCGTCGAGGAGATCGCCCGCTCGCTGGCCGACGCGGTGGGCGGGGACGACCTGCTCGCCGAGTTCTGCGTGCCGCTGCCGATCCGGGTGATCTGCGAGCTGCTCGGCGTCCCGCCCGCCGACGTCACGGCGTTCCGCGAGTGGACCGACGCGGTGCTCGTGCCGGCGGACCCCGCCCGCGCGCGTTCGGCGATGGGTTCGCTGTACGCGTTCCTGACTTCACTGGTCGCGGCGAAGCGGGAGTCGCCCGGCGACGACCTGCTCAGCGTGGTGGCGGACTCGCTCACCGCCGACGAGATGCTGAGCGCGGCGTTCCTGCTGCTGCTCGCCGGGTACGAGAACGTCGTGCACGTGCTGGGCAACGGCTTGGCCGAGCTGCTCTCGGCCGGGCTCACCTCGTCCACTGTGGACGAACTGGTCCGGCACGCCTCGCCGCTGCAGCTGGCGATCCGGCGGTTCCCGGTCCACGACGTCGAAACCGGTGGCACGACGATCCCGGCGGGCGAGACGGTCATGCTGGCCGTCGCCTCGGCCCACCGCGACGCGTCCGTGTTCCCCGACGCCGACGTCTTCGATCCGTCGCGGGCCGAGAACCCGCACGTCGGGTTCGGGTTCGGGCCGCACTACTGCCTGGGTGCGCCGCTGGCCCGGCTGGAGGTCGAGGTGGGGCTCGCGGCGTTGTTCTCGCGGCACCCCGGGCTGTCGCTGGCCGTGCCTTACGCCGAGCTGGAGTGGCGGTCGGCGTTCCGGAGCCGGTCCTTGCGGAGGCTGCCGGTCCGGCTGTGACGCGGAACTGTCGGTGCCGGCGGTTAGAGTCCGGTTCGTGGTGAAAGTGGAGGACATCGAGCGGATCCCGGCCAAGCGCGTGCTCGGCCTGGCCGTGCCGGCGCTGGGCGTGCTGGCCGCCGAGCCGTTGTACGTGCTGGTCGACACCGCGGTGGTCGGCCACCTCGGCGCGCTGCCGCTGGCCGGGCTGGCGCTCGGCGGCGTCGTGCTGGCCCAGGTTTCGAGCCAGCTGACGTTCCTGTCGTACGGCACGACGTCGCGCACCGCCCGGCTGCACGGCGCCGGACGCCGGGCCGAGGCGGTGCGGGAGGGCGTGCAGGCGACGTGGCTGGCGGTGTTCGTCGGGCTCGCCGTGCTGGTCGCGGGGCAGCTGCTGGCGTGGCCGATCGCCCGGGTGCTCTCGGGCAGCGAGGAGGTCGCCGGCGCGGCGGTGTCGTGGGTGCGGATCGCGTTGTTCGGCGCGCCGCTGATCCTCGTCACCATGGCCGGCAACGGCTGGATGCGCGGGGTGCAGGACGCCGCGAAGCCGCTGCGGTACGTCCTGGCCGGCAACGGGATCTCGGCCGTGCTGTGCCCGGTGCTCGTCTACTGGGCGGGGCTCGGGCTGGAGGGCTCGGCGATCGCGAACGTCGTCGCGCAGGTGGTCTCGGCGTCGCTGTTCTTCGCGGCGCTGGTGAAGGAGAAGGCCGGCCTGCGGCCGGACTTCAAGGTGATGCGCGCCCAGCTCGGCCTGGGCCGCGACCTGGTGCTGCGCAGCCTCGCGTTCCAGGCGTGCTTCGTCTCGGCGGCGGCCGTCGCGGCCCGCACGTCGACCGAGGCGGTGGGCGCGCACCAGGTGGTGTTGCAGCTGTGGACGTTCCTCTCGCTGGTGCTGGACTCGGTGGCGATCGCGGCGCAGTCCCTGGTGGGCGCGGCACTGGGCGCGAACGCGGCCCGGCGGGCACGCGGGGTCGCGGCGCAGATCACGGGCTACGGGCTGCTGCTGGGCTGCTTCCTGTGCGTGCTGTTCGCGGCGCTGTCGTGGGTGCTGCCGCACGCGTTCACGTCCGACCCGGGCGTGCTGGCGGAGATCCCGCACGCGTGGTGGTTCTTCGTGGCCCTGCAGCCGATCGCGGGCGTGGTCTTCGCGCTCGACGGCGTCCTGCTGGGCGCGGGCGACGCGGCATTCCTCCGCAACGCGACCCTGGGCAGCGCGGCGCTGGGCTTCCTCCCGCTGATCTGGGCGTCCCTGGGCTTCGACTGGGGCCTGACGGGCATCTGGACCGGCCTCTCGCTCTTCATGGTCCTCCGCCTGGCCTTCGTCGTGGCCCGCTGGCGCTCGGGAAACTGGGCAGTAACCGGAGCAATCCGCCCCACCTGACCCCGCAATCACGCGTGATGCCTCTCCAATCACGCGAGATGCCCCGAATCTCGCGTGATCAGAGCCGGAACTCGCGTGATTCGGGCCGGAACTCGCGAGTTACGGCTTCAATCACGTGAGTTCAGGTCCCGATCACGTGAGTTCCGGCTCCGGTCACGCGAGTCACGGGTTCGGTCACGCGAGTTACGGGCTCGGGATCTTCAGGCGGCGACGATCGGCGTCTCCGGCAACGCCGCGTCCCAGCGCCGGCGGGTGATTCGCACCGGCAGTTCCTCACCGCGGGCCTCGGCCAGGAACAGGTGGGCGCGCGTCCGGCGCCACCACACCAGCATCCGGACCGTGCCCAGCGCCAGGATCGCGACGATCGCCAGCAGCGAGACGCGGAAGTTGCCGCCCGTCCACTGCAGCAGCACGCCGACGCCGAGGGCGGCGATGGTCGTCGCGATGAAGCCGCCGACGTTGACCACGCCGGTGGCCGTGCCCACCCGGCTCAGCGGGTTGTAGTCGCGGGCGAGCGCGAAGCCGATCATCGACGACGGGCCGCCGAGGGCGAGGAAGGCGAACGTCGGCACCAGCACGGCCACCGGGACCTGGCCCGGCCAGCCGAGCAGCACCGCCCAGATCACCGCGGCCCCGCCGATGTACCCGCCGACCAGCGGCATCCGCAGCGACGGATGCCGGCCGATCACGCCGCCCAGCAGCGGGCCGCCGGCCATCGAGCCGAAGACGAACACCGTGAGCAGCGTGCTCGCGGTCGCCATCGACTGGCCCTGGCCCTGCACCAGCCACGGGACGCCCCACAGCAGCGTCAGGGCGTTCGGGGCGAACATCGTGCTGAAGTGGACCCAGAACCCGAGGCGCGTCCCCGGCGTCCGCCACGCTTCGGCGACGCGGCGGCCGAGCTCGCGCGGGTGGACGGTCTCGCGGGCCGGCAGCGGTTCGCCGGCGGGGACGTCGCGGACCCGGAGCGTCACGACCACGGTGTAGAGGACCGTGACGGCGCCGACGGCCAGGAAGGTGGGCGTCCAGCCGGCGCTGTCGAGCACCAGGGACAGCGGGACGGTGGCGGCGAGGTTGCCGATGTAGCCGACGGCCGCGGTGAACGACGTCAGCAGCGCGTACTGGCGGCCCGGGAAGTGGGCCGCGACCAGGCGCAGCACGCTGACGAACGTGAGCGCGTCGCCGAGGCCGAGCACGCCGCGGGCGACCAGGCCGAGGCCGTAGGAGTGGGCGACGCCGAGCAGGATCTGGCCGAGGCCGAGCACCAGCACGGCGACGGTGAGGACGCGGCGGGGGCCGTAGCGGTCGACCAGCACGCCGGTCGGGATCTGCATCGCCGCGTAGACGCCGACCTGCAGCACGGTGAACGTGCCGAGCGCGGCCGCGCCGACGCCGAAGCGCTCGGCGGCCTGCAGCCCGGCGACGCCGAACGAGGTGCGGTGGAACACCGCGAGGAGGTAGACGGTGACGGCGGCGAGCCAGATGAGCCAGGACCGGGCGGTGGCGCGGCCGGTGGCGGGCGGCACAAGTTCCTCCAGGAAATCGGCGTGTTCGGGGCACCGGACGCCCACGCTGCCGTCCTTACTACTTGTAGCGCCTAAGCAACGACGAAACATAGCTGTTATCCCGGTGGCGTTCACCACATGGTTGTATGTGAATCTCCTTCATATTCGGGGGTGGTTTCGTGACCGGGCTGCGCGGCGCGCACGCGGTGATCACGGGTGGTTCCAGCGGGATCGGCCTGGCGACCGCGGCGGCGCTGGCCGCCCGCGGCGCGTCGGTGTCGCTGGTCGCGCGGGACGCGTCGCGGCTGAGGAAGGCGTCGGTGTCGCTGAAGTCACGCGGCGCTTCGGTGCTGACAGCGGTCGCCGACGTCTCGTCGCAGGCCGAGGTGGAGGTGGCGTTCGAGTCGCTGGTGGCGGCGGCGGGGCCGTGCGACGTGCTGGTGACGTGCGCCGGCCAAGCGCGTCCCGGCGAGTTCCTGGAGCTGGACGACGAGGTGTTCCGGCGCATGGTGGAGGTCGACTACTTCGGGACGCTGCACGCGGTGCGGGCGGTGGCGCCGTCGATGGTCCGGCGCCGGTGCGGCTCGATCGTGGCGATCTCGTCGGCGGCCGCGGTGCTGGGGATCTACGGGTACACGGCGTACGCGCCGGCGAAGTTCGCGGTCCGCGGCCTGATGGAGGCCCTGCGCGACGAGCTGAACCCGGCCGGGGTGCACGTCGCGTGCGTCTACCCACCGGACGTCGACACACCGCAGCTGACGGAGGAGAACCGCTGGAAGCCCCCGGAGACGGCGGCGATCAGCGGCACGATCCGCCCGATGGCGGCCGACGCGGTGGCGACGGCGATCGTCCGGGCGGTGGAGCGCGAGCGGTACGCGGTGTACCCGGACCGGTCGGTGGCCCTGCTGGCGGCGCTGGGCCCGCTGGCCGCGCCGTTCCTGCGTCGGATGGTGGACCGGCGGGTCCGCCACGCCCGCCGGGCCCGTGCGTGAACCCGCAACTCGCGTGACTGAAGCCGGAACTCGCGTGATCAAGGCCGGAACTCGCGTGATTGAGGCCGGATCTCGCGAGTTTCGGGTCTGATCACGCGAGTTCCGGCCCGAATCACGTGAGTCTCGGGTCCAATCACGCGAGTTCCGGGCTTCTCGCGTGATTGGCGGGGCATCACGTGTGATTGGCGGGGCATCACTCGTGATTGGTGGGACATCGGCGGGATGTGTTGTTGGGTCAGGCCAGCCAGCAGAGGCAGAACGGGTGGCCGGCCGGGTCGGCGTAGACCTGGAAGTCGTCGCCGGACGTGGCGCCGGTGGCGGCCTTCAGGACCGTGGCGCCGAGCGCGGTGACCTGGGCGTGCGCCTCGGGGAAGTCTTCGACCCACAGGTCCAGGTGCACCTGCTGGGGCACCGGCCCGTCCGGCCACACCGGCGGCGTGTGGCCGGGCGCGAGCTGCACGCCGATCCGCGGCGCGCCGTCCACCAGCACCATGTGCCAGTCGCCGTCCTCGTCCACCTCCCCGCCGAGGACACCGGCCCAGAAGCGGCTCTCGGCCGCGAGATCCGCCGCGTCGAAGGTGACGACCTGGTGCTTGATCCGCATGCGCCCAGTCTGCCGGACGGCCGCTAGGGTTTGCCGCGTGTCGAGCCCCAAACCGCCCCGTCGTCCTGCCCCGCCGCCCGGTCTGCTGATCGTCGACAAGCCCGCCGGGATGACGTCGCACGACGTCGTCGCCCGGGCCCGCCGCATCATGGGCACCCGCAAGGTCGGGCACGCCGGCACGCTCGACCCGATGGCGACCGGGGTGCTGGTGCTCGGCATCGAGCGCGCCACCAAGCTGCTCGGCCACCTGGCGCTGGACCGCAAGACCTACCTGGCCACCCTCAGCCTCGGCAGCGCCACCACGACCGACGACGCCGAGGGCGAAGTCCTCACCACCGCGGACACGAAAGCCGTCGAAGACGCGGCCATCGCCGCAGGAGTGGCCAAGCTGACCGGCGACATCCAGCAGGTGCCCAGCGCGGTCAGCGCCGTCAAGATCGACGGCAAGCGCGCCTACGCCCGCGTCCGCGCCGGCGAGGACGTCGTCCTGCCGCCGCGCCCGGTCACCGTCTACCGCTTCGACGTCCTCTCGATCCGCCACGAGGACGACCGCGTCGAGGTCGACGCCGTCGTCGAGTGCTCCTCCGGCACCTACGTCCGCGCGCTGGCCCGCGACCTCGGCGCCGACCTCGGCGTCGGTGGCCACCTCAAAGCACTGCGGCGCACCACGGTCGGGCCGTTCACGCTGGCGAAGGCCAAGACCCTCGACCAGCTCGAGGAAACCCCGGAGCTGAGCCTCGACCTCGACGACGCCGTCGCCGCCGCCTTCCCGCGGCGGGACATCGACGCCGCCACGGCGCGGGCGGTCCGGCACGGCCGGCGCATCCCCGCGGCCGGCGTCGAAGGCACCTACGGGCTCTTCGGGCCCGACGGCCGGGTGCTCGCCCTGGCCGCCGACGAACAAGGCGAGTCCCGAGCGGTGGTCGTGCTGCTGCCCGCCTAGGGTGGTTTCGAGAAGACGGGAGAGTGGCGTGCTGCGGTGGCGTGGACTGGGGGACCTTCCCGGCGGCTGGGGCCGGTGCGTGGTCACCATCGGCGTGTTCGACGGTGTCCACCGCGGACACCAGGAGCTGGTCAACCGGACCGTGGCGGCGGCCGCCGAGCGCGGGCTGCCCAGCGTGATGCTCACCTTCGACCCGCACCCGTCGGAGGTGCTGCGCCCGGGCAGCCACCCGGCGCAGCTGACCACGTTGCGGCGCAAAGCGGAAATCGTCGAAGGCCTCGGCGTCGACGTCTTCTGTGTGCTGCCCTTCACCTTGGAGCTGTCGCGGCTGCAGCCGGAGGAGTTCGTCCACGAGGTGCTCGTCGACCGGCTGCACGCGGCCGCGGTGATCGTCGGCGACAACTTCACCTTCGGCGCCAAGGCCGCCGGCGACGTCGCGCTGCTGCGCACCCTCGGCCGCCGGTTCGGCTTCGCCGCCTACGGCGCCGAGCTGCAGGGCAAGGAACTGTCCGAAGAGGACCAGTCGGCGATCACCTTCTCCAGCACCTACGTCCGGTCGTGCATCGACGCCGGTGACGTCGTCGCCGCGGCCGAGGCGCTCGGCCGCCCGCACCGGCTGGAGGGCATCGTCGTGCGCGGTGACGGCCGCGGCCACGAGCTCGGCTACCCGACGGCGAACCTGTCGACGCCGCGCTTCGCCGCCGTCCCGGCCGACGGCGTCTACAGCGCCTGGTTCACCCGGTCGGCGGATCCCGCGCGCCGGCTGCGCGCCGCGGTTTCGGTGGGCACGAACCCGACCTTCTCCGGGCGCGAGCGGACCGTCGAGGCGTTCGTCCTCGACGTCGACGAGGACTTCTACGGCCAGCACGTGGCGATCGACTTCGTGACGCGGCTGCGCGACCAGGTGCGGTTCTCCGACTCGGCCGGGCTCGTCACCCAGATCGACGACGACGTGGTCGAGACGAGAAAGGCACTGGAAGTGCCCCCGGACGCCCCGACCGGGGGCGAATAGAGGATTTCGCGTTCACGCACGTGGCAGCGATGGCAAGATGCTCACGGACGGTGTGCGCGAGCAGGGCATAGGGGAGCGGAACTGGTGGAGGACCACAAGATCGTCCAGCGGAACATCGCGCTGCAGCGCGAGTGGTACGGGGAGCCGCTGGGGGACCGCGTGCGCCGGCTCGTCGTCGCCTTCGACGTTTCGCAGGCCTTCTTGGCCGAGGTCCTCGGCATCAGCGCCCCCATGCTCAGCCAGGTGATGAGCGGGCGGCGGGCGAAGATCGGCAACCCGGTCGTGCTGGCCAGGATGATCATGCTCGAACGCAAGATCCTGGTGCCCGAGGTCGCCGCCGGCAACCGCGACGCCATGCTGGCCGCGATGGAGGACGTCCGCGACTCCAAGCCGACCGTCGGGCGCGACAACATCCCGGTGGTCAACGACGACCAGAAGGTCCTCGCCTACCTGCGCGACCTGGCCGAGGACGAGGACCTGGGCGAAGCCGCCAAGCGCCTCGACGACGACTTCCCGGCCATCGCCGACCTGCTCCGCCGGGCGGGCCACGGCGCCTGATGCCGGTCCTGTTCAGCGCGCTGCTCCCGCCGGAGGACGTCGTCGAAGCGGTCGCCGAGGCGCTCGGTGAACCGGGGGACGGCCTTCGCTGGGAGCCGCCGGAACGCTGGCACATCACCCTCGCCTACTACGGGCACGACGACCTGGGCGCCCGTGGCGCCTGGCTGGCCGACCGGCTCGCGGGCCGGGCCGCGGTCGGCGTCCGGCTGGAAAAGGCCGCGACGTTCCCCGGGGTGCTGTGGTTGACTGCCGTCGGCGGGGAGCTGACGCCGCTCGCGCACGCCGCGGGCGCCGATGCCGAAGCGAGGCCGTACGCCGGCCACCTGACGCTCGCGCGGTTCCCCCGGGAAGAACCGGAGCGCGCCGAGCGTTGGACGCAACGTCTCTCGAACTTCGCCAGCCGGAGCTGGACGGCCACCGAGGTGGCCCTGGTGACCAGCGAGCGCGAGGCGGGCCGGCCGCGCTACCGGACGGCCCGGACGTTCGGGCTCGACGGCTGAAGGCCCTGCTCAGGAGGCTTGCCGGGGCGACTGGTAACCTCACGAGCGGGTCCGGCTGCAGTCCGTGGCGGCCGTGACCGTCTTCCCGGCGTTCATCCACGTCCGGGGCCGCACGGCACTGATTATTTCGAGGAGCAACACAAGTGGCGCTGTCCACCGAAGAGAAGAAGTCGATCCTGGCCGAGTACGGCGTGCACGACTCGGACACGGGATCCCCCGAGGCCCAGGTCGCGCTGCTGACCAAGCGGATCGTCGGCCTCACCGAGCACCTCAAGGCTCACAAGCACGACCACCACTCCCGTCGCGGGCTCCTGCTGCTGGTCGGCCGTCGCCGCCGGCTGCTGAACTACGTGATGAAGGTGGACATCGAGCGTTACCGTGCGCTGATCCAGCGCCTCGGCCTGCGCCGATAGCTGCAATCCGAGGGGGAGTGACCACATCGGTCGCTCCCCCTCGGTCTAAATGAAGAAAGAACGGCGCGAGCGCGCGCGAGGACCAGTCCGCCGGTCCTCGGTAGTGGTTCCCGGGAAGCGTCCCGGGGGCTTCGATCGAAGACCGGCCTCATTCCTCGAGCGTCCTCAGGCGAAACGGGTCCCAGGGTGGGAGACTCGCGCCGAATGAAGGAACTAAAGAGGAGAAACACCCTATGACCGACTCCACCGGAGTCACCGTGCACGAGTCCGAAGCCGTCATCGACAACGGCAAGTTCGGCACTCGCACCGTTCGTTTCGAGACGGGCCGCCTGGCCAAGCAGGCCGCCGGCGCCGTCGTCGCGTACCTCGACGAAGAGACCATGCTGCTCTCCGCGACGACCGCGTCGAAGCACCCGAAGGACCACTTCGACTTCTTCCCGCTGACGGTCGACGTCGAGGAGCGCATGTACGCCGCCGGGCGCATCCCGGGCGCGTTCTTCCGCCGCGAGGGCCGTCCCTCGACCGACGCGATCCTGACCTGCCGCCTGATCGACCGGCCGCTGCGCCCGTCGTTCACCGACGGTCTCCGCAACGAGATCCAGGTCGTCATCACCGTCCAGAGCCTCAACCCTGACGACCCGTACGACGTGCTGGCCATCAACGCCGCGTCGGCGTCCACCCAGATCGCCGGCCTGCCGTTCTCGGGCCCGGTCGGCGGCGTGCGCGTCGCCCTGATCGAGGGCCAGTGGGTCGCGTTCCCGACCTGGTCGCAGCTGGAGAAGGCCACCTTCAACATGGTCGTCGCGGGTCGCATCGTCGGTGATGACGTCGCGATCATGATGGTCGAGGCCGAGGGCACCGAGCACACGCTCGACCTGATCGCCGCGGGCGGCACCGCGCCGGACGAGGTCGCGGTCGCCGCGGGCCTCGAGGCCGCCAAGCCGTTCATCAAGGTCCTGTGCGAGGCGCAGCAGAAGCTGGCCGACGTCGCCGCCAAGCCGACCGGTGAGTTCCCGGTCTACCTGGCCTACGAGCAGGACACCTACGAGGCCGTCGCGGCGATCGCCACCGACGACCTGTCCCGCGCGCTGCAGATCGCCGGCAAGCAGGACCGCGACCGCGCCACCGACGAGGTCAAGGCCGCCGTCATCGAGAAGGTCGGCCTGGGCGAGGGCGAGGCCTTCGAGGGCCGCGACAAGGAGATCGGCGGGGCGTTCAAGGCCCTGACGAAGAAGATCATGCGCCAGCGGGTCCTCACCGAGAAGATCCGCATGGACGGCCGTGGCCTCACCGACATCCGGTCGCTCTCGGCCGAGGTCGCCGTGATCCCGCGGGCGCACGGTTCCGCGCTGTTCGAGCGCGGTGAGACCCAGATCCTGGGCGTCACCACGCTGAACATGCTCCGCATGGAGCAGCAGATCGACTCGCTCTCCCCGGAGACGACGAAGCGCTACCTGCACCACTACAACTTCCCGCCCTTCTCCACCGGTGAGACCGGCCGCGTCGGTTCGCCGAAGCGCCGCGAAATCGGCCACGGCATGCTCGCCGAGCGCGCCCTGGTGCCGGTGCTGCCGAAGCGCGACGAGTTCCCGTACGCGATCCGCCAGGTCTCCGAGGCGCTGGGCTCCAACGGCTCGACCTCGATGGGCTCGGTCTGCGCGTCCACGATGGGCCTGTACAACGCCGGTGTGCCGCTGAAGGCGCCGGTCGCGGGCATCGCGATGGGCCTGGTGTCCGACGAGGTCGACGGCGAGACGCGCTACGTCGCGCTGACCGACATCCTCGGCGCCGAGGACGCCCTCGGTGACATGGACTTCAAGGTCGCCGGCACCAAGGACATCATCACCGCCCTGCAGCTGGACACGAAGCTCGACGGCATCCCGTCGGAGGTGCTCGCCGCCGCGCTGAAGCAGGCGAAGGACGCCCGCCTCACCATCCTGGAGGTCATCGCCGAGGCGATCGACGGCCCGGACGAGATGAGCCCGTTCGCCCCGCGCGTCACCAGCGTGAAGATCCCGGTCGACAAGATCGGCGAGGTCATCGGCCCGAAGGGCAAGATGATCAACTCGATCACCGAGCAGACCGGCGCCGACATCTCCATCGAGGACGACGGCACGATCTACGTGGGCGCGGCCGACGGCCCGTCGGCGGAGTCGGCGATCGACCTGATCAACGCCATCGCCAACCCGCAGCTGCCGAAGGTCGGCGAGCGCTTCCTCGGCACCGTGGTGAAGACGGCCGCGTTCGGCGCGTTCGTCTCGCTGCTGCCGGGCAAGGACGGCCTGGTGCACATCTCCAAGCTGGGCAACGGCAAGCGGATCGCCAAGGTCGAGGACGTCGTCAACGTGGGCGACAAGCTCCGCGTCGAGATCGCCGACATCGACAACCGCGGCAAGATCAGCCTGATCGTGGTCAAGGAAGACGAGGCTCCGGCCGCCGAGGGCGACAAGCCCGCCGACGCCGAGAAGGCCGACGCCAAGTAAGACCCGGCTCGTCCGGTTCAAGACAGTTCCGTCGAAGGCCCTCTCGCCGCTTCCCCGGCGAGGGGGCCTTCACGGCATCGTGAGTAAGGAACCCATGGCACGGCAGGTTTCCGGGCACGAGCAGCCCGTCGGCACCACCCGCACCCTCGAGTCCACTTCGGACGGCGCGGTCGTCAAGCGCAGTGTTCTCCCCGGTGGCCTGCGGGTGATCACCGAGCACGTCCCGGCGTCCCGGTCGGCCACGGTCGGGCTGTGGGTCGGCATCGGCTCCCGCGACGAGCCGGTGGCCGTCGCCGGCGCCGCGCACTACCTCGAGCACCTGCTGTTCAAGGGCACGAAGAACCGCGACGCCACGCAGATCGCCGAGGAGATCGACGCCGTCGGCGGGGAGTTCAACGCCTTCACGGCGAAGGAGCACACCTGCTACTACGCGCAGGTGCTCGACGCCGACCTCCCGCTCGCCGTGGACCTGGTCACCGACGTCGTGTTCGAGGCGCTGTGCACCGACCGCGACATGGACATGGAACGCAGCGTCGTCCTCGAAGAGATCTCGATGCGCGACGACGACCCCGAGGACCTGCTGCACGAGACGTTCGTCAGCGCGATCCTCGGTGACCACCCGCTCGGCCGCCCGGTGCTCGGCACCGAGAAGTCGATCATCGGCATGTCGCCGTCGGCGCTGCGCAGCTTCTACAAGCGCCGCTACACGCTGCCGCGGATGGTGCTGGCCGTGGCCGGCAACGTCGACCACGCGCAGGTGCTGCGGCTGGTGCGCAAGGCGTTGCGGGACAAGCTGACCGGCACCGCGACGCCGGTCGCGCCGCGCGAAGGCCGCGCCCGGATCAAGACCGTGCCGAAGCTGGCCCTGCACACCGACGACACCGAGCAGGCGCACGTGATGCTCGGCCTGCGGTCGCTGTCGCGCCACGACGAGCGCCGCTTCGCGCTGTCGGTGCTCAACGCGGCCCTCGGCGGCGGCATGTCGTCGCGGCTGTTCCAGGAGATCCGGGAGCGGCGCGGGCTGGCCTACCAGGTGTACTCGTCGGTGGCGAGCTACGCCGACACCGGGCACATGGCCGTGTACGCGGGCTGCCAGCCGGAGAAGCTCGGCGACGTCGCCGGTGTCATCCGCGAGGTGCTCGACAAGGTCGGCGTCGACGGCCTGACCGACGCGGAGGTGGCCCGGGCCAAGGGCCAGCTGCGTGGCGGGATCGTGCTGGGCCTGGAGGACACGTCGTCGCGGATGTCGCGGATCGGCAAGAGCGAGCTCAACTACGGCCGTTACCTGGGCGTCGACGAGACGATCGCCCGCATCGACGCCGTCACCGCCGAAGAGGTGTGTGCGCTCGCTCGCACTTTGTTCGCGCGCCCGGGCGGGGTCTCGGCGGCGGCGGTCGTCGGGCCGTACGCTCACGCCGACGACCTTCCTGACGACCTGCACGAGGTGATCGCTTCATGACCATCAACGTCGGTGTGCTCGGTGCGCGCGGCCGGATGGGTGCGACGGTGGTGAACGCCGTCGAAGGCGCTTCGGACCTGAAGCTCGTGGCCGCGCTCGACGCGGGCGACGACTTCGCGGCGCTGGCCGAGGCCCAGGTCGTCGTCGACTTCACCCACCCCGACGCCGTCATGGGCAACCTCGAGTACCTGGTCGAGCACGACATCCACGCGGTCGTCGGCACCACGGGCTTCAGCGAGTCGCGTCTTTCGGAGCTGCGCGCCCTGCTCGAGCCGAAGCCTTCGCTCGGGGTGCTGATCGCGCCGAACTTCGCGCTCGGCGCGGTCCTGGCGATGCGCTTCGCGGCCCAGGCGGCGAAGTTCTACGCCGTGGCCGAGGTCATCGAGCTGCACCACAACCGCAAGGCCGACGCGCCTTCGGGCACCGCGGCGCACACCGCCCGGATGATCGCGGCGGCGCGGGCCGAGGCGGGGGTGGCCCCGGGCCCGGACGCGACGACGTCCGAGCTGGACGGCGCCCGCGGGGCGTCGGTCGAGGACGTCCACGTCCACTCGGTGCGGCTGCCGGGCCTGGTGGCGCACCAGGAGATCCTGTTCGGCGGCGAGGGGGAGACCCTGACCATCCGCCACGACTCGCTCGACCGGACGTCGTTCATGCCGGGTGTGCTGCTCGGCGTGCGCGAGGTGCTGAAGCGGCCGGGCCTGACGGTCGGCCTGGAAAACGTCCTCGACCTGTGAGGGCACGCAATGTGGCGCTGCTGCTGACGGCGGCGCTGGTCGTCTACCTGGTCCTTCTCGCGGACCGGGCGTTCGCGTTGTTCGGGTCGGGCACCGGCCTGGGGATCGCCCTGGGCGTCGGCGTGCTGCTGCTGCCGATCCTCGGGATCTGGGTCATCGTGGTGACCTGGCGCAACGGCGTGCAGATCCAGCGGCTGTCCCGCCGCTTGGACGCCGAGGGCGCGCTCCCGGACGTGTCGGACCTGCCGCGCCGGCCCTCGGGCCGGGTCGATCGCGACGCGGCCGACGCGTGGTTCCAGGAGCGCCGCGCGGAGGTCGAGGCGGACCAGGACAACTGGCGCGTCTGGTACCGGCTGGCGTACGCCTACGACATCGCGGGCGACCGCCGCCGAGCCCGCGAAACCATGCGCAAAGCCGTCGAGCTGGAGTCCACCGACCACTGACCCAAGCGCCCCAATGTGGCCTTCGGTGCGTCTGACGCACCGAAGGCCACATTGGGTGCGTCAGACGCAACCAAGGCCACATTGGGGCGCTTGAGTCCGGCAGACTGGGCACAGTGACGTTGCTTCTCAAGCTCGTCCTGGCGCCGGTGCTCGTGGTCGGCTCGTCGCTGGCCGGGCGGCGGTGGGGGCCGGGCCTCACCGGCCTGCTGGTCGCGTTGCCGCTGGTCGCGGGGCCGATCCTGCTGATCACCTACCTCGAGCACGGCCCGGCGTTCGTCGCGCGGGCCGCGTCGGCCTCCCTGCTGGGGCTCGTTTCGCTGGCTGCCTTCGCCGTGGTCTTCGCGCGGGTGGCCCGGGCGCGGGCCTGGCCGGGCACGCTGCTCGTCGGCTGGCTGGTGTGCCTGTCCCTGGACCTCGCCCTGGCGTTCGCGCCGGTTCCCGGGTGGCTCGCCCTCGGGTTCGCGCTGGCCGCGGCGTGGGTGGCCACCCGGCTCCTGCCGGCGCCGGGTGAACTGCGGCCGGTCATCCTGCCGTGGTGGGACCTGCCCGCCCGCGCGGTGGTGACGGCGGGCCTCGTCCTGGCGGTGACGGCCGCCGCGGGACGGCTGGGGCCCGATCTCACCGGGGTGCTGGCGCCGTTCCCGACCGCGCTGAGCGTCGTGGCGGTGTTCGCGCTGGCGCAGGGCGGCCCGCCGGCGGCGACCGCGACCATGCGCGGGCTGCTGCGGGGCCTTGGCGGGTTCGCCGTCTTCTGCTTCCTGGTGGCGGTGCTGGCCGAGCCGATCGGCGGCTGGGCGTTCGTCGTCGCGCTCGCCGCGACGGTGCTCAGTGGTGCAGCCAGCCGGCGAACGCCGCGGGCGACGCCGCGATCAGGCTGAAGCGGATCCAGCGCCCGGCCAGGCCCGCGGTCAGGAACGTCGCGAGCCGCATCCGCACCGCGCCGGCGAGCACGCTCGTCGCCATGAACGGCGGCAGGCCCACCAGGGAGCTCACGCCGTACGTGCCCGCCATCCAGTGCGGGTGGCGGTGGCAGCGTTCGCGCAGCCGCTCGACCCAGGCCCGCATCCGCTTGGTCCGCAGCTGCCAGCGCACCCGCCGGGCCGTCATCGGGCGTTCGCGGTGGAGCCGGTCGTGCAGCGGCTTGGGCAGCTTGATCGTGCCGCGCGCGGCCAGGTAGTAGAGCGTCTTCCCGGCGATCTGACCGACGGCCACCGCCGCCCCCAGCCACAGCCAGTGCAGCCCGGGCTGGCTCGCGCACAGGCCGATCAGGAAGACTTCGGCGTTGATCAGCGGCACGATGGCCGAGCCGAACGCGACGCCCAGCGTCAACAGGATCCAGCTCATCGTGTCACCTCCCGAAAATCGCTCAGGTTCTCCACGTTATCAGTTCGAAATCTCCGCACACGGGGGTTAGCCCCCGTGTTCGGTGGGTGGTCCGCACCAGAAGATCACCTGCCGGACGGCTTCCGGTCACCTCCCGCTGGAACGCTGACGGCGTGGCCGCCGAGCACTTCCGTACGCCCGCTGACCGATTCGGCGCCCTCTGCCGGGCCGTCGTGCGCATCCTGCCGTGGGGATTGTCGCGGATCGTCGCCCCGACGTTTCTCGGTTTCTGCCTCATCAACGGATTCACCTTCGCCGTCGACCTGGGGCTGCTGACCGTTTTTCACGGACTCCTCGGCTGGCCCGTGTGGCTGGCGATCTCACTGGCCTACGTCTGCGCGTTCGGCTTAAGCTTCGTGCTGAACCGGACGTTCAACTTCCATTCCCACGCCGCCGTCGGAATCCAGCTCGCCCTTTACATCGTTGCGATTGCTGTCAATTACGCCGCGTTTTTGCTGGGTGTGGGCGCGGGTTTGACGGCGCTGGGCGTCGAATACCACCTCTCGCGGGTGCTCGCGGGCGCCTGCGAGGGCGTGTTCATGTACTCCGCGCTGCGGTGGGTGATCTTCCGGGACTCAGGCGAGGGCGAGGTCGAGGGTGCCGGTGAGGCGGACCTCGCGGAGCATGCGCTCGCCGGTGTCGAGGGTGCGGACCGTGCCGTCGGGGTTCCAGCCGGCCCGCCGGTAGAAGCCGAGGGAGGCGTGGTCGCCCTGGGCGACCCAGGCGATGCCGCGCCCGGCGCCGTCGGCCCGCAGCCCGGCGGCCGTCGTCGCGAGTAGCCGGCCGGCGTGCCCGCGCCGGCCCCACCTCGGCTCGACGAGCAGGGTGGCGATCAGGCCGGTGGCCTCCGCGTCTTCGGGCAGGCTGCCGTCGGCGGCCGCGACCTCGCCTTCGGGCGCGCGGCCCGCGACGCAGAAGCCGACGGTGAACTCGCCTTCGGTGGCGACGTAGACGAGGCTGCCGGGGTAGTCGATGGTCTCGGTCCAGGTGCCGACGAGGTCGGCGGCGTCCAGCTCGGCCAGCGCCTGCTTGCCGAGGAGGTCCTCGTAGGCGGCGTGCCAGGTTTCGCGCTGGATGCGGGCGATCTCCGCGGCGTCGGACAGGTCGGCGGGGCGGACGGCGGCGTCGCTCATGGGCCGAATCTATCGGGTCGCCGAAAACTGTCGGTGGTGGCTGGCACCATGAGCGGACCATGCAAACGATCAGCGTCACGACGGCCCGGAAGACCTTCCTGGCCGCCCAGGGCTTCAGCGACCCCCGTCCGGCCGGCGAGCCTTCGCGGCGGCACCTGAAACGCGTGCTGTCACGGGTCCAGCTGCTGCAGCTGGACTCGGTGAACGTCGCGGTCCGCGCGCACTACATGCCGGTGTTCTCCCGCTTGGGCGCCTACGAACCTGCCCTGCTCGACGAAGCGGCGTGGGCGCACTCGGCGCGCCGGCCCCGGATGATGGTCGAAACCTGGGCGCACGAAGCGAGCCTGCTGCCGATCGAAGACTGGCCGCTGATCCGCTCCGGCGCGAAGCGCGACGGCTGGTGGAAGCACTACGGGCCGCTGATCGAGAAGTCGCCGGGCCTGGTCGACGAGATCCTGTCGGTGGTCAAGGAGCTGGGCCCGATCGGCGCGGGCGGCATCGAGCGCGAGGTCGAGGCGGACGCGCAGCGGCGCGGCCCGGGCTCGTGGTGGGAGCGCTCGGAGGTCAAGCGCGTCTGCGAGTACCTGTTCGGCATCGGCCAGCTGACCACCGGCACGCGCCGGTCGTTCGAGCGGCGCTACGACCTGACCGAGCGGGTGGTGCCCCCGGAGATCCTCGCGCGGACGGTCTCGGCGGAGGAGGGCGCGCGCGGGCTGATCGAGCGCTCGGCGCGCGCCCTGGGCGTGGCGACGGAGACGGACCTGCGCGACTACTACCGCCTCGGCCCGGTCCCGGCCCGGCAGGCGGTCGCGGAGCTGGTGGAGTCCGGCGTCCTGGAGCCGGTGGCGGTCCGCGGCTGGAAGGCCGTGGCGTACCGGCACATCGAGGCACGCACCCCGCGTGCGGTCACCGGCCGGGCCCTGCTGTGCCCGTTCGACCCGCTGATCTGGGAACGCGCCCGCACCGAGCGGCTTTTCGGCTTCCACTACCGCATCGAGATCTACGTCCCGGAGCCGAAGCGGGTGTACGGCTACTACGTGTTCCCGTTCCTCCTCGACGGCGAGCTGGTCGCCCGGGTCGACCTGAAGTCCGACCGCGCGGCGGGCGTCCTGCGGGTCCAGGGCGCGTTCGCCGAGGAGGGCGCCGACGTGGCCCGCGTGCTGCCGGAGCTGGCGGGGGAGCTGACGCACATGGCGCAGTGGCTGGGTCTTTCCGGCGTGGCCGTCGGAACTCGGGGGGACTTGGCGGTGGGCCTGCGAAAACTGGTGCGCTGATCAGCCGGCTTCCGCGGAGCTCGGCCGCGCGGACGGTTCCTTGAGCACCTCGACCAGCGCTTCGAAATCACCCGGTCGCTGGTACTCGAGCCACACCTTGCCGCGCAGCAGCAGGGGGATCGACGTCTGCGCGCTGTCGTAGTTCAGCTTGAGGACGAGGATGCGCGGCTTCGCGTGGTCCTCGACGTCGAACTGCAGCACCGCGTCGATCTCCTGGTTGGCCCAGGATGCCGACGGGAGGTTGTCGCTCGCGCAGACCAGCAGGTACCGGCTGCTGAGCAGGCCGCGTTCCATCCGCGCCCGGGCGGAGGCGCCGACCGGGAGGTCCGCCTCGTCGAACCAGCAGCGGATGCCCTGGGCGTCGAGCCGGTCGCGGATGTGCCGGACGACCTGCTTGTCGCGGCTGGAGTGGCACAGGTACACGTGGTACTCGTACTCGTCCGGCACCGTGCCCGCCGCGTCCGCCAGCGCGTTCTGCAGCTGGACGCGCTGGGAAAGCTCGAGCCGGTCGATGCCCGCCGCGCCGATCCGGAGGATCTTGATCGGCTCGGCCGTGCGGCGGTAGGACGTCCGCGGCTTCATCAGCAGGTTCGGCAGGTCGGTGAACAACGCGGGGCACTGGGCGCCGTGCAGGTCGGGTTCGGCGGCGTCGGGGGACCGGACGCTGCCCGAAACGAGGATGTACAGGCCGCTGCGATCCCCCGAGGCCGGGGCGACGTGCTCGAACTCCAGGTCGAGCGGGCCGGGCTCGATCGTGATGAGCTGCGAGTGCTCGCCGAGCACCAGCAGCGCGGCCCGCCAGGCGTCCTCGAGCCCGAGGTGCAGCTGGTCGCTCTTGGTCGCCGCGCTCAGCGGCCCGGCCCGGTGCGACCCCGCGAGGTAGGACGCCGCCTGGGTGACGTGCTCCAGCACCCGCTCGACGACGAACCGGTCGAACTCGGTGGTGGCGGTCGCCGGCAGCTTCTTCTTGACCTCTTCGTAGTTGAACGCCAGGAGCGCGACGTTGGTCAGGGCCACCAGGTCCGCGGTGCGGTCCCGGTTCAGCACGGAGGCCAGCTCGCCGACGACCTCGCCGCGGCCGTGCTGGTGCTGGGGCTTGGCACGGCCGCCGAAGCCCTTGTTCTCGATGTTGTAGATGCCGACGTCGCCGTGCAGGATCACGAACATGGACTCGCCGGGGTCGCCGTAGCGGCAGATGACCTCGCCCGGCCGGCGCTCGATGAGCTGCCCGAACTTCACGAACTCCGCCAGCTCGTAGTGGCCCATCGAGGCCAGGAAGCCCTGGCGGTCGCCGGTGGCCGACGTCAGCGTGCCCGCGATGCTCGCGAGCGCGCTCTTGGCGTGCTTGTCGGTCGAGTTCACCTGCCAGATCCGCTTGGCGAAGTAGACGACGTCCCAGCCGCTCGGCCGGTCCCGCGTGCTGAGGCGCCTCGTCAGCTCCGCGTGGTCGTCGAGCGTGTTGTCCAGCCAAGCGGTCTCGACGCCGCTGATCGTCATGAGGTAGAGCAGCTGGGGCTTCAGGTTCCGGTCGAGGAAGAGCCGCTCGTCGTGGAACCGGATCTCCAGCTCGGACTGCGCCGGGTTGACCGCCCGGCGGAAGGCGTCCGACACGACCACGGCCTCGTGGTGGAGCTGCCGCAGCAGCCAGCCGGCGAAGTTGATCGCGGACCCGACGACCTGGACCCGGCCGTCGGCGCCCCAGACGCTCGACACGTGCCCGACGTGCCCGGTGATGCGGAGCTTGACCCGTTCGCTCCGGGCCCAGGTCAGCAGGGCCCAGGCGAGCCGGAGGGCGTTCTCCAGCCGGCGCGGGCCACGCAGGACGACGTGCCCGCCGTCGCCGCCGGAGGACCACACCACCTGCTCCGGGGGCATTTCCCGGATGGCGGCCGCGACGATGTCGTTGATGGCGGCCACGCGCCGGATCTGCTCGGTCTCGTGCGTGATGGAGTGGCCGAGGATGTCGCACGACACGATCGCGACGGTCTCCGCGCCCGACGGAACGGGGTCTTCCTCCACGTGCCGCCTCCCAGCCGCGTTCTCGGGTCCCTCATCTTTCCCGATGACGGCCAGGACGCGCACGCAGAAACGGGCCGTTCCCGGCAAACCCCCGCCGGGAACGGCCCGTCACCCCCTTTTCCTCAGCCGGCCGCGCGCGTCACCACGGCATTGCCGGAGCCCGTGCGGGCTCGCACCTTCAGCTTCACGCCGCCCTCGGGGGCGGTTTCGGCGACGTCCAGCTCGCTGGACACCCGGCCCGCGCTGGAGGTCAGGTCGACCTCGGCGGCCGTCCCGCCGCGGATGCCGACGCGGATCTCGCCGGAGCCGGTGATCAGGTCGAGCGTGCCCGAGGCCGCGTCGGCCACCGAGAGGTCGCCGCTGCCGGTGCGGGCCATCACCTCGCCCGACACCGCGCCCAGCCAGACGTCGCTGGTGCCGGTGGCCAGCGTCGCGGAGCCGGCGATCGACGACGCTTCGACGTCGCCGCTGCCGCTGCGCAGCTGCAGCCCGCCCAGCGTCGGGCCGAGCTTGACCGCGCCGCTGCCGGTGCGGATCGTCGCCGCGCCCTCGGCCCGGTCGACCTTCACGTCGCCGGAGCCGGTCAGCACGTCGACGCGGCCGGCCGAGCCGGTCACCGTGACCTCCGCCGCGCCCGCCCGCACCTCGAGGTTCGAGCCCGCCGGGGCGCGCACGGTCACCGCGATCGCGACGTTGCGCAGCTGCCACGCCTTCGGCGCCTGGACGACCAGGCGGTTGCCCAGCTTCTCGATCCGGCTCTGGTGCACCGCTTCGGCCGGGTTGGCCCCCGACGGGTCGACCCCCAGCTGGTCTCCGAAGCGCTCGCCGACCCAGGACAGCAGGCTGTTGACCCCCGCCACCCACGGCTGCTGCTCGCCCTGGTCGTGCCGCAGCTCGACGCGCGCCCCGGAATCCCCTTCGAGGACCACGTGCACGCGGCCGATCGTGACGCCGACCTCGAGCTCCAGCGGCCCCTCGGCCTCGAACTCGTCGATCCGCACCAGCTCGTCGTTCGACGGCGTCTCCGCCGCGGCCTCTTCGGCCGGCGTGGTCTGCTCTTCTTCGCTCATCTTCGATCCCCTCAGCCTTCGACCCAGCCGTGCAGGCGCGACCCGGAGCGGTCGCCCTTGCCGTGGTGCTTGTGGCCCGCGCCCGGCGAGCCGTGCCCCAGTGCCCCCTGCACGGCCTGGGAAACGAACGTGTTCAGCGAGACGCCCTGCGCCTGTGCCGCGCGCTCGGCCTGGCCCTTGATCTGCTCGACGAGGCGCAGCGTGATGCGGCTGATGTCACCGCCGTCGATCGGTGGTGGCGGCGTGGTGTCACGTGGTGTCGCCCGCGGCGCCGGCTCTTCCGGGGCGCCGGTGACGACCACGCGGACGTCCCGGCCGTCGAGCCGGACGTCCACCACCTGGCCCGGCAGGGCGGCCGTGACCTCGGCGGCGAGGTCGGCGAGGGCGTTCATCAGCGTCAGGCGGACGGCAGGCTCCAGCGCGGAGGACAGCAGGGCGGCCGCTCGCCGGGTCTGCTCGTCCCCGGCGGCAGCCGTGTTCGCGAGGTCCTCGCGAAGGTTGGCGATGTACGGCGTCAAGTCCATGACACCACTATGACGTCATCCATGGTGTCAGTCAAGGCGGTCGTGCTGTCACCGTGTCCCCCGGGAGTGGCCGCCCGAACGCGGTTAGGCTGCCGGAGGGAGTCGGCGGAAGGAGTGCGCACGTGGCCGAAACCGTGTCACCGAGGGTGCAGCTGGTGGCGAAGACGGAGTTCTTCCCGCCCGAGGACGTGCCCTGGTCGACCGACGCCGACGGCGGTGAGGCGCTCGCCGAATTCGCCGGCCGCGCCTGCTACCAGTCGTGGGCGAAGCCGAACCCGGCCACCGCGACCAACGCCGGCTACCTGGACCACATCATCGACGTCGGCCACCTCGCCGTGCTGGAGCACGGCACGGTGACCTTCTACATCACCGGCGTCTCCCGGTCGGTGACCCACGAGCTGATCCGCCACCGCCATTTCTCCTACTCCCAGCTTTCCCAGCGGTACGTGCCGGAGCACGACGCCGAGATCGTCGAGCCCGGCCTCATCGCGAAGGACCCGGTGCTGCACGAGAAGTTCCTCGCCGCGGCGCAGGCCAGCGCCGACGCCTACGCCGAGCTGCTGGCCGGGCTCGAAGAGAAGTTCGCCGACGTCCCGAGCGCGACCCTGCGGCGCAAGCAGGCCCGCCAGGCCGCGCGCGCCGTGCTGCCGAACGCGACCGAGACGCGGATCGTCGTCACCGGCAACTACCGGGCGTGGCGGCACTTCGTCGCGATGCACGCGACCGAGCACGCCGACATCGAGATCCGCGAGCTGGCCGTGGAATGCCTGCGGCAGCTGCAGAAAGCCGCGGCGAACGTGTTCGCCGACTTCACCATCTCGACGTTGCCGGACGGCACCGAGATCGCCACGAGCCCGAAGGTCTTCGAAGGCTGATGAAACGACTCGCGATCGATGTCCGGCCCGGCGAGTACGCCGTCGTCCGGCTGCCGGCGGACGCCCCGGTGCCGGCGGAGCTCCTCGCGCCCGGCGAACCCGCGTTCGTCTCGGTGACCCGCACCCCGGAAGAGCTTTCGGTGATCTGCCCGGCCGGCCGCGAGCCCGCCGGCGCCACCGCGGCCGAGGACGGCTGGCGGCTGCTCTCGGTCCGCGGGCCGCTGGAGTTCACGCTCACCGGCATCATCGCCGCGCTGGCCTCGGAGCTGGCCGCGGCCGGGGTCGCGCTGTTCTCCATGTCGACCTTCGACACCGACCACATCCTGGTCCGCGGGACCGACCTCGAGCACGCGGTCAAGGCGCTGCGCCAGTCCGGTCACGACGTCGCGCATCCCTGACCGGATTCCGGGTAACCCGGGGACGGCGGTGGGCGCCGTCACCCTTGAAAAGCAAAGTTCGGCACGCCTAAACTTTGACTTGGGTTCCCCGACATCCGGTTGAGAGGCAGGCGCCATGGCGGTGACCGAGGCGGTGCGGCCGAAACTGGTGTCGCGCCTGCGCACCGGCTCGGCGCTGCTCGGGCCGGCCTTCGTCGCCGCGATCGCCTACGTCGACCCCGGGAACGTCGCCGCCAACATCAGCGCCGGCGCCCGCTACGGCTACCTGCTGGTCTGGGTGATCGTCGCGGCGAACCTGATGGCCGTGCTCGTCCAGTACCTCTCGGCGAAGCTCGGCCTGGTCAGCGGCATGTCGCTGCCGGAGGCGCTGCGCGCGCGGCTGTCCCGGCCGGCGCGGCTGGCGTACTGGCTGCAGGCCGAGGTCGTCGCCATCGCCACCGACCTGGCCGAGGTCGTCGGCGGCGCGATCGCCCTCAACCTGCTGTTCGACCTGCCGCTCATCGCCGGCGGCCTGATCACCGGCGCGGTTTCGCTGACGCTGCTGGCGGTCCAGGACCGCGGTGGCCAGCGGACGTTCGAGCGGGTCGTCACCGGCCTGCTCGCGGTGATCGCGATCGGCTTCCTGGCCAGCCTGTTCGTCGAGCCGCCCTCGGCGTCGGGCACGCTCGGCGGGCTGGTGCCGAAGTTCGACGGCGCGAGCAGCGTCCTCATCGCCGCCGCGATGCTCGGCGCGACCGTCATGCCGCACGCCGTCTACCTGCACTCCGGGCTGGTCCGCGACCGCCACGGCCGCGCGGACGGCGCCCTCCGCCGTCGCCTGCTGCGGGCCACCCGCGCCGACGTCGGCCTGGCGATGCTGCTCGCCGGCGCGGTCAACCTCGGCATGCTGCTGCTCGCCGCGACGAACCTCCAGGGCCAGGAGGGCGTCGACAGCATCGAGGGCGCGCACGGCGCGGTCGCGGTGGCGCTCGGGCCCGGCATCGCGCTGCTGTTCGCGATCGGGCTGCTGGCCTCCGGCCTGGCCTCGACGTCGGTGGGCGCGTACGCGGGCGCGATGATCATGCAGGGGCTGCTGCACAAGCGGATCCCGCTGGTGCTGCGCCGGCTCGTCACGCTCATCCCGGCGGTCGTGGTGCTCGCCCTCGGCACCGATCCGAGTGCCGCGCTGGTCGTCTCGCAGGTGGTGCTGTCGTTCGGGATCCCGTTCGCGCTGGTGCCGCTGATCCGGCTGACGGCCGACCGCGACCTGATGGGCGCGGACGCCAACCGCCGCCTGACGACGGCCGCGGCCTCGGTGATCGCGGCGATCATCATCGCGTTGAACGTGGTTCTCATCTACCTCACCGTCACCGGCTGAGCGGCGACGCCGTAACGTGATCCGGGTGTTCGCCCTCAACGCGGAATGCGGAGAGCGCGAGAACCACGCCCGGGATCTCGCGCAGCACTTCGACGGGTGGCCTTCGCGCGTCTTCGCGCACGGGGCCGCGTGGTGGTGCGGTGTGGTTCCCGAGGGGCTGACCGGCGCGGACGCCGCGGCGGTGACGGCGGCCGGGCGCCGGCTCTACTGGCTGCTGCGGACCGCGCCGCCGGTGTACCGCTTCGCCCTCGCCGGGGCCGGCGCCGAGCGGTTCCGCACCCACGACCAGCTCCTGGCCGAAGACGACCTGACGGTGTTCGACGGTCTCGTGGTCAGCGACGACATCTGGCTGGCCACCGGGGAGCGTCCCGAGTACAGCGCGTTCGCGCCGGGTTACCGCTGGATCCCGTACCGGGGCGAGCCGCGCTGATTTCCGGGGAACCTCCGGCCCCGCCCGCGGCGTCCGATTAGCATCCTGCGCGACGCCGCCCGAAGGAGCACCGTGACCGACGAACAGACCCGGCCGTATCCACCGCAGGCGCCCGCCACGCCTGGTCAGCGGGTTGTCGCGGGCCGTTACGCGCTGCTCGGCGAGCTCGGCCGGGGCGGCATGGGTGTCGTGTGGCGGGCGCAGGACCAGGTCATCGGCCGCCAGGTCGCGGTCAAGGAGCTGCGGCTGCCCGACGCCGAGTCCGCAGCCGTGTTCTCCGAGCGCGCGCTGCGCGAGGTGCGCACCGGCGGACGGCTCAACGACCCGGCCGTCGTCACCGTCTACGACGTCGTCACCGACGGCGGCACCACGTTCATCGTGATGGAGCTCGTCGAGGCGCCGTCGCTGGCCGACCTGGTGCGCCAGCGGGGTCCGATGCCGGCCGCGCAGGCCGCCCAGCTGGGGGAGCGGGTGCTGGCCGCGCTGCAGGCCGCGCACGCCGCCGGGATCGTGCACCGCGACGTCAAGCCGGCGAACATCCTGGTCGCGCCGGACGGCCGCGTGAAGCTCACCGACTTCGGCATCGCCCACGCCGTCGACGACCCGCGCCTGACCACGAGCGGCATGATCGTCGGCTCGCCCGCGTTCATGGCGCCCGAGCGCGTCGAAGGCCGCGAAGCGCTGCCCGCGTCCGACCTGTGGTCCCTCGGCGCGACGTTGTTCTTCGCGGTCGAAGGCACGCTCCCGTTCGAGCGCGCGACCACGGCCGCGACGCTGCACGCGATCATGACCGAGATCCCGTACCTGACGCGCGGCCACGGCCCGCTCGCCGCGGCGATCCTCGGCCTGCTCGTGGCCAACCCCGACGCCCGGCTCACCGCGGCGCAGGCGCAGAACCTCCTGACCACGGCGCAGGGCATGCGGCCCACGCCGCCGGGCGGCACCGCGATGGTCCAGCCGATGACCCGGCTCGCGGCCCAGCCGCCGAAGAAGAACCTCCGAGCGTTGTGGCTCTCGCTCGCCGCGGTGGCCGTCATCGGCGCGTTGGTCGGCGGGTTCTTCGCCGGCAAGGCCTTCGAGACCCCCACCCCGGACGCCCAGAAGCAGCCGACCATGACCTACGGCGTCAACGGCCAGCTGCGTGTCGACATCAGCGACTACTACCGCTGCTACAACCCGACCATCCAGGACGGCGGGATCATCAGCAAGGACGACAACAACATCGACTGCGCCCGCAGCCACACCGTCGAGGTCTACGAGATCGGCGCCATCCTCTCGGTCGAGAACTGGAACTCCGACGACGTGAAGGTGGCGGCCTACCCGGGGCAGGCCTCGATCCAGGCGAGCGCGGAGGCGGCCTGCGCCACCGCGTTCCGGTCGGCGGTCGTGCCCGACACGCAGCGGCCGGACCTGACCTACCGCGCGCTCATCCCGACCCAGGGCGAGTGGGACCGCAAGCCGGTCGAGAGTGGTGACACGCCGGCGCGCGACTACTACTGCCTGCTCGCCCGGGCCGACAACGGGCCCATCACGGCGCCGATCGTGACCAAGGTCAAGTAGAAGTTCCGCGACGAGCGGCGGCCACGCGGAAATCCTCCGCACTTCGGCGGGCGTGACCAGGTCGGCGCGGTTTTCGCGGGCGCGACGGGGTACCGTCTGGGGCATGTCCAACCCACCTACCGCAGCACCCGGACGCCCGTTCGGGCGCGTGCTCACCGCGATGGTCACGCCGTTCGACGCCGAGGGCGCGCTGGACCTGAAGCGGGCGCAGGAGCTGGCCGAGCACCTCGTGGATCTGGGGAACGACGGCCTCGTCGTCAACGGCACCACCGGCGAGAGCCCGACCACGAGCGACGCGGAGAAGCAGGACCTCATCCGCGCCGTGGTCGAGGCCGTCGGCGACCGCGCGACCATCGTGGCCGGCGCGGGCACCAACAACACCGCGCACAGCGTCGAGCAGGCGAAGCAGGCCGAAGCGGCCGGCGCGCACGGCCTGCTGGTCGTCACCCCGTACTACTCGCGGCCCAGCCAGGCCGGGCTGTTCGCGCACTTCACGACGGTGGCGGACAGCACCGGGCTGCCGGTGATGCTCTACGACATCCCGCCGCGCTCGGTGGTGCCCATCGAGGTCGACACGCTGCTGCGGCTGGCCGAGCACGCGCGGATCGTCGCGGTCAAGGACGCCAAGGGCGACCTGATCGCCGGCTCCGAGGTCATCGCGAACACCCACCTCGCCTACTACTCGGGCGACGACGGGCTGAACCTGCCCTGGATCTCCGTCGGCGGCACCGGCGTGGTGAGTGTGATCGGTCACGTCGTCGCGGGCCGGATCCGGGCGATGATCGACGCCTACGAGAACGACGACACCTCCACCGCGCGCACCAACCACCGCGCGATGCTGCCGGTGCTGCGCGCGATGTCGCGGGTCGGCGGGGTCGCGTTCAGCAAGGCGGCGCTGCGGCTGCGCGGCATCGACGTGGGGCAGCCGCGGCTGCCGATCGTCGCGCCGACCGCCGACCAGACGGCCCTGATCGCCGCCGATCTCACCCAGGGCGGCGTGCCGCTGGGCGACACGGCGGCACAAGACTGGCATGGTGAGCGGGTGGCACAAGCAGACTCGAGGGCCGCCTACACGGCGCCGACCTCGCACACCAGCGTTGGGACCCTGCCTCGGTGAGCTCACTTCCCGCCGGTCCAGGCCCCACCAACGCCCCGCCCAAACTCCCCGATGGGGCTCTGCGCGTCGTCGCGCTGGGCGGCATCGGCGAGGTCGGGCGCAACATGACCGTCTTCGAGTACGGCGGCCGGCTCCTCATCGTCGACTGCGGGGTGCTCTTCCCCGAGGACGACCAGCCCGGCGTCGACCTGATCCTGCCCGACTTCCGGGCGATCGAGGACCGCCTCGACGACATCGACGGCCTGCTGCTCACCCACGGGCACGAGGACCACATCGGCGCCGTCCCGTTCCTCCTGCGCCTGCGGCCGGACCTGCCGATCTACGGCTCGAAGTTCACGAACGCCCTGCTCGCGGCCAAGGCCAAGGAGCACCGGCAGCGGCCGAACCTGATCCAGGTCCGCGAGGGCGAGCGCCGCGACGTCGGCGCGTTCAACCTCGAGTTCTTCGCGGTCAACCACTCCATCCCGGACGCGCTGGCGGTCGCCATCCGCACGCCGGCCGGCGTGGTGCTGCACACCGGCGACATCAAGCTGGACCAGCTCCCGCTCGACGGCCGCCTCACCGACCTGGCCGGCTTCTCCCGGCTCGGCGACGAGGGCGTGGACCTGTTCTGCGTCGACTCGACCAACGCCGAGGTCCCCGGGTTCGTGACGCCGGAGCGCGACATCGGGTCGGTGATCGACGACGTCGTCCGCAAGGTCGACCAGCGCGTGATCGTGGCCTGCTTCGCCAGCCACGTGCACCGCGTCCAGCAGGTGCTCGACGCGGCGCAGCGGCACGGCAGGCGGATCGCGTTCGTCGGCCGGTCGATGGTCCGCAACATGGGGATCGCGGCCGACCTGGGCCTGCTGAACGTGCCGGACGGCCTGCTCGTCGACCTCGACCAGGCCAGCACCCTGCCGGAGAGCAAGGTCCTGTTCGTCTCGACGGGCTCGCAGGGCGAGCCGCTCTCGGCGCTCTCGCGCATGGCCCGCGGCGAGCACCGCCAGATCTCGATCCGCGAGGGCGACACGGTCGTGCTGTCCAGCTCGATGGTCCCGGGCAACGAGACAGCGGTGTTCGGCGTGGTCAACGGCCTGACCCGGCTGGGCGCGAACGTCGTCCACCAGGGCAACGCGAAGGTCCACGTGTCGGGCCACGCGTCGGCGGGCGAGCTGCTGTACCTGTACAACGCGGTCCGCCCGAGCAACGTGATGCCGGTCCACGGCGAGTGGAAGCACCTGCGCGCGAACGGCGAGCTGGCGGTCCGCACGGGCGTGGCCCCGGAGAACGTGGTCATCGCGGAGGACGGCGTGGTGGTCGACCTGATCGACGGCAAGGCCTCCCGCACGGGCCGCGTCGAGGTGGGTCACGTGTACGTGGACGGCCTGTCGGTGGGCGACGTGGGCGAGTCGACCCTGTCGGACCGCCTGGTCCTCGGCGAAGGCGGCTTCATCGCGATCAACGTGGCGGTGGACTCGAGCACGGGCCGAGCGGTGAGCAGCCCGACGGTAGCCGGCCGCGGCTTCTCGGACGACCCGAAGGCCCTGGCCGCGGTGGTGCCGCTGGTGGAGATGGAGCTGGCGCGTACGGAGGCCGAGGGCATCACGGACACGCACCGGATCGCCCAGGCGGTGCGCCGGGTGGTGGGTCGGTGGGTCGCGGACACTTATCGTCGCCGCCCGATGATCGTGCCGACGGTCATCCCGGTCTGAGGTTCTTTTCGGAACGCCCCCGCTCTCTTGGCGGGGGCGTTCCGCATTTGGCCATCAGCAGGGCGACTGCGATGGTGATGAGCTGGCGGAGCAGGGCTCGGCGGGCTCGGCGTTGTTCGGCGCGGGTGGGGTTCACGGGGTAAGTGTTTCCGGCTTGGTGGTGCCGGACATCCCGCTGGGGGACGGGGTTTGTCCTTCCTGAGGATGAGGTCGCCCTTAAGGGACTACGGGGAGGGCACACCGTCGTCGCTTCCGGTCGCCTGGGGTACTTACGCCGTCTGGAGCACGTGCCGGTGGTTTGCCGCGGGCTAACCTTGGTCGCACCTCGTCTCGCGCAGAGAGGCCGCGCCGCATGGGACGTCACTCGGACGGAAGACGGCGGCTGCTCGTGCCCGCCGTCGCGACCGGGCTCGTCCTGGTGCTCGGGGCCGCCGCCTGGGTGACCGTCTCCGTCGTCAGCGCGAAGCCGGACTGCGTGCAGCCGGAGAACGTGCTCGTCACCGCCTCCGCCGACATCGCGCCCGCGCTCTCGCTCGTCGCGCGGGGGCTGGACCTGCCGTGCGGCTCCGTCGAGGTCCAGACCCGGGAGGCGACCGAGGCCGGCGAGCGGCTCGCCATTTCCGACGGCAGCCCGCGGCCGCAGGTCTGGGTGCCCGACTCCACGCTCGCACTGCGCCGCGCCCACCAGCTCGGCGCCGCCGACGTCCCCGAGAGCGGGGCGTCGGTCGCCAGCTCGCCGGTCGTGCTCGCCGTCGCCGCGGACGTCGCCAAGGGCATCGGCTGGCCCGAGCACGAGCCGACCTGGGCCGAAGTCCTCGGCGCGCCCGGCGTCGTCCCGGGGATGCCCGATCCGGCGCGCGATCCCGTCGGCGTCTCGGCGCTGCTCGGGCTGAAGGAGAGCGTCAAGACGGCCGCCGAGCCCGCGGGCGCGTACGTCGCGCTGCTGCGGCGTTTCTCGGCCAACACCCTCGGCGACGAGACCGACCTGATCGCGCGGCTGCCGGGCTCGAGCGGCAGCGGCGGCACGGCCGCCGTGACGGCGTTCCCCGCGTCGGAGAACTCCTTGCTGCGCCACAACATCGAGGACGCGAGCGCGCCGCTCGTCGCCGTCTACTCGACGGCGGTGCCCACTTTGGACTATCCCTTCGCGGAGCTGGCCGGGATCTCCCCGCGGCAACGGCCGATCGTCGACGCGCTGCGGGAGGCCGTGCTCGGGGACCCGGGGGTCGACGCGATCGCCAAGACCGGCCTGCGCGCGGCCGGCGGGCAGGCCCTGCGCGAGCACGAGGACGACCCGCGCGTCGCGCCGGAGGGCATCCGGACCGCGATCCTGCCCGGCGTCCCCGCGGTCGACGAGCTGCTCAACCAGTGGGCCGGGATCAACCTGAGCGCGCGGGTGCAGGTGCTGCTCGACGTCTCCGGGTCGATGAACGCGCAGGTGCCGGGCACCGGGCTGAACCGCATGCAGCTGACGACCCAGGCCACGGCGAAGGCGCTGCACCTGTTCAAGCCGGCGACGCAGCTGCGGATACTGGCCTTCTCGACCCGCCTCGACGGCGACAAGGACTACCGCGAGATCCTGCCGATGGCGCCGGTGGCCCAGCACCTGGCCGGCGGCGCGCTCGACCGGCTCGGCCGGCTGAAGGCCACACCGGACGGCGGAACCGGGTTGTACGACAGCATTCTCGACACCTACCGCACCGCGCGGCGCGAGTGGGAGCCCGGCCGGCTCAACCTGGTGATCGTGATGACCGACGGCCGCAACGAGGACCCGCGCGGCATCTCCCGCGCGGACCTGCTGGCGGAGCTGGCGAAGCTGCAGGACCCCCGCCGCCCGATTCCGTTGATCGGCGTGGGTGTCGGCCCGGACGCGGACAAGCCGGAACTCGACCAGCTGACCGCGGCGACGGGTGGCCAGGCCTTCGTGGCCCCGGACCCGGCGAAGATCACGGACGTGTTTTTCGCGGCGCTGAGCCGGATCGCCGGCGGCTGAGCGCGGGCTCCGAGGTGATCAGAGGGTCGACTCGCGTGATCAGGGAGTCGACACGCGTGATTGGGGGGACGACACGGCCCAGCAGCGCCGTGTCGTCCGTTCGATCACGCGTGTCGACCCTTCAATCACGCGTGTCGACCGTTGCGTCACGCGAAGTGCGGCGGCGGATGAGGGCGTAGACCGCCAGGATCACCGCGAGGCTGATCAAGCTCAGGTACAGCTGCGCCCGCGCGTCTGAGTCCACGAACAGCATCGACGCCACCACGATGAGCGTCAGCGCCAGCGTCAGCCAGCTCAGCCACGGGTAGCCCCACATCCGCAGCTTCAGCTTCTCCGGCGCTTCCGCTTCCAACCGGCGCCGCATGCGCAGCTGCGAGCCGCAGATGATGGCGTACACGAACAACGCCACCGCGCCCGCCGAGTTGATGATGAAGTAGAAGATCTTGTCCGGCGACACGTAGCTCATCACCACCGCCACGTAACCGACCGAAGTGGACACCAGGATCGCTTTCCACGGCACGCCGCGGCGGTTGGTGTCCGCGATCCACGACGGCGCCCAGCCGTGCCGCCGCAGCGCGAACAGCATCCGGGATGCCGTGTACAGCCCCGAATTCAGCACCGACAACGCCGCCGTCAGCACCACCGCGGACACGATCGTCGACGCCGCCGGGATGCCGAAGCGGCTGAACGCCGCCGCGAACGGGCTCGTCTCGCTCGGCACTTCGCGCCACGGCGTGATCATCACCAGCAGCGCCACGGAACCCACGTAGAACACGATCACGCGCCAGACGATCGTCGACGTCGCCTTGCGGACCGCCGTCTCCGGCTGGTCCGACTCCGCCGCCGCGATCGTGACGATCTCCGCGCCGAAGTAGGAGAAGATCACGATGACCACGCCGTGCACCACCGAGAACCCGCCGTTGGCGACGAAGCCGTCGAGGCCGATGTTGCCCACCGAGAAGTGCGCGTCCGGCCAGAGCCCGAGCACGAACAGCAGGCCCAGCACCAGGAACACGATGATGGTGGCGACCTTGATCGACGCCAGCCAGAACTCCGTCTCGCCGAACGAGCGCGCCGACGCCAGGTTCGTCGCGGTCAGCAGCAGCATCAGCGCCAGTGAGAACACCCATTGCGGCACACCGGGAACCCAGCCCTGCAGGATCTTCGCCCCGGCGACGGCCTCGAACGCCACCACGCCGACCCAGAAGTACCAGTACAGCCAGCCGATGGTGAAGCCCGCCCAGCCACCGAGGGAGTCGCGCGCGTACTCCATGAACGAGCCGAGGGCCGGGGACGCCGTCGCCATCTCGCCGAGCATCCGCATGACGAGCACGACCAGCAGCCCGCCGACAGCGTAGGAGAGCACGGCCGCGGGGCCGACGGTGTGGATCACCGCCCCGCTGCCGATGAACAGGCTGGCGCCGATGATGCCGCCGAGGGCGATCATCCGGACGTGCCGCTGACGCAGTTCGGGACGCAGACCGGAAGTCGCCATGGTGCGGGATTGTCGCACCCGGACGCCGGTTCGTGAAGAACTCAGCTCGTGAGGATTTCCGACTTACGCTGCACGAGGAACGCGCCGCCGAGCAGGATCGCCGAGCCGAGCAGCTGCACCCAGGTGAGCTCCTCGCCGATCAGCGCCCAGGCCGCCACGGTCGTGATGACGGGCTCGACCAGCCCGAGCACACTCGCCACCGAGGCGGGCAGGTGCCGCAGCGACGAGATCCCGCAGACGTAGGCCAGCACCGTCGCGACCAGCACGAGCAGCACCATCAGCAGCCAGACGGGCGGGTGCCAGACGCCGAACTCGACGTCGACGTCGAGCAGTTCGACGGGCCACGTCCAGGGCGGCGCGACCACGCTGATCAGCACCGCGCCGATCACCATGCCCCAGGTGACCAGGCCCAGCGGGTCGATGTCGGCCACCGCGCGCTCGCCGAGCAGGAAGTACCCGGCCGAGCACAGCGCCGCGCCGAACCCCGCGAGCAGCCCGACGCCGTTGAGCGTGACGCCCTGCCAGACCTGGGCCACCAGCGACAACCCGACCATGGCCAGCGCGATGCCGCCCCACACCGACCGCGGCAGCCGGTGCCGCCGCACGAACCGCACCCACAGCGCGATGAGCACCGGCGAGATGAACTCGAGCAGGATCGCGATGCCGACCGGGATCCGGCCGGCCGCGACGAAGTAGAGCAGCTGCACGCCGGCCACCCCGAGCAGGCCGTACCCGGCCAGCACGGGCAGCTCGCTCCGGCGCACCCGCAGCTTGCGCGGCGCCACCAGCGCCACGACGGCGAGCAGCACGGCCCCGGCCAGCCCGATCCGCATCGCGGCCACCTGCTCCGGGCTGAACCCGGCCGACATCGCGGACTTGCCCAGCGTGCCCGACGTGCTGAAGAACAGCGCCGCGAGCAGGACGAGCGTGGTCCCGCGGCCGCGGTGGGCGACGCGGGGAGGCGCGAGGACGGGTAGTTCGGTGGTCACGTGCGCGACTGTAAGTCCCCGGCGCGTGACTGCCAAAACGGTTTTCGCGGTTATTCGGCCTGCTTCAACCCGGTCGCGACGTGCGTCGTGATGGTGGCCAGCCGCCGGCCCTGCAGGTGCAGCGCGCCGACGGCCAGCTCGTCCGGCGCGGCCGACTTGCGGGACACGAACGAGCCGCCGTACGGGTTGCCCGACTCCTTCAGGTGCGGGTGCGCGTAGCCGAGCGGCACGACGATCGCGCCCCAGTGGTAGAAGACGTTGTTGATCGCCAGCAGTGTCGACTCCAGGCCACCGTGCTGTGTGGACGCGGTGGTGAACGACGTCGCCACCTTGTCGGCCAGCTTCCCCTGCGCCCACAACCCACCTGTGCTGTCCAAATAGGACTTGAGCTGGGCGGCCGGCCCGCCGAACCGGGTCGGGCTGCCGACCGCGAGGCCGTCGGCCCACACGAGGTCGTCGAGCGTGGCGAGGTCGTGGTGCGGACCCGAGCCGACCCACGCCTGCCAGCGCGGGTTGGTGGCGATCGCCTCGGCGGGCACCGTCTCCGGCACGGTCCGCACCCGCACGTCGGCGCCGGTTTCGCGGGCGCCCGCGGCGAGGGACTCGGCCAGCGCGGCGGTGTTCCCGGTGGCGCTGTAGTAGACGACGAGGATCCGTGTGCTCACGCCGCCGACTCTAGGTGCGCGCGGGCCGCGTCCCATGATCCGGGATGTATCGAACTTGTACGCCGCTCCGCTGTGCTGGGCCGATGAAGCTGGTGACCCTCCTGGCCGCGCTGGCCCTGCCCCTGGCCGCCCCGCTGCCCGCCGCCGCGGCGACCGCCGACCCGGTGCTCGGGCACGCGGTGTTCAACGACCCGACCGGCCCCGAGGCCCGGCAGAACGCCATCGCCATCCAGCTCGCCGGGCTGATCGACCGGGTGCCGGCGGGGGAGGAGATCCGGCTGACGGTGTTCGGCTTCGACACCCCCGACACCGAGGACCGCCCGGACGCGCCGGACCTCGTCGACCACTTCGTCGCCGCCCACGACCGCGGGGTGCAGGTCAAGATCGTCCTCGACCAGCGGCAGGCCGGGAACGGCCCGCACACCCGCCTCAAGGCCGCGCTCGGCGCCGACGACACCCGGCCGAGCTGGGTGGTGACCTGCGGCGACCAGTTCCCCGGGACCCAGCGCGGCTGCATCGGCACCCGCGTCAAGCAGTGGTCCGACGGGCCCGCCTACGCCGACAACCACAACAAGTTCGGGTTGTTCTCGAAGGTGGTCCTGAACGACGGCAGCGTGCGCTCGAACGTCGTGTACGTGGCTTCGGCCAACATCGGAGTCTGGGACGAGAACGCGTCGTACAACAACGCGTTCACCTACAGCGACCCGCGGACCTACGGCGCTTACGGGCAGTACTTCGAGGACCTGCGCCGCTACCGCCACACCAAGGACGGGAACAACGACTACTACCGCGACTCCGGCTCGGGCACGGACTACCGCGCGTTCTTCTTCCCGCGCCACGAAGACGCCGGGAAGCCGTTCGAAGACCCGGGCACCGACACGATCGTCAGCACGCTGAACTCGGTGCACTGCGGTTACACCGAAACCGACGGCTCAAGGCACCAGACCGATGTCCGGATCGCGATGTGGGCGTTCACCCGGCCCGCCATCGCGCAGAAGCTCGCCGCGCTGAGCAAGGCCGGCTGCTGGGTGGACGTCGTGTACAGCTCGGCGAGCCGGCCGGTGCTCGACGCGCTGGCGGGCATCCAGGTCACGAAGTGCGACGGCGTGCGGGTGCACTCGAAGTACCTGCTCATCGACGGCGGCTTCGACGACGACATCGTGCCGCGCGTCTACACCGGCAGCCACAACTACGCGTGGTCGTCGCTGCGGCAGGAGGACGAGAACCTGCTGCGGATCATGGGCCGCGGCCCGCACACCGAGTACCTGGCGAACTTCCACCAGGTCCGGGACGCGTGCGCTAGAGCTTCGGCTTCCAGGGGCTGACCGTGTCGGTCGGCCGCGTCGGGTCGTGGAAGCGGGGCCGGTCCAGCTCGCCCGCGCGCAGCGGGATCAGGCCGTCGGCGATCGCCTGCATGATCTTCGCGTGCGCGCGCACCCCGGCGCCGGGCCGCTCCGGCTCGACGTCGGCGAGGTCGACGGGGTCGCCGAAGTGCACCCGGAACTTCGGCCGGCGCAGCGGCGCGCTGAGCCCGGAGCGGGCGAGCGGGACCAGGTCGGCCGGGCCGTTGACGGTCTCGGTGCCCCAGTAGACGGCCTCGTGCGCGCCCCACTGGCTGATCGGGATCACCGGCACGCCGGCGGCCAGCGCGAGCCGGGCGGCGCCGGTCTTGCCGCGCTCCGGCCACAGGCCAGGGTCGTGGCTGATCCGGCCCTCCGGGTAGACGATGATTGGCTCCCGCGTGGTCTTCATCGCCTCGACGGCCTCGGCGAACTGCCCGACGGCGGTCCCGGCGTGCTTGCGGTCCACCCGAAGGTGGCCGCTGACCCGCAGGGCGGGCCCGATGACGGGGGCGTCCAGGATGCCCCCGGCCAGCATGAACCGCGGGTTGATGCCGATCCGCTTGCACGCGGCCATCAGCACGAACGCGTCGAACACACCGATGTGGTTCGCGGCCATCAGCAGCGGCTTGCCGCGCAGCTGCGCCGGGATCCGCCCGGAGACGGTCAGCCGCCCCACGAGGTTCACCAGCCCGCGGTCGATGTTCAGCATGGTCCGCCAGATGGCGGGGGCCCGGCGGGCGGTGTTGTCCGAGTGCAGCGCGACCATGGGGCAGAGCATGGCAGACGCCGATTTCACCCGAATGCGCACCGGGTGGATCGGTTCACCCGAGCGCCCCAATGTGGCGTTGGGCGCGCTCAACGCACCCAATGTGGCGTTCGGTGCGTTGGACGCACCGAACGCCACATTGGGGCGCTTCGGGTATGGGTGGGCCGCTTCGAGTGTCGCGGACGCTCCCTGAACCCCTTGTGGGGCGTTCACCCGGATGGCCGCTCAAGGGCGAGTGTGAGGCAGAAGTTCACCCTGGGCCGAGAGTGGCGCATGGGACGAACGGCGACGGCCGGTTACCGTAAAAGGCATGGCTGGGTCGGCGACGAGGAAGCGAAGCACGGGAAGCGGCGCGAAGGGGGCAGCGGCGCGTAAGCCGCGTACACCCGCGACGTCCCGGCCGGCCGCCCGCAAGCCCGCCCCCCGCGCGCGTCGCAAGACGCCCGGGATCTTCGGCAAGGGGGTCCGTGGCACCTGGAACCTGCTGGCCAAGGGCCTGGGCACGCTCGCCCGCACGGTCGGGCGCACCCGCGAGCTCGAACCCGAACACCGGCGCGACGGCCTCGCGCTCGGGCTGATCGCCCTGGCCATCGTCGCCGCGGTCGGGGTGTGGTGGCGGGCCGCCGGGCCGATCGGGGCCGGGGTCGAGATCGCCACCCGGACCGTCCTCGGCGCCGGGGCCGTCACGCTGCCGCTCGTGCTGGTCGTGGTCGGCGTCGCGCTGATGCGCTCCGAGCCGCACCCGGAGACGCGGCCGCGGATGGTGATCGGCACGATCATGGTCGTTCTGTCCGTGCTCGGGATGCTGCACATCTTCACCGCGCTCCCGGACACCAACGACGGCCGGATGTACGCCGGCGGCGTCATCGGCGCCTTCTCCGGCGGCCTGCTGACCATGGGCGTCACCACCTGGGTGGCCGTCCCGATCCTGGTCCTCGCCCTGGTCTTCGGTGTCCTCGTCTTCACCGGCACGCCGGTGCGCGAGATCCCGACCAGGCTGCGCAACTGGGGTCTCGACGAGGAAGAGATCGCCGAAGCCGACCAGAAGGCCGGCTTCGCCACCGACGAAGAAAAGGTCACCGACGCCGACCCGAAGTCGGCGCGGCTGCGCAAGCCGTCGCGCCGCCGCCAGGCCAGCGACGCCGAGCCCGAGCAGCTCGACCTCGACGCGATGCTGGCCGAGGCGCCGACGCCGCTCAAGCCGCCCAAGCCCAAGCCGGTCCCCGAGGTGCCCGAGAAGAAGCCGAAGAAGGCCCCGGAACCGCCGCTCGCGGTGACCCGGACCGTCGAAGGCGACTACCAGCTCCCGCCGCCCGACCTGCTGAAGCTCGGCGACGCGCCGAAGTCCCGCAGCAAGGCCAACGACGCCATGATCGAGGCGATCACCGGCGTGCTGGAGCAGTTCAACGTCGACGCGCAGGTCACCGGCTTCACCCGCGGCCCGACGGTCACCCGGTACGAGGTCGAGCTCGGCCCGGGCGTGAAGGTCGAGAAGATCACCGCGCTGACCAAGAACATCGCCTACGCCGTCGCGACCGACAACGTCCGGCTGCTGGCGCCGATCCCCGGCAAGTCCGCGGTCGGCATCGAGGTGCCGAACTCCGACCGCGAGATGGTCCGCCTGGGTGACGTCCTGCGGGCGCCGTCCACGGTCAAGGACAACCACCCGATGGTGATCGGCCTCGGCAAGGACATCGAAGGCCACTTCGTCACCGCGAACCTGACGAAGATGCCGCACCTGCTGGTCGCGGGCTCCACCGGTTCCGGTAAGTCCAGCTTCGTCAACTCGATGCTGGTGTCGCTGCTCGCGCGCTCGACGCCGGATGAGTGCCGGATGATCCTGATCGACCCGAAGATGGTCGAGCTGACGCCGTACGAGGGCATCCCGCACCTGATCACGCCCATCATCACCCAGCCGAAGAAGGCCGCCGCCGCGCTGGCCTGGCTGGTGGAGGAGATGGAGCAGCGCTACCAGGACATGCAGGTCAACAAGGTCCGGCACATCGACGACTACAACAAGAAGGTCCGCTCCGGCGAGATCACCGCGCCGCCGGGCTCCGAGCGCGAGTACCGGCCGTACCCGTACATCATGGCGATCGTCGACGAGCTCGCCGACCTGATGATGACCGCCCCGCGCGACGTCGAGGACGCGATCGTCCGGATCACGCAGAAGGCCCGCGCCGCCGGCATCCACCTGGTCCTGGCGACGCAGCGGCCGTCGGTCGACGTCGTGACCGGCCTGATCAAGACCAACGTGCCTTCGCGGCTGGCGTTCGCGACGTCGTCGCTGACCGACTCGCGGGTCATCCTCGACCAGCCGGGCGCGGAGAAGCTCATCGGTATGGGTGACGCGCTGTACCTGCCGATGGGCGCGGGCAAGCCGGTCCGCATCCAGGGCGCGTTCGTCGGCGACGAAGAGATCGCGTCGGTCGTCAACTACGCCAAGGAGCAGGCGCAGCCGGACTACCAGGACGGCGTCACCGCGCAGAAGGCCGGCGAAAAGAAGGAGATCGACCCGGACATCGGGGACGACCTGGACGTGCTGCTGCAGGCGGCCGAGCTGATCGTGACGTCCCAGTTCGGCTCGACGTCGATGCTGCAGCGCAAGCTGCGCGTCGGGTTCGCCAAGGCCGGGCGCTTGATGGACCTGCTGGAAAGCCGGGGCATCGTGGGCCCGTCGGAGGGGTCGAAGGCGCGAGACGTGCTGATCAAGCCCGAAGAGCTGGAGGGCGTCCTGTTCATGATCCGCGGCGGCGACCCGGGGCCGTCGGATCCGGACGACGAGTAGTGCAACCCGCCGCCGGGCCCGTTCCGTCCTGAGCACATGGACCTGCAGCGCATCGCAGCCGGACTGTTCGCCGTCGCCGTCGTCGCGGTGGGCGCCGGGAGCTCGGTCGCCTCGGGGGTGCCGGCCCCGGCCCGCCCCGCGTCGCCGTCGACGGTCAGCACCGCGCCGACCGGCGACGTCACCCTGCGCCTCGGGCACGAGGCCGCGATCCAGGGCAAGGACCTGACGATCCGCTACACGCGCGTGGTGTCGGACTCCCGGTGCCGCCCGAACATGACGTGCGTCTGGCAGGGCGAGGCGACGCTGGCGTTCCTGCTGAGCGAGCCCGGCCGCGGTGAGAGCACCACGGCCGAGCTGCACAGCGGTCCGCGCACCGGCCCGCAGGCGACGACGTTCGCGGCCAGCCGGGTCGAGCTGGTGTCGGTGAGCGAGGACGGCGGCGAGGCCACCGTCCGGATCAGCTGAGCGGCGTGCCCCAGCTGTCGAGGTAGGCGACTTCGGCCAGCGGGACACGCGAGGCCGGCTTGAAGTCGGGCACGGTCGTGTACGCCACCGGCAGCAGCCCGGCCTGCGTGAAGCCCTCGGGGATCCCGAGGATCTCGGCGGCCTCGGCCTCCCGCGCGAGGTGGTACGTCGTGAGCGTCGACCCCAGTCCGCGGGAGCGCAGGGCCAGCTGGAAGTTCCACACCGCGGGGAAGATGCCGCCGTAGAAGGCCGCGTCGGTGGAGTTGTCGCCGGCCGGGCGGCCCGCCAGGACCGGGATCACGAACACCGGGACCCGCTCGATCACGTCGATCAGGTGCCGTCCGGAGGCCAGCGCCCGCGGGTCGGCGTCGGCCTTGCCCGCCAGGTAGGCCTCGCCGACCTCGCGGAACAGCACGCCGAGGCGGTCCTTGACGCCCTGGTCGCGCACCACGAGCCAGCGCCAGGCCTGGACGTTGCCGGGGGTCGGGGCCTGCAGGGCGAGGTTCAGGCACTCCTCCAGGACGGCCGGCTCGACCGGCCGGTCGAGGTCCAGCTTGCGGCGCACCGCGCGGGTCGTGCTGAGCAGGTGATCGATCTCCATGCCCCCATCCTGGCCCGGGCGGACCCGGGCCAGGGGTGCGGGCTCAGCCGCCGAACTTGCGGACCGCCTCGTAGTACGTCCAGGCCGCGCCCTTGCAGGCCACGTTCGACCCGCAGACGCTCTTCAGGTCCGAGTACAGGTTGTCGTCGATCTTCAGCCGGTTCGCCTCGCTGAACCGGCCCTGCTTCTTGTAGTTGCGGTAGCCGAAGTCGTGGCGGTGGCAGCCCGGGAGGAACTGCCAGCCGAACGGGGTGTCCGGGGACCAGGAGCAACCGTCCGACGACCAGTCGAGCTGGCCGTTGTAGGGCGCCTGGTTCCGGATCGACTCGAAGCCGGACAGGGACGTCGAAAAGAGGTACTGGTCGGTGACTGTCGGGATGTCGACGGCCGCCGCGGTGCCGGCGCCCGCCAGGACGCCTCCGCCGACAGTCGCGGCCACCGCCACGGTGGCCCCCAGGTTCCGCAGTGTCGTGCGCATCGTGGTGTTCCTTGCGATCAGGTGGACGAGTGCCTGATCAGCTTCCGGGTTCGGGTGGCGCACGTCACCGCCCGAAAGAAGGGTTCTGGAAAATTTCTCGCGAAGTTGGGGTGATGGGCGTGAATTCCCCAGGTGACAGGGGTTGACTCAGAGCTCGAGCAGCATCCGCGAGTTGCCGAGCGTGTTCGGCTTGACGTAGGGCAGGTCCAGGAACTCCGCGACACCGGTGTCGTGCGAGCGCCGCATCTCCTCGTACACCTCGTGCGACACCGGGGTGCCCTGGATCTCCACGAAACCGTGGCCCTGGAAGAAGCTCGTCTCGAAGGTCAGCACGAACAGCCGCCGGAGACCCAGCTCACGGGCCTCCTCGACCAGCCGCGCGACGAGCACACGCCCGACACCCTGGCCGCGCACGGCCTTGTCGACCACCACGGTCCGCAGCTCGGCGATGTCCTCCCACAGCACGTGCAGCGCCGCCGCCCCGACGACCTCGCCGCCGACCTCGGCGACCCAGAACTCCTGGACCGCCTCGTACAGCGTGACCAGGTCCTTCTCCAGCAGGACGCGACCGGCATCCGAGTCGACCAGGGCCTTGATCTTGCGGATGTCGGCGATCCGCGCGAGTCGGACGGCGGGCGAGTCGGACGGCACGATCGTCAACACTGCCACATCGTCTGGAAGGGACGTCGTCACTACCGGGCTACGCCGTCGTCGGCTCCCGGGGGACCGGCGGCTACCCTGAACGTCGTGCCTTCTCCCACCACGGACTCCGCCGCCACTCGACGTGTCTCCCTGCTGACCCTGGGCTGCGCCCGCAACGAGGTCGACTCGGAGGAGCTGGCGGGCCGGCTGGCGGCCGGCGGCTGGGAGCTGGCGGCCGATCCCGAGGACTCCGACGTCGTGGTGGTCAACACCTGCGGCTTCGTCGAGTCGGCCAAAAAGGACTCGGTCGACACCCTGCTGGCGGCCTCGGACACGGGCAAGAAGGTCGTCGCGGTCGGCTGCATGGCCGAGCGCTACGGCCACGAGCTCGCCGACAGCCTCCCCGAAGCCGACGCCGTGCTGGGCTTCGACCACTACGCCGAGCTTTCCGACCGGCTCGACGACGTCGTCGCGGGCCGCAAGGTCGCCTCGCACACGCCGGGCGACCGCCGCAAGCTGCTGCCGATCAGCCCGGTCCAGCGGCCCGCCGCGGCCGAGAGCGTCGAGGTCCCGGGTCACGCGCAGCACGGCTGGGGCCCGCGAGTGCTGCGCACGCGCCTCGACGACTCGCCGGTGGCCGCGCTGAAGATCGCCTCCGGCTGCGACCGGCGCTGCTCGTTCTGCGCCATCCCGTCGTTCCGCGGCTCCTTCGTCTCGCGGCAGCCGGACGAGATCGTCGCCGAGGCGATGTGGCTGGCCGAACACGGCGTCAAGGAGCTGTTCCTGGTCAGCGAGAACTCGACGTCCTACGGCAAGGACTTCGGCCGCGACGGCGCCACCGCGCTGGAGCGGCTGCTGCCGCGGCTGGCCGAGATCGACGGGATCGAGCGCGTCCGCGTCTCCTACCTGCAGCCGGCCGAGACGCGCCCGCAGCTGGTCAAGGCCATCTCGACCACGCCGGGAGTCGCCGAGTACTTCGACCTGTCCTTCCAGCACTCCAGCGAGCAGGTGCTGCGCCGGATGCGCCGCTTCGGCTCGACCGACTCGTTCCTGGCGCTGTGCGAGCAGATCCGCGAGTACGCGCCCGAGGCCGGCATCCGCACCAACGTCATCGTCGGCTTCCCCGGCGAGACCGAGCACGACCTGAGCGAGCTGGAACGCTTCCTGACCGGCGCGCGCCTCGACGCCGTCGGCGTCTTCGGCTACTCGGACGAGGACGGCACGGAGGCCGAGACCTTCGAGGGCAAGCTGGACGCCGAAGAGGTGGCCAAGCGCGTCACGCGGATCTCGGCGCTGGTCGAGGAGCTGACCGCGCAGCGCGCCGAAGACCGGATCGGCACCTTCGTCGACGTGCTCGTCGAGCTGGACGACGACGGTGAGCTCACCGGCCGCGCCGCGCACCAGGCGCCGGAGGTCGACGGCGAGTGCGTCATCCTCGACGCGCCGGAGAAGGCCGAGGTGGGCGACTTCCTGCGCTGCGAGGTCGTGGACTCGGCGGGCGTCGACCTGATCGTCCGCGCGGTGCCGGACGCCGACCGGTGAGTGCGCTCCCCAGCGACGCCGCCGACGAGGGCACGGCCCACGAAGGCCCCGCCCAGGTCCCGGTCGCCACGCCGGTCCCCACGCTCAACGTCGCGAACCTGCTGACGCTGTCCCGGCTGGTCCTGGTGCCGCTGTTCGTCGTGGCGCTGTTCGTCGGCGACGGCCACGACACGACCTGGCGGGCGATCGCGACCGGCCTGTTCGCCGTCGCCTCGGCCACCGACCAGCTCGACGGCTGGGTGGCCCGCAAGTACGGCCTGATCACCGACTTCGGCAAGATCGCCGACCCGATCGCGGACAAGGCGCTCACCGGCGCCGCGCTCGTCGGGCTCAGCGTGCTCGGCGAGCTGGGCTGGTGGGTCACGATCGTCATCGCGGTCCGCGAGATCGGCGTCACGCTGCTGCGGTTCTGGGTGATCCGGCACGGCGTGATCCCGGCCAGCCGCGGCGGCAAGGCCAAGACGATGGCCCAGATCGCCGCGATCGTGGCGTACCTGCTGCCGCTGCCGGCCGGCGCGGACCCGGTCCGCTGGGCGCTGATGGGCCTGGCCCTGGTGCTGACGGTCGTCACCGGCGTGGACTACCTGGTCCGGGCCATCCGGCTGCGCGCGGCCGGCCGCCGCGTCACCGGAGCCTGAGGGTGGACGAGAAAGCACTGGTCAAGGCGCTGGCCGCGCGGGGTGAGACCGTCGCCGCGGCCGAGTCGCTGACCGCCGGGCTGGTCTGCGCGACGCTGGCGCGGGTGCCGGGCGCGAGCGCGGTCCTGCGTGGCGGGCTGGTCGTCTACGCCACCGAGCTGAAGACCGCGCTGGCCGGGGTCGACGCCGAACTGCTGGCCGAGCACGGCGCCGTGCACCCGGAGGTGGCCGCGCAGCTGGCCGAGGGCGCCCGCGACCGGTGCGGGGCGACGTGGGGCCTCGGGCTCACCGGGGTGGCCGGGCCGTCGGCTCAGGACGGTGTTGCGCCCGGAACGGTGCACGTCGGGCTCGTCGGGCCGGGAACACGCACAGTCCGTACGCTGGCCTTGAGCGGCGATCGGGACTTGATCAGGACCGAATCGGTCCGGGCGGCGTTTGCCCTGCTCGGGGAACATCTGGGCTGAATCGGGCGTTCGCCCTTGGCGTACGGGCACGCCAACTCCTGCGCCCGGGGCACCGCTCTGGGTAACGTAGGGGGTACTTGTTCGGAAGGGAGGCGCGTGATGACCGTGCTGTTGCGTGAGGCGATCGGTGATCGGCTCCGTCATGCCCGCACCAACCAGCGTCGTACGCTGCGCGACATCTCCCGCGCCGCCAGGGTCAGCCTCGGCTACCTCTCGGAGGTGGAGCGAGGCCAGAAGGAGGCGTCGAGCGAGCTGCTCGCGTCCATCTGCCAGGCCCTGGACCTTCCGCTCGGCGAACTGCTGCACAACGTGGCGGCGGACGTTTCGGCCCTCGACAACGTCGAGGTCGCCCCGGTCGACGAGCGGATCGTGGAAGGCGCGCCCCGGGAGAAGGTGCCCGAGCGCGGCGCCGAAGCCTCGGCGGCCGGCATCGAAGGCGGCCGCCTGATGTCGGAGCTGATCGGCAACGACCTCGCCGACCTGCGGGTTTCCCCGGCGCCGAGGATGAACACGACATTGCGGACGACGATCGGGCAGCCGAAGCTGGCCTCGACGATCGCGGCTTGATCGCAGGTTGGAAACGACGACGGCCCCGGGCAACCCGCCCGGGGCCGTTCGCGTTGCCTACTCGGGGTGATCAGGGCGATCCCTGAATTCGGCCGGGTCGCCTGGAACGGACGTGGCCGACCTGACACGATGGAACCCGACGCCGGGGTCGGTGCGTTGCACATGCAGGGGAGCGACGCCCCACACCCCGAGTACCTAGGCCCGTGGGACGCAAGAAGGCAGGCGGAGGAGATGGCCAACCCGTTCGTGAAGTTCTGGAAGTACATGATGGCGGCGTTCTCGTCGAAGATCGACGAGCACGCCGACCCGAAGGTACAGATCCAGCAGGCCATCGAGGAGGCGCAGCGCAACCACCAGGCGCTGACGCAGCAGGCCGCCTCCGTGATCGGCAACCAGCGTCAGCTGGAGATGAAGCTCAACCGGCAGCTCGGCGACGTCGAGAAGCTGCAGGCCTCGACCCGGCAGGCGCTCGTCCTCGCGGACGAAGCCCGCAACAAGGGTGACGAGCAGAAGGCCGTCGAGTTCGAGAACGCCGCGGAGAGCTTCGCGACGCAGCTCGTCACGGCCGAGCAGAACATCGAGGACCTCAAGACGCTGCACGACCAGTCGCTGCAGGCCGCGGCCCAGGCGAAGCAGGCCGTCGAGCGCAACTCGCAGATGCTGCAGCAGAAGCTGGCCGAGCGCACCAAGCTGCTCTCGCAGCTGGAGCAGGCGAAGATGCAGGAGCAGGTCTCCGCTTCGCTCAACCAGATGAGCCAGCTGGCCGCGCCGGGCAACACGCCGTCGCTGGAAGAGGTCCGCGACAAGATCGAGAAGCGCTACACCACGGCGCTGGGCCAGGCCGAGCTCGCCCAGAACTCGGTCCAGGGGCGCATGATGGAGGTCCAGGCCTCCACCACGCAGCTGGCCGGCCACTCGCGGCTCGAGCAGATCCGCTCGTCCATGCGCGGCGAGTCGGTCGCGCAGGTCACCGACGGCGGCAAGGCGGCAGCGCAGAAGCCGGCCAGCAGCTCGGCCGACATCCAGCGCGAGATCCAGGCACGCGTGCAGGCGGAGCAGGGCAAGAACCCGGCCTGACGCCGGACGCCGTTCGAAGGGGGCGAGCATGGGGCAGCAGGGCAGACGACGCGACTTCGGCGAGTTCGGTGCGAAGCTGGAGAAGCACATCGAGAAGCTGCCTGACTACGCCGTGCGCGCCCAGGAGAAGCTCCAGAAGGTGCAGAAGTACTTCCCGCCGGCCGAGCAGGCCGGCGGGAAGACCGCCCCACCCCCGCGGTCCCGGCCGAACCCGCTGCAGCGGCCGCCGGTGCGCCGGCCCGACATGACGGCGACCTGGTCGTCGATGGCGAACCAGGTCCCGGCCTTCGCCGAGGCCCGCGCCAAGTGGGATCGCTGGAACCACCCGGCCGCGAAGCTCGAGCGCCGCAAGCGCCGGGCGTCGCGCGCGATGACGTTGTGGATCCTGCTGACCGTGCTGTGCGGCGTGCTCGCCGTCGCCGCCGGGCTGGGCTGGATGAGTGCCACCGGCGCCGCGATGATGCCGCAGGCGATCATGGCCTTCGCCGGCGCTGTCGTGTTCGGCACGTTCGGCGTCCGCAGTGGCCTCAAGCTGCGGGAGCTCAAGCGCACCCCGATCCCGGCCGCCCCGGCCGCCCCGGCCGGCCCGCCGCCGTTGCCGCCCGCCGGCTCCGCCGCGCGCGAGCCGATGGAGCGGCTGACCGAGTGCGAGGCGTCGCTGTCCGAGCTGCTGCGTCAGCTCTCGGTGCCGTCGTCGGTGGGCACGACCCCGGTGTCCGAAGTGTCCGTCGCGGACGCCCGGCAGACGGCGACCGAAGCCGCGGCGGCGCTGCGCGGCCTCGCCGGACGCATCCAGGCGATCGAGCGCGGCCGCAACTCCGCCCCGGCCCGCGAGCAGGCGGCCCTGGACGCGGCGGTCGGCAAGCTGCGCGAACAGCTCGAAGACGGCCTCGAAGGCTTCCGCGGCCTGGTCGCGGCGGCAGGCCACACGGTGGCGGCGTCGAGCGACGGCCTGGTCACGTCCAAACAGGCCCTCACCGACGCGACCGACCGCCTGGCCGGCCTCGCCATGGCACTCCGCGAACTCTCCTGACCGTGATCGAAGGGTCGACACGCGTGATTGGACAGCCGACACGCGTGATTGAAGCGTCGACACGGCAAACCGGCCCCGCGGCGGCGTGTCGACCCTCTGATCACGCGTGTCGACTCTCCAAACACGTGAGTTGACCCCTCCATCACGCGGATTCCGGCTTCGCTGGGCCGTTGGGATTTCAAACTCGGCCGTTCGGGTGCCGGATCCGGCGGTTTCCGGACTTCGTCACCCGGTGTGCGTGATCGTGCGTTTCACCCCGGCGTCGCCGCCTGTTCACCTGTCGGTGCCGAAACATGCGCGTAATCGGAAACTGATCGCTACGGAAACGTCCGCGAACTAACGTTTCTGTCATGCATGTAGAGGTGTCACTCGCCGGGAGGCCAGCCGTGGACTGAGGTTCGCCGGCGCCGACCGTACACAGTGGACTTTCTCGACCGCCGAGGAAAGGACGCCCCGTGAACACGCTCCCGCCGGACCCGGATCCGACTCCGCCGACCCCGCCCACCGCCTCGCAGCGCGTCATCTCGGCCTTCGAACGCCTCACCGAGGCCCACCGCCCCGAACTCTGGTCCACCCTCCGCGCCGTCGAAGACGTCCTCGTCGACGCGAAGGCCGTCGACGACCGCGTCCAGGCGGGGGAGACCCTGCCGCTGGCCGGCACCGTCTTCGCCGTCCCGGAGCTGGTCGACGTCGCCGGGCAGCCGTCCGGCCGCTCCGTGCCGGAAGCGAGCGCCACGCTCGTCGCGCGGCTGACCGCCGCCGGCGCCGTCGTGCTGGGCAAGACCGGGTGCGCCACCGTGGCCTCGGCCTGGGACCACGCCAAGACCGGCGGCCGCGGCGCGGCGGTGGCCGTCGCGCTCGGCATCGTGGACCTCGCGTTGAGCACCGCGGGCGCGGTCCCGGCGGCGCTGAACGCCGTCGTCGCGCTGAAGCCGACCCGCGGCCTGCTGCCGATGACCGGCGTCCGCTCCGGCGACGGCATTTCCGTGTACACGACCGGCCTGGTCGCCGGGCGGCAAGCGCTTGCGCTGATGACCGGCCCTGACGGCGTCTCCTCGACGCGCCCCTGGCCCGAAGACGTCCGCCTCGGCGCCGGCGAGCACCCGCGGATCGCCTACCCGCGCAACCTCGCCCTGAGCGACGCCGCGGCACTGGCGTTCGAACTCGTCGTCAAGCGGCTCACGGCCACGGGCGCGATCCTCGAACCCGTCGACGAGCCGGCGATCGACGGCTTCGACGCGCTCCTCGTGCCGACCGTGCCGGACCACCCGGAGCTGGCCGAGGCGCTCGCCGACCCGGCCGGGGTGCACCACCGCCTGGCCGCCGGCACGGCGTTCGCGGACCGGCTCGACCTGGCCTCGGTCACCGTGCCGGTGCTGCCGGGTGACCGCCGCCCGTTCGGCGTCACCTTCCTGACCCGCGCGTTCGAGGACCAGATCGGTCTGGACCTCGCGACCGTGTGCACGGACGAGCCCATGACGCCCTACCCCGAGCCGGGCGAGGACGTCGTCGTGTTCGGCGCCCACCTGCGCGGCCAGCCGCTCAACGCGGCGCTCACCGGGCTCGGCGCGCGGTTCACCGGACCGGTCCGGACCACCGAGAGCTACCGGATGGTGCTGCTGGACACCGAACCCCCGCAGCCGGGCGTGCTCGACGACGGCGGCCACGTCCTCGACGGCGAACGCTGGCGGCTGTCCCCGGCCGCGTTCGAGGCGTTCGCCGCCACGCTGGCGCGGCCGTTCGTGCTCGACCGCGTCGAGCTGGACGACGGCACGCGGCCGCTGGCCGTCCGGTGCGACCCGGCCGCGAACGGCACCGGTCTGGACCGCTACGAGTCGTGGCGCGGGTACGTCCGGTTCACCTCGACCGCCGGGTTGCGAGGCCCCGGCTGACCCGGCGCACCAGGCCCGGCCCGTGCAGCGCGAAGCCCGTGTAGAGCTGCACGAGCGACGCGCCGGCGTCCACCAGGCGAAGGGCGTCGTCCGGGCCGAGGACGCCGCCGACGCCGATGATCGGCAAGCTCCCGCCGGTGTGGTCGTGCACGAACCGCACGACCTCCGCCGCGCGGGTGGTCAGTGGCCGGCCGGACAGGCCTCCCCCCTGCCCGGCCAGGCCGCTTTCCGCGGGCGCGATGCCGTCGCGGGAGAGCGTGGTGTTCGTGGCGATGATGCCGGCGACGCCGTGCTCGAGCGCGACGTCCAGCAGCTCGGCCAGCGCGTCTTCGGTCAGGTCGGGCGCGACCTTCACCAGCAGCGGCGTCGGCGTGCCCGACCCGGCGAGCTCGGCGGAGGTCGTGCGCAGCTCACCGAGCAGCTCGGCGAGCGCGGCGCGGTCCTGCAGCTGCCGCAGCCCGGGCGTGTTCGGTGAGCTGACGTTGATCGCGAAGTAGTCGGCGTACGGGTACAGCGCCCGCAGCGAGAACCGGTAGTCCTCGACGGCGTCTTCGAGCGGGGTGAGTTTCGACTTGCCGATGCTGATCCCCAGCGGGACGCCGGGTTTGCCGTCGCGGGCGAGCTTGGCCGCGAGGGCTTCCGCGCCGTCGTTGTTGAAGCCCATGCGGTTGATCACCGCGTCGCTGGCGGGGAGGCTGAACAGCCGCGGCTTCGGGTTGCCCGGCTGCGCGAGCCGCGTCACCGTGCCGACCTCGACGAAACCGAAGCCGAGCGCGGCCCACGCGGGCAGCGCCCGGCCGTTCTTGTCCATGCCCGCGGCGAGGCCGACGCGGTTGGGGAACCGCAGGCCCAGCACCGTCACCGGATCGTCGACGCGCAGCGCCCCGCCCAGCGCGGGCGCGGCCTTGCCGAGCCGGGCGAGGACGGCGACCGTGCGCTCGTGCACCAGCTCGGGATCGTGGTAGGACAGCCGGTACAGCGCCGGGCGGACGATCTTGTCGAAGAACACGCCCCCATGCTGCCAAATCGCCCGGAAGCCGCTACCCGAGCGTCACCTCGGAGTGAAGGCGGCCACTAGCCGCGGTCCTTCCACTCGTCTTCGAGCATCGCGTAGACGAGTTCGTCGGTCCACTCGCCCTTGACGATCTCGTTCTCCTTGAGGTGCGCTTCCCGGCGCATCCCGAGGCGTTCCATCAGCGCGGCGGAGGCTTCGTTGCGGCCGTCGCAGCGGCCGATGATGCGGTGCAGCCCCAGCTCCTCGAAGCCCAGCCGCAGCAGCTCCGTGGTCGCTTCGGCGGCCAGGCCCTTGCCGTGGTGGTCCGGGTGGAAGACGAAGCCGATCTCGCCCTGGCGGTGCTCACTGCTGAGCCACTCGAGGTTCAGGTCGCCGATCAGCTGGCCGGTCGCGGCCAGCTCGACCGCCACGGCCAGGAACTGCCCTTCCTTCGTGAGCGTGGAGCTGTGCACGCGCTTCGCCAGCGCGGCGGCCGATTCGGCGCGGCTGCGCGGCCCCCAGTAGAGGTAGCGGGCGACGTCGGCGCGGGACTGGAAGGAGTTCAGCGCGTCGAGGTCACCGGGTGTGAACGGGCGCAGGAGCAAGCGTTCCGTGGTCACCGGGTAGTCGGGCCTGAGCATGCTTCCAGGCTAGCGAGCTTGAGCCGTCCGGGGGACAGAACGGCGGAACGCGTTCGTCGAATCCCGGCGTTGGATCGCCGGACGGTCGTTCGCCGCCGATCGACGGCGTGACCTGCACAAATGAGCGCATGAAGGAACCCCCGGGGTGCCTCTCAAGCGCCGTCAAACGCTCGAGCCCGAGCCGGACTGGTGCTCGGAAACCCCGGGGGCACGGTGACTGCCTGGTATTCGCTATCAGGCATCACGTGAAGCAGGCGATGAGCCGAAGGTGGCTCAGTTGTATCGCTGCTCAAAGTCCTTCACGTGCCATCCGCTAGCGGACAGCCACCTCACGAGTCCTGTTGGAATACAACTTAGGACCACCTCCTTTCTCGTGTACTGCCACGCTAGGCGAAGTTCCCGGGGTCCGGCAACGTTATTTGTGTGATCTCGCTCCGCAGGAGAGCCTTCCGCCGCTCGTCGAGGAAGGACGCGTCGACGGCGTTCTCCGCCAGCCGCACCAGTTCGAGGGCCGACAGGCCCAGTGCTTCGGCGACGGCGACGTACTCGCCGGTGAGCGTGGCGCCGAACATCGGCGGGTCGTCGGTGTTGAGCGTGACGACGACGCCGTGGTCGAGCATGCGCCGCACCGGGTGCGCGGCGATGCTCGGCACCTGGCCGGTGCGCACGTTCGACGTCGGGCACACCTCCAGCGGGATCCGGTGCGCCGCAAGGTGTTCCAGCAGGGCCGGGTCGCCGGCGCAGCTGGTGCCGTGGCCGATCCGCTCGGCGCCGAGGTCGTGCAGCGCGGACCAGATCGTGGCCGGGCCGGTGGTTTCGCCGGCGTGCGGGACGCTGTGCAGCCCGGCTTCCCTGGCGCGGGTGAAGAACGGCTCGAACCGTGCGCGCCCGACGCCCAGCTCCGGCCCGCCGAGCCCGAAGGACACCAGGCCTTCCGGGCGTTCGCGCAGCGCGAACACGAGCGTCTCCTGCCCGGCCTTGGCGCCCTTTTCGCCGGGAATGTCGAAGCACCAGGCCAGTTCGACGCCCAGCTCGGCGGCGCGGGCCCGGCCGGTTTCCAGCCCGCTCAGCAGCTCGTCGCCGGGCATCCCGTCGAGCAGGTGGTTGTACGGCGTCACGGTGACTTCGGCGTAGCGGCAGTTCTGCGCGGCGAGATCCGCGGCCAGGCCGGCCACCAGGGTGTGGATGTCGTGGCGGTCGCGCACGAGCGAGGTGACCGCGAGGTAGCCGGTGAGGAAGTGGGCGAAGTCGCGGAAGGTGAAGAACTCCGCGAGCTCCCGCGCGTCGGTGGGGACACCGGCCGACGGCCGCCGCCGGGCCAGTTCGAGGACGGTCGGCAGGCTCGCCGAGCCGACGAGGTGGACGTGCAGTTCGACCTTGGGCAAGGCGTGCGCAAAGGCGCGGATTCCGGGCATGACAAAGCTCCCTGGGGTGTCGAGAAGGGTGACGGGAGGCGCGGACGGCTCAGGGAGCGAGGTCGCCGCGTTCGGTGTCGGCCCCGTAGAGCGGGAGCTTGAACGACGTCACGGGGTGCAGCCTACTGCGGTGGGTAGGGACCTGTCTGGTCCTTCGGGCAGAACCACGTCGGCCGCCGCTGGACGTCGTGGCCCTGCTGGCGGACCTGGACCTTGCCGCCGCAGCGGAAGCAGCCGAAGCGGGTGCGCTCGTACACCCAGTTCTTCCGGGTGCGGTTGACGTGACCGGTGGTGCTCTGGGCGAAGGTCCCGGCCCGGATGTTGGTCGTCAGCAGCTTGCGGGCCAGCGCGACCGCCTGCGCGGCGTCCACTTCGGACACCGGGGTCCACGGGGTGACGCCGAGCAGGAAGGCGATCTCGCACTTGTAGAGGTTGCCGACGCCGGCCAGCACGCGCTGGTCCAGCAGGGCGAGTCCCAGCTCGCGCGCCGGGTCGGCGGTCAGGTTCGCGACCGCGCGCTCGGCGTGCTCGTCCGTCCACTCCGGATCGAGCAGGTCGGGACCCAGGTGGGCGACGAGGTCGTGTTCCTTCGCCGTGGCCACGAGTTTGAGGTCGTGCACGCGGAACCCGATCACCTGGACGTCGGCCGCGGTCAGGATCACCCGCGCGTAGTGCGCCGGCAGGTGCCACCGCCCGCCGCGGACGTTGACGTCCCACATGCCGTCCATCATCAGGTGCGAGTGCAGCGTCAGGTCGCCGGAGAAGCGCATGAACAAGTGCTTGCCGACGGTGCCGACGCTGAGCACTTCGCGCCCGGCGAGGTCCACAGTGGCCAGTTGCGGCACGCGGAACTCGCCGCGCAGCAGCGTCTTCCCCGCCAATGCCTTCTCCAGGCGCCGGGCGACGAGGTAGACGGTGTCACCTTCGGGCACGGCTCATCCGGTGGTTTCGGACACCTCGGCCGGGGCCTCGGGTGTCTCCGGTGCGGGACCTTCGGGCCAGTCCGGGCCCTCGGGGTCCTCACCCGCGACGCGGTGCCGGCCCGCCCGGGTGGAGCGCAGGATCTTCGCCAGCACCATGTTGAACGTCAGCGCGATCTCCTGCGCGCCGGGGGAGTGCCACTCGTGGATCGGGCTGCACGCGCCCTGGGCCTGCTGCACCGCCAGCCGGTCGGTGATCGCCGTCGGCATCACCAGTGAGCCGAAGTTGTCGCGCAGCTCGGCGATCCGGAACTGGTGCTCGTAGGACCGCACGCGCAGCTTGTTCACCAGGACGCCGATCGGGCGCAGGTCCGGGTTGAGCTCCTTGCGGATCTTCTCGATCGCTTCCAGGGCCCGGTTCGCGCCGGCGACGGCGTAGATCGTGGGCTCGGTGACGATCAACGCGCTGTCCGCGGCCACCAGCGCCGACTTCGTCAGCCGGCCCAGCGACGGCGGGCAGTCCAGGATCACCAGCTCGTACGGTGTTTCGCGCAACGGCTCGCGGTCGAGCTCGTCGAGCGCGCGGGAGAAGTTCGCCAGCCGCTGCGGATCGGCGTCCGGGTCGTTGAGCAGCTCCAGCTCTTCGGCGCCGACGAGGACGTCGACGTCCTCGCTCCAGACGCTCGGCGCGATGGCTCGCTCCAGCATCGCCCGGGTGGGGGTTTCGAGCACGTCCGCGAGGGTGGCGTCGGTGTAGGGCGGGTCGAGCGAGGTGGTGGCGTTGCCCTGCGGGTCCAGGTCGACCACCAGCGCCCGGGTGCCCCTACGCAGGGCGGCGGACGCGATACCGAGAGCGACCGTCGTCTTGCCGACGCCTCCCTTGAGGCTGAGTACGGCGACCGTGTGCACGTCGTCCAGCCTACGGGTGCGCGCGCGGCGCGCCGTCAGGCAAGGGGCGTTCACTCGAAGGGAGGAGCCGGGGAGGCGGGCGGGGGCGGGCACTACCCTGTGCGGCATGAAGACGGAGACCGTGGCCGCCCGGGGTTCGGGCGCCGTTCGCCGGGTGCTCGAGGCCGAGCTGAAGGCCGCGCGCGCCCGGGGCGCCGAGCACCCCCTCGTCGTCGACGTGGGTGGCGGCAGCGGTGGCTGGGCCGTGCCGTTCGCGGCGGCGGGCTGCCGGGTGACGGTCGTCGAGCCGAGCCCGAACGCCCTGGCCACGCTGCAGCGCCGAGCCGAGGAAGAGGGCGTTTCCGACCTGATCACGGTGGTCGCGGACGACTCCGACGCGCTCGGCCGCTACGTCGAGGCCGGCTCGGCCGACCTGGTGCTGGCGCACGGCCTGCTGGAGATCGTCGACGACCCGGCCGCGGTGCTGGCCGCGCTGGCCGCGGCGGTCGCGCCGGGTGGCGCGGTGTCGGTGCTGGTCGCGAACCGGCACGCGGCGGTGCTGAACCGCGCGTTGTCGGGCCGGGTCGGCGAGGCCCGGCAGCTGCTCGAAAGCGCGGACGGGATCGTGGCCGGCGACACGGTGCTACGCCGGTACTCCGCGGCCGGCCTGCGGGCCGAGCTGGAGGCCGCGGGCCTGGACGTCACGCTGGTGCAAGGGGACCGGGTGATCGCGGACCTGGTCGGCGGGGACGTCCGCGAAGACGAGCTGGCGGAGTTCGAGCGGGCGGCGGCGGAGTCGCCGGTGCTGCGGGACATCGCCGGCCGGCTGCACGCGGTCGCGCGGCTCGCCTGACCCTTCCGGCGGGTTTCGGCCGTCGCGCTGCCGCTCGAACCGAAACTGTCGGTGGTGGCCGGTAGCGTCCGGGCCGTGGGGCGAAACGCTGAGCTGCCAGGAGGCATGGGCCGGTTCCGGGTCCGGCCGGGGGAACCGCTGCCGGACGACACCGGCTGCGGGCTGCTGCACGTCGACATGGACGCGTTCTTCGTGTCGGTCGAGCTGCGGACCCGGCCCGAGCTGGCGGACCGGCCGGTGGTCGTGTCCGGCGGCGGGCCGCGCGCGGTGGTGGCCGCGGCCAACTACCCGGCGCGGAAGTTCGGCGTGCGCTCGGCGATGCCGTTTTCGACGGCGAAGCGGCTGTGCCCGCACCTGATCAACATCCCGCCGACGGGCGGGCTCTACAGCGAGGTCTCCCGCGGCGTGATGGGCATCTTCCGCGAGCTGACGCCGCTGGTCGAACCACTGAGCCTCGACGAGGCCTTCCTGGACGTCAGCGGGGCTCTGCGGCGGCTCGGTGCCACGCCGGCCGCGCTGGGGGCGGAGATCCGCGCGCGGGTCGCGGCGGAGCACGGGATCACCTGCTCGGTCGGGGTGGCGAAGGTCAAGTTCGTCGCGAAGCTGGCCTCGGGCATGGCGAAGCCGGACGGGATGGTCGTCGTGCCGGCGGCGGAGACCCTGGCGTTCCTGCACCCGCTGCCGGTGTCGGCGCTGTGGGGCGTCGGCGCGCGCACGGAGGAACAGCTGCGGCGGCTGGGTCTCGACACGATCGCCGACGTCGCGGCGTTCCCGCCGGAGCGGCTGAAGAAGTCGCTGGGCGTGGCGGTGGGCGAGCACCTGTACCGCCTCGCGCACGGCGTGGACGAGCGCTCGGTGGTGGTCGACTCGCCGGAGAAGTCGATCGGCGCGGAGCACACGTTCGACGTGGACCGCCATTCCCGCGCCGAGCTGGGCCTGGAGCTGCTGCGGCTGGCGAACCGGGTGGGCGCGACGCTGCGGGAGCGCGGGGTGCGCGGGCGGACGGTGTCGATCAAGGTGCGGTTCGCGGACTTCCGCACGATCACCCGCGCCCGCACGCTGGTCTCGGCGACGGACGTGGCCCGCGAGATCCACGCGGTGGCGGTGGCGCTGCTGGCCGAGCACGCGCCGACGGGGGCGGTGCGGCTGATCGGGGTGCGGGTCGAGGGTCTGGACACGGGCGAGGCGGGCGAGCAGCTGGTGTTCGACTCACCGGCGCCGAGGTGGCGCGACGCGGAGGTGGCGGCGGACGTGGCCCGCTCGAATTTCGGGTCTGCGGCCGTGCGGCCGGCTTCGCTGCTGGGGCCGCGGAAGGAGTGAGGGGGCGGTGAGTTCGGGAGGGCCGCGGGGCGGAGGGCCGGGGTGAGCCGGGGGTCGGTGAGGCGCGCGTTGCTCTCTCGGCGATGGCCGGGCAGCCCGTCGTCGAGGGCTCAGCAGACTCCGGCCCCTGCGAGGATGCTCGCGCAACCGCTTTCTCGCGGGCCCGGCGAGGCAAGCCCGGCTGCTCGCTGCCGGACCTGAGCCGAGCCGAGTGCGGGCCCATGCCCCCGGCGCCCGCCCCCGCCCGGCGCAGGTGACTCGTTCATCACCCTCCCCGCGGCCACCACACGCCCGCCCCACCAGTCCGCATACCCTCGGTGATCCTGCCCGCCGTCAACCTCCCCCACACCGCCGCCGAGGCCGTGAATTGGTTACCGACGGCTACGATGACCGCCCGCGACCCCGATCCGGAAGGATTCAGCCCAATTCGATCCCTTCTGGATGCGGGATCGGGTAGTCGTCCGGGCGCGGGCCTCGTATCCTGGACAGTGCCACCCCGCCTGGGGTTGGCTGTTGGGTCCAGAACGTTGCGCGGCCCGGCGCCCGCGACAGCTGTGCCGGAGGAGGAAAGATGCCACTCTCCGAGCATGAGCAGCGGCTGCTCGATCAGATCGAGCGCGAGCTCTATGCCGAGGACCCCAAGTTCGCATCCACGGTGCGTGGCACCCGGTTGCGTCGCCCCGCTCGCCGACGGCGTATTCAGGGCATCGCCCTGTTCGTAGTGGGCGTGGCCCTGCTGGTGCTGGGCGTGGTGGTACCGCAGTTCCGGGTGGCCGACATCCCGCTGATCAGCGTGCTCGGGTTCCTCGTGATGTTCTTCGGGGTCATGTTGGCCGTCACATCGATTCGGCACGGCGCCGAAGCGGACGGCAAGGGCGGTGGATCGGGCTCCCGCGGCGGCGGTGGCAAGCAATCCGGCCGCCGCAGCTCCTTCACCCAGCGGATGGAGGAGCGCTTCCGCCAGCGTTTCGAGGAACAGTAGCGCCGCGAGACCACGAGATCCGCGTCCCGCCCTCGGGCGAGACGCGGATCTTCTTGTGTGCTCGGCCCCAGGGGGCGAGCCTCAGTCGCGGTTGCGGAACAGCGAGCGCGGGAACAGCCGGCCCTTCCAGGACAGCGGCGCGTTGCGGTGCAGGCTCCGCCGCACGTGGTCGAACGCCGAAGGCAGCGTCGGGTCGGGCCTGCCGTCCTCGCCGTACCACGACCGCTCCACCACGCCGATGACCGTGCGGAGGCCGTCGCGGCCCTCGTCGTCCAGGTGGTGCTTCGCCGCCAGCTTCTGGCCCGCCACCCGGATCGTGTCGCTCGGCGGGATCGGCAGCCCGCGGTCCGCGCACTCCGCCCGCAGCTCCGACCACGCCGCGTCCGCCGCGCCCGGCCGCTGCCCGACGATCTCCTGCAGCCGGCGCCGCCGCCGGACGTCGCGGGCCGCCGACGGGCCCAGCAGGCCGGCCAGCAGCAGCACCACGATCAAGCTGAACCACCACACCAGCAGCCACGAAAGCGCACCCAGCACCGCCACCCACAACACCGTGGTGATCAGCGGCATCCAGTTCTTCAGCACCGCCCGGAACCCGGTCAGCGCCGGCATGCTCTCCGGCTGGGCTTCGGGTCGTCTTCGGTAGAGGACCGTCGCCACCAGAACCTGGAAGGTTGCCAGCACGGCGAGCGTGATCAGCACCCAGACGAGCACCCACAGCCAGCCCGGCGCGCCCGCTTCGGTCGCTTGCGGGCCCTGGGCCTGCGAATTCTGCTCGGTGTCGCGCGGGGCGCCGGTCGGCGCCGCACTCGACTGGACCGTGCTCGGCGCCACCTGCGTGTCGTCCGGCTGGTTGCCGTCCTGGGAGCCGGCCTGCAGGTACGGCGGGGTGATGCCGCGGCCGTCGGACAGCGGGGTCGGGTCGAACGTCACCCAGCCCTTCTCGCCGAAGTACGCCTCGACCCACGCGTGCGCGTCCTGGCTGCTGATCGACAGGTAGTCGTTCACCTGGGTGCCCGGGGTGAACCCGATCGCCACCCGCGACGGGATGCCCGCCACCCGCAGCATCACCGCCATCGCGGACGCGAACTGCTCGCAGAAGCCGCGCTTGCCGTTGAGGATGAAGTCGGCGAGCGCGTCGGCGTCGTTCGCCGGCGCGGTCTTCGTGTCGTAGACGAACCCGTTCTGCGCCGTGAAGTAGCGCCAGATCGCCGACGCCCGGTCGAAGTCGTTGGACTCGTTGGCGATCAGCTGCTGCGTCTTCGCGCGGACGCGGTCGTCGACCCGGTCGATCTGCGTGTAGCGCGGCGGCAGGTCGTCGACCCGCGACGTCACCCGCAGCTCCTGGGCCGTGGGCTCCTTCAGCGACGCGTATTCGGTGTACGACGGCGGGTTTTCGCTGCGCGTGGTGAAGACCGTGCCGCTCACCTGGTCGTACAGGTAGCCGGTGCCCGCGCCGTCGATGACCCGCGGCGCGCCGAAGACCGGCAGCCAGTTGTCGCGCCAGCTCGTCGGCTCGACGTCGATCCGCCGGGCCGCGCCGCTGCCGTCGTCGCCCGGGGCGGGCGGCAGCTGCGGCCCGACCTGGACGCCCTGCTGCGAGCGGCCCTCGTCGTGCAGGCCCCAGCCCTTGTTGGGGTAGTAGGTGTCCAGCGTCAGCGCACGCAGCAGCCGACGGTCGGTGCCGAGGCCGCGGACCTTGAACAGCTCGCGGTTGGACCCCTGGTCGAGCATGCCGCGCAGCTCGGTGAACGGCTGGATGCCGAACCCGCCGGCGCCCGCGCCCGGGCCGTCGCCGCCGTTGCCGAACGGGATCCGCCCGACCGTGCCGACCCAGGTGATCGCCCCGCCGAAGAGGCCGAGCACGATCGCCGCGGCCACGACCGCGACCGGCGCGGACAGCACGGCCGGCTTGCCGCTGCGCCCGGGCGCCTCGCGGGTCCGCCAGCGCCGGTGCCGGTGGTTGCCGTCGACGGCCAGCAGGCCCGCGAACGCGGCGCCGCCGAGCAGGAACGTCCACCACGGCAGCATTTCTTCGCTCAACGCGGCCGGCACGGCGTAGACGCAGAGCAGCACCAGCCCGGTCGCGGCGGGCGCCGCGGCGGCCACGGTCAGCGTGTCGACGAGGACGGCGACCAGGCCGATCAGGATCGTGACGAGGCAGAGGATCGGCTGGCTGCCCTCGACGGGCGGCAGCCCCACCCGGATCTGTTCGGCGGCGGCCGAAAGCGTGTTCCCGATTTCGCCGAAGGCTTCCGGGCCGGGGATGACCTGCAGGATCCCGTGCGTGGTGAACGCGCCGGTGATCAGGAAGAGCAGCACGAGCAGCTGGCCCAGGCCGACCAGCACGGTCGGCACCTGCAGCGACCGCAGCGCGAGCCCGGTGGCGGCGATCAGCAGCACGGCGACGAAGAGGTAGCCGAACCAGGCCAGCCCGGAGACGACGCTGGTGACCGAGGTGGCCGCGCAGAGCGTGGCGACCCCGGCGGCGGCCGGCGCGAGCAGGCTGCCGCGCCAGGCGGACAGGGGGTGCTGGGACGCGGGGCGCCGTGGCCGGCTCGCCGGGGAACCGGACGGCCGGGGCGGGGCGGCGGTGCTCATCGCGGACCACCGATCGGGGAGAAGGAGCGCCGGGCGGTCATCGCCGGCGGCTGTCCGGCGTGCTGGTGCGTGCAGCTCATCGCGGACCGCCGATCAGCGTGCCGCGGCGGGCGCCGCTCCGGCACAGCTCCGCCCACACCTGGGGCATCGGCGAGCCGGGCCCGGCGATCACCACGCCCCAGCCGGACGCGCGCAGCAGCGCCGCCGAGTCCTCCGTGGCCGCGGCCCGCTGCTCCGGCGCGCTCACCCCCGCCGACCAGGTCGGCGTGTCGAGCAGGACGGCCAGGCTGCGGATGCCCCGCGGGCGGAACTGGGCGAGCTCGTGGACGGCTTCGGTGCTGATCGTGCCGAGGATGGCGATCAGCTCCTGGCCGTCGGCGGGGTCGCTGGCGAGCGTGATGTCGCGCTGGTGCGCCGGCTGCAGCGCGGCCAGCGCGTCGAGCACCACGTGGTCGTAGTGGTCGCCGCCGTCGCCCGGGGTGTCCGCGAGCGTGACGCCGTGCTCGGTCACCAGCTTGACGCGGTGCCCGGAGCGGCGCAGGTGCAGCGCGGCCGAAGCGGCGAAGGAGACCGCCCACTCGAGGCTGGCGGCGGGGCCGGCGCCGTGGTGGGCGGCGGCCCGGTGGTCGAGCAGCACCGTGGTGCCGCCGCGCCACGGCCGTTCCTCGACGCGGACCATGATCTCGTCGCGGCGGGCGGTGGAGCGCCAGTGCACCTTGCGCAGGTCGTCGCCCTGGCGGTACTGGCGGACGATCACGTCGGCCTCGCCCTGCCCGGCGTGCAAGCGGACCGTGCCGTCGTCGCCGACGCCGATCCCCGCGCCGCTGGGCAGGCCCCACAGCGCCACCACCCGCGGCACGACGACCAGCCGCGAGTGGCCGATCAGCTCGCGCTCGAACTCGCACAGCCCGAACGGGTCGGTGATGGTCGCGCGCAGCGGCCCGACCTGCTGGATCCCGCGCAATACCGGCTGCAGCGGGTAGCGCAGCGCGACGCGGCGGTCGTGCGGGAGCCGCTCGACGACGAACCGCGGCCGCGAACCCAGCGCGTACGGCACGCCGTCCTCGAGGAGGATCTCGCCGGCCGGCAGCCGGCCGCTGCGCCACAGCTCCAGCTGCACTTCGCCGTTGCCGCCCACCGCGACCCGCTGGGGGTGCAGCGCGCGGGTGGCGCCGATGCGCAGCCGGGTCGCCGAGATGAACGCGGCGACCAGCAGCGGCAGCGCCACGACGAACACCGCGACGCGCAGCAGGTCGCGTTCGTTGAGCACGAACGAGCACACCGCGGCCGCGATCCCCGCGGCCAGCAGGCAGCGGCCGCGGGTGGTCAGGCCGGACAGGGCACGCAGCATGCCGATTCCCCCTTCGCCGGTGGGACTAGGGGCGGGAGCCCTGCGGCACCGGCACGCGGTGCAGCACGGCTCGCACGACGTCGGTCGCCGACCGGCGTGCCGCGTGGGCTTCGGTGGTCAGGACCAGCCGGTGGGCCAGCACCGGCACCGCGATCGTGTGCAGGTCGTCCGGCACGACGTAGTCGCGGCCCGACAGCGCCGCCTGCGCCCGCGCGGCGCGGACGAGGTGCAGCGTCGCGCGCGGGGACGCGCCGAGCCGGATCTCGGGGACGCCGCGGGTGGCCGCGACGAGGTCGACGGCGTAGCGGCGGACCTCCGGCGCGATGTGCACCCCGCGGACCGTCTCGATCAGCCGGTGCACGGTCTCGCCGTCGGAGACCGGCTGCAGGTCTTCGAGGGGGTTGTGACCGGCGTGCTCGTCGACCATGGCCAGCTCGGCCTGCTGGTCGGGGTAGCCGATGGAGACCCGCGCGGTGAAGCGGTCGCGCTGGGCCTCGGGCAGCGCGTAGGTGCCTTCCATCTCGATCGGGTTCTGGGTGGCGATCACCATGAACGGCTCGTCGAGGTGGTAGGTCGAGGTGTCGACGGTGACCTGGTGCTCTTCCATGCACTCCAGCAGCGCCGACTGCGTCTTCGGCGAGGCGCGGTTGATCTCGTCGCCCACCACGATGTTCGCGAACACCGGGCCGGGGCGGAACTCGAAGTCACCGCTCTGCCGGTTGTAGATCGAGACGCCGGTGACGTCGCTCGGCAGCAGGTCCGGGGTGAACTGGATGCGGCTGACCGTGCAGTCGATGGACCGCGCCAGCGCCTTGGCCAGCGACGTCTTGCCGACGCCGGGCACGTCTTCGACCAGGAGGTGGCCTTCGGCCAGGAGCGTGACCAGGGCGATCCGGATGACGTCGGGCTTGCCGACCAGCACCCGCTCCACGTTGGCGGCGATCCGCCGCGCGGTCTCGTGCAGTTCGTCCAGCGACACTCTCGCCGGGCGGCCGGGGGCGCGGCCGTTGCCCGGGGACTCCGCCGGATAAGGCGGTCGCCCGGATGCCTGCTCGCCCGATCCGGGCGCCGCAGACTGGATTCTCGACGTCACTCGACCTCCTGGTGGCGCATGGCCGCGCGCACTGTGCGCACCGCCGGGCCCGACGGCCCCTCGCTGCTGTCCGTGCGCAGCGACAGCCTTCCATCCAGTGTGTCAAACCCGGGCGAACCAGGGGGCGGAACCCCGCGAAGCCGGGGGAATCACGCACGGCACGACGGTCGATGACACTGCGCAAGCAGGGACGATACCCCGAACGGGTGTGTTGTCACCCGATTCTGGGTGCTCCCGCTGACCCGCTGTTCTGTCGTATGCTGCGGATCGAGATCGTCCCGTTACGGAGAGGCGTAACCGCTCATGAGCGAGGTGCGAGCGCAACCACCGTACGACGTCCGAGGGTTCGCGGTCGCGCCCGAGCTGGCCACCGACGCCTACGCGAAGCTCGGCGCCCTGCAGGACGTCGTCGGCGAGATGGTCCGCGAGGCCAAGGTGCTCGGCCGGACCGTGCCGCTCGGCGGCGGGTACGCGGGGGAGATCGGCAAGTTCATGGCGGAGTACGGCATCGGCGGCCGCGGCTCGGCCGTGCAGCAGCTGACCGCGTTCGGCAAGGAGCTCGAGACGCTGAAGCACCGGATCGGCACGGCGCTGGCGAAGTACCAGCACGCCGACGAGACCGCGGCGGACGGAGTGGACTGCACCGGTGGCTGAGCGGATGCGACTGCTGTGGGTGCCGGCGCTGCTGGTGCTGGCCGCCGGGTGCGGGCAGCGGCCGGCCGCCCAGCCGGCCGCCGAGGGGCACGCTTCCGCGCACGCCACCGCCACGGCCGAGCCTCCGCCGGTGGCCGGCTGGACCGGCCTGGCCGCACTCGACCCCTGCACGCTGCTCGGCCCGCAGGACCGGTCGGCGGCCGGGGTGAGCGTGCTCGGCAAGCCCAAGAGCATCGCCGGTGACCGCGCGTGCGACTGGACGGTGCCCGGCACCTTCGGCGTCACGGTGACCCTCAGCGACACCGACAGCCTGGCCGACCTCGAGGTCGCGCGGAAGACGGCCACGAAGACGAAGGTCGGCACCCACCAGGCCCTGCAGGTCGCGGACAAGAAGGCCGCCGACGGCACCTGCGCGGTGCTGCTCGGGGTGGGTGACGCGGCCAGCGTCCAGATCGACGTCAGCAACACCGGCTTCTCGGACACCCCGCTCGCGTGCCGCCGCGCGGGCACGGTGGCCGGGCTGGTCGAGCCCAAGCTGCCCTGAGAGAGGTGCGCCGTGACCGAGCCCCCCGTGCCCACCGCGCGGTACGAGTCCTACAGCCACGAGGCGATGGCCGCGGAAGTCGAGGCCGGCAACGACCCGGTCGCGGCGGGCGAGGCGGGGGCGCGCTGGGAGGAGCTGGCGAAGCGGCTGCACGAGTCGACCGCCGACCTCGCCGCGCTGATCAGCTCCTCGCAGGAGAACTGGCGGGGTGAGGCGGGCGACGCGGCGCGGGCGGCGGTGGGCCGGGCCGCGCAGTGGCTTTCGCACTCCGCGTCGGTGTCGGCCTCGGTGGCCGGGGCGGTCGGCGCCCAAGCGGACGCGGCGGCGCGGGCCCGCGCCGACATGCCGCCGCCGGTGACCTACGACCCGGCGTCGATGATCCGGGACGCCGCGTCGTCCGGCAGCGTGCTCGTCCTGTCGGGGCTGGCCGACGAGATGGCGGCCCGCCGCGCCGAGGCGGAAGCCGCGCGGCAGAAGGCGATCGACGTCATGCGGACCCGCGACGCCGCACTGCGCGGCCACGTGCCCGCCGAGACGTTCCCGGCCCCGCCGGCGCTGGGGCCGGCTTGATCCGGGTTTCGGCGTCGGCGTTCGACATCCTCTGGACCGACCTCGGCCACGACCGGCCGCCGGAGCCGCTGAGCGTCCGCAGCGTCGGCGGCACGGAGCAGGAGCGCGCCGAGGTGCGGAAGGCGGTGTACGAGAACCTCGCCGAACGCGGCCTCTACGACGGTTCGGCGCTGGAGCCCGCACTGGCCGCGCGCCTGGAGCTCCTGGCGGCCGGCGAGGTGTACGTCGCGTGCGAAGCGCTGGCCGACATGACGGCGCCGACGCCGTTCCGCGCGGTGACGGCGGCCCTCGGCCGCCGGGGTGTGCTGGCGACCCAGCCCGAGCAGACGATCGCCCTGGACTCGATCCGCCCGGGCGAGCTGGGCACGGCACTGGTGGACGTCCTGCCCCAGCTGGAGGCCGGCCCGGGCTACGGCGTCAGCTTGTCGGCGTCGGCGCTGGCGGACCCGGGCTCCGCCCGCTCGGCGGCGTCGGCCACGCAAGTGCAGGAGGTGCTGGCGATCCAGGCCCGCCCGGTGTACGCGGCGGGCCAGTTCAGCGTCAGCCGCCGCGCGCCGTCGGGCCGGGTCACGAGGGTGGGTGGCCTGACGTGGTTCGACACGGACGTCGGCGCGTACTGCGCGACGAAAACCCCGGGCCGCGGCGGCGAGGACTGGGTGAACGTGACACCGGTGAACAGCACCCGCCTGGCCACCCACATCACAGCCCTGCTCAACCCCCCGGACTGACTCGCCGCGCGTGCTTGGAAAGGCATCACGCGTGATTGAAGGGGCATCACGTGTGATTGGAGAGGCATCACGGTGATGCCCGTCGGGTCACGGGTGATGCCCGCTGGATCACGGGTGATGCCTGTCGGATCACGGGTGATGCCCCGCTCGTCACGCGGGTGTCTCCACTTTGCTCCACCCCGGTCCCCACTCCGACCCACCTGGGGGCCCCACTTGGCCCCACCGGGGTTCGCGCTCGGCTCCACTCGGGGGTTTGTGGGGTTCTCGCGGCCGTTATGCGGACGTCTGGGGAACAGCTGAGGTTGCTCCGGCCCCCGGCGCGGGGGATCTTGGCCACCGTCCCCCACCACACCCCCCACCGACCCCCACCCTGCTGACCTGCGCAAACAAAGCACACGACGGAGTGAGCCGGGCTTTTCACGCGTTGACTGTGGTGAAAAGTGGGGTACGGTGGTGGCCAGTGGGGCGGAAGGGAAGCCCCGGAGCCGTCCGTGGTGGTTTACCACCTCAGGCGGTAGGGAGGTGGAGGCCGTGTTCCTCGGCACCCACACCCCGAAGCTGGACGACAAAGGGCGGCTCGCGCTGCCCGCGAAGTTCCGTGACGCCTTGGCGGGTGGGCTGATGCTTACCAAGGGGCAGGACCACTGCCTCTTCGTCTTCCCCCGCGCCGAGTTCGAGCAGATGGCGCGCAAGGTCGCCGAGGCCCCGTTCACCAACGAGGCCGTCCGGGCCTACCAGCGCTACCTGTTCGCGGGCACGGACGAACAACGGCCGGACGGCCAGGGGCGCATCAGCATCGCGCCCGAGCTCCGCCGCTACGCGGGGCTCAGCAAGGAATGCGTGGTGATCGGGGCGATCACCAGGCTGGAGATCTGGGACGCCCAAGCGTGGCAGGGCTACCTGGAGGAACACGAAGACAGCTACGCGAAGGCTCGAGAGGAAGTACTGCCGGGCGTCTTCTAGGCGTGTGGCCGCGGTGCACCTTCGTCGTCGGGGGACGAAGAGGTTCGCCGTCCGCACGCCGGGGCGCGCCCACCCGGATGCCGTGAGGCCTCTGTCCGCTCAAATGGCCCTGGTGCACCTTCCCCGGTACCAGGTCAGCAAGCGGGCGGACAGGGACCTGACGGCATCCGCCATATTTCCCCCCGAGCCACCGAGAAAGGGGGGAGGGAACATGACGGCACCCGAGCACGTCCCGGTGCTGCTCGGCCGCATCGTCGAGCTGTTCACCCCCGTGTTCGCCGACCGCGACGCGGTTCTCGTGGACGCGACCGTCGGCCTCGGCGGGCATTCCGACGCCCTCCTCGAAGCCTTCCCGCGACTGCACCTGGTCGCCCTGGACCGCGATCCCGCCGCGCTCGAGAAGTCCGCCGAACGCCTGGCCCGCCACGGCGACCGCGTCGACTTCGTGCACACGGTCTACGACGGACTCCCCGAAGCGCTCGAAGGGCTGAACCTCACCAAGGCCGACGGCATCCTCTTCGACCTCGGCGTCTCGTCGATGCAGCTGGACCGCGCCGAGCGCGGGTTCGCCTACGCCAAGGACGCGCCGCTCGACATGCGGATGGACCCGACCACCGGGTTCACCGCCGCCGACGTGCTCAACACCTACGCGCCCGGCGAGCTGATCCGGATCCTGCGCGACTACGGCGAAGAACGCTTCGCGCAGCGGATCGTCCGTGCCGTCGTCAACGAGCGCGAGAAGGAGCCGTTCACCATGAGCGGACGCCTGGTCGAGCTGCTCTACGACGCCGTCCCGGCGGCCAGCCGGCGCACCGGCGGGCACCCGGCCAAGCGCACGTTCCAGGCGTTGCGGATCGAGGTCAACGGCGAGCTGGAGGTCCTGCGCCGGGCGATGCCCGCCGCGCTGGGCGCCCTGCCCGTCGGCGGCCGCATCGTCGTCGAGTCCTACCAGTCGCTGGAAGACCGGCTCGTCAAGCAGGCGCTGGCCGAGCTGGCGAAGTCCCGCACGCCGGAGGGGCTGCCGGTCGAGCTGCCGGGCCACGGGCCGGAGCTGAAGCTCCTGACCCGCGGGTCCGAGAAGGCCGGCGAAGAGGAGATCGAACACAACCCGCGCGCCGCTTCGGTGCGGTTGCGGGCCGCAGAGAGGATCGGAGAGCCGCGATGACCGCTCCCACGAAGTCCCGCCGCCGCGCCGCGCCGGCGACGCGGGGCCGCGCCGATGCCTCGACCACCGTCGAGCCGGACCCGCAGACCCTCGAGCCGGGCAAGACCGCGCCGCGCCGCGCGTCGCGGGGGCGCACCAGCGCGGCCGAACGCGCCTACGCGCGCCGCGCCCAGCGTGCCGACCTGCTCAAGGAGCGCGAGCCGCGCCCGGCGCCGAAGAAGGCCGAGCCCGGCGAACCCACGCCGAAGCTGAAGCTGAAGCTCCTGCTGCCGAAGTCGCGGGCGTCGTTCGTGCTGATGATGATGGCGCTGCTGGCCGTCGGCGTGGCCACCACGCTGTGGCTGACCACGCAGGCGATCGCCGACTCCTACCGGCTCGAGCAGCTGCGCACGACCAACGCGAACCTGGCCGAGACCAAGGAGCAGCTGCAGCGCGACGTCGCGAAGGCGGAATCGCCCGCGTCGCTGGCCCCCGCGGCCCAGCAGCTCGGCATGGTGCCCGGGGACGACCCGGCGCGCATCGTCGTCGGCCCGGACGGCAAGACCTCGCTCGTCGGCGAGCCCAAGAAGGCGAAGCCGGACACGCCGGCGGTGCCCGTCGCGCCGCCGGCCGCGCCCGCCGCGGGCACGCAGTCGCAGCAGGGCGCCCCGATCGAGGGCGACCAGCCCGCGGTGCCCGCCGAAGAGCAGCAGCAGCCCGGAGGCGGCCAGTGATGGCTTCGAGCCGGGGCCAGGGTCGTTCGCGCGCCGGGAGCGCCCGGCGGACCTACGCCGCCGGGACGCGCAGCGCGGCCGCGCGCCGGGGCAACGGCGGCAACCGCGGCCGGTTCTCGGTCGTGCGGCTGCTGCTGGTCGCCGTGCTGCTCGTCGCGGGCGTGAAACTGGTGCAGGTGCAGTGGTTCGACGCCGCGGCGCTCTCGGCCGCGGCCGAGCGGCAGCGCACCCAGACCATCGACATCCCGGCCCAGCGCGGGTCCATTGTGGACCGCAACGGCGCCAAGCTCGCGTTCAGCGTCGAGGTGCGCACGCTCTCGGTGAACCTCAAGGCCTTGCGCAAGAGCATGACCGACTTCGCCGCGAAGAACCCCGGCACGAAGCGGACGTTCGACACCGAGACCGCCGAAGCCGCGAAGTACATCGCCGGCAAGCTGCCGAACGTGATCGGCGAGCAGCAGCTGCTCGACCTGTTCCACAAGCAGGCGTCCTTCACCTACCTGGTGAACAACGTCGAGCCGTCGGTCGCCGCCGACATCGTCAAGCACTTCGCGTGGATCGGTGTCGAGAAGCGCGCGCTGCGCGAGTACCCGGGTGGCAGCCTGGCCGCGAACATCGTCGGCGCCGCGAACTGGCGCTCCGACGACCCGGACGTGTCCAAGCACAACCTGCACGGCCTCATCGGGCTCGAGCTCGTCCGCGACAACGACCTGGCGGGCACCCCGGGCCGGATGCTGGTCAACACCAAGAACGGCAGCGACAACGTCGTCATCCCGGGCACCGAGCGCGACCTGCAGGCCGCCGTGCCCGGCTCGGACCTCGAGCTCACCGTCGACTCCGACCTGCAGTACGAGGTGCAGCGGCAGCTGTCGGACTACGTCCAGCAGTCGCACGCCAAGGGCGGGCAGGCCGTCGTCATGGACAGCAAGACCGGCGAGGTCTACGCGCTGGCCAACGACAAGACCTTCGACCCGAACGACCAGACGACCTGGACCGCCGACGACCTGAACAACCCGGCGGTCACCACGCCGTTCGAGCCCGGGTCGGTCAACAAGGTCGTCACCGCCACCGGCGCGATCGACGAAGGCATCGCGACGCCGGAGTCGACGGTGCAGGTGCCCGGTTCGCTGCAGGTCGCGGACAAGACCGTGCACGACGCCTGGACCCACGGCACGCAGACGTTCACCACCGCCGGGATCTTCGCGAAGTCGTCCAACATCGGCACGCTGCTGCTGGCCCAGAAGATCGGGGAGGAGCACTACTCGGAGCTGCTGAAGCGGTTCGGGCTCGGCCAGCGCACCGGCGTCGGCCTGCCCGGCGAGAGCGCGGGCGTCGTGCCGGCGCGCAGCCAGTGGTCGGCGACCACCTTCGGCAACCTGCCGATCGGGCAGGGCCTGTCGATGACCGTGCTGCAGATGGCCGGGATGTACCAGGCGATCGCGAACGACGGCCTGCGCGTCGAACCCCGGATCGTCAAGGCGAAGGTCAACCCGGACGGGACCACGGTGCCCGAGCCGGCCCCGAAGAGCGTCCAGGTGGTCAGCCCGCAGACGGCCAAGACGGTGCGCGACATGATGCGCGCGGTCGCGCAGAACGGCAAGGGCCTGCAGAAGGGCACCGCGCCGACGGCGGCGGTGGAGGGCTACCAGATCTCCGGCAAGACGGGCACCGGCCAGCAGGTCGACCCGCGGACGAAGGCCTACAGCGACCACCTGTACAACATCACCTTCGCCGGCATCCTGCCCGCCGACCACCCGCGGTTCGTCGTCGGCATCCGGCTGGACGCGCCGGACACGACGCTGCCGGTCGGGCACTCCGCCGCACCGCTGTTCCACAGCATCGCTTCGTACCTGACGCAGCGGTACCAGATCCCGCTGTCGGACGGGCCGTCGCCGGAAGTCCCGCTCATCGTGCAATAGGCACTGTGCGTCAAAGCCCCCTCACCGGTGTGAGGGGGCTTTCGCGTGTCCAGCGTCCACTTCGGTCCGGAGCACCCGGGAAGTCCTTGCGCCGCAACGGGGAGCGACGAGCCACCTAGCACATGTCCCTCAGCCGCGCGCAATCGCCGTACCGCGTGACGAGCCCCCGAACGGCCGCCGGTAGCCTCTTGGCCGTGTCCGAGTCCACGTCCCGTTCCCAGGTGCCGGAAAGCCCGGTGAAAGCGGTCCCCGCGCCGCCGCGCCCGGCGCGCATCGACCCGGTCCCGCTGGCGACCCTGCTCGCCCGGGCGGACGCGCGCCTGATCGCCGACTCGCCCGACGCCGCCGAGCTGACCGTCACCGGCACGACGCTGCGGGCCCAGCACGTGCTGCCCGGGGACCTCTTCGCGGCCCTGCCCGGCGCCCGCGCGCACGGCGCCGACTTCAGCGACCAGGCGATCGCCGCCGGCGCCGTCGCGGTCCTCACCGACGCCGAGGGCGCCGAGCGGCCCGCGCTGCGCGACGCCGGCGTCCCGATCCTCGTGCACACCGACCCGCGTGCCGCCCTCGGCGAGATCGCCGCCTGGATCTACGGCGAGCCGTCGCTGCGGCTGGCCGTCCTGGGCGTCACCGGGACCGCCGGCAAGACCACGACGTCCTACCTGGTCGACGCCGGGCTGCAGGCCGCGGGCCTGACCACCGGCCTGATCGGCACCGTGGAGACCCGGATCGCCGGTGAACGCCTGGTCAGCGGGTTCACCACGCCCGAGGCGCCGGACCTGCAGGCGCTGCTCGCGGTGATGCTGGAGCGCGGCGTCACGCACGTGCCGATGGAGGTCTCCAGCCACGCGCTCGCGCTGGGCCGGGTCAACGGCACCCGGTTCGCGGTCGGCGCGTTCACCAACCTCTCCCAGGACCACCTGGACTTCCACAAGGACATGCAGGAGTACTTCGCCGCGAAGTCGCTGCTGTTCGACGGCCGCTCGACCAGCGAGGTCGTCGTGGTCGACAGCGCGTGGGGGCAGGCGCTGCTCACCCCGCAGACGATCACGGTCACCACGGACCCGGGCACCGACGCCGCGTGGAAGGCCACCGGCCTCGAAGCCACCCCGCACGGCGAGCAGACCTTCACGCTGCAGGGCCCGGAAGGCGAGAGCGCGCGGGCGAAGATCCCGCTGCCCGGCGAGTTCAACGTCGCCAACGCCGTGCTGGCCGCCGCGATCCTGAGCACCGCGGGCGTGAGCCTGGAGCACATCGTCGCCGGGCTCGCCGACGTGCAGGTGCCGGGCCGGATGGAGCGGGTCTACGTCGGCCAGGCGTTCACCGCCGTCGTCGACTACGCGCACAAGCCGGCCGCGGTCTCGCAGGGCCTGGACGCGCTGCGGGCCCGCGCCGAGGGCCGGATCATCACCGTGCTCGGCTGCGGCGGCGACCGCGACACCGCGAAGCGCCCGATGATGGGCGAGGCGGCGGCCCGCCGCAGCGACGTCCTGATCGTCACCGACGACAACCCCCGCTCCGAGGACCCCGCGGCCATCCGCGCCGCGATGCTCGCCGGCGCCCGCGCGGTCGGTCCCGCCGAGGGCGGCGAGGTCGTCGAGATCGGCGACCGCCGCGAGGCCATCGCGCACGCCGTCGAGCTCGCCGGGCCGGGCGACATCGTCTTCCTCGCCGGCAAGGGGCACGAGTCCGGCCAGGAGGCCGGCGGCGTCGTGCACCCGTTCTCCGACCGCGACGAGCTGGCCGCGGCCATCCGCAACAAACTCGAGGTGAGTGTGTGATCGTGCTCAGCCTGGCCGAGATCGCCGACGTCGTCGGCGGCCGGCTGCACCACGCGGACCCGGGCACGCAGGTGACCGGCAGCGTGGAGTTCGACACCCGGAAGCTCACCCCCGGCGGCCTGTTCGTCGCCCTGCCGGGGGAGAAGGTCGACGGCCACGACTTCGCGGCGCAGGCCGTCGAGGCCGGCGCCGTGGCCGTGCTGGCCGCCCGCGAGGTCGACGCGCCCGCGATCGTCGTCCCGCCGCTCGCCCCCGGCGAGGCCCACGAGCGGTCGGTCGCGCTGACCGGCGACAAGGACGGCTCCGGCGCCGCGGTGCTGGCCGCGCTGGCCAAGCTCGCCCGGTTCGTCGTGCAGCGCCTGGCCGAGGGCACCCTGACCGTCGTCGGCGTCACCGGCTCGTCGGGCAAGACTTCGACGAAGGACGTCATCGCGCAGCTCCTGGAGCCGCTCGGCCCGACGGTGGCGCCGCCGGGCTCGTTCAACAACGAGCTGGGCCACCCCTGGACCGCCCTGCGGGCCGACGCGCAGACCCGGCACCTGGTGCTGGAGCTGTCCGCGCGCGGGCCCGGGCACATCGCCCACCTCGCGGAGATCGCGCCGCCGAAGATCGGCGTGGTGCTCAACGTCGGCAGCGCGCACGTCGGCGAGTTCGGCTCCCGCGAGGGCATCGCGAAGACCAAGGGCGAGCTGGTCGAGGCCCTGCCCGAGGACGGCGTCGCGATCCTCAACGCCGACGACCCGCTGGTCAGCGCCATGGCGAGCCGCACGAAGGCCCGCGTGGTGTACGTCGGCGAAAGCCCCTCGGCGCAGATCCGCGCGGAGAACATCACCCTCGACGACGAGGCCCGCGCGTCCTTCCGGCTGGTCACCCCGGCCGGCGCGGCCGACGTCCAGCTGCCGCTGCACGGCGAGCACCACGTCGGCAACGCGCTCTCGGCCGCCGCGGTGGCCCTGGAGCTGGGCGCGACGACCGAGGAGATCGCCCAGCGCCTCTCCGGGCTCGAACGGCGCTCCGCGCGCCGCATGGAGGTCGTCACCCGCGAAGACGGCGTGACGATCCTCAACGACTCCTTCAACGCCAACCCCGAGTCGATGCGGGCCGGCCTCAAGGCCCTCGCCGCGATGACGCGGGAGACCGGCCGCCGGTCCTGGGCCGTGCTCGGCGTGATGGGCGAGCTCGGCGCGGACGCGGTCACCGCCCACGACGAGATCGGCCGCCTGGTCGTCCGGCTCAACATCGCCAAGCTCGTCGTGATCGGGCCCGAGGCGGCGGCCATGCACCAGGGCGCGTTCCAGGAAGGCTCCTGGGGCGAGGAATCCACTCTGGTACCCGACGTCGAGGCCGCCACCGCCCTGCTGCATGATCAGCTCCGTCCCGGGGACGTGGTGCTGGTCAAGGCCTCGAAGGCCGCCGGTCTCTGGCGGGTCGCCGAGGCCCTGCTCGAACCCCGGGAAACCGACAACTCCGAGAATCGCTCGAACGGTGGTGACGCGTGATCAGCATCCTGATCGCGGCCGCGGCGGGCCTGCTGGTCTCCATCATGCTGACGCCCTACCTGATCCGGGTCTTCTCCCGGCAGGGCTTCGGCCAGGAGATCCGTGAAGAAGGCCCGCAGGGACACAAGTCCAAGCGCGGTACCCCGACCATGGGTGGTGTCGCGATCATCATCGCGATGGTCATCGGGTACTTCGCCGCGCACTTGATCAACTGGATGTTCAACTCCCGCAGCGGCGCGCCGACGGCCTCCGGGCTGCTCGTCCTGATGCTCGCCGTGGGCCTGGGGATCGTCGGGTTCCTCGACGACTTCATCAAGATCCGCAAGCAGCGCAACCTGGGGCTGAACAAGACCGCGAAGCTGGTCGGCCAGCTGGTGGTCACGGTCGCGTTCGCGGTGCTGGCGCTGAACTTCGCCGACGCCCGCGGCATCACGCCGGCGTCGCAGAGCCTGTCCTACGTCCGCGACCTCGCGCTGATCACCTTCCCCGCGGTGTTCTTCGTGATCTTCTGCTACATCGTGATCTCCGGCTGGTCGAACGCGGTGAACTTCACCGACGGCCTCGACGGCCTGGCCGGCGGCTCGGCGGCGATGGTGCTGGCGACCTACGTCGTCATCGCGTTCTGGCAGGAGCGGCTCAACTGCGCCAACGGCCCGGCGCAGGCCTGCTACGACGTCCGCGACCCGCTCGACCTGGCGGTGGTCGCCGCCGCGGCCACCGGCGCCTGCGTCGGGTTCCTCTGGTGGAACGCGGCCCCGGCCAAGATCTTCATGGGCGACACCGGCTCGCTGGCCCTCGGCGGCCTGGTCGCCGGCCTGTCGATGACCACCCGCACCGAGCTGCTCGCCATCGTCATCGGCGGCCTGTTCATGGTCGAGATGATCTCGGTGGTCGCGCAGATCGCGGTGTTCCGGACAACGCGGCGAAGGCTGTTCCGGATGGCGCCCTTCCACCACCACTTCGAGCTCGCCGGGTGGGCGGAAACCACGGTCATCATCCGGTTCTGGCTGCTCTCGGCGATCTGCTGCATGTTCGGCCTGGGCCTGTTCTACAGCGAGCAGCTCGGCTTCGGGGGCTGACCGTGGAGATCTCCGGTCGTCACGTTCTCGTCGCGGGGGCCGGGGTCACCGGCAAGTCGATCGTGCCCGCGCTGGTCGACCTCGGCGCGCGCGTCACGGTCACCGACGGCAACGCCGAACGCCTGGCCGAGCTGGACGGCCTCGGCGCGGAGCTGGTGCCGGGCCTGACCGAACCGCCGGAAGACGCCGTCCTGGTCGTCACGAGCCCCGGCTGGCGGCCGACGTCGCCGCTGCAGGTGGCCGCGGCCGAGGCGGGTGTCGAGGTGATCGGCGACGTCGAACTGGCCTGGCGGGTCGGGCAGCTGCGTGAGCACCCGCCGTCGTGGCTGGTGGTCACCGGCACCAACGGCAAGACGACCACCGTCGGCATGCTGGAGTCGATCCTCAAGGCCGCCGGCAGCAACGCCGTGGCCTGCGGGAACATCGGCTACGCGGCGCTCGACGCGGTCCGCGCCGGCTACGACGTGCTGGCCGTCGAGCTGTCGAGCTTCCAGCTGCACTGGTCCTCGACGCTGGCCCCGGACGCGGCGGTGGTGCTCAACCTCGCCGAGGATCACATCGACTGGCACGGCTCGATGGACGAGTACGCCGCGGCGAAGGGCCGCGTGTACACGCACGCCAAGGTCGCGGTGCACAACGCCGACGACGACTGGTCCACCCGGATCGCCGAAGAGCACGCGGCCGAGGGCGCCCGCCGCGTCGGGTTCCAGCTCGACACGCCGCGGGCCGGTGAGCTGGGGATCGTCGAAGACCTGCTGGTCGACCGCGCGTTCGTCGCCGACCCGGCGACCAGCGCCGAAGAGCTCGCGACCCTGTCGGACGTCCGCCCGGCCGGTCCCCACAACGTCTCGAACGCCCTCGCCGCGGCCGCGCTGGCCCGCGCGCACGGCGTCTCGCCGGAGGCCGTCCTCAAGGGGCTGCGCGAGTACCAGCCCGCCCCGCACCGGGCCGTCGAGGTGGCCGAGGTCGCCGGCGTCCGGTACGTCAACGACTCGAAGGCGACCAACCCGCACGCGGCCGCCGGGTCGCTGCGGGCCCACGAAAGCATCGTGTGGATCGCCGGGGGCCAGCTCAAGGGCGCCTCGGTCGACGAACTCGTCCGCAGCATCGGTGGCCGCCTCCGCGGAGTTGTGCTACTCGGTGTCGATTCACCCGTGATCGCCGCCGCTGTTGCGCGACACGCGCCGGATGTCCCGGTGAACAGCCTCCGTCCGGGTGACGATGAACCCATGACTGCGGCGGTGAGTGCGGCCAGCGCGATGGCCCGGCCAGGTGACGTGGTGCTGCTCGCACCCGCCGCGGCGTCGTTGGACATGTTCCCGAACTACGGCGCACGCGGCGACGCGTTCGCCGCGGCGGTGCACGTCCTCCGCGACGACGCAGCGGGGGAGCCGAGTGACGGTCACTGAACCCAAGCCGAAGACACCGCCGAAGCGGCCGCGCCGCGAGCGCAAGGAGAGCGGTTTCGTCGCCTTCCGCACCGCGCTGACCGCGTGGCTTTCGCGCCCGCTCGCGTCGTTCCACCTCGTGCTCGCCCTCACCGGCGTGCTCACCGTCATCGGCGTCGTCATGGTGCTCTCGGCGTCGTCGGTCGCCTCCTACGACCCGAAGACCGGCAGCGGCGTGTACTCGCTGTTCACCAAGCACCTCGTGTTCGTCGCGATCGGCTCGGTCGTGTTCTGGCTGGGCCTGCGGGTCAAGCTGGAGCGGATCCGCGCGATGTCGGCCACCGCCACGGTGATCTCCCTCGGCCTGCTGGTGCTGGTGCTGACCCCGCTCGGCTCGACGGTCAACGGCTCGCAGGGCTGGTTCCGGCTCGGCGACTTCACCTTCCAGCCGGTCGAGGCCGCGAAGGTGGCCCTGGCCTTCTGGGGCGCGCACATCCTGGTGATCAAGTACAACGTGATCCACCAGTGGCGGCACCTGCTGGTGCCGGTGGTGCCCATCGCGCTGCTGATGTTCGCCCTGGTCATGCTGCAGCCCGACCTCGGCGGCACAGTCACCCTGGCCGTCGTCCTGCTGGCCCTGCTGTGGTTCGCCGGCGCCCCGAAACGGCTGTTCGGCGTGATCCTCGCGGGCGGCCTGGCCGGCGTGCTCGTGCTCGCCCTGATCGCGCCCTACCGGCTCCAGCGCGTCATGTCGTTCCTGTCGCCGGACGCCGACACCAGCGCCGAGGGCTTCCAAGCCAACCAGGCCAAGCTCGCGCTCGCCGACGGCGGCTTCCTCGGCAAGGGGCTCGGCCAGGGCGCGTCCAACTGGGGCTACCTGCCGAACGTGCAGAACGACTTCATCTTCGCCCTGATCGGCGAGGAGCTCGGGCTGATCGGCTGCGTCGTCGTGCTCGCGCTGTTCGCCGGGGTCGCGATCGTGGGCCTGCGGATCGCCACCCGCAACATCGACCCGTGGATCCGGATCGTCTCCGGCACGCTGACGGTGTTCCTCGTGGCGCAGGCCGGCATCAACATCGGCTACGTCGTCGGCCTGCTGCCGGTCACCGGCGTCACGTTGCCGCTGATCTCCTACGGCGGCACCTCCCTGGTGATCACCATGCTCATCATGGGCGTGCTCGCGAACGCCGCCCGGCACGAACCGGAGGCGGTGGCCGCACTGCGCACACAGGGGCCGGGTAAATTCGGACGCCTGCTGCGGCTGCCCGCGCCCGATCCGTACCGCCCGCCCGCCACCCGCAAGGGGGCGGCGCGCACCGGGGCGAAGGCGGCCAGGCCGGCGCCCCGTGCGGCCCGGCCCGCCCCGGCGCAGGAACGACGCAGGTCGGTCCGCGAACCGGTGCGCCGCAGCGCGGCACGGACGAGCACGGCCACGTCTCGCGGCGGGGCCGCGCGGACAACAGCCAGCCGTGGTACCCGGAGTACCGCGAACCGGAGAGGTCATTGGTGAGCAAGCCCGTCAAGGGAACCGAGCGGTCCGCCGCGGGCAAGGCGCCCGTGGTCGTGGTCGCCGGAGGTGGCACCGCAGGACACATCGAACCCGCCCTCGCCCTGGCCGACGCCGTCAAGCGGCTGCGCCCGGACGCGACGGTCGTGGCGCTGGGCACCGAGCGCGGCCTGGAGAACAAGCTCGTCCCGGCCCGCGGTTACGACCTGGAGCTGATCCCGCCGGTCCCGCTGCCGCGCAAGCCGACGCCGGAGCTGCTCCGGCTGCCGCTGAAGGTGCGGGACTCGGTGCGCAAGACCCGTGAGGTGCTGGACCGGGTCGGCGCGGACGTCGTCGTCGGCTTCGGCGGTTATGTGGCCCTGCCGGCGTACCTGGCCGCGCGCGGGCGCGTCCCGATCGTCGTGCACGAGGCCAACAAGTCGGCGGGCCTGGCGAACAAGGTCGGCGCGCGGTTCGCGGCGCGCGTCGCGGTCGCCGTCCCGGGCACCCCGCTGCCGAAGGCCGAGGTCATCGGGATCCCGCTGCGGCGCTCGATCACGTCGCTGGACCGCGCCGGGCTCCGTGCCGAGGCCCGCGAGCACTTCGGGCTCGACCCGGACGCGCCGACGCTCCTGGTCTTCGGCGGCTCACAGGGCGCGCAGTCGATCAACGCCGCGGTGTCCGGCGCGGCGAAGGACCTCGCCGACGCCGGCGTCGGCGTGCTGCACGCGCACGGCCCCAAGAACACGCTGGTCGTGCAGGAGTTCCCGGGCAAGCCGGCGTACGTGCCGGTGCCGTACCTGGAGCGGATGGACCTGGCCTACGCCGCCGCCGACGTCGCGATCTGCCGGTCGGGCGCGATGACCGTCGCCGAGGTGACCTCGGTCGGGCTGCCCGCGGTGTTCGTCCCGCTGCCGATCGGCAACGGCGAGCAGGCCTCCAACGGCCGGCCCGCCGTCGACGCCGGCGCCGCCCTGATGGTCGAAGACGCCGACCTGAGCCCGGCCAAGGTCGCCGAGCTGGTCGTCCCGCTGGTCACCGACGCCGACCGCGTCGCGAAGATGAGCGCGGCGGCGGCCGGCATGGGCCACCGCGAGGCCGACGAGACCCTCGCCCGGATTGTTTTGGAGGCCGCCGGTGCTTGACCTGCCTGAGGAGCTGCGCCGGGCGCACCTGATCGGGATCGGCGGGGCCGGCATGTCCGGCATCGCGCGGATCCTGCTGGCGCGCGGGGCTTTCGTGTCGGGTTCGGACGCGAAGGAGTCGCGCGCGCTGCTGTCGCTGCGCGCGCAGGGCGCCGAGCTGTTCGTCGGCCAGAACGCCTCGAACATCGCCGCGCTTTCCCAGCCGCCGTCGGCGGTCGTGGTCTCGACGGCGATCAAGGAGACGAACTCGGAGCTGGTCGCGGCGCGCGCCGCCGGGATCCCGGTGCTGCACCGGGCCCAGGCGCTGGCCGGGCTGATGGAAGGCCACCGCGTCGCCTGCATCGCGGGGACGCACGGCAAGACGTCGACGACGTCGATGCTGACGGTGGCGCTGCAGCACTGCCGGCTCGACCCGTCGTTCGCCATCGGCGGCGACCTCAACGAGTCCGGCGCCAACGCCCATCACGGCGAGGGCGGCATCTTCGTCGCCGAGGCCGACGAGAGCGACGGCTCGTTCCTGACGTATTCGCCGTCGGTCGCGGTCGTGACGAACGTCGAGCCGGATCACCTGGACCACCACGGCACGGCCGAGGCCTACACGAAGGTCTTCGCCGACTTCGTGGGCCGGATCGTGCCGGGCGGGCTGCTGATCGTCTGCGGTGACGACGCCGCGGCGAACGAGCTGGGTGACCAGGCCGCCGAGCTGGGCGTCCGGGTGCGCCGGTACGGCCGCACGGCCACCGACGCGCGGATCTTGGACTACACCCCGGCGCCCGACGGCGGCGTGGTGCGGCTGTCGCTGGACGGCTCGGAGCTGTCGGTGCGGGTCGCGGTGCCGGGTGAGCACATGGCGTTGAACGCGGTCGCGGCGCTGCTGGCCGGGATCGAGCTGGGCGCGCCGGCGGCCGAGCTGGCCGACGGGCTGGCCGCGTTCGGCGGCGTCCGGCGGCGCTTCGAGTTCAAGGGCCGGGCGGGCGACGTCCGCGTCTACGACGACTACGCCCACCACCCGACCGAGGTGGCCGCGCAGCTGCGCGCGGTGCGGACCGCGGCCGGCGACGGCCGGGTCGTCGTCGTGTTCCAGCCGCACCTGTACTCGCGCACGAAGATGTTCTCTTCCGAGTTCGCGGCGGCGTTGTCGCTGGCGGACGAGGTCGTCGTGCTGGACGTCTACGGCGCACGGGAAGAGCCGGAGCCGGGCGTCACGGGCGCGTTGATCGCGGACCGCGTCACGGTGCCGGTGCACTACGAGCCGGCGTTCGACGTCGCGGCCGGGCTGGCGGCCGGGCTGGTGCGCGCGGGCGACCTGCTCGTCACCATGGGCGCCGGGGACGTGACGCAGCTGGGCCCGGAGATCCTCGCCGAGCTGGACAAGCGCTGACGCCATGAGTCCGACCAGGGAACGCCGCCGTCCGTCCTCCGACGAGGAGACACCGGATCGCGCCGCCCTGGCCCGGGAACGGCGGGGGCGGCGGTCGGAAGAGGAGCGCCGCCGCACGCGTGCGGCGGCGCGTCCGTCACCGCGCAAACGACCCAACCGGCGCGCCGAAATCCGCCGCCGCTGGGTGGCGCTGCTGTCGCTGCTGACCGTGATCGCCTTGGTGTACCTGCTGTTCTTCAGCTCGATGCTGGGGGCGCAGGAGGTCGCGGTCAGCGGTTCGCGAACGGTGACGGCGGACCAGATCCGCGCGGTGGCGGCGGTCCCGATGGACAAGCCGATGCTGCGGTTGAGCACCGACGAGATCCGCGACCGGGTGGCGGCGATGCCGGGCATCGCGACGGTCGAGGTGTCGCGTTCGTGGCCGAGCACGGTGGAGATCACGGTGACGGAGCGAACGGCGATCGCGTTCTTCGACAGCGGCCCGGGCGGCGACGGAGTCCACCTGGTCGACGGCGGCGGCGTCGTGTTCAAGACGGTGCCCGCGCGGCCGGCGGGCCTGCCGGAGCTCAAGCTGCCGAAGGTCTCGGCGGACGACCCGGTGACCCGCGCGGTGACGGCGGTCCTGGGCGTGATCCCGGAGCAGCTGCTGAAGCAGGTCACGACGGCAACGGCGAAAACCCCGGCGAGCGTGGAGTTCACGTTGTCGAGCGGGAAGATCGTCCGCTGGGGGACGGCGGAGCAGACGGACCGGAAGGCCAAGGTGCTCGCGGCGCTGCTCACCCAGGACGGCAAGGTCTACGACGTCGCGGCGCCGGAGCTGCCGACCATTTCCTGAGTCACGGCAGGGACGTCCGCAGGCGGCGGATGACTCGAAGGACCTCGTCCCGGTTCTTGGCCGACTTCAGCCAGGCCGGGAGCCGCTCCACCATGCTCATGGTGCCGGGGATCCGGTCGAGGTGGTCGGTGTTGTAGGCCCACAGGACCTTGCGGCGGCAGTCGGCCTGGAGCCACAGCGGCAGCCGGCGAACCGCTCCACCCGGACCAAGGGGTCACGGAACCGCTGGGCACTCATCGGCTCATCCTGCCCGACGCCGCCCGTCCTCTCCCGCTGATTTACGTGCGCCCGACTTCCCGTATGCCGTACTATATCGTACGGCATACGGATACGAGGAGGGTGTCATGACGATCTTGGTGACCGGCGCGACCGGCAGCGTGGGCCGGCTGGTGGTCGACGAGCTACTGGCCCTGGGAGCCCCGGTGCGAGCACTGACGGTCGACCCTGGGCGCGCGAAACTTCCGCCGGAGGCCGAAGTGGTCGTCGGGTCGCTCGCGCGGCCGTCGACCCTGCCGCTGGACGGGGTCGAGGCGGTGTACCTGGCCCCGATGGCGCGGACCGTCCAGCGGTTCTGCGAACTCGCGACCGAAGCGGGCATCAAGCGGGTCGTCGCGTTGTCGGGCAGCAGCGTCGGCGACGAGCACGAAGGCTCCAGCGGCAACGAGTACGGCGCCGTGGAAGCAGCGGTGAAGGAAGCCGGTTTCGCCTGGACCTTCCTGCGGCCCGGCGTCTTCATGAACAACACGCTCGACTGGGCGCCCATGGTCCGCGCGGGCGAGGTCGCCGTGGCCTACGGCGACGCGACGCAGACCCCGATCGACCTGGGCGACATCGCGGCGGTGGCGGCGCGGGTGCTGACCACCGAAGGGCACGTCGGCCGGACGTACGTCCTCAGTGGACCGGAAGCGATCAGCGTGCGCGGACAGGTCACGACGCTGGAGGCGGTGCTGGGCAGGGAAATCCGGTTCCGCGAGCTGACTCGAAGCGAACAGCGCGCGCAGTGGATCGGCTACGGCGTCCCGGAGCAAGCCGTCGACTGGATGCTGGACGGCTTCGAGGAAACCCTGCGGCACCCGCAAACCCCGACCGGCGTGGTCGAGGACCTACTGGGCCGCAAGGGAACGACGTACGCCGAATGGGCCGAGCGGAACCGGGCGGTCTTCGGCTAGACCTCGGTGCGGGTCATGCCGGCCAGGCCGAGCAGCGGGAGCACCCCGGCGAACACGACCACCGCCGTCCAGCCGCCGAGGTGGTAGGCGATCGAACCGGCCTGGGAGCCGATCGCGCCGCCCACGAAGAACGTGCCCAGGTAGATGCTGTTCACCCGGGCGCGGGCCGACGGGTCGAGCTGGTAGATCACGTGCTGGCCCGTCACCAGCGTCGCCTGGACGGCCATGTCGATCGCGATCGCCGCGATCGCCAGCAGGACGACGCTGTGCGCGCCGAACCCGGCGAGCGCGAACGCGGCGGCGCAGAGCGCGAAGGCGCCCGCGGTGAGCTGCCGGCCGTGGCCGTGGTCCGACCACCGCCCGGCCAGCGGCGCCACCGCGGCGCCCGCCGCCCCGGCCAGTGCGAACAGGCCCACGCCCAGCTGGCTGTAGTTGAACGGCGGGGCCGTCAGCACGAACGCGATCGTCGTCCAGAACGCGCTGAACGCGCCGAACATCGCCGACTGGTACAGCGCTCGGTGGCGCAACGCGGGATGCTTCGTCCACATGGCCAGGGTCGAGCGCAGCAGCTGTCCGTAGTGGACGTCGGTCTTGGGCGCGCGCCGCGGCAGGCTGAACCGCAGGACGACGGCCAGCGCGGCCATCGCCGCCGCCGAGATCAGGAACACCACGCGCCAGCTGGTCACTTCGGCCAGCAGGCTGGCGACCACCCGGGAGAGCAGGATGCCGAACAGCAGCCCGCTCACGACGCGCCCGACGATCCGGCCGCGGATGGCGTCGGGGGAGATGTCGGCGGCGAACGGGATGAGGATCTGCACGACCACCGACGCCGCCCCGGCGACCAGGGACGCGATCAGCAGCACGGCGAACCCGGGTGCGACGCCGGTGGCGACCAGGCTCGCGCAGGCGAGCGCGAGCAATGTGGCGACGAGACCGCGGTTCTCGAGCCGGTCGCCGAGCGGGACGAGCAGCAGCATGCCCGCGGCGTAGCCGATCTGGGTGGCGGTGACGACCCCGCCGGCGGCGGCCTCGCCGACGCCGAAGGTGTGCCTCAGCTCGGTGAGAAGCGGCTGGGCGTAGTAGAGGTTGGCGACCGTCAGTCCACATGAGACGGCCAGCAGCAGCACGAGCCAGCTCGGCGGCGCGTCCTGTTTCGTGTCCGTCATCGTGCCCCCTGGAACCGGTTTGATCGGTTCCCGACGGTACCAGTCAAAGCGGTTCCGGCGTACTGTGATCCGGATGACGGACAGATTCCGCTCGGGCGCCGGCCGGCTGTGCCTCGACTTCGTTCGCACGCTGCGCTACCGCGGGACGCCGGCGGCGGTGGAGGAGCTCCCGGACGCGGCGGCGTGGGGCGCGTGGATCGACGCGTTCGGCCCGTTCCCGTCGCCGGTCCGCCCCGCCTCGGCGGACGACGCGAGGGTGGCGCGCGAAGCGATCCACGCGCTGCTCACCGGCTCGGTGCGGGCTCCGGAACGGCAGCGGCTGAACCGGTTCGCGGCGCTTCCGGTGCCGTCACCTTCGTTGACCCCGTCGGGCGAATTGCGTTGGCAGGCGGCGGATCCGGCGGCCGCGATGCTCGCGTTGCTGGCGCGGGACGCGCTGGAGCTGGTGACGTCGCCGGAGTTCGCCAGGGTCCGCCACTGCGCGGGCGAGCGGTGCGGCGCGTTGTTCCTGGACACGTCACGGCCGGGCACGCGGCGGTGGTGCTCGATGGAGACTTGCGGGAACCAGGCGAAGAAGTCGACTTATCGAGCCAAGGCGACGGCGCGGGGCTAGCGCCCCAATGTGGCCTTCGGTGCGTCAGACGCAACCAAGGCCACATTGGGGCGCTTGGGGCCGGGTCAGGTGAGAGCGGCGTCCAGGGTGATCGTCGTGCCCGCGAGGGCCTTCGACACCGGGCACGTCTTCTCCGCCGTCTCCGCGTACTCCGCGAACTGCTCCGCTGTCACGCCCTCGATGGACGCGCGCAGCGTGATCGCGATGCCGCTGATTTCGAAGCCGCCGCCGGCCGCCGGGCCGAGGGTCACCTCCGCGCTCACGTCGATCGAGTCCGCCGTCAGCTTCTGGGCCTCCAGCACGCCGGACAGGTTCATCGCCAGGCACGACGAGTGCGCCGCCGCGATGAGCTCCTCCGGGCTGGTCTGGCCGTCCGGGTTGCCGGCGCGGGTCGGGAACGACACGGAGAACGTGCCGGCGTTGGACGAGTCCAGGGTGACCTCGCCCTTCCCGTTCTGCAGTCCGCCGACCCAGTGGGTGGTCGCGTCACGGCTGGGCATCAGAGCCTCCAGATGAGTAGGCGGCGGCCGACGCCGTCAGCCGCCTCAGGGTTTCGATCAGCTGCCGCCGCGCGGTGTCGTCGAGGCCCAGTGCGCAGCCGATGGCCGAGGGGACGCCCGCGGCGCGCGTGCGCACCGCCCGGCCCTCCTCGGTCAGGCTGATCACCACGGTGCGTTCGTCCTCGGGCAGGCGTGCCCGGGTCACCAGCCCGTTGGCCTCGAGTCGTTTGAGCAGCGGGGAAAGCGTGCCGTAGTCCAGGTGCAGCGCCTCGCCGATCTCCTTGACCGGCCGGCGGTCGGACTCCCACAGCACCAGCAGCACGAGGTACTGCGGGTAGGTCAGGCCGAGCTCGCCCAGCAGGGGACGGTACGTGTCCGTCACCGCGCGCGACGCCGCGTAGAGCGCGAAGCAAGCTTGCTCGTCCAAGAGGAATTCGTCCGGCACGTCCGCAAACCTAGCCCACGATTACATCGTGCGCAAGGTATTTCGGTTGTGCCGCCAGATCTATCTATGTAGATTAAGAGCTATGCGTAAGACGCATTCGCTGATCCAGGTGGCAGCCGCGCTCATGGCGCAGCCGTCCTCGCGGCAATGGGGCTACGACCTGTCGCGGCGCGCCGGGGTCCGTTCCGGTGTCCTCTACCCGATGCTGACGCGGATGCTCGACGAGGGCTGGCTGACCGACGGATGGGAGGATCCGGCCGCCACGCGGGAGCAGAAGCGCCCGCCGAGGCGGTACTACGAGCTGACCGCCAAGGGCTCTGCCGAGCTGGGCGCCCTGCTCGAGGCCGCTCGCCGGGACGCGCGGTTCACCGGGCTGATCGGGCGGTTCGCCTGATGACCGAGCTGCTCGACCTCGCCGGGATGTGGCCCGAGCTGGTGGCGGCGGTGGGCTTGTTCGGCTTCGCGCCGGGATTCTGCCTCCGGCTGATCGTGCTCGTCTATCCGCGTGGGCACCCTCGACGGCGTGAGCTCGTCGCCGAGCTCTACGGCCTGCCCTACGTCAAGCGCCCGATCTGGGTGGCTGCCCAGCTGGAGACGGCCTTGTTCGAAGGGGTCGGGGCCCGGCTCTCGCAGCTTCGGCGGCGCTTGCGACGCGCCGGGAAGGCGGGTTCCCGGCCGGTGACCGCGGGCGCCTCGTCGCGCGTCCAAGTCGTGTTCGTCCACCGGGCGCCGCGGCCGGGGGTGGTCGGGAACGCGTGGCTGGGCGCCGAGTCGATAGTGCTCGGCCCCGGTCCCGGGCTGGACTTCGTCGTCTACACCGGACAAGACGGGCGGGAAGGCGGCAGGCAGGTCGCCGACCAGTCGTTCGATTCGCCGGGCAATGCCGCGTTGCGCACCAGCTGGCTGGCGAAGCGGCCGGTGCGGATCGTCCGGAAGGGCAGCTACCTCGGGGCCCGCTATCCCCTCCTGACGCGCGCCTACCGCGACGACGGCGACTACCTGGTGGTCGCCGCTTGGGCGGAACGGAACGCCGGCGGCCGGAAAGTGTGCCGGTTCGTGCTCGTGCGTTGTGGTTCGCCGGGGGCCGGCGGGCAGCCGGGCGCCGCCTGACCGGACGAACCTGTCGTACCCCTCTGGCAGAGTTCCGGTCATGACCGAACGACCCGAACGACCCGAGGCTCCGCTCACCGGCGGCGAGCGCGAGATCCTCACGAGCATGCTCGACCACCACCGCGCCACCGTCGCGTGGAAGGCCGGCGGGCTCACCGAAGCGCAAGCGCGCGAAAAGCACGTCCCCAGCGAGCTGACGACCATCGCCGGCCTGGTCGCCCACCTCACGCTGAACGAGTGGTTCTGGTTCGCCGTCGTCGTCGACGGCGAAGAGAACACCTGGGAGGCGAAGCTCGAGCAGGACCCGGACGCGGAGTTCCGGATCCCACCCGGCACCACGCTCGAAAACCTGCTCGCCGACTACGCGAAGCAGTGCGAGCGCAGCCGCGAAATCGTCGCCGCCCGCGACTTCGACGAGCAGGTCACGCACAAGGACGAGACGTTCAACGTCCGCTGGGTGCTCACGCACATGATCGAGGAGACCGCCCGGCACGTCGGCCACCTCGACCTGCTGCGCGAGCTGACCGACGGCGTCACCGGGGAGTGACCTTCTTGGGCGGCAACGGGAAGAAGCCGCTGGTCCGCTCGACGTAGTGCGCGTACGCCGGGCGGGTGCGCGCCATCCCCTTCTCCAGCATCGGTTTCCCCGTGCCGCGAGCCAGGGTGAACGTCATCGCCACGGGAGAGAGGATCGTCAACGCGCCCGGCCACGTCGAGCAGGCCAGCAGGTAGAGGCCCCACCACACGCACGCGTCGCCGAAGTAGTTCGGGTGCCGCGTGTAGCGCCACAGCCCCGTGTCGAGCACCTTGCCCTTGTTCGCCGGGTCGGCCTTGAACCGGCGCAGCTGGTCGTCGCCGATCGTCTCGAACGCGAACCCGATCAGCCACACCACGACACCGAGCCAGCCGAGCACGCCGATTCCCGTGCCGTACATGGCGAACTGCACCGGAAGGGAGACGAAGTACAGCACCAGGCCCTGGAACAGGTACACCCGCGTGAAGATCCGCAGCGGCTCCTGACGCATCCGCGCGTACCGCGGGTCCTCGGGCAGCTTGTGGTTGCGCAGGTGCAGGTGCAGCGAGAGCCGCACACCCCAGACGGCGGTCAGGGCGAGCACCACCAGGCGCAACGCCAGCGGCCCGTCGCCGAAGGGGAACGCGGCCAGCGCGACGATCGCGAAGCCCGTGCCCCAGAACGTGTCCACCGTGTCGTAGCGCTTGCGGGCCCGCGCGATCCCGAAGGTCACCACGACCGCCACGAGCGTGACGGCCGCGGTGAAGAGCAGTGTCGTGCCCAGCGCCATCAGAGCCACTCCCGCGTCGCCGGCAGGCCGCTCGTGCCGTCGGCGTGCGGTCGCACGCTCAGGATCTGGTCCACACCCATCCGGTTCTCCTCGAACGCCAGCGCCCCGCCCACCAGGTACAGCCGCCAGACCCGCGCGCCCGTCTCCCCGATGAGCGCGACGACGTCGGCCCAGTTCTCCTCCAGGGTGTCGGCCCAGGCTCGCACCGTCCACACGTAGTGCTCGCGCATGGCGTGCACGTCCCGCACTTCGAGGCCCGCGGTTTCGAGGTGGTCGACCGTCCGGCCGACCGGGCGCATGGTCATGTCCGGCGCGATGTACCGCTCGATGAACGCGCCGCCGCCGGGCGCGACGTTCCCGCGCGACATCTGCTGGATCAGCACCCGCCCGCCCGGCTTGACCATCTTGTGCAGCGTCGCGGTGTAGGTGGGGTAGTTCACCTCGCCGACGTGCTCGCCCATCTCGATCGACGCCACCGCGTCGAACGGGGCGTCCGGCAGCTCGCGGTAGTCCTGGCGACGGACCTCGACGCGGTCTTCGAGGTCGTGCTGGGCGAGCCGGCCGCGGATGTGCTGCAGCTGCTCGGCCGAGAGCGTGATGCCGACGGCGTGCACGCCGTGGTGCTTGGCCGCGTGGACCAGCAGCGAGCCCCAGCCGCAGCCGATGTCGAGCAGCCGCATGCCCGGGCGCAGCCCCAGCTTGCGGCAGATCATCTCCAGCTTGTCGTGCTGCGCCTGCTCCAGGCTCTGCGACTCGGCGGTGAAGTACGCGCTGGAGTAGGCCATCGACTCGTCCATGAGCAGCTGGTAGAAGGCGTTGCTCAGGTCGTAGTGGTGGGCGATCGCGGACTTGTCGCGCAGCAGGCTGTGCAGTTTCCCGGTCAGCCGGGCCTCCTCCGCGGGCGGCTTCGGCGGGAGCCCGACGACGCCGAGCGCCGCGGCGAGCTTGGCGGCTTCCACCCAGTCACGCGGGCCGATCTTCACTCGATTGAGCTCACCCGCGCGGGTGAGGGCCCAGATCCGGCGGAAGCCGTCGGCGAGATCACCCTCGACGTCCAGGTCACCGGTGACGTAGGCGCGGGCGAGACCCAGCTCACCCGGCGCGTAGAGCAGGCGGCGCAGGGCGCGGCGGTTGCGCAGCACCACGGTGGGCGCGTCCACTGGGCCGACGCGGGTTCCGTCCCAGGTCCGGAGGCCGACGGGGAGCTGCCCGCCGAGGAGCTTTTCGGCGAACGAGGCGAGGCGGTGCGCGGTGCTGTTCGGCATGTCCGGGATTCGCTCTCTCCTGCGTGGTGGATTGGTGCCACGCTCATCCAATCCACACCCGGCCCGGCGGCGAAGTACCGGTGTGGAGATCACGGGAGAACGCATCGCCGTCATCGGCAGCGGGGTGGCCGGGCTGACCGCGGCATACCTGCTGCAACGCAAGCACGAGGTCCTGCTCTTCGAGTCCGACGACCGGCTCGGCGGGCACGCGCACACCCACGACGTGCCCAGCGCCCACGGCGGCACCATCGGCGTGGACTCGGGCTTCATCGTCCACAACGAGCGCACCTACCCGACGCTGCTGAAGCTGTTCGCGGAGCTCGGCGTGCACACCCGCGACACCGAGATGTCGATGAGCATCCGGTGCGACGGCTGTGGCCTGCAGTACGCCGGCGCGAAGGGGCTGCCCGGGTTGTTCGCCCAGCGCGGCAACCTCGCGCGGCCCCGCTACCTGCGGATGCTGGCCGAGGTGAAGAAGTTCCACCGGCACGCCAAGCGGCTGCTGGACGCGAAGGACGCCGGTGACGTCACGCTCGGCGCGTTCCTCGCCATCGGCGGGTACACCCGCTACTTCACCGACCACTTCATGCTGCCGCTGGTCTCGACGGTCTGGTCGGCCGACCGCAGCGACACGCTGCGCTACCCGGCGCGCTACCTGTTCGAGTTCCTCCGCAACCACGGGATGCTGAGCGTCAAGAACTCGCCGGCCTGGCGGACCGTCGTCGGCGGGTCCCGCGAATACGTCGAACGCGCGGCCAAGCAGCTCACCGCGGTGCACCTGTCCACGCCGGTGCGGTCGGTGCTGCGGACCGCGCGCGGCGTCGAGGTCCGCGACGACGCCGACACCCCGCACCGCGTCGACAAGGTCGTCATCGCCACGCACGCCGACCAGGCGCTGTCGCTGCTGGCCAACCCGACCGCGGCCGAACGCGAAGTGCTCGGCGCGTTCCGCTACTCGGCCAACGAAGCCTGGCTGCACACCGACACGAGCGTGCTGCCGTCGCTGGCCGACGCGCGCGCGGGCTGGAACTACCGCGCCCCGGTGTGCGGCGCGCCGACCGGCGCGGTCCAGGTCAGCTACGACATGAACCGCCTGATGCGCCTCGACGAGCCGACCGGGTACGTCGTCACGCTCAACCCGGGTGAGCACACCGGCAAGGCGGCGCTGGTCGCCAAGATGCGCTACGAGCACCCGGTCTACACCCCGGAATCCGTTGCGGCGCAACGACGGCTGCCCGAGCTGAACGACGGCGTCCTGGCCTACGCCGGTGCTTACCACGGCTGGGGTTTCCACGAAGACGGCTGCTCCTCGGGTGCCCGCGCCGCCGAAAGCCTCGGAGTGACTTGGTGACGAACGCGCTCTACGACGCCACGGTCGCGCACGTGCGGCGGATCGACCCGCCGCACTCCTTCGCGCACCGCGTGTACCTGTGGCTGGTGGACCTGGACGCGCCGCCGGAGCTGCCGTTCTGGCTGCGGCCGTTCGCGCGGTTCGACCGCCGCGACCACTTCGTCGCGACCGACCCGCGCGGGATCCGGGAGAAGCTCGACGCCTGGCTCGCCGAACGCGACGTCGACCTGCGCGGCGGGAAGGTCGTCATGCTGGCCGCCGCGCGCGTGCTCGGGTACGTGTTCAACCCGATCAGCGTGTACTGGTGCCACGGCCCCGACGGCCGCCTCGAGTGCGTCGTCGCCGAGGTGCACAACACCTACGGCGGCCGGCACGCCTACCTGCTGCGCCCCGACGAAGCCGGGCTCGCCCGCGCGGCCAAGGAGTTCTACGTCTCGCCGTTCCAGGAGATGGACGGCGAGTACCGGATGCGCCTGCCCCACCCGGAAGCGTTGCTCGACCTCACGGTGGCGTTGCGGCGCGGGAACGCGACGCCGTTGGTCGCTACGCTGCGGGGTGTTCGCCGCCCGGTGGACCCGCGGTGGCTGGCCCGGCTCGTCCTGGCCCGGCCGCTGCTCCCGCAGCGGGTGTCCGCGCTGATCCGCCGCCACGGCGTCGCTCTGTGGCTGCGCAAGGCGCCGGTCATCGCGCGCACCCCGCAGAACGCCGGAGGACAGCTGCATGGATGATCAGGCCCGCCCGCGCCCCCTGGCGCCGGTGCCCGCCGAAGTCCCGGCCGGCCCGACGGCGGAGGAGCTGATGGTGCGCGTCGCGAAGGGTGACGAGCGGGCTTTCGAACTGCTCTACGACCAGCTCGCCGGGCCGATCTTCGGGCTGGTGCGGCGGATCGTGCGGGACGCGGCGCAGTCCGAAGAGGTCGCCCAGGAGGTGCTCGTCGAGCTGTGGCGCACCGCGACGCGGTACGCGCCCGAGCGCGGCTCGGCCTTGAACTGGGCGATGACGCTGGCGCACCGCCGCGCCGTCGACCGCGTCCGCTCGGCGCGCGCGAGCACCGAGCGGGAGCAGAAAGCGACCTTCGAAGCCGCCCGCGGCCGCCCGTTCGACGAGGTCGCCGAATCCGTCACCGCGCGCCTGGAACGCTCCCAGGTGCGCCGGTGCCTGTCCTTCCTGACCGATCTGCAGCGCGAGTCCGTGCTGCTCGCCTACTACCAGGGCTATACGTATCGCGAGGTGGCCGAAGTGCTGTCGACGCCGCAAGGAACCATCAAGACGCGGCTGCGGGACGGGCTGATCCGCCTGCGGGACTGCCTGGGGGTGACCGCTTGAGCACGCCCGAGATGCACACCCTGGCCGGCGCCTTCGCCCTCGACGCGGTCTCCGACATCGAGCGCGCGGAGTTCGCCCGCCACCTCGAGCAGTGCGACTCCTGCGCGCAGGAGGTCGCCGAGCTGCGCGCGACCGCGGCCCGGCTGGGCGCGGCGATGGCCGAGGAACCACCGCCGGAGTTCAAGGACCGCGTCATGGCGGCCATGCACGCCACCCGTCAGCTGCCGCCGCGGACGCGGCCCGGCGCGCACGAACGGCCCCGCCGGTCGGCGCGCGCCCCGCGCTGGGCGGTCGTCGTGGCGGCCGCGGCGGCCGTCGTCGGGCTCGCCGCGGGTGGCGTGTTCGGCGGCATCGCGCTGACCCAGCAGCAGCAGCTCCAAAGCGCGCAGTCCCAGCTCGACCAGGCGAAGGAGCGCTACGCCCCGGTGGCGGCGCTGCTCGCGGCCCCCGACGCCAAGACCGTGCACGGTGACGCGCCGATCGGCGGCGGCGTGACGGTCATCGCGTCGAAGTCGCTGAACCGCGTCATGGTGATGGACGCCGGGCTGCCGGTGCAGCCGGGTGGGAAGGTCTACGAGGCCTGGCTGATCACCGGCCGCGCCGCGCCGCGCTCGGCCGGGGTGATCGCTTCGACGGCCGACGGTGGCCTGGTCGTCGCCGACGGCGTCGGGGCGGTGGACCAGCTCGCGGTGAGCGTCGAGCAGGCCGGGGGATCGCCCAGCGGGGCGCCCACGAACGTGCTCATGAGCATGCCCGCGCCGGCCTGAGTGGAGCGCCATAGCAGACGGGGCCGGGCCGGTGATCTCGGCTCCCCGCTCTTGCGCGCTCGAACGTGTTGTGGCAAAACACCTTTGCGACACACGGCGTGCCTACTGGATTAGAGCCTGCCTGGTGCCTACCGTCCTGCCTAACGTCGGCAGTTGACATAACTCTCGATCTGGGGTTGAGGTTGAGAGTCGATCACCCGCCGGCGGGCTGTACGGGCACAACGATCAGGAAGGCGGACTTCGATGACGCCCCCGCACAACTACCTTGCGGTGATCAAGGTGGTCGGCATCGGCGGTGGCGGCGTGAACGCCGTGAACCGCATGATCGAGGTCGGCCTCAAGGGTGTCGAGTTCATCGCGGTGAACACCGACGCCCAGGCACTGCTCATGTCCGACGCCGACGTCAAGCTCGACATCGGCCGTGAACTGACCCGCGGCCTCGGCGCGGGCGCCGCCCCCGAGGTCGGCCAGAAGGCCGCCGAAGACCACCGCGAAGAGATCGAAGAGGTCATCAAGGGCGCCGACATGGTGTTCGTGACGGCCGGCGAAGGCGGCGGCACCGGCACCGGTGGCGCCCCGGTCGTGGCGCAGATCGCCCGCAAGCTGGGCGCGCTGACCATCGGCGTCGTGACCCGCCCGTTCACCTTCGAGGGCAAGCGCCGCGGCAAGCAGGCCGAGGACGGCATCCAGCAGCTGCGCAACGAGTGCGACACGCTGATCGTGATCCCGAACGACCGGCTGCTGCAGCTCGGCGACATCGGCGTCTCGCTGATGGACGCGTTCCGCTCCGCGGACGAGGTGCTGCTGTCCGGTGTCCAGGGCATCACCGACCTGATCACCACGCCGGGCCTGATCAACCTCGACTTCGCCGACGTCAAGAGCGTCATGTCCGGCGCGGGCTCCGCGCTGATGGGCATCGGGTCGGCCAGGGGAGAGGGCCGGGCCATCCAGGCCGCGGAGAAGGCGATCAACTCGCCGCTGCTGGAGGCGTCCATGGATGGGGCGCACGGCGCGCTGCTGTCCATCGCGGGCGGCTCCGACCTGGGCCTGTTCGAGATCAACGAGGCCGCGTCGCTGGTGCAGGAGTCCGCGCACCCGGACGCCAACATCATCTTCGGCACGATCATCGACGACTCCCTCGGCGACGAGGTCCGCGTCACGGTGATCGCGGCCGGGTTCGACGCGGGCGCGCCGACCCACAAGAAGCTCGACCCGCCGTCGTTCGGCTCACGGCAGCCGGGCACCACCGCGTCGGCTTCGGCCGGGCAGGTCTCGAACCCGCCGACGCCGCCGTCGGGCGCCACCCCGGTGCCGTCGGCGAGCGGCTCCGGCTACCCGGTGGCGCCGCCGCGGTCGCACTCGCCGCTGCCCTCGGCGACCGGCGGCCAGCCGTCCGGCGGGCTCCCGCAGCCCGGCGGCGGTTCACGCGGCTACTCGCCGATCGGCTCCAACGCGACGCAGGGCAGCCTGCCGGGCCGCGCGATGCCGGTGCACGACGACCCGTCCGACGACGAGGTCGACGTCCCGCCGTTCATGCGGCGCTAGAGACACCACACTGGAGGCCATCGCCCGCTGACCAGAGTCGGCAGGCGGTGGCCTTCACTGCGTTTGGGAGGCCGGCTTGTTGACGGGTGGCCAGCGCCCCAATGTGGCCTTCGGTGCGTCAGACGCACCCAATGTGGCCTTCGGTGCGTGAGACGCAACCAAGGCCACATTGGGGCGCTTGGGTCCGGGGCCGTCGCCGGTGTTTGGGAGGATGAAGGCATGCGAGTCAGGCGAGTGGTCACGACCAGGGCGGGCGGCGCGTCGCGGCCGCCGTACGACACGTTCAACCTGGGTGACCACGTCGGCGACGACGAGGGGAACGTCTTCGCCAACCGCAAGCGCCTCGCCGCCGAACTGGGCCTGGCCGAGGACAAGCTGGCCTGGATGGAGCAGGTCCACGGCCGCACGGCGACCGTCGTCGACGGCTCGGAGACCCGCGCGGCCGAGGCGACCGACGCGCTGGTGACCGCGACCCCGGGCGTCGCGCTCGTGGTGCTGGTCGCCGACTGCGTCCCGATCCTGCTGGCCGACGCCGAGGCAGGGGTGGTCTCGGCGGTGCACGCCGGCCGGGTCGGCACGCGCGTCGGCGTCGTGCCGGCCGCGGTCGAGGCCATGCGAGAGGCGGGCGCCGAGGTCGGGCGGATCGAAGCGCTGCTCGGCCCGGCCATCTGCGGTGACTGCTACGAGGTGCCGGCCGCCATGGCCGCCGACGTCGAGAAGCACGTGCCCGGGAGTGCCTGCAAGACCCGCACGGGCACGCCGGGCCTCGACCTGCGCGCGGGGCTGTGGCAGCAGCTGGCGGACCTGGGCGTCGGCAAGATCGGCGTCGACCCGCGCTGCACCAACGAGGACAAGACACTCTTCAGCTACCGCCGCGACGGGACCACCGGGCGGATCGCGGGCATCACCTGGATCGAGGCATGAGCACCGATCGCAAGGCCGAGCTGGCCGCGAACCTCGCCGAGGTCGAAGCGCGGATCGACGCCGCCTGCCGGGCCGCGGGGCGCGCCCGGGACGAGGTCAAGCTGATCGCGATCACCAAGACCTTCCCGGCGTCCGACGCCGCGTTGCTCGCCGAGCTCGGCGTCACCGACGTCGGCGAGAACCGCGACCAGGAGGCCGGCCCGAAAGCCGCCGAAGTTCCCGGGCTGCGCTGGCACATGGTCGGCCGGCTCCAGCGGAACAAGGCACGGTCGGTGGTCGGCTGGGCACACGAAGTCCAGTCCCTCGATTCGGCCCGGCTCGCCGACGCGCTCGCGAAGGCGGTGCGTGCGGCTCGCGACGAGCAGATACGTGACGAACCCCTCGACGTGCTGATCCAGGCCAGCCTCGACGACGACCCCGGACGCGGCGGCTGCCCCCTCGACGAGCTGGGCGCACTCGCCGCGCACGTCACTCACACGGGTGAACTGCGGCTTCGTGGCCTGATGGCCGTCGCGCCGCTCGGCGCCGACCCCGCGGCCGCCTTCGAACGCCTCGCTCGCGCGGGTGAGGCCCTCCGCAAAGATCACCCGAATGCCGCAGACGTCTCCGCCGGGATGAGCCATGATCTCGAGCAGGCGATCACGCACGGCTCCACCTGTGTGCGTGTCGGAACCGCGTTGCTCGGTGGACGCGGTTTAGCCTCGCCGTAGGGAGCCCGTGCGCGGTCACGTTTAGTGGTCGTCCGTACGGGGCACTGACGGCGTGGAACATGAGTCGGTGCGGGAGCGGCTAGGGCTAGGGAGAGGCATGAGCGCGCTGCAGAAGCTGAAGGCCTACTTCGGGATGGTGCCCGCGGACGAGGACGGTTACGACGTCGAGGAGGACTACCGCCGTGGCTACGACGACGACTACGACTCTTACGAGGAGCCGGCGCCGCGCTCGTCCCGCTCACGGTACCGCGACGTCGACGACACGTACGACGAGCCCGTCAGCCGCAGCCGGTCACGCTCCGTGGCCGCGTCCGAGCCCGCCGTCCACGGCGCGCTCGCGGTCGACCGGCAGCCGGAGCCCGTGGCGCGCCTGCGTCCGGTCACCGAGCCGGTCCGGCCGCCGGTGCGGGACCCGCTGAGCCGGATCACCACGCTGCACCCGACCAGCTACGTGGAGGCACGGGCGATCGGGGAGCACTACCGCGAGGGCATCCCGGTGATCATCAACCTCACCGAGATGGAGAACGCGGACGCCAAGCGGCTCGTGGACTTCGCCGCCGGGCTCGCGTTCGCGCTGCGCGGGTCGATGGACAAGGTCACCAACAAGGTGTTCCTTCTCTCACCGCCCGATGTGGACGTCACCGCGGAAGACCGCCGACGGATTGCCGAGGGCGGATTGTTCCTGCGCGGCTGAAGTCGCGGTTACCGCTGAGCGCAAGCAGACGTGATTTTGTCGACCCGATGCCGCGTCGACCCCCTCAACAGCGTCTTCGACGGAGGCGCATGGTTAGAGTAGGTACGTGGAAGCTGTGTGGCTGGTCGTCTGGTACGTGCTGTTCGCCTTTTGGCTGCTGCTGACGGCGCGGATCGTGATCGAACTCGTCCGGACCTTCGCTCGTGAGTGGCATCCGGCCGGGGGGGTTGCGGTGACGCTCGAGACCATCTACACAGTGACGGACCCGCCGGTTCGCCTGTTCAGACGAATCATTCCGATGGTTCGAATCGGCGGCGTGGGACTGGACTTGTCGATTATGGTTCTGCTGCTGGTTGTGTTCTTCGCGATGCAGCTGGCGACTCCAAGTTGATCGGGGAAGAACTTGGAGGGACCTGCAGGCCATGGAGTGCGTGAGGTGATCTGATGTCGTTGACCCCCGCTGACGTGCACAACGTCGCGTTCAGCAAGCCGCCCATCGGCAAGAGGGGCTACAACGAGGACGAGGTGGACGCGTTCCTCGACCTGGTGGAGACCGAGCTGGCCCGCTTGATCGAGGACAACAACGAGCTGCGCCAGCAGATGGAGCAGCTCGACGCCGAGCTCGAGTCGACTCGTGGCGAGCTCGAGAACGCCAAGGCGAACGTCGGCGCGCCCCCGATGCGTGAAGAGCCGTCGCGCCGCCTCGCGCCGGTGCCGCCGCCGCAGTCCGCCATGGAGCAGACCCAGGCGCACTCGATGGTCGGCGACAGCACCGAGCCGAACGTGCAGGCCGCCAAGGTCCTGGGCCTCGCCCAGGAGATGGCCGACCGGCTGACCGCCGAGGCGAAGACCGAGTCCGACGGGATGCTGGCCGAGGCCCGCACCAAGTCCGAGCAGCTGCTCTCGGACGCCCGGGCGAAGTCCGACTCGATGGTCAACGAGGCGCGCACGCGCGTCGACACGATGCTGAACGACGCGCGGACGCGAGCCGAGACGCTGGAGCGCCAGGCGCGCGACAAGGCGACGACGCTGGAGCGCGAGTCGCAGCGGAAGTACACCGAGACGATGAACAGCCTCAACGCCGAGAAGGGCGGGCTGGGCAAGAAGATCGAAGAGCTGCGCACGATCGAGCGGGAGTACCGCACGCGACTGCGCGGGTTCCTCGAGTCCCAGCTGCGCGAGCTCGACGACCGCGGCTCCGCGGCCCCGGCGTCGGCGTCCTCGAACTCCGGGCAGTCGTCCGGTTCGACGAGCGGCGGCCAGGGCTACTCGTTCGGCCCGCGCGCCGAGGCCGGCTGATTCTTCGGACCGGCCAGTTTCCTTCCCCGGGCCCACCCCGCCGGCACCGCCGGTGGGGTGGGCCACGGTTCGGAGTCGATCCGGCACCGCACGTGGGCGGGTCGGCCGCCGATCTTGAGGCGTTCGTGCTGTAATTCAGCGTGCTCTACATCGTGCTGGTACTGGTACTGGCGGCTCTGGGGTTGCTCGTCACCGCGCTCATCACCGCTTCTTCGCTGTGGGCGTGGGTTTCCATCGGCCTCTCGGTGCTCGCCGGGCTGATCCTGGTCGCCGACTGGCTGCGCCGGCGTCGCCGCAGCGCGGCACCGGCGGCCGAGCCCGAGGCGGCTCCGGCCGAAGACGTGCCTGCCGAGGAACCAGCTTCCGCCGCCACCGAGGCCCCGGCCGCAGCCGCAGCCGCGCCCGAGCCCGACGAAGAGCAGACGACGCTGATCCCGGCCGCGGGTGACCTCGGCGACCCGGCTGACACCCCCGAGCCCCCGGCGGCGGAAGAGCAGTCCGACCCGGGCGAGGAAAAGACGTCCGAGGCCGACATCGCGGTCTTGGCCGACCTCGAAGACGAGGTCGTGGTGGTCGACGAACACCCCCGCTACCACCTGACGACGTGCGTCTGGCTGGGCAGCCGCGAGCGCATCCCGATCGGCGTCGGCGAAGCCCGCCAGCTCGGCTTCACCCCGTGCGACCGCTGCAACCCCGACGCGACGCTGGTGGCCGCCCACCGCTAAGCGGCGAGGTCCGCCAGGCCGAGCCGGGCTGCCAGCGCCCGCGCGCCTTCCGGGGTGAGGCGCAACGCCCGCTGGGCCTCGCCCCGGCGTCGCACCCAGCCGGCGTCCACGAACCGTGTCGCCACCGCCGCGCCCAAGGCGCCCGCCAAGTGGTGGCGTTGCTCACTCCAGTCCAAACAGAACTTCAGCAGCGGCCGTCGGCCGGCGGCGACCGCGTCGAGGTCCACACCCAGCGCGTCGAAGACCGAAGCCGCCGAAGGACCCAGCGTGTACGGGTGTTCGCGCAGCGGAGCCGAAATCCGGTCGCCGGGCCGGCGCAGCGTGTCCGACGCCCCGGCCAGCGCACCCCGCGAAAGCAACGCCGCCGTCACCGCCACCCCGAGCCGGCCCGCGAGGTGGTCGTAACACGTCCGGGCCGTGCGCAACGCCTCCGCGCGCGTGCCCTCCTTCAACGACGTCACCGGCTGGGCCGGGGAGAACCGCGCCAGCGTCTCCAGCAGCTCCGCGGGGTCCGGCCCGGCCAGCCGGTAGAACCGGTGCCGCCCGGACTTCTCGGCCACCACCAGCCCCGCCGCCCGCAGCTTCGCCAGGTGCGCGCTGACGCCCTGGGCGGACAACCGGGCTTCGGCGGCCAGCACGGACGCCGCCAGCGCCCGGCCGTCGGCCAGCGCCAGCAGCACCCGGACCCGCGCCGGGTCGGCGAACAGCGCGGCCGTGCGCGCGATGTCGGCGTCGCCTTCCATGCCTCCAGGATGCCCCCGGCACACTTCCACCGCGACGGAAGCGTTCCCGCGGTCCACTGGGGACATGCTCCTGTTCACCATGTGCGCCGGGATGTTCCTGGTGCAGCTGGACGTCACGGTCGTCAACGTCGCCCTGCCCAGCATGGGCACCGACCTCGCCTCGCTGCAGTGGGTGGTCGACGGCTACACGGTCGTCCTGGCGGCGTTCCTGCTCACCGGCGGCGCGCTCGGTGACCGCTTCGGACATCGCCGGGTCGTCGTCGCGGGCTTCACGCTCTTCGGCGCGGCATCGGCCGCCTGCGGGCTCGCCGGGTCGGCACCGTGGCTCGTCGCCGCGCGGGCCGGCCAGGGCCTGGGTGCCGCGCTGCTGCTGCCGGGCACCCTCGCGGTGATCACGAACGCCTACCCGGGACGCGCCGAGCGCGCCCGGGCGCTCGGGATCTGGGCCGGGGTGTCGGCGCTGGCGCTGGCGGCGGGCCCGGTCCTCGGCGGCGCGATCGTCGCCGCGGCGGGCTGGCGGCCGGTGTTCTGGCTCAACGTCCCGATCGTGCTGGCGGCGGCCGTCGCGACCCGGCGGCTCCTCCCGCGCGGCGACCGCGGGCCGGGCCGGATCGACGTCGCCGGCATCGCGACGGCCGCGCCCGCGCTCGGCGCCGGGGTCTACGCGGTCATCGGCGGGAGTGTCGTCGCCGGGGTGGCGGCGGTGGTTCTGCTGGGCGCGTTCGTCTTCGTCGAACGCGGCTCGGCGCACCCGATGCTGCCACCGGCCATCGCCCGGCGGACGGCGGCGGCGAACTTCGTCGCGGCGGCGATGAACTTCGTCGGCATCGGCACGATCCTCGTGCTCACGCTGTACCTGCAGGGTGTGCGGCACGACGGGCCGCTGCGCGCGGGGCTCGAAGTGCTGCCGTTGTTCGTCCCGCTCGCGGCGCTGGCGCCGGTCGCCGGCCGGCTGACCGGCCGGTTCGGGCCGCGGCCGTTGATGGTCGCCGGGCTGGCCATCGGCGCGCTCGGCATGCTGAACCTGCTGCTGGTCGGCGAAAACAGCGGCTACCCGGCGCTGCTGCCGACGCTGCTGGGGCTCGGCGTGGGGATGGGCCTGCTGACGACGGCGGTGGTGACGGCCGCGGTCGCCGGCGTCCCGCCCGGGCGCGCGGGGGTGGCCGGCGGCGTCAACAACACCGCCCGCCAGGCCGGCGGCGCGCTCGGGGTGGCGGTGCTCGGCGCCGGCGACCTCCACGAGACCGGTCTGATCGCGAGCGCGCTGTGGCTGGTCGCGATCGGCGTGACGCTCACCGGGGTACGAGCCCCTCGTGACAACCCGGTTGCGCGGGCCGGTTAACCTGGAGTCAGCAAGGCGTCGATCCGGCCATCACCGGGGAGCCTCCGGAAGAACCGAGCTTCACCGCTCGCAGTAGAACCGGACGGGTGCGGCCCGTGACAGCCGTCAACGAAGCGGCCCGTGCGAGCGGGCAAGCGGGGTGGTACCGCGGTGCGCCGGAAGGCGTTTCGTCCCCGTGTGGGTGACCGGGAGCCGGTCGTCCGTACGAGAGCGACGAACCGAGGAGCACCCGGATGTACCCCCAGGCCAATCTGGACGACGGCGCAGGAGTTCCCTCGCAGCCGTCCTTCCCCGCGCTGGAGAAGCAGGTCCTCGCCTACTGGGAGAGCGACCGGACGTTCCAGGCGACCATCGACGCCCGCCCGGCCGGCGAGCACGGCGACAACGAGTACGTCTTCTACGACGGCCCGCCGTTCGCCAACGGCCTGCCGCACTACGGCCACCTCCTCACCGGGTACGTGAAGGACCTGGTGCCGCGCTACCAGACGATGAAGGGCCGCAAGGTCGAGCGCCGCTTCGGCTGGGACACCCACGGCCTGCCCGCCGAGCTCGAGGCGATGCGCCAGCTCGGCATCACCGAGACGTCCGAGATCGAAGAGATGGGCATCGCGAAGTTCAACGCGGCTTCGCAGGAGTCCGTGCTGCGCTACACCGACGAGTGGCGCGAGTACGTCACGCGCCAGGCGCGCTGGGTCGACTTCGACAACGACTACAAGACGCTCGACGTCACGTACATGGAGTCGGTGCTGTGGGCGTTCAAACGCCTGTGGGACAAGGGACTCGTGTACGAGGGCTACCGCGTCCTGCCCTACTGCTGGCGCGACGCGACGCCGCTGTCCAACCATGAGCTGGGCATGGACGCCGACGTCTACCGCAACCGCCAGGACCCGGCCGTCACGGTCGGCTTCCGGTTGCAGGGCAACGACAACGAGCTCGACGGCACGTATCTGCTGATCTGGACGACGACGCCGTGGACGCTGCCGTCGAACCTCGCGACCGCCGTGCACCCCGAGGTGGACTACGTCGTCGTCGAGAGCGATGGCAAGCGGTTCCTGCTCGCCGAAGCGCGCGTGGCCGCGTACGAGCGTGAACTCGGCGAAGAGCCGGCGGTCGTCGCGCGCTACACCGGCACCCAGCTGCTCGGAACCCGTTACGCGCCGCCGTTCCCGTACTTCACCGGCACCGAGAACGCGCACCAGGTGCTCGCCGCCGACTACGTCACCACCGACGACGGCACCGGGATCGTGCACATCGCCCCGGCCTACGGCGCCGACGACAAGGTGGTCACCGACGCCGCCGGCATCCCGCCGGTCACGCCGGTCGACGCGCACGGCAAGTTCGACGCGACCGTGCCGGACTACGAGGGCCAGCAGGTCTTCGACGCCAACCCGAACATCGTGCGGGACCTCAAGAACGGCACGGGTTCCGCGGCGCAGCAGGGCGCTGTGCTGCTGCGGCACGAGACCTACGACCACAGCTACCCGCACTGCTGGCGCTGCCGGAACCCGCTGATCTACCGCGCGGTCTCGTCGTGGTTCGTGGCGGTGACGCAGTTCAAGGACCGGATGGTCGAGCTGAACCAGCAGATCACCTGGTACCCGGACAACGTCAAGGACGGCCAGTTCGGGAAGTGGCTCGAGAACGCCATCGACTGGTCGATCTCCCGCAACCGGTACTTCGGCACGCCGATCCCGGTGTGGCAGTCCGACAACCCGGAGTACCCGCGCACCGACGTCTACGGCTCGCTCGACGAGCTGGAGGCGGACTTCGGCGTGCGGCTGGACAACCTGCACCGGCCCTACATCGACGAGCTGACCCGGCCGAACCCGGACGACCCGACGGGCCAGTCGACGATGCGCCGCGTGCCGGACGTCCTCGACGTCTGGTTCGACTCGGGCTCGATGCCGTATGCCCAGGTGCACTACCCGTTCGAGAACGCCGAGTGGTTCGAGCACCACTACCCGAGCGACTTCATCGTCGAGTACATCGGGCAGACCCGCGGCTGGTTCTACCTGCTGCACGTGCTCGCGACGGCGTTGTTCGACCGGCCGGCGTTCCGCGCCTGCGTCGCGCACGGCATCGTGCTGGGCTCCGACGGCGCGAAGATGTCCAAGTCGCTGCGCAACTACCCGGACGTCAACGAGGTCTTCGAGCGCGACGGCTCCGACGCCATGCGCTGGTACCTCATGGCGAGCCCGATCCTGCGCGGCGGCAACCTGGTCGTCACCGACAAGGGCATCCGCGACGCCGTCCGCCAGGCCGTGCTGCCGCTGTGGAACTCGTACTACTTCCTCGCGCTGTACGCGAACGCCGAAGGCGTGGCAGGCCAGTGGCGCACGGATTCGCCGAACGTGCTCGACCGGTACGTGCTGGCGAAGACGCACGAGCTGGTCACCGACGTCGAGTACGCGATGGACAGCTACGACGTCGCGGGCGCGTGCCAGACCGTGCGGGACTTCCTGGAGGTCCTGACGAACTGGTACGTGCGCCGTTCGCGCGACCGCTTCTGGGCCGGCGACCAGGACGCGATCGACACGCTGCACACCGTGCTGGAGGTGACGTCGCGGGTGACGGCGCCGTTGCTGCCGCTGACCACCGAGGTCGTCTGGCGCGGGCTCACCGGCGGTCGCTCGGTGCACCTGAGCGACTGGCCGAACGCGAACGACCTGCCCGCGGACGCGGCCCTGGTCACCGCGATGGACCGGGTGCGGCAGGTGGCGTCGACCGCGCTTTCGCTGCGCAAGGCCAACAAGCTGCGCGTGCGGCTGCCGCTCTCGTCGCTGGTCGTGGCGGCCGGCGACGCCGAGTCGCTGACGCCCTTCGCCGACATCCTGCGCGACGAGGTGAACGTCAAGGCGGTCGAGCTGACCACCGACGTCGCCGCGCACGGCGGGTTCGAGGTCGCGGTGAACGCCCGCGCCGCCGGGCCGCGCCTGGGCAAGGACGTCCAGACCGTGATCAAGGCCGTCAAGGCGGGCGACTGGTCGCTGCAGGGCGACGTCGTGGTCGCGGCCGGGATCGCGCTACGGGAAGGCGAGTTCGAGCGCCGGCTGGTCGCCAAGGGCGGCGGCGCGGCGGGTGAGCTGCCCGGCGGGTCCGGGCTGGTCCTCATCGACACCGAGGTGACCCCGGAGCTGGCGGCCGAGGGCCTGGTCCGCGACCTGATCCGGGTCGTGCAGCAGGCACGCCGCGACGCCGGGCTCGACGTCGCGGACCGGATCGCGCTGACCGTCGACGGGCCGGCCGAGGTCGTCGAAGCGGCTCGGACGCACGAGAAGTTCCTGGCGTCGGAGACGCTCGCGACGTCGGTGACCTACGGCCCGGCCCCCGAGGGCTTCGCCGGTTCGGTCGGCGACGGCACGAAGGTGACCGTTTCGGTCGCCAAAGCGTGACCGTCTGACGTGGGTGGCCAGTAAGATCGCCTGGCCACCCACGGGCGGTGGCGTTCCTTGGGGGAGGGGTACGCGGGAATGAGTCCGGCCAAGAGACGGGGCATCCTGATCGGCGGCGCGCTGCTGGTCGTCGTGGTCGTGGTGATGGCGTTCTTCGCGCTGAACGGCGGTTCGACGCCCGAAGCGGAAGCCGGGGCCACCGAAGTCGAGAGTCCCGGCGCGATCGACCCGCGCTCGGCGATCACCGAGTACCTGCAGGACGTGGCCGAGAACAACCCGGACGCGGCGGCCACGCTGACCGACGCCGCGCCGGCGGCCGCGGTGGCACTGCGGGACGCGCGGAACGCGTTGAGCCCGCGGTCGGTCGTGGCCAAGCTGACCGTGCTCCAGCCGACCCCCGCCGGGGCCAAGCGGACCAGCGGGACCTTCACCCTGTCGTGGGCGCTGAAGCCGGGGGACTGGACCTACGACGTGCCGTTCGAGCTGACCCTGGCCGACGGCAAGTGGCTCGTGCACTGGACGCCGGCGCTGGTGCACCCCAAGCTCGAAGCGGACCAGCGGCTGGCGGTCAGCACCGCGGTCGCGGACACCACCGCCGTCGTGGACCGGGACGGCAAGCCGCTGCTGGTCAACGGCGCCGGCGGAGTCCACCCCGCGGGCGGGGACCCCGCGCCGCTGCTGCGGTCCGCGCTCGCCGGCCAGGTCACGGCCGCGAAGGGCAGTGGGTTCGCCGTCGTGCGGCGCAACTCCACCGGCGGCGACCTGGAGACGTTGTTCGGGGCGCCGGGCAGCGGCGACGGGAAACCGCTGACGTCGAGCCTGAGCCTGGCCGCGCAGAACGCCGCGCAGGCCGCGGTGAACGGCTACCAGGGGTCGGCCATGATGGTCGCCCTCGACACGGGGTCGGGGGACATCCTCGCCGTCGCGCAGAACGCGGCCGCCGGGGACTCGCCGAAGGCGCTCAACGGCCTGTACGAGCCGGGTTCGTCGTTCAAGATCGCGACTTCGGTCGCCGCGATCCAGCAGAGCGGCCTCACCGCGACGTCGCCGGTCGACTGCCCCGGCGTCGCGACGATCGGCACGCGCACGGTCAAGAACGAGGGCTTCGAGCTGGGCGCGACGAACCTGCAGACGGCGTTCGCGCGCTCGTGCAACACGACGTTCGGGCAGCTCGCGCTGGCGCTGCCGGCCGACGGGCTGGTGAAGGCGGCGAACGAGCTCGGCCTCAACGCCGACTACGAGATCCCGGGGCTCGACACCGAGCTGGGCAAGGTCGAGCCGGCGGTGAGCAAGGACGAGCAGGTCGAGGACGGTTTCGGCCAGGGCCGCATCCAGGCCAGCTGCCTCGGCGGCGCGCTGATGGCCGCGACGGTGGCGTCCGGCAAGGCGATCACCCCGCGGCTGTGGCACGACGTCGAAACGCAGGTGGTTAAGGGCTACACGCCGCCGCCGGCGTCGGTGCTGGGCCCGCTCCGCACGATGATGCGCGCGGTGGTCACGAGCGGCACCGGCCGGGCCGCGGCGGGCGCGGGCCAGGTGTTCGGCAAGACCGGCACGGCCCAGTTCGGCGACGGCTCCAACGCCACCGGCTGGTTCGTCGGCTACCGCGGCACCGTGGCGTTCGCGGTGGTCCTGGAGAACTCCAACGACTCGGGCCCCGCAGTGACCTTGGCAGCCAAGTTCCTGAAGGCCCTCTGACGCCCGAGGCGGCACTTTCCCTACGAAAGTGCCGCTTGGGTTCGGTCGTGGGCGAAGCGTGGGCGTCGTAGCGTGGGGGCATGGAGACGATCGCGCTCGCCGAGGTCGCCGCGGTGCTCGCCGACCCGAGCCGGGCCACCATGTGCCTCGCCCTGCTCGACGGGCGGGCCTGGACCGTCGGCGAACTCGCCAAGGCGGCGGGCATCGCGCTCTCCACGGCCAGTGAGCACGTCACCCGCCTGGTCGACGCCGGGTTCGTCGCGCGGGTCAAGCAGGGCCGGGCCAGCTACGTCCGGATCGCCGACCCGCGCGTGGCCGAGCTGATCGAGCACCTGGCCCAGCACGCCGAACACCGGCCGCCGAGCGGGCTGACGTCGTCGCTGCGGGTGCGGCGGCTCGGGTTCGCGCGGACCTGTTACGACCACCTCGCCGGCGTGCTCGGTGTCGCCGTCCGCGACGGCATGCTCGCCACCGGGCTGGTCGCCACCGCCGACGGCCTGACGCTCACCGGCCGCGGCCGCGAGGTGCTGGCCGAGCTCGGCGTGCCGGTCGCCGCCGGGCGGCGGCCGCTGCTGCGCGACTGTCTGGATTGGACGGAGCGCCGCGACCACCTCGCCGGGGCGGTGCCCGCGGCGCTGCTCGACCGGGCGGTCGAGGCCGGCTGGGTCGGCCGCGACGGCCACCGCGCGGTGAAGGTGCTTCCGGCCGCCGCCAAGCCCTTCGCGGCGCTCGGTGTCGATCTCGACGCGCTGAGTGGCTCTTAACACACCGCGTGTCCGGTTCGACGCAGCGGTACACGAACGAGTTAACCCACCCGCTTCACTATTCTGAGGGCCCCACGGCACTCGGGAGGGAGGCGGCATGGACCAGCTTCCCGTGCTGCTCGGCGTCGGCGGTGTCGTGCTGCTGGCCTCCGTGCTCGCCGTGCGCGTGTCGATCCGGCTCGGGCTCCCGTCGCTGCTGCTCTACCTCGGGATCGGCGTCTTGCTGGGCGAAGCCGGCTTCGGCATCCGCTTCGACAACCCCCAGCTGACCCAGTCCCTCGGCCTCGCCGCACTCGTGATGATCCTCGCCGAAGGCGGGCTGACGACCCGGTGGTCGGCGGTGAAACCCGCGCTGGGCCGGGGAATCGCTCTGTCCACAGTGGCCGTCGTGGTCAGCATCGCGGTCACCGGCGCGGCGCTGCACTTCCTGCTCGGCCTCGACTGGCAGTTCGCCCTCCTGTGGGGCGCGGTGCTCGCCTCGACCGACGCGGCGGCGGTGTTCTCGGTGCTGCGCGGCGCCGGCGTCGGCAAACGGCTCGTCGGCGCGCTCGAGCTCGAGTCCGGGATCAACGACGCGCCGGCCTACATCGCCGTCGTGGTGCTGGCCGAAGGCACCACTGTGGACTGGTCCCTGCCGCTGCTGGTGGTCTACGAGCTCGCGGCGGGCCTGGCGGTCGGCCTCGCCTTCGGCTGGCTCGGCGGGATCGCGCTGCGCCGGGCCGCACTGCCGGCGACCGGCCTGTACCCGCTCGCGACCGTCGCCGTCTGCGTCGTCGCGTACTCGTCCGGGCAGCTGCTGCACGCGTCCGGGCTGCTCGCCACCTACGTCGCCGCGCTGGTGCTGGGCAACTCGCGGCTGCCGCACCGCTCCGACACGCTGTCGTTCGCCGAGGGACTCGGCTGGCTCGCGCAGATCGGGCTGTTCGTGCTGCTCGGCCTGTTCGCCTCGCCGGGCCGCCTGCTCGAGACGCTCGTGCCGGGGCTGGTCGCGGGCGCGGTCGTGCTCCTGCTGGCCCGGCCGATCTCGGTCGTGCTGTCGATGCTGCCCTTCCGGCTGCCGTGGCGGGAACAGGCGTTCCTGTCGTGGGCCGGGCTGCGCGGCGCGGTGCCGATCGTGCTCGCGATGATCCCGTTGTCGGAGGGCGTGCCCGGCGCGCAACGGCTGGTCGACGCGGTGTTCGTGCTGGTCATCGTGCTGACGCTGCTGCAGGGCGCGACGCTCGGGCCGCTCGCGCGCTGGCTCGGGCTGGCCAAGAAGTCCGAGGCCCACGAGATCGAGGTCGACTCCGCGCCGCTGGACGAGCTGGGCGCCGAGCTGCTGCAGGTGCGGATCCAGCCCGGCTCGAAGCTGCACGGCGTGTACCTGTCGGAGCTGCGGCTGCCGATCGGCGCGACGGTCAGCCTGGTCGTGCGCGACGGCGCCGGCTTCACCCCGCAGAAGACCAGCCGGCTCCAGGAGCACGACCAGCTGCTGGTGGTCACGACCAGCGCCGTCCGCGACGCCGTCGAGCGCCGGATCCGCGCGGTCGACCGCGCCGGCCGCCTGGCCCGCTGGAAGGGCGAGTCCGGGCGTTAACCCGTTCGTGGTCGCGACCTGGTCGTGACCGATCAGATGACTTTGTCCGGTCGTTGTCCGGTTTTCTCGCTGACCTGGTGATCTTTTTCCGCGAGGGTGAGCTTTACCCGTCAAGATCTTCCCGATGATCCAACCTTTGGCCTACTGTGCGCTCGATCCAGTTAGTTCGAATGGGTGAGTGTTAGGCCAAAGGAGTACGCACGGTGACGAAACTTCGTATTCGCGGGGCGGTGCTGACCGCCACGGTCGCGACCGTCCTCGGCCTGGTCTCCGCCCCGGCCGCGACCGCCGAACTCGCCCCGTTCCCGGCGCTGACCCTGCCGTTCAAGGCGGGGCAGCAGGTCTACTCGGCCGGCATCCACTCCGACGACGGCAGCACCGGCGTCAAGAACGCCATCGACCTCAGCCCGGCCGACCGCACCGTGCGCGCGCCGCTGGCCGGCACCGTCCACCTGCAGCACTGCGCCGGCGGCGACTGGGTGACCATCGACCACGCCGGCGGCTGGCGGACCGGGTACTACCACATGGAGGGCATCAAGGTCACCGACGGTGAGCACGTCGAGGCCGGGGCCGAGCTCGGCTCGACCGGCAACGCGCTGCCGTGCGGGGGCAGCAGCACCGGCGCCCACGTCCACTTCACGCTCTGGACCCTGCCGGACGCCCCGGCGGCGAACTGGGACGGCAAGTCGTTCGCCGAGGTCTCCACCACCGTCGCGGCCGCCCACGGCGAGCCCGTCGACGGCAAGACCATCGGGGGCTGGCGCTTCACCGCGGGCGCCGAGCAGTACTCGGGCACCGCGACGCACCTCGCGGACAACGCCGTGACGCAGCTGCCGGGGCGCTTCCGCGCGAAGCTCTGAGCGTCACGGTGTGTGAGCGGCGTCTCAGAATGTGAGGCGGGGGTTGGCTGCCGGGCGCGTTCTCGGTTACCTTCTGGCTCAGGTCATGAGTGCCAGCGCGTAGCCCCGGCTTGCTGGCCGGCAACCCTCCTTCCGCGGTGGGGTGCCCCGGGTGAAGACCGGGCCGGTCGCGTCGTGCGACGGGCAAGCGCGGGCCCCTCGCCGGGGGTCCCCCGGACTGCCGAGGAGGCACCGATGACTCTCGCCATCGACCGCACCAGCACGACCACCACGCCGGCCGCGTTCGCCGTCCCGGTCGAAACCGTTGCCCCGCAGGCCATCCCGGCCGTCGCCGGCGCCTCGCTGCGCGTCCCGCTCGTCACCGGCGAATCGGTCGGCTACGCCAACCTCGACCACGCGGCGAGCGCCCCCTGCCTCGACGCCGTCCGCGCCAAGGTCGACGAGTTCCTGCCCTGGTACGCCAGCGTCCACCGCGGCGCGGGCTTCGCCTCGCAGGTCTCCACCAAGCTCTACGAACGCACCCGCGACGTCCTGCGCCGGTTCGTCGACGCGCGGCGGACCGACACGGTCGTGTTCACCCGCAACACCACCGACTCCTTCAACCTGCTCGCCCGCAGCCTGCCGCGGCACACCACGGTGATCGTCTTCGACACCGAGCACCACGCCGCGCTGCTGCCTTGGCAGGGGCCGAACGTCCGCCGCGTCCCGACCCCGCGCACCCGCCTCGAAGCAGTGTCCGCTGTGGACGAAGCGCTCGCGGACGCCCCGCCGGGACCGCGGTTGGTCGTCGTCACCGGAGCGTCCAATGTGACCGGTGAGCTCCTCCCGGTGGCCGAGATCGCGGCCGTGGCGCGCCGGCACGGCGCCCGCGTCGCCCTCGACGCCGCCCAGCTCGCCCCGCACCGCCGGATCTCGATCCGGGAGCTGGACGTCGACTACGTCGCCGTGTCCGGTCACAAGCTGTACGCGCCCTTCGGCGCGGGCGCGCTGATCGGCCGCGCCGACTGGCTGCGCGCCGCGCGGCCCTACCTCGCGGGCGGCGGCGCGACCAAGCTCGTCACCGAGGACGCGGTGGTCTGGAACGACGGCCCCGAGCGGCACGAAGCCGGCTCACCCAACACCGTCGGCGTGTACGCGCTCGGTGTCGCGTGCGAGACCCTCGCCGGGAACTGGGCCGCGATCGAAAACCACGAACAGGCCCTGCTCACCCGGCTGCGCAAGGGCCTCGAAGGCATCCCCGGCTGCGCCGAGCTGCGGCTGTTCGACGCCCCGGTCGACCGCGTCGGCACGGTCAGCTTCGTCGTCGACGGTTTCGACCCGGGCTGGCTCGCCGCGGTGCTCTCGGCCGAGTACGGCATCGGCGTGCGCGACGGCGCCTTCTGCGCCCACATCGCGGCCAAGCGCCTCATCGCCCGCACCGGCGGCGCCGGGCAGCAGGCGGTCCGCGTCAGCCTCGGGCTGGGCAGCACCGAAGAGCACGTCGACCGCGTGGTGCTGGCGCTGCGCCGGATCGTCGCGTGTGGCGCGCGCTGGGAGTACGCGAAGGTGAACGGCCGCTGGGCGCCGGTCGGCGACCCGCGTGAGCTGCCGCCCTTCTGCTGAGCGCTAACCTGGGCCGATGGGGAGAGGGCCGAGGTTCTGGTTTCCGTTGGCGCTGCTGGGGTTCGCGCAGGTCGGCATCGTGGCGGCGCAGCTGCTGGCCCGCCGTAGCGAGGCCCAAGCCGAGAGTGCGAACCTCCTCCTCCGCCCGGTGGTGGCGCCCGGAGCGCAGGTGTACAGCCAGGCGCAGTTCCTCAGCCAGGACACCTTCTACTCCCTGGGGTACGACCTGCCCACCGGAGTGGTCTGGCAGGTCGCGCTCGGCGTGGTGCTGATCGGCACGGCGATCTGGTACACGTTCGCGCTGCGGCCGGCCCACCCCGGACGGTTCGTCCTCGGGACGCTCGGCGCGCTCATCGCGGTGCCGCTGCTCGACCTGGTCGGGTCGTGGCAGTTCCGCCTAGACGACGGGTTGCGCGGCCCGCTGCTGGCCACGCTCGGCCTGCTGGTGCTCGCGGCGTACGAGCGCAGCAAGCTCGTCTTGGCCGTCGCGGCCGGGTTCGCGCTCATCGCGGTGGTGCTCTCGGCCGACCTGGTGGGCGTGCTGCTGTCGGCGATCGTCCTGCTCGTCACGGCGTTCGGGGTCCTGCTTCGCCGAGCGCCCGGGACCCCGTCGTGACGGGCGGCCCACGGCGGTCCTGGCTCCCGTTGGCGGCGCTGGGGTTCGCCCTCCTGGTGATGGTGGCGGTCGAGCTGCCACCGCGCACCACCCCGGTCGAAGGCACCGGCTACCCGCCGGACGGCGAACTGCACGCGGTGGCGATCAGCGTGGGTGGCGCGGGCTCCGTGGCGCCCGCGACGCTCGGCTGGCCGGTCGCGCTCGCGTGCGTCGTCCTCGCCGTGGCCGGCTGGTACTGGTCCGGCCTGCGCCGCGCGGGCACGCCCCCGCGCACCGGCCGGTTCCTGCTCGGCACCTGCGGGGCGCTGCTCGCGGTGCCGGTGCTCGACCTCGGCGGGCTCCTGCAGCTCCGTCTCGACGGCGACGTCCGCGGCCCGCTGATCGCGACCCTCGGGCTCCTGCTGCTGGCCGGGTACGAGCGCAGCCGGTTCCTGGCGGCCGTCGCCGTGCTGTTCCCGCTGGTCACCGTGGTGTTCCTGCCGCCCGTGGCCGGTGCGCTCGTGGCGGCGGGGCTGCTGTTCGCGGCCGCGTTCGGCGTGCTGCTGCGGCCTCGCCCGGACGGGGCCGACACGCCCTGACCAGCGCCGTGGACAATGGACCGGTGAGCACCGAGCCCAGCCACTCCGAACCCGACACCGAAGCCGAGGTCGCCGCCGCCGAGGTGCCGCCCGAAAGCGTGCAGGAGACGCCGGCGGAGGAGCCGGCGAAGCCCCTGCCGAAACGGCGGGTGGCCTGGGTGTTCGCCGTGGCCGCCGTGTTCTGGGCGATCGACCTGGTGACGAAGAACCTGGTCGCCGCGAACCTGGAGGGCAAGGAGCCGCAGAAGATCCTCGGCGGGCTCATCTACCTGCAGGTGATCCGCAACCCGGGCGCCGCGTTCTCGATGGCCACCGGCATGACGTGGGTGCTCGCGCTCGTCGCGCTGGCCGTCGTCATCGCGATCATCTGGCTGTCGCGGCGGCTGCGCTCGATCGGCTGGGCGATCGGCCTCGGCCTGGTCCTGGCCGGCGCGCTCGGCAACCTGACCGACCGGATCTTCCGCGCGCCCGGCGGGCTGCAGGGGCACGTCGTCGACTTCATCTCCGCGTTCGCCCCGAACGGCAAGGGCTTCGCGATCTTCAACATCGCCGACTCGGCGATCTGTGTCGGTGGCGCCCTGATCGTGCTGCTGTCGCTGCTGGGCAAGGACTACGACGGCACGTCGACCAAGGACAAGAAAAAGGCCGAAGCGCTCGAGAAGCCGGAGGAGCAGGCGTGAGCTCGCGGATGCTCCCGGTGCCCGACGGGCTCGACGGGATGCGGGTCGACGCCGGCCTCGCCAAGCTGCTGGGGCTGTCGCGCACGGTCGTCGCCGAGCTCGCCGAGTCCGGCGACGTGCTGCTCGACGGCCGGCCCGCCGGCAAGTCCGACCGGCTGTCCGGCGGTGGCCTCCTGGAGATCACCCTGCCGGAGCCGGCGAACCCGGTCGAGGTCGTCGCCGAGCCGGTCGAGGGCATGAAGATCCTCCACGACGACGACGACATCGTCGTGATCTCGAAGCCGGTCGGCGTCGCCGTGCACCCGAGCCCGGGCTGGACCGGGCCCACGGTGGTCGGCGGCCTCGCCGCGGCCGGGCTGCGCATCGCGACGTCGGGCGCGGCCGAGCGCCAGGGCGTGGTGCACCGGCTCGACGCGGGCACGACCGGCGTGATGGTGGTGGCCAAGAGCGAGCACGCGTACACGGTCCTGAAGCGCGCGTTCAAGGAACGCACGGTCGACAAGGGCTACCACGCGATCGTCCAGGGCCACCCGGACCCGACGCGCGGCACCATCGACGCGCCCATCGACCGCCACCCGCGCCACGACTACAAGTTCGCGGTCGTCCAGGGCGGCCGGCCGAGCGTCACGCACTACGAGGTCGTCGAGGCGTTCCGGGCGGCGTCGCTGGCGCACATCAAGCTCGAAACCGGGCGGACGCACCAGATCCGCGTCCACTTCTCCGCGTTGCGGCACCCCTGCGTCGGCGACCTGACCTACGGCGCGGACCCGGTCCTCGCCCGGCACCTCGGGCTGAGCCGGCAGTGGCTGCACGCGAAGACGCTCGCGTTCGCGCACCCCGCGGACGGGCGCTGGGTCGAGTTCGAGTCCGAGTACCCGGACGACTTGGCCAAGGCCCTCGAGATCCTGCGCGACGAGAGCTACTAGTCCTCGATCGACCAGGTCAGCGTGCGCTCGTCGGGCTCCGGCCGCGGGCTCCAGCGGACCGAGACCACGCGCGTGGCGTCCGGCAGGACGTACACCGTGTGGCCGCCCAGGGTTTCGCCCGGGTTGACGCCGATCTTGTGCGGCGGCCGCGAAGTCAGCGAAACCGGGGCCTTGCCGATGGCCTTGCCGTCGGTGGCGAGCAGCTCGAGGTAGTTGTCCGGCAGCGAGGCGAACGGGATGGCGCCGCGGTTGGTGATCTCGGTGTGCACGACCACCGCGCGCTCGCCCTCTTCGAGGCGGTAGCCGGCCGCGCTGAACAGGTAGTCCGCCGGGTCCTGGACCTCCAGCAGCTGCACCGAAAGCTGCTCGCCCTCCAGGCCCTGGGTCTCCATGACCTGGCCGAGCCTGCCCTGCTTGCCCCCGGGCGGCCCGGCGGGCTTGGCGGTTTCGTCGCCGCGCGCCCACGACGCCGTCTGCGGCAGGCCCCACGTGCTCACGGCCGGGTCGAGCGGCACCGGCGGCGTGAACGGCTGGGGCGCGCGCGGCGGCTGGGGCGGCTGAGGCGACTGAGGTGTCCGCGGGGGCGGGCCCGCGTACCGGCCGGACGGCGTGCCCTGGACGTTGTACGGCCCCGAGGGCGCGCCTTGCACGTGGTAGGGACCCGAAGGCGCGCCCTGGACGTTGTACGGCCCCGAAGGCACGCCCTGCACGTTGTGCGGGCCGGACGGCGGGCCCTGGACCGGCGGCGGCATCGGCGGGCCGGGCTGCTGGGGCACCGGCTGCGACGGCGGGGCCTGCGGTGGCCGGTTCGCCCACGACGGTGGCGCGCCGGCGATGGCCGCGCGCAGGCCGTTGGGGTCGCTTTCGACGCCGACGAGCAGCGGGAGACCGCTGCCGGAGAGGGCGACCAGCCGGTAGGCGACCTCGCGGGGGTCCATGCCGACCTTGGCCGCGAGCTCGTGGACCGCGGCCTTGCCGAGGTCGGCGAGCGCGGCGAGCAGGCGGATGTCCACGGGATCGGTCACAGCCACTCGGTGAACGCTACCGCCTCGCCGATCCGCTCGCGCCGAAGGCCGTCCGCCCCCGGCGAACGGCGCACCGATCTTGTCGGTGCTCTCGGTTAGGGTCGGCGGCAGCAGTACATCATCACCGAAGCTGGGGGTCCTGCCCATGACCGCGGTCACCGAACTCGCCGACGAGTTCGTCGAAGCGTTGTTCGCCGCCGATCCGCTGACGCCCGCGCTGCTGGGCGTGCGGCCGGCCGAGCCCGGCCTGCCGGATCTGTCCGGTGCGGCCGAGCAGGCGTTCCGCGCCCGGCTCGCGGCGTTCCTCGAGCGCGCCCGCGGGCTGGCCGCCGAGGAGCTCTCGGCCGAGGACCGGGTCACGCGCGAAGTCCTGATCACCACGGCCGAGAACCGCATCGCGGTGATCGACGCCCGCACGGGCGAGTTCACCGTCACCGACCTGTCCATCGGGCCCGCGGCCGGGCTGCTGATGGCCCTGCCGATGACCACGGTGACGCCGGGCGAGGCCGCGGAAGCCCAGCTCGGGCGGCTCGCCGCGATCCCGGAGTACCTGCGCCAGGCCGCGGGGCGGCACACCGAAGGCATCGCCGCCGGGCTCATCCCGGTGGCTCACCTGGTCGACGCCGCGGTGGCGCACCTCGACCGCTACCTCGCCGACCCGGCCACCGACCCGCTGCGCCGCCAGCCGGCCCCGGACGAGGAGTTCGAGCGCCGGCGTGACGAGCTGCTGGCCGAGGTCGTCCGCCCGGCCTTCGCCGAGTACCGCGAGTTCCTGGCCACCGAGGTGAAACCGCACGGGCGGCCCGCCGACCGGCCCGGCCTCAAGTGGCTGCCGGGTGGCGAGGAGACGTATGCGCGGCTCGCGCGCGTCCACACGACCACCGAGCTCACCCCGGCGCAGCTGCACCAGACCGGCCTCGACGTCATCGACGGGCTCGCGGCCGAGTACCGCGAGCTCGGGCTGAAGGTGTTCGGCACCGACGACCTGGCGGAGATCTTCGAGCGGCTGCGCACCGACCCGGCCCTGCGCTGGAGCAGCGGTGAGGAGCTCCTGGAGACCGCCCGCACGGCCGTCGCCCGGGCCGCCGCCGAGGCCCCGGGCTGGTTCGGCAGCGTCCCGGCGCAGCAGTGCAGCGTCGAGCCGGTTCCCGAAGAGGTCGCGCCCGGCTCGCCCGCTGCGTACTACCTGCGCCCGGCCGCCGATGGCTCCCGGCCCGGCATCTACTTCGCGAACACCCACGAAGCCGGCGAGCGGTTCCGGCACACCGCGGAGTCCACCGCGTTCCACGAAGCCGTGCCCGGGCACCACTTCCAGCTCAGCACCGCCCAGCTCCTCACCGAGCTGCCGCTCGTGCGCCGCATCGGCAGCTTCACCGCCTACATCGAAGGGTGGGGGCTCTACAGCGAGCGCCTCGCCGACGAAATGGGGCTGTACTCCGACGACGTCGCGCGGCTCGGCATGCTGACCGGCGACTCGATGCGGGCGGCCCGGCTCGTCGTCGACACGGGGCTGCACGCGCTGGGCTGGAGCCGGCAGCAGGCGGTCGACTACCTGCTCGAGCACACGCCGGAGGCGCGCGTCGAGGTCGAGTCGGAGATCGACCGCTACATCGCGTGGCCGGGCCAGGCGCTGGCGTACATGGTGGGGCGGCTGGAGATCCAGCGGCTGCGCGCCCACGCCGAAGAGCGGCTCGGCTCCCGGTTCGACGTCCGCGCGTTCCACGACGTCGTGCTGGCCGGGGGTGCGCTGCCGCTGTCGGTGCTCGCCTCGGTCGTCGACGAGTGGGTGGCCGGGCACGGCGACACCGCGAACGGCCTGGCGGCCGAGCTCGTCGAGCTGACCTTCGAGCAGGAGCCGCTGCACCCCTCAGTGCTCGGCCTGCCGGGCGACCACGACCGGCTGGGTGACCAGACCCGGGCGGCCCAGGAGCGTTTCCTGGCCGCGTACCGCGCGCTCGCGGCCCGCGCGCGGGCGCTGGCCACCGAGGACCTGACGCCGGAAGAGGCCGTGACGCGCGAGGTGGTGATCGCCTCCGCGGAGGTGGAGGCCGACCGGCTCGGCGCGCGCAGCGCCGACATCGCGGTCAGCGACGGGCTGACCGCCCCGGCGCTGGGTCTGCTGCTGTACCTGCCCTACTACCAGCTGGACGACGAGAAGAAGGCCCGCGGCTACCTCGCCCGCCTCGCGGCGATCGAGACCTTCCTCGGCACGCTGGTCGAGCGGCAGCGCGAAAGCCTGGCCGAAGGGCTCGTGCCGCCGGCGTACCTCGCCCGCGTCGGCATCGAGTACGTCGAGCGCTACCTCGCCTCGCCGGACAGCGACCCGCTGAAGGTGGGCACGAAGGTCGAGGTCGAGGGCTTCGAAGCCGAGCGGGACCGGCTGCTCGCCGAGGTCGTCCACCCGGCGTATGCCCGGTATCGCGACTTCCTGCGCGCGGAGGTCGAACCCGCCGGGCGGCCGGACACCGCACCCGGCATCGGCCACGTGCCGGGCGGCGCCGAGCGCTACGCCGCGCTGATCCGCGCGGAGACGACCACCGAGCGCACGGCCCAGGACCTGCACGACACCGGGCTGGCGCTGATCGAGAAGCTCGCGGGGGAGTACCGCGAGCTGGGGCAGCGGGTGTTCGGCACCGGCGACCTCGCGGAGATCTTCGAGCGCCTGCGCACCGATCCGGCGTTGCGCTGGCGCGATGGCGAGGAGCTGCTGTCGGCGGCCAGGGACGCCATCGCCCGCGCGGAAGCCGTGGCGCCGCAGTGGTTCTCGCGCATCCCGGCGGAGAAGTGCCAGGTCGCGCCGGTGCCGGAGGCCGACGCGGCGAGCGGCACGATCGCCTACTACCTCCAGCCGTCGCTCGACGGCTCCCGGCCTGGCACCTACTACGCCAACACGCACGAGGCCGAGAAGCGCCCGAAGTTCACCAGCGAGGCGATCGCGTTCCACGAAGCCGTGCCGGGGCACCACTTCCAGCTCAGCCTGGCCCAGGAGCTGCGCGACCTCCCGCTGCTGCGCCGGATCGGGATGTTCAACGCCTACGCCGAGGGCTGGGGGCTCTACGCCGAGCGGCTGGCCGACGAGATGGGCCTGTACGCCGACGACGTCTCGCGGCTGGGCATGCTGACCCAGGACTCCATGCGGGCGGGCCGGCTGGTCGTCGACACCGGGATGCACGCGCTGGGCTGGAGCCGGCAGCGGGCGATCGACTACCTCGTCGAGCACACGCCGATGGCGCGGCTGGAGATCGAGGCGGAGATCGACCGGTACGCCGGCTGGCCCGGGCAGGCCCTCGGCTACATGGTGGGGCGGCTGGAAATCCAGCGCCTGCGTGCCGAAGCCGAGGCGGCGCTGGGCGAGGCGTTCGACATCCGCGAGTTCCACGAAGTCGTGCTGGGGCACGGCATGCTGCCGCTGTCCGCGCTGGCGAAGGTCGTCGCCGACTGGGTGGCGGGGCGGAATGACACGCCGGACAAGCTGGCCGACGAGTGCCTGGAGCTGATGTTCGAGGCCGAGCCGTTGCTGCCGTCGCTCTACGGCCTGCCGGGCACGCACGACCGGCTCGGCGACCAGAGCGCCGAGGCGGCCGCGCGGCACCGGGCCGGGTTCACCGCGCTCATCGCGCGGGCGCGGGCGCTCGACGTGCCGGCGCCGGCCGGCCGCGTCACGCGCGACGTCGTGATCTGGCAGGCGCAGACGCTGATCGACCTGCTCGACTCGGGCCGGTCCGACATCGCGGTCAGCGACGGGCTGGACGCGCCGGCCCTGCGGCTGCTGATGGAGCTGCCGCAGACGGTGCTCGACGACGAGGCCAAGGCCCGCGGCTACCTGAGCCGGCTGGGGGCGATCGGCACGTACCTGGACCAGGTGATCGAGCGGCAGCGGGGCGCGCTCGCCGAGGGCCGCACGCCGCCGGAGTTCCTGGCGCGCATCGGCGTCGGCTACGTCGAGCGCTACCTCGCCGACCCGGACGGCGACCCGCTGAAGGTGCCGGTCCACGGCCTGGAAGCCGAGCGCGACCGGCTGCTGGCCGAGGTCGTGCGGCCGGCGTACGCGCGGTACCGGGACTTCCTCGCCGACGAGGTCGTGCCGGTCGGGCGGCCGGAGACGTCGCCCGGCATCGGCGACCTGCCCGACGGGCCGGCGCGGTACGCGGCGCTGATCCGCGCCGAGACGACGACCGAGCGGTCCGCGCAGGAGCTGCACGAGACCGGGCTGGCGGTCATCGACCGGCTCGCGGGGGAGTTCCGCAAGGTCGGGCTGCGGGAGTTCGGCACCGACGAGCTGCCGGAGATCTTCGAGCGGATCCGCACCGACCCGGCCCTGCGCTGGCGCGACGGCGACGAGCTGCTGGACTCCGCCCGGGCGGCCATCGCCCGCGCGGAAGCCGTGGCGCCGCAATGGTTCCTCCGCGTTCCCGAGGCGCGGTGCCAGGTCGCCCCGGTGCCGCCGGCGGAGGCCGAAAGCGGGTCGATCGCGTACTACATCGACGCCTCCCTCGACGGTTCGCGGCCGGGCACCTACTACGCCAACACCAACGAGGCCGACCAGCGGCAGCGGACGCTGAGCGAGTCGGTCGCGTTCCACGAAGCCGTGCCGGGGCACCACTTCCAGCTTTCGCTCGCGCAGGCGCTGACCGGTGTCCCGCTGCTGCGGCGGATCGCGATGTTCAACGCCTACGCCGAGGGCTGGGGCCTGTACGCGGAGCGGCTCGCCGACGAGATGGACCTGTACTCGGACGACGTCTCCCGCCTGGGCCTGCTGACCCAGGACTCGATGCGGGCGGCGCGGCTGGTGGTGGACACGGGCCTGCACGCGCTGGGCTGGAGCCGGCAGCAGGCGGTCGACTACTTCGTCGAGCACACCCCGATGGCCCGGATCGAGATCGAGGCGGAGATCGACCGCTACGCCGCGCTCCCGGGCCAGGCCCTGAGCTACATGGTGGGCCGCCTGGAGATCGAGCGGCTGCGCGCCGAGGCCGAGGCGGCACTGGGCGAGCGGTTCGACATCCGCGAGTTCCACGACACGGTGCTGGGCAGCGGAACCCTGCCCCTGCCGGTCCTGGCCGACGTGGTCGCGGACTGGGTGGCGACCCGCACGGCGAACGAATGAACATCGTGTCGGCTCCCCGATCACGCGTGTCGACCGGCTGATCACGGAAGGCCCGGTCCGAGCCGGCTCGGACCGGGCCCTGCCCACGCGAGGCGCGCCGGGCTCCGGGTCCGGCGGCGAGGTGGGCGGGCGTGGCGGAAGCTGTTCCCGGTCGCCGAGTGCGGCGGCCGGTGCCGTGGACCGGCCGGCCGCGAACACGATCGGTTCGAGCCGGCTCGGACCGATCCACCACCACCACCACGAGGAGCACACGTGACCTGGCTCGACCTTCCCGAGAACACCCCGTTCGGCCTGGACAACCTGCCCTACGGCGTGTTCTCGGTGGCCGGCGCGCCCGAACGCCGGGTGGGCGTGCCGGTCGGCGACCAGGTCCTCGACCTGACCGCGGCGGCGGCCGGGACCGCCGCCGCGTTCGCGCCGCTGCTCACCGGCGGGGTGCTCAACCCGCTGCTGGCCGCCGGGCCGCCGACCTGGCGCGAGGTCCGCGAGTCCGTCCGCGAGTGGCTGACCGAACCGCGCTACGCCGACCAGCTGCGCCCGCACCTCGTCCCGCTCGCCGAGGTGACCACGCACCTGGCCTTCGACGTCGCCGACTACGTCGACTTCTACTCCAGCGAACAGCACGCCCTCAACGCCGGCGCGATCTTCCGGCCCGACGCGACCGAGCTGCCGCCGAACTGGAAGCACCTGCCCATCGCCTACCACGGCCGCGCCGGCACGGTCGTCGCGTCCGGCACACCGGTCGTCCGCCCGCACGGGCAGCGCAAGCCCCGAGGTGCCGACGCCCCCACGTTCGGTCCCTCGCGGCGGCTGGACATCGAGGCGGAGGTCGGGTTCGTCGTCGGCGTGCCGTCCACACCGGGCACGGCAGTGTCCACTGAGGACTTCGCGGCGCACGTCTTCGGCGTCTGCCTGGTCAACGACTGGTCGGCGCGGGACCTCCAGGCGTGGGAGTCCCAGCCGCTGGGCCCGTTCCTCGGCAAGTCGTTCGCGACGTCGGTGTCGCCGTGGATCGTCCCGCTCGCCGCGCTCGAACACGCCCGCGTGGCGGGCCCGCGGCAGGATCCCGTGCCGCTGGACTACCTGCGCACCAGCGAAAAGTGGGGGCTGGACCTCACCCTCGAGATCCGCCTCAACGGCCACCTGGTGTCGAGCCCGCCGTTCGCGACCCAGTACTGGACGGCCCCGCAGCAGCTGGCGCACCTGACGGTCAACGGCGCGAGCCTGCGCACCGGCGACCTGTTCGCCTCGGGCACGGTGACCGGCCCGGAACGCGACCAGCGCGGCTCGCTGCTGGAACTGTCGTGGGGCGGCCGGGAACCGTTTGCGCTGCCGGGTGGTCTGACCCGCACGTTCCTGGAGGACGGCGACGAGGTGGCGATCAGCGCGAGCGCTCCCGGCCCGGGCGGCACGCGGATCGGCTTCGGCGAGGTCCGCGCCGCGGTGGTGCCCGGCTAGGCCGTGACGATCCCCCGTCCTCGGTGTCCGGACTGCGCAGGACACACGTGGATGAGAGGGTCGGTGCGATGAGGGCGGAGCGACGATCGTGGCGGCGGCTGAAGCGGGTCGGCGCGACCCTGACCCGCTACCGCGAACGCGACGGCGACCACTACGCGGCCGCGGTCACCTTCTTCAGCCTGCTCGCCCTCGTCCCGCTGGTGATGGTCGCCGTCTCGGTGGCCGGGTTCGTGCTGGCCGGTGACCGGTTGCTCGCGACCGAGCTCGACAAGGTCATCGGCGGCGCGCTGCCGCCCGAGATCGCCGGGCGGGTCGAGGACATCGTGCACACCGTCGTCGGCGAACGCGGCCGGATCGGGCTGCTCGCCCTGGCCGTCGCCGCGTACTCGGGCTGGAGCTGGATCAGCAACGTCCGCGACGCCGTGAGCGCGATGCTCGGCCAGGAGCGGACCGCGCGGCCCCTGATCCGCGGGATCCTCGCCGACCTGCTGGTGCTCGTCGGCGCCGGGCTCGCGATGGCCGTGTCCTTCGGCCTGGCGGCGCTCACCGGCGCGGCCGGGACGTGGCTGCTCGAGCTGACCGGGCTGACCGGCGGGTTCGCGCACTTCGTGCTCGTCGCGGGCTCCCTGCTGCTCGGCCTCGCCGCGAACTGGCTGGTCATCGCCTGGTGCCTGGCCCGGCTGCCGCGCCGGCCGCTGCCGCTTCGCTCGACGCTGCGCCCGGCCGGGGCCGCCGCCGTCGGCCTCGCCGCGCTCCAGCAGGCCGGTGGGCTCTACCTGCACCTGCTGGGCCGCTCGCCCGCGGTCGCCGCCTTCGGGACGCTGGTTGGTGTGCTGCTGTTCGTCTACCTGGTGGTCCGCTGGCTGCTGATGGTCACGGTCTGGATCACCGTCCGGGACGATCCGCCGGCCGGCACCCTCGGCGCCGACGTCCGCTACGCCGGGACGACGCTGGGTGCGGGCGCGTCGGCGGAGCTGGTGGTCCGCACCCTGACCGGCCGGTGAGTGGCGGCTCACACATCCCCGGGCGGGGGTAGCGGCGGGCCGTTAGGATCCGCGACTAAGCGCTTGCTCAGCACCAACGGAGGTGGCCATGCGGATCGGGACCGCGATCAACTACGCCGGAGGCTTCGCCGACAGCGTCGCGGACATCGTCGAGCTGGAGAAGGTGGGCCTCGACGTCGCCTTCGTGCCGGAGGCGTACTCCTTCGACGCGGTCAGCCAGCTCGGCTACCTCGCGGCCAAGACCGAGCGCGTCGAACTGGCGTCCGGGATCTTCCAGATCTACACCCGCACGCCGACGCTGACCGCGATGACCGCGGCCGGGCTCGACTTCGTCTCCGACGGGCGGTTCATCCTCGGCCTCGGCGCGTCCGGCCCGCAGGTCATCGAGGGCTTCCACGGCGTGAAGTACGACGCGCCGCTGGGCCGCACCCGCGAGATCGTCGACGTCTGCCGGCAGGTGTGGCGACGCGAGCGCGTGGTGCACGAGGGCAAGCACTACACGATCCCGCTGCCGCCGGAGCAGGGCACCGGCCTCGGCAAGCCGCTGAAGCTGATCAACCACCCGGTGCGCGAGCGGATCCCGGTGCTGCTGGCCTCGCTCGGGCCCAAGAACGTCGCGCTCACCGCGGAAATCGCCGAGGGCTGGCAGCCGATCTTCTTCCACCCGGAGAAGGCGAACGACGTCTGGGGCGAGTCCCTGGCCGCGGGCAAGGCCAAGCGCGACCCGGCGCTGGGTGAGCTGGACACCTACGTCACGGTGGCCCTGGCCATCGGCGACGACGTCGAGCCGCTGCTGGATCACCTGCGCCCGGTCCTCGCGCTGTACATCGGCGGCATGGGCGCGCGCGGCAAGAACTTCTACAACGACCTCGCCCGCCGCTACGGCTACGAGGCCGAGGCGAAGCTGATCCAGGACCTGTACCTGGACGGCAAGAAGGAAGAGGCCGCGGCGGCGGTCCCGGTGGAGCTGCTGCGCGCGATCTCCCTGGTCGGACCGGCGGGCTACGTGAAGGAGCGCCTGGCGGCGTTCCGGGAGGCGGGCGCGACGACGATGGTGGTCAACCCCCTGCTGCCCGGTCGCGAAGCGCGGGTGGCGGCGGTGTCGCGGCTGCGTGAGCTGATCGGCTGAGGCTCAGGCCGGCGTCGCGTACACCGCGAGCCGCACGCCGTTCATCCCCGCGGTGTCGTGGGTCCCGTCGCTCGTGATCAAGCGCAGCTCGGGACCCGCGCCGTCCGGGGCGACGAGCGTGCTGTCGGGCTCGTCCGCCGGGAACTGCTCGGTCTTGCGGACCGTGAACCGGGACTCGTGGCCGTACTCGTCGCGGACGATGACCGCCGCGCCCGGCTTCAGCCGGCCGAGGTGGGCGAACGCGCCGTTGGCCCAGCCGAACCCCGAGTGCCCCGACAGCACGGCCACCCCGGGTGCGCCGGGCGCCGGGCCGTCGGCGAACCAGCCCACGCCGCCGGCGGTGCCGGGCTGCTCCCGGCGGCCGCCGAGGTGGCCGAGGTCGACGACGTGGTCCACGGTCAGGTCCAGCGCGGGGATCAGCAGCGCCGCGGGGAGGGTGCCGGCGCCGATCGTGGCCGGCCGGTCCGCGCCCGGGGCGGCCGGGGCGACCGGGCCGAACACCGACGTCACCCCGAGCAGCACGCACCCCAGCCCGGCGACGACCGCGAGCACGACGAAAGCCGGCCGCACGAGCTCGGCTTTCCGCTCGGGTCGTTCGCGCACTTTCCCCTGCTCCGCACCGGTTTCGATGTCCGATTAATCGCGCAACGCCCGCGAGCGTTACCGAATCGTGTCCAGTGCTAAGCTTATTCACTCGAACGGGTTATCCCACTGTGACCTTCGCGTCAAACGGCACGTCCGGAGTGCCTCGACCGCGTCAAAGACCGGCGGTCCGGCGTGATCTGGGCCAAGATAGGTGGTTTCAACCCGACGAACTGGGGATATTCACCGGGCGGAAGTGAGGTGCGCCGAGCTGTGCGAAAAATCGAAGAGCCCGCGGTGGGCGTGCTGGACGTCGGGTCGTTCAGCGCCCGCCTGGTCGTGGTGCCGGTGAGCGGCTCGCCCCGCGAGCCGCTGCTGAACCACCAGACGCGCCTGCGTCTCGACCGCGAGCTCGACGGCCAGGGCCGCCTCTCCGACCGCGGAATCGCCGCCGTCACGGCCGCGGTCGCCGCGGGCATGTCGACCGCCTACCACCACGGCGTGAACGGTGTGTACCCGCTGGCGACGTCTTCCATTCGCGACGCCGCCAACGCGGCGCAGATCGTCGCGCACGTGGCCGGCGAAACCGGTGTCGAGCTGCAGTTCCTGTCCGGCCGGCGCGAGGCCGAGCTGACCTACGTCGGCGCCCGGCGCTGGTACGGCGCGGCTGCTGGCCCGCTGCTCGTGCTCGACATCGGCGGCGGCACCCTCGAACTGGCCGCCGGCTGCGGCGAAACGGCCACGTTCGCCCGCTCGCTGCCGCTGGGCGCCCGCTCGATGACGCGGGACTGGCTGCCCTCCGAACGCGTGTCGAAGAAGCAGATCAAGGCGTTGCGCACGCACGCGCTCGAAGTCGTCACGACCACGCTCGGGGCCACGGACGTCGAAGACCCGCGGCTGGTCGGCTGCTCGAAGGTGCTTCAGCAGCTCGCGCGGCTGTCGGGCGCCCGCCCGGGCAAGTGCCGCGAGCTGCGGCTCGAGGACCTGCGGGCCTGGATCCCGCGCCTCGCCGCGCTGCCGCCGTCGAAGCGGGCGGAGCTGCCGGGGATCTCCCGCAGCCGCGCCCACCAGGCCCTCGCCGGCGCGATCGTGGCCGAAGCGCTGCTCACGGTGGCGGGCGGCAAGGTGTCGATCTGCCCGTGGTCGACCCGCGACGGCCTGCTGCTCACCCTGCAGGACAAGGCGAAAGCCGCCGCGGCCCGGTCCGCGGCGGCCTGACCCCCTGGTCGCGGCCCGGAAAACCGGGTATCCCGGAAGACATGAGCGAGCAGCAGCGCATCCACGGCCTCGGTGACGACGAAGACGAAGAGCTCCCGAAGCTGCCGACCCCCGGTCAGCTGACCCACGACGTGCCCACCGCCCCCGACCCGGACGTGAGCCCGGGCGGGACCGAGGACGTCCCGGCCCCACCCGGACGGGACGCCGTCAGCGACCTTCCTCAGTGATCGGGATGGTCGGTTCGGCGTACTGACGCACCATTTCCGAGTCACGCCGCAGGGGCGCCCGGCCCGGCGGCTGCTTCGGCGGGTCGCCCGCGTCGATCTTCGGCGTCGCGAACCGCTGGGGCTCGGCGGTGACCGTGACGCGCTCGCCGTGGTGCAGCAGCTCCAGCGGCTCGCCGTCCAGCACGTGGTAGGTCGCCTGGTCGCGGTCGATCTCGACCTGGAACCGGGTGCCGCGGAACATCAGGCGGAAGGTGATCCGGTCCAGCTGCGGTGGCAGCCGCGGCGCGAACGACAGCGTGCCGCCGTGGTCGCGGAGGCCGCCGAAGCCGGCCACGGCACCCTGCCAGGCCCCGGCCAGCGACGCCATGTGCAGGCCGTTGCGCACGTTGTTGTGCACGTCGTGCAGGTCGGTCAGCGCCGCCTCGGCGAGGTAGTCGTAGGCCAGCTCGAGGTGGCCCACCTCGGCCGCGACGACCGCCTGCGTGCCCGCCGAAAGCGAGGAGTCGCGCACGGTCCTCGCCTCGTAGTAGGCGAAGTTGCGCGCCTTCTCCTCCGGGCTGAAGGAGTCGCCGCACAGGTACAGCGCCAGCACCAGGTCCGCCTGCTTCACGACCTGCTTGCGGTACAGGTCGAAGTACGGGAAGTGCAGCAGCAGCGGGTAGTGCGCGAGGTCGGTGTGCTCGTAGTCCCACTCGTCGTGGTCGAGGAAGCCCTCGGACTGCGGGTGCACGCCGAGCTCGGTGTCGTAAGGCAGGAACATCGCCGCGGCGGCCGCGCGCCACGAGTCCAGCTCGACGGCGTCGACGCCGAACCGCGCCGCCACGTCCGGGTGCCGCTCGCACGACTGCGCCGCGGCCAGGAGGTTCCGGCGCGCCATCAGGTTGGTGTAGACGTTGTTGTCCGCCACCGCCGAATACTCGTCCGGCCCGGTGACGCCGTCGATGCGGAACGCGCCGTGCCGGTCGTGGTGGCCCAATGACGCCCACAGCCGGGCGGTCTCCAGCAGCAGCTCGGCGCCGTAGTCGCGCTCGAACTCGTCGTCGCCGGTGGCATTGAGGTAGCGCAGTACGGCGTCGGCGATGTCGGCGCTGACGTGGAACGCCGCCGTGCCGGCCGGCCAGTACGCCGAGCACTCGGCGCCGTTGATCGACCGCCAGGGGAACGCCGCGCCCCGCAGGCCCAGCTGGTGCGCGCGTTCCTTCGCTTTGTCCATTGTGGAGTGCCGCCAGCGCAGGGCGTCGCGTGCCGCGTCCGGCATCGTGTAGGTGAGCACCGGCAGGACGAAGGATTCGGTGTCCCAGAAGGCGTGCCCATCGTAGCCGGGGCCGGTCAGCCCCTTGCCCGCGATCGCCCGGCTTTCACCGCGGGCCCCGGCCTGCAGGAGGTGGAACAACGCGAAGCGGACCGCTTGCTGCAGCTCGGGATCGCCCTCGATCTCGATGTCCGAGGTGGCCCAGAAGTCGTCGAGGAACTGGCGCTGCTCGGTCACCAGGCCCTTCCAGCCGGTCTGGCGCGCGCCCGCGAGCGCGGCCTCGACCTGCGACCGCAGGGCGGGCACCGAACGCTGCGCGGACCAGCCGTAGGCGAGGAACTTGGTGATGCGCAGCCGCCCGCCCTTGGGCACGTCGACGGCGACGGTGAGCCGGGCGAGGTCTTCTTCGGAGTGGATGCGGGCGCGGATCCCGTCGTCCACCTCGATCTTGTGGTCCATCGCCGCGGCCATCCGCAGCCCGGAGCGGCGGGTCTGGTGCACCAGCACGGCGTTGTACTCGGTGGCGCGGTGGAACTCGCCGACCAGCGGCGACTCCAGTGCCGCGGCCACCCGCGGGTCGCTGGTGTCGGACTCGATCGGCTCGTTGGCCAGCAGGTCGGACTGGACGACCAGCTGCAGGTCCTCGTCGAGCGGCTCGACCTCGTACCGGATGGCGGCGATCGCGCGCTGGGTGAAGGACACCAGCCGCTCGGTGCGCACGCGCACGCGCCGGCCGGTCGGCGACGACCATTCGGTGCTGCGGCACAGGGTGCCCTTGCGGAAGTCGAGCACCCGGTCGTGCTTGGTGGCCGCGCCGTAGCGCATGTCGAGCGGCTCGTCCTCGACCAGCAGTCGGATGATCTTGCCGTCGGTCACGTTGACGACGGTCTGGCCCTCTTCGGGGTAGCCGTAGCCCGCTTCGGCGTACGGGAGCTCGTGCTGCTCGTAGAACCCGTTGAGGTACGTGCCGGGCAGCCCGCGCGGCTCGGCCTCTTCGAGCGTGCCGCGCAGCCCGATGTGGCCGTTCGACACCGCGAACGCCGATTCGGTGCGCTGCAGGGCGTCGACGTCCATGCCGCGCCAGCGCAGCTCCCACGGCGAGCACTCGTAGCCGTGGGGTTCTTCTTCGGTCATCGATCCTCCAGCAGGTCGGCGAGGTCGTCGACCACGATGTCGGCCCCGTGGGCCGTGAGCTCGGCGGCCTGGTCGGCGCGGTTGACGCCCACCACGTAACCGAAATGACCCGCTTTCCCGGCTTGGACGCCGGATTGCGCATCCTCGAAGACGGCCGCGTGCGCGGGCTCGACGCCGAGCGCTTCGGCGCCGGCCAGGAACGAGTCCGGCGCGGGCTTGCCCTTCAGGTGCCGCTCGCGGATCACGAGGCCGTCGACGCGTGCTTCGACGTACTTGCTGAGGTCGCCGGCGTCGAGGACCTTGGCACCGTTGGCCGACGACGTCACGACGGCGATCCGCAGCCCCGCGGCCTTGACCGCCTCGAGGTAGCGGATCGAGCCGGGGTAGGGGCTCACGCCGCGTTCGTCGATGATCTTCAGGACGAGGTCGTTCTTGCGGTTGCCGACGCCGTTGACGGTCGGGGCGTCGGCGGGGTCGTCCGGCGTGCCTTCGGGCAGTTCGATCTCGCGCGACTTCAGGAACTCCCGCACGCCGTCGGCGCGCGGGCGGCCGTCCACATAGGTCGCGTAGTCCTGGTCGGTGAACTCGCGGAAGCCGGCGCCGTCGCGGGCGCGAAGAAACTCGTCGAAAGTCCGTTTCCAGGCTTCGCGGTGCAGAACTGCCGTGCCGGTGAGCACTCCGTCGAGGTCGAACAGGCAGGCGGTGATGGTCTCGGGCAATCCCGTCATGCGCCGGAGGTTACCTGTCCTGGCCTTCGTTCGCGGGCTGTTGGGGGTGCGGGCGCACCCGATGGATGAGTTCGTGCACCGTGGCGTCGGCGAGCCGGTACCGGACCACCCGGCCGGTGCGTTGCGTGGTCACCAGTCCGTGTGCCCGCAGCAGCCGCAGGGCCTGCGAAACCGCGGTGTCGGTCATGCCGGTGACCGCGGCGAGGTCGGTGACGCTGATCTCGCGGGCGTAGTGGATCGAGACGAGCAGCGCGAGCCGCGACGGGTCGGCGACCACCGAGAAGCGCTGGGCCCACTCGTCGATGACGGCGCGGTCGCCCAGCCCGTCGACCGCCGCGGCCACGCGTTCCGGGTCGATCAGCTTGCGGCCGGGGTCGATGTCCACCCCCGGATGATTCCATCCACGTCGCGGGCGGACCACCGGTGGCCTCGGTCACGCCGTGCTTGACGGCGCCGGGGCCCGCGGGCGAGGCTGCGGTTAAGACAGTTGTCATAATCAAGGAGCCGGGATGACCGACGTCGAAGCGCAGGTCCGTTCGAAGACCATCACGTGGCAGGACCCCCTGGCGACGGCCCGGCTCGGCGCCACCATGTCGGGGTTCGACTACCTGACCGCCGTCGCTGAAGGGCGCGTTCCCGGCCCGCCGATCGCCGCGCACTTCGGGCTGCGCTGGGAGCGCATCGGCCACGGCGAGGTCGTCGCGGTCGCCGAGCCGGACGAGTCGCTGTACAACCCGATCGGGATGGTCCACGGCGGCGTGGCGGCCACGATGCTGGACTCGGTGGTCGGCTGCGCGGTGCACACGACGCTGCCGGCCGGCGTCGGCTACTCGTCGGTGGAGCTGAAGGTGAGCTACCTGCGCGCGATCCACGCCGGCCGCGGTGAGATCCGCGCGACCGGGCGCGTGGTGAAGGAGGGTTCGCGCATCGCGTTCGCCGAAGGGGAGATCCGCGACGCCGAGGGCAAGCTGCTGGCCACGGCGTCGGGGACCTGCGTGATCACGCGCCCAGGGGCTGCTTGACGTCCCAGTGTTCGACGAGCAGGCCGTCTTCGACCCGCAGGATGTCGACGACGGCGGTGCCGGCGACGTGCAGGTGCACCACGACGAGGTCGTCCTCGGCGACGACGTGCCGGATCTCGGCGCTCGCCCCGGCGAGCGGGGAGTTTTCGACGGCGGCGGCGAAGGCGTCGCGGCCGTTGGGGAGGCCGGGGCTGTGGGTGACGAAGTCCGGGTGCAGTGCGGCTTTGGCGGCGTCGAAGTCCTTGTGCGTGAACAGGTTCTCCAGGCAGCCGACGACGATCTCGCGGTTCGTTTCGCTCATCCCCCGATTCTCGCGGCGGTGTCGATTACGTCGCGGGTAATCGGGTAATTCAGTGCGGCGGCCGGACTCGCCGTGCGCGGATCGCGTCCCCGCCGCCGAGGCGGCCGATGACCGACGCCAGCAGGGCCCGGGCGTCGTCGACGCGGGCTTTTCCGTACTCCGCCACGAGTTCCGCCTGAAGGTCCGCTCGCAGCGTCCGGGTCGCTTCGACGGCGTCGCGCGCGTGGCCGGTGAGGTGCAGCAGTTTCGTGCGCGCGTCGGCGGGGTCGGGCTCGCGGCGCAGCAACCCCCGCCGTTCGAGGTCCGCGACGGCCTTCGACGCCGCCTGCTGGGTCACGCCCATCCGCTCGGCCAGCGCGGTGATAGACAGCGGCGCGGCGAGGACGTGCTGGATCACGACACCATCGTTGAACCTCAGGTCGCCGAAGCCGCGTTCGGTGAGCCGCCGCTGGACTTCGTCCGTCATCGCCCAGCCCGCGAAGAGGCTGGTGAGTGACAAGTCCAGGCCGTCCGGCGTAGGATGCACAACCATGGTTGTGGAATCTAGCAGAGTACCGGGCGAGCTGGCCGAAGCGTTCGTGCGTGTGGCGCACCGGGTCGTGTGGTGCACGCTGGTGACCGTCGACCGCCGGGGCCGCCCGCGGTCGCGGGTGGTGCACCCGATCTGGGAGCACGGCCCGGAAGGCCTGACCGGCCGGCTGTTCACCCGGCCGACACCGCTGAAGCTGGCGCACCTGGCGGCGTCGCCGTACGTGTCGTGCTCGTACTGGGACCCCGCGCACGAAGTCGCGGTGGCGGAGTGCCGGGCGGAGCTGCGGGACGACGAACAGTCGCGGAAGAACCTCTGGGACTTGTTCGCCTCGACCTCGGAGCCACTGGGCTACGACCCGAAGATCCTGGGCGGCGAGGACTGCCGGGACCCCAAGATCACGGTGCTGGAGCTGACGCCCTGGCGGATCTCGACGGGCGGCGAGGCCTGGCGCGCGGCTTAGCCGGGAACCGGGGCGCGGGTGTCCGCGCCCCGCCGCTCCCCGCCTAGCAGTGGTAGGGACTGCCGCCGTACGCCAGGAGGCTGTTGGTCACCCAGCCCCGTGAGCCGCTGCTGTAGACGAACGTCCAGCGGTTCGTGCCGCCGTAGGTGCTGCCTTCTCGCCAGCACATGTAGATCGCGTAGTCGCCCGCGTGGCCGACCTTGTTGACCGCGCAGTCCAGGTAGGGGCCGGAGCGGATGTTGGTGGGCTCGCCGGTGAGGTATCCCTCGGTCGGGAAGTCCTCGATCCAGCCCGGGTGAGCGCAGGGGTTGAGCGGCGCCGCCGAAGCGGTCGCGGGCGCCAGGGCGACCCCGGCGAACGACAGAACGGCCGCCGCGGCGGTGACGAGCAGGCGTTTCGCGGTGAACGACATGGTTCTCCTCCCAAGAACGGTGATCCGAAACAAAAGATTCGCGCGAAACAATCTTCGAATACCGCCCGCCGGCTCTTCCACAACCTTTCTCCCTGGGGAAAACTTGCCCGGGGGAGGGGAGTTCATGCTGCGCGTTCATTTCACGGCGGCCGATCTGGCCAGGACCCGGCTGGTGGTCGAACCGGCGCCGCTCCTGGAAGCCGCGTTCAGCCTGGAACTGCTGCTGCGCCGCGGGGGCGGCCCGTCGTTCGAACCCTGGCGGGCGCTGGCGACGGCACGGGTGCGCACGCCGCTGCCGATGTTGCGGCAGCTCGTCGGCCCCTCGGGGCTGTGGCCGGCGTTCCTGTGCGGCACCGAGCCGCGGCTCGACGACGCCTGGGACCGCGTGCGGAGCACCCCGCGGTCTCGCCTGCTGCGCCCCGCGCAGTACCTCGAACGGCAGGGCCGGCTCCCGGCGTGGGGCCGGTCCTTCGCCGCCGGGGACCAGGACGTCCTCGGCCGGATCGTCGAGGAGTACCGCGGCTACCACGCCGCCGCGATCGCCCCGGTGTGGCCCACGATCACCGAGCACCTGCGGGCCGACGTGCGGCGCCGCTCGGCGGCCCTGGCGGAGGGCGGGGTCGAGCGGCTCCTCGCCGGCCTGCACCCGGACCTGCGCTGGCGGGCGCCGACGCTGTCGTGCACGCTGCCCGGCGCGCCGGACGGCGACGTCGAGCTCGGCGGCCGCGGGCTCCGGCTGATCCCGTCGGTGTTCGCGCGGACGCCGGACTTCCTGGTCGGCGTGGGGTCGCCGACGATCACCTACCCGGCCGAGGCGGTCCTCGGGTGGCAGGACCTCCCGGTCGCGCCGGGCGCGCTCGCCGACCTGATCGGCCGCACCCGGGCGAGCGTGCTGCGGGCGATCGACCGGCACCCGGGCTCCAGCTCGACCCGGCTCGGCGACCGGCTCGGTCTTTCCGCGCCCGCGGTGTCCAAGCACACCGCCGTCCTGCGGGCCGGGCACCTCATCGTGAGCCACCGCGACCGGCAGCGCGTCGTCCACTTCGTGACCCCGCTCGGCGCCCGGCTGCTCGGCGAAGCACCGGCTTAGGCGGCACCCACCCGGCGGTCGAAGACCAGGCCTTCGGCCGCCCGCAGGCCGACGCTGATCGCGCCGGTCAGCACCGCGTCCTCGCCCAGCTCGCCTTGGACCACCTTCGGCACCAACGGCGTGAACCCCCGCAACGCGCGGTCGATCGGCTCCAGCAGCAGGTCCGCCGCCGCGCCCATGCCGCCGCCCAGGACGATCAGCTCCGGGTCGATCACCGCCGCCACCGAGGCCACCGTGTACGCCAGGCGATCGGCTTCCGCTTCCAGCGCCCGGCGGGCCAGCTCGTCGCCGTCGCGGGCCAGGCGGAACACCTCGCGGGCCGACTTCGCCGTGCCCAGGCCCAGTTCGCGGGCGCCGCGGACCACCGACTGGGCCGCCGTCGCCTCCTCCAGGTGGCCGCGGGCGGGTGGGGCGCCGTCGTCGGCCGACGAGCGCGTGCGGCCGTACGGGAGGTAGCCGATCTCGCCCGCCGCGCCCGTCGCGCCGCGGAACACCCGGCCGTCGACCATCATGCCCATGCCGACGCCCGTGCCGATCGTGATGCAGCCGAACACCGCCGCACCGCGCGCCGCGCCGCTTTCGCCTTCGCCGACGGCGGTGAGGTTCGCGTCGTTCTCCACCATCAGGTCCGGGCCCAGCGCCGCCTCGAGGTCGTCGATCAGCCCGGCCCGGCCCCAGCCGGGCAGGTTCGGCGCGTGCCGGAAGCAGCGCTTCTCCGGGTCGGCGACGCCGGGGGAGCCGACCACGCGGACAACGATGTCGGAAGCCGTCAGGCCCGCCTCGGCGACGGCGTCACCGGCGATCTTGCCGACCGCGGTGACCAGCGCCGCGCCGGAGCGCGCCGTGTTGCGCTCGTCGCGGCGCGCCACGATCGCGGCGCCGAGGTCCGCCACCGCGACGCGGATGTGCTCGCGGCCGATGTCGACACCCAGCACGTAGCCCGCGGTCGGGTCGGCCTCGTACAGCACGGCCGAGCGGCCGGTGCCGGTGGACGTCTGCCCGGTGGGCCGGGCGAGCCCCGCGGCTTCCAGCGCGAGCAGCGCCTGGCTGACCGTCGGCTTCGACAGCCCGGTCTCCTTCGCCACCTGCGGCCGGGTCGCCGCGCCGCTGCGGCGCAGCAGGTCGAGCACCGCCCGCTGGTTGATCTTGCGCATCCCGGCGGGGGTCCCGACCGTTGGAACTGCTACGCCGGCCACCCGTGCCCGCCTCCTGTCGTGTTCATGCTCCCTGCCACGCTAGCCGCCCGGACGCCGGTTCCGCCGGAATACGCCGTGTCCGGGACCCGTTGACCGGGGCATGAGCACTCCGGTACGCGGCCGCGTCCGCGTGGCACAAGGCGCGAAACGGGTGCGGCTGTTCCTCGGCGGGCAGGTCGTCGCGGACACGGTGCACCCCCTTCTGGTGTGGGAAGTTCCCTACTACCCCACGTACTACATCCCGCGCGCGGACGTGAGCGGTGTTCTCGCCCCCTCCGGCCGGACGTCGCACTCGCCCAGCCGCGGAGAAGGTGTTCTGTCGACGATAAAGGGTGGTGGAGCGGAGGCGGTGGACGCCGCGCTGGAATACCCGGATTCGCCGATCGAAGAGCTGCGGGGGCACGTCCGGTTCGACTTCGCCCCGTTCGACTGGTTCGAAGAAGACGAGCAGATCTACACGCATCCACGCGACCCCGGCGTCCGCGTCGACATCCTGCCGAGCTCGCGGCACATCCGGATCGAGGTCGACGGCGTCACCGTCGCCGACACCGTGCGCCCGCACCTGCTGTTCGAGACCGGGCTGCCGACCCGCTACTACCTGCCGCGCGTCGACGTCCGGATGGACCTGCTCGAGAAGATCGGCGTCGTGACGCACTGCCCGTACAAGGGCGCCGCCGACCACTTCGACGTGGCCGGGCACCCGGACCTCGCCTGGAGCTACCCGGTGCCGCTGCCGGAGGGCACCCGCGTCGCCGGCTTGGTGGCGTTCCTGGACGAGCGGGTCGACGTCTTCGTCGACGGCGTCCGGCAGGAGCGGCCGGAGCCGAAGAAGCGCTCACGCGTCCGGTAGCCAGTTCCCGTGGAAGCCCGCGGGGACGCGCTGCGGGAGGTGGACCGTGGCGACCGGGGCGGCGCCGACGTTCCCGGCGTCGAGCACGACCAGGTCGCTGCGGTCCTCCGCCGCGTCGTGGACGTAGGCGAGCAGCCAGCCTTCGCCGTGCTCCGCCGGGACGAACACCGCCTCACCCGGGGTGCGCCCCTCGCCGAAAACGTGCTCGGTGGCGGTGCCCGCGTGCAGGTCGTAGCGGCGCAGGACGCCGTGACCCGTGACGTGCCCGAAGCGCGCGTCGGAGCCGGCGAGCCGGTCGTCGATGCGGGGGAACTCGCCCGGGCGGTCGTCGAGCCGGTCCTCGGTGACCGTGCCGGCCGCGAGGTCGATCGTCCAGCGCCACAGTGCCGCCGGCGGGTCCTCGTGGCCGGCCCACCACTGGTGGTCGTAGCGCAGGACGTGCACGACGATCCGGCCGTCCGGGGTGTCGAACGCGTTGAGCGTGTGGAAGACGTAGCAGGGTTCGATCGCCAGCCAGCGCACGCCGGCTTCGGGCCGGTCGCGGCGCAGCACGCCGAGCCGGGCGCCGTAGCTCGCGTCCCAGGCGTAGGGCATGCCCCGGCCGACCGACTCCCGGTCGAACACGACCGGCAGGTCGTAGAAGACGGCGTGCTCGGCGGTGAGCGCGAAGTCGTGCATCATCGTCAGCCCCGGGACGTCGATCGGCTGCTTGACGACGAGCTTCCCGGCGGCGTCGGCGCGGTAGTAGCTCACGTGCGGCGCGGTGATGCTGCCGTAGCCGAAGAAGTGCAGCTCCCCGGTCGCCGGGCAGATCTTCGGGTGCGCGGTCATCGAATCGGCGAGCTCGCCGTCGAAGTCGTAGGCGCCGACGGTTTCGAGGTCCGTCGTGATCTCGTACGGCAGCGACGACTCGACGAGCGCGAGCGTGCGCCCGGCGTGGTTGACCACGTGCGTGTTGGCGACGCTCGCGTGGAGGTTGCGCGTGCCGTCTTCGTTGTACAGCTCGAGATCCGGGTCGGCGAAGCTGTCGGTGCGCACCCAGCGGTTGCGGTACCAGGCGGCGCGGCCGTTTTCGAGCCGGACGCCGTGGACCATGCCGTCGCCGGTGAACCAGTGCTTGCTGTCCTCGCGCGGGTTCGGGCCGTTGCGCAGGTACCAGCCGGTCAGCTCGGGCGGCAGCGCGCCGGTGACGGGCAGGTCGAACGCGGTCAGCTCGTCGTGGACCGGGGCGTAGGCGCCGGTCAGGTGGAAGTCGCTGGTGGTCATGTCAGGAGGCCTTTTCGGCTCGGGCGCGCACGATGCGCGGGTAGCGGATGGTGAAGGCGACGGGCACGGCGAAGCCGAGGACCTTGAGCGTGATCAGCGCGGCCGTCGCGTGCGGGGCGAAGTTCAGCAGCGCGATGCCGGCGAGGCCGGTGACGGTGAAGCTCGCGGCCCACACGAGCGTGATGACGACGTTGACGCGCTTGAAGACCGGGTTGGCCCACAGCTCCGGCGGCGTCATGGTGCGGGCGATGCCGAGGGTGAACGGCTTGCCGATGGCGAGGGAACCCCAGGCGGTGAGCGCCAGCCAGGCGTCGGTCAGCGCGCCGGTGTAGGTCTTGAGCGGCGACGCGGGGAAGGCGAACGCCGTGGCCGTGAGCAGCAGGAAGAAGGCGAGCGCGCTCCACTCGATGATCAGCGCGTCGGCCTTGCGGCCTTCCCGGCGGGCCACGACCAGGAGCGCGGCCGAGATGACCAGCCCGGTCAGGCCGGACCAGCGCCAGTCGAACTGCGTCGCGACCACGGCGAACGCGATCCACGGAAGGAAGCTCTTCAGGTAGTTCATGCCGGTTCTCCCCACATTCCAACTTTGACATGTCGAAACTAGAAGCTTCTGGATGGACATGTCAAGAGTGGAATGTCAGACTGGGGGCATGAGCTTGCGCCACGCCGTCCTCGGCCTGCTGGAAGAACGCCCGATGAGCGGCTACGACCTGCTGAAACGCTTCGAGCAGGCGATGTCCAACGTCTGGGCGGCCACGCAGAGCCAGCTCTACGGCGAGCTCGGCAAGCTGGAGTCGGCGGGCCTGATCCGCGTCCACGCCGAAGGCCCGCGGGGCCGCAAGGAGTACGCGATCACCGAAGCCGGCCAAGCGGAGCTGCGCCACTGGCTGGTCGAGGTCGAGCCCACCCGGGTGACGCGCAACGAGGCCCTGCTGCGGGTCTACTTCCTCGGCGCGGTCGAGCCGGCGCGGGCCTGCGAGTACCTGGAGCGTCTGGGCGAGACGGGACAGCGGCGCGCCGAGCGCCTCGAGGCGCTGGACGCCTCGATCGACTGGGACGACGACAACCCCTCGGTGTACGGGCGGCTGGTCTTGGAGTGGGGGAAGCGGTTTTCGGCCATGCAGCGGGAGTGGGCCGAGTGGGCCGTGAAGCAGGTCCGGTAGCCCGCCTAGGGCAGGACGTGGTCGGCCGCCGCGCAGGACTGGGTGCCGTGGCAGGTCACCTGGGCCTGCAAGGCGTTGTGCAGCTGGGTCCGGCGCTCGGGTGACAGCGCGGCCGCGGCGTTGGTCAGCTCGTCCGGGTCGGTCGTGCGGTCGTAGTACTCCGTCGCGCCGTCGGCGTACTCGACGTAGGTCAGGTCCGGCGTGCGGAGGGCTTCGTACGTGGCCGGGTTGCCGCTGTTCTCGGCCGGCAGGTCCGGGTCGGTGGGGTCGGTGTCCGGCCCGTGGTGCTCGACCAGCGACGCGGTCCGCCAGTCCGGCGTGGGCTGCCCGGTGAGCAGCGGGAGCAGGCTGCGCCCATCGGTGTCCGCCGGGGGCGTGGTGCCGGCCAGTGCTTCGAACGTCGGGGCCAGGTCGATGTTCGCCGCCGGGTTCGCCACGGTCTTGCCGGCCCCGGTGCCCGCGCCGGCGGCGATCAGCGGCACGTGGACGTCGGTGTCGAACGCGGTCATCTTGCCGGGGTTCAGCCGGTGCTCACCCATGTGGTAACCGTTGTCGGAGCTGAACACCACCAGCGTGTTGCCGGCGACGCCCGCCTTGGTCAGGGTGTCCCGCAGGGAGCCGACCATCCGGTCGACCGACTGCACGGCCTGCGCGCGCTTGCGGAAGTCCGTGTCGATGTCCGCCTTTTCCTTGTCGGTCAGCGGTTCCCGGCCGGCGAGCCAGGCGGGCGGGTTGGCCGGCAGCTTGTCGTAGGCGGGTGTGCGCGGCGCGGCGAGCCCGGGGAAAGCGTCCTTGTCCTGCGGCGCCGGGGTGTAGGGCCCGTGCGGCGCGAAGGTCGCGACCTCGAGGAAGAACGGCTTCTTCAGCTGTGTCGAGCCGGTGACGAACCCGCCGGCCTTCGCGGCCAGGACGTCGGTGAGGTAGTCCCGCGGGTCCTTGCCGTGGTGGGTCAGGTCGTGGTTTTCGTTGAGCGTGTAGCCGTATTCGGGGTAGCCGTTCCCGGCGACGTCCCACTCGTCCCAGCCCGGCGGGACGTAGTGCGCCTGGTTGTCTACAGTGGACTTGGGCTGGTAGCCGTTGAGGTACTTGCCCAGCATGGCCGTGCGGTAGCCGGCGTGCTGCAGCTGCCCGGCGAAGGTGGCGTTTTCGTTGCCGCGCTTGTGGAAGGTGCCGAAGCCGCCGTCGTCGCCGCCGTTGGTGAAGACGCCGGTGTCGTGCGGGAACTTCCCGGTGAAGATCGACGACCGCGACGGGCAGCAGAGCGAGTCGGTGACGCTGTAGTTGGCGAAGGTGGTCCCGTCGTGGGCGAGTTGCCGCACGTTTGGCATGTACGGCAACAGGTTCATGGCCAGGTCGTCGGTCAGCACGAAGACGACGTTCGGCTTGCCGGTCGCGGCCTCGGGTTCCGCGGTGCTGCACGAGACCGCGGTCAGGCCGAGCGCGACCGCGAGCGTGGCGAGCAGAATCCGCGACTTCCGTGGCGTGACCATGGTTTCACGGTAACGCCGCTGTCCGATCCGGGAGCTGAAGATCCGCTGAAGATCACTGGCGGACGCCCGGCCCGTACCGCCGCGCCATCCCGGTGAGCCACTCCCGGCCGACCGGGTTCGCCGTGTGGACGCGCACTTCGGCGGGCCAGCGCTCGTGTTCGCACAGCCACCGCACGACCGGCCGGGTCGTGTCGTCGCCGCCGAGGTCGTGGTCCAGGGAGATCGCGGCGAACTCACCCGCGGCGAGCAGCGAAATGGCTTCCGCGCTCGACTTGGCCCACGTCCAGCCGGGCGGGGCCGGGCGCAGGTCGTCCACCCACAGGCGGTTCACGGCGTCCCGCCCAGCAGGGCCGCGATCCGCGCCGCGTCCGGGGTCCTGAGGTGCACCTCGACGTGCCCGGAGCGGTCGGGGTGGAACCTCGCCGGGTCGTAACCCAAGATGATCCGGCCGCCCTCGGCCCGCACCGCGATGCCCTCGGGGCGGCCACCGCGCAGCGGGACGTCGATGTGCTTGCCCTTCTGCTCACCCGCCGACAGCCAGACCACCAGGCGCTGCCGGGTGATCACGAGCGCGCCGGTGGTGGCGTCGACCGCGCCGGAGCGCCGCGTCCCCGGCGCCCGGTAGCCGCGGTAACGCACCGAACCAGGCAGCTCCTCGGCCAGGTGGACGAGGCCTTCGGCGGTCAGGCGGGCACGCGCGTCGTCGGGGAGGCGGCCGGTCCCCAGGAACACCCGGCGCAGGAAGCTCACGAAGCCAGCCTAAGCGCCGGGTGTGCCCGGGGTGACGTGATTTCAGGCGTCGGAGGACCGCTTCCACAGGTTGATGTCCGCGTCGGTCGCGTGGCCGTCGATCTCCGTCAGCTCCTCCGAAGAGAAGTCGAGGTTGCCGAGCGCGCCGACGTTGTCCTCCAGCTGCTTCACACTGCTCGCGCCGATCAGCACCGACGTCACGCGGTGATCGCGCAGCGCCCACGCCAGCGCCAGCTGCGCCAGCGACTGCCCGCGCCGGGACGCGATGTCGTTCAGCGCGCGGACCCGGCCCAGCCGGTCTTCGTCGAGGGTGTCCGGGTCGAGCGACTTCCCCTGCGCCGCCCGCGAATCCGCGGGGACGCCCTTCAGGTACTTGTCGGTCAGCAGTCCCTGCGCCAGTGGCGAGAACGCGATGCAGCCCGCGCCCGCCTCCTCGAGGGTGTCCAGGAGCCCGTCCTCCTCGATCCAGCGGTTCAGCATCGAATACGACGGCTGGTGGATCAGCAACGGCGTGCCGAGCTCGCGCAGCAACCGCGCCGCTTCGGCGGTCCGCTCCGAGTTGTATGACGAAATCCCGACGTAGAGCGCTTTCCCGGCGCGCACCGCCGCGTCGAGTGCGCCGACGGTCTCCTCCAGCGGCGTCTCGGGGTCGAAGCGGTGCGAGTAGAAGATGTCGACGTAGTCAAGGCCCAGCCGGCCGAGCGACTGGTCCAGTGAGGACAGCAGGTACTTGCGGCTGCCCCACTCGCCGTACGGGCCGGGCCACATGTCGTAGCCGGCCTTGGTGGAGATCACCAGCTCGTCGCGGTAGGGCTGGAAGTCGGTGGCCAGCAGCCGCCCGAAGTTCTCCTCGGCCGAGCCGTACGGCGGGCCGTAGTTGTTCGCCAGGTCGAAGTGCGTGATGCCGAGGTCGAAGGCGCGCCGGGTGATGTCGCGCTGGGTCTGCAGCGGCCGGTCGTGGCCGAAGTTGTGCCACAGCCCGAGCGAGATCGCGGGCAGCTTGAGCCCGGAACGCCCGGTGCGGCGGTAGGGGATCGATTCGTATCGGCCGGAAGCGGCAACGTAGGTCACGCGGCCGATGCTAGCCCGCTCGTCGGGTACGCTCCTGGTGAGCGACCGCTTAGGAGGTCTGTGGTGGGCACCGGATTCTTCACGTCCGTCGACGACGTGTCGGCGAAGCTGGCCGAAGCCGGCTACCTGGCCTCGACGGCGGTGGCGACCACGGTGTTCCTGGCCGACCGGCTCGGCAAGCCGTTGCTGGTCGAAGGCCCGGCCGGCGTCGGCAAGACCGAGCTCGCCAAGGCCGTCGCCCAGGTCAGCGGCTCGCGGCTGGTGCGGCTGCAGTGCTACGAGGGCATCGACGAGGCCCGCGCGCTGTACGAGTGGAACCACGCGAAGCAGCTGCTGCGGATCACCGCCGGCCGCGACGAGACGTGGGAGCAGGCCCGCACCGACATCTTCGGCGAGGAGTTCCTGCTGCGCCGCCCGCTGCTGACGGCGATCTCCTCGGACGAGCCGTCCGTGCTGCTCATCGACGAGACCGACAAGGCGGACATGGAGGTCGAGGGCCTGCTGCTCGAGGTGCTCGGCGACTTCCAGGTGACCGTCCCGGAGCTGGGCACGATCACCGCCACCCGCGCGCCGTTCGCCGTGCTGACGTCGAACGCGACGCGCGAGCTGTCCGAGGCGCTGCGCCGCCGGTGCCTGTTCCTGCACATCGACTTCCCGGACGAGGAGCTCGAGCGCGACATCGTCCGGCTCAAGGTCCCGGGCATCGACGCCGCGCTCGCGGATTCCGTCGTCCGGGTGATCGCCGCGCTGCGCGCGATGGACCTGCGCAAGCTGCCGTCGGTCGCCGAGACCATCGACTGGGCGCGCACGCTGCTCGCCCTCGGGGCGGACTCCCTCGACGAGCAGGTCGTGCGCGAAAGCCTCGGCGTCGTGCTCAAGCACCAGGACGACATCGCCAAGGCAGGCGCCGGCCTCAAGCTCGAACAGGTTCTGGACGCGTCGTGACCGGCGGGGTGCCGGAGCGGCTCGCGTCGTTCGTCCGGGCCCTGCGGGCGCAGGGCATCCCGGCCGGCCCCGCCGAGACCGTCGACGCCGCGGCCGCGCTCGAAGTCCTCGGGCTGGACGACCGTGCGCTGGTCCGCGAAGGACTGGCCGCGGCCCTGGTCCGCCGCGGCGGGCAGCGCGCGGTGTTCGACGCCGCGTTCGACCTGTACTTCCCGGCCGGGATCGGCACCCCCGAGCGGGCCCGCTCGGAAACGACCCTCGAAGAACTGCGGGAGCAGCTCGCCGCCGCGCTCGCGGAAGGCGACCAGCAGGCCCTGGCGCAGCTGGCCGGGCTCGCGGTGGAGCTGCTCGGCCAGTACGGCTCGGCGTCCGGCCCGGGTGGCGGGTTCTCCGCCCACCAGACCCTGGAGCGGCTCCAGCCGCAGACGTTGATCGCGCGGGTGCTGGCCGCGGTGCGCGGCGGCGGCGCGCGCGGCGAGTTCACCGACCGGCTCGACCGCGACGAGATCCGCCGCCGCGTCGAAGGGTTCCGTGGCCAGGTCCGCACGGAGGCGCGACGCCGCGCGGCCGAGGTCCGCGGCCGGGAGCGCGTCGCCAAGCACGCCATCGCGCCCGCGCCGGACCGCGTCGACTTCCTCATCGCCAGCCGGAACCAGCTCGCCGAGCTGCGCCGGACGATCCAGCCGCTGTCCCGCAAGCTCGCGACGCGGCTGGCGGCGCGCCGCAAGCGCACGACGCGCGGGCAGATCGACCTGCGCCGCACGCTGCGGCGGTCGTTGTCGACCGGCGGGGTGCCCCTGCGCCCGGCCTACCGCCACCGGCGGCCCGGCCGGCCGGAAATCGTGCTGCTGTGCGATCTTTCCGGGTCGGTGGCGGGGTTCGCGAACTTCACCATGCTGCTGGTGCAGGCGCTGCGCGACCAGTTCAGCAAGATTCGGGTGTTCGCGTTCGTCGACAGCGCCGACGAGGTGACCCACCTGGTCACGACCGGTGTCGCCGACCCCGAGCACCTGGGCGCGCGCATGCTGTCCGAAGCGGCGCTGGTGCGCTGGGACGGCCACAGCGACTACGGCGGCTCACTGCGGCAGTTCACGGCGAACTGGCTCGACGCGGTCGGCCCGCGCACCTCGGTGCTGATCCTCGGCGACGCCCGCACCAACGGCGGCGACCCGAACCTCGACGCGGTGCGCGAGATCAAGGCCCGCGCCCGGCACGTCTACTGGCTCAACCCGGAGCGGCGGTCGCTGTGGTCGACCGGGGACTCGGCGGCGCTGGAGTACGCCGAGGTCGTCGAGATGCACGAATGCCGCACGGTGCACCAGCTTTCCGCGTTGGTCACCCGGCTGCTGCCGGTGTGAGCCAGGCGTCGATGTCTTCGAGGATCTTCGTCTTGGCCGGTTCCGGGGCGAAGGACGCCCTGACGCTCGCCCGGGCGAAGTCCGCCATCATGGCGTCGTCGTAGCCGAAGGCGGTTTGGACGCGGGCGTATTCCTCGGCGAGGGCCGCGCCGGTGACGGACGGGACGTCGGTGTTGAGCGTGACGGTGAGCCCGGCGTCGAGGAGCCGGGGGAGCGGGTGTTCGGGCAGGGACGGAACGAGCCCGAGTGTCACGTTCGAGGAGGGGCAGACCTCCAGCGCGAGGCCGCGGTCGCGGACTTCCCGGACGAGGTCCGGATCGTCGAGAACGCGGATGCCGTGCCCCAGCCGTTCGGTGCGGCCGACGTCGAGGGCTTCGCGGATGCTGTCCGGGCCGGCGTCCTCGCCGGTGTGGTGCAGCAGGTGGATGCCGGCTTCGCGAGCCTTGTCGAAGATCCCGGCGAACGGCTTCAGCGAGTGGTTCTCCTCGCCGGCCATGCCGATCGCGAACACTTCGTCGTACTTGAGGGCGAGGTCGAGGGTGCGCTCGGCGCGTTCGACCGACCGACGGCGGGAGTGGTCGAGCACCAGGCGGCAGTCGAGGCCTTCGAGTCCGTTGAGTACTGCTGCGAGGGGCATTTCCGGGTCGCCCAGGCGTTCTCCGTGCGAAGCCGCGGTGAAGGTGACTTCGGCGTAGCGGGTGCCTTGCGCGAGTTCGTCTTCGCAGTACTCGCGCGCGATGCGCTCGAAGTCCTCGGGGCGTCGCAGGCAGGAGCGGATGAGGGCGTTGTAGTCGGCGAAGGCGCGGAAACCGTCGAACACCGGGGGCTCACCCGGGACGTCGACGCCGTTGGCCTCACCGAGTTCACGGAGCGTGGTCGGCCGGATGGTGCTCTCGAGGTGGACGTGCAGGTGAGCCTTCGGCAGGCCGGCCAGGTCGCGCATGATCGCGAGCCTAGGGCCGGGAGCGGCGCCGGGCGCGCGAATTTCCCGTGCCGACCCTGCGTGAACGGGCCTGGCGTGGTTTGGCGGTCGTCACACGGGGAACCTCCGGGTGGTTCGTCCGCGTTGTCAGGATGACCGGAACCCGATGAGGGAGGACCACCGTGCCTTTGATGCGCAAACTGACCATGTTGGCCGGGGCGGCCGGCGCGGCCCGCGCCTACGCGAAGAAGAACCCGGAAAAGGTGAACCAGGCGGTCGGCAAGGCGGCCAAGTTCGTCGACGACAAGACCAAGGGCAAGTACCACGACCAGATCGCGGGAGCGGTCCGCAAGGTCAACTCGGTCACGGGCCCCAACGGCCAGCCCGGCCCCGCGGCCGGCCGCTGACCCACCCGATCGGCTGAAACCGAGCGGCCGGCCCGCGGCGGATCGACGGCTGGGGGCCTCGGCCGGCCACTCGGGCGGCCGAGGCCCAGCCCGACACGGCCGCGGCGATCATCGCCTCGGCGCCGCCCGCAACCTGGAGCGGGCGGTTCCGGTCGTGCCGGCGATCTCTGCGGCCAGCGCCCCCGGGAGCCGGCCCCGGCTTGGCCGCCGGGGTCTGCGCCGGGTCCAGCGCGGGCCACCACCTCCGGCCACGGCGAGCCTGGACCGCTCGCCCCGGCCGACCTGCCTCGGGCCGGTTCGGCTTGGCCGTGCCAGGGCCAGCGGGCCCGGCCTCCGGCCGCGGCGGGTCCGCGCGGACTGCTCGCTGCGGCTGTCCCGGCTCGGCTTGGCGGTGGCGGGCCATCCGTTGGCCCACGTCGCACCCGCCTGGACCGCTCGCCTCGGCCGACCTGCCTCGGGCCGGCTTGGCCGCGCCGGGGCCAGCGGGCCCCGGCCTCCGGTCGCGGCGCGCCGCCCGGAGTGCTCGCTTCGGCTGCCCGGCCCGGCCCGGCTTGGCCGCGCCGGGATCTGCCTGCCCCGGACCGCTCGCCTCGGCCGGCCCGGATCTGCCCTGGACCGCCCGCCTCGACCGGCCCCGCCCCCGCTACTCCGCGGCCAGCGCCTCCAGCACACCCTCGCCGTACTTGGCGAGCTTGTTCTCGCCCACCCCGCTCACCGTCCCCAGCTCGGCCAGCGATGCCGGCCGCTGGGTCGCGATCTGGCGCAACGTCGCGTCGTGGAAGACCACGTACGCCGGCACCCCCTGCTCCTTCGCCACCCCCGCGCGCCAAGCCCGCAGGCGCTCGAACAGCGGGGCCGCCTCCGCGGGCATCTCCGCCGCCACCGTCGTCCGCTTCGTGCTGCGGGCCTTCGCCGCCGCTGCTCGCTCCGGCTCTCGGCGCAGCATCACCTGGCGGTCTCCGCCCAGCACCTCCGCGCTGGCCTCCGTCAGGACCAGGGAACCGTAGTCGCCCTCGACCGCCAGCAAGCCCTGCGCCAGCAGCTGGCGGACCACCGCTCGCCACTCCGGCTCGCGCAGCTCGGTGCCGATGCCGAACGTCTTGAGCGTGTCGTGCTGGAACTGCGTCACCTTCGGGGTCGACTTGCCGAGCAGGATGTCCGTGATCTGGCCCGCGCCGAACTTCTGCCGCCGCTCGTTGCGCAGCCGGACCACCGTCGACAGCAGCTTCTGCGCCGGGATCGTGCCGTCCCATTTCTCCGGCGGGCTCAGGCACGTGTCGCAGTTGCCGCACGGCTCGGCCTTCTGCCCGAAGTAGTTGAGGATCTGCACGCGCCGGCACTCCACCGTCTCGCACAGCGCCAGCATCGCGTTCAGGTGCGCGCCCAGCCGCCGCCGGTGCGCGTCGTCCCCCTCGGACGTGTCGATCATCTTCCGCTGCTGCACCACGTCCTGCAGCCCGTACGCGAGCCAGGCGGTCGACGGCTGGCCATCCCGCCCCGCGCGGCCGGTCTCCTGGTAGTAGCCCTCGACCGACTTCGGCAGGTCGAGGTGCGCGACGAACCGGACGTCCGGTTTGTCGATGCCCATGCCGAACGCGATCGTCGCGACCACGATCAGCCCGTCTTCGCGCAGGAACCGCGACTGGTGCTTCGCGCGGGTGCGCGCGTCGAGCCCCGCGTGGTAGGGCACCGCCGGAATCCCGTTCTGCACCAGGAACTCCGCCGTCTTCTCGACCGAGTTCCGGGACAGGCAGTAGACGATCCCCGCGTCGCCCTTGTGCTCGGTGCGCAGCAGCTCCAGCAGCTGCCGCTGCGGTGAGTTCTTGCCGACGATCCGGTACTGGATGTTCGGCCGGTCGAAGCTCGCGACGAAGTGCCGCGCGTCGTCGAGCTGAAGCCGGGCCGAGATCTCCTTGTGCGTGGCCTCGGTCGCCGTGGCGGTCAACGCGATCCGCGGCACCTCCGGCCAGCGCTCGTGCAACGCGGACAGCTGGAGGTAGTCGGGCCGGAAGTCGTGGCCCCACTGGGCGACGCAGTGCGCTTCGTCGATCGCGAACAACGCGATCTTGCCGCGGTCGAGCAGCCGCACGGTGGATTCGACCGAAAGCCGTTCCGGCGCCAGGTAGAGCAGGTCGAGCTCGCCGGCCAGGAACGCCGTCTCGACTTCCTGGCGCGCCGCGTAGTCCTGCGTGGAGTTGAGGAACCCGGCGCGGACGCCGGCGTTGCGCAGCGCGTCGACCTGGTCCTGCATCAACGCGATCAGCGGCGACACCACGACCCCGACACCCGGGCGCACCAGCGCGGGAATCTGGTAGCACAACGACTTCCCGCCGCCGGTGGGCATCAGCACGAGCGCGTCGCCACCCGCGATCACGTGCTCGACGATCGCCGCTTGCTCGCCGCGGAAACTGTCGTAGCCGAACACGCGCCGGAGGGTCTCCAGCGCGTCGGACACGGTCGTGAGCTCGGTCTCTGCCACCCGGCCGACTATAGAGCGGGGGTCCGACAGTTCCGGCCCGGCCCGCCGCGGGGTGGCACACTGGACGCGTGGAGTACTGGCCGGTTCCCGATCTCGCCGCGCATTTCGCCGGTGCGTGGCGGCTGGATCGCGAAATCCTCACCGCCGACGGCGAGGCGGCGGGGGAGGTGACCGGCACCGCGAGCTTCACCGAAGAAGACGGCGAACTCGTCTACCGCGAAGCCGGCGAGATGCGCCTCGGCACCTACCGCGGCCCGGTCACGCGCACCCTGCACTACCGGCCCACCGCCCCCGGCCGGGCCGACGTCCACTTCGACCACGGCGGCTTCTTCCACGAGCTCGACCTGCGCGCCGGGCACTGGGCCACCGACCACCCCTGCCGCGACGACCTGTACCGCGGCAGCTACCAGGTGCTCGACGCGCGGCGCTGGCGGCAGGAGTGGGCAGTCCGCGGCCCGGCGAAGGACCACCTGATCGTCACCCGGTTCACGCGGACGACGGGCTGAGCAGGTCGGCGAGGTCGATCCGCCGCAGGAACTCCCGCCGGATCCGGTCGCCGACCTCCGCGACGAGCCACCCGCCGTCGTCGGACGGGTCGATGTGCACCCGGAACGGCCGCTTCCCCTTCGGCAGGTCGACCACGCGCGCCAGCTCTTCGGCGACGACGGCGACATCGGCGTCGGCCGGGGTGATCTCGGCCAGCTTCGCCGCGACCTGGTCGGTCAGGCCCGCGTACCGCTCTTCGTAGGCCTTCGCGACGGCCTCGTCGGCCGGGTGCCCGGAGTTCGGGAAGTGGTTGGTGCCCGAGGTGAACGCGCCGGGCACCACGATCGTGGTGTCGATGCCGAACCGGGCCAGCTCGGCGGCGTAGGAGACGGCGAGGCTGTCCATCGCCGCCTTCGCCGCGAAGTACGGCGCCAGGTAGGGCGGGGTGCCACCGCGGACGCTGCTGCTCGACACCCACACCAGCAGGCCGTCGCGCTGCGCACGCAGGTGCGGCAGGGCGGCCCGGTTGACCCGCTGCGCCCCGATCACGTTCGTGTCGTACAGCTGCGCGAGCTGCTCGGGGGTGAACGCCTCGGCCGGGCCGAGCACCATGTGCCCGGCGTTGTGCACCACGGTGTCCAGCCGCCCGTGCTCGGCGACGATCGTGGCGATCGCGGCGTCGGCGGACTCCTGGCTGGAGACGTCCAGCTCGACCGACCGCAGGTCGACGCCGTGTTCGCGGGCGTACACGGCGGCGGCTTCGACCTGCGGCGCGTTGCGGCCGGCGGTGTCGCGCATGCCCGCGTGGACGGTGTGCCCGGCGCGCGCCAGTGCCCGGGCGGAGAGGGCGCCGATCCCGCTGGAGGCGCCGGTGACGACGATGATCATGGCTTCCCCCTCAGACGATTCCGCCGTTGGCGCGCAGCACCTGGCCGTTGACCCAGCGCGCCGGGCCGGCGAGGAACGCGACGACCTCGGCGATGTCCTCGGGCCGGCCGAGCCGCTCGAGCGGCGGCTGCTTGGCCATCCGGTCGATCGTCTCCTCGTCCTTGCCGTCGAGGAACAACGCGGTCGCGGTCGGGCCGGGGGCCACGGTGTTCACGGTGATGTCGCGCCCGCGCAGCTCGCGCGCCAGGATCATGGTGATCGCCTCGACCGCGCCCTTGGTGGCGTTGTAGATGCCGTAGCCGGGCAGGTTCAGCCCGAGCACCGACGTCGAGGTGGTGATCACCGCGCCGCCGTCGCGCACCCGCTTCGCGGCCTGCTGGGCCACCGCGAACGTGCCGCGGATGTTGGTGCGGTGCACGCGGTCGAGGACTTCGAAGTCGGTGTCCGCGATCGGCGTCGGCGGGTTCATCACGCCGGCCAGGTGCGCGACGACGTCCACGCCGCCGTACGTGCGCTCCGCGGTGTCGAACAGCTCCGCGACCGCGGCCGGGTCGGCCACGTCGGCGCGCACGGCGACCGCGCGGCCCCCGCGTTCGGTGATGGCGTCGACCGCGGCCTGGGCCTCCTTCTCGTTGCCGGCGTAGTTGACGACGACCGCCATGCCGTCGGCGGCCAGGCACTCGGCGACCTGGCGGCCGATGCCGCGGGAGCCGCCGGTGACGATCGCGACGCGGGACTGGGTGCTGGTGCTCATCGGATCCTTCTTCCGTTCCGGGCGGCGGTGGTATCGCCGCTTCCGTCGTTCTGTTATCGACGATAGCACTTCGCTGGTAACGACGCTAGTCATCCACTGTTATCGTCGTTACACCCGGGCATCCGGCCGCATCGACGCGGCCGGTCGGCCCAATCGTGCGCGACAACGGTTTTCGGCACCGGGTAACCGGGCACACGGCACCCATCGGGGGCGAGATCCGTGAAGGAGTTTTTGAGATGCCCACATGGCTGATCGTCGTGATCGTCGTCGTGGCCATCGCGGTGCTCGGCGCCGTGATCTGGCTGGTTTCACAAGAGATGCAGCGAAAACGGCTGCAGCAGCGCTTCGGTCCGGAGTACGACCGCACGGTCGAAGAGAGTGACAATCCCCGTGCCGCGCAACGGGAACTGGCCGAGCGCGAGCGCCGGCACAAGGAGCTCGACATCCGCCCGCTCTCCGCGTCGGCGCGCGAACGCTACGCCACGGAATGGGCCGGCGTGCAGGAAAAGTTCGTCGACCACCCGGCCACCGCGGTGTCCGAAGCGGACCGGTTGCTGGTCGCGCTGATGGCCGAACGCGGCTACCCGACCGAGGGCTACGAGCAGCAGGTGGCCGACCTTTCCGTGCGCCACGCCAAGACCCTGGAGCACTACCGCGCCGCGCACACCACGCAGCAGAAGCGGGACGGAGCGTCCACTGAGGACCTGCGCGACGCGATGGTGCGCTACCGGACCGTCTTCGAGGACCTGCTGACCGACGGCGCCGACGACGAGCACCGCGACCACCATGATCGTGACCACCACGACCGGCGGAACGGGCACGACCACGCCGACCGCCGTGACGACGACACCGCCCAGCACGAGCACCAGGCGTCCGCGCAGCCGCGGACCGAGTGGAACGGAGGACGTTGACCATGACCGAGCACCTGACCCGGCACGACAGCGAACACGACGACGACCTGACCGGGCGCGCCGACGCCCGTGAGCCGGGCACCGTGCCCGGCCAGGACCACGCGGACTTCCGCGAACCGGACACCGCCGAGGGCTGGGACGGCGACTTCGGCGGCGACCAGAACCTGAGCACGGCCGACCTGGCTTCGGCCTCGGCCAAGCCCGCCGGCGAGGACTCCCGCGCCGACACGACGCCCGCGCAATCGGGCGGCGACGTCGAGACCCCGGCGCTGATCGACGAGGAGAAGGTCACCGGCTTCCGCGACCGCTGGCAGAACGTCCAGACCGGCTTCGTCGACGACCCGAAGCAGGCCGTCCAGCAGGCCGACGAGCTCGTCGCCGGCGTGATCAGCGCCTTGGCCACCACGTTCGCCGAGCACAAGAGCGAGCTGGAAAACCAGTGGCAGCAGGGCGAGCCGGCCACCGAGGAGCTGCGGATCGCGCTGCGCCGGTACCGGTCGTTCTTCGACCAGCTGCTGCCGCGCTGACCGGCGCCGTTTGCGGGCGGGCATGATCGGGTAGCACGCTGAGAACGTGTCAGCACCGGGAGGCAGCCGATGAACGTGGCCGATCTGCTCGTCGACGGGTTCAGCCGGGTCCAGGAGAACGTGCACGCGGCGGTGACCGGTCTCACCGCCGAGCAGCTCCGGACCCGGCTGGACGACGAAGCCAACTCGATCGCCTGGCTGGTGTGGCACCTGACCCGGGTCCAGGACGACCACGTCGCCGACGTGGCCGGGACCGAGCAGGTGTGGACCGGGCAGGACTGGCTGTCGCGCTTCGGCCTGCCGTTCCCGGCGGCCGACACCGGCTACGGCCACCGCCCGGCCGACGTCGAGGCGCTCCGCGTCGACCGCCCGGAGCTGCTCACGGGCTACTACGACGCGGTCCACGAGCAGACGGTCAAGTTCCTCGGCGGTCTCGACGGCCAGGCCCTCGACCGGGTCGTCGACGACGCCTGGGACCCGCCGGTCACGCTGGGCGTGCGGCTGGTCAGCGTCCTCGACGACGACAGCCAGCACGCCGGCCAGGCGATGTTCGTCCGCGGGGTGCTGGACCGCCGTCAGTCTTCGTAGCCCTCGCCCCGGTGATCGGGCAGGCGCCGCGGGCCCGGGCCTTCGGCGCCCAGCCGGTCACCGGGGTTCGCGAGCCGGCACTTGGCCAGTGACATGCAGCCGCAGCCGATGCAGCCGGTCAGCTCGTCACGCAGCTGTTCCATCTGCCGGATCCGCGCGTTCAGGTCCTCCTGCCAGCACCTGGAGATCCGGGCCCAGTCGGCGCGGGTGGGGGTGCGGTCGTCGGGTAGCAGGGCGAGCACTTCCCGGATCTTCGACAGCGGCATGCCGACCCGCTGGGACATCCGGATGAAGGTCACCCGCCGCAGCGCGTCGCGGCAGTAGCGGCGCTGGTTGCCCGCTGTGCGGCGGCTGCGGATCAGGCCCTCGTCCTCGTAGAACCGCAGGGCCGACGCGGGCACTCCGCTGCGCCGGGAGAGTTCGCCGACCGTGAGGTCGGGCAGCGTCCTGGCCGTGGCGTTCACCATGGTCCCCAGCCAACCACAGCCGCGCGCTTGACTTCAAGCGAACTTGAGGTCTCATCCTGGCCCGGACGGCAACAACGCCGCTGTGGCAAGGAGGAAACGTGTCCGAAGCTCCCGTCCGGGTGGCCGTGATCGTGGGAAGTGTCCGGGAAGGACGGTTCGGCCCGGTGGTCGCGGACTGGCTGACCGGGTTCGCACGCGAGCACGGCGGGTTCGACGTCGACGTCGTCGACCTCGCCGAACCCGACCTGCCGCTGGTGATGCCGGCCTTCGGCACGCCGCCGCCGGCCACCGTCGTCGCCGAAGTCGCGAAGGTGACGCCGCGGCTCGAAGCCGCCGACGCGTTCGTCGTGGTCACCCCGGAGTACAACCACAGCTATCCGGCTTCGCTCAAGAACGCGATCGACTGGCACCGCGCCGAATGGGTGGCCAAGCCGGTCGCTTTCGTCTCCTACGGCGGCATTTCCGGTGGCCTGCGCGCGGTCGAGCACCTGCGGGCGGTGTTCGCCGAGCTGCACGCGGTCACCATCCGCGAGACGGTCAGCTTCCACGGTGCCCACACCCGCTTCGGCGCCGACGGCTCGCCGAAGGACGACGGCGCGGCCGTCGCGGCGAAGGCGATGCTCGGCCAGCTGGGCTGGTGGGCCCGGTCGCTGGCCGAAGCGCGGGCGGTCCGCCCCTACCCCGGCTGAGCCGCGGCTTGACTTCGAGCCGGCTCGAAGGCGCACGATGGCGGGCATGACCGGAACCCCGCTGGCGGCGCGCCTCGCGCGGGCCGACGCCCTGCCCGGCGCGACCGAGCTGCGCGAGGCGACCTACGAGCTGTTGCGGTGCGGTCCCGGCGACCGCGCGCTGGACGTCGGCTGCGGCGGCGGCCGGGCGGTCGCCGAGCTGTGCGCCCGCGGTGTCCGGGCGGTCGGGGCCGACCGCGATCCGTCGATGCTGGCGATCGCGCGGGAACTCGCCCCGGCGCCGGAGTTCGTCGAAGCCGACGTGCTGCGCCTCCCGTTCCCCGACGGCGAGTTCCGCGGCTACCGCGCCGACAAGGTGCTGCACGAGCTCGCCGACCCGGCGGCGGCGGTCGCGGAGGCCCGGCGCGTGCTGGCGCCGGGTGGCCGCGTCGTGCTGTGCGGGCAGGACTGGGACACCCTGGTGCTCGATTCGGACCGCCCGGCCCTGACGCGGGCGATCGTGCACGCCCGCGCCGACGCGATCGCCGGCCCGCGGGTGGCCCGCCAGTACCGGACGCTGCTGGTGGACGCGGGGTTCGCGGAGATCGCCGTCGAGGTCAGGACGCTGGTCGACACCGACGGCAGCCTGCTGCCCCTGCTCGACGGCCTCGCCGCCGCGGCCCGGACGGCCGGCGTCGCGACGGGAGGGCAGGTCGACGGGTGGCTGGCCGAGCAGTCGGCCCGCGCCGCGGCGGGACGGTTCTTCCTGGCCGTCCCGATCTTCGTCGCCTCGGCCACCGTGCCGTCCACAGTGGACGATCAGTAGGCCTGGCAGGTCTGGGGCGGCAGCTTGGTGTCCGTCCCGGTCAGCGTGATGCCACCGTCGACCGCGTAGGTCCCGTTCGCGGCCAGCGCCGCGGACGCGGTGCAGATCAGCTGGTTGATCGCGGTCGAGCTGAGCTCGCGCAGCGGGAAAGCGAAGCTGATCACCGTTTGCGCGCCGGGGCTCAGGCCGATCGGCCCGGCCTCCGGCGGGAGCATGGTCTGATACCCCTCGGACTGCTCGGTCGACGTCGGGCCGCCCAGCAGCGTCGCCAGCGCGGTGCCGACGTCGACGGTGCCGCGGCTGGGCCGGGACACCGGCGCCGCCCGCCCGTCGAGGACGAAGTACAGGACCAGGTCGGAGCCGCGCCCGCTGCTCGCCGTGTTCCGCAGCGTCGGCGCCGGCCCGGCGGGCACCACCCCGGTCGGCTTGATGCCGCACGCGCTCACCAGCAGCAGCACGGCGAGGACGAGGAGCTTCTTCACCACGCCTCCCGGGGCAGGCGCAGCTCGAACCGGGCGCCCGTGCCGGTGTTGACCGCGACGATGTCGCCGCCGTGCAGCCGCGCGTTCTCGCGGGCGATGGACAGGCCGAGCCCGCTGCCCTCGGAGCGCGCCCGGGCCGTGTCGGCCTTGGCGAAGCGGTCGAAGACGCGCGACAGCATCTCCTCGGGAATGCCCGGCCCGTGGTCGGTGACGGTCAGCACGACCTCACCGCGCACCGCCCGCAGGACCACCTCGACCGGGGGCGCGCCGTGTCGCAGCGCGTTGCCGACGAGGTTCGCCACGACGAGGTCCACCCGCCGCCGGTCGAGCGCGGCGGTGATCCCGGCCGGCAGGTCGGCGACCACGTCTTCACCGGGTGCCCAGCCGCGCGCGGTCAGGCTGTCGGTGACCGCCGCGGCGACGTCGAGGTTCTCCCGGCGCAGCTCGGCGCGGCCGGCGTCGAACCGCGAGATCTCGATCAGGTCCTGCACCAGCCGGGTCAGCCGCCGCGTCTCGGCCGACACCAGCCGAGCCGCGACGGCGGTGTCCGGCGGCAGCTGGCCGGCGTCCTCGTCGAGGACGTCGGTGACCGCGTTCATCGCCGCCAGCGGCGTGCGCAGCTCGTGCGAGACGTCGGCGACGAACCGCCGCGCGTCGGCCTCCATCGCCCGCAGCGTGCCGACCGTGCGCTCCAGCTCGGCCGCGGTGTTGTTGAACGTCGTGACCAGCTGCGCGAGCTCGTCGGAGCCCTTGACCCGCAGCCGCACATCGAGCCGGCCGCGGCCGAGCTGGCTCGCCGCGGTGTTGAGCGCGCGCACCGGCCGCAGCACCTGCCGGGCGGCCAGCAACGCCACCGCCACCGCGAACGGGAGGGCGAGCGCGGAGTACAGCCAGGCCTGGCGGGCCAGGTCGTCGATCGCGGCCTGCTGATCACCCAGCGTCGCCGCCGCGTAGACCACGAGGCCGGTGGGCTGGTCGCCGGCCTGCACCGGGATGCCGACGAAGAACATCGGGAAGCCGTGCAGGTCGACCCGCTGGAACTGGGTGTTCGTGCTCACGGAAACGGCTTGGCGCAGTTCGGCGGGCACGTCGTCCACCGTCATGCCCGTCGACGACTGCAGGTCGTGGTAGACGACGAGCGCGTCGGTCGGCTTGAGCGCGGTCGCGAAGGCGTCGAGCGTGCGCTGGGAGGGCGGCAGCGTCACGGTGGGGAGGTACGCGACGATCTGGGCGCGCAGCTTGTTCATCGTCTCGTTCTGGACGCCCCCGAGGATGCCGTTGCGCGCGGAGACGTAGCTCGCGCCGGAGGCCGCGGTCGCGCCGAAGATCATGATCAGCGCGAAGGCGGCGACCAGCCGGGGCCGCAGCCCGGCCAGCCACAGGCGGATCCTCGAGGTCACGACCGGCCGAACCGGTAGCCGAACCCCCGGACGGTCTGCACGTGCTCCGGCTTCGCCGGCACGTCCTCGATCTTCGAGCGCAGCCGCTGCACGCAGGCGTCGACCAGCCGCGAGTCGCCGAGGTAGTCGTGGTCCCAGACGGCGGCGAGGATCTGCTGGCGGCTGTAGACCTGCCCGGGCGTGCGCGAAAGTTCGAGCAGCAGCTTCAGCTCGGTCGGGGTCAGCGAGACGGGCACGCCGCGCTTGGTCACCTCCAGCCCGGCCCGGTCGATCACCAGGTCACCGTGCCGTTCCACGGGCTCGGGCTGCTCGCCGGGCCGGTCGGCGACGGCCCGCCGCAGCACGGCCCGGATCCGCGCGTCGAGCACCCGCGGCTCGACCGGCTTGGCGACGTAGTCGTCGGCACCCGCTTCCAGCCCGGCCACGACGTCGAAGTCGTCGCTGCGCGCGGTGAGCATGATGATCGGCACGGGCCCGGACGCCCGGATCCGGCGGCACGTCTCGAAGCCGTCCATACCGGGCAGCATCAGGTCGAGCACGACGAGATCGGGCCGGTGGTGGACGAGCACCTCGATGCCGCGCTCACCCGATTCCGCGGTGTGCACCACGTGTCCCTGCCGGCGCAGGGCCAGTTGCAGTCCTTCCCGCACCGCCGCGTCGTCCTCTACCACCAGTACTTCGGCCACGGCGCCATTATTCGGAAAAGCGCACGTCGTGGCGACCCGGAGGGATCTTGTAGCAAAACCATGACATCGTGCTGACGGGATCTCGAAATGCCGGCTCCAGACTCGGGGACATGGCAGTGATCTTCTCCGAGGCACCTCCCGCGACCCCGCCGGCCGGCCGCCACGCACTGGTGACGCGGGCCACGTCCCGCACCGCCGTGCTCGCCGCGAGCGCGGCCGGGTTCGCCTTCGCGTTCGTCGCGGCCTACCTGTTGTTCGTCCGCACCGAAGCCGGTCGCGGCGTCGAGAACGGTGTGGTCCGCAGCGCCCAGTCCGCGGGCAATGCGGTGGACTGGGCGGCGCCGTTGCGTGAGACCGACCTGGTGGTCGTGCTGGGCGCGGTGGCGGTCCTGCTGGTGGTGATCGCCGCGGCACGCCGCCGGATCGCCCTCGGCGTGACGGCGTTGCTGCTGCTGGCAGCGCCCCTGGTGGTGGCGCAGCTGCTCAAGCTGTACGTGCTGGACCGCCCGAGCACGGGCGACCGGTTCGGCGTGGCGAGCCACAACAGCTTCCCGAGCGGGCACGTCAGCGCGGCGATGGCCGTGCTGGTGGCGCTCGCGATCGTCCTGCCCCGCCGCTACCGCCTCCAGGCACTGGTGGCGGGCGGGATCGGGGTCGCCTGGGTCTCGGCCGCGGCGGTGGCCCTGGGCTGGCACCGGCTGAGCGACACCGTCGGCGGCTGTCTCCTGGTCGCGGCGGTCACCTGCGCCGGGGCGGCGGTGGTGTCCGCCCGCCGCCCCGACGGTGACCGCGTCCCACCGGGCCCGGTGCTGTGCGGGTTGCTCGCCCCGACGGCGGTGGTGCTGGCGGGATTCCTGATCCTCGGCACGGCGACATCGGGAGCAGCCCAGTTCGTGGCGGCGATGGTGCTGGCGGCGCTGTCGGCGATGGCGGTGGTGCTGCTGCTGACGGGCCCGCTACGCCGGGTGACGTTCGATCCGGCGGAGGGCCGGGTCCGCCGGCTGCGGCGCCGCTGACCGCTGGGGCTGGGTGGGTTGTGCTGCCGGCTTCGGCGATGGCTCGTGTGCCTGGACGGTCGGCTGGTGTGCGCGGAGGGGCGGCTGGTGCCTGGAGGGTCGGTTCGGGTCACTGGAGGGTCGGCCGGCGCGCCTGGAGGGTCGGTTCGCGTGCCGGGAGGGTCGGCTGAGTGCCGGGGCGGTCGACCGGGTGCCGGGACCCGGTCGACGCTTCGGCTGGCCGGCGTTCCCACGCGGTCGGGCTCGGGGAGGCCGGTGTGTCGGCGTGATTGGCGGGGCATCGGCTGTGTCTGGCGGGGCATCACGTGTGATTGGCGGGGCATCACGTGTGGTTCGGGAGACGACACGGGTTGGGTGGCGGGCCAGTTTCGGGTTATTGGACCGCGACAGCCGTCGCCGGCGGGCCTAGCGTCGGGGAGATGCATCCCAGGCTGGCCGAAGACCTGAACTCCCTGCCCGAACTTCTCGACGCCGCGCGCAAGCTCGCCGGTGAGGCGCTCGCCGGGTTGTCAGAGCGGGCGGCCGCCGTGCCGCCCGGCCCCGCCGTCCCGGCGCCGTTGCCGCTCGAAGGCGCCGGCGGGCGGGGCGCGCTCGAGGCGTTCACCCAGCGCTGGGAGCCCGGTTTCGCGGGCAGCGCCGGCCCGCGCTACCTCGGGTTCGTGACCGGCGGCGCGACCCCGGCCTCCCTGGCCGGCGACTGGCTCACCGCCACCTACGACCAGAACCCCGCCAGCGGCATGGACTCCTCCGCGCAGGACCTCGAACGCGAGACCGTCGGCTGGCTGGCCGAGCTGTTCGGCCTGGGCGCCGACCACTCCGGCGCGTTCGTCACCGGCGCCACGATGTCCACGGTGACCGGCCTCGCCATCGCCCGCGAATGGCTCGGCGAGCGCGCCGGCGTGCGGGTGTCCGACGAGGGGAACGCCGCCCTCGGCCCCGTCACCGTGCTGTCTGGTTCGCCGCATTCGAGCATCCTGAAAGCGTTGTCCTTTCTCGGGATGGGCCGCTCGGCCCTGCGAACGGTCCCGGTGCTGCCGGGCCGTGAAGCGGTCGACGTCGCGAAGCTCGCCGAGGCCCTCGAAGCGCTCGACGGCCCGGCCATCGTCGTCGCGAACGCGGGCACGGTGAACACCGTCGACTTCGACGACCTGCGGGCGATCGCCGCGCTCAAGCAGCGGTTCGACTTCTGGCTGCACGTCGACGCCGCGTTCGGCGGCTTCGCCGCGCTGTCGCCCGGGTACGCGGCCCTCGTCGAGGGCCTCGACCAGGCCGACTCGGTGGTCGTCGACCTGCACAAGTGGCTCAACGTGCCCTACGACTCGGCCGTCCAGTTCACCCGCCGCCGCGACCTGCAGCTGCGTGTGTTCAGCAACAACGCGGCCTACCTCGGCGAGATCGGCGCCACCCCGGACTTCCTGCACCTCACGCCGGAGAACTCCCGGCGGCTGCGCGCCCTCCCTGCCTGGTTCTCCCTCGTCGCCTACGGCCGGGACGGGCACCGCGAGATCGTCGAACGCTGCGTCGCGCTGGCCCGGGACCTCGGCACGCGGATCGACGCGTCACCGCACTGGCGGCTGCTCGCACCGGTGCGGCTCAACGTCGTCTGCTTCGCCCCCGCCGCCGGGGGTGACGTCGACGCCCTCGTGCAGGCCATCGCCGAGGACGGCACCACGTTCCTGACCCCGACCTGGTACGACGGCCGCCCCGCGCTGCGCGCCGCCTTCAGCAACTGGCGGACCACCGCGGCCGACGTCGAACGCGTCTTCGGGGTGCTGGAACGGGTGGTCGGCTAGCTGCGATCGGACGCCCAGCTCGCACGGCACGTGCACCAGCGCCGGCCGGCCCGCGGCGAACGCCTTGCCGAGCGCGCCGAACGTCTCGGCCAGCCGGGCGAAGTCCGGGTTGCCCAGCCGCCCGCCGAGCGCGCGGCCCCTCGAACAGCCGCTCCTGGTCGAGGTGGACGTAGCCGTTGTCGAACACGACCGCGACCAGGTTCAGTCCGTATTGGACAGCGGTGGCCAGCTCCTGCGCCGCGAACATGAAGCCACCGTCGCCGGCGACCGAAACCACCGGACGGCCGGGGAAAGCCGCCTGCACGCCGAGCGCCGTCGGGTAGCCGAAGCCGGGCGTGCCCTGGTGGCCGCAGGTGACGACGAAGAAGTCGTTGCGGGGCAACACGTCGCGGATCGCCCGCAGGTACTCCGGTTCCGGTCCCACGTCGACAAATCGCTGCGCCACGATCGCCTTCAGCTCGGCGAACTCCGCGGTGGCGTCGGCGGCGATCGCGACGTCGGCTTCGAGCCGGGTCGCCTGCTGCGGGCCAGCGGAACCAGGACAGCTCCATGCGCATGACGACGTCGGTCTCCGCCCACTTCGTCGCCCGCGCGGGCGAGGCTGTCGAACAGGTCGTAGGTCTGCACGCCGGGCAGGCCGAAGACGGTGTCGACGCCCGCAGCCCGTCGACGATCAGGTCGGCCGCGGTGGGCGGGGGATCGGTAGCGGCTGCGGCACTGGCACGGCCTCCTGGGCGTCGTCCGTGGGCGGGACCATATATGGTTTCCTACATGATCAGCGCGTCCTCGGGAAGACCGGTCACGAAGTCTCAGCTGGCCTACGAGACGATCAAGGCCAGGATCCTGGACGGCCGCTACAGGCCCGGGTACCGGCTGGTGCTGGACCAGATCGGCCGCGAACTGGACGTCAGCGCGGTGCCGGTGCGCGAGGCCCTGCGCCGGCTGGAGGCCGAGGAGCTGATCCAGTTCGAGCGCAACGTCGGCGCGCGGGTGGTGGCGATCGACCCCACGGCCTACCGGCACGCGATGCAGACGGTGGCGATCGTCGAGGGCGCGGCGACCGGCCTGGCGGCGCCGCTGCTCACGCCTTCGGACTTGGCGCGGGCCCGCGAGCTGAACGAGCGGATGCGCCGGAGCCTGGCCGAGTTCGACCCGCTGGCGTTCACCGCGCTGAACGCCGAGTTCCACGAGGTGCTGTTCAGCGCCTGCCCGAACCCGAACCTCGTGGACTTGGTGCAGCGCTGCTGGACCCGGTTGGCCGCGGTCCGGGACAGCACGTTTTCCTCGGTGCCGGGGCGCGCGCCGGCCTCGGTGGAGGAACACGAGCGGTTGCTCGGGCTGATCGAGGGTGGGGCTTCGGCGGCGGAGGTGGAGGAGTTCGCGAGGGCCCATCGGCTGGCGACGCTGGAGGCTTATCTCGCTCGGGAGCAGTGACGGGGGCTGGGTGCGCGTGGTCGAGGGCTTTCGGCTCGGCCGGGGCTGGCGAGCGCTTGGGCCGTTGAACGGACTTCGTGGCGCCGGGTTCCCCGGCGGGGGATGCCGGAGCCGCCTGGCGGACTGGATGCCGGGCGCGGTGCTGAGGAGGCCGGGGCGGACTGCCTGCCCGGCCCGGGCGGGGTGCGGCCGTCTGGCTTGGGCGCGCGCCGGGTTCCTCGGTGAGCGCGGGGTTTCGTTGCTCAAGCGGGTGAGGGTTGCCCGGGTGGCTGGGAGGTGTCAGGGTCGGGAATGCCGATCTTCTCCGCGCCGGATGGGACCGCGCTCGCCTATCACCTCCGCGGGGACAGTGGCGCGCCTCCCGTTGTCTGCCTGCCCGGCGGGCCGATGCGCGCCGGTGCTTATCTCGGGGACCTTGGTGGCCTTGGCGTCCGTCGGCGGCTCGCTGTGCTCGATCTGCGGGGGACCGGTGATTCCGGAGAGCCCGCGGATCCGGCGAGCTATCGCTGTGACCGGCAGATCGAGGACGTCGAGGCCCTGCGCAAGCACCTCGGCCTCGAACGGCTCGACCTGCTCGGGCACTCGGCCGGGGCCAGCCTGGCCGTCGGGTATGCCGCCCGGTATCCGGAGCGGCTTCGCCGGCTCGCCTTGGTCGCGCCCAGTCCGCGGGCCGTCGGCTTGGCGCTGCCCGTTGCCGAGCGGCGGCGGATCATTGCCCGGCGCCTTGGTGCGCCCTGGTTCGAGGCCGCCGCCGCGGCCTACGAGTCGATTGCCGCCCGGACCGCCACCAGTGCCGACTGGGCTGCCGTCGCGCCGCTGTACTACGGGCGCTGGGACGACGCCGCCCAGCGGCACCAGGCCGCCGAGCCCGGTCAGCGCAACGGTGCCGCCGCGCGCGTCTACAACGCCGATGGGGCCTTCGAACCCGAAGTGACCCGGGGCGCGCTCGGGGGTGTGCGCGCTCCGGTGCTGGTGCTCGCCGGGGAGCTGGACTGGATCGCCAGCCCGGGCGTCGCCGATCGGTTCGGGGGGCTTTTTCCCGATGGGCGGGTCGTCGTCTTGGGCGGTGCCGCGCACTACCCGTGGCTCGACGATCCGGCCGGGTTCGTCTCAGCCGTGGCCGGCTTCCTGGCCTGAGCCCGGGTTGCGCCTCGGCTTGATGCGGACCTTCGGCAGCTCCGGCGCCGGCAGCCGCTGCGGGGTGCCCGTGTAGCCCGTGACGCTGCCGAACTGGTCGGACTCCGCCTCCCAGGCTTCGCGGAATTCGGCGATCTCCTCGTGCGTCCGGCCGACGAAGTTCCACCACATCAGGATCTCTTCGTCGAACGGGATGCCGCCGAGCAGGAGGAACCGGGCGGGGGCGGTGCCGCGGTTGCTCAACGTCAAGGTGCGCACGCCGGTGCCGACGTAACCCAGCTCCGCCGCGTGGACGGTGGTGCCCGCGACGACGATGTCGCCGGTGTCGACCAGGACGCCGTGTTCGAAGCGGGGGTCCACGCCGAGGGACATGTGGGCGTCCGGGCCGAGGACGATCTCCGCGCCGAGGAGCGGGGTGAACGTCGGGATCGGGGACGTGCGCCCGGCCAGCGAGCCGAGGAACACCCGGATCTCGGCGCCGTCGATGCGGTTGACCGAGGGGACGTAGTGGTCGAACGCGCGTGCAGTGTGGCGGTGCCGCTCGGGCAGGGCCACCCAGAGCTGGACGCCGTGCAGGGTCTTCGCCGCCGGGGTCGAGACCTCCGAGTGGCAGATGCCGTGCCCGCCGGTCATCAGGTTGAGCTCGCCGGGGCGGATCATCGCGTGCGAGCCGATGCTGTCGCGGTGCTCGATCTCGCCGGCGAACAGCCAGCTGACGGTCTGCAGGCCGGTGTGCGGGTGCGGCGCGACGTCCATCGCGCCGGTGACCTCGGTCGGGCCGTAGTGGTCGGCGAAGCACCAGGCGCCGATCAGCGAACGGGACCGCTGGGGGAGGGTGCGCCGGACCCGCATCGCCCGCGGGCCGCCCAGGGGCACCTCGCGCGGGGTGAGGACCTCGACGGCCGGACGGTCGGGATCGGCGGTCGTGGGCCGGTCGCCACAGGTGAGCTCGGCGGGGGCGGCCTCGGTGTTGCTCATGTCCGCCACGGTAGTCGCGCCGGCGGGTGGGGCGCGGGGGCCGGGCCGGGTGGGCCGGTGGGTGGGGCTGCGTTGCCGGGTTGGGTTGGCCGGGGCTCGCAAGGTTGCCAGGTGCTGCTGGCGGGCGATGCCGTGCGTGGCGGGGGCTGCCGGGGTGCCGTTGGCGGGGCGGCCGAACTGGGCATCGGGAGGGTTTGCCGGGCTGCTGGCGTGTGATGCCGCGTGTGGGCGGGTGGTGGCCTGCTGGGGTGCTGTTGGCGGCGCCGGGTAGGGCGAGGCGGCCGAACTGGGCATCGGGAGGGTTTGCCGGGTCGCTGGCGTGTGATGCCGCGTGTGGGCGGGTGGTGGCCTGCTGGGGTGCTGTTGGCGGCGCCGGGTAGGGCGGGGCGGCCGAGTCGGGCATCGGGAGGGTTTGCCGGGCTGCTGGCGTGCGATGCCGCGTGTGGGCGGGCGGTGGCCTGCTGGGGTGCTGTTGGCGGCGCCGGGTAGGGCGAGTCGGGCATCGGGAAGCTGCCGTGCGTGGGCGGGCGGTGGCCTGGCGGGGCTGCCGGGTGCCGCCGGGCAGGGCGCGACGGCCGAGTCGGGCATCAGGAGGCGGCCAGGCAGGTTGCCGGGCTGCCGCGGCCGATTCCGGGGGCGCGCCGCCGGCCTTGCTTCCTTCTGGAGTTGTCAAGCTTCGCGCCGCGGTTCAGGCGGCTGGGCGCTGGGCCTTCGTGACGATGTCTTCGCCCGCCGGGGTCAGTGTTGCCGGGACCAGCTCGCCCACCAGGCCCGGGCGGGCCGGCCGGATCAGGCCCAGGTGGGCCAGTGCGTGGGCGGCAAACTGGTCGCCGCAGGAGAGGCCGTCTATGAACAAGTCCGGTTCGCTGCTGCACGTCACCCGGCCTCGGCCCGCGGCCACCGCTCGCAGCATGGCCAGCATCCGGTGGTTCAGCACACTGCCCACGGCCGGCGGTCCGGTCTGCTCGTTCCCGTTCATCTCGGTCCCTCCCGCTCGTGGTCCGGCTTCGTCCTGCTGATGCGTCGAACCGGCTGACGGGATTTCGACATCGGCAGCAAAACGACGAACGGCATTTTCCAGAGCGTTCGCACCCATGGTCACCGCCGCTGATGGAGGACCGGTCGACTTCCCGTCGACCGGCATTCGGACTCCGACGGCGCACGGACGGGCCTAGAACGGCGGGGCCGCGCCGGCCATGGCCGGTTCCGGGGCCCACGCGCTGCCCGCGTCGCCCTCGGTCGCCCGGCTGAGCTTGTTCACCTTCGCCGTCGCGTAGCGGAGCGACGGGCCGATTTCGTCGACGTCCAGCTCCATCACCGTGCGCTTCTCGCCTTCCTTCGTCTCGTACGACCGCTGTCTCAGCCGGCCGTGGGCGATCACGCGTGTTCCGCGCACCAGCGACTCCGCGACGCTCTCCGCGTACTGCCGCCAGATGCTGCAGCGCAGGAACATCGCGTCGCCGTCGCGCCACGTGCCCGATTCGCGGTCGAACTGGCGGGACGTCGACGCGACCGTGAAGTTCGCGACCGCCGTGCCCGCCGGGGTGAACCGCAGTTCGGGGTCGGCCGTGAGGTTGCCGACCACGGTGACCATCGTTTCGCCTGCCATCGGTCTCTCCTTCTCCTCCGGTGCGGGGTGCACCGCTCTTGCCGTCGAGGAGAGCACGGGGGTCCGACAATTCCGGGTCGGGGGGACGAGATGCCGACCCCCGGCCGGACTGGTTTCCTGCCGCCATGCCGACCGCGTTTCAGCAGGAGCTGGTCACCCTCGCCCACCGCTTGGCCGACCTGTGCGGGCTCGTCGCGATGGCCTGTGAAGAAGCCACGCGGGCCGCCCTCGAAAGTGATCTCACGCTGGGCGGACGTGCGCGGGAGCAGGCCGCGGCGGCGGCCGCGCTCGGGGCCGCGTGCGAGGACCAGGCGTGTGCGCTGCTGGCCCTGCACGCGCCGCGGGAGGAGGACGTGAAAGCGGTCGTCGCCGCCGTGCACACCGCTGCCGATCTCACTCGGATGGGTGGACTTGCGCGGGAGGTCGCCCAAGCACGGCGACCCGTGCCGTCGGCGGCGCGGCCGGTGCTCGCCCGGCTGGCTTCGGACTCGGTCGCCGTGGCCCGGGCGCTGGGGGAGCTGCTGGCGGGTGGGGACGGCAGCGGGCTGGACGAGGCGGTCGCGCTCGCCACGGCGGCGGGGCGGGAGCTGCGCGCGTGGGCCGGCCGGTGCGAGTGGCCGGGCGCCGCGATCGACGTGGTGCTGCTCGGTGAGGTTTATGACCGGTTCGCCCGGATCGCGGTGGGGATCGCGCGGCGGACCGCCGGGTTCGCCGTGGTCGGCGCCTGAGGTTCGACGAGTGAGGGCCGGGTCCGCGGTGCGGTCCCGGCCCTCGAAAGCTCAGTGGTTCAGTTGCCCTGGTTCGGGTACTGGCCCTGCTGCGGGTACTGCTGCTGGAACCCCTGCGAAGGGTGCTGCGGCTGCGGGAACCCCTGCGGCTGCGAGGGGTGCGGCGGCTGGAAACCCTGCGACGGCGGCTGCTGCTGCGGGAAACCCTGGGACTGCGGAGCACCCTGCGGCAGCGCCTGCTGCCCGGCCCCACCCTGCTCCTCCTGCGCCTGCAGGCGGACGGCGTCTTCCTTCGGGATCCGGTTCTCGACACCGCAGAACGTGCACTGGGCGCTGTACTTGACGCTGATCGGGAAGAGCGGGATGAAGAACAGCGTGAACTTCGTGACCGCCTTGCGCACCGCGTGCGACGCCGGGTTGCCGCACCGGCCGCACAGGAAGGTCGTCATCGCCAGTACGTAGACGCGTGTGCGCCAGCCCCAGATCAACATCGGTACTTCTTTCTGCCAGGTCTTCCGTCGCCGCGCAGCGTCGCACACCGGCGCGTCGCCGCGTGGCGGTTTCGGGGAACTCGGGGACTAGATTGTGATCATGCCGAGCGACTTCGTCCTCAAGACCATGAACGCCGTGCACCGCGGCCTGATCAAGCTCAGCGGCGGCAAGGTGGGCTGGCAGGCCGCCATGCCCGTCCTCGAGCTCACCACGACCGGCCGCAAGAGCGGGCAGCCGCGGTCGGTGCTGCTGACCTCACCGCACCAGGAGGGTGACACGCTGGTCGTCGTGGCGAGCAGGGGTGGTGACGACACGCACCCCGCGTGGTTCCTCAACCTGCGCGACAACCCGGACGTCGAGGTGTCCCTGAAGGGCGCCCCGAAGCGCCCCATGCACGCCCGGGTCGCCGACGCCGAGGAGCGCGCGAGGCTGTGGCCCAAGATCTCCGGCGACTTCAAGAACTACGCGTCGTACCAGACGAAGACCGACCGGGAGATCCCGCTCGTCTTCCTCGAACCGCGCTAGTCCCGCGCGGTCAGGTACGCCGGGTCCGGGCCGGGGATCGGCTGGTCGGGCACGCCGGCGAGCAGCTGGCTCATCGCGTGGAAGTACGGCGGCGCCGCGACCGTGCCGCCGAACGCGCCGTGCCCGCAGTTGCCCAGGTGCACCGGTGTGCCCGGGCAGATCTCGCGCGGGTGCGAGCCGTCGGCGAAGACCATCGACGACACCGCGTAGCCGTCGACCCCGCCGACGAACGCGACGGACTCGCTCTGCTGGGTCGTGCCCGTCTTGCCGATGTCCGGCCGCGTCCAGCCGGCCGCGTGCGCCGCCTGGGCCGACGTGCCCTCGGTGGTGTCCTTGCTCAGCCCGGCTTCCAGGGTGTTCGCGACGCCGGTGGGGATGACCTGCTGACACGCCTGCTGCGACACCGGCACCGAAGCGCCGTTCCGGTCGGTCACCGACAGGATCGGGTTCGGCGGGCACCAGACGCCGCCGCTCATCAGCGTCGCCGAGACGTTCGCCATCTCCAGCGGGCTGACCGGGCTGTTGCCCAGGGTGAACGACAGCAGGTTCTGGAAGTACTTCGACTGCGGCTGGTTGTACTGCGGGTTGCCCGACGCCGGGTCCGGCGCGGCTCCCGCGTCGTTGGTCGCCAAGGTGGTGCGCAGCCCCAGCTTGTAGGCCATGTCCAGCACGGCGGGCATCCCGACCTGGCTCTCCAGCCCGACGAAGGCGACGTTCGGCGACGTCGCGAGGCCGTCGGCGAGGCTGATCGGGTCGGCGTAGTGACCGTCGTTGTGGACGGTGTAGCAGGACGCGTGCGCGTCCGGCACGGGGAAGCACTGGCTGTCCGGGTTCGGCAACGGCGTTTCGAGGCCGGCCTTCCCGCTGACGAGCGCCGCCGCCGACGTGAAGATCTTGAACGACGAGCCCGCGCCGAACTCGTTGCTCGCGTCGGCGACGATGTCCGTCGACGTCTCGCCCTGCGCCGGGTCGGTGCCGTAGTTCCGGTTGGCGACCATGGCGAGCACCTGGTGGCCGCTCGCGCCCGGCTGCACGACGGCGAAGGTGTTCGCCACGCCGTCCTGCGTGGTCGGCACGTTCGCGTCGACGGCGTCCTTCGTCACCTGCGAGACTCGCGGGTCGAGCGTGGTCTTGATCGTGTACCCGCCGGTGGCCAGCTGGTCGGGCGTGAACCCGGCGTGCGCGAGGTAGTTTTCGGCGTACGCGCAGAAGAATCCCGCGTCCGGCGCCGCGCCCATGCACGTCCCCGACGGTGTCACCGGGCCGTTCGGCAGCAGCCCGAGCGGCGCTGCCTTGGCCGTCGCCGCGTAGGACGCGGGGAGCGAACCGTTGGAAACCATGGCGTCGATGACGAGGTTGCGGCGTTGCAGCGCCCGATCGGCGTGGGTGTACGGGTTGTAGACGCTGGGGTTGTTCACCATCCCGGCGAGCAACGCCGCCTGCGGCACGGTCAGTTTGTCCGCCGTCGTCCCGAAATAGGCTTTCGCCGCGGCGGCGACCCCGTACACCGTTCCGCTGAATTCGACCACGTTGAGGTAATTCGCCAGAATGTCGTCCTTGCTCATGATGTCGTTGAGCTGGACGGCCATTTTCGCCTCGCGCAGCTTGCGCGCGAGCGAGTCTTCGCGGTCTTGTTGCTGCGCGATCGGGTTGGTCCGGTCGACCACGTTCACGAGGTAGTTCTTGACGAGCTGCTGCGAGATCGTCGACGCGCCCTGCAGCGCGCCGCCGGCGCTGTCGTTGATCGCCGCGCGGAGCATGCCCTGCACGTCGACGCCGCCTTCGGTGTAGAAGCGGCGGTCTTCGATCCCGATGATGGCGGCCTTCATCGTCGTCGCGATCCCGGCCGCGGTGACCGGCAGCCGGTACTGCGCGTAGAGCGTCGCGATCGGCGTGCCGTCGCGATCGGTCACCGTCGTGGTCAGCGGCGGATCGGCCGCGGCGAGCTGGGCGGAAATGGCGTCCACCGAATCGCTCACCTGGTTCGACAGCAGGCCGGCGCCGAGGGCGACGGGCGCCATCGTGCCCGCCACCAGGATTCCGGCGAGAACGCACAAACCGGCAAAAGAGAACACGCCAGGGCGACCATTCACGAAACCGAGATTAGCCATCGGGGAATGAAGCTTCCGTTCGGTGAGACATGTGCCTCAACGGGCCAACCTGCCGAGCAGTCCCGAAGCGACGGCGATCGCGGCGGCGGTCGCCACGGCCAGCACGGCGAAGTCGAGCCCGAGGTGCGCCGGCGTGCCGATCAGCAGCCCGCGCAGCGCGTCGACCTGGTAGCTCAACGGGTTCACGTGGCTGATCACCTTGAGCCACGACGGCATCAGGTCCACCGGGTACAGCGCGTTGGAGCCGAAGAACAACGGCATGGTGATGGCCTGCCCGATGCCCATCAGCCGTTCCCGCGACAGCACGATCCCGGCGATCACGATGGACAGGCAGCAGAAGAACGCCGACCCGAGCACGAGCGCGACGGCCATCGCCAGCAGCTTCAGCGGGTTCACGGTCAGCCCGACGCCGAGCACCGCGGCCAGGATCAGCACCATCAGCGCCTGGACGAGCGCGCGGACCCCGGCCGCGAACGCCTTCCCGGCCACGAGCGCCGCGCGCGGGGTCGGCGTCACGAGCAGCTTCGCGAGCACGCCCGCGTCGCGCTCCCAGATGATCTGGATGCCATAGAAGATCGCGATGAACAACGCCGACTGCGCGAGGATGCCCGGCGCCAGGTAGTCGAGGTACGGTGTCGAGCCCGTCGGGATCGCCTTCAGCCGGGTGAACGTCTCCCCGAAGATCAGCAGCCACAGCGCGGGCTGGATCGCCCGGGTGAGCAGCTCGGTCTGGTCGCGGCGCAGCTTCTGCAGCTCCACCAGGCACATCGCGCCGACGCGGGCGATGAGCACGCGCAGCCGGCCGAGCGGGCCCGGGTCAGCCGAGACGGCGGGCGGTGCGGCGAGTGGCACGGACACTGCGGATCCCTCCTTCTTCGCTCTGCAGCCGGTTCCCGGTGACCGCGCGGAACACGTCGTCCAAAGTGGACTCCGGACCGAGGCCGGCCTCCAGGTCGGCCGGGGTGCCCAGCGCGCGGATGCGGCCGGTGTGCATCAGCGCGACGCGGTCGCAGTACTGCTCGGCTTCGTCCATGTAGTGGGTGGTGACGAGCACGGTCATCCCGGTCGCCGCCCGGATCTCCGAGATGCGCTCCCACACCGACGAGCGGGCGACCGGGTCGAGCCCGATCGTCGGCTCGTCGAGGATCAGCAGCCGTGGCGAGCTGACCAGGGCCTGGGCCAGTTCGAGCCGGCGGATCATGCCGCCGGAGTACGTCTTCGCGGTGCGGTCGGCGTCGTCGGTCAGCCCGACCAGCTCGAGCGCGCTGCCCACCTGCGGCGCCCGCCGTGCGCGGGGCACGTCGAACAGCCGCGCGAACAACGCGACGTTCTCGCGCCCGGTCAGCGCGCCGTCGGCGGACAGCTGCTGCGGCACGTAGCCGATCAGCCGCCGCACGGCCATCCGCCGCCGCGCGACGTCGACGCCGAAGACGGTGATGTGCCCCGGCGACGTCGGCAGCAGCGTCGTGATCATCCGGAGGGTGGTCGTCTTGCCCGCGCCGTTCGGGCCGAGCAGCCCGAACACCTCGCCGGCGTGGATCTCCAGGTCGACGCCGTCGACCGCGCGGGTCGCGCCGAACGAATGGCTCAGCTCGGTGCACCGCACCGCGGGTTCGGTCATGGCTGCTCCTTCAGGATGCCCATGAGCTTTTCCAGGGCCGGCAACGCCTGTTCGATCGTCAGGATGTCCGCTTCGGACAATCCGGTGAGCGCGCCGGCGACGAGCTCGGTCCGGACGCGCCGCCACGAGGCCATCCGGTCGCGGGCGGTGTCGGTGATCTCCAGCCTGGTGGCGCGCCGGTCGGCGGGGTCGGGTTCGCGGCGCAGCAGGCCGGCGTCGGCGAGCTGGTTCACCAGCGTGCTCACCGAGTTGGTCGCCAGGTGCAGCTCGCGCGCGGTCGCGCCGACGCCGATCCCGGGGTGGTCGGCCACCACGCGCAGGACCTCGACCTGCGCGCCGGGCAACGGGAAGCCCGGCACGTCGGCCCGCACCCGGCGGCGCACGACCCGGCGCAGGCCCTGGACGGCGCCCAGCAGCCGTTCGGCGAGTTCGGTCATGCCCCCAAGGTAGCTCTGACTCAGAACTATTAGCAATGCTAAATGACTGGTTCGGGCGATTGGGGCGGAAATCAGTCCGGCAGGCGAGCGGCCTCGGCGAGTGCCAGGTCGAGCAGGCCCGGGAAGCGGGCGTCGAACTCCTCGCGCCGCAACGCGTTCAGCCGCTGCGTGCCGCTGTCCCACTGCTTGAGCAGGCCGGCCGCGCGGAGGATCTTGAAGTGCCGCGACGCCGCGGGCTTGCTGACCGGCGGCATGATCGCGCCGCACGACTGGCCGGGTTCGCGGGCGAGCGCGGCCACCATGGCCAGCCGGTACGGGTCGCGCAGCGCCTCCAGCGCCTCGGGGAAGGAGACGTCCTCGAGGGCCGGGTGGTCCAAGGGGTTCGCGGTGCGGCTGGCCATGTCCCGAGTATCCCCGGTTGCCGGGACGTGGACCGTTGTGCCATGGTCGATGTTAGCCAATCGATTAACATGAGGGAGTTCCGCGGTGCGTGTCTACCGTCAGGAAACCGGCCGCCTGGTCCGCCGCGACGAGCCGGTGCCCGAGCCGCAGCGCGGGGAGGTGCTCGTCCGGGTCGAGGCGGCTTCGCTGAACTACCGCGACCTGCTCATCCTCGGCGGCGACCACTTCACCAACGGGCCCGGCGGCCTGATCCCGGTGTCCGACGCCGCCGGCGAGGTCGCCGCGGTCGGCGAAGGCGTCACGCGGTTCGCCGTCGGCGACCGGGTGCTCACCAGCTTCCACTCGGCCTGGTTCGGCGGCCGGCTGCCGGCCGCGGAGACCCTCCGCGGGTACGGCAACGCCCAGGACGGCTGGCTGGCGGAGTACCGCGCCGTCTCCGAGCAGGCCGTCGTCGCGCTGCCGGACTCGCTCACCTACGAGCAGGGCGCGACGCTGCCGTGCGCCGCCGTCACGGCCTGGACGTCGCTCAGCGGCCTCGGCCCGGCCGAGACCGTGCTCACCCTCGGCACCGGCGGGGTGTCACTGTTCGCCCTGCAGCTGGCGAAGGCACACGGGGCGCGGGTGGTCGCGACGACGTCGAGCCCGGCGAAGGCCGCGAAGCTGACCGAGCTCGGCGCCGACGTCGTCATCGACTACCGGGCCACTCCCGAGTGGGGCAAGGCCGTGCTCGACGCGACCGGTGGCCGCGGGGTGGACCGGATCGTCGAGGTCGGCGGGCCCGGCACGTTCGCGCAGTCGCTCGTCGCGGCCGGGACGAACCACGCCGACATCGCGGTCGTCGGGTTCGTCGGCACCGAGGGGCCGCCGATCGACTACATGGACCTCTTCCGCAGCGGCGCGACCGTGCGGAAGATCTGGGTCGGCAGCCGGCAGGACACCGAGGACCTCGTCCGGTGGCTCACGGTCCGCCCGATCGAGCCGGTCGTCGACAGCGTTCACCCGTTCGACAGGGCCGTCGAAGCGTTCCGGCACTTCGGCAGCCGGGAGAACCTCGGGAAGGTCGTGATCACGACCGCGTGAGGCGGGCGGGGTACCGCTGATCGGTTGAACCTGACCGGGAGTGACCGTTCGGCGGCGAAGTGCTGCCGTTCGCCGCGTGCCGGCGTGGTTCCGCTCCGGAACCGGGCAGGGCGGGCGCATGCTGTCCTTTCCGACCCCGCGTCCCCGCGCCTGACGTCCACTGTGGACATTGCCAGTGCGCCCGGCCCGGCGGTCTTTCTCGACCGGAGACAGGACACATGACCCTGCTGGACAGCAAGCTCGTCCGATGCTGGACTTCCCGCCCGCACCTGCAGTCCCTCTACACCCTCGCCGCGGCCGCCCCGCGGATGCGCGCCGCCCTCGGCCTCACGCCCACCGGCGGCGGCACGGTCGGCTTCAAGGTGGACGGGGACGCGCTGGCGCGCACCGAAGCGGAGCTGATCGCCGCGACGTCGGCCCGGCTGCCGGTGCACCCGCTGGTGACGCAGGACCTCCACGGGCGCTCGACCGTCCGGTGCTGGCGCCGCAACCGCGACCTGCGCGTGCTGACCAGCGACCTGGTGGACGTCGCCGACCGGCTGGCCCGCGCCGGCTACGGCGGCTGCCTCCGGTCCGCGACCGTCGAGTTCGCCGAGCCGGACGGGCGCCGGGGCCGCAAGCTCGCCCTGGTCTACCTGTTCGACCGCGGCACGTTCCACGCCGCGGCGGCCGCCGGGACCGGGGCCCTGGACCGCGCGCTCGAGCTGCGCGCCCGGGCGGCGCTGCACGGCGCGCTGCCGTTGGAGCCGCACGCGCACCGCCGGTTCGTCGTCTGAAATTCTCGCGTTTGTCGAGGTCACGGGCTTCTGCGAAGATGCTGCTCTCGTCCGAGCAGAAGGAGATCGCAGTGGCTTCCGTGCTCAACCCGTACCTGAGCTTCCGCGCCGAGGCGCGCCAGGCCATGGAGTTCTACAAGAGCGTCTTCGGCGGCACGCTGAAGGTGAACACCTTCGGGGAATTCGGTTCACCCGAAGGAGCGGACGCGGACAAGGTCATGCACTCGCAGCTGGAGACCGACAACGGCTTCACCCTGATGGCGTCGGACACCCCGGCCGGGATGGAGTACACGCCGGGCACGAACATCACGGTCAGCCTCAGCGGTGACGACGCCGGCGACCTGCGTGGCTACTGGGACAAGCTGAGCGACGGCGGCACCGTGACGGTTCCGTTCGAAAAGCAGATGTGGGGCGACGAATTCGGGTCCTGCGTCGACAAGTTCGGCATCCCGTGGATGGTCAACGTCGTTCAGCAGGCCTAACGGCCGTTGCAGCCGGTGCCTCCGTCGGTGACGATGGAGGCCCGGCGTGCGAGAACGCCGGGCCGAAGGAGGCCCGATGGCGGGTACCCCCTGGATCTGCGCGCAGTGCGGCACCGACAACGACGGCGCGGCGCAGCGGTGCCGGACCTGTGCGAGCCTGGCCCCGGGCCGCGCTCGGGCGCGGGCGCTGTGGGTGCTGCTCACCCTGATGGCGGTCGCCGTCGTCGCGGTGGTGGGGGTCCTGCTGTTCGCCGGCCGCTCGAAGCCGTCACCGTCGGCGTCCGGGCCGTTCCCGTCCTACACCACGCCCGCGCTGCCGACGACCAAGACCGTCGTCACGACCGCGGACGCGCTGACCCCGCCGGTCACGCCGTCGACGTCGACCCCGCCGTCGAGCACCCCCGCCGGGAAGCCGTGCCCCGGGGACGCTTCCCGCTACCTGCCCGGCGGCGCGGGGACGGCGTTGCTGGTGGCCCAGACCGGGCGCACGCTCATCACGGTCTGCCAGGTCCCCGACGGGCGCGTCTTCTACGACGGCCAGGCCCGGGGCCAGGCCGCGTCGGACAACACCCACATCCTGCTGCCCGCGGAAGCCTCGGGTGACGGCTTCGTCGCGAAGAACGGCGACTACAGCTACAAGGTCGGCGGCGGCAGGCTGGTCGTCTCGGTCGGCGACAAGGTGCTCTCCGACGAGGAACTGACGACCGTCGGCTGATCGGGGTACAGCTCTTCCACGGCCTCGGCGTCGAAGCCCAGGTCGGCACGCATCCGGGCCCGCATGATGCGGTAGCCGCGCTGGCCGGCGTCCCAGGCCTGCCGCAGCTTCGTGGTGTCGCCGTCCGAGTCCAGCAGTCCCGCGGCCAGCCGCATCCGGGGGAGCGTGGCGTCGCTGACCAGCTTCCGCACCGCCTCCGGCGCGTGCAGGACGACGGGCCCGAGCGCGTGCTGGGCTTCGCTGCGCACCTCGCGCAGCTCGGTGACCTGGTGCTCGTCGAGCTGGTCGCCCGCCTCGCGGACCGCGCGGGCCTGGAACAGCACCCCGTCGAACGCCTCGAGCACGCCCATCAGCTGCGCGTAGGCTTCGGCCCTCGTCTCGTGTGTGCGTGCTTCGCGTTCACGCTGCCAGCGGCGTTCCTCGCGAGCCGCCTCCTCGACCATCCGCTTCGTCTCGCGGCGGCCGGACAGCACCTGGGTGAGGAGCACGCCGGCCAGGCCGAACAGCGCGACGATGATCGGAATCCACACCGGGACCTGGGAACCCACGAGCGCACCCTACCGACGTTCAGGATGTGGGAGCCGCGCCGCGCCCCTGGCGGGTTCACGCATCCTGGCGGTATGGCTTCTCCGCTCGACAACCCGACGTGGGCGTCGCTGAACGGTCCGCACGCCCGCTTCGCGGAACGGCGGGGGCGCGTCCTGCGCTACCCCGAGGACGTCGCTCCCTTCCTCGCCCTGCCCGACGACCCCGGCGAGCAGGACTGGCTCGACGTCGCAGGGCTCGCCGGCCCCGGCGCGACCGTCGTCATCGCCGCCACCGCCGCGCGCCCGCCCGCCGGGTGGGAGGTGCTCGACGCGCTCCCCGGCGTCCAGCTCGTCGACGAGGGGATCGCCGTCGCGCCGGAGCCGGAGGCCGTGCGGCTCGGGCTCGCGGACGTGCCCGAGATGCTCGACCTCGTCGAGCGGACGAAGCCCGGGCCGTTCCGGAAGCGGACGATCGAGCTCGGCACCTACCTCGGCATCCGGCGCGACGGCGCGCTGGTCGCGATGGCCGGGGAGCGGCTGCACCCGCCCGGCTACACCGAGATCAGCGCTGTCTGCACCGACCCGGCGTACCGCGGCCAGGGCCTGGCGACCCGGCTCGTGCTCGCCGTGGCGGCGGGCATCCGCGAGCGCGGCGAGACGCCGATGATGCACGCGGCGGCGAGCAACACCTCCGCGATCCGGCTCTACCTCTCACTCGGGTTCGCGCTGCGGCAGCGGCCGGACTTCGTCGCGGTCCGGGTGCCTGACTAGGCCCCGGTCGACGAGCCGGGCCGCACGATCATCAGCACCGTGACCGCGGCCCACAGCAGGTTGAACACGCCGGTGAACATCGCCAGCCGGCCGAGGACGTCCGAAGTGGACTCTTCGGCCAGCAGGCGCTTCTGCCGTGGCAGCACCAGCAAGCCGAGCACCGCGGCCGCGACGGCGGTCAGGCCGATCGACACGAGCAGCCACGGGTCGCCCATGACGTGCATCGTGCCCGCGACGCCGAACCCGAACACCGGCACCGCGACGGCGGCGTAGGCGTACACGCGGCAGATCCGGTGCAGCAGGGTCGCGGCCTTGACGTCGCCCCGGCGGACCGCGGCGGGGAACATGCCGGCCGCGACGGCGACCGGGCCGACGGCCAGCACCGCGGCCAGGACGTGGATGGAGAGCAAGATCTTCGACACGGGCCGAAGCTATCGGTCGCGCGCGCCGCCGGGGAGTGGCTGGAATGCCAAGAACCACCGAAATCCGGCCAGCGTGTCGATTCCCGCTGTGCTGCTTCGACGCGTGGGTAGCGAAAGGGGACCACGATGACCGCCACGACCTGCCCCGCCGCCCCGGCCCGTCTCCGCAGCCTGCCGGTCCTGCTCGCCACCGAAGACGACGCCGAGGACATGGGCCTGCTGGCGCCGGACGACCGTCTGACCTGCCACGTGCACGGCCGGTGGATCCACCAGTGCGTCGCTTCGCCGGCGCACGTCAGCCCGGTCACCCGGCACCGCTGGTGCCGCGGCTGCCGGACCGAGCTGTCGGTCGCCGTCGACGAGCTGACCGGGACCGTCTTGATGACTTGCCCGCGCTGTGGGCACGGCGGTAGCGCGGCCACCGCGCGGCTGACCGAGGCCTGCCGCGCGAGCCTGGCCGCCGAGCGCGACATCCGGCACGCGGCCTAGGAAGCCACGCTTTCGAGCCCCAGCTCGTCCAGGCCCGCGTAGACCTCCGGCCGGCGGCTGCGCAGCCAGGCCGCGAGCCCGAGCCCGCCGACCACCGCGACGGCCAGCAGCCACGGCAGCAGCGCGATCGCCGGCGCGTCGGAGCCGGCGAGGGTGGGGAAGTTGAAGAACGCCAGCGTCGTCACGGCGATCAGGCCGAGCCCGCCGAGGCCCGGGGCGACGGCGGTCCGCCAGAGCCGGGGATCGCGGCGTTTGCGGAAGAACGCGACGACGGCGATCCCGGCCAGGGCCTGCAGCGCGATCACGCCGAGCGTGCCGATGCCGGTCATGCTGGCGGTGAGGTCGGCCAGCGGGTCGAGCCCGGCCAGCGCGTACACCGCGGCGATCAGCGTCGCGAACCCGATCTGCGTCCCGCTCGCGATGTAGGGCGCGCCGTTCGCCTTCGTCCGGCCGAGAGCCGCGGGCAGCACGCGGGCCCGGCCCAGCGCGAACAGGTAGCGCGTCGCGGAGTTGTGCAGCGCCAGCAGGGCCGCGAAGAGGCTGACGACCAGCAGCAGCATCATGACGTCGGTGAGGAACGAGCCCAGGTACGTGTGGCTGATCGAGAAGACGAGGTCGCCGGTGGCGAGGTGGTCCTGGGCGGTCTGCCCGGCTTGGGCGACGCTCGTCGCGCTGACCACCGCCCACGTCGTGAACGCGGCGAAGACGCCGATGAGCACGATCGCCGTGTAGGTCGCGCGGGAGATCGTCCGGTGCGGGTCGCGGGCTTCCTCGCTGAACAGCCCGGTGGCTTCGAAGCCGACGAAAGCGTTGAAGGCGAACAGGAACGCGATCCCGACCGAGCCGGAGAAAACCACGCCGGGGGTGAACGCGTGGACGTCGAGCCCGGTCCGCACGGCGACCGCGACGTCGAGGACCAGCAGGATCGACACCTCGAGGACCAGCGAAACCCCGAGCACCTTCGCGCTGACGTCTACCCCGCGCCGCCCGAGCGCGAACACCGCGGCCGCGGACAAGAGGCTCCACAGCTGCCACGGCGAGTGCCACCCGAAAACCTGCTCGACGACGTTCGCGGTGAAGAACCCGCTCGTCCCGACCGCGCCGGCGACGAAGCAGTTGTAACCCAGCAGCGCGATCAGCGCCGCGACCAGGCCGAGCGGGCGGCCGAGGCCTTTGGTGACGTAGACGTAGAACCCGCCGGCGCCGGTGACGACCTTGCTCATCTGCGCGTAGCCGACCCCGAAGAGCACGAGGATCACGGCGGCGAGCAGGAACGCGCCGGGCATGCCACCGCCGTTGCCGAGCGCGATGCCGAGCGAGGCGATGACGACGATGCCGGTGAGCGGCGCGACGGCGGCGAGCACGAGGAAGACGACCCCCGGCGTACCCAGAGCGTCTCTGCGAAGTGCGTCGGACATGGGATTTCCTCCCGGCGGTAGCTGGTCCGGGCATGGTGCGCCCGGCGGGCCCCGGCGGTCTTGGACCGCCGCGCAGAGCCGTTGACGTCGGGCGCGGGACTAGGGTCGGCCGTGATGCGACAGTTCACGGTGCACCACGACGGCGTCACGATCCCGGTCTCGCGCGGCGGTGCGGGCCGCCCGCTGGTCCTGTGTCCCGGGCTCAACGCGACGCAGGCCGATCTGCGCGAGCTGGCCACGCTGCTGCGGCGCGACCACGACGTGCTGACCCTCGACCTCCGGGGCCACGGCCTCGCCTCGGCCGCCGGCGACTACTCCTTCGCCGGTTTCCTCGACGACCTCGCCGCCGTTCTGGCCGAGGTCGAGAAGCCGGTGCTGGTGGGCTATTCACTGGGCGCGGACCTGGCCGCGCACTACGCCGCCGAGCATCCCGGCGCCGTCGAGCGGCTCGTGCTCGTCGACGGCGCGATCCCGGTGCCCGAGCCCTTCCTCACCGAGGCCGACCTGCCGCTGTTCCGCGGCATGTGGGACGAGATGGCGACCGAGCAGCGGGCCCGGCGCGACACCGCGCGCCGGGTGGTGCTGACCGGGCCGGAGATCCTCGGGCTGAACCTCGAGATCGACGCCGTCCGGTCCCGGATCCTCGGCCGCTACCGCGAGATCGACCGGCCGGTCTCGCTGATCGCGTCGACGTCGATGGCCGGCGCCGGTGACGACGAGCTCGTCGTGCGGGTCAACCGGAACTGGCGGGCCGGCGTCGAACGGCTCCGGCGGGAACAGCCCGAAGTGGTGACGTCCTGGGTCGAGGCCGACCACGGGCTCGTGTTCACCCACGCCACCGAGGTCGCCCGGCTCATCGCCGCCTAGCTCGGCACCCACATCGTCACGCGGGTGCCGCGGCCCGGCTGGGAGTCCACTGTGCCGTGGCCGCCCACCTCGGCCAGGCGCGCCACGATCGACTGCGTGATGCCGAAGCCCGGGGGCCGTTCGTGGACGTCGAAGCCCGCGCCCTGGTCCCGGGCCACCACCGCGATTCCGCCGTCGCGTTCTTCCACGCGCAGCACGACCTGCTTCGTGCCGGAGTGCTTCACCGTGTTGCGCAACGCTTCCCGGACCGCCTCGCACATCGCCGTGCGGCGGTCCTGGGAGAGCTTGTGGTCGTCGGCGAAGTCCGCGGCGACCAGCTGGGTGCGGAGGCCGTCGCGGGCCATCTCCGTCGCGACGTCGGCGAGCTCGACCGCGAACCCGCGCGTCAGCCCGGTCGGCACCGGCTCGGTGATCCGGCGGCGGATCTCGGCGGCCTCGGCCTTGGCGACCGACCGCACCTCCGACAGCCGGCTCACGGCGTGGGCGTCGTCGCCCGGGGCCGAAATGGCGAGCGCTTCCAGCGTCTGCAGCACGCTGTCGTGCATGATGCGCCGCGTCCGGCGGCGCTCGGCTTCGCGGCCGCGGCGGATCCCGATGTCGACGGCGAACCGCGTCCCGGCGCCCAGCAGGATCAGGATGCCCGCGGCGAGCACGATCGCCACCGCCAGCGCGATCATGCAGCCGATCGAGCGCGTCACGGAGAGCTGGTCGGTCAGCGGCAGGCCGCCGGCCAGGGTGAGCGCCGCCCGGAGCGGGAGCGCGGCCACCAGCAGCCACAGCGCCGAGGGCAGCCCGGACGTGCCCGCCCACATCGCGACCGCGCCGACCAGCCAGGTCCACGACACGTCCACGGCGAAGGGCTGCACCGCCGCCGGGGCGGTCGCGGCGACGGCGAAGTTGAGCGCCACCCCGACCGCCAGGTCCAGGGCGAGGATCCGGCCGCTGCCCCGGGCGCGCAACCCGCCGGCCCGCAGGACCCAGGCCACCGCGGCGGTGTTGGCCGCGACGGCGAACACGGTGGCGGCCAGCACCGGGGCGAGCCCGAGCCGCCCGTTCGCCGCGGCGAAGCCGATGAACACCTTGACGAACGCCGCGATCCGGTAGGCGAGCGGCACGACGACCCAGTAGCGGGCGGCCCGGGCGAGCGTCGCGTCGCCGATCGCGGTCAGGTCGCCGCTCTCGTCGGGGGGCTCGGCCGGTTCCGCGGGTGTGCCACTGCGCAACAGCGTGCGAACGAGCGTGCGCGGCGGTGCGGCAGAGCCCGCCTCGGGCATCGGTGGTCCCCATTCATCCGGCCGTCCGGGCGGCCTGAGCCTGGCAGCGCGGCGGGGGACTCGTCAACTGCCCGGAGCCGGGTCCAGCCCGGTGGAGCAAGGGGACTGGTCCGGTCAGAAGCGGAACGCGGCACCGGCTAGTAGGTGTGGAACACCGTGTCCTCGCCGGTGTACTCCGGCCAGCCGGGCGAACCGCTCGCCGCGAACCGGTGCCAGGCGGTGTTCAGCTCGCGGGCCAGCTCTCGCGGTGGCTGCTCGCCCAGCAGGCCGCGGGGACCGGACAGGCCGTCCAGCGCGTCGAACACGAAGGGCAGCTCGAGCCCGTGGCACGCGCCCAGCGCGCCGTCGAGCAGGGGCGAGCCCCACTCGAACTCGTAGCGGAACGTCCGGCCGCCGTGGTTTTCGGCCAGCTCCTTCACCCCGTCGCGGAAGACGAGGTCGGTCAGGGCCGCCACGAGGACTTCGCCCGCCGAGCGGTCCGCGCCGAGGCCGTAGCGCGTCAGGACGCCCACCGGGTCCGGGTGGGACACCGCCAGCGACGCCACCGCCTGGTCGTCGGTGACCGCCTCGACCGCGCCGCTGGGCACCAGGTAGAGCCGCATCTCCTCGCTGCAGCTGCCCACGACCAGGTCGACGTCGCGGCCCGCGCCGGCCCGGATCGCCTGGCCCGGGTGGTGCGGCAGGACGTCGTCGCCGATCACCGGCAGGAACGGGCTGAGCCCGTAGCCGCGGTCGTAGCCCAGCGCGTCGCGCAGGTCGGGCGCGCCGCCGGGGCGCAGCACGGCGTCCTGGGCGTCGAGCAGCTGCTCGGTCGAGACCTTGCGGAACGCCTCGGCGGTCGGCTCGGCCTTCAGCTCGTCGGCGATCACCTTGGCCAGCCGCCGGGCCTGGACGCCGTCGCGGACCATGTTCGGATGTCCACTTTGGACGATGGCGCGGTGGAAGAGGCCCGGTGAGAGCGGGGAGCCGAGCAGGCAGGCGACGCTGACCGCGCCGGAGGCCGAGCCCATCAGCGTGACGTTCCGGGGGTCGCCGCCGAACTCGGTGATGTTCTCCTGGACCCAGCGCAGGGCCGCGAGCTGGTCACGCAGCCCGAGGTTGGTCGCGCCGCCTTCGAGCGGGAGGAACCCGTCGACGCCGAGCCGGTACTGCACGCTGACCAGTACCGAGCCGGCACGCGCGAACGACGTCCCGTCGAGTGCCGAAGCCGAGCCGGCGCCGCCGAGGAAGTTGCCGCCGTGCACGAACACGAGCACCGGCAGGCCGGCCGCGCCCAGCTGCGGGGTCCAGACGTCAGCGGTCAGATACTCCGGGCCCGGCCGCCAGCCGGCGCCGGTGATCGGCGACAGGTCCAGCCCGGGCACGTCGTGGCGGCGTTGCGGCGCGGTCGGCCCGGGTCTGCTCGTGTCGCGGACCTCGTCCCACGGTGGGGCGGGGACGGGCTCGGCGAAGCGCAGTTCGCCCTCGGGGGCGGCGGCGTAGGGGATGCCGCGGAACAGCGCGACGCCGGCGGCGGTGACCTGACCGCGGACCGGGCCGGAAGTGGTGGTGACGACCGGATCGGTCATGCCGGGTGGTCCCTTCTGGGAAGATCGGGGAGAGTGCCCGCCAGCCTAGGACCGTGGACGGTCCGCCGTCATGGGCGAACCGTCGCCGGTGTTGTCGCGGATGGATAACGGCGCCCTGGCCCGGATTCACCAGGTGGGCCAGGACGCCGTGAATTTCCGATCGAGCGGTCAGTCTTCGAGCAGGTCCTCGATGGTGATCGGGATGTGCCGGACGCGGATGCCGGTGGCGTTGTGCACGGCGTTCGCGACCGCCGCGGCCATCCCGACCGTGCCGATCTCGCCGACCCCGCGCGCGCCGACCGCGTTGTGCAGCGTGTCCGGGTACTCGACGAGCTGGACGTCGACCTCCGGGATGTCGGCGTTCACCGGCAGCAGGTAGCTCGCGAAGTCGCCGTTCGCGAGCCGGCCGTTCGCTTCGATCTCCAGACCCTCGTGCAGTGCGGCCGAGACGCCCCAGATCATGCCGCCCATGAGCTGGCTGCGGGCCGCCTTGTCGTTGATGATCCGGCCCGCGTCGAACACGCCGAGCATCCGCGACACGCGTGCCTCACGCGTCCACTTGTGCACGCGGACCTCGACGAACTGGGCGCCCCACGAGCTGAACGAGTGCTTGGTCAGCTCCTCGCCGGGCGCCGACGAACCGGTCACCTCGAGCTTCTCGCGGCCCAGTGCCCGCAGCAGCTCACCGAAGGTCATGGTTCGGCCGTCGGCGAAGACGCGGCCGTCGGCGTAGGTGACTTCGGCGCCTTCGAACGGCGCGCCCGGGTCGGAAGCGAGGGCCACCAGCTCGTCGATCGCCTTGGTGGCGGCGATCATGATGGCCGTGCCCGCGCTCGCCGTCGCCGTCGAACCGCCGGAGAGGCCACCCGGCGGCAGGGCCGAGTCGCCGAGCTTCGGGGTGATCCGGTCGGCCGGGATGTCCAGCGACTCGGCGCCGATCAGGGACAGCACGGTCAGCAGGCCGGTGCCCGGGTCCGCGCCGCTCGTCCCGACGACGGCGGTGTCGTCGGCGTTGAGCGTGACGCCGACGGTGGCCGGGAAGCGCAGGGCGGGGAACATCGCGGTGGCCACACCCATGCCGACGAGCCAGTCGCCGTCGGTGTGCCCGCCCGGCCGGCGGTGCTGCCAGCCGAACCGGGCCGCGCCGACGCGGAAGCACTCGTCGAGGTGCTTGCTGGCCCACTGCAGGTCCTTGCCCGGCGGGGCGATCGAGTTGTTCTTGATCCGCAGCTCGACCGGGTCCACGCCGAGTGCTTCGGCGAGCTCGTCCATCGCGCTCTCCAGCGCGAACGAGCCCGGCGCCTCGCCCGGGGCGCGCATGAACGTGGTCGGCGGGACGTTCAGCGGCACGATCTTCTGGCTGATGGCCAGGTTCCGCGTCGCGTACCACTCGCGCGAGGTGCCGTGCGACGTCGGTTCGACGAACGAGCGCGCGGTGTCGGTGCTGCACCACGAGTCGTGGCTCAGCGCGACCAGGCTGCCGTCCCGCTCGGCGCCGAGCTTGATGGTCTGGACCGTCGCGGCCCGGCCGGCGGTCGCGGTGAAGACCTGCTCGCGGGTCAGCGTCGACTTCACCGGCCGGCCGAGGTCGCGTGCGGCCGCGGCGGCCAGGAACGCCGGCGACGACGTCCGCCCTTTGCCGCCGAACGCGCCGCCGACGAACGGGTTCACGCAGTGCACGGCCTCCAGCGGCACGTCGAGCGCGCTGGCCAGCTCCATCGCCTGCAGGTTCGACGCCTGGTTGCCGCTGTAGACGGTCACCTCGCCGCCGTCCCACACCGCGACGGCCGAGTGCGGCTCCATCGCGGCGTGGTTCTGCGTCGCGGTCGAGTAGGTCGCTTCGACCACGACCGGGCTCGCGGCGAACGCGTCCTCGATGGACTCGACGCCGTCCTCGAGGATTTCGAGCGTCGGCCCTTCGCCGTCGCGCCCCGGGGGCGCGTCCTCGGCGTCGGCGAGGCCTTCGGCCAGCGACGTCTTCGCGGGCAGCTCGCGGTAGGTGACCTCGACCAGCCCCGCGGCGTCGCGCGCCTGCTCGAACGTCTCCGCCACGACGAAGCCGATCGGCTGGCCGTAGTAGGTGACTTCCTTGGTCTGCAACGGAACCCACGTCTCGCCGAACAGCGGCGAGGTCGCCGTCTTCAGCTTCAGCTGGTCGAACGGCGAGTACACGCCGACGACGCCGGGCGCCGCGCGGACGGCCGAGAAGTCCATCGCTTCGAGCTCGCCGTGGGCGATCGTGCTGAGCACGACGTAGCCGTAGAGCTGGCCGGGGAAGGTGTGGTCGGCGCCGTACTTGGCCCCGCCGGTGACCTTCAGCGGCGCGTCGAGCCGGGTGATCATCGGGAGCTCCCCTCGGTCAGTTCGAGCAGCGCGCGGACGATGGTCCGCTTCAGCAGCGACACCTTGAACCCGTTGCCGGCCAACGGACGCGCGCCGTCGGCGGCCACGGCCGCGGCGGCTTCGAAGGTGCCCTGCGTCGCCGGGGCGCCACGCAGGGCGTCCTCGACGGCGGGCAGGTGCCACGGCACCGTGCCGACGCCGCCGGCCGCGATCCGCGCGTCGGCGATCGCGCCGTCGCGCACGTCGAGCGCGACCGCGGCGGAGCAGAGCGCGAACTCGTAGGACTGGCGGTCGCGCACCTTGACGTAGGTGGAGTTCGCGGCCCAGTCCAGCCGCGGCACGATCACCTCGGTGATCAGCTCGCCGGGGCGCAGGTCGTTCTCCAGCGCCGGGGTGTCGCCGGGCAGCTGGTAGAACTCGCGCAGGGGGACTTCGCGGGTGCCTTCGGCGTCGGCCAGCTTGACGCGGGCGTCCAGCGCAACCAGGGCGACGGCGACGTCACTGGCGTGCGTGGCCGCGCACGAGTCGCTCGTGCCGAGGATCGCGTGCATCCGGTTGGCGCCTTCGAGCGCCGGGCAGCCGCTGCCCGGCTCACGCTTGTTGCACGGCGAAGCGACGTCGCGGAAGTACGTGCAGCGCGTGCGCTGCAACAGGTTCCCGCCGATGCTCGCCATGTTCCGGATCTGCTGCGACGCGCTCAGCAGCAGCGCGCGCGAGATCGCCGGGTACACCTGCGGGTGCGCGGCGATGGCGCTCATTCGCTCCAGCGCGCCGAAGCGCAGGCCGTCGCTCGTGTCGATGCCGCGCAAGGGCACCTGGTTGATGTCCAGGACGTGCGCCGGGGTGAGGACGTCGAGCTTCATGAGGTCGACCAGCGTGGTGCCGCCGGCCAGGAAGGTGCCGGACGTCGCCAGCGCGTCTTCGACCGTGGTGGGGGCGGTCAGCTCAAAGGGTCGCATCGGCCCGCCTCGCCTGCTCGACGGCCTTGACGATGTTCGGGTAGGCCGCGCACCGGCAGATGTTGCCGGACATGAACTCCCGCACGTCCTCGACGTCCTGCTCGACGGCGGCGACCGCCGACATGACCTGCCCGGCGGTGCAGAACCCGCACTGCAGGGCGTCCTGGTCGACGAACGCCTGCTGCACCGGGTGCAGCCTGTCCTCAGTGGACAGCCCTTCGACGGTGGTGACCGGCGCCTTGACGGTGGCGGCCAGGGTCAGGCAGGACAGCACGGGGCGGCCGTCGACGTGCACGGTGCACGCGCCGCACTGTCCGCGGTCGCAGCCCTTCTTCGGGCCCGTGACGCCGAGGCGCTCGCGCAGCGCGTCCAGGAGGGTGACGCCGGGATCGACGTCCAGCTGTTCGGTACTGCCGTTGACTTCGAGTGAGATGTCCACAGGTCTCTTTCCGCAGCTCGTCCGGGCGGGTGCCCGACGGTGGTGGTGGCGGCGAACGAGGAGCGGATAGTCATCCGCTTCACTCGGTCGCGAGGTTAGCGGATTACAATCCGCTTCGCAACGAACCGATCACGCTGGAGCTGCTCCAGGTCTGGGTTAGATTCGGCGGGCGGTACTCCATCGGACGGCACAGGACGGGAGGGACGATGACGACGGGCTCGGTCAGCCCCCGGCGCGCGGACACCCGGCGCAACCACGAGCGCATCCTGGTGGCGGCCGCGAAGTCGCTGGCGTGCACGGGCGAGGTCTCGTTCAACGCGATCGCGAAGCAGGCCGAAGTCGGCGTCGGCACGGTGTACCGGCACTTCCCGACGCCGGAGTCGCTGATCCTCGCGGTGTACGAGCGCGAAGTGCGGCACATCGTGGACATCGTGCCGGTGCTGCTGGACAAGCACGCGCCGGACCAGGCGTTCCGGATCTGGGTGACCGACCACCTGGCGCACTACATGATGACGAAACTGGGGCTGGCGGACGCACTCCGCCGGGCGACGGCCTCCCGCGGCGAGCTCCCGGCGAGCGCGTACGAGGCGATGGTCGGCGCGGTGCGGCGGATCATCGAGGCGAACGTCGCGGCGGGGACGGTGCGTCCCGACCTCGACCCGCTGGTCTGCCTGCGCGGCCTGGCCGGCCTGCTGATGCTGGACCCGAAGGGCGACTGGCGCGGCGACGCGGCGAGCCTCGCGGACCTGCTGTGGCGGGGAATGGCGCCTTAGGCCTGCTCGCACCCCCTCTGGTACGGCCAGACCTTCGCGTATGTGCCGCCGGAGCTGCGCTCCTGATGTTGCTAACATTCGGATGTCGCCAACATCTGAATGGGGTCGGGCATGAGGGTACTTTTCGCGGGCCTCGCGTCGGTGGGGCACACCTACCCGCTGATCCCGCTGGCGGTCGCGGCCCGGGCGGCCGGGCACGAGGTGCACTTCGCGGCGGGGGAGCACGTCCACGCACCCCTGCACGCGAACGGGCTGCGGCCGTTCCGCCCGGCGGACTCCTTCTACGAGATCTACGCGGAAGATCTGGCCCCGGAACTGGGCCGGCTGCGGCCCGACTTGGTGGTGCACGGGTGGGGTGTGCCCGGGGCGGCGATCGCGGCCCGGCAGGCCGGGATCCCGGGGCTCTGGCACGGCTTCGGCCGGATGTTCCCCGAGGGGATCGGCCTGGAACGGCCCGGGGTGGGTGTCCCGCACCTCGACATCTGCCCGCCTTCGTTGCAGGACAAGGACTTCCTCGCTGCGGTCGAGCGGATCCCGCTGCGTCCGGTGCCGTTCTCGGAACCGGCGTCGCCCGCGTTGCGCACGTCGCGGCCGCTGGTGTACCTGACGCTGGGCACGGCGTTCGGCACCCCGGAGCTGCTGAAAACGGCCATCGAGGGCTTGGCGGCGCTGGACGCGCAGGTGGTCGTCGCGACGGGCCGGGTGCGCCCGGAGGAGCTGGGCGCGGTGCCGCCGAACGTCACGGCCCGGGCGTGGGTGTCCCAAGTGGACATCCTGCCCGAGGCGGACTTGGTGGTGCACCACGGCGGCAGCGGCACGACGCTGGGCGCGCTCTCGGCCGGCGTTCCGCAGCTGGTCCTGCCGCAGGGTGCGGACCAGTTCGCCAACGCGAAAGCCCTGGTGGCTGCAGGTGCCGCACAGTGTCTCGGGCCCGGCGAGGTGAGCGCCACCGCGATCGCCGACGGTGTCCGGGAGCTGCGGCGCGGTCCGGCACCGCGAGAGGCGGCCCGGGCGATCGCGGCGGAGATTGCCCGGATGCCCTCGCCGGACGAGGTGGCCCGCGCGCTGCCGCGGTGGGCCGGCTAGGTGGTCGGGGCGCCCGGATGCCCCTCGCCGGCCGCGGTGGGTCACCCAAGTGGCCGGCAGCTCGGGCGATTGCGCCGGATGCCGTCGCCGGCTGTCGCCTAAGTGGTCGGCGCCGGCACCGCGTGCTCCGCCGCCCGGCTCACTTCCTCCCAGCCGGCCCAGGTGTCCATGCGTTGCCGGGACAGGTCGAACGCGAGGTCGTAAACCATGCTGCCGAGGAGCAGGCGCAGTGGCGGGTTGTCGCTCGCGACCAGCTTCAGCACCGCTTCGGCGGCCAGCCGGGGCTCGCTGTCGATCGAGCCCTCCGCCCACTGCTTCGCCAGTTCCTCCCGCAGCCCGTCGTAGCGAGGTTCCGGCGTCGTCGCCGTGCTGCTGGTGTAGAGGTCGGTCCAGTAGCCGCCGGGCTGGACGATCGTCACCTTGACGCCGAACTCCGCGACCTCGGCGGCCAGTGCCTCGCTCATGCCTTCCAGCGCGAACTTGCTCGCGCTGTAGAGGCCCGTGCTCGGGAAGCCGCCGAGTGCGCCGATGCTCGAAATCTGCAGGATGTGCCCGCTGCCCTGGGCTCGCAGGTGCGGCACGGCCGCTTGACTCACCCAAAGCGCGCCGAAGAAGTTGAGGTCGAACTGCGCGCGGGCTTGCTCCTCGCCGAACTCCTCGACCATCCCGGCGTAGAGCGCTCCGGCGTTGTTGACCACGACGTCGAGTCGGCCGAAGTGGTCGGCCGCGCGGTCGACGGCGGCGAAGACCGCGGCCCGGTCGGTGACGTCGGAGCCGAACGCCAGCAGGCGATCCCCGTGCCGGGCGGCGGACTCCGCCAGGGGCTCGACGTCGCGCGCCACGCCGGCCACCCGGTCGCCGGCGGCGAGCGCGGCCTCGGTGAAGGCGCGGCCGAGGCCCCGGCTGGCCCCGGTGACGAACCAGACGCGTCCGGATTCCATCGTGTCTCCTTCTGTGAGACGGACCGTACCGTCTCGTCGCTGCGGCAAGTGTGCACCAGGCCGTCGGCGCCGTCAAGACGGTCCGTCTCGTCTTGTGGGTGCTAAGTTGACCGCGTGTCCGGCTCACCCGACCCCAGCCGTCGCAGCGAGACCGCGCGACGCGCCATCCTCGCCGCGGCTTTGGACCTCGCCGGGAAGCTGGGGTACGCCAAGCTCAGCATCGAGGGCATCGCCCACGCGGCCGGCGTCGGCAAGCAGACGATCTACCGCTGGTGGCCGTCGAAGGGTTCCCTGCTGTTCGACGCCTTCCTCACGCTCGCGGGCGAAGGCGAGGCCGCGGCGCTGCCCGACACCGGCGACCTGGCCGCCGACCTGAAACTGGTCCTGCACGCCACGATCACCGAGCTGACCGATCCGCGTTACGACCGGCCGATGCGCGCGTTGCACACCGAGATCGTGCACGACCCGGCACTGGCCGCGGACTACGCGAGCCGCCTGGACGGCCCGATGCGCGAGCTGAAGAAGGCCCGGCTGCGCAGCGCCCAGGAAGCCGGCGAACTGGCCACGGACCTCGACCTCGACGTCGCGGTCGACCTGCTGTTCGGCCCGGTGCTCAACCGCTGGCTCCAGCACACCGGCCCGCTCACCCCGGACTACGCGGACCGGGTGGTGGACACCGCGTTGCGCGGGTTGCGTCCGTGAGCTCGGCCGCGATCTCCCGCGCCGTGCGCACGCCCGATTCGATGGCGCCGTCGAAAAAGCCCGCCCACAGGTTGGCGAGGTCGCTGCTCGCCAGGCGCACCGTCCCTTCCGGACGCTGAAGCTCCGCCTGGGACGCCGAGTACGCGCCCGGCCGCTGGATCTGCCAGGTCTCCCGGGCGAACGGGTCGGTGATCCAGTCGTGCGAGGCGACTTCGAGGACCTCCAGATCGTCGCGCCAGACCCGCAACGCGCGCTGGACGTCCTCGACGCTGTTCGCGTCCAGGCGGGTCGCGTCCGCGCCGAACGAGACGAGCACGGCGTCGTCGTCGCCCACGAACTCGGTGCGCACCACCGAAAGCGGATGGTCCTTGGTGGAGTAGGCGAAGAACGGCTTGATCGGGCCCTTCACCCGGATCCACAGCTTGAGCCCCTGCGACGCGGTGCCGGCGCGGCTGGCGTCGAGCTTGCCCGGCGACAGCGGCGGCTGAACGTCCAGTTCGTGCAGGATGTTCAGCGGCAGCGTGAGCACGGCGCGGCGGGCACGCACCCGCTCGCCGCCGGCGGTGTGCACCGTGACGCCGGTGTCGTCGTGCTCGACCCGGGTGACGACCGTGTTCAGCCGGATCTCGCCCGCCACGTCGGCGGCGATCGCGGCGGCCAGGCCGGCGTTGCCGTCTTCGAGGCGGTAGATCGAACTGGCTTCGTGCATCACCTCCCAGGAGCCGGACGTCGCCGCGGTCCAGCGCAGCGCGGCCGCGTAGCCGACCTGGTCGAGCGGTCCGTTGCAGTGCCCCACCCACGCCGCCTCGTTGGCGCTGCGCTCGGCGGGGGACAGGTCCAAGGCGTCCAACGCCTCCTGCAGGGTGAGCTGGTCGGCCTTCGCGAACGCGTCCTGGTCGGCGACCTGGTCCGGGCGCGGCAGCAGCTTCCCGGCCTGCCCGACCAGCGCCCGCATGCCGCGGTCGATGACGGCCATGAAGCCGGGCAGGTCGCCGTGGACGAGCTCGCCGTCGGCGATCCAGTAGGTCTCCTCCGACCTCGGGCCGCGGCCCACACGCAGGCCGTAGCGGGTCACCTCCGACCAGACGTGCGGTTGCACCCAGTGCAGCCAGTTCCCGCCGAGCTCGAGGTGGTGCCCGAGGCGCTCGTCGGTGTAGAGGCGGCCGCCGATGCGGTCGCGGGCTTCCAGCACGGTCACGCTCAGGCCCGCGGCGGTCAGCTCGCGGCCGGTGGTGAGACCGGCCAGCCCCGCGCCGACGATCACGACGTCGGTGTCATGAGGCATGAGAGTTCCTTTCTCGACGGTGGGCACGGTCCAAATGCGACTGGGCGACCTGTTCGAGGTGCACCAGATCGCCCTCGATGCTGACGAAGTCGAACCCGAGGGCCAGGCGCTCGGCGGCCATGGCACCGTCGTCGGCGTGGATGCCCACGGGCTTTTCGTTGTCGTGTGCGGCAAGGAGGATCCGCTTCAGCGCGGCCTCGGTGTCGCCGATCGCGAGGGCGAGGTCGTAGGGGCCCACGTACAGCGCGTCGACGCCAGGCACAGCCGCGATCTCTTCGACGTGCTCCAGCCCGGACGCGGTCTCGATCATCACGGCCACCAGCGTCGTGTCGTTGACGACGGCGAGGTCCGGGCCGCGCCGCAGCTCGGCCCGCATCGGCCCGTACGAACGGCGGCCCTGCGGCGGGTACTTCGCGTGCCGCACGGCCGCCCGGGCGGCCTCGGCGTCGTCGATCATCGGGACGATCACGCCGGCCGCGCCCGCGTCGAGGGCCTGGCCGACGCACCGCGGGTCGTTCGCGGCGGTGCGGACGAGCCCGACGGTGGGCCGTGGGCCGAGGCCGCCGCCCGCGTCGATCGCCAGCAGGCCGTCGCGGATGCCGTGGTAGCCCATCAGCCCGTGCTGCTGGTCCAGGCACAGGTAGTCGTACCCGCCCGTGGCCAGCCGCTCGGCCATCACCGGAGAGTCGGCCAGCAGCCAGTAGCCCACCACCGCTTCGCGGGAACGCACCCGCCGCACGAAGTCCTCGATCATGTTCGCTGACCTTCCGGTACGGGCGCGAGGATCATGGTCGAGGTGTCCAGGCGCTTGTTCGTGTCCTGGTCGCGGACCAGCAGCCGGGCCTCCTCGGCGCTCGAGACGACGGGGACCGACCCGAGCAGGGGCCGGGCGGCGGTTTCCCGCATGCAGAGGGCCGCGACGAGGGCGAGCACCGAGAAGAACATGACGTAGTACGCCGGTGCGTAACTGTTCCCGGTCAGCTCCACGAGCAGCTGGGACACCAGCGGCACGGTGCCGCCGAACAGCGACGCGGCGATGTTCTGCGTGAAGCCGACGGCGCCGTACCGGGACGCGGTCGGGTACAGCTCGGCCATGATCGCCGCGTTCATGCAGAGGAACAGCGTGCCGGGGATCATGATGAGCGTCAGTGCCAGGTACAACGACCACAGCGTGCCGACGTGCATCAGCGCGAACGCGGGGACCAGCAGGATCAGGTTGCCGATGGCCGCCATGAGGAAGACCGGTTTCCGCCCGAGCTTGTCCGACATCCGCCCGAAGACCGGCAGCAGGATCGCCTGCAGGATCAGGACGCCGACGGTCGCGATCGCGGTGTGGACGGTCGTGCTGCCGATCTCCGTTTCGAGGTACGTCGGCATGTAGCTGGTGAGCGTGTACGAAGACGCGCCGTCCGCGCCGATCAGCGCGAGCCCGATGAGGATCTGGGGCCAGTAGAGCTTGAGGATGCCGGGCAGGTTGTGCCGCACGAAGATCGGGTTGACCTGGGAGTGCTCGACCTTGGCCCGGGTGGCCACGAAGCTCGGCGACTCTTCGATCCGGCTGCGCAGCAGCATCGCGATCGCGCCGAAGACCAGCGCCAGCAGGAACGGGATCCGCCAGCCGCCGTTCACCATCGCGGACGGACCGCCGATGCCGGTGACGATGGCCGACGTCGCCGCGACGACCCCGGCGCCCGCGGCGAAGCCGAGCTGCGAGCCGCTGTTGAGGATCGAGGTGTGGAACCCGCGGCTCTTGTCCGGGGAGAACTCGGCGACGTAGGTCAACGCGCCCGAGTACTCGCCGCCGGTCGAGAAGCCCTGGGCCATGCGCAGCAGGTAGAGCAGGACCAGCGCCCACGGCCCGATCGCGGCCGCGCTCGGCAGGACGCCGATGAGCGTGGTGGCGACCGCCATCAGCGCGATCGTGAAGAGCATGACCTTGCGCCGGCCGATCTTGTCGCCCAGCGGGCCGAGGATCATCCCGCCGATCGGCCGGACCAGGAAGGACACGGCGAACCCGAACAGCGTCGCGAGCAGGCCGAGCCGCTCGTCCATGCCGGCGGTGAACACCTTCGTGAGGGTGACCGCGAGGTAGCCGTAGACGCCGACGTCGTACCACTCGATGAAGTTGCCGACCCCGGCGCCGAGCTGGGCCCGCAGCAGCGCCGGCTTGTCGACGACTACGCAGTCCTCCTCGCGGATCCGCCGGGTCGGTTGCTCTCGTCGTTGAGATTCGGACATCGTCTGGTCCTTCTAGTTGGGGGCCAGCTGGGCCCGCGTGCGGGTCACGTCGTCACGGATCAGCTCCACGAGCTCGGCCGACGTTGCGCAGGCGACCTGTTCGCGGAGCAGGTGGAGCAGCTCCACCCGGATGGTGCGTTCGTAGAGGTCGCCGTCGAAGTCCAACAGGTGGGCTTCGGCGAGGCGGACCGCGTCGGCGGCGTAGTACGTGGGGCGGGTGCCGACGGAGACCGTCGCCGGCCAGGTGCCCAGTTCGGGCACGAGCACGCGCGCCGCCCACACCCCGTCGTGCTCGGGACCGCCCGGCAGGCGCAGGTTCGCGGTCGGGAAGCCCAGCAGGCGCCCGCGCGCGTCCCCGTGCTCGACGACGCCCTCGATCACGACGCTCACCGGGTCTCGTCCCGCAGCTCGGCCGGCAGGAGGTGCCGCGGGAAGTTCTGGTAGGCGACCGGACGCAGGAAGCGCTCGATGGCGGCCGTGCCGACCGAGGTGCTGCCCGGGGCCGTCGTGGCGGGGTACGGGCCGCCGTGCTGCTGGGCGTAGGTGACCGAGACGCCGGTGGGCCACTGGTTGAACAGGACGCGCCCGGCGCGCTCGGCGAGTTCGTCGGCCAGCTCAGCGACCTCGCAGGACTCTTCGGCCTGCAGGGTGGCGGTGAGCTGGCCCGCGAAGGTGCGGGCCGCCTCGACCAGCTGCGCTTCGTCGTCGTACTCGACGACCAGGGCGGTCGGCCCGAAGCACTCCTCTTCGAGCGGAGCCGGGTCGGCCAGCAGCTGCTTGATGTGGGTCCGCAGCAGCGTCGGCGCCGGAGACCCGGAGCCGCGGGCCAGCACCTCGACGGCGCTGTGGCTCTCACGCTCCTCGAGGGTCTTGCGGAACGCCGATGCGATGGCCTCGTTCAGCATCGGCTCGCCGGCCGGGAGCGTGGCCGTCTCCAGCGACCGGGCCAGCCCGGAACCGGCCGGGACGAGCAGGGTGCCGGGCTTGGTGCAGAACTGGCCGGCGTTCTGGGTGAAGGAGGCGACGAACCCGGCGGCGATCTCGTCCGCGCGCGTCTCGGCGGCGGCCCGCGTGACGAACACCGGGTTGTTGCTGCCCAGCTCGCCGTAGAACGGGATCGGGTCGGGCCGCGAGGTCGCGATGTCCAGCAGCGCGCGGCCGCCGGTGATGGAACCGGTGAACCCGGCGGCCTTGATCCGCGGGTCCTTCAGCGCCGCGATGCCCGGCTCACGGCCGTGGATCACGTGTAGCAGAGCGGGGTCACCGAGCGCCGACTGGACGACGGCGGCGGTGGCGTCCGACAGGCCCGGGTGCCCCGGGTGCGCCTTGACGACGACGGCGTTGCCCGCGGCCAGCGCCGAGGCGGTGTCGCCACCGGCGACGGAGAACGCGAAGGGGAAGTTGCTGGCCGCGTAGACCAGCACGGGCCCGATCGGACGCCGTGAGCGGCGCAGGTCCGGCCGCGGGGCACCCATCGGCCAGTCCGGATCGGCGTGGTCGACGCGGGCGTCGAGGTGGGCACCGTCGCGGATGAGGTCGGCGAAGAGGCGCAGCTGGAACGCGGTGCGCTTCAGCTCGCCGCGCAGGCGGCCCTCGGGCAGGTTCGTCTCGGCCTGGGCCAACGGGACGAGGTCGGGCGCGGCCGCTTCGAGGGCGTCGGCGACGGCGGTGAGGACATCGGCCCGGGCCCGGCCCGGCGTGCGGGCCCAGCCGCGGTGGGCCGTGTGCGTCCGGCTCAGCAGCGGGTCGACGGCGGCGAGCGGGGTCTCGGGCATGCGGGGTGTCCTTTCGTGGTGTCCACCCGGACACCACGGACGCCCCGCGTCAGTCGTCGGCGGGCGTGGTGTTCAGGTGCTGCTGGACCCGGTTCGCCCCGGCGAGGAGGCGGTGGGTCAGTTCGGCGCGTTTGTCGTTGTCGATGCGGTAGACCGGGCCCACGAACGTGAGGGCGGCCAGCAGGCTGCCGGCGGTGTCCCGGATCGGGACGGCGACGGAGACGATGCCGTCCTCGAGTTCCTCGTCGGTGAGGGACCACCCGCGTTCTCTCGTCCGGGCCAGGTCGGTTTTGAGTTCGGGGTAGCCGGTGATGGTGCGCTTGGTCAGCTTGTCGAGGTCCCCGCTCGTCGCGGCCTCGACCTCGCCGTCGGGCAGTTCGGCGAGCAGGAGCTTCCCGGTGGCCGACGCGTGCAGCGGCCACTTCATGCCGTGCATGTCGGACATCGCCATGCCCACCCGGCGCGGGTTGGCCTGGGCGACGAGGTCCAGGTCGTAGCGTCCACGCCGGACGGACAGGGTGACGGTTTCCCCGATTTCCTCGGCGAGTTCGTCGATGACTCCGGAGACCCGCGGGACCATCCCGGCTGCGGGGTCGATCCCGCCGGCGAGCCGGGCGAGGTCCCAGCCGAGGGAGTAGAGCGTGTCCTGGCGGTCCACGAACCCTTCGTCCTCCAGGGTGAGGAGGAGCCGGAACGTGGTGGCGCGGGGGAGGCCGATCTTCTGGGCGACCTCCGTGACGGTCATCGCCGCCGGGCCGGAGCCCAGGGCCCGCAGGATCCGGACGGCCCGGACGACCGACCGGTTCGAGGGCACCGAACTGGTGTTTTCCGGTTCGTTCGGGGGCACCTGCAGCTCCTTCCCGGGGCAGGCTCGGCCTGCCCTCACGGAGAGCTACTTTACGGACCCGTAGTCGAAGCTCACCTCCCCCCATCCCGCGAAGCTGCCGGTGATCCGGTGCCCCGGGACCAGCTTTTCCGCGGCCAGGATGCTGCCCGGCAGGATGAGCTGATCGGCCTGGAGCCCGACGTCGTACTCGGAAACGCGGCGGCACAGCCAGGCGAGCGCGCCGATGGGGTTGCCGTAGGCGGCGTTCGTGTTGCCGGTGGCCTTCACGACGTCGTCGAAGCGGACCTCCCCGGGTGTGTCGGCGAGGTCGACCTCCGACAGCTTGCGCGGGCTGCCGCCGACGACCACGGCCCCGCAGGAACCGCCGTCGGCGAGCGTGTCGTAGATGCTGATGTTCCAGTCGCGGACGCGGGAGTCGATGATTTCCAGGGCGGGCACGACGAAGTCGGTGGCCGCGATGATGTCGACGGCCGTGACGTGCGCGCCGCCGACGTTCTTCTTGAGCACGAACGCCGGTTCGACCTCGACGAACGGCTCGATGAACTCCTTCTCGTCGATCGTCAGGTTCTCCGGGCGGAACTGGCTCGCCAGCAGGTAGCCGTAGTCGGGTTCGTCCACGCCGAACTTGGTCTGCATCGCCTTCGCGATGTTGCCCAGCTTGAACCCGGCGACGGCGTCCCCGGCCGCGACCCGCCGCCGCACGACTTCCTGTGCGACGCGGAAGGCGTCGGCCTTCGTGGGGTGGTCCGCTTCGTCGAGCAGTTGGTCGATGGGGGAGCGGGCGTCCTGGGCGGCGATGAGCCGTTCCGCGGTCTCGCCGATGTCGATCGCCACGATGTTCCTTTCAGACGTGGTGGTGGCCGAGGTGCCAGATCCCGACCGCGGACAGCAGTTCCCGCGGGTCCCAGACGACGGACTCGCTGGTGATCTTCCCGTCGCGATAGCGGACGAACGAGGCGCCGGAGACGGTGACCGTGCGGCCGGTCGGCGGCACGCCCATGAACTCCCCGGTGTGGGTTCCCGTGCTCTCCCAATGGATCGCGACGAGGTTGCCGTCCTCGATGGCGGACAGGATCCGGATGCCGAAGCCGCTGAAGGCGGCGTGCTGCTGCTCGATGTGGCGCAGGACGTCCGGCAGGTGTTCCTCACCGGACTTCGAGTGGCGTACGTAGCCGTCGCCGGCCAGGGCTTCGAAGGACGCGGTGTCGCCGTCGCCCCACGCTTTGGTCCACGCGTCGGTGACGCGGTCGAGCATCGTCGTCATGACCGTCCTTCCGGGGTGAACTCACCGAACTGGCCGCCGCGGAACAGGAGGGCTTCCCCGGTGCCGGGGGTGATCGCCTTGATCGAGCCGATGATGACGAAGTGGTCGCCCGCCACGACTTCCGAGATGACTTCGCAGTCGATCCACGCCGTGGCCCCGGAAATGCGCGGGGTGCCCAGCGGGCTTTCTTCGTAGCCGATGCCCCGGAACTTCTCGTCGCCCTTGCGCGACAGCGCGCGGCAGACGTGCAGCTGTTCGGTGGACAGGATGTTCGCGGTGAACCGGCCGAGCGAGCGCAGCGTCGGCCACGTGCTGGAACTCTTGTCGACGCAGAAGGTGACCAGCGGCGGGTCCAGCGACAGGGACTGGAACGTGCCCACCACGAACCCGCGCGGCGAGCCGCCGGAGGTGCGGCCGGTGATGGCCGTGACGCCGGTGGGGAGCGCGCCGAAGATCTCGCGCTGGGCCACCGGGTGGATGACCGGGTTCGGTGCGGTGACGACGACGGACATCGGCGCGTCCTCCCTACTGGGCCTGGGAAACGAGCGAGCGGCGGTGCGCCGTGCCCGGGTGGTCGGCGGCCAGGCGCTGCTGCCCGGCGCCGAAGAGGTTCTCGCGCAACGTGGTGCCTTCGTAGGAAGTCCGCATCACACCGCGGGCCTGCAGTTCGGGGACGACGTACTGCGCGAAGTCCTCGAGGTCGGCGAACTTGGCGGCGTGCGCGATGTTGAAGCCGTCGATGCCGGTTTCGTCCATCCAGGACACGAGCTCGTCGGCGACGGTCTTCGGGCTGCCGACGATGACCGGGGAGGTACCGCCGATCCCGATTTCGCGGGCGATGTCCCGCGGCGTCCACTTCTTGCCGGGGTCCAGCTTCGTGAAGACGTCCACCATGGTCTGGCCGGCGTTGGTCTTGACGTCCTCCAGCGGACGGTCCGGGTCGAACTGCGCCATGTCGAGCCCGGTCCAGCCGCTGTAACGGGCCATCGCGCCGTCGTAGGAGACCAGGCCGACGTACTCCTGGTACTTGCGCCAGGCCTCCTCGTCGGTCGGGGCCGAGATGACGGTGACCATCTGCAGCACGGCGATGTGGTGCGGGTCCCGGCCGAGCTCGGCGGCCTTCGCGCGCAGGGTGTCGACCTGCTTCTTCAGGCCGGGCTTCGACATCGAGTTCATGAAGACCGCTTCGGCGGTCTTGGCGGCCAGGGCCACGCCCTTGGGGGAGCCGCCGGCCTGGAAGATGACCGGGGTGCGCTGCGTCGAGGGCTCGCAGACGAAGATGCCGTCGACGGTGAAGTGCTCGCCCCGGTGCTGGACCTCGTGGACCCGCGCCGGGTCGGCGTAGGTGCCCGTTTCGGTGTCCCGGACGACCGCGTCGTCGTCCCACGACCCTTCCCAGAGCTTCAGCGTGACGTCGATGAACTCCTCGGCCCGCTCGTACCGCGCGTCGTGCGCCAGCTGCGTGCCGTTGCCGAGGTTGCGGGCGGCGGAGTCCGAATAGGACGTCACGACGTTCCAGCCGATGCGGCCGTCGGTGAGGTGGTCGAGCGTGGCGAACTTCCGGGCCACGGCGTAGGGCGGGGTGTAGGCGGTCGACGTCGTGATGCCGAAGCCGAGGTGCTTGGTCGCGGCGGCCAGCGCGGGAACCAGGTAGGCCGGGTCGTTGGCCGGGAGCTGGGCGGCGTCCCGCAGCGCGCCTTCGACGCTGCCGCGGTACTTCTCGTGGTAGCCGTCGTTGTCGGCGAAGAACATCCCGTCGAAGCAGGCGTCCTCGAGCATCTTGGCGTACTCCACCCAGGCGCGGAGGTTCGTGTACTGCTCGCTGCGGTCCCGCCGGTGGCGCCACAGCCCGGCGGACAGGTGGGCCGGACCGGTGAAGTCGAACGCGAACACCTTCATCTGCGTCGTCATGCCCCATCCCCTCGCGTTCATCTAGTGATCACAGTGACCACTTGGTGGATGTTTGGGACTGTAAGACTGAGGTCGCCGTCACGTCAACAGGTCCGTCTCGACGGGTTTTGTTGATCAATACCGTTGCTGGGGCGCGAGTTGGGTCCTTGACGCACCCGTGGTCGCCTGGCACCATTTAATGGTCAATTCGTTCATCAGGTGAACGCGAGAACGTCGCAGGAGCAGCCCATGCCTTCGCCGAAGATTGCCGAAGCCGTCGCCACCCTCGCCGCGGGCGGGAAGGTCCTCGTCGTCGACGACGAGGACCGGGAGAACGAGGGCGACCTGATCATGGCCGCGGAGCACGCGACCACCGACGACGTCGCGTTCTTCCTCGAGCACACGTCCGGCTTCCTGTGCGTGTCCATCGACGAGCAGCGCGCCGGCGCGCTGGGGCTCGACCTGATGGTCACGGACAACACCGAGAGCCACCGCACGGCGTTCCTGGTCAGCGTCGACTACCGGCACGGGACGACCACCGGGATCAGCGCGCAGGACCGCGCGCGGACCGCCCGCGCCCTGGCCGACCCGCACCTCGACCCGGCCGACCTGGCGCGTCCCGGGCACGTGCTGCCGTTGCTGGCCAAGCCCGGCGGCGTGCGGGAGCGGCCGGGGCACACCGAGGCCGGCGTCGAGCTGTGCCGCCTGGCCGGGCTGAGCGGAGCCGCGCTGCTCTGCGAGATCGTGACGCCCGACCGGCGGCAGATGATGCGCGGCCCGGAGCTGCGGCGGTTCGCCGCGCGCCACGGCATCCCGATGATCTCCATCGCCGAGCTCGTCGCGTGGCTGGACGCCGGGGTGGAGAAGACCGGCGAGGCCTCGATCCCGACCGACCTCGGCACGTTTCGGGCGCTCACCTACCGCACCGGCGACGTCGAGCACGTGGCGCTGACGATGGGCGCGCCCGCCGGCGCCACCGACGTCCTGGTCCGCGTGCACAGCGAGTGCCTCACCGGCGACCTGCTCGGCTCGCTGCGCTGCGACTGCGGCGGCCAGCTGCGCGCGGCGATGGAGGCGATCGCCGCCGAGGGGCGCGGGGTCGTCGTCTACCTGCGCGGCCACGAAGGCCGGGGGATCGGGCTGGGGCCGAAGCTGCGGGCCTACGAGCTCCAGCAGCGCGAAGGACTGGACACGCTCGAAGCCAACCTGGCGCTCGGCCTGCCGGTCGACGACCGCGACTACACCGCGGCCGCCCGCATCCTGGCCGACCTCGGCATCGGCTCGGTCCGGCTGCTGACCAACAACCCCGACAAGTGCCGCGCGCTCACCGAGAACGGCGTGCCCGTCACCGAACGCCTGGCTCTGGAGACCGAGCCCAACGAGCACAACCGGTCGTACCTCACCGCGAAACGGCACCGCATGGGCCACCGGCTCGAGCGGATCGCATGACCCTCCTGGCCGTGCTGGGTGGCCTGGTCACGGCGAGGTTTACCTCCGAGGGAATTGGTTCGCCGCACCCGGTCGGCCAAACTCGTCGACCATGACCACTTACCAGCTTCACACCGCGGAGACCGCCGACGAAGCCGCGAAGGGCCCGCTCGAGGCGCTCGAAAGCGCTTTCGGGTTCGTGCCCGCGGCGGCCGGCCTCATGGCCAACTCGCCGGCCTTGCTCAACACCTTCTTCGCCGCCTTCGGCCACTTCCGGGGCGGGGGCACGTTCGGCCCGGACGAGCGGCAGGTCCTGCTGCTGTCCAACGCCGTCGCCAACCGCAGTGAGTGGGCGGTGGCGTTCCACACGCTGGAAGCGCTGCAGGACGGCGTCGAGCCGGCGGTGGTCGAGGCGATCCGCCGGGGTGAGGTCCCCGCGAACCGGCGGATGGCGGCGCTGTCGACGTTCACCCGGTCGTTGATCGAGAAGCGGGGTCACGTCGAGGCCCGGGAGGTGGCGGCGTTCAAGGCGGCGGGCTTCACCGAAGCGCAGGTCTTCGAAGTGATCACCGGAGTGGCGATCTCGGCGATGACGAACCACACGGCCAACCTCGCCCGGCCGCCGCTGGAGGACTTGGTGGCACCGCACGAGTGGAAGACGGGATACTCGACGGGTGCCTGAGGTGGGTCCCCTGCTGAAACACTGGCGCGGCAGCCGGAGGCTGAGCCAGCTGGCGCTGGCCACCGAGGCCGCCGTGTCGGTCCGCCACCTGAGCTTCGTCGAAACGGGACGGGCGAACCCGAGCCGCGCCATGGTCCTGAAGCTCGCGGAAGTGCTGGACGTCCCCCTGCGCGAGCGCAACACGTTGCTGCTCAGCGCCGGCTTCGCACCGGAGTACCCGGAGTCCGCATTGGACGCACCGGCCCTGGCCGCGGTGCGGGAGGCCCTGGAGACGATGCTGGCCCAGCAGGAACCGTTCCCGGCGCTGGTGATGGACCGCGGCTGGGACATCCGACACACGAACACCGCCGCCCGCAGGTTCTTCGCTTTCCTCGGTTCCGGGCGCGCGAACCTCCCGGGACCGGCGAACGTCCTTCGCCGCATGTTCCACCCGGACGGCGCACGGCCACACGTGACGAACTGGCCGGAGGTAGCGGAGGCTTTGGTACGCCGCGTCCGACGAGAGGCAATCGGCGGCGTCCTCGACGAGCGAGCCCAGCGGATCCTCGACGAAGTGCTGGACTACCCGGGCGTGCCGCCACACCTACGCGAGCTGAACACGGCGGCCCCGGTCCTCCCGATCGTGCCGATCCGGTACGAGCGGTCGGGCCGCCGGTTCGACTACTTTTCCACGGTGACGACGCTGGGCACACCACAGGACGTCACGCTGCAGGAGTTGCGCATCGAGTGCTTCTTCCCGATGAATGATGAAACGCGGGAGCGGGCTTGGGAACTGGCCGACTTGGACGGCGGAGCCGGTGAGAATTCGGTCGAGCGGCGCTGACCTGGAAGTTTCCTGTGCCCCCGGTGAGATTCGAACTCACACTGGACGGGTTTGAACGGATGCAAGAAAATGTCATTGGCCTGGGGTGATAGGCTGTCATTTCTGTAGTGGGGGGTCGGCGGGGGGTGTCTCCTCCACTTTTCGCATCGGAACGCTGCCAATCAACATCAGTCTGACTTTCCCCTTTTCGCCGAAGTCGATGGTGGCCGTTGGTCGTGGACCCGTGCCGTCGAGACTGCGAACTGTTCCGAACCCATACTTGTCATGCTTGACCCTGTCGCCCACACTCAATTTGAGGTTGGGATTGACTTGCCAAGGTTGCAGCTTTGGGGGAGTCGTCTTTTCGGGCTGACGTGAATCTGCGCTCTTTTTTGGCATCGCATGTCCTTGTTGGTCACCGTCCTTGTCTGATATGGGCGCGATTTTCTCGCGAGGCAAGGCGTCGGTGAGGCGATGTTTCACGATAGATTTTGGGATTATGCGAATAGATCTCCTGCGTAGGCGAAAGGTAAAGGCGGAGACGACGAGAATTCCCGCGCTCAAAAAGACGTAAGCAATTGGTATGGGTCCGATGTAGTTATTTACCTTATTTACGGCGGCTGCAAACTCTAGCTGGCCGCCTAAGGTCTTCAGGTTGTAGTTTTCGGGTGCTATCGGTTCTCGCTTAGGCGAATTAAAATACTCAATGAGATAGTAAATGGTTACACCTAGAACGAAGGTGAGCTGCGCTGCACCTATGGCGAGAAAAGAAATTCCCTGTCGGGAAATCCAATTTTTTTAGTCGGGCGGTCCGAGACTTCTCGGCGATGTAGTCTAAGCTTCGTGCCGTTAGGTCAACGTTCCCTCCGGTTGATGCGAGGCGAGCCCCTCGCATTGTTCCTTTTATGGTGGGCTTGCTGGAGCCTGGGTGGATCACTTCAATTATGAAGCCGTCGCCAGGGTCGAGAAAATCAAATTCGAGGATTACTTGATTGTTCTTGTGTTGAGCCTCTGTGGTTAGAACCGCTTTAATCTGGGGGCGACTGTATGCGACTAGGCGGGCCCGTAGGACAATGTCGCTATCTTCCAGTTGTAGGCGCAGCCTGTCGTCGGGAACGACATCGGTTTCTAGGAGGGTGCTGCCGCGATGATTCCAAATTGCAAATATCGTGCGACTAACAGTACTTATCTGGCGGCCATTGAATTTCATTTCGAGTCCGCGGTTAAGCAGCGCATCTTCTGGACTGATTACCACATCGAAGTCTTGCGCGTGTCGAATTTCAGGTCTTTCTCGGCCTCGGCGGGAAAGGAAAAAAGATACTACTAGGCTGACAACGCCCAGAGCTGTGCCAATTATTCCAACTAGTCGATCGAACGACATTTTTCTTCCACCTTAAAACCGCCGCGTAGTCATTGTTCAAAATTCAGGATATGATTGCGGAATCGCCATGCGCGATCAAGTATGCAAGCGCCGGGTGAGGCCATCGGCTCTTTGGTTAGGAGTCGAATCACGCTCTCCTCTGTGAAAGGTACGCCTTCGGATACTGATGACGACTCTGAGGCGGTGACTAGGGCACCCTCGGCGTTTACGTCGACGGCGTCGCCGAAAAGACTGTCGAAGACGTCATCGTCCATCACAACCACCGTTAAAACGGTGGCAGTTAGGGTGAGTGTGTCCAGCCCCACGCCGAAGCAGTACGCTGTGACGCGATCCGTTTCGCGGGCGGCCTGGAGATTGCGGTATAGCGACCAGTTCTCGTAGTCGAGTGGCTCACCCTGGCTGCCGTCGCGTTCTGGCTCGCCGAGAACCTCCTCGGAGTACTCCCGGACCATGCTGCGCCACAGGTCGAAGTCGTTCTCCTTGTCCCAGGCTGCCACCGAAGACGGCTGGAACTCGCCGGCCGGGATGAGGCCGTAGATACCGGCGGCCGTCGCGACCTTCGCCGGGTCGCGCCAGTGCAGGAGGAACGTCGCCTTGCCGGTGTCGCGCTGCCGGCGGAGCGTCAGCGTCTCGATCGCGGGCATGACCGGCCGCCGCTCCAGGTCGAACGGGTCGCCGATCAGGCCGCGTAGTGGCAGTTCCGACCAGTCCGCGCGTGGCATTTTCCGGTTGGGTGCCTGTGCGGCGGCCAGCTCGTGCGCGATGGCCTCGGACAGGTCGAGCTTGTCGAAGTACGTCGCCAGGCCGAGCGTCATCCGCTCGTTCGACGGCGTCAGGTCGACGTCCAACAGTCGGTAGCTCGTACGGTTCTCGAACAGCGACGGCGGGTCCAGGTACTTGATCGCCGACGTGTACCGATCGAAACGGCGGCCAGGCGCGCGCAGCGGCAACGCCTTGTCCGCCTCGGGTTCGGTGCCGGTGACCGTGATCGGGACCCGGTGGTCCGACCACTCAAGCTTGATGTCCTCCAGGCGTATCGGTGCCGGCAGCATCCACTCAAGCTGGGCGATCAGCGGGGCCTTGCCGATGCGCGCTTTCGGCCGGTAGAGCGACGCGACCGCCTCGGCGAGCTCGCGCCGCTGGCCGTTGAGCTCGCGCCGCATCCGACGCCACTCCTCTTGGCTCACCGCGACCGGGTCGACCTCGTTGACCAGCGCGGACGTCGATGGGGGATCGACGGGCTGAAGCAGCTCCTTGGACAGCCAGAGGCGCGCGGGGGAGATGCTGAGCTGGTTGGCGGGACCTCGCTGAGTTCTCGTTCGACCAGACGTCGAGCAAGGCACGAAATGCCTCCTTCCGGCAAGAGAGTACGCCTCGCAGGTAGCAAAACATCCTCACGGCCACCGGCGCGTCTATGCTATTCGGCCGGCGGTGTAGGGCCTTTGGCTCGTGGCGCGGCACAAATCCCCGCGCAGAAACAGCGGCATTCGCTCATAGCTTGATGTCGGTGCCGTTGACGTTCTTCATGTCGGTGATGGTCGGCCCGCCGAAGGCCCTGACCGCGACCGGTTTCCGGTCCTTCGGGATGTCCCAGTAGAGGTCGAACTCGACGCGGACGCTGTGTCCGAGGTCGAACTGGGCGGGCTGGCGCTTGATCAGCATGGCCTGCTCGTCCGGCGGGTGGGTGGCGCCCTGGTCGTCGACCAGCAGCTGCCGCTTCGGGTCGAACAGGACGCTGGACGTGCCGGTGTTGGTGACCACCAGGCGCAGGCGCACGTACTGGCCCTTGGGGAGCATCTCGGCGTGGCTTCCGGTGATGCTGGGCAGCCCGGCGGCGAGGCCGATCAAGGTGAACTCGGTGTCGCCGTTCTTCGCGGGCGGGATCTTGAGGGCGGTCTCGTCGGGCCGCACCTGCCGCGGCGGCAGCTCGTAGGTCGTCGGGGCAGGCGGGCTCGGTTGCGCGGCTTCGCACCCGCTGACGAGCACCAGAACGAGAACGACCGGCAGGAGTCTCACCAGGGTGATTCTGCCCGCCGGCCGTCTGTTTCGGCTAGCTTCCGATGCTCTCGACGACCGCCTCGGCGACGGCCTTCATCGTGGTTCGCCGGTCCATGGCGGTGCGCTGGATCCAGCGGAAGGCGTCGGGCTCGGTGAGCCCCTGGCGGCTCATGAGCAGCCCCTTGGCGCGGTCGATGACCTTGCGCGTCTCGAGCCGGTCGGTGAGCCCGGCGACCTCGGCCTCGAGGGCCTGCAGCTCGGCGAACCGGCTGACGGCGAGCTCGATGGCGGGCACGAGGTCCCGTTTGGCGAAGGGCTTGACGAGGTAGGCCATGGTGCCGGCGTCCCGCGCCCGTTCGACGAGGTCACGCTGGCTGAAGGCGGTGAGGATGACAACGGGCGCGATCCGGTCGCTGGTGATCCTGGCCGCGGCCTCGATGCCGTCGAGCTTGGGCATCTTGACGTCGAGGATCACGAGGTCGGGCTTGAGATCGGTGGCGAGCGCGATGGCCTGCTCGCCATCCCCGGCCTCACCGACCACCTCATAGCCCTCTTCGCGCAGCATTTCGACGAGGTCCAGCCGGATGAGCGCCTCGTCCTCGGCGACGAGCACCCGACGCTGCGGCACGTTGGCCTCGGTAGCCTGATCGGTCACCGGGGTCCTCCTGAAGACTCGGCGGGACGTTCGGTCTCGCGGCTTCCCGCGAACCTGAAGCCTACCGGGAACGATCCAGTTGACGAGATGGCGTTCACCACGTAGTGGCCCTCACGACACCCCGGCCCCGGTCGTCGCGGGGGGCGGGTGATCCCGTAGGGTTGCCTAGCCACGCCCCCGTAGCCCAACTGGCAGAGGCAACGGATTCAAAACCCGTCCAGTGTGAGTTCGAATCTCACCGGGGGCACACTCTCCGCGCACGGCATGCGGCCCGCATGAGAAAGGGCCCGGCCGAAGCCGGGCCCTTTTCCAAAAGCAATCTCAGACCCCGAGGTCGCCACCGAGATAAGCGGCCCGAACCTTCGGGTCGTTCAACAGATCGGCACCGCGCGCACTCTGCACCACCCGCCCGGTCTCGAGCACATACGCCCGATCCGACAGCTTCAGCGCCTGCTGGGCGTTCTGCTCCACCAGCAGCACCGTCGTGCCGCGCTTGTTGATCTCGCGGATGATGTCGAAGATCTGCGCGATCAGCATCGGCGCCAGGCCCATCGACGGCTCGTCGAGCAGCAGGACCTTCGGCTTCGTCATCAGCGCTCGGCCGATGGCGATCATCTGCTGCTCGCCGCCCGACATCGTGCCGCCGAACTGGGTCTTCCGCTCCGCGAGCCGGGGGAACAGCTCGAAGACCTCGTCGAGGTCGGCCTGCAGGTTGTCCTTGCGGGTGTAGGCACCCATCAGGAGGTTCTCCTGCACCGTCATGCCGGGGAACACGCCCCGGCCTTCCGGTGACTGGCCGATCCCGAGCAGCACGCGCTTGTGGCCCGGGGTCTTCGAGATGTCCTGGCCGTTGAACGTGATTCGCCCGCTCGTGAGCGGCCGCAGGCCGGAGATCGTCTTGAGCGTCGTGGTCTTGCCGGCGCCGTTGGCGCCGATGAGGGAGACGATCTCACCCTCGTCGACCTGGATGCTCATGCCCTTCAGGGCCGCGATCTTGCCGTAGTGGACGTTGATGTCCTCGACCTCAAGAAGCATCTTCGGACACCCCCAGGTACGCCTCGATCACCTTCTGGTTGTTCTGCACCTCGTGCGGCAGCCCTTCTGCGATCTTCTGCCCGAAGTCGAGCACCGCGAGCCGGTCGCTGATGTGCATGACCAGGCCCATGTCGTGCTCGATGAGCAGCACCGTGCGGCCGTCGTCCCGGATCTTGCGGATCAGCGCCTGCAAGGCGTTCTTCTCCGCCGGGTTCATGCCCGCGGCCGGCTCGTCCAGCAGCAGCAGCTTCGGGTCCGTGGCCAGCGCCCGCGCGATCTCCAGCCGGCGCTGGTCGCCGTAGGAGAGGTTCTTCGCGACGTTGTGCTCCACCCGGCCGATGCCGACGAAGTCGAGCAGCTCCCGGGCCCGCTCGCGGCCCTGCTTCTCTTCCTTGCGGTGCCACGGCAGCCCGAGCGTCGCGCCGATCGCGCCCGTCTTGTGGTGCGCGTCGACGCCCACCATGACGTTCTCCAGCGCCGTCATGTTGTGGAACAGCCGGATGTTCTGGAACGTCCGGGCGATGCCGCGCTTGGTGACCTTGAACCGCTTCATGCCGTCGATGCGGTCGCCGTCGAAGCGGACCTGGCCCTCGGTCGGGTGGTAGACGCCGGTGATCACGTTGAACACCGTGGTCTTGCCCGCGCCGTTCGGCCCGATCAGGGCGAAGATCTCGCCCTCGTTGATGCTGAGGTTGACCTCGCGCAACGCCGTGACACCGCCGAAGCGCATGGTCACGTTGTCGAATTCGAGCAAGCTCACTTGGTCACCTCCGCCGAAGCCTCGGAGTCGGGGCCGGCCACTTCCGCGCCCAGCGCGCCCATGCCGCCCGTGCCTTCCCGTAGTTCGGCCTTGCGCTGCCGCGACGGCAGGAGGCCCTCCGGCCGCAGCGCCATCATCAGCACCAGGACGGCGCCGAAGACCAGGACGCGGTAGTCGTTGAACTGCCGGAACCGCTCCGGCAGCCACGCGATCACGAACGCCCCGATGATGACGCCCGGCAGGTTGCCGGACCCGCCCAGCACGACCGCGGCCAGGATGGTCGCGGACAGGATGAACGGGAAGTTGTTCGGCTCGATGAACACGGCCTTGCTGGCGTAGATCGTGCCGGCGAAACCGCCGATCATGGCGCCGATCGCGAACGCCAGCAGCTTGAACTTGAACGTCGGCACGCCCATCAGCTCGGCCGCGTCCTCGTCCTCGCGGATCGCCGCCCACGCCCGCCCGACCCGGCTCTTGGTGAGCCGCACCGAGAAGACGATGACGAGCACGATCGCGAACACCATCAGGTAGTAGTACGGCGCCGGGTCGAGGAAGAACTCCATGCCGAACAGCGGCTCGGGGTGCGGGACGTTCGTGATGCCGCGCGCGCCGCCGATGCCGTCGGTGTTGTTCGCCGTGATCCGGACGATCTCACCGAAGCCCAGCGTCACGATGGCCAGGTAGTCACCGCGTAGCCGTAGCGTCGGCGCGCCGAGGATGACGCCCGACACCGAGGCCAGGAAGATGCCCAGCACCACCGTCGGCCAGAACGACCAGCCGTACGAAGTGCCGATCGACGCCCACGTGTACGCGCCGATCGCGAAGAACGCCACGTACCCGAGGTCGAGCATGCCCGCGTGGCCGACCACGATGTTGAGGCCGACGGCGAGCAGGATGTAGGTGCCGACCGGGAAGATCAGGACGGTCGTCCAGTCCGAGTACGGCGACATGAACGCGCCGATCCACGGCGCGGGCAGGATCAGAACCAGGACGATCAGGGCGATGTAGACGCCGTAACGCTGCCAGTGCGGCGCGTCGGCCCACCAGTCGCGCATCCCGTCGATGGGGTGGAAACCCCGGCGCGCCGGGGTTTCGTTGTTGTCAGCCACTCCGTCGCCTTTCATGCGCGTGCCCGTTGCAGGGATTCGCCGAGGATGCCGGTGGGCCGGAGCATCAGCACGAGGACCAGGACGACGAAGGCGGTGACGTCCTTCCACTCGGAACCGAGGAAGATGGAGCTCCAGTTCTCGACCAGGCCCAGCACGATCCCGCCCAGCAGCGCGCCGCGCAGGTTGCCGATCCCGCCGAGCACGGCGGCGGTGAACGCCTTGATGCCGAGCAGGAAGCCGACCCGGTAGTCGGTGTTCTCGTACTCCATGACGTACAGCGCCGCGGCGACGCCGGCCATCGCCCCGCCGAGCAGGAACGTGATCCGGACGATGCGGTCGATGCTGACGCCCATGAGGACGGCGGCTTCGGGGTCCTGGGCGGTCGCCCGGATGCCGCGGCCGATGCGGGTGCGGCTGACCAGCTGGTCGAGCACGACCATCACGACGACGGCGGCGATGACGACGAAGACGTGGTCGGTGCGCACGACGCCGTTGCCGATCCGGAACAGCTCCTCGTGCGGTACGAACCGCGGGGCGTTCTGCTGGACCTTGCCTGCCTTGTCCGACAGCGCCGGGATGATCGCGAGACCGAACAGCTCCTGCAGGAACAGGGAGGCGCCGATCGCGGAGATCAGCGCGGCGAGCCGGGTCGCGCCCTTCTTGCGCAGCGGCCGGTAGGCCAGCTGCTCCAGCACGATGGCCGAGCCGCCGGACGTGAGCGCCGACGCGACCGCGATGAGCAGGAGGATGCCGATCATCCCGAACACGCCCACGGTGATCGGGGCGGTGCCGCCGGCGATCGCGATGAGGATGAACAGGGACGTCATCGTCCCGATCATGAAGATTTCGGAGTGCGCGAAGTTGATGAGCCTCAGCACGCCGTAGACCATCGTGTAGCCGAGGGCGATGAGGGCGTAGATGGAGCCGGCTACCAGGCCGCCGATGGTGCTGCCCAGAAACTGGCTCTGCAGATCTTGGAACATGACGTAGTTGCCTTACCTGACGGGGCGAGGATGGTCGCCACATTGGCGGGGAGCGGGGGTGCTGTGCCGAGCACAGCGCCCCCGCTCCCGTTAGGTGTGTCTAGCTCCGTCAGCCGTTGATCTTGGCTTCGGTCGAGGCGCCGAGGTTCTTGATGACCCCGCCGACGACCTGGTACACGTAGATCGCGTTCGTCTGCGGCTCGCCGTTCTCCTTGAACTTGATCTGCTTCGACGCGCCCTTGAAGTCCGCGGTCTTCAGGAACTCGTTGATCTTCTCGCCGGTGGTGTTGCCCGCCTTGACCGCGTTGATGATCGCGGTCGCCGCGTCGTAGCCCTCGGTCGCGTAGATCGCCGGGTCGACGTTGAACTTGGCCTTGTACTTGGTGGCGAACTCGTTGGTGGCGCCGGCGTCCGGGATGTTGCACGGGCAGCCGATGACCGCGCCGTCGGCGGCCGCGGCACCCGCGCCCGAGACCAGCTGCGGGTCGAGCGAGCCGTCACCGGTGGCGAAGATGGCCTTCACGCCGCCGTCGCGGAGCTGCTTGAGAAGACGACCGCCCTGGGCGTAGTAGCCACCGAAGGTGATGACGTCCGGGTTGGCGGCCTTGACCTTCTGCACCGTCGACGAGTAGTCCGACGCGTCCTTGGCGAACTTGTCGCGCTCGGTCGTGATGCCCTTGTCCTTGAAGGTCTTCTCGAACGCGTCCGCGAGGCCGACGCTGTACTCCTGGTCGTCCGAGAGGACGTACGCGTTCTTCGGCGACTTCGCCGTGATGAGGAAGTTCGCGATCGCGGGGCCCTGGTCGTTGTCGTTCGCGACGACTCGGTGCCAGTACTTCCAGCCGTTCGCGGCCAGCCCCGGGTTGGTCGCCGACGGCGACACGCTCGGGATCTTGCCTTGCTCGAGGACGCCGCCGACGGCCTTCGACTCACCCGAGAACGCCGGGCCGATCAGGGCCGTGATCTTGTCCGTCCCGATCGCGGTCTGCACCAGCGAGGTGGCCTGCTCCGGCTTGCCCTGGCTGTCGTAGTTCTTCAGCTCGAGCTTCACCTTGGGGTTCGTGGCGTTGTACTCGTCGATCGCGAGCTTGGCGCCGTTGTCGGGCGGGATCACGATTCCGGAGTTCTCCCCGGTCAGGTCGCCCATGAACCCGATCTTCAGCGTGCTGCCGTCACCACTGCTGCTCGACGAGCCGCCACCGGCGCAGCCCGCCAGCGCGAGCGACGTCGCCGCTGCGAGGGCGAGAACCCGTCCAAAACGCACTCCTGACACCGACTACCTCCCATGACCAACCAGCCGCCGGTAGGCGTTGCCCCCGACACAGGGGCTAGGTTAGGGCAGGAAGATATCCCTCTCGCCCGTCTTGTGCACAGGCGGCCTCACTACTCTGTGTCCACATCGTGACGATCGCAACCGACACGAATTGCACGAAAAGCCCAAGGTTGTGGTGTTACAGCTTGCCGCTGGTCACGCAGCGATGCTAAGTATCCGGGCCGATTCTGCGAATGGGTGACGGCCGTGTTTCCACGGTATGTCATCGTCCATTCCGGCGGGCGGTGCGTGGCCGGTTTCCCGCCGATCCGCTGTTCACCCTGGCGGGGGCGATGCGGGCCGGGCACCGCCGTAGGGATGCACCTTACGTCCGGTTCGGGCGGCCGAACGGACCAGTCCCGGATCAGGTGTGCCCGAAAGTCCGGCGGTCCGTACCTGTTGTCACAACCACCGGTTGTCGTGGGCGCCGGAACGGCTGTTGGACCCGAGCCCGGCTCGGGCGGTTGGCTGGAGGCAACCAAGGGACAAGGAGAGCGGGATGCGGATCGCGGAGCAGGAAGCTGTCGAAGGGGTGGCGGCCGGGGTGCCGTTCGTGGCGTTGCCGCCGGCCGGCGGGGACGCGCCGGCGGCGCTGGTGGTGGGCTGGCACCTGATGGAGGTGCCCTCGAGCGAGCAGGCCTTCGCCGAAGCGGCGCCGATGAGCGGGCTGCCGGCCTGGCGGGTCTACTTCGGGTTGCCGCTGACCGGGAGCAGGCTGCCGGCGGGTGGTCCGGCGGAGCTGTTCCGGCTGGCGAGCGAGGACGCGGTGCTCAACGTCTTCGGGCCGGTCACCGCGCAGGCGGCGGCGGAGTTCCCGGCGGCGCTGGCCGAGCTGCGGGACCGGCTCCCGGGTGCGACCGGCCCGCTCGGCGTCTTCGGCGGCTCGGCGGGTTCGCTCGTGGCGCTGGAGGTGCTCACGCGCGGCGACGTCGCCGTCGAGGCCGCCGCGGTGGTCAGCCCGGTCGCGCAGCTCGCGCCGGTGATCGGCCGCAACGAGCGGCTCTTCGACATCACTTACCCGTGGACCCCCGAGTCCCGGGAAGTCGCCGGCCACTACGACTTCGTGCGCCGGGCCGGGGAGCTGACCACGCCGCTGCTGCTGGTCACCGGGGCGGACGACGACGTCGCCGTGCGTGAGCCGGCGGCCGCCCTGCGCGACGCGCTGGGCGCCGAGCTGGTGACGGTCGAGGGAATGGCGCACGAGTTCGCGCCGGGTTCGGCGGCGGCGAAGCAGGTCGACGCCGCGTTCACCGAGTGGTTCGCGCGGCGGCTGCGAAGCTGACGTCGTCGGCAGGCAGCCAGGCGTGGTCCGGGTCGTAGGCGCACCAGTCTTCTTCGCGGCTGGTGCGCCCGGCCAGGGCCAGCAGCCGCCGCAGCGCCGGGTGGGCCTTCCCGCGCCGCCAGACCAGCGACCACGGGAACAGCGGGGACGGCTCGAACGGCAGCACCTTCAGGTTGAGGTCGGGCGCGAGCTCCATGTCGGCGCCGGCCAGGGTGACGCGCCGCTTGCCGTAGCGCGTCTGCTCCAGGGTGTGCCGCAGGTCGTAGCTGACGCCGGAGTCGTCGATGGGCACGCCGAATCCGTCGCAGAGCTCCCGCAGATAAGACAGCCATTCCGCGGGCCCGCGCAGGCCGGGCAGCCAGATGCCCTCGGCGCGCAGCTCGTCGAGCCGCAGCACGTCCTGCTGCGCCAGGGGGTGCTCCGGGGCGAGCAGCGCGACCAGCGGTTCGAGCCGGACGACCCGGTGCTCCAGCTCGTCGGGCAGCGGCCGGCCGATGCCGCTGACCCGCCCGATGGCCAGGTCGAGCTCGCCCGACAGCAGCGGGTCGACGGCGTTCGCGAAGCCGCCGCCGGCGACCCGGTCGATCCGCAGCGCCGGCTCGCGCTCGGCGAGCCGGCGGAGCAGGAAGATCGGGGAGAGCCGGTAGTCGACGACGTCGAGGCGCAGGGGCCGGTCGTCGGCGCCCATCGCGGCCACCGCCGCGTCGGCGACCCGGATCAGCTCGCGCGCGTGCGGGAGGAAGCGGTCGCCGTCGGCGGTGAGCTCGACCGAGCGGTTGGTGCGCAGGAACAGCGGCGTCGAGAGGGTGTCCTCGAGCTTCCGGATCCGCTTCGACAGCGCCTGCTGCGTCAGGAACAACGCCTGGGCGGCCCGCCCGAAGTGGCGCTGTTCCGCGGTGACGACGAACGCCCGCACCTGGGCGAGGTCGAGGTCCACCGGCTCAGGCGCCCGGGGGTGCGTCCCGGACGACGCAGGTGAGCCGGGCGGTGCAGGTGCGGCGGCCCTCGTCGTCGGTCAGCACGATCTCGGTGGTGATGGTGCCGCGCCCGACGTGCAGCGGCGTCGCGACGCCGGTGACCGTGCCCACGCGGACGGCCCGGTGGTGGGTGCAGGACAGCTCCAGCCCCATCGCCGCGCGGCCCGGGCCTGCGTTGAGCGCGGCGACCGTCGAGCCCAGCGCCTCGGCGAGCACGGCGTTCGCGCCGCCGTGCAGCAGGCCGTACGGCTGGAGGTTCCCCTCGACCGGGATCGTGCCGACCACGCGTTCGGCCGTCGCTTCCAGCAGCTTCATGCCGACCTTGTCGTTCAGCTGCTGGTCCGCCGCCGCCGGGTCGATGCCCGACAGCCGCTCCACGTCGATGGGGGCGGCACTGTCCGTCACGCAAAGCTCCTGTTCCTATGCGACACGTAAGAGTGTCGGACCCTCAGCCTAGACTCGGCCCCGTGAGCCCGAGTGAGAAGACGACCGTTGCCAACGCCACAGGAAACACCGCGACCGCCCAGCGGCCGAAGCTGCTGCTGATCGATGGCCATTCGATGGCCTACCGCGCGTTCTTCGCGCTGCCCGCGGAGAACTTCAAGACGAAGACCGGGCAGGTCACGAACGCCGTCTTCGGGTTCACCTCGATGCTCATCAACCTGCTGCGCGACGAGACGCCGACCCACCTGGCGGTGGCGTTCGACCTCTCGCGCAAGACGTTCCGCTCGGAGACCTACGCCGAGTACAAGGCGAACCGCAGCTCGACGCCCGACGAGTTCCGCGGCCAGGTGGACCTGGTCAAGGAGGTCCTCGAGGTGCTCGGGATCCCGTCGCTGGTGAAGGAGAACTTCGAAGCCGACGACATCATCGCCACGCTCACCACGCAGGCGACGGCCGACGACTTCGACGTCCTCATCTGTACGGGCGACCGCGACGCGCTGCAGCTGGTCACCGACCAGGTCACCGTCCTCTACCCCAAGCGCGGCGTGTCGGAGATGACCCGGTTCACGCCCGAGGCCGTCGAGGAGAAGTACGGCCTCACCCCGCGCCAGTACCCGGACTTCGCGGCGCTGCGCGGCGACCCCTCGGACAACCTGCCGAACATCCCCGGCGTCGGCGAGAAGACCGCGGCCAAGTGGATCAAGCAGTTCGGCTCGCTCGACGACCTGATCGACCGGGTCGACGAGGTGAAGGGCAAGGCGGGGGAGGCCCTCCGGGCGCACCTGTCCGGCGTCCAGCTGAACCGCCAGCTCACCGAGCTGGTCCGCGACGTCGAGCTGGAGGTCGGCCCGACCGGGCTGGAGCTGCGCCCGTGGGACCGCGAGGCCGTGCACGCGCTGTTCGACGAGCTGGAGTTCCGCGTGCTGCGGGACAGGCTGTTCGCGACGCTGCAGAGCGCCGAGCCGGAGGCCGACGAAGGGTTCGAGGTCTCGGGATCCGCGCTCGCGCCCGGCGCGCTGGGCGCGTGGCTCTCCGCGCACGCCGGTGGCGCCGAGCCGGTCGCCCTGGCTTTCCGCACCGTCGGCGCGTCGGTCCGGTCGGACCTGCGTGCGGTCGCCTTCGCGACGGCCGACGGCGAAGGCGCGTATGTCGACGTCACGGCGATGGACCAGGCCGACGACACGGCGCTCGCCGGCTGGTTCGCCGACCCGAAGATCCGCAAGACCGGCCACGACCTCAAGGTTCCGCTGCACGCGATCCGCGCCCGCGGCTGGACCCTGGCCGGGCTGGCCATGGACACCGCGCTGGCCGCCTACCTCGTGCGGCCCGGGCAACGCACCTTCGAGCTCGACGACCTCGCACTGCGCTACCTGCACCGCGAGCTGCGCTCGGAGACCGACGGCGGTGACGGCCAGCTTTCCCTGCTCGACGGCGGCGCCGAAGGCCTGGAGCAGAAGGAGATCGACGAGGAGCTCGTCAAGGCCCGCGCGATCTTCGAGCTGGCCGGCGCGCTCGAGAAGGAGCTGGAGCAGATCGGCGGCGCGAAGCTGCTCGCCGAGCTGGAGCTGCCGCTGCTGGAGGTCATCACCGAGCTGGAGATCGCCGGCGTGGCCGTCGACCTCGAGCAGCTGACCTCGCTGGAGGCGCACTACCTCAGCCGCGTCACCCAGGCCGCCGAAGAGGCGTACGCGGTGATCGGCAAGCAGATCAACCTCGGTTCGCCGAAGCAGCTGCAGGTCGTGCTGTTCGACGAGCTCGGCATGCCGAAGACCAAGCGCACCAAGACCGGCTACACCACCGACGCCGAGGCGCTGCAGGGCCTGTTCGAGAAGACCGAGCACCCGTTCCTGCAGCACATGCTGGAGCACCGCGACGCGACGAAGCTGCGCACCACGGTCGAGGGGCTGATCAAGTCCGTCGCCGACGACGGGCGCATCCACACCACGCTGCTGCAGACGATCGCGGCCACCGGCCGGCTGTCCTCGACCGAGCCGAACCTGCAGAACATCCCGGTCCGCACCGAGGAAGGCCGCCGCATCCGCGACGCGTTCGTGGTCGGCGAGGGCTTCACCGAGCTGATGACCGCGGACTACAGCCAGATCGAAATGCGGATCATGGCGCACCTTTCGCAGGACGAGGGCCTCATCGAGGCGTTCAACTCCGGCGAAGACCTGCACACGTTCGTGGCGTCGCGGGCGTTTTCCCTGCCGCCGGAGGAGATCACGCCGGAGCTGCGCTACCGCGTCAAGGCGATGTCGTACGGGCTGGCGTACGGGCTGTCGGCGTACGGGCTTTCGCAGCAGCTGCGGATTTCCACCGAAGACGCCAAGGAACAGATGGAGGCGTACTTCACCCGCTTCGGCGGGATCAGCGACTACCTGCACTCGGTCGTCGGCGTCGCGGCGAAGAACGGCTACACGGAGACGGTCTTCGGCCGCCGCCGCTACCTGCCGGACCTCAACAGCGACAACCGCCAGCGCCGCGAGATGGCCGAGCGGATGGCGCTCAACGCCCCGATCCAGGGCAGCGCGGCCGACATCATCAAGGTCGCGATGCTCAACGTCCACCGCGCGCTGGTCGAGGCGAAGCTGAAGAGCCGGATCCTGCTGCAGGTGCACGACGAGCTCGTGCTCGAGGTCGCCGAAGGCGAGCGGGAGCAGCTCGAGCAGCTCGTGCGCCAGGGCATGGGATCGGCCTACGAGCTGGCCGTGCCGCTGGAGGTCTCGGTCGGCTACGGCCGGTCCTGGAACGACGCGGCGCACTAGGTTCACACCGCGGGCTCACTCAGCGCCACGACCCGGATCACCGGGTCGTGGCGCTGTTGTACTCGGGCGGACGTCGTCGGAAGCCGGTGGCGGCGGCGAAGCTGTCGGTCATGGCCAGTGACTTTCAGCGACGCAAGATCTCCGGCATCTTCGGCTCGATGGACGCCGACGACGACGGCTACTTGACCGAGTCCGACTTCCAGGCGCTCACCACGAGATGGCTCGAGCTGCGCGGTACCGACGGCGGCAGTCCCGAGGGCGAGAAGCTCTCCGCGATCATGATGGGCTGGTGGGCGACGCTGCGCGACGCGTCCGATCGGGACCGCGACGGCAAGGTCTCCCTCGACGAGGTCCTGAGCGTCGTGGACGAGCTGCCGAAGATGCCCGACGCGGTCACCGGGACCGCGTCGGCGATGTTCGAAGCCGTCGACGAAAACGGCGACGGCACGATCTCGGCGGCCGAGTACCGCCGGATGATCGAAGCGTGGAGCGGCGGTGGCCTCCCGGCCGACGACGTGTTCGCCCTCCTCGACACCGACGGCGACGGCCGGCTCTCCCATGACGAGTTCACCGGGCACTGGTACGAGTTCTGGGCCGGCGACGACCCGGCGGCGCCGGGGAGCGCGGTCTTCGGCCGGGTCTGACGCGCCGGGGCACACTTCGGTGCTCGTTCGGGCAGTCGCTCAGCGGGCCGTTGTCCCGCTGAGCGGTCTCCGAGCGTGCCCGGACACTCACCCGCGGACAAAACCCGTTGGCATTCCTACGAACGGCTGACTCCGTTCGGGTGAGACATTACCGCTGGGTAGGGAGGTCGGCGGCCGACACACGGCGATCACGGCGTAGGGTCCGCCGAATGGGGTTCGAGCGTGAGCGACGACGCTGGCGGGTCCGGCTGCACGACGAACTCGGCCGGGTGTGCGGCGCGGGCACGGTTCTCGACGAATACCACGTGCTCACCAGTGCGCACGTCGTCGAAGCCGCCGGTGGTCCGCGTTCCGCGCTGAGCGTCGACTTCGTCGGCTTGGCCGAGGCTTTGCCCGGCACGGCCACCGTCGTCGAAGGCTGCTGGGTGCCCTCCGACGGTGGCGGCCGCGGCGATCTCGCCGTGCTGCGCCTGGACCGTCCCGAATCCCGCGTCTTCCGCGCGCCCCTGCACCGCATGCCCCTCGGCGAGCACCAGCTCGTCCGCGCGTTCGGCTTCCCGCCCGGTTCGGTCGGGCGCTGGACCCACGCCCGGCTCGGCGGCCCCGAACACCCCGGCGGCGAATGGATCCGCCTCTTCCGCACCGCCGAAGCCGAACCGCTCGGCCCCGGGTTCGGTGGCACGGCGGTGCTCGACGAGGCGACCGGGCACGTCGTCGGCGTGGTCGTCGGCAAGGACACCGGCACCTGGATGATCCCGGTCGAGACCATGCTCGGGCACCTGCCGCAGCTGAGCCTCTGGGCCTCGGGCAGCCCGGCGGTCGACCCCAGCTTCTCCCGCCCGGTCGGCGAGGCCGTCGACGTCGCCTTCGTGCAGAGCGTCGCGGACTGGTTCGCCAAGGCCGAGCCCGGCACGGTCTGGGTGGTCGACACCGGCGAGGCCGGCTCGCCCGTCGCGGCGGCCTTGCGGTTCGGCATCGTGCTCGCCGACCGCGAACGCTCGCTCGGCGTCCCGGGACTGCCGCCGGCGCTGGGGGAGATGCCGCCGGCGGGCAGCGTCGACCTCGCCGTCGACGCCACCGGCAAGACCGCCGACGCGGTCCGGCACCGCATCGCCGACCGGCTCACGACCGGCGTCGCGGGCCGCACCCTGGTCGTGGACGCGATCGACGACTCGGCCGAACCCGACCGGCTCGTCGGCGAGGTGCTGGCCCCGCTCGCCGGCCGCGCGGCCGAGCTCGGCATCCGCCTGCTGCTGGGGTTCCGGGAGGAGTCCTCACCCGGGGTGGCGGCGGTGCGCGCGAGCACGAACGGCGCCCGCCCGGCGCCGGACGACCTCGCGGGCCGGCTGGACGTGCTCACCCAGTCCGTCGAGGAGCTGGCCGAGATCGAGGCTTACCAGCTGCGCGTGGCGACGCGCTTTACGGGGGTCGCGATGCTGCCGGCCCGGGCCCAGCGCCTGCGCGGCGCGTTGAAGCAGCTGCGCTCGGCCGAGGTGGACGGCGACGCGGAGTGGGTCGAGAAGCACATCGACGGCCACGAGCACGCGGTCGCCCCGGCGGTCGAGGACGGCCGCCGCCAGCGCGCGGTGCTCGACGGCCTGGTGGCCCGCCGCGAGGAGCTGCGCGCCCGCCTGGCCGCCGACAACGAGCTCGCGCGCGAGCACGGCTTGGATGCGGACCCGGAGCTGCAGCAGGCGTACGTCCCGGCGAAGCGCTTGCTGATCGACGGCCCTTGCGAGCTGACGGCGGCCTCGACGGCGGTGGACACGTACGCTGCGGCCGTGCGGGCCCGCATCGAAGACCGCGCCTGAGGCCCGGCGCGCCCGGGGGCTCCGCCGCAGACCGGGCAGTCATCGGTGGCGCGGACGTCTTTGTGCCAGTCGTGGAAGCCTTTGTTCCCGGCCGGGGTCAGGTTGCGGGCGTGCAGGTGCTGGCGGATGTGTAGCCGGCGGGCGGCGGTGATGTCGGCGGTCCGGCCCGGCACGGCCGGGTCAGCGGCGGCCGAGACCCCGGATCAGCACCATCACCGCGTCCCGCACCTCCGCGCGCGTGCGCTCCGGCCCGAACACCTGCCAGTCCAGCGCCACCACGAGCATCGTCCCGAACAGCCCGGCCGCCGCCGTCGGGATCTCCACCCCGTCCGGCAGCCGGCCGGCCGACTCCAACCGGGACAGCTGGCCCTTCACGATCGAGATGATCTCCTCGCGCAGCAACGAAAGCGTGCCGTGCCACTGACCCGGCGTCCGCCACAGCTCGCTCACCAGGATCTGTGAAAACCCCGGGTAGGCCGCGATGAACTCCAGCGTCGTGTCGACCTGCGCCTCGATCACTTCGAGGGGGTCCGCATCGGACACCGCGGAACGCAGCCGAAGCGCGAGCATGTCCACGCCGTACCGCAGGAGGCCGTCGACCAGGCCGTCCTTGGACCCGAAGTTGTAGTAGACCGTCCCCTTGGCGACACCCGCCTCGGCGGCGATCTCGTCGACCGTCAGCCCGACCAGGCCCCGGCTCTTCGAGAGCCGCAGCGTGGCCTCGAAGAGCTTCTGCTTCGTCCCGCCGCTCACAGGCTCAGCTCGGGCTTGAGCGCCGACACCGTCCACACGCGACGCTTGCGCGCGGCCAGCGTGGACACCAGGATCCCGCCCACCAGGTAGGCCAGCAGCACCCCGATGTCACCCAGGATCTGCACGGTGGCGCCGCTGTAGAACAGGTGGCGGAAGCCGTCGATCGCGTAGCCCATCGGCAGCACCACGTGCAGCGGGTACAGCGCGTCCGGGATCGTCTGCCAGGGGAACGTGCCGCCCGCGCTGACCAGCTGCAGCACCAGCAGCACCAGCCCGAGGAACTTGCCGACCGCGCCGAAGAACGCGTTGAGCGCGTGCACCACCGACGTGAACGTCAGCGACACGAGCACCGCGAACCCGATCGCGCCCAGCGGGTGCGCGATGTGGATGCCGACCAGCCACGTCACCGCGCCGAACAGGACGATCACCTGCGCGATCCCGAGCAGCGCCGAGGACAGCCAGCCGCCGACGGCGACCCGGAACGGCGCCGCGCCCGCGGTCAGGGCCCGCGTCGAGAGCGGGCGCAGGATCAGGAACAGCACGAACGCGCCGATCCAGGTGGCCAGCGAGATGAAGAACGGCGCCAGGCCCGCGCCGTACGTCCCCGCCGACGCCTCGCCATTGGCGTTGACCGCGACCGGGTCGGCGATGGTGTTGGCCGTCGCGTTGCGGGTCGGGTCGTCCGGGTTCGGGATCTGCTGGAGGCCCGCGGCGAGCCCGTCACGCAGCTTCACCGCGCCGTCGGCGAGCTGGTTGGTGCCGGTGACGGCGGTCTTCTCGCCGTCGTTGAGCTGCGAAGCGCCGTCACGCAGCTGGTTCGCGCCGTCGGACGCCTGCGCGATGCCGCTCGTCAGCTGCGGCGACGCGGCGGCGAGCTTGGCCGCGCCGTCGGACACCTGCCGCGCGCCGTCGGCGAGCTTCGCGAGGTCGCCGTTGGCCTGCTGGATCTTGCCGTTCGCCTGGTCGACGGGCGAGCGCAGCTGGTCGGCCCGCTCGACGATCGCCTGCACCTGCGTCTCCGGCACGCCGGCGTTGCGCAGGTCGGTGACGAGCTGGGTCCGGTAGGAGTCGAGCTTGCCCTGGATGTCGGACGACGCCGTCGCGGCGAGCGAAGCCGCGTCGGCGACCTTCTGGTCCCCGGCGGCCACCTGCGAAGCCCCGCTCGCGAGTTGCTGCGTCTGCGAGGGCAAGGACGCCGTGCTGCTCTTCAACGTCCCGAGGCCGGTCGCGAGCGTCGACGAGCCGTCCGCGAGCTTCGCGGCGCCGTCGGCCAGCTGCTGCTGCCCGGACTTCAGCTGCGTGGCGCCGTCGGCGAGCTGCGACGCGCCGGTCGAGGCCTCCTGGATCTTGGCGTAGATCGTCGAGAAGCCGACCAGGAACCGGTCCGCGGCCTCGCTGCCGACCTTCTCCGCGATCGTCTTGCGCACCTGCTCGGCCACCTGCTTGGCGATCGTGCCCGAGAGGTAGTTGTTGGCGTCGTTGGTGGTCAGCGTGATCGTCGCCTGCTGCGGCTGGAAGTTGCCGACCGAGAGCAGCGCGGCCGAGAACCCGCTCGGGATGCCGATGGCGAAGGAGTACTTGTCGTCGCGGACGCCGTCGCGGGCCTCCTGCTCGGACACCTCGTGCCACTGGAAGGTGCCGGACTTGACCAGCTCGTCGGTCACTTCGCGGCCGACGTTGCGCTGCTGGCCGCTCGAGTCCTTCGCGCCGGTGTCGCTGGTGAAGACCGCGGCGGGCAGCTTGTCGAGCCGGCCGTACGGGTCGTAGTTCGCGTAGAGGTAGAAGGACGCGTAGAGCAGCGGCACCATCACGAGCGCGACGAGCGCGAGCTTCGGCATCGTGCCGGTGGAGAGGCGGCGCAGCTCGTTGCGGGCGATCCGGAGGGCGTTCATTCGGTGACCTCGTCAGTGCTCTCGGGGAGCTCTTCGGTGGGGGCGGGCTCGGGGGCGTGGTGGCGCGGTTCGGGCTGGGCCTCGGCGCCGATGAGCGCGGGGGTGAAGGGGAGGGCGGACAGCGGTGTCGTCGCGGTCAGCACGACCACGGCCAGGCCGCGCTCGGCCTGCTCGCGCGCCAGCCCGGCCCAGCTGTCGACGTCGCTGGTGTGCCGGTCCGGGGTGTCGAGGACGAGCACCCGCACGCCCTTGCGCTCGGCGGCCAGCTCGGTGAGCAGCCGGGTGCGCAGCGTGGGAGCGAGGTTCTCGAACCGCGTGCCGGCGAACGGCGCGGCATCGTGCGCGGCGAGCCAGCGGGCGACGTCCTCCTTGCCCGCGGGCCGGTGCGCGAGCGCCAGCTCTTCGCCGACGACCACGCGCAGGGGCAGCGCGTCGTCGGGCTCGCTGACGCCGGGCGCGTCGACGACCGCGACGAGCTCGGGCAGGCCGGCGTCGACCCCCTCGACGTGCACGGTGCCGGTGCTCGGCTTGAGCCGCCCGGCCAGCGCGAGGCCGAACGCGGTGACGCCGACGCCGGGTTCGCCGTGCACGATCGCCAGGTCGCCCTCGCCGAAGGTCAGCGAAGTGGGCGGTAACAAGGTGCCGTGGTGCCCCTCGAGGGACACGCGATCGGCTCGGACCTGCACGGTGGCTCCCAGCGTTTTTGAACTGACCGGTCAGTGCAAAAACTAGTCCGCGGGGGAGAGGGAGGCAAGATCACCGGACGCACGTCACACGAGCGAGTGACGCGGGGGTGCGCGGCTGACTTTCGCACTTCGGCGGCCGTGGCGCCTCCGGGCTGCCTCGGATGGGGGAGGTGTGGTCGCCGCCGTGCGGAGCCTGGGCGCACCTCACCGGTTGGCGACGGCGGCTGGGGCAGGGCGCCTACGGTCGCTGGCGCTCACCGCAGCGCCGAGGCCGGCCGCACCTCCCACGTCGTCCACAGTGGACGATAGCCCTGCCGGTGCCAGAACACCGAGGACAGCGGGTTGGTCGGGTTGTAATAGAGGTAGGTCCCGGTCGCGCCGCCGCGGCGCAGCTCCTGGTGCACCCGGGCCATCAGCGCCCGCCCGTGGCCACCGCCACGCTCGCCCGGTGCGGTCACCACGTTGTTCACGTACCCCCACCGGCCCGCCGGCAGCAGCTCGTTCGCCGCGTTGCCCGGGGTGGACTCGACCCACGCGCAGTGCGCCATCGCCCGGATCGCGCCGCCGTACTCGGCCAGCCAGACCGGTGGCTCGGGCTCGGCCAGCGCGTCCCGGAGCGCGGGGGCCAGCAGCTCGGCGGTGTTGGCGCGCCGCGGCGCCGCGACGAGACCCGTGTAGTCGAACGTCGCCGTGGCCAGCTCGAGCGCGGCGGCGAAGTCGGCCGGGCCGGCGCGGCGGACGGTGGCGGGCTCCGGCTCGGCCGGCGCGGCCCGGCGGACGCCGAGCGCGCCCAGCGGGACCAGACCGTGGTCGAGGAACGCGCGGATCGCCTCGGCGTCCCGGCTCGGCCAGCTCACGACGCACGACGAGTCGTCGCCGGTCGGCTCGGTCTCCAGCCGGCCCTTCAGCGCGCGCAGCAGCAGGTCCATGCCCTCGGTGCCGGTGTCGCCGACGTACGGGAACAGCTGCCAGGTGTCCGCGGCCGACCACAGCATCGGCGGGTCGCCGGGGGTGAACCGCTGCCGCTGCAGCACCCCGGTGACCTGGGTGCCGTCGGTCGTCGCCGCGTCCAGCCGCTCGCCGTCGGCCGGCGGGGCCGCCGGCGGCAGGAGTGCGTCGACGGCCGCGAAGCGCGCCCGGTGGGCGGCCAGCAGCGGTTCGGCGATGTCCATGGGGTCCCCCCGAATGCGCGTCAGGACCAGGCGGGGCGCCGGATCCACATGGTCCACAGTGGACGATAGCCCTGCCGGTGCCAGAACACCGGCGAGAGCGGGTTCGCCGGGTGGTAGAAGAGGAACGTGCCACGCACCCCGGGCCGCAGCAGCTCGCCGTGAGCGGCGGCCATCAGCGCCCGGCCCACCCCGCCGCCGCGCGCCTCGGGCGCGACCGACAGCGTGTCGACGTAGCCCCAGCGGCCCGGCGGCAGCCGGCCGTGGATGCTGTCGCCCGGCGCGGGCGAGGCGAGTGCGCACGCGGCCAGGCCGGCCGGCACGCCGTCGGCCTCGGCCAGCCAGACCAGGCCGCTGAACCGCAGCGACCGGACGACCTCCGCGTGGAACAACGCCCGCGCGCCCGGCCGCCGCACCGCGGTGCCGACCATCGACGTGTAGTGCCACTCCGCGAGCCGCAGCCCGGTGAGGGCTTCGACGTCGCCGTCCCCGGCCCGGCGGACCGCCACCCGCGCGGGCCCGGCGTCCTCGGGCGGGGCAGGGGGCCGCACCGCCAGGCAGGTCAGCGGCGCGAAGCCGTGCGCCAGCAGCACCGCCGACGCCTCGGCGTCGCGGCTGGGCCAGGTGACGGTGCAGCCGGAGTCCGGCCCGGCCGGGGTCCCGCGCAGCCGCTCGCGCCACGCGTCCAGCAGGGCGGCGAGGCCGGCCGCGCCGCTGTCGCCCGGCACCGGGGTCAGGTCGTGGATCTCCAGGGGACCCCACAGCGCGGGCCACGAGCCGGGCGCGTGCACGACGTGCGTGAGCAGGCCGCCCGCCTTGCGGCCGCCGGTGGAGACCACCAGCGGCTCGTTCGCCGCCGGCGGTGGCGCGATCGGCGGCAGCAGCGGGTCGAGCGCGGCGAACCGGGCGTTCTGCTGCGCCTCGAGGGTGCTCACGAGCGGTGCGTGCGGAAGATCGCGGTGCCCGGGAAGAGCCGGCCGCGCAGCGGGCTCCACTGGCCCCACACCCGCGTGTGCCCGGCCGGCCACTCCGGTTCGAGCAGGTCGGTGAGGGTGAACCCGGCCGCCGCCAGCGCACGCACGTAGTCGCCGAGGGTGTGGTGGTACTCGACGTAGGTGGCCGTGCCCTCGTCGTCGACCTCGACATACGGCGTCCGGTCGAAGTAGGGCTGGGTGACGGTGAGCCCCTGCGGACCCGGGTCGTCCGGGAAGATCCACCGCATCGGGTGGGTCACCGAGAACACCCACGGCGCGCCCGGCCGCAGCACCCGGTGCACCTCGGCGAAGACCTGGTCCACCGAGGCCACGAAGGGGATCGCGCCGAAGGCCGAGCAGGCCGCGTCGAAGCTGCCGGAGGCGAGCGGCAGGTACTCGGCGTTGGCCTGCAGCAGCGGCACGGCGACGCCGGTGCGCTCGTTGCCGGCCAGCGCGTGGCGCAGCATGCCGGCGGACAGGTCGGTCGCGACGGCGTCGGCGCCTTCGGCCGCCAGCCAGCGCGAGCAGGCGGCCTGCCCGCAGCCGACCTCCAGCACGCGCTTGCCGCGGACGTCGCCGAGCAGCCGCGCGTCGGCCTCCCGGAGGCCCTCCGGGCACCAGACGAAGTCGGCGTCGCCCAGGAAGCCGCCGTGCTCGGCCTGGTAGGCGTCGGCGTCGGCGTCCCACCAGGCGAGGTTCGCGGCCGCGGCCTCCGGGCCGCCGACCTTGCGGTAGGCGACGGCCGCGGTGCCCAGCCGGTCCTCGGCCGCGTCGTGGCGCCCGGGCGCGGGCGGCTCCTCCGGTGGCATGATGGGTCTCCGGTCCCGTGCGTGTTTGCTTCCGCGAGGACCTTAGCGATCGAGGGGGACCCTGATTGTGCCCCCTAGCGGCCGCCGCGTACGATAAGTGTTAGCGCAGTGGGTTCGCGCTGCCTTCCGCTCAGCTTCTGGTTGGGACTCGGGTCGCGCACCGTTTGCGGGTCATGCCGCGGTCGTTCACTGGTGGACGTTTGCTCGCAGGGTCGTCGCATGCTCCTCACGCCTCATTGCGCCGACAACTGCCAACCCACTAGTCCATCCACCGGAGCAACCCGCCTAATGACCACCGACACCGCCACCGCCCCGACCGCCCCCGTTGGGGCCCCTCAGGTCGCCATCAACGACATCGGGTCGGAGGAAGACTTCCTCGCGGCTATCGACAAGACGATCAAGTACTTCAACGATGGCGACATCGTCGAGGGCACGATCGTCAAGGTCGACCGCGACGAGGTCCTGCTCGACATCGGCTACAAGACCGAGGGTGTCATCCCCTCGCGTGAGCTCTCCATCAAGCACGATGTCGACCCGGCTGAGGTTGTCACCGTCGGCGATGAGGTCGAAGCCCTCGTTCTCCAGAAGGAGGACAAGGAAGGCCGTCTGATCCTGTCCAAGAAGCGCGCGCAGTACGAGCGCGCCTGGGGCACGATCGAGGAGCTCAAGGAGAAGGACGAGCCCGTCAAGGGCACCGTCATCGAGGTCGTCAAGGGCGGCCTCATCCTGGACATCGGCCTGCGCGGCTTCCTCCCCGCGTCCCTGGTCGAGATGCGTCGCGTCCGCGACCTGCAGCCGTACGTCGGCCGCGAGCTCGAGGCGAAGATCATCGAGCTGGACAAGAACCGCAACAACGTGGTCCTGTCCCGCCGCGCCTACCTGGAGCAGACCCAGTCCGAGGTGCGCAGCGAGTTCCTCAACGCGCTCGCCAAGGGCCAGGTCCGCAAGGGTGTCGTGTCCTCCATCGTCAACTTCGGTGCCTTCGTGGACCTGGGTGGCGTCGACGGCCTGGTGCACGTCTCCGAGCTGTCCTGGAAGCACATCGACCACCCGTCCGAGGTCGTCGAGGTCGGCCAGGAGGTCACGGTCGAGGTTCTGGACGTCGACATGGACCGCGAGCGCGTCTCGCTGTCGCTGAAGGCGACCCAGGAAGACCCGTGGCGCCAGTTCGCCCGCACCCACGCGATCGGCCAGATCGTGCCGGGCAAGGTCACCAAGCTGGTTCCGTTCGGTGCGTTCGTGCGCGTCGAAGAGGGCATCGAGGGCCTGGTCCACATCTCCGAGCTGGCCGAGCGCCACGTGGAGATCCCGGAGCAGGTCGTCCAGGTCAACGGCGACGTCATGGTCAAGGTCATCGACATCGACCTCGAGCGCCGTCGCATCTCGCTGTCGCTGAAGCAGGCGAACGAGGGTGTCACGCCGGACACCGAGTTCGACCCGACCCAGTACGGCATGGCCGCCGAGTACGACGCCGAGGGCAACTACATCTACCCCGAAGGCTTCGACCCGGACACCCAGGAGTGGCAGGAAGGCTTCGACAAGCAGCGTGAGGAGTGGGAGCGCCAGTACGCCGAGGCGCACACTCGTTACGAGGCCCACATGAAGCAGGTCCAGAAGGCCGTCGAGGCCGACGCGGAGGCCGCCGCCGACGCGGCGACCGGCGTCGAGGGTGGCGAGCAGAGCTACACCTCGGGCTCGACCTCGACCGACACGAAGAGCACGGGTGGCACCCTCGCCTCCGACGAGCAGCTCGCGGCGCTCCGCGAGAAGCTCTCCGGCGGTGCGTGAGCCGCACCGGTTCGCCAGCTGAACCCCGCGAACCCCCGGTCCACTGCGGACCGGGGGTTCGCGCGTTCCCGGCCCCGGCCGGCTCGGCTCGGCTCAGCCCCAAGCGCCCCAATGTGGCCTTCGGTGCGTCTGACGCACCGAAGGCCACATTGGGTGCGTCTGACGCAACCAAGGCCACATTGGGGCGCATCGGGGGCCGGTCAGCGGTTGTGCAGGCCGAGGCCGGTCATCATCGCCGTGACCCCGCGCCGGTACATCGCCTCGTTCGCCTCGTCCGTCGGCGGGATGAACCAGTCCGGCAACGTCGTCCGCGACGACATCGTCAGCTCCGCGCCCACCAGGCCGTGCATCGCCGTCCACAGCTGGTACGCCGCCGCGCGGGCATCCGACTCCGGCGGGCTCACCCGCTGGACCCGGGCGATGAACAAGGTGAACGTCGTGCGCAGGACCGCCGACCGCAGCGCCGGGTCCGGGTCGAAGTTCGGCACCGGACGCTCGAACATCAACGCGTAGCGCGTCGGGCTCTCGCGGGCGAAGCGCCGGTACTCCAGCGCCAGGTGCAGCAGGTCCGCGACCCCGTCCGGGCTCGACGGCGGCAGTCCCTCCAGCAGCTCCCGCAGCGAGTCGAAGGTGCGCTCGTACAGCGCGTCGAGCAGGCCCGCGCGGCCGCCGAAGCGGGCGTAGACCGAGATCGTCGACGCGCCGGCCGCCTCTGCGACGCCCCGCACCGTCAGCCCCGGGACACCCCGGTCCAGCAGTACGGACAACGCCGCGTCGAGGTAGCGCTCGCGGGTGCCGTGCTCGGCGGGACGCATCGACACGTGCCTGGTGGCCACGGCGCACCCCCAACTCCGATCGGGTGACCCACCCGCAGCAGAAGATACGATATCCGGAGCGTCTTGGGAATGCGCCGGATGTCCGGATGTGCGGTATTCCCGTCCGTTGAACACAGGTCCGAGCATCCCGCGCCCTGGCACCGTCGACGTCATGACGACCGACACCCCTGACACGCCGCTCGCCCGCGAGGCCGCCGAGTACGTCCGCGACACCGCCGGCCCGCTGCTGTACGACCATTCGTCCCGCGTCTACCACTTCGGCGCGCTGCAGGGCCGGCGCCTCGGCCTCGCCTTCGACGCCGAGCTGCTCTACGTCGCGGCGCTGTTCCACGACCTCGGGCTGGTCGAGGGCCACCGCACCGACCGCCGCTTCGAACTCGACGGCGCGGACGAAGCCCGCACTTTCCTGCTGGGCCACGGTGTCGACCCCGAGCAGGCCCGGATCGCGTGGACGGCCATCGCGCTGCACACGACGCCGGGCATCCCCGCGCAGATGGAACCCGAGGTCGCGCTGGTCACCGCGGGCGTCGAGTACGACGTCCTGGGCATCGGCTACCACGACCTCCCGGCCGAGGCCCGCGCCGCGATCGTCGCCGCGCACCCGCGCCCGGACTTCAAGCGGCGCATCCTCGCCGCGTTCACCGACGGCATCCGTGACCGGCCCGACACGACCTTCGGGAACGTCAAAGCCGATGTTCTGGCCCGGTTCGTGCCAGGCTTCGAGCGCACGGACTTCGTCACCACGATCGAAGGTTCACCCTGGGAGGACTGACGCGGATGGAACACCCCGAGCCCGGCACGGTCGTCGTCACCGCGAGCGGCGACGGCGTCTACACGCAGCAGGTCACCACGGCGAGCCACACGCTGCTCGTCGACGAGCCGGTCGCGGTCGGGGGCGCCGACGCCGGCCCGAACCCGTACGAGCTGCTGCTCGCGTCGCTCGGCTCGTGCACGGCGATCACGCTGCGGATGTACGCCGACCGCAAGGGCATCCCGCTGACCCGCGCGACGGTCCGGCTCCGCCACGACCGCATCCACGCCCAGGACTGCGAGCGCTGCGAGACCGAGCGCGGCCTGCTCAGCCGGATCACGCGCGAAATCGAGCTGGAGGGCGAGCTCGACGACGAGCAGCGCGCCAAGCTCATGCTGATCGCCGACAAGTGCCCGGTGCACCGGACGCTGTCCTCGGAGATCGTGATCGAGACCCAGGAGACCGGCCGCTGACCTACATGCGGGGTGCGCGGTCAGGCGGCGCGAGCGGTGGCCGGCCGGGCCGTCGCGGCCGTCGCCGTCGCGACCGCCGGCACCCAGATGCGTTCCAGGGCCGCCGCGCGGGCCTTGCGGCGCAGGCCCGCGAAGCTGTGCTTCGCCGGCACCAGCAGGGCGCTCAACCAGGTCCGGCGGTAGTCCGCCAGTGCGTCGGCCACCGTGCGATGGAGAACGCAGTGCACCAGCCCCGGCGTGCCGAGCCGGTGCCTCCCGACGTGCTTGCTGTTCGCCATCGTTCCTCCGTGTGGGCGACCCTGTCGCGCGCACGGTACGCAGCTACGCCGGTCGAGGTGGGTAAGCAACGCGGCGTGTCCGGATATCGGTTGAGTCACGCGTCACGATCACCTTGCGGCTCACCCCTTCGTGTGTCTCAGAGGGGCCGGGGTGTGCTGTCGCAGGTGCTCAGGGGAAACGGGATCCACGCCCGCTCCGCGGTGTACAGCTTCGCGAACGGTGTGTAGTGGCATCGGACGTGCACCCGGTAGACCCCGGACAGGCACCGGGTGGCCGGCGCAGCTGCCGCCGCCTCGGGCATCGCCACCGCGAGCCCGCCCGCGCACAGCGCGGCGGCCGCCGACCTGCCGATCTTCGTCAGCATCTGCATGGCTCCCCTCCATGGCGGGGTTCGGCGACCCCGCTGAAAACGTTCATCGGAAATCGATTACTCGCGTTACGGGCCCGCCGCGCTTGTCACACGGTCGGCCGTACGCGGCGGGCCTGACTAGGGTGATCGGCATGTTGCGTGTGGGGTTGACGGGTGGGATCGGGGCCGGGAAATCGACCGTGGCGAACCGGCTCGCCGAACACGGTGCGGTGCTGATCGACTCGGACCGGATCGCCCGCGAGGTGGTCGCGCCCGGCACCGAGGGGCTCGCCCGGCTCGTCGAGGCGTTCGGCGAGGAGATCCTGGCCGGTGACGGCTCGCTCGACCGGCCGGCGCTCGCCGCGAAGGCGTTCACCGACGACGAGTCGCGCAAGCGGCTGAACGCGATCGTGCACCCGCTGGTCGGCGCCCGCACCGGCGAGCTGATGGTCGCCGCGAAGCCGGACGCGGTGATCGTCCACGACATCCCGCTCCTGGTCGAAAACGGCCTCGCGACGGCGTATCACCTGGTCGTGGTGGTCGACGCGCCGGTCGAGGTGCGGGTCCGGCGGCTGGTGTCGGCCCGCGGGATGGCCGAGGACGACGCGCGGGCCCGGATCCGCGCGCAGGCCAGTGACGAACAGCGCCGCGCGGTCGCGGACGTCTGGCTCGACAACGGCGGCCCCGAGGACGCGGTGCTCGCCGACGTCGACGCGCTGTGGGCCGACCGCCTGGTGCCGTTCGAGGCGAACGTCCGGCTGCGCCGGCCGCGGCCGCCGATGTCGCCGATGATCGCCGCGTACGACCTCACCTGGCCGGCCCAGGCCGAGCGGGTGCTCGCCCGCGTCCGTGCCGCCGCGGGGGAGCTGGCCCGCCGCGCCGACCACATCGGCTCGACCGCCGTGCCCGGCCTGCCCGCCAAGGACGTCCTCGACCTCCAGCTGACGGTGTCCACTCCGGACGACGCCGACACGCTGCGGGAACTGCTGTCCGACGCGGGGTTCCCGCGGCTGGCGGGCGACTGGTACGACGACGCCCAGGACGGCGGCGAGCCGTGGCCCAAGCGCCTGCACGTCGGCGCCGATCCGAAGCGGCCGGTGAACCTGCACGTCCGCTCGGAGCAGACCCCGGCGTGGCGGCTGGCGCTGCTGTTCCGCGACTACCTGCGCGCGAACCCCGAAGAGCGCGACGACTACCGCGACGTGAAGCTCCGCCTGGCCGACGCGCACGCCGACGACGGCACGGTCGAGGCGTACGCGGACGAGAAGCAGGACTTCGTCAACGGCGTCTTCACCCGCGCCGAGAAGTGGGCCGCGACCACCGGCTGGACGCCCTAGGACCCCAGCAGCCCGCGCTCGAACGCGACGGCGACGGCGGCCGCGCGGTCCTTCACGCCGAGCTTCGCGTAGACGTGGATCAGGTGCGTCTTGACCGTCGCCTCGCTGATGAAGAGCTTCTTCGCCGCGTCCTTGTTCGTCGACCCGCGCGCGACCAGCGTGAGCACCTCGAGCTCGCGCTGCGACAACGGCTCCCGCGCCGGCTCGCGCATCCGGCCCATCAGCCGGCTGGCCACGGCGGGGGAGAGCACCGCCTCGCCGCGCGCGGCGGCTTCGACGGCTCGGAACAGGTCCTCGCGGGGCGCGTCCTTGAGCAGGTAGCCGGTCGCGCCGGCCTCGATCGCCGGCAGGACGTCGGAGTCCGTGTCATAGGTCGTGAGCACCAGCACCCGCGCCGGGTTGCCCAGCCGGGCCAGCTCCGTGATCGCCGCGACGCCGTCGGTGCCCGGCATCCGCAGGTCCATCAGCACGACGTCGGGGCGCAGCCGCTCGGCCAGCGCCACGGCCTCGGCGCCGTTCGCCGCCTCGCCGACGACCTCGAAGCCGCGGCCGGTGAAGATGCCGCGCAGGCCGTCGCGGACGATCGGGTGGTCGTCGGCGATGAGCACGGTGATCGTCATGGCGCGGCCTCCGGCGGGGGTGGGACGTCGGGCAGGACGGCCGAAATCGCGGTGCCGCCGCCGGGTTCGGACTCGACGTGGAGCGTACCGGCGAGCCGTTCGACGCGCCGCCGCATCCCGGGCAGCCCGTACCCCGGGCCGGGCCCGGGTGTGAACCCGGCGCCGTCGTCCCGGACGTCGAGGGTGACTTCGTCGGCCATGTAGGACAACGTCAGGCCGACCCGGCCGGCCGCCGCGTGCCTGTCCACATTGGACAATGCTTCCTGGGTGACCCGCAGGACGGTCGCCTCGATCTCCGGGTGCAGCGGCCGCGGCTGCCCGGTCGCGGTGACCGCGGCGGGCACGCCGGTCCGCGCGCTCCACCGCGCCGCGACGTCGGCGAGCGCTTCGGGCAGGCTCGCGGTGTCCAGCGGCTCGGGGTGCAGCGCGCGCACCGAACGCCGGGCGGCGGTGAGGTTTTCGCGCGCGAGCGCGGTCGCGGAGTCCAGGTGGCGCTCCCACTCCGCCGGCTCGTCCTTGGCCAGCGCGGCGGCTTCGAGCTGCGTGATGATGCCGGTGAAGCCCTGGGCCAGGGTGTCGTGGATCTCCTGGGCGAGCCGCTGCCGCTCGTCGAGCACCCCGGCTTCACGGGCCTGGCTGAGCAGTTGTTGTTGCAGGCCTTCGTTTTCCGCCTGCGCCGCGGCGAGCTCGTCGAGCATGCGCTGCCGTTCGTCGCTTTGCCGGGCGACGGCGGCCGAGAGTGCCGCGCCACCGCCGATGGCCGTCGTCTGCACCAGGACCAGCGTGATCCAGATGCCGGGCCGCTCCCGCAGCGCGTGCACCGGCCCGCCGTTGCCGAGCGTGTTGATCAGCAGCGAGGTCGCCGCCAGCCCGGCGAACGCCAGCCACAGCGGCCGCAGCCGCAGCGCGGCCAGGAACGCGAAGATCACGAAGATCAGGAACGTGACGTCACGTGCCTCGAGCACGGAAGCCAGGGCCAGCTGGCCCGTGAACGCGAGCGTCGCGAACACCGGGTGCTCGCGCAACCGCGGCGGAGCCAGCGTCACCGTCGCGAACAGCCACAACGCGGACCCGGCGACCAGTGGGCCGGTCGCGGCCCACCAGCGGAGGTCGTGCCCGCCGATCGTGGCGCTGAGGACCGTGGCGGTGGCCAGCAAGACGTAGCACAAGTACCGCTCGGCCCGGGACAGCCACGGCTGCCAGATCCCGGCCGTCTTCGCCGAGACGGGCGGCCACATCGACCTGGTCCAGTCGAGCTTGAGGCTCACGCTCTCATGTCCTTGAGCCCCGGCCAGATCTCGGCCCAGCTCGCGGTCCGGCCGGAGAGCTGCCAGACCGGCATGTGCGCGCTCGCGTTGCGGACGCCGAGCCGGTTGCCGACCTGCCCGACGATGTGGGCGCTCCCGAAGTGCTTCGCGAGTTTCGAGGGGTCGTAGCCGACGAAGAGCACGTTGTCGACGTTGTCGGCCGGGCGGCCGAAGTACCAGAAGCCGCGGCTGGGGCTGTACGCCTCGGGCAGGCCGTGCTCGGGCCCGTACCGGTCGAGCGCGCCCGCCTGCCAGTACCCGCCGGTGATCACGGCCGTGCCGGCGGGCGCGGTCCGGTACAGCGCGGCGACGTCGGCGGTGAGGTCCGGCCAGCCGATCTCTTCGGCCGCGTAGGCGGGGCGCGGCGCGGCCGGGTGCTCGACGAGCCAGTGCGCCGGCCAGATCGGCAGCGTGAACGGCAGGCTGAACAACGCGGACACGACGAACACCGGCCAGGTCGGCACCCAGCGCCACCACCGCGCCGGGGTTCGGCCTTCCAAGTGGACCGCGGCGGCGGCCCAGAGCACGCCGAACATCCCGGCGGCGTAGTAGTACCGCCCGTTGGCGACCAGGAAGACCGCGACGACGCCGAGCGCCGTCCAGCCGAGGAAGCGGTAGGGCCGTAGCTGCTTGCTGCCGAGCAGCGCGGCGACGCCGTAGAGGACGCCGAGCGCGCCGATCACCCAGCCGGCCCCGGCGAGCAGCTGCGGGAGGAAGCTTTCGCGGCCACCCGCCGCGTCGACCTCGGCGCCGACCGCGTCGCCCATGCCGAGCTGCGGCCAGCCGTTCGCGCGTTGCCAGAGCAGCGTGGGAACCAGCGAGACGGCGGCGATCAGCGCGCCCAGCCACAGCTTCGGCCGGCGCAGCAGCTCCCGCGGTCCGCAGACGAGCACCGCGAGCCCGGCCGCCACCCAGAACGCGCCGATCAGCAGCTTGTCGTTGAGCGCCACCGCCGTCACGACGCCGAGCCAGACGAGCAGCGAGTCCTCACGGGTGCGGACCCAGCGCACCAGCAGCCACAGCACGAGCGTCCACAGCAGCGGATCGATCGTCGAGGTCGCCAGGTAGTGCCCGCTGCCGACGAACTGGCCGCAGATGGCGTACGCCGCCGCCGCGCGGGCCTGTGCCTTGCGCTGCCCGCCCAGCTCACGCGCGATCAGCGCGGTGACGACCACGCCGGCCGCGGTGGCGGCGATCGCGGGCAGCCGGAACACCACCAGCGAGCCGGGAGCGAGGGTGTTCATCAGCCAGGCCAGGAACGGGACCAGTGGCGGCTGGTCGGCGTAGCCCCAGGCGAGGTGCTTGCCGGCGGCGAGGAAGTAGAGCTCGTCGCCGAAGTAGCCGTAGCGCCCCGCCGTCAGCAGCAGCGCGGCGGCCGTGCCCGCCGCGAGCAGGGCGACCGGCAGCCGGGCGAACGGCGCGAGCACCGCTTTCGCCTGGTCGGGGGCCGTGGCTACGGCGTCCATCGTGCTCCTGTTCCTCGTCCGGCCCGGTCCTTCCCGCACCCTACGTGGCCGGTCCCGGCGTCACCGTGCGGATGGTGACGCCGGCCTCACGTATGCGTGTTCACCAGCTTCGGCCACAACGCGGACCACGGTTCGACCCGGCCGGTCGCCAGCCACAGCGGCGCCCCGTCGAAGTAACTCGGTTTCGCGGCGCCGGTGTCCACCTTGCCGATCGGCCGCACGTCGGCGAAGTGGCCGAGCAGCGACCGCGGGTTCGCGCCCACGAACAGCACGTCGGTCGCGGATTCCGGGGGCACGACCAGGGTCGCGTAGCCGCGGTTGCCGCTGGCCGGCTCGGGCAGGCCGAGGTCGCGGCCGTAGCGGTCGAGGGCACTGGCCTCCCAGTACGTTTCGGTCACCACCGCCGTGTGCTCGCGGCCGGGCAGGCTCGCGAACGCGCCGGCCACCGAGCGGGTGGCTTCGGGTGCGCCGATCTCGGCGAAGGCGAACACCGGTGAGGGCAACGACGGGTGTTCGGTCAGCCAGGCCCGCGGCCAGATCGGCAACGCGACGGGCAGCACGAACACCACCGCGAGCACGTAGCACGGCCAGGTCGCGAGCCACCGCCACCAGCGGGACGGCTCCCGGCGTTCGAGCGCGACCGCGGCCACCGCCCAGCACACCGGGTACATCCCGGCGACGTAGTAGAACCGGCCGTTCACCGCCAGGAACACGATGGTCAGCAGCAGGGTCGTCCAGCCGAGGAAGCGCAGCTCCCGATCGCGCAGCAGCCGCCAGAGGCCGTAACACAGCAACACCGCGCCCACCGGGAGCCCGGCGGTGACCAGCGCCGTCGGCAGGAACGTCAGCCGGCCGCCCCAGGTCCCGCCGACCTCCTCGGAGATCGCCGCGCCCATGCCCAGCTGCGGCCAGCCGTGCATGGCCTGCCAGACGAGCGTCGGCACCAGCGCGACCACGGCGATGCCGGCGCCGAGCCACAACGCGGGGCGCCGCACCAGGTCCCGCGGGCCACAGGCGAGCATCGCGACCCCGGCGGCGAGCCAGAACCCGCCGATGAGGAACTTCGTGTACAGCGCGACCGCCGTCACCACGCCGGCCCAGACGAGCAGGCCGTCGGCGCGGGTGCGCAGCCACCGGACCAGCAGCCACAGCAGCAGGGTCCACAGGAACGGGTCCACTGTGGACGTCGCCAGGTAGTGCCCGCCCGCCAGGAAGTTCGTCGAGACCGCGAAGGTCGCGGCGGCCAGCGTCTGCGCCTTGGCGCCGCCGCCCAGCTCCCGGGCGATCAGCGCGGTCAGGACGACACCGCCGAGCATCGCCAGCATGGCCGGGATCCGCAGGACGAACGGCGAGTGCCCCAGCGTGTCCATCGTCCTGGCCAGCAAGGGAAGCAGCGGCGGCTGGTCGACGTACCCCCACGCCAGGTGCCGTCCGGCGGCGAGGAAGTACAGCTCGTCGCCGAAGTAGCCGTAGCGGTTCGCCGTCAGCAGCAACGGGATCGCCATCAGCGCCGTCACGACCGCCACCGGCACCGCGGCGACGGGCCGGACGACGGCCGGGGCGGGCGCGGTCGTCACTCCCATCGGAACACCCGCGCCGCGATCGTGGTGCTGACGACGGCGAAGGCCGCCATCGCGCCGAGCTGCAGCACTTCCGGGGCGTCGCCGGCCCAGGTCGCGCGCAGCGCGTTGAGCGTCGCGCCGAGCGGCAGGACGTCGGCGACGTGCTGCAGGAAGACCGGCAGCTGCTCCTTCGGCACCCAGACCCCGCCGAGCGCCAGCATCGGGAAGAACACCGCGCTGCCGATGCCGCTCGCCGCGCGCCCGGTCGGCGCGAGGGCCGCCACCAGCAGGCCGACGGAGAACAGCGCCAGCGCGCCGAGGACGAGCGAAACCAGGAAGCCACCCGGGTTGCCCGGCAGCGGGATGCCGAGCACGAGCCCGCCGACGCCGGCGATGAGCAGCACCACGACCACCGCGGCGGCCAGGTTCACCAGCAGCTGCGCCGCGAGCAGGCGGCTCGGCGGCACCGGGCTCGCGGAAAGCCGCTTCAGCAGGCCCTTTTCGCGGTAGGTGCCCATCGCGTTCGGGAACAGCGTGAGCGCCAGCATGGCCAGCAGGATCGTCACCGCCATCGGCGCGATCACCGTGGCCAGCGCGCTGTGCCCGCCGTACTTCGGGTCGGGCTCGTTCGCGCCGGGCATCAGCCCGAACACCAGCAGCAGCGCGAGCGGGATGCCGACGACGACGGCCGGGGCGCCGGGGTCGCGCAGGAACACCTTCGCCTCGGCGGCGGTCAGTTTGGTCAGGACAGCCATGGTTTCCCCCTCATTCCGGCCGGTGGCCGGTCAGCGCGACGAAGGCGTCGTCGAGGCCGGCCTGCTCGACCCGCAGGTCGCCGGCGATCACCCCGAGCCGGGCCAGCTGCGACGTCACGGCGTGGAGCACGTTGCCGTGGCCGTGGACCACGAGCTGCCCGCCGCGGGTCTCGACCCGGCGGACCTCGGGCAGCGCCTCGAGCGCGCCGGGGTCGAGCGGCGCCGACGGCCGGAACCGCACGACCTGCTCGTCGGTGACCCCGGCGACCAGCCCGGCCGGGGTGTCCACGGCGACGACGCGCCCGGCGTCGATCACCGCGATCCGGTCGCAGAGGCGCTCGGCTTCGGCCATGAAGTGCGTGACCAGCAGGATCGTCACGCCCCGGTCGCGGACGGCCTCGATCAGGTCCCACGTGTCGCGGCGGGCCTGGGGGTCGAGGCCGGTGGTGAGCTCGTCGAGCACCGCCACCTCCGGGCTCCCGACCAGCGCGAGCGCGATCGACAGCCGTTGCTGCTGCCCGCCGGAGAGCTTCTTGTACGCGGTGTTCCGGTGTTCGGCCAGCCCGAGCGTGCTCAGCAGCCGCTCCGGGTCGGCGGGCTCGCGGTAGAAGGCCGCGTAGAGGTCGATCAGCTCGCCGACGCGCAGCTTGTCCTGCAGCCGGCCTTCCTGCAGCTGGACGCCGACGCGCTGGCGCAGCTCCACCCGGTCGCTTCGCGGGTCCAGGCCCAGCACCGAAAGCCGGCCGCGGTCGGGTGTCCGCAGCCCTTCCAGGCATTCGACGGTCGTCGTCTTGCCCGCGCCGTTCGGGCCCAGGATGCCGAAGATCTCCCCGCGTTCGACGGTGAACGACACGTCCTCGACCGCGACCTTGTCCCCGTACCGCTTGTGGAGGTGCTCGACCTCGATGACCGGCATCCGCCGTCCCCTTCTCGATCCGTGTTCCGATGGATCGAGAATCGCGCGCGGACCCCCTCCGGCGAATCATCACAACGGTCCGACCTCGGGTCCTCCGGCGGAGGACCCGGGATCCACCGTTCGGAGGATGCGTCGCCGCTACGAGTGCCGCCGCCAGGTGAGCGTGATGTCCTTCGCGGACAGCCAGGCGGCGAGGTCGTAGCCGTGTGCGGCCAGGCCCTCGACGGTCGCGTAGGTGGTCTTCAGCGCGTACTCGGCGTCTTCGGCCGAGAGCAGGCCGGCGGCGTGGGCCTCGAGGAGCTCGTCGGTGTCGATCACCCGCAGCGAGAGCTTGTCCTTGAGCACCAGGTCGACGTAGAGGTCGGTGGCGACCCAGCGCGGGCCGTCGCGGTGGACGCGGACGACGTCGAGGTAGAAGTCCTGGTCGCGTTCGTGGCCGGGGGAGAACCAGAAGTCGGTGAGCCGCAGGCCGAAGCCGGGCAGCAGCCACGACTCCAGGTAGTGGAACTGGGCGCGGCCCGGCGTCGGGCGGGCGAGGTAGAGGCCGAACGGCTCTTCGCGGTACTCGTCGACTTCGCGGAGCACGCCCTTCGGGTCGATGTTCGCGCGCTCGGCGGGGTCGAAGACCTCGACCTTCGGCGGGTGCAGTGCGGCCATGCGGTCATCCTGCCGGGCCGGTCACGAATCGCGTACTCCCGCCGCGCGCGCCACACGTTCGGGCTAAGGTGCGCCGACCGTGATCGAGGGGGCTGGGGATGTTCGGGATCATCAGGCCGTGCCGGCACCGGCTGCCGGAAAACCTGCACGCCGACTGGCTGGCGCACCTGTGCGGGCTCTGCCTCACGCTGCGCGACGAACACGGGCAGCTCGCCCGCGTCGTCACCAACTACGACGGCCTGATCGTTTCGGCGTTGGTCGAGGCGCAGACACCCCGCGTGGAGCTGCGCCGCGACGCCGGACCGTGCCCGCTGCGGGGCATGCGTTCGACGTCGGTCGCCCGCGGTGAAGGAGCCCAGCTGGCGGCGGCGGTGTCGCTGGTGCTGGCGGCGGCGAAGATCGGCGACCACGTCTCGGACGCCGACGGCGCGTTCGGCCGGCGCTCGGTGGCCTTCGCGGCCCGCCGGGTCGCGGCACGCTGGTCGCAGCAGGGGAGCCGCACGGGCGGCCGGGTCGGGTTCGACACGGCGGTGCTGACCGACGCGGTCGCGCGGCAGGCTTCGGTGGAGCGGGTGGTCGGCCTCGGTGACTCGCCGTTGCTGGCGACCGAGCCCGCGGAGCTGGCCACGTCGGCGGCCTTCGCCCGGACGGCTGCCTTGGCCGGACGGCCGGGGAACGCGGCACCGCTGGCCGAGGCGGGTCGCCTGTTCGGCCGAGTGGCCCACCTGCTGGACGCGGTCGAGGACCGGGCGGCCGACGAGGCGGCGGGAGCGTGGAACCCGCTGTCGGCCACGGGAACGTCGTTCGCCGAGGCACGGCGGTTGTGCGACGACGCGGTGCTCGGGGTCGAGCTGGCGTTGCGGGAGGCCGAGTTCGCGTCGCCCGGGCTGGTGCACGCGTTGCTGGTGCACGAGCTGCGCCAGGCGGTGCGGCGGGCGTTCGGGCATGGGGTGGCGCATGGGCTCGGTGCGGGGGCCGGTGATTGTGCGGTGCACGCGGCGGACTCGGGGCCCGGACATGGCTCGGAGTCCGGTGATTGTGCGGTGCGTGGGGTTGGTGCCGGGCCGGGTTCGGTGCTTGGGCGTGGCTCGGAGTCCGGTGATCGCGCGGCACCTGGAGCCGAGCCGGGCTCGGAGTCCGGTGATCGCGCGGCACCTGGTGTCGAGCCGGGCTTGGTGCTCGGGGGCGGTGGCCAGTGGCCGGGCGACCCCGCCGGGCAACAGCCGCCGCCCGGGTGGATCGGGCCTGGGCCGAGGCCGCAGCAACATCCGTACCAGCCTTCGCCGTACCCGCCTCAGGGGCCGCCCGGGTGGGGTGGTTCTCCGCGGCCGCAAGGGTTTCCGCCGCCGGGGCCGGTTCCGCCGCCCGGCGCGCCCGGGCCGGGCGGGGGCGGCCCGCGTGGCCCCGGTGGGCCGGGTGGTCCCGGCGGCCCTCGAGGTCCTGGTGGGCCCGGAGGCCCAGGTGGCCCGGGCGGCCCTGGTGGGCCTGGAGGCCCAGGTGGCCCTGGAGGTCCTGGTGGCCCGGGTGGCCCCGGTGGTCCCGGAGGCCCTGGAGGTCCTGGTGGCCCGGGCGGTGGCGGCCCCGGCGACCCCGAGCCGGAGTCACTGGACGGCAAGGGCGGCGGCCTCTGGTACCCGAAGTTCGCCGTCCCGCCCAAGAAGCGGAACTTCTTCCTCGGCTGCGCGCTCACGCCGTACATGTGCTGCACCTGCCAGTTCTGCTGCCGCGATCCCTACCCCGGGCCGTGGAGCGGGAATCCGCATTCGGCCGGCGGTTGTGACTGCGGCGGTTGTGACGGTTGTTGCGACTGTTGCTCCTGTTGTGACTGCAACTGCTGAGGTGGACCGCGATGGCCGGGGCTCGCGCGCGGTTTCGGCCGCCGACCGGGCCCCGACCGGGCCCCGACCGCGTGCCGGCGTCCTGCTTCGGCGGCGACGCCGCGCCGGGCCGAAGTCGCCTCCGTCACCGCGTTCCGCCCCCGCTGACCAGGGCCGACGGAAATTGTCGGTGGTGGGGCCTACTCTGGTTCCCGTGGCTTTCGCAACCGAACACCCCGTACTCGCCCAGTCCGACTTCCGGCCCGTCTCGGAGATCCCGCGGACCGGCGGCCGGTTCGAGGTGGTCAGTGACTACCAGCCCGCCGGTGACCAGCCGGCGGCCATCGACGACCTCGAACGCCGGGTCAACGCCGGCGAGAAGGACGTCGTGCTCCTGGGCGCCACCGGCACCGGCAAGTCGGCGACCACGGCGTGGCTGATCGAGCGCGTCCAGCGGCCGACACTGGTGATGGCGCCCAACAAGACCCTGGCCGCGCAGCTGGCCAACGAGCTGCGTGAGCTGTTCCCGCACAACGCGGTCGAGTACTTCGTCAGCTACTACGACTACTACCAGCCCGAGGCGTACATCGCGCAGACGGACACCTACATCGAGAAGGACTCGTCGATCAACGACGACGTCGAGCGGCTGCGGCACTCGGCGACGATGAACCTGCTGTCCCGCCGCGATGTCATCGTGGTCGCGAGCGTGTCCTGCATCTACGGCCTTGGCACCCCGCAGTCCTACCTCGACCGGTCCTCGAAGCTCGAGGTCGGCATGCAGCTCGACCGCGACGTCTTCCTGCGGGCGCTGGTCGACGTGCAGTACACGCGCAACGACATCGCGTTCGCGCGCGGCACGTTCCGGGCGCGCGGCGACACGGTCGAGATCATCCCGGCGTACGAGGAGCTGGCGATCCGCGTCGAGTTCTTCGGCGACGAGGTCGAGAAGCTCTACTACCTGCACCCGCTGACCGGCGACATCGTCAAGGAGGTCGACGAGGTCCGGATCTTCCCGGCCACGCACTACGTCGCCGGGCCGGAGCGGATGGAAAAGGCGATCCAGGGCATCGAAAAGGAGCTCGAAGAGCGCCTGGCCGAGCTGGAAAAGGGCGGCAAGCTGCTGGAGGCGCAGCGGCTGCGCATGCGCACGGCCTACGACATCGAGATGATGCGCCAGGTCGGGTTCTGCTCCGGCATCGAGAACTACTCGCGCCACATCGACGGCCGGGGGCCGGGCACCGCGCCGGCGACGCTGATCGACTACTTCCCGGACGACTTCCTGCTGGTCATCGACGAGTCGCACCAGACCGTCCCGCAGATCGGCGGCATGTACGAAGGCGACATGTCGCGGAAGCGGAACCTGGTCGAGTACGGCTTCCGCCTGCCGAGCGCGGTCGACAACCGGCCGCTGACCTGGGAGGAGTTCTCCGACCGGATCGGCCAGACGGTGTACCTGTCGGCGACACCGGGGCCGTACGAGATGGGCCAGGCGGGCGGCGAGTTCGTCGAGCAGGTCATCCGGCCGACGGGCCTGGTCGACCCGAAGGTGGTCGTGAAGCCCACCGAAGGCCAGATCGACGACCTGGTGCACGAGATCCGCGAGCGCGCGGACAAGGACGAGCGCGTCCTGGTCACCACGCTGACGAAGAAGATGGCCGAGGACCTCACCGACTACCTGCTGGAGCTGGGCATCCGGGTGCGCTACCTGCACTCGGAGGTCGACACGCTGCGCCGGGTGGAGCTGCTGCGGCAGCTGCGGGCGGGCGACTTCGACGTCCTGGTCGGCATCAACCTGCTGCGCGAGGGCCTCGACCTGCCGGAGGTGTCGCTGGTGGCGATCCTCGATGCGGACAAGGAGGGCTTCCTGCGCAGCGGGACGTCCCTGATCCAGACGATCGGCCGCGCGGCGCGAAACGTGTCGGGCGAGGTCCACATGTACGCGGACAAGATCACCGACTCGATGCAGCACGCGATCGAGGAGACGGACCGCCGCCGCGCGAAGCAGGTGGCCTACAACGAAGAGCGCGGCGTCGACCCGCAGCCGCTGCGGAAGAAGATCGCCGACATCCTCGACCGCGTGTACAGCGAGGCGGAGGACTCCGAGCAGGTCTCGGTGGGCGGCTCGGGCCGCAACTCCTCGCGCGGCAAGAAGCCGGAGCAGGGTGACCGGGTGCGCAGCTCGGGCATGCTGGTCGACAAGAACGTGTCGGCGATGCCGCGCGCCCAGCTCGCGGACCTGATCCAGCAGATGACGGACCAGATGATGCAGGCGGCTCGCGACCTCCAGTTCGAGCTGGCGGCCCGGCTGCGCGACGAGATCTCGGACCTGAAGAAGGAGCTGAGGGGCATGGACGCGGCGGGCATCAAGTAGCGGCCGGCCGGCGAGGGGGACGGGCGATGGAAGTATTACACCATCGCCAGTACCATTACACCATGGCGATGAACATCAAGGACCCGGAGGCCGAGCGGCTCGCGGCCGAGGTCGCCGAACTGACGGGCGACACCAAGACCGGCGCCGTCCGGGAGGCCTTGCGGCTGCGTCGCGATCAGCTGGTGGCGCGGGAAACCGCTGCTCGTGACGGCGCCGCGTTCGTCCGGTTTCTCGAAGAGGAAATCTGGCCTCAGGTGTCTCCCGAAAACCGGGGTGTGCCGATCGGCAAGGCCGAGCGCGAAGAAATCCTCGGTTACGGGCCGGGTGGCGTGTGATCATCGACAGCTCCGCGATCATCGCGACCATCACCGGCGAACCCATGGCGAAGGCTCTCGGCCAGGCGATCGGTTCCGCCCGGTCCTGCCGTATCGGCGCACCGACGCTGGTCGAGACGACTCTCGTCCTGGTGCACAAGGAAGGCCCGCGGGGAAAGGCTCTGTTGGCGGACTTCCTGCAGCAGCGGCGGTTCGACGTGATCTCCGTCGGTGACGCGCATTGGCGGTCGGCGCAAGTGGCCTTCATGCGGTTCGGCAAGGGGCGGCATCCGGCCGGCCTGAACTTCGGGGACTGCCTCACCTATGCCACCGCGTTCGTCGCGGGGGAACCGTTGCTCTGCACCGGAGACGACTTCCCGCAGACCGACCTCGAACTGGTCGGACTCGAGTCGTGAACATCGAAGCCGTCGTCGCCTACTGTCTCGGCAAGCCCGGGGCCGAGGAGACCTATCCCTTCGGGGACCACGTCCTCGTCGCCAAGGTCGGTGGCAAGGGGTTCGCCTTCATCGGCCAGGAGCCACCCGGCAGTGTCGCGCTCAAGTGCGGCGCCACCAAGGAAGAAGCCGCCGAGCTCCGGGAACGCCATCCGGAGGCCGTCACCGTCATGGACTACCTCGGCCGCTACGGCTGGAACCGCGTTGACCTCGGCCACGCGGTTCCCGAGCTCGAAGAGCTCATCGACGCCTCCTACGACGACGTCGTCCGCCGGCTGCCGAAAGCCCAGCGTCCCTAGCTCTCACACCTGGGGTGCCGGTGCTTCGGAGTCCGGCTGCAGCATGCCGAAGATGTTGCCCTCGGTGTCCTTGCAGTACGCCAGCCACCCCACGCCCGGCACCGGGTTCTTCGGGAGCGCCAGCGATCCGCCCGCGTCGCTCACCGACGCCAGCGCCGCGTCGAGGTCGGTGACCGCGATCGTGTTCACGTACCCGTGGACCGGGGCCGACTCCGCCGGCGGCGGGCCGACGCGCGGCACCAGGCCGCCGTCGATGCCGTCGCCCTCGCCCGTGGAAATCACCCAGTAGGGCGCCTCGCCCCAGCGTTCGAACTTCCAGCCGAACACCGCCGAATAGAACTCCACCGCGCGTTCGGGTTCGCCCGCGTGGATCTCGAAGTGAACGGGACGAGGCATCGTGGCCTCCTCGGGCCGGGCCGGCAAGGTGCCGTGAGACTACGCCCGGCCCGGGGAAACTCACAGGGGTGGCCGCTCCGAAAGGGTGAGGTCCGCGTCGAAGTCGGGGAACCCGGCGGGTGCGCTGCGAGCCGTCAGCGCCGACGTCGCGGGGAGCCCGGCCCAGCGCCGGACCGTCGCCGTCGCCGCGGCGGCGTCCGCCGGGGCCAGCTGGGCGATCTTCGACCCGTGGTTGCCGCCCTGGACGTAGTAGCGGTACGAATCGCGGCTGCCGAAGCCGAGTTCGAACGGCTCCGCGCCCCACGGGTCGTTCGAGCCGTAGACGAACAGCAGCCGCGTGCCGCGGGACTTCACCCAGAAGTCGACGTCGGGCATCGCCAGGTAGTCGAAGCGCGGGATCCGGACCGACGACGGCACGAACGTCTTCGGCTGGTCGGCGCCCGGGTAGCGGAGCAGGTCGCGCAGGTAGCCGTCGTACGCCTCGGGCGAGCCCAGCTGCGCGGCCGCCTGGTAGTAGTACGGGATGAACGGCTCGAGGTCCTGGTCGGAGTAGGTGTTGAGGCTCTCCACCTTCTCGTACCAGGCGTAGACCTCGGCCGCGGGCGCGCCGGCCTTCGGGACCGTCGCGCAGTCGGCCTGCGTCTGGTACTGCCAGAACGCGAAGTACGAGTCGATCACCGAGATCTCGAGAGACTTGTCGGCCGAGCCGACGATCGAGAACGTCAACCCACGCTTGGCCGCGTCGGCCGCGGCGATCGCCCCCAGCTCGTCACGCCGCTTCAAAGCGTCGCGCTGGATCGCCTTCAGGTTGTCGCGGCACGCCGGGTCGTTGCCGACCCGCGAGAGGAACCGGTTGTAGACGTCGACCGGGTCGATGACGTCGTTGGGCGCGACGTACGGGATCGTCGCGTCGACGTCGTCGGGGAAGAAGCGCCGGAAGTACGTGGCGGTCATGCCGCCCTTGCTGCCGCCGGTGGCCAGCCACTTGCCCGGGTAGATCGCCTTGAACGCCTGCACCGCGCGGTGCTCGTCGGCCGCGGCCTGCCAGATCGTCAGCTGCTTCGCCCAGTTCTCCGGCTGGGGCCGCGAAGGCGTGAAGTAGCGGTACTCCATGGACAGCTGGTTGCCGTTGACGATCTGCGTCGGCTCCGACCGGTTCGGTGCGGTGCTGACGTTGTAGCCGCTGGTGAAGGCGACCGTCGGCGCCGAGAAGTCGCGGTGCAGCAGGGTGAACCGCTGCTGGAACGTGCCCGCGCCGGGGTGCCGGTGGTCGGCGGGCTGGGTGAACGTCAGCTCGAAGAACCGGTAGCCGGCCGGCGCCGGGTCCTCCTTGACGACGGTCAGCCCGGGGATCTTCGCCAGCGCTGCCGTGATGTCGGGCGCCGCGGCCGCCGCGGGCGCCAGCCCGACCACCGCCAGCAGGGCCGCGACCGCGGTGAACAGTCTGCGCATGGAAGCACCCTCCCCAGTCCCGGAACCCACCGTGGGACCTTCACAGAATCGGCCGCGGTCGGCAATCGGCTGTCCGGGCGCAGCTGCGGTCAGGATGCGACTTTCGGCGGGTGGCGCGGCCGCCGGGTGTGGCACTGTGCGAGTTGTTCACGCGTTCCGCGCCGCGTTACGGTCCGAAGCCGTAGGCACCGGCAGCGAGCGAGGGGTCCGCCATGAAGGTTTCCGACTGCCCGACGACCCAGGTCGAGGTGCGCATCGCCGCGGGGCCGGCCGACGTCTGGGCCTGGCTGGTGGACGTCGACCTGCCGGCCCGGTTCTCGACCGAGTTCCAGGGCGGCGGCTGGGTGCCGGGCTGCGAGCCCGGCCTGGGCGCGCGGTTCACCGGCCGCAACGCCCACCCCGTCGCCGGCGAATGGGAGACGGTGTCGACGATCACCGGGTACGAGCCCGGGCGCCTGTTCGCCTGGGCCGTGAACGACGTGACGGACCCGGCGGCGTCGTGGCGCTTCGAGCTCGTCCCGGACGGCGACGGCACGATCCTGCGCCAGTGGGCGCGGATCGGCCCCGGCCCGTCGAACCTCACCGCGATCATCGGCTCGATGCCCGAGCACGAGGACGAGATCGTCGCGATGCGGCTGGGGGAGCTGCAGGCCAACATGCAGAAGACGGTCGAGGGCATCAAGGCCCTCGCCGAAAGCGGCGTCCCGGCGGTCTAGCGGAGCACCTTGTCCACATAGGACTTGACCGCGGCGAGCGCATCGGGGGCCCGCCACAGCCGCTCGACCTCGGGGTCGTCGGTGTGCCGGTGCTCGGCGATCCGCTCGTGGAAGGGCTGCCGGATCTGCGCCTTGGTGTGTGCGAACGCCTCGGCCGGCAGCTCCGCGAGCCGGGTCGCGACGGCCAGCGCCCGCTCGAGCACGTCCGCCGGGGCCACCAGCTCGTCGACCAGGCCGCGGGCGAGCGCGTCCTCGCCGCCGTAGACCTCACCCGAGTAGGTGAGCGAGGGCAGCGGCGCGGTGCCGTAGGCGCAGCGCAGGATCTCCAGCGCGGCCAGCGGGAACGGCACCCCGACCAGCAGCTCGGTCACGCCGATGGAGCCGGTGCCGAGCACGCGGTGGTCGCACGCGGCGGCGAGCACCGCGCCGCCGGCGATGGCGGGCCCGTTCAGCGCCGCGACCACCGGACGCGCGAAGCCGAACACGGCCAGCAGCGCGTCGGACAGCGCCGGCAGGAACTCCGACACGTAGGACGCGCCGCCCTCGTCGACCCGCTTGAGGTCGACCCCCGCGGAGAAGATGCGCCCGGTGCCGGTGAGCACCACCGCGCGGGCCTGCGCGACCTCCTCCAGCCGCAGCACGAGCTCACGGCACGAGTCCGTGTCGAGGGTGTTGGCGCCGCCGTGGTCGATCCGCAGCACGGCGATGTCCTGGTGGCTCTCCAGCTTGATCGGCACGCGCCCGACCGTAACCGCTCAGGTGGGGGCGCTCAACCGCACGACGCCGAAGTGCTCGCGCCGCACCAGCTCGGTGACCTCGTCGCGGGTCGGCAGCCGGCCGGCCGGGAAGCGCAGGCCGATCTGCCGCGCCGCGCCGCGAAGCCCCAGTTCGGTGATCCGGTCCAGGTAGAGGGCCACGACGACCGCTTCGTCGTCGAGGAGCACGCCACGCATCGGCGTCGTCCGGCCGGCGAACTTGACGTCGGCGTCCGCGCCGCCGGCGAAGTTGTGCCGCCAGCCGGCCGGCGTGAGGACGTACAACCCGGCCGCGTCGCGGTGCGCCGTGACCGGGACCCGGTAGCGCCGCCCCGACCGGCGGCCGGTGAAGGCGAGCAGCAGGAACTCGCGGACGCCGCGGCCGAGCGGGCTCGGCAGCAGCACGCGAAGCACCCCGTTGAACGCCTTCACCAGCGGCGCGGGCGGTTGGTGGCCCTCGACGGCGGCCACGTCAGCTCGTGATGTCCTTGCGGGCGAACCGCCGTCCCGCGTACAGGAAGAACACCGTCCCGTAGAGCACCGCCGACAGCATGCCGCTCGCCAGGTTCGTCCAGTCGACGTCCGTCGAGATCAGGTCCATCCACGAGAACGCGTAGTGCGTCGGCAGGTAGTTGCGCAGGCCCTCCAGCGCCGTGATCTGGTCCAGGATCTGCGACAGGATCGCCACCAGCACCGCGCCGCCGACCGCGCCGAGCGGGGCGTCGGTCGACACGCTCAGCGCCAGCGCCAGCCCGGCCACCCAGGCCAGCTGCAGGATGATGTACACAGTGGACAGTGCGATGGCCAGCAGGCTGTCGCCGAAGGAAACCGCGTCGCCGGTCGGGCTGATCGCGTCGCCCGCGCCGTACCAGAGCACCCCGACACCGAGCGACACCAACGGCAGCAGCACCAGCGCGAACGCCGAGAGCAGCCCCGACACGATCGCCTTCTGGCGCAGCACCCGCTGCCGCGGCACCGGCACGGCCAGCAGGTACTTCAGGCTCGACCACGACGCCTCGCTCGCGATCGTGTCGCCGAAGAACAACGCCACGATCATCGGCAGCAGGAACGTCCCCGACACGAACAACGCCAGCACGACGAAGTTCGGCGCGGACGCCGTCGCCAGGTCGACGAACCCGCCACTGCGCCGGTTCGGGTTCGACTGCCCCGCCTCGAACGCGATCACCAGGATGAACGGCAGGAGCGCGACGAACCCGAGCAGGAACTGCGTGCGCCGCCGCTTCAGCTGACGCCGCAGCTCGACGCCCAGCCGCAGCGTCCGGCGCGCCGCGTACCCCTCGACCGCGCCGTCCGCTCCGACACCGGCGTGTTCGGCCGAAGCGACGTCGCTCAGTTCGTCGAGCGCGTGCGGATCGGTGTGCACACCCTCGCTCATGACTCATCTCCGACCAGTTGCAGGAACGCGTCTTCGAGCCGGCGCCGGGGCCCGGCCTGCTCCACCGCGACACCGGCGCGCACCAGCGCGGCCACTCCTTCGGCCCGCGGCAGTTCGCCGAGGTTCGCGTGCACGAGCTCACCTTCGACGTCGACGTCGGTGACGCCGCTGAGCGCCTTGAGCGCCGCGGCGGCCGCGGCCGGGTCGTCGACCCGGAACGTCGCTTCGCCGCCGGCCGCGGCCAGCTCGCCGACCTCGCCCGAGGCCACCAGCGAGCCGCGGTGCATGACCACGACGTGCGTGCAGGTCTGCTCGACCTCGGCCAGCAGGTGGCTGGACACCACCACGGTGCGGCCGGTCGCGGCGTACCGCTTCAGCACCTCGCGCATCTGGTGGATCTGGGGCGGGTCGAGCCCGTTGGTCGGCTCGTCGAGCACCATCAGCTCCGGCAGGCCGAGCATCGCCTGGGCGATCGCCAGCCGCTGCCGCATGCCTTGGCTGTAGGTCCGCACCCGGCGTTCGACGGCCGAGCCGAGCCCGGCGATCTCCAGCGCCTCGCCGAAGTGCGCCTTCTCGGCCGGCCGCCCGGTCGACGCCCAGTACAGCTCGAGGTTCTCGCGGCCCGAGAGGTGCGGCAGGAAGCCGGAGCCCTCGACGAACGAGCCGATGCGCGAGAGCACGGGCGCGCCACCGGTGATCTTGTGGCCGAAAACGCGGATGCTGCCCTCGGTCGGCGTGATCAGACCCATCAGCATCCGCAGCGTGGTCGTCTTGCCCGCGCCGTTCGGCCCGAGCAGGCCGAGCACCTGCCCCGGCTCGACGCGGAAGGAGAGGTCCTTCACCGCGACGAACCCACCCGCGTACTGCTTGCGCAGCCCCTCGATGACCAGCGGGGTCTTGGCCAGTGCCGGATCGATGTCGGTGGCCCGGCGTCGGCGCAGCGCGGCGAAGAGCACCACGGCCAAGGCGATCGCCAGCGTCACGCCGATGCCGACCAGCTGCCCGACCGGAGCCGGCGAGCCGACCGACGTCCCGGGCACGACCGGCACGGCCAGCGCGGTGCCGCCGGCCAGCGCGACCCGGAACACCGCGGGCGCGGCCGGGGAGGCGAACGCCTGGTCGGTCGTGCCGACGACGAGCCGCAGCGAGTGCCCGCCCTCGATCGGGCGGACGATGCCGGGCAGCGTCACGGTGACCTCGACCGGGTTGCCGTTGGCGGGCAGCCCGCTCACCCGGAACGGCGCGATCGCGTTCGACGGCAGCACGCGGGAGCCGTCCTGCCCGACGTCGTAGAGCTTCGCGAACAGCACCGCGTCCGGCTGCGGGTGCGCCGGGTCCGCCGCGACCTGCAGCCGCACGGTCGACGAGCCGCTGACGACGATCTGCCCGTCGACCGGCGCGGTGGTGAACTGGGCGGCCTGGCCCGGCGGGTCGTTGCTGAACAGCGCGCCGAGGCGCGACGAGCTGCTCGCGACGCCGTTGAGGCCGGGGATCCCGCTGACCGCCGAGGGGTTGGCCCCGGCCGGCCGCACCACGGCCTGGGCGGGGCCGGTCATCGGCAGCAGCCGGCGTTCGGTGGCCGGGCCGGTGAGGCCGGGGTAGGTGTCGGCGCTGACCGTGCGGACCGACGGCGTTCCGTTGGCGCGCAACGTGCCCTGGACGTCGTAGCTGAAGCCGGTGCCCGGGTCGCCGCCGTTCACCGCGGTCCAGAGGAAGTCGCCGATCTTGCCGCGCAGCTGCGGTCCCGGCTTGCCGCCGTCGTGGCCGCCGGTGTACCAGATCGTGCGGACCTTGCCGCCGGCTTCGGTGATCTGCCGGGCGGTCGCGTCGGACTGGTCGAGGCCGAACAGGGTGTCGCTCTCGCCCTGCACCAGCAGCGTCGGCACGGTGATCTTGTCCGTCACGGACACGGGGGAGACGCGGCGCAGCAGATCGACGCTGGCCTGGCTCGCCTGCCCGGTGGTGCCCAGCTCGGTGTAGGCCTGGCAGACCGCGGCGGTGAACCGGCCGCACGGGTCGGCCGGGCCGCCCCGGGGCCCGCCGCCGGCGCCCGCCGGCAGCGCGGGGACGGCGGCCGCCGCGGCCGTGCCCCCGGCG
>NZ_JAMXQV010000015.1 GCF_024703995.1 Amycolatopsis iheyensis | reverse complement strand
ACTCACCCGTTCGCCACTCATCCCCGGCCGAAACCGGTTCAGCGTTCGACTTGCATGTGTTAAGCACGCCGCCAGCGTTCGTCCTGAGCCAGGATCAAACTCTCCAACAATGAACAGTTTAATCGAGACAATTTAATGCTCTCAAAGGAACCTCATACGAGGTTCAATACATAAGCTCTACTGGCTTAGTTCACTAGCACACTGTTGAGTTCTCAAGCAACACACTCTGGACTTGCCGCTTTATCGGCGGCTGCATCCTCGGCAGTTGTTCCAAGCGATATTCAAAGCTTTTGGTCGAGCATGCCTCAGCCTACGGTGTTAGTCGTAGGGATTCGGCGGCCGCTCGTGGGCCGACGCTGAACATTACCCGGTCCGATCCGCGGTGTCAACCCGCTCGGCCCGGCCGGATCTTCGGGGCTTGCGGCCCCGGGGCGACCCGGTGTTCCTGGCGACGAAGAGAAGATTACATGCCCCGAAACCGGTCCCGAACAGGGGGGTCACTTAACGCCAATACCGCAGGTCAGAGCGTGTTCATCCGCCCGTCGACGGCAAGGTCGCCAAGTACCGCGGCGGGACCCGGGCCGGCGCCACCCTGGAGAAGTCCGCCGCGAGCGCGAGCATGCGGGCGTCCGACCACCGGGCACCCATGAACGAGATACCCACGGGGAGCGGTCCGGCAAACCCCGCCGGCACCGTCACGTCCGGGTAGCCCGCCACCGCGGCCGGCGTCGACGACGGGATCACGTCGTTGTCGCCCACCGCGCAGTCGGTCTTCCAGGCCGGCGGGTTGGTCGGCGACGCGATCGCGTCGAGGTGGTACTTCGCCAGCGTCTCGTCCAAGGACCGGCGCGCGAGGTCCGAGAGCTCGGCGCGACCGGCGAGGTAACCCGGGTCGGTCGGCGGCGGCGCGGCCAGCGCCTGCTCGAACAGCTCCTGCCCGGCGAAGCACGTCCGCTCCAGCGGGTCGGCCCGGTTGTAGGCGATCAGCTCGGCCAGGTTCCGCGGACCGCGCGGGCGCGTCGCCAGGTACTTGTCGATGTCGCGGTGGAACTCCGTCAGCAGCGCCGGGAACTCCAGCTCACCGAGGCGCGCCTGGTAGGGCGGGGTCACCTCGACGACCGTCGCACCCGCCTTGACCAGGGAGTTCCGGGCGGACGTCATGACCGCGTCCGTCGAAGGGCCGAGCACCGGCAGCCGCCACAACCCGATCCGCGCGCCGCGCAGGACACCCGGCTCGAGCAGCTTCGCGTAGTCCGTGGGCTGGGACTTCGGGTACTCGAGCGTCGCGGGATCCGACGGGTCCCGCCCCTGCAGCGCCGACAGCGTCAGGGCGACGTCGACGACGTTGCGCGCGATCGGCCCGGCGGTGTCCTGCTCCGCGGAGATCGGCACCACACCGGTGCGGCTGACCAGGCCGAGGCTGGGTTTGTGGCCGACCGTCGCGGTCATCCCCGCGGGGCAGACGATCGAGCCGTCGGTCTCGGAGCCGATCGCGACCTGGGCCAGCGACGCGGCGACGCCGGCCGCGGACCCGGCGGACGACCCGCACGGGTTGCGGTCCAGCACGTACGGGTTGTTCGTCTGACCGCCGACACCCGACCAGCCGGACGTCGGCTTCGCGGCGCGGAAGTTCGCCCACTCGGAGAGGTTCGCCTTGCCGAGGATCACCGCGCCGGCGTTGCGCAGCCGGGTGATCAGCGTCGCGTCCTTCGCGGGGTAGCTGCGCAGGGCCCGCGACCCGGCCGTCGTGTGCTGGTCACGCGTGTCGACGTTGTCCTTGACCAGCACCGGGATGCCGTCGAGCGGGCCGCGCAGGTGGTGCGCGCGGCGCCGGGCGTCGCTCTCGAGAGCCTGGCCGAGGGCGCCGGGGTTGAGGGCCAGGACGGCGTTGACCTTGCCGTCGAGCCGGTGGATCCGGTCGAGGTAGAGCCCGGTCAGCCCGGCCGCGCTGAGCCGGCCGGCCGCCATCCGCGCCTGCAGCGCCGGGATGTCGGCGGCGTCGAGGTCGAACTTCGAGGAAGCCGCGGACGCCACCGGCGCGCTCGGGACGAGCACGAGTGCGGCGGCCAGGATCGCGAGGAACACCGGCCGCCGCCCCATCAGAGCACCGGCAGGAGGGTTCGGAGCTCGTACGGGGTGACCGCGCTGCGGTAGTTGTCCCACTCCACGCGCTTGTTGCGGAGGAAGAAGTCGTACACGTGCTCGCCGAGCGCCTCCGGCAGGAGTTCGGACTTCTCCATCTCGGCCAGGGCCTCCCCCAGGTTCTGCGGCAGCTGCGCGTACCCGGCGGCTCGCCGTTCCGAGTCGCTCAGCTGCCAGATGTTGTCCTCGGCGGGCGGCGGCAGCTCGTAGCCCTTCTCGATCCCCTTCAGCCCGGCGGCCAGGATGACCGAGTACGCCAGGTACGGGTTGCACGCCGAGTCCAGGGTACGGATCTCCACCCGCCGGGATGACGCCTTTCCGGGTGAATACATCGGGACGCGGACGAGCGCGGAGCGGTTCGCCCGGCCCCACGAGACGGTCGTCGGCGCTTCACTGCCGCTGATCAGGCGTTTGTACGAGTTGACCCACTGGTTGGTGACCGCGGAGATCTCCTTGGCGTGGTGGAGCAGGCCGGCGACGAACGCCTTGCCGGTCTCCGACAGCTCGTGCGGGTCCTCGGCGTCGTAGAAGGCGTTGCGATCGCCTTCGAACAGGCTGATGTGGGTGTGCATGCCCGAGCCGGGCTGGTTCGTGAACGGCTTCGGCATGAACGTGGCGCGCACGCCCTGGGTCAGCGCGACCTCCTTGACGACGTAGCGGAACGTCATCACGTTGTCGGCCATCGTCAGCGCATCGGCGTAACGGAGGTCGATTTCCTGCTGACCCGGTGCCCCTTCGTGATGGCTGAACTCGACCGAGATGCCCATCGCCTCGAGGGTCTCGATGGCGTGGCGGCGGAAGTGCGTTGCCGTGGCGTGGCTGGCCTGGTCGAAGTAGCCGCCGTTGTCGGCGGGCTCGGGCTCGCTGCCGTCGTCCGGCAGGGTCGAGAGCAGGAAGAACTCGATCTCGGGGTGGACGTAGCAGGTGAAGCCCGCTTCGCCGGCCTTCGACAGCTGGCGCCGGAGGACGTGCCGCGGGTCGGCCCAGGACGGCGAGCCGTCCGGCATCGCGATGTCGCAGAACATGCGGGCCGAGTACGGGCTGCCGTCGGGGGTTTCCCAGGGCAGGACCTGGAACGTGGCCGGGTCGGGCTTCGCGACCATGTCCGACTCGTAGACGCGCGCGAAGCCCTCGATGGCGCTGCCGTCGAAGCCGATCCCCTCGGTGAACGCGCCCTCGAGCTCGGCGGGCGCGACCGCGACGGACTTGAGGAACCCCAGCACATCGGTGAACCAGAGACGGACGAAACGGATGTCGCGCTCCTCGAGCGTGCGGAGCACGAATTCCTGCTGGCGATCCATGGCCGCACCCTAACGACAGCGTGTTAACGGGATGTTTCACGACGCGCCGGGGGCGGCGAAGTCAGGGTGCGAGCACCGGGACGGGTTTCTTCGCCCGCTTGATGCGGCGGCCGGGCGGCGCGCGGCCGGCACCTGGCCGACGGCGGAGCCGACCTCGGCGGCCGGGCACGTCGAGGTCGGCCAAGACAGCCCGCGAGCACCAAGGACCTCGGCCGACCGCCGGGCCCCGGCGCGCGCCGGGGGCGGCGAAGTCAGGGTGCGAGCACCGGGACGGGTTTCTTCGCCCGCTTGATGGCCAGCGAGGCGACCGACGCGAGCACCGCCAGCACCGCCGCCGAGTACCAGGCCAGGTTGTAGTTGCCGAGCTGGTCACGAACCAAGCCCGCGGCCGACGCGGCGAAGGCCGCACCCAGCTGATGGCAGGCGAACACCCAGCCGAACACGATCGGGCCCGCGTCGCCGAAGGCTCGGATGCACAGGGCCACCGTCGGCGGGACCGTCGCCACCCAGTCGAGGCCGTAGAACAGGATGAACGCCCACATGCTCGGCTGCACCGAGTTCGTGAACAGCTGCGGCAGCAGCGCCAGCGAAAGCCCGCGAAGCGCGTAGTAGACGCCCAGCAGGATCCGCGGGTCGACGCGGTCGGTGAGCCAGCCCGAGAAGATCGTGCCGACGACGTCGAACACGCCGACCAGCGCCAGCAGGCCCGCCGCCGTCGTCTGGGGCATGCCGTGGTCGTGGGCGGCCGGGACGAAGTGGGTGCCCACCAGGCCGTTCGTCGTCGCGCCGCAGATCGCGAAGCCGATCGCGAGCAGCCAGAACGTCCGGGTGCGTGCGGCCTGTCCCAAGACCGAGAGGGCGCGGCGGGCCGAGCCGGTCTTCGCCGCCGGGCGGGCCACCTCAGCGTCGGCGGGCGCGCCGTACGCCGTCGTGCCGATGTCGGCCGGGTGGTCGCGGATGACCAGCAGGACCACCGGGACCACCGCCAGCGCGGCGATCGCGATCACCAGCGACGCCGTCCGCCAGCCCGAACCCACCGCGAGGTTCGCGATGAGCGGCAGGAAGATCAGCTGGCCGGTGGCGCCCGCCGCGGTCAGGACGCCGGTGACGACGCCGCGGCTGCGGACGAACCACCTGGTCGCGACCGTCGCGGCGAAGCTCATCGCCATCGAGCCGGTGCCCGCGCCGATGAACACGCCCCAGCACAGGATCAGCTGCCAGCTCGCGCTCATGAAGACCGTGCCGGCCGCGCCGAGGGCGATGACGAACAACGCCGTCGCCGACACCCGGCGGATGCCGAACCGCTCCATCAGCGCCGCCGCGAAGGGCGCGAAGAGGCCGTAGAGCACGAGGTTGACCGAGACGGCCGAGCTGATCGTGGCCGTGGACCAGCCGAATTCCTCGTGCAGCGGGTCGATGAGGACGCCGGGCGCGGAGCGGAAGCCGGCGGAGGCGAGGAGCGCGACGAAGGCGGCACCGGCGATCAGCCAGGCGCGGTGCAGCTTCGGGGCAGGGCGGGTCTCGACAGTCACCCCAGCAGTCTCACCGCGCGCGCGACGCGCGGAAAGTGGCCTGAAGGACATCATGCGCAAGGATCGGGCCACCGATAGGCTCGGGGAATGCCCCGCTTCGCCCTCCTGCTGCTCACGCTCCTGCTGACGGCCGGCTGCACCGGGTCGCCGGACACGCGCGGGCCGTTCCCGGCGGGCGCCGAGCTGGTCCGCGACGCGGCGACGTCGTTCGCCTCAGTGCGCAGCGTGCACTTCGCGGCCGGCGTCAACGGCGTCCTCCCCGGCTTCCCGCTCCGGCAGATCGAGGGCGACGCGACCCTCGACGACGGCGGGTCCGCGACCGGCACGGCCGACGTCCAGGAGGGGGACGGGCACACGAAGTACTCCTTCACCGTGCGGGACGGCCAAGTCAGCACGGAGGCCGGGCACGGGCCGCTGCCCGAGATGTACGACGTCGGCCGGTTCCTCGGCCCGGCCGCCGGGCTGAAGCGGCTGCTCGACGGCGTCACCGACGCGAAGACCGAGGGCAAGGAGAACGTCGACGGCGCCGCGGCCCTGCGCGTCGGCGGCAAGGTGCCGGCGGCCGTCGCGCACAGCGTGCTGCCGCAGATCACCGACGACATCATCGTCAAGGTCTGGGTCTCCGCGGACGGGCCGCGGCGGTTCGCCCGGCTCTGGGTCCAGGTGCCCTCGGCCGGCGACCACCTCAGCCCGGTGATGTTCGAACTGTCGCTGACCAGGCAGGACGACCCCGTGAACGTCGACTAGCAGCGCGTTTCGGAGGCTGTCCCGTCGATGAGGTACGCGATCCCGGCGCGGTCGACGCAGGTGTCGCCCTGCAGGAACACCGTGTGCTGGACGCCTTCGTGGGTCAGCAGGACGCCGCCGAGGTCCTTCGCCAGGTCGACGCCCTGCCGGTACGGCGTGGCCGGGTCGTGGGTGGTCGAGACGACCAGCGGCTTCGGCAGGCCGGCGGGCCGCGGCGCGTGCTCGGCGGACGTCGGTGGCACCGGCCAGGTCGAGCAGATGTCCAGCTCGCTCGTGTCGGGCGTGCCGCCGGCCAGGAAGGGCGCGCCGGCCAGCATCCGCTCGTGCGCGCGGTCGATCGCGGCCCGGTCGGTGACGCGGGTGTGGTCGACGCAGCGCACGGCGAAGTACGCGTCGATCGCGCCGCTGTACTTGCCGTCGCGGTCGCGTTGGTAGTAGTCGTCGGCGAAGGCCAGCAGCGTGCGGCCGTTGCCCTGGGCCACCTGGGCGAGCGCGGCTTTCAGGGCGGGCCAGTCGCCGCGTGAGTACAGCCCGCCGAACGTGCCCGTGATCGCGTCCTCGAACGACAGCTTCCGCGTCCCGGCCGGGAGAGGCTTCGCGATCAGGGGACGCACGAGCCGCTGGAAGGCTTCGGTGTCGCCGGCGGTCGCGCACGCACACCACTTGCCGAACTCGTTCAGCGCGTCCTGGAAGCCCGCGGCCTGCGTGACCAGCGAGTCCACCAGGCCCTGGGCCGGGTCGATGGCGCCGTCGAGCAGCAGCGCGCGGACGTTGCGCGGATACGCCTCGGCGTAGGCCGCGCCGATCTGCGTCCCGTACGAGTAGCCGAGGTACGTCAGTTTCTCGTCGCCGAGCGCCGCGCGAAGGACGTCGAGGTCGCGTACGACGTCTCGCGTGCCGACGTTCGCGAGGAACTCCTTGCCGTACTTCGTCGCTTCGGCGCACTTCGCGCCGTACGCGGTTGTCTCGGCGAGCTGTTTCTTCACCCCATCGGGCGACAGGTCGCTTTCGATGTCGGATGCGCGGTCGGCGTCCTGCTCGGCGTCGGTGCGGCAGGTGATCCGCGGTTCGCTCGTGCCGACGCCACGGGGGTCGAAGCCGACGAGGTCGAAGCGGTCGAGCAGGGGCGCGGCCGCGGGCGTCTTGGCCAGCGACGCGGCGGTGGCGGTCCCCCAGCCGCCGGGTCCGCCGGGGTTGACGACCAGCGAGCCGATCCGCTGCTTGGCCGCCTTGTGCCGGAGCAGGCCGACGGTGACGGTCTTCCCGTCCGGCTTCGCGTAGTCCAGCGGGACGGTCAGGTGCGCGCAGTCCAGCGCGTCCCCGCACGGCGTCCACGCGAGCTTCTGCTGGGTGAACTTCCCCAGGTCAGGCGGGCGCGGCGGCGGCGCGGGAGCTGGCGGCGTGCTCGTGCACGCCGCCAGCAGGACCGTCAGCGCGGCGAGGCCTACTGCCCGGCGCACCGCTTGCCGTCCGGCGGGATCGTGCCGTCGACCAGGTAGTCCGTGCCCGCCTGGTCCACGCACGGCACGCCCTGCAGGAACACCGTGTGCTGCGTGCCCTCGAAGGTCAGCAACGCGCCCTTCAGGCCCTTCGCGAGGTTGACGCCGGCCTGGTACGGCGTCGCCGGGTCGTTGGTCGTCGAGATGACCAGCGTCTTCGCCAGGCCCTCGACGTTCGGCACGTGCGGCTCGGACGTGTTCGGCACCGGCCAGAACGCGCACGCGTCGCGGGCCGCCGAAGCCGGGCGGCCGTCGTCGAGGAACGGCGCGACCTTCACGTACTCCTCCTGTGCCTTGAGGATCACGGCCGGGTCGGTGACGCGCGGGTCGTCGACGCAGCGGATCGCCGTGAAGGCGTCCTGGGTGGTGCCGTACTTGCCGTCGGTGTCGCGCTCGTTGTAGATGTCGGCGAGCTTCTCCAGCGTCGCGCCGCGCTGCTGGCGCAGCTCGTTCAGGCCCGAGTTGAGGGTGTCCCAGAGACTCTGCTGGTAGAGGGCCTGGATGACGCCGGTGGTCGCGTCCTCGTAGGAGAGCTTGCGGCCGTCGCCGACCTGGACCGGGAAGTCGATCAGCGGCCGGACGAGGTCCTGGAACGCCTTGACCGCGCCGTTCGCGTCCTGCCCGAGGGCGCAGTCCTGCTGGGCGGTGCACCACTTCGCGAACTCCGTGAACGCCGTCCCGAAGCCCTGGCCCTGCGCGACCAGCGACTCGACCGCGTCCTGCTCCGGGTCGACCGCGCCGTCGAGGATCATGGCGCGCACGTTCTTCGGGAATGCCTCGGCGTAGGTCGACCCGATCCGGGTGCCGTAGGAGTAGCCCAGGTAGGTGAGCTTCTGGTCGCCGAGGACCGAGCGGAGGACGTCCAGGTCCTTCACGACGTCCCGGGTGCCGACGTTGGCCAGCATCCCGTCGCCGTCGTCGGTGCGCTGGGCGCACTTGTCGGCGAAGTCCTTTTCCTGCGCTTCCTGCTTGAGCACGCCCTGCGGCGAGCCGTCGGTTTCGCTGTCGTCGGCGCGGTCGGCGTCGCGCTCGGAGTCGGTCAGGCAGTGGATGGCCGGCTGGCTCGCGCCGATCCCCCTCGGGTCGAAGCCGACCAGGTCGAAGCGCTTGCCGAGGCCGGTGTTCGCGGCCGGCTTGATCAGCCCGGCCGCCGCGACCATGCCCGAGGCGCCCGGGCCACCCGGGTTGACGACCAGCGACCCGATGCGGGAGCCCTCGTCCGTGGCCTTGCGCCGGAGCAGGCCCAGCGTGATCGTGTCGCCGGCCGGCTTGGCGTAGTCCAGCGGCACCGTCAGCCGGGCGCACTGGACGTCTTTCGCCTGGAACGCCGACCTGGCGTCCTCGGACGTCGCGTAGGGTGCGCAGTCAGCCCAGGTCAGGCTCTGGCCGTAGAACCGCTCCAGCCCGGCGGGCACCGGCCCGGACGGCGGGTGCGACTCGGTGGTCGGCGCCGGCGGCTTCGGCCCGTCGGTGGACGTGCAGGCGGCCAGCGAGGCCGCGATCAGCACGGATGTCGCAATTGCGGTGATCCGGCGACGACCGGACCTGGCGCTGGGATGAGGGAACACGGTTGGATCGTCCCATCCGGCCGCGGAACTCGAACGCACCACCATCGCGTTGGGTGGTGGAAGGCCGGTCGAGCGAGAGAGAACGGGAGACCAGGGGTGGCAGCACTGATCAGCCGGGTGGGCAAGAAGCTCCGCCGGATCATCCAGCGGCCGGGCAGCGTCGAGCTGACCCGCTACGAAGCACTGCTGCCCGCGGTCGAGAAGCTCGAACCCGAGCTCGAGAAGCTCTCCGACGAAGAGCTGACCGAGCGCGCGGGCAAGCTTCGCGAGACGCTGAAGGACACCGCGTTCGGCGACAACCAGCTGGTCGAGGTGTGCGCGCTGGGCCGCGAAGCCGCCCGGCGGGCGCTGGGCGAGCGCGCGTTCGACGTGCAGGTGCTGGGCACCATGGGCCTGCTCACCAAGCACGTCGTCCAGATGGAGACCGGTGAGGGCAAGACGCTCGCCGGCGCGCTGGCCGCGGCCGGGTACGCGATCCGCGGGAAGCGCGTGCACGTCGTCACGGTCAACGACTACCTGGCCCGCCGCGACGCCGAGTGGATGGGCCCGGTGTACGCCCTGCTCGGCGTGTCGGTCGGCTGGGTCGAGCCGGCGCACTCGCAGGACGCGCGCAAGGAGGCCTACGCCAAGGACGTCACCTACGGCGCGGTCGCCGAGATCGGCTTCGACGTCCTGCGCGACCGCCTGGTGACCTCGGTCGACGACCTGGTCCAGCCCGCCCCCGAGGTCGCGATCGTCGACGAGGCGGACTCGGTGCTGGTCGACGAGGCCCGCGTCCCGCTGGTGATGGCCGGTTCGATCGACCACACCGACGCCGACGAAGAGGTCGCGAAGGTCGTCCGGCGGCTGCGCCTCAACCTGCACTACGAGACCGACAGCGAGGGCCGCAACGCCTGGCTGACCGACGCCGGCGCGTCCGTCGTCGCGAAGTCGCTCGGCCTGGAGGTCGACGACCTCTACGGCGAGACGGCGTCCGACCGGCTGCCCGCGGTGAACGTCGCCCTGCACGCGCACGCGCTGCTGACCCGCGACGTCGACTACCTCGTGCGTGACGGCAAGGTCCAGCTCATCAACGCCGCCCGCGGCCGCGTCGCCGAGCTGCAGCGCTGGCCGGACGGCCTCCAGGCGGCCGTCGAGGCGAAGGAGCAGGTCACCGCGACCGACCGCGGCGAGATCCTGGACTCGATCACCGTCCAGGCGCTGCTGGCGCGCTACCCCGAGGTCGCCGGCATGACCGGTACCGCGGTCGCCGTCGCCGAGCAGCTGCGCGAGTTCTACGAGCTCGAGGTCGCGGTCATCCCGCCGAACACTCCGAACGTCCGCGAGGACCAGGAGGACCGCGTCTTCGCGTCGCCGTCGCAGAAGCTGCGGGCGATCGAAGAGGAGATCCGCACGGTCCACGAGACCGGACGGCCGATCCTCGTCGGCACCCAGGACGTCGCCGAGTCCGAGGAGCTGGCCGAGAAGCTGGCGAAGGTCGACCTCGAGTGCGTCGTGCTCAACGCGCGCAACGACGCCGAAGAGGCCGCGATCATCGCCGAGGCCGGCAAGAAGGGCGCGGTCACCGTGTCCACGCAGATGGCCGGCCGCGGCACCGACATCCGGCTGGGCGGCACCGACGGCGCCGACCGCGACGAGGTCGTCGAGCTGGGCGGGCTGCACGTCATCGGCACCGCGCGGTACCCGTCGAGCCGCCTCGACGGCCAGCTGCGCGGCCGGTCGGGCCGCCAGGGCGACCCGGGTAGCGCGATCTTCTTCGCGAGCCTGAACGACGAGCTCGTGCTGTCCAACGCGCCGGACGTGCCCGAGGGCATCACCGACGACGAGGAGACCGGCGAGATCGTCGACAACGCGGCGTTGCGGCAGCTGAACCACGCCCAGCGCGTCGCCGAGGGCGTCGACCTGGAGATCCACCGCAACACCTGGCGCTACACGCGGCTGATCGAGCGGCAGCGGCGTGACCTGCTGACCCACCGCGACAAGGTGCTTCGCACGGCGTACGCGGCGGAGCAGCTCGAGAAGGCGCACCCGGAGAAGTTCGGCGAGCTGAAGGAAAAGCTGGACGACCAGGAGAAGCTCGAGCAGCTGTGCCGCGAGGTGCTGCTGTTCCACGTCGACCAGCTCTGGTCCGACCACCTGGCGTACCTGACCGACGTCCGGGAGAGCATCCACCTGCGTGCGCTGGCGCGGGAAACGCCGCTGGACGAGTTCCACCGCGCGGCGATCCCGGAGTTCCACAAGATCATCGCCGAGGCCGACTCGCGGGCGGCGAAGACGCTCGAAGAGGCGGAGCTGACCGACGAGGGCATCGACCTCGGCGACGCGGGGGTCCGGCGGGCCAACACGACGTGGACCTACCTGGTGCACGACAACCCGTTCGACTCGGACTTCGAGCAGACCATCAAGAAGGTCCGCAGCATGATCAAGCGGAAGTAGTCTTCTTTGCACCGAAACCCCCGCCCGGTTGGTCCGGGCGGGGGTTTTCCCGGTTGCACGGGCCGGAAGAATCGGGCCATGCGCAAGATCCCGACACTGTTCCGGCGCGACCCCGAAGACCTCCGGCGCGTCACCCGCGAAGTGCACCCCGACTGCCAGTGGGTGCTCGACGGCGAAGGCGTGCCCACCCGCAAGTTCGACGGCACCTGCGTCCGGCTCGACGAGTCCGGCGACTGGTGGGCGCGTCGCGAAGTCAAGGCCGGCAAGACCGCGCCGGCCGGGTTCGAGGCCGTGCAGACCGACCCGGAGACGGGGAAGACGGTCGGCTGGGAGCCGGTCGGGCAGTCGGCGTTCGCGAAGTTCTTCGAAGAGGCGCAGGAGCGGCTTTTCGGGCCGGCGCCCGGTACCTACGAGCTGTGCGGGCCGAAGGTCAACGGCGATCCGGAGCAGCTCGGCGAGCACCGCCTGGTCCGGCACGCGACCGCGCAGGAGTTCGCCGGTGTCCCGCGCGACTTCGACGGGCTGATGGCGTGGCTGCTCGCGCACCCGGAGTTCGAGGGCGTCGTCTGGCACCACCGGGACGGGCGGATGGCGAAGCTCAAGGTGCGCGACGCGCAGGCGAGCGTCACCGCGGCATCGTGACCGCGGAGATGCAGTAGTTCTCCTGGAGGCGGAGCACCCGCAGCTCGCCGTGCACCGACTTGCCGGCGATCGTGCCGCTCAGGGGCACACGGATTTCGTTGGCGGCCGCCTGGATCGGGGAGCCGGCGGTGAGGTGCGCGTTGCGGCTGCCGAGCGTCCGGACGGCGTCGGCGACGATGCCTTCGGCGGACCCGCAGGCCGCCTCGCGCCCCTCGGCTTCGTCGTCGCCCAGGACCGCGAGGATGAACTTGCCCGCCGCCACGCTGCCCGAGTTCAGGTCGAGCGGCGGCCCCTCGCCGGCAGGCCCGGAGGGGCGGTCGGGTGAGACCAGGAAGCCCGGCGCGACGAACGCGGTGATCACGAAGATCAGCACGAGCAGCAGGCCACCGCCACCGGCGAGCAGGCCGATGAGCAGGCCGTTGCCCTTCTTCGGCGGCTGCGGATAACCCGGGTTCTGCTGCGGCGGGTACCAGCCTGGCTGCTGCGGCGGATACGTCATCGCGGTGGTTCCCCCTGTCCGGTTGGTCCGGTCAGCCGCAACCTACTCGCGGCCGTCAACCCGCTGTGGCATTTCGCCCACATTCGCTCGGCCGGGTGGGTGGCCGTGGGACAGAATGGCGGCATGCCGCAACTGCGCATCGCGCTCGCCCAGGTCAACCCCACCGTCGGTGACCTGGACGGCAACGCCGACCTGCACGTCGCCTGGACCCGCCGGGCCGCCGAAGCCGGCGCCCACGTGGTCGTCTTCCCCGAGATGTCCCTGACCGGTTATCCCGTCGAGGACCTTTCGCTGCGCAAGACGTTCGCCGCTGCCTCCCGGCAGGGCGTCGAAGCACTGGCGCGCCGGCTCGACGACGCCGGCTGCGGTGAAGTGCTGACCTACATCGGTTACCTCGACCTCGACGAGACCGGCCCGCGCGACGCGGCGGCGGCGCTCTACCGCGGCGAGGTCGTCGCGCGGCAGTTCAAGCACCACCTGCCCAACTACGGCGTCTTCGACGAGCACCGCTGGTTCAAGCCGGGCACCACGCTCGACGTCGTCCGGTTCCACGGGCTCGACATCGGCATGGTCATCTGCGAGGACATCTGGCAGGACGGCGGGCCGATCTCGGCGCTGGGCCGCGCCGGTGTCGACCTCGTCGTCGCGCCGAACGCGTCGCCGTACGAGCGGTCCAAGGACGAGCAGCGGCTGCCGCTCATCGCGCGCCGCGCCGCCGAAGCGGGCGCGCCGCTGGTCTACACCAACCAGATCGGCGGCCAGGACGACCTCGTGTTCGACGGCGACTCGCTCGTCGTCGGCGCGGACGGCAAGGTGCTGGCGCGCGCGCCGCAGTTCGTCGAGCACCTGGCCGTGCTGGACATGGACCTCACCGCGGGCGGGCACGCCGCCGACGGCGAACTCGAAGGCCTGCACGTCCGGCGCCGCGTGCTGAGCTCCGACCCGCTGCCCGCGTACGAGCCGACAGCCGAGGCGGTCATCAGCGAGCCGCTGTCGGACGAGGCCGAGGTGTGGCACGCGCTGGTCGTCGGGCTGCGGGACTACGTGCACAAGAACGGATTCACGTCGGTGACGTTCGGGTTCTCCGGCGGCATCGACTCGGCGGTCTGCGCGTCGCTCGCGGCGGACGCCTTGGGCGGCGACAACGTCTACGGCGTCTCGATGCCGTCGAAGTACTCGTCGGGGCATTCGAAGGACGACGCCGAAGACCTCGCGCGGCGGATCGGCGCGCACTACCGCGTCGAGCCGGTCGAGGACATGGTGCGCGTGTACGTCGACCAGCTTTCGCTGACCGGGCTCGCCGAGGAGAACATCCAGGCGCGGACGCGCGGCATGCTCCTGATGGCACTGTCCAACTTGGACGGTCATCTGGTGCTGGCCACCGGCAACAAGACCGAGCTGGCGGTCGGGTACTCGACGATCTACGGCGACGCGGTCGGCGCGTTCGCCCCGATCAAGGACGTCTTCAAGACGCACGTCTGGCAGCTGGCGCGGTGGCGCAACGCCGAGGCTCTGAAGCGCGGCGAGACCCCGCCGATCCCCGAGAACTCCATTTCGAAGCCACCCTCGGCCGAGCTGCGGCCGGGCCAGGTCGACACCGACTCGCTGCCGGACTACGCGTTGCTCGACGACATCCTCGACGACTACGTCGAGGGCGACCGCGGGTACGCGGACCTGGTGTCGGCCGGGTTCGACCCGGACACCATCGACCGCGTGGTGCGGATGGTCGACAAGGCCGAGTACAAGCGGCGCCAGTACCCGCCGGGCACGAAGATCACGTTCAAGGCGTTCGGCCGCGACCGGCGGCTGCCGATGACCAACCTCTGGCGCGAGGGCAAGGCCTAGGTCAGGGCGACCTGACGGCCGTTCTTCGCCTGCAGGGCCGCCGTCAGGGTCGCTTTTCCGGCGCGGCGGACCAGGAGTTCGAGGCCGAGCGCGTCGGTCGCGGTGTGGACCGACACCGGGTCCGGGTGCGTGCCCGTCACCATCAGCAGCGGGATCGACGGCAGGCCGCGGGTGGTCGGGTGTGGCGTGCTGCCCCAGTCGATGAGGAACGGGCGCAGCGTGCCCGGGGTGCTCGGCGGGGTGAGGCGCCAGCGCAGCGTCTCGCCGTCCGCGGTCTCGCGGGACATCTCGCGCGCGTCGCCCGGGTCGAAGCCGTGGGTTCTCGCTCGGGCGATGGTCGCGTCGAGGTCGGTGGTGCGGACCGCCCAGGCGACCAGCGCCGGCTCGGTCAGGTCGTCGATGCCGAACGGCCGCGGCGATCCGGGGTCCGGTTGTGCCGGGTCGGGTCCGACGACCTCCAGGTACATCCCCGCGCCGAGGTCGGCGAGGTGGTTGGCGGTGCCGAGGCCGACGTGGCTGCCGCCGGGCGCGGGCGTGACGCCGGTGAGCGCGGTGACGCGGGCGACGGCCTCGGCGAGGTCCGGGCCGGCGTAGACGAGGTGATCGAGCACGAGCGTCATCATCCCGCGCCGACGGCCCTCGCCGCATCGACCACCCCGTGGCCGTAGTACGTCGTGCCGGTTTTCGTTCCCTGGCAGACGGTGTCCGGGCACGGGAGCGCTGACGCCGTCGCGAAGAGGGCGCGCTTGACCCGCTCGGCGCTCCAGCGCGGGTGCTCGCTCGCGATCAGCGCGGCGACGCCGCTCGCGTGCGGTGCGGCCATCGACGTCCCGCTCGCCGAGCGGTATTCGCCGTTCGGCCAGGTCGACCAGACGCGCGCGCCGGGCGCGGCGACGCTGATCCGGGACGCGGAGTAGTTGGAGAAGCTCGCCTTCAGCAGCTTTTCGTCGAGTGCGCCGGTGCCGACGACGCCGGGGAGCTCGTGCGGCAGCCGGGTGCAGGTCGGGTCGATGCGGCGTTCCACCGGCGTGCTGTCGGCCGGGCTTTCGGTGTCGACCGAACGGGTGTCGAGGTCGATCCCGGCGTTGCCGGCGGAGGCGACGACGAGGACGTTCCGGCGTTGCGCGTAGGCGACCGCGCGGCCGACGGCGAGCTTCGCCGCGGCCTGGTCGGGCTGGTCGTCGCAGTTGTAGCGCCACGGGATCGAGCGGTAGCTGTTGTTGGTGATCGCGAAGCCGTGTTCGGCGGCCCAGACGAAGCCGCAGACCATGCTCTCGGCGGTCTCGGTGTCGTCGAGTTCGGCGAGCTTCACGGCGGCGATCCGGACCCCGGGCGCGACGCCGACGACGCCGGATCCGTTGCGGGCCGCGGCGATCGTGCCGGCGACGTGCGTGCCGTGGCCGTCGAGGGTCGGGCGCCAGGCGCCGGGGCCGCGGTCGGCCCAGCCGGACAGGCAGGAAACGGAGTTCCCGGCGTCGAAGGCTTTGGTTAGGTCGGGATGCGTGTCGTCGACGCCGACGTCGAGCACGCCGACGAGGGTGCGCCTGCTGCCGTCGGTGACCTCGTGGGCTTCGGGCAGGTGCAGCGCCGGGACGTCCCAGGCGGTGCCTTCGGGTGGGACCTGGCCGGAGTTCGGCGAGTTCGGGCCGGTGTAGTGCGGGTCCTTGCGGGGGTTGAAGAACTCTCGCGGGATCTTCGCGGTGCGCGTCGCGCCGACGGCGTCGATGCCGGGTGTCTTGCGGAGCTTCGCGGCGAAGTCGTCCTTCGCGGTGTACGCGACGACGACGCCGATCTGCGGGTAGCTCGCGACGACCGTGCCGCCGGCTTTCCGGATCGCGAGCTCCGCCCAGCCGGTGTGGTGCGTGACCACGACGTGCGGCATGACCAGGGGGTCCGCGGCCGCCGGGGTGGCGAGCAGGCCGAGCAGGATCGCCGTCACCAGGAACATGCGCCGCACGTGCGTCCTCCTCGAATCGCCCAAACCGAACTTAGCGATCATTCGCGGCGGCGGTACCCCCCTTCGGTCGTAGGCTGACGGGATGACCACGGGGCTCACGGTGTTCGACACGGCGATCGGCGTCTGCGGACTGGCGTGGCGGGACGACGTCGTGATCGGGACGTCGCTGCCATCGGGCGGCGCGGCCGCGACCCGCGCGTGGCTGCTCCAGCGGTTCCCGGACGCGGTCGAGGGGCCACCACCGGCCGCGGCGCGGGCGGCGGTGGACGGGATCGTGGCGCTGCTGGGCGGGGCGCGGTTCGACCTGGCGTCGGTGGCGTTGGACTTCTCGGGGGTGCCGGAGTTCCACCGGCGCGCGTACGAGGTCGCGCGGACGATCCCGCCGGGCAAGACGCTGACCTACGGCGACATCGCGCACCGGCTCGGGATGCCGGGTTCGGCGCAGGCGGTGGGACAGGCGATGGGGCACAACCCGTTCCCGATCATCGTGCCGTGCCACCGGGTGCTGGCCGCGGGTGGGAAGGACGGCGGGTTTTCGGCACGGGGCGGGGTCGAGACGAAGCGGCGGATGCTGGTGATCGAGGGCGCGCTGGCGGACGAGCCGACGTTGTTCTGACGGCTCGCGGGCGGCCCGGCGGGCGAGACTGCCGGGCCGCGAACGGACGCCACGCGTACCTGGATGGGCGACACGCGTGCTTGGAGAGTCGGCTCGCGTGCCTGGAGGGTCGGTTTGCGTGCGCCCGACGGGCCGGCTCGCGTACCGAGACGGTCGGCTCGCGCGCCGGAACAGTCGGCTTGCGCGCCCGGCGGGTCGGCTCGTGTGCCGGGACGGTCAGCTCGCGTGCCCGAAGAGTCGGTTCGCGCGCCGAAGAGTCGGCTCGTGTGCCGGGACAGTCGGCTCGCGAGCCCGACGGTCGGCTACCCCGCCCCCACGCACCTCCCCGGCTCCTGGCCAGGCCTCCTCGCCTCCGGCCCGCACCCTCCCCGGCCCTCCTTGCCCGCAGCCCGCGCCCTCCCCCGCCTGGCCCGCGCGCCGACCGTTTCCCCTCGCCGCGGCCGCTTCCCCCGTGCCGGCCGCTTTCCTCGCTCCGGCGGTCAGGCCGGCTGGGTCTCCGGCTTCCAGGGCTTCATCCAGGGCGACTCCGGCCAGCCCTCGGCCGCCGCCATCAGCGGGATTGCCGTGCCGCCGTCCACGTGCTCGCGGATGATGTCCGCGTGGCCCGCGTGGCGGGCCGTCTCCTCGATCAGGTGCAGCAGCACCCAGCGGACCGACCACGCCTCGACGTCCTGCGGGTACCACGGCACGCCCTTCGGCACCGGGACCGGCTGAGCGAGGTCGTCGATGCCCGCGATGACCTCCGCCGTGCGGGCCGCGACCTCGTCGTAGCGGGCCAGGACCTGGGCCAGCGTCTCCTCCGGGCCCAGGCTGTACGACTCCTGGTAGGCCGCCATCGCCTCGTCGAACGGCTTTCCCGGCAGCTGCAGGATGATGTCGAGCCAGCCGTCCTCGGTGCTCGCCACGTGCTTCACCAGCCCGCCCACCGACAGCGTGCTCTTCGTCGGCGTCGATCTCGCCTGCTCGTCCGTGAGCCCGTGTGCCGCCAGCTTCAGCACGTACCGCTGCTGCTCGAGGAACCGCAGCAGGCCATCACGCTCGTCGGCCACCGGGGGCACGTTTCCCGCCATCTTGATCCACTCCTTCGCGTTCGTTGCGGGCATCGTCCCACCGGCCACCGACATTTCCGGCGCAAACGGCCAGCAGAACCGCCGCGACGACGCCGAGCGCGCCGCGGTTGCCCGCCGCCGTGGCCAACGGGCCGGCCAGCGCCGTGCCCGCCGGGGTCAGGCCGAACCCGGCCAGCGACTGGTACGCCGAAACCCGCGACAGCCGGTCGTGCCGCACGTGCTGCCGCAGCAACGTCATCAACCCGACCCCGAACACCTCGACGCCCACCCCCGCCAGCGCCGCCGCGAAGCACACCACGAACACCGGTGCGCCCGCCGTCATCGCCACCAGGGGCGCGGCCGGGAGCGCGCCGCCGGCGACCGCCCAGCGCCGGGACGGGGTCCAGGTCAGCAACAGCAGGCCGCCGAGCACCATGCCGACCGCGTCGAACGCCATGATCAGCCCCCACGCAGCCGCGTCCGCCGCCACGACCGGGCCGAGCACCAGCTCGTAGGCCCCGACGGCGAGCGCGTTCACCGCCGCGAACTGGATGACCATCGGCGCCAGCCACCGGTGCGACCGGAACTCCGACCACCCCTCGCGCAGCTCGCGCACGACACCCGTCCGGGCGCTGAAGGTGCCTTCGATCCGGATCCCCAGCCCGAGGACGACCGCGACGACGAACGTCAGGCCGTCCGCCACCAGCGTCCAGCCGGGTCCGGTGGCCGCGACCACCCAGCCGCCGATCGACGCGCCGCCGATCTGGGCCAGGTTGAGGGCCAGCCGGAACGCGGCGAACGCGCGCGGCGCGTCCTGCCGGGCGAGGTCGCGCATCAGCAACCCCTGCGCCGCCGGTCTCGCGAACGCCGTCGCGACGCCGGTCAACGCGGCGGCGACCGCGACGTGCGCGAGCCGGACCTGCCCGGTCAGGACGGTCACCCCGAGCCCGGTCTGGACCACCGCCGACAGGACGCTGGTGCCGACGAGCACCCGGTTGCGCGGCCACCGGTCGGCGACGACCCCGCCGACCAGGAAGAACGCCAGCGCCGGCACCAGCCCGCAGACACCCACCAGCGAGACGTCGCCCGCTGAACCTCCCATCCCGAGCACTGTGAAGACCACCGCGACCTGGGCGCCGGCGGTGCCCAGTGCCGAGATCGTCACCGCCGTGGTGTGCAGGACGAACGTGCGGTTCCGCCACAAGGACAAAGCTTCCCCCTGAGTTAGATGCAAAGTAGTTAGTATCAATTTCGTCTATATACTTTGCGGGTACAGTGGCGGGGGTGTCAACCGAGAAAATCCCGTCCGGCGCGGAGCTGGCCGACGCGCTGCGGCGCATCACGCACGTCCTGCGGCGGTACGCGGGCGCCCCCTACGCCAAGCGCGGCTGGCCGACGGCCCAGGTCCAGCTGCTGCTGATGGTCGACCAGCTCGGCGACCGGCCGCGGATGGGCGAGGTCAAGCGCCGGCTGGGGGTGACCGGCCGGGCGATCACGTCGGCGGTCGACGCGCTGGAGCGGGACGGGCTCCTGCGGCGCGAACCGGACCCGACCGACCGGCGCGCGAGCCTGCTGGCCGTCACCGACGCCGGCCGCCACCGGCTGGGGGAGATCGAGAAGATCCAGCACGGACACGCCGACGAGACGTTCAGCGTGCTCGACCCGGGTGAGCGGAAGACGCTGCTGGAGCTGCTCAGCCGGCTTGAGGAGCATGTCGCGGCGCAGGATTGAGCGCGGGCTGCGCTGGGTGGGGCGGCCGCGGCGAGCACGCCGAGCCGCGCCCGCGCCGATCGGCGGCTGCGGAGACACGTCGCCGCGCGGACTCGAGCGCGCGGACTCTGGCGAGGTGGACCGGCTGCCGCGGGGAGCGGCGCACGCCTCGCCGAGGCTGCGGAGCATTCCGGGCCGCCTGGCCGAGCCGCGAGCCGCTCAGCCGCCCCGAGGGGCATGTCTCGGGGCGGGCTTGATGAACGCGTACGCCCCACCCACCGCGTACAGGACCGCGCGCACCACCTGCTGGGCCCTGCTCACCACGCCCTCCGCCGTGTCCAGCTGCCGCGTCAGCACCAGGGCCGCCCACGTGACCAGCACGATCACCAGCCCGGCGACCGCGAGCGCGCGCCAGCCCGGGGGCCACCAGAGGATCAAGCTGACCACCCCGACCACCAGCACCACGGTCGCCAGGAACGACAGCGCGTCGCTCTGGTCCGGGTAGGCCGCCTGCAGCAGGGCGATCAAGCCGAACACGCTCACCGAGATCGAGCTGAGCCGGGCCACCCACTGGACCGGGCCGAGCCGGTGCAGGGCCGGGCCGGCGAGCAGGAACGCGACGCCCGACACCGCGAGCAGGACCCGGAACACCGGCGGGCCGCCCAGCAGCGCCTCGACCGGGTCGTGGGCCGGCGAGACGCCCGTGGGCAGGAAGAACTCCAGCAGCCACCCCGAGTACGCGAAGACGGCCACCCCCATCAGGAGGGCCGAGGCGATCCGAGCCGTGCGCACGTGGCACACATTAAGCGAACGTTCCCGTCCCGGCCGTACCACCGTGATCAGATCGACCGAGTCGTTACGCCTGCGGACGGACGAACGGGAACAGGACCGTCTGGCGGATCGACGCCCCGGTGAGCATCATCAGCAGCCGATCGACACCCAAACCGAGGCCGCCGGTGGGTGGCATGCCGTGTTCCAGGGCCAGCAGGAAGTCGTCGTCCAGCTCCATTGCTTCGACGTCTCCGCTCGCCGCGCGCAGCGACTGGGCCTCCAGCCGCCGCCGTTGCTCGATCGGGTCCGTCAGCTCGGTGTAGGCGGTGCCGACCTCGGAGCCGAACGCGATCAGGTCCCAGCGCTCGGCCAGCCGCGGGTCCTCCCGGTGCTGGCGGGTCAGCGGCGAGACGTCGGTCGGGTAGTCCGTGTAGAACGTCGGCAGCACCGTCGCGCCCTCGACCAGGTGCTCGAACGCCTTGAGCACCAGGTCGCCGTGGCTCGGGTCCTCCCCCACCGGCACGCCCGCCGCCCGGCACAGCCGGCGCAGGTCGGCCACCGACGTGCCCGAGTCGATCTGCTCCCCGAAGGCCGCCGAGACGGCGTCGTGCACCGTGACGACCGGCCAGTCGCCGGAGATGTCGTGCTCCACCACCCGCCCGGCGGCGTCCGGCCGGCGGACGAGCTGGGCGCCGTACGCCGCTTCCGCCGCGTGCTGGATCAGCTCGCGGGTCAGCACCCGCATCGAGTCGTAGTCCGCGTACGCCTGGTACGCCTCCAGCATCGTGAACTCGGGGTTGTGCGTCGCGTCGACGCCTTCGTTGCGGAAGTTCCGGTTCAGCTCGAAGACGCGCTCGACGCCGGCGACGCACAGCCGCTTCAGGTACAGCTCCGGCGCGATCCGCAGGTACATCCGCATGTCGTAGGCGTTGATGTGGGTGACGAACGGCCGGGCGTTGGCGCCGCCGTGGACCGTCTGCAGCATCGGTGTCTCGACTTCGAGGTAGTCCGCGTGGTGCAGCCGCTCGCGCACCGCGCGGACCACTGTGGACCGCAGCCGCAGCATGGCCGTCGAGTCCGGGTTGACCGCCAGGTCGAGGTAGCGCTGCCGCACCCTCGTCTCCGGGTCGGTGAGGCCCTTCCGCTTGTCCGGCAACGGGTGCAGGCACTTGGCGGTGACCGTCCACTCGTCGACCAGCACCGAGAGCTCGCCCCGCTTCGACGTGACGACCTGGCCGCTCACCCCGACGTGGTCGCCCAGGTCGACGCCGGTGCGCCAGCCCGTGAGGTCCAGCTCGCCCGCGTCGAGCATCAGCTGGATCTCGCCGCCGAAGTCCTTGACTCGCGCGAAGCACAGCCCGCCGAGGGTGCGCATCGCCAGCACGCGCCCGGCGATCCGGACGCGGTGCCCGGTCGCGGTGTCCGGGGCCAGGGCGCCGAACTTGGCCACGACGTCGCCGATGTGGTCCTCGCGCCGGAAGCCCACCGGGTACGGGTCGATGCCGGACTCGCGCAGCTTGGCGAGCTTCGCGATGCGGACGCGCACCTGCTCGGGCCGCCGCGCCACCCGCGCCGCGGGGGCGGCCGCGGACGCCTCGATCTCCCGGACGCGCGCGACGAAGTCTTCGCCGACCGTCTCCAGCCGCAGGGACCGCGACCGGCCGGTCGGGACGAACCCTTCGAGCGCGCCCGCGACGATGCCGACGCGCGGGAGCCGCCGCGCCGAGGAGTAGCAGAGGAACCGCGGCTCCCAGTCCGGCCCGTACTTGGCGTTGGACCGGTAGAGCGACTCGAGCTGGAAGAACCGCGAAGCGACGCTCAGGATGCCCTTCCAGGCCCGCAGGACCGGGCCCGCGCCGATCCGCTCGCCTTCGGAGAACACCGCGCGGAACATGGCGAAGTTGAGCGAGATCCGCTGCGCGCCGAGGTGCTGGCCGGCCGCGACGACCTCGGCGATCATGTACTCGTTGAGGCCGTTTTCGGCGTCGCGGTCGCGGCGCATGAGGTCCAGCGACAGCCCCCGCCGGCCCCACGGGACGAACGAAAGCAGGCCGCGCAGCTCGCCACGAGCGTCGTAGGCCTCGACCATCACGCTGCGGCCGTCGCTGGCGTCGCCGAGGCGGCCCAGCGCCATCGAGAACCCTCGTTCGGTCTCGGCGCCGCGCCACGCCTGGGCGCGCGCGAGCAGCTCGGCCATCTCCTCGTCGGGGATCTCGCCGTGGCGGCGCACCCGCGAGGTGTAGCCGGCGCGCTCGATGCGCTTGACGGCCTGGCGCACCGAACGCCGCTCCGGCCCGGCGAGGCTGAACTCGCGGATGTCGAGCACCGCTTCGTCGCCGATCTCCAGCGCACGCAGGCCGGCGTCGGTGTACGTCTTCGCGCCGCGTTCGCTCGCCCCGAGCACGCCGGGCGTCCAGCCGTACGTGCGCGTTTCGTCGAGCCACGCGCGGACCGCGTCCGGCCACGCCTCCGGGTCGCCGATCGGGTCGGCGCTCGCGACGCTGGTGCCGCCGAGCACGCGGTAGGTGACCGCCGCGCGGCCGTTCGGCGCGAACACGACGCTCTTGTCGCGCCGGGTGGCGAAGTAGCCCAGCGAGTCTTCCTCGCCGTGCTCGGCCAGGAGCTTGCGCACGCGCAGCTCTTCGTCGTCCGTCCGGAGGCGACGGCTGCGGACGCCGCGGAAGAGCATGTACAACGCGCCGGTGGCGACCGCGGTCGCGCAGATGTCGATGAAGACGTCCAGCCAGGCCGGCCCTTCGCCGACGCCGATCCGGCGCAGCTGGAGGTTCTCACCGGTCGCGTGGTTCACGACCCAGGCGAAGCGCTCCCACGTGTCGCCGAGGTGGCCGGGAAACGCTTCCGCGAGCCCCCAGCCGACCAGGATGACGACGGCGAACCCGCCGAACAGCATGGTCAGGCCATCACGCCAGGCACTCGGCGCGAGCCGGGCCGGGAACGCCGGGCGCAGCTTCAGCAGCAACACGATCAGGCCGACCGAGAGCACGTCGGCCACCGTGAGGGTCCACAGCTGGATCGGGATGTGCCGGACCTGCTTCGACCCGAGTGAAAGCAGCTCGGGCGACCACAGCAGGGTCGCCTGCAGGGCCAGGGTGAGCAGCAGCCCGCCGATCTGGAAGAGGACCAGCGTGTACAGCGCGGCCTTCTTGCGGCGGCGCAGCGCGGCGCCCAGCACGACCAGCAGCAGCACCATCACCAGGCTCGCGCTGGTCGGCACGCTCAGGCTGGAGAACGCCATGTCGATGCCGTTGAGCAGGTGCCCGTGCGCGCCGCCGGCGAAGAGGAGGATCACGGAGAACACCGCGGCCAGCTGGACCACGGTCGCGACGATGCCGCCCGCCTTCGCCTTCCAGGCGGGAAGGCGCGGACGCGTGTTCGCGAGGTTTCCCATCGTTGCTTTCGTCGCCTTTCGCGGCCGGTCGGTGCTCATGCCCTCTTCATGACGTAAGTGAACACAGGTTGGTTGTCCCCCGGCATCAATCTGAAGAAGGACTGCCCGTCCTCCTTTCGCACGACGGTGTGAAGCTGGTCGCACGTGGTTGGGACGTCGTCGGAGAGCGTGTCACGCTTTGGGACACCCCTGTTCCACGACCCGGGGACCTCACCGAGGCCTCGAGGGAAGGACGGTCGACGACGATGTCTGCCAGCGCTGAAGAACCCGCCCCCTACGGCACCGGACCCGCCGCCAAGCCGGCCTCGGGCCGGAAGGTCCGCGTCCACCACCTGCGTGAGCTCAAGGAGCGCGGCGAGCCGTGGCCCATGCTCACCGCCTACGACATGTACACCGCCGCGCTGTTCGACGAGGCCGGGATCCCCGTGCTGCTCGTCGGCGACTCCGCGGCCAACAACGTCTTCGGGTACGACACCTCGCTGCCGGTGACGGTGGACGAGCTGCTGCCGCTGGTCCGGGCGGTCACCGGCTCGGTCAAGCGGGCCCTCGTGGTCGCCGACCTGCCGTTCGGCTCGTACCAGCTCTCGCCGGAGCAGGCGCTGGCGACGTCGGTGCGGTTCATGAAGGAGGGCCGCGCGCACGCCGTGAAGCTCGAGGGCGGGCGCCGGTTCGCCGCGCACGTCGAGGCCCTGACGTCGGCCGGCGTGCCGGTGATGGGCCACATCGGGTTCACCCCGCAGAGTGAGCACAACCTCGGCGGCTACCGGGTGCAGGGGCGCGGCGAAGCGGCGGACGCGCTGCTCGCCGACGCGCTGGCGCTGCAGGAGGCCGGGGCGTTCGCGGTGGTGATGGAGATGGTGCCCGCCGAAGCCGCGAAGCGCGTCACGCACGAGCTGAAGATCCCGACGGTCGGCATCGGCGCCGGCCCGGACTGCGACGCGCAGGTGCTCGTCTGGCAGGACATGGCCGGGCTGCGGCGCGGCAAGGCGCCGCGGTTCGTCAAGCGCTACGCCGACGTCGCGACGGTGCTGCAGGACGCGGCGACGGCGTTCGCGGAGGACGTCCGCCGCGGTGAGTTCCCGGCCCCCGAGCACGCGTTCCACGACTGACCCCGAGCGCCCCAATGTGGCCTTCGGTGCGTCAGACGCACCGAAGGCCACATTGGGTGCGTCAGACGCAACCAAGGCCACATTGGGGCGCTTGAGAGGCGGGGTCATCGGCGCCTGAACCGGTCGGTCAGGGCCGGGTCGTTCTCCCACCACAGCCCCGACGTCGACGCGGCGCCCGCGGCGGCTTCTTCGTCCAGCCGGACGTCGAGCTGCTTCGCGCGCCGCTCGTCGTCGCGGGCCCAGCGGATGAACAGCGCGACGACGAACGGCAGGCCGGCGACGTCGCCGCCGATCCACAGCACGCCCGCGCCGATGATCTGGTCCGTGCGCGGGTCCGGGCCCTGCCCCGGGTGCGCGGCCGCGTAGTGCGCCGGCGCGAGCAGCGGGCCGAGCCACAGCACCAGGCCCAGCGCGCCGTCGAAGATCACCTCGGCGAACGCGATCCACACCGAGACCAGGTGCGGGTCGCGCCGCGGGGTCGGGTCGAGGCCGAGGCGGGTCCAGAAGTACGTGAAGCCGGTCAGCACGAGGACCAGCCGGACCAGGCCGTCGGCGAGCGACGACCGCAGCACCAGGTCGTAGAGCGGGGTCAGGTACAGCACGAGCACCGGCGCGATCAGGACCACCGTGACGACCGGCGGGAACGTCAGCGCGCGGGCCACCGGGCCGCGGCCGTGGCGCCGCGCCCAGGTCGCCGGCCGGGTGTCCAGGAGGAGCCGGAGGGGCGCGCCGAGGGCCAGCAGCAGCGGCGTGACCATCACCAGCGTGGTGGTCTGGACCGCGCGGACCCAGAAGAACGTCCGGTCGTACACGGCCAGCGGTGAGCAGGTGACGACCAGGATCGTCGCGAGCCCGGCGAGGAACGCCGTGGTCCGGCCCGGCGGCCAGCCGCGCCCGCGGGCCGCGCGGACGTAGAGCGTGCCCAGGACGAGCACGCACAGGACCGCCGGGACGTCGAGCGTCACCTCACACCGCGAAGAAGATCAGGCTGCCGATTCCGGCGACCACGCAGTAAATCGCGAACGGCGTCAGCGTGCGCGTTTCGAAGTACCCGGTGAGGAACCGGACAGAAATGTACGAAGCGACCCCGGCGATGACGCTGCCGACGAGTGCCGGGCCGAGTGAAGCGTGGTTTTCCGGGGCGAACAACGACGGCATCTTCAGCACGCCGGCGGCGAGGATGACCGGCGTGGCGAGCAGGAACGCGAAGCGCGCGGCGTCCTCGTGGCCGAGCCCGCGGCGCAGCCCGGCGACCATGGTGATGCCCGAGCGGCTGATGCCCGGCAGCAGCGCGAGGATCTGCGCCGCGCCGATCAGCACGGCCTCGCCGACACGCAGCTTGGCCAGCCGGACGTCGGTCGCCTCCTCGACGGAAACCGCCCGCATCACCAGGGTTTCCTCCGTCGAGAAGTCCACAGTGTCCGCTTCTTCGGCGGGCTTGGGCTTGGCGCGGGAGAACTTCTCGGCGGCGTAGAGGACACCGCCGTTGAGCGCCAGGAAGATCGCCGCCGGCACCGGCTTGCCGAGGAAGTCGCGCAGCAGGCCCTCGAAGAGCAGCCCGGCCAGGCCGACCGGGATCGTGGCGAGCACGAGCAGCCACGCGAGCCGCTGGTCAGGGGTGCGGATCTCGCGGTCGCGGATCGACGTCCACAGCCCGCCGATGATCCGGATCCAGTCCTTCCGGAAGAACAGCACGAGCGCCAGCGCCGTCGCGACGTGCATCGCCACGAGCACCGCCAGGTACGGCGAACCCTTGCCGATGCTCAGGTCCTGCTGCCACTGCCCGCCGAGCCAGGCGGGCAGGAGGATGCTGTGGCCGAGACTGGACACCGGAAACAATTCCGACACCCCCTGCAAGGCGCCGACGACAATCGCCTCGACATAGGTCACCGCGGACATTCCGTGCCTTTCCGTACTGCTTTTTCGCCATCCCCGCCCGGGAACGTACCGGCCCTTTCGTTAACACGGGGCAAGGGGGACGGCCACGCTCAGCGTCCCCTCAGCGGGCGTTCACGTACATGAACTTCAATCATGTCCTTGACTGACGTTCGGGGTGTGGCTTAGCGTTTAGCCCGTCGCCGCCACGACGAAGATTTCGAACCCTCGACGAGGAGGACGGGAAATGCGTGTGCGGACTGCCGGCCGTCGTGACCACACCGACGGCGTCGTGTCCCCGATCGCGGAGCTCCGTTCACCCCACTGACCGGGAGCCCGCTCAGCCCGGCGGCGGGGGCGGGCTCCCACCTTTCTTGGTCGTCGTCCCGGCCTCTGGCGGCGGGGTGCCGGGACGACGGCCAGGACCGGTCCGGCAGAGTGTCGGGCATGGACGAGCTCTACCCGGCGATTTCCCCGCGTGCCGAAGGGTTTCTCGACGTCGGCGACGGGCACCGGATCCGCTGCCAGGAGGCCGGGAACCCGGCCGGCAAGCCGGTCGTGGTCCTGCACGGCGGGCCCGGCAGCGGGATCGCGCCGATGGCGCGGCGGCACTTCGACCCGGCGGCGTACCGGATCGTCCTGTTCGACCAGCGCGGGTCCGGGCAGTCGACGCCGGGCGCGGGTGACCTGAGCGCGAACACGTTGTGGCACCTGGTTTCCGACATGGAGGCCCTGCGCGAGCGGCTCGGCATCGAGCGCTGGCAGCTCTTCGGCGGCTCCTGGGGCGCGACGCTCGCCCTCGCGTACGCGCAGACGCACCCTTCGCGCGTCAGTGAAATCGTCCTGCGTGGCGTGTTCACCGTGCGACAGAGCGAGCTCGACTGGATCTACCGCGGCGGCGCGGCGAACCTGTTCCCGCGCGAGTGGGAAGCCTTCCTGGCCCCGATCCCGGTTTCGCGGCGCGACGACCCGTTGGCCGCGTACGCGGCGCTGCTCGACGACCCGGCCGAGGAGGTCCGGCACCGGGCCGCGATCGCGTGGAGCACCTGGGAAGGCGCGACGGTTTCCGTGCAGCCCCAGGAGTCCTTCGTCCGCCAGTACGCGGAGCCGGCGTTCGCCTGGACGTTCGCCCGGCTCGCGGTCCACTACTTCCGCCACGGCGCCTGGCTCGAAGAGGGCCAGCTGATCCGGGACGCGGGCAAGCTCGCGGACATCCCGGGCGTGCTCGTGCAGGGCCGCTACGACACCGTGTGCCCGCCGGCCACGGCGTACGAGCTGCACCGGGCGTGGCCCGGCTCGGAGCTGAAGCTGTTGGAGGGCGCCGGGCACGCGGTGACGGACCCGGGCGTGCTGGCCGCGTTGCGCGCGGCGACGGACTCATTCCGCCAGTAGCACCGCGAACACCCGCTCGAGCTTGGCCTGGACCACGGCTTCGTCGGCCTGCTCGAGCGCGGTGCCCCCGATCAGCGTGCGCATCACCCAGAACCCGGCGATCACGGACAGGGCCAGCGCCGGGCCCAACCGGTCCTGCCCGGGGACCAGGTCGGCCAGGTGCTGCTCGACGTGCCGCTCGATGCCGGCGCGCAGGATCTCCGCGGCCCGCGGGTTGGGCGCCGAGCGCAGCATCAGCAGGAACGGGCCGAGCCGCTCGGCGCTCGGGGCGGTCCGGCGCACGAGCGAGGCCGCGATGTCCGCGGCGAGCCTCGCCGGATCGTCGGTGAGCACGGTCCGCTCGGCCATCGCCGCCTCGACGACCTCGGCGAAGAGCCCTTCCTTCGAGCCGAAGTAGCGGTTGACGAGCATCGCCGTGACGCCGGCGGACTCGGCGATCTCGCGCACGCCGACGCCGTCGTAGCCCGCGCGGGTGAAGGCTTCGAGCGCCGAGTTCAGGATCGCTTCGCGGGTCGCTGCGGCGTTGCGAGGTCTCATGTATACGAGTGTAGACTTGAGCTAAGTCTACAGGTGTATACCTCTTGGGAAGGGTTCTCATGGATCTCGAAATCGCTGGTAAGCGGGCTCTGGTCACCGGCTCCAGCGCGGGTCTCGGCGCCGCGATCGCTCGGCTCTTGGCCGCGGAAGGGGCTTCGGTGGTGGTGCACGGCCGGGACGTCGCGCGCGCTTCGCGGGTCGCTTCGGAGATCGGCGCTTCCGGAGTGGCGATCGGCGACTTGTCGACCGACGCGGGAGCGGACGCCGTGGCCGAGGCAGCCGGGGACGTCGACATCCTGGTCAACAACGCCGGCTCGTACGACCACCTGTCGTGGACCGACGCCACGCCGAAGGACTGGACGGCGATGTACGAGGCGAACGTCGTGTCGGCGGTCCGGATGGTCCACCGGTTCGTGCCGGGCATGCGGTCGCGCGGCTGGGGCCGGGTCGTCCAGATCGGCGGCGGCCTGGCGATCCAGCCGATGGCGACGCAGCCGCACTACACGGCGACGCTGGCCGCGCGGCACAACCTCGCGGTGTCGTTGGCCCGGGACCTGGCGGGCACGGGCGTGACGTCGAACGTGGTGTCCCCGGGCGCGATCCTCGTGGACTCGGTCCGCGACCTGCTCACGTCGATCGCCCCTGCGCACGGCTGGGGGACGTCGTGGGCGGAGATCGAAACCGCGGCGGCTCGCGACCTGGTGCCCAACGACGTCGGCCGCCTGGGCCGCCCCGAGGAGATCGCGGCCGCGGTCGGCTACCTGGTGAGCCCGGCGGCGGCTTACGTCAGCGGTGCGACGATCCGCGTCGACGGGGGCACGATCCGGTCGGTCGCCTAGAGCCGGCCACCCGAGGCCGTGTCGCCGGACAGTCGCTGTGCCAGGTACACCGGCACGGTCGACACCACGATCAGCACCGCCGCGACGACGTTCACGATCGGGGCCTGGTTGGGCCGGAAGAGGTTGTTGTAGATCCAGATCGGCAGCGTCTCCATGCCCGTGCCCAGGGTGAACGTCGTCACGATGATCTCGTCGAACGACAGCGCGAACGCCAGCAGGCCGCCCGCCAGCAACGCCGAGCGCAGCATCGGGAACGTCACCAGCCGGAACGTCGTGAAGCCCGTCGCGCCGAGGTCCATCGACGCTTCCTCCAGGTTGCCGCCCATCCGGCGCAGCCGGGCGACGACGTTGTTGAACACCACCACGATGCAGAACGTCGCGTGCGCGATGATCGCCGTGACCAGGCCGAGGTCGATGCCGAGGATCGTGCGGAACGCGTTGTTCAGCGCGATGCCCGTGACGATCCCGGGCAGCGCGATCGGCAGGATGATCAGCAGCGACACCGGGTTGCGGCCGAAGAACCGGTAGCGCTGCAACGCGAACGCCGCCATGGTGCCGAGCACCAGCGCGATCGCCGTCGCCGCCAGGCCGGCCTCGACGCTCGTCCACAGCGCGTGCAGCGCACCTTCGTTCGACGTCGCGCGGCTCCACCACTCCAGCGTGAACCGGGTCGGCGGGAAGCCGAACGTCGTGTCCGCGTTGAAGGAGTTGAGCAGCACCACGATCAGCGGGAAGTAGATCACCGCCAGGCCGAGGCCCAGCGCGGTCCACAGCAGCGCCCGGGACGTCCGCACGACGACTCCTAGAGGTTGTCCAGCGCGCCGGTGCGGCGCACGGCGGCCAAGTAGACGAGCATGATCACGACGGGCACGGTCGCCACCGTCGCGGCGAACGGCAGGTTGTTGGCCGCGCCGATGTTGTCGTAGACGACGTTGCCGAGCATCTGCGACGTGCCGCCGACGATCTTCACCGCGATGTAGTCGCCCAGCGACAGCGAGAACGTGAAGATCGAGCCGGCCACGATCGCCGGGAACGTCAGCGGCAGGATCACCGAGCGGAACGTCCGGAACGAGCGCGCGCCGAGGTCACCCGAAGCGTCCACCAGGGAGTCCGGTAGCCGGTCGAGACCCGCGTAGATCGGCAGGATCATGTACGGCAGCCACAGGTACGACAGCGTGATGATCGTGGCCGTGACACCGTAACCGGGCGAAAGAAAGCTCAGCGCGCCGTTGCCGGACAGCATCGAGCGCCACGCGTACGCCTTCACGAGGTAGCTCGCCCACAGCGGGGTCATGATCGCGATCACGAGGATCCGCTGCGCGCGTGGCGAAGCCAGCTTGGCCATGGCGAAGGCCATCGGGAACGCGATGACCGCGTCGATCACCGTGACCAGCGCCGCGATCCCGACCGTGCGGAAGGTGATCGTGCGGTACACGGCGTCGCTCAACAGCGTCTTGAAGTTGTCCAGCGACCACTCGATGGCGACCTGGCCGGTGAAGGCGTCGGTGTGCCAGAACGCCGTGACGAACAACGCGGCGAGCGCGCCCAGGTAGGCCAGGCCGAGCCAGAGCAGCGGCGCGGAAAGCAGGAAGCCCAGGCGCAGCTTGGGTTTCCGGTAGAAGAAGGCCGATACGGCGGTCATCGCACCTCGCAGGATGGAGTCCGGGGCGGCGGGCGGAGTGGGGGGACACAGCCCGCCGCCACCGGGGTTCGGGGAACGTCAGCCCTTGATCTCGGTCCAGGCCTTCGTCCACTCGCCGTAGTCCTTGCACTTGACGTCCGTGCGGCCGTCGAGGCACTGCTGGATCGGCGTGGTCCAGTACGCGATCTTCGACGCGTACGAGGAGTCATTGGCGTGGTAGGTGTCGCAGAGCGTCTTGTCCGTCATCTCCGCGCACGCCTTGGGGTTCGCCGGGGCCTCGCCGAAGTACTCGGCGACCTGGGCGTTGACCTTCGGGCTGATGATGTAGTCGAGCCACTTGTAGGCGCACGTCTTGTGCTGCGACTTCGCCGCGACCATCCAGGTGTCCGACCACCCGGTGGCGCCTTCGCTCGGCACGCTCGCCTCGAGCGGCGCGCCCTCGCCCTTGGTCAGGTTCACGGTGACCTGCCAGGCGGTGCCGACGACGGCGTCGCCGTTCTTCAGCGCCTGGGACTCCTTGAGGTAGTCCGACCAGTACTCGCTGACCAGCGGCCGCTGCTGCTTGAGCAGGTTGACCGCGGCGGTGAACTGCTTGTCGTCCAACGCGTACGGGTTCTTGATGCCCAGGTCCGGCTGGTGCGCCATCAGGTACAGCGCGGCGTCGGCGATGTAGATCGGGGAGTCGTAGGCGATCACCTTGCCCTTGTAGGGCGAGTTCGCGTCGAACATCACCGACCACGAGTTCGGGGCCGGGTTCACCTTGTCGGTGCGCCAGGTCAGCAGGTTCGCGCCCCAGCCGTGCGGGATGCCGTAGGCCACGTTGCCGACGCTGTTCCAGGACTTGTCCTTGAGGAACGGCTGGACGTCGGCGTAGTTCGGCACGAGCGTGGTGTTCACCGGCTCGGCGTCCCCGGAGGCGACCAGCCGCAGCGACGCGTCACCCGAGGCGGAGACGACGTCGTACTGCCCGGTCTTCATCAGCGTCACGGCCTCGTCGGAGGTGCCGAACGGCTTGACGTTCACCTTGCAGCCGGTCTGCTGCTCGAACGGCGTGACCCAGTTGACCTTCGGGTCGTTCGAGCCGTTCTCCGCGTAACCGGGCCAGGCCAGCACGTTCAGCTGGCCTTCCCCTTGGCCGAGCGCCTTCATGGCCTCGAGCTTCGGCGGGGTGAACCCCTGCGCGCCCGGCGGCGCGGCGGAGTTCGAACCCGACGTGCCACATGCAGCCAACAGCAGGCTAGCGCCGAGGAGGCCGGCAAGCCGCGTCTTCCTGTTCTTCATGGCGTCCCTTCCGGGGTCTTTACCGGGAAACTGTGTTCGTCGCGCCAGCTGAGCCGGACGCGCCCGTCCGCGAAGGCGCCCTCGGTGTTCTGCTGCACCACCGAGAGCTGCCCGCCGGCGTCGAGGGCGACCGAATAACGCACGGTCGCGCCCGCGTAGACGACGTCGGTGACCGTGCCGGTCGCGCTGGTGTCCCCCGCCGCCGCGGGTTCGGACAGCTCGCCGTCGATGCGGATCTTCTCCGGCCGGATGCTGAACAGCCCCGGCCGGCCGATGACGGTCTCGGCGCCGCGGCCGCCGAGCAGGTTCGACGTCCCGACGAACCCGGCGACGAACGCGCTGGCCGGTCGCTCGTAGACCTCCTCGGGCGTCCCGACCTGCTCGATCCGGCCTTCGTTGAACACCGCGATCCGGTCGCTCATCGTCAGGGCTTCGTCCTGGTCGTGGGTGACGAAGACGAACGTGATGCCGACGTCGCGCTGGATCTGCTTGAGCTCCAGCTGCATGGCCTGGCGCAGCTTGAGGTCCAGCGCGCCGAGCGGCTCGTCGAGCAGCAGCACCTTCGGCCGGTTGACCAGCGCGCGGGCGAGCGCGACGCGCTGGCGCTGCCCGCCGGACAGCTGCGCGGGCTTGCGCGCGCCGTAGTCCTCGAGCCGCACGGTCTTCAGCGCTTCGAGGGCGCGTTCCCGGCGTTGCTGCTTCGGGACGCGTTTGACCTTCAGGCCGTACTCGACGTTCTGCTGCACGGACATGTGCGGGAACAGCGCGTAGTCCTGGAACACCGTGTTGACGTCGCGCTCGAACGGCGCGAGGCGGCTGACGTCCCGGCCGTCGAGCTCGATGGCGCCGTCGGTGGGCAGCTCGAAACCGGCGATCATGCGCAGCACGGTCGTCTTGCCGGAGCCGGACGGGCCGAGCATGGAGAAGAACTCGCCGGGCGGGATGTCGAGGTCGACGCCGTCGACCGCGTGGACGTCGCCGAAGTGCTTGCGCAGCCCGGAAAGCCGGATGGCCGGGCGCGTGCTCTCGGGCGTCGCGGGCTCTTCCCGCGTCTCGGTGGGTGCTTGGTTGGGCATCGCGACCCTCACAGTGCGCTCATCACGTGCTTGACGCGGGTGTAGTCCTCGAGGCCGTAGAGCGAGAGGTCCTTGCCGTAGCCGGACTTCTTGAACCCGCCGTGCGGCATCTCGGCGACCAGGGGGATGTGGGTGTTGATCCAGACGCAGCCGAAGTCGAGCTGCCCGGCCAGGCGCATCGCGCGCTGGTGGTCGCGGGTCCAGACCGACGACGCGAGGGCGTACTGGACGCCGTTCGCGGACCTGAGGGCGTCGGCCTCGTCGGTGAACCGCTGGACGGTGATGACCGGGCCGAAGATCTCGTTCTGGCTCAGCTCGTCGTCCTGCTTCAGGCCGGAGACGACGGTGGCCTCGTAGAAGTAGCCTTCGTCGCCGGACCGGTGCCCGCCACAGTGGACGGTCGCGTGCGCCGGCAGCCGCTCGATGAAGCCCGAGACCTTTTCCAGCTGGGCCGCGTTGTTGAGCGGGCCGTACGCGACGTCTTCGTCGTCCGGCTTGCCGGTCCTGGTGGCCTCGGCCTGGCGGGTGAGCGCCGCGACGAAGGTGTCGTGCACCTCGTCGGCGACCAGCACGCGGGTGGCGGCCGTGCAGTCCTGGCCGGCGTTGAAGTACCCGGCGACGGCGATGGCCTCCGCGGCGGCGTCGAGGTCGGCGTCGGCGAAGACGATGACCGGCGCCTTGCCGCCCAGCTCGAGGTGGACGCGCTTGACGTCGTTCGCGGCACTGCGAGCGACCTCGATGCCGGCGCGGACCGAGCCGGTGATCGACACCATCGCCGGGATGTCGTGCTCGACCAGCGCGCGGCCGGTGTCGCGGTCGCCGCAGACGACGTTGAACACGCCGGGCGGGAAGAACTCGCCGGCGATCTCGGCGAGCAGCAGCGACGACGCCGGAGTCGTGTCGGAGGGCTTGAGCACGACGGTGTTGCCGGCGGCGAGCGCGGGCGCGATCTTCCAGATGGCCATCAGCAGCGGGTAGTTCCACGGCGTGACCTGCGCGCAGACACCGACCGGCTCACGGCGGACGAAGGAGGTGTGGCCTTCCATGTACTCGCCGGCGGACCGGCCTTCGAGCACGCGCGCGGCCCCGGCGAAGAAGCGGATCTGGTCGAGGACCATCGGGATCTCTTCGGCCATGGTCAGCGCGACCGGCTTGCCGGTGTTGGCGGACTCGACGGCCACGACCTCGTCGGCGCGGGCTTCCAGGGCGTCGGCGAGCTTGAGCAGCGCGAGCTGGCGCTGGGCCGGGGTCGTCGCGCGCCAGGTCTCGAACGCGGTCGCGGCGACCTGCAGCGCGTTGTCGACGTCCTCGGGCCCGGCGATCGGCGCGGTGCAGTAGGCGCGCCCGGTGACCGGGTCGATGATCTCCGCCGTCCGGCCCGACTTGGACTCGACGAAGGCGCCGCCGACGTAGTGCTTCAGCTCCTGCACGATCACTCCTCATTGCGGCGTCGCGGTCGGGGAGCTAAAACATATAAGTCCATATGTAATAGGACAAGAGGATCAGGCAAGATTGGTGCGAACGGGTACGCCGACCGGTGAAGGGTCACGATGCGCAAGGGCATGTCGCACAGCGCGCGGTCCGCCATGTTCGCGCCGCTCGGCCAGGTCGGCCGGGCGGAAGCGGTGGCGGCGCGGCTGGCCGACGCCATCACGCTCGGCCTGCTCGCCGACGAGGAGCAGCTGCCGAGCGAAGCCGACTTGAGCGCGCAGTTCGGCGTCTCGACCGTGACGGTCCGGGAAGCGCTCGTGGCGTTGCGGCAGCAGGGGCTGGTCGAGACCCGGCGGGGGCGCAGCGGCGGCAGCTTCGTGCGCGCGCCGGCCAACCCGCCGCCGGACGCGTGGCGCTCGCGGCTGCGCGAGGTGTCGCTCTCGGACCTGCGCGACGTCGGCGACCACTACCTGGCGATCGCCGGGGCCGCCGCGAAGCTCGCCGCCGAGCGCAGCTCACCCGAAGACGTCGCCCGGCTGCGGCTGGCGACCGAAGACCTCCGGACGGCGCACGGCCCCGACGTCACGCGGGCGGAGCGGCAGTTCCACCTGGAGGTCGCCGCGGCCGCGCAGTCGCCGCGGCTCACGCACGAAGAGCTCCACCTGCAGAGCGAGCGCGGCGGGCTGCTGTGGCTGCCGCTCGACCCCGGGGCGCACTCCCACGAGGAGCACGCCGCGATCACCGCCGCGATCGACGCCGCCGACGGCGAGCTGGCCCGCAAGCTCACCGAGGAACACATCCTGGGCGCCCTCGACCGGCTCGCGGACGTGCACCTCGGCTTGCTCGCCCCGTAGGATTCGCCCCAACCGCGCATCGAGGTGAGGACCGTGAACGACACCCGCACGCCCGTCGGCGACGAGGTCGTCGAGCAGGTTTCGGCGTTGGTGGAAGGCGTTTTCGAGCGACTCAAGCCCCTGCTGGCGGCCGCCGAGTCGGTGCTGGCCGAGACCCCGGCGGCGGCGGCGCTGCACCGGATCCGCCCGCAGGTCATCGAGGCCCTCGGCGGTTTGGTCATCGGCGCGGGCTTCGTCAGCGCGCCGCGGGTGCTGGCCGATTCGGAGTTCGGCTTCGAGTGGTGGACGGCCGGTTCGCCGCCGTCGCAGCTGTTCATCAGCCTGGACCCGGGCAGCGAGAACTTCCTGGACTACACGCGCCAGTCGTGGTTCACGGTCCCCCGCGACACCGGCCGGCGGCACATCAACGGGCCGTACGTGGATTACCTGTGCACCGACGAGTACACGCTGACGTTCACGATTCCGGTGTCCCGCGGGGGTTCTTTCGCGGGTGTCGTGGGAGCGGACGTCTACGTGCGCGAGTTCGAGCGGGCGGTGCGTCCCCGGTTGCGGTCGCTGGGCCGCGGAGCGGCGTTGCTGAACGCGCAGGGGCGGGTGATCGTGGCCAACAGCGTCCGGCAGCCGACGGGCTCGCTGGTGCGGGAGGCCGACGTCCCGGCGTGGTGGTCGTCGGGCGCGGAACCCGGGCCGTCGTTGCGGCGGTGTGGTGACTCACCGATCGTGCTGGTGACCGGGGACTAGGGCCCGCCCATCAGCGAGTAGCCGACGTAGCAGTCCGGCCCGGCTTGGACGAGAAGGCCCAGCGGAAGGCCGTCGGGCCGCTCGGCGGTGTAGACGACGTGCGACGGGCCGAACCAGGTGCCGACCTCGTCGACCGCCGTCATGGCGACGTTGTTCCCCGGCACGCAGTACGGCTCGTCGTGGCACCAGCCCGCGCCGGCGCAGGTGGCGTAGCTGCGGTAGTCGCGGCCGGCGTGGTGGATGCGGTACGGCAATCCGTGGTCGCCGGGCAGGGCGTAGCCGAAGTGGTTGGCCGTCCAGGGCAGGAACGCGAGACCGCCCCCAGCGAGGAGCACGACCCCGAGGGCTATGAGTGCCGCGCGTTTGTAGGCCACGTGAAGGGGACGCCCGGCGCGGTGCCGACGTTGCTCAAGCCTGCAGCGCCACCCACAGCTCCGCCCGCACGCCCGGCGAGTCCAGGTCCCGGCCCAGCAGCTCCGCCGCCTTCCGGATCCGGTTCCGCAGCGTGTGCCGGTGCACGCCCAGCCGCGTCGCCGCCACATCCCAGTGCCCGTGGTGCTCCAGCCAGCAGCGCAACGACGTCTCCAGGTCACCGCGGCCGTTCTCGTCGTGCTCGCGCAGCGGGGTGAGCACGCCACGCGCAAACGCTTGCGCCACCGCGGGTTCGATCAGCGAAAGCAGCCCGCGGGCGGTGTGCTCCGCCGCCGAGACGAGGGCCTTGTCCTCCGTCAGCGCGGCCTCGGCCGCCAGCTCCGCCTGCGCCAGGCCGGCCGCGAAGTCCGTTGTGGACACCGGGCCCGCCACCCCGCCGTGCAGGCCGCCGATCCGCGCCGCCGCCTCCGCCGCCGGGTCGACCGGACCGACCGCCACCACCGAAGAACCACGCCGCGCCGCGAACACGGGCTCGCTCTCCAGCGCGCCGAGCAGCTTGCGCCGGGCGGCGGGCGGGCCGGCGAACACCAGCACCGACCACGGCGCACGCGGTGGCGCGCCACCGGCTTCGGCCAGCACCCGCAGCGCGAGTTCGGCCTGGCCACCCACCAGCAGCTCCAGCAGCCCGGTCCGCAACGCCTCCCGCGCCGCGGCCTGCGCACGATCCTGTTCCAGCGCCAGGGAAAGGACCGACACCGCGGTGTTGACGATGTGCCGCCCGGCAGTGTCGAGCGAAGCGCCGACGGCGAGCACCCGGCGCGCGCTGGTGTCGAGGGTCTGCAGCACGACCTCGTCGCCGTCGAGCGCGAAGACCCGGGTGCCGGCGCGGAGGCGCTCCAGCTCCTCCCGCAGCGCGGGGGCGTACGCGCGGGCGCCGGCCGGGGCGGCCTCGATGACCGTGGTGCGTTCGAGCAGCAGCACCCAGCCGTCGACGAGCTTCGCCAGCTTCCGCAGCACCCCCGCCGGGCCGCCCTTGCCGACCGCCGTGCGGGTCAGCTCCTGCTGGGCCTTGCCGATGCGGACCGTCGTCGCGTACTCGTCCGCCGCCACCGCCCGCGAAACCGCGCGGGTGATCGCGATGAACGGCGTCTTCTTCGGCACCTCCAGCACCGGCAGCCCCACCTCGGCCGCGGTCGCCACGAGGGCGCGCGGGACCGCGTCGTGGCTCAGCCCGACGCCGAAGCCGAGCCCGGCCACCCCCGCCTCGACCAGCCGGCGGACGTAGGCCGGCGCCGTCTCCTCGTCCAGGGCCAGGCCGGTCGTCAGCAGCAGCTCACCGCCCTCGAGGAACGCCTGCGGGTCGGTCAGCTCGGTCGGGTGCACCCACCCGATCGGGCGATCGAGGAGGTCTTCGCCGGTCAGCACCCGCAGCCCGAGCGGGCGCTCGGCGGCCAGTCCGGCCAGCGTGAGTGCCATAACGGCCAACCATACGCTTCGAAATAGCCGGAACGTCCAGCTGACGACCGTCCGGTAACCGCTCATCCTGAGGACGTCCACCGACTTCCCCAGGAGCACGCCGTGACCGCAAGCACCACCGCCGAGCCGCAGGCCCCGGCGCCCCGGCAGCGCAGGCTGCGCACCGAGATCCCCGGCCCCGTCTCGCGCGAGCTGCAGGAGCGCCGCGCGAACGCCGTCGCCGCCGGGGTCAGCTCGGTGCTGCCCGTCTACGTCACCTCGGCGAGCGGCGGCCTGCTCACCGACGCCGACGACAATGTCCTGATCGACTTCGGCTCCGGCATCGCGGTGACCAACGTCGGGCACTCCGCGCCGGCCGTCGTCGACCGCGTCCGCGAGCAGGCCGGCCGGTTCGCCCACACCTGCTTCATGGTCGCGCCGTACGAGGGGTACGTCGAGGTCTGCGAGGCGCTGGCCGAGCTGACGCCGGGCGACCACGCGAAGAAGTCGGTCCTGTTCAACTCCGGCGCCGAAGCCGTCGAGAACGCGGTGAAGATCGCGCGCGTCGCGACCGGGCGCCAGGCCGTCGTCGTGTTCGACCACGCCTACCACGGCCGCACCAACCTGACCATGGGCATGACCGCGAAGTCGGTGCCCTACAAGCACGGCTTCGGCCCGTTCGCGCCCGAGGTCTACCGCGTGCCGGGCTCGTACCCGTACCGCGACGGTCTGTCCGGCCCCGAAGCCGCCGCGCTGGCCATCGACCGGATCGAGAAGCAGATCGGCGGCGACCAGGTCGCCGCGGTGGTGCTCGAGCCGATCCAGGGCGAGGGCGGCTTCATCGAGCCGGCACGCGGCTTCCTGCCCGCGATTTCGGCGTGGTGTAGGGAAAACGGCGTCGTGTTCGTCGCCGACGAAGTCCAGACGGGCTTCTGCCGCACCGGTTCCTGGTTCGCTTCCTCGGACGAGGACGTCGTCCCCGATCTGATCGCCACGGCCAAGGGCATCGCCGGCGGCCTGCCGCTCTCGGCGGTCACCGGCCGCGCTTCCCTCCTCGACGCGGTCGGGCCGGGTGGCCTCGGCGGCACGTACGGCGGCAACCCGATCGCCTGCGCGGCCGCCTTGGGGTCGATCGAGACGATGAAGTCGGAAGACCTGGCTTCGTCGGCGAAGCGCATCGAGAACGCTGTGCTGCCGCGGCTGCGGGCGCTGGCCGCCGAGACCGGCGTGCTCGGTGACGTCCGCGGGCGCGGCGCGATGCTGGCGGCGGAGTTCGTCCGCCCGGGGACTTCGGAGCCGGACGCCGACCTCACCAAGCGCGTCGCGGCGGCCTGCCACCGGGCCGGCGTGGTGGTGCTGACCTGCGGCACCTACGGCAACGTCGTCCGGCTGCTGCCGCCCCTGTCCCTGTCCAACGACCTGCTCGACGAGGGCCTCTCGGTCCTCGAGCACGCTGTCCGCACGGAGGCTCGCGCATGACTTTCCCCTTCTGGGTCGCCGGAAAGCCGGTGACCGGCGGTTCTTCGGTCGACGTCCGCCACTCCTTCGACGGCTCCTCGGCCGGGTCGCACTTCGTGCCGTCGGCTTCGGACGTCGAGGCCGCGGTGCAGGCCGCGCACGACGTCGCCGACGAGTTCGCGACGCTGCCCGCGCACGTCCGCGCCGGGGCGTTGGACCACGTGTCCCGGGCGTTGGGTGAGCGGTCCGAGGAGATCGCACAACTGATCACGGCCGAGTCGGGCAAGCCGCTGAAGTGGGCGCGCGGCGAGGTCGGGCGCGCGGTGTCGACGTTCCGCTGGGCCGCCGAGGAAGCGCGCCGCTTCTCGGGCGAGCTGCAGCGCCTCGACACCGACCCGGGCGGCACCGGCAGGCTGGCGCTGGTCCGGCGCGTCCCGCGCGGGCCGGTGCTGGGCATCACGCCGTTCAACTTCCCGCTGAACCTGGTGGCGCACAAGGTGGCGCCGGCGATCGCGGTGGGCGCGCCGATCGTGCTCAAGCCCGCGCCGGCGACGCCGCTGACGGCGTTGCTGCTGGGTGAGATCCTGGCTGCCACCGATCTCCCGGCGGGTTCGTGGTCGATCCTGCCGGTGGACAACGAGACGTCGTCCCGCCTCGTCGAGGACCCGCGCCTGCCGGTGGTGTCGTTCACCGGCTCGGTCCCGGTCGGCTGGGCGATCCGCGATCGCGTCCCGCGCAAGCACGTGGCCTTGGAACTGGGCGGCAACGGCGCGGTGCTGGTCTGTCCCGATTGGACGGACCTCGACTTCGCGGCCCAGCGGATCGCGACGTTCGCGATGTACCAGGCGGGGCAGTCGTGCATCTCGGTGCAGCGGGTGTACGTGCACTCTTCCGTTTACGACGCTTTGGCTTCGAAGGTCGTCGAGCAGGTCGCTTCGCTGCGCACGGGCGACCCGCGCGCGGACGGCGTGGACGTCGGCCCGCTGATCAACGTCGACGCTGCTTCACGGGTCGAGTCGTGGGTTTCCGCGGCGGTGTCGTCGGGCGCTCGTCTGCTGGCCGGCGGCGGGCGATCGGGCGCCACGGTGGAGCCGACGGTGCTGGCGGACGTCCCCGAAGACGCGTCGGTGATGGCCGAGGAGGTGTTCGGGCCGGTGGTTTCGCTGGTCCGGGTGTCGTCGGTGGCCGAGGGTGTGGAGCGGATCAACGCGTCGCGGTTCGGCCTGCAGGCGGGCGTGTTCACCCGCGACCTGCCGACGGCGTTCGAGGTGTCGGCGGCGCTTCGCGTGGGCGGGGTGCTCGTGGGCGACGTGCCGAGCTTCCGCGCGGACCAGATGCCCTACGGCGGGGTGAAGGACTCGGGTGTCGGCCGCGAGGGCCCGGCGTCGGCGATGGCGGACTTCACCGAGGAGCGGGTAACGGTGTTGACGGGTTTGACGCTGTAAGCCATGTGAGACCGCTGATCCTGCTCGACGTCGACGGCCCGCTGAGCCCGTGGGCGGCGCCCCGCCACGCGAAGCCCGCCGGCTACGTCGAGCACCCGCTGCGGCTCTCCCGGTGGAGCCGCAAGCGGTTGCGGATCTGGCTGAACCCCTCGCACGGCCCCACGCTGCTCGCCCTGGCCGCTTCCGCCGACGCGGAACTGGCCTGGGCGACCAGCTGGGAGCACCGGGCGAACCGCCAGGTCGGCCCGGCGATCGGGCTGCCGCCGCTGCCGGTGGTCGAGTTCGCCGGGCCGCAGCCGACGTGGAAGTTCGGCCCGGTGGCCCGTTTCGCGGCGGGCCGCCCCCTGGCCTGGTTCGACGACGACTTCGACCTGTTCCCGGACGCCCGGCGGCGCTTTCTCGAGCGCCGGGCGGACATCCCGACAGAGCTGATCCCGGTCGACGCGCACACCGGCCTGACCGGCGAGCACTTCGACCGCCTCGAAGCCTGGCTGCGGAAACTCGATCGCCGATGACCCGGCCCCGGCGTAGGTTCAGTCCATGACGTTGGCGCGCAAGGGTTCGCGGCTCATCACGGTCGACGGCGCCGGCTACCGCTGGTCGGTCCGGCCCAAGCCGACCTACTCGCAGGGGCTAGGCGCCGCGATGACCTTCGCGGTCGAACTCGCCGAGCGGCCCGGCGCCACCCTCGTCGTCGACACGGGGCGGCCGCGGCCGGACAACTGGCTGCACAGGCAAACCGAGCCGATCCGGCCCGCCGAAGTCGCCGAAGCCGTCCGCGCCGCGCTCGCCCGCGGCTTCGACTTCACAGCCCCGCCAGCGCCTCCGTCAACGCGGCGTGCGCGTCGACCAGCGAAGGTCCGTACCAGGTGAGGTGCCGCCCCGAGACCAGCACGTGCCGCGCGTCCGGGAAGTGGTCCGGACCGTCCTCCTCGGTGAACAAGTACGGCTCGTCCGGCAGCACCAGCAGGTCCGCGTCCGCGCGCAGGTGCGCCCGCAGCTCCTCGACGTCCGGTCGCGGGTACCGCTCCGCCGAGTCCGCGTAGACGTTCGCCACGCCGACCCGGCGCAGGACGTCACCCGCGAACGTCTCGCGGCCCACGACGATCCACGGCTTACGCCACACCGGCACCACCGCGTGGAACCGCGCCGGCCGGACCTCGCGCCAGACCTCCTCCGCCGTCACGAGCCAGTCCGGCTCCGCCAGCTCGTACGCCTGGGTGAGGATCCGCCGCAGCGAGCCCAGCGCCGCCGGGACCGTCGCCGACGCCGCCATCACCCAGACCGGTATCCCGTTGGCGCGCAGGCGTTCCACGTCCTCCGGGCGGTTCTCCTCCGAGTTGGCCAGCACCAGGTCGGGCGCCAGGTCCAGCACGCGGTCGAGCTTCGGGTACTTCGACCCGCCGACCCGCGGGACGTCCAGCGCGGCCGGGTGCGTGCAGTAGTCCGTCGCGCCGGCGAGCCGGCCGGGTGCGCTGACCTCGACCGCCTCGGTCAGCGACGGCACCAGCGACACCACGCGCGAAACCGGGCCGCGCACCGGCACCGGCTCCCCGAGATCGTCGACCAGAGTCATGCGCGTTCGAACGACACCTTCCGCTTCTCGACGTCCACCGCGGTCAGCCGGACCCCGATCCGCTCCCCCGCGGTCAGCTTCTCCCCCGCGCACTTCGCCATCACCGTCGGGTCCTCGACCAGGATCTCCGCCTTGTTCTCGTCCGCGCGCAGCACCACCGCGCTGAACTCGCCGCCGATGTGCTCGGCCAGCACCCACGCCTCGACCTGGTCGATGCAGGCCCGCTCGACCTTCGCGGCGAGCGTGTCGGACGCCATCATGCGGTCCGGGACGTCCGCGAGCGCCGCCCGCACCCACTCCGGGACCTCGCGCCCGGCCGACACGGCGAGGCAGATCTCCGTCGCGAACCGGTCGACCAGCCGCCGGATCGGCGCCGTGACGTGCGCGTACGCGCCGCCGATCCCGGCGTGCGTGGTGAGCGCCGGCAGTTCGCCGTCGAACGCCGTGTAGCCCGCGCCACGCAGCAGCCGCGTGGTGTCGGCGTAGAGCGCCATCGACGCCGGCTGGCCCGGGTCCAGCCGGGACAGGAACTCCGAAACGGTCGTTTCCGGCGCCCACGCGATGCCGAGCGCTTCGGCCGAACGGCGCAGCCAGTCGACGGCGTCGGGTTCGGGGTCGGGCAGCGTGCGCAGGACGCCGACCCGCGCGTCGATCATGATCCGCGCCGCCGCCATCCCGGTGAGCAGCGAGATCTCGGCGTTCCACGCGTCGACGGCGGTGCGCGGGCGGCGGGCGAGCACCCAGCCGCCGTCCGGGTCGCCGCTGATCTCCTGCTCCGGGAGCTGCAGTTCGACGGCGCCGCGCCGCACGGCCAGCTCGCGCCGCCGCCGGCCGAGCTCCGGCAGCGCGGCCACCGACGGGTGCGGGTTCCCCGCGTCGAGGGCGGCCTGGACGGTCTCGTAGTCGAACTGCTCGGTGGACCGGACCAGTGCGCGGCGCACCCGCGTCGAGGTCAGCACGCCGGCGTCGTCGGTCTCGATGGTCCAGAGCACCGCGGGCCGGATTTCGCCCGGCAGCAGGCTTGCCGCGCCTTCGGAGAGCACCGGCGGGTGCAGCGGGACGTTGCCGTCGGGCAGGTAGAGCGTCTGCCCGCGCGAGCGGGATTCGCGGTCCAGCGCGCCGCCGGGCGGGACGAACGCGGCGAGGTCGGCGATCGCGTACTGCACGCGGAAGCCGTGCGCCGTCTTCTCGACGACCATCGCCTGGTCGAGGTCCTTGGAGCCCGGCGGGTCGATGGTGACGAACGGGAGGTCCGTCGCGTCCTCGCGCGGGCCGGCGCTGGCGAGGGGGTCGAGGACCGCCGCCTCCGCCTCGGCCAGCACCTCGGGCCCGAACGACTCCGGCAGCGAAAACTCGGCACGCAGGGGGCCGAAGTCCCCGCCCGCCGAGTGTGTCCTGATCACGAGGGGAGGCACCCCCCAACCCTAACCCTCCGAGGGGCCGATGATCGCCCGATCGGGCGCGGGCCGGTCGGGTGTACGTTGGGCGCGCAATAATGAAAACCGTCTTCATTCTCAGGAAGGGTTTCTCCCGTGAAGATCGCGTTCGTCGGCAAGGGCGGCAGCGGCAAGACGACGTTGTCGTCCCTGTTCGTCGCGTCGCTCGCCGACGCCGGCGCGCCGGTGCTGGCCATCGACGCCGACATCAACCAGCACCTCGCGGTGGCGCTCGGCGCGACCGAAGAGGAAGCCCTGGCCTGGCCGACGCTCGGCGACAACATGGCCCTCATCAAGGACTACCTGCGCGGCGACAACCCGCGGATCGCGGACGCGGCGTCGATGATCAAGACGACGCCGCCGGGCCGCGGATCCCGGCTGGTGCGGCCGTTCGAGGACAACCCGGTGTTCGACAGTTGCTTCCGGCAGCTGGGCGGCGTGCGCCTCGGCGTCACCGGCCAGTTCGACGAGGACGACCTGGGTGTCAAGTGCTACCACTCGAAGGTGGGCGCGGCCGAGCTGCTGCTGAACCACCTGGTGGACGTCGAGGGCGAGTACGTCGTGATGGACATGACGGCGGGCGCGGACGCGTTCGCGTCGGGGCTGTTCACGCGGTTCGACGTGACGTTCCTGGTGTGCGAGCCGACAGTCCGCAGCGTGGGCGTGTACCGCCAGTACGCGGACTACGCCCGCGACTTCGGCGTGCGGCTCGTGGTGGTGGGCAACAAGGTGACGGACGCGGAGGACGTCGAGTTCCTGCAGGAGCAGGTCGGCGGCGCGTTGCTGGGCTGGCTGTCGGCGTCGGGGCACGTGCGGGCGGCGGAGCGCGGCAGGGCCCGCCCGATCACCGAGCTGGAGCCCCGCAACCTCGCGACGTTGCGGTCGATGCGGGCGGCGGTGGACGCGGAGCAGCGCGACTGGGCGCGCTACCAGCGGCAAGCGGTGGAGTTCCACCTGCGCAACGCCCGGGCGTGGGCCGGAGCCGACCTGGCGTCCCAGGTCGACCCGGAGTTCGTGCTGGGCCCGGGGTTGTCGGTCTAGTCGTCCTCGGCGTCGGCTTGCCGGGTGCGTTCCCGGGCGATGTCGAGCGCCCGCCGGGCGGTGGCCTCGTCCGGGTACGGCCCGAGCAGGTCGATGCCGCGGCTGCGCTCGAGGTGCTCGACCTCGTTGGTGCGAGTGTTGTAGTACCAGCCCTGGTCGGGGTTCGGATCTTTCGCCATGGTCTTAGGTTCGCACCCCCGGGCCCGCCTGTCAGCGCTTGTACCGGTAGGGGATCTCGGTCGGCTGCCCGGTCGGGCCGAAGTCCTGCGGTCCTTCGGTGGCTTCCTGGTTCTCGGGGAACTCGTCGAACCAGCCGCGCGGGGTGCCGCGGGGTGGGGTGGCGGGTTCCTGGTCCGGTTTGGAGGGTTGCGGGAGCGGGGTGTCCCGGCCCGGGAAGACGGGGCGGGCGTTCGGCGCCGGGGCGGGGGTGGTGCCGGGGCCCGGGAAGACCGGGCGGGCCGGGGCCGCGTGGCGGGTCGGGAGGGGGTGGGGGGTTGATTCCGGGCCGGGGAAGACTGGTTTGGGGCGGGTGTTCTGGGTTGGTTGTGGCGTCTGGTTGGGCTGGCTCCACGGTGGGGCTGGGGGCTGGGCCTGCGGGTGTGGCTGGGCGGGCTGCTGCGACGGCTCGGCGGGCCGTTGTGGCTGGCTGGGCTGGGTCTGCGCGGCAGGCTGCTGCGGCTGGACCGGTTGCGACGCCTTGGCCGGCTGCTGCGGCTGACCGGACTGGATCTGCGCGGCAGACTGCGGCTCGACCGGTTGCGACGGCTCGACCGGCCGTTGTGGCTGACCGGACTGGACCTGCGCGGCAGACTGCAGCGGCTGGACCGGCTGCGACGCCTCGGCCGCCTGCGGCGACTGGACCGGCTGCGACGGCTCGACCGCCTGCTGCGGCTGGCCAGGCTGGGTCTGCGCGGCAGACTGCTGCTGACCGGGCTGCGACAGCTCTACCGGCTCCTGCGGCTGACCGGACTGGATCTGCGCGGCAGGCTGCTGCGGCTCGACCGGTTGCGATTGCTCGACCGGCTGCTGCGGCTGACCGGGCCGGTTCTGCGCGGCAGACTGCGGCTGACCGGGCTGTGACGGCTGGGCAGGCTGCATCTGCGGCGGCTGGGTGGGCTGCCCGTACTGGGCCGCCGGCACACCTGGCTGCGGCGACTGACCGGACGGCGCCTGCGACGACTGGACCTGCTCCGACTGGGCAGGTCCCCCCTGCGGCAACGGAGCAACCTCCGACGGCATGACAGGCGACTGCTGGACGGCACCGGGCAGTTGGGGCGGCGACACAACCGGCACCTGCGGCTGCGCAGCAGATGGCGCCTGCTCGTGGGGCGGCTGCGCGGCCGACGCTTCGGGCTGAGCCCCCGCAGGTTGCGGAGGCGCCGCAGCACCAGGTTCCGAGGTCGGCTCATCAGCAGGCTGCTGCGTCACCGCAGGCTGCGACAACTCCGCGGCAGCAGACTCCCGCAGCTCCGCAACACCAGGCTGCACCGACTCCCCACCAGCAGGCTCCTGCGACTCACGGGCACCGAGTTCCGACGCACGCACATCGGCAGGTAACTGCGGCTCGGGCTCCTCTGAAGCGCGCTGCGACGGCTCCGCAGCCTCCGGCAGCTGCACATCCCCAGGCTGGGCAGCAGCCGCACCATCAGGCCGCGGCAATTCCTCAGCCGCAGGCTGCACACCCCCGGTGCCCGGCTGCTCCGAAGCAGCGACCTCCTCCGGCTCTCCACCAGCGCGCAGCAACGGCTCCGCGGCGGCGGGCACCGACGGCTCCACATCCCCGGCCTGCGGCTGCCCCGCAGCCTCAGGCCGCGACAACTCCACACCAGCGGCGTCCCGCGAGCCCCCACCAGCGAACCGCGACGGCTCCACAGCCGCGGGCTGCGGCGCCTCCACGGCGGCAGGCTCGTGCGCCCCTCCTGCAACGGGCTGCGACCGCTCCACGCCCTCGGCCTGCGACGGCTCCGCGGCACCAGCCTGCGGCGATTCCCCACCAGCGAACTGCGGCTCCGCGCCGGCAGCCTGCGACCGCTCCACGCCCTCGGCCTGCGACGGCTCCGCGGCACCAGCCTGCAGCGATTCCCCAGCAGCGAACTGCGGCTCCGCGCCGGCAGCCTGCGACAGCTCCACATTCCCGACCTGCGCGCCACTCACAGGCTCTGGAACACCCGGCCCCCCAGCGGGCGCCGCCTCAGCCACACCAGGCCCACCGCCCGAGAGACCCGGCTCCTCAGCAACCGCAGGCCGCGACGGCTCCAAACCGCCAGCCGGCTGCGGCTCCACAATGGCGGCTCCCTGCGACCAACCATCAGGCTCCAAGGCGCCGCGCGGCGACTCAGCAACGCCAGGCTCCGCCATCGGCACCTCAGCAGACTCCTGCGGACCGCCTGCTACCCCCGCCTCGAACTGCGGCTGCTCAGCGACCCCAGGCTCAACCTCAGCAGACAGGCCGGCCGCGCCTACACCCGACTCCACCTCGGCAGACTCCGGCCGCCCCGCTGCCGCAGACCGAGCAGTCCCCGGCGGCACCACAACCCCCTGTGGCTGGGTGACCGGCCCGGCCTGGAAATCGGGCGCGACCGGATGAACCGCCTCGCGACGCCCCGACGGAGCCGAATGACGTCCCTCCCCCTGACTCCACGCAGTACTCAAACCCGGCTCCGGCGCGGCCGGCGGCGGCTGCGGGACCGTCCGCCACACCGGTGCCGGGCCGATGTTCATCGGGGCCGGCGCCTGACCAGGCCGGGCTCCCGGCGGCGGCGGCACCGGCCGGGCCGCCGGCTTCGGGATCGGGTCCAGGGATGACACCAGGACCGTCGTGTCCAGGGGGTCCTCCACCTTGCGGCCGCTGCGCTCGCGGTAGACCATCTCGCCGTCCGCGTCCATCTCCACCAGGTAGCCCGCCTCCGCGAGCTGCTCCTCGTCGAGGTCCGCCAGCCTTTCGTAACGCGAGGGCACCACCCGGTAGATCGGCCACGCCAGCGCCGCGTGCTCCGCGTGGAACTGGGCCAGCAACGCCGCCATCTGGTGCTGCCACGGCAGCGACATCCCCTCGGCCAGCGACCGGGGTAGCACCACATACCCCTGGTCGACGCCGGGGTAGCCCTGGCTCAGCTGGTCGGCCAGCGGCGTGCTGGACGCGGGGCGCGCCGACTGCCGCGGCGGCTGTGGCGCGCCGAACAGCTCCGCCGGGTCCTGGCCGGCTTTGCCTCGCTTGCCGAATTTGCGTCCCACGTGCTCATCCTCTGCCAGTACGCGGCCACCTGCTCGTGGAAGCGCCGCGACGTCGGGTGAATCGGCCGATTCGTGTCAAGGCCCTCGCGACCCATGCTAAACGCCGGGGCGGACCGCCTGCGGCACGACTTCGTGCTCGTCGAACGAGAACGCCCGCGTGTGCACCGGGACGCCCGTCTGCTGGGCCTCGACGACCTTGCCGTCACCCAGGTACATCATCACGTGGTGGATGCTGTTCGGGTCCGACGGATCGGTGGACAGGAAGATCAGGTCACCGGGCTGCGCGTCCCGCACCGGCAGCAACGCGCCGGCGTGGTACTGGTCACGCGAGACTCGCGGCAGGATGATCCCCGCCGACTCGTACGCGCGCAGCATCAGGCCCGAGCAGTCGTACGCGTTCGGGCCGGTCGCGCCCCACACGTACGGCTTCCCCTGCTCACCCAGCGCGAAACTGATCGCCTTCGCCGCGGCCTGGCTCGGCGGCAGCAGCTGGCCCAGCCCCTGCCCGCAGGCGACGACGTCGACGACCTGGCCGACGTTCTGCACCAGCGTCGCCGCCATCGGCTCCCACTTGTGGTAGCGGTCCGGGAAACCCGACCGCTCCACGGCCTGGGCGGCGTCGCCCGGGCGGCGGTTCTCCCAGTCCGGCACCGCCAGCAGGACGTCGTAGAACTTGTTGACCTCGTAGTTCGGGTTGGTGACCTGCTCGACCGAGCCCCAGCCCATCGACGGGCGCATCTGGAAGATGCCGAGGGAGTCGCGGTCGCCGTAGGTCAGGTTGTGCAGGCCCGACTCGGTCATCCCGGCCTGGATCGCGACCTGCCACGCGCGCGGCGCCAGCGTCCGCTGCTTGCCGATCGAGATGATGAGCGCGACGATGCCGCGCTGCTCGTCGTCGAGCTTGGACGCGTCGACCGTGCCGCGGTCGCCCTGGCCCGGCTGGGTCGGTCCGACCGAGGCGTCGCAGCTCATCAGCGACACGCCGCGGGCCTGCGCCTGCTGGTTGTCCAGCACGACCTTGGCGGCGATGGCGGTCGCGACCAGGGCGCCGATCGCGACGAACGCGATCAGTCCCAGCCACAACCCCAGCCGCCGCACGGTCAGCTCGCCTGGTCGTAGTCGGCGACGCGCCAGCCGGCGTTCGTGTTCACCACCGTGATGGCCAGCTTCGGCCCGTCGGTCGGGATGGTCAGCTGCACCGAGCTGGTGTAGGACGTGCCGACGACCGGCTCACCGGTGACCTTCGTCGCCGGGATGTTCGCCGGGTCGACCGACGCCATCACCGGCAGGTACTCCTCGGTCGTGTACGGCTTGAGCTTGGCCAGCCACTGCTCGGAGGTGATGCCCGCCGGGTGGTCGACCCAGGCCGCGGCCCAGCTCTTGGCGACGCGGACCGCGTCGGCGTTCGGCGCCGTGGAGGTCGGGGTGGCCAGCGGCGCGGACAGCCGCGTCGGCAGGTTCGACGTCGGCACCGGCGCGGCGACCCCGGGCGGGGTCGCCGTGACCGACGTCGTCGTGCCCGGGGTCACCGGCGCCGCCTTGGCCTGCGGCTTGCCGACCACCTTCGGCAGCACGATGCCGAGCGCGGTGACCAGGATCGCCAGGAAGACCAGCGTGCCCATCAGGTGGCGCGGCGAGCGCAGCGGCCAGCCCCACAGGCGGCGGTAGACCGCGGCGCGGCCGCGGTTGGTGCGGATCGGCATCGGTCACCGCCCCATCAGCTGGTCGGTGTCCCGCGGCTCTTCGCGGACCTCGATGCCGCGCGAAGGCCGGTACAGCACGAAGACCGGCTTGCCGGCGACGACTTCGGGGTCGACGCGGCGCGGCTGCGCCCGCACACCCGGCGGCCGCGGCGGTTCGGACGCCGCGTAGCCGTTCAGGTCGGCTTCGGGCGCGCGCATGTGCGACGGCACGACGACGGGCTCGGGCTCGTCGGTCCAGCGCCGGTCGGCGACCGGCGAGGTGTCGACGCGCCGGCTCTCCTCCCGGCGCAGCGTGGGCCGGCCACCCGGCCCGACGACGACGTAGTCGCCGGGGTCGCCGTTCGCGGGGTTGTACTGGCCGAACACCGGCGAGCCGGGACGACCGCCCGCGGGCAAGGCACCCGCGGAGCCACCACCGGCGACGGCGCCCGGCCAGGGCGCCCCGGACCAGGCGGCGGCGGGCCGGGACGCGCCCGAAGCGTTGTCGAGGCGCTGGGCGTTGGCGAAGATCGTGGCCTCCGGCCGGAACCGGCCACCGCCGACGGTGGCACCCATCGGCCCGCGCTGCTCGCCGTCGACGACGTCGTCGGTGTCGCGCACGTGCTGCCAGAACTCGTCCTGCGACGTCGGGCCGTTCTTGTTGCGCCGGAACCGGGAGAAGATCCCGCCACCCGGCGACGGCACGGCGGCGCCGACCATGCTGACCGACATCTCGACCATCTGCCACAGCCGCCGCACCGGCCGCCCGACCATGAACAGCAACACGGTGATGAGCCCGGCGAGGACCATCTGCGTGAGCATGTTCAGCGAGTTGCCGGCGTCGAAGATGGCTTGCAGCAACAGGGCGTGCACACCGGCGAGCACGGAGAGCACGACGAGGTTGAAGGCGACACCACCGGCGACCTTGAGCACGCGGCGCAGGATCTCCGGGTGCAGCAGGGCGATCAGGCCGATGAGCGGCGCGGTGAGCGCGAAGAGGCGGATGAGGACCTGGGCGAGCAGGACGCTCGCCTTGGCCAGGAGCTGGAAGAGGGAGTAGACGAGGGCTTGGCCCAGCGAGAGGAAGCCCGCGCCGGTGCGGCCGCCGGCTTCGCCGGTGAAGTAGCCGGTGGCCGGGCCCAGTTTGGTGGAGATGTCCTTGTAGGCGTTCTTCTTGCCGTCGATGACCTGCTGGTTGGCGTCGTCGCCGCTGCGCAGCTGCCCCCACGTGAACGCCTGCGCGTCCAGCAGGGGCCGCCCGAACTGGTCGGCCTGCGGCGCGGTCGGCGAGCCGAACTCCCCGCGCAGCCAGTTCTTGTAGACGATCTCGTTGTGCAGGTTCGTCGGCAGCACGTGCCGGATCACGCGGTTGTCCGCGTCGTCGACGAACCCGGCCTGGATGTTCGTCGTGGTCTGGACGATCGCTTTGTCGATCGGGTCGAAGTACCGCAGCATCGCCAGCGAAGACGCGGCGAGCCAGACGCCCGCCAGCGCGTACAACGCCCGTTTGCTGACCGCGGCGAGGTCGCCGCGCCAGATGTTGCGGAACAGCATGATCGACATGACCAGCGCGACCAGCCCGAACAGCTGGGCGTAGATGTTGTTGTAGACCTTCTCCGCGCCGGACTTCACCGCGCTGTAGAGCGGGTTGAGCAGACCGCCCTCGAGCACGGTGTAGTGCAGCGAGTTCGTCGCGCCGACGATGTTCTTGCCCAGGTTGAACAGCTGGTTGCCGCCCCAGGTGTCGAGTGTCGAGCCCGCCGGGGTGATGTTCAACCCGGAGCAGTTCGTCTCGAAGGTGTTCCAGACGAACCCGGCGTAGCTGTAGTCGACGTACGGGCTGCCCGCCTCGCCGTGGCCTTCGGCGGGGTCGATGGCGCCGACCATGCCCGCGCCGGGGCGTTCCGGGTTCGGCGCCTCACCACAGGCCGCCGCGCTCGCCGCCGGCGCGGTGACGATCGCCTGCAGGCCGAGGATGACCATGACGGCGAACATCGTCGCCTTGCGGCCCGGCGTGCGACGGCCCGGCCGCGGACCGGCCTTGATCCGCCGCTTCAGCGAGTGCCACCCCGCGGCCAACGTCAGCAGCACCGCCAGCGTCAGCACGGTGTTCATGCGGCGTCCCGGCCGGTGCCGCCCTTTCCACCCGTGCGGGCGTGCTGGCCGCCCTGGCCGTTGCCGTTCGACGACTGGACGCCGCCCTCGACTTCGCCCGTCTCCGATGCCAAGGGGTCCGGGGCGCCCAGGAGGTTCTCGTCGGCCAGGCCGACCTCCAGTTCCGCCGCCAGCTCGAAGTCCTGTTCCAGCTCGATGTCGTCCTCCGGCGGGGTCGCCACGAACGGCTTCTCCGGGGCCGCCCCGTTGGGCGGCAGGGCCAGCTCGTTGCCCGGACGCCGTGATGACGCCGCGTCCTTCGAGCCCGGCGTCGTGTCCATGACCGCCCGCAGGTGGTCCAGGTGCGGGCCCGAGAAGTCGACGCGGATGCGCTCCACGCCGCCCGCGCCGTCGCCGAAGATGAACTGGCGGGGCTCCACGTCGCGCTCCAGGCCTCGCTGCTGCGAGCCCGGGCGACGGCCCAGCGCCGCCACGACCTGCTCGTAGCCCACGCCCACCGGCACCTTCAACAGCCGCAGCGCGTCCGCCTGGGCGTCGTCGTCGTCGAGACGACCCACGAACACCGAGTCCAGCAGGGCCACGAAACCCTGGATCTTCAGGAAGTCCGCCGGGATCTGCGAGGACAGCAGCACCCGGACGTTCCACTTGCGCGAGTCACGCGCGAAGCGGTTCATCAGCACGCGCCCGGTCGGGACCTCCGACAGGAAGAACGCCTCGTCGATCCAGACGCCCTTGCGCATCTCCTTGGGCTTTTCGTACACCGACCGCTGGGTCAGCCACGCCGCCAGGTTCAGCATCTCGACGCCGAGGCTCTCCGCGTCGGTCCAGTACTCGCGCGGGACGCCGTCCTTCGGCAGGGTCAGGCCGGCCATCGTCAGCACCGTCAGGCGGTCGTCGCGCGTCTCCGCGTACGGGTCCGCGTCCGTCTCCGGGATCAGCAGCGCCATCCGCTCGCGCATCTCGTCGAGGAAGTCCGCGACGACGCCCGCGTGCTCGTGGTGTTCCGAAGAATCCCGCCGGAGCGCATCGATTACCTGGCCCGGATCCGCGTCGAACCGGCCACCGACCGTGCGGACCGCGCGCAGCAGCACGATCCGGGTCTGCGCCATGCGCGACACCTCGTACGGCAGGACACCGGTCAAGACGTCCAGCACGAGACGACGGCGGGTGGCGCCCGCGAGAGCCTTCTCGCGGCGCCAGGAACGCTCGGGATCGTCCTCGTCCATGAAGTGCTCGATGAGCGGCTCGGCGACCACCCGGTACGGGTTCAGGATCCCCGGCTGGGCGTTGAGCAGGTTGATCGGCCGCGCGTACGGCCGCATCTCCGGCAGGTCGCACAGCCGTGACAGCGGCCCGGACGGGTCGAGGATCGTCCAGTTCGCCCCCGCGCGCAGTGTCTTGTAGACGATGCCGCCGCCGAGGAACGACTTACCACCACCCAGGCCGGCGACCATCGCGGTCAGGCCGGAGCCGTCGCGGATCTCCTGGGCCATCCACGGGTCCCACGCCACCGGGCGCCGGGTCGCCGTGCACGTCTCGCCGAGCAGGATGCCGCGGCGGTCGCCGACCTCCGCGGTCGCCGTCGGGACCGCCGAGGACGCCCAGACCACCGAGCCGCGGCGCATGTACGCCGCCGACGCCAGCGGCTCGCCCGGGATGAACTCGCGGGCCAGCGCGTACTGGGCTTCGGGGTGCTCGATGGCGATCTTCGGCTTGTACAGGTCGAGCAGCTGCTGGGCCAGGCGCAGCGCGTCGCGCTCGGTCGGGCCGGACACCGCCAGCCGCCACCAGGACCGGACGCGGGTGGCCAGCGCGGTGAAGCCCGACGTCATCTCGTCGTCGATCTCCAGCACGCGCCCGGCCTGCCGGGACAGCGACTGCGGTGGCTCCAGCTCGTGTTCGTCGGTGTAGTGCTTGACCTGGGAGCGCACCTTGTTCATCTGGCGCTGCAGCTCGCCGGCGACTTCTTCGGGCCGCCGGACGTAGATGCGCGCGGACACCTCGACCGCGGCGGGCAGCCGGTCGGCGTGCTGGATCCACGGGTCGTCGACCTCGGGGATCTGCAGGCCGTGCATCTGCCCGACGGTCAGGACCGCCAGGTGCCGCGAGACGCCGGCGTTGGAGCCGGTGCGGCCGCGGACGGTCACCGTCGGCGCGTACGGCTCGGCGTAGTAGTCGGCGGCGTCGGTGAAGCTGGCCAGGTCCTCGGGCTCCCACGCCGCGCCGGGCACCGCGGGCATGTTCCGCGGCGCCGGCAGGCCGAGCGAGCACGAGCGGTGCATCAGCCAGGACATCTCCTCGGCGTGCACCGGACGGCCTTCCAGCCCGGCGCTGCCGATGACCTGGTCGAGGTGCTCGACCTCGGAGTCGAGCGCCGTCAGCTCGGCGTCGACGGCCTCGGGCAGGATCTTGCGCAGCACCGGCGCGGCCCGCTCGACCGCGCGGTCGACCATCCGCCGGGTCTGCACCTGGACGCCGATGTAGACCTCTTTTTCGGCCATCGAGCGGCCCATGAGCTGCTGCTGCTCACCGATCAGGTAGTCGTCGAACGACATGGCGCCCGGGACGTCGTCCGGGCGGCCGTGGGCGTTGTAGACGTGCGCCTCGGCCCACATCCGGATCGGGTACGGCCGGTTGGTCACGCGCAGGTGCAGCCAGCGGCCCTGCAGCTCGGCGTACTGGCCGGCGATGGCCGCGACGAGGTCGCGCCGCTGCGAGTCCGAGCGGAACGACCAGCGCTGGGGCGCGAGCCGGTACCAGGCGTAGACCTCGAACCCGGTGCGGACCAGGTGCCCGTCGATGCTTCGCACCGCGATCGACGGGGTATACGCGGGTATCGCCTGCTCTCCGGTCAGGCGACGGCCCTTGCCGCCCGCCGAACCGTTGCGCGGCGCGCGGACCTGCTCGGGCGCTTGCCACGCGCCCGAGTGTGCGTCCCGACCCTGCTTTCCTCGGCTACCGCCGCGACCGAACAACGACTACCTCCCGGCCCGGGCCGCGCTGTGCCCCCGGCGCGCTCGTGGTGTTCCCTGGACGCCACCCGGCTGGTGGCCGTGGTGCTGGTACTGCCGTCTCCGGCGGTGCTTCGGCAGCGGGCGCTCGGCCCGCATCCGGACGCGGCTGGCGCTGACGGCGCCGCCCGTGCCCGTGGTCCGCTCTCTGGGGGTGTTCAGCTCGCGGCCCGCCATCGCGACCACGGTGCCCAGCGGGCGCTCGTGGCTGATCTTGGCCGTGAGGAGCCGGGTGATCACGATGGTGGCGACGAACGCCCACGCCGTCGAGAAGAACCCGAAGCTCCACCCCGCCCAGCGTTCGATGCCGAGGACGACGAAGAACGCCGGGATGCCGATGAGCCACGCCACGTAGCGGGCTCTCCAGGGAAAAGTCGCTTTCGGCGGGCCGAGCCACACGGCGTCGACCCGGTAAACCTCGTCATCGGTCCTGATGCGCACGCCGTCCGCCTCAGCCCGTGAACAGGCCGGCGATCCACTGGCCCACGTTCACGCCCGCGCCGCTGACCGCGAGGCCGATGATGGCGAGCGCGATGACCACGCCGGCCAGGCGTCGCATCACGCCGGCGTTGTCGCCCTTGCCACCGCCCAGCCAGAGGAGAAGGAGGGCGACGGCCAGCAGCACCAGGGGGATGATGTTGTCGATGAGCCAGGTGCGCACGTTTCCCGTGCCCAGCTCGCCGGCGGCCAGCGTGTCGAGGGTGGTCAAGGTCATCATCGCGTTACTCCCGGTGCGCGGTGGGGCCCGCGCGGCTCTGGCTCAGGCGGTGCTTCGAACATAATGGGGGCTACGAGGGGTAGTGGTCAAAGCGCGCTGCGTAGATGACGGCTGGCTTGTCAACCGGTGTGGCGGGCAGGGCACACGAAAACTCCACGCCCACCATCATCGCGGCAAGGGCCCTCGGGTTAAAGAGAGGGCACCCATACTTCTCAGTGTGCTGACGAACTCACCCCATTGCCCGGGATTTGCTCACTGTGGGTACTGACGCCGTGGCCGTTGTGCGGCCCGGAACAGTGTGACATGACCCGAACGGCCGCGTCGCGCGAGTCCGTTCTGTGACGGCCCTTCGGCCGGTCGGCGGTCATGTCGATCTTGACCGCCTCCGCTGTCCGTCACATTGTGCTCAGGACTTCACACACTTTTCACTACATAGCGTGATCTTGGTCATCAGGAGCGGCGCTTCGCGAAGACACCTTCCGGGAACGCGCCGGCCTCGACGACACGACGGCTGAGGCCGCGGCCGAGCTCCTCCAGCCGGGCCAGCTTCTCCGGCCCGAGGTGCCGCCACGGCGCTTGCGACGCGGCTTCGGTGGCCGTCTCGACCCGGTCACGGACGGCGACGCCCTCTTCGGTCAGCGCACCGTCGGCGTCGAGGAGGCCGCGATCGGCCAGACCGGCTTCGGCGGCGGCCCACTGCTCGTCGCTCCAGCCGCGGGTGAGCTTGGCCGTGGCGGTGGTGAAGCCCAGCCCGGTGGCGACGTGCGTGACGAGTGCTTCGACGCCGCTGAGGCCGTTGAGCACGAGGGCGGCGATGTGGCCGTCGCCGCGGTGCTCGCGCAGGAGGGTCAGCGCGTGCCAGAGCACGAGGTGCGGCTCCCCCGGCCAGCCCAGCCCGGCGTGCGCGGCGTAGAGCGGGCGTCCTTCGGCGGTGCAGCCGGCGCTCGCCTCGCGGGCGAGCTCGGCGGCCTCGGCGACTTCGTCGCTCTTGACGTGGTCGCCGAGCAGCCGCGTCAACGCCTTGTCGACGCCGTCGAAACGGGCTTCGAGGACCTGCTCGGGCGTCGCCAGAGTCCAGGCGCGCGGGATCACGCGGGCGACGACCTCGGGGTTGAAGTTGTAGAAGGTGGCCGCGACGACCTCGGGCCCGACGGGCCCCATGGCGGCGGAGCGCCCGGCGAAGTACGGCATCCGCCCGGGTCGCAGGCCGATGCCGGTCAGCGCCGCGTCGACTTCCGGCGCGAAGTACGCCAGGGAGTGCAAGGAATCGAAGGCCGCCTTGAACCGCTTCTCGTCACCCGCCATGGCCGCACCCTACTCCGCGGTAACCCCGCGGGGAACCGCGGCCGCGCCCGGCTTCAAGCGCCCCAATGTGGCGTTGGGCGCGCTCAACGCACCCAATGTGGCGTTCGGTGCGCCCAACGCACCCAATGTGGCGTTCGGTGCGCCCAACGCACCCAATGTGGCGTTCGGTGCGTCTGACGCACCCAACGCCACATTGGGGCGCTCGGGTGCGGGAGGGGCGGACGAGCCGGCATGTAAGCCGGATCCTGTTCCCCGGTCGCCTCGCGGCTTCCGGGGCGGCGGCCATCCATCTCGGCCTGCCGTCGCCGGCAGGCTCCAGCGGCCTACCCGCAGGCTCGGACGGGCCGTCCTCGAACGCCTGCGCAGAAGCCCGGGGGCTTCCTCTTGGCCTTGCTCCGGGTGGGGTTTACCTAGCCACCCCGGTCACCCGGGGTGCTGGTGGTCTCTTACACCACCGTTTCACCCTTACCCCGGCCCGAAAGCCGGGGCGGTCTCTTCTCTGTGGCACTGTCCCGCGGGTCGCCCCGGGTTGCCGTTAGCAACCACCCCGCCCTGTGGAGTCCGGACTTTCCTCGAGCCGGGTCGCCCCGGCTCGCGACCGCCCTGCCAGCTCGTCCGCGGAGCAGATCGTAGCTCAGTACCCGGCCGCGGCCCGGCTGTGGTGGCGGGGCCGCTCGGGTTCCGGGGGCCGTTGCGGCGGCACGACCGACGGCGCCGGGTGCTGCCGGGCGAGTTCGGCGGTCCAGTGCAGCACCGCGGCCGGGCTGTCCAGCCCGACGAGCCCGACGAGCCCGCCGTGGCGGACGAACCCGGTGATCGGCCGGGTGCCCGGCACCGGGGATTCGAGCAGGACGGTGTCGGTGCCGAGCATCGGCCGCCCGGCGACCTGGATGCGGACGCCGTGTTGTTCGGACCAGTAGCGCGGCACCGGCGTGAACGCGGGCGAGCCCTGGGGCCCGGCGAGGAGGTTCTCGGCCGCCGCGCGGCTCATCTCGACGGCGTTGAGCCAGTGCTCGTCGCGCTGCGGCGCGGCGTCGTAGCGGAGGTTGGGCCAGCGGGCGACGTCGCCGGCGGCGACGATCGTGTCCGAGCCGAGGACGTGGCACGTCGGCCCGCACACGACGCCGTCGTCCAGCGGCAGCTTGGCCCCGCGCAGCCACGACACGGCCGGGACGCTCCCGACGGCCACGACGACGCAGGCGACGTCGATCGCCCGGCCGTCGGCGAACTCGAGGCCGACCGACCTGGACTCGGGCCGCCACCGGCGGATGGTGGTGCCCAGCTCCAACCGGACGCCGCGGGCGGTGTGCAGCGCGGTGAGCCAGTCGCCGATGTCGGGGCCGAGGACGTCGGCCAGCAGCGACCGCGCCCGGCCGATGAGGACGACGTCGCGGTTCATCTCACGCAGGCTCGAGGCGACCTCGCAGCCGATGAACCCGTCCCCGACGACCGCGACCGGCCCCGGGTTGGTGGCGAGCGCGCGCTGGAGGGCGGTGGTGTCGGCGAGCGTGCGCACGACGACGACCCGCGGGTGCCCGTGCGGGGCGCCGGGCAGCCGGCGGGGTTCGACGCCGGTGGCGATGATCAGGCCGTCGTAGCGGACCTCCTCGTCACGCAGGTGGACGACCTGCCGATTCGGCGACAACGCGGTGACCGGGCTGTCGAAGTACCACTCGGCGTCGACTTCGAGCGGGTCGGCCAGCAGCGTGTCCGCGCGGCTGATCGCGCCGGTGAGCAGGCTCTTGGACAGCGCGGGCCGGTGGTAGGCGATGTCGGGCTCGGCGCCCAGGACGACGACTTCGCCGTCGAACCCGAGCTCGCGCAGCCGTTCGGCGGCGCGCAGGCCGGCGAGACCGGCTCCGGCGATGACGATGCGTTCGCTCATCGGGTGGCTCCCAACAGGTGGATGGCTCGCATGGGGCAGGCGCGCGCGGCGGCCTGGACGTTCGGTGTTTCCCCGGCGCCCGGCCGTTTCTCGTACTCGAGCCGGCCGTCCTGGCCGAGCTGGAACACGCCGGGCGCCTCCGCCTGGCAGACGCCGTAGGCGTGGCAGCGCTGGCTGTCGACGTCGACCCGCAGCGAGGCGATTTCGGGCTCGGGTTCGATCAGCCCGAAGCGGACGAGGACCGCGGCCGGCAGCACCCGCAGGACCGACAGCACCACCGGCGGGACGAGCAGGGTGATGCCCGCCAGCCAGACGACCGCGAGGTGCCCGCTCGCGATCGCGCCGAGCCAGGCGTGCACCGCGAGCAGGCCGATCGCGAGGTAGCCGGCCTGGTGGAAACGCAGCCAGCGGCCTTCGCGGGCGCCGCGGCGCAGGCCGGCGGTTACGGACACGGCCACGACGAGCTCGAGCCCGGCGATGCCGAGCGCGTGCCGCGGGGTGCCGTCGTAGAAGGGCAGCAGGAGGTCGGCGACGCCGAAGGGGTCGTCCTCGAGGAAGAGGAACGTCAGCCCGTGCAGGGTGCCGGTGGCCAGGGTGAACGCGGCGAGCAGCAGGTGCCCGGCGCGCAGCGCGTCCTGGCCGCTGAACCGGCGGACCCAGCCGGTGGCGGCGAGCACGCCCCAGCACAGGGTGAGGCACATGCAGAAGTAGGTGAGGCGGCCGGACAGCGCGGCGACCTCGGCGATCCCGGTGTCGTGCGGCGACACCGGGGTCAGCGCGGCTAGCGGGGACATGGACGGGCTTACCTCCGGGTGCGCGGCTGGATCGGCCCGGGGGTCCCGAGCAGGCGGAGCAGGCCGAACGTGGCGACGGCGGCGAACGCCACGAACACGGCGCCGAGGGCGACGTCCCCGCCGCCGAGGGTGTCGTCGGTGCCGTCTTCGGTGGCGGAGACGAGCAGGGACGTGGTCTCGGCGAGCCCGGTGCTCTCGAGGAGCGTCAGGTGCCCGAGCGCGGTGTCGACGGCGGTCTGGGCGAACGCGCGGACGTCGTCGTCGCGGGTGCCGGCGCGGACGTCGGAGGCGAGGGCGAAGAGGGTGCCGTACTCGGCGCGCAGGCGGTTGACGTAGTCGTGGTCGAACTCGTCGCCGGAGCGGGCGGCGAGCTCGTCGGCCCACGCCCGCTCCTGGTCGGTCGGCGCGCTGGGCAGGCCGAAGGCGAGCCGGTCGGCGACCGCGCGCAGGGCGACGTCGAGGCGGGCCTGGTCGTCGGCGATGCGGCCGGCGACGGCGCGGACCCGCCGGTTGGTGGCGCGCTCGGCGGCCTGCCTGCTCGCCGGCGTCGCCCACAGCGTGTGCTGCTTCAGGCGGGTCAGCAGCGCGCGGTCGGTCTGCTGGAGCTCGCCGGCCGACGCGGGGAGCGCGCAGCCGAGCAGAAGTGCGGCCGCGGCGGCGACCAGCGCGGTGAATCGGAACGGCATCCCCGTTGTCCCCTTCCCGAAGAGGTCCTCATCGGGGATTACGGGAAGGAGGTGTGACCCGGTTCTCACCGTCACCTTTTAGTGACTGTGACGTGCATCACAAGACACATTGTGAACCGCTCGCCGCGGGTCGCCGTAGCGGTTCAGTTAATGGGGTTAGCGAAACTAATGCATATGGCCTATTAAGTGTTTTTACGCTACGCTCCGATGGCCCCACGGTCCGCCAGTCAGGTGAGGTTGCGAGCTTTATGGAAGCACGCTTTACGGAAGCACCGGGCAGAGAAAGCCGCCACGCCTCGTCGGCCACCGCCCTCGACACGCGCCCGCACCACGGCGACGACCTCGTCCCGTTGCTCTACAAGGACTTCCGCGCAACCCTGTTTTCGCAGGTACTGGCCCTGACCAACCATGACCGGCAGTGGACCGAAGACGTGGTGCAGGAGACCATGATCCGCGCGTGGCAGCACTCCGGCACGCTCGAACGCGAGCCCGGAATGCTGCGCGGCTGGCTGCTGACCGTCGCCCGCCGGATCGTCATCGACGGCTGGCGAAATCGCCGGATCCGGCCACAGGAGGTCGCTCTGGAGATCCCGGAAAACGCCGCGTCCACCGACCGCACGGACAGTTCGTTAGCCGCACTAACGATTAGCCGGGCATTGTCGGAACTGGACGAGAAATATCAGTCCGTCATCCACGAGACCTACCTCGCCGGAAACACCGTCCGGCAGGCGGCGACAATTCTGGGAATTCCCGAGGGAACCGTGAAATCGCGGTTGTACACGGCGATGCGGCAATTGCGGAAGGCGCTCGGGGAAGTAGCGGCCCGATGAGGGGGAAGCACCACGCGGCGGCGGCGTACGAACTGGGTGTCCTGGACGACGCGGAAGAGTTCGAAACCCACCTGCGCGGGTGTCCTCGTTGCCGGGAACTGCTCGAGGGGTTCCACCCGGTGACCGAGGCCCTCGAGACGGCGGCCCGCCTCGGGTACTTGCCGAGTGGTGGTCCGCCGGTCTCCGGTGGGTCCCGGGCTGCCGGTGGCGCCGGTCCCCCGGCTTCCGGCGGCTCCGGCTCCTCGGCTTCCCGCGGCTCCGGTCTCCCGATCCCCGGTGACGCCGGCCTGGTGGCTGCCGGTGGCCCCGACATCCCGACCTCCGCCGGCGCCGGTCCCCCGGCACCCGATGGCTCCGGTGTCCCGCTTCCCGGTGGTTCCGGCTCGCCGGCCCCCGATGGCTTCCCGGCTTCCGGCGGCTCCGGCGATGCTGATCCGGTGTCCGGCAGCTCAGCCCCGCCCGGCGGGGCCGGCCACAGCTACCCGCCGCCGAGGGACGGGGCCGCCCGGCGGCGGAAGCCGTGTCGCCTTTCCGGCCGGCGGGGGATGGCCGCCGGAGCACTCGTGCTGCTCGCGCTGGGGGTGGCCGTCACGGCCGCCCGCGCTGCCCGGCCGGTTACCACGGGGATCCGGTCCGCATCCGCTGCGTGCATCGTCTCCCCTGCTCCGGTTGTGGCCGATACCGGCCATGACCTGCGGGATCTCCCGTGGTCGACCGGTTTCCAGTAGTCTGCCCCAACCCAACATGAAAGTCCTTACGGTGGATACCGAAGTAAATCCCGAGCACCCCGTCAGCGGGGCTTCGGTACCGAAGCGTCCCGCCCCGCGGCTCCCCGGCCGCGAGCCCGAGCTCAGCCGCCTGACCAGCCTCTTCCCCGTCGCGCTGGGCGGCACGGCGGCGAGCGCGGTGCTGGTCGGCGAGTTCGGCATGGGCAAGACCGCCACCCTGCACACGACCGCCGCGCTGGCCGCGGACGCCGGCTTCACCGTCGCGATCGCCACCGGGTCGCGGCTCGAGAGCCACCTGCCCGGCGGACTCGCCCGCCAGCTGGTCGACGCGCTCGACCACCCGGGCCCGCCCTTCCAGGAACAGTGCGGCCCGGCCGGCGAGAGCGAAGCACTCGAACACTTCTTCCGGATCATCCGGGAAGCGACCGCGCGGGGCCCGCTCTTCCTCGGCATCGACAACGTGCACCTCGCCGACGCCTGGTCGATGCGGTGCCTCGCCTACATCCGGCACCGCGTGCTCGACCTGCCGGTGTTGATCATACTCACGTCCCTGACCGGCCACCCACCGCACCGCGAGGTGGCGCTGCTCGAGATGGCGGGCTGCACGCCCGCGTCGATCTCCCTGACCGGCCTCGGCGACGCGGCGGCGGCGGAGATCCTCGGCCTGGCCCCGGGTGAGCTCACCACCGCCTGCCGCGAGGCGACCGGCGGCAATCCGTACCTGCTGAACGCGCTGCGCCCGCGGCTGCTGCCCGGCGCGGACCCGCACGAGCTCGGCTCGTCGCTGATCGGCCAGGTGCTCCACGCGCGGATGCAGGAGTTCCCGCACGCGCCGTCGATCCTGCACGCGGCCGCGATCCTCGGCGAGGACGCGGGCTTCGACCTGCTGGCCCAGCTCGCCGGCGTCGACGAGCTCGACGCGCTGCAGGCGATCGACACGATGGTCCGGCTGCACCTGCTGCACAACAGCAGCCGTCCGACGCTGACCTTGCCCTTCGTCCGCAACTCCGTCCTCAAGGACATGCCGAAGACCACGCGAGCGGTCAACCACGCGCGGGCGGCGAAGCTGCTGTCCGAGACGGGCGCGCCGGCCGAGCGCGTCGCCGCCCACCTGCTCGAAGCCACGTCGATCCGGATCCCGTGGGGCGTCGACGTCCTGCGGCTGAGCGCGCGCAACGCCGTGTTCACCGGCCGCTCCGAACTCGGCGCGCGGTACCTTCGGCGCGCTCTCGAAGAGCGGCTGACGTCGGGGCGCCGGGTGGCCGTGCTGCTGCAGCTGGCGCACGCGGAGTTCCAGGTCGACCCGCCCGCCGCGGCGCAGCGCGTGCGGGAGGCCGTCGACACGGTCGGCAACCGCGACACCGCCGCGTTCATCGCCTCGGCGATGCTGCTGTCGCTCTGCGGTGGCCAGGACGCGCGGCTGGCGATCAGCGCGGCCGGCCAGATCGCCGCGCGGCTCGACGCCGGCGGGCCGGACGCCGTGTGGCCGTTGCTGTGCATGACCTACCTCGCCGAAGCCGGCAGCCGCCTCGGGCCGCCGCCGGAGTTCCGGGACTTCGAGGAGCAGTGGGCGCCGCTGACCGACCCCGCGGCGCAGCGCAGCCGTTCGGCGTTGCTCGCGCTCGACGCGGTGCGCAGCGGCGAGTCGGCGCAGGACGCCGTCGGCCACTTCGCCGGCGCGTTGACCGGGGACGACGGCGAACTGTTCGAGCAGCACTACTTCTTCACCCTCGCCACCGCGGTGCTCGCGGACGAGCCGGCGCACGTCGACCGGCTGTGCCGGGTCCTCGACGTCGAACGCGAGCCGTGGGACGTGCACGTGCCGCACGGCGCGCTGCCCACCCTGGCGCGCGGGATCGCGTTGCAGGCCAGCGGCGACCTGCAGCGGGCGAGCGTCCACTTCGAGTCGCTGCTGCGCCGGTTCGACGAGCGCGGCGGGACGACGACGTGCCCGGTGGGCGTGCTGTGCGCGGCCAAGCTCGTCGAGTGCTGGGTGGACCTGGGCCGGTTCGAGGCGGCGACGTCGTTGCTCGACCGGATGGACTTCGTCGCCAGCCAGGGCCTGTTCACCCACACCTACCTGCTGTACGCGCGCGGCCGTCTGCGCGTCGCGACCGGGTACACGCGCTTCGGGTACGAGGACCTGCTCAGCTGCGGCCGCCGGCTCGCGCACCACGGCATGCGGTTCCCCGGGTTCGTGCCGTGGCGCGCGCACGCGGCCCGCGCGGCGCTGGCGCTGGGTCAGGCCGACGACGCGGCGCGGCTCGCGGAAGAGGACATCAACGCCGCCGCCCGCTGGGGCGCGGCGCGACCGCTGGGCACGGCGTTGACGACGCTCGGTCTCGTCCGCGAGGACGACGAAGCCGAGCGCGCGCTGAACAAGGCGATCACGGCGCTCCGCTCGTCGCCGGCCCGGCTGCAGCTGGCGACGGCGCTGACCGAGCTCGGGACGCTGCAGGCGCGGCACGGTCAGTCCGAAAAGGCCATCGAAACGCTGCGGCAGGCCGTCGAGCTGAGCGAGCACTGCGGCGCGCGGCCGCTCGCCCGGCGGGCGGCCGAGGAGCTGCGGTCGTCGCGGCGGGCGTTGACGCCGGCGAAGGACAACGAGCACGGCCTGACGCGGCAGGAAAACCGGATCGCCGTCATGGCCGCGCAGGGGCTGACCAACCGGGAGATCGCCACGGCGTTGCACCTCACGCGGCGGACGGTGGAGCTGCACCTGTCGGGCGCGTACCGCAAGCTCGGCATCCCCGGGCGCGCGGAACTCGGTGGGGCGCTGGCGAAGTCTTCCCACCGCGTGGACGCGCGTTGACCCGTTGCGGGGTCGTTGCTCTACTCGGGCCATGTCGCTCGAAGAGCCGTTGAAGTTCGCTTACTGGGTCCCGAACGTGAGTGGTGGCCTCGTCACGTCCGACATCGAACAGCGGACGGACTGGGGTTACGAGTACAACAGAGATCTGGCTGTCCTCGCCGAGAACAGCGGGTTCGAGTATGCGCTTTCCCAAGTGCGGTACACGGCCAGCTACGGCGCGGCGTACCAGCACGAGTCGACCGGGTTCAGCTTGGCGCTGTTGCTGGCGACGCAGCGGCTGAAGGTGATCGCGGCCGTCCACCCCGGACTGTGGCACCCCGGTGTGCTGGCGAAGTTCATCGCCAGCGCGGACGTGATCTCGGGTGGCCGCGCGGCGGTGAACGTGGTGAGCGGCTGGTTCAAGGGCGAGTTCACCGGCCTCGGCGAACCGTGGCTGGAACACGACGAGCGGTACCGGCGGTCCGAGGAGTTCATCCGCGTGCTGCGCGAGCTCTGGACGAACGACCACGCCGAGTTCCGCGGCGACTTCTACCGCATCCACGACTTCGACATCAAGCCGAAGCCGGTGGCGGCACCGCACCCGGAGATCTTCCAGGGCGGCAACTCGACGGCGGCGCGCAAGCTGGCCGGGAGTGTGTCGGACTGGTACTTCAGCAACGGCAAGGATTTCGACGGGTTCTCCGAGCAGGTCTCCGAGGTGCGCGGGTACGCCACCGCGAATTCGCGGACCGTCCGCTTCGGACTCAACGGCTTCGTGATCGCGCGTTCGTCCGAGAGCGAGGCGCGCGCCGTGCTCCGCGAGATCGTGGCGAAGGCCAATGTGGAGGCGGTGGAAGGGTTCCGCTCGGCGGCCGCCCAGGCCGGAAAGTCCACTTCGGACGCGAAGGGGATGTGGGCGGATTCGGAGTTCGAGGACCTCGTGCAGTACAACGACGGGTTCCGGACGCAGCTGATCGGGACGCCGGAGCAGATCGCGGACCGGGCCATCGAGTACAAGAAGCGCGGGGCTTCGCTGCTGCTGCTCGGGTTCCTGCACTACCTCGAGGACGTCGAGCACTTCGGCAAGGAGGTGCTGCCGGTGATCCGCGAGAAGGAGAAGGACCTGCTGCGCGGCGCGGCGACCCCGGAGCCGCTCGGCGTCTGACCCGGGCGTGGGGCGCCCCCCGTTTTCCACTCTACCGGCGGGCACCGACAGTTTCGGGCGCCGGCGCGTGCCTGGGAAGCGCCCCAATGTGGCGTTGGGTGCGTCCAGCGCACCGAACGCCACATTGGGGTTGTTTCATCGTGGTTGGGGCTGGTCAGGGCGCTGAGATCCGTGTGGTTGCCCATGTCGGCAGGACGTGGTGCCGGGGACCAGCGTGGTGACCGGGCGATAGGTGAAGCCCTCGGCAAGATCGAGATGTGAGTCAATCACCCGCCGAGGGCTTCGGTCCTCTTTCCTACCAGGTCACCCTTCCGCTCTCGCGACAGACCCTGCACCTGGTCGCCGAGCTGATCCGCGCCCACCGGAAGCTGCTGCGGTCCCGCTGGCGCACAGTCGGCCCTGCTCGTGCTCGCGGTGCTACGTCACGACCCGCGCCCGGCCCACCTCGGAGCCGGCACGGGCGTATCCGTCTCCGCCCTCCGGCGCGGCGGCGCTGCTGGACAAGACCGCCGATATCACCGCCGCCCGCCGGCTGCGCATCCGCCAGCACCCCCACGCCCACGGCCTGACCCGGCCGGGGACAAAGGCTTCCACGGCTGGCACAAAGACGTCCGGGACACCGGTGACTGCCCGGTCTGCGGCGGATCGTGTGAGCAGGTCGTGCTCACTCCCTACAAAGCCGAAGCACGTCGACCGCTGAGCAAGGCTCAGCAGCAGGCCAACCCGGTGTTTTCGGCGATGCGGTGTGCGGTGGAGGAGCCTGAGCGTCAGCACGACCGGTCAACCCACCACGACCAGCGCAAACCACGACAAAACAACCCCCCTCAGGGCGCTCCGACCGGCTCCGACGCCGTCCGGTGGGCGTCGGTTAGCGTGGGCGGGTGAACTTCTGGGCGGGCGCGGGCAGCCTGGCGCTCTTGGCCGGTGTGCTGGTCTTCGCGATCGTGCGGCCGCGTGGCTGGCCGGAGGCCGTCGCCGCCGTGCCCGCCGCGGGGGTCGCTCTCCTGCTCGGGCTCGTGCGGCCCGGAGCGGCCGGGCACCGGGCCGTCGAGATCCTGCCCACGCTGGGCTTCCTGGCCGCGATCCTGCTGTTGTCCTTTTTGGCCAGTGTCGACGGCGTGTTCGCCTGGCTCGGCAACCGCCTGGCGGAGGCGTGCCACGGCAAACCCCGGCGGCTGCTGGTCCTGACCTTCGCCGCGGCGGCCGGGACGACCGCGGTCCTCAGCCTGGACGCCACCGTCGTCCTGCTCACGCCGGTCGTCCTCGCGACGGCCACGAGCCTCCGCCTGCCCGCCCGGCCGCACGTCTACGCGTGCGCGCACCTGGCGAACTCGGCCTCGACGCTGCTGCCGGTGTCCAACCTGACGAACCTGCTGGCCTTCGCCGCCTCGGGGCTGACGTTCGCCGGGTTCACCGCGCTGATGGCCCTGCCCTGGCTCGTCACGATCGGCATCGAACTGCTGGTCTTCCTGCGGTTCTTCGCCGCCGACCTGCGCCCGCGCGAACCGGCGGCGCCGGAGCGGCACCTCGAGACCCCGACGTTCGCGCTGGTCATCCTGGCCCTGACGCTGGTGGGCTTCGGCCTCGGCCCACTGGGGCACGTCGAGCCGGTGTGGATCGCGGCGCTGGCGTCGCTGATCCTCGGCGTCCGGGCGCTGGCCATGGGCAAGATCAAGCCGTGGCAGCTGGTCACGGAGGCGGCGCCGCAGCTGTGCCTGTTCGTGCTCGGCCTGGCGGTCGTGGTGGAGGCGGTCTCGGAGCACGTCCTCGGCGGGGTCCTGACCGATCTTCTCCCGACGTCGACGGGCCTGCTCGACCTGCTGGTCGCGGCGGGCGTGGCGGCGGTGCTGGCGAACCTGGTCAACAACCTCCCGGCGACGCTGATCCTGCTGTCGGTGCTCGGCCCGCACCCGGCACCGGGGGTGTTGCTGGCGGTGCTGCTGGGGGTCAACATCGGGCCGAACGCGGGCTACCTCGGCTCGCTGGCGACGCTGCTGTGGCGCCGGACGCTGCCGGCCCACCCGTCGGCGAAGACGTTCCACGCGCTCGGTGCGATCACGACACCCCTGTGCCTGGCCGCGGCGACCGTTGCCCTCTGGCTCAGCCTCGGCCTGGCGAGCTGAACGCACGCAAGGAAAGCCGGGTGGCGACGTTCGGGACGAACCAGGCCGCGTACTCGCCGTCGCGGTCGAAGCCCGCGTGCACGGCGTCGCACCAGTCCTGGCGGTTCAGCACCGCGAGGTACTGCCGCACGACGTCGTCGCGCTGCGCCGGGGTGCATCCGTTCTCCGAAGGCGCCTTTTCCGCGAGCGGGCCGGCGATGTTCGCGGCGACCAGGTACCGCTCCACGGTCGGCGCCTGCGTCGCGAGGTACGCCGAGTGCGCGGCGAGCACGGCGGCCGCCGGCGGGTAGGTGGCAAGGGTCGTGCCCATCCCCTCGCAGCCAGTCATGATCCGCAGCAGCCGGCCGGTGTGATCGGCGACGTCGTCGTCGAGGTCGCCGCCGAGGACGGCTTCGTGCAGGTGCGCCGCGGTGGCGACCTTCCCGGCGAAGTAGCCGTTGAGGAAGTCGCCGTCGCAGGCTTCGCGCAGCAGCCACGGCCGGGCGATCCCGGCGCCCACCCGGCACAGGGCCTCGACGACGTAGACCCGTCCCCAGCCGGTGACGCGCCGAGCCAGCCAGAGCAGGGCTTCCGCACCGCCTTGGCGACGCATGAGCGCTTCGGCGGCCAGCGACCCGAAGCGGTCCGACAGCAGCCCGATGGTCTGGATCAGCGGGATGTCCGGCTCGGCGTGGTCCGCCGCGAGCAGCGCCAGCCCGACGGTGACCGAGCAGCGATCGGTGCTGTGCCGCACCAGCCATCGGCCGGTCCGGCGCACTCGCCGCGGCTCGGCGCGCCGGGCCGCGGCGCCGATGTGCTCGTTGGGGTGGATCGGGACATGCACGTCGTGGAACGCGTCGACGAGGGCGCCGGCCGGCGCGTCGGGATCGGCGAAGTGCCGGTCGAGGATTCGCGCGACGGAGGCGCCTTGGAGGCGGAACTCCTGCCTGGACTCCGGTCGATGCCGGCGATGCCGTTCGCCGTCCGGGTACGGTTCGCCGTCGCGGGGCAGCGGCGCGTCCGGCGCCTGCCGGTGCAGGCGCAGCGCGTGCTCGAACAGGGCGGTCACCGGCGAGCGGAGTCCGGGCTCAGTTCGGCATCGTGATCGTCTGGCCCGGCTTCATCGTCGGGCCGCAGTCGTCCAGTGGGCCGCCGAAGCGGTCCGCCGCCACCGCCGGGATCGTCTTCGCCGCGTAGTCCTGTGCCGCCTTCAGCTTGGCCGGGTCCGTCACCGCGTCCTTGCGGACCCAGTCGCCGTTGCGCAGGCCCTCGATCGGCGACGAATAGATCAGCACGTAGTCGCGGTCCAGGCGCGGATCCAGCGCGATGCCGTTGCCCGCCGCCCACGGGCCCCACGAGTGGATGAACGTCGGCTTCACCGTGTCGAACACGTAGTTCCGCAGGCCCGGGATGTCACCGTCGTGGACGAGGTCCGCGATCGGCTTGTTGACCAGGCCCGCCATGTCGACCAGGTCCAGCCGGCTGGTCATCGACGACCCGCCGAGGTCCGGCAGCAGCAGCGACGCCTTCTGGATGCCCAGGATGTCGGCGTACGTGTTGAAGCCGCGGCCGAAGCGGTCCGCCACCAGGCACGCCGTGATGTTCGGGTTGCCCGCGAACTTGTCCGCCGCCTGCGCGAACCCGATGGCCGACGGGACGAACGCCCCCACCAGCACCACGACCACACCGACGCGCAGCAGCGCCCGGCGACGGCGGAGCAGCTCACCGGCCGACAACGTGCCCGCGATGACCGCCAGCGGCCAGATCGGGCTGGCGAACCGGTGCTGGTACATCCAGTCGGCGACCATCACGCCGTACGCGATGATCCCCAACGCCAGCGGCACGAGCAGGGCGATCAGCGGCCGCCGCCACGGTGCCTTGACCAGCGCGAACACGATCACCGCGGCGAGCAGGACCACGCCCGCCCAGCCGGCGTACTCGACCAGTTCGAACGGCCGCTTGAGCGCGTCGAACCCGGGCAGGCCCTGCTGCTTCGCGACCGACGGGTTCGCCAGCAGCCGCCCGAACTCCGCGTGCCGCCAGACGACGTACGCGCCGAACGGCACGGCGAACGCCGCCACCGACAGCAGCGCCAGCCGGAAGCTCTTCCAGAACAGGCCGCCGCGCAGCAGGAGCAGCGCGGCCAGCGGGTACGCGCCCGCGTAGATCAGGCCTTCCGGCCGGGTCAGCGCGGCGAACGCGACCATGACGCCCGCCCAGATCGCGACCTTCGGCGTCAGGAGCTTTTCGCGCTGGACCGAGACGAACAGCGTGACCGCCAGCGTGACGACCGCGAACGCGAACAGCGAGTTCTCCAGGCCCGAGACGACCCAGATGACGAACGACGGGATCGTCGCCAGCGTGAGGCCGACGACCAGGGTGGCCAGCCACGCGAAGCGCTCGAAGATCTGCTTCGCCGCGATGTAGCAGGCCGTCAGGATGCCGCCGGTGAACAACAGGCCGAGCGCCTTCGGGAACAGCACGTAGTCCGGGAGGCCGAACAGCAGGCCGTGGTCGAACAGGCCGACGACCTTGCCGAGGCCGAGCAGCACCATCCAGGTCGGGTCGGAGAAGCCCTCGACCGGCGGGGCGCCCGGCTGCAGCACCGGGCCGAGGCCGTCGGCGAAGCTGCGGGCGTAGGAGAAGGTGATGGCGGCGTCGTCGACGATCCAGTGGCCGTAGCGGGTGGCGTGGACGGCGACCGCCGCGACGCCGGCGAGCACGGCCAGCACCGGCGCCAGGCGCGCGCCCCAGCCGCGCGTGGTCGTCGCGGGCGCCGGGTCCTCGGGGACGTCGCTCGGGGAGGTCTCGGTGAGTGCGCTAGCCGTCATGTCCTCGTCACTGTTCCGCCCGCAGGCTTCTGCCGGTGGGATACGCGCGAGCTGGCGCCCCATGAAGTGAGCCCGTCAGTGGGCCCGCCACCGCGGCGACGCGGTCGAGACACTGTAGCCAATACCCCATCCGGGGTCGGCCACGCGTCGGCATTGAGCGTGATCCACCCCACATTTCGGTGGGTCAGACCAGGTGGGACGTGTCGTTGACCAGCCGGACCGACGCGTTCCCGTCGGGGTAGAACTCGACGATCGACAGCGACGCCAGGTCCAGGTGCAGCCGGAACAGCAGCTGCGGCCCGGCGTCGAGGCCCATCCGGAGCAGCGTCTTGATCGGCGTCACGTGGCTGACCAGCACCAACGTCTTGCCGCCGTGCTCGGCGATGAGCTCGTCGCGCGCTTTGCGGACGCGCCGGTGCACGACGTCGAAGCTCTCCCCGCCCGGCGGCGGCACGGAGCTGTCGCCCAGCCACGAGGAGTGCAGCTCCGGGTCGCGGTCGGCGGCTTCGGCGAACGTCAGCCCCTCCCAGTCGCCGAAGTCGGTCTCGATGAGGCCCGGGTGGGTCTCGACGCGGCCGCCGAGCGCGTCGGCGACGGCCTGCGCGGTCTGCTTCGTCCGGGTGAGCGGCGAGGCGATGATCGGGACCGCCTCGCCGTCGACGACCAGGCCGTCCATCGCGGCGAGCCGCTTCGCCGCCGCCGCGGCCTGCGTGCGGCCCAGCTCGGTGAGCGGGACGTCGCCGCGGCCGGAGTAGCGGCGCAGCGCCGACATCTCCGTCTGGCCGTGGCGCAGCAGGAGGAGCCGCGTCGGGGTGCCCTTCGCGCCGGTCCAGGCCACGGCCGCGCGGTCGGGCTTGCGGGTCGGCAGCTTCGGCAGGGCAGGCGTTTCGGTGCCCGGGTCCGGGGCGGCGGTGGCGGCCCCGCGGGGAGTGGCCTGCCGGGCGGTCCGCGAAGCCCGGCCGGCGGTGGCGCCACCCGCCGCGGCGTCCATGGCCTCGTTGGCCAGCCGGTCCGCGTGCGAGTTCTGCGCCCGTGGGATCCACTCGTACTTGACGCGCGAGAAGCCGGCGGCCAGCTCCTTGGCCCGCTCGGCCAGCGGCTGCATGTCCGGGTGCTTGATCTTCCAGCGCCCGGACATCTGCTCCACCACGAGCTTCGAGTCCATCCGGACGTCCACAGTGGACGCCCCGAGCTCGGCCGCGGCGGCCAGCCCGGCGATCAGGCCGTTGTACTCGGCGACGTTGTTGGTGACGACGCCCAGGCTTTCCTTCCGCTCGGCGAGCACCTCGCCGTCGCCGTCCTTGACCACGGCGCCGTAGCCGGCCGGCCCCGGGTTGCCCCGGGAACCGCCGTCGGCCTCGATGACGACGTGCAAGGTCACAGACCCGACTCCATGGTCCGGACCAGGATCGCGCCGCAGTTCTCGCACTGGATGACGTCGTCCTCGGGCGCGCCCTTGATCTCGTTGACGGTGTTGCGGTCCAGCTCCAGCTGGCAGGCGCCGCAGCGGCGGGCCCGCAGCAGCGCGGCGCCGATGCCCTTGTGCTCGCGGACCCGCTCGTACAGCTTGAGCAGCGGCTCCGGGAAGCGCGGCAGCAGTTTCTCGCGGTCTTCGTCGCGACGCGCGCGGGTGGTGTCGAGGTCCTTGAACGCCTCGTCGCGGCGCGCGACGGCGGCGGCCACCTCGGCCTCGGCCTTGTCGACCTCGGCGCCGGTGCGCTGCGCGTCCAGGCCGAGGGCCTCGCGCTGCTCCATCAGCTCCAGCTGGTCGTCCTCGAGCGCGCTCTGCCGGCGCTCGAGCGACTGCAGCTCGTGCTCGATGTCCGTCATCTGCTTCGCGTTGACCGTGCCGGACGCCAGGAGCTTGCGGTCGCGGTCCTCGCGGGCCCGCACCGACTCGATCTCCTTCTCGGCCCGGGCGATCTCGCGGTCGAGGTCGGAGGCGGCGGTCTCCACCGACACGAGCGCGTCGCGGCGCTCGCGGGCGGTCTTCTCGCCCGCGTCGATCTCGGCCAGCTCGGGCAGGGTGCGGCGGCGGTGCGCGGTGCGCGAGAGCTCGGCGTCCACCTTGGCGAGCTCGAGCAACTGGCGCTGCACGGCGGGTTCGGCCTTCACGGTGCTCCTCTAAATCGATGTGCGCTCGGCGCGGACGTTCCACGGGTCGGTGCACCGCGTGGAGACGTGAACGTCGACGTTACTCGCAAACGCCCGCGCCACGACCGCCGAGGCTTGCCCGCACCAGGGCCATTCGCTGGCCCAGTGGGTCAGCCCGACGAGCGCGGGCACCGGGCCCGGGTTCGCCAGGTGCTCACCGGCGGGGTGATGCCGCAGGTCGGCGGTGACGAAGGCGTCGACGCCGGCCGCGGTGGCCCGCTTCAGGTAGGAGTCGCCGGCGCCGCCGGACACCGCGACGGTGCGGATCGGGCGCCCGGCGTCCCCGGCCCCGAGCACGCCGGGGACGGTCGCGGGCAGCGCGTCGGCGACGCGCTGGACGAACGTCGCGAAGGGTTCGGCTTCGGGCAGTTCGCCGACGCGGCCGATGCCGGTGACGCCGTCTTCGTTCGGCTCCAGCGGTCCGGTGACGCGCAGCCCGATGGCCTGGGCGAGCGCGTCCGAGACGCCGGGGTCGGCGGAGTCGGCGTTGGTGTGCGCGCAGTACAGCGCGAGGCCGGCGCGGATCATCCGGTGCACGAGACCGCCCTTGGCGGTGTCGGCCGGGACGCCGTGCACGCCGCGAAGGAGCAGGGGGTGGTGCGAGACGATCAGCTGCGCGCCGAGCTCGACGGCCTCGTCGACGGTCTCGGCGACCGGGTCGACGCAGAACAGCACGCGCGTGACCGGCTCGGCCGGGTCACCGCAGACGAGTCCGACCGCGTCCCACGATTCGGCCAGAACGGGCGGATACGCCTGCTCCAGCACGGCGATGATTTCGGAAAGTGCGGGCACCCGGGGATCTTCGCATGTACGGTCCCGGCTCATGCGAGTACTGGCTGTGCTCTTGCCGGTGATCACCGCGCTCGTGCTGGCCACGGTCCCGGCGTCGGCTTCCCCGCCGTCCCTCTGGCGGCTGACGGACCTGGTGGCGCAGCGAGTCCGCATCGCGGACCAGGTGGCGGCGGCGAAGTACGGCACCGGGTCCCCGATCGACGACCCGGTCCGAGAGCAGCAGATCTACGACTCGGTGGCGGCGCGCGCCCCGGAGCTGGGCCTGGACCCGGCGGAGGCGGTCCGGTTCTTCCGCGCGCAGGTCGAGGCGAGCAAACTGGTCCAGCGAGGCCTGCACGCAAGGTGGGCCGAGCACCCGGCGGAGGCCCCGGCAACCCGCCCCGACCTGACCGAGATCCGCCCGGCGATCGACCGCATGAATACGGGCTTGCTGGCCGAGCTGGCGGCAACACGGCAGCTGCGAACGGCCCGGACGTGCCCGGCCCGCCTGCTGGTGGCGGCAAGGGTGGCGGACGTGGTCCACCGCTTCGACGCCCTGCACGCCCGAGCGCTGCGCGCGGCAACCGCGGCAACGTGCGCGGTTTAGGGGTCGACCGGAAGGGCGCTCCGGCGTTCCGACGCCGGAGCGCCGAGGTGGCGCGTCAGTTGCAGTTGCCGCAGCAGCCGCAGCCCTGACCAGTGCACTTGGAGCAGCACCCGTGCATGTCGCTCTCCTTCCGGTTCACGTCCTCGCGCAACGAACGCTAGGTGCCCGCCGCAGGCGGCTGGTACCGCCGAGCGAGCGGGTGACCGGGTGAACGGCCAGTTACGCAACGCCGCAGGCAACACGCAAACCCACACCGACGAGGACCCAGACCCCCGCACCCCGATCCGAAGCCAAAACACGGCCGGCGGCGCCGGGTCAAGGCATCTTTCCCGCCTTGACGCGGTGCTGCCGGCCGTAGTCACAATCAAAGCTTCGGGGTGCCGGAGGGAATTCCCGGCCGGTTACGCTCACGAAGTGCCAAACCTGGTCTTCGTCTGTTCGGGCAACATCTGCCGCTCCCCCATGGCCGAGCTGATCTTCCGCGCGAAGCTGGAAGAAGCCGGCCTCGACGACGTACGCGTCTCAAGCTGCGGCATCGGCCCTTGGCACGCCGGAGAGCCGGCCGACAAGCGAGCCCGAGCCACCCTGAAGGCCCACGGCTACCCGACAGAGCACGTCGCCACCGAGGTGACCAGCGACGACCTGGAAGCCGACCTCCTGCTCGCGGCAGACGAGGGCCACGTCGAGTTCCTGCTCGAGCGCGTCGAAGATCCCAGCAAGGTCCGACTGCTGCGATCATTCGACCCATCCGCCCCGGAAGGAGCCGAAGTCCCCGACCCGTACTACGGCGGCGACGACGGCTTCGAGGACGTCCTCGGCATGATCGAACGCTCAGTACCGGCACTGCTCGACTGGGTCCGCACCCACGCGTGACCGGCGTCACAAGCCAGGTCTGTACCACTCACCCCACCGCACCGATAAGCCCTCCGGCATCGTCGTCGATGAGGGGAACCGCGTGCGCCCAAGAATTCTCGGCCTGGCACTGGCAGCGGCGGTCCTGACCGCCACGCCGGCCGCGGCGATCACCGGTGGCAGCCAAGCCGCCGACGGGACCTACACCTTCGTCGCGAAGGTCACCAGCGCCGGCCGCGCCTGCACCGGCGCGCTCGTCGCACCGCAGTGGGTGCTGACCGCGTCGTCCTGCTTCGCCGACCCGGCGCAGCCAGGCACGGCCACCGCGACGGTCGGCGGCCGGACGGCCAAGATCACCACGCTGGTCCCCAGGGCGGACCGGAACCTGGCCCTGGCCCAGCTCGACGCGCCCGTCTTCACGGTCGCGCCGGTCGCGCTGGCCACGTCGCCGGTCCAGACCGGCGAAACACTGCGGATCGCCGGCTACGGCCGGACCGCGACGACCTGGGTGCCGGACAAGCTGTCCACCGCGAACTTCACCGTGCAGTCGAGCACCACGACGACGCTGGCCATCACCGCCGCGGACGCCACCACCTGCAAGGGGGACGCGGGCGGTCCGGCGCTGCGGGAGACCGGCGGTGTCACGGAGCTGGTCGCGGTCAACGCCACGTCGTGGCAGCACGGGTGCCTCGGCGAAACCGAAACGCGGCAGGGCACCACCGAAACCCGCCTCGACGAGATCACCGACTGGGTCCGCGCGCAGATCCCGCCGTACGCGATCCGCAACTTCAACGGCCTCTGCACCGGCGACGGCCCGCAGGTCACCCTCACGACGTGCGCCGCCGGTCAGCACTGGACGCTGCCCGGTGACGGCACCGTGCGCACCGCGGACGGACGCTGCGTCGCCGTCGCCGGGACGGCGCTCGTCACCGCGCCCTGCACCGCGGGGCCCGAACAGCAGTGGCGCTTCCCGGGTGACGGCACCTTCCGGACGGCCGCCGGCGCCTGCGCCGACATCGGCAGCAACGCGCCGGGCACGCCGTTGATCACCGTCGGGTGCGCCGAGGGCAACCTCAGCCAGCAGTGGTTCCTCAAGGGCGACGGCACGCTGCGCAACAGCAACGGTCTCTGCGCCGACCTCGGCTCGAACGCCGTGAACACGCCGATCACGATGGTCGCCTGCGGGGCGGACCTCGTCAGCCAGCGCTGGGGGCTGCTCGGCGGGGCGCTGCGCAACACCAACAGCCTGTGCGCCGACCTCGGCTCGAACACCCCCGGCAGCCGGCTGATCATGATCGCGTGCCAGCCGGGCAACCCGAGCCAGCAGTGGACCGCGCCCGGGGACGGCACGCTGCGCAACCACAACGGCCTCTGCGCCGACCTGGGCTCGAACGACCCGGGCACGCGGGTGATCACCGCCGCCTGCGTCGCCGGGAACCCGAGCCAGCAGTGGCGGCTGGACCGCTGAGCCGCGTTCGCCCCGCTCGGGCGGTTCGTCCCGGCCGACGTCACAGGTGACGGAGGTCGGAGGGCGGCCCGGGTGGGGCACGGCCTACCGTGGTGGGGTGCGGTTGCGGTTCCTGCTCCGGCCCGGGTGGCTGGCCCTGACGGCGGTGGTCTTCACCTTCGCCGTCTGCTGCTACACGCTGCTGGCGCCCTGGCAGTTCAGCCGCAACACCGAGCGCGAGCAGCAGAACTCCGCCCTCGAAGCGTCGTTCACCGCGGCACCACTGCCGCTGGCGCAGCTGCTGCCCGCGGAAGCCGCGCCAGGCCCGCGGACCGAATGGCACCTCGTCTCCATCACCGGCCAGTACCTGCCGGACAAGGAGGTCGTCGCGCGGCTGCGGACGGTCCAGGGCGAAGGCGCCTTCGAGGTCCTGACGCCGTTGCGGACGACCGACGGCACGGTCGTGCTGGTCGACCGCGGTTACGTCCGGCTCGACAGCAAGTCCGGCGTGCTGCCCTACGCACCGCCGCCGGCCGGGACCGTGCAGGTCACCGCGCGGGCCCGCGCGGACGAGACGGACCCGAAGAACCGGGACGCCTTCGCCGACGCGTCGACCGGTGGGCAGCTGCAGAGCTACGTCGTCGACTCGAAGGTGGTCGCGCGGGCGGGCAAGCTCGACATCCGGCCGGGGTACTTCCAGCTCGACACCGGTCAGCCCGGCGTGCTGGGCGCGCTGCCGCTGCCGCAGACCGACTCCGGGCCGTTCCTGTCCTACGCGCTGCAGTGGCTCGCGTTCGGCACGATGGCGCTGCTCGGCTGGCTGTACTTCACCGTGCGCGAGCTCAAGCCCGGTGGCGCGCTGACGGCGTCGGCCGAGACGCCGACGCGCCGGAAGTCCGTCGCGGAGATCCTCGCCGAGGACGAGCTCGCCGAAAGTGGACATCAGAAGTAGCCCGAAAATGGCCCTTTCTCGGTGCCACTTGTCCCGGTGATACTCGGGTCATGCTGATCCACCCCTGGGACGCCGCTTCGGACGACGAATGGCGCGGCTGGCTGTCCGTGCACGACTTCGGCCAGCTCATCGCCGGCGGCTCCGGGCGTGACCTCCCGGTGGTGACCCCGGCGCACTTCGCGTTCGACGGCGACCGCACGGTCCTCACGCACCTGGCCCGCCCGAACCCGATCTGGCCGCTGCTGGAGGAGCACCCCCGGGCACTGCTGACGGTGGTCGACGACTACACCTACATCCGCGCGGACTGGAACACCGCGGCGGACCCGGAGCTCGGGGTGCCGACGTCGTACTACGCGACGGTCCAGCTCGAGGGCGACGTGCGGCTGGTCGACGACCCGGCCGCGAAGGCGGCTCTGCTGGACGAGCAGCTGCGCCACTTCGAGCCGGACGGCGCGCGGGCCCGGGTGAGCGCGACCGAGGCCCCGGACCGGCGGCTGCTGCCGGGGATCCGCGGGATCGAGTTCACGATCACGGGCGTGCGCGCGAAGTTCAAGTTCGGCGGGAACAAGACGGCCGAGGACCGCGAGCGGATCGGCGCCCGGCTGGCCGAACGCGGCGGGCGGCTCGACGACGAAGCCCTGGCCCAGCTGCGCCGTCGCGGCTGAGGGCCCTCAGCCGCGACGAGCGGAGTGCGTCAGCCGCCGCAGCGCGGGACCGGGAGGACGTCAAGGAAACCGTGGATGGTCTCGCCCGTGGTGTGGTTCACCGCGTCCGCGGTCATGTGCTGGGTGACGCCCGGCTGGTTCGCGGTCGGGTGCTGTTCCCGGATCCCCGCGGTCGTCGAGACGTCGTCGCCGGTGAAGAAGACCTTGCCGTTGTCGGCGAAGGTGATGCTCCAGGTCTGGCCGGCGACGTTGGTGTGGATCTCGAACTCCTCCCCCACGACGAACGACCCGCCGGGGCCGTCGTCGTCGTGCTTGGACTTCAGCGTGAACGAAGTGCCCAAGCTGCCGGTGGAGTCCTGCTCGTAGGTGGGGCCGCAGCGGCGGTCCTTGGCCTCGGCGGTGCCGGTCACGGCGAGACCCATCAGGCTCGCCGCGACGACGCCCACCACAATGTGCTTGTACCGCACGAAATTCCTCCCAGTATCCGCGAAGCGTTCACTACGCTCGTTGATACGCGGAGGAGTTACACCGACCGGCGCCGGCACCCGGCCACGACCGCCAGCACCACCGACGTCACCGCGGCCAGCCACCCGACGACCCGGGACAGCTCCACCGCCCGCGTCACGTGCCCGGCGTCCGGGTTCCGCCCCACGCCGAGCACCGGCAGTTCGGCCACGCCCTGCGGGTAAACGGTCCGCCCGCCGACGCGGATTTCCAGCGCTCCCGCGAACGCCGCCTCGACGCGGCCCGCGTTCGGGCTCGGGTGGGCGATCGTGTCGCGGCGCCACGCCCGCCACGCGCCGCCCGCCGAGCCGCCGACCACCGGGGCCGCCAGGACCGTCAGGCCCGCCGCGACGCGGGTCGGGACGAGGTGGACCAGCTCGTCGAGCCGGTCGATCGCCCAGTGGCCTTGACGTCCCGCGCGCGCCCGTCGCAGCAGGCTCACCGCGCGGGCGCCCAGGAGCCCGGGCACGCCCGCGACCGCGCCCCAGACGAGCGGCGCGACGACGGCGTCCGAGGTGTTTTCCGCCAGAGTTTCGACCGAGGCCCGCGAAAGGCCGACCAGGTCGAGACTGTCGGCCACCCGCGGGTCCAATTCGGACAGTGTCGAGCGTGCCGGGTCGAAGCGGGACTCCTCGAGGTCGCGAGCGAGCTCGGTGCCCTGCAGCGCCAGCCCGGCCGCCCCGAGCACGGCCCACGTCGACGCGGCAGTCGAGGTGGCCTGCACCAGCGGCCGCCCGCGGCCGACGCGTTCGAGCAGCAGGCCGCCGGCGACCACGGCGCCCGCGACCGCCAGGCCGGGGCCCGGCGAGAGCCGGCCAAACGCCGTCACCGGAGGGCGCCGCCGGGGGTCGCCCAGAGCGCCGTCGGCCACCACACCCAACACCAGTCCGATCGCGCGCGCCGCGCTCACCCGTGCCCCCCGGCAAAGAAAGTCCAGTACCCGTCGAGGCTACTCGACCCGGGAACCAGCCCGGTCAAGCCCTGCCCGCCCACCGAGCGCCCCAATGTGGCCTTGGTTGCGTCAGACGCACCCAATGTGGCCTTCGGTGCGTCAGACGCACCGAAGGCCACATTGGGGCGCTAGTCGACCAGTGCCGCGATCTCCTCCCGCGCCTGGACCACGATGTCCCGCATCGCCCGCTCCGCGCGGTCCGCGTCGCCGCCGGCCACCGCCGCCGCGACCTCCAGGTGCAGCGCGATCGCCTCCGGCTGGGGCTCGGGAGGCATCAGCCCGTGCCCGGTCCGGCCGGTCAGCACCTCCGCGACGACCTGCGACAGCTGCGCGAACATCGGGTTCCGGGACGCCGTGAGCAGCAGGTCGTGGAACTCGATGTCGAAGCCGAGGAACGTCGTGAGGTCGCGGGCGCGGGCCGTGCGGGCCAGGCGTTCGCCCAGCGCGCCGAGCCGGCCGCGCTCCTCCGGGGTCGCGCGCAGGGCTGCGTACCGCGCCGCGCAGGGCTCGATCGCCGAACGCAGCTCGTTCAGCGTGGCCAGGGCCGTCGGCCGCGAGGGGCCGTCGAGCTGCCAGCGGATCAGGCGCGGGTCGTAGTGGTTCCACTCGCCCGGCTCGCGGACGATCACCCCGACCCGCCGCTTGCTGCTGGTCAGCTGCATCGTCTCCAGCACCCGGACGACTTCGCGCGCCACCGTCCGCGACGCGCCGAAGCGGTCCTGCAGGTCTTCGGAGCGCAGCACGGTGCCCGGTGGCAGCGACCCGTTCGCGATCGCCGCACCCAGCTCGTCCAGGACCTGCTCGTGCCTCACGTGACCCAACCTAGCGATCTGACTCGATTAAGTAGTACTTCATCTTGAATAAGTAGTACTTTTGAGTTTCACTCACCTGGGCACAACGAAGTGGGAGGTGCGGATGACCGTCATCGTGGTGATGGGGGTGTCAGGCTCCGGCAAGACGACGATCGGCACGGCGCTCGCGAACGCGCTGGACGTCGAGTACGCCGAAGCGGACACGTTCCATCCGCAGGCCAACATCGACAAGATGACCGCGGGCCACCCCCTCACGGACGCCGACCGCGCCCCCTGGCTCGAGGCCATCGCCGGCTGGATCCGCGATCACCAGGCCGCCGGCGGCGTCGTGACGTCGTCCGCGCTCAAGCGCCGGTACCGGGACGTGCTGCGGACGGGCGGCGCCGTCTGGTTCGCCCACCTGCACGGCGACCGCGAAATCCTCGCCGAGCGCATGAAGTCGCGTTCGGGCCACTTCATGCCGGTCTCCCTGCTGGACTCCCAGCTCGCCGACCTGGAACCCCTCGAAGCGGACGAGCCGGGCGCGATCTTCGACATCCGTGAAACGCCGGCCGAGATCACCGAAGCCGCCCTGACCGCCTTCCGGGAGCGCCCATGACCACCCTCGCCGCCGCCTGGACCGGCCACGACACCCGCCTGATCATCGCCACCGTCGTCGCGATCGCCGTCATCGTCGTGCTGATCACTAAGGTGAAGCTGCACCCGTTCCTGTCGCTGGTGCTCGGTTCGCTCGTCCTCGGGCTGACCGCCGGGATGCCGGTCGACAAGCTGCTGAAGAGCTTCACGAACGGCGTCGGCAGCACGGTCGCGTCCGTCGGCATCCTGATCGCCCTCGGCGCGATGCTCGGCAAGCTCCTGGCCGACTCCGGGGGCGCCGACCAGATCGTCGACACCGTGCTCGGCAAGGCACGCGGCGCCGCGCTGCCGTGGGCGATGGCACTGGTCGCCGCGCTGATCGGGCTGCCGATGTTCTTCGAGATCGGGCTCGTCATGCTGATCCCGGTGGTGCTGCTCGCGGCCAAGCGCACCGGGAAACCGTTGATGCTGCTGGGCATTCCGGCCGTCGCCGGCCTCTCCGTGCTGCACGGCCTGGTCCCGCCGCACCCGGGTCCGCTCGCCGCGGCGGGCGCGTTGAACGCGAACGTCGGTGTCACGCTGGCGTTCGGCCTGCTCGTCGGCATCCCGACGCTGGTCATCGCGGGCCCGCTGTTCGGCAAGGTCGCCGCCCGGCTCGTCCCGGACGCGCAGCCGCCCGAGCGGCTCATCCCCGAGCGCGCCGACACGGACAAGCCGCGGCCGAGTTTCGCCGCGACGCTCACGACGGTGCTGCTGCCGGTCGTGCTGATGCTGGCGAAAGCGTTGTCGGACATCCTGCTGGGCAAGGAAAACCAGGCGCGCAAGATCCTGGACTTCGTCGGCGACCCGCTGATCGCGCTGCTCGCGGCGGTGCTGGTGGGCATGGTGCTGCTGGGCCGCCCGGCGGGCCTCGACCGCGCGCGACTGTCCACTGTGCTCGCCGACTCGCTGGGCCCGATCGCGGGGATCATCCTGATCGTCGGCGCGGGCGGCGGCTTCAAGCAAACCCTGGTGGACGCGGGCGTCGGCGACGTCATCACCGGCTTGGCCAAGGACGCGAACCTTTCGCCGCTCCTGCTCGGCTGGCTGGTCGCGGTGGCGATCCGGCTGGCGACGGGCTCGGCCACGGTGGCGACGGTTTCCGCGGCGGGCATCGTGGCCCCGCTGGCGGCGACGATGGACCCGTCGCACAGCGCCCTGCTGGTGCTGGCGATCGGCGCCGGGTCGCTGTTCTTCTCGCACGTCAACGACGCCGGCTTCTGGCTGGTGAAGGAGTACTTCGGCCTGTCGGTCGGGCAGACGCTGAAGAGCTGGTCGGTGATGGAGACGCTGATCTCCGTGGTGGCGATCGCCCTGATCCTCCCCCTCTCCCTACTGGTCTGAACAACGTAGCTTTCACGTGAAAGTGACCCGGAGGCTTCCTCCGGGTCACTTTCACGTGAAAGCGCCGTCCGTTGACATGTGACCTTTTGGTCACCTATCCTCGGTCACGTGCCTGACGACGACCTGGTGTTCAAGGCGCTGGCGGACCCGACCCGCCGGTTCCTGCTCGACCTGCTCTTCGAGCGTGACGGCCGCACGCTCACCGAGCTCGAGACCCAGGTCGACATGACCCGCTTCGGCGTCATGAAGCACCTGAAGCTGCTGGAAGAGGCCGGCCTCGTCGTCGCGCGGAAGGAAGGCCGGGAGAAACGGCACTTCCTGAACCCCGTGCCGATCCGGCAGATCCACGACCGGTGGATCGACAAGTACACCGAACACCACGTCACCGCGCTGCTCGACCTCAAGAACGAACTGGAAGGCGAAGAACCATGACGAACACCGTGCAGGTCTACCGCGTCTACATCAAGGCGACGCCGGAGCGCATCTGGGAAGCCATCACCAAGCCCGAGTGGACGCAGCGCTACGGCTACACCGGTCTCGCCGACTTCGACCTGCGGCCCGGCGGGAAGCACCGGATGCGCCCGACCCAGCCGTTCATCGACGCCGGGATGACCGGCGACATCGTCGACGGCGAAGTCCTCGAGGTGGACCCGCCGCGCAAGCTGGTGATCACCTGGAAGCTGCTGATGGCGCCCCAGGACGTGGCCGACGAGCCCTACACGACCCTCACCTACGAGATCGACGAGTCCAAGACAGCCGGCACCAGACTGACCGTCACCCACGACGTCACCGGCGCCCCCAACATCGCCGCGATGGTCAGCGGCGCCTTCGAGCGGCTCGACGCGCCGCCGAACGAGAACGCCGGTGGCGGCTGGGCCTGGATCCTCTCCGACCTCAAGACGCTGCTCGAAACGGGCGACACCATCGTCCCGGCGCCGTGAAAAGGGTCTGGTGGCCTGCCTCGCGCCGCTTCGAGGCAGGCCACCAGGTCTATGCGCGCTGAGTTGCCGCCTTCAACGAGGCCTTCGCGGCCTCGGAAGCGCCCAGCGTGTCGAGCCCGAACAACGCCGCGCCCACCACGGGGTTCACGTCCACCACCCGGACCACCGCCCGCGGCGCGACCTTCAGGCACCGCTTCTCGATCTCCGCGATCACCGGCGCGCCGATCCCGGTCAGGACGCCGCCGCCGAGGACGATCTCGGGGGCGTCTTCGGTCAGGTCCAGCTCGCGGAGGATCACCGCCGCGAAGACGCTGACCTCCTCGACGAACCGCGTCACGATGTCCTGCGCGACCTCGTCGCCCGCCGCGGCCACCTCGAACAGCAGCGGGCACAGCCCGTGGATCGAGGCGGCGGGAATCTCCTCGAAGTGCAGGCCCTGCACGATGTCCAGCAGGGTCGGCTTGCCGAAGTAAGCCGCGACCGCCGCCATCAACGCGGTCCGCGGGCCGCGGCCGTCCTCGGCGCGCACGGCCCACCACAGGGCCTCTTCGCCGAGCCGGTAGCCACCACCCCAGTCGCCGGAGATCTTGCCCAGCGCGGGAAAGCGGTGCACGCGCCCGTCCGGGCCGACGCCGGCGCCGTTGATCCCGGCGCCGCACACCACCGCGACGCCCACCCCCGCGCTGCCCGCCCGGAGCAGCGCGAGGGTGTCGTTGCCGACGGTCAGGGTGTCGCTCCAGCCTCGCGCGGACAGCGCCGCGTGCAACGCTTCCTCCTCGCGCGGGAAGTCCAGCCCGGCGAGGTAAGCGGAGGTGTGCACCGCGAACGGTTTCGCCCCGAAGTCCGGGTACGCCGCCAGGACCAGGCCTTCCAGCGCCGTGACGCACGCCGCGACGCCGATGTTCTGCGGCGACGCGCCGGGGCCTCTCGATTTCCCCAGCACCACGCCGTCTCCCGAGATCACCAGGACCTCGGTCTTGCTGTTGCCGCCGTCGATCGCGATAATCGCAGGTTTCATCCGCGGGCCCAGGGCAAGTACTCGCGGTTGATCTGGACCAGCGAATCGGCCAGCGTGTCGGCCTTCGTGTACTGCCCGACCAGCGGGTGCGCCAGCAGCGCGTCGGCCACGCGGTCGCGGCCGCCCTTGACCGCCGCTTCCAGCGCCAGGAACTCGTACGCCGTGGTCGCCGCGATGAGGCCCGAGAACTGCGGCTCGACGGCGGGCTGCGGGATCGGCGTCGCCCCCTTGGAGTCCACAGTGGATCGTGTCTCGATGACGGCGTCGTCGGGCAGGAACGGCAACGCGCCGTTGTTGCGCACGTTCACCACGTGCTCCTCGGCCGGCCCGCCCGCGGTCAGCGCGTGCACGAGCTGCACGGCGGCTTCGGAGTAGTACGCGCCGCCACGCTTTTCGAGCGACTCCGGCTTCGTGTTCTGCTCGGGGTCGAGGTAGATCTTCAGCAGCTCTTCCTCGACGTCGGACACGACGTCCGCGCGCGGCCGTTCGGTGCGCTGCTTGGTGACCTGCTCGTCGTGCGCGTAGAAGTACTTGAGGTAGTACGACGGCACGACGTTCATCCGCCGCAACCACTTCTCCGGCACGCTGACCTCGTTGGCCAGGTAGTCCAGGTGCTGCTCCAGCAGCTCCGGCAGCCGGTCGACGCCGTCGACGAGCGCGCCGCGCTCCCAGCTCAGGTGGTTGAGTCCGGTGTGGACGAGCTTGACGTCGTCCGCGCCGACTCCCAGGAGCTTCCCGAACTGCCGCTGCAGATTGATCGCGACGTTGCACAGCCCGACCGCGCGGTGGCCCTCGTTGAGCAGGGCGCGGGTGACGATGCCGACCGGGTTGGTGAAGTTGACGATCCACGTGTCGTCGCCGGCGATCTTGCGGACGCGCTCGGCGATGTCGAGCACCACCGGCACCGTGCGCAGGGCCTTCGCCAGCCCACCCGCGCCGGTCGTCTCCTGGCCGACGCAGCCGCAGGCGTGCGGGAACGTCTCGTCCGAGCGCCGCGCCCGCTGCCCGCCGACCCGCAGCTGGATGAGCACGGCCGACGCGCCGTCGACGCCCTCCTCCAGCGACTGCGTGGTCCGGACCTGCGCGGGGTGGCCGGCGTGGTCCAGCAGCCGCTGGCTGAACCCGCCGACAGCCTCGACGCGGTAGGCGTCCGGGTCGACCAGCACGATCTCGTCGACGTCCAAAGTGGAGCGCCGACCGGCGATGCCGTCGATCAGCTCCGGCGTGTAGGTGGACCCGCCACCGACGACTGCCAGCTTCATCCCTTGACTCCCGTGAATGTGATGCCCTTGACGAACGACTTCTGGGCGAAGATGAACAGCACGATGACCGGCGCCATGATGAGGGCCGTGGCGGCCATCGTCAGGTTCCACTCGACGTGGTGCATGCCGCGGAAGGACGCGATCGCCAGCGAAAGCGGCCAGTGGTCGCGGTTTTCCCCGGTGTAGAGCAACGGCCCGAAGTAGTCGTTCCAGGTGAACAGGAAGCAGAACATCGCCGTGGCCGCGATCCCGGGCTTCGCCATCGGGATCAGCACCCGGTACATCGCCTGGAACTCGTTGCAGCCGTCGATCTTCGCCGCCTCGATGTAGTCCTTCGGAATCGTCAAGAAGAACTGGCGGAGCAGGAAGATCGAGAAGGCGTCGAAGAAGAAGTACGGCACGATCAGCGGAACCAGCGTGCCGGTGAGCCCCATCCGCACCCACAGGTCGTACAGCGGCACGATGGTGACCTGCGGTGGCAGCAGCATCGCCGCCACGGTGAGCATGAAGAACAGGTTCTGCCCGCGCCACCGCAGTTTCGAAAGCCCGTACGCCGCCGGGATCGCCGAAAGCAGCGCGCCCGCCGTCGCGACCGTGGAGTACAGCAGGCTGTTGCCGAAGTACTCCAGCAGCGGCGCTTTCTGGAACACCTCGACGAAGTTTTCGAAGTGCCATTCGGTCGGCCACAGGCTCGCCGTCATCGCCTGGTCGCTCTTCATCACCGAGGTGAGGAACACGAACAGCAGCGGCAGCATGAAGATCACGCCGAGCGCGATCCCGACCGCGTGGGTCGCGATGTAGGACAGCCGCTTGTCCCAGGTGCGTTTGAACCGGACCTTCGGCGGCACGCCGGCATCGCGTTGCGGCGCTTCGGCCAACGCGGTCATGCGCCCTCCTCCTGGTGCTGGGACCTCCGCAGCTGACGCACGAGAATCCAGGTGAACCCGGCACTGACGATGAACAACAGCACGGCCATCGCCGCCGCGTAACCCATGTTGAAGTAGCGGAAACCCTGGACGTACAGCCAGATCGGGTACGTCAACGTCGAGTTCTGCGGCGCCCCGATGAGTTTCGAGTTGCCGGCGACGTCCGCGGTCCCCGCCGAAGCCGACGCCGCGACGATCGCCTGCGTGAAGAACTGCAGGGCGTAGATGATCGAGTTGACCACACCGAAGAGCAGCACCGGCGAGATCGACGGCAGCGTGACGTGCCAGAACCGGCGGATCGGGCCGGCGCCGTCGAGCTCGGCGGCCTCGTACTGCTCGGTCGGGACGTCGAGCAGCGCGGCCAGGATGATGATCATCAGCTCGCCGGAGCCCCACAGCGCGAGCAGCGTCAACGCGGGCTTCGACATCGACGGGCTGTTGAACCAGAGCCCGCCGTCGATGCCGACGAGCCGCAGGAACCGGTTGACCGGGCCGAACTCCGGGTTGAACACGAAGACGAACGCCAGGGTCGCCGCCGCGGGCGGGGCGAGGGTCGGCAGGTAGCAGAGCGTCCGGACCAGGCCGACGCCCGACTTGAGCCGGGAGATCACCGACGCGACGCCGAGGGAGAACGCCACCCGGCAGACCGTCAGGATGACGACCAGCCACAGCGTGTTGTACGCGGCCGTGCCGACCAGCGGCTCGCTGGTGAACATCCGGACGTAGTTGTCGAAGCCGATGAACACCGGCGCGTTGATCAGGTCGTACCGGGTGAAGGAGTAGTAGACCGTCGCGATCAGCGGGTAGCCGAAGAAGACCAGGAACCCGACGAACGCCGGGGCCATGAAGAAGAAGACGGTCCGGCGGCGCTTGGCCCGGCGGGCCCCCGTCCGCACCTTGGCAGGTGCGGACGGGGAACCGTCGGTGGTGACGGGAAGGGCCGTGGAGGTCATCCGCCGGCGCCCTTCTGCTTCAGCTCGTCGTTGACCTGCGCGTCGACCGTCTTCAGGCCACCCAGGAGGTCGGGCACGGAGCCGGCCTGCCACTTCTCGGCGAAGTCGTTGACCGCCTTGAGGTGCGCGTCACCGATCGGGGTGGTCTGGTTGGCGACCAGCTTGCCGCTGTCGTAGATCTCGAGGAACGTCTTGAACTGCGGCTGCAGGTCCAGCTTCGGCGAGGTCAGCGACGCCTTGGTGCTGGGCACGTTCTTCAGGCCGTTGGCCATGTCCACCAGGGTGTCGGTGTCCAGGGTGACCTGCTTGATGAGCTCCCACGCGGCGCCGGGGTTCTTGGCGCCCTTGGGGATCGCGATGATCGTGCCGGTGGTGAAGCCGCCGCCGTAGTGGTCGGCCATCGTGTCGAGCACCGGGAACGGCGCGGTCTGGTACTTGATGTCCGGCGCCTGGTCCTTGAGGAAGGCGGTGCGGAACTCGCCGTCGATCATCATGGCGAGCTTGCCCTTCTGGAAGCCGTGGTCGGCGGAGTACTCGTCACCCAGGCCGGCCTTGAACTTCTCGACCTTGTCGTGGCCGCCGTAGAAGTCGATGAGCTGCTTCTGGAAGTCGAACATCGCCTTCCAGCCGGGGTTGGTGGCGAGGTCCGACTTGCCGTCCTGGCCGAGGAAGCTCGCGCCGAAGTACTGCGCCCAGTACTGGGCCTGGTTGGCGTAGAACGGCATCGAGGGCAGGAAGCCGGCGACCTTGATCGAGCCGTCCGGGTTGAACTCGGTGAGCTTCTTGGTGTCCTCGAACAGCTCCGACATCGTCTTCGGCGGCGAGGTGATGCCCTTCGCCGCGAACATGTCGGTGTTGTAGTACATGCCGTAGACGTCCGCGAGCATCGGCATCGCGCACCGCTTGCCCTGGTACTCGGTGTAGTTGCGGACCGCGTCCGGGATCTGGTTCAGGTCGATCTTGTCGCGGTCGATGTAGGGCTTGAGGTCCTGGAAGCTGCCGGTGGAGCACCAGGCGCCCAGGTTGTCGGTGTAGAAGGAGATCGCGACGTCGGGTGGGTTGCCACCGCGGATCGACTGGGTGAGCTTGTCGTCGTCCTGGTTTCCCTCGTGCTTGATCTCGATGTTCGGGAACTTCGCCTTGAGCTTGTTCAGGCCCGCGGTCACCACCCCGTACTCGCGGTCGGTGAACTTGGAGTACACGGTGATCGTGAGCTTGTCGTCCTTGCCGGGCGCCGCGGCCGGGTCACCGCTGCCACCACTGGGTGCGGCGGCGCCGGAGCAGGCGCTGGTCAGCAGGAGGGACGCCGCGGCGGCGGCCGCTAACAGGGCGCCTCGGCGGGTCCGGGTGGTAGGGGGCATGGCCCTCCTCCTCATCGGTGGGGTCTATTCGGTTGGGGACGGGGCGGGACGGGTGTTCGGGACCGCCGCCGCACCGGGCGGAAGTCCGACCGCGGGCCTGCGCGACCCGAGGAGCGTGGGGGTGACGACGCCGAAGACGTCCTCACGGGCGGTGGCCAGCGCGGACTGCAGCGCGCCGGCGCGGACGGCGTTGCCCTGCACCGAAGCGCAGCCGACGGGTGTGCGCGGCAGGACCAGTTCGTGCAGCTTTTCCTGCACCAGCGCGGCGAACTCCTCGCCACCGGCGCGGCTGGTGTCGCCGCAGAGGAGCACGAGCTGCGGGTCGGCGACGGCGACGAGGTTGGCCACTCCCCCGGCGACCCGCCTCGCGAGGTCGTCGAGGAAGGGGCTTCTCCCGGCTTTTTCGACGGCTTCCCACGCGGTCTCGGCCTGGATGCCGTGCGCGGCGGCGAGCCGGCAGATGGCGGGCGAGTCGACGAGGTTGCCGAACCGGGCGCCGGCTTCGGGCCAGACGTCGCCGGTGTCGACGGAGGCCGGGTCGGGCACGCGCATCCAGTCGATCTCGCCGCCCCCGCCGGTGGCGCCGCGCAGCAGCCGCCGCCCGATGACGACCGCGCCGCCGACGCCTTCGGACAGCCACACCATGACGAAGTCGTCGACGTCCTGCGCCTGCCCGACGCTCATCTCCTCGACGGCGACGAGGTTGACGTCGTTCTCGATGAGGACGTCGACGCCGAGCTCGTCGGAGAGCTTCTGCGGGACGTCGAAGCCGAGCCAGCCGGGGATGTGCGGGGCGGAGGAGAGCAGCCCGGTCCGCGGATCGAACGCCCCCTGCGCGCCGATCACGACATGGGCCAGGTCTTCTCTCCTTATTCCGGCTTCTTCGGCAACTCTTTGGAGGGCTTCCCCGAAGGTCCCGACGACGTCGGCGCCTTCGTGCACGGGCAGCGGCGTCCGGTACTCGGCGAGCACGATCCCGGCGACGTCGGCGACGACGAAGTCGGCGACGTGCGGGGTGAGGTCCACGGCGGCGACGAAGGCGAGCGCGCCGTTGGCGGCCCAGAGCTGGGCGCGGGGACCGCGGCCACCGCCTCGCACACCGGCCTTGACGACGAGGTTGTCCTGCTCGAGGCGGGTGATGAGCTGCGCGGTGGCGGGCTTGGAGAGCCCGATGGCGAGCTCCAGCTCGGCGCGGGTCAACGGGCCCTCACGCAGGAGGACCTCGATGGCGGCGCGATCGTTGATCTCGCGCAGCATCCGCGGGCTACCGGCTCGCACTCGTTGCTCCCGACTTAATTAGGATACTTTACAGACGGTTTCGCAGGACTGTAGTGAGCCGGAGCACAGCCGTCAACGGGCTCCGGAAACGGGGAGGTAACGCTTGGCGGGGGTCTAGGCCGGTCGGCGGGCGCACCGGTGAACGAGTTGCGCCGGGTGCGTGGGGCTTGGTCAACGGATTTCCGGTTGCGCGGACCGGCCCGGGCCAAGCGCCCCAATGTGGCCTTCGGTGCGTGAGACGCACCCAATGTGGCCTTCGGTGCGTCTGACGCAACCAAGGCCACATTGGGGCGCTCGGGGTCCTGGGTGCGTGGGGCGCGACGAAAACGGCCCCGGCGGGAAGCCGGGGCCGTTCGTGGTCGCGCTCTGTGGTGGGCGGTTACTCCTCCGCGTCCGCCCAGGCCTTGAGCATCACGCGGGCGATGGACGAGTTCCCCGGCAGGATGATCTCCGCCGCCCCGTTCGCGATCGGCGTCGGCTTCGCGACCCGCGCCGCACTGTTGGCGAACGCCGCGCGCACCTCCTCACGCGACACCCACAACGCCTCCTCGATCTCCCCGTCAGCGGGCACGAGCGGCAGCGAACGATCCGCCCGCGCGGTGAACCCGAGCATGATCGACCGCGGGAACGGCCACGGCTGGCTCCCGAGGTACCGGACGTCGGACACCGACGCCCCGACCTCCTCGCGGATCTCCCGCAGCACGCACGCCTCGAGCGACTCGCCCGCCTCCACGAAACCCGCCAGCACCGAGTACCGCCCGGCCGGCCAGATCGGCTGACGCGCCAGCAGCACGTGCGATCCGTTGGTCCCCTCCGTCGAATGGACCAGGCAGATCACCGCCGGGTCCGTGCGCGGGTACTCCTCGCGGCCGTCGTTCGTGCACTTGCTCGCCCAGCCGAACTGGACCAGCTCCGTCGGGTGACCGCACCGCGTGCAGAACTTCGCCTGGCGACGCCAGTTCCGCAACGCCTGCGCCGTGGTGAACAGCCCGGCCGACGTGTCGTCCAGGAGGTCGCCGTAGCCGCGCAGCTCGACCCAGACCTCGCCGTCGACCAGCGGGACCTCCTCGACGAATCCCCAGCTGCCCGCCATCTTCACCGTCTGGGCGTCACCCGACGGGCCGCCCGGCAGCGACCAGTAGTCGGTGTCCTGCCACTCGCCCAGGAACACCGCGTCCTCCGGTGGCGAAGCGCCGAAGTCGATCGCCTTGCGGAACGCCAGCACCGAAGAACCCTCGACGACCGGGGTGCGCCCGGCGTCGTCCAGCAGGACGACCCGGGCGTCGGACCACTTCGCCAGCAGTCGCGAAGGGTTGGTGCGCAAGCCTTCCTGCCGGTCCACAGTGGACCGGGACAGGGTCGGCAGGTCCCCCAGCGAAAACGGGACGGACATCAGGCCGGCTCGCCCACGACGACGTCGCCGAGGGCCACGAGCTTGTGTTCCAGCACCGCCGCGTCACCGACCACCACGCCCGTGAACCGCTTGGGGGCGAAGTACTTCAGCGCCGCTTCCGCGACGTCGTCCGCGGTCACCGCGGCGACCCGCGCCGGGTGCTCGTTCAGCCACTCCAGGCCCAGCCCGGTCGACGCCAGCGCCAGCACCTGCCCGGCCAGCCCGCCCTGCGACGACGTCGAAGTCAGCAGCGAGCCGATCGCGTACTGCCGCACCGATTCCAGCTCGTCGCCCGACGGCGGGACCTGGCCGAGGCGGCCCAGCTCGTAGCGGGTCTCCAGCAGCGCCGGCGCGGTCGCCTCGGTCGCGGTGTCCGCGTCCACGTTGACCACCGCGGTGCCCTCGGTGAACTCGAACCCGGAGTGCGCGGAGTAGGTGTACCCCTTGTTCTCGCGGATGTTCTCCACCAGCCGCGACGAGAAGTACCCGCCGTAGGCCAGGTTCGCCAGCTGCAGCGCCGCGTAACCCGGGTCGGTGCGCGGCACGGTCTGCGCCGAAAGCCGGATCTGCGACTGGACGGCCCCGGCGCGCGGCACCAGCAGCACGTTCGGCCCGGTCAGGTCCGGCAGCGCGGGCAGCCGCACGGCCGAGCGGTCGGACGCCCAGCCGCCGAACACCTTCTCCAGCTCGCCGATGACGCCGGCCGGGTCGATGTCGCCGACCAGCACCATGACCGCGCCCCGCGGCAGCACCGACGCCTGGTGCAGCGCGCGGACCTGCTCGGGCGTCACGACCGCGACGTCCTCGGCGCGCGGCACCTCGCGGGTGGCCGGGTGGTCGCCGTAGCGGTGCTTCTGCAGCGCCTCCCGTGCGATCGTGCGCGGCTGGGTGCGCGAGACGGCGATCCGCTCGACGAGCCGCTCCTTCTCGCGGGCGATCTCGTCGTCGGCGTAGGTCGCTCCAGTGAGGACGTCGCCGAGCACGTCGAGGAACGTCGGGAGCTTGTCGGCGAGCGCGGATCCGGTCAGCACCAGGCGTTCCGGGTCGACGCCGGCGCCGATGTCGCCGCCGATCAGCGCCAGCTCGGCGTCGATCTCGATGCGGTTGCGGCGCTCGGTGCCGGTGAGGATCGTCTCGGCGAGCACCTCGGCGGTCGCCGGGTGCAGCGCGTCGTCACCCGCGAACGGGATCCACAGCCGCGCCTCGACCATCGGCACGGTCGCCTTGCGCACGGCCACCACGCGCAGGCCGTTGGCCAGCGAAGTGTCCACATGGGACAGATCGGCGGCGGCGCGCTGCTCGCCCAGCGGGGGCAGCGGGCGCGGCCCCCGCGCGGTGCGGCCGATTTCCTCCGCACTGCGGTGCGTTGCAGAAGTCACTGCTCGTTGGTCCCTTCCGAAGCGGGCTTGACCACCAGGACGGCGCGCGCGTCGGGGCGCAGCGCCTTCGCCGCCGCCGAAACGGCTTCCGAGGTGACGGCGGACATCCGGTCCGCGAGCTTGTACACCAGCGACGCGTCGCCGTAGAGCAGCTCGAACGAGCCGAGGGCCAGCGTCCGGGACACCAGCCTGTCGTGCTCCGAGTGCAGGCTCGCCGTCCAGCGGGCGGTGACCTTGCGCAGCTCTTCCTCGCTCGGCGGGGTCTCGGCGAGCTTCTCCAGCTCGTCGTCCAGCGCGGCGAGCACGCGCTCGCGCGGCACCTCGTGCGGGTGGATCAGGGTGACGGTGAACGTGTCGGGGTCGCGGGCCTCGAACGGGCCGAACAGCCCGGCGCCGGCGCCGATGTCGACGACCAGCGGTTCCTTGTGGACCAGCCGCTGCTGCAGCCGGGAGCCGTCGCCGTCGGTGAGCACACCGGCCAGCACGAGGTAGGCCAGGTAGCTGTCGACGTCGTTGATCGGGTCCGGCATCCGGTAGCCGATGCCGAGCGCAGGCAGCGGGGCGTGCGGGTCTTCGACCTCGCCGCGCAGCTCAGTGGTCGGCAGCGGCTCGGCGAACGACGGCCGCTGCGGCGCGGGCCGGTGCGGGACGTCGCCGAAGTGCTGCTCGATCAACGCCTTGGCGGTGTCCACCTCGAAGTCACCGGCCACGGTGAGCACGGCGTTCGCCGGCGCGTAGTAGGTGTCGAAGAACGCCGCGCAGTCTTCGACCGTGGCGCTCTCGAGGTCCTCGAAGCCGCCGTAACCGTTGTGCGCGTTGGGGAACGTCGAGTACAGCACCGGCGGCAGGGTGATCCAGGGGAACCCGCCGTAGGGCCGGTTCAGCACGTTCAGCCGGATCTCTTCCTTGACGACGTCGATCTGGTTCGCCAGGTTTTCGGCGGTCAGCTTCGGCGCGCGCATGCGGTCGGCCTCGAGGAACAGCGCACGCTCGAGCGCGGCGCTCGGCAGCACCTCGAAGTAGTCGGTGTAGTCCGGGTGGGTGGACCCGTTGAAGGTGCCCCCGCTGGACTGCACGTGCCGGAAGTGCGCGAGCTTCTCGAGGCTCTCGGAGCCCTGGAACATCAGGTGCTCGAAGAGGTGCGCGAAACCGGTGCGCCCCTCCGGCTCGGAACGGAAACCCACGTCGTAGTGCACGCTGACGCCGACCACCGGCGCGGTCGCGTCGGGTGCCAGCACCACGCGCAGACCGTTGTCGAGGGTGTATCGGACGAGCTCGGGATCGGCCATGGCCCCACCCTACGACGGCTCGGCGCCTCCTGGCTTCCCGGCTGGCGGGTGAGAACCGGTGTCCGCGGCCGCGGTGGCGAGCAGGCGCCCGCGGCGGGCAGCCGCGAACGTGCCCACGAGCGCGGTCGCGAACGATCCGGCCTGGTCAGGCGTGATGTCGCCGTCGTGCCAGTACACCGGCGGCGGGTGCTTCAGACCGTCGAAAGCGGCCACCCACGGCCCCAGTTCGCCCAGAGCTGACGCGTACGGCAGGGCGCGGGAGAACACCAGCTCCCGCTGGAGCTTGTCGAGGTCCTTCGGCCGCGCCGAGGCGAGCTCCTCGGCGACACCGTGCAGGCGGCGCGCGACCTCGTCACCCGCGCGGCGGCGTGCGGGCAGCGCGGCCGAGACGGCGACGGCGGCGGCCCCGGCCAGGACGACGATGACGCCGAGCTGGGCGTACCCGGCGGTCAGCGCGAGCAGGACGGTCAGGAACACGCCGTAGAACACGACCCGGATCCCGGCGCGCCGGAGCCGCCCGGTCGCGAGCCAGCCGCGGCCCGCGAGGTCGGCGGCCAGCTCGGCGAGGGGAAGCTCGACGTGCCGCTGCCGCAGTTCGGCGAGGGTCACCGACTCCCCCGGCAGCACGGCGTCGAAGACGGCGCGTTCGAAGGGTGTCAGGTGCTCGTCGGGCGGGTTGCGGCGCAGCAAGCGGGAGCCGTCGGTGACCCACACGTAGTTGCGGACGACGAGGTCGAGCACGGTCGCGGCCAGGTCGGCGGGCCCGGCCCGGCCGTGCAGCAGCAGTCCGGCGTGCCCGGGCAGCACCCCGGCCGGCGACGCGAACTCCCCCGTCGCTTTCACGTGAAAGCTCCCACCTGGAAGCGTCGCTTTCACGTGAAAGCTACGCCGGCGGGCGAGGAGGACCCAGCTGGCCGCGGCGAGCAGGAGCGCGCCGAAGGCCGCCCAGGCCCAGGCGACCGGGGTGGTGACCACGAACGCGCCGGCGAGCGTCTTCGCGGGGACCAGGTCCTCGTTTTCCGGGACGGTGCCCGCCGGCAGCTCGACGGTCGCCGTCATCCGCCGGCCCGCGGGGAGGTTCTGCTCGCTGAACCGGGTCAGCCCGGCGTGGTCGATCTGCGCGGCCGCGCACGGCGAGGCGTCGACCAGGCAGTCGACGGCGATCGGGATCTCGGGCGCCGCGAAGGACGCCCGGACGAACTTCAGGTCGGTGCTCCAGCCGCCGGCCGGCTCCCAGGTGACCCGGCTATCGGCGACCGCACCGTCCACTGTGTACCGGACGATCGACGTGCCGGTGAGGTGGACGGTGAAGGCGTCCGCGTCCACCTGGGCGTTGCCGCTGCCTTCGACGACGACGTCGCGGACGTGGTAGCGCCGGTCCCGGTGGTGCGGCGCGGCGACCCGCAGCGGGACGCGGCGGTCCATCGTGACGCCGTCGGGCACGGAGATCGCTTCGACGACCGAAAGCGCGCCGTCGCGCTCGACCTTGAGCTGGATTTCGGCGCTCTGCGGCACGGTGGGCAGCGGCGGCTGGTCGACCGGCGCCGCGGCCAGGAAGAGCGCGAGCGCCGCTCCCGCGAGCACGGTCAGCGGGACGCGCGGCCGGACTCGGTGAGCAGCCCGTCGAGCGCGGTCAGGAACGACGGGAAGTGCGCGCCGAACCGGCGCAGGTCGTGGTCGGCCTCCATGCCGCCGTACCAGTAGAGCCCGGCCGAGCCGTCGGACGCCGGGTTGAGCGCGGCGAAGGCGCCCAGCCAGCGTTCGGTGTCGCCGAGCACCACCGCGTACGGCAGCGACCGCGAGAACACCAGCTCCCGGTCGGCCGGCGGGATGTCCTCGGCCCTGGCGTGGTGCAGGTAGTCGAGCAGGCCGCGGACCTGGCCGACGAGCGCGCGGCCGCGGGCGGTGCGCGAGGGCAGCAGGGCGGCCGCCGCGGCGACGGCGAGCCCGGCCAGCGCGACGGCGACGCCGAGCAGCGCTTCGCCGACGGTGAAGGTGAGGACCGCGGTGGCGACCGCGCCGAGCGCGAAGATCCCGGCGCCGAGCCAGGTCAGCCGGCCTCGGGCGGTGTCGGGACGGCGGGAGAACCAGCGCTTGGTGACGACGTCGGCGTACATGGCGTCGCTGATCTTGCGCAGATCGAGGCCGCCGCGGGCGCGCAGCTGCGAGACGAGCACGGCGTCGGTGCCCGGCGGCAGCAGCGTCTCGTAGACGGCGCGCTCGAAGTCGTGCAGGTGCTCGTCCGGCGGGTTGCGGCGGGCGAGCTGCCAGTCGTTGCCCGGTGCTTCGGCGAGCCACAGGTAGTTGCGGACGGCGAGGTCGACGACGGTGGCGCTGATGTCCACGACGTCGACGGTCTCGTCGACGACCGTGCCGACCTGGCCGGGCAGCACGCCGTCCGGACTGGCGAAGAAGACGCGGTCGCCTTCGCGCAGGAGGACCTCGACCGGGCCGGTGGCGGCGGTGAGCGCGCCCTTGTCTTCCTTCCGGCGGCGCCACACGAAGATCGCGCCCGCGATGAGGAAGACGATCAGCAGCGCGAAGACGACGCCGGTCAGCGGGGTGAACGCGAAGGCGGTGGCGAAGAGGCCGACGTCGGCGAACTTCGCGTTGGCCGGGGTGGTGCCGGCGGGCAGGCCAACGAGCAGGTCGACGCGATCACCCGGCTGGACGTCGTTCTGTTCGAGGCGGACGACACCGGTGTGGTCGAGCTCGGCGAGGGTGCAGCGCCGGCTGGAGCCGATCGGGCCGGCGAAGCAGTCCACAGGGGACAGTCGCGGCGACGGGGCCAGGAAGGACGCGGTGACCTTGGCGACCGGGGCGTCGAAGCCGCTCGCGACCTGCCAGCGCGCCTGCTGGCGGCCGCTCTGGTCGGCGATGGCGCCGTCGACGAGGTAGCTGACGGTGGAGCTGCCGCCGGTGAAGGTGAGGACGAGCTGGTCGCCGGTGAGCCGGCTGGTGGCGGCGCCTTCGGTCTTGATGTCCCGGACGGCGAAGACGCGGTCCTGGTCGTCGCCGGCGGAGACCTTGAGAGGGACGCGCGAGGTCAGCTGCCGGCCGCCGGGCACGGTGACCTTCTCGGTGACCTGGAGGGCGCCGTCACGAAGGACTTTGAGGGCGACATCGGCGGCGGCGCCCTCGAGCGGCTGGACGTCCTGGCCGCCGAGTTGCTGGGGCTGCTGGGTCTGCGCGGTGGGCTGGTCCGGCAGGACGGGTCCGGCGGAGGGCCCCTGGGCACCGAAGAGCTGCCCGACGGCCACGACGACCGCGGCCGCTGTCCCCCAATTCCTCAACACAGCACCACACCTTAGAGCACTCGATCTATGCTGACGCCCGGAACGGCGAGATCTCCGCAGGTACGCCGCGTCCGACGGGGAAAGCGCACGGGGGGTTCCACAAAGATGACGCAAGGCCCGCACGACCCGCGACGGCCGACGCCGCCACCGGGACGGCCACCGTTGCCGCCGCCGGGGGTGCGGCCGTTGCCGCAGGGGCGGCCGGGGACGGGCGGCGCGCCGGGGCAGGGCGGCGCGGCCCACGGGCCGCAAGGTTCCGGTGGGGCCGCGGGCCAGGGACAGCAAGGCCCCGCAAGCGCGCCGAGCCAAAGACCTGGCGGCGCGCCCGGGCAAGGCGGGTCCGCCCACTGGCCGCAAAGTCCCGGTGGGGCCGCGAGCCACGGACAGCAAGGCCCCGCAAGCGCGCCGAGCCAACGGCCCGGCGGCGCGCCAGGGCAGGGCGGGCCGGCGCATCGACCGCAGAGCCCCGGGCCGCAACCGCCGCACAGCCCCGGTGCTCAACCACCGCACGGCCCCGGACCGCAGCTGCCGCACGGGCCTGGTGGCCAGCCGCCCAGCATGCCCTTTCCAGGGCAGCCCTCCGGGCCGTACCCCCGCCAGGGCACCGCGCCTTTCGCCCCGCCCCCGGCCCGACCCCCGCTGCCGCCACCCGCCGCGGCCGCGCCACCCGTCTTCGCCCCGCAGTACCCCGGTCCCGCCCCCGGCTACCTCGGGCCGCGGTTCGCTCCCGGCTACACCCCCTACGTCCGGAAGAAGTCCAACACCGGAGTCATCGTCGCCGTCGCGATCATCGGGATCGTCGCCGTTGTCGGGGGGCTGGTCGCCGCCGTCGCGTTGATCGGGGGGAACACCCGGCACGTCGCCGATGCCGGGTACTCCAGCAGCTACCCCAGCGACACCTACTCCCCCACCTACACCACCGGCGAAACCACCGAAACCACGTCGTCGACCGAGGAAACCACCACCTCGGCGACGTCCGAGCGCGAGACCCCGACGTCGCAACCCCCGCGTGGCCCGCGGTCGGTGGTCGCGACCGGGAACAACCCGCTGTTCGGCGGCGCCGACTACGGCCTGCAGAACATCCCGTGCTCCCTGAGCCGCTGGGCGACCGACCAGGCCAGCGCCCAGCGCTTCTTCCAGTCCGGCATCGCCTGCCTCGACGCGATGTGGTCGAAGATGCTGGGCGGTGTCGACCTGCCTTTCGAGACGCCCAAGCTGTCCGTGCCGCGGTCGATCTCCGAGTCGTCGACCCCCTGCGGCAGCGGCGGCACGGCCACCGGTGTCACGCCGTTCTACTGCCCGTCGAACAACACGATCTACATGCCGATGGACCGCATCGAGATCGACCAGTGGGGCAACCACCCCGGCCCGTACCTGGCGAGCCTGGCCCACGAGTACGGCCACCACGTGCAGAACATGTCCGGCATCTCCGAGGCGTACGGCAACCAGCGCTACGACGCGGGCGCCGACTCGGCGGCCGGCCTCGAGCTGTCCCGGCGCATGGAACTCGAAGCGCAGTGCTTCTCGGGCATGTTCCTCGGCTCGGCGTCGGTCTCGGGCGGCTCGGTCGACAAGAACATCTACAACGAGGCCTGGAACGCCCAGGACCGCGGCGACGACTACGCCCGCAACGGCAAGCGCGACCACGGCAGCGCCAAGCACAACATCTCATGGTGGCAACACGGCGCGACGACCAACCGCAACCAGCAGTGCAACACCTGGCTCGCCGCCGCGGGAGACGTTTCCTAGCGCCCCAATGTGGCGTTGGGTGCGCCCAACGCACCCAATGTGGCGTTCGGTGCGCCCAACGCACCCAATGTGGCGTTCGGTGCGCCCAACGCACCCAATGTGGCGTTCGGTGCGCCCAACGCACCCAACGCCACATTGGGGCGCTTGAAGCCGGGCCCGGTCAGCTCGGCGGTGTGAACGGGTTCTCGACGGCGGGCGTGCCAGACGGCGGGGTCGGCGGCTCCGGCTGGCCTGGCTGAGCGGCGGGCCCGGCGAAGCCGGCAGGCGCGGCCGGAGCGGCGGCGTAGCCGTAGCCCGGCTGAGCCGGTGCGACGGCAGCGAAGCCGGCCGAGCCATACCCACCAGCAAACGTCTGCCCCCGCGCCGCCTCGACCTGCGCCGTGTACGCCTGGAAAGCCCGCGCGTGATCTCGCCGACGCCGCTCCGCCAGCACCGCCGCCAGGAACGCCCAAGCCGGCACCCCAGCGGGCACCGGCGTGCCGAGCGCGTTGCCGACCTGCTGCGCGAGCCCCCACCCCAGCGCGTGCGACGCCTCCGGTCGCAGCTGGCCGAAGCGGGCCAGGAACTGGCGGCTCGCCAGCGCGAGGTCGTCCGGCAGGCGGGTCAGATCGAGCTGGGACGCCCAGCCCTCCAGCCCCGGCGGCATCCCGATCGCCGGGTAGCCGGCACTCTCCGGGACGCGCTCGCGGACCACCAGCGTCCCCGCCAGGAAGTCGCCGACGCGGCGGCCGTCCGACGAGCACAGCGACACGATCACCGCCACCGCGCCGAACAGCCCCAGCGTCCAGAAGTCCACGACGAACCCCGCCAACCCGCGCACCAGCGCGTGCCGGAAGCGGATCGGGCCGCCGTCGACGCGCACCACCCGCAGGCCCACCGCCAGCTTGCCCAGTGAACGGCCGCGCGAGAGCGTCTCGAACAGCACCGGGTAGCCGACCATGATCAGCACCAGGAACACCAGCGTGAGGGTCAGCGCCAGTGACTCGTCGGCGTCCGGGAGCGCGAACGACAGCACCAGGATCGAGCCCAGCAGCAGCGCGAACTGCACGAGCACGTCGAGCGCCATCGCCAGCGCGCGGCTGGCGAGCTTGGCCACGCGCAGGTCCAGGACGACGGCTTCGCCGGTGACCAGCTCGGATTCCTCGTGCACGCCGCCCAGCGTAGCCACGGCTAGGGTGGCGGAGTGGATGTGGACGTCTTCGTCGCGGCGCACACGGCGGAGTGGACCCGGCTCGGCGAGCTGACGCACCGCGGCGGCAAGCTGACCGGTGCCGAAGCCGACGAGCTGGTGACGCTCTACCAGCGGACCGCGACGCACCTGTCGATCGTGCGCTCGGTCGCGCCCGACCCGGCGCTCGTCGGCCGGCTGTCCGGGCTGGTCGCCCGCGGCCGGAGCGCGATCTCCGGGTCGCACAACCCGGCCTGGCGCGAGGTCGCGGTGTTCTTCACGCGCCGGTTCCCCGCCGCCGTCTACCTGTCGCGACGCTGGTGGATCCCCGCCGCGCTGGTGTCGATCGCGGTGATGGCGGTGATCGCCGTCTGGGTCGCGGGCGACCCGCACGTCCGCGCGTCGATCGCCACGCCGGACGGGCTCGACCAGCTCACCAAGCCCGGCGGCGAGGCGGAAAGCTACTACTCGACGGGCCCGGCGACGTCGTTCGCGGCGCGCGTGTGGACGAACAACGCCTGGGTGGCGGCGACCTGCCTGTTCCTCGGTGTCGCGCTGGGCCTGCCGGTGATCGGCGCGCTCTGGATGAACGCGCTCAACGCGGGGGTGATCATCGGCGCGATGAGCGCGGCCGGCCGCGGCGACGTGATGATCGGCCTCCTGCTCCCCCACGGCCTCCTGGAGCTGACAGCCGTGTTCGTCGCGGCGGGCACCGGGCTGCGGCTCGGCTGGACGGTGCTCGACCCCGGCCGCCGCTCCCGGACGAAAGCACTGGCCGAGCAGGGCCGGTCGGTGGTGGTGATGGCACTCGGGCTGGCGTGCGTGCTGTTCGTGTCCGGGATCATCGAGGCGTTCGTGACGCCGTCGGGCTGGCCGACGTGGGTCCGCGTCGGCATCGGCGCGCTGGTCGAAGTGTTGTTCCTGGGCTACGTCTTCACGCTCGGCCGCCGGGCCGCGAAAGAAGGCGAAGTCGGCGACCTCGACGCGCGCGACGCCGGCGACGCGCTGCCCGAGTCAGCATAGGCAGGACCCCTCGAAGGCGATCGACGATCCGTCGTCCAGTCCCGCCGTGCCGACGAACCGCGCTTCGAACTCGCCCACCTCGGTCAGCGTCAGCTTCGGGCTCGACGCCGACCCGTCCGCGCCCGTCTTGACCGTCACCGTTTCCGCGCCCCCTTCGAAGACCAGCGCGTTCTTCGGGCGGGCCGCGCGGACGAAGAACGTCACCGGCACGTCGGCCGCCGGCTGGCCGTTCTCGCCGATCACCCGGACCACGAACGGCGCGCCGGGGTCCTTCGACGCCAGGCGCTGGCCGTTGCCGGACAGGATGGCCAGCGTCCGGCCGCCCGCGGCCCACGTGTTCGCGATGCCCGTCAGCGAACAGACTTCCTGGTACAGCCGGGCTCCCGCGACGGAGTCCTCAGCGGTCAAACACCTCGCGGTCGCGACGTTCGCGATCTCGACCAGCCCCGGCAGCCCGGCCACGCGCCGCCACGCCTGGTGCTTGTCCGCGTCGGCGCAGGCGGCCAGCTTCACCGCGACCCCGTCGACCGGGCTCGCCGCCGTCAAGCACTGTCCACTTGCGACATTCGTGAAGTGCTGCCCGGCGTACGTCCACTTGGCACCCGGATCGGCCGCGTCCGCCAGCACCGGCTGACCGGAAACCACCGCGAGCGAAAGCTTGCCGCCGCCGTCGGCCAGGTAGACCGGCGAACCGTCGGACGCGGGCGCCGAAGCGATCGCCAAGGCCACAGCCATGAGCTTGAACATGCTTCGGGCTTAACAAAGCCGAGGACCCCGCACCACCGGAGCCACCCGTTAGAGCCGGCCCGCCGCCTTCAGCGCCAGGTACCGGTCCGCCAGCGCCGGCGGCAGCTCCTCGGGCACCGCGTCGACCACGCTCACCCCGTGCCGGGCCAGCCGCTCGGTCACCCGCTGCCGCTCCGCCACCGTCCGCGACGCCGACGCCGCGTCGTACACCGCTTCCGCGTCACCCCGGCCAGCGAGCATCTCCGCCACCCGGGGGTCCGCCACCGACGCCACGATCAGCTCGTGCCGCGCGGTCAGCGTGCTCAGCACCGGGAACAACCCCTCTTCCAGCGGCGCCGCGTCCAAACCGGTCAGCAGCACCACGAGCGACCGGCGGCGGGTGCGCTGCAGGACTTCCGCGACCATCCCGCGCGCGTCCGTCTCGACCAGCGACGGCTCGAGCGGCGCCATCGCGTTCACCAGCGACGTCAGCAACGCCGCGCCCGACGAACCCTGCACCGCGGCCCGCAACCGCCGGTCGTACGCCAGCAGGTCGACCCGGTCGCCGGCCCGGGAAGCCAGCGCCGCCAGCAACAACGCCGCGTCCATGGCCGCGTCGAGCCGGGGCGCGTCGCCGACGCGGCCCGCCGACACGCGGCCCGTGTCGAGCACCAGCACCACGTGCCGGTCGCGCTCGGGGCGCCACGTCCGGACCATCACGTCGGCCGCGCGGGCCGTGGCGCGCCAGTCGATCGAGCGGACGTCGTCGCCGATCACGTACTCGCGCAGCGAGTCGAACTCCGTGCCCTGGCCGCGGATCAGTACCGCGCTGCGGCCGTCGAGCTGCTGCAGCCGCGCCAGCCGGGACGGCAGGTGCTTGCGGCTGTGGAACGGCGGCAGCACGCGGACCGTCCACGGCACCTCGTGCGAACCCTGCCGCGCCGCGATGCCCAGCGGGCCGACCGACCGGACCGTCACCCGGGCCGCCGTCCGGTCACCGCGTCGCGACGGCCGCAGCGAAGTCACCAAGGCCTGCCGCTCCCCCGCGGGGAGGCGCAGCGCGTGCCGGTCGGAGGCGCCGGCCGAAGGCGGCCACGCGTCCCGCAGCTGCCCGCGGATCGCGCGGCCACCGGGGTTCGCGACGACCAGCCGCACTTCGCACGGCTCGCCGAGCCGCACCGAGGTATCACCTGACCTCTGAAATGTCAGTGGCCGAACGCCCCCGGCGAGCACCAGGTCGACGACCACGAGCACCAGGAGCACCCCGCCGACGGCCAGGATCCCGGTCGTCGACGGCAGGAGCAGCCCGACCACCAGCGCGCCGAAGAGCGCCAGCAGCCCGAGCCTTCCGGTGACGGCCATGTCAGCGCGGCACGGGCACGGACGCGAGCACGCGGTCCAGGACGCCGTCCGCGGTGACGCCCTCCAGCTCGGCCTCCGGCCGCACGTCCAGGCGGTGCCGCAACGCGGGCCGCGCGAGCGCCTTGACGTCGTCGGGCGTCGCGTAGTCGCGCCCGGCGAGCCACGCCCACGCGCGGGTCACCGCGAGCAAAGCCGTTGCGCCACGCGGGGAAACGCCGATGCGCACCGACGGCAAAGACCGCGTCGCCCGGCACAGGTCGACGACGTACCCGATCACCTCGGGCCCGATCGTCACCTTCGAAACCGCTTCGCGCGCTGCCGCCAGTTCGGTCGCCCCGGCGACCGCCTTGAGGCCGGCCGCGGCGAGGTTGCGCGGGTCGAAGCCCTGCGCGTGCCGCCAGAGGATCCCGATCTCGTCCTCACGCGACGGCGCGGGCATGGTCAGCTTGAGCAGGAACCGGTCCAGCTGCGCCTCCGGCAGCGGGTAGGTGCCCTCGTACTCCACCGGGTTCTGCGTGGCGATCACGATGAACGGGTCCGGCAGCGGCCGCGTCTTGCCGTCGAGTGAAACCTGCCGCTCCTCCATCGCCTCCAGCAGCGACGACTGCGTCTTCGGCGGCGTCCGGTTGATCTCGTCGGCCAGCAGCAGGTTCGTGAACACCGGGCCCTCGCGGAAGGAGAACTCGCCGCTGTGCGCGTCGTAGACGATCGAGCCGGTGACGTCGCCGGGCATCAGGTCCGGCGTGAACTGCACGCGCGTGGTCTCCAGGTCCAGCGCCGCCGCCAGCGCCCGCACCAGCAGCGTCTTCGCCACCCCCGGGACGCCTTCGAGCAGCACATGCCCCCGGCAGAGCAGCGCCAGGATCAGCCCGGTGACCGCGGCGTCGTTGCCGACGACGGCCTTGCCGACCTCGGCACGCAGCGCGATCAGCGCTTCGCGGGCCCCCGTCGCGTTTTCGCTGGTCAAGTTCGCCCCACCTCTCGTTCCACCCTGTCCAGTTCGCCGGCCAGCCGGACCAGCGCGGGGTCGTCGGCCACCGGCGGACCGTAGAGCACCGCGCCGACGTCGTTCGCCGCACGGCCGGCCCGCGCGCTCACCGCGTGCACCAGCGCCGCCGGGTCCGCGTCGCGCGGCAGGCCCAGCGTCGTGCGCAGCCGGGCCCGCGCCGCCTCCCGCAGCGTCTCACCCGCGTGCCCGGCGGCCTTCGCCCGCCGGTACAGCCGGGCGCGGCCCTCGGCGGTTTCGGCCGCGCGGACGACGATCGGCAGCGGCTCGGTGACCACCGGGCCCAGCCGCCGGGCCCGCCACAGCGCGAACAGCGCGACCGCGATGAACGCCTGCGCGGCGCCGAAATACCAGCCGTCCGGGATCAGGTCGAAGATCGACCGGCGGCTGTCGTCCAGCCCCGGGTCGGTCGTGGCCGGCAGGTACCAGACGAGCTTGGGGTGCGCGCCCAGCAGGTGCAGGCCCAGCGCCGCGTTGCCCTGCTCGGCGAGCTTGTCGTTGGTCAGCGGCGCGGACGAGCCGAGCAGCGTCGTCGTGCCGCCCGCGTCGGCGAGCTGCAGCAGCGTGCCGCCGCCGTCCTCGCCGGGATAGCACGAGCGCGCGCCGGGCGAGGCGTAGCCGATGCCGCCGAGCGTCACGTCGCCGGCCGCGACCGCCGCGGCGACGGTGCACTGCGGGCTCAAGGTGCCTTCGTCGTTCTGGGCGACCGGGTGCACCAGCGGCAGCGAGTCGTGCAGCGTCGGCGCGCCCGGCGTCACCAGGACGACGTCGGCGGCGTGCTCCCGCAGCGCGTCGAGCCGCTTCGCCGGGACCAGGTCGGGCTGGGTGACCAGCAGCGTCGCGTCTTCGCCGACTTCGTCGTCCGCCTCGGCCATCGTGTGCGCCGTCCGGACGTCGACGCCCTGGTCCTGCAGGAGCTGCGCGAGCGCGTGGGCGCCGCCGGGCTCGTAGGAGCCGGGTTCGAGCGCGCCGTGGGTCTGTTCGCCGCGGCCGAGCAGCAACAGCGCGCCGGCGGCGAAGATCAGGACAACGAGGGCGAGGGGGATGCGAGCGGAGCGCCAGATCCGGCGCACGTCCGGCGAAACCGACGTCGTCACTGGCCCGCCATGGCGACCGGCCGCTCACGACGGCTGCGTTCGTCCAGCTCGGTCAGCTCGGTGTAGGCCGCTTCGGTGCCCTCGCGGCCGCCGTAGTGGACGTCGTCGAACAGCCGCGCGCCCCGGCGCAGGGCGTCGGCGACGTTCGGCAGCAGCAGCCCGGCCTCCGCGGCGGCCTCGTCCGCCGTCCGGCCGGAGCGGACGTCGAGCAGCGCGCGTTCCTCCAGGGCCCGCACGACGGCGCGGAAGCGGTCGCGGACGGCGTCGTCGTACCGGCCGGCGGCCGCGGCTTCGGCGGCCGCGCGGCGGTAGTCGCCGGCGCTCTGCCGCCGCGTCCCGCCGAACACGGTCCGCTCGGCGCGGGCCGCGCGGGCGATCTTGCCGGTGCGCAGCCGGATCACGACGACCAGCACGATCAGCAGCACCAGGACCAGCGCCAAGCCGAAGACCCCGCCGGGGAACGACGACGAAAGGCCGTTGAGCAGCTCGTTCAGCCGGTCACCCAGCCACTGCCCGATCTGCTGGAGGATGTTCGGCTGCGCGTCCCGGTACTTCGGGTCGGTCAGCTCCTCGGCGGCGGCGCGACGGGCCGCGTCCCGGTCGATGTCGACCGGGACGTCGATCAGGACCCAGCTCACCACGCCTGCGGCGGCTGGACCCCGGCCGCGCGCGCCAGCTCGATGTCCATGCCTTCGCGGCGCATCCGCTGGTCGAGGTAGACGATCACGGTGACCAGCGTGACGAACGGGATCGCGATGGTGCCGGAGACGATCTGCCCGGCCGAGGCCAGCAGCAGGTCGCCGGTGCTCGGCACGTACACCTTGCCCGGGGTGAGGACCGAGCTGAACACGCCGGTGCCGACGGTGAACGGCAGCTGGATGATGTTCTCGAAGAACGACTCGATGACCTTCGCCAGCACCAGGATGCCGAGCACGCGCCAGAACGAGCCGCGCACCAGCTTGACCGAGCGGGCGAACGCCTGCCGGAACGTGCCGCGCTCGAGCACCAGCGCCGGGGCGGCCAGCGCCCAGAACGCCCAGGCCACCGCGCCCGGGATGAGGCACAGCATCAGGCCGACCGTCGTGATCAGCGAGTAGACGAACGCGACGCCGAGCAGCGGCAGCAGCCGAGGCTGCACCTCCTGCCAGGCGATGCCGAAGGTGACCTCGCGGCCCAGCGCGGCGCGGCCCATCACGGCGGCCATCAGACCGGCGGTGATCGTCAGCAGGAACGTCGTGACGAACAGCGCCGGGACCACCGCGAGGAAGGCGTCGCCGAACGCGCCGAACACGAAGTCGCGCAGCTCTTGTTCGGTGGCGCCCGGCCCGAGGGTGCCCGGCGCCGCGAGGCTCTCGAGGTCGGCGAGCACGTACCGCTGGATGAAGAAGCCGATCACGGCGCTGATCACGGCCATCACCGCGCCGATGCCGAGGATCAGCAGCGGGTGCCGGCGGATCGCGGTGATCGCGCCGTCGAGGATGTCGCCGATGTTGAGCGGCCGCAGCGCGATCACGCCGGGCTTGCCGAGCCCGTGCGGGTTCCAGCCGCCGGGCGCCGGCGCGTACCGCTGCTGCCCGGTGAACGGCGGCAGCGCGTCCGGCTGGTAGCCGGCCGACGGCGACTGCCAGCCGGTCGGCGTCGGCGGGGCCGGTTCCGGCGTGGCTTGCGCGTCCGGCGCCTGCCACCCACGCGGCGGCGTCGCCGATGACGCGGAGTGATCTTCCGGCGGCTTCGACTCACTCGATCCGGGGGCGGGAGCCTGGGGGATGCCCTGGCTGGGTGTCGGCGTGTCGGCGCCCTCGCCGCCGGGCGCGCCACCGGTGTCTGTCATCGAAGCCCCTCGCCTGCAGTGCCTGCTTGCCGACACTCTCTCAGAGCCGGTTGCACCCGGCCAGACCTGGGGTGACGTCCGGGCGCGGTGACGCCGTGCGCACGGACGGGTGCGGGAAGGCCCGTTCCCCCGATATGCTGAATGGCGGGATCGGGTACCCCCGATCCGTACCGAGACCCTTCGGGACTGCCTAGTGACGCAACCGCCCCACGGCCAGGTACCGCCTCGCGGCACCGTCCAGCCGCCGCCGGTGCCGGGTGCGCAACCGGATCTCCCGTGGCTGGGCCGCCCCCACACCGTGTCCGCCCCGAAGCGCCGGTCCCCGGCGGCGGTGATCGGCGTCTGCCTCGGCGCGGTGGCCGTGCTGGTGCTCGGGCTGGTGGCGATCGTGGCCCTCAACCGCGACGCGACACCGCCGCTGTCCAGCGCCAACTACCGCGACACACCGTCGTCCGAGAGCCCTTCGCAGCTGCCCGGCGGCGCGGGCGCCCCGGCGTCGGCTTCGCCGGTCCCGTCGACCGAGCTGTCGACGCCCAGCGCGACCGGCCCGCAGAAGGTGCTCAAGCTGGCCGACCACCCGATCCTGCAGGACCCCAACGCGGGGCTGCAGAACCGCGTCTGCACCCTGCCGCCCTGGCAGAGCACCCAGGCGGGCGCGGAGGCGTTCTTCACCGCGGCGAGCAAGTGCCTCGACGCGGCGTGGGGCCCGTTCCTCGAGGCCTACCACCTGCCGTTCACCTCTCCGGCACTGCACTTCCCGACGGGCGCGAGCTTCGAAACCGAGTGCGGCACCATCCAGGTCGGCATCGCGACGGCCGCGTACTACTGCGAAAACAACCTGTACGTCCCGTTCCGCGGCCTGCAGACCGACCAGTACGGCAACAACCCCGGCGTGTACCTGGCCCTGTTCGCGCACGAGTACGGCCACCACGTCCAGGAGGTCGCCGGGCTGATGGACGCGGCCTGGCAGAAGATCTACGAGGCCGGCCAGAACAGCCCGGCCGGGCTGGAGATGTCGCGGCGCAAGGAGCTGCAGGCCCAGTGCTTCTCGGGCATGTTCCTCGGCGCGCACGTCGACCAGGGCGGCACGATCAACCGCGACATGTACAACAAGGCCTGGAACGACCAGGAAACCCGCGGCGACAACACGTCCCGCAGCCACGACCACGGCACGAACGCGCACTACGCGTCGTGGTGGCGGGCGGGCGCGACGAGCAACCGGATCGCCGACTGCAACACCTTCGCGGCGCCGTCGTCCGAGGTCAGCTGACCTTCGGGGCGGGCTTCGGTCGCAGCGGGATGCTCAGCCAGAGGTAGACGAACATCCCGCCGGAGAAGCAGGCGAACACGAGCAGGAACAGGCCGATCGGACGCCGCGCGTCCGACGCCCCGGCCGAGGTGTCCGCGGCCCGGACGGTGACCGTGCCCTGGTCCGGCAGCTGCTCCGGGACGCCGACGTCGACACGCTCGCCTTGGCCGTGCCCGCAGCCGTTGAGGGTGCCCTCGTGCGTCTTGCCGGCGACGGTGAACTTCACGGTCTCGACGGCGTCCGGCCGGTCGCACGGCGCGGGCTTGGTGACCTCGGCCGTCACGGGGGCGCCGAGATCGTCGTTCGAGATGCCCAGCAGCCCCGGCCCGGCCAGCCAGGCGAGCAGCACGACGAGCACACCCGCCGCGGCGGGGATCGCCACCGTGGGCCACTTGAGATCGAGTGATCGCGGAGGCACCGGTTCATGGTTCCAGATCCCGCGGGCAAAACCCAGGCGCCCTGGTCAGCGCTCGATCTTCTCCGCCTGCGTGACCTTCTTGACGTACAGCAGCTTGTCGCCGGGCTCGATGGCGTCCGCCTGCGGGGAGTCGACGCGGTAGAGGACGCCGTCGCGGACCACGCCCAGGACCAGGTCGGACAGGTGCCGGGGCGACCCGCCCTCCTCGGCCGGCTCGACCGCCCGCTCGGCGATCGCCAGGCCCGACTCCGGGGTCAGGAGATCCTCCATGATGTCCACGACCAGCGGCGTCGAGGTCGCCATGCCGAGCAGCCGCCCGGCCGTCTCGCTGGAGACGACGACCTGGTTGGCCCCCGACTGCTTGAGCAGGTGGACGTTCTCCGCCTCCCGCACCGACGCCACGATGTGCGCCTTGGGCGCCAGCTCGCGCGCGGTGAGCGTGACGAGCACCGCCGTGTCGTCGCGGTTGGGGGCGACGACGACCGCCCGCGCGTGCTGCACCGCGGCGACGCGCAGGACGTCCGCCCGGGTCGCCGAGCCGTGCACGGCGACGAGGCCGAGCGCGCTCGCCGCGTCGAGGGCCTGCTGGTCGGTGTCCACGACGACGATCTGGCCCGGTTCGACGTCTTCGTCGCCGAGCAGCGCGTTGACGGCGGACCGGCCCTTGGTGCCGAACCCGACGACGACCGTGTGGTCGCGCACCTTCGTCCTCCACTTCTGGATCTTGAACGCCTGCCGGGAGCGCTCGGTGAGCACCTCCAGGGTGGTCCCGACCAGGACGATGAGGAAGAGCACCCGCAGCGGGGTGATCACCAGCACGTTCACCAGGCGGGCCGACGAGGTGGCGGGCGCGATGTCGCCGTAGCCGGTCGTCGAAAGCGAAACGGTGGCGTAGTACAGGCTGTCGAGCAGGGACAGGCCGTCGCCGTTGGCGTCGCGGTAGCCGTCGCGGTCGATGTAGACGATGACCACCGTGAGCAGCAGCGCGAGCGTCGCGCCGACAACCCGCTTCACGATCGAGCGGAGGGGACTCACGGTCAGCTCGGGCATCCGCAGCACGCCGACGAGCTCGTGGTCCGGCCGATCGGTGAGACTGCCCAGCGGCAACCGCCTCAGGGCCTTCATGCACCGGCTCCCAGCGGCTGGTGTCGAGCGTCACTCACGCCCGGAGGATAGCCGAACTGCCCCGAGCGCCGCCGCGTGGAACCATCAGCCGGTGGCTGATTCACAACGACCCGCGCACGTCCTGGCCGGGGCACTGGGCTTCATGGGCGTCCTGCACTTCGCCGTCCCGAAGCCGTTCGACGGGCTGATCCCGCGGTCCTTGCCGGGTTCACGCCGGGCGTGGACGTACGGCTCGGGCGTCGCGGAGCTGGCGGTCGCGGCCGCGGTGGCGACCCCGCGCACCCGCCGCCTGGGCGGTCTGGCAGCAGCCCTGCTGTTCCTGGGCGTCTTCCCCGGCAACGTCAAAATGGCAGTCGACGCGCGAACGCCGTCCCAACGCGCCATCGCCTACGCCCGCCTCCCCCTCCAGTGGCCGATGATCGCCTGGGCCCTGAAGGTCCGCGACCGCGCTTGAACCCGTGATCAGAGGGTCGACACGCGTGATTGAAGGGTCAACTCGCGTGATTGAAGGGTCGACACTGCCGCGGCTCGCACACCCGCCGTGTCGTCGCTCCAATCACGCGTGTCGACTGCTCAATCACGCGTGTCGACCCTTCGATCACGCCTCGGGGATGTCGCGGAGGAGCTGGCGGAGGCCTTCCGCGTCCAGGAGGTCCGCCGGGCGGATCGTGTGGTTCGCGCGGACGTAGTGGAACGCCGCGCGGACCTGCTCCACCGGGACGTTCTTCAGTGCTGCCCAGGCCATGCGGTACGCCGCGAGCTGGACCGACAGCGCCGGGCGGCGGGATTCGGCCGGGAGCGAGCCCGTCTTCCAGTCCACCACTTCCCAGTAGCCGTCCGGGTGCCAGAACACCGCGTCCATCCGGCCGCGCAGGGTGATGCCCTCGACGTCCGCCGAGAACGAGATCTCCACCGCGTGCGGCACGCGCTCAGCCCACTCGCTGCGCTCGAACGCCGCCTGCAGCTCCTCGAAGTCCGCGTCGGGCGCCTCGCCGATGTCGGCCGCGCCCGGGAGGTCGTCGATCTCGATGAGCTGGTCGCCGGCGAACCGGCGCTCCAGCCAGCCGTGGAACTCCGTGCCGCGGCGGGCGAAGCTGTTGGGCTCCATCGGGAGCGGCCGGCTCAGGTCCGTCGCGAGCCGGTCGGCGTCCTCGGCCAGCGCGACCAGCTGGCTCACCGAAAGCCTTGACGGCAGCGGGACCCGCTTGACCCGGTCGTCCTTGCGTGCCCATTCCTCGAGCAGGACGTCGGTGTCGGTGCGCCAGCCGTCCGGATCGTCCTCTTCGGACTCGGTCGGCTCGGCCAGCGCCTCGAACACCAGCTCCACCCCGGTCTGCACGCCGGTGCGCCGGTCCCCGAGCGGGTCGACCGGCCAGCGCGCCGTCCGCGAGTCCGACACCAGCGGGTTTTCGTCCTCCGCGGCGGGTTCCGGCGCCCATTCGGCGAGCTGCCCGACGCCCGTCTCGCGCAGGACGTCGCCGATCTCCGTCAGGAACTCCGACGGCCCCTTGAACCGGCTGCTGCTCTCGTTCCACCAGTGCCCGGACACGATCAGCGCGTGCTCGGACCGCGTCAGCGCGACGTAGCAGAGCCGCCGTTCCTCCGCCTGCTCCCGCTCGACGAACCCCGCCTCGTGCAGCTCCAGTCCTTCTTGGACTTCCTTGCGGTCGTACCCGTCGGCGATCCGCAGCTCGGGCAGGTCCTGCGAGTCGCCGCGCAACGCGGCGGGCAGCGACGTCGCGGTCCGCAGCCACGACGACGACCGCCGTCGGCCCGGGAACACCTCGTGCACCAGGTGCGGGACGGCGACGACCTCCCATTCGAGGCCCTTGGCCGAGTGCACGGTCAGCACCTGGACGCGGTCCGGCACGACCTCGACCTCGCCGGGGGTGAGCCCGTCCTCGGCGTGCGCCGCGGTGTTCAGGTAGTCCACAAAGGACAGCAGCGTCGCGGTCGGCGCCGTCTCCGCGTAGTCGGTGACGACCTCGGCGAACGCGTCCAGGTGCGCACGGCCCGCGGATCCCGGGCGCGCCAACGACTCCACGTCCAGCAGCATCGTGCGTTCGACGTCGGCGACGAGCTCCGGCAGCGACTGGTCCAGCCGTCGCCGCAGCGCGGCCAGCTCCCAGCCGATCCGGCGGATGCGCTGGTGGCCCGCTTCGGAATACCGCTCCGGCGGGCCTGGCTCGTCGATCGCGTCGATCAGCCCGGCCTGCTCGACGCGCTCCACGACCAGCTCCGGATTGTCCGGAGTGGACTTCTCCGGGCTCGACAGCTCCCCGGCCCGCCGCCACAGCGCGGCGACGTCGGCGGCGGACAACCGCCAGCGCGCCCCGGTCAGCAGCCGCGCCGCCGCACTGCCGGACAGCGGGTCGGCGAGCACCTTCAACGTCGAGACGAGGTCCGCGACCTCGGGCTCGTCGAGCAGCCCGCCGAGCCCGACGACCTCGACCGGCAGTCCACGCGCCCGCAGCTCGGCGGCGATCGGCGCCATGTCGGCGCGGCGCCGCACCAGGACGGCGGCGGTCGGCGGCTTGCCGGTCTCCTCCTGCACGGCGTACCAGCGCCGGGCGAGCGCGTCGGCCACCCACTCGCGTTCGCCGCGGATGTCCGGCAGCAGCGCACACGCGATGTCCGCCGGTCCGGCACCTTCGCGGGCCCGCAGCCGTTCGACGCCGAGGCCGCGGGCCCGCAGTGGTTCGGCGATCGCGTTGGCGAGGTCGAGGATCTCCGGCGGGTTGCGGAAGCTCGTCAGCAGGCCGAATTCGTTGGCCGGGACGGGCTTTTCGCCGTCGTGGCGCGGGAAGTCCGTGGTGAAGCGGGGCAGGTTCGCCGCGCTGGCGCCGCGCCAGCCGTAGATCGCCTGGGCCGGGTCACCGACCGCGGTGACCGGCATCGGCGGGTTTTCGACGCCGCCGAACAGCGCCCGCAGCAGGACGCGCTGAGCGTGTCCGGTGTCCTGGTACTCGTCGAGCAGCACGGCGCCGAAGCGTTCGCGCTCACCACGCACGACCGATGGGTAGCCGCCGGCCAGCTGTGCGGCCAGGGACATCTGGTCGGCGAAGTCGAGCGCGCCTTCGTTGCGCTTGCGGCGGTGGTACTCGTCGACCAGCGGCAGCAGCGCGAGCCGGAAGTGTTGCGCCGCCATGATTTCCGTGAGCTTCTGCGGCAGCGCGGCGCGCTGTCCCTTGGCGCGTGGGGCGTTCTCGATGACCTGGCACATCCACTGGGTGTACTCGGCGAGCTGCTCGGTCGAGATCAGGTGCTCACCCAGCTCGCCGGCCAGCTGCAGGACGTCCGCGGTCACGGTCGGCGGCACGCGGTCGGTGTCCAGCTCGTGGTCCCATGTGGACACGACGCGGTGCGCGATCTGCCACGACGACGTCTCGGACAGCAGCCGGACACCGGGCTGCACGGGCAGCCGGAGCCCGTGTTCGGACAACAACCGCCCGGCGTATGCGTGGTAGGTGAGGACGGTCGGCTCGCCCGCGACCACAGTGGACCGCAGCCCGCCGGTGGGGTCGAGCCGGTCGAGCAGCCCGGAGCCGGCCAGGCGCCGCAGCCGCGCGCGGACGCGTTCGCCGAGCTGGCGCGCCGCCTTGCGGGTGAAGGTGAGGCCGAGGACGCGGTCGGGGCTGACGATCCCGTTGGCCACCAGCCAGACCACCCGCGCGGCCATGGTTTCGGTCTTGCCCGCCCCGGCCCCGGCGACGACGAGCGACGGCTCGACGGGCGCGGCGATGACGGTGGCCTGCTCGGGCGTCGGCCGGTGCAGCCCGAGCGCGTCGGCGAGTTCGGCAGGCTCGACGGGGTTCGCGATGAGTAGCGGGCTCACCCACTCACCCCCCAAGCGGCACTTTCACGTGAAAGTGCCGCTTTGCGGTTCAAAGCGTAGCTTTCACGTGAAAGCGGCGGTTCGGTGGTCATTGGCCGGGCACCTGCCTGCCCTCGGGGCGCAGCGGGCAGCAGCCGCGGGCCGGGCAGCGGTCGCAGTCCGGGTTCTCCTGGGCCTGGTAGTCCGGCCCCGCCGCCGAAGCCGCCGCGTCGCGGACCAGCTCCAGCCACTGCTTTCCGCCGGCTTCGTCGAGCGGCGGCTGCGATCGCTCGGTCGCGCCCGTCTTGTTGTTCGCCTTCGCGACATACACCAGCCGCGCGCCGCCGGCCTCCGAGCGGCCCTCGATCGCACCCAGCAGCACCGCCAGCTGGTACGCGGCCAGCTGCGGGTGCGCCTCCGCGTCCTTTCCGGACACCGGGACCTTGCCGGTCTTGATGTCGACGATCACCGGCCGGCCCTCGCTGTCCAGCTCGACCCGGTCGACGCGCCCGCGCAGCAGCACCCGGACCTCGTCGTCGCCCCCGGCCGGCAGCTCGACCTCGATGTCCTGCTCGACCCCGGCTTCCTTGAGCTCCGCCCGGCTCTGCTCCAGCCACGTCGTGAAGTTCTTCAGCATCTGCTCGACGCGCCGCCGCTCCCGCCGGGAGAACCACGGCGCCCCCGCGTCGACGCGCACCCACGCCTCGTCCAGCGCGGCCTGCAACTCCGCGTCGGTCTTGCCGGACGCGACGGCCTGCGCGAGCCCGTGCACCAGCGTCCCGGTGACCGCGGCGAGCTGCGCCGGGTCGGATCCGCCGTGGCGCTCGATCATCCAGCGCAGCGGGCACTTCGTCAGGATTTCCACTGTGGACGGTGAGATCCGGATCAGGTCGCCCGGCGGGTGCACCGGCTCGTCGCTGGACGCCGGGAGCAGGCCGTACCACGTCGACGGGTGCGCGCCCGGCACCTTCGCCTCGGCCAGCCGGCCGAGCTGCGCGGCCGCGCGCCGCCGCCGCGCCGGGTCGGCCTTGTCGTCGCAGACGACCTCGCGCAGCTCCCCCACCAGCTCGGCGAGCACCAGCGACCGGCCGGGCGGCTTCATCCGCGAGTCGAGCCCGCCGTCGTCGGCGCCGTTCTCCTCGAGGTCGTCGAGGAACCGCGACGGCTGTTCGTCCTCGCCGGACACCGCGGTGACCAGGAGCGTCTCCTTCGCCCGGCTCATCGCGAGGTAGAACAGGCGCCGCTCCTCGGCCAGGATCGGCGCGGTGGCGGACACGGCGTCGTCGTCGACGCCGGCCATCAGGTCCTTCAGCCGTTCGACCCCGAGCACCGACCCGCGCAGCCGCAGGTCCGGCCAAGCTCCTTCTTGGACACCCGCGACGGCGACGACCGTCCACTCGCGACCCGCGGCGGCGTGTGCGGTCAGCAGCGAGACACCGTCCGACGGCACCGCCGCCGGCGCGAGCGTGTCGCCCGCGATCTGTTGCGCCCCCAGGTAATCCGCGAAGGACGCGACACTCGCGCGCGGCAGCCGGTCGACGTACCGGCCCGCCGCGTCGAACAATGCGACGACCGCGTCGAGGTCGCGATCGGCCTGCGCGGCCAGCGATCCGCCGCGCTCGACCTGCTTCAGCAGCTTGTCCTGCAGCCCGCTTTCGGTCCACAGCTGCCACAGCACCTGCTCGACGCCGTCGCCGCGCGCGACGGCCTGGTGCGTGACGCGCAGCAGCCCGCCGACACGCCGCACCGGCTCGGCCTCCGCGTCGGCCAGCCCGACGAGGATGTCGCCGCCGCGCAACGCTTCCACGAGCAGCTCGTCACTCGACCGCTGCCCGCCGCCGGCCAGCTCGAGCCGGCGCAGCCCGCGCCGCAACCGCCGCAGCGCCAGCGGGTCCGCGCCGCCGAGCGCGGACGACAGCAGCATTTCGGCGAGGTCGACGTCGAGCAGGTCCGGCGCGGGCGCGAGCTTCAGCACGGCCAGCAGCGGCCGCACCGCGGGCTGGCGCGCCAGCGGCAGCTCCTCGGTCGCCGACCCGATCGGGACGCCGGCCGCACGCAAAGCGCGTTGCAGCACCAGGAAAGTCCGCGCCGGCGACCGGACGAGCACCGCGATCTCCGACCACGGCACGCCGTCGACGAGGTGCGCGCGGCGCAGCTGATCGGCGATCCAGCTCGCTTCGGCGGCCGGGGTCGGCATCACGCGCACGCGGACGTTGCCGCCCGTCGCCCCGGCCGGCGGGACGATCTTGCGGTGCGACGACGCGCCCGGCAGCGTCGCGCCGATCTTCGCCACCGCCAAGCGGACGGCCGGGGCCAGCCGATGCGCCGTGGTGAGCGTGACGGTCCGGCTGCCGTCCGGGTCGGCGTCGGCGAACAGGCTCGCGTCGGCGCCGCGGAAGGAGAACACGTTCTGGTCGGGGTCGCCGGCCACGACGAACTCCGCAGCGGTGTGCCCGATCATCCGGACCAGGCCGGTCTGCAGCGGGTCGAGGTGGTGGGCGTCGTCGACGAACAGGTGCCGCACGCGGGTGCGCTCGCGTTCACGCAGCTCGTCGTCGTCCTCCAGGGCAAGCAGCGCGGAGGTGACCAGCTCGGCCGCGTCCAGCGCCGGCGCGCTCGCGACCCCCAGCGCGTTGCCGCCCGCGCCCTGCAGCTGCGTGACTTCCTCGTACTGCGCCCAGAACTGCCCGGCGGCAATCCACTCGTCGCGGCCGCGGCGGCGGCCCAGCTCGGCGAGGTCCTCCGGCCCGAGCCCGCGCTCGGCCGCACGCATCAGCAGGTCACGCAGTTCTTCGGCGAAACCGGGGACCATCAGCGCCGGCCGCAGCTGCTCGGGCCAGTACCCGGCCTCCTCGTCGAGGTCGCCGGCCAGCAGCTCGCGGACGACGACGTCCTGCTCGGCGCCGGCGAGCAGGCGCGGCGGCGGCAGCTCCTCCGCCATCGCCTCCAGCCGCAGCAGCGAGTAGGCGTAGGAGTGGACGGTGCGCACCAGCGGCTCGCGGACGGTCCGGGGCAACGGCCGCGCCTGGTCGGGGTCGGCGGTGAGGCGGCGGGTGATGTCGGCGCGCAGGGTCTCGGCGGCCTTGCGGGATGTGGTGAGCACCAGCACGCTCTCCGGGTCGGCGCCCTCGGCGATGCGGCGGGTGGCGGCCGAGGCCAGCAGCGCCGTCTTGCCGGTGCCGGGGCCGCCGAGCACGCGGCGGAACCCCCCGGGTGCGGAGAGCACTCGGCGGGCGCCATCGTCCCAGGTGAACGTGGGTGCGTCGGCGATCGGCGTGCGCACCAGCCGCGCGTCCGCCTGCCTCGTTCGCCTCCCGTTCACCCCGCGATGGAACCACGCCCGCTCCCCCGGGTGGCGCACCGGCACGGCTTAGCGGGCGGGTGTTCGGTGAAGGTGCCGGAGCGTGCGCCGGGCGGACACGAAAAGTGTCGGTGGTGTGCGGCAGAGTGTGGGTATGGACGACGTTCTGCACGAGCGCGTGCGGGAGATCATCGAGTCGGTGCCGGCCGGCACGGTGGCCACGTACGGCGACATCGCGGCGCTCGCCGGCGCGCCTTCGCCGCGGATGGTCGGCGCCATCCTCGCCGAGGACGGGCACGACCTGCCGTGGCACCGGATCCTGCGCGCGAACGGCACCCCGGCGCCGCACCTGGTCCACGACCAGCTGGAGCGGCTGCGCGCCGAAGGCGTGCTGGCCGACGGCCAGCGCGTCGACCTACGCAAATACCGCTGGAAGCCCGACGGTGACGAAGATCCCGGTGAGGAGGGACTGTTCTGACCGCTGACTTTTAGGTTAGCCTCGCCTAATGACGACGCAGGTGGAGCGGCCGGCGGCCCTGACGTACCACCAGGCCCGGGTGACCGTGGTCCGGCCGATCACGCCGCACATGGTGCGCGTGACCTTCGCGGCAGCCAGCTTCGGCGAGGTGCCGCCCGGTGCGCCGGACCAGTACGTCAAGGTCTTCTTCCCGCTGCCGGGCCAGGAAACGCCCGAGCTGCCGGAGACCGGCTCCGACGTCATGTCGTGGTACCGCACGTACCTGGCGATGCCCGACGGCGTCCGCCCGCCGATGCGCACGTACACGGTCCGGGCGCACCGGCCCGCGGCGGCGGAGATCGACGTCGACTTCGTGCTGCACGGCGACTCCGGCCCGGCGTCGGCCTGGGCGGCGCGCGTCGCGCCGGGCGACCGGGTGGCATTTCTCGGCCCGCACGGTCTCTACGACGTGCCCGACGGCACCGACTGGCAGCTACTGGTCGGCGACGAAACGGCGTTGCCCGCGATCGGCGCGATCCTCGAGCGGCTCCCGGCCGGCACGCGCGCGTCGGCGTACATCGAGGTCTCGGAGCGCGAAGCGCGCCAGACGTTCGAGACGCGCGGAGCGGTCGAAGTCCACTGGCTGCTGCGCGGCTCGCGGCCGATGGGCGCGGCGCTCCTCGACGCGGTGCGAGCGGCGTCCTTCCCCGGCGGAGCGCCGTACGCGTGGGTGTCGGGCGAAGCGGGCGTCGTGAAGCTGGTGCGGCGGCACCTCGTGCGGGAGCGCGAAGTCGACAAGCGGCGGATCTGTTTCACCGGTTACTGGCGCAACGGCATGAGCGAAGAGGCGGTGGGACGGGAGGCCCTCCGCGCGGTCGACTGACCTCTCAGTGCAACCGCGAGGTTGCACAGCAGTCCTTCATGTGCAACCCTGGTGTTGCACATGAAAGGAGCGCACCCATGCCGAGCGACCGCATCGAGCGCGACATCCTGATCGCCGCCGCGCCGGACCGCGTCTGGCCGCTGGTGGCCGAGCCGGGGTTCTGGGCGACCGACGACGAAACCATCGAAGGCACAATGGCCGAGGAAGGCCAACGCCTGGTGGTCAAGCATTCGCAGCACGGCGACTTCCCGCTGCGCGTCGAGAAGGTCGACCCGCCGCGCTACCTCGCCTACCGCTGGGTGAGCGCGTTCCCGGGCGAGGAGCTGCGCGAAGACAACTCGACGCTGGTGGAGTTCACGCTGACCCCCGAGGGCGACGGCACGCGGCTGCGCGTGGTGGAAAGCGGGTTCGCCGCCCTGCCGACGTCCGACGAGAACCGCCGGAACGTGGTCAAGGACCACACCGACGGCTGGGCACAGTGCCTCCCCGCACTGGCCGCCCGAGCCGGATGAGCGTGGTCGACGGCGTCCTCGCCGCCCTGGCCGACCCGACCCGCCGTCACCTGCTGGACCTGCTGGCCGAACACGGCCAGGCCACCGCGACGACCCTGGCGGGCGGGCTGCCGGTGTCGCGCCAGGCGATCGTCAAGCACCTGGCGGTGCTGGACGCGGCCGGCCTGGTGGAGAGCGTCAAGGTCGGCCGCGAAGTCCGCTACGCGGTGCGCGCCGAAGCACTGGACACGACGGCCCGCTGGATGGCCGCGCTCGCCGCCGACTGGGACCGCCGCCTGGCGAAGATCAAGCGTCTCGCCGAAGCACTTCCCGAGGAGCAACCATGATGCCCACACAAACTGACCGCTCGACGTTCGAAGAGGCCCTGGACCGGTTGCGCGCCAGGCAAAAGGCCCACACGCGCGAAGGCGACGCGATCGCGGCGGCCCGCCGCCGGCTCCCGATGGTCGAGGTGGACGCGACTCTCGAGCTGCTCGGCCCGGACGGCCCGGTCACCCTGCTCGACGCGTTCGAAGGCCGCCGCCAGCTGATCGCGTACTACTTCATGTGGAACCCGGGCCGCCCCGCGGCGGAGCAGTGCGAGGGCTGCACGTTCTACACGAACCAGGTCGCCGAGCTGGCGAACCTGCACTCGCGCGACATCACGTACGCGGTGTTCTCGCAGGGCCGCAACGTCGCGACCGAGCCGGCCGACGCCGCGACGTCGTACGCGGAAAGCCTGCGGTATCGGACCTTCATGGGCTGGGACATGCCGTGGTACTCGGCGCAGCCGTCACTGGACGCGCTGCTCGGCGGGCGCGAAAAGGGCTTGTTCCATCTGATCTGCTACCTGCGCGACGGCGACCGCGTGTTCGAGACGTACTGGACGAAACGCCGTGGCGTGGAAGCGATGGACTACAGCTACGCGCTGATGGACTTGACGGCGTTCGGGCGCCAGGAGTCCTGGGAGGACTCCCCGGACGGCGTGCCACAGGACCGCACCAACGTCCGGACCGACGCGGGCGCGCCCGACTGGCCGCCGCTCGCCGAGTGGCCGGGTGGCCGGCCGATCGCGCAGTGGCCGCGCCTGGCCGCCGGCCGCGACGACGACCTCGGCGCTACGACCGGCTCTCCGACGTCCCACCGGTGCCACTGAGCGTCGTGACCAGGAGCTTCACCAGCGCACCAAGGCGCTGCCGCTCCGGCTGCACAGTCTCCACACCCACCGCCTCGAGCGGCGCCGCGGTCACCGGACCGACGCACGCGACCACCAGCGGCCCGCGCAACGCCGCGAGCAGTTGCTGGTAGCGGCCGGAAGTGCGGGCCAGCGTCAGGAAGTTCGCCGCCGCCGGGGCGCTCGTGAACGCGATCGCCCCGAGCGAGCCGGCCACCGCCGCGTCGATCAGTTCGTGCACCGGTGTCACGTCCCGCGGTGAAGTCCACCGGTACGGCTGCACCTCCACCAGCGAAGCCCCCGCCGAAACCAGCGGCGCGGTGAACTCCGGCAACGGCGTCCCGTGCAGCTGGACGGCCACGCGAGCACCGTCGACGCCCGCCGAACCCACCGCGTCGAACAGCTCGGCGTTCGATTCCGACTCGGCCGAGAAGGTCTCGCGCAGGCCCGCGCCCCGGACCGCGCCCACCGCTTTGGGCCCGCGGGCGTAGATCCGGGACTCCCCCAACCGCGCGACCAACGCGGTGCGCAGATCCCAGCCCGAAGCCGCGTCGAGCCAGCCGCGGAAGCCCGCGCCCGTCGTGACCACCGTGAAGTCGACCGGTGCCGCGACCAGCGCCGAGGTGGCGCCGCGAAGCAAGGGGTCGCTGTTCAGGGGCATGATCGTGATCGTCGGCGCGTGCCGGACCTCGGCGCCGTGGCGCTCGAGCGCGCCGATGAACTCCTCGGCCCGGCGCTCGGCCGTGACACCGATCGCGACCCCGCTCAGCTCACCCATAGAACGCGCCCATCTCCTCGATCGCTTCCGCCAGCTCCGCACGCAGGTCCGCCGGTGCCAGGACCTCCAGGTGCGGCCCGAACCGCAGCAGCTCGCCGATGGCGGGCTCGCCCGGTTCCACCGGCAGCTCCACGGTGAGCCAGCCGTCCGCGTCCGGCTCGTTCCGGCAGTCCCGCAGCGCGCGGGCGCCCACCGAGCCCGCGTAGAACGGTACGAGAGCCTGCGCCCGCGGCGACAGCCGCACCACGGCCACGCGCGGGAACATCCGGCGTTCGAACTGCTCGGACCACTCCTGCCAGTACGCCGCGAGGTCGAAACCGGCGGGCCGCTCGAACTCCTCGCCGAGGTCCGTCAGCTCGAGCACGCGGGAGATCCGGTAGGTCCGGTCGGTGCCCTCGCAGCGCGCGGCGAGGTACCAGTTGCCCGCCTTGAGGATGAGGCCCAGTGGCTCGACGTCCCGCTCGACGACGCGCTGCCCCCAGCGCTCGTAGCGGATCCGGATCCGGTGCGACGACCACACGGCGTCGGCGATCGCCGACAGCGCCGGCAGGCTTTCGATGCCCCGGTGCCAGCCGGGGACGTCCAGGTAGAACCGCTCGGCGACGCGCCCGGCCCGGTCTCGCAGCTCCTGCGGCAGCGCCGCGTACAGCTTGAGCTGGGCCGCGGCGAGGACGGTGCCGAGCCCCAGCTCTGCCGCCGCCACCGGCAGCCCGGCCAGCGACAGCGACTGCGCCTCTTCCTCGGTCATCCCCGTGAGCCGGGTGCGGTAGCCGTCGACCAGGCGGTACCCGCCGGTCCGGCCGCGGTCGGCGTACACCGGGACGCCGGACGCCGACAGCGCGTCGATGTCCCGGTAGACCGTCCGGACCGAGACCTCCAGCTCTTCGGCGAGCTCCTCGGCCGTCATCCGGCCGCGGTTCTGCAGCAGCAGGAGGACGGACAGGAGCCGGCTGGCGCGCATGCCCCGATTCTGGCAGAAATACCTGACACAAGCTGACAGGTATGCCCGGCAGAGTGGTCCCCATGAACGCATTCACCATGAAGAACTGGGAAGAAAACGTCGTCAGCGGGACCGAAGGGGGCCCACGGGTCGCCTACGCGCACGCGGCGATGGCGTACGAGGGTGTCATCGAGGGTGAATCGGTCTGCGACCTCTTGCTCTACTACGCGGGCGAAGGCTACGAAAGCGGCACGACGACGTCGCCGAGCTTCGAGCGCTTCGAAGGCAAGGTCGACGGTCGCGAGGGGACGTTCGTCGTGAAGCACGAGTTCACGTTCGACGCCAAGGGCATCGCGTCGACGTTCGCCGTCGTCCCCGGCTCGGGCACCGGCGCGCTGGCGGGACTCACCGGCAGCGGCACCGTCGGTGGCGCGATGGGCGAGGAGAAGATGGGGTACACCTTCGAGTACACGCTCTAGGAGTCGCACGTGGACCGTCGTCAGGTACTCGCCTACCGCATCGCCGAGCACGGGCTGCACCGCACGGCGAAGGACGTCACCGACCTCGCCGTCGTGCGGGCCGGGCTGCAGGACAGCATGCGCGACACCGCGCTGCTGGCCGCCGTGGCCCGGCTCGACGGCCCGGTTTCCCTGGCCGACGACCAGCGGCTGGTGCTCGCGTGGACGTTGCGCGGCGCGCCGCACTACCACCTCGACCTCGCCGAGGTGACGCGCGCGCTGGTGCCGTTGGACGACGCGGACGCGCTGGCCCGGATGCTGTGGCAGCGCAAGGACCTGGCGGCGACCGGGCCCGCGGCGGCCGAGGTGGTGTTCACGGCGGCCGCCGCCCTCCGCGCCGTCGTCACGAAGGAGATGACCAAGGGCGCGGTTTCGACGGCCGTGACGAAGAAGCTGCCGCCGGAGTTCTCCCGCTGGTGCCGAGGCTGCAACGCGACGCACATCCAGGAGCAGCTGATGCGCATCGCGGCGCCGCACGCGGGCGTGCGCCTGGTGGCCGGCGCGTCCCCGGCGACGCTGGCGCCCCTCGAAGGCCGCGGCCGGATGCGCACGAAGCCGGACGTCGCCGCGGCGACCGCGGTGATCGAGTCGTACCTGCGGCTCAACGGCCCGGCGTCGCCGGGCGAGGCGGCGGAGTTCGCCGGGACCGCCCGGGCGGTCGTCGACAGGACGTGGCCGTCGGACCTGGCGGAGGTCGAGGTCGAGGGGAAGAAGCGGTACCTGCCCGCCGACCGCGTGAAGGCGCTGGAGAACCCGCCGGAGCCCGACGTCGTGCGGCTGCTGCCGCCGCTGGACCCGTTCATCCAGGCCCGCGACAAGGCCCTGCTGGTCCCGGACCCGGCGCGGCGCAAGGAGGTCTGGAAGATGCTGGGCAACCCGGGCGTGCTCCTGGCCGACGGCGACATCGCGGGAACATGGCGGACGAAGGGCAGCGGCGCGAAGCTGACGTTCACGGTGACGGCGTTCGACCCGCTCCGCCCGGCGGCGCGCGAGGAGGCCGAGACGGAGGCGGCGCGGGTGGCGGCCGCGCGGGGGTTCGAGAAGCACGCGGTCACCTGGGTCGGCTAGGGCGGCGGTGATGTCCGCGGAGATCGCTCAGGCGTCCACGGCGAGCCGGTACCCCCGCTTCACCACCGTCTGCACGACCCGCCCGCCACCCAGTGACGTCCGCAGCCGGCCGATCGCCGTCTCCACCGCGTGTTCCTCGCCGCCGCCCGGTAACGCCGTGGTCAGCTCGCGGCGGGACACCACCCGGCCCGGGGACGCCGCCAACGCCCGCAGCAGAGCCATCGGCGCCGGGGCCACCTCGCGCCACTCGCCGTCCACCACCGCGGATGATCCGCGCAGCTCGATCGCGCGGCCGCCCGCCGAAAACCGCGGGGACCGGGCCACCAGGGTCTCCGCCACCGTGCGGGCCAGCGCGCCGATCCGCGCTCGGTGCGGCTGGACCGTCGGGATGCCCACCGCGGCCAGCGGCCCCGCCGTGATCGGGCCGACGCAGGCCGCGACGACCGGGCCCGACAACGCCGAGACCAGGCCCGGCAGCCGGCCGGTACGGCGAGCCAGCGCCAGCAGTGACGCCGCCGCCGGGGCGCTCGTGAACGGCAGTGCGTGGATCGCTCCCTCCAGCACGCCGTCCAGCAGGCGGTCGACCGGGGCCGGGTCCGCCGGGCCGACCCAGCGGTACACCGAGACCTCGATGACCTCCGCCCCCGCCGCGCGCAACGCGTCCACGAAGTACGGCAACGGCTCCCCGTGCAGCTGCACCGCGATCCGCTGCCCCGCGACGCCCGAGGAAAGCAGGTGCTGCAACAACTCCGCGTTGCTTTCCGACGCCGGCGAGTAAGCCGGGGACAGCCCCGCCGCGTGCAGTGCGCCCGTCACCTTCGGGCCGCGTGCCAGCAGCGACGACGACGAGAGGCGCGAAAGCAGCGCGTCGCCCAGCCCCCAGCCCTCCGCCGCCTCCAGCCAGCCGCGGAAGCCGATGCCCGTCGTCGCCACCACCGCGTCCACTCGGGACTCCAGCAGCCGGGAAGTCGCCGCGTGCAGCTCCGTGTCGTCGGTCAACGGCACGATCCGGATCGCCGGCCCGTACCGCACGCTCGCCCCCTTGCGCACCAGCAGCGCGCCGAGCTCGTCCGCCCGGCGCGCCGCGGTGATGCCGACCACGAACCCGGCCAGCGGACCGATCACGGGCTCTCCACTTCGACCACGCCCCCTCGCACGCGCACCTCGTACACCGGGACCGACACGCCCTCCGCGTCCAGGCACCGGCCGTCCTCGAGCGAGAACCGGTCCTTGTAGACGGGCGAGGCGACCACCGCGACACCGCCCGCGTCACCGACGATGCCGCGCGAGAGCACCGCCGCGCCACTGCAGGGGTCCCAGTTGGACAGTGCGTGGAAGCGTTCGCCCGGCAGCCGGAAGATCGCCACCTGCACGTCGCCGAGCAACGCGGCGACCCCCGCGTACTCCGGCACCGCCTCGACGGCGCACACCGCCGTCCAGGTCCGGACCGACGTCGTCATCGTCGCACCTCGCTGTTCGAAAAACTCGGGACTCCCAGCAGCACGGGCACGTTCTGCTCCCGCTCCGCGCGGAACGAGATCGCCGGGTCGGGCGTGCCCGGCGCGTTGACGAAGGAGCTGAACCGGGCCAGCTTCTCCGGGTCCTCCAGGACGCCCTTCCACTCGTCGGCGTAGTTGTCGACGTGCTTGGCCATCGCCGCGTCGAGGTCCTCGCAGATGCCGAGCGAGTCGTCGACGATCACCGCGCGCAGGTGGTCGAGCCCGCCGTCCAGCTCCTCGATCCACGGCGCGGTCCGCTGCAGCCGGTCGGCCGTGCGCACGTAGAACATGAGGAACCGGTCGATCGTCCGGATCAGCGTCTCGGTGTCCACATCGGACACCAGCAGGTCGGCGTGGCGCGGGGTCGTGCCGCCGTTGCCGCCGACGTAGAGGTTCCAGCCGTTCTCCGTGGCGATGATCCCGAAGTCCTTGCTCCGCGCCTCCGCGCACTCCCGCGCGCAGCCCGACACCGCCGACTTGAGCTTGTGCGGCGACCGCAGGCCGCGGTAGCGCAGCTCCAGCTCGATCGCCAGCCCGACGCTGTCCTGCACGCCGTAGCGGCACCACGTCGACCCGACGCACGACTTGACCGTGCGCAGCGCCTTGCCGTACGCGTGCCCCGACTCGAACCCGGCGTCCACCAGCCGGCGCCAGATCAGCGGCAGCTGGTCCACAGTGGCCCCGAACAGGTCGATCCGCTGGCCGCCGGTGATCTTGGTGTAGAGCCCGAAGTCCTGGGCGACCTGGCCGATGACGATCAGCTTCTCCGGCGTGATCTCGCCGCCGGGGATCCGCGGGACGACCGAGTACGTGCCGTTGCGCTGCAGGTTCGCCAGGTACCGGTCGTTGGTGTCCTGCAACGTCAGCTGCTCGCCGCCGAGCACGTGCCCGTTGCCCAGGGTGGCCAGGATCGACGCCACCGCCGGCTTGCAGATCGCGCAGCCGCTGCCCGAGCCGTAGCGACCGATCAGCTCGCTGAACGTCGTGATCCGGGTGGCCTGGACGATCTCGAACAGCTCGGCGCGCGACTGCGGGAAGTGCTCGCACACGGCCTTCGACTGCTCGACGCCGCACGCCGTCAGCAGCTTGCCGAGCAACGGGACGCACGAGCCGCACGCGGTCCCGGCCCGCGTGCACGCCTTGAGCTTGGGCACCGAGTCGCAGCCGTCTTCGTGGATCGCGCGGGTGATCGCGCCCTTCGACACCGCGTTGCACGAACAGATCTGCGCCGCGTCCGGCAGCGCGTCGACGCCGACCGCCGCGCCGCCGCCCGCCGGGGCGAGGATGGCGCCCGGCTCAGCCGGCAGCGGACGACCGACCAGCGCACGCAGCGTGTTGTACTCGGTCGCGTCGCCGACGAGCACGCCGCCGAGCAGCGTCTTGCCGTCGTCGGTGACCACGAGCTTCTTGTACGTCCCGGCGACCGCGTCGTTGACCGCGACTTCCAGCGCGCCCTCGGTGGCCGCGTGCGCGTCGCCGAACGACGCGACGTCGACGCCCATCAGCTTCAGCTTCGTGGAGGTGTCCGGCTCCGGGAACGTCCCCGAACCGCCGGTCAGCTGCGCGGCGACGATCTCGGCCATCGCGTAGCCGGGCGCCACGATGCCGTACACCCGGCCGTCGACCGACGCGCACTCGCCGATCGCGTACACCGCGGGGTCGCCGGTGCGGCAGGACGCATCGGTCAGCACGCCACCGCGTGGGCCCACCTCGAGGCCCGACTGGCGGGCGAGGTCGTCACGCGGCCGGACACCGGCGGAGAACACGACGAGGTCGACGTCCAGCTCGGTGCCGTTGCCGAGCCGGGCCAGCAGCCGCGAGCCGTCGGCTTCGATGGCGTCGGTGGAGGTTCCCGTGTGGACGGTGACGTCCAGGTTCGTGATGAGCCGACGCAGCAGCGCGCCGCCACCCTCGTCGACCTGCAGCGGCATCAGCCGCGGCGCCATCTCCACGACGTGCGGCGAGAGTCCCATGTCCCGCAACGCCTTCGCGGCCTCCAGACCGAGCAGGCCACCGCCGATGACGACGGCCGACCGCCGGCCGCGGCCCGGTTTGTCGACCGCGGCCGCGCGGATCGCGTCGAGGTCCTCGATGGTCCGGTAGACGAAGCAGCCCGGCAGGTCGTGGCCCGGCACCGGCGGCACGAACGGCCGCGAGCCGGTGGCCAGCACGAGAGCATCGTAAGAAACGACTTCGCCGGAGGCCGTGGTGACCGTCTTCGCGTTCCGGTCCACCGAAACCGCCAGCTCACCGAGCCGGAGGTCCACAAAGGAGTCACCCGCGTAGTCCGAACCGGGCAGCGCCAGCGAAGCCGGGTCCCAGGTGTCCACGTAGGACGTGAGCGCCACCCGGTCGTACGCCGGGCGCGGCTCCTCGGACAGGACGACGATGTGCCAGTTCCCCGAGGGGTCTTCCGCGCGCACCGCCTCCACGAGCCGGTGGGCGACCATGCCGTGTCCGGCGACGACGAGGGTGGGCATCTCAGACCTCCGCTCCCGCGAGCGCCAGACCGCGCTCACTCGTGGGCTGTTCGGCGGGCTTGCGCAGGTAGACCGCCCAGGTGACGGCGAAGCACAGCCCGTAGAAGACGAGGAACCCGATGAACGCGGGCACCCCGCTGTGCGCGTCGGCGAAGGACTGCCGGAACGCGAGGTTGATGAACAGGCCGCCCTCGGCGCCGATCGCCCCCGCCAGACCGATCAGCGCGCCCGACAGCCGCCGCGCCTTGAGCAGCTCGGCCGCCTCCTCGGCGCCGTTCGCGATCGCCGTGCGGGCCTTCGCGCGGAAGATGGCCGGGATCATCTTGTACGTCGAACCGTTGCCGACGCCGGCGAGCACGAACAGCACGATGAACGCGACCGTGAACAACGCCAGTGACTTCGACGTCGACGCCAGGATCAGCACGACCGTGGCCAGCGCCATCCCCAGGAAGGTGGCGAAGGTGATCTTGCCGCCGCCGATCCGGTCGGCGAGCCAGCCGCCCGCCGGGCGCGAAAGCGAGCCGAGCAGCGGGCCGAGGAACGTCACCGCGGCCGCCTGCAGCGGGCTGCGGCCGAACTGGTTCTGCAGCACCAGGCCGAAGGCGAAGCTGTAGCCGATGAACGAGCCGAACGTGCCGACGTAGAGGAACGACATCACCCAGGTGTGCGGGTCCTTGACGACCTCGCGCATGGCCTTGGTGTCGCCCTTCATCGTGGCGAGGTTGTCCATGAAGAGGTACGCGCACAGCGCGGCGACGACGATCAGCGGGAGGTAGACGTAGAGCACGATCCGCGGGGCCGTCGCCCCCGCGACCCCGATCACGAGCAACCCGACCAGCTGGATCGCGGCCACGCCGAGGTTTCCACCGCCGGCGTTGAGGCCGAGGGCCCAGCCCTTGTGCTTTTCGGGGTAGAAGGCGTTGATGTTCGTCATCGACGACGCGAAGTTTCCGCCGCCGACCCCGCCGAGCGCCGCCACCACCAGGAACGTACCGAGCGACGTCCCGGGGTGCAGCACCAGCGCGGCCAGGAACGTCGGGATCAGCAGCAGGGCGGCGGACACGACCGTCCAGTTGCGACCGCCGAACTTCGCCACGGCGAAGGTGTAGGGCAGCCGCATCAGGCCGCCGATCAGCGTCGGCGTCGAGACGAGCAGGAACTTGTCGGCCGCGTCGAACCCGTAGTCCTTGCCCATGAACAGGACGATGACCGACCACAGTGTCCAGACCGAGAAGCCGATGTGCTCGGCCAGCACGGAGAACCAGAGGTTGCGGCGGGCGACCTTCTTGCCGGTCGAGTCCCAGAACTCTTCGTTCTCGGGATCCCAGTGCTCGATCCAGCGCTTGCCTCGGTGGGCCATGGCAGTCTCCTTGTCGGACGAAGTCATTGCGCCGCGAGCCAGGTGGCGATGCCGCCGACGGTGTCGGTGCACCCGCCGCATCCCGTCGTGGCCCGCGTGGCCCGCGCCAGTGCGGGAGTGTCGGTGGCCCCGGCCTTCCAGGCCTCGATCAGCCGGCCCTTGGTGACGTTGTTGCAACGGCAGATCACCGTCGTCGCGGGCAGGTCGGCCGGGCTGGCCGCCGGGCCGCTGCCGGTGGGCAGCGAGCGGCCGAGCAGCACGCCGAGGCGATCCTCGGGCAGCGGTGTGCCGCGGTCGTGGAACTGGGTGATCGTCGCGGCCGCGTCGGGCAGCCCGAGCAGGATCGCCCCGGTCACCCGGTTTTCGCGGACGACGAGCTTGCCGTAGCGCCCGCCGGTCGGGTCGTTGAAGGTCAGCACCTCGGCGTCCGGGGTGCCGGCGTCGAGCTGCGTCTCGCCCAGCGCGGCGAGGTCGATGCCGCGGGCCTTGAGCCGGGTGACGGCGGTCGTGCCGCGGTAGCGGGCGGCCGCGTTCGTCCCGGTCAGGACGTCGGCGAGGACTTCGGCCTGCTCCCACGCGGGCTGGATCAGCCCGGCCGGCGCGCCGGGGTGGCGGGCGCAGTCGCCGAGGGCGTGGATGCGGCCGTCGCTGGTGCGCAGGACGTCGTCCACGAGGATGCCCAGGTCGACGTCGAGGCCGGCCTCCGCGGCCAGGCGGGTCTCGGCACGCACACCGGCGGCGACGACGACCAGGTCGGCCGGGACGAGCGTGCCGTCGTCGAGCTTGAGGCCGTCGCCGGGCAGGTAGCGGGCGGCGGTCGCGCCGAACTTGAACGTCACGCCCAGCTCGGTGAGCCGGCGGGCCAGCACGTGCCCCGCGGCCGGGTCGAGCTGACGTTCCATGACGTGCCCGAGCGGGTGCACGACGGTCACCTGGTTGCCGCGCCCGGCCAGCCCGCGGGCGGCTTCGAGCCCGAGCAGCCCGCCGCCGAGGACGGCGACCGGCGCGCCGTAGCGGGCGGCGTCCAGGATCTTGGCGCAGTCGTCGAGACTGCGGAAGGCGACCACGCCCGGCCCGGCTTCGAGGCCTTCGACCGGCGGGATCCACGGGTTGGCGCCGGTCGCCAGGACGAGCGCGTCGTAGTCCACAGTGGACCCATCGGCGAGCTCGACGCAGCGCTTGCCGCGGTCGATCCGGGCGACGTCGACCCCGAGCCGCAGGTCGATGTTGTGCCGGGTGGCCCACTCGTCGTCGTGCAGCCGGACGCTCTCGGCGCTCATCCCGCCCGCGACGACCGCGGACAGCAGCACCCGGTTGTAGGCGGCGTGCGGCTCGGCGCCCAGCACGGTGAGCCGGACGCGCTCGGCGATCGGGTCGCGGCGGCGGATCTCGTCGGCCAGCCGGGCGCCGGCCATGCCGTACCCGACGATGACGACTTCACGCGGGGTCATGCGGCACCATCCACTGTAGACAAGGACACGGCACACACCTTGAACTCCGGCATCCGGCTGACCGGGTCGAGCGCCGGGTTGGTGAACAGGTTCGCGCGCTGCTCACCGGGGAAGTGGAACGGCAGGAACACGAGGTCGGGCTTGAGACTCTGGACGAACCGCACCTTGGCGATCGTCTCCCCGCGACGCGAGCGGATCCGGGCCGGATCGCCTTCTTCGAGCCCGGCCCGTTTGGCCGTGTCCGGGTGGACCTCGACGAACACCTCCGGGACGACGTCGTTGAGCTCGTCGATCAGCCGGGTCTGCGCGCCGGACTGGTAGTGCTGCAGCACGCGGCCGGTGGTGGCCTGCAGCGGGAACTCTTCGTCGGGCAGCTCGGCCGGGCCGCTGTGCTCGACCGGCGTGAACCGGGCGCGGCCGTCCGGATGCGCGAAGGTGTCGAGGAACATCCGGGGCGTGCCGGGGTGGTCTTCCGCCGGGACCGGCCAGTGCAGCGCCTCGCCGTTGCGCAGCCGCTCGTAGCTGACGCCGGAGTAGTCGGCGATACCGCCCTTGGACGCGATTCGCAGCTCCTCGAACACCGTCTCCGGGTCGGCCGGAAAGCCCGGCTTTCCCAGGTGCTTCGCGAGTCCGTTGAGGACGTCCAGGTCGGACCGGACGCCCGGTGGCGGGTCGAGGGCCTTGCGCCGCAGCAGGATCCGGCCTTCGAGGTTGGTGAGCGTGCCCTGCTCCTCCGCCCACTGCGTGACCGGGAGAACGACGTCGGCCAGTCGCGCGGTCTCCGACAGCACGAAGTCGGCGACGACCAGGAAGTCCAGTTCGGACAGCCGCGCCTGGATCCGGCCCGACCGCGGAGCCGACACGACGACGTTGCTGCCGAACACCATCAGCGCCTTCGGGCCGTCTTCGGTGCCGAGCGCTTCGAGGAGTTCGGTGGCCGAGCGGCCGGGCCCGGGCAGGCTGTCCGGGTCGACGCCCCAGACGCCGGCGACGTACTCGCGCGCGGCCGGGTCGTCGAGCTTGCGGTAGCCGGGCAGCTGGTCGGCCTTCTGGCCGTGCTCGCGGCCACCCTGGCCGTTGCCCTGGCCGGTGAGGCAGCCGAAGCCGGAGCCCGCGCGACCCGGCAGGCCGAGGGAGAGGGCGAGGTTGATCCAGCCGCCGACGTTCGCGGTGCCGGTGGCGTGCTGCTCGGTGCCGCGGGCGGTGAGGACGTAGGCGTTGCGGGCTTGCGCGAGCTTCGCGGCGGCGAGCCGCATATCCGCGGCCGGGACACCGGTGACGCGCTCGGCGCGCTCCGGCCACCAGGACGAGGCAATCCGCCACACGGCGTCGAAGCCGTTCGTGCGTTCGTCCACATAGGACTGGTCCAGGTGGCCGCCTTCGACGACGGCGTGCAGGATGCCCAGCGCCAGCGCGAGGTCCGTGCCGGGCGCGGGCGCGAGGTGCAGGCTCGCCAGCTCGGCGGTCGGCGTGCGCCGCGGGTCGACGACGATCAGGTCGGCGCCACGCAGGTGCTGCGTGAACGGCGGCATGGTCTCGGCCGGGTTGGCCCCGGCGAGCAGCACGACGTCGGCGCGCTGGAGATCCGTGACGGGGAACGGCATCCCGCGGTCGGCGCCGAAGGCCTTGATCCCCGCGGCGGCGGCCGAGGACATGCAGAAGCGGCCGTTGTAGTCGATCTGCGACGTCCCGAGCGCGACCCGGGCGAACTTGCCGAGCAGGTAGGCCTTCTCGTTGGTCAGTCCCCCACCGCCGAAGACCGCGACGGCGTCGGGGCCGTGGTTTTCCTGCGTTTCCCGCAGCTTGCGGGCGACGAAGCCGAGGGCGAAGTCCCAGCTGACGGGCTCGAGCGCGCCGGCCACCCGAACCATCGGGGTGGTCAGCCGGCTCGGCGAAGTCAGGAGGGCGCCGGAAGTCCAGCCCTTCTGGCACAGGCCGCCGGCGTTGACCGGGAAGTCCCGCGGCGTGACGCGGACGCCGTCGAGGTGCATCCCGCACTGCAGCGCGCAGTACGGGCAGTGGGTGTCGACCTGCGGCACGGGCACCTCCTCGGCGTTCGGGAATGCCCTGACGCTAAGGAGGCCGTGTTACTCGGAATCGACCGAATGTTTCAGGCAGTTGACATTACGGCGGGAGTCCCGGGGACCAGGCGGTGAGGTGCATGACCCGCGTCACAACGGCCCGCGGCCGTGCTGGTCGGCGAGCCGTCGTTCGAACCACCTCGGCGACGCGGCGAACGGGTCGGGCAGCGTCAGCGCGAGGAACCGCCGGTCGGCCTTCGAAAGCTCGGCTCCGATCAGCGCCCGCTCCCGGCGCGGCAGGGCGCTGAGCAGCTGCGCGAGATCCTCCCGGACCTCGAGCGGGTCGCAGCCGGGGCAGGGGCAGTCCGGCAGCCAATGACGAAAGGGCGGCCGGGTGCGGTGTCGCCAGCCCCGGAGCGCACGGGCGACGGCGCCGGGCACCAGCCCGGCATCCGCTTCGGCGAAAGCGAGTTGCCGCATGACACGGCGAGAGAGGTGAGGGATCTTGTCCGGCGGCGGCCCCGCGACATCGAGTCGCCGGGTGCGGCGGAGACTTCCGGGGCGCCTACGCGGCATGGCCCTTTCGGCAGCTGGTCATCGCCCCATCATCCCGGAGCGGCAGACCGCTCACAAGACCCCGCTCACCTCGCGCGACGCGACCCGCAGCCCGTCGAGCGACGCCTGCGTCGAACGCGGGTTCAGCGCGTTCGACGCCAACCGGAACAACACCGCGCGCAGCAGCAGCTGCGGCCACTCCGGCAGGTGCGCCCACCGCTCCAGCAGCTCCCGCGAGGCCCCACCCCACGCCAGCGCGTCCACCGCCACGATCGCCGCGCCGTACTCGCCCGGCCGGTAGTACGGGACGAAGTCGACGACGCCCGGAGCCGCGTCGCCGTCGAAGAGCAGGCCCGCCAGCAGCTCGCCGTGGGCCACCTGCGACGGCAGCTTGATCGGGCGGCGGGCACCGGCGAGGACCTCGAACCAGCGGCCGCCCTTCGTCTCCTCCAGCGGGACCTCCAGCTCTTCCCACGCCACCCGGTCGGCGATCGCGTCGACGTCGCGGCGGCCGGCGATGAAGTCCGGTCGGGGCAAGCCCATCGTGGCGCGGTGCAGCTTCACCGCCGCCAGCACCGCCTCCTCGCCGCGGTGCTCCGGGGTGCCCGCCACGAACCTCGACGCCGTCCAGCCGCCGACGATCCAGCGGCCGTCCGTCGACCGGACCGGCTTCGCGACCCGCAGGCCCGGCTCGTCGGCGTAGTCGAGCGCGCGGGCCGTCCACAGCGTCTTCGCCTTGTCCGTGACCGGCTTGAACACGAGGTCGCCGCAGCGCCACGCCGTCGAGTCCGGCATCGGCTCACTGGCGTCGCCGAGACCGCCGAAGGCCGCGCAGACGTGCGCCGGAGGACGTTCGAGGGTTGTCCGCACAACTGGTGACGGTACCCGGCCGGGTGGTCCACGATCGAGAAGACGCGCTGGTCACGCACGGTTTTGCCGGGTGCCCGAAATGCCGTGAAGGCCGCCTCCGAAGCCGGAGGCGGCCTTCACGGGAGGCCACTGTCAGTAGGTCGGCAGGCTCGGGTCGATCTGCTTCGCCCAGGCCAGCACGCCACCGCCGAGGTGCGTCGCGTCCTTGAACCCGGCCGCGTGCAGGGCGGCGAGCGCCTCCGCGGACCGGGCGCCGGACTTGCAGTGCAGGACGATCGGCTTGTCCTGCGGCAGCTCCGCCAGCGCCTCGCCCGAGAGGATGCGGTCCTTCGGGATCAGCGTCGCGCCCTTGATGTTGACGATCTCGTACTCGTGCTGCTCGCGGACGTCGATCAGGGCGAAGTTGTCGCCGTTGTCGAACTTGGCCTTGAGCTCCGCCGGCGTGATCGTGCTGCCCGACGCGGCCTGCGCGGCCTCGTCGGAAACCACGCCGCAGAACGCCTCGTAGTCGATCAGCTCGGTGATCTTCGGGGTCTCCGGGTCCTTGCGGATCTTGACCTCGCGGTACTTCATCTCCAGCGCGTCGTAGCTGATGAGCCGCCCGAGCAGCGTCTCGCCGATGCCGGTGATGAGCTTGATCGCCTCGGTCACCATGATCGAGCCGATGGACGCGCACAGCACGCCCAGCACGCCACCCTCGGCGCAGGAGGGAACCATGCCCGGGGGCGGCGGCTCCGGGTAGAGGTCGCGGTAGTTGAGGCCCTTGCCGTTCGGCGCGTCCTCCCAGAACACGCTGACCTGGCCCTCGAACCGGAAGATCGAGCCCCAGACGTACGGCTTGCCCAGCAGCACCGCGGCGTCGTTCACCAGGTAGCGCGTGGCGAAGTTGTCGGTGCCGTCGACGATCAGGTCGTACTGCTCGAAGATCTCGAGCGCGTTCGACGAGTCCAGCCGGTCGGTGTGCAGGTGCACCTTGACCAGCGGGTTGATCTCGGCGATCGACTCCTGCGCGGAGGCGGCCTTGAGCTTGTCGATGTCCGACTGGCCGTGGATGACCTGGCGCTGCAGGTTCGACTCGTCGACGACGTCGAAGTCGACGATGCCGAGCGTGCCGACGCCGGCCGCGGCCAGGTACAGCAGCGCGGGGCTGCCGAGGCCGCCGGCGCCGATCACCAGGACCTTCGCGTTCTTCAGCCGCTTCTGCCCGGTCACCCCGACGTCCGGGATGATCAGGTGGCGGCTGTAGCGGGCCACCTCTTCCTTCGTGAGCTCGGCAGCCGGCTCGACGAGCGGCGGCAGTGCTGACATTGGTCCTCCATCTCGCACGCGGGTCGCGTCCATCCCACTATGCACAACGCGCGGGGGCAAATAGACCTTCCCGCTCCCGGATGCTGAGACAGCCGATTACTGCGGCGTGGGGTTCGGCCAGGAGTTGGTCTTGCAGACCCGGCCGTCCTTGGCCACCTTGCCCTTGTCGCCGCCGGGGATGTCGTTGAGCATCGAGACGTAGTCGTCGGCCACGCCGAAGGACTGCTGCATCATCACCGGCGCCGGCTGGTCGTTGCCGCCGCAGCCGACGTGCTGGTTGCCCAGCGCGTGCCCGACCTCGTGGTTGATGGCGTACTGCCGGTACCCGGTCATGTCGGCGCCGTACGCCTTCGCCCCGCGCACCCAGCGAGCCAGGTTGATCAGCACCCGGCCGAGGCTCTTGCGGTAGCAGGACGCCTCGAACTTGATCTGGAACCCGCAGGCGTCCGCGCGGTGCGTGGTCTCCGGCGTGGTGAGGCTCACCTTGAACGTCGGGTTCGGGAAGTTCTTGTCGACGCGCTGCAGCGCGATCTTGCCGTCCCACGTCCAGCCCTGGGTCGGGTTGGAAAGCGTGCCCTCGACGGCGGCGGCGAAGGCGTCGTCACCGGCGTAGCTCGCCGCGTCGATGCCGTCCTCGACGTCGACGGTGTAGGTGTACAGCTTCCCGGTGCCGACCTTCGGCCCGCTGCCCGGCACCGTGTGCCACTGGCCGGTGCCGGCCTGGGTGAACGGGATGCCGTTGGGCAGGTCCGCGGTCGGCACTTTGAGGTCGACGGGAGTGGCCGGGTTCTCCGGGATGGCCTGCTCGCCGTTGCCGTCGATGGCGCCGCCGGCCGCGTCCCCGCCCGCGGACTCGACGCTCTGGCCGGCGCCCTCCTCGGCGATCGGCTGGGCCGGGCTGTTGGCGGTGTTGACCACGACGAGCACGGTCAGCACGACGAGGATCGGCAGCGCGTAGACGCGCCAGCCGTAGGTCTTGGTGAGCTTCGCGAAGGCGGACTTCGGCGGCGCGGCCTCCTGCTTCGCCTCCGCGGCTTCGTGGTGCGGCTTCCACGACGCACTCAGCGGCTCGGCGCTGGTCCGCCGGCCGCCGGGGCGGTAGCGGTCCTCGCTGACGCGCTGGGCCGGCGCCTTCGACGGGCGGTACTGCCCGGTGCGCGACGGCTCCTCGAACTCGGACTCGCGGCGGGCCGACGCGCGGTGGGGAGCCCGGCGATCTTCGCCTCGCGCGTCGTGCTTCACCCGGTCCACCGCACCAGGGTGCCACAGCGCCACCGAACCGTTATCGGCGACTGGCGGTCCACCCGGGGATTTGTGGTCGCCCGATCGGGCTACCAGGTGCCCGCGTCGACGTGCTCCCACATCCCCAGGACCGCCTTCGCGACCACGACCGGACGCTCCATCTGCGCCACGTGCCCCGTGCGCGGCAGCACCAGGAGGCGGGCCCTCGGCAGCGCCCGGGCGGTCCGGCTCGCCCGCCGCACCGAGATCACGCGGTCTTCGCGGCCCCAGACCACCAGCGTCGGCGCCTGAACCCGCGGCGCGGCCGCCCAGAGCGACGCCTTCCCCAGCGTCGACCAGGCCCGGAAGATCGCGAACGTGCTGCGGGCCATCGCGGGCGCGGCCCAGGCGAACCCGGCGCGGGCGCCGTGCTCCTCGGCGAGCTCGTCCAGCCGGCTCTCGGGGAACCGCGACGGGTCGGCGAAGCAGAGGTCGATCACCTGCGCGGCGCGTTCCCGCGGGCCGAGCGCGGCCAGCTGCGCCCGCACCCGGGCGCCGACCAGCGGCAGGTACGCCAGCGCCATCCTCGGGTCCGACAGCCGCCGCGGGTCGGGCCGCCGGTCCGGCATGGCGGGCGAGATCAGCGTCAGCGTCTTCACCAGCTCCGGGCGCCGTTCGGCGATCAGCAACGCGATCGCCCCGCCCATCGAGTTGCCGAGCAGGTGCACGGGCGCGCCGACGTCCTCGATGTGCCTGGCGACGACCTCGGCGTGCGCCTGGAGGCTGAAGTCGAAGCCCGCTTCAGGCTCGGAGGAGCCGAAGCCGGGCAGGTCGGGCGCGGTGCCGCCGGCGACCGGCGCGAGCAGCGCGGCCAGGTCGGTCCAGTTCGTCGACGAGCCGCCGAGGCCGTGCAGGTACACCGCGGGCACGCCGTCCGGGCCCGGCGTGCGACGGACGTGGAGGCGGGCGGTGCCGACCTCTTCGTAGGTCGCCGGCCACGGCGGCAGGATCGGCTCGAGGGACGGCAGTTCCCTGGGCGACAGGGGCACGTGGGTCAGCGGCGCCCGGGTGGTCACAGGGGTCTTCACGAATCCAGGATGCCCGACACTTGGCAAGGCATACATACCGGCGAGTAATCTTCAGGACGACTTCACGCGGTGGCGACCCCGCCCGTCGAAGGTGCGAAGACGGGAGGAAGTACATGACGGAGATGACGCGGCTGCAGCAACGCGGGGTGCGCCTGCCCCGGACCGAGCGCCGGGCCCAGCTCCTCGCCGCGGCGCAGCGGGTCTTCGCCGAGAACGGCTACCACGCCGCCGCGATGGACGAGATCGCCGAAGTGGCCGGTGTCAGCAAGCCGGTGCTCTACCAGCACTTCCCCGGCAAGCTCGACCTGTACATCGCGCTGCTGGAGAGCCACGTCGACGAGCTGGTCAAGCGCGTGCAGACGGCACTGGACTCGACGACGGAGAACCGCCAGCGCGTCCCGGCGACGGTCGGCGCGTTCTTCGACTTCGTCAGCGAGGACGCGGGCGCGTTCCGGATGGTGTTCGAGTCCGACCTGCGCGGCGAGCCGGCGGTCCAGGAAGCGGTCGACCGGGCGACGTCGGCGAGCGTGGACGCGATCACCGAGACGATCACGGCGGACGCGGGCCTCGACGAGGACAAGGCGCGGCTGCTGGCGGTCGGCCTGGTCGGGATGAGCCAGGTCAGCGCCCGGTTCTGGCTGCAGCACCACCAGTCGATGAGTCAGGAGGAAGCAGTGGCTTTGACGGCCAACCTGGCCTGGCGCGGCATCGGCGGCGGCTTCCCCCTCAAGGACTCCTGACACTCACTGCCAAAAGCGGCACTTTCACGTGAAAGTGCCGCTTTTGGCAGTGGCTGTCAGTTCGCGGCGGCTGTCCGGACCAGCGCCGAGATGCGGCGGGCGACCTCGAAGGGGCGTTCCTGCGGGAGCATGTGACCCGCGCCCGGGAAGCGGATGAACTCGGCGTGCGGGAGTTCGTCCGCGATCACCTTCGCGTGCGCCAGGGGGCAGAGCCGGTCGCGTTCTCCCGCCAAGACCACCGACGGGACGTCGCACAGCGCGCCCAGACCGCCGACGCCGCGGTGCGACGCGATGGCGTCCAGGAACATCCCCGCGCTCGCCGGGTGCGCGCACAGCAGCTGCTCGACGACGCTGTCCACCTGCGCGCGTCCCGGCCGGACGCCGAAGACGAGCCGCCGGGCGCCCGAGCGGACCATCCCCGGCCGCAGCCGCAGGGTGTCCGACCGCAGCCGGGCGAGCAGCCGGGCCACCCGCGGCTCGAAGCGCGTGACGCCCCGGCCGACCAGGCCCGGGAACCCGAGCGTCAGCTTGTCCATGTCCCCCGACGACGTCGCGACGAACGCCGCGCCCGCCAAGCGCGAAGCGACCAGCTCGGGATGCCGTTCGGCCAGCACCATCAGCGTCATGCCGCCCATCGAGTGCCCGGCGAGCACGAGCGGTCCTTGCGGGACGCGCGAAGCGATCAGCTCGGCGAGGTCGTCGGCCAGCCGCGCGATCGTGGCGCCGCCGGGCCGGGCGTGCGCCGAACCGCCGTGCCCACGCAGGTCGTAGCGCAGCACGCGCACACCCGGGTCGAGGTGCGGCAGCACGAAGTCCCACGTCCGGTGGTCCTGCGTCCACCCGTGGACGAGCACCAGCGTCACGGCGGAGTCGGCGGGCCCCGACTCGCAGATGTGCAGCGCGGCGCCGTCGCTCGCGACGAACCGGTGCTCGGCGGCCGGGTCCCGCAGCCGCGCGGCGGTGGTCACCGGCCCGCCGGGAGCAGGAACGACTTGCGCCAGAAGTACTTCCCCGGCAGCCCGACCAGGCCGGACTCCTGCAGGAACGGCATGATCTTTTCCCCGGCCCACGCGATCGTCCCCTGCCAGTGCGGGTTGTTCAGCGCCGCTTCGACGCCGTCACGAGGCCGGATGCCGACCGCCTTGTAGACGTTCGGGTTGATGAACGCCCGCGTCACGAAGTACGAGATGAGCGCGATGATGAACTGCTGGTAGGCGATCTCGGCCTTCGACAGCTTCGCCATGCCGCGCGTGACCTCCTCGCGGGCGAAGGTGACGTGCCGGGCCTCTTCCAGGACGTGGATCCGGTTGACCATCCGGACCAGCGGCTGGACGCCGTCGTCGTTCATCTGCTCGCGCTGCAGCCGGTCGAGGACCTCCTCGGCGACCAGGATCGCGCCGTAGCGCGCCGGGCCGTAGGAGATCGTCGGCATCAGCTTCGCGAGCTTCCGCAGCCACGGCACCGGGCCGTAGGCGGGGCAGCCGATGCGCGACGCCATCCGCGCGAACATCGTCGAGTGCCGGCACTCGTCGGCGATCTCGGTGAGGGCGAACTGCGCGTGCGCCGACGTCGGGTCCTGCTCGTAGACCTCCTTGAGCAGCATCTGCATGAGCAGGATCTCGAACCACAGCCCGGTCGTCGCGACGCTCGCGACCTCGTGCTTGCCCAGCTCGATGCGCTGTTCGGGGGTCAGCTTGTCCCAGAGTTCGGTGCCGTAGAGCGAGGAGCGCTCGTCGAGGATGAAGCGCTTGCCCTCGACCAGGGGCGCCGTCCAGTCGATGTCGACGTCGGGGTCGTAGAACTTGTTCGCCGACGACTTCAGCAGGCGGTCCGCGGTCTTTTCGCGATCCGGTTCCTTCAGCGTTCGCGTCATTGCCGACACCCCTTCCGCAATGTGTAACTTGAGGTAACAGTTACCTGTGCGTAGCATGAGCCCCGTGATCGAACGTGTCAAGCGCTCCGGCAAGCAGTCCAGGTCTTCGTCCCGCGACGAGGAGGCGACCGGCGACGCCCGGCGCGACCGCTGGCGCAAGCACCGGATCGCGCGGCGCAAGGAGTTCGTCGAAGCCGCGCTGCGGGCGCTCGACACGCACGGCCCGGACCTCGGCATGGAGGACGTCGCCGCGGAGGCGGGCGTCACGAAGCCGGTGCTGTACCGGCACTTCGACGACAAGGCCGACCTCTACGTGGCCCTCGGCCAGCGCGGCACGGAGATCCTGTTCGAGCGGCTGATCCCGGCGATCAACGCCGAGCTCGCGCCGGTCCCGCGGATCCGGATGGCCCTCGACGCGTTCTTCACGGTGATCGAGGAGCACCCGAACCTCTACCGGCTGCTGGCGCACGGCCGGCCGGAGAAGCCGGTGTCGTCCGACGTCGTGGCCGAGGACAAGGAGCTGATCGCGACGGCGCTGACCGCGCTGCTCGGCGACTACATGCGGATGTTCAACATGGACTCCGGCGCGGCCGAGCCGTGGGCGCACGGGATCGTCGGCATGGTCCAGAACACCGGTGAGTGGTGGCTGGACCGCCGGTCCATGGGCCGCGACGCGGTGGTGGAGTACCTGACGCAGATCATCTGGGCGGCGATCGACGGCCTGTCCCGCCAGAACGGCGTGGTCATCGACCCGAACCTGCCCCTGGAAGCCAACAAGGTGGTCCAGCTGGGCCGCGCTTCGGAGTCGTTGGAGGAGAGTTCATGAGCGAGCACGACGAAGACGGCTACAGCGGGCCGGCCACCCTGGTGGTCGACGGGGTGTCCGTCACGACGACGGTGGAGCTGCGCGGCTACTTCCAGCCGATCGACGGCTACTACCGCTGGTACGGCCGGGTCGCGGTGAACGAGGAGCTGACCCGGCTGGCCGGCGGCAAGAAGAAGCCGGTCACGATCGAAACCGGCACGCACACGGCGACCGGCGAGCTGTCCGACCCGGACCCGTGGGGCCGCTACCGCGTCATGGGCACGAGCACCCCGCCGTTCCACGTGCCGACGACGCTCGAAGAGCTCAACGCCTGAAAGCCGTGAAGGCCCCCTCGCCGGAGGGAGCCTTCACGGACTTCGGAACCGGCCCGGCCACCCCGCGCGGTGGCCGCACCGGCCGGCTCAGGGTTGGCGCGGGCCGGGCAGCTCGCGGCCCGGCAGCCAGCCGTTCGGGATGTCCGTGGCCCGCCACTTGCGGACGCTCAGCCGGACCGGGGTGACCGGCGCTTCGAGGAACGGCGCCGCCTCCGGCACCTTCGCCACGAGCAGGGAGCGCACCAGCGGGTCGTCCTCGGCCGGGACGACCTCCGCGAGGGCCTGGGCCTGCAGGAACGGCTGCATCGGCGAGCCGGTCGACACGACCACCGACACGACCGGGTTCTCCCGGATCGCGGCCAGCGTCCGGCCCCGGTCTTCGAGGACGAGGTTCAGCGTGAACGGCCCGGTCTCGGCGAAGTACACGCCGCCGACCCAGGGGCCGTCGCTGCCCGAGGTCGCGAGGAACATCGACTTGTGCGCGGAAAGGGTGTTCCGCACGAGATCCGCCACGTCGCTCGCCATCGGCTCGACAGTGGTCATGCTGGTTGCTCCTGAGGGGTCGTGGCGTCCGGGTCCGGTGACACCGGATCGCCCGCCGAAGTTAGGCGGCGGATTCGCGACACTCCAAGCAACACTCACCGATCCGGTGAAAGCGGCCGCCCACCAGGGCGACAAGCACGAAGGCCACCCCGGGCGGCACCCGGGGTGGCCTTCGCGGGCTACGAGTCAGTCGCCGACGCCGAAGCCGACCTTGCGGACGTCGGACGGGGCGATCTCGACGTACGCGATGCGGTCGGAGGGGACGATGTACTTGCGCCCCTTCTCGTCGTTGATGCGGAAGAGCCCGTCACCGGCCGTCAGGGCCTCGGCGACCAGCTTCTCCACCTCATCGGGAGACTGGCCACTGGACACCACCAGCTCGCGCGGGGTGTCCTTGATGCCGATCTTGACCTCCACGTGGGACCTCCGCTGGAAATTCGTAAGGGATGTGCTCGGCAAGGCTAACCGAACGGGCTCGTTCCGGTGGCGCATGTCCGCGCTCGACCGCGTCGTCACTTCCGGGTACTCCATCGGGATCAGCCCAGGCCGAGCGCCTGCATGCGTTTTGTGTGCCCTTGTTGCAACCTTCGGAACAGCGCCGCGATTCCGGAAAGGTCGCCCGAACCGCCGATGATGAGCTCGGCCAGCCCGTCGCGTTCGGCGACGACGTACTGGGCCTGGGTGAGCGCCTCGCCCAGCAGGCGGCGCCCCCACAGCGCGAGCTTGTCGCGGGTCTTGGGGTCGGCTTCGATGCCGGCCGCGACTTCGCGCTCGGCGAACGCGGAGTGCCCGGTGTCCGCGAGCACGGTGAGCACGAGGTCCTTGGTCTCCGGGTCGAGCCAGCTGGCGATCTCGCGGTAGAGGTCGGCGGCCAGCCCGTCGCCGACGTAGGCCTTGACCAGCGACTCCAGCCACGACTTGGGCGGCGTCGAGGCGTGCCAGGCGTCCACCTGGGCCACGAACGGCGTCATCGCGTCTTCGATCTTGACGTCGTGGGCGGCCAGGTGTTCGGCGAGCAGGCCGTAGTGACCGATCTCCGCGGCCGCCATCTGCGCCAGCGCGGCCCGCCCGGCCAGTGTCGGGGCGCTTCGCGCGTCTTCGGCCATCCGGTCGAACGCGGAAAGTTCGAGGTAGGCGATCACACCCAGAAGGTCGACTAGGCCTTCTGAGATCTCTTTCGGCTCGGTCACCCGGGCAGGGTATCGCCGAAGCACCCGGGCGTGTCGGGACGAGACCGATCCCACTGGTTCCGACACGCCGGGTACTGTTGAAAAACTGCTGACCAGGTACACTGCGTTTGACACAGAGCTTCCGTACGTCATACCGACGTCGGGAAACAGGCAGGTCACGTTGGCTTGCCGACGTACTGCAATGTGCGTGCACGCCTCTTCCGGCATTCCCGGGACGGACCGGTTCCGCGCTCCAGATCAGCGCCAGGGACCAGGGTTTACTCCCGGTCGAGTGTCGAGCGGACCCACGGCTGTGCGCGCTGGTCACGAGAGAGGCGATCACCCTGACCGCAGAAATTCCCACAACCGAACAGACCCCCGCCGTCGCGCTGGAGCACAGCGAGACCGGCCCGGCCGCGCTCGACACCTCGCACCCGCTGCAGGCGGGCGTCGAGGTCGAGCCCGAGGCCCCGACCTTCGCGTCCTTCGGCGTCAAGCCGGAGATCGTCAAGGCCCTCGGCGAGGCCGGCATCGAGCGGACCTTCGCGATCCAGGCGCTCACGCTGCCGCTCGCGATGGCCGGCGACGACCTCATCGGCCAGGCCCGCACCGGCATGGGCAAGACGCTGGGCTTCGGCGTCCCGCTGCTGCACCGCGTCCAGGTCCCGGGCGACGGCACCCCGCAGGTGCTGGTCGTGGTCCCGACCCGCGAGCTGTGCATCCAGGTCGCGAACGACCTCAAGGGCGCCGGCAAGCACCTCGGCATCCGCACCCTGGCCATCTACGGCGGCCGCCCGTACGAGCCGCAGATCGAGGCGCTGCGCAAGGGCGTCGACGTCGTGATCGGCACCCCGGGCCGCCTGCTCGACCTGGCCGAGCAGCAGCACCTGGTCCTCGGCAAGGTCCGCGGGCTCGTCCTCGACGAGGCCGACGAGATGCTCGACCTGGGCTTCCTGCCCGACATCGAGCGCATCCTGCGGATGGTGCCGGACGAGCGCCAGACCATGCTGTTCTCGGCCACCATGCCCGGCCCGATCATCACGCTGGCCCGCACGTTCCTGAACCAGCCGACGCACATCCGCGCCGAGGAGAACGACGCGAGCGCGATCCACGAGCGGACCACCCAGTTCGTCTACCGGGCGCACTCGATGGACAAGCCCGAGGTCATCGCCCGGATCCTGCAGGCCGAGGGCCGCGGGCTCACGATGATCTTCAGCCGCACCAAGCGCACCGCGCAGAAGGTCGCCGACGACCTGGTCGAGCGCGGCTTCGCGGCCGCGGCCGTGCACGGTGACCTGGGCCAGGGCGCCCGCGAGCAGGCGCTGCGCGCGTTCCGCTCGGGCAAGGTCGACGTGCTGGTCGCGACCGACGTCGCCGCCCGCGGCATCGACATCGACGACGTCACCCACGTCATCAACTACCAGTGCCCGGACGACGAGAAGACCTACGTCCACCGGATCGGCCGCACCGGCCGCGCCGGGCGCACCGGCGTCGCGGTCACGCTCGTCGACTGGGACGAAGAGCCGCGCTGGAAGCTGATCTCGGACACCCTGGGCCTGGACAAGCCGGAGCCGGTCGAGACGTACTCGTCGTCGAAGCACCTGTTCGAGGACCTGGGCATCCCGGAGGGCACCACCGGCAGGCTGCCGCTGGCCAAGCGCACCCGCGCGGGCCTGGGCGCCGAGGTGGAAGAGGACCTGGGCGGCAAGAAGCGCGGCCGTCGTCGTGACGAGCCCGCTTCGGAAGACGCGCCGCGCAAGCGCAACCGGGCCCCGCGCAAGCGGACCCGCGGCGGTGCGCGGGCGGCCGAGGCCGTCGAGGCGGCGGACAACGCCGCTGCGTCCTCTTCGGAGGACGCTCCCGCCGAAGGCCGCACCCGGACGCGTCGCCGCACCCGCGGCACCGCGCCGGAAACAACCGGTCCCGTGGCCGAGAAGGAAGCCGGCGAGAACGCCGAGCGGCCGGCTCGGCGACGCCGCCGTCGCCGTCCCGCGGCGACTTCTGATACACCTGCGTCGGCAGACTGAGGCCTACGCACCGGGGGTCGGGTAAGTGAGCGAAGACGAGAAGGCGCCCGAAAGCGCGCCTGAAGTGGTCACGCCCGCGGAAGATCCGGCCCCCGACTACGGCTCCGAAGACGTCCTCGAGGACGTTCCGCCCGCTTCGCCCGCTCCGCGTGTCAAGGCACGGCGGTCGCCGTGGAACCGCGGGCGTGACCGGGTGCTCGCCGCGGTGATCGCGGTGGTCGTCGTGGCGGTGGCGCTGGTGGTGAGCGTGACCAGCGACAGCGCGGCGACCGACCGGACCGAAGCCGAGCCGCCGGCCCCGTTGCCCGCGGCGCCGGGGGCGGTGCCGGGTTCCCTGGCGGAGATCTGGAGCGCGTCGAGCGGCGCGACGCCGGTCCCGGTGGTGGCGGGCGACGCGGTGGCGACGGCGGACGGCGGCGAGGTCGCCGGCCGTGATCCGCTGACCGGGCTGATCCGCTGGCACTACACGCGTGACCTGCCGCTGTGCACGATGAACGAGACGTGGGGGCGGCTGAACGCCGTCTACTCGAAGACGTCGGGGTGCAGCGAAGTCACGCAGCTGGACCCGGGCACGGGCCGGATCACGGCGCAGCGCAACGGCAACGCGGAGCTGGGCACGCGCCTGGTGACCGACGGCTCCCACGTGACGGCGACGGGCAAGAAGCTCCTCACGACCTGGCGCGACGACCTGGTGCAGAGCGCCGAGTACGGCCAGGTCCCGGCGCTGGTCAACGCGGGCAAGCAGCCGCGCACGGGCTGCACGTACGGCACCGTGGCGGCGGCGTCGGGCAAGGTGGGTGTGATCGAGCGCTGCCCGGGCGACCCGGCGGACCGCCTGACGGTCTACAAGGCGGCGCCCGAGAAGGACGACGAGCCATCGGTGTCGTTCAGCAGCGTACTGGCGGGCAAGCGAGCCCGGGTGATCGCGATGTCGGGCGAGCTGACGGCGGTGGTCCTCCCGGACCAGAAGCTGTTGGTGATCTTCAACGGCGACGGTTCCCAGCGCGCGGCGTACCCACTGGACGTCCCACCATCGGACCTGGCGGCGGACCCTGCCGGCGGCGTCGAGGCGACGACGCAGACGCCGTCGAACGTGTACTGGTTCAGCGGGTCGAAGATGCTGGCGCTGTCGCGCGACGACCTTTCGCCTCGTTGGACGTTGAGCAGCGCTTCGGGGCCGGGGATTTTGTTCGCGTCGCAGCTGGTGGTCCCGATCAAGGGCGGCTTGGCGGTGCTGAACGAGAACGACGGCTCGACGATTCGGACGGTTGGGGTCGATCGGCGCGGGTACGCGGGGGCGGTGCGTCTGGGTGCGGCCGGTCCGGTGCTGCTCGAGGAGCGCGGCAACACGCTGACGGCGCTGAAGTAGCCGACGTTCGTGTGCCCGGAGGGGGCATCACGCGTGTCTGGCGAGGCATCACGTGTGATTGGAGGGGCATCACGCGTGATTGGAAGGGCATCACGCGTGATTGGAAGGGCATCGCGCGTGGTTGAGGCCGGGACTTGCGTGATTGGGGCCGAGACTCGCGTGATTGAGGCCGGGACTCGTGATCGGGGCCGGGACTCGCGTGGTTGGGGGCGGGACTCGGTCAGGTGAGCCAGAAGATCGTGAGCGCGGAGGCGGTGAACAGCACCACCGCGAATCCGGCTCCGGCGGCGGCAACGCCGGTCCGCCGGTCGGCGACTCGTTGCGCGACCAAGGCCAGCACCGCGGCGATCGGGTGACCGATCAGCAGAGCCGCACCGGGCCCCGGAGCACCGGTGTACAGGCAGATCCCCGCCACGACGAGCACCCCGAGCGCCAAGACCACGAGACCGGCGGCCAGCGAGCCGGTGAACCCACGCCACCAACGCCCCGGAGCCTTCGCGGGCGCGACTGGCTCATCCGTTGAGCCATCGGCCTCGATCAGCTCAGGCTCAACCCGCTCCTGCGGCTCGGTCAGCGCCTCGGCCTCTCCGGCCGGCTCCCGCCACGCTTCCACCTCACCAGCGGCACCCTCTGCCCCGCCAGCCGGCTCCTGGCGGACGGGCCGGGCTTCCGGCGCGCCAGCGGCACCCACGGCCTTGCCAGCCGGCTCTCGCTGAGCGGGCGGTGGCGTGGAGCGCTCCCGGCGGGCAGGCGGGGCTCCGGCCGCACCAGCGGCGTCCTCCGCTTCCGGGGCGCCGGCGGGCAACGGCACCGTTGCCAGTTCGTCGGTGTCCGGTGAAGGCACTTTTCCTCCCTGTCAGGGCGCCAGCAGGTCCCATGGCTGCGCCGCCGGGGCTGCTTCCTGGCCCGCCGCGCAGCTCGGCCTGAAGTCGCACCAGGCGCAGCGGCGGTCCGGGCGGGCCGGGAACAGCACGTCGGCGTCGCCGCCCGCGTCCAGGGTATCCGTGGCCAGCCTCAGGTCTCCGGCGGTCTCTTCGGCGCGTTGGAGCTGCCGTTGCAGGCTCTCCGGTGTGTGCTCCGCCGCCGCGATCGTGCCGGTCGGGACGTGGTGCAGCTCGACAGTCGTGCACGGCATCCGCAGCGTCCGCGCCGCCGCCACCGCGTACAACGCCAGCGCTTGCGACGCCCGCGCCTCGTACTCGTCCGGCGGCCGCCGCCCCGTTTTGTAGTCGACGATGACGAGCGAGCCGTCGCGGGCGTCGATCCGGTCGGCGCGGCCCTCGATGATCATCGACGGCTTCTCCCCCGGCGTCGCGCTCACCGGCGCCGACACCCACCGCTCGAGCCCGACCGGGTCGTGCGTGACGTCGTTGTCCTCGACGTACTCCGCCACCCAGCCCTTCGCCCGCGCCCGGTACCGCGCCGCCTGCTCCTCGGTCTCGAAGCCCGCGTCCTTCCAGAACTCGGCCACCAGCGCCACCGCCCGCTGCGGCACCCGCTTGAGCACCGGCAAGTCGAACAACGCCCGCAACGCGTTGTGCACCACCGCGCCCAGCGTGCTGTGCGCCCACGGCCCGGTGCGCTGCGGTGTCGGCCTCGTCAGGTACGACAGCCGGTACCGGCGCGGGCAGTCGTCGAAGGTCGCCAGCCGCGCCGGCGAGACCTTCGTGAGCCGCACCGGTTGCGCGACGCCGAAGTCGAACCCCATCTGCTCCTTCACAGCTGCCACGCTACGCACCACCACCGACACTTTCCGCGCGGGGCGAGCCCGCCCCGCGCGGAAACCGGCCTACCGCACCACCAGCACCGTGTGCGTGCCGCCGCCAACAGAAAGAGAACCCGCCCGGATCGGCCGCCCGTCAAGGAGCACCAGGCGACCACCAGGGACCACCAGCGAACCCGAAGTCCCGCGAGGCGCCGTGACCGTCAGCGAGAACACCGAACCGTGCTGGCTCCACGAAGCCGACAACGCGCCCTTCGGCGTCGGCACCGCTCCGCGCGCCCACGCGACCGACCCGGGATGCGGCGAAACCGTCCACGTCGCGAAGCCCGGCGAAGTCGGCGAGACGCCCAGCAACTCGTTCGTCAGCGCCGGAACCACCCCGGTCGACCAGCCGTGCGCCGCCGACGTGTAGCCCTGCTCGTAGTGCGAACCGCCCTCGCCGATGCCCTCCCACGCCGTGATGCCCGGGTCGTGCGAAGCCATCCAGCCGTACATCCGCTTGATCTGGTCGATCGCCGAGTCCGGTTGCCCGCTCCGGAACCGCGCCTGCAGCTCCGGGAACGACGTGAACGCGTACACGCGCTTCGTGCCATCGGAAACCAGAGTGTCGTTGTCCATGAACGGGTTCCCGTACGGCAACGCGCCCGCCGCCAGCCGCGCCAGTGCCGACGTGGCCTGCGAAGGCGACGCGATCCCGGCCAGGATCGCCTGGCTGTTGCCGTCCTGCCCGTGCCGCACCGCGCCCGTCCCGGAGTCGAGGTACGCCCCCGCCGCCGGGTCCCACAAGTAGGCGTTCACAGCCGACGCCACACCCGAAGCCCGTGCGAGCCACCGATCGGCGTCCGCCGGGTGCCCGGTCGCCCGCGCCAGCCCGGCCGCGCCCTGAAGTGCCCGGACGTACAACGCGTTGTAGTACGTCACCTCGCCCGTACGCGGCAGGAACGCGTAATCGCCGTAGCCCCCGGTGCCGTTGAGCCCCTTCGCGAGCAACCCGCGCGAATCGGTGACCGACGGGTACCACGAGTCGAGCGTCTTCACGAGGTGCGAGTAGTACGAAGCCGCGTACGCGGTGTCGCCCGTGTAAAGCACGTAGTCCCAGCTCGACGTCACCCACCATAGCGGATAGTCGAACAGCGGCAGCGTGTAGTTGTTGATCGACGCGGGCGGGATCCACCCGTCGGCCCGCTGGTGGTCGGCCAGATCGGCGAGCACGTTGCGCGCCGCCGTGCCGTCCTGGTGCGTCAGGTACTCGGTCAGCCCGGACACGGCGACGTCGCCGACGTACGGGTCTCGGTCGCGCTTCGCGCCGTCGTGCAGCACCAGCTTCCCTTCCAGCGACGGCGAAAACGCCCCGCGTGGGTCCACATCGGACGCGCGGAAGGTGTCCAGGCCCAGCTCGTTGGTGTAGGAAGCCGCGTACCAGTAGCGGTTCAGCGCGTCGTCGGACGACTCGAACCAGCCGCGGTAGGTGTCCGGCGTGCCGAGGAACGGCGTGAAGTCGAGCGAGACCCCGCTGATCCGCACCTCACCGGACGGCTGCGTGAGCGGCGCGTCCGACGCGAGCGCGTCGAGGCTGATCCGCAGGTAGCGGAAGCCACGCAGGCCGTCCGCGCACACCTGCGTACCGGAGGCGCAGCCCTTCGTGTCCCGCCAGACGGTCGGTGTCGCGGGCACGGCGATCTGGTCGCTGCCCGGCCCGCCGGAGAAGTCCGAGCGCGAGAAGTCCGAACGTTCGCCCAGGTACTGCTGGGTTTCCGAGGTCGACACCCGGATGCCCGGGTGGTTCGCCGACGCGCCCGCGAAGGAGATCTTCGGGTAGCCGGCGACGACCTTGCCGAAGTCCACCACCGCGACCGGCACCGGCGGGTCGGCGACCAGCCCCGGCCAGACCTCGGTGACCCGGCTGAACTCGCCGGACGGCGTGTTCTGGTCCTTCGTCACGGTGATCCGGACCTGCGCGGTGGTCACCGGGCGGTCGAACGCGACCGCGCGCTGCACGGCGGTGTTGCCGCTCACCGTGGCCGCGACGCGCCACGCGCCGCCGTCCAGGACCTCGACCGTGAAGTCCTGCGGCACACCGTCCACACTGGACAGAACGGTGACGCCGGGCAGCGCGACCGGCGCGGCCGACGTAATCGTCAGGACGTCCGGGTAGGCGCCGATCGTGTCGTCGTTCCAGAACGTGTCGAGATTGCCGTCGACGGCGTTGCCGGGGTCGTAGGTCCGCGGCTGGCCGTTGCCGCCGTTGTTCGGCGCGTGGAACGACGACGCGGCCGCCGTCGTCCCCGCGGGCCAGGCCGGCTTCGGCGGCGGGGCCTGCCGCTTGAACGTCGCGACACCCCGGCCGAGCAGGCCGGCCGGGTTCGTGACATCGCCGCTGGTGGACAGCACCTTCACCGGCCGCACGTCCCGCGAAGAAGGCGCGACGACGTACTTCTGCCAGCCCGGCGCGGCGTCGGCGGGCGCCGCGACCACGCCACTCGCCACCAGGACCGTCACCGGCAGGAAAACTCTGAGCCACTTCATCGAGGCCTCCGACACGATTGAATCGTTTCAAGCGCTGGGCTGGGATTCAATCTGCGGGAGACGTGCCAACGATGTCAACGAACGCGGGAGTTCCTGTCCGGCAGGACAACCCGAAAGGCGGACCTCAGCTGCCGCCGGCGATGAAGCCGCGCACGGAGTTCGCGACCAGCTCCACGGCGATGGCCGCGAGCAGCAGGCCGGCCACCTTGGCCAGCAGCGTGATGCCGCTTTCCTTGATCAGCCGGATGACGACGCCGGAGTAGCGCATGCAGATGTAGATGACGAAGTGCGTCATGACGATCGCCAGCGCCAGCGCGATGTACGCGCCGATGTGCCCGTCGGCCTGGCGGACGAACACGATGGTCGCGGCGATCGCGCCGGGCCCGGCCAGCAGCGGCGTGCCGAGCGGGACGAGGGCGACGTTGACGTCCTCGGCGGCCGCCTCGGGTTCGTGGCCGCTGCCGGTGAGCAGCTGCAGCGCGATGAGCAGGAGCAGCAGGCCGCCGGCGCCCTGCAGGGCCGGGATGCCGATCCCGAGGTAGGCGAGGATCGCCTGGCCCGCGACCGCGAACAGGCTGATGACCAGCAGCGACACCAGGACGGCCTGCCGCGCGGCGCGCGCCCGGGTCGCCACCGGCTTGCGGCCGACGAGGCTGAGGAACACCGGCACCGTGCCGGGTGGGTCCATGATGACGACCAGGGTGATCGTCGCGCTCATGAAGAGCTTCGCGTCGAAGAAGTCGGCGATGGCCATCTCAGCCCTTCACGACCTGGAACCCCGTCGCCCGCGAAACGAGCTCCTCGAGCTGCCCGGGATCGGTGGTGCACTCGCCGAGCGCGATCGTCTTGTTCGTGCCGTGGTAGTCGCTGGACCCGGTGTGGAGCAGGCCGAGCTCGCCGGCCAGCGCACGGGTGCGGGCCCGCGTCGGCGCGTCGTGGTTGGGGTGGTCGGCCTCGACGCCGGTGAGCCCGCGGGCGGCCAGCCCGGCGAGGGTGTCCTCGCTGATGGTGGCGCCGCGGCTGAACGCGAAGGGGTGCGCGATGACCGTGACGCCGCCGGCCGCGGCGATCATGTCGATGGCTTCCTCGACCGGCGTGTCGCGGCGGGCGACGTAGTAGCCGCGACGAGGGCTCAGGTAGTCGGCGAAGGCCTCGTCGACGGACTTGACCAGGCCGGCCCGGACCAGCGCCTGCGCCAGGTGCGGGCGGCCGGGCGGGGAGTCCTCGGGCAGCAGGCCGAAGATCTCGTCGGCGTCGACCGGCAGGCCGTCGGCGGCCATCCGCTCGGCCATCCGGCGCAGCCGCGTGCGGCGCTCGACGCGCAGCCGGGTCTGCTCGGTGACCACGGGCTCGGCCGTCGGGTCGAAGAGGTAGGCCAGCAGGTGGACGCTGATCTGGCGGCCGGTCTCGGGGTCGGTCGACACCGTCGAGAGCTCGGCGCCGGGCACGAGGGTCAGGCCGGGCGGGATGGCCTCGGTCGCGGGCCCCCAGCCGGCGGTGGTGTCGTGGTCGGTGATCGCGACGACGTCGAGCCCGGCTCTCGCGGCCGCGGCGACGAGCCCGGCCGGCGTGTCGGTGCCGTCGGAAGCGGTGGAATGGGCGTGCAGGTCGATGCGCATCGGGTCCATTGTCGACGATGCGCTGGGTCACACGCCCGGCGGGGACGTCAGCCGACCGGCTTCTTTCCGCGGGCTGCCCGCTGGGCCTTGATCATCGAGAAGCGTTCGGCCTGCTTCTGCTTGTCACCGAAGACCAGCTCCGAGATCGTGTCGTAGAACTCTTCGGGCCGCGGGAGGTAGTCGATCCGGTTCAGCGCCTGGATCTGACCGGCGGACTCCACGACCATCGTGCCGTAGCCCATCATGCGGCCGGTGGCGGTGCGCACGTAGCTGAGGTCGGTGACCTTGCTGATCGGCATCATCAGCACCTTGGTCGTGAACACGCCGGTGGTCATCACGAAGCGCTTGTCGGTGACCACGAGGCGCTCGACCCACCACTCCATGACCACGTACGCGAACCGCAGGACGACGAGCAGCGCCACGTACCAGAGGATGTTCTGGCCGATGTACAGCGCCGGCGGCAGCAGGTAGGACACCAGGACGCAGATGGCCAGGAGCGCGGCCGCCTCGAAGGTGTCCCAGAGCAGCACCGCCCAGTGGCGGCGGATCCGGATGACCCGCCGCTCGGTGTCGAGGAGGTACTCGTCGGGGTCGCGTGGCGCGAACATGGGTCCAGGTTAGCCCCGATCGGTCAGCTGAAGACGTTACTGACGAAGGTGATCACCGATTCGGCCGAGCTGCGCAGGAAGTCGATGATGTTGCCGACGAGGCCCGCGGCCTGCCCCGGCTGCGCAATGACGAAGAACAGCACCAACGCGATACCGGCGAGGCCCGCAATCTTCTTCACGTTCACCGCGATCAAATCCCGTCTCTTACGGTGACACCGGACAAGAGCAAATCCTGACTTTTTACGTTGTACCGCACTGAACAGGCGCACGGGAGGGAAGTCCCGCGCTTGGGTCAGCACGACGTCCGAAGTGTACCGTACGGCTACTCTCCGTGTACAGGACATCCGTTTTCAAGTCCCGGACGTCTACCGTTGGGGACATGAACGCCCCGACCGGCACCACGATCCGCTGCGTAGGCGGCATCACGTACGACGACCTCGGCCGTTTGCTCCTCATCCGGCGGGCGAACGACCCCGGTTCGGGGCAGTGGTCCCTGCCAGGTGGCCGAGTCGAACCGGGTGAAACGGACGAACAGGCCGTCATTCGGGAGATGCTGGAGGAAACGGGTCTCCACGTGATTCCGGGCACAGTGGTCGGCTCGGTGGTCCGCGGGCCGTACGAAATCCACGACTACGCCTGCTCGGTGACGGGCGGAGTACTCACGGCGGGTGACGACGCGACGGACGCGCGTTGGTCCGATGCGGCAGACCTTTCCGGCCTCGAGGCGGCGGGGGAGCTGGTGGATCTCCTGTATGTGACGCTCCGCGACTGGAACGCGCTCCCCCGCGCCTGACTACAGCGGCAACCAGGTCATCCGCTGCGATTTCGGCCTTCGCGCCATGGCACAGGCTTCCGCGAAAGGCCCGTTCAACGTCCTGACGGGTCGTTCGCGACATCTGGCCCGCGGTGGCCCGGCCCGGCGCGACGAACGCCCCTTCACGACCTGCGCACGCCGGTTGCCGAGCCGACGGGACTCGCCCATACCGAGGCCGGCTTGTGAACAAGCCGCCTGACTACAGCGGCAACCAGGTCATCCGCTGCCCGTGCGGCGCCGTCCGGGCCAGCGCGTGGGCCTCCGGCTTCCCGTCCTCCCACCGGACGACACCCAGCGTGGCCAGCCCGTCCCCGGCCAGATCGGACCGGCCGGGCAGCACAGTCTCGAGCCCGGCCCCGTAGAACTCCTCGGAAACCCACCACACCGGCCGGGACTCCGCCAGCGCGGCCAGCTCCGAAACGAACGAAGCACGCCGATCAGGCGAGAAGTACGCCAGGACGTGGCTGGTCACCACCACCAACGGCCCGTCCAACGACGCCGCCGCGTCGGGGAGGTCGGCAACCCCGTCCCCGGTGATCAGCCGGGGCCGGTGCTTGGCCTGCTCCGCCGCCGCGGTCCGGAGCAGCCGGATCCGGTCCGGCTGGTCGGCCCAGACGCACGCCTCCAGCCAGGCCAGCTCGTCCTCGTCCGAAAGGTCCACCGGCGCCCGGTCGAGCCCGGCCCGGTCGAGCACGGCCAGCTTCTTCGGCAGCTTCGGCGCCACCGCGCCGGGCGCCAGGTCCAGCGCGCAGTGCAGCCCGACCGGGGTCTTCGCCGGGCCCGCCGTCAGCTGCTCGCCGCCGTCGCACTGGTAGCGGTAGCCGAAGCGGTCCAGCCCCAGCAGGAGCCCGGCGCTGCAGCCGACCTCCAACAGCGAAACCTTCCCGCCGGCTTCTCGGGCCGCCCGCGCGACGCCCGGGTACAGCAGCGCCGCCCGGCGGACCTCGTTCGTCTGCGTGTAGCGCGACGAAATCAGCGCCCGGGCTTTCTCGGCCCGCTCCAGCAGGAACGACCGGAACAGCGGCCACGTCTCGGAGTCGACGCCGTCGAAGCCGCCCAAGGACGGGTAGTACCGCGAGAGCGGGTGGATCGGGTCCGCCTGCACGAGCCGGTGCGCGGTCGCCATCAGCAGCGTCGCCCGCACCTCGCCGTCGCGGGCCACCGACAGCAGCCCCGCCACGTCGTCGTCCGAAGCGGCCTGCAGGGCTAGGTGCTCGTACAGCGGCGATACGCCGCGGGCCTCGACTTCCGCGAACTTGCGGAGGATGCCCTTGATCGCGTCCAGGTCCATCAGAGCCTCACTCGTGCGGCACCGGCCGGCCCGGCTGCTCCCCGCCCCGAGTTTCCCCGTAGGAGCGCTTGGGCACCATCACCTTCCGCCGGAAGGTGCACACGATCAGGCCGTCCTGCTTGTACCCGCGCGTCTCGACGTACACGACACCGCGGTCGTCCTTGGACTTCGACGGCGTCTTGTCCAGCACCTCGGTCTCGCCGTAGATCGTGTCGCCGTGGAACGTCGGCTTCACGTGCTTGAGCGACTCGACCTCGAGGTTCGCGATGGCCTTGCCGGAGACGTCGGGCACGGACATCCCGAGCAGCAGCGAGTAGACGTAGTTCCCGACCACGACGTTCTTGCCGAAGTCGGTGGTCTCCTCGGCGTAGTGCGCGTCCAGGTGCAGCGGGTGGTGGTTCATGGTGATCAGGCAGAACAGGTGGTCGTCGTATTCGGTGACCGTTTTGCCCGGCCAGTGCTTGTAGACCGCACCGACCTCGAACTCCTCGTAGTACCGGCCGAACTGCACTCGTCTCTCCTTGCCGCGTAACGACGCGTGAGGCTGGTACGACACGCATCCGTAGTGAGGAGTACCCTCGACCATTGGTTCTCGCGCGTCAACGCGAGCCGTACCACTCTGTACCCGGCCCGAAGGAGGTGAGGAACCCCGATGAGTAGTGGCGATAGTCCGCTCCCTAGTAGTCCCAGCGTTCCCACCTCACGGGTCGTCTCCAGGTAGGCCGTTCACTCCCCGGGAACGCTGGTGTCGCCGGGCGGACACACTCCGCCCCTGGTCAGTCGTCTCGCACGACCAACGCACGACGCCCAGGAGATCCCATGCCTGCCATTCCCTCGCTCGGCGGCCTTCGCGGCCGCGGCAACAGCCGGGCCAAGGGCGTGCCCGTTCGCGTTCCGGTGCCGCTGTCCGCGTACGTCGTCGACTGCGCGGTGTACGTCGGCGGCAAGCGCCTGCCCGGCCGCTGGTCCCACGTCGAGGCGATCAAAGAGGTCCGCAAGCGCCACGAGGGGTTCGTTTGGATCGGGCTGCACGAGCCCGACTCCGAGCAGATCCAGGGCATCGCGGAGACCTTCGGCCTGCACGAGCTGGCGGTCGAGGACGCGCTGGAGGCGCACCAGCGGCCGAAGCTGGAGCGCTACGACGACACGCTCTTCCTGGTGGTCAAGACCGTCCGGTACGTCGAACACGAGTCACCCACAACGGCGAACGAGATCGTCGAGACCGGTGAACTGATGGTGTTCCTCGGCCGGGACTTCGTGATCACCGTCCGCCACGGGAACCACTCCGGCCTGGCGCGGCTGCGCCGCGAGCTCGACGACGACCCGGAGCGGCTGCAGCTCGGCCCGTCCGCGGTCGTGCACGCCATCGCCGACCACGTCGTCGACCACTACCTCGACGTCACGGGCCGGATCGAGAGCGACATCGACGTGATGGAGGCGCAGGTCTTCGCGCCTCGCTCGCAGATCAGCGCCGAGCAGATCTACCTGATGAAGCGGGAGGTCCTCGAGCTGCGCCGCGCGGTGATGCCGCTGGCCACGCCGATCCAGCGGCTGGCCGAGGGCTACACGCGGCTGGTGCCCGACGACGTCCGCTCGTACTTCCGCGACGTCGCCGACCACCTCACGACCGTGTCCGAGCGGGTGGCGGCGTTCGACGAGCTGCTGTCCACCCTGGTCGACGCGACCGTCGCGAAGATCTCCCTGCAGCAGAACACCGACATGCGCAAGATCACGTCGTGGGCGGCGATCATCACCGTGCCGACGATGATCGCGGGCATCTACGGGATGAACTTCGACTACCTGCCCGAGCTGCACTGGAAGTTCGGGTACCCGCTGGTGATCACGGTCATCCTCGGCATCTGCCTGTTGCTGTACCGAATATTCCGGAAGAACGGCTGGCTCTAAGTCCCCTCTTCCCCATCGGAGTGTTCGCCATGTCCCGGATGCTGTCCAACCTCAAGTTCTGGGCGCTCGCGCTCAGCGTGCTGTGGATCGTCATCATCACTTCCGTCATCGTCGCCGACCCCGGGTTCGCGCACGGCATGAAGTAGTGCCGCGGCGTCGTACCCTGGGTGCGTGCCGAAAGCGCTGGTCGTCTCCGACGAGGTCGAAGAGCGGTTGTGGACCGACGCGGTCCGCGCCGTCCCCGTCGACCTCGTCATCGGCGCCGGCGACCTGCCGTACGACTACCTCGCGTTCCTGGCCAGCGCGCTCGACGCGCCGTGCGTGTTCGTGCCCGGCAACCACGACCCGGACCTGAGCGGCTACACGCGTTACGGCGGGCTGTCCATGAAGGACGGTTTCCCGACGGTCTGGCCGGGCCCGGCCGGCGGGGTCAACGCCGACGGCCGCGTCGTCGACGTCGCCGGGCTGCGGTTCGCCGGGCTCGGCGGCTCGATCCGCTACAACGACGGGCCGAACCAGTGGACACAGCGCCAGCAGGCCCGCCGCGCCCGCGGCCTGGTGCGGCGCGCGAAGTGGCGCCGGCGTCGGGACGGCCACGACGTCGACGTCCTGCTGACGCACTCGCCGCCACTGGACCTCGGCGACCGGGCGGACCCGCCGCACCGCGGGTTCGCGTGCCTGCACCGGACGATCGACGTGCTGCGCCCGAAGTGGCTGCTGCACGGGCACATCCACCCCCACGGCGAACCCGTGCCGGACCGGGTCGTCGGCGAAACCCGGATCCGCAACGTGGTGGGCCACCGGATCATGGAGTTCTCATGAAAGAGACGGGGTTCCCCCGCGCCGACGCGGAGAACGACTTCCTCCGCGCGCGCCGGGGCCAGGTGCTCTCGCGGCTGTCGACGTGGCTGCGCCGCGAGCCCGACGACGTCAACATCATGCTGCCGTTCCACGAGGTGGTGGAGGCGCTCGGCTACCTCGGCGAGCACCGGATCGGGCTGCGGGTGATCAAGCTGGAGTCGATCGCCGGCACCGTGGACCGCAGCCGCGACTTCGACCGCCGCTTCCGCCCGACGTCCGGCCGGGTCCGCGAACGCTGGGAGCGCCTGGCACTGGCGGCCCGCCGCGGCGAGGTGATCCCGCCGATCGAGGTGTACCGCGTCGGGGAGCTGCACTTCATCATCGACGGCCACCACCGGGTTTCGGTGGCCATCGCCCAAGGACTGTCCACAATAGAGGCCGCGGTGACGGAGGTCCGGACCAAGCTGAACCCGGCCGGCATCCGGCACCGGGGCGACCTGATCGTCAAGGACTACCGGCGGTTGTTCCTGGAGCGCGTGCCGCTGACCGGCCACGCGCGCGCGTCGGTGATCGTGTCGGACCCGTGGGACTACGCGAAGCTGGGCGAGCACGTGGAGGCGTGGGGCTTCCGGCTGATGCAGGACGAAGGCAAGTTCTGCGACCGCGCGAGCATCGCGCAGCGCTGGTTCGACGAGGAGTTCGGCCCGGTGGTGGGCATGCTGCGGCAGGCGGGCCTGGTCGGCGACCGGACGGACGCCGAGGCGTACATGTGGGTGGCGGCGGAGCGGTACCGGCTGATCCGGACGCACCGCTGGGACGACGACGTCATCGAAGCGCTGCGGGCCAAGGGCCGTTAGAGCCCCAGTACGTACCAGGTGTCGCCGAACTGGAGCCACATCCGGTCGCCGCGGCTCACCCGGCGGCCGGTCCAGCCGCCGGGGGCCACCAGGGGACGCGGGTCGTCGGCCACCACCTCGTCGTCGCGCAAGCGCGCGGTCCGGGTCGAGAACTCGCCGCCGTGGTGGAGCAGGAACAGCGCGTCCGCGCCGCTGACGGCCACCCCGAGCACCGAACGCACCGGCGACGCCCGGACCGACCGAAGGCCGTCGGCGCCGACCTCCACCAACGGCACTTCCGGGTACGGGACCGCCCACGTCCGGCGCTCGCCGACGTTGAGCGCGTAGCAGTCCATCCAGTAGAGCCCCGGGTCGTGCCGGACGCGCCAGGCCGGTTCGCCCGCGGCGGTCCAGCGGATCAGCCCCGGGTGGCTGCGGAGCCCGCCGTCGAGGATCGAAGCCTCGTCGAAGTAGCTGATCCAGATCTCGCCGGTGGGCCCGGTGACCACCTCCTCGATCCCGTCGCCGGCGTGGAACGCGGTCACGACCTGCCCGGCGCCGTCGAGGATCCGGCCGTTGCGCGGTGCTTCGGCCCCCGGCCGGATGCGGCACCGGCTGTTCGCCAGGACGAACCCGTCGCCGGACGCGTCGATCATCGGGTGCCGGCCGGGCTCGGCGACGCGGCCGCACGACGTGCCGTCCACCAGCAAGCCGCCGTCGGCGTACAGCGCGATGACCCGGCCGAAAGCGTCCACAGTGGACGCGACGACCTCCCCCGCCGGCACGGTCCCCCACGCTTCCAGCATCGTCAGAGCCCCAACCCCGGTGTCAACGCCAGCTCCCGCACCTGCGCCAAAGTCAACGTCGGCTCGGGACGCTGCTTCGGCAGCACCACCCCCGACTGCTCCAGCACCCCGCTGCTGGTCGACCAGAACTGCACGAGCGAGTTCGGCGCCGCCAGCGCCACGCGGTTCTTCACCGCGTCGCCCGCGCGCAGCGTCGACAACCACAGCCCGCCCTGCGGCGTCTGCTCCGAACGGCAGGAGATCTGGTCCACTTCACCGCACGGCGGGCCACCCGAGTTCACCGGCAGGATCAGCACGTACACCGACCCCGAACCCGCCGCGTCCGTCACCCGCACACCCATGTGGAAGATCGCCTCCCGCGGCTCGGCGCCCACCTCGTCCGCGATCAGGTGGTACGGGTCCGACGGCGGGGTCTCTCCCGGGATCGTCAAGCGCGAAACCGCGGCGTCCGCGGGCAACAGCCCGCGCACCGCGTTGCCCACCAGGCAGCTCAGCCGGTCGACCAGCGCCGAACGCGTGTCCGTCGCCGTGGGGCACGGCCGCGCCGCCACCGGGTTGCGGCCCGGCAGGACCACCACCGCCAGGCCCAGCGCCAGCACCACCACGAACAGCGCCACCGCGCCGGTGAGCAGGTGCTGCCGCCGCGACCGGCGCGCTGACGCCAGGACGCCGGAAGTCGTGAGGCCCAGCGGCGGTTCGCCCTCGGTCACGTACGCCGTCAAGGCGGCTCGGACGTCCTCCATCACCGCTCCCCGCTCATCGAAAAGCGCAGGGCTTCGACCCCGCGGGCCGTTTGGGACTTGACCGTGCCCTCGGCCACGCCGAGCAGCGAAGCGACCTCCGCCACCGGGAGGTCTTCGAGGAACCGCAGCACCACCATCGCGCGCTGACGCGGCGTCAGCCCGGCCAACGCGCGTTCGACGTCGAGCCGCGCCGGCGTGTCGCGGCCGGGTGGTGACTCCTGGTCGGGTGGAGAGGCCGTCACGTACTCGCGGACCGAGACACGCCGCCTGGCGAGGAACAGGTTCAGCAGGATCCGGCGGGCGTAGGCGTCCACCGTGTCCGGCCGGACGCGCCGCCAGCGCCGGTACAGCTGCACGAACATGGCCTGGACCAGGTCCTCCGCCGCGTGCCAGTCACCGCTGAAGGCGAACGCCACGCGGCGGAACCGCTGTACCCGCGCGGCGAAGTACTCGCTGAAATCGAGGTCTCTCGACGCCCCCACTCCGGCCCCCTTCGCACGTTCTCAGTCTTACTAGTGCGCAGGGGGCCGGAAAGGTTCAAGCGAATCTCACATGTGCACGGCGCCGGGCGCGGCTTCGCCCTTCGGGACGCCCGACTGGAGCAGCAGGCCGCTGAGCACCGCGCCGGCCGCGAAGATCACGGCCGCCCAGGTGAACGCCGTCGTGTAGCTCTCGATCGCCGCCTCCGCCGCGAGCTGCGGGGTCGGGACCTTGTTCGCGAGGTACGCCGTCGCCGCGTTGCCGGCCAGCGTCGACAGCAGCGCCGTGCCGATCGAGCCGCCGACCTGCTGCATCGTGTTGACCGCGGCCGACGCGACCCCGGCGTCGTGCGCCTCGACGCCGAACGTCGCGACGCTCATCGCCGGCGCCATCGCCAGCCCGATGCCGAAGCCCATCACCAGCAGCGGGCCCAGCACGCCGGAGACGTACGTGCTCTCCAGGCCGATCCCGCTCAGCCAGAACAGGCCGACCGCCGCGATCGCCATGCCGGTCGGCACGAGCGGACGCGGGCCGAAGCGCGGCAGCAGCACGGCCGTCGCCGTCGTGGCGGCCAGCATCAGCGTCGCGACCATCGGCAGGAAGCCGACGCCGCTCTGGATCGGGGTGAACTTCAGGTTCTGCTGCACGTAGAACGTCAGGAACAGGAAGATCGCGAACATGCCGATGGCCAGCAGGAACATCGCCAGGTAGGAACCACCGCGGTTGCGGTCGAGCAGGACGCGCAGCGGGAGCAGCGGGTGCGACACGCGCTGCTGCAGCCACACGAACACGCCCAGCAGCACGACACCGCCCGCGAGGAAGCCCCACACCGACGCCGAAGACCACGAGTCGGATTCGGCGTTCGCGAAGCCGTAGACCAGCGCGAACAGGCCGGCCGACGCGGTGATCGTGCCCGGCAGGTCGAGCTTCGGGCGCGGGCCGTCGTCCTTCTGGTTGCGCAGCAGGACCGAGCTGCCGACGAACGCGACCACGGCGAAGATGATGTTCACGAACATGCACCAGCGCCAGTCGAGGTACTCGGTGAGCACGCCGCCGAGCAGCAGCCCGACCGCCGCGCCGCCACCGCCGATGGCGCCGAAGACGCCGAACGCGCGGCCGCGCTCCTTCGGGTCGGTGAACGTCGTGGTGAGCAGCGAGAGCGTCGCGGGAGCGAGCAGCGCGCCGAACACGCCCTGTGCCGCCCGGGCGATCAGCAGCATCTCGATGTTGGTCGCGAAGCCGCCGAGGGCGGACACCGCGGCGAAGCCGGCCAGGCCGACGAGCAGCGTGTTCTTGCGGCCGAACAGGTCGGCCAGGCGGCCGCCGAGCAGCAGCAGGCTGCCGAACGCGAGCGCGTACGCGGTGACGACCCACTGGCGCGCGTCGTTGGAAAAGCCCAGGTCGACCTGCGCCGACGGCAGCGCGATGTTCACGACGGTCGCGTCCAGCACGACCATCAGCTGGGCGATGCCGATCATCACCAGGATCAGCCACCGGCGGCTGTGGTGGGGGTTCTCGACGGCGCGCGCGTCCCCCGGCGGCGCGACGGCGAGAGTGGATTCGGACATGGGTGTCCCCTCACTGGGAGTGATCAGGAAGCTATGTGGAGTAGGTGTCTCCCCTTACGCGACCCAAGGTACACACAAACCGGAGAAGGTGCCTCTACTTGATTGCTAGACTGGGACGCATGACACGGGACCCCGGTCCCGCCGCACCGGCGCGGCCGTTGCGGCGCGACGCCGAACTCAACCGCCGCCGCATCCTGGCCTCCGCTCGTGAGGTCTTCGGCCGACGCGGCCTGGAAGCCACGCTCGACGACATCGCCCACCACGCCGGCCTCGGCGTCGGCACGGTCTACCGCCGCTTCCCCAGCAAGGAACACCTGGTCGAAGCCATGTTCGCCGAGCGGATGGCGGAGATCGGCGACCTCGCCGAGGAAGCGCTGAAGGCCGAAGACGCCTGGCAGGCGTTCGTCGACTTCACCTGGAAGTCGATCGAGCTTCATTCGGGCGACCGCGGCCTGCGCGAGATCATGCTGTCGAACAAGTTCGGCCACGAGCACGTCGCCGAGGCGAAAGCCCGCATGGTGCCGTTGATCACACAGCTCGTCGAACGCGCCAAGGCGGCGGGCGGCCTGCGCGCCGACTTCTCCCCGACCGACATCCCGCTGCTGCACATGATGGTCGGCTCGGCGATCGAGTTCACGTCGGCGGTGGAGCCGGACCTGTGGCGCCGCTGCCTCGCGATGCTCCTCGACGGGCTGCGGGCGAAGCCCGGGAAGCCGTCGGAGCTGCCCCACGCGCCGCTCGAGGTCAGCGAAGTCGACGAAGCGATGTCCTGCTGGCGCCCCTGATGGGGTGATCGGCGCGGGATCCCGGCGCCGCCCTCCCGCCCGGACACTGCACCCCGCGCGATCATGGCGACGGGGAGGTGCGGGTGGCGTACTACAGCGTTCCGGCGATCAGGCGGCTGCAGCTCGGGAGGGAGCTGAAGGCCTGGCGGGAGAAGGCCGGCCTGACGTTGGAGCAGGCCGGGGGTGACCTGGACCTGTCGAAGAGCACGCTCTCGCGGATGGAGAAGGGGCAGGGAGCCATCCATCCGCTGCACGCCCGGGCGATGGCCGAGTTGTACCGGCTGTCCGAGGACGATCTGGAGCGGGTGGTCGAGATCGCGCGCGAGGCGCGGCGGCCCAACCAGAACCGGATCGAGGGGGTGTCGGTCAACAGCTATCCGGCGCTGGAGGCGGAGGCGGTTTCGGTCCGCAACTTCGAGGTCGCGACGGTGCCCGGCCTGTTGCAGACCGAGGACTACGCCGCCGCCTTCTTCGCCGAGAGCGGCACCCGCGAACGCAACCGGAACCTCAACGTGCGCATGCACCGCGCGAAGCGGCTTCACAGCGAAGAGCCGCTCCAGCTGCACACCATCATCGACGAGGTGGCCCTCCGCCGCCGGATCGCCAAACCGAGCGCCCTCGTGGCGCAGATGCTGCACATTGTCGAGCTCTCCGAGCTCGACAATGTGCAGGTGCAAGTGCTTTCGGCCGGAATCGGGGTGCACCCGGGCCTTCGGGGTGCGTTTTCGGTGCTGAGGTTCCCCGAGGACACCATCAGCGACCTGGGTTACGTGGACCACGCGGGTGGTCACCTGCAGCTGGTGAAGCAGACTCAGGTCGCCGAGCTCATCCGCCAGTTCCGCAAGCTCGGTAAGATGGCCCTCGGCGAAACCCAGTCGAGAGACCTGGTTTTCGGGCTGGCGAACGAAATGAGCGCTTGAGGTGAGGCTGTGGACCTGAACGGGGCCAACTGGTTCAAGAGCAGTTACAGCCAGGGCGAAAACACCGCGTGCGTCGAGGTTGCCTTCGCCGCACCGACCGTCGCGGTTCGAGACTCCAAAGACCCGTCCGGCCCGAACCTCGCCGTCGACACCACCGCCTGGCGCGGCTTCCTCCACTCCCTCAGCTAGCGCAGTTCGCCAGCGCCCGGGCGGCGTCCCGGCGGAAGGCGTCGTCCTCGCGGAACAGGTCGCAGCCGTTCGAGCGGGAAAACCGGCCGTCGCTCGCCAGCAGCTCCCGCAGCACCGGTGCGACCGCCCCCGGCAACGGCCCCAGCCGCGCCAGCGCGCGCACCGCGTCGGTCGTGTGCCACTCGACCAGCATCGGCTCCACCCCCTCCAGGGCCCGCAGCAGCACCGGCAGCGCTTCCGCCACTTCGCCCGTCACCTGGCCCAACGCCGCCGCGATGACCACTTCCGCTCGCTGCTCGTTGGCGTGGCACGCGCGCAGCACGTCCGCCAGGGGCGCGCCGATCGTCCCCAACGCCGCCGCGTGCTCGACCGCCGACAGCTCGCCGGCCTTGATCCCGTTCTCCAGCAGCTCCACCGCCAATGAACGGTCGCCGCCGAGGCGGGCGAAGGCCGTCGCCGCCGCGGCGCGGGTGCGCCATGGCCTTCTGCGGCCCTTCGCGATTTTCTTCAGCTCCGGGACCGGCTCGCCGCCGATGTCCGCGAGCGCGTCCGCGCACCACTCGACCGTGTGCGGGTCGTCGTCGCGGAGCAGGCGCGTCAGGTGCGGCGCGGCCGGCGCGCCCGCCGGGCCCCACACGCGCAACAACCTGGTCAACGGCCACACCGTGTGCCGGTGGGTGCTGCGATCCAGCGTCTCGCCCACCCACGGCAGGAACTCGGGTGCGAACTCCGGGGCGTCCATCAGCATCTGGTGCGCCCCCGGCTCCTTGAACACGCTCCAGTGTCCGCGTCCGCGGTCGCCGACGCTGCCGGTCATCAGCGCGTCCTCGCGCGTGCGGAACCGCGCGAGCAGCGGCTCGACGCACCGGGCGTCCTTCAGCCGCAGCAACGCCCACAGCGCGTAGTCGCGGGCCTGCGGGTCGTCCGCGAGCGCGAACAGCTGGTCGGCGTACTCCGCCGACGCGGGCGCGATGCCGCCGAGCAGCGCGGCCGCGGTGCCTCGCTGCGGCGTGTCCAGCAGCGCGCCGACCAGCGGCAGCAGGCCCTCGACGGCCGACCGCCGGTCGGCGATCTCCCCCAACGCGACCTGCGCCGCCGCCGAACGCCGGGCCGGGCGCGTGGCCAGGGCGGCCAGGAGCTCCGCACGCGGTCCGGGAGCCAGCCGCCCGGCGGCCCAGCGGACCGGGGCCGGCCGCTGGTAACCGTGCAGGCCCGCGAACGCCGTCATGTCTCGGCTCAGCAGGTCCGCGAGCCGCTCGACCGGCGCCTCGCCGGTGATCCGGGCTGTCGTGGTCAGGGCCGCGGCGTGGATCGCGTCGGTCTCGGTGCGCTCGGCCAGCCACGGCAGCACGTCCGCGCCGCCCAGCTCGCCGATCGCGATCACCAGCCCCAGCCGGACCCCCTCGACCGGCTCCGCCGGCCAGCGGTCCAGCAACGCGGCCAGCACCGCCGGGTCCGGGCGCTCGCCCAGGACCAGCACCGCCGCGCGCCGCACGTCGGCGTCGACGTCGGCGGCCAGGGCGAGCAGCCGCGGCACCGCGGCCGTCCACGCCGCCCGCCACGGCTCGTCCGCCGCCGCGCGGACCGCGAGGGTGTGCACGATCTCGAACACCTCGGCCCGCTCCGGCGAGTCCAGCTGCTCGAGGTAGGTCAGCAGCGCCGGCAGCGCCTCGGCCGCGTCCGGTTTCCAGCCCGACGGCGGCGCGAGCGTGTCGTACAGCTGCTCGTACGCCTCGCTGAACGAGTCCCCGGACAGGTCGCGGAGCATCGAGCTCCAGTGGTCTCCCCACACAACCGCGCAGCGTAGCGCCCTTTTCGTTGCGCGCCAACGGCTTTACTCGGACGGGATGACCGCCCACATGATCAGGTAGGCCACGAACTGCGGGCCGGGCAGCAGGCAGGACAGCACGGCCAGCAGCCGCACGGTGTTCGGCTTCATCCCGAACCGCTGCGCGAGACCCGCGCAGACGCCGCCGATCATGCGGCCGTGGCGGGGGCGGGACAGCCGTCGTGTGACCGGTGCGCTCATCGTCTTTCCCTTTCCTCGAACTTCCGATGCCTCCACTTCACCACCGGAGCACCCGCTTCCGCATCGCTCCCGGGAAGGATCGCTCCCTTAGGGGACGGCAAAAGCGAATATCGTTCGCGAGTCCGGCGAAACTTCCGGCGACGGCGTCAAAACCCGCTGAACTGCGCGTTCTCGCCACGTGCCACGGAAAATAGTGAGAGATCTCCCCGTCAGGGCTGGTTTTTCGGCCCGATGTGGTGATACTTGCACCCCGTGTACCCGCGTTGGAAATGCTTTGTCGTCGCGATGCTCTGCGCCCTGCTCGCGTCGGCCTGCGCCAAGACCCAGGCGGCCCCGCCCGAGCAGAGCTCCGGGCCGTCGCCGCTGACCGCGTCCGCCGCGCTCGGGGACTTCGCGAGCGTCGACTACTGCAGCCTGCTCGACGTCGCGGAGGTGTCGCCCGGCGCGACCGCCGTCCCGACGTTCGAGCTCTGCCGGGCCGACAGCGGCGGGCGGACGATCCAGGTGGGCCCGCTGGCGTTCGACTCCGACCCGAACCTCAAGCCGTACGGCTACGAGGGGCCGGTGCCCGACGGCGTCGCGATCCAGCAGTCGATGTTCAACGACCGCAGCGCGTGCACCCGCGCGATCACCTTCGCCGACGGCAACCGGCTCGACCTGACGGTCACCGACCCCGGCGCGCAGCAGGGCGCCCGCTGCGGGGTCGCGGACGCGGCCGTCGGGTCGGCGCTGGCCGCGATCACCGCGAAGAAGGTCGGGCGGCTGACGTTCCCGGAGCGCTCGTGGGGCCGGGTGCTGCCGTGCGTGCTGCTCGACAACCACGACCTCGACGCCGCCGCCGGACCCGGCAGCCAGCCGGCGACCGGGCTGTCCGGGCACACCTGCATCCGCGGGAAGGTCAGCGTCAAGCTGACCGTCGAGACGGTGGAGCCGCTGCTCGCCCCCGGTCCGCCGGAGACGGTGGGCGGCCGCGAAGCGCGGGTGCGGCTCGCGGGCGCGTTCTGCCTGGTCGACACCACCCAGCCGGCGCCGGGCCTGCCGGGCCGCCGCGAGCTGGCGGAGATCAGCGTGGTGGAGACGGCGGGCACGGCGAACGACGCCACCTGCGCACTGGCCCGCACCGCGGCCGGCGCGATCCTCCCCCGCCTCCCCCAGGCCTGAGACCGTCGTGAGTGTTCCGGGCGGTTAGAACCGCCCGGAACACTCACGACCGGCGGTCAGTCTTCGTAGGTGAGGTTCTTGCCGTTCGACGGGTCGAACAGCTTGATCTTGTCCGCGTCGTACCAGACCTCGAGGTCCGCGTTCTCCTTCGCGGACGACTCCGCCGAGAGGCGGGCCACGATCTGGGACTCCGCGCCCGGGACGTCGGACGAGCCGCTGTCCGCGGCCAGCTCCGCCAGCTCCTCGGACGTCGCCGCGTCGCCTTCCAGCGTGAAGTGGGCGAACTTCTCCGAGCCCATCGACTCCAGGACGTCGATGTGCGCGGTGAACGTGCCGCCGCCCGACTTCTGCCCGGCTTCGACCAGCGCCGCGTCCTCGAAGTGCTCCGGCCGGATGCCGACCAGCACCTCGCGGGGCGCGCCCGCCTTCTCGACGAGCCGGCGGATCCGGTCCGTCAGCGGTGTCGTGCCGAGCGCGCTGCGCAGCTCGTTGTTCTCCAGCGTCGCCGGGACGAAGTTCATCGACGGCGAGCCGATGAACCCGGCCACGAACAGGTTCGCCGGGTTGTCGTAGAGGAACTGCGGCGCGCCGATCTGCTGCACGTACCCGCCGCGCAGCACCACGACCCGGTCGCCCAGGGTCATGGCCTCGGTCTGGTCGTGCGTGACGTAGAGCGTCGTCGTGCCGAGCTGCTTCTGGATCTTCGACACCGACGTCCGCATCTGGCCGCGCAGCTTGGCGTCCAGGTTGGACAGTGGCTCGTCCATCAGGAACGCCTTGGGGCTGCGGACGATCGCCCGGCCCATCGCGACGCGCTGCCGCTGGCCACCGGAGAGGTTGGCCGGCTTGCGGTCCAGGTGCTGGGTCAGGTCGAGGATCGTCGCCGCCTCTTCGACCTTCGCGCGGACCGTCTTGTCGTCGACCTTCGCCAGCCGCAGCGGGAACGCCATGTTCTCCCGGACGCTCATGTGCGGGTAGAGCGCGTAGGACTGGAACACCATCGCGATGTCGCGGTCCTTCGGGGCCTTCTCGTTGACGCGCTTGCCGTCGATGCGCAGCTCGCCGGAGGAGATGTCCTCCAGGCCGGCCACCATGTTCAGCGTCGTCGACTTCCCGCAGCCGGACGGGCCCACGAGAATGATGAACTCGCCGTCGGCGATGGTGATGTCCACTTCGGACACCGCGAGCGCGCCGTCGGGGTACTTCTTCGACACCTTGTCGAGGACGATTTCTGCCATGACTACCCCTTCACCGCACCGGAGGTCAGCCCCGCCACGATGCGACGCTGGAAGAACAACACGAACACAATGATCGGGATGGTGATGACGACCGCGGCCGCGCTCACCTGTCCCGTCGGGTCCTCGAACTGCGAAGACCCGGTGAAGAACGACAGCGCCGCCGGCACCGTGCGCGACGCCGTGGTCGACGTCAGCGAGATGGCGAACAGGAAGTCGTTCCAGCAGAAGATGAACACCAGGATCGCGGTGGTGAACACACCCGGCGCGGCCAGCGGCGCGATCACCCGCCGGAACGCCTGGGCCGGCGTCGCGCCGTCCATCTTCGCCGCCTTTTCCAGCTCCCACGGGATTTCGCGGAAGAACGCCGACAGCGTGTAGATCGACAGCGGCAGCGCGAACGTGATGTAGGGCAGGATCAGGCCCGGCCAGGTGTCGAACAGCGCCAGGTTCCGCTCGATGTTGAACAGCGGGGTCACCAGCGACACCTGCGGGAACATCGCGATCAGCAGCGAGAGCCCGACCAGCAGCTGCTTGCCGGGGAACTCCAGCCGCGCGATCGCGTACGCGGCCATCGTGCCCAGCACCACCGCGATCACGGTCGAGATGATCGCGATGCCGATCGAGTTCACCAGCGCCAGCAGGAACTCCGAGGTCTGGAAGATGTCCGCGTAGTTCTGCCAGGTCCACGACTGCGGGATGAACGACCCGTCGGTCAGCGTGTCCTTGGTCTTGAACGACAGCGAAACGACCCAGAGCACCGGGACCAGCGCGAACACCAGCACGAGGATGTCGACCAGGCCCCACCTGAGCTTGCGGCCCGTCGTGACGGTTCCCATCACCATCAGCGCTTACCCCCAGTGTCCGAACCCGGTGCGGCCGTGCCGAACACCTTGATGAAGATGAAGGCGATGATCGCCACGGTGATGAAGATCAGCACCGCCATCGTCGACCCGATCCCGAGGTTGAGCCCCTTGACCAGGTTGTCGTAGGTCTGCATGGACACCGAACCGGTGTCCTGCGCGCCGCCGGTGAGCACGTAGATGTTGTCGAAGATCCGGAACGCGTCGAGCGTGCGGAACAGCAGCGCCACCAGGATCGCCGGCTTCATCACCGGCAGCATCACCTTGGTGAACCGCTGCCACGCGCTCGCGCCGTCCATCGCCGCGGCCTTGAGCAGGTCGTCGGGCACCAGCGCGAGGCCGGCCATCAGCAGCAGCGCCATGAACGGCGTGGTCTTCCACACCTCGGCGCCGATGATGATGAACATCGACGGCCACTGGTCCGTCAGCGGCGCCGCGTCCGCGGCCAGCCAGTTGGCCAGGTAGCCGGTCTTCGGCGTCCACGCGTAGTACCACGAGAACGCCGCGACGACCGTGACGATGCCGTACGGGATCAACGCGACGGTGCGGACCAGGCCGCGCCCGACGAGCGTCCGGTGCATGATCAGCGCCAGCGCCATGCCGAGCACGAACTCGATCGCCACCGACACCACGGTCAGGAACATCGTGGTGCCGAACGCCGTCCACCAGTACGAATTGGACAGCACGGCCCCGTAGTTGTCGAAGCCGACGAACTCCTGCTGCGCCGGGAACCTCAGGTCGTAGCGCTGCAGCGAAAGCCAGATCGAGTAGACGATCGGGTAGCCGGTGACCGCGATCATCACGACGAACGCGGGCGCGCACAGCCAGAGCCCGAGCCGTCGTTCGGCCTTCTTCCCTTCGGAGAGGGCGGGCTTGCCCTTCTTCTTGTGCGACACGGGTTCGGGGGCCGCGGTGGCCCCCGCCGTGGTCGGGTCCTGGACGGTCACGGGATCACTCCCTTCGACTGGAGCGCGTCGTTGAGCTGCTCACGCAGCTTGTCCGCGGTGGTCTTCGGGTCGATCTCGCCCGGCGGGGAGAGGACCTTCGACATCACCGTCGACATGTTCTGGTACGCCGGGGTCAGCGGCCGCACCGCCGAGTCCTTGATCGCCTCGATGATCGAGTCGCGCATCGGGTACTTGATCGCCATGTTCGGGTTGTCGTCGCCCGCCGGCTTCGACGGGTCGAGCGGCGTGTCGTTGTGGTACACCGATTCGATGGTCGGCGGCACGCCGTCGTTGATCGCGGAGTACTTCTGGTTCTCCGCGTTGCGCAGGCACAGCGCCGCTTCGAACGCCTCGGGCTTGTGCGGCGAGAGCGAGCTGACGGCGAGGTCGTACCCGCCGATCGTGGTCTTGGCGGGCGTGCCGGCCTGCGCCTCGGGGTAGACGGCCCACTTGAAGTGCGAGACGTCCTGCGGCTTTTCCTTGGCGTAGGAGGCGTAGACGAACGGCCAGTTCAGTTCGAACGCGGCGTCACCGCGCTGGAACGTCTGCCGGACGTCGTCCTCCTTCGAGTTGGTCAGCGACGGGTCGGTGATGCCCGACGAAGCGATCTGCTTCAGCAGGGCGAGCGCCTTGACCGCGCCGTCGTCGAGGACGACGGACTTGCCGTCGTCGGACAGGATGTGCCCGCCCATCGACTCGACCAGCGTGTTGTAGAAGACGACGAGGCCTTCGTACTGCGCGCCGGTGAACACGATGCTGTACGGCTTGCCCTGCGCCTTGAGCTCCTTGGACTTGGCGATCATCTCGTCCCACGTCTTCGGCGGCGTGGGCGTGATGCGGTCGTCGTACCAGAGCAGCTGGACGTTGGTGTTCTTCGTGGCCGCGTAGAGCTTCCCGTTGTGGGTGGCGGTTTCCAGCGGTCCCTGCAGGACGCCTTCGGTCGCGGCCGCCTTGTTCTGGTCCTTCCACTCCTCGACCCAGCCCGCTTCGGCGAACTCCGAAACCCAGGTCACGTCGAGCCCGAGGACGTCCATCGCGGTGTCGCCCGCGGCGAGCCGCCGGGCCATCTGCAGGCGCTGGTCGTCCGCGCCGCGCTGCAGCTTGTTGTAGACGATTTCGTACTTGCCGTTCGCCGCCTTGTTGCAGTTGTCGACGACTTTTTGAAAGCTGTCTTCGGGCGCGTAGTAGACGTTGATCTTGACGCCACCGCCCGAACCGCAACCGGCCAGCATGCCGGTCACCAAAGCCCCTGCCCCCAGCAGGACCGCGGTACGGCCGGGCGAACGCCCCCGTTTGCCCGCGCCGATCCTCTTCCCCATCAGGCCTCCTCACCCGCGTGCACGCCGGACAGCGTGGAGCCCTGGAGGGCACCACGACGCGATGAGGCGAACCGCGCCAGCACCCCGACGTGCTAGTGCTCGGGCCGCCGCGCTGGTTGGGCGAGGCCGCCCGACTGGTGTCGGACAACTTATGCCGGGCGATCACACCCCGCAAGCAGTATCGGTAACGATTCAGCCCACCGCGCGTCGAATCGTGATTTTTCCCTGGTAGGGGTGGGGTTTTTCAGGGGTTGACGGACGGCGGCTTGAGCGCCAGCTTCGCGAGCAGCTCCCTGGCCTGTTCGGCCGAACGCGGCTGGCACAGGACGTCGTAGCGCCCGGCGACCAGCTGGCTCGCCGACGAGAAGTCCCGCCGCCCGCGCGACATGCTGTACCCGATCGCGGCGAACATCAGCCCGGACAGCACACCCAGCACGAGCCCGGTGAGCAGCTGCAGCGCGAAGCCCTGGTTGACGAACAGCCCGAGCAGCAGCCCGGCGAACAACCCGAACCACGCGCCGGAGACGGCCCCGGTGCCGAGCACACGGCCCCAGGACAGCCGCCCGATGACGCGTTCGACGAGCATCAGGTCGACGCCGACGATCGTGACATCGCTGACGGAGAACTCGCTCTCCGCGAGGAAGTCGACGGCCTGCTGCGCTTCGCCGTAGGTCGCGTAGGACCCGATCGGCCAGCCGGTCGGCGGGGTCGGCAGCCGTGGCAGGCCTTGGGGCGCCCGGCCCCCGCCGAAGGGACTACTCACCATCATCACCTGCGCTCTGAGGTCTGGGCGTCCATCTTGTCAAGAACGCCCGGACCTTGCGAGCCGCTTACCCCGAAAGGCCCGCGCCAGTGGGGCCTGGGGGTCTCGGTTGGGGTCGGGAGGTCGGGTTCGGCCTTTCAAGAAATGTCCTCGCCGGACGGGCAGGCTCCGGGATGACCGGGGCTTCCACAGTCCCGTCACGTTGTCGAGGGGGTTGCTGGGTGGTCATCCCGCTCTTTTTCAAGGCTGTGGGCTCTTCGGCCTTTTGTCGACAAGTCGGCTCAGCTGCGGGACTTGTACTCGCGCAGCAAGCCGCGGCTGATGATCGTCTTCTGGATCTCGCTCGTGCCCTCGCCGATCAGCAGGAACGGGGCCTCGCGCATCAGCCGCTCGATCTCGTACTCCTTCGAGTACCCGTAGCCGCCGTGGATGCGGAACGCGTCCTGGGTTACCTCCGAGCAGTACTCCGACGCGATCAGCTTGGCCATTCCGGCCTCGACGTCGTTGCGCTCGCCCGAGTCCTTCAGCCGGGCCGCGTTCACCATCATCAGGTGCGCCGCCTCGACCTTCGTCGCCATCTCCGCCAGCTTGAACGCCACCGCCTGGTGCTCGGCGATCGCCTTGCCGAACGTCTTGCGCTGCTGGGCGTACTCCACCGCCAGCTCGAACGCGCGGATCGCGATGCCGCACGCCCGCGCCGCGACGTTCACGCGGCCGACCTCGACACCGTCCATCATGTACGCGAACCCGCGACCCGGCGCCTCGCCGAGCACCATGTCCGCGCCGATCTCGTAGCCGTCGAAGACCGCTTCGGTCGTATCGACGCCCTTGTAGCCCATCTTGTCGATCTTGCCCGGGATCGTCAGGCCCGGCGCCACCTCGCCGAAGCCCTCCGGCTTCTCGACCAGGAACGTCGTCAGGTTCTGGTGGGCCTTCTCCGCACCCTCGTCCGTCTTGACGAGCAGCGCGATCAGGTTCGACGAGCCGCCGTTGGTCAGCCACATCTTCGAGCCGTCGATGACGTACTTGTCGCCGTCGCGGCGGGCCTTCGTCTTGATCGCCGCGACGTCGGAGCCGAGGTCCGGCTCGGACATCGAGAACGAGCCGCGCACCTCGCCGGTCGCCATCCGCGGCAGGAAGTGCCGCTTCTGCGCCTCGGTGCCGTGGCGGGAGATCATGTGCGCCACGATGAAGTGCGTGTTGATCACGCCGGACACGCTCATCCAGCCCCGCGCGATCTCCTCGACGACCAGCGCGTAGGTCAGCAGCGACTCGCCGAGCCCGCCGTACTCCTCCGGGATGGTGATCCCGAACAGGCCCATCTCCTTCATGCCCTCGACGATGTCCGCCGGGTAGGTGTCGGCGTGCTCGAGCTCCTGCGCGTGCGGGATGACCTCCTTGTCCACGAACGAGCGGACGGTCGCGAGGATCTCCGACTGCACGTCGGTGAGGCCGGCGGTCTGGGCGAGACGGGCCATCACGGCTCCCTTTCCGTTCGACGCCGGCTCCCGGCGCTGGGTTACCGGTGAGTATGACCCGAATCCGGCCACCCTGCTATGAGGGCGCTCACGCTGCCGGTGATCAGCACCGTAAAGTGCCTCCGAGAGGGGGAAACCATGACTTATCCGCAGGATCCGAACAACCCGTACGGCCAGCAGTACCCGAGCGGCGGCTACCAGCAGCCCGGCTACCCGCAGTACCCCGGCTACCCGGGCGGCATGCAGCCGCCGCGGGAGGGCTCCGGACTCGCCGTCGGGTCGCTGATCTGCTCGATCCTCGGCGTGGTCCTGTGCTTCGTCCTCGCCATCGCGGGCGTGATCATGGGGCACATCGCCTACGGCAAGGGCAAGCGCGGCGAAGCCGACGGCCAGGGCCTCGCGATGGCGGGGATCATCATCGGCTACATCGCGATCGGGCTGAACATCGCGCTGGTCGTCGTGGTCATCGCCGTCGGCGCGGCCCACGGCTGGCGCTAGCCTTGGTCGCCCGCACGCACCGAGGGGACCCGTCATGACCGACTCGTCCGAGGACAAGGACCGCCCGGCCACCGACCCGGCCGTCTCCTACGACCCGCCGCCCGCCGCGGAGCCGGCGTCCTACCAGGCGGAGACCTACGACCCGCCGGCCACGGACGCGACGATCGCCGACACCACGGTCGCCGACACCACCGCCGCGGACTCGAGCGCGTCGGACACCACGGTCGCCGAGCCGCCCGCCCCGCCGGAGCCGCTGCCGCCCGGCGCGTTCGAGACGCCCGCCGCGCACATCCCCGGCACGCCGTACGCAGCACCCGGCCAGCCGCAGCCGGTGTACCCGCCCTACCAGCAGCCGACCTACCAGCAGCCTTACCCGTATGGCCAGCCGTACGTCGCGCCCTACGCCCAGCCGCACGTCCCGATGGCTGCGCCGAAGCAGGACAACGCGCTGGCCATCGGCGCGCTGGTCTGCTCGATCCTCGGCTTCTGCTCCGGGATCACCGCGCTCGCGGGCCTCATCATGGGCCACATCGCGCTGAGCAAGACCAACCGCGGCGAAGCGGGCGGCCGCGGGCTGGCCACGGCCGCCGTGATCATCGGTTACGTCGTGATCGCGCTGTGGGTCGGCTTCTTCACCACGCTGTTCATCCTGGGCGCCAACGGCAAGCTGACCTAGTCGGCCGGCAGCACCGCGTCGCCGGGGCTGCGCGGCGACGGCGTCGCGTGGCCGTTCACCTCCGGGTTTGCCTCCAGCTCCGCGGGTTCCGGCGCGGCCTCGGCCGCCGGGGCCGGTGGCGCCGCGGGCTTCGGCGTCTGCGCGTCGAGGAACCGCAGGAGCTCCACCGGGAACGGCAGCACCAGCGTCGAGTTCTTCTCCGACGACACCTGGACGACCGTCTCGAGCAACCGCAGCTGCAGCGCCGACGGGTGCTCGGCCATCGTCGCCGCGGCCTGCGCGAGCTTGTGCGACGCCTGCAGCTCACCATCGGCGGAGATGACGCGCGCACGCCGTTCCCGCTCCGCCTCGGCCTGGCGCGACATCGAGCGCTTCATCGCCTCCGGCAGCGCGACGTCCTTGATCTCGACGCGGTCGATGTGGATGCCCCAGTCCAGCGCCGGGCTGTCGATCATCAGCTCCAGGCCCTCGTTGAGGCGCTCGCGGTTGGAGAGCAGGTCGTCGAGGTCGCTCTTGCCGATGATCGAGCGCAGCGACGTCTGCGCGACCTGGCCGACCGCGGAGCGGTAGTCCTGCACGTTGACCGCCGCGACGACCGGGTCGATGACCTTGAAGTAGACGACCGCGTCGACCCGGACTGTGACGTTGTCCCTGGTGATGCCGTCCTGGGCCGGCACCGGCATGGTCACGATCTGCATGTTGACCTTCTGCAGCCGGTCCACGAACGGCACGAGCGTCACCAGGCCGGGGTCCTGCACCCGGGCCCGCACCCGGCCGAACCGGAACACGAGCCCGCGTTCGTACTGCTTCACGACGCGCACGCTGGCCGCGAGCCAGGCTCCACCCGCGACGACGACGGCGCTGAGGATCTCCACCAGCATGGCTGCTCCCCGGGGTTGCGTTTTCCCCTGAAATCCCAGCGTACGCCGGTGACGACCAGGACGAAACGCACTGGACGGGCCCGCCAGACTGGGGTGGTGACCGATCTTCGCGTGCCACCGTTGTTCGCCGACCGGGCGCCGCGCGTGCTCGGCGCGGAAGCCGTCCCGTGGCTGGCGGCCCTGCCCGACCTCGCCGCCGGGTACGCGCGGAAGTGGGGCCTGACGTTCGAGGGCGAGGCGATGCACGGCTACGTCGGCGTGGTGCAGCCGGCGCGGCTCGCCGACGGCACGCCGGTGGTGCTGAAACTCGGCTGGCGCGACGAAGAATCCGCCGACGAGCCGCTCGCACTGTCCACATGGGCCGGTCGGGGTGCGGTGCTGCTGCTGGATTCCGCACCCGAGGACGGCGTCCTGCTGCTCGAGCGCCTCGACGCCGGTCGCACCCTCGACGACCTCCCGCTGCGCGACGCCGTGCCGTTGATCGGCGAGCTGGCGCGGCGGCTCGCCGTCCCGGCGCCGTCGTCGATGCGGCGGCGGCTGCGCGCCGAAGCCGCGACGCTGACCGAGGAGCTGCCCCGCCGGTGGGCCTCGCTGGGCAGGCCGTTCGAGAAACGCCTGATCGACGACGCCGTCGCGATCTGCCGCGAGCTGGGACCGGACGCGGGTGAGGTGCTGGTGAACGAGGACCTGCACTTCCAGAACGTCCTGGCGGGCACGCGTGAGCCGTGGCTGGTCATCGACCCCAAGCCGCTGGCGGGCGACCTCGAGTGGGGCGTCATCCCGTTGTTCTGGAACCGGTTCACCGAGTCCACACTGGACGAGCGGTTCGCGCTGATCGTCGCCTCCCAGGAGCTGGACGCTTCGAAAGCGCGTGCGTGGACGCTCGTGCGGGCGGTGCAGAACTGGATCTGGATGGCCGAGGAAGGCGACGAAGAGAGCGACGACCCGGCCTTCGTCACAGTGGCGGAAATCGCTCCCTGGGCAGCCAGCCGATAGTGTCAGCCCCATGGCCGCGGTCAACAGGGTTTTCGCAGCTCAGCTGTCCGGCTTGCCGGTATTCGGCCCGGACGGCGAGTCGATCGGCCGGGTCCGCGACCTCGTCGCCGGGCTGCGCCTCGACGCCCAGCCGCCGCGGATCCTCGGCCTGGTCGTCGAGCTGGCCACCCGCCGCCGGGTGTTCGTGCCGATGCTGCGGGTCACCTCGATCGAGCCGACCGCCGTCACGCTGGCCACCGGATCGGTCAACATGCGCCAGTTCAACCAGCGCCCCAACGAGGTCCTGGTGCTCGGCCAGCTGCTCGACGCGCACGCCACGCTGGCCGGGTCCGAGACGCGGATCACCGTCGTCGACGCCGGGATGGAGCCGACCCGCACCCGCGACTGGGTGCTGGCCAAGCTCGCCATCCGGGAGCGGCGCCTCGGCCTGACGCGCCGGCGCGCGACCATGCAGGTGCTGCCCTGGTCCGAAGTCGCCGGGCTCGGCCTCAACGACCTCGGCGCGCAGCCCCAGGGCGCCGGGCAGCTGCTGATGCTGTTCGACACCATGCGCCCGGCCGACATCGCCGCCACCGTGCGCGACCTGCCGCTCAAGCGCCGCCACGAGGTCGCCGACGCGATGGACGACGAGCGCCTCGCCGACGTCATCGAGGAGCTGCCCGACGACGACCAGAAGGAGCTGCTGGCCTACCTGGCCGAGGAGCGCGCGGCCGACGTCCTCGAGGCGATGAACCCGGACGACGCGGCCGACCTGCTGGCCGAGCTGGCCCCGGCCGAGCAGAACCGGCTGCTGGAGCTGATGGAGCCGGAGGAGTCGGCGCCGGTCAAGCGGCTGCTGGAGTACTCGTCCGACACCGCGGGCGGCCTGATGACGCCGGAGCCGGTGGTGCTGACGCCGGACACGACGATCGCCGAGGCGCTCGCGCACATCCGCAACGCCGAGCTGCCGCCCGCGCTGGCCAGCATGGTGTTCGTCTGCCGGCCGCCGACCGCGACGCCGACCGGGCGCTACGTCGGCGTCGTCCACTTCCAGCGGCTGCTGCGGGAGCCGCCGGCCGAGCTGGTGGCCAGCGCGGTGGACACCGGGTTGCCGCCGCTGAAACCGGGAGCGTCGCTGGCCGAGGTCACGCGCTACTTCGCGGCCTACAACCTGACCTGCGGGCCGGTCGTCGACACCGAAGACCACCTGATCGGCGCGGTGACCGTCGACGACGTCCTCGACCACCTGCTGCCGGAGGACTGGCGCGAGACCGGGCTGCACGACACCTTGGAGGAAGACCGTGCCTGAGCTGACTTCGGGACGGCGGCTCGACCAGCCCCGCAGCCAGAACCGGTTCAGGCTGAACATCGACCCCGACTCCTTCGGCCGGTTCACCGAGCGGATCGCCCGGTTCCTCGGCACCGGGAAGTACCTGTTCTGGCAGACGCTGATCGTGATCGTCTGGATCGTGCTGAACCTCGCGGCGGTGTCACTGCGCTGGGACCCGTACCCGTTCATCCTGCTCAACCTGGCCTTTTCGACGCAGGCGGCGTACGCGGCGCCGCTGATCCTGCTGGCGCAGAACCGCCAGGACGACCGCGACCGCGTCTCCCTGGAGGAGGACCGCAACCGCGCGACGCAGACGAAGGCCGACACGGAGTACCTGGCCCGGGAGCTGGCGGCGCTGCGGCTGGCGGTCGGCGAGGTGGCCACGCGGGACTACCTGCGCAGCGAGCTGGACCGGCTGCGGGAGGACCTCGACGTCAAGCCCAGGAAGCCGCGCACTCCTACCGGCTCGTAACATGGGTGGGGTGACCAGCACCCAGCAGCTCCCCAGCGTCGATGACGTCCGCAGCGCGCTGAAGAGCGTGCAAGACCCGGAGATCCGGAAACCCATCACGGACCTGGGGATGGTCAAGGACGTGGCCGTCGGGGACGACGGCGTGGTGACGGTCGGGATCTACCTGACGGTGGCCGGCTGTCCCCTGAAGGCGACGCTCACCAACGACACGAAGGAAGCCGTCTCGAAGCTCCCCGGCGTGGTCGACGTCCGGGTCGAGCTGGACGTCATGAGTGACGAACAACGCACCGAGCTGCGCAAGTCCCTGCGCGGCGACCAGGCCGAGCCGGTGATCCCGTTCGCGCAGCCGGGCTCGATGACGCGGGTGTACTGCGTCGCGTCGGGCAAGGGCGGCGTCGGCAAGTCGTCGGTGACGGTGAACCTGGCGGCGGCGATGGCGGCTCGCGGGTTGTCGGTGGGCGTGGTGGACGCGGACATCTACGGCCACTCGATCCCCCGCATGCTGGGCGCGCGCGAGAAGCCGACCAAGGTCGACACGATGATCATGCCGCCGCAGTCCCACGGCGTGAAGGTGATCTCGATCGGTATGTTCACCCCGGGCAACACCCCGGTGGTGTGGCGCGGCCCGATGCTGCACCGGGCGCTGCAGCAGTTCCTGGCGGACGTGTTCTGGGGCGACCTGGACATCCTGCTGCTGGACCTTCCGCCGGGCACGGGCGACATCGCGATCTCGGTGGCCCAGCTGATCCCGAACGCGGAGATCCTGGTGGTGACAACACCCCAGCAGGCCGCGGCGGAGGTGGCCGAGCGCGCCGGGGCGATCGCGTTGCAGACGCGTCAGCGCGTGGCCGGGGTGATCGAGAACATGTCGTGGCTGGAGACGCCTTCCGGGGAGCGAATGGAGATCTTCGGCGCGGGCGGCGGCGAGACGGTGGCTTCGTCGTTGTCGAAGTCGATCGGGTCGGAGGTCCCGCTGCTGGGCCAGATCCCGATGGACCCACGCATGGTCGCCCAGGGCGACGCGGGCGAGCCGCTGGTGCTGACCGAGCCGGAGGCTCCGGCTTCGGTGGTGCTGAGGGACGCGGCGAAGAAGCTGACGGTGAAGGCGCGCGGGCTGGCGGGCATGATGCTCAACGTGACCCCGGCGGGCCGCTGACCCTCGGCTTCAAGCGCCCCAATGTGGCTGGGGGGGGTTGGCACCCACCCATTGGGGCTTTGGGTGCGTTGGACCCCCCCAACGCCACATTGGGGCGCTTGAGAACTCGGGTTACGTGGCGTCCGGGTCGACTGGGGGGCGCTCGCCCGGCTTCAGCGGCTCCGGTGCCGGCGTCTGGGCCACCGGGTGGCCGTTCGAGCCGTTGGTCCCGTTGACGCTCGGGCTGCCGTTCGTGATGCCCTTGATGCCCAGCGGGTCCGAGTCTCCGTCGAACAGGTGCTGGGTCACCACTCGCTTCGGGTCGAAGTTGCGCAAGCCTCGCAGGTCCTCCAGCGGCTTGCGCAGCTGGTCGAACTCCGGGCCCATCTCCTCGCGGAGCTGCTCCCGCGCGCCGGTCGCGAAGTCGCGGACCTTCTTCACGCTCTTCGCGAGCCAGGACGCCGCCTCCGGCAGCCGTTCCGGGCCGAGGATGAAGAGACCGGCGATGATGAGGACGAGGATTTCCCCCCATCCGACACTGTCGAACACCCGTCTACCTCCGCTCGGAACCTACCCGCCCAGGGTACCCGCCCCGGCCCGCGCGACGGCAGGCCGAACGCGGGAACTCAGTCGGAAGCCAGGGTTACGTCCACGACGAAGCTCGCGCCGTCGCGGACCAGCTGCACCGGGACGACCTGGCCGACGTCGTGGGCGCGCACCGCGACCGTCATTTCGGCCGAGTCCCGCACCAGGCGGCCGCCGATCTTCGTGATCACGTCGCCTTCCTTGATGCCCGCGTTGGCCGCCGGGCCGCCGGGCGCGACGTTCTTGACCTGCGCGCCCATCGTGGACGAGCCGGCGACCGTCGAGGACGCGTTGATGCCGATGTCGGCGTGCTGGACCTTGCCGTCCTTGATCAGCGCCTTCGCGATCTTGATCGCGTAGTCGCTCGGGATGGCGAAGCCGATGCCGATGCTGCCGCCGTCCGCGCCGGAGGAGCGGATCGACGAGTTGATGCCGACCAGCGCGCCGGTCGAGTCGACGAGCGCGCCGCCGGAGTTGCCGTGGTTGATCGCGGCGTCGGTCTGGATGGCTTCGTAGGTGACCGGCGGGGCGCCGTTGTCGCCGCCCGCGGTGATCGGGCGGTTCAACGCGCTGACGATGCCGGCGGTCACCGAGTTCTGCAGGGCCAGCGGCGAGCCGATCGCCATCACGGTGTCCCCGACCTGAAGGTCTGACGACTTCCCGACCTGCAGCACGGTCGGGTTGGTGACGTTGACCTTCACCACGGCGAGATCGGTCTTCTGGTCGGCGCCGACGAGCTTGGCCTCGGTGCGGGTGCCGTCGCTGAAGATCGCGGTGACCTTGACGCCCGGGTCGGCCGCGGCGGAGGAGATCACGTGCTCGTTGGTGAGGATGTAGCCCTGCGGGTCGATCATCACGCCGGAGCCCTGCTCGCCGGACTCGGCGCCGGGCTTGAAGACCTCGAGCGAGACGACGGCGGGCGAGACGCGCTTGGCGATCTCGGCGACCGAGCCGGCCGGGCGCTCCTTGCCCGCCTCGGCTTCGGAGATGGTGGCGGAGCCGGTGAGCTCGGTGCCGGTGTCGGCGACCCACCAGCCGACGAGTCCCCCGGCGGCGCCGATCAGCAGCGCGACGACGCCGAGCAGCACCAGCGCCTTCGGCTGCACGCGACGGCCGAACAGCACCTCGGGCAGGCTCAGCAGCGCCCCGGCGGGACGTCGCGCGGGCTTTTCCTCGTCTTCGGCGGGCATCGCGGGGCCGGCGAGCACGGCGCCGGCCCCCGGATCGCGCCACGGGTCGGCGGTGCTGTTCCACAGCGGCGGATCCTGCGGAGCGGGCTCCCCGGTGGCTTCCCGGGGACGTTCGAGCAGCACGCCTTCGGCACCGGGCGGGCGCCGGAAGGCTTCGGCGAGCGACTCGGGCGCGGGCGGCGCGAGACTGACGCCGTTGGCCTTCTGCGGGGTGTAGAGCTGGTCGAACGCCCCGTCGACGCCCGACGGCCGCCCGAACACGGCGGCCTGCGCCGGATCGACGGCCGGCCGCGCGAGCGGCCGCGGACCCAGCCTGTCGGCTTCGCGCGCTTCGGGCTGCTCGGGATTCACGTTCGGCTCGGTCATCATTCCCCGGTGCAGAAGATCAGGTGGCTGGGCGTGACGATACCCAAGCCCAGTGCTCCGAGTCTGCCGGTCGGCCGGTGAAGTGGCTGTTTCTTGCCCGGCCCGCCGGAGCGGGGAATGCCGAAGCCGCCACGAGGAATCCCTCATGACGGCCTTCGTGGAATGAAGTCTCAGCGGATCCCGGCCGGCACCGCGACCGGCGTCGTGCTCGGTGGCGCCGACGTCAGCGGCGGGGCCGCCTGCTGGGGCACCGCCATCTGGGCCGGCAGCAGGTTCGCCGGCTGCGGCGCCCCGCCACCCGTCTCCGGGCTGCCGTCGCCGCTGTCCGCGGTCGTGCCCACCAGCGCCAGCGCGCTCAGCACGAGGCCCGATACGACGACCCCGGCTCCCTGGGCAGCGCGTCGCTTAAAACGGCCGCCGCCGAGGACGTTCTCGGACTGGCCGAGCGGCGCCGATGATCCCAACGGCGCGACACCACCCAGCACGCCCGTGTCGCGCAGGCCCGCGACCCGGTCGGGACGCTGGACCGCGACCAGCTGGCCGTCGGCCGTGATGGCCAGGTTGTCCGGGCTGCTCGGCAGCTCCGTGTGCTGCGGGATGGACTGCAGGCTCGCCAGGAACCCCGCCGACATCGACGGCGCGCCCGCGCGGCGGATCGTGTCGACCGTCTGGCGCTGCGCGCGCACCTCGGCCGCGCACGCCGCGCAGCGCGTGATGTGCGACGCCGCGCGATCGCGGGCGCCGTGCGAAAGCTCGCCGTCGACGAACGCCACGACTACTTCCGGCAGCAGGTGCGACTCGGGGAGTGCCCAGCCTCGCGGTGCGGTCATACCGACACCTTCGCAGACTCCGGGGCGTGAGCGCGCCGTCGCTCGAGCGAAGCGCGCAGCGCCTGGCGGCCGCGGTGGATCCGGCTGCGGACGGTGCCCAGCTTGACACCCAGCGTCGCGCCGATCTCCTCGTACGACAGCCCTTCGACGTCACACAGCACGACGGCGGCGCGGAACTCCGGGGGCAGCTCGTCGAGCGCGGCCTGCAGGTCCGGGTCCAGGTGCGTGTCGGAGTAGACCTGCTCCGGGCTCGGGTCGTCGCCCACGATGCGGTCGGTGTCCTCCGGCAGGCCCTCCATGCGCACGCGGGAGCGGCGGCGGGCCATGTCGAGGAAGAGGTTGGTGGTGATCCGGTGCAGCCAGCCCTCGAACGTGCCGGGCTTGTAGGACGCCAGCGAGCGGAAGACCCGGATGAAGGTCTCCTGCGTGAGGTCCTCGGCGTCGTGCGTGTTGCCGGTCAGGCGGTAGGCCAGCCGGTAGACCCGGTCACCGTGTTCGCGGACGACCTCGTCCCAGGACGGTGGCGTCCAGACCGCCTCGTCCAGGGACACGGGCTGAGCCGCGTCGGCGTCGTTTTCGGCAACGGCGTTCTGCATCGCGGGAGCAGGCACCTCCATCTGCGTAACTCCTGTCTGCTCCACCCAACGCGGGCCATCGGCACGGTGTTCCCGTGTTCCCCACTGAGTCTGTCGGGACTCCTTATGGTTCTAGTGAGACTGGACTGAGAGCAGGCTGAGAAGTTCTTCCCGGGTGCTTACCAGGGAGCCTGCGCGGATTTATCGACAACCAACGCTAACCTCCGTGCGTGAACACGCCCACGCCTGCGGCCGCACCGGCCGATTCCGGGTTCGTCGACGGGTACCTGCCCGACGACGAGGTGCTGTCCTCCGCCCGCGCCCGGGCCGAGGACCTGGGCTGCCACCCGCTCAGCGCGGGTGCGGGCGCGACGCTGCGCTTCCTGGCCGCGACGCTGCGCGCGAAGGCCGTGGTCGAGGTGGGCACCGGCTGCGGGGTCAGCGGGCTGAGCCTGCTGCGCGGCATGGCCCCCGACGGCATCCTGACCTCGATCGACGTCGAGCCGGAGTACCAGCGGGCGGCCCGCGTGACGTTCCGCGAGGCGGGCTACGCGCCGGGCCGGACGCGGCTGATCGTCGGCCGGGCGCTGGACGTGCTCCAGCGGCTCACACCGGGTGGGTACGACCTGGTGTTCGTCGATTCGGCGCACATCGAGTACCCGGGGTGCTACGAGCTGGGCGTGTCGCTGCTGCGACGCGGCGGGATCATCGCGTTCCACAACGTCCTGGTCGGCGGCCGCGTGATCGACCCGGCCCGGCGGGACCCGGAGACGCTGGCGTTGCGGGAGGTCGCGCGGGCGTTCCGGGAGGACGAGCGGCTGGTGCCGGCGTTGCTCCCGGTGGGTGGCGGGCTGCTGGTGGCCGCCGCGATCTGACGTCAGCCGGCGTTGACCAGCTCACGCCGCTGCACCGGCACCCGCGTCCCGACCCCGACGGCAGCCGCCGCCAAGAGCAGCCACATCGCCACCACGGCGATCAGCCACGGCCAGCCCGCGTGCCCGTACACCCACGCCCCCGCGGCGCCGCCGACGCTGCTGCCCAGGTAGTACGTCGCCGTGTACATGCCGCCCACCTGGCCGCGCGCGTTCTCCGGGGCGTCCGCCGCCGCCCAGCCGTTCGCGACCGCGTGGGCCGCGAAGAACGCGCAGGTCAGCACCAAAAAACCGGCGATGACCAGCGGCAGCGAGTCCGGCAGGGTCAGCGCCGCGCCGGCGGCCGTCAGCAGCAACGCGCCGATCAGCGCCCGGCGGCGGCCCACCCGCGCCACCAAGCGGCCCGCTGCGGCCGAAGACACCGAGCCCGTCGCGTACGCCAGGAACACCAGCGAAGCGATGGCCGGGGACAGGTTCAGCGGGTCGCCGGTCAGCCGGAACCCCGCCGCGTTGTACAGCGCGACGAACGAGCCCATCGCCAGCAGCGCGACCGCGTACTGCGCCAGCAGCACCGGCTTGCTCAAGGCCGTGACCAGGCCTTTCGCCACGGCGCGGAGTTGCGCGTCGCCACGCGGGCGGGTTCCCGGCGGCAGCGTCACGACGGTGATCGCCGAGCACACCGCGCCCACACCAGCGACGACGAACAGCGCGCCGCGCCAGCCGAGCGGGCCCGCGGAGAAGCCGCTCGAGAGCCGGCCGAGCATGCCGCCGACCGTGTTGCCCGCGATCATCGCGCCGACGGCCGCCGCGACCCCCGCGCGGCCGAGGCGTTCGGCCAGGTAGGCCGCCGCGACGCCGGGGAAGCCCGCGATCGCGATGCCCTGCAGGGCGCGCAGCACGAGCAGCGCCGGGTACGTCGGCATGAGCGGCAGCAGCAGCCCGAACACGACCGACGCGAGCACCGAAGTCAGGATCACCGGCCGGCGCCCGATCACCTCGGACAACGCGGCGATCGGCAGCACGGCGATGGCCAGCGCCCCGGTCGCGACGCTCACCGCGAGCGCCGCGCCGCCGGGGTCGAGGTGGTACTGCGCGGCGAGCTGCGGCAGCACCGGCTGCGGCGCGTAGAGCAGGGCGAAGGAGGAGATCCCGGCCGCGGCGACGGCGGTCTTGACTCGGCGGGTGGAGGTCACGACCTGAAAGTAAGCAGCGCTAACCAATACGTCCAATGCGTCGATCTGGCATGATTGATGCGATGACGTATGACTCGCTGTCCGCGCAGGTGGCACCGCACCTGCCACTGCTCGCCGCGCTGCGCGAGACGAGGAACGTCACACGCGCGGCCGAGCTGCTGGGCGTGCCGCAGCCGACGGTGAGCCGCCGGCTCGCGACGCTGGCCGACGCGCTGGGGGCGCCGCTGACCGTCCCGGACGGCCGCGGCATCCGGCTCACGCGCGCGGCCGAACTGCTGGCCGAAGCGGCCGAACGCGGCCTGGCGGCGGTGGACAACGGCGTCCGGCTGGCGCGCGAGGAGGTCGCGCCGGAGTCGGGGCACGTCGTGCTGGGGTTCCTGCACCTGCTCGGGCGGTCGCTGGTGCCGGAACTGCTGCGCGGGCACCGGGCGCGGTACCCCGGAGTGCGGTTCACGCTGGTCCAGGGCTCGCGGCAGGAGATGGTCGACCGGCTCGCGGGCGGCGAGCTGGACCTGGCGCTGCTGGCCCCGCTGCCCTCGGTGCCGACACTGGTCTCCGCGGGCCTGGTGGAGGAGGAGATTCTGCTGTCGGTCCCGGCCGGGCACCGCCTGGCCGGGCGGAAGTCGGTGCGGATGGCGGAGCTGGCCGACGAGGAGTTCGTGCTGCTGGAGCAGGGCTACGGAGTCCGGACGCTGACGGACGAGCTCTGCGCGGCGGCGGGCTTCACACCGCGGATCGCGTTCGAGGGCCAGGAGTCGGACACGGTGCGCGGCCTGGTGGCGGCGGGCCTGGGGGTGGCGTTGCTGCCACGGTTCGGCCCGGGCACGCCGGCGGGGGTCGCGGAGGTGCCGTTGGAGCCGACGCCGTTCCGGACGATCGGCTTGGTCTGGCGAGCAGAAGAGCCGATGACCCCGGCGGTCACCGGCTTCCGCGACCACGTCCTCGCGAGCCGGAATCAGGCCAGCGACGCCGCCAGCTCCACCAACGTCCGCGCCGCGAACCCCGTCGCACCCGGGACGACCTCGTCGTAGTTCTTCTCCGACCGCGCCGGACCCGCGATGTCCAGGTGCGCCCACGGCAAGCCCGAAACGAACTCGCGCAGGAACAACGCCGCCGCGATGCCGCCCGGGCCGCCCGGGGTCTGGCGGACGTCGCCGAACTCGCCGCGGACGCTCTCCGCGTAGTCCTCCACCAGCGGCATCCGCCACCAGGCCTCGCCGACGCGCGAACCCGCGCCGGCGACCAGCGCCGCCAGCGCGTCGTCCGAAGCGAACAGGCCGCCGGTGCGCAGGCCCAGCGACACCTTCATCGCGCCCGTCAGGGTGGCCGCGTCGACCACGTAGTCGGGCGAGAAGCGGCGGATCCCGTAGACCAGCGCGTCCGCGAGCACCATCCGGCCCTCCGCGTCCGTATTGGACACTTCCGTCGTCTTGCCGCCGTAGTGCCGGACGATGTCGCCCGGCCGGTACGCCGAGCCCGACACGTGGTTCTCCGCCGCGGGAACCAGCGCCGTCACGCGCACCGGCAGCTCCAGCGCCGCGACGGCGCGGATCGCCGCGATCACCGCCGCGCCGCCCGCCATGTCCGTGCGCATCAGGTGCATGCCGTCGGCCGGCTTGATCGACAGGCCGCCCGTGTCGAACGTGATGCCCTTGCCCACCAGCAGCAGGTGCCGGGCCGCCCCCGACGGCTGGTACGTCATCTCGATCAGCCGCGGCGGGCGCGCGGAACCGCCGCCGACCGCCAGGACGCCGCCGAAGCCCTGCGTCGTCAGCCACTTCTCGTCGCGCACCGCCACCTCGACGCGCGGGCCGGCCACCCGGGCCGCCGTGTCCGCGAGCCAGGCCGGGGTCTTCACGTTGGACGGCGTGTTCGCCAGGTCGCGGGTCAACGCCGTCGCGCCCGCCAGCACCGACGCGCGCGCGACCAGCGCGGTGAACGGCTCGACCGCGCGGTCGTGCGCCACCAGCCGGATCGTCCGCACCGACGGCTTGGGGTCGTCGCCGGTCACCTTGAACCGGTAGCCGCCGAGCAGCAGCCCCAGCGCGAGCTCGGTGACGTGCTCCCCTGACGCTTCTTCGGGCAGCGCCAGCTGCACCGCGCGGAAGGCGCGACCGCCGTGGTCGACGTCGTCCGCCAAGGCCGCGTTCACCGCGCGGACCAGCGCCGCGCCGGCTTTGCGGTACTGCTTGGGCTCGCCGTCGCCGAGGCCCGCGACCCAGCGGGGCCCGTCGCCCGTGACCGTCTGCACGTCGCCCGCCTTGCCGGTGATCCGCACGCCGCCGATCTCCAGCGGCTCGGACTCGACGTCGTCGGCGGGCGCGGCCACCAGCCGGGCCGTCGGGGCGCCGCGGCGCAGGTCGCCCGCGACCTCGATGTCGAGCAGACTAGTCGGAACGGGGGGTAGCGGATTACGCACAGTGAGCAACCTTCGGGCGCAGAGGAACCGCGACCCCGGCCTCCGAAGGAGACCGGGGTGCGACGGAAGGACGGTTCTGGGGAGGCTTGCTAGCCGGTGACCTCCGCCAAAGCGGCGCCGAGGTCCTTGGCCTCCTCCGCGGAGAGTTCGACGACGAGTCGCCCACCACCCTCGAGCGGTACGCGCATCACGAGGCCCCGCCCCTCCTTAGTCACTTCGAGGGGACCATCTCCGGTCCGGGGCTTCATGGCCGCCATAGCGTGCTCCCTCCGTCTCAACCGGCGCGCCCGGGTCGCGCTCGCGTGAAAGCCAGCCGGGTCTTGGGTCCATTGTCCCTCATCAGCGGCCGGGCGCATCAGCGGAGGGGATCTTTTGCCGCCGTATCGGTGCTGGTATGCGGCTCGCGCGAGGTGAAAGACTGTCGAACGACCGATGCATCCGCGCAAGGAGAAGACGTGACCACATCCGACGTCCTGTTGACCGCCGACGCCGACGGGGTGCGCACCCTGACCCTCAACCGGCCGCAGGCGTACAACTCGCTGACCGTCGAGCTGAAGGAAGCACTGCTCGCGGCGCTGCGCGAGGCGGCGGGCGACGAGGCTGTCCGCGCGGTCGTGCTGACCGGTTCCGGCAAGGCGTTCTGCGCCGGCCAGGATCTGAAGGAGCACGTGGGACTGCTGCAGGCGGGTGACCCCGCCCCGCTACACACGGTGAAGGAGCACTACAACCCGATCGTCAAGGCGATCGTGGACATGCCGAAGCCGGTCATCGCCGCGATCAACGGCACCGCCGCCGGCGCCGGGGCCGCCTTCGCCTACGCCAGTGACCTGCGGATCGCCGCCGAATCGTCGTCGTTCCTGATGGCCTTCGCCAACGTCGGGCTCGGCCCGGACTCGGGCGCGTCCTGGACGCTGCAGCGGCTGGTCGGCTACGGCCGCGCCGCCGAGCTGATGCTGCTGGCCCGCACCGTCGACGCCGCCGAGGCGCAGCGGCTCGGCCTGGTCGGCGAGGTCGTCCCGGACGAAGAGCTGCCGGCCCGCGCCCAGAAGGTCGCGGCGCGGCTCGCGGCCGGGCCGACGGTGGCCTACGCGAAGATCAAGGGCGTGCTCAACCTGGCCGCCCAGTCGACGTTCGACGAGGCCCTCGCGGCCGAGGACGCCGCCCAGACGGCGCTCGGCGCGACCGCCGACCACACCGAGGCCGTCGAGGCCTTCGTCGGCAAGCGCAAGCCGAACTTCCAGGGCAAGTGACGCTCGTGAGTGTTTAGGGCGGTTCTAACCGCCCTAAACACTCACGAGGCGCGGAAGCAGCCCGCGACGTGGTCGTCGACCATGCCGGTGGCCTGCATCAGCGCGTAGCACGTGGTTGGGCCGAGGAAGACGAAGCCGCGTTTCTTCAGCTCCTTGGCCATCGCCTTGGACTCGTCGGTGATCGCCGGGACGTCCGACATGGACGCCGGCCGCGCGTGCGAGGCGGGCGCGAACGACCACAAGAGGTCGTCCAAGGGCGTATCGAGCGAAGCGATCGCCTGGGCGTTCTTGATCGCGGCCAGGATCTTCGCCCGGTTCCGCACGATCGACGCGTCCTGCATCAGCCGCTCGACGTCGGCGTCGCCGAACTTCGCCACCTTGACCGGCTTGAACTGCTTGAACGCCTTCCGGAAGCTCTCGCGCTTGCGCAGGATCGTGATCCACGACAGCCCGGACTGGAACGACTCGAGGCACAGCCGCTCGTACAGCTCGTCCCGGCCGTGGAGCGGCACGCCCCACTCTTCGTCGTGGTAGGACGCGTAGTCCGGCGTCGAATTGCCCCAGCTGCACCGCGCGACGCCGTCGGCGCCGAGAAGCTCACTCATCCCCACCCACCGAATAACCTTCCGCGAACCGCGCGAACCGCCGCAGCGACTGGCGCACCCCCAGCGCGAACGCCGGCCGCACCACCGGCCAGCCGAGCCGGCCCAGCGGCCCGAACGGCAGCCGCAGGTGCTCGGCCCAGACGAACGTCGAGCGCTGCGCGCCCTTCGGCACCACCTGGAACACGCCGGTGCCGGCGACGAAGCTGCCGAGGTGCCGGACCGCGCACCGCACCGGCGGCTCCCAGCTGGTGATCTCCATCGTGTCGGTGAAGCCGATGCCGGCCACCCCGGTGAACGCCGAGAGCCGTGACCCGACGCTGCGGCCGTTGCCCTCGACGACCTCGACCTCGGTGCCGAGCATCCACTCGCCCTGGCGCGTCCAGTCCGTCAGCGCGAGCCAGGTCGTCCCGGCCGGGGCGCGGACGTCGACCGACAGGATCAGATCCGTCACTGGGCGCCTTCGGGCGAGCTCTCCCGCTCGCGTTCGCGCTGCTCCAGCTCGGTGACCCGGGCACGCAGCTCGTCGAGCTCGACGCCGAGGCGCCGCAGCACCCAGTCCACTTCGGACATCTTGTAGCCACGCAGCACCAGCTGGAACCGGACCTCGGTCAGGTCCTCGCCGGTGATGTCCTCGGCCGGCAGCCGCGTCGGCGAGCTGCCCGGCGGCAGCGGGGCGAGCTCCTCACCCCGGCCGAACACGACGGCGGCGAGCAGGAACACCACGGCGGCCACCAGCAGCATGACTACGAGGTAGATCAGCGCGGTCGTCACGCGACGATCGTGGCATACCCACCCCAGGATCGTCTCGCGAGCACGACGAGCCGCAGCGAAAGCAGCACCCAGGCGACCATCAACAGGACGCACGGGACGCTCAGGAACAGCCTCGAAGCGTCCACGAAGCCGGTGGTGCCGATCAGCAGCCCGACCGAGGCGAGGTTGACGCCGACCGCGAGCGCGATGAGGACGCCGCAGAACCGCGCGAGCCCGACGCCGTCCAGGCGCCGGCTCAGCCAGCGGATGCCGAGCAGCGCGAGCACGCCGATCACCGGCACGACGAACACCGCGCCGTGGGTGACGTGCGTGACGACCTGGTACCACCCCGGCGTCGGCGTGGTGAACCTCGTCCATTCGCCGAAGGTGAGGATCCGGGCGTAGTCCCACGAGATCTGCATCGCCGGCACGCCGAGGACGAGCTTCCAGAGCGTGCGGACGCCGCTGAGCATGCCGAGCTCGGCCTGGTAGTCGCGGGCGACGACGGCGGCCGGGCCGAAGTCGGCGACCGCGCGGCGCTCGGCGTCCTCGACGCTCCAGCCGCCCGCGCGGTAGGCGTCCGCGGCGTCGTGCAGGCCGTCACGGGCCTCGCCCAGCAGGTCGGCCTTGAAGCGGCCGCAGCCGTGCAGCCGATGGTCCAGCTCCTGGATGTAGCCCTCGATCATGCGTCCGCTCCCAGCACTCCCCCGATGACCGCCGTGAACTCCCGCCACTCGGCGCGTTCGGCGGCCAAGGCCTGCTGCCCGGAGCGGGTGAGCCGGTAGGTGCGGCGCTTGCGGCCGGACACGACGTCCCATTCGCTGGCCAGCCAGCCGGCCCGCTCGAGCCGGCGCAGCGCCGGGTACACGGTGCCGGTCGGCAGGTCGAGCGCGCCGTCGCTGCGCAGCTGCAGCGCCTCGATGATCGCGTAGCCGTGCAGCTTGCGGCCGTCGAGCACCGCCAGCAGCAACGCGTCGAGGTGCCCGCGCAAGGTGTCCGCCTTCATAGGTACGCAGTCTACGCATGCCCACCCCGGACACGCTATTGACCGGGCACTCCGGACACACCGGGGTATTTCCCGGAGATGACCCGGATCTCATGGATTTGATGGCTACATGTAGGCAGTCTACGTATATAGTCGCTCGGCATGGACGCACTCCCGGTCGCGAGACTCCAGTTCGCGACGACGACTTCGTTCCACTTCCTGTTCGTGCTGCTCACACTGGGGTTGGTCACGCTGGTGGCCGTGATGCAGACGCGCTGGACGCTCGGCGGCAAGCCCGAGCTGCTCCGGATGACGCGCTTCTGGGGCCGGTTGTACGTGATCAACTACGCGCTGGGGATCGTCACCGGAATCGTGATGGAATTCCAGTTCGGGCTGACCTGGACCGGGCTTTCCGCATTCGCCGGTGACGTCTTCGGCGCGCCGTTGGCCATCGAGACGCTGGTCGCGTTCTTCCTCGAGTCGACCTTCCTCGGCCTGTGGATCTTCGGCTTCGGGCGGCTGAACAAGTGGCTGCACCTGACGCTGATCTGGCTGGTCACGCTGACCGCGTACGCGTCGGCGCTGTTCATCATGCTGGCCAACTCGTTCCTGCAGAACCCGGTCGGCAGCCGCCTGGAAGGCGGCACGCTGCACCTCGACGACTTCGGCGCGCTGTTTTCGAACCCGGCGCTCGTCGCCTCGCTGCCGCACGTGCTCAGCGCGGCACTGGTGACCGGCGGGTTCTTCGTGGTCGGCGTCAGCGCGTACCACTTCCTGAAGCGCACGACCGAGGTCGAGTTCTTCCGCCGCTCGATGCGCATCGGCGTGGTCGCGGCGCTGGTCGGCTCGATCTTCGTGGTCAACCAGGGCTTCGCGCAGTTCGGCGAGCTGAAGATGTACCAACCGGACAAGCTCGACGAGAGCGTCGTCGGGATGCCGCTGGGCGCCATGATCGGGCTCGGGTTCCTGATGTTCGTGTGCGCGATCCTCGGCACGCTGCTGCTCTTCCGGAACTGGGTGACCAAGGCGCGGTTCCTGCACTACCTGATGGTCGCGGCGATCCCGTTGCCGTTCCTCGCCTCGATCATGGGCTGGCTGGTGCGCGAGCTCGGCCGCCAGCCGTGGCTGGTCTGGGGGAAGCTGCGCACCGCGGACGCGATCGCGGACGTCCCGGCCGGCCAGATCCTGTTCTCCTTCATCGCCTTCTCACTGCTGTTCGCCGCGCTCGCGGTCGCCGACTGGGTGCTCATGGCGCGGGTCGCCAAGCGCGGCCCGGATCCGGTCGAAGAAGAGCCCGCCGAACTGCCCGTCCTGAGCGGAGTCTGACCGATGGCGACCATCTGGTGGTGTGTGCTGGGTCTGCTGACCTGCGGGTACTTCGCGCTGGCCGGCTACGACTACGGCGTCGGCATGCTGCTGCCGGGCTTCGAGTCCGGCGAGCGGCGCCGGCGGCAGACGCTCGGCGCGCTCGGGCCGTTCTTCCTGGCCAACGAGGTGTGGCTGGTGGCCGCGGTCGGCCTGCTGTTCGGGGCGTTCCCGCACCTGGAGGGCAAGGTGTTCGCCGGGGCGTACGTCCTGGTCGTGACGCTGCTGCTCGGCCTGGTCACGTTCACCGCGTCGATGCAGCTGCGCAGCCGCCGCCCGGACGCCCGGCGCGGCGCGTGGACCGCGGGCATCGTCGGCGGCGCGCTGGTGACGGCGCTGTCGTGGGGCCTGTTCCTCGGCAACCTGCTGGTCGGGCTGCCCCTGGACGCCGACGGCTCGCCGTCCGGGGACGTCCTGGCGCTGTTCAACCCGTACGCGGTGCTGTGGGGCCTCGGGTTCGTCGCGTTGTTCTGCCTGCAGGGCGCGGCGTTCCTCGCCGTGCGGGCGCCGGCCGAGCTGACCGGCCGCGCGGTGCGGCTGGCCCGCGCCTTCGCGGCGCCCGTGCTCGCCTTCCTCGTCGTCGCCACCGGCTGGGGCTTCTTCGCACTGGACGGCGGCACCGGGTTCGGCGTCGCGGTGGTCGTGCTGGCCTTTGCCGCGTTCCTGGTGCTGCGGGTCGCGCTGGCGACGCGCCGGCACCGGGTCGCGCTCGTCGGGTCGATGGTGCTGTCGGCGTGCCCGGCCCTGCTCGTCGGGGTGGTCCGGTTCCCGACGGTGCTGGTCGCCACCGACTACGCGATGAGCGTCGACCAGGCGGCGACAGCGTCCGGGACGTTCGCGGTGCTCGCCTGGTTCGCGCCGCCGTCGGTGCTCCTGCTGCTGGTCGTGCAGTGGCTGACCTGGCGCGCGCACCGCCGTCCGCTCGACCAGCGCTCGCTGCTGCACTTCTAGGGGGACGTCGTGCCTGCTCTGCCCGGACTCCGGCGGTACCTCGCCGCGCTGAGCGCGCTCGCCGTGTTCACCGCGGCGGCGGTGCTCTTCCAAGCCGAAGGTCTCGCCACGCTGCTCACCGGCGGCGGGGTGTCCCTGTTCCTCGTCGTGGCCGTCGCCGCCCGCGTCCTGCTGACCGCGGGGCACGGTGTCCTCAGTGGACGGTTCGCGGCGTCGGTGCGCGGTGGTCTGCGCCGCCGGCTGCTCGACTCCCGGGCCGAGCGCGCCGGGGTCGTCGCGACGCAGGTGACCCGCGGGGTCGACGCCACGGACAGCTACCTGACCGGCTACCTGCCGTCGCTGGTGGTGTCGGTCGTGGTGCCGGTGGCGGTGATCGTGCGGCTGTTCACGACGGACCTCGTGTCGGCGCTGGTGGTCACCGTGACGCTGCCGCTGATCCCGGTGTTCGCGATCCTCATCGGCAAGCACACCGCGGCCCGCACGCAGCGGCAGTGGTCGTTGCTGACGAAGCTGGGCGGGCACTTCCTCGACGTGGTGCGGGGGCTCGGGACGCTGAAGGTGTTCGGGCGGGCGGCGGCCCAGGCGTCGACGGTCCGGGCGATGGCTTCGGCGCACGCCGACGCGACCGTGAAGACGTTGCGGGTCGCCTTCCTGTCCGCGTTGGTCCTGGAGCTGGTCGCGACCATGTCGGTGGCGCTGGTCGCGGTGCCGATCGGGTTCCGGCTGCTGTCCGGCGACGTCTCCGCGCGCACCGCGATGCTGATCCTGGTCCTGGCGCCGGAGGCGTACCTGCCGTTGCGGGCGGCGGGCGCGAAGTTCCACGCCGCGGCCGAAGGGCTGGCGGCGCTGCGGGAGGCGCTCGCGGCACCGGTGGTTTCGGTTCGGAAGGCGGCTTCCACCCGCCGTCGAGGTGCGCCTTCGCTGGTGCTGGAGCGGGTTTCGGTCGACTACGACGGCGTTCCCGCACTGTCCGAAGTGGATCTGTCCGTGCCGGGCGGCTCGCGGTTGGCGTTGGTCGGGCCGAGCGGGTCCGGGAAGAGCACGCTGCTGGCGCTGCTGCTGGGGTTCGTGACGCCGTCATCGGGACGAGTGCTCGTGGACGGCGTGGACCTGCGCACGCTCGACCCCGCGGACTGGCTGGCGGACGTGGCGTGGGTGCCGCAGCGGCCGACGTTGTTCCGGGGGTCGCTCGCGTCGAACATCGCGCTGGGTGCGGCCGCCGACGTCCCGGCCGCGGCGCGGGCGGCGGCGCTGGACTCGGTGGCGGCCGGGCTGCCGGCCGGGTTCGACACCCCGGTCGGCGAGCTGGGTTCGGGGTTGTCGGCCGGCCAGCGGCAGCGCGTGGGCCTGGCGCGGGCGCTGGCCCGGACGTCGGCGGGGCTCCTGCTGCTGGACGAGCCGACCGCCCGCCTGGACTCCCGCACGGAGTCGGCGGTGCTGTCCGCGACGCGCCGGCTGCTGCCGGAACGGACGGCGGTGCTGGTCGCCCACCGGCCGGCGATGGTTTCCCTGGCCGACCGCGTGGTCGAGCTGCGGGCCGGCCGGGTGGGCGCGGAGGTGGCGGCGTGAACCGCTGGGCCGTGTCCCCCCGAGACGTCCTCCGGCTCCTGCGCGCGGCCTTGCTGGGCGCCGGCGCCGAACTCGCCGCGCTCGCGCTCATGGCGACCGCCGCCTGGCTGCTCCTTCGCGCCGCCGAACGCCCGCCGCTCGGGGCGCTGACCGTGGCCATCGTCGCCGTCCGCACGCTCGCGCTGCTGCGCGGCGGGCTCCGGTACGCCGAACGGCTCGCCGGGCACGAAGTCGTCCTGCGGTGGCTCACCACCCTGCGGACCCGCGTCTACCAAGCCCTCACACCGCGCTACTCCGGCGGCGACCTCGTCACCCGGCTCGTGTCCGATGTGGACGCTCTGCAGGACGCCGTCCTGCGGTGGTTGCTGCCGGCCGGGGTCGCCGCGCTCGTCGGGAGCGTCGCCGTCGGGGTGACCGCGACGGCGTCGACGCTCGCGGCCGGGGTGCTCGCGGGCGGGCTCGCGGTCGCCGGGGTGCTGCTGCCGTGGCTGGTCGTCCGGAGCACCGCGCGGGCGGCCGAAGAGAACGCGCCGAAGCGGGCCGAGCTGGCCGAACGCGCGGTCGAGCTGGTGACCGGGCACCGGGAGCTGGTCGCCGCCGGGGCACTCGCCGCGCACCGCGCCCGGGCGGACGACGTCGTCGGCCACCTCGTCGTGCGCGAGCGGAAAACCATGGGCAAAACCGCCTTGTTCGCGGCGGCCGGCGTGCTCGTCCAGCTGGGCACCACCGTCGCCGTCGCACTGCTCTGCCACGCCTCCGTGCCCTGGACCGCCGCCCTCACCCTGGCGGCGATGACCGCCTTCGAGGTCGTCCTCCCGCTGATCGGCGCGGCCCGGCGCGTGCCGGAGATCCGCGCGTCTGCGACCCGCGTGCAAGCCGTCCTCGCCACGCCCCCACCCGTCCCGAGCCCGCGTTCCGTACAAAGTGGACACTTCCGGCTGGAGCGGGCCGGCGTGCGGTATCCCGGCCGCGCCCCGGCACTGCGGGACGTCGACCTCGACCTGCCGCCCGGCAAGCGCGTCGGCATCCTCGGCCCCAGCGGCGCGGGGAAGACCACGCTGCTTCGCCTGCTCCTCGGCGCCGAAACACCGACCGAAGGCCGGGTGCTCCTCGACGGCCACCCGCTCGACGAATACGCCGACCTGCCGCGCCTCGTCTCCGGCGCCGAAGCCGACGCGCACGTCTTCCACACGACTGTCCGCGAGAACCTGCTGATCGCCGACCCGGACGCGACCGACGACGAGCTGCGCGAAGCCTGCGAGACCGCCGGTTTCGACCTCGGGCTCGACCGCGAAACCGGGCCGGACGGCGACCGGCTCTCCGGCGGGCAGCGCCAGCGGCTGGTCCTCGCCCGGGCCGTGCTCGCGAACCCCCGCGTGCTGCTGCTCGACGAGCCGGTCGAGGGGCTCGACCCGGCCCACGGCGACGCCGTCCTCGCGAAAGTGCTTGCGAAGGCCCGGGGCAGCGTCGTGCTCGTCACCCACCGGCCCGAGCACCTGGCCGGGTTCGACGAGGTCGTCACCCTCGAGGACGGGCGAGCACTTCCCGCATCGGCGGCCGGTCCGCGACCGGCACCTCGGTGACGTCCGGCAGCCATTCCTCGTCGACCTGCACGAACTGCGTGAACGGCGCGTCCGCGGCCGGGACCCCGCAGCGCGCCAGCGCCGTGCCGAGGATCTGCCGGGACATCACGCCCAGCTGCAGCAGCGAGCGGTTCCGGTGCTTGCGGACGCCGAGGTTGACCTGCGCGAGCCCGTCGAGGCCGTAGCGCGCCTCGGCGTCGAGCAGCAGCCCGATCTCGACGCCGTAGCCGGCGGCGAAGGGCACCGATTCGAGGAACTCGCGGGTGCCCGCGTACTCGCCGCCGAGCGGCTGGACCAGCCCGCCGAGCGACGGGCGCAACGCCGAGAGCACCGGTCGCGCCAGCAGCTCGGTGACGCGGCCGCCGCCGCTGCTCTCCAGCCGCAGCGGGCGGCGGTAGAAGCCCTTGACCAGGTGGACGCCGCTTTCGGTGACCAGCGGGCCGAGCAGCGAGAGCACGAACGACGGGTCCGGGTCGACGAGGTCGGAGTCGAGGAAGACGACGAAGTCGCCGCTGGTCGCGGCCAGCGAGCGCCACAGCACCTCGCCCTTGCCCGGCACGGTCGGCAGGTCCGGCAGGACGTCCTCCCGGCGGACCACCCGCGCGCCGGCGGCCTCGGCCGTTTGGACGGTGCGGTCCGTGGAACCCGAATCCACGACGACCAGCTCGTCGACCACGCTGCCGACCAGCGGCCGCACCGACGCGACGACGTCGCCCACGGTCCGCTCTTCGTCCAGCGCCGGTAGCACGACGGAAACCGTCCGGTCACCCTTCGCGGTCACGATGTCCTCGGGGGCCCAACCGGGCTCCTGCCATGTCCGCCGCTCGAACCAACTCACGAGTAACGATCGTGCCATGCTGGTGTCACCGCACCGAGGAGGAGGACCACTTGATCGCGCTGCTTGTCCGGTTCGTGCTGGGCCCGCTGGCCAGGGCCGTGTACCGGCCGGAGGTGATCGGCGTGGAGAACGTGCCGGCCGAGGGCCCCGTGCTCCTGGCCGCCAACCACCGCGCCGCGCTCGACACCGGCGTGATCACGTTCGCGACCCCGCGGCAGGTCAAGTTCCTCGGCAAGGCGGAGTACTTCACCGGCAAGGGCCTCAAGGGCAAGCTGATGGCCGGGTTCGTCGGCGGGCTCGGCTACATCCCGGTCGAGCGCGGCAACGCCCAGGCCGGGCTGGCCGCCCTCGAAGCGGCGCGCAAGGTGCTCGACGCGGGCGGTGTCTTCGCGATCTACCCCGAGGGAACTCGCTCCCTGGACGGCCGGCTGCACCGCGGCCACACCGGCGTCGCGGCGCTGGCCCTGGCGACCGGCGCGAAGGTGGTGCCAGTCGCGCTGACCGGCACCGAGGGCCTCCAGCCGGGCGGTGCCCGCATCCCGCGCCGGGCCAAGATCGCCATCACGTTCGGCAAGCCCCTCGACTTTTCGCGGTACGAGGGCCAGGACTACTCGCCGGCGATCCGCCGGTCGGTGACCGACGAGGTGATGTACCAGATCCTGGAGATCTCCGGGCAGGAGTACGTGGACACCTACCACAAGCGGCCGAGTGAGGGCGTCGCCTAGTTGGCGATCCAGAGCAGCGAGCTGGTGAGGTTCGCGAAGCTGTACTTCGGCGCCAGCGGGCCCCGCCAGCCGCGGCCGATCAGCAGCTTGCGCCCGGGCTGGTAGTAGTTGTAGCCGATGTTTTCGTAGAGGGCCCAGACGTTGCCCGTCCGGTTGTAGGCGTACTGGAACTTGTCGTTGAACACGTAGCCGTTGATCGCCTTGGTCAGATCGGACGACCCGTCCTGGAAGCGGGCCCAGTGGCCGGTGGCGTCGGCGTTCTCCCAGGCGCAGAACCACCCTTCGGGGCAGTCCTGCCAGGAGCTGGCGGTCGCGAAGCCGCTGGTGGCCGCCGAGGCGGGCGCAGCGGCCAGCGCCAGGGCGGCCACGGGCGCCAGCAGCACGGCCGCGAGCCGCCGGACCACGCGCTTGCTCGTCCGGACCATGGTGGGCTCCTTCCCTCGGTTCGCCACCCTCCACGCGTGGACCGGCCCGGCGGTTTAGGCCGTCACCAGGGCACCGGACCCTCGTCGTCGACGAAGGTGCCCGTCGGGCCGTCCGCCGGGATCGTCGCCATCCGGACCGCCGCGACCGCGCCTTGGGCCGGCGTGCGAAACCCCCGGTGGCCGTTCAGGTCCGTCGCGCAGAAGCCCGGGCAGACCGCGTTGACCAGGATCCCGTCCGGGCGCAGCTCCCGCGCGTACTGCAGGGTCAACGACGTCAACGCGGTCTTCGACGGGGTGTAACCCGCCGAAATCGGCAGCGGGGTGGCGGGCTCGGCGTTCCGGGTCAGGGACGCGGCGCTGCTGGAGACGTTGACGATGCGCGGCACGGCCGACCGGCGCAGCAGCGGCAGCAGCGCGTTCGTGACCGTGATGACGCCGAAGAAGTTCGTCTCGAAGACCGTGCGCAGCGTGCCGAGGTCGGCGGTGCTCGGGCTCTGGCGCGCCAGGTCGGTGCCCGGCGGGCTGGCGACGGCGGCGTTGTTGACCAGCACGTCGAGCCGGCCGTAGCGCTCCTCGATGCGGGCGGCAGCGGCGGTGGCCGACGCCGGGTCCGTCACGTCGAGGACCACGGAGTCGACGCCCAGCTCCGCGGCCGCCTTCTCGCCCAGCTCCGCGTCGCGGGCGCCGATGACGACGGTGTGCCCGAGGGCGGCCAGCTGCGCGGCGATCTCGCGGCCGATGCCCTTGTTCGCGCCGGTGACCAAAGTGATTTCGTCCATGGCTCCAGCACACCAGCGGGACGCCCGCGCGAGCCAACACCGATGCCGCATCGGCGGATACCCTGGCGGTATGGAGACGCGGGAGCTCGCGTATTTCGTCGCGGTCGCCGAGGAGCTGCACTTCGGCCGGGCGGCGCAGCGCCTCGGCATGGCGCAGCCGCCGCTGTCGCGCGCCATCCAGCAGCTCGAACGCCGCATGGGTGTGCCGTTGCTGAACCGCACGAGCCGCGGCGTGAGCCTGACGCCCGCGGGCACGGTTTTCCTTGCGGAGAGCCGCAAAGCGCTCGACGCGGTCGACGCCGCGGTGCGCCGGGCGCAGCGTGCGGGGCAGGCGGCGCCGAAGCTGCTCGTGGCGATGAAGACCGACGGCGACGCCGGCCTGCTCGAACGGATCCTCCCCGGTTACCGGGCCGACCCGGACGCGATCGACGTCGAGATCGTCGTGTGCGGGGTCGGCGAGCAGTCCCGCATGCTGCGCGACGGCCGCGTCGACCTGGCGTTCCTGCACGGCCCGCACGACGACTACGTCGGGTTCGACACCGAGCTGCTGCTGGAGCAGGACCAGGTGGCGATGCTCCCCCGCGGCCACCGGCTGGCCGACCGGGCGGCCCTGGTCCTGGCCGACCTCGACGGCGAGCCGTTCCCCCGCTGGCCCGGCAGCGACGTGCCCGGGCCCGAGGTGCGCGACGCGGGACAGCTGCTGCAGCTGGTGGCGCTGGGCCAGGTCGTCGCGGTGGTCCCGGAGTCGGCCCGACGCCACGTGCGCGCGGACGTCGTGTGCGTGCCGGTGCTCGACGCACCCCGGACGTCGGTGGTGCTGGCCTGGCCGGACCGGACCCGCTCGCGCGTGGTGGCGGCGTTCGTGCGGGCCGCCACCGACGTCAGATCCCCGGTGGCTCCTTCGCCCACTTCGGCGGCGCGGGCGGCTCGTACGTCTCGAACCGGTCCAGCAGCGCCGCCGGGTCCTGATCCAGCAGCAGCAGCTGCCGGTAGTCCGCCTTGAGGAAGCCCTCGCTCACCATGTGGTCGGCGAACGCGAGCAGCGGCCCGTAGTAGCCGTCGACGTCGACCAGGCCGATCGGCTTGCCGTGCAGCCCGAGCTGGGCCCACGTCCAGACCTCGAACAGCTCCTCCAGCGTGCCCGCGCCACCCGGCAGCGCCAGGAAGCCGTCCGACAGGGCCGCCATCTTGGCCTTGCGCTCGTGCATGTCCCGGACGACGTGCAGCTCCGACAGCCCGGCGTGCGAGATCTCCACCGAAGAGAGCGCCTCCGGGATCACGCCGATCACCTCGCCGCCCGCGGCCAGCGCCGCGTCCGCCACCACCCCCATCGTGCCGACGCTCGCGCCGCCGTAGACCAGGCCGATGCCGCGCTGGGCCAGGAGCTTGCCGAGCGCGGCCGCCTGCTCGGCGTAGCGCGGCGAGAACCCCATGGAGGAGCCGCAGAACACGCAGATCCGGCTCATCAGTGGGTGTCCTCCCAGGCCTGGTAGGACTCCTGGACCACACGGACGGCGTCGTCGATGTCGTCGGTGACGTGCAGCAGGTCGAGGTCGTGCGGGCTGATCTTGCCTTCGGCCTGCACGGTCTTGGCGATCCAGTCGTAGAGACCGCCCCAGTAGTCGCTGCCGAAGAGCACCACCGGGAACTTCGTGACCTTCTTGGTCTGCACCAGCGTCAGCGCCTCGAACAGCTCGTCGAGCGTGCCGAAGCCGCCGGGCAGGCAGATGAAGGCCTGCGAATACTTGATGAACATCGTCTTGCGGGCGAAGAAGTACCGGAAGTTGACACCCAGGTCGACCCACGGGTTCAGGCCCTGCTCGAACGGCAGCTCGATGCCGAGCCCGACGGAGAAGCCGCCGGCCTCGGCCGCGCCGCGGTTGACCGCCTCCATCGCGCCCGGGCCACCGCCGGTCATCACGGCGAAGCCGGCGTTGGCCAGCGCGCCGCCGATCTTGCGGCCGAGCTCGTACTCCGGGTTGTCGCGCTTGGTGCGCGCCGAGCCGAACACGGTGACCGCGCGCGGGACCTCGGCGAGCGCGCCGAAGCCCTCGACGAACTCGGCCTGGATCCGCAGGACGCGCCACGGGTCGGTGTGCACCCAGTCGCTGGGGCCGCGCGCGTCCAGGAGCCGCTGGTCGGTGGTGCTGCCCTGGTCGCGGCGGTCGCGGCGCAGCACGACCGGGCCCTTGTGGCGCTCTACCGGGCGTTCGGGGTACTGGCCGTCCGGCCATTCAGACTGTTCGCTCACTACGCCATGCTACGGCCTGCCCGCCAGCGAAAATGCGAGCAGCGCCGTCGAGGTGAAGTCGATGGCCGGCTCGTTGCTGGGCCATGAACTCAGGTCGTCGGCGTAACGACTTCCCTGGCCGTCGAAGGATTCATACGGACGGGTGCATTCCTTCGCGCCCGCCGGGAACGGCAGATCGGCGAAGTTGTCCGCGCCGTTCGGACCGTTCACGACCGCGCCGTACAGCACCTTGGCCGGTCCGGCGAGGTTCGCGGCCTGGTGGTGCGGGCACTGCGGGAAGGTCGTGCCGACGCCGACCACCAGCGACACGCCCCACGCGTTCGCGCCCAGGGTGAAGTCACGCTGCCGGGCGCCGAAGGCCGCGTACCGCGTGTCTCCGGTGACGCGCTGGTAGAGCCGGGCGGTGGCGGCGAAGCCGAAGCTCTTGCTGGCGGCGTCGAAGTCGGTGACGTCGACGGCCGTCCGGAATGGACTCTTCTTCGCCTGCTCCACACCGGAGTCGAGCTGGCGGCGGAGGTCGGCGGCCAGCTCGCGGACGCCGAGCGCGGCGCCGGGAACACCGGCCCGCAGCAGGCCGGCGAGGTCGGCGTGGGCGAGCGCGCTGGTGTCGTAGAGGTTCAACGTGCTCGTGTCGTCGCTGCCGATGTAGGCCTTCGCCCACTTGGCCGCGTCGCGGACCCAGCCGTTCGCGCGGGGGTCGTTCAGGGCGCGCGCCGCGAGCGCGAGCTGCGTCGCGCCGAGCTCCAGGTCGTCCTCCCAGGACGACTCCGGGTAGTAGGCGTGCGGGAACGCGCTGACGAGCTCGCCGACGTCCGTCGTCTTCGCCTGGGCGAACACCGCGGCCGCTTCGGCGAGGTAATGCCGGGCCAGCTTCGGGTCGCGGTGTGCCTGGACCTGCGCCCCGAGCGCGAACGCCGCGGCGACGCGGCCGGCGAGGTTCGGGGACAGCGGCGCACCCGCCGGGGCGGCCGGGAACACCGGCCGGTACTTGACGAAGTAGGCGGGGTCGCCCGGCTTGACGTCGAGGGCGTCGTCGTCCTGGGGGTTGCGCCAGACGTCGTGGTCGCCGAGGAAGCCGAACTCCTCGCTGCCGGTGCCGATGCCGACCTGGGCGTAGAGGGTCTTGGTCCGGCCGTCCCACATCTTGTCGAGCCAGTCGAGGCCGAAGCGGACCTCCTTCGCCAGCACCGGATCGGGGTCGTCACGCAGCACGACACCCAGCTCGGCCAGCGAATACGCGGTGTTGGACGTGAACTTCACGAAGTCGCCGGCGTCGACCCAGCCGCCTTCGACGTCGACCGGGCCACCCTGGGGCTTCAGCGGTTCGACGATTTCGTCGCCGCCCTCGCCTTGGAACTTCGGTTCCGCGTAGACGGTCGCCTGCCGGTCGGCGAGGTGCGACGGCTTGCGGTCGAGCCGGCCGGGGACGACGTCGTGGCCGTCGCGCTGGGCCTGGAAGAACTCGGTGGTGGCGTTGACGAGCGGGCGGAAGAGGCGTCGCGCGGTGTCGATCCGGAACGGCGGCGACGTCGCGCCGGCGGCCTTGACCCGATAGGTGCCCGGTCTCTCCAAAGTGGACAGATCGAGGTCGAACACGGTCTGGTACCGCGCGTTCCACTCGCCGAGGCTCGCGCCGGTGCGGCCTTCGCGGACGGTGCGCCCGCGCTCGTCGACGACGGCGAACTTGCCGGGCGCACCACCGAGCAGGTACGCGTGCTTCGCCTCACCAAGCGCGTAGCCGACCTGATCAACCCGCACCTCGGCGGCAGTGGCCGCTTCGGCCGGGACGGCAGCGAGCGGCACGGCGAGCGCGGCCACGGTCGCGAGGGGAAGCAGGCGCATGATCAGCCTCCGCTTAGTTAGGAAAGTTTCCTATTTAATTGGCGAGAACGCTAGCCGGACGGGCCACGCACGTCAATATGTCCGTTTCCGCACGGGCATCACGCGTGATCAGGGGGGCATCAAGCGTGATTGGGCGGGCATCAAGCGTGTCTGGAGGGGCATCAAGCGTGATTGGAGGGACATCGGCGTGATGGCCCTCCAATCACACGTGATGGCCCTCCAATCACGTGTGATGCCTCTCTGATCACGCGTGATGCCCCTCCAGACACACGTGATGCCCGTCCGGGCAGGTCGGTGTCTCCGGTGCGGCTGTTCCGCGGGGTCATGACCTACCGTGGGGAGATGACCGAACCGCTCGGCGCGCGGATCCGGCGGCTGCGCACCGACCGGGGCTGGACCCAGCGCGAGCTGGCCGAGCCGGGGTACGACCGCGGGTTCCTCGCGAAGGTCGAGACGGGCAGCCGGCCGCCGTCGGAGGAGATGCTCGGCTACCTGGCCGGGCGGCTCGGCCTCACCGTCGACGAGCTGCGGTTCGGGCGGCCGCCCGGGGTTGCCGACGAGCTGCGCGCGTCCCTCGACGAGGGCTACCGCGACCTCGAACAGGGCCGGGTCGAGCTCGCCGAAGAACGGTTCGCGACCGCCGGGAAGCAGGCCGCGGGTTACCACCTCGACGACGTCGAGTGCTACGCGCGGTTCTGCGCCGCCGAGGTGAAGTGGCAGCTCTTCGACGTCTCCGGCGCGCAGGAAGCCCTCGAGCACGCGGCGGAGCTGGCCGACGCGGCGCCGCCGTGGCTGCGGGCGATGATCGTGCACCGCTGGTCCGGCTGCCGGTACCTCAGCGGCGACGCCGGCGCGGCGATCGCGCGCGTCGAGGCGGAGCTGGCCGCGTCGTCCGGCGACCCCGATGCCGAGCTGTGCCTGCTCACCGCGTTGATCCACCCGCTGATGGAGATGGGCGGCCTGCACCGGGCCCAGCGCGCGGCCGTCGACGGCCACCGGCTGGCGAAGGCGGCCACGCGGCCGGACTTCGTCGCGCGGTTCCACCGGCAGGCGTCGCAGGTGTGGCAGGCGACCGGCGAGTCCGGCCGGGCGGAGCAGGACCTGATCGAGGCGTGCCGCCTGTTCGCGTCGGTGGGCTTCGACCGCGACGCGGCCCGCTGCCGCTGGGCGCGCGGCTACCTGCTGCGGCGGCTGGGCCGGCTGGCCGAGGCCCGCGCGGAGCTGACGTCGGCACGCGACCAGCTGGCGGCGATCGGGTCGGAGGAGGGCGTCGCCGGCGCGACGCTCGAACTGGCCGAGGTCCGGCTCCGGCAGGGCGCCCCGGACGAGGCAGCCGAGCTGGTTTCGGAGGTCTGGTCGCTGCTGGCCCGCGACGTGGAGGCCCTGGGCGAGGCGACGGGCCTGCGCGGCCAGGTCGCCCAGGCCCAGGGAGACCTGGAGACGGCGACCCGGCTGCTGCGCGAAGCGGCCGAGATTCAGACCGGGGCGGCACTGCACGGCGCGGCGGTCTCGACGGCACTACGGCTCGGCGACGTGCTCCGACAACGTGGTCATCTGGACGAAGCGATCGCGGCCTACCGGCGTGGGCTCGACTCGGCGGCCGGCCCCGAGGCCTGACCCGGAGGGTCGGCCCACGCACCTGCAGAGTCGGCTCGCGTACCCAGAGGGTCGGCTCACGAACCGACCGTCCAGGCACGCGAGCCGACCGCCCGGGTACGCGAACCGACCACCCGGGTACGCGAGCCGACCCTCCCGATTCGCCGGACCACTGGGCTCGGTGGTCCGGACCAGAACCAAGTTCCTACCAAAGTTGGTGAATTGGTTCAGACCAGTCGGCAGAACGGCCGTTTCCTGCGGTTTCACGCCGAACGCCGTGATCTTCGCGAGCCACCACTGCTCCGTTCGGCCCATTGACCGGCGCGCCCACCGGATCCTTTACTCGGTTGCGTCCGGCGCAATAACAGCAGTTATCACACCGGGCACACCCCGCGTCCCCGGAAAGGTTCCCCATGAGATCCCCACGTGGGCTGGCGGCGATCGCCGGCCTCGCCCTGACCTTCGCGGCGCCGGTGATCCCGGCCGCGGCCACCACACCTCCCGCCGCCACCCCGCCCGAGGCGCTCGCCGCCCGAGCTGCCGACCAAGCCGCGCTCAACGGCGTCGACCAGCTCGCCAAGGGCACGGGGGAGGCCTTCGTCCGCACCGGAGTCACCCCGGGTGGCGGCGGGCTCTACTACGCCTCCTACCAGCGCACCTACCACGGCCTGCCGGTCGTCGGCGGGGACGCGGTCGTCGTCGCCGACGGGGCCGGGCACGTCCGCGGCACCGAGGCCGCGCGCACCGCGCCGATCGCCGTGCCCACCCAGGCGACGCTCAAGGCCGACCAAGCGAAGAAGATCGCCACCGCCAAGGTGTCCCAAGTGGACACCACGAGCGCGCCGAAGCTCGTCGTGCTCGCCGGGGACGCCCCCAAGCTCGCCTACGAAGTCGTCGTCAGCGGCCACAACCAGGGCCACCCGACCAAGCTGCACGTCTTCGTCGACAGCGCCACCGGAACGGTCCTCGACACCCGCGACGACGTCCGCGAAGCGGGCACCGGCAACTCCTACTACGCCGGGACCGTCTCGATCGACACCTCCGGCTCCGGCAGCTCGTACTCGATGACCGACCCGAGCCGCCGCGGCATCGCCTGCGGCCGCGAAGGCGGCTCGATCTTCACCAAGAGCAGCAACACCTGGGGCAACAGCTCCGGCACCGACCTCGAAACCGGCTGCGTCGACACGCTCTACAGCGTCCAGACGGAGTGGAAGATGCTCGGCGACTGGCTGGGCCGCAACGGCATCGACGGCGCCGGCGGCGGGTTCCGCGCCAGCGTCGGCCTCAACGACGTCAACGCCTACTGGGACGGCTCCTCGACCCACTTCGGGCACTCGCAGGACAACCGCCGCCAGGCCACGCCGATGGACGTCGTCGGGCACGAGTTCGGGCACGCCGTCTTCCAGACGACGCCCGGCGGCGCCGGCTCCGGCAACGAGAACGGCGGGCTCAACGAGTCCACCGGCGACATCTTCGGCGCGCTGACCGAGGCCTACGCCAACAACCCGGTCGACCGGCCGGACTTCACCGTCGGCGAGGGCGTCAACCTCGTCGGCCAGGGCCCGATCCGCTACATGTACAACCCGAGCCAGGTCGGCGACCCGAACTGCTACTCGTCGTCGATCCCGAGCACCGAGGTGCACGCCGCCGCGGGTCCGCAGAACCACTGGTTCTACCTGCTTTCCCAGGGCAGCAACGCCTCCCCGGCCAGCCCGACGTGCAACGGCAGCACCGTCACCGGCATCGGCATCCAGAAGGCCGGCAAGATCTTCTACAACGGCCTCCTCAAGAAGACGTCGTCGTGGAACCACCGCGCGGCCCGCAAGGCCACGCTCGAAGCCGCGGTCGCGCTCTTCCCGGGCAGCTGCACCGAGTTCAACGCCACCAAGGCCGCGTGGGACGCGGTGAGCGTCCCGGCCGTCAGCGGTGAGCCGACCTGCAGCGGGCAGCCGCCGGCCGGCAACGACTACTCGCTGACGCTGTCGCCGACGTCGGCGTCCGTCCAACCGGGACAGACGGCGACCACCACGGTGACCACCCAGGTCACCTCCGGCAACGCGCAGACCGTCTCGCTGCTGGCCACCGGCCTGCCCGAGGGCGCGAAGGCGACCTTCAGCCCGGCGAGCGTCCAGTCCGGCGGCACCGCGACGCTGACCATCACCACCTCGGCGACCACGCCGCAGGGCACCAGCCAGGTGACGGTCACCGGTGACGGCACCGACGCCGACCACACCGCGCAGTTCTCGCTGACCGTCGGCACCGGCACCCCGCCGACCGGCTGCGGCGGGCTCGCCGAGTGGGACTCCGCGAAGGCGTACGTGCCCAACGACGCCGTGAGCCACAACGGTCACAAGTGGACGTCCACCTGGTACTCGACCGGTGCCGAGCCCGGCGCACCCGGCTCGTGGGCCGTGTGGAGCGACGCCGGCGCCTGCTGATCCCTCACCGCGCGGCGGCGGGCGACTCCCCCGCCGCCGCGCGGCCTACCCTGAACCGGTGGAAGGGCGACCCGAGTGAGCGAGAGCGTCGGCGAACGCCTGCGTGAGCTGCGCACCGAGCGCGGGCTCACGCAGCGCGAACTGGCCGGACCGCAGTACTCGGCGGCGTACGTGTCGTCGGTCGAGACCGGCGCGCGGACGCCGTCGGGGGACGCGCTGCGGTTCTTCGCCCAGCAGCTGGGCATCGACCCCGACGAGCTGCTCGGCGGCAGCTCACCCCGCGAGCTGCTCGAACTGGACCTCGAACTGATCGAGACCGCGGAGCGGTTCCTGGCCGGCGACGCCCGCCGCGCGATCCCGCGGATGCAGCGGATCCGCCGCCAGGCCGAACGCCTCGACCGGCCGCGGCAGGCGGGCATCGCGCTGCTGTGGCTGGCCGGGTACGCCGGCGGCGAAGCCCGCACCAAGTACGTCGCGGAGGCGGAGACGACGTTGTCGGGCGAGCCGCCGCCGGTGCGCGCGATGGTCGTCCCGCTGCGCGCGGCGGTGCTGTCCGGCTGGGGCGAGTCCCAGTATTCCTTGCACCTGCTGGAAACCTGCCACGCGGAGCTGCTGCGCGACGGGTACCCGCAGCCCTCGATGCTGCTGACGCTGCGGGCGTGCCTGGCCGAGCGGCACCTGCGCCAGGGCGACCTCGACCGCGCCGCCGAGTACGCCGAGTCGGCGTTGCGGCTCACCCGCGGCGGCCCGGCGGTGCTGGCCGAGCTGACCCGCAGCCACGTCGAGGTCTGCCGCAGCCACCTGGCGGCCGACCGGTTCGCCGACGCGGCGGCGTCGATCGCCGCGGCCTACGACCTCATGCAGGAACGCGCCCTGCACCCGGCGATGGCGCACTGCCTGCTGGCCAGGGCCCGGGTCCGCGGCCGCGCGGGCGACGTCGAAGGCGCGCTGGCCGACCTCGGCGCGGCGCGCGAGACGGCGTGGCCGGACGACGTCCCGGCGATCACGGTCGAGCTGGCTGCCGAGTACCTCGCCGCCGGCCGGCTGCAGACCGCGAGCGCGCTGCTCGACCAGATCCGGCCGTCGGTCGTGGCGGGCACGGCACTGGCCGCGGAGCTGCGGCTCCAGCTGGGTTCACTGGCCCGCGCCCGCGGCGATCACCGGAGCGCGGCGGAGTACCTGCGCGCGGCGGTCGAGCTCGCCACCGGGCTCGGCGCGCGCGGCGTGCTGGTGCGGGCGTTGCGGCCGTTGAGCGAGCTCCTGGGCGAGACGGGGAAGCAGGCCGAAGCGGCGGACGTGCTGCGCAACGGGCTCATCGCCTTGGGCGCGGAAGCCGACTGACAACGTTTTCCTGAGCAGTACTAACGATTCCCGGTGATCGAGAGCTTCCGGCGTTCGGATGGTGTCCGGGACAGTCCCTACGAAAGTCGTTCCGGCGCGGAACACGCGGTGAATCCCCAGCCCCGGCGGGGTTTGTACGAATTGACCCGCTATTCCGAAAGGCGGCGTTGGTCCGTTCGGCGCATTGACGCCCCGATGCGCTGATCCTTTACTCGGATGCGTCCGGACGCATACCTGCTGTTAGGCCGCCGGACACGTCCCCCTTTCCCTTGCCGGACCTTGATTCTGCCTTCGTGAAAGGTGATCTCGATGACCCATCGTGGGTTCAGAACGGGCTTGGCGGCCGCCGCCGGGCTCGCCATGACGCTCGCCTTGCCGGTGACCCCGGCGAGCGCGACCCCGGCGGCCCAGCCCGCCGCGCCGGATGTGGCCGCCGCCCGCGCCGCCGACCAAGCGGCCGCGAGCGGGCTCGACGCGCTCAAGCGCGGGCCGGCCGAAGCGTTCCAGCGCGTCGGGCTCACCGCCGGCGGCGGAGGCCTGTTCTACGGCGCCTACCAGCGCACCTACCAGGGCCTTCGGGTCGTGGGCGGCGACGCGGTCGTCGTCGCCGACGGGGCCGGGCGGGTGCGCGGCACCAGCGCCGCCGAGACCGCGCCGATCACCGTCGGCACGCGGGTGACGCTGGACGCCGCGAAAGCCGCGGCCACCGCGCGCGCCCAACTGCCCACTGTGGACAGTGTGAGCACGCCGGAGAAGGTCGTGCTGGCCGGGGCGAACCCGAAGCTGGCGTACGAGGTCGTCGTCGCCGGGCGCACCGCGACCGCGCCGAGCAACCTGCACGTCTTCGTCGACGCGGCGACCGGCGCGGTGCTCGACAAGCGGGACGACGTGCGCACGTTCGCCTCGGGCGCGCGGACCCAGGCCCAGCCCGCGACGGTGAACGTCGCCGGCACCGGCAACAGCTACTACGTCGGCAACGTCTCGATCGACACCACGCAGTCCGGCAGCACGTACACCCTGCGCGACCCGGGCCGCTCCGGCATCAGCTGCGGCCGCGAAGGCGGCTCCGTCTACAGTGGACCGGACAACAACTGGGGCAACGGCTCCGGCACGGACCTCGAGACCGGCTGCGTCGACGTCCTCTACAGCGTCCAGACCGAGTGGAAGATGCTCGCCGACTGGCTCGGCCGCAACGGCATCAACGGCAGCGGCACCGGCTACCCGGCGTCCGTCGGCCTCAACGACGTCAACGCCTACTGGAACGGTTCGTCGACGCACTTCGGGCACTCGCAGGACAACCAGCGCCAGGCCACCTCGATGGACGTCGTCGGCCACGAGTTCGGGCACGGCATCTTCCAGTTCACCCCGGGCGGCGCCGGTTCCGGCAACGAGAACGGCGGCATGAACGAGTCGACCGGTGACATCTTCGGCGCGCTGACCGAGGCGTACGCGAACAACCCGAAGGACACCCCGGACTACGAGGTCGGCGAGGGCGTCAACCTGGTCGGCCAGGGCCCGATCCGTTACATGTACCAGCCGTCGAAGGTCGGCGACCCGAACTGCTACTCGTCGTCGATCCCGAGCACCGAGGTGCACGCGGCGGCCGGCCCGCAGAACCACTGGTTCTACCTGCTGGCCGAGGGCTCGAACCCGGGTGGCGGCAAGCCCACGAGCCCGACCTGCAACAACTCCAGCGTCACCGGCGTCGGCATCCAGAAGGCCGGCAAGATCTTCTACAACGGCCTGCTGAAGAAGACCTCGTCGTGGAACCACAAGGCCGCCCGCAAGGCGACCCTCGAAGCCGCGATCGCGCTCTTCCCGGGCAGCTGCACCGAGTACAACGCCACCAAGGCCGCGTGGGACGCCATCTCCGTCACCACCGTCAGCGGTGAGCCGACCTCGTGCAGCGGCGGCGGACCGGACTTCTCCGTCGCGCTGAACCCGGCTTCGGGTTCCGTGCAGCCGGGCGCCTCGGCGACCACCACCGTCGGCACCGCGATCACCTCCGGCGCGGCGCAGTCGATCACGCTGTCCGCCTCGGGTCTCCCGGCCGGCGCGACCGCGACGTTCAGCCCGGCGACCATCCAGTCGGGCGGCTCCTCGACGCTGACCATCGCGACGACGGCGTCGACGCCGACCGGCAGCTACCCGATCACCGTCACCGCCGACGGCGCCAGCACCGACCACACCGCGCAGTACACGCTGAGCGTCGGGACCACGGGCTCGTGCACCGCGGTGACCAACTCGACCCGGCTCGACATCCCGGACTACCCGGGTGCCGCGGTCAGCAGCACCAACACGGTGGCCGGCTGCGCGCGCAACGCGTCCAACGCCACCAAGGTCGAGGTGCACATCACCCACACCTACAGCGGTGACCTGGTCCTCGACCTGGTCGCGCCGGACGGCACCGCCTACCGGCTGAAGAACTCCAGCTCGTCGTCGACCCCGAACATCAACACCACCTACACCGTGAACGCTTCTTCGGAAGCCGCGAACGGCGCGTGGCAGCTCCGCATCCGAGACGTCGGCCCCGCCGACACCGGTTACCTGTCCTCCTGGACGTTGACCGTGTAGCACGCCCCACCCCGTGAAGGCCGCACCAGCCAGGTGCGGCCTTCACGGCCGTTCTCCCCAACCCCCACCGAAGGAATTCACCGCCATGAAGTGGAAGACACGACTCGGCGCCGGGGTCACCGCCCTGGCCGCCGTCCTGGGTGTGGTGACCGCGCCGGCGGCCACCGCCGCTCCGGCCACCGCGCTCGCCGCGCCGGACATCTCGCTGGCCAACATCAAGACCCACCTCAACCAGCTGCAGACCATCGCCAACAACAACGGCGGCACGCGTTCGCCGCGCGGCGGCGGTTACGCGGCCTCGGTGTCCTATGTGGAAAACCTGCTCAAGAACGCCGGCTACACGACGTCGAGGCAGACGTGCACCAGTTGCATCGGCCAGTCGCAGAACCTGATCGCCGAGTGGCCGCAGGGTGACGCGAGCCAGGTCATCATGCTCGGCGCGCACCTCGACTCCGTCAGCGCCGGCCCCGGCATCAACGACAACGGCTCCGGCAGCGCGTCGATCCTCGAAGTCGCGCTGACGCTGGCCCGCACCAACCCGGCGATGGCCAAGCGCGTCCGGTTCGCCTGGTGGGCCGACGAGGAGTCCGGCCTGGTCGGCTCCAAGTACTACGTCAACAACCTGCCGAGCAGCGAGCGCACGAAGATCAAGACCTACCTCAACTTCGACATGATCGGCTCGAAGAACTGGGGTTACTTCGTCTACGACGACGTCGCTTCGGTCAAGGCGATCTTCGACGAGTACTTCTCGTCCATCGGCATCCAGACCGAGGGCGACAGCGAGGGCGACGGCCGCTCCGACCACGCGTCCTTCAAGAGCGCGGGCATCCCGGTCGGCGGCCTCGCGACCGGCGCTGGCGACATCAAGAGCTCGGCGCAGGCGCAGAAGTGGGGCGGCACCGCGGGTGCGGCGTTCGACAACTGCTACCACCGCGCGTGCGACACGACCTCCAACATCCCGGACACCCCGCTGGAGAAGAACTCCGACGCCATCGGGTACGCGCTGTGGAAGCTGGCCGTCGCGACGACGACGGGCAACGACTACTCCGTCGCGCTGAACCCCACTGCCGGGACCGTCCAACCCGGACAGTCGCTGCAGGTCGCGGTGAGCACCGCGACGACGTCCGGGTCCGCGCAGTCCATCTCCCTGTCCGCTTCAGGCCTGCCCGCGGGCGCGACGGCGTCGTTCAGCCCGGCGACGATTCAGTCCGGTGGGTCCTCGACGTTGACCATCTCGACGTCTTCGACCACCCCGACCGGCACGTTCCCGGTCACCGTGACCGCGGACGGCGCGAACGTCGACCACACGGCGTCGTTCTCGCTCGGCGTCGGGACGTCGTCGTGCGCGCCGGTGACCAACGGGACCCGGCTGGACATCCCGGACTACCCGGGTGCCGCGGTGAACAGCCCGGCGACCGTCGGCGGCTGCGCGCGCAACGCGTCCGGCACCACCAAGGTCGAGGTGCACATCACCCACACCTACCGCGGCGACCTGGTCATCGACCTCGTCGCCCCGGACGGCACGGCGTACCGGCTGAAGAACTCCAGCAGCGACTCGACGCCGAACCTCGACACCACCTACACGGTCAACGCCTCGTCGGAGGCCGCGAACGGCGCCTGGCAGCTGCGGCTGCGCGACGTCGGCCCGGCCGACACGGGCTACCTCTCCAGCTGGACCCTCACCGTCTGACCCAAAGGGCGGCACTTTCACGTGAAAGTGCCGCCCCCAGGTCGCCGCTTTCACGTGAAAGCTACGGTTGTCTAGACCACCCGTTCGTAGGTAGTCAGCACTTTCCCCGGTTCCCTATCGTGAGTGGACACGCCGCGTACGCCCCTCAACGACGATGGGAGCCGGTATGTCCGGTCGCAGAACCCGCCTGTTCGGAACTCTCCTGGCGGCGGTGCTGGCCGTCCCGCTGCTCGTGTCGGCCCCCGCGCAGGGGGCGGTGCAGGCCGACACGTGCGCGGTGAAACCACGGCCCGCCGGCAAGGTTCTCCAGGGTTACTGGGAGAACTGGGACGGCGCCGCCAACGGCGTCCACCCCGGGATGGGCTGGGTGCCCATCACCGACAGCCGCATGGCCCAGCACGGCTACAACGTCATCAACGCCGCCTTCCCGGTGATCCGGTCCGACGGGACCGTGTTGTGGGAGAACGGGATGGACGCCGGGGTCAAGGTGTCCACGCCCGCCGAGATGTGCGCGGCAAAGGACGCGGGCGCCACGATCCTGATGTCCATCGGCGGCGCGGCGGCTGGTATCGACCTGTCGTCCTCGACGGTGGCGGACAAGTTCGTCGCCACGGTCGTGCCGATCCTGAAGCAGTACAACTTCGACGGGATCGACATCGACATCGAGACCGGCCTGACCGGCAGCGGCAACATCAAGACGCTCTCGGCGTCGCAGTCGAACCTGATCCGCATCATCGACGGCGTGCTGGCGCAGATGCCGGCGGGCTTCGGGCTGACGATGGCGCCGGAGACCGCGTACGTGACCGGCGGCAGCATCACCTACGGCTCGATCTGGGGCGCGTACCTGCCGATCATCAAGAAGTACGCGGACAACGGCCGCCTGTGGTGGCTGAACATGCAGTACTACAACGGGTCCATGTACGGCTGCAGCGGCGATTCCTACCAGGCCGGGACCGTGCAGGGCTTCACCGTGCAGACCCAGTGCCTGAACAACGGCCTGACCGTGCAGGGCACCACGATCCGGGTGCCCTACGACAAGCAGGTCCCGGGGTTGCCCGCGCAGCCCGGCGCGGGTGGCGGGTACATGTCGCCGAGCCTGGTTTCCCAGGCGTGGCGGTCGGTTCCGGGGCTCAAGGGCCTGATGGACTGGTCGATCAACTGGGACGGCTCGAAGGGCTGGACGTTCGGCAACAACGTCAAGTCCCTGCAGGGCCGCTAGGAGTCGCCGGCCGGGATCGGGTCGTCGTACTCGCCCGACGGGCCGGCGTACTCACGGCCGTTCGGGAACGGCCACGGGTTCGGGACGCAGCCGTGCAGCCCGAGCGTCTGCTGCTCCATCACCGGCGCCGGCCGGCCCGCGCCCGGGCACAGCTCGTGGCCGTGGCCGAGCCGGTGCCCGGTTTCGTGGGTGACCATGTACTGGCGGTAGACGTCGAGCGGAGCGCCGTAGTTCGGCACGGCGTTGGCCCAGCGGGCGACGTTCAGCACGACGTTGCTGCCGTTGCGGCACGAGGTGTAGCTGTCCGCGGTGCCGCCGCAGAGCTTGTCGCGGCTGGCCGGGGTGGCCAGGTAGATGGTGAAGTCGGCGTCGTCGTCCGGCCCGACCTCCTGCAGCCGCCACTGCCCGCCGCCGGTCCAGCCACGCGGGTCGCCGAGGATGCCGCGGATCTGCTTCGCGAAGCCGGCGGGCCCGACGCCGTCGATGTCGGTCTCCAGCGCGATGCGGTAACGCATGAGCTTGCCCTGCGTGCCGGCGACTTCGGCGCTGCCGGGGGTGAACATCCACTGGCCGGAGCCGGTGCGCGGGAAGGTGATGGCGACTTCCACGGGTGCTGTCTGCGTGACGGGCTGCTGTTCGGCGGGCGGCGGCGGCAACGCGGTCGCCTCACCGATGGCCATGACGACGGGCCCGGCCGCGGGCGCGGCGACGGGCTGCTGCTCACAGGCGGTCAGCACCCCGACCACCGCCGCGGCGAGCACGGCGGCGGCCGCGGCCCGTCTCGCGGTTTCGGGCATGACTCCTCCAGGAAGCGGCTTCACCGGGGAATACGGCCCACGACGCCGAAAAGTTGCGGTGACGACCGGTGCCGGAGCGTCACCGCAGCTCAGCACCCTCCACTGTGACAAGGACCACAGCGCCCCAATGTGGCCTTGGTTGCGTCTGACGCACCCAAGGGGCCCTTCGTTGCGTCTGACGCACCGAAGGCCACATTGGGGCGCTTGGGGACCGGGTCAGGCGAGGAACTTGCGGAGCACGTCCGCGACCTGGCGGATCTCCGCCGTCCGGACGTTCTCCTGCTTCGTGTGCGCCAAGGTCGGGTTGCCCGGGCCGAAGTTCACCGCCGGCATGCCCAGTGCCGCGAACCGCGCGACGTCCGTCCAGCCCAGCTTCGCCGCCGCCCGCCCGCCGGCCGCCGTCACCAGCTCCGCCGCCGCCGGGGCCGACAGGCCCGGGAGGGCTCCCGGGGACATGTCCACAACGGACAGTTCGTAGCCGTCGAACACCTCGCGCACGTGCCGCTCCGCCGCCTCCGGGTTGCGGTCCGGCGCGAAGCGGAAGTTCACCGTCAGCACCGCGGCGTCCGGGACCACGTTGCCGGCCACCCCGCCGCCGATCTTCGTCGCCTGCAGGCCCTCGCGGTAGGTCAGCCCGTCGATGTCGACGATCCGCGGCGCGTACTCCGCCAGCCGCCGCAGGGGCTCGGCCAGCGCGTGGATCGCGTTCTCCCCCATCCACGCCCGCGCCGTGTGCGCCCGCGTGCCCGAACACCGGAGCTCGACGCGCATCGTGCCCTGGCAGCCGGCCTCGATGACGCCGTTCGACGGCTCGCCGACGATCGCCAGGTCGCCCGCCAGCCACTCCGGCAGCTCGCGCTCGATCCGGCCGAGGCCGTTCTTGACCGCCTCGACCTCTTCGTTGTCGTAGAAGACGAACGTCACGTCGTGCCTCGGCGAAGGCAGCGTCGCGGCGAGGTGGAGGAACACCGCGTCGCCGCCCTTCATGTCGACCGTGCCGAGGCCGTGCAGCACCTCGTCGTCTCCGGCACCTTCACGCCGCGAAGGCAGATTGCCGTTTTCCGGCACGGTGTCCAGGTGCCCGGCGAGCACGACCCGCGACGCGCGGCCGAGGTTGGTCCGGGCGAGCACGGCGTCCCCGTTGCGGACGATCTCGAGGTGCGATGCCTGCTCCCGCAGCGCTTCCTGCACCGCCGTCGCGATCTCGGCCTCCGCGCCGGACACGCTGAAGACGTCCACGAGCGCGGCGGTCAGGTCGACGGGGTCGGCGTGCAGGTCGAGGCTCATGCCCGGCACGCTACCGTGAGGGTGTGCGTAGGTTCCCGGTCGTCCTCGGCGGTGCGTTGCTGGTCCTGGTCCTGTCCGGCTGCGGCAACGAAGCCGGCCCGACCCCCAAGCAGGGCGGCGGCGAGCCGGGCCCGGACGCGCTCCCGACCAAGCTGGACGCGCTGACCGCCGACCAGTGCTTCGCGAGCCCGCGCACCCAGCTGCCCAAGGGCTGTGAGAAGTACGTCACCGAGCTCGGCGGCGTCCCGGGCGCGGCCCGCAAGCGCGCGAACGACCGCGACCCGCAGCTGGTCGCCCAGGCCGACGGGCTCGACCGCGCGATCGCGGCGTTCCGCGGCGCGGGCTGCACGACCGTGCCGGATCCGGGCGGGCCCTGCACCCAGGCCTTGGTGGACATCGCCGGGGCACTCGACGGGCTGAAGAAGCAGGTAGCCGCGCGGCCCACGGGTAGTTGACGCAGGTCACACACCGCTTTTCGGGGGTCCAGGGGGCTCGCCCCCGGCTGGGGTCTGGGGCTCGGCCCCAGAAGTCACGGACTACGGTGTCGGGCGTGAGCGAGCAGAGCCCGAACCCTGAAACGACCGGCGCCGGCGGCGTCGGGCTGGCCACCGTCGCGACCGACGGGACCGTCCTGGACACCTGGTTCCCGCACCCCAAGCTCGTCGAAGGCGGCACGGCCGGCACCGAGCGCCTGAGCGCGGCGGAGGCCACCGAGCTGCTCGGCGCGGCCGCCGCGGACCTGCTCGGCCCGGACACCGACCGCGGGGTGGAGGTCGTCGCCGTCCGCACCACGATCGCCAGGCTGGCCGACGCCCCCGCCGACACGCACGACATGTACCTGCGGCTGCACCTGCTCTCGCACCGCCTGGTCCGCCCGCACGGCCAGAACCTCGACGGCATGTTCGGCCTGCTGGCCAACGTCGTGTGGACCAACCACGGCCCGTGCCCGGTCGAGGGCTTCGAGGCCACCCGGCTGCGGCTGCGGGCGCGCGGCGCGGTGACCGTCTACAGCGTGGACAAGTTCCCGCGGATGGTCGACTACGTCATGCCCTCCGGCGTCCGGATCGGCGACGCGGACCGCGTCCGGCTCGGCGCGCACCTGGCGTCCGGGACCACCGTGATGCACGAGGGCTTCGTGAACTTCAACGCCGGGACGCTCGGCGCGTCGATGGTCGAGGGCCGGATCTCCGGCGGCGTGGTCGTCGGCGACGGCTCGGACGTCGGCGGCGGCGCGTCGATCATGGGCACGCTCTCGGGTGGCGGCAAGGAGACGATCTCGCTGGGCGAGCGCTGCCTGATCGGCGCGAACGGCGGCGTCGGGATCTCGCTGGGCGACGACACGGTCGTCGAGGCCGGCCTCTACGTCACGGCGGGGACGAAGGTGCTCGTCGACGGCAAGGTCGTCAAGGCCCTCGAGCTCAGCGGCATTTCGGGCGCGGTCTTCCGCCGCAACTCGGCCACCGGCGCGGTCGAGGTCGTGCCGCGGACCGGGTCGGGTGTCGAGCTGAACGCGATGCTGCACGCGAACGACTGAGGCGCGCGGTTCACTTAGAATTCATGAGGTGACCACCGAATCGTTGCCTCGCACCCCGGCCGAGCTGGGCCTGCCGGAGCTCCCGGTCGTGGTGGGCCCGGCCGACCCGGCGGCCCACCACGTCCGGGCCAAGCTCGACCGGGAGATCCGCGCGCTGCTCGCGTACGAGCCCGGCACGCGCTCCGGCGCCGACCCGGAGGACCTGCACCAGATGCGCGTCGCGCTCCGGCGGATGCGCAGCGTGCTGAAGCTCTCCGGCCGGCTGGTCGGCGACGGCGCCGAGCCGGTGCGCGCCGAGCTGGGCTGGCTCGGGCAGTCCCTCGGCGAGGTGCGTGACTACGACGTGCTGGTCGGGCACCTGCGTGAGGTCATCGCCGACTTCGAGGTCCGCGACCAGGAGGCGGGCCGCCGCCTGGTGTCCCGGTTCGTCACCGAGCGCGCGACGGCGAAGCGGCGGCTGACCCGCGCGTTGTCGAGTGCCCGCTACTCGACGCTGCTGCGCGAGGTCAGCCTGCTGAGCCGCTCGTCGGCCGAGGAGGTGGCCGACGAGCCGCACGACCTGGTCACCGGGCTGGCGAAGCCGCACCGCAAGCTCGCGAAGGCCGTTCGCGCCCTGTCGGCCGACCCGCCGGACGACGACCTGCACGCGCTGCGCATCCACGGCAAGAAGCTGCGCTACGCCGCCGAGCTGGCCCAGACGTCGGCGAAGAAGAAGCGGGCGAAGCGGATCAAGAAGCTGATCAAAGCGACGCGGGACTTCCAGACCGTGCTGGGTGACCACCAGGACGCGGTGCTCGCGGCCGAGCGGATGCGCACGGTGCTGGCGTCGGTGGACGGCCCGGTCGGGTTCGTCGCGGGCCGCATCGCCGAGCGGGAGCTGGCCCGCCGCGCCGAGGCCCGCGCGGCCTGGCAGGACGCCTGGACCAAGGTCGACAAAGCTGCCAAGGCCCTGCACGCCTAGGCTCGGCCGATGACGACCGCACTGACCCTGGCCATCGGCGGCGTGGTGCTGCTCGTCCTGCTCATCCTCACGATCGGCGCCCTGGCCGGGCGCCGCGTGCGACGCGGGCGGAAGGCCGGTCGCTACCCGTACCGCGCCAAGCCGAACGGCACCTACGACAACTCCACGCACAGCGGCGGGATGTCGTGAATCAGGACACCGACCAGACGTAACCGTCCGGCCGCACCAGCACCTCGGCCCCCGGCTTGACGTCGTAAGCCGCGTACGCGTGCCCGCCGTCGTCGACCAGTGCGCCGCCGACCGGTGTGCTCCCCGCGGGCAGGATCCGGTGGGCGTGCTCCCCCACCTCGCCGTCGCCGAAGACCAGGCGCGTCGCGTGCGGGCCGCGGAACAGCTCGAACAGGCGGACGCGGCTGCCGTCGGACGCCAGCAGCGGCGCGTCCGGGGCGCGGTCGCCGGGCCGCAGCGCGCCGTCGCCGGCCGGGGACAGCGGGCCGCCGCGGTAGCTGATGTCCAGCTGCTGGGTCTCCTCGCCGCGCCGGTGCGCGTCCTCGTCGCCGTCGGTGTACTTCCGCATCAGCTCGGTCGAGATGCCCAGCACGCGGGCCGCGTTCGTGCGGCGCTCGAGCTCGTAGCTGTCGAGCAGCTCGGGGGCGCCGTCGGCGAGCTTCCAGCCCAGGTTGTAGCCGTCGCCGACGCCGGTGTTCAGGCCCTGGCCGCCGGTCGGCGGGTGGACGTGCGCCGCGTCGCCGGCCAGGAACACGCGCCCGGAGCGGAAGCTCGCCGCCAGCCGGACGTTCGGCCGCCACACCGTCGACCAGGCCAGGTCCGACAGCGTGATGCCGCCGCCGGTCAGCTCGTCGAGCCGGGCCTGGATGGCCGGCAGCGCCGTCTCGACGTCGAGGTCGCCGTCGCCCAGCGGTGAGCCGAACTGGAACCACGGCGTGCCCGGCAGCGGGCTGAACATCATGCCGCGCATCGGGTCGTCCGACGCGCCGAACCAGTGCCCGTAGTTGCGGTCGAGCCCCTCGGCGTGGACGTCGCCGAGCAGCATCCGGATCGACTCGTCGGTGGTGCCCTCGAACGCGATCCCCAACGCCTTGCGCACGAAGCTCTTGCCGCCGTCGGCGCCGACCAGGTACTCGGCGCGGACGGTTTCGCCGGTGCTCAACGTCGCCGTCACGCCCTCGTCGTCCTGCTCGAAGCCGGCCAGCGCGGTCGCCAGTTCGACGTGGACGCCGAACTCGGCCAGCCGGTCGCGCAGGATGCCCTCGGTCTGCGACTGGCCGAGGAAGAAGCCGGTCGGGTACGGCTTGTCCGGCGTCGGCTCGACCGGCTCGAACATCGCCCGCTCGCCGACGACCTCGCCGCCGACGTGGATCTGCATCGGGACCGGCGCGGCCCCCGCGGCCAGCACCGCGTCCAGCACGCCGAGGTCTTCGAAGATCTCCAGCGTGCGGGGCTGGAGGCCGTCGCCGCGCGAGCCCTGGAAGAAGGTCTCCGCCTTGTCGATGATCCGCACCGCGACGTCGCGGCGCGCCAGCTCGATGGCCAGCGTCAGCCCGGTCGGTCCCGCCCCCGCGATCAGCACCCGAGTGTCCATGTCGTCCTCCCAGTGAATTGAAATTCAGTGAATCTGAATTCAGAATGACACTGCTAGCGTCCGGAGTCAAGGAGGTGCCGGTGAACCGCAAGGAGAAGGCCGCCGAGACGGAGGCGGCGCTGAAGGTGGCGGCCCGGCGCGTGTTCGCGCGCAAGGGCTACCTGAACACCAAGATCACCGACATCACCGCCGAGGCGGGCCGGGCCGCGGGGTCGTTCTACAACCACTTCGCGGGCAAGGAAGAGCTGCTCGAAGCGCTCCTGGCCGACATGGCGGCCTCGGGCGACGAGAGCGCGCGGACCGAGGGACACCTGTCGGACTTCACCGACCCGGCGGCGGTGCGCTGGCACGTCGCCCAGTACTGGGACTTCTACAAGGAGCACGCGCCGACGATGCAGGCGCTGCGCCAGGCGGCGATGGTCAGCGAGACCTTCGCGCGCACGGTGGCGAGCTTCGGCGCGACCCAGGCGGCGGACCTGACGGGCCACCTGGCGCACGTCACGGCGGCCGGAATGCGGCTGCCGGCGCGCACGGAGCTGTCGATCGCGATGATGTACCAGCTCATCGACAACTTCGCGCAGATGTGGCTGCTGGACCCGGCCCCGGCCGGCTGGCAGCCCCCGACCGACGAAGAGGCGGTCGAGGCCCTCACCAGGTTCGTCTACCGGGGCTTCACGGGCCGGGACTACTGAGTCAGGCGTTCCACGGCGGCGTCGACGCGCTCGTCGGTCGCGGTCAGCGCGATCCGGACGTGCTTGCCGCCGGCCGGGCCGTAGAAGGTGCCCGGGGCCACCAGGATCCCGCGGTCCGCCAGCCACTCGACCGTCGCCGCGGCGGGCTCGTCGCGGGTCGACCACAGGTACAGCCCGGCTTCGGAATGGTCGACGCGGAACCCGTTGTCCTGCAACGCCTTCCGCAGCGAAAGCCGGCGCCGCGCATAACGCTCGCGCTGGGCCGTCAAGGCTTCGTCGTCGGTCAGGGCGGCGACCATCGCCTCCTGGACCGGGCGCGGCACGATCATGCCCGCGTGCTTGCGGATCTCCAGCAGCTGCTTGATCAGCTTCGGGTCACCGGTCAGGAACCCGGCGCGGTAGCTGGCCAGGTTCGCCGACTTCGACAGCGAGTGCACCGCGATCAGGCCGTCCGTGCGGCCGCCGCAGACGTCGGGGTGCAGGATCGACAGCGGTTCGACGTCCCAGCCCAGCGCCAGGTAGCACTCGTCGGACACCACGACGACGTCGCGCTCGCGGGCCCACTCGACCACCTTGCGCAGGTGCTCCACCGGGAGCACCTTGCCGGTCGGGTTGGACGGCGAGTTCAGCCAGATCATCGCCGGCTTGCGAGGGCCCAGCCCGCCGGCGCCTGAGGCAGAACTCAGCGCGACCGTGCTGTCCGCGCGCAGGATCGACGCGCCCGCGAGCAGCGCCCCGACCTCGTACGTCGGATACGCCAGCTCCGGGATGACCACGAGGTCACCGGGACCGAAGCCGAGCAGCCGCGGCAGCCAGGCCACGGCCTCCTTCGACCCGATGGTCGGGAGCACCGCGTCCGGCTCCAGGCCGGTGACGCCGTGCCGGCGGCCGAGGGCGGCGATGGCCGCCGCGCGCAGCGCCGGGATGCCGTGCGTCGTCGGGTAGCCCGGGATCTCCGACACCGACGCGAGCGCGTCGCGGATGCCGGCCGGGACCGGGTCGACCGGCGTGCCGATGGAGAGGTCGACCACCCCACCGGGATGCGCCTGCGCCTTGGCCTTGACTTCGGCGAGCGAATCCCAGGGGAAGTCGGGCAGCGCGACCCGGCTCATTCGCCCTGCGGGGGCAGCGCCTTGATGAACCCCGGGTCGTGCGCGGTCTTGCCCACCTTGGAGGCGCCGCCGGGCGAGCCCAGCTCGTCGAAGAAGTCGACGTTGGCCTTGGTGTAGTCCGACCAGTTGTCCGGGACGTCGTCCTCGTAGTAGATCGCCTCGACCGGGCAGACCGGCTCGCAGGCGCCGCAGTCGACGCACTCGTCCGGGTGGATGTACAGCATCCGCTCGCCCTCGTAGATGCAGTCCACGGGGCACTCGTCGATACACGCCTTGTCGAGCACGTCGACGCAGGGCTCGGCGATCACGTAGGTCACTGCGCACTCCTGCTTTTTCTCTGCAGAGACAGTCTCTGCAAACAGCCAGTCCGTGCCGACATTACGCGGCATCGGCACCCGATCGGTTGGTGAGGCAACCCTTAGCCATACCAGGGGTATGGCCGCTGCTCACCGTTCCCGGCGGCGCGGGGGCGGGGTCGCCCGGGCGTCACCGGTGATGACGAAACGCGGTTTGGGCGCGTCCTCCTCGGCTTTCTTGTCGCCCACCGCCCGGTTGAACCCCTCGGAGATCTCGTCGACGAGCTTCTCGTTGTGCCGCTCGTCCTTGCGCTGGATGCCCACGGCCACCTCCTCGGGAATATCCGCTCCGCGACTTCCGCCGCCTCAGTCACAATCTAGCGGTGAACGCACCGGAGACGCTCGAAATCGCCTGCAGCAAAGCATGGCCACCCCTGGTGGAGGATCCCCTGGGTGAGTGGCGCCTGCGCTGGGCGGACGGCTTCACGGGGCGGGCGAACAGCGTCCTCGCAGTCGGGGACCCCGGCCGCCCGGTCCCCGAGGCGCTGCGCACGGTGTGTGACTTCGCCCACGATCGGGGGATCCCACCGATGGCGCAGGTGCTCCGCGACAGCCCGAACGAGCACGCGATCGCCGCCGAAGGCTGGGTCGAGGCGAAGCGCCACCACCGCGGCCACGAGGTGGTAGTCCTCACCACCCCGCTTCCGCCCAAGCGGCACTTTCCCTACGAAAGTGACGCCTCCGGCCGCCGAGACGCAACTTTCGTCATGAAAGTGGCGGACGAGCCGACGCCCGGGTGGTGGGAGTTGACGCTGGGGGCCGGTGAGGACTCCCCGGCCGCGCGCAGCGTGCTGACCGGTGGGAAGGTCGGGTATGGGGTCGCGACGCTCGACGGCGTCACCGCCGGCGTGGTCCGAGGTGCCCTGGTCGACGGCTGGCTGCACGTCGGGCGGCTCGAAGTGAGCCCGGACTTCCGCCGCCGCGGGCTCGCGTCCGCGCTGATGGGCGGCCTGCACGCCTGGGGCGCGGAACACGGCGCGGGGCAGGCGGTGTTGCAGGTGGCGGAGGGGAACTCGGGCGCGCTCGCGCTCTACGCGGGGCTCGGCTACGCCCCGCACCACAGATACCGGTACTGGGTGCCCGCACCCGGCTCGTGCGAGGATTCGACGTCGTGAAGATCGTGGTATTGGTCGGCGGAGTGGGCGGGGCCCGCTTCCTGCTGGGTGTCAAGGCGGCCCTGGGGCTGCCGGCGGAAGGTTCCGGGGAGTCGGAGCACGAGGTGACGGCGCTGGTCAACACCGGCGACGACGTCTGGATGCACGGCCTCCGGATCTGTCCCGACCTGGACACCTGCATGTACACCCTCGGCGGCGGGATCGACAAAGAACGCGGCTGGGGGCACTCGGGCGAGACCTGGGTGGTCAAGGAGGAGCTGGCGGCCTACGGCGCCGAGCCGAGCTGGTTCGGCCTCGGTGACAAGGACATCGCCACCCACCTGATCCGGTCGCGGATGCTGCGTGCCGGCTACCCGCTCTCGGCGGTCACGGAGGCCCTCTGCGACCGCTGGCAGCCGGGCGTCCGGCTGCTGCCGATGTCCGACGACCGGGTCGAGACGCACGTCGTCATCGACGACCCGGAGCAGGACGGCCAGCAGAAGGCCGTCCACTTCCAGGAGTGGTGGGTGCGCTACCGCGCCGAGCCGAAGGCGCACTCGATCGTCGCGGTCGGCAACGACGAGGCCAAGCCCGCGCCGGGCGTGCTCGACGCCATCAAGGAAGCCGACGCCGTGCTGTTCGCGCCGTCGAACCCGGTGGTGTCGGTGGGCACGACGCTGGGCGTGCCGGGGATCCGGGACGCGCTGCGCAAGACGTCGGCCGGGGTCGTCGGGGTGTCCCCGATCATCGGCGGCAAGGCGCTGCGCGGCATGGCCGACGCGTGCCTGACCGCGATCGGCGTCGAGACGTCGGCCGAGGCGGTGGGCCGGCACTACGGCTCGCGCAAGGACGGTGGCGTCCTCGACGGCTGGCTGATCGCCGAAGGCGAGACGGCCGACGTGCCGGGCGTGACCGTCCGCGACGTGCCGCTGCTGATGTCCGATGTGGACGCGACCGCGGCGATGGCCAGGGCCGCCCTCGAACTCGCTGGAGCCCCCGTTGCCTGACCACGCCTCCGCCAAGCTGGAGATCCTGCCCGTCACCGGGCTGCCGGAGTTCCGTCCCGGCGACGACCTGACCGGCGCGATCGTGACGGCCGCGCCCTGGCTGCGCTCGGGTGACGTCCTGGTCGTGACCAGCAAGATCGTGTCCAAGGCCGAGGGCAGGCTCGTCAAGGTGCCCGCCGACCCCGAGGCCCGCGACACCGAACGCCGCAAGCTCGTCGAGCGCGAGGCGATCCGGGTGGTCGCGCGGATCGCGCGCACCGTGATCACGCAGAACCACCTGGGGATCGTGCAGGCGGCGTCGGGCATCGACGCGTCCAACGTCGAAGGCGACGAGGTCGCGCTGCTGCCGGCGGACCCGGACGCGTCGGCGCTGGCGCTGCGCAACGGGCTGCGCGAGCGGCTCGGCGTCGAGGTCGCGGTGATCGTCACCGACACCATGGGCCGCGCGTGGCGGGTCGGGCAGACCGACGCTGCGATCGGTTCGTCCGGGCTGCGCGTGCTGCACGCCTACCGCGGCGAGGTCGACGGGCAGGGCAACGAGCTGGCCGTCACCGAGGTCGCGGTCGCCGACGAGCTGGCCGCGGCCGCCGACCTGGTCAAGGGCAAGCTCGGCGGCACCCCGGTCGCCGTCGTGCGCGGGCTCTTCCTCGAAGACGACGGCTCGACGGCGCGGGACCTGGTCCGTCCGCTGGAGGAGGACCTCTTCCGGCTGGGCACGAACGAGGCCATCACGCAGGGCCGGCGCGCGGCCGTGCCGGCCCGGCGGTCGGTGCGGCAGTTCGCCGACGAGCCGGTGGACCCGGCCGCGATGCGCCGCGCCGTGGCGTCCGCGCTGACCGCGCCCGCGCCGCACCACACGCACCCGGTGCGGTTCGTCTGGCTGCGCGACGCCGGCACCCGCGAGAAGCTGCTCGACGCGATGCGCGAGTCCTGGCGGGCCGACCTTTCCGGGGACGAGTTCACCGAGGAGCAGATCGCGAAGCGGCTCAGCCGCGGCGACATCCTTTACCGGGCCCCGGAAGTCGTCATCCCGTTCCTGGTCCCGGACGGCGCGCACACCTACCGCGACGACCGGCGCAACGACTGCGAGAAGACGATGTTCACCGTCGCCGGCGGCGCCGCGGTGCAGGGGCTGCTCGTCGCGCTGGCGGCCGAAGGCCTCGGCTCGTGCTGGATCGGGTCGACGATCTTCGCCGCGCCGCTCGTGCGCGAGGTCCTCGGCCTCGACGAACGCTGGCAGCCGCTGGGTTCGGTCGCGATCGGCGTCCCGCTGACGGACCCGGGCCCGCGCGGGCCGGTCACCCCCGGCGACGGGCTGCTGGAGCGGTGAGCCTGCACTCGAACGCGGTCGCCACGCTCGAGGCGTGGCGGCCCGCTCTCGCGGCCCAGGAGTCGTTGCGGCAGGCGTTCCTCGGGTTCCTCGCCGCACGTGAGGACTCGTGTCAGCGTTCGTGCGCGGCCGGGCACCTCACGGCGTCGGCGGTGGTCCTGGACCACACCGGGACGCGCGTGCTGCTGACGCTGCACCCGCGCGTCGGGCGGTGGCTGCAGCTGGGCGGGCACTGCGAACCGGCCGACGGCTCGCTGGCCGAGGCCGCGCTGCGGGAGGCGACCGAGGAGTCCGGGATGAGCGGGCTGCGGATCGGGGCGGCGCCGGTGCACCTGGACGTCCACCCGATCACGTGCTCGCTCGGGGTGCCGACGCGGCACTTCGACGTCCGGTACGCGGTCCACGCGCCGGCGGGTGCTTCGCCGGTGCGCAGCGAGGAGTCCGACGACCTGCGCTGGTGGCCGGTGGACGCGCTCCCGGCGGGGTCGGAAGATCTCGCCGATCTGGTGAAAGCGGCCGTTCCGGTCGGTGCCGGGCACTAGCCTGGGGTCCGGAGGGAGGACCACCATGGCCACGCAGTTCCCCGAGCGGGTGCACTACCACTCCGGCGGCGGCGGTGACACCGGCGTGTTCGGCTACATCGTGCTCGGCATCATCGTCCTGGGCATCATCGTGTTCGTCATCGCGGTGATCGTCCGGGTGTCGAAGATGCGCCGCGAGGAGGCGATGAAGAACGGCGGGCAGTTCCCGCAGGCGAACTTCCCGCCGGCGCAGCACTTCCCGCCGCCGGGTCCGCAGCAGCCGTACCCGCCGCAGCAGGGCTTCGCGCCGCAGCAGCAAGGATTCCCGCCACAGCAGGGGTATCCGCCGTCGCAGCCGATGCCGCAGCAGTACGCGCCGCAGGGGCCGTACGGGCAGCGGCCGCCGGGTCCGGGAGCGGGTCCGCAGAGCTGGTGATCCCCTTCGACAGCGGTTCGCCGGTCCCGCCGTACGAGCAGGTGCGGTCGGGGTTCGCCACGCGCATCAACGACCGGAGCCTCCCGGTCGGCGCGAAGCTGCCCACGGTCCGGCAGCTCGCGGCCGACCTGGGCATCGCGCCGAACACGGTCGCCCGCGCGTACCGCGAGCTCGAAGAGGCGGGGCTGATCGAAACCCGCGGCCGGGCGGGCAGTTTCGTGGCGGCGTCGGGTGACCAGAGCCGCCGCCGCGCCCAGCAGGCCGCGGCCGAATACGCTGCGCTCACCCGCAAACTGGGGCTGGCGGACGCGGAGGCGCTGTCCATCGTCCGCGCCGCACTCGACGAAGGGAAAGGGTGAGCATGAGCGTGCTGATGCTGCTGATCCTGCTGGTGCTCCTGGCGGGCATCGGAGCGGTGGTGGCGGTGATCATCCACGCCGCCAAGCCGAAGCAGCCGCCGTACCCGCAGCAGTACCCGGGCTACCCGCCGCAGCAGCCGGGGTACCCCGGTCAGCAGGCCGGGTATCCGCCGCAGCAGGGCTATCCGGCGCAACAGGGCTATCCCGCGCAGCAGCAGCCTGGGTACCCGCCGCAGCAGCCGTATCCGCCGCAGCAGGGTGGCTATCCCCCGCAGCAGTAGCCGGAGGTCTGGCAGGGCACCTTGGTGGGCTTGAGCGCCCTGGATGTGCCCTTCGCGGCGTTCTGGGGCAGTGGCCCGGGAAGGAGAGGCGAGCGGCCACGCCACCCGGGCAGCGCGAAGCGGCTCCGGCAGCCGACCGGGAAGCGGCTCACATCGCGCGGTGGTCACGCAGCTCGACCCGCGGCCCGAACCGCGGCCGCCCATACCAGGCCAACCCGCCGACTCCTCACATCGCGCGATAGTCACGCAGCTCGATCCGCGGCCCGAACCGCGGCCGCCGATGGCCGGCCGCCTCGAGGTACCGCACCGCACGCTGGCGCTGCGGCGCGTACGGCGTCAGCAGCTCGGCCATCCCGGCGTCGTCGAGTTTCGTGCCCAGCAAGGCGTTCCCGACCATCGACGGGATGTTGTAGTCGCCGAAGCTCACCGCGTCCGGGTCGCCCCACGCCCGCTGCGCGATCTCCGCCGCCGTCCACACCCCGATGCCCGGGACGTTGCGCAGCAGGTGCCGGCCCGCCAGCCCGCGCAGCTCCACCGCGCGCTCCAGGTGCCCGGCCACGCGCGCCGCGTTCAGCAATGCCGTGCGGCGCTTGATGTCCACGCCCGCGCGGTGCCAGTGCCAGTCCGGCAGCGACCGCAGCGCCACCGGCGTCGGCGGCACGCGCAGCCGCTCCGGCCCGGGCCCGGGTGCCGGCTCGCCGAAGCGGCGGCACAGCTCGGCCCACGACCGGATGGCCTCCTTGCCGGTCACCTTCTGCTCCAGCACCGCCAGCACCAGCCAGTCCCACACGACACCCGTCGCACCCAGCCGCAGCCCCGGGTTCTCCCGCCGCGCCCGCGCGACGACGTCGTGGTGCGCGACGAACTCCGTGTCGTCGTCGTCCGCGCCGAGCAGTGCCGGGACGCCGGTGAGCAGCCGGTCCTTGCCCTCGCCCCAGGCCGCCGCCTCGATCCGGCCGTCGGACAGCTTGCGCAGCGCCAGCGTGCCCGGGCCGTCCGGGGTGTTCGAGGCGAGCCAGGTGATGCCGCGCTCGTCGGTGAGGATGTTGAGCGACCCGCGCCCGCGCTTCAGCGGACCCAGGACCCGGCCCAGGTCGACTTCGAACGCGGGACGCCAGAACATCGGCTACGCGTCGCTCGAGAAGCGGACGGAACCGTCGGGCAGCACGGTGTCGGGCCAGATCCGGGCGCCGTCCAGGAGCTCGCAGCCCGCACCGACGGACACGCCGTCGCCCAGCACGACCCCGCGCAGCACCGCGCCGGCGCCGACCCGAGCACCGTGCCCGAGCACCGAACGCTCGACGATCGCGCCTTCGGACACCGCCGCGCCGTCGAAGAGCACCGAGCCGTCGATCTTCGCGCCCGAGCCGACCACCGCGCCGCCGCCGATGGTCGAACCACCGGACAGCTGGGCGTCTTCGGCGACGGAAGCGCCGTCGAGCACCAGGAAGTCGCCGGGGCGGCCGGGCAGCGCCGACGTCGGCGCGACGCCGCGCACCAGGTCGGCCGAGCCGCGCACGAACGCTTCCGGCGTGCCGACGTCAAGCCAGTACGAGCTGTCGACGAAGCCCTGGATGTGCGCGCCCTGCTCCAGCAGCCCCGGGAACGTCTCGCGCTCGACCGACACGCGCCGCCCGGTCGGGATGGCCTCGATCACCGGACGGCGGAAGACGTAGCAGCCGGCGTTGATCTGGTCGGTCGGCGGGTTCGGCGTCTTCTCGAGGAAGGCCTGGACGCGGCCGGTCTCGTCGGTCGGCACCGAGCCGAAGCGGCTCGGGTCGGGCACGCGCTGCAGGTGCAGGGTGACGTCGGCCTCGGACTCGCGGTGCACCCGCAGCTGCTCGCCGAGGTCGGAGCCGGAGATGATGTCGCCGTTGAAGACGATCACGTGGTCGGCGCGCAGCTTGTCGTACACGTTGCGGATCGCGCCCGCGGTGTCGAGCGGTTCCGCCTCGACGACGTATTCGAGGTCCAGACCGATCGACTTGCCGTCGCCGAAGTACTCCTCGAACACCTCCGCACGGTAGCTCGTGCCGAGCACGACGTGCCGGATCCCGGCCTCGCGGATGCGCGAGAACAGGTGGCTCAGGTAGGGCGTCCCGGCTGTCGGGAGCATCGGCTTGGGCGCCGACAGCGTCAGGGGCCGCAGGCGGGTGCCCTTGCCCCCGACCAGCACGACGGCGTCGATCTCGACCTCGGACGTCACGGAAATCTCCTCCTGTATCACGCACCGCTGAGCGACAAGCCGCGGGAAACCCTGACGGAGGTCGCCCGGAGGGCCTACCCTAGACAGGAAACAGGCGGGCCTTTCCCCAGAGGGCCCCGGGTCAGTCGGGAGGCCGAGGGGATGGACCCCCGCGATCGGGCGGACGCCCTGCTCGCACGAGCCCAAGCGCGCGGTGTGTTCGTAGTGACACCCGACAGCGCCATTTCGCCGATGGACGCCTCCAACACGCAGCAGATACCGCGTGCCGCCATCGACGGGCTCGACCGCAGCCAGGACCCCGACACGACCACGCAGCTCCCGGCGTCGCTGATCGAGGAGAACGACCACCCGCTGGCCGGCTCGTCGCCGACCCGGCGGCTGGAGGCCCAGGGCAGCCGGCGGCCGCAGCCGACGACGCCGTTGAGCACACCCACGCCGACGACGCCGATGCCCTCGCCGGTCACCACGCCGCTGGCCCGCCGGCCCCAGGCCGAGCCGATCACGAGCCCGCTGAAGGAGCCGGACCCGGAGGAGACCGGTCTGGTGCCGACGGTGACGCAGAACAACGGCAGGTCCGACCTCTCGCGCCGGCTCGACGGGATCTAGCGGGTCTCGAGCTTGAGCCGCAGCGCGAGCCCGAGCTTCGCGGCGGCGAGCACCGGCTTCCAGACGAGCCCCGGGTGGCGGTCGGCGAGGTAGCGGTAAGCGCTGTCGTGGTGCGCCTTGAGCATCTTCTTGGAGGCCTGCGACGTCGAGTGCCCGCCGACGTGCATGACGCTCGAGGACGGCGCGTAGACGTTCAGCCAGCCCGCCTTCGCCAGCCGGTCCCCGAGGTCGACGTCCTCGAAGTACATGAAGTAGCGCGTGTCGAAGCCGCCGACGGAGTCGAAGGCCTCGCGGCGGATGAGCTGGCACGAGCCGGACAGCCAGCCCGAGACGCGCTCGACCGGGGTGCCGGTCTCCTGCCGGTACTGCTTCGTCCAGGGGTTGCCGGGCCAGACCTTCGCGAAGACGGCGTGCCCGATCCCCCGCCCGAACGACGGCAGCAGCCGCGCCGAGGGGTAGACGGTCCCGTCGAGGTCGTGGATGAGCGGCCCGAAGGCACCCCCACGCGGCCACCGCTCGGCCACCTCGAGGAGAGCGTCGAGGGAGCCGGGCTCCCATTCGAGGTCCGGGTTGACGACGACGACCCAGCCGTACCGGTCGTCGAGCTCCGCGGCACCGCGGTTGGCGCCGGCCCCGTAACCGACGTTCTCGCCGATGCTGAGCAGCTGGACGTTCTTCCGCTTCTTCGCGACCTCCTCGAGGGCGCCTTCGACGGAGGCGTTGTCGGCGATGACCACCTTGACCTCGCGCTCGGTGGCTTTGTCGAGGGTGTCGAGGAAGCGCTCGATGGTGTCCTCGGAGAAGTACGTCACGGTCACGACGCCGACTTCGTCGCCATAGCGGGAGTGCTCAGTCACCCGGCCATTGTCCACCGGTCACCCAACGCGACCCCGCCACCCCGAAGCCCGTGACGGAACCGCCGACACACGTGATCAGGAAGCCGACACGCGTGATTGCGGAGACGACACGCCGCCCGCGCCCGAGCCCCGCCGTGTCGACCCTTCAATCACGCGAGTTGACTCTTCAATCACGTGTGTCGGCTCTGGGATCACCGGGGTCAGCGGGTGCGGAGGTGGCGGGACCAGGCCTTGGCGTACGCCTCCCGGTGCCGCTCAGCCGTAGTCGCCCAGGAAAACTCCTTCGCGCGCTGCTGAGCCGCCGTCGCGAGCTCCGAGCGGCGCGAAGGGTCCGCCAGCAGCTCCGACAGCCCCGCCGCCACGTCGCCCGCGCCGACGCCGCAGTACGCCACCGCGTCGCCGCCCACCTCCGGCAGCGACAGCCGCCGGGTCGTCAGGACGCACGCGCCGCACGCCATCGCCTCCAGGACCGGCAGCCCGAACCCCTCGCCCAGCGACGGATAAGCCACCAGCGAAGCCCCGCCCAGGAACCCGGCCAGTGTCCCGAAGGGCAGATATCCTGCCCGGATCACCCGAAGCCGATGCGGCACGGCGTCCAGCGCCCGCTCCACCTGCGTGTCCCACCCCGGCTGCCCGGCCAGGACCAACGCCGGCGCGTCCCGCTGCCCCGCCACCGCCCGCGCGAACCCGCGGATCAGTGCCGGGACGTTCTTCCGCGGCTCGAGAGCACCCAAGAATGCCACGTAAGGCGTACGCCCGAGGCCGACCGCCGATCGGGCGGCCGCCACCTCCGATGGTGACGGTGGGTGAAACCGCTCAGTGTCGACGCCGTGGTGAATGACTTCCAAGGAAGCGTGCCGCACCGGGCCGACGCGGGCCAGCTCCGACGCCGTCGCCGCCGAGGGGACCACGCACAGCGTCGCGCGGCGCAACGCCGTCGCCGTCCACGCGCGGAAGAAGCGGGCCTTCACCGACGAGTGCAGCACGGCGTCGGTGAAGAACGTCGCGTCGTGGAGCGTGACGACCGATGCCGCCGACGTGGCCAGCGGCATCGTGTAGTGCGGCGAGTGGACGACGTCCGCGCCGAGGCGGCGCACCAGCCGGGGCAAGGTCGCCTGTTCCCAGGTCAGCCGCGCGGTGCGGGTGGTCGTCGACGGCGACGCGGGCACGATCCGCGAATGCGGTGCCAGCCGATCGTAAAGCCGCAGGTCCCGGGGCTGGCACACGACGGTGACCCGCGCCCCGTCCGCGTCGAGGGCGGCGACGAGCGAGTCCACGTACCGGCCGACCCCGCCGCGGTCCGCGGGAACCGCGGTCGCGTCGATCAGCACCCGGGGGTCATCGCTCACCCCTGCAGGGTACGGCGACGACCCTCCGTCATGGTCGGGAACTGGCAAACCCGCCTAGTCGGGCGGCCGCTGGTGGATCGCCCAGACGGCTTCGGCCGCGCGACGCCAGGTGAACGCGCGAGCCCGCTCCCGCCCCGATCGAGTGAGCTCGGCCGCCACGGTGGGTGACTCCAGCACCTGCCGCAACGCCGCCGCCAGCGCCGCCGCGTCGCCGCGCGGCACCGTCAGGCCCGCGCCGCCCGCGACCTCCACCAGCGCCGGGACGTCCGTGTGCACGACCGGCACCCCGGCCGCCATCGCCTCCAGCAGGCCCAGCCCGAAGCCCTCCGCGAGGCTCGGCACGGCCAGCACGCTCGCCCGCCGCAGCACGGTCGCCAGCTCGGCGTCCGACACCTTCCCCAGCATCCGCACCCGGTCCGCGGGGAGCCCGCGTTCCCGCGCCAGCGCCACCGGGTCGACGCCGCCCCAGCCCGGCTGCCCGGCGAGCACGAGCACCGTGCCCTCCAGCGCCGCGACCGCGTCGACCAGCACGTCGATGCCCTTGCGTGGCTCGATCGTGCCGACGGCCAGGACGTACCGCGAAGGCAGGTCCACCTCGGCGGACCCGGGCGGCACCCGCACGCCGTGCGGCACCACGCGCACCGGGACGTCGACGTCGACCAGCACCGCCAGCTCGTCGGCGACGGCCCGCGTCGGCACCACCAGCCCGGTCGCCCGCCGCGCGGCGCGCGCGATCATCGACCGGTGCCAGCTGACCCCGCGCGCGGTGAGCGTCTCGGGGTGGGTCCACGGCACGGTGTCGTGCACGGTCACGCTCAACGTCTTCCCGGCCGGCGCGCGCGGCGGCGCGAACGGCGTCGGCGCGTGCACCGCGTCGCCGCCCGGCCACCAGCGCAGGCCCAGCTGCCAGGCCGCGACCAGCGCGCGTGGCGGGATCCGCAGCACCCGGGGACCGTCGACGCCGTCGAGCCGCGCGGCACCCACGTCGGCGTGCCGCGCGACCACGCTGGACACCGTCCAGCCCGGCGGCGCGGTCTGCGCGAGCGCGGGCAGCAGCTCGGCCGTGTAGCGCCCGGTGCCACCGGGCACGGGCGCGAGGAGCTGCTCGGCGAGCACGACCAGTTCGGGCACGCGGCTATTGTGCGGGACGTGACCGCGAATCCCGCCACCACGGTGGTCGTCGTGACCTGGCGGGGCGCCGGGCACGTCACCGCGTGCCTCGACGCGCTCGCCGCGCAGACGCGTCCACATCGGACGCTCGTGGTGGACAACGCCTCCGACGACGGCACGGCCGCCCTGCTCGAGGCCCATCCTTCGCACCCGCAAGTAATTCGCCTGTCCCGCAACACGGGCTACGCGGGCGCGCTCGCCGTCGCGCTCGGGAAAGTCGGAACCCCGCTGATGGCGTGGCTGAACGACGACGCCGAACCGGCGCCGGACTGGCTCGCCACGCTGGAAGACACCCTGGACAAAGCGCCCTTGGCGGGCGCGGCGACGTCGCTGCTCGTGCGGCCCGACGGCACCACGCAGTCCGCCGGGGTCCGGCTGACCGCCGACGGCCACGGCGCCGACCTCACCGATCCCGCGGGCGAGGTGTTCGGCTTCTGCGGTGGCGCGGCCCTGCTCCGCGTCGACGCGCTGAAGAGCGTGCGCGGCGTCCCGGCGTCGTTCTTCTGCTACTACGAGGACACCGACACCGCGTGGCGGCTGCGGCTGGCGGGGTGGGACGTCGTCGCGGCGCCCGAGGCCCGCGTCCGGCACGCCCACGGCGTCAGCAGCAAACCGGGCTCGGCGCCGTTCCACCGCTGGAACGAGCGCAACCGGCTGCTCATGCTGCTGCGCTGCGCGCCCCGCGGGGTCGCGGTGAACCAGCTGCTGCGGTTCGCCGTGTTGACAGCGGTGCTGCCACTGCGGCCGGGGCGGCCGGCCGCGGCGAACTTCCGGTTCGGCCTGCGCTGCCGGGTGCTGGCCGAGGTGATCACCCGCCTTCCGGCGACGCTGGCGGCCCGGCGCGGAATCGGCCGTCGCGCGGCACTCGGCCGAGGCGCGGTCTGGGACGCTTGGGCTGGCCTTTAAGCTGGCGCAAATCCCGACGAAGGAGCAGGCTTTGGCGCAGGGGGCACCGCAACCGCTCGTCTCGGTGATCGTGGTCAACTACCGCGGCGCCGACGACACGATCACCTGCCTGCGCGCGCTCGCCGAGCACGACTACCCCGAGCTCGAGCTGATCTGCGTCGACAACTCCGACGAAGCCGCCCGCATCCGCGAGGCCGTGCCCGCCGCGAACGTCATCGAGGCCGGCCGCAACACCGGGTTCGCCGGCGGCTGCAACCTCGGCGCGAAGCACGCCAAGGGCACTGTCCTCGGGTTCCTCAACAACGACGCGCGCCCGGCGCCCGGCTGGGTCTCCGCCGCGGTCGCCGAGCTGCGCGCGCAGCCCCGCGTCGCCGCCGTGGCCAGCAAGGTCCTCGACTGGGACGGCACCGGCACCGACTTCGTCGACGGCGGCCTGACCTGGTTCGGCATGGGCTACAAGCGCCACGCGGGCTCGCCGCTGGCCGACGTCCCGGCGGCCGAGCACGAGGTCGCGAAAGACGTCCTGTTCGGCACCGGCTCGGCGATGTTCGTCCGGGCGAGCGTGTTCGCCGAGCTGGGCGGCTTCGACGAGCGGTTCTTCATGTTCTACGAGGACGTCGACCTCGGCTGGCGGCTCAACCTGCGCGGCTGGCGCGTCCGGTACGTCCCGGAGTCGCTGACCTACCACCGCCACCACGGCACGATGGCGGCCGTCGACGCGCCGGAGACCGGCCGCGAGACCTTCCTGTTGGAGCGCAACGCCCTGGCCGCGCTCTACAAGAACCTTTCCGACGAGACCCTCGTCAAAGCGCTGCCCGCGGCCCTCGCCCTCGCCGTCCGGCGGGCCACCGCCCGCGGCGAGCTGGACGCGACCCAGCTGGACCTCGAAAAAGGGGTCGGGCCGATCGAGTCCGGCGACGTCGCGATCCCGCGCACGACGCTCGCCGGGCTGCTGGCGATCGACCAGTTCGTCGAGCAGCTGCCGTCGCTGGCCGAGTCGCGCGCGGTCGAGCAGGCCGCCCGCGTCCGCACCGACGCGGACCTGCTTCCGTTGCTGCGCAAGGCGTTGGAGCCCGCGTACCCGCTGCCGCGCTACCTCGCGGCGCACGACATCCTCGTCGAGGCGTTCGGCATCGAGAAAGCGTTCGGCCGGCGCCGGAAGATCCTCGTGCTCACCGGTGACGCGCTCACCGAGCGGATGGCCGGCCCGGCGATCCGCGCCTGGAACATCGCGCTCGCGCTGGCCGCCGAGCACGACGTCCACCTGATCACCACCAACCCGCTGGCCACGCCGCCGCCCGCGCCGTTCCGCGTCAGCGCCGGCAAGCACCGTGAGCTGGACGCGCCGATCGCCTGGGCCGACGTCATCGTCCTGCAGGGCCACGTGCTCGAACTGGCGCCGTCGCTGAAGAAGGAGCACAGCGGCAAGATCGTCGTCGCCGACCTCTACGACCCGATGCACCTGGAACTGCTGGAGCAGGGCAAGGGCGTCGCCGACGACCAGCGCGCGGCCGACCTGGCCGGCGTCACCCGCGTGCTGGACGCCCAGCTCGAACGCGGCGACTTCTTCCTCTGCGCGTCCGAGCGGCAGCGGCACTTCTGGCTCGGCCACCTGGCCGCGATGGGCCGGCTTTCCCCGCGGCTCTACGACGCCGACCCGACCACGCAGTCGCTGCTCGCGGTCGTCCCGTTCGGACTGTCGCCGCAGCCACCGGCGCGCACCGGCCCCGGGCTCCGCTCGTCGCTGGGCATCGGCGGCACCGACCACGTCGTGCTCTGGGCGGGCGGGGTGTACAGCTGGTTCGACCCGCTGACGCTGGTCCGCGCGATCGACACGCTGCGCCGCCGCCGCGGCGACGTCCGGCTGGTGTTCCTCGGGATGAAGCACCCGAACCCCGAGGTCGCCGAGATGGACATCGGCACGCGCACGATCCGGCTCGCGGATTCGCTGGGCATGACGGACAAGCACGTCTACTTCAACGAGCAGTGGGTGCCCTACCACGAGCGCCAGAACTGGCTGCTCGACGCGAACTGCGGGGTCACGACGCACTACGAGCACGTCGAGACGACGTTCGCGTTCCGCACCCGGGTCCTCGACTACCTGTGGGCCGGGCTGCCGATCGTCACCACCGACGGCGACGCGTTCGCCGACCTGGTGCGGGCCGAGAAGCTCGGTGTCGTCGTCCCGGCCGAAGACGCTTCGGCTTTGGCGGACGCGCTGGAAAAGTCGTTGTACGACGAGGAGTTCGCCGCGGGCTGCGTCGAGCGGATCGCCGTCGTCGCGCAGCGGTTCGCCTGGCCGGAAGCGTTGAAGCCGCTGGTGGAGTTCTGCCGCGACCCGCGCCCGGCGGCCGACCGGCTGCCCGGCTCGGCGGACCTGGTGAAGACGCCGGCGGTGCGCGGCCGGGCGATGCTGCGCCGCGACGCCGACCTGGTCCGCGAGTACCTGGCCGCGGGTGGTGCCGGTGAGCTGGCGCGGCGGGCGGGCGGCCGGGCGCTGAAGGTCGTCAAGCAGCGGTTGCGCCGTGGCTAGGTCCCTCAGCGTTCTCCTCGACGGCACCCCGCTCCTCGGCGCGCGCACCGGCATCGGCCGGTACACGTCCGCGCTGATCGAAGAGCTGGTGTCGATCCCCGAGGTGGACACGCGCGCGGTGGCGTTCACGCTGCGCGGCTGGCGGCGGCTGCGGCACGTGCTGCCCTACGGCGCGCGGGCCCGCGGGATGCCGGTGGCGGCGCGGCTGCTGCGGAAGGCCTGGGTGCGCGCGGAGTTCCCGCCGGTGGAGCTGTTCGCCGGTCCGACGGACGTCGTGCACGGCACGAACTTCGTGCTGCCGGCCCGGTTCCGCGCGGCAGGCGTCGTGACGATCCACGACCTGGCCTTTTTGGACAATCCCGCGGAGCTCGCCCCGAGCGACCGCGACCTGCCGGAGCTGGTCCGCCGCGGCGCCCACCGCGCGAACGTCATCTGCACGCCGACGGCGGCGGTGGCGGACTCGGTGGCCGAACGCCTGGACGTCTCCCGCGACAAGATCGTGGTGACCCCGCTGGGCGTGAACCCGGCGTGGTTCACCGCCCGCCCGCCGGACGACGAGCGTCGCGCGCGGCTCGGGTTGCCGTCGCGGTACCTGCTGTTCGCCGGCGCGGCGGGCCCCCGCAAGGGCCTGGACTGGCTGACCCGCACCCACGAGGCGGCGCCGGACCTGCCGGACCTGGTCTTCGCCGGCCCGGGCCCGTTCCCGCGCTCGGCCCGGACGACCCAGACCGGCTATCTGTCCGATGTGGACCTGCGCACGGTGGTGGCGGGCGCGTCGGCCCTGGTGCTCCCGTCCCGCGACGAAGGGTTCGGGCTGCCGGTGCTGGAGGCGATGGCCTCGGACGTCCCGGTGGTGTGCACGGACATCCCGGCACTGCGCGAGGTGACGGGCGACTGCGCGAGCCTGGTCCCCTACGGCGACGTGGACGGCCTGGCCTCGGCGTTGCGGACGGCGGTGACCGACCCCCACGCGGTGGCGACGTCGGCATCGAGACGAGCCCACGCGGCGAACTTCACCTGGCGGACGTGCGCGGAGCTGACGGTCGGCGCGTACCGGCTGGCCTCAGGCCGGCACTGACCGGGCCCACCCGGCAACGGGCAACGGGCAACGCCTCCGCCGACTGCCGCCTCGGTTCATTTAGCATGAAGTCGTGCTCCGCTCACGAAAGGCCCCCGGTTTCGAGCCGATTTCGTCTCGAATGAAGAAATATCACCCGCGCCCGGGCTCCAAGTTTCGGTCCGACCCCGAAGCAGCGGCACTCCACTACTGCGAACTTTTCTGGGAAACCAGGCAGGCGGACTTGCAGGCGATCGACGACCTGACGAGATCCAGGTTCCACGTGAACTTGTCCACCGACAACAGCTGCCACGACCTCGCCGAAACCACGAAACGAGCTGCCCTGATATCCGACACGCTGACGCTCAGTCACGACTGGTCCCAGGACCTCCACGAGGTAGGTATAGAACGACGGAAATGCACACATCCTGAGCCAATAGTGGAAATCGACTCCGGGAGGGCCGGCGACGCACGAGCCAGCCTGCACGCCACGAGGTATCGGGAAGAAAACCACAACGAGACGGAGGCCTACGGTGTGCACTGCCCGAACCTGAGCGAACTGGGCCACTGGGTCCTGGATGCCCGGCCGCTGCTGCGAGCGGGACTCGCCTGGTACGTCCCCAGCTTTTCGAGATTCGGCTACCGCACCGAGCGCGGCGTCAAGCTGCGACCCCGGCCGTGTGATGAACCAAGGCGTCTCCACGCCCTGGACCTGCTGGCTCGCGACGGCCGGCTCATCGACGGATCAGGGGCCACCCCGCTCAAGAGCCGCCTGATTCGACCGGTGCTTCAGACCGACTTGCCCTTCATCGAGGGCACCAGCCTTCGCGACTTCAGCAGGATCACCGTCGGCGAATTCGACTCCTATGCCGCGTTCCGCGACCAGCTGCGCCTCACGTTGCTCGAGCTGGACTCGTCGCTGGACGCAGTTCAGTCCCAGCAGGAGCTGGTCAAGGTCGGCTTGAAGATCAACGATCAGATCAGGTCGATGAAAGCCGAGATCGGGAAAGTCCGCCGCAAACGGGCGGCAGGCGCGACCGGCGCGGTCCTGGGCTCGGTGAGCGCGATCCTCGTGGCGGCATACGGACCGGCACTGCAGACGGCGATCGCCGCGGTGGGGGCGAGCGGCGGACTCTGGGGTGCCGTTCACGCGCTGTCCGAGAACGGCAAGAACCAGTTCCGCGACAACAAGTGGTACTACGCGTGGGTGCTCGAACGCTCCTCAGGCCGGCACTGACCGGGCCTTGAAGTAGGCGTCCAGCGCCTCTTCCCACGGCCGCAGCGGGGTCAGCCACGCCTCCTGCCACGAAGCCGGCGACAACACCGAATACGCCGGCCGCGGCGCGGGCCTCGGGAACTCCTCCGTCGTGCACGGGTGCACCCGCGACGGGTCCGCCCCCAGCCGCGAGAAGATCGCCTTGGCGAACCCGCACCAGCTGACCGAACCGGTGTTCGCGCAGTGCAGGATCCGGCGCTCCGGCCCGTCGCCGGCCGCCACTCGGGAAGCCAGCTCCAGTAGCCCCGCCGCCAGGTCGGCCGTCCACGTGGGACCGCCGATCTGGTCGTCCACAACGGACAGTTCCGGGCGCGAAGACTCCAGAGCTGTCATGGTCTTCACGAAGTTCGACCCGGTGTGCCCGTACAGCCAGCCGGCCCGCACCACCCAGGACGACGCGCCCGAGCCGAGCACCGCGTCCTCGCCCGCCGCCTTCGTGCGGCCGTACGCCGTGCGCGGGCCCAGCTCGTCGAGGGGCTCGTACGGCGTCGACGCGTCGCCCGCGAACACGTAGTCCGTCGACACGTGGATCAGCGGGACCCGCCGGGACGCGCACGCCGCCGCCAGGACCCGTGGGCCGTCGGCGTTCACCGCGAACGCGCGGTCCTCGTCCGTCTCCGCCGCGTCGACCGCCGTGTACGCCGCCGCGTTGACGACCACCGGGGCCGAACCGGTTTCGCGGGCGCGGTCGGCCAGCGCGCCGACCGCCGCCAGCACCTGGCCCGTCGCCGTCACGTCCAGCTCGGCCGACCCGGGGGCGATCACGTCCACCGAATCCGAAGCCAGCGCCGCGAAATCCCGGCCGAGCTGTCCGGAACCACCGGGCACGAGCACCGTCAGCCGCACAGGCACATCCTCTACTTCTTGAGCGCGGCCCGCTCCGCAAGGGGCTCCCACCACGCGCGATTTTCCGTGTACCAGGCCACTGTCGCGGCCAGACCGTCCTCGAAGGACACCCGCGGAGCGTACCCCAGCTCGGCGCCGATCTTCGTGATGTCCACCGAGTAGCGGCGGTCGTGCCCCTTGCGGTCCTCGACCGGTTCGACGCTGTCCCAGCCCGCGCCGACGGCGGCCAGCAGCAGCTCCGTCAGCGCCCGGTTCGTCAGCTCGGTGCCGCCGCCGATGTTGTAGACCTCGCCGGGCCGGCCGGCCTCGGCGACCAGCTGGATGCCGTGGCAGTGGTCGTCCACGTGCAGCCAGTCACGGACGTTGAGGCCGTCGCCGTAGAGCGGCACCTTCCGCCCGTCGAGGAGGTTCGTGACGAACAGCGGGATGACCTTCTCGGGGAACTGGTACGGACCGTAGTTGTTGGAACACCGCGTGACGCACACCGGCAGCCCGTGGGTGCGGAAGAACGACCGCGCCACCAGATCGGACGACGCCTTCGACGCCGAGTACGGCGAATTCGGCTCCAGCACGTGGTCTTCGGTCCAGGAGCCGGTCTCGATCGAGCCGTAGACCTCGTCGGTGGACACGTGCACGAACTTGCCGACCCCGGCTTCGACCGCCGCCTGCAGCAGGTTCTGCGTGCCCAGCACGTTCGTCAGCACGAAGTCGGCGGCGCCGAGGATCGAGCGGTCCACATGCGACTCGGCGGCGAAGTGCACCACCAGGTCCACCCCGCGCATCACCTCCGCGACCAGCGCGGTGTCGCAGATGTCGCCGCGGACGAAGCGCAACCGCGGGTCGGCGGCGACCGGGGCCAGGTTGGCCTCGTTGCCGGCGTAGGTGAGTTTGTCCAGCACGACCACTTCGGCGTCGGCCAGCGCCGCGTAGGCGCCGGTCAGCACCTGCCGGACGTAGTGCGACCCGATGAAGCCGGCACCACCGGTGACCAGGACCCGCATCTTCCCGCCTTCCCCTCCGCCCCGTCCGGGGCAATCGACCCCCAGCCTACGGAGGTCCCACAACACCCTCAGTAGAGTCATGATGGAGGCACGTCGGTGCCCTGGGGGAAGCACGGGGTTCACAGGGGAGGAAGCGCGTGACCGAATGGCCTGCGCCGCCCATCCCGGCCCCCCGCCGGGAGCGGGCCGGCCACGCCGCCGCGATCTTCGCCCGCCGCGGCGGCAAGGTCGTCGTGTCGCTGCTGTCGGTCGCCATCCTGGCCCTGACCTGGTACGGCTGGCACTTCATCGGCGACCCGAACAAGGGCCTGACCACCACCGACGTCTTCGCCGACACCACGGCCCACGCCAAGCCGCTCGACGGCGCGATCGACATCCTCCTGGTCGGCCAGGACAGCCGCACCGACGCGCAGGGCAACCCGCTGCCCCGCGAGGTGCTGGACATGCTGCACGCCGGCGTCTCGGACGGCGAGCTGAACACCGACACGATGATCCTCGTGCACATCCCCCAGAACGGGAAGCACGCGATCGCGATCTCGTTCCCCCGCGACTCCTGGGTGGAGCTGGCCGGCGGCTACGGCAAGCACAAGCTCAACAGCGCCTTTGTCTACGCGTACACGGACACTTACAAAACGTTGCAGCGCCAGGGCATGACCGACCTCAAGCAGGCCGACAAGGAAGCGAAGGTCGCCGGGCGGAAGAACCTGATCGCCACGATCGAGAAGTTCATCGGCAAGCCGGGCATGATCGACCGCTACGCCGAGGTCAACCTGGCGAGCTTCTACGAGATCACCAAGTCGATCGGCGGCGTCGAGGTCTGCCTCAACGGGCCGGTCAAGGAAGTGAAGTCCGGCGTGGACCTGCCGGGCGGGCGCCAGACCATCGAGGGCGTGCAGGCGCTGGCGTTCGTCCGCCAGCGCTACGGGCTGCCCAACTACGACCTCGACCGGATCGCCCGCCAGCAGGCGTTCCTGTCCGGGCTGGCCCGCAAGGTCATCTCCACCGACGTGCTGACCAGCCCGGCGAAGATCGCCGACCTGGTCACGGCGGTGAAGAAGTCCGTGGTCGTGTCGGCGGGCTGGGACCTGACCGAGTTCGCCGAGCAGATGCGCGGCCTGACCGGCGGCAACATCGAGTTCCACACCATCCCCACCCTGGGCAACGCGAACATCGGCGGCGCCGACGTGCTGCGCGTCGACCAGGCGGCCGTCCAGGCCGACGTGGCCCGGCTGACGTCGGACGGCGACACCCCGGCCGCGCCGAGCGCCACGCAGCTGCCCGGCGCCAAGGCCGTCACGGTCGAGCTGTTCGACGGCACCGGCTCGCCGGCGCTGACCACCCAGACCCACGCGATGCTGCAGGGCAAGGGCTTCACGCTCGCCGCCGACCAGAAGCTGAGCAACCGCAACACCACCGTGGTCCGCTACAACCCGGCCGACGCCGCCGGGCTCGAGCTGGTCAAGCAGGCCCTGGGCACGACGGTCCAGGCCGAGCCGGACCGCGACGTCACCGCCGGGCACGTGCGCGTGCTGCTGGGCAAGGACTTCCGGAGCTCCGCCGCCGGCGCCGGCGGCGCGCCCTCGACGGCGCCCGCGAAGCCGACGACGACGCCGTCGACGTCCGCGAACTCCACCCCCGCCGCGCCGCCGATCACCGCGGGCGGCGTTCCCTGCGTCAACTAGACTGCGTACGCAGGGTGGTCGGGGGAAGTGAGCCAGGGTGGCAGAAGAGCAGGAAAAGCCAGAGCCGGACGTGACGCCGGTGACACAGCGCGACGATTCCGAGTGGAAGCCGTCGCCGTTCCCGCGTCCGCCCGAGCCCGCTCCGGTCGTCGAGGCCGCGCCGCTGCCCGCTTCGCGGCTGGGCCGGGCCGGGCGGGTCACGCGCCGGGTCGCGATCGGGCTCGTCTCGCTGCTCGCGCTCGGCGTCACCGGCTACGCGTACGTCACGAAGGACCAGCTGCAGCAGAACGTCCCGACGACCGACGCGCTCACCCCGCGGGCCGGTGAGCCCGCGCCGCCCCCGGCCGACGACGGCGCGGAGGACATCCTGCTCGTCGGCAGCGACGCGCGGACGGACGCGCAGGGCAACCAGCTCCCGTTGCGCCTGCTGAAGCAGCTGCGGACCGAGTCCAACGACGGCGCGGTGAACACCGACACGATGATCCTGCTGCGGGTGCCGAAGAACGGCGCGAAGCCGTCGGCGGTCTCCGTCCCGCGGGACACGTGGACCGACGTCCCGGGCCGCGGCCCGGCGAAGATCAACTCGGCGTACGGCATCGCGAAGGCGCACTTCGCGCAGCAGCTGCGCGGCCAGGGCGAGCGTGACCAGGCGAAGATCGAGCGCGACTCCGACACCGAGGGCCGCCGGGTCCTGGTGCAGGCGGTGCAGGACCTCACGCAGGTGCGGATCGACCACTACGCCGAGGTCAACCTGCTGGGCTTCTACCTGCTCACCGAGGCCCTCGGCGGGGTCAAGGTGTGCCTGAACCACTCGACCGAGGACAAGGACTCGGGCGCGAACTTCCGCCGCGGCGAGCAGACGGTGTCGGGCGGCGAGGCGCTGTCGTTCGTCCGCCAGCGCAAGAACCTCCCGCGCGGCGACCTCGACCGGATCGTGCGGCAGCAGGCGTTCCTGTCCTCGGCACTGCACCAGGTGCTCTCGGCGGGCACGCTGACCAGCCCGGGCACGCTGAACAACCTGATGGACGCGGTGCACCGGTCGCTGACCCTCGACCCGGGGCTCGACCTGCTCCAGTTCGCGCAGCAGGCGCGCGGGATCGCCTCGGGTGACCTGACGTTCGCGACGATCCCGGTGCTCACGGCCAACGGCCGCAGCCCGGACGGCCAGAGCATCGTGCAGGTCGACCCGAAGGCGGTCCGCGAGTTCGTGGCGAGCCTGGCGGGCCGGCCAGCGCCGGCGGCGGCCAAGGCCCCCGGAGGTGGTGGCGGGGGCAGCGGCGCCGCCCCCGCCGCGACACCGCTGCTCCAGGCCTCCGACGGAGTCCCCTGCGTCAACTGAGCGGCACTTTCGTAGGGAAAGTGCCGCCCCGCCGCCACCCGAGCGGAGCTTTCGTAGGGAAAGTGCCGCTCAAGCGAAGTCGGCGCGGTGATCCTCGGCCCATTGGCGGAACGTGCGCGGCTCGTTCCCCGTCACCTCGCGCACGACGTCGGTCACCACCGACGGCTCCCGGGACGTCCGTGCCCAGGCGCGCAGGATCTCCGGCGGCACCTCGGGCGGCCACCCCAGCGCGACCATCCGCTCGGCGGCCTGCTCCGGTGTCAGCTCCTCGACCGGCAGCGGCCTGCCGAGGACGTCGGCGAGCACCGCCGCCTGCTCCCGGAAGCTGATCGGCTCGGGTCCGCTGAGCTGCAGCGCCGCCCCGACGTGCGAACCATCGACGAGGATCTTCGCCGCGACGTCGGCGATGTCCCGCTCGTGGATGGCGCCGACCCGCGAGTCCGGGTGCGCGGTGCGGACGACGCCCTCGGCGATGTCCGCGCGCCAGCCCAGGACGTTCGTCGCGAACGCACCCGGGTTGAGCCGCGTCTCCCCGAACGGCGCCGCGATCAGCGCCTGCTCCACGGCGTGGTGGAGCGCCGCGATGCGGCTCTGCGCCGACTCCGGCTCGAGTGTCGCGCCCGACGACAGCAGCACGACGTGCCGCACGCCGGCCGCTTCGGCCGCCTTCACGAAGCCCTCGATCCCCGACGGGCGTGTGTACAGGAACACCGACTCGACGCCGGCGAGCGCGGCGTCCAGTGTGGACGGATCTTCGAGGTCGGCGCTCACCTTGGGCGTCGGCACGTCGAGCGTGGTGGCGTCGCGGCTCGCCGCGCGCACGTCCTGACCTGCGGCGACGAGCGCGTCGAGCACGGCGCGGCCGACGTGGCCGCGCGCGCCGGTGACGAGAACGGTCATGGCTGTCCCCCAGCTCCGATATACATTTGCTTGCAAAGCAAAGCTACCGAGCCCGGAGAGGCGGTGTCAACCGGCGAACCGCGTGGTCCGCGCTTTAGGCTTTCGCGCATGAGCCTGACCGACGAGCTGCTGCGCCCGCTGCTGGCCTCGCCCGCCAAACCGTTGATCACCCACTACGACGACCAGCTGGGCAGCCGCGTCGAGCTGTCCGTGGCGACGACCGCCAACTGGGCGGCGAAAACGGCCAACTGGCTGACCGAAGAGTTCGACGTCGAACCGGGCGACGCGGTGGCCGTGCAGCTCCCGGCGCACTGGCAGACCGTCGGCGTGCTGCTCGGGGCGTGGTGGTGCGGGGCGCGCGTCGTGACCGAAGGAGCCGGCGCGCGGGTGGCGTTCGTCGGGCCGGACGACCCGGAGCCGACCGGCGCGGCGGCGACGGCCGTCGTCACGCTCGACCCGATGGGCCGCGGGCTGGCCGAGCCGCCGGGCGGCGGCGCGTTCGACTACCTGAGCGAGTCCCGCGCGGCGGGCGACCAGTACAGCCCGCTGTTCCCGATCCCCGGCGACACCGCGGCGCTCTTCGAGTCCACTGTGGACGAGGTGCTGGCCGAAGCCCGCACCCGCGCCGGGAAGCTCGGCCTCGGCGCGGACGACCGGGTGCTGTCCATTCGCGACTGGAGCGGAACCGACGGCATCCTCGACGGCCTGCTCGTCCCGCTGGCCGCCGGCGCCCACCTCGTCCACGTGAGCAACGCGGACGAGGCGAAGCTGGCGGCCCGCCGCGATGCCGAACGCACCACGGCGGACCTCCCGGCCTAGGCGTTCTGCAGCTCGCCGACCTCGGCTTCGCGGCGCGCCCGCTTGCGGCCCCACAGCAGGTGGTCCAGCGACAGGCGGCCGCCGTTGAAGCCGAGGGCGAGCCCGGCCAGCGCCAGCACCAGGACGAGCTCGTAGCCGCCCTGGCCGGTCAGGCCGTTGTCGATGTGCACCGAGAGCAGCGCACCGACCGAGATCACGACGTACCCGATGCCCACCAGCGGCATCAGGAACCCGGCGATGAAGGCGATCGAGCCGAGGATTTCGACGGTCATCGCGAAGACCGCGGCGACCGTGGGCAGCGGGATGCCCGTCATCTCGAAGAACTTCGCCGTGCCGTCGATGCCGTTGTTCCACTTCTGGAGCCCGTGCGCGAGGAAGACGACCGCGACGCCGATCCTCCCCAGCAGCAGCGCCACGTCCTTGACTCGTCCGAACATCGGTTTCAGCTCCCCGGTGGGTGAATTTTCAACTGACCCGCCCCAAGCTAGGGGTCCGGAACGCCCGATCGAAGCATCGGAGGGTGATCGACAGGGAACCGACAGGGACCGAAAACTCACTTGGCGACCACCGCCGCGAGCGCTATCTTCGCCCTGACCTGCGTCAACGACCGTGAGGAGACCCCGATGCGCCGACAGACCGTCCTGCCCGGCCTGTCACCCGCATCACAAAGGACTTCTCACGACCGTGAAAACCCTGAACATCGGCATCCTGGCCCACGTCGACGCCGGTAAGACCAGCCTGACCGAGCGCCTGCTCTTCGAAGCGGGCGCCATCGACCACCTCGGCAGCGTCGACCGCGGCGACACCCAGACCGACTCCCTCGAGCTGGAACGCCGTCGCGGCATCACCATCCGCTCCGCGGTGGTCTCCTTCGTGACCGGCGAAACCCGGATCACGCTGATCGACACCCCGGGCCACTCGGACTTCATCGCCGAGGTCGAACGCGCGCTGCGCGTCCTCGACGGCGCCGTCCTGGTGGTGTCGGCCGTCGACGGCGTCCAGGCCCAGACCCGCGTGCTGATGCGCACGCTGCGCCGGCTCGGCATCCCGACGCTGGTCTTCGTCAACAAGACCGACCGGATGGGTGCCCGCGACCAGCTCGAAGACATCCGCGCGAAGCTGGCCCCACGAGCGGTCGCGGTGGCCGAAGCGACGTCACCCGAATTCCTCGCCGATGGCGACGACCTGTTTCTGGAGTCCTATGTGGACGGGTCGGTCGACGAGGCCGCGTGCCGCGCCGAGCTGGCCCGCCAGGTCGCGCGCGGCCTGGCGCACCCCGTCCTGACCGGCTCGGCGATCACCGGCGCGGGTGTCGCGGACCTCGTGACGGCGATGACGGAACTGCTCCCGGCGACCGAACGCACCGGCGCGGGGCCCTTGCGCGCGACGGTGTTCAAGATCGACCGCGGCCGCGCCGGGGAGAAGATCGCCTACGCCCGCCTGCACTCCGGCTCACTGGCCCCGCGGCAGCGGATTCCCTGCTACCGCGGGGAGACGGAGTTCGCCGGCCGGGTCTCGGCGGTCGAGGTCGCGGGCGGCGACGTGGCGCTCGCCGGGGACGTCGCCCGGGTGCGCGGGCTGCGCGAGGTCCGGATCGGCGACCGCCTCGGCTCCCCCGGCGCCGCCGGCGACGGCGTGTTCGCGCCACCGAGCCTGGAGACCGTCGTCCGGCCGGTCCGGCCCGAGCAGGCGGCCGCGCTGTTCACGGCGTTGACCCGGCTGTCCGAAGAGGACCCGTTGATCGACGTCCGCCGGCACGGCCACGACATTTCGGTTCGGCTCTACGGCGAGGTGCAGAAGGAGGTGATCCGCTCGATGCTGGCCGACGGCGCCGGGATCGACGTCACGTTCGAGCGGACACGCACGCTGTACGTCGAGAAGCCGGTCGGCCGCGGCGAAGCGCTCGAGGAGCTGGATCCCGAGCAGCGGCTGTACTTCTTCGCGACGGTCGGGCTGCGGGTGGAACCCGGTCAGGGCGTCTCGTTCGGGCTGTCGGTCGAGCTGGGGTCGCTGCCGCTGGCTTTCCACAAGGCGATCGAGGAGACCGTGCACGCGACGCTCGAGCAGGGCCTGTACGGCTGGGAGGTGCTCGACGTCGCCGTCACGCTGACGCACACGGCGTTCTTCAGCCCGCTCAGCGCGGCGGGCGACTTCCGCAAGATGACGCCGCTGGTGCTGATGGCGGCGCTGCAGGAGGCCGGCACGCGGGTGCACGAGCCGGTGCACCGCTTCGAGCTGGAGATCCCGGCGAGCGCCGTCAGCGCGGTGCTGCTGAAGCTCGCGGACCTGCGCGGGATTCCGGGCGAGCCGGTCGTCGGGCCGGCGTCGTGCACGCTGCACGGCACGATCCCGGCCGCGCACGTCCACGAGTTCGAGCAGGCGCTGCCCGCGCTCGGGCAGGGCGAGGCCGTGTTCTTCAGCGAGTTCGACGACTACCGGCCCTACCCCGGGCCGCCGCCGACGCGGCCGCGGACCGGCGACAACCCGTTGGACCGCAAGGAATACCTCGCGCAGGTGGCCCGGCGTTAGCGCTTGTGCGCCCAGGCCGCGCCGAAGCAGTAGGCGCCGAACGCGGCCAGGCCGAGCGCGACGACGATGAGCAGCACGGTGCCGAAGGGCTGGGCGGCGAGCGTCTTGAGGGCGGCGTCCAGCCCGCCGGCCTTCTTCGGGTCGGCCTGGAACCCGGCGATGGCGACGAGGACCGCGACGATCCCGAGGACGGCGCCCTTCGCGAGATAGCCGACCCGGCCGACGCCGCCGATCCAGTGCTGGGTCTTGCCGGGCAGCTCGTGCGTGTCGAGGTCTTCGAGGAACTTCTTCTTCGCACCCTTGACCCCGGCGGCGATCGCGACCCCGAGGATGCAGGCGGCGGCGACGACCACCAGCGCCGGACCGGCGGGCAGCTGGAGCAGCTTCGCGGTGAACTCCTGCTGCGTCTGGTTGCTCGACCCGCCACCACCACTGCCGGTGGCGATCCGGAAAGCGGTGAACCCCAAGGCGATCACGACGACCCCGCGCGCGGCGGCGCCGATCCGCTTGCGGGTCCGCTGCCCGCCGCTGACCCACTCGTAGCCGGTGGCGGCCATCATGAACTGCCAGAGCCCGAACAGGACCAGACCGATGGCGAGAACCCACAGCAGCACCTGCCCGAACGCTGTCGAGCCGACCTGCTGCAGGGCGCCCTTCTGGTCGGCCTGCTCACTGTCCCCGAAGGCAACCTGCAGGGCGAGGTAGGCGATGATCAGGTGGACGACGCCGTAGCAGGCCATGCCGATCCGGCCGAGCAGCTGCGCGGTGTCACTCTTCTCGCCCCGTTGCGCGTCGGCCTCGGTCCGGCGCACTCCTCTTTCGGCCTTGGCCTCGGCCCGGTTCGCGCCGTCTGATGTCCGGTTCATGCGTGTACGGGTACCCATTCCGGATCGTGATCGGCTGGGCCAAGCGGCCTAATCACTTGCTGTGCCTGTGGAACGATCGGGGCGTGAGCGCGCGATTGGCCGGCTACTGGTCGGAGTGTGAGCTGTACCCCGGCTCCACCGAGTACACGGAGCTGGGCTTCCGTGCCGACGGAACGGGTTGGCAGTACTGGTCGAGCTGGAGCAAGGAGTTCGTGGTCCTCCGCTTCGACTGGCACACCCCGGAGCCGGGCCGGCTCGCGGTGCGCGTGCGGGCGGAGATCGACGGCAAGTGGGCTCCGGGCGGAAGCCACCGCGTCGAAGGCGATGAGCGCGTCGACACGCTCATCGAACTGGCCTGGACGCTCGAGGACCGGAAGCTGACCCTGGACCGCCCCCTGGACGACGCCCTCGGCGGCACGGAGTTCCTGGCGGTCGAAGCCGGCGGCTTCGACCCGACGCTGGCTTAGGCAGGCCGGCGCCGGATCGCGTCGAGCCCGGCCCACCCACCGTGAACGGCCAACAAGGTCAACACCTGCTCGGCCTGCTCGGCGAACCGCGCCAAGTCGTCGTGCAGCAGGGCGGCTCGTTCGCCGTCGAGCTGGTCGAAGTCGTCGAACCAGAGCGAGATCGCGGAACCGGCCGTGACGGCGAGGCCCTGGGTGAGGCTGAGGAACCCGGGCGAAGGCTCGGGCGCGGCGGCGCGGTAGGACGTCTCGATCTCGTCGCACGCGGCGAGCAGCTCCCGCAGCTGCCGGACGGCGTCGGCGGGTGTGCCGTCCCAGCCGGCCGCCGGCCAGGCGCGGTCGGCCAGCTCGAGCCACAGCCGCCACCCGGCGACCAGCTCGGCTTCGTCGTGGGGCGTCCAGGACGCCGGAACCGGCCAGTACATGCTTCGAGAGTGACACCGCCGGGGCGCGAATCCGCCCCGGCGGTGGGTCATGTCTCATGTGGCGAACGTCAGCTGATCACCGGGGGCACCGGAACGCACGGCGGTGTCTTGGCGTGGGCGGGATCGAGCGCGTTGAGCACGAGCCCCTGCGCGACGGGGTCGTAGGTGATGCCGAGGTGGTCGGTGAAGTCGAGCCCGCAGACGTTCTGCAGCAGGATGTTCTTGACGTTCGGCCCGGCCGGGAGGAACGCGCTGGTGTAGGGCGTGACGACGTCGTCGTACCGGGTCTGGATGACGGTGTACTGGATGCCGTCGACGGTCTCGCCGCCGGCGTTGAGGTCGGTGAGGAAGTCCGAGCCGACGGCCTGTTCGTTGCAGGCCTGGCAGACGGTCCCGAGCGCGGCGGGCACGCCGGGGATCATTTCGAGGGTGCTGAGCAGCCCGAAGAGGTCGGTCCCGTGGTTGGACGGCGAAAGCCCGACGAGCCGGCTGATCTTGTTCGCGCCGCCGAGGTACTTGATCCAGTACCGCACGTTCATCCCGCCTTGCGAGTGCCCGACGACGTCCAGCTTCTTGGCCCCGGTGGCGGCGAGGACCTTGTCCCCGAAGGCGGCAAGCGCTTTCGTGGTGTCGGCGACGGGCCCGACGGTCTGCAGGAAGGAGCCGGGCGCCCCACCGAAGTTCCCGGCGAAGACGCAGTACCCGGCGTCGGCGAGCTTCCGCGACAGGTTGGCCCAGTTCTCGTAGGCGTTGGCGGTGGTCCCGTTGGAGAGCAGCACGGGGTTCGGGTGCCGGTCGGAGGGCTTGCAGCCCCAGTCGTTCGCCCCGGGCGGCGCGATGGTCGGGTTCCCCAGCGAGTAGAGGGCGGCGGTGAGGATGTTGGGCTGCACGGGCCCAGTGGGTTCTCGTTCGGCGGCCTGCCCGGTCCCGGCCCCCAGCGTGAGCGCCACGGCCGTGGCGAGGGCGGCGGTCAGCAACCTGCGCGTCATGCCCATCCGGTTCACCTCTCTGTGAAGGATGGTGATCCACGTCACCGCTGGGTTAACGCGCGAGTAACTTGTTCGGACACTCCCCCTGGTGAGTGATTTTTCGACATGACGAAGCCCCCGGCGCGCAGGTGCGCCGGGGGCTTCGCGAGGTTCTGGCGGTCAGCCCTTGAGCAGGGCCCGGGCCATGACGACCTTCTGGATCTGGTTCGTGCCTTCGTAGATCTGCGTGATCTTCGCGTCCCGCATCATGCGCTCGACCGGGAAGTCACGGGTGTACCCGGCGCCGCCGAAGAGCTGGACCGCGTCGGTGGTCACCTCCATGGCGATGTCCGACGCGTACGTCTTCGCCGCCGAGGCCATGAAGCCCGCGCGCTTGTCCCCGCGCTCCGAAGCCGCCGCCGAGGCGTACACCAGGTGGCGTGCGGCCTCGATCTTCGTGCCCATGTCGGCCAGCATGAACTGGACGCCCTGGAACTCGGCGATCGCCTTGCCGAACTGACGGCGGTCCTTCACGTACGCCACCGCCGCGTCGAGTGCGCCCTGGGCGATGCCCAGTGCCTGCGCGCCGATCGTCGGGCGGGTGTGGTCGAGCGTGCGCAGTGCCGTCTTCAGGCCCGTGCCCGGCTCGCCGATGATGCGGTCCTCGGGGATCGTGCAGTTCTCGAAGTAGATCTCCCGCGTCGGCGAGCCCTTGATGCCGAGCTTCTTCTCCTTCGGCCCCACCGAGAAGCCGGGGTCGTCCTTGTGCACGGCGAACGCCGAAATCCCGTTGGCCTTCTTCTCGGCGTCGGGGTCGGTCACGGCCATCACGGTGTACCAGGAGGACTCGCCCGCGTTGGTGATCCAGCACTTGGTGCCGTTGAGCACCCAGTGGTCACCGTCGAGCCGCGCGCGGGCGCGCATCGAAGCGGTGTCCGAGCCGGCCTCGCGCTCCGAAAGCGCGTACGACGCCGAAGCCTCGCCCGACGCGATCGCGGGCAGCACCAGCTTCTTCACCGTCTCCGAGCCGGACAGGATGATCGGCTGCGTGCCGAGCTTGTTCACCGCCGGGATCAGCGACGCCGACGCGTCGACCCGCGCGACCTCTTCGATCACGATGCAGGCGCCGACGGCGTCCGCGCCCTGGCCGTCGTACTCCTCGCCGATGTGGACGGCGTTGAACCCGGACTTCACCAGCGCGTTGTACGCCTCGATCGGGTAGCGCTCGTTCTCGTCGACCTCGGCCGCGTACGGCGCGATCTCCTTCTCGGCCAGGGCCCGGACCGCGGCCCGCAGCTCCTCGTGCTCCTCGGCAAGCTGGTACAGGCCGTCGGTCACTTCGGGTCACCTTCTCTACGACGTCGGGAGAGTCCTGCTCGATGTTAGCGCTCGTTCACCGACCGGCTGCGTCCTTGTGTCGTGGACCGCAGAATTCGTAAGGTCGAGTGATGCCGCTCACCGCGCCGACGACGCCGCCCGGTTTGCCCGCCTCCCTCGCCTACCCCGAAGTCCCCGTCGGTTCGCTCATCGCCGCCGGCGCCGCCCGCTGGGGCGACCGGACCGCCTTCGCCCACGAAGGCCGCAGCCTCACCTTCGCCGAGACCTACCGCGCCGCCTGCCGCTTCGCGCACGCGCTGCGCGCCCACGGCATCGGCCGCGGCGACGTCGTCGCGCTGCACCTGCCGAACTGCCTGGCCTTCCCGGTCGCCTACTACGGCACGCTGCTGGCCGGGGCCACCTTCAGCCCGGCGAACCCGCTGCTCCCGCCGGACGATCTGGCGTTCCAGCTCGCCGACTGCGAGGCCGCGGCGGTCGTGACGTTCGGCCCGGTCGCGGGCGTGCTGGCGAGCGTCGCGGACCGCATCCCGGCGCGGCTGACGGTGGTCGTCGGGCCCACCGGCGACCTCGCCGAAGACGCCGTCGAGTTCGAGGCGTTCCAGGCCGGCCAGCCGGAGACGCGCCCGTCGGTGGACATCGACGTCCACGCCGACCTCGCCCACCTCGCCTACACCGGCGGCACCACCGGCCGGTCGAAGGGCGTGCGGCTCACCCACCGCAACGTCGTGGTCAACACCCTCCAGCACTCGTGCTGGGGCAGCGGCTCGGTCCCGGCGCTCGACGCGCACGGCGACATCACCCTCGACCAGATCGGCGGCGAGGACGAGTGGCCCACGCGGCTGGGCACCGGCGTCGCGATCAACCTGACGCCGTGGTTCCACGCCATGGGCATCATCGGCGGCCTGAACGCGGCGGTCATCGCCGGCACGACGATCGTCCTGCACTCGCGCTTCGACCCGGCGGCGTACGTCGAAGACGCCGAACGGCTGCGCATCACCGGCATCGGCGGCGCCCCGGCGCTGTTCGCCGCGCTGCTCGCGACGCCGTCGTTCCACACGGCGGACCTGTCGTCGGTCCGCTCGATCGGCTCGGGCGCGGCGCCGATGAACCACGCGATGATCAACGCCCTGCGTGAGCGGTTCCCCGGCGTCGTGGTCAGCGAGGGCTACGGCCTCACCGAGGCGACGATGGGCGCGGTCATCTCGCCGACGTACGCCTCGGGCACGCGCAAGGTGGGCTCGGTGGGCGTCCCGATCTTCGACACGGAGGTCAAGATCGTCCCGGCCGAGGGCGGCGAAGACCCGCTGCCGTCCGGCGAGAAGGGCGAGGTCTGCCTGCGCGGCCCGCAGATCATGCTCGGCTACCGCAACCGCCCGGAGGAGACGGCGGCGGCACTGGTGGACGGCTGGCTGCACACGGGCGACGTCGGCATCCTCGACGCGGACGGCTACCTGTCCATCGTGGACCGCAAGAAGGACATGCTGCTGTACAAGGGATACAACGTCTTCCCGCGGGAGCTGGAGGAGCTGCTGATCACGATGCCGGGCGTCGCGGCGGCCGCGGTGGTCGGCCGCCCCGACGTCGAGGTCGGCGAGCTCCCGGTCGCGTTCGTGGTGGCCCGGGACGAGCTGAACCCGGCCGAGCTGATGGCCGCGGTGAACGAGAAGGTGCTGCCCTACAAGCGGTTGCGGGAGGTGCACGTGGTCGACCAGATCCCGGTGTCGGCCGCGGGCAAGGTGCTCAAGCGGCAGCTGCGGGAGCAGCTGATCGGCGAGCTCGACGGCTAAACCCGCAGGTGCCTCGGGGAGTGGAGGGGGCGGATCGTCCGCTCCCCGAGAGGAACCCCCGATGCGGAAACTCACCCGGGCCGTCGTCGCCGCGACCGCCTCGCTCTGCGCTGTCGTCGCCGTCGCCGGCGAGGCGAGCGCCGACTACCCGACGACGCCGTTCGGCCGCTACGAGATCACCGGCGGAGCCACCGCGGGCGGTCTGATCTGGTACAACTGGTCGGTCGGCGTGCAGGGCTACGTGGTCGACAGCGCGAAGGTGGCGCGCGACACCACGGTCTACTTCGACTTCTACGGAGCCGATGATTTCTACGTCGGCCAGACCCGCACGGCGGACGGCGAGACGCGGAGCTTCAACTTCACCGTGCAAGGCCCCATCGGCGGCATCACCAAGGTGGAAATCCAGCTGTGCACCGTCAACGGCTGCACCGTCGCCCACCAGTTCACCCGCTGACGGCCGGACGGCGCGGCCCGGCCGGGAAGGCTACTGGCCCGCCTTGGCGCGCAGGGCCGCGTCCTTGTCCAGGACCAGCTTCTCCAGGTCCCGCTGGAACTCCGCCATCTTCGCGCGCAGGCCCTCATCCGACGCCGCGAGGATGCGGACCGCCAGCAGGCCCGCGTTGCGCGCGCCGCCCACCGAGACCGTGGCCACCGGGACGCCCGCCGGCATCTGGACGATCGACAGCAGCGAGTCCAGGCCGTCGAGGTACTTCAGGGGCACCGGGACGCCGATCACCGGCAGCACCGTCGCCGAAGCCACCATGCCCGGGAGGTGGGCCGCGCCGCCCGCGCCCGCGATGATCACGCGGATGCCGCGCGCCACCGCCGACGTCGCGTAGTCCAACATGCGCTGCGGGGTGCGGTGCGCCGAGTAGACGCCGACCTCGTACTCGACGCCGAACTCGGCCAGCGCCGCGCCGGCCGCCTCCAGCGTCGGCCAGTCCGAGTCGCTGCCCATGATCACGCCCACCTGCGGCGCCATACCTGATCTCCTAGTGGATTTCGTAGCCGTCGAGCCAGACGGCGTGGGACAGCCAGTGCGCCGACAGCAGCGCGCGGTTGCGCAGGTCTTCCATGCGCTCGCCGGTGAAGTTCACGTGCCCGAGCTTGCGCCCCGGCCGCTCCTGCTTGCCGTAGAGGTGCACCCGCGCCTCCGGGAACCGCGCGAACAGGTGGTGCAGCCGCTCGTCCGGGCCCATCTCGGGCAGCTCCGCCGCGCCCAGCACGTTCGCCATCACGCACGCGGGCGCGATCAGGTCCGTGCGGCCCAGCGGGTAGTCGAGCACCGCGCGCAGGTGCTGCTCGAACTGCGAGGTGCGCGACCCGTCCATGGTCCAGTGCCCGGAGTTGTGCGGGCGCATGGCCAGCTCGTTCACCAGCAGCCCGGTGTCGGTCTCGAACAGCTCGACCGCCAGCAGGCCGGTGACGTCGAGCGTCGACGCGACCCGCAGCGCCAGGTCCTGGGCCTCGTGCACCCGCGAGTCGGACAGCCCCGGCGCCGGGGCCAGCACCTCGGTGTTGATGCCGCCCTGCTGGACCGTCTCGACCACCGGGTACGCCGCGCCCTGGCCGAAGGGTGAGCGGGCGACGAGCGCGGCCAGCTCCCGCCGCATCGCCACCTTCTCCTCGACCAGCAGCGGGGTGCCCGCTTCGAGCAGCTCCGGCACGGTTTCGCGGGCGTGCCGCGCGGTGTCCAGCATCCAGACGCCGCGGCCGTCGTAGCCGCCGCTGGACGCCTTGAGCACCACCGGCCAGCCGTGCTCGCCGCCGAACGCCACCACGTCGTCCACAGCGGACACTTCGGCGAAGGCGGGGCCCGGCACGCCGAGGCCGGCCATCATCTCGCGCATCACCAGCTTGTTCTGCGCGAAGCCCAGCGCCGCCGGCGCCGGCCGGATGACGTGGTCCTCCATCGCCAGCGTCAGCAGGTGCTCGCCCGGCACGTGCTCGTGGTCGAAGGTGAGCACGTCGACCGACTCCGCGAACTTCCGCAGCGCGTCGAGGTCGGTGTGGTGGCCGAGGGTGACGTCGCCGGCGACGAGCCCGGCCGCTTCGTTCTCGCCCGCGGCGAGCACGCGCAGGGACTGGCCGAGGGAGATCGCCGCCTGGTGGGTCATCCGGGCCAGCTGGCCGCCGCCCACCATGCCCACGACGGGCAGACCGGTGTGTTTGTCCATAGCGCCGATCAGCCTACTGTGTCGACTTTTGCCAATCCGGCTGGCAGTCACGGCGGAAAGGGGCCGTTGAGCGGGCCGCCTCCGGAACGTGTCCGCCTGCTTTCAGCCGGATTGGCAAACGGTGACCAGGCGGGTCGACCGCCGGACCAGCCGAAGCTCACGCGCCGCCAGCCCGAGGATCCCGGCCGCCGCCGCGAGCACGTAGACGTTGCCGAGGACCGACCAGCCCAGGCCCCAGCCGAACTCCTGGTCGCCGCCGTTCGGCACGAGCATCACGATCTGCGAGGCGAACAGCACCGCCACCGCCGCCGCGGCCCACCACCGCGCCTTCACCACCAGCAGCGTGAGCAACGGCACGCACCAGACCCAGTGGTGCGACCACGACACCGGCGAAAGCAGCAGCCCGTAGAACGCCGTCACGAGCAACGCCGCCGCGTCTTCGCCACGCCGGTGCAGCCGCACCACCAGCCACACCGCGGGCACCGCCAGCACCGCCGCCACGCCGACCGCCACCGCCAGCGACCAGGGGGCCAGCTGCGAAGCCCGGTTGACCAGCCCGTTGAGCGACTGGTTGAAGATCCAGTGCACCGACCCGACCCGGCTCGGGTCGGTCGCCGAATCCCGCCAGAACCGCGCCGCGTCGACCGGGATGACCGCGAACATCACCGCTTCGAGTGCCACGAACGTGCCGAGCGCGCGCAGCCCGTCCTTCCACCGGCCCGTGAAGAACAGGTGCGGCACGAAGATCAACGGAGTCAGCTTGATCGCGGCCGCCACGCCGATCAGGACACCCGCCCACCGCGACCCACGCAGCGAGAGCACCAGGACGTCCAGCACCACGAACGCCATCAGTATCAAGTTGATCTGGCCCAGGAACAGCGTCTTCCACACCGGCTCCAGCACCAGCGCGGCGGCCGTTCCCGCCGGCAGCGCCCACCAGCTTCTTCCCAGAAGCGGAGCACGCCCCGGCGACGACGAAACCACCGTGATGACGACGATAAGGGCGACCACCGACAAAACCGCGATCACGCCCCACACCAGGCCGGACGGCACGAGAGCGAGCGGCAGGAACAGCGGCGCGGCGGCCGGGGTGTAGGTGAACGGCAGCCGCACCCAGTCCGGCAGCGCGGTCAGCACGTCCCGCGTGTAGAGCGGGTCGCCGTGCACCAGCGTCAGCGCGCCGGCGCGGTAGACGGCGCTGTCCGCGCCCAGGTGCCAGCCGGCCAGCCAGACGACGACGCCGAGGGCCAGCACCAGCAGCGCGATCCCGCCGGCCAGGAGCCGGCCCCGCCGCACGTCAGACGCCGGTCTGGACGTCGACATGCTCGTCGGGAGCCGCCTTCTTGCGGGCCCGCCGCTGCAGGCCCCAGCGCAGCACGAGCGCAGCGGCCAGCACCACCGGCATCAGGATGTAGGCGTCCCCCAGCACGTTCTGCCACACCTTCCAGTGCAGCTCGACGTTGCGGCCGTTCGGCAGGATCAGCAGCACGCAGCTGACGAACACGAAGGCCACTGCCCCGGTCCCGACCCAGCGCTTCCACGCCGTCTTCGGCGTCGTCTTCGGCAGCCGCGAAACCAGCAGCACGATCAGCGGGATCACCCACACCCAGTGGTGCGTCCACGAGATCGGCGAGATCAGCAGCGTCCAGAACGCGGTCACCAGCAGCGCCGCCAGCGCCTGGCCCTTGCGGTGGAAGCGCATCAGCAGCCACAGCGCCGGGATGGCGAGCAGGAAGCCGATGCCCATCGCGGCTTTCGACGCCCACGGCGCGAGGTCGGTGGCCCGGTTCATCAGCGCGTTCAGCGACTGGTTGCCCGCCCAGTGCACCGGCCCGATCCGGCCGGTGTCCGGCAGCGTGATGGTCCAGTACTTGGCGGCGTCGTGGGCGTTGACCAGGAACATCAGGCCCTGCAGGACGACGAACGTGACGAGCCCGCGGATCGCGTCCATCCGGCGGCCGGTGATGAACAGGTGCCCGAGGAACACCAGCGGGGTGAGCTTGATCGCCGCCGCGACGCCGACCAGCACGCCGCCCCACTTGCTGCCGCGAGCGCCGATGACCAGCATGTCCAGCAGGATCATCGCCATCAGGACCAGGTTGATCTGGCCGAGGAAGATCGTCCGCCACACCGGCTCGAGGCCGAGGAAGACCAGGAAGAACACGATGGTCGAGCGGGCGGGCGAGGCCCACCAGCGCGGGCCGTCGGAGGCCGGGCGGGGCAGCGCGCCGATCGCGATCCGGATCGACAGCGCCATCGCGGCCAGCGAGATCGCGGTGATCAGGCCCCACGAGATCTGCGTCGGGAACGCCGCGAGCGGGACGAAGATGAGCGCGGCCGTCGGCGGGTAGGTGAACGGCAGCAGCGCCCACCACGGTTCGTCGGCGAGCGTGTTGGCGTCGTAGAGCGAATCGCCGTGCAGCAGCGTCAGCGCGCCGGCGCGGTAGACCGCGCTGTCGACGCCGAGCACCCAGTCGTGCTGCCAGCCGTAGATGCCGTACCCGATCGCGACCAGCGGGATCACCGCCAGGATCAGGATCGACCGCGGGCGCACGGACAGGCGGGCGAGTGACTTCCGCAGGGCCAGGCGGTGCTGAGAGCCGGCCGCGATCGGGCCGTCGACGTCGGTGGGTACGGTCCGGGTCACCTCACCAGGAAATCATGACCCGCCCGATCCAGGTCAGAAGGGTCCGGGGCAAACCGGACTTTTCACCTCTTCTACACGCGAGCGAGCTGGGCCAGCAGGTCGCAAGCCATTTCGTGGGTGGCGGGCAGACGCACCGCCGAGACCCGCGGCCGGCCGGCGTCGGCCAGCTGGGCGTCGACGGAAAGCCGCTCGTGCAACGCCCTTCGCAGCGCGACGCCGTGCGAAGCGACCCGATCGTCCTTCGGGACCAGCGCGGCGACCACCGACGGCCCGAGCGAAGCGATGCTCTGCCCGCTGTCGAACACCGCCCGCAGCGCGTCCGCGACCAGGATCATCCCGGTCAGCCGCGGGAAGCCGGCGACGCTGGTGAGGTCGAGCGAGACGACCAGCAGCACGTGGTCCTCCGCGGCCGGGCGCTCGCGCTTCGCGGCGGCGCGGTAGACCTCCACGAGCCGCGTGCGCAGGTAGGCGGCCGAGGGCAGGCCGGTCAGCGGGTCGGTCACCTCGGTGTGCACGAGCTGGTCGGTGGCGACGTCGGCCCAGGCCAGCGCGGTCGTCCGGAGCAGCCGCGCCGGGGTGGCGTCGACGTCCGGCGACACGAACCCGTCGCCGGTGTGGTCGAGCACCGCGTGCAGGGCGGCCAGGTCGGCGAGGGTTTCCGCGAGGCCGGCGCCGGCCGCCGCCCGCGCCCTGGCCAACCCGGCCAGCGCGGTTTCGGCGGCTTCGACGCGGCCCTTGGTCATCACGGCCGCGCAGACCGCGTCGACTTCGGGCAGGGCCCAGTCGCTCGGAAAGCGCCAGCCGGCGGCCAGGCTGGCGGTGCGCCAGCGGGCCCGCAACGCGCGGAGGGCGCGGTCGGCGAACGGGGCGTCACCGGGGCCGGAACGCGTAGCCGGAACGTCCACTTACCCCCCGTCCCTTTCGTCCGATCCGTGTCGATCTTGCTCGGTGCTTCACGGTGAGGACGTGCCCCGCCGGACGGCGTGACGCGTACTCGCGAGTTTTGTTAAGAAGGTTTTCCACGGCGCGACCCGGGGATGGGTGATTTCGCTCCGCCGTCGGAGTCAACACCCCGACCACGGCGTGACGGCTTGGGGTGGGTCAGTCACACTTGTCTCGCGTCCCGGGTCCGCCTGTAATGGCAGGTCCTGGCCCTAGTCGACCGAGGAGTGCCGTGTCCACCGTTCCCGCCGATCTCAGCGGAAAGAGTGACGCCGAGCTGATCGCGGAGGTCCGCGCCGGGAAGATCGCTTCGTACGGCACGCTCTACGAACGGCACACCGGCGCGGCCCACAACCTCGCGCGTCAGCTGGCCCGATCCAGCTCCGAAGCCGACGACCTGGTGTCCGAAGCGTTCGCCAAAGTGCTCGACACGCTGCGTGGCGGCAAGGGTCCCGACACAGCCTTCCGGGCGTACCTGCTGACTGCGCTGCGTCACACCGCGTATGACCGCACCCGCAAGGAACGCCGGGTCGACCTCAACGAGGACATGACCGACGTCTCGGCCGAGGCGCTGACCGTGCCGTTCTCGGACACCGCGGTCGCCGGGCTCGAGCGGACGATGGCCGCGAAGGCGTTCGCGCGGCTGCCCGAACGCTGGCAGGCGGTGCTCTGGCACACCGAGATCGAGCAGCAGAGCCCGGCCGAGGTCGCGCCGCTGCTGGGGCTGACCGCGAACGGCGTCTCCGCGCTCGCCTACCGCGCCCGTGAGGGGCTGCGGCAGGCCTATCTGCAGGTCCACCTGCAGGAGAACGCCGAGGAACGCTGCCGGGCGTGCGCCGAGCGGCTCGGCGCGTGGACCCGCGACGGGCTGTCGAAGCGCGAACGCTCCCAGGTCGAAAACCACCTCGACGAGTGCGAGAACTGCCGGGCGCTGGCCGCGGAGCTGGCCGACGTCAACGGTGGGCTGCGCGCGATCATCGCCCCGATCGTCCTGGGCGGCGCGGCCCTGGGTTACCTCGCGACCATCGGTGCGGCGAAGGCGAGCGCGGCCACCGCGGCGGCAGCGGGTGCGGCCGCCGCCGGCGCCGCGGCGGCCGGGGGCAAGGCCGGCGCG
>NZ_JAMXQV010000014.1 GCF_024703995.1 Amycolatopsis iheyensis | reverse complement strand
CGCTTCGGCCGCGCCGATGCCACCCGGGCGGGCCGCGCCCGAGGCGGAGCCGGCGCCCGTCGAGCTGCCGCTGCCGGCGCCCGCGCCACCACCGGGCCCGAAGCCGCCGCGGCCGCTGCCACCGCCGCCCCCGCCGACCTTCGAGTTGTAGGCCTCGTCGCCGCCGAAGTTCATGCCACCCATCGGCATCGGGCTCATCGGCGGCATGCCGCCGAACGACTGGTTCGGGTTCGGCGTCGAGCCGCCGGGGATCGAACCGGGCGTGAAGCCGGACGGCGTGGTGGTGCCGGCCGGCACGAGCCCGGTCCCGGTGGTCGAGCCGGGCCCGGGCAGGTTGACGTGCGGCGTGCCGGTGGTGCCGCCGGGGATGTTGCCGGTGGTGAAGTTGTTGTTGCCGCCCGGCGTGTTCACCCCGTGCGAGCCGGGCGTGTCCACACTGGACGGGATGTTGATGCCGTCCTTGCCGCCGTCGCCGTTGGGGTCGTCGCTGCCACCACCGGTGCTGAAGCTGGGCGGCGGCGCGAAGGCGGGCTGCTTCGAGGCGGACTCGTAGAGGTTCTTGTCGTAGGTCGCCATGACGCCGGCGGCCTGGTCGTGCGCCGCCTGGCTGTCCTTCTGCTTCTGGAGGGCCTTGTCGACGTTGTCCGGCATGCTGAACGGGTTCGACGTCGCGATGTTCTTGAACTCTTCGGTCCAGCTGAACGGGATCGGCGCCGGCATGGCGTTCTTCGCCGTCGAGGCGGCTTGGCCCTGGTCGTAGATGGTCTCGGAGGCCAGCTTCGCGTTCTGCGAGTTGGCGTCGGACCACTTTCCGAGGCTCGTGAAGTACTGCTGGGCGTTCTCGGCCGCAGCGCCTTCCCAGGTGCCCTTCGACGCGTTGACCGCGGTGTTCATCGACTGCGCGAACTTGTCGAAGACCTGGTGCACCTGGTGGTAGGCCGTCGAAACGTCGGAAACCTGCTCGACGTTCAGGTTGCTCTGGAGGAACGCCTGGAGCTGGGTGTGGTCGGTGCCCTTGTAGTCGGCGTTCGGGGCGTGCAGGCCCGCGACGTACTCGACGTCCCGGCCCTTGGTGGCCGCGGCTTCGTTCTTGTCGCCGATTTCCTGGGACTGGTTCTGTGCCTGGCTCGTGGCGAGGAACCGCTGCACCCAGCCGAACAACGGGTCGTTCTGGTCGACCCCCGCTTCGGCTTTGGCCTGCAGGTAGGCGTCGCGTTCGGCCGGAGCCATGTCCGCGACCTGCTCGGGCGTCTTGGGCGGTGGCGGCGGCTTCTGCGTCGTCATCTGGGTTCCCCTATCCCTTCGGCAACCGAGGTTCGACGGTCTTCGCGACCGCTTCGGCGATTTGGCAGGCCTCGTCCGACGATTGGACCGCTGTCACCGCCACGTCCACTCGGGACGAGTCGCCCACCGCCAGCCCGAGCGTGCACCCAGGCGCGGCGCCGTCCGGTGACTCCTTGGCCTTCCGGCCGTTGACCTCTTTGTCGACCACCCCGCGACCGGTGTCCCGGACCTGGTCGACCGTGGCGTCGTCACGCACGCTCACGCCGGCCACCATGCCCTTGTCACTGGCCGAGGCGATCTTCTTCTGGTAGCTGCACACCCGGGCGCCGCCGAGCGTGCCGTTCTCCGGCGGGTTGAACTCGCCGTAGCTGCTCAGATCGCCCGCTTCGAGGAGAGAACAGGGATCGGTGATCGACTCGGTACCCGCCCCGCCCGTGGAACTGCTCTCCGAGGTTGCCGGTGCGCTGGCCGACGGCGACTGCGCGGGTGAGGCCGTGCCCCCCTGGGTGCTGGTGCACCCGGTCAGCAGGGCGCCACCGGCGACGAGCGGGAGAACGACACGAACAAGGAGTTTCGTCATTACCTCAGGCCTGCTTGGTCTGGAGCGCGGAGAAGGCTTGGTTTTCGGTTTCCTTGTACTGGCCCGCTGCTCTGGCCAGCGCCTCATCAGCCTGCTGGGCGACCTGCTTGAGCTGGTTCAGCACCGCCCGGGCCGAGCCCTGGGCCTCGGTGGCGCTCTTCTGGTCGTGCGTGGCGACGGTCTGCCCGTACGGGTGGCTGCCGAGCTGGGGCGCCTGGTCCAGGGCGTAGGTCTTGAAACCGAGGCTGTCGAGGTCGGTGACGAGCGCCGTCAGCGCGTCGCGGATGGGCTTCACACCTTCGGGGGTGATCTTGAAGCCGCCGCTCTTGGCCGCCGAGATCAGCTTCTGCGTCTCCGCCGAAACGCTCTGCACCGCCGCACCCATGGCGCCGGAGGAGAGCGGGTTCATGATGTTCGCGATCGAGCCGCCGCCCCCGCCGTCAGCTATCTGCATCGCTGTTCCACCCCGAATCGCTTCGCCCATACGTGTGCACCCGGGAGTCTACTAGCCGGGCACCCTGTGCAACCGCCGTTCACCGATCTTCACCTGGGACGCAGCCGCGCGGCCTGCGGTTCCCCTCAGAACTGACCTTCGAGCTGGGCGTAGAGCTGCTGGGCCAGCCGGGCGTTGTCCGCCGGCGCGTAGGTGATCCAGCGCTGGCCGTCGGCGGCCGCGCGCGACGACATCAGCCAGCGACCCGACGGGGTGTCGAACCAGGCCAGCGGGGGGAACGTGCCGCCGCGGGTCTGGGCGGTGAACTGGCCCACGCGCTTCTTCGGCTCCTGGAAGACGCGCTCGATCATCCGGAGCTGCGGGCCGCCACCACCGCCGCTCTGCCCTCGCGGGCCGGTGACCCCCGCGAACGGGTCGTAGACGTCGTCGCGGCGCTGCTGGCGGGGCTTGTCCGCCGGGCGGGAGATGGTGACCGACTGGCCCGGCGCGGCCGGGGTCAGCGGGAGGAGGTCGACGATCGCCGGCACGATGCCGGTCGGGCGGACCTCCTCGAAGACGATCAGGTTCTCGTCCTGGCGGGCGAGCACCCCGAACTGGCCGTCGGTGGCGACGCGGGCGAACAGGTGGCGGTCCCCCAGCTCGGCGGCCGCGCTGATGACCACGCTGCCGCGGACGAAGGTGGCCAGCGCCAGCTCGGCGTCCGGGTCGAGCCGGCCGCGGCTCCACAGCCCCCGGCCGGTCAGGTCGCGGACGACGGCGTCGCGGATCATCGCCCGCTGCTCGACGGTGGTGCCGACGTGCGGGACCTCGAACGGCGTCGGCGCGCGGCCCAGCCCGAGCTGCTCGAGCAGGATGTCCACCGCTGCCAGCGACAGCGAGAACGAGTGAGGCATCGCTTCCATCCCCCCGCAGGTTCCATCGGGCCTTCGGGAAACGGTAGTCCACGCGGTGCGGGGTCCGCAGGCGGATGCTGCGCCCTCAGCGAACTCGCTTGCCCGGCCAAGATCGCCGCTGGTCCGATGGAGGCATGGCTGACGAAAAACCCGCACTGGTGCTCCACCTCGCCGGCGGCGGCGAGCCGCTGCTGTTCGCGCTGACCACCGAAGAGTCCGGAAAGCTGGCAAGCCGGCTCACCCAGCTGGTGAAGTCCGGCGCGGTCGAACCGGTGACGACGAAGGACGACTCGGTGGTGGCGATCAACTTCGCCCACGTGGCGGCCGCGTACGTCGACGACCTGAACCGCAAGAACCGGGTCTTCGGCCTGCACCCCTGACGCGGCGAAGGCCGCCTCACGCGGGAGACGGGCAGCCGCCGAGCCAGGGCGCGAAGGCGTTGGGCCGATGCCGCAGCCCCGCGAAACGCGCGAAGGCCGTTACACGCGGCAGCCGTCCTGCCCACCGGGTGCTCGGCCGCGACCGGCAGGAAGGTCGCTTCGTGGACCAGCCACCGGCGGGTCCACCGACCGGCGACGGGCACACCGGCCGAGAAATCGGCCAGGTCGAGGCCGGAAACCGGGCAGCCGCCGAGCCAGGGCGCGGAGGCGCTCGGTCGATGCCGCAGCCCGCGAAACGCGCGAAGGCCGCCTCACGCGGGACGTGAGACGGCCTTCGGCGGGCTGAAAATCAGAGCTTGTACAGGCGCTTCCAGTTCTCGCGCGAGGTGAGCTCCGGCATGGCGCGCTTGTACTGCTCCTGCACCGCCGCGCCTTCCTTGCGCAGCCGCTGGACCACCTTCGCGCCGCGCTTGGCCAGGTCGAACATCTTGACCTTGTCGTAGGCGCGGACGCGGACGCCTTCCTGGTTCGCGTCCGTCACGACCGCCTTGTCGAACAGGGCGATGTGCCACCAGTTCGCCTCGTCGATCGGGACCGCGCCGAGGCCGAAGCGGCTGCGGCCGAGCACCCGGTCCAGCACGCGCTTGATCAGCACCAGGCGCTGCATGCTGGGCCGCGGGGCGCTGTTGATGATGCCGATGTCGTTGGACGCGATGCCCGGGACGTCGGTCGCCTTGTGGCGCTTCGTCTCCGGGTACTCGTCGCGGATGCGGCGGATCTCCTTCATCGCCTCGACGCCGCCGTCACGCAGGATCTCCGGGCCCTCGAGGAAGTCCTCGACGGCCTTGATCAGCGTGGCCGACAGGCCGTACTGCATGCCCAGCAGGTAGCGCACCAGCTGCGCGAGCAGCACCCGCGAGAGCAGGTTGAGGTTGAACGGCGAGTGCAGCGCCGCCGTGATGATCGAGTTGCGCAGGTTGAAGTACCGGTGCCACTCGTCCCAGTCCTTCATGTGGAAGTCCGCGTGCCACACGCCCGCACCCGGCAACGTCACCGTCGGGAAGCCGTGCGCGCGGGCCCGGTAGGAGTACTCGGCGTCGTCCCACTGGAAGAAGAACGGCAGCGGGTAGCCCGTCGCCTTGACGACCTCGTAGGGGATCAGGCACGACCACCAGCCGTTGTAGCCGGCGTCGAGGCGGCGCTCCTGGCGGTTCGGCTTCAGCGTCTCCTCGTCGACGCCGAGCAGGTCGGCCGTCGTCAGGGAGTGCTCGACCGGCTGGCCGGGCTCGAGCGTGTTCAACCTCGCGTACTCGGCGCCGACGTGCAGCTGGTTCGGGTGGAACAGGTTCAGCATCTGGCCGCCGACGATGATCGGGTCGGCCGCGCGGTTGGAGAACGCCGTCATCCGGATCACCAGGTCCGGCTCGAGCAGGACGTCGTCGTCCATGAACAGGACGTTCGCGTGCTCGGTGGCGGTGTGCCCGGCGACCTCGAACAGGCCGCGGGTGAAGCCGCCGGCGCCGCCGAGGTTCGGCTGCTTGATGTAGTGCAGCTTGTCGGCGAGGTCCTTCGCGACCTGCTCGAAGCCGTCACGCGACTCGACGAGGTCGGTGCCCTGGTCGGCGACGTAGATCGCGTCCAGGGTCTCCAGCGACGACACGTCCGCGGCCAGGGCCTGCAGGTTCTTGAGGCAGTCGTCGGCGCGGTTCATCGTGCAGATGGTCACCGCGGTCGGGCGGATCTTCTCCGGCGCCTCGACCGTCCAGCGGACCTGCTCGACGCGCAGCGTCTGGCCACCCTCGGTCTCGAGGTCGAGCCAGAGCGCGCCGCCGTCGTAGAACTTGTCGAGCTTGCCGGTCAGCGTGACCTTCAGCTGCTTGGCGTCGGTGACCTGCTCGGCGTCGACCACGCGCGGCTCGCCCTCGACGTCCGAGGCGCCCATCGACAGCAGGCCGGTGCCGGTGACGACGGCCTCGACCGAGACCTCGCCGACGTTCGTCCAGCGCTGCCAGTAGCTGGCCGGGAAGCGGCCGAAGTACGTGTTGCCCGACACCTTGGAGGCGGGCTCGAGGGTGAGCGCCGCACGTTCCCGCACGGCCGAGCCCCACTCGAGCTCGGCGTACAGGTCCTTGCTGACGATCGGCGCGGGGCCGGCGTAGAGCCCGCGCTGCGCCGTCAGGCGACCCTGCGGAGTGTGCTCGGTGAACCGCGTCTCGGCGGCCGCGCCGGCTTGAGTGGTCGGCGCCGGGGTTGCTGTTTTACCGGGCATGAAGTTCCTCAGTTCTCCTCAGTCGACGGCTCGCGGAACACGACCCACTTGAGCATCACGAAGTTGATCACCGTGGCGGTGGCCTGCGACACGGCCCAGCACAGTGTGTGCTGCCACGCCGACTCCGGCAGAACCTGCAGCATCAGCTGGTTCACCCCGACCGCGACGAAGAACGTCACGGTGTAGAGCAGGACGAACGAGCCGACCTGGGCCTTGCCGTCCTTGCGCCCGCCGGCGAAGGTGAACTTCCGGTTCAGGAAGAACGCCGTGGTCGTGCCCACGATGAAACTGATAGCGCGAGCGACGTCGACCCACGGTGAAGTGGCCATCCCGGCCACCTGCGTCAGCAGGGTGTACGTGCCCAGGTCGACCAGCGCGCAGAAGCCGCCGATCAGGGCGAAGCGGATGAGCTGCCCGAGCAGTCCGGGAGAGGACGGCTGAGCAGCTGCCAGTTCGGCTTGCGGATCGGTCGCCACCACTGCATTACCTCGTTGCCTGAGTCATGGTCACCCGCGCGGGCGCTTGTGCCTTGATGCGCAAAGTGTAGAAGCGAGCACTTCAGGGTCACGTTCCGGGCGTCGTTCGGCGTGGCTACCCTGGTCGGGTGACCCATGTACCCGAGACACAGCGACGCACGCTCACGGGCTGGGCGCGGACGGCCCCGACCACCGCCGACGTCCTGAGCACCGCAGACGTCGAAGCCATCGCGAAGGCCGTGACCCGGGCCGGCGAGCGCGGTGTCATCGCGCGCGGCCTCGGCCGCTCCTACGGCGACCCGGCGCAGAACGCCGGCGGCCTCGTCGTCGACATGACCCCGCTGAACCGGATCCACTCGATCGACCCGGACAGCGCGCTGGTCGACCTCGACGCCGGCGTCAGCCTCGACCAGCTGATGCGCGAGGCGCTGCCGTACGGCCTGTGGGTCCCGGTGCTGCCGGGCACGCGCCAGGTGACGATCGGCGGCGCGATCGCCAACGACATCCACGGCAAGAACCACCACAGCGCGGGCAGCTTCGGCAACCACGTCGTGTCGATGGACCTGATCACCGCCGACGGGCAGATCCGCACGCTGACCCCGGAGGGCCCGGACGCCGAGCTGTTCTGGGCGACCGTCGCCGGCATCGGCCTCACCGGCATCATCGTCCGCGCGACGATCCGGATGACCAAGACGGAGACCGCGTACTTCCTCGCGGACAACGAGCGCACGGACAACCTCGACGAGACCCTCGAGCTGGTCAGCAACGGCTCCGACGACAAGTACACCTACTCGTCGGCGTGGTTCGACACCATCTCCACCGGCGCCAAGATGGGCCGCGCCGCCTTCGGCCGCGGCTCGCTCGCGAAGCTCGACGAGCTGCCGCCCAAGCTGCGCGCGGACCCGCTCAAGTTCGACGCCCCGCAGCTGGCGACCCTGCCGGACGTCTTCCCGAACGGCCTGGCCAACAAGCTGACCTTCGGCGGCATCGGCGAGCTGTACTACCGGAAGACGCCTAAGGAAGCCCGCGGCGTGGTCCAGAACCTCACGGCCTTCTACCACCCGCTCGACATGTTCGGCGAGTGGAACCGCGCCTACGGCTCCAAGGGCTTCCTGCAGTACCAGTTCTCGACGCCGCTGAACGCGCACGAGCCGCTCCGGAAGATCGTCACGAAGATCGCCGAATCGGGGCACGTCTCCTTCCTCAACGTGTTCAAGCGGATGGGCGAGGGCAACGCGGCGCCGCTGTCGTTCCCGCACCCGGGCTGGATGGTCTGCGTCGACTTCCCGATCAAGGCCGGCCTGGGCCGGTTCTGCCAGGAGCTCGACGACGACGTCCTCGAGCTCGGCGGCCGGCTGTACACCGCGAAGGACTCGCGCACCTCGCCCGAGACGTTCGCGCAGATGTACCCGCGCCTCGAAGAGTGGCGCAAGGTGCGCGCCGCCGTGGACCCCGAAGGCGTTTTCGCCTCTGACATGAGCCGGAGGCTCGAGCTGTGATCGACGCTGTTGGCAACCCCCAGTCCCTGCTGCTGCTCGGCGGCACGTCCGACATCGCGCTGGCGATCGCCGAGAAGTACCTGGCCGAGAAGCCGCTGCGGGTCGTGCTCGCGGCCCGCCCGTCGCCGCGGCTCGACGCGGCCGCGCAGCGCCTGAAGGACAAGGGCGCCGAGGTCGCGACCGTCGACTTCGACGCGAAGGACCTGGCGTCGCACCCGGGCGTGCTGGACAAGGCGTTCGAAGGCGGCGACATCGACGTCGCGGTCGTGGCGTTCGGCCTGCTCGGTGACCCCGAGGAGCTGTGGCAGGACCACGCGAAGGCGGTCGAGGCGGCGACGGTGAACTACACCGCCGCGGTGTCCGTCGGCGTCGCGCTGTCGGAGAAGCTCAAGGTCCAGGGCCACGGCACGGTGATCGCGCTGTCGTCGGTGGCCGGCGAGCGCGTCCGCCGCTCGAACTTCGTCTACGGCTCGACCAAGGCCGGCTTCGACGGCTTCTACCTGGGCCTCGGCGAGGCCCTCAAGCCGCACGGCGTCAAGGTGACGGTCGTCCGCTCGGGCCAGGTCCGGACGAAGATGACCGACGGCCTGAAGGACGCCCCGCTGACCCAGAACGCCGACCAGGTGGCCGAGCAGGCCGTCGCCGCGGCGCGCGCGGGCAAGGAGCTGATCTGGGCGCCCGCGCCGTTCCGCCTGGTGATGTCGGTGCTGCGGCACGTCCCGCGGCCGATCTTCCGCAAGCTTCCGGTCTGATCGGGAACCCTCGCGTCCGCGGAATCGTCCAAACGGGGCAACCGCGACGCGAGGGAGCAAGATGGACCTGGGGACCAAACTGGACGCCGCCCTGCGGTCGTTCCAGGAGCGGGCGGCGAAGGCCGCCGAACTCAAGGAACGGATCGCGGGGCTGCGCGGCAGCGCCCGCAACGCCGACGGCTCGGTGACCGTGACGGTCGCGCCGTCCGGCGCCGTGCTGGGGCTGCAGCTGGGCCCGCAGGCGATGCGGCGCTCGCACACGGCGTTGCAGCAGGAGATCCTGACCGCGATCCGGGACGCCACGAAGCAGGCGTCGGCGGCGCTGAACCAGACCGTCGAGCCGGTGCTCGGTGAGCGCGCGGAGCAGTTCCGCGAGGCGTTCAACGCGCACGTCGAGCCGCTCGGCCCGAGCACGCCGCCACCCGCGGAGACGCTGGCCACGGCACCGGTGCCGGTGCGCCAGGAGCCGCCGCGCACCCGCCCGGCCCCGCCGCCCGCCGAAGACGACGACTTCGGTGGCCCGATCCTGCGCCGGGAGCGGTTTTGAGCACCGGGTACGACGTCCAGCCGGCGGCGCTGACCGCGCACGCCGCCGGGTCGAAGGAGGCCGCCGGCCACTTCGGCAGCCTCGCCGGGCTGCTCCAGCAGGCCCGGGTCAGCGACGACTGCTTCGGCCCGCTCGGCGAGCTGATGGCCTACAAGTACTTCGACTCGCTGCAGGAGTGCCAGGACCTGGCGAACCAGGCCAAGTCGTTCCTCGACCAGATCTCCGAGAAGACGACGCTGGCCGCGAAGGCCTACGCCGAGCACGAGAGCGGCACGACGGCGGCCATCGCCGGGCTCGCCGACGGCGGCAGCGGCCCGGGCAGCCTGGGCGACGTCAACCACGCCGGTGACGGCGACCGCAAGGGCTACTGGGAGCAGAACGGCGGCTACGGCAGCAGCTGGCTCTCGACGTCGTCCGAGGTGTCGCAGGCGAGCAGCCCGCCCGACGTCGCCATCGCCACCGTGCACGCGCGCATGGAGCAGCTGCAGCTGATCACCAGCCCCGGCCAGTCGTTCATGGACAACGGCCTGGGCTTCCTGATCGGCATCGTGATCAGCCCGCTCGTCGAGTTCGTCCTCGAACCGGCCATCGGCGACCCCGAGCAGATGCGCAGCACGGCGAAGGGCTGGGAGCAGGTCGCGAAGTGGCTCGACGGCACCGCCGAGCACGAACAGAAGCGCGCCGACCTCACCAAGGAGCCCTGGAAGGGCGACGCCGGCGACGCGTTCCGCACGCAGATGACCGAGTTCGCGGGCGGCGCGAAGGCGTTCGCGAGCGAGGTCCGCGGGCTGCAGCAGATCCTGGAGATCGCGGCCGACCTGTTCGACGCGTTCGTGGAGATCGTCATCGACATCCTCCAGGAACTGGTGATGGGCCTGATCATCGAGTGGCTGGCCGCGCTGGCCGCCTCGTGGATCACGGCCGGGGCGTCGGTGGGCGCGGCGACGGCGGCCACCGAGGGCGAGGTCGCGCTCACCGGCGGCCGGCTCGGGATGAAGGTCAAGGAGCTGCTCGGCAAGCTGAAGCCGCTGATCCAGCAGCTGGAGAAAATGTTGGAGAAGCTGCGCACCGGGCCGCTGAAGAAGGTCGTCGAGCGGGCGGAGGGCCTGCGCAACGGCAACTTCCTCGAGAAGCGGCTGGCCGACCAGATCGACAAGCACCCGCTGGCGAAGATCCTGACCAAGGCGAACCCGGTGACCGGCGCGTCGAAGACCGGCAACAAGTTCGCCGGCCGGTTCGGCGTCGACGGCGAGGGCGCCGACGCGCTGACCACGAACCTCACCGAGGCCGGGCTGCGCGCGGCCGGGCTGAGCGGCACGACCAGCGTCGGCAAGGCGGCCTGGCGAGGCAGTGCCGGCAACGTCGTCGAACAGGGCGTGGAGCAGGGCGTGAAGTACGGCTACAACGAGTCCCAGGACCCGTCGTCCGACGAAGAGCGCCGCGCCGCCACCGACCGCGGGTTCACCCTCGAAGAATGAACCTCTCCGACCCGCTCGGCGCGGCCACCCAGGCCCGGCCGTACCTGCGCCCCGGCGAAGCACTGCGGTGGGCGGCGTACGGCCGGGGCTTCGCGTTCGACATCCGCGGCCTGACGCCGGACGGGCAGCCCGCCAAGGGGTTGCTGCGCAAGGTCGGGTCGGGCGTGGCCGGGTTCGCGGGCGACTTCGTGTTCGAGGCGATCGCCGGCGGTGAGGGCGACAGCGGCTCCGACAAGCCGCCGCCCCCGCAGGTCGTCGCGTTCGGCGAGCGGGCGGGGGTGCTCGCGCACGAGCTGCTGCGCCCGCTCCCGGTCCGCGCGGCGGTGCGGCGGCTGTGGGTGCTGACGCCGCAGCGGCTGCTGGTGCTCGACGAGCACGTGCCCGCGCCGGCACCGGAGCCCCAGAAGTCGTTCCTGGGCAAGGCGATCGGCTTCGGCCGGGACGTCGCCGCGATCCTCACCGACCGCACGAAGACCTACGGCGACAACCGCGAGGGCGAACCGATCGCCCTGCGCGGCTTCGGGCCGGCGGCGGAACTCCCCCGCGACCGCGTCGCGCGGGTGGACGTCGCCAAGCGAGGCCGGAAACCGGTGCTGCGGATGTCCCTTGTGGACGGTTCCGGGCTCGACTTCCGGTTCGACGCCGACGACCACTTCGACTGGCTGCTGGCCCGGACGAACGGAGCGCGGTGAACCTCGAGGTCACGACCGCGACCAAGGTCGACAAGATCATCGAACGCGAGCTGGGCTCGCACTGGCTCCGCCGCGGCGAGGTGCTGCGGCTGGGCTGCCCGCCGTACCACGCGCACGTCGGGCTGCGGCTCGGCGACGCCCGGCACGCGCCGTACGTGCCCGAGCGCGAAGTGCCGAAGGTGACCGGCGGGCCGGGGCGCTGGCCACTGCCCAGCGACGTCGTCGCGGACGAGGACTGGACCGACGACCCGGCGCTCGGCTACTGGGCCACCGCGACCGACCCGGGTCAGGTCGCCGTCCGGCTCGCCGACCACTTCGCCGGCGGCGTCGGCCACGCCCGGCTGACCTGGACGAACCAGCGGCTCGCCGTCGTCTACCCGACCAGTCGGCTGGAGGGTGGCGAAGGCGGGCCGTTCACCACGGCGGAGGAGTTCGACGCGCGGGTCGTCGTCCGGCTGGACGCCGTGCTCGGCGGGCAGAGCTTCCCGCCGTCGCCGACGATCCGCTTCGGGTTCGCCGACGGCTCGGCGGTGTTCCTGCGGGACGCGCTCGCGCCGATGAAGGTCTCGCGCGCGCTGTCTCCACCCCGGGGTTGAGCCGGAAGTCCATCCGGACCCGGTCCGCGAACCGATGTGGTGACGCACGCGCGAAAACAGACTGGTCACCATGATGACTCCGACCGGCAAGCGCGACGGCCTGACGCTGCTCCTGCGCGACGTCGTCCTCCCGATGGCCCTCTACTACGTCCTGCGTTCCTTCGAAGTCGCCGCGCTGTGGGCGCTGCTGGTCAGCGCCGTGCCGCCGGTGGTGCGGTCCGGCTACGTACTGGCGCGGCACCGCCGGCTCGACCCGATCAGCGCGTTCGTGCTCGCCCTGCTGCTGGTGAACGCCGCGGTGGCGGTCTTCTCCGGGGATGCCCGGCTGCTGCTCATCCGCGGTGCCTGGCTCACGCTGCCGCTCGGCGTGGTGATGCTGGCCAGCCTGGTGATCGGGCGGCGGCCGCTGTTCTTCCGGCTGGTGTGCGCCTTCCAGCCCGCCCGCGCCGGCGAGCTGGAACAGCTGTGGGGCCTGTCCCGCGGGTTCCGGGAGCGGTGGCGTTCGCTGACGCTCTGGTGGGGCGCCGGGCTCGTCCTGCTCGCCTGCGCGGTCGTGGTCATGGCGTTCACGCTGCCGGTGGACATCGTGCCGATCCTCGACACCGTGCTGACCGCCGGCTGCGTGGTGCTCGGCGCGAAGCTCACCAAGCAGCGGTTGACGGCCGGCATCAACCGGACGGTGGATGCGTAGGAACCGGGTCGCCGATGGTCGCGGCGGTGCGTGTCCCCGATGCTCGAAGGCATGGGGAAATCGCTGGTCACGCTGCTCTGTGACATCGCCGCGCCGGTCGGCGGCTACTACCTGCTGCGGGCGTTCGATGTCGCGCCGGTCTGGGCGCTGACGCTCGGTGGCCTGCCGCCGGCGCTGCGGGTGCTCTACCTGGCGGCCCGGCACCGGCGGGTCGACGGCATGGGGATCTTCGTGCTGCTGATCGTCGCGGTCGGGCTGGTGACGACGCTGGCCACCGGCGACGCGCGGCTGCAGCTGGTCCGCGGCGCGTGGTTCAGCGTGCTGATCGGCCTCTGGATGCTGGCGAGCCTGCGGATCGGCCGACGGCCGACGACCTACCAGGCCACGCTGGCGCTGGTGCCCCGCCGGGCCGCGGAGCTGGAGGACCGCTGGGCGGACACGCCGTCGTTCCGGCGCGTGTGGCGGGTGCTGGCGGTGGTCTGGGGCCTCGGCGGGCTCGTGCACAGCGCGTTCAGCATCGTGCTGGCGTACACGCTGCCGGTGGACGTCGTGCCGGGGCTCGATACGGTGCTGTCGATCGCGAGCTTCGTGGTGCTCCAGGTGGTCACCCAGGTGCTGCTCGCGCGGGAGGGCACGATGAACCGGATGTGGGCACGCCGATGATCGAGATCCCGCCGCCGGGCGAGTACCGGCTGGACCCGGCGCGCTGCCGGATCGGCGTTTCGGGCACCCACCTCTTCGGGGTGTCCACTGTGGACGGCACGTTCCCGGTGGCCGGCGGCCGGATCGTCGTGGCCGACCCGGTGACCGCGTCGGTCGTGACGGCGGAGGTCGACGCGACCGGGCTGACCACGGGGGAACGCCTGCGGGACACCGAACTCCAGTCGCGCCGCTTCCTGCACGGCCGCGAGCACCCGCTGATCACGTTCACCGACGGCCACCCGGTGCCGGACGGCCCCCGCTGGCTGCTCGACGGCGTGGTCACGGTCCGCGGCACGGCGGGCCGGGTCCGCTGCGCGATCGACGCGGTGACGTTGTCGGCCGACGGGTTCACGGCCCGGGCGGCGACGGTCGTCGACCGGTTCGCGTTCGGCCTGACCTACGGCAAGCGCCTGGGCGGGCGCGAGTTCACGCTGACCCTGGACGTCACCGCGGTGCGGCGCTGAGCACCTGGGCGGGCATCAGGTAGAGGTTCTGGGCGCCCGTCCACGGCGAGTCGATGTGCCAGGTCGCCAGCGCGGTCGGCGGCGGCGGGCGGCGGGTCGCGGTCAGCACCAGGTCCGGGCTGATCGGGGCGACGCTGTGGTCGAAGTTGTGGAAGTTCGCCTCCAGCAGCGCGCGGCCGATGTCGCCGCTGCGGCGTTTCGTCTCCGCGATCGCCGGGTCGACCGCGCCGCGGTCGGAGAACTCGTCCACCAGCTCGCAGTCGCACGCGTACGCCAGGGCGCCGACCTCGCCCGCCGTCTCGACCTTGCGGCCGTGGGCGAGGGCCGCCAGCTGCGCGCCGATCTCGCGGTACTCCGTCGTCGACGCGTGGTTGCTGGAGATCGGCGCGAACTGGCGCGGGAGACCCGGCAGCGCGTAGACCGCGACGCTCGCCGCGAGCACCGCGCCGGTCGCCGTCAGCGCGCCGCGGCGGATCCGCTCAGGCACCGCGCAGGCGCAGGCGACCAGGAAGATCGTCGCGCCGATGATGCTGGGCGCGTAGTACCAGTGGTAGGGCGGCACGCCGAGCCGGCTGTAGGCCACGTAGTGCAGGGCGCCGGCCACGGCGAGCGCCGCGAACGGCGTCAGGCGGCGGGCGGTTTCGGACCCGCGGCGGTACTGGACGATCCAGCTCACGCCGACCACGCCGGCGACGGCCAGCGGAAGGAACGAGAGGGCGGCCTCGGCCGGGAAGTTGCGCCAGTAGAGGAGCGGGCCGTTGGTGAAGCTGAACGGGCCCCACGACTGCTGGCTGATCTTGATGACCAGCGTGTCGGGCACGGCCGAGCCGAGCACGAGCCAGCTGAACCCGAACCACGGCAGCGTCACGGCGAGAGCGGCGAAGGCCGTCTGCCAGATGCCGGTCCAGAACTCGCGGCGGGCGGCGAACAGCACGGCGGCGATGAGCAGCAGGTCGATCCGGACGAGCGCGAGCAGCCCGATGACGACCCCGAGCCGGCCCGCCCTGCGCTCCCCCGCGTAGACGAGCGTCCAGACGACCCCGGCGGCGCCGAGCGTGACCTCCAGCCCGACGGACGACAGGAGCAGCGGGTTGACCAGCAGCACGGCGAAGGCCAGCGGCGCGAAGGCGGGCGGCAGCCCGGTGCGCTCACCGAGCCGCCGCAGGCCGAGGACCATGACGACCTGCGCGGCGACGAACACGATCCCGGCGGCCAGCACGGCGTCGCGCACGAAGAAGGTGACCGCGCCGAGGGCCAGGACGTTCAGCGGCGAGGTGGCGGTGTTGGCCGTGCCCTGCTCGATCAGGCCCCAGTGGGCGTGGAAGGCGAGGTTCTTCGCGTAGGACAGCGTGATGTAGGTGTCATCGATGAGATGGCTGCTGACCAGTGTGAACACGAGCGCGGAAGCCGCCGCGGCCGCCGCCGGGAGGGCCCAGGCACGGGTGCTCGGCCAAGCCGCCGGCAGCGCACCGGCGGCCTCGCGGAGTTCTGCGGAGGCGCTTCGCATCACGGACACCGTACCCCGTCCGTGATGCTTCTGTGATCTGAGCCCGGGGTCGGTGGCTCAGACCACAGCCGGCTCAGATGCCGTCGCCGGTGCCGGAGTTGCCCGAGTTGCCGGAGTTCCCGCCGCCTCGGCCGGGGAAGCCGCGGCCGTCGAAGCCCTGGTCGGGGCCGTTGTACTGGCGGTGGATGCCGGGCCGGCCGTCGCGGGGGCCGTGGTGCGACGCCGCGATGGCGATCCCGCCGACGACACCCCCGCCGATGAGGACGCCGAGCACGCCGACGCCGACGAGCTGGGTGGCCCGGTGTCCGACGAAGCGCCGGAAGCCGCCGGGCCGGCGGGGGGCGTTGGCCGGGGGCGGGGCCCAGGCGCCGTAGGTCTGGCCAGGTCCGGGCTGCGAGAGCTGCGGGGTCGGCGGCACGGGTGGCGGCAGCTGGCCATGGGCGGCGGCCGGTTGCGGCTCAGCCGGTGCTTCGGCGCCCGGTGTGGCCTGGGCTGCGGCCGGTTGCGGCTCAGCCGGGGCGGCGGCCGGAGTGGCTTGCGCGCCGGCCGGCTGCGGCTCAGCCGGGGCGGCGGCCGGAGTGGCCTGCGTGGCGGCGGGTTGCTGCGCGGCTTGGGCAGCGGCGGAGTGCGGCTCAGCCGGGACCGCGGCGCCCGGCGTGGTCGCCTGCGCGGCGGCGGGCTCCTGCGTGGCCGGCGCCGCGGGCTGCTGCGGCGCGGCGGAGGTGGCCTGCGTGGTCGGCTGCCCGGCCGGTGCCGCGGGTTGTTGCGTGGTCGGCTGCCCGGCCGCGGTGGCCGGCTGCTCGACGGTCGGTTGGTCGGCCCCCGCCGGGGCCTTCTCCTCGCGCGGCTGGTCGTTCATCGTCGCTCCTGTGGTCACGGGGACGGGCGCACTGCCCGCCCCCACCACCTCAGGGTGCGCCGCTCAGCTGTGCTGAACCTGAAGCGAACCTGTCGATCCGCCATGAGAAGTCACAGGTAGAACGCCAGGAACAGGGTGATCACCCAGGTCGCGCCGAGCACCTGCAGGATGCGGTCCTTGAGCGCGATCTCCTCGGGCTCGCCCGCGATGCCGCCGTCGACGTCGACCGCGTAGCGCAGCACCGCCACCACGAACGGGACCATCGAGATGAGCGCCCACACCGAGTTGTGCTCGGTCTGGCGGATCTCGAACGCCCACAGGCAGTACGACATGATCAGGATGGCCGCCGACGTCGCCCAGACGAACCGCAGGTAGCTGGCCGAATACTTCTTCAGCGACGAGCGGATCTTCGCGCCGGTGCGCTCGAACAGCATGATCTCCGCGTAGCGCTTGCCGGCCACCATGAACAGCGAGCCGAACGCCGTGACCAGCAGGAACCACTGCGAAAGCGCGATGCCGCCCGCGACACCGCCGGCGATCGAGCGCATCAGGAAGCCCGAGCCGACGATGGCCAGGTCGACCACCGGCTGGTGCTTCAGGCCGAAGCAGTAGCCGAGCTGCACGGCCTCGTAGACCGCCAGCACCACGGCGAGCTGCCAGCTCGCCGCGAACGACACGCCGAGGCCGGCCAGGAAGAACACGACCGCGGCCCCGTACGCGACGGGGACCGGCACGATGCCGGCCGCGATCGGCCGGTTGCGCTTGGTCGGGTGGGCCCGGTCGGCCTCGACGTCGATCGCGTCGTTGATGAGGTAGACCGAGCTCGCCACCAGCGAAAACGCCACGAAGGCGACGATCGCGTCGAGCAGGAGGCCCGTGCGGTCGGTCGACTTCGAGAACGCGAAGAACGGGGCCGCGAAGACCAGGACGTTCTTCACCCACTGCCGGGGGCGTGCCGTCTTGATGACGCCGCCGACCAGGCCGAACGGGCCGCGTGCGGCGGTCTCCGTCGCTGCCTCCGCCGTCACCGGTGTCTCCGGTGTCTCGGGAGTCACGGCCGCTTCGTCGCTGTTGCGCTGCTCGGTCGTCTCGCTCATGGGTTCTTCTTCAGCTTCCGTCGTATCAGACCACCGACGAGCCCCCCGAGAGCTGCACCGGCCAAAACGTCTGTCGGATAGTGAACGCCGAGCACGAGCCTCGAGGCCAGCATCGGCGGTACCAGGGCGGGCACCAGGTTACGCCCGGTCAATCCGGAGTAGAGCACCGCCGCCGCCGTCGTGGACGTCGCGTGCGACGACGGGAAGCTCAGCTTGCTCGGCGTGCCGACCAGTACCTCGACGCTCGGGTGGTCCGGTCGGGGCCGCCTGACCACGCGTTTCACCGCGATGGACGCGGCGTGCGCACCCACGACCCCGGCCGAGGCGATCAGCCAGTCCTTGCGCCGCTTCTTGTCGACCACGGCCCCGAGAACACCCAGGCCGAACCAGCCGATCGCGTGCTCACCGAAGTGGGACATGCCGCGAGCAGCCTTCACCGAAGCTTCACTCTTCAGAAAGCCCTGCGCCTTCGAAAGAACCGCGACCTCGCCCGTCGGGCTCCCCTTCTCAAGCATCGAGGGACCCGTCGAGCGGCGCGCCGTCGGTCAGGTGCGGGGCGATCTTGTTGTCGAACGCCGACAGCGCCGAGCCGATGGCCATGTGCATGTCGAGGTACTTGTACGTGCCGAGGCGGCCGCCGAACAGCACGTTCTTCTCGCGCGCCTCGACCTTGGCCAGCTCGCGGTAGGCCTCGAGCTTCTCGCGGTTGTCCGGGGTGTTGATCGGGTAGTACGGCTCGTCTTCCTCGCCCGCGAAGCGGGAGTACTCGCGGAAGATGACCGTCTTGTCCTTCGGGTAGTCCCGCTCCGGGTGGAAGTGGCGGAACTCGATGATCCGGGTGTACGGGACTTCCTGGTCGTTGTAGTTGACGACCGAGGTGCCCTGGAAGTCGCCGGTCTCGGCGACCTCGGACTCGAAGTCCACGGTGCGCCAGGTGAACCGGCCCTCGGAGTAGCCGAAGTAGCGGTCCAGCGGCCCGGTGTAGACGGTCGGGGTGCCGGCCGGGATGTGCTCGCGGACGTCGAAGTAGTCGACGTTCAGCCGGATGTCGATGTTCTCGTGCTCGGCCATCTTCTCGAGCCACGCGGTGTACCCGTTGACGGGCAGGCCCTCGTAGGTGTCGTTGAAGTACCGGTTGTCGAAGTTGTAGCGGACCGGCAGGCGCGTGATGATGTTTTCGCCCAGGTTCTTGGGGTCGTTCTCCCACTGCTTCGCGGTGTAACCCTTGATGAACGCCTCGTAGAGGGGACGGCCGATCAGCGAGATCGCCTTCTCCTCGAGGTTCTGCGCATCGGCCGTCTCGAACTCGGACGACTGCTTGGCGATCAGCTCACGGGCCTCGTCCGGCGTGTGGGACTTGCCGAAGAACTGGTTGATCAGGCCCAGGTTCATCGGGAACGAGTAGACCTGGTCCTTGACCCGCGCGAACACGCGGTGCTGGTAGTTCGTGAACTCGGTGAAGCGGTTCACGTACTCCCAGACGCGCTTGTTCGAGGTGTGGAACAGGTGCGCGCCGTACTTGTGCACCTCGATCCCGGTCTCGGGCTCGGCCTCGGAGTACGCGTTGCCGCCGATGTGGCTGCGCCGCTCGAGGACGAGGACCTTCTTGCCCAGCTCGGCCGCGGCCCGTTCGGCGACGGTCAGGCCGAAGAAACCGGACCCGACGATGACGAGGTCGTAACCTGCGAAATCGTCTTCAGTAATCTGTGCGGGGTTCGTGTGCGCGCTCACGGGCGTCGAGGGTACGGGGGCCGCTGACCCGGCCCGCACCCGACTATCACATTTCGGCTTACGACACACCTGGAAAGCAGTGCCTGCACCCGAGGACTTCTGGAGCTACTTCACCGCCGTGGCCACCTACCTGGCCGTTCTGGCGGTGCCCGGCGGCGTCGTCGGGTGGGCCGCCGGCCTGCGCGGCTGGGCCCTGGCCGGGCTCGCGCCGCTGCTCAGCTACGCCATCACCGGCCTGGCCGGCCCGTGGCTGGCGATCGCGCACGTGCCGTACGGCCCGCTGAGCGTCGCCGCGATCACCCTGCTGCTCGCCGCCGTGCTGTTCGGCCTGCGCCGGTTCGCCGTCGCCCGCGGCTGGCTCACGCCGGGCGCCGAGGAGCCGCCGACGCCGTGGACCCGCCGGGCACACCTGGCCGTCGGCGCCTGCGTCGCGATCGCGACCGCCGTGTCGATCGCCGTCGTGGTCTCCGGCCGCGGCGGGACGACCGCGGTGTTCCAGCGCTGGGACACCGTCTTCCACGCGAACGGCATCCGCTACATCGCCGAGACCGGCGACGGCTCGCTGACCGGCATGGGCACCATCAACTGGTACCCCGACGGCTCGTTCTACCCGAACGCGTACCACCTGGTCGGCGCCCTGGTCTACCAGCTGTCCGGGACGTCGATCCCGGTCACGCTGAACGCCGTCACGATGCCGATCGCCGGGCTGTTCGCGCTGGCCATGGTCGCGCTGGTCCGCCAGCTCGGCGGCCGCGCGGTGTTCGCCGGCAGCGTGGCGCTGGTCGCGGGCGGCGCGACGACCGGGGCGTACGAGTCGGTGTCGAGCGGGCTGCTGCCGTTCGCGCTGGGCATCGTGCTGACGCCGCTGGCCGTGGTCGCGCTGCAGCGGTTCGTCGTGCGGCCGGGCGTCGACACCGGCGCGGTGCTGGCGCTGAGCGCGACCGGCCTGCTCGCCGCGCACTCGAGCGCGTTGTTCGGGGCGCTGCTGTTCGCGTTCCCGCTGGTCGTGCAGCGCTGGTACCGGGCGCTGCGTGGCAAGCGCCTCGACGGCGTCGCGCCCGGCAAAGCGGCCTGGCGGGTCGTCGGCGGCGACGTCCTGCGGATGGTGCCGGTGATGGTGGCGGCCGGGGTGCTGGCCGCGCCGATGATCCTCGGCGCGCTCACCTTCACGTCCGGGTCGTACCCGTACCACCCGTGGGGCTCGCACATGCCGGTGTGGAAGGCCCTGGCGATGCTGGCGACGTTCAAGCAGGTGCTGCCGGTGCCGCAGATCTGGCTGACGGTGTTCCTGGCCCTGGGCGTGCTCACGCTGGTGGCGCTGCGACGGATGCGCTGGGTGGTGCTCTCGGCGATCGGGCTGTCGGCGCTGTTCGTCGTCGTCGCCTGCTTCGGCGGCGAGGACTGGGTGATCAGCCTGTCGCGGCCCTGGTGGAACGACCGGTTCCGGCTGATGGCGCTGGCCGCGATCCCGATGTGCCTGCTCGCCGCGCACGGCATGAGCGAGGCCCAGCGGTGGCTGGCGAAGGTGGCGAGCGGGCGCGCGTGGGTGCGCGCGCGGCCGTGGCTGACCGGCCGGGTCGGGCTGGCGTCGGCGGTGCTGCTGGTCGTCGCGATGGGCGTGCTGACCGGCGGGTTCTACCGCGCGGCCAACGCCAAGACGGTGTCGCTGCTCTACTACAACGGCCTGCCCGGCGAGGTCGTCCCGCCGGTGAGCGCGGACGAGATCGACGCGATGGAGAAGCTCGGCACGCTGGGCATCCCGGCCGACGAGAAGGTGCTCAACGACCGCCTCGACGGCACGGCCTGGATGTACGCCCTGACCGGCGTCCACCCGGTGGCGGGCCACTACGACGCCGGCGTGGCACCCCCGGACGCGACCTACCTGGCGGAGCACTTCGCGGACTACGACAGCGACCCGCGGGTGCGCGCCGCGACGCAGCGGCTGAAGATCCACTACGTGCTGGTCGGCAGCGGCACGATCCGCCGCGACACCCCGATCGCGCGCGGCCTGCGGCACCTGGACGGCCACGACTTCCTGCGGGTCGTCTACCGGAACCCGGGCGCGGTCATCTACCGGATCACCAAGCAGCCATGACAAAGCCCTCGTGGCCGCGGCGCCCCGTGCCGCGGCCACGAGGGCCCTCCGTCCCCCAACCACCCCCGGGGTGATCTCTGACGTCTGTTCACAAGGACGCCTGAGGGACGGCAATCGGTTTCCCGATCAGCCGGATGTCACTCGTTCGGACTAGTGCAGCTCCGGCAGGACGTCGCTGGCCACCTGCTCCAGCACGGCCTCGCGCCCTTCGTAGGGCGACGACGACCGCGGCCAGTGGGCGATCACGTCGGTGAAGCCCAGCTCGCCCGCGCGCCCGGCGGCGTCGCGGAAGGCCTCAACGCTGCTCAGCGAGAACACCGGCGACGAGTCGAGGCTCAGGTGCCGCTGGATGCTCGCCCGCTCGCGGCCGACCGCGTCGAGGCGCTGGTCGAAGACCTCGGTGAGCTGCTTGATGCCGGCCCACCACTCAGCCTCGGTCGCGCCGCCCTTGCCGGTGGTGACCCAGCCGGCGCCGAAGCGGGCGGCCAGGGTCATCGTGCGGGGGCCGTTGGCCGCCACGACGAACGGCAGCCGGGGCCGCTGGACCGGGCCCGGCAGGTTGCGGGCCGCGCGGGCCCGGTAGTACTCGCCGTCGAAGTCGAACTTGTCGGTCATCAGCAGCCCGTCGAGCGCCTCGACGAACTCGGTGAAGCGGTCGGCGCGCTGCTTGACCGACAACTCGGGCGCGCCGAGCACCGCGCCGTCGTAGTGGTGGTGGTCGACGCCCGCGCCGACACCCAGGACGAACCGGCCGTCGGAGATGTCGTCGAGGGTGGTCAGCTCCCGCATGAACGGCACCGGGTGCCGCGCGACCGGGGAGGCCACGAACGTGCCCAGCCGGATGCGGGAGGTCACCATGGCCGCCGCGGTCAGGGTCGGGACGGCCGAGAACCACGGCCCGTCGACCAGGTTCTTCCACCCGAGGTGGTCATAGGTCCAAGCGTGGTCGAAGCCGTACTCCTCGGCGGCCCGCCACTTCGGCTCGGCGGCCCACCAACGATCTTCCGGAAGAATGACGATGCCTACTCGCACACTGCCGGACGTTATCGGCAACCACCGACAGTCGCACGGACGGGGACGAGGCCACCCGAACGTGTCAGGGACAATGGGGTGGTGGAGAGACCTCTGTTGATCGCGTCCGACGTGGACGGCACCCTGCTCGGCCCCTCCGAATCCCTCAGCGCGCGCACCATCGGGACCGTCCGCCGGGCGATCGAGGCGGGTGTGCCGTTCGTGCTGGCCAGCGGCCGGCCGCCGCGCTGGATCGCGCCCGTGGCCAAGCCGCTCGAGCTCACCGGGTACGCCGTGTGCGCGAACGGCGCGGTCCTGTACGACTGCGGCCGCGAGGAGGTCGTCGCGGTGCACGGCCTGCTGCGGCCCGAGCTGCTCGGCGACATCGCCAGCGCGCTCGACAAGGCCCTCCCGGGCTGCCGGCTGGCCGCCGAGCGCGTCAGCACCGACGCCGACCACGAGATGCGCAGCTTCGTGATCGAGCCGGACTACCACAACCCGTGGGGCGACGGCGAAGGCCGCACCGCGCCGCGGGCCGAGGTCGTCGGGCACCCGGCGATCAAGCTGCTGGTCAGCCACCGCGGCATGTCATCGGACGAGATGGCCGAAGCGGTGCGGTCCCTGTTCGAGCGCGAGGTCGACGCCACCTACTCGTCCTCGGGCGGGCTGGTCGAGCTGTCCGCGCACGGGATCACCAAGGCGACCGGCCTGGCCGACGTCGCCGAGCGCCTGGGCGTCGACGCCGAGCGGGTGATCGCGTTCGGCGACATGCCCAACGACGTCGAGATGCTCCGCTGGGCCGGCCACGGCGTCGCGATGGAGAACGGGCACCCGGCCGTGCACGACGTGGCCGACGAGATCACCGGCCCGGCCGCCGACGACGGCGTTTCGCAGGTGCTGGAGCGCTGGTTCTAGCGGCGGTCCAGCTCGGCCGCTTCTTCCGCGGTGGGGGCGGTCCCGCCCAGGTGGGCGGGCTGCCACCAGCGCTCGTCCTCGGACGCGGGCTGCTCCGGGTACTCGGCCTGGGCGCGGTCGACGAGCGCGCTCATCCGGGCGCGCAGCTCCTTCGTCACGACGTCCCAGTCGTCACCCTTCGCCGGGTGCATCGGCTCGCCGATGAGGATCGAGATCGGCACGTGCCGGCGGGTCAGGTCCTTCGGACGGCCCTTCGTCCAGAGCCGCTGGGTCCCCCACAGCGCCATGGGCACGACCGGGACGTTGGCCGCCGCGGCCATCCGGACGGCGCCGGACTTGATCTCCTTGACGGTGAACGACCGGCTGATCGTCGCCTCCGGGAAGACCCCGACCACCTCGCCGGCCTGCAGTTTCGCGAGGGCTTCGCGGTAGGAGGCGAGGCCGGCGTCGCGGTCGACGGAGATGTGGTGCATCCCCCGCATCAGCGGCCCGGCGATCTTGTTGTCGAAGATCTCCTTCTTCGCCATGAAGCGCGTCAGCCGCTTGGCCGGGCGCGCGCCGAGGCCGCAGAAGATGAAGTCGAGGTAGCTCACGTGGTTGCACGCGATGACCGCGCCGCCGCGGCGCGGGATGTGTTCCGCGCCCTCGACCCGGATGCGGTTGTCGAGTACCCGGAACATCGTCCGGGCCGCCGCGATCACGGGCGGGTACACCAGGTCAGCCATCGCGCCAGGTTACGGGACCGTAGGTTCTTGGCGGCCGTTCAAGCGGCGAAGACCACAAACCGGGCGAAGCTCACACGGGTTGAACGTCGTCGCGGCGCCGGACCGGGATCGCCAGGACCACGGCCAGCAGGATCGTGAACAGCGCGACGGACTGGTGCTTGACGCCCTCGATGCCGTCGCCCAGCGCCGCCGTGGCGAACTGCGTCACCGAGACCGTGAACAGGAACGCCAGCACGACCCCGAGCGCGTCCCGCCGCCGCAGCCACGCCCGGACCAGCACGAACAGCCAGATCGGCAGCAGGGCGAACAGGCCCAGCGGCGCGATCAGGCCGGTCAGCCACGACACCACCGGCACCCGGTGCTCCTGCGCGTGCGGCGCGAAGCCGGCTTCCCGGTCGAAGCTGCCGAGGTAGTCCGGGCGGGCGGTGAGCTGGTCGGTCGCGGCCCGGTCCAGCACCGCCAGCGTCCGGCCGGGGTGGGTGGCGAAGTAGTGCATGACGTTCTCGCGGCTCATCCGGTCGCGGTAGCTCGGGTACTGCGGGTCCGTGGTCGCCGGGTGCGGGTGCCACCAGCCGTTGCCCGCGTACTGCGCGAACGACGGCGGCAGCCCGAGGGCGGCGAGGTCGGCCTGGGTGTCGTGCTCGCCGTCGACGATGTTCAGGAAGATCGAGTTGAAGATGTTGATCTCACGCGAGTCGTCGCCCGGGAACCCGGAGTAGGTGCCGTCGGGGGCGCGGGCCGGGTCGACGCTCTGCTGCGCGAACAGCGTGATCGCGCCGAGCGCGGCGATGACCAGCGCCGCCGCCGTCCAGCGCCGGAGCCCACGCAGCGTGCCCGGCCGGACCAGCAGGATCGCCAGCGCGAGGATCGGCAGGATCGTCAACGTCTGGACCTTGGCGTTCACCGTCAGCACCCCGCCGACAAGCGTCACCGCCAGGCCCGCGTAGCTCCACCGGCCTTCGCGGGCGGTGAGCAGCAGGCCGCCGACGACCAGCAGCAGGCCCAGGAACGCCGCGCCTTCGCCGAGCACCGCGGCGAAGTACCCGAAGAACGCCGAGTCCGCGACGACCAGCAGCAGCCCCGCCGCCACGGCCAGCCGCGTGCGGCGCGCGTACGGCAGGCCCAGCACGATCGCGGCGACCGCGGCCGCGGCGACGACGCTGCTCAGCAGGCCGAGGATGACCAGGCTGAGCGTCCCGTGCAGGCCGAGCAGCCCGCCGATCCGGACGGCCAGCTCGGCGAGCCAGCTCTGCGTGAGCAGGTAGGTCGGCCGGCACGGCGGCGCGCCCGGCGCCGGGGTGTAGGCGAGGTGGATGAACGCCTCGGGCAGGCCCTTCCAGGTGATCCCGGCCCCGCACAGCACCCGGCCGCCGTCGCCGTTGTTGGACATCGCGATCGGCCGCGGCACGAGGAAGCGCACGGCGAACAGCGCGAACACGACCCCGAACGTCCCGAGCCCGAGCCGCGCCTCCGCGCCCAACCGGCGTTTCGCGACCTCGAGCTTCACGAAGGACAGGGTACGTAGCGGAAGTCCGGGCCCTTGTCGAGGTCGCTGACCACGGTCTCCGCCTGTTCCGTGCGCGGGTACACCGAAACCCAGAAGGGCGTGCCGACGCGGCGGAAGGTCGCCACCTCGTACTTGCCCGCGTAGACCGGGTCGATCGTGCAGCGCTGGCGGTCGGCGTACCCGCCGTCGGCCGGCACCGCGACGGTCGGGCGGCGGCCGTTGACCACGTAGTCGTAGTCGGTCGCGACGCCGCCGTCGTGCCGTCCCTCGCGAGCGATGTGGTCGTCGGTGCGGCCGAGGACGTCGACGATGAGCAGCTGCCCGCCGTGGGCCGCGAGCGCGCCGGGCGCGGCGGCGCTGACCACCGAACCGGGCGGCAGGTACTCGCCGAGCCAGCCGCCGATCTCGGCGAGCTCGGTGCCGTGCGCGCGCCAGTCACGCACGCGGTCGAGCATTTCCGGGCTGAAGACCGAGACGAGCACGGCGATGCCGGCGAGCCCGCACGCGGTCACCGGGACCAGCCGCGTCGCGGCCGGCCACGCCCGCGGCCCCGGCGACGGCTTGCCTTCGACGTCGGCGGTGAGCACGCCGTACGCGGCCACGGACCCGACGGCGAGCAGCGGCGGCACCGGGGCCAGCAGCCGCCACGACGGGCCGGGGTCGCCGCCGGCCAGCACCGCCGAGGCGGCGAGCCCGGCGGCCGTCGCGAACAGCAGCCAGATCAGGGCGCGAGCCTCGAGCGCGACACCGTTCGCGCGGCGCAGCAGCAACGCCACGGCGGCGACCAGGCCGAGCAGCAGGAAACCCTGGTGCGCCAGTGCGAACCCGGACAGGTACGGCCAGCCGATGGCGACCTGCGAGCCCACCGAGCCGCCGAGCCGCGCGGCCAGCGGCGCGGGCAGGTAGTGGTGGTAGAACGTCAGCCGCCAGGCCAGCCGCGGGATCAGGAACACCAGCGCGCCCAGCAGGTACCCCACCGGCGCCCACCAGCTGTGCTTCTTCCGCACCGCGGCGCCGACCAGCCAGAGCCCGCCCAGCACGGCGATGACCAGGCCCTGCGGGCTCGTCATCACGGCGAAGGCGACGAGCACGCCGGCGACCACCGGGCGGCGCGCCACGAGCGAGTAACCCACAGCGAGGATGAGGAGCACGAACAGCGGCACCTCGGAGCCGGAGGGCCCGTAGACGGCGAGGCCGCCGGCCGCGGCGGTCAGCACCGCGGCCGCGACGCCGATCGCCGGCCGCGGCTCGGCGCCGGCCGGCACCGCCGCCGCCGCGATCCGGTTGACCACGAAGTACGCCAGCAGCACGCAGCCGAGCACGGCCACCACGCCGAAGACGACGGCGGCGGTCTCGACGTCGGCGCCGAACGCGGCGCGCGGCAGGGCGATCAGCACCAGCCAGAAGAAGTTCGTGTAGCCCTCGACGCGTTCACCGGGGTTGAAGACCGGGCCGTTGCCGTCGGCGATGTTCTGGGCGTAGCGGAACGAAACCAGCGCGTCCTCGGTGACGGTGGAAAACAGCAGCTGGTGGAGCAGGGAAAGGCCGAGGGTGAGCGCGAGGACGAGACCGCGCCAGCCGCGATCGGTGTCGAGCCGGCCCCAGGTCAGCACCACGATCGCGGCGAGGACCAGCCACGCCACCACGACCGCGTAGACCACCCGGCCCCCTCGTGAAGATCGCTCCGCCCGGCGTCAGTCAAGCAGGGAAACGTACTCGTCAATATAACCCGTTCGGGTATCGTGAAGGGACATTCGCTATTTGTCCCGTTCGGACTCCATCCCCGGAACGGGTGACGGCTCTTCGGCGGCTTAGTCTCCACCGTGCTTTCCGTCAGCGTAGCCATTCTCGTCATCGCCTTACCCGGGCTGGTGACCGGCCTGGCCGTGGGTTTGCGTGGGTGGGCCCTGGCCGGGCTGGCCCCGCTGCTGAGCTACGCCATCGGCGGCCTGACCGGGCCGTGGACCGCGGCGCTCGGCTGGTCGTTCACACCCGTGACGTACGCGGTGTCGACCGCGGTGTTCGCCGCGATCGCTTACGGTGTCCGGAAACTGACGCTGCGGCGCCTGCCTCCGGAGCCGGAGCCCGGACTGTGGGCGCGGAACGGCCACCTGTGCGTGGTGGCGTGTTTGCTGTTCGCGTCGGCGGTCGGTTTTTATGCGACAGTGCGCGGGTTGGGGACGATCGGCGCGCTGCCGCAGGGATTCGACGCGGTCTACCACGGGAACGCGGTGCGCTACATCGCCGACACCGGCGACGGCAGCCTGTTCGGCACGAGCCACGTGAACTGGTACGGCGACGCGGCGCCGGTGTTCTACCCCAACGCCTACCACCTGCTGGCGGCGATGACGTACCGGCTGAGCGGCGCGTCGATCCCGGCCACACTGGACGCGAACACCGTGCTGCTGCCGGGTTTGCTGGCGCTTTCGCTGGTGACGCTGGTGCGCGAGTTCCGCGGCCGCGCGGTGCTGGCGGGTGCGGTGGCGCTGACCGCGGTGGCGCCGGTGATGGGCGTCTACGAGTCGATGGACCGCGGGCCGCTGCTGCCGTTCGCGCTGGGGGTGACGCTGACGCCGTTGGCGGCGGTGGCGTTGCGGCGCTACCTGGAGCGGGTCGCGCCGGACACGGGCCTGGTGCTGGTGCTGGCCGCGGTCGGCCTGCTGTGCGTCCATTCGTCGACCTTGTTCGGCGGGCTCCTGTTCGCCGGGCCGCTGCTGGTGCAGCGGTGGCTGTCTTCGTGGCGGCGGATCGGCCGGGACCTGCTGGCGCTGCTGCCGATCGCGGTGGCGTCACTGCTGGTGGCGTGGCTGCAGTTGTTCGGCGCACTGGGCCTGGCGTCGGGCGACGTCCCGTACTACGGCTGGCCGAGCGAGTGGCGTGCGTCGACGGCGCTGGGTGCGCTGCTGGGCTTCCAGCACTACGAGGCGCACCCGCAGGTGTGGCTGTCGGTGGCGTTGTTCCTGGGGATCGTGTTCTTCGCGCGGGCGGGGGCGTTGCGCTGGATCGGCCTGACGGCGGCGGTGACGGGCCTGGCGTACATGGCGGTGGCGTCGTCGAACGCCCCGCTGGTGATGGCGCTGTCCCGCCCGTGGTGGGACGACCCGTACCGGTTCTTTTCGATGGCGGCAATCCCGCTGTGCGTCCTGGCGGCACACGGCTTGGCGTCGACACAGGCGTGGTTACGCGACCGGCTGCCTGCACGGGTGCCGGCGGCCGCGGTCGCCGTCGTGGTGCTACTGGGGTTCGTGCTGCTGTCGAACGGGCTGTATTTCAGGTCGAACGGCGCCCGCGTGGCGCAGGGGTACCAGGGGGCGCAGCGCGTGACGCCGGGCGAGGAGACGGCCATGGTGGAGCTGGGCAGGCTGGCGGCCCCGGGCGAGTGGGCGATGAACGACCGCTTCGACGGAACGGCGTGGACGTACGCGCTGTCGGGCGTCCGAACGGTGGCCGGGCATTTCGACGAGACATTGCTGCCGAAGGACGCGCTGCTGCTGGCCGCGCGGTTTCGCGATTACCCGACGGATCCGGCGGTGCGCGCGGCGGTTCGGCGGTTGAACATTCATTGGGTGATTTTGGGGAAGCCTTCGACGCAGCCCGGGAAGCCTTATCAGCCGGGGTTGATCGGGTTGGCCGGGGAGCCTTTCCTGCGGGAGGCGTACCGCAATTCGGACGCGGTGATCTACCGGCTGGTGTCCTGACGTGACGGAGTTGTCCACATGTGCGTAAGCCCTGTGGACAACTTGGGTACAACCGGTGGACTACCTGCTCGGGACCGGTAGCCGTCAGGCCGAGCGGGTCGAGCGGGCCGCGATCGCCGCCAGGCCGGCCGTCAGCAGGTCGGCCACCGTGAACATCACCCGGGATGCCACCGCGAACGCCGTGGCCTGGCCGACCGTCAGGCCGCTGGCCGTCAGCACCGCCACCTGGGCCACCTCGCGGACACCCACTCCGCTCGGGAGGATGAACGCGAACGTGCCCACCGTCATCGCCACCGCCATCGCGCCCACGCACAGCACGAAGCCGCTGAAGCCCGGCGTTCCCACCGAGTTCGCCAGCAGCCAGAGGTGGATGCCCTGCAGGCACCACGCCGCCGTCGAGGCGCCGAAGACCTTGCCCACCACCGCCCAGCCCAGTGGGTGCGCCAGCGGCGGGCGGCGGAGGATGCGCAGGACCAGCGACGTGCCCCAGGTCAGGATCCTCGGGTGCAGCATCGCCAGGCCGAGCGGGATGAGCACGAACAGCCAGAGCGCGCGCGGGCTGTTGCTGAACACCGCCGGCGCCGCCAGGAGCGACACGACCAGCGCCGACACCACGCCCACGCCCAGCTGGATCAGCGAGCCCGTGAAGATCCGGGCCCGGGCGAGGCCCGCCTTGCGGCCCAGCTCCATCTGCAGCAGGTACGCCCACACCGAGCCCGGCACGTACTTGCCGAGCGAGCCGACCAGGCAGATCTGCGCTCCCCTGGCGTAGCCGATCGGCTTGCCGAGGTCGTCGACCATCACCTGCCAGCCCCAGGTGGACACCATGATCGCCGCCACCAGGGCCACCAGGCTCAGCAGCGACGACTGCCAGGCGACATCACGCAGGGTGTGCCAGAACTCGCCCCAGTTCGAGGCCAGCTGCTTCGCCGCGAACCCGATGACCAGCAGGATCGCGACCCACCGGACGACGTCGAGGATCTTCGCCTTGGCGGACTTCGGCTGCTTGCCGGCCGCCGGCAAGTCCTCAACGGTCGTCATCGACGCAACTCCTCAGGCCTGGACCGTGACCAGGCGGCTGAACTCGGAGAGCAGATCGTAACCGTCCCAGACCGCCGAGAACGTCAGGGCCGAGCCGAACGGCACGATCCGGTCGACTCCGCGACCCGCCAGCTCGTGCGCGAACGCCGTCAGCTCGTCGGTGGTAAAGCCGAACTGGCTGACCGTCTGGTCCTTCCGGAGGACGATCGGCACCAGGTCGGACAAAGTGGACACTCGCGCGTTCGCGAACGTGCCCGCGCCGAGCCACTCGCGCGGGAGGATCGCCGGGTCGGTCAGCTCCAACGTGGCCAGCCCGTTGCCCTGGAACTCGATCTCCTTGACCAGGCCGTCGACCGCCGCGCCGTACGCCGAGACGCGCTTCTGGACCGCCATCGCCGGCTCGGTGACGTGCTGCTTCGCCGCCAGCACCGACGACAGCAGCGCGCGGAACTCCTGCCCGGCCGCGGCCGCACCGGCTTCGTCGCCGACCCAGAACACCGCCCGGGGCGACGAGCACGCCGCCTGGTCGAACCAGTACGAGTCGTTGTAGAAGCCCTCGGCGGCCGCGCGACGCTCTTCCGCGGACGCGCGCTGCCAGCCCGCCACCGAAGCGACGGCGAACGACGAGCGGTCCGGGAACGTCAGGTCACGCGCGTGCGGCGCCAGCGGGTACTTCCGCAGGGCCGCGACCGAGCCGTCGCCGCCCCAGATGACGCGCAGGTCCGCGGCCAGCGACAGCGCGCCGCTCACCTCGTCGCTGCGGTCGTAGGTCACCATGCGCTGGGTCGCCCGGATCGCGTCCGCGACCGAAGAGTCCACTTCGGACAGCGCCGCGTTCAGCGCCTCCAGCACCGCTTCCGCGGCCCCGGCCGAGCGCGAAGACACCCGCACGACGTTGTGGTTGCCCGCCAGCGCCGACAGCGCCCACGAGTAGACGAAGATCGTGTCGACGTTCGCCGGCGGCACGTGGAACACCAGCCCGCGCGGGAACCGCAGCACGCTGCCCGAGGTGTCCAAAGTGGACAACGCCTTGGCGATCTCGCCCTTGCGCAGGAAGAAGCCGAGCGACGCCAGCTCCGGGAACCGGCGCGCGGTGGCCGGCGCGAGCAGCTTGCGCGCGAACTTCGTGATGAACTCGACGACGCGTGGGTCGCCCACGCGCAGCCGGCCACCCGGCGGCTCCTCGCGCAACCGGGAGACCAGCTCGCCGACCTCGATGCCGGAATCAGCGGGGAACCGCTGCGTCAGGGAAGTCATGCCGCCGCTCCGGAGAACGTGTCCGAGCACCCGCGGGCCTCGGCCTTGGGCAGCCGGCCGAGCACGGAGAAGTGCTTGCCCGGCCAGTCGCCGTCGTCGATGCCGTTGTAGACACCCAGGTCTTCGGTCAGCAGCACGTGCCCCGGGTACGACGTCGGCAGCGTGGAGACGACCTCGATCACACCCGGCTCGCCGACCGGCTGCTCTTCCCACGTCTCCGGGTTCCGGATCACGACGTCGGCGAAGTCCGGGCAGTACAGCGAGTTCCCGGACGGGCCCTCGAGGAACACCGTGCCGATCTGCTCGATCATCCCGTAGTAGTTGTGGATCCGGGTGAGCCCGGTGTCCTCTTTGAACCGCCGCCGGAACTCGGTGTTGTCGACCGCGCGGTCGATCAGCTTCTTCCAGCCACCGCTGTGGATGAGGATGCCGTTCGAGAGGTCGAGGCCGTTGTCCCGCGCGACTTCGTACAGGTACAGCCACACCATGAAGGTGAAGCCGAAGATCAGGAACGGCTTGTCGCCGTACTCGGCCAGGAACTTCTTGACCGCCTCGACGTCCGGCTTGTCGTTCTCGTCGAGCACGTACGTGTGCTTGCGGCCGAAGTTCGCCATGCCCAGCACCCCAGCCCCCCGCGCGGAGAACGACCGGCGGTTCTTGATGATGCCGATCGTGTCGACCATCAGCATCGGCAGCCGCTCGCTGCCGAGGACCTCCTGCAGGGTCGCGCCGAGCTGCTTGGTCTGCGCGCCCGCCGACTCCTTGTCCAGGTAGATCCGCGACGCGCCGGCGCCGGTGGTGCCCGACGACGTGAGGGTCTTGAAGACCTCGCTGTCCGGCACCGACTTCAGGTCGTGCGTCTTGAACATCCGCACCGGCAGCCACGGCAGGTCCGCGATCGTGGCAAACGACGTGTCCGGCGCGATTCCCAGCGAAGACAGGATCCGGTCATAGCCTTCGGAATTCGCCCGATGGTGGGACGTCAGCGAAGCCAGCTCGGGCAGCAGCAAGGCCTCCCGGTCGGCCTGCGACCGAGTGAACACACTCATACCTGCGCCTCCAATGACCGGTAGTCGATCTTGCCGCTGGCCAGCAGCGGCACGGTGTCGATCGGGCGGACGTCGAACCCGCTGACGTGCAGGTGCAGTCGCTCGGACAGCGCCCGCGAAGCGTCCTTGCAGATGTCCTTGTCCGCGCCTTCGGCGAACAGGACGACCTTGTCGCCCGCGGGCACCGCAGCCACCACGTCGATCCCCACCGCCGCCGTGCGCACGGCGTGCTCGAGGTCGTCGAGGCTGACGCGGTTGCCGAACACCTTGCCGATGCGCTTGAGCCGCCCGGTGATGAACAGGTACCCCTCTTCGTCGAGGTACCCGAGGTCACCGGTGGCCAGCACGCCGCCGTATTCGTCGCCCTTGGCCAGGCCGGACTCGTCGTCGGCGTAGCCCAGCATCACATTGGGCCCACGGTAGACGACCTCACCGACAATTTTCGGGTGCGTGGTCTCCGACCCGTCGTCACGGCGGACCGCGAACTTGCCGCCCGGCAGCGCCGGCCCGGCGGAACCGAGCTTTTCGGCCAGCCGCTCGGCCGGCACCGTCGTCATCCGCGGCGACGCCTCGGTCTGGCCGTACATGACGTACATCCGGCCGCCGACGGCGACCATCTTCGCGTTGAACTCGGCGATCAGCTCGTCGCGCAGCTTCCCGCCGGCCTGCGTCAGCGTGCGCAGCGTCGGGTACTTCGCGGGGTCGAACTTGAGCCGCCGCAGCATTTCGTAGTGGTACGGAACGCCCGAAAGGGACGTGACGCCGTAGGTGTTCACCGCGTCCCAGAACCCGCGGCCGAGCACGCCGGACGGCTCGATGACGACGGTCGCGTCCCGCACCAGGTGCGAGTTCAGCACCGACAGGCCGTAGCTGTAGTGCAGCGGCAGGCAGGTCGGCGCGACCTCGTCGGCGTCGATGTGCAGCACCTGGGCGATGGCGTCGGCGTTGGCCAGCAGCCCCTGCCGCGAGAGCCGGACCAGCTTGGGGTTGCCGGTCGACCCGCTGGTCGGCAGCAGCACGGCGAGGTCGGGGTGCGGCGGCACACCTTCGGCCGAAGAGCGCACCCAGTCGGCACCCCGCGTCTCGTAGCCGTCGGGAGCGTCGCCCGAAGCCGCCAGCACCGCGGCCGGGCGGAAGCGCGCGACCAGCCCGGCCAGCACGTCGGCGTCGAGCGCCGGGTCGATCAGCGCGATCGCCCGCCCGGATTCGATCGCGCCGAGGTAGGTCAGCACGCTCGGCAGGTCGATCGACATCCGCGCGAAGACGACGCCGGTGGGCAGCGCCGCGAGCGCTTCGATCGAGCGGCCGACCTCGGCCGACAGTTCCGCGCCCGCCAGCGTGCGGCCCCCGGCCACGTCCACCAGCCGAGCTCCCGCACCCAGCAACGTCACAGCACCAAGCCTCCGTCGATGCCCAGCACCTGCCCGGTGATGAAGGACGCTTCATCACTCACCAGGAACCGGATCGCGTTCGCGACTTCTTCGGGCCGGCCGAGACGCCCCAGCGGCGTCTTGCCGGCGTTGTCCGCCTTCGCGTCCTCGCTCAGGCCCGCGGTCAGGTCGGTCTCGATCACGCCCGGCGCGACCGCGTTGACGCGGATGCCCGAGCGGCCGAGCTCCTTCGCCGCCGACCGCGCGATGTTCGCCACCGCCGCCTTCGACGCCGCATACACCGTCTGACCAGCGCTTCCGTGCTCGCCGACGATCGAGGCGAGCACGACGATCGCGCCGGTCTTCTTCCGCATCATCGCCCGGGCCGCGGCCTGGACGGTGTGCAGCGTGCCGGCGACGTTCGTGCTCAGCGTCGTGTCGACCAGCTCTTCCTTGATCATCCCGAGGAGCGCGTCCTCCATGATCCCGGCGTTCGCGACGACGACGTCGAGCTTGCCGTGCTCCTTCGCGACCGCCCTGACCAGCGAGGACACCGCTTTGGCGTCGGTGACGTCCAAGGCGAGCCCGGCCGCGGCGCCCGCGGCGGAAGCAGCTTCCTTGGCGCGGGCCTCGTCGCGGCCGGTGAGCACCACCGTCGCGCCCGCTTCCACCAAGGCACGCACGGTGGCCAGGCCGATCCCCCGCGTCCCGCCGGTGACGAGCGCGACGCGACCGGTCAGATCAGGCATTCTTCGACTGGAGCTCGGTGACCATGTCCACGGCGACCTTGAAGCTCGACATGTCGATCACCTGGTCGGTGTCGAACTCGACGTCGAACTCGTCCTCGATGGCCGCGACCAGCGCCATGTGGCCGACGGAGTCCCACGCCTCGATGTCGCGGTACTTCAGGTTCTCGACGTCCACGTCGCCGTCGAGGTCCAGCGCCTCGACGAAGACCTCACGCAGCTTGGGGGCGACAGACATGCTCATGACTCCTAGTGCTCTTCGCGCGGGCGGGCGTCCCACGCCTTTACCAAGGTAGAGAGGTCTCCGGGCAGCGTGACGTCCGGGAGCGGCTCCTTGCCCTTCAGCCAGGGCCCGAGCGCCTCGATCAAGGCCTCGTCCAGGCCGCGTCGGGACAGGCCCACGACGTTGACGCCGGTGACCCGGGCCGGGTTGCCGACGGCGATGGTGAACGCGCCGATCTCACGGCGGACCGCCGAGCCCATGCCGATCATCGCGCCGGGACCGATCACGACCTTCTGGTGCAGGATCGCGCCCATACCGAGGTTCGCGCCGTCCCAGATGTGGCAGTGGCCACCCGTCACCGCGTTGGAGGCGACCGTCACGGCGTCGCCGACCAGGCAGTCGTGCGCGATGTGCGAGTTGCGCAGGAAGTAGCCGTCGCTGCCGATCGTCGTGGTCCGCCAGGTGCCCTGGTGGACGCTCACGTACTCGCGGATCCGGTTGCGGCTGCCGATGACGACGCCGTGACCGTCGTGATCCGGGTCACCCACCGGCGCCTCGGTCCAGGCGTCCGGGTGGGGGCGGCCGCGGTCCTCGCCGGGCGTGCCGATCGTCACGTGCGGGCCGATCCAGTTGCCGTCGCCGATCCGGGCCGGCCCGACGATCACCGCGTACGGCCCGATCACGTTGTCGTCGCCGAGTTCGACGCCTTCGCCGATGACAGCGGTCGGGTGGATGCGGTTGGCCACGGGTGGTCGTCCGTTCGTCGGCGGCTGGGTTCTGGGCGTGCTACCGCGCCCGGTAACGTGTGGCCCGCGTTGTTGCAGGGCGGCCGGGCGCAGAACCGGCGGCTCACTGTACCGGACGCGCCGAAATCGCCTGCCGAGAGAGACTGCCCATGATCCCCATCACTGTGGTCGACGTCCGCGACGCGGAGGACCTCGTCGTCGAGGTGCTGCGCTCCGGCGCCATCGCACAGGGACCGATGGTCAAGCGCTTCGAAGACGCCTTCGCGGCGGTCTCCGGGACGAAGCACGCGATCGCGGTCAACAACGGGACGACCGCGCTGGTCGCCGCGCTCCAGGTCCTGGACCTGAAGCCGGGTGACGAGGTCATCACGTCGCCGTTCACCTTCGTCGCGACGCTGAACGCGATCCTGGAAGCCGGTGCGACCGTCCGCTTCGCCGACATCCGGCGCGACGACTTCGCGATCGACCCCGACGCCGTCGCCAAGGCGGTGACCGACCGCACCAAGGTGCTGATGCCGGTGCACCTCTACGGCCAGACGGCGGACATGGGCAAGCTCGCCCCGCTGGCGGCCGAGCACGGCCTCCAGGTGATCGAGGACTCCGCGCAGGCCGTCGGCGCGTCGTTCGAGGGCAAGCCGGCCGGCTCGTTCGGCATCGGCTGCTTCTCGCTGTACGCGACGAAGAACATCACCACCGCCGAGGGCGGCGTCATCACGACGGACGACGACGCGCTGGCCGACAAGCTGCGTGTGCTGCGCAACCAGGGCATGCGTGCCCGGTACCAGTACGAGGTCGCCGGCCACAACTACCGGATGACCGACCTGCACGCCGCCGTCGGCATCCCGCAGCTGGCGAAGCTCGACCAGCTGACCGCCGCCCGCCAGGCGAACGCGAAGCGGCTGTCGGAGGGCCTCGCCGGCACCCCGGGCCTGGACGTCCCGCAGGTGCTGCCGGGCCGCGAGCACGTGTGGCACCAGTACACGGTGCTGGTCGGGCCGCACGCGTTCCTCTCGCGTGACGAGCTGGCCGCGGCGCTCACCGAGCGCGGCATCGGCAACGGCATCTACTACCCCAAGATCGTCTTCGACTACGACTGCTACGCGGGTCACGACCTGATCCCGGGCGCGCGCGTCGAGGACTTCCCGGTGGCGCAGGCGGTTGCCGCGCAGGCGCTTTCGCTGCCGGTGCACCCGCACCTGACCGAGTCCCAGCTGGACACCATCATCGAGACCGTTCGCGAGGTACTGGGCGCATGACGCATCGGATCGCTCTTGTCGGGACCGGCAACATGGGCTCGCTGCACGCCCGCGTGCTCGCCGGCAACGAACGCGTCGACCTGGTCCGCGTGATCGATCCGCGCGAGGAAGCCGGCAAGGCCGTCGCCGACCGGTACGAAACCCAGTGGACGCCGGAGATCGGCGAACTGTCCGATGTGGACGCCGTGGTGCTCGCCTCGGCCACCGAGGCGCACTACGACCTGGCGCAGGAGATCCTCGGCCAGGGCAAGCCGATGCTGGTCGAAAAGCCGGTGTGCAACAGCTTCGAGAAGTCGCAGGAAATCGTTTCGCTGGCGGCGAAGAACGACATCCCGCTGATGTGCGGGCTGCTGGAGCGCTACAACCCGGCCGTGATGACCGCGCGGGCGCTGGTCAACGAGCCGGTGCACCTGATGGCGCGCCGCCACGGCCCGTACGCGCCGCGCATCAAGACGGGCGTCGCGTGGGACCTGCTGGTGCACGACGTCGACCTGGCGATCCAGTTCTTCGGCGGCGCGACGCCTTCGCGCGTGACGTCCGGCGCGGGGTACTTCCACCCGTCGTCGGTCGACGGCGCCGAAGACACCATCGAGACGGTGCTGTCCTTCCCGACCGGCCTGGCCACCGTGTCGGCTTCGCGGCTGGGCCAGAAGAAGGTCCGCTCGCTGGTCGTCTCGGAGCTGGACCGGCTGATCGAGATCGACCTGCTGCGCCGCGACGTCACGATCTACCGGCACGTCTCGCACGACTCCGTCACCCCGGACGGCCTCGGCTACCGGCAGCAGACGGTCATCGAGATCCCGGAGCTCGTCACCGCGCGCGAGCCGCTCGCGACGCAGCTGGACCGCTTCTGCGACCTGCTCGAGGGCAAGGTGGACGCCGACGCCGAGCGTGACCTGATCCTGCCTTCGCACCACGTCGTCGAGCAGGTCCTGACGCAGGCCGCGGCCTAGCTCACCGGAGCCGGGAAGGCTGCCGGGCTTCGGCGGCCGTCCGGACCCACCGCGCGGACGGCGAAGAAGACGTTGTCCTTCGACAGGTCGATCTTCGCCGTCAGCGCCGGGCCGACGTCGAGCGCGTGCGTCCAGTCCGGCGCGGTCGTCTCGCGCCAGAGGACTTCGTAGCCCGCCGCGCCCGGCGTCGCGTCCCAGAGCAGCTCCGAGTCGTTCGTCAGGGCCGAAGTGCGGATCTTCACGCCCTTCGGGGTGCCCGGCGCGGTCGCCAGTGACCACAGCGCGGCGCCGTTGACCCGCGCGACCCGGGCGGTGAACGGGAAGTCGCAGAACTGCGGCAGATCCCCGATCTGGACGCCGTTCTCCACCCGGACGTCCTGGTGCTGGTGGGCGAAGTCCTCGGCGGGCTCGGTGAACCGAGCCGCCGGGTAGCCCTGCTCCAGGAAGCCGATGTGGTCGCCGCCGCGCAGGTAGCGGTCGCGGCGGTAGATCACCCGGACCGTCATGCCGGTGGCGTCGTTCTCCGCCACCGACTTCACGAACCGGGCGAGCTGCCGCGGCGGGGAGTCGTTCTCGCCGCCGATGCTGCGGCGCAGGTTCGCCTCGGCCGGCGTCTCCGCCGTCGGGACCCCCTCGGCGAACAAGCGGATCGTGACCGGGTCGCGCGTGCCGTCGTCGGCGCGGCTGGAGCCGACGATGTCGTCGGTGAACATCGCCTGGACGTCGGTGCCGGCCGCCTTGAACTGCCGGGCCATGAACCGGGCGCCGTAGAGGCCCTGTTCTTCACCCGCGACGGCGGCGAACACGATCGTCGCGGCCGGCTGCCGGGTCGAGAGGACCCGCGCCAGCTCCAGGGCCACGGCGACCCCGGACGCGTCGTCGTCGGCGCCCGGCGCGTCGCCGGTGGCGTTCATGACGTCGCTGCAGCGCGAGTCGTAGTGCCCCGACACGACGTACACGCGGCCGGGCTCGGTGGCGCCGTGCAGCGTCGCGACGACGTTGGTGATCGTCGTCGGCACCGGGATCCGGTCGGCGGGCGGCTGGACGTACGACTGCAGCGCGACGGTCAGCCGGCCCCCGGACGCGGCCGCGATCTGCTGGTACTGCGCGAACAGCCAGTCGCGCGCGGCGCCGATGCCGCGGACCGGGTCGTCCTGCGCCGACAGCGTGTGCCGGGTGCCGAACGCGGCCAGCCGCCGCACGGTGGCTTCGATCCGGCGCTCGTCGACCTGCCGCAGCAGCGCGCGCAGCTCGGGGCCGGGCCGTTGCGGCCGGACCGGGCCGCCGGGCCCGCGGTCGCCGAGTTCGGCGGCGCCCGCCGGGACGCCGATCGCCGACGCCGCCACCGTCGCGGCCGAAGCGGTGAGGAACACTCGTCGAGAGGTCACGGTGGGGTTCTTACGCCCGCGCCGCCCCGGCGGGTACCGCCTACTTGGTGAGCCGCTTGCCGTCGGCGTCGTAGGCGATCAGCGGGGTCAGCACCGCGGAGTTCGGCACGGCGACCGGGTCGAACCAGAACACGACCACGTTCGGGTCCGCGGTCCACTTCGCCAGGCTGGCCTCGACGGTCTTGCCGTGCACCGTGGTCGTGATCCGCGCCGCCTGCCCGGCGAAGTAGCCGAACACCGGGATGACCTCGGTGCCGGACAGCTCGCCGCCGTCGGTGGCGTGGAAGCCGAACGACCGGTCGGAGCCGCGGAACTCGTTCGTCATCAGCACGGACTGCAGGGTGTCCCCGGAGCGGAACCCGGCCACCAGACCGAAGTGGATGTCCGGCAGCTGCGGCAGCTCGACCGCCCGCGCGAAGAAGACGATCTCGCCGCGACCGGTCCGGATCCCGGTCCCGATCACTTCCCCCATCGGCTGGTCCGCGGCGGGCCCGGGGGGCGTCGTCGAGGTGGTGGTGACCGGCGACGGCGGCTGCGCGACCGGCGCGGGCGCGGGCTGCCGCAGCTGGAGCGCGAACACGACGACCAGGACGACGGCCGCCGCGGCGGCGACCCCCGCCGTGCTGGTGAGCACCCGCCGCCGACGCCGGATGCGCGTGCCGTCGGCCATGATCCTGGCCAGGTCGGGTTCGGCGAACGGCTCGGCGGGCGGCTGCCGGAGCGCGGCGCGGAAGTCGTCGAGGTCGTTCATCGGCCGCTCCCTCCGATCAGCGTGTCCTCGCCGGCCTCGACGCGCAGCTTGGCCAGCGCCCGTGAGTTCGTGCTCTTCACGGTACCCAGCGAAACGCCGAGCTCACGGGCCACGTCGGCCTCGGGCAGGTCGAAGAAGTGCCGTAAGACGACGACGGCGCGTTCGCGGTCGGTCAGCGTCTTCAGCACCGCGGTGAGCCACGCGCGCTGCGTGACGGCCTGGTCGACGTCGGAGCGGTCCTGCCGGTCGGGCATCGCCTCGGTGGCGTACTCGCGGATCGGGCGCCGCCAGCCGTCGATGACGTGGTTCATCAGGACGGTGCGGGCGTAGCCGTAGGCGTCCTTGTGCCGCACCCGCGCCCACGCGGCGTAGGTGCGGGTGAAGGCGGTCTGCGCGGCGTCCTCGGCCTGGTGGCGATCGCCGGTGAGCAGGAAGGCGGCGTGGGTGAGCCGGGCGGAGGAGGCACGCACGAAGTCCGCGAACTCGTCGTCGCCGCGCGCCATCCGTCACCTCGTTCCCTCGTCCCCCAGCGACGGTTGGGCCGCGGAAAGGTTGCTCTCGACCTGGTTGAGCGTACGCTTGTCCCCGAAAACGTTGCGTAACCGCAATCCTGCATTCGGTTACGGAGCGCTAGATTGTCTTGCGTGCGCTTCACAGGGGGATTCTTCGCCGCCGCATGCCTGCTGACCTGCGTCGCAGCTTGTTCGGGCGGCGCCACGACGGCGGCGCCGGCAACCACGTCGGCGCCGCCGTCATCCACGTCGGCGAGCAAGCCGAAGCCGACCACCGCGGCACCCACGCCGACCTTCGCGGCGGTCGTGTCGCCGGCCAAGGTGACGGCGGCCTGCCCGTTCCTGGGTGGGTCCGAGGTCCGGGCGCTCACCGGCCGCCCCGGCGAAACGGGCGAGGGCACCGAAGCCGCCTCCGAGGCGATGAACCCCGGCACCGCCTACCACTGCCAGTACGGGTTGAACGGCGAACTGGTGGTCGTGGCGATCCCGGGCGCGCAAAGCCCCTCGGCGACCATCGGCCGGCTCGACAAGGAGTGCAAGGAGCCCGCGAAGCCCGTCCCGGGCGCGGGCGAATACGCCACGCACTGCAAGTTCCCCGACGGCGAAGAGATGATCGCCGTCGGCAAACGCGGCCACGGCCAGAGCCGGTTCGCGCAGTTCTACACCCCGTCGAACCGCGACGACGTGTACGTCTCGCTGGCGAAGCTGCTCGGCGACCGGCTGTAGCGATGAGCCGCGTGGTCGCCTGCGTACTGGTCGTCTTCGTGGCCGCGTGTGCTCCCTCGCCGGCACCGCCACCGGCGACCACGTCAGCGTCGGCATCGGCGTCCACGTCGGCGAGCAAGCCGAAGCCGACCCCGACGGCGCCGGCCTTCACCCCGGCCGCCTCGCCGGAGAAGGTGAGCGCCGCCTGCCCGTTCCTGAGCGGCGAAGAGATCACCAAGACCATCGCCGGCGCCGACACCTACAGCGGCAAGGAACAGCCGGGGCCGAAGGGCCGCGGGCTCAGCGCCTTCCGCTGCGCCTACTCGACCGGCTCCTACCCGGACAACACGGTCATCACCCTCGACATCTCGGTGACGCCGCGGCGGCTGCCCGCGGCGGTCATCACGAAGACCCTGGAGGGCGAGTGCGACACACCGGCCACTCCACTGCCGGGAGTGGGAGAAGCCGCGTGGTTCTGCCCGCCGGGCCAGGCCAAGGTCCTGGTGACGACCGCCCGCACGAGCCACGGCGAAACCCGCGTCGCGCAGCTGCGGTTCATCATGACCACGCACACCGAGGTGTACTCGGCGCTCGCCAAGCTCGTCGCCGACCGGCTCTGAGCTACGCCGAGAAGTCGCCCGCCGGCGCGCCCCAGCCCGGGGTGTCCCCGCGCTGCTCCGCGATCTCGCGGCGGCGCGCGTTCTCCGCGCGCACCCGGTCTGCTTCGGACTGGATGTACTCCTCGTCGTAACGCTGGAACACGCGCGCCGGGTTGCCGGCCACCAGCGTCCTCGGCGGGACGTCCTTGGCCACCACCGAGTTCGGCTGCACCGTGGCGAAGTCGCCGATCGTCACGCCGGCCATGATCACCACCAGGCCGCCGATGAAGCAGCCCTTGCCGATCTTCACCGGCTTGCGCTCGATCAGGTCGCTGCCCGAATGGTTCTGCAGCGTCATGTTCGCCAGCCAGCTCGAGTGCGTGAAGATCAGTGTGTTCAGGCCGATGCTGGTGTGCTCGCCGATCTCCAGGCCACCGCTCGCGTCGAGGGCCGCGCCCTCGCCGATCCAGCAGTGCTCGCCCATCTTCAGGTTCTCGGGGCTGATGATCTTCGCGCGCTCACGCATGCGGCACGTCGAAGGCAGGCCGTAGAACGCCGCCCGCTCGGCGTCGTTCATGTACTGCGAGACGAGGTCGGTCAGGATCTGCGGGCGCAGCCGGTGGCTGCGCTCGTCATCGAAGAACATCGGCTTCCGACACCAGCTTCTCGAAGGTGCGCAGGTGCTCTTCCGCGACGACGTCGAGGCCGAAGTTCGACCGCACCATGTCGCTCTCGCGCTGCGCGATCAGCGCCCGCTTCGCCGGGTCGTCGAGCAGCTCGATCACCGTGCGCGCGACGGCTTCCGCGTCGTCCGGGCGCACGAGCAGCACGTTTTCGCCGTTGCGCAGCTCGATGCCCGGGTAGTTGTCCTCGGTGACCGACGCGATCGTCGCCGTGCCGGAGAGCATCGCCTCCAGCGACGCCGTGCCGCAGCCGCCGTTGAGGTCGTGCGTGACGATGTCCGCCGCCGCGAAGTACGCCGGGACGTCCGCCTTCGGCACCGCGCCCGTCACCACCAGCGCGTCGGAGACGCCCAGTTCCGCGGCCCGTTTGAGGAACGCGTCGTGGTAGACGCGGCCGACGATGACCACGCGGACGCCCGGGTGCTTGTCCAAAATGGACGGCAGTGCCTCGATCAGCGGCAGCCGGTTGCGCAGCGGGATGACGTGTCCGAGCGAGACGATCAGCGGCGCGTCCCCGATTTCGTGCTCCGCGCGGACGTCCTTCGTGACCGGCTTCGCGAAGTGCCCGGTGTCGACCGCGATCGGGAAGTACTCCGAGTTCGCGTCGCTGGTGCCGTAGCGCTCGACGCAGTAGTCGACACCGAGCTTGTCGAGGATGACGTAACGCGGCCGGATGTAGGCGAGGATCGGCTTCACCAGCACCGAGTCGAGCACCCGGAACACCCCGCCGTACAGCTTGTTGTCGCTGATCAGCAGGGTGTGGATGGTCAGCAGCACCGGCACGTCGTGGCGGCGTGCCCAGATGCCGGCCAGCCAGGACAGGTCGAAGAACTGGCCGTGCAGGTGGATCGCGTCCGGCTTGAACTCGTCCAGGAGCTTCCACAGCCGCCGCCAGTTGCCCGGCCGCAGCGACGCGAAGCTCATGTCGAAGTCGATCGACAGGCCGACCTGCGGCATCTTCACCGCCGGGAGGCGCACGACACGGTAGCCGTCGCGCTCCTCCTCGGCCGGGGCGTCGGCGTACGCGGCCGTGATGGCCAGGACTTCGTGCCCCGCCTCGACGAACTGCGCCGCCAGCGACGCCGACATGTGCGCGCTGCCGCCGACGCGGGGCGGGAAGAAGTTGTTCACCACCGCGATGCGCATGGCGCGTCCCCTGGCCGGCCCCGCTGTCGCAGTCACTCGGTTTCCTTGACCAGTTCCCGCATGCCGTCTTCGACGGTGATCCGCGGCTCCCAGCCCAGCACCTCGCGGGCGCGGCTGATGTCGGCGGCGCGCCGCGACACCAGCACGTCACGCTCGTTGAACAGCGGCTCGACGTCGACGCCGACGGCCTCGATGAGGATCTTCGCCAGCGCGGCGATCGAGGTGTCGATGCCGGTGCCGATGTTGATCGGCAGGTTCGCCCGCTCCGACTCGAGCGCCGCGACGACGGCCTTCGCGAGGTCGGAAACGTGCACGAAGTCCATCGACTGGTCGCCGCGGCCGTCGATGATCGGCGGCTGGCCGGCGCGCAGGCGCTGGATGAAGTGGTTGATCACCGACGTGTAGTAGGCCTCGATCTTCTGGCCGGGCCCGTACACGTTGAAGAACCGCAGCGCGTTCCAGGACAGGCCCTTCTGGCGCTCGTAGAAGCCCAGCAGGTCCTCGCCCGCGCGCTTCGAGATGCAGTACGGCGTGAGCGGCTTGAGCTCGTCGTCCTCGTGCATCGGCAGCCGCTTCGGCTCGCCGTAGACCGACGCGGTCGAGGCGAACACCAGGCGCTCGACGCCTTCGTCCGCGGCCGCGGCGAACACGTTGTGGTTGCCGATCATGTTGATGTCGATCGACTCGTGCGGGTCGGCGATCGACTTGTTGATCGACACCGTCGCGAAGTGGATGACGTGCGTGCAGCCGCGCATCGCCTCGCGCACCGCGCCGCCGTAGCGGACGTCCTTCTCGACGAGCTCCACCTTGCCGGTCGCGACGAACTCGTTGACGCGCGCGCGGTCGCCGCGGGTCATGTTGTCCAGGACGCGGACCGTGTAGCCACCCTCGATCAGCAGCGGGATGACGTGCGCGGCGATGAAGCCACCGCCCCCGGTGAAGAGCACCTTCTTGTCGGACACCAAATTCTCCTCGATCGGCACTTCAGGACAGGGACTGCACGGCTTCGCGCACGACCTCGCCGACCCGCGTGACTTCGGCGTCGGTGAGGTTGGCGTGCATGGGGACGGCGAGCTGGCGCGCGAACGCGTCGGCCGAGACGGGCAGCGGCGCCTGGGGACCGTAGATGGGCTGCAGGTGCGAGGCGTAGGTGCCGAAGTTGCACTGGACGCCCTGGGCGCGGACGCGCAGCGCGAGCGCGTCGCGGCTGACCTCCGGCGCGACCGTGAGCAGGTAGGCCTGCCACGGGTGCTCCCGATCGGACAGTTCGACCGGGACGGTCAGCGCTTCGACGTCCTCGAAGGCTTCGTGGTAGCGCTTCGCGACCGAGCGGCGGGCGGCGAGGAGGTCCGGCAGCCGGTCGAGCTGGACGTTCATGATCGCGGCCTGCACGTCCGACATGCGGAAGTTGTAACCGAGCTCGTGGAACTCCGGGATCGGCAGCGTGTCCGAGCCCTCGCGGCTGATGGCCGGCTCGATGCCGTAGGTGTGCAGCTTGCGGGCGCGGGCGATGAGGTCTTCGCGGTCGGAGACCAGCGCGCCGCCTTCGCCGGCGGTGATGCCCTTGCGGCCGTGGAAGGAGAACGCGGCGAGGTCGGCGAGGCTGCCGGCCGGGCGCGTCTTGTACGTGGCGCCCGCGGCGCACGCGGCGTCTTCGAAGAGCCAGAGGCCGTGCTTGTCGGCGATCGCGCGGTACTCGTCGAAGTCACCGGGCTGGCCCGCGACGTCGACGGCGAGGATGCCGACGGTCTTCGGCGTGATCAGGGACTCGACGTGGGCCGGGTCGGCGCTGAAGACGTCCGGGCGGATGTCGGCGAACACCGGCTTCGCGCCGGCCTGCACGACGGCGTGGCCGGTGGCGGGGAACGTGTAGTCGCCGACGATGACCTCGTCACCCGGCTTGACGCCGAGGACCTTGAGGCCGAGGAAGAGCGCCGAACCGCAGTTCGCGGTCGTCAACGCGTGGGCCGTGCCGGTGACCTGGGCGAACCGCTCTTCGAAACGGCGGCACGCGGGGCCGGCGCCGGCCAGCCAGCCGGACTTGAAGACCTCGGCTACCGCGGCGAGCTCTTCTTCTCCGACGGTCGGCTGACCGAGGACGATGCTGTCTGACGACATACCTCTCCCATTGCGTGGGGACCCGCCGAAGTGTATAGACGCGCTCTCAGGTGATTCACAGGACCACGCCGAAGACCACTTTCGAGTGACGCCCACCTGGGGGCGAAGAACCTCTTACGCTGGGCGCATGCGATTCGGGGTGCTGGGGGCGGTCGCCGCGTGGGCGGACGACGGCACGCAAGTGACGGTCGGCGGCCCGAGGTCGCGGACGCTGCTGACGTTGCTCGCCCTGGAGGCCGGCCGGTTCGTCCCGGCCGAGCGGCTGATCGACGGCATGTACGGCGAGAACCCGCCGGACGGCGCGGCCAACGCGCTCCAGTCCCAGGTGTCCCGGCTGCGGACGGCGTTGAAGGAGCTGGCGCCGGTCGAGTTCACCGCCGCCGGGTACCGGCTGGTCGTCGAACCGGGCGAAGTGGACGTCCACGCCTTCGAAAGCCTGGCACGCGAAGGCCGGACGCTGCTGAAGAACGGCGAGCACGGCCGCGCGGCGTCCACATTGGGCGAAGCGCTGGCGCTGTGGCGCGGGGCGGCGTTCAGCGACCTGGCCGACGCGCCGTTCGCCGCGGCCCAGGCCACCCGGCTCGACCAGCTGCGGGCCGACGCGGCCGACGACCACGTCGAGGCCCGGCTGGCGCTGGGACGCGCCGAAGACGTCCTCGCGGAGCTGCGGGAGACCGTCGCCGCGCAGCCGCTGCGGGAACGGCCGCGCGCGCAGCTGGTCCGGGCACTCGCCGCCGCCGGCCGCCCGGCCGACGCGCTGGCCGCGTTCGAAGCCGCCCGCCGCACACTGGCCGACGAGCTCGGCGCCGACCCTGGTCCAGACCTCGCCGAGGCCCACCTCGCCGTGCTGCGCGGCGAGACCGAGCAGCCGGCGATCCCGGCGTTGCCGGCGCAGCTGAGCAGCTTCGTCGGCCGGGCCGACGAGCTGCGGCAGGTGGCCGGGCTGCTGGACCGCAGCCGGCTCGTGACGCTGACCGGGCCGGGCGGCACGGGCAAGACACGCCTGGCGGTCGAGGTCGCCGGCGCCGAAGCCGGGCCGGTCGCGTTCGTCGAGCTCGCCCCGCACAGCGGCGACGGCGTCGCGGGCGCCGTGCTGGGCGCGCTCGGCCTGCGTGAGAGCTCGCGCGGCGGGCCGCAGGACCCGGCCGACCGGCTGATCTCGGCGTTGCGCGACCGGGCGGCGCTGCTCGTGCTCGACAACTGCGAGCACGTCGTCGACGTCGCGGCGCGGCTGGCCGCGCGGCTGCTCGCCGCGTGCCCCGGCCTGCGGGTGCTGGCCACCAGCCGCGAGCCGCTCGGCATCACCGGCGAGCAGCTGGCGCCGGTGCCGCGGCTGGCCGTCCCGCCGCCCGGGACGCCCGCGGCGGCGGCGCTGGCGTACCCGGCGATCCGGCTGTTCGCCGACCGCGCGGCCGCGAGCGATCCCGCGTTCGCCGTCGACGACTCGACGATCGGCGACGTCCAGCACATCTGCGCGGCCCTCGACGGCCTGCCGCTGGCCGTGGAGCTGGCCGCGGCGCGGGTCCGCGCCCTGGAGCTCGGCGAGATCGCGACCCGGCTCGACGACCGGTTCCGCCTGCTCGGCCGGGGCAGCCGGACCGCGGAGGCGCGGCACCGCTCGCTGCGCGGCGTCGTCGAGTGGAGCTGGGACCTGCTCGGCGACGACGAGCGCGAGCTCGCCCGGCGGCTCACCGTGTTCCCCGGTGGCGCGACGCTCGCCGCCGCGGCCGAGGTCTGCGGCGCGGACGCCGACCTGCTGCTCGAGCTGGCGGACAAGTCGCTGGTCGAAGCCGTCGGCGGGCGGTTCCGGATGCTGGAGACGATCCGCGCGTTCGGCGCCGAGAAGCTCGCCGAAGCGGGCGAGACGGCGGCATTGCACCGGGCGCACGCCGAGTACTTCCTGCGCTTCGCCGAGGACGCCGACCCGATGCTGCGGACGGCCGCGCAGCTGGAGTGGCTCGACCGGCTCGACGCCGAGTACGACAACCTGCTGGCCGCGCTGCGCTGGGCGACCGAGCACGACGTCGTGCTCGCGCTGCGGCTGGTGCCGCTGCTCGCGATGTACTGGTGGATGCGTGGGCGGCGGTTCGAGGGCGCGGGGCTGTCGCTGGCCGTCGTCTCGCGGTGTACGCCGGAGCTGCGCGAGGAGTACGTCGAGGAGTTCCTGGTGTGCGTCCTCGGCGCGATGTCGGGCCCGCCGCAGGAGTCGCTGGAGCAGTACCTGCCGCTGGTCCGGCGCTACGCCGCGGACGGGAACTGGGTGCCGCGGAACCCGATGCTGGTGATGCTGCTGGGCGTGGTGATCGGCCCGCCGGCCGACGACGAAGAGCTGGCCGGGCGCGGCGAGGGCCTGCTGGCCCAGGGCGACGCGTGGGGCTGGGCGCTGCTGCCGACGGGCATCGGCCTGCGCGCGATGATGTCGGGCGACCTGACCGGCGCCGAAGAAGGGCTTCGCGAAGGGGCGGCGCAGTTCCGCGCACTGGGCGAGCGGTGGGGCCTGTCGATGGCCTTGGACCACCTGTCCCAGCTGCTCACCTGGCGCGGCGAGCACGACGCCGCGGTGCCGTTGATGGACGAGGCGCTCGGCCTGATGTCCGAGATCGGCGCGACGGACGACGCGGCGGACCTCATCTGCCGCCGCGCCTGGACCCGGCTGCTGGCGGGCGACCACGCGGGCGCCCGCGCGGACTACGAGCTGGCGGCGTCGACGGCCCGCCGGTCCGGCATGCCGGAGACCCGCGCGGCGGCGTACATCGGCTTGGCGAACCTGGCCCGCTTCGCCGGTGATCTGCCGGCGGCCCGTTCGTGGTGCGAGCGGGCGTTGGCGGAATGCCCGGGCGGCTCGTTCGCCGCGGAGACCGTCCGCGCGATGGCGACGATCGCGCTGGGCTGGCTGGCGCTGGCCGAGGGCCGGCCGCGGGAAGCGGCCCAGTTGCACCGCACGGCCCTGCTGGCCGGCCGGCAGTGGCACGCGAGTGACGTGGTGGCGTTCGCGCTGGAGGGCCTGGCCGGGGTCGCCTCACCGGAACAGGCCGCAACGCTGCTGGGCGCGGCGGTCGGCGTGCGGGGGACGTCGATCGCCGGCGACCCGGACGTCTCGTCGGTGCGGACCCGGGTGCTCGGCTCGCTCGGGGCCGCCGGTTTCGAGCGGGCCTACGGGACCGGGCTCGGCATGAGCGCCCAGAAGGCGCTGACGGCGGCCGGCCTCGCGGACTGACGCGCTCAGGTCCGGGGCGCGGCCAGCGGGACGGCGTGGCGGTCGCCGGAGCGGACCATCGCCAGCAGCGGCTTCGCCAGCACGCCCAGCACCCGCGCGGCCAGCGGGCGGCCGTTGCGGCGGGCGATGTCCGGGCCGAAGCGGTCCATCAACGCCACCAGCGCCGGCAACGTCCGCACGAACAACGTCGCGTCCTCGATCAGCCCGGCCGCGTTCAGCCGGAGCACCGCCGCCTCCTCGATCGCCTCGCCGCCGATCCGGGCGGTGTAGACCACCACGCGGGTCCGGTCGTCGCCGGCGTCGGTGTGGAAGGTGAGCTCCGTGAGGTGCGAGAACGCCACCTCGAGCAGCGGCCGCAGCTGCGCGTGGCCGGTGAACACCACCCGCGAAGTGAGCGGCGAATGCAGCACCGCGTCCGGCGCGAACGCTGTCAGCGCCAGGTCGACGTCGCCCGTTTCGGCCGCGCGGCGGTAGGTCTCCGTGCTCATCGCTCCCCCTCGGTCAGTTTCCCCAGGCCGCGCCACAGCAGGTCCGCCGTGAGCGCCACGACCTCCTCGCGCGGGACGTCGCGGTGGTCCCACCACCACGTCGCCACCCCGTTCAACGCGCTCTTGCACGCCTCGGCCAGCACCTCGTCGGCCAGCGGGCGCGGGATGCGGGCGGTCAGGTCCAGCGGCACCCCGTGGAACAACGCGGCCAGGTTGGCCGTCGCCCGCTCCTGGCCGCGGCGGTGCACCGACGCGACCGCCGGGTCCGACGGCGGCTCGGCGAAGATCATCCGCCAGCCGCGCTCGTGCGCCTCCAGCCACGCGAAGATCGCCGAGACGCGGCTGCGCAGCAGCACTTCCGGATCGTCCGACGGCGGGAGCGCGGCCCAGCCGGCCAGCAGGTCGTCCACTTCGGACTCCAGCAGGGCCGCGTACAGCCGCGCCTTCGCCGGGAAGTGGTCGTAGAGCACCGGCGTGCTGATCCCGGCCGCCGCGGCGACCTCGCGCATCCCGGCCGCGTCGTACCCCGCCGAGGCGAACACCCCGGCGGCCGCGGCGAGGATCCGCTCGCGCCGCGCTTCCCGCGTCAACCGCTTACCTGACATCGGTTAGGTACCGTACCTGACGACTGTTAGGTAACGCCAGGGCAAGACCCCGACCAGGCGTTCGCGTAGCCTGGTCGATCGTGCGCAACGTGGTGATCGTCGGGGGCGGGATCGTCGGGCTGGCCGTGGCCTGGGAGCTGACCAGGCGCGGGCTGGACGTCACGGTGCTCGAGAAGGAAGCGCGCTGGGCCGCGCACCAGACCGGGCACAACTCGAACGTCGTCCACGCCGGGCTCTACTACAAGCCCGGCTCCTTCAAGGCGCGGATGTCCGTGGCCGGGAACCGGTCCATCGTGGACTTCGCGCGGCAGTACGGCGTGCCCGTCGAGGTGTGCGGGAAGCTCGTCGTCGCCACCGACGAGCGTGAGATCCCGGCACTGAACACCCTGGCCGAGCGGGCCGAAGCGAACGGCGTCCCGGCGAAGAAGATCTCCCCCGCCGAGGCGCGCGAGTACGAGCCCGAGGTCTCCTGCGTCGCCGCGTTGCGGGTCGAGTCCACCGGCATCATCGACTTCCCCGCGGTCTGCGAAGCACTCGTCCGGCTGCTCGACGAAGCCGGCGTCGACCTGCGGCTGAACAGCCCCGCGCTGGCCATCCGGGCCGGCGCGAACGGCGGGGTCGAGGTCGCCACCGGGGAAGACGTCGTCATCGCGGACGGGCTGGTGAACTGCGCCGGGCTGCACTCCGACCGCGTCGCGCGGCTGGCCGGGCTGACGCCGTCGGCGAAGATCGTGCCCTTCCGCGGCGAGTACTACGAGCTCAAGCCCGAACGCCGGGGCCTGGTCAAGGGCCTGATCTACCCGGTGCCGGACCCGACGCTGCCGTTCCTCGGCGTGCACCTCACCCGGATGCTCGACGGCAGCGTGCACGCCGGCCCGAACGCGGTGCTCGCGCTGCGCCGCGAGGGCTACCGCTGGGGCGACTTCTCCGCGAAGGACGTCGCCGAGGTCGCGGCCTTCCCCGGCGTCTGGCGGCTCGCGAAGAAGTACGCCTTCCCGACCGGCCTCGACGAGGTGCGGCGCTCGTTCTCGAAGAAGCGGTTCGCCGCGAGCCTGGCCCGGCTCGTCCCGGCCGTGACCGAGGACGACATCGTCCGCCACGGCTCCGGCGTGCGCGCCCAGGCCATGCGCCGCGACGGCTCGCTGGTCGACGACTTCCTCATCGAGACCGCGCGCGACCAGGTGCACGTCCTGAACGCGCCGTCACCGGCCGCGACCAGCGCGCTCGAGATCGCGCGCCACATCGCGGACCAGGTGTCGGCCTAGGCGGTCGGCAGGTTGGCCGTCACCAGCGGCAAGCCCTGCTTCACGAGGTCGCACGTCTTGGTGTCGTCGCCGATGAACCCGCTGATCACCTGCACCGACGACGTCTCGGTGATCGGCAGGAACGCGCCGCAGGTCACGCGCAGGCCACCCAGGTTCGGGAAGATGCCCCACTTCTTGCCGCCGACGTCGACGGTTTCGGCCGGGGTGACGCCGTTGACGCCGGGCCAGTCCGCGACCGGGGTGCTCGGCCCGAACCAGACCTCGAACGCCTTCTGGCCGCCGTCGCCGTCGGTGTCGTCCCACAGGCAGTAGGACGCGTTCGGCACCGTGGACGACGTGTCCTTCTCGCCGGTGGGCGAGATGTTCTTCAGCTGCGCGACCTGCTCCGGCTTCAGCATCGCGCACGGGTCCGCCGAAAGCAGCGGCCCGCCCGGCTCCGCCTTCGCCGGGCCCGTCGGGGTGATCGACGGCGCCTCCTGCCCGCCGGGCAGGTGGGCGGCGACCTGCGGGATCACCGCCTTCGCGAGCTCGCACGACTTGTCGATCGGCGGCTCCGACACACTGACGTAGGCGAAGGACTTGTCGTTGAGGAGCGCGTAGAAGACGCAGTCGTCGGCGAGGATCGACGGGTACTGCGTCCAGCTGAAGCCGCCGATCTGCTGTGGCTCCGACTTGGGCACGGCACCCGCGATGTACTCGTTGAAGTCGAGGTCCGTGGTGTACCCGACGTTCAGGATGGCCGACGGCTCGACGTCGTCCTTGCGGTTCCACAGGCACATCGGCGTCTGCAGCCGCTCCTTGTTCTCCTGCACCGAGCGGCCCTTGGCCTCGTAGCCCAGCGCGTCGAGCTGGCCCTCGTCGAGCAGCGTGCAGGCGTCGACGGACGTGACGACCGGGCCCTGGCCGGGCACCGGCGCCGCCGTCCCGCTGACGGCCACCGTGCAGCCGGACACCACGGTCAGGGCCGCCAGCGCCACCACGACCTGCCACTTCATGCGCATGAATCCTCCCGTTCGGCCCGGACACTACTGGGACGAACGGAGCAGCACCGCGGATCCGCCCGATTCAGCGGGGCGTGAGGACTTCCTTGCCGCCGACGAACGGCCGCAGCGCCTCCGGCACGCGGATCGAGCCGTCCGCCTGCTGGTGGTTCTCGACGATCGCGACGATCCACCGGGTGGTGGCCAGCGTGCCGTTGAGCGTCGCGGCGATCTGCGGCTTGCCGTTCTCGTCGCGGTAGCGGACCGAGAGGCGGCGGGCCTGGAACGTCGTGCAGTTCGACGTCGAGGTCAGCTCGCGGTAGGTGTCCTGCGTCGGGATCCACGCCTCGCAGTCGAACTTGCGGTGCGCGGACGTGCCGAGGTCGCCGGTCGCGGTGTCGATCACCCGGTAGGGCACCTCGATCTTGGCGAGCATCTGCTCTTCCCAGCCGAGCAGCCGCTCGTGCTCCGCCTCGGCGTCGGCCGGCTTGGCGTAGACGAACATCTCGACCTTGTCGAACTGGTGCACGCGGATGATGCCGCGGGTGTCCTTGCCGTACGAGCCGGCTTCGCGCCGGTAGCAGGACGACCAGCCCGCGTAGCGGTTCGGGCCGTCGTTCAGGTCGAGGATCTCGTCGGCGTGGAAGCCCGCGAGCGGCACCTCCGACGTCCCGACGAGGTACAGGTCGTCGTCGGCGAGGTGGTAGATCTCGCTCGAGTGCTGGCCGAGGAAGCCGGTGCCGGCCATGATCTCCGGGCGCACCAGCGACGGCGTGATCATCGGCGTGAAGCCGTTTTCGAGCGCCTGCGCGATGGCCATGTTGAGCAGGCCGAGCTGCAGCTGCGCGCCGACGCCGGTGAGGAAGTAGAACCGCGAGCCCGACACCTTCGCGCCGCGTTCCATGTCGACGCCGCCGAGTGCTTCGAGCAGCTCGAGGTGGTCCTTCGGGGTGAAGTCGAACTTCGTCGGCTCGCCGACGTGCTTGAGCACGGCGAAGTCGTCTTCGCCGCCGATGGGCGCGGCCGGGTGGACGAGGTTCGGCAGCGTGCGGAAGAGCTGGTCGAACTCCTCCGACGACGTGTTCTGCTCCACCTCGGCGGCCTTGACCTGCGCGGCGAGCTCCTTGGCCGTGGCCAGCAGCTGCTGCTTCTCCTCCGGCGGCGCCTTCGGGATCTGCTTGCCCAGGAGCTTCTGCTCGTTGCGCAGCTTGTCCGCGGCGGCGATGGAAGAGCGGCGCCGGGTGTCGAGGGAGAGCAGCTTGTCGACCACTCCCTCGTCTTCACCACGGGCGCGCTGCGACGCGCGCACGGCTTCCGGGTCTTCGCGCAGAGTCCTGGGGTCAATCACGAAGACAGAGGGTAGTCCGTACAGACTGTGCGGCCGTACTGGGTTATCCCGACAGTCTGATCGTTGAAGCGCTGTTCACGGCGTCCCCATACTCCAAGAAACCCCGGAGGAGGCGCCCCGATGACCGACGAGCTGCTCGCCCGGCACCGCGCTGTGATGCCGTCCTGGATGTCCCTGCTCTACGAAGAGCCGATCGAGATCGTGCACGCCCACGACCGCCGGATGACGGACTCGCAGGGGCGCACCTACCTCGACTTCTTCGCCGGCGTGCTGACGAACTCGATGGGCTACGACGTCGCCGAGATCGGCGACGCGGTCCGCAAGCAGCTCGACACCGGCATCCTGCACACCTCGACGCTGTACCTGATCCGGTCGCAGGTCGAGCTGGCCGAGCGGATCGCGAAGCTGTCGAACATCCCGGACGCGAAGGTGTTCTTCACCAACTCCGGCAGCGAGGCGAACGACACCGCGCTGATGCTGGCGACGCAGTTCCGGCGCAGCAACCAGGTGCTGGCGATGCGCAACTCCTACCACGGCCGGTCCTTCGGGACGGTCGCGATCACCGGCAACCGCGGCTGGTCGGCGTCGGCGCTGAGCCCGGTGAAGGTCAGCTACGTCCACGGCGGCTACCGCTACCGCAGCCCCTTCCGGGACATGTCCGACGCGGACTACATCAAGGCCTGCGTGGCAGACCTGGTGGACGTCCTCGACACGGCGACCGCGGGCGACGTCGCCTGCCTGATCGCCGAGCCGATCCAGGGCGTCGGCGGGTTCAGCCTCCCGCCGGACGGGCTGTTCCGGGCGATGAAGGAGGTCCTCGACTCCTACGGCGTGCTGTTCGTCTCGGACGAGGTCCAGACCGGCTGGGGCCGCACCGGCGAGCACTTCTGGGGCATCGACGCGCACGGCGTGACGCCGGACATGATGACCTTCGCGAAGGGCCTCGGCAACGGCCTCGCGGTGGGTGGCGTGGTCGCCCGCGGCGACGTCCTCGACTGCTTCCAGGCCCAGTCGTTCTCGACCTTCGGCGGCAACCCGGTGTCCATGGCCGGCGCGACGGCGGTGCTCGACTACATCAAGGACCACGACCTGCAGGCCAACTGCGCGGCCCGCGGTTCGCAGCTCATCTCGGGTCTCCAGGCCGCCGGGTCGCCGATCGTGGCCGAGGTGCGGGGCAAGGGCCTGATGATCGGCGTCGAGCTGATCAAGCCGGGCACCACCGAGCCTTTCGTGGCGGCCGCGGCCCGCATGCTTGAGGAGACGAAGAAGCGCGGCCTGCTGATCGGCAAGGGCGGCCTGCACGGCAACGTCCTGCGCCTCGGCCCGCCGATGACCCTCACCGCCGAGGAAGCCCAGGAGGGCCTGGACATCCTCGTCGACTCACTGGCGGCGACCCACGCGGCGCTCGCCTAGCAGCTCGGCGGTCGCTTCCCACAGCCGGCGCTCACGACCGCGGTCGTGGGCGACCGGCTGGACCTCCGTCAGCTTGTCCTTCACCACGAAGGCGCCGTCGCGCACGTGCGCCCACTTGTCGTCGACGGCCAGCGCGGCCAGGAGCGGCCCCGAGCGCTGGGGCGTCGAGACGCCGGGGATCCGGGCCAGGGCGCGGCTCATCGCCTGGAACGCCGCGGGCGCGCCCCGGCCCAGGGCGGTGCCGGGCATCCAGCCGGGCTCGAACACGGACACGTTGACGTCCGTGTGCCGTTGCAGCTCGTGGGCGTAGTAGAGGATCGCCAGCTTGGCGTTGGAGTAGGCGACGCCGGACGCCTCCACGCTCGGCTCGCCGGTGGCCGGGCGGGCCAGCTCGACGGGGTCGGCCCAGTCGGCCTCGGCCACGTGCAGCAGCTTGCGCCAGAAGTTGGCGTGGTAGGTGTTCGAGCCGATCAGCACGATCCGCGCCGGGGTGGTGAACGAGCCGAGCAGGTCGCCGATGAGCTGCGCGTGGGCCAGGTGGTTGACGGCGAACGTCAGCTCGTAGCCGTCGGCGGACGCTCGTCGCGTGTCGGCCGACATGACTCCGGCGTTGGCGATCAGCGCCCGCAGCGGCCGGACGGCGCCGGTGTCGAGCAGCTCGCGCGCGGTGGCCGCGGCGGCCCGGACGTCGGCCAGGCTCGCCAGGTCGCAGCCGATCTCGTGGACGTTCGCGCCGAGCGCGCGGGCTTCGTCGGCGACCGCGGTCAGGTCACGCCCGGCGCGGCCGACGAGCAGCAGGTCGGGTCGCCCGGGGCGGGCGGCCAGGGACAGGACGGTGTGCCGGCCCAGGTTGCGGGTCGGGCCGGTGATGAGCACGGTTCCGGGTTCGGTCATGGCTCCAGCCTGCGGAAACGCTCCGGCGTCAACCAGCCGTCCGGTTTTCGTAGGACTGCCGGGGCCAGGACAACCGCGGCGGGCTGCTCCAGAATGGCCGGGTGGAGGACTGGGAGTTCGGCCGGACGGTGCGCCGCTGGCGCGACCGCGTGGCGCCCGAGGCCGTCGGCGTGCCCGCGGGCCGCCGTCGCCGGGCCAGTGGGTTGCGCCGCGAAGAACTGGCCACCCTCGCCGGCATCTCGGCCGACTACCTGACCCGCCTCGAACAGGGGCGCGCGACCGCACCGTCGGCGCAGGTGGTGGAGGCGCTGGCTCGCGCGCTGCGCGTGTCCGGCCCCGAGCGCGATCTGCTCTACCGCCTCGCGGGGCACGCGGCACCCGGCCCGGACGTCGTGCCGTCGCGGGTCACCCCGAGCATCCAGCGGCTGCTCGACCGGCTGTCCCACACCCCGGTGGTCGTCTACGACGCGAGCTGGACGCTCGTGCTGGCCAACGCGCCGTACAACGCGCTCATGGGCGACACGACCGCCTGGCGCGGTCTCGAACGCAACGCGGTCTGGCGCAACGTCACGCGCTTGCCTTCGCGCGTCGTGCACACGCCCGAGGAGCAGGCCGAGCACGAAGCCCGGCTGGTGGCCGACCTGCGCCTGACGACGTCCCGCTACCCGGCCGACCACGCGTTGCGGCGCTTGATCACCGAGCTGACCGCGGGCAGCCCGCGGTTCGCCTCCCTCTGGGACGCCGAGCCGCCGGCGTTGACCGACCCGGCGCGGCGGAAGACGATCAACCACCCGGTCGGGCCGATCACCTTGGACTGCGACACCCTGCTCGTCACCCAGGACGACCTGCGGATCACGGTGTACACGGCCGAGCCGGGCACCGAGGACGCGAACCGGCTGGAGCTCGCCACCGTCCTCGGCACCCAGTCGCTGGAGATCTAGCCGCGCACGAAGCGAGCCACCTGCTCGGCCAGCTCCGCGCCCGCGTCTTCCTGCAGGAAGTGCCCGGCCCCCGCGATCACCGGGTGTTCCAGCCCCGCCGCGCCCTTCATCGAGCGCTTCAGGATCGGGGCCATCCCGCCGGTGATCGGGTCGCCGTCGGAGAACGCCACCAGGAACGGGATTTCCAGCTCCGTCAACGTCTTCCAGGCCGCGCGGTTGGCTTCCGAGGCCGGGTCGTCCGGCCGGAACGGCACCAGCGACGGCATGGCCCGCGGCGCGGCCTTGTACATCTCGTTGGGGAACGGCGCGTCGTACGCCGCGCGCTCCTCCTCCGACAGCGTCGACGTGCAGCCGGACTGGACGAACCGCGCGATGTCCAGCACCTGGGCGTTCTCGACGGCCTCGCGGAACTGGTGCCAGACCGCCGGCATGTCGACGTCGCCGGTGGGCAGGCCGGTGTTGGCCGCGACGACCCCGGCGAAGCGGGACGGGTTCTCGGCGACCAGGCGGAGGCCGATCAGGCCACCCCAGTCCTGGCCGACGAGGGTGACGTCGTGCAGGTCCAGCGCGTCGAAGGCGAAGCCGCGCATCCACTCCACGTGCCGCGCGTAGGTGTGGTCGACCAGGTCGCCCGGCTTGTCCGAGCGGCCGAAGCCGACCAGGTCCGGGGCGATCGCGCGCAGGCCGGCGGCGGCCAGCACGGGCAGCATCTTGCGGTAGAGGTAGGACCAGCTGGGCTCGCCGTGGAGCAGCAGCACCACGGGGCCGTCGGCCGGGCCGGCCTCCACGTAACCGACTCTGATCAGGCCGCCGTGCGGGTCGTCGAGCTCGATGTACCGGGGCTCGAAGGGGAAGTCGGGCAGGTCCGTGAACCGGTCGTCCGGTGTCCTCAGCAGGCGCACGAACCCCACGCTAGTGCGAACGGCAGAGCCGGGCCACGCAGCGCGTGACCCGGCTCACCAAACCCGGTTCAGGAGATGCCGACCGCCACCACGAGGCCCAGGCCGATGTGCGCGGCCGCGACCACGATGCTCACCGGCGCGAACTTCTCGCTCTCGATGGTCGACGCCACGTCGATGCGGGTCGCCCACTCCAGCAGCCGCACCGCGACCACCTGGACGATGATCCCGAGCAGGCCGTAGACCAGCGACGTGATCAGGCCCTCGGTCAGGTCACTCGCCGAGTTGAAGATCGCCACGACGACGATGAACGCCATCGACAGCATCCCGGACGCGGTCACGATGACCGCGTTCGGCAGGCCCTGCGTGACCAGCTTCGACAGCTTGCCCGGCGTGGTCCAGTCGATCGCGTAGAAGCCGGCGAACATCAGCAGCAGGCCGACGACGCCGTAGAGCAGGATCGCGCCGATCCCCCGCACGAGGTCGGAGCCGAACGTGTCGGACAGCGCAAGGGTCGTGTTCACGAATTGTCTCCCAGGGAAAGAGCTGATCAGCGACGGTGTTGTATCACGACTCGACGATGCGATGTGGGACAAATGCCGCACCGTCGTCGGTGACCAGGCCGCCGGTCTCCCGGATCCCCAGGCCGGCCGAGCTGTCGCCGACGATCCACGCGCCCAGCGCCGGCCGGTAGCCGTCGAACTCGGGCAGCGGGTCGAACGCCTGGTAGACGAACCCTTCGGCGCCGTACACGCCGTCGGTCTGGGTCTCGTAGCCGGTCGCGACGATCTGCACGTTCGCACCCTCGCGGCCCAGCTTCGGCTTCCGGACGTACTCGGTGAGCAGGCCCGGGTCGTCGGCGAAGGCGGGCAGCAGGTTCGGGTGGCCCGGGTAGTTCTCCCACAGGATCGCCAGCAGCGTCTTGTTGGAGAGGATCATCTTCCAGAGGGGCTCGATCCACAGCGTCCGCGGCAGCGACTCGACGGCGTTGCGGCCGAACTCCTCGTCGACCACCCACTCCCACGGGTACAGCTTCAGCACGGTCGCCATCTGCGCCTCTTCGAGGTCGACGAACCGCTTGAGCAGCGGGTCCCAGCCGATCTCCTCGATCGCCAGGCCCACCGTGTCGAGCCCGGCCTCGGCCGCGGTCTCCTGGAGGTACGCGGTGGTGACGTTGTCCTCGCCGCTCGGATCCGCCGCCGACCAGGTGAAGTGCAGCTCGTTCGACGGCAGCTTGTCCTGCAGGAACGACCAGCGCTCGACGAGCTTCTCGTGGATCGAGTTCCACTGGTCGTCGTCCGGGAAGACGTCGGTCTTCCAGTGCCACTGCAGCAGCGACGCCTCCAGCAGCGTGGTCGGCGTGTCCGCGTTGTACTCCAGCAGCTTCGCCGGCGACTTGCCGTCGTAGCGCAGGTCGAACCGGCCATAGACGTGCGGGTCCTGCCGCTTCCACGACTCGGCGATGTGCGGCCAGACCCACTCGGGGATGCCGAAGCGCTGGTAGCCCTCGGTCGTCACGACGTTGTCGACCGCTTCCAGGCACATCGAGTGCAGCAGTTCGACGTCGGCTTCGAGCGAGAGGACCTCGTCCATGTCGAAGACGTAGTGGACCGACTCGTCCCAGTACGGCCGCATGCGACCGCTGTTGTCGCGGGCCGGCGTGCCGTAGACGAGTCCCTGCTCCTCGACGATCCGCTGCCAGTCTCGCCGCGGCTCACGCCGGTCCCGGTACACCTAGGATCCCCCGCTCTTGCCGGTGCCGCCGGTGCTCCCGGTGCTGCCGCTCTTCCCGCTGATGCCGAAGCCGCCGCGCTGGACGGACTTGCCCGACTTGGTGTTCACGCTGGTCCGCGACGACGGCGCGTCGTACGAGCCGCCGGTCACGCGCTGGCCGATGGTGCCGGTGCCGCCGTAGTTGTACCGGTAGCTCTGGTAGCCGCCGGTGTTGATCGGCAGGAACAGGAAGCCACCGCTGGAGTAGCCCCCGTGGGTCGTGACGTAGTGCTCGTCGCAGTTGTCGTCGTTCTGGACGATGCCGTCCTTGTCGGTGCAGACGGCGGTGACCTCACCGGCCGGCTTGGCGACCGAGTAGAACGTCGCGACCAGGCCGACGAGGCCGACGGTCACGCCGCTGCCGATGAGGATCTTGCGCCGCGTGGCCGCCTTGGCGTCGGCCTGGCGGGCCAGCTCGGCGTCCCGTTCCTCCTGCGCGAGGGCCTGCTGACGGGCGCGCTGCTCGGCGACCGAAGGCTGGCGAGGCTGCGTATTCGAGTCCTGGAATCTCATCGAACCGCGCTTCGGCGGCTCGGGGGGCGGCTGGTCCCCAGTGTTGCTGTCCTGCGTCATGTGCGCTCCGTAATCCCGGCCACCACGAAACCGTGACCCACCCTAACCACCCTAGGTCGCGCACGTCGCGCGCGGCGCGGGCATCATGGACTGCGATGTCTCCCAGCGCCGATCGGTTCCCCACCGCCACGCAGACGCTGCGCACCCGCGTCGTGATGGGCGGGATCTTCGCGGGTGCGCTCATCGCGCTCGCCCTCAGCGTCCTGTTCACCGGCAGCGGCGGCTTCGCCGGCGGGGCCGGCGGCGGGGCGGGAAAGCTCTCCCCCGAGGCGGAGGAGGCGTTCCACTCACCCCCGGGCAGCTGCCTGACCTGGAACAACGCCGACGCGAGCGACGCGAACAAGGTGCCCTGCACGCAGCCGCACAAGTTCGAGGTGACCGCGCTCGTGGACATCGGCGCCCAGTTCCCGGAGGGCGCGCCGGCGCCGTCGCTGGAGCAGTGGCAGCAGATCGCGCAGCAGAAGTGCACCTCGGACGTGAAGCCGTACCTCGGCCACAGCCTCGATCCTTACGGAAAGCTGACGACCAACCTCCTGCGCCCGACGCCGTCCCAGTGGGACGACGGCGACCGCCAGCTGCGCTGCGGCCTGCAGTGGGCGGGCCCCGGCGGCACGCTGCTGCCGACCACCGGGCCGGCGAAGGAGCAGGACCAGTCGCCCGTCTTCGAGCCGGGCACCTGCCTCGCGCTGCTGGGCAAGGGCGTCGGCGATCCGATCGAGTGCACCAAGCCGCACTCCTACGAGATCATCGCGACCCTCGACCTCAAGTCGAAGTTCAAGGACGCCTACCCCTCACAGGACGACCAGAAGGCCTGGCTCGACACCGAGTGCACCAAGCAGGCCGCGGACTACACGGGCGGCGCCGACCTCGACGCGAAGCACCTGATCCTGACCTGGGACCTGCGGGAGCAGGAGAGCTGGGACGCCGGGTCGACGAAGGTCAACTGCAAGGTCGCGGCGAAGCTGCCGGACAACAGCGGCCTGCAGGCGGTCACCGGCAGCGTCAAGGCCGCGCCCGCCGGCGATGGCGGCCAGCCCCAGGACGGCGGCCCGCCGTCGGACGGTGGCGGCGGCCCGGCGACGTCGAGCTCGGCCCCGCCGTCGTCGAAGACCAACGGCTGATGCCCGTCGAGATGAGCCGGGAGCGCTTCGAGGAGCTCGTCTCGGAAGCGCTCGACGAGGTGCCGGCGGAGTTCGCGAAGGCGATGGACAACGTCGTCGTGCTCGTCGAGGAGTTCAACGACGAGGCGCCGGACATCCTCGGGCTCTACCACGGCATCGCACTGACCGAGCGCACGACGTCGTACGGCGGGGTGCTGCCGGACCGCATCTCGATCTACCGGCAGCCGATCCTCTCGATGTGCGAAGACGAGGACGAGGTCGTCGAAGAGGTGCTGATCACCGTCGTGCACGAGCTGGGTCACCACTTCGGCATCGACGACGCCCGGCTGCACGAGCTCGGCTGGGGCTGACCGGCAACTAGTAGTGACACCGTGACCACCATCGGGTGACCGTGCCCTTATCCTGTTACTCGACGTCATTGGGTGACTGCGATGTGTGCCGGGGGCCCCGATGGACAACGCGCGAAGACTCACGTGGCTGCTGACCTCGAGCGCGGCGTCGCACCTGGGCGACGGCATCGGCAAGGTCGCGTTGCCGCTGCTGGCCACGACGCTGACCCGGGACCCCGTGCTCATCGCCGGGTTGTCGGCCACCCAGTTCCTGCCCTGGCTGCTGTTCGCGGCGGTGGCCGGCGCGCTGGTCGACCGGATCGACCGGCGGCGGGCGATGGTCGTCGCGAACGCCGCGCGCGCCGTCGCCGTCGGCGTGCTGGCCGTGCTCGTGGCGACCGGCGGGATGACGATCTGGCTGGTCTACCTGACCGCGCTGGTCATCGGGACGGCCGAGACGGTCGCCGACAGCGCGGCCAACGCCCTGATCCCGGCGGTCGTCGGCGACGGTTCGCTCGACGCGGCCAACAGCAAGCTGCAGGCGTGCGAGATCGTCGGCCAGACGTTCCTCGGCGGCCCGGTCGGCAGCCTGACCTTCGCGCTCTTCGCGGCCTTCCCGTTCGTGCTCAACTCCGCCGGCTTCGCGATCGCGGCCGCGGTGCTGCTCGGGCTGGCCGGCACCTACCGCGCGCAGGGCGAGACGCACCAGCCGGCGAAGCTGCGCACCGAGCTGGCCGACGGCCTGCGCTGGCTGCGCCGGCACCCGCTGCTGCTGCGGCTGGTCGCCGTCGCCGGGCTGCTCAGCCTGGTCAGCGAGCTCGCGCAGGCGCAGCTGGTGCTGTACGCGCTGGAGGACCTCCACCTGTCCGACGCGACCTTCGGGCTCTTCGCGTTCGTCGGCGGGATCGGCGGGCTGCTCGGGGCGGGCATCGCGCCGCGGCTGGTGCGCGCGGGCGGCCGTCGCGCGGTCGTGGTCGGCGGCATCCTCTGCTGCGGCGCCGGGTTCGGCGGGATGGGGCTGGTGCGCTCGCCGGTCGCGGGCGCGGCGCTGTTCGGCCTGTTCGCGGCCGCGGTGGTCGCGGTGAACGTCGTGCTCGCGACCGCGCGGCACACGCTGGTGCCCGGCGAGCTGCTCGGGCGGGTGCTCGGGGTGTGGCGGACGGTCGTCTGGGGCGCGATCCCGGTCGGCGCCCTGCTCGGCGGCGTGCTGACCGAGGCGCTCGGCACCGCCGCGCGGACGTTCGCGGTGTCCGGGCTGGCCATGCTGGTGATCGCCGGGTTCGCCTTCGCGGCCTTGCGCCGGGTCTCCCTCGATGACAAATCGGACTCAGCCGCGGCGCTGACGCACCACGATCGGGGATTGTGAGCTGAAATACGTCATCACTCAGGTGACGGGAGGCGGCCATGCGCACCGCGGAAACCGGCGAAGAAGCCGGCCCCGACTACGACGAGCCCGCGGCTTCGGAGGAGTCCGAAGAGGTCAAGGCCCCGCCGCAGTCACGCCGGATGCTGGTGTTGTGCGCCGTCGCCGGGTTCGTGCTCGGCGGCAGCGTGCTCGGTCTGCTGTGGGGCCTTTCCGGCGTGCACGCCGGAGCGCTCGACGACGCCCTCGCGGCGTGCCAGGCCCTCGACCGGGTCGGCGAGCTGCCCGACACGAGCCGGGACGCGCAGCCGTCGCTGACGCCCGGCCTGACCCCGGAGCGGCTGCACCGGATGACGGCCGCACGCGAGCTGTCCGCGGCGGCCGCCCAGGTGAACGCCAACTACCAGCCGCTGGCCGACCACATCGACGGTGTCACGCGGATGGTGCTGAGCCTGCACTTCAACGACATCTCCGGCCAGCGGCACCTGGTTCAGGCGCAAGAAATCTGCGCCCGCATCTAGGCAGGGTGGACCGTCTTCACGGCCAGCTGGTTGCCGGGGATCTTCGTGCTCGCGCAGGCCGTGCCGTCGGTGGGCACGAAGTTCGACGCGGTCTCCTGCGGCAGGTAGATGCGCAGGCCCTTCACCGCGGTCGGCTGGCAGGTGCCCGAGTCGAAGTTCCGCACGTTGACGAACTGGATGTCGGCGGCCGCGGACTGGCCCGGGTTCAGCTTGACCGCGTTGCCCTTGGTGCCTTCGCGGAACGCGTCCTTGCCGACCTGGTGCCCGTCGTTGCCCGCCACGTAGGAGACCCCGGGGAAGCCCTGGATCTCGCACGGCTTCGCGCTGGTGTTCTTGATGAGCAGCGGCCGGTAGACCGAGCCGGCGCCGGCGTCGCCCTGGCCGAGGGACAGCTGGACGTCCCCGGCCTTGCAGAGCCCGTTGTCGGCGGGCGGCGCGGCGACCGGTGCCGACGTCGGCGCCGAGCTGGTCGCGCTGGGGGCGGACGTGGTCGCGGTGGTGGCGGTCGGCGACTCCGACGTCGACGGGGTCGAGCTGCTCGCCGCGTTCGTGGTTCCGCCGCCCCCGCAGGCGGAAAGCGCCAGTACGCCAGCCGAAGCCGCGACGACCGGGAACAACCGTGAAAGCTTCTTCCGAGCCATTTCAATCGCCTCCCTGGTGTGGTGCTACTGGGTGGACGTGCGGATCTCCGGCAGGTTGGGTCCCGGTGTTAATTCCCCACCAAACGTGTCTCAAACGTGACGGCAGCCCACTTTCGGGTTGCTCAGAGCGGGGTGTCGACCCAAGTCAGGCAGTGCCACTGCCCGTCCGGGCGTGCGTCGAGCTCCACCAGGCCGGTGTTCGGGATCAGCGCCGCGTTCGCGACGTCCGCGTGGACGTTCGCGGCCAGCCACTCACCGGTCAGCCGGATCGCGCCGCCGTGGCTGACCAGGGCGACCACGCCGTCCGGGTCGGCCTGCTCGTGCTTGGCGCGCAGCCGGCCGACCGCGTCGAGCATGCGGGTCCGCACGCCGATGCCGCTTTCGCCGCCGGGCATGGCCGGGGCCAGCTCGCCGAGGGTCCACTGCCGGACCGTCTCCATGTAGACGCGGATCGAGTCGCGGTCGGTGGCCCCTTCCAGGTCACCCGCGCCGACCTCCTGGACGCCGTCGACGACCTGGACATCGAGGCCGAAGTGCTCGGCCAGCGGCGCGGCGGTCTGCTGGGCGCGGGTCGCCTGGGACGCGTAGACCGCGACGATCGGCTCCCCCGCCAGCCGCGTCGCCAGCTCGCCGGCCTGGCTGCGGCCCAGCTCGGTGAGCGGCGGCCCGGGCAGCGCGGTGTCGAGCGCGCCGCGGACGTTCCCGTCGGTCTGGCCGTGGCGGATGAGCAGGAGCCTCACGCCAGCTCCCCCTTGCGGACGGCGGCCGCCCACCCGGCGGCGTCGGCGAAGTCGTCGTTGCCGAAGCCGGGCTCGATCGTGCTGCGGGTGCCGTCGGCACGCGGGTGCGAGCCGAGGAACCGCAGGTTGCGGCAGTGCCGGCGCAACGCCGTCAGCGCGTCGAGGATCCGCGGCTCGGCCACGTGCCCCTCGAAGTCGATGAAGAAGCGGTACTCGCCGAAGTTGTTCCGCGTCGGCCGGGCGTCGAGCCGGGTCAGGTTGATGCCGCGGTCGGCGAGCGCGGTGAGCAGCTCGGCGAGCGTGCCGGTGCGGTTGACGGCCGCGGCGACCACCGACGTCCGGTCGGCGCCTGTCGGCTCGGGCAGCGCGCCGGGCGCGCGGACCAGCAGGAACCGTGTGGCCGCGTCGGTGACGTCGGCGACCTCGGTGGCCAGCACCTCGAGGTCGTAGTGCTCGACGGCGACCGGGGCGCAGACCGCGGCGTCGAACTCGCCGTCCAGCACGCCGACCGCGGCGGCCGACGTCGAGGACGACGCCACCGGGTGCGCGTCCGGCAGGTTGACCTCGAGCCACTCGCGGACCTGCGCGAGCGCGTGCGGGTGGCTGGCGACGGTGCGGATCGGAGCGTCACCGCGGCGCTTCAGCACGCTGAAGTGGATCGGCAGGATGGCTTCGGCCACGGCGACCAGCGGGGTCGACTCGCTGAGCCCGTCGAGCGTGGCGGGCACCACGCCCTCGACGGAGTTCTCGATGGGGACGCACGCGGCGTCCGCTTCGCCCTTCCGGACGGCCGCCATGGCCGACCGGACGGTCTCGACCGGAATCAGCTCGTCGCCGGCGGCGAGGACCCGCGCGGCCTGTTCGGTGAAGGTCCCTTGGGGGCCGAAGTATGCGATCCGTGACACAGGCCCCAGGCTACGGGGGCGGACCGTGGCGACTTTCACTCGGACAGCCGGTACGGGAACCGGTTACGCCGGGTGGCATTTTTTGCGATGCTAGGGATGTGACCGCCGACTCGGGCACGCACACCGGCCGTGAGGGCACGCACCCGCCGGTCTCCCCTCGCACACCGGAGCTGGTGCTGTGCGCCGTCGATGAACCACTAGCCACCGCTTGGACGTCCGCCGCGCAGAAGCTGGCCGGCCGGGTCCGGGTGCACCGCGGGTCGGTGCTCGACGTCGTCGCCCAGGCGGTGGTCAGCCCGGCCAACTCCTACGGCTGGATGCGCGGCGGCATCGACGCCGTCTACGCCCGCGCGTTCCCGGGTGTGGAGCAGCACGTCCGCAGCGCGGTCCTGGCGTTTCACGGCGGCGAGCTGCCCATCGGCGAGGCCGTCGTCGTCCCGACCGGCGAAGCCGAGCCGGCGTGGCTGATCAGCGCGCCGACCATGCGGGAGCCCGCCGAGCGGCTGCCGGCCGACACCGTCCACCCCTACCTCGCGGCGCGGGCGGTGTTCCTGGTGTGGCGCGACGGCCGGCTCGACCACGGGCCGGTGCGGGAGTCCGTCGACACGATCGCGATGCCGGGGCTCGGCACCGGCGTCGGCGGCGTGGACCCGGCGACGTGTGCCCGGCAGGTCGCGGCGGCGTGGGACGAGGTCTTCGGGCACCGTCACCCTCGGTGATCACCGAAAACAGGGGGTGGACTAGATCACAGGGCGTTCACCGCGAGTAAGCCCTACCGTTGATCGCGCAGGAGAAACGTCCGCCAGCGCAGGCGACGGCCGGAGGAGTGTGCGATGACCCGGGTCCGCGAACTCAGCCCGTATGTCGAGCTGCACCGGGAACAATGGAAAGAACTGCGCAGTTCCACGCCACTGCCGCTGACGGGCGCGGAGCTGCTTCGCCTGCGGGGTCTCGGCGAGCAGGTCGATCTGGCCGAGGTCGCCGACGTCTACCTGCCGCTGTCCCGCCTGATCAACCTGCAGGTCGCCGCGCGCCAGCGGCTCTACGAAGCCACCACGACGTTCCTCGGCGAGGACTGCCGGAACACGAAGGTCCCGTACGTGATCGGCATCGCCGGGAGCGTGGCGGTCGGCAAGTCGACCACCGCCCGCATCCTGCGCACCCTGCTCGCCCGCTGGCCGGACCACCCCCGCGTCGACCTGGTCACCACCGACGGCTTCCTGTACCCGCGCGCCGAGCTGATGCGGCGCGGGATCATGCACCGCAAGGGTTTCCCGGAGAGCTACGACCGCCGCGCGCTGCTGCGGTTCGTCACCGAGGTCAAGTCGGGCGCCGAGCGCGTCGCCGCGCCGGTGTACTCGCACCTGGCCTACGACATCCTGCCCGGCCAGGAGCAGGTGGTGCAGCAGCCGGACATCCTCATCCTCGAGGGCCTGAACGTGCTCCAGCCGGGGCCGCGGCTGATGGTGTCCGACCTCTTCGACTTCTCGATCTACGTCGACGCGCACACCGACGACATCCAGCGCTGGTACATCGAGCGGTTCCTGGAGCTGCGGCACACGGCGTTCGCGGACCCGGCGTCGCACTTCCACCACTTCGCCGGCCTGCCGGACGACGAGGCCCGCGCCGAGGCGCGGCACCTGTGGCGTTCGATCAACGAGCCGAACCTGATGGAGAACATCAAGCCGACCCGGCCGCGGGCGACGCTGGTGCTGCGCAAGGACGCCGACCACACGATCAACCGCGTGCGGCTGCGCAAGCTCTGAGACCGGTTACGCCACCCATCACCCACATGCGTCTCAGGTGAACGCTGGGCGAACGACCGGGCACGGTTCGTTGCCTCTTCGCGACTCTCCGCGCCAGAACCCGGCCGATCGGCCGAGGTGCCGTAACCGGTTGGCCGATACCGGTACCGCCACGCGGAAGCGACCCTGAAGGAGTCAGGAAAACGGCTCTGAGCTGGGGAGGAGGCCCACGATGTTCGCGATGGTGCTTACGTGGGTCGGTGCGGTGCTCGGTCTGGTCCTGCTGATCGCGATGGCCGCCGGAACGTTCGTCGTCGACTTCGACGACCGGCTGCAGGAGCGCCGGCGCAAGGGAAAGCCCGCCGAGCCGGCGGGCCCCCTCCCGTAGCCGTCAGAGTTCGGTGAGCGCCTCGACGTAGGCGTCGGCGTCGTATTCGAGCGTTTCCGAGTCCAGCAGGGTGCCTTCCAGCGCGTCGATGAGCTGGTCGAAGATCTCGTCGCGCTCGAGCTCGCCCTCCTGCAGCCGCTGCGCGGCCTGCCAGGCTTCGACCGGCTCGTCGTCCCACAGCTGGTCGACGACGGTCGCGCGCAGGATCAGCCGCTGCTCTTCCTCGTCTTCGTCGGCCGCGCTGATGACGAGCGCGCGGCGCTGGTCCGGGTCGGTCGGGTCGAGGTCGACCTCTTCCTCGTCGATCTCCGCCGTCAGCGACGGCACCGCGAACATCCGGCGTTCGAACGCGTCGGCCAGCTCGCTGGGGGCCAGCTCGCCGATGTCGCCGAAGTAGCGCTCCAGCGGCGAGTCGTCCCCGTCGTCGTTGTACTCGCTCAGGTAGTCGGCGACGGCCTCGTCGAGGGCCGCGACCGCGGTCTCGGTCAGCCCGGCCCGCTCGGCCGACCACTGCACCCAGGCCAGGACCACGGGCTCGACGGCGTCCTCGTGGTCGGCGTCGAGCTCGAACTCCTCGCCCAGCAGCCCTTCGAGGAAGCGCGCGATCTTCTCCGGCCCGACGCGCAGCGGGTTCGCCGGGTCGGTCCGCAGGCCGTGCTCCAGGAGCAGGCTGCCGATGGCGCGGGCGGCGTCGGCTTCTTCGCCGCTCGCCGCGACGAACTGCTCGACGACGGCGGCGCGTTCGTCTTCGGTCCACGCGGCCACCTCGGGCACGAGCGCGGGCTCGGGCAGCGCGCGGCTCCACAGGAGCGCGACGGCGTGGAAGCGCGCGTAGTCCTCGCTGACGTCGGCCTCGTCGAGGTGGTCGGTCGCCGCGAGGCCGTCCGCGATCAGGCGGTGCGCCTCGGCGGGGTCGACCGCCTCCAGTACGACCAGCTCGGGGTCGGCCTCGGCCTGCTCGCGCATCTCGGCGAGGACGTCGGCGGGCTGCTCGATCACGACGAGGTCGCGCACCCGGCCGCCCTCGGTGAAGTCGAGCAGGGCGAGCAGGCCGTGGACCTGGTCGTCGTGGGCGAAGACGCAGAGCAGGGACGACTCGTCGCCGTAGACGTCCCCGGTGCGCCAGCACTCGCCGGCGGTGACCCGGCCCAGCGCGCCGGCCCAGTCCGGCGCGGGGATGCCGCGGCCGAGGACGACCTGCAGGCCGTCGTCGGCGGCCTTGCGCTCGACGTCCTGCTCCGCGACGACCTTCAGCGCGGCCAGCAGCGCCGCCGCGCCCGGCGTGATCTTGCGCTGCGCGAAAGCGATGAGCTCGCAGGCGACGGACTCCTCACCGTCCTCGAGCGGCACGTCGTGGAACTGGCCGAGCACCTCGGAGGCGAGCAGCTCGACGTCGACCGGAGCGGGGTCCGCGCCCAGCGCGGAGAAGTCGTTCAGGATGTCCTTGAACAGGCCGGTCACGCTGTGGGTGACGGGCTGCTGGGGTTTCTTGCGGGCGCGACTGACCGGGCTCATGGAGACATCGTTTCACGCGGGCTCTCGGGGGTTCCGGGTGGCGGAGCCCCCGGCCCGGGGCGAAGCCCCGGATGTCACAGAGCTGGTCGCGGTGGCCCTGGCGCGGGTCCCGCCGGGTGCTCGACGGGGAGGCGCCGAGCCGGACGGCGGAACAGGGCCACCGCGACATCGCTGGCCAGAGGCGTCATCGCCTTGGCGGGCCTTCGATGTCCCGGTGCACGTGAATCACCGGTTCAATCCGGTCAACGAGGTGTTCGGGAGTTGGTTACGGCCTTCGGCAAAGCGATCCGCGCGGTGCGGATTTCCGTGATCAGACGGGTTTTCCGCCGGTGGGTTTCCACCAGCGAAGCGAGGTAAGCGGTGAATTCGTCCGGCGTTTCGGCGCGCTTGTGCAAGGTGCGCAACAGCTTCAGCCGCCGCGCGGCCTCCTGGTAGGCCGCCGGGTCCTTGTGCTCGATGAGCTCCTCGACGTGCTCGCGGAACACCGGGATCGTCTCGGCCGGGTGCTCCGCGGCCCGCTGCTCGGCCAGCTCCCGCTTCAGCTCCGGCGAGGCCCCGAAGCGCACGCAGGCGCGCCAGGCCTCGTCGGGACGGCCGTCGTCGAGCAGGACGCGGGCCAGCTCGTCGGCTCCGCCCTCCGCGGCGCGTTCGCGCAGGCGGACCAGCGCGGCCCGGCGCTGCGCGGGCCATTTCCCGTCGGCCGTCGCGGCTTCGCGCAGCGCGGTGTACGTCTCGCGGCCCGGCTCGGCGTCGAACGCCTGGCGGCGCCGGGAAGTTTCGTCGTCGGGCGGTGACTGCTGCGGTGGCGGTGGCGGCTTCGGGTTCTTGTCCTGGGTGAGCGCGCGGGCGGCGTGCGCGATGGCCTCGCTGTGCCGCCCGGCGGCCCGCAGCACCCGGACGATCTTGAGGCTTATCTCGCGCCGCGGCGGTTTGGCGGACAGGATCGCGACCAGCTCGTCGACGTCGCCGAGCACCTCGGCCAGCTGTTCGCGCAGGCCCTCGGCCACCTCCCGGCGGTGGCCGGGGCCGCTCGCCGCGAGCACGTCGTCCACAGTGGACTTGATGCGGCGCAGGCCGGGCTCACCCAGCGCCGTCGCGAAGTCGGCCAGGTCGATCGCCGGGCGGCCGGGCCCGTCGAACTCGACTTCGAGGATCCAGTCGGCCAGCTTCTCCGGGTCCGGTGGCCGGGCGGCGCACGCGCGGGCGTAGAGCTCGACGGCCCGGTCCAGCCGTTCGCCGAGGTCGCCGGTGTGGTCTCCGGACTGCTCGAGCACCTCGCTGACGTCGTCGACCGTGCGGCGGGCCAGCGGCGCCAGGTCGGCGCGGCTGCCGGCGTCGAGCATCCGCTGCAGCGTGTCGAGGACCGCGCCGATCTTCGCGGTGTACTCGCCGTTCCCGTCGGTCACCGCGGTGTCGAGCAGCCGGTGCGCCTCGCTGACGTCACCGGATTGGGTGGCGGCGCGCAGTTCGAGCGTGTGCCGCAGCTCGGGGTCGCGCTCCGCCTGGGCGTGCAGCAGGTCCGCCAGCGTCTCCGCGCCCAAAGTGCGCAGGTAGGGACGAAGATCCGAGTGGGGACTCACGGGCACTAGTCTGCCCGACCCCGGCAAGCTGGCGTGTGGGCCAACAGCGTGCTCTTTTCGGCGTAATCCGTGACTCTCGGTGACGCGCTCACGGGCGGCGCAGGTCGTCGAGCACGGCTTTCAGCGGCCACGGCTCGGGCACGCGCGGCCGTCGTGACCGTGCGTGCCGGGGTCGCGGGATGGTCGCGCGGACCGTCGGCACCATGATCGGGACGACCGGCACCGGCACCCGCGCCACCAGCCGGCGCACGACGACGAGCAGGAGCGCGGCGCACAGCAGCAACGCCGTGCTCGCGGCGAGCGCGCCGGCGAGGGTGCGGCGGCCGTCGTCGAGGGTCAACTGCACGGCGTACTGGCTCTGCTGCGAGTACAGCAGGCCGAGCTGCTGTGAGACGGCGTAAGCGGCACTGCGCCACACGGACTCGGGGACGGGCAACGGTTCGGCGGCGGCGAGTGCGTCCTCGGCGGCGGTCAGCCTGCTCCAGTCGGCGCCACGGGTGAGCGACTCGTACGCCAGCCGCCCACTCTCGGTGAGCTGCGGGGCGAGCCGGTCCAGTTCGGCCCGGTAGGTCGCCACCGCGGCGGCGAACGGCTTGCGCGTCACGGTGTCGAGGCCCGCCAGGGCGAGGGAATCGGCGCGGTTCATGCCTTCGGCGACGGAAAGCAGCTCGACGGCCGTGGTCTGCTGGTAGCCGGATTCGGCGTCCGGCGCGTGGCGGGCGACGTCGCGCAGCGCGGCGATCGCGGTGTCGATCCGCTGGGTGAAATTCGCGTACGCCTCGGTGCGGTGGTCGGGCACCGCCATCGCCTCGCCGCGCTGGGCCTGCAGGGCGACCACGGCCCGGGCCGTGCGGTCCGCGGCGGCCGCCGTCTCGACGGCGCCGTCACGCGCGCGGTTCGCTTGGTGGATCAGGAAAACGGCGATCACGACGGCCACGACGACGAGCGCGCCACCCGGGACGAACGCGATGCACAGCATGCGGCCGCGGACGGATCGCAGGTACTTCAAGACGTTCCTTTCCCAGCCTCAAGCCCCGCAAGCATCCCGACGGTGGTCAACCTATTGAGTGAGAGATTCACCGGTCAACGGCAGTCCGCCATACGGCCGTTAGCGCACCGTGACCGTCGAGGACAATCGACGTCGTGACCTTCGACGACGTGACCCAGCGGCTGCGGGACTTCGCGGCGGCCCGCTCCTGGGAGCCGTACCACACCCCGAAGAACCTCGTGATGGCATTGTCCGGCGAAGCCGGCGAGCTGACGTCGCTGTTCCAGTGGCTGACGCCGGAGGAGTCGGACGCCTGGCGCGAGGACCCGGCGCTCGAGGCGAACGTCCTGGACGAGATCGCCGACGTCACGCTCTACCTGCTGCAGCTGGCGGACCGCCTCGGCGTCGACCTGGCGGCCGCGGCGCACGCGAAGATCGACCGCAACGAGCTGCGGTTCCCGCCCCCGGCCTAGCCCCAGAAGATGCCGTCCGGGTTGCGGTCGATCTCGGCCAGCAGCGCGGGTGGCGAGCTGGCGACCGGCGCGTCCGGGTAGGTCAGCCACCGCCCGTTGCGATCGGGCCGGCGCACCGACCAGATACCGAACTCGTCGAGCCGCAGCTGCGCGATCTTCTGCTCGGTCCACTCGGTCCCGGCTTCCGGCGACCGGCGCTCGACGATGGTGACCGACCGGCCGCGCGTGCGGCACTCGACCCGGACCTGGTCCCGCAGGCGCGCGGGCACGCGCTGGGCGCACCAGCGTTCGATCTGCCGCAGCGCGAATTCGGGGAGTGCCGCCATGCGGACCAGTGAACCGGACCGGCTCAGCCGCGCCGCACGGGGGCGAGCGCGGCGACGACGTCTTCGTAGGTCTGCTCGGGCACCCGCCCGTCGGTGGGCACCACGACGCAGTGCGGCCGCAGCGGCAGGTAGGCGGCGAGCTGGTCGTGGATCCGGCCGACGATCGCGGTGCCACCCCGCTCCTGCACGACGTCGTCGATCCCCTTGGTCTCGGCGTCGCCGTCGGCGACCCGGCCGGCGAACCGCTCGAGCGCGGCCGGCTTGGCGGCGGTGAGCAGGATTTCCCGGTACTCGACGCCGCATTCGGCCGCGGCGGCCTCGAAGGGAGCGATGTCGGCCACCCGGGTCGCGAGCTGCGGCATGACGACGTCGTGCCCGGTCCGCAGGTGCGTTTCGGCCATGGCGCGGGTGAGCAGCTGCGCGGCCTTGAAGGTCTCGAAGAAGGTGTCGCGCCAGCCGCCGATGAGCCGCACGACGTGATCGGTGTCGAGGTTGAGCACCCCGGGGTGCCGCTCGGCGTAGGACCGGGCGATGGTGGACTTCCCGATCCCGGACGGCCCGTTCAGGTGAATCAGTCGTGGCACCCGGCCGACGCTACCGAAGTCCGGGGCGCGGCGGCGCGGGTTCGGCGATCCACCAGCCCCCGAGCAGCGCGCCGACCCCGAGCACGGCCAGGAAGATCCCCGCGCCCAGCGTCGACCCGGCGAACATGGCGACGACGACGATGAACATCAGCAGCAGCCCGACACCCATCAGGAGCCGCCCACCCACGACGGCCGCGGTCCGGTCCGGCGCGACGACGACTGGCCGCGGCGCCGGCGGCGGCTCGAACCCGAGCTCGACCGGCGCGGCGCGAACGTCGAGCACGACGGCGCCCAGCTCGGCGGCGCGGGTCAGCCGGGGCTCGTTCACCGGCACCGTCGCGTCGACCACGAGGTGCGTGACGCTCGCGGTCAGTTTCTTGGCCGGCTTGACGCCCTCGGCGAGCACCCGCGCCCGCAGCCGGTCCGCCGCGACGGTGGTGCCGAGCACCAGGACCCGCGTCGGCTTCCCGGCCGTGCTGGGCCGCAGGTCACCGGCTTCCCCGACGCCGAGCGCGGTGGCCACCTGACGCAGCTCGCGGGCCTCGGCCGCGGTCACGACGCCGTCCCGTTCGGCGATCTCCCGCACGGCCACGACGAACCGCTCGTGCGTGGCGCGCACGCGGTCGGCCGGCCAGCCGGCCTCGGCGGCGAGCGCGGCCAGCTCGGCCACTTCGTCCGCCGTCAGGTGCTGGTCGGCGACGACACCGGCGAGAAGGTCCAGGTACGCGTCCCCGCCCTGGCCGGCCACGACCCGCTCGAGCGCTTCGGCCATCCAGCCGGGCTCGTCCAGTGGCTCCTCGGGCCGCGGCCGCACCGGCCCCACGGCGAACTGCGGCAGGGCCGGCGGAACGGGCGGCACGGCGAAGGTGAACCCGTGCCGGCCCAACAGGCCGACGGCCAGCTGCGCGACGGTCCGCGCCCCGGACAGGGCGGACGGCCCGGGCCGGGCCGCGATCCCGAACGCGTGCGCGACGGTGGCGAGCCGGTAGTTGGGCAGCGGCAGGGCGGCCCGCGCGGCGGCGAGGGTGCCGACGCCCGGCAGCACGGGCACCCGCGCGCCGATCCGCGTCACCTCGTGGCGCAGGAAGGCATCGACGAGCGGGAGATCGTGCGTCACGACGACACTGCCGCGGCAGAGGTTCAGCAGCGAGCCCAAGGCGGCGCCGAACGCCGGCGCGCCGTCGAGGTCTTCGCGCGTGATGCCGTGCACGACCGCCGGCCCGGGCGGGATCCCGGGCCCGGGATCGACCAGCGTCGAGAGCTCGCCGACGACGAAACCGTCGGCGCGGACTCGCACCGCGGCGAGCTCGACGACGTGGCCGGGCCGCAGGCCGGTGGTCCGGATCTCCAGCGCGGTGAAGTCGACGCCCGCCGTGGAATGGCCGCCGGCGCCGAGCAACGGGAGGGATTCGATCACGCCCGCTGGTCGTTCCCGCGGCCGCGGTTGTGACACCTTTTCCGCGTCGAACCGCGGTTCGTGACGAGATCGTGACGGCAACATTCCGCCGGATAACGACTGGTGGTCGATCACGACCCCGGGCGTAACAAGGGCGGGAGCTTTCCCGAGTACACCGTCGGCACGTCCGTCGAGGAACGAGGAATCCCGGGATGAAACGCTTTCCGAACTGGCTGAAGATCGTTTTGGCCGCCTTCGGCGTCCTGTTCGTGCTCGGGGCGGTCTTCGGGAAGTCACCGACGCCCGAGCCGGTGTCCGTCGCGGCTCCGGCCTCGCCGACACCGCCGCCGACCAGCACCTCCGCGTCCCCGACGCCGACGCCGGTCGCCGTGACCTACACCGTCGCGACGGTGACGGACGGCGCGACTGTCGTCGTGAACGGCAGTGACGGCACCACCCGGACAGTGCGTGTGCTCGGCGTCGTCGCGCCGGTCGTCAACACCGGGTGTTACTGGACGGAATCGCAGACCTGGGCGCTCGCCACGCTTTCCGGCAAAGCCGTGACGCTCGGCGCGGAAACGGCGCAGGGTGTCACGCTGACCCTCGCCGACGGTCAGGATTACGCGGCGCTCGCGCTCCAAAGCGGCTATCTCAAATACGTGGCGAGTGCGGCGCAGTCCGGGCTCGAGGCCGCCGAAAACACGGCGAAGCAAGCCGCGAGCGGGCTGTGGGGGTCGCCGTGCCACGGGACCATCGACGCCCCGGCCCCCGCGCCGGCGCCCGCGGCGCCGGCCACCAAGGCCGCCCCGAAGCCGCCGCCGGTCGTCGAGACCACCGAAGCAGCGCCGGAACCCGACACCTCCGCCGCGTACTACAAGAACTGCACCGCGGCGAAGGCCGCCGGCGCCGCGCCGCTGCACCGCGGCGAACCCGGCTACCGGCCCGCGCTGGACCGGGACGGCGACGGCGTGGCCTGCGAACGGTGATCTAGCCTGGGCCGATGACCACCGCCGACGAGTTGCTCGGCAGGCTCGCCGCCCTCGACCGGGATGGCCTGGCGAACGTTCTGGCCCACCGGCCCGACGTGCTGCGCGAACCGTGGCCGCGGCGGCTCGACGTCGTCGCGGCGCGGCTCGCCTCGGCCGCGTCCGTCAACGAAGCCCTGCTCGCGCTGCCGCGACCCCACCTGCAGGTCCTGCGGGCCTTCCAGCTGGGCCACGCGATCACCCGCGAGCCGGTGCCCGTCGACCGCGCCGCGCGGCTGCTCGGCGCGGAGCCCGCCGCCGTCGAGTCCGTTGTGGATGGTCTGGTGGACCGGGCGCTGGTGTGGCGCGACTCCGACACGGTCGTGCTCCCGGATCTGCTGCAGCGCACCGTGTTCCGGTCCGAGGGGCTCGGGGTCCCGGTCGCGGACCTGCTCGACGAGCTGGGCAGGACCCGCCTCGGGCAGCTGTCGGGCGCCCTCGGCCTGCCGCCCGGGCGCGCGGAGCTCGACCGGTTCTACCGGGACGCCGAACGCGTCCGCGAACTGTTCGCCGGCGCGCCCGAGCCGGCCCGGAAAGTGTTGCTGGACATGGCCGCCGGCGTCCCCGAGGTCAGCGGGGTGCCCTCGTTCGGCACCACCGGGGACTGGGCGTTCGACCACGGTTTCGTCTTCGCCACCTACTACGGCAGCACGGCCATGCCGCTCGAAGTGGCGCTGGCCCTGCGCGGCCCCGGCCACCAGCTGCCGTTCACCCCCGACGAGCCCGAGTGCACGACCACGCACATCGGCGTCGAGTCGGCCGAAGCCACTTCGTCGGCCGCCGCGTTGCGGCTGCTCGACCGCGTGTCGGCGGTCCTCGAGCTGGCCGCCGCCGAGCCGCTCCCGCTGCTCAAGGACGGCACGATCGGCACGCGGCTGGTCAGGAAGATCGCCAAGGACACCGGGGGCACGCCGGCGGAGCTCGGGCTGGCCATCGACCTCGCCGCGCAGGCCGGGCTGCTGGTCGCCGACGAGCCGCCGGTGCCGCGCCGCGGGCAGAAGGCGCGGCCGGCCACGCTCGTGCCGAACCCCGACCTCGCGCGGCCCGCGCCGGCGTTGCTCTACCGCCTGCTGCTGACGACCTGGTGGGAACCGCCGCCGCCCGACCACGAAACCGACGTCGAGGCGCACCTCCGGCGGCTGGTCGTGCGGCTCCTGGCGCGGCTGGCGCCCGGCGACGCGATCACCGGCGGGCTCACCGAGCTCGCGGAATGGCACGCGCCGAACCTGCCGGCCGAGGACTTCGCCGCGTGCGTCCGGGAAGCGCTGGCCGACGCCGAGCTGCTCGGCGTGCTCGCGCACGGCGCCGTCACCGCGGCCGGGCGGGCCCTGCTCGGGCCGGCCGGGCTCGTCGAGGTCACCGACGGATTGGTCGCGCGGGCGCGGACGACGGCGTTGTTCGGCACCGACCTGACCGCGATCGTGCCCGGCTCACCCGACGCCCGGCTCGCGGCGGCGCTGGACCGCGTCGCCGACCGGGAGGCGCAGGGCACCGCGACGAGCTGGCGGTTCTCCCCCGCGACCGTCCGGCGGGCGTTCGACCAGGGCTCGACGGCCGCGGAACTGCTCGGCGAACTGCGCGCGATCGCCACCGGCGAGCTGCCGCAGCCGCTGGTGTACCTGGTCAACGACGTCGCGCGCCGGCACGGCGAGGCCCGGGTGGTCGACGTCGCGAGCGTCGTCGTCGGCGAGCCCGCCGTGCTCGCCGAACTGGCCGCGCACCGCAAGCTCGCGCGGCTCGGCCTGACCGCGGTCGCGCCGACCGTGCTGACGTCCACTGTGGACGCGAGTGGCACGCTCGAAGCGTTGCGCGAAGCCGGTTACGCACCGACCCGGCACGCCGCCGACGGCAGCATCGTGCTGCCGTCCCGCGAACCGGCGGCGCCGGCGAAGGCGGTCGTCCGCGACGCCGAGCCGGACGAGAGCCCCGGCCCGCTCGACCACGCCGAGCGGCTGCTGGCGGTGCCGGCCACCGGCCCGGCGCTGCTGCGCGGCCAGCTCGCGCGGGCGATGAGCGACCGCTACGCGGGGCGGCTCACCCCGAAACAGCAGCAGCTCTGCTGGCAGCTCGAAGCCGGCATCCCCGCGGACGTCCGGTACCGCGCGGACGACGGCCCCGCGCGGCTGGTGATCGCGTACCCCGAGCTCGACGGCGACGTGCTGGACGTCTGGTCGCTCGGCGAGCGCGCCTACCGCCGGCTCGAGCTCGCGCGGATCGACCTGACCTAGGTCTCGACGGTGGTGAGCCGCGCGTAGACCACGACGTTGTCGAGGTAGTTGCCGCTCGAGTGGTCGAACGCGCCGCCGCACGTGATGAGCCGCAGTTCGGGCTCGGCGGTGTCGCCGTACACCTCGTTCGTCGGGAACTCGGCCTTCGCGTAGCGGTCGACGCGGTAGACGGTGAAGACCGCCGTCCGGCCGTCGGTGCGGCCGACCCTCGCCTGCTCGCCGGCCCGCAGGTCCTTGAGCCGGGAGAAGGCGCCGGGCACGTGCTTGTAGTCGACGTGCGCGGCCAGCACCGCCGGCCCGACCTCGCCGGGCGAGGGCGCGCCGGTGAACCAGCCGACCGTCTTCGCGTCGCCCGGGACCTCGAGCTCGCCCTCCGGCGTCAGCCCGAGGTCCTTGATCGCGTCGGCGCGGACGCCGATCGCGGGGATGCTCAGGGACGCCGGTTTCGCGGCCGGCAGGCCGGTCGCCGTCGCGACGCTCGAGGTGCTCGCGGCGACCGGGCTCGGCGGGGCGACCTGCTCCGGCGCCTGCGCACGGGGTGAGAACGCGAGAACGAGGGCCACGGCCAGGACGACCCCGAGCGCGGCGACGACCGCCGTGACCGCCGGCCACAGGCGTGGGTGCCTCAACTCGCGCGCCGGCGCAGGTAAAGCACCATGCCGCCGGACGCCGCCGCGGCGAGCACCGCGCCGCTGAGCACGAGGAACGCGGGGGTGCCGTCGTCGGGCTCACCGCCGCCGGTGGCCACGCCGCCGACCGGCTTCACCTTGACCTGGCCGCCCGTCGTGGCGGGCTTCTTGGTCGTCGTCGATTTCGGCGCGGTGTGCGTCTTCGTCGTCGGCTTTTCCGACGTCGGGGTGGTGCTTTGCTGCGCCCGGTGCGGCAGGGATTCGCAGGCGATGCCGTCGTTGTCTTCGTCGAGCCGGTTGGGGTCGCTGGGATCCTGGTTGTAAACGGCCTGGGCGTCTTCCTGGTATTTGAAGTCTTTGCAGTCCCGGTCGGCGGCGAGCGGGACCGCGAGCTGCGCGGAGGCGAAGGGGACGGGGCCGACGAGGGCGAGCCCGGCGACGGCGGCGGCCGTGATCAGGGCACGACGAAACAAGGACAACGGAAGTCCTTTCCGAGGAGAATGGGGCGATTGCGTTGGTTACTATCGCGGCCGCGTCCGAGCTGTTACGGATTGTTCCGATTTTCCGGAAATGCCAATGTTTGACGAAGAACGCGGTGGCCGGTGATTCTTTCTCGATTTCGCCGGGGCAATCGGGTGTGACGGTGCCGACGGGTGGCCGCCACGGCGTGCACGCACCCCGTAACCTGGGGAGATGCCGATCCAGGTACTGCTCGTCGACGACCACGAACTGGTCCGCCGCGGGCTTCGCGACCTCCTCGGCGACGAGCCCGACATCGAGGTCGTCGCCGAGGCGAGCAGCGTCGAAGAGGCCCTGGCGGTGGCGATGCACGTCGAGCCGGAGGTCGCGGTGGTCGACGTCCGCCTCGGCGACGGCGACGGCATCACGCTGTGCCGGGAGCTGCGGTCCAAGCCGAACCCGCCGGCGTGCCTGATGCTCACGGCGTTCGACGACGAGGAGGCGATGGTCGGCGCGATCATGGCCGGCGCCGCCGGGTACCTGCTGAAGCAGGTGCGCGGCCAGGACGTGGTCAACGCGGTCCGCGAGGTCGCGGCCGGGCGGTCGCTGCTGGACCCGGTGAGCACGGCGCGGGTGCTGGACAAGATGCGCCACCCGCCGACGGACGAGCTGGCCACGCTGACCGAGCGCGAACGCGACGTGCTGGAGCTGATCGGCCAGGGGCTGTCGAACCGCGAGATCGCCGAGCGGCTGTTCCTCGCCGAGAAGACGGTCAAGAACTACGTGACGTCCGTGCTGGCGAAGCTGGGCATGCAGCGCCGGACGCAGGCGGCCGCCTGGATCGCGCGCCGCGAAAAGTAACTCTCCGCAGGCTTCCCGGCCGCAAGCCGCCGTTCGCGGCGAGCTTTTCAACGACCGTCACGGTCCGCCACGCCGACCAGCGGTTTCCTCGCACCAGATTCACTCGAACGTGAGTCGAATATATGTTCGAACCTTCGGTAAGATCGTTGTCGAGGGCTTGGTCGAGGGCGAGGAAGGGAGGCTTGGATGACCCGAGAAGGGTGATGCCCGAGTCAGTCGAGCGGCAGGTCGAACGCGACGAGCGTGCCGAGACTGGGTGAGGAGTTCAGGAAGAACTTCCCGCCCGCGGCGTCCGCGCGTTCGGCGAGATGGCGCAGGCCACGGGTGGCGACACCTTGGGGAACACCGGAACCGTTGTCCCGGACGCGGAGTTTGACGCCACCGGAGTCCCTGGTCAGTGTCACGCGGGTTTCGCTGGCGCCGGAGTGTCTGACCACATTGGACAGTGCTTCGCGCAGTGCGGCCCGGATGTGGTCGGCGCGCTCTGCGGGGATGTCGGCGAATTCGCCGGACAACTCCAGGGTCGGTGGGTATCCGAGCAGCTCGCCGGCGATGCGGACCTCGCCGCGCGCCGACTCGGCGAGGTCGGTGGGCGTGCCGGTGTCGTGGCGAGGCTCCGGTGACCTCAGCGCGCGCACGGTGCCGCGGATTTCCTCGATGGTCTGGTCGAGCTGGTCGATGGCGTCGGAGAGGCGCGCACCGTCGGCTTGGGCGAACCGCTTGCGCATGTTGCGCCGAACCCGGTCGAGCTGCATCCCGGCGCCGTAGAGCCGCTGGACGATGACGTCGTGGAGCTCCCGGGCAATGCGTTCCCGCTCTTCGTAGAGCGCGACGCGGTGGCGGGCGTTGGCGCCCTCGGCCAGGGCGAGCACAACGCCGGCTTGCGCCGCGAAGGCGACGAGCATCTCGACGGTCCCGGCGGAGAAGGGCTCCCGCCCCCGCTTCCGGTAGACGGTGAGAGCACCGAGAACCCGCCCCCCGGACCCGAAAGGAGCGGCGGCGAAGGGCCCATAGCCGTGGAGTTCGGCGGGAACGTAGGGCGCGGTCCGCGGGTCGACGATGAAGTCATCACTGGCGACGGGTTCGCCACCCCTCGCGACGCGTCCCGCCGCGGAGTCAGCGGGAAGGGCGAGACCACGAAGGGACTCACGGGCGGCGGCGTCCGGTTCGTCGGCGGCCGGCGCGGCGCTGTCGCCTGCGGTTGGTTCGGTCTCGTCGTCAGCGAGCTGGGTTGGCACACCGTCGCCTGCGTGGGCGGTGGTGTAGTGGGCGGTGGTGTAGTGCGCGGCCTCGACCACCACCCGGCCGTCTTCGGCGCTGACCATGGCCAGGCCCAGGTCCGCGTCGGCAAGCTCGGCCGCTCGGGCGACGACCGTGTCGAGCACCGCTCCCGGGTCATCGCCGGACAGCGCGGTGCTCGTGATCTCGGTGGCGGCGGACAGTGCCCGCGCGGCAAGCGTCGGATCCATGAGTTCCGTCATTATCGCGCGCCGCCGCGAGGGCGAGGCAAGCACGCTGTGTGAAGCAAAGCCTCGGGAATCGATCACGGCACCGGCACCCGAGCGGCCACCCGGCCAGCACGGACCTCGAGCACCAGGTCGGCGCCGTCGGCCTCGTCGGCGCGGTGCGTGACGTGCACGACGGTCCGTCCCGCGAGCGCCTCCCGCAGCCGCGCGCGCACGACCTGCGCGGTCGGCTCGTCGAGGTGCGCGGTGGGCTCGTCGAGCAGCACGAGCCCGGCGTCCGGCGCCCCGAGCAACGCCCGAGCCAGCGCGACGCGCTGAGCCTGCCCACCGGACAAGCCACTGCCACCGCTGCCGAGCAGGGTCGCCGGACTGACCTCGTCGAGCGCGGCCAGGTGCAGCACAGCCCGAAGCTCGTCGTCGGTGGCGGTCGGCCGGGCCAGCCGGAGGTTCTCACCCACGGTGGTCCCGGCCAGCATCGGCTCCTGCGGCGCCCAGGCAACGGCATCAGGCAAGGCGACCAGCCCCCGCCGAGGAGCAAGGAACCCCAGCAACGCGGCAACCAGCGTCGACTTGCCGGCCCCACTGGGGCCGACGACAGCCGCGTAGGTACCCGGCGGCAGGTCGAGATCGACATCGCGCAGCACCACGGGTCCACCGGGCCAGCCGAGATCCGCACCCCGCAACTCGACCGAGCCGCCGACCGACCCGCTCGGCCCCCGGCCAGGCCGGTCGCCGACCGGCGGCGATGAGTCGGCCTCGCCCGCGACCACACCGCGGCCGAACTGCCGGCCCGCACCCTGGCCCGACGAACCGACCCGCGGCAACGACTCGCCCTCACCCGCAACCACACCGCGGCCCAACTGCCGGCCCGCACCCTGACCCGACGAACCGACCCGCGCCAACGACTCGCCCTCACCCGCAACCACACCGCGACCCAACTGCCGGCCCGCACCCTGACCCGACGAACCGACCCGCGCCAACGACTCGACCTCGTCCGCAGCCAAGCGGTGCCGGGCCTGCTGCAGCGTGTCCCAGTGCTGCGCCATCGGCGGCAGCAGCGCCAGCACCTCCGCCAGCGCGAGCGGCACCAACGCCAGCAGCGGCGCCAGCACCGGATCGAGCCGTCCCGCCGTCACCGCGGCCGCCGCCAGGGCCGTGCTGATGATCGTCGCCGCTCCGCAGACCAGTGTCACCAGGGCCTCTGCCGCTCCCGCGCCGAACGCCTGCCGGCGGGCCTGCGTCGCCAGGCGTGTGTCGGCTTCGGCCAAGGCGTCGCGGTGGGTGCGGGCCTTGCCGAACGCCAGCAGTTCCGCCGCCGCCTCGAACAGCGCCAACACCCGCGCGGCCACGTCGCGACGGCCGGCCGCCAGCGCCGATGTCGCCCGGCGTTCCGCGCGCAGGGCCACCCATGGCGCGCACAGCCCGAGGGCCACCGCCGCCGCGAGGGTGAGGCCCGCCGCCGGCAGCACCCACGTCTGCACCGCGATCGCGCCCGCCGCGACCAGCGTCACCACCAGCGGCGGCGACACCACCCGGGGCAGCAGATCCCGCACCGTGTCGACGTCCGCGACCAAGCGACGCTGCCCCTCGCCCGCGCGCAGGCTCCGCGCCGGTCCGAGGCGAACCAGGGAATTCCACAGCCGCACCCGCAGGCGGCCCGCGATGCGGAACGCCGCGTCGTGGGTGACCAGGCGTTCCACGTACCGCAGCCCCGCGCGGCCGAGCCCGAACGCGCGCACGCCCACCACCGCGACCGTCAGCGTCAGGATCGGCGGCTGCTGCGACGCCTTGGCGATCAGCCAACCCGACGTCGCGGTCAGCGCCACCCCGGCCAGGAGCGCCACCGCACCCAGCGCGGCGCCGCCGAACAGGCGGCCGTCCAAGAGGGCGCGCCACCGGAGCGGTCGCCCCAATGAGTCCACTGTGGACGATTCCGAAACTTCGGAAGCGTCCGGTGCGACGTCGACCGCCGCGGTGCGCTCGTGGGCCGCGATGATCGCCGCGGCGCCGTTGTCGACCGCTCGCTGGACCGCGTCCAGCACCAGGCGGGCGTTGGTCTCGTCCAGGTGCGCCGTCGGCTCGTCGAGGAGCAGCAGCCACGCGCCGTTCCGGACCCGCCACAGGGCGCGGGCGACGGCGACGCGCTGGCGTTGGCCCAGCGAAAGCTTCGCCACCGGGCGGTCGGCGAGCCCGGTCAGGCCGAGCTCGCCGAGCAGGGCAGCCGAGCCGATCTCCTCGCGGACCGTGCCGCCGGTGAACACCGGCGACTGCGGCACCCAGGCGACCTGTTCGCGCCAGCGCTCGAGACCGGCGTCCGCGAGGTCCGTCGTGCCGATCGTGATGGCGCCGTCGTGCGCCGGGACGAAGCCGAGCAGTGCCGAGAGCGTCGTCGACTTGCCGCCGCCGCTCGGCGCGCGGAGCCAGACCGTCTCGCCCGGGCGGACCGTGAACGTCTCGCCGTCCGGGGCGAAGCCATCGCGCCGGGCCACCCGCAGCGACGAAACCCGCAGGTCACGGCCGACCGGGACCGCGCTCCCGGCAGCGGGCGCGGGCACCGCGAGCAGGTCGGCGACGCGCCGGACCGCCTCGACGCCGTCCTCGCTGGCGTGGAACGCCGCCCCGACCGCGCGCAGCGGCTGGTAGCACTCGGGCGCGAGAATCAGCACGCCCAGCCCGATGGCCAGCGGCAGGTGCCCGCCGGCGAGCCGGACCCCGATCACCACCGCGACCAGCGCCACCGACAGCGTCGCGATCAGTTCGAGCACGAACGCCGAGGAGAACGCGACCTTCAACGTCTTGAGCGTCGCGCGGCGGTGCCGTTCCGACAGCCGGCGGACGGTCTCGGCCTGCGCGGACGCGCGCCGGAACGCCGTCAGCACCGGCAGCACGCGCACGAGCTCCAGCAGCCGCTCGGACATCCGGTGCGTCGCGTCCGTCGCGCCGGCGACGCGGCCGGCGGTGTACTTGCCGACGAGGATCGCGAACATCGGCAGCAGCGGCACGGTCAGCGCGACGATCACGCCGGACGGCCAGTCGGCGAAGAGGATCGCCGCGCCGGCGCCGAGCGGCACGACCGCCGCCGTCACCAGGGCGGGCAGGTACTCGCGGAAGTAGGCGTCGAGCGCGTCGAGGCCGCGGGTCGTCAACGCGGTCAGCTCGCCGTGGCCGCGGCGGGCGATCCACTCCGGGCCGAGGCGCAGGGCGTGGTCGACGGCTCGCGCGCGCAGCTCGCGTTGCGCGGTCGCGGCGGCGCGGGCGGAGACCGTGCGCACCGCCCAGCCGGTCAACGCGCGCGTCGCGACGAGCGCGAGCAGCACGGCCAGCTGGGCGGTGCGTCCCCCGGACCCTGCTCCGACGATCGCCGCGAGGACGTCGGCGAGCAGGAACGCCTGTGCCACCAGCGCGGCGGCGTTGAGGAAGGACAGGAAGCCGACGAGGGCGAGCGCCCGGCGCACGGCAGGCACGAGGGCCGGCAATGCGCCGAGCGGGCCCTTTCCCGGCCGCGCCGAGTCCGTTGTGGACTCCGAGGCGGGAAGAGGAGCGCGGCCGGGAAGCTTGGTCATGGCGCGTGGACCGCCGGAATGTGCTGGGTGCCGATGCGCTTGCGGAACACCCAGTACGTCCAGCCCTGGTAGATCAGCACGGCCGGCGCGCCGAAGACGGCGACCCAGGTCATCACCGTCAGCGTGTACGGGCTCGACGCGGTGCCTTCGATGGTCAGGTTGTTCGCGGCGTCGAGCGTCGAGGGCAGGACGTTCGGGAAGAGCGCGCCGAACAGCACGACCGCGGCCCCGGCGATGACCACGCCGAGCGCGGCGAAGGCCTGCCCGTCGCGGTCGGCACGCAGCCGCAGCCAGGCGACGGCCGCGGCGAGAGCACTGATCCCAAACGCGAGCAGTGTCCACAACGTGCCTTCGCGCCACTGGACGATCGCCAGGAAGGCAACGATCGGCACCATCGCGGCCGGCAGCAGCTTGAGCGCCAGGCTGCGCGCGCGTTCCCGCAGGTCACCGCTGGTCTTGAGGGCGAGGAACGCGGCGCCGTGGGTCATCGAGAAGGCGGCGATCGCGACCGCGCCGAGCAGGGTGTCCCAGCGGAAGGCGGCGAACGCGGAGCCGACCCGGTTGCCCTCGGCGTCCAGGGGCAGGCCGAGGACGGTGGTGGCGATGATGAGGCCGACGCCCAGCGGCGCGACCCACGAGCCGGTCATGATCACGCGGTCCCAGGTGCGGCGCCAGCGGTCGGAGTCGACCTTGCCGCGGTATTCGAAGGCGACGCCGCGGCCGATCAGGGCGATGAGCACGATCAGGAGCGGCAGGTAGGCGGCCGAGAACAGGCCCGCGTACCAGCCGGGGAAGGCGGCGAACATCGCACCGCCGGCGACGATGAGCCAGACCTCGTTGCCGTCCCAGACCGGCCCGATGGTGTTGACCATGACGCGGCGTTCGGTGTTGTCCTTCGCGAGGACGGGCAGCAGCATGCCGACGCCGAAGTCGAAGCCTTCGAGGAAGAGGTAGCCGAGCCAGAAGAAGGCGACGACGACGAACCAGACTGTCTCGAGGGTCATCGGGTCCCACCTTTCGCACGGTCGCCGCGAGTTATCCACATCCGGGCGAGTTGTCCACAGATTTGCTGTGGGTAACCCGTGGGAGTGATCAAGCCGATACGCTGGGTTCGGAGACGCGCCCCTGGGAGGGGCAATGTGCCGTCCACCGCGACCGCACGCGGCCTCGCCCCGCCGGTGCAGCGCTGGACCCGGGCACTGGTCGCGGTGAACGACTGCGCGCCCTTCGGATCTGGCCTCTGCGTGAGAAGAACGCGCAGGTCGGCAACCTGGCCATCACCCACCCGAAACGGCACAGCGGGAACGGGAGAACGCGCACCAGCAGGTCCGCACCAACACGACTTTGCCGTAACCCTGCCGGGCTGGGCGGGGGCTGCTGCACAGCCGCTGAGCTGCGGTTTTGGCATCTCGCCCCCTCAGTACGCGAAGGCGAGCGTGTCGCCCTCGGCCTCGTCGGTGTCCTTCTTCTCCGGGGGCATCACCGCTTCGATGCCGCCGCGGATGTACTTGCGCATCAGGTACAGCTCCACCACGCCCAGGGCCGCGTACACCGTGGTCAGCGCGATCAGCGACGTCCAGACCTCGCCCGTCGTCAACCTCGACACCGCCTGGGCCGTGAACATCCACACCCCGTCGACGCCGCTCGGGTTGGGGGCCACCACGAACGGCTGACGGCCCATCTCCGTGAAGATCCAGCCCGCGCTGTTGCCCAGGAACGGCGTCGCGATGCCGCCCAGGACCAGCATGGGGAACCAGCGGCCGGTCGGGATGCGGTTCCGGCGGGTCAGCCACAGGGCCAGCAGCCCGATGCCCGCCGACACCGCGCCGAAGCCGATCATCATGCGGAAGCCCCAGTACGTCACCGGGAGGTTCGGCACGTAGTCGATCGGCTTGCCCGCCAGCGAGCCCAGGTCGGGGTCGTCCGGGTAGTTCGTGCCGTACTTGGCCTGGTACTGGGTGATCAGGTCCTCGACGCCCTTGACCTCGGTCTTGAAGTCGTTGTGGGCCAGGAACGACAGCAGCGCCGGCACGTTGAACGTCTTGACGTCCTCGCAGTTCGAGCCCGCCACGTCGCCGATCGCGATGATCGAGAAGCTCGCCGGCTGTTCCGTGTGGCACAGCGCTTCCGCCGACGCCATCTTCATCGGCTGCTGCTCGAACATCAGCTTGCCCTGCGTGTCACCGGTGATCGCGAGGACCGCGAACGCCGCGACGCCGACCCAGCCGCCGAGGCGCACCGACGAGCGCCAGACGTCTTCGTGACCGCGCCGCCGCCACAGGTGCCAGCCCCCGACGCCCACCAGGAACGCCGCCGCCACCGAGAACGCGCCGGCCAGGGTGTGCGGGATCGCGGCCAGTGCCGTGTTGTTCGTCAACACCGCCCAGATCGAGTTCATGGTCGGCTTGCCGTTCTCGAACGTCACGCCCACCGGGTGCTGCATCCACGAGTTCGCGGCCAGGATGAAGTACGCCGACGCCATCGTGGCCAGCGAAAACGCCCACGCGCACGCCAGGTGGACCTTCTTCGGCAGCCGGTCCCAGCCGAAGATCCACAGGCCGAGGAAGGTCGACTCGACGAAGAACGCGACGAGCCCTTCCATCGCGAGCGGCGCGCCGAAGACGTCGCCGACGAAGCGCGAGTACGCGCTCCAGTTCATCCCGAACTGGAACTCCTGCACGATGCCGGTCACCACGCCCATGGCGAAGTTGACCAGCAGCAGCTTGCCCCAGAACTTGGTCATCTTCAGGTGCCGCGGATCGCCGGTGCGGACCCAGCGGGTCTGCATCGCCGCGACCAGGATCGACAGCCCGATGGTCAGCGGGACCATCAGGAAGTGGTAGACGGTGGTGATGCCGAACTGCCACCGCGCTAGCTCAAGGACCTCCACGCCCTCCAGCGTGCTCCGGCGCCGGTGGGGGCGGCCAGATCAAACGGTCCCGTCCCTCCCGGGACCAACGTCCTTCACCCGCTCGAGTGCCTCGCGGGCCTCCTCGGCGACGACGCGACGCGGCCCGGCCGACCCCAGCGAGAGCACGTGCTCGAGCGCCAGCGCGTACGCCGTGTCGAACGCCTTCTCCGCGTTCACCGGGAGGTCCGGCCGGACGCCGACGCCCTCCCAGTTCTCCCCCGTCTCCGGGTGGAACGAGCGCGCGATCGACACCGTCACGTCGAGGTAGGTGTCCACCTTGTACTGCTCGCGCGGGTGGGCGCCGCCGCGGGTCGCTTCCCCGACCGTCTTCGCGCGGCCCTGCTGCTGGAGGGAGAACGCGAGGTCCTCGCCGCCGGAGAACGTGCGCGGCCCGGTCAGCACCCACACCGGCTTGGCGCCGCCGAAGCGCAGGCCCGGGACGTACGGCAGCGTCCACATCTGCGTCGTCTGGTGCCCCTCGCGCCCGTAGATGTCGAGGTAGTGCACCTGCTCGTCGACGAGGTAGGTCTGCAGCAGCGCGCTCGTTCCGGGGGTGCCGCCGCGGTTGCGGCGCACGTCCAGCAGCAGCGCGTCGGTGGCCGCGAGCAGGGTCATCGCCGCCGCGATCGCCGGGCCCGCCAGCTCGGGCGGGTAGAGCAGCGTCGTGTCGAGGTAACCGACGTTGCCCGGCAGCCGCTTGACCTCCGCGACGCCGAAACTCTCCAGCTCGGCCTCGATCCGGAACGCGTCGGAGTTCATCGCCGCGTCGCCGTCCTCGGCCACCGGGTCGGCGTGGTGGCGCAGCCGCAGGTGCTGGTCACCGTTGACCGACTGCAGGTCCGTTGTGACGAGCGTCGCGAACTCCGCGTCCTCGAGGCCCTCGTAGGCACCTTCGGCGAGCCGCTGCTGCAGCACTTCCGCCAGCTTCGCCGCGACGTCCGGGAACACGTAGTGCGCGTCCAGCCGGCGGATGACCTCGTTGACCTGCGCTACCCGCGCTTCAGACCCCATGCCCGTCAACCTACCCCGGGCCACAATCGGATTTTCGGCACACCGAAATAAATTGTGCGCCGCGGCTGGATGACAAATTCATGGCTGCCGATCGGCCGATTTCGCGGATGCCATCAGCTTGCGGTCTTCTGAATCACCCCTTTATCGTTGCAGTGAAAGGGGCGAAAAGACTCATGACTTCCGCGATGGTGGCGCTGATCAGCGCGTTCGGCCTGGTCCTCGCCGTGGAGCTGCCGGACAAGACGCTCGTGGCGACCCTGGTGCTGACCACCCGTTTCCGGGGTGGGCCGGTATTCGCCGGGGTCTGCGCGGCGTTCGCCGTGCAATGCGTCATCGCGGTCGCGTTCGGCAGTGTGCTGACGCTGTTGCCCGATCTCGTCCTTTCCCTGGTGGTCGCCGGCATGTTCGGCCTCGGCGCATTCATGCTGCTTCGCGAGGGATTCAGCAAAGCCGACGAAGCGGGCGAAGACGCTTCGCGCGTCGGCCCCGCACCGCTGTCCTTCCTGCGCTCCGCGATGACGTCGTTCGGCGTGCTCTTCGCCGCCGAGTGGGGTGACGCCTCCCAGCTCGCGACGGCGAGCCTCACCGCCCGGATCGGCAACCCGGTCGCCGTCGGCGTCGGCGCGTTCGCCGCGCTCGTGATCGTCGCCGGGCTGGCCGTGTTCATCGGCGCGAAGATCCGCAGCCGGATCAAGCCGAAGCTGATCCAGCGTTGCGCCGGGTTCGTGTTCGCCGGCTTCTCGGCTTTTGCGCTGATCCAGCTGGCCTTCTGAGCCGACAGCTCTTTCACAGGGTCGCCGGGTAACCTTTCGGAAACGAAAGGGTGGAAGCCAGGTGAACAAGCCCCTGCCTGCGGTCTCGCCGGTGCACGGCCGGATCGCGCTCGGCGGCATCGGCCTCGCCGTGGCCATCTCGATCGAACTGCACCTGCGCCTGTCCGGCCAGGTCAGCCCGATCTGGCAGACGCTCTCGGAGTACGTCTACGGCAAGCTCGGCTCGGCCTCGGCCGCGCCCCTGTTCAGCGTGATGTGCCTGGCCCTGTCGTTCGGCTCGGTCGCGTTGCTCGCCGGCATCGCGCGGGCGCACCGGCCGGGCACCACGACCGTCTGCGTGCTGCTCGGTGTCTGGTCGGCCGGACTGCTCGTGTGCGGGCTCGTGCCCGTCGACCCCGACGGCCAGGCGCGCTCACTGGCCGGGCAGGTCCACAACCTCGCCGCGCTCACGGCGTTCGTCGCCCTGCCCGCGGCCGCGTTCGTGCTGACGAAGAAGGGCCGCGAGCGCTGCCCGTGGGAGCCGCGCCGGACGACGATCCGGCGGCTGGCCACGGCGAGCTTCGCCAGCATCGGCGTCGTGCTCGGCGGGTTCGTCCTGACACTCGTGCTCGGTCCGGCCAACCAGGAGGTCACGCTGGGGCTGTTCGAGCGGCTGCTGTTCACGATCGACGTCACGCTGCTGCTGACGATGGTCAAGCCGCTGCGCTAGACCTTCAGGATGTCGGCCAGTCGGCCGGCGGCCGCGACGACCTGAGGGCCCACCTCGGCGGCCTTGAGCGGCTCCAGCGAGACGACCCCGACGCTCGCCTTCAGCCCCGGCACCCCACGCACCGGCGCCGCGACGCCGGACGCGCCCGCCTCCAGCTCACCCGTCGACGTCACCCAGCCGTCGCCGCCCGGGCGCAGCGACATCGCCCGGCCCGCCGCGCCCGACGTCAGCGAGTGCCGGCTGCCGACGCGGTAAGCGACGTGGAAGCTCGTCCACGACGGCTCGACGACGGCCACCGCAAGCGCTTGCGTCCCCTGCGCGACCGACAGGTGCGCGGTCGCGCCGACCTTCTCGGCCAGCTCGCGCAGCACCGGGCCGGCGGCGTCCCGCAGCTGCGGGAGCACCTGCCCGGCCAGCCGGAGCAGGCCGACACCGAGCCGGACCTTCGTGCCGTCCCGCCAGACCAGCCCGCGCTCCGACAGCGGCACGAGGAGCCGGTAGACGGCCGCGCGGCTGGCCCCGATGGCCACGGCCAGCTCGGAGATGGTCGCCGCGTCGCCGCCGGCGTCGGCCACCGCCTGCAGCAGCGCCAAGCCGCGGTCGAGCGTCAGCGACCCCTCCCGGCTGGTCACAGCAAGCCGAGTTCGCCCATGTCGCGCACCGGCTGCTCGAACGACGCCGCCGCGTACGACGCGAAGAGCGCCCGCACGGCCTTCGCGGCCTGCTCGGACAACCCGCGGGCCTCGTCGGCCAGCGCTTCGGCGTCGGTCGACTCCAGCGCCGCGCGGACGTCACCGCCGGCGAGGCTGCGCGCGGAGGCCACGAGCAGGTTGAGGAAGCCGTGGTGCACGAACCCGGTGTCCGGGTCGGTGTGCCGGACCGCGCGGTGCAGGCTGTTCGTCGCCTTGAACGACGCCCCGGTGGACCCGCTGACGACGGCGAGGAAGTCCGCCACCTCGTCGACGTTGGGGAAGTTCTCGCCCGCCTTGCCGCCGCAGCGGATCTTCGGCCAGCTGCCGTGCTCGATCACCTTGCGGACGCCGTCGAGCCAGCCGACGCCGCGCCGCGGCTCGACCACCCGGATGACGTCCTCGGGGACGAACTCCGAGACGCGCTCCAGCCAGACCTCGTCGACGTCCGACGGCGCCGGCATCTCGACCATCCGCAGCGCGAGCAGCTCGCTGCGCGACTCGACGATCGAGATCGCCTTCGGCACCCCGCCGAGACCGGTGTCGATGATCAGCGAAAGCGGCAGCGGCTGCTTCGGCTTGATCTTGATCAGCTCGGTGATCAGCTCCGGCAGCCGGGACGCCTGGCAGAGGAAAACCCCCAGGACACCGGCGTGCTCGGACTCCCGGCTCGCGAAGTGCGCGCGCAGGGCTTCGGGCATGGCCGCATCGCCCGGAGGGAACAACGCCGAGTCGTCGACGAGCCTCGCGAACAGGGGAGGAATTCCACGGGGGCCGGGGGGCGTGAGTTCCACAGCGCTTGACACGACTGACACGCTAGTAGCGTACGACATGAGGACAAAATCGTTCGCACAACGGACGCCTTTTGGAGGGAGCGCCGATGCCTTACTACCGGCAAGTAGGCGAGATCCCGCACAAGCGGCACACCGCGTTCCGCAAGCCCGGCGGCGGCCTCTACGCCGAGGAGCTGATGGGTGTCGAGGGCTTCTCCGCCGACTCCGCGCTGCTCTACCACCGCGGCCTGCCGACGGCGATCGTCGACGCCGTGACCGTCGAGGAGGACCGCGGGTCGCTCACCCCGAACCTGCCCCTCAAGCCGCGCGCGTTCAAGACCCAGGACCTCAAGTTCGGCGACGCCGACGCGGTGACCGACCGGCGGCGGCTGTTCGGCAACCACGACGTCACCATCGGCTTCGTCACCGCGACCGCGCCCAGCCCGCTGTACCGCAACGCGGCCGGCGACGAGCTCTTCTACGTCCAGGGCGGCTCCGCGACCGTCGAGACGAGCTACGGCAGCCTCGAGATCGGCGACGGCGACTACCTCGTGCTGCCGACGTCGTGCACCTACCGCGTCCTGCCCCACGGCGAGGTCGGCCTGTTCATCCTGGAGGCGCGCGGGCACATCGGGCCGCCGAAGCGGTACCTGTCCGCGAAGGGCCAGTTCCTCGAACACTCGCCGTACTGCGAGCGCGACATCCGCGGGCCTTCGGCGCCGCTGGTGGTGGACGGCGAGGACGTCGAGGTCCTCGTGCGCCACCGCGCGGGCCTGACGCGCTACACCTACGCGACGCACCCCTTCGACGTCGTCGGCTGGGACGGCTGCCTCTATCCGTGGGTGTTCAACATCGACGACTTCGAGCCGATCACCGGCCGCGTGCACCAGCCGCCGCCCGTGCACCAGACGTTCGAGGGCCCGAACTTCGTCGTCTGCTCCTTCTGCCCGCGGAAGGTCGACTACCACCAGGACTCGATCCCGGTGCCGTACAACCACGCGAACGTCGACTCCGACGAGCTGATGTTCTACGTGCGCGGCAACTACGAGGCCCGCAAGGGGTCCGGCATCGGCGTCGGCTCGCTGTCGCTGCACCCGTCGGGCTTCACGCACGGGCCGCAGCCGGGCGCGGCGGAGGCGTCGATCGGCGCCGAGTTCTTCGACGAGACCGCCGTCATGGTCGACACGTTCGCGCCGCTGGAGCTCGGCGAAGCCGCCGACGCGTCCGAGGACCCGGGGTACGCGTGGACGTGGTCGAAGCGCGGCCCTAAGGAATAGTCAAATTACCGTCCCCGCCCCGTTCCGCTGCCCGATAATGGTTTTTCCGGGTGGCGGACGGGGAGGGTTTCAATGATCAATTCCCAACCAGCACGGCGCAAGAGAAAGTTTCTCCCGTTCCTGGCCGCGATCGTGGTCGCCGCCGGGCTGATCATCGGCATCCGGTACTGGACCAGCGGTTCCGATGAGGCCGACGCGCCGAAATGCACCGGCACCGACGCCATCGCGATCAACGTCGCGTCGTCCCCGGAAAAGGTCGGAATAGTCCAAGAGGCCGCGAAGGCCTACTCCGGACGGACCGTCGCCGGCCATTGTGTCGACGTGCTGGTGAAATCGAAGTCGTCGGGCATCGCGATGCAGGCGCTGGCGAACGGCTGGAACGAGGCCACCGACGGGCCGCGCCCGGACGTCTGGACGCCGGCCGCGAGCGGCTGGGTCAACCTGCTGCGCGTCAACGCGAAGGGCGACACCGGCTCGATCGTGCCGGACGGCGACCCGCAGTCGATCGCGAACTCGCCGCTGACCGTCGCCATGCCGAAGCCGATGGCCGAGGCGCTGGGCTGGCCGGCCAAGCCGATCGGCTGGAAGGACCTCGCCACGCTGGCGACCGACCCGGCGGGCTGGGCGAAGTACGGTCACCCCGAGTGGGGCAAGTTCCGGCTGGGCAAGACGAACCCGAACATCTCCACCGCCGGCCTGAACGCGACCATCGGCGCGTACTACGCGGCCACCGGGACGTCGTCCGACCTCACCGCCGCCGCGCTCGAGAAGCCCGAGGCGAAGCAGTTCGTCTCGAACATCGAGCAGGCGATCGTGCACTACGGCGACAACACGCTCACGTTCCTGACGAACCTGCAGAAGGCCGACGACCGCGGCGCGGCGCTGTCCTACATCTCGGCGGTGACCGTCGAGGAGAGCTCGCTGATCGGCTACAACCAGGGCAACCCGACGAACGACCCGGCCAAGGTCGGCCAGCACGCGCCGCCGAAGGTGCCGATCGTCGCGATCTACCCGGCGGACGGCACGCTCAACTCCGACCACCCCTTCGTCACGCTGAACTGGGCCGACCCGACGCGCAAGCAGATCGCCGCCGACTTCCTCGGCTACCTGCGCGGCCCGGAGACGCAAGCGCGGTTCGCCGCGCTGGGCTTCCGGTCGTTCGAGGGCAAGCCCGGCCCGCAGGCGACCACCGCGAACGGCGTCCAGCCGGACGCGAAGATCAACTTCATCCGGCCGCCGTCGCCGACGGTGCTGTCGAAGCTGCTGGCGTCGTGGACCGAGCTGCGCAAGAAGGCGAACGTGCTGCTGGTCGTGGACGTCTCGGGCTCGATGGGCGACGAGGTCAAGGGCACCGGCAAGAGCAAGATCGACCTGGCCAAGCAGGCCGCGATCGACGCGCTGGGCCAGTTCGTGCCGCGCGACCAGGTCGGGCTCTGGCAGTTCTCCACCCACCTCGACGGCGATAAGGACTACCAGGAGCTGGTCCCGGTGCAGGCGCTCGGGACCAGCGGCAAGGAGACGCTGGCCATGCGGCTGAGCGGGTTGACGCCGCAGGCGGGCACCGGGCTCTACGACTCCTCGCAGGCCGCTTACGAGTACATGAAGGCGCACATCGACCCGGCGGCGATCAACGCGGTCGTCGTGCTGACCGACGGCCGCAACGAGGACTCCGGCGGCGTCGACCTCGAGCACCTGCTGCCGCAGCTGCGGCCGGAGGGCAACGCGGAGACGGTCCGGCTGTTCACCATCGCCTACGGCTCGGACGCCGACCAGGACGTGCTCAAGCAGATCGCGGAAGCGACCGAGGGATCGGAGTACGACTCGTCCAAACCGGACTCGATCAACCAGGTGTTCACGTCCGTGATCTCGAACTTCTGACATGAAGTTCGCCCGTGAGCTCGCCGAACCGTGGGGCCTGCTGCTCGCCGCCACCTCCGCCGGGGTGGCGTGGGCGGTGCAGCTGCCGGTGCTCGTCGCCGTCCTGATCGGGGTGGCGGTGCTCCTCGCGCGCGCGGGCGTGGCGTCCGTGGGCCGCGAGCGGGCGCCGGAACCGCGCGCGGCGCGGGTGCTCGATGTCGCGGCGGGGTCCGACGAGGAGAACTGGCTGCACCGGGCCGAGGGCGCGGCCGGCGGGTTCGCGTCGCTGAGCTCGTCGCTCGACCCGGGTCCGCTGGCCGACCGCGTCGCGGAGATGACACCGGTGGTCCGGGAGACGCTGTCGACGTTGCGGCGCCTGGCGGGCCGCGCGTCGGCGACGGGGAAGGCGCTTTCGCGGGTCGACCTCGACGCCGTCGCGCGGGAACGGCGGCGGCTGGAGCAGTCGCTGAGTTCGGCCGGTGAGGAGGTCCGGGGTGACCTGGAGCAGGCACTGACGGCGGTCCGGGCCCAGGCGGACGTCCACGCCCGCCTTTCGGCGGCGCGGGAAAAGCTGCTGGCGCAGCTGCAGTCCGGCGCGCTGGGGCTGGACAGCCTGGTGGCGCGGGTCGCGGAGCTGACCGCCGCGACCACGGACGTCGCGGTGGACACCGGCGCGGTGCGGGAGCTGAGCGACCAGCTGGAGGGGATCCGGCAGGGCGTGCTGGAGACCGAGCAGGCGACGCGGAAGCCGCTGGGTTAGACGGCCACCGGCGTCCGGTCGCGACGCGGCAGCAGCAACGGTGTCACGAGCACCAGAACCCCGGCGACGCCGATCGCGACCCGCGGTCCCGTGAAGCTCGCGAGGACACCCCAGAGCGCGGTCAGCGTGGCGATCGACGCCTTGGTGCTGACCGACCACGCCGAGAGCGTGCTCGCGACGCGGTCCGCCGGGAGTTGTTCGAGCCGGTAGGTCGCGAGGACGGGGTTGAACACACTGCAGCTCGCGATCAGGCCCAGCTCGACGAGCATGACGAAGGCGAGCCCGCCACCGCCCGCCGGGAGGAAGGCGAGCGCGAGCAGCCAGCAGGCGCGGACCGCGCCCGACGTCAGCAGGACGGGGTGCCTGCCGAACCGCCGGACGAGCCGCGGGGTCAGCCGCGAGCCGGCCAGCCCGCCGAGGCACGGGACGGCGAAGGCGAGCCCGTACTGCCACGGCGTGAACCCGAGCTGGTTCAGCATCAGCACGGCGAGCAGCGGTTCGGTGGCCATGATCAGGCCGTTGAACAGCAGGACGTTGAAGTACAGCGGCCGCAGCCCCGGGTGGGTCAGGATGGTGCGCCAGCCATCGGCGAGGTCACGCGCACGCAGCCGGGCGGCCTGCTTCGGGCGGGGTTCCTCGCCGCCGATCGCCCGGATCCCGAGTGCGGAGAGCAGGAAGCTGACGGCGTTCGCGGCGACCGCGGTCACCGGGCCGAACAACGCGAACGCGGCCCCGCCGAGCGGCGGGCCGAGCGCGGTGGCGGTCCAGTTCGTCGACTCGAAGCGCCCGTTGGCGACGAGCAGGTCTTCGGGCGGCACCAGGCCCTTCAGGAAGGCGCCGCTGGCGGAGGTGAAGGTGATGTCCGCCGCGGCGACGACCACCGACACGGCGAGCAGCTGCCCGAAGCTCAGCGACCCGAGGAGGTAGAGGGCGGGCACGCTGAGCAGCGCGGCGAACCGGACGACGTCCATGGCGACCATGACCGGCCGCTTCCGGCGCCGGTCGACCCACGGACCCAGCGGAACGGCCACGAGCGCCCCGACGGCCGGCCCGACCGCGGCGAGCGCCGAAACCGCCGCGGGCCCGGCGTGCAGCACGAGGATGGCCAGCATCGGGAAGGCGCCGAAGCCGAGCCAGGTCCCGAACGCGCTCACCGCGTACGCCGACCAGAGCCACCTGAACCGCGGCCCCAGCGACCGCCCGCGCATCACGGGGAGATCAAAGCCGGGGAGGGCCGCGCGGAGCAAACAACCGGCACGGCGGCGAGCCACAACGGCGCGTTGTGGCCAGAAGTCGGCGGCGCCGCCGACCACCGCCACGCCGGCACACAACCCACCAGGCGGCAAGCCACCACACCGCGTCGCCGCCGCAGAACCGACGGCACCGCCAACCCACCGCCACGCCGGCACACAACCCACCAGGCGGCAAGCCACCACACCGCGTCGCCGCCGCAGAACCGACGGCACCGCCAACCCACCGCCGCGCCGGCACACAACCCACCAGGCGGCAAGCCACCACACCGCGTCGCCGCCGCAGAACCGACGGCACCGCCAACCCACCGCCGCGCCGGCACACAACCCACCAGGCGGCAAGCCACCACACCGCGTCGCCGCCGCAGAACCGACGGCACCGCCAACCCACCGCCGCGCCGGCACACAACCCACCAGGCGGCAAGCCACCACACCGCGTCGCCGATCTAGAGTCGACCGCTGTGGACCTCGATGCCGTGCGCACCTTCGTCGCCGCCGCGGATGCCGGGCGGTTCCAGGATGCCGCGGCCGATCTCTCGGTCACGCAGCAAGCCGTCTCGAAGCGCATCGCCGCGTTGGAGAAGTCGCTCGGCACGCGGCTGTTCACCCGCACCGCGCGGGGCGCCGTGCTCACCGGGGACGGGCGAGCCTTCCTGCCGCACGCGCGCGAACTCCTCCGTGCCGAACTACGGGCGCTCGCGTCCGTGCGCAGCGGCCCGCTTCGGGTCGACGTCATCGGCCGGCGCCTGTGCCCCGCCTCCCTGCTGCGCGAGTTCCACGAGGCCCACCCGGACATCGCGCTGGAAGTCGTGACCCTCTTCGACACGTCCGCCCTCCACGACGGCTCGGTCGACGCCTCCTTCCGCGCGGTCGTCGAGCTGCCCGAAGACCTCGCGGCGCAGTGGGTGCACGACGAGCCGCTCCAGCTGTTGTGCGGTCCCACCCACCCACTGGCCGGCGCGGCTTCGGTGACCCCGGCCGAGCTGGCGGGGCACCGGCTCTGGATGCCCGGGGTGGTGCCCGGGACCGAGTGGGGCGCCTACTACGCCGGGTTCGCGGCCGCGTTCGGGCTGTCGATCGACGCCGCCGGGCCGAACTTCGGCACCGAGGTCGTGCTCGACACCCTTGCGGAGTCGGCGGAGGTGGCGACGCTCGTCGGGGCGGGGAGCCGCGTGCTGTGGCCACCGGGACACGACCTGCGGCGCGTGCCGATCGAGAACCCGGCGCCCGTGTACCCGCACTCGCTGGTCTGGCGCCGGGACAACGCGCACCCGGCGTTGACCGCCTTGCGCACGTACCTCGGCCGGGAGCAGCACGCCACCGGCGCGTGGCGGCCGAGCTGGGCTCAGCCCAGCCGGACCGTGCCCAGCACCGGGTAGCCCGGCACGCCCGTCTTCACCGAGCCCGGCCGCGGCACGCCCACGATCCACAGCCGGCCCGTCGCCGCGATGTTCGCCGCCATCGACGGGTCCGCCTTCGGGAGGCGGAAGCCGACCACGGTTCCGTCGGCCAGCATGGTCAGGCCGCTCAGCCGGGCCGCGCCGCCACGGCGGCTCATCCGCACCGGGCCGTCCAGCACCGCCCGCAGCTCGGTCCAGTGCTCGGCCGGGAGCGGGCGGGCGTGGGCGAACGAGCGCAGCGCGGCCGCGAGCGCGTTCAGGAGCACGCCGGCCGCGAACGGCCAGGCGAGCCACCCCACGGCCGGGAAGTCGAGCAGGGCCCACAGCGCGAACCCGGCCAGGACCAGCAGGACCGCCGCTGTCGCGCGCAGTTCGCGGGCGAGCTGGCGGCGGTGCGCCGTCAGCACCGGGTCCAACCGCGGCGAGCCGGACCAGACCGGGGCGGACACGGCCGCGGCGCCCGCCGGGGGCGCGTCGAAGATCCGGGCGCGGCGGACCCGGACCACCCCGGAGAAGCCGACGAACACCTTCGGGCCGCGCCCCAGCAGCCACACCCGCCGGTGCCCGGCCAGCAGCAGGCGGTACGCCTCGTCGAGGCGGACGCGCAGCCAGCGGCCGTCCGGCAGGCGGATGCCGACCGTGCGGCCCGCCGCGACCAGGCCGCCGTCGGTGATGTCCACCTGGCGGAACGCTTCGCGCTTCAACCGCGTCTCGGGCACCCAGACGTACGCGCGGTACAGCCACCACGCCTCGACCGAGCCGGCCAGCGCGAGCGTACTCAGCGACAGCGCCCACCCGGCGCCGGTGCAGAACTGGGCGGCCGCGAAGACCAGGAAGAACACCGACAGCAGCCGCTGGCTCGCGGTGTTCCGGCCGATCCGGTCGAGGTACTCGCCGAAGATCGGCAAGGCCCCCGACGGCATGGCGGGGTCCAATTCGAACGCGGGCACGCGTTCGGGCACCGGGACGATCTGCACGCTGGGCCCCCACCGTGTCGGCACTGGTCACCGGCTTTTCGGCAAAGCGGTCACTCGCGTTACCGGATGCTCCGTTCAGCGGAGCGGACACGTGACGCGGGTGACTATCCAGACCGCGAGATTCAGGTTAGGCTCACCTAAGTAGGAGGTGAGCCGTGACCGAGGCACCGACATCCATCCGCCGCCCGCCGGCGCCGAACCCCGCCGAGCGCGCCAAGACGATCGCGACCCGCAACGGGCCCGCGTCCTTGATGCCGACGTGCGAGCGCGCCGGTCTCGACAGCGAGCGCGTCGTCCCGGTCCTGCACCACGTGCACCACAGCGGCAGCGTCAGCGTGCTGCTGCCCGACGAGCACCCGATGGTCCGCGCGGCCAAGCAAACCCAGCGCGGCGAGCTGGCCGTGATGGTCGAGCTCGCCGACCAGGCGCCGGTCGAGCTGCGGGAGCCCATCCGCGGGCTGCTCTGGATCACCGGCTGGCTGCGGCCGCTGTCCCCGGTTTCGGCCCGCGCGCGGGCGATCGCGATCGCCGAGTCGCGGCCGGACGAGCGCCTGCTCGACGTCGGCCACGGCGTGACGCTGCTGCGGCTCACCCCGGCGTCGCTCGTGCTCGCCGACGCCGAAGGCACGCACTCGCTGCGCCCGCACACCTTCAGCGCGGCTCCGCCCGACCCGTTCCACGACTACGAGGCCCAGTGGCTGCGGCACCTGGAGAGCGACCACTCCGACGTCGTCGAGCAGCTGGCCAAGCACCTGCCGCCCGAGCTGCGCGGCGGGCGGATCCGCCCGCTCGGGCTCGACCGGTTCGGGCTGCGGCTGCGCGTCGAGTCCGACGCCGGCGACCACGACGTCCGGCTGGCGTTCTCGAAGTCCGTCGACAGCCCGCCGCAGCTCGCGATGGAGCTGCGGCGGCTGGTCGGCTGCCCGTTCCTGCGGGGGACGTCAGGCTAGTTCGGCGGGGAAGCCGCCCTTGGCGAGCGGGCCCCAGCTTTCGATCGTCACGCGGATGATGCTCTTGCCCTGCTTGACCATGGCCTCGCGGTATTCGTCCCAGTCCGGGTGTTCGCCCGAAATGGCGCGGAAGTACTCGACGAGCGGCTCGACCGACTCCGGGATGTCGAGCACCTCGGCGGTCCCGTTCAGCTGCACCCACTGGTCGTTCCACTCGTCGGAGAGGATGCAGGCCGAGACCTTGGGGTTGCGCTTGATGTTCACGACCTTCGCGCGCTTCGGGTAGGTCGAGATGACCAGCCGGCCCTCGGCGTCGACGCCGCAGGTGACCGGCGAGAGCTGCGGGCTCCCGTCGGCCTTCGTGGCCAGCAGGATCGCGCGGTGGCGGGTGGACAGGAACTCGACCAGCGCGGCGCGGTCGACGGTTTCGTTGGTGGCGATGCTCCTCGGCATACCCCGAAGGTAGCGTGCGCTCATGACGTTCACCGCGCGATCGTGGCTGGCCCCGGCCCGGCCGGAGTTCCCCGAGGCGATCGAGGACCCGCGGGAGCGCCGGGCGATCAAGGTCGAGCTGCTGATCGTCTTCGGCATCACGCTCGGCCTGTCCGGCGTGCGCAGCCTGCTGTCCCTTGTGGACTCGCTGCTGCAGCCGGCGCCGTTGGCCCAGCAGCAGGTCCAGCTCAACGTCCCGCAGGCCACGGCGAGCCTGATCGACCTGCTCAAGCAGCTGCTCTCGGCCGCCCAGCTGGTCGGCTGGGGCGCGCTCGGGCTGTACTTCCTGTGGCGCGCGGGGATCAAGCTGGCGCAGGTCGGGCTGGATCGCCGGACACCGGGCCGCGACGCGCTGCTGACGCTCGGGCTCGCCGCGCTGATCGGGATTCCCGGCCTGGCGCTGTACTTCGTCTCCTACCACCTGGGGTTCAGCCTGGCGGTGCAACCGTCCACTTTGAACGACACCTGGTGGCGGCCGATCACGCTGACGCTCTCGGCGTTCGGCAACGCGTTCGCCGAAGAGGTCCTGGTGATCGGCTACCTGCTGACGCGGCTGCGCCAGCTCGGCGTCCGGGAGAACACCGCGGTGTTCGGCGCCGCCGTGCTGCGCGGGTCCTACCACCTGTACCAGGGCTTCGGCGGGTTCGTCGGGAACTTCATCATGGGCCTGGTGTTCGGGCGGCTGTGGCAGAAGACGAACCGGCTGTGGCCGCTGGTGGCCGCGCACACGCTGTTCGACTTCGTGTCTTTCGTCGGGTACTCGCTGCTCAAGGGTCACCTTTCCTGGTTGCCCTGACTAAGCTCGGGTGGTGATCGACGAAACGACACCTCCCCGGGTGGACAGCGAAGTCGGACCCCTGCGCGCGGTGCTGCTGCACCGGCCCGGCAACGAGCTCAAAAGGCTGACGCCCCGCAACAACGACCAGCTCCTGTTCGACTCCATCCCGTGGGTCGACCGGGCCCAGGCCGAGCACGACGCGTTCGCCGACGTGCTGCGCGGCCGCGGCGTCGAGGTCCTGCTGCTGGCCGACGCCCTGCGGACGGCGCTGGACGACGACCGCGCCCACGCGGCCGGCGTGCACGCGGCGGTCGACGACCGGCGCCTCGGCGGCGATCTCGCCGACTCGCTGCGGTCGCACCTTTCCGGCGTCGACGCGGCCGGCCTGGCCGAGGTGCTGATGGCCGGGATGACGTTCGAGGAGCTGCCGTCCGCGGAGGGCGCGTCGCTGGTGCGGATGATGAACCACCCGCACGACTTCGCCGTCGACCCGCTGCCGAACCTGCTGTTCACGCGCGACTCGTCGGCGTGGATCGCCGACCGGGTGGCGATCTCGTCGCTGACCATGCCGGCGCGCCGCCGCGAGACCGCGGTGCTGGACCTGATCTACGCCTACCACCCGTACTTCCGGCACGCGGCCCGCGCGTACGGCGCCCATTCGGCGCCGATCGAGGGCGGCGACGTGATGCTGCTGGCGCCGGGCGTGCTCGCCATCGGCGTCGGCGAGCGGACGACGGCGGCGGGCGCGGAGTCGCTGGCCCGGTCGGTGTTCGCCGACGGCATCGCGCACACCGTGCTGGCGGTGCCGATCGAGCAGTCCCGCGCGACCATGCACCTGGACACGGTGTGCACGATGGTCGACGCCGACGCGGTGGTGATGTACCCGCTGGCCCGCGACTCCCTGACGGCGTTCACGCTGCGCCCGACCGGCGACGGCGGCGTCAAGGTGGCCGGCCCGGCGCCGTTCCTGACCGCCGCGGCCGAGGCGATGGGAATCGACCGGCTGCGCGTCATCGACACCGGCCTCGACCCGGTGACCGCCGAACGCGAGCAGTGGGACGACGGGAACAACACGCTCGCCCTGGCGCCCGGCGTGGTCGTCGGGTACGAGCGGAACGTCGAGACGAACGAGCGGCTGGAGGCGGCCGGCATCGAGGTGCTGCCGATCACGGGCTCCGAGCTGGGCTCGGGCCGCGGCGGCCCGCGGTGCATGTCGTGCCCGGTGCGCCGGGACCCGTTGGCATGAGCTGCCGCTGCCTGGTCTGCCAGGACTACGGCGACCAGGATCAGCTCGACGACGTCGACACGAGCCTGGCGCGGGCGGTGGCCGACCCCGGGTGGGCGGTGCTGAAGGTCCCCGAGGACCCGAGCTGGGCGTTCACCATCGGCCTCTGGCACTCCTACCGGGCGCCCGAGCTCGCGATGTTCGGGCTCGACGCCGACGTCATGCACGAACTGCTGAACCAGCTGGCCGAGCGAGTGAAGGCCGGCCACCCGCCGGCGGCGGACACCGAAATCGACGACCTGCTCGAAGGCCGGACGCGGCTCGCCGTTCGCGAGACCGACGATTCGTGGCGGGCGCCGTTGTTCGGCACGTCGATCGGCTTCTACCGCGCCACCCGCGGCGTGCCGACGCACCAGGTCGTCTGGTCCGATGCGGACGGTCGATTCCCTTGGCAGGACGGCTATCCCGGCCGGCTCGCCGACGCGCAGCCGAACCTGTGGCAGCCCGTGGCCGAGCACCCGGCCGGGCCGTGGCGCGACGAAGCGGAATGAAGTAAGCCTTCCCTAAATGAGTACGATTTTTTAGGGAAGGCTTACTTAAATAAGGTTCGTCTTCTTTAGGAATGGTAACCCTAATAGGGGGTAGATCACCAGGCCCAAGTGGCTTTTCCGGCAAACTTGACCTATTCTGGTTTGCATGGCCCTCACCAAGAAGAAAGAACCGCGCTCGAAGTTCTACGAACTGCTGCAGGCGCAGATCCACAACGAGTTCAACGCGTCCCAGCAGTACATCGCGCTCGCGGTCTGGTTCGACTCCGAGGACCTGCCGCAGCTGGCGAAGCACTTCTACAAGCAGTCGGTCGAAGAACGCAACCACGCGATGGCGCTCGTGCAGTACATGCTCGACCGCGACCACCACGTCGAGATTCCCGGCACCGGCGAGGTGCGCAACGACTTCTCCGGCGTCACCGAGCTCATCGAGCTCGCGCTCGAGCAGGAGAAGGAGGTGGCCGTCGACATCTCCGCCATGGCGAAGGCCGCCCGGGCCGAAGAGGACTACATCAGCGAGCAGTTCACGCAGTGGTTCCTCAAGGAGCAGGTCGAAGAGATCTCCCAGATGAGCACGCTGCTGAACGTCGTCAAGCGCGCGAACGGCAACCTGTTCGAGGTCGAGAACCACCTGCACCGCGAGTCGGTCGGCGACGGCGGCCGCGACTCCGCCATGCCGCCGGTCGCCGGCGGGGCGCTCTGACAGCTTCCCACCACGAAGAAGCGGAACCCCGGGCTCTCCCCCTGTGGACAGCCCGGGGTTCCGTTTGTGCGCCGGACATCAGCCGGCAGTCATTCAGTTGGCACAGTCATTCAGTTAGCACAGTCCTGGTTGACGCTCGCGAGGCTCGTCCCGACGACCGAGGTCCCGTCGAGCCGGAAGTGGTATGCGGCGACGTCGCTCACCGGGGCGACCACGCCACCGGGCTCTTCCTTGGCCGCGGGATAGGCCTCGAGCACCTGGTCCTTGGTGGCTCCGGCACCGATGCCTTCGGCGGTCTGGGGCGCGACGTCCGGGTTGATGACGATGAGCCCGGCCGCCTTCGAGATGACGACGCTCGCCGAAGCGGGCAGCCCGCCGGCCTGCGCCTCGTAGGTGGTGCAGTTGGCCACCGTCTGCGCGTTGGTGAGCGTGACGGCCTGCGCGGTCAAGTCCGCCTCGGACATGCCGAGCTTGAGCTTGCCGAAGCCGTCCGGCCGCAGCAGCGCGGTGTCGGTTCCGGGGAGTTTCGTCCCGGAAACGGGTGGCGGCGCGTCCGGAGCCGTCTGCGCTGGGGTGCCCGGGGTCGAGGACACCTGGATGTCGTGAGTGCTCGTCGGCCCGGGCGTCGACGGCTGCGGCTGCCGGCCGGGCGTGAGGTTCTCCGGGGGTTTGACGCTGATCTCGCCACCGTCGGCGGTCATCACCGCGGTGCCGTCTTCGGTGTGGAGGCGAAGCATGGTCAGCCCACCGGAGACGGCCACCACGGCCACCGCGACACCGGCCACGACCTGCACGGTGCGGCGACGGCGCCGACGCCGTCGCGCACCGGCGACGATGCCCGGCGCGGCGTTCGCCGGCGGGGGCAAGTCGAGCCGCTCATCGGCGAAGAGCGCGCGCAGCCGCTGCTCCAGCTCCTCCTCGGAGATGTTCAACGCGCGTCACTCCCTTCACCTTCGACGTCGGCGGCCTTGAGCTTCATCCGCAGCGACGAGATCGCCTTGCTGGCCTGGCTCTTGACGGTGCCCTGCGTGACGCCCAGCGCGCCCGCGATCTCCGCTTCGGACAGACCCTCGTAGTAACGCAGCACCATCACGGCGCGTTGCCTCGGCGGCAGCGTCCGTAACGCGCGCCACAGCGGCTCGTGCTCGAAGGGATCGGCCGGCACGTGCGGGCTGGTGTCCGGCAGGTCGGCCACCAGGTTCTCGCGGCGCGTGCGGCGCCAGCGGCTGACGTGCGCGTTCGCCATCGAACGGCGGACGTAGGCCAGCGGGTCGCCGGTCTTCTCGTGCACGTACGTCCAGCGCGAGCCCATCTTCTCCAGCACGGTCTGGACCAGGTCCGCGGCGTCGTGCGGGTTGCCGGTGAGTGCGTGGCCGTACCGCAGCAAGCCCGGCAGGGTGGCCTGCACGAAGTCGCCGAAGTCGCCGAACTCACCCGGCACCGTCGCGGCCCTCCCGCGGCCCGCGCTGGTCATCCAGGTGTCTCCCCCGGTGAAGACGGGTGCCGCAGCGGTCACCGTATCGCCTCCCATCGGGGTCGGACAGTCGCTTTCTCCCCCAACACGCATCACAGCCCCCTCAGGTTGCCCGCGTTGCCGCCCGAATCCGGGCGGGTCGATCTGCCCACGTCAGCGGTGCGCGAGCGAGGACGGCAGCCGGAAGCCGCCGCCGTCCACCTCGCCGAATTCGTGCACGCCGACGACCGCGGCGTGCGGCAGCGGCCCGTACACGTGCGGGAACCAGACCCCGGCCGGGTGCGGCGGCTCGCCGTCCTCCCAGCGGACCGGGACACCCAGCTTCGCCGGGTCGATCTCGAGCAGCACCAGGTCGGTGCGGCCCCGGTAGAGCGCGTTGGCCGGCAGGTGTGCCGTGCCGAAGTCGGAGCAGTGGATGAACCCGACGTCCTCCAGCGACGACGGCCGGTACTCGCCGCCTTCGCCCACTTCGGCCCAGTCGGCCGCCCCGCAGATGTGGAGTATCACGCGAGAATGGTCCCACCACGCCGAAGCGACGGCGGTGTCTCGTGCACCACATACTCTGCCATTGGTTGCCAATCCGGCCACAGTCACGGCCGGATGACTTTTGTGGAAATGGCACGTACCGCTCGAGGGGCCGGCCTACTTTTGGCCGGATTGGCAACGTCTGGTTGAACGCTCAGCGAGTAGGTGCGGAGCACCGATCCGGACCGGGAGTCCGGTGCTTCCTGACGACGCTCAGCGCAGGGTGAGCTGACGGCCGATGAGGCCGTCGCGAGCCCGGCGCTCGGCGGCGTTCAGCGGCTCGGCGTCGAGCGACTTGAACGCCGTGTCGAGCCGGACGCCGAGGGCGTCCTTGGCGTCGGCCCATTCGCGGGCGTGGGCCTCCGGGTCGAGGTCCCAGACCGGGACGAGCAGGCCGTGCGCGCGGAACGAGCCCGCGTAGCGCGAGCCCTCGCCGAGGCCGAGCTCGCCGGCCGCGGACAGCCGGGCCAGGGCCTGGAGCAGCAGGTTCTCCGGCTCCGGGCGGACCCAGCGCAGGTGCGCCTTCTCGCCGGCGAGGACCCAGTAGGCACCCGAGCCGAGCCGCTCGGTGGGCATGATGGCGGCGTTCGCGCGCTCGAGGGAGACCGCGACGTCACCGGTGGCGTCGGCGTCCTCGGGCAGCCACCAGGCGAAGTCCTTGTGCAGCGTGACGTCGAGCTCGGCGCCCGGGGTCAGCAGGTCCTGGAGGCGGGCGTGCTCGTCGGCCTCGGGCGGGGTGGTGGTGTCCGGCACGCCGAGGACGTCGCCCTCCTTGGCGTCCAGCAGCCACTTCAGCGAGCGGCCGAGGTCGCGGCTGATGTCGGAGGAGCGGGTCTGCACCTGCAGGCCGAGGTAGCGCTCGCCGTCGGAGCGGACGAACGCGGCGGCAGCCATCGGCAGCACGGTGCCGAGGGTGACGTCGCCGCCGTCGGCGAGGGTCAGCTTGGCCGTCGCGGACGGCACGAACTCGCGCAGCGCGATCAGCTCGGGTTCGGCCGCCAGCCCCTCGAACGGCTGGCCGACGAAGACGTCGCGCACCTTCGGCTTGCGGTCCGACGCCTGCTTGGGACCCTTCTTGCGCGCGCCCTTGCCCACTGCTGCCTCCTCTGGCTCGGCTTCGAACGCTATCGAAGGGTTAGTCTCGCGACGTGTTCGACCCCCGCGATCCCTCGTTCCTCGAAGACCCGTACCCGGCGTTCGCCGCGCTCCGCGCCGAGGGCGACGTCCATCTCCATGAGGGGCTCGGCCTCGCCGTGGCCGTTTCGCACGCCGCGTCTTCGGCCGTGTTGCGCCACCGCGGGCTGGGCCGGATCTGGCAGGACGCCCAGCCGCTGGAGCGGTTCGCCTCGTTCAACCTGCTGCACCGCAACTCGCTGCTGGAGAACGAGCCGCCGGCCCACACCCGGCTGCGCCGGCTCATCGCGGGCGCGTTCGGCCGCGGCCACGTGCAGCGGCTGCGCCCGATGGTCGCGACGCTCGCCGCCGGCATGGTCGACGACCTGGCGGCCGCGATCGCCGCCGACGGCAGCGCCGACCTGCTGGCCCACCTCGCCCAGCCGCTGCCGGTCGCGGTGATCGCCGAACTGCTGGGCGTGCCGGGGACCGACGGGCCGCGGATGGTCCAGCTGTCCAACGCGATCGTGAAGATGTACGAGTACGGCCTCTCCGAGGAGGGTCGCGACACCGCCGAGGAGGCGGCGGCCGAGTTCGTCTCGTACGTCCGCTCGGTGGCCGCGGCCCGCGCGTCGGCTCCCGGGTCTCCGGGCGACGACATCATCAGCGACCTGCTGCGCAGCGAGCTGACCCCGGACGAGCTGGTGGCGACGGCCGTGCTGCTGCTGATGGCCGGCCACGAGGCAACGGTGAACGTGCTCGGCAACGGGATCACGGCGCTCCTCACGCACCGGGACCAGTGGGAACGTCTCCTGGCGACTCCTTCCTTGCTGGATTCGTGCGTCGAAGAGCTGATCCGCTTCGACGCGCCGCTGCAGTTGTTCGAGCGGACGGCCACCGAGGACGTCACGATCGCCGGCTACGTCGTTTCCCGTGGCCAGAAGATCGGCGCGCTGCTGGGCGCCGCGGCCCGCGATCCGAAGGTGTTCGACGAACCGGACCGGCTCGACATCGGCCGGACGCCGAACGCGCACCTCGGCTTCGGGCTGGGGATCCACTACTGCGTGGGTGCTCCTCTCGCGCGGGTGGAGATCGCCGCGGCGCTGAGCGCGTTGACGGCGAAGCTGCCGGGGTTGAAGCTGGCGGAGACCCCGCGGCGCCGGCCGGAGTTCGTGATCCGGGGCCTGCGGGAGCTGCGGGTCACGGCCTGACCCCCGTCACGCCGGCGAAGAGGTCGGTCTCCGGTCCGGCTTGGGCCGGGTGGGCCAGGTGGTAGTCCTCGTAGGGCCAGACCTGGCGTTCGATCTCGCGTGAGTGGGCGAAGAACGGGTGGGCCGGGTCGACCTGGGTGGTGTGAGCCAGGAGGGCTCGGTCACGGGTGGCGAAGTGCGCCTCGCAGCGGATCCGGGTGGTGACGGCCAGGGCGTCTTCGGCCGGGAGTTCCTCGAGGACATCGCCCATCGCGGACTCGAGGCCGGCGGCCACGGTCGCGTCGTGGAGGGCTTGGAACCACGCGCGGCTCAGGGTTGCCTGGTAGTAGAGCTTCTGCGGTTGCCAGGGCTCGCCGGCGCCGGGGTAGCGCGCCGGGTCGGCGGCCGCGGCGAAGGCTTCGACGGTCACCTCGTGCGTGCGGATGTGGTCGGGGTGCGGGTAGCCGCCGGTTTCGTCGTAGGTGATGACGACGTGGGGACGGAAGTCGCGGATCAACGCGACCAGCGGGGCGGTGGCCTCTTCGAGCGGGGTCGCCGCGAAGCAGCCTTCGGGTAATGGCTCGCCTTCGCCGGGCAGCCCGGAGTCGGTGAAGCCGAGGAAGCACTGGCGGACACCGAGGATTCCGGCCGCGGCGGCCATTTCGCGACGGCGGATCGCCGGGAGGTCGGCGCGGGTTTCGGCGGTGTCGACGGCCGGGTTGAGGATGTCGCCGCGTTCGCCGCCGGTGCAGGTGGCGATCAGGACGTCGACGCCTTCGGCCGCGTAGCGGGCGAGAGTGGCCGCGCCCTTGCTGGACTCGTCGTCGGGGTGGGCGTGGACGGTGAGGAGGCGGAGGGTCATCGGTGGCTCCTTTTCGGACGGTGGGATCGGCGGGGTCGGGCTGGCAAGTCGGCGAGGTCGCCGGGGAACCAGCGGGCGATCGGAGAGTCTCTGGGTCGAGCGCCACAACCCGGCGGCGAGCCCGGGCTCCACGCGGGAGCCGGGACGGCGATGGCGGGTGGGGTGACAGGGCCGGCGGGAGTGCGCGGTCGGGCTGGGCAAGTCGGCGAGATTGTCGGGTGAGCGGGGTTGTCGGAGCGGGGCAACCAGTGGGCTGCGGGGGGTGTCGTGGTTCCGGCGGCGGGCTTTCCTCCGCGCGTAGGCGTGTGCGGAGGGCGGCCGTTGTCCGATGCGGGGTGAGCGGGGCGCTAAGCGGTGCTCCTTCGGGGAAAGAGCGCCGCGGGCAGGAGAGTCAGAGCGGAAAGGCCCAGTGCCCACGTGAACGTTGTGCCGAAGGCCACCGGCGCCGCTGCCGAAGTGAGTTCCTTGTGGAGGATCGCCGCCAGCAGGGCGGTGCCCAGGGAGCCGCCGATGCGGTTGAGCACGTTGACCGCGCTTGCCGCGTGGGGGATGCGCGAACGCTCCAAGGAGCTGTACAGCGTGGTCATTCCCGGGACCGTCGAAGCGCCCAGGCCCGCGCCGCGGACCAGCAACGACAGCGTCAACCACACTCCGTTCGGCGCCGAGCCGAGCTGGGTGAACGCGAGTGTGCCCAGCAGGGACGAGGCGATGCCGGTCAGCATCATCGTGCGGGGGCCGAACCGGGACAACAGGCGGCCACCGGTCAAGAGGACCGCCGCCGAGCCGGCCGCCTGCGGGGCCAGCAGCAGGCCCGCTTGCCACGCGCTCGCGTGGGTGACCTGCTCGTAGTACAGCGGAAGCAGCAGCATCGAGCTGTACAGCGACGCGCCCAGCAAGAACGTGCTCACGCTCGCCACCGTGAAACCCTTATCCCGGAACAACTTCAGGTCCAGCACCGCATGCGGCACCCGGGTCGCGTGGATGCCGTACGCCACCAGCAGGACCGCTCCGGCGAGCCACGCCACAACGACCCCCTCGGCCAAGCCGTACACGAACGCGCCCAGGCCCGGCGAAAGCAGGAGGATGCCGCGGACGTCGAGCGGGGCGCGGGCTCCGGAAGGTGACGGGGCCGGCAGGAGCCGGCGCGCGAAGGCGAACGTGGCCACGCCCAGCGGGACGATGCCGAAGAACATCCAGCGCCAGCCGAAGTCCGCCACCAGCACGCCGCCGAGCAGCGGGCCCAGCACCGGGGCCACCGTGGCCGGGAGCGTGATCACGCCGATCATGCGCCCCAGCGCCGGGCCCGCCGCCTGCGCGAACACCGCCTGCCCGACCGGCTGCATCAGCCCGCCGCCCAGGCCGTGCAGCACCCGGAACGCGATCAACGCCGGCGCCGACCAGGCGAACCCGCACAGCAGCGTGCCCGCCGTGAAGATCGCCACCGCCGCCAGCCAGACCGCGCGGCCACCGAAGCGGTCCACCAGCCAGCCCGACAACGGGATCGCCACCGACGCCGCCAGCAGGTACGCGCTGGCCACCCACTGCACCGTCGGCAGCGGACTGCCGAGGTCTCGGGCGATCGAGTCGATCCCGACCGTCACGATCGTCGCGTCCAGGATCGACAGCACCGCGCCCATGATCAGCACGCCGCCGAGCCGCCACAGCGCCGCATCGGGTCGAACCGCCGTTGTCATGCTCACCCCCAGTTGGTTAGGTCGAACCTCAGATTAGGTCCGACCCACTCACTGGGTCAAGCACAAACTTGGGTCCGACCCAGTAGGGTGACGCGCATGAGTGAGGGACTCCGGACCCAGAAGAAGCACGAGACCAGGAGGAACATCTCCGACGTCGCGACGAAGCTGTTCATCCGCGAGGGCTTCGAGGACGTCACCATCGCGGACATCGCCGCCGCGGCGCGGGTCGCCAAGATGACCGTGACGAACCACTTCCCGCGCAAGGAAGACCTGGTCTTCGACATCCGGGACGACTTCGCGGCCTGGCCGGCGAAGCTGATCCACGACAGCGTCTTCCACGACACCCGCGAGCTCTACTTCGAAGCCCTCGGCGCCGAGCACGCGCTGGTCGGCTTCTCGGGCCCCGGTTTCGCGCGCATGATCAAGGAGAGCCCGGTCCTGACGAACGCCCTGCACGAGATGCACCGCGAGCGCGAGAACTCCCTGACGCACCTGCTGATCCGGCGCCACCCCGAGCAGCAGCTGCAGCAGGTGCTGGCCGCCGCGCACCTCGCGACGGTGCTGCGGGTGCTCTTCCAGGAGGTCTTCGACCGGACCGCCGAGAACGAGAAGGGTATCGCCGACGCCGTCTGGCCCCTCGCGGAACAGGCCTTCGACCAGCTCGAACCGGTCTTCGGGGAGTTCTAGCGGGCGGCGCCGGAAGGCCGCGCGGTGCGCAGCTCGGGCTCCGGCGCACCGGCCACCTTGAGCACGCGCATCGAGCGCACGGCCCGCGCGTCCGACGGCGCCAGCAACGCCGAGAACCGCCGCACGACCAGGGCGGTCACCACCGCCAGGAACGCCGCCGAGAGGTCGGTGACCGCGACCAGGACGACGCTGTCGGCCATCGACTGCACGTCATCGCGGAAGCGCCAGACGATCGTCACGCCCAGCAGCACCCAATTCAGCAGCCAGGCGCCCCACCACACGAGCACCTGGCGGGACGGCTTCGGCCGGACGTCGCGCGGGCGGCCCAGCACCGCGTGCTCGAGCTCCCCGACGATCGACAACGCCATGGGCAGGTTCGCGATCGGCACGAGCACGCCGACCAGCACCTGCCACACCGGCCGCGGCGGGGCGTCGCCCGAAGCGTCCGAGGCCGCTTGGCGCGCGACCAGCAGCCACCAGATCGACAGGCCGGCGGGCAGCAGCGCGAGGATCGACGCCAGCAGGCCCGCGGACAGCACGAAGCCGTCGGAGAAGGCGACGACCGCGCGGTTCAACGCGGCCTCGCGCCCCTGGATGAGCAGCACGTACCGCCAGATCTCCGCGCCGGCCGCGACCACGGAGAGGACAGCGAACGCGAACAGGATGCCGATGAGGCTGCGGCTGAGCACCGGCACGCGGTCGATCGGGCGGACCTCGTCCGAGGCCGTGCCGGGCACCGACGTCGGCCGGCGCCAGACCAGGTTCGGGAAGCCCCAGCGCGGCGGCACCGGGTACGACGGCGGCCCGGAGTACCGCTCGGGCACGACGACCCGGCGGCGCGGCCACGCGCCCGGCGGCGGAGTCGCCACCCAGCGCAGCCGCGGGCGGTGCGCGGGACGGCGGTGGTACGGGTACGGCTCCTGCTGGGCAGCCAGCGTCCGGCCCTGCAGCTGCTGCGCGGAGGGCGGCGGGCTCTGGCGCGGCCAGTACCCAGGCGGCGGAGGCGGACCCGGGTGCAAGGCTAGATCACTTCGGGTTCGATGCCGGGGTGCTCGCTCACCATCGGCCGGCCTTCGCGCTGCCAGGAACCCATGCCGCCGGCGACGTTCACCGCGTCCCAGCCGCTCTGGTTGAGCCACGCGGCCGCGCGGGCGGACCGGCCGCCGCTGCGGCAGATCACGTGGATCGGCTGGTCGTCGGGCAGGTCGGTCAGCTCGCCGACGCGGGCGGGCAGCTCCCCCATCGGGATGTGCACCGCGCCGGGCGCGTGCCCGGCGGCCCACTCGTCGTCTTCACGGACGTCGAGCAGCACGAGGCCGTCCTTGGGCAGGTCGCGGACCTCGGCGGTCGGCAGTTCAGCAGGGCTCACCACGTTCTCCATGCTGCCATGCGGGGGCGTTGCCCGCGCGTGAGGTGGACGGACGGCCGTGCGGAACGGGGCATCACCCGTGATCCGGGAGGCATCACGCGTGATTGGGGGGTCGACACGCGTGATTGGGGGGTCGACACGCGTGATTGGGGGGTCGACACGCGTGATTGGGGGGTCGACACGGCGGGGCCTTCCGCGGAATGCGGGAGGCCCCGGCCGGTCAGTGCGTGACGGCTTTCTCGGCGCCCGCGCCGGTCAGCGCGCGCACCTCCATCTCCGCGTACTTCTTCGCGTTGCGCTCCTTCGACAGGATCGTGCCGAGCCAGCCGAGCAGGAACGCGGCCGGGATCGAGACCAGGCCCGGGTTGTCGAGCGGGAACCAGTGGAAGTCGACGCCCTGGATCATCGACGTGCTCTTGCCCGTCTTCGGGTCGACCGGCTTGCCCGACACCGCCGGCGAGAACACGATCAGCACGATCGTCACGACCAGGCCGCCGTAGATCGACCACAGCGCGCCCTGGGTGTTGAACCGCTTCCAGAACAGCGAATACAGGATCGTCGGCAGGTTCGCCGACGCCGCCACGGCGAACGCCAGTGCCACCAGGAACGCGACGTTCTGGCTCTTCGCCAGGATGCCGCCCGCGATGGCCAGCGCGCCGATCACCAGGGCCGTGATCCGCGCGACGCGGACCTCACCACCCGTGGAGACCTGGCCCTTCTTGAGCACGTTCGCGTAGACGTCGTGCGCGAACGACGCCGACGCCGTGATCGTCAGGCCGGCGACCACCGCGAGGATCGTCGCGAACGCCACCGCGGAGATGAACCCGAGCAGCACCGGGCCACCCAGCTCCAACGCGAGCAGCGGGGCCGCCGAGTTCGTCGTGCCCGGGGCCTTGGCGATCTTGTCCGGGCCGACGATCGCGCCCGCGCCGTAGCCCAGCACCAGCGTGAACAGGTAGAACACGCCGATCAGGACGATGGCCCAGACCACCGAGCGACGCGCGTCGCGCGCGGTCGGCACCGTGTAGAAGCGCATCAGGACGTGCGGCAGGCCCGCCGTGCCCAGCACCAGCGCGATGCCCAGCGACAGGAAGTCGAGCTTGGTCGTGCCCGTCTTGCCGTACTGCTTGCCCGGGTCGAGCAGCGCCGCGCCGCTCTTTCCGCCCTTGTCGACGGCGGCCTGGAACAGGTCGGACAGGTTGAAGCCGTACTTGCCGAGCACCCACAGCGTCATCGCGAACGCGCCGACGATCAGCAGCGCGGCCTTGATGATCTGCACCCAGGTGGTGCCCTTCATACCGCCGATCAGCACGTACACGATCATGATCACGCCGACGACGGCGATCACCAGGTCCTGGCCCGCCTCGCCGGAAATGCCGAGCAGCAGGTTGACCAGCCCGCCGGCGCCCGCCATCTGCGCCAGCAGGTAGAAGAACGAAACGGCCAGCGTGGAAATCGCCGCCGCCGCGCGCACCGGCGTCTGCTTCATGCGGAACGCGAGGACGTCGCCCATCGTGAACTTGCCGGTGTTGCGCAGCAGTTCCGCGACCAGCAGCAACGCGACCAGCCACGCCACCAGGAAGCCGATCGAATAAAGGAAACCGTCGTAACCGTTGATGGCGATCGCGCCGGCGATGCCGAGGAACGACGCCGCCGAAAGGTAGTCACCCGAGATGGCGATGCCGTTCTGCGGGCCGGTGAACGCGCGGCCGGCGGCGTAGTAGTCCGACGCCGTCTTCGTGTTGCGGCTGGCGCGGAACACGATGACCAGCGTGATCGCGACGAAGACCAGGAAGATGATGATGTTGAGGGTGGAGTTGCTGCCTTCCACGCCCGCGGCGAGGTTCATCGGCCGGGCTTCCCTTCGATTTCGGCGCGGATCTCGTCCGCGACCGGGTCGAGCTTCCGGTTGGCGTAGCGGACGTACAGGCCCGTGATGACGAACGTCGAAACGAACTGCAGCAGGCCGAAGACCAGGCCGACGGTGATGTTGCCGAACAGCTTCGTGCTCATGAACCCGTGCGCGTAGTCGGCCAGGATCACGTAGAGCAGATACCAGACGAGGAACAACGCGGTCATCGGGAACACGAAAGTGCGCAACCGGCGGCGCAGGTCCGTGAATTCGGGACTTGCCTGGACCCTCTCCCAGTCGGTCTGCGGCTCCGCGCCACCGATGTCGTGTTCGGTGCTGCTCACGGCGGATCTCCACCTTCCCGTTTTTCGTGCTGGTAGAAACCAACGGAACGTATGGGTGGACCGTGTAGTTCGTAATCCCTCGATCGGGTATTACTTTCTTACTGACTGTCAGCGCATTACTTGCGGTGCCGACCCCGACCGGCAATTCGCGTCTTTTCTTCGGCTTGTCCGAATCGCGCCACTGCTCTGTCTCGCATGAAGCCGAGCGGATCGGGCGCGTGCAGCCGCAGCATGATGTCGTGCACGTGGTCCGGGCGGCCGTAGCCGGTGACGCGGCTGACCAGGTACGTCGTCACGAACGCGGCCGGCACGGTGATCAGCGCCGGCTGGTTGACGAACCACGGCGCCCAGCCGCCGGTGTAGCCGCTCACGACGTTGATCACCAGCGCGGCCAGCACCAGGCCGCCGCCGACGAACATCCCGGCCAGCGCACCCGGCCAGGACAGCTTCCGCCACCAGATACCCAGGACCAGCAACGGGCTGAACGTCGACGCGGCGAGCGCGAACGTCAGCCCGATCGACAGCGAGATGTCTTCGGACCGCAGCAGGAGCGCCAGCGCGATGGGGAACAGCGCGACGAGCACGGTGGCGACGCGGAAGTCGCGCACCCGGCCCGGCAGCAGGTCGGTCGACACCACCCCGGCGACGCTCACCAGCAGCCCCGACGTGCTCGACAGGAACGCGGCGAACGCGCCGGCCGCGGTGACCGCGCCCAGGATCTGGCCGCCGACGCCCGGCAGGATCGCCGAGGGCAGCCGCAGGATCGCCGCGTCCGTCTTGCCGGTGACCAGCAGCTCCGGGACGTACATCCGGGACAGCGCGCCGAGCAGCGTCGGGAACAGGTAGAACAGCCCGAGCAGCAGCAGGACGTGCACGGTGGTGCGGCGCGCCGCCTTGCCGTCGGGGTTGGTGTAGAAGCGGACCAGCACGTGCGGCAGGCCCATCGTGCCCAGGAACGTCGCGAACATCAGCGAGTACGTCTGGAGCAGGTCGGTGAGGCTGCCCGACGCCGGGTGCAGCCAGTTCGCGTTGTCCGCCACCGAGTCGGTGACCACCGGGACCGGTGTGCCGGCCAGGAACTTCAGCGTGGTGCCCTCGGAAACCGAGTGCGGGGCGAGCGGCGTCCAGTGCGTCGGCCCGGCGGCGGGACCGTTGTCGGTGCGGCCGTAGGCGTACAAGAAGGTGTCCGAAGTGACGTGCAGCGTGACGTCGGTCTGCACGTCCACGGTGGTGTCGCTGGTGAAGACCGGCGGCGCGGGCGCGCCGAGCGGGCGGAAGCCGTCGGGGCCGCCGCCGGCGAAGAAGACCATGCACAGCACGAACGCGGGCACCGCGATCGCGAACAGCTTGAGCCAGTACTGGAACGCCTGGACGACGGTGATCGCGCGCATGCCGCCGGCGATCACGTTGAACGCCACCACGACCATCACCGCGACCGCGCCGGCCCACACCGGCACCGGCAGGATCGTCGCCAGCGTCAGGCCGGCGCCCTGCAGCTGCGGGACCATGTAGAGGATCCCGATGAACACGACGAACGCCGTCGAGAACCGGCGAAGGCCCTGCGAGCCGAGGCGCATCTCGACGAAGTCGGGCAGCGTGTACGCGCCGGAACGCCGTAGCGGCGCCGCGACGAAGAGCATCAGCGCGAGGTAGCCCGCGGTGAAGCCGATCGGGAACCACAGCGCGTCGGCGCCGTCCTTGAGGACGATCCCGGCGATGCCGAGGAACGACGCCGCGGACAGGTACTCACCGGAGATCGCGGCGGCGTTGCGCCGGGACCGCACGGTGCGCCGCGCGACCAGGAAGTCGTGGGTGCTCGTGGCCGACCGCGACGACCGGTGACCGAGGAAGAAGGTCACCACGGCGACCAGCACGATGCCGGTCAACGCCCACGGGTTCAGCTGCACGGGGGAATCCTCGCACGAGTCGTGCGGAAACTAGTTTTCGATCATGTCCACGAACGCACGTTCGTTGCGTTCGGCGAGCCGGTTGTACCAAATGCCCACGCCGAACAGGAACGGAAAGGGCAGCACGCCGAGGATCAGCCACGCCACCGGGATGCCGCCCAGGCTCAACCGGGAGAACCCGGGAACCAGGTAGAACAACACCGGCAGCGAACCGAACACGCCGACGACGAGCAGCGCCAGCAGCACCGCCGTCCGCAGCTGCACCTTCACCAGGTGATCGCGCACCAGCAGCTTTCCCCAGCTGGTCTGCTCTTCCAGCTCGACGCGGGCGCGCAGGGTGCCGGCGCCGCGGCGCGGGTCGGCGAGGATCACTCGCTCCCGCTTGGGTTTCGCGTGGTGCTCCGGCTTCGGCGGCGGCTCGCCGTCCGGTGCCGGCGGAAGCGACTCGACGACGGCTTGTTCCGTCGGCTGCGGCAGCGGCCGGGGGCGTCGGCCGAGCGTCGGATCGGGTTCGCGCACGCCGTTCGCGCGGCGGTCGTAGAAGTCGTCGGTCATGACCTGCCCAGGTCAGCCGTTCCGGCCCGAACCGACCAGCCGGTCCTTCAGCGCCCGGGTGTGCCGCCGGCTCACCGGCAGCACTTTTTCTTCGTTGCCGATCACGACCTGGTAGCCACCCTGGCCCATGCGCAGCTCGGTGATCAGCGGGAGGGCGACCAGGAACGACCGGTGGATCCGGACGAACCCGGCTTTCTCCCAGCGTTCTTCGAGCTGGGCCAGCGGGATGCGGACCAGGTGGCTGCCTTCGGTGGTGAACAACCGCGCGTAGTCGCCCTGCGCCTCGACCCAGCGGACCGAGGAGCGCGGGATGAGCTTGGTGGTGCCGGCCAGCTCGACCGGGATGACCTCGTCGTCGTTCTTCACGCCGGGCTCGCCACCCATGGCGCCCGGGGTGGGCGCCGCGGCCGAGGCCAGCTTCTCCATCACGCGCGAGATCGCGCGGTCGAGGCGATCCTGCTGGTAGGGCTTGAGCACGTAGTCGAGCGCGCCGAGGTCGAAGGCGTTGACGGCCTCCTCCGCGTGCCCGGTCACGAAGACCAGCGCGGGCGACGGCCGGAGCGCGGCGAACACGCGCGACATCTCCATGCCGGACAACCCGGGCATGTCGATGTCCGCGAAGACGGCGTCGACGATCGGCAGGCCGCGGTCCTTGCGCTCGCGCAGGCGCGGGTCGTCGGTGGACAGCAGTCGCAGCGCCTCGGACGCGTCGATCGCCGGGAACACCTTGGCCACGTGCGGGCTGTTGCGCAGGCAGTGGACGAGTTCGTCCAGTCCTCGAGGCTCGTCGTCCACAGCCAGGACCACGAGCTTCCGGGTGTCATCGTGAGCACTCACAGTGAAACGCATCCTGCCCATTGCCGAGTGCAATGTCCAGCCCCCGTCCGCCTTAAGTGGGGCCCGCGCCGGGCGCGGGCCCCCGTCTCAGTGCACGAAGGTGAACCAGTTGAGGTTCACGAAGTCGGCCGGCTGGCCGCTCGTGAACGTCAGGTACACGTTGTGCGTGCCCGTCACCGCCGTGATGTTCGCCGGGATCGTGCGCCAGCTCTGCCAGCCGCCCGTGTTGCCCACCGCGAAGCTGCCGATCGGCGCGTTGGCCAGGGCTGTTCCGGCAAGAGGGCCAACAGGACAGGCCCCCACCCTCCCTGGGGGGCGTCCCTGGTCCAGCGTATCGGCGGGTGCGGACAACAACCGGGTTCCGGCAGCGTTGCGGGTGCGGTTGTCCACAACGGGGCCGGCCTGTGGATGACCTCGCCGGTCGGCGGCTGGAAGCCCCGGCACGGCCGGGGGTGCGTGCCCTCCGCGAGCACCGGCAGCAGCATGGCGAGGTTGCCGGGCGGTGCTCCCCGGAGTCAGCTGGAACGCCTCGAGACCGTCACGTAGTCGACCACCATCGGGCGGCCCGGCACGATGCCCGGCCCCGGTGTCGTCGTGCCGGAGTTGTTGTTCGGGAACGCGCCGCCGATCGCGACGTTCAGCAGCACGAAATAGCCCTGGTGGCTCGTCATGTTGGCCCACGTCGTCGCGTCCACCTGGTTCTGGCTCACCGAGTGGAACTGCTGGCCGTCGACGAACCAGCGGAACACCTGGGGGCTGACGCTCGCGTCCCACTCGAAGCGGTAGGTGTGGAACGCCGACTGGCAGCTGCTGCCGGGACACGCGCGGTTCGCCACGATGCCCGTCGTCTCGTTGCACGGGCCGCCCGGGTTGACGCCGCAGTGCATGACGCCCCAGACCGAGTTGATCCCGTTGACGTTCTCCATGATGTCGAACTCGCCGATGGCCGGCCAGTTCCACCAGTTGCCGCGGTACGGACCGCCGAGGGCCCAGAACGCCGGCCAGTAGCCCAGCGCCGCCGCGCCGGTGACGTTCGGCATCTGGATCCGGCTTTCGATCCGCATGACCCCGCCCGCCGGCGGCTTGAAGTCGGTGCGCTGGGTTTCGATCCGGGCCGACGTCCAGTTGCCGGCGCCGTCGCGCAACGGCGTGATGCGGAGGTTGCCCGCGCCGTCCTGGGCGAGGTTCGACGTGCTGGCCGTGTAGTTCTGGATCTCGCCGGTGCCCCAGTTGCCCGGGCCGCCGGGGTAGGCGTGGCCGGTGTCGACGATCCAGTTCGACGCGGCCGGGAGCGTGCCGGCGCCGCCGGTGAAGTCGTCGGCGAACACCGTGGTCCAGCCCGCTTCGGGCGGCGGGATGGACGCGGCGGCCGCGAGGGTCAGCGGGATGGCGATGACAGCGGCGCCGAGCGCGGCGCCAAGGGAACGGGAGAGGTGGGGCATCGGAACGACCTCCTTGTCGAGCCGGATTTGTTGCGGGTCACAACAAAGCCCGTCGACAAGGGGACTCCCGAGCACGGGAAGATCGCCAGGGGCGTTACCCGGGAAGAGTGAGCCAGGTCACAAACTATGCCCGGAACTACCCGAATCGGACAGCCCCAGCAGAGCCGAACCGATGACGTACAACGCGTCCTCGATGCCGGGCAGCGTGCGCAGGTGCGGCGTCCGGGCGACGTCGTTGACCACGGTCAAGACGGCCTGGACGCGCACGCGGGCCGGGCCCGGCCGCTGCTCGCGGAGCAGGCCGACCCACGCTTCGACGTACTCGCGCTGGGTGCGGCGCAGCTCGTGCCGCTCGGGTTCCGGCAGGAACCCGACCTCCGTTATCAGCAGGTCGACCACGTGGTGGTGGGCCAGCGAGTACCCGGTGTAGGTCCGCAGCAGCGTCGGCAAGGACGCCGTCCTCCCGGAGAGGGCGTCGGCGCCGGCGCGCAGGGCCGTCATCAGCAGCTCGGCCTTGCTGTCGAAGTGGTGGTAGACGCTCGGCCCGGCGATCCCGGCCGCCGTCCCGACCTCCTCGATGGCGACGCTGTGGAAGCCGCGCTCGGCGAACAGCCGGGTCGCGGTCGTCAGCAGCAGCTCGCGCCGGGACGCCGATTCGGTGACCGGCTCGGGCCGCCGCTGCCCCAGGTCCGGGAGGACGACGTCGGCGACCGTCCCGGCGAGCGTCGTCATCAGCTCGTCGTAGGCCGGCCGCGGCAGGTCGACGCGCTGGAACGACACGCTCACCAGCACCCCGAGCACGGCCCAGCCCAGCAGGTCCGCCTGGTCGGCGCTCAGCTCCCGGCGCCGGTCGCGCAACGCCCCGGCCAGCCGCTCCGCCTGCCGGACCAGCGGCTCGCCGACGCGACGGCGTTCGGCCGGCTCGAGGTGGCGGGACTCGCGTTGCCACAGGACGCCGACCCCGCGCCGGTCGAGCGTGCCCGCCGCCAGCTCGGCTAGGTCGGTGCCGGCCAGCGCGCCCAACGCGTCCCGCACGACCTCCGCGAGCAGCTCCTGCTTGCCGCGGAAGTGCCGGTACAGCGCGGACGGCCCGATCGCGACGGCCTCGGCGATGTCCCCCATCCCGACGTGCGGGTAGCCGCGGCGGAAGAACAGGTCCGCGGCCGCGGCGACGATCAGCGCGCGGCGGTTGCGCGGCCGGGTGCCGCGAGCGGGTGCGGACACTCAGTGGACCCCGCGGTCGCCGTCGGTCCAGTGCCGCTTCCGCAGCTCCCGCTTGAGGATCTTGCCCGCGCCGGACATCGGGAGCGCGTCGGTGAACTCGAGGGTGCGCGGAACCTTGTACCCCGCGATCGCCTCGCGGCAGAAGTCACGCAGCTCGTCGCCGGTCGCGGCCCGGCCCTCCCGGAGCACGACGACGGCGTGCACCCGCTCGCCCCACCGTTCGTCGGGCACGCCGATCACCGCGCACGCGGCCACCGCCGGGTGCTTCGCCAGCGCGTTCTCGACCTCGGCCGAGTACACGTTCTCCCCACCGCTCACGATCATGTCCTTGATCCGGTCGACGACGAAAACGTACCCGCGCTCGTCCATGTACCCACCGTCGCCGGTGTGCATCCAGCCGCCGCGCAGCGCCGACGCCGTCTCGTCGGGCCGGTTCCAGTAACCGAGCATCACGTGGTCGCCGCGGCAGACGATCTCCCCGACCGTGCCGCGCGGCACCTCGACGTCTTCGGGGTCGACGACCCGGACCTCGGCGTGCGGCGCGGCCCGGCCGGCGGCACGGCGCAGCGCCGGATCGTCGTGGTCCTCCGCGGACAGCAGCGTCGCGACCGGCGACAGCTCCGTCATGCCGTACGCCTGCACGAAACCCGCGCCGGGGAACGTCTTCCGCGCGCGTTCGAGCACGGCCTCGGAGATCGGCGAAGCGCCGTACACGACGTTCTTCATCGACGTGAGGTCGTGCCGCTCGACGTCCGGGTGGTCGACGAGCAGCTGGATCATCGTCGGCACCAGCAGCGTGTCCGTGACCCGCTCGCCGCTGATCGCGCCGAGCACCCCGGCCGGGGTGAACATCGGGACGATCACGTGCGTCGAGCCGACGAGCTGCCCGGCCGCCCAGGCCGCGCCGTCGGCCAGGTGGAACATCGGCGCGGCGTGCAGCAGCTTCCCGCGCGGGGTGAGGAAGCGGCCGGTGGCGAGGCTGCCCAGCGCCGAGGTCAGCAGGTTGCGGTGGCTGAGCATGACACCTTTGGGCGTGCCGGTGGTGCCGCCGGTGTAGTAGACGCCGAGCAGGTCGTCGCCGCCGCGGCGCGCGTCCTCGATCGGGCCGGCTTCGGCGATGAGGTCTTCGTAGCCGAGCATTCCGTCCGGCGTCGGCGCGTCGCCGATGTGGATCACCGTGGCGATGTCGCCCAGTTTCGGGACCATGGCGGCGAAAGCGTCGTCGACGAGCAGCACGCGCGTGTCGGACTCGGTGAGCGAGTAGGCGATTTCCGCCGGGCTCCAGCGGATGTTGACCGGGTTGAGCACGGCGTTCGCCCAGGGCACCGCCAGGAGGTACTCGTGGTAGCGGTCGGAGTTGAGGGCGAGGATCCCGACGCGGTCGCTCGCGCCGACGCCGAGCTCCTTGAGCGCCCCGGCGAACCGCGGAACGCGCTCGGCGACCTCGGCCACGGTCCGGACCCGGTCGCCGAACACGGTCATCGGCCGGTCGGGCCCCTGCTGCACGGCCTGGTGGAGGGTTTGCGTGAGGTGCATCCGCCGCTCCTTCGCGGTCCGGTCCCCTAGCGCTGATTCACATAGCCTAACGTGGATTCACTTAGGAGGCCAGACCTCGGCCGCCGGAAGCAGCCGAGGAAGGATTTAGAGCCCGAAGCGGGACCAAGCCGCCTTGTGGGTGACCGCGTCCAGCACCGCCGACGCCGCGGCCGGCGCTCCGACACCGAGGCGGGCCAGCAGCGGCCGCTTCGGCTCGGCCACCGAGATTTCGGCGTCCGGGTAGCGCTGGGTGATGATCTGGCGGAGGCTGCCGAGGCCGTCGATCAGGCCCAGGTCGAGCGCCTTCTGGCCGAGCCAGACGTCGCCGGTGAACAGGTCCTCGACGTCGGTCAGCCGGGTGCCGCGGCGCTCCTTGACCCAGCCGACGAACAGGTCGTGGAGCTGGGTGTGCATCTTCTTCAGCCACTCGACGTCTTCGGGCTTCTCCGGCGAGAAGGGGTCGAGGCGCGACTTGTTCGCGCCCGCCGTGTGCAGCCGCCGTTCGATGCCGAACCGCTCCAGCAGCCCGGTGAACCCGAAGCCGCCGCTGATCACGCCGATCGAGCCGACCATCGACGTGCGGTGGGCGAAGATCTCGTCGGCCGCGCAGGCCAGCCAGTAGCCGCCGGACGCCGCGACGTCCTCGCAGAACGCCAGCACCGGCACCTGCTTCTCGTCGGCCAGCTGCCGGATCCGCTCGGCGACCAGCCCGGACTGCGTCGGGGCGCCGCCGGGCGAGTTCACCAGCAGCGCGACCGCCTTCAGCCGCTCGTGGCCGAACGCCCTGGTCAGCGCCGACTCGACGGTGGCCAGGTTGATCGCGCCCCTGGCCAGCGGTGACGGCGACGGCGTGATCACACCGTGCAGCTTCACCACGGCCACGACGTCCTTGCGCTCGACCCGGTCGGCGAGCACCGGGATCCGCGAAGCCAGTTTGTCCGTAACGCTCATAACCCCAGGCTAGCGGGATTCAGCCCATGGGGAGGATGCCCGACCGCGTGCCGTTGACGCCGTTCACTTCAGCACCGTTCAGCTGGGCCGGGCCGGCCTGGGCCGGGACGTCGGCTTCGCCCGTGTCGCTCTCGGCGCTGTAGTCCGGCATGTTGGGCCGGACACCCGGGACGAACTTCGGCACCCGCAGCGTCACCTTCATGCCGGCGCCCGGCGCGGTCTCGACCATCACGGCGTAGTCGCTGCCGAAGACCTGCTGCATGCGCTGGCTGATGTTGCCGAGCCCGACGTGCGCGCCGGTGCTGTGCGCGTTCTTGACGTCGCGCAGCCGCCGCGGGTCCATGCCGATGCCGTCGTCCTCGACGCTGATCAGGGCCTCGGTGCCGTGGTCCTGCGCGATGACGGTGACGCAGCCGCCGCTGGGCTTGCTGGCCAGGCCGTGCTTGACCGCGTTCTCCACCAGCGGCTGGATGATCAGGAACGGCACGACGACGCTGAGCACCTCGGGCGCGATCTTCATCCGCACCTCGAGCCGGCCGCCGAAGCGGGCGTTCTCGATGGTCAGGTAGCGGTCGATGTTGCGCAGCTCCTCGGCGAGCGAGGTGAACATGCCCGACGTCCGGAACGAGTAGCGCGTGAAGTCCGCGAAGTCCTGAAGCAGCTCTCGCGCCTCTTCGGGATCCGTGCGGATCAGCGCGGAAATCGTGTTGAGCGCGTTGTAGACGAAGTGCGGCGAGATCTGCGCGCGCAGCGCCTTGATCTCGGCCTGCTGGAGCTGCTGCTTCGACTCGTCGAGCCGGGACAGCTCGAACTGGGTGCAGACGAACTGCGCCACGGCGTCGGCCATCTGCACGAGCCGGCCACGGGTCCGGCCGACGACGATCAGCGCCGCCTCGGTCTCGCCCTCGACCAGCAGCGGCACGATGACCGCGGTCTTCATCCGGCAGGTGCCGCGGTGGTTGCAGGGCATCCGGTCGTGCGCGACGACCTCGCGGCGGTGCTTGCGGATGGCGGCGCCGATCGCGTCGACGAGGTCGACGTAGTGCTCGTTCGCCTCGCCGTCCCAGGACAGCAGCGTGCCTTCGCTGTCGGTGATGCCGACGGCAACGCAGTCGAGCATCTGCAGCAGCTGGGTGGTGATCTTGTCGGCGGCGTCCTCGTCCAGGCCCGAGCGGAGGTTGGGGGCGGCCTTCGACATCCGGTGCACGGCCTGCAGCATCGCGTCCTCGACCACACTGGCCGGCTTGCGCTGCTTCACGAGCAGCACGACCACCACGATGAGGAGCAGTACCGCGACACCCCACGGGATGATCTGCGCAAGCGGAAACCCGGACACGGCGTCCATGCTCTGCGCTCGACCAACCGGGTGCAAGGCCTGTTCCCACTTTCTGTCCAACTGTGATGACCGAGGGTTGAGCTGACCCTACTCAGAGTCGGAACCAGCCCGTCACGGTCACTGTCCGCAACACGCGGAGGGCCTGGCCTGTTCCACCCCGTCCAGTGAAAACCGCAGGAAGAACGCGGTTTCGACAGCTTCGACGGCGGTGCTCGGGACGCCTGGCGCAGCACGTGCGGCCGAACGGGCGAATCTGGCTACTTCAGCAGCCGCGACATCCGGCGGTCGGCCAGTGGCTTCCCGCCCGTCTGGCAGGTCGGGCAGTACTGGAACGACTTGTCGGCGAACGAGATCTCGCGGATCGTGTCGCCGCAGACCGGGCACGGGAGGCCCGTTCGGGCGTGGACCCGCAGGCCCGAGCGCTTCTCCCCCTTCAGCCGCGCCGCCTTCTGGCCGACCGAGCGCTGGACCGCGTCGGACTCGATCTCGACGATCGCTTCCGCCAGGGTCTCCAGTGCCCCGTCGTCCAGCTTGCCGATCGTCGCGTACGGCGAGAGCTTCGCTCGGTGCATGATCTCGTCGGAGTAGGCGTTGCCGATGCCGGCGATCAGCGACTGGTCGGTCAGCGCCCACTTCAGCCGGGTGTTCTTGCCGGCGAACAGCTCCCGCAACCGGCCCGCGTCCAGCACGAGCGCGTCGGGGCCCAGGCGCGCCACGCTCGCGATCTCCTGCGGGTCCTTCACGATCCACACCGCGAGGCCCTTCTTCGTGCCCGCTTCGGTGAGGTCGAACCCCGGCCCGGTGGCCGACTCGAGGTGGACGCGCAGCGAGATCGGGCCCTTGCCCGGCTTGAGCGGCGCCGCGGCCAGGCCGTCGGACCAGCGCAGCCAGCCCGCGCGGGCCAGGTGGACGACCATGTGCAGATCGCCGGCGACGACGTCGAGGTGCTTGCCGTGGCGGGTCGCGCCGGTGATCTCGCGGCCGTGCAGGTCGGTCCACGGCGGGGTCGCGGTCTTGAGGACGCTCAGCGACGCGACGTCGATGCGGAAGATCGTCTCGCCGACGGCGTTCTCACGCAGGTGGTGGGCCAGTGCTTCGACCTCGGGCAGCTCGGGCATACCCCCAGTTTCACCCCTTCGGCCGAATTCCGGTACTCGCTATTCGACCGGGTGCAGCGGCCCGTCGAAGTCGGGCAGCGAGTGCCGCTGGATGGTCTTGGAGATCTTCTTGACCTCGCCCTGCACGGTGAACATGCCGCGGATGGTGCCGACCCAGCGTTCGGACGGCCGGTCGCCGGTCATGTCGCCTTCGGTCTCCGCGACGACCGTCCAGGGCCGGCGCAGGATCCACCGCAGCGGGAAGAACAGCACCACGAGCAGCAGCGCCAGCAGCACCCACGCGGGGATGTTGACCTCGTTCGGCGTCCACACCACGAGGATTACGGCCAGCAGCGCGGTGACCACGATCATCGCGATGCCCGGGCCATAGCTGCCCGCGACGTCGTGTTCGAAGTCGTCGGCCGTCGCCGGCGCGCGCCATTCCATCTGGGCACGGACCACCCAGTCGCGGCCGTCTTCGCCGCGTACCAGCCGGTTCATTCAGTTGCCTCCAGGGCCGCCCGCAGGGTGAGCAGCACAACGGTACCGTGCGCGGGCTCGACCGCGCGAGGGCGGAATCGGACATCCCACCGCGCGAAGTTGATCACCGCTGCTCAGGAACCCGACGGCTCGGTCGCGGTCGAATCCGCCGGTTCGCTCGAACCAGTGACATCGGACGGGCGCGTCGGCCAGGGCTTGCCGGACGTCGGCGTCACCGTCGTCGACGGTTTCGTCGTCTCGGTGCCGTCGTCGGTCGGCTCGGGCTTGGTCGTCGTCGGCGACGAGTCGGTCGGCGACAGCTCGGGTGTGCCGGCGCTGTCCGGCGTCGGCGAGTCGCTGGTGATCGTCATGTCCGGGCTCGGGGTCTCCGAGTCGAGCCGCGGCGACGTCGAGGAGTGGTCGGGGGTGCTGAACGTCGACGACGTCGGCACGTCGTCACGCGGGCCGACGCCCTCTTCGCCGCTGGGCTCGTCCACGCTGCCGGCCGGGACGTCGCCCGCGGGCACGTACGGCACCTCGTCGGCGCCGAGGTGGCCGCCGCCGGACCGCGGCCGCACCGGGACCGAGACCCCGGTGCCGCGGCCGTTGAGCACGCCGATGCCGATGTGCGGGTCTTGCTGCTGGGGCGGTGGCTGGTGGTGCGTCTCGGACGGCGGCACGACCACGAGCTCGGGCGCCCCGCCGGTCAGCCCGACGTCCTGCACCGGGGTCGAGCCGAACAACACCGGCCCGGCCGCGACGCCGACGGCGCCCACGGCCGCGGTCGACGCCAGCGCGAGCCCGATCTTGACCTTCGAGCCGACCAGCACACCCTTGACCGCCGCGCCCAGCCCGGTCAGCACGCCGCCGCCGCTCGCCGCGGCACCCGCGGCCGGCACCAGCAGCACCAGCACCCCGGCGTGCGCGCGCAGCGACGAGCAGACGTCGCGCAGCTCGTCCTGGGTGGCGCGGCACGACACGCAGCCGTGCAGGTGCGCCTTGATCCGCTCGGCCTCGGCGCCGGTGACGCTGCCCGCGGTGAACCCGCCGAGCTTTTCGACGACCGCGCGGCACGAGTCCGGCCCGCGGCTGACCGACAGGTGGGCCTGCAAGTAGGCCGCGCGCAGGCCCTGCCGGGCCCGCCGGGCCAGCGCCGCGGTCGCGTTCGCGCTCAGCCCGAAGTGCGTGGCGACCATCGCGGGCTGCTCGCCCTCGACCTCCGTCTGCCAGAGCACGGTCCGCCAGCGCTCGGGCAGGCTGGTGAACGCGGTGGTGATCAGCGTGTGCTCGGCCGTGCGGGCGTGCGTGTCGGTGCCCGCGCCGGCGCGGAAGGTCAGCTCGTCGTCGGAGACCGGGACGTCGCGGCGGGCGCCGTGCCACTCCCAGGAGACGCGGCGGGCGACGGTGAGGAGGTAGGCGCGGACGTAGTCGCGGGGGCCGGAGCCACGGCGGAGGGCCTGCAGCACGCGGAAGAACGTCTCCGCGGTGATGTCCTCGGCCTCGGACCGGTCGGAGGCGAGGCTCTGCGCCAGTCTCCGGACGGCGGCGGCGTGCAGCTCGAACAGCTCCCCGAAGGCAGCGTCCTCACCGTTGCGAAGCCGTTGCAGCAGTGCCTGCTCGTCGGATTCCGAGGCCGCTGGTGGCGGCACCGTGCCCAGCTCGGTCATCCGGCCCGGCACCTCCTCCCCGAAGGTCTCCCCATTCGGTCGAATGGGGACACCATACGGAGGGAATCAGCCGTCGTCACCCCTTGTACGCCAGCTGTGACACCGAAGCACCGGGTCAGGGCACTGGGGGACCCGCTCATCGGAGCAGTTGGCGGAGGGTATAGAGTCTCTTCCATCAGCAAGGCAGTGCGGATGTAGCGCAGCTGGTAGCGCATCACCTTGCCAAGGTGAGGGTCGCGGGTTCGAATCCCGTCATCCGCTCAAGATCGAAAATCCCTGCTCGGGGCATCCGGGCAGGGATTTTTCACGTTCGCACCCTGCTTCGCCGCCGGACGTGACCGCCATCACAGGGGTCGCCGTTACCTTCTGACGGGGTTTGTCAGGGTTCGGTACTCGTTTTCATCTCGTGTTCCGACGGGGTTCGCCGGAAGCCACCTCTTCGGGTGATGCTCGGGCGTGATCGTGCTGGCATGACCGAACTGACTCGTCGTCGTCTCCTCGGTGGGGCCGCCGGTGCCGCCGCCACCGCGGCCGCCGCCACCCTGCTGCCGCCGAACGTCCAGCGGGCCCTCGCCCAGGGCGCGCCGAAGCACGGATCGCTCCGGGACATCGAGCACGTCGTGCTGCTCATGCAGGAGAACCGGTCCTTCGACCACTACTTCGGGACGCTGTCCGGGGTGCGCGGGTTCGGGGACCCGCACGCCGCGAAGCTGCCCAACGGGAAGCCCGTCTTCTACCAGCCCGACGCCGAGAACCCGGCGGGCTACGCACTGCCGTTCCACCTCGACACGCACGCCACCAACGCGCAGAAGATCCCGTCGACGTCGCACGCCTGGCAGGTCCAGCACGACGCCTGGAACGGCGGCAAGATGGACAGCTGGCTGCCGGCGCACCGCAAGGCCGACGGCAAGAACGGGCCGTACGTGATGGGCTACCACACCCGCGCGGACCTGCCGTTCCAGTTCGCGCTCGCCGAGGCCTTCACCATCTGCGACGCCTACCACTGCTCGGTGCTCGGCCCGACCTGGCCGAACCGGATGATGTGGATGACCGGCACGGTCGACCCCGACGGCGAACACGGCGGCCCGATCCTCGACAACCACGCGCCCGCCGGCGGCTACACCTGGACGACGTACGCCGAGCGGCTGCAGGCGGCCGGCGTCAGCTGGAAGGTGTACGAGCAGAGCGACACCTACGGCTGCAACATGCTCGAGCAGTTCGCGAACTTCCGGAACGCGCCGGCGGACTCGCCGCTGGTGGTCAACGGCCTCACGCACCGCCCCGAAGGCCAGTTCGAGTACGACGCGCGCAACGACAAGCTACCGACGGTCTCCTGGATCATCTGCACCTCGACGGCGTCGGAGCACCCGCAGTACACGCCGGCCGAGGGCGCCGCGTTCGTGGCGTCGAAGATCGACGCGATCGCGGCCAACCCGGACGTCTGGGCCAAGACGGTGTTCATCCTCAACTACGACGAGAACGACGGGCTGTTCGACCACGTCGTCCCGCCGACGCCGCCGGCCGGGACGCCGGGTGAGTTCGTCACGAAGACGTCCCCGAGCGGCACCGCGGGCGGCGGTCTCCCGGTCGGCGCGGGCTACCGCGTCCCGGCGATCGTCGTCTCGCCGTGGACCGCGGGCGGCTGGGTGTGCAGTGAGAACTTCGACCACACGTCGACGCTGCGGTTCCTGGAAAAAGTGACGGGTGTGGCGGAGCCGAACATCTCCGGCTGGCGCCGCCGCACCTTCGGGGACCTGACCTCGGCGTTCCGCTTCCACGACCGCAAGGCGCAGCCGCCGGTGCTGCCGGACACGGCCGGCCCGCTGACGCTGTCGCGCTACGAGCAGGCGAACCTGCCGGCGCCGACGTTCCCGGGCGCCGACCAGAAGCCGCCGAAGCAGGAGCCGGGCCGCCGGCCGCGGTTGCCTTGATGTGCGGGGGACGGCCGGCTTCCGGCCGTCCCCGGTTTCACACGGCGCTCTGGAAGGGATCGTGCTCGGCGAGGAGCTTGTCGAGCCGGGCCTGGTCGACGCGGGAGACCACGGAGGTCTCCTCCTGTCTGTCGCGCACGCACTTGGCGAGGGTGAAGGTCGAGGTGACCAGGTAGAGCGCGCCGAGGGCGAGGAAACCGCGGATCCAGCCGTCGACCGGCAGGTACGCGATGCCGCCGATGACCGCGGCCAGCGCCAAGCCGAACGAGATGGCCGCCTGGATGTAGAAAGCCGTCGTGGTGGGGGACGAAGTTCCGGATTTGGTCATGTGACCACGGTCTCGCCGGGGCCCGCGGGTGTCTTGAGCAGTTCTACTCAGCCGCGGTTGCGATGCGGCTACAGCTACAGCTCGTAGACGTCCAGGACCGTCGGGGCCACCGGGGTCAGGTGCGGGTCTTCGCGTTCGGTCACCTGGCCGCGGGCCATGCGGTAGACGCGGAAGTCGTTGTCGTGCTCGGTGTCCTGGTCGTCCCAGACGTACATCAGGCCGTACGAGCCCGGGGCCAGCTCGCCGACCCGGGTGAACAGCTCCAGGAGCTCCGGGGCCAGGCGGCCGCCGTGCTTGTCGAAGCCGCCGAAGTGGAGCATCGGCATGCCCGCGCTCCAGCGGAGGTCGACCAGGTCGAAGTCGCCCGCGTCGCGGATCGCGCGGTGCACGCGGTCGACGAGACGCTCCAGCAACGCCGCGTCGTCGTCGCCGCTCGCGGTCGCCTGGATGGTCGCCCAGCCGTGATACTCGAACACCCGCAGAACGGTAGCAAGAGATCAACCGCGAGCTCAGCGGGCCAGCGCCGACGGCTTCCCGTCGCGGCGCAGGACGTTCGTCAGCACGCCTTCGCCGTGCCGCTCGAACGCCGGCACGAGCTTGTCGCCGAACACGCAGAGCGTGCGTTCCCACGGGTGGCCGAGCGTGCCGAACGAGAAGTCCGACGCCACGAACAAGTGGTAGTCCGCGCGCGGGAACACCGGCACCGGCCAGCGCGCGCCGGGGGTCATCAGGTGCGGGCGCACCCGGTAGGACTGGTGCTGCCAGTGCAGGGCCCACAGCCAGCCGTCCGGGCCGCAGACCTCGCGGAACGCCGCCATCGCGATCGCCGCGACCTGGTGCTCTTCGACGGCGTACGGGCCGAGGCGGAACTCGGCCGAGGCGCGGTCCAGGTCGCCGGGCGAGAGGTCCCAGGTGCGTGACGGCGCGGGCTCGCGGAACCCCGGCCAGGCGTGGGCGTAGGTGCTCGGCCAGAACGCCAGCTTGTCGTACACCCAGTACCAGGCGGGTTCGTCGGCGACGCGGGAGACGGCTTCCCAGGCAGCATTCACTGTTTCGACCTTCGAGTTGGCCAGGCGCGGAAGAACACGCGAAAGCTTCGTGTTCGACCTCCGGTTTGTCCAGTCCTCGTCCGCTGCGCGCGAACTGTGTCACTCGACCGGGTGGGTTCTGCCAGATTGTCACCATGCGGGTTCTCTTCGTGCACGGGGCCTTCGTCCGCGACGGCGCCTGGTGGTGGCAGCCGACCGCCGACGTCCTCGAGCGGCACGGTCTGCGCAGTTCAGCGGCGGTGCTGCCGAGCTGCGAGCGCGAGCCGCGCGGCGATCTCCACGACGACGTCGCGGCCGTCCGCGCCCTGCTCGACGCCTCCGACGAGCCCACGCTGCTCGTCGGGCACTCCTACGGCGGGGTGGTGCTCTCCGAAGCCGGCGACCACCCGGCGGTCCACCGGCTCGTCTACGTGGCGTCGTTCCTGCCCGACGCCGGCCAGGCGCTCGCGGACTTCGGCCCCGGCGAGCCCCCGCCGTGGCAGCTCAGCCACGGCGACGGCACCGCGAGCGTCCGTGAGGAACTGGTCCGGCCGCTCTTCGCGCAGGACTTCGACGACGCGACGTACGCGGCGGCCGTGGACCGGCTGGCGCCGCAGAACGAGGTCGTGTTCGGGCAGCCGGTGACTAACCCCGCCTGGCACGCGGTCCCGTCGACCTACGTCGTGTGCGGCGAGGACCGCGCGACTCCCCCGGACAAGCAACGGGAACAGGCGGCGCGCGCGACCGACGTCGTCGAGCTGCCGGTGGCGCACCACCCGTTCGTCACGCGGCCGGAGCTGGTGGCCGAGGTGCTGCTTCAGACGACGACGTAGCCCATCAGGAACTCCTTCGTCTTGCCTTCGCAGCCCGCGTCGAGCGAGTCGAAGTGGCTGGCGCCCGCGTTGCAGCGGTAGAGCGCCCGCGCCCCCGCCCACGACGGCGGGTTCGCGTAGATGTGGCCGAGCAGGCCGAGCGATTGCTGGCCTTCGCACTTGCCGCTCTGGTCGGTCGAGGTGAACCAGTCCTTCTGGTCCTTCACCTTGCAGGCGAACAGTTTCCGCGTGCCCGGCTCGGCCGTCGCGACGAGCGAGCCGAAGACGCCTTCCTTCGTGAACCCGGCCGGCGGCCCGACCTTCTTCGTGGCGCTGAAGTGCCCGCCTTCGGGGTGGTGGTAGCGGATCAGCGGCACCTCGGCGGGGTGCGGCTTGTCGCCGGCGCTCGACGGCGGCGGGACGGCGGCGGAACTCGCGCCCGGCAACGCCGACGCGCTCGTGGTCGGCGGCGCCGAAGACTTCTTGGGGTTGGACTTCGGGTGCGTCGGCGTCGCGGAGGTCGACGTCGTCGTCGTGCCCGCCGGACCCGGGGCGCCCGCGGTCACCGGCGTCGTGGTGTCCGGCTTCAGCAGGAAGATCGCGCCCAGCGCGGCGACCACCGCCACCGCGACGCCGGTCAGCACCAACGGAAGCCGCCTCTTGCGCGGCCGGTCCCAGTCCACTGTGGTCGGTGCCGGCGCGGCCACCTTCGCCGTCACGGGTTCGAAGACGATCGTCGGCAGCGAAGCCGGGTCGACGGCCTGGGTCGGCGAGTCGGTGATCGCGCTGCGCGCGGCCTGCAGCAGCCCGCGCAGGCCGGTCGCGCCGAGCCGGTCCGAAGTGGACTGCGTGAGCAGCCCGCGCACGGCGTCGGCGAGCGGGCCGCGGCAGTTCTCGAACACCGGCTGGTCGTACATGATCGCGTGCAGCGTGGCGGCCGTGGTGGTGCGCTGGAACGGCGCGCGGCCTTCGGCGGCGTGGAACAGCGTCGCGCCGAGGGCCCAGAGGTCCGTCGCGGGCGACGGGCCGGCCCCGGCGAACAGCTCCGGCGCCATGTAGCCGGGCGACCCCATGACGCCGCCGGTCTGGGTCAAGGAAGGGTCGTCCATCGCCCGCGCGATGCCGAAGTCGGCGAGCTTCACGCGGTCGCCGGGCAGCACCATGATGTTGCTGGGCTTGACGTCCCGGTGCACGATGCCGGCCGCGTGCGCGCTTTCGAGCGCGCTGAGGACCTGCAGGCCGAGCGCGGCCACGCGGTCGTTCGCCAGCGGCCCCTCGCGGCCGACGATGTCGGCGAGCGTGGGCGCGACCACCAGCTCCATGACGATGAAGGTGGCGCCGTGCTCGCTGACGACGTCGTACACCGTGACGACGCCGGGGTCGTTGAGCCGGCCCGCGGTGCGCGCCTCGCGCATGACGCGCTCGAGGTTGGTGCCCGGCGGGGTGGCCAGCTCCTTCAGCGCGACCGGCCGCCCGAGCACCCGGTCTTCGGCGCGCCAGACGACGCCCATGCCGCCCCGGCCCAGCTCGGCCGAGATCGCGTACCGCCCCGCGACCAGTCTCATCGTCGCCCCCCTGAACGCTCGGGGGCGATGCTAACGGGGAGGCGCCGGACGGGTCCGGCGCCTCCCCGGGTCAGGCGGCGTCCCAGAGGGTCAGGAACGCCGACGCCTCGCTGCGGGCCCAGGGGCGCAGCCGCTCACGGTCGCGGTCGGACAGCCGGAACTCCTTGCTGCGCCGGACGTCGATCACCAGCGCGTGGCCGCCCGGCAGGACGTCCGGCATCGCCTGCTCCAGCACCCACAGCGCGAGCTGCGCGGAGTCCTTCGTGAGCGGCTCCTCCTTGAAGTAGAGCCAGGTCGCGTAGCGGCGGCCATCGCTCTTGCGCAGGCCGAGCTGCGGGCTGACGCCGATCTCGAGCTCACCGATCCGGCAGCGGCCGCGGCCGACCTCGACCAGCCGCGGCGACTTGCGGCCGAGGTAGCGCAGCCAGCCCTCGGCGATTGCCGCGTAGTGCGGTTTCGTCCGGTCGTCGGCCGCGTTGACGAGGGCGCGCAGCGCGACCTCGTCCTGGTTCGCCGCCCGGCCGGAGCGCACGGCGTTGGCCGCCCGCCGGTAGTAGTTGAACGCGGCCCGCGCCGGGTCCTCGTACAGCCGGCGCTGCCGCCGGACGAACGACGACCGCGACGGACCGGAACTCGCGCTGTAGCCCACGAACGTGGGCAGGGTGATGTAGGCCATGGCCCTGCCTTCCTCCATCACGCCACCCGCGGGTGCGGGCGGCATCTCCCCTGGACACCGCCCATTTTAGAACATATGTACGACAGTTTCCGGGGCCGAAGAGGTGACTAGCGCAGGGTGAAGGTGACCAGGTCGGTGGACTCGGTCCGGGTCAGCGGCAGGCCGTCCAGCGGCTTGGTGAGCGCTTGCTCGTACGGCGTCCCGGCCGCGCCGACCTTCAGCACCAGCACGCGCGGGATGCCGTACTTGCGCATGACGTCGACGCTGTGGACGTCCGGGAACGTCTTGAACGCCGCGTTGATCTCGAGGTACTCCGGCGGCAGCAGCCCGTTGTGGCCGTTGGCGAGCTTCGGGAAGCCCTCGACGGACCAGAACTGGTAGACGAACTCGCTGAACGGCCGGTCGGGCTCCTGGACCATCGGCAGGATCGCCGCCGGGCGCGGGTCGTCGCGGAAGGTCGCGGCCAGGTCCGGCGGGATGCCCGGCGGTGACGGGTGCGGCACGTCCGGAATGCCCTCGACCAGCGCGAACAGCGCGGGCACGACGAGCAGCAGCTGAAGGAACCGGCCGCGGTCGTAGGTCGTGTCGCGGTCGCGCAGCCACTCGCCGGCGCGGGTCAGCGCGCCCGCCGCGAGCAGGATCAGCAGCAGGATCACCCAGAGCATCAGGCGGCCGGGCGTGCGCAGCGCGTCCCAGCCCGGGAGGTACTTCCACAGGATGTAATAGGTGTAGTCGCCGCCGAAGAACTGCGAGCCCATCGCGAAGACGAACACCACTACGGACGCGACGCCGAAGGACACCCGCACCCGCACCGACCACGCGCTGTAGAACAGCCCCACCAGCGCGACGACCAGCAGCGCCAGCCCGGGGAACAGGACCTTCTCGGACGCGCCGGGCTGCATGAGCCAGTTCGAGTCGACCAGGATGCCGGTGTTCGGGTCCAGCGGGGTGCCCTGCCAGAGCCAGGTCGAGCTGAGCGTGGTGAACAGCCCGTCCGCCGGTGGCGAGAAGACCTTCACCTCTTCCCAGGGCCGGTTGAACCCGTAGTCGGCGACGACCTGCCGGAACGGGATGGTCATCAGGTACGTGACGACCAGGAACACCACGACACCCGCGCCGTTCAGGACCGCCAGCCGGGTGCCGAAGGTCCGCCAGTTCCGCAGCGCCACCACGAGGATCACGAGCCCGACGACGCCCAGCAGGTAGACGAACGGGAGGCCGACGGCGAACCCGAGCGTCACCTGCCAGGCCGCGACCACCCAGCCGACGAACGCCCACCACGGGCGGGCCAGCTCGGGACGGCGGCCGTGCCGCAGGGAGTAGCCGTGCCCGCGGGCCAGCGCGAAGAGCGCGAGGGCGATCCCGCCCGAGGAAAGGATGTTGAGGTGGCTGATGTGGGTCAGCCGCCAGGGCGCCCATGCGAACGCGACGCCGGCGAGCGCCGCGGCCTGCCAGTTCCCGCCCAGCTGGCGCACCAGCAGGTACGCGCCCGCGTACGCCATCGCGAAGGCGATCAGGAAGACGATGTTGTAGCGGAAGATCGCCGCGTACTGGCCGTTGCCGAAGAGCGTCAGCGGCAGGTAGCCGAGCAGCGAGTCGGAGAAGGCGAAGCTGTCGATCGCCGGGAAGAGCGTGTTGCCCGTCCACAGTGGCCCGCCGTCGGTGGCGAAGTTGTGCTGCCAGGCCAGCTGCCACGCCTGCAGCAGCGGGTCGCCGAGGTCGGCGGTGACGGCCGACTTCGGGTGCAGCAGCACGGGGTAGTTGAACAGCGCCGCCAGGACGCCGCCGACGATCAGCGAGAACAGGCCTTCGCGGGCGCGGCTGGTCGGGCGCAGGCGGCCGAGCGCGCGCGGCGGCCTGGGTGGTGCTTCGGTGGTCACGTGGGCTCCCCTCTGAACGCCCAGCCGGCTCCCCGACCGCCGTGACCTGGGCAGCCGGACTGTACCGGAGGCCGGTCCGGGAAGCGGGCGCGGCGAGGACTCCCGATTTCCCGCCACTTGCGCTACGTTGCCGATCAACCTCAAACCGCAACCTCGCAGGTCGGCCGCACGTGCCAGACTGATGCCCCGAACGGTGGATGGGGGTCGAAGGATGAGCTGGCAGGAAGATCTGCGCCGACTCGACGCGGACCTGGCGGCCGGCCGGATCGAGCCGGCCGCGCACCGGAAACAACGCGACGAGCTGCTCGCGCAGGCGTCGGGTTCGACGGTGCCCTCACCGGTCCCCTCACCACTGCGGCGGCCCGCGACCGCGTGGCACAGCGCGAACCCCGCCGGGCCGCAACCACACCAGCAGCCGCCGGTCGACCCGCGGACCGCGCCGCCCCAGCGCATCGAGTCGCCGGCGGGCTGGCACAAGCGGCCGCAGCCGCCCCCGCCGTGGCAGCGCACCAATTCGGCGGCGCAGAAAACGCTCTCCCAGCACAGCAACGTGGTCCCGCCGGTCCCCGACCACCTCACGACGGCGCCGAGCCCGGCCGACATCAACCCGACCCGCTACATGAAGGTGGAAGGGCCGGCGCCGGACCCGATCAGCCGCTTCCCGCCGCTCGGCCGCCCGGTGCACCACCGGCCCGACGAGCCCGAAGAGGTGCCGGGCAAGCACCGTTCCGGCGACGGCCGGCGGCCGACCTGGCTGTTCCTCGGCCTCGGCGTGCTGGTCGTGCTGGCGCTGGTCGTCGGCGTGACCGCGTGGCTCGGCTCGGGTGACGACACGCCCTCGGCGAACGCCCCGGCGCCCGGGACGTCGTCGGCGTCCGGGATCAAGCCCGATCCGCTGGAGGACCGGCTGCCGAAGCTGCCCGGCGAGCAGAACCCGAACAACTCGACGTTGACGATCGCGAAGGCGCAGGAGCTCAAGCTGATCCCGGCGCCGACGGCGGAGCTGTTCACCTCCAACGGCGCCAAGGAGATGCTGTTCCGCGGCAGCTCCGACGGCGAGGTCAACTACCTCACCCTGGTCATCCCGACCGGCAGCGCCCAGAACGCGCAGACCGTCGTCGAGACGCTCTACCAGCAGGCGCTTTCGTCCGGGATGCGCCCGGTCGGCGCCGATGTCCGGACCATCTCCGGGAAGTTCGAGAACCAGTTCCTCAACACCAGCTGGTACGGCTCGGGCAGCAACGCCGTCGTCATCGGCGTCGGGCTGCCCTACCGGGGTCAGTCCGGGATGAGCGGCCAGCTGGACGGGATGTTGAAGCAGTTCGAAAGCGTCCTGCCGGCGGGCTGAGGGCCGAGGGTCACGAAACGACCCTCCGGGCCCCGGTGAGCAGGGCTGAGTGCACAATGATGCGTGAGCTGGCTCAGCTGGCAACCGCTGACGAGATAGGGGGCCGGGTTTGTCCTGGCAGGAGGAACTGCGCCGGTTGGACGAAGAGCTGGCCGCTGGCCAGATTTCGGCCGACGACTACCGGCTGCGCCGGGACAGTGTCCTGTCCGCGGCCGTCAACGCCGATCCCCAGGCCGCACCGGCTCAGGGTGGTCAGGCGGAGAGCACCCAGATCATCGCCCCGGTCAACGCGCCGCAGAGCGGGCCGACACCGGCGCAGCCCGGTGGCGCCACCGCGGCCGACCAGACCCAGATCGTGAACTCGAACTTCGGCGACGGCGAGCGCACCCAGGCCGTCAGCCAGGGCCCGCCGCAGGGCTGGGCCCCGGGCGCGCAGGCCGGCGACGCCGACCGCACGCAGGTCGTGCCGGGGGTGCCGCCGCAGTCGGTCGCCGGCGGCTACCGGCCGCAGGGCCAGGGCTCCGGTGGGTTCCCCGCCCAGCAGACCCCGCAGTACCACCCGCCGCAGGGCGGCCAGCAGCAGCAGATGCCGTGGAACGTGCCGAGCCAGGACACCAGCACCCCGTGGGGCGGCTCCGAGTTCCCGGCCGACACCAACTGGGTCGCGCAGGGCCCGGAGCCGTCGTTCGAGGCGGCCCCGGCCAAGGGCGGCAAGAAGGTCATCGCGATCGTGCTCGCCGTCGTCGTGCTGGCCGGCCTCGGCGTCGGCGGGTACTTCCTCTTCTCCGGCAACTCGGGTGGCGAAAACCCGCCGGTCGCGCAGTCTTCGAGCGCGGCGCCGAAGCCGACGCAGAAGCCGAAGGACGACCTCGAGATCGCGAAGCTGCCGGGGAACGTCCTGGCCACCAACGACTTCGCGTCCTTCGACGACCTCAAGGCGGCCAAGGCCCTCACCGAAGGCGAGTTCACCGCGCTCGCCGACGCGAACCCGACGAAGGCCCGCCAGTCGGTGTCCAAGCTGCCGTCCGGCGCGACCGCCGTCGTGCTGACCGTGCTGGCCTCCGACGCGTCCGCCGCGTCGAACGCCGTCGAGGGGCTGACCGACCAGCAGGTCAAGTTCAAGCTCGTCAAGTACACCGGCACCACGCCGCAGGGCGTCGAGGTCATGCAGCTGGACAAGGACGGTGTCGCCATCGTCCGCGCGCACTACGTCCACAAGCAGACGGTCGTGCGCGTGCACGTCGACGGGCCCGACATGGCCACCGTTTCGAAGGTGTTCGACGAAATCCTCGCGAAGCAGCTGGCCGAGCTGCCCGCCAGCAGCTGACATGCCGGGAAGCGGTCCCCGGATCACCGGCTGCACCGTCGTCACCGGGGACCGGCGGGCCGTCGCCGACGTGCTCGCCGCGTCCTACCGCGCGCACCACCCCGGCCACGGGTTCACCGTGCTCGCCGCCGACGGCGACGCGGTGCCCGCCCGGCTCGGCCTCGACCCGGACGAGTACCACCGGCTGGTCACCTGCCACGCCGGGGCGGACCTCGCCGACGTCCTGCGGCCGCTGCTCGTGCGCACCCTCCTCGACGAATACGACGTCGTCGTCCTGCTCGACCCCGAAGCCGAGGTGCACGCGCCGTTCGAGGACGTCAGCGTGCTCGCGGCCGAGCGCGGGCTGGTCGTCGCGGCGGCGCTGCTCGAGCCGTTGCCGGACGACGGCCTGGAGCCGGCGCAGGTGCCCGGCGTCTTCGACGGGTTCCTCGCCGCGGGTCAGGGCGCCCGGCCGTTCCTCGACCACTGGGCCGGGCAGGCCCGCCTGCGCTCGCCGCACCGGACCGAGCCGACCTGGCGGTGGCCGGACCTCGCGGCCGGGGTGTTCGACCCGCTCGTCGTGCGTGATCCCGGGCTGGCCGTCGGCTACTGGAACCTGCACGAGCGTTCCGGTCCGCCGAAGTTCCTCGTCTTCCGGGGCTACGACCCGGAAACGCCGTGGCTGCTGACCACCGACTGCGGGCACCGGCCGCGGGTCCGGCTGTCGGCGAACCCGGCGTTGCGCGCACTCTGCGAGAGCTACGGCGAGCGCGTCAAGTCCACCGAGGACACCGAAGCGCGGTACCAGGCGTTCGCCGACGGCACCCCGATCACGACCCAGATGCGGCAGCTCTACCACGACACCTGGAGCCGCGCGGAACACCTGCGCCACACGCCGGACCCGCTCGGCCGGGTCGCCGAGAAGCTGCCACCGCACCCGTTCGGCGAAGACGGCGGGCGCGCGTTCCGGCAGTGGCTGGCCGAACCCGCGTCGCCGCTCGACGCCGCCACCGGGCTGACCCGGCTGGCCGCGGCTGTCTGGCTGGCCCGCGTCGACCTGCAGGCGGTGTTCCCGCACCCGCGTGGCGCGGACCGGGCGAACTTCCGGCAGTGGTGCGCGACCCACGGCGCCGAGGAAGGCATCGTGCCCGAGTGGGCCGTGCCGGCCGAGCCGCCGGCGCCGGTCCCGCCGGTGCCCGACTTCGGTGTCAACGTCGCCGGCTACCTGACCGCCGAGCTCGGCATCGGCGAGATGGCGCGGGTGACCCAGCGGGCCATCGCCGCGGCCGGCGTGCCGATGGTGTCGGTCGTCGAGGAGCACTCGCTGTCCGGCTCGGTCCGCACCGGGCTCGCCGCGCCCGACGACGTCGGCGCGCCCCGGTTCGGCGTCAGCCTGCTGACCGTCAACTCGGACTTCACGCGGCTGATCCTCGACACCCACCCGGACACCGGCGCGGGCCGCTACCGGATCGGGCTGTGGGCGTGGGAGCTCGAGGACTTCCCGGCGAAGATGCACGACGGCTTCACGCTGGTCGACGAGATCTGGACGCCCAGCGACTTCGCGACCCGGGCGATCGCGGCGCACTCGCCGGTGCCGGTCCGGACCATTCCGGTGGGCGTGCCCGACCCCGGCGAGCCCACCCGCGATCCGGGTCCGGTCACGCAGTTCCTCTTCATCTTCGACTTCAACTCGACCGGCGGCCGGAAGAACCCGTGGGGGGTCGTCGAGGCGTTCCACCGCGCGTTCCCCGGCCGCGAAGACGTCCGGCTGGTGCTCAAGGCCACCAACGGGCACCTGAACACGCCCGCGGTCGAGCGCCTGCGCCGCGCCGTCGGGGGCGACCCGCGGATCGAGCTGCGGGAGCGTTATCTTACGGTGACCGAACTCGGCGCCCTGTATGCCGGGACCGACGCCTACGTGTCGCTGCACCGCAGCGAGGGATTCGGACTCACGGTCGCGGAGGCGATGGTCAGGGGGATACCGGTGATCGCCACCGACTATTCGGGCACGGCGGAGTTCTTCGGGTCCGAGCACGGCTGGCCGGTGCCGTACACGATGACCGACGTCGGCCCGGACTGGCCGCCGTACCAGCCCGAAGGCCGCTGGGCCGACCCCGATCTCGACGCCGCGGCCGCGGCCATGCGGGCCGTCGCCGACGACCGGGACGAGGCTCGCCGGCGCGGGCAGGCCGCCCGCGCGCACATCCTGCGCACGCGCTCGACCGACACCGCCGCGGCGTGGATGCGGGAGCGGCTGACCGAAGCCCACCAGACGTGGCTCGCCGGCCGGCCGCAGCCGGCGCCGCAGCGGCATCCGCTGGTCGCCGGCGCCCGCCGCGCGCTCCGGCCGGTCCGCGCCGCCGCCCGCCGGCTGGGGGTGACGTCGTGACGCGCACCGAAGGCCCGAAGCCCACGCTGCCGCCCGTCTACGAGGCGTTCCTCCCCCGCGAGCACGCGTTGTACCGGCCGCGCCACGGCCGCAAGCAGCTGGCCGCGTTGTTGTGCGCGACGATCTTCTTCGCCACGCCGGCCCTGTCGGCGATCCTCGGCGCGCGGCCGTCGGAGTTCGAGAACCGCAAGCTGACGCCGTTCCCGAGCATCGGCCAGGGCTGGTCGTTCTTCACGCAGCTCAGCGCCTGGACGACCGACCACCTGGTGTTCCGCGAGCAGGCGGTGCACGCCGCCGACGGCATCAGCCGCGGCGTGTTCGGCGAACCGCCGCCACTGCACCAGGAAAACCAGCAGGGCCCGCTGCAGGTGCCCGCCGACACCGCGCCCACGAAGATGGACCCGCGCCAGTTCCCCGACGTCATCGAGGGCAAGGACGGCTGGCTCTACCTCGGCGACGAGGCCACCAGCCACTGCGTTCAGGCGGTCGACCTCGACACGACGTTCGCCCGGCTGCGCAGCTTCCGCGACACGGTCGAGGCGTCCGGCCGGCAGTTCGTGGTCGTCGTCGCGCCGGACAAGATCGGCATGGTCCCGCAGCACCTGCCCGACAACTACCTGGGCAAGGACTGCCGCCAGAAGGTCGCCGACGACTTCTGGCGCCGGGTGGACGGCGAGAACTTCATGCTCGACGTCCGCGGCGGCATGCAGGACTGGGCGAACCGCAAGGGTGAGCCGCTCTACGGCCCGCAGGACGCGCACTGGGGTGACGAAGGCGCGATCACCGCGGTCCGCGCCGTCGCCGAGAAGCTGCGGCCGGGCATCAGCAAGAGCTGGCGGCTGCAGCCGAAGGCCGACTGGCAGCTGCCGGCCGACCTGCCGCCGTTGATCGGCAAGACCGGCGTCACCTCGGGCACGCACTACGCGCTGATGCCCGACGGCAGGACCGACCGGACCCGCACGATGCCGAGTGACTACGTCACGCCGGTGCACACCGACAGCACGAGCGGCGACGGCACCTACGGCCTGCGCACGGCCTGGATCGGCGACTCGTTCACCATCCGGGCCCTGCCCTACCTCGCCGCGTCGTTCGGCGACCTGACCGCGCTCCACACGAGCACGGCCGACCACGACAGCGGCGAGGAGATCGCGAACCTGCTTCAGCGCAGTGACGTCGTGGTGCTCGAGCTGACCGAGCGCGGGTTCACCTCCGGCTCGGTCTCGCTGCTGTCGCCGGCCGTGCAGAAGAACGTCTCGCGCAAGCTCAACCCATAGACCGGACCGGGGAACCCGAAATGCCTGCTGACCGCGTGGCCGCCGCACTGGCCCGCCTCGACGAACACCGCGAGCTGCACCTGCCGCTGCGCAAGAGCGACGTGCTGGGCCGGCTGGCCCTGAAGTTCCTGTGGAAGCGTCAGGTGAAGTGGCAGATCGAGGCCAACCTGGCGATCCGCGACGCGCTCGACGCCGTCCACCAGCAGACCCAGGGCGGCGAAGGCCGGCTCGTGCGGCACTCCGAGCTGGTCCACGAGATCGAGCAGCTGCGCCGGCACGACCAGACGATGACCGCCGGGCTCAACCAGCGGCTGTACTCCGGGCTGGGCCGGGTCGAGTCGCAGCTGAGCGAGCTCCGGTTGCGCCACGCGGAAAGCGCCGAGACCGGCGACGACGTCGAGCAGCGGCTGAAGGCCCTCGAGACGCAGGTCGCCGCGCTGACGTCGGCGGCCACCGACGTCCGGCTCCGGCACGCGCAGCTGGACCTCGCGCTCGACCGCGTCCGCGCCGGGGCGGAGCCCGCCGAAGTCGAAGCCGCCGACCGGGAGTCCTTCCTGGAGCTGGCGCTGATCGAGCTGCTCGACGGTCCCGCGGACCACGTCCGCGAAGCTCGCCGCGCTTACCTGCCGCTCGTCACCGGCCCGGTCTTCGACGTCGCGCCCGCCCGCGGCGAGTGGCTGGAAGTCCTGCGCTCGGCCGGGTTGCCGTTCACGACGGCCTCGGACAACGCGCTGGTCCGGAAGCACTGCGCCGGACTCGGCTTCGACGTCGAGGCCCGCGAGCCGCTGGCCGCGCTCGCCGCCCGGCCGCCGCGCTCGCTGGGCGCGGTGACGGCGTTCCGGTACGCCGAGCGCCTGGCGCCGGACGTCCTCGCGCGCTTCTTCGACCTCGCCGCGACGGCACTGCAGCCCGGTGGCGTGCTGGTCGTCGAGACGCCGGCGTCCGACGCCGACCTGAAGCTGGATCCGTTCGCGCGCAAGGCATTGCCCGCTGTCTACCTGCGGTTCCTCGCCGAAGCGTCCGGCTTCGCGGACGTCGAGGTCGCTTCGGTCGACGCCCCGCACGGGCTCGGCGAGCGGCTGCGCCTGGTCGCCCGCCGATGAGCAGGGCGCGGGCCGCGGTGTGGACACCGCTGCCGCCGCAGACCAGCGGCATCGCGGACTACAGCTACCGGCTGCTCGAAGCGCTTTCCGAACTCGTCGACGTCACCGCGGTGCACGAGTCGCCGTCGGCGCGCGTGCCCGACGGCGTCGAGCTACGGCAACCGGACGACCCCGGTGACGGCGTGCCGGTCTACCACATGGGCAACCACGCCGGGGTCCACGGCGAGATCTACCGCGAGGCCATCGAGAACCCCGGCGTCGTCGTGCTGCACGACCCGGCCCTGGTCGACTTCCACGCCGGGTACTTCGGCAGCTACACCAGTGACGCGTTCCGGGCGGAGGTGCGGTACGCGCACGGCCCGATCTGGGGCCACTCCACCGATCCCGCGCTGCTGCACGGCATGCCGGCCATCGAGGTCGACGGCGTCAAGACGCTCGACTACGCGACGCTGACAATGGAACGCCGGCTCGTCGCGAACAGCCGCGGGGTGCTCGTCCACGACCCGCACACGGCGAAGTTCCTGCAGGCGCGCTACCCCCAGGTCCCGGTGCACGCCGTGCCGCTCGGCGCGACCCTGCTCGACGGCTCCCGGCGCGACGCGATCCGCGCCGAGCTGGGCTGGACCGACGACCAGGTCGTGTTCGGCGTGTTCGGCAGCCTGGTCCGGTACAAGCGCGTCCCGGCCGCCGTGCTGGCCTTCGCCGAGCTGCGCCGCCGCTGGCCGAACGCGCGGCTCGTCGTCGCCGGGCACGCCGGCGAACCCGGGCTGCTGGAAGAACTTCGCGAGGTGATCGAGCAGAGCGGCGCGGCCGGGTCCGTCCACATCGAACTGTCGCCGGACGAAGGCCGGTTCGACGAGCTGATCCTGGCCACCGACGCGGTGATCAGCCTCCGCTGGCCGACCGCCGGCGAGACCAGCGCGGTGATGATGCAGGCCCTCGGCGCGGGGCGGACGGTGATCGCGAGCGACCTGCCGCAGCACCGCCACCTCGACCCGGCGTTCGTCTGGACCGTGCCGACCGACCCGGCGGGTGAGGCGGCCTGGCTCTACCGGCTGCTGGAACGCGGGATGGCCTGGCCGGAGGAGCTGCGCGCGGCCGGCGACCTGGCCCGGAAGTGGGTCCAGGACAACGCGAGCTGGCCGATCGCCGCCCAGGGTTACGCGAAGGCCATCGAGTCGGCACTGTCCGAACCGGCGCCCGAAGTGCGTCGAGACGGTGTGAACACCTTCGCCGACGCCCGCGCCAGCACGGGGTTGTCGGAATCGGCGCGGCGGCACATCCAGGCCCTCGCCGCCACGGGCACGAACCTCACCTACACCGAGTTCAACAGCCAGGCGCCGTACCGCTCGGTCGAAATCCCGCCGGACATCGCCGCACTGCGCCGCGGCAAGGAGTTCGACGTCGACCTCTGGATCGTCAACGTCAACGAGTGGCAGCTGATCCCCGAGCACGCGCTGGACCGGTACACGATCGCGTTGTGGGCGTGGGAACTTCCCGAACCCCCGCCGCACGCGCTGCCGCACCTGCCCGGCATCGACGAGCTGTGGGTGCTGTCGTCGTTCGTCTCGGACGCCTTCCGCACGGTCACCGACATCCCGATCCTCGTCGTGCCCAGCGTGATCCCGCCGGCCCCCGACAGCACGCCCGACCGGGCGCGGCTCGGGCTGCCCGAAGACGGCCTGATCGTGCTGTACACCTTCAGCGCGTCTTCGAGCGACGCGCGGAAGAACCCGTGGGCGCTGGTCGAGGCGTTCCGCCGCGCGTTCCCGCCGGAAGAGCGCGGCACGAAAGCCCACCTGGTGCTCAAGGTGAACAACCTCGAGCGCTTCCCGGAGCTGGACGCGGCGCTGACCGCGGCGGTCGCCTCCGTCGACGGCATCCTGCTGCGCCGCGAGATGTCCCGCGGCGACATGGACACGCTCCTCGCGAGCTGCGACATCTATGCGTCGCTGCACCGGTCCGAGGGGTTCGGGATGGGCATGGCCGAGGCGATGGCCATGGGCAAACCCGTGGTGGCCACCGGGTTCAGCGCCAACACCGACTACATGCCGCCGGGCTCGGCCGCGGTCGTCGGCTACGACGTCCGTCCGATCTCGAAGCACGACCACCGCTTCGGCGCCGAGTTCGGCGACTGGTACTCGGTCGGCCAGCTGTGGGCGGAGCCGGACCTCGACCAGGCCGCGCAGTGGCTGCGCCGGCTCGCCGACAGCCCCCGGCTGCGCGCGTCGATGGGTGCGCGGGCGATCGAGGCCATCCGCGACTGGTCCAGCCCGGCCGCGGTCGGCAAGGTCATGACGGACCGCTTGGCGCAGCTCGCGCGCGAACGTCAGTAGCGGCGGACGCCGGGCTGGGCTTCCAGCTCGGCGACGCGGTGTTCGAGCGCGGCCGCACGGCGGCGGTGCTCCTCGGCCGTCCGGCGGGCCTGCGCGAGCTCCCGCTGGGCGGCGTCCAGCTGCGCACCCAGCTCGCCACGGGCCTGTTGCGCCGCTTCCACCGTCTCTTCTAGCCGCCGGATGTAGGCGACTTCGGACGGCCGGGCCTGACGCAGCTGGTCCCGCTCCTCGCGGATCTCGAACGCCGCGTAGCGCTCGTAGTCGTCGAAGACGTTCGCGGGCGCGGCCAACGCCGCGAGCGCGTCGGAGTCCTCGGCCGGGGCGTAGAAGCGGTTGAGGCCGTCGAAGAGCCCACAGCGGTAGCCCGCGGCCAGCAGCATCGGCTCCCACTCGTCGTGGGCGGGCTTCGGCGAACCGGGCTCGGTCGCCTCGACGACCAGCACGCGCGGCCGGTGCCGGGTCCAGTCGGCGCCCTCGATCACCGCGCGTTCCGCGCCTTCGACGTCGACCTTGAGGAAGTCGACGGGTCCCGGGTGCCGGTCGAGCAGCTCGGCCAGCGTGACGACCTCGACCTCGACGTCCCGGACCGCCCAGTCCTCGCTGTACTGCTGGGCGAGCGAGTCGTCGACGGTCGCGCGGCCCCACTGGCCGTCGACGACGTGCAGCACGGTCGTGCCGGGCGCGGCCCCGACGGCGACGCGGACGTTGACGTCCTCGGGCCGCTCCCGGTCGAGCTCGTCGGCCAGCGCCGGCTCCGGCTCGACGTTGACGCCACGCCAGCCCAGGTCGTAGAAGTGCTTGGTCACCGAGTCGCGCGTCGGATAGCCGGCGCCCAAGTCGACATAGCGACCGTTGGCCTGGCCGGCGAAGACCCGGGCCAGGACGACGTCCTCCGCGTTCTGCGCGTAGGAGATCACGGGAGCGAGATCCCGGCCTTCTTGGCTTCGAGGTGCAGGTCGTGGTCGACCATCATGGCGACCAGGTCCTCGAAGCCGACCTCCGGCTTCCAGCCGAGCTCGGTGTGCGCCTTGGTGGCGTCGCCGACCAGGAGGTCGACCTCGGCCGGCCGGAAGAACCGCGGGTCCTGCTGGACGAACCGCTCCCAGTCGTCGATCCCGGCGTGCTTGAACGCGAGGTCGACGAAGTTCCGGACGCTGTGCGTGCGACCGGTCGCGACGACGTAGTCGCCCGGCTCGTCCTGCTGCAGCATCTGCCACATCGCGCGGACGTAGTCGCCGGCGAAGCCCCAGTCGCGGCGCGGGTCGAGGTTGCCGAGCATCAGGTTTTCCTGCAGGCCCAGCTTGATCCGCGCGACGGCGTTGGTGACCTTGCGGGTGACGAACTCGATGCCGCGACGCGGGCTCTCGTGGTTGAAGAGGATGCCCGAGCAGGCGAAGAGGCCGTAGCTGTCGCGGTAGTTGACCGTGATGTCGTGCCCGAACACCTTCGCCACGCCGTAGGGCGAGCGCGGGTAGAACGGCGTCTCCTCGGTCTGCGGCGACTCGCGGACCTTGCCGAACATCTCCGAGCTCGACGCCTGGTAGAAGCGGATCGGGTTGTTCTGGCTGCCGCCGACCATGCGGACCGCGTCGAGCAGCCGCAGCACCCCGAGCCCGGTGACGTTCGCGGTGAGCTCGGCCTGCTTGAAGCTCAGCGCGACGAAGGAGATCGCGCCCAGGTTGTAGACCTCGTCGGGCTGCACCTGTTCCAGGACGCCGACCAGGCTGGAGAGGTCCTGCAGGTCGCCCTCGACGATCTCGACGAACGGGTACTCCGTGCGGATCATGTCGATCCGGGGGTTGTTCTGCCCCTTGACCAGGCCGAAGACCTCGTACTGCTGCTCGTGGAGCAGCTCGGCGAGGTATTGCCCATCCTGACCGGTGATTCCGGTGATCAACGCACGACGCACCCGCTGAGGATAGCCGGGAAGCCACATCGACTTAGCCCGAAGGTGTGACTTCCGCCGTGTCGGTGAACGCGGTCCCACCCTCGGACGCCTTCTGAGCAGAGCATCGGCCGGGAGAGGAGGCCCCGTGATCTGGATCTGCCTGGTCAGCGTCCTCGCGCTCGTGTTCCTGGTCCGCGCCGTGCGGGTGGTCCGCCGGGTCAGGCGGGGCGACGCGGCGTGACCAGCCCCGACTCGTAGGCGAGCACCACCAGCTGAGCGCGGTCCCGGGCCCCGATCTTCGTCATGATCCGGCTGACGTGGGTGCGCGCCGTCGCCGTCGAAATCACCAGGTGGGCGGCGATTTCGTCGTTCGACATGCCGCCCGCGACCAGGCCGAGGACCTCACGCTCGCGGTCGGTGATCTCGCGGACGGCGCTGGTGTCGATGCGCCGGTTCTCCGGCCGGCCGACGAACTCCTGGATCAGCCGGCGCGTGACCGTCGGCGCCAGCAGGGCCTCGCCGCTCGCCACGACCCGCAGCGCACGCAGCAGCTCGACCGGCTCGGTGTCCTTCAGCAGGAACCCGCTGGCGCCCGCGCGCAGGGCCTCGTAGACGTACTCGTCGACGTCGAAGGTGGTCAGGACCAGCACCTTCGTCCCGGCGAGGTCGGGGTTCGCGGTGATCCGGCGGGTGGCTTCGAGGCCGTCGACGCCGGGCATCCGGACGTCCATCACGACGATGTCCGGCCGGTGCTCGACCGCGCCGGCGACGGCCTGCTCGCCGTCGCCGGCCTCGCCGACGACCTCGAAGCCGTCTTCGGTCTCCAGCAGCACGCGGAACCCGGCGCGGACCAGCACTTGGTCGTCGGCCAGCAGGACGCGGATCATGCTTCCCCCTCGATCGGTAGCTCGACGCGCACTTCGAACCCGCCGTCGACCGGCCCGGCGGTGCACTGCCCGCCGAGCGCGGCGGCGCGTTCGCACATGCCCCGCAGGCCGTGGCCGGGCGTCGGCTGGGCGGTGCCGCGGCCGTCGTCGCGCACTTTCATGACGAAAGTGCCGGGTTTCCGTTCGAATCGGACGTCGACGTGGTTCGGCTGGTCGGCGTGCCGCACGACGTTGGTCAGCGACTCCTGCAGGATCCGGTAGGCGGCGGCGTCCACGGGCGCCGGGAGGTCACCGGGCTCGCCGTGGACGTCGACCGTGAGCCCGGCGTCGCGCGCGTGTGCCAGCAGCTCGGCGGCCTGGGCGAGGCTCGGCGCGGGTGCCTTGTCCTCACCGCTGCGCAGCACGGCGAGGGTCGCGCGCAGGTCCTTGAGCGCGGACGCGCTGGCCGCCTTGATGTTCAGCAGCGCCTCCTTGGCCTGCTCGGGCCGCCGGTCGGCGACGTGCGCGGCGACCCCGGCCTGGACGTTGATCATGGCGAGGCTGTGCGCGACGACGTCGTGCACCTCACGGGCGATCCGCAGCCGTTCCTGCTCGGCGAGCCGGTGCCGGTGCTCGTCGGCCTGCTCGCGACGGGCGGCGACGGCGTCGAGCTGGTACCGGACGGCGGTCCCGACCCCGATCACGGCGGTCAGCCAGACGACGACGAAGGCGGCGCCGGCCTCCAGCACGAACGACCGGGTCATCACGACGTGCGCGACGTAGGCGGCGGCGAGCGCGGCGACTCCGGTGCTGCCCGCGGTGAGCGGCCCGCGTTGCCGGGTGAGCACGAACAACGCGATGGTCGGCACGAGGATGACCGGCCCGCCGGGCAGGCCGGAGGCGTAGTAGCCGAACGCGGAGCCGGCGGTGACCAGGAAGAGCGTCAGCGGGAAGCGGTGGACGAGCAGCAGGGTGAGCGTGGTGGCGACCAGCCACAGCGCGGCGCCCGCCGTCATCTTCGGCGCGGCGGGATCCCATCGGGAGGCACCGCTGGTCGCGCCGAGCACGAACCCCGTGACCACGATGGTGCGCACCACGCGCCCCACCCACGGTGACCAGCCCGGCTGCCATCTCATGTCGCGAAAACTACCGGTCGCGCCGGGTCCGCGCGTCCGTCACAGGGCGACAGTCCGCGTACGTCGTCAGTCGAACATCAGCGGGAGCTTCGCCGCTGTCTCGTCGTCTGCCGGGGTGTAGGTCGAGACCGTGATCTCCGAGCGGCGGCCCGAGTAGAGGTAGGTGAAGTTGAAGCGCAGCAGCCCGACGTCCGGGTGCAGGTACCGCTTGGTGCGGATCGGCTCGGAGTTGACGTCGTGGTGCGGCCACAGCTCGGCGAACAGCGGCGACTCGGCCTTCAGGCGCTTGACCAGGTTCTTCCACGCCGGCTCCGCGACGTGTTCGGCCATCGCCGCGCGGAAGGACGCGATCACGCGCGGGATGTTCGTCTCCCAGTCCAGCATCCGCTCGCGCCACTGCGGGTTGAGCAAGCACTGGACCAGGGTGTTGCGGTCTTCGAACGGGATCGCGTCGACGTCACCCATCAGCCAGGTGTAGCCGCGGTTGTAGCCGAGCAGGTCGCAGCGGGCGTTGCGCACCGCCACCGGGTACGGCTCCAGCTTCTTCAGCATCAGCTCCAGCTGCGGCGAAAGAACCTGGCAGTCCTTCTCGCTCTCCGGCTGGGGCGCGCCGGCCAGGCGGAAGAGGTGGGTGTGCTCGTGCGGGTCGAGCCGCAGGGTGCGGGCGACCGCCTGCAGCACCTGCTCGGACGCGTTGATGTCGCGGCCCTGCTCGAGCCACGTGTACCAGGTGACCCCGACACCGGCGAGCTGCGCGACCTCTTCGCGGCGCAGGCCCGGCGTCCGGCGGCGGCCCACGAGCGGGAGGCCGACCTGCTCGGGCGTGATCCGCTCGCGCCGGCTCCGCAGGAACCTCGCGAGCTCCTGGCGGCGGAGTTCGGATTCGACAGCGGTGGTCATGGTGCCATGATCGCACGCCATCGAACCTGGTACCAGGTAGTGATTGGTACCCGGATAAGCAGCAACTGGTACCAGGTTAAATCGAGGTCGATCGTAGTAGTCATGACCACGACTCAACTCGCGCCGATCTCGGCCAGAGCTCAATTTCGGCCGGGACTGACCCCCGCCGGCCTGGTCACGGTGCTGCTGGGGGCGGCGCTGCCCATCATCGACTTCTTCATCGTCAACGTCGCGCTGCCGACGATCAACGCGGATCTTCATGCGTCCACCGCCACCCTGGAGCTGGTGGTCGCGGCGTACGGGATCGCGTACGCGGTGCTCCTGGTGGTCGGCGGCCGCCTCGGCGACTCGTTCGGCCGTCGCCGGCTGTTCTTGACCGGGCTGTGGCTCTTCACGCTGACGTCCCTGGCCTGCGGACTCGCCCCGACGGCGACGACGCTGGTGATCGCCCGCGCCGCGCAGGGGGCGGCTTCGGCGTTGCTGCTGCCGCAGGTGCTCTCGATCATCCAGGCGACGACGTCGGGCGAAGAGCGTTCGCGGGCCCTGGGTCTCTTCGGAGCGACAGGCGGCCTCTCGACGGTCGTCGGGCAGTTGGCGGGCGGCGCCCTGGTGGCGGCGGACCTGTTCGGCACCGGCTGGCGGCCGATCTTCCTGGTGAACGTCCCGATCGGCCTGGTGGTGCTGGTGCTGGCCCGCCGCCTGCCGGAAAGCCGCGCGCACAACCCCCTGGGCGTCGACCGCCTCGGCACGGTGTTGCTGGCGGTGACGCTGATTTCGCTCCTGCTGCCGCTGATGGAGGGCCGCGCACTGGGCTGGCCGGCGTGGACGATCGCGCTCCTGGTGGTGTCCCCGTTCGCGGCGGCGGCGTTCGTCCACGTGGAACGGCGCATGGAACGACAGGGCGGCACACCGCTGCTGCCGCCGTCGGTGATGCGGCTGCCCAGCGTGCGAAGCGGGCTGATGGTGGCGGTGCCGTTCTTCGCGGCGTTCGGCTCGTTCATGTTCGTGTACGCGATGACGTTGCAGGAGGGCCTGCACTTCGGCCCGCTGGGCGCGGGCGGCGCGCTGACGCCGATGGCGGTCGCGTACTTCACGGTGTCGATGCTCAGCAGCCGGCTGGTGGCGCGGTACGGGCCGAAGGTGGTGCCGGTGGGCGGGGCCATCGTGGTGGTCGGCATGGTGGCGCTGCTGTGCACGACGCTGGCGGCCTGGCCTCAGGTGACCATTCTCGATCTGGCGCCGTCGATGGTGGCGATCGGCGTGGGCAACGGCCTCGCGATGACGACGTTGTTCCGGATCGTGCTGTCCCACGTGCCGACTGATTTGGCCGGGGTGGGGTCGGGTGTGATGACGACGAATCAGCAGACGTCGCTGGCGCTGGGTGTGGCCGTGCTGGGGAGTTTGTACGCGGGGTTCTCGGAGTCGCTGGGGACCCGGGACGCGTTCGCGCTGGTGATCGGGGTGGTGGCGGTGCTGGCGGCGATCGTGACCGTCACCGCGCGGCGGTTGCCGGACCCCCGGGTGTGACGGCGGAGAGGAAGGCGGACCACGCGGCCGGCGGCACTTCGAGTGCCCCGGCCGTGGGGGCTTTCGAGTCCCGGGCGGCAATGGCGCGGTCGCGGAAGGCCACCTCGACGCAATTGCCGTTCTCGCCGGAGCCGGCGCTGTAGCTGCTCTTGAGCCAGATCGCCACGGAGTTCGCCTCCTGGACTCGGATCACTTTTCGTCGATCAGCCGCCGGATCAGTGTGGCCGAGTCCTGATCATCCAATGCGCGATCGGCGAGGTGGGCGAACATCAGCCTAGCAGCGGAGACTTCGGCCTCCTTCTCGATCTGCAGCGAACCGAACCCGTATTCGATGTATGCCAGATCCGGCTCCGCCGGATCTGCGAACCTCGCCACCGTGAAATTGCTGCACAAGCCATCGTGCGAACCCGCCGACTCGGCGATGACCTGCACATCCACATTCGGCAGCTCGGCGGCATCGAGCAGCAACTTGAGCTGCTGCCGATCGCAGATCCGCCGCCGCAAGGCGGTCTCGTCGATGATCGCGTGCAGCCGCAGCGGAGGCTCCTCGCGGAGCCTCCGCTGCCGCTGCAACCGCACCTTCAACCGGTTCTCGAGGCGAGTCTCATCCAGCGGCTCGCGGGTGCCGGCGAAGGTGGCGCGCATGTACGACTCACCCTGAAGCAGCCCGGGTACGAAACCCAGCTCGTAGGTCAAGATCGCGCTCGCCTCGGCTTCCACGCTCACAAAACCGCGATCGCTCAGCCCGAAGGCCTGCCACCAGCCCTTCTCCTTCGCGTAGTCGAACATCCGCACGTACTCGCCGTAGTCCGAGCTGATGATCCCGTAGCGGTCGAGCAGCGCCAGGAAGTCGTTGTAGCCCGGGATGTGGCCCTGCTCGATCCGGCTCATCTTCGACGTGGAGAACCGCAACGGGCGGCCCGCGTCCTCTTGGCTCAGCCCGGCCGCCTCGCGTAGCTTGCGCAGGGTGCGGCCGAGCTGCCGTCGCCGGTAGGTCGGCTTGGTCCGCCGCTCCATGGTGGTCACCCCTCGCTGTCGATCAACCACGAATCGTAGGGCGGGCGTACCGATGTGGGATTCCCCGTTTATCGCCGTGTCGTGCTTACTTGCGGCGAGAACCTGCAGGTCATGGACGTCTACGGCTACCCCCACGAGCTCGAGTACCGGCGTGAGGCCGAGGGCGGGCGGGTGCACGAATACACCGAACTCGTCGATGACATGGGGTTCGTCCTCGAGCACCGCAGTGAGCGGTACCAAGGCTGGACCGTGCGGTACGGAACCGCCTGCGCGCACGACTACCTGTCCCGCAAACGCGCCCGGCCCGGGACCTTCGTCGTCTCCGTCTACCGGCTGTTTCCGGGGCGGCGGGACCACGTCGTCACCATCCGGGTGACCTGGCCGCCGAAAAAAGCCAAAGTTCACCCGTCGGAAAAGCCGCGCGCCGGACGACGATGAGGGTGTGACGGAACCTCGGGTACGACCGGACCCGGCCTTCGCGCTGCTCGGGCTGTACGAAACCGCGCTGCCGGAGGTCTACGGGTACCTGCTGTCCCGGTGCGGTGACCGCACGCTCGCCGAGGAACTCACTTCCGAGACGTTCCTCGGGGCGGTCGCCGCCTGTCGCAAGGAGTACGCACCTCCAGTGAGCACCGGGTGGCTGATCGGCGTCGCCCGGCACAAGCTCGCCGACCACTGGCGGCGCAAAGAACGTGAGGAACGCGGGCTGCGGCTGGTGCACGACAGCGAGCCGGACGTCGACGACCCGTGGGACGAGCAGCTCGACGCCCTGCGCGCCAGACAAGTGCTCGAAGCCCTCGGGCCGCACCACCGCGCGGCCTTGACCCTGCGGTACGTCGACGGCCTCGGCGTGCCCGAGGTCGCCGGCCACCTGGGGCGCAGCGTGCACGCCACCGAGGCGTTGCTCGTGCGGGCCCGTGCCGCGTTCCGGCGTGCCTACGAGGAGAAGGAGGGTCGCGATGCCTGAGCCTTACGACGCGCTTCGCAGGCCCTCCGAGCGGGTCGACCCCGACCCGGACTTCGCCGCCGAACTGCGCGACAACCTGCGTCGCGTCCTCTTGAACGGAGCCGATATGACCACCACGACTTCAGCGGCACCAACCGCCGCTTTGCGGTCCCTGACCCCGTACCTGGCCGTGTCCGACGCGCGGGCCGCGCTCGACTTCTACGTCGACGTCTTCGGCGCTGTGCGGCGAGGCGAACCGATCCTGATGGACGACGGCCGGATCGGGCACGCCGAGCTGGCCATCGGCGACGCCGTGCTGATGCTCGCCGAGGAGTACCCGGAGATCGGGCACGTCGCGCCGCAGGCCGGGGGCGCGTCGGTGCGGGTCGAGGTGCCGGACGCGGACGTCTCGGTGAACCGCGCGCTGGAGCTGGGCGCGACGCTGATCCGCGCGGTGAGCGACTCGCCGTACGGCCGGGGCGGCTCGTTCCGCGACCCGTTCGGCCAGCGCTGGCTGGTCTCGCAGGCGACTCCGCCCGCCGCGCCGTCGCCGGGCCAAGGCGAGGCCATGTACTTCACGTTCCAGGTGCCCGAAGCCGAGCCGGCGAAGTCGTTCTACGGCGCGGTGCTGGGCTGGGAGTTCACCCCGGGCCGGGTGCCGGACGCGTGGGGCTTCTCGGGCCCCGGCCTCGAAGGCGGCCTGTGGGCCGGCGACCGCCAGATCGGCTGGAAGCTGATGTTCGCGGTCGACGACCTCGACGCGGCTCTCGCGCGGGTGCGCGAACAGGGCGGCCGGGCGGGCGAGGTCGAGAACCACCCGTACGGGCTGACCGCCGACTGCGCCGACAACCAGGGCATCGAGTTCTGGCTCTGGCAGCAGCCCGCGCAGTGAGGAATCCCATCCGCCGGGTCGTGCGTTCGGGCGCACACTCGAAAGCATGGCCGGGCAATGGGTGCCGCGTGACCACGAGGAGCTGACCGCGGGGTGGCGGTTGTGGCTCGAGCTCGGCTCGTCGGTGTGGCCGAGGCCGGACTGGGACGGCACCCCGGACGAAGCCGTGCGCGGGCTACGGGATCTGGTGAAGGCGTGCGACGAAATCGCTTCCGCGGCCGAGGGGACCGAAGTGGCCGCGCTCGGGCGGTCGATGTACCTGGCCGCGAGCTGGACGTGCGAGCTGTGGTCCGGCGACACGACCGCGCTCGATGACGAGCGGATGGCCTTGCTGCACGGCGATCTCGCCGGGTTCGCCGACCATGCACTCGGCGTGCGGAGGTTGCTCGCCGAGGGCGGTGGCTGGACCTCGCTGACGCTCTAGCGGCCGGCCACGTGACCCCGGCGAGCTGATCGCCGGGTGGCTCGTGCGCTGGCCCCTCCACCCACCGAGGCGGTGCGGGGATTGCGCGAGCTGATGGGCGCCTGCGACGAGATCCTGGCCGTGGGTGGGTCGCCGGATGCCGCTGTCGCCGCGCTGGTGCCGTCGATGGACCTCACCGCGAGCTGGACGTGGAAGCTGTAGCCGCCCGCTCGACGACGAGCGCGCCGAGCTGCTGAACGGCGACTACGCCCTCGGCGTGCGGACACTGCGGCGGCTGGACTTCGCCGCGGAGTTGACGTGACCGGGCAGGTGCCGCGTGACCACGACGAGCTGACCGCAGGTGGCAGCGGTGGCTCGAACTCGGCTCGTCGGCGAGGATCTGGCCGAAACAGCCCCGCGGAAACGCCTGTCTGGGTCACTACCCAGCCCCCGCCCTCCTCTGGGGGCCGGCCCCGCTTCCAGCGTATCGGTGGTGGGGCTGAAAAACGGTGGTGCGGCAAATCTGTGGACAGCCGGAGTGGATGTGGACAACTCGGCTGTCGCGGGGCGATCGCGCTTGACAAGCAACTTCGCCGACCACGGCCGGGCTTCCCTTCAGCGCCCCGCCGCGTAGCCCTGCATGCCACGGGCGTTGGCCGCCGCCCGCAACAAGCCGTCCGAGCGGGAGACTGCCGACAAGCGGCCCAGTGCCCAGTCGCCCGCGTCGACCAGTGAATGGCCTCGGTCGCGGAGGGCGTCCATTGTGGACACTCCCAGCCGGGACTCGGCCACCAGCTCGCGCGGGTTCCACGAGCGCGGGTAGAACGAGCTCGGGAACGCCGTCGTGTGCCAGGCCGGCGCGTCGATCGACTCCTGGAGGTTCAGGCCGCCGTACACGTGGGCCAGCCAGAAACACAGCTGCCACTGGTCCTGCTGGTCGCCGCCCGGGGTGCCGAACGCCAGTGTCGGGGTGCCGTCGTGCAGTGCCAACGATGGCGACAGCGTGATGCGGGGGCGCTTGCGCGGGGCCAGTGAGTTCGGCAGCCCCTGCTCCAGCCAGAACATCTGGCCGCGGGAATCCAGGCAGAAGCCGAGCGACGGGATCGTGGGGCTCGACTGCAGCCAGCCTCCCGACGGCGTCAGGGACACCAGGTTGCCCGCCGCGTCGACGACGTCCAGGTGGACCGTGTCGCCGCGGGTCTGGCCCTGGGGGCCGACCGTCGGCTCGCCCGTCGCGCCGCCTTCGGCCCGCACCCCTTGCAGCGAGTCCAGGATCGCCGGGAGCCGGGCCGGGCCGCGGGCGTCGCCGGGCCGGAGTGCGGCAGACGCCGTGTCGCCGATCAAAGCCCGTCGGGAATCCGTATAAGCAGAAGACAGGAGCACGTCCAGCGGGACGTCCGTGTCGCCGTACCAGGCCTCGCGGTCCGCGAAGGCCAGCTTCGCCGCTTCGGTCGCCAGGTGCACCGTGCGTTCCGACGGGATTCCGTCCACATAGGACAGCTCGTCGCGGAGGCCGTGCAACAACAGCGCCTGCTGGAGCAGCGCCGGGCCCTGCGTCCAGCCGCCCATCTTCACCAGCCGCCAGTCGCCGACGTCCGCGGACGCCGGCTCCTCGTACGACGCCGACCACGACGCCAGGTCCTCGCCGGTCAGCAGGCCCGCGTGGTCGCGGCCCGAGTCGTCGCGGAACGCCTGGCGACTGAACGAATCGATCGCCTCAGCGACGAAACCCTGGGACCAGGCACGACGTCCGGCGTCGATCTGCGCTTCACGGCCCGAGACGACCTCCGCCTCGCGCAGCAGCCGCTCCCAGGTGTCGGCCAGCACGGGGTTCCTGTGCAGGCCGGACGCCGGCTTTCCGTCCGGCATCCACAACGCCGCCGACGTCGGCCAGTGCTCGGTGAACAACCGGGAGACCGCGCTGATCGTGTCGCCGACCCGCGACACCAGCGGGACGCCGTTGCGCGCGTACCCGATCGCGTACGACAACACCGACCGAAGCGGCTTCGTGCCGTAGTCGCGCAGCAGCAGGAGCCAGCCGTCCCAGGCGCCGGGGACGGTCGCCGGGAGCAGGCCGCTGCCCGGGATCAGGTCCAGGCCCAGCGACGCGAAGTGCGACGCGGTGGCCCCCGCGGGCGACGGCCCTTGGCTCGCCAGCGCCCGCGGGGTCGGGTCGTCCGCCGTCACGAAGAGGCCGGGCACCTGGCCCGCCGGGCCGCACAGGTGCGGCTCGGCGACCTGCAGGACGAACCCGGCGGCGACCGCCGCGTCGAACGCGTTGCCGCCGTCCTCCAGCACCGCCATCCCGGTGGCCGAGGCCAGCCAGTGCGTCGATGCCACCATCCCGAAGGTGCCGGCCAGCTCCGGCCTCGTCGTGAACATGCCCCCGATAGTACGCATTGCTAAGGAATTACCAAGCCGTCGGGCGACGCCGCTCCGGCTCGTACGGCTGCGTGATGATCTCCATCCCGTTCCCGCCGGGATCGAGGAAGTAGACACCACGGCCGCCGTGGTTGTGGTTGATTTCGCCGACCTGCTTCCCCATCGGGTCGGCGTGGTAGGTCACGCCGGTTTCGACGAGCCGCGCGAACACGGCGTCGAAGTCCGCTTCGGGGATCAGGAAGCAGTAGTGCTGCAGGCGAAGGTCGTCTTCGGGGATGGTCGCGAAGTCCAGGCGGACGCCGTTGCGGGTCTCGACCGGGATGAACGGACCCCACTCTTCGCCCACTTCCAGGCCGAGCAGGTTCGCCAGGAATTCGGCGGATTCCCGGTTGTTCCGGGACGGGACGATCAGATGGTTCAACTCAACGGAAACAGAAACTGACACGGGTGAAATGCCTCCGGGGCACTCCCGCCACCTCCATGCCTCACCCAGCCGGTGACCGACACGCGATGCCGTGCCGATCACCTTAACCGTCGAGGCGAAGTCAGGAAACCTTGATCCGCGCCGCCGCCCGCGGCCGCCCGACGCCCTGCCAGGACAGCCCGGCGTCGACGATCACCCGCGGGTCCAGCAGGTTCCGCGTGTCGACGACGTCGATGCCCTCCATCAGCTCGGCCATCGCGGCCCAGTCGAGGTGCTTGAACTCGGCCCACTCGGTCAGCACGACGACCACGTCCGCGTCCTTCGCGACCTGGTAGGCGTCGTCGACCACGGTCATCCCGGCGATGTCGCCGTCGACCGCCGGGTCGTAGGCGATCAGCTCGGCGCCCAGCGCGCACAGCACCGACGACACGGCGAGCGCGGGCGAGTCGCGCAGGTCGTTCGTGCCGGCCTTGAAGGCGAGGCCGAGCACGCCGATCCGGGCGCCGGCCAGCGTGCCGCCGACCGCGCCGGCGATCTTCGCGACGATCCGGTCGCGCTGGGCGATGTTCTCGTCGATGGCCGAGGTCAGCATCTTGAAGTCGTAGTTCACCGACTCGGCCACCTTGACCAGCGCGCTGGTGTCCTTCGGCAGGCAGGAGCCACCCCAGCCCGGGCCCGGCTTGAGGAACGTGCGGCCGATGCGGCGGTCGTGGCCCATGCCCTCGGTGACGAGGTCGATGTCCGCGTCGAGCCGTTCGCAGAGCTCGGCGATCGAGTTGACGTAGGACAGCTTCAGCGCGAGGAAGCAGTTCGCGGCGTACTTCACCAGCTCCGCGCTGGCCGCGTCGGCGACGACGACCGGGGCGTCGAGCTCGGCGTACAGCTCGCCGACCCAGTGCGCGGCCGCGCGGTCGTCCGAGCCGACCACGATCCGGTCCGGGCCGAGGAAGTCCGCGACCGCGGTGCCCTCGCGGAGGAACTCGGGGTTCGACACGACCGGCACGTCGGACCGGCCGAGCATCGCCTCGATCCGCTTCGAGGTGCCGACCGGCACGGTCGACTTGGTGACGAGCGCGCAGCCGGCGGGCAGGACGTCGCCGATCTCGGTGGTCACCGCCTCGACCGCGCGCAGGTCCGCGGAGCCGCCCGCGCCCATCGGCGTCGGCACGCAGAGGAAGACGGCTTCGGCGGTGCGGACCGCGTCCCGCGCGCCGACGACGAACTGGAGCCGCCCGGCCGCCAGCCCGCGGGCGACCAGCTCGGCCAGCCCCGGTTCGAGGATGTCCACGCGGCCGGCACTCAGCCGGGACACCTTCGCGCGGTCGACGTCCACGCAGGTGACGTTATGACCCAGGCCGGCCAGGCAGGCCCCCGTGGTCAGTCCGACGTAACCCGTTCCTACCACCACGATCCGAGCTGGCGTCATGCTGCTGAAGGTGACAGCCGGAGTTGACCACGACGCTAACGGAACCGGTCGCCCCCGGGAGCGGTGAGCGAAGACACGAACCTCCCATGCGAACGAGCGTTAACCTGAGGCGGCGAATCGGAGCACGAAGGGAACCGCAACGATGCAGATCACGGACACGGCGGCGCTGGTCACCGGGGGCGCGTCCGGCCTCGGCGGCGCGACGGCGAAGGCCCTCGCGGCCAAGGGCGCGAAGGTCTTCGCGCTCGACCTCGCGCCGTCCATCGAGAAGGCCGAGCAGGTCGACGGCATCACCTACGTCGAGGCCGACGTCACCGACGTCGAGCAGGTCGAGGCCGCCGTCGCGACCGCTTCGGGCTCCGGCGTGCCGCTGCGGACCGTGGTGAACTGCGCCGGCATCGGGCCGTCCGCGCGGATCCTGTCCAAGAAGGGCCGCCACGACCTCGCGCTGTACGCGAAGGTCATCCAGATCAACCTGGTCGGGACGTTCAACGTGCTGACCGTCGCGGCCGAGGCGATCGCGAAGACCGAGCCGCTCGAGGACGACGCCCGCGGCGTCATCATCAACACCGCGTCGATCGCGGCGTTCGACGGCCAGATCGGGCAGGTCGCCTACTCGTCGTCCAAGGGCGGCGTGGTCGGCATGACGCTCCCCGCGGCCCGCGACCTGGCCTCGCACGGCATCCGCGTGCTGACGATCGCCCCGGGCATCGTCGACACCCCGATGCTCGCCACGGTCAGCGAGGAGTTCCGCGCGACGCTCGCTGCCGGCATCCCGTTCCCGAAGCGCCTCGCGCGCCCGGACGAGTACGCGCAGCTCGCGCTGTCGCTGATCGACCACGACTACCTGAACGGCGAGGTCGTCCGCATGGACGGCTCGCTCCGGATGGCCCCGCGCTGACCTTCGGGGGCGGCACTTTCACGTGAAAGTGCCGCCCCCGAATCGTGGCTCAGCAGAAGACGTAGTGGATCGTGACCTGCGTCGACGTCGTTCCCGACGGCGCGTTCAGCGTGAACGACCGGGACGCGCCCTTCGGGCCGATCGAGGCGCTGTCGCTGACCCCGCCGTTGCTCCAGTGCGAGCGGACGTACGGGCACCGGCCGTCGGCCTTGTCGTCGGTCACCGTCCCGCTCACGGTCTTGTAGTTGTTGCACCACGTCCCCGACGCGTGCCCTTCGGCGATCTTGAGCGTCCAGTTCTCACAGGGAATCGCCTTCAGCTGAGCGCTCTGGGACGGCGTCGCGACGTCCGTGGCGACCGCGGCCCCCGCCACCGGAGCACCCAGCGCCAGCGCGCCGATCGCGGCCGCGCCGGCGGCCCCCCACTTCAGCACCTTCATCTCACCCTCCACTCGAATCGTGGTTCCGGACCAGGAGATCCGGGGTGACTCTGGCACCGCGGCCACCGGTGGGCGGCCTCCTTCGAACTCGCTCGAAACACTCCTGGCGGGCTAGGTGTCGCCGGAGGTGAGCACCGCCAGGCCGAGCGAAGTGATGACGTGGGTGGCGAGGTTCTCGTGGCGGTCGGTCGTGATGAGCCCGGCGTCGCGCAGGACGTTCGTGTGGTGGCTGACCGTCGCCGGGGCGACCCCCGCCTCGCGCGCCAGCCGCGTGGTGGTGCCGCCGGTGACGGCCGAACGCAGGATCGTGGCGCGGGTCGGCCCGAGCAGTGCGCTCACGCGGTCGCCGCCGCCGCGCGTGGCGGCCAGCAGGCGCGCCCCGGCGTCGATCGGGAACACCAGGACCGGGCGCAGCCGCGGGTCGGCCAGCGCCACCGGGTGGTGCACGCCGAAGTAGCTGGGGATCAGCACCAGGCCGCGGCCGCCGAGCCGCAGGTCGCGATCGACCGGGTAGTCGACGGTCAGCACCGGCGGCCGCCAGCTCGTCGCCGGGCCGAGCCAGCGCAGCAGGCCTTCGGGACCTTCCCGCAGGTACCGCTGGATGCCCTCGGCGCACGCGATGCGCACCCCGTTGCCGAACACGGGCAAGTCCGGCTCGAGCAGGGTGTCGAAGTAGACGTGCAACGCGCGGCACAGGTGGCGCACCGCGGCGGTCTTCCCGCGGGCGAGGTCGTCCAGCCACCGCGCGGCCGACGCTCCGGCCGGCCGCAGCCGCCCGATTTCCTCGCGGACCCGCCGCGGCGAAGCCGACAGCACCGCCTCGGCGCCTTCGCCGATGTCACGCACGGCCGTGGTGGGCGTGAGGAAGTCCGGGAAGTAGGCGGCGTGCGGTGCCACGGTCGTCACCGTGTGCACCGCGAGCCGGACCGCCCGCGCGTCGCGCATCCGCTCACGCACCCGGCGGCGCCAGTGGTTCAACGGCAACCCGCCGTCGCCGTGCTGCAGGACCTGCGCGCTGCCGACGACCTCCCAGAGCAGGTCGAGCTCCGGTCTCAGCCTTGTGCGCGCGAGATCGGCGTCGGTGAAGTGGACCCGCAACTGCGGCACGTCGTCCCCCCGGACCCCTCGACGACCACGAAGCACCTGCCTGTCCAGGTGTTCGCGACGCGGCGCCCAAGTACCGGCGTCAGCCGATAGGAGCAGGCCCCCGGGTAAGCCGGACTTCCAGGCCGATGCCGTCCGTCGTCACCGAGCAGCCACCGAAAGCGCTTTCGGCGGCCAGCGCCTCGAACTGCTCGCGGGTGAACGCGCGGCGCCGCAGCCAGCCCAGCGTCTGCCGGACCGTGAAGCTGCTGACCACGCCGACATTCATCGACGCGACCTCGCGGCCGATGTCGGCGCCGGTGGCCTCGTGGTTGAGGTCGTGGATCACCGCGAACCCGCCCGGGCGCAGCACGCGGTGCATCTCGTTCAGCGCGGCCACCGGCTGCCGGAAGTTCTTGAACGCGGCCTGGCAGACCAGGAAGTCGAACGACTCCGCGTCGAACGGCGCGTGCGTGATGTCGCCTTGGCGGAAGTCGATCGCCAGGTCCGCGCGGTTTTCCCGGGCGATCTCGACCATCGTGTGGCTGATGTCGAGCCCGGTGACGTGGAAGCCGCGCTTGGCCAGCTCGATGGCGAAGAAGCCGGGCCCGGGCGCGACCTCCAGGATGTCGGCGCCCTCGGGCCAGCCCGACGTGACCTCGGCGGCCTGGCGGCGGTACTGCGTGAGCTGGGCCGCCGTGCCGCGGTTCTTGGCGTACCAGCGGGCCTGGAAGCCCTCCATCTCGGGCACCCGGTGCTTGCGGGTCGTCTCCATGGTTCCTACCTCTCCACGAACTCTCCCAGATCGTCCGGCGGTTCCCGGTCGAGCGTGCCGACGAGCTCGCGGACCCAGTCCTCGAACTCCGCCCGCCCGGCCTGAGTGATCCGGTAGACGATCCGCTCGGGCCGAGCTTGGCGCACTGCACGACACCGGGAAGTGGTGAGTCGAGGTTCGCGATGGAGGTTCAGCGAACGGGCTTGATCAAGCAGTTCGGCACCCCCACCACACTGCTTGATGACGAACTTCGTACGCGTGAGGCGCACTCGAACAACCTGAACAGTACCGGTGGTCGTTTCGGCCGACAAGTGTCTTAGTCAGCGAACTACTCAGAGATCGAACATGTACGGCACTTCGGCCTGCGCCCGGGCGTCGATCCACTCGCGCAGCGCCTGCGTCGCGAGGACGTCGTCCTCGTTGTAGCGCAGCAGGCGCTCGCGCTGGACGTCGTCGGGAACCTCGCCGTCCATGCCCACCGCGTCGCGGTACCAGCGCATCGACGCCTCGCCACCGGCCTCCGGGTCACGCCACGAGAACCCCGCCACCGGGGCGATCACCTTGAGCCCCTTGCCGTGGGAGCACAGGAACTGGTCGGTGACGCTGCGGAAGAGGTCGACCCACTCGTCGGAGTCCACAAAGGACTGGATGTCCTTCTTCGCCGGAACGCCCGGGTAGTCGCCGAAGCGCTCGACCGAGCCGAAGAGCCAGCGGTTCTCCGCCAGCGCGTTGTAGCAGTAGGCGCGGAACGTCAGCCCGGCCGCTTCGGTGCGCTTGCGGACGTCGGTGAGCCAGGCCCAGAACTCGGCGAACGACCGCGCCTCGTCGTCGGTCGGCAGCGGGTCCCAGGTCGCGAACGCGCGGTAGCCCGGCTCCAGCCCGATGTCGGCGCCGGTCAGCAGGCAGCCCCAGAGGTACGCGCCCGCGTCGCCGAAGCTCTCCATGTCGACGTCGACCTCGACGTCGGCGCGGGGCACCTCGACCGCCTCGACGCGGCGCACCAGCGTCAGGTCGGCCAGCCAGGCCCGGGCGAGCACCACCGCGTCCGGGAACGTGACACCAGTCCAGTTCACCGCCGGCGGCTCGCCCGCCGGGTCGAGCGCGGCCAGCTCGTCCACTGTGGACACGCCGGCGCGGCGCAGCTCCATCGCGTCCTCGCCGCGGACGACCAGGCTGACGTCGCGGGTCTCGGTGAGCACCACCTCGCACGTCGGCCACCACGGGCAGCGGCGGCACTCCAGCACTCGCGACGGCTCAGCCAGCGGCTCCTCGCCGTTCGCGGCCGCGGTGGCGATGGCGAGCCGGTCGGCGAACCGGGCCTGGTACTCGGTGAGCGCGCTGCGCCCGCCCGGCCAGGTGCCCGCGGTCAGGTCGTGCCAGACGACGACGTCGGCGTCGAGGCCGATCACGCCGCCGACGGCGAGGCCTTCGTCGGCCTGCCCGAGCGTCTGCAGCATGCGGCGGATGTGCACGAGCCGCAGCTGGTCGCGCGGCTGCGAGCGGACCTTGCGGTGCTCGTCGGCGCCGCGGTGCGCCGGGTCGAGGTCGGTCAGCTCGGTGACGATGGCGCCGGTGCCGCGGTCGGAGATCCGGTGGCGCACGACGAGCACCGGGACGTAGCCGCGGCCGGTGCGGACCAGCAGGTCGATGCCGCCGCGCCGGTGCCCGGCCGCGTCGACCGGGAACAACGCGCCCCAGATGTACTGGGCTTCGGCGGCGAAGGCCTGTTCGGTCTGCTCGACGCGCTCGTGCGCGGGCAGGCCGCGGTCGATCTTCACCCAGTGCCCCGGGTTGGCCGCCATCAGCCTGCTGACGATGTCCTCGCGGTGGGCCGTGGCGTCGGCGATCCGCTGCTGCGCCGTCGGGTCCGGCGGGGAAAGCGGTACCTCGCGCATCGCGGGATCGTGCTCGAGGTGGACACGGCGACGGCAGCGGCTGACCGCTCCCGCGTCGAGCACCACCTCGGTCTTCATGGAGATCACTCTAGATTCCCACCGCCGAGCCGACATGCCCGCCACCCGGGCGACCAGTAAGTTCGACCTCGACACGTCGCAGGAGGTGCCATGGCGCGCAAGGCCAAGGTCGAGGGTGAAGCCAGGTTCACCCCCAAGAAGGCGAAGAACGCGGTCGCGGTGGCGAAGGTGCTCGGCCCGGCCGTGATCCCGGTGGTCGCGCCGTTCGCGGTGCGCGCGGCGGGCGCGGCGCGGGAGGCGTACGACCGCTACCAGGCGCGCAAGCTGGGCGTCTCGGTCGACAAGCTGGGCGAGTACACCGGCCGCGGCGCGGCGCTGCACGCCCGGATCGCCGGCGTCGCCGACGGCTGCCGCGATCTCCAGAAGTCGGAGAAGGCGTCGAAGGCGGACCAGGAGTTCGCGACGGACACGCTGAGCACGCTGGAGCAGCTGTCGGCATCGGTCCGCGCGGCCGAGCGCATGCCGGCGGCGCGGCGCAAGTCCGTGCACCGCGCGGTGGCCGGCGAGCTGGAGCGGCTGGAGGGCCTGCTGCTGCACCGCCTCGGCCTCTGACCCGAAACACCAGGGCCGCCACTTTCATAGGGAAAGTGGCGGCCCTGGGTGCGGAGCTTTCGTAGGGAAAGTGCCGGGGGTTACTTCACGAAGCCCTTCTTGACCATCCAGTCGTGGGCCACCTTGCCCGCGTCCTGGCCGTCGACGTCGACCTGCTTGCACAGCTCGACCATCTGCTGGTTGTCCAGCGCCGCGCCGACCTTCTCCAGCGGGCCGCGGATGTCCGGGTGCTGCTTCAGGAACTCCGAACGCAGCGTCGGGACCGCGTTGTACTGCGGGAACGCCTTCTTGTCGTCCTCGAGCACCCGCAGGTTCAGCCCGGAGATGCGGCCGTCGGTGGTGAACACCTCGCCGACCGGGCAGGTGCCGCCCGCGACCGCCGAGTAGATCGTGCCGATGCCGAAGTTCTCGATCTTCGGGCTCTGGAAGCCGTAGGCCTTCACCGCGGCCGGGAAACCGTCCTGCCGGCTGGTGAACTCCGTCTCCAGGCAGAACCGGTTCTGGTCCGGGTTCTGCTTGAGGAACGCCGCCAGGTCCGACGTCGTCTTCAGGTTGTTCTTCGCGCCGTACGCCTCGGTGACGGCGAACGCGTACTGGTCGTTGAGCGGCGAGTAGTTCAGCCACGTGACGCCGAACTTCTCTTCGTCCGCCTTGGCCGTCGCGTCGTATTGAGCCTTCTCGCCGCCGGGGACCGGGAGCTCGTTGCCCTGGTAGTTGATCCAGCCGGTGCCGGTGTACTCCCAGGTGACGTCGGTCTGCCCGGACAGCAACGCCTGCCGCGAGGAGTTCGAGCCCTTGATGTCGGACAGGTCGACGACGTCCGCGCCCGCCGCGGACAACGCCATCTCGCTCATGTACGCCAGGATGATGTTCTCGGTGAAGTCCTTCGACCCCACCGTCACCTTCAGCCCCTGCAGCGACGGGATCGGCTGGATCGAGCCGGGCTGGATGTCGTAGGGCACCGCCTGGTTGACCGTCAGCCCGCACGCCGAGAGCGTCGCGCCGAGCACGGCCACGCCGAGGGCCGCCGTGATGCGCCGGAGTTTCATCGCAGCCCCTTCGGTCCGAAGAACTGTTCGGCGACCGCGCCCAGCCAGTCCACCAGCAGCGCCAGCGCGACGGCCAGCACCGAGCCGGTCACCAGCACCGAGGTCAGGTTCAGCTTGTAGCCGGTGTCGATCAGCAGGCCGAACCCGCCGGCGTTGACGAACATGCCGAACGTCGCGGTGCCGACCGCCAGCACGAGCGACGTGCGCAGGCCGGCCAGGATCAGCGGGACGGCCAGCGGCAGCTCGACCCGCCACAGCACCGCCGACGCCGACATCCCGATGCCGCGGCCGGCGTCGATCAGCGCCGGGTCCACCTGCTGGATGCCGACCATCGTGTTCCGCAGCACCGGCAGCAGCGAGTAGAAGGCCAGCGGCAGCGCCGCCACCCACAGCCCGCCGACCGCGCCGGTGACGATGAACCACAGCACCAGCACGCCGAGCGCGGGCGCGGCCTGGCCGATGTTCGCGATGGCCAGGAAGATCGGCGCGAGGAAGCGCGCCCACGGCCGCGTGACGATCACGCCGAGCGGCACGGCGACCAGCACGACGATCGCGGTCACCACGAGCGTCATCAGGAGGTGGTCCCACAACGCCGTGAACAGCGACGACGCGTTGAGCGTCTCCTTCTCGGTCGCGTTCAGGCCGCTCGAAAAGACCCAGATCAGCGTGACCGCGACGATCACGAGCACCGCGGCGGGCTGGGCGAGGAGCCGGATGCGCTCCGCGCGCTTCGAGCCGGATTCGGTGCTGAAGCCGGTGTCGACGGCAGCCGTCATGCGGACACCTCTTCACCGTTCGTGTGCTCGTCACGCAGCTGCTGGATGGTCGAGATCACGGTGTCCAGCTGGATGGTGCCGGCGTACTCGCCGCGCGGGCCGGTCACCGGCACCGAGCCGCCTTCGGCGAGCATCGCCTCCAGCGCGTCCTGCAGCGTCGACTGCAGGCTGACGATGTCCCGCAGCGGCTTGCCCGCGTTGGCCAGCGACGCCCCGGCGACCAGGTCGCGGACGTGCACCCAGCGCGTCGGACGGCGGCGCGCGTCCAGGACCAGCGCGAAGTGCTTGCGCTGGTCTTCGAGCTTCTTGCGCAGCTCGGCCGGGTCGTCGGAGACCGACACGGTCAGCGCGTCCTGCGCGAGCTCGACGTCGCGGACCCGCAGCAGGGTCAGCTGCTTCAGCGACGCGCCCGCGCCGACGAACCCAGCGACCGTGTCGTTGGCCGGGTTGGCCAGGATCGCCTCGGGCGTGTCGTACTGCAGGATCGACGACTGGTTGCCGAGCACCGCGATCTTGTCGCCGAGCTTCACGGCCTCGTCGAAGTCGTGCGTGACGAACACGATCGTCTTCTTCAGGTCCGTCTGCAGCCGCAGCAGCTCGTCCTGCAGGTTGCCGCGGGTGATCGGGTCGACCGCGCCGAACGGCTCGTCCATCAGCAGCACCGGCGGGTCCGCGGCCAGCGCCCGCGCGACGCCGACGCGCTGCTGCTGCCCGCCGGAGAGCTGGCGCGGGAAGCGGTCGCGGAAGTCGGCCGGGTCGAGCCCGACCAGGTCCATCATCTCCTCGACCCGGTCGTTGACCTTCTTCTTGTCCCAGCCGAGCAGGCCCGGCACCACGCCGATGTTCTGCGCCACGGTGAAGTGCGGGAACAGGCCGGCCTGCTGGATCGCGTAGCCGATCCGGCGGCGCAGGGTGTCGACGTCGAGCTTCAGCGCGTCGTCGCCACCGATGGTGATCCGGCCCGAAGTGGGCTGGACCAGCCGGTTGATCATCCGCATCGTGGTGGTCTTGCCGCAGCCGGACGGGCCGACGAAGACCACGATCTTGCCGGCGGGCACGACCATGGAGAAGTCGTCGACGGCCGCTTCACGGGTGCCGGGGTAGCGCTTGGTCACGTGCTCCAGCTCGATCTCGACGCCGGAGACTTCCTCGTTCTCAGCCACGGACACCCCTTGAGATGGTGAAGCGCTTGATCAGGACGTAGACGCCGTCGAGGATCAGGGCGAGGATGACGACCCCGACCGTGCCCGTGACGGCTTGGTTCAGGGAGTTCGTGCTCCCCGCGTTCGTGAGCCCGGAGAAGACCTCGGCGCCGAAGCCGGGGCCCTTCGCGTAGGCGGAGATGACCGCGATGCCCATCAGCATCTGCGTCGCCACCCGCATGCCGGCGAGGATCGCCGGCCAGGCCAGCCGCAGCTCGACCCGGGTGAGCACGCCGAAGCGGCTCATCCCGATGCCGCGCGCGGCGTCCGTGATCGCCGGGTCGACGCCGTCGAGCCCGACGATCGTGTTCCGGACGATCGGCAGCAGGCCGTAGAGCACCAGCGCGATGACGGCCGTCGTCGGACCGAGCCCCGAAATCGGGATCAGCAGGCCCAGGAGGGCGAACGACGGGACCGTCAGGATCGTGCTCGCCAGCGCCGTGGCCAGCGCCGAACCGATCGGGCTGCGGTAGACCGCGACCCCGATCAGCACGCCGAGGACCGCCGCGAGGATCGTGCACTGCACCACCATGCTGGTGTGCAGGTATGCCTCCAGCCAGAGCTTGCTCGCTCGGTCGGAGATGTAGTCGAAGAGGTTCATCCGTGTCCGCTCTCCCGCCTTCCGCACAGGCCTTCACCCGATCGGGCTAGTTCCTGACCGACGGCTCAGTACCCAGCGCGAGGCCGGGCCAAACCCCCGCTTCGGCCCACCGGTTCCGCCCACCTTGGCCTTCCGGGCCCTGATCGGCAACAAATGACCTGAACCACGGCGTGGCGGCGGACGTGAACTCGGTGTGTGCTCACTTCACGGGATCACACGCTCACGCGGGGGCAGGTCCCTTAGGCTGCTCCCCATGAGTGTTCCGGCACGGCGACCCGCCGTGCTGGGTGCTACCCGGGGTGTGTTGCTCGCCGTGAGCGCGGCGGTGCTTTCGGTCACCGCGCACCGGCTCGCCGACGGCGGACTGCCGGACCCGGCGATGACCGCGCTGCTCACCGGCCTGTTCGGCTGGACCGCCACCGCGCTCGCCCGCCGGGCCCGCGGCACGGTCGCCACGATCACGCTGCTCGGCGCCGCCCAGCTCGTGATGCACCTGCTGCTCACCACGCTCGCCGGCCACCACGACATGTACGCGATGCCCGGCAGCACCGGGCTGGGCATGCTCACCGCGCACGCCGTCGCGACCGTGGGCACCGCGCTCCTGCTCGCCCGCGCGGACTCGACGCTGCTCACGGTGCTCGCCGTGCTGCGCGCGGTCCTGCCGCGGCTGCTCACCCCGCTGCCGGTGCTCTCGGCGGCCCCCTTGCCACTCCCGGCCCGCACCGCGGCGCCGAACCACCTCGTCGGCGTCGACCTGCGCCGGATCCACGGGCGGCGCGGCCCGCCGCGCCACTCCTGAAACCCAGCTCGACCCCGCACGGCCGGTCCCCGAACCGCGCCGTCTCCCTTTTTGAGTTCATCAGGAGTGAACCCATGTCCCAGCACGTCTTCCAGCGCGCCGGTGTCCTCGCCGCCACCGTCGGCGTCGCCGGTCTCCTCGGCGCCGGCGTCGCGTCCGCGCACGTCACCGCCAACGTCTACGGCCCGCAGCCCACGAAGGGCGGGTACGCCGCGATCGTGTTCCGCGTGCCGAGCGAGGAGAAGGACCCCGTCACCACCACGAAGGTCGCCGTCGACTTCAAGGCGGACTACGGCATCGGCTCGGTCCGGACCAAGCCGGTCCCCGGCTGGACCGCGCAGGTGACGAAGTCGAAGCTGCCGACCCCGATCAAGAAGGACAACGGCACGGAGATCACCGAAGCCGTCACCGCCGTCACGTGGACCGCGCAGGCGGGCAGCGAGCTCAAGGCCACCGACTACCAGGAGTTCTCGGTGTCCTTCGGTCCGCTCCCGACCAACGTGGACGAGGTGGAGTTCCCGGCCCACCAGACCTACAGCGACGGCAAGGTCGTCGACTGGAACCAGCCGACGCCGGCCGGCGGTGAGGAGCCGGAGCACCCGGCGCCGGCCGTGAAGCTGGCCGCGAAGGCCGAAGACGGCGACGCGCACGGCAACATGGCGAACACGGCGTCGACGACCGGCGAGCAGAGCCAGGCTTCGGCGGCGTCGGACAACACGGCCCGCTGGCTCGGCGGCGCCGGCCTGCTCGTCGGCGCCATCGGCCTCGGCGTCGGGGCCGGCGCGACCATCCGGGCCCGCAAGGCCACCGCGAAGTCGGGAGGCAACAGCTAAATGCGGAAGGCGCTCGTCGCGCTGGCGTTGACGGTGGTGGCCGTGCTCGGCACGGCCACCCCCGCGCTGGCGCACAACGTGCTGATCTCTTCGGACCCGGCGAACGGCTCGTCCATCGCCGCCGGCCCGCAGAAGGTCAGCTTGACGTTCGACCAGTACGTGCAGGGCGCGGACGTCAACCAGATCGCGGTGACCGGACCCGGCGGCGGCCAGTGGGCCGAGGGACCGATCAGCGTGGTGAACAACGTCATCAGCGCGCCCCTGCGGCCGCTCGGACCGGCCGGGAAGTACACCATCGGCTACCGCGTCCTGTCCGCCGACGGCCACCCGGTCACCGGTGAGCTGAGCTTCACGCTCACCGCGGCGGGCACCGGCACGCCGGCGACCGTGGACGCGGCGAAGTCGCCGGGCAGCTCGTCGTCGGCGGCGCCGCAGTCGTCGTCGACCGGGGTGCCGATCTGGGTGTGGATCGCCGGCGCGGTCGTGCTCCTGGCGATCGGGCTCACCGTGGCCCTGCGCTCGGGCCGGTCCGTGGAAGAGAAGAAGTAGCGAAGATGACCCAGGCCGAAACCACCGCGAAACCCCGCTACGCGACGCTGCTGTGCGTCGTGACCGCGGGCTTGCTCGGCGCCCTGATCGGCGTCGCGCTCATGGCCACCACCCCGGTCCCCGGTGTGGTGGAGCCCAGCGCGGTGGTCTCGGCGGGCATCCCCGTCGTGCGGGTGCTACTCGACCTCTCCGCGGTCGCGACGATCGGCCTGGCGCTGCTGTCGGTCCTCGTCGGCTACGACCGGCCGAAGCTCACCGAGCCGGTCATGCGGCTGGCCCGCCCGGCCGGCGTCGCGGCATCGCTGATCTGGGCCACGACCGCCGTCGTCGCTCTGGTGCTGCAGACCGCGGAGTACAAGCCGGGCTCGTCGACGCTGTCGGCGGCCGACATCGGCGACTACATCGCGAACGTCGGCGCGGGCAAGGCACTCGTCATCGTCGCCGCGCTCGCGCTCGTGCACGCCGGGATCGGCGGGCTCGCGCTGCGCTTCGGGGAGAAGGTGCCCGCCGAGGTCCGCGTCGGGCTCGGCCTGTTCGCGCTGCTGCCGCTGCCGGTCACCGGGCACGCGTCGAACTGGAGCTACCACGACTACACGATGATCTCGATGGAGCTGCACGTGATGAGCGCCGTCGCCTGGACCGGCGGCCTCGGCGCGATGACCGTGCTCCTCGTGGCGAACCGGACGCTGCTGGCGCACGCGCTGCCCCGGTTCTCGAAGCTCGCGACGCTCTGTCTGATCCTCTCGGCGGCGACCGGGCTCTTCAACGGCCTCATCGAGATCTCGCTCAACCCGACCATCGGCTTCTGGGCGGCGATCTTCACGACGCCGTACGGGCAGCTCTTCGTGCTGAAGTTCCTCTGCACCGGTGCCATCGCCCTGCTCGGCGCGTACACCCGCTTCCGGCTGATGCCGCAGATCGTCCGGCACAACCGCACGGCGCTCGCCGCGTGGGCAACGCTCGAGCTGACCGTCATGGGGTTGGCGTTCGGTTTCGCCGTCGTGCTGACGCGGGCGCCGGTCGTCGCGTCCTGAAAACCCTTCCCCGCTGGTAGTGGCGGTCCCAAGTCACGGCGCGTAGCTGCAAGTTGCGCATTGGGATGAGGGGTAGACCATTGGAGGCGACCGGTCGGACCGAACTTTCTACCCTGAGCAAGCCGCATTCTTGAAGCGACGAACGGTCATCTGCAGTCGTCGAATGCACGTGCAGACTGTGGTGCCGGTCACAAGATGTGACAGTCCCGGCTCAGCGGTAACGCGTCCAGCGCGTGTCCGTCCGGCCGGTGCGGAGGTCGTCGAGACGGCGGAACAGCTCGGGCCGCACCTGCGGCCGGCTGCGCAGGATCGGCAGCACGCTGGTGGTCAGCTTGAGCTCGCGGATCGCCCTCAGCACGGCGAACCCGGGCCAGGACGTGACGTCGAAGCCGTACGCCGCGGCGAACATCCGGTAGCGCACCGGCGGGTCACCGAACCGATCACGCCCGACGGCCAGCGGCGTCAGGTCCCACTCCGGCGGCCCGACGCACGACGAGTCGAAGTCGCAGAGCACCGGCCCGGCCGGTCCGGGGATGACGTTGCCCGGGTACGCGTCGCCGTGCACCAGGCTCCTGGGCAGCGGAAACTCCAGGTCGGCCAGCGCGGCTTCGAGCTCGGCGCAGCGGTCGAGCAGGAACTCGCGATCGGCGGCGACGATCTCTTCGGCGTCCGAAACCCGGGCCCGCACCGCGGCGAACGGCGCCCACTCCGCGAGGTCGTCCGGGGCCGGCAGGGCGTGCACCCGGCGCAGCAGCCGGGCCAGGTCGGCGGACGTCGCGGGGCGGCCGATGCTCGGCACCTGGTGCCACACGGTCACCAGGTGCTCGCCGACCTCCATCGGTTGCTCGACGGTGTCGAGCAGCCGGATCGCGGGGACGCCGTGGCGCTCGAAGTGCCGGGCGACGCGGACCACCGTCCCGACCCGGTGCTTCAGCTGGGTCGAGCCGACGATCCGGATCACGAACGGGGCCGTGACCAGCGCGAACACCGCGTTGTTGGTGAACCGCAGCAGCCGCGCGCCGGCCGGGTCCAGCCCGAGCCGGGCGCAGGTCTCCGCCAGCACGCCCCGCAGTTTCGCGGGGGTGAACCGGCCGTTCAAGACGGTGCCGGCACCTTCGGCGCTAGGCGGCGTAGAAAGCGTTGAGGCGATCGGCGAGGTCACGGGCGTCAGCGTTGTTGCGACGGCGCTCGGCCTCGTCCTGCAGCGGCCGCATGCGGTCCTTGACCCGCTCGGACTTGATGCCCTCGGCGCAGTCGATGGCCTTGCCGCCGACCTTGGCGCCGTGGTCGAGGTCGCCGTCGAGCAGGTGGTTCGTGGCCAGCGCGCTCAGCATGAACGTCTTGGAGCGGGCCATGTCGTCGTCGTAGGACTCGACCGCCCTGGTCAGCGCCGGGATCGCGTACTTCGTGTGCTCGGCGTTCTTCTGCGCGAGGACGGTGTGGACGGTGCCCACCATCGCGTAGACGTCGGTCTCGGTGAAGAACTTCACCCACGACTCGGCTTCGGCCAGGTTGGCGCGCTCGAACTCGTCCTTGCTCCGGCCGAGCAGCTTCACCGCCTGCTCTTCGTTGCCCATCATCGCGTAGGCCCACGCCTCGTTCGCGCACAGCACGGAAACCGCCAGCTCGGAGCCGGATTCCTGGGCGGCGATCTGGCCCAGCTGGAACAGCTTCAGGGCGTCGTTCGGGGCGTCCTGGTGCAGGTAGACGCGGCCCATGCGGTAGAGCACGTTGGCCACCAGCGGGTGGTTCTCGCCCTGCTTGGCCAGGTCCAGCGCGTTCGCGAAGTGGCCGCGGGCGGAGTCCATCAGGCCGGTGTCGAAGGAGGTCCAGCCGGCCAGCGAGTGGAGGTCGGCGAGCGCCACGTACAGCCGGTTCTTCACCATCTCGGTGCCGTGGGCCTCGAGCATCTGCTGTCCCCAGGACAGCTGCGCCACGACGGCGTCGCGGCAGAACCCGCCGCCGTACTGGTAGTCCAGCGCCCGCAGAGCCCGCGTCGCGGCCTCCACCTGACGCACGTCCGTCATGCCGATCCGCCCGGGGGCCGGCGTGCGCGCCGGGCCCGCGGACCACGTGCCCGATTCCGGACCGAACACCGCCGCACCCATCGTGACCTGGGCGGCGTGCGCGAGGAACCTCCGTCGCTTCACGGACTCGTCCTCCTCAGCCTGCTGGCCGTCGGCGGAGCCGACGACGCGTATCGCCGTGGCCTCGTCGTAGGCGAGGCCCATGTATCCACGGGGGACACCCAGGCCATCGGCGATCCGCGTGAGCACGTCGTAGGCCATGACCTGGCGACCCTTGAGGATCTCCGACACCTCGGACTGGGATTGGCCGGTCATCGCGGCGATCTGGCGCTGCGAGACACCGTGCTTGCGCAGGAGCCGGTAGACGGCGCTGATCTCACGAGTCGCGAGAGCCGCTCTCATCTCCGGCTGCTCCCACGCGTCAGCGGGAACTGCGTGGCTCTGCCGGGCTTCGGCACTGCCACCGTTACTGGCGTCCATCGCGCCCCCTCCACTGTCCGGTCGGGCGTCTGTGAAACAGCGTAGGCAAACCTGCGAAACCGTGTGAACAGCCGGACTGGCGCCCTGATCGGTCCGGGCGAAGTCCGTTGACCGCTTACCGTGGAACCCGGTCCGGTCACCGCTATGACGCCATTTCGACCTTCTATCGCACCCGGTTTCACCTCACTGTAGTTGTCAGATCTCCGTCACCGCCCGGACACCGGCAGCGATCACGGAGAGCTACGAAAACCGCAGAGAACACCAACGTCGTCCAGGTGCGATGTTGCAGATGGCATCTTCGAAGACTTTCGACAGAGCGGAGAAGGGCGTGGAGTTCGTGGACTCGTTCGCAGGGGGACATGCGGGCACGGCGACCCGCGCCGTGCGGCCGGCGGTCGCGACGGTCTCCTCCGTCTCCGCCGTCCGTCCCGTGGCCCCCGCCCCGGCGGTGGACCCCCGCACCGCGAACGTCCGGCACTACGAGGGCGGTCAGCTGGTGTGGCGCGTGCAGTGCGGCGACCTCATCAGCCGGGAACGCGCGGTGACGGTGTTCGTCGAAGACAACCAGGTGGTAGTGGTCTCGCCCCCCGGTGAGACCGCGCGGTTGACGTCCGGCCAGCTCGGACAGCTGCGCGCCGCGCTCAACGAAGCCGCCAAGATGGCGGAAAGGTAACGGTGAGCTGATCATGGATCAGGTACTCGGGCAGGTCCTCCGCAACGCGGTCTGGGAGCGCCTCGACATGCTGACCGACCTGGCGAACCGCGCCGACGCCCAGTCGCTCGTCTCGGTCGCGCGCTCCGAACTGCCCCGGTTGACCGAGGCGTGGCGCGCGATGCTGAAGATGCACGAGCCCGACGAGCGCGGCGACTGCCCCACCTGCTCGACGCGGTGGCACCGCTGCAAGGCGCCGTGCTCGGTCTGGCAGGTCGCGCACGAACACCTGGTGGCCGGCGGGCTGGCGCCGCAGCAGTCCACGGCGGACAGCCGGCTGCAGGGCCGCCGCAAAAGCCCGGTCCCGGCGCAGGGCCGTCCGGTGCCCGCACCGTCGGCGGCCGAGACCACCGGGCGCCACGCGCTGGTGAACCCGCGCCGAGCGGTCACTGCCTGAGTCGCCGGGCCGCCACCACCTCCCGCGGTGACGACCCACCGGCGCGACTTCCCCAGGAAAGTGCCGTTCCGCCCCTGATCCGGTGCGCACGCCGGGCCGATCGCCCCATCGGACCCGTGCCCGCCACCGCCCGGCCGAGGACTGTTTCGCCCGCACCCCCGAGCAGCGCGAACCAGTCCTCGGCCGTCCTCCCGGTCCCCACCGCGATTAATCGAAAAAATTACGCGTTAGCCCTAGCCCAGGCGGTAATCGCCCGCTAGATTGATCATCGAAGAGGCCTGGACCACTGGTTCACCTCGACGCGACCCGCTCCCGCTGTTGATGAAACACAGAGCGGCCCTCGAATTCCGCGGGCCGGTGCCGTTGCACTCCCCTCCCCCGACCGGCACCGGCCCGCGGTTCCAACTCCTAACGAACCGCCTTCACCCGCAGGACGAGCACCGCGGCCAGCAGCGTCGCGACCGCCGAAGCGGCGAAGAGCCCGGGATACCCACCCAGGTAGGCGAGCACCAGCGGCGTCAGCAGCGGAGCCACCACCTGCGGCAGCGAGTTCGCGATGTTGATGACACCCAGGTCCTTCGCGCGGTCCTGCGCCGTCGGGAGCACCTGCGTCAGCATCGCGAGCGCGACAGCCATGTACGCACCGAAGCCGACGCCCAGGAGCGGCGACGCGGCAAGCGCGACCGGCCAGCTCTGCCAGACGACCAGCAGCAAAGCGGCCAACGCCATCACTCCGGAGGCCGCAAGGACGTATGGCTTACGCCGTCCGGACTTGTCGGAGAAGTGCCCGGCGAGCACCGCGCCGATGACGAGCGCGACCCCGTACAGCCCCATCATGATCAGCAGGCCCGTGTCCGGGTCTTCGTAGTGCACCGCGTCCTTGAGGAAGAACAACAGGTACAGCGTCCCGAACGCGTTGCCGAGGTTGATCATGAAGTGGCACGACCACGCCCACGCGAAGTCCGGGTGCCGCCGCGGCGAGACCCACAGGTTCCGCAGCACCTCGCCGGCCTGTGACGACGGCCGGAACTCCACCGGCAGCCGCGCGTCCGGCGTCCGGAACACGAAGAACGCGGCGCCGGCGACGACGATCACCGCGCACACCGCGTACGCCAGCGGGATCCCGGCGATGCCGAGCATCACCACGACCACGACCGCGCCCAGCACAGTGCCGAGCATCTGCGCGATGCCGACGAGCCCGCCGACCTGCGCGCGCTGCCCGACCGGGACGCGGTCGGCGATGGCCGACATGAGCGTGGCGAGCATGCCGTTGAGGCCCGCCTGCACGAGGCACCAGCCGACGATCAGCACCGCGACGTCCGGCGCGAAGGCCAGCACGAGCAACCCGACGGTCGCGACGGCGGCACCGATCACCGTCCACGGGTGGCGGCGGCCGAAGCGCGAGGTCGTCCGGTCGGACAGCAGCCCGACGGCCGGGTTGACGATCAGCGCGACGATCGCCCCGACGCCCATCACCAGGCCGAGCACGAACTCCTTGTTCGCCTGGTCGAGCAGCTCGGCCTGCTGCGGCAGCAGCACCTGGATCGGGGCGTAGATCCCCAGCCAGAGCGCGATGTTCGCGAAGAACAGCAGGCTCATCCAGCCGGGCCGCACCCGCACGACGGGCTCGGCGAGCGCCTCCGGCAGCGTCCGGGTCGTTTCACTGCTCATCGCGCACCAGCTTCCGGTACCAGTGGAACGAGTCCTTCGGCGTCCGCCGCAGGGTCTCGTAGTCGACGTGCACCAGGCCGAAGCGCGGCGCGTACCCCTTGGACCATTCGAAATTGTCCAGCAAGGACCAGCAGAAGTACCCCCGCACGTCGACGCCGGCGTCCATCGCCTCGCGCAGCGCGACGAGGTGGCTGTGCAGGAAGTCGATCCGCTCGGGGTCGTGCACCCCACCGTCCTCGGCGACGACGTCGGCGAAGCTGCAGCCGTTCTCGGTGATCTGGATGGGCGGCAGCTTGTCGCGGTAGCGCCGGTGGAAGTCGAGCAGCAGCTCACGCAGCGCGTGCGGGACGATCGGCGAGTCGTTGGTCGTCATCGGGTAACCCTCGATCGGGCGAAGGTCGAAGGGCAGCGGGTTGCCCGGGCTCGGCTTCGCGACCCCCTGCGGCTCGTAGTAGTTGACGCCGTAGAAGTCGAGCGGCTGCGCGATGGTGGGCAGGTCGTCGGCGAACCCGGCGGGCAGGTGCGCGTGGAGCTGCTCGGGGTAGCTGCCGAGCAGCACGGGGTCGGCGAAGAGACGGTTGAGCAGGGCGTCGAGCCACTCAGCAGCTTCTTCGTCGTCGGGCTCGGCCGGCCAGATCGGCGAGTGGTTGTTGGCGGTGCCGACGTCGGTGGCGCCGGCCGCGCGGAGGGCCTGGACGGCGAGGCCGTGGGCGAGGTTCTGGTGGTGCGCGGTCGGGATGGCGTCGAGCAGGAGCGTCTTGCCGGGGGCGTACTCGCCGATGGCGTAGCCGAAGATCGACATGACCATGGGCTCGTTGAGCGGAATCCACAGTTTCACCCGGTCGGCGAAGCGTTCGCCGAGGATGCGGGCGTACTCCGCGAAGCGCTGAGCGGTGTCCCGGGCGAGCCAGCCGCCCTCGTCCTCGATGGCTTGCGGGGTGTCCCAGTGGTAAAGCGTGACGGCGGGCGCGATGCCGGCCTCGCAGACGGCGTCGATCAGCTTGTCGTAGAAGCCGAGCCCCTCGGGGTTCGGCTTGCCCCGGCCGTCAGGCTGGATCCGGGGCCAGGCGATGGACATCCGGTAGGCGCCGACGCCGAGCTCCGCCATCAGGGCGATGTCTTCGGGGTAGCGGTGGTAGTGATCGGCGGCTACTTTTGCTTGTTCACCGCGGGCGATCTTGCCCTCGGTCGCGGTGAACGTGTCCCAGATGGACGGTCCGCGCCCACCTTCGCTGGTGGCGCCCTCGATCTGGAACGCCGAGGTCGAAACACCCCAGAGGAAGCCGGGCGGGAAGATCGGGTTCTGCACCGGTGCTGACCCCTTCGTCAGGCCACCCGTCTGGGTGAACATGAAAAGTTCTCATATACTAGGTCTTCACTCGTCCGTGGGGAAGCCCGTCGGCGCGATAAAGTCCCAGATCAGACGAGGAGGAGCGCCGTGTCCGACATCCAGGCCGCGAAGGTGCCGGCCGAAGCCACCCCCCTGCGCCGTCAACCGGTTCAACAGCGGAGCGCGAAGCGGGTCGAGCAGATGCTCGACGCGAGCGCGGCCCTGATCGACGAACTCGGCTACGACGCGCTGACGACCACCTTGATCGCCAAACGAGCGGGCGTCGCGGTGGGTTCGCTGTACCAGTTCTTCCCGGACAAGCGCGCCGTCGTGCAAGCGCTTACCGCCCGGAACCTGGAGCGGTTCGTGGGCGCGGTGAACGAGCGCCTCAAACAGCTCGGCCCGGAGCACTGGTGGGACGTCGTGGACTCGATCCTCGACATCTACCTGGAGATGCACCGGACGGTGCCGGGGTTTTCGAAGGTCCACTTCGGCGACATCATCGACCGCCAGCTGCTCGACGAGACGCGCGACAACAACGCGGTGATCGTGGATTCGCTCACCGACCTGGTCGCGACTCAGGTGGACCGCCCGGTGGAGGACCTGCGGTTCGCGATCGGGATCGCCAACGAGGTGGCGGACGCGCTGCTCAAGCTGGCGTTCCGGAAGGAGCCGCGGGGGGACGAGAAGATCGTCGCCGAGGCCAAGTACGTGGTGAAGGGGTATCTGGCGGCTCGGTTCGGGGAGCAGTCTTGAGTTTGGTTGTCCACAGAAGTTGTCCACAGGTATGCACAGCTGTGGACAACCCTGCTGCTTGAGGCCTGGCTGTCGGTGGGTGCCGATAGACTGGAAGTGGGGGTTCCCCCGGGAGGGTGGGCTGCGTGTGGGCCCCGGCCGGCGGGAAATGGGCCACGCGTGGGCCAGGCCGGCTGGAAATGGGCTGCCTGTGGGTCCCGGCTGGCTGGAAGGGCCACGTGTGGGCCGGCGAGCTGGGTGTCGGATGGGTGCCGCGCCTTGATTCGCGCGATCGACCAGTGGGCCGCGAGGCGCTGAAGTTGCGGCAGCGGTGGCGCAAACGTCCGGGACGGAAGGGGGCCTTGGTGGATTCTTCCGAGGAGATCCGGCCGGGCGACATCTACGAAGACTGCTCGTTCCACCCGGTCCTGTGCACCTACCTCGACGACGGCGATGAGATCGGCGGCATCTCGCTGATCGACGCCTCCGCACCGCGCGCCTGCTCGCTCAGCGGCTGCGCGGTCGTCAAGCTCTCCATCGACGACGTGATCGCCGCGCGCGCGGACTGGCCGGCTTACCTCGCGAAGCGCAAGGCGGAGTTCGACGCCGACGGCGGGTGAAGGGTCAGCCGAAGTTCTGGTGCTCGCCACGGTACGTCGGGACCGTGCGCTCCACCCGGTCGCCCAGCACCAGGTGGTAGTGCGTGAACCGCTCCGCCAGCTCGCCCGCCTTCGCGTGGCGGAGCCACACCCGGTCACCCAGCTGCAGGCTGCGGGCCGCGCGGCCCGTCACCGGCGTCTGGACCTCGCCCGCGCCTTCGAAACCGAGCAGCTTCAGGCCAGTCGGCAGGTACGGCTGCGGCACCCGCGAAGCACCCGCCGGGCCCGAAGCGATGTAGCCGCCCGAAAAGAGCGTGGCGATGTTGCGGGTCGGGCGGCGGACCACCGGCAACGCGAACAGCGCCGCCGGGCGGGGGGTGAAGCGGGAGTAGCCGTCGAACAGGGTCGGGCCGATCAGGCCCGAGCCCGCCGCGATCTCCGTCACCACCGCGTCCGCGCCCGTCGACTCGATGCTTCCGGTGCCGCCGCCGTTCACGAACTCGAGCGGGGTCACCGCTTGGACCGCGCGGACCGCCGCGCCTCGGCGGCGGTTCAGCTCCGCCGCCGAACGGCGTTGCATCCAGGCGATCACCGCGCGGTTCAGGCGGGCGCCCGCCGCGTCGCCGAGGCCCGCGATCTGGCCTTCGTACGCCATCACGCCCACCAGGCGGAAGCCCGGGCGGGCCACGACCTGCTGCGCGAACGTCGACGCCTGCTTCGGCGTGAAGATCGGGGAACGCCGGGTGCCGACGTGGATTCCCGGCAGGGGCCGCCACGACGCGTCCAGCTCCAGGCACACGCGGATTTCCGGGTGGCTGTGGCCGAGCGCGGCGTCGACGAGGTCGAGGTGCGCCGGCGAGTCCACCATGATCGTGATCGACGCGCGGGCCTGCTCCGACGCGGCCAGGCGGCGGAGGGCTTCGTGGTCGGCCGTCGGGTAGGCGACGACGATGTCATCGGTCGTGCCCTGCTCGACGTGCCAGATCGCCTCCGCCAGCGAGTAGCACATCAGGCCTTCGAAGCCCGGCATCGCGAGCACGCGCTCCAGCAACGCCCGGCAGCGGACCGACTTCGAGACGACGCGGATCGGCTTGCCCGCCGCGCGGTGGCGGAGGTCGTCCGCGTTCGCGTCGAAGGCCGCCAAGTCGACCACGGCCAAGGGTGGATCGAGGTCCTTGGTCGCCAAGTCGTACACCGTCGCACTGGTCACGAGGTCTAAAGTACGACAACAAAGCTTGAAACGCGAATACTGTTCACATACTGTCTCGGACAATCGACCGATGGAGGGGGCGCGCATGACCCGGTGGACCAACTGGGCGGGCACCGCGTCCGCCTCACCGCAGCACGTTCACGCACCGCGCAGTGCCGCCGAGATCGCGGCCGCCGTCGAAGGCGTCGCCGCGGCCGGCCGGACCGTGCGGCCCTGGGGCAGCGGCCACTCCTTCACCGCGATCGCCGTCGCCGACTCCGACGCGCTCGACCTGCGGAACTGGACCGGCATCGAGCGCGTCGACCTCGAGTCCGGGCAGGTCACCGTCCGTTCGGGCACCACCATCAAGCAGCTCAACGCCGAGCTCGACGCGCTCGGGCTGGCCATGACCAACCTCGGCGACATCGACGCGCAGACCATCGCCGGCGCGATTTCCACCGGCACGCACGGCACCGGCGCGAAGCTCGGCGGTATCGCCACCCAGATCACCGCGCTCGAGCTCGTGCTCGCGGACGGCTCGGTCGTCGCCTGCTCGGCCGAGGAAAAGCCGGACCTCTTCGCCGCCGCCCGGGTCGGGCTGGGCGCGATCGGCGTCATCACGACCGTGACCCTGCGCTGCGAAAAGTCCTTCTACCTGCGTGCGCAGGAGCGGCCGGAGCCGCTGGAGCAGGTCCTCGAGGGCTTCCACGACTTCGCCGACCAGAACGAGCACTTCGAGTTCTACTGGTTCCCCTACGGCAAGAACGCCCTGGTCAAGCGCAACAACCGGTGCGAGACGGCGGAACCGCTCAGCAAGGTCCGCGAGTTCGTCGACTACCAGATCATGGAGAACGTCGCGTTCGGCGGGCTCTGCCGGACCGGCCGGCTGATGCCGCGGCTCGTGCGTCCGCTGAACAGCTTCGCGTCGAACATGCTGTCCGCGCGCGAGTACAGCGACACCTCCCACCGCGTCTTCGTGACCGCGCGCAACGTCCGCTTCACCGAAACGGAATACGCTGTTCCACGTGAATCAGTGCTGGACGTGCTCGCCGAACTACGGGCGGTAGTCCCAACGCTGAGGGACCCGGTGATGTTCCCGGTCGAGGTGCGCGTCGCCGCGGCCGACGACATCTGGCTCTCGACCGCGCAGGGCCGCGACTCCGCCTACATCGCCATCCACCAGTTCGTCGGCATGCCCTACCGCGAGTACTTCAGCGCGTTCGAGAAGATCGCCGGCGCCGTCGGCGGCCGCCCGCACTGGGGCAAGATGCACGACCTCGACGCCGGCGTCCTCCGCGAGCGCTATCCGCACTTCGACGACTTCCTGCGCGTGCGCAAGGAAACCGACCCGGACGGCGTCTTCGCCAACACCTACCTGGACCGGGTGCTCGGGCCCGTCACCTGAACAGCGCCGACACCGATTCGCCGTTGTGGATCCGGCGGATCGCCTCGGCCATGGCCGGCGCGATCGAAAGGATCTTCAGCTTTTCGGTGCGTTCTTCCTCGGGCACCGGGACCGTGTTGGTGCAGACGATCTCCAGCACCTCCGGCCGGCCGCCGATCCGCTCGATGGCCTTCGCCGCGAACAGGCCGTGCGTGCACGCCACGCGGATCGAGCGCGGCTCCAGCTCGGCGAGCTTGTCGAGCAGCTCCAGCACCGTGCTGCCCTTGGCGATCTCGTCGTCGAGGACGATCACGTCCCGGCCGGCGACCTCGCCGATCACCGAAGTGATCTGGACGCGGTCGTCCGGGAAGCGCTCCTTCGCGCCGGCCGCGACCTGGACGCCGAGGAGCCGCGCGAAGTGCGACGCCTCCTTCGCGTTGCCGAGGTCGGGCGAGACGACGGTGGTGCGCGAAAGGTCGTACTGGCGGAAGTGCTCCGCCAGCTCCTGCAGTGCGTGCAGGTGGTCGACCGGGACGCTGAAGAAGCCGTGCACCTGCGGCGAGTGCAACGTCATCGCGAGCACGCGGTTCGCGCCCGCCGTCGTCAGCAGGTCGGCGACCAGGCGGCCGCCGATGGAGATGCGCGGCGCGTCCTTCTTGTCCGAGCGCGCGTACGAATAGTGCGGCATCACCGCGGTGATGCGGGACGCCGAGGCGCCTCGCGCGGCGTCGAGCATCAGCAGCAGCTCGACGAGGTGCTCCTGCACCGGCTTCACCAGCGGCTGGATGATGAAGACGTCCCGCTCGCGGCAGTTCGCCTGGAGCTGAACTTCGAGGCAGTCGTTCGCGAACCGCCGGACCTCGGCCGGCCGCAGCGGGACGCCGAGCTGCGCGCAGATCTCTTCGGCCAGTTCGGGGTGCGCGGACCCGCTGAAGACGGCGATCTCTCTCGACGCTTCAGAGATCACAGCGCGGAGACCGCTTCGCCGATGGCGTCCTCGCCCGAGATCAGCGTCAGGGTGCGGCGGACGGATGAAGGCGTGTCGAGCAGGGCCACGAGCACCGCGGCGACGTCGTCACGCGGGATCGGGCCGCGGCCGGTGTTCTCGGCCAGCAGGACCAGGCCGGTGCCGGGGTCGTCGGTGAGCGATCCGGGCCGGAGGATCGTCCAGTCGAGGTCACGGGCCTTCAGGTCGTCTTCGGCCGCGCGCTTGGCACGCAGGTAGTGCCGGAACTCCTCGGTGACGTCGGGGTTCTCCGGGTTGTCGGCACCGATCGAGCCGACCTGGATGTGCCGCCGGACCCCGGCCCGCTCGGCGCCTTCGGCGAACAACGCCGCGGCGCCACGGTCCACAGTGTCCTTGCGGGCGGTGCCGCTGCCCGGCCCGGCGCCGGCCGCGAAGATCGCGGCGTCGGCGCCCTTCAGGACTTCGGCGACGGCGTCCACATCGGAGTTTTCGAGGTCGAGCACGACGGCTTGAGCACCGGCGGCCTCGAGGTCCGCCGCGTGGCCGGGATTGCGGATGATCCCGACCCCTTCGTCCCCGCGCGCGGCGAGCAGCCGCTCCAGCCGCAGCGCGATCTGACCGTGTCCACCAGCAATGACGACTCGCATGGAGCCGACCCTAGTGCGAAGCGGGCGCCTCCGCGGTCCGGAGCAGGTGGTCGTAGACCAGCTCGTTCACCAGCCGGGAGACCGGGTCCTCGGCGAGCACGACGCGCTCGGTGCGGCCCTCGAGGTCGAGGTCGACGACCGCGTTCGGGTCGGCCGTGACGACCGCGAGGCCGTACGCGCGGGCCCGCGGCAGGCAGTTGCCGACGTAGTCCTCGGTGAGGGTGACCGGTGACGGCAGCACCATCGCGGCCTCGCCGTAGCGGGCGAACGGAACCGCGGAGGCCATCGCGGTGCGCCAGTGGCGCGCGACGGCCAGGACGCCGACGATCTCGGCGGCCGGGGCGGGGGCGGTTCCGGCCAGCTCCGGCCAGGTCCAGGTGTCGACGGTGGCGCGGTCGGCCACCGGGCCGGCACCCATCGCGATGCGTTCGGCGTGCACGTCGGTGCGCAGCTTGGCGACCACGCAGACCTTGCGGCCGAGGATGGTGGTCTCGGGCAGGACGACGCCGTTCCAGCCCAGCTGGGCGGCGGCGGCGCGGGCGAGCTCGTCGACGCTCGCGGGGAGTTCGATCGGCGGCACCACCCGGCTCGGCATCGACCGGCTGCGCTTCGCGCCACCGGCGACCGTCGAGCGCTCGGTGTTCTGAGGTGTAGCCGCCACGAGTCCGCCTCCTTCTGCCCTGCACTGCTTCGTGACCGGGGGAAACCGGCACCTCACTTGTCTAACAGCGTGACGGCGCGGAGTCGCCGGGTAGCGCGAGTGGCTGCGATCGGCGGCGCCCAGCGGTCGATGACCGGTCGGTAGGCGGTCATCCGACTTCGGTCGAACGGTGCGGCCAACCGAGTGAGAGTCAGGTGAGTGGCATTACCGTCCGCCCGCGATCGACTACCCAAGGCAGGATTGTCCTCTTCGGTCCGACTAGCCCGTTCGGCCCAACCCGGGAAGAATCCACAGTGGACGCAGGCCGCTGAGCTGCGGTTGCCCACCGTCACCCACACGGCGGTGACTTACGCCGCAGCGGCGTCCCGCGCGCCGGACTAAAGTTACCCACCAGTCACTTAGTCGTCGCCGTGGAGGACCGATGCGCTCCCCGAAGGACTTCTTCGCCCCGCTCGCCCTGGGCGCGCCCGCTCCCGTGCGGGAGATCCCGGTGACGCCCTCGCGGATGATCCACTTCTTCGACCCGGGCAACGAGAAGATGGCGGCCAAGGTGCCGGACATCGCGAAGAAGGTGGACGTCCTCCTCGGGAACCTCGAGGACGCTGTGCGCGCGGACCGCAAGGAGGCCGCGCGCGCCGGGCTCGTCTCGATCGCGAAGGCCACCGACTTCGGCAGGACGCAGCTGTGGACGCGCGTCAACAGCCTCGACTCGCCGTGGGTGCTCGACGACCTGGTCACGCTGGTCACCGAGATCGGCGACAAGCTCGACGTGATCATGGTGCCGAAGGTCGAGGGCGCGCAGGACATCCACTACGTCGACCGGCTGCTGGCGCAGCTCGAGGCGCGCGCCGGCCTGACGAAGCCGTTGCTGGTGCACGCGATCCTCGAGACGGCCAGCGGGGTGGCCAATGTGGAGGAGATCGCCGGCGCGAGCCCGCGCATGCAGGGCATCTCCCTCGGCCCGGCCGACCTGGCCGCGAGCCGCCGGATGAAGACGACCCGCGTCGGCGGCGGCCACCCCGGCTACCTGGTGCGCACCGACCCGACCGGCGACGACCTGAACGAGGGCCGGACCACCTACCAGCAGGACCTCTGGCACTACACGGTCGCGCGGATGGTGGACGCCTGCGCGATGCACGGGATCCTGCCGTACTACGGGCCGTTCGGGGACATCCGCGACGTCGTCGCGTGCGAGGACCAGTTCCGCAACGCGTTCCTGCTCGGCTGCGTCGGCGCGTGGAGCCTGCACCCGGTGCAGATCGACATCGCGAAGAAGGTGTTCTCGCCTTCGCCGTCCGATGTGGCCTGGGCGCGGCGCGTCATCGCGGAGATGGGCGACGGCACGGGCGCGGTGATGATCGACGGGAAGATGCAGGACGACGCGTCGGTGAAGCAGTGCCGCGTGGTCGCCGAACTGGCCGACGCCCTCGCGGCGGACGACCCCGAACTCGCCGCGGCTTATGACGCGGCCACCAAGGAGACCCTCGGATGACCACGCCCCGACGTTCCGTGCTCTACATGCCCGGCGCCAACGAAAGAGCGCTGGAGAAGGCCAAGACGATCCCGGCGGACGCGCTGATCCTCGACCTCGAGGACGCCGTCTCCCCCGACGCCAAGGAAGCCGCGCGCGAACGCGTCTGCGCCGCGGTCGGTTCGTACGGGACCCGCGAGGTGACGATCCGGGTCAACGGCCTGGACACCGAGTGGCACGACGCCGACCTGCGCGCGGCGGCGTCGGCCGGCCCGGCCGCGGTGGTCGTGCCGAAGGTGAACTCGGCGGCCGAGGTGCACAACATCGAGCGCGCGCTGGAGCTCGGCGGGGCGCCGGACCACACGAAGATCTGGGCGATGGTCGAGACCCCGGTCGCGATGCTGCACGCGGAGGAGATCGCGGCGGCGTCCGAGCGGCTCACCGTGCTGGTGATGGGCACGAACGACCTGGCCAAGGAGCTGCACGCGGAGTTCGTCCCGGGCCGCGGGCCGTTGCTGGGCGGGCTTTCGCTGTGCCTGCTGGCGGCGCGGGCGACCGGTCGCGTCATCCTCGACGGCGTCTACAACGACGTGAAGGACCTCGAGGGGTTCGAGGCCGAGTGCGAGCAGGGGCGGCAGTACGGCTTCGACGGGAAGACGCTGATCCACCCGGCGCAGGTCGAGCCGTGCAACCGGATCTTCGCGCCGTCGGAGGAGGAGATCGACCGCTCGCGGCGGATCATCGAGGCCTTCGAGGAGGCTCGGGCGGCTGGTCGTGGTGTGGTGACCGTGGACGGGCGGATGATCGAGAACCTGCACGTCGATAACGCGCGGCGGGTGCTGGCGCTGGCCGAGGCCGTCAAGAGCTGAGGTCACGTCGGCAGGTCGTCCGTCCACTCGGCACTGACCGCGTACGTGTCGCCGTTGGCGTTGTGGGCCGGTTTGCCGTCCGGGCCGAGGAACACCGAGGCGCTGTCCACCTGGCCGGTCTTCGGGTCGACGACCAGGCGGCCGCCGCCCGGCAGCCGCACGCTTCGGTCGTCCAGCGCCTGCACGCCCGGGTACGCGGCGATCGCGCGGAACGCCGCCGCCCGGACCGCCGGGGGCGAGGGCACGACGGAGACCAGGTCGATCAGGGATTGGAGCACGGCCCAGTCCCGCTGGCTCGCCGGGGAGTAGTTCCGCAGCCCGTTCGCGAACCAGTCCCGTAGGGCGGCCGGGTCGGTGGGAAGCGTCAAGATCTGGCTGAGGGTGACCTCGTCGTCGGTCAGCCGGAGGGGCCGTGGGCGGGGCTGGCGCACGGCCTTGCCGTGGGTGTTCTCGCCGCGGTACCACTCCTGCCCGTCGGGGGTGGTCCAGTACTCCCAGGTCTCCTTGCCGACCTTCGTCGTCGAGTGCCAGTACTTTCCGGTGCCGACCTGGGCGTGCTCGGCGACGGTGGCGGCCGCCAGCAGGACCGCCGGGCCGGCGTCCACCGCCTGCGAAGGCGGCGCCGGGGGCGGGGGGCCGGGCAGGCTCGCCACGACGATCGCTGCCGCCGCGGCGACGAGCCCGGCGCCGATCGCCAGCGGGCGAGTGCGCCTGCGACGTCCGAGCATCCGGTTCTGCAGCCGGTGGCGGCTGCGGTCGACGACGTCCTGGGACGGCTCGCCGGACACGAGTGCGGTGCGCAGGGTTTCGAGGTCATTCATCGGTGGCCTCCGGGGCGAGAACGGGAGCGAGCTTCTTGCGGGCGCGGGTCAGCCGGGAGCCGACCGTGCCCGGGGAGATGCCGAGCGCCTCGGCGACTTCGGCGTACCCGAGGTCGGCGAGGGCCACGAGCAGCAGGACGTCCCGCTCGCCCGAAGTCAGCCGGGACAACGCTTTTCCCAGCTGTCCATTCATGACGACGCGGTTTTCGTGTCCCTCGAGCGGCCGGGGCACCTCGATCCGCGAGAGCGCGCGGTAGTGGCGGGCTTCCTTGCGGCGGTGTCTCGACACCAGGTTCGTCGCGATGCCGAACAGCCACGCCCGCAGTTCGCCGCGGGCGGGGTCGAACGTCTTGCGGCGGTCGAACGCCACCAGGAACGTCTCGGCGGCGACGTCCTCCGCGGCCTGCGCGCCGAGCCGGCCGGCGACGTAGCGGTAGACCTCGGCGAAGTGGCGGTCGTGCACCTCGGTGAACTGCTCGACGCCGGCCACCGGGGCTGCCTCGGTCATGGAGTTCCTTCCCGTCGGCGACAGCTTCACCACCACTTCGCCGCGGGGCCCGAACTTCTTCCCTATCCGATCGGCCAGGGCCGTTGCGGCTCGCGCAGGCCTTCGTAGGCCGCGGCGACCCGCAGGACGCCGACGTCGTCGAAGCGGCGGCCGGTCAGCTGGAGGCCGATCGGGTGGCCGTCGTCGGTGTAGCCGCAGTTGACCGAGACCGAGGGCTGGCCGGACATGTTGTACGGCACCGTGAACGCGATGTGCTCGAACGGGCGAGCCGGGTCGTTCGTCGGGGACGCCCACTCCGCCGGCGGGGCCGCCACCGGGCACGTCGGCGACAGCACGATGTCGTGGGGCGCCGTCGCGCGCAGGGCGGCCACGCTGATCGCGTCGATCTGGGCGAAGCCGCGGTAAACGTCCACACCGGACACCTCCGCGCCGCCCGCGGCCCAGGCCGCGATGTACGGCAGCACCTTCGCGCGGCGGTCCGCCGGCAACGCCGCCAGGTCCGACCAGGCGCGGGTGCGCCAGAAGACGTCCAGGCCGCCGAGCATCTCGCGGGTCAGGAACGGCCCGACCGGCTCGACGACCGCGCCCGCCGCCTCGAAGACCCGGGCCGCCGCCGTGACGGCGTCGCGCGTCGCGGGGTCCACCGGCAGGCCGACGCCGGGGTCGAGGTGCAGGCCGACCCGCAGTCCGGACAGGGAACCGTCGAGCGACGACCAGTCGAAGTCGTGCGGCGGCAGGCTGAGGTGGTCACGCTCGTCGGGCGCGGACAGCACGCTCATCAGCAACGCCGTGTCGGCGACCGTGCGGGTCATCGGGCCCGCCACCCGGCCGAGGAACGGCGGGTCGACCGGCACCCGGCCGAAGCTCGGCTTCAGCCCGACCAGGCCGCACCACCCCGCCGGCAGCCGGATCGAGCCGCCGATGTCCGTGCCGACGTGCAGCGGGCCGTAGCCCGCCGCGGCCGCCGCACCCGCACCCGCGCTCGAGCCACCCGGCGAGGCCGACGTCCGCCACGGGTTCCGCGCCGTCTCGTGGAAGCTCGACCGGCCGGACGTCAACATCCCGTAGTCCGGCATCGTCGTCTTGGCCAGCAGGACGCCGCCGGACTCGCGGACGCGCGCGGCCGCCGGGGCGTCCGCCGCGGCCGGGACCAGCGCGGTCGCCGCCGTGCCCAGCGGAACCGGGGTGCCGCGGGTCGCGATGTTCTCCTTCAGCGTCAGCGGGACGCCGTCGATCGGGCCCAGCGGCTCGTCGGACGCCCAGCGCGCTTCGGACGCCTTCGCGTCGTCGAGAGCCGCTGAAGGGTCGTACGCGTACAACGCGTGCAACTCCGGCTCTCGCGCGTCGATCCGGGCGAGTACGGCTTCGGTCACCTCGACCGGCGAGAGCGTCTTCGCGCGGTACTGCGCGACGAGCTCGACGGCGGTCAGATCGGGCAGCTCGGTCATGAAGCCTCCTCAAGACGCCGGCGGTTCGAAGCGGCCGTCGACGGCGGTCCAGCCGCCGTCGACCGCCAGCACGGAGCCGGTCACGAACGACGAAGCGTCCGAAGCGAGGTACACGACCGCGCCGGCGAGCTCCTCGGGACGCGCCCAGCGGCCCAACGCGCCCTTCGTCGCATACGCGTCGTACCACTCCGGGTTCGCCTTGATCTGCGCGGTCAGCGGCGTCTCGACGACGCCGGGGGCGATCGCGTTGACCCGGACGCCGGCCGGGCCGAACTCCGCCGCGGCCGTCCGGAACAGCTGGACGAGCCCGGCTTTCGTCGCCGCGTACGGGCCTTGGCCGGGCTCGACGGTCGTCCCGCGGATCGACGAGAAGCCGATGATGCTCCCCCGCCCGCGCGCGACCATGTCGGCGCCGAACACGCGCACGACCTCGAACGTCACGCCGAGGTTCAGCGCGAGGACGCGGTCGAACTCCTCACGGGTGTAGTCCAGCAAACGTTTGCGGACGTTCATCGCGGCGGTCAGCACGACGATGTCCTGCGGGCCGAGGTCCGTCGCCGCACGGTCGAGCGCGCCCGGCTCGAGCAGGTCGATCTCGTACGCCTCGCCGACGCCGGCCTCGCGTGCGGCTTCGAGGTCACGGTCGGCGCACACGACGTCGGCGCCGTGCGCCGCGAGCGCACGCGCGGCTTCGCGGCCGATACCGCCGGCGCCGAGCACCACGGCCCGGCGCCCGTCCAGCCGGAACAACGTCGAGTAGTTCACGGGCGCAGCACCGCCATCCTCGTCACGGTCAGTTCCTCGACGGCGAACCGCGGTCCCTCGCGGCCGATGCCGGAGTCCTTCACCCCGCCGTAGGGCATGGTGTCGGAACGGAAGCCGGGCACCTCGTTGACGACGACGCCGCCGACTTCCAGCTCGTCGAGCGCGCGGAAGGCCGTGTTCAGCGACTTGCTGTAGACGCTGGCGTGGAGGCCGTAGCGGGACGCGTTCACCGCGGCGAACGCTTCGTCCACATCGGACACCGTGCGCACGCAGACGACCGGGCCGAAGATCTCCTCGTCCCAGGCTTCGACGCCGTCCGGGACGTCGAGCAGGACCGTCGGCCGCAGCACCGTGCCCTCGACACCGCCGCCGACCTGGCGGGCGCCCGACTTCTCGATCCACGCGGCGACCCGCTCGGTCGAAGCGGGGTCGATCAGCGCGGAAACCCGCGTCTTCTCGTCCCGCGGATCGCCGACGACGACCTCGTCGAGCCGGGCCAGCAGCCGTTCGGTGAACTCCGCAGCCACCGACGAGACGACCAGCACCCGCTGCACCGAGATGCACGCCTGGCCGGACGCGTAGAACCCGCCACGCAGCACGGCGTCGACCGCGGCTTCGAGGTCCGCGTCGGCAGCGACGACGAGCGCCGCGTTCGAACCCAGCTCCAGCAACGTCTTCGTCGGCGCCGCGTCGCGGGCGATGCGGTGGCCGACCGCGGCCGAGCCGGTGAACGACACCGCGCCGATCCGGCGGTCGGTCGTCAGCGCCGCGCCCACGGCCGCGTCGCCGGTGACCAGCTGGACCATCGCCGGCAGCGGCGCGAGCGACCGGACCAGGTGGACCAGCCAGAGCGTGGCCAGCGGCGTCTGCGGTGCCGGCTTCACGATCACCGGGCAGCCGGCCGCGATGGCCGGCGCGATCTTGTGCGACGCCAGCAGCAGCGGGTAGTTGAAGCCCGCGATGCCGACGACCACGCCGATCGGCTTGCGCTTCCAGAACCCGAGCAGCCCGTCGCCGGAGGGCAGCAGGTCGAGCGGCACGGTCTCGCCGTGCAGCCGCGACACCTCTTCGGCGGCGGCTTCCCAGGTGACGATCGTGCGCGCGACCTCGACCCGGCAGTCCACCAGCGGCTTGCCGGTCTCCAGCACGAGCAGGTCCTCGAACTCCGCACGGCGCTCGGCCAAAGCCGCCGCGACGTCGTTGAGCAGCGAACGCCGAGTCCGCGAAGGCAGCGAAGCCACTTCGCGCGCGACGGCGACAGCCTCGTCGACAGCCCGGGTTGCCAGCTCGGGAGTGCCGACGGGCGCGGTGCCGATCACGCTCCCGTCGTAGGGGAAAACGATTTCTTCGGCGTCCACAGTGGACACCCAGCCCGCGCCGACCGGCAGTCCGTCCGGGTACTCAGCCATCTTCACCTCCGCTCAACCGGGCCAGCTCCGCACGCAGGTTCGGTGCGGCGGCGAGGAGCTCCCGGGTGTATTCGTGCTGCGGTGCGTCGTAGACCTGGGCCACGTCGCCCAGTTCGACGATCTCGCCGCGGCGCATCACCGCGACGCGGTCGCAGACGTGCCGGACGACGCCGAGGTCGTGCGACACGAAGATGAGCGTCAGCGCGAACTGGTCCACCAGCGACGCGAGCAGGTCGAGGATCTGGCCGCGCACGGACACGTCGAGCGCGCTGACCGGCTCGTCGGCGATCAGGACGCTCGGGTGCGGCGCCAGCGCGCGGGCGATCGAGATCCGCTGCCGCTGGCCGCCGGAGAACTGGTGCGGGTACCGCCCGGCGGCGTCGGCGGGCAGGCCGACCGCGGCCAGCAGCTCGTCGACGAGCTTCGGGTTCCGGCGGCCCAGCGGCTCGGAGATGATGTCGGCGACTCGCATCCGCGGGTCGAGCGAGCCCATCGGGTCCTGGAAGACGATCTGCAGCTCCGAGCGCAGGAAGCCGAGCTTGCGTTCGGGGAGGTGGTCGATGCGCCGGCCCTGGAACGAGACCGTGCCGGCGGTCGGCTGGTCGAGTGCGGCCAGCAGCCGGACCAGCGTCGACTTGCCCGAGCCGGACTCGCCGACGATGCCGAACCGCTGTCCGGCCTCGACGTCGAAGCTGACCCCGCGCAACGCGTGGACGTCCCGGCGGGCGTAGCGGCGTTCGAGGTCGCGGACTTCGATGATGCTCATCGGCGGGCCTCCAGGTCCGAGGCGGCCAGGAGCTTGCGCGTGTACTCGTGCTTCGGCGACGTCAGGACTTCGCGCGTCGAACCCGCTTCGACGATCTCGCCGTCGAGCATCACGAGCACGCGCTCGCACACCGACGCGACCACCGCGAGATCGTGCGTGATGAAGAGGAGCGCACTTTCACGTGAAAGTGCGGCTTTGATGAGGGTGAGGATCTGGGCTTGGACCGTGACGTCGAGGGCGGTCGTCGGCTCGTCGCAGATCAGCAGCGACGGCTCGTTCGCCAGCGCCATCGCGAGGACGACCCGCTGCCGCTGGCCGCCGGACAGCTGGTGCGGGTACGCGCGGGCCGTGTCCGCCAAGCCCACCGAGGACAGCAGGTCTTCCGCGCGGTGGCGGCGGCCGTGGATCCGGCCGGGCTCGGTGACCTGGCGGCCGACGCGCATGGCCGGGTTCAACGCCGTCATCGGCTCCTGGAACACCATCGCCAGCTCGTCACCGCGTAGCCGGGAGAGGTCCTTTTCGGACATGCCGAGCAGCTCGCGGTCGCCGAGCCGGACCGAGCCGGACGCGCGGAGTTCGTCCGGGAGCAGGCCCATGATCGACAACGCCGTCAGCGACTTCCCCGACCCGGACTCCCCGATCAGCCCGACCCGCTCGCCTGCGCCGATCTCGAAGGAAACGTCACGCACGAGCGAAGAAACGCTGAGACCCGAAACCGAAAGCGTCATACCTTCGCCGCCAATCGGGGGTCGAGGCGGTCACGCAGGCCGTCGCCGAGGAGGTTGAACCCGAGCACGGCGACGGCGATCGCGATGCCCGGCACCAGCGCGAGCCGCGGGTGCACGGTCAGCAGTTCCTGGGACTCCTGCAGCATCCGTCCCCACGACGGCGTCGGCGGCCGCGTGCCGAACCCGAGGAACGACAACGCCGCTTCGGCCAGCACGGCGATCGCGAACGACACCGACGCCTGCACGATCAGCAGGCCGGAGATGTTCGGCAGCACGTGCCGGACGGCGATGGAGAACCGCGACCGGCCGCCGGCCCGCGCGGCGAGCACGAACTCGGTGCTCATCACCTGCAGCGTCCCGGACCTCGCGATCCGCGCGAACGACGGGATCGTCGCGATGCCGATGGCGACCATCGCGGTCAGCGTGTCCGCCCCGAACACCGCGCCGAACATGATCGCCAGCAGCAACGCGGGGAACGCGAGCACGAGGTCGTTGACCCGCATGACGAACTCACCCAGCCACCGCGGCGACATCCCGGCGAGGATCCCCAGCGGCGTGCCGATCACCGCGGCGATGCCCACCGCGACGACACCGACGTACAACGTCGTCCGCGCGCCGACCATGATCTGGCTGAGCAGGTCGCGGCCGAACTTGTCGGTGCCGAAGAGGTTCTCGCCCCCGAAGCCCAGGAGCCGGTGGGCGGCGTCGACCTTCACCGGGTCGAACGGCGTCCACACGAACGACAGCAGCGCGGCCAGCACGACCAAGCCGACGAGCACTCCGCCGATGACGAGATTGCGCATCACGAACCTCGCAATCGCGGGTCGAGCACGGTGTACAGGACGTCGACGACGAAGTTGACCACCAGCACGCCGACCACCAGCACGAGCACGATCCCCTGCACGGTCAGCAGGTCCCGCGACGACACCGCGTCGAGCAGCATCGAGCCGAGTCCCGGCAGCACGAACACGCGCTCGACGACGACCGCGCCGATCAAGAGCGTCGCCAGCTGCAGCCCGAGCACGGTGACCACCGGTACCGACGCGTTGCGCAAACCGTGGCGCACCAACGCCTGCCCCGGCCGGAGCCCCTTGGACCGCGCGGTCCGGAGGTAGTCCTGGCCGAGCGTGTCGAGCACCGCCGACCGGACATAGCGCGTGAGCACCGCGCCCTGCACCAAACCGAGGGACAACGCGGGCAGGACGAGCCCGCGGAAGAACTCGCCGAAGTTCTGGTCCGGTGGGGTCCACCCGCCGGACGGCAGCCAGCGCAGCTGCACGGCGAAGATCTGCACCAGGATGATCCCGGCGAGGAACGCGGGGATCGCGACGCCGATCTGCGACAACCCCGAAACGCTCGCGCCGGAAGCCTTGCGGTGTTTGACCGCGGCGAACGTGCCCGCGGGAATCGCGATCACCAGCGCCACCAGCATCCCGGCGCCGACCAGCCAGAGCGTCACGCCGAGACGATCCAGGAGCTGCGGACCGATCGCGTCGCGCGTGACGTACGAGCGGCCGAAGTCGCCGTGCAGCACGCCACCGATCCAGTCGAAGTACTGCGTGACCAGTGGCCGGTCGATGCCGAATTCCGCGCGTGTCTTGGCGAGCAGCTCCGGCGTCGCGTTGACGCCGAGCGCGACCTGCGCCGGGTCACCCGGCAGCACGGCCATGAAGAGGAACACCACGATCGACGCGACCAGCACGCTGACCACGAAGATCGCCACCCGGCGCAGCACCTTGGCGGTCATCGCGGCGCCAGCCCGGTGAGGTCGAAGGACTCGCTGACCTGGTTCGCCGCGAACCCGCCGACCTTGGCCTTCGCGACGATCACGTTGGGGAACAGGAACAGCCAGTCCGCGGCCGCGTCGGTGTTCAGCTGCCGCGCGACCTGCTTCATGTCCGCGACCTGCTGCTCCGGCGTCCCGCTGTCGGCTTCGGCGAGCAGCTGCTGGACGCGCTTGCTGTCGTAACCCCAGTAGTACTTCGGCTTCCCGAACGTCGTGATGTCGCGGGCCTCGACGTGCTGGATGATCGACAGGTCGTAGTCGTGGTCGGTGAACACCTGCTTGAGCCACACCGCCGGGAAGTCGAGGGGTTCGATCGTCGTCCGCACCCCGACGTCGGCCAGCTGCGACTGCACGACCTGCGCGGCCGACACCGCGTACGGCAGGTTCGGGATCCGCATCCGCAGGTTCAGGTTCGTCGCGCCCGCCTCGGTCAGCAGCGCCTCGGCCTTCGCGGGGTCGAACGGGTAGACCTTCGACAGGTCCTCGTACCAGGGGTCGGTCGGCGGGACCATGCTGCCGATCAGCGTGCCGCGACCGGCCCACGCCGTGTCCAGCAACGCCTTCCGGTCGATCGCGTACATCAGCGCCTGGCGCACCCGGACGTCGGTGAACGGCGGCCGCGCGTTGTTCATCGCGAGCGTGACCTCGCTGTTCGACGTGCCCTGGATGACCTGGAACCGGTCGTCCGCCTGGAACTGCGGGATCGAGTCGGGTGCGGTGACCGCCGAGATGACGTCGATGCCGTTGCTGGACAACGCGTTGTTCAGCGCCGTCGGGTCCTTGATGTACTTGAGGACCACGGTTTTGTACGCCGGTTCCCGGCCCCAGTACGCGGGGTTCGCCTTCAGCACCACCGAGTCGCCGCGCTTGCGGGCGGCCACGACGTACGGCCCGGTGCCGACCGGCTTGTTCGCCAGGTCGGCGACGCCGGTCGGGCTGAACATCGCGCCGAGCCGGCTGGTCAGGCTGAACAGCCAGCCGTTGGACGGCTTCGACAGCACGACCCGCGCGTGGTCCGGCGCCACGACGTCGACGTGGTCGACAACGTCCATCGTGGACTTGATCGAGATCGTCCAGTCGGTCTTCACGCGCAGCAGCGAGAACTTGACGTCTTCGGCCGTGAACGGTGCGCCGTTGCTGAACTTCACACCCGGCTGGAGCTGGAAGTCGTAGGTGCGACGGTCCGGGCTGATCGTCCACGACTTCGCGAGCAGCGGCACCACGCGACCCTGCGAGTCGAGCTTCACCAGGCCTTCGTAGACGTTGTAGAGCAGCGCCTGCGGGATCGCGGCACCGTCGGTCTTGGTGAAGTCGAAGTTCGCCGGCTCGGCCGTGAAGCCGACGGAAAGCGTGTCCGGACCAGCGGAAACACTGGCCGACGAGCCGGCCGAGCAGCCGGTGACGGCAAGCAGCAGCGCCGCTGCCACCACCGGAATCCGGGCTTTCATTCGGCCTCCAGGTCAGTACACTGGTCTGACCAGTAGCCTGCACTGAGCGGACGACGAGGTCAAGGATGCGGTTCGAACCGGTGGCTCCGGTCCGCGCGTACGAGCGGGTCGTCGAGCAGATCGAGCAGGCCGTGATCAGCGGCGGGCTCAAGCCGGGCGAACGCCTGCCGAGTGAGCGCGAGCTGATGACGCAGTTCGGCGTCGGCCGCTCGACGATCCGCGAAGCCCTGCGCGTGCTCCAAGCCGCCGAGATGATCCGGTCGCGCCCCGGTGACCCGCGCGGCCCCGAGGTGCTGGCCGCGTCGCCGGCGGCGTTGCACCGCTCGATGCACCGGCTCGCGCGGGCCGACCACGTCGGGCTCGCCGAACTGCTGCAGTTCCGGATGATCCTCGACGGCTCGGCCCACCTGCTCGCCGCCGAGCTGCGCACCGAGGACGACCTGACCGGCCTCGACACGGCGCTGGAGGCGATGCGCGAAGGCGTCTCGCACGGGTACGCCGAGTTCAGCCGCGCCGACGTCGCCTTCCACGAAGTCATCGCGCGCATCTCACGCAATCCCCTGCTGGTGGTCAGCGAAGAAGTCGTGCGCGGAGTGGTGCTGGAGCTGATCGAGGACAAGCTCGAGCACGCCAGCAACCGGACGTCGCTGATGCGCGCGTGGCTCGCCCACCACGCCGAAGTGCTCGACGCGATCCGCGCAGCCGATGGCGCCGGTGCGGCCCAGCTCGCCAAGCAGGCGTTGTACGACAACTACGCGGAACACGTGCCCGCCGGGCAACGCCCGCTGCTCGCCCCCTTGCTGCGGTCCTAGACTCGGCCGAATGGCCGGGACGAAACGAGACGGAGTCGGGCTCGCGTTGTCCGGCGGTGGCTATCGCGCAATGCTCTTCCACGCCGGCGCGCTCTGGCGGCTCAACGAACTCGGCTGGCTGCCGAAGCTGACCACCGTTTCCAGCGTCTCCGGCGGTTCGATCGCGGCCGGGGTGCTCGCGCACGCGTGGCACAAGCTGTACTTCGGCGAAGACGGCGTCGCCGAGAACTTCGGCAAGGAAGTCGTGCAGCCGCTGCGGAAACTGGCGCGCACCAACCTCGACGTCCCGGTGACGCTGAAGGCCATGGTGATGCCGTGGCGCAGCGCGGGTGAGGAACTGGCCCGCCGCTACGCGAAGCACCTCTTCGGCGACTGCTGCCTCGAAGACCTCGACCCGGCCGGCCCGAACTTCGTGTTCACCGCGACCAGCCTGCAGGACGGCTCGCTGTGGTGGTTCTTCCGCCAGTCCGGCCCGCACGGGCGGATTCCCCTGGCGACGGCGGTGGCCGCGTCGTCGGCGTTCCCGCCGATGCTTTCGCCGGTCGTGATCACGGACCCGCACCAAGCGGACCGCGAGATCGTGCTCAGCGACGCCGGCGTGTACGACAACCTCGGCCTCGACCCGATCGAGAACCAGTGCGCGACCGTCCTGGTCAGCGACGCCGGCAAGAAGATGCGGCACGAGGAAAAGCCGCGCCGCAACTGGCCGATGCAGATGTTCCGCGTGCTGACCGTGATGGACAACCAGGTCCGCGAGCTGCGCACCGGCTCGCTGCTGAAGTCCTACCAGGACAAGCGGTTCGCCGGCACGTACTGGGCGACCTACAGCGACATCACGCACTTCGAGCTGCCGGACGCGCTGCCGGCGCCGGTCGAGCAGACCCGCGAGCTGGCCGTGACGAAGACCCGGCTGACCAGGATGTCCGAGCGGACGCAGGACCGGCTGATCAACTGGGGCTACGCCGTGTGCGACGCCGGCATGCGGCGTTGGGTGTGCCCGGAAACCACGCTGAAGCCGACGTACCCGTACCCCGGTTCAGGCGTTGGCTAGGTTCGCGTAGACGACGATGTTGTCCTTATAGCTGTGCTCGGCGTGGTCGAACACGCCACCGCAGGTGATCAGCCTCAGCTCGGGCTTGTCGCTGTTGCCGTAGACGGCGTCCTTCGGGAACGTGTCCTTCGGAACCTGCGTGACGCGGTCGACGACGAACTTCAGCTTCTTGCCGTCACTGCGGTCGATGTCGACCTCGTCGCCGGGCGCGAGGTCCTTGAGCTTGTAGAAGATGCCGGGCTTCTTGTCGCCGTCGACGTGCCCGAGCACGATCGCCGGGCCGACGTCCCCGGGCACCGGGGAAAGCTTGTACCAGGCGGCCTGCATCGGCTGGTGCACCGACGGGACGGAGATCGAGCCGTCGGTCTTGACCGCGACCGCGAGCAGGCTGGACTCCGCGCCGATCTTGGGGATCTTGACCGACGTCGGGCGAAGTCCCTTGAACGGCGCGGTCACCGGCACCGAGGACGGAACCGGCGCCGGCGCCGCCTTCGGCTGCTCCGGAGTGCTGCAGGCGGCCAGCGTCAGGACGAGCGCGAGGGCCGCGCCCGCCCGGCGGATCCTCACCAGGCCATGCCGCCGAAGCCGGTCTCGACCGTGCCCTTGGGCGTGACCTTGACCTGGGCCTTCGGAGCGGCGTTGCCGGGAGCGGTGGTGCTCGTCGTGGTGGTCGCCGTGGTCACCGGCGCGGTGCTCGACGCGGGCGCGCTGGTCGTGGTCGGCGAGCTGCTGGTGCTCGTGGTCGGCGGCTGCTCCTGCTCGAACTCGACGGTGCCGTTGCCCTCGACGCCCGCGCAGGTCCAGCTGAACTTGGCGGTCGTGGTGCCGGCCGGCGCGTCGGCGACCCGGACGGTGTAGTTCCAGATCCGGCCGTCGGACTCGTCCTGGTCCGGGCCACCGGTGACGCTCAGGTACTGGGCGGCCAGGTTGCCGGGCGCACCCGCCGCGCAGTTGATGACCAGGACGCCTTCGCCGCCGAGGCCGACGAAGCCGGCGCCGGTGTTGTCCTGGTAGTCGTCCTTCGGCGGCTCGGACGCTTCGGAGGGCGAAGTCGTCGTCTTCGGCGTGGTGGGCGCGGCGGCCGCACGCTTCGGCTTCGCCGGCGCGGGAGTGCCCGTGGTCGAAACCGGCGAGGACTCGGTCTGGGTCGCCGAGGTGCTGCTCGTCGGAGCGCTGCTCGAGGTCGGAGTCTCCGAAGTGGACGTGGTCGGTTCCGTCGTCGACGTGGGCGTCTCGTCGTCCGCGAGCGCGACCGGCGCCGCGGCGAAGGTGACCAGCGCCGCTGCCGAAACGACACCCGCGACCCGGTTCAGCGTTCTACCCACGATGACTCCCAACGGCGGTTGACCTGCGATGCCGCGACTATCGAGGATTCGCCGGCGGTTGTTACTCCGCTAACGCGCTGTTCAGGTCCCGCCACAGGTCGTCAGGATCCTCGAGGCCGACGCTGAACCGGAGCAAACCCGCGGGCACCCGCTCCTCACCCGGGAGCCAGGCCCGCCGTTCGACCAGGCTCTCCACGCCGCCGAGACTGGTGGCCGGGACGATCAGGCGGGTCGACGCGCAGAAGCGGTCGGCGGCCGCCGCATCGGCCAGCTCGAAGGCGACCATCATGCCGAAGCCCGGGTAGCGCACGCGCGTCACCGCGGGGTGGTCACCGAGCCGCGCCGCCAGCAGCGCCGCCGTACGGGACTGCTCGGCCAGCCGGACCGGCATCGTCCGCAGGCCCCGCAGCGCGAGCCACGCTTCGAGCGCGCCCGGTGTCGAGCCGACACGGGTCCGCGCGCCCTTCAGCTCGGCCGCGACCTCGGGATCCTTGGCCACGGTGATGCCCAGCAGCAGGTCGCTGTGCCCGCCGATCAGCTTGGTCGCGCTGTGCACGACGACGTCGGCGCCCAGCTCGAGCGGCCGTTGCTGCAGCGGCGTCGCGAAGGTGTTGTCGACGACGACCCGGCCGCGCGCGGCGGCGGCGATCGTCTCGATCGCCATCACGTCGAGCGTCGGGTTGGTCGGCGACTCGAGCCAGACCAGGTCCGACGTCGCGGCCTCGGCGACCCAGGCTGCCGTGTCGGTCGGCGCCAGCTCGGTGACGGCGAGCTTGCCGAGCTTCTGCGCGTGAGCGAGCACCCCGCGCGTCACGGCGTAGCTGAACGTCGGCACGACCACCCGCGACCCGACCGGCAGCAGGTCCAGCACCGCGGACAACGTCGCGACCCCGGAGGCGAACGCCGTCGCGTGGCCACCCTCGAGCGCTCCGACGGCCTCTTCGAGCGCGTGCCAGGTCGGCGTGCCGTCACTGCGCGAATACACGAAGTCGCCACCGGCCCGGTAGGTGCTGGTGGCGACGAGCGGGGTGTTCAGCGGCTCGCCGGGGCCGTGCGGCCGGCCGGCGGCGATGGCCTTGGTGCGGGGCGTCCAGTCGTCCATGCGATCACGGTAATCGCGCCGCGGTGAGGAGGCCGGGCCGCCCGCGCGTCCGCGAACGGCCCGGCCTGGCTTCAGTGCGCGTACACCTCGAACTCGTACAGCGAGTAGCCGTACTTCGTGCCGCGTTGCACGCCTTGCATCTTGACGAACCTCGCCGGCCTCGCGGCGAACGAGAGGTTGTCCTGACCGCCGTCCCCGTCGGTGACCACGGCCGCGTCGGTCCAGTTCACCGCGTCGGGCGAAGTCTGGATCTTGTAGCTCTTCCCGTACGCGGATTCCCAGCTCAGCCCGACCCGCGAGACCTGCTGCAGCGCACCGAGGTCGACGGTGATCGCCTGGTCGTCGCTCCAGTCGCTGGCCCAGCGGGTCGAGGTGGTGCCGTCGATCGCGTTCGACGCCGGGGAGTTGTAGAAGCCGGTCTCGGCGCTCGTGGCGCTGACCGTCTTCCCCGGCGCGAGGTTGGCGATGTTGTCGCCGCGGTGCGCGGTGTACTCGACGACCTGCTGGAACGTCGGGCGGTTCTGCCAGCTGATCTTGTCCTGCGTGATGCCGCCGAGCGGGTTGTGGATGATCGTGTCGGCGCACCACTGGTCACCCGCGGAGCAGCTGCCGTCCCCGGGGTAGACGGTGTTCGCGGCCTGGCCGGCGGCCGTGGTCAGCGAGTCGACGAGGGCCTGGCGGCACGTCGTGAGGTTGCCGCCGCCGCAGAACGTCTGGCCGAGCGGGCCGGCCACCGGCTGGCCGAGCACCTGCCGGATGTCCTTGCTGACGTAACCCCACCAGCCGACCTGGAACGACGAGCCCTTGTGCGGCTGACCGGTGTGCTGCCCGTTGCCGTTCTGCCAGCCGGACGGGCTTTCGTTGATGCCGATCACGCCGGTCATCGCGTTGTAGGCGTCGTCACCCATGCCCGGCTTGAACTCGGCCTGCACGAGCAGCGGCCACCAGGCGTCGAAGATGCGGATCGCGTCGGCGTCCGCGTACGCCTTGCTGCCCGGCGACGTCTCCTGGCGCAGGTGGCCGTTCGCCAGCCACGTCTTGAGCTTCGCCTCGGCGTCGGCCGCCGCGCCGGTGGTGGGTGTCTTGTCGAGCACCTGCAGCAGCAGCGGCAGGACGCGCTCGGCGCGCAGGTCGGCCAGCGCGGCGTCCTCCATCGCCTGCGTCAGGTTGACCCGGGTGACCTTGCGGCCGGTGAGGATCATCGTCTTGACCCGCGTGTCGAGCAGGTCGACGCGGTGCACGGCCGACTTGTCCGCGCCCGCGGCCGCGTAGCCGTTGGCCTGCGCGTTGTTCCAGCTGACGTAGTAGTCCTGGTTGACCGACTGCGGGTGCTGCGACGCCGGCGTGTAGGTCGCGACGTTCCCGGCCGGGTTCCAGCCGTTCCAGTCGTGGCCCTGGTCGCCCCACACCGGCATGTTCGGGTCCACATTGGACTGCCGCGACGGGTTGCTGCCGGAGTTGAAGTACGCGATGTCCTTCGAGTCGGCGTAGAACCAGTTGAAGGTGTAGTTGATGTCGGCCGCGGCCTTCTGGAAGTCGGCCGCCGAGTGGATGAAGCCCGGGTCGTTCAGCTCCTGGAAGCCGATCAGGGAGTCGACCTCGTGGAAGTACGACGAGCGCAGCGCCGCGTACGCCACCGGCTTGCCGCCGACCGTCGCCCGGCTCTGCACCGGCCCGTACTTCGTCCGGTAGCTGCGCAAGGTGTACGACCCGGCCGCGGTCCCGTCGGCGACGGTCGGCTTCCAGGCGTTCTTCACCTCGACGGTGTCCATCGGGATGCACTGGCCTTGCCAGGTGTAGTAGTTCGAGTCCTTCGTCGGCGCCTTGCCGCTCGGGTCGCACAGCGTCAGCGCGTAGGTGTCGATGATGTCCTGGGCCGACGTCGTCGCGCTCCACGAGTAGTCCTGGCCGCGGCCCAGCAGCGTGTACATGCTCAGCCCGGCGAAGGCCGCGCCGCGCGAGGAGATGCCCGGACCCTGCAGCTCCTGCAACAGCAGCAGCTGCGGTGCGAAGTAACCGGTCTGCGGGCCGAACACGGCGACCGGGTGGCCGCTGGCGGTGTGCGCGCCGGAGACGAGCAGCGCGTTGGACATGCCGTGCTTCTCGCTCAGCATGTTCCCCGGCAGCACGCCGTTCTCGAACATCCCGCGGGCGGGCTCCTGGTCGGCGGGCGCGGCGACGTCCACAGTGGACGGCGTCGCGGTCGCGGCCGAGCCGGTCTGGTCGAACACCAGCTGCTGCCCGGTCACCGAGCCCTTGTCCGGCATGGCCCGCCCGACCGCGTTGGCGGGCGTCTTGCCGTACGGGAAGGTCTGGCCGTCGTGCAGCGTCTTGACGGCTTCGGGGTCGTCCTCGGAGCGCAGGCTCTGCCACACCTTCTCGCCCTGCACGACGCCGTACTTCTCCTGCATCGCGAGCTTCGCGATGGCGTTCTGCACCTCACCGCCGCCGCCCGCGCCGAACTCGGCGCCGACCAGCGAGGCGAGCGCGACGAGGTCGGTCAGCTTGAAGGGGTCGATCGTGCCGGCGTTGGTGATCGCGTCGACGTGCCCGGTCAGCACGTACTCGCCGGGGAAGTACCGGCCGCTGTGGGAGTCGTTGATGTACTTGTTGATGCCGTCGACGTAGGCCTGCGCGTCGGCCAGGCCCTGCGCGCCCCGCGGGCCGCTGCCCGCGACGCGGTCGATCTGCTGCTGCAGCTCGGCCTCGGTGTACGGCGCGTTCGAGAAGAACTGCTGTTCCAGCTCGCGGTTCGCCTCGGCGCCACCGGCGAACGGGGTGACCTGCCCGCGGGCGGCGTGGCGCAGGACGTCCATCAGCCACAGCCGGTCCTGCGCGGCGGCGTACCCGGCGCCGAACTCGGTGCCGCTGCGGGTGGTCCCGGTGATGTGCGGGACGCCGAGTGCCTTGTCGCGCACGATCGTGACGTCCGAACGCGGCTTCGTCGTGCTCGCGACCTGGTCGGCCGCGACTCCGAACGAAGCGTCGTTGAAGTACTGGCTGATCGTGCTGGTGGTCAGCGACTGGTAGCCGCCGGCCAGCGAGGCGTACTTGCCGAGCTGGTCGGCCGCGTGCGCGGGCCGGGTGCCCAGCACCTTGTGCGCCAGGATCTCGGCGAGGGTGGCGCTGCCCTGTTCGCCGGGCGGCAGGATGTCGTTGCACTGCCCGCCGCAGTAGTCGTCGGGCGACGCGGCCGCCTGTGCGGCCGGAGCGGTGACGGCGACTTGGGTGAGGCCGGCCACGAGGGCCCCCAGTGCCGTCAAGGTCAGGGCGCGGATGCCACGTCGCATGCCGGGCTCCCCTCAGTCAGAAGAGTGACGAAGCGCACGCTACCGAGCAGTAGCTGAAGTGTGAAGACTTTTCGCGTTTTTCAGCCCTTGGACGTAGTCCGAACGGCGCAGCCTCGCGCGCGTGGGTACGGTGAGTGCTATGACCTTGGAAAAGCCACAGATCGACCGCCCCGAGGGCAACCCTCCGGCCGACCTCGAGATCACCGACATCACGGTCGGTGACGGCGCGGAAGCCACCCCCGGCAAGGCCGTCACCGTGCACTACGTCGGCGTCTCGCACTCCACCGGCGAGCAGTTCGACGCCTCGTGGGACCGCGGTGAGCCGCTGCGCTTCGGCCTCGGCGCCGGCCAGGTCATCTCCGGCTGGGACCAGGGCGTCGCGGGCATGAAGATCGGCGGCCGCCGCCGGCTCGTCATCCCGCCGCACCTGGCCTACGGCGACCGCGGCGCGGGCGGCGTGATCAAGCCGGGCGAGACCCTGATCTTCGTCGTCGACCTGGTCGGCGTGAACTAGCTTTTTTCGCGGTGGTGGCGTGCGAACCCGCCACCACCGCTACCCTCGCCCCCATCGCCGGCCCCCAAGCCGGCCCTGATCCGGGGGTTTTTCCATGCGCACACGCGCTTTGCTCTCCGCGACGTTGTTCGCGCTCGCCGCCGCGGTGGTCACCGCGGCGCCGGCGTCGGCCGTGGCCAACGGCTCCGACGTCCCGCAGGGAACGTTCAAGTTCGCCGCGAAGCTGACCATGACGGACATCCCGAAACCCGATGGCACCAAGTACAACAGCGCCTGCTCGGGTTCCCTGATCGCCAAGAAGTGGATCATCACCGCGGGCCACTGCTTCCACGACGCGGCCCGCAACCCGGTCTCCGGCCCGGTGCCGTACCCGACGTCGGTGCTGCTGGGCACGACGACCGTGGCCAAGCCGGGCGTCACCCGCAACGTCGTCACCGTGTACCAGTCACCGAGCAACGACATCGCGATCGCCGAGCTCGACAAGCCGGTCTACGGCATCGAGCCGCTCTCGATCAGCCGCAAGGCGCCGGTGGTGGGCCAGAAGGTGACGCTCGCAGGCTGGGGCAGCCTCACGTCGGTCGACCCGACGCCGGGCACGAAGCTGCAGCAGGGCGTCATGAAGGTCGCGACGGTCGACGCGCAGTACACCGGGGTGAAGGGCTTCGCCCCGACGTCGACGACGAGCGCGTGCACGTACGACTCGGGCGCGCCGTACTTCGTCCCGTCGGGCAAGAGCGGCGGCCGGCTGGTGTCCATCGAGAGCGACGGCCCGGACTGCCCCCACGACCAGGCGGAGACCACCGCGCGGGCGGACGTCGTCGCGGACTGGATCGCTTCGCACTTGGGCTGAACGGCGCAGTTTCCCGCGCTTCGGTCTCGCTACCCTCGAAAGTGATCACCGGCCTTCGACCGCCGGTGCGTGACAAGGGGGATCCACCGATGCGCGTTCGCGCTGTGTTTTCCGCTGCCCTGCTCACCTTGGCCGCCGGGCTCGCCACCGCGAGCCCGGCGGCCGCCGTGGCCAACGGCGCCGACGTCCCGGCGGGGACGTTCAAGTTCGCCGCGAAGCTCACGATGACGAACATCCCGAAACCCGACGGCACCAAGTACAACAGCGCCTGCTCGGGTGCGTTGATCGCGGCGAAGTGGATCATCACCGCCGGCCACTGCTTCCACGACGCCAACCGCAACCGGGTCTCCGGCCCGGTGCCGTACCCGACGTCGGTGCTGCTCGGCACCGTCAACCAGAGCACGCCGGGCGTGACGCGCAACGTCGTCACCGTCTACCAGGCCGCGGCGAACGACATCGCGATCGCCACGCTCGACACCGCCGTCACCGGCATCACGCCGCTGACGGTCAACCGGCTCACGCCGTCGCTCGGCCAGCAGCTGACGCTCGCCGGCTGGGGCAGCCTCACGGCGACCAATCCGACGCCGTCGACGAAGCTGCAGCAGGGCACGGTGAAGATCGGCCAGGTCGCCACCTCGACGCTGGGTGTGCAGGGCGTCGCGCCGACGTCCACGACGAGCGCCTGCGTGTACGACTCCGGTGCGCCCTACTTCGTCGCCGCCGGCTCCGGTGGCCAGCTGGTCTCGGTCGAGTCGTCCGGGCCGGACTGCCCGCACAACCAGCTCGAGACGACTTCGCGGGTCGACGTCGTCGCGGACTGGATCGCCTCGCACACCGGCTGACCTCCCTTCGGGCGTCACCCGGCCGCGCGGTCGGGTGACGCCCGGCCAGGGAATTCCGCGGGGCAGGCCGCGGCCCTAACGTCGAACGCCGACCACCGATTCGACGAAGGGGAAGAATGCGCCTGCGCGCCCTGCTCGCCGCTGCTGTCCTGACCATCTCCACCGCCCCCGCCGCCTTGGCCGCGCCGGGGATCGCCCACGGGTCCGACGTGCCACCCGGGCAGTTCGGGTTCGTCGCGAAGCTCGCGATGACGAAGATCCCGCGCCCCGACGGCTCGACGTACAGCAGCTATTGCACGGGCGCGCTGGTCGCCCCCGGCTGGGTCCTGACCACCGGGCACTGCTTCCACGACGCCCAGCGCAACCGCGTCTCCGGGAAGACGCCGTACCCCACGACGGCGACGCTGGGCCTGGTCGACGAGGCGACGGAGTCGGGCGTCGCCCGCAAGGTGACCGAGGTGGTCCAGGCCACCGGCAGCGACGTCGCCCTGATCAAGCTCGACACCCCGGTGACGACCGTCGCGCCCCTGAAGCTGAGCCACGCGGTGCCGAAGGTCGGCCAGCAGCTCACGCTGGCCGGCTGGGGCAGCCTGACCGGCACGGACCCCAAGCCGGCGACCCGGATGCAGCAGGGCACGGTGGCGGTCGCCAAGGTCGAGCAGGCCACCCTGGGCGTCCGCGGCGCGGCCCCGGACATCACCACGAGCGCGTGCCTGTACGACTCGGGCGCGCCCTACTTCACCGGGACCGAGCTGGTGGCGATCGAGGCGACCGGCCCGGGCTGCCCCCACGCGGGCATCGAGACGACGAGCCGGGCCGACGTGCTGGCGACCTGGGTCGCCAAATCGACAGCCTGATACACCCGAAAGTCCGCCGTGAGCGAACACCACGCAGAGCCAAACGGGTGATATTCCCCACCCGGGCAGAAATTTCCGCGGCGGCCCACGGCACACGAAAAAGGGCCCCGGCAACCAGCCGGGGCCCTTTCGATGTGGGCGAGGAGGGAGTTGAACCCTCACGTCCTTTCGGACACACGGACCTGAACCGTGCGCGTCTGCCATTCCGCCACTCGCCCGAGTGCTTCTCTCTGACAGCGAAGAGAAGACTAGCAGGTCGTTTCGACGGGTTTCACCGGGGGCCGTGTCGAGGCTCGCTCACCCGGATAGGATCGATGCGGAAGCACGAGCGTGAGGAGGTTTTCCCCGGTGGGCCGCGCCGAGAGATTCGACAGGCGACTCGAGAACCTGGTGGGGAACACTTTCGCGCGCATGTTCGGTGGCAACGTCGTCACGCAGGAAGTGGCGATCGCGCTCGAGCGGGAGAGTGAGGAGAACGTTCGTGAGCTGGCAGGCGGTCGGCAGCTCGCCCCGAATCACTACATCGTGTCCCTGGGGGCGGCTGACCACGAACGCATGGCCGGTGACGAGCAACGCGTCACCCAGGTCCTCGCCAAGGCGGTGGCGGAACACCTCGCCGCCGAAGGCCTGGACACCTATGGTGACGTCGTCGTATCACTCGAGCGCAACGAGGCGCTGCATACTGGACAGTTCAAGACCCGTTCGTCCGTCGATCCCGACGCCCGCCCCTCAGGCGCCGGTTCACCACGGTCGGCACGACCCAGCAACGCAGGAGACCCAGCAATGAGCCAGCCCCCCGGCTACGGCCAATACGACCAGGGTGACCCGTACGGCCAGCAGGGCCAGTACGGCTACGGACAGCAGGGTGGCCAGCAGCCCGGGTACGACCAGGGTTACGGCCAGCAGCAGGGTGGCTACGACCAAGGTGGCTACGGCCAGCCCCAGGGCGGCGGCTACGACCAGGGCGGCTACCAGCAGGGTGGCTACGACCAGGGCGGGTACGCGCAGCCCCAGCAGGGCGGCTACGACCAGGGTTACGGCCAGCCCCAGCAGGGCGGCTACGACCAGGGTTACGCGCAGCCCCAGCAGGGCGGCTACGACCAGGGCGGCTACCAGCAGCCCGGGTACGACCAGTACGGCGGTCAGCAGCAGCCCGGCTACGACCAGTACGGCGGCCAGCAGCAGGGCGGCTACGACCAGTACGGCCAGCAGCAGGCGTACGGCCAGCCGGCCGGCGACCCGTACGGCCAGCAGCAGGGCGGGTACGCCCAGCCCGCGCCGGGCCGCCAGCTCGCCGCGAGCCTGCAGCTCGACGACGGCTCGAACCGCACGTACTCGCTCAAGCAGGGCGGGAACGTCGTGGGCCGCGGCCAGGACGCCGACTTCCGCCTCCCGGACACCGGCGTCTCCCGCCGGCACCTGGAGATCACCTGGGACGGCCAGAGCGCGACGCTCGCCGACATCGGCTCGACCAACGGCACGACCGTGAACGGCACTCCGGTCCAGACCTGGCAGCTCGCGGATGGCGACGTCATCCGGGTGGGGCATTCCTCCCTCGTGTTCCGTACACAGGGCTGACTGGGGGCACGGAATACTGTTCCCGCAGAATTGACGTGCGGGGGGACCGCGGCGTACCCGCGTCGCGGCTGCGCGGATGAAGTCGGGAGCGGACACACCAAGTGCCAGAGCTGGTCGTACAACTCACCAGAGTGGGCTTTCTCGTGCTGCTCTGGCTCTTCGTGTTCGCCGCGCTCAGAGTCGTCCGCTCGGACCTCTACGCGGCGTCGGGCATGCGCGTCCAGGTGCCGACCTTCGGGCGCAAGAAGGAGAAGAAGCCGCGCAACAGCAAGTCGCCGCAGCAGCTGCTGGTGACGCACGGCGCGCTCGCCGGGACCCGCATCGCGCTGGACGGCCGGCCGATCCTGATCGGCCGCGCCGACGACTCCACGTTGGTGCTCGACGACGACTACGCGTCGACCCGGCACGCCCGGATCGCCCAGCGCGGTGAGGACTGGTACGTGGAAGATCTGGGCTCGACGAACGGGACCTACCTGGACCGGGCTAAGGTCACTGCACCCCTCCGGGTCCCGCTCGGAGTCCCCATCCGGATCGGCAAGACGGTGATCGAGCTTCGCCCATGACTCTCGTCCTCCGCTACGCAGCCCGCAGCGACCGGGGCCTGGTGCGTTCGAGCAACCAGGACTCCGTGTACGCCGGCCCTCGCCTGCTCGCGCTCGCCGACGGCATGGGTGGTCACGCGGCGGGTGAGGTGGCCAGCAAGGTCGTCATCGCCTCGCTCGCGCCGCTCGACGACGACGAGCCGGGTGACGACCTCCTCGCCCAGTTGCGCGAGGCGGTGGCCAACGGCAACGCCGCCATCGCCGAACTCGTCTCGCAGGACCCCGACCTCGACGGCATGGGCACCACGCTCACCGCCGTCCTGTTCGCCGGCAACCGCCTCGGCCTGGTGCACGTCGGCGACTCCCGCGCGTACCTGTTGCGCGGTGGCCAGTTCGCGCAGATCACGCGCGACGACAGCTTCGTCAACGAGCTCCTCGAACAGGGCCGGATCACGCCCGAAGAGGCGGCGGTGCACCCGCAGCGGTCACTGCTGCTCAAGGCGCTGACCGGGCACGAGGTCGAGCCGAGCCTCACCGTGCGCGAGGCCCGCTCCGGCGACCGGTACCTGATCTGCTCGGACGGCCTGTCCGGCATGGTCAGCGACGAGACGCTGGCCGAGGCCGTGCAGATCCCGGACCCGCAGCAGTGCGCGGACCGGATGATCGAGCTGGCACTCAAGGGCGGCGGCACCGACAACGTCACGGTGATCATCGCCGACGTCGTCGACGTCGACTTCGGCGAGGACGCGCCCATCGTGGGCGGCGCCGCCGGCGACGGCAGCGACGAGCGGCACCAGGGTGATTCGCCCGCGGCGCGGGCCAGGGCGCTGACCCAGCCCCCGCCGCAGCCGCGCCCGGAGCTGCCGCAGCCCACCGAAGATCCCAAGGCCAAGCGCCGGAAGCGGTTCCGCTGGCTGGCCGGGGCGCTGGTGGTGCTCGTGGTGCTCGCCGCGGCCGCCATCGCCACCCGGTACTTCGTGCTGAGTCAGTACTATGTCGGCGAAGGTGCGGACGAGGAAGTCGTGATCTACCGCGGCGTCCCCGGCAGCATCCTCGGCATCGACCTGCACACCTACGAGCAGGGCTCCTGCCCGCCCAACCAGGTGTGCACGGACAAGCTGCGCGTCAACCAGCTCCAGGAGGACGCGCGGCTGGCGGTGCAGAACGGCGTCAAGAAGGACAGCCTCGACGACGCCCGGAAGTACATCGACGACTTCCTGCAGCTGCACAAGCGCCTGAACAACTGCGCGCCGCCGGGCGGTCAGACCTCGACGGCGCCGACCACTTCGGTCGTGCCGACGACAACGCCGTCGGCGCCGGCCGGTTCCACTGCTCCATCGTCGGCGAACCAGCCAGCGGGGAGGGACTGCTCGACGCCGAGTTCGACGGCACCGACGACGGGAGGCGGTAACTGATGAGCCAGCCCGTCGCGCGCGCCGCCGAGCCACTCGCCGCGCAGTTCCAGACCAACCCGCCCCGCGACGTCCCGACGCGGCGCAACACCGAGCTGCTCCTGCTCGGGTTCGCGGCGTTCATCGTGACGATCGCTTTGGTCCTGGTCGAAGCGAACCAGGAGCAGGAGCTCACCTGGTCGATCGTCTGGCTGGGGCTCGCCTACCTCGCCATCTTCGCCGCGGCGCACGTGGCGGTGCGCAAGTGGGCGCCCTACGCGGACCCCGTGCTGCTCCCCTGCGTCGCGCTGCTGAACGGCATCGGCCTGGTGATGATCCACCGGCTCGACCTGGCCTACGCCGAGAAGGCCCTGCAGAACGGCCGGGACTTTTCGCCGGCCATCACGACCCAGGTGCTGTTCACGGTCGTTTCGCTCGTGTTCTTCGTCGTGGTGCTCATCGTCGTCAACGACCACCGGACGCTGACCCGCTACGGCTACACCTCGGGGCTCGTCGGGATCGTCGCGCTGGCCCTGCCCGCGCTGCTGCCGTCGAGCCTGTCCGAGGTCAACGGCGCCAAGGTGTGGCTGAAGCTGCCGTTCTTCTCGATCCAGCCGGGCGAGTTCGCGAAGATCCTGCTGATGGTCTTCTTCGCTTCGTTCCTGGTGTCGAAGCGGGACCTGTTCATGGTGGCGGGCAAGAAACTGGTCGGCGTCGAGCTGCCGCGGGCCCGTGACCTCGGCCCGATCCTGATCGCGGCGCTCGCCTGCATCGGCATCCTGGTCTTCGAGAAGGACCTCGGCTCGTCGCTGCTGTTCTTCAGCGTGATCCTGATGATGCTGTACGTCGCGACCGAGCGGGCCATCTGGGTCGTGCTGGGCTTGAGCTTCTTCGTCGGCGGCTGCATCATCGCCTACAACCTCTTCTCCCACGTCCAGCTGCGGGTCGCGAACTGGATCGACCCCTTCGCCGACGCGGACGACACCGGCTACCAGATGGTGCAGAGCCTGTTCGGGCTCGGCACCGGCGGCGTCGGCGGCACCGGGCTCGGCGCCGGCCGGCCGGACATGGTGCCCGAGGCCAACACCGACTTCATCACCGCCGCGATCGGCGAGGAGCTCGGCTTCATCGGGCTGGCCGCGGTGCTGATGCTCTACCTGCTGGTCGCGATGCGCGGCATGCGCAGCGCGCTCGCGGTGCGCGACACGTTCGGCAAGCTGCTCGGCGGCGGGCTGGCGTTCACCATGGTCATGCAGATCTTCGTCGTCGTCGGCGGGGTCACGAAACTCATCCCGGAGACCGGTATCACCGCCCCGTTCCTGTCCAGGGGTGGTTCGTCGCTGCTGGCGAACTACATCCTCGTCGCGCTGCTGCTCCGGATCTCCGACGCGGCCCGCCGTCCCGCGGCCCGCCCGAAGCCGCAGCAGCAGCAACCGCAGGCGCCGATCGCCGACGCGCACACCGTGCTGGTGCAGCGCCCGCCGGCGGACGGGAGCGGCCAGGCATGAACACCCCGCTCCGCAAGGTCGGCATGACGATGCTCGTGATGATCGTCCTGCTGCTCGGCAACGCCACCTACATCCAGGTCGTGAAGGCCGACGACTACCGCAACGACCCCCGCAACGCCCGTGTCCTCTACGACGAGTTCTCGCGCCAGCGCGGCAAGATCGTGTCGCAGGCCAACGGCGAAGTGCTGGCGAGCGTCCAGCCGTCGAACGACAAGTACAAGTACATCCGGACCTACGTCGACGGCCCGATGTACGCGCCGGTCACCGGCTACTACTCGATCAACTACGGCGCGGGCGGCCTGGAGCGGTCCGAGGACGACGTGCTCAACGGCTCCGACCCGCGGCTGTTCGTGCGCCGGCTGTCGGACATGGTCACCGGCCGCGACCCGAGCGGCGGCAACGTCCGGCTCACCATCGACCCGGCCGTGCAGAAGGCCGCCTACGACCTGATGACGCAGAAGGGCTACACCGGCGCCGTCGTCGCGATGGAGCCCAGCACCGGCCGGATCCTGGCGATGGTGTCGACGCCGTCGTACGACCCGAACAAGCTGGCTTCGCACACGTCGAAGACGCAGACCGACGCGTGGACCTCGGACAACAAGGACCCGAAGAAGCCCATGCTGAACCGGGCGATCTCGGAGACCTACCCGCCGGGGTCGACGTTCAAGCTGGTCACCGCGGCGGCCGCGCTCGAGGACGGCAAGGGCCCGGACACTCCGGTCAACCCGGCGCCGAACACGAAGCTCCCCGGCACGAGCGTGACGCTGGAGAACTACGCGGGCGCGGCCTGCCCGGGCAGCACCTTCAAGGACGCGCTCGCGCACTCGTGCAACGTGCCGTTCGCGGAGTTCGCCGGCCAGCTCGGCGCGGACAAGATGAAGAAGACGGCGGCGAACTTCGGCATCGGCCAGACCGACCTGACCGTGCCGATGCGGGTCGCGCCGTCGACCGTCGGCCCGCTGGACTCCCAGGGCGCGCTCTACCAGAGCGGCATCGGCCAGCGTGACGTCCGGATCACCCCGCTGCAGGACTGCCTGCTCGCGGCCACCGTGGCCAACGGCGGAATGGCGATGAAGCCGCAGCTGGTGCAGTCGGTGCTGGCGCCGGACCTCTCGACCATCGAGGACTACAGCCCGACCGAGCTCACCGGCACCCCGGCGCTGTCGTCGTCGAACGCCGCGATCCTCAAGGACATGATGATCGCTTCCGAGGGCTTCACCGCCGGTGGCGGCAAGCGCCCGGACATCCAGATCGCGTCGAAGACCGGCACCGCCGAGCACGGCACGGACTCCAAGAACACCGCCCCGCACGCGTGGTACACCGCCTTCGCCCCCGCCGACAACCCGCAGATCGCGGTCGCCGTGATCGTCGAAAGCGGCGGCGACCGCGGCCTGGCCGCGACGGGCGGCAAGGTCGCTTCGGAAATCGGCCGCGCGGCCATCAACGCGAAGCTCGGGGGTGGATAGCGCATGCTGTCCTCCGGTCAGCTCCTGGCCGACCGCTACAAGCTGACGAGCCGGATCGCCGTCGGCGGGATGGGCGAGGTCTGGCAGGCCAGCGACACCCGGCTGGACCGGACCGTGGCCGTCAAGATCCTCAAGGCCGAGCTCTCCGGTGACGCCGAGTTCCTGCACCGCTTCCGCACCGAAGCGCGGATGACGGCGTCGCTCAACCACCCCGGCATCGCGGCGGTGCACGACTACGGCGAGACCGTCTTCGACGGTGACCTCTCGATCGCCTACCTGGTGATGGAGCTCGTCGACGGCGACCCGCTGGCCGGGCTGCTGGCCAAGCACGGGCGGCTGTCGGCGGAGTTCACGCTCGACATGCTCGAGCAGGCGGGCAACGCGCTGCAGGCCGCGCACGAGCAAGGCCTGGTGCACCGCGACGTCAAGCCGGGCAACATCCTGGTGACGTCGGCGGGCCAGGTGAAGATCACCGACTTCGGGGTGGCGAAGGCGGCCGACGCGGCGCCGGTCACCCGGTCCGGCATGGTCATGGGCACCGCGCACTACATCGCGCCGGAGCAGGCGCTCGGGCACCCGGCCGAGCCGGCGTCCGACGTCTACTCGCTGGCCGTGTGCGGGTACGAGTGCCTCGCCGGGCACCGGCCGTTCCTGTCCGAGAACGCCGTCACGGTCGCGATGATGCACATCCGCGACATCGCGCCACCGCTGCCGCCGGACGTCCCGCCCGCCGCGCGCGCGGTGATCGAGGCGACCCTGGTCAAGGACCCGCGGCAGCGCTACAACAGCGGCGGTGAGTTCGCGGCCGCCGTCGCCGCGGTCCGCGCCGGGCTGCCGCTGCCGACGCCGTCCGGGCTGGTCAACGCAGCGTTCACCGGCCAGCAGCCGGCCGTGCCACAGCAGCCGGTCCAGCAGCCGGTCCCGCCGCAGCAGCAGCACGTGCCGATCGGCCCGCAGTCGCCGGCGGTGAACCCGATGGTCGTCATCGGCCCGCCGTCCCGGCCCGCGGTGCGCCCGGCCATGGCGCCGGCCGCCCGGAAGAAGACCCAGTGGGGCTGGTGGGCGCTGCTCGCGGCCATCCTGCTCGTTGTCCTGGTGGCGGGCATCGTGCTGATCGCGAAGATGATCGGCAGCTCCGGCTCGCCGCCGCACACCGGTCAGACGTCGAGCCAGGTGGTCCCGGGCAGACAACCGCCCACCGAGGAGCCGCCCGCTTCGAGTGCCTATCCGGCGGACACTCCCGGCACGACCGACGATGGCCAGCAAGGCATCATGACCACACCTTGGACGGAATGGAACGGCACCCAGAGATGAGCACACCCAGACTGCTCTCCAACCGGTACGAGCTGGGCGAAACGCTCGGCTACGGAGGCATGTCCGAGGTCCATCACGGCCACGACGTGCGCCTCGGCCGGGAAGTCGCGATCAAGATCCTCCGTGCCGACCTCGCCAGGGACCCGCAGTTCCAGGAGCGCTTCCGCCGCGAGGCGCAGAACGCCGCCGCCCTGAACCACCCGGCGATCGTCGCGGTCTACGACACCGGTGAGGCGAACACCGAGTTCGGCCCGCTGCCGTACATCGTCATGGAGTACGTCGAAGGCCGGACGCTGCGCGACATCGTCAAGACCGAAGGCCCGATGTCGCAGAAGCGAGCCATGGAGGTCATGGCCGACGTCTGCGCGGCGCTGGACTTCTCGCACCGCCACGGCATCGTGCACCGCGACGTCAAGCCGGCCAACGTGATGATCACGAAGAACGGCGCCGTCAAGGTGATGGACTTCGGCATCGCGCGCGCGATGCACGACGGCCAGTCCGCGATGACGCAGACCGCCGCGGTGATCGGCACGGCGCAGTACCTGTCGCCGGAGCAGGCCCGCGGTGAGTCGGTCGACGCGCGGTCCGACGTCTACGCCGCCGGCTGCGTGCTCTACGAGCTGATCACCGGCGAGCCGCCGTTCACCGGCGACTCCCCGGTCGCGGTGGCCTACCAGCACGTCCGGGAAGACCCGAACCCGCCGTCGTCGGTGAACCCGGCGGTGGCCCCGGAGCTGGACGCCGTCGTGCTGAAGGCGCTGGCCAAGGGCCCGGCGAACCGCTACCAGTCGGCCGCGGAGATGCGCTCGGACCTGGTGCGCACGCTGTCGGGCCAGCGCCCGGCCGCGCCGATGGTGATGTCCGAAGACGAGCGCACGCAGGTGATGAACGCCGACCGGCGGCAGCCGCAGCGCTACGAGGAGTACAACGAGCCGGACGACGAGGACCCGAAGGCCAAGCGCCGCCGCCGGACCATCCTGGCCGTGCTGGCCGCCGTGTTCGTGCTCGGCGCGGTGCTGCTGATCATGTGGCTGTCCAACGCGTTCAAGAGCAACGACGACGCGGCCACGGTGGCGATCCCGGACGTCCTGCACCAGACGGTCCCGCAGGCTCGGGAGACCCTCAGCGGCAAGGGCTTCAAGACGCTCGAGACGAAGAACGTCACGTGCGGGGTGACACCGACGAACGGCGACCCGCAGTGCGGTGAGAACGACATCAACAACGTCGTCAAGGTCGACCCCAACGTCGGGACGCCGGTCGCCACGAGCGCGAAGATCACGCTGTACGTGGGTGTCGCGCCGGGCAAGGCGAGCGTGCCGGACCTCAAGAACAAGACGCGCGACGACGCCGAGCAGGCGTTGAAGGACGCGAAGCTGACGCTGGACACGGACGTCCAAGAGGTCGAGGTCAGCGACCCGGCCCAGGCCGGCCTGGTGCAGCAGCAGACGCCGACCGCGGGGACCGAGGTCAACCAGGGCACCAGCGTGAAGATCACGGTCGGCAAGTCCAAGGCGCTCAAGCAGGTCCAGGACTTCACCGGCAAGCCGTACTCGCAGGCCAAGGCGGCGCTGGAGGGCCAGGGCTTCACGACGAAGAAGGTCGACCAGGCCTCGGACACGGTGCCGAAGGACTCGGTCATCACCCAGCAGCCGAACGGTGGTTCGGTGGCGGCGGGCAGCGTGATCACGCTGACCGTGTCGACCGGTCCCGACCAGAGCCAGACCCAGATCCAGATGCCGAGCCTGCTCCGCATGACGGTCGACGAGGCGGAGTCGAAGCTGCGGAGCATGGGCTGGACCGGCTCGATCAAGCAGCAGTCGGACAAGCTCAGCCGGGAGCCGGAAGGCACGATCACCCGGCAGAACCCGTCGGCTGGCTCGCAGATCGACAAGGACCAGGACGTCACGGTCTCGGTCTCGGAAGGCGGCTTGTTCCCGACGACGTCGACCGGCTCGGGCGGCTGATCCCGGTCATCGAAGAGGCCCGCACGGTTCGTCCGTGCGGGCCTCTTTCGTGTTTCAGGCTTTGTCGAGGAAGTGCTGGACGGCGCCGAGCACCTGGTCGGCGTCGCTGGCCGGCCCGCAGTCGAGCTCGAGCTCCTCGGCGGCGCCCGAGCGTTTGACCTTCAGGGAGACGCGGGCCTCGCGGCAGCGCCGCAGCCACGCGAAGAGCGACCGGCAGAAGACGGCGGCGGAGTTGCTGGTCACGCCGACCACGACGGCGTCGAAGAGCTGGACGCGGCCGCGGAGCTCGTCTTCGCCGCGCAGCCAGGCGGCGAGCTCGCTGAGCTCGCCGTCGGTGTCTGGCCCGGTGATCGCGACGATCCCCGCCGTCACCCGTGCTCCCTTCACCCGGAACCGGAGAGGACCCGAACCTTAGCCGTCCGGGCGGTCCCGCTGGAAGTCCGCGTTGGAAATTGAAATCTGCAATTTGCAGTCAGGACCGGCGGCGGACGAGCGTCGACACGACCAGGAAGCTCGCGGCGAGCACCACCACCGACGTCACGACGGCCAGCACCAGCGGGCCGCCGACCGGCTCTTCGTCGGTCAGGGCGTGCAGCAGCGGGTGGACCAGCGGGATCTTCGCCAGCAGGACGACGACCAGGGTGAGCACGGCAGCGAGCACCGTCCAGCCGATCCGGTGCACCAGCAGCCGCGAACACGGCAACGCGATCGCGATGCCCAGCAGCGCGCACGCGATGTGAGCGAGCAGCCCGATGCCCAGCGCGGCCGGCTGGACCTTGAACGACTTGAGCGCCGACCACGCCTCGGTGATCACCGTCAGGACCAGCGAGCAGGCCAGCACGGTGAAGATCGCACCGGTGATCATCCGCCGCCACTGGCGCGCGTGGCTCAGGGTGACCAGCCGCTGCACCGGGTCCTCGATGTCGAGCAACGCGATGGTCAGCCAGCACGAGACGACCAGGAGCCCGCCGGCGCTCACGCCGAACAGCGGCAGCGGCGGCGAGTGCGGGTCGGCGTAGAGGATCACGCACAGCGCGAGGTAGGCCAGCAACGCCGGCAGGTACCGCTGGGAATGCCCGAGCAGCGCCAGGTAGTACCGGGTCATGGCGAGCACGGCGCCACCTCCCGCACCGACCAGCCGTCCTTCAACGCCCGCAGCAGCACCGCGTCCACGCTCGCGACTTCGACGGTGAGCACGAACTGCGCGCCTTCGACGACCGCGTGCCGCACGCCGGGTTCGTCCGCCCAGTCGGTGCCGCGCCCGCGGAGCACGATCCGCGTGGTCGGCTCGGCGCTCTCGGCCGTGAGCCGGCCGTCGGTCATGAGGTGCACGACGTCGGCGTGGTCGTGCACCACCTGCGGCCGGTGGTCGGTGAACACCACGCTCGCCCCGCGCGCCCGCGTCTCGGCGACGAGCTCACCCAGGATCGCGTGCGTGCCGACGTCGAGCCCGGACCACGGCTCGTCGAGGATCAGCAGGTCGGGCCGCACCATGACGGCCTGCGCGAGGCCGACTTTCTGCGCGTTGCCCTTGGACAGCGTGCGCAGCGGCGCGGTCGGCCCGCCGACGAGCGCGAGCCGCTCGAGCAGCGGGTCGATCACCGACAGGTCGGTGAGCCCGTGGATGCGGGCCATGTGCCGCAGGTAGGCGCGGGCGCCCATCCGCTGCCCGGCCGGGAAGCGGTCGGGCAGGTAGCCGATCCGCGGGGTGCCGGTGACGGTGCCGGTGGTGGCGTGCGAGACGCCGGCCATGATCCGCAGCAAGGTCGACTTCCCGGAGCCGTTGCTGCCGAGCACGCCCACGACGTGCCCGGGCTCGACGCGGAGGTCGACGTCGTGCAGGACGAAGTCACCCCGTCCGTACCACTTGCCGACCCCCTCGAGCCGGATCACGCAACAGCGGCCTTCTGGAGCGCCTTGGTCGCCCGCTCGAGCTCGTCGACGCGGACGGGGTCGACGGGGTGGCCGGCCAGCGCCAGCCAGTTCGCCAGCATCCGGTGGCCGCCCTCGGTGAGCACGGACTCCGGGTGGAACTGGACGCCTTCCAGCGGCAGCTCCCGGTGGCGCATGCCCATCACGATGCCGGACTCGGTGCGCCCGGTGACCTCGAAGACGGCGTCGGAGATGGTCTCCGGCAGGACGGTCAAGGAGTGGTACCGGGTGGCGGTGAACTCGTCGGGCAGGTTCTTGAGGACGCCGGCGCCTTCGTGGCGCACCTGGCTCGTCTTGCCGTGCAGCAGCTCGGGCGCGCGGTCGACGGTCGCCCCGTAGACGACGCCGAGGGCCTGGTGGCCGAGGCAGACGCCGAGCATCGGGGTGCGCGTCTCGGCGCACTTGCGGATGACGTCGATGCTCTGACCTGCGCGTTCGGGAGTGCCCGGCCCGGGCGAGACGAGCACGGCGTCGAACTCGGGCACGCGGTCGAGGTCCACGACGTCGTTGCGCCAGACCGTGCAGTCGGCGCCGAGCTGGGCCAGGTACTGGACCAGGTTGTAGACGAAGCTGTCGTAGTTGTCGACGACGAGAACACGCATGACGCCGAGCCTACCGGCTCCCACTTGGTGGACCGTACCGCAAATCACATTTTTTGTTAGGTGACCCTAACTTACCGTGGAGGGTGTGACTCGATCTCTTCGCGTAGCCGTCGTGGGCGCTGGCCCCGCGGGTATCTACGCCGCCGACATCCTGGACAAGTCCGACGCCGACGTGACGATCGACCTCTTCGAGCGCATGCCGGCGCCCTTCGGGTTGATCCGCTACGGCGTCGCGCCCGACCACCCGCGCATCAAGGGCATCGTGACCGCCCTGCACAAGGTGCTCGACAAGCCGAACATCCGGTTGCTGGGCAACATCGACTACGGCACCGACATCAAGCTCGACGAGCTGCGTGAGTTCTACGACGCGGTGATCTTCTCGACCGGCGCGTCCGCCGACCGCGCGCTCGACATCCCGGGCGTCGACCTCGACGGCAGCCACGGCGCCGCGGACTTCGTGTCCTGGTACGACGGCCACCCGGACGTGCCGCGCAGCTGGCCGCTGACCGCGACCTCGGTCGCCGTCCTCGGCGTCGGGAACGTCGCCCTGGACGTCGCGCGCATCCTCGCGAAGACGGCCGACGAGCTGCTGACCACCGACATCCCGGACAACGTCTACCAGGGGCTGAAGGCCAGCCCGATCACCGACGTGCACGTCTTCGGCCGGCGTGGGCCGGCGCAGGCGAAGTTCACGCCGCTGGAGCTGCGGGAGCTGGACCACTCGCCGAACGTCGAGGTCATCGTGTCGCCGGAGGACATCGAGTTCGACGACGGCAGCATCGCGGCGTTGCGCGCGTCGAAGCAGATCGACATGGTCGTGAAGACGTTGCAGGAGTGGGCGATCCGCGAGCCCGGCTCGCGCCCGAAGCGGCTGCACCTGCACTTCTTCCACTCGCCCACCGAGATCACCGGCGAGGACGGCCGGGTGACCGGCCTGCGGACCGAACGCACCGAGCTGACCGGCGACGGCAACGTCCGCGGCACGGGCGAGTTCCACGACTGGGACGTCCAGGCCGTGTACCGCGCGGTCGGCTACCTCTCGTCGCACCTGCCGGAAATCCCGTTCGACCACGTCAACGGCGTGGTGCCGAACCAGGCGGGCCGGGTGCTGGACCTCGACGAGAACCAGCTGCCGGGCGTGTACGTGACGGGCTGGATCAAGCGTGGCCCGATCGGCCTGATCGGCCACACCAAGGGCGACGCGGCGGAGACCATCGCGAGCGTGCTGGCGGACGCGGACACCCTGCAGGCCCCGAAGTACGACTCGCCCGACGCGATCCTCGACTTCCTGGCCGCCCGCGGAATCCCGTTCACCACCTGGGAAGGCTGGGGCAAGCTCGACTCGCACGAGAAGGCGCTCGGGCTCGCGGCGGGCCGTGAGCGCATCAAGGTCGTGGAGCGCGAAGAGATGACGCGCGTCTCGCGCGACTAGGAACCCAGGTACGCGAGGACGGCGAGCACCCGGCGGTTCGTGTCATCCGAAGCCGAGATGCCGAGCTTGGCGAAGATGTTCGCCGTGTGCTTGCCGACCGCGCCTTCGCTGAAGTGCAGCCGGGCCGCGATCGCCGCGTTCGAGCAGCCTTCCGCCATCAGGCCGAGGACCTCGCGTTCGCGCGGGGTCAGCGCGGCGAGCGGGTCGGATGCGTTGCCGGACAGGAGTTTCGCGATCACTTCGGGGTCCATCACGGTGCCGCCGGCCGCGACCCGGCGGACCGCGTCGATGAACTGGTCGGCGTTGAAGACGCGGTCCTTCAGCAGGTAGCCCGATCGCGCCGGTGCCGTCGGCGAGCAGTTCGCGGGCGTAGAGCTGCTCGACGTGCTGCGACAGCACGAGAATCGGCAGTCCGGGGATTTCGCGGCGGGCGGCCAGCGAAACCTGCAGCCCTTCGTCGGTGTTCGTCGGCGGCATCCGGACGTCCACAATGGACACTTCGGGCCGGTGTTCGCGCAGTGCTGCCGCCAGTTCCGGGCCGCTGCCGACCGCCGCGACGACGTCGAAACCGTGCGCCGCCAGGAGGTGCGTCAGGCCGTCTCGGAGGAGGTACTGGTCCTCGGCGACGACGGTTCTGGGTCGAGCTGACACGGGATCTCCACCATCGCCCTGGTCGGCCCGCCGATCGGGCTGGTCAGGGTCAACCTACCGTCGAAGCCACCGAGCCGGCGCTCGATTCCGCGCAGCCCCGAACCCCGCGCCGGAACGGCGCCGCCGGGACCGTCGTCGGTCACCACGATCGTCAGCAGGTGGTCCTCGAAGCCCACCTCGATCGACGCGCGCTTCGAGCCGTGCTTCGCCGCGTTGCCCAGCAGCTCCGACACCGCGAAGTACGCGCACGCCTCCACCGGCTCCTCGACGCGGCCCGGCAGCGAGCCGGTGACCTCCGCCTTCAGCGGGCTGTCCAGCGCCATCGCTCGCACGGCGTCCAGCAGCCCGCGTTCGGACAACACCGGCGGGTGGATGCCGCGGATCAGCACCCGCAGCTCGGTCAACGCCTCCGACGACGCCGTCCGCAGCTCGGCCGCGAGCCGTTTCGCCGCGGCCGGGTCGGTGTCCACCAGCGCCTCGACCGCGCCGAGCTTCAGCCCTATCGCGACCAGCCGCGACTGGATCCCGTCGTGCAGGTCGCGTTCGATCCGCCGCAGCTCCGCCGCTTGGGTGACCGTGACGTCGGTGCGGGTCTGCTTCAGCCGTTCGACGCGGGCGGCGAGCCGGGTCGCCTCCGTCGGGCCCAGCCAGACCCGCGCGAAGCGCGCTTGGTGCCGGGCCAGCCAGGTCGTCGGCAGCAGGCCCGCGACGACCATCGCCAGCATGGCGGGGGTCTGCGCGAGCGCGCCGAGGTGCGTCGACACCGCCGGCAGCGGGAACCAGTCGATCGGCGACGAGACGAACGGCCGCCACACCCAAAGTGCGGCGAGGCCGACCACTCCCCGGCTGACCAGCGCGACCGTCGGCAGGACGAGGACCACCGAAACCAGTGGGAAGAGCACGGCGCCGGCGAGGTCGCGCCAGGTGGCGCGGTCCCGGTAGACCCACCGCGTGCGGGCGTGCTGGAGCGGCCAGAACGGCTCCTCGTACAGCTGGTTACCAGCCTGGTAGAGCCCGTCGGGGCGAGGCACGGGCAACCCCGGCGGCGGCAGGTACGGTCGCGTGATCGACACGCCCGTCCAGTTCCCGATCTCCCGGCGCAGCGTGTCCGTGATCTTCCGGTTCGCCAGCACGACCGGGGTGGCCACCGGCATGAGGAAGACCATCACGACCAGCTGGACGATCGCGAAGACCAGCTGCACCACGGAAACCGCCAGCAACCCGACCTGGTGACCAAGCGATTCGACGTGCCGGTGCAACCAGTTCCGGCGCGGCTCGGCGGGCGGCCGGGGGCCGAGCCACCAGCGCGTCCAGTGGCCGTAACCGGGCAGCACGGCGGGACCGCCGAGCAGGACGGCCACCGGCAACAGCAGCGTGACCAGCGGGTTCACCAGCTGCCAGGTGAACTCACGCCCCGCCGCCGGGTCCTCCAGCGCCCACGTGAGCCGGTGCTGCCAGCGGATCCAGAACGCGCGCTTGTAGAGCTGGTTGCCGTCGCGGTACCAGCCGTCGCGCTCGCGCACCGGCTCCGGCGGTTCGGGCTGGTAGGGCGGCTCGATCTCGACCCCGCACCAACGCGCGGCCAGCGTCCGCGCGACCGTCGAGCGGCCACGCGCCCACTCGACCGCGGGGCCGAGGAAGAAGACCAGCCCGACGCACAGCAGCGCGAACGCGATCAGCTCGACCAGCACGTCCACCCAGCTGAGCAAGGCGAACGCGGCCAGCGCGCCCGCCCGCCCGAGCGCTCGCAGGTACGTCATCACCGCACCTCCTTCCCCCGGGATCATCGCCGCACCGACCACGTCCGCGCACTGGCCGAAACTCCCCGAACGGGGTGGGCCCAGCCCCACCCCCGTGTCAGCAAAACCCTACTTGAGCTGGGGATTCAGCGTCATTCTGCGCGGCCGCGAACCTTCGTAGTTTCGTAGCCATGCCACTCATCGAAGTCACCGATCTCCGCAAGAGCTACGGCAGCCGGGTCGCGGTCGACGGCGTTTCGTTCACCGTCGAGCGCGGCGAAGTCTTCGGCATCCTCGGCACGAACGGCGCGGGGAAGACCACCACCGTCGAATGTCTCCAGGGCCTGCGCCGCGCCGACGGCGGCACGATCTCCGTGCTCGGCCTCGACCCGGCCACCGACCGGGTCGCGCTGACCCGCCGCGTCGGCGTCCAGCTGCAGGAGAGCCGGCTGCCGGCGAAGCTGCGGGTGCGGGAGGCGCTGGAGCTGTTCGCCTCCTGCTACCCCGAGCCCGCCGACGTCGACGGCCTGCTCGACCGGCTCGACCTCCGCGACCACGCCCGCAGCTACTTCGGGAAGCTCTCCGGCGGCCAGAAGCAGCGCGTGTCGATCGCGCTGGCGCTGGTCGGCAACCCCGAGCTGGCCATCCTCGACGAGCTGACCACCGGGCTCGACCCGCACGCCCGCCGCGAAACGTGGCAGCTGGTCGAGGGCGTGCGCGCCACCGGCGTCACGGTCCTGCTGGTCACCCACTTCATGGACGAGGCCGAGCGGCTGTGCGACCGCGTCGCGATCTTCGACGCCGGGCGCGTGGTCGCCACCGGCACCCCCGCCGAGCTCCGCCAGTCCGTCGACGCCGCCACTCTGGACGACGCGTTCGTCTCGCTCACGAGGAGCACGCTGTGAACACCTTCGCCAAGATCACCACCACCGAAGCCAAGCTCTTCCTCCGCACGCCGATCATGGCCATCGCGGGCCTGCTGATGCCGGCCGCGGTGCTGCTGGCGGTCGGGGCCATCCCCGGCATGACCGAGCCCAGTGACAAGACCGGCGGCGCCCGGTTCATCGACGCCTGGGTGCCGTCGGTGATCGTCGTCAGCCTCGCGATGCTGGCGCTGCAGTCGATCCCGGCGGCCGTCGCGACCTACCGCGAGCAGGGCGTCCTGCGCCGGCTGGCCACGACCCCGGTGCACCCGGCGAACCTGCTGGGCGCGCAGCTGCTGATCCACGTCGTCGTCGCGCTGGCGGGCATCGGCGTGACGCTGGGCGTGGCCAACGCGGTCTACGACGTCCCGATGCCGAAGCACCCGCTGCTGTTCCTGCTGACGCTGCTGCTCGGCACGGTCTCGATGTTCTCGTTCGGCCTGCTGGCGGCGTCGGTCGCCCGGACGGCGAAGTCGGCCGGCGCGTTCGCACTGGTCGCGTTCGTCCCGACGATGTTCTTCGGCGGCGTGTACCTGCCGCGGCCGCTGATGCCTGCGGTCCTGCAGCGAATCGGCGACTACCTGCCGCCGGGCACCCAGCCGCTGCAGGACACCTGGACCGGCTCGGGCGTGCAGCCGCTGCAGCTGCTCGTGCTCGCGGGCTTCGCGGTGATCGGGACGGCGCTGGCGGCGAAGCTCTTCCGCTGGGAGTGATCCGCCATATTGGTGATGATCATCGTTTTCTCTTGTGGCCCGGACACCCGGCCGGTAGCCAAGAGGGTGGCCCTGCTCAAACTGGAGGTTCGATGTCCCTGGACGTGTCACCCGCGCTGCTGGAGAAGGCCGAGCGCGGCGAGGTCACCGACGCCGAGTTCGTCACCTGCGTCAAGGAATCCCTGCCCTACGCCTGGGAGGTCATCACCGGCGTCATCGCCGACGCCGAGGGCGCGGCCGACGGCTTCGCCGACAACGAGACGCCGCCCCCGAGCGAGGCCGCCCGCGGCCAGTTGCTGCGGGCCCTGGCCTCGGACGCGATCCGCGGCGGCCTCGAGCGCCACTTCGGCGTCAAGCTGGCCTTCCAGAACTGCCACCGGGTCGCCGTGTTCAAGAACTCCGAGCTCGACGGCGACCGCTACCGCGCGTTCGTTTCGCCGCGCGGCCAGCTGCTCAACCAGAGCCCGGAGCTGCGGGACTGCTAGCCCGCAGCGCGGGCAGCACCTCGGCGCCGATCCGCGCGATGTTCTCGTACGTCCCCTCCGGCGTACCGGACGCCTCCACGAGCATCAGCACGTGGCCGACGCCGGTGCGCCGGAGGCTCGTTCCCAGGGTCCGGACGCAGTGGGCCGCGGTGCCGACCGGGTGGATCGCGCAGAGCTGTTCGGTGTACTCCCCCGGGTCCCGCGCCGGCCCGGGTCGCCCGTCGACCGTGACGTGCGCGCCGAGCCCGTCCTTCAGCCAGCCCGGCAGTGCTTCGCGGACGACGTCGACGTCGCCGACCTGGCAGAGCACGGTCGAGACGTGGTTCGCGGGCTTCCCGTAGGCCGCGACGGTGGCGGCCTTCTCCTCGTCGCCGGCGTGCAGGCCGAGCAGCAGTGGCAGGTTTCGCGCGGCCGCTTGGCGCACCGCGTCGGACTTCGGCCCACCACACGCGACGACGACGTCCGGCCGCCGTTCCGGGGCCGGCACCAGCGGCACCTCCCGGAAGGCGAAGTGCCTTCCCTCGGCTCCGACCCGGCCGGTGGCCGCCCTCAGGAAGACGTCGAGGGTTTCTTCGAACCCGGTCTCGTAGCGGTCCAGCCCGGTGCCGAACACCTCGAGGTCCTGCCACGGCCCACCCCGCCCGACGCCGAGCCGCAGCCGGCCGCCGGAAACGGCGTCGAGCAGCGCCCACTGCTCGGCCAGCGCCACGGGATGCGTCGTGGACAGGACGCTCACCGCGGTCCCGACCCCGATCCGCGACGTCCGGCCGAGCACGTGCGCGGCGAGCGTGATCGCCGACGGGCAGACGCCGTAGGGCAGGAAGTGGTGCTCGGCGAACCAGACGTCGTCGAAGCCGGCTGCTTCGGCCAGCTCGGCGGCCCGGACCGATCGGCGCAGGACGTCGCCGTCCGACTGGCCCGGGAAGCGGCCGCTGACCAGGAAGACGCCGAACCTCAAGCGTCCAGCCCGGCCAGGAGCCGCGCGGCGGGCAGCCCGGTCTCCAGATACTGGACGAACAGGCGGTTGTGCAACGCCCGTGGTGAGCGCCGCTGCCGGATGCGGTCGATGGCCGCGGGCACGCCGAGCCCGAGTTCGACGAGTGCCTGCGCACCGACCAGAGCGGACCGGTTGAGCCCGGTGTGGCAGCGCACGAGGGTCAGGCGGCCGGCGCGGACGGCCTCGGCCGCGAGCACGGCGAACCGCTCGACGTCGGCGATCTGGGCCGCGGTCAGCGGCCCGTCCGGCATCTCGGCGAAGTGGTGTTCGATGTCGGGCGGCGGGCCGTGGCCTTCGCGCTGGTACAGGCTGAGCACGAGGTCGAACTCACGCCGGAGCACCACGGGCTCCTCGCCCTCGGGGCCGATCCGGACGTGCCCGCCCACCCACAGCCGGGGCCCGATCTCGTTCCACGGGTCTTCCGGCGGTGGTTCCCGGCGGTGCTTGTTCCGCGTCTTCAGTTGACCGCGACCTCGTTGAACCACAGCCGGGGCTCCAGCCACGGGAACACCACGAACATCAGCAGCGCGACGACGCCGAGCGCGAGGACCACCGCGATCGTCAGCTTCACCGCGAACGGGCCCGGGAACTTCCGCCAGAGCCAGGCGTACATCAGGCTTCCCCGATCTTCGAGAGCAGGTCGCCGTAGTCCTTGACCTGGTTCTTCGGCACCTGCTGGGTCAGCACCGAGGTGATGATGAGCCGTTCCTTGGCGGAGAACTGCGGGTGGCAGGTGGTGAGCGTGAGCAGCGCGGCCTGCTGGGCCTTCGGCAGCGCTTCGGCGTCCTTGTACGGGACCGGGTTCACCGCGGTGCCCTCGCTGGGCAGCACGACCTTGCGGCCGAAGGTCTCGCTGTAGGCGCCGCCGCCCTCGGCGTTGGCGTCGCGCAGCGTCGAGACGCCCTTGCACTTCGGGTCCGCGCCCTTTGCGCCGGCCCAGTCGTCGATCTCGTCGTCGTAGGGCAGGACCTTGTAGATGTAGAAGTCGGTCGAGGTTTCGATCACGATCTGGTCACAGGAGGAGAGGTTGTCCAGGTCGTTGAACGGGGCGCCCTTGCCGACGCGGTGGCCGGCGACGGCGAAGTTGCCGGGCTCACCGGGCAGCGACGTGCCCTTGTAGTGGCCGGGGCCGACTTCGAGGGCCTTGTCGTCGGTGCCCTCCTGGATCGTGAAGTTGTAGTCGACGCCGAACGTCGGGATGTGGATCCGGGCGAACGCCTTGCCGTCGACCAGCTCGGGGTGCAGCGTGCGGTCGTGCGCCCACTCGCCGTCGAGCTGGTCGCTCGCCTCGGACTGCTTGCCCGCGGAGAACAGGTCGGTCACGTACAGCTCGTAGACCATGAACAGCAGCACGACCAGGCCGAGCGTGATGAGGACTTCGCCGGCCGTCCGGATCGCGACACCGCCCCTGCCCAGCGGGGCCGGGGCGGGCTTCTCGGCGGTCGCGGTGCCACCCTTCCCGACCGGGGCGAAGATGACGGTCTCTTCGTTCGCGCCGGGCGGCGGGGGCGGGCTGGTGTAGCGCCGGGGCGGGCCCTGCGGACGGCGGGGCGGCCGGCCCTGCGGATCACGCGGCGGCTGCTGCGCACCACGCTGACCGGGGCGCGGCGGCACCTGGCCGCCGGGCGGCGTTGGCGGCTGGCGGCGCTGGGGCACGGGCCGCTGACCGGGGTGTCTGCGCCGGTCGTCTTCCGGCCCTTCGCGTGTAGCCACGCAAGCTCCTCTCAAGCCGCGTCGAACACTTGGTGACCCCGACGTCACGGTACGGGAAATCCGACCACTCCTGGCCGCTGCTTTCCTACCGTCGTTTACGTTAACGTGTGCACGTGGCGCTGGTTGCGCACCCTCAGCGGGACATCGCCACCAGACGAGCCCGAAGAGCACCGCGAGGAACACACGATGCCCAAGTCCAAGGTCCGCAAGAAGACCGCTTACACCCCGCCTGCCGACCGGCGTACGCCGGTGAAGGTGCGGGCCGCCGGCCCCAGTGGCCTGGCCTGGAAGATCCCGATGTTCGGGTTGATGCTCCTGGGCCTGGTGTGGCTCCTGGTGAACTACATCGCCGGGGACAAGATCTCCTGGATGGCCGACCTGGGCAACTGGAACTTCGCCGGCGGGTTCGCGCTGATGATCGCGGGTCTGCTGATGACTATGCGCTGGCGTTGATAATTACTCCAAATGGCGGCTTGACGCCGAATTACACCGGTGTGACTCATCCCCAGTGTGGATAACCCCTGTGGATAACTACCCCACCTCCTGGGCACCACGTCGGGCCCTTGTGCTATCGGCTTGGGCGGTCACCGCGCTGCTGCTGGCCGGCGTGGTGACCGACGCGCTGACCGGGGACCGCGGCGGCCTCGTCCTGTTCGCGCTCGCGGCGGTGGCCGTCGGCGCGTTCGCCGGCCACGCCACGCTCGTGCGGCCGCGGCTGGCCGCCGACGCCGAGGGCCTGGTGACCCGGACGCTGAGCGGCACGCACCGGCTGCCGTGGGGCCGGACGCGCACGCGGCTGCGCACCACCCGCCGGTTGGGCCGCGACGGCGTCACGCTGGAGGTCGAGCACGAGGACGAGCTGTACGTCTTCGGCTGGCTCGACCTCGGCGAAGACCCGCGGGACGTCCTGGACGTGCTGAGCACGCTGCGGGCGCGCGGCTAGCGGCAGCTGTAGAGCTCCTGGCCGCGGTACTGGACGAACTGGCACGTCTGGGTCGCGACCTCGGTGTCCTTGTAGATCAGCAGCCCGATCATCGCGGCGACGAGGATGGCGATGCCGGCCACCTGGTAGGTCGCCTGCCGGGCCTGCGGCGCGTACAGGATCGCCACGGTGACCAGCGCGCCGGTGACCAGGCCGCCGACGTGGCCGAGGATCGAGATGTTCGCGACGCCGAAGGTGATGAAGGCGTTCAGGGCGAGCGTGATGATCAGCCCGGTCGGGTTGAGGCGCAGCTTGAGCACGATCACCGCGTAGGCGCCCATCAGGCCGAACAGCGCGCCGGACGCGCCCGCCGTGCCGCCGTCGAGGTTGTCGAACAGCAGGACGGCCGTCGACGCGCCGAGCATCGAGACGAAGTAGAGCGCGAGGTAGCGGGTCTTCCCGAAGACCGGCTCGAGGGCGCGGCCCATCATCCACAGCGAGAACATGTTGACCGCGATGTGGATGGGCCCGTAGTGCAGGAAGCCCGAGGTGAACAGGCGCCACCACTCGTCGGCGCCGAACGTCGCCTGGCCCCAGAGCACGCCGAGCTGGAAGAGGCTCGACTGCTGGTTGTCGTTGAGGCTCCGGGCCTGCAGCACGGTGCCGAGGAAGACCACGACGTTGATCGCGAGGATCGCCTGCGTGGCGAGGAACGAGTTCGACAGCCGCGCGCCGGTGATCGTGCGCTGGCCGAAGCCGGCCTCCTGGTAGCCGCGGTGCTGCCGGCGCTGCTGCTGACCGCCGGCGTGCACGCAGTCGGTGCACTGGAAGCCGACGGGGGCCTCACGCAGGCAATCAGGGCACGCCGGACGCCCGCACCGGGAACAGCTCAGCCCGGTCGGGCGGTTCGGGTGCCACCAGCACCCGGGGAGCGCGGCTTGTGGTTCGGCGGCGGGGTTCGGCGGTTGGCTCACGATGAGACCAACCTACCGAAACCTCGCGTGCCGAGCTTCAGTGCGCTCAGTGCTCGACGGTGACCTTTTCGATCACGATGTCGTTCAGCGGGCGGTCCGCCGGACCGGTCGAGGTGCGGCCGATCGCGTCGACGACGGCGCGCGACTCCTGGTCGGCCACCTCGCCGAAGATCGTGTGCCGGAAGTTGAGGTGGGTGGTCGGGGCGACCGTGATGAAGAACTGCGAGCCGTTCGTGCCGGGCCCCGCGTTGGCCATGGCCAGCAGGTACGGCTTGCTGAACTGCAGCTCCGGGTGGAACTCGTCGCCGAACTTGTAGCCGGGGCCGCCGCGGCCGGTGCCGGTCGGGTCGCCGCCCTGCAGCATGAAGCCGTCGATGACCCGGTGGAAGATCGAACCGTCGTAGAAGGGACCGGAGTTCGTGCCCGCCGCGTTCGGCTGGGTGTACTCCTTGGTGCCCTCCGCGAGCCCGACGAAGTTCGCGACCGTCTTCGGCGCGTGGTCGGGGAACAGGTTCAGGTGGATGTCACCCTGGTTGGTGTGCAGCGTCGCTTTCACACGCGTCATCGTGCCACTCGTTCAAGCTTTCGGGGGGTCCGGGGGCTTTGCGGGGTGAGTAACCGGGTACTCACGCAGGAAGACGGAGCGAAGCGGCCCGAAAAAGGGCACGATAGGTTACGGGCAACAGAGCAGTGTCAAAACGATTGATGAGGTGAAGGCCATGTCCCGGGCGACCGCCCAGGCCGTCGACGCCGCCGACAAGCTGGTCTCCGAAGGAGCCAAGTCCGGCCGCCGCGTGCAGAAGCAGCTCGCGAAGAAGACGGAGCTGACCCGCAAGGAGCTCAAGAAGAGCTCGAAGGCTGCCCGCAAGGAGGCCCTCGCCCGGCTCTCCGAGCTGCGCAAGCCGGGCCGCAAGGCGAAGAAGGCCGCCATCAAGGCCGCGAAGGCGGCCGGCGAGTCGAAGCGCCGCGGCAAGAAGGACTTCAAGGCGGCGAAGAAGGACTTCTACGCCGCAGTCGTCGACGCGAAGGCCGCGGCCAAGGGCACGCGCAGCCGTCGCAAGTGGCCGTGGCTGGTCGGCCTGCTCGTGGTCGGCGCCGGTGCCGCCTACGCGCTCCGGTCGAAGCAGGAGCCGCCGGTCGCGCCCGCGCCGCCGAAGGCCACCCCGCCCGCGCCGAAGCCCGCCGAAGCGGCGAAGCCGAGCCCGCAGGCGAACGGCAAGGCCCCGTCGCCGGCGCCCGCCGAGAAGAAGAACTGAGCCGCACACGAAGAGGCCCCTCGGGCGTGCACCCGAGGGGCCTCTTCAGTGCTGTCTGCGATCAGGCGTTGGCGGCGTGCTTGTCGACCAGCGCGCCGAGGCGGGGCAGCGCCTCCTCGACGTTCTTCTTGCCGTTCGGGCGCAGCTTGCCGTAGACCTTCTTGATGCTGTCGCGGCTGCTCTTCTCCGCGCGCGAGTCGGTGACGCTCAGCAGCGCGTCGGAAGCCTCGTCCGAGCGGCTGGTCAGGTAGGCGCCGAAGTCGTTGCCACCCTTGGCCTTGTAGTCGCCGTAGAACGGCTCGAGCGCCACGACGAAGTCGGGCAGCAGGGTGTCGACGGCCGAGGGGATGATGCCCGGCTTGATCTTCTTGACCGCGGCGAAGCCGGTCTTCACGACGGCACCGGAGACGCCGCCCTTGTCCGAGACCTCAGCGTCGACGAGGCCTTCGAAGTCGGTCACGACAGCCGGGCGACGGCTGGAGTCGAGCAGGATGTCCTTGAGGGTGTCAGCCACGAATCTTGTCCTTTGTCGTTGCAGAGTTGGTGCCCCGCCCCGGGGTGGGGATGCCCCGGTGGCTGCGGTGCGCGAGTCCACGAAGCCTGCGCGTGACGCACAGGGTAATACAAGATCAACATCACTCACCCGTGTGGAGCCCGCTACCTAGAGCTTCAGGGCAGCGATAGCCTTCTTGACCACTGTGCGTGCTTTCACGCTCTGCTTCTGGTTGGTGGTCGCGATGACCGCCGACGCCCCTTTCGAGACAGCGTAAACGGCGCCGTCGTCGGCCGACTGGTAGCCGCCCTTCCAGCCCGTCGGATCGCTCGCCGGGTTGGACGTGTCGACCGGCGCCGCCTTGTTGACCAGCGCCGTCGCCGTCTTCGCGTCCCCGACGTAAACCCGCACGGTGAGCTGGATCTTGCCGTCGGGGCGGTAGAAGAAGCACGACGGGAGCGGCTGGTCGGCCGACACGCGCACCTTCGAGACGTGCTGGCCGTTCGAGTCGGCCACGAACTCGCTGTCGAGGTAGGGGCAGTCCTTCGTCGCTCCCGGTTGCGGGTCCGGGGGCAGCTCGGCGCCCGCGGCCGTGCCGGTCGACGCGGACGGCGGGCTGGTGGTCGCGGTGCCGGTCACGATGGTGGGGCCGCAGCCGGCCAGCAGCACCACGGCGGGCGCGAGAAGTACGAGTCGTCGCATAGCGCGCACAGTCAACCATGAAGCATGTGTGAAAACCGCTGGCTGAACTCGCCGTGACGGCCGGGCGTGCGACGATGGCCCCTCACGGTCTGAGGGAGGTCCCGGCGTGCTCACCCCCGAGCAGTACCTCGGCGTGGTGGCCGAGCGTGTCCAGCGTTCCGGCGGCCGGCTGAACTCCGTGCAGATCGGGCCCGCGACGGCCGTCGTCGGCCTGTTCACCGAGTCGGTGATGCTGACGACGATGAACTACTGCGTGGTCGCCGCGCCCGTGCCCGAGGTCAGCGCCGCCGCGTTGTACGACTTCACCGGCCGCGCCACGCAGCACGCCCGCGCGAACATGGTCGGCACCATGGGCTGGACCGCGGGGTCGGTCGTGATCGCCGGGCTGGTCTCCCCGACGGTGTACCCGGACGCCGCGCAGGCCGCGTCGGCGAAGACGAGCAACCAGTTCGGCGGCGAGACGCGGATGGTCGCGGTCGATCTCACCGCCGGGCAGGCGTACGCGTTCACCGGCGGGAAGATGTGGGGCGCCGCGATGCACGGCGCGATCCGCGCCAAGCTGACGTTCTGCTTCCCGCCGCCCGCCGAGGCGTGGGAGCAGGTGCAGTGGCAGCAGGCCCAGCAGCCGCCGCAGCAGCCACCGCCCCCGCAGCCGCCGCCGGGCTGGCAGCCGCAACCCCAGCCGCCGATGGCCGCGCCGCCGGTGCCGCCACCGCCGTACGCCGGACCGGCCGGGCCGCAGCCGCCGGTCTACCCACCGCCGGGTCATCCGCCGCAGCAGGGGCCGTACGGTTACTGACATGGTGGCGTTGCGCGGCTGGCCGTCGTTCCCCGAAGAACTTCCCGTGTTCACGCCGGAAACGGCGCCGGCGGACCCGCGGGAGCTGTTCCTGGAGTGGCTGACCGAGGCCGGCGAGCACGTGCTGGCGCCGCACGCCGTCACACTGTCCACAGTGGACGCCGACGGCGCGCCCGACGCGCGCGTGGTGATCCTCAAGGACGTCGGCCCCGGCGGCTGGGCGGTCGCCACCAGCTCGGAGAGCCCGAAAGGCCTGCAGCTGCGCAAGGATCCGCGTGCCGCGCTGACGTTCTTCTGGCCCGGACGTGGTCGTCAGGTCCGGCTGCGCGGGCCGGTGTCCCCTGCCGCGCCCGAGGTGTCCGCCGAGGACTTCCTGGCCCGGCCGCCCGCCTCGCGCGTCGAGGCGTTCATCGGGCACCAGTCGCAGGTGCTGCACGATCCGGCTGAACTCGACGCGGCGGCCGCGGAAGCCGAGCGCTGGGTCGGGGAAAACCCCGGCGTGGCCCCGGAAACGTGGACGCGGTACCTGGTGGACCCGGACGAGGTCGAGTTCTGGCAGGCCAGTCACGACCGGCGGCACGTGCGGCTGCGCTACCGGAAGACCGAGCGTGGCTGGGTCACCGAGCGCCTCTGGCCTTGACGGCCCGGGCGCGGCGGCGTAGGCAGGAAATCCGACAAAACGGAGGCCCTGATGCGCCGGATCGTCGTCCTCACCGCCACCGCCGCCCTGTCCGCCGGGCTCCTTTCCGGCGCTTCCGCCGGTGAAGTGTCCACGCCACGGCACCCCGCCGTGTTCGAGACGGTGTTCGCCGCGCCGCTCGGCCTGGAAGGCCTGACCACCGACGGCCGCGGCAACCTCTACTCCCCGGCACGGGGCGCCGACCCGTGCCCGGTCTACCGCGTCGCCGCGGCCGGCGGTCCGGCCGCGGTCGTCGGGACGATCCCGGCGCCGTGCAGCCCGGCCGGGCTGACGTTCGACCGCAGGGGCCGGCTGTACGTCGCGAACGGCGAGACCGTGGTGTCGTTCGTGCCGGACACGGCGAACCCGCCGGCCGCGACGGTGTTCGCCGGCGGCGTTCCCGGCGCGAACGGCCTCGCGTTCGACCGGTCGGGCGCGCTGTGGATCTCCGACGGCGGCACCGGCCAGGGCCGGGTGTGGCGAGCGGGCGCGGACGGCGTCGCGGTCGAACAGTTCCGCGTGCAGCCACTGGTCAGCGACGTCGTTCCCGGCGGGCTCGGGCGCGATGTGCGTGGCCTGCCGCCCGGCACGGTGACGATCACGCCGAACGGCCGGACCGCGGCGGACACCGCCGGTTCGCAGCACATCGTGGCGAACGGCCTGGCGTTCACCGCGGACGGGACGTTGCTGGTCGCGGACACCGCGCGAGGCGCGCTGTGGCGCGTGCCGATGGACCGCGCCGGCCGCCCACGCGCGGCGACCGGCTGCGACGCCGCGTTCCCGGCGAACACCCTGTGCCTCGACGACCTCGAGGTGCAGCACCCGTACCTCGAAGGCGCGGACGGGATCGTGATCGACCGCGCGGGCACGGTCTGGACGGCGGCGAACGAGCGCAACGCGATCGTCCTGGCCCGGCGCGACGGCCGCGTCGTCGAATACTTCCGCAACCCGGCGGACGCGACGTCGAAGCTGCGCAACGACGGGCCACTGGAGTTCCCGACCAGCCCGGTGCTGCTGCCGGACGGCCGCCTGTGCGTGACGAGCTCCGACGGCAACCGCCGGGACAACGCGCCGAACACGGCGGGCGAAGCGACTCCGACGGGTCCGGTGCGGGCGAAGATCTCCTGCGTCAAGCCCTGAGCGCGGCCAGCCGCGGCGCTCGTGACTTCGGTGAGTCGAGGCTGAAGCTGCGGGCGTCGCCGAGGTCTTCGCGGACGAACTCCTCGGTCGCCGCAACGGCTTCACGCAGGGCATCGTCTTCCCGGCCGAAGAACCGGTGGACGATCTTCCCGGTGCCGACGTCGAACTCCCACAGGCCGGCGAGCCGGCCGCGGTCGACGATCAGGTGGCACGGCGGATCCGCTTCGCCGCCGAGCGTGCCTTTTCCGCCGGGCACGGGACGTTCCGCGTCGGCCGGGTCGAGCAGGCGCGGGAGGTCGCGGTGCAGCAGGTGGACGCCGTCGATCCCGGCGACGAGCGCGTAAGAAGGCTTGTCCGGCACGGTGAACGCCTCGAATTCCGCCGCGAGGTCTTTCGGCAGCAGCAGATCCGTGCCCTCGACGGGCTGCAGCTCCAAAGATTCGACGGCTTTCTTCGCCGCGGCCGCGGTCCGGCCGGAGAACCACCGGAAGTGCTTGAGGGACGCCGGCGCGGCCCAGGCGAAGTACCGCCGGGCGAGTTCGGCGTCCACATCGGACGGTGGGGTGCGGGGCACCCACCGGACATAGCCGTAGCGCTGCTGGTCCAGCCTGCCGTTGACCGGCACGCGCCGGATCTCGCCCTGCGCCTGGAGCAGGCCGAGCGCGAGCGGCAAGGTCGTGGTGACGCCGCGCTTCTTGCCGGCGTCACCGAGGTTGCGGACGGCAGTCCCCGACGCGGCCTTCAGCTTGGCCGGGTCCAGCGGCTCGTCACCGAGGACGTCGAGCACGACGTCACAGAGCTTGCCGATCTCTTCCCGCGTCACGGCGAGGTGCTTCTCCGCGGCGGCGAGTTCGCCTTCGGGAGCACCCGCGCCGACGGCCAGGCCCAGCGCGAAATCGGCTTCGGGCAGGACGTACGTGCAGCCGCGGGCCGACGGGAGTTCGTGGATGACCAGCCGCGCGACGTCGGCGTCCACTGCCTCGCGACGCAGCCCGGCGCGGGCGAAGAGCCCCAGGTAGGGAGCGGATCCGCCGACCGACCGGGCCCAGCCGGTCCGCTCGAGGACCTCGGCCGCGGACGTGCCGCGGAGCGTGCCGTCGAGTCCCTGCCGGTGGGCCCACCAGGCCCGCAGCCGCGCGGTCGTCATGCGGGCAAGTATGGCCGTTCGGGGGTATCCCGCGCCCGAACCGTTGTGATGATGATGGATCATGCGTTCGAAACTGCTGACCGCCGGGCTGGTCCTGGCGCTGACTGCCGCACTCGGGGGTGTGGCCGCGGCCGACGCGCGTCCTGGGGGACGACCGAAGCTGACGGACCCGCATCCGTGCCCGAACCAGCCGGGCTTCACGTGCTCGACGCTGACCGTGCCGCTCGACCACACCGGCCGCGTGCCGGGCACGCTCGACCTGCCGATCGCGACCTCGGACAACGTGTCCGCGCCGAAGGGCGTGCTGCTGTTCCTGACCGGCGGGCCCGGCCAGGGCGGCGTCGGCACGATCACGCGCATCGCCACGCAGCGGCTGCCGGAAGTCGCGAAGGACTACCGGTTCGTCATGCTCGACCAGCGCGGCACCGGCGCGGGCGCGCTGAACTGCCCGGGGCTGCAGGCGCAGATGGGCAGTTCGGACATCGCGACGCCGACACCGGAAGCGGTCACCGAGTGCGCGCGGATCCTCGGCCGGACGGCGCCGCTGTATTCGACGGACCAGAGCGTCGCGGACTTCGACCAGCTGCGGCAGGCGCTGGGCGTGCGGAAGATGGTGGTCGACGGCGTCTCGTACGGCTCGTTCACGGCGGCGCGGTACGCGATCGCGCACCCGGGCAACGTCGGCAAGGTCGTGCTGGATTCGGTGCTGCCGCACCACGCTTCCGCGTCGGCATCGCTGTATCTGACGGGCCTGACCGCCGAGGCCCGGGTGCTCCGCGCCGCGTGTTCGGTGGCCCCGGCCTGTGGCTTCGACCCGGCGGACGACCTCGCGTGGGTGGTCCGCCACCGGACTGCGGCGGAGGGGGTGAAGATCTTCGACGCGATCGTCGCGTACGAGTTCAACGACCCGACGTACCGTTCGGAAGAGGCGGGCGACATCATCGACGCCCTGCACGCGGCCCGCGGCGGCTCGCGGGACTGGCTCGACCAGGTGGTCACGGGCTACACGACCGAGGACGTGCCACCGGCGGCGTTCAGCAGCGGCCTCCACGCGGCGACGTTGTGCGCGGACCAGCGCTTCCCATGGGGCTCCTCGTCGACGCCGGTTTCCCTGCGGCAGCCGCTGTTGTCACTGACCGCGCGTGCGCTGCCGGCTTCGGCGACTTGGCCGTACACAACGGAAGTCGCGACGCAGCAGGGATTCATCCAGAGCTGCCTGCCGTGGCCGGCGGAGCGCGCCGGCTCGAACCCGGCCGGTTCCCTGCCGAACGTGCCGGTGCTGTTGCTGAACGGCGATCGCGATTTGTCGACACCGCTGGAGTGGGCGCGCGAGGAAGCGTCGACCGCGCCGAACGGCAAGCTGGTGATCGTGCCGGGCGAGTCGCACTCGATCCAGAACCGCGAGCGCGGCCACGCGGGCCGAGACGCGGTGCTCAGCTTCCTGCGGTGACGAGAAAAGCCGGGTCGGCAGCTGCCGACCCGGCTTCGTTGTGGAGCTGAGGGGAATCGAACCCCTGACCCCCGCCTTGCAAAGGCGGTGCTCTACCAATTGAGCTACAGCCCCGGGTGCGGGCGGCGCGCCGCCCGCACGGAAACTCAGTTGTGGGACGCGCCCGCCGGCTTGGCCGGGGTCGTGCCGTTGTTGGAGGGGACCGGCGCGGTCGCCTCGCGCCAGAGGTCGGCTTCCGCCTTGGCCGCCTTGTTGCGCTTCACGACGAACAGGACGCCGCCCGCGATGACCGCGAGTGCCAGCAGCTTCTTCACCGAAGCCCCCTTCTCAGCTTGCTTCCCTTACCCCGCGATGTTACTGCACCGGGACCGGGCGCCGTCGGGGCGGTGGTTCCACGTGGAACCACGATTGCGCAGGTAACGCACGTCACACCCCGGCGGAAATACCGGGGCGGGGTGTCCTGTTGTACCCACTGGTCGGTGCGCCCACCGTGTCCCCCGGGCCTCAACCACCGCCTTCACGGAGTTCCGTCCGGCTGGAGCCGTGAAGCGCCATTTCGCCGAGAGGCGACCGTGGCGCGCGCCGACTGTGACTGCTCAGCCCTGCCGGTCTTCTCTTCCCGGCAGGGCTGACCTGTATCCGGGACATCTCAGGGTCGGCCCCTGATGCCGGTGCTTTCCGTCGAAGACACCCTCGGAAGGGTAAGTCGTCCACGGAAGGAGTCCCGTCATGCGTGCCCCGCTGATCGCCGGCGCCGCCGCCCTGCTCGTCGCGACCGCCGCGTGCAGCTCGTCCACCCCACCGCCGCAGGCGCACGGCGTCGACCAGAGCCAGGCCGCCAGGATCGCCACCGACAAGTACGGCGGCCGCTCACTGGGCGTCGAGCAGGACACGGCACAGGGCCAGCCGAGCTGGGAAGTGGAGATCGCGGACAGCAGCCAGGGCCGCATCGAGGTCGACGTCGCCCAGCGCACTGGCGCGGTGCTCACGATGGAGCGGGACTGACCTCAGAGCCCGAGGTAGTTCCCCTGGTCCCCCACCTGCGGATCCTGCACGATGTCGGTCTGCCGGGCCGCCCGAAGACCGCCGGCGATCCGCTTCCCCTTGCGCCCCCGGTCCCGCAGATCGACCACGACGGCGATCCCCAGCAGCACCGCGACGAAGATTCCCAAGATGATCCAGGTCATGTCAGGCCCCCTTTGCCTTCCTTCGAAGGTAACCCCGCGGCCCGTGCGTTGGATCACCTCTTGATCGAGATTTAAGGGGCTCTCCCAGTACCGGTGTCACCAGGAACTCCCGGACGTCGAGGACGCCTGCCAGCCTGCTCTCAGCACTTCCACGACCGAAGGAACGAAGAACAAATGGCGGGCAACCAGTTCACCACCCACGCGGACCTTTTCGATCTGAGCGGGAAACACGCATTGGTCACGGGCGGCACCAAGGGCATCGGAATGATGATTGCGCGCGGCCTCCTGCAGGCGGGCGCCCACGTCGTCATCAGCTCGCGCGACGCGGAAACGTGCGCGGAAGCCCAGCGGCTGCTGTCCGAATTCGGCGACGTCCGGGCAATCCCCGCCGACCTGTCCAGGCACGACGAGTGCCGGCGCCTCGCGGATCTGGTCGAGGCCGGCTCGGGACGCCTGGACATTCTCGTCAACAACGCGGGAGCGATGTGGCGAGAGCCGCTGGAGACGTTTCCGGGCGAGGCCTGGGACTCGGTGCTGGACCTGAACCTCAAGGCGCCGTTCTGGCTGGTGCAGGCGCTGCTGCCCGCGCTTCGCCGGGCGGGCACCGCCGATGATCCCGCGCGGGTCATCAACATCGGCAGTATCGCCGCCGTCCACGTCGCCGAGTCGCCCAATTATTCGTACGCCAGCAGCAAAGCGGGGCTCCACCAGCTCACCAGGGTGCTGGCCAGGGAACTGGGCCCGCAGCACGTCACGGTGAACGCGGTGGCACCGGGACCGTTCCCGTCGCAGATGATGGCGGCCACGCTCGACGCCATCGGCGACACGATCGCGGCGAAGGCGCCATTGCGCCGGCTCGGCCGCGACGACGACATGGCGGGGATCGCCGTGTTCCTGGCCAGCCGCGCCGGGTCGTACCTCACGGGCACGATCATCCCGACCGACGGCGGCATCGCCACGACCGCCACGGGCACCTAGGAGGTACCGGCAGAACCCCCCTCCGCCCGCGGGCGGGGGTTACGGTGAAGAGGTGGTCAAGATCGATGTGCGTGCGGAGATCAAGGAATTCCTGAGCTCCCGCCGCGCGCGGATCACGCCCGAGCGGTCCGGCCTGCCCGCCTACGGCGGCAACCGCCGGGTCAAAGGTCTGCGTCGCGAAGAGGTAGCTCTGCTGGCGGGGGTGTCGGTCGACTACTACGTGCGGATGGAGCGCGGCAGCCTCGCCGGCGTCTCCGACGGGGTGCTCGAGGCGTTGGCGTCTGCCCTGCAACTCGACGAGGCCGAGCGCGACCACCTGTTCCACCTCGCACGGCAGTCGAGGACGCCCAGCCGCCGACGCCCCGCCGCGACGGTGCGTCCGGCGCTCCAGCAGGTGCTCGACGCCATCACCGACGCACCGGCGTGGATTTGCAACGGCCGTTATGACGTACTGGCCGTGAACCAACTCGCCCGCGCACTGTATTCACCGCTACTGGCGAACCCACGACGCCCGGCGAACACCGCACGGTTCGTTTATCTGGATCCCGAAGCGGCAAGAGCGTTTTTCGTCGACTACGACCGAATCGCGGGCGATGTGGCTGGAAAGCTGCGTATGGAAGCCGGCCGAAATCCGCACGACGAGGAGCTGATCGCCCTGGTCGGCGAGCTGTCGACACGCAGCGAACTGTTTCGGCGGCGGTGGGCGTCTCAGGATGTTCGGCTCCACCGGTCCGGGCGCAAGCGTTTGCACCATCCGGTGGTGGGCCGGCTCGAGCTGGACGTCGAGTCGATGGAGCTTTCCGCTGAACCTGGTTTGCTGATGAACGTCTACACCGCACCCGCCGACACGGCGGCGGCGGATGGTCTGGCGCTGTTGGCGTCCTGGGCGGCCAGCCAGGAGAAGCTCGTGCGGTGAGCGGAACCCAGGTCTGGCTGCCCCGGTGTAGCACCGGGTCGCTCGGCAACGACTGACCGTGCGTGACGAAGCTGACGCTGCCTCGCTTACCCGCGCTGGACTGGGCGTCAGCGCGCGGAACTTTGTTGCTCAGTGGGGCTGCGCTGCTGGGCGGGATGACGGTGCTGTTCGGGTGGGTCGACTGGCCGGCGTTGGGCCGGTGGGCACGCCCGCACGCCGTGCCGCTCGCACTGTTCGCTGTAGCGGGGCAGGTGCAACCGCCGCCGGCTGGCGGCTGCGCGGGCGGCACGCACCGCGAACACGGGCATCGGGAATGAGCTGGTGGGTCGTCGTCGCTGCTGCGATCGTGGTGGTTGTCGTGGCCTGGGTCGCGACCAACTGGCTACTGGGTGAGGCCGCTTCGGCAAAGGATCCCGGTGCCGCGCGGGTCGACGCGATCAAGACCGGGCTGGGCATCGGCGCCGGCACCACTGGCATCTTCGCGCTCCTGCTGGCCGTACGGCGACAGTGGCACAGCGAGAGCGACGCGACAGAAAAGAACGTCACCGAGCTGTACACCAAGGCCGCCGACCAGCTCGGCTCGGCTGAAGCCCCGGTACGCCTGGCCGGCCTCTACGCTCTCGAACGGCTCGCCCACAACAATCCGGGGCAACGGCAGAGCATCGTCAACGTCATCTGCGCCTACCTGCGCATGCCCTTTACGCCGCCTAACCCCGCACCGGCGACCGACGACCCGGAACAACAGGAGCGGACCCAGGAACGCGAGGTCCGACTCGCGGGGCAGCGCATCCTTCAGGATCACGTTGACCCGCAGAACCGCGGGAAGTTCTGGGCCGACATCGACCTCGACCTGACCAACGCGCACCTCATCGACTTCGGTCTATCGGGACGTCGACTACGGCGCGTCCGCTTCAACGGCGCGACCTTCAACGGCCCCGCCTCGTTCGACGACGCGACCTTCACCGGCCCCGCCGTATTCTCGGAAGCGATCTTCACCGACCTCGCCGCGTTCGTCGACGCGACTTTCGCCGGCTCTGCCTCGTTCTTGGAAGCGACCTTCACCGGCGAAGGCATGGTTCCACAGCGCAACCTTCACAGGCGACGCGTGGTTCGTCGACGCGACTTTCACCGGCGAGGCATGGTTCTACGGCGCGACCTTCACCAGCAATGCTCAATTCGGCGAGGCGACTTTCACCGGCCCAGTCTCATTCGCGGAAGCGACCTTCACCGACCTCGCCTCGTTCACCGGCGCGACCTTCACCAGCAAGGCCTCGTTCGACAACGCGACCTTCACCGGCAAGGCCCTATTCGACCAGGCGACCTTCGCCGGTGGTCTCCCTGAGATCGATCGGCGACTCGCTGAGAAAGCTCGATTCGTCGACGTCATCCTTACCAGCGACTCACCGGGCGGCACAGCCGTTGCGGGCATCGTCGTGGACGCGGAGTAGATACAGGCAGCTGCCGATCAGGCCGAGGCCTCCTCGGAGTGATGTCACTCAGTTTGTCACCCGGGTCACGCAAAAGCCCGGTCCGCGCGAAGCGAACCGGGCTTTGACTTGCGTGGGCCTACCAGGACTTGAACCTGGGACCTCTTCGTTATCAGCGAAGCGCTCTAACCGCCTGAGCTATAGGCCCTTGAACGAGGAGAACTTTACAGGACCCCCGGAGGGGCCCTGCAACCGGGTTACTCTCGCTCCGACAGCGTGACTTCGAGGCCTCCGGCGAGGTCCGCCGACACGTTGTAGATGAACGCGCTCACCGTGGCCAGCGCCGACACCAGGACGATGTTGATCGCGCCCAGGATGGCCGCGATGCCGAACACACGGCCCGCGCTGATCAGGGGTTCCGATGACGCGTTCGCGCCTTCGCCGCCCACCAGGGACGAGTACGTTCCGTTCAGCTTGTCCCAGACGCCCATGCCGTCCAGGACCGTGTACAGGACGCCTACCGCCACCAGCCAGACGAAGAACATCGCCACGCCCAGGACCAGGGACAGCTTCAGCACCGACCACGGGTCGAAGCGCTTGACCTGCAGCGACGCGCGGCGGGGGCCGCGGCCGGGGCGGCGGAGGGCGCTCGGGCGGGCTCGCTGGCCCGACGCCGACGGGACCGCCGCCGCGGATGGCTCACCGGCTGGGGGCGTGTCTCCCCCGCCGCCGAAGAGGCGGGGGGCCGCGCTTCCGCTCACCACCTGGCGTTGTTCCGCCGCGACCGGCTGGGTTTCGCCGGCCGGGGGCTCGGCCTTGTACAGCGCTTCGTCCGTGGCAATCCCGACCGTCGCTTCGGAGTCGCCGTCCTTGCCGACCCGCTGCCAGGGTGGGCTCGCCGGAGTTCCGTTCGAACCCGCTGCCTCGGGATTCTCGGATGGTGTCACGAAGAGTCAGTCCTTACCCGTGCCGTGGGGCCGCCGTCGGAGAGCAAACTTACTGCTCCGGCGTGGCCGTCGTTTCCTCACCCGCCGCGTCCGGCGCTTCCGGAGCCGGTGCGTCCTCGGGGGTGTCACCGTTGGCGACGTCCGAGGGCTCGTCCGCGTTGCGTGCGACGGCGAGAAGAGTGGTTCCTTCGCCGAGATTCATCAGCCGGACCCCCTTCGTCTGCCGTCCTGCCTTGCGGACGTCGCCCGCCGGCGTGCGGATCACGCCGCCGCTCGAGGTGATCGCGTACAACTCGTCCTCGGCGTCGACGATGAGCGCACCCACCAGCCTGCCACGTTTGCGGTCGTGCTGAATGGTGAGCACACCCTTGCCGCCGCGGCCCTGGACCGGGTAGTCCTCGATCGGGGTGCGCTTGGAGTAGCCGCCGTCCGTCGCGACCAGCAGGAACTTGCCCTCCTTGACGACGCTGATGCCGAGCAGCTCGTCGCCGTCGTTGAAGCGCATGCCCATCACGCCGGACGTCGGGCGGCCCATCGGGCGCAGGGCCTCGTCGGTCGCGTGGAAGCGGATCGACTGGCCCTCCGCCGACACCAGCAGCAGGTCGTCGTCGGCCGCCGCCAGCACCGCGCCGACCAGCTCGTCGCCCTCGCGCAGGTTGATCGCGATCAAGCCGCCCGAGCGGTTCGAGTCGAAGTCGGTGAGCTTCGTCTTCTTCACCAGGCCGCGCTGGGTGGCGAGCACCAGGTACGGCGCGACCTCGTAGTTCTTGATCTGGATGACCTGGGCGATCTGCTCGTCCGGCTGGAACGCCATGAGGTTCGCCACGTGCTGGCCGCGCGCGTTGCGGTTGGCCTCGGGCAGCTCGTACGTCTTGGTCCGGTAGACGCGGCCCTTGTTCGTGAAGAACAGGATCCAGTCGTGCGTCGAGCAGACGAAGAAGTGCTGGACAATGTCGTCCTGCTTCAGCGTCGCGCCCTGCACGCCCTTGCCGCCGCGCTTCTGCGAGCGGTACAGATCCGTTTTCGTCCGCTTGGCGTACCCCGTGCGGGTGATGGTGACGACGACGTCCTCGACCGCGATGAGCTCTTCGTCGGTCACGTCGCCGCCGAAGCCGACGATCTGCGTGCGGCGGTCGTCGCCGTACTTCTCGACGATCGCCATCAGCTCGTCGCGGATCAGCGCGCGCTGCCGCTCCGGCTTCTCGAGGATGTCCTTGAGGTCGGCGATCTCGAGCTCGATCTCGGCCAGCTGGTCGATGATCCGCTGGCGCTCCAGGGCGGCCAGGCGGCGCAGCTGCATGTCGAGGATCGCGGTCGCCTGGATCTCGTCGACGTCCAGCAGCTCCATCAGGGCCGGCCGGGCCTCGTCCGCCGACGGCGACCGCCGGATCAGGGCGATGACCTCGTCGAGCATGTCGAGGGCCTTGACGTACCCACGCAGGATGTGGGCCCGCTCTTCGGCCTTCCTCAGGCGGAACTTGGTCCGCCGGACGATGACCTCGACCTGGTGCTTCACGTAGTGCCGGATGATCTGGTCGAGCCGCAGCGTGCGCGGCACGCCGTCGACCAGAGCCAGCATGTTGACGCCGAAGTTCTGCTGCAGCTGGGTGTGCTTGAACAGGTTGTTCAGCACGACCTTCGCGACCGCGTCCCGCTTGATCGTGACGACGATCCGCATGCCCGAGCGGCTGTTGGACTCGTCGGCGATGTCGGCGATGCCGGTGAGCTTGCCGTCGCGGACCAGGTTCGCGATGTTCTCGACGAGGTTGTCCGGGTTGACCTGGTACGGCAGCTCGGACACGACCAGGATCGTGCGGCCCTTCGCGTCCTCCTCGACCTCGACGACCGCGCGCATCCGGATCGAGCCGCGGCCGGTGCGGTACGCGTCCTCGATGCCGGACGTGCCGAGGATCATCGCCTTGGTCGGGAAGTCCGGGCCCTTGATGCGGACCAGCAGCGCGGCCAGCAGCTCGTCGTCGTTCGCCTCGGGGTTCTCCAGCGCCCAGACGACGCCTTCGGACACCTCGCGCAGGTTGTGCGGCGGGATGTTGGTCGCCATCCCGACCGCGATCCCGGACCCGCCGTTGACCAGCAGGTTCGGAAACCGCGACGGCAGGACGTCGGGCTCCTGCGTGCGGCCGTCGTAATTGTCGGAGAAGTCGACGGTGTCTTCTTCGATGTCGGCCAGCATCTGCATGGCCAGCGGCGCGAGCCGGGACTCCGTGTACCGCATGGCGGCCGCGGGGTCGTTGCCCGACGAGCCGAAGTTGCCCTGGCCGTCGATCAGCGGGTAGCGCAGCGACCACGGCTGGGCGAGCCGCACCAGCGCGTCGTAGATCGCCGAGTCGCCGTGCGGGTGGTAGTTGCCCATGACGTCGCCGACGACGCGGGAACACTTGTTGTACCCGCGGTCCGGCCGGAAGCCGGAGTCGAACATCGAGTACAGGATGCGGCGCGCGACCGGCTTGAGGCCGTCACGCACGTCCGGCAGCGCCCGCGACACGATGACGCTCATCGCGTAGTCGATGTAGGAGCGCTGCATCTCCTGCTGGATGTCGACCGGTTCGATCCGGTCGTTCTCCGGGGCCGGCGGGAGGGTTTCCGTCATGGGGTCCTTCTCGGGTGCGGGTGGTCCAGGCGGGACAAGAGCAGGGGACGCCTACACGTCCAAGAAGCGCACGTCCTTCGCGTTGCGCGTGATGAACGAGCGGCGGGCCTCGACGTCCTCGCCCATCAGGACCGAGAACAGGTCGTCGGCCTGGGCGGCGTCGTCCATCGTGACCCGGCCCAGCAGCCGGTTCGCCGGGTCCATCGTGGTCTCCCACAGCTCCTCGGCGTTCATTTCGCCGAGACCCTTGTAGCGCTGGATCGCGTCGTCCTTCGGGAGCTTCTTGCCGGCCTCGACACCCGCCTGGATGACGGCGTCGCGCTCGCGGTCGGAGTACGCGTACTCCGGCTCCGTGCGCGGCCACTTGATCTTGTACAGCGGCGGCCGCGACAGGAAGACGTGGCCGTGCTCGATCAGCGGGGTCATGAACCGGAACAGCAGGGTGAGCAGCAGCGTGGTGATGTGCTGGCCGTCGACGTCGGCGTCGGCCATCAGCACGATCTTGTGGTAGCGCAGCTTCGAGAGGTCGAACTCGTCGTGGATGCCGGTGCCGAGCGCGGTGATCAGCGACTGGACCTCGGTGTTCTTGAGGACGCGGTCGATGCGGGCCTTCTCGACGTTGATGATCTTGCCGCGGATCGGCAGGATCGCCTGGTACATCGAGTCGCGGCCCTCCTTGGCCGAGCCGCCGGCCGAGTCACCCTCGACGATGTAGAGCTCGCACTCCTCCGGCTTGGTGGAGCGGCAGTCCTTGAGCTTGCCGGGCAGGCCGCCGATGTCGAGCGCGCCCTTGCGGCGGACCAGGTCACGCGCCTTGCGCGCGGCCATCCGGGCCTGGGCCGAGGAGATCGACTTGTTGATGATCGTCTTCGCCTCGGTCGGGTTCCGCTCGAACCAGTCCGCCAGCCACTCGTTCGACTGCTGCTGCACGAACGTCTTGGCCTCGCTGTTGCCCAGCTTGGTCTTCGTCTGGCCCTCGAACTGCGGCTCGCCGAGCTTGATGGAGACGATCGCGGCGAGGCCCTCGCGCACGTCGTCACCGGTCAGGTTGGCGTCCTTCTCCTTGAGCAGCTTCTTGTCGCGCGCGTAGGAGTTGACGACGCGGGTGAGCGCCGCGCGGAAGCCCTCTTCGTGGGTGCCGCCCTCGTGCGTGTTGATCGTGTTGGCGAAGGTGTAGACCGACGGCGTGAACCCGGTGTTCCACTGCATCGCGACCTCGACCTCGAGGCCGGTGCCCTTCGCGTCGAAGGAGATCACGCTGGGGTGGATCGGGTCCTTGCTGCCGTTGATGTGCTTGACGAAGTCCTCGAGCCCGCCCGGGTAGCAGTAGACCTTCTCCTTGACGCGGGCGACCTTGCCCTCCGCGTCTTCCTCGGTCTCCTCGTCGGCGACGCGCTCGTCGCGCAGGGACAGCGTCAGCCCCTTGTTGAGGAACGCCATCTCCTGGAGGCGGCGCGAGATCGTCTCGAAGTTGTACGTCGTGGTCTCGAAGATGTCGCCGTCGGCCCAGAACGTCATCGTCGTGCCGGTCTCGGTCGCCGGGCCGAGGTCTTCGAGGGGGCCCGGGACCTGGTCGGTGTAGAGCTGGCGCCAGTCGCGGCCGCCGTACTTGACCTCGGCGAGCAGCTTCGTCGACAGCGCGTTCACCACGGAGATGCCGACGCCGTGCAGGCCGCCGGACACCGCGTAGGAGTCGCTGTCGAACTTGCCGCCCGCGTGCAGCTGGGTGAGCACGACCTCGATGGTCGGCTTGTTCTCCTTGGGGTGCATGTCGACCGGGATGCCGCGGCCGTCGTCGACGACGCGCACCCCGCCGTCCGCGAGGAGGGTAACCTCGACCTTGGTGGCGTACCCGGCCATCGCCTCGTCGACGGAGTTGTCGACGACCTCTTGGACGAGGTGGTGCAAGCCCCGTTCACCGGTGGAACCGATGTACATGCCGGGTCGCTTGCGGACCGCTTCGAGGCCTTCGAGCACCGTGATCGACGACGCGTTGTACTCGCTCTTGTTCTCGGTCACAGGCCTTGTTTCTCCTCGTCTCGCCCGAGCGGACGTTCGCTCCCTCCCAGTGTACTTGGCCGCGTCCGCTGACATGCGGCAAGGACACCCCTGAACGCGTCACAGACGGACGAAATCGGTTCGAGCCGAGTCTTGACGTATTTCAGTGCGTCTGGATGCGTTCTCGGGGCATTCAACCGAGCATCGCGCAACCCGGGTCAGCCGTACGTGTCACGCGGGCCGCGACCCGGCACGTGCCGGGGCCCTTTCCGCCAGCTCGGGGCGGTCGGACCCTGGATCCGCATCCGCTTCACGACGCCGTTGCCGACCCCCGCCGCGATCTTGGCCAGCAGCTTTCCCTGCAGCAACCGCAGCTGGGTGGCCCACGCGGTGGAGCTGGCGCGGACGGTGAGCTCGCCGTCCTTCAGCGCGACCGGCTGGGCGTGTTCGGCGACGTCCTCGCCGACCAGCTTGGCCCACTGGGCGAAGACGCGGGCGCCCGTGACGCTCTCGTTCCACCCGCGGTCGCGGACGAGCCGGGAGACCAGCCGACCGAGCGGCTGGGGGTCGCGCGCGTCCGCGCCCGGCCCCGACCAGCGGCGACGCCGGGGGTTCTGCCCGCCGCCGACCGCGGGGCGACGGCGGCCCGGCGGGACGCCCCGCTCCTTCGCCTTGGCCTTCGCGGCCTCGAGAGCCGCATGTGCGAGGTCGCGTCCACTCGTCCCGGTCCCGTTCGGAGCAGTGCCGTTTTCACTCTGCGTGGTCGGCGCGCCGTTCTCGGCCGGGTTAACCCCCTTGAGGGGGGTGTCAAGCGGCCGTTCCGGCCTTTTGGTCACGCGCGGCGATAACCCGGGCACGGGTTTATCCACACTGTCCACAGGTTTGTCCCCAGATCGGTGGGTAACTCCTGTGTCAGCGGTCACACCGGGTGCTCGGGTTGATCTTGCCGATCCTGGTTTTCGCTGTTCAGCCACGCGTGACCTCACCATCCGCCACCACGAACCGGCTCCCCGCCAGCTCGCTCGGCACGTCTTCGTCGACCGCGGCGGTCACCAGCACCTGTTCGGCGCTCACGGCCACCTCGGCCAGCCGGGCCCGGCGCTTGCGGTCCAGCTCGGCGAACACGTCGTCGAGCAGGAGCACCGGCTCACCCGCCTCCCCGCGCAGCAGCTCGTAGCTGCCGAGCCGGAGGGCGAGCGCGAACGACCACGACTCGCCGTGGCTCGCGTACCCCTTGGCCGGCGCCTCGCCCAGGATCAGCTCCAGCTCGTCCCGGTGCGGGCCGACCAGGCTGATCCCGCGCTCGAGCTCGGCCTTGCGGGCTTCACCGAGCGCCTTGAGCAAGACGTCCTTGAGGACTTCGGGTTGCGCCCGTTCGCCATCCGGTACGCCGTACGTCGGCGGGAGGGCCCCACCCAGCGACGACCGGTAGGAGATCTTCGCCGGCCGCGAGTCCGGCGCGACCCCCATGTAGGCCGAGGCCGCGTGCGGCGCGAGGTCGGCGACGAGGTTCAGGCGCGCGGCCAGCAGCTCCGCGCCGGCCACCGAGAGGTGGTCGTCCCAGACTTCGAGCGTCGAGAGCGCGTACGGGTCTTCCCGCCCGGTCCGGCGCTTGCCCGCCGTCTTGAGCAGGGCGTTGCGCTGCTTCAGCACCTTCTCGTAGTCGGCCCGGACTCCCGCGTACCGCGGCGCGCGCAGCACCAGCAGCTCGTCGAGGAACCGACGTCGCTCGCCCGGGTCGCCGCGGACGAGCGCCAGGTCCTCCGGGGAGAACAGCACCGTGCGCAGGATCCCGAGCACGTCACGCGGCCGGCCGACCGCGCCGCGGTTGACCCGGGCGCGGTTCGCGCGGCCGTTGGTGATCTCGAGCTCGACGGTCAGCTCGCGGTCGTCGTTGACCACCGCGACCCGCACCAGCGCGCGTTCACAGCCGTGCCGGATGAGCGGCGCGTCCGTCGCGACGCGGTGCGAGCCCAGCGTCGCGACGTACCCGATCGCCTCGAGCAGGTTGGTCTTGCCGCGACCGTTCTGGCCGACCAGCACGGTCGGCCCCGGGTCGAGCGCGAGATCGGCCTGCGGCCAGGAGCGGAAGTCGGTGACCTGCAGGTGACGCAGATACACCAGCTGCTCCTTACCCGCCGGCCTTCTTCACCGCGTGCCCGCCGAACTGGTTGCGCAGCGCGGCGACCGCGCGCATCGCGGCCGAGTGCTCCTGGCGCGAGGCGAACCGCGCGAACAGCGCGGCCGAGATGACCGGCGCCGGCACCGCGTTGTTGATCGCCTCTTCCAGCGTCCAGCGGCCTTCGCCGGAATCCTCGACGTAGCCCTCGAGGTCGTCCAGCTCCGGGTCCTCGTCGAGCGCGCGCACGAGCAGGTCGAGCAGCCAGGACCGGACGACCGTGCCGCGCTGCCAGCCCTTGATCACGGCGGGCACGTCGTTGACGACCTTCGCGGCCTCGAGCAGCTCGAAGCCTTCGGCGAAGGCCTGCATCATGCCGTACTCGATGCCGTTGTGGATCATCTTCGCGTAGTGGCCCGCGCCGACGTCGCCCGCGTGCGAGAAGCCTTCCTCGCGCGGGCCTTCCGGGCGGAGCGCGTCGAAGATCGGCATCGCCCGCTCGACGTCGGCGGCCGCGCCGCCGACCATCAGGCCGTAGCCGTTGTCCTTGCCCCACACGCCACCGGACACGCCGCAGTCGACGTAGCCGATGTTCTTGGCACGCAGCAGGTCGGCGTTCAGCTTGTCGTCGGTGTACTTCGAGTTGCCGCCGTCGATGACCATGTCGCCGCCGTCGAGCAGGTTGCTCAGCTCGGTGACGGTCTGGCGGGTCGGCTCGCCGGCCGGGACCATGATCCAGACGATCCGCGGGCCGTCCAGTTTGGACACCAGGTCTTCGAGCGACGTCGTGTCGGTGACGTCCGGGTTGCGGTCGTAGCCGACCACTTCGTGACCGGCCGCACGCAGCCGCTCACGCATGTTGAAGCCCATCTTGCCCAGGCCGATGAGACCGAGCTGAACCATCGAGATCCCCTTACGTACTAACGAGAAGTGCGGGTCAGCCCGGCAGGCGGACCGGCATCAGGAGGTAGAGGTAGCCGGGGACGACGTTGCCCTCGGGGTCGGCGGGCTTGATCAGCGCGGGCCGGTTCGGCGTGGTGAACGTGAGCTCCGCCCGGTCGCTGTGGAGCGCGCCGAGGCCGTCGACGAGGTAACCCGGGTTGAACGCGATGGTCACCGGCTCACCTTCGTACTCGACCTGAAGCTCTTCTTCGGCGCTTCCCTCGTCGTCGCCGCCCGCGGACAACCGCAGCGTGTTGTCCCCGAACTCCAGTCGTACCTGAGTCCCCCGCTCCGCCACCAGGGAAACGCGCTTGATGCTCTCGGTGAGAGCCGACACGTCGATGACCGCGCGTGAGGTGTGCGACGCGGGCAGCAACTGGCGGTACGGCGGGAACTCGGCGTCGAGCAGGCGGGTGGTCGTGTAGCGGCCGGAGCCGGACAGGCCGAGCAGGCCCTCGCCGCTGGCGAGCGCGAGGCGGATCGTGGCGCCGCTCGCGCCGAGCGTCTTGGCCGCTTCGGCGAGCGTGCGCGCCGGGACGAGCACCGCGGCGTCGGCCAGGCCCTCGGCCGGCTCCCAGGTGAACTCGCGCATGGCGAGCCGGAACCGGTCGGTCGCGACCAGGGTCAGCGAGCTGCCGGAGATCTCGAGGCGCATGCCGGTGAGCATCGGGAGCGTGTCGTCCTTGCCCGCGGCGACGACGACCTGCGTGACGGCCTGGCCGAACGCGTCGCCGGCGAGCTCACCCGCGAAGGCGGGCTGGGACGGCAGCTGCGGGTAGTCCTCGACCGGCATGGTCGGCAGGGAGAACCGCGCGCTGCCGCACGTGATCGTGGCGCGGGAGCCGTCGACGGAGATCTCGACCGGCTGCGCGGGCAGCGCCTTGGTGATGTCGGCCAGCAGGCGGCCGGAGACCAGGAGGCGGCCGCCGTCGGCGATCGTCGCCGGGACGCCGACCGTGGCGGAGACCTCGTAGTCGAAGCCCGAGACGGTCAGCGCGTCGGTCTCGCCGTCGGAACCGGCGTCGAGCAGGACACCGCCCAGCACCGGCACCGGCGGCCGGGAGGGGAGGCTTCTGGCCACCCACGCGACGGCGTCGGCGAGCCCGTCACGCTCGACGCGGATCTTCATGCGCGCATCCTTTCGACGACCGAGCGCTCGTGGCTCGGGCCAGGCCTCGTTCTCGCGGGGCAGTGACCGGCTGCCCCCTCCGGCCGGTCCGCCCTCCCGCTTGCGCGGCCGGAGCGCGGACCAGGTGCAGGCGTCCACGTTAGGCCGTCGCGGGGCCCGCCGTCACCTCGGCCTCCCGTTGACTTTGTCGACTTGCCGACACGTTCTCGCGGCTGTCCCCAACTTCGTCCTCCGCCTGTTTTTATCTTTTTCTCTCTTAGAAGAGATCTAAAGGCAGTAGCAGTAGTAAGCGTTGTGGATTGTGTGGATTGAGGCCGTTCGCGCAGGTCGGAGCGCTCGGGGGCGTGTGGAGAACCGTGGTGGTGGAGCTGTGGGCAACTCGGGGCGTCCGTGGATGGTTTCGGGCGTCCCCCGATCCGTCCACAGTTCGGCCCGGTTGTCCCCATGGTTGTCCCCAGGTTCGGGACTGTTCCTGGGGGTGGACGGCGGGGTCCGAATCGCTCTACCGAGTGACGGGGCCCTCCTGTGCACATCATGTGGGCAACCTGTGGAATCGGCGTGGACAAGGGTGTGGATGGACTGTGGATCACCTGTGGGCGGGGTGTGGACGGAATCCACGTCGTCGCTGATGAGGGATCCGTTGGCACTGTGGGCAATCCGCCCACACCATGGGGAAACTTCCTTGTGTACAAACAATTTTCACGACTTTGGCGAAGCAGGCGTACGCACGCGAAGCAGCAAAGCCGCGTACGTGCGCTTAGGACACTCCAAAGACGACTTCGGGGCGTCCACTGTGTGCGGACGCCCCGAAGTCGTTGGGAGGTAAGGGATGTGCTACTGGCGGGCGCGCTGCTTGATGCGCGACGTCAGCTCCTGCACCTGGTCGTAGATGCGCCGGCGCTCGGCCATCTCCTTGCGGATCTTCTTGTCCGCGTGCATGACGGTCGTGTGGTCGCGGCCGCCGAACGTCTGCCCGATCTTCGGCAGCGACATGTCGGTCAGCTCGCGGCAGAGGTACATCGCGATCTGGCGGGCCGTGGCGAGCGCCTTCGTCTTGCCGGGGCCGCACAGGTCGTCGAGCGTCACGTCGAAGAACTCGGAGATGACGCCCATGATGGTCGGCGCCGTGATCTCCGGCGCGTGCGAATCGGGGATGAGGTCCCGCAGCACGATTTCGGCCAGGCCGGCGTCGACCGGCTGCTGGTTCAGCGACGCGAACGCGGTGACGCGGATGAGCGCGCCCTCGAGCTCCCGGATGTTCGCCTCGACGCGCGAGGCGATGAACTCCAGGACGTCGCCCGGCACCGCCAGCCTGTCCTGCGCCGCCTTCTTGCGGAGGATCGCGATGCGCGTCTCCAGCTCGGGCGGCTGGATGTCGGTGATCAGGCCCCACTCGAACCGCGTCCGCAGCCGGTCCTCCAGCGTCTCGAGGCGCTTGGGCGGGCGGTCGGAGCTGACGACGATCTGCTTGTTCGCGTTGTGGAGGGTGTTGAAGGTGTGGAAGAACTCTTCCTGCGTACCTTCTTTGCCTTCCAGGAACTGGATGTCGTCGACGAGCAGGATGTCGATGTCGCGGTAGCGCCGCTGGAACGCGACCTTGCGGTCGTCGCGCAGCGAGTTGATGAAGTCGTTCGTGAACTCTTCGGTCGAGACGTACCGGACGCGCATGCCCGGGAACAGCCGTTGCGCGTAGTGGCCGACCGCGTGCAGCAGGTGCGTCTTGCCGAGCCCGGACTCACCCCAGATGAAAAGGGGGTTGTACGCGCGGGCGGGCGCTTCGGCGACGGCGACCGCGGCCGCGTGCGCGAAGCGGTTGGACGCGCCGATGACGAACGTGTCGAAGGTGTACTTCTCGTTCAGCTTCGTCTTCGACGTCTGCGGCTGCGCCGGCGCGGTGTAGGGCTGGCCGGCGATCGGCTGGCCGGAGAACGTCGGCCAGATCTCGTGGACGGCGGCGAGCGCTTCGCCCTCTTCGTCGACTTCTTCGTCCGTGTCGTCACCGTCGTCGGGCTTCGGCGCGACGGACTGGTGCGGGGGCAGCGGCGGCGTCGGCTCGGGACGCGGCGGCGGCAGCATCGGACCGGGACCCGGCCGAGGCACGGGCGCCGGCTCGGGCCCGGCGCCGTTTTCCACCCGGCCGGGTGACGGCACGTAGTGGGGAGCGGGAACCGGGGCGACCGCCTCGGTGCTGTCGACCTTCACCGCGAGCGAGATGGCGCGGCCGAGCCGGCGGGAAAGCGCGTCGGTGATCGCGCCGCGCAGGCCGCGTTCGATCGCTTCCTTCGCGAAGTCACTGGGGGCCGCCAGCAGGGCGGTGCCGTCGAGCAGGCCGATCGGGCGGGTCACGCGCATCCAGGCGCGCTGCTGGGGGGACAGGGTCCCGTCGGACAGTTCGCGTACCACCTGTTCCCAGATGACGCCCAGATTGTGCTGGTGCTCCGACACCTGTCTGGCTCCCCTCCCCTCATCGGCGTGGACGGCCGATCACCCCTGGTCACGCGGTCCGGCGCTCCCGCGCGGACCCGCGTGCGCACCGGCACAGCGAATATCCACATAGTTGTCCACAGCTGTGCACTAATGTACGGCGACCCGCGGCGACGCCACCTGCGGGCTCGTCGTACGCCGGTGGGCACTCCACCACCCGGATACTCGTGCACCTCGACCGGTGACCCGAGAGAGGCACGCTAACAAGCCCCGCCCGCTGCCACAAGGCATCCTGGGTCGCAAGCATTTCACGGTGTACGGCGTGTTGCCATTCGGTGCCGCGGCGTCGATGATCTCGGCTCGCGGGCCCGGTCGCGTACCGTGGCCGAGGGGGTGCTTACCGAGCGCCGGACAGGGGTGCGTACCCTCGTAAGGTCTCCCGTATGCGACGGGTGCTATTCGCGTGCCCACGTTGTCGTCGCTCGTCGTGACGAGGCCACACGTTGGTAGGAGACACCAGAGACTGCCGTGCGCCCGCACGACACGCCAGACGACGGGGCGAAAACCCCGGCGTCCGACGCGACACACAGGAGAAGCAGTGAGCAAGGGTAAGCGCACCTTCCAGCCGAACAACCGCCGCCGCGCCAAGACGCACGGCTTCCGCCTGCGCATGCGCACGCGTGCCGGCCGGGCCATCCTGGCGGGCCGCCGTCGCAAGGGCCGCGCCGCGCTGTCCGCCTGATCCGGTACGTCGGGGCGCGCCGTGCTGCCGGCTGCCGCACGCTTGCGGCGGAGCGAGGATTTCCGCGTGGTTCTCCGTCGCGGATCCCGGGCAGGCAAGCGCCGCCTCGTCGTCCACGCGTTGACCACGGACCCGTCCGGGGCCGCCGATTCCACGTCGGCGGCCAGGGCGGGTTTTGTGGTGAGCAAGGCCGTCGGCAACTCGGTGGTCCGCCACCGCGTCACCCGGCGGCTGCGTCACCTCGTTTCGGCCCGGCTCGGAACCCTTCCGCCAGGCAGCGCGTTGGTCGTTAGGGCATTGCCGCCGTCCGCCACCGCGTCCAGCGCCGAGCTCGGAGCCGATCTCGACGCCGCGCTGCGTCGGCTTGGTCTTTCCGCGTCGCGTCGTCCGGCCGGGGATGCCCCCCGCCCGGCGCGTCCCGCCGACGCGGCCCCCGACCACGGATCAGCGGTGTGACCGGCATGCGAGCCACCCCCGAGCACGACCACACGCACGACGTGGAGAGCGAGCCCCCGCGGCCCGGTCCCGTCGCCTGGGTCCTGCTGCTCCCCATCAAGCTCTACCGCAAGGCGATTTCGCCCTTCCTGCCGCCGGCCTGCCGGTTCTACCCGAGCTGCAGCGCGTACGCAGTCGAAGCCCTGACCCGGCACGGCGCCGGCCGCGGCTCCTACCTCGCGCTGCGCCGGCTGCTGCGCTGCGGCCCCTGGACACCCCCTGGCCGCGACCCCGTGCCCGAGCAGTTCTCGTGGCGCCACCGACGACCTGAAACACCGATCGAGGAGTAGCAGCAGTGCTCGATTTCATCTACTACCCCGTGTCCTTCATCCTCTGGTGTTGGCACAAGGTCTTCGGGTTCGTCTTCGGGGAAGCGACGGCGATCTCCTGGATCCTCGGCATCATCTTCCTGACCTTCACGGTCCGCGGCATCATGTTCAAGCCGTTCGTGAACCAGGTCCGGTCGATGAAGAAGATGCAGGACTTCGCGCCGGAGATGAAGAAGGTCCAGAAGAAGTACGCGAACGACCGGCAGCGCCAGGCGCAGGAGATGCAGAAGCTCCAGCGCGAACACGGCGTGAACCCGCTCGGCAGCTGCCTTCCGATGGTCCTGCAGATCCCGGTGTTCATCGGCCTGAACTGGGTGCTCCGCGCGTTCAGCATCCAGCCGAAGGACGGCAGCCCCAAGACCGAGAACTACTTCTTCAGCCAGCACGACGTCCAGTCGTACACCAACGCGAAGCTGTTCGGCGTCAACCTCGGCGAGGCCGTGCACAACGGCGTCACCGCGATCGGTGGCTCGGGCGGCGCCGGCTGGCACTGGAACGTCCTCCCGGTCGCCCTGCCGCTGATGATCGTCGCGTCGATCGCCACGCACCTCACCGCGCGTCACTCGGTGGCCCGCCAGAACGCCGCGTCGGCCACCCCGCAGACCGCGATCATGAACAAGCTGACGATGTACATCTTCCCGCTCGGTGTGCTCGTCTTCGGTGCGCTGTTCCCGCTCGGCCTCCTCTTCTACTGGCTGGCGAACAACGGCTGGACCCTGATGCAGCAGCGCCTCGTCTACACGAAGATCGACAAGGAAGAGGCCGCTCGCAAGGCGGAGGCCGCGGAGAAGCGCTCGTCGCTCGGCCCGAAGCCGGGACAGAAGCCGACCGCGCCGAAGGTCGGCCAGAAGCCGGTCCAGCAGAAGAAGAAGAACCAGCCCGCGCAGGGCGGCTCGCAGAAGAAGATCACGAAGGCCGGTTCGGCCCACGGCTTCGCCCAGACTTCGTCGTCTTCGCCGACCGAGCCCGCGGAAGCGGCTGACCCCACCCCGGCCGACACGAACGGCCAGAACGGCTCGAAGGACAACGGCACGGGCGTGCCGGGCCTTCTCAAAGACTCGACCAGGAAGTCGGGCCGGAAGCGCCGCTGAGCGCGACCGGTTCGGAGAGGAGACGAATGATGTCGGAGACGGTCGGCACGATCGACGCCGATAAGGACGACGTGACCCCGGAGGAGCCCGCCGCGGACGAGGCGGCCGAGCAGAAGTCGGGAGGCGACGACGTCCTCGTGCAAGAGGGCGACATCGCCGGCGACTACCTCGAGCGCCTGCTCGATCTGCTCGACTACGACGGTGACATCGACCTGGACGTCGAAGCGGGCCGCGCGATCGTGAGCATCGACGGCGGCGAGGACCTCGAGAAGCTCGTCGGCCCGCGGGGCACGGTGCTCGAGGCGCTGCAGGAGCTGACCCGCCTGGCGGTCCAGCAGGAGACGGGCTCCCGCAGCCGGCTGATGCTGGACATCGCGGGCTGGCGCGCGGACCGCCGCGAGGAGCTGCGCGAGCTCGGCCGCTCCACGGCGGAGTCGGTCCTGCAGAGCGGCGAGCGGGTGCGGCTGCAGCCGATGAGCCCGTTCGAGCGCAAGGTCGTCCACGACGCGGTGGCGACGGTCGCCGGAGTCACCAGCGAGAGCGAGGGCGAAGACCCGAAGCGCCGTGTGGTGATCTTCCCGGAGTCCTGAGCTTCGGTTGTCGGCAGCGGCCCCACTTGACTCCGGTCGGGTGGGGCCGCTTCTTTGTGTGGGTGGGTGCGTACCCGGCCCCACGTCGCTGCGACGAACGCGCACGCGATGGTGGCGACTTCGGCGGTGGCGCCGCTCGCTCCCCCATCGGCGGCCGAGCGAATTACAGCGGTGATGTTTCACGTGGAACTCGCCCGCCGAGGCCGACCGATGCGGGTCGTGTTTCACGTGGAACCGGCCGCCGCGGGCCGCCGGGCGAGTGGAGTTCTCCACATCTGCGGACTGTCGGCTCGTTTTCGCCTCGACATCGGGGACAATCGAAGGAGCGCGTTTCACGTGAAACGCGCGGACGAGGAGTAGACGGAGTGAGCTTGGAACAGGCCGCCGGGGCGGTACGGGCCGCGGCGGAGCGAGTGTTCGGTGAGCACGTGGACCAAGCGGCCGGGTACGTCGAACTCCTGGAGCGCCACGGCGTCGAGCGTGGCCTGATCGGGCCGCGTGAGGTCGACCGGCTGTGGGAGCGGCACGTCCTCAACTCCGCCGTCATCGGCGAGCAGCTGACCCAAGGGGCGCGAGTCGTCGATGTCGGGTCCGGTGCCGGGCTTCCGGGAGTACCGCTCGCGATCGCGCGACCGGACCTCGATATCGTCTTGCTCGAACCGATGGCCCGCCGGGTGGACTGGCTGGCCGAGGTGGCCGAGAAGCTGGAACTCCCGATCACCATCGTCCGTGGACGCGCGGAGGAGCGGCCTGTGCGTGAGCAGCTCGGTGGCGCCGACATCGTCACCGCTCGCGCGGTCGCTCCCCTCGCCCGGCTCGCGGGCTGGTGCCTGCCCCTGGTCCGTCCCGACGGCTTCCTGGTCGCCCTCAAGGGCGCCAGCGCGGCGGACGAGATCGACCGGGACGGCGCCGCCATCCGCAAGGCCGGCGGGGCCGACCCGCTGATCGTCGAATGCGGTGCCGCAGTACTAGAGGTCCCCAGCACGGTCGTGAAGATCCGTCGCCTCCCGACAACGAGCAAGCCGAAGGCGCGGAGCAGGAAGCGTTAACGGGTCGCCGTGTTCCACGTGAAACGACGCGACTCGCCCACCGACCAGACGTCTAGATGGAGGAGGTGTCGAGACCGGTGAATCCCCCGCCGTCCGACTCCACGGAGACCACCCCCGACGTGGGCTGGACCCCGATCGCCGAAGAAGCCGCCCGCGCCGCGCGTCTGCTGCACCCGGAGGAAGGGATGCTCCCGCGTCCCGGCCGCCGCCGGGTGATGACCGTGGCCAACCAGAAGGGCGGCGTCGGCAAGACCACCAGCACGGTCAACCTCGCCGCCGCGCTCGCCGTCCACGGGCTCAAGACGCTCGTCGTCGACCTCGACCCGCAGGGCAACGCGAGCACCGCGCTCGACGTCGACCACCGGTCCGGGACGCCGTCCATCTACGAGGTGCTCATCGGCGAGGTGACCCTCGCGGACGCCGCCCAGCCGACCGAGCAGTCGCCGAACCTCTTCTGCGTCCCCGCGACGATCGACCTCGCCGGCGCCGAGATCGAGCTCGTCTCGATGGCGTCCCGCGAGTCCCGGCTCAAGGAAGCGATCTCCTCGGAGATCCTCAACGAGATCGGCGTCGACTACGTCTTCATCGACTGCCCGCCGTCGCTCGGCCTCCTCACCGTCAACGCGATGGTCGCCGCGCAGGAGGTGCTCATCCCGATCCAGTGCGAGTACTACGCGCTCGAGGGACTCGGGCAGCTGCTGAGCAACATCGAGCTCGTGCAGCAGCACCTCAACCGCGAGCTCCGCGTCTCGACGATCCTCCTCACCATGTACGACGGCCGCACCAAGCTGGCCGACCAGGTGACGAACGAGGTGCGGAACCACTTCGGCGACACCGTCCTGAAGACCGTCATCCCCCGCAGCGTGAAGGTGTCCGAGGCACCCGGGTACGGCCAGACCGTGCTCGCCTACGACCCCGGCTCGCGCGGCGCGATGAGCTACGTCGACGCGGCCAAGGAGATCGCCGAGCGCGGCGCACAGATGGAGAAGGGTAGTTCCACATGACCGAGCGCAGAGGAGGGCTGGGGCGCGGCCTCGCCGCCCTCATCCCGACGGGGCCGGCGACCGGCGGTGCGCTGCCGGCGCCCGCCGACGGCGCCGCGGCGGACAAGAAGGCGGCCGAGGACAAGGGCTGGTTCGCGGCCAACGGGCAGGCCCAGCAGCACGGTGGCGAGGTCGCCGGCGCCGTCTACCGCGAGATCCCCGTCAGCTCGATCAAGCCCAACCCGAAGCAGCCGCGCCAGGTCTTCGACGAGGACGCGCTCGCCGAACTCGAGCACTCGATCCGCGCGTTCGGGCTCATGCAGCCCATCGTCGTGCGCGAGCTCGGGAACGACGAGTACGAGCTCGTCATGGGCGAACGCCGGCTGCGCGCGTCGCAGCAGGCGGAGCTCGAGGCGATCCCGGCGATCGTCCGGCAGACCGCCGACGAGTCGATGCTGCGGGACGCGCTCCTGGAGAACATCCACCGCGTCCAGCTGAACCCGCTCGAAGAGGCGGCGGCGTACCAGCAGCTGCTCGACGAGTTCGCGGTCACGCACGAGGAGCTGGCGAGCCGGATCGGTCGCAGCCGGCCGGTCATCACCAACACGATCCGGCTCCTCAAGCTCCCTCTGCCGGTGCAGCGCCGGGTCGCCGCGGGCGTCCTGTCCGCCGGGCACGCGCGCGCGTTGCTGTCGCTGGAGGACGCCGACAGCCAGGAGGAGCTCGCCGCGCGCATCGTCGCGGAGGGCATGTCGGTCCGGGCGACCGAGGAAGCCGTCACGCTCAAGAAGAGCGAGAAGCCGGCCAAGCCGAAGCCCGCGCCGCGCAAGCCGATCCAGGCACCCGGGCTCCAGGAGCTCGCCAACCGGCTCTCGGACCGCTTCGACACGCGCGTGAAGGTCGACCTCGGCCGGCGCAAGGGCCGGATCACCCTCGAGTTCGGCTCGGTCGACGACCTCGAGCGGATCGTCGCGATCATCGATGCGAACGGGACGAATCAGACACCGAAAACCGATTAGGGATCACCCCGGGGTGTTTCGTCACGGTGATGATTGCTCAGCGGTGCCACCGTCGCGACGCTGAGCGATGAGGGGGAAGCGTGTGGGATCCGTCGGGTTCGATCGCCCGGGCGCTCTGGATCGGGCGGTGGGCACCGGCGGCTCGCGCGGGGTGAACCCGTCGAGAGCGGTCCGGAGGAGAACTGGGTCCGCCGGACGCCGGCGGATGGCGGCCGACGCGCGAGAGATCTTCGCGTTGCGGTTCGAGTGGACGCTGCCGGCTTGCGCGCGCTCGACTCGCCACGCCGGATGATCGTCGTGGTGCCGACCGAAGAGTTCCGGAGGCACCAAGCCGCGACGCTGCCCCGCGCCGGCTCGATCAGCGCCGAAGTGAGCGATCCGGTGCGTGACCGCTTGCTCGCGCTGGACGCCGCCGCCAAAGTACGCGCGCGGGGTATCCGCGTGCTCGAGATCGACGGCTCCCGAAACACAGAAGAAGTAGCCGGCCTGGTGGCCGACCACTTCGGTCCGTACCTCTGAGTCAGCGCGAGATCGCGCGGCCGATCAGCTCGCCGAACACCGCGCCGAGCGACTTGCCCGCCGCCTCGATCGCCATCGGGACCGTCGACGTCTCGGTGAGGCCCGGCGACGGGTTCACCTCGAGGAAGTACACCGTGCCGTCCGCCGCGACGACCGCGTCCGTGCGGGAGATGTCCCGCAGCCCGAGCACGGTGTGCACGGCGACGGCGAGCTCGGCCACCGCCTTGGCCGCGGCGTCGTCGAGCCGGGCCGGGGTGAAGAAGTCCGTCAGGCCGGCCGTGTAGCGGGCCGTGTAGTCGTACACGCCGCTCTCCGGGACGATTTCGACCGCGGGCAGGGCCTCAGGCCCGTCGTCGCCCTCGATGACCGTCACGGCCACCTCGACGCCGTCGACGAAGCGCTCGGCGAGCACCGTGTCGCCGTACGCGAAGCAGCCGACCATCGCCGCGGGCAGCTCGGCCGCCTCGCGGACCACCTGGGTGCCCAGCGCCGAGCCGCCCTGGTCCGGCTTGAGGATCAGCGGCAGGCCGAGGTGCTCCACCATCGCGTCGAGCACCGCCTGGGCGCCCAGCTCACGGAACGTGCTGTGCGGCAGCACCGCCCAGCCCGGCGTCACGAACCCCGCGTTCTCCAGCAGCGCCTTGGCGGTCGGCTTGTCCCACGCGCGGCGGCAGCCCTGGGAGCCGGTCCCGACGAACGGCACGTCCAGCATCTCCAGCACGGTCTGCACCGAGCCGTTCTCGCCCTCGCCGCCGTGCAGGGCGACGACCACCGCGTCCGGCCGCTGGGTGCGCAGACGCTCCAGCAGGCCCGCGTCGGTGTCCCACTCCTCGATGCCGAGGCCTTCGGACTTGAGCGCCGCGGAAAGCCGTCGCCCGGACCTCAGCGAGACGTCGCGTTCGTGCGAAAGCCCGCCGGCGAGCACGGCAACGGTACGGTCGACCACCGTGGAAACTCCTTAGCAGTAAAGAACTTCAGACGGTGTCGGGCGACGGCGTCTGAGGTCCCTGGATCTGGCGCGTGCCCACGCTACCGAAGGTGCGTGCGAGGTCCATTTCGGACTCCAGCACGGCGGCCAGCCGCCGCACGCCCTCGCGGATGCGCTCCGGCGTCGGGTAGCAGTACGACAGCCGCATCTGACGGCTGCCGAACCCGTCGGCGTAGAACCCGGTGCCGGACGCGTAGGCGACCCGGGCGGTCACCGCGCGCGGCAGCATCGCCTTCGTGTCGACGCCCTCCGGCACCGTCACCCAGACGTAGAACCCGCCGTCCGGCTTGGTCCACGAGCACCCCGCGGGCAGGTACTGCTCCAGCGCGGACAGCATCGCGTCGCGCCGGTCGCGGTAGTTCTCGCGGAACTTCTTGATCTGGCCCTTCCAGTCGTGCGTGGCCAGGTAGCGCGACACGATCATCTGGTTGAACGTCGGCGGGCACAGCGTCGCCGACTCCGCGGCCAGGACGAGCTTCTCGCGCACGGCGTGCGGCGCCAGCACCCAGCCGACGCGCAGTCCCGAGGCGAACGTCTTGGAGAACGAACCGAGGTACACGACGTTGTCGGGGTCGGTCGAGCGCAGCGCCGGGTAGGTCTGGCCGTCGAAGCCGAGCAACCCGTACGGGTTGTCTTCGACGACCAGGACGTTGTGCTCGCGGCAGATCTCGAGGATCTCCGCGCGGCGCTCGACGGCCAGCGTCACGCCGGCGGGGTTGTGGAAGTTCGGGATCGTGTACAGGAACTTGACCCGGCGACCGGCCTTCTTCGCCTGATCGAGTGCTTCCCGGAGCAACGAAGGCACCAGGCCCTGGTCGTCCATCGCCACGTGCACGACCTGCGCCTGGTACGCGGCGAACGAGCCCAGCGCGCCGACGTACGACGGCCCTTCGGCGATCACGACGTCACCCGGGTCGCAGAACAGCCGCGTGACCATGTCCAGGCCCATCTGGGAGCCGACGGTCACCACGACGTCGTCCGGGTGCGCTTTGATGCCTTCCAGCGCCATGATTTCGCAGATCTGCTCGCGCAGCACCGGGACGCCGTGCGCCGAGCCGTACTGCAGGGCGACGAGCCCCTCGTCCGCGATGATCTCCGCCACCTGCGCGGACAGCGTGTCGAGCGGGAGCGCGGCCAGGTTCGGCATGCCACCGGCGAGCGAGACCACCTCGGGCCGGCTGGCCACCGCGAACAGCGCCCGGATCTCCGAGGCGGTCATCCCGGCGGTGCGCGCGGCGTACCGCTCGAGGTGCGGGTCGAGGTTCTGGCGGCCGCTCTGCGGCTTGCTGGGGCGGTTCTCGGTCATCGACGATTCACCCGGGGCTCGATGGATACAGATCCAGACGAGTGTAACCGGGCACCCATCCGGGACCCCTGGCCTTTCGGCGCTCGTCACATCCGCCTATCCTCGACCATGGCACCCGTGTTCGCGCCGGGTCGCCGTCGGGAGCGCAGGTCAGGGAGGTCGCGAGTGTCACGTCGCGTCGTGGGCGTCACACTGGACAACCTCGAGCACCTGCCGAAGAGCTGCCGTCAGTGCGTGTACTGGGAACTCGCCCCGCACCTGAAGAACCAGGCGGAGGAGTTCGGCGCCACCGAGGTCGAGAAGGAAGCCTGGGTTTCGAGCGTGCTGCTCGAGTGGGGTTCCTGCGGCCGCATCGTCTACAGCGACACGCTGCCGGTCGGGTTCGTGCTGTACGCGCCGCCGAACGCCGTCCCGCGGTCGCTGGCCTTCCCGACGTCCCCGCCGAGCGCGGACGCCGTACTGCTGACCGCCTTCCAGGTCCTCCCCGAGTTCCGCGGTGGCGGCCTCGGCCGGATGCTGGTCCAGGCGGTCGCCAAGGACCTCACCAAGCGCGGTGTGCGCGCGATCGAGGCCTTCGGTGACGCGCGCCCCGACGAGACGGACCCCGACGGCGGGCACAGCTGCGTGCTGCCGGCGGCGTTCCTGCAGAGCGTCGGCTTCAAGACCGTCCGTCCCCACCAGAAGTGGCCGCGCCTGCGCCTGGAGCTGCGCTCGGCGATCACCTGGAAGGAAGACGTCGAGGCGGCGCTGGAGCGGCTCCTCGGCCAGGTGACGATCACCACCGCCGAACCCAGCCTCGGCCGCGCCTGAGCGCGTTCTCCCACGACCCCGCAAACGTTTGCGGGGTGCCCGAAACAGCGGATTCCGTGGTGTGTGCACAACTGTGGAAGAAGTGCCGAGTTATCCACAGAGCGCTGATAGACGCGGTGGAAAACCTGTGGATGACTGCCCGAAAACCTGGGGACGCGGGTGTCGCGTCCCCAGGGGTGGTGGAGCAGGTGAAGGTGGACCGCTAGCGGTTGTGGTCGGCCTTATTCGGCCTTCGCCAGCTCGTGCGCCAGGACGTCGGCGAACGTGAACGTTCCCGTCGGCTGGTCGCCCTCGCCCAACAGATACAGGCGCTTGACGGCGATCAGGATGCCCTCCGCGACGATGTCGCGGAACGCCGGGTCGCCGAGCTTGCGGGCGTCGTCCGGGTTCGTCAGGTACCCGATCTCGATCCGGACCGCCGGGCAGCGGGTGCGGGTGAAGATGTCCCACGACTTGTAGTGCGTGCGGTTGTCCTGCAGGCCCGTGCGGGCCGCGACCTCGCGCTGGATGAAGCCGGCCAGCAGCTCACCCACGGTCGACGTCGTGCCGTTGCCGTTGCCGAAGTGGAAGCTCGCGACACCCTGCGCGCGCGGCGACGGGTTCTTGTCGCTGTGCAGGGACAGGAACAGGTCCGCGCCCGCGTCGTTGGCGAACTTGGCCCGCTCCAGCTCGGTCGGGCTGTGGTTCGGGCCGCGGGAGATCAGCGCCTCCATGCCCGTGGCCTTCATCCGGCCTTCGAGGCGGCGCGCGAGGTCCCAGGCGATGTCGGCCTCGCGCAGCCCGCCGGCGACCACGCCGAGGTCGTCGCCGCCGTGGCCCGGGTCGATCACGATGCGCTTGCCGCGCAGCCGCGGGCCGGCCTGGCGCACCTGCTCCTGCTCGCGCAGGAACACGGGGCGGCCGCCCCGGGCGCGCGGCGAGGACAGGCGGTGCAGCTCGCGGATGGTCGCCGGGCCGCACATGCCGTCCGGCGTCAGGCGCATGTCGCGCTGGAACGTCTTGAGCGCGCGCTCGGTCGCCGGGCCGAAGTAGCCGTCGGGGCGGCCGGCGTCGAAGCCCAGCTCGGTGAGGCGCTCCTGCAGCGTGAAGACGTCGTCGCCGTGGACCGGCGAGGCGATCATGTACGACAGCGGGCGGCTGCCCAGGTGGTAGCTGGCGCCCTTGAGCGCCTGGAAGGTCGCCGGACCCACGATGCCGTCGGTCATCAGCCCACGACGCTGCTGGAAGGCACGGACGGCGTGCTCGACGGCGACGTCGAACGTGTCGTAGTCGTCGGTACCGGTGACCGGCGGGAGCAGGTCCATCCCGGCCAGGATGGACCTGATCTCGGCGACGTCCGGACCGGCGTCACCGCGGCGGAGTACCCGCATGCACTCCTCGCTCTTCCTAGGGCACCGACGGGGGCTCGGTGCGAAACAAGAAAACCTTCGCTGGGACGGGCCCAGGTCCTCTATTGTGCCCTGCCAACTCTCGGTGACAGCGTAGGCCCGGTAGGTCCGTCAAGAGCCCGATCGTGGAGCACCCTCGGTGGCCCCGGTCACGCTCCATTCACCCACACCGGGTGGATTACCCCGAACGCGCAGAACCCGGGGCCTCCGGGAGAGTTCCCGCAGGCCCCGGGTTCGCGGAGCTGTTTCGGTTCAGAGAACGTCGGCGAGGTCCGACAGCAGCGCGGCCTTCGGCTTCGCCCCGACGATCTGCTTCACCGGCTTGCCGCCCTGGAACAGGATCAGCGTCGGGATGGACATCACCTGGTAGTCACGCGGCGTGTTCGGGTTCTCGTCGATGTCGATCTTGGCGATCGTCAGCTTGTCGCCCTTCTCGGCCGCGATCTCCTCGAGCACCGGAGCGACCATCTTGCACGGGCCGCACCAGGTCGCCCAGAAGTCGACGAGAACCGGCTTTTCGCTGGTCAGGACCTCGTCGACGAACGTCGCGTCGGTCACCTTCACGGTGTTGGTCATGGTTGCTCCTTCAGGGTGAGTGAACGCCGGAAAGTCAGTTGGTGCCCGCGCCGTAGCCGCCGCCGACGAGCTCGGCCGCCTCGTGCGCGTCCGATTCGCCGTGCTCCGCGAGCCATCGTTCCGCGTCGATGGCCGCGCTGCACCCGGAGCCGGAGGCGGTGATCGCCTGCCGGTAGGTGCGGTCCACCAGGTCGCCGGCCGCGAAGACGCCGTCGACGTTGGTGTAGGAGGTGCGGCCCTGGGTGATCACGTAACCGTCCTCGTCCAGGTCCACCTGCCCGCGCACGAGCTCGCTGCGGGGGTCGTGGCCGATCGCGACGAAGAAGCCCGACACGTCCAGCTTCGACTCGGAACCGTCCTTGGTGTCCTTCAGCTGCAGGCCTTCGACCTTGCCGTCGCCGAGCACCCCGGTGATCTGCGAGTTCAGCTTCCACTTGATCTTCTCGTTCGCGCGGGCGCGCTCGAGCATGATCTTGGACGCGCGGAACTCGTCGCGCCGGTGGACGACGGTGACGGACTTCGCGAACTTCGTCAGGAAGGTCGCCTCCTCCATCGCCGAGTCGCCACCGCCGGCGACCACGATGTCGTGGTCGCGGAAGAAGAAGCCGTCACAGGTCGCACAGGCCGACACACCGCGGCCGAGCAGCTCCTGCTCGCCCGGCACGTTCAGGTACCGCGCCGCGGCACCCATCGCGAGGATGACCGCGCGGGCGGCGTAGCGCCGGCCGTTCGCGTGGACGTACTTGACGTCCCCGCCCAGCTCCAGCGACTCGACGTCCTCCGCGCGCAGCTCGGCGCCGAAGCGCTCGGCCTGCTTGCGCATCTCCTCCATCAGGTCCGGACCCATGATGCCGTCGCGGAACCCCGGGAAGTTCTCCACCTCGGTCGTCGTCATCAGCGCGCCGCCGAACTGCGTGCCCTCGAACACCAGCGGTTCCAGCTGGGCCCGCGCCGCGTAGACGGCAGCGGTGTATCCGGCAGGACCCGACCCGACGATGATCAGGTTCCTGATTTCCTCGGCAGCCACCCGTGACCTCCGCTCGTAGTGACCCGTGTACCAGGCTCAACACGATCGTAGGTGGCGGTGTTCCCGAGGTGACAGGCGCTACTTCTCCCCGACGACCTTATCGAAGAGCACCGCCGGATTACCCGGTCCGCAGTCCGCGCCGAAGGCCACCAAGCGGAACTGCGCGAGCTTGCCGGTGGTCAGGATGATCATCGTCCCGGCCTTGCCGCCGACGTTCACCGGGCGGATGCCCTCGGGCCGCACCTTCGGGTCGAGCCCGGCGGCCGCGACGCACGCGTCCAGCTTGTCCTCGGTCTGCAGCGGGCCGAAGTCGCGGACGCCGAGCCCCTTGCCGATCAGGGCCTGCGCGCCGGCGCCGTCACTGCCCACCGACGGGCCCGTGGGCGCCGGGGCGGCGACGTTCGGCGTGCCGCTCTGCTGCGTGGTGCCCGGGATCGCGACCGTCACGGCGACGACCGCCGCCGCGGCCGCGGTCAGGACACCGGCGGCCCAGCCGAGCCGCTTGTTCCGGCGCCGCCGCGCCGCCGCGAGGTCCACCACCTGGGCGTCCCCGGACCCGGCCTGCTCCGGTGCCGCCCGCGGGGCTGGAAAGCGGGCGGCTGCTTCAGCGGCCAGCGCCGCGTCCAGGCGAGCCGCGAACTCCGCGGGCATCGGCGGCGCGGGCGCCTCGGCGAGGGAGGCCAGGTCGGTTTGCGTCGCGTCGAGCGCGTCCAGGATCGCCCGGGCCTCCGGGTCGGCGTTGACCAGCGGCCACAGCTCGGCCGCCCGCGCGTCCTCCAGCACACCGGCGTGGAGGTCGGCGAGCACGTCGACAGACCAGGGCGGACCGACGGTCCCCCCGATCCCCCGGCTTTCGTCCGTCATCGTCCCTCCCCGCTACCCGGCTGGCGCCCGGCCCGTTTGCTTTCGTGAGTTGGGACGTTCGCAATCGCATCGGGGTTCCGCAGGTGTCCGAGAACCTTCGCGAGTTTTCCGCGGCCGCGCGCGCACCGGCTCTTCACGGTGCCTTCGGCGATGCCGAGCATCTTGGCCGTCTCGGCGACGGAGTAGCCCTCGACGTCGACGAGGAGGATCGGGGCGCGCTGGTCCTCCGGCAGCTGGTCGAGGGCTTCGCGGACGAGCAGGCTCGTCTCGCGCTCGGCCATCGAGTCGCGCGGGGTGGCCGGCTCGTTGAAGCCCGTCTCCGGCAGCGGCACGGTCGGGCGCGCCTGCCGGCGGCGGATCCGGTCGAGGCAGGCGTTCACCACGATCCGGTGCAGCCACGTCGTGACCTGCGACTCCGCCCGGAACTTGTCGGCCGCGCGGAACGCCGAGATGAAGGCGTCCTGCAACGCGTCGGCGGCCTCCTCCGGATCCCGGACCGTGCGCAAGGCAACTGCCCACATGCGGTCGCGATGTCGCTGGACGAGTTCGCTGAACGCATGGGGGTCCCCCGCGGCGTGAGCCGCTATCAGATCCGCATCCGTGGGAGCTGCAGCTGTCACCCGGCAGAGCCTACTGACCCCGTCGGGTGCGTCACCCCGCAGGCAGGAAGGTCAGGTCGGCGATTTCCGTCTGGAACTCCCCGTCCGTGCCACCCAGCTGGGTGATCCAGACGATGAAGTACTCGCCCTGCGTCGGCTGGGCCAGCGGGATCGTCGTGTCGCCGTCCTTCAGGTCGCCGTTGCCGACCACCTTCGTGTCGGCCAGATCCGGGTTCTTCTCGGTCGCCGAGCGGATCTCGACCTTGGTGCCCGCCGTGCCGCCGGACACCTGCACCTGGCTCAGGTTGATCGGGTCCTTGAAGGTGACGACCAGCCCGACGCCCGGCTTGATGGCCGGGAACTGCTGCTTGTACTGCTCGGTGCGCCACTGCGTCTCGGGCTTGCCGTCGATCGCGTATTTCGCCCGCGCGGTGTTGTCGCCCTTGCCCTCGGGGTTGTAGACGGCCGCGGCCTGCGGCTTCACCGCGGCGCCCACGGCCGGCGACGGCGGCGGGGCCGGCGCGCTCGACGCGGGCGGCTGCCCGGCCGGCTGGCTCGACGCCGGCGGCGCCGCGACGTTGATCGTCGGCCCGCTCGCCTTCGAGTCACCCTGGAAGACGTTGATCAGCATCAGCCCGCCCCAGGCGAGGATGACGACCGTGGCGACCACCAGCACGGTGACGCCGAGCGCGAGCTTGCGCCGCCGCGCGACGTCCTTGACCGGCTTCTTCGTGGTCCAGACGGTGCCTTCGCCCTCGGCCGGGTCGCCGCCGACGGCCTTGATCAGCTGGGTGCGCTCCTCTTCCTCGGCCACCTGGTCGAGCATCCGGAGGATGGCCGCGCTGGTGCGGATACCGCCGTTGCCGCCGTCTTCGATCGTGCGCACGGCCAGCGACGACAGGTCGGCCGGCACCGTCGGCACCAGCTGGCGGGGCGGGACGATCCGGCCCTGCGGCGACATCGGCGCCGCCGCGATCGCGGGCGGCCCGCCGGGCAGCGCCCAGCGGCCGGTCAGCAGCAGGTACAGCACCGCGCCGAGCGCCTTGACGTCGTCGCGCAGCGTCGCCTCCGGCAGCGGGCCGGGGAACGCGAGCTTCAGCGCGCCACTCGGCGTCAGCCGCAGGCGCTGGGGGTGGTCGAGGCCGAGGACGAGGCCGTTCTGGTGGGCCTGCTCGACCGCTTCGGCCAGCGCCTGCACCATCCGCGCGGCCGCGGCGGGCGCCACCGGCCGCTGCGCGACGAGGTCGACCAGGTCGCTGCCCTTGGTCCACTCCGCGACGACGACCCCGAGCAGTCCCTCGCTCGAGGTGATGCCGCTGCCGAGCGCGAGCACGTCGAGCACGCGGGCGACGCCGCCGTGCCCGAACTTCGACGCGTGCGTGGCGCGTTCGAGGGTGCGCCGCGCGAGCCGGGCGGCTTCCGGGTCGGCCGGGTCGCCGACCAGCAGGGTCAGCGCGACGTCGCGCTTCAGCTGCCCGTCACGCGCACGCCAAAGGTGCGCGTCGCCCCGCTCGTCCACGCCGAACTGCGCGAGGAGGCGGTAGCGGCCGTCGCCGACCACGCGCCCGGGGGCCAGCGATCCGACCTGGGCCTTGCCCACGTGGTTCGCACCCCCCGCCTGTTCGCTCCGCCTCGTGTCCACCCGCACTCTCTCCCGTTAGCTCCCCCGCCAAGGTTACCCAGAATACGACGCGGGAGTCGTCGGCTTCCGTACCGGAATCGTTACCCCCGCTTGATCAACCGGGTGAACCTCGACGTGGCCGGTTTCAGCTCCTCCACCTTCAGCGCCATCAGCACTCCGAACGAGACCCCGATCCCGACGATGCCCTGCAGGAAGAGCTTGATCCACGCCTGCAGCGTCGGCCCGAACGAGTCCGGCACGATCTGCCCCACCACCCAGGCGGCACCCACGCCGAGCCCGCTGGCGACCACCGTGAACAGGATCACGCCGATCACCCGCTTGCTCCGCAGGTTGCCCAAAGTCACCCACAACCACACCTGGCCGAGGATCGCGCCGACGACGAACGTCAGCGCGTTGACCATCATCACGCCGAGCACGACGTTGTCCGGCGACAGCAGCACCGGGCACAGGTACAGCAGCGGCACCTTGACCAGCGTCATCACGATCATGATCAACGTCGGCGTCCGCGCGTCCTTCATCGCGTAGAACACCCGCATCTGGAGCATCACCAGCGCGTACGGCAGCAGCGCGAACGCCGAGATGGCGAGCGCGTCGCCGAGCCGCTCGGCGGTGTCGATCGTGCCCTTGCCGAAGGTGAACAGCGCGATGCCGATCGAGCCGCCGACCACGGTCATCACCGCGGAGATCGGCACCAGCATCACCGTCGACATCCGCGACGCGTAGGAGAGGTCGCCGATCAGCTTCTTGTGGTCGCCGTCGGCGGCCGCGCGGCTCATCCGCGGCATGATCGCGGTCAGCAGCGAGACGCCGATGACGCCGTACGGCAGCTGGAAGAGCAGCCAGGCGTTGCTGTACGCGGTCACACCACCGGGTGAACCGCTGGTCAGCACGCGCGTGTTGATCGTGTAGCCGATCTGGCTGACGGCGACGTAGCCGAGGATCCACAGCGCGAGGCCGCCGAACTCCTTCATCTGCTTGTCGATGCCCCAGCGCCACTTGAACCGGAAGCCCGACCGCAGCAGCGGCGGCACCAGCAGGATCGCCTGGGCGACGATGCCGCCGGTGACGCCGATGCCGAGCGTCAGCACCTTCGGGTCGGTGATCGACGGGTGGTCGGTGTTGATGTCCCCCGGCATGACCCAGACGACCAGGATGGTGAAGATGACCACCAGGTTGTTGATCACCGGCGCCCAGGCCGTCGGGCCGAAGATCTGCTTGGCGTTCAGCACCGCCGAGAGCAGCGCGAACACGCCGTAGAAGAAGATCTCCGGCAGCAGCAGGTAGGCGAACGCGGTGGTCAGGCCGGAGCTGGCCTTGCCGGAGCCGTCGACGTAGAGGCTGGTGAACGCCGGCGCCGCGAGCACCGCGACGGCCGTGCCGAACAACAGCAGCGTGAACGCCACGGTGATGAGCCGCTGGGTGTAGGCCGCGCCGCCGTCCGGGTCGTCCTGCGAGCGGACCAGCAGCGGCACCACCACGCTGGCGAGCACGCCACCCATCAGCAGCTCGAAGATGATGTTCGGCATCGTGTTGGCGACGTTGAACGAGTCGTTCGCGATGCCCTGGCCGATCGCGCCGACCAGCAGCAGCTTCCACAGGAAGCCGGTGATGCGGCTGATCAGCGACGCGATGGCCATCCGGCCGGACGCCTTCGCCAGCGACGGCGCCTTGGCCGGCGCCTCCTTGCCCGGCTCGACCGGCTTGACCAGCGGCGTCTTGACCGCCGGCATGACCTGGGTGGCCAGCGCGTCGTACGGGCGCATGACGTCCGGGTCGGCGACCGGCCAGCGCGAGTTCATCGGGACGCCGGCGGTGCGCGGGATGAACCGCGTGGCCTCCGGGTCGGGTGGCCGCTGGGCCTCCTCCTGCCACGGCCGGACCGGCGCGGGACGCCGGGAGCCGCGGCCGCGCGGGGGCACCGGGGTGCCGGGCGGCGGGGTGCCGGGGGCCTGGTTGCCCTGCGGGGGCGTGCCGGGCGGAGGCAGCGGAGGCGGGGCCGGCTGCGGCAGCCGCCCC
>NZ_JAMXQV010000013.1 GCF_024703995.1 Amycolatopsis iheyensis | reverse complement strand
CGGCTGCTCGCCCGGCCGGACCGGGAGCCGCGGCGGCCGTCGGCGCCCGGGCTCGTCGGCCGGGCCGCCGAACTGGCCCGGCTCGGCGAAGCGTGGCGGACGGCCGCGGCGGGCCGCGCCGGGATCGTCCTGGTGCGCGGCGACGCCGGCGTCGGCAAGACCCGGCTCGTCGCCGAGCTGGCCGGGCTCGCCGGGGCCGAGGGCGCGATCGTCGCCACCGGCCGGTGCTTCGGCACCCCGGGACGGCTCGCGCTCGCGCCGGTCACCGACTGGCTTCGCACGCCCGCGCTGCAGCGCGCCGCCGAGTCGCTGGACCCGGTGTGGCGGGCCGAGCTCGCCCGGCTGCTGCCCGCCGCGCGCCCGGACGGCGGCCAGCCCGTGCTCGAAGCGTGGCAGCGGCCGCGGTTCTTCGAAGGGCTGGCGCGGGCGCTCACCGCCGGCGGGCGGCCCGTCCTGCTGGTGCTCGACAACGTCCAGTGGTGCGACGAGGAGACCGGCGCGTTCCTCACCTTCTGCCTCGGCCTGCTGCCGGACGCGCCGCTGCTGGTCGCGGCAACGCTGCGCGAAGGCGCCCTGGCTCCGGGCGTGGCGTCGTGGACGGCCCAGCTGCGCGACGACGGCCGGCTGGCCGAGCTGCCGCTGGGCCCGTTCGACGCCATCGGCACGGCGCAGCTCGGCGAAGCGGTGGCCGGACGGCCGCTGTCGGCGTCGGACCGCGAAGTGCTGCACGCGGCCACCGGCGGCTATCCGCTGTTCGTCGTGGAAGCCCTGCGCGCGGGTGACTCGCCGCCCACCGAGAGCCTCGGCGCGGTGCTGCGGGCCCGGCTCGCGCAACCGGGGCCGGCGGCGCGCGAGGTCGCCGGGCTCGCCGCCGCGGCCGGCCGGGACTTCACCCTCGAGCTGCTCACCGAGGCCAGCGACCTCGACGCGGACACCGTCGTCGACGCGGTGGACGAGCTGTGGCGCCGCCGGATCGTGCGCGAGTTCCGGGGCGGCTACGACTTCACCCACGACCTGCTGCGCGAGGCCGCCTACCAGCAGGTCAGCCCGCCGCGCCGGTGGCTGCTGCACCGGCGGCTGGCCCAGGGCATGGAGCTGCTGCACGCCGACGACACCGACGCCGTCGCCGCGCAGCTGGCCGAGCAGTACGCCCGCGGCGGGCGGCCGGACCGCGCCGTCGCGTCGTATCGAAGGGCGGCGGCGGTCGCCGCGCGCACGTTCGCCCACGCCGACGCGATCCGGCTCCTCGGCGAGGCGCTGGCGCTGGTCCGCGCCCGGCCGGTGAGCGGTGCGCGGGACCGGACCGAGCACGCCGTCCTCGACGAGCTCGCCGGGCCGCTCAACGCCCGGCACGGTTACTCCTCGCCGGAGCTGCAGCGGACGGTCGAACGCGCGCTCGTGCTGGCGGAGACGTCCGGCGACCCCGCGGCGACGGTGACCGCGCTGCTGGCCGTCTTCTCGTCGAGGTTCGTCCAGGGCCGGACCGCGCAGTCCCACGAGGTCGCCGAACGCGCGCTGCGGCTGCTCGGCCCGGACGCGACGGCCGCGGAGACGGGCACCGCGCATTTCGCGTACGCCGGCTCGTCGGTCAGCCTCGGCCGCCCCGAGGAGGCGGTGCGGCACTTCGCGCTCGCCGCGGCCCGCACGCGTGGCCTGGCCAGGCTGCCGGTCGGCACCCGGCCGGACGTCCACGGCCCGGCCTGGGCGGCGCACGCCCACTGGCTCCTCGGCGACGACGACGCGGCGGTGGCGAGCGCCGCACAGGCGATCGCGCGCGCTCGTGAGGTCGACGACCCGTACAGCTTGGCCATCGGCCTCGCGTACGCGGGCGTGACGCACCAGATGCGCCGCGACCGCCCGGCGATGTGGGCGGCGGTGACCGAGCTGCACGCGCTGTGCGACCGGTACGGCTTCGCGTATTACCGGGAATGGGCGCTGGTGCTGGGCGGCTGGTTCCGCGGCGGCGCGGCCGGGCTGGCGGCGGCCCAGGACGGCGTCGCCCATCTGAAGGCCGAGGGCTCGTTCGCGCGGATGCCGTACTGGCTGGCGCTGGTGGCCGAGCTATCGGCCCCGGACGCGGCCCGCGCGACGCTGGACGCGGCGCTGGCGGCGGGCGAGGCCCGCGACGACCGCTGGTGGCTGCCGGAGGTGCTGCGCTTGCGGGCGGCGCACGACGCCGATCCAGTGCCTCGGTTGGAAGCGGCGGTGGCGATGGCTCGTGCGCAGGGCAGCGTGGCGCTGCTCGACCGGTGTTCGGCCGATCTCGCCGGCGTTCGCCCCGTCCCGTGAACGGACCGAACGCCCGGCGAACGCCCGCTGCCTACGTTCCCCCGGGTACCGGAAATCCGAGAGGGACACCATGACCACCACCGCTCTGCCGCACGAAGAACTGGCCACCGCCCTGCGCGGCGACCTCGTCACCCCGGCCGACCCCGGCTACGACGCCGCCCGGGCCGTCTACAACGCCATGATCGACAAGCGACCGGCCGCGATCGCCTACTGCCGGGACACCGCCGACGTCGTCGCCTGCGTCCGCTACGGGCGTGCCCAGGGCCTGGACCTCGCCATCCGCGGGGGTGGGCACAACGCGGGCGGGCTCGGCGTCGCCGACGGCGCGCTGGTGATCGACCTGTCGCGGCTGCGCAGCACCACCGTCGACCCGGTGAACCACACCGTGCGTGCCGACGCCGGGTGCACCTGGGGCGACGTCGACCACGCCACCGTGGCCTTCGGGATGGCCACGCCGTCCGGGATCGTCGGGTCCACCGGGGTCGCGGGCCTGACGCTCGGTGGCGGCATCGGCTACCTGGCCCGGCGCTTCGGCCTGACCGTCGACAACCTGCTCGGCGCCGACGTCGTGCTCGCCGACGGCTCGTTCGTCCACGCCGACGAGACCTCGCACAGCGACCTGTTCTGGGCCCTGCGCGGTGGGGGTGGCAACTTCGGCGTCGTCACGTCGTTCACCTTCCGCTGCCACGAAATCGGCGAGCACGGCACGGTCATCGGCGGGCCGGTGCTCTACGACCTGGCCGACACCCCGGACGTGCTGCGCTGGTACCGGGAGCTGCTGCCGTCGCTGCCCGAGGAGCTCAACGGCTGGTTCGGCCTGATCACCGTCCCGCCCGCGCCGCCGTTCCCCGAAGCGCTGTGGGGCCGCAAGGCGTGCGCGATCATCTGGTGCTACACGGGTTCGCACGACAAGGCCGACGAAGTGCTGGCGCCGGTGCGGGAGTTCGGCTCGCCATTGGTCGTCGGGCTGCACGACCTGCCGTACACGGCGCTGCAGGGCGCGTTCGACGCGCTCTACCCCGCCGGGCTGCAGTGGTACTGGCGCGCGGACGTCTTCCACGAGATCTCCGACGACGCGATCGCCATCCACCTCGAGCACGGCGAGCAGCTGCCGACGATGCACTCCTCGATGCACCTGTACCCGATCGACGGCGCGGCGGCCCGGGTGGCGCCGGACGCGACCGCGTTCCCCCACCGCGATGGCGGCTGGTCCGGCGTCATCGTCGGCGTCGACCCGGATCCGGCGAACGCGGAGCTGGTGTCGGAGTGGACGCGGGACTACTGGGCGGACCTGCACCCGACGTCGGCCGGCGGCGCGTACGTCAACTTCATGATGGAGGAGGGCCAGGACCGGGTCCGCGCGTCCTACGGCGGCAACTACGCGCGGCTGGCGGCGGTGAAGCGGCGTTACGACCCCGAAAACGTCTTCCACGTGAACCAGAACATCCGGCCGGCGTGAGCCGGCGGGGCTGACGGCCGGCGGGGGGCCGTCAGCCCCGCGGGGTAGGTTCGGGCCGGGAGGTGATCAGCGTGCCCGCGACCCGGTGGGACGTCCTGCTCGCGATCGGCGCCGGCGGCGCGCTCGGCAGCCTGGCCCGGTACGGGCTGTCCGTGGCGGTTCCGCACGCGCGCGGGGAGTTCGCGGTCGCGACGCTGCTCACCAACGTCCTGGGCTGCCTGCTCATCGGGGTCCTGATGGCGGTGCTGACCACCACCGCGCGGCCGCACCACCTGCTCCGGCCGTTTCTCGGCGTCGGGATCCTCGGCGGGTTCACGACGTTCTCCACGTTCGTGACCGACACCCTCGAGGCGGCCACGGCCGGGCGGATACTGGGTTCGCTGCTGTACGTGGCGGCCTCACTGGCGCTGTGCCTGGCCGCCGTCACGGCCGGCTTGACGGCGACGCGCGCGATGCGGAAGGGACGCTGATGGAGGGACCGGCCACCCGCCTGACGATCTACATCGGCGAAGACGACCACTGGCACCACAAGCCGCTCTACCACGAGATCGTCCGCCGGGCGCGCGACGCCGGGCTGGCGGGCGCTTCGGTGCTTCGCGGCGTCGAGGGCTACGGCGCGTCGTCGCTGATCCACACGACGCGGATCCTGTCGCTGTCGGAGGACCTGCCGGTGGTCATCGTGATCATCGACGTCGAAGCGAAGCTGCGCGCGTTCCTGCCGCAGCTGGACGAGCTGATCGGCGAGGGCCTGGTGACGCTCGACCAGGTCGAGGTGGTCCGCTACGTGGGGCGGACCGAGTGACGCTGGTCCTGGTGGCCCTCGGCGGCGCGGCGGGCTCGATCCTGCGTTACCTGACCGACCGGCGGGTGCAGACGTGGCGCGATTCGCCGTTCCCGTTCGGCACGCTGACGGTGAACGTGGCAGGCTCGTTCATCCTGGGCTTCCTGAGCGGCTGGCTCCTGCACGGCGCCGAGCCGTCGTCGGTGCGGGCGTTGGTGGCGGTCGGGTTCTGCGGCGGGCTGACGACGTTCTCGACGTTCGGGTACGAGACCGTGCGGCTGTTCCTGGAGAAGACGCGGCTGTACGCGGTGTTGAACGTCGTGGTGACGGCGGTCGCGGGGCTGGCCTCGGGGGCGCTGGGGTTGCTGCTGGCGACCGGGATCTTCGCCTAGCGGTCCGGACGGCCCAGGCGCCGCTGCACGCGCCCGAGTGCCTCGTCGAGCCGGGTGGCCCGGCCGTTCTCCCGCGACGCGCGGCGCTCCAGCTTCCACTCGACGTACTCGGCCAGCGTCGTGTCGGCCCACTTCCGCTTCACCTGGCGGCGTCGCCGCAGGATCCGCTGCTCGGCCGCCTCGGCGCGGGCTTCGTCCGGCACGCCTCTCGCCGCCCGCAGCGCCACGCTCTCCCGCGCCCGGTTCGTGCGGCGGGCGAACGCCTTGCTGCGCGGCAGGTTCTTGCGGGTCGACTTGGCGTTCTCGCCGTAGTCGTCGCGCCGGTCCTTCAGGTAGCTCAGCCGCTTCTTCTCCTGCGGCGTCTTCCGTCTCATCCGTCCTCCTCCGGCGCCCAGGAAACACCCGGGCGCCGGCCGCGGCAACGGAATATCAGCGTGGCGCGAGCCCGCGGACCTGTTCGAACGGATCGCCGCCGGTCGGCAGCAGGGCGATGATCGGCGTCGTCAGGCCGTTGTCCACATAGGACTGAACCTGCTCGCGGCACGACTCGACGCTGCCGTGGATCACCAGCTCGTCGACCACCGAGTCCGGGATCACCTGGTTGGCCTTCTGCCGGTCGCCCGCCGCCCACGCTTCGTGCATCGGGGCCAGCTGCTCGCCGCGACCGAGCCAGTCGTGGAACGCCGCGTACACCGGGACCGTCAGGTAGCTCGAGATCAGCATGCGGCCCAGACCGCGCGCGGCCTCCGCGTCTTCGGTCGGGCAGACGAAGATCCGGGCCGCCAGCTCCACGTCCGGGCCGACGACCGCCCGCACCTTGGGCACGTCCGAGGCCGCCAGCCAGTTGGTGATCGCGCCGTCGGCCTCGCGCGCAGCCAGGCGGAGCATGCCGGGACGTAGAGCCGCCAGCATGATCGACGGCGGCGGGTCGGCCGGGCGCTCCAGGCGGAACTTCGAGACGGCGAAGGTGTCGTACTTCTCGCTGACCTTCTCCCCCGCCAGCGCCGTCCGCAGGAACCGCAGCGTGTCCCGCGAGCGCGCGAACGGCTCGTCGAACGAAGCCGCGTTCCACTGCGAGACGATCACCGGGGACGACGCGCCGATGCCGAGGACGAACCGGCCCGGCGCCAGCTCGGCGACCGTCGCCGCCTGCATCGCCAGCAGGCCCGGGCCGCGTGTGTACACCGGGACGATCGCCGTGCCGAGGCGCAGCTGGGGCGCCCACTGCGACGCCAGGACCAGCGGCGTGAACGCGTCGGTGCCCGCCGTTTCCGCGGTCCACGCGTCGGTGTAGCCCAGGTCCGGCAGCTGTTCGACCAGCTCGCGGTGCGCCGTCAGCGGCACCCCGGTCAGCGGGATCGTGAGGCCCCAGCGGCTCATGCGTTCTCCTTGTCCACGGCGGAAAGCTCGCGCAGCAGCCAGTCCACCTGCGTGCGCATCAGGTTCTCCGCGACCTCTTCGGCCTGCGGCGTCATGTGGGTGGCGCCCGCCAGCGGCAGGAAGACGTGCGAGCGCCCCTTCGCCAGCAGCGCCGAGGACAGCCGCAGCGAGTGCGCGACGAACACGTTGTCGTCGGCCAGCCCGTGCACGATCAGCAGCGCCCGGCTCAGCTCCGCCGCGCTCTCGATCAGCGAGTTGTGCGCGTAGCTGTCCGGTTCGTCCTGCGGCTTGCCCAGGTACCGCTCGGTGTAGTGCGTGTCGTAGAGCGACCAGTCGGTGACCGGCGCGCCCGCGACCGCCGCGTGGAAGACGTCCGGGCGGCGCAGCACCGCCAGCGCCGAGAGGTACCCGCCGTAGGACCAGCCGCGGATCGCGACCCGCTCGACGTCCAGCTCCGGGAACTGCGCGGCGGCCGCCTGGAGCGCGTCGACCTGGTCCTGCAGGGTGACGTCGGCGAGGCGGCCGGCGATCTCGCGCTCCCACACCGCGCCGCGGCCGGGGGTGCCGCGGCCGTCCGCGACGAGCACCGCGAAGCCCTGGTCGGCCAGCCACTGCGAGGTCAGGAACGCGTTGCGGCTCTGCAGCACCCGCTGGGCGTGCGGGCCGCCGTACGGGTCGAGCAGCACCGGCAGCTTGCCCTCGCTCGGCTCGTAGCCGCGCGGCAGGAGCAGCGCGGCGCGCAGGCCGCGCTCCCCCAGCGTGAGCCAGGTCAGGTTGGGCACGATGTCCGGGTCCACAGTGGACGCCTCGATCGACGCCACCGGAGCGCCGTCCCGCAGCACCGAGACGCGCGGGCCGCTGTGCTCGAGGCTCCACGAGGAAAGCACGGTGAGCGCGGCACTCCCGGAGCCGTGGTGCACGCCGTCCACAGTGGACAGGCGGCGGATCGACGCGCCTTCGGTCCGGAACACGTGGATCTGCGTCGGGTCGGCTTCGGAGGCGCTGAACAGGATCTCGTCGCCGACGTCGAGGACGGCCCGCAGCTGCAGCCCGGCCGGGCTGACGGCCTCGTCGCCGACGAACAGGCGGTGGTCGCCGTCGACCATGCGCTCGGTGACCAGGCGCCCGTCGGGCGTCCAGGCCGGCACGCCGCCGACGATGTCGATCCAGTGCTGGTCGGTCTCGGTGTGCAGCACCGCCGTCGAGCCGTCGGTGACGTCGAGGGCGAGGACGTCCAGCCGCTTCTGGTCCCGCGGCTCGACGGCCAGCAGCGGCGCGCCACCGGCCGACCAGTGCACCGAGGCCAGGTACTCCCACTCCCCCGGCGCGACGTCGACGCGGGAGCCGTCGAGGCCGAGCACCGCCAGGGACACGAGCGCGTTCGTGGTGCCGGCCGCCGGGTAGGCGACGACGTTGGCGGGATTCTGCGGGTTCGCCGGGTCGGCGATGGTCCAGCGCGGCACCGGGCCGCGGTCGGAGCGCTCGGCGAGGATGCTCCGGCCGTCCGGGGCCCACCAGTAGCCGCGGGTGCGGTCCATCTCCTCGGCCGCGATGAACTCGGCGAGACCCCAGGCGATGTCCTCGCCGTCCTCCTCGACGAGCACGCGGTCCTCACCGGTGGCCAGCTCCATCACGTGCAGCCGCCGGTTCTGGACGTAGGCGACGTGCGTGCCGGTCGGGCTGGGCCGCGGGTCGATCACCGAGCCGTCGACGCGCAGCGTGACCTCGCCGGACGCGAGGTCCAGCGTGTAGAGCTTGCCCGAGAGCGAGAACGCGGCGACGGTGAAGCCGGCGTCGAGGCCGTAGTGGACGACGCCGCCGCCGGTCTCGCGGGCGCGTTCGCGGCGCGCCCGCTCCTCGGGCGGCAGCTCCTCCTCGCCCGGCAGCAGCTCGACGGCGTCGACGAGCTTCGCCTCGGCGCCGGTCGCCAGGTCGGCCGACCAGAGACTGTGCCGCGGGTCGGTGCCCGACTCCGCGCGCAGGAACAGCACGCGCGAGGCGTCCGGGGCGACCCGGAACTCCTTCGGCGCGCCGAGGGTGAAGCGCTGGGTCCGGGCCTGCTTGCGGAGGAACGGGAGGTCGTCGACATCGGTCACGCCCGCACTCTTTCAGACGATCACGAGGGGACGCCAACACCCTTCAGCTTCGCCAGCTCTTCGGCGACGTCGAAGCCCGGTTCCGGGAACTCCGGCTTCAGGTCCGCGAGGGTCTCGATGAGCAGCTCGGCGACGGCCCAGTTCCGGTACCACTTGTGGTCGGCGGGCACGACGTGCCAGGGCGCGTGCGCGGTCGAGGTCTTCTTGAAGATGTCGGCGTACGCCTCGGCGTAGGCCGGCCAGTGCGAGCGCGCCTCGAGGTCACCCGGGTTGTACTTCCAGTGCTTCTCGGGCGTCTCCAGGCGGGCCTTGAGCCGCTTGAGCTGCTCCTCCGGCGAGATGTGCAGGAACACCTTGACGACCGTCGTGCCCGCGTCGGCCAGTTCCTTCTCGAAGCCGTTGATCTCGGTGTAGCGGCGCCGCCGCTCGGTCGCGGTCAGCAGCCCGGTCACGCGCGGGACCAGGATGTCCTCGTAGTGCGAGCGGTCGAACACGCCGATCTGGCCCGCCACCGGCAGCTGCTTGCGGATGCGCCACAGGTACGGGTGCCGCCGCTCGGCCGGCGTCGGCGCCTTGAACCCGGCGTACCGGACGCCCATCGGGTTGACCAGGCCGAGCACGTGCGAAACCGTGCCGCCCTTGCCGGAGGTGTCCATGCCCTGCAGCACCAGCAGGACGCTGCGGTTGCCGCCGCCGACTCCCTCGGCGTAGAGCGCTTCCTGCAGCGTCGACAGCCGCGCGGCGGCGGCGTCGAGCTTGGCGACGGCCTTCGGCTTCTTCCCGGGCCCCACCGGGGTCGAGCCCGGGTCCGGCAGCTCCGCGCCGACGCGCAGCGCGTCCCGGACCCGGCTTCCTGGAGTTTCCTTCTTCGCCATCCCGGCACGATAACGAGTCAGGCAGCGGCTTTCTCGGCGAACAATTTCAACAGCCCGCCGTGTCCGCCTTCCGTGGAGACGCCGTCACGGACCTTCGCGGCGGTCGCGCCGTGCCGCTCGAAGGCCCGGTGTTCCAGCTCGACCCGCGTCGATCTCGGTCCTTCCTCGACGAACCGGACCTCGATCTCGCTGGCGTGCGCCGGGTCGGGGTCCACCTTCCAGTCGCCGTCGATCCGCCACGACAGGACCACCCGCGCGGGTGGCTCCCAGACCAGTACCTCGCCCCACTGGCACTCGGCGCCGTCGACGGTCTTCTCGTACCAGCGCCCGCCGGGCTTCGGCTCGAGGACGGCTTCGGCGAGGCCGGCCTCGCCGAGGTGGTGCTCGCGCGGCCACCAGCTGTCGAAGGCCTCGGTGTAGGTCTTGAACGCGTGCTCGCGCGAGCACGCGACGGTGATCGTCTTGCGGATCGGCGCCAGGGTCATGACTGCTCCTCTTCCGTTCGTTCCGCCAGTTCGGCGAAGGACTCGAGCGCGGCCGACCACATCCCGTCGAGGTAGGCGCGCAGGGCGGCGATGCCGTCCGGTTCCAGCCGGTAGAGCCGCTTGGTGCCCACGGCCCGGTCGGTGACGAGCCCGGCTTCCTTGAGCACCTTGAGGTGCTGCGAAACGGCCGGGCGGCTGATCGGCAGGTCCGCGGCGAGCTCGCCGACCGCGCGCGGCCCGGCACGCAGCGCTTCGAAGATCGCGCGCCGCGAAGGGTCGGCGAGGGCGGCCAGCCGGTCGCTTCCGTAAGTCGCCACGAACCGTAAGTTATGACTTACCAATACGGTCGTCAACGGGTACGCAGCGTTTCGGGGGTATCGCCCGGGTATTGCGCAACGAACGACGGGTGAAAGCAATGAATCCCGGCTGAATTCCGCGTGTACGGGCCTTAACCTGAACGCATGACGACGTTCGCCGGCCGGGAGACCGCCGCCCCCACCGCCGCGAGCTTCATCGCGCTCGACGAGCGCTGGAGCACGCACAACTACCACCCGCTCCCCGTCGTGATCGCCGAGGCGTCCGGCGCTTCGGTGACCGACGTCGAGGGCCGGTCCTACCTCGACTTCCTGTCCGGGTACTCGGCGCTGAACTTCGGGCACCGGCACCCGGACCTGATCGCCGCCGCGGTCGAGCAGCTCGGGCGCGTCACGCTGACGTCGCGGGCGTTCCACCACGACCAGCTGGGCCTGTTCTGCCGCGAGCTGGCCGAGCTGACCGGCACCGAGCTGGTGCTGCCGATGAACTCCGGCGCCGAGGCCGTCGAGTCGGCGGTGAAGGTCGCCCGCAAGTGGGCGCACCGGGTGAAGGGCGTGCCGGACGGCACCGCCGAAATCATCGTGGCCGGCTCGAACTTCCACGGCCGGACCACGACGATCGTGTCGTTCTCGACGGACGAGACCGCCCGCGCCGACTTCGGCCCGTTCACGCCGGGCTTCGTCACGGTGAAGTACGGCGACGCGGCCGCGCTGCGCGACGCGATCACCCCGCGCACGGCGGCGGTGCTGCTGGAGCCGGTACAGGGCGAGGCCGGCGTCATCGTGCCGCCGGAGGGGTATTTCGCCGAGGTGCGGCAGGCGTGCGACGAGCACGGCGTGCTGCTGATCGCCGACGAGATCCAGTCCGGCCTGGCCCGCACGGGCACGGTGCTGGCGCTGGACCACGAGGGCGTCCGCGCGGACGTGTACACGCTGGGCAAGGCCCTGGGCGGCGGCATCCTCCCGGTGTCGGCGGTGGTCGGCCGCCGCGACGTCCTGGGCGTGCTGCAGCCCGGCGAGCACGGCTCGACCTTCGGCGGCAACCCGGTGGCGTGCGCGGTCGGGCGCGCGGTGGTCAAGCTGCTGACCACGGGCGAGTTCCAGCAGCGCTCGACGGAGCTGGGCGCGCACCTGCACTCCCGGCTGAGCGCGCTGATCGGCAGCGGGCTGTCGGAGATCCGCGGCCGCGGCCTCTGGGCAGGCATCGACATCGCGCCGGGCGGACCGTCCGGCCGCGAGGCGTCGGAAGCGCTGGCGGCGCGGGGCGTGCTGTGCAAGGAGACGCACGAGCGCACGCTGCGGGTGGCGCCGCCGCTGGTGATCACCCGCGAGGAGCTGGACCGCGGCATCGACGCGATCGCCGAGGTCATCCGCCCCTAGAACCACCGGATGCCGCCGGGTGAGCCTCCCGCCCCGGCGGCATCCGGAACACACTTGACGGTGGCGCGCTTGCGCTGGCAACGCATCGGCTGGGGGCGGCGCAGGACAGCCGCGCATTTCGGGCCGCGGCTGACCCACCGGCGCCGGCTGCGCTGCACATCGCCTAGCCGCGGTGGCCCTATCGACCGACCGCCCCGAGCCCGAATCCCGCGAGCCGGCGCGGCCGACTGCCCACCCACCTCATCGCCCGGGAGCCCGGCCCGGCAGGTCACTCCGCGCCCGATCCCGCTCGCCGGCGCAACCACCCCGCACACCCCGAGCCGCAACCAACCGCCCCGCTCGAGCCGGCCGCGCCCGAACCCCATCCACCTCACCAGCCGAGAGCGCGGCCCGGCCGGGTGACCCACCCCGCCCCGGGAGCAGATCGTCCGCTTCGGACGTTGTGCCCGGTATGGGATCAGGGGATTGGGTGGAACGGCCGCTCGTCGGCACCGACAACGTCACGCCGGCCGAGCTGTACGACCAGGGCAAGCGGCTCCGGGACAGGACTCCCGTCACCGCGCACGACCACGAGGCCGCCGCGAAGGACCGGCCGAGCCCGAAGCAGTACTTCGAGGCCTCCAACCGGGGCCGGCTGCCCGAGCTGGTCGAACTCCGGCGGGAGCGCATGCTCGCCTCCCCCTTCACCTTCTTCCGCGGCGCCGCCGGGCTGATGGGCGCCGACCTCGCGGGCACCCCCGACGCCGGGCTCACCGCGCAGCTCTGCGGTGACGCGCACGCCGCCAACTTCGGGCTCTACGGCACCCCCGAAGGCAAGATCGTGATGGACATCAACGACTTCGACGAGACCGTCCCCGGCCCCTGGGAATGGGACCTCAAGCGGCTCGCCGCGAGCCTCGTCCTCGCCGGCCGCGAAGGGGGCATCGGCGAGTCCGGCTGCCGGGAAGCCGCCGAAGACGCCGCGAAGTCCTACCGGCGCACCATCCGCGCCCTCGCCGACCTGCCGTTCCTGCGCAGCTGGAACGCCCTGCCCGACTCCTCCGTCCTCTCCAAGGCCCGCGCCGACGAGCTGATCGACGACTTCGCCGACGCCGCCGAGAAGGCCCGCAAGAACACCAGCGCCAAGGTCGCCGCGAAGTGGACCGAGCACGTCGACGACCACGAGACCGGCCTGGCGCGCCACCGGTTCGTCGAGGACCCGCCGGTGCTCACCCACGTCGACGGGCCGACCGCCGAGGCCGTCGCCGCCGGGCTGGTGTCCTATGTGGACACGCTGCGGGAGTCGCGGCGGACGTTGCTCGGCCGGTACCGGATCGCCGACGTCGCCTTCCGGGTCGTCGGCACCGGCAGCGTCGGGCTGCGCAGCTACGTCGCCCTCCTGCACGGCAACGACGACGAAGACCTGGTGCTGCAGGTGAAACAGGCGGCGAGGCCGGCCCTCGCGCCGTACCTCGACCTGCCGGAAGCCGAGCACGAAGGCCGGCGGATCGTCGAGGGCGCCCGGCTCGTCCAGGCCGAGACCGACATCCTGCTCGGCTGGACCACGATCGACGGCGTCGGCTTCATCGTCCGCCAGTTCCGCAACCTCAAGGGCGACATCGACCCCGCGGAGCTGGAGAAGGACCACCTCGACGACTACGGCCGGCTGGCCGGCGCCCTGCTCGCCCGCGCCCACACGCGGTCGCTGCACCCGAAGCTCCTCGCGGGCTACTTCGCCGACGACGAAGACCTCGACGAGGCCATCGGCGCGTACGCCGTCCGCTACGCCGACCGGACCGAAGCCGACCACGCCGCCTTCGCCGCGGGCTGAGGCGGACAGAAAGCACGTCAAGCCTGGTGAACGACTTCCCCGCCGTGCTAGATCTTCGTGAACGGGTGACGGCGAGGGAGGCGGCGTGGCGGATCTCAAACGGCGGTCGGTGCTCACCGGGACGGTCGCGGCGGCCCTCGTGGGCGCGGCCGCCCCGGCCCTGGCGGCCCCGAAACGGCGGGCGTTCCGCCTGGGCGTCAACTACACGCCGTCGACGCGCTGGTTCCACATGTGGGAGGACTGGCGCGAGGCCGACCTGCGCCGCGACCTCGGCGACATCGCCGCCCTCGGCCTCGACCACATCCGGATCATGCTGCTCTGGTCGGCGTTCCAGCCGGAGCCGCACCTGGTCAGCGGCGAGAAGCTCGACCGCCTGCACCGCTTCCTCGACCTGGCCGGCGCGGCCGGGCTCGACGTCGAGGTGACGGTGTTCAACGGCCACATCTCGGCCCGCTACTGGACGCCGAACTGGCTGCAGACCACCCCGGAGCCGGTCAACTGGTTCACCGACCCGGCGGCCCTCGACGCGCAGCACGCGCTCCTGCGGGCCCTGGCCGAAAAGATCGGGAAGCACCCGCGGTTCCTCGGCTTCGACCTGTCCAACGAGCCGTACTACTACTGGGACTCCTACGCCGGTTTGAGCGTCACGCCCGAGCAGGCCGACGCGTGGGCCCGCTCGCTCTGCGCGACCGCCGATGAGGTGGCGCCGGGCAAGGCGCACACGGTCGGCTGCGATCGCGCGCCGTGGGACAACGGCCGCTACTTCACGCGGACCGGCCTGGCGAACGCCGGCACCGTGGTGGCGATCCACCCGTGGACGTCGTTCTTCGGCACGCTCAAGACGGATCCGCTGAGCGCGTTCGCCACGCACAACGCGGAGCGCCTGATCCAGGTGGCGCAGGCGTACGCGGACGACCCGGCCCGCGAGGTCTGGATCCAGGAAGACGGCGCGGCGCCGTCGATCCACTTCAGCGACGCGACCCGCCCGCAGTACGCGGAGTGGCTGTCCCGCTCGATCCGCAACGCGGCTTCGTGCGCCCACACGCTCGGCTTCACCTGGTGGTGCTCCCACGACGTGAACCCGGCCCTGGTGCCCAACCTCAACCCGCTCGAGTACGACCTGGGCCTATACACGAACGACCGCCGGCTGAAGCCCGCCGGCCAGGCCCTGAAGGACCTGGTCCGCGCATTCGACCGCACCCCGCCGCAACCCGAACCCCGCACGAGCGCGATCGTCATCCCGGACGCCGACCCGACCCGGGGCAACGACCGGTTCTTCGCCTTGGCGGACGCGGGAAAGCGCGTCGCGTTCGTGCTGCGCAGCCGCGCCGGTGACGCGGCCTACCTGAAGCAGCGCGGGATCACCGAGCTCATCCAGCCCTGAACAGCTCGACGACGTCCGCGGCGCACCCCCAGGCCAAGGTGATCCCCGAGCCACCGTGCCCGTAGCAGTGCACGACCTCCCCGGACCGCTCCAGCCGCACCACCGGCCGGAACGGGCGCAGCCCCACCACCGACCGCAGCACCCGCGCCCCCGCCAGGGCGGGGACCAGCTCGCGGCAGCGGCGCACGATGTCCGCCGTCACGCCCGGGTTCGGCTCGACGTCGCCGCGGCCCGGCTCCACCGTGCCGCCGCAGACCACGTGGTCGCCGTGCGGGATGACGTATGTGACGCCCGGGCCCGTCTCGTCGACCACGAACTCCGGCAGGCCCGGGTCGCTCAGGTGCACGACCTGGCCGCCGATCGGGACCATCGAGCCGTCGCCCGCGAGGCGGCCCGCGCCCAGGCCCGCCGCGTTGACCACCGGGCCGAGGCCCGACAGCGACGTCAGGGACCGGTACTCGACGCGCACGCCCAGCGAAACCACCTGCGCGAGCAGCCAGTCCAGGTACACCGGCGTGTCGACCAGGGCCGTCGTGAACTCCAGGTGACCGTCGGGACGCGTCGGGTCGATCATCGCCGGCAGCCACTGCGGCTCCGGCTCGCCCGGGGCCAGCAGGACCCGCCCACGGCGGAACCGGACGCCGGGCGCCTCCTGCTCGCGCAGCACCGCCAGCGTCTCGGCGGTCCACCGCACGATCCGCTTGTCCGGGCGGCGCACCGGCGGGTACAGCACCCCGCCCGCCACCGCCGACGTCGACTCCCCCGGGCCGGCCGCCGCGACGACCGTCACCTCGTGTCCCGCACCGGCCAGCCGGTACGCGCAGCTCAGGCCGATGATCCCGGCCCCCGCCACCGTGATGCGCATCCGTTCCTCCTTCCCCGCATCGTGGCAGACGGGCTTCCGGCGGGGTCGCGACTACCCTCGCGCGGGTGAGGACGATGTGGGTGCCGGCCGCGGTGTGCGGCCTGCTCGCGGTGGTGCTGGGGCTGCCGTTCGCCGGCGGGACGACGCCCGGCGCCGTGGACGCGGTGGCCGCCGGCTGGACGGCGCACCTGAGCCCCGGCGTGCTGCGGGTGCTGGTCTTCCCGACCGAGCCCTACGTCGTGATCACCCTCGGCGTGCTCGCCGCGGTGCTCTGCCTGCGGGCGGGCCGGAAGCCGGAGGCCGCGCTCGCGATCGCCGCGCCGCTGCTGGCCGTCGCGCTGACCGCCTTCGTGCTGAAGCCGCTCTACGACCGGTGGAAGAACGACACCCTCGTCTACCCGAGCGGCCACACCGTGAGCCTGGTCGCGGTGCTGACGGTGCTCGTCCTCGTGACGCGCAAGACGATCGTCGTCGTGCTGAGCGCCGTCGCGCTGCTGGCCGCCACGGCCGGGCTGGTCGGCCTCGGCTACCACTACCTGACCGACGTCGCGGGCGGGACGCTCTTCGCGGTCGCGGTCGTCCTGTTCAGCTGGCCGGTGCCGCGTCGCGTGCCAGCGCGGTCAGCCGGCTGACCGCGCGCAGGTACTTCTTGCGGTAGCCGCCGTTCACCATCTCCTCGGGGAACAGCGACGGCAGCGGCTCGCCGGAGACGACCACCGGGATCGCCCGGTCGTAGAGCCGGTCGGCGAAGGCCACCAGCCGCAGCGCGACGTTCTGGTCCGGCGCCGGGTGGACGTCGCGCAGGTGCACGCGGGTGACGCCGTCGAGCAGCCGCCCGTAGCGGGAAGGGTGCAGTGAGGCCAGGTGCTCGACCAGCGCGTCGAAGTCGTCCACAGTGGACCCTTCGTGCGCCGCGACGGACTCTTCGAGGGCCTCGGGCGACGCGGGCGGCGGCGCGTCCGGCAGGCCGCGGTGGCGGTAGTCCGGGCCGTCGACGCGCACCACGCCGAAGCGGGCCGAGAGCGTCTGGATCTCGCGCAGGAAGTCCTCCGCGGCGAAGCGGCCTTCGCCGAGCTTCTCGGGCAGCGTGTTCGACGTCGCCGAGATGTACACGCCCGCGTCCATCAGCTCTTGCAGCAGCCGCGTGACCAGCGTGGTGTCGCCCGGGTCGTCGAGCTCGAACTCGTCGATGGCCAGGATCCGGTGTTCCGACAGCCGCCGCACGGCCTCGGCGAAGCCCAGCGCGCCGACCAGGTGGGTCAGCTCGACGAACGTCCCGTACGCCTTGGGCGAGGGCGCGGCGTGCCACGTCGAGGCGAGCAGGTGGGTCTTGCCGACGCCGAAGCCGCCGTCGAGGTAGAGCCCCATCTTCCCGGCCGGCTCGGAAGAGCCGCCGAAGAGCTTGAAGCGCTTCTTCTCCTTGCGGGCACCGACCTTGGCCGCGAACGCCGAGCAGGCTTCGACCGCGGCTGTCTGGCTCGGCTCGTCCGGGTTCGGGAGGTAGGTGCCGAACCGGACGGCGTCGAAGCGCGGCGGGGGCACCAGGGCGCCGATCAGCTCGTCGGCGGACAGCTCGGGACGGCGGTCGGTGAGGTGCGCGGGCATGGTCGCAGAGCCTAACGGCGCGGCACCCCGGGCGGATTGGCTGTGTCCCCCGGTCGAGACGCACTTCACGCCCGTGCTGGGATTGTCCCGTGCGGAGCGTGTGGCCCTCTTCGACGGGCGAGCTGACCGGGGTGGACCTCGAGCGGATCTACGGCTACCCCACGGACCTCGACCGGCCCTGGGTGCAGGTCAACTTCGTCTCCTCCGCCGACGGCGCCGTCGAGGTCGACACGACGTCCGCGGGCCTCTCGCACGCCGCCGACCGGAAGGTCTTCCTGCTCGGCCGCGACCTCGCCGACGTTATCCTGGTCGGGGCCGGGACGGCCCGCGCCGAGGACTACCGCGGGGTCGTCGCGGGCCCGAAACGCCTCGACCGCCGTCGCCGGCTGGGCTTCGCGACCGTCCCGCCGATCGCCGTCGTGACCCGCACCGCCGACCTCGACCCGGCGTCGCGGCTGTTCACCGAGACCGTCGTGCCCCCGATCGTGGTCACCACGGAGACCGCGGCCACCGGCGCCCTCGAGGCCGCCGGGGCGGAGATCCTGCGCGCCGGCGAAGACGACGTCGACGTCCGGCGCGCGCTCGACCTCCTCGCCGCGCGGGGCCTGCGCCGGGTCGCGTGCGAGGGCGGGCCGCGGCTGTTCGGCCGGCTGGTCGAGGAGGACCTCGTCGACCAGCTGTGCCTGACCGTCGCGCCGCTGCTGGTGGCCGGCCCGGCGACGCGGATCGCCGCGGGACCGGTGGCCGTGCCACGCCGCCTCGAACTGGCGTCGATCCTCCTCGAGGACGGCTTCACGCTGCTGCGTTACCGCCGGCGCGCCGGATGAGCGACGACGCCGACCTCCTCACCCGGGCCGCGGCCGGCGACGACGCCGCGTTCGGCGCCCTCGTGCGGCGGCACACCCCGCGGATGTACCGCGTGGCGCTGCGGATCACCGGGAGCGTGGCCGAGGCCGAAGACGTCGTGCAGGACTCGTGGCTGGCCGCGTGGCGCGCGCTGCCCGGCTTCCGGCACGAATCCACGGTCTCGACGTGGCTGTACCGCGTGGTCACCAACAGCGCGCTCGCCCTGCTGCGCCGCCGCCGGCCCACGGTCTCCCTCGACGAGCCCACCGACCGGTCCACTGTGGACACGGCGTTGCTCGCGGCCGCGGTCCCCGGCCCCGAAGGCCGCGTCGTGCGGGCCGAAGAGGTCGACGCGGTGCTGCGCGCGATCGGCCGGCTGGAGCTGTCCCAGCGGGTGCCGCTGGTGCTGCGCGAACTGGAGGGCCTGAGCTACGACGAGGTCGCCGAAGTGCTCGACGTCAACGTCGGCGCCTTGCGCTCGCGGCTGCACCGGGCCAGGGTGGCGCTGCTCGCCGAGTTGAGGGAGCGGTGATGGCCGAGCATTCCGACCCCGAGCGGGACCCCCGCTGGGAGGCCGTGCGCCGGGCGGCGGCCCGCCGGGTGCCGACCCCGCCCGGCCTGGTCGAACGCGTGCTTCGGGCCGTCGCGCGCGGCCGGCGGACGGCCGTGGAGGTGCCCGGCGAGACGGGCAGCCTGCGCGTCACCGGACACGTCGTCGCCCGGCTGGCCGAGCAGATCGCCGCGAGCCGGGCCCCCGAAGGGGTGCGGATTTCGGCCGTCGCCGTCGAAGACGACGCCGTGCAGGTGCTGGTGTCGGTCCGGTTCGGGACCGCCGCGGAGGAAGCCGCCGAGGCACTCCGGCGGGAGCTCACCGCGGAGCTGGCGCGCCAGCTCGACGTCGCGCCGACGGTGAACGTGCACGTCGTGGACGTCCACCCGGACTGACGTTCCCCCGATCGGGGGATCTTGCGTGAGGATCGGGCGCGCGGGGGCATCGTACGGGCGAGAGACCGCCGCGAAAGGAGTTCGCACGCATGCACCCCGAACGGACCGAAAGCCCCGGCACGGTGACCCCGCTCAACGAGGAGGGCGCCGCCGGCCGCACCACGATCTCGTCACTGGTCGTGCAGAAGGTCGCCGGCCTGGCCACCCGGGAGGTCGCCGGCGTGCACGCCCTCGGCGGTGCCGGAATGTCCCGCGCGATCGGCGCGCTGCGGGAGCGGATCCCCGGCTCCGGCACGGTCAGCACCACCGGGGTCGCGGTGGAGGTCGGCGAGAAGCAGACCGCGATCGACCTCGACGTCATCGTCGAGTACGGCGCGCGCATCACCGACGTCGCCCGCGCGGTGCGGCGCAACGTGATCACCGCCGTCGAGCAGATCACCGGCCTCGAGGTGATCGAGGTCAACATCGCCGTCAACGACATCCACCTGCCGGGCGAGGAAGAGCCCGAGTCGACCCGGGTGGAGTGACCGTCCGAAATGGACTCAACCCTGCAGCCGTCCTGGGAGGACATGTGAACGCAACGCAGACCGGGCTCCTGGCCGGGCTGATCCTCGGCCTCGCCGCGACCCAGGGGTTCACCGCGTTCCTGGTGACCCTGGCCGTCGGGATCATCGGCCTGGTCGCCGGCCGGGTCCTCGACGGCGAGCTCGACCTCGGCGAGCTCTTCGGCAAGGGCCGCGACAAGTGAGCCGCGTCCTGGACGTGCCGCGCGAGCTCGCCGAACCGGCCGAGCGCGGCACCCTGACCATCGGGCACGCGGTGGTGCGCAAGGTCGCGCAGCACGCCGCCGACCAGGTGCCGGGCACCACGCAGGACGGGAAGAAGGGCGCGAAGGCGAAGGTCGGCGGCGTCGACAACGACGTCGACCTGGCCCTCGACCTGGCGCTGCAGTACCCCGCGCCGGTCCGGAAGGTCGTCGGTGTCGTGCGCGAGAAGGTCACCGAAGAGGTCGAGCGGATCACCGCCTACCAGGTGCGGACGCTGGCCGTGACGGTGTCGGCGCTGCTGCCCGCCACGGCGCCGAGGGTGCGGTAGCCGTGCGCCTGCTCGTCCGTCTCCTGTCCACGCTGCTCGGCCTGGCGTTCGCGGCGGCCGGCGCGGTGCTCGCGCTGGAAGTCGGCTGGCACTGGTGGCGGCCGGGGTCGGCGCCGCTGCTGGTGCCGTGGCCGCGCTGGCAGGCGGAGCTCGCTTCGCTGGGCTGGGACGCCTACGCGGTGCGGGTCGGCGCCGGCGTGCTGGCCGCGGCCGGCTTGGTGCTGGTGCTGTTCGCGCTGGCCGCCGGCAACCGCGCGATCCGGCTGACCGACCCGGCCGACGAGGTGAGCGTCTCGACGTCGCCGCGTTCGCTGGCCCGGCTGGTCGGGCTCACGGTGCGGGCGCAGGACAACGTCGCGGGCGCGTCGGTCACCGCGAGCGCCCGCCGCGTCCGCGTCCGTGCGAAGAGCACGCTGGAAACCGAGGGCGAACTGCGTCCGCGGCTGCTGGCGACGGTGTCGGCGCTGCTCGACGACGTCCCCCTGGCACGACGGCCGAAGGTGTCGGTCGTGGTCGACTCGCCGAAGGACCGCCGATGAGCAAGACAGTCGCCGCGAAGGCGCTTTCCCGGTCGTACGCGGGTGAACGCTCGCTGACGTTCCTGGTCGGGCTGCTGGCCCTGCTCGGCGGGGCGCTGGCCCTGGTGGTGGGCTACGGGGTGCTGGGCGAGTTCCGCGGCCGCCGCCCCCTGCTGGACCCGATCGCGCTCGACTGGCTGGGCGGCCACGCGACCCCGGCCCGCATCGCCGCGATCGTGCTGGGCGTGCTGCTGCTCGTGCTGGGGCTGCGCTGGACGTTGCGGTCCCTGCGCCCGGAGCCGCGGCCGGACCTGGACCTGGACCGCACCGAGGGCGCGGAACTGGTGGTCACGGCGGCGGCGATCGCGGGCGCGGTCCAGGCGGACGCCGAACAGCTGGCCGGGGTGAGCCGGGCGCGGGTCCGCGCGGTCGGCTCGCGGAAGTCGCCGGCCTTGCGCGTGACGCTGTGGCTGCACGAGGGCACGGACCTCAAGGGAGTCTGGGAGCAGCTGGACACGCAGGTGCTCGCCCGGGCCCGGGAGTCGCTGGGCCTGGCGGTGCTGCCGACGGCGGTCCGGCTGGAACTCGACACGAGCGCGCCGAAACGCGTGCGCTGAGCGTCGTCCTTCCGCAGAATGCGGGCATGCCCCTACCGCTGCAGCCGCCGCTGAAGCCGATGCTCGCCAAGCCCGCGAAGACCATTCCGGACTCCGGCGGGCTGCTCTTCGAACCCAAGTGGGACGGCTTCCGCTGCCTCGTCTTCCGCGACGGCGCCGACATCCACCTGCAGTCCCGCGCCGAAAAGCCGCTCAACCGGTACTTCCCGGAGGCGGTCGAGCGGCTGCTGGAGACCCTGCCGGAGCGGGTCGTGCTCGACGGCGAGCTCGTCGTCGCGCGCGGGGGCCGGCTCGACTTCGACGCGCTCACCGAGCGGATCCACCCCGCCGAAAGCCGGATCACGCTGCTGGCCGCCGAGCAGCCCGCGGAGTTCGTCGCCTTCGACGTCCTCGCGCTCGACGACGAGTCGCTGCTCGACGAGCCGACCTCGGCCCGGCGCGAACGGCTCGTCGAGCTGGCCGGCGACCGGTTCCCGCTGACCCCGGCCACCACCGACCCCGCCACCGCGCGGCACTGGTTCGAGCTGTTCGAGGGCGCGGGCCTCGACGGCGTCATCGGCAAGCCCCTCGACGAGCCGTACACACCCGGCAAGCGCGTCCTGCACAAGTACAAGCACCTGCGCACCGCCGACTGCGTGCTCGCCGGGCTGCGCTGGCACGTCGACGGCGGTCCCGGCGAGCTGGTCGGGAGCTTCTTGCTCGGCCTGCACGACGAGCAGGGCCTGCTCCACCACGTCGGCACGGTCGGGTCCTTCCCGAAGGAGAAGCGCCGCGAACTCGCGGAAGAGCTGGCGCCGCTGGTCACCGACGGCGAGGACCACCCGTGGGGCGGGCGCGCGCAGGGCCACGGCCAGCGCATCCCCGGTGGCATCACCCGTTGGCGCGCCACCGAGCACGAGTGGGTGCCGCTGCGGCCCGAGCGCGTCGTCGAGGTGGCCTACGAGAACACCGAAGGCGGGATGCCGTCGCGGTTCCGGCACAACGCGCGGTTCGTCCGGTGGCGGCCGGACCGCGAGCCCGCGTCGTGCGACTACGAGCAGCTCGACGAGCCGGCCCGCTACGACCTCGACGCCGTGTTCCGCGGCCAGGTGGTGCGGACCCGCTAACCCTCCTCCCACACCGGGCGTGCGAAGCTCGGCCGTACCGTTCCCCTGATCGACGTGAGGATCCCGCCCGTGCGCCGCCGCCGTTCCCGTCTCCTGGTCGCGCTGCTCGCCCTGGCCTCCGCCGCGGGCTGCGCCGCCGGGCCGTCGGTCCGCCCGGCGCTGGTCGAGAACGACGGGAAGACCCCGGCCGGCACGCCTGCGGCCACGCCGTCGGTGCCGCTGCCGCCGCTGGGCGAGCCGCAGTCGCCGTCGCTGAAGTGGGCCGACTGCGACGACGACACCCGCCAGCGGATCGGCGCCCCCGGCGTCCCGGACACCCTGCACTTCACCTGCGCCCGCGTCACCGCACCGCTCGACGCGCCCGGCGAGGCCCGCCGCTCGATGGTGCGGCTGCTGGTGCTGAAGGTCGGCTCCGGCCCGGTGCCGCTGGTCGTGGTCAACGACGTCGACGGCGAGCCGGGCACGGTGTACGCGGCGCGGCTGGCCGCGACGCTGCCGCCGGCGTTCCTGGAGAAGTTCTCGCTGATCGGCGTGGACCGGCGCGGGACCGGGCTGTCCGGCTCGGTCCAGTGCGTGCCCGCCGAAATCCGGCCCGGGCTGATCGAGGCCGACCCCGCGCAGGGCGACCTGCAGGGCGTGCTCGACGCGGCCCGCAAGGCCGGCCAGCAGTGCGCGATCGAGCTCGACGACTCCCAGACCGCGCTCGACAGCTGGCGCACCGCGGGCGACCTCGACGAGGTCCGCAAGCAGCTGGGCATGGAACGGCTCGACGCGCTCGGCCGCGGCGACGGCTCGAAGGTGCTCTCGGAGTACGCGGTGCGCTACCCCGGCCAGGTCGGGCGGATGGTGCTCGACGGCGTCCCGGACCCGGGCGCGGACACCGCGGCGGTGCTCGACGCCGTCGCCGCCGGCGCCCAGTCCACGTTGGACGCCTTCGCCACGGACTGCGCGGCCCGCGGCTGCGCGCTCGGGGACCCGAAAGCGGCGCTGGCCGGTCTCGTCGACCAGCTGCGAGGGAGCGCGCCCTCGACCGACGACGGCGTCTCGTTCGGGCCGGGGGTCGCGATGTTCGCCGTCTACTCGGGGCTGACGCAGCGCTCGCGGTGGCCGGAGCTGGCCGACGCGATCGCCGCGGCCCGCTCGGGGAACACCGCCGCGCTGGCCGCGTTCGCCACGCCGGTGCTGCACGACACGCGCGCGCAGCCGTCGCGGATCGACGCGACCATCGCCACCCGCTGCAACGACAGCCAGACCCGCCTGTCGGCCGACCAGCTCGACCAGGTCGCGGCCGGGATGCGGGCGAAGTACCCGCAGTTCGGCGCGGTCGTCGCGCAGCAGCTGGCGTGGTGCGGCCCGTGGCCGGTGCGAACCGAGCCCCTGCCCGCGCCGGGCGCCCCGGGCGCCCCGCCGATCCTGGTCGCGGCCACCGCGGCCGACCCGGTCACCCCCCAGCTGGGCACCACCCGCGCGGCGGACCAGATGCCGTCCGCGGTGACGATCACGTGGCAGGGCGCGGGCCACGGCGCAGTCGGAACCTCACCCTGCGTAACCGACGCGGCCCGCGCGTTCCTGATCGACGGCAAAGTCCCCGCCGACGGCACCCTCTGCCCGGCTTGACCCCGTGATTGAAGGGTCAGCACGCGTGATTGGAGAGTCATCATTCGTGATTGAAGGGTCGACACGGCACTGACACCGTGTCGACCCTCCAATCACGCGTGTCGACTCCTCAATCACGCGGGTCGACCCTCTGATCACGCGGGTTACTGGCGGTAGGACTCCACCTCGGAGACCGGGCGGGCGGCCGCGTCGTCCGGGTTCTCGTGGAACTCCGTTTTCGCGCGGCGCTGGCGGAGCAGGTCCCAGCACTGGTCGAGCTGCTGCTCGACCGCGGTGAGGCGATCCTTGTCGCCGCCGCTCAGCCCTACGCCTACCGAGCGTGACCGGAGCTCGTGCTCCTCCGCGATCAGCTCGTCGATCCGGCCCAGGATTTCGCCGTCGGCCATGTGTTCCTCCTCTTGCGGGTCGCTCGGTGCAGACGCTACCCCGGCCCCGGGAATTCCCGCCGTGCCCGGTTCGTTGACCAGGGCATGAGCACCGTTGAGCTGACCGCCGAGAACTTCGACCAGACGCTGACCGACAACGAGTTCGTCCTGATCGACTTCTGGGCGAGCTGGTGCGGGCCGTGCCGCCAGTTCGCGCCGGTCTACGAGAAGGCGTCCGAGAAGCACGACGACATCGTGTTCGCGAGCGTCGACACCGAAGCGCAGCAGCAGCTGGCCGCCGCCTTCGACGTCCGCTCCATCCCGACGCTGGCGATCATCCGCGACAAGACGCTGATCTACGCGCAGCCGGGCGCGCTGCCCGAGCCGGCCCTCGAGGACCTCATCAAGCAGGCCCGCGAGGTCGACATGGCCGAGGTCAAGCGCAAGGCCGCCGAAGCCGAGGCCGAACAGGCCTGACCACCACCACATGACTGAGGCCGCCCCGCGGGGCGGCCTCAGTCATGTTCAGGACTTCGTCGCGAGCCCGCGCAGGAAGAACGCGAGGTTCGCCGGGCGCTCGGCCAGCCGGCGCATGAAGTAGCCGTACCATTCGTCGCCGTAGGGCACGTAGACACGCATGCGCGCGCCCGAGCCCGCGATCCGCGCCTGCTCTTCCGGCCGGATGCCGTAGAGCATCTGGAACTCGTGGTCGTCGTCGGTCCGGCCGTTCTCCTCGGCCAGCGCGGCGGCGATCTCGATCATCCGCGGGTCGTGCGAGGCCACCATCGGGTAGCCCTGACCCGCCATCAGGACGCGCAGGCAGCGGACGTAGGACTTGTCCACTTCGGACTTCTCCTGGAACGCCACCGGCTCCGGCTCGGCGTACGCGCCCTTGCAGAGCCGCACCCGGGAGCCCGGGCCCGACAACGCGCGGCAGTCCGCCTCGGTCCGGTGCAGGTAGGCCTGCAGCACCGCACCCACCCACGGGTACTCGCCGCGCAGCTCGCGCAGGATGCCGAGCGTCGAGTCCGTGGTGGTGTGGTCCTCCATGTCGAGCGTCACGGTGGCGCCGACCGCCTCGGCCGCCGCGCAGATCTTCCGCGCGTTCTCCAAGGCGACGTCCTCGCCGTTCGACGGCAGGAACTGGCCCACCGCCGACAGCTTCACCGACACGTCCGCCCCCTCGGCGAGCCCTTCGGCCGCCAGCGCCGACAGCACGGCTTCGTAGGCCGCGACCGTCGACGCCGCCTGCGCGGCGTCCGTGGTGTCCTCACCCAGGTGGTCGAGGGTGATCCGCCGGCCGTCGGCGGCCAGTTCCCTGGCCACGCGGACGGCGTCGGCGGTCTCGGACCCGGCGACGAACCGGCGCACCACGGATCGCGTGGCGGGCACGGCCTCGACGAGCCGCCGGATGCCCGTCGAGCGGGCGGCGGCGAGCAACGGGGCACGCAGCATGACGAACTCCCTCTCAGCCCTGGTGCGGGTAGCGCACGGAGGTCGGCGGCACGAACGTCTCCTTGATCGAGCGCGGGCTGGTCCAGCGCTGCAGGTTGAAGATCGACCCGGCCTTGTCGTTGGTCCCGGACGCCCGCGCGCCGCCGAACGGCTGCTGGCCCACGACGGCGCCGGTCGGCTTGTCGTTGACGTAGAAGTTGCCCGCGGCGAACTTCAGCGCCTCGGCCGCCTTCGCCACCGCGGTGCGGTCGTTGGCGATGATCGCGCCGGTCAGCGCGTACGCGGCGGTCTCGTCGACGAGCTTCAGCACGGCGTCGAAGTCGCCGTCTTCGTAGACGTGGACCGACAGGATCGGGCCGAAGTACTCGGTCGAGAAGATCTCGTGTTTCGGGTTGTCCGACACCAGGATCGTCGGCTTGACGAAGTAGCCGACGCTGTCGTCGGCGGTGCCACCGGTGAGGACCTCGACCGAGTCATCGGAAGCGACGCGCTCGAACAACGCCTGGTGCTTGGCGAACGCCCGCGCGTCGATGACCGCGCCGCCGAAGTGCGACAGGTCGGTGACGTCGCCGTAGGACAGCGCCTCGGTCTCGGAGACGAGCCCGTCCTTCAGCTTCGTCCACAGGCTGCGCGGGACGTACGCGCGCGAAGCGGCGGAGCACTTCTGGCCCTGGTACTCGAAAGCGCCGCGGACCAGCGCGGTGCGCAGGACGTCGAGGTCGGCCGACGGGTGCGCGAGCACGAAGTCCTTGCCGCCGGTCTCGCCGACCAGCCGCGGGTAGCCGCGGTAGCCCGCGATGTTCGCGCCGACCGTGCCCCACAGGTGCTGGAACGTCGCGGTCGAGCCGGTGAAGTGGATGCCGGCCAGGTCGCGGTGGGTCAGGGCGACCTCGGAGACGGCCTTGCCGTCACCCGGCAGCAGGTTGATGACGCCCGGCGGCATGCCGGCCTCTTCGAGCAGCCGCATGGTCAGGTGCGCGGCGAACGACTGCGTCGGCGACGGCTTCCACAGCACCGTGTTGCCCATCAGCGCGGGCGCGGTCGGCAGGTTGCCGGCGATCGCGGTGAAGTTGAACGGCGTGATCGCGTAGACGAACCCTTCCAGCGGGCGGTGCTCCAGCCGGTTCCACACGCCGGGCGAGCTGATCGGCTGCTCGGTGAGCACGCGGCGGCCGAACTCGACGTTGAAGCGCCAGAAGTCGGCGAGCTCGCAGGCGGAGTCGATCTCGGCCTGGGTCGCGGTCTTGGACTGGCCGAGCATGGTGGCGGCGTTGAGGGTCGCGCGCCACGGGCCGGTCAGCAGGTCGGCGGCACGCAGCAGGATCGCGGCGCGGTCGTCGTAGGACAGCGCGCGCCACTCCGGCGCGGCCTTCGCGGCCGCCGCGATGGCGTCGGTGGTGTCCTGCTGGGTGGCGCTGTGGATGGTGCCCAGCACGTGCCGGTGGTTGTGCGGCTGGACGACGTCGATCTTCTCGCCGCCACCGGGGCGCTGCTCGCCGCCCACGGTGACGGTCAGGTCGACGGGTTCCGCCTGGCCCAGCCGCTTGAGCGCACCCTCGAGCTCGGCGCGCTCAGCGCTGCCCGGCGCGTAGGTCAGCACCGGCTCGTTCTTCGGGGCGGGGGTCTGGGTCACGGCGTCCACGGCGGCTCCTCTGCTTTTACGTCCAGATGCCCCGAACGGTAACTCCGGACACGTCGTCAGGGATTGTCCGAACGGCTAAAATCGATCGAGTGACCTTGGCCGATCAGATAACTTCGCTGCGGCACGTGCTCGCCACCCTCGGCGAACCGCTGGTCGAGGTCGTCGTGGCACCGCACGGCCTGGGCGTCCCGGTCTCCGACGTCGTGATCCTCGACCCCGAAGACCCCCTGGAGGCCTCCCCCGGCGACCTCGTGCTGGTCATCGGGGCCCGCGGCGGGCGGCGGCGCCCGCCATCCGCGCGGCCGGCCGCGGCGGCGCGGCCGCGGTGGCCGTCAAGGGCGCGACGGGCGCGGACATCGCCGCCGACGCGGGTGTCGCGCTGCTGACCGTCGGCGCGGAGGCGCGCTGGGAGCAGGTCGAAGCGCTGGCCCGCGGGGTCGTCGACGCGGCGCGAGCGGGTGGCGAAGCGGCCAGCGGCGAGGTCCTCGGCGACCTGTTCGCGCTGGCCCAGACCATCGCGACGCTCACCGGCGGCCTGGTCAGCATCGAGGACACGGCGAGCCGCGTGCTCGCGTATTCGCGGGCGGGCGACGAGGTCGACGAGCTGCGGCGGCTGTCGATCCTCGGCCGCGAAGGCCCGGAACGCTACCTCGCGATGCTGCGCGAATGGGGCGTCTACCAGCGGCTTCGCGCCGGCGAGGGGATCGTCCGGATCGACGAGCGCCCCGAGCTGGGCATCCGGCGGCGCATCGCGGCGGGCATCCACGCGGGCAAGCAGCCACTGGGCACGATCTGGGTCCAGGAAGGCGCGCAGCCGCTCACCGAACGGGCCGAGACGGCGCTGCTGGGCGCCAGCCGCGCCCTGGCGCCGCAGCTGATCCGCGCCCGCACCCTGCCCAGCCCGGAGCTGCGGCTGCGGGAGGACCTCCTCGCGAGCCTGCTGGAAGGCCGGCTGGACGCGGAGTCCGTCGCGGACGACATCGGCGCGGACCCGGCCCGGCCGGCGCAGGTGCTCGCGTTTTCGTTGGAGCGATCGGACAATCGTCAGCTGCGCCGCGCCGAGCTGGTGCACCTGATCGCCGTGCACACCGCGGCGTACCGGCGCAGCGCGCTGGTGAGCGTGATCGGCGGCCGCGTCTACGCGCTGCTGCCGGACCTGCCCGAGCATTCGGACGCGGCGGTGCTGGCGCTGGCGCGCGAAATCACCGGCGCGGCCCGCCGGCACCTCGACGTCCCGGTGCGCGCGGCGCTCGGTGGCGTGGTGCCCCGGCTGTCGGACGCGGCCGCGTCCCGCGGCGACGCCGACCGCGTCCTGGCGGCGATGGCGCGCGGGCACTGGAGTGCCGACGTCGCGTCGCTGGCCGACGTCCGCGCGGAGGTGCTGCTGTCGGAGGTGCTGGCGTTCCTGGGCGCCCAGCCGCGGATCCGCGACCCGCGGCTGGTGTCGCTGGCGGCGCACGACGCCGAACACGGCGGCATCCTGGTTCCGGCGGTGCTGGCGTGGCTGGACGCGTTCGGCGACGTCCGCGCGGCGGCCCGGCGCCTGAACATCCACCCCAACACGGTCCGCTACCGCGTCCGGCGCGCGGCCGAAGTGTCCGGAGTGGACTTCGACGACCCGGCCCAGCGGATCCTTACTCAGCTGCAGCTGAGGCTCTGACCCTGCTAGCTTCGCCGGCGTGGATCTCTTCTCGAGCACGTGGGCGGCGTTGCGTCTCGCGGTCGCCGCACTTCCCGACTCCGACTTCGCGAAGCCGTCGGGCTGCCGGGGCTGGCTGGTCCGGGACCTCGTCTGCCACCTGGTGATCGACGCCCAGGACGTGCTGATCACGCTGGTCACGCCGGCTTCATCGGCGCCGACGCACGACTCGGTGACGTACTGGGCGGTGTCCTCGACGCCGCCTTCGGGCGAAGACCCGCTGGACGCGTTGATCGTGCGGCTGGCGGCGGCGTACGAGGACCCGGCCCTGCTGAAGTTCCACCTCGACGACGTCGGCGCGGCGGCGGGCCGCGCGGCGGACCTGGCGGACCAGGCCATGCGGGTGTCGACGCAGGAGATGGTGCTGACGGCGGGCGACTACCTGTCGGCGTACGTGCTGGAGTGGACGCTGCACCACCTGGACCTGCCGGTCGCTCCCCCACCGCCCGAAGGCTTGGCCGCGGCGCGGTCGATGGTGGAGAAGATCGCGGGGACGGCGTTCCCGGCGTCGTTCTCGGACACGGACGTGCTGCTGGTGGCGACCGGCCGGCGCGCGCCTTCGGAGACCGAGCGCGAGGCACTGGGCGACCTGGCGGCGCGGCTGCCGTTCGTGCTCGGGTGATCGTCTGGCTCAACGGGACGTTCGGCGCGGGCAAGACCACCACGGCGCGCGAGCTCGCGGCGCTGCTGGGCGCGCGGACGTTCGACACCGAGTTCGTCGGCTACCTGCTGCGCACGGCGTTCCCCGAGCCCGCGGGCGACTTCCAGCACCTGCCGCTGTGGCGGCCGCTGGTCGTCGAGAACACCGCCCGGGTGCACGAACACGCGGGCACGCTGGTGGTCCCGCAGACGATCCTCGTCGAGGCCTACGCCCGCGAGATCTTCGACGGCCTGGCCGATCGCGGCATCGCCGTCGAACACTTCGTGCTGCACGCCTCGCCCGGCGAACTCCGCCGCCGGATCGAAGGCTCCGAGGACACGGCGGCCCGGCGGTGGCGGCTGGACCACGTCGAACGGTACGGCGAAGCCCTGCCGTGGCTGCGCCGGTCGGCGACCTTGGTGGACACGGCGGCGAAGCTCCCCGCCGAGGTGGCCGGGGAGATCGCCGCACGGATCCGGGGCCGGGCGCCCGGCCCCGGATCCCCGGCGCCTACGCCTGCACCAGGCTGAACCGCCGGCGCTCCACGTCGATGCTCTCGATGCGGACGCTCAGCCGGCTCCCCTCGGCGGGGGCCGCGTCGGTCACCAGCAGGCCGTGGACGCCCGGCGCGACTTCGACGAACGCGCCGAAGGGCACCACCCGGGCCACGACACCGTCGAGCACCCCGCCCTCGGCGTGGGCCGCGACGAACTCTTGCCAGTCGGACATGCGATTCACCTCCTTCCCGCGCACGTTCCGATCACGGAAGACGTGCGGGAGGCGGCGGGCCACGGGCCCGCCCGGAGGTCACGGCTCGGCCGGGTACCCCGTCTGCTCACGGCTCGAGGCCGACCCGGCAGTCACGCGAAATACCCTACCGGAAAAACGAACGGTAATATTTCGACGCAGTATCGGCACAATTCGAGATCCACTCACGAAATGGCGGCGCGGAGTGCCGCGAAAGAATCGAGGCGCGCGGATTGGTCGTAGGCGGCCGTCGTGGCGAGGACTTCGTCCGCGGCCGTCGCCGCGACCAGCTCGCCCAGCCGGTCCCCCACCTCCGCCTGCGTGCCGGAGATCTGGCCGTCCAGGGTCTCTTCGAGACGCTTGCGTTCCCGGTCGGTCATCGGCAGGGCCAGGACCTCCGCGGGCGGCGAAAGCGGCGGGAAGACGCCGTGGGAGCGCGAATACACCGTCGCCCAGGCCTCCGAGACGAGCAGCCGCCGGGCAGCCGCCGCCGAGTCCGCCACGGCGATCGCCGACGACACGACGACGTAGGGCTCGCTCGCCCACCCGGACGGCCGGAAGCCGTCGCGGTAGCGCGTCACGGCTTCGACCAGGGCACGTTCGCCGCGCACGGGCGCGATCACCAGCGGCAGCCCGAGTTCCGCGGCGAGGTCGGCTCCGGAGCCGGTGGCCAGCAGGAACGGCGGCACGCGCAGCCCCTCGGCCGGGTAGGCGTGGACGCCGGGATAGGCGTGCTCACCGGTGAAGAACCCGAGCAGCTCGCGCACCTGCGCGCCGAAGTCGTCGGCGGCTTCCTTGCCGTGGCCCAGGGCGTCGCGGACGCCGCCGGTGAACCCGACGGACCGCCCCAGCCCCATGTCGATCCGGCCGGGGTACAGGGCTTCGAGCACCCCGAACTGCTCGGCGACGACCAGCGGCCGGTGGTTCGGCAGCATGACACCGCCGGTGCCGACCCGGATGCGGCTCGTCGCGGCGGCCACGGCGGCGGCCAGGACGGTCGGCGCGGACCCGGCCACGCCCGGCACGCTGTGGTGCTCGGAGACCCAGAACCGGTGGTAGCCCAGCCGTTCGACGTCCCGCGCGAAGGCGACGGTGTCCCGCAGCGCCCGCGCGGCGCCGCTGCCGGTCCGCACCGGCGAGCGGTCGAGCACGGAGATCCTCACCCCGGGTGCAACGCCGGTGGTGGACGGGGATTCCCGTCAGGGGCGCCAGCGCTCGCTGTAGTCCGGGTGGTCGGAGTAGGGCAGGGCCAGCAGGCGCAGGGTGAGGCACCAGTTGGAACCGGCCTCGTCGGCGGGCACGTGGCAGGTCTCACACCAGTATTCGCTGCCGTAGAGCGGAAACCCGGGCACCTTCTCGGAGACGGTGGTCCGGTGGGCGAGCAGGATCCGGCGCGTCGCCTCGATCTCGTTGATCATCTGGTTGACCGCGTCGAGGTCGAGATCGGTGAGCCCGCGGATCTTCTGCTCCACGGCGACCTTGGTCTCGCCGCGGTTCATCGACTCGCCGGCCTTCGACTTGTTGACGGCCTGCATGATCAACGCCTGCCGCGCGCCGACGCGCGCGGCGAGGAATGCGATCAGGTCGTCCACGAAGGGCCTCCCTTTGGACTCGACCCCGGACATGTCCCCGGAGAGTCGTCGATTCGGGACCGCACGTTACGCCGTTCGTGCCGATGGTCGAGACCACCGAGGCGGCCGTGCGAAATTTGTGACCCGAAAGGCGACAGCGGGCGGCGAACCGATCACTCCCCGTTTTCCGGGCTGCGGATTTGCTCAATCCGGGGCCTCGGAAGTGGCGCGGGGCACGGTTGTGGGTTCGGTTACAGGTGGTGCCGATCGAGGGAGTTTTGGCGCCGGTGAGTAACACCGGGCCCGTTCTCCGCGTCTGTCTCCAGCACCAGAGCCCTGGAGGCAGCCATGTCCGTTCCCGGCCCGCAGATGCCCTACTTCCCGCCGGCTCCCGCCCGGCTGAAGCGCCGGAAGTGGCCCTGGGTGGTCGGCGTGCTGGTCGCTGTCCCGGCCCTGGCGGTGGGTGTCGTGCTGGCGATCGCGGTCGGGGACATGGCGGCCGGCCCGTGCCAGGACAAGTCCCAGCACGTCCCCTGCGTCGGCCCCGGCGGCACGTGGATCTCCGCCGACGGCCAAGCGCGACCCCGTGACGCCGCCGCTCCCGCGACCACCAGCCCGTCGATCCCCGCCTTCGTCGCGCCGACCACCAGCGAACCCGCCCTGCCGGAGCCCACGGCGAAGGATTACTCCGTCGACCTGGCGGTCGTCTCCAAGCAGTGCTTCGGCTCGGCCGGGTGCAACGTCGTCGTCGAGCCGAAGCTGAACGCCCTCGGCGCCAGCACCCTGCTCTGGGAGTGCGACATCACCTACGGCATCTCGGGCGACGACTCCGGCGAGCTGATCGAGACCGCCTACGCGCAGGGCGGCTCCTCCTACCGCGTCGACCGCACGGTCATGAGCACGAAGAACACCAAGGTCGTGCCGAAGGCGAGCGTGACCGCCGTGAGCTGCCGCCGGCCCTGACCTCAGGCCTCCGGCCGCGCCTTGCTCGGCTGCACCCGCTTCGGCTCCCCCGGCATCTTCGGGTAGTCCGGCGGGTAAGGCATGTCCCCCAGCCCGTGGTCCCGCAGATCGCGCTCGTACCACTCCAGCGCCGTCTCCAACCCGAACGCCGAAGCGTCCATCCCTTCGTGCAGATCGCCGTGCGAAGCGAGGAACGACGGGATCGTCAGCACGTCGAAGTCGTCCGCGTCGACCTCGGGCAGCAGGTCCCACGTCAGGGGTGTCGACACCGTCGCGCGCGGGGTGCCGCGGACCGACCAGCTCGACGCCACCGTGCGGTCGCGGGCCGCCTGGTTGTAGTCCAGGAACACCCGGCCGCCGCGTTCCTCCTTCCACCACGCGATCGTCGCCTTCTCCGGGAGCCGCCGCGCAACCTCGCGGCCCAGCGCGATCACCGCGTGGCGGACCTGCACGAAGTCCCACTCCGGGCGGATCCGGACCAGCACGTGCACCCCGCGGCCACCCGACGTCTTCGGGTAGCCGGTCAGGCCCGCGTCGGCCAGCACGTCGCGGACCACCAGCGCCACCTCGACCGCGTCGGCGAACCCGGCGCGATCCGGCGGGTCGACGTCGATGCGCAGCTCGTCCGGGTGGTCGACGTTTGCACGGCGGACCGGCCACGGGTGGAAGTCGAACGTGCCCAGGTTGGCCGCCCACGCGAACACCGCGGGCTCGGTCGGGCAGACCTCCGCGGCCTTGCGGCCCGACGGGAAGGTGATCTCGGCCGTCTCCAGCCACGCGGGCGCGCCCTTCGGCACGCGCTTGGCGTAGAACCACTCCCCCTCGACGCCGTCGACGTAACGCTTCAACGTCGTGGGCCGCTCGCCGATGGCGCGCAGCAGCGGCCCGCCGACCGCGATGTAGTGCTCCACGACCTGCCGCTTCGTGATGCCGCGCTGGGGGAAGTATACCTTGTCCGGGCTCGAGACGCGGACCGTGCGCCCGCCCACCTCGTACTCGACCGGGTCACCGTGCTTGGGCATGCGGCCAACCTAGCGGTGCCCAGGCGGCACTTTCACGTGAAAGTGCCGCCGGTAAGCTCGGACGGGTGTCCGGCCGCACCAAGCTGATCGTCGCGCTCGGCGTGCTCGCCCTCTTCGCGGCGGCCGCGCTGCTGCTGCCGATCCCGGGTCCCGCCGACCTGCGGGCCTGGGCCGCGGCCACCGGGCCGGCCACCCCGCTCATCCTGCTCGTGGCGTATTCGCTGCTCACCGTCGCGCCGATCCCGCGGACCGTGTTCAACCTCGCCGCCGGGCTGCTCGTCGGCACCGCGGCCGGGATCGCCATCGGGCTGGTCGCCACCACCATCGCCGCCGGCCTGTCCTTCGGGCTGGCCCGGCTGCTCGGCCGCGACCTGGTCACCCGGCACCTGCACCGGTCCGCGGTGAAGACGGTCAACGACCGGCTCTCCGGCGGCGGTGTGCTCGCCGTCACCTCGCTGCGCCTGATCCCCGTGGTGCCGTTCGCGCCGTTCAGCTACCTCTGCGGCGTGTCGACCGTCCGGCTCGGCCCGTACCTGGCCGGTACGCTGCTGGGGAGCGTGCCCGGCACCGTCGCCGTGGTCGTCCTCGGCGACGCCCTCACCGGCGACACGCCGCCCGCGCTGCTCGCCTGTTACGCCGTGTTCGCGCTGGCCGGCGCGATCGGCCTGGTCCGGGTGTTCCGGAAACGGAGCCCGGCGGCCCCGGTGCCCGAACCGGAGCCCGCCGGACCGGCTGGCTGACGAGAACAGCACAGGGCCGACCGCTACACTCGTTCGGGTGCGCGAAGCGGAAACGCGCTGAGCAGGGTCACCATCACCGGGAATTTCGTCAGGAGCAGCCGCCATCGACACCGGTCAGCTGATCGCGGGGCACTACCGCCTCGTCGAGCACATTGGTAGCGGTGCCATGGGAGTCGTGTGGCGCGCCACTGACGTGCGCCTCGAGCGCACCGTCGCGATCAAGCAGATCCTCCCCCAGCCGGGCGTCTCCGAGACCGAACGCGACAACATGCGCCAGCGCGCCATGCGCGAGGCGAAGAACGCGGCCCGGTTCCAGCACCCGAACGCGATCGTGGTGTTCGACATCGCCGAGCACAACGGCGACCCGTGCCTGGTGATGGAGTACCTCAACGGGCCGAGCCTCTCCACGATCCTGGCCGAGGAGGGCACGCTGCCGCTCGGCCGGATCGCCCGGATCGGCGAGCAGGTCGCGTCCGCGCTGGTCGCGGCGCACCGCGCCGGGATCGTGCACCGCGACGTCAAGCCCGGGAACATCCTCATCGACGAGACCGGCACCGCGAAGATCACCGACTTCGGCATCTCGCGCGCGGCCGGTGACATGACGCTCACGGCCACCGGCCTGATCGGCGGCACGCCCGCCTACCTGGCGCCCGAGCTGGCGCGCGGCGCCGACCCGGTGCCCAGCTCCGACGTCTTCGCCCTCGGCGCGACCCTCTACCAGGCGATCGAGGGCACCACGCCGTACGGCAACACCACCAACCAGCTCGCACTGCTCTACGCGGCGGCGAACGGCCAGATCAACCCGCCGGTGCAGGCGGGCGGGGCCACCGCGCTGCTGATGAGCCTGCTGCGCAGCGAGCCGGGCGAGCGGCCGTCGATGGCCGAGGCCCGCGAGCGGCTGGCCGCGCTGGCCCGCACCGAACCCGGCGGCACGTCGGCGTCCCCGCAGCTGCTGGCCGGCGGCGTCGCGGGCCGCAAGCCCGCCGCGCCCGCCGACGGTGGCGAGCGCCCGCCGTGGCAGCGAACCGACCAGCCCGCGCCGCAGTCGCCGCCGGTCGGGACGCCGGTGCCCGCGAACAAGGCGGCGTCGAACCCGCCGCGCCCGACCGCGGCGTTCATGCCGATGCGGTCCCCGGCCGCGCCGCCGAACACGCCGCCCAGGCCGATGCCCGCGGCCGCGCCGTCGGCGCGGGCGCCCCAGTACTCCTCGGGCACCTCGAAGCCGGACAACAAGCGCAAGTACGCGCTGTTCGCCGGGGCGGGCGCCGCGGTCGTGGTCGTCGCGGTGATCGTGTTCCTGGTGCTGAACTCCTCCAGCGGCGGCGGCACCGGCGGCAGCACCAACGCGCAGTCGCCGGGCAACCAGTCGACGTCGGGCCCGAGCTCGCCCAGCACCGGCAAGAGCAGCAGCTCGAACCCGCCCGCCGCGCTGGGCCAGACCAAGTCCGAGGGCCGGATCACCGCGATCGGAACCACCGGCCAGCAGCTGGTCAACTTCTTCAACGCCCCGGCCGACAACTGGGCCATGCTGACCCCGGCCGCCCAAGCGGTCTACGGCGACGAACAGCAGTTCCAGCAGTACTGGGCGGAGAACAAGAAGAACGTCGGCTCGTTCAACACCGCGCGCACGGACGAAGGCGTCAACTCGGACGGCTCGGTGCAGATGTACCTCAACATCCTGAACGGCAGGCACAAGTTCCGGATGGTGATCGTCGGCGGCCAGACGCTCATCGACGCGAACACCAAGATCGAGGCCATCTCCGCCAGTTCGGGCTACTGAGACTTAACGCGCCGCTGGTGGGCGGGCGCGCTCCGATGGCTTACCGTGGGGGCATGGCCGAAAACGGAGCTTCGCTGCCGGGCCAGAATCCTCGCTTCCACGAGGACCTGGTCGGCCTGGACCCGTACGACCCGGAGGCGCGCGCGTTCGCCGAGCACCTCGACCGGATCGAGCGATCCGGGCCGAACTACACCATCGAAGCCGCGCTCGACGGCGTGGCCGACTTCGCCGACTCCAGCAACCGCCTCGGTGGCCTGCGGTACTGGGTTTCCGCCCTGATCGTCGTCCTCATCGTGCTCGGGGTGATTGTCGCCGCATGGGACATCGTGGTGCACGCCCTGGCGTGGCTCGCGGCGTAACGTGGAACGGGTGAAAGGTATGAAACCCGTTGTCGGCGCCACCCCCCGCGTCGTGAAGTCCGAGCAGGAATGGCGGGAAGAGCTGAGCCCGGAGGAGTACGCCGTGCTCCGCCAGGCCGGCACCGAACGGCCGTTCACCGGTGAGTACACCGACACGAAGACGACCGGCGTCTACGAGTGCCGCGCCTGCGGTGCGGAGCTGTTCCGCAGCGACACGAAGTTCGAGAGCCACTGCGGCTGGCCGTCGTTCTTCGACCCGGCCGACTCCGACGCCGTGCTGCTGCGCGAAGACCGGACCATGGGCATGAAGCGCATCGAGGTCCTCTGCGGCTCCTGCCACAGCCACCTCGGCCACGTCTTCGAGGGCGAGGGCTACGCCACGCCGACCGACCAGCGCTACTGCATCAACTCGATTTCGCTGAAACTGGTACCCCAGGCGTCGGAACCGACAGCCTAAATCCTCCTCAAGTCGACAACCTCCCGCCCTCTCTCGGCCGTAATCTCCGCACACGGACGAGGGAGGGCGGAGTCATGACCGACACGTGGGGCATTCCCGGACCGCTGTTCACGGGCCTCTACCTGGGCCTGCTGCTCCTGCCGGCGCTCTACGCCGGGGTGCGCGCACTCCTGCTGCGCCGCGGCCGCGCCGGCGGCGCGCCGCAGAGCGCCGAAGAACTCGCTTCGCTGACGGGCGGCCGCGTCCGCGTCGGCGAGGTCGTCGTCGCGAAGCTGCTGGAGCGGCAGATCGTGCGGATGGACGGCACCGGCCGGCTGTCCCGCGTGCGCGGCTCGGCGTCCGACGACCTGGGCCGCGCCGCGCTCCTGCGGATCGGCAAGCACGGCTCGTCGATCGACCGGGTGCGCACCGCGGTGTGGGAGCACCCGACGGCGGCCGAGCTGGAGACCGGGCTGGTCGCCCGCGGCCTGCTCGTCGACATCCGGCAGCTCCGGCGCACCTGGCTGAGCACCGCCGTCGCCTACTGGGCGCTGCTCGTGCTCGGCGTGGTCCGGCTGATCGCCGGGGCGTCGAGCGGGCACGCCGTCGGCTACCTGCTGGGCCTGCTGGTGCTGAACCTCGTCGCGGCCGGCTTCGCCACCGCGTTTGCCGCGAAAACACCCGTCGTGCAGGCCACCGCCGCCGGCCGGGCGGCCGCCGAGGAGGCGCGCCGCGCCGGGACGCTCGTGGCCGGGCCGGCCGGGGCCGTCGCGTCCGGCGGCCTTTCCGGGCACCCCGACAAGGACGTCCGCCTGGCGATCAGCCGGGCCACGCAGCAGTCGACCGCGCGGTACCACCGCACCCGGGCCCGGTCGCGGTGGGCGGGCGTCACCGGCGGCGGGGCCGTCGGCTACTACGGCGGCAGCTCGTGCGGCGGCGGCAGTTCTTGTGGTGGCGGCAGCTCCTGCAGTGGTGGGGGCGGCGGCTGCGGTGGCGGTGGCGGCGGGGGCTGCGGCGGTTGAAACGCCGACGCGAGCGTCCGCGTCTCACAGCTACGGTAACCGCAACTCACTGAGGGGAGACGGGCGATGGACGAACCCTGGGGCATCTCCGGACCGGATTTCGTGGTCCTCTACATCGCACTGCTCGGCGCGGTCCTGCTGCTGCGGCTCATCGTGGCCGGGGTCGTCGCGAGCCGCGCGCTCCGCTCGGGCCAGGAGCGGCCGGGGCCGCCGCCGACCGTCTACCAGCTCGCCTACCTGGCCGGCGGCCCGGACCGGGCGGTCGACGCGGCGATCGCGGCGCTGGTCGAGCGCGGACAGCTGCGCGTCAACAGCTACAAGCAAGTCAGCCAGGCCGGCGCGCGGCCGTCGGAACCGCTGGAGCAGGCGGTGTTCGACGCGGCCCAGCTGAAGACGACGGCGACGTTGCGCGGCCACGGCCGCCGGTCGGCCGCGATGCAGGCGCTGGAAGCGGGGCTCGACCAGCGGGGCCTGCTGGCGTCGGCGGCCGCCAAGCGCCAGTCCCGGACGTTCGGGCTCGTCCTGCAGCTCGCCGTGCTGGTGCTCGGCGTGGTGCGGCTGGTCAACGGCATCTCGCTGGGCCGCCCGGTCGGGGTCCTGGTGTTCCTGGTGCTGGTCGCGGCCGTGTTGACGATCGTCGCCGCGGTGCGGCGGTCGAAGACCGGTCCCCGGCAGCCGTCGGCGGCCGGGCAGCGGGTGCTCGGCCAGGCCCGGACCGCGGCGAGCGGACCGGTGCCGGCCGGCGCGCTGGCGGGCGGCGTCCTGCTCGGCGGCGCCGCGGCCGCGGTCGCGCTGGGTGGCTGGGCGATGTACCCGGACGAAGAGCTGAGCGCGGCGCTGATGCCGCCCACGGGCTCGTTCGGCGGCGGGGGCTCGTCGGGCGGGTCGTCGTGTTCGAGTTCGTCGTGCAGCAGTGGCTCGTCGTGCAGCAGCGGCTCCTCGTGTGGTTCGTCGTGCGGCGGGGGTGGTTGTGGTGGGTGAGCTCGGCATCGGGATCGGCTGGCGGCACGAGCTGGACCTGTCGATCGCGCGGCTGCCGGGGGTCGACTGGGTCGAGGTCGTGGCCGAGAACCTGCACCACGACCACCTCCCGGAGACGTTGGTGGCGTTGCGCAAGCGCGGGCTGCCGGTGCTGCCGCACGCGGTTTCGTTGTCGCTGGGCGGGGCCGAGCCGCTCGACACCGGGCGCGTCCAGCACCTCGCCGAGGTGGCGCGGGCCCTGGACGCGCCGCTGGTCAGCGACCACGTGTGCTTCGTGCGCGCGGGCGGGCTCGACTCGGGGCACCTGATGCCGCTCCCCCGCACGCGCGAGGCCCTCGACGTGCTGGTGGCGAACGTCCGCCTCGCTCAGTCCATTGTGGACGTCCCGCTGGCGCTGGAGAACATCGCGGCGGTGCTCGACTGGCCCGGCGCCGAGCTGACCGAGGAGCAGTTCCTGACGGAGCTGACCGAGCGAACGGACTGCCGGCTGATCATCGACGTCGCGAACCTGTACGCCAACGCCCGCAACATCGGCACGGACCCGGCGGCGTTCCTCGACGGCATCCCGTGGGAGCGGCTGGCGTACGTGCACATGGCGGGCGGCATCGAGCGCGACGGCGTCTACCACGACACGCACGCGCACCCGGTGCTGCCGGAAGTCCTCGCGCTGCTCACGGACCTGCGCCGCCGCACGGACCCACCGGGAGTCCTCCTGGAACGCGACGACGACTACCCGACCGACGACGAGCTGGCCGCGGAGCTGGCGGCGCTGCGCGCGGCGGTGACAGGGTGAGCCGCGAGGACCTGGCCGCGCAGCAAGCCGCACTGCTGCGGGCGTTGCTGGCTTCCGGCCCGGCACCGGAAGGTTTCGACCCCGCGCGGCTGCGGGTGGAGGCTTCGGTCCTGCGGCGGAAGCACGGGCGGGTGCTGGCTTATCAGCGCCCGGAGCTGGCCGAGGCGTTGGGTGAGCGGTTCGGGCCGTTGTTCGCGGAGTTCAACGCGGGGCGGCCGAAGCGGGACACCGAGCGGTCCGGGGCGTACGCCGACGAGTTCGTGACGTGGCTGATCGCGGGTGGGCACCTGCCGAAGCCTCGGCGGGGGCTGCGGGACCGCCTGCGCCGCCGCTAGTCCACAATCGGGCCAGGCTGTGGACAACTACGCCGGCTTCGCCTTTTTCGTCGGCTCCCGCCGGTAAACTGGAACAGGGACCGGCCCCCTGGGGTGGGTGGGTCGTGTTCGGGGCGGCTGCTTCGCTCAGGGCGTCCAGGTCGGCTTGTCGACACCCGGCACCCGGGTCCCGAACTCCCAGTGCGGCTCCGCTCCCGGCAGCCCGCCGGCCATCCGGACCCGCGTCAGCCGGCCGTACCCGCTGTCCACTTCCTCCAGCAGGTCGGCGAAGTCCACCGTGGCACCGGCAGGATTCTTGCGCCCCAGCGAATCCAGCCAGCGGCCGGTGCCCGCCAGTGACAGCCGGACCCGCCACGTGCCGCCCTCGGTCACCTGGCGGTGCAACGCCGTCATGATCGCCGCCGCCGTCAGCCAGCCCGTTGCGTGGTCCAGCGCCTGCACCGGCAGCGGTGACGGGTCGCCTTCGCCCGCGTACGCCATGCCGTTCGCCATCTGGACCAGGCTGTCGAACCCGCGCCGCCGCGCCCACGGGCCTTCCCAGCCGTACGCGCTCAAGTCCGCGATCACCAAGCCCGGCCGCAGCTCGGCCAGCTCCTCGGGACCGAACCCGATGCGCGCCAGCGCGCCCGGCCGGAACGACTGCACCAGCACGTCCGCACGGCTGATCAGCTTCTTCAGCCGCGCGCGGCCGCCCTCGGTGTCCAGCGCCACGAACGTCGAACGCTTGCCCTGCCCGGTGTCGCGCGCCAGGGCCTCGACCCGCGGGAGGTGCGCCGCGCCGACGTGCAGGACGTCGGCGCCGTGCGCCGCCAGCACCCGCCCGGCGACCGGGCCGGCCAGCACGTGGGTCAGCTCCAGGACCCGGACCCCGCCCAGCGGCCGGTCCGAGTAGAACAACGTCCGCTTCGGGGCGGAAGCGATCGGCGCAAGGTCCACCAGCGGCAGCGAAGCCACCGCCTCGCCCTGCGGGTGCGCCGCCCACTCGGAAGGCGAACGCAGCTCGGCCGCCGCTCCCCCGGCGGACACGACCGCGTGCTCGACCTCCCGCGCCACGCGTCCGGCGACGGCCTTGGTCACCGCGTCGCGGCTCCCGGGCACGCCGAGCCCCCAGCACACCGCCGCTTCGTGGCGCGGGTAGTTGCAGTGCAGGCGCACCCAGCCGTCGGCCGTGCGGTAGTTGCCCGACAACGGCGCCCAGACCGGCTCGGCCGCGACGCCCTCGACGCGTCCCAGCCCCTCGCTCGCGAACGCCGCCGCGGCGTGCCGCGTGTCCGCCGTGACGACGCCCGGCTCGATCCCGCGCAGCTTGAGCAGTTCCCCGGCCGCCAAGGTCGCGGCGGCCACGGAAGCGGTGGCGGCGGCCGCCACCCGGTACGGGCCCGGCAGCACGTCTTCGGCGCCGGTCAGCTCCACGGGCCCCGGCCGTGACCCGGTGAGGGCGTGCCAGACGCCCTCGACGACTTCGCGCACTACGGCAGCGCCGCGACGAGCTCGGCGGGCGGCACGCGGGTGCCGGTGTAGAACGGGACCTCTTCACGCACGTGCAGGCGGGCTTCGGTGCCGCGCAGGTGACGCATCAGGTCGACGATCCGGTGCAGCTCGTCGGCCTCGAAAGCGAGGATCCACTCGTAGTCGCCCAGCGCGAACGACGCGACGGTGTTGGCGCGCACGTCCGGGTAGTCGCGGGCTTCCTTGCCGTGGTCGGCGAGCATCTTGCGGCGGTCGGCGTCCGGCAGCAGGTACCACTCGTAGGACCGCACGAACGGGTAGACGCAGATGAACTTGCGCGCCTCTTCCCCGGCGAGGAAGGCCGGGATGTGGCTCTTGTTGAACTCGGCGGGCCGGTGCAGCGCGGTCTGGCTCCAGACCGGCGTCGACGCGCGGCCGAGCGGCGTCCGGCGGAACGCGGAGTACGCGGCCTGGACCTGCTCGATCTCCTCGGCGTGCCACCAGATCATGAAGTCGGCGTCGGCCCGCAGCGCGGAGACGTCGTAGACACCCCGGACGACGACGCCCTTGGCCTCGAGACCGTCGAAGAACTCCGCCGTCTCCCGGCCCGCGGCTCCGCGGTCCTCGCCCAGCCGGCCGGGCTCGATCCGGAAGACCGACCAGGTGGTGTAGCGGATGGTGTCGTTGAGCTCGTTGTAGTTGACCCGCGCCATGCTTCGATTCTGTCACCGCGACCACGCGACCGCTGCCACGGGTCGCGTGAGAGCACTCACGAAGAGAGGTGCGCGGCGATCCGGTGTGCGGCCGCCTCCGCGGTCGCCACGCAGGCGGGCAGCCCGACGCCGTGCAGCGTCGCGCCCGCCACCGCGAGCCCCGGCACCTCGGCGATCGCCTTCTCGATCCGCTCGACGCGCTCGAGGTGCCCGGTGCCGTACTGCGGCAGCCCGCCGCCCCAGCGCGTCACCAGCGTCTCGATCGGCGCGGCCGTGATCCCGGTCAGCCGCGCGAGGTCGTCGCGGACCACCCGGACCAGCTCGACGTCGTCGACCTGCAGCGGGCCCGGCTCGCCGAAGCGGCCGACCGACCCGCGGACCAGCACCGGGCCGGTCCCGAAGTGCGCCCACTTGCGCGAAGAGAACGTAAACGCCTTCGCCGCGTACGGAACGCCCGAAGCGTCCCGTTCGCCGTGCCCGATGAGGATCCCGGACGCCTCGGGCAGCCGGGTGCCGGGCGGCAGGGCCAGCGCCACCACGGCCATCGACGCCAGCTCGACCTCGCCGAACGCCGCCGACGCCGCGGGCACCAGCTCCGCCAGCAGCCGCCGGGCCGAGGGCGCGGGCACCGCGAGGACCACCGCGTCGGCTTCGACCGTGTTGTCCGCGGGCGCGTGGGCGGTCGGCGCGGCGCCGATCCGCAGCCGCCAGCCCGTGCCGTGCCGTTCGACGTCGCAGACGGGGAGCCCGGTGCGCAGCTCGGCGCCGGACAGTTCGGTGAGCCGGTCGATCACCGTGCCCAGGCCGCCGGGGACGGTGCCGAACACCGGCGCTGACGACGGGTTCGCCGGCAGTTGCGCCTGCGCGGCCGCGGTCAGCGAACCGGCGCCCGCGGCGACCGCGGCGGCCAGGCCGGGCATGGTCGCCCGCAGGCCGAGGCCGTCGGCCCCGCCCGCGTAGACGCCGCCGAGCAGCGGGTCGACGAGCCGGTCGACCAGCTCGTCGCCGAACCGCTCGCGCAGCAGCGGCCCGAGCGGCAGGTCCCCGCTCGGCAGCCGCAGTTCCGGCAGCGAGGTCTCGGCTTCGACGGCCCGGCGTCCGGCGTCCGACAGCACCCCGGCCACGGACTCGGCCGACGCCGGAACGCCCATGACGGTGCCCGGCGGCAGGCCGGTGACACCGCCGCCGGCGTGGATCTTCGCGCGCGCCTTGGTCGGGTTGACGACGTCGAGCCCCAGCTCCCGGACCAGCGCGAGCATCTCGGGGCGGCGGACGAGGAAGGCTTCCGCGCCGACGTCGTAGGGGACGCCGGCCAGCTCGGCCGTGCGCAGCTTGCCGCCCGGTGTCTTCGTCTTCTCGAACACGACGATCTCGGCGCTGTCGCCGAGCAGCCGCCGCAGCCGGTACGCCGCGGTCAGCCCGGACACGCCCCCGCCGACGACGGCGACGCGCTTCACAGCTCGTGCACCAGCCCGACCACGCGGGTCAGCACGTCCGGGTCGACGCCCGGCAGCACGCCGTGGCCGAGGTTGAAGATGTGGCCGTCGGCCGCGCGGCCTTCTTCGACGATCCGGCGGACCGCGGCTTCGAGGACCGGCCAATCCGCGTACAGCAGCGCCGGGTCGAGGTTGCCCTGCACCACGGCCTTGCCGCCGAGGCGCCGCACCGCTTCGTCCAGGGGGATGCGCCAGTCGACGCCGACGACGTCCGCGCCCGCGTCGCGCATCGCCGGCAGCAGTTCGCCGGTGCCGACGCCGAAGTGGATGCGCGGCACGCCGTAGGCGGCGACGCCGTCGAGGACCTTGGCCGAGTGCGGCAGGACGAACTCGCGGTAGTCCCGCTCGGACAACGCGCCGGCCCAGGAGTCGAACAGCTGGATGGCGTCGACGCCCGCGTCGAGCTGCGCGCGCAGGAACGTCAGCGCGATGTCGGCGAGCCGCCCGGCCAGCTCGTGCCAGAGCTGCGGCGACGAGTGCATCAGCGCCTTGGTGTGCTCGTGGTTGCGGCTCGGCCCGCCCTCGATGAGGTAGCTGGCCAGCGTGAACGGCGCGCCGGCGAAGCCGATCAGCGGCGTCTGGCCGAGGCGCTCGACCAGCAGCTTGACGCCGTCGGCGATCGGCTCGACCTGGGCGGTCGCCAGCTCGGGCAGCGCCTTCACGGCGGCGAGGTCGCGGATCGGCGCCGCGACCACCGGGCCGGTGCCGGGGACGATGTCGATGTCGACCCCGGCGGCCTTCAGCGGCACGACGATGTCGCTGAAGAGGATGGCCGCGTCGACGCCGTGCCGGCGCACCGGCTGCAGCGTGATCTCGGCGAGCATCTCGGGGTCGAAGCAGGCGTCGAGCATCGGGACGCCCTCGCGCAGCGCGCGGTACTCGGGCAGCGAGCGGCCGGCCTGGCGCATGAACCAGACGGGCGTGCGGGCCGGGCGTTCGCCGCGCGCGGCGGCCAGGAACGGGGCTTCGGGCAGCTCGCGGCGGCCGGACGGGGCGGCTTGCCGCGGCAGGGGCGTGGTCGATGACATCGCCGTCAATCGTGCCACGAGCCCGGGACGACCGTTCTCTCGGCGCGCCTGCGCCCGCAACGGGGCGTGGCCGCCCTAAAGTCGAAGCGTGACCGCGATGACGCCAGTGCCCGAACTCTTCCGTGAAGCAGTTGTGGCGCTGCAGTCCGTCCGGCCCCGCCGGGAGGTGCTGCTGGAGCCGATGCGGGCGCCGCAGCGGCTCGCGCCGTGGTCGTACGCGGTCAGCTGCGAGGTCTCCGGGCCCGCGGACGTGCTGGCCTCGGGCCGGCTGGTCCTGCTGCACGACCCGGACGGCCAGGAAGGCTGGGACGGCGTGCTGCGGCTGGTCATGTACGTGCGCGCGGAGCTGGACCGCGAGCTGGCGACGGACCCGTTTCTGCCGGCAGTGGGCTGGTCCTGGCTGACCGACGCGCTCGAGGTGTCCGGCGCGAGCTGGACGGCGCTGGGCGGCACGGTCACGGAGACGTCGTCGGCGCGGTTCGGCGACATCTCGGGCCCGGCCCGCACCGACGACCTGGAGCTGCGCGCGTCCTGGACGCCGTCCGACGCCGGGCTGCTGCCGCACGGCCAGGCGTTCTGCCAGGTGATGGCGAGCGTCGTGGGCCTGCCGCCGGTCGGCGTGACGCTCTTCGGGCAGCGTCAGAGCTCCTGACCCGCGGCCGTCCGGGCGATCATCGGCAACGGATCGGTAACGGCGACGCCGGCCGGCCGGGTCCCGGATCACCACCTTGTGCGGATGTGAGCAAAATTCACGTCCGCTGAACGCCGTCCAAACCAACGGGACCGCCCAGTCGGCCGCCTGAGCGCTCCGCTGGGCGTCGGAAATGGTCCGGACAACCACGGACCCCGGCGGACCACTCACAGCGTTCCTGAGGACCTTTCACGTCCGTCGGATGCCCCCGTTCGTGACGGGCCGTGGTCACGCACCGCAACAAGATCAACTTGCGGCGAGCGGCCGGATGAGCCCCTCCAGGGATACGGACAGTCACCGTTCCGGCCACCGGGAAGCCCGCGTGAAGCCGTTTCACGAAGTTGATCATGCCCCGGCCGGGGCCACATTCCGGCCCTCGGAGACCCCCATCCGGACCCTGGTCACTACGCGCACCGGAAGCTGCACACCTCATCTGCACGGCCATTTGGACGCCGGTAACTTCTTTGCATCGTGTTCGCTGGGCTATCCGTTAGCAACCGGCCGTGTACTAGCCCGATCGTGTTACTACGAACCCACTGAGTGACTGTTCGTTTGAGATAGATACCCATTCGATCCCCCCGCGAAGGGCTCAGGGCGGCTACAGTGCCTTCGACGACACCACTTTCGGTCTAAAGCTGGCGCGGCTGAACGGCCGAAGGTCCCGGTGCCGGTCGGGGGGCACGACCGACTCCAGGGAGGTAGTGACGTGGCTACCGTCGGCATTTCTCAGGCCGTCCGATCCACGCCAGCCGGCGCCTTGCCGGCGAGCATGGTTCCGCACCCGCGGGAAGAGCTTTTTTCGGTATTGGTGGTCGATGACCACCCGCTGTTGAGGGAGGCAATCGCAGCAAGACTCGCACAGATGGGTGCGGGGACCGTCCACGAGGCCGCCACGGTGGCCGAGGCGAGGGCGCGAGCACAGGCCACTGGGCCTTGTGACCTGGCGATCCTCGATCTCGGACTGCCGGACGGCAGCGGCATCGAGCTGGTTACGGAACTCCGTAGCCACGGCTGGCCGCGCGTGGTCGTACTCGCATCCTCGGACGACCCGTACGCGGTCCGCTCGGCCTTCCAGGCCGGGGCCCAGGCGTACCTGCTGAAGTCCGCGTCACCGGTCGTCGTGACCGATGGCGTGCGGCGCGTGCTCGAAGGCGGCGTTTACGCCGACCCGAGCGTGGCTCCGGTGCTGGCCACCGGGACCCGCGTCGCGGGCACCGACAACACCCCGCGCGAGCTGTCCGCTCGTGAGGTGGAGGTGCTCCAGCTGGTCGCCGACGGACAGTCCAACAAGGAGATCGGCGAGGAGCTTTCGCTCTCCGCTCTCACCGTCAAGTCCCACCTGTCCCGGATCGGGCGCAAGCTCGGCACGGGCGACCGGGCTCAGATGGTTGCGCTGGCCATGCGGGCCGGCGTCATCCGCTGACGCAGACGAACCTCCCTGCGGGGCGGGCGGACCAGGCGCGGTACGCCCGTCCCGTAGGGTCGTCGGTTATGGGAAGCACAGAGGCCGAGGACACCGGGATGGAGATCGAGTCCACGGGCGGCCCAGTGCTGCTACGCGAACCCGCCGAGGGCACGCCCCCGGTGATCACCGATTCACACGCGCTCGCCGAAGCGTGCGCGAGACTCGCCGCGGGCACCGGCGCGGTCGCCGTCGACACCGAACGAGCGTCCGGCTACCGGTACTGGCCCAAGGCCTACCTCGTGCAGCTGCGCCGCGAGGGTTCCGGCACGGTGCTGATCGACCCGATCGCACTGGCCGAAGACCTCCAGCCGCTGCGCGACGTCCTCAACGACCTGGAGTGGGTGCTGCACGCCGCCTCCCAGGACCTCCCCTGCCTCGCCGAGCTGGACCTGCGCCCGGCGGCGCTGTTCGACACCGAGCTGGCCGGCCGGCTGGCGGGCTACGAACGCGTGGCGCTGGGGACCCTCGTCGAGCTGTTGCTCGGCTACACCCTCGAGAAGGGGCACAGCGCGGCGGACTGGTCGAAGCGGCCGCTGCCGGTCGACTGGCTGAACTACGCCGCCCTCGACGTCGAGCTGCTCGTCCAGCTGCGGGAAAAGCTGGAAGCGGAGCTGGGCGCCCAGGGCAAGCTGGAGTGGGCGCAGCAGGAGTTCGAAAACGTGCGGCTGGCCCCGCCGCCCGCCCCGCGCGCCGAGCCGTGGCGCCGGACGTCGGGTGTGCACAAGATCCGCAACCCGCGGGGGCTGGCGGCGGTCCGCGAGCTGTGGCAGGCCCGCGACGAGCTGGCCCGCAAGCGCGACCGCGCGCCGAGCCGCATCCTGCCCGACAGCGCGATCATCAACGCCGTCACGGCGGACCCGAAGACGGTGGAGGACCTGCAGGCGCTCCCGGTGTTCAGCGGGCGGGTCCAGCGCAAGTACACGGCGAGCTGGCTGCGGCACCTGCAGGCGGCCCGCGCGCTCCCGGCGTCGGAGCTGCCGTCCCCGTCCCAGGCGACGGACGGCCCGCCCCCGGTGAACCGCTGGGCGGACAAGGACCCGGACGCGGCGGCTCGCCTGTCGGCGGCCCGCGCGGCCCTGACGGCGATCGCGGAGGACCGCCGGCTGCCGGTGGAGAACCTGCTGCTGCCGGACCTGGTGCGGCGCACCTGCTGGCGGCCCCCGGCGGAGACGGACGAAGAAGCGGTGGCGACGGTGCTGCGGGCGGGCGGCGCCCGGCCGTGGCAGGTGGAGCTGACGGTCACGGCACTGAGCAAAGCTCTCCAGACCACGGCTTCCTGACGGCTCGCCAGCGCCCCAATGTGGCCTTCGGTGCGTCCAACGCACCCAATGTGGCCTTCGGTGCGTCTGACGCAACCAAGGCCACATTGGGGCGCTAGTCCGTGAGCGATGCCAAAAGTGCGTGTGCCTCGTTCCGCAGCGCCTCCGAAGGCTCCACCGCCACGAGCCGGACGACGCCGTCCGCGCCCTCGCGGACGTGGGCCTCGACGTCCAGTCCCGGGTCGTCGCGGCGGATCACCGCGATGCTCTCCACCAACCCGAACACCAGATCCGTCCTGATCCCCGCGGCCGACGCCGCGATTCCCGACGCCGCCACCAGCCGGCCGTAAGCCGCCTTCAGGTCCGCGCGCTCGGCCCGGAACCGGGCGAGGTTCGGCGAGGCGACCTCCGGCAGCAGGTACAGCGCGCCCAGGTTGTGGCGGGCTCCGCCCAGCAACCCGATGTCCGCGTACGCCAGCGCCCACAACCGGACCGCCGCCGCAGCCGAACCCGCCACCAGGCGGGCCGCCACGTCCAGCGACGGGCGGACCGTCTCGGCGAGCAACGCCGCCAGGATGTCTTCCTTCGCCGGGAAGTGGTAGTACAGCGACGCCTGGCGCAGCCCCGCGCGTTCGGCGATCGCGCGGGTCGTCGTCGCCGCGTAGCCGGCTCCGGTGAACAGCTCCCCCGCCGCGTCCAGCACTGCCTGACGCGCGTCCGGCCGGTTCGCCGCCGCGCCGCTCGCCCTGGGCCTCCCGACCCCCGCCCCTTTGACCACGGCGATGATCTTGCCAGTCCCGGGCCCGGCTGTCGCCGTTCACGAGGCGGAAACGCCCGCGGAATCCGCCCGACTCACCCGCACCCTAATTTCGGTCCGGCGACAGAAAACGGTCGTCCCGGTGGTCGGTGATCCACATTCCACCCGGTCAGCGCTACTCCCGACCCCCGTTCTTGCCGGTAGAGTGCGGCGGCTGCGCTCCGCTCCCGCCCTCATCCACGTCTGAGAGAGGACGTCCATGAGCACCACCGCCACCCCCTACGGCGCCCGCGACCACGCCCGGGCCCAGGCCGGCACCGTGGTCGAAACCATGCCGTCGATCCCGGCGAGCACGTGGCCGGCACCGCCGCCCGGCGTCACCCGCGAGGCGCTGACCTGGGCCGAGACCGTCGCCGGGGGCGGGTACACGCACAAGGTGCTCGCCCGCGGCACCCGGCTGCGGCTCACCGACGTCGAGGGCGACGCCTGCGCGCACGTGCTGCTGTTCAACGCGGACCAGCCCTGGGAGCGGCTCAACGTCGCGGACACCGTGAAGGTGCAGTGGAACGCCTACCTCGGCGAGAAGGTGGCGTTGCTGTCGGACCAGGGCCGCGTGCTCGCCACGATCGTCGCGGACTCCAGCGGGCGCCACGACGCGCTGTGCGGGACGTCCACTGTGGACGCGAACACCGAGCGCTACGGCGACGGCGCTCCGCAGGGCCACTCCCCCGCCGGGCTGCCGCTGTTCACCTTGGCCGCGGCCAAGCACGGCCTCGGGCCACGGGACCTGCCGCCGAGCCTGTCGTTCTTCCAGGGCGTGCGGGTCCAGCCCGAAGGCGGCCTCGACTTCGCCGGCTCCGCGGGCGCCGGGAAGTCCGTCGACCTGCGGCTCGAGCTGCCCTCGATCGTGCTCGTCGCCAACGTGCCGCACCCGGTCGACCCGCGGCCGGACTACACCGTGACCAACCTCGAAGTCCTCGCCTGGCGCGACCAGCCATCCACTCCGGACAGTCCGGAGTGGACGCACTCGCCGGAGACCCGGCGGGCCTTCGAGAACACCGCCGACTACCTGAGCGCCCGGGGGATCGCATGAGCACGGCCTACCAGTCCGAACTGGAGCTGACCTTCGACGTGCCCGCGCGGGCGCCGTTCTCGACCGTCCTGAAGCGCGGCAGCGAGCTGGCGATCATCGACCTCGGCGGCAACCAGGCCGTCGACTTCCTCTGTTACGACGCGAAGGACACGGCCAAGCGCTACAGCGCCGCGGCGACGATCGCCGCGCAGCGCAGCATCTTCCTCACCACGGGCAGCATCCTGCGCACCCAGGAGGGCGCGCCGCTGCTGACCGTGGTCGCCGACACCTGCGGCCGCCACGACACACTCGGCGGCGCGTGCAGCAAGGAGTCCAACAGCCTCCGCTACGGCCAGCACACCCGGTTCCAGCACGCCTGTGTCGAGAACTTCCTCCTCGAGGGCGCGAAGTGGGGACTGGGCAAGCGCGACCTGGTCAGCAACGTCAACTGGTACATGAACGTGCCGGTCGAAGCGGACGGCACACTCGGCATCGTCGACGGGATCTCCGCGCCGGGCCTGGAAGTCCGGCTGCGCGCCGAGACCGACGTCCTCGTGCTCGTGTCGAACTGCCCGCAGATCAACAACCCCTGCAACGGCTTCGACCCGACGCCGGTCCGCATGGTCGTGACGTCCCCCGGAGGCGGCGAGTGAGGCTGCTCGTCGCCAACCGCGGCGAGATCGCGGTCCGGATCCTGCGCACCGCCCGGCAGCTGGGCCTCGAAACCGTCGCCGTGCACTCCGACGCCGACCGCCTCGCCCCGCACGTGCGGCTCGCCGACCGGGCCGTGCGGCTCGGCCCGGCGCCCGCCGCCGAAAGCTACCTGCGCGCCGACGCGATCGTCGCGGCCGCACTCGACACCAGCTGCGACGCCGTCCACCCCGGCTACGGGTTCCTGTCCGAAGACGCGGCGTTCGCGCGGGCCTGCGAGGACGCCGGGCTCGCGTTCGCCGGGCCGTCGCCCGAGCACCTGGCGGTGTTCGGCAGCAAGCACACCGCGCGCGAGGCGGCGGTCGCGGCCGGCGTGCCGCTGCTGGCCGGCACCGGTCTGCTGTCCGATGTGGACGAGGCGGCGGCGCGTGCCGCGGAGCTCGGTTACCCCGTGATGCTCAAGGCGACCGGGGGCGGCGGCGGGATCGGGATGCGCGCGTGCGCGACGCCACGCGAACTGAGCGAAGCGTGGGACACCGTCCGCGCCGTGGCGGCCAAGAGCTTCGCGAACTCCGGGATCTTCCTCGAACGGCTGGTGCGGCGCGCCCGGCACGTCGAGGTCCAGGTCTTCGGCGACGGCTTCGGCGAGGTGCTGGCGCTGGGCACGCGCGACTGCTCGCTGCAACGACGCCACCAGAAGGTCGTCGAGGAGTGCCCGGCGCCGGACCTGCCCGACGCCGTCCGCAAGCAGCTCGTCGACTCGGCCGTCGCGCTGTGTTCGTCGGTGCGCTACCGCTCGGCGGGCACGGTCGAGTACGTCTACGACCCCGAGCGCGAGGAGGCGGCGTTCCTCGAGGTCAACACGCGGCTGCAGGTCGAGCACCCGGTCACCGAGGCGGTCTACGGCGTCGACCTGGTCGCCTGGATGCTGCGGCTGGCCCAGGGCGACCGCGCCATGTTCCGCGCGGTGCCGGTGCCGCGCGGGCACGCCGTGGAAGCGCGGGTGTACGCCGAAGACCCGAGCGCCGGGCATCGGCCGAGCGCAGGCCTGGTCACCCGCGTGACGCTGCCCGAAGACGTCCGCGTGGACACCTGGGTCGAGCCGGGCACGACCGTCACCACGCACTACGACCCGTTGCTGGCCAAGGTGATCTGCACCGGCGCCGATCGCGAAACCGCTCTCGCACGCCTGCGGGAAGCGCTCGCGACCACCCGGGTCGACGGCGTGCGGACCAACCTCGGGCAGCTGCGCGCGGCCGCCGCCGACGCGGCGTTCGCGGCGGTCATCCACGACACGTCCACTTTGGACACGATCGAAGACGGCGAACCGCGGATCGACGTCGTCCGCGGCGGGACGATGACCACCGTGCAGGACTGGCCAGGCCGCACCGGCTTCTGGCCCGTCGGCGTCCCGCCGAGCGGCCCGATGGACGACCGCTCGCTGCGCCTGGGGAACCTCGCGCTCGGCAACCCGGAAGGCGCCGCCGGTCTGGAGTGCACTGTGGACGGCGTGACGCTGCGGTTCTCGCACGCCACCCACGTGTGCGTCACCGGCGCGCCCACGACGGCGCTCGTCAACGGCACCCAGGTTCCCTTGTGGACTCCGGTCGAAGTGCCCGCGGGAAGCACGCTCGACGTCCGCGCCTGCACGGCCGGGCTGCGCAGCTACGTCCTGGTCCGCGGCGGGGTCGACGTGCCGGAGTTCCTCGGCAGCGCGGCGACGTTCACCCTGGGCCGGTTCGGCGGGCACGGCGGCCGCGCGCTCGCCGCGGGCGACGTCCTGCAGCCCGGCCCCGAGCCCGCGGACCCCGTCGTCGGCCCGGTGCCCGACCGGCCGGCGTTTGCGCCACAGTGGACGATCGGCGCACTCGAAGGCCCGCACGCGGCGCCGGAGTTCTTCACACCTGAAGACATCGACACGTTCTACGCCACCGACTGGCAGGTGCACTTCAACTCCGCGCGCACCGGCGTCCGGCTCGTCGGCCCGCGGCCGGACTGGGCGCGGGCCGACGGCGGCGAGGCCGGTCTGCACCCGTCGAACATCCACGACACGCCGTACGCGATCGGCGCCGTCGACTACACCGGCGACCTGCCGATCCTGCTCGGTCCGGACGGACCCAGCCTCGGCGGGTTCGTCTGCCCGGCGACGGTCGCCACCGGTGAGCGGTGGAAGCTCGGGCAGCTGCGGCCGGGCGACACCGTGCGGTTCGTGCCGATCGAGGCCGACCACGCGGCCGCGCTGCGGGCCCGGCCCGCGTCGGTGGTCGAGCCGAGCCGGGCCGCGCGCGACGACGGCGGTGTCCTCGCGCGACTGTCCGCTTCGGACGACGAGCCCTCGGTCACCTACCGCCGCAGCGGGGACGACAACCTGCTCGTCGAGTACGGCGAGATGAAGCTCGACCTGGCGCTGCGGATGCGGGTGCACGCGCTCGGGGAGCGGCTGGCGGCCGAGGGGGTGCCGGGGATCGTCGACCTGACACCGGGCATCCGGTCGCTGCAGGTGCACGTCGACCCGGACGCACTGCCGGTCGGCAAGGCACTCGGCCTGGTGCGCGAGCTCGAGCGCGACCTGCCCCCGACCGCGGCGCTGGAGGTGCCGAGCCGCAGCGTGCGGCTGCCGCTGTCGTGGGACGACCCGGCGACGCGCGAGGCGATCGAGCGGTACATGACCGGCGTGCGCGACGACGCGCCGTGGTGCCCGTGGAACATCGAGTTCATCCGGCGGGTCAACGGATTGTCCTCTGTGGACGACGTCCACCGGACGGTGTTCGACGCGCAGTACCTGGTGCTGGGCCTCGGCGACGTCTACCTCGGCGCGCCGGTGGCAACCCCGCTGGACCCGCGCCACCGGCTGGTGACGACGAAGTACAACCCGGCGCGGACGTGGACCGCGGAGAACTCGGTCGGCATCGGCGGCGCCTACCTCTGCATCTACGGCATGGAGGGGCCGGGCGGCTACCAGTTCGTCGGGCGGACGGTCCAGGTGTGGAACAGCTGGCACGGCGGGGACCAGCCGTGGAACCTGCGGTTCTTCGACCGGATCTCCTGGTACCCCGTGTCGGCGGAGGAACTCCTCGAACTGCGGGCGCGCAGTTCGTCCGGGCAGCTGCCACTGGACACCACGGACGGCACCTTCAAACTGGCCGAGTACCAAAAGTTCCTGGCGGACAACGCGGACAGCATCGCCGGGTTCCGCGCGACGCAGGCGGCGGCGTTCGAGGCGGAACGGCGGGCGTGGGCCGCGGCCGGCGAGTTCGATCCCAAGCCGGAGCCGGTGACGCGGCCGCCGAAGCGGGTCGAGGCGCCGCCGGGCGGGCACGTCGTCGAGGCGCCGTTCGCGGCCACGGTGTGGCGGGTGGACGTCGCGGCGGGCGAGCGCGTCGAGGACGCGCAGTCGCTGGTGACACTGGAAGCGATGAAGACGGAGGCGCGGATCCCCGCTCCGGCCGGCGGTGAGGTGGTCGAAGTGCTCGTGTCCCCCGGTGACCAGGTCGCCCCCGGCACGCCGTTGGTGGTGCTGGGATGACCGCGATCGAAGAGCGCGTCCGGGCCGCGTACCGGCGGATCGAGCAGGTGGACCGGCCGGAGATCTGGATCGGCCTCCGGCCGGAAGCCGAGGTGCTCGCCGAAGCCGCCGCACTCCGGGAGCACGGGCTGCCGCTCTACGGAAAGGTGGTGGCGGTCAAGGGCAACATCGACGTCGCGGGCCTGCCGACGACGGCGGGCTGTCCGGCCTACGCGTACCAGCCCGAGGCGGACGCGCCGGTCGTCGCGCGGCTTCGGGCGGCCGGGGCGCTGGTGCTCGGCACGACGAACCTGGACCAGTTCGCGACCGGTCTGGTCGGGACGCGCAGCCCGTACGGCGCGGTGCGCAACGCCGTCGACCCGGCGTACGTCTCGGGCGGGTCCAGCTCGGGCTCGGCGGTGGCGGTCGCGCTGGGGATCGTGGACCTGGCGCTGGGCACCGACACCGCGGGGTCCGGGCGGGTGCCGGCGGCCTACAACGGGATCGTCGGCCTCAAGCCGACGCCCGGGCTGCTGCCGACCGAGGGGGTCGTCCCGGCTTGCGCGAGCATCGACTGCGTGTCGTTGTTCGCGCGGACGGTGGAAGAGGCGTCGTTCGCGTTGACCTGCCTGACCGAGCCGGCGCAAGTCCACACGGGACGGTTTCGCCTCGGCGTGCCGACCGAGCCGGGCCCGTTGGCGCCGGGCTGGGCCGAGGCGTTCGAATCCACCGTCGCGGCCTACGCGGCGGCCGGCGCCGAAGTGACCACTGTAGACATATCGGCTTTCCTGGAGGCGGCGCACCTGTTGTACGGCGGGGCGTTCGTCGCCGAGCGGTACACCGCGGTCGGCGAGTTCCTGGAAGCGCATCCCGACGAGGTCGACCCGGTGGTGCACGGCATCATCACCGGCGCCCGCGACATCCCCGCCCACCGGCTGTTCGCGGATCAACGGACGCTGGCCAAGCTGCGAGCCGAGGCGTTGGCCGTCCTGTCCGGCGTCGACGCGCTGCTGGTCCCGACGACGACCGAGCACCCCACCCTGGCCGAGGTCGCCGCCGACCCGGTGGCGGTCAACGCGCGGCTGGGCCGGTTCACCAACTCCACCAACCTCTTCGGGCTGCCGGCGCTGGCGGTCCCGGCGGGCACGGTGGCCGGCCGCCCGTTCGGCGTCATGCTGGTCGGTGCCCCGCACGACGACCTGAAGCTGGCCGCACTGGCCGGGCTGTGCGGCGAGCGGGTCCAGCTGGTCGTCGTCGGCGCGCACCTGCGCGGGCAACCGCTGAACCACGAGCTGACCTCGCGCGGCGGGCGGTTCGTCGCTTCGGTTTCGACGTCGACGTACTACCGGTTGTACGCGCTGGACACCGTGCCGCCGAAACCAGGGCTGGTGCGGGTCGCGGCCGGCGGTGTCGCGATCGCCGCGGAGGTGTGGGAGCTGCCGGTCCGCGGCTTCGGCGAGTTCGTGGCCCGGGTGCCGGCGCCGCTGGTGATCGGCAAGGTGCAGCTGGCCGACCGCTGGGTGTCCGGCTTCCTGTGCGAACCGGCGGCGATCGAAGGCGCGGAAGACATTTCGGCGAAGGGCGGCTGGCTGGCGCACTTGGGATAAATCGGGTGCGTGGGCCCGGATACTGGGCAGGTGAACGTTTCTCCGTGCGGCCATCTCGCCCCGGCCGCCGGGGCGCGCGTCTGCGCCCACCTCACCACCGACAACGGACCGGCCTGCTTCCGCGTGTTCACCGGCCGCGGGGCCCGGTTCGACCTGCTGTGCCAGGAGTGTGCCGATACGAAGGAGCCCGAGCTGCTCGACGCGTGCGTCGGCTGCTTCGACCGGGCCGAGGAGCTGGCGCACCTCGGCCGGCGTGGCACAACCGAAGTCCTCCTGCGGGACCGGGAGCTGCCCGGCACCTGGACGACCCGGCCCTGCCCCGTGACCCCGCTGAACGACCGGTGCCTCGTCCCCGTGCCCGGGGGCTGGCTCGCGCTCACCCAGGCGGGCTTCGTCCGGATAGACGACGAAGACCAGTGGCTCCTCGGGCCGGTCGAGCCGGCCGAGGAACGCGACGTCGAACGGTTCGACCGCCCGGACCGGCCCCGCGGTCCCGCGCTGCACGCCTCGGCCGACGGCCGGTTCGCGGCGGTCGTCTCGGACTACGGGCAGTACGGAACCGTCGTGGACCTGACCGAGTGGGTCACCGTGCTCGACCTCGACCGGGACTGGGACGACAACGAATGGACGCGCTACCCGTTCGCGTTCCTCGACGGGGGCAGGTTCGCCGCAGCCACCGCGTGCGACCGGCTCGACGTCTTCGACGCGGCCACCGGGCGCCTGCTCACCGAGCACGCGGACGATTCCGGCTACTTCTTCGGCGCACTGCTGCCGAGCCCGTCCGGCCGGTCGCTGCTCGTCGACGGCTGGGCCTGGCACCCGGTCGGGATCCCGCTCGTCATCGACTGCGCCGCGTGGCTCGCGGGCGACCGGAACCTGCCTCAGCTGGCCGATCGCGGGGACGTCTGGGACGAGCCGATGGCCTGGCTGGACGAGGAAACCATTGCGCTGCAAGGCCTCGGCACCGAACGACCGCCGCTCGACGGCGTCGAGCTGCGCGCGGCGGCGTCCGGCCGGCTGATCGGGCAGTTCGCCGGGCCGAAGGGCCGCATGTGGGCCCACGGCGGTCTGCTGTACGTCGCCGCCGAAGCCGGGCTCGAGGTCTGGGACCCCGCCGAAGGCGCCCGGGCCGGGCTCCTCGAAGGCTTCGCGCCGATCGCCCACCACGACGGCGCCTTCGCGGAACTCCGTAACGATCAGCTGAGGATCTGGGCGACCGTCGGGTAACAACGCTCCTCCCGGGGCACCAAACCGCCGATGACCCTGGTGAGACCCCGGAGGCAGCCATGACGACGGCGACCCAGACCCCACTCGTGCATTCGTACCTGTTCCTCCGGCGCGCCATCGGGCTGATCGGGCTGGCCTTGCCGTTCGTGCTGATCTTCGGCAAGCAGCTGGTCGACGGCGGCGACCTCGCCGGCTCGCTCAGCGCGTACTACTACACCGATCTCCGCAACGTCTTCGTCGGCGCGATGTGCGCGGCCGGGGTGTTCCTGCTCGCGTACTACGGCCACGACTACGTCGACAACATCGTGAGCACGCTGGCCGGTCTGGGCGCGATCGGGCTCGCGCTCTTCCCGACGACGCCGGACCACGACGTGAGTGCGTGGGACCGGACCTCGGGCGTGCTGCACCTGGCGTTCGCGGCGGTGTTCTTCCTGTCCCTCGCCTACTTCTGCCTGCGCCTGTTCCCCCACGACGGCGAGCAGCCGCCGGGCGTCGGGGTCATCTACCGGGTCTGCGGCGCGGTGATCCTGGCCGCGCTGGTGCTGATCGCGCTGACGAGCTGGCTGCGGCTGGTGCCGGAGTGGCACCCGGCGCTGTGGCTGGAGGCGGCCGCGGTGTGGGCGTTCGGTGTCGCGTGGCTCGTGAAGGGGCAGACCCTGACGCCCAAGAGTGTGCCGTAGCCCACTCGACCGGGCCACTCCACTGGTTACCCGTGGGTAACAAGGGCTATCGTGCGGCTAACAGACGTCTACTTCCATGGAGCATTCGTGGCCGCACCAGCAACGCCGCTCGCGCCGAACGCGCGGGGCGTGCGAAACGTCGCCTTCGTCGAGGGGGTACGCACCCCCTTCGGCAAGGCCGGCGACAAGGGCATCTACGCCGGGACCCGCGCCGACGACCTCGTCGTCAACGCCATCCGTGAGCTGCTGCGGCGGCACCCCGAACTGCCGCCCGAGCGCGTCGACGAGGTGGCCATCGCCGCCACCACCCAGATCGGCGACCAGGGCCTGACCATCGGCCGCACCGCCGCGCTGCTCGCCGGCCTGCCGAAGTCGGTGCCCGGCTTCGCCATCGACCGCATGTGCGCCGGCGCGATGACCGCCGTCACCACCGCCGCGTCCGGCATCGGCTTCGGCGCCTACGACATCGCCATCGCCGGTGGCGTCGAGCACATGGGCCGCCACCCGATGGGCGAGGGTGTCGATCCGAACCCGCGGATCATCGCCGACAAGCTCGTCGACCCGACCGCGCTGGTCATGGGCCAGACCGCCGAGAACCTGCACGACCGCTTCCCGGCGATCACCAAGCAGCGCACCGACGCCTACGCCGCGCGCAGCCAGGAGCGTTACGCCGAGGCGGTCAAGACCGGCAAGATCGGCCCCGAGCTGGTCCCCGTCGCCACCCGCTCGAAGGAACTGGGCTGGGGCCTGGCCACCGAGGACGAGCCGCCGCGTCCGGGCACCACGCTGGAAACCCTCGCGAACCTCAAGACGCCGTTCCGCCCGCACGGCCGGATCACCGCGGGCAACGCGGCCGGCCTGAACGACGGCGCGACCGCCTCGATCCTCGCCGACGAGGAGACCGCCCGCGAGCTGGGCCTGCCGGTCGCCATGCGGCTGGTCGGCTACTCCTTCGCCGGCGTCGAGCCGGAGGTCATGGGCATCGGCCCGGTCCCGGCCACCGAGAAGCTGTTCAAGCGCACCGGCCTGTCGATCGACGACATCGGCCTGTTCGAGATCAACGAGGCCTTCGCCGTGCAGGTGCTGGCCTTCCTCGACCACTTCGGCATCGACGACGAAGACCCGCGCGTCAACCAGTGGGGCGGCGCGATCGCGTGCGGCCACCCGCTGGCCTCGTCCGGCGTCCGGCTCATGACGCAGCTGGCCCGCCAGTTCGCCGAGCGGCCCGACGTTCAGTACGGCATGACCACGATGTGCATCGGCATCGGCATGGGCGGCACCGTGATCTGGGAGAACCCGGCCTTCGAGGGGGCGAAGTAATGACTTTCACCGTAGAAGAGGCGAAGGGCGCGTTCCCGGACGAGGTCGTCACGGTCGCGACGACCCGGCTCGTGAAGGTGCCCGGGCTCGAGAGGCCCGTCGCGCTGATCACGCTCGACAACGGCCACGACCACACCCGGCCGAACACCTTCGGCCCGCAGGGTCTGGTGTCCCTCAACGCCGCGCTGGACAAGGCCTTCGAGGCCGCGCCGGCCGCGATCGCCGTCACCGGCAAGCCGTTCATCTTCGCCGTCGGCGCGGATCTGTCCGGTGTGGAATCGGTGAGTGACCCGAAGCTGGCGCGCGAGATCGCCCAGACCGGGCACGACGTGTTCCGCCGCCTCACCGAAACCGAGATCCCGACGTTCGGGTTCATCAACGGCGCGGTCATGGGCGGCGGCCTCGAGCTGGCGCTGTCCTGCCACTACCGGACGCTCTCGGAGAACACCGCCGCGATCGCGTTCCCCGAGGTCTTCCTCGGCCTGTTCCCGGGCTGGGGCGGCACGCAGCTGCTGCCGAACCTCATCGGCCCGGACGCCGCCGTCACCGTGATCATCGAGAACGCGTTGGCGCAGAACAAGATGCTCAACGTCAAGAAGACCGCGGAACTCGGCATCGTCGACGCGGTCTTCGACTCGGCGGACTACCTGGAGCAGTCGCTGCTGTGGCTGGCTCGCGTGGTGAACGGCGAGATCACCCCGGAGCGCCGGGAAATCAACCGCGGCTCCGAGTGGGACGCCGCCATCGCCCGGGCCAAGTCTATTGTGGACGGCCGCACGCACGGCGCCTCGCCGGGCGCCACGAAGGCCGTCGAGCTGCTGGAGCTGGCCCGCGAGAACGACCTGGACCGCGGGTACGCGGCCGAGACCGACGGCCTCGCCGAGCTGCTCATGTCCGACGTCCTGCGTGCCGGGCTGTACTCGTTCAACCTGGTCAACAAGCGCGCCAAGCGCCCGGCCGGCGCGCCGGACAAGTCGCTGGCCCGCAAGGTGAACAAGGTCGGCATCGTCGGCGCCGGCCTGATGGCCAGCCAGCTCGCGCTGCTGTTCGTGCGCCGCCTCAAGGTGCCGGTCGTGCTGACCGACGTCGACCAGGCCCGCGTCGACAAGGGCGTCGGCTACGTCCACGACGAGATCGACAAGCTCCTGGCCAAGAAGCGCGTCTCCCCGGACGGCGCCAACCGGCTCAAGGCGCTGGTCTCCGGCTCGCTCGACAAGGCCGCGTTCTCCGACGCCGACTTCGTCATCGAAGCCGTGTTCGAGGAGCTGGGTGTCAAGCAGCAGGTGTTCGCCGAGCTGGAGCAGCACGTCTCCCCCGAGGCGATCCTCGCGACGAACACCTCGTCGCTGTCGATCACCGCGATGGCCTCGAAGCTGCAGCACCCCGAGCGCGTGGTCGGCTTCCACTTCTTCAACCCGGTCGCCGTGCTGCCGCTGCTGGAGATCGTCCGCGGCGAGCGGACCGACGACGCGTCGCTGGCGACGGCGTTCTCGGTCGGCAAGCAGCTGAAGAAGTCCAGCGTGCTGGTGAAGGACGCGTCCGCGTTCGTCGTCAACCGGCTGCTGCTGCGCTTCCTCGGCGAGGTGCTGGTCACCGTCGACGAGGGCACGCCGTTCGACGTCGCGGACCAGGCCCTGGAACCGCTGGGCCTGCCGATGACACCGCTGACGCTGATGCAGCTCGTCGGCCCGGCCATCGCGCTGCACGTCGGCGAGACGCTGCACGAGGCGTTCCCGGACCGGTTCACCGTGTCGGACAACCTCGCGAAGTTCGTCAAGGCGGGCAAGAAGGGCGTCTGGATCTGGGACGCCCAGGGCAACCAGTCGGCCGACCCCGAGGTCGTCGAGCTGTGGACGCAGGGCGACCGGCCGTCCACTTCGGAGCAGGTGCGCGACCGGGCGCTGTCGGCCATCGCCGAGGAGATCCGGATCATGCTCGACGAGGGCGTGGTCGCCGAGGCGCAGGACATCGACCTGTGCCTGATCCTCGGCGCGGGCTGGCCGTTCTGGAACGGCGGCATCACGCCGTACCTGGACCGCTCCGGCGTGTCCGAGCGCGTGAACGGCAAGCCGTTCCTCGCCCCGGGCGTCGCTTCGGTCCCGGCGAGCTAGTACTCGCCCTCACGAGGGCACTTCGGCGGCGGCGCGGTGAGGTTCAGCTGCGCCGCCGTCGCGTCCGCGTCGATGACCGTCACGCGCTCGGCCGTCCGGAAGCGGGCGTGCAGTTCCCGGGCCCAGGCCTTCAGGTCGGTGCCCGGGACGGCGAGCAGCGAGACCGACGGCGGGTCGACGAACACCCGCCGCGCCTTCGGGTCGTCGTGCAGGGCCTGCGCCCCGGCCCGCATTTCGGCGTCGGAGGCGAAGACCACGACGACCGCCGCGCACAGCGTGTGCCCGGCCAGGGGCGCCGGGTTCGTGTCGACCGGCAGGTCCGGTGGGCGCTGCAAGGCCGCGATCCCGAACGCGAGCCCCACGCCGGCGGCCAGCGCCAGCGCGACGGCCGGCACGACCACGCGGACCAGCGGTTTCTCCTCCACGTCGAAGATCACAGCACAGTTGGCCGCCGGGACACCGTCCGTTCACTCCAGCGGCTTAGCGTCCGCGCGTGACCACCGACAGACGCCGGTTCCTCAAGGGCGCCGGGCTCGCGGCCGCCGCCGCGGGCATCCCCATCCCCGATTCCGACATCGACGTGAGCCGGTTGTGCGGCCGCTACCAGTGGCTGGTGGGCGACCACCACACGCACAGCCAGTACTCCTACGACGCGATGTACCGGATCGACCAGATCGCCCGCGGCGGGCGGGCACACGGCACCGACTGGATCGTCTTCACCGACCACGGCCACGCCGAGCACGAGAAGGTGTCCGTCGAGCCGACGGAGGCCGACTTCCGCGCCGCCCGGCGGAAGTACCCGGACCTGCTGCTGTGGCACGGCATGGAGTGGAACGTCCCGGGCGCCGAGCACGCGACGGTGTTCTTCCAGGCCGGTTCGGAACAGGCGGCGAAGCTGCGTGAGTTCGAGCGGACCTTCGACTGGCGGCTGACGAACTCCGAGGCGTCGAGCCCGGCGAACGAGGCCCTCGCGCTGCGGGCGTTGCGCTGGCTCGCCGACGAAGAACGCGCCCGGCGGATCCACGCGCCGGTGGTGCTGATCAACCACCCGCTGCGCAACGGCCGCGTCGCGCCGCACGAGCTGCGGGCCTACCGCGACGCCGCGCCGGACATCGTCATCGGCATGGAGGGCGCGCCCGGCGCGCAGGCCGACGGCTTCCCGAAGCCGCTCGGCAACGGCGGCGCGCGGGGCGGCTACGCGAACGGCCCCGGCGCGAACTCCTGGCCCGGTTTCCCGGCCGAGGCGTACCGGACGTTCGGCGGCTGGGACTGGGCGACGGCGAAGGTCGGCGGCCTCTGGGACTCGCTGCTCGCCGAGGGCAAGCCGTGGTCGGTCACCACCAACTCCGACTCGCACTACAACCGCGGAGACACGCTGGTGCGACCCCCGGTGGCCGACGACTGGTACGACACGCACGGCAAGTACCCGGACCCGGTCGACAGCGGCGTCCCGCAGCTGGTTCCGCCGTACGCGGACTTCTACCCCGGCGAGTTCAGCCGCACGTACGTCGGCGCGAAGCGGCGAAGCCTCGAAGGCGTCCTCGAGGGTCTGCGAGCCGGGCGGGTCTGGGGCGTGCACGGCGGGCTGGTCCAGTCGCTCGAAGTCGGCGCGTACGGCAGCGGTGCGGCGGCGACCTTGGGTGGTCGGCTGCGGGTGCGCCGCGGTTCGGACGTCACGCTGGTGGTTTCCGCGCGGCTGGCTTCGCGGCCCAACGGCGGTGGTTCGGTGCCGAGGCTGGCGCGGTTGGACGTCGTGGCGGGCCCGGTGACCGGCCCGGTGACCGATCCCGACACGATGACGGCGCCGGGCACGAAGGTCGCCGAGTCGTTCGAGCCGCGGTGGGCGCCCGGGCGGCAGGTGGTCTTCCGGCACACCGTCCGGAACGTGCGCTCGCCGTTCTACTTGCGGGTACGCGGGACGAACGGCACTTCGGAGCCCACTCCGGACGTAATCGGGCAGGCGAACCCGTTCGAAGACTTGTGGATGTACGCGAACCCGATTTTCGTGGACGTGTGCTGAACGGGAGAGTGCTGCTCGTCCGGTCGATCATGACCGGGTTGCGGTGGCTGCTGCGGTTGCCGTCGCCGGTGTTGCGCGTGCTCGCGGGCCGGCCGGTGGTGGTCGACGGGCGGCAGCCGGTGCTTTCGGCCCAGGTGCTGATGCGGGTGTCGCGGTTCGCGCCGTTCGACGCGCCGCACCAGAACGGGGAGCTCGCGCGCGCCCGGACGGAGCTGAACCTGGCGGGCGCGCTCGCCGGCGCCGGGATCAGCCCGGGGGTGCGCACGCGCGACTCGTCGTGGCCGGGGCCCGGCGGCCGGTTGCCGCTGCGGCTGTACCAACCCGCCGGCCTCCCGGCGCCGGGGCCGGCGATCGTGTACTTCCACGGCGGCGGGTTCGTGCTCGGCAGCCTGGACACACACGAGGGCGCGTGCCGGTTGCTCGCCGAGGAAGCCGGCGTGCGGGTGGTGTCGATCGGCTACCGGCTGGCGCCGGAGCACCCGTTCCCGGCGGCGGCTTCGGACGCGGTCGCGGCGTTCGCTCACGTGGTCGCGCACGCGGCGGAGTTCGGCGTCGACCCGGCGCGGCTGGCGGTGGGCGGCGACAGCAGCGGCGGCAACCTGGCGGCGGTGGTGGCACACGCGTCGGCCCGCGGCGAGCTGCCGCCCCCGGCGTTCAGCCTGCTGCTGACCCCGGCGACGGACGCGCTCGGGGAGTCGGAGTCGCATCGGCAGTTCGGCTCGGGCTTCCGGCTGGACCGCGACGAATGGGCTTGGTATCGCGACCAATACCTGCGAGATCCGGCTTCCTACACCGATCCGCGCGCTTCGGTGGCCTATGACGAGACTCTCGACGGCCTCCCGCCGACGTACGTGGCCACATGCGGCTTCGACCTGCTCCGCGACGAAGGCGAGGCGTACGCTCGCCGGCTCGCTTCAGCCGGAGTCCCGTTGGTCCACCGACGTCACGAAGGTCAGCTCCACGGCTTCGCGAACCGCGTCGGCATCGACCCGGACGCCCGCGCGGCCATGATCCACGCGGCGGGCGTCCTCCGCGCCGGCCTCGCCCCCCCCCGGTCGTGAGTTTTTAGGGCGGTTAGAACCGCCCTAAACACTCACGACCAGCCGCGGCAGACTGCTTACCGGACGGGGAGGTGGACTGTCACGCCGAGGCCGCCGCCCACGATCGGCTCCGCGGTCACGCTGCCGCCGTGGGCCGCGACTGCCGCGCGGACGATCGACAAGCCCAAGCCCGCGCCGTGCCGGGCCGTGCGGGCCACCCCGGCTCGGCGGAACGGCTCGAACAGCTCCGTCACCGTTGCCGGGTCCACCAGCCCGCCCGAGGACCGCACCCGCAGCGTCGACCACTGCGGTCCCGGCTGCGTCGTGACCTCCAGCCAGCCGCCCTCGACGTTGTGGCGGACCGCGTTCTCCAGGAGGTTGCCCGCGATCCGCTCCAGCAGCGCCGGGTCGCCGAACGCGGGCGCCGGCGCCGTCGCGAACGACGCCCGGATCCCGTGCTTCTCCGCTTCGACGCGCGCCGCGCGCCAGGCCCGGTCGACGACCACCACCAGGTCGACCGGCTCGCGCACGCCGAGGCCTGCGCCGTCCGTCCGGGCCAACAGCAGCAGCGAGTTGACCAGCTGCCCGGCCCGTTCGGTGGCGTCGCGGACCACGCCGCCCATCCGCCGCAGCTCGGCCTCGTCGGCGTCGTCGTCGGCGAGGGTGACGTCGAGCTCCGTGCGGATCACCGACAACGGCGTCCGCAGCTCGTGGCTCGCGTTCGCGACGAAGTGGCGTTGCGCGTCGAACGCGGCCTGGAGCCGGTCGAGCATGTCGTCGAACGTCTCGGCCAGCACGGCCAGCTCGTCGCGCGGGCGCACCTGCCCGATCCGCTCCCCCAGCGACTCGACCGACAGCCGCCGCGCGGTGCCGGTGATTTCGCGCAGGGGCAGCAGGACGCGGGAGGTGAACGTCCAGGCGAGGATCGCCGCGGCCGCGACCACCAGCAGGAACGAGATCGACCCGAAGAGCAGCATCTGGTTGCGGGCGTGCACGCGCAGGTGCTCGGCCAGCGTCGAGGCGTCGACCGTGACGCCGTCGACGACCACGGTGCTGCCCGGCGGCATCTGCGGGACGGCGTCGAGCGAGTCGCGCACCAGCGTCCAGGCCAGCCAGAGCAGCAGCAGGCTGACCGCGGCGACCAGGACGGTCGCCAGCAGGGTGATCCGGGCGCGGAGGCTGCGGGTGCCCGGCAGGTTCACGCGCGCTGTGCGCCGGGCTCCGGAACGCGGTAGCCCGAGCCGACGACGGTCTCGATGATCCCCGGCTCGCCGAGCTTCTTGCGCAGCGTCATGACGGTGACCCGGACGGTCGTGGTGAAGGGATCGGCGTTCTCGTCCCAGACGCGCTCGAGGAGCTCCTCGCTGCTGACCACGGATCCGGAGGCCTGCAGGAGGACCTCGAGGACCCCGAACTCCTTGCGGGTCAGCTCGACCGGCCCGCTCGCCCGCCGCACGGTGCGCTTGGCGGGGTCCAGCTCGACGTCCCCGGCCGTGAGCAGCGGCGGCGCGGCCGGCGTGGCCCGGCGGCCGAGCGCCCGCACCCGCGCGACGAGCTCGGGGAAGGCGAAGGGCTTGGCGAGGTAGTCGTCGGCGCCCAGCGACAGCCCGTCCACCCGATCGGACACCGAGCTGCTCGCGGTGAGCATCAGCACCCGGGTGAGCTCCCCGGACGCGACGATCTCCCGGCACAGCTCGTCGCCGGACATCCCGGGCAGATCCCGATCGAGCAGCACGACGTCGTACCGCGTGACGGCGGCCTTCTCGTGTCCGTCGTCGCCCGTGAGCGCGACGTCCACGGCCATCCCTTCCCGGCGCAGCCCGCGAGCGATCGCGTCGGCCAGGGGTTCTTCGTCCTCGACTACCAAAACTCGCACGAGCCCACAATCCCATATTTTCCTGAGAGTGCCCTTTAAGGACTTTGTGTTTCCGGTGTGGCCCAGCGCAGCGCGAACCACAGCCGCATCCGCACCTCCGGATCCGCCAGATCCACCTCCAGCGCCCGCTCCACCTGCGTGATCCGATGCCGGACGCTGTTGCGGTGCACCCCCAGCTCCACCGCGGTCGGCTCCCACGCGCCGTGGTGGGACAGCCACACGCGCAGCGTGCGCACGAGCGAGCGGTCACCCGCCGCGTCCAGCGCGACCAGCGGATCCAACGCCCGGGCCGCGAACCCCGCCGCCGCGTCCGGGGCCAGCAGCGCGTCGAAGTCCCACGGCCCACCGCCCGCCACCACCGGACGCCCGAGCGCCTGCGCCCGCGCGAGCAGCAGCTCCACCTCCGCGGCCGAGCCGGCGAGCCGGACCGCCGGCACCGGTGGGCCGACCGCCGTCAGCCACCCGGCAGCACGCAGGTCTTCCAGCAACGACGGCGAAGGCGCCGAACCCGCGATCGCCGCGAACGACGGCCCCGGGCGCATCGACACCAGCGGCGTGTCCAGCCGGGCCCGCAACCAGTCCGGGCGCAGGGCCACCTCGTCCGGACCCCGCCGGTGGGCCGCCCCGGCCACCAGGCACGCGACGCCGGAGCCCAGCACCGCCCGCGCCACACCCTGGGCCGACGTGCGGCCCAGCAGCAGGTCCGTCGCCGCCGCGCCCAGCTCCGCCGCGTCCGACCCCGCGCGGCCGACCAAGCCCAGCAGGGCCGCGCCGACCGCGAGGATCGCCCGGTCCGCGCCGTCGAACCGCCGGGACCGGCCGACCACCACCAGGTGCGACGCCGTCGCCTGCGGGTACACCGGCTGGACCACCACGAAGCTGCCGCCCACCTCGGTCGTCGCGCTGCGGATGCCGCTGCCCGCCCGGACCGTCGCCATCAGCTCCCGCACCTCCGGCGGCAGCGGCGCCGGCGCGTCGTGCGCCGAGGCCAGGACGTCCCCCGCGCCCACCAGCGCCACCCACGACCGCAGCCGCGCCGCCAGTGCCGACGTCAGCTCGCTCAGCCCGTTCCCGGCGGCCCGCGTCAACGCCTCCCGCGCCGCGGTGATCCGCCGCTGCTCCCGCTGGCCCGCCTCGGTCAGCGCGACCGAAACCGCCCGGTTGACCGCCAGGAACGGCGTCCGCGACGGCACCACCAGCAGCGGCAGCCCGTGCCGCGCGCACGCCCGGCGCAGCGGCTCCGGCAGCGTCTCGAACACCGTCGGGGTGAGCCCGAACCCCAGCGCCGTCACCCCGGCGTCGCGCAGCCCGCGCACGTACCGGTCGACCTCCGCCGGCAGGTTCACCCCCGCGGTGAGGATCAGCTCGCCGCCCACCAGGTAGGGCGCGGGGTCCTGCAGCTCGCTGACGTGGGCCCAGCGCACCGGCGCGTCCAGCGCACCCGGCCGCAGCGTCTCCCGGACGACCTCGAGCGCGAGCTCCCGGTTGCCGACCACGTCCCGTAACGGGACATTCACTTCCGTGGACAGCGACTCCAGAAAATGGGTCATCTCATCCCCGATCGTGTCGACATGGAGACGAATCATCCCATGCCGACGGGGTGGCGGGCGAACCTACGGTGACCCGAACAGCACCGAAGCAAGGAGGACGCCGTGACCGGGGACTACGCCGTGATCGCGTTGTACATCGCGGGCATGCTCGGGGTCGGCTGGTACGGGCTCCGGCTCGCGAAGACCAAGTCCGACTACCTCGTCGCCGGGCGGCGGCTCGGCTGGTTCATGTACTCCGGCACGATGTCGGCCGTCGTCCTGGGCGGCGCGTCGACCGTCGGCGGCGTGAAGCTCGGCTACACCTACGGCATCTCCGGCATGTGGCTGGTCGTCAGCATCGGCGTCGGCATCCTGGTGCTGCACGCCGTGTTCGCGCGGCGGCTGGTGCGCCTGAAGGTCTACACCGTCGGCGAGATGCTCGACCTGCGCTACGGCGGCCGCACCAGCGCGGTGTCCGGCGTCGTCATGTGGGGCTACACCCTGATGCTGACGGTCACCTCGACGCTCGCCTTCGCCTCCATCTTCAAGGTGTTGTTCAACCTGCCCAACTGGGCCGGCATCGCGATCGGCGGCTCGATCGTGGTCCTCTACTCGGTGCTCGGCGGCATGTGGTCGATCACGCTCACCGACATCGCCCAGTTCGTCATCAAGACCATCGGCATCCTGGCGATCCTGCTGCCGGTCGCGATCAGCTCGGCCGGCGGCTTCAGCGGGATGAGCGAGAAGCTCGACGCGAGCTTCTTCAGCTTCACCTCGATCGGCACCGACACGATCATCACCTACTTCGTCATCTACACCTTCGGCCTGCTGATCGGCCAGGACATCTGGCAGCGCGTGTTCACCGCCCGCACCCCGGCGATCGCGACGTCCGGCGGCATCACCTCCGGCGTCTACTGCCTGGTCTACGGCCTGGCCGGCGCCCTGATCGGCACCGCGGCGCACACGCTCTACCCGGACCTCGCGAGCGCGCAGGACGCCTTCGCGACGATCGTCGAGCGCCTGCTGCCCACCGGCGTCCGCGGCCTGGTGCTGGCCGCCGCGCTCTCGGCCATGATGTCGACGGCGAGCGGCGCGCTGATCGCCTGCTCCACCACCACGACGTCGGACCTGCTCACCAAGCTGGGCCTGAAGAAGGGCGGCGAAGTCAGCCGCAACCGGATCGCCACGCTGGTACTGGGCCTGCTCGCCATCGGCATCGCGATGATCGTCGACGACGTCGTCAACGCGCTCACCATCGCCTACGACATCCTGGTCGGCGGGCTGCTGGTGGCGATCGTCGGCGCGCTGTTCTGGAAGCGCGGCACGCGGCAGGGCGCGTACGCGTCGATGATCGCCGGCACGGTGTTCGTGATCGCGTTCATGATCATCGACGGCGTCGACGCCAACACCCCGATCTACTGGGGCCTCGGCGCGAGCCTGGTGGTGTACCTCGCCGTCAGCTTCGCCACGCCCCGCACGGCCGACGCGATTCTTTCCCTTTGGACCCGCCGCCTGGCCGGCGAAGACACCACCACCGAGACCCGGGAACAGGAGCCCAGCAGTGCCTAACATCGGACCCCTCGACTCGTCGCGCGTCCCCCGGTTCGCCGGTTTCGCGACCTTCGCGCGGCTGCCGCGCATCGACCAGGTCGAGCACGCGGACGTCGCCGTCGTCGGCGTCCCCTTCGACTCCGGGGTGTCCTACCGGCCCGGCGCGCGGTTCGGCCCGGCGGCGGTGCGCGAGGCGAGCCGGCTGCTGCGGCCGTACCACCCGGAGCTGGATGTCTCGCCGTTCGAGGCGAAGCAGGTCGTCGACGCCGGGGACATCGCGGTCAACCCGTTCAACATCGGCGAAGCGATCGAAACCCTGCAGCAGGAAGCCGAAGCACTGCAGGCGAACGGGACGCGGCTGGTGACCGTCGGCGGCGACCACACCATCGCGCTGCCGCTGCTGCGCGCGGCGGCGAAGCAGCACGGACCCGTGGCCCTGCTGCACTTCGACGCGCACCTCGACACCTGGGACACCTACTTCGGCGAGCCGTACACCCACGGCACCCCGTTCCGCCGCGCGTCCGAGGAAGGCATCCTCGACACGAGCGCGCTGTCGCACGTCGGCACGCGCGGCCCGCTGTACGGCAAGCGTGACCTCGAAGAGGACCGGCGGCTCGGCTTCGGCATCGTCACCTCCGGCGACGTCCTGCGCCGCGGGGTCGCCGAGACCGTCGACGCGCTGCGCCAGCGCATCGGCGACCGGCCGCTGTACGTCTCGGTCGACATCGACGTGCTCGACCCGGCCCACGCGCCCGGCACCGGCACCCCGGAAGCCGGCGGCATGACCAGCCGCGAGCTGCTGGAGATCCTGCGCGGCCTGCGGGACCTCAACCTGGTCGGCGCGGACGTCGTCGAGCTCGCCCCGGCCTACGACCACGCCGAGATCACCGCCATCGCGGCCTCCCACGTCGCCTACGACCTGGTGAGCCTGCTGGCCTTGGAGAAGAACGCATGACCCGCATCGGTGGCGACGTCGTCGTCGAAACCCTCCGGGCGCTGGGCGCCGACACGGTGTTCGGCCTGCCGGGGCAGCACGCGCTGGGCCTGTTCGAGGCGTTGCGGCGGGCCGACGACGTGCGCGTGATCAGCGGGCGCGTCGAGAACAACCTCGCCTTCGCCGCCGACGGGCACGCCCGCGCGCGGCTCGCGGCGGACCCCGACGGCCCGGTGCCGGTGACGCCCCTGATCGTCTCGACCGGCCCGGGTGCGTTGCTGACCTTGGCTTCCCTGCAGGAGTCGCGGGCGGCGTCGGTGCCGGTGCTCGGGATCTCCAGCCAGGTCCCGGTGCCCGGGCTCGGCGGCGGCCGGCACGGCTACCTGCACGAGCTGCCCGACCAGCAGGCGAGCTTCCGCGACGTCGTGAAGTCGGTGCACGTCGTGCGCCGCGCGAGCCAGATTCCTACGGCGTTGCGCGAAGCATGGACGTCGGCTGCGACCGCGCCCTACGGCCCGGTGTGGGTCGAGATCCCCCAGGACGTGCTGCTCGGCCCGGCCGGGATCCCGCCGATCACCTCGGTGTCGGCGACTCCCCCGGTTCTGGAACCGCTGCCCGAGCTGGTCACCGCGGCGGCCGACCTGCTGGCCGCCGCGTCGAACCCGGTGATCCTCACCGGCGGCGGTGCCCTGCGCTCCGGTGCGCACGCCGAGCTGACGGCCCTGGCCGAGGCGTTGCGCGCGCCGGTGGTCTCGACGTTCGGCGGCAAGGGCGTCTTCGGCTGGGACCACGAGCTGTCCGGGCGCTCCTGGATGGAGGACTGGCACACCACGGAGTTCCTCGCGGACGCCGACGTGCTGCTGGTGCTCGGCTCCGGCCTCGGCGAGCTGTCCAGCAACTACCGCGAGTTCGCCCCGCGCGGCCGGGTGATCCAGGTCGAGGCCGACCTCGGCAAGCTGGAGTCGAACTACCCGGCGCTGGGCATCCACGCCGACGTCCGGCGCACGCTGCAGGCGCTGCTGGAGTGGGTGCCGATGCGGGCCTCCGACGGCCGGGCGGAGGCCGCGGTTTCCTCGCTGCTCGCCGCGGTCGAGTCCCGGTTGGACGGTCAGGACCTGGCCGTCGAGCGGAAGCTGATCGACGACATCCGCGGGGCGCTGCCCGAAGGCACGCAGACGTTCTGGGACATGACGATCGCCGCGTACTGGGCCTGGTCGGCGTGGAATCCCGAGGGCGCGCCGATCCACACCGCGCAGGGCGCGGGCGGGCTGGGCTACGGCCTGCCGGGCGCGCTCGGCGGCGCGGTCGCCGGCCGCCCGGCGCTCGCGGTGTCCGGGGACGGCGGCGCGATGTACGGCGTCGCCGAGCTGGCCACCGCGGTGCAGCACGGCCTCGACGTCACCTGGCTGGTCGTCGACGACGGCGGCTACGGCGTCCTGCGCGAGTACCTCACCGGCGCCTTCGGCCACACCACGGCCACCGAGCTGGCCCGGCCCGACTTCGTGGCACTGGCCGAGTCGTTCGGCGTGGCCGCGACACTGTCCACTCCGGACACCGTCGGCGCGGACCTGGCGAAGGCGCTGCGCACGCCGGGGCCGTCCGTGGTCGTCCTGCCCGTCCTGCTGAAGCTGTTCGCGCCGACCCACCTGGAGAAGGCATGACCCGCACGCTCGACCTGACCGACCCGGCGACCGGCGAGGTGTTCGGCACCAGCCCGATCGCCGGGCAGTCCGATGTGGACAACGCGATGGCGGCCGCCGCGCAAGCGTTTGCGGTCTGGCGGCGCACCACTCCGGCCCAGCGGCAGCTGGCGCTGCTGAAGATCGCCGACACCCTGGAAGCGCGGGCCGCGGAGTTCGCGGACCTGGAGGTGCGCGAGACCGGCAAGATCCGCTCGGTCGTCCTCGACGAGGAGATCCCGGAGTCCGTGAGCGCGCTGCGGTTCTTCGCGGGCGCCGCGCGGCAGCTCGAAGGCACCGCCGCCGGGGAGTACGCGCCGGGTCACACGTCGGTGATCCGCCGTGAGCCGGTCGGTGTCTGCGCGCAGATCGCGCCGTGGAACTACCCGCTGATGATGGCGGTCTGGAAGATCTCGCCGGCGCTGGCCGCGGGCAACACCGTGGTGCTCAAGCCGGCCGAGACGACGCCGTCGACGGCCGTGCTGCTGGCCGAGGTCGCGGCCGCGTTCCTGCCGGCGGGCGCGTTCACCGTGCTGACCGGCGACCGCGACACCGGCCGCGCGCTGGTGCGCCACCCGAGCACGGACCTCGTCTCGATCACCGGCTCGACGCGCGCGGGCATCGACGTCGCCACCGTCGCGGCCGCGGACCTCAAGCGCACCCACCTGGAGCTGGGCGGCAACGCGCCGCTGCTGGTGTTCGGAGACGTCGACCTCGACGCGACGGCCGAAGGCATCGTGGGTGCGGCGTTCTACAACGCCGGGCAGGACTGCACCGCGGGCAGCCGGGTGCTGGTGCACGCGTCGATCCACGACGGCTTCGTCGCCGCGCTGGCCAAGGCGGCCGCGGCGCAGACCCCGGGTGTCGACTTCGGGCCGCTGAACAGCGCGGCGCAGTTCTCGCGCGTCGAGGGCCTGATCACGCGGCTGCCGTCGCACGCGCGGATCGAAACCGGCGGGTCGCGGCACGGCTCGGCGGGCTTCTACTTCGCCCCCACCGTGGTCTCGGGGCTGCGGCAGGACGACGAGCTCGTCCAGGAGGAGATCTTCGGGCCGGTCATCACGGTTCAGTCCTTTTCGGACGAAGCCACCGGCGTGGCGCTGGCCAACGGTGTCCCGTACGGGCTGGCGTCGTCGGTGTGGACGAACGACCTCGGCGTCGCCGCGCGGGTGTCGGCCGAGCTGGACTTCGGCTGCGTGTGGGTCAACACGCACGGCCCGCTGGTCGCCGAGATGCCGCACGGCGGGTTCGGCCACTCCGGCCACGGCAAGGACCTTTCGGCGTACGCCTTCGCCGAGTACACGCGCGTCAAGCACGTCATGACGAGGTTCGCATGAGCGCGCGCGTGACGGAGGTCGAGCACAACGGCATCGCCCCGATCCCGCCGGAGGAGCAGACGTCGCGCCCGCGTGACCTGTTCCGGATGGCGTTCGGCGGCGCGAACACGTTCGCCACGATCATCCTGGGCACGCTGCCGATCGCGTACGGGCTGAGCTTCCGCGACGCGGCGCTGGCCACCGCGCTCGGCGTCGTCGTCGGCGGGTTGGTGCTGGCGCCGATGGCGTTGTTCGGGCCGCGCACGCGGACCAACAACGCGGTGTCGTCCGGCGCGCACTTCGGCGTGGTCGGGCGGTGCGTCGGGTCGTTCCTGTCGCTGCTGACGGCGATCACGTTCTTCGCGATCTCGGTCTGGGTCAGCGGCGACGCGGTGGCGGGCGCGGCGCAGCGGCTGTTCGGCTTCGACGGCGGCGCGGTGCTGCGCGGCGTCGCCTACGGCGTCATCGCGATCGCGACGCTCGTGGTCTGCATCTACGGCTACCGGTTCATGCTGCTGGTGAACCGGGTCGCGGTGGTGCTCGGCACGGTGATCATGCTGCTGGGGATCGTGGCCTACGGCGGCTCGTTCGACCCGGGCTACGGCGGCACCGGGACGTACGCGCTGGGCACGTTCTGGCCGACGTTCACCCTGGCGGCGCTGACCGCACTGGCGAACCCGATCAGCTTCGGCGCGTTCCTCGGCGACTGGGCACGCTACATCCCTTCGCGGTTCAGCAAGCGCTCGCTGCTGACCGCGCCGTTCCTGGCCCAGGTGGCGACGCTGCTCCCGTTCGGCTTCGGCATCGCGACCGCGACGCTGGTGGCGGACCCGGCGGACTACATCACCGGCCTGACCGCGATTTCCCCGCTGTGGTACGCGATTCCGCTGATCGTGGTCGCGCTGATCGGCGGCCTGTCGACCGGGACGACGTCGCTCTACGGCACGGGCCTGGACTTCAGCTCGATCTTCCCGCGGCTGTCGCGGGTCCAGGCGACCCTGCTGATCGGGACGCTGAGCGTGGCGTTCATCTTCGTCGGCAACTTCGTGCTGGACATGGTGTCGAGCATCAACGCGTTCGCGACGCTGATCGTGCTGTGCACGTCGCCGTGGATGGTGATCATGATGATCGGCTTCGTGCAGCGGCGCGGCTTCTACGACGTGGCGGACCTGCAGGTGTTCAACGAGGGCCGGCGCGGTGGGCGGTACTGGTTCGCCCGCGGGGTGAACTGGCGCGCGATGGCGGCCTGGATCCCCGCGACGACGCTGGGCCTGCTGTGCGCGAACACGCCGATGATCGCGGGACCGTTGCGCGACATCGCGGGTGGGGTGGACATCAGCCTGCTGGTCACCCTGGCGACCGCGGCGGTGGCGTACCCGGTGCTGGTGAAGCTGTTCCCGGAACCGCCGGAGGTGTTCGCCTCGGCGCCGCTCCCGGTCACCGCCGCGCTCCCGGCCGAAGCCTGAGTCAGCGCCGGAGGCGCTGCGCGAGTTCGAGCCAGGCGTCCCGGCGCAGCAGGGCGGTGCGGTCGCTGAGGTCCTGCAGCTTCCGGCGGGCCACGCCCGCCGCGACGCCGTAGCCGACGAGACCGGCGATCGCCGTCAGGCGGCCGATCGTCGAGCTGGCCCACGGCACGGCCACCGCGAGCAGCCCGCACAGGGCCGCCCAGGCGATCCCGGCGAGGTACGGACGCAGGAGCTCGTCGTGGCGCAGCAACCGCCTCGCGGCGGGACGCATCGCCGGCGGGAACGCGCGGCGAGGCCGGGAAACCAGCACGAACCACGCGGCCGCGACGAGCAGCACCGAGCCGGCCACGCGGACCACCAGGCCGCCGGTGGCCCCGAGCACGGGCGCGGCGGACGCCATGACCAGCGCGCCCGCCAGCATCCCGACCACGACGAAGTGCGTGCGCGCGAACAGAATCCAGGTGGCGAGGGCGAGGTTCCGGGCCGCCACCGCGTCCTGCGGGTCGAGCGTCAGGACCTCGGCGAAGCCGTGGACCGCGCGAACCGCCCGGCGGCAGCGGAGGTCCACCAACGCCTGCAGGCGCAGGGCTTCGGTGTTGTCCGGTTCGAGCGCCAGCGCCGCCCGCACCGGATCCGCGGCGTCCCGGGCGGCCGCGGCGTCCGAGCGGGCCAGCAGCACAGTCGCCTGCGCCAGCAGGGGCCGCGGCGAGCCGGGCGCGAGTTCGCAGGCGCGCCGGGCGTGTTCGAGCGCCCGCGTGCGGACGTCCGGCGGTGTCTGGTCGCCGCCCACGACCAGCGCTCGCGCCAGGCTGCTGTGGGCCTCGACGGTGCCGGGGTCCACGCCGAGTGCCGCTTCGAAGGCCGCGACGGCGGCGCCGGGCCGGTTCAGCGCGGCCAGGATCCAGCCGTGGTGCACGAAGGCTTCGGCGCGCGGAGGCCCGGCGGCGAGAACACGTTCGATCGAAGCCAACGCCGCTTCCTGGGCGCCCGAGCCGTGCTGAGCGAGGGCCAGCAGGTGCCACAGGGCACTCGAGTCCGGGTCCGTGGCCAGGGCCGCGGTCGCCTCCCGGATCGCCCGCTCGAACTGCCGGGCCTGGACGAGGGCGGCCACCCGGCGCGTCGTCACAGCAGTTTCTTCCGCTTGAGGTAGCCGGCCAGCTCGTCGTAGGCGCCGTCGGCGTTCGCGTAGAGCACGACGTTGCGCGCCGCGGCGAACCAAGCCGCGGCGGACGGCCGGATCTCCGGCAGCGCGCCGAGCAGGTCGGCCATCCCGATCTCCCGGGGCACGCCGCTCTCGACCGAGGCCAGCAGGGCGCGCTCGCTCGCGGTCTCGCACAGGTGCGCGAGGTCCGCGCCCGACCAGCCGTCGGTCCGCTTCGCCAGCTGCTTCAGGTCGATCCCCGCCACCGGCCGGTCCCGCAGGTGGTACTCGAGGATCGCGGCCCGGGCGGGCTCGTCGGGCGGCAGCACCAGCAGGGTCCGGTCGAACCGGCCGGGGCGGCGCAACGCGGTGTCGACGTCCCACGGCGCGTTGGTCGCGGCGAGCACGAAGACGCCCTCGTTGTCTTCGGTCACCCCGTCGAGCTCGACCAGCAGCTGGGCGACGACGTTGCGGGCCGCGGCGCCGGCCAGCCGGGACCGCTTCTGCCCGATCGCGTCGAGCTCGTCGAAGAACACCACGCACGGCGCGGCCCGGCGGGCGGCGAGGAAGAGCTCGTGCAGGTTGCGCTCGGAGTTGCCGAGCCACATGTCCAGCACCTCGTCGAGCCCGACCGCGAGGAACCGCGCCCGCAGCTCGCCGGCGACGGCCTTGGCGAGGAACGTCTTCCCGTTGCCGGGCGGGCCGTAGAGCAGCAGGCCGCCCCGCAGGCTCTTGCCGTACAGCTTGCGAAGCTCGGGATTGCGCATCGGCGCCAGGAACGCGGCGTCGAGCCGCTTCTTGACGTCGGTCATCCCGCCGACGTCGGCGAGCGTGACGCGCGGCTGTTCGACGTCGGCGGTGAGCTCGGCCGGCGCCGGCCCGGTCGGCACCGCTTCGGCGCCGTCGACGAAGCGCGGCGAAACGACGTCGGCGACCTGGCTTTCGGCGGCCGCCCAGTCGAAGCCGGGCTTCGGCTCGGCCACCGGCGTTCCGGTCAGCGCCCTGGCCATCAGCTGGGCGGCTTCGGCGTTGCCCGGGTCCTGCCCGAGCAGAGCGCCCAGGTGCGCGACGGCCTCGTCCCGCCCACCGCGTTCGAGGAGCAAGCCGGCCAGGTGCAGCCGGAGCGGAACGTCGCCGGGCGCCGCCGAAACCGCGGCACGCAGGCTGTCGAGCAGGGGGTCGGGAGTCACCCGCCGAGGCTACCGGGGCCCTTCGCCGCGCGAAGCCGATTTCTCCGGCGCCGCTTCCGAAGCCGAGCCGAGGCGGGAAGCCCACTCGGTCACCCGGCGGGCCACGTCCTGTGCCGTCAGGCCGATCCGGCCCAGCACCTCGTCGCGGCTGCCCAGGTCGTGGAACGACTGCGGCACGGCCAGGTCCCGCAACGGCACGTCGCACTCCGCGTCGCGGAAGACCGCCGCCAGCGCCGAGCCGAAGCCGCCGTGGCGGCCGCTGTCCTCCACCGTCACCACCAGCTTGTGCTGGGACGCCAGCGCGACCAGCTCCGCCGGCACCGGCAGCACCCAGCGCGGGTCGACGACCGTCACGCCGATGCCCTGGTCGGCCAGCCGGGCGGCGGCCGCGAGGCCCAGCGTCGCGAACGGGCCGACCGTGACCAGCAGGACGTCGGCGCCCTCCTTCGGGCGGCGCAGCACGTCGACCGTGCCGATCCGCTCGACCGCGGGGACGTCGGCGCCGACCTTGCCCTTCGAGAACCGCAGCGCGGTCGGGCCGTCGGACACCGCCACCGCTTCACGCAGCTCCTCGCGCAGTGTCGCCGGGTCGCGGGGGGCGGCCACGCGCATGCCCGGCACCATGCCCAGCAGCGAGAGGTCCCACATGCCGTGGTGACTGGGCCCGTCCGGGCCGGTGATGCCGGCCCGGTCCAGCACCAGGGTCACCGGCTGGCGGTGCAGCGCGACGTCCATCAGCACCTGGTCGAACGCCCGGTTGAGGAACGTCGAGTAGATCGCGACGACCGGGTGGCGCCCGCCCATCGCCAGCCCGGCGGCCGACGTCACGGCGTGCTGCTCGGCGATGCCGACGTCGTACCAGCGGTCCGGGAAGGCCTCGGCGAACTTGTCGAGCCCGGTCGAGCGCAGCATCGCCGCGGTGATCGCGACGACGTCCTCGCGCTCGGCGCCGATCTTCGCGAGCTCCTCGCCGAAGACGCCGGTCCAGCTCGGGCCCTTGACCGGAGGGAGGCCGGTCTCCGGGTCGATCGGGTCGGTCTGGTGCATCTGGTCGGCCTGGTGGTTGACCGCGGGCGCGTAGCCGTGGCCCTTCTCGGTGACCACGTGCACGATCACCGCGCCGCCGAACGCCTTCGCGCTCTGCAGGGCCTTCTCGAGTGCCACCTGGTCGTGGCCGTCGACCGGGCCGAGGTACTTCAGGCCGAGGTCGGAGAACATCGCCTGCGGGCTCAGGGCGTCCTTCAGCCCGGCCTTCGCGGCGTGCAGCGCGGCGTAGATCGGCTTGCCGACGACCGGGGTGTGCTTGAGGATCTCGCGGCCGCCGTCGAGCAGGCGCTCGTAGCCGGGCTGCAGGCGCAGCGCCGCGAGGTGGTCGGCGAGGCCGCCGATGGTCGGCGAGTAGGAGCGGCCGTTGTCGTTGATGACGATGACGACCGGGCGGTCGCGGTGCGCGGCGATGTTGTTGAGCGCCTCCCAGCACATGCCGCCGGTGAGCGCGCCGTCCCCGACGACGGCGACCGCGTGCCGCTCGCCGCCCTCGAGCGCGAACGCCTTCGCCAGGCCGTCCACATAGGACAGTCCGGACGAGGCGTGGCTGCTCTCGACCCAGTCGTGCTCGCTCTCCGCGCGCGACGGGTACCCGGTGACGCCGCCGGTCTGGCGCAGGCGGTCGAAGCCCTCGGCGCGGCCGGTGACGATCTTGTGCACGTAGGCCTGGTGCCCGACGTCCCAGACGATCGCGTCGCGCGGCGAGTCGAACACGCGGTGCAACGCCAGCGTCAGCTCGACGACGCCGAGGTTGGGCCCCAGGTGCCCGCCCGCGCGGCGGACCTTGTCGACGAGGAAGTCCCGGATCTCGGCGGACAGCTCGCCGAGGTCCTCGACACTCATGCGCTTCAGGTCCGCCGGTCCGTTCACGGACTCCAGCAACGTCACTCGTCTCCACCTCACTAGTTCGCACGCGCCCCGCGTCCGGCCCAGTCTACGGAGGACGGCCACCTCGCTTCCGCCCGCCGCGTCCGGCGTCACAACCGGAGCGCGACCAGGAGTCATCACGCGGGGTGAACATCGTCTCCCCGGCGCGCTGTGGCGGTCACCCCGCGTGGCCGTGAGAATGGGTGCCATGGCGGACTTCTTCATCGGTGGCGAATGGGTCGACGCGGCGGACGGCGCCCGCCGGGAGATCCGCTGCCCGGCCGACGGTTCCCTGGTCGCGACGGTCGCCGAGGGCACGGCGAAGGACACCGAAGCGGCTATCGCGGCGGCGCGGCGGGCGTTCGACAGCGGCCCGTGGCCCGGGACACCCGCGCACCTGCGCGGCGACCTGCTGCTGCGCACCGCGGACCTGCTGGACCGCGACGCCGAGGCGTTCGCCCGCGCCGAGTCGCTCGACACCGGCAAGCGCCTGGTGGAGAGCCGCTACGACATGGCCGACATCGCCGCCTGCCTGCGTTACTTCGGCAAGCTCGCGGCGCAGGAAGCCGGGCGCGTCGTCGACACGGGCAACCCGGACGCGATCAGCCGGATCGTGCACGAGCCGGTCGGGGTCTGCGGGCTGATCACGCCGTGGAACTACCCGCTGCTGCAGACCGTGTGGAAGATCGCGCCGGCGCTGGCCGCGGGCAACACCTTCGTGCTGAAGCCCAGCGAGCTGACGCCACACACGTCGATCCTGTTCCTGAGGCTGCTCACCGAGGCGGGACTGCCCGCCGGCGTCGGGAACCTGGTGCTGGGCGCGGGCGCCGAGGTCGGCGCGCCGCTGGCTTCGCACCCGGACGTCGACCTGGTGTCGTTCACCGGCGGGCTCGCCACCGGACGCGCGATTGCCGCCTCGGCGGCCGCGACGGTCAAGAAAGTGGCCCTGGAGCTGGGCGGGAAGAACCCGAACGTGGTGTTCGCCGACGCCGACTTCGAGACGGCCGTCGACTACGCGCTGACGGCGGTGTTCCTGCACTCCGGGCAGGTGTGCTCGGCGGGCGCGCGGCTGATCGTGCAGCGGGAGTGGCACGACGAGTTCGTCGACGAGCTGGTGCGCCGGGCCGAGCGGATTCGCCTGGGCGGGCCGTTCGACTCCCACGCGGAGACCGGGCCGCTGATCTCGGCGGCGCACCGGGCGAAGGTCGAGGCGTACGTCGCGGCGGCGCTGGCCGAGGGCGCGGTGCTGCGGACCGGTGGCCGGCGCCCGGACGACCCCGCGCTGGCCGACGGCTGCTACTACCTGCCGACCATCCTGGACCAGGTGAAACAGGGCTCGTCGGCGGTCGTCGACGAGTCGTTCGGGCCGGTGCTGACGGTCGAGACGTTCACCGACGAGGACGACGCGGTCCGCATCGCCAACGACACCCACTACGGGCTGGCGGGCGCGGTGTTCACGCAGGACGCCGCGCGGGCCCAGCGGGTGGCCGGCCGGCTGCGGCACGGGACGGTCTGGATCAACGACTTCCACCCGTACCTGCCGCAGGCGGAGTGGGGTGGCTACAAGCAGTCGGGGTTCGGCCGCGAGCTGGGCCCGGCCGGGCTGGCCGAGTACACCGAGACCAAGCACATCTACCAGAACCTGCGGCCGGGGCCGCAGCACTGGTTCGCCGGCTGAGGCCGTCCCCCGATCGGGATCCACCGAACGGCCCAGCGCGGAAAACGCGCTCGGAAAGCCGTTTCCCGCGACTTATGCTGCGTGCGTGCGGCGAGGCTGGCGGATTCCACGAGCGGCGGTGGCGGGGGTCGCGGGCCTCGGGGTGATCGCCGGGCTGACCCTGCGCACGGCGAACTACCCGGGCCTGCTGCCGCCGGGCACCCCGGACCCCGAGCTCGACCTGGGCCTGCGCCTGGTCTGCGCGGCGGCGGTGCTGATCGCGGTCACGTTGGCGTACCTGACGTTCGCCCGCCGCCAGGACGAGCCCCTGGCCCTGGCGTGCCTGCCGGGGCTGGTGGTGACGGGCGTGATCCTGCGGCACCTGGTGGTGACGCTGCCCGGCGTGACACGCCTCCAGCCGGCGGCGAGGGTGGTGCCGGGGGCCGGGTCGTGGGTGCTGCTGGTGTCGGGCGTGGTCATGACGGCGGCCGGGTTGGCCGCGGCTTTCGCGGTGCGCCGAGCCGCTTGACGCGGTTCGCTCCGCTCCGGCCGCCCTCTCGCGGGTTGTGGCGGCCACTCGGACGACATGGATGAGTCATGCCTGTCATCCGGCGACATGAATGAGCTTCATTCACTACGTGCGGGCCGACCACCCTCTTGCCGAGCCCACCTCAGCCACTCCCGCCGGACCCAACCCGCCGCTCCCGCCGAGTGCATCCCAGCCACTCCCGGCGAACCCGCCTCAGCTACTCCCGCCGAGCCCGCTCCCGCCGCTCCCGCCCCACCCACTCCCGCCGAACCCAGCCCACCCGCTCCTGGCAAACCACCCCAGCCGCCCCCGACGAACCCACCTCAGCCGCTCCCGCCGGACCCAACCCAGCCACTCCCGCCGAGTGCATCCCAGCCACTCCCGCCGAACGCACCCCAGCCACTCCCGCCGAGCCCGCTCCCGCCGAGCCCACCCCACCCGCTGCCGCCGGACCCAACCCAGTCCCTCCCACCCAGCCACCTCGGCCACTCTCGCTGAACCCACCCCACCCACTCCCGCCGAACCCACCTCAGCCGCTCACCGCCTTCCGGCCCAGGAACGCCGCCAGCCGATCAGCCGCCGTCGCGTCGGACCCGGCCGCCAGCTCCGGGCCGAACGGCCCGCCCGGCTGCCGCGGTGCCGACCCGAACCGGGCGCGCCATTGCTTCAGCGCCGCCGTCGCCAGGTCCGGGAGCAGGTCCGTCGAAGCACCCGTCGCGTCCGCCAGGTCCCACCCGTGCGCCAGGTACTCGTTCACGCGCATGTGCACCAGGAACACCCCCGGCACCTCGCCGAGCGGAGTCGTCACCGTCCGCTCGGCCAACCCGGGCGCCGCCAGCACCGCACGCGCCGCCGCCACCGACGCGGTGAAGGCCGAAGCCGGCGAAGCACCCAGGTAGTCACCCTCCGGCGCCGGTGGCCCCGTGCCCGCCCAGAACGCCACCTTCGCGTTGCCGTGGGCCAGGTGGTTCACCACCGCACGGACATCCCAGTCCACGCACGCCGTCGGCAGCGCCCACTGGTCTTCGCGCAGCGACGTGACCAGCGAAGTCACCGTCGAAGCGGCGCGGTCGAAGTCTTCGAGAGCAGTCATGCCGACAGTGTGACCGCCACCACCGACAAAAAACTCAGGACAGCAGCGCCACACACTCCACGTGGTGCGTCATCGGGAAGGCGTCGAACGCCCGCAGATCGGTCAGCCCGTACCCGTGCGACGCGAAGAAAGCCACGTCGCGGGCCAGCGCCGCCGGGTCGCACGCCACGTAGACGATCCGGTCCGGCGCACCCGCCACGATCGACTCCACCACCGCGCGGCCGGCGCCCTTGCGCGGCGGGTCCAGCACGACGACGTCGACCGGCTTCTCGGCCTCGGCCAGCGCGTGCTCCACGCGCCCGGCCTGCCACGACACCTGCGGCAGGTCCGCCAGGTTCCGCTCCCCGTCGGCGACCGCGCGGCGCCCGGACTCGATCGCCAGCACCCGGCCCGCCGGGCCCACCTGCGAAGCCAGCACCGAAGCGAACAGCCCGACCCCGGCGTACAGGTCCCACGCGGATCCGCCCGAAGGCGCTTCCGCCCACTCGGCGACGACGCCGGCCAGCGTGGCGGCCGCGGCCGGGTGGACCTGCCAGAAGCCGTGCGCGTCGAGGCGCCAGTCGCGGCCCGCCGCGTGCTGGACGGCCACTCCGCCGGCCAGCTGGCGGGCGCGGACCTTGCCGCGGACCGTCGCCAGCTCGCGGACGTGCGTGGTGCCGTCGCCGTCCTGGGTCACTTCGAGCTCGCTGCCCGGCTTCCAGCGCCGAGCCAGGACGTCGTCGAGCTCACCCGGGACCGCGATCGGGCAGTCCGTCAGGGGCACGACGCGGTGGCTGTGGTGCGCCCGCAGGCCCGCGCGCCCCTCGCGGTCGGCGACCAGCCGGACGCGGCTGCGCCAGTCGAGCGGCCCGCCGTCGAGGGCCTCGACGACGACGTCACGCTCGATCCCCGCGAGCCGCTGCAGCTGTTCCGCCACGACGGCGGCCTTCAGATCTCGTTGGTACGCCGGGGAAGCGTGCTGCCAGTCGCAGCCACCGCAGCCGCCCGGCACCGCGAGCGGGCACGGCGGCTCGACCCGGTGGGCCGACGCCGAAAGCACCTCGATCGCGTCGCCGCGGCAGAACGACCCGCCGTTGTCCTCGGTGACCTCGACCCGCACCTGCTCACCGGGCAGCGCGTGCCGGACGAACACCACCCGGCCGTCGGCGCGCGCGACGCAGTGCCCGCCGTGGGCCACCGCGCCGACCTCGACCTCGAGCACCCGGCCCAGCCAGCTCGTCATTCGGCCGGCTCCTTGGGCTTCGGCGCCGCGGCGGGCTTCCCGTTGGGCGAGAACCCACGCCGGACGTCACCGGCCGCCGGGCGCTCGTTGCGGACGCGCGCGGCCGCCTTCGCCGACGACTCCAGCTGCCACGGCACGCTCGCCACGATCACCCCGGACTGGAACAGCAGCCGGCCCTTGAGCCGCAGCGCGCTCTGGTTGTGCAGCACCTGCTCCCACCAGTGCCCGACCACGTACTCCGGGATGAACACGGTCACGACGTTGCGCGGGTTGTCACCGCGCACGCGCTTCACGTAGTCGAGGACCGGCTTCGTGATCTCGCGGTAGGGCGATTCGACGACCTTGAGCGGCACCTTGAAGTTGTGCGCGTCCCACTCAGCGGTGAGCCTTCGCGTGTCGGCATCGTCCACATTGACCGTCACGGCCTCGAGGACGTCCGGGCGCATCGCCTTGGCGTAGGCCAGCGCGCGCAGCGTCGGGCGGTGCAGTTTGGACACCAGCACGATCGCGTGGTTGCGCGAGGGCAGCACGGTCGGGGTGTCGCCGAGCTCCTTCAGCTCGTCGGCGACGCGGTCGTAGTGCCGCCGGATCGCGGTCATCAGCACGTAGATCGCCACCATCATCGCGATCGCGATCCACGCGCCGAGCAGGAACTTCGTGATCAGCACGATCACCAGCACGGTGCCGGTGCAGGTGAGGCCGATCGCGTTCACCGTCTGCGAGCGCCGCATCCGCCGGCGCACGCCGGGGTCGGTTTCCTTGGCCAGCAACCGGTTCCAGTGCCGGACCATGCCCGTCTGGCTCACCGTGAACGACACGAACACACCCACGATGTAGAGCTGGATGAGCCGGGTCACCTCGGCGTCGAAGGCGATGATCAGCACCAGCGCGAACGCCGCCAGGAACAGGATCCCGTTCGAGAACGCGAGCCGGTCGCCGCGGGTGTGCAGCTGCCGCGGGAGGTAGCGGTCCTGCGCCAGGATCGAGCCGAGCACCGGGAAGCCGTTGAACGCGGTGTTCGCGGCCAGCAGCAGGATGATGCCGGTGACGAACGAGATGTAGTAGAACCCCGCCGGGAAGCTCGCGAACACCGCGTGCGCGATCTGCGCGAGGATCGTCTTCTGCTGGTACCCCGCGGGTGCGCCGGCGAGCTGCTGGGCCGGGTCCTCGGCGAACTTGACGTCGGTGATCACCGCCAGCGTGATGATGCCGATCAGCATGATCACCGCGAGCAGGCCCATCATCAGCAGCGTGGTGGCCGCGTTCTTCGACTTGGGCTTCTGGAACGCCGGGACGCCGTTGCTGATCGCCTCCACACCGGTCAGCGCCGCGGCGCCGGAGGAGAAGGCACGCAGGATGAGGAACGCGTACGCGAAGCCCGCGAAGCTCCCTTCGGCCGTCAGCGAGAACCCGGCGCTCTCGGCCTTCACCTCGGTGCCGGTCATCCACTGCACCAGGCCCCACACGACCATGACCAGAACGCCCAGGATGAAGCCGTATGTCGGAATCGCGAAGGCCTTGCCCGACTCCCGGAGGCCGCGCAGGTTCAGCGACGTCAGCACGACGATGATGACGACCGAGGCCAGCACCTTGTGCTCGGCCACCCACGGCACCGCCGACCCGATGTTGGCCACACCGGACGAAGTGGACACCGCGACCGTCATCACGTAGTCGACGAGCAGCGCGCTCGCCACGGTCAGGCCGAACTTGCCGCCCAGGTTCGTGTTGGCGACCTCGTAGTCGCCGCCACCGCTGGGATAAGCGTGCACGTTCTGCCGGTACGAGGCGACCACGATCAGCATGACCAGGGCGACCATGATGCCGATCCACGGCGCCAGCGCGTACGCGGACAGCCCGGCGACGCTCAGCGTCAGGAAGATCTCTTCCGGTGCGTACGCCACGCTGGAGAGCGCGTCGGACGCGAAGATGGGCAGCGCGATGCGCTTCGGCAGCAGCGTGTGAGAGAGCCTGTCACTGCGGAACGGACGTCCGAGGACCAGGCGTTTCAGCACGGTCGGGAACTTCGACACCACGGAAGCCTAACTGCCGGGGCGCACGGTAGGTTCGGCGCTGGCATGTCGGGGTAGCAACGGACGGGTAACCGCCGAACGAGGAGGCAGGGCGTGCACGTGGTGATCATGGGATGCGGCCGGGTAGGCGCGTCCCTGGCCGCTGCGCTGGAGCGGCTCGGCCACGAGGTGGCCGTCATCGACAAGAACCAGCAGGCCTTCCGCCGGCTGGGCAGCGACTTCCACGGCCAGCAGGTCGTCGGCGTCGGGTTCGACCGCAAGGTGCTGATCGAAGCGGGCATCGAGCGGGCGGGCGCGTTCGCCGCGGTGTCCAGCGGCGACAACTCGAACATCATCTCCGCGCGGGTCGCGCGCGAGAACTTCGGCATCGAGCACGTCGTGGCGCGGATCTACGACCACAAGCGCGCCGCGGTGTACGAGCGGCTGGGCATCCCGACGGTCGCGACCGTGCCGTGGACCACCGACCGCTTCCTGCGGACGCTGCTGCCGGACGGCGTCGCGTCGGCGTGGCGGGACCCGTCGGGCAACGTCGCGCTGCTGCAGCTGCCCCTGCACGAGGGCTGGGTCGGGCACTCGGTGCGGTCCCTGCAGGAGGCGTCCGGCGCGCGGGTGGCGTTCATCATGCGCTTCGGCACGCCGGTGCTGCCGGACACCAAGACCGTGGTCCAGGACGGCGACGACGTGTGGGTGGCGGCGCGCTCGGGCACCGTCAGCGACGTGACCAGCGTGGCCAACCGCGAACCGGAGGACGAGGCATGAGGGTCGCGATTGCCGGCGCGGGCGCGGTCGGCCGCTCGATCGCCAACGAGCTCATCGACGGCAGGCACCAGGTGATGCTGATCGAGCGCGAGGCCGACCAGTTCGAGCCGCACAGCGTCGAGCAGGCGGACTGGGTGCTCGGCGACGCGTGCGAGGTGTCGATCCTGGAGGAGTCCGGGATCGAGCAGTGCGACGTCGTGATCGCCGCGACGGGCGACGACAAGGCCAACCTGGTGGTGTCCCTGCTGGCGAAGACGGAGTTCGCGGTCCGGCGCGTGGTGGCCCGGGTGAACAACCCGGCCAACGAGTGGCTGTTCACCGAGGCCTGGGGCGTGGACGTCGCGGTCTCGACGCCGCGCATGCTGGCGGCGATGGTGGAGGAGGCGGTCAGCGTCGGCGACCTCGTCCGGCTGATGACGTTCCGGCAGAGCAACGCGAACCTGGTCGAGCTGACCCTCCCGGCGGAGACGCCGCTGGCCGGCAAGCCGGTGAGCGACCTGTCGCTGCCTCGGGACGCGGCTCTGGTGACCATCCTGCGGGGTGACCGGGTGATCGTGCCGCAGCCCGAGGACCCGCTCGAGCCCGGCGACGAGCTGCTGTTCGTGGCTACCGCGGACGTGGAACCGGAGATCCGGACCGCGCTGGGGTACTGAGTTCACGAGAGAGGACCCCGGCATGCGTGCCGGGGGCCTTCTTCGTGGGCGAAATTGTCGGTGCCTGCCGGTAACGTGGAAACCGGGGGTCCCCCTACGCGCGCGGGTTGTCGTGCTTCGCGGGTCAGGCTTCGGGGGCCGCGTACTTCTCGCGCAGCCGGGCCTCGACCTCGGCATCGGTCTCCGGCTTGGGCTCGTCCTCGGCCAGCGCCTTCAACCGCTTGTCCGACCGCCGCACGGCCCAGACGACCACCAGCAGGCCCAGCGCGTACAGCGGGTACCCCATGGCGATCTTCGCGAAGGCCAGCCAGCCGGTGTAGTCCTCCTGGTAGAGCCACCGCTGCACGACGAACCGGGCGGCGAAGATCAGCGCCATCGCCAGCGTCGCGACGTCGTAGCCGTAGCGCGACGGCTTGTCCTTGCGCCACGCCTGGCCCGTGCCGTTGAGCATGTTCCAGACCACGCCCGCGATCGGCCAGCGCACCACCACCGACAGCACGAACACGCCGCAGTAGATCAGGCTCGCGTAGATGCCGAAGAGGAAGAACCCCTTCGCCGAGCCCGTCCGGTAGGCGATGAACGCCGCGATCGCGACGCCGAAGAACCCGGAGATCGCCGGCTGCAGCGGCTCCTTGCGGACCAGCCGCAGCACGGTGATCGCCACCGCGCTGCCGATCGACGTCCAGATCGCCGCCGTCAGGCCGAAGAACGAGTTCGCCAGGACGAACACGATCACCGGCAGCGACGAGTAGATGAGCCCGGACACGCCGCCCATCTGCTCGAGCAGGGTCGGCTGCGGCTCTTCTTCGCCGTCGGTCTTCTTCTCGCTCGGGGCGGGTTCAGTCACGATGGGTGATCAACTCACTGGGCTCTGGAGTTCGTAATAGGGGTTGTACAGCACCTTCTGGCCGTCACGCTCGGCCATCCGGCCACGCACCTTGATCGTCCGGCCAGGCTCGATGCCCGGGATCCGGCGGCGGCCGAGCCAGATTAGCGTCACGCCCTGTGTCCCGTCGAACAGCTCGGCCTCCAGCGTGGCGGCCTCGTTCGTGGGGCACAGCTCCACGCTGCGGAGTCTCCCCATCACGGTGACCTCTTCGCCGGAACGGCAGTCGCAGGCCCGCTGCGCGCCCTCGGCGCCGGACCTCATGGACATCTCGTCTGCGTCGAGTTCCTCGACGTCGCTGGTCAGCTTGCGTACCAGCCGGCTGAAGTAGCCGCCGTCTTTGGCGGACATAGGTGCTCCTGTGCTCCGGGGCCCCCGACTAACTGCTTGCGGCCCGAACGATTCCAGCGTACTGCGGTCCCCGCCAGGGAAACGCCTTTGCGCAAAGATCGCAACGTGACGTCCGCAATCGAAGTTCCCGCCGCGGTGCTGCTGCCCGGCACCGGCTCGGACGAGGTGTTCGTCCGGGCCGTCTTCGCCGGCCCGCTGCGCGCCCTCGGTGTCCCGCTCATCGCGCCACCCCCGCCACCCGGCGCGGCCCTCGCCGAGGGCTACCTGGCGACGCTCGACGCGCTGGCGGACGAACACGGCGAACTGCTCGTAGGCGGCATTTCGTTCGGCGCGCACCTCGCCGCGGAGTGGGCGGTCGCCAACCCGGGGCGTTGCGGTGGCCTGCTGGCCGCCCTCCCGGCCTGGAACGGCCTTCCGGGCCCAGCACCCGCATCGCTGGCCGCGACGCTGTCGGCGGATCTGGTGGCCGGTTCCGGCGTCGACGCGGCGCTGGCGCAGACGGCGGGCACCCCGGACTGGCTGCGGGCGGAGCTCGACCGGGCGTGGCGCCGGCACGGCGAGGGCCTGGCCGACGGCCTGCGCGTCGCCGCCGGGCGGCCGGCGCCCACGCTCGGGGAGCTGGCGGCGCTCGACGTCCCGGCCGGGATCGGCACGTGCGCCGACGACCCGATCCACCCGACGAAAGTCGCATCGGAGTGGGCCACGACACTCCCCCGGGCCGCCCTCGGCGAGACGACGCTCACGGCGTTGGGCGCCGATCGGGAGTCCCTCGGCCGGGCGACCGTCCTCGCCTTCCTGAAGGCGCTCCGAACGCCGTGAAGGCCGCCTCGGGAAGTCCCGGGGCGGCCTTCAGGGAACCGAGCGTCAGCCCTGCTCCTGCTGAGCCGCGATGTGCTCGGCGACGGCTTCGGGCAGCGTGATCGTGAGCGGGGTGCGGACCGGCATCGGCGCGTCACCGCGGTCGACGATCGTGCGCCGCACGATCCCGCGCAGCACCTCCACCGCCGCCGCGGCCTCCGACTGCGGCCCGGCGATGACGCCGCGCAGCATCCAGCGCGGCCGGTCGATGCCGACGAAGCGCAGCGAGACGTCGCCGACGATCGCCGAGATCTCCAGGCCCCACACGCCGCGGCCGATGTTGACCTTGGCGCCGTCGGCCCGCAGCTGCTCGGCGAGCTCGGTGCTCACCTCGCGCCAGAGGCCGCCCGAGCGCGGCGCCGCGTAGGCGCTGACGGTGATCTGGCCCTGCTCGGTGACGACGTGCACGGCGCGCACGCCGCCGGTCTCGGGGTCCATCTCGACCTGGACCTGGGACCCGTCGGGCACCGGCACCTTCACCGAGCCGAGGTCGATCCGCGGGACGCCGTCGTCCTCGAAGTCGGCGACGTCGAACGGGCCGTCGGAGACGTCCGAGAGCTCGCCGTCCTCGTCCTCGTATGCGTCGTCCCCGATCGTGTCGTCGGCCTCGGGCGCGGCGTGCCTGCCGTCGGACCCGCCCTCGGTCCGCCGCTTGCGTCCGAAAATCCCCACTACTTCTCCGTTCCTTCCCCCGCGCCGGCACGCGCCGGTGCTCCCAGTGTGGCGTGTCCCCCCGTGGAGCCGTAGCCTCCGTCGCCCCGTTCGGTCGTGTCGAGCTCGGCGACCTCGACGAACTCGGCGTGTTCGACCCGCTGCACGACGAGCTGGGCGATGCGGTCGCCGCGCGTGAGCTTCACCGGGTGCACCGGGTCGTGGTTGATCAGGCAGACCTTGATCTCCCCGCGGTAGCCCGCGTCGATCGTGCCGGGGGTGTTCACCACCGAGAGGCCGACCCGGGCGGCCAGGCCCGACCGCGGGTGGACGAACCCCGCGAACCCGGGTGGGAGCGCGATCGCGACGCCGGTGCCGACCACGCCGCGTTCCCCGGGTTCGAGCACGATATCCGAGGTGGTGACGAGATCGGCGCCCGCGTCGCCCGGCCGGGCGTAGGCGGGCAGCGGGACATCCGGGTCGAGCCGGGAGAGGAGTACCTGAACGCTGGACACGGGCGGCGAGATTACTCTCTACCCGTGGGTGAATCTGCGAAGACGGCCGCGAGTGCCGCGGTCCGGCACTCCGAACGGCTCTACGTCCCGTGGTGGGGGTGGCCGCTGCCGGTGCTGGGCGCGGTCCTGCTGGCGGCCGAGATCGACATGGGCTACCCCGGGGTCCGGGCGTGGCTGCCCTACGTGATCGCGTTGCCGGTGGTCGTGGCGCTGCTGCTCTCGCTGGGCCGGTCGAAGGTGCGGGTCACCGGCGGCGACGAGCCGGAGCTGTGGGTCGGCGACGCGCACCTGCCCCTGCGCTACGTCGGCGAGGTGGCGGTCTTCGACAAGGACGCCAAGCGCAAGGCGCTGGGCCGCGACGGCGACCCGGCCGCCTACGTCCTGCACCGCGGCTGGGTCGGGCCGGTGGTCAAGGTCCGGCTGACCGACGCCGAGGACCCGACGCCGTACTGGCTGTTCAGCACCCGGCACCCCGAGCGGGTCGCCGAGCTGCTCAAGGGCGCCTGAGCGGGACCTGCGGATGTGGAAGGGGGCCGGCCTGCCGGCCGGCCCCCTTGTCCCCAGCGCGCTTCGAGCCCGCCCCTCCTAGCCTCGGGCTCTCTGTCGCGTCTGTTCGTCCCCTGTGTCCGAGAACCCCTGTGCGGTCAGGCGCAGTCGCGGCAGATCAGTCGTCCGCCGCTGTCCTCGGCCAGCCGGCTGCGGTGGTGCACCAGGAAGCACACCGAGCAGGTGAACTCGTCCGCCTGCTTCGGCACCACCTTCACGGTCATGTCCTCACCGGAAAGCCCGGAAAGGTCCGCACCCGGCAGCTCGAAGTTCTCGGCGGTCGCGTCCTCGTCGACGTCGACGACGCCGGACTGGTTTTCGTTGCGCCGGGCCTTGAGCTCCTCCAACGAGTCTTCGGCCAGCTCGTCGGCTTCGCTGCGGCGCGGAGCGTCGTAGTCGGTAGCCATGTTGTCCCTCACCCCTGCGATCAGCTTGTGTAGTCGTTTTCTCCGGACCCCCGGGTGCGCCCGTGAGTCCGCCGTGCCGCTGGTCAACGTTCCAGGGCCCTCGTTTGTGCCCGACGGCCGGAGTGACCGAGGTCTCTCTCTTTTCGCGCCTCTTCCTGCGGCCGGAGCCCGGGAAGGGTAGCTCACGCCCGCGACGGTTCTGCAACGAGTCAGACATTGCCCGGGAATCGTCACCCGACAGGGGGAACCCGCAGGTAAGACGCGTTGTCGTCCATTCGGGTTGCCCACGGGTGGAGAACCTCACGCACGGCCCGTGTCCGCTTGCCCCGGCCGTCCCCGGCGTGGTGCGATCGCCGCACGGGGATCGGTCCCGGAGACCGGCGGGGCGGGGCGAATCGGCGGGGTGACCCGGAACGACGCGCGCCGGTCGGAGCGCCTAGGCTGATCGGCCACGACGGTGCCGGGTTTCGCACCGGCCGGGGTTCGGTGTTCGGGAAGGGACGGGCAGGTGGCGTCGGGGAACGGCATCGGGGACCGTGGGGCGCGGCCGTATCGCAGGCACAAGCCGCTGCCGGCGCTGATCGTGATCGGCGTGCTGGCGCTGGGCGCGATCATCGTCTGGATCAACGCGGCGGTCGGCAAGGGCGACGTCGACGAGGCGGTCAAGTGCGACCCGCCCGCGAGCCCGCCGCCGGGCGTCACGTTCAGCGCGCTCCCCCACAACGCCCTCGACGACCGCGCGCCGGTGCCGCCGGACAAGGTCGCGGTGAAGGTCCTCAACGCCTCCAGCACGCGCGGTCAGGGCGGCATCGCCACCACGGCGCTCAAGGAGCTGGGCTTCACGGGGACCGGCGAGCCGGCCAACGACCCTGCCTACGAAGGCCGCGAGGCCAAGTGCCGCGGCCAGATCCGCTTCGGCGAGAACGGCGTGACGGCCGCGCGGACGCTCAGCCTGGTGGTCCCGTGCGCCGAGCTGGTCCAGGACAACCGCAAGGACGCGAGCGTCGACGTCGTCACCGGCACCCTCTTCGGCGACATCCGGCCGCGGCCGGAGGCCCGGCAGATCCTCACCCAGCTCTCGGACTGGTCGAAGGCCCACCAGGGCGGCGGCTCGAACGAGCAGTCGGCCGGCGCGAAGGCCCCGGTGATCGACCAGACGCTGCTGGCTTCGGCCCGCGACGTCGCCTGCTGACCGCGGCCCGCAACCTGCCCTTCTGCGGACAACCCGCGCGCGTCCGGAGCGGGAGCTCCCCCGCCGGTCACTGCGCCGGCGCTCGGCCGCGGGGCACCTGAAGCTCACGGCGCCGCGCCTGGTGCTGCTGCACGGTCAGTGCGACAGCGCCGACACCTGGCGCCCCGCCCTGGAGCAGCTCGCGGCCGCCGGGATCCCGGCGGCCGCGGTCGATCTGCCCGGCTGCGGACAACCCGCGCGCGTAGGGGCGCCCCCGGATTTCACGTTACCGGAGGGCACCGACAGTTTCGGCCGCCCTCAGACCTCCGCCGCCCGCGCCCTCAGCATCGTCGGGGCCTCGGCCGCCGCTGCCGGCCAGGGATCGCGCACGCTCGCTGACCGGGCCCACCACGCAACCGCGGATCGGGATCTCGACACACTCTCCGCCCCCTCAACGGAGGCGCTCCGCGCCGCAGCGCCTATTCAACGCACCCAATGTGGCCTTCGGTGCGTCAGACGCACCGAAGGCCACATTGGGGCGCTTGAAGCTGGGTCAGACCTCCGCGGCACCGCAGTCGGCCAGCACCTTGCGCAGCGGGTCGGCGATCGACGGCGCCGCCGCGTACGTCGCGTCCGTGCCCAGGTCCGGCGCCGATCCCGGCAGCAGCACCTGTGCGCCCGCCTCCGCCGCGATCAGCGCCCCGGCGGCCCAGTCCCAGCGGTGCAGGCCGTGCTCCGCGTACGCGTCCAGCCAGCCCGCCGCGACCGCGCACAGGTCCAGCGAGGCCGCGCCGTTGCGCCGGATGTCCCGGACCCGGCCCAGCAGCTGCGCCGCGAAGCGCGACTGCCGCGTCCGGCGCTCCGCCGAGTACGCGAAACCGGTCCCGACGAGCGTCAGCTCCAGCCGCGACGGCGCCGAGACCGTCAGCCGGCGGTCGTCCAGGAACGCGCCCTGGCCGCGGGCCGCCGACCAGACGCGGCCGCTCACCGGCTCCACCACCGCGCCCGCCACCGACTCGCCGCCGACCTGCGCGGCCACCGACACCGCGAACCAGGGCAGGCCGTAGAGGAAGTTGACCGTCCCGTCGATCGGGTCGACGACCCAGGTGACGCCGTCACCGGCGGTCCCGCCGCCCTCCTCGCCCAGCACCGGCTCCCCCGGGCGCAGCGCGGCCAGGCGGTCGCGCACGAGCCGCTCCGACTCGTGGTCCACCGCGGTCACGACGTCGGTGTCCGCGGACTTGGTGTCCACGGCCACCGACCGGCCCCGCGCCATGCCCTCCCAGGCCTCCCGGACCAGCTCGGCGGCGTCCGTCGCGACCTGCGTCGCGACGCTTTTCAGCAACGACTCGTCAACTCCCACGTCCGACATGTCACCACATCCGGTTAAAGTCTCCGAGGCAGGCTTCTGAATCGTGCGAGAAGGGACCACGTCCGTGGTGGAGGCGACCCGCCGAGGTTTCGGCATCGACATCGGCGGCAGCGGGATCAAGGGCGCCTTGGTCGACCTGGAAAAGGGCCAGCTCATCGGCGACCGGATCCGGATCGAGACGCCGAAGCCGTCCACGCCGTCGGCGGTGGCGGACGTCGTGCACGACATCGTCACGCAGGCGGCCTGGGACGGCCCGGTCGGCGTGACGCTCCCGGCCGTCGTCAAGAAGGGCGTCGCGCACACCGCGGCCAACATCGACAAGCAGTGGATCGGCACGGACGCCGACGCGCTGTTCGCCAAGCGGATCGGCCGGGGTGTCGACCAGATCGCGATGCTGAACGACGCCGACGCGGCGGGCATGGCCGAGATCCGCTTCGGCGACCCGGTCGCGCGCAAGGGCGTCACCGCGCTGCTCACCTTCGGCACCGGCATCGGCAGCGCGGTGTTCCAGGACGGCAAGCTCGTCCCGAACACCGAGTTCGGCCACCTGGAGATCGACGGCCACGACGCGGAGAAGCGCGCGGCCGCCTCCGTGAAGGACAACGAGGGCCTGTCCTACCCCGAATGGGCCAAGCGCGTGCACCGTTACCTGACCGTGCTCGAAAACCTGATCTGGCCGGACCTGTTCATCGTCGGCGGCGGGGTCAGCAAGAAGGCCGAGAAATGGGTGCCGCTGCTCGACATCCGCACTCCCGTGCTGGTCGCGACGCTGCAGAACAACGCCGGGATCGTCGGCGCCGCGGCCGCCGCGGCGGAGGGCATCGAGCACTAGATCCGGCCTGGATCAGGGCGCGCGGACGGGCCGGAGGGTGATCGCTTCGCGACGCATGCGCGTACCGTCGTTACAATGGAACACGGCCCACGGCTGCGGAGGCCAAAACCGCAGGCCGAGGCGTGATCCCCGAATGTGAGGCAGCAGTGGCACCCGTGCCGTTGCTCGTCATGATCGACCGCTGCGAAAGGGCGTAAGTGGCAGCCGCAAGAACCGCAACCCGAGGCGGGACGAAGACAGCGACCGCAGCCGGCGAGCCGGCCGAAGAGGCAGCCACCGGGACGGCGAAGCCAGCGGCCCGCAAGACCACCACCGCGAAGAAGGCTCCGGCCAAGAAGGCTCCGGCGAAGAAGGCCGCGACCAAGGGCGCCAAGACCGAAGACGGCGACCCGGACGGTCCCGGCGAGATCGACGAAGCCGAACTCGACTCGCCCGACCTGTCGGACCTGGAAGAGGTCGAGGTCGACGTCGTCGACGAAACGGTCAACGACGAGCCGGACTCGGCCGACGACGACGATGACGACGAGGAAGCCGACGAGGAAACGCCGGCGGCCCGCCGTCGCAACGCCGCGGCCGAGAAGAGCAAGAGCGGCTCCGACAACCCGGACTTCGTCTGGGACGAGGAGGAGTCCGAGGCGCTGCGCCAGGCGCGCAAGGACGCCGAGCTCACCGCGTCGGCCGACTCCGTCCGGGCCTACCTCAAGCAGATCGGCAAGGTCGCGCTGCTGAACGCGGAGGAGGAGGTGGAGCTGGCCAAGCGGATCGAGGCCGGGCTCTACGCCGCCGAGCGCGTGCGCACCGCCGAGGAGGAGGGCGAAAAGCTCGTCACGCAGATGCGCCGCGATCTCAAGTGGATCGTGCGCGACGGCGAGCGCGCCAAGAACCACCTGCTCGAGGCGAACCTGCGGCTCGTGGTTTCGCTGGCCAAGCGCTACACCGGCCGTGGCATGGCGTTCCTGGACCTGATCCAGGAGGGCAACCTCGGCCTGATCCGCGCGGTGGAGAAGTTCGACTACACCAAGGGCTACAAGTTCTCGACGTACGCCACGTGGTGGATCCGCCAGGCGATCACCCGCGCGATGGCCGACCAGGCCCGCACCATCCGCATCCCGGTGCACATGGTCGAGGTCATCAACAAGCTCGGCCGCATACAGCGCGAACTCCTGCAGGACCTCGGCCGCGAGCCGACGCCCGAGGAGCTCGCCAAGGAAATGGACATCTCCCCGGAGAAGGTCCTGGAGATCCAGCAGTACGCGCGTGAGCCGATCTCGCTCGACCAGACGATCGGCGACGAGGGCGACTCGCAGCTCGGTGACTTCATCGAGGACTCCGAAGCGGTCGTCGCGGTCGACGCGGTGTCGTTCACGCTGCTGCAGGACCAGCTCCAGTCGGTGCTGCAGACGCTGTCCGAACGCGAGGCGGGCGTGGTCCGGCTGCGGTTCGGCCTCACGGACGGCCAGCCGCGCACGCTCGACGAGATCGGCCAGGTGTACGGGGTGACCCGCGAGCGCATCCGGCAGATCGAGTCGAAGACGATGTCGAAGCTGCGCCACCCGTCGCGGTCCCAGGTGCTGCGCGACTACCTGGACTGAGTTCCTCACGGACAACGAAGAACCCCGCCGCTCCGAGGAGTGGCGGGGTTCTTCGTAAGCTCAGGCCCGGCCGGTGAGCGTCGTCCACGGGACGTGCACCGTGACGCGCTCCCGCAGCTGCTCGTTGATCAGCCACAGCTCCCCGGTCGCCGGCCAGTACGACAGGTTCTGGCTGTTCACCGGGGCCTGGCCGGCCAGGCGGGACGTCGACACCCCGCCGACTCCGCCGTGCAGGCACGACGGGTGGTCGCCCGCCACTCCCGCGTACTCCGGGCACACTCCCGTCAGCACGAAGTAGCCGTTGCGGGACACCGCGCCCTGCATCCCCCACACCGGGGACGAGAATCCCTCGGAAGCGTGCACCTGGCCGTCGGCCGCGAGCTTCAAGCGGCCCGTGGCCGGGTCGAACGGCCAGCGCAGGACCCGGCCGCCCGCTGCCGCCGGGACGTGCTCCGCCGTGACGAACGTGCTGTCGCTGTGGTCGAACGAGAGCGTCGACAGGCACGGGCGCGCGCCGGTCGCCGTCGTGCACGCGCCGCCGCCCGGGTACCAGTACGCGCCCACCTGCGGCATCGCGTAGTCGTAGTACGCCGCGTGGTACTTGCCGTCGCTGCCCAGGCCGACCGTCCCCGCGCTGTCGTCGACCTTCCAGAAGTGCGTCGTGTCGAAGACGCGGATCAGGCCGCCGGTGGTCGCGACGAACAGCAGGTTCCCCTCCCACGTCACACCGTGCCCGTGCCCCGCGACGACCGCGAAGTCGGTGTCGGAGGTGGGTTCCACGAGCAGGACGTGCCGGTAGCCCAGCCCGGAAGCGTCCACAAAGGACAGCCGGACCATGGTGTCGCCGGGGGTGTGCCACGACGTCGCGATGACGCGCTTGCCGCCGACGGTCCCGGTCGCCGGGTCCGCGTCGCCGGAGCCGGTGAGGCCCTGCGGGACCCAGTCGTTGGTCTTGTCGTCGTTCGCGTCCTCCCAGCAGAACCCGGCGGGCTTCAGCGCGGCCGCGAGGTACGTGCCGTGGCACAGCGGGCGCGCCTTGCGGTTGGCGTCGCCCAGGACCGACGTCAGCCCGCGCGGCGGGAGCTTGCGGTCCAACGAGGTGAGCCGGCTGCCGTAGGTGGCGAAGGAGCCGCCCGGGGTCAGCTGGTAGGCGTCGACGCCGGTGAGGCGGGGGAAGTTCGCGGCGGCCTCGGCCGTCGTCGTCAGGCCGAGCAGCAGCAGCGCCACGAGGCCGAGCACAAGTCGCATGCCGGCAGCGTGCCCGGCGCGCGTACACGAGCCGTACAAGTCAGGGGACGGCCAGGCCGCGCTCCCGCAGCGACTCCTCGACGCGCAGCCGTTCGATCTCGCGGTCCATCCCCTCGGGCAGCTCGGCGAGCCGGTGCGGGACGCCGACCTGGCGGCACGCCTGGGTGAGGAGCTCGTCGTAGGCCTGCCGGGTGCCGAGCCGCCGCGCGGCCGGGGTGCCCGAGGGGTACTCGACCAGCAGGCGGTGCACCCGCCGCAGGTCGGCGGCGACGCGCTCGATCGGCGGCCCCACCGGTTGCGGCTTCGCACGCTTCTCGAGGAGCCGGTGGACCAGCTTCGGGACGCGGAGCGCGCACCAGAACAGCACCGTGGGAGCAATGCAGACCACGGCGAACAAGATCAGGTTCCCGAGGACGCCCCCGGCGCCGGCCATGCACCGATGGTAAGCCCGCGACACCCACCCGGCGGAGAGATTTTCCGTGCGGGAACGGGCCGCACGCGTGATTGGCGGGGCATCACGCGTGATTGAGAGGGCATCACGCGTGATCCGGCGGGCATCAGCCCGATGCCCCGCCAATCACGCGTGATGCCTCTCGGAACACGCGTGATGCCTCTTTCGTCACGTCAGGTCGGGGTCCGGGGTTGCTTCCTCGACCAGCCAGAGGACTCCGGCGGGCGGGAGCTGGAGGACCGCGGAGGCCGGCTGGCCGTGCCACGCGTCTTCCGTGGCCTCCACCGCGCCCAGGTTGCCGACGCCCGAGCCGCCGTACGCCTCCGCGTCCGTGTTGACCACCTCGAGCCAGCGACCCGCCGACGGCAGGCCGACCCGGTAGTCGTGGTGCGGCACCCCGGCGAAGTTCGCGACGCACGCCAGCCGCGAGCCGTCCGCGCCGATGCGCAGGAAGCTCAGCACGTTGCCGCTCGAGTCGTTCGCGTCGATCCAGCGGAAGCCGTCCGGTGAGGTGTCCTGGCTGAACAACGCGGGCGTCGAGCGGTAGACCGAGTTCAGCGACCGCAGCAGGTCCTGGACGCCGCGGTGCAGTGGCTCCTCCAGCAGGTGCCAGTCGAGCGAACGCTGCTCCGACCACTCCCCCTCCTGGCCGAACTCGCCGCCCATGAACAGCAGCTGCTTGCCCGGGTGCGCCCACATGAACGCCAGCAGCGAGCGCAGCCCGGCCGCCTTGTTCCAGCTGTCACCCGGCATCCGGCCCCACAGGGATCCCTTGCCGTGCACCACTTCGTCGTGCGACAGCGGCAGGACGAAGTTCTCGCTCCACGCGTACACCAGCGAAAACGTCATCTCGTTGTGGTGGTACGCGCGGTGGATCGGCTCGTGCGACAGGTACCGGAGCGTGTCGTGCATCCAGCCCATGTTCCACTTGAAGCCGAACCCGAGGCCGCCCAAGTGCGTCGGGCGCGTGACTCCGGGCCACGCCGTCGACTCCTCGGCCACCATCACGATGCCCGGGTGTCGCTTGTAGACGGTCGCGTTCAGCTCCTGCAGGAACTTCACCGCGTCGAGGTTTTCGCGGCCGCCGTACTGGTTCGGCAGCCACTCTCCCTCGTTGCGGGAGTAATCCAAATACAACATCGAAGCCACCGCGTCGACGCGCAGGCCGTCGAGGTGGAACTCCTCGATCCAGTACAGCGCGTTCGCGACGAGGAAGTTGCGGACCTCGTTGCGGCCGAAGTCGAACACGAGCGTGCCCCAGTCGGGCTGCTCGCCGCGGCGCGGGTCCGCGTGCTCGTAGAGCGCGGTGCCGTCGAACTTCGCCAGCGCCCAGCTGTCCTTCGGGAAGTGCGCGGGCACCCAGTCGACGAGCACGCCGATCCCCCGCTGGTGCAGGCGGTCCACGAAGTAGCGGAAGTCGTCCGGCGAGCCGAAGCGCGACGTCGGCGCGTAGTACGACGTCACCTGGTAGCCCCACGAGCCACCGAACGGGTGCTCCGACACCGGCAGCAGCTCCACGTGCGTGAACCCGGTCTCGACGAGGTAGTCGCCGAGCTGGTCGGCCAGCTCGCGGTAGTCCAGCCCCGGCCGCCACGACCCGAGGTGCACCTCGTAGACGCTCATCGGCGCCGCGGCCCACTCGGTCGCCTCGCGCTGGGCGACCCACACGCCGTCGTCCCACCTGTGCCCGGACGCGGTGACGACCGAAGCCGTCGCCGGCGGCTGCTCGGTGGCGAACGCCATCGGGTCGGCCTTCTCGTGCCAGTTGCCGTCCGCGCCGAGGATCCGGAACTTGTAGCAGGTGCCCGGGCCGACGCCCGGCACGAACAGCTCCCAGATCCCGGACGAGCCGAGCGAGCGCATCGCGTGCCCGCGCCCGTCCCAGCCGTTGAAGTCGCCGATCACGCGGATGCCGCGGGCGTTGGGCGCCCACACCGCGAACGACGTCCCCTCGACGACGCCGTTCGGCGTCTCGTACGACCGGACGTGCGCGCCCAGCGCCTCCCAGAGCCGCTCGTGCCGGCCTTCGCCGATCAGGTGCAGGTCCAGCTCGCCGACCGTGGGCAGCCAGCGGTACGGGTCGTCGGCGGTGACGGAGTGCCCGTCGTAGTCGATCTCCAGCCGGTAGTCGCCGGGGTGCTCGGGCACTCGGGCGGCGAACAGCGCGTCGATCACCGGCTCCATCGGGTACCGCTCGCCACCCGAAAGCAGCGCGACGGCCTTCGCGCCGGGCAGCAGCGCCCGCGCCGCGAAGCTCTTGCCCACCGCGTGCACGCCCAGCACCGAGTGCGGGTCGTGGTGGGAACCGGCGAGCAGCCGGTCGATGTCCGCGGCCGGCGGGGCCGCGGCCGGGAGGCCTTCCGGAACGGCGTTCACGGCGTCATCCCTCTCCGTCGGTGATCCGGGCGATCGAAGCGAGCGGCACGCCCAGCCAGTCGGGCCGGTTCGCGTGCTCGTAACCCACTTCGTAGACCGCCTTGTCCAGTTCGAAGGCGCGCAGCAGCTCGCCCTGTTCGCGCGGGTCGGCCGCGACCGCCGCGTAGCCCTCGCAGAACGCCGCCCGGTTGCGGTCCGACCACTCCTGGGCCCGCTCGGCCAGCGCCGGTTCGTCCGGCTGGCCGACCAGCAGCTGCTGGGCCGCGTAGTCGAACGACCTCAGCATGCCCGCCACGTCGCGCAACGGCGACCGCAGCGCGTGGCGCTCCTCCACCGGGGCCGCGGGTTCGCCCTCGAAGTCGATCAGCAGCCAGCCGCCGACCGTCCGCAGCACCTGGCCGAGGTGCAGGTCGCCGTGGACGTACTGCATGGTCACCGAGTCGGCGGGCAGCGAGCGCAGCTTCTCGAACGCCGCCCGCAGCGACGGCGCGTGCGCGGTCAGCTCGGGCACCCGGCCGGCGATCGTGTCGAGCCGATCCAGCATCGCCTTCGTCGAGCGTTCCAGCTCGTCGGCGTCGGCGGGCTCGGTGCCCAGCGCCTCGGCCAGGTCCGCGTGCACCTCGGCGACGGCGCGCCCGAGCCGCTCGGCCTCGCCGGCGAAGTCGCCGCCGACCTCGCCGGCGTGCAGCTCCGGCGCGGCCATCAGGTCGCGGACGCTGGTGGTGGCCATCGCCCAGCCGTCGACGGCGTCCGGGACGAACTGCTGGAGCATGCCGACCGTGGTCGGCTCGCCGGCGAGGTCACCGGTGATCGAGCCGAGCACCGGCGCGATGTGCTTGCTGCCGACCCCCTGCAGGGCCCGGTGCAGCAGCAGGTCCTTGTTCTTGCCCGGGGTCAGCTTCCGGAACAGCTTGAGGATGTACTGCCCGCCGTAGACCAGGGAGGTGTTGCTCTGCTCGGACGTGATCGGCCGGGCCCGCAGCCCGGTCTCGAGCTCGGCGCCCGGCTCGTGCTCGAAGCCGAGCGCGCCGACGCGCTCCTCGCGGGCCATCAGGTCCAGCAGCACACCGGTGAGGTCCAGGTCCCCCGACGCCTCATACGCGTTGAGGTCGCCGACAGCGCCGATCCAGCTGCCCGACGAGATCTCCGGCGGGTGCGTCCGCCGGCCCACGAGCAGCTGGTAGGGCTCCCGCCGGTCGTCCTGCTCGACCTCGACGACGACGTGCAGCAGCTGCGGGTCGCCGTCGACCAGCTCGGTCACCCCGAGTGGCCGGACACCGGTCACCGGCCGGTCCTTGCCGGCGAACCAGCGCTGCTCCGGCAGCCAGCGCTTCAGGTCCTCGGTCAGGTCGTCGACCAGCGCACGCGGGTCGGACAAGGAACTCACCTCGCTTCGCCTTCGTCTCCCGGGCTCGTCAGCTGGAACCAGTAGAAGCCGTGCCCCGGCAGCGTCAGCAGGTACGAGAGGTCCCCGATGCTGGGGAACCGCACGCCGCCGGTGAGCTCCACCGGCGTGCACCCGCGGTGCGCGGACAGATCCAGCTCCACCGGTTGCGGGAACCGGGAGAGGTTGTTCACGCAGAGCACGACGTCCTCGCCGCCGTCCGGGCGCCGCCACTGGCGCTTGTAGGCCAGCACGCTCGGGTTGGACCCGCCGAGATCGACGAACTCGCCTTCGGCGAACGCGTGGTGCTCCTTGCGCACCTCGATCATCCGCCGGGTCCAGTTGAGCAGCGAGGAGGCGTTGTTCGACTGCGCCTCGACGTTCAGGCCCTGGTAGCCGTACACCGGGTCCATGATCACCGGCAGGTAGATCCGGCCCGGGTCGCAGCTGGAGAACCCGGCGTTGCGGTCCGGGGTCCACTGCATGGGGGTGCGCACCGCGTCGCGGTCGCCGAGCCAGATGTTGTCTCCCATGCCGATCTCGTCACCGTAGTACAGAACGGGCGAGCCCGGCAGGGACAAGAGCATCGCGGTGAAGAGCTCCTGCTGGTTGCGGTCGTTGTCCAGCAGCGGGGCCAGCCGGCGGCGGATGCCGATGTTGGCCTTCATGCGCGGGTCCTTGGCGTACTCCGCGTACATGTAGTCGCGCTCTTCGTCGGTGACCATCTCGAGGGTCAGCTCGTCGTGGTTGCGCAGGAAGATGCCCCACTGGGTGCCGCTGGGGATCTGCGGGGTCTGGACCAGGATCTCCGAGATCGGGAACCGCGACTCGCGGCGCACGGCCATGAAGATCCGCGGCATCAGCGGGAAGTGGAACGCCATGTGGCACTCGTCGCCGCCGACCGCCGCGTCACCGAAGTACTCGACGACGTCCGAGGGCCACTGGTTCGCCTCGGCCAGCAGGATGCGGCCGGGGTACTCGTCGTCGACGACCTTCCGGCAGCGCTTGAGGAACTCGTGCGTGCGCGGCAGGTTCTCGCAGTTGGTGCCCTCCTGCTCGAACAGGTACGGCACGGCGTCGAGGCGGAAACCGTCGATGCCCAGGTCGAGCCAGAACCGCAGGGTGTCGATCATGGCGTTCTGGACATCGGGGTTTTCGAAGTTCAGGTCGGGCTGGTGGGAGAAGAACCGGTGCCAGTAGAACTGGCCGCGCACCGGGTCGTAGGTCCAGTTCGACGTCTCGGTGTCGACGAAGATGATCCGCGCGTCGGCGTAGCGGGAGTCGTCGTCGCTCCACACGTAGTAGTCGCCGTACGGGCCGTCGGGGTCGTTGCGGGACTGCTGGAACCACGGGTGCGCGTCGGAGGTGTGGTTGAGCACCAGGTCGGTGATGACCCGGATGCCGCGCCGGTGCGCCTCGTTGAGCAGGAACACGAAGTCCTCGACGCTGCCGAACTCCGGCAGCACCGCCCGGAAGTCGCTGATGTCGTACCCGCCGTCGCGCAACGGCGACGCGTAGAACGGCGGCAGCCACAGGCAGTCGACGCCGAGCCAGGCCAGGTAGTCGAGCCGGCCGGCCAGGCCGCGCAGGTCGCCGGTGCCGTCGCCGTTCGAGTCGGCGAAGGCGCGCACCAGCACCTCGTAGAACACCGCGCCCTTGAACCACTCCGGGTTGCTCGGCGCCTGCTGGGCCGAGCGGAAGTCCCCGGCCTGGGGTTCCACGAGCATTCCGTCGGCGGTGATCGCCTCACCGGTGTGCGGGACACCGTCCAGCCCCAACGCCGCGTCGGGCCGGGCCTCTTCCGCCATGTGTTCCACCTCAGTCCCTCGATCCGTTCCTTCCCCTGCTAACCGGCCAGCCGCCGCCGGACCGACACCACGTGCGCCACCGCGCGCCACGGCTCGAGCCGGACGAAGTTCGCCTGTCCCCAGTCCCACGTGTCGCCGGTGACCTCGTCGTGGGCGATCAGCCGCTCGTGCGCCTCGAAGCCCAGCGCCGCCGTGTCGAGCCACAGCGTGCCCTCCTGCGGCCCGTACGGGTCGAGCGTCACCACCGTGACGACGGTGTCGCCGGTGGCCGGGTCCTGTTTGGAGTACGCCAGCAGCGCGTCGTTGTCGACGTGGTGGAAGTGCAGGGTCCGCATCTGCTGCAGCGCGGGGTGCGCGCGGCGGACCGCGTTCAGCTTCGCCAGCCATGGCTCCAGGGAACGCCCTTCGGCCAGCGCGCGCTCGAAGTCACGCGGCCGCAGCTGGTACTTCTCGGAGTCGACGTACTCCTCGCTGCCTTCGCGGACCGGGACGTGCTCGAACAGCTCGTACCCGGAGTAGACGCCCCACGTCGGCGAGATCGTCGCGGCGAGCGCGGCCCGCAGCGCGAACATGCCGGGGCCGCCGCGCTGCAGCGACTCGTGGAGGATGTCCGGGGTGTTGACGAACAGGTTCGGCCGGCCCTGGTTCCAGTGTTCGCGCAGGTCGATGGCGAAGTCGATCAGCTCCTGCTTGCCGGTGCGCCAGGTGAAGTACGTGTAGCTCTGGGTGAACCCGAGCCGCGCGAGACCCCACAGCCGGGCCGGGCGGGTGAACGCCTCGGCCAGGAACAGGACGTCCGGGTGGGCGTCCTTCACCGACTGGATCAGCCAGGCCCAGAAGTCCGGCGGCTTGGTGTGCGGGTTGTCGACCCGGAAGATCTTGACCCCGTGCTCGACCCACACGGTGACGACCCGCAGCATCTCTTCGTAGACGGCCTTCGGGTCGTTGTCGAAGTTGATCGGGTAGATGTCCTGGTACTTCTTCGGCGGGTTCTCGGCGTAGGCGATCGAGCCGTCCGGCCGGGTCGTGAAGAACTCGGGGTGCTTGAGCACCCACGGGTGGTCGGGCGCGGCCTGCAGCGCGAAGTCGAGCGCCACCTCCATGCCCAGCTCCTCCGAGCGGGCGACGAAGGCGTCGAAGTCCTCGAAGGTGCCGAGGTCCGGGTGGATGGCGTCGTGCCCGCCTTCGTCGGCGCCGATGGCCCACGGCGACCCGACGTCGTCCGGCGTCGCGTCGAGGGTGTTGTTGGGACCCTTGCGGTTCACCCGGCCGATCGGGTGGATCGGCGGGAGGTAGACGACGTCGAAGCCCATCTTCGCGACGCGGTCCAGCGCGGCCGCGGCGGTGGTGAAGGTGCCGTGGACGGCCTTGCCCTCGGCGTCGAGGCCGCCGGTCGAGCGGGGGAACAGCTCGTACCAGGAGCCGAACGCGGCGCGGCGGCGGTCGACCCACACCTTGTGCGGCTTGCCCTTGGTGATCAGCTCCCGCACCGGGAACTCGTGCATGAGCTGGCGGACCTCGGGCGAAAGCGCCGGCCCGACGCGCTCGGCGAGGCTGCGCTCCTCATCGCGCAACGCGGTCAGCGCGCCGGTCAGCAGCGCCTTCTCCGCGCGGCGGTCGGGGCGGCGGGAGACGCGCTCCAGCAGCCGCGCACCGTTCTCGAGGTCGTTGGCCAGGTCCTCGGGCCCCTGCCCGGCGGCGACCTTCACCTCGACGGCGTGCTCCCAGGTCGCCCACGGGTCGCCCCACGCGTCGATCCGGTAGGTCCACAGGCCGGTGGTGTCCGGGACGACCACCGCGGCGAACTCGTCGGGGTGGTCGGGGCCGCGCGGGACCATCCGCGTCTGGCGCGTCAGGCGATCTTCGGGACCGCGCCACGCGACTGTGGCCGCGACGGCGTCGTGCCCTTCGCGCCAGACGGTCGCGGTGACCGGGATGTGTTCCCCCACAACGGCTTTGGCCGGGTACCGGCCGCAGCTCACGCTGGGGGAGACGTCGTCGATGCCGAGCCGGCCGGTCATGGGCAACGCCCCTCGGTGTGTTTGGTGGAAGCGCAGGCGTCGTCAGTCTGCCTGACTCGATCAAGCACGATCGAGTCAGGGCTCTCTAGCTCTGTACCCACCCGGGTGCGAGTGAAACGCTTTCCCCGCAACGAATTTCCGGCGGATGTCCGGCAGGTTAAGCACGCGCCGGACCCCGGCACCCGAGCGCCCTGCCGAACACCCGTACCCGAATGGACGACACGCACCCCCCCCGTAGCCGGGTACGCGTCAGTAGGGTTCGGGCGGGTGCTCCACCGACAGACGCGGCGCCCGCAGCAGGAGCAGCGAGCGGGACTGCAGGGTCAGGCGGCTCTTGGCCTCCAGCACGCCCGGGTGGGCCGGGCTGCCGTCGCCGGTGCTCGTGTCGAGCGTCGGCTTGAACGTCTCGCCGTACTCGCGCCCGGGCAGGACCACCTCGGCCGGCGCGTCACCGGCGTGCAGCCAGAGCAGCCAGGAGTGGTCGGACACCAGCTCGCCGTCGCGGTTGCGTGCCTGGCTGTTCGAGCCGTCGATCCACATGCCGAGCGTGTGCCGGTCGGCGAACCAGTCGGTCTCGCCGAACTCCTCGCCGTCCGGGCGGAACCAGACCAGGTCCGGCTTGCCCGTCGGCGTCGTCCGGCCTTCGAAGAACTCCGGCTGCCGCAGCGCCGGGCTGTTCGCCCGCAGCCGCACGACCCGCCGCGCGAAGGTCAGCATGGCCTCCGCTTCGACGTCCTCCGGCGTCCAGTCCAGCCACGACGTCTCGTCGTCGAGGCAGTACGCGTTGTTGTTGCCGTGCTGGGTCCGCCAGAACTCGTCGCCCGCGGTGAGCATCGGGGTGCCGGTGGACAGCAGCAGCGTCGCGAACAGGTTCCGCACCTGCCGCGCGCGCAGCTCCCGGATCGCCGGGTCGTCGGTGACCCCCTCGGCGCCGTGGTTCCACGACCGGTTGTCGTTGCCGCCGTCGCGGTTGTCCTCGCCGTTGGCCTCGTTGTGCTTTTCGTTGTAGGACACCAGGTCCCGCAGCGTGAAGCCGTCGTGGGCGGTGATGAAGTTGATCGACTGCCACGGCCGGCGCAGGTTGTGGTCGTAGAGGTCCGACGAACCGGACAGCCGGTAAGCGAGGTCGCGCACGCCGGTCGCGCCGCGCCAGAAGTCACGCACGGTGTCGCGGTAGCGGCCGTTCCACTCCGCCCACTGCGGGCCGAAGCCGCCGACGCGGTAGCCCTCACCGGTGGCGTCCCACGGCTCGGCGATCAGCTTGCACCGCGACAGCACCGGGTCGGCGGTGATCGCGGTGAGCAGGGTCGAGGCGTCGTCGAACGCTCCCCCGCGCGGCCGCCCGAGGGTGCTGGCCAGGTCGAACCGGAAGCCGTCGACGCCCAGCTCCTGCGTCCAGTACCGCAGCGAGTCGGTGACCAGCCGCACGACGGCCGGCGACCCGGCTTCGAGCGTGTTGCCGCAGCCGGTGATGTCGGCCATGTGGCCGCGCTCGGTGTGCAGGTAGTACGCGGGCGCGTTCAGCCCGCGGAAGCTCAGCGTCGGCCCGTCGGGCCCGCCCTCGCAGGTGTGGTTGAACACGACGTCGACGATCACTTCGATGCCCGCGGCGTGCAGCGCGGCCACCATCAGCCGGAACTCCTCGACCTCGTGGCCGGGCTCGCTGGCGTAGCCGGCGTGCGGCGCGAAGTAGCCGAGCGGCGAGTACCCCCAGTAGTTGTGCCGCCCGTTGCGGACCAGCGACGGCTCGTCGAGGAACGAGTGCACCGGCAGCAGCTCGACGGACGTCACGCCGAGCCGGGTCAGGTACTCGATGGCCACCGGGTGGGCCAGGCCGAGGTAGGTGCCGCGCAGGGCCTCCGGGATGAACGGGTGCTGCTTCGTGAAGCCCTTGACGTGCAGCTCGTAGATCACCGCCTCTTCGAACGGGACCTCCGGTTTGACCCCGGTGTCCGGCCCGCCCGGCGAGGCGACGACCGAGAGCGGCACGCTGCCCAGGGAGTCCACTGTGGACATCGGGCCGCGCTCGGGGTCGCCGGTGAAGCCCTGCGCGGCGGTCAGGTCGGTCAGGCCGCCGGTGATCTGCCGGGCGTAGGGGTCGACGAGCAGCTTGTGCGGGTTGCAGCGCAGACCGCGCGCGGGGTCGTACGGGCCGTGGATCCGGTAGCCGTAGCGCTGCCCCGGCGTCACCCCGGGCACCAGCCCGTGCCAGACGCCGAAGGTGCGCTCGGTGAGCGCGATCCGGCGTTCGGACCCGTCGGCGTCGATCAGGCACAGCTCGACGGCGTCCGCGACGGCGGACGTGATCGCGAACCGCACGCCGCCGGCCTCGGGGTGCGCACCGAGCGGGAAGGGGCGGCCGGCGAGGACGTGGTCGGCGGAGGGTCGTGTGGCCATTCCTGAATCGTCCCAGACGCGGGTCACATCCCGCTCGGCATGCCGTCTCGCTATCGGGAGGCGACCAGGACGAAGGTCTCCGGCGGCAGCTCCCCGGCGGTCGCTCCGCCCCAGGCCAGCAGCACTTCGCCGGCGACACCCGAGGCCACCGGCGCCGTCCCGAAGTTCACGGCCAGCCGCAGCCGGCCGCGCTCGAGGACGAGCAGGTCACCGTCGGTCCGCACGGTCGAGTCCGGGAGCCACGGGTCGGCCAGCTCCGGGTGTTCGCGGCGCAGCCGGATCAGCGTCCGGTACAGCTCCAGGGTCTCCCGGTGCCCGGGCGTGTCCACCTCGGACCAGTCCAGCCGCGACCGCTCGACGGTCGCCGGGTCCATCGGGTCGGGCACGTCGGCCTCGCCCCAGCCGTGCCGGGCGAACTCGCGACGGCGGCCCGTGCGCACCGCCTCGGCCAGCTCGGGGTCCGGGAAGGAGGCGAAGAACTGCCACGGCGTGCTCGCCGCCCACTCCTCCCCCATGAACACCATCGGCGTGAACGGCGAGCAGAACAGGACCGCCGCGCCGCAGGCCAGCCGCCCCGGCGAGACGCTCGCGGAGAGCCGGTCGCCCGTCGCGCGGTTGCCGATCTGGTCGTGGTCCTGCAGGTAGGCGAGGAACCGGTGCCCCGGCACGGTCCGCGTGTCGACCGGCCGGCCGTGCGTGCGCTCCCGGAACGACGACCAGGTCCCGGCGTGGAAGAACACCCCGCGCAGCACCCGCTCGATCGCGTCGGCCGCGGCGAAGTCGGTGTAGTAGCCCGTCTCCTCGCCGGTGAGCTTGACGTGCAGCGCGTGGTGGAAGTCGTCCGACCACTGCGCGTGCAGGCCGTACCCGCCGCGCTCGCGGGGCGTCACCAGCTTCGGGTCGTTGAGGTCGGACTCGGCGATCAGCGTCAACGGCCGGTTCAGCGCCGCCGAGAGCGTGTCGACCTCGAGGGCGAGCTGTTCGAGCAGGTGGGTGGCGCGCCGGTCGAGCAGCGCGTGGACCGCGTCGAGGCGCAGGGCGTCGACGTGGAAGTCGCGGAACCAGCTCAGCGCGTTGTCCACGACGTACCGGCGGACCTCGTCGGAGCCGGCGCCGTCGAGGTTGAGGCCCGGACCCCAGTCGTTCTGCCCGGCGAAGTACGGCCCGAAGCGGTCGAGGTAGGCCCCGGACGGCCCGAGGTGGTTGTAGACGACGTCGAGCACCACGGCCAGACCGCGCGCGTGGGCCGCGTCGACGAACCGCTTGAAGCCGTCCGGCCCGCCGTAGGGCTCGTGGACCGCGCCCCAGAGGACGCCGTCGTAGCCCCAGCCCGCGGTGCCGTCGAAGGAGTTGACCGGCAGCACCTCGACGTGCGTGATGCCCAGCTCGACGAGGTGGTCGAGCCGGTCGACCGCCGCGTCGAAGGTGCCGCCCTCGGTGAACGTGCCGATGTGCAGCTCGTAGACGACCCCGCCCGGGAGCTGACGGCCGTGCCAGGCGTCGTCGGTCCACTCGAACTCGGCGTGGTCGTAGACGCGCGACTCCCGGTGGACGCCGTGCGGCTGCCTTTTCGAGCGCGGGTCGGGCAGGCGGTCGTCGGAGCCGTCGAGGAGGAAGGCGTAGTTGACGCCCTCGGCCTCGGCGTGCCACCAGCCGCCGTCGCCGGCGGTCATCTCGTGCACGCCCGCGTCGACGCTCACCCGGACCCGGCGGGCCGCGGGGGCCCACACGCTGAACCTCATGCGTCTCCTCGCACCAGCAACGCGACGGGGTACCGCTCGAACAGGGTGGCCACGTCCGCGGTGGCTTCGCGGCCGGTCAGGACGTCGGTCCAGACGCCGTCGGGCAGCGGCAGCACGGTGTCGCGCCAGCCACCCGCGGCTTCGAGGCCGACCGGCAGCCGGGTGACCGCGACGGCCAGGTCCGCACCGCGCGTGTAGGCGAGGACGTGCTCGGCGGCCACGCCCTCGGCACGCAGCGGCCGGTAGCCGCGGAACAACCCGGGGTGGTCTTGGCGCAGCCGCAGCGCCTTGTGCACGACCAGCAGCTTCGCCGCGCCCGTGGCGTCGATCCCGGGCTGCTCGCCGTCGGCGATCCGCTTGAGGAGTTCGCGGCGGGTTCCGTAGTCGACCGGGCGGCGGTTGTCCGGGTCGACCAGCGAGAAGTCCCACAGCTCGGTGCCCTGGTAGACGTCCGGGACACCCGGCGCGGTCAGCTGCACCAGCTTCTGGCCGAGGGAGTTCGCGTAGCCGGGCCCGGCGATCCGCGCGACGAACGCCTCGACGTCGGCCGCCAGCTCGGCGTCACCGAGGACGTCCTCCGGCCACGCGGCGACGTCGGCTTCGAACGCCTCGTCGTGGTCGGTCCAGCTGGTCCGGAGCTTGCCCTCCTTGGCCGCCTTGTCGAGGTAGTCGCGCAGCCGCGGCGGCTCGATCGGCCAGGTCGCGACCAGCGTCTGCCAGGCGAGGAGGTTCAGCGACGGCTCGCCGATCCCGCGCCGGGCACTCCAGCGGCGGACGGCGTCGGCGAACTCGCCCGGCAGTTCGGCCAGCACGGCCATCCGCGCGCGGGTGTCCTCCGAGCGCTTGGTGTCGTGCGTGGTCAGCGTGGTCATCGCGGCCGGGTGCCCGGCCTCGCGCCCGGCGGCCAGCCGGTGGAACTCTTCGACGTCGAGGCCGAAGCGGTCCGGGTTGCCGCCGACCTCGTTGAGCGCGGCGAAGCGCGTGTAGCGGTAGAAGGTCGTGTCCTCGGTGCCCTTGGCCACGACCATGCCGGACGTCTGCTGGATGCGCGTCGCCAGTTCGCCGCCGGGCTCGGCGCGGACCTGCGCGTCGAGGGCGTCCAGGGCACTCTCGAGATCCGGGCGCGCGGTCTTCACCCCGGCGATCGCGGTCGCCCAGTTCGCCGCGCCTTCGGGCAGGTAGGAGCGGTAGACGGGGAAGGCGATCATGGTCTCGGCGACGGCCTGGCGGGCCTGCTCGGCGTCGACGTCGCGCAGCAGCGCCGCGATCCGCCGGACCTCGGCGACGAGGATCTTGTCCGTGACCAGCCGCCGCGCCTCGGCCTCGACGCGGTGGTAGCCGGTCTTCACGCCCAGCTCGTTCGCCAGCTCGGTGAAGCCGGGCTCGCCCGCCGGGTCGACGAACACCCCGGCGATCTCACGCAGCGCGTCGTAGCCGGTGGTGCCGTCGACCCGCCAGCTCTGCGGCAGCGGCTCGCCCGGGTGCAGGATCTTCTCCGCCACGATCCACGCGTTCGGCGCGTTCTCCCGCAGCCGCCGGAAGTAGTCGCCCGGGTCGGCCAGGCCGTCGGGGTGATCGACGCGCAGGCCCGTCACGTCACCCTCGGCGACCCAGCGCAGGACCTCGCCGTGCGTCTCGACGAAGACCGTCGGGTCCTCGACGCGGACCGCGGCCAGGTTCGTGATGTCGAAGAACCGGCGGTAGCTCAGCTCCGCGTTGCCGCGGCGCCAGCCGATCAGCCGGTAGTGCTGGCGCTCGTGGACCTCTTGCGGCGTCCCGCCTTCCGTGCCCGGCGCAATCGGGAAGCGGTGGTCGTAGTAGACCAGCTCGTCGTCCTCGACGGTCAGCTCGGCGACGGCGTCGTCGTCGCCGAGCACCGGCAGCAGGATCGGACCACGGGCCCAGTCGACGTCGAAGTAGGCCGCGAACTCGGCGTCGCGGCCGTGCTTCAGGACGTCCCACCAGAAGCGGTTGGCCTTCGGCACCTCGACCGACATGTGGTTCGGCACGATGTCGACGACCAGGCCGAGCCCGAGTTCGCGCAGTTTCGCGCTCAGGTTCTTCCGGGCGTCCTCGCCACCCAGCTCGGGCCGGGCGCGCGTCGGGTCGACGACGTCGTAGCCGTGGGTCGAGCCGGGCGTCGCGTCCAGCACCGGCGACGCGTAGAGCGCGCCGATGCCGAGTTCGCGCAGGTAGCCGGCGATTTCCGCCGCGTCGCTGAAGGTGAACTCCGGGCGCAGCTGCACCCTGTAGGTCGACTCCGGCACGGTCATGCGGGCTCCGTCCGCTGCAGGACGACCAGCGACCGGGCGGGCAGGGTGAACTGGCCGCCGCCTTCGATCGGCTCCGCGCCGGTGGGTGCCACCTCACCGGTCGCGGTGTCGACGACGACGGACCAGGCTTCGCCGTAGCCGTTGCCCGGGAGCTTCGCGTCGATGTCCTCGTAGTGCGCGTTGAAGGCGAGCAGGAACGAGTCGTCCTCGACGTGCATGCCGCGCGGGTCGAGGTCCGGGATCGCCTGGCCGTTGAGGAAGACGACGACCGCCTTGCCGAAGCCGTCGTCCCAGTTCTGCTCGGTCATCTCCTCGCCGGCCGGGGTGAACCAGGCGATGTCGCCGAGCTTGTCGCCCTTGCCGACCGGGCCGCCCTGGAAGAAGCGGCGGCGGCGGAACACCGGGTGCTTGTGCCGGAACGCGCTGAGCCCGGCGGTGAAGCGCACCAGTGCGGCGTTGCCCTCGGCCAGCTCCCAGTCCATCCAGGACAGTTCCGAGTCCTGGCAGTAGACGTTGTTGTTGCCCTGCTGGGTGCGGCCGAACTCGTCGCCGTGCAGGATCATCGGCACGCCCTGCGACAGCAGCATCGTGGCCAGCATGTTGCGCTGCTGGCGGGCTCGCAGCTCGTTGACCTCGGCGTCGTCGGTCTCGCCCTCGACCCCGCAGTTCCACGAGCGGTTGTCGTCGGCGCCGTCGCGGCCGTCCTCACCGTTGGCCTCGTTGTGCTTTTCGTTGTAGGACACCAGGTCCCGCAGCGTGAAGCCGTCGTGCGCGGTGACGAAGTTGATCGACGCGAACGGGCGGCGGCCGTCGTCCTGGTAGAGGTCGGACGAGCCGGTGATCCTGCTCGCGAACTCCCCCAGCGTCGAGGGCTCGCCGCGCCAGAAGTCGCGGACGGTGTCGCGGAACTGCCCGTTCCACTCCGTCCACAGCGGCGGGAAGTTGCCGACCTGGTAGCCACCGGGGCCGACGTCCCACGGCTCGGCGATCAGTTTCACCTGGCTGACGATCGGGTCCTGCTGCACGAGGTCGAAGAACGTCGACAGCCGGTCGACGTCGTAGAACTCGCGGGCCAGGGCGGAGGCGAGGTCGAAGCGGAAGCCGTCGACGTGCATCTCGGTGACCCAGTAGCGCAGCGAGTCCATGATCAGCTGCAGGGTGTGCGGGTTGCGGACGTTGAGGGAGTTCCCGGTGCCGGTGTAGTCCATGTAGTACTCGGGCTCCCCCTCCACCAGCCGGTAGTACGCCTCGTTGTCGATGCCCCGCATCGACAGCGTCGGCCCGAGGTGGTTGCCCTCCGCGGTGTGGTTGTAAACCACGTCCAGGATCACTTCGATGCCGGCCTCGTGGAAGGCCTTCACCATGCCCTTGAACTCCTGGACCTGGCCGCCCTCGCCGGGCATCGCGGCGTAGGAGTCGTGCGGCGCGAAGTAGCCGATGGTGTTGTAGCCCCAGTAGTTCGTGAGGCCCTTCTCTTCGAGGCCGTGGTCGGAGACGAACTGGTGCACCGGCAGCAGCTCGACCGCCGTCACGCCGAGCTTCTGCAGGTGCTCGACGACGACGGGGTGTGCGAGCCCGGCGTAGGTGCCCCGCAGCGGCTCGGGCACGAACGGGTGGTTCACGGTCATGCCCTTGACGTGGGCCTCGTAGATGACCGTCTCGTTGTAGGGCCGCTTGGGCTGGCGGTCGTTGCCCCAGTCGAAGAACGGGTTCGCCACCAGCGAATACGGGACGCGCCCCGCCGAGTCGGCGTCGTTGCGCTCTTCGGGGTCGGCGAACTTGTAGCCGAACAGCGACTCGTCCCACTTCACGCCGTGCGAGACGGCCTTCGCGTACGGGTCGATGAGCAGCTTGTTCGGGTTGCAGCGCAGGCCGCGCTTCGGGTCGTACGGGCCGTGCACCCGGAACCCGTAGCGCTGGCCGGGCTGGACGTTGAGCAGGTAGCCGTGGTGGACGAACCCGTCCACCTCCTCGAGCGCGTACCGCGTCTCCTCGCCCTTGTCGTCGAACAGGCACAGTTCGACCCGCTCCGCCACCTCGGAGAACAGGGCGAAGTTCGTCCCGACTCCGTCGTAGGTGGCGCCGAGCGGGTAGGGCGTTCCGGGCCAGGGCCGCACTGGGGTCTCCTCGAGCTTTACAGGGTGTACCGGGCGCGTCCGCGCTCGCGGACGTGCGTCACTGCGGGGGTCGTACGCCGTGGAGTACCCGTTACCCGGGTAAAGGACGCGCTGCTGCCAGCGGCGCCACCGCGGCGCGCACCCCCTTCGCGGTGAAGAAGCCGTCGACGCTGACGGGAAGGGGAATCCGCCAGTTAGGGTACTGGTCGACCGTCCCGGGCAGATTCGGCTGCCGCACCTGGCCCGCGACGTCGGCCGGCGAGGTCAGCACCAGCCGTGACGCGGCCCGCGCCAGCAGGGTGTGCAACGCGACGACCATGTCGTCGGCCGGAATCCCTTCCCGCACAAGGAGTTCCCGCAGCGCCGCGCGTTCGGCGGCGGCCGCCTCCTCCTCGGCCTCGACCCCGCGGTCGAGCAGGCCCAGCTCGGCCCGGACGCGCACGTGCTCGCCCCGCAGCCAGCCGGAGACCGTCGGCAGGTCGTGGGTGGAGATGCTGGCCATGGCGTCCGGGTCCCAGCCGGCCGGCCGGGTGAACGGCTTGCCGGGCGCGTCCCAGTCGCGTTCGAACCACAGGACGGCCGAGCTGAGCATGCCGCGCTCGTGCATGGTCTCGGTGACGGTCTCCTCGACGGTGCCGAGGTCCTCCCCCACGACGACCGCGCCGGCCCGGTGCGCTTCGAGCGCGAGCACGCCGACCATGGCCTCGGCGTCGTAGTGGACGTAGGTGCCGCGGTGGGCGGGTTCGCCCGGCGGGATCCACCAGAGCCGCCAGAGCCCGGCGATGTGGTCGACGCGGATGCCGTCGGCGTAGCGCAGGACGCCCCGGATGACGTCCCGGAAGGGCGCGTACCCGGCCTCGGCGAGCTTGTCGGGCCGCCACGGCGGCAGGTTCCAGTCCTGGCCCTGCTGGTTGAAGGCGTCCGGCGGCGCGCCGACCCGCACATCGGCGGCGAAGACGTCCCGCGCGGCCCAGGTGTCGGCCCCGCCGGGGTGCACGCCGACGGGCAGGTCGTGCACGATCCCGACGGTCATCCCGGCGTCCTTTGCCGCCTTGCGGGCGGTCTCGAGCTGCTCGCGGCAGAGGTGCTGGAGCCAGGTGTGGAAGCCGACGCGTTCCTCGAGTTCCTGGCGGGCCTTCCCGACCTCGGGGGTGGCGGGGTCCCGCAGCGACTCCGGCCACTCCCGCCAGTCGGCGCCGTGCTGTTCGGCGAGGGCGCTGAACAGGGCGAAGCCGAGCAGATCCGGATCTTCGGGCACCTCCTCGACGCGGTGCGGCCAGAGCAGTTCGAGGGCGGCGCGCTTGGCGGTCCAGACGGCGTCGTAGTCGATGAGCTCGCCATCGCGGTCCGGAGCGAGCGATTCGACGGCTGCCCGGGTGGCGGCGTCGGCGTTGAGGAAGGTCTCGGTGGCGGTGACACGCAGGTAGAGCGGGTTCGCGAAGCGGCGGCTGGCCGGCGAGTACGGCGAGCGTTCGACGGGGTGGGCGGGGCTGAAGGCCTGGACGGGGTTGACGAGCAGCACGCCGGCGTCGAGTTCGGAGGCGGACCGGGCGGCGAAGGTCGCGAGGTCGGCGTAGTCGCCGATGCCCCAGGAGCCGGCCGAGTGCAGGGCGTAGAGCTGCAGCATCCACCCCCAGGCGGGCGGCACGTCGGGCAGCTTCCCGGGAACGACGGCGAGCACGACGTCCTGGTCGGCGGTGACGACCCGGTGCCAGCCGAGCGGCAGATCCCCGGGCAGCTCACGGTCCACGGAACGCCGGCTGCCGTCTTCGAGCACGACCTCGGCGGGCCCGGGCAGGTCCCGGGCGGTCCCCTGCGTGAGAACGATGGTCGGCGGCAGTGCGCCAGCGGGCTCGGGTTCGTGTTCACCGTCGGTATCGACCCCGAACTGCCGCAGGACGGCGGCGACGACATCATCATCGACATCGACCCACTCCTGGTCGGCGTTCTCGTACCGGGTGGCAACGCCGTACCGGTCGGCGAGCAGGTGCAGGGCACTACGGGCGGGGATCTCGTCGGGCACGGCCCCAGCATTCCGGCAGCGGAGGAATCGCGCCATCCGCAGCGAACGACGTCACCCGGCGGCCGCAGAGCGTTCACCGTTCGCCGCTTTGCTCTTCCGGTGGCCTGCCTGCGGGCGGGTTTGTCCGGTTGAGCGCTCTTCCTCCGGCCGCCGGCGCGCCGGTCCCTCCGGCCACCCCGCCCTCCGGCCGGCCCGGCTTCGCGGCCCGGCCGAGGTGGGCCCGGCCACCCCGCTGTGCCCTCGCCCTCCACACAGGCCCGGCTTCGCGGCCCGGCCGCCGCGCTCTCGTCCAGCTCGGTCCCACCAGGCTGATCGTGATTGGTTCCGCCGTGCCCTCCCACGCCACAGGCCGCCTCGTCCAGGCCGGCCATCCGCGCGCCGGCCCACCCAGCAAGCTGACCGCGCGCCGCCCCGCCCACCCCGCTGCGCCCTCTCGCCCCGCAAGCCCGCCTTGTCCGGCCCAGTCGCGGCGCTCTCGCCCAGCCGGCCAGATCAAACTGCCCCGATCCCCTCTCGCCGGCCGCCCAGGCCTTCCCCTGGCCGCCCGGCGCCCTTCCCGCCGCTCCCCGGCCGCTCCGGACTCCTCCCCAGCCGCCCAGGCCTTTCCCGCCTGCCGCCCGAGCCTGTCCGCGCGGCCGCCCGGGCAGCTCCCCCCGGCTGCCTCACCTACCTCTCCCTTCCCCAGCCACCCCAGCCTCTCCGCCCAACCACCCGAGCCACCTCACCCACCTCTCCCTTCCCCAGCCACCCCAGCCTCTCCGCCCAACCACCTCGCACACCCCTCCCATCCCCAGCCGCCCGAGCCTCCGCCCAACCACCCGGACCGCTCCCCGTCCGCCTCACCCACCTCTCCCCGCCCCCGGCCAACCCGGCCGCGCCCCGCTACCCCGACCGCCGCCCCCGGACAAGGAGCAGCACCGCCGCCCCGGCCAGCACCATCACCACACTCGCCGCGATGTGCAGCGAAGCCGGCAGCAGGTGCAGCTGCACGAACCAGCTCGGCGAACCCGCCCCGAGCAGCCGGTTGAGCAACCCACCCGCTCCCTGCACCACCAGCAGGATCCCCAGCAGCTCGATCACCGCCGCACCTCCTCGCGGCGGCTGCCGGACAGCTCCTGCCAGACCGGGCCCGTCACCAGCCAGATCGCCAGCACGGTCCCCAGCCGCGGGAACCACCCCCACAGCGGCGCCACCTGCTCCGGCGTGCCGATCACGATGATCGCCGCCAGCAGGGCCGCCGCCGCCAGGCCGCACGCCAGCACGCACTTGCCGAACTCGCGCCACTCGTGGCTCAGCTTCTCCCGACCCTGCCGCTTCGGCGGCGGTGGCCCGCCCGCGAAGCGGTGCGCGAACCGCACGTCGGCCCAGCGGACCATGCTCGGCCCGAACACCACGCTGAACCCGAGGTACACCGCCGCCAGCCCGTGCGTGAAGTTCGCCTTCGCGCCGCCGCCGAGGTCGATCACCGTCGCCACCAGCACCACCACGTCGATCAGCGGCACCATGGCGAGCAGCACCACCGACGCGCGCCGCGCGCGCAGCCCGTACCGCACCGCGAGCCCCGCCGCGATCAGCACCCAGAACCCGATCTCGCCGCCCGCGATGACGGCGGCCATCGGGTTTTCCGCGAAGAACTTTCCGATCTCGTCCACGTCTCCAGGTTCGGTCACCGGGCGTCGCGGGCGCGTCGTCGGAAGGCAGGACCCCGGGTCATCACTTCGTAGGACGCGCCCCGGTCACCCCGTGTGCTGGGATGGTCACATGCACCTCCCTCGCCTGCGATCACGCCCGGCGTGGCAGCAGGACGCCCTGATCGCCCTGGCCACCTGGCTGGTCGGCTTCCTCGTCTACGCGGCCGGGATCCACCGGATCCTGACCTCCTACGACCACGCCCCCTTGTGGGCGCGGCTGCTGGAGCTCACCGCGCTGTGCGGCCTCGAGCTGCTCCGCCGGTGGGTGCCGGGCGCCCTGCTCCTGGCCACCGCGGTGCTGGCCGTCGACATCTGGCTCAGCCCGTCCCTCCCCGTCCTGATCATCTTCACCGACTTCCTCTACGCGGCAACGCTCTACGGCTCCCGCCGGATGAGCCGCGTGATGATCGGCGTCGCCGGCGCGTCGGTGGTGGTCGTGCTGGCCGCGGTGCTCGTCCTGGGCCAGGAGTGGCGCATGGCGCTGCTGGCCGCGGTCAGCGTGCTGCCGTTCGTCCTCACCCCGGTGTGGTGGGCGGCGAACGTCCGGCAGCAGCGCGACATCGCCGAAACCGAACGGGCGAACGCCGGGCAGCTGGCGAAGATCGCGGAGCTCGACAGGCGGGCGGCGGTGGCCGCCGAACGCGCGCGGATGGCCCGCGACCTGCACGACGTGATCGCCGGGCACCTCTCGGCCATCGCGATCCAGTCGGAGGCGGCGTTGTCGATGCCCGACTCACCGCTGGCGAAGAAGGTGCTGGCGTCGGTGCGGGAAAACAGCGTCAGCGCGCTGGAAGAGATGCGGACGATGATCGGGCTGCTCAAGGCCGAAGGCGCGGCCGCGGAGACCACCGCGCCGGCCCGGCTGGCGGAACTGGCCAGGCTGGTGGAGTCGGCGCGGGCCAGCGGCCTCGACGTCACCATGGGGTCCACAGTGGACGGCTGGGAGAGCATCCCGACGGCGGTCGACCTGACCGCGTACCGGATCGCGCAGGAGGCGCTGACCAACGTGGCGAAGCACGCCCCGGGCGGCCACGTCGACCTCGACGTCCGCTACCTCGACGGCTTCCTCGAGGTCGAGGTCCGCAACGACGTGCAGCCCCACCCCGTCACCCCCGCGGAGGGCTCGGGGACCGGTCTGCTGAACATGCGCGAACGAGCCGACGCGGTCGGCGGCACCGTCACCGCGGGCCCGGCCGGCGAAGGCTGGCTGGTCCGGGCCGAACTGCCGGTCGCCTCCGCGGGCGAGGAGTCCCGATGACGGTCAAGGTCCTGGTCGCCGACGACCACAGCGCCATCCGCGATGGCCTCGTCATGATCCTGAACAACGCCGAGGGCGTCCAGGTCGTCGGCGAGGCCGCCGACGGCGCCGCGGCCGTGCGCCAGGCGCGCGTGCTGCGGCCGGACGTCACGCTGATGGACGTCCGGATGCCGGGCACCGACGGCATCACCGCCACCCGCCAAATGCTCGCCGAAGGGCTGTCCGAAGTCCTCGTGCTCACCACCTTCGACATCGACGAGTACGTCGACGGCGCGTTGCGGGCCGGCGCGGCCGGGTTCCTGCTCAAGTCGGTCGAGGCGGACAGGCTGATCGAGGCCGTCAAGCTGGTCGCGGCCGGCGGGGGCGTGCTCGCCCCGGAGGTCACCCGGCGGGTGCTCACCTCCTTCGCCGCGAACAGCCGCGAGCCGGCGCCCACGGTCCCAGGGCTCGGCGACCTGACCGAGCGCGAGCGCGAGGTCCTCGCCTGCCTCGGCGCGGGCCTGTCGAACGCCCAGATCGGCACCCGCCTGTACATCGGCGAGACGACGGTGAAGACGCACGTCTCGCGCGTGCTCACCAAGCTCGACCTGCGCTCCCGCGTCCAGGCGGCGATCATCGCCCAGGAACACGGCCTGGCCTCGGGCAACGGAGAGGCGGCCGATCTGCGGGAACCTCCGTGACCTTCTAACTTCTCCTCATGGGTGTGCGGAGAACGTTGAACGTGGACGATGTCCTGAAGCGCCAGGACTCGGGGGAGCTCAAACGGCGACTGCGCGGACGCGACCTGGTCGGGTTCGGCGTCGGGATCATCATCGGCACCGGCATCTTCACCCTCGCGGGTGTCGAGGCGAAGACGCACGCCGGGCCGGCGGTGACGTTGTCGTTCGTGCTCGGCGCGGTCGTCGCGGGGCTCGCGGCGCTCTGCTACGCCGAACTCGCTTCGAGCGTCCCGACGGCCGGCAGCGCCTACACCTACGCCTTCGCCACCCTCGGCGAGGTGTTCGCCTGGATCATCGGCTGGGACCTGCTGCTGGAGTTCGCGCTCGGCGCCGCCGTCGTGTCGCGCGGCTGGTCCGGCTACCTCGCGAACCTGCTCGGGCTGTCGCCGGAGTGGTTCGGCGAAGACGCGAAGGTCAACGTCGGCGCGGTGCTCATCATCGCGATCCTGACCGTGGTCGCCGTGCGGGGCATCAAGGAATCGGCCTGGGTGACCAACCTGCTGGTCTGCGTGAAGGTCGCCGTCTGCGTGCTGGTGCTCGCGGTCGGGCTGTTCTTCGTCAAGGGCGCGAACCTGACCCCGTTCATCCCGCCGGCGCAGGCGCCGGCCGGCGGGTCGACCGTGCTGGAGCAGCCGATCGTCCAGGCCGCGCTGGGGCTCGAGCAGTCGGTGTACGGCATCGCCGGCATGGTCACCGCCGCCGCCGTGGTCTTCTTCGCCTACACCGGCTTCGAAGCGCTCGCGAACCTCGGCGAGGAGACGCTCAACCCGCGCAAGGACCTCCGCGTCGGCATCCTCGGCGCGCTCGCCGTGTGCGCGCTGCTCTACATCGGCGTGTCGATCGTGCTGACCGGCATGATCCCCTTCACCGACATCGACACGGGCGCGCCGCTGGCCGACGCGTTCGACCGGGTCGGCCAGCACTGGGTCGGCGCGCTCATCTCGCTCGGCGCGGTGACCGGCCTGACGTCGGTGATGATGGTGGAGCTGGTGACGATCGGGCGCATCGGGTTCGCCATGGGCCGCGACGGCCTGCTGCCGAAGGCGCTGGGCACCGCGCACCCGAAGTGGGGCACCCCGCACCGGATGACCATCGGCGGCGCCGCGCTGATCGCCGTGCTGGCCGCGTTCATCCCGATCTCCGAGCTGGCCGACATGGTGAGCATCGGCGCGCTGTCGGCGATGATCATCGTGGCGGTGGCGGTCCCGGCGCTGCGCCGTCGCCGACCCGACCTGGACCGGCCGTTCAAGGTGCCGTTCTCGCCGGTGGTCCCGATCGTGGCGGCGCTGGCCTGCCTGTACCTGATGCTCAACCTGAACGTGCTGACCTGGATCCGGTTCGCGGCGTGGCTGGTGATCGGCCTGGTGATCTACTTCGTCTACGGCCGCCGGCACTCGCGGTTCGCCCCGGAAAACGCCGGCGACACCGAGGTCAGTCCCAAAAGGACGGAGTGAGGCCGGCGGCGCGGACCGCCTCGTGCGTCACCGCCGTCTGGTCCGCGTCGACGACCACCAGCACGCCGAGCCCGCCCAGCGCCGCCGTCATCCACTCGAGGGGCTGGTCGTGGATCCCGTTGTCCCCCAACGACGGATAGGTGTCCACAACGGACAGCAGCGTGCCCTCGGCACCGATGCGGATACCCGCCGGCAGCACGAAGTGACCGCCGGGCGGGCGCCAGCGGGACGTCCACAGGGGCGGGACGCCGGTGTCCAGGTAGTCGAGCAGCGCGCGCTCGGGGGTGTCGGCGGCGCCGAGCTCGGCGGCGTCGATCCGGGCGATCACCGCGACGCGCGGGACGTCCCACAGCCCGACCAGCAGGTCGAAGAGCGCCTCGGTGGTCCACGCCCCCGTCGCCGGCACGGCCGAGAGGGCGCCGGCCGACAACGTGCCGAGGGCCGCGGCCAACCCGGAAACCCGGGTGCCCGCCGCGGCCGGGTCGTCGACGACCGGCAGCGGCAGCCGGAACCCCGGCCGGCCCGCCTCGCCCGGCGGGCGCACGACGGGTCCGCGGACTGTGCCCGCGGCCGCCGCGACGGCGTCCTGGTCGCGCACGTCGAAGCCCGCCGCCCGCAGTGCCGCGAGCCCGCAGAACGCCGCGGCCAGGCCGTCCTTCTGCGGCAGCTCCGCCTGGGCCAGCGCGGCCAGGCGGGCCCCGCCCGGCAGCCAGCGCACCCCGGACAGGTCGAGCTGCCCGCCGTCGATCCCCGAAGACATCGGTCCCCTCAGCGGTTTCCCGGATTCGTCGGACCCATTGTCCCAGCCTTCAATAACGCCACAGGTGCGCGGCCACGATCTCGTCGGAGGTGCGCTCGGCCGCCCACGCCGCGTCCGACGCCCGGACGGCGCGGAAGGCGCCCAACAGGTCTTCGCCGAGCACGCCGGCGACGCGCGGCGAAGCCAGCAGGGCAGCGTCCTGTTCGGCGGTGTCGGCCGGCAGCCCGCGCACACCGCGCGTCTCCCGCTCACCCTCGGTCCAGCCACCGGGGTCCTCGGCGATCGGCTCGGGCAGCGCGGCCGAGTCCTCGATGCCGGCCATCCCGGCGGCGAGCACGACGGCCAGCGCGAGGTAGGGGTTGGCCGACGCGTCGGACGTCTTGAGCTCGACGTTCGCGTGGTCGGCACCCAGCAACGACGAGCCCGGGACGTACCGCAGCGGCGCTTCGCGGTTCTCGACGCCCCAGAAGGCGTACGCGCCCGCGAAGTAGCCGGGACGCAGGCGCAGGGTCGACGGGACGCTCGGCGCGGTGATCGCGGTCAGCGCCGGCAGGTCGCGCAGCAGCCCGGCGAGGTAGCCGGGTTCGGTGGGCAGGCCGTCTCCGCCGGTGCCGAGGAGGTTGCGGCCCTTGCGGCGGACGGAGGTGTGCAGGTGCCAGCCGTTGCCGGCGGCGCCGAGCCCGATCAGCGGCGCGAAGCTGACGACGAGCCCATGCGCATGCGCGGCGGCGTGGATGGTCTGGCGGGCGAGCAGCTGATCATCGGCGGCGGAGACCGGATCGGTGGCGGCCAGCGACAGCTCGAGCTGCGCGACGCCGTACTCGGCGTGCAGCTGGCCGATCCGGAGGCCGTTGGCGGCGAAGTCGTGCAGGAGAGCGGCGACGAAGCCGTCGAGGCCGATGAGCGCGTGCGGGCTGTAGGCCGGGCCGGGGTGCCCGGGTGTCGACAGGATGTCGACGCTGCCCGCGGGAGCGACGGCGAACTCGAGCTCGTAACCGGCGCGGAACTCGAGCCCCCGCCGAGCACCCTCGGCAACCTGCGCTTCGAGGACGGCGCGCTGGCAGTAGGGCCAGGGCTCGCCTTCGGCGGTGAGCTGCCGGACGGGCGCCCAGGCGAGCGCGGGCTGCCCGGCAAGCCGCTGCAGCCGCTCGACGACGGGAACGAGCCGGACGTCCCCGGACGGCGTGCCGAGGCCGGCGTGCCCGTAGGTGATGGCGTCATGGCTGTCGAAGACGGCGAAGAGCGAGGTGGCCCCGACACCCCGGGTGGCGGCATCGGCAAGGCCCCCGACGGGCACGATCCTCGAGCGCGGAATGCCGTTGTTGTCGGCCCAGGCGAGGTGCACCCCACCCACCCCGGCGGCCGCGAAGTCCTTCGCCGCGGCCGACGCAGCCTTGGTCATGGCCCACCGCCTCCTCCGGCCCCTGAACGACCCGGCCCCCGAAAAAGACCCCACCCATCCCGGGGGACGAGCCCCGCTTCAGCGTATCGGGCGGCACCGACGAAAAGGCCGCGAGAAGGGCCGGTCGAGCCGGATTGTCCACATCACGGCGGCCCTGTGGGTAACTCGGCGGGCGGCCGGTCGGCTCGCCTTTTGTACTGGTGCCGGAGCTGTGGGCGGCACGGGCGGGTGGGTCAGGGCCTGGGGCGGGAACCGGTGACTGGCGGGCCGGGTGGCCGGGTGGCCGGCGGCGAGGCGCCGAGCGACCGACGGCGGGGTGCCGAGTGGTGGGGCCGGAACCGGTGGGCCGAGTAGGCCGGCCAATGGGCGGCAGGCGGACCGGGGCCGGGCAGGCTGGAAACGGGAGGCCAATGAGCCGGGACTGGGTGAACCGGGGGCCGGGCGGCGAGAGCTGGGCTGAGGCCGGGCTGGGAACCGGTGACTGGCGGGCCGGGTGGCCGGCGGCGGGGCGCCGAGCAACCGACGGCGGTGCGCCGAGTGGCGGGGCCGAAACCGGTGGGCCGAGTAGGCCGGCCAATGGGCGGCCGACGGACCGGGGCCGGGCAGGCTGGTAACGGGAGGCCAATGAGCCAGGACTGGGTGAACCGGGGGCTGGGCGGCGGCAGCCGGGCTGGGGCCAGGCCGGGAACCGGTGACTGGCGGGCCGAGCGAGCCGAGCCGGCCGAGACCCGAGCGGGCCGACCCGCAGCCGGCCCACCCAGCCACCCGCAAACCTCACCCAGGCGGCTCAGGAACCACCCCGTCCCGGCTACGCAAAGCCACCCCACCCACAACAGCCAACGTCCCCAGCGTCTCGAAAAGCGACGGCACCTGCCCCAGCAACAAGAACCCCATCACCCCAGCAGTCACCGGGAGCAACGCCAGCAACACCGCGAACCGAGCCTGGCCCAGCCGCCGCAGCACCACCTGGTCCAGTGCGTACGGCACCACCGTCGACAGCACGCCCACGCCGATCCCGAGCAGCAGCATCCGTGGCGAAGACCACACCTCGCCCGTCCCCCACGCCAGTGGGGACAGCACCGCCGTCGCCGCCGTGAAGCCGATTGCCAAGCTGTCCAAACCCGACCGGGACGACGAGGCCACTCGCTTGCCCAGCACGATGTAGCCCGCCCACGCCGCCGCCGCGCCCAACGCGAACAGCACTCCGGTGACCGAGCCCGCCAGCTGGACGTCCGCGATCGCCACCACCCCGCACGCCACCAGGACCACCGCCAGCACGTCCCGCGGTGAGCGGCTGCCGAACGCCGCCACCGCCACCGGGCCGGCGAACTCCAGGGCCACCACCGTGCCCAGCGGGAGCCGGGCGATCGCCTCGTAGAACAGCACGTTCATGCCCGCCGTCACGACGCCGAACGCGATCGCCAGCAGCAAAGCGCGGCCTCGCCACGCCGAACTCGGTGGGCGGCGCCAGGCCAGCAGCACCACCGCCGCGCCCAGGCAGCGCAGCCACGCCACCCCGGCCGGGGTGGCGTGCCCGAAAAGGCCGACCGCGATGGCCGCGCCGGCGTACATCGAAATTCCGCTGAGAACGAACAAGAGCGGAGCGGGTACCCCGGAAACCCGTCGGGGCGTGGTCACCGTACTCACGACTCCATGGTGCCTGACCACGGAAAACGTAACTCTCCGGGTATTCGTCTCCTGCATTGCGGGATCCGGCTACGACATCCGGGGTAAATCGGCGTGACTCAGGTCCCACCGGCGCGGGAACACTTGCGGGCCGCGAAACGTCTGCAAGAGTAGAGATACGAACACCGCGGAGCCGGAGGCGATCGCCGCCACCGGCATCAGTCCCGAAGTGGGCGTAGCTGGATCGATGGCACCGGGCGACCGGTGCCGGGACGGAGGGAGACCCCCATGACATCGCCGACGCTCACCCGCCCCGAACTGACCGCCGCCGACCGCTGTGACCGGTGCGGAGCTGCAGCTCAGGTACGAGCCGTCCTCTCCGGAGGAGGCGAACTGCTCTTCTGCGGGCACCACGCCCGTGAGCACGAGGCCAAGCTCAAGGAACTGTCCGCCGATATCCAGCGGTAACACCCTTACGACGTCGAAAGGCGGCCGGTGCGCACAGGCACCGGCCGCCTTTCTGCATCTTGCAAAGAGCGTGTCCGATATCACGGACGCGAAAACCGGAGAAGAAATCAGACAGAATCCAGCACGACCTCGAACGCCACTTCCGCGGCGCCGAGCAGCGTCCCGTCGGCCCCCAGCGCGGAGCTCACGATCCGCGTGCCGCCGACCGCCCGGCTCACCAGGCTGCGCCGGCGCACCTCGGTGCCCACGTGCCGCAGCACCGCCTCCGGCAGCACCGTGAGCAGGTCGCCGAGGATCACCAGTTGCGGGCCCAGCAGGTTGACCACGTTGATCAGCCCCAGCGTCAGCCACTCGGCGAACTCCGCCAGCCGGGACAGCGCCGCCTCCGGGTTGCGGCCCAGGTCGCGCAGCTCGAACAGGATCGCCCCGCGCGGGGTGTCCTCGGGCAGCCCGAGCGCCCGGCACAACGCCGCTTCGCCGACCTCGGTCTCCCAGCAGCCACTGCTGCCGCAGTAGCAGGCCCGGCCGTCCGGGCGGATCACCATGTGCCCGATCTCGCCGACGTAGCCGGAGCCGCCGCGCAGCGCCGAGCCTTCGGCGATGACCCCGCCGCCGACCCCGACGTCCGCCGAGATGTACACCACATCCGACGCTCCGCGGGCCGCGCCGCGCAGGTGCTCGGCGACCGCGCCGAACTCGGCGTCGTTGCCGACCAGGATCGGGATCTGCAGCACCCCGCCGAGGCGTTCGCCGAGTGCGACGTCGGTCCAGCGCAGGTTCGGGGCCTCGTGCACGTGCCCGTCGGCCCGCCGGACGACGCCGGGCACCGACACCCCGGCCGCCACCGGGGTCACGCCGAGGTCGCCGGCCAGGATGGTCGTCGACTCGATGACGTGCGTGATGACCTCATCCGGCTGGCCCATCCGGCCCCGCAGGTTCCAGCTGTTGCGGCCCAAGATCTGGCCGCCCAGCCCGACCAGGGCGATCGCGACGTGCTCGACCTGCAGGTCGACCGCGAGCACGACCGCCGCGTGCGGCTGGGGCAGGACCAGGAGCGAGGGGCGGCCCGCCCCTCGTCCCGGCCTCGGCACCTTCTCCTCGACGACACCGGCTTCGGCCAGCCCGTCGACGAGGGTCTTGATCGTGCTCCGGTTGAGCCCCAGCTCGGCGGCGAGGGTCGCCCGGGTGCTCGGCCCGCTGACGTGCAGCAAGCGGAGCAGGGTAGTGCGGTTGTGCCGGCGCACCTCGTCCGGTCGAGCAACGGGTGAGCTGGACACGGGCTTTATCATTCCATGCTGGCTCAGCGCGTCGACGCAGCCGCGCGGCGCCGCGACAGCGCGTCCACCGTGGCGGCCAGCAGCAGGACCAGACCGGTGATGATGTTGACCACCGCGGCCGGCTGCTTGAGCAGGCCCAGGCCGTTGATGACCACGGCGATGACCAGGCCACCGACGACCGCGTCCGCCACCCGGCCCTTGCCGCCGAACAGCGACGTGCCGCCGATGACGGCCGCGCCGACCGAGTACAGCAGCGTGTTCAGGCCACCGGACTGCGGGCTGACCGAACCGACCTTCGACGCGGCGACGATGCCGCCGATGGCCGCGACCGCCGAGCCGATGACGAACACGCTCGCCCGGATCTTCGGCACGTCGATACCGGCCCGGCGGGCGGCTTCCTTGTTGCCGCCGACCGCGTAGACGTACCGGCCGTACTTGGTCCGGTTCAGCACGTAGGTCCCGGCCACCAGCAGCACCAGCATGATCGGGATGACGTACGGGATGCCCTCGATCGTGACGACCGTCTTGTTCGGCGAACGGTTGATCGTCAGCAGCCAGGTGCCCAGCGCCGACAGCACGACGAGCGCGCCGACCTTGATCATCACCAGCGCCGTCGGCTGCACGACCAGACCACGCTGAAGCCGCTTGAAGTGGCTGAGCAGCGTGATCACCGCGAAGCCGCCGGCGGCGATCAGGAAGAAGATCCAGCTGCCCAGGATGCTCAGGTTGCCGTTGGAGATCTTGTACAGGATGTCCGAGTTCGTGATGCCGATCGTGCCGCCCTCACCGATGAACTGCAGCAGGACGCCCTGCCACACGATGAACAGCGCGAGCGTCACGACGAAGGACGGCATGCCGATCTTCGAGACGAGGAAGCCGGTGATGCAGCCGATCGCGGTGCCGACGCAGATGGCCAGCAGGATCTCCAGCCAGGCGTTGGCCGGGACACCGATCGCGACGATCAGCAGGCCGACCAGCGACAACGCGGCGCCGGCCCAGATCCGCTGGTAGGCCGACAGCAGCACGGCCACGGCGAGGACCGCGATGAACGTGATGAACACGCCGGTGCCCATGGAGCCCAGCAGGTTGCCCGCGTGCACGTAGTGCAACGCCATCACCGACGCGGCGGTGCCGGAAGCGACACCGGCGGCGAGGTCGATCTCGCCGAGCAGCAGCACGAAGACGATGCCCATCGCGATGATGATCACGCCCGCGCCCTGCGGGAAGACGTTGGCGATGTTCGCCAGGGTGAAGAAGTTGTCCGACAACGCGCTGAACAGGATCACCAGCACGAGCAGGCCGAACAGCGAAGGCAGTGAGCCGAGTTCGCCGGCCCGGATGCGGGCGAAGTAGTCGCGGACGGCTTCGCCGGTTGACATCGATGTCGTGTCGATGCCGAAGTCGGTGATCGCCGCGGTCGGGTTCTGGGTCTGCGCGAGCGCGTCGGCGGGCGTGCCGACCTCGTTCTTGGCAGGGGTTTCAGTCATTTCGGGTTCTTTCTTCCCGCTCACAGGACCACGGCTTCGGGCCGGGCCAAGCCGAGGTCACCGGAGCGACCGGCGGTGATCAGTTCCACGACCTGGCCGTGGGTGACGTCCTTGGTGTGCACCTCGGAGACGAGCCGGCCGAGGTAGAGCACGGCGATGCGGTCGGCGACCTCGAACACGTCGGCCATGTTGTGGCTGATCAGCACGACCCCCAGGCCCTGCTCGGCCAGCCGGCGGACCAGGTCGAGCACCTGCCGGGTCTGCGCGACACCGAGGGCGGCGGTCGGCTCGTCGAGCACGACGACCTTGCTGTTCCACAGCACCGACTTCGCGATGGCGACGGTCTGGCGCTGACCACCGGACAGCGAGGAGACCGGCGTGCGGACGGACTTCACGGTCCGGACCGAGAGGGAGGCCAGCGTCTCGCGGGCGGCCTTCTCCATGCTGGCTTCGTCCAGCTTCCAGCTGCTCCCGCGCTCGCGGCCGAGGAACATGTTCTGGACGATGTCGAGGTTGTCGGCGAGCGCGAGGTCCTGGTAGACGATCTCGATGCCGAGGTCGGCCGCGTCCTTCGGCCCGCGGATGTGGGCGTCCTGCCCGTTGAACCGCACGGCCCCCGAGTCGTACGGGTGGATGCCGGCGATGCACTTGACGAGGGTCGACTTGCCGGCGCCGTTGTCGCCGACCAGTGCGGTGACTTCGCCCGCACGCACGTCGAAGTCCACGTCGTGGAGGACGTGGACGGGGCCGAAGCTCTTGTTCAGGCCCTTGATCTCGAGGATGGGCTCACTCATGGATGGCGTTCTCCTGTATGGGGACCGGGCCGGGACGCGCCGTCGGGGTGCGCGTCCCGGCCCGGCAGTTCTTGATTACTGCGGGCGGCTCAGGAGATGCCGAGCGAGGTGCACTTGGCGGCGAGGTCGCCACCGCAGATCTCGGCGGCCTTCACGTAGCCCTGGGTGACGACGGTCTTGACGTCCTTCTCGAGGATCGTCGTCGGGGTGAGCAGCACGGACTTGATGTCGCGGTTGCCCTTCGGGTCGTGCAGCTTGCCCGTGGCGATGGCGTCGGCGCCCGCGGTGTCGCCCTTGGCGAGGGCGGCGGCCAGCTTGGCGGTGGCCTCGGCCTCTTCCTTGATCGGCTTGAACACGGTCATGTACTGGTCGCCGCGCATGACCGCCATCAGGCCGTCGGCGGTGGCGTCCTGGCCGGTGACCGGGATCTTGCCGTTGAGGCCGTTGCGCTTGAGCACGGTGATGACCGCGCCGGCCAGGCCGTCGTTCGCCGCGACGACGCCGTCGACCTTGCCGCCGTTGGCGGTGAAGATCTGCTCGAACGTCGTGCCGCCGAGCTGGTTGTCCCAGTCGTTGATCGGCTGCTTCTGGATGCGGCGCAGGGTGCCGGCCGAGACCAGCGGCTCGAGGACCTTGTCCTGGCCGTTGGTGAACAGCGTGGCGTTGTTGTCGGTCGGGGCGCCCTCGATCTGGACGAAGCCCGCGCCCGCCTTGCTCTTCAGCGCGTCCGCCATGGCCTGGCCCTGCAGCTGGCCGACCTTCTCGTTGTCGAACGAGACGTAGTAGTTCGCGGAGCCGCCCAGGCTCGGCCGGTCGTAGTCGATGACCGGGATGCCGGCGGTCTTGGCCTTGGCCTCGACCGCGACGCCGACCGCCGGGTCGGACGGGGCGATGATCAGGACCTTGACGCCGGAGCTGATGAAGCCGTCGGCCAGGGTCGAGAACTTCTGGCTGTCACCCTGGGCGTTCTGGATGTCGACCTCGAAGCCCTGGGCCGTCAGCGCGGCCTGGAGCATCGGCTTGTCGAAAGCCTCCCAGCGCGCCGAGGTGGCGGTCTCCGGGAGGATCACGCCGACCTTGCCGCTGGCACCGCCGGCGGCGGCCGGCGCCGAGGAGGAGGCGGAGTTGCTCCCCGAGCCCCCGCTGTCCGAACTGTTGGCACCGCAAGCGGAGAGCACCAGGCCGGCGCTCACCGTGGCGGCGAGGAGGGTAAGGGTTCTGCTGCGCATCCTCGTTCCTTCCGGATCCAAGCATTGGTGACGAGCGGGCCGTCGACGTCGTCTCGGGCCCTGCGGGGCGGTGATCCGGAGGGTCCCGGCGCACCGACGCGCATATGTTGTGGGCGACAACATATGCCGCTGAGCGGCTGCGGGGAAGATAGCTGGATCGATTAAATGACACCAATTGGACACGGTTCGGCAACACAGGCTGGGAGCCGCCCGGAAAGAGTAGATCCGCTGACGATGTGATCGCCAGCACTCACCCTCTGTTACATCCAGGTTTCTTCGCGGCCTGAAGGTACTCCTCGTGGGTGCACTCAGCGCAATCCGTCGGGGAGTGGTGGCGAACCCACGTCCTGGGCCGCTGATTGGTCGCCGACTTGCGAACTTCGGAGCCGAAGGTGCCCGGAGGGCCATCGGGCGGGGGACGCACGGGCAGGCGAGGTGGTGACGGAGGGCGTACGGAAGGTCACCGGCCGGCTGGTACTTACCAGGAACGGACGGTGACCGTGGAGTTCAGCCGGCCGGGCGACCCCCGACGGGCTGTCCGGAGCGCACCAAGGTCACATCGGGGCGCTCGGCCCGGGGGCCCAGGCCTCACCAGGACCGCAGCGTCACGATCCGCTCTTCGAGCTGCTCGACCGTCGCCATCGCGGTCGGCGGCCCACCGCACACGCGCCGCAGCTCGTTGTGGATCGCGCCGTGGGGCTTCTTCGTGCGGTGGTGGTACATCCCCACCAGCGCGTTCAGCTCTTTCCGCAACCCGCCCAGCCGCTCGCTCACCGACTGGGGCCGAGCCGCCGGCGGCGGGGCCTCCTCCTTGGCCGGCTTGCGGCGCTTCTCGTCCGCGACCTGCTCTTCCTGCCGCTTCCGCAGCAGCGCCCGCACCTGGTCGGGCTCCAGCAGGCCCGGCAGCCCGAGGTACTCCTGCTCCTCGTCCGAGCCCGAGAACACCGCCGTGCCGAACGAGTTGCCGTCGTAGATGACCTGGTCGAGCTCCGCCGAGGCGCCCAGCGAGGTGAACGCCTTCTCTTCCTCGCCCGGCTCGTCCTCGGTGCGGTTGGCCTGGGCCAGAAGCTCGTCCTCCCAGCCCTCCTTCTCGCGGTGCGGCTTGCCCAGCACGTGGTCGCGCTGCGCCTCCAGCTCACTGGCCAGCTCCAGCAGCACCGGCACCGACGGCAGGAACACGCTCGCCGTCTCGCCCTTCTTGCGCGCCCGCACGTAGCGGCCGATCGCCTGGGCGAAGAACAGCGGCGTCGACGCGCTCGTCGCGTACACGCCGACCCCCAGCCGCGGGACGTCGACGCCCTCCGAGACCATCCGGACCGCCACGATCCAGCGTTCCTTCGTCTCGGAGAACTCCTTGATCCGGCCCGAGGCCTTCGGGTCGTCCGAAAGCACCAGCGTCGGCATCTCGCCGGAGATGCGCTCCAGGATCTTCGCGTACGCGCGCGCCGACTCCTGGTCGGTCGCGATCACCAGGCCGCCCGCGTCCGGCACCCCCTGGCGGACCTGTGACAACCTCGTGTCGGCCGCCTGCAGCACCGCCGGGATCCACTCGCCCGCCGGGTCGAGCGCCGTGCGCCACGCCCGGGCGTTCTGCTCCGCCGTGAGCGGCTCGCCGAGCCGCGCGGTGAACTCCTCCCCCGCGCTCGTGCGCCAGGAAGCCTCACCCGAGTACGCGAGGAAGACGACCGGCCGGACCACGCCGTCGGCCAGCGCGTCCGCGTAGCCGTACGAGTGGTCGGCCTTGCTGCGCTGGAAGCCGCCCGCGTCCGGCTCGTAGGTGACGAACGGGATGGCCGAGTCGTCGGACCGGAACGGTGTCCCGGTCAGCGACAGCCGCCGCACCGCCGGGGTGAAGGCCTCGCGGATCGCGTCGCCCCAGCTCTTCGCGTCGCCGCCGTGGTGGATCTCGTCGAGGATCACCAGCGTCTTGCGGTTCTCGGTGCGCACCCGGTGCAACGTCGGGTGCGCCGCGACCTGCGCGTACGTCAGCGCGACACCGTTGTAGTCCGAGGACGTGACACCCGTGGTGTTGCGGAAGTTCGAGTCGATCTGGATGCCCGCCATGGCCGCCGACGCGGCCCACTGGTGCTTGAGGTGCTCGGTCGGGGTCACGATGGTGACCGCCTCGATCGTGCGGTCGCTCAGCAGCTCCGCGGCGATCCGCAAGCCGAACACTGTCTTGCCGGCGCCGGGCGTCGCCACCGCGAGGAAGTCCTTCGGCCGCCGCGTCAGGTACTTCGTGAGCGCCCGGCGCTGCCACGCCCGCAGCGGGCGCGCGGTCGAGTCCTTCTCCGCGGGAGGCGCTCCGAGCTGCGTCTCCGTCATGCCGGTCCCCCCTCGCTCAAGTGCTTTGACGTGCGAAAACCCTCACTGTGGTACCGACTGCTGCTGCGTTGGGCGGCCGGCGACTGCGGTGAGGGCACTGGAGCGAGTCTACCGGCCGGGTCCGACAGTTCCGGGCACCGGCACGGGTGATGTCCCCCGACACGCCCGGGCGCAGGCAGGGTGACGAGCCAAATCAGCACGGATGGACCATGCTGGACACGTCATGGGTGAGGTGCAGCCGTCCGCGGCGACGAAGGTGGCCCGCAGGGGGCCGTGGCGTCTCCTCACGCGCACGCTCGCCAAGGCCTGGGAAGGCAACATCTTCTCCGAGGCCGCCGAAGCGGCCTTCTGGCAGACGCTCTCGCTGCCTCCGCTGCTGCTCGGGCTGCTCGGCAGCCTGGGTTTCGTCGGCGAGTGGTTCGGCCAGGACGTCGTCACCCAGGTGCACGACCGGATCATCGGCTTCTGCCGGACCGTCTTCAGCGACAACGCCGTGCACGACATCATCGAGCCGACGGTCAACAGCATCCTCACCGTCGGCAAGGGCGAGATCGTCTCGGTCGGGTTCCTGATCTCCCTGTGGGCGGGTTCGTCGGCGATGTCGTCGTTCGTGGACGCGATCACCGTCGCGCACGACCAGTACGGCGTCCGCAACGACGTCTGGCAGCGGATCTTCGCGCTGCTGCTCTACCTGTGCGGCCTGGTGATCCTCGTCGTCGGGCTGCCGCTGCTGGCGATCGGCCCGGACCTGCTGCCGGAGTTCTTCCCGGCCGACTGGCGCCCGACCGTGACGTCGTGGGTCAGCGCCCTCTACTTCCCGACCCTCGGCGTGATGATCACCCTCGCGCTGACCACGCTGTACAAGCTGGCGCTGCCGCGGAAGCTGCCCTGGCACCGCGGGTTGCCCGGCGCGGTGCTGGCGATGGTCGTGTTCCTGCTCTCCTCGGTCGGCCTGCGCATCTACCTGAACTGGATCACCAAGACCGGCTACACCTACGGCGCGCTGGCCGCGCCGATCGCGTTCCTGCTGCTGATGTTCTTCATCGGGCTGGCCGTGGTCGGCGGGGCGTACTTCAACAGCGCGCTCCAGGAGCTGTGGCCGGCGAAGGCGACGCGGCGGCAGCGGCGCAAGTGGCGGCGGCTGGAGATGGAACGCGCTTCCGAGCGGCTGCGCTCGGAAGAAGGGCGCCGGCTGTGGGAACGCACCACCACGCCGATGAAGCGCCCGCGGCCCGAGGACGTCTCCGGGAACGGCGCGGCACCGTCCGAAGAGGACGAGCCGTCACCGAGCGCGCCGGAACCGGCACCCAGCGCTGCTCAGGGTCGTACGTCCTCCCAAGGGACGACCGGGAATCAACCCACAGACTGAGTCGCTCCTCAGGTCGGACATGGGAGGCTCTGCGGGTCACTGACGCCGGCGTCGGTCGCCGCGTCGTTCCCGAGGGGGTTTCCCAGTCATGTCCGTGCTGGCCAGATTGAGCCTGCGCAACCGAAGCCTGATCGGCCTGCTCGCGCTCGTGGTCGTCGGCTTCGGCGCCTTCGCGCTGCCGCAGATCAAGCAGCAGCTGTTCCCGTCACTGCAGTTCCCGCAGGCCCAGATCGTCACGGCGTACGCGGGGGCGTCGCCGGACGCGGTCGACAAGCAGGTCACCGAGCCGCTCGAAGGCGCCCTGCAGGGGCTCAAGGGCCTGGAAGAGGTCACCTCGACGTCGTCGGACGGCGTGTCGCGCGTCGTCACGCAGTTCGAGTTCGGCACCGACCTCGACGCCGCCGTGCAGCAGATCCAGCAGGTCGTGAACCAGATCCGGCCGCGGCTGCCGCAGAACTCCGAGCCCGCCGTGTCCGCGGGCAGCACCGACGACCTGCCGGTCGTGCTGGTCGCCGCGGGCACCAGCGGGGACCCGCAGGCGCTCGCGCCCGCGCTGACCGACCAGGTCGCGCCGGAGCTGCGCAAGATCGACGGCGTGCGCACGGTCACCGTCACCGGTGTGCAGCAGCCGCGCGTCACGATCACGCTCGACTACGCGAAGCTCGCGGCCGCCGGGGTCGACCCGACGTCGATCGCCACCACGCTGCAGACCGCCGGCGCCGCGGTGCCGGCCGGCACGCTGACCGAAGGCGGCAAGACGCTGTCCGTCCAGGTCGGCGGCGGCCAGACCACTGTGGACACTCTCCGCAACCTCTATCTCACGCCGGGCGCGTCGGCCGCCGGCAACGCCCGCGGGCCCGCCCGGGGACCGGTGAAGCTGGGTGACGTCGCCGACGTCCAGAGCGGGTTCGCGCCGCCGACGTCGATCACCCGCACCAACGGCAAGCCGAGCCTCGGCCTGTCGATCACCATGGTGGACAACGGGAACGCGGTCGCGATCTCCGACGCCGTCCGCGACAAGCTGCCGGACCTGGGCAAGAAGACCGGCGCCGAGATGAGCGTCGTGTTCGACCAGGGCACGCCGGTGAAGGACGCGATCAGCGGCCTGACCACCGAAGGCCTGCTGGGCCTGGCGTTCGCCGTCGTCGTCATCCTGCTGTTCCTGCTGTCGGTGCGCTCGACCCTGGTGACCGCGGTGTCGATCCCGCTGTCGGTGGTGGTCGCGCTGCTGGCACTGTGGACCGGCGACCTGTCGCTCAACCTGCTCACCCTCGGCGCGCTGACGATCGCGATCGGCCGGGTGGTCGACGACTCGATCGTCGTGCTGGAGAACATCAAACGGCACTTGGGTTACGGCGAGGAGAAGCAGCGGGCGGTGCTCGACGGCGTCCGCGAGGTGGCCGGCGCGGTGACGTCGTCCACGCTGACGACGGTCGCGGTGTTCCTGCCGATCGCGTTCGTCGGCGGGTTCGTCGGCGAGCTGTTCTCGCCGTTCGCGATCACCGTGACGGTGGCGCTGCTGGCGTCGCTGCTCGTGTCGCTGACCGTGGTTCCCGTGCTGGCGTACTGGTTCCTGAAGCGGCCGGCCGTCCCGGCAGACGCCATCGAGGCCGAGCGGGCGCGCGAAGCCGCCGTGGAGAAGGAGCGCCGCGGCTTCCTGCAGCGGACCTACCTGCCGGTGATCCGGTTCGCGACCAAGCGGCGGCTGACCGTCGTGGTGCTGGCGCTGCTCATCTTCGCCGGCACGGTCGGCCTCGCGACGCGGCTGAACACGAACTTCCTCGACCAGTCCGGCGGCACCACGCTGAACATGACGCAGAAGCTGCCCGCGGGCACCAGCGTCGAAGCGAAGGAGAAGGCCGCGACCGGGGTCGAGCAGGCGCTCGCCGCGGAGCCCGCGGTGGAGACCTACCAGGTCAGTGTCGGGGGCGGCGGCGCGTTCGGCTTCGGCGGCGGGACCAACACGAGCATCTCGGTCACCGTCGCGAAGGACACCGACCTCGACGCGCTGTCCGACCGGCTGCGCGCGAAGCTGACGTCCCGGCCCGAGCTGGGTGAGGTCAAGATCGGCGCGGACGCGTCCGGCTTCAACTCCGACCAGGTGTCGGTGACGGTGACCGCGCCGTCGGAAGCCGCGCTGAAGCCGGCGTCCGACCAGGTCGTGCGGGCGCTGGGCGGGGTGTCCGGGCTGACCGAGGTGACCAGTGACCTGGCCGTCGGCTCGCCGCGGGTGCAGGTCGAGGTGGACGACGCCGCGGCCGCCGCACACGGGTTGTCGGCGAGCACCATCGGCCAGGTCGCCAACCAGGCGATCGCCGGCCGCACGGTGACGCAGCTGCCGGTCGGCGGCCAGCGCACGGACATCGTGCTGCGGGCCGGCGCCGCGCCGGCGACGGTCGACCAGGTTCGCGGGCTGCCGATTCCGGGCCCGGGCGGCGTCGTCCGGCTCGACGAGGTGGCCAAGGTGTCCACTGTGGACGGCCCGGCGTCGGTGCACCGCACCGGCGGCGACCTGAGCACCACGGTCACGGCCAAGAACACCGGCGACAACCTGAGCAAGACGACCGCGGACATCCAGTCCAAGCTGGACGGTCTGACGTTCACCGGTGGCGCGTCGTACTCGCTCGGCGGCGTGAGCCAGGACCAGCAGGAGGCGTTCTCGAACCTGTTCCTGGCGCTGCTGGCGGCGATCGCGATCGTGTTCCTGATCATGGTGGCGACGTTCCGGAGCCTGATCCAGCCGCTGATCCTGCTGGTGTCGATCCCGTTCGCGGCGACCGGCGCGATCGGGCTGCTGCTGGCGACGGGCACCGCGCTGGGCCTGCCGGCGTTGATCGGGATGCTGATGCTGGTCGGGATCGTGGTGACGAACGCGATCGTGCTCATCGACCTGATCAACCAGTACCGCGCGGAGGGCATGAGCGTCACGGAGGCGGTGACGGAGGGCGGCCGTCGCCGGCTGCGCCCGATCCTGATGACCGCGGCGGCGACGATCTTCGCGCTGGTCCCGATGGCGCTGGGCATCACCGGCCAGGGCGGGTTCATCGGCCAGCCCCTGGCGATCGTGGTGATCGGCGGCCTGGTCAGCTCGACGCTGCTGACGCTGGTCCTGGTCCCGACGCTGTACACGATGGTGGAGACCCGCAAGGAGCGGCGGCGCGCCCGCCGCGAGGCTCGCCGGCACCCGAAGCAGGCCCCGGCGTCGGAGTCCCTGGACCCGGCCCCCACGGCCTGACCCAAGCGGAGCTTTCACGTGAAAGCTCCGCTTGTCCACAACCCCGAGACCCGGCACTTTCCCTACGAAAGTGCCGGGTCTCGGCGTCACTGCTTGAAGCGGTAGGTCATCGAGTCGAAGAGGATGCAGATGCTCGGCGACATCACGATCACCCGCAGCGTGTTGTCCCGCTCGTCGAAGTCGATGCCTTCGACCTCGAAGCTGCCGCTGCAGCCGCTGCGCAACGGCAGCTGAGCCAGCGAAGTGACGTGGCCGGCGACGTCCGAACCGGACAGCGGACCAGCCAGGTCCACCTGCAGCAGCGGTTTCGTGGTGCCGAAGAGGCTGCCATCGGGGTCGTCCGACGCGCAGAGCAGGCGGGTCGCCGTCTGGAAGTCGCAGCCCTGGACGTCGCGGACCTGGTGGTCCAGGCGGATCGTCCCGGCCAGCGGCAGGTTGGCGGCCGGGTCGGTCGCCGCCACGCCGGGCATCGGGTGGACCAGGAGGCGGTCCATCGTGCCCCACTCGCCCGCCACCAGCCAGCGGGCGTCCGGCGAGACCGCGGCGAAGGAGTTGTTGTTCGCTTCCCACGACTCGAGCGCGTGCTTGTAGTTCGCCCAGGAGCCGTCCGGGGCCTGGACGCGGAAGAGCTTCGCGCCCCGGTCGTCACGCTGGTACGGCTCGACGTAGTAGCCCTGGGCCGAGCCCGGGTCGCCGACGTGGTTCCAGCCCTGGGAGTTCAGGTCCGCCGGGATCGTGCCGAGCCCGGTGTAGCGGATGGTGGTGCCCGACGGCCGCACGATCGTCGCGAGGCCCTGGCTTTCGTCGAGGGCCCTGGCGTGGTCGGAGCCGACCTCCGTCCAGCCCGTGACGGCCTGGGCCAGTGCGGGTGAGAACGCGGTCAGCAGGGCGACGGCGGCGACGACGATCCCGGTTCTGCGCATGTGCGACTCCGGTGGGTGAGGGAACCTGGCACGCAGGATTTACCAGGACTCCCGCACCCGACACACCCGCCGAATGAAGGTTTTTCACATTTGTTCGGGAAGCTGTCCGGCGACGGACACGAGAAAGCCCCGGCGAGGTGACCCCGCCGGGGGACTCGGGCCGGGGTCACTCCCCCGGGCGCAGCCCGTCGAAGATCTTCTTGCAGTCCGGGCAGACCGGCGACCCGGGCTTCGGCGACTTCGTCACCGGGAAGACCTCGCCGCAGAGCGCCACCACGTGGTTGCCCATGACCGCGCTCTCGGCGATCTTGTTCTTCTTCACGTAGTGGAACATCTTCGGCGTGTCGTCGTCGGTGGTGTCCGTGCCCTCGGGCGTGGTTTCCGGCTTCGTCAGCGTCTCGGTGCTCACCCGGCCATTGTGCCCGAGTTCCGCCGAACCTTCTGCGACCGCCCCTCGACCTGGCAGGATCTGGCGCATGTTCCAGAAGGTGCTCGCGACGTTCGGCTCGGGCGGCGCGAAGATCGACGCCCGCCTGCTCCAGGCCACCGCCACCCCCGGCAGGCCGCTGCGCGGCGAGGTGCTGCTGGCCGGCGGCGACGTCGACCAGGAGATCAAGGGCCTCGCGGTGACGCTGCTGGCCCGCGTCCAGGTCCCCGGCGAGGACAAGACCGAGGATCTCCCGTTCGGCTCCCAGCACCTGGTCGGCAGCGAGACCATCCGCGCCGGGCAGCAGGTCCGGGTGCCGTTCGAGGTGCCGCTGCCCTGGGAGACGCCGGTGACCAGCGTCTACGGCAAGCCGCTCACCGGCATGGCCGTCGGCGTGCGGGCCGAGCTCGACCTGGCCGCCGCGGTGGCCGACCCGTTCGACGCCGACGCCGTCGCCATCGAGCCGCTCTCCGCGCAGAAGCGGGTCCTCGACGCGCTGAGCCGCATCGGCTTCACCTTCCGCGAAGCGATCCTCGAGCAGGGCCGGATCAACGGCGCCCACCAGCAGCTGCCGTTCTTCCAGGAGGTCCGCTTCGCGCCTTCGCCGCGCTTCGCGAGCGTCTTTTCGCAGGTCGCGGTCACCTTCCTGGCTTCGGCGGAGCGCACCGAGGTCGTCCTCGAGGTCACCAAGCGGGTGCGGGTGAGCAAGACCGGCGGCTTCGGCGGACGCGGGCAGGACTTCCTCGGCATGTTCACGATGAAGCCGGACGTGAACTGGGAGAAGCAGCTCGACGACTGGCTGGACCAGGTCGCCCGGCCCCGCGGCATCTTCGACTGATGGCCGGGCCGCGCGCGGACCGGCCGCACCTGCCCGGCTACGGGATCGCGGCCGGGCCCGCGGGCCTGCTGCCCTGGTCGTGGGCGGAGGAGCGGTTGCGCGCGTCATCGCCGCGGGTTCGGCCGTGTCGATCGCGACCCGAAGACCCGTACGAGCCCGTGATCGGACTGCGCGAGAAGGACTTCACCGGCTCGCCGACGCGCTGGACGTTCCCGTGAAGTGGGCCGAAGCCGTCACCGCGCTCGGCGGCGTGCCCCGGGCGGGACTCGAGGCCCGTTACGCCGAACCACACCGCCGCTACCACACGCTCGACCACGCGGCCGCCGTCGCGCGCGACTCCGCCTGGCTGGCCGAAGGGCTCGGCGACGTCGACCGCGCGATCGTCGCCGTCGCCGCGTGGACGCACGACGTCGTGTACGACGCGAAGCCCGGCGAAGACGAACGCGCGAGCGCCGCCTGGGCCCGCGAAGCACTGGCCGGGGTCGCCGAGACCCACCAGAAGCGCGTCGAAGGCCTGATCCTCGCCACGATCAAGCACGACGCCCCGCCGGACGACCACCTGGCCACCGCGCTGCTCGACGCCGACCTCGCGATCCTCGGCGCTTCCGAAGAGCGCTACTCGGCGTACGCCAAGGCAGTGCGCGAGGAGTACGCGAAGTACCCCGACGACGTCTGGCGCGCGGGGCGCGTCTCGGTCCTGGAGGGGATGCTCGGGCGGGAGCTCTACCGCAGCGAAGCCGCGCGGACACGCTGGGCGAGCGCCGCGGAACGCAACCTGACGGCCGAGCTGACCCACTGGCGCGGCGAGGCTGCCGATCACCGATGATGGCTCCTCGTGACTACCGCACTCTCTCTGCACGAAGAGGTCGCCTCGGCGCTGCGTGACGGGCACCCCGTCGTCGCGCTGGAGAGCACCATCCTGTCCCACGGCCTCCCCGCCGGCCGCAACCTCGACGTCGCCCGCCGCCTCGAGCGCGTCGTGCGCGACGGCGGCGCCGTCCCGGCCACCATCGCGGTGCTCGACGGGCGGGTCGTCGTCGGCCTCTCCCCCGCCGAGCTCGAGCGCGTCTGCGCACCGGACGCCGGGCTGGACAAGCTGTCGCTGCGTGATCTCGGCCCGGCCGTCGGCCTCGGCCGCTCGGGTGCGACGACCGTGGCGAGCACGTCGGCGCTGGCCGCCGCGGCCGGCATCGGGGTGTTCGCCACCGGCGGGCTCGGCGGGGTGCACGTCGGCGCCACGCAGTCGTGGGACGTCTCGGCGGACCTCGGGGTGCTGGCGAAGGTGCCGACCGTGGTCGTCTGCTCCGGCGTGAAGTCGGTGCTCGACATCCCGGCGACGCTCGAAGTGCTGGAGACGAACTCGGTCCCGGTGCTGGGTTACCGCACCGACGACTTCCCGGCGTTCTACCTCCGCTCGTCCGGGCACGCCGTCGGCTGGCGGGTCGACGACCCGAAGCAGGCCGCCGCCGTGGTCGCCGCGCACCGCGCGTACGCGAAGTCCGGGGTGCTGCTGGCGAACCCGATCCCGGAAGCGTCCGAAATGGACAAGGCACTGCACGACCGGCTGCTCGCCGAAGGTCTCGCGCTGGTCGCCGAGCAGGGCGTGCACGGCGCCGACGTCACGCCGGTGCTGCTGGAGCACTTCCACACCGCGAGCGACGGCGTGAGCATCGACGCCAATGAGGCCTTGGTGCTCAACAACGCCAAGCTGGCCACCGAGGTCGCGGTGGCGCTGGCATGAGCGGGATCGTGGTGGTCGGCGACGCGGCCCTCGACGTGATCGCCCGGCACGACAAGCCGCTGCCGCACGGCGGCGACGCCCGCGCGAAGATCCGCTTCACCGGTGGTGGCTCGGGTGCCAACACCGCGTTGTGGCTGCGGTCGCTCGACGCGGAGACGACGCTGGTCGCGCGGATCGGCGACGACCCGGGCGGCCGGCTGATCCGCGCCGAGCTGGAGGCGGCGGGCGTGCGGTGCGCGTTCGCCGTCGACCCCGAGGCGCCGACCTGCTGCGTCGTCGTCATGGTCGACGGGTCCGGGCAGCGGAGCATGCTCGCCGACCGCGGCGCGAACCAGCGCTTCGCGCCCGAGGACGTCACGCCCGAGGCGCTGGCCGGCGCGAGTCACCTGCACCTGTCCGGGTACGTGCTGCTCGACCCGCCTTCGCGCGCCGCCGGGCTGGCGTCGCTGGCCGCCGCGCGCGAAGCGGGGCTGACCACCTCGGTCGACCCGCAGGCGGCCGCGCACATCACCGACCCGGCCGCGTTCCTCGACGACGTCCGCGGCGTCGACCTGCTGATGCCGAACACCGAGGAGCTGGTCGCGCTGACCGGCTCGGCGGACCCGGCCTCGGCGAAGGAGCTGCTCGGCACGGTCGGCGCGGTCGTGGTGACCGCCGGGCTGGACGGCGCGAGCTGGGTCGACGCCGGTGGCGTCACGAGCGTGCCGGCCATCGAGGCGGAGTGCATCGACTCGACGGGTGCCGGGGACGCGTTCGACGCCGGCGTGCTCACCGGCTGGCTGGCGGGTGAGTCCACTGTGGACGTCCTACGGCACGGGACGCGCCTGGGCGCGCTCGCCGTCGGCAAGGTGGGCCCGCAGCCGTCCTGAGGCGGCACTTTCGTAGGGAAAGTGCCGCTTCGGCGGGCCGGAAGCGCAACTTTCCCCACGAAAGTGGCGCTTCGGTCAGCCGTCGATGACGCGGTGGGTGGTGCCTTCGATCGCCTTCGCCTCGCGCTGGTAGCTCGAGACCTTCTCGGCCTTGCGGGGCGGGCGGTCGTTGGCGATGAGCACCGCGATCCACGGCAGCGGCACCGAGATCGCCAGGAACCCCAGCGCCAGCCACCAGACGTGGTAGGTCAGCCCGGCCAGGATCAGACACGGGATGCGGCAGGCCATCATGATCACGTACTTGCGCTTGCGCGCGGCGAACTGCTCTTCGTACGACGGGGCCGCCCCGGTGATCAGCACCGGGTCCGAGTCGTTGGCGGGCGAAGACACTGCACCACCTCCGTGTCCCATCGTCCCACCGGATCCGCTCACGCGTCACCTGGGTGACGAAATCGGCTCACCGCGGCGGCGACCAGGGTCTCGATGCCGGTGCGCAGGGTCGGGTGCAGGATCGGGGCGAAGCGCGGCGAGTGGTTCGACGGGATGTCCCGCTCGAAGCGCCCCTCGGTCATCGCCTTGATCACCGTCTCCGGGTCGAAGCCCCCGACCAGCCAGAACACCGAGGGCGCGCCGGCCGCGCGGCCGAACTCGCTGAAGTCCTCGCTGCCGGTCACCAGCGGCGCCGGCATGGTCACGTCCGCGCCGAAGTGGGCGCGGAAGACCTCGGTGAGCGCGTCGTTGGCGGCTTCGTCGTTCTCCGTGATCGGGTAGGCGCCGGAGCGCTCGATCTCGGGCGGCTTCGGGGCCCCGGCCGTGGCGGCCTCGCCGTGGACGATCCGTTCGACCGCGGCGAGCACGCGTTCGCGGACGGCCTGGTCGAACGACCGGATGTTGACCTCGAGCACGGCGTCGTCGGCGATCACGTTGCTCGCCGTGCCGACGTGCAGCGAACCGACGGTGACCACCGCCGAGTCGGTCGCGGAGATCTCCCGCGAGACGATCGTCTGCAGCTTGAGCACCACGGACGCGGCCAGCACGGCCGGGTCGACGGTGGTCTCCGGGCGCGAGCCGTGCCCGCCGCGGCCGTGCAGGGTGACGCGCAGCGTGTCGGTCGCGGCCATGATCACGCCCGGCCGGGTGAGCACCCAGCCCGCCGGACCGGGGACGAGGTGCTGGCCGAACACGACGTCCGGCGGCCCGGCCAGGTCGTAGAGGCCGTCCCGGACCATCCGGGCCGCGCCGCCCGCGCCCTCCTCCCCCGGCTGGAAGACCACCTGCAGCGTCCCGGCCCACGTGTCGCGGCCCTTCGCGAGCAGCGCCGCCGCGCCGGAGAGCCAGGTGGCGTGCATGTCGTGTCCGCACGCGTGCATGACCGGGACGTCCTTGCCGCGCTCGTCGACACCCCGCGCGGTGCTGGCGTAGGACAGGCCGGTCTTCTCCTCGACCGGCAGCGCGTCGATGTCGGCACGCAGCATGACCGTCGGGCCCTCGCCGTTGCGCAGGACACCCAGCACGCCGGTGCCCGCGATGCCGGTGTGCACCTCGTAGCCGTCCGCTTCGAGCCGCCGGGCCAGCTCGGCCGCCGTCCGGGTTTCGGCGAAGGACAGCTCGGGGTGGCGGTGGAGGTCGATGTACAGCGCTTCGAGCTCGGGCAGCGCCGCGTCGAGCGGGGCGAGGACGCGTTCAAGGGTCACAGGGGCCATCGTGGCAGCATTACCCACCGTGAGCACGCGAAGCGTACTGCCCGACCTGTCCGACGACGTCTGCGCGCGGTTGCGCGAGGCCTTCCGGCGCACCGCCTACGACGCTGACGGCGTGGTGGCCGCCCTCGGCGGAGCCGCGCACGCGGCGCTCGGCCGCGGTGAGCCGGTGCCGGCCGAGCGCGCGAGCCATGACGCGGGTGACCTCGGCGCGCTGATCCGGCTGTTCCTGCTCGGCGGGACCGAGCCGGAGACCGCGGTCAAGGCCGCCTTCGCGCCGCTCTCGCCGGAGGACGCCGTCACCGCCGGTGTGCTGGCGCCGGTCGTGGACGGCTACCGCGCCGCGCTCGACATCCGGCCGCACGGCGACGAAGAGGGCTCGTGGTGGGTCGTCTCCGACCTCGACGCCGACGTGCTCGGCACCACCGTGCCCGAGGACCACGTCCTCGGCGTCGGCCACGCGTCGCTGTCGCTGATCCGCGCGACCAGCCGCCGCCCGGTCGGCACCCTGCTCGACCTGGGCACCGGCAACGGCGTCCAGGCCCTGCACGCGACCCGGCACGCCCAGCGCGTGACGGCCACGGACGTCTCCAGGCGGGCCCTGGCGCTGGCCGCGGCGACGTTCCGGCTGAACGAGCTGGACGTGGAGCTGGTGCGCGGCGAGTGGTTCGGACCGGTGGCGCGGCGGAAGTTCGACCAGGTCGTCTGCAATCCGCCGTTCGTGGTCGGCCCGGCCCGCGTCGACTACACCTACCGCGACTCCGGGCTGGCCGGCGACGACGCGAGCGCGCTCGTCGTGCGGCAGCTGCCCGGGTTCCTCAACGACGGCGGGGTCGGCCAGCTGCTCGCCTCCTGGCTGCACACCGGCAAGGAGGACTGGGCCGACCGGGTGAGCCGCTGGCTGCCCGCCGAGACCGACGCGTGGTTCGTGCAACGCGACGTCGCCGACCCGGCGCTCTACGTCGGCACCTGGCTGCGTGACGCGGGTCTCGACCCTCGCTCGCCCGAGGGCCGCGCAAAGGCGGCCGCGTGGCTCGACTGGTTCGCCGCGAACGACGTCCGCGGCATCGGCTTCGGGTTCGTCACCCTGCGACGAGCGGCCGGCCGCACGCCGACAGTGGTCTGCGAAGACCTGCGGCAGGCCTACGACGACCCGCTCGGGCCGGAGGCGGCGGGCTGGCTGGATCGCGTCGAATGGCTGCGCGAATCGGGAGATTCGTTACTGGATGTCCGTTTTGTGGTCCCGGACACGGTTCTGCTGGAAAGCGTCGAGGAACCCGGTGACGAGGGCTGGACGACGCAGATCCGCCGGCTGCACCGCACCGACGGGCCGGGCTGGCAGCACGAGGTCGACGACCTGGCCGCGCGGCTGCTCGCGGGCTGCCGCGGCGCCCTGGCGCTGGAGGACCTGATCGAGCTCCTCGCGTTCTCGCAAGGGCTCGACGCGGAGGAGCTGGCGGCCACGGCGCTGCCCGTCGTCCGCGAGCTGGTCCGGCACGGGATGCTCGTCCCGGCGGGCCGATGAGGGCGGTCGCCGCGCGCGTCACCCGGGCGGACGTCACCGTCGCGGGTGAGGTCGTCGGCGCGATCGACGAGCCGGGTTTGCTTGTGCTGCTGGGAATCCACGTCGACGACGACACGGCGAAGGCGGCGACCATGGCGCGCAAATTGCACGAACTGCGCGTGCTGCGTGACGAGGAATCATGCGCCACGGCGAATGCCCCGCTGCTCGTGGTGAGCCAGTTCACGCTCTACGGCGACACGAAGAAAGGGCGCCGGCCGTCGTGGACGCAGGCCGCGCGGCCCGAGGTCGCCGAGCCGTTGGTGGACGCCGTCGTGGCCGAGCTGCGCGGCCGCGGCGCCTCCGTGGCAACGGGACGTTTCGGCGCGATGATGGCGGTCTCCAGCGTCAACGACGGGCCGTTCACCGTTCTCGTGGAGGTCTAGACCACCCTGGCCCGGTTCAGTTCCTGACCGGATTCACACGGGATTCTCAGGTTTCCCCGTAACCACGCCTTCTCAGCAAAAGCTCAGCAATGGTCGAGCAACCGGGGCGCGCCGGCAGCCGTCTCCTTTTACAGACGAGCCGGGAACGTTTTGCCCACCCGGAGCGTTGTGCCAGATGTCCAGCCAAGCCGGCCGGACCGGCGTACCGGGATCCACAGGCCCCGGGCCGCGGGAACCCACCGGCGGGACCACCGCAGCAGCACGTTCAGCCCGTGACCGGGGAGGCAGAATGTCAGTCCAGACTCTCGAACGCGAGTCGCGCGGGATTCGCGAGCGCATCCCGGCTCAGGTGTCCGACGAGCCGGCCGTGAGCGTGGGGGCGCTCACCGATGCCGACCTCGACGCCCAGAGCCCCGCCGCCGACCTCGTGCGTGTCTACCTCAACGGCATCGGCAAGACGGCCCTGCTGTCCGCGGCCGACGAGGTCGAGCTCGCCAAGCGCATCGAAGCCGGCGTCTTCGCCCAGCACATGCTGGACACCGGCGAAAACCTCACCCCGAAGCGCCGCAAGGAGCTTTCCGCCCTGGTCCGCGACGGGCACGTGGCGAAGAACCACCTGCTCGAGGCGAACCTGCGGCTGGTCGTGTCGCTCGCCAAGCGCTACACCGGCCGGGGGATGCCGCTGCTCGACCTGATCCAGGAGGGGAACCTGGGTCTGATCCGCGCGGTGGAGAAGTTCGACTACTCCAAGGGGTTCAAGTTCTCGACCTACGCCACCTGGTGGATCCGCCAGGCCATCACCAGGGGGATGGCGGACCAGGGCCGCACCATCCGGCTCCCGGTCCACCTGGTGGAACAGGTCAACAAGCTGGCCCGCATCAAGCGCGACCTGCACCAGCAGCTCGGCCGCGACGCGACGCACGAGGAGCTGGCGGCGGAGTCGGGCATCCCGGCCCACAAGATCTCGGACCTGCTCGACCACTCGCGTGACCCGGTAAGCCTGGACATGCCGGTCGGCACCGAGGAAGACGCCCCGCTGGGCGACTTCATCGAGGACTCCGAGGCCACGGACGCGGAGAGCGCCGTGATCTCGGGCCTGCTGCAGGACGACCTGCGCCGGGTCCTGGCCACGCTGGACGACCGCGAACAGCACGTCATCCGGCTGCGCTACGGCCTCGACGACGGCCAGCCCCGCACGCTCGACCAGATCGGCAAGCACTTCGGGCTCTCCCGCGAGCGCGTGCGTCAGATCGAGCGTGAGGTCATGTCGAAGCTCCGCCAGGGCGAGCGCGCGGACCGCCTCCGCGCCTACGCCAGCTGATCCGCTCCGCGAAGACGGGGCGGGTGCGCACGGTGCGCACCCGCCCCGTCTTTTTTGTGAACGCAGAGCGACGACCAGCGGCGTTGCGGCGCCCGAAAATTTGTCACCAAGAACCTGTTTGACAGCCGACGAGCATGGGTAGCAACCCCGTGGCCGGTACCCGTTCGGCGGCGTTGACTTATGACCTGCGTCACGCCAGCCTCGAAGTACCGCACTGACCTCGCGACCGGATGTGCACGCGTCCGGGAGCCCTCCCCGGGAGGTCGGGTCCGTCGGGGTGGACCCGGCCTCCCGACCAAACTCCCCGAAGCGGCCGGCCCCACTCACCCACTCCCTCACCCAGACCTCCCCCCGCAACCCCGATCCGAAGCCAGAACACGGACGGCGGTGCCGGGTCAAGGCACGCTTTCCCGCCTTGACGCGGTGCCGCCGTCCGTAGTCACAATCGGGCGTCGGGGTGGTGGAACACCGACCGCAGAGCGCACGCCGAGTGTGCTGCCACACAGTGACCGGATGCCTCTGCGGCGCGACCCCCGCCGCTGCGTAGGGTGGGCGGATCCCGGAGCTGGCAAAGGAGCCTGGCAGTGCCGTCCACCACCACGTTTCAGCACACCGAAGTCCTCCCGCTGGGCAAGGACACCACCACCGAGTACCGGCTGGTCACCGCCGAAGGCGTCGAGACCGTCGAAGCCGCCGGGCGGAAGTTCCTGAAGGTCGACCCCGCCGCGCTGACCACCCTCGCGCGCACCGCCATCACCGACATCCAGCACCTGTTGCGCACGTCACACCTGACGCAGCTGCGCGCCATCGTCGACGACCCCGAGGCCTCCGGCAACGACCGGTTCGTCGCGATGGACCTGCTCCGCAACGCCGCCATCTCCGCCGGCGGCGTCCTCCCGATGTGCCAGGACACCGGCACGGCCATCGTCATCGGCAAGCGCTCCGAGGGTGTCCTCACCGGTGGCGACGACGAGCGCGCGCTGTCGCAGGGCATCTTCGACGCCTACCAGCAGCTGAACCTGCGGTACTCGCAGATGGCGCCGGTGAACTTCTGGGACGAGCGCAACACCGGCACGAACCTCCCGGCCCAGGTCGAGCTCTACCACAGAGACAACCCAGCCGGCGAACCCGCAGATCCTTCCTACGAGTTCCTGTTCATGGCCAAGGGCGGCGGCAGCGCCAACAAGACTTTCCTCTACCAGGAGACGAAGGCCGTCCTGAACCCGAAGCGGCTCGCGCGCTTCCTCGACGAGAAGCTGCGCAGCCTCGGCACCGCGGCCTGCCCGCCGTACCACCTGGCGATCGTCGTCGGCGGCATGTCGGCCGAGTTCAACTTGAAAGTCGCGAAGCTCGCTTCGGCCCGTTACCTCGACAACTTGCCGCAGGAGGGTTCCGAGCTGGGGCACGCCTTCCGCGACCAGGACCTCGAGCAGCAGGTCCTCGAAATGACGCGCCAGTTCGGCATCGGCGCGCAGTTCGGCGGCAAGTACTTCTGCCACGACGTCCGCGTCATCCGGCTCCCCCGCCACGGCGCGAGCTGCCCGGTCGGCATCGCGGTGAGCTGCTCCGCCGACCGCCAGGCCAAGGCCAAGATCACCGCGGACGGCGTGTTCATCGAGCAGCTCGAGCGCGACCCGGCCCGCTTCCTGCCCGACGTCACGGAAGAGGACCTCTCCGACGACGTCGTGAGCGTCGACCTCAACCGGCCGATGGCCGAGATCCGAGCCCAGCTTTCGCAGCTGCCGGTGAAGACGCGGCTTTCGCTGACCGGGCCGCTGGTCGTCGCGCGTGACATCGCGCACGCGAAGATCGCCGAGCGCCTCGACGCCGGTGAGGAGATGCCGGAGTACCTGAAGAACCACCCGGTCTACTACGCCGGTCCGGCGAAGACGCCGGAGGGCTACGCGTCCGGTTCGTTCGGCCCGACCACGGCCGGGCGGATGGACTCCTACGTCGCGCAGTTCCAGGCCGCCGGCGGCTCACTCGTCATGCTGGCCAAGGGAAACCGCTCGAAGCAGGTCACCGACGCGTGCTCGGCGCACGGCGGGTTCTACCTCGGCTCGATCGGCGGCCCGGCGGCACGGCTCGCGCAGGACTGCATCAAGCAGGTCGACGTCCTCGAGTACGCCGAGCTCGGCATGGAAGCTGTCTGGAAGATCGAGGTCGAGGACTTCCCGGCCTTCATCGTCATCGACGACAAGGGCAACGACTTCTTCGCCAGCACCGGCGACCCGGTGCTGCAGATCAGCTTCCGTTAGCACGCAAGGGAAAGGGACACCGGCCCGCCGCCGGTGCCCCCTTCCTTCCCTGCTCCCTCAGCCGACGCGCTCGATCCGCGCGCGCCGGATGAGGAACTTTCCGGGCTCCCGAACCTGTTCGAAGGCCGCGTTGTTGAGCAGCGTGCAGCTGCCCGACACCGACGTGACCTCGACCGTGGTGGACTTCGAGTTGTCCAGGTTCGTCACCTTGAGCTTCGTGCCGGCCGGGAACTGGTTGCTCGACGCGGCGGGCGCGCCGCCTTCGCCCGAGAGCGTCACCGTCGAGCCCGGGCAGACGACGTCGCCGACGGCGCCGGTGTCCACTCCGGACTGATCCTGCTGGGCCGGCGCCTGTTGCGCCGGGGCTTGCTGGGCCGGGGCCTGCGCGGCCTGGCCGTTGTTCGCGACGACGTTCGCCGTGCAGCCGGCGACCTGCCGCCGCTGCTGGATCAGGTCGACCACCGCCTGGCGGTTGGCGATCCGCGCGGCCGACTGGGCGTCCGGGGCGGCCTGCTGGCCCGCGATGAAGTTCAGGTTGTTCTGCAGGGCGGTGTCGAGCCCGCCGCAGTTCTCCTTGGGCGCTTCGGCCGCGTTGCCCGCGGGACTGCTCAGCGCGATGGCGGTCGCGGTGACGCCGGCGACCCCCAGCAACGCGGCCAGACCTACGGTCGCCTGCTTGCGGTGCCGACCACTGCTCAACCGGGGCATGGGCCCCTCCTCTCTGATCACCACCTCAACCATGGATACGGCTCGGTAACGGCGGTGGTTCAACGAGAGTTCGAGCAGTTTCGACTTCTTCGACGGGGAACTCAGGAGGTGAGGGCCGGATCGTGGTCCGGACCATTCACCCGGTTGGCGGTCGCCAGCGCCCATCGGCCCGTCGTCACCAGGCCCAGCACGAAGACCAGCACCCCGCAGCCCGCGACGATCAGCCACGCCACCCGGCCGGTCCCCGGCGGCGTCCGCTCGTCCGCCGCGATGATCGCGCCGATCACCGCCACGCCCAGCGAAATCCCGATCTGACGGCTGGTCGACGCGATCGCCGCGGCGAGGCCGGCGCGCTCACGCGGCATCCCGGACACCGCGGCGTTCGTGATCGGCGCGTTGAGCAGGCCGTAGCCGATGCCGAAGATCGCGTACGCCGCCACCACCCACAGGATCGGCGTGTCCGGGCCGATGCCCGCGAGCATGAACCCGGCCGCGCCCATCCCGACGCCGGCCACCAGCAGCGGCAGCCGCGGTCCGCGGGCGTTGACCAGCCGGCCGGACAGCGGCGCGCCCACCGCCGTCAGCACCGCCATCGGCAGGGTCAGCAAACCCGCGTGCAGCACGGAAAAGCCGCGGGTCTCCTGCAAGTAGAGGGTGTTGAGGAAGAGGAAGCCGGACAGCGCCGCGAACCCGGTGACCGCGATGAGCGTCGCGCCCGAGAACGGCACGCTGCGGAAGAACTTCAGCTCCAGCAACGGATCCCGGCGTCGCCGCTCGTAGGGCAACAGGATCGCCAGCGCCGCGGCCGCGACTGCAAAGCACCCGGCCATCACCGCCGTGCCCGAGCTGCGGCCTTCGATGATCCCGTAGGTGAGCGAAGCCAGCAGGACGATCACCAGCAGCTGCCCCACCGGGTCGAGCCGGCGGGGGTGCGGGGCGCGGGACTCCGGCACGAACACGGCCGTCAGCACGATCGCGGCGATGCCGACCGGGACGTTGATCCAGAAGATCGAGCGCCAGCCGGCCCAGCCCACGAGCACGCCGCCGAGCACCGGCCCGACGGCCAGGCTCAGCCCGTTCACCGCCGCCCAGACGCCGATCGCGCGGGTGCGATCACGCGGGTCGGTGAAGACGTTGGCCACGATGGACAGCGCCACCGGGTTGAGCATCGACCCGCCGATCGCCTGCAGCGCGCGAAAGGTGATCAGCAGCCCGACGTTCGGGGCGACCCCGCACAGCAGCGAGCCGATGCTGAACAGCGCGAGACCGGTCTGGAACGTCCGGCGGCGGCCGATCCGGTCCGCGGTCGAGCCCGAGAGCATCAGCAGGCTCGCCAGCACCAGCGTGTAGGCGTCGATGGTCCACTGGAGCCCGGAAACCGACGCGCCGAGGTCGGTGCGGATCGCGGGCAGCGCGAGGTTCACGATGGTGTTGTCGAGCCCGACGATGAACAGGCTCAGGCAGCAGACGGCCAGGACCGCCCGCCGCCGGACCGGCTGCGGCACCGCACCCCCACATTAGTTGCACGGACAATATTAAGCACTGTACAACTAATCCGGGGAGGGTCCTGGTCAGCCCGGGTACAGCTCCGTGAGCCTGGCCAAGGTCTTCTCGATGCCCTGGGCGTTCTTGCGCGGGAACGGGCTCAGGCTGATGGCCAGCGGGAACTTCGCCGTCGACCAGTCGAAGGTCTCGGTGACCTCGGTGCGGCCGTCACCCGCCGGTTCGAGCCGCCAGCGCCAGCGGTGCCCGTTGAAGTGCCGCCAGGCGATCAGGCGGCCCTCCTCGAACTCGACGACGGTGTTGAGGATCTTGTAGGAGGCGCCCATCTTCATGTCCATGCCGAACTTGGCGCCGAGCGTGAGCCGGTCCGGGCCGCCGGACTGAGCGGCCCGGACCGTGCCGGATCCGTCGATGAGCGGGTGCTGGGCCGGATCGGCCAGGAGCCCGAAGATCTTCTCCGGGGTCGCGGCGACGATCGCGGTGCGTGAGACCTGTCGGTTGCCCATCACCCGACCCTAGATCATTTCTGCGTCTTCAACACGACCGTGCGCTGGTCGAGCGGCGCGGCCAGGGCGACCGAGATCACCGGGTACCGGATGTCCATGGTGCACATCTGGCCGGTCTGGGCCTTGGTCTCGCTCAGGTTGACCACCACGTGGTCGCCCGCCTGCTCGGTCGCCTCACCCAAGGCGTGACCACAGCCACCTTCCTGAGCGCGGATGTTGAGGATGGTGCCGCCGTTGGCCGTCCAGACCTCGTGCGGGTAGTTCTTCGGCAACGCGGCCGCGTCGACCTTGTTCGGCGGCACCGGAGTGCTGCCCTCGGGCACGGTGAGCCGCGGTTTGCCCGGCGGGTTCGCCGACGGCGAGGTCGGCAGCACCGATTCACCCGGCGTCGGCGACGTCGAAACGCTGCCGGTGGGCGCCGCGGAGGTGCCTCCCGCGGCGGGCTGGCTGGTGGGCATGTCCTGGCCGGCGCAAGCCGTCGCCATCAAGAGGAACGCCCCTGTCCCGACCACCTTCGCTAAGTACCTCATGTCCCCGAAGACGGAACGCCTCCACCGCGGGGTTGCACGCAAGATCGAAACTTTCCCACCGGCTGCAGCGCCCCAATGTGGCCTTCGGTGCGTCTGACGCACCCAATGTGGCCTTCGGTGCGTCAGACGCAACCAAGGCCACATTGGGGCGCTTCGGACCGGGCCTGGACGTGGTCTGGGAGGGTGTTCCCGGGCAGCCCGGGTGCACCCTCCCAGCGTCGGCGTGGGGCTTCAGCCCTGGCGGAGCACCACCGTGCGCGTCCCCAGTGGCTCGGCGAGGGTCAGCGGGAGGCTGACCTCCTTGATGTAGTCCGGGCACATCTGGCCCTTCTTCGCGGTGAGGACCGCGACCAGCACCACCACCTGCTGCGGCGTCTGGTCGCCGACGTGCGCCGAGACGTGGCGGCAGCCGCCCTCCTCCGCCTGCAGGATCAGCGTCTTGCCGTCGAGGCTGCGGGTCAGGCTGCGTGGGTAGCCCTCGGGCAGCCCGCGCGCGTCGACCTGGGACTCCGCGATCACGTCGTCACCCGGGGCGATGCCCTGCGTCGGGCGGCCGACCGTCTGGGAAGGCGGCGGCGCCACCGGCGGCGGCGATGAGGGAGCCGACGTCGTCGTCGGCGTCTCCGGCCCGGTGCTGCCCGGCGCGGCGGGCGCGGCCGTGTTACTCGCCCCGCAGGCGGTCAACGTGAGCAGCAGCAGGCCCGTACCCAGCAGTGTGCGCATACTCCCCAGACGGACCGGACGCCGGATCGGTTGCACCTACCGATGGGCCGCCCGGCCGCGGACCAGGCCCAGCAGCACGACCCCGGCGAGGGTCACCGCGAGCAGCAGGACCGTCGCCGCGGAGGCGAGGAACACCTGGCCGCGGTCGGTCAGGGCGAAGATGCTCGCCGGGAGCGTGCGCCAGTCCGGCGGGTACAGCATCATCGTCGCGCCCAGCTCACCCATCGACATCGCCAGCGCGAGGCTCGCCGACGCCGTCATCGCCGGAAGCAGCACCGGGACCCGCACCCGCAGCAGCACCCGTGCGGGGGACGCCCCGAGCGACGCCGCGGCCTGCGCGAGCTGCGGGTCGACGCGGGACAGCGCCGCCGAGACCGTGCTGTAGGCGAACGGCAGCAGGATCAGCAGGTGCCCGAGCAGCACGATCCAGCGCGTCCCGTTGAACGCCAGCGGCGGCCGGCTGAAGGCCACCAGCAGCGCCAGCCCCAGCACCACCGACGGCACCGCGATCGGCAGGTGGAACAGCGTGTCGGCGAGCTGCCGCACCCGTTTCGGCGCGGTCTCGGCCGCCAGCGCCGCCCACGTGCCCAGCAGCACCGCCGCCGCGCCAGCGATGACACCCGTCTGGACGCTGACCGACAGGCTCGCGAACGTCTCCCCGGACAACGCGTCGGCGTAGTGCCCGAGGCCGAACCCGCCGGGCAGCACACCCGTCCAGTGCCCGGCGAACGACGCGAGCACGATCATCACCAGCGGCGCCGCCACGACCACGGCGAACACCACGCCGAACACCAGCCACAGCAGCGCCTTGCTACGCCGCGTCCACAGCAGCACCGCGACCCCTCCCCGCCAAGACCCGGTAACTCCCGTACAGCAGCAGCGAAATCGCGACGTCGACCAGCGCGACGACGCTCGCCGCCGGGAAGTCGAACGTCACGATCCCCTTGCCGTAGACCAGCATCGGCAACGTGGTGACACCCTTCGCGCCGAGGAACAGGACGATGCCGAACTCGTTCAGCGCGAGCAGCAGCGTCAGGCACGCCCCGGAGGCCAGCGACGGCAGCGCCGCCGGCAGCACGACCCGCCACAGGACCCGGCCCGGCCGCGCGCCCAGCGACGCCGCGACGTCCAGGTGCACGCCCGGGACCTGGCCGAACGCCGCGAGCGCCGGCCGCATCACGAACGGCGTGTAGAACGTGACCTCGGCCAGCAGCACGCCCCACGGCGAGTACAGGAACCCGCCCGCGCCGAACACGCCCGCGCTGCCGTAGAGGAACGTGAACGCCAGCGCGATGAGGAACGACGGGAACGCGAGCACGGTGTCGACCAGCCGCGACAGCGTCCGCGCGCCGGGGACCGGGACGAACGCGATGATCAGGGCGAGGAACGTCCCGAGCAGGACGCAGCCGGTCGTCGCGCCCAGCGCGAGCAGCACCGTCTGCCAGGCGGCGTCGCGGAACTCCGCCGAGCCGAGCACCTCGGCCCAGACACCCAGGCCGAACCCGGCGTCCGTGGTCAGCGACTGCCCGGCCACCAGCGCGAGCGGGTAGCCGAAGAACACCGCGACGACCGCGAGCGGCGGCAGCAGCCACAGGCCGCGGGTGCGGCGGCCGGCCGGCCGCCGGGGCCGCGTGACGACGGCTTCGAGCGCGAGCCCGCTCATGTGCCGACCCCGACCAGCGGGCAGCCGTCCGGGATCGACACGCCGACCGCGGAGCCGACCGGGAACGCTTCGGGCACCTCAGCCCGGATCGTCGTGCCGGTCGCCAGCACCAGGTCCAGGCGGTAGCCGGTGCCGCGCCACTGCACGGCCCGCACCAGCGCCGGCAGGGTGTCCGCGCCGGGCTCGCCGACGCCGACGCGGTGCGGGCGGACGCCGAGCGCGACCGGCCCCGGGCCGAGCGCCCCGGCCGGCTCGGCGGTCAGCATGCGCTCGCCGAGCCGGACCTTCGCGGGTGTCCCGTCGCTGACGAGGTCGACCGGGATGAGGTTCGCCGCACCGAGGAATCTCGCGGTGAACTCGGACGTGGGGCGCCGGTAGAGCTGCTCACACGGGCCGGCCTCGACCAGCCTCGAGTCGCGCATGAGGGCGATCCGGTCGGCCAGCGCGAGGGCCTCGCCCTGGTCGTGGGTGACGTAGACGAGCGTGGTGTCCGGCAGTTCGGCACGCAGCCGCAGCAGTTCGGCGATCATGTCCTCGCGCAGTGCGGCGTCCAAGGCGGACAGTGGCTCGTCGAGCAGCAGCACGTCGGGCCGGATGGCCAGCGCCCTGGCGAGCGCGACGCGCTGCTGCTGCCCGCCGGACAGCTCGCGCGGGAACCGCCGGGCGTAGGCGCCCATGCCGACGAGGTCCAGGACCTCGGCGACGCGAGACGTCACCTCCGCCCGCGGGGTCCGCCGGGCCTTGAGCCCGAAGGCGACGTTGTCGTCGACGCGCATGTGCGGGAACAAGGCGTAGCTCTGCACGACGACGCCGAGCCCGCGCCGGTGCGGCGGCAGGTCCGTGACGTCCTCGCCGTTCAGGAACACCCGGCCCGCGCTGGGCCGGACGAACCCGGCGAGGGCCTTGAGCGCCGTCGACTTGCCGGAGCCCGACGGCCCCAGCAGCGCGAGGGTCTCGCCGCGCGCCACGGTGAGGTCGAGGGAGTCCAGTGCCGTCGTGCGTCCGAAGTGGACGGAGACGCCGCGGAACTCGACGGCCGCGGTCACCGGCCGACGGCCTTCTTGTACGCGGCCAGGTCGGCGTCGAGCTTGCCGAGCACGGCGGTCCAGTCCGGGGTCCAGATCTCGACGCCGTCGAGCGCGGCCTTGATCTTCGCGGCGTTCGCGCCGGTGGGCGTGACGTCGGCGCGGCCCGGGATGCCGAACGCGTCGGCGGTCTTGGCCTGGGTCTCGGGTGAGAACAGGAAGTCTAGGAGCTTCTTCGCGTCGTCCGGGTGCGGCGCGTTCGTCACGAGCCCGGCGTAGTACGGCAGGGCGAAGGTCGAGCGCTTGCCCTGGGCGTCGGCCGGGAAGAAGACGTCGAAGCCGCCGCTCTTGGCGATCTCGGCCAGGTTCATCTGGACGTCGCCGTTGGCCACCAGCAGCTCGCCCTTGGCCACCTTCGGCTGGAGCTTGCCGGTGGACGACGACGGCCCGGCGTTGTTGGCCTCCAGCTTGCCGAGGTAGTCGAGCGCGCCCTGCTCGCCGAGGACGTGTTGCAGCTGCAGCAGCACCGCGGTGCCGTCGCCGGCCTCGCCGGGCGTCGAGTACTGGACCTTGCCCTTGAGCTTCGGGTCGAGCAGGTCGTCCCAGGTCTTCGGGGTGGCGCCGGGGTGGTGGATGAAGCTGAGGTAGTTGTTCATCATCGCGAAGTAGCGGCCCTGCGCGTCCTTGTCCGACACCTTCTCCGTGCCGGGCGGCGAGTACGGCTGCAGGAGGCTCGCGACGCGCTGGATGAACGGCGGCAGTGTGACGAGGACGTCGGCCTGGGTGTTGGCCTTCTCCTTCTCGACGCGGGAGGCGACCTCGCCGGAGCCGGCGGTGACGGCCTGGACGGTGATCCCGGTCTGCTGCTCGAACTCGGCGAAGCGGGCGGTGTACCAGTCTTCCAGTCCGTCCACTGTGTACACGGTGACGGTCTTGCCGCCTGCGGACGCCGCGCCGGTGCCGCCGCAGGCGGACAGCAGGGCGATCAGCGCCACCGAGAACACGGCGGCCAGGGTCTTCTTCACGGGTTTTCTCCTTCGAGCACGGCGGGGAGTTCGGAGACGGAGGCGAGGACGTGGGTGGCTTCGGTGAAGTCGTCGCGCTCGCCGGCGCCGGTGAGCACGCCCGCGACGACGGACGCCCCGGCGCGACGTCCACAAAGGACGTCGGACGCGGTGTCACCGACGACGGCGATCTGCCGGACGTCGGTGACTTCGAGCCGCAGCGCGGCGGTGAGCACGAGGTCGGGGAACGGGCGGCCGCGGACGCCGTCGCCCGGCGCGAGCGCGAGGTCGGCGAGGTCGCGCCAGCCGAGCGCGTCGAGGATGGCCTGCTGGGTGGTGGGCGCGAAGCCGGTGGTGAAGGCGACCTTGATGCCGTTGTCGCGCAGCCCGCGGATGACGTCTTCGGCGCCGGGGATCGGCTTGCACTCCCCCGCGCGCACCAGGTCGCCATACGCGGCTTCGAACGCGGAGTTCGCCTGCTGCGCCCGGGTTTCGTCGTCGAGCAGGGCCCGGAAGACGGTGATCTTCGACTGCCCCATCGTGTCGATGACGTACTGGAGCATCCCGGGGTACTTTTCGTCGGGCACACCGGCGGTCTCGATGGCGGCGGTGAAGGCCTTCACGACGAGGCCGTCGTCGGCGACGGTCGTGCCGGCCATGTCCATTACGACGAGTTCGGTGGTCACAGGCCCAGCTCCTCGGCGGTGTCTTCGGCGATGGCGGGGGAACAGGTCATGCCGCGCCCACCCGGCCCGGTGACCAGGTAGGCGTGCTCGGCGACGCGCTCGCGGTGCACGATCCGCGTGGGGTCGGTGGTCTGGGCGTAGACCCCGGCCCAGCGGCGGCGGATGCGCGGCAGCGGGCGGCCGAGCAGCGCGCCGGCGACGTCGGTGAGGTGTTCGTAGGGATCTTCGGTGACGTCGAAGGCGAAGGGCTCGTCGTACTCGTGGGTGTCGCCGATGGTGAGGGACCCGTCGAGCCGCTGGACGAGCAGCAGCTGCATGCGGTGTTCGGCGGCGACTTCGTGCTGGGGCTGCCCGGTGTTGAGGGATACGAGGGCTTCGCCGCGGTAGGCCGGGTAGTAGCGGAAGCTGTCCCCGTCGGCGACGCTCGTGGTGAGTTCTTCGCCCAGGGGCTCGGTCTGCGCCATCTGCAGCCGGACCTTGCGCACCGGCGGGTCACCGGCCAGCTCCCGGACGAGCCCGCCGGTCCACGCGCCGGTGCAGAACACGACGACGTCGCCGTCGTGCCGCTCGCCGCGGTCGTCGACGACACCGGTGCCGGTCAGGTGCCGCACCTCGCGGCCCGGGAGCCAGGTGTGGCGGCCGGTCTCGGCGAGTGCGGCACGCAGGGCCGGCTGTGCGGTGCGTGGTTCGACGGCGGCGTCGCGCGCACACCAGAGGGCGGCCTCGAAGTCCCCGCGCAGGGCCGGGTTCAGCTCGCGGGCTTCGGTGGCGTCGAGGAGCTTGTAGCCGCGTCCGGCCGCTTCGGCGCCTTCGCTGACTTCGCGCGCGACGGCGAGTTCGGCTTCGGTCCGGACGACGGTCAGCGAGCCGTTGGCGCGGAAGCCGAGCCCTGGGACGCGCTCGCCGATCCGCTCCCAGAGGGTGCGGGCCCGCTGGGCGGTCTCGAGCTCGACGCCGGACGCGCGGCCGCCGACCCAGACGAGACCGAAGTTCCGCACGGAGGCCCCGCGCGCTTCGGGTTCGCGTTCGAGCTGGACGACGTCGTGGCCGCGCTCGACGGCCTGCCAGGCGTGCAGCGTGCCGAGCACGCCACCGCCCACGATGAGGATTCGCACGGCCCCCACGCTGTCGGCCGCGCGCCAACACTCGCTGGCCCCTCGGCGAACGCGGGGTGAAGCGCCTTCGAATATTGGACCGGATGAGTTACCGTTCCGTTATCTTCACAACCGACCGGCCGCCACGAACACGCAGACGGCGAAGATCAGGGCGTTGATCCCGACGGTCCGCCACTCGGCCGGCTCGTGCCGGACCACCGCCAGCCGCCCGTGCATGGCCATCGCGCCCACCATCACCACCGCCAACCCCGCCGCGGCCCAGCCGGTGAGCACCGGCGCGATCCCCAGCAGCACCGGCAGGATCAGCCCTACCACCGCGAACAGCTCGCAGATCGCGGTGAACCGGACGACCGGCAGCGGGTACGCCGCCGCCCCGGTCTGCCCGGTTTCGAGCAGCCGCTGCCGCGACATCGTCGCCTTCAACGCGCCCGACAGGGCGAAGATCGCGGCCAGCGCCACCTGGCCTGCCCACAGTGCGATGTTCATGACGTCCTCCCGTTGAGTGGTGCGGGAGGAACGAGGACGCCGCGGCGAACGTGACAGTCAGGCGCGACCCAGGCGGGTCATGAAGCTCAGCCGGTCCCCCCGGTACAGCGACCGCACCCGCTCGAACGGCGCCCCGTCCGGCCCCCACGAGATCCGGTGCATCAGCAGCATCGGCAACGCCGGGTTGGTCCCGATCAGCAGAGCCTCGCGCGGGGTCGCCAGCACCGTCTCGACCCGTTCCTCGGCGCCGTCGAACACCACGCCGAGCCGCTCGCTCAGGCACGCGTACAACGACTGCTCGGGGTTGAACACCTCCAGCAGCGTCGGGAACCGCTCCGCCAGGAGATATGTCGACTCCAGCCCGACGCGTTCCTCGTCGGCCAGCAGGACCCGCTCGATGTGGATCACCTCGGCGTCCGAGGTGACCTGCAGGTCGGCGGCCAGCGCGCTGCCGGCCAGGCGCCGCTCCAGCGTGATCACGTTGCGGCCCGGGCGGATGCCCTGGCGCCGCAGCCCTTCGGTGTAACTGACCAGGGCCAGCGGCTGCACGAGCTTCGGGCCGGCGACGTACGTGCCGCTCCCCTGCCGCCGGCTGAGCTTTCCCTCCAGGACCAGCTCCGCGACCGCCTGCCGTACTGTCGCCCGCGAGACCTCGAACCGTTCGCACAGTTCCCGTTCCGTGGGCAGCACCGAGCCTTCACCCAGTTCCGCGATCACCGCCAGCAGTTCGACCTTGACCGCGTAGTAGCGCGGCACCCGGCCGTGTTCGGGAATCCCGTCGAGCACGGGGCCGTCGGCGGACAAGCGGGACTGGCGTGAAGGGGCGGGCACGCACCCGACCTTATTCGTTTCCCGCGGCGCCACGCTGGCCTGTGGCGCGTGACACGGAGGATCACCCGGATGCCCCTCGCTCGCCGGCTCGGCCTCGCCGACGCCGTTTTCCTCGGCCTGGGCTCGATGATCGGGGCCGGCGTGTTCGCCGCGTTCGCGCCGGCGGCGCGCGCCGCGGGGGCCGGGCTGCTGCTCGCGTTGGTGCTCGCGTCCGTCGTCGCGTACTGCAATGCGATGTCTTCGGCACGGCTGGCGGCGATTCACCCGGAATCCGGCGGCACTTACGTTTACGGCCGGGAAAGGCTCGGTGAATTCTGGGGTTATCTGGCCGGCTGGGGATTCATCACCGGAAAGACCGCCAGTTGCGCGGCGATGACGTTGACCGTCGTCGCCTACGCCGCGCCAGGTCTCGGGCAGCCGTGGCGGAGCGCGCTCGCCGTCGCGGTGGTCGCCGCGCTGACCGCGGTCAACTACTTCGGCGTGCACCGCTCCGCGCTGGCGACGCGGGTGATCGTGACGTGCACCCTGCTCGTGCTCACCGCCGCCGCGGTGGCGATGGCCGCGGGTCCGGCCGCCGGCGGGCCGCTGATCGCCTGGCCCGGCGCCGGCGGCGTCCTCGAAGCGGCCGGGCTGCTCTTCTTCGCCTTCGCCGGTTATGCCCGGCTCGCGACGCTCGGCGAGGAGGTCCGCGACCCGGCCCGGACGATCCCGCGGGCCATCCCGCTCGCGCTGGGCCTCACCCTCGTCGTCTACGCCGCGCTCGCGGTGCTGCTGCTCGTCCGGCTCGGGCCGGCCGCGCTCGCCGCGAGCCCCGACCCGATCGCGGCCGCCGTACCGGGATGGCTCGCACCGGTTGTCCGGGTGGGCGCGGCACTGGCGGCGCTCGGCTCGCTGCTCGCGCTGATCCTCGGCGTCTCGCGCACGACGCTGGCGATGAGCCGCGACGGCCACCTCCCCCGGTTCCTCGCCGCCGTGCACCCCCGGTACGCCGTGCCGCACCGGGCCGAGCTCGCCGTCGGGCTCGTCGTCGCCGTGCTCGCCGCCTCGCTCGACCTGCGCGCCGCGATCGGCTTCTCGTCCTTCGCCGTCCTGACGTACTACGCGATCGCCAACGCCGCCGCGCTCACGCTGAAGGGGAAGGCGCGGGCCGTGCTGGGCCTGGCCGGGTGCGTGGTGCTGGCCTTCAGCCTGCCGTGGCCGTCGGTAGTGGCCGGCGTCGTCGCGTTGTCACTGGGCGCTTCGGCCTACGGCGTTCGTCGGATCCGCCGGTGAGAAATCACCCAACCGCCCGAAACATCCGAAGAAAGTCGGTTGTCCGGGTATGTGAGCACCTGGTGTAGTCATGGGGCCGCTGACGGCAACGGCTTCCACTGTGGACACTGGAAGGACTGATCCCCTTGGCTCCCAAGCGCTGGTTCACCCTGCTCAGAAACGCCACCACCGCACTGGCCGCGGTCGCCGCGGCCGCGTCGCTGGCCACCCCGGCGATCGCCACCGCCGCTCAGCCGCCCTCCACCGACGTCGTCGGCGGGACCCGGGCCGCGCAGGGCGAGTTCCCGTTCATGGTGCGGCTGTCGATGGGCTGCGGCGGCGCGCTGTACACCAAGCAGATCGTCCTGACCGCCGCGCACTGCGTGAGCCGGACGGGGTCGAACACCTCGATCACCGCCACCGTCGGCGTGGTCGACCTGAACAGCACGAGCGCGCAGAAGATCCGCTCGACCTACGTCTACCAGTCCCCGACCTACGGCACCTCGACCGGCGGTGACTGGGCCCTGATCAAGCTCGCCAGCCCGGTGAGCGGCCTTTCGACGATGCCGATCGCGACGACGTCGACCTACAACACCGGCACGTTCACCGTGGCCGGCTGGGGCGCGGCCACCGAGGGTGGCTCGCAGCAGCGGTACCTGCTGAAGGCGACCGTCCCGTTCGTGGCCGACTCCACCTGCCAGGCCCAGGGCGGCAGCTACCCCGACCTCATCCCGAGCGCCGAGATCTGCGCCGGCAACCTGACCGCGGGCGGGGTCGACACCTGCCAGGGCGACTCGGGCGGCCCGATGTTCCGCCGGGACAACAACAACGCCTGGATCCAGGTCGGCATCGTCTCCTGGGGTGACGGCTGCGCGCGGCCGCACGCTCCCGGTGTCTACACCGAGGTGAGCACGTTCGCGTCGAAGATCGCCGCGGCCGCCGCCGGTCTGTAACCGTTTCCGCGAAGAGGGGGCCCGCTTCGGCGGGCCCCCTCTTCAGCGCGTCTTGTCCAATCGGGACAGTGCTTCTTCGTAGCCGTTAACCAGGTCCGCGACGACGTCGGCGACCGGCCGGACCCGGTTCATCCGCCCGACGATCTGGCCGACCGGCATCGACACGACACTCGGGTCGTTCGCCGCGTGGATCCGGTTGTGGGCGTGGGAAACCAGCAGGTTCTGCAACGGCATGGGCAACGGCTCGGGCGCGTCGGGCGCGGCCCACGCCTCCGTCCAGCGGGTCTTGAGCAGCCGCGCGGGCTTGCCGGTGTAGATCCGCGTCCGCACGGTGTCCGACGACGTCGCCGCGACGAGCGCCTGCTGCATGGCCACCGACTCGGCCATCGTCTGCAGGTACTCCTCGGTGGCCAGCCACATCGAGCCCATCCAGACGCCGGACGCGCCGAGCGCGAGCGCCGCGGCCATCTGCCTCCCGGACCCGATCCCGCCCGCGGCGAGCACCGGCACGTCGACGGCGTCGACGATCTCCGGCACCAGCACCATGGACGCGATCTCGCCGGTGTGCCCGCCGGCTTCGTACCCTTGCGCGACCACGAAATCGACGCCGTTTTCGACGTGCCGGACCGCGTGCTCGGCCTTGCCCGCGAGCGCCGCGACCGGGACGCCCCGGTCGTGGCACTGGGCGATCACGTCCGCCGGCGGCGAGCCGAGGGCGTTGGCGATCAGCTTGATCGGGTGGTTGAGCGCGACCTCGACGTGTGAGCGGGCGACCGAGTGCAGCCAGCCGAGCACGCCCGCGCGCTCGTCGGTGTCGTCCGGCAACGGCGGCACGGAAAGCTCTTTCAGCACCCGGTCGACGAACGCGCGGTGGCCGTCCGGGATGTGCTTCGAGAGGTCGACCTGGGTGCCCTCGGCCGGGATCTTCGCCGGCATCACGATGTCGACGCCGTAGGGCTTGCCGCCGGTGTTCTCGTCCATCCAGGTGAGCACCCGGTCGAGCTCGGCGGCGTCGTTGAACCGGACGCAGCCGAGCACGCCCAGCCCGCCGGCGCGGCTGAGCGCCGCGGCGACGTGCTCGGACGGCGTGAACCCGATGATCGGCAGGTCGATGCCGAGCCGGTCGCACAGGGGGGTCCGCACTGGTGGTCTCCTCCTAGACGGGCTGAGCCGTGGCCGGCTCGTGGTCGGCGGCGTAGCGCTGGGCCCACGGGTAGTCCGGCTTGCCGCTGGGCGAGCGGCCGATCTCCTCGGCCAGCCAGACGGTGCGCGGCACCTTGTACCCGGCGATCTCGCCGCGGACGTGCTCCTCGAGGGCGGCGAGGTCGGGTTCGGCGCCCTCGCGCAGCTGGACGACGGCGGCGACCCGCTGGCCGAGCCGCTCGTCTGGCACGCCGATGACGAGCGCGTCGAAGACGTCGGGGTGGGACTTGAGGGCCCCCTCGACCTCCTCGGGGTAGACCTTCTCGCCGCCGGTGTTGACGCACTGGGAGCCGCGGCCGAGCAACGTGACCGTGCCGTCCTCCTCGTAGCGGGCGTAGTCGCCCGGCACGACGTAGCGGACGCCGTCGATGTCGACGAAGATCTTCTTGCTCTTCTCGGGGTCGCCGTAGTAGCCGAGCGGGACGTGCCCGCGGCGGCCGATCAGCCCGATGGCGCCGGGTTTCTGGTCGACGAGATGGCCGTCGTCGTCGAGCAGGATGGCGTCCTTGCCGAAGTTGACCCGCGGGCCGGCGCTGTGGTCGGAGCCCTTGGCCACCATGCCGATGCCGGTGAAACCGCTTTCGGACGAGCCGATCGCGTCGGTGATCACGGCGTTCGGCACGAGCTCGACGAACTCCTGCTTGACCGACTGCGAGAACAACGCGGCGTGGCTCGAGACGGCGACGACCGACGATGCGTCGTAATCGCCCTCGCGGAACGCTTCGATCAGCGGCCGCGCCATCGCGTCGCCGACGATCGTGAGGACCTGGACCTTGTGCTCCTGCACGGCTTTCCAGATCTCGTGGGCGTCGAAACGCGGCACGAACACCACCGGGCTGCCGGTGAACAGCGCGCCGAAGGCGGCCCACTGCGCGGCGCCGTGGATGAGTGGCGCGGCGGGCAGGCGCGTCAGGCTGCCGGACTTGCCCTGCTCGGCGAGCGTCCACTCGTCGGGGACGTACTCGCCGGTGACGAAGTTGATGCCGCCGCCGAGCGCGCGCCAGATGTCCTCGTGGCGCCAGAGGACGCCCTTCGGGTAGCCGGTGGTGCCGCCGGTGTAGAGGATGTAGAGGTCGTCGTTGCTGCGCTCGTCGAAGTCGCGCTCGGGGCTCTGGTCCGCGAGGGCGGCCTCGTAGTCGACACCGCCGTAGCTCGCGAAGTCGCCGTCACTGCCGTCGTCGACAACGACAACGTGTTTCAGTTTCGGCGCTTCGGGCAGGACAGCTCTGACTTTGTCGGCGTAACCGCGCTCGTGCACGAGGGCGACCAGGTCCGCGTCGTTGAAGAGGTAGACCAGCTCGCCGTGCACGTAGCGGTAGTTGACGTTGACGGCGATCGCGCGCAGCTTGTACGCCGCGATCATCGCCTCCAGGGCCTCGATCGAGTTGCGGGAATAGACCCCGATGTGGGACCCGCGTCCCACGCCGTGCGCGGCGAGGTGGTGGGCGAGCCGGTTGGCCCGCGCCTCCAGTTCGGCGAAGGTGACCTGCCGGTCGCCGCACACGACCGCGACGCGCTCCGGCACGGCGTCGACGGCGTGCTCCAGAAGATCCGCGATGTTGAGTGCCACGCCCTCAAAGTAGAACATGTTATCGTTCTGGGCAATGGCACTGCTTCTCCTGGAGGTATTCGGTGGGTGAACCGCACGCGCTGGTTTCGCAGGAGGGGCAGACCCTCGTCGTCACGATGAACCGGCCCGAGGCCCGCAACGCGATCACCGGCGAGATGATGTCGATCATGGTCGACGCCTGGGACCGCGTGGACTCGGACGACTCGATTCGCAGCTGCGTCCTGACCGGCGCGGGCGGGGCGTTCTGCGCGGGCGCGGACCTGAAGTCGATGTCGCGGAACTCGCCGTCGGAATCGTTCTCTTCCGGTCGCTTCGACCCCTCGCGCATCCCGGGCCTCCTGAAGGGCCGTCGCCTGACGAAGCCGCTGATCGCGGCGGTCGAGGGGCCGGCGATCGCCGGCGGGACCGAGATCCTGCAGGGGACGGACATCCGGGTGGCGGGTGCTTCGGCGCGGTTCGGGGTCTCCGAAGCCCGCTGGGGGTTGTTCCCGATGGGCGGGTCGGCGGTGCGGCTGCCACGTCAGATCCCGTACACGATCGCGGCGGACCTCCTGCTCACGGGCCGTCACCTCTCCGCCGTGGAAGCTTTGGCGATCGGCCTGATCGGCCACGTGGTGCCCGACGGCGAGGCCCTCTCCCGCGCCCTGGAGCTGGCTTCCCTGGTGAACGCGAACGGCCCGGTCGCGGTCCGGGCGATCCTGCGGACGATCCGCGACACCGAGGGCCTCCACGAGGAGGAGGCCTTCAAGCTCGACTCGCAGTACGGCATCGAGGTCTTCGCATCAGAGGACGCCAAGGAAGGCCCGCGCGCGTTCAGCGAGAAGCGCAAGCCGGAGTTCCGCGGCCACTGACCGTGCAGCAAGGGTCGACACGCGTGATCAGAGGGTCGACACGCGTGATTCGAGGGTCGACACGGCAGGTCCGCCGTGTCGACCCTTCAATCACGCGTGTCGACCTCCCCATCACGCGTGTCGACCCTTCCGTCATAGGCCTGGTCTAGAACGTGTTACATCCGCTGCGAGCTGGATCTTGCCGCCAGAACGAGAACATGTTTCACTCAAGGTGTGACCGAGACACCACTGGCGGCACCCCTCAACGTCGGCTTCGACTACACGCGCTCCACCGGGCCCGTCCTGGGCCGGTTCGTGAACGCGCTTCGTGAGCGCCGCATCGAAGGCATCCGGGGCAGTGACGGGCGTGTGCACGTCCCGCCCCTCGAGTACGACCCCGGGACCGCCGAACAGCTCGGCGAGTTCGTCCCCGTGGCCGACGAGGGCACCGTCGTCTCCTGGTCGTGGTGTGCCGACCCGCTCGACGGGCAGCCGCTGAACCGGCCCTTCGCCTGGGCGCTGGTCAAGCTCGACGGCGCCGACACCGCGCTGCTCCACGCGGTCGACGCCGGCGATCCCGGCAAGATCCACAGTGGCCAGCGCGTGCGCGTCAAGTGGGCGGACGAGACCGTCGGGCACATCCGGGACATCGCCTACTTCCTCCCGGTCGACGCCGAGGACACGACGCCCACCGAGCCCGCGCCCCCGGTCGCCGAGCGCGAGGAAGGCGCCCCGGTCAGCGTCGTCATCACGCCCGTGCACCTGAAGTACCTGCACTCGGCCTCCCCCGAGGAGAGCCGCTACCTGCGCGGGCTCGCCGAAGGCAAGCTCATCGGCCAGCGCTGCCCCGCCTGCGAAAAGGTCTACATCCCGCCGCGCGGCTCGTGCCCGACCGACGGCGTCCCCACCACCGAAGAGGTCGAACTCCCCGACACCGGGATCGTGACGACGTTCTGCATCGTCAACGTCCCGTTCCTCGGCCAGCGCCTCAAGCCGCCGTACGTCGCCGCGTACATCCTGCTCGACGGGGCCGACATCGCCTTCCTCCACCTCGTCCTCGGCTGCGACGCCCAGGACGTCAAGATGGGCATGCGGGTGCGCGCGGCCTGGAAACCCCGCGACGAGTGGTGGACGTCGCTGGAGAACATCAGCCACTTCGAGCCGACCGGCGAGCCGGACGCGGCCTACGAAACCTTCGCCCACCACCTGTGAGGTCCTGATGCCAGACGTCGCCATCGCGGGCTTCGCCAAGGCGCCCAACGTCCGGGAGACCGAGGGCACCACCAACGGCGTGGAAATGCTCGTCCCGATCTTCGCCGAGGTCTTCGAGAAGACCGGGCTGACCAAACAGGACATCGGCTTCTGGTGCTCCGGCTCGTCGGACTACCTCGCCGGCCGCGCCTTCTCCTTCATCGCCGCGGTCGACGCGATCGGCGCGTTCCCGCCGATCCACGAGTCGCACGTCGAGATGGACGCCGCCTGGGCGCTCTACGAAGCCTGGCTGAAGATCAAGATGGGCGAGGTCGAAACCGCGCTCGTCTACGGCTTCGGCAAGTCCAGCGCCGGGCAGCTGCGCCGCGTGCTCGCCCTGCAGCTCGACCCGTACGTCGTCGCTCCCTTGTGGCCGGACTCGGTGTCGATCGCCGGGATCCAGGCCAGGATGGGCCTCGAAGCCGGGCTCTGGTCCGAAAAGGACCTCGCCGAGGTCGCCGCGCGCGGCACGGACCGGGACGTCAGCGAGCTGCTCGACACGCCCTACCTCGCGGATCCGCTGCGCCGGCACGACATCGCGCCGGTGACCGACGGCGCCGCCGTGATCGTCCTGTCCACTGTGGACCGCGCCAAGGACATCGTCGAGCGCCCCGCGGTGATCGGCGGCATCGAGCACCGCGTCGACTCCCCCGTGCTCGGCGCCCGCGACCTCACCCGCAGCCCGTCCACCGAGATCGCCGCGCGGGCCCTCGACCTCGACGGCGTCGACCTCGCCGAGCTGCACGCGCCGTTCACGCACCAGGAGCTGATCCTGCGGACGGCGTTGAAGCTCGAGGACGACGTCAAGATCAACCCGTCGGGTGGGGCGCTGGCCGCCAACCCGATGTTCTCCGCCGGACTCGCCCGCATCGGCGAGGCGGCGGCCCGGATCCACAGCGGCGAATCCCGCAAGGCCGTGGCGCACGCGACGAGCGGCCCGGCCCTGCAACAGAACCTGGTGACCGTGCTGGAGGCCCGATGACCAAGCAGCTCACCGCCGTGCTCGGCACCGGCCAGACGCACCACCGCGCCAAGCGGCAGGACGTCTCGATGCCGGGCCTGCTGCGCGAGGCGATCGACCGCGCGATGACCGACGCCCAGGTCGGCTGGGCCGATATCGACGCCGTCGTGCTCGGCAAGGCGCCGGACCTGTTCGAGGGCGTCATGATGCCCGAGCTGTTCCTCGCCGACGCACTGGGCGCGACCGGGAAACCGCTGCTGCGCGTGCACACCGCCGGGTCGGTCGGCGGGTCGACGGCGCTGGTCGCGACGTCGCTGATCCAGTCCGGCGTGCACCGCCGCGTGCTCACCGTGGCCTACGAGAAGCAGTCCGAGTCGAACGCGATGTGGGGCCTGTCGATCCTGCCGCCGTTCCAGATGCCGGTCGGCGCCGGCGCGGGCGGCTACTTCGCGCCGCACGTCCGGTCCTACATCCGCCGTTCGGGCGCGCCCGAGCACGTCGGCGCGATCGTCGCGGCGAAGGACCGGCGCAACGGCGCCCTCAACCCGTTCGCCCACCTCCAGCAGGCCGACATCACCGTCGAATCGGTGCGGAAGTCGCAGATGCTGTGGGACCCGATCCGCTACGACGAGACGTGCCCGTCGTCCGACGGCGCGTGCGCGATGGTGCTCGGCGACGAGGCCGCCGGGGACGCCGTCGAGGGCGGCGCGGCGTGGGTCCACGCGACGGCGATGCGCACCGAGCCGACCACGTTCGCCGGCCGCGACCAGGTGAACCCCCAGGCCGGGCGCGACGCCGCGGCCGCGCTCTGGGCCGAGGCCGGGATCACGGACCCGATGTCCGAAGTGGACGTCGCCGAGATCTACGTGCCGTTCTCGTGGTTCGAGCCGATGTGGCTGGAGAACCTCGGCTTCGCGCCCGAGGGCGAGGGCTGGAAGGTCACCGAGGCCGGCGAGACGGCGATCGGCGGCCGGCTGCCGGTCAACCCGTCCGGCGGGGTGCTGTCGTCCAACCCGATCGGCGCGTCCGGCATGCTCCGCTTCTCCGAGGCGGCGAAGCAGGTCATGGGCCGGGCCGGGGACTACCAGGTGGACGGCGCGCGCATCGCGGTCGGACACGCCTACGGCGGCGGGTCGCAGTACTTCTCGATGTGGGTGGTCGGCGCGGACAAGCCGCGTTGATACGCTCGACCCACCATGCCCAGACTCGCTGACCACGAACAACGCCGCCGCCAGATCGCCGAAGCGGTCTGGCGGATCGCGAGCGCGCGTGGGCTGGAAGACGTGTCCCTGCGCAAGGTCGCGGCCGAAGCCGGGGTCTCGCTGCGGCTGGTCCAGTACTACTTCGGCACCCGCGACGACCTGCTGCTCGGCGCGCTGGAGATCCTCAACGCCGACGCCGGGGAGAGCATCCGCGCGGGTCTCGGCCCGGAGGAGGACGCGACCCCGCGCGAGATCCTGCGCGCGATGCTCGTCGGGATGCTGCCGGTCGACGACGAACGCCGCACGCGTTACCTCGTGCACCTCGCCTACTTCGTCCGGTCCCTTTCGGACCCCGGGCTCGCGTCGGCGTTCAGCGCCGCGCCGCCCGAGCTGGAACGGCTGACCGCCGACCTGCTCGGCTGGGGCCGCGACCGCGGCGAGGTGGCCGCCGACCTGGAGCTGCTGCCCGAAGCCGAGCTGCTGCTGTCCAGCGTCGACGGGCTGCAGACCAGCATCATCCTGGGCCAGCGGACGCCGGAAGCGGCGATCGCGCTGATCGACCACCAGCTCGCGCGGCTGTTCAGCCTCGCGAACGTCGCCACTTGAGGGCCAGCAGCGTCCCCAGCACGCCGGTGACGACGCCGACCGTGGCCGGCACGGCGATCGGCGGGTCGACCACGACCACCGGCTTGAGCTCGACCGGCGCCGGTGGCTGCACCGGCCGCGGCGGCGCGTCGGAGCCGGTCGCCGTCCACGCCGTGACGTAGACGAGCAGCCGCGCCACGAGCGAGATGAAGAAGATGAGGCCGATGATCGAGCCGAACGCGATGCCGGTCGGCGAGTCGCCGATCAACCTCAGGTAGAAGCCCCCGGCCAGCTTGAGCACCTCGAACCCGACGGCCAGGGCGATCGCGCCGCGGACCGCGCTGCGCACGCCGACCTTCTGCCGCGGCAGCCGGGTGAGCACCCACAGGAACACCAGCCAGTCGGCGGCCAGCGACAGCGGCACCGAGGAAGCGGAGACGAGCTGGTGGCCCCAGCTCGTGTCGTCCAGCCCGGCCAGGCGCAGCAGGTAGCTGCCGAGCGCGGTCCCGGAGATGGTGAGCGTGAAGGACACCAGCAGCGCCGCGCTCAAGCCGACCAGGGCGAGCAGGTCGACGGCGATCAGCCGCAGCAGCGGCTGGTCGGAGCGGTTCTGCCCCCACAGCGCGGTCAGCGAGTCCCGCAGCGCGTTCATCCAGTTCCAGCCCGAGTAGAGGCCGATGACCAGACCGAACGCGCCGACGCTGGTCCGCTGCTTGACGAACCCGGTGAGCAGGTCCGTGGCCTTGGTCCCCAGACCGCCGGGCAGGGTGGAGACGATCGCGTGGACCATCGTGTCGAGCAGGTGCGGCTGGCTGGCCAGCACGAACCCCGCCACCGACGACGTCACCATCAGCAGCGGCACGAGCGAGAGCAGGCTGAAGTAGGTGATGGAGGCGATGTAGTGGTAGCCGCCGGCGTCGATGTAGCGGTCGGCGGCGCGGGCGATGTGGTCCAGCCACCGGTACCGGGCGCGCGCCCGGGCCCAGGGGCCCGGCGCCTTGGGGGAACTCTTCACGGACACTGTCTACCCAGGAAGGCGCGTCTTTGCGCAGGCAACACGCGGTCGGACCAAGCTCAGCCCAGGATCACCGCTTCGGTGCCGTCGTCCACGGGCAGCGCGGCGTCCGTCGTCGCGAACACGGTGCTGCCCAGGAAGTCCAGCTCGCTGCCGAGGGTGGCGAGGAACGAGGTGTCGGCGGCGTCGCGCCCGGTGGAGATCCGGAGCATGGTCTGCCGCGGCGCCAGGCGGGTGGCGTCGAAGACCTGCCAGTGCCCGTCGACGCCGGCCTCGAAGACGGCGTGGAAGTCCATCGGGGACAGTCCGGGCGCGTAGACGCCGACGTAGCGCGCGGGGATGTCGAGGAAGCGGCAGAGGGTGACGCAGACGTGCGCGAAGTCGCGGCAGACGCCCTCCCCGGCCAGGAGCGTGTCGATCGCGTCGTCGGTCGCGCGGCTCGCACCGACCACATAGGACAGTCGCTCGTGGACGTGCCGGACGACGGCGTCGACTTTCGCCTTGTCCCCCTTGGCCTTGACGGCCTGGGGCGGGACGAGCCCGGCGACCCGGTCGGACGGGCAGTACCGGCTCGGCCGGGTGAACACGGCGACGTCGGCGAGGGTGACCGGCTCCGGTTCGGGGTCGGTCAGCGCCCGCTCGGCGTGGTAGGTGACGCGGTGTTCGCCCTTGGGCAGCGCGAAGACCTCGGCGCGGGTGCCGTGCGCGAACTCGACGAGCTCGGACTCGCCGTGCCAGGACACGGTGAGCTCTTCGGTGTCCGCGTGCGCGGCGGCGACCGAGATCGCCGCGGGTCCGGGCCGGGTGACCCGGAAGGAGAACTCGACGTCGACGGTCGCTCGCGGGGCCATCGGGCCATGATGCCACCGTTTGGCAGAATCGCCGGGTGGCCGACATCGTGGTGTTCCATTCCGTCCTGGGGCTCCGGCCCGCCGAACTCGAGTTCGCCGAGCGCCTGCGGGAGGCCGGGCACCGCGTCACCACCCCGGACCTCTACGACGGCCGCACGACGCCGGCCATCGACGAAGGCTTCGCGCTGATGCGGGCCGTCGGCTGGGAAACCATCTCCGGACGGGCCCTCGACGCGGTGCGCGACCTCCCCGCGGCGACCGTGCTCGTGGGCGTGTCGATGGGCGCGGGTGTCGTCGAAGACGTGCTGCCGCGGCGGCCGGACGCCGCCGCGGCCGTGCTGCTGCACGCGGTGGGGAACCTGCCCACCGGCCTCCGCGCCGGGTTCCCGGTGCAGGTGCACGTGGCCGACCCCGACCCGACCACGCCGCCGGCCCAGCTCGCGGCGTGGCAAGCGGCCGCGACCCGGTCGGGCGCCGACGCCGAGGTGTTCCGCTACCCCGGCGCCGGCCACTTCTACCTCGACGCGCACGGCCCCGAACACGACGCGCCGGCGGCCGAACTGACCCGGGAGCGCGTCGCGGAGTTCCTCAGGCGTACCGAACCGGGTAGTGCTTGATCCCGTTGAGCCAGCTCGACCGCAGCCGCACCGGGGCCTCCGCTTCGGTGATGCCCGGCATCACGTCCGCGATCGCGTTGAAGATCAGGTCGATCTCCAGGCGGGCCAGGTTGGCGCCGATGCAGTAGTGCGAACCCGTGCCGCCGAAGCCGACGTGCGGGTTGTCCTCGCGGAGGATGTCGAACTTCTCCGCGTCTTCGAACACCTCGGGGTCGAAGTTCGCGGAGCTGTAGAACATGCCGACGCGGTCGCCCTTGCGGATCCGCGCGCCGCCCAGCTCGGTGTCGCGGGTGGCGGTGCGCTGGAAGGCGACCACCGGGGTGGCCCAGCGGACGATCTCGTCGGGCGCGGTCTTGGGCCGCTGGTCCTTGAAGACCTCCCACTGGTCCGGGTGGTCGAGGAACGCCTTCATGCCGTGGGTGATGGCGTTGCGCGTGGTCTCGTTGCCGGCGACGGCGAGCAGGATGACGAAGAAGCCGAACTCGTCCGAGCCGAGGGCCTCACCGTCGACGTCGGCCTGGATCAGCTTCGTGACGATGTCGTCCATCGGGCACTTGCGGCGGTCCTCGGCCATGTTCCAGGCGTAGCCGATGAGCTGCGCGGAAGCCTCCAGGGGCTCGACCTCGTACTCGGGGTCGTCGTAGGCGACCATCTGGTTGGACCAGTCGAAGATCTTGAGCCGGTCCTCCTGCGGGATGCCGATCAGCTCGGCGATCGCCTGCAGCGGCAGCTCGCACGCGACGTCGGTGACGAAGTCGCCGGTGCCCTTCTTGCGGGCCTCGTGCACGATCCGCTCCGCGCGGTCGCGCAGGGTGTCCTCGAGCTTCGCGATCGAGCGCGGGGTGAAGCCCTTCGACACGATCCGCCGCAGCTTGGTGTGCTGCGGGGCGTCCATGTTGAGCAGGACGAGGCGGTTCGCGTTGAGGTTGTCCTCGGTCATGCTCTCGTCGAAGCGGATGATCGCGGTCTTCTCGCTGGAGGAGTAGAGCGTGCTGTCGCGCGAGACCTCCTTGACGTCCGCGTGGCGCGAGACGACCCAGTAGCCGTCGTCGCGGAACCCCGCGGTGTTGTGCTTCTGGGGGTTCCACCACACGGGAGCCGTCCGCCGGAGCTCGGCGAACTCGTCCACCGGGAGCCGTTGGGCGTAGAGGTCCGGGTCCGTGAAGTCGAAACCGGCGGGGATGAGCGGAGCGGCCACGTTGCCTCCCACGGTTCGCCTTTGAAACACGTTCTACCTGGATTGAAGCATACGGTGTTAACTAACGGAAGAGGGTTTAGTGAAACCCGTTTACTTGACCGATGATGGCAGGTGAGCGCACGCTCACCCCGTGAAGATCAAGATCGCGCGGATCCTGGGGCGACTTGCCTAGAACGATAACTTGTTCTAGTTTTTGGGTCACTGGATCAAGTTTCCCGACGAAAGGGACGACATGGGCGTGCCGGTCATCGTCGAAGCCGTGCGGACCCCGATCGGCAAGCGGGGCGGGCTGCTGGCCGGCCTGCACGCGGCCGAGCTGCTGGGCGCCGCGCAGCTGGCCCTGCTCGACCGCGCGGGCGTCGACCCGGCGCTGGTCGAGCAGCTCATCGGCGGCTGCGTCACGCAGGCCGGCGAGCAGTCGAACAACGTCACGCGCACGGCGTGGCTGCACGCGGGCCTGCCCGAGACGGCGGGCGCGACGACGATCGACGCCCAGTGCGGCTCGGCCCAGCAGGCCACGCACCTGGTGGCGGGTCTGATCGCGGCGGACGCCATCGAGGTGGGCGTCGCGTGCGGGGTCGAGGCGATGAGCCGGGTCCCGCTGGGCGCGAACCGGGCCGGCGCGTCCCCGCGGCCGGCGTCGTGGTCGATCGACCTGCCGAACCAGTACGGCGCGGCGGAGCGCATCGCCGTGCGGCGGGGTCTCACGCGCGCGGACGTCGACGCGTTCGGCGCCGCGTCGCAGCAGAAGGCGGCGGCCGCGTGGGAGGCCGGGCACTTCGACCGCGAAGTGGTGCCGGTGAAGGCGCCGGTGCTGTCCGAAGCCCACGAGCCGACCGGCGAGACGCGCTTGGTCGGCCGCGACCAGGGCCTGCGCGAGACGACCGTGGAAGGCCTCGCGCGGCTGAAGCCGGTGGTGGAGGACGGGATCCACACGGCGGGCACGTCGTCCCAGATCTCCGACGGCGCGGCGGCGCTGCTGCTGATGTCGTCGGAGCGGGCTGCCGCGCTGGGCTTGCGCCCGCGGGCCCGGATCGTGGCGCAGGCGCTGGTGGGCGCGGAGCCGTACTACCACCTGGACGGCCCGATCCGCGCGACGGAGCGGGTGCTCGCCCGCGCCGGGATGACGATCGCCGACCCGGACCTGTTCGAGGTCAACGAGGCGTTCGCGTCGGTGGCGCTGTCCTGGCAGCGGACCCTGGCCCCGGACGAGTCCCGGGTGAACGTCAACGGCGGCGCGATCGCGCTGGGTCACCCGGTGGGCAGCACGGGAGCGCGCCTGCTGACGACGGCGTTGCACGAGCTGGAACGCCGCGACGCGTCGACGGCGCTGGTGACGATGTGCGCGGGCGGCGCGCTGGCGACGGCGTCGATCATCGAGCGCCTTTAGGCCGCGACCACCGCGCTGCCGGGTCGGCCGGTTGTGCTTCACTTCGGGGCATGATCTCGGAAAGCCGTTGCCCGGTGGAAAACGGTGAGCTCCTCGTTCGCCGAGGTGGCGAGGGACCGGTGCTGCTGCTGATCTCCGGCGGCACCGGAGCGGGCGACGCCTACCGCGCGCTGGCGAAGCAGCTGTACGCGGACTTCACCGTGATCACCTACGACCGGCGCGGGCACTTCGCCAGCACGGACACCACGACCGGCCCGGTCCCGGTGTCCTTGCAGGCAGAAGACGCGCTGGCGGTGCTCACGCACGCGACCGACGGCCCGGCGCTGGTGTTCGGCTCGAGCGCGGGCGCGCTGATCGGCCTCGAGCTGGTGGCCCGCCACCCGGACAGCGTGACGACGCTGGTCGCGCACGAACCCCCGGCGGTGCACCTGATGCCGGACGCGGGCGCCTGGCTCGAAGCGGCAGCGGACCAGGTCCGGCTGGCCCGTTCGGGTGAGCTGATGACGGCGGTGACCCGGTTCGCGGACGCGATCGCGGGCGCGGCCCTGCCGGACCTGCCGACGATCCGCCTCCCGCACGAGGAGGACTGGGTGCGGTTGTTCGACCGCGAGCTGACCGAGTTCTTCGACTACCTGCCGGACCTGCGCGCACTGCGTCGCGCGAGCACGGAGATCTTCCCGGTGGCGGGTGAGGGCAGCCGGGGGCACTACCACTACCAGCCGGCGAAGATCCTGGCGCTGGAGCTGGGGCTGCCGTTCACGGAGCTGCCGGGGGCGCATTTGGCGCCCCAGCGAAACCCGGCGAAGTTCGCGGCGGCGTTGAAGGACCTGTTGAGCCCGGAACTCTGACCTCAGGCCGGAAAGGCCAAAAAGAGGACAGATTCGCGACAAATTTTGCCAACCCATCCCGCGTTTCCAACAAAACGGCCACAGCTGGATCTAGTACCGGCACCCCGCGCGACGATGATCGATTTTCGCACGTATGCTCGCGGGCCGGTAGATCAGTGACCGAGGTGGAGGATCGCCGATGGCCGAATCCGAACTGGCCCGCGACGCGGTGTCCGTACTGTCGCAATACCTCCAGCGGAAGTCCGCCGATGGCCCTGCCGCGTACAACGCTGCCCTAGAAGGCCTTCTCACCCAGGTACAGGCACGGTTTTCCGAACCGTTCCTCGCCGAAGTGTTTGCTCGGTTCACCGAACGGCCGACAGGCTCGGTCGAGACGGGTGCGATGCGGCTGTACCTCAGCCAGGAGATTTCTCGGGACGGAGACTTCGCCCGACAACTGAAGTCCGTGCTCGGCGGCCGGAAGGCAAGCAAGGTGAAGGCTTCACGAAAAGGGATCCGCTGGGCGGCGGCAGTCGTGGGCGTTACAGTGCTGCTGGCCGCCGTATTCGTCGCCGCCCGGGTGACCCAAGCGTCGGACCAGACGAACATCGCCGCACCCACGACTGTCACTCTCGCACCGGCGACAGGCACGCCGACGTCCACGAGCGCTTCGCCTACCCCCACCACGGAGTCCAACCCGGACACCAGCTCCGTCGCGGCAGGTCCGGCCGTTGCGGGCGACGGCAGCAGCGTGCCCAAAGGCGCGCCGGTATCCCTGCTCGATCTGCCGCTCACTAACAACGAGTGGCACGCCCAGCACGGCGATCACGACGTGCAACTGACGCAGTATCCGAATTCCCTTTGGAACATGCTGGCGACGTGCAACAGCGGCGCATACCGTGGCGAACAGCAGTTCCGCCTGAAGAACTTCACTCGGCTGGAAGTCAAAGCAGTGGGCACCGATTCGACCGCTTCCCCGGACCTCGCTGTGAAGTTCGAAGTCTTCCTGAACGACGACGGGGTCAACCCGAAACAGACGCTCGTGGTGAACCCCGGGGAGAAGAAACCGTTCACCCTCGATCTTCCGGAGAACGTTTTTGCACTGAAGCTGCGAACGTCTTTCACCGTTCCCACAGGACGGCCCTGCCGGAGCGGCAACGCAGTCTGGGGTTCCCCCCACGTCGTCGCCGCCGGGCGCTGACGATACACGAACGGAGGCTTGACCATCGATACTGTCTTCATCAACTTCCGGGCCGGCGACGCACAGGACACCGCTGTGCTGATTGATCAGAATCTGTGCCGGGTGTTCGGTTCCGACAGGGTTTTCCGTTCGAGCCGGGCGATTCCCATGGGAGTCGCGTTCGACCCCGTGCTGATCGGAGCCGTGTCGGGGTGCTCGGTGCTCCTCGCAGTGATCGGGCCGAACTGGCTGAAGCCCGACAACGAAGGCAGACGACGGATCGACGCACCCGCCGACTGGGTACGGACGGAGATCGAGCTGGCGATCGCGGGCAACAAACCGATCGTTCCGGTCCTGGTCGGAGACACGGCGCTGCCGACCGCGGATGACTTGCCTCGGACCATCGCCGATCTGGCCCGCCGGCAGTACCTGCGCCTACACCACCGAACAGCGGACTACGACCTGAAACACCTCGCGGACTCGGTTCGGGAGTACGTCCGACCGAGGTGGACCCCGCTGCCCGAGGCCCCCGACTCGGTCCTCGTGGCTACGCTGCCTGCCATCAGCCGAACGTCTGATGTCCGCGTCAGCCCCGCCACCATCGACAACCGGCTCTTCAGCGACAGCATCATCCACCGCTGCCGCGACTTCGCGCAGAGCCCTCGGGGCTCGATCAGCTTCAACCTCGGCCGCAGCTACCGCCGGTTCGAGTCGATCGTCGGCGTCCTCGACGACGCGGTCGACGCAGACCAGGTCGGAGTCTTCCGCGTTCTCCTGGACGGGCGACCCAGCGCAGAAGTGACAGTCAAGCAAGGACAGTCCCAGGTGCTCAGGGCGGACGTCACCGACGTGCTGAGGTTGGAGATGCAGTCATACCGCCCGGGTACGACCGAAAGCCCCCTGCTTGCCGGCGTCCGGATGGCGGGCGGGCTGTCGAACTACCTACCGGAACTGGGCTGGGGAAATCCGGCAGTGCACTCTTGACCCCGATCAGACCACCCGCACCCCGTCCTTCCAAACCTCCCGGATGTTCGAAGCCAACCCCGGGAAGTCGTACGGATCCCCGGCCACCACGACAAGATCGGCCCGCAGCCCCGGCTCGATCCGCCCCAGCTCGCCGTCCAGGCCCATCAGCCGCGCCGCCGATGACGTCGTCGCCTCCAGCACGTCCGCCGGTGTCATGCCGCACGCCGCCATCAGGGCCAGCTCCTCCAGGTTCGTTCCGTGCGGCCCGACCCCGCTGTCCGTCCCCATCGCGATCCGGACCCCCGCCGCGTACGCGCGCCGCACCGAATCCCGGTGGACCTCCACCACCTCCCGCGCCTTCGCGACAACCGAAGAAGGCAGGTCGACCCCGGCGTCGGCCGCCCGCACGACATTGACCGGGGCGATCAGCGTCGGGACCAGCCACGTGCCGTGGCCGAGCATCAGCTCGATCGCCTCGTCGTCCAGGTAGATGCCGTGCTCGATCGAACGCACGCCCGCCCGGACCGCGTTCTTGATGCCCGCGGATCCCTGCGCGTGCGCCATCACCGGGCGGCCCTGCATCGCCGCCTCCGCGACCAGGACCTCCAGCTCCTCCGGCGTGTACTGCGAATGCCTCGGGTCGTCACGCGGCGACAGCACACCGCCCGTCGTGCACACCTTCAGCACGTCCGCGCCGGCTCGCAGCAGCGTGCGGGCCACCCGGCGGATCTCGTCCGGGCCGTCGGCCGTCGCGTCCGGGCGGCCCGGGTGCGGCACCAGTAGCGGGACGCAGATGCTCGACGGGTTCCAGCTGTCGCCGTGCCCGCCGGTCTGACTGATCAGCCCGATCGAGATCTGCAGCCGCGGCCCCGGGATCAGCCCGTCGTCCACCGCCTGCTTGATGCCGAGGTCCGCGCCGGAGGCGTCGCGCACCGTCGTGATGCCCAGCCCGAGCGTCGCCCACAGGTTCCGCGCGGCCTCGTAGAACTGGTAGGAGAACGGCTTCTGCACCCGCGACAGCAGCCCGATCTCCGACACCGTGACGTGCACGTGGCAGTCGAACAGCCCGGGCAGCAGCACCGCGCCTTCGCAGTCGACGCTCTCCTCGCCGTCCAGGCCCGTGCCGACCTCGACGATCCGGCCGTGCTCGACGACGACGTCCGCCGCCGCCGGCTCGGACCCGGTGCCGTCGAACACCGAACCGCCGGTGAACACCGTGCGAGTCACACCGCCTCCTTGGGGGAAACCTGGCGCTGCACGGCAGCGGCCAGCGCGAGCACGACGACGTTCACGCCGAGCCCGATGAGACCGACGTTGACCGTGCCGGCGAAGTGAGTGTCCACAAAGGTCAGCCAGATGACGACGAGCTCGCCGGCGATCAGCCCGGCGAACACCGGGACCTTGCCGACGGGCACCCGCCGCAGGAAGCCCAGCAGGTTCGCCGGGGCCAGCTGGACCGACCCCGAATAGGTGAGCAACAGCAGGTTGGCCAGCAGGTCCGGCCGGAAGATGCCGAGCACGAGGGCAAGAGTACTCGCGAGCACAACCGTGCCGTGGTTGATCCAGAACTGCTTGCGGCCGCTGCGCACGCGGACTATGTTGCGCGCCACCAGCGACGAGATCCCGATCAGGATCCCGGCGGCCGGGACCATCGCGGTGGCCGTCGCGGCGACCACGACGATCCCGGTCACCCAGCCCGGCAATGCGTCTTTCGACAGCGTCAGCAGTACGCCGTTCGGATCACTGCCCTTGGGCACGACGATGATCGCCGCGAAGCCGATCAGCATGGGCAGCAGCAGGCACAGCTCGTACACCGGCATCCAGGTGTAGTTGCGCCGCAGCACCTTCGGGTCGCGCGCCGACATCAGCGCCGGCCACGAGTGCGGCAGCGTCATCAGCCCGACGCCGATGGCGCTGACCAGCATGCTCGTCACGAACCAGACGTGATCATTGGCTCCACTGTGGACGATCAGCTTCTCGGGGTGCAGCTGCTCGATCTTGTGGAACACCGCGGGGATGCCGCCCGCGAAGTGCGTCGGCACCGCGATGATGAGCACCACCAGGGCGACCAGCATGATGCCGTCCTTGAAGTAGGACGTCGCCGCGACGCCGCGCAGCCCGGCCCACAGCACGAACGCGACGATCAGCACGCTGCCGGTCACCATGCTCAGCGTCCCCGACGCGCTGTCGCCGGTGACCAGCCGGACGATCAGCCCCAGCCCGGTGATCTGCAGCTGCAGGTAGGGCAGCACGAACACGACGCCGAGCACCGCCGACACCGTCCCGAGCGCCCGGCTGGAGTAGCGGTCCTCGAGGAAGTCGCCCTGGGTGAGGTAGCCGCGGTCCTTGCCCATCGTCCACAGGCGTTTCGCGAGGAAGAACAGCACTACGTAGGCGATCGGCACGTACGGCAGCGCGTACATCGCCGCGACGCCGCCGGAGAACGCGAGACCGGCCATGCCGAGGAAGGTGAAGGTGGTGAACACCTCGCCGGCCTGCAGGAACCACATGGTCAGCGCGCCGAAGCGGCGGCCGCCGACGGTCCATTCGGCCAGGTCGGCGACGGGCTTGCGCCGGCCGACGAAACCGAGGACACCGATCAGGAGGATGCCGACGAGGGTGAAGGTGAGGATCACGACTCCTCCTCCCGTCCGCGCAGCAGACGTTCGGACAGCAGCAGCGCCGGGGTGAACATGAGGCACCAGAACGCGCCCCAGACGATCATCCGCGGCAGCCCGAGCCACAGCCCGGTGGTGTTCACGAACGGCAGGAACGGCATCAGGACCAGCGCGAGCACCGGGAGCAGCGGGGGCCAGTGGTAGCTGCGCACGTGCCTCACCTGGCCAGGAGCGCGAGGCGGCGGACGGCGAGCTCGGCCAGCAGCGCGGCGCCGTCGCCGAGCACGCTGTCGTCGAAGCGGGCGCGCGGCGAATGGTTGTCCGCCGCGGTGGCCGGATCGGTCGGGCACGCGCCGAGGAACAGGTACGCGCCGGGAACGCGTTCGAGCACGCGGGAGAAGTCCTCCGAGCCGGTGATCGGATCGGCCATCTCGGTGAACCGCTCCTCGCCGAAGACGTCACGGATCGTGTCGGCGACGAAGCCGTACGCGCCGGCGTCGTTGACCGTCGCCGGGTATTCGGGCTCGTAGGTGACTTCGACGTCGAGCCCGTGCGCCTGGGCGATGCCCTGGCACACCTGGACGGCCCGCTCCCCCACCTTCGCCGCGACCTCCGGGGAGAACGAGCGGAGGGTGGCTTCGAACACCGCGTCGTCCGGGATGATGTTGCGGCGCGTGCCGGCGTGGAACGAGCCGACGGTGACCACTACCGGGTCGAAGACGTCGAAGGTGCGCGTCACCATCGTCTGCAGCGCGGTGACCATCTCGCAGGCGGCCGGGATCGGGTCGCGCGCGTCGTGCGGGGACGAGCCGTGGCCGCCCGCGCCGAGCACCCGGACCTCGAGGGCGCCCGACGCCGCCATGAGCGTGCCGGGGCGGGCGGTGAACTGGCCCTTCGCGTAGCTCGCGGCCGAGACGTGCAGGCCGTAGGCGGCGTCGACGTGCTTGCCCGACGCGGTCAGGACGCCTTCGTCGATCATGCGGCCGGCGCCGTCCCAGCCTTCTTCGCCGGGCTGGAACATGAAGACGACGTCGCCGGGCAGCTCGTCCTGGCGGGCGGCGAGCAGGCGGGCCGCGCCGACCAGGCCCGCGGTGTGCAGGTCGTGGCCACAGGCGTGCATGGCGCCGTCGAGGGTGGAGCTGAAGTCTTCGCCGCTGGCTTCGGTGACGGGGAGGGCGTCCATGTCACCGCGGAGGAGGACGGTGCCACCGGGCTTGCCGCCGCGCAGGACTCCCGTGATCGACGAGAGGTTCTTGCCGAGGCTGACTTCGAGGGGCAGGCCGTCCAGTGCGGCGAGCACGCGCTCCTGGGTGCGCGGCAGGTGCAGGCCGATTTCGGGGATCCGGTGCAGGTCGCGGCGGAGGGCGACCAGGTCGTCGAGCAGGGCGGCGGCGTCCGAGCGCAGGGTCATCCGCAGATCATGCGAGAGTCGAGCACAATGGCCGGGGAAAAACACCGAAACCACCGTTGTGAGTGTCGATGAGCGAAGAATCCGCCATGTTGACCGAGCAGGACCTCAAACTGGTCGACGCGCTCCAGGCGGCGCCGCGGGCGTCGTGGTCGACGCTCGGCCGGGCGCTCGGCCTGGGCGCGGTGACCGTCGCCCGGCACTGGGACACGCTGGTCGAACGCGGCGACGCGTGGCTCACCGCGTACATCGGCGGGGAACTGACCGCGCAGCTGGCGCTGGCATTCGTCGAGCTCGACTGCGTGCCCGGGGCCGCGTTGCGGGTGGCCGACGCGCTGGCGGCCGACGTGCACGTGGTCACCGTCGAGCACCTCGCCGGGCCGTGCGACCTGCTGGCCCACGTCGTCGCACCGACGGTGCGCGACCTGGGCACGCACGTGCTCGAGCGGGTGGCGGCGGTGCCCGGGGTGACGCGGGCACGCACGGTGCTGTCGCCGCGGATGTTCACCGAGGGCAGCCGGTGGCGCGTGCGCGCGATCTCGCCGGGACAGCGGGAGGCGTTGTCGGCGAAGCCGGCGAAGAACCGCGCTCCCCTGCGTTTCGACGACGCCGACCGGGCGCTGGTGCTGGCCCTCGGGGCGGACGCACGCGCGTCGGCGGCGTCACTGGCGGCGGAGCTCGGCGTCGGCGCGACGACCGTCCGGCGCCGGCTGGACGCACTGCTGGCCCGCGGCGCGATCCGGGTGCGGTGCGAGATCGCGCGGTCGGTGTCGCCCGCGCCGGTGACGGTGACGCTGTGGCTGCGCGTCCCCCCGGACAAGCTCGAGACGACGGCGCGGTCGCTGGCGATGCTGCCCGAGGTCCGGATGTGCGCGGCGCTGTCGGGGGCGGCGAACCTGATGCTGGTGGTGTGGCTGCCCGCGCACCAGGAGACGGTGGCGCTGGAGGCGGTGCTGGCGGCGAAGCTGCCGTGGCTGGAGATCACCGGCCGCGCGGTGACGCTGCGGAGCGTCAAGCTGATGGGCCGTCTGCTCGACGCGGCGGGGCGCGGGATCGGCCGGGTGCCACTGGACTTCTGGGCCGCGGTCCCCGTACCGGAGCACGGGGACCGCGGCGAAGGCCGGCCCGGGGGATGAGGGGGGTTAGGTGGAGGGAAGCATCCACCGGACCGGGGTCTCTTTTATTGGGGCGCTTCAGGGCTTCGGCCTCAGGGCTTCGGGGTTTTGGGCTTCGTGGCTTTGGCTGAAGCGGGCACCGGCCCGGCGGCCGAGGGGCGGTCGCCGGGCGGGGAGTCTGAGGATCTCGCGTGACCGTGGACGTGAGTCGCGTGACGGAGGCCGGAACTGGCGTGATTGCGGGCGGATCTCGTGTGATTGGACCCGGATCTCGCGTGATCGGAGCCGGATCTCGCGTGTCTTAGCGGTCGGCTCGTGTGCTTGGAGGGTCGGCTCGCGTATCTGGAAGGTCGACTCGCGTGCCTGGAGAGTCGGCTCGCGTGCTTAGAGAGTCGGCTCGCGTGTCTAGAGAGTCGGCTCGCGTGCTTAGAGAGTCGGCTCGCGTGTCTAGAGGGTCGGCTCGCGTGCCTGGAAGGTCGGCTTGTGTCTGGTGGGGCTTCTCGTGTGTCTGGTGGGGCATCTCGTGTGATTGAGGGGGCATCGGGCGTGGAGGAGGAGTTCCGGCGCGGTGGACTTCGGGGGGTGAGGTGGAGGGAAGCGTCCACCGGCCGGAACTCGCGGGCGGGAGGCTCCCGCCGGTTTCCTCCTTCGCTGACCCGGCTTCGCCGGATCGGTGTGGGTGAAGAATCCCGGCCCGGGGGACATGGGGGGGTGAGGTGGAGGGAAGTGTCCACCGGGCCGGGGCTCGGGGCGCGGGACGGGGGTCCCGCGGTTTCTTCGGGTGGTGCACCGGCCCGGCGGACTCGGGGGGTGAGGTGGAGGGAAGTGTCCGCCGGGCCGGGGTGGGGTGGCCGGATGAACCGTGCCCGCCGGACGGGCACGGTTCACCGGACTGCTATTCCGCGCAGGCCTTACCGGAGTTCACGCAGTTGACCAGGCGACCCATGATCTTCTTGCTCATCACGTTCGCGAAGTCGTCGTGGTCCGACCGCGGGTTGTGCTTTTCCTGGGCGAACGCGTCCACTTTGTACTGGCCGTTCTGCTGGACGTCCTGCGGGACGTCGTAGACCAGCGTCACCTGCAGCTGCGGCACGTTCTTGAAACCCTTGGGGCACTTGCCCTGCTGGTTCGCGAACACGATGTGCGTGCGGTGGTTCGCGCTGTCGGTGTTCTTGCCGTCCCAGCAGTTCGGGAAGGCGTGGATGCGCTCGACCTTGCTGCCGGCCGGGCAGATCGGGTAGAGGTCGGTCAGCCGGTCCTCGAACCCGGTGCAGGTCCAGCTGGGCCGGGCGTTGGCCGGGCCGTTGGTGCTCTGCTTGGCGTCACCGTAGAGGATCTTCAGGCCGAGCGGCATCGCGACGACCTGGTTCGCGCCGCCACCGATGAACTTCAGCGTCGCCGACTCGGGCTCGATGATCTCGCCGTCGTTGTCGCCGACCTCTTCGTTCGCGCCCTCCGGGCCGCCGAGCTCCTGGTCGGCCGGCGGCGCGGCCGCCGAGCTGTTCTGGTTGCCGCCGTTGTTGTTCTGGCCGCCGTTGTTGTTCTGGCCGCCGTTCTTCCCGCCACGACGGCGGTCCTGGGCCTGCTGCTGGTCCTGCTGGTCCTGACCGTCCTGCTGCTGGGCGTTCTGGTCACCGCCGCGGCCCGCGCCGCCACCGGTGTTGCGCCGCTTCTGCTGCTGGCCGTTCTGGTCCTGCGCGTTCTGGTCCTGGTCCTGCGTGTTCTGATCGGCGTTCTGGTCGTCCTGGTTCTGCGCGTCCTGGTCGTCCTGGCCCTGACCGGCGTCCTGCGCGTCCTTGGCGTCCTGGGCGCTCTTGTCCTGCTGGACGTCGCCGGTCTTGCCCTTCTGCTTCTGCTGCGCCTGCTGGTTTTCGTTGTCGTTCGCCGCGTTGTCTTCGCGGTCGATCCGGATCACCGGCCAGAAGTAGGCCGACTGGTCACCGTTCTTGCAGGTGGTGTCGCCGGCGAGGAGGCTCTTCAGGCTCGAGTCGGCGTCCGTGGTCACGTTGCCGACGTAGTCGTGCAGGTGCTGGGCGCCGTTCTTGATCCCGGGCTGCGCGATGAAGTTGTCCGGGTTGTGGTGCGCGCCGTCCGCGTTCGTTCCACAGTCGACGGTGAAGGATCCCTGCGCGCCCTTCTTCTGCAGCGCCGCGTTGACGTTGTTGCCGGCGGGAACCTTGTTGATGTCGATGAAGAACGACGGGTCCGCGGGGTCCGCGCTCGCCTCGCCCGTGCGGCCCGTGGTGACCGCGACGGCGAGTGCGCCGACGGCGATCGCCAGGCCGATCGCGCCCATCGCGATCTTGGTTCGGCGCGCGACGCGATGTTTGCCCGTCACGGGGGACCGAGAATGGTTCCGGGCCATAGACTAGTTCACCTCGTTCGTTATTCCGGGCACGCCGAACTCGCGGTGGCCCGGGCAAGAACTACCGTTGTTTTGAGGTCGAGATCGCACGGAACCGGTTCGGGGATGCTTGCGGTTCCGGCTGTCGGGACGCATCGGGGGATGCATTGGGGGATACGGACCCCAGCGCCGCGAGGTTCAAAAGCGACCGGCCCGTTATCTGTTCGTTATCCACCGGAACGCAACCGGGCAGCATTCACCCAGGTCAGGGCATCGGGGGTGGAAAAAAGATCTCAGCGCTGCACGACGACGAGCACCGCGCCGTCGTCACCACGCACCTCGAAGCGGGCGATCTGGTCCATCGCCATCGAGATGGTTCCGTGCAGCCGCAACGGTTCCGACGAGCCGGGAATGCCGAACCCCTTGGGCGGCACGGTCCAGCTCGACACCACGCTCTCGTCGCCGGCCGAGGAGACGGCGACCAGCCGGCACTTGAGCGGCCCGACGATCCCGCGCAGCTCGAGTTCGACGTTGCTGCCCCACTCCACCGGTGAGACGGTGACGAGCGCGCTGACGGCGGACCCGCCGCTGCCGCGGCCGTAGGTCTGGCCGCCGCCGGGCTGTCCCGGGGCGCCGGCGCCCGGCGGCGGGGTCGACGTCGCGGGGACGCTCGTGGCCGGCGCGGGCTTGTTCGGCGCGGAAAGGGAGGCGGGCGGGACGGCGTCGGCCGGTCGCACCGCGAGGGTGACGAGCGGACCGGCCACGACGAGGGCGGCGGCCGCGGCGCCGGCGATGAGGCCGAGCCGCTTGCGGCGGCGGCGCTTGACGGCGGCCTCTTCCATCAGGCCGCGCAGCACGCGGGGCCCGGGCGCCAGGGTGCGCGGGCTCGGCGCCGGCATCGGCGGCTCGGGCCAGCTGCGCTTCACCATGTCGAGGACGTCGGGCAGCTGGTAGAGCTCGATCAGGTCGAGCTGGCAGTTCGGGCAGTCCATGAGGTGCGCTTCGAACTGGGTGCTCTCGGCCTCGCTGAGGACGCCGAGCACGTACGCGGCGACGTCGGTGTGTGCGGACCCGGCCACCCTCAGTTCACCCCCGCTCACGCAGGGACCGGCGCAGGGCGCGGACGGCGTGGTGGATGCGGGACTTGATGGTGCCCGGGGGCACGCCGAGGGTCGCCGCGACCTCGTTCACCGTCCGATCGCGCAGGTAGGTCTGCTGGATGGCCTCCCGCTGCTCGGGCGAAAGGCCCTGCAGCGCCTCGTAAACGATCATCGCGGCGAGCGTCCGGTCCGATTCGTCGGACACCGCGATCGCGTCGGATTCGATCTCCTCGAGCTCCTGGGGCCGGACACTGCGGCTGCGCCAGCCGTCGATGACGATCCGCCGGGCCACCGTGAACAACCAGGCACGCAGCATCTCCGGCTGGCGGTCGAGCTTGTCCGCGTTCCGCCACGCCTTGATCAGGGTCTCCTGCACGACGTCTTCGGCCCACTGCCGGTCGTGGCCGGTCAGCCGCAGCGCGAACGCCATCAGGGACCCGCCGAACTCCTGGTAGAGCGCCTTCGCCAGGTCATCGGAGGCGTCGTCGGACCCGACAGCCACTTCCTGATGATCTTCGACGGGTCTCAGCGCTCGAGTGTGCCGTCCCACGCGGGACATCTTGGTGCGCCGGACGGCCTACGTCCAGTGGCAAATGAAGGCGAAACTTTTTTGAACCGTTTCCGGACCGTGTCCGTATCCCCTACCGAAGACCCCGACAAGGCGTTGTCCCCCGCAACGCTCCGCATCCACCCCGGACCCGGTGTCCACAGTGGATCTTTCGCGCGCATTTTCGCCTCACCCCAGGCAACTGCGCGTAGTCATGCCCACGGAGGAGCAGTGATCCGCATTCCCCGAACGGTGGTCCCCGCCGCCGTGTGCCTCACCGCACTCGCCCTGCTCACCGCCTGCACCGCCGGCGCGGCCACCACCTCGGGTGGGTACGCCGGCGCGCAGATGCCCGGTATGCAGCAGCAAGCACCGATGACCCTCGCGATGCCGCAGCCGATCACGGCCAACCCGAACGACCCGATGAAGAGCCAGCTCAGGGCCGCGAAGACCTTCGACCTCGGCCTGCTGCTCGTCGACGGGACCGGGTACACGATCTACCGCTACGACCGCGACACGACCGACCCCTCGCGCTCGAACTGCAACGACGCCTGCGCGGCCAAGTGGATCCCGGTCAAGACCGGCGGCCCCGCCCCGGTCGACGTCGACCAGTCGCTGATCGGGCAGATCACCCGCGACGACGGCACCCAGCAGGTCACCCTGGCCGGCTGGCCGCTGTACCACTACGCCGGCGACAGCGAGCCGGCCGACACGTCCGGCCAGGGCGCCGACCAGGCGTGGTACCCGATCGCGCCGGACGGCAAGAAGATCACGATCACCCAGGACCAGTGGAGGGAAAATGCTTTCGGCCTCTGAGCTCGCGGGGCTGGAGTTCGACCCCCCGTCCTCCCTCGACCGCTCCCGTCCGGCGGTCCGGATCCTGTTCGTGCTGGTCGCGGTGCTGACGCTGCTCGCCGCGGTGTCCCCGACCTCGATCGCCCAGACGACCGCGGTCTCCGACACCGACGCGGTTCTGCTCACCAAGGTCCGCCAGGCGGGCCTGTGGGAGATGCCCTCGGGCATGATGGCGATGCAGAAGGGCAGCCCGAAGGTCCAGGCGGTCGGCTTCGCGATCATGATGGACCACGGCCGTCTCGACGTCGCGACGCGCGCGTTGTCGCAGAAGCTGAACTCGCCGGTGCCCGACCAGCCTTCGGACGAACAACGCGGCTGGCTGCTCGAAGAGATGAACGCGCCCCCGGGCGCGTCCTTCGACGCCGTCTTCGCCAACCGGCTGCGCGCGGCCCACGGCCAGGTCTTCGCCATCCTCGCGCAGCTGCGTGCCGGCACCCGCAACGACGACGTGCGGGCGTTCGCGACCGTCGGCAACCAGGCCGTGCTGCGGCACATGACGATGCTCGAGAGCACCGGCATGGTCGACTACTCCGCGCTTCCCGCGCCGGCCGTCTCCACCACGGCCGCGCCCGTCGGGCAGCCGCTCGGCCTCGACCCGTCCCAGATCGCCGTGGTGGCGGCACTGTTCCTCCTGGTCGGCGGCGGCCTGTTCTACGTGCTGCGCCAGATCAAGGGCAACCGTGGCCGCGCCCGCGCGACGCGCCGGCCGGCCACCGTCAGAACCGGGGGTAGCCATGGTTGAGACCTGGCACGACGCGACGATCTTCCTCACGCAGCAGTTCCAGCCGAAGACCGACCCGGCGGCCCGCGGCCTCGCGGCCTTCGCCGCCCGGGCGTCCTACGCCGCGATGATGCTGACGCTCACCTGGGGTGTGCTCACCGCCACCGGCTGGGTGCGCTCGGTCACCGGCCGCAAGGCGCTGCGCAGCACGCACCTGGTGCTGGCGACCGGAACGCTGATCTTCGGCGTCATCCACGCGCTGGGCTTCTTCTACCTGACGATCCAGCCCTACAGCCTGCAGTACCTGTTCCTCCCCTTCCTGTCGGGCCAGGAGACCCGGCACAGCATCGGCATCGTCGGCCTGGAGGTCATGCTGGCCATCGCGTTCACCGCGGGCCTGCAGCGGTTCACCTCCTACCGCCGCTGGCTGTGGCTGCACCGCTGCGCCTACCCGGCCGTCGCGCTGACCGCGCTGCACGCGTGGTTCGGTTCGATCGCCAACGGCCATCTCGCGGTGGTCTGGCTGGGCGGCATCACGCTGCTCGTCCCGGCGGTCACGGTGTCGCTGCTGCGGTTCATGCCCGCGCGGACCCTGGAGCGCATCGGACTCGTGGAAGAGCAGGTGGCCTGACATGCCCTTCCGGTTACCCGGTGGCGGACCCCGGATCAGCGTCGACAACGACCGGTGCGAGCTCTACGGCATCTGCGCCATGGAGGCGCCGGACGTGTTCGACCTCGGCCAGGACGGCCGCCTGCGCTTCCACACGCGGCTGCTGGACGAAACCACGATGGAACAGGCGAAGATGGCGGCCCGCTGCTGCCCGATGCAGGCGGTCGTGATGAGAGGAGAGCTCGATGGCTGACGGCGACCGGATCGTCATCGTCGGCGCGGGTGTCGCCGGGCTGCGGGCCGCGGAACGGCTGCGCGAGCAGAACTTCGACGGCGAGATCGTCCTCATCGGCGACGAGGCGCGGCGGCCCTACCACCGGCCGATGGTCTCCAAGGCGCTGGTGATGGGCACCGAACGGCCCAGCGACGTAGGCCTTTCGCACTACCTGCCGGACCTCGACGTGCACTGGCGCCTCGGCGCGCGGGTCACGCACCTCGACACCACCGAGCGGGTCGTGCACCTGCCCGGCGGCGAGTCCCTCTGGTACGACGGCCTGATCGCCGCGACCGGCGTCTACCCGCGGCACCTGCCCGGGTCGCCGCGGCACGACCCGCGCGTGCGGATCCTGCGCACGGTCGAGGACTCGATGGCGGTGCGGCGCTGCCTGCACGCCAGCAAGAAGCCTGCCGTCGTGATCGGCGCCGGCCTGATCGGCAACGAGTTCGCCGCGAGCATGCGGCACATCGGCCGGGACGTCACCCTGGTCGGGCACGCGAAGGCGCCGCTGCACCGCTTCGGCGACCGCGTCTCCAGCGGCATCGTCGAAGCGCACCACGAGCACCGCGCGAAGCTGGCGATGAAGAGCGAAGTGCGGCACTGGATCAGCACGAAGGACACCGTCGGGCTGCACCTGACGAACAACCAGCTGCTGGTCGCCAGCGTCGTCGTGCTCGCCATCGGCAGCGTCCCGTCGGTCGACTGGATGCGCGGCTCCGGCCTCGACATCAGCGACGGCGTGCTCTGCGACTCCAAGCTGTTCGCCGAGGGCGCTTCCGACGTCGTCATCGCCGGGGACATCGCGCGCTGGCCGAACCTGCGGTTCGACGAGACCCCGCGCCGCGTCGAGCACTGGATCAACGCCGTCGAGTCGGCCCGGCACGCGGCGGACAACCTGCTGATGGGCCAGGCCGGCGCCAAGCCGTTCACCCCGCTCCCCCGCGCCTGGTCGACGCTGTACGACACGCGGCTGCAGATGTGCGGGATGCCTTCGCTGGCCGAGGACACCGTGACGCTGGCGGACGGCATCACCGGCTTCATCCGCGACGGCCAGCTCGTCGGCATCTCTTCGTGGGACAAGCCGCGGGCGATGCTCGACTGGATGGCCGAGCTCGACCGCCGGCTGCCCGCGCCCGACTACGTGCCCGAGCCGGAGCCCGCGCCCGTCGCGGAGGTCCCCGAGGTCCCGGTCGTCGAGCCGTCGTTGGCCGCGCTGGCCGCCGACGTCCCGACGGAGTTCGACAGCGGGTTCGACCACCAGGCCTTCGAGCGGGAGTTCGAGAGCGAGTTCGCCAACGACATCCCGACGACGGCGTTCCCCGCGCAGGCCCCGCCCACGACGGCGTTCGCGGCGCAGCCCGGTGGGGCGGCGCCGCCGACCATGGCCATCCCGATGGGGAGGTAACGAAAGCCGGGGCGGGGCTGCGCGCGGCGGCCCCCGTCCCTTCGCCGGTCACCACACCCCCTCCGCGGCTGGGCGGTGTGGTGACCGGCCCCCTTTGAAACAGCGTCCCCCTGCCCGCCTCGCGTGCGCACCAAGCGAGCGTCCGGCGGGCCTGGAGAGGGCCTTCCCGAGGGACCCGACACCCCCGGGAAGGCCTTCTTCCGGCACACCGGGCGGGGGCCCGGGGTCGAGCGTCGTGGTGGTGCCCGCACTGTCGCGGCGTAACGCCGTGGCGGCCTTTCCGGTGGATGGGTATGCCGCCGGAAAGACCGCCACGGCGGAGTACGGATCGGGGTTGCAACCGGCGAGGGCCGCCCCGGGGGCACGGGAACCCCCGGGGCGGCCTTCATCTCGTCCGGGACCACCGCGACTCCCCCACCACGAGCGCGCCGAGCACCAGCACGGCCACGCCGACCACCCGCAGCCCCGCGTCCGCGCCTTCGACGAACGCGGCGACGACGTCGTGCGTGGCCGTTGTCCTCGCGAGCGCTTCGGCCACCGTGTGCGCCCCACCGGCGTCCGGCGGGAGCGCGTCGGCGAACTTCGCGGTCATGACCGTGCCGATCACGGCGACGCCGAGCGCGCTGCCGAACTCCCGGGTGGTGGCCTGCAGCCCGGTGCCGACCCCCGCCTGGGCCGGCGGCAGCGAACCCGCGATGACGCCGGAGAGCGTCGGCAGCGCCAGCGTCACACCGATCCCGGTGACCACGAGCCACGCCGCGTAGGCCGCGTACGACGTCTGGGTGTCGCTTGTGGACAGTCCGAGCAGGCCGCCGCCGACGAACGCGAAGGCGAGCGCCACGGTGGCGTCGAGGCCGATCCGCCGGGTCAGCACGCCGACGTGGCGGCCGCCGAGGATGATCGGCAGGGTCAGCGGGACGATGCCGAGGCCGGTGCCCAGGACGCCGAACCCCTTGGCGTACTGGAGGAACGACGCGTTGACGTAGAACAACGCGAACATGCCGAAGAAGACGGCCGTCATGCCCAGGCAGGCGCTGCGCAGGCCGGGGATCCGGAACAGCCGCGGGTCCAGCAGCGGATGGCCGGCCTTCAGCTCCCGGAGGGTCCAGGCGACGAAGAGGACCACGGCGCAGGCGAACGCGGTCAGGACGAACGTGCTCCCCCAGCCGGCCTCCGGCGCCTGGATGATCCCGGCGAGCAGCGCGACCGACGCGCCGACCAGCAGGACCGCGGCCACGGGGTCGAGCCGCCGGTCGTGCCGGGACGACACCGGCGCGGTCCGCGCGACCAGCGCGACCAGGGCGAGCGCGAGCGGCACGGCCGCGGCGAACAGCCAGCGCCACGAGCCGGCGGTCAGGACCAGCCCGCCGCCGACGTTGCCGGCGACCCCGCCGATGCCGGTCATCGACGCCCAGGCGGCGATGGTCGCGGGTTTGCGCTCGGCCGGGACGGCGTGCAGCAGCACGGCCAGGGAGTTGGGCAGCACGGCGGCCGCCCCGACGCCGGTGAGCGCCCGGCCGGCCAGCAGCGTGCCGACGTCGGGCGCCAGCGCCGACACCAGCGCGCCGGCGGCGAACAGCCCGAGCCCGCCGAGCAGGACCCCCTTGCGGCCGAAGCGGTCGCCCGCGGCCCCGCCGGGGATGACCAGGCAGGCGAACACGAGCACGTAGGTGTCGACGAGCCAGACCAGCGCCGGCGCGGACGGGTGCAGCGCGCTCGCGGCGAGCATCGGGACGGCGAGGTTGACCGCCGCGACCATCCCGACGACGAGCACGACGCACGCGCACATCAGCGTCAGCAGGCCGCCGGTTCGTTGCTTGAGGTGCATGGGACCGACGGTATGGACCGGCACGCGTGTCGTACCACGCAACTTCGGCAAGAGTGGTTTGCGTACGATGCAACTATGTCCGACCAGCTCGACCTCAACCTCCTGCGCGTGTTCGACGCGCTGCTGCGGGACGGGAGCGTGACCGCGGCGGCCGAGCGCCTGCACCTGTCCATCCCGGCGACGAGCCGGGCGCTGGGCCGGCTGCGGCGGGCGATGGGCGACCCGATCCTCGTGCGCGCCGGGCGCGGGATGGCGCCGACGCCGTTCGCGCTCCGCACCGCGCCCCGGGTCCGGTCGCTGCTGGAGGAGGCGGCGGCGCTGGTCAACGCCGAGTTCTCGCTGGCCGGGCTCGAGCGCGCGTTCACGATCCGGATCAACGACGGCGTCGCGGCGACCCTGGCGACGGCGGCGGTCGAGGCGACGTCCGCGGCCGCACCCGGCGTCACGCTGCGGTTCGTTTCGGAGGGGACCGAAAGTTCGGAGGCCCTCCGCGACGGGTCGGTGGACCTCGACATCGGCGCCGGCGAGCCGAGCGCCCCGGACATCCACACGGCGGAGCTGTACCGCGAGCGCCTGGTCGGCGTCGTCCGCGCGGACAGCCCGCTGGGCCGCCGCCCGACGATGGCCGGGCTGTGCCGCCACCCGCACGTCTCGGCGTCCCGCCGCGGCCGGGCCCGCGGCCCGCTGGACGAAGCCCTGGCGGCGGCGGGCCTGCGCCGCCACGTCGCGGCGGTCGTGCCGACGTCGGCGCTGGCGCTGCTGCTGGTGGCGTCGAGCGGCTACGTCGGCCTGGTCCCCCAGCGCCTGGCCGAGGAACACGGCACGGCGCTGGGCCTGCGCTGGTTCCCGGTGCCGGCGAAGCTGCCGGAGGTGGCGGTGCGCCTGTCGTGGCACGCCCGCCTGGACGCGGACCCGGCCCAACGCTGGCTCCGCGACACGATCCGCACGGCTCTCCACTGACCGTGTCGACCCTCCCATCACGAGTGATGCCTCTCCAATCACGCCCGGTGCCGCCCCGAGCACGCCGCCGCCGTGCGGGAACAGCCGACACGCGTGATTCCGGCGCCGACACGCGTGATCCGAGGGACGACACGAAGGCCTCCGCCGGAGCCTCCGGATGTGGCACGATCGACGGCGTGACCAGCACCGCCGCCACAGCGCAGTACCTGCGGGACCTCGCGTTGCTGCGCCGTGTCCGCGACCGGATCGACCGGGAGTACGCGCAGCCGCTCGACGTCGAGGCGCTCGCCCGGGGTGTCAACATGTCCGCCGGGCACCTCAGCCGGCAGTTCCGCAAAGCCTACGGAGAGTCACCGTATTCGTACCTGATGACCCGGCGGATCGAGCGGGCCATGGCGCTGCTGCGCACCGGCGAGCTGAGTGTCACCGAGGTCTGCTTCACCGTCGGGTTCTCGTCGCTCGGCACCTTCAGCACGCGGTTCGCCGAGCTGGTCGGCGTGCCGCCGAGCGTCTACCGCGAGGAGCAGGCGCAAGCCACCGCCGGGATGGTGCCGTGCGTGGCCAAGCAGGTCACCAGACCGATCAGGAATAAAGAAGCGCGGCCCTCGGCAACCACATAGGGTCACGACCATGGACGTCACCATTCACTCGAGCTTCCTGCCGCACACCGACCCGGAAGCGTCGCTCGCCTTCTACCGCGACCTGCTCGGCTTCGAGGTCCGGATGAACGTCAAGTACGGCGACATGGCCTGGATCACCGTGGGCCCGCCGAACCAGCCCGACACCGCGATCGTGCTGGCGCCGGCGACCGCCACCCCCGGCCTCACCGACGACGAGCGCCGATCGATCAACGAGATGATGGCCAAGGGCACCTACGCCGGCATCAACCTCGCGACCAAGGACCTCGACGCGCTCTTCGCCAAGCTCGAGGCGGGCAACGCCGAGGTCGTCCAGGAGCCGGTCGAGCAGCCCTACGGCGTGCGCGACTGCTCCTTCCGCGATCCGGCGGGCAACCTGCTGCGCATCCAAGAGCTGCGCTGAGGGGCACCCCATGTGCATCGGCCTGACTGCCGCCGCCCACGAGCACTTCCGCGAGCTGACGCTGTTGCGCCGCGTCCGCGACCACATCGACCGGAACCACGCCTGCCCCCTCGACCTCGACGCCCTGGCGCAGACCGTGAACCTGCCGACGCCCCGGTTCGTCGACCGTTTCATGCAGGCGTACGGGCTTTCCCCGCAGGACTACCACCGCCGCGCCCGCGTTCCCGCCGAACACCTCATCCCCGAACCACGCTGAACCGCTGGAGACACCGATGACCAAGCCCACGAGGAAGTCCGCGCCCCACGTCGCCGACAGCCACGACCTGATCCGCGTCCACGGCGCGCGCGTGAACAACCTCAAGGACGTCAGCGTCGAGCTGCCCAAGCGGCGCCTGACGGTGTTCACCGGTGTCTCCGGCTCGGGCAAGAGCTCGCTCGTGTTCAGCACGATCGCCGCCGAGTCGCAGCGGCTGATCAACGAGACCTACAGCACCTTCGTGCAGGGGTTCATGCCGACACTGGCGCGGCCCGACGTCGACGTGCTCGACGGGATCACCACCGCGATCATCGTCGACCAGGAGCGGATGGGCTCGAACCCGCACTCCACCGTCGGCACGGCGACCGACGCGAACGCGATGCTGCGCATCCTCTTCAGCCGGCTCGGGCAGCCGCACATCGGCTCGCCGCAGGCGTTCTCGTTCAACGTCGCGTCGATCAGCGGCGCGGGCGCGGTCACCATCGAGAAGGCCGGGCGGCAGATCAAGGAGCGCCGCAGCTTCAGCATCACCGGCGGCATGTGCCCGCGCTGCGAAGGCCGCGGCAAGGTCAACGACATCGACCTCACCGCGTTGTTCGACGAGAACAAGTCGCTCAACGAGGGCGCGATCACGATCCCGGGCTACAGCATGGAAGGCTGGTACGGCCGCATCTTCCGCGGCTCCGGCTTCTTCGACCCGGACAAGCCGATCAAGAAGTTCACCAAGAAGCAGTTCGCCGACCTGGTCTACAAGGAGCCGACCAAGATCAAGGTCGAGGGCATCAACCTCACGTACTCGGGGCTCGTGCCGGCGATCCAGAAGTCCTTCCTGGCCAAGGACGTCGACGCGATGCAGCCGCACATCCGCGCGTTCGTCGAGCGGGCCGTCACGTTCACGACGTGCCCGGACTGCGACGGCACGCGGCTGTCCGAAGAGGCTCGGTCGTCGAAGATCGACGGCATCAGCATCGCCGACGCGTGCGCGATGCAGATCAGCGACCTCGCCGGCTGGGCGGGCAAGCTGGCCGAGCCGTCGGTCGCGCCGCTGCTGGACGCGCTCAAGCGCACCCTGGACTCCTTCGTCGAGATCGGCCTCGGCTACCTCTCGCTCGACCGTCCATCCGGGACGCTGTCGGGTGGGGAAGCCCAGCGCACCAAGATGATCCGCCACCTGGGGTCGTCGCTGACCGACGTCACCTACGTCTTCGACGAGCCGACGATCGGCCTGCACCCGCACGACATCCAGCGCATGAACGACCTGCTGCTGCAGCTGCGCGACAAGGGCAACACGGTGCTGGTGGTCGAGCACAAGCCGGAGGCGATCGCGATCGCCGACCACGTCGTCGACCTCGGCCCGCACGCGGGCTCCGACGGCGGCGAGGTCGTGTTCGAGGGCACTGTGGACGGTCTGCGCAAGAGCAAGACGTTGACCGGGCGGCACTTGGACGACCGCGCGGCGCTGAAGTCCTCAGTGCGCTCGCCGTCGGGTTTCCTGGAGGTGCGCGGCGCTTCGACGCACAACCTGCAGGACGTCGACGTCGACATCCCGCTCGGCGTGCTGACGGTCGTGACCGGGGTGGCGGGCTCGGGCAAGAGCTCGCTGATCCACGGCTCGGTGTCCGGCACCGAAGGTGTGGTGACGGTGGACCAGACCGGCATCCGCGGCTCGCGGCGCAGCAACCCGGCGACCTACACGGGGTTGCTGGAGCCGATCCGCAAGGCGTTCGCCAAGGCCAACGGTGTCAAGCCGGCGCTGTTCAGCGCGAACTCCGAGGGCGCGTGCCCGAACTGCAACGGCGCGGGTGTCATCTACACCGACCTCGGGATCATGGCGGGCACGGCGACACCGTGCGAGGTGTGCGAGGGCAAGCGCTTCAACGCCGAGGTGCTGGAGTACACCTTCGGCGGCCGCGACATCAGCGAGGTGCTGGGGATGTCGGTGGCCTCGGCACTCGAGTTCTTCTCATCCGGCGACGCCGCCCTGCCGGCGGCCCACAAGATCCTGACGCACCTGTCCGACGTCGGCCTCGGGTACCTGACGCTGGGCCAGCCGCTCACGACGTTGTCGGGTGGCGAGCGCCAGCGGATCAAGCTGGCGACGCACATGGCGGAGAAGGGCGGGGTGTACGTCCTCGACGAGCCGACGGCGGGCCTGCACCTGGCCGACGTCGAGCAGCTGCTGGGCCTGCTGGACCGGCTGGTGGACTCGGGCAAGTCGGTGATCGTGATCGAGCACCACCAGGCGGTGATGGCCCACGCGGACTGGCTGATCGACCTGGGCCCCGGCGCCGGCCACGACGGCGGCCGGATCGTCTTCGAGGGCACGCCGGCGGAGCTGGTGAAGGCGCGGAAGAAGACCCTCACGGGGCAGCACCTCGCGGAGTACGTCGGCTGAGTCCCAAGCGCCCCAATGTGGCGTTGGTTGCGTCCAACGCACCGAACGCCACATTGGGTGCGCTGGACGCACCGAACGCCACATTGGGGCGCTGTATACCAGGGTGAGCGGTAGGGCTGGCCCCCGGAAAGTGCCGGAGGCGCGCAGGATTCCGGGTGGTCGCGCGACCGCGAAGACTCGGGCTCGTGACCTCCACAGAAATCAGCACCGGCAGTGACTTCGCCCGGCTGAGCCACCGCATCTCCGCCGCCGGCCTGATGGTGCGCCGGCCCGGTTACTACACCGCCCGGATCTCCGTTGTCGGCGGGCTGTTCGCCGCCGGGTGGGTGGCCTTCGCCTTCCTCGGGAACTCGTGGTGGCAGCTGGCCATCGCCGCGTTCCAGGCCGTCATGTTCGGGCAGATCGCGCTGCTCTCCCACGATCTCGCGCACAAGCAGGTGTTCCGGCGGCGCCGGCCCACCGAAACCGCCGGGCTGATCGCCGGCAACCTCGGTGTCGGGATGAGCTACGGCTGGTGGATGGACAAGCACACCCGCCACCACGCCAACCCGAACCACGAGGAGCTCGATCCCGACGTCGATCCCGACATCCTCGTCTGGTCGAAGGACCAGGCCCGCGCCAGCCGCGGCGTCCCGCGGTTCATCGGCCGCTACCAGGCCTTCCTCTTCTTCCCGCTGCTGACGCTCGAAGGCCTCAACCTGCACTGGTCCGGCATCCGCGCCGTCCGCAAGCCGGGGCTGCGGCGCCGCGGGACCGAAGCCGCGTTGCTCGCGGTGCACTACGCGCTCTACTTCAGCGCGCTGATCACCGTCCTCTCCCCCGGCATGGCGCTGCTGTTCTTCGCCGTCCACCAAGGACTCTGGGGTGTCTACATGGGATCGATCTTCGCGCCCAACCACAAGGGCATGCCGACGCTGACCGGGCGCCCCGAGCTCGACTTCCTCCGCAAGCAGGTGCTGACCTCGCGCAACGTCCGCGGCGGCCTCGTCACCGACGTCGCGCTCGGCGGCCTCAACTACCAGATCGAGCACCACCTGTTCCCCAGCATGCCGTCGCCGCACCTGCGGCGGGCGCAGCCGATCGTCCAGGCGTACTGCGCCGAGCTCGGCATCCCCTACCGGCAGACGAGCCTCGTCGAGTCCTACCGGCAGGCGCTCACCCACCTGCATGAAGCTGGGGCGCCTCTCAGGAACCGTTCGTAGACTCGGGGCATGAGGAAGACGATCGCGGCATTGCTGGACTTCCCGGCGGCGTTCGGCGCAAAGGCCGCCGGGGCGCGGGCCGAGCGGGTCCGCTCGTCGCCGCAGTTCGACGGGAAGGTGTTCCGCAACACCGCGCCCCGGGTCCCGATGACGGCTTCGTCGATGCGGACCATCTTCCGCGAGATGTTCTTCGGCGAGCACCGCGAGCTGCGCAAACCCGCCCACGCGGTGCCGCTGGTGACGTCGGCGCCGGTCGAGTCGGCCGAGGGCCTGCACCTGACCTGGTACGGCCACGCCTCGACGCTGGTGGAGCTCGACGGCGCCCGCGTGCTGCTGGACCCGGTGTGGAGCGACCGGGTCTCCCCCGCCGCGTTCGCCGGCCCGCGGCGGCTGCACGAGCCGCCGGTGCCCCTGAGCGGCCTCGGCCGGATCGACGCCGTCGTCATCTCCCACGACCACTACGACCACCTCGACCTGGCCACGATCCGTGAGCTGGTGTCCTCGACCCGGGCGCCATTCCTGGTGCCGCTCGGCGTCGGCGCGCACCTGGAACGCTGGCGCGTGCCGGCCGACCGGATCGTCGAGCTCGACTGGCACGAAGAGGCGACGGTGGCGGGCGTCCGCTTCGTCGCGACACCGGCCCAGCACTTCTCCGGCCGCGGCATCTCGAACGACAGCACGCTGTGGACGTCGTGGGCGATGCTGGGCCCGGCGCACCGGGTGTTCTACAGCGGCGACACGGGGTATTTCGACGGTTTCGCGAAAATTGGCGCCGAGCTCGGGCCGTTCGACGCCGCCCTCATCCAGATCGGCGCGTACGCCCCGCAGTGGCCGGACATCCACATGACACCGGAGGAAGGCGTCGCGGCGGGCCTCGACGTCCGGGCGAAGCTGCTGGTCCCGGTCCACTGGGCGACGTTCCAGCTGGCGATGCACCCCTGGGGCGAGCCGGCGGACCGCGTCTGGCGGGAGGCGAAGGCGGCGGACCTGGCGCTGGCGATCCCCCGGCCGGGCGAGCGCATGGACGTCGCGGAGCCGCCGGCGGTCGACGGGTGGTGGCAGGCGCTGTGAAGCTGAAGCTGGACCTCCACGACATCTACAACCGCGGCGGGGAGATCGACCGGGCGCTGCGGGCCATCATCGACGAGGCGGTCGCCAAGAAGGCGCCGCTCGTCGAGATCATCCCCGGCAAGGGCTCCGGTCAGCTGAAGAAGCACGTCCTGCGGTTCCTCGAGCGCAAGGACGTCAAGGCGCTCTACCACCGGGTCGAGAAGGACAAGGACAACTTCGGCCGGGTCTTCGTGCACTTCCGGTGGAAATGATCAGCCCGCGGTCGCGGTGAGTTGCCACACTGTGTCCTCGGCCCGATTGTCCGTCAGGCCGTCCACCGCTGTCCGTCCCAGCGCCAGATTCCGCCGTTGACGCGGAATTCCTCCGGAACGCCCCAGACGGGCGTGACGGTGGTCGTCGTCCGCTTGCCGATGATCGCGACCGTGATCCATCCCGGAAGCCAAATCCCGCAAGTGACCAGCGTAATCAGGAGATGGATCAGGTGCAGAGCCGCCGGCAGCGGCTCGCGGGTCTTGACGGAGCGCTGAATCACGCCGGTGCTCCAGCGCGGACAGCTGCGTTCAGCTTCTCGTACACGTTCGACGTATCGGTCGATCGGGTGGCAACGTTGCTCGGTTCGGCCGGTTTTCCGTCCTGATCAGAACCGGCTGTCGTGGCGGGCTTCGGCCCAGGCGCGGTCCCACGCCGACGCGTGGAGGCGGCCCACCGCGAACCGGCCGATGCCGTACAGCCCGGCCAACGCGCCGGTGATCGCCACCCACAGCAGGATCGCCGCGAAGACGCCGTCCGCCGCCGAGGTCGACGGCGAAAGCGGCTCGTTCGTCAGCTCGCCGCGCTGGTCCAGCCAGATCGAGACGTGCGTGCCGGCCGGGCTGCCCGCGTCGGCGAGGACGTCGCCGGTGTGGCGGGCGCCGCGTGCGTCGAACCAGGCGGCCTGGACCGTGGTCTGGTCGGCCGGGGCGCCGGCGCCGTCGGTGCTGTAGGTCTGGTTGGGGGCAGCGGCCAGCGAAACCGCCGTCGTCTGGTGGCGTGTGGTGCGTTCCTGCTCGGCGCGGACCGTCTGCGAGGCGTAGGTCTCGGAGCCGAACGCCGCGGCGAACGGCAGCGCCAGCAGCGCGCCGGCGAACACCAGGAGCAGCAGGGTCGCCTCGACCCGGTCGCCCAACCTGGTCAGCGGGTTCCGGCCGGGGTGCAACCGGCGCCGGAACCGGGCGATCCGTCCGCTGGGCCCACGCATGCGCGACTCACTCCTCCCAGAAAAACTTCATCTCGATAACAGTGTGCGCGCGACCTCTCGACTTTCTCTCGCGAATGGGATGCGGCCCACTAGTGAAACCGTGCACAACCACCCGGTCGCGCTAACTCGCCGCGATCGCCGACCACAGCGCGTGAGCAATTTGCCGCCCGCAGACGTCGGTGTGGCCGTGGACGTACCGGTCGGCCAGCAGGTTGTGCGGGACACCCGCCCGCCACCGGTAAGTCCCACCCACCGGCAACAGCTCCGCCGCGACCGCCTCGGCGGTCCGCTGCGCGCCGTAGCGGCCGATCGCGCCGAAGCCGTCGGACCCGGCGATCCGGGACGCGATCGCGAACGCGACGTCGACGGCGACGTCGTGCGCGGAGTGGGTGACGAGGATCGGCCCGGTCACCACCCCCTCGGCCACGACCCGGCGGAACGATCCGGCGAAGCCGTCGTCAGAGAACACCGCCTGCAGCAGGGTCAGCGTGGCCAGCGACCCGGCCGGGCAGGCGTTCGCCGCGGCCGTGACGAGCCGGCCGCCGAAGCTGTGGCCGACGAGGTGGAGCTTCGGCCCGGCCAAGGTCGCCAGCAGCGGCGCGAGCCCGTGCACGCCGATGAGGCCCGCGCGGGCCTTCATCTCGTAGTAGGCGAGGAAGTCGAGCAGGTGCGCGGCCGCGTCGACGCCGAGGCGATCCATCACCGTGCCGCCGGGAAGGGTGAACAGCTGCGTCGACGCGTCTTCGGGGTCGTCGGCGCCGCGGGCGGCGGCCGAGAGCAGCGCGGCGGCGAACGCCGTGCGCGCGGTCGCGCGGGCGGTCAGCGCCGGGACGAGGTCGGCGGCAGCGTCGATGGTCAGCCGCTGCTCGGGCACGAGGTCCCGCAGCAGGTCCAGCCGTTCGGCCAGACCGCCCTCGGCGAGCTTGCGCGACGGCCACAGCACGCAGGCGAACGCGAGCCGGCGGCCCGGCCGGTCGCCGGAAACCGCACGCACCGACCCGGCCAGCGCCGAATAGAGCAGCCGCGCGACGAGGTGGTCGTCGTTCCAGCCGTGGGTCAGGACGACGAGGTCGGTGACCGCCGGATCGGCCGCGAGCGCCCGCACGGCCGCGCCGCGGTCGCCGACGAGTGCGCCGGTCCGGTCGAACTCCACCTCGGCGGCCGGGAAACCGGACAGCAGCACGGAAGTCCTCCTCGGGCGACGACTCCCGGGAAGTCGCCCGCGGCACCCCGCCCGTTACTCAAAGCCAATCGTCGGGACGCGGCCAGGGCATCAACGCCGCCAGCGCGTCACGCGCCGGCTCCGTCACCGCGTAGCGCCCCCGGTGGAACAGCAGTGGCCGCGCGTCCGAAGGCGCACCCAGCGCCGTCACCCGGCCGATCACCACGTAGTGGTCACCGGCCTCGTGCACGGCTTCCAGCGCGCAGTCGATCCACGTCAGCGCACCGTCGAGCAGCGGGGCCCCGGACGGCGCCGGTGTCCAGCCGACCCGGGCGAACTTGTCCTCGCCGCGGGCGCCGAACACCGCGCTGACCTCCTGCTGGTCCTCGGCCAGGACGTTGACGGCGAACCGGCCCGCCGCCGCCAGCACCGGCCACGTGCGCGAGGTGCGCGCCGGGCAGAACAGCACCAGCGGCGGGTCCAGCGACAGCGCCGCGAACGACTGGCACGCGAACCCGGCCAGGGTGTCCCCGTCGCGGCCGGTGACCACCGTGACGCCCGTGCAGAAGTGCCCGAGCACACTGCGGAAGCCGGCCTGGTCGACCGCCACCGCGGTCATGCGCCCGGGGGCCGGGCGCCGACCGAGAAGTCGTGGCCCCACAGGGAAACCGCGGTGCTCTCGCGGGCGATCCAGTTGTCGTCGTCGACCTGGCGGCCCTCGCAGCCGAACTCGACGTCGAAGCCGCCGGGGGTCTTCATGTAGAACGACAGCATCAGGTCGTTGACGTGCCTGCCGAGCGTGGCCGACATCGGCACCTTCCGGCGGATCGCGCGGTCGAGGCAGAGCCCGACGTCGTCGGTGTTCTCCACCTCGACCATCAGGTGCACGATCCCGGACGGCGTCGGCATCGGCAGGAACGCCAGGCTGTGGTGGCGCGGGTTGCAGCCGAAGAACCGCAGCCACGCGGGCGGGCCGTCGGCGGGCCGGCCGAGCATCTGCGGTGGCAGGCGCATCGAGTCGCGCAGCCGGAAGCCGAGGACGTCACGGTAGAACCGCAGCGACGCCTCGTCGTCCTTTGTAGACAAAACGACGTGACCGAGGCCCTGCTCTCCGGTGACGAACTTGTGCCCGTACGGGCTCACCACGCGCCGGTGCTGCAGCGCGACGCCGTGGAACACCTCCTGGGTGTTGCCCGACGGGTCGTCGAAGCTGATCAGCTCGTCGACACGGCGGTCGGCCAGCTCGTCGGGCGTGCCCTCCTTGTACGGCACCGAAGCACTGTCCAAACGCGACCGGATTTCGGCGAGTTCGCCGGCATTGGCCGCCTCCCAGCCGGTGACGGCCAGCCGGTCCGCGGACCCGGGCGAGATGACCAGGCGCGCCGGGAAGTCGTCCATGCGCAGGTAGAGCGCGTCCGGGTCGGTCCCGCTGCCTTCGACCATGCCGAGCACCTTGAGCCCGTACTCGCGCCACGCGGCCATGTCGGTGGCTTCGATGCGGAGGTAGCCCAGTGACCGGATGCCCATCAGGAACTCCCGAGGAAGTCGAGGGCCAGCCGGTTGAACTCGTCGAACTTCTCCAGCTGGGCCCAGTGCCCGCAGCCGCCGAAGACGTGCAGCTGCGCGCGCGGAATCGTCTTCAGGGCCACCAAAGCGCCATCGAGGGGGTTGACGCGGTCCTCGCGGCCCCAGATCAGGAGCACGCGCTGGCGCAGCCGGTGGGCTTCGCGCCAGAGCATGCCTTCTTCGTAGGTTTCGGGGTGGGCGAACGACATCCCCATCGCCCGCATCGCGGCGAGCGACTCCGGGGTGTTCGCCGCGGCGAAGCGCTCGTCGATCAGCTCGTCGGTGATCAGCCCCTGGTCGTGGACCATGATCCGCAGGAACGCTTCCATCCGCTCCCGCGAAGGCTTGGCGCCGAACTTGCCGAGGTTCTTGACGCCCTCGGTGGGATCGGGCGCGAAGAGGTTGACGCTCAGCCCGCCCGGCCCCATCAGCACCAGCCGGCCGGCGCGCTTGCCGTGGTTCAGGGCGAACCGCACCGCCGCGCCGCCACCGAGCGAGTTGCCGACGAAGTGGGCGCGGTCGATCCCCAAAGCGTCCATGAGCCCGAGAACGGCGTCCGCGCTGTGCCGGAAGTACTGCGGGTGCTCGGTCGGCTTGTCGGAGCGGCCGAAGCCGGGCTGGTCGACGGCGATCGTGCGGTAGTGCTTGGCGAACTCCGGCAGGTTGCGCCCGAAGTTGCTCCACGCCGACGCGCCGGGCCCGCCGCCGTGCAGCAGGATCACCGTCTCGGCGTGTTCCACGCCGGCTTCGTGGTAGTGGAGCCGGAGCCCGCCCGCCTGGACGTACTTCCCTTCCGGGGCCATCAGTACATCCCGTTCTCGACCGTCTGGCCGAACGCGCCGGTGCCGAACATGACGTACGCGCGCTCGGCGTCGTTGGCCGCGTGGACGCGGCCCGCGTGCGCGTCGCGCCAGAAGCGCTGGATCGGCGTGCCGCGCTGGATCGCGCGGCCGCCGGAGTTCTCGAAGAGCCGGTCGATCGCGGCGATCGCGCGTTCGGTGCCGCGCACCTGGTCGCGCCGGACGCGCAGGCGCAGGTCGCTCGGCAGCCGCTCCTCGCGCTTGGCCAGCTCGTAAAGCTCGTCGATGTTGCGGGTCAGCTGCAGCCAGGCGGCGTCGATCTCGCTGGCCGCCTCGGCGATCCGCACCTTGGCGAACGGGTCCTCTTTGGACTGTTCGCCGGCGTACGCGGCCCGCACCCGCTTGCGCTGGTGCTCGACGTGCGCGTCGTAGGCGCCCTGCGCCATCCCGACGATCGGCGCGGTGATCGTCGTCGGGTGCACCGAACCGTAGGGCAGCCGGTACAGCGGGCCGGGGTTGACGGCCTGGCCCGGCGTCTTGCACTTCGACGTCGCGATGAAGCTCAGCGCCCGGTGCTGCGGCACGAAGACGTCCTCGACGACGACGTCGTTCGAGCCGGTGCCGCGCAGGCCGACGGTGTCCCAGACGTCCACGATGGAGTAGTCCGCCGCGGGCACCAGGTAGGTGCAGAAGTCGACCGGCTTGCCGTCCTTGAACGCGGGCCCCCCGAGCAGCGCCCACGTGCAGTGGTCACAGCCGGAGGAGAAGCTCCAATGGCCGGACAGCCGGTAGCCGCCCTCGACGACTTCGGCCTTGCCCATCGGCGCGTACGACGAGGAGATCCGCACGTCCTCGTCGGCTCCCCAGACCTCCTGCTGCGCCTGCGCGTCGAACAGCGCCACGTGCCACGGGTGGACGCCGAGGATGGAGGCGACCCAGCCGGTGGACCCGCACGCGCTCGCGATCAGCTTGGCCGCGGTGTAGAAGCTCACCGGGTCCGTTTCCAGGCCGCCGTACGACTTCGGCTGCAGCATCTTGAAGAACCCGGTCTCCTGCAGGGCCTTGACGGACTCCTCGGGGACGCGGCGCGCGTCCTCGGTGTCCTGGGTCCGTTCCCGCAGGACCGGCAGGAGGTCCCGGACCCCGGCGATCACCTGCTCGCTCATGCGCAGTCCTCTCTCGTTTCGCTACTCCCCAAGACTAGAACACGTTCTCGTTTTTGTCGAGAACACCCTGCGCCAGGGCACTGTTGATCCCCGCCCTGCGGCCGGAAAACACGCAGTCGGCCAGGGACAGCCCGCTCACGTACGACCTGGAACAGATTCCCACCGCGGTGCGGCCGGCGGCGTACAGCCCGGGTATCGGCGCCCCCGCCGTGCTCCGGACCGCGCCGGTGTCCTCGTCGACGACCAGGCCGCCGAGGGTCAGCATCGGCGTCGGGTACCCGAGGTTGGGCCGCACCGAGATGTCGATGAGCGAGAACGGCGGGTTCTCCAGCCGCCGCCGGAACTCCTCGGGCTTGCCGGCCGGATCCGACGCGCCGTGGTACGCCTCGACGCTCGCGCGGAGCCCCTGCGGGTCGACGCCGGCCTTGCGCGCGGCCTCTTCGACCGTCGCACCGATGACCCGGCCGCGACGCAGCAGGTACCGCAGCTGGAGCCATTGGAACCACTGGCTTTGTTTCCGGCCGTCCCTCCGGGCCTCCGCGACGATCGGCGCGTCGACGAGCAGCCAGCCCGTGCTCTCGTGCTCTTCGATCAGCTTCTCACCGACGGCGGCGCCGTACCGGGACTCGTCGATGACCCGCCGGCCCCCGGCGTCGACGATGATCCCGCCGAGGAACGCGCTGGGCGGCGTGACGAACCGCCAGGCCGAGATCCGGCCCATTTCCCCGGTCGCACCGCCGGCCTCGACGCCGAGCCGGATCCCCGAGCCGTCGTCCGCGGACGTGCCGAGCGCGAGCCCGCCGCGGTAGGCCGGTGCGTGTTCGCGCACCAGTTCGCGGTTCGCGATGAAGCCACCCGCGGCGAGCACGACCCCGCGCCGGGCGGTGATCCGCAGCTCGCGGCCGTGCGCGCGCTCGAAGCGTTCGACGCGCCGGTGCAGCGACTTGCGCAGCGAGGGCAGGTAGATCCCGGGTTTGGCGGCGTACCGGGCGAGCCGCCGATGCCGCGCTTTGACTCCCGCGGGCGCGTTCTGCAGCGTGTCGGCGACGAGCCCGGTGACGCGGCCGTCGTCCTGGACCAGGCCGCGGACGTGCGTCTGGGTCAGCACCCGGATTCCCCGGTCGCGCACCGCCTTCGCGAGGCGCGTCATCAGCATCTTCCCCGAGGTCCCGGGCCCTTTGACGCGGTGACCGCGCGGGGCGGGCTTCGCCGCGTCGCGGAACCCGCCGGCGGCCTCGCTGCCGGAGTAGTAGAGGTAGTGGGCGTCGCTCGGGTACGAGGTCTTGTACGGGCAGAGGCTGCCTTCGAACGGCACGCCGTTGCCTTCCAGCCAGGTGATCATCTCGCGGCTGCCCTCGCAGAACCGGCGCAGCGTTTCGTCGGCGACGACGTCCCCGGCTTCGAGCTTCAAGTAGGCGTACATCGCGTCGACGGAGTCGTCGACGCCGGCGTCGAGCTGCTGGGCGGTGCCCCCGCCCGCGTAGACCACGCCCCCGCTGACCGCGCTCGCGCCGCCACCGGCGAACCGTTCGACGATGATGACTTCGGCGCCCGCGTCGGCCGCTTCGAGGGCGGCGCAGGCGCCGGCCGCCCCGAACCCCACGATGACCACGTCCGCGACGAGTTCGTCCATGGTCGCTACCCTAGAACTGAAACACGTTCTCGTCTATGGTGAGCGAAAGCGGCTCTCAACTGGATACTCTTCTTGTGGAACACGTTACAAGTGAGGTGGCATGACGGAGCAGTTCGACGTCGTCGTCGTCGGCAGTGGCGCCGCCGGGATGACCGCCGCGCTGGCCGCGGCCCACCACGGCCTGAGCGTCGTCGTCCTCGAAAAAGCGCCCTGCTTCGGCGGCTCGACCGCCCGCTCCGGCGGCGGGGTCTGGCTGCCGGGCAACCACGCGCTGCGCGCCGCCGGGATCGACGAACCACCCGAGCGGGCGCACGAGTACCTGGCCTCGATCGTCGGCGACGTCGTCCCGGCCGTCCGGCGAGACACGTTCCTCGACCACGGCCCCGAGGTCCTGAAGTTCGTCTGCGACCACACGCCGCTGCGGTTCCGCTGGGTCCGCGACTACAGCGACTACCACCCCGAGGCCCCCGGCGGGCGCTCCGGCGGCCGCTCGGTCGAGCCGATGGCCTTCGACGGCAAGCTGCTCGGCGCCGAGCTGGCCCACCTCGAACCGCCCTACAGCGCGCCCCCGCTCGGCGTGCCGATCACCCAGGCCGACTACCGCTGGCTGAGCCTCCTGGCCCGGCACCCGCGCGGGGTCGTCCGGATGCTGTCGCTGGGTGTCCAGTGGCTCGTCGGTCGCGTGCGCGGGCAGCGCCTGCTGAGCATGGGGCAAGCGCTTGCGGCCGGCCTGCGGGTGGGCCTGACCAGGGCCGGCGTCGACGTCCGGCTGAACACGCCGCTGGTCGATCTCCAGGTCGAGGGCGACCGCGTCACCGGCGTCGTCACCGCGGACGGCGTCGTCGGGGCCCGGCGCGGGGTCATCCTCGCCAGCGGCGGCTTCGAGCAGAACCTCGAGATGCGCGAGAAGTACCAGCGCGCCCCGATCGGCATCGACTGGACCGTCGGCGCGGCCGCCAACACCGGCGACGGCATCACCGCCGGCCTCAAGCTCGGCGCCGCGCTCGACCTGATGGACGACGCCTGGTGGGGGCCGTCGCTGCCGCTCACCGGCGGGCCGTGGTTCGCCCTCGCCGAGCGGTCGCGGCCACGCAGCATCATGGTCGACACGCGCGGCGAGCGGTTCGTCAACGAGTCGGCGCCCTACGTCGAGGCCGTGCACGCGATGTACGGCGCCGGGGACGGCCCGGGCGAGCACATCCCCACCTGGCTGGTGTTCGACCAGCGCTACAAGGACCGGTACATGTTCACCGGGGTCGGCCCGCGTCAACCGCTGCCCGGCCGCTGGTTCAAGGCCGGGATCGCGGTGAAGTCGTCGACCCTGGCCGGCTTGGCCGAGAAGATGGCCGTTCCGGCGGACGGCCTGGAGGCCACGGTGACGCGTTTCAACGGCTTCGCCCGCAACGGCGTCGACGAAGACTTCCAGCGCGGGGTCAGCAAGTACGACCACTACTACGGCGATCCGCGCAACAAGCCCAACCCCAGCCTCGGCCCGCTCGACAAGGCGCCGTACTACGCGGTGAAGATCGTGCCGGGCGACCTCGGCACCAAGGGCGGGCTGCGGACCGACGAGCAGGCGCGAGTCCTGCGGGAGGACGGCTCGGTCGTGCCGGGCCTGTCCGCCGCGGGCAACGTCAGCGCGGCCGTGATGGGCCGGACGTACGCCGGGCCGGGCGCGACCATCGGCCCGGCCATGGTGTTCGGCTACCTTGCGGCGACGCGGCTGGCGCACGAAGATCAAGGGACCACGGGAGGCGAGCGATGACGCAGGAGTCCGTACGCACGATCTACGCCGGTGAGCCGCCGACCCGGTTCGCGCGGGGCTGGCACTGCCTCGGCCTGGCCGAGAACTTCCGCGACGGGAAGCCGCACGCCGTCACGGCGTTCGGCACCAAGCTGGTGGTGTTCGCCGACTCGCACGGAGCGTTGAACGTCCTCGACGGCTACTGCCGGCACATGGGTGGCGATCTCACCCAGGGCAGCGTCAAGGGTGACGAAGTCGCGTGCCCGTTCCACGACTGGCGCTGGAACGGCAAGGGCAAGTGCGTCTCGATCCCCTACGCCAAGCGGGTTCCGCTGCGTGCGCGGACGCGGTCGTGGACGGCGTCGGAGCAGAACGGCCAGCTGATGGTCTGGCACGACCCGGAGGGCAACCCGCCGCCGGAAGAGCTGGCCATCCCCCGGATCGAGGCCGCCGACAGTCCCGAGTGGAGCAACTGGACCTGGGACTCGATCTTCATTGACGGCTCGAACTGCCGCGAGATCATCGACAACGTCGTCGACATGGCGCACTTCTTCTACATCCACTACGCGTACCCGACGTACTTCAAGAACGTCTTCGAAGGCCACATCGCCACCCAGTACCTCAACACCAAGGGCCGCCCGGACATGGGCATGGCGTCCAACTACGGCGGCGAGGACAACCTGCTGCGGTCGGAGGCGTCGTACTTCGGCCCGTCCTACATGATCAACAAGCTGGTGAACTCGTTCCAGGGCTACGAGATCGAGAGCGTGCTCATCAACTGCCACTACCCGGTGACACCGACGTCGTTCGTGCTGCAGTACGGGATGAAGGTCAAGAAGCAGCACGGCCTGACCGACGAGCACGCCGACAAGATCGCGGCGAAGCTGGCCAAGGGCATCGGCGCCGGGTTCCTGCAGGACGTCGAGATCTGGAAGCACAAGACGCAGATCGACAACCCGCTGCTGTGCGAAGAGGACGGTCCGGTCTACCAGCTTCGCCGCTGGTACCAGCAGTTCTACGTCGACGCCGCGGACGTCACCGAGGACATGACGCGCCGCTTCGAGTTCGAAGTGGACACTTCGAAGGCGAATGAGGCGTGGGCGGCGGAGGTGGCGGAGAACCTGGCCCGCCAGAAGACCGAGGCGGAAGTGTGACGACCGCCGAGCAGACGGAGTTCCTGTCGGGCGGGCTGCGGCCGCACGAGTGCCGCGCCTGCGGGACGTGCGTGCTGGTGAAGAAGAACAGCATCCAGCACACGAGCATCCAGTGGACGTCCCGGCCCGCCGACAGCTGCCCGGTGTTCGCGGACGCGGACGGCCCGTCGGCGCTGCTCGACACGTGCCCGAAGCTGGCGGACAGCATCGGCGACGCGGTGCGCGACGGCGAGCTGGCGGTGGCCGATGGGTGAGCGGGTCTACACGCTGACGGTCGCCGACGTCGTCGTCGAGACGCCGGACGCGCGGTCGGTGGTCTTCGAGATCCCGCCCGAGCATTCCGACGCGTTTTCCTACACGGCAGGCCAGTTCCTGACTTTGCGGATCCCCAGCGAGCAGACCGGTTCGGTGGCGCGGTGCTACTCGCTCTCGAGCGCGCCGCACGAGAACCGCGTGCAGGTGACGGTCAAGCGCACCGACGGCGGGTACGGGTCGAGCTGGGTCTGCGCGTCGCTGAAGCCGGGCATGGCGATCGACGTGCTGGCGCCGGCCGGGGTGTTCTGCCCGACGTCGGTCGACGAGGACTTCCTGTTGTTCGCCGGCGGCAGCGGCATCACGCCGGTGATGGCGATCCTCAAGACGGCCCTCGAAACCGGCTCCGGCCGGGTCGTGCTCGTCTACGCGAACCGCGACGAGAGTTCGGTGATCTTCGCGGGCGAGCTGGCTTCGCTGGCGAAGCGGTACGGCGACCGGCTGGTCGTCGTGCACTGGCTGGAGAGCGTCCAAGGGCTCCCCGACGTCTCGCAGTTGCGGGGGCTGGCTTCGGCGTACACGTCGCACGAGGCGTTCCTGTGCGGGCCGGCGCCGTTCATGGCGGCCGCGCGGGAGGCGCTCGGGCAGCTCGGGGTGCCGCGGGACCGGGTGCACGTCGAGAAGTTCACGTCGCTGACCGGGAACCCGTTCGAAGCCACGGTCGTCGAGGAGGAGCCTTCGGACGAAGCGCCCGCGTCGCTGACCGTGACCCTCGACGGCGAGACGCGGGAGATGGCTTGGCCGCGGCAGCGCAAGCTGCTGGACCACCTGCTGGACGCGGGCCTGGACGCGCCGTACTCGTGCCGCGAGGGACAGTGCAGTGCGTGCGCGTGCCGGATCGTCTCCGGTGAGGTGAAGATGCTGCACAACGAGGTCCTGGACGCCGAGGACATCGCGGACGGCATCGTGCTGGCCTGCCAGTCGCTGCCGGTCACCGACGACGTCTCGATCAGCTACGAATAGGAGTCCCCGCGTGCCCATCGATCCCGCGGTCGCCATCGGCGCCGAGATCGGCGAGGTGAACTTCGCCTGGACGTCGTCGGACGTGCTGCTCTACCACCTGGCGCTGGGCGCGGGCCCGGACGAGCTGCGCTACACCTACGAGCAGGACCTCGTGGTGTTGCCGACGTTCGCGACGGTCGCGGCCAACCTGCGTGTGTTCGACCCGCCGGCGGTGTCGTTCCCCGGCGTCGAGATCGACCTGGCGAAGGTGCTGCACGGCAAGCAGGAGATCACCCTGCACCGGCCGATTCCGACGTCGGGCAAGGCGGTGGCGCGGTCGCGGATCGCGGACGTCTTCGACAAGGGCAAGGCGGCGGTGGTCGTCCAGGAGGTCACGGTCACGTCGTCGGCCGGCGATCCTTTGTGGACGGCCCGGTCGAGCATCTTCGCCCGCGGTGAGGGCGGTTTCGGGGGCTCGCGGGGGCCGTCGGACCGGATCGAGTGGCCGACCCGCTCGCCCGACGCCGTCCTGGCCGTGCCGACGTTGCCCCAGCAGGCGTTGCTGTACCGGCTGTGCGGCGACCGGAACCCGCTGCACGCGGACCCGGCCTTCGCCCGCGCGGCCGGGTTCGACCGGCCGATCCTGCACGGGCTGTGCACGTACGGGATCGTGGCGCGGGTGCTGGTCGACGAGTTCCTGGCCGGCGACCCGGCACGGGTGGCGTCGTTCGCGACGAAGTTCGCCGGGGTGGTGTTCCCGGGCGAGACGCTGCGCGTCCGGGTGTGGCGCGAGGCCGACCGGTTGCTGGTGACGACGTCGGCCGTCGAGCGCGACGACGCCCCGGTGCTGACGGACACCGTGCTGGTGCCCACTTCGTGAGAAGGCCCCGGCTGTGGCCCGCTAACGTGGTGGGGTGACTTCGGAATACTTCGTGGTGCGCGGCGCGGTGGAGCACGGCGACGAGCGGGGCCGTGAGCTGGGCTTCCCGACGGCGAACATCGCCCTGCGCGACCAGGCCGGCTCGGTCGGCGACGGGGTGTGGGCCGGCTGGGTCCGCCGCGCCGACGGCACCCACGTCCCGGCGGCGATCTCGGTCGGCCGCCGGCCGACGTACTACGGTGCGGACGGCTACCGCCTGCTGGAGGCCCACCTGCTGGACTTCGCCGGCGACCTGTACGACGAGACGCTGGTGGTCTGGCTCGGCTCCCACCTGCGCGACCAGGAGGCGTACGCGTCGGCGGAGGACCTGATCACGGCGTTGAAGAGCGACATCGCGGCGGCGACCCAGTGGGCGGCGGCCCATCCGGCCGCGGCGCTGCCGGCCGTCGAAGAAAGCGCACCCGGCGAGGTCCGCCGGCTCGTCGGCTGAACCGTCACAAAGCCGACGCCAGCAGCAGGTACCCCATCCCGGCTCCCATCACCGCGCGGCACACCGCCCGCGAAGCCTGCCCGGGCGCGGTCCCGGCAGCCACCGCCGGCCCCCGCACCACGAGCACTCCCACCCGCGCCGCGTCCAGCACGAAGTACGCCGCCACGGCCACCGCCACCAGCGGCAACGCCAGGCGGGCCTCCGACATCGTCAGCCACGGTTCGTGACTCATCCCGGCGTGGGGCATCGCCGTCACCATGTAGAGCATCGCCACCGCCGACAGCGCGTGGTGGGCGCAGCCCGCGCCGCCGCGCCACCAGGCCACCGCGAACCAGCCCGCCGTCAGCACCAGCACCGCCTGCCAGCCCGCCGCCGGGATCGGGCCGCCCACCGGGGAGAGCATCGCCACCATCGCGACGACCAGCAGTAACTCCGCCAGGTCGCCGTGGCGGACCCGCGGCCCCAGCCGGGCGTAGTCGAGCCGGACCAGCCGCAGCACGCACGGCAGCGCCAGCGCCGCGAACACCGCGGTCAGCGCCCACTGCACCAGCATCGCGAGGCGGCCTCACTCTCCGTCGTGGGTGGTCTCTCCACCGTGACACCCACGCCGGTCGCGCACCAGCCGTCAATGAGGTGAAGCCGTCAGGACCAGCCCGCTCGTCGGCACCCCGGTGCCGGCCGTGACCAGCACCCGGGTCGCGCCGGCGACCTGGTTGACCGCCGTGCCGCGCAGCTGCCGGACACCCTCCGCGATGCCGTTCATCCCGTGGATGTACGCCTCGCCGAGCTGGCCGCCGTGCGGGTTGAGCGGCAACACCCCGTCGAGCTCCAGCGCGCCGTCGGCGATGAAGTCCTTCGCCTCGCCGCGGCCGCAGAAGCCCAGCTCTTCCAGCTGCATCAGGACATACGGCGTGAAGTGGTCGTACAGCACCGCGACGTCCACATCGGACGGCGCCAGCCCGGACTGCGCCCACAGCTGCCGCCCGACGACCCCCATCTCCGGCAACGCGGCCAGATCGTCGCGGTAGTAGCTGGTCATCACGTACTGGTCCGGCCCGCTCCCCTGCGCCGCCGCCGCGATCACCGCCGGCGGCTTCGCGAGGTCACGTGCCCGCTCGACGCTGGTCACGACCAGCGCCACGCCGCCGTCGCTCTCCTGGCAGCAGTCGAGCAGGTGCAGGGGCTCGGCCACCCACCGCGACGACTGGTGCTCTTCCAGGGTGATCGGCCGCCCGTGGAACCACGCGTTCGGGTTGGTGGCCGCGTGCTTGCGGTCGATGACCGCGACCCGCCCGAAGTCCTCGCTGGTGGCGCCGTAGTCGTGCAGGTAGCGCTGCGCGACCATGGCGACCGTCGCCGCCGGGGTCGCGATGCCCATCGGGTAGTGGAACGCGTTGTCGACGCCGGAGGAGTTGACCTGCCCGGCCGCGGCCGCGGACACCTGACCGAACCGCATCCCGGAGCGTTCGTTGAACGCCCGGTACGCGACGACGACGTCCGCGACGCCGGTCGCCACGGCCATCGCGGCCTGCTGCACGGTCGCCGCCGCGGCGCCCCCGCCGTAGTGGATCCGGCTGAAGAACTTCAGCTCCGGAATGCCCAGCTCCCGCGCGACCGCGATCTCGGCGTTGCCGTCCATGGTGAACGACACCAGGCCGTCCACATCGGACGGTTTCAGCCCGGCGTCGGCGAGTGCGTGGGAGATGCATTCGGCCGCCAGCCGCAGTTCGCTGCGTCCGGAGTCCTTCGAGAACTCCGTCGCGCCGATCCCGGCGATGGCCGCCTGGCCCGAAAGCGTCACGGCAACGTCACCTCCACGGTCCCGGCGACGTGCTCGCCGAGCGAGTCCACTCCGGACACCGACACGACGACGTCGTTGCCGTCGCGGGAGACGACCCGGCCGGTGAACGTCAGCGTGTCGTAGGCGTAGCAGGGCACGCCGAGCCGGATCTTGATCGACCGGATCAGCGCCTCGGGCCCGGCCCACGCCGACACGAACCGCTGCACCAGGCCGGTGTCGGTGAGGATGTTGAGGAAGATGTCCTTCGACCCGCGCGCCACCGCCGAGTCGCGGTCGTGGTGCACGTCCTGGAAGTCGCGGGTGGCGAGCGCGGTGCTGACCACGAACGTCGGTGTCGCCTCGATCGTCAGTGGCGGCAGTTCGGTTCCCTCGGCGACGGTCATCGGGCCACCTTCCACGCGGGCAGCGTCAGGTCGTCGTCGACGCGGACGAACGCCGCGACCACCGGCAGTCCGATGTGGACCTCTTCGGGTGCGGCGTCGAGCAGTTCGGCCAGCACGCGGACCCCTTCTTCCAGCTCCACCAGCGCCACGACGAACGGCATTTCCTTGCCCGGCACGGGCGGGTGGTGGTGCACGACGTAGGAGAAGACGGTCCCGCGGCCGCTCGCCACCACGTAGTCCGGCTTCGTGTCCAGGTCGCCGTCGGGCGGCATCGGCCCGGGCGGGTGCCGCAGGGTCTCGCCCCAGCGCTGGATCCGCAGCTCCCCCTCGCGGAGTCCGTCCCAGAAGAACTCCGTGTCGCGGCTGATCACCGGGCGCAGCACCGGCGCGGGCGGGGGTTTCGGCGCGGGCGGGCGGAACTTGAGGACGCGGAACATCATCTCCGCGACGGGCTCGTCCTCGACGTACCAGGTCATCCGCGTGGTGACGAACCAGCCTTCGCCGAGTGCCGTCTTCTTCGGCCCCACCACGCTTTCGAGGGCCGTCCGCGCCTCGACCTGCTCGCCGGGCCGCAGGTAGCGGTGGTAGGTCTGCTCGGAGTTCGTCGCGACGACGGAGGTGAACCCGGCCTCGTCGAGCAGCTCCATCATCAGGCCGAGCGGGTCGTCGGTGCCACGCGGCACGTTCAGGCCGCCCATCGTCCACACCTGCGCCATCGCGGGCGGCGCGACGAGTCCCTTGTGGACGCTCCGGGCGGCGAACTCCGGGTCGGTGTAGACGGGGTTGGTGTCCCCGATCGCTTCGACCCAGTTGTTCACCATCGCCTGGTTCACCGGGTCGCGCGCCAGGCGTGGCGCGCACTCGCCGCGTGCGGCGATCTCCCGGGCGGTTTCCTCAATGGTCATCGCGGCACCCTCGGCAGGCCCAGGCCGATCGAAGCGATCAGCTCCCGTTGGATTTCACTGACTCCGCCGCCGAACGTCAGCACGATGTTCCGCTTGGCGGCGACGTCCAGCCATTCGGCCAGCTCGGCGGTGTCCGGATCGGCGAGGTCGCCGTGGCGGGCGACGAGCTCTTCGAGGAGCCGGCCGATCCGCTGGATGACCTCGGAGCTGAACACCTTGGTCGCCGACGCGTCGGCGACGGCCACCGGCGCGCTCGCCGAGGACACCGCGACCTGCCAGTTCAGCAGCTCGTTGACCCGCGTCACGGCCAGCGTCTCGGCGAGCACGGCCCGCACGTCGGCGTGGTCGAGCAGGTCGTGGGCGGCGGCCCAGGCCCGCACGCGGTCGTGCAGGCCGCCGATCCGCCCGGCCGGGCCGAGCATCACGCGCTCGTGGTTGAGCTGCGTGGTGATCAGCCGCCAGCCCTCGTTCTCCTTGCCCACCAAGCGGTTCACCGGCACGCGAACGTCCGAATAGTACGTCGCGTTGACGTGGTGGGCGCCGTCGCAGGTGATGATCGGCGTCCACGAATAACCGGGGTCGCTCGTGTCCATGATGAGGATCGAGATGCCCTTGTGGCGTGGCGCGTCCGGCGCGGTCCGCACGGCGAGCCAGATGTAGTCGGCGTCGTGGCCGCCGGTGGTGAAGATCTTCTGGCCGTTGACGACGTACTCGTCGCCGTCGCGCACCGCCGTGGTCCGCAGCGCCGCGAGGTCGGTGCCCGCCTCCGGCTCGGTGTAGCCGATGGCGAAGTGGATCTCGCCGGCCAGGATCTTGGGCAGGAAGAACGCCTTCTGCTCGTCGGTGCCGAACTGCTGCAGGGTCGGCCCGACCGTCTGCAGCGTCACCGACGGCAGCTGGACGTCGGCGCGCGCGGCCTCGTCGACGAACAGGTGCTGCTCGATCCCGCCGAAGCCCTGCCCGCCGTACTCCTCCGGCCAGCCGACGCCGAGCCGGCCGTCGCGGCCCATCCGGGCGACGATCTCGCGGAACACCGGCCCGTGCCGCTCACGCAGCATCGCCCGGCGCTCCTCGGGGCTGATCAGCCCGGCGAAGTACGCGCGCAGTTCGGCACGCAGGTCCTTCTGCGCCGCGGTCAGTTCGACGTGCATCCGCTCACCGCATCCCTTCGCCGAGCTTGCCGAGCCGGTGCCCGGCGCCGCCGAGGGCCCGGACGAGGTCCTTGACCGCCGACGAATACCGGTGCAGCGGGTAGGTTTCGTCGACACCGACGCCGCCGTGCAGGTGGTGGCAGGTCGCCAGCGCTCGCGGCGCCTGGGCGGCGAGCCAGTAGGCGGCGATGTCGAGTTCGGCGTCCGCGTCGAGGCCGGCCGACAGCCGCCAGATCGCCGACGTGACGGCGAGGTGGACGGTCCGCGCGGCGACGTAGACGTCGGCGATCTGCCCGGCGACGGCCTGGAACGTCGCCAGCGGCCGGCCGAACTGGGTGCGTTCGCCCACGTGCTTCACCGTCAACGCCAGCGCGCCGGCCAGGAGCCCGTCGCCGACCGCCAGCGCGCCCGCGAGCGCGAACCGGTGCAGCGCCGCGACGGCGCCCCGGTCGAACAGGAGGTCGGCCTCCTCGACGGCGACGTTCTCGAGCCGCACCGTGCACTCCGGAGTGCCCGCGGAGTTCGGCGTCGGCACCAGCGTGACGCCGTCGGCACGCGGGTCGACGAGGTAGACGGCGGTGCCGTGCGGGGTCGACACCGGGGTCAGGATCCGGGTGGCCTCGCTCGCGTACGGGACGGCGGTCTTCACGCCGGTGAGCAGCCACTTACCGCCCTCGGCGCGGGCGGTCGCGGCCGGCTCGCCGGTGAGTGGCGCCGACGGCTCGTGCAGGGCCGCGGTCAGCACGGCCTCGCCCGCGGCCACCGGCGGCAGGAGCTGCGCGCGCTGGGCGGGGGTGCCGAGCGTCTCGACCGGCAGGACCCCCAGCGCCAGGGCGGCGTAGGCGGGCACCGGCGCGGCGGCGCGGCCGACCTCGGTGAGGACCTGCGCGATCTCCGCGATGCCCAGCCCGTCGCCTTCCAGGTCCGGGGGCAGCGCGAGAGCCAGCAGGCCCGAAGCCGCCAAAGCTCGCCACGGGTCGTCGTCGGTGGCCAAGACCTTCGCGGCGAGGGCGGCGATCTCGGTCTGCGTATCGTCAAGGGTGAAGTCCACGCCTGTCCTCCGGATCGGCGCAATACTGAAACCTGTTCTAGTCTTAACCGGAAGAGGGCAGCACGGCAACCCCCTGCGGAGGAGTGGATGGCGGTGACCGACCCGGCCGGCGGCCGGCGGCGGTTGATCACCGTGCCGCCGACCGCCGGCGTGCCCGACCCGGTGCCACTCGAGCTGCCCGGCCGCGGCCGGACCGTGGTCACCGACGTCGGCCCGCGCGACGCGCCCGCGCTCGTCCTCCTGCACTCCGTGGCCTGCACGGGCTTGCTGACCTGGTATCCGGCCCTCGAAGGGCTGGCGCGCCACCACCGCGTCGTCGTGTTCGACCAGCGCTGGCACGGCCGCGGCATCCGCTCGCCGGAGTTCCGGCTCGCCGACTGCGCCGAAGACGTCACGGCGGTCGCGGACGCGCTCGGCCTCGACCGGTTCGCCCTGGCCGGCTACTCGATGGGCGGCATGGTGGGCCAGCTCGTCGCCCACGCCGAACCAGAACGTGTTACCGGTCTGGTGCTGTGTTCGACCGCGAGCAACTTCCGCCGCGGCCTGCGGCAGCGCGTCGCGCTCGACGTCTTCGGCCGGACGCTGCGGCAGCTGCGCGAGCGGGTGAAGCTCCCGGTCGTGCCCGGCGAGCCACGCCGCCGCGTCGAGGACGCCCGGTGGGGACTGCGCGAGTTCCGCTCGACCACGCCGTGGGAGATCGCCGTCGCCGTCGACGAGATCGGCCGGTTCGACTCGACGCGCTGGCTGTCTTCCCTGCACCTGCCTGCCGCGGTCGTGGTGACCACCCGGGACCGGTTCATCGCGCCCGGGCACCAGCGGTCACTCGCCCACCGGATCCCCGGCGCGGCGACCTACGAGGTGGCGGCCGGGCACGCCGCCTGCGTCCTCGCCGCCGACCGATGGGTGCCGGCGTTCCTGGCGGCGGTCGCCTCGGTGCACTAGGCGGCGGGCGCGGCCTTCAGCAGCTCGGACAGCGCCTCCGGGAGCGCGTCGGCGAGCGGCCACAGGTCCTTGACCAGCTCCTTCGCCCCCAGCAGGCCGACGTGCACCTTCCCGGCGTTCGACAGGACCGTGACATTCAGCCCGGCGCCGTGGAAGACCGGCCCGAGCGGGTAGAGCCCGGTGATCCGCGCGCCGAGCAGGTACAGCGGCATCGGCGGGCCGGGGACGTTCGAGACGACCAGGTTGTGCACCACCGGGTGCTTTTCGGCCAGCCGCAGCGCCGAGTACGCGCGCACGGCGAGGCCGAACGCCGTCGCGGCGGAGAACTGCGCCCAGTCCTGCAGCATGTCGGCGTCGATGTCGTAGTGGTGGTCCTTCGAGAGCCGGTTGGCCTCGGCCAGGAAGAACACGCGGGCGGCCGGGTCGGCCAGGTGCGTCGGCAAGGACGCGAAGAAGGCCGACACCTTGTTGCTGCCGTGGTCGCGTTCGGTCCGGTCGTGCACCGAGACCGGGACGGTCGCCACCAGCGGGTCGTCCGGCAGGTCGCCGCGCGCGTCGAGGAAGGTCCGCAGCGCGCCGGCGACCAGCGCGAGCACGACGTCGTTCACCGTGACCCCGAAGGCGTTCTTCACGGCCTTGACCTCGTCGAGGTCGAGCTGGGCGAAGGCAACGCTGCGGTGGCCGGTGATCGTGCCGTTCAACGACGTCCTCGGCGCGGTGAACGGCACCGGCATCCCCTTGCCCCGCAGGGCTTTCCCGAGCCAGCGCGGGACCAGGCCCAGCAGGTCGGGCAGCAGGCGCGCGACCTCGATCGGCCGTCTCGCGACACTCTCGACGCCGGTGCGGAGCAGGTTCAGCGCCGAGGGCATCGCGAGGTTGCCCGGCTCGTCGACCTCCGGCGCCGGGGCGTCGGGCTCGACCCCGGCGAGGTAGGTGATCAGGCTCGCGCCGCTCACGCCGTCGACGCTCGCGTGGTGCATCTTGAGCAGCACGGCGATCTGGCCGTCGGCCAGGCCCTCGATGACGTAGAGCTGCCACAGCGGGTGCGCGCGGTCGAGCTGCTGACCGGCGATGTGCGCGCACAGCTCGGCCAGCTCGACACGGTCGCCGGGCGCGGGCACGCCGATGCGGTGCACGTGGTGGTCGAGGTCGAAGTCCTCGTCTTCGATCCACACGGGATGCCCGACGTTCCAGAGCGGATTGTGGAGTTTGCGGCGGAATGCCGGGATCTTCCGGACTCGTTCGTCGAGCTTTTCCTCGAGTTTCGCGAAGGTGTAGCCGCCGGGGACGGTCGAGCCGTCGAGGACGAGCAGCCCGCAGACGTGCAGGACCTGGGCCGGCGTCTCGAGGTAGAGGAAGCTCGCGTCGAGGCCGCTCAGTCTCTGCATGGCGATCAGCGTAAGCCACTTCCGGTGAGCGGCGCGTCGACCTACTCGCCGGTATCATCGCGGTGGTGCAGCCGAACTTCCTGATCCGTCGCGCGGTCCAGCTCGGCCTCACGGCGAACGCGCTCCGCCCCTCGCGGGCCCGGTCCACCACGATCCCGGTGTTCTTTGCCGGCTGGCTGACCGGGGAGCTCGCGCCGCAGCTGCTGGCGTTGACGGCGGTGGACTCCCTGGCCCACGTGGCACGCCACGGCGTGCGCGACCGTTCGACGCAGGCGGGGCTCGCGATGGCCGCCGCGTCGGCCGCCGGGCTGGGCGCGCTGATCCGCACGGGCCACGGTGCCCGCGAGGAGATCGAGCACGCGCTCACCGAAGCGCTGGGCGAGGACTACGCGGCCGACCTGGGCCGCTCCGACCTGGGGCTGCCGTGGGGCGAGCTGGCGTTGCCGTTCCGGATGGGCGCGCCGGACGTCCGGGTCGACCGCAACATCGCCTACGCCCCCGGTGGCAAGCGGTTCCTGCTCGACGTCTACCGGCCTTCGACGCCGGTTTCGGGCGCCCCGGTGCTGCTGCAGGTGCACGGTGGCGCGTGGATGATCGGCAACAAGGAGGAGCAGGGCCGGCCGCTGATGCGCTACCTGGCCCGCCGCGGCTGGGTGTGCGTCGCGATCAACTACCCGCTCTCACCGGCCCACCACTGGCCGGCGCACATCATCGCCGCGAAGCAGGCGCTGGCGTGGGTCCGGTCCGAGATCGCCGGCTACGGCGGCGATCCGCGGTTCGTGGCGGTGACGGGCGGCTCGGCGGGCGGGCACCTGTCGGCGCTGCTGGCGCTGTCGCAGAACGACCCGGCGCTGCAGCCGGAGTTCGAGGACGTGGACACGAGCGTCCAGGCGTGCGTGCCGCACTACGGCGTCTACGACTTCGCGGCGACGTCGGGCTCCCGGGCGAGCCAGTACCGCCTGGAGAGCCTGATCGCGCGCCGGGTGTTCGCGCCGGACCACGACCCGGTCAACCACCTCGACGACTACGTCGCGGCGTCCCCGCTGGACCGGATTTCCTCGGACGCGCCGCCGTTCTTCGTGATCCACGGCCGGGCCGACTCGCTGGTGCCGGTGCGCGAGGCCCGCGAGTTCGTCCGGCGGCTGCGGGAGAAGTCGCGGCAGCCGGTGGCTTACGCCGAGCTGGCCGGGGCCCAGCACGCTTTCGACGTGTTCACGTCCGTGCGGAGCGCGCACGTGGTGCGCGGGGTGGCGCGGTTCCTGGACTACACGTACAACGCCTGGAAGGCCGGTCAGTAGGCGAGGTCCACCGGGCTGGCCGAGGGTGGGCCGTCGAGGCGCCACTCCGCGCCCGAGCGGATGAAGCGGTACCAGCGGGCGTCGCGGCCGTAGCGCAGCTGGAGCCCGCCTTGGGTCAGGCGGTTGCGCCAGGCTTTCGGCGTGCCCGGGAGGCCCGCGTCGGCCAGGACCGCCTCGGCCTCGGCGAGCGGGCCCCGGCCCGGCTGCCACGCTTCCTTCAGCGCGGCAAGGCCGCCGCGGCCGGCTTCGCGCCAGGCCTCCGCCCAGCGGACCAGGTCTCGCGGGGCGACGCCGGCCGCCGTCGCCAGGGCCGCGATCTCCAGGGCCGACCGACCCGCCGCGCGGCGGGACAGGTCTTCCTCGAACGTCAGCTCCACCGCCGTCACGCCGCCGACCAGCAGGTCCCGGGCCAACGATGCCGCGTCGGCCGCCAGGCCGGACAAGGCCGCCGCCGTCCAGCCCGTGCTCGGCGGCGGGTCCAGGTCCAGGACTGCCGGGGGCCCGGCCGTCCGCGGTGGCGGGGGCAACGCCGGGATCGCGCCCGGACGGCGTGCGAAGGCCGCGCGCGGGGTGAGGCCCTCGTCGCCGCGCTTCGGCAGCTTCGGGCGTTCGCCCCGCGTCGGGGACCGGCGGGCGCGCAGCTCGGCCAGCACGTCCGCGCGCGGGCGGCCGCGCAGCAGGAACAGCGTGAACGGGTCGCGGTCCACCTCGTCGGCGACCAGGTAGTACACCGCCGCGACGTGCTTGCACGGGTTGGCCGAGTCCGGGCACGAACACCGCGGCCGCAGGTCACCCGGGCCGGGCAGCAGGTCGGCGCCGGCCTCGCGGGCCTGCTCGGCGAGCGCGGCCGGCAGTTCGCCGTCGAGCAACGCGGCCGCGTGCCCGAGCCGGGTGCCGACCACGCCGAGGAGCGTGTCCCACTCGCCTTCGGTGAAGGTGCGCATGGCGATCGTCACCTTGTAGGGCGTCGGACGGCTGCCGCGCACCCGCGCGGTGACCTCCCCGCCGCCGACGTGCAGCTCGCTGACGGTGCCCTTGCGCGCGTACGTCCGCCCGCGGGGCAGCCGGTTCGGGTCGAGCTTCGCCCGCTGCTCCAGCGCGTCGACCCAAGCTCGGCCCCACCACGTGGCGCCGAAGTTCCGGCGGGGCGGCATCACCCGCTCCCGAGCCGGACGAGGTCGGCGAGCTCGTCGTCGGAGAGCTCGGTGATCCAGTCCTCCCCCGCGCCGACGATCGACTCGGCGAGCCCGCGCTTCTTCTCCAGCACCTGCGCGATCCGCTCCTCGAGGGTGCCCTCGGCGATCAGCCGGTGCACCTGGACGGGCCGGTCCTGGCCGATGCGGTACGCGCGGTCGGTGGCCTGGTCCTCCACCGCCGGGTTCCACCAGCGGTCGTAGTGGATCACGTGGGTGGCCCGGGTCAGGTTGAGCCCGACGCCGCCCGCCTTCAGCGACAGCAGGAAGACGGGGATTTCGCCGGCCTGGAACCGGTCGACCATGTCCTGGCGTTTCGCCGGCGAGCTCTCGCCGGAGAGCAGCTCGGTGGGCAGGCCTCGGTCGATGAGCCGGCGTTCCAGGAGCCGGCAGAGCTGGACGTACTGGCTGAAGACGAGCACGCTCTCGCCCTCGTCGAGGATCACGTCGAGGAGCTCCTCGAACGCGGCGAGCTTGCCGGAGCGGCCGGTGAGCGCGCCGTGCGGCTCCTTGAGGAACTGCGCCGGGTGGTTGCAGATCTGCTTGAGCTCGGTGAGCAGCTGCAGGACCTGGCCGCGCCGCTTGATGCCGTGGCTCTCGCGGATCTCGGCGAGGTTCTCGCGCACGACCGCTTCGTAGAGGGTCGTCTGCTCGGCGGTGAGCGGGACGAACCGGTCGGTCTCGGTCTTGGGTGGCAGCTCAGGGGCGATGTCCGGGTCGGACTTGCGCCGCCGCAGGAGGAACGGCCGCACGGTGGCGGCGAGCCGTTCGGTGACCGCCTTGTCGCGGTCGCGCTCGATCGGGCGCGCGACGGTGCGGCGGAAGCGGTCGAGCGGTCCGAGCAGACCGGGTGTGGTCCAGTCCACAATGGACCACAGCTCGGTGAGCCGGTTTTCGACCGGGGTGCCGGTGAGCGCGACCTTGGCCCGCGCGGGGATCTTCCGGAGTTCCTTGGCGGTGGCGGACAGGGGGTTCTTGACGTGCTGCGCCTCGTCGGCGGCGAGGAGTCCCCAGTCCACTTCGGACAGGGTCTCGCGATCGCGGCGGAGGACGCCGTAGGTGGCCAGGACGACTTCGTCGGGCGCGAGGTCGTCGAGGTGCCGGCTGCCGCCGTGGAACCGCCGGACGGGGATGTGGGGCGCGAAGCGGGCGAACTCGCGCTCCCAGTTGCCGAGCAGGGAGGTGGGGCAGATGACCAGCGTCGGCCCAGCGGTCGACGACGGTTCGCGGGCTGCGGCCATCGGCTCGGCGAGGTTCGTCGGCTCGGCCTGGTCGGTGGCCGATTCCTCTGCCGGCACCAGCCGCAGGTTGCCGCCGACCGGCGACTCCGCGAAGTCCGCCACAGCCGCACCGGCTCGGGCCGCCGCCTGGCGGTGCAGGTGCAGCGCGATCAGCTGGATCGTCTTGCCCAGGCCCATGTCGTCGGCGAGGCAAGCCCCCAGCCCCAGGCCCGTCATCGTCGCCAGCCAGGCCAGGCCCGCCTGCTGGTACGGCCGCAGCGTCGCCCGCAGGCCCGGCGGTGGGGGCACCGCCGCGCCGTCGCGGTCCCGGATGCGCGCGGCCAGCCCGCCCAGCGCCGGCGGGGCCGCGAACTCCACGCGTTCGCCGTCCAGCTCCAGCTCACCGGTCAGCGCCGCGGCCAGAGCCTCGCCCGCCTCCAGCTTGCGGGTGCGGCCGCGGACCCGGGCCAGCAGCTGCGGATCCACCCGGACCCACTGCCCGCGCAGCCTCACCAGCGGCCGCTTCGCCTCGGCCAGCGCCGCGACCTCGGCCGGCGTCAGCTCCTCGCCGCCCAGGCTGAGCTGCCAGCGGAACTCCAGCAGGCTCCGCAGCGCGAACTCCGCCTCCGTGACACTCGCCGGCGCCTGCGTCGCGCTCGCCTTCGCCTTCACCTCGCCCGCGAACAGCCCCTTCGACCAGAGCACCTCGATGCCCGCGCCGCCGAGCTCGCGGCTGCCGTCGGTGAGGAGGCCGACCACGTCGTCGTCGGTCAGCGGCAGCTCCGCCGGCGACGGCTGGGCCAGCACCCGCTCCAGCGGCGCCCACGCCCGCGCGCCCCGGCGCAGGCCGAGCAGCAGCTGGGTCTCGACCTGGTCGCCGAGCCGGTTCAGCACCGCGTCCGGCGCGTCCCACAGCGTCGACGCCTCCACCACCAGGCTCGGCTCCACGACGCTGCGCACCGCCAGCACCCCGGCGAACGTGTCGTCGTCCCGGCCCTCGACCCGCAGCAGCACCTGCACGCCGCGCGGCTCGCGGGCCTCCAGCTCCGCGAGCCAGGCCGCGCCGTCCGGGCCGAGCAACGCCGGTTCGCGGGCCGCGAACGCCGGATCACCCGCGCCGACCGGCGCCGCCGGGCTGCGGACCAGCAGGTCCGCCGTCGCGTCCCAGAGCGCCCGGACGAGCGAATCCGGCGAGTGCAGCCGGATGCGTTTCAGCCCGGTCAACGGCAGCGCGTATGCCTCCGGCGGCAAGGCGCCGGCCAGGCCGCGCAGCAGCTCTTCGTCGGCGGCGTCGAGCGGGCCGATCCGCCAGGCCGCAGCCCCGCCGGGCGAGGAGGCCGGCCGCAGCCGCCCCCGCGCGACGAGGTTCACCCCCGCGTTGACGGCGGCCGACCACGCCGCCACGGCCGGGCTCGCCGCCTCCCCCACCGCGAGCAGCCGGGGCAGCGCGCGCTCGAGCGGGACCAGCTCCGCGTCCACCTTCGTGCGCGCGAACTTCGCGCCCCGGGGCAGCACGAGCTCGATCGTGGTCCCGCCGGCCACGTCTTCGCCCCACAAGGCCAGCACGCCCTCCCGCGGGGGATCCGCGGGGAGGTAGGTGGCCTGGGTGTCTGCGCTGAACTCCACGACCGCAACGCTAGAACACGCCACCGACAGTTTCGGCCCCGGCGGCGCGAACGGTCCTTTCGCGCCGCCCGCGAACCCGGCCCACCCGTGCTCCGGGCCGCGACTCGCGTGATCAGAGACGGGACTCGCGTGATCGAAGCCGGAACTCGCGTGATTGGAGACGGAACTCGTGTGATCAGACGGGCATCTCGCGTGATTGGAAGGGCATCTCGTGTGATTGGGGAGGCATCACGTGTGTTTGGCGGGGCATCAGCCGCGTGGGAGGCCGAGGAGGCGTTCGGCGGTGAGGGAAAGCAGGACTTGGGTTGTGCCGCCTGCGATGGACAGGCAGCGGGTCAGCAGGAACTCGTGCTGGGCCGCGTTGTCCGCGAGCAGCGCGCCCGCGCCGGCCAGCTCCACCGCGTACTCCGCGACGTCCTGCCGGTGCCGCACGCCCAGCAGCTTCCGCACGCTCGACTCCGCGCCCGGGTCCTGCCCCTCCAGCCGGCGCAGCGCCGCCCGCAGGTCCAGCACGGACCCCGCGACCCCGAACGCCACCAGTGACCCGAGCCGGTCGAGCGCGACGTCGTCCAGCACCGAAGCGTCCACAGTGGACACCAAGGCCTGGACGCTCTCCCCCACCGCCGAACCGCTCCCGATGGCGACCCGCTCGTTCGCCAGGGTCGTGCGCGCCAGCCGCCAGCCGCCGCCCGGAACGCCGACCACGTCCGCGTCCGGCACGAACACGTCGTCGAGGAACACCTCGTTGAACACGGCCTCGCCGGTGATCTCCCGCAGCGGCCGCGTCGTGATGCCCTCGGCGCGCATGTCCACCAGGAAGTACGTGATGCCCTTGTGCTTCGGGACGGCGGGATCGGTGCGGGCCAGGCAGATCGCCCAGTCGGCTTCGCGCGCGAGCGACGTCCACACCTTCTGCCCGCTCAGCCGCCAGCCGCCCTCGACGCGCCGGGCCGCGGTCCGCAACGCCGCCAGGTCCGAGCCCGCCCCGGGCTCGCTGAACAGCTGGCACCAGGTGATCTCACCGCGCAGGGTGGGCCGGGCGAACCGCCGGCGCTGCTCGTCGTCGCCGTGCTCGAGGATCGTCGGCACCGCCCAGGCGCCGATCACCAGGTCGGGCCGGCGGACCCCGGCGGCCGTCAGCGCGGCGTCGATCCGCAGCTGCCCGGCCGCGTCCGCGCCTCGCCCGAACGGCGCCGGCCAGTGCGGCGTCAGCAGTCCGGCGTCGGCCAGTGCGACGCGCTGCGCGGCGCCGGAAAGCCCGGCGATCCGCGCGGCTTCCTCCCGCAGCGCGGGGTCTTCGCCGACGTCGACGCTCAGCGTCGGCTCGGTCCCGGCGAGGGCCAGCGAAGCCGCCTGCCGCCGCCACGGCGAAGTACCGCCGAGCCACTGCCGCAGCGCCAGGGCCCGGCGCAGGTAGAGGTGCGCGTCGTGCTCCCAGGTGAACCCGATCCCGCCGAGCACCTGGACGCAGTCCTTGGCGTTGGCCACCGCGGCGTCGAGGGCCACGACGGCCGCGCTCGCCACCGACAGGGGGTGCCGTCCGGACGCCGCGTCCCAGGCCAGCGCTTCGGCCGCCTCGGCGCGGCAGAGCATCTCCGCGCACAGGTGCTTGACGGCCTGGAACCCGCCGATCGGCTTGCCGAACTGCTCGCGGACCTTCGCGTACTCGACGGCGACGGTCAGGCAGCGGCGCGCCACGCCCGCGGCTTCCGCGGCGGCCAGCGTCGCCGCCGCCTCGGGGACCGAAGGCAGGCTGAGGACGTCGTCGGCGCGCACACCCGAGAACCGGATCCGCGCCAGCGGCCGCGAGAAGTCGAACGGTGCCAGCGGCTCGACGCGCACCCCGGGCGTGCCCGGCGCGAGCAGCACGTGCCCGCCCTCGACCGGCACGAGCAGCCAGGAACCCGGGCCGGCGCCGGGCACCGGCCCGCTGACGCCGTCCTCGAGCGACGGCGCGTCCAGCAGGACCGCCATCGTGGCCTCGCCCTCGGCGAGCGCCGGGAGCAGCTCCTTCGCCGCGGCGACCTCGGCCAGCAGCAGGCCGCCGAGCGCGGTGCCGAGCACCGGACCGGGAACGAGTTCTTCGGCGGCCGCGGCCAGCCCGGCGGCGAGGTCGGCGACCGTGCCGTCGGCGCCGCCGAGGGCGGGCGGCAGCGCGACGCCGAACAGCCCGAGCCCGGCGAAGCCCGCGGGAAGGCCCGCGTGACCACCGGTTTCCGCCGCGCGCACCGCCTCGCGGGGGTGGTGCGCGGCGGACCAGGCGTGGATCGCCTCGGCCAGCGCGGCCTGTTCCTCGGTGAGCGCGACCGGCATCGGGCCTCCTCGCGGTACGGGACACTACTCGCGAGTGTAGAACGTGTTACAGTTTTTCGGCCAGTGGGTCACTGGTTGAACGTTTCGCCAGGACAGGTACTCTACGTCGTGAACTGGAACAAGTTCCGAAGGACGGGGGAATGCCGATGCCCGGCAAAGCCAAAGCGCCGGCGAAGGCACGCGGTAACGGCCTGAGCGCGATCGGCGCGGACGAGCTCGGCTCGGCCGCCCAGCGCGACCGGCGGCGCCGGATCATCGACGCGACCCTCGCCCTGGCCTCCAAGGGCGGCTACGACGCCGTGCAGATGCGGGCGGTCGCGGAGAAGGCCGACGTCGCCCTCGGCACGCTCTACCGGTACTTCCCGTCGAAGATCCACCTGCTGGTCTCCGGGCTGGCGCGCGAGTTCGAGCGCGCGCAGGAGAAGCTGGAACGCTCGGCCATCCCCGGCGAGACCCCGGCCGAGCGGTTGATGTTCGTGCTCGGCCGCAACACCCGGCTCATGCAGCGCGACCCGCACCTGACCGAGGCGATGGTCCGCGCGTTCATGTTCGCCGACACCTCCGCGGCCGCCGAGGTCGAGCAGGTCGGCCGGCTGATGGAGAACATGTTCGCTCAGGCGATGGGCATCTCCGAGCCGACCGAGGCCGACCGCGACATCTTCCACGTCGTCGCGGACGTCTGGATGGCGAACCTGGTGGCCTGGGTGACGCGGCGCGCCTCGGCGGCCGACGTCGCCAACCGCCTCGAGCTGTCGGTGCACCTGCTGCTCGACAAGTGATCCCGGCAGCGGCGGTCGCCGAGGCCCACAGCCGGCTGCACCGCGCGCTCGAGCCGTTGACCGACGAGCAGGTCCGCGCCGCGTCCCCGCTGCCCGGCTGGACGCGCGGGCACGTGCTCGCCCACGTCACCGACGCCGGACGCGCGCTCGCCGACCTGGTCGAGAACGCCCTGCGCGGCGTGCTGATCCCGCTCTACGACCCGAAGACGCACGACCGGGACGCCATCATCGAGGCCACCGCGGGCCGCACCGCCGAAGCACACCGGCGAGACCTGCTCCGGCACTCCGTCCGCCTCGAAGACGCGTGGGCCCGCGTGACGGACTGGGACCAGCACGTCGACTACCGCGACGGCAAGCTCTCCAGCACCGTCTTCGCGCGCTGGCGCGAAGTCTGGATCCACGCCGTCGACCTCGACGTCGGCATCGGCGTCACCGACTGGCCCGGCGACTTCTGCCATCACGCCGTGGACTTCCTGCAGGACCGGCTGCCGGCCGGGCTGGCGATCCAAGCCGGCGAGCATCGCTGGGGCTCCGGCCGCACCGAGGTGACCGGATCCGTGCGTGCTCTCGCGGCCTGGCTTTCCGGGCGGACCACCGGCGCTGGGCTCGCCGGCGACCTCCCGGAGCTGGGGCCGTGGCCCGTCACCGGTGGGCGGCGGCCACCTCGGCCAGCTCGTCCAGCGCCTTGAGCGTCTCCGCCTCCGGCAGCGTCTCCAGCAGGAACGTGTACCGCTCGACGCCCGCTTCGCGGAAGCCGTCGATGATCTTCGCGCGGGTGTCGCCGCCGAAGACCGCGAACTCCACTTCCGGACGACCCTGGTCGGCGAGCCAGCCTCGGACTCGCTTGGCCTCGTCGAAGTGCGTGTGGCCGCGAAGCAGCCAGCCGTCGCCGTAGCGGGCCAAGCGGTTCAGGGCCGCTTCGCTCTCGCCGCCGATGTAGATGGGCGGGTGCGGCTTGCGCACCGGCTTCGGCCAGGCGTAGATCGGGTCGAAGTCGACGTGCTTGCCGTGGAACTCGGCCTCGTCCTTCGTCCAGATCTCCTTCAGCGCCCCCAGCTGCTCGTCGATCAGCGCGCCGCGGGTCTTCGGGTCCGTGCCGTGGTTGCGCATCTCCTCGCGGTTCCAGCCGACGCCGACGCCGAACAGCGCGCGCCCCTCGGAAACCACGTCGAGCGAGGCGACCTCCTTGGCCGTGTGGATCAGGTCACGCTGGATCAGCAGCGCGATCCCGGTGCCCAGCAGCAGCTCCGACGTCGCGGTGGCCGCGGCGGTCAGCGCCACGAACGGGTCGAGCGTGCGCTTGTACTTCTCCGGCAGGTCACCCCCACCCGGGTACGGGCTCTCCCGGCTCACGGGGATGTGCGAGTGCTCGGCCAGCCACAGCGAGTCGAACCCGCGTTCCTCCAGTGCCGCGCCCAGCACGTCCGGCCGGATGCCCTCGTCGGTCACGAACGTCGAAATCCCGAACTTCATACCCTCAGACCTACCACCAAGTTGACAACCGGTGCACGATGGAGTCATCTCATCATACGTTGAATAAGGGGGTAGTCATGACCGTACCGGACGTCGACTTCGAAGAGCTCTACCAGGGCACCACCCCGATGGGCAGCAAGATGCCGTGGGACATCGGCGCGCCGCAGCCCGCCGTCGTCGCGCTGGCCGACGCCGGCGAGTTCACCGGCGAGGTGCTCGACATCGGCTGCGGCCTCGGCGACAACTCGGCGTTCCTCGCGTCGCGGGGGCTGAGCGTCACCGGGCTGGACGGCGCGCCGACGGCCCTCGAGCAGGCCCGCGCCCGCACGCCGGAGGTCACCTTCGCGCTCGCCGACGCGACGAAGCTCGAAGGCTACGAGAACCGCTTCGACACGGTCCTCGACAGCGCGCTCTACCACTGCCTCGACGAGGACCAGCGGCACCAGTACCTCGCCGCGCTCACCCGGGCGACGCGGCCGGGCGCCCGGCTGCACTTGTTCGCGTTCTCGCCGCACGTGCCGGACGCCTTCCCGGCGCCGTACCTGATCAGCGAGGCCAACCTGCGCGAGACCATCGGCAAGGACTGGACGATCGAATCGCTGGAGCCGGCGGTCTACACGACGTCGATGACACCCGAAGAGCTGCGGCAGAGCGTCCGGACGATGCTGGACGTGGACCCCGAGGGGCTGGCGCGGCTGAGCACCGACGCGGACGGCCGGGTGCTCGTCCCGGTGTGGCAGCTGAAGGCGGTCCGCCGCTGAGCTGGCTACGCTGCCCGGATGACCTCGGCGAGCACTGCCACCGTGCGGCGCTTGGCCGGCTTGCTCGTCAAGACCGGCTCACCGGCGCAGGACGAGCAGCTCGCCGAGGCCGCCCGGCTCGACCACCGGGTCCGCGCGGCGGAGCTGCCGGAAGGCCTGGTGCCCAACTGGCTCGTCGAGGTCGTGCCGGCGCTGGCGACCGGTCCGCTCGCGACCGGCTGGACGGCGGGGCTGAGCCCGGCGCGGACCCGCGCCGAGCTCGCCGCCGGCCGGCCGGTCCCGGAGATCGCGCTGCGGCACGCGCTCGCCTCGGCCGAGCTTCCCCTGCCCGGCGCCGGGGCGCCGAGCGCCGCCGCCGAGCTCGTCGCCAAGGACCTGCGCGCCGAGCTGGACCTCCCGCAGCCGGCCGCCGACCGGGTCGCCACGCGCTTCGTCAGCACGTACCTGCTGCTGAGCTTCGCCACCACGGCCGCGCGGGAGTTCACGCCCGAGACCGTGGCCGAAGCGGCCCGGGAGCTGGCGCAGGATGAATCCGGCATCGCCCGCTTCGTGGCCGCGTTCTGGGCCTGATCCTCGAGTCCTCGGCCGGCCGTGACCGGTTAGACGTTGCGGCGGTACTGGCCCCCCACCTCGAAGAACGCCTCGGTGATCTGGCCGAGCGAGCAGACTCGCGCCGCGTCCATCAGCACGCCGAACAAGTTGCCGCCGCGGGTGGCCGCTTCGCGCAACGCCTTCAGCGCCTGCTGGGCCTCTTCGTGGTTGCGGTGCTGGAAGTCCGCCAGCCGGTCCAGCTGCGACTTCTTCTCCTCGTCCGTGGCCCGCGCGAGCTCGACCTCGATCTCGTCCTCGCCCGAACGGGGGTTGCGGAAGGTGTTGACGCCGATGATCGGCAGCGAGCCGTCGTGCTTCTTGCGCTCGTACAGGATGGACTCGTCCTGGATCTTGCCGCGCTGGTAACCCGTCTCCATCGCGCCGAGCACGCCGCCGCGCTCGCTGATCCGGTCGAACTCCAGCAGCACGGCCTCTTCGACCAGGTCGGTCAGCTCGTCGATGACGAACGAGCCCTGCAGCGGGTTCTCGTTCTTCGACAGGCCCCACTCCTTGTTGATGATCATCTGGATGGCCATCGCGCGGCGCACCGACGACTCCGACGGCGTCGTGATCGCCTCGTCGAACGCGTTGGTGTGCAGGGAGTTCGCGTTGTCGTACAGCGCGCACAGCGCCTGCAGCGTGGTGCGGATGTCGTTGAAGCTCATCTCCTGCGCGTGCAGCGACCGGCCCGAGGTCTGCACGTGGTACTTGAGCTTCTGCGACCGCTCGTTCGCGCCGTAGCGCTCGCGCATGGCCACGGCCCAGATCCGCCGCGCCACCCGGCCGAGCACCGAGTACTCCGCGTCCATGCCGTTGGAGAAGAAGAACGACAGGTTCGGCGCGAAGTCGTCGATGTCCATGCCACGCGCCAGGTACGACTCGACGTAGGTGAACCCGTTGGACAGCGTGAAGGCCAGCTGCGAGATCGGGTTCGCCCCGGCCTCGGCGATGTGGTAACCCGAAATCGAGACCGAGTAGAAGTTGCGGACGCCGTGCTCGATGAACCACTCCTGGATGTCGGCCATCATCCGCAGGCTGAACTCCGTGGAGAAGATGCAGGTGTTCTGCCCCTGGTCCTCCTTGAGGATGTCCGCCTGGACCGTGCCGCGGACATTGCGAAGCGCCCACTCGCGCAGCTCGGCGGCCTCGGCGTCGGACGGCTCGCGGCCGTGCTCGTCGCGGAAGTCCGAAAGCTTCTGGTCGATCGCGGTGTTGAGGAAGAAGGCCAGGATCGTCGGCGCCGGGCCGTTGATGGTCATCGACACCGACGTGTTCGGCGCGGTCAGGTCGAAGCCGTCGTAGAGGACCTTCATGTCCTCCAGCGACGCGATCGAGACACCCGACGTGCCGACCTTGCCGTAGATGTCCGGGCGCGTGTCGGGGTCGTGGCCGTAGAGGGTCACCGAGTCGAACGCCGTCGAGAGGCGCTTGGCCTCGGAGTCGGCCGAGAGCAGCTTGAACCGGCGGTTGGTGCGGAACGCGTCGCCCTCGCCGGCGAACATGCGCGCCGGGTCTTCGCCCTCGCGCTTGAACGGGAAAACACCCGCGGTGTACGGGAAGTAGCCCGGCAGGTTCTCGCGGCGCAGGAACGACAGCAGCTCGCCGGACTCGGCGTACCGCGGCAGGGCGACCCGCGGGATCCGGTTGCCGGACAACGTGTCGCGCCACAGCTGCGTGCGCAGCTCCTTGTCGCGGATCTTCACGACCAGCTCGTCCTGGCGGTACTCCTCGGCCAGCTCGCGGAAGCGCGAGAGGAGCTTCGTCGACTCGCCGTCCACATCGGACTCGGCCGCGGCGAGCAGCCCGTCGAGCGCGTCGGTCGAGGCGTCCACCTTGGACAGTTCGCCCTGCGCCAGCGCCAGTGCTTCGCGCTTGCGGACCGCGGCGACCTGCGCGTCGGTCTTCGCGTGGTAACCCCGCACGGTTTCGGAGATGTCGGCCAGGTAGCGGGCCCGGGTGCCCGGGATGACCGTCGACGCGTCGGTCGAGACCTTGCCCTCGATCCGGGGCAGCGTGCCGGCCGAGACGGTCAGCCCGCGCTCGGCGAGCATGCCGCGCAGGTGCTGGTACAGCGCGGTGACGCCGTCGTCGTTGAACTTCGCCGCGCTCGTGCCGTACACCGGCATGTCGTCGGGGCCGGAGTCGAACGCCTCGCGGTTGCGCACCAGCTGGCGCGCGACGTCGCGGCGGGCGTCGTCGGCGCCGCGGCGCTCGAACTTGTTGATCGCGACGACGTCGGCGAAGTCGAGCATGTCGATCTTCTCCAGCTGCGACGCGGCGCCGAACTCCGGCGTCATCACGTACAGCGAGTTGTCGACGAAGTCGACGATGCCGGCGTCGCCCTGGCCGATGCCCGGCGTCTCGACGATCACCAGGTCGTACCCGGCGGCCTTGCAGGCCAGGATGGCTTCGCTGAGCCCGGCCGGGATCTCGCCGGACGTCGTGCGCGTGGCCAGCGAGCGGAAGTACACCGGCGAGCCGTCGAGGCAGTTCATCCGGATGCGGTCGCCGAGCAGCGCGCCGCCGCCCTTGCGCCGCGACGGGTCGACGGCGAGCACCGCGATCCGCAGCTTGTCCTCCTGGTCGAGGCGGAAGCGGCGGATCAGCTCGTCGGTGAGCGACGACTTGCCCGAGCCGCCGGTGCCGGTGATGCCCAGGACCGGCACCTCCCGCTTCCCCGCGGCTTCGGTGATGCCGGTGAGCAGCTCGGCGGGCAGCTTCTCCGCCTGCAGCTGGGTGACGACGCGCGAGAGCGCGGCGACGTCGCCGGAGAGCACCTTGTCCAGCGCCGGGGCTTCGGCCGCGAGGTCGACGTCGCAGGCCTTGATCATCGAGTTGATCATGCCCGGCAGGCCCATCTCGTAGCCGTCCTCCGGCGAGAAGATGCGGGCGACGCCGCGCGAGTGCAGCAGCTCGATCTCCTCGCGCACGATCACCCCGCCCCCGCCGCCGAAGACCTTGATGTGCCCGGCGCCGCGCTCGCGCAGCAGCTCGACCAGGTAGGAGAAGTACTCGACGTGCCCACCCTGGTAGGCCGAGATGGCGACCCCCTGGACGTCCTCGGCGATGGCCGCGGTGGCGACCTCGTCGACCGACCGGTTGTGCCCGAGGTGGACGACCTCCGCGCCCTGCGACTGCAGAATCCGCCGCATGATGTTGATCGACGCGTCGTGGCCGTCGAAGAGGCTCGACGACGTGACGAACCGGACGGGGTGCACGGGGCGGTACAGCTCGCTGCTCATCCCTCCAAAATACTTTGACTTCCTACTATTGGAAACCCGAGGACCCGTGACGCGGATCTCAGGGCCACCGAGGAGAACTTGACACTGCCCTGTTCGGCGCTATGTTTAACGCATCCGTTAATTAACAAGGTGCTGAAATGACGACTGACCAGCTGAGCCGCACGTTCGCCGCCCTCGCCGACCCCACCCGGCGCGCCATCCTCACCCGGCTGTCGGCCGGCGAAGCGACGGTGAACGAGCTGGCCGAGCCCTTCCCGATGAGCCTGCCCGCGGTTTCGCGGCACCTGAAGGTGCTCGAACAGGCCGGGCTGATCACCCGCGGCCGCACCCGCCAGTGGCGGCCCTGCCGGCTGGAGGCGAAACCCCTCGAAGACGTCTCGGACTGGGTCGGCGCCTACCGCCGGTTCTGGGACGGCGGGTTCGACCGCCTCGAGGAGCACCTGAAGGGCCTGACCGGCGATGCCTGAGCTGGCGATCACCCGCGTGTTCGACGCCCCGCGTGAGCTCGTCTTCGCCGCCTGGACCGAGCCGGACCAGCTGGCGAGCTGGCTCGGCCCGGCCGGCTTCACCGGCTGCGCCGTCACCCTCGACACCCGCGAAGGCGGCCGCTGGCGGGCCTGCATCCGCTCCGCCGAAGGCGAAGAGCACTGGATGTCCGGCGTCTACCGCGAGCTGGCCGCTCCCGAACGGCTCGAGTTCACCTTCGCCTGGGACGACGCGGCCTTCGAGACGCTGGTGCGCATCGGGTTCACCGACCTCGACGGCAAGACCGAGATGACGTTCGTCCAGACCGGCTTCCCGGAGGTCGCCGAGCGCGACAACCACGACGAAGGCTGGGCCTCCTGCTTCGACGACCTGACCCGCTACGTCCGCACCCGAGGAGAGGAAAACCGATGACCGCGATCGTCTCCGCCGAAGAGTGGCAGGCCGCGCGCGACGCGCTGCTGGTCAAGGAGAAAGCGCACATGAAGGCGGCCGACCGCCTCGCCGCCGAACGCCGCCGGCTGCCGATGGTCCGCTTCGCCGCGGACTACCGCTTCGAGGGCGCCGACGGGCCGGTGACCCTGCTCGACCTCTTCGACGGCCGCCGCCAGCTGATCGTCTACCACTTCATGCTGCACCCGGGCGACGAGGCCGGCTGCCCGGGCTGCTCCCTGATCGTCGACAACCTGCCGCACCTGGCCCACCTGCACGCCCGCGACGTCACGCTCGAGGTCGTCGCGCCCGCGACGCTCGCCGAGATCGAGCGGTACAAGGCGCGGATGGGCTGGGACGTGCCGTGGGTGTCCGCGCACGGCAGCGCGTTCACCGAGGACTGCGGCGTCGGCGCGGGCTTCGGCGTGAGCGTGTTCCTGCGCGAGGGCGACGACGTGTTCCGCACGTACTTCACCACCGGGCGCGGCGGCGAGATGTTCCTCGCCTCGCACCGCTACCTCGACGTCACGCCGCTGGGCCGCCAGGAGGCGTGGGAAGAGGACAGCCGCGGCGAGGACGCGCCGGGCGCCTGGTGGCGCCGCCACGACGAATACTGAAAAGTTTCCGTGGACCGTGTCCGGTCCGCGCGGGCGGCTCCGACCTCCTCGCGAAACCACCGCACGAGGAGACTGCCATGCGCGAAATCGTCTATTTGGTCCACACGTCGCTCGACGGCTGCGTCGAGGGCCCGAACGGGGAGTTCGACTGGGCCTTCATGGGCCCGGAACTGTCGGAACACTCGCTCGAGCTGACCGCGAACAGCGGCGAGTTCGCCTACGGGCGGAAGGTCTGGGACATGATGTCGTCCTACTGGCCGGACGCCCTGACCACCGCGGACGACCCGCACGACATCGCCTTCGCGCCGGTCTGGCACCAGACGCCGAAGATCGTGTTCTCGCGGACGCTGGAGAAGGCGGACTGGAACACGCGGGTCGTCGGCGGCGACCTGACCGAGGCCGTCACCGCGCTCAAGGCGGAACCCGGCGGCAACGTGCTGCTGATGGGCGGCGGCGAGCTGGCCGCGGCGCTGACCGCCGAAGGGCTGATCGACGAGTACCAGGTGTTCGTGCACCCGGTGGTCCTGGGCGGCGCGAAACGGCCGTTCGCCGAGGGCACGGCCCGGCTCGGCCTCGAACTCGTCGAATCGCGCGTGTTCGACGGCCGGATCGTGCTGCTGCGGTACCGCCGGGCGTGACTCGCCGGGCCCGGGGCGCTCCCCCGGGCCCTCGCGGGTCAGCGGGACTTGGCGGCCCGCAGCGCGATCCACTGGCGCATCGCGTACTCGACCAGCGTGATCAGCGTCTGCTTCGTCGACTCGCGGTCCCGGGCGTCGCAGCGGACGATCGGGATGTTCGGGTCGATCGACAGGGCCTCGCGCACGTCGTTGATGTCGTGCTCCAACACGCCGTCGAACGTGTTGATGCCGACGATGTACGGCAGACCGCGGTCTTCGAAGAAGTCGATCGGCGCGAACGAGTCGGCGAGCCGGCGGGTGTCGGCCAGCACGACCGCGCCGATGGCGCCGCGGACCAGGTCGTCCCACATGAACCAGAACCGCTGCTGCCCGGGCGTGCCGAACAGGTAGAGGATCAGGTCCGCGTCGAGCGAGACGCGGCCGAAGTCCATCGCCACCGTGGTCGTCGCCTTGCCCGGCGTGTGGTCGAGGTTGTCGACGCCGACGCTCGCGTCGGTCATCATCGCCTCGGTGGTGAGCGGCACGATCTCCGACACCGACCCGACGAACGTGGTCTTGCCCGCGCCGAAGCCGCCCGCCACCACGATCTTGGCGGATGTCATGGTCGGGGGCGCGGTGTCCCGCGGTGCCTTAAAGCCGACGGAGTCCACTCAAAACCCTTTCCATCAACACCAGATGTGCCTCGGCGCCGTCATTGCCCGTAATCGTCTTGTGCACCGTGACCAGCCCCGCGTCGGCCGCGTCGCTGATCAGCACCCGGGCCACCCCCAGCGGCACCCGCAGCGCCGAAACGATCTCGGCGACCGAACGGGGGGTCCGGCACTCTTCCATGATCGAGACGCACTCGATCTGCTCCGCGGCCACCTCGGGGAAGCCACCGGTGGCAGCGTAGTCCTTCGCGGAGATCAGTGTCTCCAGCTCCAGGGCGTAGTTCGCCCGCGTGCGGCCGCCGGTCAGCGCGTAGGGCCGGACGATGGCCGTCAGCTCCTCCGGCGCGGGCGGCTGTTCGAACACCGCGGGCATGACGAACTCGCCGCTGGGCGGGCCCGGGTCGAACAAACCACCTGGTCTGGGGGCGTCCCCGTCGGTACTGCCGGGTGGAGAGACTAAAGAGGTCACTCGATCTCCTTGGTCGGCCGACGGCGCTGGCGCCGGCGGTTCCGCGGCCGCGTGCGCACCGGCGGCCGGGGGTGGCGGGGACTCCTTGTTCTTCTTGCGCTTCCGGCGGGCACGGCCGGAATCCAGGGTGAACCCGTTGAGGACGTCGGCGAACGTGCCGTCGTCCCCTGCGCCGGAGGCGTTGTACGCCGCCTCCGGTGGTTCACCGAAAGATCCGGACCCCGTGCTCATCGCGCCATCATCCCACCGGTTCGCCGATCAGCGACCCACCCGAGCCCTGGAGCTGAGCGCGCAGCTCCGGGGTCAGGATCTGGCCGACCCGATCGACGAGCATCGTCATCTCGTAGGCGACCTGGCCGATGTCGCAGTTCGGGGCAGCGAGCACGGCCAGGCAGGACCCGTCGCTGATCGACATCAGCACCATGATCCCCAGTTCCATCTCGACGACGGTCTCGTTGACCGCGCCGGCCTCGAAGCACCGGGCGGCGCCCTGGGTGAGGCTGACCAGGCCGGAGGCCACGGCGGCGAGCTGGTCGGCCCGGTCCAGCGGGAGCCGGTTCGACGCGCTCAGCAGCAGCCCGTCCGCCGAGACGACCACGGCGTGCGCCACGCCGGGCACCCGCTCCGCGAAGTCGTTGATCAGCCAGCCGAACTGGTTCTGCGGCGGCTGTGCGCTACTCGGCGAGGTCATTCACCCTCCATGGTCTCGTGGTTGCTGTCGGCCCGCGCGGTGCGGTGGCGTCCGCGCTCGATGCCCTGCTGGAAGCTCCGCAGGCGGCCGCGCACGTCGTGTGCGTCCCGTTGTGGTCGGGGGGCCGTGGCCCCGGTGGGCGGTCCGGCGCTGCCCGGGAGCAGCTGCTCCCCGCGACGGCGCCGGGGCAATCCTGCCGAAGTGAATGTGGCGGGTGTCGACTGGGACACCGCTTGCACCGCCCGCCAGCCGTCATCGGTGCCGAAGTTCCACTCGGCGGTGGCTTCGACGGCGGCCTCTTCCCGGCGCGGAGCCGGGGCTTCGGGTGTCTCGGCCGGCGCCGCGGGCTGCCGGGAGGGCAGGGCACCCGGCCGCCCCGCGGCCTGCTGCCCGGACTCCTGGAACCGCGACGGCAGCGGCTGAGCCACGGTCTCGTCGAAGACCGACGGCCGCGTGGTCTCGGCCTCGGCCGGCTGGGCGCCCGGCGCGGGCCGCTGTCCTGGCTGGGGCAGCCCGTTCGGCGGTGCGGCGGGACCACGCGGAGTCGGCTGCGGGAGTGGAGGGGCGCCGGCCTGTCCCCGCTGCGGGAGGGCATCCGGCTGCGCACCGGCCTCGGTGCCCTGCGGAAGCACACCGCTCGCCGCGGGTACCTGCGGTCCGCGCTGCGGCAGACCTTCCGGCTGCGCACCGCCCTCGGCACCCTGCCCGCGCTGCGGCAGACCCTCCGGCCGCCCACCAGCCTCGGCACCCTGCCCACGCTGCGGCAGACCCTCCGGCCGCCCACCAGCCTCGGCACCCTGCGGAAGCACACCGCTCGCCGCAGGCAACTGCTGTCCACGCTGCGGCAGACCTTCCGGCTGCGCACCACCCTCGGCACCCTGCCCACGCTGCGGCAGACCCTCCGCCTGCCCACCAGCCTCGGCACCCTGCGGCAACACACCATTCGCCGCGGGACCCTGCTGCCGTGTCCCCTCCGCCTGCGGTCCGGCCGGCGGCTGCTGCCCCCGCTTCGGCAGGCCCTCGGGCTGCGGCGACTGGCCGGCCTGCTGCGCCGCCGCCTGGCGGGCCTGCTGGCGGCCGCGGGTCACGCCCTGCTGGAAGCTGCTCAGGCGGCCGCGGACGTCCGCCGGGTCGCGGACCGGGAGGTCCGGCTTCGGCGGGGCCGGGGTTGCCGGGGCCGGCGGGGTCGGGGTGGCGCTGCCCGGCATGAGCTGCTCGCCGCGACGGCGGCGGGGCAGTCCCTTTTCGGTGAACGCCGTCGGCTCGACCTTCGTGACCGCCTGGACCGTGCGGAAGTTCTCGTCGCTCGCGAAGTCCCAGCTGCGGGCCTCGCCCGGCGCCGCTTCTTCCGCGGCGGCCGGCTCGGCGGCCGGGGCAGCCGCCGCGGAGGAAGCGGCGGCCGGCTTGTCCTCGCGGAACCACGCCGAGAGCATCTCGTCGAAGATCGGCGTCGTCTCCGAGCGGTCCGCCGCCGGAGCCGGCTCCGGGGTGGGCGCCGCGGCCGGTTCCGGCTGGGCGGTCGCCTGGCGCCACCAGTCGCTGAGCGTCGTCTCGTTGGCGGAGAACAGGTCCTTGCCCGCCGGCAGGTCGCCGGACCGGGGCGGGTCCGGCACCGGCAGCACCGCGGGCACGGGCGGGAGCGTCGGGCGCGGCGGCGGGACGTCTTCGTCCTTCGGCAGCGGCGCGAACAGGGCCGTCCCGGAGATCTCGAGGTCCGACGGCGGGCGGACGGCGGGGCCGTGCCCGTTGGACAACCCGGCGAGGTCGCTCGCCGACGGCCAGCGCTCCTCCCCCATCGCCGGCTGCTGCGGCACCAGCGGCCGCGGCCGGGACGTGCCGTTGACCTGGCGACGAGGCAGCTGGTTGCCCGCCGCGGGGCTCGTCGGGTGCTGCTGCGGCGCGCCGATCGGGCCGGTCACCGGCCCGTCGGTCACCGGCATCACCAGGTCCGCCGGGACGACGACGGTGGCGCGGACGCCGACGATGTCCTTGCCGCCGTGCAGCGACACCCCGATCCGGTGCCGGCTGGCCAGCCGGCCGACGACGAACAGGCCCATCCGGCGCGAGGTGGCCAGGTCGACCGACCCGGCCTCGGTCAGCCGGGTGTTCGCCTCGGCGACCTCGGCCTCGTTCATGCCGATGCCCTTGTCGAGGATGTCGATGTCGAGCGAGCCGTCCTCGCCCAGCCGCGAGGCCACCGTCACCGACGTCTCCGGAGCGGAGAACGCGGTGGCGTTGTCCAGCAGCTCGGCGACCAGGCGCATCAGGTCGCTCGCGGCGTAGCCGACGATCCGCGCCGGGGGCGGCGGCTGGACCTGGACCCGCTGGTACTGCTCGATCTCCGAGACCGCGGCCCGCAGCATGTCGGTGGTGCCGACCGGCTTCCCCGACCGGCGGCCCGGCTCCGCGCCCGAGAGCACCATCAGGTTCTCGTTGTTGCGCCGCATCCGGGTGGCGAGGTGGTCGAGCTGGAACAGCGTCGCCAGCTGGTCGGCGTCCTCTTCGTCGCGCTCCAGCTGCTCGATCAGCTGCAGCTGCCGCTGCACCAGGCTTTGGCTGCGCCGGGAGAGGTTGACGAACACGCTGCCGTAGCCGGTGCGCATCGCGGCCTGCTCGGTCGCCAGCCGCAGCGCCTGGTGGTGCACCTTGTCGAAGGCCCGCGCCACTTCGCCGACCTCGTCGTCGGTCCCCACCGGCACCGGCACGACGGCCGTGCTCTGCGCGCGGCCCTCCTGGATGTTGCGGACCGCCTCCGGCAGCGCGGTCTCGGCGACGTCGAGGGCGCTGCGCCGCAGCACTTTCAGCGAGCGCAGCAGCTGGCGGGTGATGAGGAAGACGACGGCGACGGCGAGCACCATGGCGGCGAACAGCAGCACCGCGAGCAGGCCCGCGCCGCTGCTGGCCTCGTCGACCAGCTGCGTCGAGGTGGCCGACGCCGACGCGCCGAGCCGGTCGGCGACCTGGCCGATCTGGGTGCGCATCGCGGTGGACGCGGTGTTCCAGTCGGTCGCCGACAGCGCGCGGAACGCGTCGTCGACCGTGTTTCCCTGCGCGTTCAGCACGGACTCGACCATCCGGGCCCGGCTCTGCGCCTGGGCGCCTTCGGCGATCGCGGCGAAGTCGCGCTGGAGCGTGTCGCCCGCCGCGGAGCGGAAGTCGACGAGCCGGTCGCCCAGCCGCAGCTCGGCGGCGCGCAGGGTGGCCAGCTCACTCGGCGACAGCGCGCTGCGGGCGATGCCGTAGGAGACCAACGCCTGGCTGAGCGACACCTGCTCGCCCGCGACGAGCAGCTCGTGCAGCCCGGCGGGGGTGCCGCCGAGCGTGCCGTCACCCGCGCCCGCGGTGGCCGAGGTGTCGAGGCCGATCAGCGAACCGGTGATGCCGGAGTACGCGGTGACGGCCTGGGCCGGGTCGAGCTGGCCGCCGTCGACCTGACGGCGGAGGAAGCCGAGGTTGTTCACCTGCGCGGTCGCCGCGCCGGCGGCGCCGGCCACACCGGGCTCCGCGTCGGACGCGCGGGACTGCGCCGCGGTGAACGGGCCGACCGCGGTGTCGGTCGCCTTGCGGGCCGCGGCCAGCTCGGGCGTGCCGCCGACGGTGCCCTCGGTGAGCATCGCCGCGGTGACCGTGCGCTCCTGTTGCAAGGCACTGGTGAGCGCGCGGGTCTGGCCGCCGAGCGCGACGAGCCGGTCGAGCCGCTGGTACTCGTCCGAGCGGCCGACCTGGCCGGCGATCGTCGCGATGCCCAGCACCATGGCGAGCACGATGGGCACGACGGTGACGGCCGAAAGCTTGACGGGGAGACTCCAGTCGCGCCAGCGCACCAGCGCGCGCCACACGTCCTTCCCCTTGGACCGCCGGGGCGCTCGGCCGAGCAGCTCCCCCACGGGCACCTGACCTTCTCCTGCAACGGTCACGTGTGCGACTCCCTGTCCGGCGTCATGGATCCGCGTCGACGACGCGGCGCCCCGGCTCGCGGCGGGCAGTGCGTCCCCGTTCGGTTCTGCACCGCCGCGCGCACCCGGCGCCCTCGCTCGTCCCCGGTCGCCCGGCCGGCCGCGCTCCCCTGCTCGGGCAGGCACCGTCCCGTCGTCCCATGCAAGGGACTGTGCACGTGCACGGCGCAAGTTGCGTTCTGCACGGTCGTCGAGATCAACTTTATCGGTGCCAATCGATCGCTGCGGTCAGCTGGGCGAAAGAATCGTACCCCCGATGCCCTGCCGGTCAATTCTGTTCCCCGTTCGGTCGCTGACCTGCGAAAAGTGGTTTCGCGGCCGAGAAGGGGCGACGCCATTCTGCCTCGCCGCCCCCGAAGAGGGAATTCCGGTTACCGGACGCGGCGCCCGCGAGCATCCGGCCGTCACCCGATTAGCCCACCGAGCGCAACCCTATCCCTCTGTCGATCTACACTCCGTACCCCCATCGGGTGGGTCAAGTCTCAAGGTGTGCCCGATGTTGTGGCGTTGCGTCCGGCCGTGACCCGACCTGGTGATTTCTTTCGGGACCCGGCGCTGACCAGTGGATCTTCGCCGCCACGCCCGCACCTGGCGGACCCTCGCCAGCGGTACGGAAGGCTACTTCGACTACCCCGGGTGACGAACGATCACCCGCGTCCAGCATGATTACCCCGTTCGCCGCAGCGGCCGCCGAACGCGACAACGTCGCGTCACAATTCTTCTCATCATTACGGGTGATCTGCCCGTGATCTTGTAGCGATCGCGCATTCGACGCTTTCGACAGGAAAACGAATACCGCGCCTTCCGGCACCCCGGACGGCCCGGCCGCCTGCCGACTCCGCCGGACGGCCTAGTTACGATGTTCGCCTCGCAGTCCGCAAGGGCGGCCCGGTCCCCTGCCCGCAGGCGCCGGAGCCCGCCGCCACGCCAGGCTTTCCGCCCGGAGGCAAACCCATGTACGACGTCGCGCGCCCCGCGGCGGGCAACCCCATGGAGGAGACCGGCCAGATGCCGGCCCTGTTCACCGGGGACCGCCCGTCCGAACCCCCGCCCGGCCAGCACCGCCCGCCCCGCCGGCCCGTCCCCCGCACGGGCCCCGACTACGCCGCGATCCAGGCCAGCCGCGAGTTCGTCGCGCTGCGCCGGCGGTTCCGGGCGTTCGTCTTCCCGATGAGCTTCGCCTTCTTCGCCTGGTACATGACGTACGTGCTGCTGGCCGCCTACGCGCACGACTTCATGAGCCAGAAGGTGTTCGGCCAGGTCAACGTCGGCATCCTGCTCGGCATCGGGCAGTTCGCGAGCACCGCGCTGGTCACCTGGCTCTACCTGCGCTACGCGCGCAACCAGGTCGACCCGCGGGTCGCCGAGCTGCGGGCCCGCGAGGGCCTGCCGGAAGGGACCCGCCGATGACCGCGCTCGCCGCCGAAGGGGCGCCCGCCAGCAACCCCCTCGTCAACACGGTCGTGTTCGCCCTGTTCGTGGCGATCACGCTGTACGTCGTCTACCGGGCCAGCTCCCGGAACTCCTCGACGTCGGACTACTACGCCGCGGGCAGCGCCTTCACCGGCCGCCAGAACGGCATCGCGCTCTCGGGCGACTTCCTGTCGGCGGCCTCGTTCCTCGGCATCGCCGGCGCCATCGCGATGCACGGCTACGACGGCTTCCTCTACTCGATCGGCTTCCTCGTCGCCTGGCTGGTCGACCTGCTGCTGATCGCCGAGCTGCTGCGCAACACCGGCCGCTTCACGATGGGCGACGTGCTGAGCTTCCGGATGAAGCAGCGCCCGGTCCGCGCGGCGGCGGCGACGTCGACGCTGGTGATCTCCTTCTTCTACATGCTGGCGCAGATGGCCGGCGCCGGCGGCCTGGTGGCCCTGCTGCTGAACGTGCACTCCAAGCTCGGCCAGGCGCTGGTGATCGGCGTCGTCGGCCTGGTCATGGTGCTGTACGTGCTGGTCGGCGGGATGAAGGGCACCACGTGGGTGCAGATCATCAAGGCGACCATCCTGCTGCTGTGCGGTGCGCTGCTCACGGTGTTCCTGTTCGGCAAGTTCGGCTTCTCGTTCTCGAACCTGCTGTCCTCGGCGGCGGAGAACAGCCCGCTCGGCGACAAGCTCCTCGAGCCGGGCGGCTCGTACGGCAAGAACAGCACCACCAAGCTCGACTTCGTGTCGCTCGCCCTCGCACTGGTGCTGGGCGCGGCGGCGCTGCCCCACGTGCTGATGCGCTTCTACACGGTGCCGAACTCCCGCGAGGCGCGGCGAAGCGTCGTCTGGGCGACGGCCTGCATGTTCCTGTTCTACCTGTGCACGCTGGTGATCGGCTTCGGCGCGGCCGCGCTGGTCGGCGCGGACGAGATCAAGGCCGCGCCCGGCGGGGAAAACTCGGCGGCGCCGCTGCTGGCCCTGCACGTGGGCGGCACACTGCTGCTGGGCATCATCGCCGCGGTCGCCTTCGCGACGATCCTCGCGGTGGTGGCCGGGCTGACGATCACCGCGTCGGCCTCCTTCGCCCACGACGTCTACGCGAACATCTTCAAGCGCGGCAAGGCGGAGCCGGCGGACGAGGTCCGGGTGGCGCGCCTGACCGCGATCGCGGTCGGGGCGCTGGCCATCGTCGGCGGCGTGCTGGCGAACGGGCAGAACATCGCGTTCCTGGTGGCGCTGGCCTTCGCCGTGGCCGCCTCGGCGAACCTGTCGACGTTGCTGTACTCGCTGTTCTGGAAGCGGTTCAACACCACCGGCACGCTGTGGGGCATCTACGGCGGGCTGATCGCCAGCCTGGTGCTGGTGCTCTTCTCGCCGGTCGTCTCGGGCGCCCCGGACGCGATCTTCAAGAGCATCGACTTCGCCTGGTTCCCGCTGAAGAACCCGGGCCTGGTCTCGATCCCGTTCTCGTTCCTGTGCGGGTTCGTCGGCACCCTCGTGGGCAAGCCGAAGGCGGACGCCGACAAGCACGCCGAGATGGAGGTCCGGTCCCTCACCGGGATCGGCAGCTGACCCTCCAGCGTTGAAAGACGGGGACGGCCTGCGTCACGCGCGCAGGCCGTCCAGGATCACGCTCAGCACCAGCTTTCCCTCGTCCGGGCTGCAGTTGCGCACCGCCATCCCCGCGCCGTGCCCCAGCCGCAGCACGTCGACGCCGCTGATGTCCGCGCGCACGAGCCCGGCCTCCTGCGCCGAGCCCACCAGCATCCCGGTCGCTTCCCGCAGCCGCGTCTGGCAGTAGTGGAACGTCTCGGACCCGGAGTCGATCGACTCCTTGAGGATCGTGGCCAGCTTGTGCCGCTCGACGACCCACCGGACCTGCTCGTTCAGCCACGCCTCGAGCGCCTCCCACGGCGGCAGCTCGGCGTTCAGCGCGGCCGCGCGGTCGGCCAGCTCCTCGATCTCATTGCGGTAGACCGTCTCGATCAGCTTCTCCCGCGTCGGGAAGTGGCGGTACAACGTGCCCGCTCCCACGCCGGCCCGCTTCGCGATGTCGTCCAGCGGCACGTCGGCGCCCTGCTCGGCGAACAGCTCCTTGGCCGTCGCGACGATGCGCTCGTAGTTGCGCCGCGCGTCCGCCCGCATCGGCCGCTCCGTGTCCCCGCCCGGCATCCCGGCCTCCTCACCACTTAACCGGAGAGATTCTCCGAATTCACTTGCGCATCCGGAGACGCTCTCCATATTATCGCGTCGTACCAAGTGGAGAAACTCTCCACTTACCTTCGCGCTCCTTTGGGGGAGTATCTCTTGTCCCAGCAAACGATCCATCGTGCGGTCGAGCCTGCCCCGGCGCGCCGCAGCGGGCTGGTCCTGGCGATCATCCTCACCTGCCAGCTCATGCTCATCCTGGACGCGACCGTCATGAACGTCGCGCTTCCGCGCATCCAGGCCGACCTCGGGTTCTCCCCCACCGGCCTGTCCTGGGTGATGACCGCCTACAGCCTGGTCTTCGGCGGCCTGCTGCTGCTCGGCGGCCGGGCCGGCGACCTCTTCGGCCGGCGGCGGGTGTTCGTCGCGGGCACCGCCCTGTTCACCCTCGCGTCCCTGGCCGGCGGGCTCGCCGACTCGGCCGCGCTGCTCATCGCCGCGCGTGCCCTGCAGGGGGTCGGCGCCGCGATGGCCGGCCCGAGCACCCTGGCGCTGGTCGCGACGACGTTCACTGAGGCCAAGGCCCGCATCCGGGCGCTGGCGCTGTTCTCCGCCATGTCCAGCGGCGGGTTCGCCATCGGCCTGATCGTCGGCGGCCTGCTCACCGAGTGGATCTCGTGGCGGGCGGCGTTGTTCATCAACGTGCCGTTCGGCCTGGCGATCATCCTGCTCGCGCCGCGGTTCGTGCCCGAACCCGAGCGTCGGCCCGCGCACCTGGACCTGCCCGGCGCGATCACCGGCACCTTCGGCGTCGGCTCGCTCGTGTTCGCCTTCACCCACGCCGCGTCCGACGGCTGGGGCAACCCGGTCACGCTCGGCTCACTCGCCGGCGGCCTGGCGCTGCTGGCGGCGTTCGTCGCCATCGAAGCCCGCACGGCGATGCCGCTGGTCCCGCTGCGGCTGTTCGCCGACCGCGACCGCAGCGCGGCCTACGTCAACTTCTTCCTCGGCCCGATGGCGATGATGTCGATGTTCTTCTTCCTCACGCAGTTCATGCAGGACATCCGGCACTTCGCGGCGCTGGCCACCGGGTTCGCGTTCCTGCCGATGGCGGCGCTGATCTTCACGACGAGCCGGCTCGTGCCGCGGCTGCTGCCCCGCTACGGCCCGAAGCCGCTGGCCGTCACCGGCACCCTGCTGATGCTCGGCGGTGTCGGCTGGCTCGCGTTGCTCACCACCGACAGCGCGTACTTCCCGGCGTTGTTCGGGCCGCTGCTGCTGATGGGCCTGGGCGGCGGGCTGGCGTTCGCGCCGCTCAACGTCATCGTGATGGCCACGGTGCCGACCGAGGACGCGGGCGCGGCGGGCGGCGTGCTGCAGACGATGCAGCAGGTCGGCAGCACGCTGGGCCTGGGCGTGCTGATCACGGTGTTCGGCTCGGTGACCCGCTCGTCGACGGCGACGGGCGCCGCGCTCACGGTCGACGGGATGACCGCCGCGTTCGCCACGGCCGCGGTGTTCGCGGCGGGCACGGTCCTGGTGGCGCTGACGTTCCGCCGGGCTACAGCTTCTGCCCGGCCTTGACCCGGTGCGTCACCCGGCGCTCGACGAGGAACGAGACGAACGGGACGCAGCCGGCCAGCAGCACGAGCACGGTGCCCTTGATCGACCAGCGGGCCTTGATCGCCAGGTCGATGGTCAGCACCAGGTAGATCATGTAGAGGACGCCGTGGATCGGCGAGTAGACCGCCGACGGCGTCGGGTTGCCGAAGCCGTAGCGCAGCACCATCACGAAGCACAGGCCGAGCAGGCCGACGCCGGTGACGTAGGCGGCGGTGCGGAACCGGACCAGGGGGCCGGACAGCGGCACCGCGGTCTGCGCGGCGCCTTCGGTGCTGGTGGTCATCGGGTCATCCTTACTCGGCGGCCTGCTGGTCGCGGGCGTTGAGCTCGCGCAGGTAACGGTTGTACGCGGCCAGCTCCTCGTCCTCGTCCGTGACGTGCGCGTCGGGACGCGGGCGAGGGGCGGGCACCTCGGCGACCGGGGCGGGCTTCGGCTTCTCGTCCGCGGTGCCGTCGGCTTCGGCCTTCTGCCGGAGCTTGCGGATCCGGTAGAACATGAACGCGGGGAAGAGCCCGAACAGCGGCCACTGCAGGACGTAGCCGAGGTTCTGGAAGGTGCCGTTCGCCGAGGTGAAGCGGTCCCACTGCCACCAGGCGAGCCCGCAGCAGACGAGCAGGCTCACCAGGCAGGTCGCGACGATCGCGATCCGCCGCCCCCAGGGGGACGCGGCCGGTGACGGGGAGGCTGGCACGCCTCGACGCTAGCACTGGCCCGCTGAGCCACGACGGCCGACCGAGCAGCGGGTGTCCCGGCTCTCAGCCCTGTTTGCGGACGGACTGCGCACCCTTCGCATACCCGTCAGCCAAGCCGAACACCTTCTGCGCGTACTCCGTCGAGTTGTTGTACGACAGGATTCCCGCCCACCAGCCCGACGGGCTCGCCATGTCGCGGCCGCCGGCGCACAGGTACCGGGCCGCGCCCAGGGCGGCGTCGTCGATCTGCTGGGGGTCGCCGAGGCCGTCACCGTTGCCGTCCGAGGCCCACTTGCGCCACGTGCTCGGGATGAACTGCATCGGGCCCACCGCGCGGTCGACGGCCGCGTCACCGTCGTAGCGGCCGCCGTCGGTGTCGCCGATCGCCTGGACGCCGGCCGAGCCGTCCAGCGGGACGCCGATGATCGGCTTCGACGGGCGGCCGTCCGCGCCGAGCACCGCGCCGGCGTACTGGCCGTGGTTGGACTCGATCCGGCCGATGCCCGCGAGCGTGGCCCACGAGATCTGGCACTTCGGCTGGTCCGCGCGCATCGCCAGCTCGGCGTTGCCGTAGGCCTGCAGGGCCCGCGCCGGCACGTTCGTGACCGCGGCGACCTGGCTCGCCCACTGCGAGAGCGTCGCCGGGCCGGTGCTGCGGGCCTGCTGGGGGGACGTCTGCTGCTCGGCCCCGCCGGCCACCGCGCCACCGGCCGGGGCGATCGACCCCGGGCGGACGTCGGCGGCCTTGACCTGCAAGGCGGGGATTTCGGTCGTCGTGGGACTCGCTTCGGGCGTCGACGCGCGCGTCACGAGCCAGACGCCGCCGCCGGCCACGGCCAGCACGGCGACGACCACGACCAGCCGGGTGAGCACCGCGAAACTCGCGGAGCGCGGCGCCGGTGCCGGTGCGGCGGGGGCGGCTTCGTCGACTTCGGCGTCGATCGGGTCGTCCTCGGTCTTTCCGGTCCTGGTGCGCACGAAACTCCGGTCCTCCAACGTGGTGTCGACGAACTGTCAACGAGCCCGCGCAGGTTAGCGTTACGCGGGCCGCCGACATCGTCACACCACGCCGGTTCACCCGGCCGTGTCGAAGCGTCTCGTCAGGCGGACTTCTGCTGCCGCGCGAGCCGCGCCACGCACCAGGCCGGGGCGCTGCCGCGGCGCAGGTGCTGCAGGACGGTCATCGGCCCGAGCCGGCGGCTCAGGTCGGACGGCGCGAGCCCGGCCGCCCGGTAGTCGAGGGCCCGCTGGTCGAGCGGGCTGAGCCCGGCGTCCCACCACTCCTCGGCCTCGGCGACGCCGCCGACCATCTGCCACCAGCCCGCGGCGGCGGTGAGGAGCTCTTCGGGGACGTCCGGCAGCCGGCGGCGCATCGCGTCGAGGTAGCCGGGGTCGGCCGACTCGACCGGGACGAACCGCTGCTGCCCGGTCCGCGCACGCTGGCCGGGGATGCCCGGGGCCTGCGCCGGAGCGTCGGCCAGCCACGCGGAAGCGATGCGGTCGACCTCCTGCTCTTCGGGAGTCCGCTCGCGCTCGGCTGCCCACTGCCGGATCAGCGCGTCCACTCCGGGATCTCCGGTCATCCCTGCCTCCTTGTAGGTCCCCGACGGACAGGCCCTGACACCTGTCCCACGCGGTGGCGCCGCACGCGCCAACCTGCACCTTGCTGAGTGGAAACTGCCTGCGTACCGGGGGTCTCCGAGGGGGAGGGCGAACCACCCGATCACGCAATGTGAGCACCGTAGGGCCGGGGTGGTCTCCTTCGCCAGACCCCGGCCCCCACGAATTCGCCGACCTGCGCGTTTTCAGCCGCAATCCACCCGGATGGTCGAGCGTTGGGTCCGAAATCCGAGATTCGTGACACTCAGTGATTTACCGTCCGCTAACACGCACGGTGACCACCGGCGTCGCCCGATGCGGTGCCGGTGAGCGGGTCTTCGGGGTCAGGAGAAGAGCGTCCGGAAGAACGTGACGATGGCTTCGGCGCCGTCCTTGAGCCAGCCGAGGACGCGGTGCACGAAGTCGGCCGACTGGTGGGGCTGGGTGATCAGGAAGAACAGCACGAGGGCGACCACGCCCACGATGAGCACCTTCTTCATCCCGCTCGACATGCGCTTCCTCCCCGGTCCGCCGTCCCCGTCCTGGGAGTGGCCACGCCAATACTCTAGGGAAGCATTGCCCGGAAGACACCCCGATCAACCCCCTAGGAGCGCCATGTCCCGGAACGTGCTGGTCGAGCGGGACGGCCCGGTGACGACGATCACCCTCGACCGGCCGGACGCCCGCAACGCCGTCGACGGCCCGACCGCGGCCGAGCTGGCCGACGCGTTCCGGGCGTTCGACGCGGACGACGACGCGGCCGTCGCGGTGCTCACCGGGTCGGGTGGCGCGTTCTGCGCGGGCGCCGACCTGAAGGCCATCGGCACCGACCGGATGAACCGCACTCACCCGGACGGGGACGGCCCGATGGGGCCCACCCGGATGACGCTCGGCAAACCGGTGATCGCGGCGGTGCACGGCCACGCCGTCGCGGGCGGGCTCGAGCTGGCGCTGTGGTGCGACCTGCGGGTCGCGGACGCGACGGCGGTGTTCGGGGTGTTCTGCCGCCGCTGGGGCGTCCCGCTGATCGACGGCGGCACGGTGCGGCTGCCGCGGCTGATCGGCCAGTCGCGGGCGATGGACCTGATCCTGACCGGCCGTCCGGTCGACGCCGAGGAGGCGCTTTCCCTCGGTCTCGCGAACCGCCTGGTCCCGGCCGGGGAAGCGGTTGCGGCGGCGCAGGAGCTGGCCCGCCAGATCGCGGCGTTCCCGCAGGTCTGCCTGCGCGGCGACCGATCCTCGGCGCTCGGCCAGTGGGGCAAGTCCGAAGAGGACGCGCTGACGGCCGAGTTCGCCGCCGCGATGGCCACCGGGGTCCTGGCCGCGGAAGCGGCCGACGGCGCGGCCCGCTTCACCGGCGGCGAGGGCCGCCACGGCACATTCACGTGATCAGAACGCCATCACCCGTGATGGGGAAGCCGACACGCGTGATTGAGGGGTCGACACGGCGAAGCGGGGTGCCCGCGTCGTGTCGACCCTGCAATCACGCGTGTCGACCCTCTGATCACGCGTGTCGGCTCCCGGATCACGGGTGATGCCTCGACCGAGTGGAATCCCGCTCGATTCCGGTCAAGCGGCCGATAAGGTCTCCCGATGGACGACGATGTCGACAGAGTCGTGCTCCGGCCCGTGGCCGAGGACGATCTCGAGCTGCTCGACCAGCTGACCAACGATCCCGTCGCGGCCGGGGAGCACCAGTGGTTCGGGTGGCACGATCCCGGCTACCTGCGCCGCCGGTGGCACGAGACGGGCATGCTCACCACCGACTCCGGCATGCTCGTGCCGACGCTCGGCGGGCGCGTCCTCGGCCTGGTCTCCTGGCACCGCAGCCGCACCGGGCCGACGTCCTTCTGCTGGAACATGGGCCTCGTCCTGGCGCCCGAAGCCCGCGGCCACGGTTACGGCACCGAGGCCCAGCGCCTGCTCGTCGAATACCTCTTCGCGCACACCCAGCTCCACCGGGTCGAAGCGACGACCGAGATCGACAACCGCGCCGAACAGCGCTCGCTCGAGAAGGCCGGCTTCACCCGCGAAGGAGTCCTTCGCGGCTACGCCTTCCGGGACGGCGAGTGGCGCGACAGCGTCGTCTACTCGGTCGTGCGCTCCGACTTCGACAAGAACTAGGCGATCACCCCACCCGACCGCAGGACGTCGAGGTCCGTGACGCCCAGTTCGGCGAGCACGGCCTCGGTGTCGGATCCCTTGGCACGCGGTGCTTCCGGCGTCGACGGCGGTGTCCGGTCGAACCGCGGCGCCGGCGCCGGCTGGACCGTGCCGCCGATGTCGACGAACGTTCCGCGCGCCGCGTTGTGCGGGTGCGAAGCGGCTTCGAACGGCGAGAGCACCGGCGTCAGGCAGGCGTCGGTGCCTTCGGCGCGGGCGACGAGGTCGTCGCGGGTGTGCTTGGCGATCGCGCCCGCCACGATCTCGCGCAGCCGGGGCCACTGCGTCTTGTCGACGTGCAGCGGCAGCTCCGCCGGGTCGAGCTCGAGGACCTTCACCAGGTCGCCCCAGAACCGCATCTCGATCGCGCCGACGGCGACGTACTTGCCGTCCGCGGTCTCGTAGGTGTCGTAGAACGGGGCGCCGCCGTCCAGCATGTTCTCGCCGCGCTCCTCGGACCACAGCCCGGCCGCCTTGATGCCGTGCAGGCTCGTGGTGAGCAGGGCCGCGCCGTCGACCATCGACGCGTCGACGACCTGCCCGCGGCCGGAGGTGTTCCGTTCGTACAACGCGGCCAGGATGCCCATGGCCAGCAGCAGCCCGCCGCCGCCGAAGTCGCCGACGAGGTTGAGCGGCGGCACCGGCCGCTCGCCCGCGCGCCCGATCGGCTCGAGCGCGCCGGCGATCCCGATGTAGTTGATGTCGTGCCCGGCGGCCGTCGCGAGCGGGCCGTCCTGGCCCCAGCCCGTCATCCGGCCGTAGACCAGCCGCGGGTTGCGGGCGTGCACGACGTCGGGGCCGAGCCCGATCCGTTCGGCGACCCCCGGGCGGAAGGGCTCGACGAGGACGTCGGCCGTGTCGCACAGCTTCAGCACCAGCTCGATGCCCTCGGGCGTCTTGGTGTTGATGCCGACCGACCGGCGGCCCCGGGCGAGCGGGTCGTCCGGGATGCCGAGCACGTCCTGCCCCGGCGTCGCGCGGTCGACGCGGACGACATCGGCGCCGAGGTCGGAGAGGATCATCGTGGCGAACGGCCCGGGCGCGAGGCCGGCGAGCTCCACCACCTTCAGGCCGCTGAGCGGACCGGCTTTCATGATCGAGGTCCTTTCAGAGCGAGCGGGAGATGATTTCCTTCATGATCTCGCTGGTGCCGCCGAAGATCCGGGAGATCCGGACGTCGGCCCAGGCGCGCGCGATCGGGTACTCGGTCATGTAGCCGTAGCCGCCGAAGAGCTGCACGCAGTCGTCGATGACCTTGTTGACGCGCTCGGTCGTCCACAGCTTCGCCATCGCCGCGCCCTGGACGTCCAGTTCACCGCGCAGGTGGCGTTCGATGCACTGGTCGAGGAAAGCGCGCGACACCGCCGCTTCGGTGGCCGCCTCGGCGAGGGTGAACTTCGTGTTCTGGAAGTTGAAGATCGGCCGGCCGAACGCCGTGCGCTCCTTGGTGTACTCGAGCGTGAGGTCGACCGCGGCCTCCAGGCCGGCCACCGCGGTGACGGCGATGATCAGCCGTTCCTGCGGCAGCTGCATCATCAGCTGGAAGAAGCCCTGGCCCTCGGCGTCGCCGAGGAGGTTGGCGGCCGGCACGCGGACGTCGTCGAAGAACAGCTCGGCGGTGTCCTGGCCCTTGAGGCCGACCTTGTCGAGGACGCGGCCGCGGCGGAAGCCCGGCGTGTCGGTTTCGACCACGATCAGCGAGACGCCCTGCGCGCCCGCGTCCGGGTCGGTCTTCACCGCGACGACGACCAGGCCGGCGTGGAACCCGTTGGTGATGAACGTCTTCGCGCCGTTGATCACGTAGTGGTCGCCGTCGCGCACCGCGCGGGTCTTGATCCCCTGCAGGTCCGAGCCGGTGCCGGGTTCGGTCATCGCGACCGCGCCGACCAGCTCGCCGCTGGCCATCTTGGGCAGCCACTCGCGCTTCTTCTCTTCCGAGGCGTAGGCGAGCAGGTAGTGCGCGACGATTCCGTTGTGGACGGTCACGCCCCACGCGCTGTCGCCGGCGCGGGCCTGCTCCTCGTAGAGCACGGCTTCGTGGGCGAACGTGCCGCCGCCTCCGCCGTACTCCTCGGGGATGGACAGGCAGAGCAGGCCGACCTCGCCGGCCTTGGTCCAGAACTCGCGGTCGACCTTCTTGTCGGCGGCCCAGCGTTCCTGGTGCGGGACGGCCTCCTTCTGCAGGAACGACCGCGACAGCTCGCGGAGGTCTTCGAGCTCGGTCGTGCTCCAGGAGCTCTTCGGGAGTTGCAGCGGCACGGGACCCTCCTGCTGGAAAACATGACGAACAGCATGTAAGTTCTCTTCGGAATGTACATCCGTACCGGCCTGTAGGTAAAGCAGGGAGGCCGAAGTGACGTCGACGGCGCACCGGACCCAGGCGCAGCGGCGCGAGCAGACCCGCACGGCGTTGCTCGACGCCACCATCGACTGCCTGGTGGACCTCGGTTACGCGCGCACCTCGGTGCAGGAGATCTGCGCCCGCGCCGGCGTGTCGAAGGGCGCGGTGCAGCACCACTTCACCGCGAAGGCCGAGCTGATGGCGGCCGCGGTCGAGCACCTGACGACGAAGCTGCGGCGCCAGCTCGCCGCGTCGCTGGACGAGCTGCCCAGCGGCGGCACCGGCGTCGCCGCGGCGATCGACCTGCTGTGGACCGGCTACTCCGGCACGCTCTCGACCGCCGTCACCGAGCTGTGGGTCGCCGCGCGCACCGACCCCGAGCTGCGCGCGGCCATCCGCCCGGTCGACCGCGCGCTCGGCCGGGCCACGCTCGAGCACGTCACCCAGGTCGCGGGCGAGCTCCCGCCCGAACGCGCCGAGATGCTGTTCTGGCTCACCGTGAACCTGACCCGCGGGCTGGCGCTGGACGCCGAGCTCGGCGGTGACCCGAACCGGCGCCGGCAGCTGCTGGAGGAGTGGAAGCGGATCGCGGTCCTGCTCTACCAGGACGCAGCCGCTGCGCCAAGCTGACCAGCGGCCCCCGCAAGGGCTGGAATACCCCTTATCCGCCCGGCGGATTCGTGGTCCAATCCCCCGAAAGAGGGGAGCCCCGATGACCGCCGCTCCGTACCAGAATCCCTACGGCCCTCCCCCGGCGCGGCCGCCGGCGGACCCGGGCGCGTTGTTCCGGTTGCTCGCCGCGATCCTCGGTGTCCTCGCCGCGGTGCTCGTGCTGGCGGGCTCGTTCCTGCCGCAGACGTCGTTCGAGCAGGTCGTGAGCGGCAAGACCGAGAGCAAGCAGACGATCAGCGCCTGGTCGCGCTCGTTCGACGTCGATCCCGGGCCCGAAGCCCGCGCGTTCTACGACAAGACTCACGTCGCGCGGTACGGCATCCCGCTCGCCGCCGCCTCGGTGGTGCTGCTGGCCGGGGCCGGGCTGGCGTTCGCCGGCGCGCGTCGCTCGGCCGGCGCCGGAGTGCGCTCGGGTGCGCGGACGGCACTCGTCGCCGGGGCGGCCGGGGCGGCCGCGGCGGTGTGGATGCTCGGCATGGACGTCTCGGCGACGCTGAGCTACGAGTCCGAGGACGGGACGATCAAGTCGCACTACGCGACCGGCCTGGGCTTCTGGCTGCTGCTCGGCGGCGGGGCCGTCGCCGTGCTGGCCCTGCTGTTCGCGGTGCTGTCCGGGCGGCGGGCGCCCACCGCGGCGCCGGCCGGGCCGCCGGGGCCCTACCAGCAGCAGTCGCGGCCGTACCCGGTGCCACCGCAGCAGTTCCCGCCGGGCGGGTACCCGGGCGGGTCGCAGTTCCCGACGCCGCCACGGGGTGGGCCGGCTTACCGCGCGCCGCAGTCACAGCCGTTCCCCGCGCAGCCGCAGTCACAACCGTTTCCCGCGCAGCCCCAACCCCAGCCGGCCGGCGAGCCGCAGCCGCTCGCGAGCCGGCCCTACGGTGACGCGCCCGCGCCGGAGGAAGAGCCGGCGCCCGGCACGTTGTCGTCCCGGCTCGAAGACCCGTACGGCGGCGCGACCCAGGCCCACCCGCCGCCGAAGCAGGAGCCGACCGAGCCGACCTACCAGCTCCCGCCGCTGAACCCACCCAATACGTGAAACTTATTCATATCAGGCTGGACATCTGACGTACCGACGGTATGGTGTACTCGTCGGTAACCCCTGCGCGGACTCCGCGGAACGGAGACGTCATGACCAGCACGACCCCCGCGAACGCGGTCGAAGCCACGCCCCTCCCGCCGACTGTCGGCGGTGTGGCCGGGGCGCCCGGCTCGGCGCGGGCGGCCGAGCTCGTCGCCCGGGTGGCCGGCGGCGCGGACTCGGCGCCGATCCGGATGCACGCGCCCTTCACCGGGCAGCCGATCGCGACCCTGCCCCAGGCCACCGACGCCGACGTCCGCGCGGTGTTCGGCAGCGCCCGCACCGCCCAGCGCGCCTGGGCGGAACGGTCGCCCGCCGAGCGCGCCCGCGTCCTCACCCGCCTGCACGACCTCGTGCTGGCCCGCCAGGACGAGGTGCTCGACCTGGTCCAGGTCGAGGCCGGCAAAGCGCGGCTCGACGCGTTCGACGAGGTCAGCGCGACCGCGCTGGTCGCGGCCTACTACGGCAAACACGCCGCGAAGATCCTCGCCCCGCGCCGCGTCGCCGGCGTCATCCCCGGGCTGACCCGCGCCGGCGAGATCCGGCACCCCAAGGGCGTCGTCGGGATCATCTCGCCGTGGAACTACCCCCTCGCGCTCACCGCGATGGACGTCTTCCCGGCGCTGGCCGCCGGCAACGCCGTGGTGCAGAAGCCCGACAACCAGACCGCCCTTTCGGCGCTGTGGCTGCACGAGCTCGCCGAGGAGGCCGGGCTGCCGGCCGGGACCTGGCAGATCGTGCTGGGCCGCGGCTCGAAGATCGGCAATGCGCTGGTCGAGGAGTCCGACTACCTCTGCTTCACCGGCTCCACGCCGACCGGCAAGGAGCTGGCCGGGCAGGTGGCGAAGCGGCTGACGTCGTACTCGCTGGAGCTGGGCGGCAAGAACCCGATGATCGTGCTGCCCGACGCCGACATCGCGAAGGCCGCGACCGGCGCGGTGACCGCGTGCTTCTCGTCGGCGGGCCAGCTGTGCGTGTCGGTCGAACGGATCTACGTCCACGAGGACATCCGCGAGGAGTTCACCCGGGCGTTCGTCGCCCGCACCGCCGCGGTGAAGCTCGGCGGCGCGCTGGACTACCAGGCCCAGATGGGCTCGCTGACGTCGCGGGACCAGCTCGCGACGGTGTCCGCGCACGTCGAGGACGCCCGCGCGAAGGGCGCGTCGGTGCTCACCGGCGGCCGCGCGCGGCCCGACCTCGGCCCGCTGTTCTACGAGCCGACCGTGCTTTCCGGCGTCACGCCCGAGATGACGCCGTTCGCGGAGGAGACGTTCGGGCCGGTGGTCTCGATCTACGGCTACACCGACGTCACCGAAGCGATCGACCGCGCCAACGACACGCCGTTCGGGCTCAACGCCAGCGTCTGGTCGCGCAACGGCCACGCGGGCTGGGAAGTCGCGGCACGCCTCAAGGCCGGGACGGTCAACGTCAACGAGGGCTACGCGGCGACGTTCGGCAGCGTCGGCGTCCCGATGGGCGGCATGAAAGACTCGGGCGTCGGCCGCCGCAACGGCGCCGAAGGCCTCCTGAAGTACACGGAGTCCCAGTCGATCGCCCTCCAGCGCGGCCTGGCCCTCCGCCCACCCCGCCGAGTCCCGGGTTCGGTGTGGTCCCGCGGCATGACATTCGGCCTCAAAGCCCTCCGCCGCCTCCCTCGCTGACCCGTAACTCGCGTGATCCGGGCCGGAACTCGCGTGATTGGAGCCGTGACGGCTCCAATCACGCGAGTTCCGGCTCAATCACACGAGTCACGGCTTCGATCACGCGGTGGGGGCGGTGAGGAGGCCTCGGTCGTAGGCGATGGCCACTGCTTCCGCGCGGCGGCTCGCGCCCAGTTTGGCCATCACGCGGGACAAGTGGACGCTCACCGTTTTTTCGCTGATGTACAGCTCTTCGCCGACCTGGCGGTTCGTGCGGCCCAGCGCGACGCGCTCCAGGACGTCTCGCTCACGGTCGGTCAGCGGGTCCGCCACCGTACGGGCCGGGGCCGCCGGCTCGACGCCGTCGAGCTCGACGCGCGCGCGGTGCGCCAGGTCGCGGACGGCGTCGCGCAGCGGGATCGCGCCCAGGCGGACCGCGACCGCGTGCGCCGCCTCGAGCGCGGTGGCCGCGGAAGCGTCGGCGGCCAGCAGTGCTTCGGCTTCGTGCCAGCGGCAGATCGCCTGCTCGTACACGGCGCCGTAGCCGAACGCCTCGGCCGCGGCCGCCCACTTCGCCGCGTCGCCCCGGCCGGACAGGCAGGACGCCGCGGCTTCCAGCCGCGCCAGCCACGCCCGGCCCTCCGGCCCGAGCGTCCCCGACCGCGGCTGCCCGACGACCGAGCACATCCGGCCGTGGGCCAGCAGCCGCTCCCCCGCCGCCACCGCGGCGCCGACGGCGGTCTGGTCGCCGTGGACCCGGGCGTCGGCGGCCAGCGCCGCCGCGGCGGACACGCCCAGCGTGGCCACCCGGATGCCGGCCAGCAGGCCGGGTTCGATCCGCTCCAGCCAGCCGACGAGGTCTTCCGCGCGGCGCACCGCTTCGGCGTGCTCGCCCCGCCAGTACGCCGCCTGGATCCCGGCGTCCCCGATGGACAGCGGGATCTGCATGTCCGCCGTCCAGTGCTGCCGCAGCCCGGAAACCAGCTTCGCGGCTTCGTCGAACCGGCCGCGCGCGACGACGAACAACGACCAGATGCCCAGGATCCGCGCGGCGACCGCACTCGACACCCCGCGCCCGGCGCGGCTGGCGCTCTCGTCCGGCCAGTCGCCGATCAGGTACCGCAGCATCAGCTGCCGCGCCCGCAGCTCGATCCCGAACGAGCTCCAGCTCAGCCCGGTCTCCTCGGCGCGGGCGACGCCGCTCGTCACGTGCTCCAGCGCCTCGGCGAACTCGCCCTCGTCGTCGTGGCTCAGCGCCAGGAAGTACGTCGCGCGGATCTCGGTGTTCGGCCCGCCGGCCTCGCGCGCCTTCCGCTGGGCCTTGCGCAGCCAGTCGCGCGCCTCGGCCGGGTGCCCCGCGGAGTCGGCCAGCGTGCCCAGGGTGACCAGCGCCGACGCCTCCGCGTTCGCCGCGCCGACGGCCTGCGCGTCGGAAACCGCCGTGCGCGCGCTTTCCAGCGCCGCCTCCGGCTGGTCGATCAGCCGCAGGAACCCGGCCCGGCTCGCCAGCACCCAGGCACGGGTGCCGCTCGGTTCGGTGTCCTTCACCAGGTCCCAGGCCCGGTCGATGGCCGCGGTCGCCTCGTCGAGCGTGCCTTCGAGGGCGAGCAGCGCTTCGGCCAGCCGGCGCCACGTCTTCGCGGCGCGGTCGCTCGACGTCTCCGGCGTCAGCGCCTGCGTGGCCGACCGGGCGAACGCCGCCGCGCGCTCGGGCTCGCCGGACGTGCCCGCGAAGTAGGACGCCTCGTGCAGCAGCCGCAGCTCGTCGAAGCCCTCGGGCCGGTCCGCCGGCGCGACGGCGTCCCAAATGGACAGTGCCTGCTCGACGTGCCCGAGCGCCGAACCGGGCGCGCCGAGCTTCTCGGCTTCGTCCATCGCGCGCAGGAACGCCGGCAGCGCGGTGACCAGGTCGCTGCTCTGCATCGAGTGGTAGGCCAGCTTCGCGTCGTGCCCGCGGCCCTGCGGCCGCGCCTTGATCCGGGCCGCGTACGCCGCGTGCGTGCGCGACCGCTCCCCGGGCAGCAGGTCGCCGTACACCGCTTCCTGCAGCAACGCGTGCCGGAACGTGTAGGAGCCGTCCGAGAGCACCACGAGCACGTGGTGCTGGACGGCCTCGCGCAGTGCTTCGTCGAGTTCGAGCTCGCCCAGCCCGGAGACGTCCGCGAGCGCGGCGTGCATCACCGGCTCGTTGGCCACCGACAGCACGCGGACCACCCGGCGGGCGTCCGGCGACAGGCGCTCGAGCCGGGACAGCAGCACCTCGGCGAGCCCGGCGGGCAGGTCGTTGCACTCGGTCTTGGTGGCGAGCAGCTCCTCGGCGAAGAACGGGTTGCCCTGCGACCGGTCGACGATGTCGGCCACGACGTCCGCCGGCATCGGCTGGTCGGCCAGCGCCGCGACGAACTTGCGGGCGTCGGCGGCGCCGAAGGGGTGGAGGTCGACGCGCTCGACCGTGGCGAGCCGGACCAGCTCCGAGAGCAGGCCGCGCAGCGGGTGGCGCCGGTGGACGTCTTCCTCGCGGTAGCTCCCGACGACCAGCAGCCGCTGCGCCCGCAGCCGGCTGAGCAGGAAGGAGAGCAGGTTCCGGGTCGAGGCGTCGGCCCAGTGCAGGTCCTCCAGCAGCAACACCACCGGCCGCGACTCGGCGACCTCGGTCAGCACCCCCAGTACCGCGTCGAACAACTGCAGCTGACCGAGGTCCTGCTCGGGTCGCGGCCGGACCATCGTCTCCCGGTCGTGGGAGGTCATCGGCGGGTGTTCGGCCGCGCGCGGCTCCTCGAACCCCTGCCCCTGCGGCAGCAGCCGGCCGAGCGCGGGCCGCGCCCGCACGGCGGCGGCGACCGCCGGATCCGAGGCGCTCCCCAGCGGGGCCAGCGCCTCGGCGAACGGAAGATAAGGAAGACCACCCTCGCGGACGTCGATGCAGCGGCCGGTGAGCACCAGCCCACCGCACGCCTCGACGTGCTCACCGAGTGCGGTCAGCAGCCGGGTCTTGCCGACCCCGGCGTCCCCCGAGAGCAGCACCGCGCCGGCTTCGCCACGTTCAGCCCTGGCGAAGGCAGCGCGGAGCCGCCGCATCTCGTGGGTACGGGCGACGAGCGGGATTCCGGAGCCGAGTCGGGGCACAAGGTGCATTGTTGCCTACCCCACCGACAGTTTCCGACCGCTTATCGCCTTCGACACCATCTCGCCGCCCCTTACCGGGCGGTCTCACCGACGCTCGCGGTCTCCCGCGAGGCTTCCCGGCGCTCCTGCGCCGGTACGGTGACGTCGGCCCGAGCGGCCCGCACGTGGCGGACGGCGCCGCGGGCGCGGGCGGCCCAGGCGCTGCGCCCGGCCTTCCGCAGTTCTTCGGCCCGGTAGGCCGCTTCGGCCCGGACCGCGTCCAGCAGCAGATCGCTGTGCATCGTGTTCCCCTTGTTCCCGAGTTCTCCGGTTTGGTAGCACTCAGGTTCGTCCTGAGGGCAGGCCTCAGGCATCGGGTGATCACGCAGCTCTGGACGCGAAAGACCCCTTACTCCCGGTCGAGCCCAGCTCGGCGGGGGTAAGGGGTCTTCGAATGGCGCCTTGTTCCTGATAGCTCAGTCGCGCGCCGGGCCGCCGGTCCGCACCGCGGCCAGCAGCCCCTGCCAACCCGACGCGGGCAGGCGGAACGCACCCCCTTCGGGGTCCTTCGAGTCGCGCACCGCGGCGCCGCCGGCGACGAAGGCGACCTCGACGCAGTCGTTGCCGCCACCGCTGTGGCTGCTCTTGCGCCACCGCGCCCCGGACAGTTCTGCTTCCATCGTCCCCACTCCTTACTGTGTCCTCGGTTCCAGATGGTGCACTGGAGCCGGCACGGCCGCCTGTTCGGCGAACCGTCCGGCCGCCTCGGCGATCAGCTCCACCGAGTCGTCCGGTTTCAGTGCGGCCGCGCGCAGATGGTCGAACATCAGCCCGTAGCGCCGGACGTCTGTGGGTTCCTCCAGGTACAGGCCGCTCGACGTGCTGTCGTCGACGTAGACGACGTCCGGGTCGGCCTGCTCGGGGAAGCCCATGATCAGGAACGGGCCCTCCATGCCGGGGTGGGCGCCGGCCCCGAACGGCACGACCTGGATGGTCACGTTCGGTTTCTCGGCGACCGCGACCATGCGGTAGAGCTGCTCGGCCATCACCTCGGGGCCGTCGACGACGCGCCGCAGCACGGCTTCGTCCATCACCGCCCAGTACTCCGGCGGCGGGTTGTCGGACAGCAGCTCCTGGCGGGCCATCCGGGCCGCGACGCGGCGGCGGATCTCGGCGTCCTCGGCGTCCGGCCGCAGCGCCCGGATCACGGCGCGGGCGTACCGCTCGGTCTGCAGCAGCCCGGGCACCAGCAGCGCCTGGAACGCGCGCAGCGAGCTGGCGTCGGCCTCCAGCCCGACGAACGTGCCGGTGAAGACCTCGTTGTAGGCGTGCCACCAGCCGCGCTTGCGGGCCTCCCTGGCCAGCTGGACGAGCGCCTCCTGCTCGTCGCCGGTGATGCCGTAGAGGGCCAGCATGTCCCGCGCGTCACGCGGGGTCACCCCGACGTGGCCGGTCTCGATGCGGCTGATCTTCGAGGCCGAGCACTCGAGCTTTTCGCCCACCTCGTCGATCGTGAGGTCCGCGGCTTCGCGCAGCCGGCGCAGCTCGCCCGCGAGCCTCCGGCGGCGAACCGTGGGGCTCTGTCCCCTTGCCATCGCGCACCTCCGGATGTCGACGGCGTCGTAGCCGTTCGCTTGCTCCCAGTATCTAACAGGGGCGTTCGAGTAATCGCACGGTACCTATTACCGCCACGCCGTCCGCGGCGTATCTGCAATTTGCAGAATGCTTCTGTATGCTCGCACCCTGCGCTGCGGCAGGACGCGGCAAGGGCGGGCGGGGCTTCGGCCTCCCGCGTCGCCGGAGGCCTGTGAGCAGGGTAATCGATGACCCGGCGGTGCGCCGCGCGGTCATCGGGAGAAGAGGTCCGGGGCCGCCCCCCGATCGGTCCCGGCCCTCTTCCGCCGACCTGATGCCCTATTGGCAGATTGATTATTCGGCCCATTCGTCGCCCGTAAGGGTGATTTCGGGCGAACTTTTCAGAGCACCCGCAGGAGTCCTTCTTGGACGACCGTGGCGATCAGCGTGCCGTCCTCGCCGAAGAACCGGCCCGTGGCGAGCCCACGCGCCCCGGAGGCGGTCGGGGACGCGCTGTCGTAGAGGAACCACTCGTCGGCCCGGAACGGCCGGTGGAACCAGAGCGCGTGGTCGAGGCTCGCGCCGAGCACCTTGTCGGTGTCCCAGTAGACGCCGTGGCGCGCGAGCACCGAGTCCAGCAGCGTCATGTCCGAGGCGTAGGTCAGCACGCAGACGTGCAGCAGCTGCTGGTCCGGCAGCTTCCCGTCAGCGCGCATCCACACCTGGTTGCGCGCCGGCCGCTCCCCCGTCTCGCGGGTGACCCACGGCGGCTCGTTGACGTAGCGCACGTCGATCGGCCGCGGCCGGCTGTGCGCGCCGATCGCGTAGCCCTCGGCGCGCTCCATCAGCGTCGGCAGCGTGTCCGGCGCCGGGACGCCCTCGGGCATCTCTTCGGCGTGCTCGATGCCCGGCTCGTCCTTCTGGAACGACGCCGAGAGCGAGAAGATCGCCTTGCCGTGCTGGATCGCGATCACCCGGCGGGTGGTGAACGAACGGCCGTCGCGGATCCGGTCGACCTCGTAGATGATCGGCACGCTCGGGTCGCCGCCGCGGATGAAGTACGCGTGCAGCGAGTGGACCCGGCGTTCGTCGGGGACCGTGCGGCCGGCCGCGACCAGCGCCTGGCCCGCGACCTGCCCGCCGAACACCCGCACCGGCGAGTGGGCGGGCGAGACGCCGCGGAAGATGTTCTCCTCGATCTTCTCGAGGTCCAGCAGCGCGATCAGGCGGTCGAGCACGGGCTGGCCGCCACCGGGGATCTCCAGTTCGGTGGCGGCCGTCCTGGCCATTTCAGTCATGGCCAGACCCTATGCGCTGCGGGGGCGGGACGTCCCTTATGCGTGGTCGTCTTCACCGAGGCGGTGCACGTGGATGAGGTTGGTCGAGCCCACGGTGCCCGGCGGGGAGCCGGCCACGATGACCACCAGGTCGCCCTTCTGGTACTTGCCCATCTCGAGCATCGCGTGGTCGACCTGCTGGATCATCTGGTCGGTCGAGTCGACGCGCGGCACGATGTGGGTGTTGGTGCCCCACGTCATCGACAGCTGGCTGCGCACGCAGTCTTCCGGCGTGAACGCCAGCAGCGGCAGCCGCGTGTGCAGCCGCGCCAGGCGGCGCACCGTGTCGCCGGACTGCGTGAAAGCGACCAGGGCCTTGGCGTTGAGGCGCTCGCCGATGTCGCGGGCGGCGTAGGAGATCACGCCGCGCTTGGTGCGCGGGACGTGCGTCAGCGGCGGGACGACCGGCGAGTCGGTCTCGACCGCCTCGACGATCCGGGCCATGGTCTGCACGGTCTCGATCGGGTACCGGCCGACGCTGGTCTCGCCGGACAGCATGACCGCGTCGGTGCCGTCGAGCACCGCGTTCGCGACGTCGGAGGCCTCGGCGCGGGTCGGCCGGGAGTTGTTGATCATCGACTCGAGCATCTGCGTCGCGACGATGACCGGCTTCGCGTTCTCGCGGCAGATCTGGATGGCGCGCTTCTGCACCAGCGGGACCTGCTCGAGCGGCAGCTCGACGCCCAGGTCGCCGCGGGCGACCATCACCGCGTCGAAGGCCAGCACGATGGCTTCGAGGTTGTAAACGGCTTCGGGCTTCTCGATCTTGGCGACGACCGGCAGGCGCCCCTTGCCGACGCGGTCCATCACCTGGTGGACCAGGTCGATGTCGGCCGGCGAACGGACGAAGGACAGGGCGACGAAGTCCACGCCCAGCTCGAGGGCGAACTCGAGGTCCTCGATGTCCTTCTCGGACAGCGCCGGCACGGAGACGTCCATGCCGGGCAGCGAGACGCCCTTGTTGTTGCTGACGGGACCGCCCTCGGTCACCTCGCAGACCACGTCCTGACCCTCGACGCCCTTGACCACCAGGCCGACCTTGCCGTCGTCGACGAGCAGGCGGTCACCGGGCTTGGCGTCCCGGGCGAGGCCCTTGTAGGTCGTCGAGACCCGGTCGTGGGTGCCCGCGACGTCCTCGACGGTGATCCGGACGACGTCGCCGTTGTGCCACTCGACCGGGCCACCGGCGAACGTGCCGAGGCGGATCTTCGGGCCCTGCAGGTCGGCGAGGACGCCGACCGCCCGCCCGCTCTCCGCGGCGGCGGTCCGGATGAGGTCGTAGACCTCCTTGTGGTCGCCGTGGCTGCCGTGGCTGAAGTTCATCCTGGCCACGTCCATGCCTGCGTCGACGAGGGCCCGCATCTTCTCCGGCGTAGCGGTGGCGGGGCCCATGGTACAAACGATCTTCGCGCGTCGGCTCACGTTCGCACAGCGTAGTCCCTTGCCGGGCGTTCGTCTGTACCGATCCCGAAAAGTTCAGAAAAACTGTTCAGAAACCTGTCCTGTCCAGCTGGTCACCGCCGGGGCAGCTCGCTGGGCCCGACGCGGTCGCGCGCCCACTCGTTGAACTCGCGCACCTGCCGCCACGCCTTCTTCACCCGATCGAGCGCGCCTCGTTCGTGCAGGACGTCGTCCGGCTCCCAGACCCGCACCGCGTACACCGAGCGGTAACGCAGCAGGTCGAGGCGGGGGTGGTCGGCGTCGAAGCCGCGCGGCTTCGACTTGAGGCGGTCGCCGCGGACCTCCCAGCCGGTCTTCTCGAGCTTCTTGAGGATCTTCTCGAGCGCTTCGCCGTGCAGCTCGGTGTCGACGGCCTTGCGGAACCGCGCGATCTGGTCGGAGGCCAGGTAGAAACAGCCGCCGCCGACGCGCAGGCCCTCCGGGCCCACCTCGACGTAGTACGCGCCGCCCCCGCGGCCCTGCTCGATCACGCCGCCGCAGTGGGTCTTGTACGGCGTCTTGTCCTTGGCGAACCGGACGTCCCGGTAGGGGCGGAACACCTTGGGGTCGCCGAAGCCGTCGGAGAACTCCGGCGCCAGCTCCGCGAGCAACGCCTCCATCGGGGCTCGGACGTCGGCCTTGTAGGTCTCGACGTGGTCGTCCCAGTAGGGCTTCGAGTTGTCCTCCACGAGGCCGTCGAAGAAGTCGACGGCGTACTCGCCGAATCCGCTGAACTTCACGGGGTGGACCCTAATCGCGCGCACCGACGAGAAATGTCGGTGCCCCGGCGTAGCGTGCCGGGGCATGACGCACGAGGAGTACTTCGCGGCGCTCGCCGAGCCACGGCAGGGCGAGCTGCGGGCGCTGCACGCGCTGATCCGCGAGGCGGCGCCGGACCTGGCGCCGACGATGGTGTCCGGCCTGCCCGGCTACGGCCACTACCGCTACCGGTACGCCTCGGGCCGGGAAGGTGAGGCCGCGACCGTGTCGCTGGCGAGCCGCAAGAACGGCATCTCGCTGTACGTCTCGTGCGTGGCCGGCGACCGGTACCTGCCGGAGCTGTTCGCCGACCGGCTGCCCGGGGCGTCGGTCGGCCGGAGCTGCGTCCGGTTCAAGCGGCTGTCCGATGTGGACATCGGGGTGCTCCGCGAGCTGCTGCGCGCCGCGGCGGAAACCCCGCCCGCGGGAGTGGTGTGAAACCCGGTGCGGCCGGCACGCCGCGCGCGGCCGGCCGCACCGGGAGTCCTACTTGGCCACGGCGGTGATCAGCTCGCCGTCGGTCGTGTCACCGGACAGCTCCCAGAACATGGCGCCGCCGAGACCCTGCTGCTTCGCGTAGCCGACCTTGCCCCCGATGGTCGAGGGGGTGTCGTAGCTCCACCAGTTGCTGCCGCACTTCGCGTACGCCGTCCCGGCGACCGTGCCGGTCGAGGGGCAGGACGTCTTGAGCACCTTGTAGTCCTCGATGCCCTGCTCGTACTTGCCCGGCGCCGGGCCGGTCGCGGTGCCGCCGGGGGCGTCCTGCGTGACGCCGGTCCAGCCGCGGCCGTAGAAGCCGATGCCCAGCAGCAGCTTGTTCGACGGCACGCCCTTGCCCTTGAGCTTCTGGATCGCGGCGTCGGAGTAGAAGCCCGGGGTCGGGATGCCGCTGAAGTTCGTCAGCGGCGAGTGCGGGGCCGTCGGGCCCTGCGCGGCCCAGGCGCCGAAGTAGTCGTAGGTCATCACGTTGTACCAGTCGACGTACTGGGCGGCGCCGGCGTAGTCGGCGGCGTCGATCTTGCCGCCGTCGGTGCCGTCGGCGGTGATCGCCGAGGTGACCAGCTGGGAGCCGAACTTGGCCCGCAGGGCGCCCATCAGGTTCTTGTAGGCCGCCGCGCCGCTGGTGTCACAGCTCAGGCCGCACGCGTTGGGGTACTCCCAGTCGATGTCGATGCCGTCGAAGACGCCGGCCCAGCGCGGGTCGTTGACGAGGTTGTAGCAGGAGTCCGCGAACGCGGCGGGGTTCTGCGCGGCCTGGCCGAAACCACCCGACCAGGTCCAGCCGCCGAACGACCAGATCACCTTGAGCCCGGGGTGCTTCGCCTTGAGCTTCTTGAGCTGGTTGAAGCTGCCGGCGAGGGGCTGGTCCCAGGTGTCGGCGACGCCGTCGACGCTGCCCGCGGCGTCGTAGGTCTTCTGGTAGTCGGCGTAGGCGTCGCCGATCGCGCAGCCGCCGTTCGTGACGTTGCCGAACGCGTAGTTGATGTGGGTCAGCTTGCTCGCGGAACCGGACGTCTCGATGTTCTTGACGTGGTAGTTGCGGTCGTAGACCCCCCATTCGGTGAAGTAGCCGACGACCTTGCCGACGGAGGCCTGGGTCGCGGCGGGCGCGGCGGTGGCGGCCGGGGCCGCGGCGGCGCCCGCCACCAGGCCCGCGGCGGCCGCCACGGTCAGCAGCGCCGAGAAGCTCTTCCTGCGAAAACGGGACACGCCTTCTCCCTCCGGAGAATTACTCACGGCCTCGTTGCCGGAGTGGTGGGGACCACACCACCGTAAGTGGACTAGACCATTAGGTCAATGGTTCAGACCAAGTGGCCGCGCGCATGCCTTGACAGGAATATGCCGCGCGGAGCACATTTCAGGGGTGATGCAGACGTTCGAGGTGCTGGCCGAGCCGCGCCGCCGCACGATCCTGGACCTCCTGCGCGACGGCGAGCGGTCGGTGGGCGAGCTGGTCGACGAGCTCGCCCTGAGCCAGCCCGCGGTGTCCAAGCACCTGCGGGTGCTGCGGGAGGCGGGCCTGGTGACGGTCCGGGTGGCGGCCCAGCGCCGCTGCTACGCGCTGCGGCCGGCGCCGCTGGCCGAAGTGGACGCCTGGCTGGCGCCGTACCGCGCCTTCTGGTCGGACCGGCTCGACGCGCTGGAGCGCAGGCTGGACGAAACGTCCTAGTCCGCCGGCTCGAACTCGATCCCGGCGGCGGCCGCGCGGCGCTCGCCCCACTCGTACAGCGCCGTCAGCGCCGGGCGGAGCTCCTCCCCCACGTCGGTGAGGTGGTACTCGACGTGCGGGACGCGGCCGTCGAGCTCCACGCGGCGGACGATCCCGTCCGCGGCCAGCTCGCGCAGCTGCTGGGTCAGCATCTTCTCGCTCACCCCCGGCATCCGGCGCCGCAGCTCGCCGTAGCGGTGCGCGCCCTCCTTCAGGTGCGCCAGGATCACCGGCTTCCACTTGCCGCCGATCAGGTCGACCGCCAGCTCGACCGCGCAGTGGTACCGCTTCATCCTGATCTCCCTACGCACCGGAAAGTACGTGGTTGCCCGGCCGGCGCACCCCTGGTTGCCTGATCCGGTGATCGTGCCAGAACAGACCACCCCCACCCTCTACGACTGGGCCGGCGGCCACGAAGCGCTCGTGAAGCTGCTGACGATCTTCTACGGCCACGTCCTCGAAGACCCGCTGCTCGAACCCGTCTTCCGCGGCATGGACCCGGAGCACCCGAAGCACGTCGCGGTGTGGCTCGGCGAGGTCTTCGGCGGCCCGGCCGAGTACTCCGCGAGCCACGGCGGCCACGCCCACATGGTCGGGCGCCACCTCGGGCGTGGCATCACCGAAGCGCAGCGCCGCCGCTGGGTGACCCTGCTGCTCGACGCCGCCGACGAGGCCGACCTGCCCGCCGACCCCGAGTTCCGCGCCGCGTTCGCCGGCTACCTCGAGTGGGGCAGCCGCCTCGCCGTCCTCTTCTCCGCATCCGGCGCGGAGCCGAACCCGCACGAACCGGTGCCGCACTGGGACTGGCCGATGCCGCCCTGGCAGCCACCCGCGTCCTAGCCGCATAGTGAGGGCAGCCGGAAGGAGGCTGCCCGTGATCAGGCTGGACGGCCGGACCCTGCGCTGCGCCGACGTCGTGACCGCGGCGCGCACCGAAGGGCCGCTGGGCATCGACGTCTCGATCGCCGCGATGCGGGCCGCCGAGCACGCGTGGAAGCTCGCCGACGAGCTGAGCACGCGGCGGCGGGTCTACGGCCGGACCACCGGCGTCGGGGCCAACAAGGACGACACCGTCGAGAGCTCGACCGAGCACGGGCTGCGGCTGCTGCGCAGCCACGCGGGCGGCAGCGGCGAGGAGATGCCGCCCGCCCAGGTGCGCGCGATGATGCTGATCCGGCTCAACCAGCTGCTGGCCGGGCGGTCCGGGATCAGCCCGGAGCTGATCGCCACCCTCGCCGACGCCGTCCGCGCCGGCGCGCGGCCGCTGGTGCACCGGCTGGGCGCGATCGGCACCGGCGACCTCGCGCCGCTGGCCGAGACCGCGCTGGCGCTCACCGGCGAACGGCCGTGGGTCACCGGGGACGTGCCGCCGGTGCCGGTACGCGCGGGTGACGCGCTGGCGTTCATGAGCAGCAACGCCGCCACCCTCGCCGAAGCGACCCTCGCCGCGATGCGCCTGGACACGCTGACCCGGGCGAGCCACGCCGTCGCGGCGCTGACGTACGTCGCCCTCGACGGCAACCCCGAGGCGTACGCGACGCCGGTGCACGAAGCGCGTCCCCACGCCGGGCAGGTCGCGTGCGCCGCGGAAATGCGGCGGCTGCTGGGCATGCACCAGACGCCGAAGCCGGGCCGGCGCATCCAGGACCCGTTCGGGCTGCGCGCGTTCCCGCAGGTCCAGGGCCCGGCGCTGGACGCGATCCACTACCTGCGCGACGTCCTCGCCGTGGAAATCAACGCCAGCACGGAAAACCCGATGATCTCGACCGTCCATGGCGACGCCTACCACCACGCGCACTTCCACACCGCGTACGTGTCGACGGCGCTGGACCAGGCGCGGGCGACCGTGCACCAGGTGGCGGAGCTGTCGGTGGCGCGGCTCGGCGACCTGGTGGAGCCCGAGTTCACCGGGCTGCGGCCGTTCCTCGCGGCGGGCCCGGCGGGCAGCTCGGGCGTGATGATCCTGGAGTACGTCGCGCACGACGCGCTCACGGAGCTGCGGCAGGCGGCGCTCCCGGCGACCCTCGGCACGGCCGTCGTCTCCCGCGGGATCGAGGACCACGCGAGCTTCTCGACGCAGGCGGCGCGGGCGGCGACCGCGGCTTGCCAGGCCTACCAGCAGGTCCTGGCCTGCGAGCTGGTCGCGGCCGTGCGGGCGCTGAGGATGCGCGAAGCGGATCTGGTGGACCTGCCGGTGCGGGACGCGTTCGAAGCGGCGTCGGAGGTGCTGGACACGAGCGTCGACGACCGCCCGCTCACCGACGACATCGCCGCCGCGGTCGGCGTCCTGGACGCACTGGCCCGGATCTGACGCCGACCGCGGTGGCGGGGAAAACTCAGCCGAAGAAGACTTCGGCTTCCTGGTAGCGCTCGGCCGGGACCGTCTTCAGCTCGGCCGTCGCCTCGGACAGCTTCACGCGGACGATGTCGGTGCCCTTCAGCGCCACCATCACGCCGAAGTCGCCGTCGGCCACCGCGTCCACCGCGTGCAGACCGAAGCGGGTCGCCAGGACGCGGTCGTACGCCGTCGGGGTGCCGCCGCGCTGGACGTGGCCCAGGACCACCGCGCGGGACTCCTTGCCGGTGCGGTGGGCGATCTCGTCGGCCAGCCAGGTGCCGATGCCGCCGAGGCGGACGTGCCCGAAGGCGTCCTTCTCGCCGGTGAGCAGCCGCTCCTCGCCGCCCTCGGGCAGCGCGCCCTCGGCGACGACGATGATCGGCGCGTACTCCTTCTCGAAGCGGCTCTCGACGTAGGAGACGACCTGGTCGACGTTGAAGTGCTTCTCCGGCACCAGGATCACGCTCGCGCCGCCGGCCAGGCCGGAGTGCAGCGCGATCCAGCCGGCGTGCCGGCCCATGACCTCGACGACCAGCGCGCGGTGGTGCGACTCGGCCGTGGTGTGCAGCCGGTCGATCGCCTCGGTCGCGATGGAGACCGCGGTGTCGAAGCCGAAGGTGTAGTCGGTGGCGCCCAGGTCGTTGTCGATCGTCTTGGGCACGCCCACGACGCCGATGCCGTCGTCGGTCAGCCGCTTCGCGACGCCGAGGGTGTCCTCGCCGCCGATCGCGATCAGCGCGTCGACGCCCTGGTCGGCCAGCACCTGCTTGATCTTCTCGACGCCGCCGTCGACCTTGTACGGATTGGTGCGCGACGAGCGCAGGATGGTGCCGCCGCGGGTCAGGATGTCCTCGACGTCCTTGAGGCCGAGCGGGCGGCTGTCGCCGGTGAGCGGGCCGTTCCAGCCGTTGCGGAAGCCCACGAAGTCCCAGCCGTGCACCTCGATGCCCTTACGCACCACGCCGCGGATGACCGCGTTGAGCCCCGGGCAGTCGCCGCCGCCGGTCAGCACACCGACACGCATGAGAAGCCTCCGTCTGTTCTCTGGAGATGGCAGTCACAGTTCGTCGGTCGCCAGCGTAGCGGCTCGCGTCTTGATCGGTGCAGCCCGTACCACCTGCCGAATCGGTCCGCGTTCGAGGTGTGCTACGTTGACCGCATGCAGCGCTATTTCTGGTTTACGAAGCCGGCCCCGGGTGGGCACGGCGGCGTGAACCTGCGCTGACCACCACCCCGAGCCGGATCTCCGAACCGGCTCGGCGACTTCCCGCGGGTCGGTGTCCACCAGGAAGGACCACCCGCGATGACCCTCTCAGCCGGACCCGCCGCCATCGGTGACCTCGACGCCGCGCGCACGACGTCGATCAGTCCGCTCATTTCGCCCGCCCTGCTGCGGGAAGACCATCCGGTCGACGCCGCCGTCGCCAAAGTCGTGCGGCAGGGCCGTGCCGAGACGGTCGACATCCTCGACGGCCGGGACGACCGGCTGCTCGTGGTCGTCGGCCCGTGCTCGGTGCACGACACCGACGCCGCGCTCGACTACGCCGCCCGGCTGGCCGCGAAGGCCGACGCACTGCGCGACGACCTGCACATCGTGATGCGCGTGTACTTCGAGAAGCCGCGCACCACGCTGGGCTGGAAGGGCCTGATCAACGACCCGGACCTCGACGGCACGTTCGCCGTCAACAAGGGCCTGCGGATGGCGCGCAAGCTGCTGCTCGACGTCTCCGCGCTCGGCCTCCCGGTCGGCTGCGAGTTCCTGGACCCGATCACGCCGCAGTTCATCGCGGACATCGTCACGTGGGGTTCGATCGGCGCGCGGACCGCGGCGAGCCAGGTGCACCGCCAGCTGTGCAGCGCCCTGTCGATGCCGGTGGGCATCAAGAACTCGACCGAGGGCGACGTCCAGGTGGCGGTGGACGCGACCCGCGCGGCCGCGGCGAGCCACGTGTTCCCGGGCATCAACACCGACGGCCTGGCGGCCCTGCTGACGACGGCGGGCAACCCGGACTGCCACGTGATCCTGCGCGGCCACAACGGCGGCCCGAACTACGACGCCTCGACGGTGGCGGACACCTTGGCGCGGCTGGCGAAGTCGGGCCTGCCGGAGCGGGTCATCATCGACGCTTCGCACGGCAACAGCGGCAAGGACCACGTGCGGCAGGCTTCGGTCGTCCGTGAACTGGCTGAGCGGATCGGTTCCGGCGAGCGCATCACCGGGCTGATGATGGAGAGCTTCCTGGCGGCGGGGCGGCAGGACCTCGATCTGGGCCACTCGGAGAAGCTGACCTACGGCCAGTCGATCACCGACGCCTGCTTGGCGTGGGACGACACCGCGCCGCTGCTGGACGAGCTGGCCGCGGCGGTGCGAGCGCGCCGCTGACCTGGGGTTTGTGGCCGGTCGGGGCGCCCACGTCCCGACCGGTCGCCCCGACCGTCACGACCTGCGCCGGAGGAATGCCCGGATGACCTCCGCGAAGTCCCGGAGCCCCTCAGCGCTGCCGGTCTTCCGGACGATATACACGCACACAGCCATGGCTGCGATGAAGCAAAAAGCAAAGGTGACGCCAACGGTCGTCAGGGAGCTCCCCAGCATGAGGCGCGACTCCTCGTCAGTACGCTGCAAGCGCCCTCGCGGCGCTCGCGTATAGCCCGAGCGGTGCTGGTCAAGACGGCTCCTCGTTGACCTGTCCGGGTCTGGTGCGTTGCTGACAACCGGAAGCGTACATGCGGCGCCGGCGAACGGCCGGGACGACACGGCGCCGCTGCGGTCTGGCGGTCCCCGATTTCACGTTACCGGGGACCCCCGACAATTCCGGCCGGGGTCGCCGCCGAGCCCGACCGATGCGGCCGCCCCTTGTGCGGGTCGGCCACACGACAGACCTGAGAGCCGGAGCCGCCGGATCAGCAGCCGTGCCGGGGCGGACCCGGCCGCACGACAGGTCGAAGCGCGGCGAGCCGTCCGAGGCGGCCACCGCGCGGTCAGCGGCGGTGGAAGTACTCCTCGATGATCTCCCAGCGCGCGAGGTTGTGCTTCGCGTCCGCGAGGGCGTCGTGCTGGTCGGTCGGCGCCGACGGCAGCTTCGGCTTGCCCGCGTCCTCCCAGCGCTGGCGCAGGTCGCGGGTGAAGCGCGGCAGCTGCCGCGGCAGGGCCGGCATCGGGCCCCACAGCTGGGCGAGCGCGACGTGGTCGTACGCGGCGAACCACGCCCACAGCTCGATGCCGCCCGGCGGCTTGCCGAAGAACTCCAGCAGGTCGGCGCGGATCTTCTCGCGGCTGCGCCACGCCTTGTCGGCCGGTGAGGGCAGCTTGTCCAGAACGTTGTCCCGCACCCACTGACCCGCGCGGGCGGGGTCGAACTCGGTCGAGACCGCGTAGAACTCGCGGCCCCGTTCGTCAACGACACCGATGGACACCAGATCGATGGTCACGCCGTCTTCGATGAATTCGGTGTCGTAGAAAAAACGCACTGGTGAACAGTAGTGGGTCAGCCGACCTTGCTCTCGGGCACCCGGGCCGCGTCCGAAGCGGTCGGCTGAGCCGGCACCTTCGGCTTCACGCCCGAAGCCTCGGCGGCCAGCAGTTCCTTGGCCTTGGCCGCGTAGATGTCGACGTACTCCTGGCCGGAGAGCTCCATCAGCGCGTACATGATCTCGTCGGTGATGGACCGCTCGATGAACCGGTCACCCGCCAGCCCTTCGTACCGCGAGAAGTCCAGCGGCTTGCCGAAGCGGACCTCGAGGCGGCGCGGCCACCACATCTTGGAGCCGATGGGGTTGACCTTGTCGGTGCCGATCATCGCCACCGGGACGACGACGCCGCCGGACTCCAGCGCGATCCGGGCGACGCCGGTCTTGCCCTTGTAGAGGCGGCCGTCCGGGGAGCGGGTGCCCTCGGGGTAGATGCCGAGCAGGTGACCGGCCTTGACCAGGCGCGTCGCGGTGTCGAGCGCGGCCTGGGCGGCGTTGCCGCCGGAGCGGTCGATCGGGAACTGGCCGACGCCGGTGAAGAACCACTTCTTGAGCAGGCCCTTGAAGCCCGGTTCGGTGAAGTACTCGGACTTCGCCGGGAAGGTGACCTTGCGCTTGACCCGCAGCGGCATGAAGAACGAGTCGGCGACCGCCAGGTGGTTGCCGGCCAGGATCGCCCCGCCGCTCTCCGGGATGTTCTCCGCGCCGACGACCTTGGTCGGCCACAGCGTCTTGAGCAGCGGTCCGATGAATACCCACTTCATGAGCCAGTACAGCACCGGTGCCTCAGTCCTCCATCGCAGCTCAGCCCCATTCACCCGCGCCGGACAGCCTACGAACCCGGGTGGCCGCCGCACAACGGAGACCACCCGGTTACCACGCGGGCGCGATCGATCTCACAGGTAATTCCGGGACCGGGGACTGCCCCACAAGCCCCGCCGGGCGTGAGAGCATGGACGGATCCACCGCTCACACGGAAGGCGATCGCATGGGCGTGCTCGCCGGCGCGGAACCGTTCGGCCACACCGGTTCGGCCGAAACCGGGTTCCTGCTCTGCCACGGGTTCACCGGCACCCCGGCGAGCATGCGGGCCTGGGGTGATCACCTGGCCGGCGCCGGGTTCACGGTGCGCTGCCCGCTGCTGCCCGGCCACGGCACCCGCTGGCAGGACCTCAACCGCACGTCGTGGGAAGACTGGTACGGCGCCGTCCGCGAAGCGCTGCTCGCGCTGCTCTCGACGTGCAAGACGGTGTTCGTCGGCGGCCTCTCGATGGGCGGCACGCTGACCCTGCGCCTGGCCGAGGAGTTCGGCGACCGGATCGCCGGGATCGTCCTGGTCAACCCGTCGGTGACGCGGCTGAAGTGGGACACGAAGCTGCTGCCGGTGCTGGGGAAGATCGTGCCGTCGGTGCCGGCGATCGCGAACGACATCAAGAAGCCGGGCGAGACCGAGCTGGCCTACCCGCGCACGCCGGTGCGGGCCGCCGCGAGCCTTGCGAAGCTGTGGACGGTCGTGCGCGCGGACCTGGCGAAAGTGACCCAGCCGGTGCTGCTGCTGCACTCGTCGGTCGACCACGTCGTCGAGCCGGAGAACTCCCGGCTCGTGCTCGACGGGATTTCGAGCGCCGACGTCACCGAGGTCGTGCTCGAGAACAGCTACCACGTCGCGACGCAGGACAACGACGCCGAGGTCATCTTCACGCGTAGCGTCGAGTTCGCGAAGGCGCACGCCGCCCAGCCGGAGGAGACCGCATGAGCCGGGGGAAGGACGGGCCGGAGGACGTCGACGCGACGTTCGCCGAAATCGTCGCCGACCTGCGGGCCGACGGCTTCGGGCTGCCCGAAGCCGACACAGCGGACACCGCCGACACCACCGGGACGGCGGTGAGCACCGAGGGCGAGTCCCGCAAGACGCCGGACCGGCCGGCCGAGCCGCCCGCCGCGGACAACCCGCCCGAACCCGGCTGGCGCTCCGGGGGCACGTCGTGGGACGCGACGATGTTCTCCGACGACCCGGCCGGCGACGACGAGCACTACATCCCGCCGGAGCCGCCGCCGTTGCCGCGGCCGAAGATGGGCGCGTTCCTCATCCTGCTGCTGTTCCTGGCCGGGTTGTTCCTGCTGATCCTGCCCGGCGCGATCGGCGTGGGCCCGACGGTGGCGACACCGCTGGGCATCCTCGCGCTCGCGACGTCGATCGCGCTGCTGCTGCTCCGCGTGCGCCAGGGGCCGCCGCCCGGCGCCGACCCCAGCAACGGCGCCCAGGTCTGAACCAGGCGCGATGAACATCGAGTTCAGCCCTTCGCGGCGATCGACCGTCGGCGCGGAGTGGGAGCTCGGCCTGGTCGACCGCCGCAGCGGCGAGCTGTCCTCGGTCGCCGAGCGGATCCTCGAGGCGGTGCGCCCGGACGGCGCGGCCGAGCACCCGAAGATCAAGCAGGAGCTGCTGCTCAACACCATCGAGGTCATCACCGGCGTCTGCGACACGATCGCCGAGGCCAAGGCCGACCTGGCCGGATCGCTCGACGTGCTGCACGGCGTCGCGGACCCGCTCGGCGTCGAGATGTTCTCGGCCGGCACGCACCCGTTTTCGAACTGGTACCAGCAGAAGGTCACCGACAAGGAGCGCTACGCGAAGCTGATCGACCGGACGCAGTGGTGGGGCCGGCAGATGCTGATCTACGGCGTGCACGTCCACGTCGGGGTCGACCACCGCGACAAGGTCCTGCCGATCCTCGACGCGCTGCTGAACTACGCGCCGCACCTGCAGGCGCTCTCGGCGTCTTCGCCGTACTGGGGCGCCGAGGACACCGGGTACGCGTCGAACCGGGCGCTGATGTTCCAGCAGCTGCCGACGGCCGGGCTGCCGTTCCAGTTCCGGAAGTGGGCCGAGCTGGAGAGCTACACCGAGGACATGTTCACCACCGGCGTGATCGACCACTTTTCGGAGATCCGCTGGGACATCCGGCCGGCCCCGCACCTGGGCACGATCGAGATGCGCGTCTGCGACGGGCTGCCGACGCTGGAGGAGGTCGGCGCGATCGCGGCGCTGACGCAGTGCCTGGTCGACGACTTCAGCGAGCGCCTCGACGACGGCGAGATCCTCCCGACGCTGCCGCCGTGGCACGTCCAGGAGAACAAGTGGCGCGCGGCCCGCTACGGCACCGACGCGATCATCATCCTGGACGCGGCCGGGCGCGAAAGGCTGGTCACCGACGACGTCGCCGACCTGCTGGACCGGCTGGAGCCGGTGGCGCGGCGGCTGGACTGCGTGGCCGAGCTGCGCGACGTCGAGACGATCCTGGAGTACGGGCCGAGCTACCGGCGGCAGCGCGCGGTCGCCGAGTCGCACAAGGGCAGCCTCAAGGCGGTCATGGCGTCGCTGGTCGCCGAGATGCGCGACGGGATCGTGAAGGGCTAAAGCTCGTCGAGCTGGCTGCGCAGCGTCCCGGGGCCGAGGATCGACGCACCAAGGGCTTCGACGCGCCTTCTCAGCTCCCGATCAGCCGTCGCGACGAGGGTCTTTCCGGTCTGCTGCGCGACGACCTCGACGATCTTCGAGTCGCCGTCGGTGTCCGCGGCGACGACCTCGACGCCCTCGGTTCCGGTGACGTGCTTGGCCTTGCCCTCGACGACCAGGACGATCCGGGGCCACCAGGTGATCGCGGCGTCGCCGGGGTCGGGCACGCCGGCCTCGGCGAGCTTCGCGAGCTGGTCCCGCAGGCGCTCGGCGGCGCCGTGCCGATCCCGCCACCAGCCATCGGGCCGCGAGCCGACGACGTTGGCGGCGTCGACGACGAGGACCAGCTCCTGCCCGACGCGGTCGCGCAGGTCCGGCCAGGCGGCGGCGAAGTCGCGGTGCAGCCGGTAGGACGGCACGTCGTCGGGGTCCACCCAGCGCACCTCCGCACTTTCGGTGTTGGCGACCCGCGCCTCGGCCCCGTCGGCCAGGGCGAGGATGGTGGTGTAGCTCCACTCCCCATGGTCCACCACGGAGGCGGAGACCGCGCGGAAGGACTCGGCGGGGAGAGAGGCTTCTTCGAACGCCTCGCGCGCGGCGGCTCCTCGCGCGGTCTCGCCGGCCTCGATGGCACCACCGGGCAGCGCCCAGGTGCGGCCGTGGTGCACCCACCAGGCCCGCCGTTGCAGGAGGACCCCGCGCGCGGGGTCGACGAGCAGCAGCCCGGCGGCACCGTAGCGGCCCCAGTGCAGGTGCCCGCAGGAGCAGCGGACGAAGACACTGGCGGAGGGGACACTCACCCGGCCAGCCTGTCACACTCTCGCGGGTGACCCGGTTCGATCAGCTCAAGCCCACGTTCTGGGACCGCGGCCCCGGCGAGCCGCTGTCCGCCCGCGAGTTCGCGCACGCCGGCCGTGAGCTGGGCGTCCGGCTGCCGATCGAGCTGGGCGAGCTGCTGGGCCTGCGCAACGGCGGCACGGTGGCCGGTGCTTTCGACGCCTTCCCGACGAGCAAGCCGACGTCGTACAGCGACACCCACGTGCCGTTCGACCAGCTGCTCGGCGTGGGCGGGCGGTTGTCGATCCTGGATTCGCCGTACCTGAGCACCGAGTGGGACCTGCCTCGCCGGCTGGTCGTGTTGTCCGGCGACGGGCACACCTGGGTCGCACTGGACTACCGGCGATCTTCGGAGCCATCCGTGGGGTGGTTCGACGTGGAGCTGGAGTCGGAACTGGCGCTGGCGCCGACGTTCCGGGCGTTCGTCGAGGGGCTGGTGCCGTCGGGGAGCTTTCCTGAGGAGTGAGTCAGACCGGGGTCTTCGCCGCCTCGAGGGCCAGCGCCGCCGCGCCCACGATCGCCGTGTCATCACCCAGGTGCGCGGTCCGGATCCGGGCCAGCGGCCGGTGCCGAGCCCCCGTGATCGCCCCGGCGTAGTGCTCCCGAGCCTCGTCCAGGAAAAGCGGCGCGGACTCCGAAACTCCCCCACCGATCACGATGATCTCCGGATCGAACACGTCCGCCACCAGCGCCAGGCCCTCACCCAGCCACTTGGCCAGCTCGGCCATCGCCAGCTGCGCGATCGGGTCACCATCACGGGCCGCGCCGGCCACCCGGCGGCCGGTCACCGAACCCGGATCCCCCGCCACCTGCGGGGCCAGCACCGTCGACCGCCCCGGGTGCCGCGCGAGCAGCTCCACCGCCGTCGCCGCCAACGCCGTTCCGCTGCAGTAACGCTCCCAGCACCCGTACTTGCCGCACGGACACGGCCGGCCGCCGCGGACCACCGTCAGGTGCCCCAGCTCGGGCGCCACACCGTACGCACCGCGGAACAGCTTGCCGTCCAGCAGGAGTCCGGCGCCGATGCCCGTGCCCAGCGCCACCAGCGCCGCCACGTGGGCACCCCGAGCCGCGCCGAAGCGGTGCTCGCCCACCATCGCCGCGTTGACGTCGTGCTCCAGCAGCACCGACAGGCCGACGCGCTTCTCGATCCGGTCGGCGACCGGCGCGCCACGCCACGCCAGGTGCGGCGCGAACATCACCGACCGGCGGTCGCGGGCCACGAACCCGGCCACGGCCAGGCCCACCCCGGCCACTTCGTGCCGGTTGCGCAGGTCCTCGATGACGCCCGCGATGGCGTCCTCGAGGGCGCCCTCTTCACTCGGCGTCGCGACGCGTGCCGTGTCGAGCAGGGAGCCGCGCTCGTCGACCACGCCGGCCCGGACGCTCGTCCCGCCGACGTCCACCCCTATCGTCCGCACTCAGTTCTCCCACTCGTCGCGCCTGCGGACGGCGATGTGCTGCACCCGGACCGACACCGAGGCGTCCGCCGGGGGCCGCGGCGCGGGCCGGAACCCGGGCATGTGCACGCCCTCGTCCGGTTCCCAGCGGTCCGCGAGCACCGCTCGGAGCAACGCCACGAGCTGGGCCAGCTGTTCCAGCAAGCGGGCCGCGAACTGTGTCGATGCGCTCTCGGCGGGAAAGATTGCCTCGAGCGGTGGACGCTCACCACGCACCACGGCGACGATCGCACACAGCGGGCACCACCCGCACGCCGAACCGTCGGGTTTCGCCTGGTCAGGGTCCCCGTGGCCGGCGGCCACGACACCCTCCAGCCACGGCGCCGCCTTCTCGACGACCATCTCCACGAGCAGGCGGATCTCCTCCGCGAGCCGCGGCCCGGCCGCCTCGTCCTCTTCGCTCACCCGCGTCCCCGGTTCCCGGCCAGGCTCACGACCAGGCCGTCGGCGTCGGATTCCGCACCGGTGATCCGGCACGGCCGCAGCGACTCCGGCAGGGCGATGAGCCTGCGGAAGCCGTCCACGGTGATCGCCAGGTCGTCGTCGACGCGGGCGAGGTCGACCTCGGCGTCCCGCGAGAGCGGGATCGCGATGCGCAGCGTGTACCCGTCCGGCGCCGGCCGCACGCGCAGCAGCGGCGTGACGGGCGTCCCGTCGCCGGCCAGCGGGTCGCGGTCGCGGTAGAGCTCAGTGGCGATCTCCAGCAGCGCGGGCAGCCCGACCGGCTCGACGGCCCGGTGCTCGACGCGCGACACCGCCTCGAACCCGGCTTTCGAGAGCTCCGCCAGCACGGCGTCCTGCTGCGTGCGGCGGGTGCGCAGCCACGACGCCGCGCCACCGCGCCAGAACCCGGGCGCGGGCATCAGCCGGTTGGCGATCAGGCCGTCGACGGCGATCCCGCGCAGGGCCAGGGAGCTGAGCGTGCGCCGCGCCTCGGCGACGACCACCCGCTCGGGCGTCAGGACCAGCCGGACGGTGGTCACCGACGGTTCGGTGAGCAGTGCGCGCAGGCCGTCGAGGTGGGTGCCGAGCCGGCGCACGGAGTCGGTGACGCGGCGGCCGAACACCCGGGCCAGGTATCCCGAGACGGCCTCGGGCAGGGCGAGCAGCCGCAGCGTCTCGGCGGTCGGGCCGCAGTCGACGACGATGGTCTCCCACGGCCCTTCTTCGGCTAGCCGGCGGACTTCGGTGAGCGCGAGCAGCTCGTCGACACCGGGCAGCACGGTCAGCTCTTCGGCGTCCAGGGTGTCGAGCCCCGCGCCGGACAGCGCGGTCTGCAGCTCGGCCCGCAGGCGGTGCCACGTGGTGTCCACCAGCGTCCGCGAGTCGATCTGCACCGCCGACAGCAGAGCGTCCACTTCGGACGGTTCGGCGCCGAGGCTGTGCCCGAAGGCGTCGCCGAGCGAGTGCGCCGGGTCGGTGGAGACGACGAGGGTCTTCCTGCCGCGGGCGGCCAGGGCGGCGCCGGTGGCCGCGGCCAGCGTGGTCTTCCCGACACCCCCCTTGCCGGTGAACAGCAGGATCCGCACGCGGCTACCCCTCGGCCCGCTTCTTGAGCTCCTTCAACGCGGTGTCCATGACCATCTTCTCGGCCTTGCGGCGCAGCAGCCCGATCATCGGCAGCGCCAGCTCGACCGACAGCGTGTACGTCACGCGGGTGCGGCCGCCGAGGTCCTCCAGCGCGTACCGGCCGTTCTGGGCCTTCTGCATCTGGCCCTTGACCAGGTGCCAGCTCACGCCGAGGCCGTCGCCGTCCCAGTCGTACTCGAGCGTGTAGACGTCCTTGATCGGGCCCGCGTCGAGGGTGAGCTTGACCTGCTTGGCCCGCCCGTCACCGTCGGTGTCGAGGACCTCGGTCTGCCGGACGGCCTTGGCCCATTCCGGGTACGCGGGGAAGTCGGCGATCACGGCCATCACCCGGCTGGGCTCGGCGTCGACCTCGATGGACTGTGTGGACTGCTCGGCCATGGGACGAAGCGTAGCCGCCGCGGTCGGTCACCAGCGCAGCACGTAGGGCTGCCCGGTCTCCTTGAAGTGACCGACGTTACGGCACTCGGTCAGCCCGACCCGGGCACGGGCCGCCAGGGGCTGGTGGACGTGGCCGAACACCGCCCAGCGCGGCCGCTGGGCGCGGATGAGGTCGAGCAGCGCCGTCGACCCGATCTCGCCGCGGCGCGCGACGACGTCGTAGACCAGCTCCGGCAGCGCCGGCGGGCCGTGCGTGCAGAGGACGTCGACCTCGGTGAGCGCGGCCACACTGGCGTCGTAGTCCTCGCGATCCCGCAGGTAGGGACGCCAGGCGGCGCCCTTGCGACGACGCGGGACGACGCCGTCGGGCAGCAGCGCGCCGCCGACGAACCCGAACCGCAGGCCGCCGATCTCGGCCACCTCGCCGTCGAGGACCTGGATGCCCTCGCCGACGAACTCGGGCCACAGCGCCGGGGTGTCGACGTTGCCCGGGGTGGCGTAGGTGGGCGCGGTCATCGCCGCGAACAGGGCCGCGTACTGGGTGCGGATGGCCTCGTCGACGGCTGCGGCCGGGTCTTCGAGGCTCGCCCAGAGCGTCCGCGAGAAGGCAACGGTTTCGTCACGGGTGCCCTCGCGGCGCAGCCGGGCGAACTCGCCGACCTTCTCGGCGCCGAACAGGGCGCCCATGATGCCCTTCTCGTGGTCGCGGTAGTCGACGAAGTCGATCAGGTCGCCGAGCACCACCAGGGCGTCGGCCCCGTCTCCGGCGCGCTTGAGCGCGTCGACATTGCCGTGCACGTCCGAGACGACGTGTACCCGCACCCCTGGTCCCCCTTCTAGCTTTCGAAGCGCGGAGGCACTCCGGGCTCGCGCCCGTCCTCCAGGATCTCCTTCAGCCCGAGCGCGATCTCCTTGGCCGCGCGGGCCCGCCGGTCGAACTCCCGGCGCAGGTCGCGTGGCGCCAGCTCCCGGGGCGTCCCGGCCGCGTCGGCGGGGGTCGCCCGCAGGAAGTAGTGCAGCAGGGTGCCGTCGAGGACCGGCTCGAGCCAGACCTCCATCGTACCGACGAGCGCGCCGCGCACGGTCCAGCGCAGGCCCTTGTCGCCGCGGTCGGTGTAGACCTCGAGCACCAGGTCGGGCCAGTAGCGCCGCCAGGACGCCGGCTCGGCGAACACCGCGGCCACGGTGGCCGGGGATGTGGCGAGGAACGTCTCGTCGACGATGTCGAGTGAGGGTGGCGCGTTCACGTGCGAAGAATGTCACGCCCTCGCCGTGCGACGGCGATCAGCATGGTCTTAAGGTGCTCACCACGCTAAGTTGACTGGCGGGTAACAGCGGTGTCGCCTGCCGCACGCGTTGAACACGGAGGTCCACGTGCGCGAATACAGCGCTCCCGCCGGGAAGCCGGTGGCCGACGACGAGAACATGTCCGACGTCGTCTGGGCGAACGCCGAGCGGTTCTCCGACGTGGTGAGCTTCCGCCGCCAGGTCGAGGGCAGCTGGCTGGACGTCACCGCGAAGGAGTTCGCCGCCCAGGTGCTCGCCGTGGCCAAGGGCATGGCGAAGGCCGGGATCGGCCGCGGCGACCGCGTCGCGATCATGTCGAAGACCCGCTACGAGTGGACGCTGATCGACTTCGCGATCTGGGCCGCGGGCGCGGTGACGGTGCCGATCTACGACACCTCGTCCCCCGAACAGGTGCACTGGATCCTCTCCGACTCGGCCGCGAAGGGCGTGTTCGTCGAGACCAACGGCCACGCCGCGGCGGTCGAGGAGATCCGAGACCGGCTCACCGAGCTGGACCACACGTGGCAGATCGAGGGTGACTCCCCCGCCGTCGAGGAGCTGGCCGCGATCGGCGCTTCGCTGTCCGACGACGAGCTGCACGAGCGCCGCCGCGAGGTCAGCGCCGACGAGCTCGCCACGATCGTCTACACCTCGGGCACCACCGGCCGCCCCAAGGGCGTCGAGCTGACCCACCGCAACCTCCTGGCGGAGATCCGCGCCGACATCGAGGCGTTCCCGCAGCTGATGGAGCAGGGCAACTCGCTGCTGTGCTTCCTGCCGCTGGCGCACGTGCTGGCCCGCGCGATCGCCGTCACGGCGCTGACCGCCCGCGTCACCCTCGGGCACACCCCGGACGTCAAGAACCTGGTCGCCGACCTGGGCACCTTCCGGCCGACGTTCGTGGTCGCCGTGCCGCGCGTGTTCGAGAAGGTCTACAACTCGGCGAAGCAGAAGGCCCACGGCGACGGCAAGGGCAAGATCTTCGACGCCGCCGAGGCGGTCGCGGTCGAGTACAGCCAGGCGCAGGACAACGGCGGCGCCGGGTTCGGCCTGAAGGCCAAGCACCTGGTGTTCGACAAGCTCGTCTACGGCAAGCTGCGCGCGGCCCTCGGCGGCCGCTGCGTCGCGGCGGTGTCCGGCGGCGCGCCGCTGGGCGCCCGGCTGGCGCACTTCTTCCGCGGCATCGGCGTCCCGGTGTTCGAGGGCTACGGCCTCACCGAGACGTCCGCGGCGGCGAACGTCAACACCCAGACGGCGTTCCGCGTCGGCACGGTCGGCAAGCCGGTCAACGGCACGTCGGTCCGCATCGCCGACGACGGCGAGGTGATGCTCAAGGGCGACGTCGTGTTCCGGGCGTACTACAACAACCCCCAGGCGACGGCCGAGGCGCTGACCGACGGCTGGTTCCACACGGGCGACCTGGGCGAGCTGGACTCCGACGGGTTCCTGAAGATCACCGGCCGCAAGAAGGAGATCATCGTGACGGCGGGCGGCAAGAACGTCGCCCCGTCCGGCCTCGAGGACACCATCAAGGCGGCCCCGCTGGTCAGCCAGGCGATGGTGGTCGGCGACCAGCGCCCGTTCATCGCGGCGCTGGTGACGGTGGACGAGGAGTACTTCCCGGCGTGGAAGTCCCAGCACGGCAAGCCCGCGGCCGCCACGGTGGCGGAGCTGGCTTCGGACGCCGACCTGCTCGCCGAGATCCAGGCCGCGGTCGACGAGGCGAACAAGATGGTGTCCAAGGCCGAGGCGATCAAGAAGTTCACCGTGCTGGCCAACGACTTCACCGAGGCCGGCGGGGAGATCACGCCGAGCCTGAAGCTCAAGCGCAACGTGGTCACCAAGAACTACGCCAACGACATCGAGGGGCTGTACAAGAAGTAGGTCAGCCGAGCCGCTGGGCCGCGATGAAGTCGCGGTACCAGCGGTAACTCGCCCGCGGCGTCCGCGCCTGCGTCGCGTAGTCCACGTGGATCAGCCCGAACCGGTGCTTGTACCCGTGCGCCCATTCGAAGTTGTCCAGCAGTGACCAGCAGAAGTAACCGCGCAGGTCGACGCCCGCCATCGCCGCCGTTCGCGCCGCCTCGATGTGCTCGCTCAGGAACGTGATGCGCTCGTAGTCCGCGAAGTCGCTTCGGTCCGGGTAGACACAGCCGTTCTCGGTGACGTATAGCGGAGGCAGCGCCGGGTAGCGGTTGTGCAGGCCCACCAGCGCTTCGGTGAGGCCCTCCGGCTCGACCGGCCAGCCCATCCCCGTGCGCGGGACGTCCGGCAGCCGCGAAGTGTCCACGCCGATGTCGGCCACGGTCCGCAGCGCCGGCTCCGGCTCGCGGTGCGGTGCGTCGGCGACGTGCACGCGGTAGTAGTAGTTCACGCCCAGGTAGTCGAGCGGGACGCCGATCGTCTCCAGGTCGCCGTCGCGGCGGAACGCGAACTCCGAGACGCCGTCGAACATCGCCGCCAGGCCCGGCGCGTACCGGCCGCCGAACAGCGGGTCGGTGAACTGCCGGCGCAGCAGTGTGTCCTGCCGCGCGGCCGCCGCGGCGTCGGCGGCCGAGTCGGTCACCGGCACCGCCGGCGACTGGTTGAGCACGATCCCGAACTGGTGCTGCGGGGTCGCCCGCGCCCGCATCGCCTGGACGGCCAGGCCGTGCCCGAGCAGCAGGTGGTGCGCGGCGGCCAGCGCGCCGTCGCCCTCCTTCGCGCCCGGCGCGTGCCGGCCTTCGCCGTAACCCGCGACCGCGCACGGGTACGGCTCGTTCAGCGTCGTCCAGTGGTCGACGACGTCGCCGAGGCGCTCGTGCACCAGCGCGGCGTACTCGGCGAACCGCGCCGCCGTGTCGCGGGACCGCCAGCCGCCGTTGTCCTCCAGGGCCTGGGGCAGGTCCCAGTGGTAGAGCGTCAGGAACGGCTCGATCCCCCGCTCCCGCAGCCCCTCGACGAGCCGCCGGTAGAAGTCGAGGCCGCGCGGCTCGGCCCGGCCGCTGCCGGACGGCTGGATCCGCGGCCACGACACCGAAAACCGGTAGGAGTCGACGCCGAGGTCGCCCAGCAGGCCGAGGTCGGCGGGCCAGCGGTGGTAGTGGTCGGCGGCGGGCTCGCCGGTGTCGCCCCCGGCGACCGCGCCGGGGACCGCGGCGAAGGTGTCCCAAATGGACGGTCCGCGGCCGTCGGTGGTCGTCGCGCCCTCGATCTGGAACGCCGAGGTGGCGACACCCCAGCGGAAACCGGGTGGGAAGCTGGCAGTCACGGTGCTCTCCGGGAGGTCAGCCCTTGAGCGCGCCCTGCATGATGCCGCCGACGATCTGGCGGCCGAACAGCAGGAACACGAGCAGGACGGGGACGGTGCCGATGGTGGCGGCGGTGAGGACGAGCGTGTAGTCGGTGGTGTAGCCACTGGCCAAGGTGGACAGTGCGGTTTGGACGGTCGGGTTCTCCGGCACCAGCACGACCAGCGGCCAGAAGAAGTCGTTCCACGCCTGCATGAACGTGAACAGGCCGAGCACCGCCGCGGCCGGCCGGGCCGCGGGCAGCGCGACGTGCCAGAACAGCCGCAGCGAGCCGCAGCCGTCCATCCGGCCGGCTTCCAGCAGCTCCAGCGGCAGCGCGCGGTCGAAGTACTGGCGCATGAAGAACACGCCGAACGCGGTGACCAGGCCGGGCACGATCACCGCCTGCAGCTGCCCGGCCCACCCGAAGTCGGCCATCATCATGTAGAGCGGCACGACCCCCAGCTCGGTCGGGATCGCCTGCGTGGCGACCACGAGCAGCAACAGGAACGTCCGGCCGCGGAAGCGCATCTTGGCGAAGGCGAACCCGGCCAGCGTCGAGAACAGCACCACCGAAACGGTGATCGTGCCCGCGACGATCAGCGAGTTCCCGAGCGCCAGCGCGAAGTCCGTCTCGTCGAAGACGCGCGCGATGTTCTCGAACAGGTGCCCGCCGGGCACGAGCACCGGCGGCACGCTGCCGACCGCTTCCGTCGTCTGCGAGGAGACGACGAACGACCAGTACACGGGGAACGCCGAGCCGGCCAGGACCGCGATCAGCGCGGCGTAGGTCCACGGGCTCGTGGCCCGCCGGACCAGCCGCCGCGCCCGGCCGGGCGGGCTCGGCGCCGCGGCGGGCGCCGAGGTCAGCACGGTGGTCATGTCCGCTCCTCAGTCCGTTTGGATGCGCCGGGTCACCAGGTACGACAGACCCGCGACGAGCATCGTGGCCACGGCCAGGATCAGCGCGATCGCCGAGCTGTAGCCGAAGTCGTACTTGGTGAAGCCCTGTTCGTAGAGGTAGAGCGCGGCGGTCTGGAACTGGCGGTCCGAGCCGCCGGTGGCCGCCGCGGTGCCGGGGTTGAACAGCAGCGGCTCGGCGAGCAGCCGCATGTTCCCGGTCGTCGCGATCACCGTGGAGAAGATGATCTGCGGCCGCAGCAGCGGCACGGTGATCCGCCAGAACTGCTGCCACCCCTTCGCGCCGTCGAGCGTGGCGGCCTCGTACATCGTCGAGGGGATCGCCTGCATCGACGCCAGGAAGATCAGCGCGTGGTACCCGGTCCAGCGCCACACCACCATCGCCGCGATGGCGGTGTGCGAGCTTGCCGTGCCGGCCTGCCAATCGACGTGGCCGCCGCCGAACCAGCTCAGCACCCAGTTCACCAGGCCGAAGTCCCGGCCGAACAGCTGCGCGAAGATGATCGTCACCGCCGCCACCGAGGTGATGTTCGGCAGGATCATCCCCATCCGGAACAGCGTCCGGCCGCGCAGCCGGCGGTTGAGCAGGTGCGCGACGCCCAGCGCGAACAGGATCTGCGGGATCGTGGTCAGCAGCCACAGGCTGACCGTGTTCCCCATCGAGTTCCAGAAGTACGGGTCGTGGAACAGCAGCTGCTCGTAGTTGCCGAAGCCGATGAACTTCGCGTTCTCGGCGTCGATCAGGTTGCGCTTCTGCAGCGACACCCAGGCGGTGTAGAGCAGCGGGAACAGCCCGAAGACGCCGAAGATCAGGAAGTACGGGCTGATGAAGCCGAACGGTGACAGCTTGACGTCCCACTTGTGCCGCCGGTCGGCGAAGGTCAAACTCATCAGCTCTGCAGCTTCGCGACGTCACCGACCAGCTGCTGCCACGCCGCCGCGCCGTCCTGCTTGCCCTGTTCGACGCGCTGCATCGCGTTGCCGAACTCCGTCTGGACGTCACCGGCCTTGGGGCCCTGGTACTGCGGGTTCAGCTTCTTCGCGGCGTCGGTGAAGAGCTTGCCGACCGGCGCGTTGTTGAAGAACGGGTTGGTGTAGCCGGTGATCTTCGGGTCGTCGTAGAGCGACGGCGTCGACGGCAGCAGGCCCTGGCTGGTGAACACCTTCGCCTGCTGCTCGGGCGCGGTCAGCCAGGCGGCGAGCTCGGCGGCTTCCTTGGTGTGCTTGCCCTGCTTGGGCACGGTCAGGTACGAGCCGCCCCAGTTGCCGCCCCCGCCGGGCACGGCCGCGACGTCCCACTTGCCCGCGGTGTCGGGCGCCTGGTCCTTGATCTTGGTCATCATCCAGGCGGGGCAGGTGACGGTGGCGAACTGGCTCTGGGTGAAGCCGGTGTTCCAGGTCGGCGTGCTGTAGAGCAGGCCGGCGCTCAGGTTGGCCTTGACGGCGTCGACGACCTGGTTCCAGCCGGTGCGCAGCGCCGGGTTGCTGTCGACGACGAGCTTGTCGCTCTGGTCGTAGTAGCCGACCGGGGCCTGGCCGAAGATCGCGTTGAGCACGGTCGGGCCGCCGTCCATGAACTTGACGCCGTTCGGGGCCTTGGCCTGGAAGCGCTTGCCGGCGTCGAAGAACGCCTGCCAGGTCGGCCAGAGCGCGGAGACGGCGTCGCGGTCGGCGGGCAGCCCGGCGGCCTGGAACAGGTCGCGGCGGTAGCAGATGGCCAGGCCGCCGACGTCGGTGCCGTAGCCGATCTGCTGGCCGCCCTTGCCCAGCGAGGCCGACCACTTCCAGCCCAGCCAGCGGTCCTTGAGCTTGTCGCCGCCGACGGTGTTGAGGTCGACGAACTTGTCCGGCGTCGCCTTGAACTGGGCGACGTAGCCGGTGTCGATGGCTTCGATGTCCGCGGCGCCACCGCCGGTGGCCAGGTGCGCGGCGAGGTTCTTGTGGTGGTCGGAGTAGGACGCGGTCCGCTCGTTGATCTCGATGCCGGGGTGCGCGGCCTGGTACTCCTTGATCAGGTCGGTGTAGCCGAAGTTGCCGAAGAGGCCGAGGCTCAGCTTGACCTTGCCGCCGCCGGCGTCACTGCTCCCGCAGGCGCTCAAGACGGTGACAGCGGCACAGACGAGCGCCAGGACGAGGCGCGGTGTCGTTTTCGGGCGCATGAGATCTCCGTTGTTCTACGGGCCGGTCGGAAAACGCGGGACCTATGAGAGCGCTCCCAGCCACCATTCGTCAAGTAACGAATACATAACACGACCTGGCATTTACGCAGCCAGAGATCATGTGCTACAGATGTAACCGGTTACAGGATCGGAGGTCGGCCATGGTCACGGCTCGCGAGGTCGCGCAGCTCTGCGGGGTCTCGGTCGCCACCGTGTCGCGGGTGTTCAACCGGCCCGCCACGGTCAGCGCGACGACCCGCGAACGCGTCGAGCGGGTGGCCCGCGAACTCGACTTCTCCCCCAACGAGTCCGCGCGGGCGCTCTCGCGGCAGCAGTCGACGATGGTCGGGCTGGTCTGGGACACCGACCACCGGCGGCCCGGCTGGCGGCACCCGTTCCTGCAGGACCTGTTGCTGGGCCTCAAGTCCGCGCTCAGCTCGCACGGCTACCACCTGCTGCTGCTCGCCACGAGCGACGACGCGCGCCACCGCAACCCGGGCGTGTCGCTGGCCGACCCGGTCGCCTACGTCGGCATGACCCGGCGCCACCATCTGGCCGGGCTCGTGCTGATCGACAGCGGGACCGACGCCGACGCGTTCACCACGTTCGCCCAGTCCGGGCTGCCGTGCGTCGCGCTGGACGTGGCCTTGTCCGGCCCGCGGGCGACCTACGTGACCTCGGACAACGCCGCCGGCGCCGCCGAAGCCGTCCGGCACCTGGCGGGGCTGGGCCACGCCCGGATCGCGACGATCACCGGCCCGCGCGGCAACGCCCCGGCGGCCGCCCGCACCGACGGCTACCTGCGCGGGCTGGCCGAAGCGGGCCTGCCGGCCCGCGACGACTACGTGGTCACCGGCGACTTCTACCGCGAGAGCGGGTTCGTCGGGATGCGGCGGCTGCTGGCGCGCAAGGACCCGCCGACGGCGGTGTTCGCGGCCAGCGACGAGATGGCGGTCGGCGCGCTGCTGGCGGCCCGCGCGGCCGGGCTGCGGGTGCCGGCCGACCTGGCGGTGGTCGGCTTCGACGACATCGAGGTGGCGTCCCTGGTCGACCCCGCGCTGACCACGGTGGCGCAGGACAAGCCGGGCTTCGGCACGGCGGCGGCGGGCGCGCTGCTGGCGATGATCGAGCACGCGACGGCGCCGGAACCGGTGCGGCTGCCGACGAAACTGGTGGTCCGCGACTCGTGCGGCGCTACCGCGCGGTGATCTTCGCGTCCCAGTCGATGTGGTGCGCGTAGACCCAGCCCGGCTTCTCGCCGACGTCCTGACCCGAACTCGACGCGACCAGCTTCTCGACGCGCTCGCGCCGAAGTCCTTCGTACGCCGCGAAAGCCGATGCCCGGTCCGGCAGGTCGCGCAGGCACTGCGCGAGCACGACGCTGTCCTCGATCGCCATCGACGCACCCTGCGCGTCGGCCGGGGCCGCGGCGTGCGCGGCGTCGCCGACGAGCACCATTTCCGGCGTCGACCAGAGCCGCGTCCGCGGGACGTCGTAGGAGTGGCCGCCGAACACCTCGTCACCGGTCGCCGCGATGATGTCCGCGCAGGGCAACGGTTCCCCGGCGAACGCCGCCTGCGCGAACTCGCGCCACCCTGCGGGGGTCACCGCCGCGATCGCCTCGCGGGAGCGCTCGGCGTCGGGGATGCGGGCGAACCAGAACGTCGCGCCGTCCGGGGCGGTCGTGAACCCGAAGGCCGCTTTGCTGCCGCGGACCATGCGGTAGATCCCGGCCGCCGGCGGCAGCCCCGTCGCACGCGTGTACCCCCAGACGATGGTCTGTCCGGTGTAGCGCGGTGCGTCGGCGTCCGGGTCGATCAGCTTCCGGACCATCGAGTGCAACCCGTCCGCGCCGACCACCACGTCACCTGTTTCGGTGGTGCCGTCGGCGAATTCGGCCGCGATGCCGGTACCGTCCGGCTTCGCGCCGACCAGACGCCGGCCGCGTTCGATCGGGACGCCCCGGCGCGTGGCTTCGACCTGCAGGACGCGGTAGAGCGCCGCGCGGGTCATCGTGCGTGGCCCGTCGGTGCCGAACTCGCGCCGCCCCACGGTTTCCCCGTTCGCGGCAACCAGCTCGACGCCGTGGGCGGCAAACGAACTGTCGATCACCGGACCGTCGGCGCCGATCGCGCGCAGGGCGTCCATGCCGTTGTGCATGATCGTGAGGAACGCGCCGATGTCGTCCCCGCCGGCCGGGTAGGCCTCGAAGACGACCGGGTCGTGCCCGGCCCGCTTCAACGCCATCGCCGTGACCGTGCCGGAGATCCCGCCACCCGCGACCAGTACTCGCACCGTGCTCCCCCCAGAAGACTCCACCGTGAACTCCGCGTGCCGCCGAGCACGACGTTACCGTGACGGCGGCACGCGGCGCTCACTCCTTGGCGCCACTGGCGGCGATGTCGCCGTTGAGGCCGCGGGGGAAGAAGCCGCCCGAGTTCACCTTGTCCGGGTTGAGGTAGGCGATGTTGAGCACGCGGTCGGCCGAGCGCCCGAACGCGATGCCGTTGGCGTCCGCGGGGACGAGGTTCGCCTTGCCGTCCTTGAGCACGCCTTCGTCGTCGTCGGCCTTGCCGTCGAGGCTGTCGCGGGCGTCGGAGATCTTGTTCGTGACGTCGCCGAGGCCGCGTTCGAACAGCTGCCCACGCACGATGCCCGCGTGGTAGGCCTCGACCGCGAGGATGCCCGCCGCCGCGTCGAGGAACGTCTTGTTGTTGACCAGCGGCGCGGCGCCCTTGTAGGCGGACACGCCGACGTCCTCGAACAGGAACGCGGCGAGCAGGAAGTTGTTCTCGCTGGCGAACGGGTCGAAGGTCTGGCCCTGCTTGATCAGCCCCGCGGCCTGCATGGCGGCGGTGAAGCTGTTCTGGAAGTCGATCTCGGGCTGCGCGACGGCGGCTTTGTCGAGCGCCTTGCGCAGGAAGGTCACGTGGGCGACCTCGTCACCGGCGATCTCCTGGACGATCTGCTTGGTGTGCTCGCTCTTGAACTTCACGGCGTGCCCGCCGGAGACCTTGCCGAGGTTGCCGACGCCGTTGACGTACTTCTCGTTCAGCCCGTAGCCGTAGACGGCGAAGGAGTACAGGTTCGCCTCGAGGTACTCCAGGTTGAGGGCGAAGTTCAGCACCGCGGCGTCGCTGGCGGCGGCGTCCTGCGCGTTCTGCTGCGGGTACTGCGAAGTCGCGCCCGCCGAGCCGAGGCCCAGCGACAGCGCGGTGCCGAGCGCACCGGCGCCCGCGACGCCGAGCCCCGCCGCTCCCGCAGCCTTGAGGAAGCGGCGGCGGTCGGTCGCGTTCTCCGCGCTGCGCTCGATGAGCTGCTCTGTGTAGCGTTTTCCGAACACCGGGGGACGTCCTCTCGTGACGAGTTCGTCCACCTCACCCAACGGTGATACGTACCTGGACGGCCCCCGGCTCGGTCAAATCGGGAAAAAGTTCTTCCCGATTCTGTTCGTGCAGGTCAGGCGCGTTCGGCGGCGGCCAGCCGGACGCACACCGCGAGCGCGCGGACGGCCTCCTCGACGACGTCGAGCGTCGGGAAGGTCGGCGCGATCCGGATCACGGCGTCGTCCGGGTCGCTGCCGTGCGGGTGGGTCGCCCCGGCGGGGGTCAGCGCGACCCCGGCCTCCTTGGCCAGGCGCACGACCTCCTTCGCGGTGCCCTTGGGCACGGTCAGCGACACGAAGTACCCGCCGGTCGGCTTGGTCCAGGTCGCCAGGCCGGAGTCGCCCAGCTCCTCGGTGAGGATGCGGTCGACGGCCGCGAACTTCGGCCCGATGATCTCGGCGTGCTTGCGCATGTGGGCGCGGACGCCGTCCTCGTCCTTCAGGAAGAGGGCGTGACGCAGCTGGTTGACCTTGTCGGGGCCGATGGTGCGCTTGCCGATGTTGCCGACCCACCAGGCGAGGTTGGCCTCGGAGGCGCCGAAGAAGCCGACGCCGGCGCCGGCGTAGGTGATCTTGGAGGTGGAGCCGAAGACGAACACGCGGTCGCCGTTCCCGGCCTCGGTGGCGAGGGCGAGGACGTCGGCCAGGGCCGGCTCGTCTTCGGTCAGGTGGTGCACGGCGTAGGCGTTGTCCCAGAAGATCCGGAAGTCGGGCGCCGCGGTGCGCATGGTGGCGAGCCGCCGGACAACGTCGTCACTGAACGTGACGCCGGTGGGGTTGCTGTACTTGGGGACGCACCAGATGCCCTTGATGGCAGAGTCTTCGGCGACCAGCGTCTCGACGGCGTCCATGTCCGGCCCCTGGGCGGTCATCGGGACCGGGACGAGCTCGATGCCGAAGCGCTCGGTGAGGGCGAAGTGCCGGTCGTAGCCCGGAACGGGCGCGAGGAACTTGAGGGTGGGCTCGTCGGCCCAGCGACGCTCGGCCCCGGGCAACTTGGAGAGCAGCGCCTGGACAACGGCGTCGTGCATCAGCTCGAGGCTGGAGTTGCCGGCGGCGAGCAGCTGCCCGGCCGGGACCTGCAGCGCGCCCGCGAAGATGCGGCGCAGCTCGGGCAGGCCCTTGAGGCCGCCGTAGTTGCGGACGTCGGTGCCGTCCTCGGCCTTGAAGGCGCCATCGCCGGGGAGGTCGAGCAGGCCGTTCGCGAGGTCGAGCTGCTCCGGGGAGGGCTTGCCGCGGGTGATGTCGAGGGAGAGGCCGCGGTCGACCAGGGCCGCGTAGTCGCGGCGGGCGGAGTCGACGTCGACGGAAGCAGTGGTCATGGCGTCAACGCTAACCCCGGCGTCGATACCATTTCGGGCCGGGTCCTGGCTAGGGTGGTTGGTGTGCACCTGGTAGTCCACGCCGACCAGCGACAGTTCTCTTTGCGCGACTCGGGTTCCCGGCTGAACGGAAGCGACTGGACGGCCCTGGCCGTGGAATCTCACCGGATCGGGCCAGAGCCGGGCGGGATAGCGGTGGCCACGGCACGTTCGGACCTGGTCGAGTCGTCGGTGACACTGCTCCCGGCGGCACCCGGGTTGATTTTGGACGCGGAACACGTGGTGGAAGCAGATCTTCCGGTTCCCAGCGGGAAGATCGTGATTTCCGGGCCCGCGGACTATCCGTCGCAGGAAAAGTTCTTTTCGGTGTTGCCGGGGTTGTACCGGGCGCGGGTTTCGTATGTGCCGGCTGGGCCGCCTTCGGTCGACTGGAACGACCACGAGTACGGGGAGCATTACCGGTACGTGGTGGAGCTGTGGCCGGTCGCGGCTTCGGCCGGGGTCGAGGTGCTGCGGCAGGGTGCTTCTGTTTGGGATGGGTAGGCCGCTTCGGGTTCGGCGGGGCGCGTTTCGGCTGGTTTGGGCAGTGATCGGCCGCGCCTGAGATGGCTGCCTGGCCGCGGTCATGGCCGGTCCAACGGGGCCTGGTGTGGTGGCTGGTGGACATTGAAGTTGGTTGCCGGTGCGGGTGGGCGCCGAGATGGGGTGTGGCCCGGTGCGGTGGCTGGCGGGCGCTGGGGTTGAGTGGGCGCTGGTTTGGTGGCGTGGCCCGGTGCGGTGGTTGGTGGGCGCTGGGGTTGGGTGGGCGCTGGTTTGGTGGCGTGGCCCGGTGCGGTGGTTGGGGGGCGCTGGGGTTGGGTGGGCGCTGGTTTGGTGGCGTGGCCCGGTGCGGTGGTTGGTGGGCGCTGGGGTTGGGTGGGCGCTGGTTTGGTGGCGTGGCCCGGTGTGGTGGTTGGGTTAGGTGCCGGGGTGGCGTTCTTGCGAGTGAGCGGTGGTGCGATCTTGCGATGGACGTGGGCGGGCTGCGTGTGTTGATTTGAGCGCGTGGGTGTAGGCCCGTAGCCGGTTGGCTGCGGGCCTGTCCCGTGTTCGGTTGTCAGGCTGCGGTGGGTATGGGTTGGTGGAGGTTGTTGCGCCGGGGTTGCCGGCGCTTGTCCAACCAGACCGGCGGTAGGAACTCTGGAAGCCCATCGGCCGCGATGCGGACTTCCCAGCCGGAGCGGTGCAGGAGCCGGTGGTGGTGAGCGCACATCAACGCCAGATTGTTCAGGTCGGTGGGGCCGCCGTCGGCCCAGTGCCGGATGTGGTGACCCTGGCAATGCCGTGGTGGGCGGTGGCAGCCGGGGAAGGCGCAGCCGCGGTCACGCAGGTAGAGGGCGTTGCGGAGGTTGGTGGGGATCAGGCGACGGGCGCGGCCCAGGTCCAGCGGGGCGCTGGCGCTGTCCAGGACGGCGGGGATGAGTTTGCAGTCGCAGGCGTGGATCCGGGCTTCGGCCGCGCTCATCGTGCCGGTGTCACCCAGCAGGGCGGTGCCGAGGCCGGAGGTCAGGTTCTGCAGGGGGATGGTGACCATGACGTGGGCTCGTTCGCCGGCTTGGGTGGGCAGGTCGGGGGT
>NZ_JAMXQV010000012.1 GCF_024703995.1 Amycolatopsis iheyensis | reverse complement strand
CGGTCGGTCGATGCCACCAGACCCGGTGACACCACCCCCCGGATCATGCCTTCGACTGGGGGCGCAAGTCATGCCGGGCCTGGTGACCACAGCTCCTTGATCAGGAACCACGAAAAAGGTAACGGGGGCGAAGCACACGCGGACGCCGTCCTGCGGCTGGAAGTCCGCGACGGTGGCGCCCGCCGCGGTCGCCGCTTCGGTCGCTTCGGCGAGGTCGTCGACTTCGATGTCGAGGTGCAGCTGCATCTGCGGGGCGCCCGGCGCGGGCGGCCAGACCGGCGGCACGTACTCGGTCTCGAGCTGGAAGGACAGGCCCGCGCCGCCGCCGGCCGGGCGCAGCGTGACCCACTCCGGTTCGTCGGTGCGGATCGGCCAGCCGAGCAGCGTCGCGTAGAACTCGGCGAGGGCGTGCGGGTCGGGGGCGCCGAGCACGGTGGAGGTGAGCTTCATGGCCGGTTCCTACCCGCCGGCGGGGCACCTCACTCCGGGGTGGCCGGACGTCACCGTCTGTGTCCACAATGGACGATGCAGGAACCGCCCCTCGGCCGGCGGCCATGCACGTCCGCCGTGGACGCCGTTACAGACTTCACTCATTAGGACGTTCCGGTGCGGGTGTTTGACCTGTTCACGGGGGTCGGTCTGACTTTGAGTAGCGAAAACCCTCCCGATCATTGCTCCGTTGTGGAACTATTGGGCCGTTCGCGAGGAGAGGGCCTCGCGAGGGGGACTCACCGTCACCGGCCTGCGTCCCCAAGGCAGATCCCCAGGGGAGAGGAGATCGACCATGTCGACGCCCACGGACACCAAGCCCGAAGAGACTCCGGAACCGGTCGAGAAGGCGGGCCCGGTGGTCCCGCACCCGGAGCCCGACGAGTTCGGCTGGGTGCACATCGACCACGTGCCGGAGAAGCCGAAGGACGGTCCGGTCGTGACCCCGAACTGTGGCACCCCGTGCTACCAGGTCGCTCGCTGACTTGACCAATTCGTGATGCCCGTCTGCCGATCTTCGCCTGGCAGGCGGGCCGTTTTGGTAACAGGCTGTGCTGTCATAGGAGAGTGCCTGTGACAAACCTGGACCCGGTCTCAGTTCTCGAGAGGGTCCGTGCGCTGCAGAAGGCCGCCACCGACGCATCCTGCCTCGGGCGTTACCGGGAAGGTGTCCGCCTGCTCAAGCGCGGGATGGGCATGCTCGAGACCGTCCGGCCGACGACCGGGCAGCTCCACCTCGACCTGCTGGTCACCAGGATCCGCCTGTCGAGCACCCTGACGGCGATGTCGTCGGAGATCAGCGGTGACCTCGAGGCCGGTCTGGCCGGGCTGAACGAGGTGCGGAAGCTGATCGAAGACGTGCCGGACCCGATGCTGCAGGCCGAACTCAACGGTTCGTTGAACTACAACTACGCGGCCAGGCTGATGAGCGTCGGCCGCAACGAGGACAGCCTGGCGTCGTTCGCCATTTCGATCGCGCACCAGGAGCACCGGCTCGCGAACGGCCCCGAACCGGAGTCGCGGATGGGTGCCTTCGTCCAGACGCTGTCGTCGAGGGCCTGGGTGCAGGTGCGGCTCGGCAACGTCATCGCCGCGCACGACGACCTCGCCCGGGCGCTGGAGCTCGCGGAGAAGTACGAGCTCCGGTCCGTGGCCGCCGACGTGCGCCGGACGATGGGCATGCTCGCCCTCCGCGTGCACGACGTGCCCGAAGCGCTCCGGTTCTACGACGAGGCTGAGCGCAACTACCGGGCGCTGGACATGGACGTGCCGGTCGCGCTGCGGTTCGAGCAGGCGGAAGCGCTGCTCGCGGCCGGACTGGCCGACGAAGCCGCCACGCACCTCGACGACGTGCTGCCCGCCCTCGTCGAAGAGCAGAGCATCAGCAAGGAACTCGCGCGGGCGGAGCTGTACCGCGCCTCGGCCGCGCTGCTTTCCGACGACCTCGAGCCCGCGCGCCAGATGGCGGACTCGGCCCGGCGCCGGATGCTGGGCGTCGGCTGCCAGACGTGCGTGGCCAACGCGACCATCATCGGCTTGCACGCCGACGCGCGGGTGGCCTTGCGCTCCGGTGACGTGCCGGCCGCGTTGCCCACCCGGGCCATCCGGGTCGCGGCGAAGATGCCCACCCCGCTGCTCGCCGAGCAGGCCGCCACCGCCCGGATGCTCGCCGTCCGGCTCGACATCCGGCGGGGCAACCTCAAGCGCGCCGTCGACACCCTGCAGCAGGTTCCGCGGCCCGGGCAGCTCACCCCCATCGACTACCGGATGCTCCGCCGCCTCTGCCGGGCCGAGCTCGCCGTCGCGCAGGGGAACCGGGCCAAGGCGCTCACCGAGATCCGGTCCGGGCTCACCGAGCTCGACGCCGTGCGCGACCGGATGGGCGGGCTCGACCTCGTCTCCGGGACCGCGCTCCACGGCCAGGAGCTCGCCGACCTCGCCGTGAAGCTCGTGCTCGAACGCGGCGACGCGCGGCGCCTGTTCGTCTGGCTGGAGCGGACGCGGGCGCAGACCTACCGCTACGAACCGCTCTCGGCCGGGACCGATCCCGAGCTCGCCGCGCGCGTCGCCGAGGTGCGTGGTCTGGGCCAGGCCATCCAGGAGGCCCAGCACGATGGGCACCCGATCGCCGCGCTGCGGGCGAAGTACAACGAACGCCTTCGCGAAGCGCAGCGGCTCGGGTGGCACACCGGGCGCTGGGGCCGACCGCGGCCGGTCGCCGGGCTGGGCGAGGTCGTCGCGCGGCTCGGGGAGCGGGCCATGGTCAGCTTCGCCGCCTCCGGGGACGAGCTCGTCGCCGTCGTCGTCGCCGGGGGCGAGTGCCGGCTCGTGCGGCTCGGGTCCGCCGGGGCCGCCGCCGAGTCCGGGCGCGTGCTCAACGTCGACCTCGACGCGCTCGCGCCGGACAACCTGCCGGAGCGGCTGGCCGAGGTCGTCATGGCCTCGGCGCGCAAGCAGGCCGACAAGCTCGACGCGCAGCTGATCCAGCCGCTGGCCGGCCTCATCGGCGACCGCGAACTGGTGATCGTGCCGACCGGGCCGCTCTACGCGGTGCCGTGGGGTGTCCTGCCGGGCCTGCGGGGACGGCCGACCGTCGTCGCGCCGTCGGCGACCGCGTGGCTCGCCGCCGAGCTGACGAAGTCGCCGCGGGCCCGCAAGATCGTGCTCGTCCGCGGGCCCGGGCTGGCCGGCGCGCGCGGTGAGCTCGAGAAGCTGACCACCCACTACCGCACCGCGACGACCATGACCGGCGCCAAGGCCACCGTGAAGTCCGTGCTGCGCGCGATGGACGGCGCGAAGCTCGCGCACTTCGCCGCGCACGGCGCGCACGAGCCGGAGAACGCGTTGTTCTCCCGGCTCGAGCTGGCCGACGGCGCGCTGTTCGGGCACGAGATGGCCGGGCTGCGACAGCCGCCGCGGCAGGTGGTGTTCGCCGCGTGTGAGCTGGCGCTCAACCGGATCCGGCCGGGCGACGAAGCCCTCGGGTTCGCCAGCGCGCTGCTGGCCAGCGGCTCGCGGACGGTGATCGCGCCGCTCTCGCGCGTCGGGGACCTGGCCTCGGCCGCGGCGATGGACGACTACTACCGCGCGCTGAGCGACCGGGACAGCCCCGCGCTGGCGCTGGCCGACGCGATCGCCGTCGACCCGTTCCGCCGCCCGTTCGTCTGCCTCGGCGCCGGCTAGCGCAGCTGCGGCGGGGGCGACCACACCAGCCGCGGGTCGGTCTGGACGAAGCTGCCCAGCAGGTGGTTGACGCGGGTCAGCACGTCGAGGTCGAGCCGGACGCCGGCGGCCTTCGCGTTCTCCGTGACCTGCTCCGGCGTGCTCGCCCCGGCCACCGCCGACGCGACGCTCTCGTGCTGCAGCGTCCAGGCCAGCGCGAGCTGCGCCATCGTCAGGCCCGCGTCGTCCGCGACACCGCGCAGCATGCCGACCCGCTCCAGCAGCTCCGGCACCAGCAGCGGCCGCGCGTGCGCCGGCCCGGCCCCGCGCGAGCCCGCCGGGACGTCGCCGTCGCGGTACTTGCCCGTCAGCACGCCCTGCGCGAGCGGCACCGACGCGAACTGCCCGACGCCGATCCGCTCGCCCACCGGCATCACCTGCGCCTCCGGCACCCGCCACAGCATCGAGTAGTGCGGCTGGTTGGCGATCAACGGCACGTCGTGGCGCGCGGCCGCCTCGTGCGCCTGCAGCAGCTGCTCGGCCGTCCACTCCGACGTGCCGACGTACCGGATCTTCCCCTGCCGCACCAGGTCCGAGAGCGCGAGGAACGTCTCGGCGACCGGGGTCCGGTAGTCGAAGCGCAGCAGCTGGTAGACGTCGATGTAGTCGGTCTGCAACCGCCGCAGCGAACCCTCCAGCGACGCGATGACGTGCTTGCGGCTCAACCCGGCGTCGTTCGGGCCCGGCCCCTCCGGCCAGAACACCCCGGTGCACAGCACGAGGTCGTCGCGGCGCAGCCCGGCGAACGCGGCGCCGTACGCCTCTTCGGCGGCGCCGCCGGCCCAGGCCGCGGCCGTGTGGAACGTCGTGACGCCGGCGTCGAGCGCCGCGGCGACGCAGCCGGGCGCGCCGTGCGTCGCGAAGTTGCCGTAGGCGATCTCGCTCACGGCGAGCCCGCTCGCGCCGACCCTGCGGTATTCCACTTTCAGCCTCCCTGGACAGCCATCTCGTCGATCCACTGCTCGACCGCGCCGGCCTTGCGGGCGAAGGACTCCCGCACCGATTCGTGCGGCAGGATCAGGAACTCCTCCGTGCCGAGCCCGTGCACGACCGCCTCGGCGACGTCCTCGGGCTCGAGCAGCGGCGCGGCCTTGGCGATGGCCAGCGCCGCGGGGTGCCCGGCGGCGATGCCGGGTTCGAGCAGCGCCGTGCGGACACCGAGCGGGCAGAGCGCGCTCACCCGCACCCCGCGCGGCCGGTAAGTGATCGCCAGCCACTCGGCGAGCCCGACGGCGGCGTGCTTGGTGACCGAGTACGGCGCGTCGCCCGGGGTGCCCAGCAGCCCCGCCGCCGACGCCGTGATCAGCAGGTAGCCCTCGCCGCGCGCGAGCATCGCGGGCAGCACGACCTGCGCGGCGTGCACGTGCTGCAGCACGTTGATCTCCCACGACTTCGCCCACTGCTCGTCGGCCGCGTGCACACCGGTGCCGAACGCCGCGCCCGCGTTGGCGCAGAACAGGTCCACCGGCCCGAACTCGGCGCGGGCGGTGGCCACCAGTGCCTTGAGGTCCTTTTTGGACGTCGCGTCGGCGGTGGCTGCGACGGCCCGCCCGCCCGCGGCCGTGATCTCGCCCGCGACCCGCGCGGCGCCCTCGGCGTCGACGTCGGACACGACCACGCCGGCCGCGCCCCCGGCGGCGAAGCGGCGGGCCATGGCGGCCCCGATTCCGTGGGCCGCGCCGGTGAGCACGACCACCCGTCCAGTCAGTTCCACGCGGGCTCCAGTATTTTCCGGGCTATTGTTACGCGAGTGAGTGAATTGTCATTTGCGCTTAGAAGGCAGGTGATAAAAGCCCTGGTCAGAGCCATGATCGCGACTCGTTCCACAGTTCCGGACTTTACCATGAGCGTGGTGTGGATGGTACGCTCCGCGACAATTAACCGGACACGGTATTGCGTTTTTCTTCGCCGGGCGTTATTCCTGGGAACCGGTCCCGGTGAAGATCACCCCCACCCCGCACAGGAGGTCCGCCGATGGCCGAGCTCGTCCCGCCGTCGCACGCTCGACGGCTGCGGTGCCTGGGCGTCGGCGACCCCGACGTGGTCGCCGCCGTCGCCCGCGGCGGTGGCCTCGGAGTGCTCGACGGCGCCGATCCGGCCGCCCTGCGGCTGGTCGCCGCGCGCGTCCGGGTGCCCTACGGCGTGCGCACGGACGGCCCGCTCCCCGAGGGTGCGGCCTTCGCCATCCGCACGAAAGCGCCGTGGGCCGGCGCGCTCGCCGAGGTCGGCTGCGTCGCGACGGCTGCCGAAGCGGTGCGCGGCGGCGCGGCCGGGCTCGTCGCCCGCGGTGGCGAGCTGAGCGACTTCGTGCTGCTGCAACAACTCCTGGCCGCCTTCGACGTCCCGGTGTGGGGGAGCGTGGCCGGCCCGCGCACGGCTGTCGGCGCGCTCGCCGGCGGTGCGGCGGGCGTCGTGGTCACGTCCTCAGTGGACGTTCGCCCGATCGTCGGCGCGGAGGTGCCGCCGGCCGGGCTGGGCACCCGCTTGAGCCGGACGCTGGGCAGTGCGCTGCCGGTCGTGCAGGGCCCGATGACGCGAGTCAGCGACCAGCCCGGGTTCGCGGCCGCGGTCGCCGAAGCGGGCGGCTTCCCGTTCGTCGCGGTCGCCACGGCGAACGGCGCCCGCACCACGGAGCTGCTCACCCGCACCGCCGAGCGGCTGGCCGGCCGGCCCTGGGGCGCGGGCATCCTCGGGTTCGTGCCGGACGAGCTGCGCGTCGAGCAGCTGGCCGCGATCCGCGCCGCGCGGCCGCGGTGCGTGCTGATCGCGGGCGGGAAACCGGGCCAGGCCAAGGCGTTGGAGGCCGAGGGGATCGCGACGTTCGTGCACGTGCCCTCGCCGATCCTGCTGCGCCAGTACCTCGACGCAGGGGTCCGCCGGTTCGTCTTCGAAGGCGCCGAATGCGGTGGGCACGTCGGCCCGCGGTCGAGTTTCGCGCTGTGGGAGGAACAACTGGCCGTGCTCGGCGCGGCGAAGGACGTCGAAGTGCTGTTCGCGGGCGGGATCCACGACGCCCGCTCGGCGGCGATGGTCGCGGCGATGGCGGAGCCGCTCGGCGGCGCCGGTGTCCTGATGGGCACCGCGTACCTCTTCACCGAAGAAGCCGTGACGCACGGCGCGATCACCGGCCTGTTCCAGGAACGCGCGCTCGCCGCCGACACCACGGTCACCCTCGAAACCGCGCCCGGGCACCGGACGCGGTGCCTGCCGAGCCCGTACACGACGGAGTTCGAGCAGGTCAAGGCGAGCCTGCGGGACGTGCCCGCGCAAGAGGCGTGGCAGCGGCTGGAAGAGCTGAACACCGGACGGCTGCGCGTCGCGAGCAAGGGTGTCCGCCGCGACGGCGAACGGCTCGACGAGGCGACCCAGCTGGCCGAAGGGATGTACATGGCCGGGGAGGTCGCCGTGCTGCGCGACCGGCGGACGACCGTCGCCGAGCTGCACGCCGATGTGACGTCGGGGAAAACCTTTGCCCTGCCGGAGAAAGCGCCTTCGACCGCGGACACGAGGGACATCGCCGTCATCGGCATGGCCTGCACCTTCCCGGGCGCGCCCGACCTCGACGCGTTCTGGTCGAACGTCCTGCGGGGAACCGACGCCGTCACCGAGGTGCCGCCGGAGCGCTGGGACCCGGCGGTCTACTTCGGACAGTCGACGTCGAAGTGGGGCGGGTTCCTGCCGCCGGTGACCGTCGACCCGCTCGACCACGGCATCCCGCCGTCGGCGATGCGCAGCATCGACCCGGCGCAGCTGGTGTCACTGGAGACCGCGCGCCGCGCGCTCGCCGACGCCGGGTACGCCGAGCGGGACTTCGACCGCGAGCACACGAGCGTCGTGTTCGGGGCGGAGGCCGGCGGCGACCTGGCCAACGCGGGCACGCTACGGTCCCTTGTGGACGGTTACCTCGACGAGGTGCCGCCCGAGCTGCTGGCCCAGCTGCCCGAGCCGACCGAGGACACCTTCCCGGGCACGCTCGCCAACGTCATCTCCGGCCGGATCGCGAACCGGCTCGACCTCGGCGGCGCGAACTACACGGTGGACGCCGCGTGCGGGTCGTCGCTGGCCGCGCTCGACCTCGCCGCGAAGGAGCTGCGTGCCGGGACCAGCTCGCTGGTGCTGTGCGGCGCGGTCGACCTGCACAACGGCATCCACGACTACCTGATGTTCACCTCGGCGGGCGCGTTGTCGCCGACCGGCCGCTGCCGCCCGTTCGACGCGGCCGCCGACGGCATCGCACTCGGCGAAGGCGTCGCGTGCCTGGTGCTCAAGCGTCTTTCCGACGCCGAACGCGACGGCGACCGGATCTACGCCGTGGTCAAGGGTGTCGGCGCCGCGAGCGACGGCAAGGCGCTCGGCCTGACCGCGCCGCGGCCGGAAGGCCAGCACCGCGCGCTGACGCGGGCCTACCGCGACGCCGGAGTGTCCCCTGTGGACGTCGGGCTGGTGGAAGCCCACGGCACGGGCACGGTCGTCGGCGACGCGACGGAACTGCGGACGCTGACGGACTTCTTCACCGCGTCCGGCGCCGAACCGGGTGCGTGCGTGCTCGGGTCGGTGAAGAGCCAGATCGGCCACACGAAGTGCGCGGCCGGGCTGGCGGGGCTGATCAAGGCGACGCTGGCGCTGTGGCACGAGGTCGTCCCGCCGACGCTGCACCTGACGAAGCCGAACGCGGCGTGGGAGGAGACGACCAGCCCGTTCACGTTCACGACGACGGCCCGGCCGTGGGCGGAGCCGGCCCGCCTGGCGGGGGTGAGCGCGTTCGGCTTCGGCGGCACGAACTTCCACGCGGTGCTGGCCGCGGCCCCGGTCGCCCCGGACCGGCGGCACGGCCTGCGCGACTGGTCTCCGGAGGCCGAGGAGCTGGTGGCGGAGATCGAGCGCGCGACGAGCGAGCCGGGGCCGGCCGGCGCGGGCGGCGGGCCGGACCTGGGCACCGCCGGCGTGCTCGAACCCAGCCCGGGCAAGGTCGCCTTCCTCTTTCCCGGCCAAGGAAGCCAGCGCACCGGCATGCTCGCCGAGCTGTTCGTGCACTTCCCCGAGCTCGCCGACCACCTGCGGCTCGCCCCCGACGTCGCCGCGAAAGCGTTTCCGCACCGCGGTTTCGCCACCGCCGAGGCGCAGGAAGCCGCGCTCACCGACACGCTCGTCGCGCAGCCCGCGCTGGGACTCGTCGAGACCGCCGTCGCGCGGCTGCTCGACCAGGTCGGCGTGCGGCCCGACTTCCTCGCCGGGCACAGCTACGGCGAGCTGGTCGCGTTGTCCGTCGCGGGCGCCTTCGACACCGAGTCCCTCCTGCGGCTCAGCCGGGCCCGCGCGCAGGCCATCGCCGACGTCGCCCGGCCCGGGACGATGGCCGCCGTGCATGCGGCGCGGGAGGTGCTCACCCCGACCCTCATCGGCCCGGACGTCGTCGTCGCCAACCACAACGCGCCCGAACAAGTCGTGCTGTCCGGGTCCGTGCCCGCGATCGAACGCGCGATCCGGCGGCTGCGCGAAACCGGTGTCGCGGCCAAGCGGATCCCCGTCGCCTGCGCTTTCCACAGCCCGCTCGTCGCCGGCGCCGGTGAGCTCTTCGCCGCCGCGCTCGGCAGCGAGCGCGTCGAGCAGCCGCGACGAAAGGTGTGGGCGAACCGCACCGCGCAGCCTTACCCCGGCGACGTCAAGGCCGAGCTGGCCGCGCAGATCGGCGCGCCGGTCCGGTTCCTCGACCAGATCGAGGCGATGTACGCGGCCGGCGCGCGGACGTTCGTCGAAGTCGGGCCGGGGCGGGTGCTGACCCGGCTGGCCGGGGCGATCCTCGGCGACCGCCCGCACACCGTCGTCGCCTGCGGCCCCGATCTCAAGGCCTTCCTGACCGCGCTGCGAGAGCTCGCGCGCGCCGGGGTCGACGTCCGCACCGGGCGGCTGACCCGGCCGCGGCCGCCCGCACCGTCCGCCACCGCCTGGGCCGTAGACGGGCGGTCCGTCCGTGCCCCCGGCGCCGACACCCCCGCCCTGCCCCCGGCCCGACGAATCCGGAGTACCGCCATGACCCAGCCCGCGCCCGGCCGCGACCAGGCGATCGTCGACTTCCTGCGCACCACCCGCGAGCTCGTCGCCGCCCAGCGCGAGGTCATGCTCGGCTACCTCGGGAGCGCGCCGGTCGCCGTCGCCGCACCGGCCGTCGCGCCCGCGCCCGCTCCGGTAGTCATCGAGACACCGGAACCGGAACCCGAAACCGCCCCGGTCGACGTCCGCACCACGGTGATCGGCGTGATCAGCGAACGCACCGGCTACCCGGCCGAGATGATCGCCGGCGACCTCGACCTCGAGGCCGACCTGTCGATCGACTCGATCAAGCGCACCGAGATCGCCGGGACGCTGCTGGGCCGCCTCGGCCTGCCCGCCGACGACCGCACCGACCAGCTCAGCCGCGACCGCACGGCCGACGCCCTCACCTCGCACCTGGAGAGCTGGCTGAGCCCGGCACCCCCGGCGAGCCCGCCGCGGCGGTACCGCCTGGCCGAGGTGCCGGTGCCCCTGGACCCCGATCCGGCGCGGCTGCGCGGCAAGTCCGTGGCCGTGCTCGGCGACGACGACGCCGTGCGCGCCGCGTTCGAGAACGCCGGCGCCGAGATCGTCACCGAGGACGCGGACATCACCGTCCTGCTGACCGCGGGCCGGCCCGTCCCGGAGGTGTTCACGCTGCTCAAGGGCCTGGGCGGCACCGTGCTGGTGGCGCCGGGCGAGCCCGGGCTCCGCGGGCTCGTCCGCTCGGCCGCGCTCGAACGCGACGGCGGCACCCGGCTCGTGGAAGCCACGCAGGACCTGGCGAAGGTGCTGGTCGACGAGGCGCTCAGCGACGGCCCGGCCGTCGTCTTCCACGACGACCGCGGCCGGTTCACGATCGAGCCGCGGCCGGCAGACCTCCCGTCGATCGCCTACTCCGGCGCCGGTCCGGGCGGCGGCGAGCTGACCGCGCTCGGCCTCGACCGGGACTCGGTCGTGCTGCTGCTCGGCGGCGCCCGCGGGATCACCGCCCGGACGGCTATCGCCTTCGCCGCCTCCGGCTGCCGGATCGAGCTCGCCGGGCGCACCCCGTGGCCCGGCGAGCCGGACGACCTGCCCGAGGACCCCACGGCGATGCGCGCGGTGCTGGCCGGCCGCGGTGGCGAGCTGGCCGGTGTCGAACGCCGGGTGCGGACCGTCCTCGCCCAGCGCGAGATCGGCCGGACGCTCGACGAGATCCGCGCGGCCGGCGGCGAACCGGCGTACCGGGCGCTCGACGTGCGGGACCCGGAGGCCGTGCACCAGCTGGTCAAGGACCTGCACGCGCGCCACGGCCGGCTCGACGGCGTCGTCTTCGCCGCCGGCGTCCTCGACGACAAGCTGATGGCGGACAAGGACGAGGAGTCGTTCCGGACCGTCTTCGAGACCAAAGCGGACGGCGCGCGGTCGCTGCTCGCCGCGCTCGACGACAAGACCGGCTTCGTCGCGTTCTTCGGCAGCATCGCCGCGGTGCTCGGCAACCGCGGGCAGACCGACTACGCGGCCGCGAACGACGCGCTCGAGGCACTGGGCGCGAGCTGGCCCGGCCGGGCCGTGACCGTCCACTGGGGACCGTGGGCGCCCGCGGCCGACCACGGCGGCATGGTGTCGGCGGAACTGGCCCGCGAGTACGAGCGTCGCGACGTCGGCCTGCTCGACCCGGCCGAGGGCACCGCGGCACTGCTGCGCGAGCTCGCCTACGGCACGGACCGGTCGGTGCTCTACACGGCGTCGCTGTGGTGAGCCAGCAGCCAGTGGCGATCGTCGGCATGGGCGTGTTCCTGCCCGGCGCGTCCACAGCAGAGCAGTACTGGCGGAACCTCGTGGCCGGCGCCGACGCGGTCACCGAGGTCCCACCGCACCGCCGCGACCCGGCCTTCCACGGGCTGGACGGCGGTGCGCCGGACCGGACCCACGGCCACCGCGGCGGCTTCACCGCCGACACGCTCGACTTCGACCCGGCGGCCCACGGCGTGCCGCCGACGTCGCTGGCCGGCGCCGAACCCGACCAGCTGACGGCGCTGGCCGTCGCCCTGGCCGCGGTCGGGGACGCCGGGGGCCTCGGCCGGCTCGGCGACCCGGAGCGGATCGGCGTCGTGCTCGGCCGCGGCGGGTACCTCTCGCCCGGGCTGCAGGGCTTCGACCAGCGCGTCCGCACCGTCCGGCAGATCACCCGCACGGTCGGCGAGCTGATGCCCTCGGCCGGGCCGGACATCCTCGAGCGGCTGCGGACGGCGTTGCTGGAACCACTCGGGGAGTTCCGGCCGGAGACCGCGGCCGGGCTGGTGCCGAACCTGGCCGCGGCCCGCGTCGCCAACCGGCTCGACCTCGGCGGCCCGGCGTACACGGTGGACGCCGCCTGCGCGTCTTCGCTGGTCGCGGTCGACCAGGCGATCGGGGAGCTGACCCGCGACCGCTGCGACGTCGTGCTCGCGGGCGGGGTCCACCAGACCCACGACGCGACGCTCTGGTCGCTGTTCACCCAGCTCGGCGCGCTGTCGCCGAGCCAGCGGATCAGCCCGCTCTCGCGCGCCGCCGACGGCATGCTCATCGGCGAGGGCACCGCGCTCGTGGTGCTCAAGCGGCTGGCCGACGCGCGGCGCGACGGCGACCGCGTGTACGCCGTGATCCGCGGCAGCGGGACGTCGAGCGACGGGCGCGGCGCGAGCCTGCTCAGCCCGTCGGTCGCCGGGCAGACCCTGGCGCTGCGGCGGGCCTGGGCCGGGCTCGACCCCGCGGGGATCGGCCTGCTCGAGGCGCACGGCACCGCCACGCCGGCCGGGGACGCCGCCGAGCTGACCACGGTCGCCGACGTCTTCGGCCAGGCCGACGGGACGCGGTCGGTGATCGGCTCGGTCAAGTCGATGATCGGGCACACCCTGCCGACGGCCGGGGTCGCCGGGCTGGTCAAGGTGGCCCTGGCGCTGCACCACGGCGTGCTGCCGCCGACGCTGCACTGCGCCGACCCGAACCCGCTGCTCGACAAGACCCGCTTCCGCGTGCTGGCCGAAGCCGAGCCGTGGGGCGCGCTGCCGCGGGTCGGCGCGGTCAACGCGTTCGGGTTCGGCGGGGTCAACGCGCACGTCGTGCTGGCCGCCGGAGACCCCGCGCCGAAGCGGCGAGCGCGAGTGAACCAACCGGAACAAGTGTTACGGCTGGCCGCGGCCACTCCGGAAGGTCTGCTGGAGCAGCTGGATCGGCCCGGCGACGGCGACGGCCCGTGCCGGCTCGGCATCGTCGGCCCCGACGAGAAGAAGCTGACCGCGGCCCGCAAGGTCGTCGCCAAGGTGGCGGCCGAGGGCCGGGCGTGGCACGGCGGCGGCGACATCTGGTGCGGCGTCGACCCGCTGCTGCCCGAGGGCAAGACGGTGTTCGTCCACCCGGGACTGGAGGCCGACGCCGAACCGCGGCTCGACGACGTCGCGCGGCACTTCGGCCTCGAGCGGCCGCTGTGGTCGACCGAGACCGTGCCGGCCCGCGCGAGCAGCGTGTCCGCGACCGGGCTGCTGCTCGACAAGGCGCTGCGGCAGCTGGGGATCCGGCCGGACGCGCTGGCCGGGCACAGCGTCGGCGAGTGGACCGCGATGCAGGCCGCCGGGATGTACCGGGCGGAGCCGGATCTCCTGCGGCGCTACTGGCCCGAGGGGTTCGAGCTGCCCGAAGCGGACTACCTGGTGCTGGGCTGTGCGGCCGCGCGCGTGGCCGAGCTGCTTCCGGACGACCTCGTGATCTCGCACGAGAACGCGACCCGGCAGACGATCGTGTGCGGGCCGCCCGGCGCCGTCGAGAAGTTCGCCGAGACCTGCCGTGGCCTGGGCATCGTCGCCCGGACGCTGCCGTTCCGGTCCGGCTTCCACACCCCGCTGATGCGGGCGCACCTCGCGCCGTTCGCCCGGCTCGTCGCGGAGCTCGACCTGGCCGAGCCGACGGTGCCGGTGTGGTCGGCGACGACCACCCGGCCATACCCGGCGGCGCCCGCCGCGGTCCGCGAGCTCTACCTGGACCACCTGCTGCGCTCGGTCCGGTTCCGGGCGCTGACCGAGGCCCTGCACGACGCCGGTTTCCGGGCGTTCGTGCAGGTCGGCGCCGGGCAGCTCGGCTCGTTCGTGACCGACACCCTGGGCGAGCGGCGGCACCTGGTCGTCGCGGCCGCGTCCGGCACGCGGTCCGGGCTGGCCCAGCTGCGGCGCGTCGCGACCGCGTTGTGGGTCGAGGGCGGTGACCCGGACTTCGCCGTGCTCGAGCCGCGCCGGATCCGGCTCAACACCGGGAAACCCCTGCTGTCGCTGGCGGCTTCGGCCCGCGGCCTGCTCGACGACCAGCGTCCGCCCGAGCTGCCCGCCGGGGTGCCGGACGCGATCGTCGCCGAGTTCACCGCGCTGCTCACCGAGACCCGCCGGGCCGCGGCCGACGTCGTCGCGGCGACCGCGCGCCGCCGCGTGGAGTCCACAGTGGACATCTCGGTGGCCGCGATGCCGCACCTGCGGGACCACCGGTTCTTCCGGCAGCGCGCGGACTGGCCCGACGAGACCGACTTCCGGCCGGTGGTGCCCGCGACGACCCTGGTCGACCTCGCCTGCCGGACCGTCGAACGCACCTGGCCGGGCACGACGGCCGTCGCGGTGCGGGACGCGGTGTTCTCCCGGTGGCTGATCGCGGCCCCGGCGTTGCGGGTGCCGCTGTCGATGAGCCGCGAGGACGACCACGTGACCGTCGAGATCGGACCGTACGCGCTGATGACCGTCGAGCTGGGGACGTACGCGCCGCCGCCGGCGCCGGCCGGGGTGCCCGGCCCGGAGACGACGCCCCCGCTGAGCGCGGCCGAGATCTACGCGCGGCGTGAGATGTTCCACGGCCCGTCCTACCAGGGCCTGGCCCGGCTGACCGGCCTCGGCGAGCAGCACATCCGGGGCGAGCTGGTCGTCCCCGACGCTCCGGGCGGGCTGCTCGACAACGTCGGCCAGCTGCTCGGCTGCTGGCTGATGGCCACCCGGCCCGACGGCCTGCTCGCGTTCCCGCGGTCGATCGGCCGGCTCACCTGGCACGGTCCCGAACCCGCGCCGGGCACGCGCGTGACCTGTCTGGTGCGGGTCCGGCTGCCGCGGCCCGACGTCCTCGAGATGGACGCCGAGCTGGGGCGGGACGGCCGGGTGCTGGCGAGCATCGAGGGCTGGCGCGACGTCCGGTTCCCGTGCGACCGCGCGGCCCACCGCGTCTACGCGTTCCCGGCCGAGCACCTGCTGGCCGAACGGCGCGACGACGGCTCGGTCACGGTCACCGACCGCTGGCCGACGGTCGCCGCGCGGGACATCTACGCCGGCATCTACCTCAGTGCCGCCGAACGCGCCGAGTTCGCCGGGCTGCCGCCGCGACGGGCTCGCGGCTGGCTGCTGGAGCGCATCGCCGCGAAGGACGCCGTCCGGGCCCGGCTCGCCGAGCCCGTCTACCCGGCGGAGATCCGCGTGCACGACGACGGGACGGTGACCGGCCGCGGCCGCACCCTCCCGGCCCTCGCCGTCACGGTCGAGCTGACCGGGGACACCGCCACCGCCCACCTCAGGAGCACGTCATGACCATCGACCACGCCACGTCCGTCTTCGACGTCGTCGCCGCGCTGCTCGCCGAGCTCGTCGGCGACGCCGAGGTGCTCGGCATCGAGATCACCCCGGACACGACGTTCCACGAGGACCTGCAGCTGGAGAGCATCGACCTGGTGACCTTCGCGAGCATCCTCGCCGAGCACTTCGGCGCCGAGGTCAACCTCGCCGAGCACCTGGCGGAGCAGGACCTCGACGACGTCATCGGGCTGACCGTCGGCGACATCGCCCGGTTCGTGGGGGAGCGCACGTGCCCACGATGACGGTCAACGGGCTGCGCACCAACGTGCAGCTCGTCCCCGCCGGCGGCACCGAGACCGTCGTGTTCCTGCACGGCATGGGCACCGACAGCCTGGCGAGCTTCTACCTGACGCTGGCGCCGCCGGTCGCGGCCGCGGGCATCGACGTGATCAGCTACGACCTGCGCGGGCACGGCAAGACCGAGCGGCCGGTGCGCGGCTACACGCTGGCCGACTTCGTCGCCGACCTCGACGACCTGCTGCGGCAGCTCGCCGTCGACCGGCCGGTGCACCTGGTGGGCAACAGCTTCGGCGGCACCCTGGCCTACAGCTACGCCGTGGCCAACCCGGAGCGCGTGCGCAGCATCGTGTGCATCGAGTCCGAGCCCGCGACCGAGGTGTGGGCCGGGAAGATGAGCGAAATCCTCGCGCACACCGTGCGGTTCCTGCAGGTGGAGGAGAGCTTCGACTGGATCGAGGCGAACTTCAGCGCCCACCACCGGCGGCTCGCGCGGATGGCGGCCGAGCGGATCACCTCGACGAAGATGGCCGAGGAGGTGCCGCTCGGGCCGTTGCTCACCTGGGCGCAGGTGGCCGCGATCGGCTGTCCGGTGCTGTCCATCCTGGGCAGCCACGGCTACCAGGCCGACGACCTCGAAGCGCTGACGTCGATGCTGCCGAAGGGCGAGCTGCACGTCTTCGAGGGGCAGGGCCATTCGGTGCTGGTCGAGCAGCACCGCGAGGTGCGCGAGCTGGTGCTGAAGTGGGTCGAACGGCACGCGGCGTGAGGTTCCTGCTGGTCGTCCCGCCGCTGGCCGGGCACGTGGCGCCGCTGCTGCGGGTCGCGGCCGAGCTGTCCGCGCGGGGGCACGCGGTGGCCTGGTGCGGTCCGGCGCCGGAGGTGTCCACCCTGGTCGCCGGGCGGGTGTTCCCCGCCGGGGAGTCGGCGCCGTTCGCGCCGGAGCTGCGCCCGGCGGAGCTGCGCGGGTTCGCCGCGTTGAAGTACCTCTGGGAGTCCTACCTGGTCCCGCTGGCGGACGCGATGGCGCCGGGTGTGCAGGCGGCCGTCGACGCCTTCGCGCCGGACGTCGTCGTGGCGGACCAGCAGGCGATGGCGGGCGCCCTGGTGGCCGCGCGGTGCGGGCTGCCGTGGGCGACGTCGGCGTCGACGTCGACCGAGCTCGCCGACCCGCTGGGCGCCCTGCCGAAGATCGCGTCCTGGGTGACCGACCTGCAGGCCGGGCTGCGGGCCCGGCACGGCGTGCTGCTCGGTGACCTGCGGTTCTCCCCGCACCTGGTGCTGGCGTTCACGACCCGGGCGCTGGCCGGCGACGCGCGGCTGGCGGCTCCGGTCAGCTACGTCGGCCCGGCGCTGCCGGCGGGTTCCGGCGACTGGTCCGGCGCGGACGGCCGTCCGCTGGTCGTGGTGACGCTGGGGACGTCGAACGCTTCGGCGGGCGCGCGGTTCCTCGCCGAGAGCGTCGACGCGCTGGCGGGACTGCCCGCCGTGCAGGGCCTGGTGGTGGACCCGGCGGGCGACCTGATCAGTGAAAGCGTCGGGCTGGCCCGGCGGATCCCGCAGGTGGCGGTGTTCGCCCGCGCGTCGGTGGTGGTCTGCCACGGCGGGCACAACACGGTCTGCGAAGCGTTGGCGGCCGGGGTGCCGCTGGTGGTCGCCCCGATCCGGGACGACCAGTCGATGCTGGCCCAGCAGGTGGTCGCGGCGTCGGCGGGTGTGCGGCTGCGCTTCGACCGCGCGAAGGCGGCCGACATCCGCACGGCGATCGAGGCGGCCCCGGCGTACGCACCGGGCGCGGCCCGCATCCGCGAGTCCTTCACGGCGGCGGGTGGTGTGGCGGAGGCGGCGACGCGGCTGGAGTCGCTCGGCTGAGCCGACCGTCGCGTGTGGTTGCACGGCGCCGGAGGCCGGTGCTAGTCGTGGGTCATGAGCCTTCGTCAGTACGAGTACGCCCTGGCCGTGGCCGCAGAAGGCTCGGTGACGGCTGCCGCGGAGTCGTTGCGGGTGGCTCAGCCGTCGGTGTCGCAGCAGATTCGCGGGCTGGAACGGGAGCTCGGTGTTCAGCTGTTCGCGCGCACTCCCACCGGGTTGGTGCCCACCGTTGTCGGGCGCGCGTTCCTGCGGGAGGCGGAGGTCGCGGTGAACGCGTCGCGGCGGGCGCGGGCGACGGCGCGGGCCGGCGCCGATGACCTGGCCGGCGAGCTGGTCGTCGCGGTGCAGCTGGGCTTCGGCACGCGGCAGCTGCCCTCGGCGCTGGGGGCGCTGCGGCGCCGGTACCCGCGGCTGGAGGTCACCGTCTTCGAGGAGCCCAGCTCCGCCGAGCTGGAGCGGCTGGGCCGCCGGGGCACGATCGACCTCGCCCTGATGGCCGAGTGCGCCCAGACCCCCGACGACGCCCACCACCTCGGCGAAGAGGAGTTCGTCGTGGTGCTGGCCGAGGGCGACCCGCGGCTCGCCGCCGGCCGCGTCGAACTCGCCGACCTGGCCGGCGAGCCGTGGGTGCGGTTCGACCGCGACAGCGCCCTCGACGCCGTGCTGCAGGTCGTCCTGCGGAACCACGAGCCGGCCACCGCCGCCCGCGTCTCCCAGACGGCGACCGCCGTGCGGTGGGCCGCCGAGGGGCTGGGGGTGACGCTCGTCCCGGCGTCGGCGGTGCCCGGCGGGTACGAGCACCTCGTCCGCCCGCTGGCCCCGCTCGTGTCGCAGCCCGTCATCGCCGTGGTGCGGCAGCGCCCGGGGCCGGCCGAGACGGCGTTGCTCGACCTCCTGCGTCAGGAGACCTTCGCCGCGGTGGCCTGACTCACCGCCGCGGGTACTCCCCGCCGTCGACCACGAGGTTGCTGCCGGTCAGCCACGCCGCGCGGGCCGACACGAGGAACAGCACCGCGTCCGCGATGTCGTCGGGCTGCCCGTCCCGGCCCAGCGGGGTCGTGCCGGTCGCACCCGGGTCGCCGTTCAGGTCCGCCCACAGCTCCCGTGTCGCTTCGCCGCCGGGTGTCGTGACGCGGCCGGGCGTGACGGCGTTGACGCGGACCCCGAACGGCGCCAGCTCCAGCGCCAGGCCGCGGCTGTAGTTCTCCAGCGCCGCTTTCGCCGCCGTGTAATGGAGGAACGGGCCGACCGGGGTGAGGACCGCGGCCGAGGAAACGTGCACGATCGCCCCCGACCGCCGGTCCCGCATTCCCGGGGCCAGCAGGGAATCGAGGCGCACCGACGCCAGGTAGTTCAGGTTCAGCGCGTCCAGCCACTCGTCGTCGGGAATGCCGAGCGCGTTCCGGTGCGGTCGCGCCCCGCCGGCGTTGTGGACCACGATGTCGACGTCTTGTGCCGCCGCGGCAACGGATTCCGCGCCGGCACGGGTCCGGACGTCGGCCGCGACGAAGCCGGCTCCGTCCGGCACCGCGTCGGCCGACCGGGCGGTGGTCAGCACTTCGGCGCCGGCCTCGAGCAGCTGCCGCACGATCGCCGCGCCGATTCCCCGGGAACCCCCGGTGACAACAGCGCGCTTTCCCTTCAAATCAAACGAATTCATAGTTCGAGCTTCGGCGCGAACTGCGGAACAAGCAAAGACGCAATTGCAGCGGGCGGTATAGGGAACGCCTATGCGCGGTTGCGAAAGGTGCGGGCCGCCAGTGTCGAGCCCGCCACCGCGGCCACCGCCGCGATCGCCAGCGCCGCCACCAGCGACCAGCCGAGCGGGCGGGCCAGCGCCAGCGCGCGGGTCGCGTCGATCGCGTAGGTCAGCGGGTTCACCGCCGACACCACGCGGACCCACGTCGGCATCGTGTCCAGCGGCATGTACGCGCTGGAGGAGAACATCAGCGGGAACATCACCACGAACGACGCGGCCTGCAGGGTCTCGGCCTTGCGCAACCACGTCGTGATCGCGACGAACACCCAGCTCAGGCACCAGCCGACGACCATCGTCAGCACCAGGGCCAGGCCGAGGCCGAGCACGCCGCCTGCCGGCCGGAAACCGAGGAACACCACGCTCGCGAGCGCGGTCACCACGAGCTGGACGCCGAGCCGGGCGGAGTCGGCCAGCGTCCGGGCCACCAGCACCGAGAACAGCGAGATCGGCAGGCAGCGCAGCCGGCCGGTGAAACCGCCGTAGATCTCCGCCAGCAGGCCCGCGCCCGAGCTCATCGCCGTCGTCATCGCGATGTTGACCAGGGTCGCCGGCACCAGGAAGTTCACGTAACCCTGGTACGCCGCGACGCCCGGTAGCGCGCCGACGCCGCTGAACACCTGGCTGAACAACACCAGCAGCACCACCGGCTGCAACAGTCCGAAGAAGACCAGCCGCCGGTCGCCGAACGCCGTGCGCAGCGACCGGGCCGCCAGCACGCGGACCTGCGTCCAGAAACCGGATTCCGGCCACGCCGCCGGGTCGGCGAGCGCGGCCACCGCCGCGCGGTGCCGGGCCTGCGTCACGCGCCCACCGCCGTCCGGTGCAGCGAAAGGTAGACGTCGTCGAGCGTCGGCTCGGTCACCGTCAGGTCCCGCAGCGGCGCCCCGGCCGCGTCGAGGGCACGCACCAGCACCGGGATGTCACCCGGGCCGGTCAGCGGCACGGAGAGCACCAGCCCGGTGCGGCCTGCCGCCGAACCCAAGCGGGACAACGCGTCCGTGGCCCGGAGCAATGCCAGCTCGGTGCCGAAGGTGAGCGTCGCGGTCCGGTTGCCCAGCCGCGCCTTGAGCTGCGACGGCGTCCCGGACACGGTGATGTGGCCGAAGCCGAGCACGACGACGTGGTCGGCCAGCCGGTCGGCCTCCTCGAGGTACTGGGTGGTCAGCACGACCGTGGTGCCGCGGGCCGCCAGCGCTTCGACGACCGACCACAGCCCGGACCGGCTGATCGGGTCGAGCCCGGTGGTCGGCTCGTCGAGGAAGAGCACCTGCGGCGCGCCGACGAGCCCGGCGGCCAGGTCCAGCCGCCGTCGCATGCCGCCGGAGTAGGTGCCTGCCGGGCGGTCGGCGGCGTCCTCCAGGCCGAACGCCGCGATCAGCTCGGCGGCCCGCGCCTGCGCTTGCGTCGGCTTCGCGCCCAGCAGCCGGGCGATCAGCACGAGGTTCCCGCGCCCGGACAGGGCGTCGTCGACCGCGGCGAACTGCCCGGTGACCCCGATCCGGCGGCGGACCGCCCGCCCGCGCTGCACGACGTCGTAGCCGCAGACGCGGGCGGTGCCGGCGCTCGGCCGGGTGCGCGTGCTGAGGATGTCGATCAGCGTGGTCTTCCCGGCGCCGTTGTGGCCGAGGACCGCCAGGATCGTGCCGCGGGCGACACTCAGGCTGATCCCGGCGAGCGCGGTGACTTCGCCGTAGGTCTTCGCGAGGTCCGTCACGGCGATGACCGGCTGGTTCATGGCCGCTCCTTTCCCTGCCCGGGAAAAGGTATCCGGACAGTCGTGGAACGGGCAAGAAGATGGCCGCCATCCGCCGTGGGCATGACAATTTTCGCGAGCCTGGATAGCACGCGCGTGATAACCGCTGACCTGCGTGACCCTTCGGGCGAGGGGTGCTCCCATGCGCGTGACAAAGAATTCGGCGTCGCTTGTTGAACCGGTTTTGCGGAGGTACTTTTCGCTGAAATTACCCCCATTCCCCGAGGTGACGATCCGTGAAGTTTTCGTGGAAGTCGAGAAAGCCCGCCTACGGCCTGGCGGCCGCGACCGTCGCGGGCGTGGCGGCGACCGTCGCGCTGGTCGGGGCGGGGCCGAGCCAGGCCGCGCCGGTGAGCCTGACGCTGAACTACAACTGCCCGTTCCCCTTGATCGGCGACCAGGTCCTGTCGGTGAAGATCGACACGAACCTGCCCGACAACGCCGTCGCCGGGGCGTCGTCGACGCCGATCACCTTCGATGTCGACGTGACCGTGCCGGAGACCGCGACCGAAGGCCTCGCGCTGGTCGGCGCGACCTCGCTGGACGGTTCGGCCAAGGCCGCGGCCCAGCTCAAGTACCCGGTCGACAAGACGCTGAACCTGAACCTGCCGCTGACCATCGCCTCGACGCCGGTGCCGCCCTCCGGCGCGTTCCACGTCAAGAGCAGCGGCAAGGCGCCGGCCGTGACGTTCCCCAGCCCCGGCACCGCGTCGGTGACGGTCGGGAACTTCAGCACCACGATGACCCCGCGCACGGCGGACGGCCAGCCGACCGACCTCGGCACGTTCACTTCGGACTGCGTCGCGGTCCCGGGCCAGAACCAGCAGCTGGGCACGTTCGAGATCAAGCCGGCGGGCGGCACGACGACGCCGACCACCCCCACCACCCCGACCACGCCCACGACTCCGACCACGGAGCCGACCACTCCGACCACCGAGCCGACGACTCCGACGACGGAGCCCACGACTCCCACGACGGAGCCGACGACTCCGACCACGGAGCCCACGACTCCGACCACGGAACCGACGACTCCCACGACGGAGCCCACGACTCCGACCACGGAGCCGACCACTCCGACCACCGAGCCGACGACCCCGACCACGGAGCCCACGACTCCCACCACCGAGCCGACCACTCCGACCACGGAGCCCACGACTCCCACCACGGAGCCGACCACTCCGACGACCGAGCCCACGACTCCGACCACGGAGCCGACGACTCCCACGACCGAGCCGACGACCCCGACCACGGAACCGACGACCCCGACCACCACGCCGCCGAACGGTGTCCAGGTCAAGTACTCGGTGAAGGGCAAGTCGAGCCTCAAGCAGCTGCACGCCACGTTGCCGCTCGGCCCGGGCACCCTCGACGCGAAGCTCGACGCCGCGTCCGGCAAGTTCGGCGCCCAGCTCTCGCTGCCGAAGTCCGACGTCTACTTCCGCGTCCTCGGCTTCATCCCGGCGTCCGCGACCGTGAAGCTCGGCCAGGTCGGCGGCATCAACGGCACGCTGACCGGTGGCGCGGTGAAGGCGAACGCCCAGATGGACGTCCAGCTCACCAAGGTCCGCGTGTTCGGCTTCCCGATCCTGTCGTCGAACTCCTGCCACACGGTGAAACCGGCCGACGTGCCGCTCGTCTCGGCGCCCGGGTTCGACCCGCTCAAGGGCGGCAAGCTGACCGCGACGTACGGCATCCCGAACTTCACGGGCTGCGGGTTCCTCACCGGACTGATCAGCGGCATCACCTCCGGCCCCGGCAACAAGCTGGAGGTCACCCTCACCAAGAAGTGAAAGTTGTGACGCGGCGCGGAAAAACCGCGCCGCGCACCGCTGAGCGGCATGACAAGAACTGCGGATTCCTTGTGTGACAACGGGAATCGTGCGTAACTACGAACCATGAGGAACTACGGATGTCAGTGCTGACACGCGCGGTGCCGCTCCTGCTCGTGCTGGCGCTGACCGCGTTCTCGCTCGGCGCCGCGGAAGCCGCGCCGGGCGGGAACGCGCCGCCGGAAGCCCAAGCCGCGGCCACGGCGATCCCGTTCGGGTTCACCCTCGGCGACGCGCAGCAGCCGACCACGAGCCACGTCGCCAAGCTCGGCTCCGACATCGCCTTCCCGCCGGGCACCTTCGACGGCGCGCTGGGCGGGCTCACCAACACCGTGCCGATCAGCGGAAAGCTGAGCATCCCGGCCACCGACGGCTACTTCGTCGCGTTCCGGTTCATGGCCACGACCGGCCGGGTCGAGATCATCCCGGACGGCGACGCCACCGGCACGGCCACCGTGAAGACCGGCAAGGACACCAACTGCAAGGCCACGCAGACGAACATCTGCGCGGACACCGACGTCACGGCGAAGGTGTTCATCAAGCTGTCCGAGGCCAAAGTGGACGGCAAGGCCCTCGACGTCGGCCCGAACTGCCAGACGGCCCAGCCCGCGTCGGTGACCATCAAGGCACTGGTGCCGATCTCCCTGCCGGCCCCACCGGTCAAGGTGACCTCCACGTTCACCGCGCCGCCGTTCGCCGGCTGCGTCGGGCACGAAGACGTGAGCCGCTTGCTCACCGGCCTGGTTTCCGGGCCGGGCAACACCTTCGTCTCGAACCTGACGTTGCGCTGCTTCAGCAGCGGGTGCAAGTCATGACGATCCAGGTGCAGCAGCGAGCCGCCAACGGCCTGCGCGAGTTCGGCCGCATGTGCGCGATGGGCCTCGACATCATCCTCGCGATGTTCCGCCGCCCGTACCAGGTCCGCGAGTTCGTCCAGCAGTTCTGGTTCATCGCCAGCGTGTCCATCGCGCCGGCGATCCTCGTGTCGATCCCGTTCGGCGCGGTGATCTCCCTGCAGCTCGGCTCGCTCACCAGCCAGATCGGCGCGCAGCAGTTCAACGGCGCGGCGAGCGTCCTGGCCGTCGTGCAGCAGGCCAGCCCGATCGTGACGACGCTGATCATCGCCGGCGCGGGCGGCAGCGCGATCTGCGCGGACCTCGGCGCCCGCAGCATCCGCGAGGAGATCGACGCGATGGAGGTGCTGGGCGTCTCGGCGATCCAGCGCCTGGTCGTGCCGCGGGTGCAGGCGGCCGTCCTCGCGTCCGTGCTGCTCAACGGCCTGGTCAGCGTGGTCGGCGTGCTCGGCGGCTACTTCTTCAACGTCATCATCCAGGGTGGGACGCCCGGGGCGTACCTGGCCAGCTTCAACGCCCTCGCCCAGCTGCCCGACCTCGTCGTCAGCTCGGTGAAGGCGGTCATCTTCGGCTACCTCGCCGGGGTCGTGGCCTCCTACCGCGGCCTGAACCCCAAGGGCGGGCCGAAGGGCGTCGGCGACGTCGTCAACCAGTCCGTCGTCATCACCTTCCTCCTGCTGTTCTTCGTCAACACCGTGCTGACCGCGCTGTACCTGCAGCTGGTCCCCGCGAAGGGAACCTGAGTGGCCATCCTCGGCAAACCCGGCGACCGGCTGTTCGACCTCGGCGACCAGCTGCTGTTCTACGTCCGCGCGCTCGCGGCGATTCCCATGGCGGTGACCCGCTACTTCCGCGAAGTCGTGCGGCTGCTGGCCGAAGTGACGTTCGGCAGCGGCGCGCTCGCGGTCATCGGCGGCACGATCGGCGTGATGGTCGGGCTGTGCGTGTTCACCGGCGTCACCGTGGGCCTGCAGGGCTTCAGCGCCTTGAACCAGATCAACATCTCCGCGATGACCGGCTTCCTGACGGCGTACTTCAACACCCGCGAAATCGCGCCGCTGGTGGCCGGGCTCGCGCTTTCGTCCACTGTGGGCAGTGGGTTCACCGCCCAGCTCGGCGCGATGCGGATCTCCGAGGAGATCGACGCGCTGGAGGTGATGGCCGTGCGGAGCATGCCGTACCTGGTCACCACCCGGATCATCGCCGGGTTCATTGCCATCATCCCGCTGTACGTCATCGGGCTGCTGATCTCCTACCTCGGCTCCCGGCTCACCACGGTCGTCTTCTTCGGACAGTCCGGCGGCACCTACGACCACTACTTCACGCTGTTCCTGCCGCCCGGTGACGTGCTGTGGTCGTTCGGCAAGGTGCTGGTCTTCAGCGTCGGCGTGATCCTGACGCACTGCTTCTACGGCTACCGCGCGTCCGGCGGCCCGGCCGGCGTCGGTGTCGCGGTCGGCCGCGCCGTGCGGACGTCGATCGTGCTGATCAGCGTCCTCGACCTGTTCCTGTCCCTGGCCATCTGGGGCGCGACGACGACGGTGAAGGTGTCGGGATGAGCCGGTTCGGCACGCAGCTCGCCGGGGTCGCCTTCCTCGGCGTGCTCGTCCTGCTCGGCTACCTCGCGGTCGCCATCTACGACAAGGACTTCGACGACTCCGAGCTGGTGACGCTGCGGGCGGACCGGGTCGGCAACCAGCTCGCGCCGACCGCCGAGGTCAAGGTCAAGGGCGTCCCGTTCGGCGAGGTCCGGGCGGTGCGCAGCACGCGCACCGGCGCGGAGATCGACCTCGCGCTCGACCCGGCCAAGATCGGCCTGCTGCCGGAGAACGTCTCGGCGCGGCTGCTGCCGAAGACGGTGTTCGGCGAGCGATATGTCAACCTCGTGCTGCCGGATCGTCCACAAGGGAAGCTCGTCGCGGGCGACGTCATCGGGCAGGACCGCTCCGCCAACGCGATCGAGCTGGAACGCGTCCTCGGCGACCTGCTGCCGTTGCTGCGCGCGGTCCAACCGCAGAAGCTGAACAGCTCGCTCGGCGCGATCTCCCAGGCCCTGGACCACCGCGGCCAGCCGATCGGTGACAGCATCGTCAAGCTGCAGGACCTGCTCGGTCAACTGAACCCGCTGATGCCGCAGTTCAAAGCGGACATCACCGGCTTGGCGAACGCGGCCGACGTCTACACGACCGCCGCGCCCGACATTCTGCAGGCGCTCACCGACCTGTCGACCACCGCGAAGACCATTGTGGACACCCGCGCGGACCTCGACAGCCTCTACTCGAGCGTCACCAGCGCGACCGGGCACCTGAACGACTTCCTGCGCAAGAACAAGGACAACATCATCGGCGTCTCGGCGGCGAGCCGCCCCTCGCTGGAGCTGCTGTCGCGGTACTCACCCGAGTTCCCGTGCCTGTTCGACGCCGTCAACCGGCTCAAGCCACTGATGGAGAAGGCACTCGGCAAGGGCACGAACGAACCCGGCCTGCACGTGACGCTCACCGTGCAGGACCCGCGCGAGAAGTACGTGCCCGGCCGCGACACCCCCCGGTTCGACGCCACCGGCGGGCCGAAGTGCTACGGCGGCGGCACCGCGGCCTCCGGGGCCACCGATGGCGACCTCGGCCCGGCCAACTCACCGGGTGAGCGTCAGCTCGTCGCCGAGATCCTGAAACCGAAGCTGGGGGACGTGCCGGACTGGAGCAGTGTCCTGATCGGACCCGCGTTGCGCGGAACGGAGGTGACCGTCCGATGAGGAGCGTCGTGGGCCCCGCGATCAAGGGCTTGATCTTCTTCCTGGTGACCGCTGTCGCCACCGGGATCCTCGCGATCACCATTGCCAACTCGAGCGTCGGCGCCACCATCGGCTACACCGCCCGGTTCACCGACGCGACGTCGGTCAACCCCGGTGACGAGGTCCGCATGGCCGGCGTCCGGATCGGCCAGGTCGACTCCGTCAAGGTCGTCGAACACCGGCTGGCCGACGTCGCGTTCTCCGTCGACCGCACGCACCGGCTCAGCGCGTCGGCCGCGATCACCATCCGCTACCGCAACCTCGTCGGGCAGCGGTACCTCTCGATCGACCCGGGCGCGACCGACACCTCGGCGACGCTCGCCGAAGGCGCCGAGATCCCGCTGGAGCGCACCAAGCCGGCGCTCGACCTCACCGCGTTGTTCAACGGCTTCAAGCCGCTCTTCCAGGCCCTGTCGCCGAACGACGTCAACCAGCTGTCGTTCGAGATCATCCAGGTCCTGCAGGGGGAGGGCAGCACGATCGAAAGCCTGTTGCAGCACACGGCGTCCCTGACGTCCACTTTGGCCGGCAAGGACGCCGTGATCGGGCAGGTGATCGGCAACCTCAACACCGTGCTCGACACCGTGAACGCCCAGGGCGACCAGTTCGACGCGCTCGTCGACACGACCGCGCAGCTGGTCACCGGCCTCGCCGCGGACGCCAAGCCGATCGGGCAGGCGATCGGCGGGCTCGGCGAGCTGACCACCGCCACCGCCGGGCTGCTGCAGCAAGGGCGTCAGCCGCTCAAGGACAGCATCACCGCGCTCGGCGACCTGTCGAAGAACCTGGCGGACAACACCCCGGTGTTCCAGCAGTTCATCGACAACCTGCCGAAGAAGCTCGACCGGATCGGCACGCTCTTCTCCTACGGCTCGTGGGCGAACTTCTACCTCTGCTCGGTGGAGTCCGACGCGAAACCCGCGCCGGGTGGGCCGCCGCCGGGCATCCCCGTGACCGCCGCGAGGTGCCGATGAAACCGCCCCGGATCAAGCCGTTCCGCTCCCGCAACCCGATCGTCGTCGGCGCGGTGACCGCGCTGGTCATGGTCCTGGCCGGCAGCGCCACGTTCTTCTCCGACGACCTGCCGATCGTCGGCGGCGGCACCACCTACCGGGCCGAGTTCCACGAAGCCGCCGGGCTGAAGCCGAACGACGAGGTCCGCGTCGCCGGGGTGAAGGTCGGCGAAGTCACCGACGTGCGGCTGGCCGGCGACCACGTCGAGGTGCTGTTCCGGGTCAAGGACACCTGGGTCGGCAACCGGACGACCGCGGCGATCAAGATCAAGACGTTGCTGGGCCAGAAGAACCTGGTGCTCGACCCGGTCGGCAACGGCGAGCTGAACCCGGACCAGCCGATCCCGGCCGAGCGCACCAGCTCGCCCTACGACGTCACCGAGGTGTTCAACGACCTCGCGAGCACGGTCGGGGCGATCGACACGAACCAGCTCGCGCAGGCGTTCCGGGTGCTGTCCGACACGCTCGGCGCGTCGGCCCCCAGCGACGTGCGCACCGCGTTCAACGGGATCGCGGCCTTGTCGCAAACGCTTGCGTCCCGCGACGACGAGCTGGTCAAGCTGTTCCAGAACACCAACCAGGTGTCGAAGACGCTGGGGGAGCGTTCGGACCAGATCCAGGCGCTGATCCGCGACGGCAACACGCTGCTCACCGAGCTGAACGCCCGCAAGGACGCCATCGCGCAGCTGTTCACCGGCATCAAGAACCTCTCGATCCAGCTGCGCGGGCTCGTCGCGGACAACCAGAAGACGCTCGGCCCGGCACTGGACCAGCTCGACCGCGTCGCGACCGTCCTCCAGCAGAACCAGGGGAAGCTCGAGGACAGCCTCCGCCTGGCCGGCCCGTTCTACCGGCTGCTCGGCAACGCCGTCGGCAACGGCCGGTGGATCGACACCTACATCTGCGGGCTCATCCCCACCGGCACCACGCCGGGCAGCTGCCTGCCGCCCAAGAACGGGGGACGCTGATGGCGCACCAGCTCATCGACCTGGGGGCCCGGGCGCGGCGGCGGACCCGCCTGCGGGCCCTGACCCTCGGGGTGGTGCTCGCGCTCGTCGTCTCGGCCGGGTGGCCCGTGGTCACCGCGCCCGCCGAGCGGACGTTGACCGCGTACTTCGCCGCCGCCGTCGGCATCTACCCGAACTCCGACGTGCGCGTCCTCGGCGTCGCGATCGGGTCGGTGGCCAAAGTGGAGCCGAACGGCACCGACGTCAAGGTGACCATGACCTTGAAGCCGGACGTGCAACTCCCGGCCGACGCCGGGGCCGTCGTCATCACGCCGAGCCTGGTCGCCGACCGGTACGTGCAGATCACGCCCGTCTACCGCGGCGGGCCGCAGCTGGCCGACGGCGCGTCGATCCCGCGCGAGCGCACGGCGACCCCGGTCGAGGTCGACGACCTGCTGCACAGCCTGAACCAGCTGATGACCGCGCTCGGCCCGCAGGGCGCCAACAAGGACGGCGCGGTCAGCGAGGTGCTGACCAAGTCGGCGGAGTACCTCGACGGCAACGGGCAGACCATCGGCACGGCGATCAAGAACCTCGGCGAGTTCGCCCGCGCCGCGAGCGACTCGAAGGACGACCTGTTCGGCTCCGTCGACAACATCAGCAAGTTCACCGCGATGCTCGCCGCCAACGACGGGCAGGTCAAGCAGGCCATCTCGCAGATCGCCTCGCTCAGCAAGGTCCTGGCCGACCAGCGCGACCAGTTCTCCGGCGCGCTGACCGAGCTGACCCAGGCCCTGACCGTCGTGCAGGGGTTCATCAAGGACAACCGCGGCAAGGTCCAGTCCGATGTGGACAAGCTGGCCGACGTCACCAAGGTGCTGGTGAACCAGAAGGACTCCCTCTCCGAAGCCCTCCAAGCCGCCCCGAACGCGCTGACGAACCTGCTGGGCGCCTACGACCGGGCGAACGGGACCATCGACGGCCGCGGCAACCTCCTCGAGTTCCCGGAGCCGAAATGAAGTCCCTGGTCAAGCTGGCCGCGGTCGTGACGCTCGCGCTGGTCACCACCGGCTGCGGGCGCGGGGTCAGCGTCTACGACATCCCGCTGCCCGGCGGCGCTTCGCTCGGCGACCACCCCATCCACGTCACCGCGAGCTTCACCAACGTCCTCGACCTGGTGCCGCAGTCCGGGGTCAAGGTCAACGACGTCCCGGTCGGGCAGGTCGTCAAGGTCGAACTCGCGCCGGACGGCCGCAGCGCGCTCGTCGACCTGCTGGTCAACGGCGACGTCGACCTGCCGGGCAACGCCGTCGCCCGGCTGCGGCAGGCGAGCATCCTCGGCGAGAAGTTCGTCGAGCTGGCCCCACCCGACGACGCGACGCCGTCCGGCCGGCTCCTCGACGGCGCGAACATCCCCCTGGACCGGTCCACGCTGACGCCCGAGATCGAAGAGGTCTTCGGCGCGTTGTCGTTGCTGCTCAACGGCGGTGGCGTCGCGCAGGTGCAGAACATCAGCCACCAGCTCAACGAAGCCCTCGGCGGCCGCGAGACCGCGGCGCGCAGCTTGCTGTCCAGTTTGGACGCTTTCGTGAAGGGGCTCGACGAGCACCGCACCGAGATCACCCGCGCGATCGAGAGCGTCAACAAGCTGGCGCAGACCTTGAACGCGCACACCGACCAGATCACCACGACGCTCAACGGACTGACGCCCGGCATCAGCGTCCTCAACCAGCAGAAGGAAGCGCTGGTCGGGATGCTCAAGTCGCTCGACGGCCTGACGTCGGTCGCGGTCGACACCGTGAACCGCAGCAAGGACGACCTCGTCGCCGACCTGAAGGCCCTCGAACCGCTGCTGCGGCGGCTGGCCGACTCCGGCGACAAGCTGCCGAAGGCGATGGAGATGATCTTCACCTTCCCGTTCCCGGACGCCGCGCTCGACACCATCCGCGGCGACTACCTCAACGGGTTCCTCAAGGTGGGCCACTGATGCTGACCCGGTTCGTGCGTGTCCAGGTGACGATCTTCGTCGTCATCGCCGTGGTCGGCGTCGCCTACGTCGGGGCCACCTACGCCGGCCTCGACAAGGTGTTCTTCGACCGCGGCTACACCGTGAAAGCGCAGTTCCCGACCGGTGGCGGCATCTTCACCAACGCCGAGGTCACCTACCGCGGCGTGCCGATCGGCCGCGTCGGCGAGCTGCGGCTGACCCCCGCCGGGATGGAAGCCGACCTCGAGATCGACTCCGGCACCACGCCGGTCCCGGCCGACACCGAAGCCGTCGTCGCCGACCGGTCCGCCGTCGGCGAGCAGTACGTCGACCTGCGGCCGCGCACCGACGGCGGGGAGAAGCTGCACGACGGTTCGGTGATCACGCAGGCCGACACCAAGATCCCGCTGCCGGTCGACGTCGTTTTGTCGACAGTGGACTCCTTCGCCGCGTCGGTGCCCAAACCCGCGCTGCGGACGGTGGTCGACGAGCTCTACAACGCGACGTCCGACGCCGGCCCGGCGCTCGACCAGCTCGTCGGCCGCGGCATCGAGTTCGTCCAGGCGGCGAGCGCGCACGTCGCGCCGCTGACCCGGTTCGTCACCGACGCGCACACGGTGCTCGACACCCAGGTCCAGCAGGCCGGCGCGATCCGCGAGTTCGGCGCCAACGCCAAGCTGCTCGCGTCGACGCTGAAGCAGGCCGACGGCGACCTGCGCACGCTCATCCCGGCCGTGCCCGCGGCGGCGAACGAGGTCGGCGCGCTGATCCGGGACTCCGGGCCGCAGCTGGGTGTGCTGCTGGCCAACCTGCTGACCACCGCGGACGTCCTCGAAGCACGGCAAAGCGGGCTGCGGCAGCTGCTGATCACCGCGCCGGAGGCGGTCGCCGCGGGCAGCGCGGTGGTGCGGCCGGACGGTGCCCACTTCGGACTGTCGCTGACGTTCTTCGACCCGCCGCCGTGCACCTCCGGGTACGCGACGCCGTACCACAACGGGCTCGACACCTCGACGCGTCCGCTGAACACGGCCGCGCGCTGCGCGCTGCCGAAGGGCGACCCGACGAACGTGCGGGGTTCGCAGAACGCACCGGGAGGACGGCCGTGAAGATCTTCGCGTGGCTGGCCGTGGTCGTGGCGACCGCGGCGGCCGGGTGGTCCGGGTTCACCTGGTGGCAGGCGGCGCACGACGACGGCGTCGCGCGTGCGGTCGTCCGCGAGGACGCGCTCGCGGCGGGCCGCACCGCGGTCGCCGGACTGACCACTTTGGACTACCGCCGGGCCGCGCCGGGGTACCAGCACTGGCTGGAGCTTTCGGGTGGCGCGTTGCACGACGAGCTGGCGGCCGATCGTCAGGGGAGCCTCGACCGGATCGCGCAGGCGAAGACCGTGACCACCGGCAAGGTGACCGACGCCGCGGTGACCGAAGTGGACACCGGCGCGGGGACGGCGAAGCTGATCGCGTCCGTCGAGCTGGTGGTGACGCCCGAAGGCGGCGACGCCGTGACGAAACGCAACCGGTTCCAGGCCGACCTGACCCGCGGGCCCGACGGCTGGCGCGTCACCGGGCTCGGTCAGGTCCCGACGGGGGAGGCGCCATGACCGTGCCCACGAAGAAACGCGCGGTGAAGGTCGCGGGCCGCCACCACGATCCGGCGCCGGAGCCCGAAACACCGGTCGTGGCGTCCCGGCGCCGGGTGCCGTGGGTGCTCGTCGCGATCGCCGTCCTGATGGCCGGGCTCGCCGGCTGGGGCACGCTCGAGACGCGGAACACGAACGCCGTCGTCGCGCACAACACCGCGTTGTCCGACGTCGCGGGCACCGCGGACGCGGGGAAGCAGATCAGCGCCGCGCTCGGCACGCTGTTCTCCTACCGCTACGACGACCCGGCCAAGAACGAACGGGCGGCGAAGGACCTCCTCTCCGGGCCCGCCCTCGCGCAGTACGACCAGCTCTTCGGCGAGGTCCGGAAGCTGGCCGCCGACCAGCAGCTCGTGGTCACCTCGACCGCGGTCGCGGCCGGGGTGAAGCTGCTCGACGGCGACCGCGCGGCCCTGCTGGTGTTCCTCGACCAGACCGGCACCCGCGGCGACGGGCAGCACAGCACGGGTGCCGCCCAGCTGAGCGTCACGGCCGAACGCGTGGCCGGGAAGTGGCGGGTCACCGGGATGTCCGCCGCGTGATTGTCACGTTGACAACAGGCGTTGCCCGTCGCGCAGTGAAGTGAATGACAAAGTATTTCCGGGCATTCCCGATTCGTTGACAGGGATTCAACGCGGGAAATACGGTGAATCACCGGTCCGCCGCGAGAAATGCGCGAGGAATCCATGCTCACGAGTTCTGAACGGGTTTTCGGTGGTCGCGCCGCCGGGGCCGGCGCCACCACGCTCTCGACCCTGCTGACCGCCCGCGCCGCGGCGGCGGCCGGCGAACCGGCGCTGAGCCGGCTCGGGGGCGACACGCTGACCTGGGGCGAGCTGGACCGCCGGGTCACCGCAGTCGCCGCGGCGTTGCGCCAGGTCACCGCACCCGGGCAGCGCGCCGCGATTCTCATCGCCCCGTCGCCGGAGCACGTCGTCGCGTTCCTCGGCGCGATCCGGGCCGGCCTGGTCGCCATCCCGCGGCCCGGCCGGGCGGCCTTCGCCGACGCGGAACCGTCGATCGTGCTGGCCACCGCGGACACCGTGCCCGCCACCCGGCGATTCCTCGCGGGTTTGGAGACGTGCGGGCACCGGGTGCTGGCCGTCGATATCGTCGATGCCGCGCCGGATTTCACCGAAGATCCGGTGGCCGCCGAAGACGTGGCTTTTCTGCAGTACCCGGGCGGGGTGATGGTCACGCACGCGAACGTGGTGGCCAATGCGCGCCAGGCGGCCACCGTGCTGCCGGAGCGGACCGTGGTGAGCTGGCTGCCGCCGGATGATCCCCTGGGGCTGTTGCTCACGATCGCGCTGCCGGTGACCACGGGACGTCCGGCGGTGCTCGTCGACCGGCAGCGAGTCCTGGCCGACGGGCTCCACTGGCCCGACGCCGCCACCTTGGTGAGCGACGCCGACCCGGACCTGGCCCGGCTGCGGGACGCGGTCGGCGCGTCGCGGGTGTGTCACGTCCTCGCCGAAGCGACGGCCCTGGTCGCCGTGGCGGGCGAACCCGCCGGGCAGCTGGTCGCGATCGTCGACGCCGACGGGCGGCGGCTGCCCGCGGGAACGGCCGGCGAGCTCTGGGTGAGCGGCCCGAACGTCGCGCGCGGCTACTGGAACCGGCCCGAGGAGTCCGCGCGTGTGTTCTGCGCCCTGATCACCGGCGACGACGAACCGCGGTGGTGGCTGCGCACCGGCGACATCGGCGTGCTGGCCGCGTCCGGCGAGCTGACGGTGACGGGCCGGTGCGAGGACCTGGTCGCGGGCCACCGCCCCACCGATCTCGAAGCGACGGCGACCGGGGCGCACCCGGCGGTGTGCCGCTCGATCGCCTTCGCGGCCGGTGACCCGGCCGGCGCCGTGCTCGGCGTCGAGCTGGCCACGGGGGTCGTCCCGCCGCCCCGGGGCGAGGTCGAACGCGCGGTGCGGGCCGCGCTGGCGGCCGGGCACGGGCTCGCGCCCCGGCGGGTCGTCGTGCTGCCGCCGGGCGGGCTGCCGCCCACGCGAGGCCTGTGCCGCGACCGGTTCGCCGCCGGCCTGCTCGCCGAGGACGGCCTGCGATGACCGACCCCGGCGAGCTCCGCCGCTGGCTCACCGAGCGGATCGCCGGGCTCGCCGGCCTCTCGCCGGAGCTCGTCGACTCGGGCGTGCCGCCGGCCGAACTCGGGCTGTCGTCGCGGGACGTCGTGACCGTGGCCGCCGAGCTCGGGGAGCTGCTCGGGCACGAACCCGACCTCGGCCTGCTCTGGCGGTACCCGTCGATCGCGGCGCTGGCGACCGCGCTCGCCGACGGGTCCGCGGCGGACGCCCGGCCCCGGCCGCGGCCCGGCGAACCGGTCGCGGTGCTCGGCCTCGGCTGCCGGCTGCCGGGTGGCATCGAGTCACCGGACGAGCTGTGGCGCGCGCTGCTGGCCGGGTCCACCGTGCTCGGCACGCCACCGGCCGACCGGCGGGCGTGGTTCGCACCCGGGCGGCGGGGCGCGTTCCTCGCCGACGTCGCCGGGTTCGACGCGGGCTTCTTCGGCATCGGCGCCGCCGAAGCCGCGGCGATGGACCCGCGGCAGCGGATCGTCCTCGAGACGACCTGGGCCGCGCTCGAACACGCCGGCATCGCCCCCGGCACCCTGCGCGGCAGCCGCACCGGAGTGTTCGCCGGCGTCTCGGCCGAGGCCGCGTCGATGATCGCCAACCGCGTGTCGGACCGCTTCGACCTGCGCGGGCCGAGCCTGGTCGTGGACACCGCGGACTCGGCGGCGCTGGTCGCCGTGCACCACGCGGTCCGCGCTCTGGCGGCGGGTGAGGCCGACCTGGCGCTCGCCACCGGGATCCACCTCCTGCTCGCGCCGGCCGAAGGCGTACCCGGCGAGGGCTGCGGGGTCGTGGTGCTGAAGCGGCTCACCGACGCCCGCCGCGACGGCGACCGCGTGCTCGCCGTGCTGCGCGGCAGCGCGGTCGGCTCGGACGGCCGCGCTGCCGGACCGGCCGCACGAGAGCAGGTGCTGGCCGACGCGCACGCCGTCGCGAGCTCGGAGCCGTCCACTGTGGACTACGTCGAGGTGCACGGCGACCCGCTCGAAGCCCGTGCCCTCGACGTCGTGCTGGGCCGCGGCCGGGCCCCGCGGCGGCCGGTGCTGCTCGGCTGCGCCCGGACCGGCTTCGGGAACCTCGAAGCCGCGGCGGGCATTCTCGGCCTGCTCAAGGTGGTGCTGGCGCTCTGGCACGACCGGATCCCGCCGTCGCCGCGGTTCACCGCCGACGGCGGCCGGCTGTCCGTTGTGGACAAAGCGGCGAGCTGGCCGCGCTACGGCGGCACCGCGCGGGCCGGCGTCTCGGCGTCCGGGGCCGGCGGCACGCACGCGCACGTCGTCTTGGAGGAGTGGCCGAAACCCCTCGAGCCGGCGGCGCCGGGTTCGCGCTGGAACGGCCGGCCGCAGGTCTTCACGGTGTCGGCCCGTTCGGAACGGGCATTGTGCCGCCGGGCCGGCGAGCTGGCCGGCTGGCTCGCCGGCCCGGGCCGGGGCACCGCGCCGGGGGACCTGGCCGCGACGCTCGCCCGCCGCCGGGAGCAGCTGCCGCTGCGGGCCGCCGTCGTCACGTCGTCGCGTGCCGCCCTGACCGCGGGCCTGCGGGCCGTGGCGGGCGGCGGGGCCACGGCGGACGTCGTGCGGGGAACGACCGGGCGCGAAACTCCGCGCCCGGTCTTCGTCTTCTCGGGGTACGGCTCGCAGTGGCCCGCGATGGGCCGGCGGCTGCTGAGCGCCGAGCCGGAGTTCCGGGTCGCGGTGGCCGCGCTGGAACCGCTGTTCCTGGCCAAGGCCGGGTTTTCGCTGCGCGGCGCGCTGCGGCAACGCCAGGCCGACCTCGGCGACCCGGCGACGGCGCGGCCGCTGGTCTTCGGCGCCCAGGTCGCCCTGGCCGCGTGGTGGCGCGCGCACGGTGTCGAGCCGGCCGCCGTGCTCGGGCATTCGATGGGTGAGGTCGCCGCGGCCGTCGTCGCGGGTGCGCTGGACCCCGGCGAAGGGCTCGACATCGTCGTCAGCCGGGCGAAGCTGCTCGCGGGCCTGCCCGTCGAGGCGATGGCGCTGGTCGAGCTGTCCGCGGCCGAGCTGCGGGCGCGGTTCCCGGCCGTCACGGTCGTGGTGGAGGAGACGCCGACCCAGTGCGCGGTCCTGGGCCCGCCCGAGGACATCACGGCGCTGGTGACCCAAGTGGACGGTCTCGGCCGGTGGGCGCGCCGGATTTCCGTTGCGGGGGCGGGACATTCCGCCGCGGTCGAGCCGGTCCTGCCGGCGTTCCGGGCCGCACTCGGCGGCCTGCGGCCCCGGGCGCCGCTGACGGCCTGCTACTCGAGCGTGCTCGACGACCCTCGTGCGGTGCCGGTCTTCGACGCGGACCACTGGGTGACGCACCTGCGCCGCCCGGTCCGGTTCGACCGGGCGGTCGCCGCCGCGGTCGCCGACGGGCACCGGTGGTTCCTCGAGATCTCCCCGCACCCGATCGCGCTGCCCGCCGTCGAGCGGATCGCGCACGCGGCCGGCGCCGACGTCCGGACACTGGCCACGCTGAGCCGCCGCGACGGGGAAGAAAACGCTTACGCACGCTCGCTGGCCGAGCTCCACACCGCCGGGCACCCGGCCGTGCTCACCCGGCGCTACCGGGAAGCGCCGGTGCTCGACCTGCCTCCGCCGCCGTGGGAGCGTCACGCGTTCCGCCCGCCGCGGCGGACCGACGGCCACCCGCTGCTCGGCACGCGCGTCGAAGTGCCGGACGAAGACCGGCACCTGTGGCAGGCGACGATCACGCCGGACGAGCCCGCGTGGCTCGGCGAACACCGGGTGCGCGGCGTTCCGGTGTTCCCGGCGACGGGGTTCCTCGAGCTGTTCCTCGCCGGGGCCCGCCAGTTGCTGGGCGCCGAGCGGGTCCGCGTCGACGGCCTCGAAGTCCACCGGATGCTCGCGATCACCGGGGAAACCTTGCTCAGTACGGAAATCCGGGCCGACGGCGCCGCCGTCGTACGGGCCAGGGCGGGTGCGGGCTGGGTGCGGCACGCGACGGCGTGGGTTTCGGCGGACACCGAGCCGGCTCCTGCCGCGCTGTCCGAAGTGGACCATCTGCCGGCCGACCCCGGCGATCCCGGGTATGTCCTGCACCCGGTCCGGGCGGCCCGCTGCGTGCGGGCGCTCGCCGCGGCCGGGCAGCTGGCGACCGGGATCGGCCGGGTGCGGCTGCTCGGCGACCCGCGCCGGGCGGTGCGTTTCGCCGCCACGCCGGCCGAGGTCCAGCTGCTCGCCGCGGACGGCGAGGTCGTCGCCGATCTCGCGGACGTCCGGTTCCAGGACCCCGGTCGTGCCCCGCTCGCCGCGCGTGCGTTCGGGACCGGCTGGGTCGAAACCCCGCTGCGGCCGGTGCCACCGCGGGAGCCGGGGTCGTGGCTGCTGCTGACCGACGAGCACCCGGTCGCGCTCGGCCGGGCCGTGGCGCTGGCCGTGGCCTTGGCCGAAGCCGGCGATGAAGCGCTTTCCCTGCCCCGGGACGACCTCGACGAGCTGCCCGGGTTCCTGGCCGGGCGCGCGGTGCGGGGCGTCGTCTTCCTGACCGGCGCGCCGCACGCCTACCACGACCCGGAAGACGCGCGGGAGCTGCTGCGGGCCGTGCTCGACGTCGTCACCCGCCTCGGCGACGGCGTCCGGCTCCACCTGGTCACGCAGTCCAGTGGCGAGCCGGGGCTGGTGTTCCTGCGCGGGCTGGTGCGGGTGCTCGCGTTCGACCGGCCGGAGCTGCGCGCGAGCCTGGTCGACCTCGACGCGCGGTCCGATGTGGACTCACTCGTGCGCGAGCTGCGGTCGGCCGCGCCCGAGGACGAGGTGCGCTGGCGCCACGACGTCCGGTACGCGGCCCGGCTGACCCGGGTGCCGCTGGTCGACGGCGGGGCGACCGGGCCCGGCGCCTACGTGATCACCGGCGGTTTCGGCACGCTGGGCCGGGCGACCGCGCGCCGGCTGGCGGCCGACGGCGCGACCCGCATCGTCCTGTGTGGACGTTCCGCCGGGGTCGCCGGACTGTCCGGAGTGGACGTCGTGGTCGTCGCCGGCGACATCGCCGAACCCGGGGTGGCGGAACGGCTGGTCGCCGCGGCCACCGCGGACGGCCTGCCACTGCGGGGAATCGTGCACGCCGCCGGCGACGGCTGGCGCGCGAAGGTGCTCGGCGCGCGCCGGCTGCACGAGGCGACCGCCGACACCCCGCCGGACTGGTGGCTGCTGTACTCGTCCTCGGCGGCATTGCTCGGCGCGCCCGGCCGGACCGCCCAGGCGACGGCGGACGCCTGGCTGGACGCGTTCGCCGAGTGGCGCCGGTCGCGGGGCCTGCCCGCGGCGACGGTGAACTGGGGCCCGTGGGCGGCAGGCGACCCGATGCCGCTCGCCGAAGGCCTCGACGCCCTGCCCGCCGTGCTCGCCTCGGACCGGCCGTCGGTCGGGATCACGCGGTTCGACGCGGGCCGCGTCGCCGCGCAGTTCCCGGAGCTGACCCGGCGGCCGTTCTTCTCGGCGGTGCTCGACGACGTGCCGGGGCCGGCCGCCACCCCGCACGAGCGGCTGGCGGACATCCTCGCCGGGCTGCTCGGGTGCGCGCCGCACGAGGTGACCCGGGACGTGCCGCTGATCGAGCTCGGCCTCGACTCCCTGACGGCGATGCGCGCCCGGACCGCGGCCGAGCGCGAGTTCGGGGTGACGCTGCCGGTCCCGCTGCTGCTGCGCGGCGCGAGCCTGGCCGATCTCGCCGAGTACGTCACGGCTCCGGCGCTCCAGCTGCGGGTCCTGCGCCCGGGTACGGGCACGCCGCTGGCGTTGTTCGGCGACGCCGGCGGGTACGCCCCGCTGCTGGACCGCCTCGGCGACGTCCCGTGCTACGGCTTCGCGGGCCCCGGGACGGCGGCCCGGTGCGCCGAAGTGTTGCGGGCGGCGGGCGTGCGTCGGCTGGCGGGCGGGGTGCTCGCCTACGAGACCGCGCGGCGGCTGGCGTCGCTGGGCGAGCCGGTCGACGTCGTGGTGCTGCTCGACCCGGGCCCGGCGCCGGCCGCGCCGTACGCGGGCCGCGTCGTGCTGTTCCACCCCCGCGACACCGACCCCGCCCCCGGCTGGTCGACAGCCTGCGCGGACCTGCACGTCGAGCCGGTCCCAGGCGACCACGGCACAATGCTGGACCCACCCCACGTCGACGTCCTGGCGGGTCACCTCGCGGCCGAGCTGGCCGGCCACACCACCCCCGGCCCCACCCCGGTCTGACCCGTGTCGCCCCTCCGATCACGTGTGATGCCCGCCCAATCACACGTGATGCCCCGCTGATCACACGTGATGCCCCTCGCCGCACACCGGCCGCCGGGCGGCGAGGGGCATCGGCTGTGCTTGGAGGGGCATCACGCGTGATTGAAGGGGCATCACGAGTCAGGTGAGTGTCGCGCGGAGGGCGAGGATCATCTCGAAGCGGTCGTCCGGGTCTCGGAGGTGGTCCGCGAAGAGGGTCTCCAGCTCCTGGGCGCGGGCGCGGACCGTCTGCGGGTGGATCGCCAGGCGGTCGGCGACCTCGCGGACGTTGCCGCACGTCTCCAGCCAGGCCAGCAGCGTGCCCGCCAGGCGGTTGTACTGCTTCGGGTTCAACGCCGTGAGCGGGGCGAGCCGGCGGCGGGACACCTCCGTCGCGAGGAACGGCTCCTTGCGCAACCACAACGTCGCCAGGTGGTCCTCGCACCAGGTCAGCGGCTCGTCCGGCAGGACGGCCGCCGCCACCAGGCGCAGCGCCTCCTGCGCCGTCGTCAGCGAACGGGCCGCCTGGCGCGGGGGCACCGGCGGGCCGACCGCCGCCCGGTGGCCGGCCAGTGCCGCGGTCAGCGAAGAACGCTCCGTGGGCGCCGGCAGCAGCAGCCGCGGCGTCCCGTCTTCGAGGTCCTCCAGCCCGCCCAGCCCGGCGACGTCCAGCGGCCCGTCGAGCGCCACCGCCACCAGCCGGTGCGGCAGCGGCCACTCCGCCGCGGTCGCGGCCTCCTGCACCGTCCGCGACGGCGACGGCGGGGTCGCCAGCAGGAGGTCCAGCAGCCGGCGGCGACGGCGTTCGAGCGCGCCCGCCGCCCGCGCCTGCGCCGCCGCGTGCCCTTCGATCGACAACGCCGACAGCTCGTCGATGTAGGCGAAGATCGCCTCGGCCAGGACGCACAACGTCGCCGACGGCACCCCGGCCCGCGTCCCGACCTCGGCCATCCGCCGCCACGTCACGCGCGCGCCGACGCGGTAGGCCGCCTGCAGGACGTCGAGGTTGCGGCCCTGCGCGAGCTCGTGCACACCGAGCCCGACGAACACCTTCCGGCGCTCGTCCGACACCGGCCCCGACGTGGCGATCCGGTCGATGAACTGCAGGATCGCCGCCTGGACGCCGGCCCGCAGCGCCTTGCCGAACGCGCCGTCGAGCGGCCGCGCGTAGTCCGGGATGGTCCGCTGGATCTCCCGCAGCACCTCGTCGGCGACGTCCAGCAGGCGCGGCCGGAACACCGCGGCCAGCTCGCGGGGGAGCATGGCCCACAGCTGTCCCGGCCGGCCGTCGCCGCTCAGCATCGGACCGAAGCTCGATTCGCCGGACGGTCCGGTCACACACCTCACCACCTCGTCGTCGAGGGAGCTGGGACCTACGAGCCGAGCAGCGCCTCCGCGCGCAGCGCGATTTCCATGTCGAGCCGGTCGTCGGCGTTGTTGAGCCGGTCGCCGAACAGGTCGATCAGCTGGTGCATGCGGTACCGCACGGTCTGCGGGTGCACCTTGAGCTTCTTCGCGATCTCGGGGGCGCTGCCGCGGGACTGCAGCCAGATCAGCAGCGTTTCGCCGAGACGCGCCCGCTGCTTCGGGGTGAGGTCGTTGAATGGCTCGAGGCTGCGCGAGCACAGTTCGCGGACCAGGAACTCGTCCGCGAGCAGCCACAGCGTGGACAGGTGATCGGTGCAGCGCGTCACCGGCGCGTCCGGCAGCACGCCGCGCTGGACGAGCTTCAACGTCCGCCGCGCCCACAGCAGCGACCGCGGCGCCTCGGTGAGCCGGACGGTCGGGCCGACCACCGCGCGCCAGCCGCCGAGCCGCTCGGTGAGGTTCTTCAGGTGCTTCTCCGGATCACCGGTGACCAGGCACGGCTCGCCGCCCTCGAGGTCGACGAGGACGTCGGAGTGCAGGTCCGGCGCGGCGAGGCTGTGCTGGTCGGCGCGGGGTTCGAGGGCGACGACCGTGACCTCGGCCGGCAGCGGCCACTGCGCGGTCGCCGCCTGCGCGGAGATGGTCTGGGGCGCCGACGGCGGGTCGGCGAGCAGCAGCTCGAGCAACCGTCTCCGGCGGCGTGCCCGGGTGCCGGCCGCGCGCGTCTGCGCCGCCGTGTAGCCCTCGATCGAGAGCGCGGAGATCTCGTCGACGTAGGCGAAGATGGCCTCGGCGCTGGTGCACAGCGTGTCCGCGCCGACGCCGCTGGCCTGCCCGAACTCCGAGATGTGCCGCCACGCGACGCGCCCGCCGACGCGGTAGGCCGTCTGCAGGCAGTCGAGGCTGCGGCCCTCGTTGAACTCGATCTTGCCCAGGTTGCGGAACACGGTCGTCCACGTCTCGAGCGGCACGGCGCCGGGCGTGCCGACACTGTCGAGGCATTGGATGATCGCCTGCCGGACACCCTGCGTGATGATGTGCCCGAACGCGCCTTCGAGGGGCTGGCGGTACTCGGGCACCGCGCGCTGGACCTCCTGCAGGATGGCCCTGGCGAGCGGGTCGACCCGCGGCTTGAAGCGGATCGCCAGCTCGCGGGGGAGTGACGCCCACAGCCCGATGGCGCCGGAAGCACGCACGGGCCGGGCCTCCCCCGAGGTCCGCTGGGTGGGTGGGTAGGCGGTCCGGGGCCGGTCGGCCGACACGGACTGCTGCCGGTACGCCGGTCCGGAAGAGCGCTCGCCAGGGTTCGGCCGGCCGGCCCGCACAGCGGCGGCGGCGAACCCGGTGTCCACGTCGGTCATGTGTTTTATCCTTGCTGGCAACAAAACTGGCCTCTTCGTTGGCGAAGCCGGTCCGGATTTTGTGGCTCAGGCAACATAATTTCGCGTGAACGGCACTGTCAACGGGTTCTCCGCTGACTTTGGGGTAACCCGTCCGGACTACACCCGAACGGGTGGAACGGCGCGATGAGAGGTGACACTTCCGCTTCGGGCGGATGGTGCGCGGATGACAACTTTTTTCAGCGGGCCCGATCGCCGGTCATCAGGCGCGTGACGACGTCGTCGAGCGTCAGCCGCGCGGGCTCGGTCTCCGTGACGAACTCGTTCAGCAGCAGGCAGAACCCGTCCGGATCGGACACATGTGGAAAGTGTTTCGCGTTTTGCCGGACGGTCAATCGGCTGTTCGGCAGCAGTTCGGCCGTCCGGCGGCCGTGCGCCACCGGGATGAGCGGGTCGCGCGCGCCCCAGACCAGCAGCATCGGCACCTCGTCGGCCAGGTAGAGCTTCTCCACGGCGCTCGCGCGCTGGCCGCGCAGGTCGATCAGGCCGCGCGCGATGGCCAGGAACGCCCGCCGCCGCGCCGGGTCGGCCAGCGAGCCGAAATGCCGGGCCAGCTCCCGTGTTTCAGTTTTCAACGACTCGCCGAGCCGGCGGCCGAGCCGGGCCGCCGCGCGCGCGATCGCGAGCGTCACGCGGTTCACCGCCAGCGCCAGCACGACCGGGGCGCCCGGCAGCGCGGTGGCCCGCAGCACCGGGCTGACCTCGCGGCCGAGCCCGGCGCTGCCGACCAGCACCAGCCGGTCGCACATTTCCGGGAACTGGTAGGCGAACTGCATCGCGATGCCGCCGCCGAGCGAATGGCCGACGACCGTCGCGTGCCGCACGCCGGACACCGCCAGCACGTCACGCACGATGCTCGCCATCGCGCCGAGGCCGTAGTCCGTGCGCGGTGCGTCGGATTCGCCGTGGCCGGGCAGGTCGAGCGCGAGCACTCGGCGACGCAGTGGCGCGCACCGGTCGAGGACCGGGAGCCAGGTCTCGGCGCTGCCCGCGATCCCGTGCAGCAGCACGATCGCTTCCCCGGTCGCGCCCGTGAGTGGCGTCTGCTCGTGCAGCCGCACGCGGCGCCCGTGCAGGGTGAGGGTGTGCGTCTGATACGTCATCGGCCGCCTTTCTCGGAAATCCGAAAATAGGGCATCCGAGCACCGTGCCGCGGTGTGGCGAACGACACCACCGCCGAATTCGCTTCGAGCATGACAAGAACGGGTTCGCAAAGGCGGCCCGGCGTGCGGGTTTTCCCGGGTTCACCGGTAATGAGTATCGACATTCCCGTGGTATCCGGGTATTCCTCGAACATGGTCGCAATGACGCACCGGACGCGCTGATGTCCTGCCGCGCGAGTTTCCTTTTCGGGCTCGAACAGCCCGGCCGGCCGGGCCGCCGGCCGTGGCGGCGCGTGCTGCCGATGCCCGTGCGCGCGCTCGACCGCGTGCTCAGCGCTCCCGCTCACCGTCCGGCCGGTGCGCCCGCATCAGCCGCTGAGCCCGCAGGGCCAGCTGCATGCCCAGCCGGTCGTCGGCGTCCTTGAGGCGGTCACCGAACAGCTCCTCCAGCTGCCGCAGCCGGTTGCGCACGGTCTGCGGGTGGACGCCGAGGCGCTGCGCGATCTCCGGCGCGCCGCCACGCGTCTCCAACCAGGCCAGGAGCGTCTCGCTGAGCCGTTCGCGCTGCTTCTCGCTCAGCGAGGCGAACGGGTCGAGGCTCTGGCGGGCCAGCTCGGCGGCCAGGAAGTCCTCGGCGAGCAGCCAGAGCGTCGCCAGGTGGTCGCGGCACCAGATGATCGGGCCGGGGTTCTCCGGGCCCGAGAGCAGCAGCGCACGCCGGGCGGTGCGCAGCGCGGCCGGCGCGTCGGCCAGCGGCACGGTCGGCGACACCGCGGCCCGCCAGCCGTCGAGCTTGGCCTCCAGCGGGGCGAGGTCGGCGTCGGGATCGCGGGTGAGCAGGTGCGGCTCCGGGCCGTCGAGGTCGGCCAGGACGCCGTCGCCGAGCAGATCGGCGGGGAAGTCGGCGGCCTCGGGCCCGCGTTCGAGGGCGACCATCGCGGCGGTCTCCGGCAGCGGCCAGCCCGCGCCGCCGGCGAGGCCGGCGATGCTGCTCGCGGCGCCTTCCGGACCCTGGACGATCAGCTCGAGCAGGCGCCGCCGCCGGACCGGGACGGCGCCCTCGGCCTCGGCCTGCGCCTGCTGGTAGCCCTCGATCGCGGTGGCGCACAGCTCGTCGACGTAGGCGAAGATCGCCTCGGCGGCGACCGAGATCACGGCCGGGTCGACCCCCGCGGCGACGACGCCGGGGTGCATCGCCCGCCAGGCCACCCGCGCCCCGATCGTGGCGCTGTCCTGCAGCGCGTCGAGGTTGCGGCCTTCGGCGAACTCGATGCGGCCGCGGCCGCGGTAGAACTCGGCCCAGTGCTCGTGGGACAGCTCCGGCTCGCCCATCGAGTCGACGCAGTGCTGCACGGCGTACTCGACGCTCTTGACCAGCACCTTCCCGAACACGCCCTTGAGCGGCTGGGCGTAGGCCGGGACCGTGCGCTGGACCTCCTGGATCATCGAGGCCGCGGCGTGCCCGACGTGCGGGCGCAGGCCCGCGCCGAGCGCGCGCGGCAGCGAGGCCAGCAGGCGGAAGCTGCGGTACTCGACCACGAATCCCCCTTCGAGTTCGTTCGGGCGCAGGAGAGCGTATCCGACGGATGTGTCACTGAAAAATCAACGACCAGTTCCCGGAAAGGGTGACGCGAACACGAACTTTTGACACGGACGGGTGCGCGTTCTACGCTCCGTGTCAGATGGTGGGGGCCATTTTCTGAGCTGCTCATTACCGGTGGAGGACCGAATTCCCATGCGCGGTTCCGCTGCTCCCGACGGCTCGGTGTGGGCCCGGCTGCCGCACGAGCTCGGGGACGCGGTGCGCCCGCGGATCCCGGAGATCGCCCGGGCGTGCGTCGACGTCATCGCCACCGAGATTCCGGAATATTCCGCGAGTTTCGGCCACGGGCCGTCGCGGGCGGTCGCGATCGAACAGGCGCGGCGCGGGATCGAGCGGGACATCGACCGCGTCGGCACGCCGGCGATGTGGCAGGCCGACCGGCTGGCCGAGTTCCGCGGGCACGGGCGCGAAGCGTTCCACAATGGTCTGAGCCGCGAGGCCGTGCAGGCGGCGGTGCGCGTGTCGAGCCGGGTGACCTGGCGCTGGATCGCCGACATCGCCCGGGAAGCCCGCCTGTCGGGCGACGTGCTGTACGGCGCGGCGGAGGGCATGTTCGCCGACGTCGAGACGTCGATGGCGGCGGTCGCCGAGGGCTACAGCGCGGCGGAGGCGGCGATGTCCGGCACGGGCGAGCGCCACCGCCGCCTGCTGCGCGCCCTGCTCGGCGGCCGCACACCGGCCGAAGTGGACGGTCTGGTCGCGGCGTCGGGGCTGCGGGTGCCGGCCCAGGTGGCCGCGGTGGCGTTCCGGGCGCTGCCGGGAGCCCCGGAGTTCCCACCGGACCTGCTGCCGGAGCACGTCCCGGCCGATCCGTCGGGCGACCCACCGGCAGCGCTGTCGTCGGCGCCGGACACGGATCTGGCGGGGTTGCCGGGCCTGCCGGCCGGCTGGACGGCGGCGGTCGGGCCACTGGTGCCGCTGGCGTCGGCGCCGGAGTCGTTCCGGGTGGCGCGCCGAGCGGTGGACCTGGCCGCACGCGGGCTCCTGGACGCGCCGGGCCCGGTGGTCTGGTGCCGCGACCACGTGACGACGCTGCTCCTGCTGGCGGACGAGTTCCTGGCGGCCCAGCTGGCGTCGTCGACGCTCGCGCCGCTGGCGGGGCTGTCGGAGCGACGGCGGGAGCAGCTGGCCGAGACGCTGCTGGCCCTGGTCCGGACGCGCGGCTCGGCCCCGGAGCTGGGCCGGCTGCTGGAGCTGCACCCGCAGACGATCCGGGCGAGGCTGAAGAAGCTCGGCGAGCTGTTCGGGGCGCGGCTGGATGATCCCGGGGAGCGGCTGCGGCTGGAGCTGGCGCTGCTGGCGGAACGAGCTTTGCCGGGCGGCTGAGCGGAGAAGGGTCCCCCGCCGCTCGGCGGTTTCTAGCGGTGGTTGCAACACCTGAGTGTTCAGGAGTTGCTACATGTCCAGCCGAGATCGAGACCGAGCGTTGAGCGGTGTCGTGCGTGGTCCCCATCGGCGTGGCCGAGCGTTGACCGCCGAGCGAGTGGCTTACTTTGCGCTGGTGGAAGCGGGAACTGGCAGCAGAGAAGCGGCCCGGCAGGTCGGAGTGAATTACCGGACCGCGAAACGCTGGCGGGCGGCGGCGGCCCAGGCCACAGCGCCGCCGCTGGTGGAGGTGTCCTCGCGGTTCTTGAGCTTGGACGAGCGGATCCGGCTCGCTGACCGGGTCCGCGAGCCCGGGGTTTCGCTGCGGGCGATCGCGGCGGAGCTGGGGCGCCCGGTGTCGACAATCAGCCGGGAACTGGACCGCAACCAGCAACCGAATGGCACCTACCAGCCCCATGCCGCGCACGAGCTGGCCATGGCCCGGCGGGCCCGGCCCAAGACCAGCAAACTCACTGCCGATCCGGCGCTGCGGGCCATCGTCGAGGATGGGCTGGACACGCGGTGGAGCCCGCAGCAGATCACCCGCAGGCTCCGTCGCGACCATCCCGACCGCCTGGAGTGGCATGTGAGCTGCGAAACCATCTACCAAGCGCTATATCTGCAGGCTCGGGGTGGTCTGCGGCGTGAGGTCGCCGGATGGCTGCGCACCGGCCGCATCGAGCGTCGGGCGCATATCCGCCCGGATCAGCGGCGGCCGCGGATGGCCACCCCGATGGTGATGATCAGCGACCGGCCGGCCGAAGCCGCCGACCGGGCGGTGCCGGGGCACTGGGAAGGCGACCTGATCATGGGCGCCCACAACCGCTCCGCGATCGCCACCCTGGTCGAACGCAATACCCGCTACGTCATGCTGCTGCACCTGCCCGAGGGCTACACCCCGCCCCTGGTCCGTGACGCCCTCATCGCGAAGATCGCCACGTTGCCGGCGCAGCTGAGACGGTCGCTGACCTGGGATCAGGGCAGCGAGATGCACCTGCACGGCCAGTTCACCGCGGCCACGGACATGCCGGTCTACTTCTGCGACCCGCACGCACCCTGGCAACGCGGCTCGAACGAGAACACCAACGGCCTGTTGCGCCAGTACTTCCCCAAAGGCACCGACCTCTCGGTGCACACCGCCGCGCACCTCGATACCGTCGCCACTGAACTCAACGACCGCCCCAGAATGACCCTCAACTGGGACACACCCGCCGAACGCATGACACAGTTACTCAACACCACCCACCAGCAGCAGTGTTGCAATGACCGCTAGAAACCGCCCTCCCTGGGGGGCGTTCCCCGGTCCAGTCTATCGGCGGGGTGCGACGAAACCTGTGGATCGGGCGGTGAGCGCTCGAGATGTCCACATTCGCGCTTGGCTGTGGACAACTCGAAGTGGCCCGGCCCGACGTGCGCTGATTGGCTCTGGGAGCACGACCGGCCCCACCCTAAGCTGCCCGACATGACCGGATTGCTCACCGAACGGCTGCAGCAGGCCTGCGACAACGCCGTCGCGATGTGGACCGCCCTGGCCCGGGCGCGGGGCGATGACGTGCGGGAACGTCCCGCCTACACCGCCATCGACGGCCGCCGGTTCCGGATCATGGTCACGACCGCCGCAAAAGCCGGCCACGGTGAACTGACCGAACTCGCCCGGGAAAAACGCGAGGCGGGCCGGACCGTCGTCGTCGAGGATCCGTTCCGGGTGCTTGACCTCAGCGCCGCCGGGTTCACCGCCCGGCAGCTGCCCGTCATGGTGCGCGAACCCGGGCCCGCGGCCGACCCCGGCGCGCTCACCCGGCTGAGCACCGCCGCCGAGGTCGAAGACATCATCGTGCGGGGCTTCCCGCTCGAGGAGTACGAAGGTGGCGGGGCCTTCCCCGAGACGCTCGCCCACCCGGACCTGACCTTCTTCCGGCACGGCGACGCGGGCGCCTGCGTCACCATGCGCGCCGGCGGGGTCGGGGGCGCCTACTGGGTCACGACCCTGCCCGAACACCGGTCGCGAGGGGTCGGGCGGGCCCTCATGCTCGCCGTCCTACGGCACTTCGACGACCTGCCCGTCACGCTCACCGCCTCGCGGGCCGGCAAGCCGCTCTACGACAAGCTCGGGTTCGATGTCCTCGGGGATGCGAACTGGTGGCGCTGACCGGGGGAACACCCACCGGCGGTAGCCGTACCAGCGGAACGCCGTCCCCGAAAGAGTGCCCAGCACCATCCCCGCCACGAAGTCCGCGATCTCCTGCGCCAGGTAGCTCACGTGCGGTGTCTCCAGCCGCAGCACGTACCGCGAGACCAGCGGTGGCACCAGGTTCACCGCCACCGCGCCCGCGTTGACCACGAAGAACAGCAACGCTTCCCGGGCCCGGTGGTGGCCGCCGCGGTTCGCGAACGACCAGCGCCGGGACAGCAGGTACGCGAACGCCGTCGAGGCCACCGTGGCGAAGAAAAGCGCGGTTACCGGTTTCTCCCGGAACACGGTGAGCTTCAGGCTGTAGTCGCCCAGTAGGGTGACCCCGTACGCGGCCAGGCCGACGACGGCGAAGCGGAGCAGCTCTCGCGGCTCGGGCATGGTTCCTCCAGGTGACGACCCAGGGTGGAGGTCTTTCGATGGCACGCAAGGGCGGTGAGGGTGACATCCCCTCGGTCGCCGAACTGGTGAACCTCTCGCAGACGAAGCCGCTGATGATCCGCGGTGAACTCGACGCGAAGCTCGCCGAGGAAGCCGGGCCCGAGCCGGAGCCCGCGCCCGACCCCCTGGCCATCCTCGACGCCGAGCTGGCCGCCCCCGAACCCGACGACGAACGTCCGCTCGACGCGCCCCCGGCTGACTCGCGCCGCACGAAGCCGTACGTGCTCGCCGCCGGTGGGGCCGTCGCGCTCGGGCTGGCCGCCGTCGTGCTGTTCCAGCCGCACCAGGTCGGCGGGACCGCCGTGCCGCCGCCCGGCGCCTCCGCCCCCGCGCCGCCGCCGGCCTCCAGCGAGGCGGTCGAGACGATGAGCGCGACCGCCGCGCCGACCCCGCTGACCGCCCGGGTGCGCGACACCCCGGCCCGGACCACCGAGGCGCCGGCCGGCGCGGGACGCAAGCCGGCGCGGCCCACGACGTCGGCGCCGCCGCCGGCGCAGGACCAGTGGCAGGAGTACGTGAGCTCGGTGGTCAGCTCGTGGCAGCACCAGCACCCGCACGGCCGGCGCGACCGCTGATCAGCAGTTCGCGCTCGCCGGCTTCCCGGCGATCCGGTCCTTGACGAAGGCCAGGACGTCGGCGTTGCCGGTGTAGACCAGCGTGATGTGGTCGGTGTCGTAGGTCTTCCACGTCTCGGCCACCCCGGCCGCGCAGTACGCCTTGTGCAGGCTGTCGGCCTGCGCGAACTGCACCAGCTGGTCACCGGTGGCGTGGTACTGGAACACCGGCACCTTCGGCGGGCTGCCGCCGAGCTTGTTCTCGGTCAGCCGCGCGACCCACGCGGGCTTGATGTAGCCCGGGCCGGTCGTGTAGTCCGCGATCTTCTGGTTCGCGTACGTCGTGAGCAGCTCGAACGTGCACGCGCTCTGCTTCATCTCGGCGAGCTTCGCGCGGCCGTTGTCGCTGAGGAACGAGTCGAGCTTCAGCTCCGGGTAGGCCTGGTCGAGGCCGAGCAGCGCGTAGGCGAACACGCCGAAGCCGAACTTGCCGTCCAGCTGCAGCGTCACCTGGACGAGGTCCGCCGGCACCCCGCCGGCCGCGATCCCGACGAGGTTCAGCTCCGGCGCGTACGTCGGCTGCAGCTCGCCGGCCCACGCCGCGGCGCCGCCGCCTTGGGAGTACCCGCGGAAGACCACCTTCGACGTCGCCGACAGCCCGGCCGCGGGGAGCCGCTGGGCCGCGCGGACGCCGTCGATCACCGCCGGGCCTTCGGAGCGGCCCACGACGTAGGTCGTCTTGGGCGTGCTCTGGTAGCCCTCGTAGTCCGGGACGGACACCGCGTAGCCCGCGTCGAGCAGGTCGTCGAGGCCGGGCTGCTCGTAGAACGCGCCGATGTCGATCATCTTCGACGGCGTGCAGCCGAACGCCGGCCCGTGCGTGCCGGGGTCGAACGAGACGATCGGCGCGCTCGCGCGGTCGGCGTTCTTCGGCACCAGCACGGTCCCGGTGACGGCGTCGGGCTGCCCGAGCGCGTTCGTCGACAGGTACATCACCTGCCACGCGTCGACGGAACCCTTGCGTGGCCCCGCGTTCGACGGCCGCCAGCGGAGGACGTCACCCGGTTTTCCCGCGGGCAACGGCGAAGGCGGGGTGTAGAACGAGTCGTCCGAGGGGCCGGGTTCCGAGGCCGCCGACGCCGCGGGCGCGAACACGCCGGCCAGCGCCAGCGCCAGGAAGACCGCCGGCACGCGCCGGGCGATCACGAGCCGGTCCCGTAGACGCGCTTGCAGGTCGCGGACTCGCCGAAGGCCAGGTTCAGCTCGGGGTTCGCCTTGAGGTCCTTGATCGGGCCCTCCGGGTCGGCGAGCTGGCCCATCGTCGAGTCGGCCTCCGAGATGACCTGGCGCAGGCTCGGCTGGTCGGTCACCTTCGCCTGCTCCATCTTGGACTTCGTCTCGGCGAGCTTGGTCTTGGTCTCGGTGAGGTTGCCGGTGGCCTTGTCCACCGCGGACTGTCCATCCGGGACGGGCGGGACGCCGGCGGTGCGGATGCCGCCCGCCATGTCGTCGAGGGCCGAGCCGAGGCGGCCCAGGAAGTCGACCATCGCGTCGCGGGTCTTGACCGGGTCGGCTTCGTCGACCGCCGGCGGCTGGGACAGCTTCGCCGAGCCCGCGGCCACCCCGGTGCAGACCTTGTCGGCCCAGGCCAGTGCCGCGGGGTCGGCGTGCCGGCCGGGGTCGGCGGGTGCGTCCGAGCCACAGGCGGCGCACGAGAGAAGTGCGGCCGCCGCCATGCCGAGCACCGCGCTGTGCATTCTTTTCATGGGTTTCGAAGCTACGCGGCGCGGTTGTGTGCGAGCAAGGAGAGAAAAGCGGATTGGCACTCGCGTCAACATTCCGCGGTGCGGACTTGTCACGCGCGTCAGCGCTTCGGCGGGGCCGCTGCGCTGGGGAAACTCTCCTTGCCCTGCTAGGAACGCCGACCCGGTGGCGTGCCGGCGTGACAATTTGCGGTGCCGGTGTGACCTTTTTACCGAAAGCTCTTGAACGGCGCCAGCGGCGCTCGTTAGCTTACGGTCCGGTCGCGATTTACAAGCGCCGTTTCGTATCACTGTTGATACACGGAAGGACCATCGTGAGTCACCCAAGAGGCAAGAAGAAGACGGTCGCGGCCGCCGCGGCCACGGCCGCGGTGGGGCTCGTCGCCACCGCGCTGGTGCTCGGGGCGCAGACGAGCGCCGCCGACCCGATCTCGCTGACGCTGAACTACCACTGCACGCTGCCGCTGGTGGGTTCGCAGTCGCTGAAGGTGGTGATCAACACCGACCTGCCGACCACGGTGAACACCGGCCAGCCGACCGGCGCGTTCGACATCAAGGCGGTGTCCACCATCAACGCGGACACCGTCGCCGGCCTGAGCCTGATCGGCGCCACGACCATCGAGGGCACCGCGACAGCCGCCGCGACCGTCGCGGCGCCGAGCCTCAACCTGCCGGTCAACGTCCCGATCACGCTCGACAAGACGAACATCCCGGCCTCGGGTGAGCTGAACATCAACGCGTCCGGCAAGACGCCGTCGCTGACGTTCACCCAGCCCGGCCAGGCGAAGATCACCGTCGGCGACCTGCAGCTCAAGGTCACCCCGCGCAAGGCCGACGGCTCGGTCACCGGCATCACGCCGGACGGCACGATCGACGCGCCCTGCACGCAGGACGCCGGCCAGAACAACACCCTGGCCACGATCACCATCGCCGGCGGTGGGGGGACGACCCCGCCCACCACCACTCCGCCGACGACGACCCCGCCCACCACGACGCCGCCGACGACCACCCCGCCGACGACGACCCCGCCGGGTGGTGGCATCAAGTACTCCTTCGGCATCACCGGGTCGACGTCGCTGAAGTCGCTCGGCAGCACCGCGCCGATCACCGGCTCGTTCGACGCCGACGTCAACCTGTCGGCCAAGACGTTCACCGGCGACCTGAAGCTGGACCCGACGCACACCGACTTCAAGCTGTTCGGCTTCCTCCAGGGCAGCTCGGACGTCAAGGTCGTGCAGAACGGCCAGCAGTCGGGTGAGCTCGTGGGCACCGGCTTCAAGGCGCACATCAAGTTCGACACGTTCCTCACCACGGTCAACCTGTTCGGCATCCCGATCAGCACCGACCCGAAGTGCGGCACGACCACGTCGTCGACCAGCGAGATGACCACCGGCCCCGACTTCGACCTGCTCAAGGGCGGCAAGCTGGCGGGCACGTACTCGCTGTCCGCGCTGCAGAACTGCGGCCCGTTCAACGACATCATCAGCGCCTTCGCCAAGAGCGACGGCAACAAGCTGGACCTCGTGCTCACCAAGAAGTGACCCGAACTACCGGCCCCCGCCGCGCCGCGGCGGGGGCCGGTGCCATGCCCTGCTCAGATGGGAGAGCCCGTGCGGAAAGCCCGGTGGTTGCTCGCGGCGGGCCTCGCCTGCCTGACGGTCGTGTCGGCCCCGGCCGCCGCTTCGGCGTCGACACCGATCGACAAGAAGCTGAGTTTCACCTGCCCGTTCCCGTTGATCGGCCTGCAGAAGCTCGACGTCGAGGTGAAGGCGTCGTTCGAAGTGCCGTCGGCGCCGGGTGGCACGTTCACGACCGCGGACCTCGCGGTCGCGGTGACCGTGCCGGACAAGTCCACCCGCGGCCTGGCCCTGGTCGGCGCGGCGAGCATCGAAGGGACGGCGTCCGCAGGGGTGACGCTGGCCAACGGCCCGCTGACGCTGCCGCTGAACCTGCCGCTCACGGTCGCGAAGACGCCGGTGCCGCAGGCGGGGCCGTTCACCACGAACGCGTCCGGCTCGGTCCCGCCGGTGCAGCTGCCGAACGCGGGCCGGACGACGCTGACGATCGGGGACTTCAGCGCGCGGCTCACGCCGAAGAAGGCCGACGGCTCGTTCACCGGGCTCGGCTCGTTCACCTCGGACTGCACGCTCGATCCCGGCCAGGACCCGGTGCTGTTGAGCTTCGACGTCGGCGCGGCTTCGCGCGACTACGGCGTCACCGGCACGACGACGTTGAAGGCGCTCGGCGCGACCGCGCCGCTCACCGGGTCGTTCACGGGGTTCAGCCCGGCGTTCGACCGGACGCGGGCCGAGTTCAAGGTCTTCGGGTTCGTGCCCGGAACGGCCGACCTGCAGTTCAGCCCGGACGGCCCGCAGACCGGCGAGATCACCGGCGACGGCTTCGTCGCGCACGCGAAGCTCGCGCTGGCGCTGCCGCAGGTGACGTTGTTCGGGCTGCCGGTCGCCGACGCGGGCTGCCACGCGAGCGCGTCGATCCCGGTGGACCTGAAGACGGGCGCCGGGTTCACGCTCGCCTCGGGCGGGCCGCTGAGCGGGCCGTACGCGATCCCAGCGCTGACCGGCTGCGGCGCGTTCACCGCGTACCTGAGCTCGCTGGTCCAAAGTGACGGCAACACGTTCGCCGTCACGTTGGCCGCGCGCCGGCCGGGGTTCACCTCGGGCCGGTAGCTGTGAGCGAATGCTCGCCACCGCCGCGCCCGCGGAGGCGGCCGGGCTCGCCCGGGACCCGGTGGCGGTGGTCTACGACCGCGACCACGCGCTGCACGTCCTCAACGGCGGCGCGACCGACGACGAGCTGACCTTGCGGACGCTCGCGTCGAGCGCGTGGGCGTGTCGCCGCTCTGCTACCGCGACCGCGGCGAACTCCCGAAGTCGGCGTACGCCACCGCGGGCGGCGACGTGTGGCTGACCGGCGACGCGCACCTGGAGAACACCAGCGCTGACAACGAGGAACAGTTCGCCCTCGACGACACCGACGGCACCTGGCGCCGTTCGTGGACGTCAGAGCTGCGCCGCGAAGCCGTCTCGATCGCGCTCGCCGGGGGCGCGAACGGGCGCAGCGCGAGCCGGATGCCACCGACGTCGGCACCTTCGTCGCCGAATACGCCCAGAGGATCGGGGAGTTCCACGGGACCGGCGACGAGGCGAGCCAACGGCTGACGGCGGGCAACACCTCCGACCTCGTCGCGAAGTGGACCAAGCCGGATCCGGAGCTGCAGACGGTGTCCGCCGCGACGCGTACGCAGCTCGTCGACGCGATCGCCGCCTACCGCACCACCGCCGGCCAGCTGCTGAAGACGTCGGAAGCCGTCGTGAAGGACGTGCGGCGGCGGACCGGCGCGGGCACCGGCAGCCTCGGCCGGTTCCGCTGGTACGTGCTCGTCGAGGGCGACACGTCCGCGGCGTCCGACGACCGGATCCTCGAGGTCAAGCAGGAGGTCGACCCGGCGCCCTGCGCTGGCTCGCCAACCAGTCCGACCCGCTGGCCGGCTGGGCGAGCGTCGGGAGCACGCCGGTGCTGGTGAAGGAGAAGTCGCCGTTCGCCGAGGACCTGGAGATCGGCGACCTGACGTCGTCGGCGGTCTGGGACGACACCGTCCGCGACGTCGGCCGCCTGCTCGCGTTGTTCTGAGCTGTCGAATTCGTGCCTTCTCGCGGGACGGGGTAGGAAAGGACCCAGAACCGAGAGGAACCGGACATGGCGCAGTACGCGGTGCTGATCTACGAGCGCGTCGCCCCCGAAGACCTGCCGAAGGAGATCATGGACCGGCACCTGGGACTGCCGGACCTGATCGCCTCGAAGGGCGGCAAGGTGACGGCGGGCCTGGCGTTGCAGCCGAACGAGACGGCCACGGCGATCCGCGGCGACCTGGTCACCGACGGGCCGTTCGTGGAGACCAAGGAGGTGCTGGCCGGGGTGTACGTCCTGGAGGCCCGCGACCTCGACCACGCGCTGGCCTGCGCGAAGCTGACGCCGGTCGTCGAAGGCGGCATCGAGGTCCGGCCGCTGGTCGACTTCCAGGTGGTGCCGGACTGAGCTCGGTCGCCGACGCCGTCGCCGAGGCGCACCGTCGCGAGTGGGCCTACGTGCTCGCCGCGACGGTGCGCGTCACGCGCGACCTCGACGAAGCCGAAGAGGCCGTCCAGGACGCGTACCTCCAGGCCCTGAAGCGCTGGGAGAGCGACGGCGTCCCGGCGCGGCCCGGCGCGTGGCTGACCACGGTCGCGCGCCGGCGGGCGCTCAATGTCGTCCGGCACCGGGAAGTGGTGCGGCGCAAGCTGCCGCTGCTGGTCGAGCCGGACGTCGACGAGCCGCCCGAGCCGATCCCGGACGACCGGCTGCGGCTCGTCTTCACCTGCTGCCACCCGGCGCTGGCGCAGGAAGCCCAGATCGCGCTGACGCTGCGGCTGGTGTGCGGGGTCGCGACGGCCGACATCGCGCACGCGTTCCTGGTGCCCGAGCCGACGATGGCCGCGCGGCTCACCCGCGCCAAGAAGAAGATCGCCGCCGCGCGGATCCCGTACGCGGTGCCCTCGCCCGAAGACCTGCCCGCGCGGGTGTCGGTCGTGCTGACCGTGCTGCACCTGCTCTACTCGGCCGGGCACACCGCGCCCACGGGCGACGACCTGGTGCGCGACGAGCTGACCGGCCGCGCGCTGGACCTGGCGCGGATGCTGCGGGCCCTGCTACCCGCCGACACCGAGGTCGCCGGGCTGCTCGCGCTCCTGCTCGTCCACCAGGCCCGCCGCGCCACCCGCGTGGACGACGCAGGCCGTCTCCTGCGGCTGGAGGACCAGGACCGCTCCCGCTGGGACACCGCGATGGTCGCCGAAGCCGACCGGCTCGTCGTCGAAGCGCTGAAGGGCGGCCCGCCCGGGCGGTTCAGCGTCCAGGCCGCCATCGCCGCGTTGCACGCGCAGGCGCCGAGCTTCGCCGAGACCGACTGGCCGCAGATCCTGACCCTGTACGACGTGCTGCTGCGGCTGTGGCCGTCACCGGTGGTGGCGCTCAACCGCGCGGTCGCGCTGTCGATGGTGGCCGGCCCGGAGGCGGCCCTCGGCGAGATCGCCCGCCTGGAGACCGACGACCGACTCGCCGGCTACCGCTACCTGCCCGCCACGAAGGCGGACCTCCTGCACCGCCTCGGCCGCGACGCCGAAGCGGCCGAGGCGTACCGGGCCGCGCTCGCGTTGAGCGGCAACGCCGTCGAGCAGGAGTTCCTCGCCGCGCGCCTCAGCGGCGCCTGACGAAGTACGGCGCGGCGCCGTCCCGGTACATCAGGACCCAGCCGGTGATCGACAGGCCCAGCGTGCCCAGGAAGAACACCAGGTGTGCGATGTCGCCACTCCGCATCGGGTCCGCGCTCGCGAGCACGAGCAGCTGGATCACCACGTTGAGGACGCCCAGCACGCCGGCGATCGCCAGCAGCCTGCGTGCCCAGCCCGCGCCGCGGTACATCCCGTGCACCAGCAGGGCCCACAGCCCGCCCAGCAGCAGGAACGTGACCACCGCGATGTCGGCGGGGAGCGGACCTTGCGTCGTCCTGGTGACCACGGAGCCGTCGCCGGCCGACCCGGATTCGGTCATCGTGAACCGGAAGAGGGTGCTGTCCAGCAGCTGGCTGAGCAGCGAGCCGAGGAACCAGCACACGACCGCGCCCCACCAGGCGAACGCGGCGCGCCGGACCGGCTCCGGCCGCTCGACCGGGGCGGCCGCGTACGGCGGCGCCGGCGGGAAGTACCGCGGCGGAATCCCCTCGCCGCCCCCCTGCGATTCGGCCATGCGCGCAGGGTAGGCCCGGGACACGCGGTCGCGGCACGGTCGTGCGCCGAACCGTTACGCACCCGGTGCCCCACCGGGGTGCTATAAATCGCTACCCCGGTGGGACCGGTTTCGCGGCCGTAGGCGGCCGCCGCCGGTGCCGCTAGGGTGATCGTCGGGATGTGCTGGCTCGCACGCAGCCGAACGGGAGAAGCCGGTGACCACCGCGCAGGACTCATCGTGGGACTCCGGCACCCGCTTGCGCGTGCTGCTGATCGAGGACGACGACGGCGACGCGCTGCTCGTCGAGGAGATGCTGGCCGACACGGCGGTGGCGTTCTCGCTGGAGCGCGTCGAGACGCTCGCCGCGGCGCTGGCCGAGCCGCTCACCGCCGACTGCGTCGTGCTCGACCTGCAACTGCCCGACGCGATGGGCCTCGGCGGCCTGACCCGCCTCGGCCAGTACGCGCCCGGTGTCGCGATCGTCGTCCTGACCGGGCAGCACGACCAGGCCACCGGCGTCGCCGCGGTCGCCGCCGGCGCGCAGGACTACCTCGTCAAGGACCAGGTCGACGGGCCGCTGCTGGTGAAGGCGCTGCGGTTCGCCCGCGAACGCAAGCGCGCCGAGCAGGTCGAGCAGCAGTTCCTGCAGCAGCAGCTGCTGGCGCGGGAGAACGCGCGGCTCGAACGCGGGCTGCTGCCCGTCCCGCTGCTGCGCGACCCGCACCTCGACCTGGCGTCCCGCTATCGCCCGGGCCGCAACGGATCCCTGCTCGGCGGCGACTTCTACGACGCGGTCGAGCTCGCCGACGGCTCGGTCCACATGATGATCGGCGACGTCTGCGGGCACGGCCCGGACGAGGCCGCGCTCGGTGTCGCGCTGCGGATCGCGTGGCGCTCGCTGGTGATGGCCGGCCTGCCGATGGCCGACGTGCTCAGCATGGTCGAACGGGTGCTGGTGCACGAGCGGATCGAGCCGCTGTTCGCCACGGTCTGCATGGTCGTCGTCGCGCCGGACCGGCGGTCCCTGCGCCTTTCGCTGGCCGGGCACCTCCCGCCGCTGCTGCTCACCCCCGGCGACGGGCACCTGCTTTCCGGCGCACGCCTCGGCGTCCCGCTCGGCGTCGTCGAAGGCACGAAGTGGGAGGCGCTCGAGGTGCCGCTCGACCCCGGGTGGTCGCTGCTGCTCTACACCGACGGCGTGTTCGAAGGCCGCGTCGGCGCCGGTTCGGAACGGCTCGGGCACGAGCGGATGGCCGACATCGTGCTCGCCATCCGGCGCGAGACCGGCCTCGGCGGCACGGACCTGCTCGATGAGCTGATCGCCCGCGCCGAACGCCTCAACTCCGGCCCGCTTGACGACGACGTCGCCCTCGCGCTGCTGAACCACGATCCACGGAGGACGGCCGATGAGCGCTGAGGCACGCGGCTGGCCGATCCGCCGGTGGCTGACCCTGTTCGCCGCCGCCGAAGCGGTGCTGCTGCTCGCGGCCCTGGCCGGCGGCGCGATCGCGCTGAACAACCTCACCGAAGCACGCAACAGCCTCCTCGACGTCATCGGGCCCCAGCGGCTGGCCGCGACGCAGCTGTCGACCGCGCTACTGAACCAGGAAACCGGCATCCGCGGCTACCAGCTCGGCCGCCGGCCCGACTTCCTCACCCCGTACAACGAAGGGCGGCAGGCGCAGGGCACCGCCGTCACCCAGCTGCGCGAGCTCGGCGCCCTCCCCGGCACGCAGGCTGGCGACGACCTGGAGAGCGTCCTGCACGCGGCCACCACCTGGCAGGCCGCGGCGGCGCCCAGCGTCGAGCCCGGCGCGAGCCCGCTCACCCCGGCGCAGATCGAGCGCGGCCGGACCCTGTTCGACGTGGTGCGCCGGGCGCTGGACACCCAGTTCGAGCACCTCACCGCCGTCCGCGATACCGGCCGGGCCGACCTCGACGGCGCGGGCAGCTTCCTGACCGCCATGCTGATCGCCATCGCGGTGCTGGTCGTGCTGCTGTTCGTGGTGCTGTTCCTCGGCTTGCGGCAGGTCATCACCCGGCCCATCCTGCGGCTGGCCGGCGAGGTCCGCCAGGTCGCCGACCAGGACGTCCACCGTGCGGTGAACGGCAGCGGCCCCCGCGAGATCGCCCAGCTCGGCGCCGACGTCGAGGTCATGCGGCTGCGGATCCTCGACGAGGTCGCCGAGCTCGAGCGGGCGCACGCGATGCTGGACAAGCGGACGCGTGAGCTGGAGCGGTCCAACGCCGACCTCGAGCAGTTCGCCTACGTCGCTTCGCACGACCTGCAGGAGCCGCTGCGGAAGGTGGCCAGCTTCTGCCAGCTGCTGCAGAAGCGCTACCAGGGCCTGCTGGACGAGCGTGGCGAGCAGTACATCGAGTACGCCGTCGACGGCGCGAAACGCATGCAGGTCCTGATCAACGACCTGCTGGCGTTCTCCCGCGTCGGCCGGAAGCCGGGCGAGCACGTTGTCGTCGACGCGGGCCGGCTGGTCGACGACGCGGTCGCGAACCTCGAGGTCGCGCTCTCCCTCAGCGGTGGCAAGGTCGACCGCGGCGAGCTGCCCGAGGTGCGCGTCGAGCCGGCGTTGATGACGGCCGTGTTCCAGAACCTGATCGGCAACGCGCTGAAGTTCAAGGGCGAGGCGCCGCCGGAGGTGCGGGTCAGCGCGGAACGCGACGGCGCCGACTGGATGTTCGCGGTGCGGGACAACGGGATCGGCATCGAAGCCGAGTACGCCGAACGGATCTTCGCGCTGTTCCAGCGGCTGCACACCCGCAGCGCCTACCCGGGCACCGGCATCGGCCTGGCCCTGTGCCGCCGGATCGTCGAGCACCACGGCGGCCGGATCTGGCTCGACACCGAGGCCGAGGGCACCACGATCCGCTTCACCCTGCCGGCCGCCGAGGACGATGGAGACGCATGACGCAGGCGACTGTTCCGATCGACATCCTGCTCGTCGAGGACGACCCCGGCGACGTGCTGATGACGCGGGAAGCGTTCGAGCACCACAAGATCCGCAACGCCCTGCACGTCGTGAGCGACGGCGTCGAGGCGCTCGAGTTCCTCAAGCGGGAAGGGCGGTTCGCGGCGGTGCCGCGGCCGGGGCTGATCCTGCTCGACCTCAACCTGCCCCGCAAGGACGGCCGGGAGCTGCTGGGCGACATCAAGCAGGACCCGGACCTGCGCACCATCCCGGTGGTCGTGCTGACGACGTCCGAGGCGGAGGAGGACATCGTGCGCAGCTACGACCTGCACGCCAACGCCTACGTCACCAAGCCGGTCGACTTCGAGAAGTTCGTCGAGGTGGTCCGGAAGATCGACGAGTTCTGGGTCACCGTCGTGCAGCTCCCGCACCGGTGACCCGCGTCGTTGGCGCGGTGGCGGCGATTGGGGCACGATAAGGGGCCGTGACCTCTTCATCACGGGATTTTCCCGCCCTCGAGCTGGTGGTCACGCTCGAGTGGCGGGGCAAGGCCGCCGTGCTGCGCGTGGCGGGGGAGATCGACCTGCTCAGCGCGCCGGAGTTCGAGGAAGCCGTCGACACCGTGCTGGCCGAGGGGCCCGAGGTGGTGGTGGTCGACCTGCGTGCGGTGACGTTCTTCTGCTCGGCGGGCCTGCAGGTGCTCGCGTCCGCCCAGCGCGGGCTGGCCGAGCGCGCGCTGCGCGTGGTCAGCGACTCCGCGGTCACGACGGGACCGTTGAAGACCACCGGGCTCGACACGTGGATCGGCATCCACGCGACGGTCGACGAAGCGCTCCGCCCGTGACGGCCCCGGAGGAACAGATGCGTGAATCCGCCGGCCCGTTCCGCAGCCACGGCGTGCGGGCCGTGCCCGAGGCGCTGCGGCGGCTGCGCCACGAGCTGACGGCGTGGGTGCTGGCGGCCGGCGTCGACGCGGCCCGGGCCCGGGACATCGTGCTGGCCAGCTACGAGGCGCTGGCCAACGTCGCCGACCACGCCTACGACGGCGCGGACGGCGGCCTGGTCGACCTCGACGCGTCGGTGTTCCCCGACCGGCTCGAAGTGGTCATCTCCGACCACGGGAAGTGGCGGCGGCCGGTGCCGGACCCGCGTCCGGTCTCCCCGCGGGGCCGCGGCTTGCTGCTGCTGCGGGCGAGCGCGGACCGGGCCGACATCTCCTCCGGCGACGGCGGCACGGTCGTCACCCTGGGCTGGGATCTGGCGCCGGCCTGAATTTTTTCGCGGCGGGTGTCGAACGGCGCCGGGCGCGTTCGTAGCCATGGTGAGAGACCCCCACCGAGGAGGACACCATGACCGCGACCTACACCTTCGACATCTTCTGCAGCCTCGACGGCTTCGGCTCCCACACCGGCGACTGGGGTGGCTACTGGGGCAAGCAGGGCCCGGAGTTCCTCGCGCACCGCCTCGAGACCTACCGCGACGAGCAGCGGATGGTCTTCGGCGCCACGACGTTCCGGGACAACGTCGAGATGCTGGGCGGGATCGACCCCGAGGTGCTGGACCCGTGGGTCACCCGGCTGCGGAGCCTGCCGGCGACGGTGGTGTCGAGCACGCTGCGCGAGCCGCTCGACTGGCCGGACGCGACGGTCGCCGCCGGCGACGCCGTCGACGTCGTCACCCGGCTCAAGAAGGAGTCCGCGGTGCCGCTGCGCTCGCACGGCAGCCTGACGTTGAACCAGTCGTTGCTGGCCGCCGGCCTGGTCGACCGCGTCCAGGTGACGGTCTTTCCGGTGATCACCGGCAAGACCGGCATCCGCCCGATCTTCGGTGACGCCCCCGACCTCGACCTCGAGCTGCTGGAGAGCCACACCTTCGACGGCAACACCCAGGTGCTGGTCTACCGCCCCACCCTGCACGGCTGAGCGGGTCGTGAGTGGTCGGGGCGGTTAGAACCGCCCCAACCACTCACGACCGCTTACCGGTGGGTGACGGCGCCGGTCTTCGGGTCGAGCGTGACCGCCTTCGCCTCCGGCCACCAGAAGTTGAACATGCCGGTCAGCGACCCGGCCCGGGAGTCGAACGACGAGTCGCCGATGCGGCCGGCGAACCAGTTGTCCTCGATGAACTTCAGCACCGAGGTCTGGTCCGTCTGCGTGTGGTCGACGTGGTTCACCTTGCTGTAGGGCGAGATCACCAGCAGCGGCAGCCGCGGGCCGTAGCCGCAGCGGTCCGCGTACGTGCCCACCTTCGTCGGCTTGCCCGTGCACACCGCCTGGTCCTGCGACGCGTCGTGCGAGCCGTTGACGATCGGCGACTTCTGGTGGTCGTACCAGCCGTCGGAGTCGTCGTAGGCCAGCACGATCGCCGTGGACTTCCAGTCCGGGGACTGCTGGATCTTGTTGATCTCGCTGACCACGAACTGCTGCTCGTCCAGCGGGTCCGAGTAGCCCGCGTGGCCGTCCTGGTACTCCGGGGCCTTCAGGAAGCTCACCGCGGGCATCGAGCCGGCCTTGAGCGAGTCGTTGAAGTCCGAGATGTCGTACTGGTGGTTCGCGCGGTCGGTCTGCCCGATCGCCTGCACCGACGACGGCGGCAGGTGCTTCGGGTTCGCCGTCGACGGGTAGTACTGGAACGGCTCGTGGTGCGGGCTGTAGTCCACCGCGGCGTTGCCGCCGATGTTGGTGTGGGTCTGGCCGCAGACCGAGTAGCCGTTCGCGGTGCCGGTCGGGCGGAAGCCGCCCTGGAACCAGCCCCAGGTGACGTGGCGCTGGTTGAGCAGGTCACCGACGTTGCGGCCGTGCATGGTGGCCAGGTTGTCGGTGCTCGTGTGGTTCTTGTCCGAGCAGTCGTCCCACGCCGGGTCCGGGTCGTTGATCATCGTGCCGACGCCGTTCGCGTCCGGCGACTGCACCGCGTACGCGTCGCTGACCGGCTCATGGGTCACCGAGTCGACGGCCTGGACGCCGTGGGTGTTGCCCGAGATCAGGTTGATCGCACCCGGCGTCGAGGGCCCGAAGTTCGTGTCGAACGAGTTGTCGTTCAGCGCGTAGTGCTGCGCGTAGTTCCACATGCCGGTGACGGTGTTGCCGTCGAAGTAGTCCATCACCAGGCCGGGCTCGCCGAACAGCACCGGCTGGCCGGTGCACTTGTCCGTCTCGGTCTTCTCGACGAACTTGTCCATCTTGCCGCCGTTGAAGGCGGCCTGCTCCGCGCCGTAGTTGTGGTTCTGGTCGCAGGTCAGCGCCTGCTCGTGGGTCAGGCGCTTCGGGTTGTAGGCGTTCGGGTTGTCCGTCAGCAGCTTGTGGTCCAGGCCGTTGACCTTCGGGGTGTTGCGCGCGGCCTGGAACGGCGTGCCGTCGGTGTTGGCCGCGTTCGGGTAGGTGCCGAAGTAGTGGTCGAACGCGATGTTCTCGCCGAAGATGACGACGACGTGCTTGATCGGCGTCGCCGTCGGGATCCAGTGGGCGGGGAACAGGTTCAGCGGCTGGGCCTCCGCCGTGGTAGACGCGGAGCCGGTGACGATGGCCAGTGTGGCGACCGAGGCCAGTGCCCCGGCGCCGAGCAGGCCACGCCGTCGCCGGCGGGTTCTCTTGTCCACAGTGGATTCCTTTCGTGGTGGTGGGTTCGCGGCTCAGGCGAGTAGAGCGCGGCCGAAGTGGTCGTCCGGGCCGGTGACGCCCGGCAGCGCGAAGAAGTAGCCGCCGCCGAACGGGGAGATGTAGTCGGTGAGGGGTTCGTCGGCCAGCCGCGTCTGGGTCGCCTCGAACTGGCGCTCCAGATCCTGCTGGTAGCAGACGAAGATCAGGCCCATGTCGAGGTTGCCGTTGGTGTCGACACCGCGGTCGTAGTTGACCGCGCGGCGCAGGATCCGGCTGGCGTCGGTCTCCGGCGTGCGCGGGTTGGCCTTGCGGATGTGGCTGGTCAGCGGGATCACCGTGCCGATCGGGTCGTCGGCGTACTTCGGGACGTCCGTCTCCTGCGTGCCGTCGAGCGGCGCGCCGGTGTCGCGGCGGCGGCCGAACATGTTCTCCTGCTCGGCCAGCGAAACCCGGTCCCAGAACTCGACGAGCATCCGGATCAGCCGGACCACCTGGTAGCTGCCGCCCGCGGCCCACGCCGGCTCCCCGGCGCCGGTCCACACGAGACGGTCGAAGTCGGCCTCTTCGGGGTTCGCGGTGCCGTCCTTGAAGCCCATCAGGTTCCGCGGGGTCCCGGCCGGGCGCGGCGGTGAGCTGAAGCCGTTGAGCTTCCAGCGCAGCTGCATGCCGCCGCGGGTCGCGCGGGCGATGTCGCGCAGCGCGTGCAGGACCGTGTCGGTGGAGTTCGCCGAGAGCGTCAGGCTGAGGTCGCCGTGGCACTGCGCCGGGTCCAGCGCGTCGTTCGGGAACATCGTCATCGGCTTCAGCTTGGCGGGCTTGGCCTTCGCCAGCCCGAACCGGTCGTCGAACAGCGACGAGCCGACGCCGAGGACCACCCCCAGGTCGCCACCCGGCACGACCGGCCCCAGCACGCCGGAGTCGGCGGGTGGCGCGGTGATGCCCAGCGCGGCGGGCGCGCCGCCGCCGGTGAGGAACCGGGCCCGGTCGGTGACCGCGCGGAACAGGTCGGTGAGCTCGGCCTTCGACTCGGCGACGACGTCGAAGGACGCGACGATCGTCTGCGTCGGCGGCACCCGCAGGATCGCGGCCTGGTTCCGGCCGTGGAACGGCACCGGCGCCGTGGGATCGGTGACCGCGGCGGACGCGCCGAGCCCGGCCCCGGCGGCGACGGTCAGGCCGGCGCCCACCGCGGCCCGGCGCAGGAAGGAGCGGCGGGGGAGGTCCGTCACGAGACCCTCCTCGGCTCGGCGATCGCCGCGATCGGGGCCAGCAGCTCGCTCAGCTCATTGACGTCGGCGTTCAGCTTCTGCCGTTGTTTCTGCGGCAGCTGCGCCAACGGCGTCCAGCTGCCGTCCGGGTGCCGCTGAGCGTCCAAAGTGGTCTGCGTGCGCGTCAGCCAGGTGTCCACTTTGGCCAGGTCCGGGTAGCGCGGGGTGAGCAGCGGGCGCAGCACGTCGAGCACCGCGCGGGTGCCGTCGAGGTTGGCGCGGGCCGTGGCGAGGTTCGTGCCGCTGCCGTAGTCGGTGCGGCCGGTGAGTTCGAACTGCAGCGTGTTCTCCATGATCTCGTGCGCGCGCAGCCCGAGGTCGTTCCCGTCGACCTGGCTGTCGCCGAAGGACGCCTGCAGCGCGCGGGCGTCGGTGTCCAGCTGGTCGGCGACGGCGCCGAGCGCGCCGAGGTCTTCGCCGTGCCAGAGGCCCTGTTCGAGGCGGTGGAAGCCGGTGAAGCCCGCGTCGGCCGTGCCGTCGGGGAGGCCGTCGGCGGTGCCGTTGAGGGCGCCGTCGGAGTCGCCGAACGCGTCGTAGGCCGCGCCGAGGCGTTCGTAGGTCAGGTGCGCGGTCAGCCAGGCGGCCTCGCTCGCCGCGCGGTCGCTGCCGTGGATCGCGTTCTTCAGCGCGCCGGTGTTCGCGACCAGCTCGCCGAGGCCGGTCGTGACGTGCGCCTGGTAGGCCTTGAGCGGCCCGAGCAGGTCGTTGTGCGTCACCGGGGCGACCCCCGGCCCGGTCCGCGCGGCGCCGCCGCTGACCTGCACGGCCGGCCCGACGATCGCGCCGGCGTCTTCGGGCAGGCAGCGGAACGCGTAGCTGCCGTTGCCGAGGTTGACCTGCAGCGGCCGGGTCGTGGCCGGGCCGAGGCCTTCGACCTCGCCGTAGATCACGCCGGTCGCCGGGTCGATCAGGTCGACCTCGGCCGTCACGGAGCCGGTGTTGTGCAGGCGGAACGTCTGCGGCCCGGGCTTCGGGTCACTCCAGCCGGTGCCGCACGCCGAGCGCGACACCGCGATCTCGGGATCGCCGGCGGTAGCACTGTCGGGCCAGAACGCCACGACAGCACCCGCCGCGGCGGCCACGACCACGGCCGCCACGATCCAGCGAGTACGCACAGTCCCCGGCACGCACGCTCTCCCGTCACTCGATCGGACCATTCCCGGTCACGGATTATGCGAGCCTAACGCCGGGAAAACCGCAACGGAGGACGCCGAGAGTAGGAAATTCACCGGGACTTCGGCGAGGCGACCACGAAAGAGGGAGGATTCAGACTTATACCTGTGCCAGATCTGTCGGTTTGGTCCGATTGGTCGCGCTCACGGAAGGGGGACGCCGGTCTCCAGCAGCGTCTTCAGGCTGGAGAGCAGGGCGGGCCAGCCCTGGCTGCACATCGCGAGCGTCGTGCTGTTGTCGTCGAAGCCGTCATGCAGCACGGTCAGCTTCACCATTTCCCCGTGCGGTTCGAGGGTGAAGGTGACTTTCGAGCGGCTTTCCGCCTGCAGTTTCGCGAGCGTTTCGTCGTCGATCCCATTGGCTTTCGCCCATTCCGCGGTGAAGGTGTGCCAGGTGTAGGAAAGGCGGCGGTGCGGATCCGATTCCAGGACGACCTGTTCGGGGTGACTGGTTTTCGCACCGCTTTCCACCCAGGCCATCGGCGAGCCCTTCGTCCAGTCCGTTTCGAAGGAGACACCCCAGTACTGCGCGGTGAAAGCCGGTTCGGTAAGCGCTTGCCAGAGCTTTTCCGGGGTGGTGTTGATGTAGGTGGTGTAGGCGAATTCGTTCATCGGCTCGGCCTCCAAAGCTCGTTTGAGGTCGGCGAGCGCTCCGGCCCGCCGGCGGTCGTAGCGGTTCATCCAGCGCTCGGCGATCGCGTTGATCGGCGCGGCGTCGAGGTGGTGCAGCTTTTCCCGGCCGCGCCGGCTCGTGGTGACCAGGCCGGCCGCCTCGAGCACGGCCAGGTGCTTGCTCACCGACTGGCGGGCCATGGTCAGGCCCGCGCACAGCTCGCGCAGGGTCTGGCCGTTGCGCTCGTTGAGCACGTCCAGCAGCTGGCGGCGGCTGGGGTCGGCCAGCGCCTTGAACACCTCGTCCATCGCGCCTTCCCTCGACATGCAGCCAACTGGCTGCCTATCCCACGATAGGCAGCTGTCAGGCTGCATGTCAACCGGGGGTCAGCGGAAGCGGAGCGCCGTGATGCCGGCCAGCACGAAGAACACGAGGACGACCAGCGTGCCGGTCTGCCCGCCGGACGAGCGCGTCACGACCTGCTCGACGGCCCCGGTCAGCCGCACCCCGCACTCCGCGATGACGGTGTGCGGCCCGGCCTCGATCCGGGTGAACTCGACCGCCGCGGTGAAGGCCCCGGTGGCGTCGGTGTAGGCGGAGCCGACCTCGGCGCCGTCGGAGGTCAGCGTGACCATCCGGCTCGGCTCGCAGCCCTTTCCGGACGCCGACAGCTCGTCGCCGGGCTGGACGCTCGGGTGGTCGAGCACCAGTTCGCCGGGCTTCGGCTCGGTGCTGGTGGTCGTCGGGGTGCCGGGGGTCGTGGGGGTGGTCGACGTCGGCGGGGTGGTCGTGGTGGTCGGCGGTGGGGTGGTGGTCGTGCTCGGCGGGGTCGTGGTGACGCTGGGCCGCGTCGGGCGCGTGGTGACGGGCGGAGGCGTGGTGGTGGTCGGTGGCGGCGGGGTGGTCGTGGTGACGCCGGTGACCGTGAAGGTGCCGCTGGCGGTTTCCTTCTGGCTCGTGCAGGTCGCGGTGACCGTGTGCGCGCCCGGCGCCGCGCCCGCGGGTACGGCGGTGCCGAACTGCCCGCTGGTCGCCGGTGCCACTTTCGAACCGAGCGAGGTGCCGTCCCAGAAGAAATTGATGATCCGGCACACCGCGAAACCGTTCCACGAAATCGTGAAAGAACTGCCCGCCGGACCGGTTGACGGTTTCAAACCAACCGAAGGCGGAACCTGTGCGTTGCCCGTTCCTGCGGTCACGAGCAGCAGCAACGTTCCGGTCACGGCGCCGAAAAACAGCCGAACCACGAATCGCATCGGACGTCCCTCCCCGGTGTGTGCTCGCTGTAGCATTCCGGACCAGTCGGATAAGGCAAGTAGGGGATGCCCAATGGGACGTGTCATCGCGGCGGGGGTTGCGTTGGGTTTGTGCGTGGTGCTGCTCGGCGCGCCACCGGCGTCGGCCGACTCCGGCTCGCTCGGCGTGCGGGTCTCGATCGACAAGGAGCCGATCGCCGACGCCACCGTCCCGATCGACCCGGCGAAGCAGGTCGAGCTCCAGGTCGTGGCCACCAACTCCGGCAACGCCCCGGTGAAGGTCCGCAGCGTGCGGCTCTCCGGCGTCGCCCTCGCGCTGACGTTCTTCGCCTACGACACGACCGCGCCGTTCGAGGTGCCGGCTCGCGGCACGGTCACCCGGACGTTCGTGCTCGACCTCGGTGACCTCGCCGGGCAGGCGACCGGGCTGCTGCCGTCGTCGGTCGAGCTGCTCGACGCCCAGCGCGTGACGCTCGGCGAAGCGACGACGGTCGCGGACGTGCGGGGCTCGGTCTGGTCCGTCTACGGCGTCTTCGGCCTGGCGATGCTCGTGCTCACCGTCCTGGCCTGGCTGACGGCGCTGCTCGCGCTGGCCCGGCACCGGCTGGCGCCCAACCGCTGGCGCCGCGGCCTGCGGTTCCTGCCCGCCGGGTTCGGCACCGGCCTGGTCGCGGTGATCACCCTTTCGGTGCTGCGGCTGGTGCCGCCGGAGCCGGCGATCGAGCTGCCGGTGGTGCTCGGCGCCGCGGCGATCGCGTTCCTGCTCGGCTACCTGACGCCGCACCCGGCGCCGCCGCGGGTCGTCACCGACAGCGACCGGACGGTGCGGCTGGCCGTCCCGCCCACGCAGGAATTCACCCGATGAGCGCACCGGCCGAGCTGGTCGCCGCGCTGCCGCAGTACGAGATCGGGGCGGAGATCGGCGAAGGCGGCATGGGGGTCGTGTTCGCCGGCACGCACCGGACGCTCGGGCGCAGCGTCGCGATCAAGCAGCTGCCCTGGGACGTGCTGAACCACGCGGCGAGCAGCGAGCTGTTCGACCGCGAGGCGCGGGTGCTGGCCAGCCTCGACCACCCGCACATCGTGCCGGTGTACGACTACGTCCGGACGGGCCGCGAGCACCTGCTGGTGATGGAGCGGCTCGACGGCGGCACCGTGCACAGCCGGTTCCACGGCGGCGGCGTCAGCGGTGAGCAGGCGTGCGCGATCGGCCTGGCGATGCTCGCCGGGCTGCACGCGGCGCACGGGGCGGGCGTGCTGCACCTGGACGTCAAGCCGCGGAACCTGCTGTTCACGCTGCGGGGCGTGGTGAAGGTGGCGGACTTCGGGATCGCGCGGGTGATCAGCGAGGGCGCCACGCTGGTCACGCACGGCGGCGAGATCCTCGGCACGCCGGCGTACATCGCCCCGGAGCAGGCGATGGGCAACGCGCTGAGCCCGGCGGCCGACGTCTACGCGGCCGGCACGGTGCTCTACGAGCTGCTGTCGGGGCAGCTGCCGTTCGACAACACCCGCGGCGCGATCAGCATGATGCGCCAGCACATGTTCACCGACCCGCGCCCGATCGCGGGGGTCCCGATGCCGATCGCGGGCGTGATCATGCGCGCGCTGGCCCGCGAGCTGGACGCGCGCTACCGCGAGGCGGAGTCGTTCGCGGCGGACCTGGCCGGCGCGGCGAGCGCGGTGTACGGGCCGGGCTGGCTGGAGCGTTCCGGGGTGCCGGTGCTGCACCTGACGCCGAGGGTGATCGCGGGCCTGAACTCGCCGACCGCGCCGGCACCGCCCGGGGAGGAGCGAACCCGCCCGGTGCGGCGCCCAGCGGGCCCGAACGCGACACTGGCGGCAACGAGCGGCTCGCTGGATCCGGCTCAGGGCGCCGCTTCGGGGCCGGGTGGCGCTGGGGTCGGCCTGGCCGGCGGTGCGGGTGCGGGCGGTGGCCTGGCTGGCGGTGCGGGTGCCGGCTCGGGTGCCGGGCTGGCTGGCGGCACCGGCCCTGGCGGTGCGGGCGCTGGCTCGGGTGCCGGGCTGGCTGGCGGTGCCGGCCCTGGCGGCGCGAGTGCCGGGCTGGCTGGCGGCGCCGGCCCTGGCGGCGCGAGTGCCGGCGTGGAGGGTGGCCGCGATTCCGGCTGGGCGGGGGCGGGGTCCGGTTTCCCGGGCGCGGCCGGATCCGACACCGGCCGCGATTCCGGCTGGGCGGGCGAAGGTGCAGCCGGTGCTTCACAAGCCGCCGTGCTCTGGCTGCGGCTGGCCGCCGGGGTGGCCGCGGTCGTCCTCGTCGTGCTCGCCCTGCTCAACCCCGCGCGCCTGCCGCACGAGGCGTCGGCCTCGCTGAACCTCGGGGGGCAGCCCGTGGCCACGCCCGTCGAAGTCGACCTGAGCAAGCCGCTCGCCGTCACCGGCGCCGGGAACCCGGGGCGGGTCTCGCTCGACCTCTCCGCCGCCGGGATTCCGCTCGGCTCCGCCGCCGCCGACGCCAAGCCCGACGGCAACGGCTTCACCGCGCAGCTCACCCTGCCGGGGCTCGCGCGGTGGATCGTCGGGGGCGCCGTCACCGCCACCGTGCGGACCGGGTCGGTCACCCAGACCTTCACCCTGCTCACCAGCCAGCACCCGCTCGCCAGCGCGATGGGCGCGGGCAGCCTGATCCTGGCGCTGTTCGGGCTCGCCTACCTCGAATCCGGGCTGCGGACCATCCGCAACGGCCACCGCTGGCGGGGCGCCACGGTCGGCGGGCCCGTGCTCGGCCTGCTGTTCGGCGCCGCCGTGTGGCTGTGCGTTTCGGTGCTGCGCGTGCACGAACCTTCGCCGGGGTTCGGCGCCGGGTGCGCCGTCGCCGGGGCGCTGGCCGCCGGGCTCGTCGTCGCCGCGGCGCGGCGACGGTCCACTGTGGTCAGTCGACCATCCGGACGGTGACGTGCGGGCTGTAGCTCTTGCGCCGGCTCCACCCGGTTTCGGCGCACAGGCTCAGCTGGATCGAGCGGTCGGCGGGCGCCCAGTAGCCCGTGCGGACGAAGTAGCCCTCCATCGTGGTCAACGCGCCGAGCCGCTTGCGGGCCGAGCACATCTCCCAGCCCCACTGCCGCCCCGACTTCTCGACGCCGTTGCGGCGTACGGACAGGCACGGGTTGCCGACCGCGCGGATGTCGGTGTCACCCTCCGTGACGTACACGACGCCGTCGATCTTGTAGAACCGGTTGTTGTCGAGCAGCGACACCTGCCCGGACAGCGTGACCCCGACGCGGCCGCCTTCGTCGCCCGTGAGCGTCCAATCGAGACAGAATTCCTGGACCGGGAGTTCCAGCGACTGGGTCATGTCGTTCCCCTTGGTTCGAGCCGAGTCCTTATCCGAAGATAGGGCTTTTCCGGGCGCCGGGAAGGGCTGCGGGCGATCTTCACCCGAAGCGGTCCAGGCCGTCGGATGCCTTGTCACGCATGGGTTTTCAGGCGAGTGGGTGACGCCGGGCACGCGTGGTGAGAATCGGTGTTCTGCCGGGTGGCGTCGCCACCCCCGACGAGGTGCCGACTACTTTCCGTGAGAACAAGGTAAAGGAACCATTACCTTCGCCGGGACGTTGACGGAGCATGAGCGAGCCCACCGTCATCGAACTCGGGCCACGCGACATGCTCGTCGTGGCGGGCCTGCCCGGAGCGGGCAAGACGACCATGCTCCGCCACGCCGCGTCCGGCCTGCCGGTGCTGGACTCGGACCAGGTGCGCGCCCGGCTGGCGGCAGCGGCCCCGGCGGTGCCCTACCGCTGCTACCGCCCGGTGGTCCACGCGTGGCACCGGCTCCGCATCGTCCGGCGGGCGCTGCTGGCGGCCGGCCCGATCGTGGTCCACGAACCTTCGACGCGCGCGTCGACCCGGGCGCTGCTGGCGCTGGTCGGCGCGGTGAGCGGCCGCCCGGTGCGGCTGCTGTTCCTCGACGTGACGGCCGAGCAGGCGCTGGCCGGCCAGCGCAGCCGCGGCCGGCTGGTGCGGCCGCGGTCGTTCGCGCGGCACGTGCGGCGGACCGGGAAGTGGCGGGCGGAGCTGCTGGCCGAGCGGGTGCCGGCCGGCTGGGAGAGCGTGCAGGTGATCAACCGGGCCGGCGCCGGGCGCACCCGGGTGGTGGCCGAGCTGCTGGTCGGCTGCTGAGCCACAGTTGGTCTGGACATTTGACATATTGGTCTAGACAATAAGGGTTCTCCCCGACTGGAGGACTCAATGAGGCGTCCCAGACTGTCCGTCATCCTCGCCGCCGCCGTGCTGGCGCTCTCCGGTCTCGCGGCCGGGCCCGCCGAGGCCGCCAACCTCCTCACCAACCCCGGCTTCGAAGCCGGCTCGCTCTCCGGCTGGACCTGCGCCAACGCGACCACCGTCAGCACACCCGTGCACGGCGGCGGCTACGCCCTCGCCGGGACACCCGTCGGCGCCGACTACGCCCAGTGCGCCCAGACCGTGTCCGTGCAGCCGAACACCACCTACACCGTCTCCGCCTGGGTGCGCGGGAACCCCGTCTACCTCGGCATCACCGGCGGCGCCTCGACCTGGTCCGGCAACTCCGGCGCGTACAACCAGCTGTCCCTCACCTTCACCACCGGCAACCAGACCTCCGCCCAGCTCTACCTCCACGGCTGGTACGGCGCGGGCACCTACTACGCCGACGACGTCGTCCTCGACGGTCCCGGCGGCAACACCCCCGGCACCCCGGGCGCGCCCGGCGTGCCGGCGACCGGCGCCGTCACGAACTCCTCCATCGCCCTGAGCTGGGGCGCGAGCGCCGGCACGGTCACTGGATACCGTGTATACGAAGGCGCCACTGTCGTCGCGACCGGCACCGGGACCAGCGCCACGATCAGCGGCCTGGGCGCCTGCTCGACGCACAGCTACGCGGTGGCCGCGTACAACAGCGCCGGTGAATCGCCGAAGAGCGCGACGACCAGCGCCACCACCACCGGCTGCGTCGACACCGGCTTGCCGAAGCACGCGCTCATCGGCTACCAGCACGCCAGCTTCGCGAACGGCTCCGGCTACGTCCGGATGGCCGACATCCCCGCCGCCTGGGACATCATCGACCTCGCCTTCGGCGAACCGACGTCCGTCACCTCCGGCGACATCCGCTTCACCCGCTGCCCGGTCGCCGAATGCCCGAACGTCGAGAGCGACGCCGACTTCAACGCCGCGATCAAGGCCAAGCAGGCCCAGGGCAAGAAGGTGCTGATCTCCATCGGCGGGCAGAACGGCCAGGTCCAGCTGACCACGACCGCCGCGCGCGACAAGTTCGTCAGCTCCGTCTCGGCGATCATCGACAAGTACGGCCTCAACGGCCTCGACGTCGACTTCGAGGGCCACTCGCTCTCGCTCAACGCCGGCGACACCGACTTCCGCAACCCGACCACGCCGGTGATCGTCAACCTGATCTCCGCGCTGAAGTCGCTCAAGGCCAAGTACGGCTCGGGCTTCGTGCTGACGATGGCGCCGGAGACGTTCTTCGTGCAGGTCGGCTACCAGTTCTACGGCGGCACCAGCGCCGGCGACGCGCGCACCGGCGCCTACCTGCCGGTGATCCACGCGCTGCGTGACTCGCTCACCGTGCTGCACGTCCAGGACTACAACTCCGGCCCGGTGATGGGCCTGGACAACCAGTACCACAACATGGGCGGCGCGGACTTCCACATCGCGATGACCGACATGCTCAAGGCCGGCTTCACCGTCGCGAACACCGGGCAGTTCTTCCCCGGGCTGCGGCCGGACCAGATCGCGATCGGCCTGCCCGCGGCGGTCAGCGCCGGCAACGGCTACACCTCGCCCGCGGACGTCCAGACGGCGGTGAACTGCCTGGTCAAGGGCAGCGGCTGCGGCTCGTACACGCTGCGCGGCGGGACGTCGCCGGCGTTGCGCGGGCTGATGACGTGGTCGATCAACTGGGACAAGTACTACAACTGGGAGTTCCAGAACAGCCACGAGCCGTTCCTGAACTCGCTGCCGTGAGCGTCGGGAGTGTGCCCCGCCGCGGAGGCTGGGGCACACTCCCTGACGTGGCCAACCGCGACTCCGTGCTGACGCGTGTCGTCCGGATCTTCGAGTCCTTCGGGCCGGACACGCCCGCCCTGCGCGTCACCGACATCGCGCGGCGCGCGGACCTGCACGTCGCGACGGCGTCGCGGCTCGTCGACGAGCTGGTCGGGCACGGCTGGCTGCGGCGTGACCCCGATCGGAGGATTCGCGTGGGTGTCCGGCTGTGGGAGCTCGCGTCGCGCGCGTCGCCGACGCTCGGGCTGCGCGAAGCCGCGATGCCGTTCATGGAGGACCTGCACGCCGTCGTCGGGCACCACACGCAGCTGGGGGTGCTGGAGGACCGCGAGGTGCTGTTCGTCGAGCGGCTTTCGGCGCCCGGCGCGGTCGTCAACGTGACGCGGGTGGCCGGACGGCTGCCGCTGCACGCGTCGTCGTCCGGGCTGGTGCTGCTCGCCCACGCACCCGCCGACCTGCAGGAACGGGTGCTGGCCGGCCCGCTCGGGACGTTCCGCCGCACGACGCTGACCGAGCCGGCGCGGCTGCGGCGGTTCCTCGCCGACGTCCGGCGCGACGGCTACGCGTTCTGCGCCGGCTTCATCGACGAGGAGACCACCGGGATCGCCGTGCCGCTGCGCGGGCCGGGTGGCGGGGTGATCGCCGCGCTGTCGGTGATCGTGCCCAACGACCGCAACGCCCGGATGCAGATCCCCGCGTTGCGGGCGGCCGCGCGTGGTATCTCGCGGATGCTCTCTCGCTGAATGAGAATGTCGTAGAGCGTGGCCGGTCGCCCGATCCATGCTCGGGCTCTCCGCGTGAAAGGACGTTCCCGTGCGCACCCAGGTCGTCATCGTCGGCGCCGGCCCGGCCGGGCTGCTGCTGTCCCACCTGCTCGGTCTCGAAGGCATCGACTCGGTGCTGCTCGAGCGGCAGACCCCGGAGTACGTCCAGGCGCGCATCCGCGCGGGCATGCTCGAGGCGGGCACGGTCGAGCTGCTGCGGCAGGCGGGCGTCGGCGACCGGCTCGACGCCGAGGGCATGGCGCACCGCGGGATCCACCTGCAGTGGCCGGGGGAGCGGCACCACCTGGACTTCGTCGATCTCGTCGGCCGGCCGGTGACGATCTACGGGCAGACGGAGATCACCAAGGACCTCATGGTGGCGCGGGAGAAGGCGGGGCGCCCGGCGTACTACTCGGCGTCCGACGTCACCCTGCACGACGTGGCGGACAAGCCGTATGTGACCTTTGTGGACAGTGCCGGGCAGCCGCGGCGCGTCGAGGGGGACGTGGTCGTCGGCTGCGACGGGTTCCACGGGCCGAGCCGGCTGTCCATCCCGTCGTCGCAGGCGTGGGAACGCGCGTACCCGTTCGCGTGGCTGGGCGTGCTGGCCGACGTCGCGCCGTCGGCCGACGAGCTGATCTACGCGTGGCACCCGGACGGCTTCGCGATGCACAGCATGCGGTCGCCGCGGGTGAGCCGGTTCTACCTGCAGGTGGCGCCGGACGAGGACATCGAGCAGTGGAGCGACGACCGGATCTGGACGGCGCTCTCGACGCGGCTGGCGTTTTCCGGCTGGACGCTGGAGACGGGCGCGATCACCGAGAAGAGCGTCCTGCCGATGCGCAGCTTCGTGTCGACGCCGATGCGGCACGGGAACCTGTACCTGGCCGGGGACGCCGCGCACATCGTGCCGCCGACGGGCGCGAAGGGCCTGAACCTGGCGGTCGCCGACGTGGCTCTGCTGTCCCGCGCGCTGACGGCGTCGCTGCGCGGGAACACCGAACTCGCCGACGCGTACTCGGACACGGCGTTGCGCCGCGTCTGGCGCTGCACGCACTTCTCGTGGTGGATGACGTCGATGCTGCACCGCCACGGCGACGACTTCGACGCCCAGCTCCAGCTCTCCCAGCTCCGCCGCACGGTGAGTTCGGTGTCCGCAGCGACGGAACTGGCCGACAACTACTCCGGCATCCCCCTGTAACCCGTGCGGGAAGAGTCGACACGCGTGATTGAGAGGTCGACACGCGTGATTGAAGGGTCGACACACCGCGGGGCCCCGGCCGGCGCCGTGTCGACCCGGCAATCACGCGTGTCGACCCTCCAGACACGCGTGTCGACCTGCTGATCACGGGGTCTGTCTGGTTCCGGCTCTTGACGTCCGTCCCCTCGCGAGCGCACCATACCCGCGTAGTAATTCGAATTATCAGCGCCGGGAAGGCTTCATGAGGGAACTGGACACGGAGATTCTGGTCGTCGGCGGGGGACTCGGCGGGGTGGCCGCCGCGCTGGGGGCGGCGAGCCACGGGCGGCGGGTCGTGCTCACCGAGGAGACCGGCTGGCTCGGCGGGCAGCTCACCGCGCAGGCGGTGCCGCCCGATGAGAACCCCTGGATCGAGCGGTTCGGGTCCACCCGCACCTACCGCGAGCTGCGCGAGGGCATTCGTGACCACTACCGCCGCCACTACCCGCTCCGCGCCGAAGCCGCGCGGCGCGCCGACCTCAACCCCGGCGCCGGGCGGGTCAGCAAGCTCTGCCACGAACCCCGCGTCGCGCTGGCCGTCATCGAAGCCATGCTCGCGCCGCACGTCAGCGCCGGGCGGATCCACGTCCTCCGCGACCACCGCCCGGTCGAGGCGCACACCACCGGCGACCGCGTCGACGCCGTGGTCCTCGAAAGCGGCCAGGACCGGGTCACCGTGAAAGCCCGGTACGTCCTGGACGCCACCGAGAACGGCGACCTCCTGCCGCTCACCGGCACCGAGCACGTCACCGGCGCCGAAGCCCGAAGCGAACACGGCGAGCCGCACGCGCCCGACGTCGCCGACCCCGCCGATCTGCAGGGTTTCACCTACTGCTTCGCGGTTTCCCACCACGAAGGCGAAAACCACGTCATCGACCGGCCGGAGCTGTACGGCTTCTGGCGTGACTACCAGCCGGACTTCTGGCCCGGCCCGCTGCTCGGTTTCGTCGCGCCCGACCCCCGGACGCTCGAGCCGGTCAAACGCACCTTCGTCCCCAACCCGCCTGGCGACCCACTCGCCGTCAGCGCGGACCAGAGCGCCGACGCCGGCGACAAGGAGCTGTGGGCCTTCCGCCGCATCCTCGCCCGCAACCTCCACACCGAGGGCGCGTTCGGCTCCGACATCACGCTGGTCAACTGGCCCCTCAACGACTACTGGCTCAAGCCCGCGTTCGCGATCCCCGGTCACACCACCGAAGCCGACGTGAAAACCGCGCACCACGAAGCCAAGCAGCTGAGCCTGTCCGTCCTGTACTGGCTGCAGACCGAAGCACCCCGCGCGGACGGCGGCACCGGCTTCCCCGGCCTCCGGCTGCGCCTCGACGTCACCGGCACCGAAGACGGCCTCGCGAAGTCGGCGTACGTGCGGGAAGCCCGGCGCATCAAGGCCGTCACGACCGTCACGGAACACGACGTCTCGGCGGAGATCCTCGGCGTCGACGGCCGTGTGCGCCGCGAGGACGCGGTCGGCGTCGGGAGCTACCGGATCGACCTGCACCCGTCGACCGGCGGGCGCAACTACGTCGACGTCGCCAGCGTGCCGTACGAGATCCCGCTCGGCACGCTGCTGCCGGTCCGGATGGCGAACCTGCTGCCCGCCGGTAAGAACATCGGCACCACGCACATCACGAACGGCTGCTTCCGGCTGCACCCGGTGGAGTGGAACGTCGGCGAGGTCGCCGGGCTGCTCGCCGCGTTCGCCGTCGGCGAGGGGGTCGAGCCGAAAGCCGTGCGGGAAGACCTGCGGCTCTTCGAGGACTTCGCGCGCGTGCTGGACGCCGCCGGGGTGGAACGCCGGTGGCCGGAAGTGCGGGGGTACTGACCGTGTCGCCGGTAAGGTGCGACGGAGCCGAGCGGGAGGGAGTCACGGATGACGGCGGGTTCGGGCCGGGTCACGCAGGCCCAGGTGGCACGCCTGGCCGGCGTCTCGCAGGCCGTCGTGTCGATGGTGCTCAACGGCTCCGACAGCCTGCGCGTCACCCCGGAGACCCGCGACCGCGTGCAGCAGGTGCTGCGCGAAACCGGCTACACCGTGGACATCATGGGCCGCCGGCTGCGCGGCAAGTCCAACCGGATCCTCGGGGTGTTCACCTACGAGTCGGTGTTCCCGTCCGGGGTCGCCGACTTCTACCGGCCGTTCCTGCTCGGCATCGAGGAGGAGGCCGAGCAGCAGGGCTTCGACCTGTTGCTGTTCACCAGCGGTGGCCGCCGCGACGGGCGCCGCCGGATCTACGAAGCGGGCACGAACCGGCTGCGCATCGCCGACGGCTCGGTCCTGCTGGGCCGGCACAACGACCCGCAGGAGCTCGCGCAGCTCGTCGAGGAGCAGTTCCCGTTCGTGTTCGTCGGCCGGCGCGAGTCGCCGACCGGGCCGATCAGCTACGTCGGCGCGGACTACGTCGCGGCCACCCGTGAGGTCCACGAGTGGCTGTGGGGCCTCGGGCACCGGCGGATCGGCCTGCTCAGCGTGACCGAGCAGAACGAGCCGACGCTCGACCGCCGCGCCGGGTACGAGGCCGCGGCGCGCAAGCACCGCCGGACGCCGCTGGTGTTCCTCGAGGAGGATCCGGCGCTCGCGCTGCGGCAGGTGCTCGACGAAGGCGTCACGGCGTTGCTCGTCGAGAGCTCCGCGATGGCCGACGCCGTCCTGTCCTGCGCGCACGAACTCGGCTTGGGCGTGCCCGACGACCTGTCCATTGTGGTGCTCGGGGACGCCGACCCGTCGCAGCAGCCGCACGCGCACGCCGTGCCGAACACCGGTACGGACTGGTCGATGTTCCGCATCCCGCGCCACGAAATGGGCGTGCACGCCGTGCGCGTGCTCGTCGAGCTGTTGCAGAACCCCAAGCCGCGCCAGCTGCTCCTGCCGTGCACGATCCACGAGGGCGCCACCACGGCGAACCCCTCCACAAGAGACTCCCGCTGAGGCCGAACGGCCTGTTGACAGCGTTCCGGGCGGCGCTTACCGTCGCTGCTAATTCGAATAACCAGGAGGCACCGTGGCCTACCGTAGAACCCGGCTGCTCGCCGCCGCGGCCATGTCGGCCGTCGTGCTGGCCTCGACCGCCTGTTCCGGCGGCGCCGCCGACGACACGAACATCGCCCTGCGCATGACGGTCTGGACGACCGACAAGAACCAGCTCGCCCTCTTCGACTCCATCGCCGCCGAGTACCGCAAGGCCCACCCGGAGGTCGCGTCGGTCAAGTTCGACGTCGTCCCGGGTGACACCAGCGCCTACTCGGCCGCGCTCACCACCCAGATGTCCGGCGGCAACCCGCCGGACCTGGCGTGGATCCTCGAGCGCGACGCTCCGGACTTCGTCCAGTCCGGCGCGCTCACGAACTTGAAGGCCACATTGGACGCCGCGCCCGGCTACAACGCCGGCGAGCTGGTGCCTTCGGCGACGAAGCTGTGGACCAAGGACGACGGTCTGTACGCCTACCCGTTCTCGACGTCGCCGTTCGGCATGTTCTACAACAAGAACCTGCTGACCCAGGCCGGTGTCACCGAGACACCCGACCAGCTGGTCGCGAGTGGACGGTGGACGTGGGACGCCGCCAGGCAGATCGCCACCCAGGTCGCGGCGAAGGACACCGGCAAGGCCGGCCTGGTCATCCGCGAGTTCGAGTACAAGCAGTGGGTGCTGCTCGCCTCGGTGTGGCGCGGCTTCGGCGCCGACGCCTGGGGCCCGGACGGCAGGTCCTGTGGGTTCACCTCCCCGGAGATGACGTCCGCGATGACGTTCCTGCACCAGGCGATCTTCACCGACAAGGCGCTGCCCGGCCCGGGCACGACGGCGGACTTCTTCGCCGGCGAGTCCGGCCTGACCATCGCCCAGATCAGCCGGGCCGGGCTCCTCAAGGCCAAGCCGTTCGAGTGGGGCATCGTCCCGCTGCCCGCCGGGCCGAAGGCGAACGCGCAGGTCATCGGCCAGGCCGGGATCGGCGTCCCGGTGAAGGGCAAGCACGCCAAGGCCGCCGCGGACTTCCTGGCGTTCTTCACCAACCCGGCCAACTCCGCGAAGCTCGGCCAGTACTTCCCGCCCGCGCGCGACAGCCTCCTCAACGCGGCCACCCTCGCCAAGGCCAACCCGCTGTTCAGCCAGGAGCAGCTGCAGAACGTCGTGGTCAACGGGATCAAGACCGGCGCGGTGCTGCCGTCGCACACCGGGAGCGCGCGGATCGCGTCGCTCGTGCAGTCCGCTTTGGACCCGATGTGGAAGCCGGACGCAAACGTGCCTGCCGCGCTCGCGGGGGTCTGCCAGGCCATCGACCCGGCGCTGGGCCAGTGACGCTGACGTCGAAGCGGCGCGACGAGCTCGCGGGGTGGCTGTTCATCGCCCCGCAGGCGCTGGGCTTCCTCGCCTTCGTCGTCGCGCCGCTGGCCGCGGTGGTCTGGTACAGCTTCCAGGACGTCAACCTGCTGGCCGGGACGTCGAGCTTCGCCGGCGCGGACAACTACGCGAAGCTGTTCGACGACCCGACCGCGCCGAAGGTCGCCCGCGCCACGGCGATCTTCTGCGTCGGCCTGGTCGTGCTGAACCTGGCGCTCGCGCTGTCGCTGGCGTTGCTGCTCAACCTGAAGCTGCGCGGCACCACGGTGTTCCGGACGGTCTTCTTCTCGCCGGTGGTGATCACGCTCGTCGCGTGGACGATCGTCTGGAACTTCCTGTTGCAGGACAACGGTGGCATCAACTCGCTGCTGCAGACGATCGGCGTGGACGACCCGAACTGGCTGCGCGGCAACGGCACCGCGATGCTGTCGGTGATCGTGGTGCAGGTGCTGAAGAACGTCGGGCTCAACATGGTGTTGTTCCTGGCCGCGCTGCAGGGCATCCCGCAGTCCATTGTGGAGGCCTCGCAGCTGGACGGCGCCGGGCCGTGGCGCCGGTTCCGCTCGGTGACGCTGCCGATGATCAGCCCGACGACGTTGCTCACCGCGATCATCACGGTCGCCGGCGCGCTGCAGGTGTTCGCGCAGATCCAGGTGCTGACCCTCGGCGGGCCCGCCGACAGCACCAACGTGCTGGTCTTCTACTTCTACCAGCAGGCGTTCGCCAACCACGACCTCGGCTACGGCTCCGCGCTGGCCGTCGTGCTGTTCCTCGTCATCCTCGTGCTCACGCTGCTGCAGTGGCGGATGCGGAAGCGGTGGGTGTTCCATGAGTCGTAGGGCCAAGATCGCGACCTACGTCGTGATGGTCGTGCTCGCCGTGCCGTTCGTGTTCCCCACCTGGTGGATGATCACGGCGTCGCTGCTGCCGGCCAACGAGGTGCTCGCGTACCCGCCGAAGCTGTTCCCGAACCAGCCGCAGTGGGAGAACTACAAAACCGCGTTCACGGACTTCCCGTTGGCGCGGCAGTACTTCAACAGCCTCTACATCGCCGTGCTCGTCACGCTCGGCACGATGTTCTTCTCTTCGCTGGCCGGGTACGCGTTCGCCCGCATCCGGTTCCGCGGCGAGAAGCTGTTCGCGCTGATCCTCATCGGACTGATGGTGCCGAGCGAGGTCACGATCATCCCGCTGTTCCGGGTGGTCGACGACCTCGGCCTGACCAACACGCACTGGCCGCTGATCGTCGTGCCGATCTTCGGCGCGCCCAGCGTGCTGGCGACGTTCGTGATGCGGCAGTTCTTCATCACGATCCCGGGCGAACTCGAAGAAGCGGGCCGGCTCGACGGCCTGTCGCGTTTCGGGCTCTACCGACGCGTCGCCCTGCCGATCGCCAAGCCCGCGCTGGCCGCGGTCGCCATCTTCACGTTCCTCAACACGTGGAACTTCTTCCTCGAACCGCTGGTCTACCTGACCGACAAGGACATGTTCACGCTGCCGGTGGCGCTGACGCAGTACGTCGACGTCTACGGCGGCCACCTCTGGAACGTCCAGCTCGCCGCCGCGACCACCACGGTCGTGCCGGTGCTCATCGTGTTCATCATCGCGCAGCGCCAGTTCGTCGAAGGGCTCGCCCAGAGCGGCCTCAAAGGCTAGCGCTGTCGAAATGCCGGGAGGCAGTTGTGATCGATCGCAGAACCTTCCTCGGTGGGGCCGCCGCGGCGACCCTGCTCGGGGTGGCCCGCGCCGGGACCGCGTCGGCCGAAGCCCTGCCGTACCCGCCGCTCGCCCCGCTGCCGCCCGGCGCTCCGGTGCGGCGGCTCTTCACGCCCGAGGAGCAGCGCTTCGCGCCCTACCTCGCCATTTTGCCGGGCATTGTCAACGATGTCAGCACTGATCCCGCCACGCTCGGGTTCTTCGGCGGCGGCTGGTGGCGCACGCCGAGCGAGCCGTACAACGCCCGCGTCCAGGAGCACGTCTACACGCTGAGCTGGTTCTACGCGAACCGGCGGCCGTGGAACCCGTACCACCGCGACCCCGCGCTGCGGAACCGGCTCGACGCGGCGATCTCGCACTACCTGAGCCTGCAGCACGCCGACGGCTCGTTCCCGGAGTACTCGATCACCGAGAAGTCCAAGGCCGCCACCGGGTTCGGCCTCGGCTACCTGGCGAAGACCCTCGCCAACCTGCGGCAGGCCGACGCCTTGCCCGCCCGGCGCGCTCAGCTCGAAGCCTCGCTCCACCTCGGCATGACCTGGTTCCTCGACCCGGCCAACCCGATCTGGGCGCACCCGATCGAGTTCGCCAACCAGAACACCTCCGGCCTCTCGTCGGCCCAGCTGGCCCTGAAGCTGAACCCGGACGCGGGGCTGGCGAGGAAGCTGCGCGACCGCATCGAGTTCCTCGCGGCGAACGGCCAGAGCCCGGCCGGCTTCTTCTACGAGCCGACCGGGATGGACGTCAACTACAACTTCGAGGTGATGCTCCCGGAGCTCGCCGAGATCTACGCGCTGACCCGCGACCGGACGGTCGTCGGCATGGCCCGGAAGTTCGCGGACTGGTTCGGCTACAACGTCGTCCGCGAGCCGGACGGCGCCGGCTCGCTGACCTACGTCGCGACGTCGAGCCGCACGCACGTGTCCTGCTACGACGACGTCATCCCCGACCCGGACCGGACCAACCTCGGTTCGCTGTTCGTGCCGGAGGTCCCGGACCTCGCCGCGTTCTTCACCACCCGCGAGGACCGCGCCGAGACACGCGGGCAGTGGGCGCGGGTCCCGGGCCCGGCGGTCGGACCGGCCAAACAGGACACTTCGCCGCGCATCCTCGCCCACGTCTCCTACGGTGAGGCTTTCCCTTCGCACGGCGCGAAGCAGGCGTCGATCCGGCAGCTGCCTTACCTGCGTTCGAACGACTTCGCCGTCCAGCGCCGGGACGACGAGCTGAACCAGACCTACGTCTACGTGCGACGGCCGCAGCTGTACCTCGCCGGGTTCTGGGGCACGCGCCCGTCGAGCTACGTCCGCGGCGCGCAGGGGATGCTCTGGCACCCGAGGGCCGGCATGGTCGTCCACTCGCAACAGGACGACGCGCAGTGCTGGGCCAGCCTGCTCCCCAACGGCACCGCGGACGCCCGCGGCCTCCTCGAAGCGACCTACGCCATCGGCGATCGCCCCTGGGACGGCACACGTAAGGTGCCGGGCTCCGCGCCGGTCGTCGTCCGGTACGGCCTCGACACCCGGATCCGGACCGACCTGACGATCACGAGGGACACCGTCACCCGCGCGGTCCGGGGCACGACCCCGCTCACCGAGCAGATCCCGCTGGTCCTGCACCCGGGCGACGACGTGCGGTTCGCCGGCGGCACCCCGGTCCGCCACGGCGCCGACGCCGCGGCGACCGCGTCAGGACTGACGATCCGCCGTGGCGCCACGACGATCACGATCGGCTGGGGCACGCCCCTGGCCGCGACCGTCACCGCCACCGCCGTCACCTTCCTCCGCGACGGCGCCCGGAAGCTGCACGTCCTGCGCGTCCCGCACCCCGGCACCCTCACCACGGAGATCCGGCTTCGGTAGCCGGACGGTGAACGTCGAGCCGGCGTCCACTTCGGACTCGACGCGCACCGTGCCGCCGTGGGCCCGCACGAGGTGCCGCACGATGGCGAGGCCGAGCCCGCTGCCACCGGTCTGGCGGCTGCGGGACTTCTCGGCCCGCCAGAACCGGTCGAACACGTGCGGCAGGTCGCCGGCGGCGATCCCGGCGCCGGTGTCCGCGACGGCGATCACCACCTCGTCCACAGTGGACGAGACGTGGATCGTCACGCGGCCGCCGGGCGGGGTGTGCCGGACCGCGTTGGTCACCAGGTTCCCGATGACCTGGCGCAAGCGCACCGGATCGGCCTCGAGCCCGGTCTCGCCGTGGGGTGACACGGTGAGCGTGACGCCGGCCGCGGCCGCGCGGTCGGCGTGCCCGGCGGCGACGTGGCCGGCCAGCTCGGCCGCGTCGACCGGCTCCGGGTGCAGCCGCAGCCGCCCGGCGTCGGCCGCGGCGAGGTCCTGCAGGTCCTCGACGATGTGCTGCAGCAGCACGGTCTCTTCGAGCAGCGACGTCGTCAGCGCCCGGTCGAACGGCAGGTGGCCGTCCTCGGCGGCCTCCAGCCGGCCGCGGATGACGTTGAGCGGGTTGCGCAGCTCGTGGGCGATGTCGCTGACCATCGCCTTGCGTTGCTCCTCGATGCGCTCGCGCCGCGCGGTGAGGTCGTTGAACGCGGCGGCGAGGTAGCCGACCTCGTCGCGGGACTTCACCGGCGCCGGCCGGTCCTGCTGGGCGGCCTCGGTCAGCGCGCGCAGCGGCCGCGACAGCCGCCGCGCGACCAGCACGGTGACCAGCGCGGCCAGCACCAGGACGCCGCCGGTCACCGCGAGGATCCGGGCCAGGTTCTCCCGCGACAGCGTGAACGTCGGCAGCTGCGAACCGCCCGGGCCGAGCGTGAAGAGCAACGCGGGTGGCGCGACGAACGGCGTCAGCTGCTCACGGCGGGCCGAGTCGAGGCAGCCCTGGCTCGGCCCCTGGTCCGCGACCCCGAGCGCTTCGAGGTCGAGACCCAGCTTCACCGGCTCCGCGCCCTGGTTCCCCAGACAGCGGTTCACGGCTTCGTTGAGGCTGTCGAGCGCGGCCTGCTCGGTCGGCGTCGCCTCGGCCAGCTCGTAGATCCCGCACTTGGCCGCGAAGTAGCGGACGCTGAGCGGGTCGGCCCCGGTGAGCTGCGCCCGCCCGCTCGGTGACTCCCGCACCTGCCCGGTGATGCCCATCGCGTCGAGGCAGGCCACCGCCTTCTTGGCCAGGCCGTCGAGGTCGGCGCGCTCGTCGGGCGGCAGCCGGAACGGGCCGACCGCGCGCGGGTCGATGCCGCTGGTCCCGGCCTGGGGCAGCAGCACGGGGTCGACGTGCAGCGGGTCGACCGACGCGGTCGCTTTCACCGGCAGCGTCACCGGCGCGCCGCCGGAGTCGCCGAGCACCCGGCGGTCGAGGGTGGTCAGCACGACGCGGCGGCCGGTCTGCTCGGACAGCGCGCGCAGCTTGGGGCCGACCTGGTCCCAGGTGTGGTTGGCCGCCGCGAAGCCGAGCACCTCGGTGTAGATCGTCGCGTCGCCGGAGAGGGCCTGGCCCTGTTCCTGCTGGATCGCGCGCGTGGTGGTCTGCACGGCCAGCCACGCGGTCGCGGCGATCGAGCCCAGCGCGATCAGCAGCGAGACCGCCGTCAGCCGGACGACGAGACTGCGTCGGCGGGGAAAGCTACGTGTCATTTTCCGCCGTCAGCTTGTACCCGACGCCGAACACGGTCCGCAGGTAGACGGGGTGCTGCGGGTCGGGCTCGAGCTTCTTGCGCAGGTTGAGCACGTGGACGTCGATGATCCGGGTGGACACGAACCGGTCGTCGCCGCGGGTGAGCTCCAGCAGCTGCCGCCGCGTGAACACCCGGCCCGGCTGCCGGATCAGCGTCTCGAGCAGCTGGAACTCACCCGGCGTCGTCTCCACCGGGCGGCCGTCGACCGACACCTCGTGCCGCACCGGGTCGACCCGCAGCGCGCCGGCCCGCAACGCCGTGTCGGGGGGTTCGCGGTGCGTCGAGGTCCGCCGCAGCAGCGTCCGGACGCGGGCCATCAGCTCACGCGGGCTGTAGGGCTTGGTCAGGTAGTCGTCCGCGCCGAGGTCGAGGCCGAGCAGCAGGTCCTCCTCGGTGGCCCGGGCGGTGAGCATCAGCACCGCGACGTCGGACTCGCCCCGCAGGATCCGGCAGACGTCGAGGCCGTCGACCTCGGGCATCATCACGTCGAGGACCAGCAGGTCGGGCCGGTCGCGGCGGGCTTCGTCGAGGGCCGCGCGGCCGTCCGCGGCCAGCACCACGGTGTGGCCTTCGCTCTCGAGGTAGAGCCGGAGGACCTCGGCCTGCTTCTCGTCGTCCTCGGCGACCAGTACACGTGCGCACACGGCACCGAGGTTAGGCGTCCTGACACCGTCACCACCCGATCCTGACCGGATCTTCACACCTCCGGACACGAGCCAGGTCTTTGTCAAAGTGTTGACCCGGGGTCGTGCGGCGGTAAAGGTCGGATGACAGCTCTGGGAGGCACGGTGCGATACAAGTTCATGGCGGCGCTGGTCGCGACGGCGGTGATCGGGGTGCCCGCGGTCGCTTCGGCGGCTCCGACAACGTTGTCACCGCTGGTCGGCGACCCTTCGGCGTACGTCGAACCGCTGATCGGCACCGGCCGTGGCGGCAGCTCGGTCGGCGAGATCAACAACTTCCCCGGGCCGGCGGCGCCGTTCGGGATGATGCAGTTCTCGCCGGACACGCAGGGCGCGTACGCCGGCTACCAGTACCACTCGGACCAGATCCGAGGTTTCAGCCTCGACCACGCCTCCGTCGGCTGCAACGCGTTCGGCGACGTGCCGCTCCTGCCGGTCACCGGCGACGTCGGCAGCGCGCCCTGGGACCGCACCGAGCACTTCGGCCACGACGGCGAGCAGGCCGAGCCCGGCTACTACGCCGTGACGCTCGCCGACTCGAACGTCCGCGCCGAGCTGACCGCGACCACCCGCACCGGGCTCGCGACCTTCACCTACCCGGCCGGGTCGACGCCGCAGGTGCTGGTCAAGGGCGGCGCGAGCCTCGCGGGGAACTCTCACGCGGATTTGAAGATCACCGGTGACCGCGAGGTCAGCGGCTCGGCGACCACCGGCAACTTCTGCGGCAAGGGCAACAAGTACACCGTCTACTACGACATCACCTTCGACCAGCCGTTCACCGCGCACGGCACCTGGGACGGCTCGTCGGTCAAGCCGGGCACCGACAGCGTCGACTCGCCGCGAGCCGGCGCCTACCTGACCTTCGGGACGTCGACCGTGCGCGCCAAGGTGTCGATGTCCTATGTGGGCGTCGACGGCGCGAAGGCCAACGCCGCCGCGGAAGTCCCCGGCTTCGACTTCGCGGCCGTCCGGAAGTCCACAAGGGACAAGTGGACGCAGGCGCTGGGCAAGATCCGCGTCGCCGGCCGCGACACCGCGCAGCTCAAGACGTTCTACACGGCGCTGTACCGCTCGCTGATGCACCCCAACACCTTCGACGATGTCGACGGCCGGTACATCGGCTTCGACAACCAGGTCCGGACGCTCCCCGTCGGTCGCCACCAGTACGCGAACTTCTCCGACTGGGACACCTACCGCTCGCTCGCGCCACTGCACGCCATGCTGTTCCCGAAGGAAGCCAGCGACATGGCGCAGTCGCTGACGAACGACGCCGTGCAGGGCGGCTGGTGGCCGCGCTGGCCGATGGCGAACGCCTACACGGGACAGATGACCGGCGACAGCTCGGTCGCGCTCATCTCGAACCTCTACGCGTTCGGCGCCCGCGACTTCGACGTCAAGACGGCGCTGAAGTACCTGGTCAAGGGGGCGACGTCAGTGGACGAAACGCCTGGGGCGTACCAGGAACGCCGGGGCATCGCGGACTACGTCGCTCGTGGGTACCTGCCGAACAACGACGCCTCGCGCGGTGACCACGCCCGCGTCGGCGCGTCGATCACCCTCGAGTGGGCCATCGACGACTTCGCCATCGCCCAGTTCGCGCAGGGCATCGGCGACCGTGACGTCGCGCGCGAGTTCGGTCGCCGCGGGCAGAACTGGCAGAACATCTTCAACCCCTTGACGGGCTACCTCCAGCCGCGTGCGCAGGACGGGCGCTTCCCGGACGGCCCGGCCTACGTCCCGCCGCCGCCCGGAAAGTTCGGCCAGGACGGCTTCGACGAGGGCAACGCCGCGCAGTACACCTGGCTGGTGCCGCAGGACCCGGCCGGGCTGGTGACGGCGATGGGTGGACCTGCTCTTGTTTCGCAGCGGCTGGACACGTTCTTCCAGAAGCTGAACGTCGGCCCGAACGAGCCGAACATGTGGGCCGGCAACGAGCCCGACTTCGGTGTGCCGTTCCTCTACGACCACGTCGGGCAGCCGTGGAAGACCCAGCAGGTCGTCCGCGAGATCGCCACGACGTTGTTCAGCGCGACACCGGACGGCGAGCCGGGCAACGACGACCTCGGCGCGCAGTCGTCGTGGTACGTCTGGGCCGCGCTCGGCATCTACCCGGCCACCCCGGGGACGCCGGACCTGGTCGTCGCGAGCCCGTTGTTCGAACGCGCCGTGCTTTCCCTGCCGGGTGGGCGGACGATCGACATCCACGCGCCGCGGGCTCCGGCGACCTACGTCCACTCGCTGTCGCTCAACGGCCAAGACTGGGACCGCACGTACCTGCCCGTGAACACCGCGCGCGACGGCGGCCGGCTGGACTTCTCGCTGGTGTCCACTCCGGACAAGCGCTGGGCGGCCGGTTCGCCGCCGCCGTCCTATCGGGACAGTGAGAAGCCGTTCCTGGCCTCGACGACCAACCAGGTCGTCGTCGCGCCCGGGAGCACGGGGGAGGCCACGGTCAGCGCGCAGCGGCTCTCCGGCCACGACCGTTCCCTCGAGATCGGCACTCGGGCCCCGGCGGGGATTTCGGTGACCGGGCCGCGGCAGCTGCGGCTCGACGACCGGACCGGCAGCGGCACAGCGAAGCTTTCGGTGTCGGTCGCCGCCGGGACACCCGAGGGGTACTACCAGGTGCCGGTGACCGTCCGCAGTGGCTCGACGTCGGTGCCCGGCTCGCTGATCGTCCTGGTCGCGCCCGCGGGCGGACTGGCGGCGGCGTACTCGAACGTGGGCATCTCCGACGACGGCGACACCGGTTCGGCGGACATCGACGGCGCCGGGAACAGCCTTTCCCGCCAGGCCCTGGCCGCGGCCGGCCTGGTCGGCGGCCGTGCTGGCCAGGCAGCCGGCACGACGTTCACCTGGCCGGCCGCGCCGGCCGGCCGTCCGGACAACGTCGTCCCGGCCGGGCAGACCGTGCGGGTGGCCGGGACGCGGCTGTCGTTCATCGGCACGGCCTCGAACGGCGACCACCGCGCCTCCACGACGGTCACCTTCACCGACGGCACCACCGCCCAGGCCGACCTGTCCTTCGGCGACTGGGTCTTCCCGGGCGGCGGCACCGATCCGGTGTTCGGCAACACGCTGGTGGCCCGCACGGACCACCGCAACCAACCGGGCGGCCAGGGCGGCGGGGCGTCGGTCTACGCGACGACGCCGTTCGACGCCCCGGCCGGGAAGACGATCGCCTCGGTGACCCTGCCGACCGACCCGGACCTGCACGTCTTCGCGATCGGGTCAGCCGGGTGAGCCGACCGCGCAGACCTTGATCGGCGCGGCGTGCGCCGGGTCGAGCGCGTTGCGGACCAGGTGCCACACGTTGAGGTCGTAAGCCTCACCGATGTGGCCCACCGGGTCGAACGGGCACGAGTCCTGGACGTACCGGTTGTGCACGCCCGGCTCGCGGATGAACGACGTTTCGGTCGGGGTCACCAGCTCGTCGTAGCGGGAGGTGATGATCGTGTAGTCGATGCCGGGCTGGGCGACCGGCCCGGTGTTGAGCGCGACGATCGCGGCCCCGCCGTCCAGCTCGTCGGCGAAGATCGGCAGGCCGATCGCCTTGACGATGGTGTCCCAGGTGCTCTTGCCGAGCAGCGTGTACGCCAGGGTCAGGAGGCCGGACGCGTTGGCGCCGTGCGTCGGCGGCGCGATCGCGACCACCTTGCCGATCTCGCTCTGGATGCCCTGCATCTTCGCCAGGTAGATCGACTGGAGGCCGCCTTCGGAGTGCCCGACGACGTCGACCTTCGCCGCGCCGGTCGCCGACCGGACCTGCTCGACGAAGTTCTTGATCTCCAGCGACGACTCCGCGACCGGCTTCAGCCCGCCGACGAACGGGAACTGCGGGTAGGCGCCGTAGGTCAGCGAGAACGTGCAGTAGCCGCGGGCGGCGAGGTCGGCCTGGAGGAAGTTCAGGTCCTCGTAGTAGGTCGCGAAGGTGCCGTGGAGCAGCACGACCGGGTTCGGGTGGGCGGCGCTCGGGCGGCAGCCGAAGTCGTTGTTGCCGCCGCTCGCGGCCTGCGCCGGGACCGCCGCACCCATCGTCAGCACGCCCGCCAGGCCGAGTGCGGCCAGCCATCGTTTCGTTCCCCGCGCCATTGCCGAGTCCTTTCGCCTGGTTGGTATGCACAGCATGCGCCCGTCGATCAACGCTGTCTGCTGGCAAAACGCGCAGAAACTTGCCGAGGGCGTTTGTGCGTGGTGACAATGTGGCATGGATCCGGTGGCCGAGCTCTTCCCTCGATCGGGTGAGATCGCGGCCGCGATGATGGCCCGCTGCGCGGCCGAGATCCCGGCGTACCGGCTGCTGCCGGCCACCGTCCTCGAGGGTGACCTGGTCGCCAACGCGCGGGCGGTGTTCGAGCTGTTCCTGACCACGGTCGCCGAGGACCGGCGCCCGACGTCCGACGAGCTCGCCCTGCCGATCGCGTGGGGCGCGGAGCGGGCGCGCGACGGCCTGCCGCTCGAGGCCGTGCTGAAGGTGTACCCGCTGGCTGCTCGCGTGGCCTGGGAGCTGGCCGACGGCGACCGTCTCGTCCTCGGCGCCCGCATGCTCGACTTCCTCGGCGAGGTGATGCCCCGCGTCGCCGAGGCGTACCTGCGCGAGCGTGATGACCTCGACTGGGAAGACCGGGAGGACCGCCAGAACCTCGCCGCCAGCCTGCTCGCCGGCCGCCCGGTGCGGCGCCAGGGCCTGGCGGACAGCTACGAGGTCGTCGTGTTCCACCTGCCCGCGCCGCCGCTCGCCGCCGGCACCCGGGCGGCGACCGACCTGTTCCGCGCCGTCCGGTCCGATTTGGACAGTCAGGCACTGGTGACGTTCAAGGGCGACGGCGGGGTCCTGCTGGTGCCGTCGGACTCCGACGTCGACACGCTGGCGGCACGCATCGACCGGATCTGCGGACGACCCTGCATGGCATCCGTTTCCCACGCCCCCGACCTGGCCGGCATTCCGGCCGCGCACGCCGAGGCCGTGGAAATCCTGGGCTTGGCGGAGAGCCTGCGCCGTCCGCCTCGGCTCTACCGGCTCGCGGACCTGGCGGTCGAATTCCAGCTCGCGCGCCCGGGCCCGGCACGCGAAGCGCTCGCTCGCGTGCTGGCGCCGCTGGCGGACCACCCCCACCTGATCGACGCCCTGCGCGCGTTCGTCACGTCGGACTACAACCGCGGCGAAGCGGCTTCGTCGTTGAACATCCACCGCAACACGCTGACCTATCGGCTCGGCCGCATCCAACTGATCACCGGCTACGACGCGACCCGCCCCGCGGACGCCCGTCGGCTGGCCGCCGCGATGACGGCTTACGACATCGCCGCGCAGCACGGGTGAATCCCACGGGATAACGCTTGGGTCGCGTTCTCGCTGACCCGTTGCAGAATCGGCTGTGCGGCCGATTCCTGGGTGGCGGACACGGAAGAAGTTGATTCCTATGAGAGCTGTCGTAATTCTCGCTTTGGTTCTGGTCGCTGTTGCCGCTTGTGGGATGCCGGTTGTCGGGGTGCCGGTTGCTCCTGGTACTACCGTTGTTACCGTTCCTGCTCCTGCTGCTCCCTCTACCGTTGTTGTTTCTCGAGGGGTTTCTGCTTCCGATCAGTGGTATGCCCAGGCTGGGTGGGTCAATGCTCAGCCCTGGATTGTCATCACTCCTGCTGCTGGGCAGACTCCCTGTCAGTGGTTGCGTGCTCGGGGTTATACCTATGCTCAGGCTTTTGCTGCTTGGGCTCAGAATGGGTATCCTGCTAACTGGTCTGCTACTGGGGATGGTTATCCCTGTCAGAAGTCCTATGGTATGCAGCACTAGGGTTTCAAGATGCGGCTTCGCCGGGGCGTGGGAAATCGGCGCCCTGTGGTTGTTTGGTCCTGTGGCCGGTAGCGCCGATTCCCCACGCAACGAATCTCTCCCCTGCTTTGCTGCTGTGGCTGGTGTTCTGTGGTCCGGACAGTTCGTTAACCTGCCACCCCTTCGTGTGATGAACTGGTGTTCGAGGCTCGGTAATCTTGGGGTGTGGACAGAAACTTCGCCTGGCAAGCCGATGCGGTCGCACTCGCCGACCGGATCAGCACCCTGCTGGGCGTCGTGCGGGCCGCCGAAGCCGAGCTTGGGTCGCTGCTCGTGGAAATCGAATCCCGCGGTGTCCTGGAACTCTTCGGCTACCGCTCCGTTCCCCACCTGCTCGCACAGCTGGCCGACATTCCCAAGTCGGCTGCCGAGAAGCTCCTCAAGCGGGCCCGGACCCTCAACTCCTCCCGCGCTCTCGACGGCACCCCGATCCCCGCGATTGCCCCCGCCACCGGCACTGTTGCCGCGTCTGGCTCGCTGAGCAACCCGATGATCGACACGATCGTCGCGACGTTGACCCAGATCCCGCCCGAGCACCGCGAGGAAGCCGAGCAGAGCCTGCTCAGCTTCGCCGAGGACTCCGGGCACAAGCAGGTCGCGGCCCTGGGCGCGCGGATCGTGGCCCACCTCGACCCCGATGGCACCGCACCCGAGGAGACCGAACCCGCCACCCCCCGCCGCGAACTCTCCCTTCGGCGGAAGAGAACCGGTATCTGGGAACTGTCCGGTCATCTCGACGATGAGACGGGCACCCGGGCCAGCGCGCTGCTGGACTCGCTGGCCCAGCGGCGCGGCTCGGAGGACCACCGTTGCCCGGCCGAGCGTTACGGCGACGCGTTCTCCGACGCCATCGACCTCGCGTTGAACACCCCCGGCCTGCCCACCCAGGCCGGCGAACGAGCCCACGTGATGGTCACCATCCCGCTGCAGAACCTGACCTCCGGCCTCGGCACGGCCCTGCTCGGCGACACCGGCACCCTGAGCGCGGCCGAGGCCCGGATCCACGCCTGCGACTGCAAACTCATCCCCGCGGTCCTGGACTCGGCCAGCGCCCCACTGGACCTGGGCCGTGCCCGTCGCTTGATCCCCACCCCCATCCGCAACGCCCTCTACCTACGTGACCGCGGCTGCGCCTTCCCCGGCTGTCATCGTCCACCGCGGCATTGCCAGGGGCATCACATCCGGCACTGGGCCGACGGCGGCCCCACCGACCTCAACAACCTGGCCTTGATGTGCGCCCACCACCACCGGTTGCTGCACCGCTCCGGGTGGGAGGTCCGCATCGCCCCCGACGGGCTCCCGGAGTTCTTACCGCCGGTCTGGCTTGACAAGCGCCGACAACCCCGGCGCAACAACCTCCACCAACCCATACCCACCGCAGCCTGAGACAACCACACAACGGGACAGGCCCGCAGCCAACCGGCTACGGGCCTACACCCACGTCGCCAACCACTTCGTTACGAAAGTCGTTGATGTCAAAAGTGTCCCGGGTGCTTCTCGGTCAACCGGCACTGCGACGGGACGGGCCTGCAGCCAATTGGCTACGGGCCTGTACCCACGCGGGCAACCATCTCGTTACGAAAGTTGTTGCTGTCAAACGCGTCCCAGCCGTTACTTGGTCAACCGGCGCTGCGACGGGACAGGCCTGCGGTCAATCGGCTACGGGCCTATACCCACGTCGCCAATCATCTCGTCGCGAAAGTTGTTGCTGTCAAAAGTGTCCCGGGTGCTTCTCGGTCAACCGGTACAGCGACGGGACGGGCCTGCAGCCAATTGGCTACGGGCCTGTACCCACGCGGCCAACCATCTCGTTACGAAAGTCGTTGCTGTCAAACGCATCCCAGCCGCTCCCCGGCCAACCGGCACAGCGTCCCGGGCCAGCGCAACGCGTGCAAGCCGGTGTGCACCACCAGCCCAGGCGCTCCGGTACAACTCCCAGCCTTCGCCATACACCGTCACCGGGGCGTCCGCCTTCGGGACCGGCCGGACCACGCACTCCGCGCGCGGGGGCCGGCGGAACCAGGCCGGGCCACCGCTGCCCTCGCCGTCTCCAGCATCTCTTCCACGTCGCGTCAGCCGGTGGCGTGGCGCTGATCAACCCCGATCCAGGGGGTTGCGGACCGGGGTGAACGCCAGCTCGCGGGACAGGGCCAGCGCCGCGGTCCGCACCGCCGGGGCCAGGCGGTCGAGGTCCAGCTTGGCCGCGTTGCCCGTGATCGACAAAGCTGCCAGGACGCGGCGGCGGGCGTCGAACACCGGGGCCGCCACCGCCGACACACCTACCTCGTACTCCTCGTGGTTGACGCCGTAGCCGCTTGTTGCCGCGCGGGCCAGCTCCTGGCGGAGGCGGCCGGGCGCCACGATCGTGCGGGGTGTCCAGCGGGCCAGTCCGGCTACCGCCACCCGGCGGAAGTAGTCCGGGGAACCGAGGGCCAGGAACACCTTGCCGGTCGCCGTGCAGTGCAGGGGCAGCTTGCCGCCTACCTGGGACTCGATCGGCATCGACCGGCGGCCGCTCACCTTCTCCAAAAACAGCGTGTGCGGGCCGTCCTGCACCGCCAAGTGGATGTTCTCGTGCGTTGCCTCGTACAGGTCCTCCAGGTACGGCAGTGCGGCTTCGCGCAGGTCCCGCCGCCGCGGCACGCGCTGGCCCAGCTCGAACAGCTTCATGCCGAGCCGGTAACGGCCGTCGGTGCGCTCCAGGCCGCCCCAGCCGACCAGCTCGGTGGCCAGCCGGTGGACGGTCGGCTTCGGCAAGCCGGTCCGCGCCGTCAGCTCGGCCAGCGACAACGTCGTGTCCGCGGCTGAGAACGCGTCCAGCAGCGTCAGGCCGCGGGCGAGCACGGACTTCGGCGGGCCGGTCATCCCGTGATGATGATCCGGTGGCGGTGGCAAGGCAACGCCGGTGAGCCGAGCGGTCACCGGATCGCCTCGGCGACCTTCGCGGCCAGCGCGCGCACGGTCAGGTCCGGGGCCACCGAGAGCACGGCCGGCAGCAGCGACGCGTCGGCGACGTACAGGCCGTCGACGTCGTGGGACCGCCCGTCCGGGCCCACCACCGAGCGGGCCGGGTCGTCGCCCATCGGCGCGCCGCCCTGCGGGTGCGCCGCGAACAGGCCGCTCCACACGACGTCCCGCGCCCCGGCCTCGCGGAGCAGCCCGGCGGCGGTCTCGAGCGAGTCGGTCAGCAAACGCCGCTCGGCCGTCGAGAACCGCTTGCCCACGACGACCTCGTCCCCGACGCCGAGGCCGGCGACGGCGGTGTTGTCGTCGGCGACCGGCACCCGCAGGCCCGTCCAGCCGGGGTGACCGCCGACCACCTCGGCCAGCCGCCCGCCCCACAACGGCCGGTCCGCGGGGTCGACGAGGCTCGCGGCGAAGGCGACCGGGCCGGGCAGCTCGGCCGGTTCGACGGTGAACCCCGACCCCGTGCGGGGGGCCTGTGGCCGGGCGAGCAGGCCGTACACCAGCCGGGCCGGGCGCAGGCCCAGCGTCCGCCCGGTCAGCCGGGCCGACGGGGAGTCGATCTCGGCGGTTTCGTGGGTGTGCAACAGGATCCGGGGCGTCGCGAGCGGGCCGGCGGCGAGCACGACGACCGGGGCTCGGAGCACGCCGCCGCCCGTGCAGGCGACGCCGGTGACCTTCGGGCGCGGCCCCGACGTGTCGACCAGGACGTGCCGGACGTCGTGCCGCCGGCGCACCCGGGCTCGCGACACCGGTACCGGGCGGTCGTACCACGGTTCGAGGTCCGCCGGCCCGAACGGGCCCGCCGCGCCGAGCAGGCCGGTGCGTTCGTGGAACTTCGCGACATCGGACGCGGGCGCGCGCTCGGCCTTCACCGGGCCGGGCGCGGCGGGCGGCCCGATCGGCTCGTCGTCCACCGCGGACACGAAACGGGCGCGGCCGGGGCCGCTGTCGAGCAGCAGCACGTCGGCTCCCCGCGCGGCCAGCACCGCGGCGACCGCCCCGCCGCCGGCGCCGATGACCAGGACGTCGGCCCGGTCGGGTCCCCGCCGGCCCGGCGGGGTGTGGTCGCCGTAGAACGCCTCGATCGCCAGCAGGCGGAACCGGTCGACGGCGGCGCTCCCGGCCACCCGCGCCAGCGTCGGCACGTCCGAGACGCCGGCCAGCACCCCGATCGCCGCGTGCACTGCGTCCTCGTCGGCGGAGGAGAGGGCGGGCAGGGTCGCGGCGAGGTAGCGGTCCGGCCGGGCCGCGGCGGAGCCGGGGACGAGCAGCTCGCACACCCGGGTGACGACGGCCGCCTCGCCGGCCCCCAGCAGCTGGCTCACACGCCCCCCTCAATGGAAAGCCGACCCGCCGTCGACGTTCAGCGTCTGGCCGGTCAGGAACCCGCTGCCCTCGTCGCACACGTACCGCAGCGTCGACACCAGGTCCGCCGGGCTTTCCGTGCGCGGCACCGCCTGGCTCGCCCGGACGCGCTCGAACCCGCCGCCGGCGCCGGTCGTCCGCGTGGCGGTCGCGGTCGTCACCAGCCCGGGCGCGATGGCGTTCACCGTGATGCCGTCCGGGCCCACCGCGTTGGCCAGCGCCCGTGTGAACCCGACCAGGCCCGCCTTCGACGTCGTGTACGCGACCAGGTCCGGCGGGCCGAGGAAGACGACCGCCGACACGATGTTCACCACCCGGCCCCAGCCGGCCGCCCGCAGGTGCGGCAGCGCGGCCCGGGTGACCAGGAACGGGCCCTCCAGGTTGAGCCGCATGACGTCGCGCCAATCGTCCACGGTGGTCTCTTCGAAGGCGATCGGCGGGTAGACCCCGGCGTTGTTCACCACGATGTGCAGTGCGCCGAAGGCGGCCACCACCTGCTCCACCGCGGCTTCGACGGCGACCGGGTGCGTCACGTCGACGGTCACCGGCAGGAACTCCCCGCCCGAGGCGATCACCCGCGCGGACGTCTCGGCCTGGTCCGCCACGTCCCAGCCGGCCACCCGGTGGCCCAGGCCGGCGAGCGCGACGGCGAACTCCTGGCCGAGCCCGCGCGCGGCCCCGGTGACGACGGCGACCCGGCTGCTGGAGGGCATGGCGGGCAGCGTGGCGGCCGGCGGCGGGTTCCGACAAGGTCACCGTTTCATCCACCGAAACGCCCGTCTTGCCGAACCCGCGCCCGGCTGGTGACCTTCGCCGCTATGTCGACGCCCTCCCGATTCCGCCACCTCGTGCGTGACGAGCTCGGCGTCGTTCTGGTCCTCGTGCTGCTGGTCGCCGTCGTCGGGCTGGCGCACCCGGACTTCCTGCGCCCGGTCAACCTGCTCTCGACCGCGCAGAGCTCCGTCTACGTCGGCCTGATGGCCTGCGGGATGGTGTTCCCGCTGGCGATGCGCGAAGTCGACCTCTCCCTCGGCGGGCAGTACGCGCTCGGCATCGTGCTGGGTGCCGTGCTGATCCGCGACGGGTGGTCGCCGTGGCTCGCGCTGCCCGCGATCCTGCTCGTCGCCACCGTGCTCGGCGGGCTCAACGGCGTGATCACGACGTACCTGCGGCTGCCGTCGTTCATCGTCACCCTCGCCGCCGCGCTGCTCTTCCGCGGCGCGGCGCTCGCGCTGGCCGACGGCAAGCAGATCAGCGGGATGCCGCTGGACCACGCGTTCTTCAGCGTGTTCGGCGGCGAGCTCGCCGGCGTCCCGACGTCGGTGTGGGTGCTGGTGGTCGCGGTGGTCGTGCTGACCGTCGTGTTCACCCGGACCCGGTTCGGCGCGCGGGTGCGGGCCGTCGGGTCCAACCCGGACGCCGCCGAGTTCAGCGGCCTGCCGATCGCCCGGACGCGGATCGCCGCGCTCGCCCTGTCCGGCTTCATGGGCGGGATCGCCGCCGTGCTCGGGCTGGCGTTCTTCACCGCGGGCGACCCGACCGTCGGCAACGGCTACGAGCTGACCGCGATCGCCGCCTGCATCATCGGCGGCACCCCGCTGGCCGGCGGGCGCGGCTCGGTGCCCGGCGCGGTGTTGGGCAACCTCATCCTCACCACCGTCGCGGCCAGCCTGGTGTTCCTGCAGGTGCCGATCAACTGGACGACGTTCGCCACCGGCGCGGTGATCCTGGTCGCCGTCGCCTTCGACAGCGTGTTGCGCCGCACGCGCGGCCGCGGCCTCAGGAGGAAGCATGAAGCGCGTCCCGATCCTGGCCCTGATCACCTGCCTGACGCTGAGCGCCTGCGGTAGCTCCGGCGACGCCGGCGGCGGGAACCTCAAGATGGGCATCGCCGTCGCCAACATCAGCCTCAACTTCGCCCACGAGATGGTCGAAGGCGCGGAAACCGCCGCGCAGCACGAAGGCGGCGTCGACTTCAAGTCCGTCGGGCCGCCCAACACCGACGGCCCCGCCGAGCAGCAGCTGTTCACCAACCTCACGCAGACCAACCCGGACGGCGTGGTGCTGGAGAACCTCGACCCGCCGATCTTCACCCGGCCGGCCGCGACCGCGATCGACCGCGGGGTGCCGGTGGTCGCGCTGGACACCGCGCCCACCGACGGCAGCAAGATCACCTTCTACGTCGGCAACGACAACTACGACCTCGGCGTGCAGCTCGCTTCGGAGCTGCTGAAGCGGTTGCCGGCCAACCCGTCCGGCACCGTCGTCGTCGGCGTGCCCAACCCGGGGACGCCGGTGCTCGACAGCCGCGCGAAGGGCATCAAGGAGACGCTGACCGCGAAGGCGCCCGGGATCAAGGTGCTCGGCCCGTTCCAGACCTACAGCGACCCCAACCAGAACTACGGCGCGTGGGCCGCGCTGGTGCACGCGAACCCTGGTGCGCTCGCGTTCCTGGGCGTCGGCGACGCGGACAGCTACGACCTCGCGAAGATCAAGCAGACCGAGGGCGGCAAGTACCTCGTCGCGGGCGCGGACGTCGACGCGAAGACGTTGCAGGGCGTCAAGGACGGCCTCGACTTCGTCACCATCGACCCCGAGCACTTCCTCAAGGGGTACGTCGTGACCGCGTTGCTGATCCGGTCGGTCAAGGAGAAGAAGCCGCTGCCGCAGGGCTGGCTGCGGATGCCCGGTCTGGTCGTGGATTCGTCGAACATCGACGCGGTCCTCAAGCGCCAGACGTCCCCGCAGGCGGCGTACGACTTCTACAAGCCGGAGATCGACCGGATCCTGGCGAACCCGGCGGCGCTGGTGCGGCCGCTGGCCGAGGCGCGCTGACGTGCTGCGCGCGACCGGCCTGACCCGGCGCTACGGCGGCGTCACCGCACTGTCCGAAGTGGACATAGTGCTGCGGCCCGGCGAAGTGCACGCCGTGGTGGGGGAGAACGGCGCCGGCAAGTCGACGCTCGTCAAGATCCTGTCCGGTGTGGAGCGTCCGGACGCGGGCGTGCTGCCACGAATCGCCGGGGTTGCGCTGGTGGCGCAGGAGCTGACGGTGTTCCCCGACCTGACGGTGGCGGAGAACCTGTTCCCGCTCGCGCCACCGCGGCGGGGCCTGCTGGTCAGCCGGCGGCGGATGGCTTCGCTCGCCGCGCCCGTGCTGGCGGAGCTGGGCCTGGACGTCCCGCTCGACGCCCGAGCCGGGACGATGTCGCTGGCCGACCAGCAGCTGCTGGAGATCGGCCGGGCACTGCTGCGGAACCCGGCGGTGCTGATCCTCGACGAGCCGACGTCGGCGTTGCCCGCCGACGCCGTGGCGCGGTTGATGGGCGTGCTGCGGCGGCTCGTCGCGCGCGGGGTCGCGGTGCTGTACGTGTCGCATTTCCTGGAGGAGGTGTTGCGGATCGCCACGCGGATCACGGTGCTGCGCGACGGCCGGTCGGTGCTGACGGGCGTCGAGACGGCCACGGTGGACCTGGACGGCGTGGTGGCGGCGATGCTGGGGGACCGCGCACTCGCGCCCGCCGCCGAACGGCCACCCCCGCGCGACGGGCCGCCGGCGCTCGTGGTCGACGGCCTGTTTTCGGTGGCGCCCGGCGAAATCGTCGGGCTGGCGGGCCTGCAGGGCGCGGGCCACCTCGAGGTGCTGTCGGCGTTGTCCGGCCGGGGAAGCGGCCCGGGTACGCCGCGCTCGCCGCGGGCCGCGGTCCGGGCGGGGGTGGCGTTCGTCCCCAGCGACCGCAAGCGCTACGGGCTGATGCTCGACCAGCCGGTGTGGCGCAACACGAGCGCGGCCGCGTGGCTCGGCGCCGGTCTCGGCAGCTGGTGGCTGCGCCGCGAAACGCACCGCGCGGCCGCCCGCCGGCACATCGAGCGGCTCCGGATCCGCGGCGGCCCGGACGACCTCGTGACCACGCTGTCCGGCGGCAACCAGCAGAAGGTCGTCTTCGCGAAGTGGCTGGAAGCGGACCCGAGGCTCCTGGTCCTGGACGACCCGACCCGCGGCGTCGACGTCGGTGCGCGGGCGGAGATGCACGCGGTGATCGCGGCGCTGGCGGCCGAGGGCAAGCCGGTCGTGCTCGCGTCGACGGACCTGGCGGAGCTGTGCGAGCTGTGTGACCGGGTGCTGGTGTTCCAGCGGGGCCGGGTGGTGGCCCGGTTGACGCGATCGGAGCTGTCCGAACGCGCGTTGAGCGTGGCGATGAACGCCGGAACGTAGACCGGGCCGGGAGCTTCGCGCTCCCGGCCCGGTGCGGTACCTAGGTCAAACTCGAACAGGGCCTCGCATCGGGATCCTTTGCCCCGTTGGGTACCCAGCGCACGTTCGCGAACGACGCCTGGAACGCGGCGTCGGTGTACACGAGGAACGGCGTGTTGATGTGCTCGAAGTCCAGCCCGTTGTTGAAGCAGGACAACGGGATCTTGACCGTCGTCTTCGGGCCGCCCGCCAGGTCGGTGAACAGCTTCGTCGCGTTCACCTCCGAGAAGCACGGGTAGACGCAGTGCATGCTGATCACCGTCCGGTTGACCGGCGCCTGCTGCACGGTCGTGTCGAACTCCAGCGCCCCGTCCGCGTTCAGGTAGCTGCGCAGGTCGTTCGTGCCCGCCGTGTTCTGCATGTAGAGCTGAGCCGCTCCGGTACCCGTCCAGGTGGCCTTCAGGCCGTCGCCCTGCACGTTGACGTCCGTCGGGACGGTGTTGATCTCCGGGTGCGAAGCCGTGCCGGTCGGGCCGATCACGGTGCCGCCCCAGTTCGAGGCCGAGCCGATCTGGCTGGTGTACGGCGGCACGTCGGTGCGGTCGTAGATCGACAGGTCCTCGGTTGCCGTGCCGCCGCCACCGGTGGAGCCGCAGGCCGCCGGGCCCGGGGTCTCGTCCAGCTGGCCGATGGTGACGCGCTGGCCCGACTTCAGGCCGTAGCCCAGCTTGAACAGCGGGTCGTAGTCCGGCGACCACGGGTTGAGCGGCGACTGGCACGCGCTCTTCGGCCACGAGTACGACAGCGTGCCCTGGTAGCCCGTGCCGTCCTTGCCCTTGACCAGCATGTCCGCGACGCCGCCGCCCTCGGTGCCGGGCAGCCAGGCCGCCACGAACGCGTCGGAGCGGTTGATCTCCTTGTTCATGTACAGCGGGCGGCCGCCGACGTACACGGTGACGACCGGGGTGCCCTTGCCGCTGACCTTGTCCAGCACGGCCAGGTCCTCGGGGTAGAGCTTCGACGCCTCCAGCGTCTTGCGGGTCAGGTCGCCGACGCCCTCGGCGTACGGCGTCTCGCCGATGACCGCGATGACGGCGTCGTAGCCCTTCGGGTCGACGTTGCCGGTGGCGTCGAACGTGACGTTCGCGTCGCCGAGGTCCTGCTTGATGCCGGTCAGGATCGAGGTGGCGTTGGGGAAGTCGGCGTTGGTGTTGCCGGTGCCCTGCCAGCTCAGCGTCCAGCCGCCGGTCTGGTTCTGGATGTTGTCGGCGCTCTTGCCGACGACCAGCACCTTCGACTTCGGCTTCAGCGGCAGCACGTTGCCGTTGTTCTTCAGCAGCGTCTGCGACTCGCGGGCCGCGTCACGGGCCAGCCAGTTGTCCTTCAGCGCCTCGTCGGAGTTCGCGTAGGAGCGGTCGGACGGCTTCTGCGACTCGAAGAGGCCGTCGCGGAGCTTGACGCGCAGGATGCGGGTCACGGCGTCGTCGATCCGCGCCATCGGGATCTGGCCGCTCTGCACCTGGGCGATCGTGTTGGTGATGAACGCCTTCCAGTCGGCGGGCACCATCACGATGTCGATGCCGGCGTTGATCGCCTGCGGGCACGAGGAGTTCGTGCAGCCGGTGACCTGGCCGATGCCGTTCCAGTCGGACACGACCAGGCCGTCGAAGCCCATCTTGCCCTTGAGGATCTGGTTCAGCGCCTTGTCGCTGCCGTGCAGCTTGCCCTCGTTGATGCCGAGGTCGGTGTTGGTCCAGCTGTTGAACGACACCATCACGGTCTGGGTGCCGGCGGCGAGCGCGCCGTAGTAGCCCTGGCCGTGGATGTTGATCATGTCGGCCTCGGACGAGGGGTTGACGCCCTGGTCCTGGCCCTTCATCGTGCCGCCGTCGCCGATGAAGTGCTTGGCGGTGGCGATGACGCCGTTGTAGCCGATGCGCTTGGTCGCGCCGTCCTGGAGGCCGTTGATGGCCTCGAAGCCGTAGGAGCGCGTGATGCGCGGGTCCTCGGAGAAGCCTTCGTAGGTGCGGCCCCAGCGGTCGTCCTGCACGACGGCGAGGGTGGGCGAGAAGGCCCAGTCCTGGCCGGTGGCGCGGATCTGCCGGGCGGTGGCGCCGGCGACGTCGCGGACGAGGCAGGGGTCGTGCGCGGCGCCGAGGCCGATGTTGTGCGGGAAGACGGTCGCGCCGTAGACGTTGTTGTTGCCGTGCACGGCGTCGATGCCCCAGATGACGGGGATCTTGGTGCGGCTGGTCTTGGAGGCGTTCCAGTAGGCGTCGGCGAGGTTCAGCCAGTCCTGCTGGGTGGCGTGCTTGTTGCCGCCGGGCCACGCGCCACCGCCGTTGAGGACGGAGCCGATGGCGTACTGCTTGACCTCGTCGGGGGTGATCGAGGTGATCTCGGGCTGCGTCATCTGCCCGACCTTCTCCTCGAGGGTCATGCCCTTGAGGATCTGGGCGATGCGCGCCTCGTCGTCACCCTTGCCCTTGAACCGGCTGTCGACCTTGGGCCAGTCGGCGAGGGTGGGCAGGGTCTGCTCGATCTTGGCGCAGCCGTCCTTGTCCTTGGCGGGCTGGCCGATCACGGGCTGGGCGGGTGCGTCGGCCTGGGCCGGGGTCGCCGTGGCGAGCCCCCCGAGCAGGGTCAGGCTCATCAAGGTGACGAGCGAACTTCGGCGCGCACGGGACCACGCGCGGGATCTTCTGGCCATGGTCTGGTCCATTCTGCGGTGAACGGCGGCGGACCGGCCGATCCTCACCGGGCGGAGGGGAGGACGTCAATAGTTTGCGGCCGTTGGCCGGCACGTTAATTCTCGACATAAAATAAGAGTCACCCGGTGCCCGGGCACGCCTAGCCGGTGGGGCGGTGAAGGTCAAGGGCACTCGCGGGCAGGACTCTTGCCCGCGAGCCCGCCGGTGCGACGGCCAGCGCGACCGCCGCGATCATCACGGCCCCGAAGCTGACCAGCCCCATCGTGGCCATGATCGCGCCGTGCAGCGGGACCGCGATCGCGAAGGCGGCCACGCGCCACCGCCCCGGCGCCCACACCAGCACCGCGACGGCGAGCTCGGCGGCGATCGTGCCCCAGCCCAGCGCCGTCGTCACCGCGCCCGGGTCCGCGAGCGACCCGGCCCAGCGCTGCCAGGCCGCGGCGGCGCCGTAGTAGGGATCGTGGAACACCTCGGCGACCGCTCGCCCGTCCCGCCACTCCGGCACGACGGCCTTCGCCAGCGCGGAGTCGAGGTAGACCACGGTGAGCTGGGCGCGGATGACGAGGTGGGCGACGTACGCGCTGCCGCGCCGGCGAGCGGGCAGCGGCTCGCCGGGCGTGCTCCACTGCCACCGTCTGCCGTCCCCGAGGCACATCGGGACGAGCAGCAGGGTGACGATCCGGGCGACGCCTTCGCCGCCGTTCGCCACCGTCATCGCGGCGCCCAGGGAGAACGTGACGTACCAGTGCGGCACGCAGGTCCACCGGGGCCGGTACCCGCTCGCGGTGACGACGAGGACCGCGATCGCGACCACCCGGCAGGCCAGCTGGGCGCGGGGGCTCCCACCGGTCCAGCACCACAGGGAGATCGCGCGGAACCCGGCGCACCGCGCGCCTGACGGCAGCTGCGCGGTGCCGAGGAACAGCGCGTCGTCGGACGTGAACAGCAGGACGCTGAGCTCGGCGAGCGCGAGCAGCGTCCGGGCCGCCGCGAACCCGCGGCCCCGGGGTTCGAAGACCGCCGCGCTGGCCACCCAGCGGTCCAAGAAAGCGCTCACCCGCACACCACCTCGACGGTGGCCAGCCGGAGCACCGTCGCCGCCCGGCGGGCGACGAACACGACCGGTCCGCACAGCGACGGGGTGCGCACGTCGTTGCGGACCGGCGGCCGGCCCGCCGGCGTGGCCGCCGCACAAGCATCCTGGCCGGCGGCTCCGCAGGCGTGCCAAGCACTCGCCGGGATCCGGGCCGCGACGAGCTGGAGCTCCAGCAGCCGCGTGTACCCCGCCCGGTCCAGTCCACCGGCGTACGTCGCGGAGCCGAGCGGAAGGGTGAGCGACGGCCCCGGTCCCGACGGCGTCGCCCGGTAGGCGACCAGGACCCCGTCCCGGGGCGGTGCGGCGAAGAAAGACCAGCCCTGGGGCCAGAACGCGGTGTAGCCGTCGGCCTGGCTCCGCTGCCAGCCGCCGGCGAGACCGGCCGGCAGCAGGTTCACCAGGCTGAGGACGAACGCGACGGCGAGCAGGCCGGCGGTGACGGCGAGGCCGGTCTTGACCTCGCGCCGGTCCGGCGCGCCGCCGCGTTCCGTGGGCATCGTGGTTCCGCGGGCTCAGCAGCCGATGCAGATCGACCCGTCGAGCCGCGACTGCGGCGCCGCCGCCTGCGCGGGCCCGGCGTGCGCCCCGGTGAGAATGACGGTGAGCGCGGTGAGCGCCGCGAGTGCCGTGCCGATCAGCCAATGCTTTTTCATTTTTCGCCCCTCTTGTCATGATTCGGACGGTGTCCGGAACCGGCCAGTGGAAAAGGGCCGGTGGCCGCGTGACCGCCCCTACGGTGTGCAGCCGGGGAGACCGTAGCGGCCGCCGCTATTCGCGCCCTATCGGTTCGCGGAACCCCCGATATCGAAATGACCCGTTCGGAGCAGTGTGGTCCTGAAAGGTGTGGGTAAATTGCTGGCGAACGCCAGGGGAGCGTGGCGTGAGGGGGCTTCGATGGAGTTTCGTGTCCTCGGGCCGGTCCAGGTGGAGGGGCACGGCGGTGTGCGTGCGCTGCGCGGGGCGCGGCAGCGGCGGCTGCTCGCCGCGCTCCTGCTGGACGTCAACGCGGTGGTGCCGACCGAGCAGCTGATCGACCAGCTGTGGGACGACCCGCCGGACACGGCCCGTCAGCAGGTGCACAACGCGGTCGCGGCGCTGCGCCGCTGGCTCGGCGACGGCGGGGCGGAGAGCACGATCGTCACCGACGACATCGGCTACCGGATCGTCGTGCGGCCCGAACAGTTCGACCTGGCCTGCTTCCTCGACGCGGTTTCCGCGGCGCGCGCCGCGGAAGAAGCCGGCCGGACGGCCGACGCGGTGGCGTCGCTGGGCGCCGCCCTCGGCCACTGGCGCGGACCGGCCTTCGCCGGGGTCGGCGGCGCCCGGTTCGCCAACGCGGCCGCGCGCCTGGCCGAACAACGCCTGGCGGCGCGGGAAAAGCTCCTCTCGCTGCGGCTCGACCTCGGCGAGCACGAGCAGGTGATCGGGGAGCTGACCGAGCTCGTCGCGAGCGAGCCGCTGCGGGAGTCGCCGAGGCGATCCCTGATGCTCGCGCTCTACCGCAGTGGCCGGCAAAGCGACGCGCTGCAGGTGTACCGCGAAGGCCGGCAGGCGCTCGCCGCGGAACTGGGGCTCGATCCCGGGCCCGAGCTGGTGGACCTGCACAGCCGGGTGTTGCGGGGCGACCCCGAGCTGCTCGGCGATCCCGTGCTCGCGCCGCACCGGGACGAGCCGGCGGTGCCCGTGGTGGCCGAACGGCCCTCGTTCCTCCCGCACGGCACGCGCGACTTCACCGGCCGCGACGCGGAACTCGACCTCCTGCTCGCGGAGCTGACGGTCCGGCCGGACAGCGGGCCGGTCATCCTCGCCATCGACGGCATGGGCGGCGTCGGCAAGACGACGCTGGCGGTGCACCTCGGCCACCGGCTGGAAGCCGAGTTCCCCGACGGCCACTACTTCGTCGACCTCCACGGCTACACGGCCGGGCGCGTCCCGCTGACCCCGGCCGCCGCCCTGGACCTGCTGCTGCGCTCGAGCGGGTACCCGGCCGAACGGATCCAGGACGACCTGACCGCCCGCGCCGCGCAGTGGCGGTCGCACCTCGCCGGCCGGCGGGTGCTGCTCGTGCTCGACAACGCCGTCGACGAAGACCAGGTGCGGCACCTGCTGCCCGGGACGAGCGGCGCGGTCGTGCTGGTCACCAGCCGGCACCGGATGTCCGGGCTCGAAGCGGCCGTGCCGGTGTCGCTGGACGTGCTGCCCCACGACCACGCCGTCGAGCTGTTCACCCGGGTCGCCGGGCTGCGTCGCACGGAGGACGAGCTCGCCGACGTCGCGGAGGTCGTGCGCCTGTGCGGCCGGTTGCCGCTGGCCATCCGGGTGGCCGCGTCGCGGCTGCGGCACCGCTTGTCGTGGACGGCCGGTCACCTCGCGAGGCTGCTTCGCGACGAGAGCGGACGCGCCCGGCTGCTGGCCGCGGGCGACCGCAGCGTCGCGGCCGTGCTCGAGGTGTCCTACCGGCACCTCGACGACGCTCCACGCCGGCTGCTCGCCCTGCTCGGCGTCCACCCGGGCACGGACTTCGATCCGGCAGCGGTCTCCGCGGTCGGCGACGTCGAGCTGCTCACGGCCGAAGACCTGCTGGACGGGCTGGTGCAGGCGCACCTGGTCACGCAGCACTCGCCGGGCCGCTACCGGCTGCACGACCTCGTGCGCGACTTCGCCCGGTCCGCCCTGCGCGAGCGCGGGGACGACGAACGGCTCGAGGCGCGCCACCGGCTGTTCGACCACTACCTGCACCTCGCCGGGGTCTGCTGCGGGCCGATCGCGCGGGGCTTCTCCCGGATCGAGCCCGACCTGGTGCACCCGCCGCGGCACGTGCCGGTGATCGAGTCCGAGCCGGCGGCGATGGAGCTGCTCAAGGCGGAGCTGCAGAACCTCGTCGCGACGGCGCGGGCGGCCATCGAAGAGGACTGGACCGCCTACACCTGGCAGCTGCCGTGCGTGCTGGAGCCGTTCTTCTCCCGCGTCAACTACCGGGAGAGCTCGCTCGACATCTTCCGCGGCGCGCTGGAGGCGGCGCGGCGGCACCACAGCGTGCGCGGGGAAGCGGCGGCGCTGACGAACATCGCGCTGATCCTGCGCGACCGGGGCTGGTACGACGAGGTCCGCCGGCTGCTGCTCGACGCGATCGGGCTGACCCGGCGGATCGACGACGAGCCCGCCGTCGCCTACCTGCTGGCCAACCTCGGGATCGCCCACATCCGCGCCGGCGACCTGCCCCAGGCGTCGGAAACGTTTTCCCAGGCAAGGGAAATCGCGATGCGCCTGGAAGATCGACAGGGCTACGCCGCTTTCACGAACAACATCGGCGCGGTTTCCTCGCGGATGGGGCACACCGAAACGGCGTTGCACTACTTCTCCGAGGCGCTCGGCATCTGCCGGGACCTCGAATTCCACCAGGGTGAAGCGATCACCCTGATCAACATCGGCGAAGCGCACCTGCTGGCCGGCCGGGCCGAAACGGCGGTGGAACGGCTGGCCAGTGGGCTCGGGATCAGCAAGCGGATCAGTTACCATCCCGGCTCGTGTTTCGCGCTTTCCTGGCTCGGCGCCGCGCACCGCGAGCTCGGCGACCTCGGCCGGGCCCATGAGCTCGGGACGCGGGCGCTGGAGCTCAGCCGGGGCGCGAACATCGGCGAGGTCGAATGCGACGCCCTGGCCGCGCTCGGCGAGACGGCGCTCGCGGCCGGACAGCCCGCGGAAGCCGGCCGGCTCTTCGAGGAGGCTCGCACGCGGTCGGCGGAGCTGCACCTGCCGCTGCTGGCCGGGCGGGCCTGCGAAGGCCTGGCGCACGTCGCGCTGGCCGCGGGCGACGAGGAACGCGCCCGCCGGCACTGGGAGACCGCGCTCGGGCACTATCCGGCCGGGATCGCCGCGGCGGGCAACGCCCGCGACCACCTCGCCGCGCTCGGCGGCGACCCGGTGAGCTGCCAGCGGTGCCGCACGGTCGCCGCGGCCCCGGGTATCCGGCGAGTAGGCCGGGAATAGTTCCCGCTCCTAGGGTTTCTCCGGAGACCGCGGCGGTGCGCCGGACACGCGCCGGCCGGTCGGGCGGACGGGAGGTCGTCCGGCGGGCTGCCCGATTTCGTGTATCTCGTCCGGGTCTCCGCGCAACTTGTCCGTCGGCTGCTTCGCACGGCCGACGCCGTGGGGATGACCAAGGGGAGTGGGAATGCTGTCGTTCAAGATACTGGGGCCGGTCACCGCCGAAACCGGGGGCGGGGAGTTCTCCGTCGGCGGACCGCGGGAGCGCAAGGCGCTGGGGGTGCTGCTGCTCGACGCGAGCCGGCCGACCCCGGTCTCGCGGCTGGCGGACGTGCTGTGGGAAGGACGGCCACCGCGCAGCGCCGGGGCGCAGATCCGCAACGTCGTCGCGATCCTCCGCCGCAGCATCGCCGAAGCCACCGGCGAGGCCGCGCCCATCCGGCGCTCCGGCCAGGACGTGACCATCAGCGTGGCCGCGGGTCAGCTCGACCTCGCCGTGTTCCGGGAGCGGACCCGGGTGGCCACGGGCCTGGCCGCGTCGGGAGACCGGCACGGTGCCGCCGAAGAACTGCGCCGCGGGCTGGCGCTCTGGCGAGGTCCGCTGTTCGGCGACGCCGGGTCGAGCGCGCTCGACATCGATGTGTACCAGCTGGAAGAAGAGCGGCTGGCGGCGCTGGAGCACCTGCTCGAGCTCGAAGTGGCCGTGGGCCGTTCGCGGGTCGTCGTGGGCGAGCTGGCGGCGCTCACCGCACGCTATCCGTTGCGGGAACGGCTGATCGAGCTGTACATGCTCGCGTTGCACCGGTCGGGCCGGCGCACGGCGGCCCTGGAGGTCTTCGGTCAGGCCCGGGCGCGGCTGCGGGACGAGGCGGGGCTGGATCCCCGGCGCGAGCTGGTGGCGCTGCACGCCGCGGTGCTGCGGGACGAAGCCGGAAGCGGCGTGCTCGCCCGGCCGTAGCGCTCGTTCCCGTGCGATCCCGATACGGCACCCGCTTAGCGTCGGAAGCAACGGACGGGACGGCGAGTGACGAGGGAGCGGCGCGTGCGAAGGGGTTTACGGACATCTCGGCGACCGGCTGCCGCCGGCGGGCTCGACGTGGTCCTCGCCACGATCGCGTCCGACTCGCACACGTGGAACCTGATCTTCCTCGAACTGCTGCTGCGCGAATGGGGACACCGCGTCGTGAACCTCGGCCCGTGCGTGCCGGATGCCTTGCTGCGCGGGGAATGCCAGGCGCGACGGCCGGACCTGGTGGTGATCAGCACGGTCAACGGCCACGGCGCCGACGAGGGGGCCCGGCTCGCGCGGACCCTGCGGGCGGCGCCCGGGCTCGGCACCGTGCCGCTGGTGATCGGCGGGAAACTGGGGACCGGGCAGGAAGATCCGCTCGTGTCGGCCAGGAACCTCGTCGACGCCGGGTTTTCGGCGGTGTTCGGGCACGACAACGGCGGCATGGCCCGCTTCCGCCGGTTCGTGGACCGGGTCGGGGCGGGTGCGCGGTGCTGACCGGAAGCGACCCCGCGCCGACGGGGAACGCGTTCGCGGACTTCGTTTCCCGCGCGCACCGGGCGGGGCGGCTGGTGGTCCAGCCGCGGATGGGGTTCAGCGACCCGCGCGTCATGCGCTCGGCGCTGCTCGCGGTCCGGGGCGCCGCGGCGACGACCGCGGGCACGCTCACCCTCGACAGCTACACCCGCGTCGGCGACCACGAGTCGGCGCGCCAGGCTCTCGTCACCGGCACGCCGCTGAACGGCTACCCGCTCGTGGCGCACGGCCGCCGGACGAACCGCGCGGTGCTGACCGGGGTGTCCGATGTGGACTTCCCGGTCCAGGTGCGGCACGGTTCGGCGATCCCGCAGCGCATCATGACGGCGTTGCTGCGGGCGGGCCTCGACGCCACCGAAGGCGGACCGGTTTCGTACTGCCTGCCCTACGGCCGGACGCCGCTGCGGCATTCGGTGCGGAACTGGGAAGAGAGCTGTGCGGTGCTCGGGCAGCTGCGTGAGGCCGGGATCGAGCCGCACGTGGAGACGTTCGGCGGGTGCCTGATGGGGCAGCTGTGCCCGCCCAGCCTGCTGGTGGCGGTGAGCCTGCTCGAAGCGTTGTTCTTCAAGCAGCACGGGCTGCGGACGGTCTCGCTGAGCTACGCCCAGCAGGCGAACCCGCAGCAGGACCGGGAAGCGTTGCGGGCCTTGCGCACGCTCGCCACCCGGTACCTCGGCGACATCGACTGGCACCTGGTCGTCTACGCCTACATGGGCTTGTTCCCGCGCACCGGCGCGGGCGCGCTGCTCCTGCTCGAAGAAGCGGCGAAGCTCGCGGTCGAATGCGGCGCCGCGCGGCTGATCGTCAAGACCGTGGCCGAGTCGGCGCGGATCCCGTCCGTCGCGGAGAACGTCCAGGCGCTGGAGACGGCGAACCTCGCCGCGCTGGGGACGAGCCGGCTACCCGAGCCCGCGGGGCCCGAGTCCGGCGTGCTGGCCGAGGCGGGCGCGCTCGTGCGCGGCGTGCTGGAGCTCGACGGCGACGTCGGGCGGGCCCTGGTGGAGGCGTTCCGGCTGGGCCGGCTCGACGTGCCGTTCTGCCTCCACCCGGACAACGCCCGCCGGACCCGCAGCCACCTGGGCGCCGACGGCCGGCTGTCCTGGGCCGACATCGGCGGGCTGCCGATCGGCGACGTCACGACCGCCCGCGGCGGGCCCGCACCCGGCTCCGCGGAGCTGTTGTCCGCGCTGTCGTTCGTGCGGGACGAGTTCGACCGCGCCGCGGCGGCGCGGTCAGGGAAGCAGTGGCGCACCACCACACCGATCGGGAGGACGACATGACCGAGCAGAGCCGTGACCCGGGCGCGCACCTGCGCAGCCCGGCCACCCAGGCCGTGCTGCGGATCCAGGGCCGGATCGTGGCCGCGGCGCGCGAATGCCTGCGCGACGCCGGGTTCACCGAGCTCCTGCTGCCCGTCATCGGCCCGGTCACCGATCCGGGCGGGCGCGGGTCCAAGCAGGTCGACGTCGACTTCTACGGCCACCGGTACAAGCTGATGACGAGCGCGATCCTCTACAAGCAGGCCGCGCTGCTCGGGTTCGAGCGGATCTTCACGGTGGCGCCGAACGTCCGCCTCGAACCACTCGAAACCCGCGACACCGGCCGGCACCTCGTCGAGTTCCACCAGATCGACGTCGAGGCCGCGGGCGCGTCCCGTGAAGAGCTGATGACGGTCGCCGAAACCGTGGTGCGCCACGCGGTGTCCGCGGTCGTGCGCGACGCGGCGGCGGACCTGGCCCTGCTGGGCCGGGACCCGGCGGCCTTCGTCGAGCTGCTGGCCCAGCCGTTCGACCGGCTCACCCACACCGACGCGGTGGCCGACCTGCGGCGGTTCGGTCACGACCAGAACCCGGACGCGGAGCTCGACTGGGCCGGCGAGGCGTTGCTGTCCGGCAAGGCCGGACGCCCGTTCTTCGTCACCGGCTACCCCAAGGGCGCGCGGGGCTTCTACGACCGCGAAGACGAGGACGAGCCCGGCCGGCTGCGCAACTTCGACCTGATCGCCCCGGAGGCGTTCGGTGAACTGGTCAGCGGCGGCGAGCGGGAACACGACTACGCGCGGATCGTCACGCGGATGCGGGAGACCGCCGAGAACCCGGCCAAGTACGGCTGGTACCTCGACCTGGTGCGCCAGGGCATTCCGGCCAGCGCCGGGTTCGGCCTCGGCCTCGAACGGCTGACCCGCTACGTCGCCGGGCTCGACGAGGTGTGGCAGGCGAGCGCGTTCCCGAAGCTGGCCGGGGTGGTGTCGCCGTGACCGGCCTGCGGGCCGCGGGCTTCCCCGAGGCGGCCGTCCGCGAGCGGGCCCGGTCCGGCGCCGCCGCGGTGTTCCCCGCGGAGGAGGAGTACGGCCGTGGGCTGTTCGGCGCCGTCGCGGACCGGAGCGGGGCTGACGCGCTCGACGCGCTGCGCCTGGTGCCGCCGGTCTTCGTGCCGGAACGGCTGGAGAAGCTGATCGACCTGGGCCGGGAGCCCGGGCACGAGGACGTCGCCCTGGACACCGACATCGGCGGGTTCTCCGCCGCGTTGCCGCTCTACGTCTCGGCGTTCGGCTCGACGCGCGCCGGCTCGTCGCTCGCGATCGCCCTCAGCGCGCAGGCCGGAGCACTCGGGATCCCCTTGGTGATCGGGGAGAACGTCGTGCCGACCGACGGCTCTCGGTCCGAAAAGGACGGTGCGCGGGGGCTGATCGCGCGGCTGCTCGCGTACGCGGAATCCTCGAGCGGCACGAGCGGCGGCGTCGCGGTCCAGCAGAGCACGGAGGACGCCGACGCCGAGGTGTGGAACCTGGTCTACAGCGCGCCGGAGGCCCAGCCGCTGCTGGCGTCCGGGCGGCTGGCCTTCGAGCTCAAGGTGGGACAGGGCGCGAAACCCGGGCTGGGTGGCATGGCCATTGTGGACGCGGCAGCGGAGACCGTGGCCGCGGGCCGCTACCGCTCCGCCGACGTCCTGCGCGACGGCCGCCGCGTCCTGCGGTGCGCGACCGCGGGGACGTTCACCGAGGAGATCCTGCGCCAGCAGGTCCGGTTCATGCGCAACAACTACCCGCGGGCCCGGGTGTGGGTCAAGCTCCCGCCCGGCCGGGACGTCGGCGCCGCGTCGGCCATCGCCTGGGCGGCGGGTGCGGACGTGGTGACCGTGGACGGCGCCGAGGGCGGCACGGGGTGGGCGCCGAAGGCGGCGCTCGAGCACGCCGGGTTGCCGCTGGCCGAATGCCTCGAGCGGATCGACCCGGGTGAGTCGTGCCTGCTCGTGTCGGGCCGGATGTGGGAAGGCGCCCGGGTGGTCAAGGCGCTGGCGCTGGGAGCGCGCGCGGCCGGCCTCGGGCGGGCGGCGCTGCTGGCCGTCGACGAGGACCCGGCAGCCGGGCTGACCCGCCTGGTGGCCTGCCTGCGGCTCGAGCTGCAGCTGCTGGTCAGCGCGCTCGGCAAGTACTCCGCCCGCGCGCTGCGGGTCGAAGACGTGTGGCGGCCCGGCGAGCCGGCGGCGGCCCGGGAGGTGGGGAAGCGCGATGACGAATCCGTTCGATGACGGCGACGCGCGGTACGTGCTGGTGGTCAACGAGCTCGGGGACACCGCCCTGTGGCCGGCGGACCACGCGGTCCCCGGCGGCTGGTCACGGCGGCACGGACCGGCGAGCCGGGCCGAGTGCCTGCGGGAGGCCGACGCGTCCGGACGGACCCGGCCGGTGCCGCTCCCGCCCGATCCCGCGCTTCGCGTGCACCAGCTCTTCGAACAGCAGGCGGCGGTCACGCCCGACGCCGTGGCGCTGCTGTTCGCCGGGACGCGGCTGAGCTACGCCGAGCTGAACGACCGGGCGAACGTCTTCGCCCACCGGCTCCTCGCCCGGGGGGTGGGCCGCGGCGACGTCGTCGGGGTCCACCTCGAGCGCGGCATCGAGCTGGTCGTCGCGCTGCTCGCCGTCCTCAAGACCGGCGCGGGGTACGCCTTGCTGGACCCGCACTTCCCGGTCGCGCGGCTCGACGCCGCGTTGGCCGACAGCGGCAGCGCGCTCGTCGTGTGCTCGCCGCGGCTGCGCGGGCAGCTGGCCGCGGAACCCCTCGTCATCGAGCCACCGCAGGCCGGCGAACCGGCTCCCGGCACGGTCAACCCCGCTGTGCCCGGCCACCCCGCCGACACCGCCTGCGTGATGTACACGTCGGGCTCGACGGGGCGGCCCAAGGGCGTCGCGGCGCCGCACCGGGCCCTGCTCGGCACCTACGCCGGGCAGACGTACGCGAAGTTCGGCCCGGGCGAAGTGTTCCTGCAGTGCTCGCCGGTGTCCTGGGACGGGTTCGCGCTCGAGCTGTTCGGCGCGCTGCTCTTCGGCGGGGCGTGCGTGCTGCAGCCGGGGCAGAACCCGGACCCGGCCGCGATCGAGGAACTGGTCGCGGTGCACGCGGTGACGATGCTCCAGCTTTCGTCGAGCCTCTTCAACTACCTGGTCGACGAGCACCCGGCGGCGTTCACCGGCGTCCGGCTGGTGTTCACCGGTGGGGAGGTGGCTTCGGCCGAGCACATCGCCCGCGCGCTCGGCCGGTTCCCAGGGCTGCGGGTGGGCAACGGGTACGGTCCGGTCGAAAGCATGGGGTTCACCACCTGCCACCCGGTCGGCCCCGACGATTTCACGGGCGAGCCCGTGCCGATCGGGAACCCGGTCGAAAACAAACGGCTGTATTTGCTCGACAACCGCCTCGAACCGGTCCCGGACGGGGAAACCGGCGAAATCTACCTGGCCGGCGCCGGACTCGCGAACGGATACCTGGGCCAGGCGGCGCGCACGGCGGAACGGTTCGTGCCCGACGTCGTGCGGGCGGACGGGAGCCGGATGTACCGCACCGGCGACCTCGGCCGGCGACGGCCCGGCGGGACGCTGGACTTCCGCGGCCGCGGCGACCTGCAGGTCAAGATCCGCGGGTTCCGCGTCGAACCCGGCGAAGTCGAAGCAGCGCTCGCGAAACACCCGGACGTCGGCCGGGTCGCGGTCGTCGTGCGGGAGGACCGTCCCGGAGCGCGTCGGCTCGTCGCCTACGTCGTCGGCCGCGCGGGCGCGGCGCCACCACGAGCCGGCGAACTGCGTGCGCACGCCCGCAAGACGTTGCCGGAGCACATGGTGCCGGCCGGGTTCACGATGCTCGCCTCGTTGCCGTTGACCGCCAACGGAAAACTCGACCGGGCCGCGTTGCGCGCGCTTCCCGCCGCCGCCCGGAACCGGCGCCGTCCGGTCGCCTGAGGCGTTTCGCCGGGCCGTTTCCAGAATGCGCCGCCGATACGCGGCGACTTTATCTTCGAAGAAGCCTCAGCTCGTTTCGTGGTGAAGGGGAGCCGTCTTGAGTGACCGATTCGTGGTCGTCGTGAACGACGAAGAGCAGTATTCGATCTGGCCGGCGGAGCGCGCGCTCCCGGCGGGCTGGCGCGAGAGCGGGTTCACGGGGAGCCGGGCCGACTGCCTCGCCCACGTGGACGAAGCCTGGCGCGACATGCGCCCGGCGAGCCTGCGTCGCGAAATGGAGCGGGCGTGACCGCCGAAAGCCTGCTCACCTCGGCGCCGGCCCGGACGGCCCTGGTGCACCGGATCGTCGCGGAGTGGGCGGAACGACGGCCCGGGGCGCTCGCCGTCGCGGACACCACGGGACGCCGGCGGACCTACCGCGAACTCGACCGCGGTGCCGACGCGGTGGCGCACCGGCTCGCCGCACTCGGCGCCGGACCGGAAACCGTGGTGGCACTGGCTTTCGAGACCGGGGTCGAGGTCGTCACGGCGATGCTCGGCGTGCTCAAGGCCGGCGCGGCCTACCTGCCGCTGAGCCTCGCGGACCCGCGGGAGCGGCTGGAGTTCCTGCTCGAAGACGCGGGCGCGCGGTTCGTCCTGGCCGACGCGGCCGGCTCGGAACGCTTGTCCGGCACCGGGATCCCGGTGCTCGAACTCGACGACGACGTGGCGGGCGAGCCGTTCACCGCGCCGGTCTCCGGCGACGCGCTGGCGTACCTCATCTACACCTCCGGCTCGACCGGGCAGCCCAAGGGCGTCGGGGTCACGCACGCGAACCTGGCCGCCTACGTCGACCAGATCCTCCCGGTGCTCGGGGCGGAGCCGGGCGAGGTCTTTTCGATGGTCCAGCCGGTCACCTTCGACTCCTGCCTGACCGTGCTGTACCCGGCGCTGGCGAGCGGGGGCGCGCTGTGGCTGGTGCCGCCGGAACGCGCTGCCGACGCCCGGTGGCTGGCGGAGCACTTCCGCGACGCCGGAGTCGACCACGTCAAGATCACCCCGTCGCACCTGGCCGCGTTGCATCAGAACGGCGACCCGGCCGCGGTCATGCCGCGGCGGACCCTCCTGCTCGGCGGGGAACCGTCCACCCGGGAGTGGTTCACCGGGCTGCGGAGCCTGCGGCCGGGCTGCGCCGTCGTCAACCACTACGGCCCCACCGAGACGACCGTCGGCGTCGCGGCGTTGACGGACCCGTCGGCGGCCCGCCCGCCCGGTCCCGGCACCCCGCTCGGCCCGGCCATGCGCAACGCGAGCCTGTACGTGCTCGACGAAGCCGGTGTTCCGGTGGCCGACGGCGAAGCGGGGGAACTCTGCGTCGGCGGCTCGACCGTCAGCCGCGGGTACGTCGGCCGTCCCGCGGCGACCGCGGCCGTGTTCGTCCCCGACCCGTTCGGGGACGTCGCCGGGGCGCGGCTGTACCGCACCGGGGACCGCGTCCGCCGTCGCGCGGACGGCACCTTCGACTTCCTCGGCCGCGCCGACGACCAGGTGAAGGTGCGCGGCTTCCGGGTCGAGCCGGCCGAAGCCGCCCGGGCGTTGCGCGAGTGCGATGGCGTTGTGGACGCCGTCGTCGTCCCGGTGCGCGACGAGGCAGGCGGGCACCGGCTCGCCGGGTACGTGCGGGCGTCGGCGGGCACCACTTCCGACGCCGTCCGCGCCGAGGCCGCGCGGCGGCTGCCGGCCCACCTGGTGCCGGAGTCCGTCCGGATCGTGGCGTCGTTCCCGTTGACCCGGCACGGCAAGCTCGACCGCGCCGCGCTGCCCGCGCCGGAGTTCCCCGCGCCGTCCCCGGCCGGGCCGCTCGCGGGCACCGCCGGCCGGCGCGTCGCGGCGATCTTCGCCGACCTGCTCGGCCGCCCGTCGGTCGAGGAGTCCGAGAGCTTCTTCGACCTGGGCGGGCATTCGCTGCTGGCGGCCAAGCTGATTTCCCGGCTGCGCGCGGAGTTCGCCGTCGAGGTCCCGGTCAAGCTCGTGTTCGAGGCGCCGACGCCGGCCGGGATCGCCGCGCGGCTGCGGCCCGAGGACACCGGGGACGTGCTGCCCCCGGTGCGCCCGGCGTCGCGCACGGAGCCGATCCCGGCGTCCCCCGGCCAGCGGCGGATGTGGTTCTTCAACCAGTTCGCGCCGGAAAGCGCGCTGTACAACACGAATCTCGCGGTGCGCATGCTCGGCGCGGTCGAGCTGACCGTGCTCCGCGACTGCGTGAGCACCCTGGTCGAGCGGCACGAAGTGCTGCGGACGCGGCTGGTCGCCGACGGCGACGAGCTCGTCCAGCTGATCGAAGCCGCGCCGGTGCTCCCGTTCGAGGAGGCCGACCTGACGGACTGCGCGGAGGACGAGCTCGACGACGAGGTCCGCCGGTTCGTCGAGAGCTACAGCGAGCGCCCGTTCGACCTCACCGCCCGGATCCCGGTCCGGGTGCTGTACCTGCGGCTGGCCGAGGACGAGCACCTGCTGCTGCTGAGCCTGCACCACGTGGCGACGGACGCGTCGTCGATGGTGCTCCTGCACCGCGAGCTCGGCGCGTTGTACGCCGCGAAGCTGGCCGGCCGGGAGGCCGGGCTGCCGCCCGTGGCCGCCCAGTACGCCGACTACGCGGCCTGGCAGCGGGAAGTCCTCGCCGGCGACGCGTGGGCCGGACAGCTGGAGTACTGGCGCCGCCGGCTCGCGGACGTCCCGCGCCGGCTCGAGCTGCGCACCGACCGGCCCCGGCCCGTCGAAGGCGGGGCCGCCGGCTCGCGGGTGCGGTTCGCCGTGCCCGACCGGACGGTCGAGAAGCTGCGGGCGCTGGGCGCCCCGGCGGGGGCGACGCTGTTCATGGTCCTGTTCGCCGGCACGCTCGTCGCGCTGCGCGACCTGACCGCCCAGGAGGACATCGCCGTCGGGGTGCCCACGGCCTTTCGGCCGCGGCCGGAGCTGGAAAGCACCGTCGGCTACTTCGGCAACCTGGTGGTGCTGCGCACGGACGTCTCCGGTGCGCCGACGTTCCGCGAGCTCGTCGGGCGGGTCGCCGAGACCGCCGTTTCGGCGATGGCGAACCGCGACCTGCCCTTCGAAGCGCTCGTCGAACAACTCGCGCCGCGCCGGAGCTTCGCCGAGACCCCGTGGGTCAACGTCATGTTCGCGCTGGCCTCCGAAGAACGGGAGCCGGTCGTACTCGACGAGGTGACCTTCCAGGCCGAGCCGGTGGACACCGCGACCGCCGCGGCCGACCTCGCGGTGCTCTTCCAGCAGACGGCGGCGGGGTGCGCGGCGGAGGTCGAGTACCGCACCGACCTGTTCGACGAGGCGACCGTGCGGCGGTTCGCCGACCGGCTCGGGCGGGTGCTCGAAGCCGTGGCTGCCGAGCCGGAGCGCGCCGTCACCGAGTTCGCCGACCCGGACGTCCCCGCCGTGGGGCCCGCCGCGGAACTCTTGGTGCCGGCGGCCGACCTCGACGAGTACGTGGCGCCGGCCACCGACCTCGAACACGAGCTCTGCGCCCTGTGGGCCGAGCTGACCGGGACCGACGACATCGGGACGGCGGACGACTTCTTCGCCGTGGGCGGGCATTCGCTGATGGCGGCCCAGGTCGTCCAGCGGATCCGGCACCGTCACGGCGTCACGCTGCCGCTGCGCTGGTGCTTCGACCAGCCCACGGTCGCCGAGCTCGCGCTGCTCGTGCTCGCCGCGCAGCTGGGCGGCCGTGCCGACGGTGACCGGATCCTGGCCGATGTGGAGGGGGACGACCGATGACCGAGTTGCTGGAGCGGCTGGCTTCGCTGACCGCGGACCAGCGGGCCGCGCTCGAACGGCGTGTCCGCACGACGCCGGCCGAACCGGCGCCCGCACCGGTGGCCACCGGCGCGCGCCCGCCGCTGTCCCACACCCAGCAGCGGCTGTGGTTCCTGGACCGGCTCGACCCGGACGGCGTGGGCTACAACACCTTGTCCGCCTGGGAGCTCGTCGGCGACCTCGATCGCGACGCCCTGGTGGCCGCGTTCGCCGCGGTCGTCGAGCGGCACCCGGCGCTGCGCACGGTCTTCCCGGACGATGGCGGCGAACCCTGGCAGCACGTGCTGCCCGCGGCCACCGCGCCGGTGGAGTTCGACGAGCCGGCCGGCGCGTCCGAGGACGACCGGCGCGCGCAGGCCGCCCGGATCGCGCGGCAGGAGGTCCGTCGCCGGTTCACGCTGGCGACGGGCCCGCTGGCCCGGCTCAGGATCGTGCGGATCGGCCCGCGGGAGCACCACCTCCTGCTCACCGTGCACCACATCGTGCTCGACGGCTGGGGGCTGTCGATCCTGCTGACCGACCTCTTCCGCGCTTACGAGGACCTCCGCGCCGGGCGAGCGCCGGCGTGGGCGCCGCTCACAGCGTCGTACGCGGACTTCGCGGCCGCGCAGCGGGCAGCCGGCGTCGACGAGGCAGGGCTGGCCCACTGGCGGGACGCGCTCGCCGGGCTGCCCGCGGTCCTCGAACTGCCGGCCGACCGGCCCCGGCCGCCGCGGCCGAGCCTGCGCGGGCACCGGGTCACCCGCTGGCTCGACGCGGACCTCACCGCGGGCCTGCACCGGTTGGCGCGCAAGGAGAACGCGACGCTGTTCACCGTGCTGCTGGCCGGCTGGCAGGTGCTGCTGGCCCGCTACACCGGACGCTCGGACATCCCGGTCGGCACGCCGATTTCGATCCGGCCGCCGAGCCACGAAGGGGTCGTCGGGCTGTTCCTCAACACCGTCGTCCTGCGCGGCGACCTCGCCGGAGACCCCGCGTTCGCCGACCTCGTCCGGGCCACGACGACCACCGCGTTCGAGGGCTACGAGCACCGGGGCGTGCCGTTCGAGACCCTCGTCGACCGGCTCGGCGTCGAGCGCGACCTCAGCCGGAACCCGCTCTTCCAGGTGATGCTGGCGTTGCAGAACACGCCGCCACCGCCACGGCGGGCCGCTGGGTTGGAGATCACCGCCCTGCAAGTGGACACCAAGGTCGCGAAGTTCGACTTGAACCTGGGCGTCACCGAGGTCGACGGCCGGCTCCGGTGCGACCTGGACGCGGCGGCGGACCTGTTCGACCTCGAGCGCGCCGAACGCGTTTGCGAACACCTGCGGGAGCTGCTGACCGCCGCGATCGCCGACCCCGGGCTGCGGGTGTCCGAACTGCCGCTCCTGACGACGGCCGAACAGACAGCGATCGACGAGTGGAACCGCACGAGCACGACGTTCGGCAGGCAGATGCTTTCGGAACAGTTCTTCGCCCGGGCGGCGGAGACCCCCGATGCCCCGGCACTCGGGTGCGAAGGCACCTGGCTGACCTACGGCGAACTCGTGTCCCGGGTGCGCACGCTGGCCGCCCGGCTGCGCCGAGCCGGCGCCGCACCGGACACGGTGGTCGGGGTCTGCCTGCCGCGAGGTGCCGACCAGGTCGTGGCCATCCACGCGGTGCACGCGGCGGGGGCCGCGTACCTGCCGCTGGAACCGGGCTACCCGGCCGAGCGGCTCGAGTTCATGCTCGGCGACGCGAAACCGGTCGCGGTGGTCACCGAAACCGCGCTTGCCGCGCGGTTCGACCGGCCGCTGCTGGTCGACGCCGACGTCGCGCCCGGGCCCGGACTCGAACAGCCGGTGCCGGTGCCGCCCGACTCGCTCGCCTACGTGATCTACACGTCGGGTTCGACCGGCCGGCCCAAGGGCGTCGGCGTCTCGCACCGCGCGATGGTGAACCGGCTCGCGTGGATGCAGGAGTACTTCCCGCTCACCGCGGCGGACCGGGTCCTGCAGAAGACGCCGTTCAGCTTCGACGTCTCGGTGTGGGAGTACTTCTGGGCGTTCGCGACCGGGGCGAGCCTGGTCGTGGCGAGTCCGGACGGTCACCGCGACTCGGGCTACCTCGCCGGGCTGATCGAACGCGAGCGCGTCACCACGGTGCACTTCGTGCCGTCGATGCTGGACGCCTTCCTCGACGAGCCGGACCTGGGCACCCGCCTGCCGGGGCTGCGGCGGATCTTCTGCTCGGGTGAGGCGCTGCCCGCCGAGTTCGTCGCCAGGGCGTGTGCGGCGCTGCCGGGGACCGAGCTGCACAACCTGTACGGCCCCACCGAAGCCGCGGTCGACGTGACCTGGCAGTCGTGCCGGGGGCTCGCGCGTGACGGCGGCGTGCCGATCGGGAAGGCCGTCGCCAACACGCGGCTGGAGATCGTCGACCCCGCGCTGCGTCGGGTGCCGGTGGGGGTGCCCGGCGAGCTGTGCCTCGGCGGGGTCCAGCTCGCCCGCGGGTACCTCGGCCGCCCGGGCCTGACCGCCGAGCGGTTCGTCCCGGACCCGTACGGCCCGGCGGGCGAGCGGCTCTACCGCACCGGCGACCTCGCCCGGTGGCGGCGGGACGGGACCGTGGAGTACCTCGGCCGGCTCGACCACCAGGTGAAGATCCACGGGTTCCGGATCGAGCTCGGGGAGATCGAAACCGCGCTGCTGGCGGAGCCGGACGTCCGCGCCGCGGCGGTGCTGGCCGGCGACGGCCGGCTCGTCGCCTACGTGGTCCCGGAACCCGGGACCGGCGAGGACGCCGACTGGGCCGGCCGGCTGCGGCGGTCGCTACCCGAGCACTGCGTGCCCCGGCACTGGGTCCGGCTCGACCGGATGCCGGTCACCGCCAACGGGAAGCTCGACCGGGCGGCGCTGACCGCGCTGTCGCCGTCGGTCCCGGCCGGTGGCTCGGCCACGCCGCTGGCGCCCGGCGCCGAAACCGTGATCGGCGCGGTCTGGGCCACCGTGCTCGGCGTCACCGGTCTCGGCGCCGAGGACGACTTCTTCGCTGTGGGCGGGGATTCCATCCGGAGCCTCAAGGTGCTGTCCGGGCTGCGGGAGGCCGGCTACGCGGTCACCCTCGCCGAGCTCTTCACCCACCCCACCCCGCGCGCGCTCGGCCGGCTGCTCGCCGGGCGCGGCGGGCAGGCGCCGTCCGGAGCCGGACCGGCCCGCACGGCCTTCGCCATGCTCACCGCGGCCGACCGGGCCCGGTTGTCGGCCACCGACCGGGAGGACCCGTCGTGATCGAAGACGCTTATCCGCTCGCCGCACTGCAGTCCGGCATGCTCTACCACGGCCTGAAGGAAGCCCGCACGGCCATGTTCCACGACGTCTTTTCCTTGACGCTGGCGGGCCCGTTCGACTACGCGACGCTGCAGGCCGCGGTCGACGCGGTGCTCGCCCGGCACCCGGTGCTGCGCACGTCGTTCGACCTGACCGGGTTCTCGGAGCCGGTCCAGCTCGTGCACGACCGGGTCGAGCTGCGCATCGAGGTGACCGACCTCGCCGCGGTGAGCGCCGCCGAAGCCGGCGAAGCCCTGCGGCAGTGGCGCACCGACGAGCAGTTCCGCGGTTACGACCTCACCGCCGCGCCGCTGCTGCGGGTCGCGGTGCACCTGCTGCCCGAAGGCCGGTTCACCCTCAACATCAGTTTCCACCACGCGATCCTCGACGGCTGGAGCGCGGCGAGCCTCGTCACGGAGGTCTTGCGCCGGTACAACGACAGCCTGCGCGGCCGGACGTCGCCCGCGGTGCCGCTCGAGGACAGCTACGCCGATTTCGTCGCCGCCGAGCGGGCGGCGGTCGAGTCCGCCGAGACCGCGGAGTTCTGGCGCGACGTGGTCACCGGCAGCCCGGCGACCCGGGTGCCGCGGTGGCCGGGGCACCCGAGCGACGGGCCGACGGTGTGCGAACACGCCTCCGCCGACCTCGACCCGGAGCTCACCGAGCGGCTCGTGAAGGTCGCCGAACGGCTGCGGGTGCCGCTGCGCGCGGTGCTGCTCGCCGCGCACGTGCGCGTGCTGGGCCTGCTGAGCGGGGAAACCGAGGTGCTGACCGGGATCGTCGCGCACGGCCGGCCCGAAACCGCCACCGGCGACCAGGTGCTCGGGCTGTTCCTCAACATGGTCCCGGTGCGGGTCCGCCTCGACCGGCCCAGCTGGGCGGAGCTGATCCGCGACGTCCACGCGGCACAGGTCGCCCTGCTGCCGCACCGGCGCTTCCCGTTGTTCGAGATCCAGCGGCTCGCGGGACGCTCGCCGCTGTTCGAGACCGGCTTCGACTACCGCGACTTCCACGTCTACGACACGCTCGACGACGACGCCCCGGTCACGCTGGTCGAGCGAGACCACCGCGAGACCACCGACATCCCGTTCGCCGCCGCGTTCGCCCGCTCGCGCGACCACGGCGGGCTGGTCATGATGCTTTCCCACGACCGCACGCAGTTCCCGGCGGCCCAGATCGCCGAGGTGCTCGACCGGTACCTCGCGGCGCTGGGGGAGATCGCCGCCGACCCGGCCCGCGACCCGCGGCCCGCCGAGCCCTTCCTCGCCGGCGACCCGGCCCGGATCGAGGAGTGGAACGACACCGCGGTCACGTTCACCCGGCCGGCCGCGATGCACGCGCTCGTGGCCGGAGCGGCCGCGGCCACGCCGGACGCCGTGGCCGTCGTCGACGAGCACGGCGCCACGACCTACGCCGAGCTCTGGCGGCGGGCCGGCGCGCTCGCCGCCCGGCTCGAAGCGGCCGGCGCCGGCCGTGAGTCGGTGGTCGCCGTCGGCCTGCCGCGGACGGCGTCAGCCGTCATCGCGATGCTGGCCGTGCTGCAGGCCGGCAGCGCGGTGCTGCCGCTCGACCTGGGCCATCCCGACGCGCGGCTGGCCGAGCTGATGGCCGCCGCGGGCGCGGACCTGCTGGTGACCCGCGCCCGGCTGCGTGACCGGTTCGCGAGCGCGCAGCAGGTCGTCCTGGTCGACGCTGTCGAGGAGGTCGCCACGGGCCTGAGCCCGGCACCCGCCCCGCGTTCGCCCGCGTCGCTCGCCTTCGTCCTGTTCACCTCCGGGTCGACCGGGCGGCCGAAGGGCGTCATGCTCTCGGACGAGGCGGCCGCGCACCACCCGCTGGTGGCGGCGGCGAGCCTCGGGCTCGGCCCGGACACCCGGATGGCCCAGCGTTCGCCGTTGAGCGTCGACGCGTCGCTGGCGGAGCTCATCACGGCGTTCGCGGCGGGCGGCGCCGCGGTCATGGTGCCCACCGAGACGGTGGTGGACCCGGCGGCGTTCGAACAGGCCTGCCGGGACTTCGGGATCACGACCGCGATCCTCGTCCCCAGCCTGCTCGCGCCCCTGGTCGAAGCCGGGACGCTCGCCCGCTGTCCGTCGCTGCGGCAGATCGCTTCGGTCGGCGAGGCGTTGCCGCGCGCGCTCGCCGAAGCGTTCCTCGCACAGTCGGACGCTCGGCTGCACAACCTCTACGGGCCGACCGAGGCCGGCATCGGCGTCACCGAGTTCGCCGCCCGCGCCGGGCAACCCGGCGACGTCGTGCCGATCGGGCCGCCGAGTGCGAACGTCCGGGCCCGGGTGCTCGACGCGCGGGGCGAACCGGTGCCGGTCGGCACGCCGGGTGAGCTCCACGTCAGCGGGCGGCAGCTCGCCCGCGGCTACCTCGGCCGGCCGGGGCTGACGGCGGAGCGGTTCGTCCCCGACCCGTTCGCCACCGAGCCCGGGCAGCGCATGTACCGGACCGGCGACCTGGTTCGCTGGCTGCCCGACGGCGTCCTGGAGTTCCTCGGCCGCGCCGACGGCCAGCTGAAGATCCGCGGCGTGCGGACCGAGCCGGGCGAGATCGAAGCCGTGCTGCTGGAGCACCCGGACGTGGTGCAGGCGGTCGTCGTCCCGCACCAGGAGGGCGACCGGGATCCCGTGCTCGTGGCGTACCTGCGCTGGACCGGGGAGCTGTCCCGGCCCGCGGCCGTCCTGCGCGCGTTCCTGTCCGACCGGCTGCCGCGGGCGCTCGTGCCGACCGCGTACGTCGTGCTCGACGAGCTTCCGTTCCTGCCCAGCGGAAAGGTGGACCGGGCCGCGCTGCCCGCGCCGTCGCTCACCCCCGGCGGTGACCGGCTGCCGCCGCGGGACCTGATCGAGGGGCGGCTGGTCGCGTTGTGGGAGGAGACGCTCGACCTGCCCGAAGTGGGGGTCCGGGACGACTTCTTCGCGCTGGGCGGGCACTCGCTGAGCGCGTTGCGGCTGACCATGCGGATCCGTCAGGAGTTCGGCCGCGACATCGCGATGGACGCGCTGCTGTCCGGCCCGACCGTCGAGCAGCTCGCGGCGGTGCTCCGCGCCCCGGAGCTCCTCGCGCCGTCGGTGCCGGTGGTGCCGCTGCGGGCCACCGGGAAGAAGCCGCCGCTGTTCTTCGTGCACGGCCTGGGCGGCCAGGTCTTCCGCTACCACAAGATCGCCAAGCACCTCGGCGAAGACCAGCCCGTGTACGGCATCCCGGCCCGCGGCTTCGGCGCGCAGGAGGAACCGCACCCGAGCGTCGACGCGATGGCGGACGACTACGCCCGGCGGATTCTCGAAGCCCGTCCGGAAGGGCCGTATTTCGTGGGCGGGTTCTGCGTGGGCGGCAACCTTTCACTGGAAGTCGCCCGCCGGCTGCGCCGGGCCGGCGCCGAGGTCCCCCTCGTCGTCGCCTTCTGGTCGCACGCCGACAACCCGATCTCACCCGACCTCTACGACGACACGACGTTGATGATGTACGCGCTGGCGGACGGGCCCTTCGAGATCGACCGGGAGAGCCTCGCCGGGCTGAGCGCCGACGAACAGCTGCTGGCCGTCGTCGAGGGGGCCGGGCGGCGGGGCGACCTCAACCCCGCGGTCACCGATCTGGACCAGGCCCGGCGGATCATGCGGGTCTACCGGTCGAACGCGATGGCGCTCGGCGGCTACCGGCACGAGCCCTACGACGGGGACATGGTGCTGCTGAAGCCGGTCGAAGACGACGACTTCCCGATCGAGGACGACTTCAGCTGGGGCGAAGTCGTGCGGGGCGAGCTGCGCCTGGTGCCCATCCCGGGCAGCCGGGGGAATGTTGCCGACGAGCCGCAGGCCGGTGGGGCCGCGGCGATCCTGAAGGGCCTGATCGACGGTGTCCAGTGAACTGACCGAGCTCGACGCGCCGCGCCCGGAGGACCGGGCGCCCAAGACGCTGTGGCGCCAGCCCGACTTCTTGAAGCTCTGGGCGGGGCAAAGCCTGTCGCTGATCGGGTCGGAGGTGACGGTGGTCGCGCTGCCCTTGGTGGCCGTGGCCGTCCTGCACGCGACGACCGCCCAGATGGGGGTGCTGACGGCGCTGGGCCGGGCTCCCTACATCCTGATCCTGTTCGTGGGGGTGTGGGTGGACCGGGTCCGGCGCCGTCCGCTGCTCGCCGGCTCCGACCTGGGCCGGGCGTTGCTGCTGGCTTCGGTGCCCATCGCCTACTTCGGCGGTCAGCTCGGCATGGGCTGGCTGTTCGTGGTCATGCTCCTGGTCGGGTTCCTGACGGTGATCTTCGACGTCGCCTGGGCGGCCTACCTGCCGTTCCTGGTCGACCGCCGCAACCTCGCCGAGGGCAACAGCAAGCTGCAGCTGAGCATGTCCACGGCCGAGGTGGCCGGGCCGGGGCTGACCGCGATCCTGCTGCGCTGGCTCTCGGCGGCGACGGTCGTCCTCGTGGACGTCGTGTCGTTCCTGGTTTCGGCGGTCCTGCTGGTGCTGATCCGCAAGCCCGAGGAGCCGCCGAGCCGGAACACCGAGAAGCAGCCGGGAGTCCTGCGGTCCATCCGCTCCGGGCTCCGTCTCGTGTGGACGGAGCCGCTCCTGCGCCCGACGCTCCTCTCGACCGCGTTCTTCATGTTCTTCGTGCCCGGGATCCAGGCGCTGTACTTCGTCTTCACCTACCGCGAGCTGCACCTGTCGGCGAGCACGATCGCGGTGGTGCTGACGCTCGCCGGGCCCGGTGCGATCGTCGGCTCCATCCTGGCGCCGCGGCTGATCAAGAAGATCGGGCTGGGCCGGATGTGCGTGATCGCCGCGCTCGGCGGCAACACCTCGTACCTGCTCGTGCCGCTGGCCGGCGGGCCGCCTTGGCTGGCCGTCGGGATGCTGGGCGCCGCCCAGGTCCTGTTCGGCTTCACGATGCCGCTCGGCGGGATCAGCGTCACGACGATCCGCCAGGCCATCACGCCGGACGACATGCAGGGCCGGGTGGCGGCGACGTTCCGCGCGTTCGGCCTGGGCCTGGCGCCCTTCGGCGCGCTCGCGGCCGGGTTCGCGGGCGACGTCATCGGGCTCCGCACGACGATCCTCGTCGGCGCGGTCGGTGTCCTCGTGCCGATCTTCTTCCTGCTGCGCTCCCCGCTGCCGAAGGTCCGCGGCGAGGAAGACCTGGTGAAGGTGGGCTCGTGAGCCGGGCCGCGGTGGCGCGCATCTGGGCGGAGGTGCTGCGCGTGCCGGAACCCGGCGCGCACGACGACTTCTTCGTGCTGGGCGGGGATTCCATCGCCGCCACCCGGCTGATGGCCCGGCTGCGCGCGGAGCTGCGGATCGACCTGCCGGCGACCGCGGTGTTCGGTTCGCCCGTGCTGGGGGAGCTCGCCGAGCTCGTGGCGGGCGCCGACGTGCTCCCGCCGGCCGCGCCGCCGCGCACGGACCCGGCGGAGCTGTCGGCGGCCCAGCGCCGGCAGTGGTTCCTCGAGCTGTTCTCCGAAGGCGCGCCGTCGTACCACATCCCGCTGGTCCTGCGGATCCGCGGACCGCTCGACACCACGGCGCTGCGGGCGGCCGTGCGCGACCTGGCCGCCCGGCACCGGATCCTGCGTACGCGTTACCCCGACCGGGACGGGGAGCCGTACGCGGTGACCGACGACGCCGGCGGGTTCGCCGTCGGGATGGCCCGGGTGCCGCCGGACGAGGCCGGCGCGTGGGTCCGGGCGCGGGTCCGCGCGCCGTTCGAGCTCGCCACCGGTCCCGTGTTCCGCGCGGCGATCGGGCGGACCGGGCGCGCCGACCACGTCTTGGCGATGACCGTGCACCACATCGCCGCGGACGGCTGGTCACGCCGGATCCTGCTCGACGAGCTGGGGGAGCTCTACGCGTTCCACCGGGGACTCGGCCCGGCGCCCGCCGCCGCGCCCCCGCAGTACGCGGACGTCCCCCAGCGGCCGCCGACCGAGGCCGACGTGACGTGGTGGGCAGAGGAGCTGCGTGGGGCGCCCGACCGCACCACCTTCCCGGCCGCCCGGCCCCGTCCGGCCGTGCTGACGGACGACGGCGCGACCATTCCGTTCGACCTGGGCGCGGACCTTTCGGCGGCGGTGCGGGCGCTGGCCCGGTCGTGCCGGACCACGACCTACACCGTGCTGATGACCGCGCTGCAAGTACTGCTTTCCCAGGAGACGGGCGAGACCGACGTCGTCGTCGCGACGTCGGTCGCCGGCCGCGACGACGCGGCGGCCGAGCCGGTCGTCGGCTGCTTCATCAACACCGTCGCGATCCGGGCCGACCACTCGGGGGATCCGGTCGTGACCGAGCTCGTCGGCCGGGTCCGGGCCGCCACGATGGGCGCGCTGGACCACGCGCACGTGTCCTTCGACCGCGTGGTCGAGGCGGCGGACGTCCGGCGCGATCCCGCGTACCGCCCGCTGTTCCAGGTCATGCTGACCGTCCACAACGAACCCGTGCCGGACCCGGCGCTGGCCGGGCTCGAGGTCACCTGGCTCGACGTGGACACCGGTGGCGCCAAGTGCGACACCTTCTTCGCCGTGACCGACGACGGGGGGCCGTTGACCGGCGCCCTGACCTACCGCACCCAGCTCTACGACCACTCCGACGCCGTCCGGCTGGCCGGTCGCTTCCGCGCGGTCCTCGCCGCCGTGGCCACCCGGTCCGGCCGGCGGGTTTCGGAGCTCGGCACCGCACAACCGGAGGGAACCCCAGATGACTGACGAAAAGCTGAGCCACGGCGGGACCACGCTGACCGTGCTGAGCGCGACGAGGGCGGAGCTCCCGGACCGCCGCGCCGAGATCGAGGCGGCGTGCCTGCGCGACGGCGCGGTCGTCGTGCGGGGGCTCGGCGTCGCCGAGCCGGCGGACCTGCACGAGGTGGTGAGCGGGTTCGGCGCGCCGCTGGACAGCTACCGCGGCGGCAACACGCCACGGAAGTCGCTGGCCGACGGCGTCTTCACCTCGACGGAGTACCCGGCGCAGTTCGAGATCTCGTTGCACAACGAGCTTTCCTACGCTGCCGCGGCGCCGCGGCGGCTCTACTTCGCCTGCCTGCTGGCCGCCGAGACCGGCGGCGCCACCCCGGTGTGCGACGGCCGGGCGCTGCTCGCGGACCTCGAACCCGCGGTGCGGCACCGGTTCGAGGACAAGGGGGTCCGTTACCACCAGCTCCTGCACGGCGGGCACGGCTTCGGCAAGTCGTGGCAGGAGACGTTCGAGAGCGACGACCGCGCCGTCGTGGAGTCGTTCCTGGCGGCGTCGCGGGCCACGTGGAGCTGGACCCGCGAAGGCGGCTTGCGCGTCGCGCAGAACCGCCCGGGCGTGCGGCGGCACCCGGAAACCGGTGAGCCGGCGTGGTTCAACCAGGCCGAGCAGTGGCACCCGTCGAGCCTGCCGGCCGAAGCCGCCGAGGCGATGCTGGCCCTGGCCGGCGTCGAGGAGGACCTGCCGCAGTGGGTGACCTACGGCGACGGCACCCGGATCCCCGACGCGGACCTGGCCCAGGTGCGGGCGGCCGCCGAGCGCAACAAGCTCGTCCGGCCGTGGCGGGCCGGTGAAGTGCTGTTCGTGGACAACGTGCTGGCGCTGCACGGGCGTTCGCCATACACGGGCCGGCGCCGGGTCACCGTCGCGATGACCTGAACTCAGGAAAGCACCGAGCCCGGCAGCTCCTCGAAGATCAGCCACGTCCGCGTCGACCGGACGCCTTCGAGGGCCTGCAGGCGCTCCAGGACCACATCCCGCAGCGTCTGGTTGTCCGGCGTCCGCACCAGCAGCAGGATGTCGAAGTCGCCGCCCACCAGGGCCACGTGGTCGACGTACGGGATCTCGTGCAGGTCCGTGGCCATCGTGCGCCACGATGTCTGCTCCACCGTCACCATGATGTACGCCGACGTGCCCAGGCCGGCGCGGCGCGGGTCGATGCGGGCGCCGAAGCCCGTGATCACGCCCTCCGCCATCAGGCGCTCCAACCGCGCGTACGCGTTCGTGCGCGAGATGTGCAGCTTCTCCGCCAGTGCGCGCACCGCCAGGCGGCCGTCCGTCGACAGCTCCGCGAGCATGGCCCGGTCGACCTCGTCCAGGGCGGGGGCCGTTCGTCCCGGCGGGGCGCCGACAGCCGACGTCGTCGAAGACGTTTGGTCACCAGGAGCACCCGTCAGGGGCCGTTTGTCGCTCATTTCGCCGAGACCTTGAACACAAGACCGCCAAGAACCACCATTTCAGCATCATATGTCTGCGAGAGGTGGTGTCCATGGAGACCTTGCTGCCGTCCGCGTCGCCGGTGCGGTTCGTCGCCGAGGACGGGACGCGCGTCGACCAGCACGGCGAGTACGCCGAGCCGGCCCGTGACCGGCTCGAGGAGGCTTACCGGCTGATGGTCCTGGGCCGCCGGTTCGACGTCCAGGCGACCGCGCTCACCAAGCAGGGCCGCCTTGCCGTCTACCCGTCCAGCGCCGGCCAGGAGGCCTGCCAGGTCGCCGCCGCGCTCGCGCTCGCCGAGAACGACTGGCTCTTCCCGACCTACCGGGACTCGGTCGCCCTCATCGCGCGTGGCCTGAAGCCCGGCGAAGTCCTGACGCTGCTTCGCGGCGACGCGCACTGCGGCTACAACCCCGCCGAGACGCGCGTCGCGCCCCAGTGCACTCCGCTCGCGACGCAGACGCTGCACGCCGCCGGGCTCGCGCACGCGATGCAGCGACGCGGTGAGGACGCCGTCGCGCTCGCGCTCATCGGGGACGGCGCCACCAGCGAAGGCGACTTCCACGAGGCGCTCAACTTCGCGGCCGTCTTCAAAGCGCCCGTCGTGTTCTTCGTGCAGAACAACCGCTACGCCATCTCCGTCCCCTTCGAGAAGCAGAGCGCCGCGCCCGCGCTGGCCTACAAGGGGATCGGCTACGGGATGCGCTCGGAGCAGGTCGACGGCAACGACGCCGTCGCGGTCCTCGCCGTGCTCGACGACGCCGTGAAGCACGCCCGCGAAGGCCAGGGGCCGGTGCTCGTCGAGGCCCACACCTACCGCATCGACGCGCACACCAACGCCGACGACGCCACCCGCTACCGCGACGCCGGCGAAGTCGCGAAGTGGCGCGAAGCAGACCCGCTCAAGCGGCTCGAGACCTATCTGAAAGACGACCTGACCAAAAACGACATCGAGCGGTACCAGCAAGAAGCCGAGGAGTTCGCCCAGTCCGTCCGCGACACCCTCAACGCCGACGCCGAGCTGGACCCGATGTCCCTGTTCGACCACGTCTACGCCGAGCCGACCCGCCAGCTGGAACGTCAGCGGGCCGCCCTCGAAGCCGAGCTGGAGGCCTGATGACGACCACGATGGCGCAGGCGCTCAACGCGGCCCTGCGCGACGCGCTCAAGGACGACGACCGCGTGCTGGTCTTCGGCGAGGACGTCGGCACGCTCGGCGGCGTCTTCCGGGTCACCGACGGCATCACCGCCGACTTCGGCGAGGACCGCTGCTTCGACACGCCGCTGGCCGAGTCCGGCATCGTCGGGTTCGCCGTCGGGATGGCCATGGGCGGCTTCCGCCCGGTCGTCGAGATGCAGTTCGACGCCTTCGCCTACCCGGCGTTCGAGCAGATCACCTCGCACGTGGCGAAGCTGCGCAACCGCACCCGCGGCGCGCTCTCGCTGCCGATGGTCATCCGCATCCCCTACGCCGGCGGCATCGGCGGCGTCGAGCACCACTGCGACTCCAGCGAGGTCTACTACACGCACACGCCGGGCCTGCGCGTCGTCACGCCGGGCACCGCGCAGGACGCCTACGACCTGCTGCGCGACGCCATCGACTCGCCGGACCCGGTCGTCTTCCTCGAGCCGAAGTGCCGCTACTGGTCCGCCGAAGAGGTGAGCTTCACCCGCTCCGGCCCGGCCATGGACCAGGCCGTCGTGCGACGACACGGAAAGGACGTCACGCTCATCGCGTACGGCCCGATGGTCGCCACCGCCATGGAGACCGCCGAAGCGGCGAAGGAAGAGGGCTGGGACGTCGAGGTCGTGGACCTGCGCTCGTTGAGCCCGTTCGACGACGAGACCGTGACCGCGTCCGTGCGTCGCACCGGCCGGGCCGTGGTCGTGCACGAGGCAGCCGGCTTCGGCGGCTACGGCGCCGAGGTCGTCGCGCGCGTCACCGAGCAGTGCTTCCACCAGCTGCACGCGCCCGTGCTGCGCGTGACCGGGCTCGACATCCCCTACCCGGCGCCGAAGCTCGAGCGCCACCAGCTGCCCGACGTCGACCGGATCCTCGACACCATCGCGCGCCTGCAGTGGAACGACACCCCGGCGGTGGCCGGTGCCTGACTTCCTGCTGCCGGACCTCGGCGAGGGCCTGACCGAGGCGGCGATCCTGAACTGGCACGTCGGCGTCGGCGACACGGTCGCGGTCGACCAGGTGGTCGTCGAGGTCGAGACGGCGAAGGCGTCGGTCGAGGTGCCGGTGCCCTTCGCCGGCGTGGTGTCCGCGCTGCACGGCGAGCCGGGGCAGCTGCTGCCGGTCGGCTCGCCGCTGCTGAGCGTCGGCGGGTTCGCCGAGCCGGGCGTCACGACGTCCGCCGGCAGCGGCAACGTCCTGATCGGGTACGGCACCGCGCCGACGACCCGGCGCAAGCGGGTCCGCCGCGTCGAAACCCCCGCCCCGAAAACGAAGACTCCGGGCGTGATCTCGCCGTTCGTGCGGAAACTGGCTTCGGACAACGGAATCGACCTCACGAAGGTGACCCCCACCGGCGCGGACGGCATCATCCGCCGCGCCGACGTCGAGGCGATGCTGCGGAAGAAGCCCGCCGCGAACGGCAAGCGGATCCCGCTGACCGGGGTGCGCAAGGCCGTCGCCGACAAGCTCACGACGTCCCGGCGGGAGATCCCCGAGGCCACGGTCTGGGTGGACGTCGACGCGTCCGAGCTGGTCGCCGCGCGCGTGGCGCTGAACGCCAGGTCGGACCGGCCGGTCAGCCTGCTCGGGCTGATCGCGCGGTTCGCCGTCGCGGGGCTCAAGAAGTACCCGGAGCTGAACTCGCGCGTCGAGGGCGACGAGATCGTGCTGCTCGACGAGATCCACCTCGGGTTCGCCGCGCAGACCGACCGCGGGCTCGTCGTGCCGGTGGTGCGCGACGCCGGAGACATGTCGACGCGGGACCTGTCGGCGGCGATCGGCGACCGCGCGAAGACCGCGCGCGACGGCAAGCTCGCGCCCGCGGACCTCACCGGCGGCACGTTCACCGTCAACAACTACGGCGTCTTCGGCGTCGACGGCTCGGCCGCGATCATCAACCACCCCGAGGCCGCGATCCTCGGCATCGGCCGGATCATCGACCGGCCGTGGGTGGTCGACGGGACGCTGGGTGTGCGCAAGGTCTGCGAGCTGACACTGGCCTTCGACCACCGCGTCTGCGACGGCGGCACGGCGGGTGGCTTCCTGCGGTTCGTCGCGGACTGCGTGGAGTCGCCGGTCACGGCCCTGGGCGACCTGTAACGACTCACCGCGCGCATTGTCCGGTGGTGACGGCCGTGGCACTTAAAGTGTTCGCGTGACGACTCCAGCCCAGCACGACCGGGACCAGGCGGAAACCCGCGTGGGCCGGCTCAAGCAGGACCTGCGCGACGGGCTGACGACCCCACCCGCCGACGTCGAGGCGATGGACGAGCTCGTCGCGACGGCCCACCGGCTGCTCGACGCCGAGCTGGCGTTCGACGAGGCGAAGCACCGGCTCGCGAACGCCGAGCTGGAGTCCCGGCACGCCGCGACGCAGCGCGCGGTCGTCTACTTCGCGGCCCCGCCGGTGCTGGTGCCGCTGGTCGCCGCGGCGCTGGTCCTGTTCGACGTCCTCGAACCGGTGTGGCTGCTCGCGCTCGTTCCGCTGTTCGCAGCGGGGCTGTGGATCGGCTTCGGACCGGTCCGTCGCGTCGGCGACGTCATCCGCGAGCGGACGCGGGCGGCGTGGGCGGGCAGCGTCACGGCGGTGCTGCTGGTCGCGGCGCTGGTTCCGTGGCCGGGGGCGGTCGTGTGCACGATCCTGACGGCGCTGGGCGTCGCGGCCACGGCCGGGCTGCTGTGGCGGGAAAGCCGGATCCCATGAGCCACGGCTACGCGACCTACGGCGACGACCCCGAATTCACCCAGGAGTACCAGGAGTACCCGGACACCACCCGCCGGGACCTCGACGAGCTGTTCGCGGCGGTCGACGGGTTGCGCACGGCGATCGAGGACGTCGACGCCCGCGATGCCGCGTTGCGCGAGGAGTTCGCCGAGCAGCTCCGGCCGGAGCCGGTCCAGGAGGGCCGGATCGACCAGCTCGGTCGGCAGCTGGAGCGGCTGCAGCAGCAGGTGCAGGCCCTGGAGCGCGCGGTGCGCGTGTCCGACGGCGTGCCGCAGGTGAACCTCGACGACGTCGGCGCGGAGACGCGGGCGCTGGCCGCGGAGGCCGCCCGCTGGGACGACCTGCACAAGGAGCTCGTCACGAAGGAGCAGCGCGCCCGCCACCAGCAGGAGATCGCGCGCCTTTCCGAGGTCCGCGAGGCGTTGTCCCGCTGCGACGGCGATCTGCTGGCCGTGATCGGTGTGCTGGCCACGACCGATCGGGCGGCGCGCGGCCGCGGGGACGCCGAGTCGTCGTTGCGGGCGTTGTCGACGCGGCGCCGGACGTTGCTGGACGAAGAGATCCCGGCCGCGGAGGAGGCGGCGGAGCAGGCGAAGCTCGCGCTGCGCGAGGCGGACGCGGTCGAGGCGCGGATCGTCCCGCAGCTGGAACGGGCGGAGCGGGCCTGGCACGACCTGCAGGTGCGGCTGCGCACCCGCATCACGGACGCGCTGGGCTCGAACGCCCTGCTCCCGACCTGGTTCGGCCACGCGCTCGGCGTCGCGCCACCGGCGGGCGCGTCGGGCGACGCGTGGATCCGCACCGCGGCTTCGGTGCTGGCGTACCGGGTGACGTTCGGGATCGTGGACCCGGCGTTGCCGCTGGGCCCGCCCGCCGGTGAAGACGTCGACAAGACCGAGCGCCGCTGGACCTGGCGGGCCCGCCTGGAATCGGACCTCGACGAGCTCTCGCTCTAGCCGGACTTCTTGCGCTGGTTGGCCAGGTAGCGCGCTTTTTTCTCGCGGTTCCCGCACGTGCCCATGTCGCACCACCGGCGGGTGCGGCTCTGGCTCGTGTCGAAGAAAGCGGCCTGGCAGGTCGGCGACCCGCACAAGGCCATCCGCCCGTCGCGTTCGCCGGAGACGATGCCGATCGCGTCGGCGGCGATGACGCTCAAGGCGTCTTCCACGCGGGAAGCCGAGCCGAGCTGCCAGCGCCGGTCGCCCTCGGGCGTGAGCACCGGCGCGGCCCGGCCCCGCGTGCTGCGTTCGTTGATGACTTGGACGGCGGCCGCGGGCAGCGCTTCCCCGCGCGCGGTCGCGGTCGCGGCGGCGTGGATGGCTTCCCGCAGCTCGCGGGCGAGGTCGAGCTGCGCGGGAGTGCAGGACTCGACGGCGAGACCGCTCACGGCCAGCCAATCGACGAGCCGCTGCGGCGTGGGGATGCGTTCCAGGGCGTCACCACACCGCTCGGTCAGGGTCGCCGTGAAGCTCGTCGCCAGCACGCTGCCGAGCCGGAAGTCGGGGTACCGGGCCGCCACGGAACCAGCTTAGCAGGTTGCTCGTGGCCGACGGTCCGTGTTAGAACCTTCTCAGCCGGTTCAGAACCAGCAAAGCCGGTTCCGCGACGATCAGGAGGCCCGACATGACCCGCGAGGTGCACCCGTTCGAAGCCCACGCTCCCGACGCCGACCTCGACGACCTGCGCGCGCGGCTGGCCGCGGCGCGGCTGCCGGAAGCCGAGACGGTCCACGGCGCCCGCCGCTGGGACCAGGGCGTCCCGCTCGCCGACCTCGCCGACGTCGTGGCCTACTGGCGCACCGGGTACGACTGGCGCGGGTTCGAAGCGCGGCTCGAGGAGATCGGCCAGTTCCGCACGACCATCGACGGGCTGGGCATCCACTTCCTGCACCGCCGGTCCCCGCGGGCGGACGCCACCCCGCTGGTCATGACGCACGGCTGGCCGGGCAGCGTCGCCGAGTTCGTCGACGTCATCGACGAGCTCGCCGATCCGGCGGACGCGACCGCGCCGGCGTTCCACGTCGTGGCCCCCTCGCTGCCGGGCTTCGGCTACAGCGGCAAGCCGGCCACCACCGGGTGGGGCACCGAGAAGATCGCCGCCGCCTGGGTGGAGCTGATGGGACGGCTCGGCTACGCGGAGTTCACCGCCCACGGCGGTGACTGGGGCGGCACCATCACCACGGTCCTCGCCGGCCGCTTTCCGGCGCACGTGCTGGGCGTCCACACGACGTTCGCGGAGGCCCCGCCCGGGTTGTCCACCGACGGGCTGACGGCGGAGGAACGCCGGTGGACCGAGGAAACCCGCCACTTCTGGCGGCACCGCGCGGCGTACGCGAAGCAGCAGGCGACCCGGCCGCAGACCATCGGCTACGCGCTCGTCGACTCACCCGTCGGGCTGCTCGCCTGGATCCTCGACAAGTTCGCCGAGTGGACGGACACCGGGGACAGCCCGTTCGAGACGGTTTCCCGGGACCGCGTGCTCGACGACGTCACGCTGTACTGGCTGACGCGCAGTGGCGCGTCGGCGGCTCGCATCTACCACGAGAGCCACAACTCGCTCGACCCCGAGCTGCGGGTCGACGTCCCGGCGGCGGTCACCATGTACCCCCGCGACATCGAGAAGACCCCGCGTCCCTGGGCGCGGGAGCGGTACCGGCAGATCGTCCGCTGGCGCGCGCCCGAAGCCGGTGGGCACTTCCCGTCGCTGGAGGTGCCCGGGTTCTTCGTCCGGGACCTGCGCGAAGGTCTCGCGGCGGTGCTGGCCGCGCGTCCGTGAGCACCTCAGCCGCGCAGCGCGGTCTCCAGCTGCCGGTGCAGCTCGCCGAGGCGGGTGCGGCCCGGCTTGCCCGGTGGGAAGCGGCGCAGGAGCTCGCGGACCTCCGGCGGGGCGTGGTCCAGCGCCCAGGCGATCTCGGCCGAGGCGTCGCCGCCGGCGAGTTCGCACGCCAGCGCCGCCTGCTGGGACGGACCGACGATGTGCTTGACCTGGTGTGGCGACTCCAGCGGGTGCAGGTAGGCCGCGCCCGCCGCGCCGACGGCGGCTCGGGCCGCCGCCGAAGCCGCCGGGTCTTCGGCCGCCCCCGCCGCGGCCAACGCGGCCCAGGCCGCCGTGCGCAGGGCCTTCGTGCGTGGACCCCCCGAAGCGAACTCCCGCGCCGCCGAGATGGCCGCCGCCGGGCGCGGGTCACCCGGGATCAGCGGCAGGGCTCGTGCGGCGCAGTCGGCGGCCCAGCCGGTCAGCGCCCGCAGCTCGTCGAGAGTCAGCTCCATGTGGCTGAAGCGTATCTTTGAAACCTCGGTTGAGACTTTCAGACGACGGCCGGGCGCCGGAGCGGGCGGCGCAGGCGGTTGAACAGCTTCGCGTTGTTCAGCGCGAACACGCCCACCGTCTCGCCGTCGCGCGCCCAGACCGCCGCGAACGACGAGGCCGACAGCTCGCCGTCGACCACCGAGAGCGAGTCGTCCGGACGCGGGTGCCCGGCCAGCTGCAGAGTGCCCGAATACTGGTCCGACCAGACGTACCCGCTCGGCGAGTACGTGCGTGCGGTCTGCCCGGCGAGCAGGTTCGCCACCGCGACCGGCGCCTGCTCGGACGCGTTCGTCCAGTGCTCGTGCCGCCGTCCGCCGTACCGCGCGACATCGCCCACCGCGACCACCTGCGGCAGCTCGGTGACCAGCCCGGTGTCGGTGTGGACGCCGTTGCCGACCTTCAACCCCGAGCCGGCCAGCCAGTCGGTCGCCGGGGTCATCCCGACGCCCGTCACGACGACGTCGGCCGGGACCATCGAGCCGTCGGCCAGGTGGACGCCCGAGGGATCCATGCCCGTCACCGACACGCCGCAGCGCAGGTCGGTGCCGTGGTCGGCGTGCAGCCGCGCGCACACCGCGGCCAGCTCGGGGCCGAGCACCGGCGCGAGCGGCGCCGGCAATGCCTCCAAGACGGTCACCTCGAGCCCCAGGGCGCGGCACGTCGAAGCCACCTCGGCGCCGATGAACCCGGCCCCGACCACGACCACGCGCGCCCCGGGGACCAGGGCCTCGCGCAGGGCGAGCGCGTCGTCGATCGACCGCAGCGTGTGGGCGCCTTCGAACCCCGGGAGCGTGCGGGCGCGGCCGCCGGTGGCGATGACGACGCCGTCGGCGTGCACCGAACTGCCGTCCGACAACCGGACGCGGCGGTCCGACGGCTCCAGCGCCGTCGCGCGCACGCCGAGCCGGAAGTCGAGCGCCAGTGACGCGAGGTCGCCGGCGTCGAGCAGCTCCAGCGAGGCCCGGGAAGTGGTCCCGGCCAGAAAACCCTTGGACAGCGGCGGCCGGTCGTAAGGCAGGTGCCGCTCTTCGCCGATCAGCACGATCCCGCCGTCGTAGCCCTGCGCGCGCAGCTCCTGCGCGGCGCGGACCCCGGCGAGCGACGCGCCGACGACCGCGATCCGCTTCACGCGGCGTCCTCCCGGGCCGTGCCCTGGATGTAGACGACCCCTTCGTCGACGACGACCGGGTACGTGCGCACCGGTTCCTTCGCGGGCAGGCAGCTCGGCATACCGGTGCGCAGGTCGAACAGCGCGGCGTGCAGCGGGCACTCGACGAAGCAGCCTTCGAGCCAGCCGTCGGCCAGCGAGGCGTCCTGGTGGGTGCACGTGTCGTCGATGGCGTACAGCTCGCCGTCTTCGGTGTGGAACACCGCGATGGCGGGGGCCCCGGGGATCCGGACGGACTCCCCGGGGGGCAGCTCGTCCACGGTGCATGCGCGAATCATGACTCCTCCGAGTGTTGCGCATTGGGGAACATCAACTGTGATCCGCAACAAAGTCTGAGTGCCGTGAAGGACGTCGTCAAGGGGGTACGCCCCGGTAGTTTCCGTTACCGGGTAACGGGTAATCCGGGCACGTCGAAGGCCCGTACCGAGGATGGCGGTACGGGCGCTGCGACGTCCGGGCTAGTTCTCTCCGTGCCGGTAGAACGGCGTCTTGATCGGGGCCAGCGGGGTGTTGCCGAGGATGAGGTCGGCGGCCTTCTCGGCCGTCATCATCACCGGCGCGTAGATGTTGCCGTTGGGGATGTAGGGCATGACCGAAGCGTCGACGACGCGCAGGCCCTCGGTGCCGTGCACCCGCATGGTCTGCGGGTCGACGACGGACTTCTCGTCCACGCCCATCTTCGCGGTGCACGACGGGTGCAGCGCGGTCTCGGCGTCCTTGGCGACCCAGTCGAGGATCTCCTCGTCCGTCTCGACCGACGGCCCCGGCGAGATCTCCCCGCCGTTGTACTGGTCCATCGCGGACTGGTTGAGGATCTTCCGGGCCACCCGCACGGCCTCGACCCATTCCTTGCGGTCGTTCTCGGTCGAGAGGTAGTTGAACTTGATGGCCGGGTGCTGCCGCGGGTCGGTGGAGGTGAGCTTCACCGAGCCACGGGTGTCGGCGTACATCGGGCCGACGTGCACCTGGTAGCCGTGGCCTTCCGTGGGCGCCGACCCGTCGTAGCGGATCGCCACCGGCAGGAAGTGGAACATCAGGTTCGGGTACTTCACCTCGTCGTTGGACCGGACGAACCCGCCGCCCTCGAAGTGGTTGGTGGCGGCCGGGCCGTTCCGCAGGAACAGCCACTGCGCGCCGATGTAGGGCCGCTTCCACTTCGCCAGCGACGGCTGCATCGACACCGGCTGCTTGCAGGCGTACTGGATGTACACCTCCAGGTGGTCCTGCAGGTTCTCGCCGACACCCGGCAGGTCCTTCACGACGTCGATGCCGAGCTTCTCCAGATCGGCCGCGTTGCCGACGCCGGAGAGCTGCAGCAGCTGCGGGCTGTTGATCGCCCCACCGCAGAGGATGATCTCCTTGCCGTACACCTCACCCGGCACGCCCCGGCCCTCGGCGTACTCGACGCCGATCGCGCGGGTGCCGTCGAAGAGGATCTGCGACACGAAGGCGTGCGTCTTCACCGTGAGGTTGGGCCGGTTCTCCACCGGGTGCAGGTACGCGCCCGCCGCGGACAGCCGCCGTCCTTTCCGGACGTTGCGGTCGAAGGCCGCGAAGCCTTCCTGGCGGTAGCCGTTGACGTCGTCGGTGCGCGGGTAACCCGCCTGCTCGGCGGCGTCGAAGAAGGCGCCGAAGAGCGGGTTGGTCGCCGGGCCGCGTTCGAGTTCGAGCGGTCCGTCGTGTCCGCGCCACTGGCCGTCGGGAGCATCGGCCAGGCAGTTCTCCATGCGGTTGAAGTACGGCAGGCAGTGCGCGTAGTCCCAAGTGGACATCCCGGCGTCGCCGGCCCAGCGCTCGTAGTCCATCGGGTTGCCGCGCTGGAAGATCATCCCGTTGATGCTGGACGACCCGCCGAGCACCTTGCCGCGCGCGTGGTAGATGCGGCGCCGGTTCATGTGCGGCTCGGGCTCGCTGCGGTAGCCCCAGTCGTAGAACTTCGACCCGATCGGGAAGGTCAGCGCGGCCGGCATGTGGATGAAGACGTCCCACTTGTAGTCCGACCGCCCCGCTTCCAGGACGAGGACCTTGTTCGACGGGTCCGCGGACAGCCGGTTCGCCAGCGCGCAGCCCGCCGAGCCACCGCCGACGATGACGAAGTCGTAGGTATCGGAACTCATGGGGCCTCCTCAGCCGGGTAGCGAATCCGGGGCGGTGTCGGGCATGTGCTCGGGGCTCGTGTGCGACGAACCCCAGGTGCCGCGCCGGATGTAGAGCATGATCGCACCGACGACGATGATCAGCCCGGTGACGATCACCGCGCCCCACTGGAAGTACCAGTGGTCGTCGCCGTAGACCTCGGCGCGCGGCCAGATCAGGTTGATCGTCATCCCGGCGCCGTAGAGCACCGCGACCGCGTTCACGAACGTGCCCCAGCGGCCGAGCTTGAAGTACGGCCCGTGCTCCGGGCGCGGCCACTGCCCACGCAGGCGGCGCAGCAGCATCGGGCCGGTGACCATCAGGTAGGGGATGTAGAACAGGATGATCGCGGTCGAGGTCAGGATGAAGAACGCCCGCTGGTTGCCGAGGTTGATCAGCAGCACCACGACGGTGAGGCCGCCGGTGAGCAGCGCGGGCAGGATCGGCGTCTTCGAGCGCGGCGACACCTTCGCCATCGCCTTGCTGAACGGCAGCCGGCCGTCGCGGGCCATCGCCCACGCCATCCGGATCGCCGCGGTCTGCACGGCGAGGCAGCAGACGGTGATCGCGATCGCCGAGCAGATCAGGAACGCGTCCCCGAGCCCTTCGCCGAGAGTGCTCTTCAGCAGGTACGGCATGCCGGACGTGGTCAGCTCTTCGGCGTTGATGTTGCCGACCGCCATCATGCCGACCAGCATCACCAGGCCGCCGACGATGAACGACGCGGTGAGCGCCCGCAGGATCGCGCGCGGCGCGTGCTTGCGCGGCTGGGTGGTTTCTTCGGCGAGCGAGCCCGCGGTGTCGAAGCCGTAGAAGACGTACGCGCTCATCAGCGACGCCACCAGGAACGCCCCGAGATACCCGAGTGAGTGACCGTCACCCGTGGCGTGCGTTTCGAAGACGACCTGCGGACCACGCTTGATGTGGATGGCCAGCGCGATGATCAGCAGGATGACCGCGGACAGTTCCACCGCGACGCCGAAGTTGTTGATCTTCGCCATCAGCTTGACGCCGATGACGTTCACGATCGTGGCGAACACGACGAGCACCAAGGCCAGGATGATGGCGTTCTGCGCCCCGCCCGGGGTCGACGTCAGGCCGGCGTCGGAGTCGCTGCCGACGATCTGGAACGCGGTCGAGACCTGCGGCAGGATGATCTGGTAGGCGACCGCGACGGCGCCGGCCGTCACGATGGCGCCGATGATCATGATCCAGCCGGCCAGCCACGACGTCGCCGGTTTCGCGATCTGTTTCGCCCACTGGTAAACGGACCCGGCGAGCGGGAACTGGCCGGCGAGCTCGGCGAAGCACAGCGCGACGGCGAGCTGGCCCAGAAACACGAGTGGCCAGGTCCAGATGAACGCCGGCCCGCCCGAGGCGAAGCCGAAGAAGAACAGCTGGAACACGCCGGTCATGATCGAGATGTAGGAGAAACCCGCGGCGAAGCTGGAGAAGGAGCCCAACGAGCGTTCGAGCTCCTGGCGGTAGCCGAACTTCTCGAGGTCGGAGCTGTCGTCCGGGGCAGGCCCCCCGCCCGCCGGCTTTTCTTGCGTGGTCATGGCAACGTCCTCACGTGGTGGGGAGGGGGATCAGCCCTTGAACCAGTGCTGCGGAACCGGATCGATGTTCTGGTAGACGTGCTTGTGCTCCTGGTACTCCGCCAGCCCGGACGGTCCGAGCTCGCGGCCGATGCCGGACTTCCCGAACCCGCCCCACTCCGCCTGCGGCAGATAGGGGTGGTAGTCGTTGATCCACACGGTGCCGTGGCGCAGGGCCCCGGCGACCCGCTGGGCGCGGGACGCGTCCGACGTCCACACGGCTCCGGCGAGCCCGTACTCGGTGTCGTTGGCCAGCGCGATCGCGTCGGCCTCTTCGGTGAAGCGTTCCACGGTGACGACCGGGCCGAAGACCTCTTCCCGGACGATCGCCATGTCCCTGGTGCAGTCGGAGAACACGGTCGGGCGCAGGAAGAAGCCGTTTTCGTACCGCGCGCCCTCGGGACGCTTGCCGCCCGCCCGGAGCGTCGCGCCGGCTTCGATCGCGCCTCGGATGTAGCCCTCGACCTTGGCGCGGTGCTGCGCCGAGACGAGCGGGCCCGTCTCGGTCGCGGGGTCGAGGCCGTCGCCGACCCGGATCCGGTCGGCGCGCGCGGCGAGGTCCGCCACGAACCGGTCATGGATCTCATCCTGGACGATCAAGCGCGCGCCCGCCGAGCAGACCTGTCCCGAATGGACGAACGCGGCCAGCAGCGCGTAGTCGAGCGCGGTGTCGTAGTCGGCGTCGGCGAAGACCACGTTCGGGTTCTTGCCGCCGAGCTCCAGCGCCACACGCCGGACGCCCTTCGCGGCGGCCGCCATGATTTTCTCCCCGGTCGCGTAACCGCCGGTGAAGGAGACCAGGTCGACACCCGGGTGCTCGACCATCGCCGCGCCGACCCGGCCGTCGCCGAGCAGCAGGTTCACCACGCCGGCCGGCGCGCCGGCTTCTTCGAGCAGGGCGACCAGCTTGATCGTGGTCAGCGGCGTGACCTCGCTCGGTTTCAGCACGACGGTGTTGCCCGCGGCCAGGGCGGGCGCGACCTTCCAGGACATCTGGAGCAGCGGGTAGTTCCACGGCGCGATCAGCGCGCAGACGCCGACCGGCTCGTACGTGATCCGGCTGACGACGCTCGCGCTGCCCGCGTCGACCAGGCGGCCGGCGTCCTTGCCGGCGAGGTCGGCGTAGTAGCGGAAGACGTTGGTGACGTCGTCGATGTCGATGCGGCCCTCGCCGAGGGTCTTGCCGGTGTCGAGGCTCTCGGTGCGGGCGAGGTCTTCGCGGTCGCGGACCAGGAGGTCGGCGGTGCGGCGGAGCAGCGTGCCGCGTTCGGTGGCGGTCGTCTGCCGCCACGGGCCCTCGTCGAAGGCCCTCCGGGCGGCTCTGACGGCGGCGTCCACCTCCGCGCGGCCCGCCTCGGCGACGGTCACGATGACCTCGCCGCTCGCGGGGTTCAGCACGTCGGAACGCGTCCCGGTGGACGCGTCCAGCCAGATGCCGTCGATGTGGAGGTCCTTCACTCCGGCTCCTTCCGGATCGGTGGTGGCCGGTTCGCGTCAAGAGTGCGTACATTTGTACGCGAAGTGTGTACAGATGTCCACAAGGGGGCTCGATGGCGAAGAGCGAACCCGGCGCCCGGCGGCGCGGCCCGAACGACCCCGACCGGCGCGCGCGGATCGCGAAGGCGGCGATCGAGGTCGTCGCGCAACGCGGGATCGACGGGCTCACGCACCGGTCGGTGGCGGCCGCGGCCGGCGTCCCGCTGGGGTCGACGACCTACCACTTCGCGACGCTGGACGACCTGCTCGAAGTCGCGTTGCACGAGGCGGCGGAGAAGAACGTCCACGCGCTGAAGGAGTGGGAGTCGGCCCTCCCGCCGGACGCCGACTTCGCCGCGGCGCTCGCCGACCTGGTGATGGGCTACATCAACGAGCAGTACCGCGACACGGTGGTCGAGTACGACCTGTACGTCGCGGCTCTGCATCGTCCCCGGCTCCGCGCGGCGAGCGCGGCCTGGGACGAAGCGCTCATCGCGTTCTTCGGCTCCCGAACCGACCCGCTGACCGGCCGCCTGCTGGCCGGCCTCTTCTGCGGCCTCCTGATGCAAGCGGCCCTGGCCGACCCCCGCCCGACCCGCGAAGAGATCGAAACCCTCTTCCACCGCGCAATCACCGGCCCCGCGATGTGACGGAAAGGTCGACACGCGTGATTGGGGAGTCGACACGCGTGACTGAAGGGTCGACACGGCGCGCGGGCTGCCTGGGCCGTGTCGACCCTCTGATCACGCGTGTCGACCCTCCAATCACGCGAGTTGACTCTTCAGGCACGCCGTGTGGGTGAAACCTGTGGTGGGCGCTGAAAAACTTGGGTTGACATCGTTACGGGGTGGCAGTCACTCTGTTCCGGAGTGAGCAACAAGACGCGTTATGCGCAACTCCCGAACTGATCCGCGGAGAGGACCACGCCGGTGACCGCTATCGATCTCCCGCCGAGCCTGCTCGCCACGCTGCCGGGTTCCGCCTACACCGATCCGGCGGTCTTCGCGCTGGAGCAGGCGAAGATCTTCGAGGCCGACTGGTTCTGCGCCGTGCGCAGCGCCGACCTCGCCGGGCCGGGGGCGTTCGAGACCGTGCAGGTGGGCAAGGAGAGCGTCCTGGTCTCGCGGGGGCGCGATGGCAAGCTCAACGCGTTCCTCAACGTCTGCCGGCACCGCGGCGCGCGGCTCTGCACGTCCGAACGCGGCACGGTCAAGCGGGCCTTCCAGTGCCCGTACCACGCCTGGACCTACGGCCTCGACGGCAAGCTCGTCGCGGCCCCCAACCTCACCGGGATGCCCGACGTCGACCGCACCGAGTTCGGGCTGACGAAACTCCACCTGCGGGAATGGCTCGGCTACGCCTGGGTCTGCCTGGCCGACGAGCCGCCGTCGTTCGAGGAGACCGTTGTCGGCGCGGTCACCGAACGGCTGGGCGGCCCGACCGAGATCGACGCCTACGGCCTCGACGGCCTCGCGCTCGGCAAGCGCATCGAGTACGACGTGAAGGCCAACTGGAAGCAGATCATCGAGAACTTCATGGAGTGCTACCACTGCGCGACGATCCACCCGGAGCTCACCGAGGTTCTCCCGGAGTTCGCCGACGGCTACGCCGCGCAGTACTACGTCGGCCACGGCGCCCAGTTCGGCGGCGAGGTCAAGGGCTTCACCATCGACGGCAGCGAGGGGGTCGACCGCCTCCCCGGCGTCTCCGAAGCGCAGGACCGCAAGTACTACGCCATCACCGTCAAGCCGGGCGTCTTCGTCAACCTCGTGCCGGACCACGTGATCTTCCACCGGATGTTCCCGCTGGCCCCGGACCGGACGCTGGTCCGCTGCGACTGGCTGTACCTGCCCGAAGTGGTCGAGTCCGGCCGGGACCTCACCCGGTCGGTCGAGCTGTTCCACCGCGTCAACCTGCAGGACTTCGAGGCCTGCGAACGCTGCCAGCTCGCGATGGACTCGCGCTCCTACGTCAACGGCGGGGTGCTCGTGCCCAGCGAGCACCACATCGGCGCGTTCCACGACTGGGTCCGCGCCCGGCTGAACAGCTAGATCAACGCCCGGATGGCGGCCTCGAAGCCGGTGACGTGCTCGAGCGTGAGCGCGGCCGCCTTCTCGGCATCGCCTTCGATGATCGCGGTGAGGAGCGGGACGTGCTCGTCGACGTGGCCGGCCATCCCCGACAGCCGGGGCACGAACACGCACCAGATCCGGGTCGCGAGGTTGTCGTACCGGATCAGCGTGTCCTCGAGGAACGGGTTGTGCACGCAGCCGTAGATCGCCCGGTGCAGGGCGAGGTCGGTGCGCAGCAGCTCGTTGTTGTCGCCGGTGGGCACGCCGGCGTCGAGCTGCGCGCGCAGCTCGGTGAGCGTGGCCCGGTCGGCCGCGGTCGCGCGCTCGGCCGCGGCGGCCGTGGCCATCGGCTCCAGCGTCCGCCGCACCTCGGAGATGTGCGCGAGGTCGGAGATGTGGACGTCGGTGGCGAACGTCCCGCGCCGCGGGTAGGCGACGACCAGCCGTTCGGACTCCAGCCGTTTCAGCGCCTCGCGGATCGGCGTCCGGCCCATGCCGAGCGTCGCGCCCAGTTCGTCCTCGTTGATGGGCGCGCCCGGCGGGATGTCGAGCATGACGAGCCGGTCGCGGACGAAGCGGTACGCCTGTTCCGCCAAGGATGGGGGATTGACCTGTGGGTGCACGCCGCTTAGCCTACATCGACGATTGATATATCAGAAGTCGACCACGGAAGGTTTCGCGATGACCGCGACGATCGACCCGGTGCTCAACCGAACTCTGGCCGACTACGACCCGGCGGTCGCCGAAGCGATCGGCGCCGAGCTGCACCGGCAGCAGTCGACGCTGGAGATGATCGCCTCCGAGAACTTCGCCCCGCTGTCCGTGCTCCAGGCGCAGGGGTCGGTGCTCACCAACAAGTACGCCGAGGGCTACCCCGGCCGCCGCTACTACGGCGGCTGCGAGCACGTCGACGTCCTCGAGCAGCTGGCCATCGACCGCGTCAAGGCGCTGTTCGGCGCCGGGTTCGCCAACGTCCAGCCGCACTCGGGCGCGCAGGCCAACGCCGCCGCGATGGCCGCGCTCCTGAAGCCCGGCGACAAGATCCTCGGCCTCTCGCTGGCCCACGGCGGCCACCTGACGCACGGCATGCGGATCAACTTCTCCGGCCTGCTCTACGACGTCGCCGCCTACGAAGTGTCCGAAAAGGACTTCCGCGTCGACATGGCCGAGGTCGCCCGGCTCGCGCGGGAACACCGGCCCAAGCTGATCATCGCCGGCTGGTCGGCCTACCCGCGGCAGCTGGACTTCGCCCGCTTCCGCGAGATCGCCGACGAGGTCGGCGCGTACCTGATGGTCGACATGGCCCACTTCGCCGGCCTGGTCGCCGCCGGGCTGCACCCGTCGCCGGTGCCGCACGCGCACGTCACGACGACCACCACGCACAAGACCCTCGGCGGCCCGCGCGGCGGCGTCGTGCTCACCAACGACCCGGCGCTGGCCAAGAAGGTCAACTCCGCGGTCTTCCCCGGTCAGCAGGGCGGCCCGCTCGAACACGTCATCGCCGCCAAGGCCGTCGCGTTCAAGATGGCGGCCGAGCCCGAGTTCGTGGAACGCCAGCAGCGGACGCTCAGCGGCGCGAAGCTCCTGGCCGAGCGGCTCCTGGACGGCGGGATCGACGTGCTGACCGGCGGCACCGACGTCCACCTGGTGCTCGTCGACCTGCGGAACTCCGAACTCGACGGCAAGCAGGCCGAAGACCGGCTGCACGAGGTCGGCATCACCGTGAACCGTAACGCCGTCCCGTTCGACCCGCGGCCGCCGATGGTCACCTCCGGTCTGCGGATCGGCACGCCGGCCCTGGCCACCCGCGGGTTCGGCGACGCCGAGTTCCGCGAGGCCGCCGACGTCATCGCCGAAGCGTTGAGGCCCGGCTACGACGCAGGGAAGCTGCGAGCCCGCGTCACGGCGCTGGCCGAGGCGTTCCCGCTGTACCCCGGGGAGGAGACCCGATGACCGACCTGCCCGAACACCCGGACTTCCTCTGGGACAACCCCGAACCGCGCAAGAGCTACGACGTCGTCGTCGTGGGCGGCGGCGGGCATGGGCTCGCCACCGCGTACTACCTGGCCAAGGTGCACGGCATCACCAACGTCGCCGTGCTGGAGAAGGGCTGGCTCGCGGGCGGCAACATGGCCCGCAACACCACGATCATCCGCTCCAACTACCTCTGGGACGAGAGCTCCGGCATCTACGAGCACTCCCTCAAGCTGTGGGAAGGGCTCGAAGAGGACCTCGGCTACCCGATCCTGTTCAGCCAGCGCGGGGTGCTGAACCTGGCGCACAGCCTGCAGGACGTCCGCGACAGCGTCCGCCGCGTCGAGGCCAACAAGCTCAACGGCATCGACGCCGAATGGGTGGACGCCGACGGCGTCAAGGAAATCTGCCCGATCGTCAACACCGCGCCGGACGTGCGTTACCCGGTGCTCGGCGCGACCTACCAGCCCCGCGCGGGCATCGCGAAGCACGACTACGTCGCGTGGGGCTTCGCGCGGGCCGCGCACGAGCTGGGTGTCGACCTCATCCAGAACTGCGAGGTCACCGGCATCGAGACCACGGCCGGCCGGGTCTCCGCGGTGAACACCAGCAGGGGCCGGATCGCCGCGGGCAAGGTCGCGTTGTGCGCGGCCGGGCACTCGTCGGTGCTGGCCCGCATGGTCGGCCTGGACCTGCCGCTCGTCTCGCACCCGTTGCAGGCCCTGGTGTCCGAGCTGCTGGAACCGATCCACCCGACGGTCGTCATGTCGAACGCCGTGCACGTCTACGTTTCCCAGGCGCACAAGGGCGAACTGGTGATGGGCGCGGGCATCGACAGCTACAACGGCTACGGCCAGCGCGGCTCGTTCCACATCATCGAGGACCAGATGGCGGCCGCGCTCGAGCTGTTCCCGGTGTTCGCGCGGGCGCACCTGCTGCGGACGTGGGCGGGCATCGTCGACGTCAGCCCGGACGCCTCGCCGATCGTCGGGCTCACCCCGGTCGAGAACCTGTTCCTCAACTGCGGCTGGGGCACCGGCGGCTTCAAGGCGACGCCGGGAGTCGGCGACGTCTTCGCGGCGACCATCGCGCGGGGCAAGCCGCACGAGTACGCCGAACCGTTCACCCTCGACCGGTTCACCACCGGCGCCCTCGTCGACGAGCACGGCGCCGCCGCCGTCGCGCACTAGGAGTGTCCACATGCAACTGATTCCCTGCCCCTGGTGCGGGCCCCGCGAGGAAGCCGAGTTCCACTACGGTGGCCAAGCGCACGTCGCCTACCCCGCCGACCCGGCCGCGATGTCGGACGAAGAGTGGGCGAAGTTCGTCTTCTTCCGCGAAAACCCGAGCGGACCGTTCGCCGAGCGCTGGACCCACTCCGCGGGCTGCCGACGCTGGTTCAACGCCGTCCGCGACACCCGCACCCACGACCTCCTGGCGGTCTACCGCCTCGACGAGCCCAGGCCGGTGATCTCATGACGCGGTTGTCCGGCGTCCCGCTCAAGTTCACCTTCGACGGCCGCGAGCTGACCGGCTACCTCGGCGACACCCTGGCGTCCGCCTTGCTGGCCAACGGCATCCACCACGTCGCGACGAGCATCAAGTACGGCCGGCCGCGTGGCATCGTCGGCGCCGGCGTCGAGGACTCGAACGCCTTGGTGCAGATCGAAAAGCCGTTCCCCGAGCCGATGCTGTCGGCGACCACGGTCGAGCTGTACGACGGTCTGGAAGCCCGCGGCCTGCGTGGTCAGGGCCGCCTGGCCGCCGAACCAGACCCGGCGCGGTACGACGCGAAGCACGCCCACTGCGATGTCCTGGTGATCGGCGCCGGACCCGCCGGTCTCGCCGCCGCCCGCGCCGCGGAAGGCCGGGTGCTGCTCGTGGACGACCAGCCCGGCGGCGAAGCTCCCGAAGGAGTCCGGTTCCTCTCGCGCACCACGGCGTTCGGCGTCTACGACGACGGTTTCGTGCTGGCACTGGAACGCCGGGGCGAGCAAGCGGCCCCCGAGCGGATATCGCGGCAGCGGGTCTGGCGGATCCGCGCGAAGCGGATCGTCGTCGCCACCGGCGCCCACGAACGGCCGATCGTCTTCCCGGACAACGACCGTCCCGGCATCATGCTCGCTTCCGCGGCCCGGACTTACCTGAACCGGTACGGCGTGCTCGCCGGGCGGCGCGTGGTCGTGTTCACCACCAACGACAGCGCGCTCGACGCCGCGTCCGACCTGGCCGGCGCCGGGGCGGAGATCGTGCGGATCGTCGACGCCCGCGAGGGCTACGGCGTCATCGGCACCGACGGCGACACCCACATCACGGCCGCCCACGTCGCGAAACTGGGCGAGACTCAGGGGGAGCGGGTGCCGTGCGACCTGCTGCTCGTGTCCGGCGGCTGGAACCCGGCCGTGCACCTCTACAGCCAAGCTCGCGGCACCCTCCGGTACTCCTCGGAACTCGGTGCGTACGTCCCGGCCGGTGACCTGCCGAACGTGAGCGTCGTCGGTGCGGCCGCGGGGGAGGGCCTGCCGGCGACGAAGGTGCTCTGGCAGGTGCCCGCGCCGGCGTCCGAAGTGGACACCCGGTTCGTGGACCAGCAGCGCGACGCCACGGTGTCCGACGTCCTGCGCGCGACCGGCGCCGGCCTGCGCTCGCTGGAGCACGTCAAGCGCTACACCACCATCGGCACCGCGCACGACCAGGGCAAGACCTCCGGCATGCTCGCCGCGGGGATCACCGCCGAGGCGTTGAGCGCCGACCTCGCCGACCGCCGGCCGACGACGTTCCGGCCGCCCTACACGCCGGTCCCGTTCGCGGCGCTGGCCGGGCGCAACCGCGGTGAGCTGCACGATCCCGTGCGCGTCACCACGATCCACCCGTGGCACGTCGAGCACGGCGCCGAGTTCGAGAACGTCGGCCAGTGGAAGCGGCCGTGGTACTACCCGCGGCCGGGGGAGTCGATGCACGACGCCGTGCTGCGCGAGTGCCGGGCGGCGCGCAACGACGTCGCCTTCATGGACGGGTCCACGCTGGGCAAGATCGACGTCCAGGGCCCGGACGCCGGCTGGTTCCTCGACATGCTCTACACGAACATGATGAGCACCCTCAAGGTCGGCCGGATCCGCTACGGCGTGATGTGCGGTGTCGACGGCATGGTGATCGACGACGGCACGGTCATCCGCGTCGCCGAGAACCGCTTCCTGGTGACCACGACGACCGGCAACGCGGCGATGGTCCTCGAGTGGATGGAGGAGTGGCTCCAGACGGAGTGGCCGCACCTGCGGGTTTTCGCGACGTCGGTCACCGAGCACTGGACCACGATCCCGCTGGTCGGGCCGCGTTCGCGGGAGGTGCTCGGCCGCCTGGCGCCGGACCTCGACGTTTCGAACGAGGCTTTCGGGTTCATGGCCTGGCAGGACGCCGAAGTGGCCGGCCTGCCGGCGCGCGTGTGCCGGATCAGCTTCTCCGGCGAGCTGGCCTACGAGATCAACGTCCGGTCGTGGCACGGGCCCGAGCTGTGGCAGGCCATCGCGGACGAGGGGGCGACGCCGTACGGCACCGAGACCATGCACGTCCTGCGGGCCGAGAAGGGCTACCCGATCATCGGCCAGGACACCGACGGCACCGTCACCCCGCAGGACCTCGGGATGGCGTGGGCGGTGTCGAAGAAGAAGGCCGACTTCATCGGCAAGCGGTCCTTCGCCCGCGCCGAGAACACCCGGCCCGACCGCAAGCACCTGGTCGGGTTGCTGCCGGTCGAGCCGTCGGTGCTGCTGCCGGAAGGCTCGCAGATCATCGAGTCCGAGACCGTCGGTGAACCGCCGGTGCGGATGCTCGGCCACGTCACCTCCAGCTACGACAGCGCCGCTTTGGGCCGCACCTTCGCGTTGGCGCTGGTGCGCTCGGGCCGGGAGCGGATCGGGGAGACGCTGTACGTCCCGGTCGGCGACCAGGTGGTGCCGGTGACCGTGACCGAATCCGTGCTCTTCGACAAGGAAGGAGCCCGCCGTGACGGTTGACGCGGTCGACGAACCGTTCCGCACCCAGCTCACCGTCCGCCTCCGCGACGGGCAGTCCCTGCTCGGCGTCGAGCTGCCCGGCCCGTGCCGCTACACCAGCGGCAACGGCGTCGACATCCTCTGGATGGGCCCGGACGAATACCTCGTCCTGGGCCCCGCACTTTCACGTGAAAGTGCCGACCTGGAAGCCGCACTTTCCCGTGAAAGTGCGGTCTTGGCGGTGGTGGATGTGTCGGCGCAGCGGAACGTCGTGCGGCTGACCGGCTCGCACGCGGCCGATGTCCTGGCGCACGGGTGCTCGATCGACCTGGAGGCATCTCCGCCGGGCACGTGCGTGCAGACGTTGTTCGCGCGCACGGGAATCGTGCTCATGGTCCGGGAAGAGGGTTACACCATCCTCGTGCGGCAGTCCTTTTCGGACTACTTCAAGGCGTGGCTGGCCGACGCGAGCCTGGAGTACGTCCGATGACCTTCACCTTGACGCTCAAGTGCCCGGAGCGTGCGGGCATCGTCCACGCCGTCACGACGTTCCTGGTCGGGCAGGGTTGTGACATCGTCGAGCACCAGCAGTTCGACGACGACGTCCGCGGCTCGCTGTTCCTGCGCACGTCGTTCACCTGCGCCGAGGAATCCACAGTGGATGATCTGACGCGGGCGTTCGCGCCGGTGGCCGGGGACTTCGGCATGGAGTTCGGCTTCTCCGACGGGACGCCGCCGCGGATCCTGGTGCTGGTCTCGAAGTTCGGGCACTGCCTCAACGACCTGCTCTTCCGCTGGCGCGCGGGTGGGCTCGGCGCGGAGATCGCGGTGGTCGTCTCGAACCACGAGGACCTGCGGCCGATGGCCGAGGCCGCCGGCGTGCCGTTCGTGCACGTGCCGGTCACGCCGGACACCAAACCCGAGGCGGAGCAACGGCTCCTGGACCTGGTCGGCGAGTACGAAGCGGACTTGGTCGTGCTCGCGCGGTACATGCAGGTGCTGTCCAACGAGCTGTGCCAGAAGCTCGAAGGCCGCGCGATCAACATCCACCACTCGTTCCTGCCCGGGTTCAAGGGCGCCAAGCCCTACCACCAGGCCTACGACCGCGGCGTCAAGTACGTGGGCGCGACCGCGCACTACGTCACGCCCGACCTCGACGAGGGCCCGATCATCGAGCAGGAGGTGCAGCGCGTCGACCACACGTACTCGCCGCGCGAGCTCGTGACCGTCGGCCGTGACGCCGAAGCCCTCGCCCTCTCCCGCGCGGTCCGCTGGCACTGCGAGCGCCGCGTCCTGCTCAACGGCAACAGCACTGTCGTGTTTCGTTAGGAGTCCGCCATGACCGCACCGCGAGTAGTGATCATCGGCGCCGGCATCGTCGGCGCCAACCTCGCCGACGAGCTGACCGCCCGCGGCTGGACCGACGTCACCGTGCTCGACCAGGGCCCGCTGCCGCGCACCGGCGGGTCGACCTCGCACGCGCCCGGGCTGGTGTTCCAGACCAACGCGTCCAAGGCGATGACGGACTTCGCGAAGTACACCGTCGAAAAGTTCCTCGGCCTGGACTGCTTCACCCAGGTCGGCGGCATGGAGGTCGCGACCACCCCGGCGCGCTGGGAAGACCTGAAGCGCAAGCACGGCTGGGCGCAGTCGTGGGGCGTGCCGGGTTCGCTCATCGACGCCGAGGAGTGCGTGCGCCGCTGGCCGATGCTCGACGGCTCGAAGATCTTCGGCGCGCTGCACACCCCGACCGACGGCCTCGCGCGGGCGGCGAAGGCGGTCGAGGTGCTGATCGCGCGGGCGGGTTCGCGGGGCGCCCGGTTCGTCGGCTCGACGCGCGTGACCGACGTCTCGCAGGAAGCCGGGCGGGTCACCGGTGTCCGGACCGACCAGGGCGACTTCGCGGCCGACATCGTCGTGTCGTGCGCCGGGTTCTGGGGCCGGGAGATCGGCGCGATGGCCGGCATGGACGTGCCGCTGCTGCCGCTCGCGCACCAGTACGTGAAGACCGGTCAGGTCGCGGAGCTGGTCGGGAAGAACACCGAGGAACTCGAGGCGAGCCTGCCGATCCTGCGCCACCAGGACCAGGACCTGTACTTCCGCGAGCACGTCGACCGGATCGGCATCGGCTCCTACGCGCACCGGCCGATGCCGGCCGACGAGTCCACTTTGGATCTCACGGTGAGCGAGACGGCCATGCCGTCGATGCTGCCCTTCACCGAGGACGACTTCGCGCCGTCCTGGGAGGAGAGCAAGCTGCTGCTCCCGGCGTTGCGCCGGACCAAGGTCGAGGAGGGCTTCAACGGGATCTTCTCGTTCACCCCGGACGGTCAGTCGCTGGTCGGCGAGTCGGCCGACGTCCGCGGGTTCTGGCTCGCCGAGGCGATCTGGGTGACGCACTCCGCGGGCATCGCGAAGGCGGTGGCCCAGGTGCTGGTCGACGGGCAGTCCGAAGTGGACCTGCACGAGGTCGACGTCCACCGCTTCGAGGAGGTCCAGCTCGCGCGGTCCTATGTGGATGAGACCGCGCAGCAGAGCTTCGTCGAGGTCTACGACATCCTGCACCCGTTGCAGCCCAAGCTTTCCCCGCGCGATCTGCGGGTGACGCCGTTCCACGCGCGGCAACGCGAACTGGGCGCGGTGTTCCTGGAGGCGGGCGGCTGGGAGCGGCCGCACTGGTTCGAGGCCAACGCGCCGCTGCTGAAGAAGCTCCCGCACGACGCCCTGCCACCGGCGCGGGACGCGTGGTCGGCGCAGTTCCACTCGCCGATCGCGGCCGCCGAGGCGTGGCAGACCCGCAACGGCGTCGCGATGTACGACATGACGCCGTTGAAGCGCGTCGAGATCAGCGGGCCGGGATCGCTGGAGTTCCTCCAGTCCTTGACGACCAACCAGCTCGACAAGTCGGTCGGTTCGGTGACCTACACACTGATGCTCGACAACGCCGGCGGCGTGCGCAGCGACGTCACCGTGGCGCGGCTCGGCCCGGAGCTGTTCCAGGCCGGGATCAACGGGAACATCGACGTCGACCACCTCGTCAAGCACGCGCCGGCCGGGGTTCAGGTCCGGGACGTCACCGGTGGGACGTGCTGCGTCGGCGTCTGGGGACCGCTGGCGCGGGACCTCGTGCAGCCGCTGAGCCGCGAGGACTTCTCCCACACCGCCCTGAAGTACTTCCGCGCGAAGCGGGCGCGGATCGCCGGCGTGCCGGTGGTCGCGATGCGACTGTCCTATGTGGGCGAACTCGGCTGGGAGATCTACACGAGCGCGGACAACGGCCTCCGGCTGTGGGACGCGCTGTGGGCCGCCGGGCAGCCACTCGGCGTCATCGCGGCCGGGCGGGCGGCGTTCAACAGCCTGCGGCTGGAGAAGGGCTACCGGCTGTGGGGCACCGACATGACGACCGAGCACGACCCGTACGAAGCCGGGGTCGGGTTCGCGGTCCGGCCGGCGAAGGGGGACTTCCTCGGTCGCGCGGCGATCGAGGGCCGGAGCGAAGAGACGGCCTCACGGCGCCTGCGGTGCCTCACGATCGACGACGGCCGCACGGTCGTCCTGGGCAAGGAACCGGTGTTCGTCGACGGGGTGCCCGCGGGCTACGTCACGAGCGCGGCGTACGGCTACACGATCGGCCGGCCGATCGCGTACGCCTGGCTCCCGGCGGCCGCGGACGTCGGCAGCGGCGTGGAGATCGAGTACTTCGGGCGCCGGGTCGCGGCCACCGTGGCCGCCGAGCCACTGGTCGACCCCGGCATGGAACGGATCCGGCGGTGAATCATGCGTGACCAGATCATGACCGACTACCTCAGGGCTCTCGCCTCGGACGCGTCCCCGGGTGGTGGCGCGACGGCGGCGTTGCACGTCGCCCAGGCCGCGGCCCTCCTCGGCCGGATCTCCGGCGCCCACGAGGCCGGCGACTTGAGCATGCACGCGCTGCGTCTGGCGGAGAAGGAGGCCCACGCGGCGACCGTCCTGACCCGCGCGCGGCGGATGCCGCCGGGCGCGGCTCGGGAGTCCGCGCTGGCCGAAGCCCGCCGGCGCGCGTGCGAACCGGCGGCGGCGGTGATCACCGCCGCCGCGGCGGTGCTCGACCTGGCCGGCCGGGTGCCCCCGGACCCCTGGGTGGCGACCGACCTCGCGGCGGCGGTGGCGGCGGCGAGGGCCGCGGCGACGACGGCCGGGGTGAGCATCGAGATCCACTCCGGCGCGGCGGCCCCACCCGAGGTGGCCGCGGTGCGGGAGCGCGCGGACGAGCTGACGGCCGCCGTTCGGGAGGTCGCGCTGGTCAGTCGCTGAAGTCGCCGGTCAGCGACTGGGTCGACGGGCCGTCGCCGGCGCCGGCGCTGCTGCTCTGCAGCTTGCCGTCGAGCTTGGCCGTCGCGTTCACCGAGCCGTCCGCGTACTTCAGGACGACGCGGTACTCGTGCTTCCCGGTCCCGGGCGGGAACTCGAAGACGCGTCGCCACGGCAGCCCGACGTTGTTCTCGGTCGACTCCTTGCCGTCGACCGTGCAGGTCAGGGTGCTGACGGTCGCCGTGCCGGAGACCTCGAACAGGAGCTGGTGCGGCTCACCCGGCGGCACCTCGGTGCCGCAGCCGGCGAGCACCGCGGCGGTCATGAACACGGCAGCGCGCTTCACCCCTCGAGGGTAACGTCGGTCACGTCGGCTCGTCTCGGGATCCGGCACGGGTACTTCCACAGCAAGTCCATGGAAGCGCGCCAGGAAATTCTCAGGAATGGGGCGTTTCCTGGAACGGCCGGAGGCTTGTCGAGGGCTGGAGCTGTGCATGAGCGAGTACGACCGAGGGCGCCACGGCGGCGGCGAGTACCCGTACGGCTACTACCAGCAGCCCTATGGGCAGCAGCCGTCCTACGGGCAGCAGCCGTACGAGCACCAGTACGGCCAGGCTCGTGACCAGTGGGGCCGGCCGTACCCGCCGCAGTACACGCAGCCGATGTACGGCTACCCGCCGCCGGTCCCGCCGCCGCCGCGCAAGCGCCATCCCCTTCGGGCGCTGACCGTCGCGGTGGTCGCCGTCGCGCTCGCGGTCGTCGCCGGGCTCGGGATCGGCCACTTCATCTCCGCGTCGAACGGCCAGAGCGCCGCTGGCAACCAGAACTTCGGCTTCTCCGGGCAGCCCAGCTCCGCGAAGGTGCTCGACGCCGAAGCCGTGGCGGCCAAGGTCAACCCGGCGATCGTCAACATCAACACCGAGCTGGGCCTGCAGGGCGCGGCCGCGGCGGGCACCGGCATCGTGCTGACCGCCGACGGCGAGGTGCTCACCAACAACCACGTCGTCGCGGGCGCGACGAGCATCAAGGTCACCAGCATCGGCACCGGGGACACCTACAAAGCGGAAGTTGTGGGCTACGACCGCAGCGAGGACATCGCGGTCATCCAGCTCGAGGACGCCTCCGGCCTGCCGACGGCGACGATCGGCGACTCCTCGGCCGTCCGCGTCGGCGACCAGATCCTCGGCCTCGGCAACGCCGGCGGCCGCGGCGGCGACCCGGTCCCCGCCCCGGGCACGGTGGCCGCACTGGACCAGTCGATCACGGCGTCCGACGAGTCCAGCGGCGCGTCCGAGCAGCTCACCGGCCTGATCCAGGTCAAGGCGAACATCGAGTCGGGCGACTCCGGCGGCCCGCTGGTGAACGCGGACGCGCAGGTCATCGGCGTCGACACCGCGGCGTCAACGGGCTACCAGCTGAACGGCCGACGCAGCGGCGCGGGCGGCCAGGGCTTCGCGATCCCGATCAACCAGGCCGTGGACATCGCCCACAAGATCATCGCGGGCACGGCAACGGACAAGATCCACATCGGCAAGACGGCGTTCATCGGCGTCTCGGTCGCGGACGCCCAGGGCCAGGGCGCCCAGGTCCGCCAGGTGGTCCCGAGCGGCCCGGCCCAGCAGGGAGGCCTGGCAGCGGGCGACGTGATCACGGCAATCGACGGCACGCCGGTCACCTCGGCGACGACGTTGACCAACGTGATGGACACCCACCACCCGGGTGACCAGCTGACTTTGACCGTGTCGAATGCCGGAGGCGCTCAGCAGCAGGTGCGGGTCAAGGCCATCGAAGGCCCGGTGGGCTAGCGCAGCGTCTCGTTCAGCACTTCGCGGTGCGTTTGCTTCGCCGCGAGGTAACGCTCCCGGCCGGCGTCGGTGAGGGTGACGAAGATGCCGCGGCGGTCCACCTCGCACAGTGCTCGCTGGACCAGGCCCTCCTTCTCCAGACGGGCGACCAGGCGGGACGTCGCGCTCTGGCTGAGGTGGATGGCCTCGGTGAGGTCGGCCGAGCGGCACTTCGAGTCGCCGGTGGCGACCCGCTCCAGGGCCTCGAACTCGTTCGCGCCGATTCCGTGGCGCTCCTGCAGCCGGCACTCGAGCGTGCTGAACACGGCCGAGTAGCGCGCCAGCAGCGAGTGCCACTCCTGAACCAGGCCTTGCTCAGCGACGTCGCTCACGGCGACCAACCTAGCATGCACGGACATCAGATGCAAACGCATTAAATGCTTAGACATTAGATGCGTGTGCATGTAGTGTCGCCGTCATGAGTTCTTCCGCGTACCTGTCCACCACCTCCACCCGGTGGGACGCGCGCCTCTGGGGTGTCCTGCTCACGGTTTCGATCGTCATCGGCCTCGACGCGCTCGACGTGTCGATGGTCGGCGTGGCCCTGCCCGCCATCCAGGCCGACCTCGGCCTGTCCACCAACGCACTGCAATGGGTCGTCAGCGGGTACGTCCTCGGCTACGGCGGCCTGCTGCTGCTCGGCGGCCGCACCGCCGACCTGCTCGGCCGGCGTCGCGTGTTCCTCGTGGCCGTCGCCGTCTTCGCGCTGGCTTCGCTGCTCGGCGGGCTCGTCGACGACGGCGCGCTGCTCATCGCGAGCCGCTTCATCAAGGGCTTGGCCGCTGCGTTCACGGCGCCGGCCGCGCTGTCCATCATCACCACGACGTTCCAGGAAGGCCCGGCCCGCAACAAGGCGATCAGCATCTTCGCCGTGTTCGGCGCGAGCGGGTACTCCGCCGGCCTCGTCTTCTCCGGCCTGCTGACCGAGGTCGGCTGGCGCTGGACGTTCCTGCTGCCCGCGCCGATCGCCCTGGTCGCGTTCGCCGCCGCCTGGAAGCTGATCCCGTCCTACCGCGCCGAAGGCGGCCGCGGGTACGACTTCCCGGGCGCCATCACCGGCGCCGCCGGTTCGCTGCTGCTGGTCTTCGGCGTGGTCGAAGCGCCCGAGATCGGCTGGGCCGCACCGCGCACGCTGATCACGTTCGCCGTCGCGCTCGCCCTGCTGGTGACGTTCGTGCTCATCGAGAAGCGCAGCAGCCACCCGTTGCTGCGCCTGGGCATCCTGCGCTCCGGCCCGCTGGCCCGCGCCAACCTCGGCGGCGCGCTGTTCTTCGGCGCGTACATCGGGTTCCAGTTCGTCGTGATGCTGTACCTGCAGCGGGTGCTCGGCTGGTCGGCGCTGCAGACCGCGCTCGGCTTCCTGCCGGCGGCGTTGATCGTGGCGTTCGGCTCGCCGCGCATCGAGCCGCTGATCGACCGCGTCGGCACGCCGCGGACGATCTTCGCCGGCGTCGTCGCGCACGTCCTCGGGTACGCGCTCTTCCTGCGGATCGACGAGCACTCGGGGTACGCGGGCTACGTCCTGCCCAGCATGATCCTGCTCGGCATCGGCTTCACGCTGGCGTTCTCGTCGCTGAACATCCAGGCGACGGCCGGTATCGCGGACGACGAGCAGGGCCTGGCCGGCGGCCTGCTGAACACGTCGCTGCAGGTCGGCGGCGCGATCGGGCTCGCGGTGGTGACGGCGGTGCTGACCGCCAACGGCGGCGGCGAGGCGTCACCCGCCGCGCTCCTCACCGGCCTGACGCCGGCGCTGAGCGTGGTCACCGGCATCGCGGTGCTGGGCCTGCTGGTCGCGATCAGCGGCCTGGTGGCCCGCAAGCGGACCGTCGAAGAGCCGGTCCGCGACGAGGCCGACCTGCTGGCCCTCGCGGACTGACCCAACGCGGAAGAGCCACCATCGCGGGGGATGGTGGCTCTTCCGCGTGCCCGTGGCGCCGAATCTTGTCGGTGCCTTCCGCTAGCGTGGAAATCGGGGGCTGCTCAGGCCGGCACGGCCACGCCCCGGCGCGCCCCGCCGAACCGCAAGGCCACCACCGCGGTGAGCGCGATCCCGGCCGCGGCCAGCAGGACCGCCGTCCGCAGACCGTCCACTTCGGACGAACCCGCGTTCGCCGCCGCCACGAACACCGCCAGCCCGACCGTGCCGCCGACCTGCTGGGCCGTCGAAGCCACTCCGGACGCGATGCCTTGCTCCGCCGGGGAAATGCCCGCCGCCGCGGCGCCGAACATCAGCGTGTAGCCCGCGCCCTGCCCCAGCCCCAGCACGAGCAGCGCCGGCACCAGTTCCCAGTAGGACGCCGAAAGCGTCATCGACAGCCCCAGCATGACCGCCCCGGCTCCGCCGACCGCCAGCGATACCACCAGCGTCGGCCGGGTGCCGTAGCGGGTGGCCAGGCGGCCCGCCGTCTGGGAGCCCGCCGCGATCGCCAGCATCGGGACGCCGAACGCGAGCCCGGTCGCCAGCGCGCCGTAGCCGTGCACGCCCTGGAAGTAGCCCGTCAGGAAGTACAGCAGCGTGCCGAACGTGCCCATGTAGAGGAACGTCACGACGACCCCGGTGCCCAGGTTGCGTTCCCGCAGCAGCCGCAACGGCAACAGCGGGTCGCGGCTGCGGTGCTCGATCACGGCGAACGCCGCCAGTGCGGCAAGACCGGCGAGAGCTGGGAGCAGCACCGAAGTCCAGCCCAGCTCCGGGCCTTCGACCAGCGCGAACACCACGAGTGTCGTGCCGAGCGTCGCGGTCAGCGCGCCGGGGAGATCGAAGCGGCGGCCGGGTGCCCGGGCCGGGTCGGGCGGCAGCAGGGCGAACGCGAGCACCGCGGCCGACGCGGCCAGGGGCACGTTCACGAAGAACACCGCCGCCCAGCCGAACACCTGCGTCAGCACGCCACCCAGCAGCGAGCCCAGGATCATCCCGCTGCCGCCCGCGGTGCCCCACACCGCGAACGCGCGGTTGCGCTCGCGACCGGCCGCGAAGGACGTGCTGACCAGGGTGAGTGTCGCGGGGAAGAGCAGCGCCCCACCCAGGCCCTGCCCGGCCCGGGCGGCGACGAGCAGACCGGGCTCGCCGGCCAGCCCACCCAGCAGCGACGCCCCGGCGTAGAGCGCGCACCCGGCGGCGAACACCCGGCGCGGGCCGATCAGGTCGCACGCCCGGCCGCCGAGCAGCAGCGCGCCGCCGAACGCCACCGCGTACGCGCTCACCACCCACTGCAGGCTCTGCGCGGAGAAGCCGAGGTCGCGGCCGATGTCCGGCAGCGCGACGTACACGATGTTGTAGTCGAGGGAGATGATCAGCTGCGCGAACGCCAGCAGCGCCAGCACCGCGCCAGGACGGCGGGTCATCGTGCGACCCGCTCGTCCGTGCCCGGCACCTTCGCCGTGGTGATCGCGATGCGGTTCCACGTGTTGATGGTGAAGATCAGCGCGAGCAGCTGGGCGAGCTCCGCCTCGTCGAACTGGCCGGCGGCGCGGGCGTAGACGTCGTCGGGGACGCCGCCCACCGAAACCAGCGTGACGGCTTCGGTCAGGGCGAGCGCGGCCTGCTCCTTCTCGCTGAAGAAGCTCGTGGCCTCGTGCCACACCGCGACCATGTGCAGCCGCTCCTCGCTCTCGCCGGCCTTGCGGGCGTCGGAGGTGTGCATGTGCAGGCAGTAGGCGCAGCGGTTGAGCTGCGACGCGCGGATCTGGACCAGCTCGACCAGCGCGGGGTCCAGCCCGGCGCGGGCGGCGGCGTCGAAGCCGATCAGGGCCTTGAAGGCCTTCGGGGCGGTCTTGGCGAAGTTCACTCGGTTCGTCATGACCAGAAATCTATGGCTTGGTTGACCCCCGTGTAGGGTGCATTTCCGTGCCGGAATCATGGGTCAATTCCGGGGTGGACCTCCACCTCGAACTGGCGGGCGCCGGGGGCAGACGGGCCGCGCTGATCACCGCGTTGCGCGACGCCGTCCGCACCGGGCGGCTCGCCCCCGGCACCCGGCTGCCGCCGTACCGGGCGCTGGCCGTCGACCTCGGGCTGGCCCGCAACACCGTCGCCGACGCCTACGCCGAGCTGGTCGCCGAGGGCTGGCTCACCGCGGTGCAGGGGTCCGGCACCCGCGTCGCCACGCGCGCCGAGCCCCTGCCGCCGGCCCGGACGCCGAAGAAGGCGCCGGCCGCGCCGCCGCCGCGGCACAACCTGCGGCAGGGCCAGCCGGACGCGACGTCGTTCCCGCGTCCCGAGTGGCTCGCCGCCGCGCGCCGCGCGCTGAACGTCGCGCCGCACGACGCCTTCGCACCCGGTGACCCGCGTGGCCGCCGGGAGCTGCGGGAGGCGCTGGCCGGGTACCTGGCGCGGGCTCGCGGGGTGCGGACCTCGCCGGAGCGGATCGTGGTGTGCTCGGGGTTCGCCCACGCGCTGCGGCTGCTGTTCCCCGCGGTGCTGACCGGGCCGCTCGCCGTCGAGGCGTACGGCCTCGCGTTCCACCGCTCGATCTTCACCTCGGCCGGGATCGAAACGGTGCCGGTCCCGCTGGACGAACAGGGTGCCCGGGTGTCCACAGTGGACGTCCCGACGGTGCTGCTGACACCCGCGCACCAGTTCCCGACGGGCGGCCCGCTGCACCACGACCGCCGCACCGCGGTGCTCGACCACGTCCGCGCGAGCGGCGGCGTGCTCATCGAGGACGACTACGACGGCGAGTTCCGCTACGACCGCAAGCCGGTGGGCGCGGTACAGGGGCTCGACCCCGAGCACGTCGTGTACGTCGGCTCGGCGAGCAAGAGCCTCTCACCCGCGCTGCGGCTCGGCTGGCTGGTGCTGCCGGAGCGGCTGGTCGACGCGGTGCTGGCGGCGAAGGGCGAGCGTGAGGCGTGGGCGGGCGTGCTCGACCAGCTGACGCTGGCGGAGTTCGTCACCGGCGGTGCGTACGACAAGCACATCCGGCGCATGCGCCAGCGCTACCGGCGCCGGCGCGACCTGCTGGTGACGACGCTGGCGTCCCGGGCCCCGCACGTGGTGGCGACGGGCATCGCGGCGGGCCTGCACGCGGTGCTGCGGCTCCCGCCGGGCACCGAGGCTTCGGCGCTGAAGGCCGCGGCGTGGCAGGGCCTCGCGCTGGACGGGCTGGCCGCGTTCCGGCACCCGGCCAGCACGATGTCCACAATGGACGGACTGGTGGTCGGCTACGCGACCCCGCCCGAACACGCCTACGCCGCGGCGCTCGACGCCTTGTGCCGCGCGTTGCCGCCCGCGTGAGCCGGGCCCGGCTCGAGCGCCCCAATGTGGCGGTGGGGGGGGGGCACCCCCCCCCCCCCCCCAATGGGGGGGCCCCCGCCCCCGGCGGCGCGGCCACCCGGGGGCGCCGGCCCCGGGCCGCGCCCCCCCTGGGGGGGTGGGGTGCGCCCAACGCACCCAACGCCACATTGGGGCGCAAGCGAACCCGGGCCGGCTAGCCGACGATGTCGATCTCGAACGGGTCGGTCGAGCTGTAGTTGATGTCCGCCCACACCGCGCCCGGCAGCTCGTACCGGCGGTGGGACGTCAGCTTGTTGTTGTAGCCCGCGGTCTGCGTCGGGTTGTGGCCGACACCCTGGTGGTCGTTGCCCCAGGCGAAGATGTCGCCCACCCACATCGGCTTCGAGAACCCGTCGCCGCCGAGGCGGGGGCGGACGATGACCGCCGAGCCGGGGCTGCCCGACAGGAACACCCGCACGGTGTTCTGCTCGGCGTTGGGCGGGGTGACGGTGATGCGCTCCATGATCTCCACTCCAGTCGAGGCGGATCCGGTGCCGTCCACTCCGGGCCAGTAGTCGGCGACCGACGACACGTCGTAGCCCGGGGCGACGTTGCCCCGGTACTGCTTGGCGATCGCGCCCGCCGGGATGGCGGGGTCACCGTTGTAGTGCGCGATCCAGTAGTGCGGTTCGGCGATGCCGGCCGACGAGAACGCCGAGCGCACCGCCGGCCACGTCGAGAGGCTGCAGTAGATCGTGGGGTCGGCGCCGGCGGCACGGCGCATGTTCACCCAGCCCGGCGCCTCACCCGGGGTGGCGTCGCCGGGTTCGACGTCGAGCACGTGGCCGTCGTTGGTGCCGGCCTTCTTGACGATGGTGACCTTGACCGCGCGGGGGAAGCGCGCCCAGTCCGCGGCCGACCAGGGTTCGAGCTTGATCTTGTCGATGTATCCCGCGACCATCTGCGCGTCGGCGGGGATGTTCGCGGCCGTGACCGCGTCGTACATCGTGCGCACGGGTTACGTCTCCGTTCGGTGCCGGATCGCCGTTTCGGGGCACGGCGAAATCGTCTCCGCGATCCGCCATCGTGCTGTTACCCACGTGGGACGAGCGTCAAGCGGCAAACGTTACGCGGCCGGTGTCAATCACCAAAACGGCCGCATCGCGCAATTCCTTCACCGCGGGCTCACGAGTCCACGGTGACTTTCCGCTATCGGCACTGGCTTCCCGCTCACCCGGCTGGCAAGCTGCCAGGACTTCACGACGGAAGGCGAGTGCATGGCGGCACACCCGGCGCGGGCCCGGCGCGTCGACGCGCGGGTCGTCGTACTGAGCGTGCTGCTGGTCATCGCCCTGCTCGCCTGGTTCGGCGTCGGCTACCTGCGCGACCGGCTCGCGGCCGGCGGCTGCGACACCACGACCCCGGTGCACATCACGGCCGCGCCGGACATCGCGCCGGTGCTCACCGCGCTCGCCCGGTCCGTGCCCGCGCCGGACTGCTACACCGTCGAGGTCACCGCGGCCGCGTCGACGGCCACCGCGGCCGCCCTGGAGGCCAACGGCGCGAACGGCCCCGACGTCTGGGTGCCGGAGTCGAGCACCTGGCTGCCGCAGGCTCGCGACGGCGGCGCGTGGAACCTGCCGGAGTCCGGCCAGTCGGTGGCGAGCTCGCCGGTGGTGCTGGCGCTGACCGACGACGTCGCGAAGCAGGCCGGCTGGCCCGGGAAGTCACCGTCCTGGTCGGACGTTCTCGCGCGGAGCCCGGTCGGGCTGCCGGACCCGGGACGCGACCCGGCGAGCATCAGCGCGTTGCTCGGGCTCCAGCAGCTGACGAAGGACGCGCCCGATCCAGCCGCCGCGTTCACCGAAGAAATCCGCAAGGTGTCGGCGGTCAAGGAGCCCTTCACCGCGTCCCCGGCGTCGGAACAGTCCGTGCTGGCGCGCAAGCTCGTCGCCGCCTACCCGGCCACCGGGGTGCCGAGCTTCGACTACCCGTACGTCGTGCTGCCGCGCGCGTCGGAGGCCTCCCGCTCGGCGGCCGAGCGGTTCCTGCGGCTGCTGCTGGACCAGACCGCCACGAAAGCCTTCGCCGACGCGGGGTTCCGGACGCCCACCGGGCAGCTGCTCGGCGGCAGCCCGGACACGCGCACGAACGCCGCGCCGCGCCCGGCCGGTGCCCCCGCGCCCGAGGCGATGTACGGCGTGCTCCAGGCCTGGGCCGGGGCCAACCTCAGCGCCCGCGTCCAGGTGCTGCTCGACGTCTCCGGCTCGATGGCCGCGACCGTCCCCGGCACCGGCCGGAGCCGGATGGCGCTGACGCTGGAGGCCGCCACGCAGGGCTTGGGCCTGTTCAAGCCGACGACCGAGCTGGGGCTGTGGTTGTTTTCCACCAAGCTCGACGGCGACAAGGACTACAAGGAACTGCTGCCGATGCGGACGCTGTCCGAGCAGCTCGCCGCGGGCGGCGTGGCGACGCTGCAGGCGGTCAAGCCGAAACCCGGCGGCGCGACCGGGCTGTACGACTCGATCCTCGCCGCCTACCAGAACGCGCGCCAGAGCTGGCAGCTCGGCCGGATCAACGTCGTCGTCGTGCTCACCGACGGCCGCAACGAGGACAGCGACTCGGTCGGGCTCCCCGGCCTGCTCGCCGAGCTCGGCCGGCTGCAGGACCCGCGGAAACCGTTGCCGGTGATCGGGATCGGCATCGGCCCGGACATCGATTCGAGCGAGCTGAAGCAGATCTCGGCCGCCACCGGCGGCGAGTCCTTCACCACGCCCGATCCCCGCAAGATCTCCGACGTCTTCTACCAGGCGCTGAGCAAGCTCATGTGCCAGCCACCCGCTTGCAAGAATTGAGGACACCCGTGTTGGTGGAGACACAACAGCCCGCGCCACGGGTGAGCCGAAGACCGTCCATTGTGGTGCTCGCGGCCTTCGTCGCGGGCGTGGTGCCGTTCGCGTTCCACGCCTGGGCGGCACTGCACGGGAGTTTCGCCCAGGACGACTTCGTCGTCACCTACCGGGCGGCCGCGGCCGGGCCGTTCGACCTCGGCTACCTCTTCCAGGACTACCACGGGCACCTCCAGCCCGGCGGGTTCTTCCTCGCCGCGGTCGCGACCTGGTGGGCGCCGCTGAACTTCGCGCTGCTCGTGGCGCCGCTGCTGCTGATGCGGGCGCTGGCGACGGTGTTGTTCTGGTGCGTGCTGGTGCGCGTCTTCGGCCGCCGGTGGGCGATCCTGGTGCCGTTCACCGTGTTCACGGCGTCGACGCTGCTGCTGGTCCCGACGCTGTGGTGGTCGTTCGGAGTCCAGCTGGTGCCCGTCGTGCTGGCGGCCACCGGCGCACTGCACGCGCACGTCCGCTACCTCGCCGACGGCGGCCGCTGGTGGATCGGCTCGTTCGCGTGGACGGTCTTCGGGCTCGCGTTCTACGAGAAGGCCGCGCTGGTGCCGGTGCTGCTGGCCGCGGTGACCGTCCTGCTCGGACGGTCCGTTCGCGAGCACCTGCGTTACTGGGCCGGGCAGGCCGCGCTGCTGGTCGCCTTCGCCGCCGTCTTCCTCACGGTGACGTCGAGCCAGGTCGGGTCCGGCGGGCAGCCGATGTCCGCGGGCACGGTCGCCGACCTGACCGGCCGGATGCTCGGCGACACCCTGCTGCCCGGCCTGGCCGGCGGGCCGTGGGCCGGCCCGGGGCCGGGCGCGACCTGGGCGCCGTCGCCGTTCGCCGTGGTCGTCGTGCTGCTCGCGGCCGCGGTGGCGATCGTGGTCGCGGGCGTGCGTGCCGGTGGGCGGCGGGCGTGGGGCGCCTGGGCGCTGTTCGTCGCGGTGTTCGCGGTGGACGTCGCCCTGCTCGCGCTGACCCGGCTGCGCGAGGTCGGCCCGGCGGCCGGGGACGATCCCCGGTACGTCGCGGATCTGGCGCTCGTGGCCGCCCTTTGTGGAGCGTTCGCGTTCCTGCGCCCGGGCGAAGTTGCGCCGTCCGGCGGAAAGCGTGAACGGCCGATCGCGCTAACCCTGTGCGTGCTTTTGCTCGTCAGCTCGGCGATCGGGTTTTCGCGGCTCGCGCCGGCGTTGCGGTTCGAACATTCGGCGCAGTACCTCGGAAACGTCCGGGCCGCCGTCGCCGCCGACCCGGATCTGGTCTTCTACGACACCTTCGTGCCGTCCGATGTGGTCCACGAGTGGTTCGGGGCCGACTCACAGGCGTCGCGGGTGGCCGGGCTGCTGCCCGGCACGCACTTCGACCAGCCGACCAGCCGGATGTCCGTGCTCGACGCCGCCGGCACGCCGCACCGGATCACCGGCGTGGAGCCGGTTTCCCGCGGGCGGCCGGGACCGGTGCCGAACTGCGGGTACGCGGTCGGGGAGACACTGGTGAGCGTCCCGCTGGACACGCCCGTGCTCGGCCGGCACCTGTTGAAGATCGATTACTACACTTCGGACGGTGGCGAAGGCCTGGTGGAGCGGACCCCGGTGTGGTTCCAACCCGGCCTGCATTCGGTGTACCTGCCGGTGGACGGGCTGTTCGACCACATCGGCGTGCAGCTCTCGAGCCCGGGCGCGCCGGTGTGCGTGGCCAAGGTCGAAGCCGGGAAACCGGTTGCTCAGTAAGGGTCGTACGGGCTGTCGTGGCCGAGCAGCCGCGCGACCGGCCGCAACCGCAGGCGCAGCAGGACCTTGACGACGACGTTGCGCAGGAACCACGGCAGCTGCGCGAGCACGCGCAGCCGGTCCGCCGCGGCCGGTGGCGCGAGCCGGAACCGCGCCAGCGACGTCGTCCGGTCCACATAGGTGTACCGGCGTCCGAAGAGGACCTTGGCCAGGGTGCCGAGGGTGACGCCGATCGAGGAAAAACAGTCGTGGACCAGGATTTCCGCACCCGGCGGCAGGTGTGCCGACCAGCGCAGGTCGTCGGTGTAGGTCCAGTAGTCGTGCTTGCCGTCGATGTAAAGCAGCTGTATGGGCCGGTCCCAGTCAGGGCGCAGTGCCGTGCTGTAACCGGCGACGAGCTCGACGACGTCGTCCAGCCCGGCCTGGCGGATGTTGCGCTCGAACAGCTGCCGCGTCGGCGATCCGCCGAACAGGCGGCCGTCGACGAACGGGTCGACGGCGATCACCGTGGCGCCGGCCGTGCGGGCCGCCGCGCCGAGGACGATCGTGGATCTGCCCTGGTGGCTGCCGATTTCCAGGATCACGTCGCCCTTTTCCAGGCGGCACGCGGCGTTCCACAGCGCTTCGCCCTGCGCGCGGGTCATCCAGCCCTTGACCGGCTCGGCCAGGGCCCAGGCATCTTCGAACGAGATGGCGCACCTGCCAGGAGTTCGGGGAAACCGACAGAATCGTCGGCACATGGTAGCCAGGTTTCCGCCTAGTATCTACCGGATGGTAACCACCACCCGCGAACGGTCCCGGGACGACGCCCCGCCCTCGGGCGGCGCCCGGAAGTTCTCGGTGGGTGCGTTCTTCCGCCGTCCCGGCACCTGGATCGTGCTGGCGCTGACCACGTTGTCGTTCCTGCAGATGCCGGGGAAGACGACGTTCGACACCAAGCTCGACCTCGCCGTCGACCCGCTCGCCTTCCTCGGCCGCGCCCTGCACCTGTGGAACCCCCAAGCCACGGCGGGGGAACTGCAGAACCAGGCCTACGGCTACCTGTTCCCGATGGGCCCGTTCTTCGCGCTGTGCCAGGCCGTGGGCGTGCCGGCCTGGATCGCGCAGCGGCTGTGGGGCGCCATCCTGCTCTCGGCCGCGTTCGCCGGCGCGCTGCTGCTCGCGCGGGCGATGAAGATCGGCACCGAACGAACGCGGCTGATCGGCGCGCTCGGGTACGCGCTCGCGCCGCGCATGCTGACCGAAATCGGCGGTCTGTCCGCGGAAATGCTGCCCGCGGTGCTGCTGCCGTGGGTGCTGGTGCCGCTGGTGAAGGCCGGGACGATCGGCTCGCCGCGGCGCGCCGCCGGGTTGTCCGCGGTGGCCGTGCTCTGCATGGGTGGCGTCAACGGCGCGATGGTCGTGATGGCGCTCGTCCTGCCGGGACTGTGGCTGCTGACGCGCAAGTGGACGCGGGAGCACGTCCGGCTCGTCGTCTGGTGGGTCGTGTTCGTCCTCGGCGCGACGCTGTGGTGGATCCTGCCGCTGCTGCTGCTCGGCGAATACAGCCTGCCGTTCCTGGACTACATCGAGTCCGCGACGAACACGACCGCGCCGATGTCGTTGTTCGAGGTGCTGCGCGGGACGAACCAGTGGGTGGCCTACGTCGTGCAGGGCACGCCGTGGTGGCCCGGTGGCTGGTCGCTGATCGACAACCCGGTGCTGATGCTCGCGACCGGGCTCGTCGCCGGCGTCGGCCTGCTCGGGCTGACCCGGCGCGGCCTGCCGGAGCGGCGGTTCCTGGTGCTCGGCGTGGTCACCGGCCTGACGCTGCTGACCATCGGGTACGTCGGCTCCCTGGACAGCCCGCTGGCCGAGCAGGTGCGGCACCTGCTCGACGGGCCGCTGGCCCCGCTGCGCAACGTCCACAAGTTCGAGCCGGTGCTGCGGCTGCCGCTGATGCTGGCGTTCGTGCGCGGCATCGCGAGCCCGGTGCGGGTGAAGTCCGCGCGCCGGTTCCTGCGGCCCGCGCTGGGCCTGCTGCTGGTGCTGGTGATGGCCGCGCCCGCGTGGCTGCTGAACCTGCGGTCCGGGCCGGGCTGGGACGAGGTGCCCGGCTACTGGTACGACGCGATGGGCTACGTCGCCAAGGCCGACCCGAACGCGCGGACGCTGCTGCTGCCCGCCACCGGGTTCGGCGAGTACGAGTGGGGCCGGACGGTCGACGAGCCCGCGCAGGCCATCGCGAAGAGCCCGTGGGCGGTGCGCAACCAGGTGCCGCTCGGGTCCGAAGGCAACACGCGGCTGATGGACTCCGTCGACGCGGCGCTCGCCGACGGCCGCGGAGACCCCGGCCTGGCCGCGTTGCTCGCCCGGTCCGGATATCGCTTCCTTCTGCTGCGCAACGACATCGAGCGCGAACGGACGTCGGCGCCGTCCATCGCGACGTTGCGCGCCGGGCTCGCGGGGTCACCCGGGATCGGCAAGGTGAAGGAGTTCGGGCCGCTCGAGGTCTACGAGGTCGGGAAGCCGGTGCCGCTGGCCACCGCGACGTCCACAACGGACGTTCCGACGGTGAGCGGCGGCCCGGAGAACCTGCTCCCGCTGATCGACTCCGGCCAGCTCGACCCGTCGACGCCGACGGTGCTCACCGGCGACGGCGGCTCACCCGGCGGCCCGCGGCTGGTGACCGATGGGCTGCGCCGCGCCGAACGCAACGTCGGTGGCGTGCGCGACAACCTCAGCCAGACCCTCACCGCCGGCGAGGCGTACCGCCAGCAGCGCGCCGCGGGTGACGTGCTGCCGTTCCCGGGGCAGGAGCACCAGACCGTCGCCGCCTACCGGGGCATCCGGTCGGTGACGGCGTCGACGGCCGCGTCCTTCGCCGACGCGTTCGGCGGGTCCGACCCCGGGCACCAGCCGTTCGCGGCGATCGACGGCGACCCGCGGACGTCGTGGCGCTCGTCGTCGTTCACCGGGCCGATCGGCCAGTGGCTCGAGGTGGAGCTGGACACCCCGCGGCTGGTGAACTCGGTGGACCTGACGATGGTGGACGACATCCGGGTCGGCTGGCCGGCGACGCGCGTGCGGATCACCACCGACAACGGCTCGGTCGACCAGCAGGTGATCCGCGGCGCCGGGGCGCACAGCTACCCGGTCGCCGCCGGCGTGACGCGCAAGGTGCGGATCACGTTGCTGTCGCTGGTGGTCGGGCGGCAGGACGGGAACGTCGGCATCGCGGAGCTGAAGATCCCGGACACCGAACCGCAGCGCGCCTTGGAGGTCCCGGCGGACCTGCCGGCCGGTCCGGCGCCCGGGTTCGCGTTCACCCGCGGTACGCAGCCGCGGTACGCGTGCCTGCCGGACGGCGGCGCGGTGCGCTGTGACGCGTCCTTTGCCCGGGACGGCGAAGAACCCGACGGCATCCGGCGGCTGTTCAGCACGTCCGCCGAAGACACCTTCCTGGTCGGCGGTTCGGTGCTGCCCGCGGGCGGCGGCCGGAACCCCGTGCAGCTGCCGGGGGTTTCGGTGGCCTCGACGTCGCAGCTCGGCGGCGACCCGGCGGCCGGCGGGTTCGCGGCCGTGGACGGCGACGCGGGCACGACGTGGCGGCCCGACGTCACCGACCTGCGCCCGACGCTCACCCTGGGCTGGCCGGGTTCCCGGCGGATTTCCGGGCTGCACATCGGGGTTTCGCCGTCGAGCGGGGCGCGCGTGCCGAAGCAGGTGGAGCTGGTCGGCGGCGGCGTGACGCGCACGGTGCAGCTCGACGCGGGCGGGTCGGCCTCGTTCGAGCCGCTGGACACCGCGCAGCTGCAGATCGTCCTCCCGGGCGACGACGACGATCCCGCGGCCCGCGCGGTGGTGGGCATCGGGAGCCTCGAGCTGTCGGGCACCGACGGGTTGCTGCCGGGCCCGGACCCGGCGTTCACGGTGCCGTGCGGGGCGGGCCCGAACGTCCACCTCGACGGCCTCGACTACCGGACGTCGGTGCAGGGCACGCTGGCCGACATCACCGAGCACCGGCCGCTGCCGCTGCGGATGTGCCGCGACTCCGAAGGCGGGATCGCGTTGCCGGCCGGCGGACACGAGCTGCGGACCGACCGGTCGGAGTCGTTCGTGGTCCAGGACCTGTGGCTGCGCCCGGCCGGCGCGGCGACGGCACCCGTGGTGCACCGCGCGGTGCAGGTGGGGCGGTGGGACGCGGCGGCGCGGTCGGTCACGGTGGCGCCGGGGCCGGAGGCGGTGCTGGCCGTGCCGGAGAACGCGAACGCGGGCTGGGTGGCCACTTTGGACGGCCGCGAGCTGGCCCGCACCCGGGTGGACGGCTGGCAGCAGGCGTGGATCGTCCCGGCCGGCGCGGGCGGGCAGGTTTCCCTCGCGTTCACGCCGGACTCGTCGTACCGGACTTCGCTGCTGATCGGCGCGCTCGCGGTCCTGCTGATGCTCGCGGGTGTGTGCTGGCCGGCGCGACGGCGGTCGTTCGTGGTGGCGCCCGGCGGGTCCCTGGTGCCGGTGGTCCTGATCGGACTGCTGGTGGCGCTGGGCGGGATGCTGCCGGTGGTGCTGCTGATCGCGTGCCTGCTGGTCCGGCAGTTCTCGGAACGCGCGCCGCGTTACCTGGCGTTCGGCGGCATGGCGGTGGCGGCGGCGGTGTCGGTGACCGGGCGCCTGCTCGGCCACGGCCAGGAGTGGGCGTACGGCCCGGTGACCCAGGCAGCGTTGCTGCTGGCGGCGGCCGCGATGGTGGCCACGTGCGTGGACTGGTTCACCCGGCCCACCGAAACTGTCGGTCCCCACCGGTAGCGTGGAAGTCGGGGGCTGCTCAGCCGGCCCCGGCTCGCCGCGAGCGCAGCTCCAAAGCCGCGCCGGCCAGGGCCAGCCCGCCCGCGCACCCGGCCGCGGCCGTGACCACCTGGGTGGCCGAGCTGTGCAGCCACGTCGTGATCAGCAGTGCCTCCACCGCCACCGCCGTCCACATCAGGAACGTCACCCGGCGATCCCCGTCGGCCAGCCGCGCGTACAACAAGATCTGGACCAGCGCCAGCATCGAACCCGCCAGTGCGAACGGCCACACCGGCATCGTGGCGCCGGCGTACCGCGCCCCGCCGATCAACGCCAGCAACGACGGTCCCAGCACCAGCGAAGCCAGCAGCACGAAGGCGTCGAGGAACGCGCACACCGCCAACGCCACCGGCAGCGCCCGGCGCCGGCCCGAAGACGCGGCGAACCGGGGGAGCACCAGCACCCCCACCGCCTGCGGCAGCCAGTACGCGATCTTCGTGACGATCGCGCCCAGCGCGTACTCCCCGGCGGAAGCGGCCGGCAACGTGTGCCGGGCCAGCACCAGATCCAGGTTCACCAGCAGCACCAGCGCCAGCATCGCTTGCGCCGTATGGAGTACTTCGCCGCCGTGGCGGTCGGCCCACCGCGGGCGCGGGCGGCCGCAGATCTGCCAGCCCGTCACGACCACCGCCAGCGAACCGAGCGCCGTCCCGGCCAGTGCCCCGGTGGGCGAGCCCGTGACGATCAATCCCACCAGGGAGCCGCCGACCTTGCCCAGGCCCTCCAGCGCGATCAGCCCGGCCAGCACCGCGAACCGGTGACTGCCCTGCAACAGCCCGTGGAACAAGCCGAGCAGCGTCAACGGCCCGAGTGCGGCCGTCACCAGCAGCGCCGGCGCCAGCGAACCCAGGTGCAGCAGGAGCACCAGCAACGGGCTGAGCGTCAACGCGACCGTCGCGACGATCGCGCTCGTCATCAGCCCCAAGGCGAACAGCGAACCCCGGGACGTCGACGGCGAGCGGGCTACCCGCAGCGCCACGACCGTCTGCAGGCCCATCGCCGGCACGACGCCGATCACCAGCACCGCCAGCAGCGAGCTGAGCTCCCCGAACGCACCCGGCGCGAGGATCCGCGCGGCCGCCAGGCTCAGCACGTAACTGCCTGCGTTGTTGCCCGCGAGCGCGAGCGAGACGAGGATCGCCGCGACCCGGTTGCCGGTCCGGGCCGGCACTTCGGTGGCTACGCTCAACGGCGGGCTCCCATTACCGGCGGGTAATTTCCCCGGACCCTAACCGCGCGGGCACCGGAAAGGAAGGGCCGTGGACGCACCGAGCAGGCGCTTCGCCCTCCCTGTGCTGGCCGCCGGCCTGGCCTTCGCCGTCTGCGCGCCGCTGCTCGGCCGCGGCTTCGTCCTGAGCTACGACATGGTGTTCGCGCCCCGGCAGTACTTCGTGCCCGACGCCCTCGGGGTCGGCGCCGCGCTGCCGCGGTCGGTGCCGGCCGACGCCGCCGTCGCGCTCGCGACCACCGTGCTCCCCGGCGACATCGTCCAGAAGATCGTCCTGCTGCTGGCCTTCTTCTTCGCCGCCTGGGGTGCCGGGCGGCTCGTCCCGACCGACCGCACGAGCACCCGCCTGGTCGCCGCGACCGCGTACGCCTGGACGCCGTACGTCGCCGAACGGCTGTTCATCGGGCACTGGCCGCTGTTGCTGACGTACGCGTGTCTGCCGTGGATCTTCCGCGCCGGGCTGTCCGCGCGGAAGCACGAAACCCGTGCCCTGCCGAAGCTGGTGATCGCGTGCGCCCCGGCCGTGCTGACGCCGCCGAGCGGGCTGCTCGCGGCCGGCATCCTGGTCGTGGCCGCCGGCTCGCGCCGGCTGTGGCAGACGGTTCCCCTCGCCCTCCTGCTCAACCTGCCGTGGCTGGTCCCGACGTTCCTCAACACCGGCGGGACGTACTCCGACCCGGCCGGCGTCACGGCGTTCAGCGCCCGCGCCGAAAGCTGGGGCCCGGCGCTGCTCAGCGTGCTCGGGCTGGGGGGCATCTGGAACTCCGAGACGGTGCCCGGCAGCCGGGCCGTGCCGTTGATCCCGGTGCTGACGCTCGTCGTCGTCGCGATCGCCGCCGCCGGGTTCCGCCCGCTCGCCGCCCGGTGGGGGAAGGCGCCGGCGTGGTCGCTGGTCGCGCTCGGCGGCACCGGCGTCCTCCTGGCTTCACTGGCGACACTGCCGGCCGGCGACGCGCTGCTCACCACGTTGACGCGGCACGTGCCCGGCGCCGGGCTCCTGCGGGACGCGCAGAAATGGGTGGCGTGGTGGGCGTTGCCGCTCGCGCTGGGGTTCGCGCTGGCCGTCGAAGCCGCCGCGGCGAAACTGCGCACGGACCGCGGCCGCCTCGCGCTGGTGACGGCCGCGGTGGTCTTCCCGGTGCTGACCATGCCGGACCTCGCCTGGGGTGGCTGGGGCCGGCTCGGCACCGCGGAGTACCCGGCCGACTGGCGGGCAGTGTCCGAAGTGCTCGGTGACCGGCCGGGCGACGTGCTGACGCTGCCGCTCTCGGCGTTCCGCGGCTTCGCCTGGAACGACGACCGCACGCAGCTCGACCCGGCGCCGCGAGTCCTGCCGAGACCGGTGCTGATGGACGACACGCTGCAAGTGGGAACCGAGCGGGTCGCCGGGGAAGACCCGCGCGTCGGCGACGTCCGCGCCGCAACCTCCGCGCGCGAGCTGACCGCGGCGGGCATCGGCTGGATCCTCGTGGAACACGGCACACCGGGCGACGTCGATTCGCGGTTGCTCGCCGACGCGACGCGGGTCTGGTCCGGTGACTGGCTGACGCTGTACCGGACTCCGGGTGTGCCGGCGGTGAAAGCGATCTCGTGGACGCCCGCGTTGGTGGCGAACGGAGTAGCGCTCACGTTGCTGTGCGTCGCACTGTTGTGCCGCATGTTACCGATGCGTACATTGGGCCGCGGCAGGAGTTCCCCGCCGCGGAAGGAGTGACACGTGGGCACGGTCATCGGCGTGGTCGCCGCCGTCATCCTCGGAGGCGGTCTGGCGACCGGAGCGGGCTTCGCCCTCACCAAGGGCGCGGACCCGGACAGCTCCGCCCAGGTGCAGGAAAAGCTCAACGCGCAGGTGAAGTACAACCCCGCCGACCACCCGAACAAGATCTACGGGAACCGCTGAGCGGTGCCCCGGCTCGCCTCCGACCGCGCGCACCGCGTCGTCGGGCTCTACGGCGACCCCACCGTTTCCTGGAGCATCCTCCTCGAAGCGGAGCTCGGCACGGCCGCGCCCGACCCCGAAAAGCTCCGGACCCGGCTGGCCGCCGCGATCGGCCAGTACCCGCACCTCGGTGTGCTGCCCGGGATCGAGCCGACCACCGGCGCGGAACTGCCCGCCGTGCGCGACCGGTTCGCGGCGCAGCCCTACGAACGGGCCGCGCCGCTGATCCGGATCGCCTGCTGCACCGACGAACCGACGCTGCTCGTCGCGGCCCACCACGGCGCCCTCGACGGGCTCGGGTTGCTGGCCCTGCTCGGCATCCTCCTCGACGTCCCGGTTTCCTCGGCGGCGACGGGGATCGGCGAACGCGCGCCCGGCAAGTCCTTCTTCGTTTCGGCCCTCCAGCGGCTCGCCGAGGCGCTTTTCACGCCGCCCGCGCGGATCGCCCCCGACCGGGCCGCCGCGGCCGCGGGAGACGTCTTCGTGGCCCGGCACGAACCCCGGCTGCGGCTGGGGGCCGCGGGGTTCGTCGCGGCGGCGGCCCGGACCACCGAACACTGGAACCGCGCCCACCGCGCCCGCGCGGGGCGGGTCGTGGCCGCGCTGGGTGCGTCCTGGCGCTCGGGCGCGGCGCCGGAACCGGTGCCGGACAGCGCTTTCTTCCGGTTGCGGCTGACGCCGGACCCGTCGGCGGCGGACGTCGCCGAGGTGCTGCGCGCGCAACCACCCGAGCCGGACTTCCCGGCGCGCAGCAGCCGCTTGGCCCGGCTGGGCACACGGCTGCTGGCGAGCCGCCTGGGTTCGACGTTCCTGGTGTCCAACCTGGGCGTGGTGTCCACCGGGGACACCGTGCGCACCCTGGCGTTCTACCCGGCGGCGAGCGGCCGTTCGGGGGTGGCTTTCGGCGCGGCGACGACCGGCGTCACGACCACGGTGACCGTGCGGGCGCGCCGCAAGGATTTCGACGCCCTCGCGGCCGCGCGGCTGCTGGGCGAGTTCCGCGACCAGCTGCGGTCATGACGCCAGCGCCGCGCCACGCACTTGGCTGATGACCCGGGGCCGGGGCGCGGGCCGCGTGGAGACGTCCCGGACCAGTGCTTCGAACTGCCCCACGCTCGCGTCCCAGCTGAACCCGCCCGCGCGCTCGGCGCCGGCCAGGCCCATCTCCGCGCGTCGCAGGCCATCGGCGAGCAGGCCGTCGACCTTGCCGGTGAAGTCCTCGAAGTCGTCGGCCAGCAGGCCGGTCCGGCCTTCCACAATGGATTCCGCGACCCCGCCGGCCGCGCGGTAGGCCACCGACGGCACGCCGTGGGCCGCGGCCTCCATGATGACGATGCCCCAGCCCTCCTTCACCGACGGGCACAGGTGCAGCCACGACCGCGCGAGGATCTCGTGCTTGGCCTGCTCGTCGACCCAGCCGTGCAGGACGACGCGGTCGGATACGCCGCGCGCGGCCGCGTGCTCGCGCAGGACTTCGTCCCACGGCCCCTGGCCCACCACCTCGAGCTTGAGCGCCGGCCAGCGCCGCGCCAGCCGGGCGACGACGTCGATGGCGTGCTCGATCCGCTTGTGCGGCACCAGCCTGCTCACCGCGACCAGCGTCGGTGCGGTGTCCCGTTCGGACACGCACACCGGGGCCGCGTCGAGGCCGTTCGGCACCACCGTCACCCGGGCCGGGGAAACCCCCAGCCCGGCCAGCTCGGCCTTGGTGACCTCGGAAACCGTGACGTAGGCGCACTTCCGGAACAGCCACGGCGCCAGCCGCGACTCGATCCACCAGCCGACGCGGCCGAGTGTCTCGCCGAGCGCGCTGATCCACTGTTCCTTGTGGACGTGGTGCACGAGCACCAGCACGGGACAACCGGCGACCAGCCGTGCGAAGAACGGCATCCCGTTCTGCACGTCCACCACGAGATCGGCGCGGACCCGGCGGATCGCGCGCAGGGCGTGGGCGTACACGCCGAACTTGTTGCCGCGCCGCCGGTAGCGGACGCCGTCACGCCATTCGCCCGCGTTCGCGCCCGGGTAGGCGGCGCACTGGATTTCGACCCGGTACCCGGCTCTCGCGAGCCCCTCGGCCATCCGCTCGACGTACCGCTCCGACCCGCCACCCTCGGGGTGGCCGGTGTCGCGCCAGTTGACCAGGAGCACACGAGGACGTTCCATCGGGTTATCCAAACTGTAGCGACGATGCTAGGTTACCGGTGCGTACACAGTAGAGGAACGTATTCGGGAAAGCGACGGTTCAATGGTAGGTAATTCTGTTGCCGGTGCGCCCCACCGCGCGACGCTCGGCCGTTCCGTGACGCTGTTCCGCACGTTCCTCACCGAGCAGACCGACCCGGACGGTTTCTATTCGACGCTCGCCGCCGACTCGGTCCGGCAACTGGCGGCACACACTCCGCTGTCCGGCCGCACGGTGCTCGACGTCGGCGGCGGCCCGGGCTACTTCTCCGACGCCTTCCGCGCGGCCGGCGCGGTCTACCTGGGCCTCGACCCGGACGTCGGCGAGCTGTCCGCGCGCGGCGAGCCGGGGGAGAACATGATCCGCGCCAGCGGCACGGAACTGCCGGTACGCAGCGGATCCGTCGACGTCTGCTACTCGTCGAACGTGCTCGAGCACGTCGCCGAGCCGTGGGTGATGCTCGACGAGATGTGCCGGGTGACCAAGCCCGGCGGCACGGTCTTCGCGTCGTTCACCCCGTGGTTCTCGCCGTGGGGCGGGCACGAGACCGCGCCGTGGCATTTCCTCGGCGGTCACTACGCCCGGCGGCGGTATTCGCGGAAACTCGGGAAGCAGCCGAAGAACAAATTCGGGGAAAGCCTCTTCCCGGTTTCGGTGGGCGCCGCGCTTCGCTGGGCGAAGACGACGCCACTGGCCGATGTCGTGGCCGGGTATCCGCGTTACCACCCGAGCTGGGCGATGTGGATCGTGCGGATTCCCGGCCTCCGCGAAATAGCGTCCTGGAACCTGGTGCTGGTGCTGCGCCGGAAGTGACTACCGGTCGGCGCCGACCGGCACCCGCTGCCGCCGCCGCGGCGGTGCCGGCGGCGCGGCCGGCCGACGTCGGACCAGCAGCACGATCGAACCGATGATCAGCACGCCACCGCCGATGCCGAGCCACAGCGGGCCGGTGCTCGACAGGAACTCCAGCTTGCCCTTGTTCTCGGTCACCTGGTCGACCATCTGCGAGATGGTCTTGCCGTTGTAGGCGAGCGTCCCGTCGAACACGACGGTCGACGAGCCGCTGGTGCCGACGCGCAGCTCCTGGTGCTGTTGTTGCTGCTGCTTCACCTCGATCCCGGTGACCGGCTCCACCCAGAAGGTGTTGACGCCGCGGTAGTAGAGGTCGGCGTCGACGGTCGCCTTGTCCGAGCCGACGAGCGAGCCGGGGACCTTCTTCGAGTCGAGCTTGGTGTCCGGGATGTCCTGGACGAACTTGTAGGTCTCGATCCCGTTCACCGTGTCGGTGCCGGTGTAGCGGGCGGTGACGGCCGCACCGGTGTTGTCGTCGTAGACCGGGTAGTCCTTCTGCTCGGTGCCGAAGGGGAACTTGAAGTTCTGGCCGGGCTGCGCCTTGTAGTCGTTGGTCTCGGGCGGCTTCTGACCGTCCTTTTCGGCCTTGTCCTTCAGCTCGGTGACGTAGCTGCTGGAGGCGTCGCACGGCGGCGAGGCCTCGCCGTGGGGCTGGTAGCCCTCGCCGGTGCGCCGGTCGAAGCAGACCTGCCGCTTGCTCGCGCTCAGCACGGTGTTGTCGGCGTCGTCGGTGACCTGCACCGCCAGCAGCCAGACCGCGTAGTCGGTGTCCTGGCGCATCTCCGGCGCGGCGAAGTTCGCCTGCACGCGCCCGACCGCGGTCAGCTTCGCGTTCTCGCGGATCTTCGAAACCGGACCGGTTCCGTCGTCGGTCACGGCGAGGACCTTGCTCGCGGTGCCTTCGAGCACCGACGTCGAGTCCTGGTCCAGCGGCACCTTGGCGAGTTTCGGGTAGACCCAGGTCGGGAGCAGCACCGCCCCGGCGACCGCGAACACGCCCAGTGCGAGCAAGATCAGGCCGAAAGCACGTCGCAACGGTCCTCCTGGGTAGTCGTCGTCGACTCACGCAGACACACAAATTACCCGGCGGTAATCAGGTGCTGCGGATAGTGGCCCGCGCCACGCCGCGCGTCAAAGTGTGACCGGTGGTCACACGCACTCCGGGCGACCGGAAGGCGGCATGTGCGCGGCCGTTCGGACCAAGCGACCAAACATGTTTGTTCCCGGGCACAACGGACGCGGGCCCACCATCGGACGATCCTCATCCCGCCGCGCCGGATTCGCGAAGGAGCACTTCCCTTTTGCCCCAGGACCCTTCGAAGGTCGCCATCGCGGCGACCGCGCGCTGGCGGGCCCGGATCGTGGCGGCGGCCGCGAGCGCGGGGATCACCCTGACCGACCCGCTGGCCGGCGTGCCCGGCATCCGGGTGCTGGCCCTCGCCCCGGGCGACCTCGCGCTGATCGTGCCGAGACTCGGCGGCGAACCCTCCCGGGCGGCGATCGGCGCGCACTCGGACTCGATCGCCGACCGCGAGCTGCGCGACGCCGTCGCCGACGTCGCGGCCCTGCTTTCCCTGCACGGCAACGTGGTGCTCGACCTCGACGCGGGCGGCCGGAGCCCGCGCCCGGACGTGGTCGTCTCGGCGGCCCGTGACCGTCCCGAGTGGACGGAGCCGGCGGTGACGCTCCCGGTGGGCACGGACCGGCGCGGGGGTCCGCTCACCGTGGCGCTCACCGCCGGTCCGGGCTTCGAGAGCACGTTGCTGGAGCTGGCGAGGTTGGTCGAAGCCGACGCGGCCTAGTCGTCGACCCACTCCAGCAGGTCGCCGGGCTGGCACTCCAGGACCCGGCACATCGCCTCCAGCGTGCTGAACCGCACCGCCTTCGCTCGGCCGTTCTTCAGCACCGCGACGTTGGCCGGCGTCAGGCCGACCTTCTCGGCGAACTCGCCGACGCTCAGCTTGCGCTTGGCCAGTTCGACGTCGATGCGCACGACGATCGCCATCAGATGACCGCTTCCAGGTCGGTGCGCAGCGCGGTGGCCTGGCGCAGCAGGGCGCGCATGACCACCATCAGCAGGCCGAGCACGGTGATCCCGACCGTCACCAGGAACAGCAGCATCGGCATCCCCGGGTCGTCGGCGTTGAAGCCGACGAAGATCAGCATGCCGACGAACACCAGCCACGCGGCGCCGATCGCCCAGACGATCGCGTCGACCCACTTCAGGGACGCGCTGGTGAAGATCCGGTCCTTCTTGACCAGGGTCAGCAGCTGCCAGGTCGCGACGACCACCACCTGCACGCACAGCACGAGGAACACCGCGATCGCGGTCAGCGGCCAGCGCAGCGGAGCGTCGTGCGGGTTCTGCTGCGTGTGGTAGGCGATGCCGCCCGGCAGCGAGAGCGTCTGGAACACGAGGAGCACGCCGAACAGCACGACGAGGAACACCCGGAGCGCCGCGACGGCGCGTCTTTCGGAGAGCATGCGACGACTATCGCGGTAAATCTATCGAAAGTCAATCGGTAGCTGTCGATCTACGATGGCTCCGGATCGAGCCGCACCGACTCCAGGGCGACGTACAGCTCGCCGATGTCCACCGGGTCGGTCAGGTCGCGCTTGGTGAGGTCCTGCACCCGGCGCAGCCGGTAGCGGACCGTGTTGGGGTGCACGAACAACCGGTCCGCGGCCTCCTTCGCCGAGCCGTGCCCGGCGAACCACGCGAGCAGCGTGTCGAGCAGGACCTTGCGTTCCGCGCCCGGCAGCGTGAGCACGCCGGTGAGCGCCGAACGCACGACGTCGCGGGCCATGCCCGGCGCGGCGGCGACCAGTGTCGTCACCGGCGAGTCGCCGAACACCACCACACCCGCCGTCCCCGCCGGCAGTGAGCGCCGCGCGATCCGGGCGCGGTGCAGGGCGTCCGGGACGTCCGGGAACCCGCTGAACGGCCGGCTCATCCCGGCCGCCACCGGCAGCGAGCTCAGCACTTCGCGCAGCCGCCGGACGTCCTCGCCCCGGTCGACCGCGACCAGGCCCGCCTCGCCGCCGGGCCGCCAGGCCGAGCGCCACCGACGCGCGTGCAGCAGCGCCTCGACACTGTCTTCGCCGCCAGCCTCGACGCGTTCGGTGACGACGGCGACGAACATGCCCGCGGTCGGCAGGCCCAGCTCCCGGGCCGCCGCCTCCATCTCGGCCTGGCTCACCAGCCGGCCGCGCAGCAGGTCGTCGAGCAGCCGCGCGTTCGCGTGCGACGGCTCGGCCGCGACTTCGTCGTAGGCCGTGGTCAGCGCGTCGGAGTAGAGGTCGATCGCCTTCCAGACGTAGGAGTTGATCTCGATCGTCCGGGTCGGGTTGAGGAACTCCGGGCCGGCGAGCTCCAGTAGCGCCTCGTAGACGAACGTGCCGCCGATCCGGAACGCGCGCAGCACCGCGGGCAGCGGGATGCCCTGGCGCGCCTGGACGAGCCCGGTCTTGCGGGCGGCGTCGAGGGCGAGACCGCGGCCTTCGACCAGCGCGGTCAGCGCGCGTTCGAGGTTGGCCCGGCAGACCTGCCGCAGCTCGCCGGGCGCGACGTGGTCCACTTGGCGGTAGAAGTCGTCTTCTTCGCTGAGCAGCCGGGCGAGGCGATCGGCGAACTCGGGCAGCCTGGCCAGCATCTCGCGCACCAGCTCACGGTGTTCGCGAGGTACCGGCGTGGCCAGAGCTTCGATGCCCATCCCTCACTTTAGCTCGGGTCTCCGGCCGGGAACACGCATGAAGTTGAGCAAAATTCATGTCCGCCGGGGCGATGTCCCGGTGACCGGTTGACGCGACGATCGACTCACGAAGGCTTGCGTGCGGTCAGGTACACGTGCGGTTCGGGAGTGGCGCCGGGGTGGTCCGGCACGAACTCCGCGAGCTCTTCGCGGACGATCTCCAGGCCCGCCGCGCGCAGCAGCCCGGCGACGGCCTCGGCGGTGAAGCTGCTCGCGCGCACCGGGTGGCCCATGAACACGATGTCGACGCCGTCGACGTCGGCGGGCACGGTCGCGAAGACGAGCCGGCCGCCGGGCTTCAGCCACTGCGCGAACCGGCCGATCATCGTTTCCTGGTCGGCGCGGGGGAGCTGCAGCATCGAGAAGAACACGGTGATCGCGTCCCACGAGCCGGCGTCGAAGGTCAGCTCGCGCATGTCGCCGAGCTCGAAGCGCGCCGCGGGGACCTGGGCCCGGGCGATCTCCACCATCTTCGGCGCGACGTCGTAGCCGGTGACGTCGTGCCCCGCTCCGGCGAGCAGCTCCGCGGTCGGACGCCCGGTGCCCGCGCCGAGGTCGAGCACCCCGGCCCGCGGGGGCAGGGCCGCGAGCAGGTCGGTGATCGCGTCGCGCTGGGCGGTCGCGGTGCGGAAGGCGTGTTCGTAGTCCGTGCCGAGCGCGTCGAAGACTTCGGCGGCGGTTTCGGGGCCTGTCATGGATCCACCCTGCCAGACGTTCGGTTGCGCAACTTGTGTACTGATATCCGCAAGTTCCGAGTAAGTTCCAGCAAAAGCTTGTGCGACCCGCGAGCGGCGACCTACTCTTCCGCCGCACTCCACTCGAGAATCGAGGTCCGCGATGGCGCGACGCACCTTCGCAACCGTGCTCGTCGCGGTTGCCGCCCTCCTGCCGGTGGCCGTGCCCGCGTCGGCGGCCGAGCGGCCGGTCGTGACGCGGGCCGCGCTCGACCCGGCCCTCGTCGCCGGGCGCGGGGCCGACGTCGGCTTCCTCGAGCAGGAGGCGGAGAACGCCCGCACCGACGGCGTCGTGATCGGCCCCGATCGCGAGGCCTACACGCTGCCGTCGGAGGCGTCCGGCCGGCGCGCGGTCAAGCTGACGCCGGGGCAGCACGTCGAGTTCACGCTGCCGGCCGCGGCGAACGCGATCACCGTCCGCTACAGCATTCCCGACGCGCCGCGCGGCGGCGGGATCACCGCGCCCCTCGACGTCACCGTGAACGGCGCGCACCGGCAGCGGATGACGCTGACCTCGCAGTACTCCTGGCTGTACAACCAGTACCCGTTCACCAACGACCCGGACGCCGGCCTGCTGCACCCGGACTGGTGGATCACCGAGTGCTCCTGCGTGCCCGCGGCGACCACCCCGGCGCCGGAGATCGCCAAACCGTTCCGCCCCAGTCACTTCTACGACGAACAGCGGCTCCTGCTCGGCAAGACCTACCGCGCGGGGGACCGGGTCCGGCTCACCGTCCCGGCCGGCAGCAGTGCCGAGTGGACGGTCGTCGACCTGCTCGACTCCGAACTGGTCGCGCCGCCGCGGGCCGACTTCTTCGCGGCGAACGCGCTGCTCTTCGGCGCCGACCCGACCGGACGGCGGGACTCGGCCGACGCCCTCGACCGCGCCATCGCCTTCGCCCGCCGCGCGCACCTCAAGGTTTACCTGCCGCCCGGGACGTACCAGGTCAATCGGCACGTCATCGTCGACGACGTGACGATCGAAGGCGCCGGCAGCTGGTACTCGGTCCTCAAGGGCCACGGCGTCGGCGTCTACGGCAAGGACGCCGCGGCCGGGGGCAGTCACAACGTCCACCTCTCCGGGTTCGCCGTCGAAGGTGACGTCCGGGAACGGATCGACACCGACCAGGTCAACGCGATCGGCGGCGCGCTCAGCGACTCCACTGTGGACTCGCTGTACCTGCACCACACCAAGGTCGGCCTGTGGTTCGACGGCCCGATGCGGGGCACCCGGATCACGCGCAACGTCATCGCCGACCAGATCGCCGACGGCCTGAACTTCCACACGGGAGTGACGGACTCGCTGGTGCACGGCAACTTCGTCCGCAACACCGGCGACGACGGCCTGGCGATGTGGTCGGAGAAGGCCCAGGACACGCGCAACACGTTCAGCCACAACACGATCCAGACGCCGGTGCTGGCCAACGGGATCGCGGTGTACGGCGGCGCCGACAACACGGTGTCGGGCAACCTGGTCGCCGACCCGATCCGGGAAGGCAGCGCGATCCAGGTCGGCTCGCGGTTCGGCGCCGAGCCGTTCGCCGGGAAGCTGCGGATCACGGACAACACGACCGTGCGGGCCGGCACGTTCGAGCTGAACTGGAAGATCGGGCTCGGCGCGCTCTGGTTCTACGCGCTCGAAAAGGACATCGCCGCGGACATCGAGGTGACCGGCGACCACTTCCTCGACAACACCTACAACGCGATCATGCTCGTCAGTGACTTCCCGGTGAAGGACGAGTACTCGATCAGCGGCCTGGAGTTCGCCGATCTGCGCGTCGACGGCGCCGGGACGTCCGTCCTCAGTGCCCGGTCGGCCGGCTCGGCGTCGTTCCGGAACGTCGAGGCGCGCAACGTCGGCGCGGTCGGCGTCAACAACTGCGGCTCGTTCAACTTCCCGCCGGCCGGGTCGGAGTTCGCGCTGACCGACCTCGGCGGCAACGGCTCCTGGCTCGCGCCGTGGCTGCTGCCGAACACGATCACCTGCGACGACCGGCCGCCCGTCGTGCCGCCCCCGGCGCCGTCGCGGTGGTGACCGCTAGGGTTTCGCCGTGGCTGGTTTGCGCGGTGTCTTCGCGGGTTTCGGCAAGAGCAGGGCGTTCGCGGTGCTCGGACGGGCGCTCGTGCCCGCCGACCGGGTGCTGCTGCGGATCAGCGGCGGCCGGGTCGGTGTCGGCACGGCCGTCGGGCTGAGGACGCTGCTGCTGACGACGATCGGCCGCCGCAGCGGCGAGCCCCGGCAGGTGCCGCTGCTCTACGTCGAGCGCGGCGGCGCGTACGTCGTGATCGGCTCGAACTGGGGTGGCGAGGCGCACCCGGCGTGGTCGGCGAACCTGCTGGCCCAGCCGAAGGCGACGGCCACCATCCGCGGCCGGACCGTCGAGGTCGCCGGGCGGCTACTGACCGGTGAAGAGCGTCAGGAGATGTGGGACGCCGTCGCGGAGTACTGGCCCGCCTACGACCGCTACGCCGTGCGGGCCGAGCACCGCGAGATCCGGGTCTTCCTGCTGGAGCCGGTCAGTCGATGAGGTCGGTGTGCCGGATCCGGTACACCTGGAGACGCAGGTTGTAGTACTTCTCCGTCTCGCCGACCCACTGCATGCCGAGCCGCTTGGCGACGGCGATCGCGCGGTTGTTGTTCGGCCGCGCGACGGCGAACAGCTCGTCGGTGTCCTGGGTGAAGGCCCACCCGATGAGCGCGGTGGCGGCCTCCGACGCGTAGCCCCGGCCCCAGACGCCGGGGGCGAGCTGCCAGCTGAGCTCGAGGTCCTCTTCGAACGGCGGCAGCAGCCGGATGCCGAGGCCGCCGAGCACCGCGCCGTCCTCCTTGCGCTCGATCGCCCACCGGCCGCGCGGGGGCACCAGGTTCGGCTGGGTCTCCTGCCAGGCCTGCAGGACCGAGCGCATCGCGCCGACGTCACCGACGCGGTCCATGGCCGGGGTCAGCCAGTGCGTGACGTCTTCCGCGCCGTAGATGGCGAACGCGGCTTCGGCGTCGGCAGCCGTCCAGTCCCGGATCACGAGCCGGTCGGTGCTCAGCGGGGTCTCCATAGTCCGAAGCTACGCCTGGGGGCACCCGATTGTTCCCGGTTCACGACCGGATCACACCGGCTGCCCGGTGACGAACGCGTCGACCAGGCCGTGCGGTGTGTCGTCGCCGAAGAGGTGCTCGTGGAGCTGGTTGCCCTCGGCGGCGGCGCGAGCGCCGCGGGCGAACATGGCCTCCTCGTAGCCGGCGATGGCGGCCTCGCCGCCGGCCGCGAGTGCCTGGCCGAGCTCGGCGCCGTCGAGCATCGCGAGGTTGGCGCCTTCGCCGTTCGGGGCGGCGAGGTGGGCGGCGTCGCCGAGCAGCGTCACCCCCGGCACGGGGTCCCAGCGGTGCCCGACCGGCAGCGAGTGCAGGAGGCGGACGACCGGCTCGGTGTCGCTGTCGGTGATCAACGCGGTGAGCTCCGGCGCCCAGCCGACGAACTCCCCGGCCACGCGGGCGGGATCGACGTCGTCGAACCACGCCCGCGGCTCGGTGAGCGCGACGTAGGTGTGCAGGGTGTCGCCCTTCTCGCGGTGGGCCTGGATGCCCTTCCCCGGCGCGAGCGCCAGCATCGACCCGCCGCCGACCGCCTCGGCGGCTTCGGGGTGCCGCGTGTCGGCGTCGTGCAGGTAGGTCTCGACGTACGTGCGGCCGATGTACGCGGGAGTGGCGGCGCTCAGCAGCGGCCGGACCCGTGACCAGGCCCCGTCCGCGCCGACGAGCATGGTCGTGGTGACGCTCGTGCCGTCGGCGAAGCTCACCTCGTGGCGGCCGTCGCCCAGGGCGCGGACACCGGTGACCTTGTGCCCCCAGCGGACGGTGCCGGGCGGCAGCGCGTCGAGCAGGACCTGACGCAGCTCCCCGCGTTGCACCTCGGGCCGTCCGCCGGTGCCGTCGTCGGCTTCTTCGTAGAGGACCGCGCCGCCGGCGTCGAGGATCCGCATCGCCTGGCGGCCTTCGAGGACGAGGGCGCGGAACTCGGTGGTCAGCCCGGCCGCTTCGAGCGCGGGCTGGCCGGTGTCGTCGTGGATGTCGAGCATGCCGCCCTGGGCGCGGGCGTCCGGCGAGGCTTCGGCCTCGTAGACGGTGGCCGGGACGCCGTGGACGTGCAGGACGCGGGCGAGGGTGAGGCCACCGAGCCCGGCTCCGATGATCGTGATCATGGTCGCTCCTCCTTCTGGAATCTTGTTCCAAGCTTGGAACGGCGTTCCAGACATGTCAAGATGAACGCATGGCGACGCGGCGCACACAGGCGCTCTCCCGGGACCGGATCGTGGCGGCGGCGATCGAGCTGCTCGACGCGGCCGGCGAGGGCGGGCTGACGTTCCGGGCGCTGAGCGAGCGCCTGGCCACCGGGCCGGGCGCGATCTACTGGCACGTCGCGAACAAGGAGGAGCTCCTCGCGGCGGCGACGGACGGCGTCGTGGCGTCGGCCGTGGGTGCGGGGATCCGCGAGGTCGCACTCGGGCTGTTCACCGCGACCGAGGAGCACCCGTGGCTGGCGACGCAGCTGGCGCTGCAGCTGTCCCGGCGGCCGTGGGGCTCGGTGGCGCCGCGGATCTTCGAGGCGATCGGGCGCGAGGTCGAGGCGCTCGGCGTGCCGGCGGGGAGCCGGTTCACGGCCACGTCGGCGCTGGTGCACTACATCCTGGGCGCGGCCGGGCAGAACGCGGTCAACACGAGGGCGCCGGTGGCGGTGGGGGACCGGGAGGAGTTCCTCGACGGGGTGGCGACGGCGTGGGAGGCGCTCGACCCGGCGGAGTACCCCTTCACGCGAGCGGTCGCGGCGGAGGTCCGGGGACACGACGACCGGGAGCAGTTCCTCGGCGGGATCGAGCTGGTGCTGGCCGGGATCACGGCGGTGCACGGGTTGGCCCCGCGACACCCCGGCACCGGCCTAGAGTCGGGCCGTGGACGAAATCCTGGGCCGCGCCGCGGAGCTGGCGGCTGAATACCGGGCAAGTCTGAACGACCGGCCCGTCGCTCGGACCGTGGACCGGGCCGCCCTCCGCGCCGCCTTCGGTGACCTGCCCGAAAAGCCCACCCCGCCGGCGCAAGTGCTCGAGGAGCTGGCCCGGGCCGCCGAACCCGGGCTGGTCGCCACCGCCGGGCCGCGGTTCTTCGGCTTCGTCGTCGGCGGCTCGCTTCCGGCGGCGACGGCCGCCGACATCCTCGCCACCGGCTGGGACCAGAACGCCTTCAACGCCGTCCTCTCCCCGGCCGCGGCCGCCGCCGAAGAAGCCGCCGGGGGCTGGCTCAAGGAGCTGCTCGGGCTGCCCGCCACCGCGTCCGCCGGCTTCGTCACCGGTGGACAGGCCGCCAACACCGTCGGGCTCGCCGCCGCCCGGCACCACGTGCTCGCCGAAGCCGGGTGGGACGTCGAACGCGACGGCCTGCACGGCGCCCCGCGCGTGCGCGTCGTCGCGAGCGAAGAACGCCACGCCACCATCGACCGCGCACTGCGCTTGCTGGGCTTCGGCACCCGCGCCGTCGAACCGGTGCGGGCGAAAGTGGACGGCGCGATCGACGTCGAGCACCTGCGGGCCGTCGTCGAGGCCGAAGCCGGACCGACGATCGTCTGCCTCCAGGCCGGGAACGTGAACACCGGCGCCTGCGACGACGTCGGGAAAGCCCGCGCGGCCGCGAAGCACGCCTGGCTCCACGTCGACGGCGCCTTCGGGCTCTGGGCCGCCGCCAACCCGCGGACCGCGCACCTCCTGGACGGCGTCGAGCTCGCCGACTCCTGGGCCTGCGACGGCCACAAGTGGCTCAACGTCCCCTACGACTCGGGGTTCGTCTTCTGCTCCCGGCCGGAGGTCCACGCCCAGACCATCGCCTACCGCGCCGCCTACCTGACCGGCGCCGGCGAGGTGTCCGGCATGGGCGACCTCACCCTCGAGTCGTCACGCCGCGCCCGCGGCTTCGCGGTCTGGGCGGCCCTGCGCGAGCTGGGCCGGGACGGCGTCGCCGAGCTCGTCGACCGCTGCTGCCGGCTGGCCCGCCGCTTCGCGCGCACCCTCGAAGCAGGCGGTGCCGAGATCGCCAACGATGTCATGCTCAACCAGGTCCTGGTGTCCTTCGGCGACGACACCGACGCGGTCGTGGACCGGGTTCAGCGCGACGGGACCTGCTGGCTCGGCGGAACCACCTGGCGCGGCCGCCGATTTCTGCGGATTTCGGTGTCCGGCTGGACGACGACCGAGGCCGACGTCGACCGCTCGGCCGCCGCGATCCTCGAAGCGGCCGCTCAGTAGCCTTCGCGCACCGAAAGCGCGTCCGTGCGCCAGGAGATCTGTTTCGCCCCGCCGGTCGGCCAGCTCGACGACAGCCGCCGCCGGAGGCTGCCGAGCGCGCCGAGGCGCACGAGGTCGACCCGGGAACCCTGCGCTGCCAACGATGTCACCTCGGCGGGGGTGAGTGGCACGAAATCGAAGTACTGCGCGTCCTCGCCGCCGGTCCAGTCGACGAACTCGGTGAAGATGGCGGCGAACGCCTGCGTGCATTCCGGACATTCGCGCAGCGAGATGCCGAAGTGCGACTGTTCGACCAGGCGGTGGGTCTCCCGCAGGCGGGTCGTGCAGAAGGCCAGCGCGGTCAGGGCGTCTTCGCCGGAGCAGCGGGCGCAGCCGAACTCGGTCATCGGCCGATCATTCCACGCCGGTGAATCCGCGCCCGGCTCGGGGTCCATTGTGAAACCCTTTGACCGCAACGTTTCACTCTGGTCCGCAGTGGTCTGGACCTGTTAGCCTCGGCTGTCCGACCGGCCGGTCCGCCGAAAGGGAATGCTGTGCTCCGCATGAGAAAAAGCATCGCCGCCGTCGCGCTCGCCCTGGTGGGCGCCGCCGTCGTCGCGCCGCCCGCCGCCGAAGCCGGCCAGTCCCGGGGCGGTCACTCCCAGGACAAGGTGATGGCCTACTTCGCCGACTGGGACGTCTACGCCCGCAACTACCACGTCAAGGACATCGAGACCTCGGGTTCGGCCGCGAAGCTGACCCACATCAACTACGCCTTCGGCAACGTCACCGGCGGTGGCTGCGCGGTGGGCGACCCGTGGGCCGACCACGACATGCCCTACGACGCCACCATGAGCGTCAACGGCCAGGCGGACAGCGGGCCGCTGCACGGCAGCTTCAACCAGATCCTCCAGCTCAAGAAGCTGCACCCGAAGCTGAAGGTGCTCTGGTCCTTCGGCGGCTGGACCTGGTCGGCGGGCTTCGGCGAGGCGGCGAAGAACCCGGCCGCGTTCGCCGAGTCCTGCTACAACCTGGTCAACGACCCGCGCTGGGCGGGCGTCTTCGACGGCATAGACATCGACTGGGAGTACCCGAACGCCTGCGGCGACACCTGCGACACCAGCGGGCCGAAAGCGTTCACCGCCCTGGTCAAGGCGCTGCGCGACAAGTTCGGGCACCGGCAGCTGGTCACCGCCGCGATCACCGCCGACGGTTCGAAGAACGGCAAGATCGACGCCACCGACTACGGCAGCGCGAGCCGGTACCTCGACTGGTACAACGTGATGACCTACGACTACTTCGTCGCCGGCGGCCAGCCGACCGGACCCACCGCGCCGCACTCGCCGCTGCGCTCCTACCCGGGCATCCCGCACGCCGGGTACTACGCGGACGCCGCGATCCAGAAGCTGCGCGACCAGGGCGTGCCGTCGTCGAAGATGTTGCTGGGCCTCGGCTTCTACGGCCGCGGCTGGGACGGCGTCACGCAGAAGCAGCCGGGCGGCACGGCCACCGGGCCGGTGACCGGCACGACGACCGGCGAGGACGGCGTCGAGAACTACAAGGTCCTCAAGACCACGTGTCCCGCCAACGGCAAGATCGCCGGTACGGCGTACGCGAAGTGCGGTTCGCAGTGGTGGAGCTACGACACGCCGGAGACGGCGTCGGCCAAGGCGGGCTACGCGAAGTCGCAGGGGCTGGGCGGGGTGTTCGCCTGGGAGCTGTCCGGCGACACCACCGACGCGGAACTGCTGCGGGCCATCGCGGGCCGCTGCTAGAAGCTGGAGGGCCCGGGCGCACCTCCGCCCGGGCCCTTCGTCCACTCAGGACGTCGCGGGGAAACCGTGCCGTCGCGCGCCGAGCACCACGGCGAACACCGGCAGCAGGAGCACCAGCAACGTCCACGGGAACACGGCCGGCCCGGCGGCGTCGAGCAGCACGCCGCCGGCCACGCCGCCCGCGGCCATCGCGGCGTTCCACAGCGTGACGAGCATGGCCTGCGCGTGGTCCGCCGCCTCGCCGCCCGCGTGGCCGGCGGCCGTCTGCAGCAGCGTCGGGACGCCGCCCCAGCCGAGTCCCCAGAGCGCCACGGCCGCGTACACCAGCGCCGGGCTGCCCGCGGACACCGCCAGCAGCGCCGCCGCGAGCGCGACCAGGATCGTGCTGAGCACCGTCAACGCGCGCAGCGCCCGGTCGATCACCGCGCCGACCACCCAGATCCCGGCCATCGACGCGACGCCGAACACCAGCAGGACGACGTCGACCGCGCCGCCGAGGCCGGCGTGGCCGAGGAACGCGGCGACGTAGGTGTAGAGCACGGTGTGCCCCAGCACGAACACGAGCGTCACGGCCAGCACCGGCAGCACACCCGGGACGGAGAGCGTGCGCGAGACGGCGAGCCGCCCGCCCGCCCGGCCCGGCTGGTCCGGGACCCGCGCGGCGATCCAGGCCAGCAGCACGGCCGCGAGCACCGACATGGCGCCGAACGCCCAGCGCCAGCCGAACAGGCCGCCCAGGAACGTCCCGGCGGGGATGCCCAGCGACAGCGCGAGCGGGATGCCGGCCATCACGATCGCGATGGCCTTGCCCGGCCCGTCCGGGACGAGCCGGCGCGCGTAGCCGGCGAGCAGCGCCCAGACGACGCCCGCGGCCACGCCGGCGAGGAACCGGGCCATCATCGTCAGCGCGTAGTCCGCCGACAGCGCCGTCACGGTGTTGGCGACGGCGAACCCGGCGACACCGGTCAGCAGCAAGCGCTTGCGCCGCCAGGTCGCGGTGGCCGCCGACAGCGGGACGGCGGTCAGCGCGGTGCCGAGCGCGTAGACCGTGACGGCCTGGCCGGCGGCGGGTTCGCCGACGCCGAGGCCGGCGCTCAGGCCGGGCAGCACGCCGGCGGGCAGGGCTTCGGTGAGCACGGTGACGAACGCGGCGGTGGTGAGGGCGAGGAGTGCGGTGCGCATGCCGTTATGCTCGAACCTTCACATACGTGTGAAGGTCTAGGTGAGGTGGCGCACATGCGGATCGGCGTGCTCGCGGAGCGCACCGGCACGGCCCGGCGGCTGCTCCGGTACTACGAGGAGCAGGGGCTGATCATCGCCGCCCGCGGGCCGAACGGCTACCGCGACTACGCCGACGCGATGGTCGACCGGGTGCTCCAGGTCCGCGGGCTGCTCGACGCCGGGCTGCCCACCCGGATCATCAAACAGATCCTGCCCTGCCTCGACAAGCCCCGCGCCATCCACTTCCCGGACGCGACACCGGAGATGATCGCGACGCTGGAGGGGGAGCGCGACCGGATGACCCGGCGCGCGGAATGCCTGCTGCGCAACCGGGACGCGATCGCCGAGTACCTCGACGCGGTCCGCGCCTACGACGGTTAGTGGCGGGTCCGGGGAGGCCGGCCAGCCGGGTGACCGCCGGTTTGCCGCCGTTCTCGGGCGCCTCGGTCGAGGCGGGACAAGCGGTTGATCCGGCAGCGGACCAGCACCGCGTGCGCGGTCGAAACCGGCGGACCGGGCCGGCCGCCGGCCCGGACCGGGCCCAGCCGCTTGCGCCGGCGTAGCCGCACGATCTGCCGCGGTGCCGGGGCGGGGGTGCGGTTCGGGCCGCGACAGGCCGGCGCCACCCACCTCGCCCCGGACAGCGCGGCTAGTGGTGATCCGGCGTGACGTCGGATTCGCCGGTCACGAGCGGTCCGCGGCTTCGTCGGGTTCCGTGGCGCGGATCCAGTGCAGGGTGTCGGCTTCCGGCCACCAGCCGGCGGGGTCCGGGCGGGGGCGGACGCCGTCCTCGGCCCACCAGCGTGGGGGTGTCTCGTCGCCCATGGTTCCGACGCTAAGAGCGGCGTCGGCGGCGCACACCGGTCCAGTGCGGCCAACGTCCGGTTCCGGCCGGGTGGACAGTGGCCGGAAGCGGACACTGGCCGAACCCGCCCCTGCCGGTGCACACCCCGGCGGCCTTACGTTCGTCCCGAAGATCACTTCCCGGAGGGACGACCATGATCAAGCGAGCGCTGACCGGCCTGGCCGCGGCGATCATCTCGACGGCGGCGTGCGGCGCACTGGCGGCCCCGGCCGCGACCGCCGCCACGGACGGGGGACCCGGCAAACCGAAAACGGTCTGCGTCTGGATCTGGAGCGGCGGCCCGCCCCAGTGCAAGAAGCTGGAGTAGGCGTCAGCCCAGCCAGCCCAGCCGGGTGGCGGCGAACACCGCGGCCACCCGGTTGTCCGCCTGCAGGGCCTCCAGCAGCCCCTGGACGTGCCGGCGGACGGTGCGCTCGCTGACGTCCAGGTGGCGGGCGATCGCGCCGTCGGTCATGCCCGTGGCCAGCAGGTCGAGGACCTTCGCCTGGGTCGGCGTCAGACCGTGGCGGGGCTGGGTGCCCTCCCCGCCGTGCACCGCCACGGCCTGGCCCCAGACCAGCTCGAACAGCATCCGCAGCGCGGCCACGACCGGCGGGCTCCGGACGAACAGCGCGCCTTCCATGCCGCTCGGGTCCAGCGGCACCAACGCGGAATGGCGGTCCGCGATCACCATCTTCATCGGCAGCTCCGGCGCCACCCGCATGGTCCAGCCGGCCGCGACGCTCGCCTCGACGACCTCCTTCGCGCCGTCGAACTCCAGCGCCGCGCGCTCGTAGACGTTGCGCAACGAGACCCCGCGTTCGGTCACCGCCTCGGGCAGCTTCATCACCGTGCTCGCGTCCGGCTTGCGCTTGAAGTGGCGCGTGGTGAAGGTGAGGAACTCCTCGCGCGCGGACAGGCACAGCTCGAGCGACAGCGAGCCGATCCGCCGCGGGTCGGTCAGCACCTCGACCGCCGAGTCGCCGCCCGAGCCGTTCGCCGCCCGGTAGACCGCCTGCAGCACGTCCAGCTGCTGGCGCGCCGCCACGATCTGGCGTTGCTGCTCCAGCAGCCGCTGCTGCGCGCCGAGGATCGCGTGGTCGACCGCGCGGACCGGCTCCATCGGGGCGATCACCGGGTCGTCCCGGTAGTCGCGGCGCACGAACCCGCGGTCGAGCAGCTCCCGCATCTCCGGGCTCTCGGTCCGCGGGTCGTCCAGCGGCAGCGGCCCGGTCCGCACCATGGCGTCGTACAGCGCGCCCGCGCCGGGTGAGAGCAGCCCCTCCAGCATCCGTGTCCCTTCCCGGCAGCGCGGGCGGGCCCGGCCGGATCCGGCCACTGACCGCTCTGCCGCCTACCCCACGCGCCGGAAGGGGGAAAGGATTAGGCCACTCGCGAAATCGGGGCCGGACCCGTCGTGGGGGCGGGTCCGGCCCTTCACCAGCGTCGCGACGGGTCGATCACGTGGACGGCGGCTTCCTCCGCCGAAGCCGCGCCGCCGTCGATGCCCGCGTCCGACGCGTAGAGCTCTTCGTCGGTGTCCGCGCCGAAGCCCTCGTCGGTGGCGACCAGCCGGCCCGCGCGCACGTCGCCGACCTCGTCGTCGATCAGCTCGCCGTCGGTGTCCTCGCTGTCGCCGAGGCCGTCGTCGGCTTCGTCGTCGGCCAGGTCCGGCACCTCGCGGGCGAGCCGGCGCTCCCAGCTCTCGCCTTCGGCGGTCTCGCGGGCGGTCGTGCCCCACTCTTCGGTGCCGCGCGGGCGTTCCGGCGGTGAATAACCCTCCGCGAGCTCGTCGCGGTCGTCCAAAGTGTCCTCGGGGTCGAGGATGCCGTCGTCGGCGCGGTCGATGTCGTCGTCCATACCGTCATCCTCGCGCAACTCCTTGGCCGCGCGGGGCTCGGGTGATATCACCGTGCAGGCCACCGCACGGGCGGTGGTCCGGTGAAAGGGGATCCCATGCCGATGAGACGCAGGGTGCTGGCCGCGGGGCTGGCCGGAGTGTTCGGCGCCGCGCTGTCCGGGCGCACCGCGCAGGCCGCCACGGCGACGGCGCCGCCGGTGCGGCTCGACCAGCTGAAGCTGGTCAGCCTCTCGCACGTCAACGACCCGGCCACGACGAACGTGTTCCCCGGCGACCCGGCCTTCGAGCTGGAAACCATCGCCACGATCCCGAACGACGGCTACTACCTGCAGTTCGTCCGCGAAGGCGAGCACACGGGCACGCACTGGGGCGCGCCCGGGCACTTCAACACCGGCCAGCCACTCGCCGACGACATGGACCCGGAAGACCTGTTCCGGCCCGCCGTGAAGATCGACGTTCGCGCGCAGTCCAGAAGAAACCCGGACTACGGCGTCACGATCGACGACCTCAAGGCCTGGGAACGGCGCAACGGCCGCATCCCCGACGACGCCGTCGTGGTGCTCTGGACCGGCTGGGACGCCAAGTGGGGCACCCCGGCCTACCCGAACACCGACGCCGACGGCGTGCTGCACCAGCCCGGGTTCTCGATCCCGGCGGTGAAGTGGCTGATCGACACCGGGCGGATCGGCCGCCGCGGCGGCACGGGCACCGACACGTTCAGCCCGGACGTCGGCACGGACGAGACGTACACGGTGTCGAAGCTGGTGTACCAGCGCCACCGGATCAGCCTGGAGATCCTGGCGAACCTGAAGGCCCTCCCGACGACGGGGGCGTGGGTGCTGGCGGGCGGCCCGATCAACCGCAGGGGCGCGGGCTCGACGGCGACGATCTTCGGCGTGCTCCCACCGGGCGTGCACGCGGACTGACCGCCCCAAGCGCCCCAATGTGGCCTTGGTTGCGTCTGACGCACCCAAGGCGGCCTTCGGTGCGTCAGACGCACCGAAGGCCACATTGGGGCGTTAGCTTGCCGGGATGGCCGAGAGGCGCAGTGCCGACAACGCGGCCGGGCGGCCGTACAGGTAGCCCTGCGCCGTCGTGCAGCCCGCCGCCGTGACCAGCGACGCCTGCTCGGCCGTCTCGATTCCCTCGGCCACCACGGCCAAGCCCAGCTCCGCGCACAGCCCGACCAAGGACCGGCACAACGCGGCGTCGCGCTCCGGCTGCACTCCCGTCGTCAGCGCGCGGTCCAGCTTGATCGAGTCCACCGGCAGCGCGTGCAGCACCGTCAACGAGCTGTACCCCGCGCCGAAGTCGTCCAGTGCCACCCGGACGCCCAGCTCCTGCAGCCGCCGGATCGCCGCCGCGCCGGCCGCGAGGTCCGGGACCGGCACCGTCTCGGTGATCTCCACGACGAGCCGGGACGCCGGCAGCCGGTAGCGCGCCAGCGCCGAAGCCACGCTCTGCTCCAGCGCCGCCGCGCCGAGGCGGCTCGCGCAGACGTTCACGTGCACCGTCAGGTCCAGCCCGGCCGCGGTGATCTCGCGGCAGGCCAGGTCCAGCACCAGCGCGTCCAGCTCGGCGCCGAGGCCCGCGCCCTCGGCCGAGCGGACGAACGTCTCCGGCGACACGACCGTGCCGTCGCGCGTGCTCCAGCGGGCCAGCGCCTCGACCGCCACCGGGACCTCGTCGGCCAGCCGGACGATCGGCTGGAACACCAGCCCGAAGCCCTCCGGGATGCCGCCCGACGCCCGGCGCAACGCCGACGGGAAGTCCGGCGGGCCGTCCTGCGACGGCCGGTAGACGACCGTCGTGTCCTTGCCCAGCCGTTTGCCCGCGTACATCGACGTGTCCGCGCGGCCCAGCAGCACGTCCGACGTCACCAGCGGCTCGGCCGGGTCCGGCACCACCAGGCCCATGCTCGCGCGGACCGAGACGAGCGTGCCGTGCACTGCGAACGGCCGCCGCAGCGCGCCCTGGATCCGGTCGGCGACCGCCTGCGGCGCGTCCGGCTCGCCGTCCAGCAGGATCGCGAACTCGTCGCCGCCCAGGCGCGCCACCGTGTCGGTCGAGCGCACGCAGCTCAGCAGCCGCTGGGCGACGGCGTGCAGCAGGACGTCGCCGCCCGCGTGCCCGAACCGGTCGTTGACCTCCTTGAAGTCGTCGAGGTCGACGAAGATCAGCACGAGCGGCCGGTCGACGGCCTCGACCGCGCGGTCGAGCCGGTCGGCGAACAACGCGCGGTTGGCCAGCCCGGTCAGCGGGTCGTGGTAGGCCTGGTGGGTCAGCGCCTGCTGTCCTTCGTAGACCCGGCGCAGCAGCAACCGGTTGTCCAGCAACGAAAGCAGCTGCCGGGCGAGCACGAGGAACACCACCAGCACGCCGACGACCACCTCGACGCCGTCCGGGCCGGCGCCGGCCAGCAGCTGCCCGGTGATCAGCAGCGCGACGGCGGTGACCGGGACGTAGGGCAGCGCCAGCTGCCACCAGTCGACCCCGGCCGCCGGGCCCGCGTCTTCGCGGCTCCGCGGCCCCGGCGTGACCAGCAGGGCGAACGCGATGAACAGCGGCCCGAGCACGAACCCGCCGTCCGACCACGGCTTCATGCTCTCCGCGCCGATGCTGACCAGGTAGGCGAACACGCTGTCGGACGCGGCCAGCGCGACGATCCCGACCGCGGCCAGCAGCAGGTTCGCCCGGTAGGGCCGGTCCACCCGGTCGAACACGACCAGCAGCACCGCGACGACCACGATCACCAGGTCCGACAGCGGGTAGGAGATGGCGACCGACCAGGTCAGCTTGTCCGGCGCGGTGGCCCGGACCAGCTGCCCGAGCGCGGCGGTCCAGGTGAGGATGAACAGCGAGCCGGTGACGATCAGGCCGTCGAGCACCACCGCGACGCCGAAGTGCGCCGTCCACTGGGCGGGCTGGAAGCGTTCGCGGTCGGGGCGGATCCGCGCCCGGGCCAGCACGAACAACGCGGCGAGCGCGAACACCGGGAAGCTCAGGTAGCCGACGTCGGCCAGCGACGGCGAGGGCAGCCCGCGCCCGTCGATCAGCTGGTACCACGACCAGACGCACTGGCCGAGCGACCAGCCGGCCATCCCGACCGCGACCAGCACCCGCCACCAGCGCTGGTGGCCGCGGACCCGGCGCGCCACCAGGAAGCCGCAGACGACGGCCGTGACCCCGGCGCCGAGCTGCATGGCGTCGTCGACCCACAGCGCGAGCGTGTCGCCCCAGAACGCGAAACCGTTCACCACGACCAGGGCCACCGTGACGAAGACGAGCAGCGCCGCCACTGGGTACCGCCGCACTGTCATGGCACCTCACGTGGGTCACCCGCCGGTCGGACCGGCAAACACTACACCGGACGGACGCGGGCGCCGGTGCGCCGCACCCGCGCGTCAGGCGATGTCGCGACGGTGCAGCAGCCACCCGCCGAGGACGGCGAAGGCGAGCAGGTACGCGGCCAGCACGGCCGTGGCCTGCCCGGATCCGACGATCGGGTCGACGCCCGGCGCGCTCGCCCCGAACGCGGCCGCGAGCGCGCCCGCGTTCGGCCCGGGCAGCGCCTTCTGCAGCTGGGCGACCCAGTCGAGCAGGGGCGCGGCGATCGAAGCGAGCAGGTTCTGCACGGCCAGCAGCCAGACCAGGCCGAGCCCGATCGGCAGCGCGACCGAGCGCAGCCCGATCGCGAGCAGCACGCCGAGCGCACCCCACATGGTGGTGACGAGCCAGCCCGCGCCGAGTCCGAGCAGGACGTCCGAAGGGGACGGCCAGACCAGGGCCCGGTCCTGCAGCGAGGCGACGAGCACGCTCGCGCCCGCGGTCGCGGCGAACAGCGCGAGCACCGTGGCCAGCGCGCCGATGGCGACGGTGACCAGCTTCGCGGTGAAGACGGCGACGCGCGACGGGTGCTGCACCAGCACCGTCTTCCACGTGCCGTAGCCGTACTCGCTGCCCGCCACGAGCACGCCGAAGATCAGCACGAGCGCGCCGACGAAGATCGGCAACCCGCCGAGCGCGCTGCCGACGAACGCGCCGGGCAGCATCGCGTCCAGGCCGCGGCCGGCGCCCGGGGGACCGGACGCGCCGCTCAAGCCCGCGTAGGGAACGGCGTAGCCGAACGTCAGGGACAGCACGACGGCGACGGCCAGCAGCAGCCAGCTCGCCGGGCGGCGGGCCTGCTTGGTCAGCTCGGCCCGGATGTCACGCGGCATGGTGGGCACCTCCGGTCAGGGCGAGGAAGGTCTGTTCGAGGTCGGGTTCGTGCCAGCGCAGCTCGGTGACGGTGATCCCGGCGCCGACCAGTCCGGCGTTGACGCGGCCGGCCTCGCCGGGGTCGACGTCGAGTTCGAGCGCGACGCCGTCGACGCGGACCTCGCGATACAGCCGGCACAGGTGGTCTCGGGCCGCTTCGAGCGGCTCGGCGACGACGCGCAGCGCGCCGCCCGCCCGCAGGTCCGCCACCGTCGTCTCGCTGACGAGCCGCCCGCGGTCGAGCACGCCGACGCGGTCGCAGATCTGTTCGACCTCGGCGAGCAGGTGGCTCGAAAGCAGGACCGTGCAGCCGTCCGCGGCGAGCTTGCGCAGCGTGACCCGCATGTCGGCCATGCCGGCCGGGTCGAGGCCGTTGGTCGGCTCGTCGAGCACCACCAGCTCGGGCTCCTTCAGCAGCGCCGCGGCGAGACCGAGCCGCTGCTTCATGCCGAGCGAGTACGTCGCGTAGCGGTCCTTCGCGCGGTCGGTGAGGCTGACGACGTCGAGCACTTCTTCGACGCGGCCACGGCGCACCCCCGCGTGGTCGGCGAGGACCTTCAGGTTGACCCGCCCCGAGAGGTACGGGTAGAACGCGGGACCTTCGATCAGCGCGCCGACGCGACCGAGCCCGCCGGGCTCCGCGCCGAACAGCCGGACGGTGCCCGACGTCGGCCGGATCAGGCCGAGCAGCATCCGCAGGGTCGTGGTCTTGCCGGCGCCGTTGGGGCCGAGGAAGCCGTACACCTCACCGGCGCGCACCGACAGGTGCAGGTCCTCGACCGCGGCGATCGGTCCGTAGCGTTTGGTCAGTGCGGTGGTCTCGACGGGCAGGGTCATGGGATTCCTTCCGGACGCGGCCCCACGGCTTGAAGACCGAGAGGACGCTGGCGAACAGCAAGAGGCTGGGCGCGACGACGACGGGGTAGAGCAGGCCTTCGGGGTTCGTGGCGGCTTCGTTGATCCCCGGCCGAAGCGCGAAGAGGATCAGCACCGCCATCAGGACGTTGATCGCGAGCTTCACGGCCACCCACCAGTAGCGGAGGAGGCCGTACTTCGAGCCGAGGCCGAGCACGGCGCCGGTGCCGAGGGCGAGGACGGCGGCGATCAGCATCGGCCACACGGCGAACAGGCCCAGCGCCGCCAGCGCGGTGGCGCGGACGGCGGCGTCGCCGGTGATCAGCGCGGTGCAGACGAGGATGCCGAGCACGGCGTCGATGCCGATCCACGCGCCGGCCGAGACGATGTGGCCCACCAGCCACCACTTGCGCACCCGGGGCTTGAGCGTCATGGCGCCTCCTTTTCGACGCTCCCCATCGTCGTGCTCCGGAGGCCCGCGGTCGTCCGACGGCGGACGGCTCTCGCGCCTACGCCGGAGCGCGTACGCGGGTACGTTCGGTGTGGTGATCATTCGCGTCCGGGGATACGCGCTGCCGAGCGGCGAGTACGTCGACCTGTACGCCGACGGCGATCGCTGGACGACCGACCCGGTCGCGGGCGCGACACTGGTGGGCGAAGGCTGGCTGGTGCCGGGGCTGGTCGACGTCCACACGCACCCGGGGGTCGAGGCGCCCGGCGCGGCGCCGGATCCCGCGATGCTGCGCGCGCACCTGCGTCAGCACCTCGAAGCCGGGGTGACGTTGATCCGCTCGCCGGGCCTGCCGGCCGAGCCGCCGCCGTGGTTCGGCGAGGAAGGGCCGCGAGTGAGCTACGCCGGTCCGTGGCTGGCGCAGCACGGCCAGTTCATCGACGGCTGGGGCGTGCGCGGCGAACCCGGCGAACTGCCCGCGCTGGCGGCGAAGCAGGCGGCCGCGGCCGCCTGGGTGAAGGTGATCGCGGACTGGAAGGTCGGCGATCCCGCGCTCTCGGCGGACGTGTTGACCGGCATCGTGCGCGAGGCCCACGCGGCCGGTGCGCGGGTGGCCGTGCACAGCCAGCACGCCGAGGGCGGCGCGGCGGCGGTCGCGGCAGGCGTCGACTCGCTGGAGCACGGGATGGGCCTCGACCCGGACCTGCTGCCGCGCATGGCATCGCAGGGCACCGCGCTGACGCCGACGCTGGCCACGATCACGGAAAGCCTGCGGCGAAGGGAAAACGAGCCGGACAGCCAGGCAAGGACGTGGTACCTGAGCGGCGCACGCGTCCACGGCGCGCTGGCGGTGGCCGCGGTGGAGGCCGGTGTGCGGCTGCTGGCGGGCACGGACTCCTTGCCCCACGGCGGAATCGTCGCCGAGATCCGCGCGCTGGTGGCCGCGGGCGTGCGGCCCCACGACGCGCTGGCGGCGGCGTCGTGGAGCGCACGCGAGTACCTCGGGCTGCCCGGGCTGGAGCCGGGCGCCCCGGCCGACGCCGTCGTGTACGACCGGGACCCCCGCGCGGACCTGGCGGCGCTGGCCACCCCGGTGGCCGTCGTGCTGCGTGGCCGCTACTTGGTGTAGTTCTTCCCCAGCGGCATGCCCGGGATCGGCTTCGCGATCAGCGCGACGGGCACGAAGTAGCACATCTGGCTGAGCGCGAGACCGAGCGTCCACAACGCTTTTTCGTCGTAGTGCGCCGAGGCCCGGGTGAACAGGTCGTCGGAAACCCGTTCCCCGGACGGGTTCGCGGTGAAGACGGCCTCGGCGAGCTCCAGCGCGACGCGTTCGGCGTCGCTGAAGTACGGCGACGTCGGCCAGGACGCCACCGACGTGACCTGCTCCTCGGTCGCCCCCGACTTGCGGAGCAGGTCGGCCTGCCGGACGACGTGGTAGGTGCTGCCGACCAGCTGCCCGATGCGCAGCTGCACCAGGTGGATGGTGGTCCGCGGGAGCGAGCCGTTCATGGTGACCCTGGTCAGGGCGCCGGAGATCTCGCGCAGTTCGGGGAAGAGCGCGGCCGGATCGGGCAGCCGCGATTCGAGTGTCGTCATCGGTGTTCCTTTCCTCGGTTCGCCGGTCCGACGACACGGCACGCCGGAACGTGAGGCGCCCGCCGTCACAGTTCGGCCCGCTGGTTCGTCGAGAGCGTGTGAGCGAAAGCGACGTGATGAGCGAACGGCCGCAGCTGATCGGCATCGGCTACCGGTTGCTGGGGTCCCTGAGCGACGCCGAGGACGTCGTCCAGGAGGCTTACGGCCGGTGGTACGCGCTGTCCGCGCCGCAGCGGGCCGCGATCCGGTCGCCGGGCGCCTGGCTGACGACGGTGACCGGCCGGATCTGCCTCGACCTGCTCGGCTCGGCGCGGGTCCGCCGGGAGCGGTACGTCGGGGAGTGGCTCCCGGAGCCGGTGCCCGGCGACGTCGACCCGGCCGACCGCGTCACGCTCGACGAGTCGGTGACGATGGCTTTCCTGGTCGTGCTGGAGGCGATGACCCCGGCCGAGCGGGTCGCGTTCGTGCTGCACGACGTGTTCGGCTACCCGTTCGCCGAGGTGGCCGGGGTGCTCGGCCGCAGCCCGGCCGCGTGCCGGCAGCTGGCGACGTCCGCCCGTCGCCGGGTGCGCGCCGCCCGGACGCCCGAGCCGCCGCGGGCCCGCAGCGCCGAGGTCGTGCGCGCGTTCAAGGTGGCCTGGGAAGCCCGGGACATCGAGGGGCTCGTGCGCCTGCTGGACCCGCAGGCGACCGCGACCGCCGACGGCGGCGGGGTGGTGAACGCGATGCGGCACCCGATCACCGGTGGCGAGCGCGTCGCGCGGTACACGATCGGGATCACCGGCCGGATCCCGGCGCTGACCCTGCGGGAACGGCTGGTCAACGGCCGCCCGGGGCTGGTCGCCGAGCGCGACGGCGTGGTCGTTTCGGTCCTGGCGTTCGAGGTCGACGGCGACCGGATCAAGCGGATCTGGGCGGTGCGCAATCCCGAGAAGCTGCGTCCGTGGAACTGAGGGGGCGGTGCAGCACCGGCCCGACCCGCTCGTGCGCTTCTCGCAGCCGCGCGGCAGGCAGCGGCGCGTCGCCGTACAACAGGCAGCGCAGCGAGGTCAGGTCGGCGGTGTCGAGGGTGATGTTGTCCAGCAGGCGGCACAGCAGCGCCGTCGGCAGGAACGCGTGGGTGATCCGGTGCCGCTCCACCAGGTGCAGGAAGTCGGTCACGTCCGGCGCCGGCATCAGGACGATCTCGCCGCCGAGGGCCAGCACCGGGCGGCTCAGCAGACCGGCCCGGCCGGTCAGCGACGTCGGGGCGAGGAAGCGCGGCCGCTCCTCGGCCGGGTGCCCCAGGAGGGTCAGCGCGGTGCCGGTGTCGAGGTCGCCGCGCGGCGCGGCGTCCCACGGCGACGCGGGCACCCCCTCGAGCCAGTCTTCGAACGGTGTGGCACCGGGCGAGGCGCCACCGAGGCAGATCACCGTCTTCACCCCGGCCAGGTGCGGCCGCAGCCGCTCGACCAAGGGCGCGAAGGAGACGTGGAAGAGCAGGCACGTGCAGCCGGCGGCGTCGAAGATCCCGGCGGGGTCGAGCGGGACCCAGGTCGCGCCCACCCGGGCGATGCCGAAGACGCACGAGAACGCGGTCGGGTCGTTGCCGGAGAGGACCGCGACCCGGTCGCCGGGGCGCACCCCGGACCGGTCGAGCCCCCGGGCGATCCGCCAGGACAGCTCCTGGACGAACGCGTAGCTCAGCGTGACCCCGGCCATCGTCAGGCACGGCGCGGACGGGGCGAGCGAGGCACCCGTGTCGAGATACTCCCTCACCGGGCGGCGTCGTCGTCGACCGGCAGGCCGGCGCCGGTGACGAACCGGGCGGCGTCGGAGGCCAGGAACACCACGGCGTCGGCGATGTCGGTGCCCGCGCCGATCTCGTCGGCGGCCTGACCGGGGTAGACGCAGTTGACGCGCACGCCGTAGCCGAACTGCCTGGCCTCCAGCGCGGCCACCCGGGTGAGCCGGTCGACCGCGGACCGGGTCGCGGCGTGACCGGCGAGGCCGACGGCCGCGGCGACCGACGCGATGTTGACCACCGCGCCGCCGTGTCCGGCCGCGCCACCCGGGCGCATCGCGCGGAAGGCGTGCTTGATGCCCAGCGCCGTGCCGAGGACGTTGACCTCGAGCATCCGCCGCAGCCGCGCCGGGTCGAGGTCGGCGAGCAGGCCGGAGAGCTCGAGGCCGGCGGTGTTGACCACGGTGTCCAGTCCGCCGAGCTCGCCGACGGTGGCGGTGACGGCGTCGGCCCAGCTCGTGTCGTCGGTGACGTCGAGCGGGACGAACGCGGCCTTGGCGCCGGTCTGCTTCAGCGCGTCGGCGGTGTCCCGGCCCAGGTCCTCCCGGGTGTCGGCGACCACCACCGCGGCGCCCGCCCCGGCCAGCGCCGCGGCCAGCCCGGCGCCGAGGCCCCGCGCGCCCCCGGTGACCAGCGCGGCGCGTCCGGACAGGTCGTGCCGGCCCATGGACACCTCCTCCTCGCGACGGCTGGGCCACAGCATCGGCCACCCTCTGGACAGCCGTCAAGCGATCCCTGGACAGTTGTCCAGTAAAGCTTGGTCGACTGCCCGATAGACTGGACGGGTGACAGAGGCGAAGGAGCGGACCCGGGACCGGATCTCGCGCCGCCAGGTCGACAAGTTCGAGCAGCGGCGGGCGCAGCTGGCCGAGTCCGCGCTGCAGACGCTGGCCGAGCTCGGCTACGCGCGCACCAGCCTGCGGGAAATCGCGCAGAACTCGGAGTTCTCGCACGGCGTGCTGCACTACTACTTCGCCGACAAGGTCGACCTGCTGACCCACTGCGTACGCCAGTTCGAAGAGATCTGCGTGACCCGGTACGACGAGCTCGTCGCCCGCGCGGGGACCGCGGAAGAACTGCGGCGCGACTTCGCGGCGGCGATGGCCGCGACGCTGCGGGCGGACGCCAAGATGCACCGCCTCTGGTACGACCTGCGCAACCAGAGCTTGTTCGACGAGTCCTTCCGGGCCGACGTGCTCGAGATCGACCGGCGCCGCGAGGAGATGATCCACCACGTCGTCGCGCGCTACGCCGAGCTCGCCGACGCGGTGGAGCAGGTGCCGCAGGCGGTCTCGTACGCCCTGCTCGACGGCCTGTTCCAGCAATCCCTGCTCCGGCACCTGGCCGGTGCGGAAACCGCCGCCGCCGAGCTCGAACGGGCGGTCCCGGCCGTGTTGGGGCGCCTCGTCGCCGGCTAAGGGCCGAGGCGTTCGTGCGGGGTCCGCGGGGGCGGCACGAGGAACGCGATCGCCGTCGCCACCACGCCGACGAACAGCGAAAGGTGCGCCGTGGCCGGCACGGCGCCCAGCAGGAACAGCCGCAGCGACCCCGAGATCAGCAGGCGCCACATCTTCGGGCTCATGATCAACAAGTACCCGGGCGCGGCCGGGGTGACGCGGGCGCGGGTCATGATCACCCGGCGGGGTGGCGGCCCCCGGACCCGCCACCCCGGTCCGGTTCAGCGCACATCGGTCGTGTGCGCCGCGACCACCGGGGTGTCCGGCCGGCCGGGTGCGCTCTCCCCGTGCTGACCCAGCGAGACGCCGGCCACGAGGGCCACCGCGACCAGCCAGAAAGCCAGCCGCAGGAGCAGCGAAAACGAACAGATGACCTTCATTTCGACTCCTTCGACATGAGCGCCCCGGCGGCGGCGCGCGGCCCGGCCGGGAACACCCGTGGTCTTGTGGGTTTTTCGCCGCGGAATCGGCGCGGTACGCCAAGAATGCGGTCTCCCGGAACACACCGGCAAGACGTTTCCCGTTTCCCGTGGTGCGGGGAAAGGAAACCGCGGGATAACGATCCGTTTGCCGCCCCATGATCGACTGGACAGCGATGCGGGGGCTGCCGAATAGTGATCCCCGTGCGTGGGACGGAGTGGGGTGCAACGGTGGACCCGAGTGTGGCGGACGTGGTCGGCGAGCTCAAGGTCCTGCGCAAAGGGCGGGGCATTTTCAGCACGCCACTGGCCGATCGGGTCGGGCCCGCATTGCGCGCCACGTGCGGCATTTCCGAGGATGACGACACCGTCGGGATACGGCGTAAGCTTTCGGATCGATTGCGTCCGCTGATCGAGTCGCTGCCGGACGACTTGAAGATCGCGTTGCTCGCCGCGTTCGCCCTCGACGAGCGGGCGCGCAAGCCCTTCTACCAGGAACGGGTGCACTGGGCGGCGATCACTCTGGACCGGGACGACCGGACGGTCCGGCGCCGGATCGACGAGGGAATCGAGCAGGTCGCCGCACTGGCCGTCGCGGCCGCCGGGTTCCAGCCGCGACCGCGCTATCCGAGCCGTAGTTGGCACACCGAAGAACTGCGCGTCACGCTGGCGCTGGACCAGCCGGTGGCCGAAGCGTTCGAATTCCGCCGCGTGGTCGCCGACGCCGACGAAATCGCGGAGCTGGACCTGGCGCTCACCCTCACCGCGCCCGGCGATTCCGGGGAATCGGTGCGGGAGACCGATCTCGACGTCGACGTGTTCCACGGCGGGGTGCTGGCCGGGCGCGCGATGGAGTCGAGTGACCGGATCGGGATGGCGTTGCGGTTGGCCGAGCCGTTGCGACGCGGTGAGCGGCACGACATCGGGTTGCGATTCCGGGCGGCCATGCGCCACCCGCACTACGTGTGCGTGCCGCGGCACCCGTGCGACCTGTTCGACCTGCACGTCCGGTTCGGGGACCGGGTGCCGGACCGGATCCTGCGGCTGGAGAAGGTGTTCCAGGACGAGACGCGCCAGCAGCCGCCGCGGGGCGCGGTGCTGGAGATCGACGACGCCGGCGAGGTGCACGTCCAGTTCCGGCACCTCGCGCCGGGGTTCGCCTACGGGATCCGGTGGCAGCCGGCCGGCGCCGGCTGAAGCTCAGGCGCCCGGCCACACCAGCCGTTCGACGGCGAAGAGCGCGGAAGTGAAGGACGCGGGCAGCCGCACGACCTGCTTGGCGGCCCGCGCCTTGGCGGTCAGTTCGCCGCTGACGCCGAGCGCGCCGGCGGTGTCGCGGGCGGCGTCGTCGACGAGCGCCCTCGCCTCCTCCAGCGGCCCGCGGCCGCTCAAGGCGAGCGCCAGCCCGAGGTCGAGGCGGCTTTCGAGGGTTTCCGGGTGGGTGCGGCCGAGCAGCCGGATCTGGGGTCCGAGGACGGCTTCGACGAGTTCGGCCTGGCGGTCGAACTCCCGCAGCAGCGCGTGCGCGAGGCCTCTGCCGTGCCGGATCCGGTAGCCGAGCGGGTGGTCGTCCCCGAGCACGCGCAGCACGACCTGCTCGGTCGCGGCGAGCGCGGCGAGGGCGTGCCGCGGCCGGCCGAGCGCGAGCAGCGCGCGATCGGCGAACGTGGCCGCGGTGAGGGTCAGCGCGTGTTCGGCGCCGTACCGCAGCCGGTAGCCCTGCTCGAGCGCCCGCAGCTCGGCGGCGCGGTCTTCGCGGTCGGCCGGGAGCCCGGCGAGGTCGAGGGTGAGCACGGCCTCGGCTCGCACGAACTCCGCGTCTTCGCAGCGGGGATGCCGTTCGCGGCCGGCGGCGTGCTGGTTCGCGACGACCGCGGCGGCGACGTCGCTCGCCCGCTGCGGGTGCCCGGCTCGCAGGAGGCTTCGCGCGTGCTCGAGGGCCAGCTCGTCCTTCAGCGTGCCCGGTTCCAGCTCGTCCAGGAGCGGCTCCAGAAGCGCTGGTTGCGGCCGCCCCCGCAGCCGCTGGGCGACGGCGGTGGCGAGGGCGGCCCGGTAGCGCGCCTCGCCGGTTTCGGGCGGGTGCTCGGCGTGCCGGAAGACGTCGGCCTCGGCGTAGTCGCCACGGCAGTCGAGGGCCTGGGCGGCGGTCAGGCTCGCGGTGTGGCGCTCGGCGTCGGTGGTGGCGAGGACGAGCGCTTCCCGGGCGTGCTCGGCGGCTTCGGCGTGGAGACCGCAGTCGATCTCGACCCGGGCCGCGGCGGCGAAGTCGGCCGAGGTGGCTTCGCCGGACGCGAGGATGGTCGCGTGGATCTCCCCGGCGGCGGCGGGATCGCCGTGCCGCTCGTGGGCGGCGGCGACCGGACGCAGGAGCCGGAGCCGGTGGGCGGGAGCGTGGTCGGCGAGGGAACGGGCGTGCCGGACCAGGCCACTTCCGGGTGCTTCCCGGGCCAGCCCGGCGAGCACCGCGTCCGGCGCTTCCCCCAGCAGCGCGCCGGACTCACCTTGCGCCACCTCGACCGCGAGCCCCTGGAGCCGCAGCAGCTCACCCGACCGCTGCGCGAACCCGTGCCCCGCCAGCTCCGCGACCGCCGCCTCGAACTCCGCCGGATCGGGGGAGCCGAGCGCCGCCCGCGCCACGTCCTGGGGCAGCGGCGCCGGCGCGAGCACCGCGCCCAGCCGGAGCAGGTCGCGGGCCGTCGGGGCCAGGCCGCGCAGCACGTCCCGGATGGCCTCGGGCGCCAGGTCGGGCCGCTCGGCCAGCACCGCGTCGGTCAGCGGGCCGGCCGCGTCCCGCACCGCGAACGCCGTGGCGCGCACCGTCATCGGGTGGCCGTCGCAGCGCAGGGCGAACCGCCGCACCGCGTCGCCTCCCGGGGGCAGCAGGCCCGCGGACTCCTCCGGGGTCAGGCCGGGCAGGTGCACCGACGGCGCGGCCCAGGACTGGGCGAACCGGCTCGTCACCAGCGTGCGCGCCGAGCCCGGCGCGACCCGGTCCAGGACCGTCGAGGGCAGGCCGGCCGGGACGTCGTCGACCAGCAGCAGCACCTGCTCGCCCGCCGCCGTGATCCGGTCGGCGAGCAAGAGGCTCAGGCGGCGAAGGTCCAGCCCGGTCACGTCGGTCGCCCAGTGCTCCGCCACAGCCCGAGCGAGGTCGAGGTGGAAGGCGGGCAGGAAGTCGCCGGGGTCGAGGTGGCCGAACGGTCCCGTCCGCAGCACGCCGCCGCCGAAACTGTCGCGGTAGAGGCAGGCGTACCGCTCGGCCAGCGCGGTCTTGCCGACCCCCGGCAGGCCGTGCAGCAGCAGCCGGCCGCCGTCGAGTCCGTTGTGGACGGTCCAGAACGCGGTGTGCCGGCCGGTGAACCAGTGCGGCGGGCGGGGCGCCGGGCCCAGCGGGCCCCGCGTCCCGGCGACCTTCCGGCGGACCCGCCGGACGAGGTCCGGCAGTGCCGCCGAGCCGCGGCAGAGCGGCTTCACCGGGCTCTGCCCGCCGATCGTCAGCACGCGGTCGGCGGGATCGCCGTGGCGCAGGGCGGCGGTGAACGCGGCGGTGAGCCGCGCCGCGAACGCCGTCGGCGGGTCACGCGGGCACTGTGCGAGCAGCACCCGCGAACCGGCGAGCGCGGCCGCGGTCCCGGTGTCGAAATCGTCGAAAGCCCGATCCCGGAACACTCGCATTCCGCCGGTCCGCAGGGCCTTTTCGAGTGCGTCGTCGGCGGAACACAGGAACACGTCGAACCGGTCGTCGGTCATCGGGCCGGTTCCGCGGTGGCGTTCAATGAGTGATCATGAGGTCGGCCCCCGGTGGTCGGATTCGCATCACCCGCGGTGGATCGGCCGCCCCCGCGTTTTCGCTACGGATTTCCGCGGTACGGCGGTATCTGTCCAGGATTTGACCCGAACTCCGCGAGTGGGCACCGGGCAACCCGACTGGGCCGTTCCTGGTTAACGGACAATAGCTGGACAAGAACCACCACCGTGCAACGTTGCTGGTCAGCGCCTCGATTACTCCGGATGTCGGATCGTGGATCGTCCCGGGACCAGTGCGTCCATTGTGGAGACGGGTGCCCGGTCGCGATCCGATGACCGAAGCGAGGAGGGAACCCGTGAACACGATGACGCTGGCACCGGAGGTGCCGGTCGAGGGCTACACCGTGCTGGAGGATTCGCCGCGGCCCGACGGCAAGCTGACCAAGGAGCGGCTCGACCCGGTCGTGGCGGCGGCCCGCACCGGCGACGCGGACGCCGTCCAGGCGCTGCTGCGCCTGATCAAGCCGACGGTCGTGCGCTACTGCCGCGCGCGGATCGGCGGCCGCGACCTCTCGTACCTTTCGGCCGACGACGTCGCGCAGGAAGTCTGCCTGGCCGTGCTCAAGGTGCTGCCGAACTACCAGGACCGCGGCGGCTCGTTCCTGTACCTCGTGCGCGCGATCGCGGCGAACAAGGTCGCTGACGCCTTCCGTTCGGTGGCCCGGGACCGGTCGAAGCCGGTCTCGGAGCTGCCGGACCGGCCGCTGGGCGGCAACGAGCCGGAGCTCCACGTGCTGGAGCTGGACCTCGGCGCCCGGCTCGGCCGGCTGATGGCGTCGCTGCCGCGGCTGCACCAGGAGATCCTGTCGCTGCGGATCGTCGTCGGCCTGTCGGCGACCGAGACGGCGGAGGCGCTGGGCATCTCGGCCGGCAACGTCCGCATCACGCAGTACCGCGCGCTGACGAAGCTGCGGGGGATGATCCCCGACGGCGGCCTCTAAGCTGCCGCTCATGGGCGACGGCGGCGGCACCGGTCTGCCGTCGCCGCTGGTGGAGCTGCGCGACGAGCGGCTCGACCGCCACGGCGTCCACCTGCGGCTGAAGCGTGACGACCTGGTCGACCCGGAGATCCCGGGTGGCAAGTGGCGCAAGCTCCGGCACAACCTGCGGGCCGCCCGCGAGCAGGGCTTCACCCGGCTCCTGACCTTCGGCGGCGCGTTCTCGAACCACCTACGCGCCACCGCCGCGGCCGGCCACCGCCTGGGGTTCGAGACGGTCGGCGTCGTCCGCGGCGAAGAGCACCGGCCGCTGAACGAGTCCCTCGCCTTCGCCGCCGCCCGCGGCATGACGCTGACCTACCTGGACCGCGCGGCCTACCGCCGCCCGACGGAACCGGACGTCCTCACTCCGCTGCTGCGCCGGTTCGGCCCCTGCTACGTGCTGCCCGAGGGCGGCAGCAACGGCCTCGCCGTGCGGGGCGCAGCCGAGCTGCCCGGCGAGCTCCCGCCGGACGTCGACGTCGTCGTCTGCGCCACCGGCACCGGCGGGACGCTCGCCGGCATCGCCGCCGGGCTGACCGGCCGTCAGCGCGCGCTCGGCTTCGCCGCGCTGAAGGGCGGCGGGTTCCTGACCGGCGAAGTCCGCCGGCTGCAACGAGACGCCGGCGTGGTCACCGACAACTGGTCGCTCGACCTCGACTTCCACTTCGGCGGGTACGCCAAGCGCACCCCCGCGCTCGACGCCTTCGTCGCGGACTTCGCGGCCCGGCACGGCATCACGCTCGACTGGGTCTACGAAGCGAAGATGCTGTACGGGCTCTTCGCCCGCGTCGAGGCCGGGGCGTTCGCGCCGGGCACCCGGGTCGTCGCGGTGCTCGGCTAGCGCGTCACTCCAGCCATTCGGTGCTGAAGTGGTCGCTTTCGTGGATGTGCACGGCCTCGTAGACACCCGGCCCGAGCACGGCGAACTTGTGCGGTGTCCCGGCCGCGACGACCAGGACGTCGCCGGCGCCGCCGTCGCGCTGTTCGTCGCCGATGGTGAACCGGGCCCGCCCGCGGATGATGACGAACGTCTCGGTGTAGGGGTGCCGGTGCAGCCGCGGCCCGGAGCCGACGACGTCGCTGCTTTCGCGGATGACGGAGATCCCGGACCCGACATCGCGTCCTTCGAAGTTCTCGCTGTCGCTCACCCGGCCAGCGTAGCGCCGCTCAGCCCGCGACGGCCTTTCTCAGCTGGCCGAGCGCCCGGTGCTGGGCGACCCGCACCGCGCCCGCCGTCGACCCGACCACTTCGGCGGTCTCGTCGGCGCTGAGGCCGACGACGACGCGCAGCAGCACGATCTCCCGCTGCTTCTCCGAGAGCACCTGCAGCAGCCGGCCCACGCGTTCGCCGAGTTCGCGCTGCAGCGCGTGGTGTTCGGGGTCCATCGCCGGGTCGGCCTCGTCGGGCAGCTCGGCGACCGGCTCGTCCTGCACCTTCGCGGCGGCCTTGTGCGCGAGGACGACGTACTGCCGGGCGATGCCGCACACGAACGCCGGGAACGACCGCTCCGGCGGCCGGCGCGGCAGAGCCCGCAGCACCGCGATGCAGACTTCCTGCGCGACGTCGTCGGCCAGCTCCGGGTCGAGCCGGGTGCGGCAGTACCGCACGACGAGCGGCCGTGCGGCGGCCAGCAACCGTTCCGGAGCTTCCACCGCGGTCGTCATGGACTTCCCCTCCGCCTCGTCCGGGAGGGGGACTACCCACTTCACCCCACGACCGACCCGAACTCGGCGAATTCCCCGCTATTTCCGGGAAAGCCGCGGGCCGGACGTCGATCCCGTGGCAGGCTGGGCGGATGACCTTCGGACTGCACCACGTCCAGCTGGCCATCGAGGCCGGCAGCGAAGACCGGTGCCGCGAGTTCTACGTCGGCGTCCTGGGCCTGACCGAGGTCCCGAAACCCCCGGCGCTCGCCGGGCGCGGCGGGTTGTGGCTGCGGTCCGGCGGGCTCGAGCTCCACCTCGGCGTCGAAGCGGACTTCCGGCCCGCGCGCAAGGCCCACCCCGGCATCGTCCTCGACAACCCCGCCGACCTCGACGCGCTGGCCGCCCGGCTCGCCGGCCACGGCGTCGAGTGGGACGACGGCTTTCCCGGTCACCGCCGCTTCTACACCCACGACTGCGTCGGCAACCGGCTGGAGTTCCTCAGCCCGGAGTGACCGCTCGGCGCGTGCGGTGGCCACGGTCAATCCCGGACAGCTGTCCGCTTGGCTTAGGCTGGCGTGGTGACGCCGATGCGAGCCGATGCCGAGCAGAACCGTGAGCGGATCCTCGAGGTCGCGCGCGTCGCGCTCAAGGCATCGAGTGCCGCGTCGCTGCAGTCGATCGCGAAGGCGGCCGGCGTCGGCCAGGGCACGCTCTACCGCCACTTCCCGACGCGCGAGGCGCTGCTGCTGGCCGTCTACCGCCACGACGTCGAGGAGCTGATCGACGCGGCGCCGAAGCTGCTCGCCGGGCACCCGCCCGCCGAAGCCCTACGGCGGTGGTTCGAGCAGCTCGCGGCGTACGGCCGGATCAAGCACGGGGTCGGCGAGGCCGTCGAAGCCGCGACGCGCGCCGACCTCTCGAGCGAGTACTACGCGCCGACGTGCGCCGCCATCACGTTGCTGCTCGACGCGGGAAAGCGGGCGGGCACACTGCGGCCGGACGTCGACGCCGAAGAAATCCTCCAGCTCGTCGGGTTTCTCTGGCGGACCGATTTCGGCGCGGACCGCGCGGCACGCACCGCGCATTTGCTGACGCTGGTCTTGGACGGCCTGAAACCGCAGTCGTGAGACGACCGACTCATTCAACGCGAAATGAGTCGGTCGTACCGAATCAGGGCTCCTGCTGCCGGAACGCGTCCAGCACCCGACGCTCCCTTTTGGTCGGCCGGCCCGCGCCGCGGTCGCGGCGGGCGACCGGGACGACGGCGTCCGGGGGCGGCTTCGGCGTCCGGTCCACGTAGCAGGTGACCGCGTCCGCCGCGCCCACGCGTTTCTGGATCACCCGTACCACGTCGAGGATCCTGGTCGTCGCGGCGACGCGCAGGCGGACTTCGTCGCCCGGCACCACGGTCGTCGCGGGCTTCGCGGGTTTGCCGTTGACGCGCACGTGACCACCCCGGCACGCCGCCGCGGCGTCCGGTCGGGTCTTCGTCAGCCGGACCGCCCACAGCCAGCGGTCCACTCGGGTCGACTCCACAGTCGTCCATCATGGCCCATTCAGCGGAATCCTCGCGCAACCCGGGGAGGTTACTCGCGGGTATATGTCGACTTGTCTGCACCACTGAGTTATAACCTGTTCTAATATACCTCAACGGTGAGGACCATCACATGCGTGACGAACCCGTGTGGAGAACAGCTTCTGGCGCAGTTTCCCGCCGTCTTTTCATCGCTGGAACTGGTTCTATCTTGGCGGCCGCGGCAGTGGGGAGCCGGGCGGCCGCCGCCACCATCGCCGACGCCGCCCGCGTGCCCGCGCTGGTGATCGGCTCGGGCTACGGCGGCCAGGTCACCGCGCTGCGGCTCGCCGAAGCCGGCGTCGACGTGCAGCTGGTCGAGATGGGCATGGCCTGGGACACGCCCGGCTCCGACGGCAAGATCTTCGCCAACACGACCAGTCCGGACCAGCGCTCGTTCTGGTTGCGCACCAGGACGAAGCAGCCGCTGTCCAACTTCCTCGGGTTCCCGATCGACAAGGACATCCCGAAGTACACCGGCATCCTCGACGCCGAGGAGTTCAGCGGCATCACCGTGTACCAGGGCCGCGGCGTCGGCGGCGGCTCGCTCGTCAACGGCGGCATGGCCGTGACGCCGAAGCGGGAGAACTTCGGCGCGATCCTCCCGACCGTCAACGCCGACGAGATGTACGGCACCTACTACCCGCGCGCCAACGCCGGCCTCGGCGTCGGCCTCATCGACCCGGCGTGGTTCGACTCCGCCGAGTGCTACCAGTACGCGCGGGTCGGCCGGAAACAGGCGCAGCGGTCCGGGTTCCCGTTCGTGTTCGTGCCGGACGTGTACGACTGGGACTACATGAAGCAGGAGCAGGCCAACACCGTGCCGCGCTCGGCGCTGGCCGGGGAAATCCTGTACGGCAACAACTACGGCAAGAAGTCCCTGCAGAAGACCTACCTGCCGAAGATCAAGGCCACCGGCCGCGTCACCATCTCGCCACTGCACCGGGTGACGAACGTGACGCCCGCGTCCGGCGGCGGCTACACGGTCGTCATGGAGCAGCTGAACACCGTGGGCGCGGTGACGGCGACGAAGTCCGTGACGGCGGACAAGGTGTTCTTCGCCGCGGGCAGTGTCGGCACGAGCAAGCTGCTGGTGAAGCTGAAGGCCACCGGCGCGCTGCCCAACCTCAACGGCGAGGTCGGCAAGGGCTGGGGTGACAACGGGAACGTGATGTGCGGGCGCGCCAACCACATCTGGGACCCGACCGGCAGCCTGCAGTCGTCGATTCCCTGCGGTGGCATCGACAACTGGAACGCCGGCGGCGCGTTCGCCGAAGTCGCGCCGCTGCCGACCGGCATCGAGACGTGGGCGTCGTTCTACCTGTCGATCACGAAGAACCCGAACCGGGCCCAGTTCACCTACAACCCGGCGACGCAGGGTGTGGACCTCAACTGGCAGACGGCGTGGAAGCAGCCGGGGATCGACATGGCGAAGTCCATCTTCGACAAGATCAACGCGAAGGAGGGGACGATCTACCGCACCGACCTCTTCGGCGTGTACAAGATCTGGGGCGACCACCTGACCTACCACCCGCTCGGCGGCGCGGTGCTCGGCAAGGCGACCGACAACTACGGCCGGCTGGCCGGGTACCAGGGCCTGTACGCGATCGACGGCTCCCTCATCCCGGGCAACACGAGCGTCAACCCGTTCGTGACGATCACGGCGCTGGCCGAGCGCAACATCGAGAAGATCATCGCCACCGACTTCTAGCCCGGCGCAAGTGGTCGTGAGTGTTTAGGGCGGTTAGAACCGCCCTGAACACTCACGACTGGTGGGACGGCAGCACGCAGACGGTGTCGAGACCCAGGACGTGGTTCAGCCGGCCGAACGCGAGCCAGGCGCCGAGGCTCATGCTCAGCTCCACGATCTCCTGCTGGCTGTAGTGCGCGGACATCCGCTTCCAGAACTCGTCGTCCAGGTTGTGGTGGTCCAGCGTGTACCGCTCGGCGTACTCGGCCGCGAGTCGCGTGCGCTCGTCGAAGAGTTCGGTGGTGCGCCACTCCAACACCGCGTCCGCGAACTCCGGCTCGACCTTCACGCCGTCGCGCTCGGTGCGCCAGTCGAGGCAGAAGATGCACCCGTTGATCTGGGCGATCCGCAGCCGCGCGGCCTCGAACTCCCGCAGCCCCAACGTCGTGTGCGCGTAGACGGCCAGCGAGAACTGCGACGCGGCGATCCCGATCCCGGGCACCATCTCGCCCCACACGTACCCGATCGGGTCCTTGCCCTCGGGGATGTCGATGTTCACGAGCGCCTCCTTCCGAGCTTGCCGGCTGCCGGGCGCAGCGGGACGTCGAGTGCGTCGTACAGGCCGGGTTCCGCGGCGGCCAGCCAGTCGATCGCGCCGACGAGCCGCCCGACGGCGGTGGCGTTGCCGCCCGCCGACCGGTTCTCGCCTTCGTCGTTCGCCTCGACGGTGACCTCGATGCGGGGCCGGCCTTCGATGACCACGCGGTGCGCGCCGTCGCCGCTCGGCGGGGTCGGCCAGTCCGGCGCGCACGACGGGTGGATGCGCGTGACGTGCTCGATGACGATCCGCGGCTCGCCGTCGACGATGCCCTGCACCTCGAACCGCACCGCGCCCTGCGTGCCCTGCTCGAACTCGCCCATGGTCCGCGTGGTGATCGTGGTTTCCAGCGGCCGCCGGTCCAGGGTCTCGCGCAGCTCGTCGAGCTCGACGTCGAGCGCCCGCGCGATCAGCCGGACCTGCCCGCCCCAGACCATCGACGGCACGCCGGTCATCAGCATCGGCGGGTCGTAGTCCATCGGCTGGCCCATCCCGACCAGGTACCGGACGGAATCGGGCTGCTCGTAGGTCGAGTAGTCGAAGATCTCCTGGCAGCGGATGACGTCGATGTCGGTGCCCAGCCCGCTGATCAGCAGCGGCAGGACGTCGTTGCCCCAGCCGGGGTCGACACCGGAGACGAACAGCGAGCCGCCGCCCTCGGAGATCGCCTTCAGCACCGGCTCGCGCAGCTCCGGCGGCGCGTTGCGCTGGTCGTACAGGGGATAGAGCGCGGGTGTCACGACGATCGCGCCCGCGCCGATCGCGCGCACGATGTCGGTGAGCGCGTCGTCGAACCGGACGTCACCCGAAGCGGCGTAGACGACGGCTCGCGGCTTCGCGGCCAGCACGGCGTCGATGTCGTCGGTCGCGGCGACCCCGAGTTCGCCGACCCCCGCCAGCGCGCCCGCGTCCTTGCCGACCTTGGCCGGGTCGTGGACGAGCACCGCGGTCAGCTTCAACGCCGGGTGGGCGTCGACGGCCCGGATTGCCGCCCGGCCGACGTTGCCCGTGCCCCACACCACTGTGGCGATCATTCAGCCGAGTTTTCGCCGGTTCGTCCGGTCCCCGAAAGCGAATCGTTCCGGCCAGCGGACCGCGCCGGGCCGAGTAGGCTGCAGTGCGTCCGAACGTCGTATCGGAGGGCCCGCGATGACGATCGATCCGAAACCCCGCAGCCGCACGGTGACCGACGGCATCGAGGCCGCGCCCGCCCGCGGCATGCTGCGTGCCGTCGGGATGGGGGACGGTGACTGGCGCAAGCCGATCATCGGCGTCGCCAGCTCGTGGAACGAGATCACGCCGTGCAACCTGTCGCTGGACAGGCTGGCGCAGGCGTCGAAGGAAGGCGTGCACGCGGCCGGCGGCTACCCGCTGCAGTTCGGCACGATCTCGGTGTCCGACGGCATCTCCATGGGCCACGACGGCATGCACTTCTCGCTCGTGTCGAGGGAGGTCATCGCGGACTCCGTCGAGACGGTCATGCAGGCCGAGCGGCTCGACGGCTCGGTGCTGCTGGCCGGCTGCGACAAGTCCCTGCCCGGCATGCTGATGGCGGCCGCGCGCCTCGACCTGGCGTCGGTGTTCCTCTACGCGGGCACGATCGCGCCCGGTTGGGTGAAGCTGACCGACGGCACCGAGAAGGACGTCACGCTGATCGACGCCTTCGAGGCGGTCGGCGCGTGCCGGGCCGGGCGGCTGAAGAACGCCGACCTGGACCGCATCGAGCGCGCCATCTGCCCTGGTGAAGGCGCCTGCGGCGGAATGTACACCGCGAACACGATGGCGTCGGCGGCCGAAGCCATGGGGATGAGCATGCCCGGGTCGGCCGCGCCGCCGTCCGCGGACCGCCGCCGCGACCACTACGCGCACCTGTCCGGCGAAGCCGTGGTGGGCCTGCTCGAAAAGGGCATCACCGCGCGCGACATCCTGACGCGCGAAGCGTTCGAGAACGCGATCACCGTGGTGATGGCGCTCGGCGGTTCGACCAACGCCGTGCTGCACCTGCTGGCCATCGCGCACGAGGCGAAGGTCGAGCTGACCCTGGACGACTTCAACCGCGTCGGCGACCGCGTCCCGCACCTGGGCGACCTGAAGCCGTTCGGCAAGTACGTCATGAACGACATCGACCGCCACGGCGGCATCCCGGTGCTGATGAAGGCGCTCCTGGACGAAGGCCTGCTCCACGGCGGCGCGCTGACCGTCACCGGCCGGACCGTCGCGGAGAACCTCGCCGAGCTGGACCCCGACCCGATCGACGGCGAGGTCCTGCGGCGCCTGGACAACCCGCTGCACCCGACCGGCGGCATCACCATCCTGCGCGGCTCGCTCGCCCCCGAAGGCGCGGTCGTGAAGTCGGCGGGCTTCGACACCGCGAACTTCGAAGGCCCGGCGCGCGTGTTCGAGCGTGAGCAGGAGGCGATGACGGCGCTGAACGACGGCCGGATCCAGGCCGGCGACGTCGTCGTCATCCGCTACGAAGGCCCCAAGGGCGGGCCGGGCATGCGTGAGATGCTCGCGATCACCGCGGCGATCAAGGGCGCCGGGCTCGGCCACGACGTCCTGCTGCTCACCGACGGCCGGTTCTCCGGCGGCACGACGGGGTTGTGCATCGGCCACGTCGCGCCCGAGGCGGTCGACGGCGGGCCGATCGCGTTCGTCCGCGACGGCGACCGGATCGCCGTCGACATCAAGGGCCGAAGCATGGACCTGCTGGTCGACGCGGCCGAGCTGGCGCGGCGCCGCGAAGGCTGGGAGCCGCTGCCGAACAAGTTCCCGGAGGGCGTGCTGGGGAAGTACGCGAAGCTGGTGCGGTCGTCGTCCTACGGCGCCGTCACGAGCTGAGCGCGCGCTTGTCGACCTTGCCGACTTCGGTGAGGGGGAGCGCGTCGACGAAGTCCACCTTCGCCGGGACGTAGTGCTCCTGGCCGAAGGTGGCTCGCGCGTGGGCCTGCAGCTCGTCTTCGGTGACCTCTTCGGCGACGACGACGGCGTGCAGCCGGTCGCCGCGGCCGAAGACCGCCGCGCTCCGGACGGCGGGGTGCGTCTCGAGGGCGTGTTCGACGGCCGTCGTGGGGACCTTCGTGCCGTGCTCGCCGACCACGACGACGTCGTCGGCGCGGTCGAGCAGGTAGAGGTAGCCCTCGTCGTCGAAGCGGCCGAGGTCGCCGGTGCGCAGCCAGCCGGCGCCGACGTCGGGCGCGCCGACGTAACCGTCCATCATGGACAGTCCGCGCACCTCGATCTCGCCGGCTTCGGTGATCCGGGCTTCCATGCCGGGCACGATCCGGCCGACCGAGCCCAGCCGTCCGGGGTGGCCGATCAGCTCGGCGGCGGAGATGCTCGCGATCATCGGGGCCTCGGTGAGGCCGTAGCCCTGGCCGACGACCGGGCCGAAGACGTCGAGGGCCTGGGCCAGCCGGTGCGGGGGCAGCGGCGCGGCGCCGAGGGAAAGCGAGCGGACGCTGCCGAGGTCGGTTTCCGGGCGCCGGGGGTGGTCGAGCAGCGCCGCCAGCCGGGGTGGCGTCAGCGAGAGCGTGTCGATGCGGTGGGCCTGGATCGCGTCGAGGACGGCGCCCGCGTCGAAACCGTCGTGGAGGACCACGGTGTCGCGCCGCAGGAGGGCGCCGAGCACGGTGGCGTTGCCGGTCATGTGCGTCATCGGCGCGACGAGCAGCGTGCGGCCGGGGCCGTCGGGGTGCGGCGCGAAGATGTGCGCCATGCCGTCGTAGATGCCGCTGTGCCGGATGAGCTTCGGGGCGCCGGTGGTGCCGCCGGTGGGGAAGCGGAGGTCGACCCGCGCGGGCAGGTCGAGTGGCTCGGGTTCGCCGTCGAGGTCGGCGAGGGTTCTCGGGTCGGCGCCGGGCCAGTCCTGCGGGCGGTCGGTGACGACGGTGGCGCCCCTCGCGGCGGCGAAGCGGTCCTGGGTCGGCGCGGAAGCCGGGATCATCACCACGGTCGCGCCCCGCAGCAGCGCGGCCAGCTGCACGAGGACGGTCTCGGGCCGGTTCCGCAGGTCGACGGCGACGGTTCCGCCGTCGCCGAGGCCTCCGTGCAGCCGTCGCAGCCGGTCGCGGGCCTGGTGGTAGGTCGTGACGCCGCCGGCGTGGAACAGCGGCCGGTCGCCGCCTTCGTCGAGCGCGGCGAGGACCTCGGTCAGGAAGAAGCTCACGCGGGGAACGTACTCAGTCCTGGTAGGACAGCTTGGCGAGCTCCTCGTCGAAGTCGAACCAGCCGCTCTCGCCGCCGGCCGGGATGACGTCGTAGGTCCGGTCGAGGAACGCCGCGATCTCCTTCGCGGGCGCTTCGAGCACCGCGGCGCCGTCGGGCGAGGTCAGCTCGACGACCACCAGCGCGGGGTCGGCGCCCGGGCCGATCCGGACGTCGCCGTCGCCGCAGCGGGCGAGCAGGCCGTCGGCGAGCAGGTCGCGCCCGAAGAGCCACCGGACGGCGCCCGGGCCGGCGTGCAGCACCACGGCGACCGCGTAGGGGTCACGGGTGTCGTATTCGAGCTCGGCCGGCACCGGCCGCGGCTCCGCGCCGAAGGTGCGCAATGCGAAGTCGACGCGGGCGCTGGTCATGCTGTGCGGGTCGGTGCCCTCGGGACTGGCGCCTTCGGGACTCGCACCGTGCAGATCGGCCATGGGGACCGCCCTTTGCTACTCGTCGGTTAACTTCGTCTTGTTCCAGGGATAACCCACGGTGAGTGCAACGCCTAGCGTTCCGAAAAACTTTCACACTCTGGGGTGATCAAGAAGTGGCCGGAGTCACCGTCGGCGTGGCCGATCGGGCACTTTCTCACGCACAGTGAGCAGTCGGGTGAAGTAGCTAAGTAAGTGAACTCGCTACACTTTTGAAGTCGATCAACCGGTGTGGGGCGAGCCACCCAGAACTCGACGCCAGGCTTTCGAAGCCACCCGGCGCCCGGATGGGTCCCACGCCGAGAGTTGCACCGTCCGGGTGGGAAGCGCCACCCCGCACCAGTCCGCGCCGCCCGGCGGCCGCGAACGCCTCGCACAACCAGGGTGAGGTGGAGGGTGCCGGGCATGGGTGAGCGTGGACGGCTACGGCTGCATCCGGACGACGCGCCGGCGCCACCGGCGAGCGCCGAGGACCTGCTCCGGCAGGTCGCCGCGGGCGACGAAACCGCGTTCGCGGCGCTGTACGACCTCGTTGCTCCTCCGGTGCTCGGGCTGGTGACGCGCGTGCTGCGCAACCACGCCCAGGCCGAGGAAGTGGCGCAGGAGGTGCTGGTGGAGGTGTGGCGCAAGGCGACGAGGTACGTCCCGGAGCGCGGCAGCGCGCTGTCGTGGGTGCTGACGATCGCGCACCGCCGGGCCGTCGACCGCGTGCGCTCGCACCAGGCCGGGCTCGACCGGGAGGAACGGGCCGGGCGGATGGACGTGCGGCGGCCGTTTGACGAGGTCACCGAGTCCACGCTCGCCACCCTCGACCAGCAGCGGGTGCGCCAGTGCCTCGCCCAGCTGACCGATCTCCAGCGCGAGTCGATCGTGCTGGCCTACTACAACGGCTACACCTACCCGGAAGTGGCCGAAGTCCTGAAAGTCGCGCCGGGCACGGTCAAGACCCGCATCCGGGACGGCCTGATCCGGCTGCGTGACTGCCTGGGGGTGGATCGATGACCGCCGAGCTGCACACGCTGACCGGGGCCTACGCACTGGACGCGGTGTCCGATGTGGAGCGTGCCGGGTTCGAACGGCACCTCGGGGAGTGCGCCGCGTGCCGCCAGGAGGTGGCCGAGCTGCGGGCGACCGGGGCCCGGCTGGGCGCGGCCGACACCGTGCCGCCGCCGCCGGAGCTGCGGCTGCTGGTGCTCGCCGATGTCGCCCGCACCCGTCAGCTGCCGCCGAAGGTGCCCGTGGCCCGCAAGCTGAGCCGCGCCAAGACGTGGCAGCTGCGCACGGCGCTCTTCGGAGCGGCCGCGGCGGCCGTGCTCGCGGTCGCGGTCGGCGTGCAGACGAGCACCACCGTGGCGCGGCCGGTCGACTCGGTGCTCTCCGCGCCGGACGCGTCGGCGGTCCAGGGGGTCGGCCAGGGCACCGCGACGCTCGTGGTGTCCCGCAGCCGCAACCAGGCCGTCCTGCTCGCGTCCGGCCTGCCCGCCCTCGACGCGGCGCACGCCTACCAGGTGTGGCTGATCGGCCCGGACGGCGCGCACTCGGCCGGGCTGATGCAGCCGGAGGCGCCCGGGCAGATGCGGCCTATGCTGGCCGACCTCCCGCCGGGCACCGACCGGATCGGGATCACCGTCGAGCCCGCGGGTGGCTCGGCCGGCCCGACCACGCCGGCGGTCAGCCGGATTTCGCTTACGTGAGAAGACAGGACTGCGATGAGCACCTCAACGGCCGAACCCGCGGCGACGGACTCCCGGCTCCGCCGGTGGGTGGCCGCGGCGCTGGGCGTCCTCGCGCTCGCGGCGGCCCTCGCGGCGGGGCACCTGGTCGCCGGGTTCGTCGGCGTCAACGCGTCGCCGTACCTCGCGGTCGGCAACGGCGCCATCGACCTGACCCCGGTGGAGCTCAAGGACTTCGCGGTCCGCACCTTCGGCACGTACGACAAGCTCGTGCTGCTGTCCGGGATGGCCGTGGTCATGGTGGCCGTGGCGGCGGTGGCGGGACTCCTTTCACGCCGCACGCCGTGGCCGGGGCTCGTCGTGGTCACCGGGTTCGGCCTGGTCGGCCTGGTCGCGGTGTACGCGCGGCCCGACCTCGACGCGCTCGCCCTGCTCGCCCCGCTGGCGAGCCTGGTCGCCGGGGTCGCGGTGTTCGGCTTCCTGCACCGGCTGGCCCGGCGGGAAGCCGCGCCGGCGGTCGCGGCCGGGACCTCGCGCCGGACGGTGCTGCTGGCCGGGGCGGGCGTGGTCGTCGGCGCCGGGCTGGCCGGCGCCGGTGGGCAGCTGGTCGCCGGCAGCCGGGACGCGGCGTCGTCGCGGGCCGCGGTCGGGCGGCTGGTCCCGGTCCGGACCGCGCCGGTGATCCCGGCCGACGCCGACTTCGCGAAGCTCGGCACGCCGGCGTTCGTCACGCGCAACGCCGACTTCTACCGCGTGGACACCGCGTTGTCCGTCCCGCAGGTGCGGACCGAGGACTGGAGCCTGCGGCTGCACGGCATGGTCGACCGCGAAATCCGCTACGGCTACGGCGATATCCGCAACCGGCCGCTGGTCGAGCGCACCATCACGATGACGTGCGTGTCCAACGAGGTCGGCGGCACCTACGTCTCGACGGCGAACTTCATCGGCGTCGACCTCGCGGACCTGCTTGACGAGGCCGGTGTCCGCCCCGGCGCGGAGCAGCTCTACTCGACCAGCGTCGACGGCTGGACGTCCGGCAGCCCGGTCGCCGCGGCGATGGACCGCGGCCGCGGCGCCATGCTGGCCATCGGGATGAACGGCGAACCCCTGCCGATCGAGCACGGTTTTCCGGCCCGCCTGGTGATTCCCGGGTTGTACGGCTACGTGTCGGCGACGAAATGGGTGACCGAGCTCGAGGTGACGACCTGGCAGGCACGTCAGGCGTATTGGCTGAAACGCGGCTGGGGTCGTGAAGCGCCGATCAAGACGGAATCGAGAATCGACACGCCGAGGGGTTTCGAAACCGTTCCTTCGGGGAAGGTACGCGTCGCCGGGATCGCGTGGGCGCAGCACACCGGGATCGAGCGGGTCGAAGTGCGTGTCGACAACGGCGAGTGGCGTGAAGCCATGCTGTCCCGGCAAGTCAACCTCGACACGTGGCGCATGTGGTGGGTCGAGTTCGACGCCACGCCGGGCGGCCACCAGGTCGTCTGCCGCGCGACCGACAAAAGCGGGTACACGCAGACCGACGAGCGCGCGGGAACCGTTCCCGACGGCGCCACCGGATGGCACAGCATCAATTTCACGGCCCAGTGACCTGGATCACTCGATCGGGTGCCAATCCGTTTCCGGGGCAGCCTCGAATGACCGTCAAGAAGAAGTTCAAAGCCGCTTTTTTGGAGTGATTTTCGTGACCAAGCTTCGTGTCGCCGGAATCGGCGTCGCCGCCGTCGCCGCGCTTTCGCTGACCGCGTGCAGTGGCAGCGACACCGCTTCTTCGGGCAGCTCCAGCAGCTCGATGGCCCCGTCCTCGTCGATGGCCGCGCCGTCGTCCAGCGCCGCCGCCGGCGGTGACGGGATGACCACGAACGCCGACGTCTTCGGGCCCGCGTGCAGCCAGCTGCCGCAGGGCTCCGCGCCCGGCTCTCTCGACTCGATGGGCCCGCAGCCGGTCGCCTCGGCCGCGTCGACGAACCCGCTGCTGACCAAGCTGGTCGCGGCGGTGAAGGCCACCAACCTGGTCGACACGCTCAACAGCCAGCCGGCCATCACGGTGTTCGCCCCGGCCGACCCGGCGTTCGCCGCGCTGGGCGACGCGAAGTTCAACGAGCTGGCGGGTAAGCCGGCCGAGCTGGCGCCGATCCTGCAGTACCACGTCGTCGGCAAGCGTTACGACGCCAAGGGTCTCGAGTCCGCCGGCACGCTGGACTCGCTGAACACCGCCGGTGGCCCGCTGAAGATCGAGGGCTCGGGCGAGAACATGACCGTCAACGGCGCGAAGATCCTGTGCGGCAACATCCCCACGAAGAACGCCACGGTCTTCGTGATCGACAAGGTGCTGACCCCGGGCACCAACAAGTAGGTCAGCGTCCCAGAAGCGGGCCGAGGCGTTCCGCGATGTCGGTGAGGATCTGCACGTAGTCTTCGTGCTCGAAGGTGAACGGCAGGGCGAAAGCCACCTCGTCGATCTCGCGGAACGCCGCGTGCGCGTGGAGCTGTTCGGCGATCTCGGCCGACGTGCCCACGTAGTCACGCGAGAACAACATCCGCGCCGGGCCCTGGGGCGCCGCCGTGCGAGGCAGTCGTTTTTCGGCGTAGGCCTGGTACTTCGCGCGCTGCTCGGGTGTCGCGCGGTCGGTCGGGATGACGACCAGCCCCTGGGAGACGCGGCCGGCGGGGTGGTGCTCGCGGAACGTCCGGACGTGCGACAGCTGGATTTCGGCGAAGTCGGTGCTCTCGCCTTCGGCCTTGACGACGCTGCTGGTCAGGAAGTTCATCCCGTGCTTGCCGGCCCACTCGGCCGAGCGCAGGCTCGCCCCGCCGTACCAGAGGCGCTCGCCGAGCCCGGGCGACTGCGGCTGGACGCGGTCGGAGAAGACCTCGAAGCCTTCGGTCCCGCTGAAGCCGGTGGCCGGCTCGCCACGCACGAAGCCCAGCAGCCGCCGCACGCGCTCGTAGGAGAAGTCCTCGACGTCGGACGTGTCCGGGTAGAGGGCGCGCTTGACCTCGTCGAAGCGCATCGGCGGCCCGACGCTGATCCCGGGGTTGAGCCGGCCGCCGGAGAGCAGGTCGACGGTGGCGAGGTCCTCGGCGAGCCGCAGCGGGTTCTCCCAGCCGAGCGGGATGACGGCGGTCCCGAGGTCGATCCGGCTGGTGCGCTGGGACGCGGCGGCGAGCACGGCGACGGGCGAGGAGATGCCGTGCTGCAGGTGCCGGTGCCGCACCCAGGCGCTGTCGAACCCCAGCTGCTCACCGAGCTCGATGATCCCGAGGGTCGACTCGTGCCCGCGCCGCGGGTCGGCGGGGTCGAACAGGCCGATGGTCAGGAAGCCGAGCTTCCGCAGTGGTCGCGACACACCGCCGATTTTGCCCGCTCGCGGCCGGTGTTCCACCTGCTGGACCGGCTCAGGGCCGTTAGCGCAGCCGGTCGAGCCCGTCGAGAATGAGGTCCAGGCCGAATTCGAACTCCGTCTGGTCGTCGCACCAGCCCAGCGTCGAGTCCGGGTCGTCGTGGGCGATCTCGCTCAGCATGCCCACCAGGTTCGGCAGCTGCGCGGCCAGCTCCGGCGGGACCTCCGCCGACGCGTCCGAGCCCGGGTCGAACAGCTCCTGGCTGAAGCCCAGCGCGCGGCTGCCCAGCGCGTGCAGCGCGTGGTGGATCTGGTCGTGCGAGAACCCGCCATCGCGCATCAGGCCGACCAGCGTGTCGTAGTGCCGCAGCACCGCCAGGCTGGTCGAGGAGCGCGCCTCGAACAACGCCGGCGCCCAGCGGTGCCGCAGGAACACCTCGCGTGCGGTGAGGATCCGCTGCCGGACCGCCCGCTGCCAGCCACCGGAGACCTCGACCCGCGCGACGGCCTCGTTGATCTCCTCGGCCACGACCTCGACGATCCCGTCGAGCACGTCTTCCTTCTTCGCCACGTGGTAGTAGAGCGACATCGCTTCGGCGCCGAGCTCCTCCGCGAGCCGGCGCATCGTCACCGCGCGCAGGCCGTGCTCGTCGGCCAGCCCGACCGCCGCGCGCAGCACGCGCTCGCGGCTCAGCGGGATTCGCGCCTCCGTCGTCACCCCAAGATCGTACAAGGTAAGGCCCGTTGACGGCCTTACGGTGTACGGCGTACCTTACGACGTAAGACTTACATCGTAAGAATCTGGGAGACGCCATGAAAGCCCTGGTCCAGCACGTGTACGGCCCGCCGGACAGCCTGACCTTCGAGGGCGTTCCCGATCCGGTGCCCGCCGACGGCGAGGTGCTGGTGCGGGTGCGGGCCACGTCGGTCAACCCGTACGACTGGCACTTCATGAGAGGCGAGCCGTACGTCGCGCGGCTGATGACCGGCGGCTTCGGCCTGCGCCGGCCACCGGTCGGCATCCTCGGCTGCGACCTGGCCGGCCGGGTCGAGACGGCCGGCGCGCGGTTCGCGCCGGGCGACGACGTCTACGCGCTGCTGCCGCGAGGCGCGTACGCCGAGTTCGTCTGCGTGCGGGAAGACCTGCTGGCGCCGATGCCGGCCGGTTTCACCCACGAGCAGGCGGCGGCGATGCCGATGGCCGCGGTCACCGCGCGGCTCGCCCTGCGCGGGGTCGAGGCCGGCCGGCGCGTCCTGGTCAACGGCGCTTCCGGCGGTGTCGGCACGTTCGCCGTCCAGCTGGCGAAGGCGCTCGGCGCGCGGGTCGACGCGGTGTGCGGCACGGGGAACGTCGACCTCGTGCGCTCGCTCGGCGCGGCCGAGGTGACCGACTACCGGGCGGAAGACTTCACGCGAAGCGGCCGCCGCTACGACTTCGTGCTGGACATCGCGGGGCGTTCGCTCTTCGCCTGCCGCCGGGTGCTGGACCGGGCCGGCACGTTCGTGGCGGTCGGGGGGAGGGCCGGGCGGTGGCTGCAGCCGGCCGGGCACGCGTTCGCCGCACTGGCCGCCGGTCCGCTCGTGCGGCGGCGGGCGGTGCTCGCGGACGCGGTGGGCTGCCCGGACAAGCAGGCCGTGCTGGGTGAGCTGGCCGCGCTGGGCGAACGCGGCCAGCTCACGCCGGTGCTCGACCGGAGCTACCCGTTCGACGATCTGCGTGCGGCGATCGCGTACCAGGAAGCCGGGCACGCCAAGGGGAAGGTCACCGTCACGCTGTGAGCTCAGCTCGTGTGCGGGCAGTTGCCCCGGTAGTCCGAAATGGACAGGCTGGTGCTCGGGATCGGGCAGAGGAACTGCTCGTAGCGGGTGTCGTTGTCGACGAACCGCTTGAGCCAGGACAGCGCGTACTTCGCGATCGTCGTGTTCGACGAGTTCGGCGCGAAGTGGCTGGCGCCGCGCAGCTCGAGGTACGCCTTGTCCAAAGAGGACGGCAGGCTCGTGTAGAACGGGATCGAGTGCGAGGCCACCGGCGCGACGGTGTCCGACTGCGCGCCCACGACCAGGGTCGGCACGCGCAGCGACGACCAGTTCTTCGTCAGGTTCCATGCGGTCAACGGGATCGCGGCCTGCAGCGACGGCCGCGAGCGCGCCGCTTCCAGGGTGCCGCCGCCGCCCATCGAGTGCCCCATGACGCCGAGCCGGCTCGTGTCGATGCGCGAGCGCACCGAGCTCTGCTGGGTCAGGTAGTCCAGGGCGGAGAGCAGCTGCCGGCCCCGGCTGTCGGGCTGGTCGCTCGTGGTCAGCGTGTCGATCGTGAAGATCACGAAGCCCTGTGACGCCAGCCGCGGGCCCAGCCAGGAGATGCTCGACTGCAGCGCGGTGAAGCCGGGGGCGATCGCGATCGCGCCGAACGTCCCGGCGGTCGTGGCCGTCGGGTAGTAGATGGTGCCGCCGCCGAAGCCGGACACGGCCAGCCGCGACACGGTGGCGGTGCTGGTCGCGAAGGAGCCGCGAGCGGCCTCGATGCTGGCGTTGGTCGGGTCGGGGCCGCGTTCGTACGGGTTGTCGGCGGCCGGGGCCGGCGCGGTGACGCCGGCGGTCAGCGTCAGGGCGGCCAGGACGACGCCGGCGGCCTTGGCGCGCCAGCCGCGTCGGCGGGAAATTTCCTCACCCGAGCACGACGACGTCGGCGGGCTGGTGAGTGCGGACATGGATCGCTCTCTTTCCCCGGGCAGGCGAAAGCGGCCCGGAAACGGACGGGCAGACCGATGAAACCATTGCACGGCAACGAAGAGACGTGCCGCGTGCGGGATGCGGGGTAACGCTTTCCCGTCGCTTATGAAACACCTCGGCGAAATGTTCCACATCGGCCGAACGGGTGAGCAGCTGACTTACTGTGCGCTTGCTCAGCGTGCGGACGGCTCCATGGCGCCGCCGACCAAGGTGTCGAGCAACGTCGTCGCGACGGTCAGGTCCACGGTGCGGGCGGCCAGGACGTCGGCGTACAGGAACGACTCGCCGAGCCGGACGACGGCGAAGGCCAGGTCCGGCAGGCCGACCAGCGGGGTCAGCCCGGCCGCGTCGGCGTCCTCGCGGAACAGCTCGACGTGCGCGTCGACCAGGGCGGGCTGGACCGCGCCGCGCGGGTCGGTCAGCACGCGCAGCGCCACCGTCGACTCCGCCTCGATCAGCTTGCGCAGGCCGGCGTTGTCGGCGACTTCGCGGCGGTACTCCTCCATGACCGCGAGGCAGCGCAGCCGGCCGCCGGGCGTGCGGACCGCGTCACCGTGCTCGGCCCGCCAGTGCGCGAGCGCCCGCTGCCAGGTGCGGTCGGACAGCAGCCGCAGCCCGGCGCCCATGACGTCGTCGCGGTTGCCGGCGCGGCGGAAGAAGGTGGTGCGCGAGATGCCGAGCTCGGCCGCCATCCGGCCGAGGTCGAGGCGGGTCCCGGCGAACAGCAGCCGGGCCGCGTGCTTGGCGATGTCGTCGGTCGAGACGGTCACCGCGCCACCCTAGTGCGCAGGTGGGCGTCGGTTACCTTGAAGTGCGCGGCGCCCGGTCGGTTAGCTTGGGTGCGTGCGCGTAGACATCTGGTCCGATCTCGTCTGTCCCTGGTGCTATCTCGGCAAACGCCGCTTCGAGCGGGCGGTGGCCGAGCTCGGGGTGGCCGTCGAGGTCGTGCACCACTCGTTCCAGCTCGACCCGTCGTTCCCGCGCGGGACGTCCCGGCCGGTGCGCGAGGTGCTGGCCGAGAAGTACGGCCGGACGCTGGAAGAAGCCGACGCGATGGACGCCCACGTCGCCGAGCTCGCCGCGGCCGACGGGCTCGAGTACAACCTGGTGGGCGTGCACATGGGCAACACCGTCGACGGCCACCGCCTGGTGCACCTGGCCGCGGAGCGCGGGCTGGCCGACGAGGTCGTCGAACGCTTCTACCGCGCGCACTTCACCGAGAAGCGCTCGCTGTTCGACCGCGACTCGCTGGTCGAGCTGGCCGCCGAAGCCGGCCTCGACGCGGCGGAAGCCCGCGCGGTGCTCGAGTCGGACGCCTACGAATCCGACGTCGAGGCGGACGGCGAACAGGCCCGGACGCTGGGCGCGACCGGGGTCCCGTTCTTCGTGCTCGACTCGCGGTTCGGCGTCGCGGGCGCCCAGTCGCCCGAGGTGTTCACCCAGGTGCTGCGCCGGGCTAGCGACGCCGCCGCCGGCTGAACCGCGACCGGTCGGTGGCGACACCCGCCAGGTGCAGGGCAACGCACAACAGCCCGGCGGTGGTGAGGGTGCCGGTGGTGACGACGGAGCCGAGCCCGAACCCGGCCAGCTCCATCAGGAGCGCGAGCCCGAAGAGCACGGCGGCGAGAATGGCGAGCATGACGCCTCGTTTCTGCGGCGGTGGGCCGAATGGTCCACACCACTGCGACGTTCGCGGTACCGGGGGAACCGGCTTGGTGGCCAGTAATGCCCCGGCACCCGCACGCCGAAACGAGAACTTCGGACAAGCCCGGCGCGGTCACCGTGCGCGAAGGGGCATCGAGCGTGATTGCACGGGCATCACGCGTGATTGAGAGGGCATCAGCGCGATGCCCCTCCAATCACAGGTGATGCCTCTCCAGACACGGGTGATGCCCCGTGGGGTGGCTGGTCAGGCGGGTGGGGGTGCCGTGCTCGAACGGAGGATCAGCTCCGTCGGCACCGTCACCGGCTCGCCGGCCTCCGCGCCCGTCTCGATTTCCGCCAGCAGGGCCGAAACCGCGTGCCGGCCCACTGCTTCGAACGACTGGCGGATCGTCGTCAGCGGGGGCCAGAAGCAGGCCGACTCCTCCATGTCGTCGAAACCCACCACGCTCACCTCCGCCGGCACCCGGCGGCCCGCCTCGTGCAACGCGCGCAGCAGGCCCAGTGCCATCTGGTCGTTCGCCACGAACACCGCCGTCACCGCCGGGTCGGCGGCCAGCGCCGAACCCGCCTGGTAGCCCGAAGCCGGGGACCAGTCGCCGGTGAACACCGGGGGGACCGGCGCCCCGGCGGACTCCAAGGTGGCCTGCCACGACTTCCGGCGTCGTTCGGCCGAATAGGACTGTGGTGGTCCCGCGATGTGCCACACCGTCTTGTGTCCCAGGGAAAGCAGGTGCCGGGTCGCCGTCGCCGCGCCGTCCGCCTGGTCGGTGTCCACCACCGGGTAGTCGTACCGCGCGCTCGAGTCGATCACCACCACCGGAAGCCCGTGCGGCAGCTCGATTTCGCTCTGGTCGAGCTGGTGCTGCTCGATCAGGATGATCACGCCGTCGACCGCCTGCTCGTTCAGCTTGCTGAACGCGCCCGCGACTTCGCCCTGCGTCGGGCGCGTCACCGGCATCAGGATGATCGAGAACCCCTCCGGGACGACCGCCGCCGCGATCGCGTCGAGGGTGCGGCTGTTGCCGAACGTCGGGAGCGCCGAGATGATCACGCCGATGCTGCGGAACTTGCCGTTGCGCAGCGCGCGGGCCGCGCTGTTCGGGCGGTAGCCGACCCGGCGCATCGCGGCCAGGACGCGCTCGCGCGTCGCGTCGTCCACGTTGGTCTTGCCGTTCGCCACGCGCGACACCGTCTGGCCCGACACGCCGGCTTCGCGGGCCACGTCCGCCATCGACGGACCACGACGGGGGACTGCTGCCGGCACGGGTGCTCCTCGAAGTGTCCTGGACATGTTTACGTCAACACGTTACCCTCCGACCGTCCATGTTGACGTAAACATCCACGCGAACCACCGGAGGGACGATGACGTCCACAGCGGCACCGCCGGTCCCGGCGCCGCCCCGACGGCCCGCGGCCCCGGCACGCCGGAAGCGGCGGCAGTGGCGCGGCTGGCTCTTCGTCGCCCCGTTCGTGCTGGTCTTCGCGCTGACCTTCATCGCGCCGGTGGTCTACGCGTTCGTGCTCAGCCTCTTCCGCGACCAGGCCTTCTTCGGCGGCACAGTGTTCGTCGGCGCGGACAACTACACGCAGGTGCTGGCCGACCCGAAGTTCTGGGAGTCGTTCCGGCGCGTGCTCGTGTTCCTCGTCGTGCAGGTGCCGATCATGCTGGTCCTCGCGCTGATCGCCGCGCTGGCCATCGACAGCGCCCGGCTGCACGCCGCCGGGTTCTTCCGGATCGTGATCTTCCTGCCCTACGCCGTGCCCGCCGTCGTCGCCGCGCTCATGTGGGGCTTCATCTACGGCGACCACTTCGGGCTCGCGGCCGACCTGAACCACCTGCTCGGCACCGACGCGGTCAAGCCGCTCTCGGAGAACTGGCTGCTCACCTCGATCGGCAACGTCGTCACGTGGGAGTTCGTCGGCTACAACATGCTCATCTTCTACTCCGCGCTGAAGGTGATCCCCAAGGAGCTGTTCGAGGCGGCCTCGATCGACGGCGCGGGCGCGTTCCGCACGATCGTCTCCGTCAAGCTCCCCGCGATCCGGGGCGCCATCGTGATCGCGACGATCTTCTCGATCATCGGCAGCTTCCAGCTGTTCAACGAGCCGAACATCATGCGCAACCTGGTGCCCAACGTGATCGGCACCTTCTACACGCCGAACATGTACGCCTACAACCTCTCCTTCGGCGGCCAGCAGTACAACTACTCCGCCGCCGTCGCCATCGTGATGGGCGTGATCACCGCGGTCATCGCCTACGTCGTGCAGCTGCGCGGCGCCCGGAAGGGGATGTGACGTGGCGACCTTCTCGCTGACGCGGCCCCGCAAGTCGCGCACCCTCACCGCCTTCATGGCGCTGTACCTGCTCTACACGCTGGTTCCCCTGGTGTGGCTGGTGATCAACGCGACCAAGACCCAGCCCGCGCTGTTCTCGAGTTCCGGCCTGTCCTTCGGTGACTCGTTCGCGTTGTTCGACAACATCGCGCAGACCTTCACGTACAACGGCGGGATCTTCTTCCGCTGGCTGGGCAACACGCTGCTCTACGTCGTGGTCGGCGCCGGCGGTGCGACGGTCCTCGCCACCGCGGCGGGCTACGGCCTGGCCAAGTACCGGTTCCCCGGCCGCCGCGCGGTGTTCGCCGTCGTGCTGGGCGCGGTGGCCGTGCCCGCCACCGCGCTGGCCGTGCCGACGTTCCTGATGTTCAGCAAGCTCGGGCTGACCAACACGCCGCTGGCGATCATCATCCCGTCGCTGATCAGCCCGTTCGGGCTCTACCTGATCTGGGTCTACGCCGCCGACGCCATCCCCGACGAGCTCCTGGAGGCCGCGCGGATCGACGGCGCGGGGGAGCTGCGGATCTTCTTCACCGTGACGCTGCGCCAGCTCGTGCCCGGGATCGTGACGGTCGCGCTGTTCACCATGGTGCAGACCTGGAACAACTACTTCCTGCCGCTGATCATGCTCAGCGAGCCCAAGTGGTACCCGCTGACCGTCGGGCTCAACCAGTGGAGCGCCCAGGCGAACGGCGCCGGCGCCCAGCCGATCTTCAACCTGGTGCTCACCGGCTCGCTGCTCACCATCATCCCCCTCGTCCTCGCTTTCCTGCTCATGCAACGGTTCTGGCAGTCCGGGCTGAGCGCCGGGAGCGTCAAGCAATAAGCCGTCACACCGTCGTGAAGGGACACTCGATGTCACGCATCCGCAGTCGCGCCAAGGCGTTCTTCGCCGTGGCGCTCGCCGCCGCCCTCGCGGTCGGCTGCTCGTCCGGGAGCCCGTCCGGGCCCGCCGCCGCCACCGGCACCCAGGACTCGGTCGACGCCGCGCTCAAGGCGGGCGGGACCATCACCTACTGGAGCTGGACCCCGAGCGCCAAGGACCAGGTCGCCGCGTTCCAGAAGGAATACCCGAATGTTCACGTGAACTACGTCAACGCCGGGACGAACAAGGACGAGTACACCAAGCTGCAGAACGCGATCAAGGCCGGCTCCGGCGCGCCGGACGTCGCGCAGATCGAGTACTACGCCCTTCCGCAGTTCGCGCTCACCGACGCGCTGGCGGACCTGAACCAGTTCGGCTTCGGCTCGTTCGAAAAGGACTACAGCGCCTCCACGTGGGCCCAGGTCAAGAGCGCCAACGGCGTCTACGGCCTGCCGCAGGACTCCGGCCCGATGGCGTTGTTCTACAACAAGGAAGTCTTCGACAAGAACGCCATCGCGGTGCCGAAGACCTGGGACGAGTACCTCGCCGCGGCCAAGAAGCTGCACGCGGCCGACCCGACGAAGTACATCACCTCCGACACCGGCGACCCCGGGTTCGCGCTCAGCATGATCTGGCAGGCCGGCGGACGCCCGTTCAGCGCCGACGGCCGGAACGTGAAGATCGACTTCGCCGACCCCGGCACCAAGAAGTGGACCTCGACCTGGGACCAGCTGATCCAGGGCAAGCTGCTGGCCCCGGTCAAGGAGTGGTCCGACGACTGGTTCCGCGCGCTCGGTGACGGCACCATCTCGTCCCTGGTCACCGGCGCCTGGATGCCCGGCAACTTCAAGTCCTCGGTGCCCGGCGGCGCCGGCAAGTGGGCCGTGGCGCCGATGCCGACCTACGACGGCAATCCGGTGACCGCGGAGAACGGCGGCAGCACCCAGTCCGTGCTCAAGCAGAGCGCCAACCCGGCGCTGGCCGCGGGGTTCGTGCGGTGGCTCAACCACGGCGGCGGCGTCAAGCCGTTCATCGAGAGCGGCGGCTTCCCGGCCACCACGGCGGACCTGTCCTCGCCGGCGTTCGTCGACGAGGCCGTGCCGTACTTCGGCGGGCAGAAGATCAACCAGGTGCTGACGCAGGCGTCGAAGGACGTCGCCAAGGGCTGGACCTACCTGCCGTACCAGACCTACGCCAACAGCGTCTTCAGCGACACCGTCGGCAAGGCCTACCTGAACGGCACCGGGCTCGAAGCCGGGCTCGCGGCCTGGCAACAGGCGCTGGTCGACTACGGCAACCAGCAGGGCTTCACGGTCAGCGCGGGATGAGCGTCCGGATCGAAGGTGACGCGGGCCGGGTGATCGGCCCGGTCCCGCGTCGCCTCTTCGGCTCGTTCGTCGAGCACATGGGCCGGAGTGTCTACACGGGACTGTACGAACCCGGGCACGCCACTTCGGACGAACGCGGCTTTCGCGGCGACGTCCTGGAACTGGTCCGGGAGCTCGGGCCGACCGTGCTCCGCTACCCCGGCGGCAACTTCGTCTCCGCGCACCGCTGGGAGGACGGCGTCGGCCCCGACCGCCCGGTCCGGCTCGACCCGGCCTGGCACAGCGTCGAGTCCAACCGCTTCGGCCTGCACGAGTTCGCCGCGTGGGCCGAAGCCGCGGGCGCCGAGGTGATGTACGCCGTCAACCTCGGCACCCGCGGCATCCAGGAGGCCGCCGACGTCCTCGAGTACTGCAACCACGCGGGTGGCACGGAGCTGAGCGACCGGCGGCGGGCGAACGGCGCCGAGGAGCCGTTCGGCTTCAAGCTGTGGTGCCTGGGCAACGAGATGGACGGCCCGTGGCAGGTCGGCCATAAGACCGCCGACGAGTACGGCCGCCTGGCCGCCGAAACCGCGCGCGTGTTGCGGATGATCGACCCGGACGTCGAACTGGTCGTCGCCGGCAGCTCGAACGCCGGGATGCCGACGTTCGGCGAATGGGAGCGAACGGTCCTGCGCCACACCGCGGGCCTGGTCGACCACATCTCGCTGCACGCCTACTACCAGGAGCTGCACGGCGACACCGAGAGCTACCTGGCGAGCGCGGCCGCACTGGACACCTACATCGCGACCGCGGCCGGGATCATCGACGAGCTGGGTCTGGCGAACGAGGTCGGGATCAGCGTCGACGAGTGGAACGTCTGGGACCAGCGCCGCTGGAACGCCGTCGACCAGGCACGGCTCGCCGAGGGCGGCTGGCGGGAACACCCGCGGATCATCGAGGACGACTACACCGTCACCGACGCGGTCGTCGTCGGCTCGCTGCTGAGCTCCCTGCTGCGCAACGTCGACCGCGTCACGATGGCGAACCAGGCGCAGCTGGTGAACGTCATCGCGCCGATCCGCACCGAGCCCGGCGGCCCGGCGTGGCGGCAGACGACGTTCCACCCGTTCCGGCTCGTCGCGTCGCTGGCCCGCGGTGTGAGCCTGCGGCTGGACGTCGAGGGCGAGCGGCTTCGCACCGCGCAGTACGGCGAAGTCGACCTGGTCGACGTCGCCGCGACGCTCGAGGAGTCCGGGCGTGGCGCGGTGTTCCTCACCAACCGGGCCACGGCGACGCCGACCGAGATCCACTTGCGACTCCGCGGCGCGCGGTTCGCCGTCTACGGCGCGGAAACCCTGACGATCCCCGGCGGGGCGACGCGCCACGCCGTCAACACCGCCGCCGCCCAACCGGTCCGGCCGGTGCCGCTACCCGGCGCCGCCGTGACGTCCGACCCCGGAGGGACCACCATCACCGTGACGCTGCCACCCCTTTCCTGGTCCGTGCTCAGGGTGAGCCCGCATGCCTGAGTTCGTCATCGGCGAGACCGACTTCCTGCTCGACGGCCGGCCGTTCCGGATCCTTTCCGGTGCCCTGCACTACTTCCGCGTGCACCCGGACCTGTGGGCCGACCGGATCGACAAGGCCCGCCGGATGGGGCTGAACACCATCGAGACGTACGTGCCGTGGAACGCGCACGCGCCGTCGCCCGGCGAGTTCGACCTCACCGGCGGGCTCGACCTCGACCGCTTCCTGCGGCTCATCGCCGACGCCGGGATGTACGCGATCGTCCGGCCCGGCCCGTACATCTGCGCGGAATGGGACAACGGCGGGCTGCCGGCGTGGCTGTTCCGCGACCCGGCGGTCGGCGTCCGGCGCTACGAGCCGAAGTACCTCGACGCGGTCCGCGGCTACCTCTCGCGCGTCTACGAAGTCGTGGTGCCGCACCAGGTCGACCGCGACGGTCCGGTGCTGCTGGTCCAGGTCGAGAACGAGTACGGCGCGTTCGGCGACGACAAGCGCTACCTGAAGGCGCTGGCCGAGCACACGCGCGCGGCCGGCATCACCGTGCCGCTGACCACAGTGGACCAGCCGGACATGCTCGAAGCGGGCAGTCTCGACGGCCTGCACCGCACGGCGTCGTTCGGGTCGGCCGCCGCGGACCGGCTGAAGATCCTGCGGGAGCACCAGCCGACCGGGCCGCTGATGTGCGGTGAGTTCTGGAACGGCTGGTTCGACCACTGGGGCGCGCACCACCACACCACGCCGGCCGCGGACGCGGCGGCCGAGCTCGACGCGCTGCTCGCGGCGGGCGCGTCGGTCAACCTGTACATGTTCCACGGCGGCACCAACTTCGGGCTCACCAACGGCGCGAACGACAAGGGCGTCTACCAGCCGCTGGTCACCTCCTACGACTACGACGCGCCGCTGGACGAGGCCGGCGACCCGACGCCGAAGTACCACGCGTTCCGGGACGTGATCGCGCGCTACCACAAGGTGCCGGACTCCGTGCCGCCGCCGAAGCGGGACGCGCCGACACCGAGCACCCGGCTGCGCGACCCGGTCCGGCTGCTCGACGCGCCGGAACGCTTCGGCACCTGGGAGTTCCACGAACAGCTGCCCGCCTTCGACGAGCTCACCCCGATGCCGCGGCTCGCGCTGCTGCGCACCCGCGTCAGCGGCGACCGGCCCGGGGTGCTGGCCTTCGGCGAGGTTCGCGACCGCGCGACGGTGTTCTTCGACGGCGACCCGGTCGGCACGCTGCAGCGCGATCACCACGACCGCGCGCTCGCGCTGCCGCGGGCCGAGGGTGAGCTGCTGGTGCTGGTGGAGGACCAGGGCCGCGTCGACTACGGCCCGCGGATCGGCGAGGCTAAGGGCGTCATCGGCGGTGCTTCGCTCGACGGCGAGCCGCTGGCCGGCTGGGACGTGCTGCCGCTCGACCTCGACGCGCTGCCGACGCCGGTCACCACGTCCACTGTGGATGGCCCGATCGCCGGTCCGGTGCTGCTGCGCGCCGAGGTCGACGCCGCCGCGTCCACGGACCTGTTCCTCGACACCGGGGGCTGGGGCAAGGGCCTGGTGTGGTTCAACGGGTTCGGCCTCGGCCGCTACTGGCGGCGCGGGCCGCAGCGGACGCTGTACGTGCCGGGCCCGGTGGTCCGCCCGGGCGGCAACGAACTCGTCGTGCTCGAACTGGGCACGATGCTCGACCCGGCGGCCCGGTTCGTGCCGCGGCCGCTGCTGGGCCACACGGAGGCCTGAGAAAGTCCCCACCGCACCGAAGGGCAGTTCGACGATGAACAACCGGTTGCTCACCGTCCTTTGTGTACCTCTCGTCGCGGCCGGGCTGGCAGCCGCATCGGCGTCGGCGGCCACCACGGTGACCGTGCGACCCGATCCGGCCTACCGCCAGCAGGCCTTCGAAGGCTGGGGCTCCAGCCTGGCGTGGATGGCCGAGGCGACCGGTGGCTACCCGGACGCGGTCCGGACCAAGCTGGCCGACCTGGTCTTCGGCCCCGACGGGCTGAACCTCAACATCGCGCGGTTCGACATCGGCGGTGGGAACGCCCCCGACGTCCCGGCGTACCTGCGACCCGGTGGTGCCGTGCCGGGGTGGTGGAAAGCACCAGCCGGCACGACCCGCGCCGACAAGGACTGGTGGACCCCCGGCGACCCGGCCGAGTTCGACGCGGCCGCCGACCCGAACCAGCGCTGGTGGGTGGACCGGATCAAGAAGCAGGTCACGAAGTGGGAGGCGTTCAGCAACTCGCCGCCGTACTTCCAGACCGTGTCCGGGTACGTCTCGGGCGGCTTCAACGCCACCGACGAACAGCTGCGGCCCGACAAGATCGGCGACTTCACCGCGTACCTGGCCCAGGTCGTGCGGACCCTCGAACGCGCGCACGGCATCAAGTTCTCCTCGGTGGACCCGCTGAACGAGCCCAACACGAACTACTGGAAGACCACCCTCGGCGCCGACGGGAACCCGACCGGCGGCCGTCAGGAGGGCGCGCACGTCGGCCCGGCGGTCCAGGCGCAGCTCATCCCGGCGATGGCCGCGGCACTGCCCGGGCGGACGGTCTCCGCGCCCGACGAGACCAACCCCGACATCTTCGCGACGGACTTCGCGGGCTGGACCCCGGAGGCCAAGGCGGCGGCCGGGCAGCTGAACGTGCACACCTACGGCACCGGCAACCGGCCGATCCCGCGCGACCTGGCCAAGGGCGCCGCGAAGCCGTTGTGGATGAGCGAGGTCGGCGGCAGCTGGCTGGACCGGCAGGACTTCACCGACATGGCGCCGGGCCTCGGGCTGGCCACCCAGATCACCGACGACCTGCGCCTGCTGGAGCCGAGCGCCTGGGTCAGCTGGCAGCCCATCGAGGACTACGACAACATGAAGCCCGGCGGGGAGTCCGCGGCCGGGATGAACTGGGGCGAGATCCAGGTCCCGTTCGACTGCACCACCGCGGACTGTCCGATCCGGACGAACACGAAGTTCGACACCATGCGGAACTTCACCCACTACATCCGGCCGGGTGACCGGCTGATCGCGTCGGACGACACCGCGTCGACGGCCGCCATGCGCGGGGAGAACCTGGCCACCGTGGTGCACGTCAACTCCGGGACGACGGACCAGGACGTCACGCTGGACCTGTCCGGCTTCGGGCGCGTGCGGCCCGGCGCGTCGGTGACGCCGGTCGTCACCGACGGCACGGGTGCGCTGCGCCGCGGCAAGCCGGTCCGGGTCACCTCGGCCCGCGCCACGCTGCGGGTCCCGGCGCGGTCGGTGACGACGTTCCTGGTCGACGGCGTCTCGTCGACGGCCGCGGGCACGGGACTGGGCGCGGGCAAGCCGGTCACTTTCACCGGCGTCCAGAGCGGGAAGTCCCTGGCGGCGGAGAATGGCTCGCTGGTGCAGCGCACGACGGACGCCTCGGCGACAGCCCAGCGCTGGACGCTGGCCGACCGCACGGGCCGCTACGGCAACCGCGACCGGTTCACGGTGACCAACGCCGGCACCGGCCAGGTCCTGACCACGGCCGGCGGCGCGGTGACCCTGGCCCCGCGGGGCACGAACGGACCGGCGGCGCTGTGGACGCTTTCGACGACGGGCGACGGGACGTGGACGTTCGTCAACGCCGCGGACGGGCAGCTGCTGGACGTCACGGGTGAGTCGCGGGAGGACGGGGCGAAGGTCGGGCTGTACCGGCCGACGAACGGCCCGAACCAGCGGTGGCAGGCGATTCCGCGCTGACTGTCGGACCCTTCCGATAGCGTGGAAAACGGGGGCTGCTCAGCCCGGTCCGCGCGGCGAGCAACACGCCGAGACCGCCGAGGGCCAGGCCCAGGATGGTGACGCCGTCCAGGGTCTGGCCGTTGATCAGCCACGCCAGCAGCGCCGTCACGGCCGGGGTCAGGAAGAACAGCGTGCCGACCTGGCTCGCGGCCTGACGGCGCAGCATCAGGTTCAGCAGCAGGAACGTGCCGACCGAGTTGACCAGCACGATCCAGCCCAGCGAAAGGCCGAACGCGGTCCAGTCGCCGACGCGCGGTGTCTCCAGCAGCAGGGAGGCGAGGCCGACGACCGGCGCGCTCACCAGGAACTGCACCGCCGTGGCGCTGCGGACGTCGACGCCGGTGGCGAAGCGTTTCTGGTACACCGTCCCGAAACTCAGGCCGAGGAGGCCGACGAAGCAGAGCACGATGCCGGACGCCGAGACGTGCAGCTGGTCGGCGACGGCGAGCGCGACCCCGGCCCCGCCGATCGCGAAGCCGAGCCACTGCGCGCGGGTGATGCGCTCGCCGAGCACGCCGCCGGCGAGCAGCGCGATGACGACCGGGTTGAGCCCCTGCACGAGCGCGACGACGCCGCCGGGCAGGCCGCGCGCGATCGCGAGGTAGAACGCGCCGAACTGGACGGCCTGCATGAGCAGCCCGGTGACGGCGACGTGCCGCAGCTGCCGCCCGCGCGGCCACGGCGCGCGGGTCACGAACGCGATCCCGGCGAGCAGCACGCCCGCGAGGGCGAAGCGCGAGAACGTCAGCAGCAGTGGCGGGACCGCCGCGGTGCCGAACACCGCGGCGATGAAGGCGCTGCTCCACAGCACCACGAACAACGGGCGCACCGCGGCCTCGGCCTTCATCGCAGTCTCCTGTAACCGGTCGATGGGGTTACCGAGAAGCTAGCAGGCGTGGCAGTAACCTGTCCATGCGGTTACGCTGGCCGGGTGGACTTCAAGTACGGCACCGGGAACCTCGCGCTGGACCTGGTCGGCACGGTCGGGCACCGGCGCAGCGACGTCCTGGAGCTGCTCGCCACCCCGGCCGACCTGGTGCGCTTCCTGGCGGGCACGGGACTGCTCGACCGGCCGGTGCCGGTCTCCGAGGCGGACCTGGCCGAAGCTGTGAGCCTGCGCGAAGCGGTGTACCGGCTGGCACGGGCGACGATCGAGGGCACTCCCGCCCGCCCCGCGGACCGTCGCGCGCTCAACGAGCTGGCGGCCGGTCCGGCGGTCCGGCTCAGGCTGGCCGAAGACGGGTCGACGCGCCGGGACGGTGGTCTGGCCGAGGCGCTGGCGGAGATCGCCCGGACGGCGGTGACGCTGCTCGGCGGCCCGGAGGCAGCTTCGGTCAAGGAGTGCGCGGCGCCCGACTGCACGCGGTTGTACGTGGACCGGTCCCGCAAGCAGGCGCGGCGCTGGTGCGACATGCGCTCGTGCGGGAACCGCGCGAAGGTGGCCGAGTTCCGGGCGCGGCAGAAGGCGTAGCGGCGCGGCCGACGGCAACCGGGAGCGCCCGGCCGGTAGAGTTCTCGCGGACCCGTTGAAACGCCAGCGGTGGTCTTTGTTGACGCTGCTGGCGAGCTCTTACCCGTGCTCGCCACCGATGCATGGGAGGGGTGGGGCTGTGCCGACCACTGGCGACGGCATGGCGGAGCGGGTCGACGAGCTGAACGCCGTCCTGGCCGATCTGGTCGGGGTCCTCGAATCGGTGTCCGACACCCCGGGTCTGCTCGACGCCGTCTGCGGCGAAGCGGTCCGGGTGGTGCCCGACGCGGACCTGGCGAGCATCGTCGTCGTCCGCGACGGCGTGACCCAGACCGCGGCCTTCACCGACGAGCGCGCGCGGCGCATCGACGACGTGCAGTACGCGGCCGGAGACGGTCCGGGCCTGCTCGCGGCGTTGACCGGCGAGGTCGTGCGGGTGGCCGTCGGCGACACGGGCGAGCGGTGGCCCGAGTTCGTCCTCGCGGCCAAGGAGCTCGGTGTGGGCAGCTACCTGGCGGTGCCGCTGCGCGTGGACGACACGCTCGTCGGCGCGATCACGCTGTTCGGCTTCGGGGCCCACGGCTACCACGAGTTCGACACGAAGGTGCTGCGCCTGTTCACGCTGTGCGTGGAGACCGTCCTGCGGCTGACCCGCCGCTACCGCGAGGCTCGCCTGCTCGCCGACGAGCTGCGCAACGCGATGGAGACGCGCGCGGTGATCGAGCAGGCCAAGGGCATGCTGATGCTGATCCACCGGGTCAGCGAGGACACCGCGATGCAGCGGCTGATCGTGGAGTCCCAGCACACCAACACGAAGCTGCGCGACGTCGCGGCGCGCTTCACGAGGAGGATGAGCAGCTCAGGCGACGGCGTGCCGCGGCCCTGACGCGAACAGCGTCCCGAGCCCGTCCCGCACCGGCGTGGCACCGGCCCGGTCGAGCGCGTCCCAGAGCGTGACGGCGGTGGCGGTCAGCACCGGCTTGCCGAGCCGGTCCTCCAGCTCGGCAAGCAGCGGCGTGGTGTGCAGGGCGGTCTCCGGCAGGAGCACGGCCGGCGCGTCGTCGTGGTCGGCCGCGACGACGAGATCGGTGATCTGCCAGGCATCCCACGCGGCCAGCGCGCGGTCGGACGCGGCGTCGGCCGAGACGGCGTGCACGGTCGTCACGCCGGCCTCGGCGAGGAACGCGGCGAAGACGTCGGTCAGGTCCGGGTGGTAGACGGAGGCGAGCGCGACGCGGCCGAGCCCGAGCCGGTCGAGGGCGGCGAGGTAGGCCAAAGACGTGCTGCTCGCCGGGACGCCGAGGCGGCCGGCCAGCGCGCCGGCCTGCTCGTGCGCGCCGGCGAGCCCCCGGGTGAAGCTGCAGCTGGAGCAGGCCCAGCTGACGACGTCCGGCGGCGTCGCGAACTCGTCCGCCGCCGTCGTGAGCCGGTCCGGGGCGCCCAGCTCGCGCACGGCGGCCGTCTTGCCCGCGGTGTCGAGCTCCTCGACGCGGTCGACACTCCACTGGACGTAGGCGAAGTCCAGGGAGAGGGCCGGGTCGAGCCGGTGGCACAGGTCGGCGAAGTCGTCCTCGCCGCAGTCGCGCGTCGGGTAGAGGAGGCCGATGCGGGTGCTCATGACCCCATCATGGCGTGCGCGAACGTCGGCACCAGCGTGGCGTCGTCGAACGCGGTGATCCGCGCGATCCGGCCGCCGCGCAGCGTCAGGACCTGGACGCCCAGCCCCGACGGCAGCGGCCGCCAGGCCCGGCTCTCCAACGCCGTCAGGCAGGCGGTCGTGGCGATCTTGTACAGCCGGCGCCGCACCGACGACCGGCCCTCGAACCCGCCGAACGCGCGCCACGCCCGCCGGTACTGATCCGGCCAAAAGCAGGCCGACCCCCACGCGGCAGGTAACCGTTGCCACGAAGCCATTCGGCCGTGGCTGTGGTCGGATTGGTAACGATCGGCACAGTAGGTCGCCTGCACGAGGTCCTCGGCGTCGTGGATCGAGCCGAGCAGGCGATAGCAGTGTGCGAGCAGCTCCGGGCGGAACTGCTCGGTGCTCGCGGCGAAGTCGGGCATGGCAGTCAGAGCGTACGCAGCCCGGTGCCGCTGACCTGGTACTCCGCCGCGTCGCCGTCGACGACTTCGAGCACGGCCTTGGTGACCTGCTCCGGTGTCAGGACCGAGGGCATGTTCCCGACGAAGGTGCCGCGGTCGACGCCGGTGCGCGCGGCGTACCCCGTCGACACCCACCGTGCCGACGCCGGTGGCCGGGGTCAGCTGCGGCAGGAGCGTGGCGAACCGGAGCCCGAGCCCGGCGCGTTCGGACGGCGTCGATTTCTGCGCGCGTGCGGGCGATGCCGACGACGGTGCGCCCGCCGGCGACGAGCGCGGCGGCGATCGCGCGCCCGAAGCCGCGGCCGGCCCCGGTCACGGCGGCGGTGCTGGACATGGGTACTCCCTGGTGGTCGATGCGTGTGGACGCGGATCAAGACCGCCGGCGGCCCGGGAAACCGTCGCTGAGTGACTCAGGTCACACAGGCTTGGTGGACGGCCGCCGGTGCAGGAGGTCGAAGCGCGACCACATCGCCTCCGCCGCTTCGATGGACTCGCTGGTGCGGGCCGGGTTGACCACCGCGAGCTCGGCGACGATCGCCTGGACCAGTGCCATGCCCGCGGTCAGCGACGGGAAGAACGTCACGCCTTCGGCCGGCACGATCAGCACCTGCTCCACCGCACCCGTCAGCGCCGGGCTCGCCGCGTCGGTGATCGCGAAGACCCGCGCGCCGCGGCTCTTCGCCTCGCTCGCCGCGAGGACCGTGCTCTCGTACAGGCGCCAGAAGCTGATCGCCACGAGCACGTCGTCGGAGGTCAGCTTCGCGGTCTGGTTGGCCAGTTCCGCGTCGCCCACCGTCACCGCGTGGACGTCGTAGCCCGCGAGCCGCGCGTTGTGCGCGAAGGCGATGCCGACCGCCGCGTAGCTGCCGTCGGCGATCACCAGCGTGCGGCGCGCGTCGGCCATCGCCTTGGCGACCTCGCGCAGCACCCCTTCGTCGAAGCGCCGATTCAGCAGAGCCAGGCTGTCGAGGTCGCGACGCAGGGACGCCGACCCCGGCGAGTCGACCCCGCGGTGCTCTTCGGCGACCTGCGGGGCACTGAGCGACGACATGTACCGCGCACGCAGCTCCTGCTGCAGGGCCGGCCAGCCGGCGAAGCCGAGCGCCTGCGCCGTACGGGTCACCGTCGCGACGTTCACGCCGGCGAGCTGCGCCAGCTCGGCCGCCGAGCCGAAAGACGCGCGCCTCGGCTGGGAGACGAGCGCCTCCAGCACCGCGGCGGACTTCGGCCGCAGCCCCCGGGTGGGCAGCCGCTCGCGCAGCCAGCCCTCGAAACCGTCGTCGGTTTCCGCCACCTTCGACCCTCCCTCGCTCGCGTAACGGTAACGCAGGGTGTCGACTTGCAAAGAACGTTGCAGTTTTGCAGAAGTGCAGTATACGTTGTCCGCACTCCTCGACGCCCGGACACGGAAGGCGTTCCCCCATGACCCTGCTGGCGCGACTGGATCGGCTCCCGCTGAGCCGGCCCCACTACAAACTGCTGCTCATCGGCGGGCTCGGCTACACCTTCGACGGCATGGACTCGGCGGTCGTCGCGTTCCTGCTGCCCAGCGCGAAAGCGGCCTGGGGCCTCGACAACGGCCAGCTCGGCCTGATCGGCTCCGCGACGCCGTTCGGCTTCCTCTTCGGCGCGATCGCGGCCGGCCTGCTCGGCGACCGCATCGGCCGCAAGAAAGTCATGATGTACGCGCTGGCCTTCTACGCGCTGTTCTCCGTCATCGCGTCCTTCTCACCCAACTACGAGATCTTCCTCGGCGCGCGGGTGCTCGCCGGGGCGGGCGCCGGCGCGGAAAGCGCGATCATCGCGCCGTTCCTGTCCGAGTTCGTGCCGGCCAAGCGGCGCGGCTGGTTCGTCGGCGCGCTCGCCGGGTTCTTCTCCTTCGGCTTCGTCGCGGCCGCGCTGATCGGGCGGTTCGTCGTGCCGTCGTTCGACGAAGGCTGGCGGATCGCGCAGCTCGTCACCGCGCTCCCGATCGTGATGCTGCTGTGGTGGCGGCGGTCGCTGCCCGAGTCACCGCGGTTCCTGCTCGCCCAGGGCCGGACACTCGAGGCCGAAAACGTCGTCACGAAGATGGAACGCGACGTCGAGAAGGCCACCGGGACCGCATTGCCGCCGGTGCCCGCCGCCGAAACCGCGCCCGCCACGGAAACGCCGAAGGTCAACCTCCTCAGCGCGCTGAAGTTCCTCTGGAGCCCCGCGATGCGGCGCCGGACGGCGGTGATCTGGACCGTCTGGTTCGTGATCACGTTCTCCTACTACGGCTTCTTCTCGTGGATCCCGACGCTGCTGGTCGAGCGCGGCATCACGGTGACGAAGAGCTTCGAGTTCTCGATCATCATCTACCTCGCCCAGGTGCCCGGGTACTTCTCCGCCGCGTGGCTGTCCGAACGGCTCGACCGCAAGCACACCATCGCGCTGTACCTGGCCGGCTCGGCCGTGAGCGCGTTCTGGCTGAGCCAGACGAGCGCGCCGTGGTCGATCACGCTGGCGGGCGCGGTGCTGTCGTTCTTCCTGAACGGCACCTACGCCGGGGTGTACTCCTACACGCCCGAGGTGTTCCCGACCTGGATCCGCGCCAGCGGCACCGGCCTGTCCAGCGCGTTCGGCCGGGTCGGCAGCATCCTCGCGCCGACGATCATCGGCTTGTCCGCGGCGAGCCTCGGGTTCGCCGGCGTGTTCGGCCTGACCACGGCCGTGCTGGCGGCCGGGGTGCTCTGCGTGCTCGTCTTCGGCCTGTCCACCGCGGGCCGGTCCCTGGAAGAACTGACCGAACACGGCGCGCCGAAGGCCGCCGCGAAGGAGATGACGAAGTGAGTCTGTCCACTGTGGAGGAACGGGTGCGCGACGCGATCGGCGTGCGCTTGTTCACCGTGCTGGCCTGGGTGCCGGAACGCGGGGCGCTGCGGCGGGTGCACAGCAGCCACCCCGCGGAGTACCCGGTGGGCGGGGAGAAGACCGTCGAGGTCGCCGCGGGCTGGCTCGAGAAGTGCGTCACCGCGCAGGAGCCGTACTTCGGCCCGGATCGCGCGGCGGTGCGGGAGATCTTCGCCGACCACGACCTCATCGAGTCGCTCGGCTGCGGCTCGATCATCAACGTGCCGGTGCTCGCCGACGGGCGGACGCTCGGGGTGCTCAACATCCTCGACGCGGAAGGCGCGTACGACGAGGATGCGGTGGTGGTGGCCGAATCCCTGACGCCGCTGGCCGTGTCCGCCCTGCTCGACCTGGAGAAGGAGTACCGGTGACCGGATCCTTGCTGCTGCGCAACGCCCGCCTGCTCGACCCGCTGTCCGGCGAATACACCGAAGGCGACCTGCGTGCCGCCGAAGGCCGCATCGTGGAGGTGGGCCCGAACCTCGCCGCGGCCGACGTGCCCGTCGTGGACGCGCGCGGCGCGGTGGTGCTGCCCGGGCTGGTCGACGCACACGTGCACGTCACGGCGTCGACGGCGGACCTGGGCTCGCTTTCGTCGTCGTCACCGTCCTATGTGGCCGCTCAGGCCGCGCACACGATGAGCCGCATGCTCGACCGTGGGTTCACGACGGTCCGCGACGCGTCGGGCGCCGACTACGGGCTGGCGGACGCCCAGGCCGACGGCCTCTTCCGAGGCCCGCGCCTGCTGTTCTGCGGCCGGGCGCTGAGCCAGACGGGCGGCCACGGCGACAGCCGCACCCGCGGCACGAACGCGAAGGACGACCACCCGTGCTGCGCGGGTCTGGGCCGGGTGGCCGACGGCGTGGACGCGGTCCGCGCGGCCGCCCGCGACGAGCTCCGCAAGGGCGCGCACCACATCAAGGTGATGGCCTCGGGCGGCGTGGCCTCCCCGACCGACCGCATCGACTCGACGCAGTATTCGGCGGAGGAGCTGACCGCGATCGTCGAGGAGGCGGCCGCGGCCAACCGCTACGTGGCGGCGCACGCGTACACGGCCCGGGCGGTGAACCGCGCGCTGGAGCTGGGTGTCCGTTCGATCGAACACGGCAACCTGCTGGACGACCGCAGTGTTTCGCTGTTCCGGTCCCAGGACGCGTACCTGGTCCCGACGCTGGTGACGTACTGGGCGCTGAAGGAGGAGGGCCGTGAGCACGGGCTCCCGGAGTCGAGCTGGCGCAAGGTGGACGAGGTCCTGGGCGCGGGCCTGGCGGCACTGGAGCGCGCGTCCCGCGGCGGCGTGAAGCTCGTCTACGGGACGGACTTGCTGGGCGGGATGCACCGCCACCAGAACCACGAGTTCCGCCTGCGCGCCGAGGTCCAGACCCCGGCGGAGGTCATCCGTTCGGCGACATCGACGGCGGCGGACCTGCTGAACCTGACGGGTGAGATCGGCACGTTGGCGGTGGGCGCCCACGCGGACTTGCTGGTGGTCGACGGCGACCCATTGGCGGATGTCGGTGTGTTGGCTGAGCCGAAGCACTTCCGCCACATCGTGCAGGGCGGCGAAGTGGTCGGCGGCAGCGCCGCCTGACCACTGCGGCCGGTGGTGCTGTCGCGCAATTCACCTGCGCGTCCACTGACTTTTCGGTGCTCACCCTGTAGACAGGGAAGTTCCGGGTACGTCGGGGGGTGTTCGGGTGAACGGCGTCAGCGAGGGTGGACGCGGTGCGGCGAGGGGCGCGGACGAGCAGGAGACCGCCCGCCCACCGGGGACTGCGCGCTTGCCGGGCGTCCCGGCCCAGCACGGCGCCGCCGACCCCGAGCCCACCGCCGCGGTCCCGGATCCCCCGTTGCCGTTGCCGGGCAGCCCTCGTCAGCTGCCCCCGCCGCCGGCGCACTTCGTCAGCCGTTCGGACGAGCTTTCGGACCTCGACGCGCTGACCGGGTCCGGCAGCGGTTCCCGGGCGCAGGTGGTCGTCGTGGTCGGTCCCGGCGGGGTGGGTAAGACCGCGCTGGCCGTGACGTGGGCGTCCGGCCACGCCCACCGCTACCCCGACGGCCAGCTCTACACCGACCTGCGCGGCTTCTCCGCGGACACGGCCGTGGCGCCGGAGGAGGTGCTGGGCGTCTTCCTGCGCGCGCTGGGCGTCGCGCCGGAACGGGTGCCGGCCGGGCTGGCCGAGCAGGTCGGGCTCTACCGGACGGTGACCGCCGGGCGCCGGTTGCTGGTGGTGCTGGACAACGCCGTGTCGACGGCGCAGGTGCGCTCGCTGATCCCGGCGTCGGCCGGGTGCGCGGTGGTGGTGACGAGCCGGCTCCGCCTGGACGGGCTGCTCGCCGACGGCGCCCGGTTCGTGGACGTGGCGCCGCTGCCGCGGGAAGACGCGATCGCGTTGCTCACCCGGACGGTCGGGCCGGACCGCGCCGACGTGGAGCCGGCGGAGGTGGCGGAGCTGGCCGAGCTGTGCGGCCGGTTCCCGATCACCCTGCGGGTCGCCGCGGCCCGGCTGGCCGCCCGGCCGCGTTGGCCCGTGTCGCGGGTGGTGGCCCGGCTGCGCGACGAGCGGTCGCGGCTCGCCACGCTGTCCCGGCTGGCGGGCGCGGAAGACTCGGCGACGGCGGCGTTCGACTGGTCCTACCGCGAGCTGCCGGAGCACGCGGCGCTGCTGTACCGGCTGGCCGCCGAGGTCCCGGGACCGGAGTTCACCGCGGGGCTGGCGGCCGCGGTCACCGGCCTGCGGGACGACGTGGTGCGCGACGCGCTGGAACTGCTCGTCGACGCGAGCCTGCTCGAGGAGGCCGACCTCGACCGCTACCGGTTCCACGACCTGGTCCGGCTGCACGCGCGGGCCCAACGGGACGAGGCCCGGTTCGAAGCCGTGCCCCGCGCCGCCCGGTGGTACTTGCGGGAGCTGACGCGGGCGAACCTGGTGGTGATCCCGGCGCGCTGGCGCGTGAGCCCGGTCGCCGACGAGGTGCGGGCCGAGCCGGCGCCCTTCGCCGACGACGGCGCGGCGCTGGACTGGCTGGCCGGCCAGCTGCCGAACGTGCTGCCGCTGCTGGAGGAAGCGGTCGCCGACCGGCACGACGAGATCGCGTGGCAGCTCTGCGAAGCGTTGTGGGAGCTCTTGCTGTACCGCAAGCACTATCCGGAATGGCTGCGCTCGCACGAGCTGGGCATCACCGCGGCCCAGCGCTGCCACGACCGGGTGGCCGAGTCGCGGTTGCGGTACCAGCTCGGCCGGGCCTGCTTCGACCTCGGGCAGCTGGAGCCCGCCGAGCGCGAGACGCGGTGGGCGGCCGAGCTGGCGCGGGAGGCGCACGACCGGCGGAACGAGTCCGCGGCCCTGGAACAGCTGGGGATGGTGGCGCAGGCCCGCGGCGACTTCGACGCGGCGGTCGTGCTGTTCGCCGACAGCCTGCGCATCGAGGAAGAACTGGGCATCGAACGCGGGGTGGCGGCGCGGCACTGGCGGATCGGCGAAGCGCTGCTGCGGGCCGGCCGCGAGACGGCCGCGGCTCGGCACCTCGAGGCGGCCGCGCAGGTTTTCACCGAGATCGGTGACGACAAGGGCGCGGCCCGGGCGGCCATCGGGCTGGCCCGGATCGACGCGCGATCCGGGCGTCCCGACGGGGCGATCCGGCGCCTCGAACACGCGCGCGGCGTGCTGGGCAGGCTGGGCTCAGCGGTGCACGAGGCGAACGTGCTGCTCGCGCTGGCCGAAGTCGCCGAGGCCGACGACCAGCGCGGCCGGGCCCGCGCCTACCTCGCCGAAGCGGTCGAACTCCTGGCCGACGTCGGCGGGGCGGCGCTGGAGCGGGCCCGGGCCGCGCTCGAGGCCGCTGACCGCGGCGAGGGCACGTAACCGTCGCCCGCTGATCAGCCAGAAGCAGGCGGCGGCCGCGGCGAGTTCGCCATCGCCTCCGCCGATGATCGTGGTGTCGCCGGTGTGGTCGGCGAGCAGCAGGCCGGCCGGGCCGATCGGGACGGCGGCCACGGTCAGTCCGGGCCACCGGTCGAACAACGCGGCCAGGGTGGCCCGGCCGTCGGCGTGGCAGGGGCGGGCTTCGGCGAGGACCGCGTCGGCGAGTGAGAACCGGCCGGCCCGCGTGCCGGTGATCACCGAAGCGCGCCGGCCCGCCCAGGTGGCGTGCCAGCGGGTGAGGCTCATGCTGTCACCGGCTTCGGCAAGGGCACCGGTGAGACGGGCACCGCGCGGGCCGGCTCCGGGAGACCCAGCAACCGGTAGCAGGTCCGGCGTAGGACGTGCCCCGCCTGCCCGGGCCGGGACGTGAGCAGCCCTCGCACCAGCTCAGGCAGCCCGGCGGTGTCGCGCACGTCGGCCGCCGCCCGCAACTGCGGGGGCAACGGCTCATCGGGCCGCCACCGGGGTGCGTGCCGCGCGAGCACCTCGCTGGGGGTGCCGGCCAGCAACGGCCGGTCCTGGCTCTCGGCGAGCAGGACCGCCGCGCCGGCCGCGGCGCCGTAGCCGGTCACGGATCCGTAGTCGCCGAGCACGTGGTCGGCGGCGGCCAGCGCGGCGCGCCACCCTTCTTCCGGCGGCACGAGCGTCAGACCGGCGCGGAGGGCGTCGGCGAGCCAGGACCGGACCTGCCAGGCGCCGTGGTGGGACCAGATCGCCGGGTGCAGAGCGCCGACGACGTGGTAGCGCTCGCGCGGCAGCCCGGCCAGGACCCGGTCGAACAGGTCCGGGTGGCGGCCGAACGCCGACTGCGGCGACCACGTGGTCGAGACCACGACGACTTCCTGCCCGTCGGCGGCGCCGAGCGCCCGTCGATACCGGTCGCGGTACGGCAGGCTGGCGGTGAGCCGGTCCAGTGCGATGTCCCCGGCGACGACCGCGGCGGGCAGGGCGTCCGGGCAGACCTGGGCGAGGAGCTCGTGTTCGCGGTCGTGCACCAGGACGATCGCGTCGGCGCGGACGCGGCCTTCGCGCATCAGCTGGTCCGGGCCGAGCCCGGTCTGGGGCCGGTGGGGCCGCGCGGTGGCCGGGGGCCGCCACGGCCGGTACTGCCCGAAGCCGCCGCCGTGCGGGACCAGGACCGCCGGGGCGGCCAGGTCGTCGAGGCCGCGGGTGCTGCCGGCGAGCACGAGGTCGACGTCGCCGCGGCGCGCCTGGGCCCAGGGGAGCACCGCACCCCCGTGCGCGCGGAGGAATTCGTGCGTGGCGGGCCAGCCTTCGCCGTTTTCGGGGTCGGTGAACACGATCTGGACGCGGTGGTCGGCCTCGAACAGCGGCAGCAGGTCCAGCAACCGGGTGCCGGCCACGATGTGCGGCACGAGCACCAGAACGGATTTCGTGCCGCGCCGGGTGGCGAGGTGCGCGTCGGTGGCTCCGAGTGGGCTGCGCACCCAGGTGTTCACGGCCATCGCGGTCCTCCAAAAGTTGTGTCCAGTTGTTGTCACCACTGTCGGGGACCTGGTTGAGAAATGGCTTTCGGCCAGTGCTTTTACTGCTTGACAATGGATCAACGATGATCGTCAACGGGCTTTTTGCGTCGCGCTGACGTGGTTCTTCGGTGGAATCAATGCGAAAGTGATCGTGGCGGAGAGGGCGGTGGACGGCGTTTCACCGTGGGGAAAGGGGGAGTGGCGTGGAATTGGTGTTCGGAATTCTCGGGCAAACGGCCTTGCTGCTGCACGGGAAAGTGGCCGTGAAGTGGGCCCAGCCCCGGTCGAGACAAGTGCTCGCCGCATTGCTGACCCGGCCGAACCACCGGTTCGCCGTCGACGACGTCGTCGAATGGGTGTGGGCCGACGACGAAATCGTGCCGCGAGGTGCGCTCGCGACCCTGCACCAGAACGCCGCGCACCTGCGGCACGCCTTCCAGGCGAACGGGATCGACGCGCGCGTCGCGGTCGGCAAGACCGGGTGCGTGGTCGAGATCGACCCCGGGCTCGTCGACCACGTCGCGTTCGGCCGCCTGCTCGCGCCCGCGCGGCAATTGCGGGACTCTGGCGAGCATCATCGCGCCCACGTCGAGGCGCAGGCGGCGTTGCGGCTGTGGCGAGACGAGCCGTTGGCCGACCTCCGGACGCGCCGGGCCGCCGGCTGGCGCGCGCAATGGCTGCGCAGCCAATGGCTTCCGGCGAACGCGTTGCTCGTCGCCGAGCTGCTGGCCGTCGGGCAGGCCGACGTCGCGCTGGGCCGGCTGATGGAGCTCGAACAGGCCCACCCGCTGGAGCTGAGCCTGGCGAAGCTGCGGCTCCGCGCGCTGGCCGCGGCCGACCACCCCGGCGAGGTGACCGAGTTCTACCTGACGATGCGCCGGCACTACCTCGAAGCGGGCGAGCTGCGGGCCGCCGACGAACTGCGTGCGGTGCACGAGGAGGTGCTCGCCGGCGGCGGCGCGTTCCCTCGGCAGGTGGTGAAGATCCCCGCCACCGCAGCGGAACCCGACATCACACCCGTGTGGCACGTCCCGCCGGACTGCGACGAGCTGGAGGGTCGGGACGGGCTGCTCGCCGAGCTGGACGCGTTCACCTCCGACTCGAGTGGGGCGCCCCGCCCGGGTGTGGTCGTGGTGACCGGCGGACCGGGCGTGGGCAAGTCGACGGCGGTGGTGCGGTGGGCGCACCGGGCGCGGCGGCGGTTCCGCCACGGCGTCGTGCTGCTGGATCTGCGTGGCGACAGCCAGGCGACGGCCGCGGCGGCCGGCGAAGTCGTCGACACCTTGTTGTCCCTGCTGGACTTCCCGGTCGACCAGGTGGTGAATCCCGTTGCCCGGGCGGCGAAACTGGCGGCGCTGCTGCGGCGCCGCCCGCTGGCGGTGGTGCTCGACAACGTCCGCAGCCGCGAGCAGGTCGCGCCGCTGCTGGGCGTGCTCGCCTCGTGCACGGTGCTGGTCGTGTCGCGGTGGCGCCTGCCGTCGCTGGCCGCGACGGTGTCCCCGCCCGTGATCACCGCGGCGCCCTTGGCCGCCGCGGACGCGACGTCGATGCTGGCCCGCCGGATCGGCCGGCGTGCCCGGGAGGACCACCGCGGCCTCGCGGAACTGGTGCGGCTGTGCCGGGGCAACCCGCTGGCGCTCACGCTGGTCGCCGACCGCGCGCTGGCGCGCACGGGCATGGTGCTGCCGACGCTGGCCCGGCTCCTGCGCGACGCCGACCTGCTGCTGGACCTCGGGCACGAAGGCGACTGGCCACAACGCAGCCTGCGCGCGGCCTTCACCGTGTCCTACCAGGCGCTGGCCGCGGATGAGCGGCGCGCGCTCGCGGTGATCGGGCTGCATCCGGGCGCGGAGGTCACGGCCGAAGCCGTCGCGGCCGCGGACGGGCGTCCGGTGCCGGCGGTGCGCCGCTCGCTCGACGTCCTCGTCGCGGCCCACCTGCTCGAGCACCCCGGCGACCTCGACCGCTACCGCGTCCACGACCTCCTGCACGCCTACGCCGCTTCGGTCGCGGAGCAGCTGGACGACGTCGCGGCGGTGCGCCGCCGGCTGTTCGAGTTCTACCTGCTGATGGCGCACGACGCGCACCGCCTGGTGTTCCCGCACAAGCCACCGCCGCCGTTGCCGGCCACGACCCTGGCGTGGCCGGGCGCCGGGTTCGCCGGTGCCGCCGCGGCGCGCCAGTGGGTGATCCGGGAAAAGAACCTGCTGGCCGAGGTCGTCGCGGGCGCGGCCGCCGTGGGGCTGCACGAGATCGCCTTCCACCTCCCGGCGTTGTTCGCGGAGCTCTTCGTGGCCAAGGGCTACTTCGCGGACGCGATCGGCTGTCTCACGACCGCGGTCGGCAGCGTCGAAGCGGCGCTCGCCGAGGGCGGTGGCGACCAGGCGTGGCTGCGGCAGCTGCTGGGGTCGAACCTGAACGACCTCGGCGTCGTCCTGATGCACCGCGGCGAGGAGAAGCAGGCGGAGCAGCACCTCCGGCGGGCGCTGGAGCTGGCGGAGGTGGCTGGTCTGCCGCTGGGCCGGATCGCCGCGACCCTGAACCTGGCCCGGTGGCACCTGCGGTCCGGCCGCGCGGCCGAAGCGGCGGTGCTGGGCCGGCTGGCGCTGGAGGTGGCCTACGAGCTGGGCGAGCCGTCGCTGTGCGCGGTCGCCGCGCACCGGCTCGCGAACGCGCTGGTCGCGGCGGGCGGGTTCGAGCAGGAGGCGGCGGAGCTGTACGCCGAGGCCCTGGCCGACCTGCGGGACACGGCCGACGTGACGACCCGGCTGGAGATCCACACGGCGTGGGCATCCCTGCTGACCGACCAGGGCCGGCTGGCCGAGGCCGACGACCAGTGCCGGCGCGCCTCGGAGCTGACGTCGGCGAGCCTGAGCCTGCCGGCGGTGATGAAGCTGAATACGGTCCTGGCCCGGCTGCGCCACGAACAGGGCAACGCGCGGGCGGCACTGTGGTTCGCGTACCGCGCGGTCGAGCTGGCCGACCGCACCGGCCACGCGACCGGGCAGGCCAGGGCGCTGGCGGCGCTTGCGTCGATCCTGCGTGAACGCGAGAACCGGGCGGACGCGCGGGCGCTGTGGCTGCAGGCGGCGGAGCTCTACCGGGGCCGCGAGCGCGGCACGCGGGTCGCGGAGCTGGGTGAGCTGATCGCGGAGCTGGACGAGCCGGAGCCGACCATCCCGGCCGCGCGCGACGGGGATCGGGACACCGTGGGCCGGGTGCGGTGCGAGGAGTGATGCGGGAATCCCGCTCGGCTCGGTGACCAGGCTCGTTCGCGCGGCCACGCTCCGCGGATGAGTGTCCACAGTGGATCACCCGATGTGGTCTTTGGTGTTCACCGGCCGGGACAAGGAAGCTGGAGCGTGTCGTCGATTACAGAACCGCCGGGCCGCGTCATCAGCAGCGGCCGCAGTCGTTCCTCCAAGACAGCGAGGGGAGCGACCATGCGCGGGGGCGACCGGGCACCACACTCGCGGCGGTGTACGCGCCGGTGGACATGCCGTTGGCTGGGGTGTGCCCCGCACCCGGACCACCTGGGCGGTTGATCTCGTGAGCGAGGACCACAGAGCCGAGCCCGTGCCCGAAGACGTGGTGCGGGAGCTGGTGGACCACTACGCGGCCGGGGAGACGATCGAAGGGCTGGTCGCGCGCTACCCGTACAGCTACCGCAAGATCCGGACGGCGTTGCTGGACGCCGGGGTCACGTTGCGGCCGCCGCGCATCCCGCTGCCGCCGACCCCGCCCGGTCTGGTCGACGCCTACCTCGACGGGCGGTCGATCCGCCAGCTCGCGACGACTTACGGCATGTCGTACAACCAGACCCGGAACGTGCTGCTCGCCGAGGGAGTGGAGCTCCGCCGGCGCGGTCAGCCCTGACGGTTCGCAGCCGGGCTTCGCGGGAGCCGCGAAGCCCGGCGACATGCGTTCGCGGGTCAGGCCGCGCAGCACATGATGATCCACCACTGGGGGTGCATCATGGGTTCCTCCTTCGTCGTGCGGGGACCGGCTCACCGCGCACCACCGCCCGGGCGGATTGGGTACAATCTTTGCTCGCGTGGAGCTGCCGAGGAGTGGATGCGGGTGGGCTCTTTTGGTGGTCACGCGTTGGTGTTGCGAGCACCGTACTCGTTACGGATGAGGTCACATCAGCCGGGTCGGTTATTCACCGGCCAACCCGTTCGGGTAATCCCTGGCTCCACTGTAGAGCGTCGTCGGACCACTGATCTCAGTAGTGGCAAGGGTTCCCACCCGGACAGAGCAATGCGGCCACTCGTTCGAGTGGCCGCATTCCCGTCCTGTCCGCGCTCCGCGACAAATGCGAGAAATTCTCACTCGAATGGGTGGCGGCTACCAGTTCCGGATCACGGGTGCGTACCCCGCCGGCTTGTCGCCCACCTTCGTGTCCGGCGTGACGATCCAGTTCTGGTACCGCGCCGTGAACATCCGGTACACCGACGTCGGCGGCACCGCGCTCGCCTCGTCCAGCGTCGCGCGCAGGTCGGCCGGGATCTCGAAGTCCAGGGCCGCCGTGCTCTTGCCCAGCTGCTCCGCGCTGCTCGCGCCCACGATCGCCGAGGCGATGCCCGGCTGGGTGGCCACCCAGTTGATCGCCACCTGGGCCATCGTCACGCCCAGCTTGGCCGCCACCTCCTCCAGTGGCTTCAGCAACTGCCAGTCCCGTTCCGTCCACGTTTGCGCGTCCGGGTCCGAAAACCGGCCCGAGCCGCCGTCGCGGTACTTGCCCGTCAGGAAGCCGCCCGCCAGGGGGCTCCAGGCCGTGATGCCCAAGCCGAGGTCCTGGCCCATCGGCACGTGCTCGGTCTCGATTTCGCGCTGTACCAGGGAATACGGCAGCTGGAGGTTGATCATCGGGGTGAGCGAGCTCGCTTCGGCGATGCTCTGGGCGCGGGCGGCGTACCAGGCCGGCACGTCGGACAGGCCCGCGTAACGGATCTTGCCCGCCCGGACCATGTCGTCGAGCGTGCGGACGACCTCCTCGGCCGGCGTGATGCGATCCCACGTGTGCAGCAGGAACAAATCGACGTAGTCGGTGCCCAGCCGGCGCAGGGACGCCTCCAGCGCGCGGATCAGGTGCTTGCGGCCGTTGCCGCCCGCGTTGGGGTCGCCCGGGTCGACGCTGTTGGTGAACTTGGTGGTCAGGACCACCCGGTCGCGCAAGTTCGCTTCGGCGATGAGGCGCCCGAGGATCGTCTCGCTTTCGCCCGCGGTGTAGAAGTCCGCCGTGTCGACGAAGTTGCCGCCTTCGTCGAGATACTTGCGGAAGATCGGGCGGGCTTCGGCTTCGGTTTTGCCGTAGGCGGCGTGGAAACCGCCGGTGCCGAAGTTCATCGTGCCGAGCGCCAGCCGGCTGACGCGCAGTCCGGACCGGCCGAGGAGGTAGTACTGGTCTAGTGCCATGACTTCAGCGTGCCGAGCCATTTTTGGACCCGCAAGTCCATTCGCCGTGGGCGCCGGAGGGAGGCCGGCACCCACGGCGTGGACTCAGCGGCAGCGGTAGCTCGACGCCACCGCCGGGTCGCCACCCGTGTACCGCGAGACCGACGGGAGCGGGCACAGGTCGCGGGTCTTGCCGTCCGCCGAAGCGGCCGTCAGCGTCGCCGGGGCCTTGCCCTTCTCCACCCAGTCGACCAGCTGCCCGAGCGCGTTCGTCGCCTCCGGGCCGCCACCGCCGAAGCAGTGCTCGACACCCGGCGCCGAGAACAGCCGGTAGAAGTCGTTCACCCGGTGCGCGCCACCCATGGTCCGCTCCACCTGCTTGCGGTAGGACAGCGTGCCGCCCGGCGGGATCAGCTGGTCGTTCGCGCCCACGAACGTGATCAGCTTGCCGCCGGCGCGGCGGAAGGCCGACAGGTCCGGGTCGGACGTGCCGATGACGTCGTCGTACTCACGCACCGACTGGCGGAACACGGCGGCGTACTGGGCGTACGTCAGCTTCGAGGTGTCGAAACCGGCCTGCTTCGCCACGAACGACTGCACCCACTTGACGGCCACCGGGAAGCCCGGCGCGACGAGCGTGCCGTCGGGGCCGGGCGCCGTGCCGGCCAGCCAGGTGAAGTCCGCGCCCTTGGGCAGCCCGGACCACAGCTTGCGGCCGCGCTCGTCGGTCGGCCCGGCCCAGATCTTGCGCATGACCTCGGCGTCCGCCGCCGTCACGGTGAACTCGTGGCCGTCGCAGACGACCTTCGTCCCGATCAGGCCGCGCGGGTCGTAACCGCACTCGTCCGGCCGGTCGACGATGCCGTTCGTGACGCCGTCACGCGCGTCGCACGCCTGGACCGCAGCCGTCCGGAACGCCGAAAGCACGCAGGTGCTGGGGAAGTCGTGACTCTGGTTCATCACGACCTGCGGCCACAGCGTCGCGACGGCGAACTGCGTCCAGTCGACGGCCGGGGCGTTGGCGAGGATGCCGTCGAAGTCGTCGGCGTGGTCCTGGGCCTCGGCGTAGCCCTGGCGGCCGCCGGTCGAGCAGCCGGTCCAGTACGAGTAGGACACCGGGCGGTGGTAGTACCGCTGGGTGACGGCCTTGCCGATCAGCGCCTCTTCGTGCACCGAACGGGTGGCGAAGTTGGTCAGGAGCGTCTGGTCGACGTGACCGGGCGCGGTCAGCGCCCACGATGTGTCGAGCCCGTCGAGGGACACCCCGGCGTCGGTCGTGACACCGGCGTAGCCGTCCTTGGCGGCTTGGGCGAGGCCGTCGAAGTTGCCGGCGGCGTAGGCGCTGCCGCCGAGGGCCTGCAGCCGGCCGGTCCAGCCGGTGTCGGGCAGGGCCACGGCGACCTTGACGTGGTCGCGGCCGGAATGGGTGAGCGTGACGGTGAGCTGGCAGTACGCGGTCTTGTGTTCCGCCTGGACCGACTCGATCTTCGCGCCGGCGGGCGCCTCGACCGGCACGGCGGCGCAGACCGGCGTCGCGGCCGACGCGCTCGGGGCGAGCGGGATCAGCCCGGTCAGCAGGAGCGGCACGGCGGCCGCCAAGAACTTGGGGATGCGTCTCATCGGTTCCTCGGGTCGCTTGCGTGGACGCTGCGAAGCTAGGGGGCGGCGGGCGACCGCCGCGCCCGTCGGGTGACGCTGTTGATGTACGTCACTCGGCCTTGAGCTGCGGAAACACCGGTTGGGTAAGGTCGGTCGCATGGCGTTGCACGGGCGGGAAGCCGAGCTGAAGGAGCTGGGTGCGCTCGTCGACGGTCCCGGGGATCGCAGTGGTGTCGTGATCCGCGGCGAAGCGGGCATCGGCAAGTCGGCGCTGGTGGCCGAGACGGCGGACGCGGCGTCGGTGGCGGGCCTGCGCGTGCTGCGGACGACCGGCGCGGAGGCCGAGCGGAACCTCGCCTACGCGGGGCTGCACCAGCTGCTGTACCCGGTCCGGGCGGGCGTGGCCGCGCTGCCCGCGCCGCAGCGGGACGCGTTGCGCACGGCGTTGGGCCTCGCGGACGGCGTTTCGCCGAGTGCCTACCTGGTGGGGCTGGCGACGTTGACGTTGCTGGCCGAGGAGGCGGCGGCCAAGCCACTGCTGCTGGTCGCGGAGGACGTGCACTGGCTGGACAACGCCAGCGCGGACGTGCTGGCGTTCGTGGCCCGGCGCATCGAGACCGAGCCGATCGTCCTGGTGGCAACCCTGCGCGACGGTGCTTCGCCGCTGCTGGACGCGGGCCTGACACCGATGACGCTGGACCGCCTCGCCCCGGACGCGGCGGCGGGCCTGCTGGACTCGGTCGCGCCGCGGCTCGCCCCGGCGGTCCGGACCCGGCTGCTCGCGGAGGCCGCGGGGCACCCGCTCGCGTTGACGGAGCTGCCGTCTTCGGTGGGCGAGCTCGACGGGCTGGACCCGGTGCTGCCGCTGACGGAACGGCTGGAGCGCACATTCGCGGACCGCGTGGCGACGCTGCCGGCGGTGACACGGACGGCGCTGCTGGTGGCGGCGCTGAACGAGACGACATCCCTGGCCGAGACCTGCGCGGCGACGCGCGTGCTGGTGGAGAGCGAGCCGCCCCTCGTCCCAGGCCCCGAAATCCTCGCCGCCGCCGTCGAGGTGCGCCTGGTCGACCTCTCCGCCGGGGCCGTCACCTTCCGGCACCCGCTCATGCGCTCCGCCATCCCTGCCGCCGCCGGCCCCCTCGACCGGCGGCAAGCCCACCTCGCCCTCGCCGCCGCCCTGCACGACCAGCCCGATCGGCGGGCCTGGCACCGAGCCGCCGCGACCGCCGGGCCCGACGAAACCGTGGCCGCCGAGCTCGAACGCACCGCCGAGCGGGCCCGGCACCGGGGTGGGGCCGCCGCCGCGATTGCCGCGCTCGAACAGGCCGGGCGGCTGAGCGAGGCGCCCGGCACCCGGGCCGATCGGCTGCTCAAGGCCGCCGAACTCGCCGTCGAGTCCGGGCGGCGGGAGACCGCCGAACGGCTCGTGCACGCCGCCAACCCGGCCGGCCACCGGCAACGGGCCACCGCGAGCCGCCTGCTCAGCGAGTTCGAAGACGGCGTCCGCGAAGACCCCGCCCGCGTCGCGGAGCTGGCGGCCACCGCCGCGGCCGTCGCCGCCGACGGGGAACACGGCGCCGCGCTGCGGATCCTGTGGAGCGCCGCCATGCGCTGCTTCTGGGTCGAGCCCGGCGACACCGCCCGCGGCGCCCTGCTCGACGTCGTCGACCGGCTGCCCGTGCCGCGGGAAGATCCGCGTGTCGTGGCCGTCACCGCCTACGTCGCGCCCTTCGACCGGGGCCGGGAAGTCCTCGAAAACCTGCGGGAGCTGGTGGGCGCGACCGGCGCCGACCCGGAAGTCGACCGATACCTCGGCAGCGCCGCGCTCCAGGTCGGCGCCTTCGACCTCGCCGCCCGCTTCTCCGCGGCGGCCGCGCCTGGGCTGCGGGCCCAGGGCCGGCTCGGGCTGCTGCCGCGGGCGCTGGCCGTCCAGGCGTGGAGCCGGGTGCGGCTCGGCGACCTCGCCGGCGCCGTGCCCGCCGCCGCGGAGGCGGCCGCGTTCGCCCGGGAGACCGGGCAGCCGTTCATGTTCGGGCTGGCCACCGCGGTCCAGGCCGAGATCGCCGCCCTGCGGGGCGACCACCGGCAGGCGAAGGCGCTCGCCGACGAAGCCGAACGCGCCGGGCTCGCCGCCGGCGCCCGGCCGGTGCTCGCCACCGTCCAGCTCACCCGCGGCCTCACCGGCCTGAGCGAAGGCCGCTTCGACGACGCGTTCGCGGACCTGCGCCGGTTGCACGACCCGGCCGACCCCGCCTACCAGCTGGCCCTGCGTGCCTACTGCGTCGCCGAACTGGCCGAGGCCGCGGTCCGCGCCGGGCGCACCGACGAACTGCGCGCCATCCTGGCCGGGCTCGAGTCCCGGGAAACGCCGTCGCCGGCGCTGCACATCGGCCTGCGGTACGCGCGGGCCGTCCTCGACCCGTGCGACGAGCGCTTCGCCGCCGCCCTGGGCGCCGACCTCACCGGCTGGCCCGCCGAACGCGGCCGCGTCCACCTCGCGTACGGCGAGTGGCTGCGGCGGCAGCGGCGGGTCGTCGAGTCGCGGACGCACCTGCGCACCGCCCGCGAGACCTTCGACGCCCTGGGCCTGACGGCGTGGGCCGAGCGGGCGCGGCGGGAGCTGCGCGGCGCGGGCGAGTCGAGCCCGAACCGCGGGCCGGACGCGCGGGAGAAGCTCACCCCGCACGAGCTGAGCATCGCCCAGCTCGCCGCGGAGGGCCTGACGAACCGCGAGATCGGGCAGCGGCTGTACCTTTCGCACCGGACCGTCGGCACCCACCTGCACCGGATCTTCCCCAAGCTGGGGGTGAGCTCGCGCGCCGACCTCGCCGGGACGCTCGAAGCCCTGGGCGGGTGACGTACACCGGCTGCGTCACCTGACGGGCGCGAAGGTCACCGAATCGACTCTAACGTCGTGAAAGTCCCACGGTCTTTCACGCAGGAGTCGAGATGATCAGCAGGAGAAGGTTCGGGCAGGCGTTCGCGGCGGGGCTGGCGGCGACGTCCTTGGCGGCCTGCTCGTCGGAGGCCGCCGCCCCCGCCGCGGCGCCGACGCCCGACTCGCGCGCCGGGTCGGGGGAGCACACCTCGCTCGGCGAGGTCAAGCACGCCGACGCCGGGGTGCTGTCGATGGCCTACTACGAATCCGGTCCGGCGACCGGGCAGCCGGTCGTGCTGCTGCACGGCTGGCCGTACGACCCGTACAGCTACGTCGACGTCGCGCCGATCCTGGCCGCGGCCGGGTACCGGGTGATCATCCCGTTCCTGCGCGGCTACGGCCCGACGACGTTCAAGTCCGCGGCCACCGTCCGCAACGGGCAGCAGGCCGCGGTCGCGCTCGACGTCGTCGCGCTGCTCGACACGCTCAAGATCGACAAGGCCGTCTTCGGCGGCTACGACTGGGGTTCGCGCACGGTCGACATCATCGCGGCGCTGTTCCCGCAGCGCTGCAAGGCGGTCGTCGCGGTGAGCGGGTACATCGTGACGAACCTGGCGGCCAACCAGAAACCCCTGTCCCCGCAAGCGGAACTGGGCTGGTGGTACCAGTACTACTTCGCGACCGAGCGCGGCCGCGCCGGCTACGCGGCCAACCGCCACGACTTCAACAAGCTGATCTGGAAGACGGCGTCCCCGGCGTGGCACTTCGACGACGCGACCTACGACCGCAGCGCGGCGGCGTTCGACAACCCGGACCACGTCGACATCGTCGTCCACAACTACCGCTGGCGGCTGAGCCTCGCCCCTGGTGAGCCGCAGTACGAGGCGTACGAACAAAAACTGGCCACCGGCCCGGCGATCACGGTCCCGGCGATCACGATCGCCAGCGACTTCGACGGCGCGGCCAAGGACGGCAAGGCCTACCGCGCGAAGTTCACCGGCAAGTACGAGCACCGCATCCTCGACGGCATCGGCCACAACGTGCCGCAGGAAGCGCCACGCCCGTTCGCCCGGGCGATCCAGGACGCCGACCGGATGTGAGTCTGCCGCGGCCTCTCGTGAGTGTTTAGGGCGGTTCTAACCGCCCTAAACACTCACGAGGACTTGCGCCGCGGTTCAGGCGACCGTGGCGTCGAGGGTGACCTCGATGTTGCCCCGCGTCGCCTTCGAGTACGGGCACACCTGGTGGGCGCCCCGCACCAGCTCGTCCGCCGTGGCCTGGTCGATGCCGGTGGCCTCCAGGTGCAGGGCCGCGCTCAGCTCGAACTCGCTCGCTTCGGTGTCGTGGTGCAGCGTGACTTCCGCGACCACCGCGAGGTCGTTCAGCGGCACCTTCTTCGCGCCCGCGACCCGGCGCACCGCGCCGACGAAGCACGACGCCCAGCCCGCCGCGAACAGCTGCTCCGGGTTGGTGCCGTCGCCCGCGCCGCCGAACGCCTTGGGCACGGCGAGCGTGACGTCGAGCGCGCCGTCGTCGGAGCTCGCGCGGCCGCCGTTGCGGCCCTCCGCGGTGGACGTCGCGACGGCGGTGTAGGTCACTTCGGACATTGGGTTCCTTTCAGCGGGTGACGCCACCACGCTAGGAATCCGGCGTGACCCGCGGCGACCGTCGTCCGACGTCATCCGTGTACGTCACCGTTTTCCAGCCGCAGCCGCCGGTCGATCCCGAGCCGCTCGAGGAACCGTTCGTCGTGGCTGACGACGACGAACGCGCCGCGGTAGGCCGTCAGCGCGTTCTCCAGCTGACCGGTGCTGACGAGGTCGAGGTTGTTCGTCGGCTCGTCCAGCAACAGCAGCTGCGGCGCCGGCTCGGCGAACAGCACGCAGGCCAGGGTGGCACGCAGCCGTTCCCCGCCGGAGAGGACACCGACCGGCAGGTGCGCCCGCGCGCCGCGGAACAGGAAGCGCGCCAGCAGGTTCATCCGCTGCGACGGCGGCAGTGCGGGGGCGGCCGCGGCCAGGTTCTCGGCCACCGTGCGGTCGTCGTCGAGCAGGTCGAGCCGCTGGGACAGGAACGCGATCCGGCCCTCGGCCCGCGACACCGCTCCGCTGTCCGGCTCGAGGTCGCCGTGCACCAGCCGCAGCAGCGTGGACTTCCCGGCGCCGTTGGGGCCGGTGAGCGCGATCCGCTCGGGGCCGCGGATCGCCAGGTCGACGCCGCCGGGGAAGAGACCGCGGGCCCGCAGGCCCTCGCCGAGGAAGAGCGTGCGCCCGGCCGGGACCACCGTCTGCGGTAGCTCCAGGCTGATCTTCTGCTCGCCGCGCCGGGCCCGCTCGGCCTGGTCGAGCTTGGCCTTCGCCGCGTCGACGCGGGCCGTGTGCGTGCCGTCCGCCTTGCCCGCCGACTCCTGCGCGTTGCGCTTCATGGTGCCGGCGAAGATCTTGGGCAGCCCGGCGTTGCCGAGGTTGCGCGACGCGGTGCTCGCCCGGCGGGCGGCGCGCTCGCGGGCCTGCTGCAGCTCCCGTTTTTCGCGTTTGACCTCCTGTTCGGCGTTGCGGATGTTTTTCTCGGCGACGTCGCGGGCGGCCTGGACTGCCGCCTCGTAGGCGGTGAAGTTCCCGCCGTGGAAACGGATCTCACCGCGGTCGAGCTCGGCGATGCGGTCCATCCGGTCGAGCAGCGCGCGGTCGTGGCTGACCACGACGAGGCAGCCGGACCAGTCGTCGAGCACGGCGTAGAGCTTGTGCCGCGCTTCGCGGTCGAGGTTGTTGGTCGGCTCGTCCAGCAGCAGGACGTCGGGGCGCTTGAGCAGCTGCGCGGCCAGCCCCAGCGAGACGATCTGGCCGCCGCTGAGGGTGCCCAGCGTGCGGTCGAGGGCGACGTCGAGGCCGAGCCGGTCGAGCTGGGCGCGGGTGCGGTCTTCGACGTCCCAGTCGGTGCCGATGGTCGTGAAGTGCGCTTCGGCGGCGTCCCCCGACTCGACGGCCGCGATGGCCGCCAGGATCGGGGCCACGCCGAGGATTTCGGCGACGGACGGCTCGCCGCTCAACGGCAGGTCCTGCGGCAGGTAGCCGAGCACGCCGTCGGCGGTGACGCTGCCGGTGGCCGGTTCCAGCACGCCGGCGACGAGCTTCAGCAGGGTGGTCTTGCCGGACCCGTTGGGGGCGACGAGACCGGTGCGGCCGCCCGGGAACGTGGCGGACAGGTGGTCGAAGACGGGGGTGTCGTCGGGCCAGGAGAAGGACAGGCCGGACAGCACGATTTCGGACATGACGAAGACCTCGGAGTGGTGCTGGCGGAAAGGGGGACGTCGAACGCGGCCCGCACCGGCACGGCCGGGGGCCTGCGTGCTCCGGAGCTACCCGGAGATGTCGACGTCACCTGCCATGAGTGGTCTCCTCGGTTCGATCTTCACCCCGAAGATAGCAGGGTCGGCGGCGAAGCCCGCGGCACGACGCGGCGTTCACGCTGAAGGAGTTCCTCGCGAAGGCGCCGGTGCGGACACCGCGCCGCTGGCCCCGGACGGGAGCCGGCTGCACGAAATCGCCACCGGGGTCGGCCGCCGCTCCTGACCCGAGGGCGCCTTGCTGAGGTCGACGACGCAGAAACGGTTCCCGTCGGGGTCGGCGAGCACGACGAAGTCCGGGTCGGCCGGATATCGGTCCCACTCCACCGCCGTCGCGCCGAGCCCGAGGAGCCGCTCGACCGCCGTCTCCTGCTCGGCGGTTGTGTCGACCAGCAGGTCGAGGTGCAGTCGCGGGTACGGCTCGACCGGGGATTCGCTGATCATGAGCCCGAGCGCGTGCCCGGAGCCGTCGGGGTGATCCAGCGTCCGCCAGCGGTCACTCGCCCACTCGTGGGTGACGACGAGGCCCAGCGCCGCCGACCAGAACTCGGCGGCGCGCCCCACGTCGGCGACGCCGATCACCGGGAACCCGAGCCGGAGCGCGGTCAGTGGCCCTGGATTTCCGGCTCCGGGTGGCGGCCCCGTGCCCGGTCGAGCGCCGTCGTGGCGATGGCTGCCGCGATCATCGCGACGCCCAGGCCCAGGTGCAGCCAGTCGTCCGCGTTGTCCAGCGGGATGAAGTTCGCCGGGCTGTCGTGGTCCATCGCTAGGCCGAACACCCAGAGCAGCACGTAGATCCCGCCGCCGATCATCAGGAACGCGCGCGACCCGCCGTTGCTCCGCGCGGCGGCCAGCCCGAGCACCCCGAACACCAGGTGGACCAGGTTGTGCAGCACCGACACGGTGAACACGCCGAACCGGCGGTGATCCCCGGGACGAACCCCAGCACGCCCACGACCAGGAACGCGACCCCGAACAGCACGGCCGCGGCCCGGGCCGCGCCTCCGCTCGTCCCGGGGCGGCTACCCGGGAGCGGAGGGGACAAACCCGGCGATCAGGCCGGTTCGGCCGAGACGACCGAAGGCAGCTCGCGCAACCGCTCGAGCAGGGGCCCGATCTCGGCGCCGGCCAGCAGGACCGCGCAGACCATGCTGCTCTCGCGGACGCCGTCCTTGATGTCGACCGACAGCTCGTGCACGAGGTGGCCGTCGAGCGCGTGGACCAGCGCCGGGATCTGGTCGGCGCCGCCGACGAAGTAGGTGGCGATGCGCCGCCGCAGCAGCATGGCGGGGGTGGCGAAGGACGTAGACATGGCTGATCTCCACGGGAAGTGCGGATGGGATCGGGGCCAGGTCCCGAAAAAAGCGATCGCCGACCGCGCGCCGGCGACCTGGTTCAGCCGGCGCGCCGGGCTACGAGTCGCGAGGACGTGATCAGGCGCTGCACGGCGTCAGGCTAACACACCGGTGCGCTCAGCTCGCCCGGATCAGGCCCAGCCCCAGCGGCGTGACCTCGTGCATCTGCGACTTGCCCGAGCGCGCGCTGGTGATCAGCCCGCTCGCGCGCAGCACCGACGCGTGCTGGCTCGCCGTCGCCAGCGAGGTGCCGGTCAGCTCGGCCAGCTCGCTGGTGTTGCACCGGGTGATCGCCACGGTCATCAGCGCGCGGGCCCGCGTGCGGCCGAGCAGCGCGGCCAGCGACGGGCCGGGCTCGGCGTCGCGGTCGAAGCGCGGGTGGCTGATCGAGTAGACCAGCACCGGCGCCAGGTCCGGGTTCTTGTACGTCGTCGGCATGCCGTGGGCGAAGAACGCCGGGATCAGCCGGAGCCCGCGCCCGTCGAGGTGCAGCTCCTGCTCGATCGGGAAGCGCACCTTCAGCACCGGCGGCGCCCAGGTGATGTCCGGGTGCAGGGTGGACAGCAGCAGCTGCGGTCCGCCGTGCTCCAGGCACGAGCGCAGCCGGCGGCGGTCGCGGGCGACGGCGTGGCGCACCGCCGCCCAGTCCGGGGCCAGGCACTGCCGGTAGTAGTCGTGCATGGCGGTGCCGAGCCGCCGCAGCTCCCGCGGCTCGCCGTCGGCCAGCCGGCGCAGCCAGGGCGCGACGCGCGTGCCCTGCGCCGAGAGCTCGGCGACGTCGGCGGCCAGCACCCGCGAGGGCGTTTCGAGGACCGCCGAGACGCCCTCGCCGATCGTGCGGGCGCCGGCCGGGGTGAGGAAGTCCGGGCAGTACCCGTACGGCGGGACGGCGGCCATCAGCAGCCGCCCGGAGTCGGGGACGGCCGAGCGCGACCCCCGGCGCCACCGGCCGAAGAACGGCTCACCCTCCGGTCGCCGGATCCGGTAGCTGCTCATCAGCAGCTCCCACATCGGGTCGGCGTCCTCGGCGATGGTCAGTTTCGCCAGGTCCGCGTCCGTGAAGTGAACTTTCAACATCGCCGGGCACCCCTTTCCCGGCAGAGGATAGCCAGGGCCGCACCGCGGTGGCGCCGGAGGCGGTGACCACGGTCCGCGCACGCCCGGCCGGGTGGGCGAGCCGCCCCGAAACGGGCCGGACCGGGTGGCGCACCGGCGGAAATTCACGGCGCCGCCGGGGTTTTCGTTCGATCATGGAGCTCGTGTTCACCCTCCGCGAGGGTAAAAAGCCGGGCTGTCGAAGCTCACCCTGTGTAGCTGATGCGTACGGGGGAACCGGCCCGCATTCCTTGACAGCACCGCCGTCGCCGGAGTTATGTCTTCGTTCTGAATTCCGCGGAAAAAGGAACGGTAAATCGTTCTCGGGCCACCGGTACGAATCGAGCCACGCCACCGATGAAAGAAGACGAACCACTTCGCCGTCGTTCCGCCGTCACCTGGAATCCCGGCACCTGGCGGTTGCGCACCAAGATCTCCGTGGTGCTGCTGCTGCCCGTCCTGGTCGCCCTGCTGCTGGCCGGCGGCCGCGTGCAGACCGAGCTCGACCAGGCGGGCGGCCTCAGCGCCGTGCGTGATCAAACGCCGGTCGTGCAAGGGATCGCCGAGCTCGGCGGTCTCGTCGACGACGAGATGATCCACGACGGCGGAGCCGCGCAGACCGCGGCGGTCGACGCGAAAGCGGCCGCGATCCGCCACGACGCCGAATTCGCGCGGCTCGCCCCGGAGCTGTCGCGAACACTGGAAGACCAGCTGGGGAAATTGGCCGACCTGCGGCAGAGCGGAGCTGCGCCGGCTGCGAAAATCACCGCTTACCACGACTTCGTGGTCGCGCTCAGCGAAGTGATCCCGGGGCTCGTCCGGCAGGCCGGGAATGCCGATCTCGACGCTTCGGCCGATATCGTGAAAGCGTTGATGCAGCTGAGGACCAGTTTGGCGGGGCAGGAGCCGGCCGCCGGGCGGGCCGACCCGGCGTCCGCCGTCGCCGAAGAAACGGTGCTCACCGGCCAGATCCGGCGCGCGCTGCCCGCCGGCGCGACAGCGGCGAGGTTCGCCGCGGCGACCATCCCCGGCGCCGGCGGGCCGGCGGCGAAGCGCGCGGCCCTCGGCACGATCCTGGCCGACCAGGTGAAAGCGCTTTCGGACGCCGTCGGCGCGCAGACCAACGACACCCGTTCCGCCGCGCTGCGCGACACCGCGCTGGTGCTGGCGTCGCTGCTGGGCGCCCTCGCCATCGCGCTCGCCGTGGCCCGCTCGGTGGTCGCCCCGATCCGGCGGCTGCACGCGGCCGCGCTCGACACCGCCCGCCGCCGGCTGCCCGCCACCATCGAGCGGATCCGGGAGGGCGAGGACGTCGACTGGCAGGCGACCGAGCGGTTGCCCGTCGAGTCCGAAGAGGAGGTCGGCGAGCTGGCCCGCGCCTTCGACGACATGCACCGGCAGGCGGTGCGGCTGGCCGTCGGCGAGCAGGCCGAGATGCGGATCCAGGTCAGCGAGATGTTCATGACGCTGTCGCGGCGCAGCCAGTCGCTGGTCGAGCTGCAGCTGTCGGTGATCGAGGACCTCGAGGCCGACGAGCAGGACCCGCAGCGGCTGGCCGAGCTCTTCCAGATCGACCACATCGCCACCCGGCTGCGTCGCAACGGCGAGAACCTGCAGGTCCTGGCGGGCGGCCGGCCGGTGCGCCGCGACGTCGGCCCGGTCGCGACGGTCGAGCTGCTGCGGGCGGCGACCTCGGAGGTCAAGGACTACCAGCGCGTCTCGCTCGGCAACGCGCCGCGCGGGTCGGTGCAGTCCGAGGCGGCGGCCGACGTCGTGCACATCCTCGCCGAGCTGCTGGAGAACGCGATCCGCTCGTCGCCGCCGGACGAGCAGGTCGTGCTCACCGCCGACCGCGGCTTCGACGGCGGTGTGCTGATCGAGGTCGTCGACGTCGGGCTCGGCATGAGCCGCGAGGACCTCGAAGCGGCGAACGCCCGGCTGGCGGCCGGGGCCTCGGTGAGCCCGGAGACCACCCGCCGGATGGGCTTGTTCGTGGTGGGCAGGCTCGCCGCGTCGCACGGCATCACCGTCCGGCTGCGGCCCACGACCACGCGGACCGCAAGCGCCGGCGTCACCGCCAGCGTGCACGTCCCTGGTGTGCTGATCCAGGTCGACCTGCCGCCCCGGCCCACACTGCCCGCCCAGGTCAACGGCACCGCGCGGCACGAAATGGAACCCCGATGGCCCGCGGAGGAACCCGCGGTGGCGCAGCCGCCGACCCCGATCTTCGACCAGATGCTCTCGCACTGGTTCGCCGACACCCCCGGCACCGCCGCGAAACCGGCGCCGCCCGGGGAGTGGGCGACCCCGGCCGACGAGGTCCGGCACGCCGCCGAAGCGGCGGTCGGCGCCACGGCCGAGGCGGAGCTCACCGGCGACGGCCTGCCCACCCGGCAGCCCGGCGCGCAGCTGGCCCCGGGCTCGGTCGCGCCGCGGCAGCCGCAGCCGGCGGACGCGTCGTTCCGGGACCCGGCGGCGGTGCGCAACAACCTTTCCCGGCACTACAGCGGTATGCGCGCGGCCCGGCACCGGGTCTCGGCCGAGCCGAAGGCGGCGGAGTGATGGACACCCGGCAGGAGGGAGTGGAACAGGTGCAGGGGCCCCGGAACTGGCTGGTGTCGGCGTTCACGCAGGAGGTGCCCGGCGTCGCGCACGCCGCGCTCGTCTCGGCGGACGGCCTGCTCGTGGCGGCGAACGACCTGCTGCCGCGTGACCGCGCCGACCAGCTCTCGGCGATCGCGTCCGGCCTGTCGAGCCTCGCGCTCGGCACCGCCGACCTGTTCACCGCGGGCCGGGTCGTGCAGTCGGTCATCGAGATGGAGCAGGGGTTCCTGCTGCTGATGAACGTCGGCGACGGCTCGAACCTGGTGGTGCTGGCCAACCCCGGCTGCGACATCGGGCTGGTGGGCTACGAGATGACGTTGCTCGTCGACCGGTTCGGGAAGATGGTCGAGACACCCGCGCGGCCGGGCCTCGAGGCGCCGGCCGCCCCGGGGGCGAGCCGGTGACCGAAGGCCGCCGGCGCGAAGGCGGGCGGCACGCGGCGTCGCTGGCCCGTCCGTACGCGTGGACCGCGGGGCGCACCCGCCCGACGGTCGACCTGGCGGTGGAAGCCCTCGTCGAGACGACGGTGGAGGGGCGCACCGCCCCGTACAGCCCGACCAACCCGCTGGCGGCGGTGACGCAGCTGTGCCTGCACCAGCGCTCGGTGGCGGAGGTCGCGCTGCACCTGGGCGTGCCGCTGGGTGTGGCCCGGGTGCTCATCGGCGACCTGCTGATCGCCGGCCAGGTGGCGGTCCGCGAAACGCTCACCGCGGACGCCTCCTTCGACGAACGGAACGACCTGCTCGAAAGGGTCCTCAGTGGACTACGTGCACTCTGACAAGCGGATCACCTCGGCCAAGATCGTGGTGGCCGGCGGGTTCGGGGCCGGCAAGACGACCTTCGTCGGCGCCGTTTCGGAGATCGACCCGCTGCGCACCGAAGCCGTGATGACGGCCGCGGCCATCGGCGTCGACCGGACCGAAGCGGTGCCGGGGAAGTTCGCGACGACCGTCGCGATGGACTTCGGCCGGCTCACCCTGGCCGACGACCTGGTGCTCTACGTGTTCGGCACGCCGGGCCAGCACCGGTTCTGGTTCATGTGGGACGACCTCGTCTGCGGCGCGGTGGCGGCGATCGTCCTGGTCGACACGCGCCGGCTGGCGGACAGCTTCGCCTCGATCGACTTCTTCGAGTCGCGCGGGCTGCCGTTCCTGGTGGCGGTCAACCAGTTCCACGGCACCCGCCAGCACCCACCCGAGCAGGTGCGCGAAGCCCTCAAGATCCCGGCGGCGGTCCAGGTGATCACCTGCGACGCGCGTTCGCCCGAATCCACGAAACAGACCCTCATCGCCGCGGCCGAGCACGCGCTCGCCGAGCTGCACGCGCCGAACCGGCGCAATGCCTGAAGGAGCACGGAAAATGCACATGGATCACGACGACTTCGCGATGGGGCAGTGGCTCGGCGTGCTCGCCTACCTGACCTCGGCGGTGGGCTGCGCCCTCGGGCTCGCCTGCACGCTGCAGGCCCGCTCCACCGGCAACGCGCGGAAGCGGCTGATGTGGCTGGCGCTCGCGGCGGTGTCGATCGGCGGCGTCGGCATCTGGGTCATGCACTTCATCGCGATGCTCGGCTTCTCGACCCCGGGACTGCCGGTGCGCTACGACATCCTCCGCACGGCGCTGTCGGCGGTCCTCTCGGTGGTGGCGGTGTTCTGCGGGCTGCTGGTGTTCGGCGTCCGCAACTCCTTCGCCTGGCGGCGGCTGCTGCTCGGCGGGGTGCTGACCGGGCTCGCGGTGAACGTCATGCACTACACCGGGATGTGGGCGGTGCAGGTCAAGGGCACGATCGGCTACGACCCGACGCTGGTCGCGCTGTCGGTGGTGATCGCGATCGTCGCGGCGACGGCGGCGCTGTGGTTCACCGTCGGGCTGGACAAGCTCCTGCCCCGGCTGGCGGCGGGCCTGGTGATGGGCGCGGCGGTGAGTGGCATGCACTACACGGGGATGGCGGCGGTCCGCCTGCACCTCGACCCGGCGGCCCCGGACCCGGCGGGCTCGGAGGTGTTCACGTTCCTGTTCCCGGTCTTCGTGCTGGCGGCGCTGGCGATGGCGGTGCCGATCTGCGCGGTGCTGATGGCCTCGGCGAGCTCGGCGGCGCCCCGGCACACACCCGTCGGCAGCTAGTCCGAAGTGGACACCGGGAACCGGTCCGCGCCGAAGTGCACCAGGATCGCTTCCGCCGTCGCGCAGATCTCGTCGCCGGCCCGCAATGTGCCGGTGGCGTGCAGCTTCCGGCCGTCGCGGCGCTCGAGCCGGCCTTCGGCGGTGAGCGGCACCGCGTACGGCGTGCCGCGCAGGTAGTCGATCGTGAGCGACGCCGTCATCCCGGGGTAGCCCGCCGCGGCCGTCGCGCGGCCCAGGACGTGGTCCAGGACCGCCGCGACCCAGCCGCCGTGGACGCGGTTCGGCGGTCCTTCGTGGGCCGCGCCCAGCAGGACCGCCGCCTCGACCCCCGAAGGCCCGATGCGCGTCCAGGACAGCGGGGGCGCCAGCGGGTTCCCGGGGCCCTCCAACGGGTTGTTGACGCTGAGGTGGCCGCCGCCCTCGAGCGCGGCCAGCAGCAGGGGTGACGTGCCGCCGGTGGCGCGCAGGGCGGCGGTGACCGCCTCGACCTGCCGCGCGGCGCCGGCGAAGTCGACGTCGTCGTCCGCGCACACCGACGCCTCGATCAGCTCGCGGATCCGGGACCCCAGCAGCGCGCGTCCCGGTGGCACGCCGTCGACGATCGGGAAGGACATCGGACCCCCAGGAACTAGAACACGTTCCAGTCTACCAGGTGGGCCGGGCCGTGACCCCGCCGTCGACGACCAGGTCGTGGCCGGTGACCCAGGACGCCAGCGGGGAGGCCAGGAAGACGCACGCGTTCCCGACGTCGGCCGGGGTGCCCAGCCGGCCCAGCGGCGCGGCGTCGCGCCAGCGTTCGACGCCGTCGGGCCAGTCCGCTGCCAGACCGGGCCGGTCGATCAGGCCGGGGGACACGGTGTTGACGCGGATCCCGCGCGGGCCGTGCTCCAGCGCGGCGCCGCGGGCGTGCAGCACGAGCGCCGCCTTGGCCGCGCTGTAGTGGACGTGCCCGGGCGCGGGCTGCCGGGCCTCGATCGACGCGATGTGCGTGACGCTGCCGCCCTCGCGCATCAGCCGCACCGCGGCCTGGGTGCAGGAGAACGCGCTCGTCAGGGTCGCGTCGAGCATGGCCCGCCAGCGGTCCGCGGTCAGGTCTTCGAGGGCTTCGACCGGCTGGACGCCGGCGTTGTTCACCAGCGCGTCGAGCCGGCCGCCCCAGGTCGCGACGGCGTCGAGCAGGGCGTGGCAGGCGCTGTCTTCGGTGAGCTCGGCGGCGAACGCGCGGGCCCGCCCGCCCGCGGCCTCGATCGCCGCGACGACGTCTTCGGCCGCGCCGGGGCGCCGGTGGTGCACGGCCACGGCGCTGCCCGCTTCGGCGAACCGCAGCGCGATCCCGCGGCCGATCGTGCCGGAAGCGCCGGTGACGCAGGTGACCGTGCCGGACAGGTCGGGGAGGTGGCTCGGCACCCGCCGATCGTAGCCCGGGAGGCCGCTCCCGTAATACGTTGTGGGGCATGGCCGAAACCCAGCGTTCGAAGTTCTCCGGGCTCCTGCGGGAGCAGATCCGCCACGAGTTCACCGCCGCGCAGCAGTACATCGCGCTGGCCGTCTGGCTCGACGCGCGCGACCTCCCGCGGCTGGCCAAGCGCTTCTACCGGCAGGCGATCGAAGAACGCAACCACGCGCTGGCGATGGTGCAGTACCTGCTCGACCGCGACCAGCCGGTGACGATCCCCGCCTCCGGCGAGGTGCGCAACGACTTCTCGAGCGTGCACGAGGCGATCGAGCTGGCGCTGACCCAGGAGCGCACGGTGACGGCCGACATCGAGGCGATGGCGAAAGCCGCGCGTGCCGAGGAGGACTACCTCGGCGAGCAGTTCGTGCACTGGTTCCTCAAGGAGCAGGTGGAGGAGGTGGCCCGGATGACGACGCTGCTCACGGTGGTCGAGCGGGCCGGCGGCAACCTGTTCGAGATCGAGAGCCACCTCTACCGCGAGTCGGCCACGGAGGTCGAGGAGGCCCCGGACATGCCCCCGGTCGCGGGCGGCAAGCTCTAGCAGGGCGTATGCTCAGGGCAGTCGTACAGGACGACTGCCCTGAGAGGAGTGCCCATGAGCTCACCGGCCGCCACCCGCGGTGAAGCGGTCCGGCAGCGGCTGCTGGCCGCGGCCCTCGAACTGGTGCCGGAGCGGGGCTGGCCCGCCGTCAGCACCCGCGTCCTGGCCGAACGCGCCGGGGTCACGCCGAGCGTCGTGCACTACCACTTCTCCTCGGTGCAGGCCCTGCTCGTCGAGGCCGTGCTCGGCGCCATGCGGGCGATGACCGACGAGGTCACCCTCGATCAGGCGAACACGCCCGAGGAGGCGGTCGACGCGATCGTCGGCTCGGTCGAGCAGTACACCGGCGCCGACCCGATGTCGCTGCTGTTCATCGAGGCCTACCTGGCCGCGACCCGCGACGACGAGCTGCGGCGGGGGATCGCCGAAGTCCTCGACGGCCTGCGCGCGCGGCTCGCGGCGTGGTTCGGCGACCACGGCGTACCCGACGCCGACGGCACGGCCGCGGTGCTCGCGGCCGCCGTCGACGGGCTGCTGCTGCACCGGGCGCTGAGCCCGGCCCCGGCGCCGGCGGCGGCGGTCCTGCGCCGGCTGGTGGTGCCGGCATGACGGGCCGGGTCATGCGGGCCGTCTTCCGCGCGCCCGTGCGCCTGTACGACCACGGGTTGGGCGGGCTGTTCGGCCGCCGGTTCCTGTGCCTGACGCACGTCGGCCGCCGGTCGGGACGCCGGTACCGCACCGTGCTGGAGGTGATCGGTGTGGTGGACGGCGAGTACTTCGTGGTGGCCGGCCTGGGCAGCGGTTCGGACTGGTTCCGCAACCTCGCGCGGCAGCCCGCGGCGGAGGTGATCGTCGGCCGCCACCGGTTCGCGCCCCGGCACCGGGTGCTGGACGAGGCGGAAGCGGCGACGGTGATCGCGGCCTACGAGCACCGCAACCGCTGGGTGGCCCCGATCCTGAAGCGGGTGCTGAGCAAGCTGCTGGGCTGGCGCTACGACGGCAGTGCCGCGGCGCGGGCCCGGATGGCCGGTCAGCTGCCGATCGTCGGGTTCCGCGCGCTACCCGGGTGAGGCGGAAGCGGCACACCCCCACAGTGCCGCTTCCGCCGGTTTCAGCGGCAGAACGAGACTTCCGGGTACCCCGGAGTGTCGAGCACCGGCTGCTTCACACCCCGCAGGTGCTGGTCGAAGAACGCGTTCACGTACGTCCGCGTGATCTCCTGGGTGCGTGCCGCGCTGGTCGTCGCGCCGACGTCGACCCCCAGCTGGTCACCCACCAGGCCCACGTCGGTGAACGACGCGTGCTTCGTGCCCGCCACTTCGAGCCAGCGCCGCCAGCCGGTCAGCTGCGCCCAGTCCCGCTCCCACGGCTCGTTCGGCGCACACGCCGGCGTCTGCTCGTGGCTCAGGAACATGAACGGCCGCGACAGCCCCGGCGGGGTCAGCGGGACCTCCGTCCGGCCGTCGATGTCGATGCCCGCTTTGACCCGCGCGTCGGCGACCATCGTCGGGATCGTGCTCGCCCCACCCATGGAGTGCCCGGCCATGCCGATCCGGGACGCGTCGATCAGCGACGCCCGTTTCGAGTGCGTCAGCGAGTCCAGGACGAACGACACGTCGGCGGCCCGGCCCAGCTCCAGCTTCGTCCAGAACGCGCTGTCGTGCGGCACTTCGCACGACGCGCAGCCCGCGAACCGCCCGTCCGGGAAGCTCGTGCCGGTGTTTTCGTAGGTGTGGCCGACCAGCGCGACGGCGTACCCGTGACTGGCCAGGTCCTCGGCCAGCGCGCTGAGCGTGGCGCGTGGTTTGGTGTAACCGGGCGAAAGCACCACCAAGGGCAGGTGCGAACCGGCCGGGCGGGCGTCGGCCACCGAGTGGGTCACCATCGTGGTCAGCCAGTCCGGCGGCACCTTCAGTCCGCTGCCGTCCAGCAGTGCCGCCGACTCGGCCGCGGTCACGTACCGCGTCTTCGGCCCGCGCGGGGATTCCGCCGGGTAGAAGAGCGACACCATCAGCTCGCGGTAGGGCACCGACGGCACCCACGGGTCCGCCCGCGAGGTGTCTTTCAGGTACACCGCGGTGCTGCCGACCGGCCGGTCCCCGGTCGGCGCGGGCAGGTAGGGCGTTGACGTCATGGCGAAGCTGACCTCCGGGAAGCGCGACGACGGCTGGTCGAGCAGCGGCTGGGGCACACCGCGCAGGTGCTGATCGAAGAATGCCCGAACGTAGGCCGCCGTGACGGCCTGACCGCGGGCCGCCGGGGTCGTCGCGCCGAAGTCGAGGCCGAGCTGCTCGCCGACCAGGCCGATGTCGGTGAACGACGGGTGCGCCATGCCCGCCACGACGAGCCAGCGCTTCCAGCCCTTCAGCTGATCCCAGTCCCGTTGCCACGAACCGGATTCGACGCCGGTGCCGGGCGTGTACGTGTTCGCCCGCCCCAGGAACAGGAACGGCCGGTCGAGGCCGGGCGCGAGCAACGGGACGTCCGTGGTGCCGTCGACGTCGATCCCGGCCTTGATCCGCGGGTCGGCCACCATCGCGCCGATCGCGCTCGAGCCGCCGACGGAGTGCCCGGCCATCCCGATCCGTGCCGGGTCGATCAGCGACGCCCACTTCGAGTGCGTCAGGGAATCCAGCACGAACGAGACGTCCTTCGCCCGGCCGCCGGCCAGCTTCTTCCAGAACGCTTCGTCGTAGTGGCCGCAGGCCGCGCAGCCGGTGACGTGCCCGTCGGGGAACGTGGTCGCCACGTTTTCGTAGGTGTGGTCGACCACGACGACGGCGGTGCCGTGGCTGGCCAGGTCCTCGGCCAGCGACGTCAGCTCGGCGCGCGGTCGCTTGAACCCGGGTGACAGGACGACCAGCGGCAGCCGACGTCCGGCCGGCCGCGCGTCGACGACGGCGTCGGTGTGCACGGTCGTCAGCACCGACGGCGGGATCCCGGTGATGCCGGCTTCTTCGAAGACAGCGGCCGCCTCGGTTTCGGTCATGAACTGCTTCTTCGGTCCCTGCGAAGAAGCCGTGGGGTAGAAGAGCGACACCATCAGCTCGCGGTAGGGCACCGTCGCGACCCACGGGTCGGGCCGCGAGGTGTCCTTGAGGTACAGCGAGGTGGTGCCCACCGGCTGCGAGCCGGTCGGTGCGGCCAGCGACAGCGCGGGGGAGGCCGAGGCCGACGGCGTGCCGAGGGCGAACGTCAACGCCGTCACCGTGAAGAGAACGATGCGTTTCATCCGATGAACGTCACTTCCGGGTAGGCGGGCGAGGGCGCGGCCAGCAGCGGTTGCGGGCGGCAGCGCAGGTTCCGGTCGAAGAAAGCGCTTACGTAGTTCCGCGTGACGGTCAGCGCGCGGGCTCCGCCGATCGACGCGCCGATGTCGACGCCCAGCTGGTCGGCGAGCACACCGAGGTCGGTGAACGAGCTGTGCACCGTGCCGGACACCATGAGCCAGCGCTTCCACCCGGTGAGGTGCGTCCAGTCGGTTTCCCAGTCGTCGTAGGGACCCGGCTGGCCCGGGACGTAGTTGTCCATGCTGCCCAAGAACAGGAAGGGCCGCGAGAGCCCGGACGCCGGCAACGGGACGTGGATGCTGCCGTCGATGTCGGCGCCCGCCCGGATGCGGCGGTCGGCCAGCATCGCCTGGGTGGTCACCGCCCCGCCCGCGGAGTGCCCGGTCATGCCGATGCGCGCCGGGTCGATCAGCGCGCCCCACTGCTTCGAGCGCAGCAGCTCGTCCAGCACGAACGACGTGTCCTTCGTGTGGACCTGGGCGTACTTCTCCCAGAAGCCGGGCTGGTCGTCCACCGCGCAGGCGTCGCAGCCGGTGACGTGCCCGTCCGGGAAGGTCGTGGCGCGGTTCTCGTAGGTGTGGTCGATCGCCGCGACGGCGTACCCGCGGCTGGCGAGGTCTTCGGCCAGCGCGGTGAGCGTGGCCCGCGGTTGCGTCCAGCCCGGCGAAAGGACGACCAGCGGCAGGTCGTGCGACCGCCCGGCCGGTTTCGCGTCGACGTGGGCGTTCGTCCGGACGGTGCTCAGGACGTCGAGCGGCAGCCCGGGGATGTTCTCCCGTTCGAGGTTGCGTTCGGATTCGAGCGGGGTCATGTACTGCTTGACCGGCCCGTGCGCCGAGGTCGCCGGGTAGAAGACGGAGACCATCAGCTCCCGGTAGGGCACCGACGGCACCCAGGGATCGGGCCGCGAAGTGTCCTTCAAGGACAGTGTGGTGACGCCGACGGGCGCGTGGCCGGTCGGGCGGGGCAGGTAAGGCGTCGTGGCCGCCGAAGCGACGGGCGACGCGGTCAAGGTGAGTGTCAAGGCGGTGGCTACCGCGAGGGTGTGCATGATTCCCCCAGTGGAATCGTCAGGACAGGTGGCGGACGCGGCGGAAGGAGAACCAGGTGAGCAGGGCGGTCATGGCGAGGTAGAGCGCGAGTTCGAGCCACTGCAGCGGCCAGAACCGCGAGCCGGGCTGGTAGGTCAGGCGCTGCTGGTAGCCGTGGGCGCCCAGCTGGGCCATGCACTGCTCGACGGTGCCGCGTTCCGGGATGGGGCCACCCGGACCGGGCAGGCAGTTCCGCACGAAGTCCGGCAGCGGGTCGGCCACGTTCCCGGCCGGGTCGATCGTTTCGTTCCCCAGCACCCACGCCCCGGGCGGGTTCCGCACGCCGATCTCCTTGACGCCGCTGGGATCGCCGTTGATGTTCGTGATGTTGTCGGTGATCGCGACGGTCAGCTGCTCCGGCGGCAGCAGGTACGGCCGCACGAAGCTCGTCACCACGAGCAGCACGGCGACGAGCGCCACGAGCGTGACGGCCATGGCGGCCACTGTCCGCTTCAGCAGCATCCCGACCGCGACACCGAGCGCGAGCGCGAAGGCCGCGTAGCCGATCGGGACGATGCCGCGTGCGCCGAACACCACCGGCGCGATGCGCGAGAGCATCCCGCGGTCGGTCTGCTGGGCCGCGAGCGCGTCGATCGGGCTCGCCCACCAGGACACCGCCACGCTCAGCAGGCCGGCCGCGACCATCGCGGCGAGCAGCCCGAACCCGAGCTTGGTGGTGAGCCACCGATTGCGCGTGACGGTCTGGTTCCACACCAGGCTGTGCGTGCCGGACTCCAGCTCACGCGTGATCATCGGGACGGCCCAGAACACGCCGATCACCGCGGGCAGCAGGTAGAGCGCCAGGATCGTCCCGCCGAACATCGTGTCTTCGTCGGAGAAGTTCGTGCGCCCGACCAGCTGCGGCCCGGTGATCGCGAGGATCACCGCGATCACGACCAGCGCGGCGAAGACGGACAACGCGGGAGTGCGGAACTGGCGCCAGGTCAGCCAGGTCATCGCAGCACCTCCAGGGTGGGACGGGCGGCGGCGGGGTTGCTCATGTACTCGAGGACCAGGTCCTCCAGGCCGAGCTGCCCGACGGTCCAAGCGGGATCGAGGATCGGCGCCTCGGTGCGGACGAGCACGGTGGTCTGGCGGTCGGTGTGCTTCGCGGAGATGACCTGCTGGTCCGCCGGCAGCGTCTCGATGTCCCGGCGCGCCCCGGTCAGCCGGTGGTGGGTGGCCAGCAGCTCTTCGACCTCGCCGATGACCCGGACCTGGGAGTCGACGAGCACGACGAGGTGGTCGCAGACGCGTTCGAGGTCGTTGACCAGGTGCGAGGACATCACGACCGAGAGCCCGTGTTCGGCGACGGCTTCCATCAGGTCCTGCAGGAACTCCCGGCGCGCCAACGGGTCCAGCGCGGCGACCGGCTCGTCGAGCAGCAGCAGCTCGGGCCGCTTGGCGATGCCGAGGGTGAGCGCGAGCTGCGCGCGCTGGCCGCCGGACAGCTTGCCGGCGTGCTGCTTCGGGTCGAGCCCGAGCCGCTCGATCCGCTTGGTGGCGAGGTCGTGGTCCCAGCGGGGGTTGAGGTGCGCGCCGAGGTGCAGGTGCTCTTCGATGGACAAACCGCCGTAGACCGGCGTGTTCTGGGCGACGTAGCCGACCTTCGCCAGCTGGGCCGGGCCGCTGCCGGGGATCCCGCCGCAGACCTCGATCGTGCCGGTCGTGGGCTCCAGCATGCCGGACGCGATGTTCAGCAGGGTGGACTTGCCGGCGCCGTTGGGGCCGACGAGCCCGGTGACGTGGCCGGCTTCGATTTCGAGCGTGCAGCCGGTCAGCGCCTGCTTGCGCTTGTACTTCTTGCCCAGTCCCTGGGCGCGCAGGACGGTCACGCTATGTCCTCTCTGGCGGAGTCGCGAAACGTGGACATCAACAGGGCCTCGATGCTCTCCTCGTCGAGACCGGCCTTGCGGGCCTTCGCCAGCCAGCGGCGCAGATCCTGGCGCAGCGGCCCGAGCACGGCGAACGAAGCCGCGCCGTTGAGCGTCGCGGTCACGAAGGTGCCGACGCCGGGCCGGGCCGAGACGAGCCCGTCGTGCTCCAGCTCGCGGTAGGCCTTCAACACGGTGTTCGGGTTGATCGCGAGGTTCGCGACCACGTCCTTGACCTTCGGGAGCTGGTCTCCCACTTCGAGCAGGCCCAGCCGGAGGGCGTGCCGCACCTGCTGCACCAGCTGCTGGTACGGCGACAGCCCCGACCGGGCGTCGAGGGTGAACTCGATCATCGGCAACTCCATTTATCTAGTTGCCTAGTACTATAGCTAAGTGGTGAGAGTCGGCGCCAGAGATTCTTTCGGGAACCCGTACCGCTCCGCGCGCGAAGTACCGGTGCAACCTCCGCGGGCGCCCGGCGTCTGGAGAGGTGATCGTTTCCGACGAAGGGATGGTTCGTGCGTCGTTTCACTGGGGGAGTGCGCGGCTTGGTCGTCGCACTCGGGATTTCGGCCGCCGTCGTGGCCGGGCCGGGCACCGCGTCGGCGTCCGTCGACAGCGTGCCGGCGCCGAAGCTGAGCTGGACCGGCTGCGAGGACGGGTTCCAGTGCGCCACCGCGTCGGTGCCGCTGGACTACGACCGGCCCGCCGGCGCGAAGATCGACCTCGCGCTCATCAAGGAACCCGCCACCGATCCCGCGCACCGGATCGGCACGCTGTTCGTCAACTTCGGCGGCCCGGGCGCGTCCGGCCTGCAACGGCTGCGGGAGCGCGGGAAGTGGCCGTGGCTGTTCTCCGACCAGCTGCGCGCGCGGTTCGACGTCGTTTCGTGGGACCCGCGGGGGATCGGCAACAGCACCGCCGTCCGGTGCTTCGACACGCTCGCCGAGCAGGAGTCGTTCTTCGGGGCGTTCCCGGAGCTGCCCGGCGACCCGAGCGGCAACGCCGCCTTCTACGCCAAGTCGAAGGAGCTGGCCGACCGCTGCGCGGCGAAGGCCGGCCCGATCCTCGAGCACGTCTCGACCGCGAACACCGCGCGGGACCTGGAGCTGCTGCGTCGCGCGGTCGGCGACCCGAAGCTGACCTACCACGGCATTTCCTACGGGACGCAGCTCGGCGCGACCTACGCCAACCTGTTCCCGAACCGCGTCCGGGCGATGGTCTTCGACGGCACGATGGACTTCGCCGGCAACGCGACCGGCCACGACGGCAGCGGCAAGAGCGTCCCGCTCGACACCCGCCAGGACGTCGCCACCGGCATCTCGCAGACGTTCGGCCAGTTCCTGAGGCTGTGCACCGAAGCCGGGCCGAAGTGCGCGTTCTCCTCCGGCGACCCGCAGGCCAAGTGGGCGGCGCTCACCGCACGGGCCAAGCAGGCCCCGATCACCGTCGACGGTGAAACCTGGACGTACTCCGGGATCATCAACGCGGCGGCCGACCTGTCCGACTCGCGGGGCTGGCCGGACATCGCGTCCTTGCTGCAGCGCCTGTACGACGCACCCGCCACACCCGCACTGCGTGCCGCGTCCGAGCCCTACACCTCGAACCGCACCGAGGCGTTCAACGCGATCCAGTGCAGTGACAGCGATGTCCCCACCGATCCGGCGATCTACAGCCGGTACGCGGAATCCGAGGACCAGCGGGTGCCGTACTTCGGCCGGATCGCCGTGCTGGACATGATGAGCTGCGCGTTCTGGCGGGCGAAGGACACCGACCGGTACACCGGCCCGTGGAACCGCCCGACGTCGGCGGAAATCCTGGTGCTGAACAACCGCTACGACCCGTCGACGCCGCTGCCCGGCGCGCGGGACGGCGCGGCGGAACTGGCGCGGGCACGCGTGTTCGTCACCGAGGGGTACGGGCATTCGTCGATGTACGTGCCGAGCACGTGCACCGAGCAGGTCAAGCGGGACTACCTGATCGCCGGTGTGTTCCCGGCCGCGGGCAAGACCTGCGCGATCGACGCCGGCCCCTTCGCGGGCTGACGCAAGGGCGGCACTTTCGTACCGAAAGTGCCGCCCTTGGGGGCTCAGCCGGCCAGCTCGATGAGCTGTTTCGCGGCCACCGCCGCGCCGTCGGTGCGGATCTCGACCCGGCTCGTCGCGGCGAACGCCCGGGTGAGCACGGCCGAGAGCGACTCGGTGGTCGGCACCGGATCCGGGTGGGCCGCGCCGATGCCCAGCTCGGTCACCCGCTCGGCCCAGTACGGCTGGTCCGCGATCCGCGGGACGATCACCTGCGGCGCCCCGGCCCGGGCCGCCGTCGTCGTGGTGCCCGCGCCACCGTGGTGCACCACCGCGGCCACCCGGCGGAACAGCGCCTGGTGGTTGACTTCGCCGACGACGAAGCAGTCCTCGGCGTCGTCGATCGAGGTCAGGCCCGCCCAGCCGCTGCCCAGCACGATCCGGCGGCCGTGCGCGCGGACCGCCTCGGTCGCCACCCGCGCGATGTCCGCGGGCGCGTGCGCGGCCATGCTGCCGAAGCCCACGTACACCGGCGGTTCGCCGGCGTCGAGGAACTGCGCCAGCCTGGCCGGCAGCGGCCGGTCGTCGGTCAGGACCCACGCTCCACTTCGGACGACGTCGAGGTCCGTCGGGCACAGCACCGGATCCGCGGCCAGCCACGGCCGGTCGGTGAAGACGTGGTCGCGCACGTTCGCCACGGGCGGCAGGCCGAGTGCGTCCCGGTGGCGGTGCAACGCCGGGCCGTACAAGGCGTTCACGCGCTCGGCGTCGTGCCGCCACAGCACCCGGTTGTCGGTCTCGCCCGCCGGCGACGGCGTGCCCGGCCGCGCACCCGGCGGCGTGTGCGGTGACGGCAGGCCGTGCAGGTGATAACACGCGTACACATAAGGGATTCCCGCCTGTTCGGCGACGTCCCGCGCGCCGGCGGGCAGGAGTCCCTGCGCCACTACGGCATCGCAGTCCGCCGCCACCTCGGTGAGCGTGGTGAACCGCGCGGTGACCAGCTCGTCGGCGAGTGCGAACGGGTCCGGCCGCTCGCGCGTCACCACCGAGCGCACCGACGGGCCAAGCGGCACGTGCGGCACGCCGGTCCGCTCCAGCAGCGCCGCGAAGTCCCCGTCCGGCGGTGCGCACACCACCGCGTCCGCGCCCAGCTCGCGCAGCGCCACGGCGAGCCCGGCCAGCGGCTCGACGTCCCCGCGCGAGCCCCACGTCGTCAACAGAAAACGCATTGCATTCCCCCTGTTTCGGCTGGTGAGCGGCCATTGTGGGGGACGACCCCGGCCTTGCGGCAAGCCCCGGGGTCGGCTATACCTTGAAGGGGGCGGGGAGTTCGTCGTTCCACTCAGGACGCGCGCCACCGGTCACGAAGGCGTCCCGCGGGTGCTGCACCGAAGCCAGCGAGAGGATGTCGCGGCCGAACAGCGCCGCCGTCAGCCACACCGCCAGCACGCGGATCTTGCGTTCCCAGCTCGGCACGGCCAGCACGTGGTAACCGCGGTGCATGAGCCACGCCGGCAGGCCGGTGAGCACCAGGCGCCGGTACTGGAAGATGCCGCGTCCGAGGCCCAGCGTCGCGATCGCGCCCAGGCTGTGGTGCACGTACGGCTTCGGCTCCCGGCCGCGCAGCGTCGCGATGATGTTGCGCGCCAGCAGTTTTCCCTGCCGGTAGGCGTGCTGCGCGTTGGGCACCGTGCGCGCCCCCGGGACCGGCGAGGCGAGGTCGGGCACCGCCGCGTCGTCGCCGGCCGCCCAGGCGTCGGGCACGCCCTCGACCCGCAGGTCGGGGCGCACGACGATCAGGCCGCGCTCGTCGACCGGGAGGTCGGTGTGCTTGCCGATGACCGGGTTCGCGCCGTTGCCCGCGGTCCAGACGATGAGCTCCGAGTCGAACTCCTCGCCGGTTTCGAGTGTCACGTGGCCGTCTTTCGCCGACGTGACCCGGGTGTTCAGGTGGACGTGCGCGCCGCGGCGTTCCAGCTCGCGCACGACCCAGCGGCCCGGGCGGTCGGTGACCTCGGGCAGGATCCGGCCCGACGCCTCGACGAGGTGGAAGGCGAGTTCGTCGCGGCGGAGCTCCGGGTAGCGCTTGAGCAGCGCCGTCGCGAGCGACAGCAGTTCGCCGAAGCCCTCGACGCCCGAGAAGCCGCCGCCGACGAAGGTGACCGTGAGCAGCTTGCGCCGCCGCGGGCCGTCGGGGAGCACAGCGGCGCGGTCGAACGAGGTGAGCAGCCGGTCCCGGATCGCGACGGCCTCTTCGACGTGCTTGAGGCCGATGGCCTGCTCGGCGACGCCGGGCACGGGCAGCTTCCGCGTGACGGCCCCGGCGGTGACGACGATCAGCTCGTAGCCGAGCTCCCGCGGCTCACCATCGGCCGGCTGCACGGTGACGACGCGGTGTTCGTGGTCGATGGCGGTCACGGTGCCGGCGATGATCCGCGTCCGGCGCAGGTGCCGCCGCAGCGACACGGCGGCGTGCCGCGCTTCGACGGCCCCGGCGACGACCTCGGGCAGGAAGGGCTGGTAGGTGAGGTAGGGCCGCGGGTCGACGAGGGTGACCTCGGCCTCGCCCTTGCGGAGCTTCTTCTCCAGCTTCCAAGCGGCGTAGAAGCCCGCGTAACCACCGCCGACGATCAGGATCTGGCGCATCTCGTCCTCTTTTCTCGCTTCACCCCGAGGACGAGGCAGCACCGGGCGACGTGACTGGGATCCGTGTCACAGCCCCGATCGACGAGTCACGGCCCCGATCACGCGAGTTCCGTCCCCAGTCACGCGAGTCACGGCCCCGATCACGCGGGTGACGGGTTCGGCGCACACGACGGCGGTGTGCCTCAGGACGGAACTCGCGTGATCGAAGGCGGAACTCGCGTGTCTGAAAGCGGATCTCGCGTGTTTGAAGCCGGAACTCGCTGTGGCGGGCTACGTGACTGGGATCCGTGTCACGGCGAGGATCCGCTCGCGGTGGTGCTCCTCGTGCAGGTCGCGCCGCCGGGCGTGCAGCAGCTGCGCGAGCGTGATCACCCCGCGCACCCGGTCCGGCTCCGCGCGGTCGACCACCACCGCCTGCGTGACGTGGCCCGTCGCCAGCTCGTTCGCGATCTCCCGCAGCGTGTTGTCGGGGTGGCAGCGGACGTGGGCGGGGGTCGTCGCGTCGGCGACCGTGCGGCCTTCGCACGTGAGCAGCGCGTGCCGGGTCGTCACGCCGGTCAGGCGGTCCTTGCCGTCCACCACTGGGTAGAGCGTCGCGTGGCGGGTGTGCGGCAGCGTCTCGTACACCGTTTCGGCGTTGCTCAGGACGACCGGGTTGGCCGTCATCACCTCGTGCGCGAAGAACGTCTCCAGCGGGTCGGTCGTGTACTCGCGCGTCAGGTGCAGCCGGCGCCGGGCGATCTTCTCGGTCAGCACCGACCGCTTGAGCAGCAGCACGGACACCGCGTAGGCCGACACCGACGCCACCACCAGCGGCAGCAGGTAGTTCCACGCGTGCGTCAGCTCGAGGGTGAACACGATGCCGGTCAGCGGCGAGCGCATGACGCCGCCGACCACCGCGGCCAGCCCGCATACCGCCCAGAACCCGGCCGCCACGTGCGGGAGCAATCCGCCCTCCGCGGCGCCGAGGGCCGCGCCGATCATGAACACCGGCGCCAGCACGCCGCCCGAGGTGCCCGAGCCGAGCGACAGCGACCAGATGAGCGTCTTCACGACCAGGATGCCGATGATCAGCGACGTCGTGGCCTGCCCGGTGAGCAGCTGGTCGATGACGTCGTAGCCGACGCCGAGGGCGTGCGGCTCGATCAGGCCGCCGACGCCGATGACGACACCGCCGATCGCGGGCCACCACATCCAGTGGAACGGCAGCCGGGCGAAGCCGTCCTCGGCGAGGTAGACCAGCGCCGTCGCGGCGATCGCGAGCAGGCCGCCGGTGATGCCGGGGACGAGCGCGAGCACGTCGGCGCCCGCGCCCGGCGCCGGGGCGGCGGGCAGGCCGAAGACCGGGTCGGTGCCGAGCAGGAAGCCGCGGCAGAGCGTGCTGGTGAGGACCGCGGCGGCGACCGGGACGAAGCTGCGTGGCCGCCACTCGAACAGCAGCAGCTCCACCGCCAGCAGGATCGAGGCGAGCGGGGCGTTGAACGTCGCGGCCATGCCGCCCGCGGCGCCGGCCACGAGCAGCGTCTTGCGTTCGTCCGCGGACAGGTGCAGCAGCTGGGCGAGGATCGAGCCGACGGCGCCGCCGGTCATGATGATCGGCCCTTCGGCGCCGAAGGGCCCGCCGGTGCCGATGCTGACCGCGGCGGAAACCGGTTTGAGGACGGCGACGCGAGGGGCCACCTTGCTTTCGCCGGTCAGGATGGCCTCGATCGCCTCGGGCATGCCGTGGCCGCGGATTTTCTCCGAGCCGAAGCGGGCCATCACGCCGATCACGAGCGCGCCGGCCACCGGCGCGGTCAGCACCAGCCACCACGGGTGCGCGGCGGCCCCGGGCGCCACGAGCGCGGTGTCGAACCGTTGGTAGAACACGAGGTTGGTGATCAACCCGATGAGCTTGAGCAGCGCCAGCGCGGCCACCGACGCGGCGGCCCCGACCGGGACGGCGAGCAGGGCGATCAGCAGCATGCGCGGCCGGACCTGGAAGTCGCCCAGGTGCGTGGCGCGGGGCTGCGCCGGGGTGCCGCCGCTCATCCGGCCTCCGTTCGCGAGAGTCATTGCAGTCAGCAATACTTGTAGCGGCGAACGGTTTGGGCAAGCCGGAGTGGCCTTGTTCACGCTGGTGGTGAAGCTCAGCCCCAGATGGCTTCGGGCGCGGCGGCGGCCGGGGGCTCGCCGCCCGCTTCGGCGAACGCCGTGAGCGCGTCGACCAGGCCCTGGCGGCTCTCTTCCGGCATCCGGGCGACGATCTTGGCGATCTCCTTGCGCCGCCGGGTCGTGACCTGGCGGACGATCCGGGCGCCCTCGCGGGTGATCTCCAGCACGATCTCGCGGCGGGACACCGGGCTGTGCTGGCGGTCGACGAGACCGCCGGCGACCAGCCGGTCGACCATGCGGCTCGCCGTCGACGGCGTGACCCCGAGGTGCTCCGCCAGCGTCGCGTGCTTGAGCGGGCCGCGGGTGTGCAGGACCACGAGGAGCCGGAACTGCGGCAGCGTCAGGCTGTCGGCGGCCGCGGTGACCGATCGGACGGACACCGCCACCAGCAGCCGGGACGCGGTGAGGACGGCGTCGGTCAGCGTGTCGAGGCTCGCGGCGTCGATGCCCGGGTTCGTGCGGGTCATCGGTCCAGTGTGCCGGAAACGGGAGTGCCCCGGCGGGGTGACCCCCGGCTTGACAGCGGGGCGCGCGTCTCGCACTATGCGAACAAGTGTTCGATGACTTTTTCTGGGTTCGCCCGGTGCGAGTACGTGGTGCTGGAGGTGAGCGGTGGTGGCGGTGCCGGAGGCGCTGGCCGGGCTCACGGCGATCCCGGGGGTGCGCACGGCCGCGCAGCTGGATCCGCCGGCGGCCGAGTTCTTGGCGGTGCTCCCACCACTGGCGGGGCTCTTGCCGGGCGGCGGGCTGCGACGCGGCACGACGGTCGCGGTCCGCGGGGCGACGTCGTTGGTGCTGGCCCTGCTGGCGGCCGCGACGCGCGACGGGTCCTGGGCGGCGGTGACGGGTCTCCCGGAGCTGGGCCTGGCCGCGGCGGCGGAGCTGGGCGTCGACCTGGAGCGGCTCGCGCTGGTGCCGCACCCGGGCGCGGAGCTGCCGGGGGTGGTGTCGGCTCTGGTGGACGGGTTCGACCTGGTGGTGCTGGGCCCGGCGCTGGTGGCGGGCATCCAGCCCCAGCTGGCCCGGCGCCTGTCGGGCCGGGTCCGCAACCGCGGCACGGTCCTGGTGACGGCGGGCCAGTGGCCGGGCGCGGAGCTGGAGCTGGGCGTCTCGGGCCGCCGCTGGCACGGCCTGACCCCGGACGGCTACGGACACCTCCGGGCTCGCGACGTGGTGGCGACCAGCCGCGGCCGCGGCCCGGCGGTCCGGCCCCGGGTGACGCCGCTGCGCTTGCCGGGGCCGGGTGGAGCGGTGGCGGCGGGCGAGCCACCGGGGCGACGGCTGGCCGAGGTGGCCGGATGAGTCCGGCGCCGCTGGGGCAAGTGCGGTGGGCGCCGGTTCCGGCGGCGCGAGGGTGTGGGCGGAAAGCGGTGCCGGGACCGACAGTTGCCGGCCGCCGCGAGTTGGCTGTGCGATTGGCCCGGGACTCGCGCGGTGCTGGGGCGGCTGCGCGGCCGGCCTGGAATCCGCGTGCTGCTGGGTGCCGCGAGTTGGCTGCGCGGGCGGCTCGGGACTCGCGTGGTGCTGGGTGCTGTGAGTCGGCCGGGGATCCGCGCGGTGCGGGGTGTGGCGGGTCGGCTGGGCGGGCGGCCCGGACCGCGCGCGCTGGGTGCCGTGGGTCGGCCGGGGACCCGCGCGCTGCTCGGCGTGCTGAGCCGGCCGGGAACCCGCGCGCTGCCGGGCGCTGCGAGCGAGCCGCGCGATCGGCCCGAAACCCGTGCGCCGCCGGGCGTCGAGCGCCGGACGTGCGGCCCGGCAGCCGGCGATCGGCTGTGGCCGCGGGGTGAACGGGTCTCCACGGCTGCTCGTGCTGTGGTGTCCCGACTGGCCGGTCGTCGCCGCCGGGGCCTGCTCGGGCACCCCTCCCTCCGCGGCCGCCGCCGTTTTCTCCGGCAACCGGGTGGTCGCCTGCTCCGCCGCCGCCCGGCGGCACGGGGTCGGGCGGGGGATGCGGCGGCGGGATGCCCAGTCGCGCTGTCCGGAGCTCGTTGTGCACCAGCACGATCCCGATCGCGATGCCCGGCTCTTCGAACCCGTCGCCGCCGCTGTCGAGGGGCAGGCCGTCGGGGTCGAGGTCGTGCGGCCCGGGGTCGTCGCCGTTCCGGTCGACGGCGCCGCTGCCTACTTCGGCGGCGAAGAAGCCCTCGCCGAGCTGCTCATCACCGAGGTCGAGGCCAAGGCCGGCGTCGAATGCCAGGTCGGGATCGCCGACGGGCTCTTCGCCGCGACCCTCGCCGCGCGCCGGTCGGCCTTCGTGCCGCGTGGCGACACCGGAACCTTCCTCGCGCCGCTTTCGATCGCCGAGCTCGACCAGCCGGGGGACGACCGCGGGGAGCTCGTCGGGCTGCTGCGCCGGCTCGGCCTGCGCACCCTCGGCGCGTTCGCCGCCCTCGCCGAACGCGACGTCGCCGGCCGCTTCCCGAAGGACGCCGTCACCGCGCACCGCCTCGCCCGCGGTCTTTCGCAACGCCCGCCGCTGCGCCGCGCCCTGTCGCCGGACCTGACCGTCACCGAGGAGTTCGACCACCCGCTGAGCCGGATCGACGAAGCCGCGTTCGTCGCGAAGACCCTCGGCGAACGCTTCTTCGCCGGCCTCGCGAACCACGGCCTCGCCTGCACCCGCCTGGCCATCGTCGCGGTCACCGAAGCCGGCGAGGAACGCGTCCGCGTCTGGCGCTGCGCCGAACCGCTGACCGCCCGCGCGACGGCGGACCGCGTCCGCTGGCAGTGCGAAGGCTGGCTCACCACCCGTGACCGGCCGAGCGCGGGAATAGTCCGGCTGCGCCTGGACCCCGAAGAGGTCGTCGGCGGCGAGGCACTGCAGCTGCAGCTCGGCTCGATGGGCCGCGACGCCGACGCCGCCGAACGCGCCGGCCGCGCCCTGGTGCGCATCCAGGGACTCCTCGGGCCCGACGCCGTCTTCACGCCCCTGCTCGACGGCGGCCGCGGCCCGGCCGAGCGCGTCCGGCTCGTCCCGTGGGGCGAACCGCGCCGGGCGGTCGCCGCGGACCAGCCGTGGCCCGGCCGGCTGCCCGCGCCGTCGCCCACCCGGGTGCCACCGACGCCACCCCCGGCCGCGGTGCTCGACGCGGTCGGCGACGTCGTCCGCTGCACCGAACGCGGCGAGCTCAGCTACCCGCCTTCGACGGTCGCCGTCGACGGCGGGCCGACGCGCCGCGTCCTGGGCAGTGCCGGTCCGTGGATCGTGCACCCGGCGCTGCCGGCGCACCGCGGCGAGCGGCCCACGGCCCGGATCCAGGTGGTGCTGGAAGGCGCGGAAGACGATCTCGCGCTGCTGCTGCGGGCGACGATCGGGCCCGATCCAGAGTGGAGGGTGGAGGGCGTTTACGACTAGCCGGAATGTCCACAGCGGACGCCGCCCTTTTCAAGGTATAGCGCACCCCGGGGCTTGCCGCAAGACCCCGGTCGTCCAGCAGAATCGCCGCCGAACCCGAAGAAAGCGAGTGACTTTGACTGACGTGATCGTCGTGGGCGCCGGACCGACCGGGCTGATGCTGGCCGCGGAACTGCGCCTGGCCGGCGTGCGGCCACTGGTCCTGGAGCGGCACCCGCGGCTGCGGGAGACCGCGAAGGCCGGTGGCCTCGGCGGGCAGATCCTGGAGCTGCTGCGCTACCGCGGGCTGCTGGAGCGCCTCGAAGCGGCTGTGACCGGCCCGGTCCCGCCGCCGGTGTTCCCGTTCGGCGGCCTGCACGTCGACCTCTCGGACCTGGCCGACCCGCCGATGCACGCGCTGCCGCTCCCGCAGGCCCGCCTCGAGCGACTGCTCGACGATCGCGCCCGCGAGCTGGGCGCCGAAATCCGCCGCGGGCACGAAGTCCTCGCGGTGACGCAGGACGGCGACTCGGTGACGGTGGGGGTCCGCGGCCCCGACGGGCCGTACGAGGTGACCGCGCGGTACGTCGTCGGCTGCGACGGGCCGCGCAGCCGGGTCCGGGAGCTGGCCGGCATCGGCTTCCCCGGCACGTCGTACCCGGAGGTCAACCGGATCGGCCAGGTCACCGTGCCGGCCGGGATCACCGTGCGGCCCGACGGCGACCTCGAAGTCCCCGGCCTGGGCACGGTCCACGCGGGCTTCACGCGCACCGACCGGGGCGTGTTCGGCTTCGGGTCGGTGACACCCGGGGTGCTGATGTTCTCGACCGTCGAAGAGGAGCCGGTCGAGTACGACGACGACGTCCCGATGGACCTGGCCGAGTTCCAGGCCAGCATCGGCCGCGTGCTCGGCGGCGAGTTCCCGCTGGGGGAGCCGCGCCGGCTGTCCCGCTTCACGTTCAAGGCCCGGCAGGCCTCGAGCTACGGCGCGGGACGCGTCTTCGTGGCGGGCGACGCGGCCCACCTGTTCCCGGCGACGGGCGTGGCCCTCAACGCGGGCCTGCTCGACGCGGTAAACCTGGCCTGGAAGCTGGCGGCCGGCGTCGACGGCTGGGCGCCACCCGGCCTGCTCGCCACCTACCACGAAGAACGCCATTTCGCGGGTGCCCGGACGATGCTGCACACGCAGGCCCAGGTGGCGCTGCGGCGTGGCCTCGACCCGGCGGCCGACGCGCTCCGGGAGGTCGTCGGCGAGCTGCTCACCGACGAAGTGGTGGTGCGCCGCGTGGGCGCGCTCATCGCGGGCACGGACATCCGCTACCCGGGTGGGGACCACCCCCTGACCGGCACGTTCGCGCCCGACCTCGCCCTGCACACCGACGACGGCCCGACGAGCGTCGCGGAGCTGCTGCGCCGGGCCCGGCCGGTGTTCGTGGACCTCGCCGGGCGCCCGGACCTGCGGGAGGTCGTCGCGGAGTGGCCGCGCGTCGAGGTGTGCGCGGCGAAGACGGACCGCCCGCCGGCCGACGCGCTGCTGATCCGGCCGGACGGGTACATCGCGTGGGCCGCGTCCGAGTCCCCGGCAGACGCGCTGCGGGCGGCGCTCACCGCTTGGTTCGGCTGAGCGGCTCGGGCCGGCGCTTCCGGGCCAGCAGGCGGGTCAGCCGCCGTCGCCACCGCCGGGCGGCGGCGAACTCCTGCTGGACCTCGGCGATGCGGGCGCGGAGGTAGGTCTCGGAAATCATCGTGGCTCCAGCTCTGTTCGGCAGTGCCGCCACGGTGCGCCGGGACCGTTCGGAAAACCTTGACCGGACCTTGTCCGGGCGGCGCCGATCCGCTAGTCCTGATGCAGGGAGGGGATCGGTCGTGGTGGAGCTGCGGGTGCTGGGCGCCGTCGAGGTGGTGGCCGGCGGGACCCGGTTCGACGTCGGGCACGCGCGGCAGCGTGACGTGCTGGCGGTGCTGCTCCTCGACGTCGGCCGGGTGGTGCCGGTCGACCGGATCGTCGACCGCGTGTGGGGGGACCGGCCGCCGCAGCAACCGAGGAATTCGCTGTACGCCTACGTCTCACGGCTGCGCGGGGTGCTGGCCGCGTTCGAGGGGGTGACGATCGAACGCGACCGCGGCGGGTACGTCCTCCTGGCCGACCCGCTGACCGTGGACATCCACCGGTTCGCGAGCCTCCTGGACCAGGCGCGGCGGACGCCGGACGACCACGCCGCGCTCGCGCTGTACGACGAAGCCTTGGCGCTGTGGCGGGGGACGCCGCTCAGCGAACTGGCCGGGCCGTGGGTCGACGACGTCCGCGCCGAGCTGGAGCACCAGCGGGAAACCGCTCTCCTGGACCGGGACGACCTCCGGCTGCGCACCGGCGCCCACACCGCCGTGCTCGCCGCGCCCGCACCGGACAGCGCGGCCGGCGAACGGGCGGCGGCGCAGCGGATCGAGGCGCTGTTCCTCGACGGGCGCCCGGCCGACGCGTTGCGCGAGTACGAGGTCGTCCGGGCGCGCCTGGCGGACGAGCTCGGCGCCGACCCGGGGCCGCGGTTGCGCGGGCTGCACGAGCGCATCCTGGCCGGGGACCGGCCGGACACCGGACGGCCGGCGCCCCGGCAGCTGCCGGCGGCGCCGCCCGCCTTCTCCGGCCGCGCCGGCGAGCTCGCGGCGCTCGAAGAGCTGCTTTCCGGCGACGCGGCGGTGGCGGTGATCTCCGGTGCGGGTGGCCTGGGGAAGACCTGGCTGGCGGTGCGGTGGGCGACCGACCACGCGGACCGGTTCCCCGACGGGCAGCTCTACGTCGACCTCCGCGGCTTCGACCCGGCCCACGAACCGGTGCCCGCCGACCGCGCCGTGCGCGGCTTCCTCACCGCGCTGGGCGTTCCGCCGGCGTCGATCCCGCCGGAGCCGGACGGGCAGGCGGCGCTCTACCGGAGTCTCACGGCGCGGCGCCGGCTGCTCGTGGTGCTCGACAACGCGCGCGACACCGGGCACGTCGTCCCCCTGCTCCCCGGCGGATCCGCGTGCTCGGTCCTCGTCACGAGCCGGCACGAGCTCGGTGGCCTGCTCACCACCCACGGCGCGAGCGCGCTGCCCCTGCGGACGCTCGACGAGCAGCAGGCGTGGGACCTGCTCGCGCACAAGCTGGGCGCGGCCCGGCTGGCCGAAGAACCCGAAGCGGGCCGGGAAATCGTGCGGCAGTGCGGGGGCATGGCCCTGGCGCTCGCGATCGCCGCCGCCCGGGTCGCGGCCCGGCCGGGGCGCCGGTTGTCCGCACTGGCCGCGGAACTGCGTGAAAGCCGGTTGGACGCCCTGGACACCGGGGAGCTGACCGCGAGCCTGCGGGCGGTGTTCGACGCTTCCTACCGGTCCCTCGACGACGCGTCCGCGGCCGCGTTCCGCCTGCTCGGGCTGGTGCCCACCGGCGACACCGAGCGGGCGGCCGCGACCGCGTTGCTCGGGAGCGCCCGGCCCCTGCGCGTGCTGTGCGCCGCCAACCTCCTGGAGGAGAACCCGCCGGGCCGGTTCCGGATGCACGACCTCGTCAAGCTCTACGCCGCCGAGCTCGGGACCGAGACGGACGACGCCGGCACCCGGCTCGCCGCGTCGAGGCGGCTGTTCGACCACTACCTGGGCCGGGCGGCGGCGGCCATGGACCGGTTCTCGCCCCACGAGCCCTACCTGCGGCCGGGCGGCCCGCGCCCGTCCTTTCCGGACGACGAAGCCGCGCGTGCGTGGCTGGACACCGAACGGGTCACCCTGCTGACGCTGGCCACCAGCGCTCCGGCCGAGCTGGCCGGGCACGTGGTCCGGTTGTCGGCGACGCTCTGGCGGTACCTGTACATCGCGGCGCACTACCAGGACGCGTTCACCCTCCACACGACCGCGCTCGCGCTGGCCCGGCCGGGCACGCCGGAGCACGGGTTCGCCGGACACGCCGTCGGCATGACCTTGATCCTGCTCGGCCGCTTCGACGAGGCCGCCGGCCCGATCGAGCAGGCGCTGGATCTCGCTTCGGCGCAGCAAAACGACCTTCTCGAGAGCATGGCCCGCAACAGCGTCGCGACGATCGACGACATCCGCGGCCGGCGCGCGGCCGCCCGGGCGCAGTACGAGCTCGCGCTCGCCGCCGCGCGCCGGACCGGTCACGCGCTGCTGGAAGGGATCGCGCTGTGCAACATCGGCGAGCACTACCGCTGGTGCGGCGACCACGAGAAAGCGATCGAGTACCTGGACGCCAGCGGCGCGATCGCGCTGGACCTCGGGTCGGCCGGACTGGGCGGGCCGGTGCTCGCCGCGCTGGGCAGCGCCTACGCCGGCCTGGGACAGGCCGCCGAAGCCGACGACCACTTCCGCCGCGCCCTGGACTTCGCCCGGACCGGCGGCAACGCGAACCTCGAACTCTCCACGCTCAACGACTTCGCGGCCACGAAGACCGGCGCCGAGGCGATCGGGCTGTACGAAGAGGCGCTGGCGCTCGCCCGGCGAACCGGGCACCTGCACGGGCTCGCGCTCGCCCACCACGGCCTGGGCGCCGCCCACCGCGCCGCCGGCCACGAGACCGAAGCGGCCGCCCACCTCGAAGCCGCGCTGGCCGCGTACACCGAGCTTCGCGTGCCCGAGGCCGACGACATCCGTGACCTGCTCGGCTCGTGAAGGGTGCCGCCGGCCGAAACCGGCGGCACCACCCCCGGACCGTCAGCAGGTGAGGTACGGCGAAAGCCAGTCGCCCCAGTCGCCGGCCGAGCCGTCACTCGCGTCGTCCACCGCGAGCGCCAGCACCTGCACTCCGGTCACCGGCACGACGAGGTGCTGCGCGGCGTCGCCGTGCCGCATGTCCCCGGTGGCTTCCAGCTCGACGCCGTCGCCGATGACCCGGAACCCGAGCGTCCCGGCCGGCCCGCGGTCGTCGACGCCGACGGTCGCGGTGAACTGCTTGCACTTGCCGCCCAGGTAGTACCGCACGACCGACGGCGCGTGCGCGCCCAGGCCACCGTGCGCGTCGGTCTTGCCGTTGACCGTGAGCGGGTGGCCGTTGTCGGTGCTGTCCCGCTCCACCGGGCCGAGGCCGTTCTCCGACGAGATCCACGGCTGCGTGTTGAGCAACCCGTTGGTGTAGGGCGGGTTCGGCGCGAGCATGAGCGGCGCCTCGGCCGACGCGGTCGCGGTCCGCGCGCCTTGCGTGGTCGTGTACGTCACGGTGGCCGGCATCTTGAACGCCTCGGTGGCGGGCGGGACCGGGTGCAGCGTCACCGCGGTTTCCCACGTGGCACCGGGTTCGACGGTGCCGGTGTTCGCCTCGGCGGCGCCGTCGAACTGCCACTGCGCGGGCGCGGTCAGCTGCAGGTGCGCGCCGGTGACCGGCGTCGAACCCGCGTTGGTGAACTTGACCGTGGCGGTCACCGGCTGCGCCGGCGGCACGGAGTCGGGCAGCTCGACGGTCAGCGACGTGCGCGGCGCGGCGGCCGGGGCGGTCGGCCACACACGCAGCACGGTGGCGGCGTGCCGCCCGACGGTGCCGCCGAGCGCGCCGGTCGTCTCGGTCTCGTCGCCGGTCCACAGGTCGCGCACGCGGTAGCCGGCCGCGGCGGGCAGCCCGGCGTCGGCGACGGAAGTGGTGATCGGCGCGGCCAGCTCACCGCGGTTGAACAGCACCAGCACGGCCGAGCCGTCGGACATCGGCTTGGTCCACACCTCGGTCCAGCCGGTGTCCCGGACCTTGTGCCCGCCGACCCCCGCCCAGTCCCGGTCGACGGCGATGATGTCGGGGTTGGCCATCTCGGCGGCCGGGAGCGTGACGTCGGCCGCGAGCGCCATGTCGGCCACCAGCGGCGCGTTGAGCACCGCCCACAGCCCGAGCTTGGCCTGACGCTCGGCGGTGTCGAGGTAGCTGAAGGTGAAGGAGCCGGGCATGTTCCAGCCGCCCGGGCCGTTGTAGCCGGCCAGGCCGTACTGCTGGTCGAGACTGTTCGTCGAGTAGCCGAAGTTGAAGGTCGCGTGGTCGAAGGTGCGCCAGACCTGCGCGCCGGCCGCCCGGGCCCACAGCCACGGGCTCTGGTCGCGGTCGTAGTCGTCGACCTCGAGGGTGATCGGCCGGCCGGTGCGCTGGAGCGCGTCGGCCATCTTCTTGACGCGGGCGGGGGCATCCCCGTTGACGCTGTAACAAGTGTCGTAGCGCAGGTAGTCCGCGCCCCAGGCGGCGAAGGTCTGCGCGTCGAGGTCCTCGTGGTCGAGCGAACCCGCCGCCGGGTAGGCACTGCAGGTCTTCGCGCCGGTGCCGCTGTAGAACCCGATCTTGAGCCCGCGCTCGTGGATGTAGGCGGCCAGCGCCGGGATGTCGGCGGAGAAGCTCGGCCGGGGCGTGAGCTTGCCGGCGGCGTCGCGCTGCGCCGATTGCCAGCAGTCGCCGAGCATGACGTATTCGTAGCCGGCGTCCCGCAGCCCGGAGGAGACGAGCTGGTCCGCCGCGGCTTTCACGGCGCTCTCGTTGAGCTGGTAGAGGCAGTAGGGATCCCCAGTCGCCCAGGTGATCCCCAGCGGGGGTCTGGCGCCGGGAACCGGATCGGGCGGCGGATCGGCCGCCGCCGGGACGGCGGTGGCGGTGGCGGTCAGGAAGAGCGCGCAGAGCAGCACGGACAGTCGTCGCACGGGATTCCCCTCGGAAAAAGCGGACAAGACTCCCAGGATCGCCTTGGCGCGCGAGAAAGGTCAAGGAGGGCAAAACTGCCCTTGCCCGCGCCCGCGACGTCGCTCACTCCCGAGTTGACACCGTGCGCTCCCCGACGCAGGATCACCTCACGTAGTCGGACATGTGTTCGAACAGTGACCGCTGGCTTCCCCTCAGCGAAGATCCTTGCAGGGAGCCGGTTTTGGCGTTCAACAACCCGAGTGTGCCGTGGTCCGAAGTGGAGCGGATCGCCTCCGGGCGGGCACCCGTGCCCGGCGACGGCAACGATGCTCCGGCGTGGTCGCGCAAACGCGAAGGGTATGCGGGGGCGCCCGAAGACCTGCGGGCGCGCCGAACCCGGGACGACGGTGGCGACCGGATCCGCGCGCCCTACGCCGAGCTGCACGTCCACTCCAACTTCAGTTTCCTCGACGGCGCCTCGCATCCCGAGGCGCTCGTCGAGGAGGCCGCGCGGCTCGAGCTCGACGCGCTCGTGCTCACCGACCACGACGGCGTGTACGGCGCCGTCCGGTTCAACGACGCCGCGCGGGAGCTCGGGGTGCGCGTCGGGTTCGGGGCCGAGCTGTCGCTCGGGCTGCCCGGGCCGCAGGCCGGGGCGCCCGATCCCGCCGGGTCGCACCTGCTCGTGATCGCGCGGCAGCAGGAGGGTTACCACCGGCTGTGCCGGGTGATCTCGCGCGCCCAGCTCGCCGGCGGGGCGAAGGGGCGGCCCGTCTACGACCTCGACGAGGTGGTCGACGAGCTGGCCGGGCACGTCGTCGTGCTCAGCGGGTGCCGCAAGGGCGCCGTCCGGCAGGCACTCGCGCGGCAGGGGCCCGCCGCCGCGCGGGCCGCGCTGGGCCGGCTCGTCGACCGGTTCGGGCGGGCGCACGTCGCCGTCGAGCTGATCGACCACCGGCAGCCGCTCGACGACGCCGCGAACGACCTCCTCGCCGAACTGGCCCGCGAGCTGGAGCTGCCGACGATCGTCTCGAACAACGCGCACTACGCCCGCCCGGACGATGCCGTCGTGGCGGACATGGTCGCCGCCGTCCGGGCGCGGCGCTCGGCCGAAGACCTCGAAGGCTGGCGACCGCCGTCGGGGCAGGCGTTCCTGCGGTCCGGGATGGAGCAGCGCCGCCGGTTCGAGCGCCGCTACCCGGGCGCGGTCGGCCGCGCCGCCGTCCTCGGCGTCGAGGTGGCGTTCGACCTCAAGCTCGTCGCGCCGGACCTGCCGCCGTTCCCGGTCGGGCCCGGGCACGACGAGATGTCGTTCCTGCGCGAGCTGACCTGGGCCGGCGCGGCGAAACGCTACGGGCGCCGGGAGGACGCCCCGAAGGCCTACGCCCAGCTCGACCACGAGCTCGCCATCATCGAGAAGCTCCACTTCCCCGGGTACTTCCTCGTCGTCTGGGACATCGTCCGGTTCTGCAAGGAGGCGAACATCCTCTGCCAGGGCCGCGGATCCGCCGCGAACTCCGCCGTCTGCTACGCGCTGGGCATCTGCAACGCCGACCCGGTGAAGTGGAACCTGCTGTTCGAGCGCTTCCTCGCCCCGGAGCGCGACGGGCCGCCGGACATCGACATCGACATCGAATCCGACCGGCGCGAGGAAGCCATCCAGTACGTCTACGCAAAGCACGGCCGCTTCCACGCCGCGCAGGTCGCCAACGTCATCACCTACCGGGCCGCGTCCGCGATCCGCGACGCCGCGAAAGCGCTGGGGCACAGCCAAGGGCAGCAGGACGCGTACGGCAAGCTCGTCGACCGGTGGGGTGGCACCCGGCAGCAGACCGCCGGCGAGATCCCGGCCGACGTCCTCGAGCTGGCCGCCCGGATCGAGGACTTCCCGCGCCACCTCGGCATCCACTCCGGCGGCATGGTCATCTCGAAGCAGCCGGTGTCCGAAGTGGTCCCGGTCGAATGGGCCACCATGGCCGACCGCAGTGTCCTCCAGTGGGACAAGGACGACTGCGCGGCCGTCGGGCTGGTCAAGTTCGACCTGCTCGGCCTGGGCATGCTTTCGGCACTGCACTACATGATCGACCTCGTCGGCGCACACCACGGGTCCACAGTGGACCTGGCGGACCTCGACCTGGCCGACCCGGCGGTCTACGACATGCTGTGCGCGGCCGACGCGGTCGGGGTGTTCCAGGTGGAGTCCCGCGCGCAGCTGGCGACGCTGCCGCGGTTGCGGCCGCGGAAGTTCTACGACCTCGTCGTCGAGGTGGCGCTGATCCGGCCCGGCCCGATCCAGGGCGGCTCGGTGCACCCCTACATCCGGCGCCGCCGCGGCGACGAGCAGTGGGCGCACGCGCACCCGCTGCTGGCGTCCAGTTTGGACCGGACGCTCGGCGTGCCGCTGTTCCAGGAGCAGGTGATGCAGATGGCCGTCGACGTCGCGTCGTTCACCCCGGCCGAGGCCGACCGGCTGCGGCGCGCGATGGGCGCCAAGCGTTCCAGCGCGAAGATGCAGGCGTTGATGGCGCGGTTCTTCGCCGGCTGTGCAGCCAACGGCCTCGACCGCGAGCTGGCGACGCGGATCTTCGAGCAGATCCACGCCTTCTCCGGCTACGGCTTCCCCGAGGCGCACTCGATGTCGTTCGCGCTGCTGGTCTACGCGAGCGCGTGGTTCAAGCGCTACTACCCGGCCGCGTTCTGCGCCGGGCTGCTGCGTGCGCAGCCGATGGGGTTCTACAGCCCGCAGTCCCTGGTCGCCGACGCCCGCCGGCACGGCGTCCGCGTCCGGCAGCCGGACCTGAACGCGAGCCTCGCGCACGCCACCCTCGAACCGGACGCCGAGAGTACCGGCGGGGTCGCGCTGCGCCTCGGGCTCGCCGGTGTCCGCCACCTGGGGGAGGCGGTGGCGGACGAGATCGTCGCCGAGCGCGAAGCGAACGGCCCGTACGCGGGGGTCGGCGACCTCACTCGCCGCGTCCAGCTGAAGAAGAACGCCGTCGAGGCGCTGGCGACGGCGGGCGCGTTCGGCGGCGACCGCCGGGGCGACCTCTGGGCGGCCGGCGCGGCGGCGGCGACCCGGCCCGGCCACCTCCCGGGCCTGGCCCCGGGCCTCGACGCCCCGGCGCTGCCGGGCATGACCCGGCTGGAGGTGACGGCGGCGGACCTGTGGGCGACGGGCGTGTCGCCGGACAGTCACCCGGTGGAGTACCTGCGCTCGATGCTGGCGGCCCGCGGCGCGATCACGACGGCGGAGCTGATCCGCGTCGAGGACGGCACGAGGGTGTGGGTCGGCGGCGCGGTGACCCACCGCCAGCGCCCGGCGACCGCGGGCGGCATCACGTTCTTCAACCTGGAGGACGAGACCGGCATGGCCAACGTGATCGTCTCGCCGGGGCTGTGGCGGCGGCAGCGCCTGGTGGCCCGCACGAGTGCCGCACTGCTGATCCGGGGACACGTCCAGGCGGCGGAGGGCGTGGTGACGCTGGTGGCCGACCGGCTGGAGCCGCTCGACCTGTCGATGCGGCCGGCGCCGTCCCGGGACTTCCGTTGACTTCCGGGCCCGGCACTGGTTCTCTGCTCTGAGAGCGCTCTCAGCCATCCGTTCGTCCCGACGAGAGGATGGTTCCTTCGATGACAGCAAGACGTCTGCGCTGGGCAGCGTGGCCGGTGGCGGCCCTGCTTGTGACGGCCGTGCCGGCGGCGGCCGCGGCGACCCCGCCCGTCGTCACCGTCACCGTCAACGCGAACGCGGGGCTGGCCACCGTGCCCGGCACCGCGGTCGGGGTCAACCACGCGGTGTGGGACAGCCGGCTCGGCACCGACACCGTCGCCGACCTGCTCGGCGGGGCCGGGGTCCGCACCATGCGCTACCCCGGTGGCTCCTACGGCGACATCTACCACTGGAAGGACAACACGGCGCCGGGCGGCTACGTCGCGCCCGGGACGGATTTCGACACCTTCATGGGCGGGGTCCGGCGGGCCGGGGCGCAGCCGATCGTCATCGCCAACTACGGCACCGGGACGCCGGAGGAAGCCGCCGGCTGGGTGCGCTACGCCAACGTCACGAAGGGCTACGGCGTCCGGTACTGGGAGATCGGCAACGAGCTCTACGGCAACGGCCACTACGGCGCGAACTGGGAGGCCGACAACCACGAGGACAAGAGCCCGGCCGGGTACGCCGCCGGGGTCGTCGCCTACGCCGACGCGATGAAGGCCGTCGACCCGTCGGTGCGGATCGGCGTCGTGCTGACCACCCCGGCGAACTGGCCGGACGGCATCGTCGGCGCCGGGGACACCGCCACCTGGAACCAGACCGTGTTGTCGATCGCCGGCCCGCACGTCGACTTCGCCGTGCTGCACTGGTACCCGAGCGGTGCGACGGCGGAAGAGGCGCTGACGCGGACCGAACAGGTCGACGACATGATCTAGCTGGCCCGCGAGCAGATCACGCGGTACGCCGGGCGGCCGCTGGGCATCGCGCTGACCGAGACGAACACCCCGGTCGGCATGAACACCCAGCCCGGCGCGCTGTTCGCCGCCGAGGCCTACAGCTCGCTGCTGGCGAACGGCGTGTTCACGGTGGACTGGTGGGACACCCACAACGGCGCGACCGCACTGTCACAGTGGCTGGACAACCGGACTACGGCGACTTCGGCCTGCTCTCCAGCGCGACCTGTCTGGACGGCGGCTGCGAGCCCGCGCTCGACACGCCGTTCGCGCCCTACTACGGCTTGAAGGTGCTGAGCGCGTTCGCCCGGCCCGGCGACCAGTTCGTCCGGGCGGCGGCGGACGACCCGCTGGTCGGCGCGCACGCCGTCCGGCGGCCGGACGGGAACCTCGCGGTGCTGCTGGTCAACAAGGACCCGGCCGAAGCCCGCTCGGTGAACTTCGCCCACCCGGGCGCTTCGGTCGTCGACGTGTCCACGTTCACGAACGGCGCAACATCGATCGCCAGGACGTCTTCGTGGGACGGAACGCTGCCGCCCTATTCGTTGACGACCCTGGTCCTGCACCCGGCGATGACGGTCACCGGCCCACCGGCCCCGGGTCAGCCGACGGCGACGACTACGGACCGCACCGCGACGATCAGCTGGCCGGCGTCGGCGCCGGGCGTGAAGTACGAGGTCTACCGCCAGCTGGGCACGACGAGCGAGGCGTGGGGCGAGACGACCGGCACGTCGCTCGCGGTCGGCAACCTGGTGCCGGGGATGCGGTACACGGTCAACGTGCTGGCACGCGACGCGGCGGGGAACGTGTCGTGGTCCTCGCCGCCGCTGACGCTGCGGACGGCCGCGCCGGCGTCGAGCAGCTGCACGGTGACGTTGACGGACACGAACGACTGGGCCGGCGGTTTCGTGGGCGGAATCCACGTGGCCTCGACGACGACGGCGGCCGACTGGACGCTGACGTTCACGTGGCCGACGGCCCGCCAGCGGGTGACGAGCGGCTGGAACGGCACGTGGACCCAGACGGGAGACGCGGTGAAGGTGACGTCGTCGGCACCGCTGCCGGCGGACGTCGGATTCGTCGCGGACTACGGAGGGCCGAACATCCTGCCGACGGCGTTCCGGCTCAACGGGGTGCTTTGCGCGGTGGCTTGAGCTGGAGCCGGGCGGCGGGTGCCGCCGCCCGGCGTTCGGCGCCTCAGCCCGAGTTGGCCAGCTGAGCCAGCGCCGACCGCAGCACCCGGCGCTCCTCGGCGCCGAGCCCGGCCAGCCGCTGGTCCTCCACCGCCCGGATCCCGGCGCGCGCCGCCGCGTGGCGGTGGGTTCCCGCTGACGTCAGGCGGACGATGCGGGCGCGGCGGTCGGCCGGGTCCGGGCCGCGGCTGACCAGGCCCGCCGCCTCCAAGCCGTCCAGCAGGGCGATCAAGCGGGTCTTGTCGTAGTGGATCTGCTGGGCCAGCACCAGCTGGCTCGGCGCCGCCCCCGGGGCCAGGGCCGACAGGACCACGTACTGCCACATCGAGAGCCCGTGCGCCTCGAGCACGGGCCGCTCGGCCTCGGCCAGGGCGCGGCCCGCCCCGGCGCAGAGCGCTCCGAGATCGTCGTCCTCGTTCACCGGGCGGATTTTACGCGTGGACAAATGATAAGCAGCTGCGTATCGTTTACCGCATGACATCAACCGGTCGCGCCCTGACGCGCACCATCTCCCTCGCCACTTCGCCCGGGAAGGTCTTCGACTACCTCTCCGACGCCCACCACCTGCCGGAATGGGCGCCCGGCTTCGCGCCCGCCGTCGAGCACGACCACGGTGACGTCTGGCGCATCCCGGCCGAACCCGCGCGGCAGGTCGCCGTCAAGGCCGCCAAAGCACAGGGGGTCGTCGACTTCGTGAGCCCCGACGCGCCGAACCTGGGCCTCTTCACGCGTGTGGTGCCCAACCTGGCCGGCGCCGAGCTGATCTTCAGCCTGTTCTTCCCCGCGGACACCGAGCCGGCCGCGGTCGACGCGCAGCTGGTGGTCGTCGAGGAAGAGCTGCGTGCCGTGCGCGAGCGCGTCGAGCGGTGAACCGGGACCTCCGGTCGGTCGACGACCTGCTGCGCATGCTCGACGAGCTCGTCGGCGGAGACCCGGCGTGGGACCGGTTCTACGAAGACCGCGACAAGCCGGTCCCGTTCTTCACCGAAGAACCCGACGAGAACCTCGACGCCTGGCTCCGCGACGGTCCCCTCCGCGGCGGCCGGGCCCTGGAGCTGGGCTGCGGCCCGGGCCGCAACGCGTTCCGGCTCGCGGCGGCCGGGTACGACGTCGACGCGGTCGACGGGTCGGCGGCCGCGCTGGCCTGGGCGCGGGAACGCGGCGGTGGCGTCCGCTTCCACCAGGCGGACATCTTCGCCGTGGACCTGCCGCACGAGACCTACGACCTGGTTTACGACTCGGGCTGCCTGCACCACCTCGCGCCGCACCGGCGACGCGAACTCCGGCACCGAGCTCCCGGACGCGCAGCTCTACCGCGACGGCAGCCTGCACGGCGGCCTCGCCTACACCCCGGACGAGCTGCGCCGGCTGTTCGACGGCTACACCGAGGTCGAACTCCGCCCGATGCGGGAGACGCCGGGCCGCTACGGCGTGCCGTTCCTACTCGCCGGACTGTTCCGGAAGGAGTGAGAACCCCGGCGGCAGCCGCAGGTCCGTCACCGCACCCGAGGCATCGATCGAGACGTCGAGGGTGCCGCTGGCCAAGGGGAGGCCTCGCACCCGCAGCGCGCCGACCGGGCTCGGCCGGGGCGGGGCCAGGGTGACCGTCCGGGCCGGGACGTCGACGTCGAGGCCGAGGAACGCCACCAGCAAGCTCACCGCGGCCGCCGCCGACCAGGCCTGGGGGCGGCACGACGCCGGGTACGGCAGCGGTGCCGACGTCTCCGCGGGGCCGTGGCCGGCGAACAGCTCCGGCAGCCGGTAGCCGAACGCCGGGGCCGCCGAAAGCAGCTGCGTCGCCAGGGAAGCGGCGCGCGTGGCCTGGCCCGACCGCTGGAGCCCCCGCACCACGATCGCCGTGTCGTGGGGCCAGATCGAGCCGCAGTGGTAGCTCAGCGGGGAATAGCCGGCCGTCGACGCGCTCATCGTGCGGAGCCCGAACCCCGACGCCAGCGACGAGTCCAGCAGCAGCGCGCCGAGCGACGAACTCTCGCCGTCGGAAAGCAGGCCGGTGCCGAGCAGGTGCCCGATGTTGCTGGTCAGCGCGTCGACCGGGCGCTTGTCGCCGTCCAGGGCCAGTGCCGGGTAGTGACCGTCCGATGTGGACACCCAGAACCGGTCGCGGAACCTCGACCGCAACGCCGACGCCCACTCGGCGAGCTCACCGCAAGGCTCGCCCAGGGCCGTCAGCAAAGCCACCGCGCGGACGACGGCTTCGTGCTGGTACGCCTGGACCTCGGCCAGCGCGATCGGCGGTTTCGCCTGCGTGCCGTCGAAGAAGCGGACCGCGTCGCCGGAGTCCTTCCAGCCCTGGTTCGCCAGCCCCCGGCCGCTTTCGTCGCGGTACTCGGCGAAGCCGTCGCCGTCGGAGTCGGCGGCGCCGGTGATCCAGTCCAGGGCGAAGCGCAGGGTCGGCAGCAGGTCGCGGACCTCGGCCTCGGCCAGGCCCCAGCGCCAGGCGTCGTGCAGCAGGCAGACCCACAGCGCGGTGGCGTCGACGGTCCCGTAGTACTCGGCGGGCAGCGAAGCGCTCAGCGCCTGGAACGGGTCCCGCCGCCGCTCGTGCAGGATCTTGCCCGGCGCCTCGCCGGTCATCGGGTCGTGCCGGGTGCCCTGGGCGCGGGCGAGCGTCCGGAGCGTGCCGCCGGCCAGGCCGGTCGACAGCGGCAGCGCGAGCCGCGCCGCCCACAGGCTGTCGCGGCCGAAGAGCGTGAGGAACCACGGCGCGCCGGCGCCGGCGAACGCGTCGCCGGGGTGCTCGCGCTCGGCCAGCAGCAGGCCGTCGAGGTCGCCGAGGGCGCGGTCGAGCAACGCGGTGAGCCGGCGGTCGTCGGCGTGCACTTCCGGCCGGGGCAGCCGGACGCCGCCGGGCACGAACAGGGCGCGCTCGTCGGACACCCGCAGCGACCAGCGCACGGTGGCCGAGCCGGTCACCGCCCAGCGCAGCCGGACGCGCGAGCCGTCGAACACCACTTCGGCGCCTTCGGCCGTCACTTCGGCGACCGCCGAGTCCGCGGTCCACCGCGGGCCGTCGGGCACCAGCGGGGACCGGCGGCCGCCCGCCTTGATCTCGTCGATCGGCGCGAAGTCGGCCGCCAGCACCACTTCCACCACGCAGTGGCGGGGCACTCCGTCGGTCGACACCAGCGAAAGCTCTTCGCTCATCCCGGTCGCCGTGACGACGCGGTCGCGCCGCAGCCACGCCGTCGGGTCGGGGCCCGGGCCGCCGAGCCGCCGCAGCAGCCCGGTGAACCGGGCGCGGTCGGCGGCCGGCTCGTCGCTCCCGATCGCCTCCGGCTCGTGGCCATTCACCGTCACGACCGCTTCGCTGAGCAGCCGCAGGTCACCGTGCAGCAGGCCCTGCGTCCCGCCCGCGCGGACCTGCCCGTCGCGCCCGGACAGGACGACGGTCGGCGCGCACAGGGCGATCGCGAGGTCGTGGAGGAGGGGCTGGAGATCGGCCATGCCTACGATTGGATCGATCAAACGAAAGAATGTCAACTGACTTCGAAGTCTTGACAGCTCAGCGCCACGGGTTCAGAGTGACCGGCAGTTGAACGTTCAAACCGGAGGCAAGACATGGGACGGCCCACGCTGAACTCGGTGGCGGAGGCGGCCGCCGTGTCGCGCCAGACCGTGTCCAACGTGATCAACTCGCCCGACGTGGTCAGCCCGGAGACGCGGGAGCGCGTGCTGGCCGCGATCGAGAAGCTGGGGTACCGCCCGAACACCGCGGCGCGGCAGATGCGCACCACGCGCTCGCAGATCATCGGGCTCTGCATCCCGCCGTCGGGCAACGGCGTCAGCGGCGTCGTGCTCGACCAGTTCCTGCACTCGCTGACCGCGACCGCGGAACGCTTCGACCACCGGATCATGCTGTTCACCGCGGCCGACGACGAGGCCGAAACCGCGGCGTACGCCGACCTGATCGCCTCGGTCGGCGTCGACGGCTTCGTGCTGACCAACACCCACCACGACGACCTGCGCACCCGCTGGCTGCTGGAGCGCGAGCTGCCGTTCGTCACGTTCGGCCGGCCGTGGGGCGCGGAGGACACCCACCCGTGGGTCGACGTCGACGGCGCCGCGGGCACCCGGCTGGCCACCGACCACCTCGTCCGCCAGGGGCACCGGAAGATCGCGTTCGTCGGCTGGCCGGAGGGCTCCGGCAGCGGTGACGACCGCCGCGCGGGCTGGGCGGCCGGGCTGGCCGCGGCCGGCCTCGGCGACGGGCCGCGGGCCGCGGTGTTCGACGGCGTGGAGGGCGGCCGCTCGGCCGCCGGCCGGCTGCTCGAGGCCCACGAACCCACCGCGTTCGTCTGCGCCAGCGACTCCCTGGCCCTCGGCGTCACCGCGGAGCTGCGCGATCGCGGCATCCGGCCCGGCGCCGACGCGGCCGTGATCGGCTTCGACGACACGCCCACCGCGTCCGTGCTCGGGCTGAGCAGTGTCGCGCAGCCCATCGCCGACGTCGCCGCCGAATGCGTCCGGCAGCTGCGCACGACGCTGCGCGGCGAGGCCGGCGCCGAACCCGCGACCACCCTGTTCACCCCGCACCTCGTCCTGCGCACGACCTGAGTCCCCGCGCGATCAAGGAGGATCGATGCTTCCCCGCCGAACTGTGGCCGCCTTCGCGGCGGCCGGCCTGCTGCTCCCGCTTTCCGCCTGCGGCAGTGGTTTCGACGACTCGGCCCAGCCCGCCACCCAGCAGGCCGGGCCCGCCACGCTCAAGGTGATGATCGCCGCGAGCGGCGGCGCCGAGCTCAAGGCCATGCAGGACGCCGCCGCGGCGTGGCACCCCGACGGCTCGAAGGCCGAGGTCGTCAGCGCCAACGACCTGCCGCAGCAGCTCAGCCAGGGCTTCGCGGCGGGCAGCCCGCCGGACGTCTTCGCCGTCGACGCCACCAAGTTCCAGGGCTACGCCGACGAGATGCTCCCGTACGGCGATGGACTGTCCTACAAGGAAGACATCTACCCGACGCTGCGCACGACGTTCACCAAGGACGGCAAGCTCTACTGCGCCCCCAAGGACTTCTCCACCCTCGCGCTCGCGATCAACACCGACGACTGGACGGCGGCCGGGCTGACCGACAACGACGTCCCGAAGACCTGGGACCAGCTCAAGACCGTCGCCCAGAAGCTGACCACCGGCGGCCGGACCGGGCTCGTGTTCAACGACTCCCGCGACCGCATCGGCTCCTTCATGGTCCAGGCCGGCGGCTGGTCGGTCGACGCCGACCAGAAGAAGGCGACCGCCGACACCCCGCAGAACCTCCAGGCCCTGACCTACGTCCGCGACCTGCTCGCCTCAGGCGTCGCCAAGTACCCGAAGCAGATCGGCGCCGGCGACTCCAGCGAGGCGTTCGGCCAGCACAAGGCGTCGCTGAGCATCGACGGCAACTGGATGGCCGGCGGGATGAAGAAGGACTACCCGAACGTCAAGTACCGCGTCGTCGCGCTGCCCGCCGGGCCGGCCGGACCCGGGACGCTGTCGTTCACGCAGTGCTGGGGCATCGCCGCCAAGAGCAAGTTCCAGGAGCAGGCCAAGCAGCTCGTCGACTCTTTCATGCAGCCGCGGCAGCAGCTCGCGTTCGCCGAAGCGTTCGGCGTCATCCCGTCGCGGCAGTCGGTGCGGGCGCAGTACGAGCAGAAGTTCCCGGCCCAGGCGGCGTTCGTCGCCGGGGCCGAGCACGCGCACGGGCCCGTCACGCTGGCCAAGATGGACCCGGTGCTGACCGACTTCGACGCCCAGCTGCAGCAGCTGCCGGGCGCCGACCCGAAGCGGATCCTGCAGCAGCTGCAGCAGAACACCGCGGCCGCGCTGGGGCAGTGACGCCATGGGCACACTGCTCACCACGCCGGTGACCCCGGGTGCCGCACCCCTGCGCGGCGCCCGGGGCCGCCGCCCCCTCCGGCGCGACGGCCGGGCCGGCTGGCTCTTCCTCACCCCGACGCTGGTCGTGCTCGGCCTGTTCATGGTGCTGCCGATCCTGATGGCGCTCTGGGTGAGCGTCAGCGACTGGACCGGCAACGGCAGCCCGTTCTCCTCGCGGGTGAACTTCGTCGGCGCGGACAACTACGCCGCGCTGCTCACCGAACCCGGGCTGACGCGCCAGAACTTCGCCACGAGCGTCCGCAACAACGGCTACTTCGTGCTGTTCGTGGTGCCGCTCCAAACCGCCCTCGCCCTCTTCCTGGCCGTGCTTCTTAATCAGCGAAAGCTGCGGGGCCGCCAGTTCTTCCGGACCGCGTTCTACTTCCCGACCGTCACCAGCTCGGTCGCGATCTCCGTGGTGTTCCTGTTCCTCTTTTCCAGTACGGGCACGGTGAACGCGGCGCTGAAGCTGTTCGGAGTGGACGGTCCGAGCTGGTTCGCCGACCCGCGCGGCATCTTCCACCTCGCGCTCGGCGACCCCGCGAGCCCGCCGTCGGCGCTGGCGGGCCACGGGTTCCTCGGCCTGTCCTGGTGGGACTGGCTCTCCGGCCCCAGCGTCGCGATGTGCTCGATCATCGTGCTCGTCGTCTGGACTTCCACCGGCGGCTTCATGCTGATGTTCTACGCGGCACTGCAGAACCTGCCGCCGTCGGTCGACGAGGCCGCGCTGATCGACGGCGCCACCACGTGGCAGCGGTTCTGGCGGGTCACGCTGCCGCAGCTGCGCCCGACGTTGTTCCTCGTGCTGACGCTCGGCCTGATCGGCACCTGGCAGGTCTTCGACCAGGTGTACGTCCTCAGCCGCGGCAAGCCGGCCAACACCACGCTCACCCCGGCGTACCTGTCGTACTCGTCGTCGTTCGTCGGGCACCAGTGGGGTCAGGGCGCGGCGATCGCGTTCCTCCTGTTCGTCGTGATCGTGGCCTTCACGCTGGTGCAGCGCTGGGCCCTGCGGGAGCGCAAATGAAGAAGCGCTGGCTCGGGTACGCGGCCCTCGTCCTGGTCGCGGCGCTGTACATCTACCCCTTCCTCATCCAGCTCGCGACGGCGTTCAAGACCGACGCCGACGCCACCGCGCACCCGCTCCTGCCCTGGCCGCACCAGTGGTCGGTCAGCGTCTTCCGGACGCTCGCCGAGCAGGACTTCCCGCGCTGGGCGGCGAACTCGGTGTTCGTCTCGGTGACGATCACCGTCGGCCGGGTCGTGTTCAACTCCCTGGCCGGCTACGCCCTGTCCCGGTTGCGGTTCCGCGGCCGGAACGCGGTCTTCGGCGCCGTCCTGGCGGTCATCGCGGTGCCGAGCGTGGTGCTGCTGATCCCGAAGTTCCTGGTGCTGAACCAGTTCGGGATGTACGACAGCTACGCGGGCATGATCATCCCGCTGCTGGTCGACGGCACCGGGGTGTTCATCATGAAGCAGTTCTTCGACACCGTGCCGGTGAGCGTCGAGGAAGCGGCCCGGATCGACGGCGCGGGCCCGTTCCGGACGTTCTGGTCGGTGGTGCTGCCGATGTCCAAACCGGCGTTGATCACCGTGACCATCCTGTCGTTCCAGGGATCGTGGAATGAGCTGCCGCACTACATCGTGTCCCGCCAGGACCCGGCGCTGAACACGCTGACCAGCGGGGTGGCGAGCCTGGTGTCCGGCGAACTGGGCCAGGGCAACCAGTTCCCGCTGAAGCTCGCCGCGGCGCTGCTGATGACGGTGCCGGTGGCGGTCGTCTACTTCGTGTTCTCGCGCCGGTTCACCCGAGGAAGCTACGAAGGGGTCGACAAGTAGCTCAGCGGATCAGCTCGTCAGCGACCCACCGCGCGACGCCGTCGGGGTACGGGTTCGCCAGCCCGAGCACGACGTGGCCGAACCCGGCGTCGACCGCCTCGGCGATCTTTTCGCGGGTGGCGGCGGGCTTGTCGTAGTCGACCGGCAGGAAGATCGAACGCGTGATCTCCCGCGGGTCGCGGCCGATCTCGGCGCAGTAGCGGTCGAGCAGCCTGCTGCGGCCCGCGAGGTCCTCGATGTCGCCGCCGCCGGGGATGTTCCACTGGTCGGCGTGCTCGGCGACCACGCGCAGCGTCGCGCTCGCCCGGCCGCCGATCATGATCGGCACGTGCGGCTGGACCGGCTTCGGGTTCCCGAAGGCGCCCTCGAGCTTGACGTACTCGCCGTCGAAGTCGAACGGTTCCTCGTCCGTCCACAAACGACGGATGACGGTGCACGCCTCGGCGAGCGCGGCGACGGCGTCGTCCTGGGTGTGGTAGGGCAGGCCGTGGCCGTCGTACTCGCGGCGGGCCAGGGGATGGCTCGGCCGCGAGCCGGCGCCGATGCCGAAGTCCAGGCGCCCGCCGGAGACGACGTCCACGGTGGCCGCGATCTTCGCGAGCACGGCGGGCGGCCGGAAGCGGTTGCTGGTCACCAGCAGGCCGAGCCGGATCCGCTCGGTCTGCGCCGCCAGCGCCGAAAGCAGCGTCCAGCCTTCGAAGATCGGGCCGTCCGGGTCGCCGCCGATGGGCATGAGGTGGTCGAACAGCCAGGCGTGCTCGATCTCGGGGATCGCGTCGGCTTCGCGCCAGACGCGCCGGAGTTCGTCGTAGCCCACGTTCATGGGCGCGGTCAGGATGCCGAAGCTGGTCATCATCGCCTCCGGAGGGACTTCTCGAGCAGGGCGGGCGGGGTGTCGAACTTCTCGTGCGCGGCCAGGTCGACACCGGGCGCGACGATCGTGTCGATCTCGTCGAGGACGTCGGCGGTCAAGACGGTGTCGGCGGCCGCGAGCTGCGCCTGGAGGTGGCCGAGCGTGCGTGGGCCGATGAGCGCGCTGGTCACGCCCGGGTGCGCGGTGACGAACCCGAGCGACAGCTGAATCAGCGAAAGCTGCGCTTGGTCGGCGAGCTTGGCGAGCTTCTCGACGGCGTCGAGCCGGGCCTGGTTGGCCGGGTCGGTGAGGTCGAAACGTTGCGGCAGGACCTGCGCGCGGTTGGTGCTGATCTCCCGCCCGGCGCGGACCGCGCCCGAAAGCCAGCCGGACGCGAGCGGGCTCCAGGCCAGCACGCCGAGGCCGTACTCCTGGGTCACCGGGAGCACGTGGGCTTCGATGCCGCGTTGCAGGATCGAGTAGCTGGGCTGCTCGGTGACGTACCGGCTCAGGTGGTGTTCCCGCGCGGCCCACTGGGCCTGGACGATCCGGTACGCCGGGAACGTCGACGAGCCGAAGGCGCGGATCTTGCCCGCGCGCTGCAGGTCGGTCAGCGCGGAAAGCGTTTCCTCGTCACTCGTCGCGGGGTCCCAGCGGTGCATCTGGTAGAGGTCGACGTGGTCGACGTCGAGCCGGCGCAGGCTGTCGTCGAGCGCGCGGACGACCCAGCGCCGCGAGGTGCCGCGGTGGTTGCGCTCGTCGCCCATCGGCATCGCGGCCTTGGTGGCGAGCACGACGTCGTCTCGGCGGTTCTTGATCGCCTTGCCGACCATGACCTCGGACTCGCCCTGGCCGTACATGTCGGCGGTGTCGATGAGGTTGATCCCGCCCTCGAGGGCGGCGTCGACGATGGCGGTGGCCTCGTCCTGGGTGGTGCGCCCGATGGCGCCGAAGTTCATCGCGCCGAGCGCGAGGGTGCTGACCTGGACGCCGGTGCGCCCCAGGGTGCGGTACTGCATTTCGGTGGCCTCCGTGACAAGATGGCAAACGGAACGTTGCTCCGCTAACGATACGGAGCATTGTTCCGGTTAGCAACCCGGGAGGTGTGATGGGCAGGCCCAAGCGTGCCGACGCGCAGCGCAACGAGAAGACGCTGCTGGACGCGGCGGCGGCGGTGTTCGTCGCGTCGGGGGTCGACGCCCCGGTCCGCGACATCGCGGCGAAGGCCGGCGTCGGGATGGGCACGATCTACCGCCACTTCCCGACCCGGGCCGACCTGATCGTCGCCGTCTACCGGCACCAGGTGGAGGCCTGCGCCGACGCGGGTCCCGTGCTGCTGGCGAAGGCGGCTTCGCCGCACGCGGCACTAACGGAGTGGATCGATCTGTTCGTCGACTTCCTGGTGACCAAGCACGGGCTGGCCGGCGTCCTGCAGGGCGACGGCTTCGCCTCGCTGCACGCGTACTTCCTCGATCGCCTGGTCCCGGTGTGCGCGCGGCTGCTGGAAGCGGCCGAGCTGACCGACCGGGTGCGGCCGCTGGAGCTGATGCGCGGGGTGGGCAACCTCTGCATCGGCGCGGAGGACGACAACCCCGACTATGACGCTCGCCGCCTGGTCGGGCTCCTGATCGAGGGGCTGCGGGCGTGATCGAGCAGCTCACGACCGACCCGTACCCGCTGCTGGCCCGGCTCCGGGCGACCGAGCCGGTGGCCTGGCTGCCGGACCTGAACGGCTGGCTCGTCACCCGGCACGACCTCGCGCTGCGGGTCATGCGTGACGCCGAGACCTTCACCGTCGACGACCCGCGCTTCTCGACCGCCCGGGTCGTCGGCCCGTCGATGCTCTCGCTCGACGCCGATGCGCACACCCGCCACCGGACGCCGTTCGCGCGGCACTTCCGGCCCCGGGAGATCGCCGAGCGGTTCGAAGGGTTCGTCCGGGCCGAGTGCGCCCGGCTGGTCGACGGGTTCGCCGCGGCCGGGCAGGCCGAGCTGCGGCGGGCGCTGGCCGGGCCGCTGTCGGTCGCGGTCGTCGGCGAGGCATTGGGCCTGGCCGACACCGACACCGCGCGGGTACTGGCCTGGTACGACGCGATCGTGTCCACAGTGGACGACATCGCGGCCGGCCGCGTGCCGGACTCCCGGGGCACGACGGCGTTCGGTGAGCTGCGGGCGCACCTCGAGGGCTCGGTCGGCCGGCGCTCGCTGCTGACCGAGGCGGCTTCGACGCTGGACTTGCCGGAGGTGGTCTCGAACGCCGCGGTGCTGATGTTCGGCGGCATCGAGACCACCGAGGGCATGATCGCCAACCTGTTGTCGCACCTGGAGCACCTGGACCGCGCGCGTCTCCCGGCGGCGATCGAGGAGTCGCTGCGGCTGGAGCCCGCGGCGGCGGTGGTCGACCGGTACGCGACCCGCGACGTCGCGCTCGCGGGTGCGTCGATCGCCCGCGGCGACCTGGTCACGGTGTCGCTCACGGCCGCCAACCGGGACCCCGCGGTGTTCGAGGACCCGGACGTGTTCGACCCGGGCCGCCCGAACCTGCGCAAGCAGCTGGCCTTCGCGCACGGCCCGCACTTCTGCCTCGGCGCCGACCTCGCCCGGCTGGAGACGCGGATCGCCGTCGAAACGGTGCTCGACCGGTTGCCGGGCATCACCCTGGCGGAGCCGGCCGCGGTGTCCGGGCTCGTGTTCCGCAAACCCGGCGGCGTCCACGCGCGGTGGCTGCCATCATGACCACATGACGGCGTGGCGTGAGTTCGAAGCGGCGGAACCGGAGTTCGCGAGGCGCGTGCAGGAGCTGTTCGACGCGCACCGGCACAAGACGATGGCGACGGTGCGGGCCGACGGCTCGCCCCGGATCTCGGGCATCGAAATGAAGTTCGCCGACGGCGAGCTGACGTTCGGCTCGATGCCGAACGCGCGCAAGGGCGCGGACCTGAAGCGCGACCCGCGGCTGGCGCTGCACAGCGCGACGGTCGACCCGGTCGACGGCGAAGAGGCGAAGTGGCCGGGAGAGGCGAAGATCTCCGGTCGGGCGGTCGAGGCGGGTGACCGCTTCCGCGTGGACGTCGCCGAGGTGGTGCACACACACCTGAACCCGGCGGCGACCCTGCTGGTCGTGGAGTGGTGGACGCCCGAGGCCGGCCTGCGCAAGGTCGAGCGCGAATAACCGCCGCGCGCGCCGGCGACGTTCTCTTGTCAGCGAGATTTAAGTCAAGCGCTTGACGTAATCAAGGTTCGTCGCCATGCTCGTCGTAGGGGTCATTCACCAACGAGGAGTCCGACGTGACGCAAAGCCACACCGATCTGCCCCGCTTCCCGTTCGCCGCCGACACCGCGCTCGAGCCGCCCGCGGAATGGGCCGAGTTCCGGGAGAAGTGCCCCGTCGCGCACGTTCGGCTGGCCAGCGGGGACGAAGCCGCCCTGATCACGCGCTACGCCGACGTCAAGAGCGTGCTCTCCGACCCGCGGTGGACCCGGCCCACCCCCGCCGACAACGCCGCGCGCGTCGCCGACACCGAGTCCGGCGGGGTGTTCAACAGTGAGATGGCCACCGTCCTCCCGCAGCACGGCGAGGGCCACCTGACCTGGCGCCGCACGCTCGGCAAGTGGTTCACCGCCAAGCGGATGAACGCCCTGCGCCCCGGCATGGCCGCGATGGCCGAGCAGCTCATCGACGACCTGGTCGCCAAGGGCGCGCCCGGCGACCTCAAGGCCGGGCTCGCCTTCCCGCTCCCGGTCTGGGTCATCTGCGACATGCTCGGCGTGCCCGACGCCGACCGCGACCGGTTCGCCCACTGGTCCGACGTCATGCTCAGCATGACCCGCTACACCCAGGCCGAGTTCGACGCCGCGCAGCAGGACTTCGGCCGGTACATGGGCGGGCTCATCGCCGAAAAGCGCGCCGACCCGGGCGAGGACATCCTCAGCGCGCTGCTGCCCGAGGGCTGGTCCGACGCCATGCTCACCGCCACCGGCATCGGCCTGCTGATCGCCGGGCACGAGACCACCGCGAACATGATCGCCAAGATGGTCGCGATGCTGCTCGCCGACCGGACCCGGTGGGAGCGGCTGCTGGCCGAACCGGCGCTGGTGCGCACCGCCGTCGAGGAGTCGCTGCGGCTGGACGCGAACGCGGGTGTCGGCATGATGCGCTACTTCACCGGCGAGTTCGAGGTCGGCGGCGCCGTGCTGCCCGGCGGCACCACCGCGATGTGCAGCATGGCCGCGGCCAACCGCGACGAACGCGCGTTCGAGAACGCCGCCGAGATGGACCTGGGCCGCAGCCCGAACCCGCACCTGTCCTTCGGCGCCGGCGCGCACGCGTGCCTCGGGCAGCCGCTGGCCCGCACCGAGCTGCAGGTCGTCCTGGAAGTGCTGCTGCGCAAGCTGCCGTCGCTGGAGCTCGCCGTCCCGGCGGCCGAGCTGCGCCGCGTCGAGGGGCTCGCCGTCGGCGGACTGCGGGAACTGCCCGTCCGGTGGTGACCGCGGTGGACCGGGCGTACGCGACGCGCGAGGCGATCCTCACGGCGGCGGAACGGCTCTACGCCGAACACGGCGTGCTCGCGGTGTCGAACCGGCAGATCAGCGAGGCCGCCGGGCAGGGCAACAACACCGCCGTCGGCTACCACTTCGGCACCCGCGCCGACCTGGTCCGGGCCATCGCGCGCCGGCATTCCGCGGCGGTCGAGCGGCTGCGCGCGCGGATGCTGGCCGACGTCGGCGACAGCGTGGACCTGCGGGACTGGATCCGCTGCCTGGTCCACCCGTCGACCGAGTACCTGGCCCGGGCGGGCTCGCCCAGCTGGTTCGCCCGGTTCACCGCCCAGGTGATGACCGAGCCGTCGCTGCGGCCGGCCGTCGCCGAGGAAACGCTGGCCTCGCCCGCGCTCGCGGCGACCGTGGCCGGGCTGACCCGGTGCCTGCCCGAGCTGCCGCCCGACGTCCACGCCGAACGCAACGCCATGACCCGGCAGCTGCTGATCCACACGATGGCCGAGCGCGAACGCGCGCTCGGCGAAGGCGGCGCCACCCCTAGGGCCAGCTGGCGCGAAGCCGCCACGGGCCTCACCGACGCACTGGTGGGGCTGTGGCTCGCGCCCGTGACACCCCGAACCGAAGGAGAACAACCGTGAAGGTCACCGTCGACGAAGGCAAGTGCTGCGGCGCGGGCACCTGCGTGATGCTGGCGCCGGACGTGTTCGACCAGCGCGACGACGACGGCATCGTGGTCCTGCTCGACGAGACGCCGGGCGCCGAGCTGCACGCGACCGTCCGCGAGGCGGCCAGCGTGTGCCCGGGCGTCGCGATCTCGGTGAGCGAGGACGCGTGACGGTCCTGGTCGTCGGCGCGTCCGCCGCCGGGCTCGCCACGGTGGAAGCGTTGCGCCGCAAAGGTTACGCCGAGCACGTGACCGTGCTGGGCGCCGAGGCGCACCGGCCGTACGACCGGCCGCCACTGTCCAAACAGGTCCTCGCCGGCGACTGGCCGCCCGAACGGGCGAGCCTGCGCACGCCGGAGCACCTGGCCACCTTGGACGCCGAGTTCGTGCTCGGCGACCCGGCGGCGCGGCTGGACGCGCGCACGCGGACCGTCCGGACCCGGAGCGGCCGGACGCTGAGCGCCGACGCCGTCGTGCTGGCCACCGGGTTGCGGCCGCGCACCCTGCCCGGCCAGGAGGGGCTCGAGGGCGTCCACGTGTTGCGAACCCTCGACGACACCCTGGCCCTGCGGGCGGACCTGACACCGGGCAAGCGGGTGGTGGTCGTCGGGGACGGCGTCCTCGGCGCGGAGATCGCGGCCACCGTGTGCGGCCTGGGCGTGCCGGTGACGCTGGCCGGCCCGCAGCCCGCGCCGCTGGCCTACCAGTTCGGGCCACTGGCCGCGGGGTTGCTGGCCGAGCTGCACACCGCCCGCGGTGTCCACTTGCGACTGGGCGCGGCGGTCACCGGGCTGTCCGCATCGGACGGCCGGGTGACCGGAGCGGGCCTGGCGACCGGCGAGGTGCTGCCCGCCGACGTCGTCGTGGTGGCGTTCGGCGCCGCGCCCGCGACCGAGTGGCTGGCGGGCAGCGGGATCCTGTGCGACAACGGCATCGTGTGCGACTCGCGGTGCCGCGCCGCCGACGGGATCTACGCGGCGGGCGACGTCGCCCGCTGGCACCACGAAGGCCTCGACGTCCTGCTGCGGCTGGAGAACCGGACCAACGCGACCGAGCAGGCGGTCGCCGTCGCGGGGAACATCCTCGGCGACGACCGCCCGTACACGCCGGTGCCGTACTTCTGGACGAACCAGTTCGACGCGCGGATCCACGTGTACGGCCGGCTGTCGGCCGTCGCCGAAGTGTCCGTTGTGGACGGTTCAGTGGCCGGTGGCCGGTTCGTGGCCGAGTACCGCGAGGACGGCCGCGTGACCGGGGTGCTCGGCTGGAACATGCCCAAGCAGGCCCGGGTTCACTCCACGGTGACCGACTTGGCCAGGTTGCGCGGCTTGTCGATGTCGTAGCCCAGCGTCAGCGCGGCGTGGTAGGCGAGCAGCTGCAGCGGGATGGTCAGCAGGATCGGGTCGAGCTCCGGTTCGGTGCGCGGCACCACGATCCGCGGGACGTCGAGCTCGCCGAAGTCGACGTTCTCGTGCGTCACCGCCAGCACCGCGCCGCCGCGGGCACGGATCTGCTGCATCGCCGCGAGGTTGCGGTCGGCCAGCTCGTCGGCCGGTACGATCGCCACCGTCGGGAGCGAGTCGTCGATCAGCGCCAGCGGGCCGTGCTTCAGCTCGGACGTCTGGTAGGCCTCCGCGTGGCGGTAGGAGATCTCCTTGAACTTCTGCGCGCCTTCCCTGGCGACCGGGAACCCGCGGACGCGGCCGATGAAGAACAGGCTCTTCGCGGTGGCCGCGGCCTTCGCATGCTCGGCGATCGCGGGCTCGTCGTCCAGGACGGCCTTGATCTGGCCCGGCAGGGCGCGGATCGCGTCGATGATCCGCTGACCGTCCGCATTGGACAGGTCGCGGACGCGGCCGAGCGACAGCGCGATCAGCGCGAAGCCGACGGCCATGTTGGTCAGCGCCTTGGTCGAGGCGACCGCGATCTCCGGGCCGGCGTGCAGGTAGACGCCGCCGTCGCAGGCGCGGGCGATGGTCGAGCCGACGACGTTGACCAGGCCCACGACCCGGCCGCCCTTGCGCTTGATCTCCTCGACGGCGAACGCGGTGTCGATCGTCTCGCCGGACTGGCTGACCGCGATGTAGAGCGTGTCCGCCTCGATGATCGGGTTGCGGTAGCGGAACTCCGACGCGGCTTCGGCGTCGGCCGGGATCCGGGCGAGCTCCTCGATCATCGTCGCGCCGATCTGGCCGACGTAGTACGCCGAACCGCAGCCGAGGATCTTCACGCGGCTGAACCCGCGCAGCTCCCGGGGCGTCAGGTTGAGCCCGTCGAGGCGCGCGACGCCGAACCGGTCGTCGAGCCGGCCGCGGATCATCCGTTCCACGGACTCGGGCTGCTCCTGGATCTCCTTGGCCATGTAGTGCGGGAACCCGCCGAGGTCGAGGTCTTCAGCGGCGATGTCGATCTCGGTGGCCGGCTTGGTCGTGTCGCTCTCGTCGACGGTGAAGGTGCGGTAGCCGGTGGCGAAGACGGTCGCGAACTCGCCGTCGTCGAGGTGCGCGACCTGCGAGGTGTGCCGGACGAGCGCGGCGAGGTCGCTGGCGACGAACATCTCCCGCTCGCCGACGCCGATGATCAGCGGCGAGCCGTTGCGCGCGATCACCAGCCGGTCCGGGTACGCGGCGTCGGTGACGGCGATCGCGTACGTGCCGGTGATCCGCGAGACCGCCTCGACGACCGCGTCTTCCAGGGTGGCGGCGCCCGACCGCGCGATCAGGTGGGCGAGGACCTCGGTGTCGGTCTCGGAGGTGAGGGTGACCCCGGCGTCGGCGAGCTGGGCGCGCAGGGCGTCGGCGTTGTCGATGATCCCGTTGTGCACGACGGAGATCCGGCCGTCTTCGGAGGTGTGCGGGTGGGCGTTGGCCTCCGACGCGGGCCCGTGCGTGGCCCAGCGCGTGTGGCCGATGCCGACCTTGCCGGTCAGGCGCTTGGGCAGCGCGGCGGCGAGGTTGCGGACCCGGCCGACGACGCGGTGGACCTGCACGGTGTCCTTGGGGCCGAGGACGGCGATGCCCGCGGAGTCGTAGCCGCGGTACTCGAGCCGGGTCAGGCCCTCGATCAGGATGGGGGCGGCGTTCTGGCCGCCGATGTAGCCGACGATCCCGCACATGGCGAACCTCTTCTGCTGGGGGCTGGGTCTCAGCCGTAGACGATGCGGCGCAGCTGGCGCTGCGACAGGTCGGGCGCGGCGACGAGCCGCCCCCGGAGCTCGCCGGCGATCAGCGGGAAGATTTCCGGGTTCTTCCGGCCTTCGGCCTGCAGCTCGGCGTGCCTGCGGCGCACGTACTGCTCGGTGGGTGTCCGGTAGAAGGCCAGGACGTCGTCGACGACGCGGGCGGCGACCCCGGGCGGCAACCCGGTGGACGCGGCCACGCGCTCGACGATGTCGGTGTCCTCCACGCCGGCCATCATGCCCTGCGGACGTCGCGAACTTCAAACTCTTGCCCGAAATCGGGCAAGTTCTAAGCAGCAGACTCGATCAGCGGCAGCCGGACCGCCGCGTGCGGGATGATCCCGCGCTCGGCCAGCGCCGCCTTGGCCGCCGTCGTCCCGGGACCGCAGCGCATGATCGACTCCGTCAGCGGCAGCAGCGCGGTCTGGATCTCGCGCGCCGTCTCGAGGTCGCCGCGGCGGACGGCGCCGATCAGGGCCGCCGTGCGGTCCGCCGCCACGTTCGCCACCACGCTGACCAGGCCCGCCGCGCCGCAAGCGAGGTAGGGCAGGTTCAGCTCGTCGATGCCGCAGTAGTACGCCAGCGACGTGCCGGCCATGACCGTCATCGCCTCGAACAGGTCGCCCTTGGCGTCCTTGACCGCCCGGATCCGGGGGTGGCCGGCCAGCTCGGCCAGGGTCTCCGGCGTCATCGCGAGGCCCGCCCGCGCGGGGACGTCGTAGAGCATCACCGGCAGCTCGGTCGCGTCGGCGACCGCCACGCAGTGGGCGATCACCCCGGCCTGCGTCGGCCGCGAGTAGTAGGGGCAGACCACCAGCAGCCCGTCCGCGCCGGCCGCCTCGGCTTCGCGGGCGCGCCGGACGCTCGCGGCCGTGTCGTAGGTGCCGACGCCGGCGATCACCCGCGCCCGGCCGGCGACCCGGGTCACCACGCTGCCGACCAGCCCGGCGGCTTCGGATTCGGTCAGGGTGGGGGACTCGCCGGTCGTGCCGCCGACGACCAGGCCGTCGCACCCGGTGGCCAGCAGGTGGTCGACGAGGTTCGCGAGCCCGGGTTCGCTGAGTGCGCCGCCGGGCTCCATGGGGGTCACCATCGCGACGAGGTTCGCGCCGAATTCGGTCATGCGTCGACCTTGGCGCGATTCGACTACGGCGGTCCAGCGATGCTTTTTTTCCGATAATGCGTAGCCTTGCTTCATGATTGAAGTCGGTGCGCTGCGGGCGTTGCGTTCGGTGGCGGCGCTGGGGACGCTGGCGCGGGCGGCGGAAGAGCTCGGCTACACGGCTTCCGCGGTCTCGCAGCAGATCAAGCGGCTCGAACGCCAGGTCGGGGTGCCGGTGCTGGCGCCGGCCGGCCGCGGGGTCGTGCTCACCCCGGCCGGGCAGGCCATCGCCGACTCGGCGCCGGCGGTGTTCCAGGCGCTCGAACGCTGCGCGGAAGCGGGCCAGTCGGTTTCGGAAGGTGCGCCACGCGGGACGCTGCGGGTGGTGGCGTTCTCGACCGCCATCCGGGGGCTGCTCGCCCCGGTGCTGCGGAGACTGTCGGCGCGCTGCCCGGACCTGCGCGTCCACATCACCGAGCAGGACCCGGACCAGGCACTGCACAGTGTCGACGCGGGCACGGCCGACCTCGCCCTGGTCCACGACGCCGACGGGCTGCCGGCCGCCCAGCCGCCGTCACTGACGCAGCGGCTCGTGCACACCGACGTCGGCGACGTCGTGCTGAGCCGGACGCACCCGCTCGCGGCGGCCACCGCACCACTCGGCCGCGCCGACCTCGCCGGGCACGCGTGGGTGACCAGCCCGCCGGGAACGGTGTGCCACCAATGGTTCCGCCGCCTGTTCGCGGAAGCCCCGGCCGAGCCGGACGTCCGCCACCTGGTCGACGACTTCGCGTCGCAGCTGTCGCTGGTGGCATCCGGCGAGGTGCTCGCGCTGATCCCGCGCCTGGCCCGGCCACCACTGGGCGAGCACCTGATCGCCCGCCCGCTGCGGCGGCCGCCCAAGCGGGAGGTGCACGCGGCGTGGCGGCGGAGCGCGGACACGAGCCCGGCGATCCGGGCGCTGCTCACCGAACTCGGGTGAGGTCATCCACTGTGGACGGATGGGGGCAGGTGCCGGGTGCGGCTCAGGTGGGCGGTCACCAAGGGACGACGTCGCCGTGGCGGTCCAGGAACCGCAGGCCCGGGGTGCCGGCCTGCGCTTCGAGCACGTCGACCACGGCGGGGATGCTCTCCCGGGGGTCGAGGGGCGCGTCCGGGCCGCCGAGCCGCGTCCGGTTGTGGCCGGGGTCGATGAGCAGCTTGGTCCGCCCGTCGGCGGCGTGCCGGGTGGCGTAGCTGCGCATCAGCTGGTTGAGCGCGGCCTTGCTGGCCTTGTAGAGCTCGTACCCGGGCTCGGTGTTGCGGGAGACGCTGCCCTGCTCCGACGACATGACCGCGACGGTGCCGCCGGGCGCGACCAGGTCGCGCAGCGCTTCGAGGGCCCGCAGCGGGCTCAGCGCGTTGGTGATCATGACCTCGGTGAACATCGCCTCCGGCACTTCGTCGATGGCGAGGTTCCCGCGGTCGATCGCGGCGTTGACGAAGAGCAGGTCGAGCGGGCGGCCCTCGAGGCGCTCGCGCAGGACGGCGAGCTGCTCGGGGCTGGTCAGTTCCAGCGGCTCGACGGCCAGCGGGAGGGCGTTCAGCTCGGCGCTTTCCCGGCGCGTGGTGGCGATGACCTCCCAGCCGCGGTGGGCGAGCTCGCCGGCGAGGACGAGGCCCAGCCCGCGCGAGGCGCCGATGACGAGAGCTCTGCGGTGCGACACGGTGACTCCTTGACGGTGCGGAATTTGTCTAGACGAGACGTTGCGTCCAGACAATAACACGGCCGCGTCCCGGCCGGCGGGTATCGTGCTCCGCATGGCCGCCGCGAACCCCCAGCCCCGCCGGGCGCACTCCGGCAGCCGCCGTGACGAGGCCGCCCGGCTCGCGGTCCTGCACGCCGCCGACGACCTGCTCGTCGAGCACGGGTTCGGCGCGCTGACCATCGAGGCGATCGCGCGGCGCGCGGGCGTGGCCAAGCAGACGATCTACCGCTGGTGGCCCTCGAAGGTCGAGATCCTCCTCGACACGCTCATCGAGGACACGGAAAAGCGCCTGCCCGTGCCGGACAAGCCGACGGCCGAGGGGATCCGCGGCTACCTGCGCGCGTTCGCCCGGTTCGTCACCCGCGACCCGGTGGGCCAGGTCCTGCTCGCGCTCATCGCCGAAGCACAGCACAGCCCCGGCACGGCCGAGCGCTTCCACCAGCGCTACCTCGGCCCCCGCCGCGCCCTCGAGCGCGACCTGCTCGCCCGCGCGACCGACGCGGGCGAGATCTCACCGCGGCTCGGCCCGGACGCGACGCTCGACGCGCTCACCGGCCCGATCGTCTACTGCGCCCTCACCGGCGCGAGCGTGCCGCGCGGGCTGGTCGACACCCTGTGCGCGGCCCTGCTCGTCCCGGCTTCCTGACGGCTATCGGACCACCAGCAGGGCGTCGCCGACCGGGCGTTCGCCGGTCGCGTCCGACGGGGAGCTGACCAGCTTGCCGCCGATCGCCATCGCCGTCGAGCCGCCGCCGTCGAGGTTGATCGCGGTCACCGCGCCGAGCTTCGCCATCAGCTGCGCGCCCTCGACCAGCGAAAGCCCTTCGGCGAAGCCGGGCTGGCGCCCGTCGGCGGTGACGATCAGCAGCCGGCCGCGGCGGTCGAGGCCGACCATCGTGCGCGGGTTGCGCTTGACGCCCCAGCCGTAGACGAACGACGGGTCGCCCGGGTGCACGACACCGTCGGCCGCGGCGTCGACCGCGACCCGGCCGTCGCGGACCAGCCACGGGCCGCCGTTGACCACGCCGGCCGGGTGGATCGTGCGGTGGCCGTCGACGATCCGCGTGCCGACGCTGAGTTTCACGCCCGGCCGTGCGTGCCCGGTCAGCCAGGTCGCCGCCGCGCCGATGCCCTGGACGGTGTGCCCGCCCGCGGGCACCTCGCCGCCGGCGGGCCGCACCGCCGTGACGACGTCGTGGGTGTCCAGAACAGCTTCGACGCCGTCGCCCGCCGGGGTCGGCGTGCCGAGCTGGGGCGTGAACAGCACGAGCTCGTCCGGGTGGGTGCAGGTGGTGTCGTGCAGCGGCCGGTCGGTCGGGACGTCGCCGGGCTCGCCGCAGTTGCGGATCAGGCCGGGCTTGCGGTTGACGCCGTTGACTTCGCGGCCGCCGACGGTGACCACGGTCCGCGGCACGCCGATGGACGCGTGGTCGCCGTCGTCCAGGAGCAGCGCGGGCCGGCCGGCGGTGGCCTCGCTCTGCAGGCGGCCTTGGTAGACGCCGACGCCGGCGGGTTCGCCGGGGATGCCGTCGCGCGGGTCGATGACGAAGAAGCCGCCGTTGGTGCCGAGCAGCGCCCCGGCCGCCAGCGCGGAGGTGGTGCGCCGGCCCGACACGGACTCGCCGTGCGAGGCGACGACCTTGCCGTGGAACGACCGCGGATCGACCACGGCGACCCGCATCCGCTGCGGGCCTTGTGCCTCGGGACCGTCCTGGCCGGTCCACTCGGCGGCGCCGGCGAAGCCGTTCGCGGCCATGGCGCTCGCGGTGGCGGCGGCCCGCGCCCGGTCGGCGAAGGCGCCGACCCGGACCCGCCAGCCCAGCGCACCCCGCGGGGTGTCGGCGAAGGCGGGCCAGCCGACTTCCTCGGCGCGTGCGGCGAAACCCTTGCCGCGCAACGCGGTCACCAGCGCGTCCGCGTGCTCGCGGGTGCCGAGCGCGGCCGGCGGCGCGTCCGGGTCGGGGCTCGCCCCGCCGGGCACCTGCACCGTCACGGTCCAGAAGCTGTGGCCGGTGCCTTCGCCGGTGACCACGGTGGTGACGGTCAGCCCCGGCGCGAGCACGTCACCCGCGGCCGACGCGGGGGTGCTCAGCGCGAAGGTGAGCGCGGCGGACAGGGCCAGGGCGAGCGGCATCCTCGTCTTCACGCGAGGCAAGCTACCCCGCCGGGGTGGACCGCGTGCGGGTTCCGGGTGAACTCCGCGCCTCAGCCGCCGACGTGGATGCCCGGCCGGCGCTCGGGGTCCTTCTCCGCGCTGCGGATGATCTCGCGGACCACCGGCGCCGTGTCGCCGCGGCCGAGGATCAGGTACCGGAACAGGTGCCCGAGCGGGTTTCCTTCCGCCCACTCGAAGTGGCACTGCGGCCGGACCCCCGTCACGTCGCGCAGGGCCAGCAGGATCGCCGCGATCGCGTTCGGCGCCGCCGGGCTGTTCGCGCGGAGGATCCGGTAGCCGTCGATGTCGACGCCGCGGACCTCGAGGACGTTGCTGAACTCCGACGGGTCCACCACGTCGATCTCGAGGAAGAGCACGTCGGCGGCGCCGGGGACCGGGTTCATCGAGCGCTGTTCGGCTTCCTTGGCCGAGTACTCGGCTTCGTCGCCACCCTGGCGCCGGTTGGCGATGATGTGCAGGTTGCCGTCGTGGGCCAGGGAGTCGGTGATGAACCCGCGCGCCGTCTCGTCGAACTCGATGTGTTCGGCCCGTAGCTCCGTCGTACGCGAGACCCGCGAAACCAGGGAGACGACGATGATCCCCAGGATGAACAACGCGGAAATGGCGATGCCGTCGGGCTTTTCGATGACGTTCTCGACGAGCGCGTACAGCAGCACCAGGGTCAGGACGCTGAACCCGATCGCGGCCCCGCGCTGCCGCCGCCGGAGTGCCGAGATGCTCACCGCGACCGCGCCCGACACCATCATCGCCAGGATGCCGGTGGCGTAGGCCCCGGCCTGCGCGTTGACGTCGGCGCCGAACGCGACGGTGATGAGGATGCTGATCACCGTGTAGACGATCACCACCGGCCGCACCGCGCGGCCCCACTCCGGCGCCATGCCGTAGGAGGGCAGGTACCGCGGGACGATGTTGATCAGCCCGGCCATTGCCGACGCACCCGCGAACCACAGGATCAGAACGCTGGAGATGTCGTAGGCGGTGCCGAAGATCTCGCCCAGCTCGTGGTGGGCGAGGTAGGCCATCGCGCGGCCGTTGGCCTCGCCGCCGTCCTTGAACGCGTCGGCCGGGATCAGCACGGTCGTGATGAAGCTGGTCGCGATCAGGAACACCGACATGATCAGCGCGGCCGCGGTCAGCAGCTTGCGCGTGTTGCGGATCCGCGACTCGAGCTTCTCTTCCGGCGTCTTCCCCTTCGCGGCGACCAGCGGCATCATGCTGACCCCGGTTTCGAACCCGGACAGGCCCAGCACCAGCAGCGGGAACGCGATGATCGCCGGCCCGATGACGCCGGTGAACCCGCCGCCGCCCGAGGTCAGCGCGTCGGTCCAGCGGGAGAGGTCGGCGGAGTCGCCGAGCAGGTCGACGACGCTGACGACCGTGACGATGGCGTTGAGCAGCAGGAAGACCGCGACGAGCGGGATGGCGACGCCGACCGCCTCGCTGAAGCCCAGCAGGAACACCCCGCCGAGGATCAGCAGCAGCACGACGGTGATGAGCACGGCGTGGCCGTGCAGGAAGCCCGGCAGGTACGGGTTCTCCAGCATGTGCACGGTGGCGTCCGCCGACGACAGCGTGATCGTGATGATCCACGACGTCGCGACGAACCCGAGCAGCGTCAGCACGAACAGCTTCCCGCGCCAGAACGGCAGCAGGTCCTCCAACATCGCGACCGAGCCCTGCCCGTGCGGGCTTTCGTGGGCGACGCGGCGGTACATCGGCAGCATGCCGAGCAGCGTCAGCGCGACGATCAGCAGCGTCGCCAAGGGCGAGAGCGCCCCGGCGGCGAGCGCGGCGATCCCGGGCAGGTAGGACAGCGTGGAGAAGTAGTCGACGCCGGTCAGGCACATGACCTTCCACCAGGCCTGCGGCGTGCCGTGGTCCTCACCGCCCTGGCGGCCGACCGGCGCCACCCGGTGCTCCAGCAGCCAGCGCGCCAGGCCGGTGGCCGGTGGCTTCGGCGGCACCGGGCTGTCGACGCTCGCCGGCACGGTCACCTCGGGTGAAGCACCCATTGTCGTCCCCTCGTCCCTGGACACCGGTCCCCAGGATGCCGGACCCCGGTGGACCGGCGCGCCGCAGGTCGCTCAGCCGAATTGATGATCCGGAATCGATGACAGAACGATGCAGCCGACTTAGGGTCGGCACGGGCGGAAGGAGGGGGTCGTGACCGACGAGCCGACGTTGCGGGTGCGGGTGCACTCCGTGCCCGAAGCCGTCGTCGTGGTGGCCGAGGGTGATCTCGACCTCGGCAGCGCGCCGACGTTGCGCGGCCGCAGCCGGGCGGTGCTGGCCGACCGGCCGGGCGCGCTCATCGTCGACCTGGGCGGGATCGCGTTCTGCGGTTCGGCGGGCCTGCAGGTGCTGGCCGAGCTCGCCGCGGTGGCGGAGACCGGCGACGTGCCGTTCGCGGTGGTCGCCGACCGGCACTCGGTGCTGCGTGTCCTGCGGCTCACGCGACTGGACGAGGTCGTCCAGCTGCACCGGACGGTGGACGCCGCCCGCGACTGGCTCCGGCGGCGGCCCCCGTCCTGACATTTCAGCGGCTGAAGTTCCGGGCGGCGACGGCGGCCGCGGCGAACCCGTGCTCGAGCATTTCCCGTTCGTAGGACCGCACCGCGTCGAGCAGGGGCGCGCCCGAGACGAGCCGCGCGGCGAGCCGGCCCGCTTCGTGGATCGCGACCCCGGCGCTGATCCCGGCCGGCGGCATCGGGTGCGCGGCGTCCCCGACGAGGGTGACCGGCGCGGGTGCCCACAGCTCAGGACGTTCGGAGACGGCGATGGTCGCGGGCACGGCGTAGGCGGGGTCGCCGAGCCCGATCAACGCGCTCACCGAGGGATGCCAGTCGGCCAGCGTCTTCGCGGCCAGCTCCTGCAGGTCCGGGCCGTTGAGCTCGAAGAACGCGGGCCCGTAGGTGCTCGCCGACGCCGTGACGGCCCACATCACGTAGTCCTCGGCGGCCGGCAGCCCGAACTCCGCGGGGTCGCGCCGGAACAGCTGGGCGGCCAGCGCGAGGCCGCGGCCGTCCGGCCCGCCCAAGCCGAGGAAGCCGCCCAGCGCGGGCGCGGGCGTGAGGTCGCGGGCCTGTTCGGTCAGCGGGGTGCGGCCGTAGATCAGCCGGCTGTCCTGGACGCGCATCGAGAAGTCCGGCAGCAGCTGACGCCGCACCCCGGAGCCGACCCCGTCGGTCGCGACGAGGAGGTCGCCCTCGGCGGTGGAGCCGTCGGTGAGGTGGACCCGGACGGTCCCGTCGTCGAGCAGCTCGTAGCGGTCGAACCCGGCACCGAACCGGGTGATGTCACCCAGGTCGCGCAGCATGATCCGGCGGAGCGTGAGGCGGTCGACGGTGAGGCCGGCGGCACCCGGCGGCAGCTCGATTTCGGTGAACCCGGCGAGGTCGGGCCCACCGGTGGCCACGCCGCGGCTCGTCACGCAGGAGGTGGCGACGGCCTGGTCGTAGGCCTCGGCGGGCAGCCAGTCACGCAACGCCGCGGCACCGTCCCCGCTGATGTGGATCCGGTAGCCCTGCGCGCGGGCGTCGACGGCCGGGTCTCGTTCGAAGAGCTCGACGTCGACGCCGTGCCGGCGCAGGCCGTGGGCGAGGCACGGGCCGGCGAGGCCGGCGCCGCTGATCAGGACACGCATGATGTACCCCCTATGAGATCATCTCAGATGAGACTGTCTCTGATGGTAGCGTCAGGTCCATGGAGGCTCAACCGGTCGAACCGTCGGCACTCGGCTTTCTGCTCTACCGCGCCCACCAGCTGGCCCGCGGCCGGGCCAACCAGGCGGCCCGCCCCACGGGCCTGGAGCTGTCCCACGCGGCGGTGCTGTCGACGGTCCGCTCGGGCGGCGTCCGCAGCCAGCGCGAGCTGGGCGCGACGCTCGGTATCGACAAATCCACCCTGGTCCGCATCGTCGACGACCTGGAGCGCAGAGGTTTGGTGAACCGCCGCCGAGCTCCGGAGGACCGCCGGGCGTACGAAATCGTCCTGACCGACGCGGGCGAGCAGCGCCTGACGGAGGCGGGCGAGTTGTTCAGCGGCGCGATGACGGGCTTGCTGGAGGTGCTGGCGGAGCCGGAGCGGCGGCAGCTGCACGACTTGCTGACGCGGTTCGTCGACCAGCCCTGAGTGCTTTTCTCCGGGCCGCACTGACGTTTGTCACAATTCTTCGTGGTGGATATTGTCGCATTGTCGGCGGGGTCGTGAAGTTTTGTTCTCCCCTTCTTTCTGGAGGCAGAACATGCGCATTCTCGCTCTCTTGACAGTGTTCGCGGCGTTTTCCGTGGCTGGCGCGGCACCGGCGGCCGCGTCGGTCACGAAGGACCTCACGTTCACCTGCGAATTCCCGTTGATCGGCGCCCACCAGGTCGCGGCGACGGTGGTGGCGGGATTTCCGGAATCGGTACCGGCGGGCACACCGATCACGGTAAGCGATTTCGCGGTGAACGTATCGTTGACGGGCGACGTGATCACGGCCCTGCAGCTGATCGGAGCGGCAACGGTGGAGGGAACAGCCGCGGCCAACGTGGACGTCGACTACAACGGAACGGAGCTCGGCGTGACGTTGAACGGCCTGGGCTTCCCATCGACCCCGGTGCCGGCAACCGGCCCGATGGCGCTGGCCATCACCGGCCCGATCCCGGGCCTGACGGTGAAGAACCCGGGCACGGTGGCGTTCGGGGTGGGTAGCACGTTCACGGGCGAGGTGACGCCGAAGCAGGCTGACGGGACACCGACGGGGCTGGGGACGTTCGAGCTGCCGTGCACGATGGACGCCGGTCAGGATCCTGCGCTGGCGACTGTCGCGGTGAGCTGAGGCTGGTTTTTGTTGCTGGGCGGGCGGTGTGGGTGTGCGCCGCTCGCCCTGCTGGGGTTGATTTGTTGGGGCGCAGAGTTTTGCGGTGGTGACTTGGTGCGGCCGGGGGCTGTGGTGGCTTAGCGCGGGTTGTTGCGGTGGGTGCTGATCGGGCGGTGCGCCTTGGTGCGGTGGTTGGGTGGTTGTTGGTGCGGGTGGGGGCCGGGTTGGGTTGCGGCTCGGTGTGGTGGTTGGCGGGTGCTGGGGTTGGGTGGGCGCTGGGTTGTGGTGTGGCCTGGTGTGGTGGGTGTTGGAGTTGGTTGTTGGTGTGGGTGGGCGGCGAGATGGGGTGCGGCCCGGTGTGGTGGTTGGTGGGCGCTGGGTTAGTGGTGTGGCTTGGCGTGGTGGGTGTTGGAGTTGGTTGTTGGTGTGGGTGGGCGCCGGGTTGAGGTGTGGCCTGGTGTGGTGGGCGTTGTAGTTGGCTGCTGATGCGGGTGGTGCAGAGATGGGGTGCGGCCCGGTGCGCTGGCTGGCGGGCGCTGCGGTCGAGTGGGCGCTGGTTTGGTGGCGTGGCCCGGTGTGGTGGTTAGGTGCCGGGTGCCGGGTGCCGGGTGCCGGGTGCCGGGTGGCGTTCTTGCGAGTGAGCGGTGGTGCGATCTTGCGATGGGCGTGGGCGGGCTACGCGTGTTGATTTGGGCATGGGTGTGGGCCCGTAGCCGGTTGGCTGCGGGCCTGTCCCATGTTCGGTTGTCAGGCTGCGGTGGGTATGGGTTGGTGGAGGTTGTTGCGCCGGGGTTGTCGGCGTTTGTCCAGCCAGACCGGCGGTAAGAACTCCGGGAGCCCGTCGGGGGCGATGCGGACCTCCCAGCCGGAGCGGTGCAGCAGTCGGTGGTGGTGGGCGCACATCAACGCCAGGTTGTTCAGGTCGGTGGGGCCGCCGTCGGCCCAGTGCCGGATGTGGTGCCCCTGGCAATGCCGCGGTGGGCGATGGCAGCCTGGGAAGGCGCAGCCGCGGTCACGCAGGTAGAGGGCGTTGCGGATGTGGGTGGGGATCAAGCGACGGGCGCGGCCCAGGTCCAGTGGGGCGCTGGCGCTGTCCAGGACGGCGGGGATGAGTTTGCAGTCGCAGGCGTGGATGCGGGCCTCGGCTGCGCTCATGGTGCCGGTGTCACCCAGCAGGGCCGTGCCGAGGCCGGAGGTCAGGTTCTCCAGCGGGATGGTGACCATCACGTGGGCTCGCTCGCCGGCCTGGGTGGGCAGGTCGGGGGTGTTCAACGCGAGGTCGATGGCGTCGGAGAACGCATCGCCGTAGCGCTCGGCTGGGGACCGGTGGTCCTCTGAGCCGCGCCGCTGGGCCAGCGAGTCCAGCAGCGCGCTGGCCCGGGTGCCGGTCTCATCGTCGAAGTGACCGGTGAGTTCCCAGATGCCGGTCTTCTTGCGGCGGAGGGAGAGTTCGCGCTGGGGGGTGGCGGGTTCGGTCTCTTCGGGTGCGGTGCCGTCGGGGTCGAGGTGGGCCACGATCCGCGCGCCCAGGGCCGCGACCTGCTTGTGCCCGGCGTCGTCGGCGTAGCTGAGCAGGCTCTGCTCGGCTTCCTCGCGATGCTCCGGTGGGATCTGGGTCAGTGTCTCGACGATCGTGTCGATCATCGGGTTGCTCAGCGAGCCAGACGCGGCAACCGAGCCGGTGGCGGACGCGATCGCCGGGATCGGGGTACCGTCCAGGGCGCGGGAGGAATTGATGGTCCGGGCCCGCTTGAGGAGCTTCTCGGCGGCTGATTTGGGGATGTCGGCCAGTTGTGCCAGCAGGTGGGGAACGGAGCGGTAGCCGAAGAGTTCCAGGACGCCGCGGGATTCGATTTCCACGAGCAGCGACCCAAGTTCGGCTTCGGCGGTCCGCACGACGCCCAGCAGGGTGCTGATCCGGTCGGCGAGGGCGACCGCATCGGCTTGCCAGGCGAAGTTTCTGTCCACACCCCAAGATTACCGGGGTTCGAACACCAGTTCATCACACGAAGGGGTGGCAGGTTAACGAACTGTCCGGACCACAGAACACCAGCCACAGCAGCAAGGCAGGGGAGAGATTCGTTGCGTGGGGAATCGGCGCTACCAGCCACACCAGGAATAGACCACAGGGCGCCGATTTCCCACGCCACGGCGAAGCCGTATCAGTAAAATCAACCCTGAAGAACTCGAGTTAAACCATGAGCTTCCCGAAGAAGCAAAGCCCCAAGCTCAACCCGCCGCTCCTCCCGAAACCGAGACTCAACCCCAGTAAGAGTAAGAGCCCAAGCAGGCTCCCCAGAACGATTGAAAACAGCAGCAGCCATCCCCCAGGAACCCTCGACAACAAGCCCAGGATTGACGGAGTAACCATCCCGCCGAGTAAGCGCGATCCGAGCACGAACCGAAGAAACAGAATGAGCATCACCAAAAGAAGAGGAGAGATCAACCCGAGAAAGATAGGCATCGACCTCCCGATCGGGAAGCATGGCCAAAATGACAAGCCCAGCCGAAACAACCCCGAGCGGAAACCGAGCCCCCTCGTAGAGAACGAACGACCGAATGGGAAAAGCCCCGTCCTCGCGAATCAAGCAAACCGTCTCCGAACCCCGCCGAGCGGAGAAGAACGCGCTCTCCCCAGTAGCGACAGCGAGCCGGTGGACGCTCGAACGGGCGTGGTGCGTGACGTCGTACCGCTGCGCCGCCACCTCGCCCAGCAGGTACAGCTCCGGTCCGAGGTACCACTGGCCGTCCCGCTGGTCGCGGTCCACGTAACCCTCCGAAGCCAGTGCGGCCAGGAGGCGGTGCGCCGTCGGGCGGGCGAGGCCCGTGTCGCGGGCCAGTGCCGACGTCGTCGCGCCGCCCGCCTGGTGGGCCGACAGCGCGCGCAGCAGCGCGGCGATGCGGCCGGTGATCGTCACGGGCGGGGTGCTCACCCGCACAGCATACGTCCACTGAGTGAACGCACTGAGTCGAGAAGTCCGGCGAGTGAGCGAAAGATAGGGCCTGAGCTGCGGAAAGGATAAAAGAAGAGCCAGTCACTCAATGGACAGGGAGAAGCGAGCGTGCACAGCAGCGCAGCCGAAGCACTGTCGGACGTGCTCCGCGACGGCATCACCATCGCCGTCGGGGGGTTCGGGTTGTCCGGCAACCCCCATGACCTGATCGAAGCCGTCCGGGATGCCGGGGTGCGGGAGCTGACCGTCGTGTCCAACAACATGGGCGTCGACGGGAAGGGCCTGGGCCTGCTGCTCGAGAACCGGCAGGTCCGGAAGGTCGTCGCGTCCTACGTCGGGGAGAACAAGCTGTTCGCGCAGCAGTACCTCGACGGTGAGATCGAGGTCGAGTTCGCGCCGCAGGGCACGCTCGCCGAACGGCTGCGGGCCGGCGGCGCCGGGATCCCGGCCTTCTACACCCGGACCGGGGTCGGCACCCCGGTCGCCGAGGGCAAGCCGCACGCCGACTTCGACGGTGTCACCTACGTGCAGGAACGCGGCATCGTCGCCGACGTCGCCCTCGTGCACGCCCACACCGCGGACCGGGCCGGGAACCTCGTCTACCGGTTCGCCGCGCGGAACTTCAACCCGCTGGTCGCCACCTGCGGCCGGGTCACCGTCGCCGAGGCCGAGTTCGTCACCGACACCCCGCTCGACCCGGACCGCGTCGTCACGCCCGGGGTCTTCGTCAACCGCCTGGTGCGTGCCCGCGACCGGGTCAAGGACATCGAAAAGCTGACCGTGCGGTCGAGGGCGGAGGTCTGATCATGGGCTGGACACGCGACGAGATGGCCGCGATCGCGGCCCGCGAACTGCACGACGGCGACTACGTCAACCTCGGCATCGGGATCCCCACCCTGGTCGCCAACCACGTGCCCGACGGCGTGAACGTGACGCTGCAGAGCGAGAACGGCATCCTCGGGCTGGGCCCGTTCCCGGTCGAGGGCGAGGAGGACGCCGACCTGATCAACGCGGGGAAGCAGACCGTCACCATCAACCCGGGCGGCAGCTTCTTCGACTCCGCGACGTCGTTCGCGATGATCCGCGGCGGGCACATCGACATCGCGCTGCTCGGCGCGCTGCAGGTCGGCGCGAACGGCGACCTCGCCAACTGGATGGTGCCGGGCGCGCTGGTCAAGGGCATGGGTGGCGCGATGGACCTGGTCGCGGGCACCAAGCGCGTCGTCGTCATCACCGATCACGTGGCGCGCGACGGCCGCCCGAAGATCGTCGAGCGCTGCGACCTCCCGCTGACCGGCGCTCGCGTGGTGGACCGGATCATCACCGACCTCTGCGTCCTCGACGTCACGCCGGCGGGACTCCGCCTGGTCGAGACCGCGCCGGGTGTCGACGAGGCCGAGATCCGCGAGAAGACCGGCGCCGAGGTGCTAGTGTCCTGAGTCTTAATTTCGTGGCCAGTGTCTAGGATGCTGTGATGCCGAGCCCGAAGCTGCCGCCGTTGGTGTTGAGCGATGAGGAGCGCGAGACGTTGCTGCGGTGGTCGCGTCGCCCGAC